>CAWCHQ010000001.1:0-1575000 GCA_963795415.1 uncultured Pseudomonadota bacterium
CGGCGGCGGCCATGCCGCGGACACCACCGATTACCCTGTTCACCATTCCGATGAGGAATGGCGCAAGCTGCTTAATCCGGAGCAGTTCCGGGTGTTGCGCGAGCATGGCACGGAGCGTTCCGGCACCAGTCCGTTGAACCGGGAAAAGCGGCCCGGCACGTTCATCTGCGCCGGGTGTGGGGCGCCGCTGTTCTCCGCCAAGACGAAGTTCGAGAGCGGCACCGGTTGGCCGAGCTTTTACGAGCCATTGCCGGAGGCGGTGGGCACCTCGGAGGACCGCAGCTTTTTTACCACCCGCACCGAGGTGCATTGCGCGAAATGTGGCGGTCATCTGGGGCATGTTTTTCCCGACGGGCCGCAGCCGACGGGTCAGCGCTACTGCATGAACGGCGCAGCCATGGCGTTCAAGGCGGAAGAGTAGCGAAGCGGCGCTCACCCGGATCGCATGCCCCGGATCGCATGCCCCGGATCGCATGCCGTCCCGGCCCGGATTTTCCGCACAGGACGAGTGATAAACCGGCCGCCGGGCGCGGGCCGGCACAACTCAACGAGACCCATCTGCAGCCCGAACGCAAGTAGAAGATGAACGGAACGTGATTTTCGCGTAGGGAGCCGGATTTGATAATAGACAGATGGATAAAGAATGTAGGAGGAGCGATGAAAGCGCCCAATATGGCCGCTTCAGCGGCGATCCTGGGACTGGGCTTAGCGGGGGCAGGTCCGGCGGGAGCAGCGCCTTTCTTTTTCTTCAGCACCGGCAGCCCCGATCACCTGATGGCGAGTGCGTCTCGCCCGGATGTCGGGGCATTCGAGATCGAATCCGCTGACGATTTTATCCTGCCTGCAGCCACCAGCCTGACCAACGCCACGTTCACCGGACTGATCCCTGCCGGTAGCACCGTGAAGGACGTTGTGGTCGAGATCTATCGCGTTTTCCCGAAAAACTCCGCTGTCGGCCGTACCAGCGGTCCACCTGACTTTTCGACACCGCAGGTTCCGACGCGGGTCAACTCGCCATCGGATGTCGCATTTCGATCGCGGGACAGCCTCGGCGGCGAACTGACCTTCACGACGTCGGTGCTGTCGTCCTCATTTACCGCTCTGAACAGCGTGCAGCCGGGGGGAATCCACCTGGCGACCGGCGGCGATGGTGCGGTAACGGGTGAAGAAGTACAGTTCAGCGTCGATTTCAGCAAGCTGATCACACTGCCGGCCGATCACTACTTTTTCGTGCCGCAAGTCGAGTTGAATGACGACAACAACTTCCTGTGGCTGTCCGCACCGAAGCCGACCACTCCGCCCTTCACGCCGGATCTGCAAAGCTGGACGCGCGACAAGTTCCTGGAGCCGGACTGGATGCGGATCGCCACGGACATCGTCGGCGCGCCACCCGCGTTTAACGCCGCCTTCTCGGTTACCGGCGCCGTGCCCGCCGACGAACCAGCCGGCCTGGCGCTATTGAGCGCGGGGCTTCTGAGCCTGGCGATACTGCGCCGGCGCATGGGGTGAACTTCTAGTATCGACTTTCTCTGAAAGTCGATACGTCGCCTGTTATCTGAGTATCCGATTCACGCGACGAAGCATGCGCGCTTCGCTACTCGCTGCGGCTCAGGTTTCATCCACGGCGGGTCGGCGAAGCCGGTGGCGAACTAAACAGAAACCGGCTCGACGGAGACCGAGGGTCCGTGCCGTCATCGCGAGGCGCAAAGCGCCGTGGCGATCCAGGCCAGCCGCTCGCCGCTGCGGCTCAGGTTTCATCCACGGCAGGCCGGTGTTCCGGTGGCGGACTAATACCAGCCGCCGAAGAGTCACGCCCTCCCGTCATTCCCGCGAAAGCGGGAATCCAAACCCGCGGCGACGATGGGTCCACCTTAACGGCAACTGGTATAAAACCATGAGTTAGAGCGTTTCAGGCTGATACAGTCGGCCTGAAACTGCTCTGGTAATGCAAAGCTTATGACAGCCGCCTGCCCTCAAACAGCCACGAACTTGCAGACGAGACAAGTTGGCCACCCCTGCTCCTCCTCGTGATCGGCGAATAAAAACCAGTCGTCGTAGCGGACCAATGTCTTGCCAGATTGCTACCTCAGCAGCGGAGGGCTGATTGATCGCTCGTTTAAAAGCGATGTACCTTTGCGCCGTAGCCTTACATTCGGTTAACCGCGCGTCCATCGGGAAAATAAAGCGCCGACAACCTTCGCGGATTCTCGATCCGGCTGTGCGCGCGTCTCTATCCGCAACCCGTCATTCAATGGAATTGGTCATGACTTCTTACCAAACGCACGCTTACCAAACGCATGCTTACCAAACGCACGCTCCTGGCAGCCACGGCCAGCGCAGCCACCGGCATCGGACTGCGGCCTGGGCGGGCGCAGACAACCAGGCTGCGCTTCGGCGTCGGGCCGCTGCTGCCGAGCCCGACTGACACGATCAAGGCCTATACACCCATCTTCGATCATCTCGCGAAGCAGCTCGGTGTCGAATACTCCCTGGTCTCAACGACGGATTGGGCGGGCATGGCCGTCGCGATGGGATCCGGCCAGCTTGATCTCGCCTGGATGGGCCCATGGGGCTACATCATCGCCAACAATCATACGAACTGCACCGCGATCGCGACCGTCAAGTACCGATGAAAAGCCGACCTATCTCGCCATCATTATCGCCAGGCCCAACCTGAACTTTGCTAAGTTTCCAGACGACACCAAGGGCATGACGATGTCGTTCGCCGATGTCGGCTCGACCTCGGGCTGGCTCATTCCAACCTATTATGCGAAGGAAGTCTGGAAGCTCGACCCAAGAACCTTCTGGGCATACCATGAAGGCTCGACACATGCGGCGAACGAAATCGCAGTCTCGAGCGGACAGATCGATCTGGCGACCGATTTCGATCGCAACCGTACCGCGATGATCGAGAGCGGCAAGGTCAGGCCCGACGCCAACAAGATCGTGTGGACTTCCGAGCCGCTGCCCAACGACGCGATCGTGGTGCCGCAGGGAGCCTCAACCGACCTCGCGCAGCACATCGTCGCGCTCCTTACCGCCATCACGCCAGACCAGGCGAAAGTGCTGCTGCCGCCTCACTATACGGGTTTCATCGCCTCGAACCACGCGTTCTACACGCCAATCGAAAAGGCTGGGCTTGCCGTGGGCAAGATCAAATCCAGGACGTAGCCGGCGCAGGGAAAGCGCGATGACCTCCGGCCGGCCGGTTGCGCAAACGCTGATGCTCATCGAACGACGCCAGCGTGGTGGAAGCTGGCGGCAAGCTAAGATGTGTGCGGCAACGCTGCTGATCGTGGCCTTCTATGTGGCATGTTGGCGGCTCGCTCAGGTGGACATGCTCAGGCTGGTTCAAGGTCTGCCGCGGTTGGCACACTGGCTGGCCGAGGCATGGCCGCCAAAGCTCGACGATCTCCCACTCATCTTGCAGCGGACAGCCGAAACGATTGCGATGGCCGCACTTGGCACAACGCTCGCAACCCTCCTGGCGCTTCCGACAGCGGTGCTGGCGAGCCGCAATATCACGCCGCTGCCATTGCTCTATTATCCCGTGCGGTGGTTCCTGAACATGTTGCGCGGTATCAACTCGTTCGTCTTTGCCCTGCTGTTTGTCGCCGCCGTCGGACTGGGTCCCTTCGCTGGCATGCTCGGTATTGGCCTGCACACCTGGGGCAGCGCCGCAAAGCTGATCGCCGATCAGATCGAGACACTTCATCTCGCACCTCTGCAGGCCGTTGAGACGACGGGCGCGGGGCGGCTCACCGCTATCGCCTATGCGTTGCTGCCTGATATTGCGCCCATTGTGCTTTCCACCACGTTGTTCTGGTGGGAGTTCAATGTGCGGGCGTCCACGGTGCTCGGGGTCGTCGGAGCCGGCGGCATCGGCCAGGAGCTCAGGAACAGCATGGATCTTTTGGATTTTCCGCGCCTGTTTACGATCATAGCCGTAATCCTGATCGTCGTGACCGTGCTTGATCTCGTGAGCAGCTGGCTGCGAGCGAAGCTTGCATGAGCCGTCGGGCGGCCTTGCCCAAAGCGAGTTTGGTGAGCCTTGAAGTCGAGGCTGTCGGGAAGTCATTCGGCGGCGCGCCGGCAATCAGCGGAGTGAGCTTTCGGGTGCGCCCGGCTGAGTTCGTCGCGGTGCTGGGGCCCAGCGGGGCCGGCAAGACAACACTGTTCCGCTGCATCGCCGGCCTTATCGCCCCGTCCGAGGGGCGCATTCATGTCCTTGGTGCCGATACAAGGGATCTGCGACGCTGGCAGCGGTGTGATATCGCGGTCGTTTTCCAACAGTTCAATCTCATTGGCCGGCGCTCCGCTCTGGGCAATGTCCTCGCTGGGCGCCTCGGCCATGTGTCGGCGTTGCGCGGGATGACAGGACGCTTCTCGCGGGAGGATAAATTCTGGGCGCTCGAGTGTCTGGATCGCGTTGGCATGCTCGATTACGCGGCACGGCGGGCCGATAGCTTATCGGGCGGCCAACAGCAGCGAGTAGCGATCGCCCGCGCCATCGCGCAGCGTCCCGGCGTCATCCTGGCTGACGAACCTGTCGCAAGCCTCGATCCGCAGACGAGCAGGGACGTGCTCGACCTTCTGCGCGATATTTGCAGGAGGGAGGGCGTCGCGGTGGTCTGCAGCCTGCATCAGACCGACCTCGCCCTCGCCTACTCTGATCGCATTGTTGGCCTGGCAAACGGCCGTGTCGTTACTGATATCGCAGCGACAGCATTCGATGCAGCAGCCTTCACGAGCGTGTACGGGAGGCCAGCAGAAGTCGCCCCCCTTCCGTCATTACCGGGCTGATCCTCCTCGTCATGGCCGGGCCGCCGAGCCGGCCATCTTCGTAGTGGCGATCTGGCACCCTATTTAGTTTCAAAATCAACCGCCGCCGCAGGCCACTCACCACTGCCTCCATCCTGGTTTTATCTGAGACGCGCGAGCAGCTATCCCGCCAGAAACTTTCCTACTATTATCCATTTTACTAACAATAAACCTGCTCCATTGCCGCGAGCGGCCGCGTCCGTCATCGGCCTCGCTGCCGCGCCTCGTCTCATGCCCCGCGCAGGCTCCTGTCGAAATGGCTTCGCGCGCGAAACTCTCACCCCTTAGCCCCACCGCCTCCGGCAGCAGCCCGGCCGCCTCAACAAGCCTTGCAACCACCCCCGCCCGTTCCATATCGGCCATGCGCCCCGCGATGTCAGCCGTTAACCATTCGGCGCCACCTCGCATTCGGTACCAATCAGCCGGGCCAAAAACCGGGTTTGGTACAAAACATCCCCACCCAAACCGGGGTTTGGTACCAAACGCGCGTTCCCAAAACGGGGTTCGGTACCAAACGCACCCCGCCAAAACGCCGTTTGGTACAACGTTAATCTCTCATTCCGTCCGCGTTACCAACCGCACTCAGGCGCCAACCGAGGCAGGCGCCGGCTCCACCACCTGTGCCCCGCCCGGTTCAACCTTGAACACCGCCAGCCCCCGCCGGACCTGCCCGTTGGGCAGCAGAACGACCACCCCATCCGCCCCGGTGAACCCCGAGGGGTTCGTCAACGCCTGGATGGAGTATCCCGAAGACGCCGTCACCCGGGCAATCGCCGCGGCGTCATAGGCAACATCGGCGATCGCCGGCGGAGCCGAGCCATATTTCCCGCTGAACGCCTCGACAAAGGGCTGCCGTGAAGCCGGATCGGGCCCGGCAAACCAGGCCCCGCGCATTTGCCGCGAGTTGCTCGCCGGGTCGGCCCAGAGCGACGGCCCCATGAACTGCACCGCCGGCTGATACACGAAGTAGTAAGGCAGAACGGCGGCCAGCTCGGTCAGCGCCTCGCCCGTGTCCGCCAGAAGCAGCGCATCGAAGGGCGGCGGCGGCAGCGAGGATTTCGCCAGTTGCTCGGCCTTTCGCCGCCCCTCCGACGTCCCCTCCGCCCGCGCCTCCCGAATCTGCTGCTGGATCGGACCCCAGCGCGCATCATAGTCCGAAAGAACCCGCGCCGCGTGATTGATCGACCCCATGCCCGGGGAGTGGAACTGCACATTGGGCGGCGCCATCCCCACCGCCGAGGTCGCCTGGCTCAGCGCATCCGCCATCGCATGCCCGAAATCATTGTCCGGCAGCAGAGCCGCAAACCTCGTCCGCCCCCCCTGCTGCCCCGCCTGCACCAGCCGCCGTACCTGCTCCGCCGGCGCGATGCCCAGGGGCCAGACGCCCGGCTGTGCTGTCGCCAGATCGTTCGAGAAGGCCAGGACCGGCATCTGCGCCTGTCGCGCGATCGGCGCCACAGCGGCAACTTCCGGCGCCGTGAGCGGCCCCAGAATGATCCGGGAACCCCCCGCGATCGCAGCTTTCCCGGCCGATGCCGCCCCCTCCGGGGTGCCGCCCGTATCCTGCTGAACCAGGCTCGGCGAGCCAGGTGCCGCCATCGCAAGTTGCGCTGCCTGCAGCATGCTCTGGGCAATCCCCGCCCGCGATCCGGTCAGCGGCAACAGGATGGCGGCGCTCCCCGATGCGCCGCCCGGGGCCACTCCAGCCGGAAGCCGCCCAGGCGCTCCGGGGTAGTATCCGCCTCCCGCTGGGGCATAAGCGGTCGTGCAGGCCGTCAGTGCGGCAGAGGAGCCGATCGAGCCAGCAAGGAGCATGAATGTCCGACGACGCATGCGCGGCACCTCCTGGACCGGGACCGGACCGTGCCGCCCTTGTGCTGGTTTCGACGCCGATCGGCAACCTCGCAGACCTCTCGCCACGCGCCCGTGATGAACTGGCCGGCGCCGACCTCGTGCTGTGCGAGGACACCCGTCACACCGGCCACCTGCTGACCGCCAGCGGCCTCCGGGCACGAACGGAATCGCTGCATGATCACAACGAAGAGCAGCGGCTTCCCGCCATCCTTGGTGCCCTGCAGGCCGGAAAGCGCGTGGCACTTGTCTCCGACGCCGGCACGCCGGTCCTGTCCGATCCCGGCTATCGGCTCGTCAGGGCCGCCATCGAGGCCGGCCTTCCTGTCACGGCCGTGCCAGGGCCGAACGCCGCCCTCACGGCGCTTATCCTGTCCGGCCTGCCCCCCCTGCCCTTTCTGTGCCTCGGTTTTCCGCCGCCCCGGCAAGCCGCCCGCCTCGCCGCCTTTGCCCGCCTCCGGGCAGCCGAGCAGGCCGGCCTGGCAGCCAGCCTGATCTGGTACGAGGCGCCCCATCGCCTGGCCGACACCCTTCGCGACATGGCCGCCGCGTTCGGCACCCGCCCCGCAGCCGTGGCCCGCGAGCTGACCAAGCGCTTCGAAGAAATCCGTCGTGCGGATCTGAGCGACCTGGCGGTCCACTATGCCGCCGAGCCGGCCCGCGGCGAGATCACCATCGTCCTCGCCCCACCCCCCGCCGGCTCAGAGGCCCCGCACGACCTGGACGAACGGCTCCGCCTGGCAATGCAGGGCAACAGCCTGCGCGACGCCGCCGCTCTGGTCGCCGCCGCCACCGGCCTGCCACGCAAGCAGGTCTATGCCCGGGCCCTGGAACTGCAGGGAGAGAAGCAATAGAGCGGGATCGACAGTGGAGTTGCGCGGTGCCATGTGCCGATACTGACATGCGGGCCAGTGCCATGAAGACCGCTCTGATGTTCCGGCCCGGAGTCGCCGCCGCCCTGATCTGGCTCGCCTTGCAGGGAGCCGGGAAAGCGGCGGACGATCCGGCTGCCGATGCCTGCCACCAGAAGGACACGACCGTCGCCATCATGGATTGCCTGGACGGGGTGACGGCGCAATGGGACAAGCGGCTGAACGCGGCTTATCAGGCGGCGCTCAAAGCCTCGGAAAGCGCGGCCCGAAAAGAGGCGCTGATCCGGGCGGAGCGGGCCTGGCTCGCGTTCCGGTCGGCAAATTGCGGCTGGTATGACGCGCAGGAAGGCACAATCCGGGAGATTGCGGGAGCCGATTGCATGCTGGACATGACGCGGGGCCGGACCGTCGAGCTGGAAGACGCTTTGAAACCCTGACATCCCTCGTCCATCGGAAACCCGGACACCCCCCTTCGGATCAGACCCAGATGCGGGGGCCTGACGACATCTCGCCCCCTCGTGCTACACCGAAGCATCGGAAAGCCGGAACGGAGGGGACGATGCGCGCCTGGGCAGTGGTCGAGAACGGACAGCCGCTGAAGGAAATCGAACTCCCAACCCCCGAACCCAAGGGCACTGAAGTGCTGCTGCAGGTCACCCATTGCGGGGTCTGCCACTCCGACCTGCACATCTGGGAGGGATATTACGATATCGGCGGCGGCCAGAAGATGTCGCTCAAGGATCGCGGCGTAGTCCTGCCCCTCGCCATGGGTCACGAGATCGTCGGCCGGGTGGCCAGGCTCGGCCCCGAAGCCACCGGCGTGAAAATCGGCGACCTGCGTATCGTCTTCCCCTGGGTCGGCTGCGGCACTTGCGCCGCCTGCACTTCAGAGCAGGACAATATGTGCCTGACGCCGAGGAGCCTGGGCGTTTACCAGAACGGCGGCTATGGCACCCATGTGGTAGCGCCGCACCCCCGCCACCTCATCGACCTCGGCAATCTCAACCCCGCCGTTGCCGCCACCTACGCCTGCTCCGGCGTCACCGTTTATTCCGCCATCCGCAAGGTCATGCCCCTCCCGCCGGACGAGCCGGTCGTCGTCGTCGGAGCCGGCGGCCTGGGTCTGAACGCCATCGCCGTGCTCAAGGCCCTGAAGCACGGCAACATCGTCGTGGTGGACATCAGCGAAGAGAAGCGACAGGCCGCCCTGAACGAAGGCGCAACCCAGGTCGTGGACGGCAACGGTGCCGATGTCGCCAGGCGCATCATCGCCGCCGCGGGAGGCCCGGTCCTCGCGGTCATTGATCTCGTAAACGGCACCCAGACCGCTCGCTTCGCCTTCGACGCCCTGCGCAAAGGCGGCAAGCTCGTCCAGGTCGGGTTGTTCGGCGGCGAGCTCATGCTTTCCCTGCCGCTGATGGCGATCCGCGCCCTGACCGTCCAGGGCAGCTATGTCGGCAACCCGAAGGAGCTTCGGGAACTGGTGCGCCTGGCCCAGGAGGGCTCTCTGTCCCCGCTTCCCGTCTCAACCGTCCCGCAGTCCCAGGCCAACGACGCTCTGATGCGCCTGCGGGCGGGCAAGGTGACCGGACGGCTGGTCCTCCGCGCCGAGGCCGCCTGAATGCCCAGCACAAGGCGTTCAATCCACCTGCGCAGACGCCCCATGGCCTCTCCAAAGAGGGCCGATTTCGAGTTGCGCGAGGGGCCCATCCCGGAGCCGAGGTCGGGTGAGGTTCTCACCCGCACCATCTGGCTCTCGATCGACCCTTACATGCGCGGGCGGCTCTGGGACCGGCCATCATATGCACCGCCCGTCCAGATCGGCGACGTCATGACGGGCGAAACCGTTGGCGAAGTCGTGGCCTCGAAACACGCGGGCTTTGCCGCGGGCGACATCGTTGTCGGCTCCCGCGGCTGGGAGACTTACTCGATCACCCAAGGTGAGCGCCTGACGAAGGTCGATCGGGATGGGCCGCCGCTGTCCACCTATCTGGGTGTGCTCGGCATGCCTGGGACCACCGCCTATTCCGGGATGACCGATATCGGCCGGCCGAGACCCGGCGAAACCGTTGTGATCTCGGCTGCCTCCGGCGCGGTGGGTTCAGTCGCCGGCCAGCTCGCGAAACGCGCCGGCGCGCGCGTCATCGGCGTCGCCGGAGGAGCCGACAAGTGCCTGTTCGTGCAGGAGGAATTGGGCTTCGACGACTGCGTGGATCACCGCAGCGTGGATCTTCAGGCCGAGCTTCAGGCCGCCTGCCCCAAGGGCATCGACGTATATTTCGAAAACGTCGGCGGGCGGGTCCAGCAGGCCGCATTTGCGTTGCTCAACCCGTTCTCTCGCGTAATAATGTGTGGCATGGTGTCCCAGTGACAACGACACGGAACCGCCGCCCGGCCCAAATCTTGGATTCATCGTCGGCAAGCGAGTGCTGATCCAGGGCATGATCGTCTCCGACAAGCCCGAGCGTTTCGCCGAATGGCGCGCCCTGGCAAAGCCTTGGATCCTGGACGGCAGCCTGCGGTATCGGGAAGATGTGGCGGAGGGGCTCGAAAATGCCCCTGACGCTCTGGCGGGCATCCTCGGCGGACGAAATTTCGGCAAACTGCTGGTGCGGGTCGGTCCCGACCCGGCCTGAGATGAAAGCACTTATGGACCCAAAGCTTGCCGAAACGCTGACCGCCTGGCGGCGCCATCTCCACGCCAACCCGGATCTGACGCTGCATGAGGCCAACACCGCGGCCTTCGTCTGCGAAAGGCTCTCGGAGCTGGGCATTGCTTTCACGCCAGGCGTCGGCGGCCACGGGGTCGTGGCGACACTGAGCCGTGACGAGGGTTCCAACCGCAGCGTCGGCCTCCGGGCCGACATGGATGCCCTGCCGATCACCGAGACGACGGAGCTCCCCTACGCTTCCCGCAATCCCGGGGTGATGCATGCCTGCGGCCATGACGGGCATACGGCCTCCCTTCTCGGCGCCGCCGCCCTGCTGTCGCGCGACGAGACATGGACCGGCACAGTGCATCTGGTTTTTCAGCCGGCCGAAGAGGGCGGTGGGGGCGCCAAATCCATGATTGCCGACGGGCTGTTCCAGCGGTTTCCGATGGAGCGCATCTTCGGTTACCACAACTGGCCCGGACTCCCCGCCGGCACCGTGGCGGTACACGAGGGACCGGTCATGGCGGCCGGCGGCCGCGTCGAGTTCCGCATCAAAGGCCGGTCCGGCCACGCCGCCCAGCCTCACCTGTCGCGCGATCCGATGATCGCAGCCGCCCACCTTCTGCTGGCGGTTCAGACCGTGGTGTCGCGGGAGACTGACCCTATGGACTCGGCCGTGTTGTCGATCTGCACGATGGAGGCCGGCTCTGCCGCCAACCAAATCCCTGATGAAGCCGTAATGCGCGGCACCATGCGCAGCCTGCGGCCTGAGGTCCGCGATGCCGCCGACGCTGCCATGCGGCGCATCGCGGCCGGAATTGCACAGACTTTTGGGGTCCAGATCGACGTGATGCTCCGGCACGGCAACACGATCACCCATAATCGCAAGGAGGACGCGGACCTCTCGGCACGAGCCGCTACCGAGGCGAGTCTGCAGGTGCGACGGGACCTCCCGCCGGCGATGACCGGTGAGGATTTCTCTTGGTATCTGGTCGAAAAACCGGGGTCCTTCGTCTGGATCGGCAACGGCGACACGGCCGGCCTGCACAATGCCGGCTACGATTTCAACGACGCAATCCTGCCGGCGGCCGCCACCTACCTCGCCAGCGTCGCAAAGCGCACCCTGGCCGGCTGACGCTTGACGATAATAAGGGTGCCCGGTACGAGGTCTCGGCAAACGTAAGCCAGGGTAATCCCAGGACGATTGTTCTGTCTACGAAAGAAACGACCAATACCGCGGAAGAACTGGCCTACAGGCTTCGCCAGCAGGAGCTGCTCGCAGCTTTCGGGCTGCGCATATCCAGCCGCCGCGACCACTTGGATTCAATCCTCGAAGAGGCTGTGCGCGTCAGCGCCGAAGGCCTGCAAGTCTCGCTTTGCAAAATACTGGAACTGACCGGGGGCACCGAGCCCCGCCTGCTGGTCAGGGCCGGCATCGGCTGGAGACCCGGCGTCGTGGGACACGCGACAATCGGGGCTGACAACGACTCCCCTGCCGGATTTGCGCTGAACACCGGTCAGGCCGTCATCTCGAATCACCTAACCGGCGAAAGCCGCTTCCGCACGCCCCGCCTGCTCGCCGAACATGGCGTCAGACGCGCGATCAACGTTCTGATTCCCGAGGGAAATTCGCCGTTCGGGGTACTCGAAGCCGACAGTCCCGACGAGGGCCGATTCACCCCACACGACATTGCATTTTTGCAAGGAGTGGCCAATCTGCCGGGGGTCGCGATCGAACGCCACGCGGCGGAACATCATCTGGCGGGCAGCGAAGGTCGTTTTCGCGGCACCTTCGAGCAGGCCGCCGTCGGCATGGCGCATGTGGCGCCCGATGGACGCTGGCTGCGCGTGAACGATCGGCTTTGCGAGATCACCGGCTACACCCGCCAGGAACTGCTAAAGCTGAATTATCAGTCGATTACGCACCCTGATGACCTTGCCGCCGATGTCGCCCAGGCCACAGCGCTGCTTGATGGGGCGATCTCCACCTATTCGATGGAAAAGCGCTACGTTCGCAAGCATGGCGCCCCTGTCTGGATCAATCTCACAGTATCATTGATGCGCAATGAGGCTAACGAGCCGCTCTACTTCATCAGCGTGGTCGAGGATATCGAGGCCCGGAAACAGGCAGAGGCGGCCCTGCAGGAACTCAATGCCACCCTGGAACAGCGCGTCGCGGAGCGGACCCAAGAGCTGGAACGCGCCTATCAGCAGCTCAGGCAGGAAACGGCGGAGCGCCAACGCGCCGAATCCATCCTGCGCCATGCCGAGAAGATGAAGGTCATCGGCGAGCTTACCAGCGGCATCGCCCACGACTTCAACAACGTCTTGACCGCCATCGGAGGCAGCCTTGAACTCGCTCTGCGCTCCGACGCCGAGCGGATGAAAGCGCGCCTGGGCCTGGCTCGTGAGGCAGTCGGCCGCGGCGCCAAGCTGGCGCGCGACCTGCTGACGTTCTCACGGACAACTGCACTGAAGTCAGAAGTGTTCGATATTGCGCAGCGTGTGGCAGAGATCGGGGAGATGATCGACCGCTCTGTGGGAGATCAGGTTCGGGTCGAGATGGATTTCGCGGAGAATCTCTGGCCGGTGCAGGCGGATGCAGACCAATTCGAGCTTGCGATCCTGAACGCGGCCGTTAACGCCCGGGACGCCATGAAGCAAGGCGGAATTTTCCGTATCTCGGCCCGGAACACCAACGGCGAGCCGCCAATGGTTGAACTCGCTTTGTCCGACACGGGTAGCGGAATGGCACTCGAAGTAGCCGAGCGCGCTTTCGAGCCGTTCTTCACAACGAAGCAGCACGGCGGAGGGACCGGTCTCGGCCTGGCGCAGATCTATGCGTTTGCGACGCAGTCGGGGGGAACCGCAACCATCGAAAGTCAACCGGGCCGGGGCACAACCATTCGCCTGCATCTCGTGGCGTCGCAAACTCCCGTTCCGGCTGGGAAGACCGGCCCATAGAGATGCACGGCAGCGTCTCGGGGTTCCTGGCCCAGGCGATCATTTCTGTCCTGTCGCGTGCGGGCTACGCGGGCCTTGCCGGGTTGATGGCGATCGAATCGGCCTGCGTCCCGTTGCCCTCGGAGATCATCCTGCCCTTCGCCGGCTATCTCGTTTTCCTTGGCCGGATGAACCTTTTCCTCGTGGCATCAGTGGGTGCGATCGGATGCAATATCGGCTCCGAGATCGCCTATGAGGTCGGGCGGTATGGCGGCCGGCCGACTGTAGAGCGTTGGGGGAAATACCTGCTTATTACAGGCGAGGATCTGGAGCAGGCGGACCGCTTCTTCCGCCGATTCGGCAATATCGCGGTGCTCATTGCGCGCATGCTGCCGGTGGTAAGGACATTCATCGCATTCCCGGCGGGCATGTCGGGGATGCACCGGCTACGATTCCACCTTTATACGTTTATCGGCTCCTGGCCGTGGTGTCTCCTGCTCGCGTATGTCGGAATGCTTCTCGGCGACAAGTGGGGAAGCGATCCGCGCTTACAGGAGGCGTTTCATTATGCCGATTACATTATCGGGGTGGTCGCGGCGCTGTTCGTAGCGCGGTTCGTTTGGGCACGGTGGCGGGCGCGGCGTCCTTGACGAAGGTTTTCGGCAAAAGGACGGCGCCCTGGGACAGTAGATCAGGAATGACCGGGAGACACTTCCAGCTCGGTCAGCCCCACGGCAAGCACGCTAAGCAAATCCGTCCGGGCCAGAGCGATGCAGCCCTCCGTCGGACCGTAATCCCTCCGCGCCACATGCAGAAAGATCGCCGAACCCCGCCCGCGCTGAACAGGTGAATCATTCCATCCCAGCACGCCGATCACGTCGTATAAATCGTCCTGCCGCCAAAGCTCCTCATGGCTCGCTTCGTATGGCAGGCGAACCAGCCGGTTATAGGCAGTATCGTTCGGATCGTCGCACCACCCGTCATCCGGCGCGACCGGCTCAACAGGCACAGAGCACATGGGCGGCGGAAGCCGGTCAGCCCGGTAGAGCACGCGGCGCAGCGGCAGCAAGCCCACCGGCGTCGCACCATCACCCTCCCGCTTGTCGCGCCGCACGCCGCCACGGCCCACCACCGCGCGGAATGTCCGCGCGCCAACGACCAGCCGTCCATCCGGATAAACAGTGGCGCGCAAATGTTTACTCCAGCAGATGCCCGAACCGCCGGGCCTTGGTTGCCAGATAGCTGTCGTTCACCCCATTCGGGGGAAACGCATGCGGCTCGCGGGCGACAACCTCGACGCCCCAGGCACGCACCGCGGCGACCTTATCAGGATTGTTGGTCAGCAACCGGATGCGGTTAATCCCAAGCTCGACCAGCATGGCGGCCGAGGACTGGAAGCTCCGCTCATCCGGCTCCCAGCCCAGGGCCCGGTTGGCGTCCAGCGTATCGAGACCGCGATCCTGCAAGGCGTAAGCCCTCAGCTTGTTGGGGAGTCCAATCCCCCTGCCCTCCTGCGCCAGATACAACACCACCCCGGCTCCTTCCTCCGCCATGCGGCGGATCGCGCCGCGAAGCTGCATGCCGCAGTCGCACCGCAGGCTCCCGAGCAGATCGCCGGTGAAGCATTCGGAATGAAGGCGCACCAGGGGCGCCTCGCGTTCTTCGGGTTTGCCAACAACGATCGCAAGATGCTCGACAGCCCCGTCAGTCGTGCGGAAGGCCACGACCCGGCAGTCTTCGGCGCCTTCCAAAGGGACTGCCGCCTCGGCCACCCGGCGCAGAGTGCCCGCGGCGATGCTGCGATAGGCCATGACATCCTTGGCGGACACCCCGGTCAATCCCAGCTGTTCCGCGAGCTGCGCCGAATCGGCCGGAAACCGGACCGCCAACCCCGCCGGCAACAGACGCGCCAACTTCAGCAACCGAAGTGCGGCAACTGCGGTACCGGGCGCAGGAACCGTTTCGGCTTCTTTCACAATCGTTTGATCGGCCGAAGGGTCGGCAACCTCGCGCATCAGGTCGGGACGCAGCAGGTCCGGCGGAAGGCGGACTGCCACAGGTTCATCAGCGCCGCTCGCCGGGCGGCCCAGAAATGCCGCCGCCCGTACCGGCGAGAGTATAAGAATCGGCGCCTCTGAACTCACTGAGGCCAGTTCCTGAAATCCGATAATATCAGCGGTTTCGACCGCAAGCATCGCCAGCTTCTCCTCGCCGCATATCAGGGCCGGATTTCCCCGGCGCAATTCCGATGCTGCACGTTGGACGGCACGAAGGCGCGCCGCCGGCACAACTCCGGGTTCTGCGCGGACGATTGGCGGCTTGGAGCGCGGGGTCGCTGTCATGCTCCGGTCACGATAAAGCGAAGACGATTTGGCCTATTTTGGTCACGATTCAGCCTGAGCTTGCGTGCGGGTCAGCAGCGCGATGCTGTCATAGCGTCCGAAGGAAGCCGCCGATAGAGATCAGCTTCATATGGGTTGCACAAGCCGGATGCCCCTCTTCGAGTCGACCGCCCGGGCGGGGCTCGTAGATGCTGGCCTAGAGATGCAAATATGTGCAAAACCGTCTTATATGGATATGGTTACGGCTTCTTGCCTTCCTGCGGCCGCCGGGGCCAATCTGGTGCGGAATCATTTCGCACCCAACTCTTGCGAGGGACATAACAATGTCGACCGAACGACCCATCCTCATTGTCGATGACGACCCCGACCTTCGCGCCACTTTGGCCGAGCAGCTAGCGGTCGATGGCGAATTCACCACCGTGAATACTGCGACTCTGGCCGAAGCGGAGCAGCAGCTTGCCGGGAAAGATTCGCGCTTTGATGCCGTCATCCTGGACGTTTCATTACCGGATGGTGACGGCCGCGACTTCTGCTCCAAGCTTCGCCGTCAAGGCCATAAGATGCCGGTTATCATGCTGACCGGATCGGATGCCGAGACCGATGTGGTTCGAGGGTTGGACTCCGGCGCTAACGACTATATCGCTAAACCGTTTCGGCTGAATGAGCTGCTGGCCCGGTTGCGCGCCCAGCTCCGGATATTCGAGAACAGTGAGGACGCGGTATTTACCATCGGTCCTTATACGTTCAGGCCGTCGGCCAAGCTGCTGCAGGAACCAATCAAGAATCGCCGCATTCGCCTTACCGAGAAGGAGGCGGCGATCCTGAAATTTCTCTACCGTGCCGGAGACCGCGCCGTCGCGCGCCAGGTCCTACTTAATGAAGTGTGGGGCTACAATGCCGCTGTGACGACCCATACCCTAGAGACGCACATCTACCGTCTGCGCCAGAAGATCGAACCCGACCCGGCAAACGCCCGGCTCCTGGTTACAGAGGGCGGCGGGTACCGACTCGACCCGGAGGGCGTGGCAGCTGCGGTGCCTGCCTGAAATTCGGTGGCAGAAGAACAGGAGCTGTACTGGCAGGACATCCTGCTCTGGTCGGAGCAGCAGCCGATCTGCTGCGCCGCGTTGCCCGCGGCGAGCGGGTGAACGGCGTGGATTGGGACCACGTCATCGCGAAGATCGGGGACGTTGGCAAGTCGGAGTTGCACTCTGTCCAAAGCTTCCTGCGTCAGGCAATGGCCCATCTGCTGAAGCGTGCCGCATGGCCAAGTGCGGAAGCACGCCAACACTGGCCTGAGGAAACAGTGACGTTCCTGACTGAGGCTGAATCGCGTTTTGCGCCGTCTATGGCGCAGGCCATTGACCTGCAGAGGGAGTACGAGCGAGCTCTAAGGCTGGTCCGGCATCTTATACTGGACGGCCAGAAAGCGGCGCGCCTGCCTCCGGATTGCCCGTTCACGCTTGAGGCGCTCTTAACCGGTGATGTCGAGGCACTCGAGTTCTCGACTATCAGAAGCGCAGCTCAATACAGACCGGCACATGGTCTGATCCCTGCGGCCAGTCCCGGGCGTCCTTGAGCACGAGTTGGCGGTGCAGCCGCGCAGTCAGGTCCGGTGTCACCCAGATATGGTCCAGTCGCCGCCCGCGGTCTGATGCCCGCCAGTCCCGGTTGCGATAGGACCACCAAGTGAACAGTTTCTCGTCAGGCGGCACAAAATGCCGGACCGCGTCCACAAATCCGGTCTGTTGCCACTCAGTAAGCCCTGCCGTCTCCGGCGGCGTGTGACTGACCACCTTCAGCAACTGCCGATGGCTCCAGACGTCCGTTTCCAACGGAGCGATGTTCAGATCGCCCACCAGTACCGTCCGCGCCAGTTTTGTCTGCCGGGCGAACCAGTCCCTGGTCTCGGCGATGAACCCCAGCTTGTGGGCAAATTTCGGATTCTGCTCGGGGTCCGGTATGTCGCCCCCAGCCGGAACGTAGAAATTGTGCAATTCGATAGGGCCACCCGGCACATCCACCAGCACCGGGAGGTGGCGGCAATCCCCCTTGCCGCACCAGTCTGGCGGCGCCAAAACGGGCTGAATCGGCCGGCGGGAGAGGACCGCAACTCCATTATACCCCTTCATCCCTCGAAACGTGACATAAGGGTATCCCAGCATCTGCGGCACATCCGCCGGGAACAATTCGTCTGGTACCTTCGTTTCCTGAAGGCAGATCACGTCGGGATCGAGTGCGGCCTGCAGTTTCTTCAGAAGCGGAGAACGCAGCCGTAGCGAGTTGATGTTCCAGGTGGCAATCCGTAACGCCCCATCGTTCATGGGAGTCAACCTTGGTAATCCGGGTGAACTGGCCGTGATGACGCTGATTCGGCATGCCGCCGGAATTTCGACTCCGGCGATTGTGACACAAGCTGTTTGCTGCAAGAGCACATTTTGCAGGCTGGAGGGAGTTCGAACGAGGCATGGCGGCGCCGAAAATCTACCACTTGCACCCGCTCGTGGCGGGACCACTCCAGGAATGGCCGCGTCACCTGGTACGTTGCCGCGCAATGGGCTTCGATTCGGTCGGCTCCGCGCCGTTGTTCGCGCCAGGTGCCGCCGGCGATATTTTTCTCACCGGCGACCACGACTCGCTCCATCCTGCTCTGGGCTTCACCGGCGCCGCGGATGACGGGATCGCCCGGCTTGCCCAGACCTGCGCCGAACATGACCTCCGGCTGATACTGGACCTGGTTCCTGACAGGGTAGCCATCGATGCTGTCCTGCGTACACGCGAGCCGGGGTGGTTCACCGACGGTAACGATGTCGGCGACTCGCCCGATCCGCGCCGTCGGCGGCCTCCGCCCGATACGGCCGAGGCGCAGTTCGATGATCAGGAACAGGCCGCAAAGTTTGGCGAATGGTGGGCGGAGCGGCTTTCACGATTGGCGCGAGCAGGCGTTTCCGGGTTTCGCTGCCTGAACCCGGGCCGGGTACCGCCCGGAATCTGGCGGACGATCATTGATCGGGTGCGCGCAACCGCTCCGGAGACCCTGTTCATCGCCTGGACCATTGGGACGGCGCGGCAGGCGGTGGCCGAACTCGCTGGGGCCGGCTTCGACCGGACCGCCTCTTCGCTCGGGTGGTGGGACGCCCGGGCAAGCTGGCTATTTGAGGAGGCGGAGGTACTGCGGCAGGTGGCTCCTGCCATCGCCTCGCCGGAACCATCATTCCAAGAGCGTCTTGCCCCGCGGCTGGATTCGCAGGCGGATGTCGCGCTCGCCTACCGCCGGGCGTTGCGCCTTGCCGCCGCAACCGCGAGCGGCATGCTTGTGCCGATGGGCTTCGAATTTGCCACACGCCGGCCGTTCGATCCCGTCCGCGCCGGCCCGCATGACTTCGAACAGGCGCGCCAGGAAGCGCGGGTGGACCTGACCCAAGAGGTCAGTGAAGCGAACCATCTGGTGGACGCCGTTGCCCAGATCTGCGTTGACGGCGACATGCGCCCGCTCGTGGGCCCGGACGGCTCAGCGACGGCGATCCTGCGCGCCGATGCACCCGATGTCCGGCAATCGGCCGATGCCATTGCCGTCGTGGCAAATCCGTCGCTCAGCATGTCCGTGCCACTCCCCTTCCCGCTGGACCGGCTGCCGGCGACGGCGGGCGCCGCTTTTGCCCGCCCAGCCCGCTTGAACGGCGCACTCGATCTACGGTCTCCGCTATCGCCCGGCGAGGTGCGGCTTCTGCGCTACCATCGTGCGCCGCCGGTGAGCCAGCCGCAGAAAGCCGGTGTTTCGGCGGCTGTGGCCGCGGCAGAAGCTCCCCGTCTTGCAATCGAATCGGTTGCTCCGGCGGTCGATGGCGGGCGGTTCGCGGCAAAGCGGCTGGTGGGCGAGCAGGTAAATGTTTCGGCCGACATCGTTATGGACGGCCACGAGGTCCTTGGAGCCGCACTGTTATGGCGTGCCGCCGACGCAAACGAATGGCGGCGCGAGAAAATGACGCTTTCGATGAACGACCGGTGGGAAGGCGCCTTCACGCCTGAACGCGTCGGCCGGCATCTTTTTACGATAGAAGCCTGGTGGGATGAGTGGGGCACATTCCGTCACGGCCTCGCCGCTAAATATCAGGCAGGGCAGGACATCAACCTTGACCTCCAGGAGGGAAGCGCCCTGCTCCGGATGATCGCTGCGGGCGCGGAGGATGAAACCCGCGCAACGCTGGAAATGGCAGCGGAGCAGGGCAGCGTGGAGGCGCTGCTGGCGGAGAGCACAAGCGTAGCAGTGCAGGCTGCCGGGCATCGGCCGTTTGCAATGCAGCTTGCCGAGCCAATGCCTGTCGATTCCGACCGCCCCCAGGCTTCATACTCAAGTTGGTACGAGATGTTCCCTCGGTCGGCGACGAGTGACGCCGATCGCCACGGCAAACTGCGCGATGTGATCGCAGAAATGCCTCGTATCCGTGACCTGGGATTCGATGTTTTGTATTTCCCGCCAATTCATCCGATTGGCCGCACCAACCGGAAGGGGCGGAACAACAGCCTGCGCGCAGAACCAAGCGATTTCGGCAGCCCTTACGCTATCGGCAACGAGGAAGGCGGCCACGATGCCATTCACCCCGCGCTGGGCACGCTGGAGGATTTTCACACGGTCGTTGCCGCGGGACGCGAGCATGGGCTGGAGATCGCGCTGGATTTTGCGATCCAGTGCTCACTTGATCACCCTTGGGTTCGCGAACATCCACAGTGGTTCCGCTGGCGGCCGGACGGTTCGGTCCGATTCGCCGAAAATCCGCCGAAAAAATACGAAGATATCGTCAATGTTGATTTTTACGCGCATGGCGCCGTCCCGGACCTTTGGCTTGCACTTCGGGACGTCGTGCAATTCTGGATCGACCAGGACGTCCGTATCTTCCGGGTGGACAACCCGCACACTAAGCCGCTTCCATTCTGGGAATGGCTGATTGCAGACATCCATACGCGCAGGCCCGACGTGATTTTCCTGGCCGAGGCGTTTACCCGGCCGAAGATGATGTACCGCTTGGCGAAGCTTGGTTTCAGCCAGTCCTATACATACTTCACCTGGCGCAACACCAGGCAGGAGATCGCAGATTACCTGGCCGAACTGAATGCGGCGCCCGTGCGGGAGTTCTTCAGACCGAATTTCTTCGTCAACACGCCGGACATCAATCCACATTTTCTGCAGACTTCAGGACGCGCCGGCTTTCTCATACGGGCGGCTCTGGCTGCAACTTTAGCCGGTTCGTGGGGCATGTATTCGGGCTTCGAACTTTGCGAATCTGCGCCCCTGCCGGGACGTGAGGAGTATCTGGACTCCGAGAAATACCAGATTCGCGTGCGCGACTGGGATGGTCCCGGCAACATCACAGCCGAAATACGCATGCTGAACCGGCTGAGACGGCTGAACCCCGCGTTGCAGACCCACCTTGATGTTCAGTTCCTTCCAGCCTTCAACGATCACATCCTGCTGTTCGGCAAGCGACCACCGGGCGCACGTGCCATGATTATGGTAGCCGTGTGCTTCGATCCGCATAATGCGCAGGAGGCTGATATCGAAATTCCCCTGTGGCAGTGGGGACTGGCCGATCATGAATCGGTTGTCGTCGATGATCTCGTTGCAGAGCATGGCTGGACATGGACCGGCAAGCATCAGCATATCCGGCTGGATCCGCAGTTTCTGCCCTTCCTGATCTACCGGTTGACGCCCGCCGGAGGCGCCGCATGAACGCGCCGCTGAATCAGCCGCTCACGCTTGCGCCGGCGCAGCCCGCGGTCGACGACGGTCTCTGGTACAAGGACGCGGTCGTATATCAACTGCATCTCAAGTCCTATTTTGATAGCAATAATGATGGTGTAGGTGACTTTCCCGGCTTGCTTTCGAAGCTCGACTACATCGCTGATCTGGGCGTCACCGCCATCTGGCTGCTGCCGTTTTATCCCTCGCCACGTTTCGACGATGGCTACGACATCAGCGATTACCGCGGCGTTCATCCGGATTACGGCACCCTTTCGGATGTGCGCCGGCTCATCGCCGCCGCCCATGCGCGAGGCCTGAGGGTCATCACGGAGCTGGTCATCAATCACACGTCCGATCAGCATCCCTGGTTTCAGCGTGCCCGGAACGCCCGCCCAGGCAGCCATCACCGGCATTTCTACGTCTGGTCCGACACCGACCAGCGATACGCTGCCACTCGGATCATCTTCCTGGACACGGAACGTTCAAACTGGACCTGGGATGCCGAAGCCGGTGCGTATTACTGGCATCGTTTCTACTCCCATCAGCCCGATCTGAACTTCGACAACCCGCGTGTGCTGCGGGAAGTACTCTCCGTGATGAAATACTGGCTCGGCCTGGGCGTGGATGGATTGCGCCTGGACGCCGTGCCCTACCTCGTAGAGCGCGAGGGAACCAACAACGAGAATCTGCCCGAAACCCATTCCGTCCTGAAGCAGATCCGCGCGGCGCTCGATCACGACTTCGCGGGAAGAATGCTGCTGGCGGAAGCCAATCAATGGCCGGAGGACGTGAAGGAGTATTTCGGGGACGGCGATGAATGCCACATGGCATTCCACTTTCCGTTGATGCCCCGGATGTACATGGCGATCGCCCGCGAAGACAGGTTCCCGATCACCGATATCCTGCGTCAGACGCCGGAGATCCCCGGCAATTGCCAGTGGGCCATCTTTCTGCGGAATCACGATGAACTCACGCTCGAGATGGTGACCAACGCCGAGCGCGACTACCTGTGGGAAACCTATGCCGCTGACAAACGCGCCCGCATAAATCTCGGCATTCGTCGGCGACTTGCGCCACTGCTGGAGCGTGACCGCCGCCGGATCGAACTGATGAACTATCTGCTGTTTTCCATGCCGGGAACGCCAGTGATCTATTACGGCGACGAGATCGGGATGGGCGACAACTTCCATCTTGGCGACCGTGACGGCGTGCGTACGCCGATGCAGTGGTCTCCCGACCGAAACGGAGGCTTCTCCCGCGCCAATCCTTCAGAGCTGGTCCTGCCACCCGTGATGGATCCGCTCTACGGCTACGAATTGGTAAACGTCGAAGCGCAGCTGCGCGACAGGCACAGTCTGCTGAACTGGATGCGGCGCACGCTGGGCATCCGCAAACTGCACCGTGCGTTCGGACGCGGCAGTTTCCGACTGCTTTATCCCAAGAACCGTAAAGTCCTCGCATATCTTCGAGAACACGAGGAAGAAAACCTGCTCTGCGTGGCCAATCTGTCGCGCACGCCTCAAGCGGTGGAACTCGAGCTTTCGGAGTTTGCCGGCCGCCTTCCGGTCGAACTCGACGGCGGCTCAGTCTTTCCTCCGATCGGTCAGCTCAACTATCTGCTCACGCTTCCCCCATTTGGTTTCTATTGGTTTCTCCTAGCGAGGGAGGCGGAGTGGCCTTCTTGGCACACGCCCGCACCAGAACCTATGCCCGAATATCAGACCCTGATCCTCCGGCGCTCGCTGTCCGATGCGCTGGAGACGTCCCGCGGCATGTTGGAGCGCGAGGTCCTCCCGGCATACCTCACAGTACGGCGATGGTTCGCCGCAAAGGATCAGACGCTGCGCGCAGTACGACTGGCTCTGATCACCGCTTTGCCGACCGCCGATCGGGAGATCGTCATTGCCGAAATCGAGACGGTTACAGACGCCGGCCAGGAGAAATGGGCTCTGCCGCTTTCGGTCTATTGGGAGGATGAACCGGCTGCCACGCTGCCTGGCCAGCTCGCACTGGCAAGGGTGCGCAAGGTCAACCGGGTCGGTCTGCTGACGGACGCATTTGCGCTGCCGGACTTCGTCCAGGCAATGATGGCCGGCTTCACCAACTCCGTCCGCATCCCTTCCGGCAATGGAGAGATCCAGTTCGCACCCACTGAGCGCATGCAGCATATACAGATCCCACACGACGCCGAGATACACTGGCTCTCGGCCGAACAGTCGAACAGCTCCCTGATCGTCGCGGATGCGGCAATGCTCAAGCTGTTCCGCAGAGTGATCAGCGGGCCTCACCCGGAAGCCGAGATGGGGCGTTATCTCACCGAACATGGATACGAGAACACTCCTGCTTTGCTGGGCGAAATGGCGCGGCTGGATGACGATGGAACACGGCACACCTTGGCGGTGGCCCAATCTTTCGTCCGGAACCAGGGCGATGCTTGGAACTGGACGCTCGAGTGGCTGATGCGCGCCCTGTCCGATCTGGCGGCATCCGAGGATGCACAAATCCGCGCGGACGCCTACGGCGACTACGAAACACTGGCTGCTCAGATTGGCCGGCGGCTTGCCGAAATGCATTTGGTGTTGGCGCAGCCATCCGAAAATCCGGCATTCGCCCCTGAAACGGCGGGCACAGCTACGGTTTCAGCCTGGGCCGCGCAGGTGGAAGCCCAGATAGAGTCTGCGCTGGCGGCAGTTGCCAAGCGCCAGGATCTTGAAGGCGCCGCTTCAGACGATGCGCGCCTGCTGATGGACTCCCGCACCGGCCTGATCGAGGCGGCTCATCGTTTCGCGCAATGCGGTGCGGGCACGACCCTGACCAGGATTCACGGCGATCTCCATCTCGGCCAGATGCTGGTTTCCGGCAACGATACATTCATCATCGATTTCGAGGGAGAGCCGGCCCGTCCGCTGGAACAGCGTCGGGCAAAAGCAAGCCCGGCGCGCGATCTGGCCGGAGTAATCCGCTCGCTGGACTATGCCGGGGCCGTCACCGGAAGAAAGAGCCTGGAGGCGCATGCGCATCTCCAGTCGGATCGGCGGGACCGGTTCCTCTCGGGTTTTGTGGACTGCGCGACCACCGCTTTCCTCAACTCCTATCATCATATTCTGCCGCAAACCGACCAAAGCCTGTTGTCATTGTTCCTGATCGAGAAGGCCGCTTATGAAATCGCCTACGAAGCGGCGAACAGGCCTGGCTGGATCGACGTGCCGCTGCACGGGCTGGCGCGGCTCTCCACATTGATTTTGCAGGAAACGCGGGCCGCAGCTGATGACTGATCAGATCTTCTTCGAGGCGCCCCAACTCGATCCGGCCACCGCCTCTGCATTGGCGAATGCGAACTGCTCAGACCCGTTCGCCATATTGGGTCCCCACGACACACCGCAGGGCCGGATAATCCGCGCATACGTTCCAGGTGCCACGGGCGTTGATATATTGTCCCGCGACGGGCGGTTCATCGGATCACTGCTGCCGGCCGAACCGCATGGACTCTTCGCGGCGCGAGCCGGCGATGCCCACAACTACATGCTCCGCATCCAATGGCCCGGCGGCATCCAGGAAACCGAAGATCCGTACTCCTTCGGGCTGGTGCTGGGCGAGCTGGATCTGTACCTGTTCAACGAAGGCCGCCACTTCGACTTACCGTTCGCGCTCGGCTCCCGGCCGATGACGATAGAAGGCACGGCCGGCGTGTGCTTTGCCGTCTGGGCTCCCAATGCACGGGCCGTATCCGTCGTGGGAGACTTCAACTCCTGGGACACGCGGCGGCATCCTATGCGTGTCCGGCACGGCGCTGGCATCTGGGAACTCTTTGTCCCCCGCATCGGAGCAGGCGCCCGGTACAAATATGCGATAGTGGGACCCGACCAAAGAAAGTTGCCCCTGAAAGCCGATCCCTGCGCGCGTCAGACGGAGCCGCCGCCTGCGACCGCCTCCGTGATCGCAGACTGCATCCCCTTCCCATGGCGAGACGAGGCATGGATGATGGGCCGCGCGGAGAAACAGCGCGTGGACGCTCCGATCAGCATCTACGAGGTTCACGCCGGTTCATGGCTGCGCCCGGATGCAGGCGATCCTTCGCGCTTTCCGACCTGGGACGATCTCGCCGAAAAACTCGTTCCCTATGTGCAGGACATGGGATTTTCCCATGTGGAACTTATGCCCGTGGCCGAGCATCCCTTCAGCGGATCATGGGGATACCAGCCCCTGGGGCTGTTTGCCCCGTCCGCCCGCTACGGCCCGCCGGAGGGATTTGCCCGCTTCGTGGACGCCTGCCACCGCGCGGAAATTGGGGTCATCATCGATTGGGTGCCGGCGCACTTCCCCACCGACGAGTGGGGTCTCGCGCGCTTCGATGGCTCGGCACTTTACGAGCACCAGGACCCGCGCGAGGGCTACCACCAGGACTGGAACACCTACATCTACAATCTGGGCCGTCGCGAAGTAGCCGGCACACTTATAGCGAGCGGCCTGTATTGGCTCGAGCATTTCCACGTTGATGGTCTGCGGGTCGATGCCGTCGCGTCAATGCTGTACCGCGATTACAGCCGGCGTGAGGGCGAGTGGATCCCCAACGTCTATGGAGGACGGGAGAATCTGGAATCGATCGGATTCCTTCGCCACCTGAACTCGATCGTGCCGGAGCGTTGTCCGGGGGCCATAACGCTGGCAGAAGAATCGACCGCATGGCCGGGAGTGACCAGGGCTGTCTCCGAAGGCGGCCTGGGATTCGATTACAAGTGGAATATGGGATGGATGCACGACACGCTCCGCTACATGGAGCATGATTCCATCCATCGCCACTGGCACCACAACGACTTCACCTTCGGGCTCCTCTACGCTTTCTCCGAACGTTTCGTTCTGCCGCTCAGCCATGATGAGGTGGTCCACGGGAAGGGTTCCCTGATCAACAAAATGCCGGGCGACCATTGGCAAAAATTCGCCAACCTGCGTGCATATTTCGGCTTCATGTGGAGCCATCCCGGGAAAAAACTGTTGTTCATGGGCGGCGAGATCGCGCAATGGCGCGAATGGAGCCACGACCGGGAGATTGACTGGGCACTGCTCGATCATCCTGCCCATCGCGGCGTGCACCGCCTGGTGCGCGACCTGAACCAGGTCTATTTCCGTGAACACGCACTTCATGAATATGATTCGCATCCCGCTGGGTTTCGCTGGGTAATCGGCGGCGATGCAACCAACTCTGTCTTTGCCTGGCTGCGCTTCGGTGCGGGAGAAGTTCCGCCCGTGCTGGCGGTTTGCAACATGACACCCGTTCCGCGGCCGGGATACCGGATCGGCGTGCCGCAAGCGGGTTGGTGGCGGGAGATACTGAATACCGACTCTGCCTATTACGGTGGATCGGATATGGGCAATGCCGGCGGCGCCGGGGCGGAGCATGTGCCGTGGCATAACGAGGAACAGTCCCTGCAGCTCCTGCTGCCGCCGCTCGCCACCATCCTGCTGCGGCCCAATCCTTGAAAGCTGGCCGGCCGTATCCGCTGGGCCCGAGCTGGGACGGGCTCGGCGTCAACTTCGCGGTGTTCTCCGCTCACGCCGAACGCATCGAGCTATGCGTCTTCGACCCCGGCGGGCGGCGGGAAATTGCGCGCCACGATCTGCCCGAATGCACCGACCAGGTCTGGCACGGCTACCTGCCCGATGCCGCGCCAGGCACCGTTTACGGCTTTCGCGCACACGGACCGTATCATCCGGCGGAGGGGCACCGGTTCAATCCGTATAAGCTTCTGCTCGACCCATGCGCCCGGGTGCTGACGCCGGTGCTGCATTGGTCCGACGCACTGTATGGTTTCAGAACGAATTCGCCGCGCGGTGACATGTCATACGACCGGCGGGACAGCGCTCCCTTTGCGCTGAGGTCGATCGTCGCGAATGACAGTTTCGCCTGGGGCGATGACAAACCGCCTGATACGCCGTGGTCCGAGACAGTGATCTACGAAGCCCATGTGAAAGGGCTGACCGTCCTGCACCCCGATCTGCCGGCGGCACAGCGCGGTCGCTACGCTGCCCTGGGACATCCCGCCGTCATCGACTACCTCCGCCGGCTAGGCGTCACTGCCATCGAACTGCTCCCCATCCACGCCTTCCCTGACGACCGCTTTCTGCTCCAGCGCGGACTGAAGAATTACTGGGGCTACAACACTATCGGCTTCTTCGCACCACACGCCGCGTATGGTACCGCAAACGAACTCCGCGGCGCAATCCGGCGGCTTCATGCAACGGGGATCGAGGTCATCCTCGACGTAGTTTACAACCACACCGCCGAAGGGAATGAAAACGGACCGACCCTGTGCTTCCGCGGCCTGGACAACGCCAGCTATTACAGGCTGCTGCCTCATACCAAGCGCTGCTGCGTCAACGATACGGGCTGCGGCAATACGCTCAACCTCAGCCATCCCCGCGTGTTGCAGATGGTGATGGACTCGCTGCGCTATTGGGTGACTTCGTACCACATCGACGGCTTTCGCTTCGATCTGGCGCCGGTCCTCGGACGGGAAGAACATGGCTTCGATCCAGGTGCCGGTTTCTTCGACGCTGTCCGCCAAGATCCGGTGCTGTCGCGCGTGAAGCTGATCGCGGAACCGTGGGATGTCGGGCCCGGCGGATATCAGGCCGGGCGCCATCCGCCCGGCTGGAGCGAATGGAACGACCGTTTTCGCGACGGCGTAAGACGATTCTGGCAAGCCCAGCCTGGTCAGCGACCGGATTTCGCCGCACGCCTTGCAGGTTCGGCCGATCTGTTCGCGGCAGGCGGCCGGCGTCCCTGGGCCTCGGTCAATTACGCCGCCTGTCATGACGGCTTCACGCTGGCCGATGTCGTCAGCTACGAACGAAAGCACAACGAGGCCAATGGCGAGGATAATCGCGACGGGGCGACCGAGAACTGGTCAGCGAACTGGGGCGCTGAAGGTCCGGCTGATGATCCCGCGATAACGGCGGTGCGCCAACGGATCTGCCGCGCCATGCTCGCCTGCGTATTTTTCGCCGAAGGCACGCCGATGCTGCTGGCCGGCGACGAATTCGGCCGAACCCAGCGTGGAAACAACAATGCCTATTGCCACGACAACGAAATTTCCTGGCTCGACTGGCGGCAGGCCGGCTCGCAGGCCGGGCAGGAACTTACCCGCTTCGTCACGCGCCTGACCGCACTGCGGCGGCGCTATCCGGCACTCCGCCAGCCCTATTTTCTTTATGGTCGCCAGACCATCATGCCCGGCTTGCGGGACATCGAATGGTTCGATGCGGACGGCACGCCTGTCACGCCGGAATCCTGGAACAACCCGCTGGAGAGCGCCTTGGTCCTCCGCCGCGCCACGCTGACCGAGGTCGGCAGGGTGATCTGCGCCACGTTGCTGCTGAACCCGGCCGAGGAATCCCGCATCTTTGTGCTCCCGCCCCCTGCTCTGCCGATGCGGCTTGTCCTGGACAGCGCCGAACCGGACTCGCCAGAGCAGGAGATGGAACGGCCGGAAATTCTGGTCGCGGGAAGAAGCACGGCTTTGCTGGTGTCGGAGCCCAGCGAGCGATGAGCGGCGGAAACTTCGGCGCCACATTGCTGCGCCCTGGCCATACGCACTTCCGGCTGTGGGCTCCCGCTCAGCAGCAGGTTTCGGTGGCAATCGAACACGGCGCGACGATTGCCATGCGGCGGGATGGTGAATGGTTCGAGGCCGAGGCCGCCTGCGGCGCCGATGCGCTGTATAGCTACGTTCTGGCGGACGGCACCCACGTCCCCGACCCGGCATCGCGGTTTCAGCCCCAGGACGTGCACGGGCCGAGTCAGGTCATCGATCCGCATGGTTACCGATGGAAGCATCCTGCCTGGCGCGGGCGTCCGTGGAACGAGGCAGTGCTGTACCAGCTTCACGTGGGATGCTGCGGCGGTTTCCACTCGGTTGCCGAAAAGCTGCCCCGGCTCCGGGATCTCGGCATTACCGCGGTCGAGCTGATGCCGATTGCCGATTTTCCCGGCCGCCACAACTGGGGTTACGACGGTGTGCTGCCCTTTGCGCCGGACTCCGCGTACGGCACACCGGACGAACTCAGATCAATGATCGATCAGGCCCACGGCCTGGGAATGATGATGTTCCTCGATGTCGTCTACAATCATTTCGGGCCTGACGGCAATTACCTCAGTCTCTATGCCCCGCAGATGTTCCGCGAGAACATCCACACCCCCTGGGGCGGCGCCATTGATTTCGAACGGCCGGAGGTGCGGCAGTTCTTCACCGCCAGTGCACTATACTGGCTAACCGAATACCGCTTCGACGGGCTACGGCTCGACGCCGTGCATGAAATTATCGATCCGACCTGGCTCGATGAAATGGCGGACGAGGTCCGCCGGCGCCTGGAACCGCATCGCCACGTGCATCTCGTCCTGGAAAACGAAAAGAACGAAACAAGCCACTTGCGCCGCGATATTGATGCCCAGTGGAACGATGACGGCCACCACGCCTTCCACGTACTGCTCGCCGGGGAAAATCGTTCCTATTACAAGGATTACGCGGAGGCAGGCTCGGCCGCCCTCGCGCGCGTGCTCGCCGAAGGCTTCTTTTTCCAGGGCCAGCAATCATCGCATCGCGGCCGGCCACGCGGCACTCCCAGCGGTGATCTGCCGCCGACCGCCTTCGTCCTCTTCCTGCAAAACCACGATCAGATCGGCAACCGTGCCTTCGGTGAGCGGCTGACTCAGCTCGCCGATCCGGATGCGCTGAAAGCAGCCATCGCCGTGCAAATGCTCTGCCCGCAAATCCCGATGCTGTTCATGGGCGAGGAAGACGCCTCACTCACCCCGTTCCTGTTCTTTACCGACCACAAGCCGGAACTGGGCGCAGCCGTCCGCGAAGGAAGGCGCAAGGAGTTCGCGCATTTCCCTGAATTCGCCAATCCGGAAAGGCGCGAGCGAATCCCGGATCCAAATTCACCCGAAACCTTCCGGGCCTCCATCCCGAAACCCAATTCCCACCGCGCCGCGACACGGCGGGCCATGTATCAGCGCCTCATCCAGATCCGCATGAAGCAGATCGCTCCGCATCTGGAGCAGACCACCTCGATTGACGCCCAGCCCCTCGGCGATGCCGCCGTCGTCGCCCGATGGCAGCTCGGGCCCGCGAGGGTGCTTACGATTGCGGTAAATCTCCATTCCGTCGGTGTGACCATGCCAAAACCGGCGGGGCGGCTGCTTTTCGCAACCCCGGACCATGCAGTGGGGCGGGCGGAAGCAGGTGAGCTTCCCGCAAATTCAGCCGTGGCATTCCTGGACGCGCGCCGGTGACCAACTCCGCACTCAACGCGCTGGCAGAGGCTGCGGGAGTATCCGTGCACTGGGAGAACTTCGCCGGCGAGCCGCAAATGGTAAATCCCGACGCGTTGCGCGCGGTGCTGACCGCGCTCGGTTATCCCTGCGCAGGCCGTTCGGATATCGAGGAAAGCGCGCAGCGGCTGAGCCTCTCCTCGTCTCTGTCCGCCCTGCCGCCGATGATTACCGCTAATGCCGCCGCAGCTATCAGACTGGGCAGAGACGACCACCTGCCCACGGCGAAACTCCTGCTTGAATCCGGGGCCACGCGCGATGTCACCCCTCATGCGGGCGAGATCCCGGCAATTGCCGAACCTGGCTACCATCGGCTGCTGCTCGGCGACCGTGAAATTGTTATCGCAGTCGCACCGGAGCATGCCCCGCGTGCCAGCCGGCGCCTCTGGGGCATCGCGGCACAGATCTACGGATTGCGCCGGGAAGGTGATGGCGGAATCGGCGATACGCAGGCGGTTGCGGAACTCGCGCAGTCAGCCGCACGGCATGGCGCTGACGTCCTGGCGCTCAGTCCGATGCACGCGCTCTTCGCCGCCCGGCCAAGCCACTATGGGCCGTATTCGCCGTCCAGTCGGCTGTTTCTCAACCCGCTCCTGGCAAGCCCCGAACTGGTGCTCGGCCACGAAGCAGTCGCGCGTGCAAAAGCCGAAGCTGGGCTGAACGCCGCATACGACCGGCTGGAGCGACTGGAGCTGATCGACTGGCCAGCGGCTGCACAAGCCAGGCTGCGTTTGCTGCAGTCCCTGTTCGCACAGCTTTTTCTCGCCGCGGATGGACCTGAAACGCTTCGGCTGGAATTCGCACGCTTCGAAGCGGAAGGCGGCGCTCTGCTCGCCGCCCATGCATGTTTTGAAGCGCTCCAGTCCGAGCAGCTGACGCTCGATCCAGAGGCCGCGGACTGGCGAACCTGGCCGGCCGATCTTCGCAATCCGGAAAGCGCCAGCGTGTCCGCCTTTGCTCGGGCGCATCGCCGCGACGTGCTGTTTCACATGTTCCTGCAATGGATCGCCGAACGCTCCCTGGCCGCCGCGCAGATGCGAGCACGGAACGCCGGCATGCAAATCGGTTTGATCGCCGATATGGCGGTGGGAATGGACCCGGCCGGCAGCCACGCCTGGAGCCGGCAGGCTGACATCCTGAGCAGCCTCACGGTCGGCGCACCGCCCGACCTGTTCAACCCCAACGGCCAGCAATGGGGCATCACCACTTTCTCCCCCCAGGCGCTTACTGCGACCGGCTTCGCGCCTTTCCTCGCCACCCTCCGCGCCTGCCTGCGTAACGCCGGCGGCGTCAGAATCGACCACGCGATGGCGCTGCAGCGCCTCTGGCTGGTGCCCGAAGGCGCCTCGCCGGCCGACGGCGCCTACCTCCGCTACCCTCTGCACGACCTGTTCCGGCTGCTCGCGCTGGAGGCTGACCGTCACCGGGCGATCATTGTGGGCGAAGACCTCGGCACGGTGCCCGGCGGTTTCCGCGAAGCCTTGGACGAACATGGCGTGTACGGTATGCGGGTCCTCTGGTTCGAAAAGGACCACCATCGGTTCCTCCCGCCGCATCAGTGGGACCGTGGCGTAATGGCTATGACTACGACGCATGATCTGCCGACCGCTGCCGGCTGGTGGACCGGCGCCGACATCGCCGTGCGAGCGCGGCACGGTTTACTGAGCGAACACCAAAACCGCGCCGATCTGGAAGCCGAGCGGCAACGGGATCGCCGCGCCCTCTGGCAGGCCTTTCAGGACACCGGAGTCGCAGACCCCGCACAGCCCGAGGAATCTGCGGCTTTTGTCGATGCGGCACTTGGTTTCGTCGCACGCAGCGCGTCCGAAATTGCGCTCGCCCCGCTCGAAGACATTCTCGGCGAGGAAGAACAGCCCAATCTGCCCGGCACCATCGACGAGCACCCCAACTGGCGCCGGCGCAACGCGGAGCAGGCCGCCCGGGTCCTGGACGGAGCCGCTGCTTCACGGCGGATCGCTAAGATTGCCACCGAAAGGCCCAGGCCGTGATCCCTCCGCGCGCCACCATGCGACTGCAGCTCCATAAGGGCTTCACCTTCGACGACGCCGTGCGGATCGTGCCCTATATGGCCCGCCTCGGCATCAGCCATCTCTACGCTTCGCCGATCCTCACCGCCCGGACCGGATCGATGCATGGCTACGACGTGACCGACCCCACAAGGATCAATCCCGAACTCGGCGGGAAGGATGGATTCCACCGCCTTATCGCGGCGCTGCGCGCACAGAGCCTCGGCCTGATCCTCGATATCGTTCCCAACCACATGGCTATCGGAAAACAGAACCCCTGGTGGCAGGACGTGCTGCGCCATGGCCACCGGAGCGCATACGCGCAGGTCTTCGACATCGACTGGCAGCCGGAGAACCCGCTGCTGCGCGGCAAGGTTCTCCTGCCCGTGCTGGGCCGCCAGTACGGCGAAATCCTGGAAGCAGGCGAGATCACGCTCGCGCAGACCGAGCATGGCTGGGAAGCACGCTACTTCGACAACGTCTTCCCGATCCGGCCGGAAGACGTTGGCGAAATCGAGTCAGCCGGCCCCGACGCCTACGCCCCGAAGCACCCCCAAAGCCGCGCCCGCCTGCACCGTCTGCTCGAACGCCAGCACTATCGCCTCGCCTGGTGGCGAACCGCCAACGATGAAATCAACTGGCGCCGCTTCTTTGATATAAATGAGCTGGTCGGCGTGCGCGTGGAAGTCCCGGCTGTTTTCGAAGCCACCCACGCCCTTCTCTTCCGCCTCTATGCCGAGGGCCTGATCGACGGCTTCCGCATCGACCATATCGACGGCCTGGCCGACCCCGGCGGGTACTGCCAACGCCTCCGCGCACGGCTGCGGGAGCTGGCGCCTGACCGCCCGCCATACATTATCGTCGAAAAAATCCTCGGCCGCGGCGAACAGCTTGCCGAAGATTGGGGTGTGGACGGCACCAGCGGATACGACTTCATGGACGCCGTCAGCGCCGTGCAGCACGACCCCGATGCCGCCGATGCCCTGGCCGCGCTCTGGGCCGAGCTGACGGGGCGGTCACCTGATTTCGCCGATGAAGAGGTGCCCGCCCGGCGCGAAATCCTGGAACGCAGCTTCACGGCACAGCTCGAATCCGCCGTCGCGGCCCTACACGCATTGGCGTTGGAAAGTCCGGCAACCCGCGACGCTTCCCGTTCCGCCCTTCGCCGCGCCCTCATCGCCCTGCTCTCGCACTTCCCGGTCTATCGGAGCTACGCCCCGCTTGGATCGCCATCCGCCGGAGACGAAACGGCCTTCCGCCATGCCCTCGATTGCGCCCGCGCCAGTCCCGGCCTCGCCGATCCCGCCCTGATCGAGCTAATCGTCCGGTTCCTGCGCAGCCCGGATTCACCATCCCGCCGGATAGCCGCCATACGGTTTCAGCAGCTCAGCGCTCCGGTCGCCGCCAAATCCGTCGAGGATACCGCGTTCTACCGTTACGGGCGGCTGATCTCCCGCAATGATGTCGGCTTCGACACCGCAACGCTGGGAACCGATGTCACCGTTTTCCACCGCCTCTGCGCCAACCGCGGCGTCCGGTTCCCCGGCGCGCTGCTCGCCACCGCCACTCACGACCACAAGCGCGGCGAGGACGTGCGTGCCCGCCTGGCCGTACTCAGCGAGCTCCCCGGCGAGTGGGCCGCAACCCTTTGCCGCTGGGTGGAACGGAACGCGCGTCACCGTGGCCGCCCGGACGCCCCCAGCCGCCTTGATGAGATCATGCTCTACCAGACCCTTGTCGGGGCCTGGCCGGGGCACCTCACCCCCGATTTCGAAACCCGCATTGCCCAGTGGCAGGAAAAATCCATGCATGAGGCGAAGCTGGACACCAGCTGGGTCTCTCCGAACAAATCATTCGAGGCGGGCGCACGAGCCTTCCTCCGCTCGCTGCTCGCGGATGCCGGGTTCCTGCGGGATCTCGCCGATTTCGCGGACCGGATCGCGCCCGCCGGCGCAATCAACGGGATGGTTCAGGCGCTGCTGAAACTCACCACGCCGGGTGTCCCTGACTTCTATCAGGGGACGGAGTTCTGGGACCTCAGCCTGGTCGATCCCGACAACCGCCACCCGGTCGATTTCGCCGCCCGCATGGCCGCGCTGGACGATGACCAGCCGGCCATCGAGCTTGCAGAGTTCTGGCAGGATGGGCGGGTGAAGCAGGCGGTGATTGCTGCCTGCCTGCGGTTACGGGCCGCCCGGCCCGAGCTTTTTGCCCGCGGAAGCTACGTGCCTTTGGGGGTGGAAGGTTCGGCGATGCCGCACGTGATCGCGTTTGCCCGCCGGTCACGGGAATCCGCTATAGTGATTGCCCCCCGCCTGCCTCTGACTCTGCTGGACGGAGAGGCGTCCGTGCTCATCCCGCCCGCCCGCTGGCGCGATACCGCGGTGCTCCTGCCGACGGATGTCGCCGGAAGCGGCAAAAACCTCCTCACAGGCGAAAGAATCCTCCTCCCCCGCCGCCTCAGCGTGGCCGCAGCCCTGTCCCGCTTCCCCCTCGCCCTGCTTGCGGCTTGACGCACCGGGGCACCCTGCGCATTTTCCGCTCCTTGCGAGGATAAACCATGGCCAAAACCAATACCGTTCAGATCAAGCTCGTGTCCTCCGCGGACACCGGGTATTTTTACGTCACCAAAAAGAATGCGCGCACGCAGACCGGCAAAATGGAACTGAAGAAATACGACCCGAAGGCGCGCAAGCACGTCGCCTTCCGCGAAGCGAAGATCAAGTAACGCCGGCTCGGTCATTGCGAGGAACACCCGCGAAAGCGGGTGGACGAAGCAATCTCGTCCGGCTCGGGCCGCCTACCATCCTCGCCTCTTTCGCCTTCGTCCTTCTCTGGAGCTCCTCCTTCGTCGCCGCGAAGGTGGGTTTGCGCCATCTGTCGCCGTTGCTTTTCGTCGCGGTCCGGCTCACCGCCTGCGCCGCCGTTCTGCTGATGCTGATGGCCGTCACCCGCCGGCACTGGGGAGCCGCTCGCGGCCTGCTTCACTGCGCGATCGCGGGATCCCTGATCAACGCGGTCGGGCTGATGGGGCCGCATGTCGGCTTGACGATGACCGCAGCCGCCCCCATCGCCCTGGTCCAGTCGCTTACACCGGTCCTGACCGGCCTTGTGGGTGTGATCGCACTCGGCGAAACGCTCCGCACCCGTCAATGGGTCGGACTGTTCCTTGGTGTCGCGGGCGTCGCTCTCGTGGTCGGATTGCAGGCCGCCGCCAGCGTTGTCCGCCTTGATGGTATGCTCCTCGCCGGGCTCGGCATGGTCGGCCTGGTCGCCGGCACGATCTGGTTCCGCCGCTACTGCCGCGACGTACCCCTTCTCCCCGGCACCGCCGCACAGTTCATCGCCGCCGCCGCAGTCGCCTGGCTGGGGATGGCCCTGTTCGAGACCCCGCACGCCGACTGGACCAGACAAACCGTTGCAGCCGTGGCCTGGAACACCGTCGCGGTCTCGCTCGGCGGAATGGCGCTCTATTTCTTCATGCTCACGCGCGGCCCCGCCGCCCGCACGACAGCGAACTTCTATCTAGTCCCCGGCACCGTCGCGATCCTTGGCTGGCTCCTGGTTGGCGAGACCCTCACCGCGCTCGCCGTACTTGGCATTATTGTCGCCGGCCTGGGCTGCTGGATGGTGTCCGCGCCCCAGGCGCAAACCAGTGCGCAGGACAACCACCTCTCCCCTTGCGGGAGAGAGCCTGCCCTCGGGCTTCGACCCGAGGGCCACCGCGCGCAGCGCGATGGGTGAGGGGGCGAGTATACGGAGCCACCCCGCCCCCAACGTTCCCCTCCGGCCCACCCCAAGCCATACTCCCCCGATGCACCCCCTAGCCGACGTCGCCGAGACCCTCAATCTCCCGCGCAAGCAGGTCCGCAAAATGCTCGAACTCATGCCGGGTTACCGACGGCAAAAACTTCACCCTAAAAGACCACGATCCCGCCGACACCGCGGGCCACCTTTTCGACCGTTCCCAGGCCGACACGCTCCTTGCCGCCAGCATCCAGCGCCTGTCCGAACTTCAGGAAAAACTGTACTCCCAGAACGAGTGGTCCTTGCTCTCCGTCTTCCAGGCCATGGACGCCGCGGGCAAGGACGGCACCATCAAGCACCTCCTCAGCGGGGTGAACCCGCAAGGCGTGCAGGTCACCAGCTTCAAGGTGCCGGGCCCCGAGGAGCTTGCCCACGACTTCCTCTGGCGCTGCGTCCGGGTTCTCCCCGAACGCGGCCGCATCGGCATCTTTAACCGCAGCTACTACGAAGAGGTCCTCGTCGTTCGCGTCCACCCGGAACTTTTGCAGCGCCAGCGCATTCCCGCCGAGCTGAACGGAAAGAAATTCTGGGACCACCGCCTTGAAGCCATCACCGGGTTCGAGCGCTATCTCACTCGCCAGGGCACTATCGTCCTCAAATTCTTCCTCAACATCTCCAAGGCTGAACAGCGCACCCGGTTCCTCGCCCGCCTGGAGGAACCCGACAAGAACTGGAAATTCAGCGCCGCCGACATGAAGGAACGTGCCTTCTGGGACGACTACCAATCCGCTTTCCAGGAAGCCATCGCCGCCACCGCCGCCCCGCACGCTCCCTGGTTCGTTGTGCCTGCAAACCACAAATGGTTCTCCCACCTTGTCGTCGGGGCCGCGATCATCGAGGCGCTCGAAAAGCTCGATCTCAAAATCCCCGCAATGCCCGCGGAAGAACGCGAGGCGTTGGAAAAAGCCCGTAGCGAACTGGAGAACGAAACCTAAAATGCGCTTCCGCTGGTGGATGGTCTGGCTGCTGATCGGCCCGATCACCTTTGTCATGTCGCTCGACCGCACCGCGATCGTGGTTGCCGCCCCCGTCATTCAGAAGGAATACGGCTTTTCCCTGGTGGAGATGTCGCTGATACTGACAAGTTTCTCCTGGACCTATGCCTTTCTTCAGGTCCCCGCCGGCTGGCTTGCCGAGCGCATCGGCCCCCGCCGCGCCCTCTACTGGGCCAACCTGCTCTGGTCGCTGCTGACCGCCGCCACGCCGCTGGGCTTCAGCGTCCCCTCCTTCATCGCCATCCGCACCGCCCTTGGTGTCGGGCAATCCGCCGACTGGCCCTCATCCGTGCTGGCACTGCGCCGCTGGTTCCCCAAAAAGGAGCGCGCCAAGGGCAACTCTGTCCTGCTCGGCGGCCTCTATCTCGGCCCGATCATTGCCGCCCCGATCACCACGGCCGTTATGCTCAGCTTCGGTTGGCGCTTCGTTTTCTACGCCTTCGGCGTGATCGGCATCCTCCTCGGCTTCGCCTGGTGGATCGTCTTTCGGGACGACCCAAGCCAGCACCCGCGCGTCTCCCCCGAGGAAGCCGCCCTGATCACCGCCGAACGCGAGCCCGAGCCACCCTCTACCCCGCCCGGCGCTCTGCCCGCCCTGTTCCGCTCCGGCCAGTTCTGGGCCATCGGCGTGCAGTATTTCTTTCTGATCCTGATCCAGAGCTTCTACACGACCTGGCTGCCCACGTACCTCGTGCAGGCGCGCCATTTCTCCCTGAAATCCATGGGCATCTTCGCCTCCCTGCCCTGGGTCGCGCTGTTCTGCATGGTCTTCATCGCGGGCGGTATCGCCGACCGGCGCCTGCACGCCACCGGCTCGGCTTGGCACGCCCGCGTGCCAGCCGCCATCGCCGGTTTCGTCATCAGCGCCGGCGCGCTGATCCTCGCCGCCGAGACCCCGAACATTCCCTTGATGGTCGCGCTGCTTTGCATCTCGCTAGGCGCCATCGGACTGACCCAGGTCTCCATCTGGTCGTCCTGCCAGGACATCGGGGGCGCCGCGACCGGCATCGTCACCGGCTGGGCCAATTTCCTGGGCAACGCATCCGGCTTCGTGGGTCCCGTGATCACCGCCTTCCTTGTGCGCGCCTTCGGCGGCTGGTCCGGCGCACTGCTCACGATCGCTCTTGCTGGCCTCTGCGGCGCAATACTCTGGCTGTTCGTGCACCCCGAACGGCCGCTGAGAATTTCCCAACCGCTAGTCACCCGCCCAGCCTGATATCAAACCGCACTCAAACGAACCGCGTCATTGCGAGGAGTAGCCGCTTTCGCCAGCGAAAGCGGCGGGACGAAGCAATCTCCCCCGAGAGCCGCACAGCGCCAGCCATGGCGAAAAGTGCGCGGATCATATCAGCAGCCTCTCCGGCTCCACCTCACGCTCCGGCGTAGGCTCGTCTGCCAATCTGACAGCACCGCACGCGAGCAGGAAGTCCGCGATCGCGTCATAGGTTCCAGGCTTGCGCGTGGGGTCGCACTCATCTCCACGGGGCACAAAAATTACCGTCTCGTACCGCGCGCGGGTCAGCAGTACGCGGTAGGTGTTTATTTGGTTGGCAATCGCCTCTGGTTGGCGGACAGACTGCCACTTTGTCCCACGGAAGCTTCGCGCCAGCCAGTCAGCGTGCCCCGCCTTACGGATCAGATCCGCGTCCCAGCAGAGTCCGACATAGTCCAGTTCCAACCCCTGGCAGCTGAACTCCGTCGCCAGCAGCTCCAGTGCGTCAGAGGCACGAACGTCATCGGGAAAACGGTCCAGAAACCAATGCGCAACGGCAGAAGCCTCCATATGTGGTAGTTCCGCTCCGAATCCCTCCGCACGCAACCGCTTGGCACCGGAGCTTGCGAGCAGCCCCGCTCGCCGCAACCCTCGCGCGTGCGCACGCAGCCAGCAACGCATCGCAGCCGATTCGCGAGTGAGCAGGAACGGGAGATCCCCGGCTTCTTTTGCGATCGCCGCCGCTGCCTCCGCGTCTCCGGTCAACACTTGATCCACCCAGGCAGTGGCAGCGGTACTGCGGAGTTGGCGTAACGGTACGTCCAAATGCAGGGCGCCGATTGCCTGCAAGTCGGCCAACGCGCCCAAACGCTGACGTGGATCGGTCGTGCTTAGCAAATCCGGAGCTGCTCGCACGGACCAGGCAACACCAGCTGCCGCAGCCTGCCGCAGTGCGTTACCCCACTCGGCGAGGCCGCCCTCACCGTCATGAATTTCCTGCCCGCCGCCGACCAGGCAGACGACAGCACAAAATCCGTCATGGCGTGCCATCGCTTCCAATAGATGCGCGGGTTCCGATCGGCTGAGCCGCACCGCTTTGTCGCGCGTCTTTGCCTTCGCCCAGGCAGCCGACCAGCAACGCTGCGCTTCGTCGATCACCACGATACGCTCAGCCGGTACTTCCATCGGATGCAGAACATAATGGTCGCGGAATTTCGGCAGGGCCTGGATCGCGCTCAGCATTTTTTGGCCGGCGGCGCGGCGCTCGGCGCCACAATCAACCGCGTCGCGGGTCAGCGCTTCGCGGAGCACGTGCACCAGCGTCGGGTTGCCGGTCAGGTAGGTGCCGCGCCCTCCATCTTCCGCGCCAAATATTGTGTCCAGTCCACAAAGCGTTTTGCCCGCACTAGGGATACCGGTAACGAACATAATCAGGCGTCGTCTATATGCACGTGCTCGCGCGACCTCGGCAAGGATCGCCTCCGTAGTGGCGTGCAGATTGATCGCATCGCTTCGGGCCGCACGAATTTCCGCAACGCCGTGCTTCGCGTAGAGCATGCAGGCGGCGTCCACAATCGTCCGTACGGGACGGTAGGGTGCGCCGAGCCAGGCATCAGCGTCGAGCGGTTGTGCCGCCTGCGCCATATGCCGGTCCAATTCGCGCAGTAGAGCAGGCAGGGTAAGCGCGTTGGCATCCAATGTCTTAGCGACGAAACGTCCAAAAGGAAGCGGCAGAGGCGCCGGGGCGACGAACCCATGTTCGGCAACCAGGATCGGCACGATCGGGTGCGCGCGGCAACCCGCATGGAAGTCGTGCAGATCGATCGCGTAATCCTCGACCTGAAGTCGATCAGCTAACAGATGCGAGCTGGCGCCTGCCTTGATTTCCAGCACCAGGATGGCGCATCCCGTCAGCAGGATGACGTCTGGCCGGCTTCCCAGGCGCAGCATGGGATATTCGAGAAGCACGCGCCATCCGGCTGCTTCCGGAAGAGCGGCCAACGCCGGCCGCAGCATTGCAATGGTTGCGTCCCACGCCCGGAGCTGTTGCGCCTCGTTCAGGCGAAAATGCCGGATTTGCGCCATAGCGAGCCTGCCGATGATTTCGTCAGTGGGCGTCCCCAAGAACTCTCTAGCCGTGCCCAACCAGAAAGAAGTCATGGATAATCCGCCATTGCAATAAGTCCTGAATACAACACGTTCTGGGATAGCTACGCAAAAAGACGTCTTCTTGCGACAACAAATTGCCAACCTACTGGCTTAGATTCGATGCAAAACAAGTTTTGTCTCAGAAAACCTTTTGCCGCCTGAAACCCCGCCGCCCAGGACTAGCGAGACTCAAACGCTTCCTGTAGATTAACGGCATTACAGAAAGGGAATATTCCATGCACTTCACAAGGCGGGCGGCGCTATTCGCGGCGACGGCGGCACTTGGCGCCAGCTCTCTCGGACCCACGATGGCCCGCGCGGAAGACGAGCAACAACTCTACGACGTCGCCAAGAAGGAAGGCCACGTAACCTGGTACTCGGGATACCTCAACCAGCCCATCTGCGACACAATCGGCCACGCATTCACCCAGAAATATCCCGGCATCCGCGTCGATGTCACCAAAACCACCTCGGAGGTCGCCTTTCAGCGCGCCATGCAGGACATCAATGCGGGCGCCGTGCAGGCGGACGTCTTCAGCAGCACCGACGCCAGCCACATGTCCTATCTGATCGATCACGGGAAGTTGGTGAAATACACCCCGCCGAACGCCTCGGGCCTCGTTCCCGCGCTCCGTGATTTCAACGGTGGCGGATACTACTTCCCCGGCTGGGTAGGACTCGTTGCGATCATGTATAACACCAAGAAGGTTTCGGAAGCGGACTCGCCCAAAGACTGGCCCGACCTCACCGACCCGAAATGGAAAAATCAGATCGCCTTCGGCAGTCCGAACTACAGCGGGCTCGTGGCCGTGTGGACCGTCGGCATGACCGAGAAATACGGTTGGGACTTCTTCGAAAAGCTGAACAACCTCAACCCGCTGATCGGACGCTCCATCGACGATGCCGTGGCTGTGCTCAACGCCGGCGAACGTCAGGTCGCTATCTGCAGCGCCGCCTCTGCGCTGCGCAGCGCCGCAACGGGCAATCCGCTGGCCGTCAACTACGCAACGTCGTTCTCTCTGGTCGATTTCTCGCCTGTCGCGATCCTCAAGGATTCGCACAGCCCGAACGCCGCGAAGCTTCTGGTCAATTTCATGGCGGGTCCCGAATACTCGCAAATCCTCGCCAAGAATTTCGAGCAGCCGCTGCGTTCGGATGTGGCCCCGCCGAAAGGTGCCAAATCGCTCGCTGAGCTCACGCTGTTCCAGCCCAAACTCGAAGACATCATAAAAATGCTTCCAGGCCTCAAGAACAAATGGCGCGACACGTTCGGTTGAGCACCCGGCGGCCAAACTGCCCCGTATGAGCCTTACGCATTCACCGCCGCTGCGGGACGCACTCCCGCGACAGCGTACTCCATTTGCCACGCGACTGCGCCGCCGTCTGGACATGGCGACACTGGTCTTCGCCTTCGCCATCCTCGTCCTGATATTCCTCATCGTCGCTCCAGTCGCGCGCCTGCTCGTTTCCAGTTTCCAATCAACCGATACCGGTGCCTTCACTTTCGAAAACTACGTCATCGCATGGGGGCATTCGCGCGACCTCATCGCCGTCGGCAATTCGCTCCGTTACGCGCTTGAGGTAACGATCCTCTCGGGCGTTTTCGCAGTACCGATTGCCTGGGGCGTGTCACGCACCGACATGCCCGCCAAGGGCCTCGTCCGCGCCCTCATTCTCGGCGCCTTCATCACGCCCCCCTATCTCGGCGCAATCGGCTGGATCCTGCTCGGCGGTCCCAATGCCGGCTGGCTGAACCGCGTGTGGATGACACTCACCGGCAGCAGCGGCGGCTTCATGAGCGTCTATAGTTTCGGAGGGCTGGTACTCGTCACGGCCCTCTACGCGTTCCCGTACATATTCGTCTTCACCTCCGCCGCCCTCGACCTGGTCTCCTCCGAAATGGAAGAGGCTGCCAACATTCTGGGCGCCGGCGGGTTGCGCACCATCTTCCGCATCACCTTGCCGCTGGTCCTGCCGGCAATCCTGGGTGGTGCGACCATCGTCTTTCTCGATACCGTCGCCCTGTTTGGCACGCCTGCGATCATCGCATTGCCGGCGCGGATCCGGGTGATGACGCTGGTGCTTTGGCAATTCTTCGAGTTTCCGGTGCGCGCGGAAGCGGCGGCCGCGTACGCGATCCCACTGGTCGTGATCACCGTCGCGATGTTTACCCTGCAGCGGATGTTGCTGGGCCGCAAGGGATACGTGGCGCTCACCGGCAAGGGCGGCGGCAGACGCCCTGCGCAGCTCGGCCCCTGGCGCTGGCTGGTGCTTGCCTACGCGCTGTTCGTGGTGGCGCTGGCGGTGATCCTGCCGTACGCGGCACTGGCGCAAGCAGCGTTCAGCCGGGCCTGGGGACTTGGCCTGAGCTGGGGAAATTTCACCCTCAACAATTTCCGCACCCTGCTGTTCGAGGCCAATTCCAGGCAGACGATCATCCACAGCTTCACCTATTCGGCGGCGGCGGCATGCCTCGCGGTCGCGCTCGCGTTGATCATCGCTTACATCGTCACCCGCCGGCTGGTGCGCGGTGGCGGTATGCTCAGCATCCTGTGCATGGCGCCACTGGTTATTCCCGGCATCGTGCTCGGCGTCGCCTTCTATGCCACCTATGCGCCTCCGCCGATCGCCCTTTACGGGACCGCCGCAATCCTGGTGATCGGCTACACCACACGCTTTCTCCCGATCGCTTACGTCAACGCCTCGGCTGGCATGCGCTCGCTCAACCCGGAAATGGAGGAAGCGGTCCGCATCCTCGGCGGCGGCCGGCTGAGGGCGATGGCCCGGGTCGTCGTACCACTACTGAAAACAAATCTGGTCGGCTCCTGGCTGCTGGTATTCATCCCCGCCACGCGCGAACTGAGCACGGCCATCTTCCTGGTGGGCGCGCGCACACGGGTGATTTCGGTGATGATGCTGGACCTGAGTGAAAACGGCAGTTTCGAAACCTTGGCCGCTCTCGGCTTTCTGCTCCTCGCCGCAACCATCATGATTGTGCTGACAGGATACAAAATCGTGGGGCGTGACTTCATGCTCCGGCGGTCATGAGCGGGCGCGAAGGCGCTCCGCAACCGCGCCTCGCGTTGCGGCAGATCACCTGCGCTTTCGGACGCATGCTCGCGGTCGATCGGCTGGATCTGGACATCGCGCCGGGAGAGTTCGTCTCGCTGCTCGGGCCTTCCGGCTGCGGCAAGACAACCACCCTGCGCATGATCGCAGGCTTCGTGCGCCCCACCGGCGGCACAATCGCAATGGACGGGAACGTGATCTCGTCAGCCGATTCGACGCTTCCGCCCGAACGGCGGCAGATGTCGATGATCTTCCAGAGCTACGCCATTTGGCCGAACATGACCGTGGCCGAGAACGTTGCCTTCGGCTTGCGGCTGCGCCGCCTGGATCGCGCAGCGGTACGCGCGAAAGTCATGGAGATGCTGGAGACAGTGCGCCTCGCCCAGCTCGGTGATCGCTATCCGGCGGAACTATCGGGCGGGCAGCAGCAGCGCGTGGCGCTCGCTCGCGCCATGGTCATACAGCCGCGCGTGCTGTTGCTCGACGAGCCGCTTTCCAACCTTGACGCCAACCTGCGCGAGGAGATGCGGTTCGAGATTCGCCGCCTGCACGATGAGTTCCATTTCACCACAGTCTATGTGACGCATGATCAGGGCGAGGCGATGGTGACGTCAGACCGCATTGCCGTCATGAACGCCGGCCGGATCGAGCAAATCGACGCGCCCTATCTGCTTTACAGCAAGCCCAGGACCCGTTTCGTTGCAGGATTTGTCGGTCGTACCAACCTGCTCTCCGGGACATGCAACGGAACAACCGTCGCGTTCGATCGGTTCACCTTGCCGCGTGGGCTGTTCGAAAACGCCGGACAGACACTCGCCGGCGAAACGCTGTTTTCGATCCGGCCGCAGAGCATCTCCCTTCGCCGTGCCCCGGTCGACGCCCGCGAACCTGCCTGTCTCGTTCAAGGCCGGCTGGTGCAGCGTACCTTCCTCGGCGAGACGTGGGATTACGTCGTCTCGCCCGCCGAAAGCGACGTTAGATTGAAGGTCGCCACTCCGCCATTCGAGGTATTCGATGTGGGCGAGAAGGTGTGGCTTGAATTCGACCCGCTGCAGATGGCGGCTATCGAATCGTAATTTCCCCACCGCTGTCATCGCGAGGCGCGGCACCCCACCTCGTCACCTACAAAGGGAAGCCTCATGCCCAAATACGAAGTCGCCCCCATGCCGACCCAGATCAGCCCCGAGGTCATCGCCCTTCTCGAAAAGACCGAAACCGCAACCGTCGGCCATTGGCGCCACTGGGGCTTCTGCGACCGCCGCATCCACGCGCTGCTTCCCAACCGCCGGGTCGGTGGCACCGCGATCACGATCGCCATCCCCGGCCCGGACTCCACTCTGCTTCATCACGTTCTCGGCCTGCTACGCCCTGGCGACATCCTCGTGGTGGATCGCCTCGGCGATGACCGTCACGCCTGTTGGGGCGGCGGCGTGACCGTCGCCGCTAAGACCGCGGGCGCCAAGGCCGGCGTCGTCGATGGTCCCTGCACTGATCTGGAAGAAATAACCGCCTCGGACTTCCCGATGTGGTGCCGCGGCCTCGCCCCGATCACGACCCGCCTCTACGACCTCGGCGGCCGCCTCAACCATCCCGTCTGCATCGGTGGAGCGGTCGTCATGCCAGGTGACGCCGTGCTGTGCGACGAAAGCGGCGTGCTCATCCTTGGTCCGCACGAAGCCGAAGCCGAAGCCCGTGAGGCTATCGCGCGTCAGGAACGCGGCCTCGCCACCCAGGCCAAGGTCGCCGCCGGTGCAAAGCTCGGAGAACTCTCCGGTGCCTCTGCAAAAATCGGATCGGCGCTGCAGAGCTGAAAGGACCGCTACCACCCCCAGGGACCGAACGGTCCCCACGGCCCCCAGTTCATCGAATTGAGCTGCGCTGCCTGCTCCTGAATCACCGCCGTCTGCCGCTGCACCTTCAGCGCGGCATACCGCTGATACGCGGTCTCATCCCCCACATAGATACAGCCGCAATGATTGGGATCGGAATAAATCCACACCAGTTTGCCGTCCCGCATCATGCGCACCAGCTCGTTCGGCGGCAAGGTGTTGGCCGAGGCAGCACGTTCCGGCGTGTTGATAGGCAGAATCCGAAACCCGCCAGCCGACAGCATCTCCTCCTGCTCGGCTGCAATCTGCGCCGCACAACCCGCTACACCCAGCGTTAGGCCAAGCGCAACAGCGGCTGTGAGCGCGCGCGGCATCACACCTGACCGTAAAGCTCCAGTGCATTCCCCAGGAAGAAGCGATGCCGCTTCTCCTCCGGTATAGGCAGAGGCATCGCCACCGCCGGATCGTCATAATCCCAGTGCGGATAGTCCGTCGCGAACAGCAGCCGGTCCCACCCGATCCAACCGATGCAGTCCAGAAGATGCTCGCGTGGCTGTGGTTCCTCCAGAGGTTGCGTGGTCAGCCATACCTGGTTTCGAATGTACTCTGATGGCGCCAGAGCAAGATGCGGCGTTTCGTGCTTCAGCCGCCGCCATATCTTATCCAGCCGCCATCCCAGAGAAGGTACCCAGCCAAAGCCGGCCTCGATCAGCACCAGTTTGAAATTCGCGATGCGGGCGAACACACCCTCGACCACCATGCTGGTCAGGAACGACTGGCAGGACTGTGCATGCCCGACCATGTCCTCGATGTAGAACGAAGGCCATCCGCCGCCGCTGACCGGCCAGCCGCCAAAACCGAACGCATGCACACCCAGGGGAAGCCCCGCCGCGGCGGCCGCCTCATACACTTTCCAATAGCGTTTCTGGCCCGGCGGCTCCGATGTGCGGTTGAGCATCAGCACCTGCACAAAGCGGTCGTCCCCGGCATAACGCTCGATCTCAGCCACGGCCACGTCCGCGTCCTCATAGGGAACCACGATGGAACCCCTCAGACGCGGCTCCTTCGAAAGCCACTTCTCGATCAGCCACTCATTCATGGCGTGGCAGACGGCCGCCCCGAACTCGCGGTTCTGGAATGCCTGCCCGTTCTCGCCCGTAGCGTTCAGCACTCCCAATTGGGTATTGTTCGTATCGAGAAGCTGAGCGCGGAGAAAATCCAGGTCCGCGCCGGGCTTGCCCCCGGGCGGCCAGGCATCACGCCGGGCCGCCTGCGGCTGTCCCTTCGGATACGCCGGCCCCGCCTGATATGCCTGGCGCAGCCGCGCGCCGAACTCCCGGTAATGATCCTGCCAGCGTCGGGGCAGGAACGGGGCAAGTTCGGCATTGCCGTTCCGCCCCGGATGGATGTCGCAATCCGCCGTAGCCATCCTGGAGCTCTTGGCCGCCACTACCGTCGGCTGGCTGCTGAGCTGCACGTTCATTGCACCGTCTCCGTCAGTCGCGGATACGTGCTCCGCGGGTTATCGATCATCATCCGCCGGACCAGCCCGGAGGGCAATCCGGGCGGCAACACCGCGTCACCGTCGAAATGCCAGTGCGGGTAGTCGGTGGAGAACAATAATATGTCTTCCGAGCCGATATGTTCCAGCAGACGCTCGACCACCCCGGAATCATCCGGCACATCGAAAGGCTGTACCGTCAGCCGCACATTCTCGCGCACAATTTCCGATGGCGCGCGATCCACCCAGGGCACCTCGAGGCGCAGACCCCGCCAGAACTTCGTCAGCCGCCACAAATGGGCAGGCAGCCACGACACTCCCGACTCAATCAGCACTACCTTCAGATTTGGGAATTTGGTGAACACTCCCTCGGTGACCAGGCTGGACAAAGCCGCCTGGAAGGCCGGCGCCTGGGCCGCGTAATCCTCGGTATAGTAGCTGGGCCACCCTACCGGCGTGACTGGATGGCGGTATGTGCTGCCCGCATGGATGCCAACCGGCAATCCCTGTTTCTGCGCCGCAGCATAGATCGGCCAGTATTGGCGCTTCCCCAGCGGTGCATCCAGCATCACGGGCATCAGCACCTGCACGAACCGGCCGTCGGGCGCGACGCGCTCGATTTCCTCCACCGCCAGCTCGGCATTCTGGGTCGGGAATCACGACCGAGGCGCGCAGTCGCGCTTCCTTGTCCAGCCATTCCCGGGCGATCCAGTCGTTTACCGCCCGCGCGAAGCCCGCCCCCATATCCTCGCTGAACAGAAGCTGCGCGCCATACAGGCAGTTGCAAATCCCTACGCTCGAGCCGAACGCGTCCAGCGCCTGACGGCGAAGCATGTCCAGGTCCGACCCTGGTTTGCCGGACGCAGGACGCCAATCGGGGCGCGAGGTGAGCGGCGCGTTCGCCGGATAGGCGATCGATTCCAGGTCATGCAGTCCGCGCTGCACCACCGTGTCCCGCCAATGATCAGCGAGGTACGGCAGCAGCGCCTTCAATCCCGGCACGGCCGGGTGCAGATCGCAGTCGATGCCACCCGGTAGGATTGCGCTCATCTTCTTCGACCTTCATGTTCGCCCTGCACCATAACTCAACCTCGCTGGGTGACTATAAGGCGTGCGGGGGCTGGGCCAGCCGGGCCCCTGCCCTACCTCCGACGCACGATGATCTTGACCTTCACGGGCCAGATCACGATTATCGGAAGCAGGAGCAAGACATGCTGTAACATGGCTTAACTCCCTTTGATGCCGGCAGGGCCAATTCCCTGCCGGCTTTCTTGTCTGCAAACACCTATGCTAACCCGCCGCTAAGGAGCGCTTGGACGTGGACCGAACCGCGCCTTCAGGACGGTCGCCACACCCGCGAAATCTTGACGCTCGGTGCAGGGTCGCGCTAATCGCCCCCCGGTTTGCTCCCGGGCCGCATTGGCGGCGCGGAGGTTAGCTACGCCTTTTCCGCTGCACCCACACAGGGACCATGCATCCATGAACATGAAGATTGCCGGCGCATTGACCGCCGTCGCCCTGCTGGCGGCGTGCGCGAACCAGACGCCCGCCACGACCGGAGCTGCAACCGGAGCAGGCGCCGCCGCGCAGGCGGGTCCCGCTCCGGGGAGCGAGGAGGATCTCGTCAGTAATGTAGGCGACCGGGTCTTCTTCGCATTCGATAAGTCCAACCTGTCGCCCGAGGCGCAAGCCACGCTCGACCGTCAGGCCGCCTGGCTGCAGAAATATCCCAACGTCCGCGTGCTGGTCGCCGGCAACTGCGACGATCGCGGCACCGAGGAATACAACCTGGCGCTCGGACAGCGCCGCGCCAATGCGGCGAAGGACTTTCTCGTGGCACGCGGGGTCGATCCCGCCCGAATTCAGACGATCAGCTACGGCAAGGATCGCCCCACCGCGCTCGGCGACAACGAGGAAGCCTGGTCGCAGAACCGGAACGCGATTACGTCGGTGGCTTCGGGCTAACACCCGCAGGATGTCATTGCGAGGCCCGCGCCAGCGGGCCGAAGCAATCCCCCGCGCATAATGCCGCGCCCCTCACACTCCGTAGACCGCCCGCGCGTTCTCCCGGAAAAATCGCCGCCGGTTTTGCTCTTCGACCCGCATCGTCAGCGCATGATCGGGATTGTCGTAATCCCAGTGCGGGTAGTCGCTCGCGAATAGCAGCCGGTCCCACCCCAGCCAGTCGATGACATCCGTAAGCTGGGTCCGATCCGCCGGCTCCTCCATCGGTTGCGTCGTAAACCAAACCTGTGAGCGGATGTATTCCGACGGCGCCTTTCGCAGACGCGGCGTCTCGTCGCGCATGCGCCGCCAGAGCTTGTCGAGCCGCCAGCACAACGATGGCGCCCATCCGAACCCGCCCTCGATCATCACGAATTTCAGCTCCGGCAGGCGTTCGAACAGTCCCTCGAACACCATGCTCGCCAGATGCGCCTGGAACGCCTGGGCGTGAGCTAGCATATCCTCCAGGTAGAAACTGGGCCAGCCGGAGCCGGTGGACGGATGTCCCGAAAACCCGAAGGCATGCATCCCCACCGGAATCCCGGCCGCTGCCGACGCCTCGAACATCGGCAGATATTTGCGCGCCCCTAGCGGCTCTGACGTGCGGCTCATAAGCAGCAGGTGGCCGAAGCCCGGAGTGTTCGCGCACCGCTCGATTTCCGCGGCAGCGGCGAGCGGGTCCTCATAGTTTACCACAATCGAGGCGCGAAGGCGCGGCTCCGGCCGAACTAGGTGTTCGATCTGCCAGTCGTTCATCGCCCGTGAGACCGCGTTCCCCAGTTCCGGGTTCATGAAGTTCTGACTCGGCTGCGGCGGGTTGATCAGCCCGAGTTCCACGTTGAATGCATCCAGATGCTGCTCGCGCGTGAACGCAAGGTTGGTGCCGGGGGGTGCCCCGTCCGGCGGCCACGCATCGCGCCGAGCTGCCATGGGCGCCGATTTCGGGAACGCAGGCGCTCCGTTCGCAAACGCCGTCCGGTGCGCCATCCCGTAGGTCTGGATATGCCGTACCCAGCGCGCCGGCATGTAGGGGAACAGGTCCTGGACCGATGGCGGCCCCAGGTGCAGGTCGCAGTCAGCGATTGCGGGGCGTGTGGCCATGCTCGCTGGCGTAGACCTCAGCTCGCGGACCTCAACGTTCATCTCGTGGCTTTCTCCCGCTCGGTTCAGCTCTCAAGAATATGGCCCGGTGCGACCGCCAGCCAGCGACCGGTTAGTCACCCGCCACCTTCCCGCGCCATTGTTTCGCGACAACGCCATCCCCGAGGCCATTGACGGGTATCTCGTTGACGCGGATCGCCCGTACTCCTTCCTTACCCAAAATTATACACCGCCAACGCATTATCCCGCAAAACCATCCGCTCCTCCTCCGGCGTCATCCGTATACGCCATGCCGTCCGCGGATCATCGTAATCCCAGTGTGGATAATCGCTGGAATAAACCATTCGGTCCCACCCGATCCACTCGAACGTCTGCCGCAGATCCTCCGGGTTTTCCGGCTCTTCCACCGGCTGCGTCGCGAACCACAGATTGATTTTCATATATTCCGATGGCTTGCGCTTCAGTTGCGGCACTTCGTCGCGGCACTTCTTCCAGATGTTATCCAGCCGCCACCCGAGCGTTGGCGCCCAGGCAAACCCGCCTTCGATAAGCACCACCTTCAGCTTCGGGAACGCCTCGAACACCCCCTCCAGGATCAGGCTCGCCGCCTGGTTCTGCATCGAGTGCACCAGCATATGATGATCCTCGATGTAGAATTGCGGCCACCCTCCCGGCGACGGCGCATAATTCTGCGTCCCCCCGATATGCAGTCCGATCGAAAACCCGTTCGCCTGTGCTGCCCCGAAAATCTTCCAGTAGCGCTTGCGCCCTAACGGCTCGCTCGTCTTCGACCCAAGCTGAATCTGTGCAAAAGCCGGGTCCCCTGCCCTGCTCTCGATCTCCTTGACCGCTTCGTCCGGGTCGTCCTGCGGCACGAGCACCGAGGCGCGCAACCGCGGCTCTGGCACATAAAACGCCTGCTTCTGCCATTCATTCATCGCCGTGCAGAACGCCGCTGCCGCCTCGTGATTGCGCGCAATGTTCGCGCTCAGCAACGGCTCCAGCACGCCGAAAGCGATATTGCTCGCCTCCAGGTGCTGCTCGCGCATGAATTCCACATCCGAGCCCGGCAAGCCGCCCCCCGGCGGCCAGGCATCGCGTCGGCATGTATTCGGCGCAAACCGCGGATACGTTCCCCTCGCCGCATACGGCCCGCAAACAAACTTGTCGGTACTCGCTCAGATACTTGCGCCACCGTGACGGCAGATACGCGTCCAAATCCCGCGGCGTCTTCATATACGGATGGATGTCGCAGTCGATGATCCCGATCCGGGCAGAACTCTCCGCCGGACGCTCCATCTCGGTAAGGCTCATTGTATCGTCTCCCTCAATCGAGGATAGGTCGCCATCGGGTTATCATACCGCATTTTGCGGATCAGTTCGGGATGCATCCCGGCCGGGATCGGATCGTCTCCATCGAACTGCCAGTGTGGGTAATCCGACGCAAACAGCAGCATCTCATCGCACGCAATTTGGTTGATGATCCGATCCAGCGACTTCGCATCCGGCGCATCCATAGGCTGCGCCGTCAGCCGCACCTGCCGCCTTATCGTATCCGCGGGCAACTCCTTTACCCACGGCACCTCGGCGCGAATGGCGCGCCATGTCTTGATCGCCCGCCATAAAAATCCCGGCAGCCAGGTGACGCCGGATTCGATCAGTACGACCCGCAGCGTCGGAAACTTCACGAAAATCCCGTTGGATACCAGGCTCAGCAACTGATCCTCGAACACCTGCTGATTGGCCAGGTAATCGTGCATGTAATGACTAGGCCACCCTGTCGAGGTCGGCGCATAACGATACATGCTGCCGGCATGCAGCCCGATCGGCAGGTCATGCTTCACCGCCGCCTCGTAGATCGGCCAGTAGTAACTCCGTCCCAGCATCATCTCGCACGCGACCGGCATCAGCACCTGCACGAAACGCTTGTCGCTGGCCTTGCGTTCGATCTCCTCCGCCGCCAGCAGCGGTGCCTGCGCCGGCACCACGATAGAGGCGCGCAGCCGGGGCTCCTTGTCCAGCCACTGCTCCGCGATCCAGTCATTCACCGCCGAGCATATCGCCGCGCCCATCGTCTCACTGACCGCGATCTGCCCGCCATACATCGTGTTGCAGATCGCCAGCCCGATCCCGAACGGGTCCAGCGCCTGTTTGCGCATCGCCTCCAGGCTTGTGCCCGGCTTTCCTTGGGTCTTGTCCCCTTGGTGCCGCCAGTCCGGGCGGCAGGAAATCGGCGCCCCCGGCGGATAACTTTGCAGATCGAGGCCGTCTATCCCGCGCGCCACGAACAACTCCTGCCAGAACATATCCATGTAGGGCAGCAGCGTTTTCACGCCGGGAACCGAGGGGTGAATGTCGCAGTCGATCACGCTCTGCACGCCCTATCCTTTCAGTCCTGCCATCTTGAAGCTACGTTCCCACTGTCGCGCAACATCGTCCAGCGCCTGCTTCGCCGTCTTCTGCCCCAGCAGGACCTGCGAAATCGCCGTGCGAATTGGAAGCTGCGCCGTGGCCCAAACCGGATCACGATGGTCCAGCACCGCCGTCTTGAAGGCCTGCCCGGCTACTGGCGCCCACGGATGTTTCGCCAGCACCGCCGGGTCTTCCAGCACCGAAACCCGCGGCGGCGAGTTGCCCAGATCGATCGAACGCCGCAGCCATTCCTTTGAAGTGGCCATCTGAATGAACTCGAACGCCCAGTCGGTATTCTTGACGCCCTCCGGCACGCCAAGCGACCACCCCGCGAGATAAGTCCTGGTCTGACTGATCGAGTCCTTGCCCGGCATCAGGCTGAACGCCCAGTTCCCGGCGGTCTTCGAGAGCTTCGGATCGCCCATCAATTCCCCATACGGGGCCAATGTAACGGCCATGGCAAACTGATCGTTCTGGCCACCGGCTATGATGCCATCAAACTCCCAGGTAAGCGAGTCCGGGTTCATCACCTTGTACTTCGTCATCAGCTCGCCGTAAAATTGCAGCGCCTCGACGCCAGCCGGCTGATTGATCCAGATTTCCCCGGTTTTCGCGTCATAGTAACGCCCGCCGGCAGACCGCATGAACGGCGTGAAGCTGCCAAGCATCGCCGGTCCTTGGCGACCCATCACCCCAATCCCATACCGGTGCGGCAATCCTTGCTTCGTAGTTGCCTCTGCAACTTTCAACAATTCACCGAAATTCCTCGGCGCGGCCGAAAAACCCGCCTGCTCCAGCAGCTGTTTCTGATACATCAGAATTCCGGTGGTAACGCGATACGGTATCCCGGAAAGCTTGCCTTCATATGTTGCCATTCCCTGCACGGACGGCAAAAAATCTCCCCAGTCGAAATCAGGATGCTTCGATGCCGACGGCTCCAGCAGTTTCTTGTGGTCCTGCATGTGCCGCGACACCCAGCCGGCCATGCTGGCATCCCACTGCACGATATCGATGCTCCCCGCGCCGGAGCTCAGCTCCGCCTTCAGCCGTGCAACCAGCGCATCAATCGGCAGCAGCGTGAAATCAACCTTTATCCCCGTCTGCTTCTCGAACGCAGGCGCCACTTCCTGCACGAGACACTTATGCCACGGCCCGTTGTCACCCACATAAACCAGCCTTTCGGGCTTCGACTGGGCGCGCGCCACCCTGGGTGCCGCCGTCAGCGCCGCAGCGCCAGCGATCGCCGCCCGCCGCCCCATCTGCACTCCGGACATCTCCTGCTCCCCTTTCACCCCTTCAATCCTGCCAGTCGGAAGCTCCGCTGCCACTGCCGCGCCACGTCATCCAGCGCCTGCTTCGCCTGCTTCTGTCCCAGCAAAACCTCGGAAACCGCCACGCGCAACGGTATCTGCGCACTGCCCCACAGCGGGTCCCGAGGATCAAGCATCGCCGTCCTCAGCGTCTCCGCCTCCACCGGCGCCCACGGATGCTTGGACAGCACCGCGGGATCCTCCAGCACTGAGAAGTCGCGGCGGCGCGTTCGCGAGGTCAATCGACCGCCGCAACCATTGCTTCGACGTCGCCAGCTGAATAAAAGCGAACGCCCACTCCGTATGCTTCGTCCCTTCCGGCACCCCAAGCACCCATCCGCCAAGATGCGTCCGGCTCTGGTTGATCGAAATCCCTACCCGGCACCGGCGCGAATGCCCATTTTCCTGAGGTCTTCGACTGCTTCGGATCATTCATCAGTTCGCCATAGGGCGCGATGGTGATCGACATCCCGAACTGATCGTTCTGCCCCCCCGAAATCACGCCGTCGAACTCCCATGTCAGCGAATCGGGATTCATTAAGTGATATTTGCTCATCAGTTCGCCATAAAACTTCAACGCCTCAACGGCCGCTGGCTTGTTGATGAATATCTCCCCGGTTTTCGGATCGTAAAAATCACCACCCGCCGAACGCAGGATCGGTGTGAATGGATCAAGTATGGCAGAGCCCTGTCGCGCAATGAACCCTGTGCCATAGCGATGCGGCAATCCCTGCTTCGTCACCGCTTCTGCCGCCGCCAGGAACTCCCCGAAACTCTCCGGTGCCTTCGCAACCCCCGCCTGCTCCAGAACCGGTCTCTGATAGAACAGGATGTCCGTGATAACGCGATACGGAATGCCCGAAAGCTTGCCGTCATATGTCGCCATCTGCTGCACGGCCGGCAGAAAATCCTCCCAGTCAAAATCCTGTGGCTGCAAATTCGCCAGCAATTTCGCATGATCTTGCATGTGGCGGGTCACCCAGCCAGCCATGTTCGGGTTCCATTGCACGATGTCGATCCCGGTCGACCCGGCGCTAAGCTCCGCCTTCAGCCGCGCTGTCAGCGCATCTCCGGGTAGCAGCGTAAAATCGACCTTGATCCCCGTCGCCTTTTCGAACGCAGGCGCCACTTCCTGCTGCAAACACCAGTGCCACGGCCCACTGTCACCGACATACACAAGCTTGTCCGGTTTCGTTTGCGCTCGAGCCGCCCACGTTCCGACAACCGCCCCACTCCCGGCAAGAACCGCCCGGCGCGAAATCCCAGCAAACGCCATACTCACCCTTTCACCGCTCCCGATGACAATCCAGCCACCAAGTGCCGCTGCGCCAGGAAAGAGAACAGAATAACCGGCAGCACCACCAGCACGCCCGAGGCCGTCATCGCCCCCCAATCCACTCCCACATCGCCCGAATAGCTCGCCATCAACACCGGCAGCGTTCGTGTCCGGTCCGTTGTCAGGTCCTGCCGCGAAAATGAAATCGTTCCATGCCAGGAGCAGGCACAATATTGTTGCGGCGACCATCCCCGGCCGCACCAAGGGCAGCGCAACGGCGCGGAAGGCTGCAAACTTGCTCGCCCCATCCACCCACGCGCTTTCCTCAAGCTCCCGAGGCAGCTCCTCGAAAAATCCGCGCATGATCCACACCACCAGCGGCAGGCTGAACGTGGTGTATGCCAGCACCACACTGATCCGTGTCTGCGCCAGCCCCAGTTTGCTGAACAGCACGTACATCGGAACAAGCACCGCGATCGGCGGCAGCATGCGCATCACCAGAAGCGAAAAAAACAATCCCCGATCGCCGCTAAACCGGAACCGAGCGAACCCATACGCCGCTGGTACCCCGACCGCCATCGACAGCAGTACCGCCTCCGCCGAAATCACCAGGCTGTTGACGAAAGCGTGCTGAAAATCACCTGTCTCCAGAACGGTGATGTAGTTCTGCAGCGTCGGGGTCCAGATAAACAACGGCGGAGAAGCAAACGTCTGCATCCTCGTCTTGAACGACAGTCCCACAATCCACAGCAGCGGGAACAAAAAGACCGCCAGCGATATCACAAGTCCTGTATAAGCGCCGACAGCAAACAAAAATCGGAACCGCCGCCGGCCCACGCGTCGCATCGTCATCAGGCCGCACCCCGCTTCCTGATCACCGCCACGAATGTCAGGCAAATCACCATCGCTATCAGCAGCATCACCCAGGAAGCCGCCGACCCCAGGCTGAGGTCAAACTGCACAAACGAGGCCTGGAACGTATAAACCGAAAGCAGCAGCGTCGCATTCGCCGGACCGCCCCCTGTCATCACGTACACGTTGTCGAACGCCCGGAACTCGAAGATCGTCCGCAGCAGAAGCGCCACGATCAGATAGGGCCGTAGCAGCGGCAGCGTCACGTGCCAGAAGCTTTGTAACGGGCTTGCTCCGTCAATCGCCGCCGCCTCCACCGGCTCGCTCGGCAAGGACCGCAATCCTGCCAGCGAGAGAATGCACACGAATGGGGAATTCTGCCATACACTGGCAATGCCTACCGAAATCAGTGCAAGCCACGGCCGCCCCAGCCAGATCACCGATGACCCAATAAAATAGTCGATAATCCCATGATCCGGATCCAGCAGCAGCTTCCAGCATAGCGCCGCCACAATCGGCGTCATCATCATCGGCACGATGAGTGTGGTGCGGAAGAATCCGATCAGCGGCAGATTTAGGTTCAGCAACAGCGCCACACCGAGCCCAACCCCAAGTTCCGCTGCCACGGTTACCAACGTATAACCCAGCGTCAGCCACAGGCTGCTGATAAAGTCCGGATCGGTCAGCAGCGAGACGTAATTCGCCGCCCCGGCAAACCGGCCGCCAAACAGCAACTCATCCGCACTCCACCCCTCCATGCTCAGATACAACGAAAACGCCAGCGGCAATCCGAAAATCAGCAGCATCGCCAACGCCGTTGGTGCAACTGCAAGCCACGCGAACCCGCGATCCGCCCAGCGTCCAAGCCGATCCAGGATCGGCGCCGGCGGCGAGAACCTGGCGCCAATCCGATCCCGGCGGAGTGCAGAACTCGTTTCCCCCATCAGCTGGCCCGTTCTCGTCGTAACAGAGAAGCCATGCTAGACCGCTTTCCTGCTCGCGCCCAGAAGCAGCCGGGAGGAATCGAATGGACTTCGACCTGACAGACGAACAACGCCTGTTGAAGGAAAGTGTGGACCGGCTCATCGCAGATCGTTACAGCTTCGAACAGCGTAAGAAATACGCCGCGGAACGCGAAATCCGCCGCCACGATCTCTGGAAACAATACGCCGAGATTGGCCTGCTCGGTCTGCCGTTTCCGGAATCGCTCGGCGGCTTCGGCGGCGGCCCGGTCGAAACAATGATCGTCATGGAAGCCTTCGGCCGCGGCCTGATCCTCGAGCCCTACTTTAGCACCGTCATCTTGGGTGGCGGCCTGGTCCGTCGCACCGGAACAACCGCCCAGCAAAACGAACTCATCCCTCTCATCACTCAGGGCAAACTCAGCCTCGCCTTTGCGCATCTGGAGCGAAAATCACGCTGGAATCTCGCTGACATTGCCACAACTGCCCGGGAAGACGGATCAGCATGGATCCTGAACGGCGCGAAGAGCGTCGTCCTGCACGGCGACACTGCCGATAACATCCTGGTCACCTCGCGCATATCCGGCGACCGGCAGGACCGTGATGGTATCGGCCTCTTCCTCATGGACGCTGACGCCAGCGGCCTCACTCGCCGCGGATATCCGACACAGGACGGCCTGCGTGCAGCCGAAATAACACTGGCCGATACGCCTGCCAAAGCCGCCATCGGCGAACCCGGACACGCGCTGCCGGCGATCGAGCAGGCGGTTGATGAGGCGATAGCCGCGCTGTGCGCTGAAGCGGTGGGGGTTATGTCATGCATGCACGAGACCACGCTGGAATATCTGAAAACCCGGCAGCAATTCGGCCGCCCCATCGGCCAGTTCCAGGCGCTCCAGCATCGTTCGGTTGACATGCTCACTGCGCTCGAACAGGCGCGCAGCATGGCGATGTTCGCCACCATCATGTCAGCCGAAACCAACCCCGTCGAACGCCGCCGCGCGATCTCCGCCGCCAAGGTCCAGATCGGCCGCTCCGGCCGCCATCTCGGACAGGAAGCCATCCAGCTCCACGGCGGCATCGGCATGACCATGGAGTACAAGGTCGGGCATTACTTCAAGCGCATGACCATGATCGACCAAATGTTTGGCGATGCCGATCACCATCTGACCGAGCTCGCCAGACTTGGCGGCCTGTTCGGCCAGGCAGCCTGACCTGCCCGCCTCCACCCGCATGGACCCGCTGCCCCTGCCCGGCTTACACTCGTTCAAGCATCGACCTTGAAGGGGGAACCCGAGATGAATGATTCCGCAGCGGCCAAACCCAAATACGACCGGACGGTCGAAGATCTGGGAAACATAGTGGAGCTCGGGCACGTCAACGTTACCGTGCCCGACCAGAAGCTGGCGACCGTTTTCTACATCACGGGCCTTGGGCTGACACGCGACCCGTACATCATGACCGGCCTGTCCAATATGTGGGTGAATGTCGGGCGGGCGCAGTTCCACCTTCCGGCGCGCGCCCCACAGGTCGTTCGCGGCACCACGGGCCTCGTCCTGCCGGACCTCGACCTTCTCCTACGCCGGCTGCACGGGGTGCAAAAGGACCTTGAAGGAACCAAATTCAGCTTCCGCGAAACCAACGATGGCGTGGAAACGACCTGCCCCTGGGGCAATCGCATCCGCTGCCATGCGCCGGACGGCAACCGGTTCGGCGCGATCCGCCTCGGCATGCCGTACGTCGAATTCGATGTTCCTGAAACAACGCCGCTCGACGCCATAGCCCGCTTCTATCGCGAAATCCTGGGTGGGCTCGCGGGCGTGGCGGACGATTCGCGCGGTCCCTACGCATGGGCGGTCCTCGGCGACGGCAACAAGGCCATCTACCGGCCGACAAAGAACAGCCTGCCGCCCTACGACGGCCACCACATTCAGATCTCTCTTGCGGATTTCTCCGGTCCGCACCGCAAGCTGCTGGAGCGCGGGTTGATTACCGAGGAAAGCGATCAGCACCAGTACCGCTTCACCGACATCGCCGATCTCGACAGCGGCAAGGTGTTGTTCCAGATCGAACACGAGGTGCGCAGCATGCGCCATCCTCTCTATGCACGCCCGCTCGTCAACCGCGACCCCACCCAGACGAACACGCATTACGCGCCCGGCTACGAGGCCGCTCGCTGGGCCACGGCCCTCGACTAAGGCCTAGAACTCGGCCCCTAAAAACGGCGGCGCCGGCCAAATTGCATGGCCGGCGCCGATTGAGCGGCCGGGCTGAGTGCCCGCTCGATGCCTCGGAGGATTGAGATGGAAGCAACCCATCTCTTGCTCCTGCTGGTCATCATGATGATCAAGACAATCAAGGTCAAGATCATCGTAACGATCCGATAGGAGCCAGGGGCTGGGTCTTGTACCGCCCAGCCCCACTCCGGGCACATTGCACCACACCCACTGTGGCGCTAACCTGCCCAAATCATGGGCAATAGTAACGCCACAAACACGCTCGCCACAATAGACCTTGGTCAGAGCGTGTGCATCGATACGCCGGTCATCCTCGCCCCCATGTCCGGCGTCACCGACCTGCCGTTCCGCCGACTTGCCAAACAGCACGGTGCCGGCATGGTCGTGTCCGAAATGATCGCTTCCTGGGCCATGATCCGGGAAAACCGCAATACCCTGCGCATGGCCGAAGTCGATGGCTGCGGCGGCATCTCCGCCCTCCAACTCGCCGGCTGCGAGCCCGCCGCGATGGCCGAAGCCGCCCGTATGGCAGTCGATCATGGCGCCGACCTGATCGACATAAATTTCGGCTGTCCCGTGAAGAAAGTCGCCCTCGGCCAGCAGGCCGGCTCGGCCCTCATGCGCGACGAAACGGCAGCCGCCGCGATCCTGGAGGCCACCGTCCGCGCCGTGCGTGTTCCCGTCACGCTCAAAATGCGCATGGGGTGGGATCACACCAGCCTGAACGCCCCGCGTCTGGCCCGCATCGCCCAGGATTGTGGAATCCGGATGGTTACGGTTCACGGCCGTACCCGCCAGCAATTCTACAACGGCACTGCTGACTGGGACTTCATTCGGCACGTGAAGCAGGCCGTGACAATCCCCGTCATTGCTAACGGCGATATCCTCACGGAGCAGGACGCCACCGAGGCCCTGAGCCGCTCCGGCGCCGATGGGATCATGATCGGCCGCGGCTGCTACGGCCGCCCCTGGTTTCCGGCCCACGTGGCCTACTTTCTCCGTATGGGTCATTTGTTCCCCGAACCGCCACTCGGCCAGCAAAAATCCATCCTGCTCCAGCACTACGACGCCATGCTCAGCCAGTACGGCCAGGAGCCCGGCATTCGCCTCGCCCGCAAGCACGTGGCCTGGTACTCCCGCGGCCTTCCAGGCTCAGCGGATTTCCGCGCCACCGTCATGCGCCTGGCCGACGTTCCCGCTGTGATTCACCTGATCCACGATTTCTATGACCGCCTAATCCAGGCTGGTATCACCCGCCTTGGTCCCAACCGCGCGCAAGCTGTTGCGGAAGCGGCATGAGCGGACCCGCCAGAACCCGCCTGTTTTCCGTGATCGGAATGGGCCGCGACGCCTGGCCGGAGCCGGACACTGCTGCCATTCTCGAAGCCCTGCCGGTCGCCGTCGTCCTCCTCGACTCGCAAGACCGGTTTCGCTTTGCCAATCAGGCAGCCGAGCAGTTCCTCGGCATCTCGCTGCCTCAGCTTCGTCATCTCTCCCTTACCGACCTCGTTCCGTCCGACAATCCGCTTTTCCTGCTGCTGCAGCAGATCCGCACCAATGAGACGACCATCTCCGACTATGATCTGACGCTCGAAAGCCCCCGCATCCAGAAACGCGGCATCACGGTCCAGGGCTCGCCCTTCCCCGAGGAAGCGGGCGCAGTTTTGCTCGTCCTGCAGGATGCCTCCGCCGCCCGTGCCCTCGACCGTCAGCTCGCGTTTCGAGGCGCCGCGCGGAGCGTTAGCGGTATGGCCGCGATCCTCGCCCACGAAGTGAAGAATCCCCTCTCCGGCATTCGTGGCGCTGCCCAATTGCTGGAGGCCAGCGCGCCGGCGCAGGATCGCGAACTGGCAGTCCTGATACGAGACGAAGCAGACCGCATACGCGCCATCCTCGACCGGATGGACATGTTCAGCGAGAAACCGCTGACACGTACGGCTGTCAATATTCACCGGGTCATGGAGCATGTCCGGCGGCTCGCGCAATCCGGTTTTGCCGCCGACATCCGCTTCCATGAGCTCTACGACCCGTCCTTGCCTCCGGTCTGGGGGAACCGCGACCAGCTGATCCAGGTCGTCCTCAATCTGGTCAAGAACGCAGCCGAGGCTGTCGCCACGCAGCCTAATCCGGAGATCCTGCTCAGCACCGGTTTCCAGCACGGCATGCGGCTCGCCGTTCCCGGCTCGACCCGCCGTCTCGATCTGCCGCTGATTGTCGCGGTGCGCGACAATGGTCCCGGCATCCCGGAGGACCTCAGGCCGCATTTGTTCGAGCCGTTTGTGACTACCAAGCCGTCGGGCAGCGGCCTGGGGCTTGCACTCGTCGCCAAGATCATTGGCGACCACGGGGGCCTGATTGAAGTGGACAGCCGGCCCGGACGGACGGAGTTCCGGTTGCATCTGCCGGTGTTGACCGATGAGGACAGCGATCAGTGAATCCCTCACCCCCCACCGTGCTCGTCGCGGACGACGATCGCTCCATCCGCACCGTCCTGACACAGGCACTGGGCCGATCCGGCTACCAGGTCCGCTCGACCGCAAATGCTTCGACCCTGTGGCGCTGGGTCGAGGACGGTGAGGGAGATCTCGTCATAACCGATGTGGTAATGCCGGACGCGAACGGGCTGGACCTGATCCCCCGTATCCGCCGCATGCGCCCCGACCTTCGGGTCGTGGTCATGAGCGCGCAATCCACTTTGATGACGGCGGTCAAGGCGGCCCAGCAGGGCGCATTCGAGTATTTGCCGAAGCCATTCGATCTCGACGAGCTCATTGCAATCGTCGCTCGCGCGCTCACCGCCCCGGCTGAAACGTCCGCGCACGCCGAGACCGATCGGGAAACCGAAGACAAGCTTCCGCTGATCGGCCGCAGCCCGGCAATGCAGGAGATCTACCGGACGATCGCGCGCCTGACCACCGCCGACCTGACCGTCATGATCAACGGCGAGTCCGGGACCGGGAAAGAGCTGGTGGCTCGCGCCCTGCACGACTATGGCAAGCGCCGCGGCGGTTCGTTCGTCGCGATCAATATGGCCGCCATACCGCGCGAGCTTATCGAAAGCGAGCTGTTCGGCCACGAGCGCGGCGCCTTCACTGGCGCTGTCGCGCGCAGCCAGGGCCGCTTCGAGCAGGCAAACGGCGGAACCCTGTTTCTTGACGAAATCGGCGACATGCCACCCGAGGCTCAGACCCGGCTCCTGCGCGTGCTCCAGGAAGGCGAGTTCACCACCGTCGGCGGCCGGCAGCCGATCAAGGCCAACGTTCGCATCATCGCCGCCACCCATCGGGACCTGCGCTCCGCCATCCGTCAGGGCACATTCCGCGAGGACCTATTCTATCGCCTGAACGTCGTTCCAATTCGTCTCCCGCCGCTGCGTGAGCGGCTCGAGGATATCGCGGTGCTCGCCCGTTACTTCCTGGATCGCGCCCGCGCTGATGGGCTGCCGATGAAGCTGATCGCTCAAGATGCTGTGGACCGCCTCAAGAAGCACAGCTGGCCGGGCAACGTGCGGGAACTAGAGAACCTGATGCGGCGTGTCGCCGCGCTGTGCCCTGACGAGACGGTCACCGCCGAGGTCATCGATCCCGAGCTGACCGAACCGGCACAGGAGAAAGACCCCGCCGCTCCCGCCGGACCAGAGCCGCTGTCCCGCGCCGTCGAGCGCCATGTCCGCCAGTTCCTCGCCTCGCACGAAGGTTCAATGGCCCCAAGCGGTATCTATGACCGGGTGATCGCCGAGGTCGAGCGGCCACTGATCCGGCTCACCCTTTCCGCCACAAAGGGGAATCAGATCAAAGCAGCGGCCATGCTTGGACTGAACCGCAACACCTTGCGCAAGAAGATTCGCGATCTGGAGATCGCGGTCGTGCGGGGTATCGCTTGACTCGCGCCAGGCCATGATCCCCGAGCTGCGACGTTCCTGGGCGCAGCGCGCGTCCGAGATCATGCTCGGCCGCGCCGTCACGATCACGCTTGTCCTGGTGGCCATTGCCGTGGGCATCAGCACCTTCGTCATGCTCGCCCGCGGCGTGCCCTGGGGTGTCAGCGCGGGAGCCGGCGTCGCGCTGGTGCTCGCAAATCTCTCCGCCTTGCTGCTGCTCGGAGCCGTCCTCGCCGGCCGCCTCACCCGCGTCCTGGTCGAGCGCCGGCGCGGCTCCGCCGGCTCCCGCCTGCATGTCCGCCTCGTGCTGCTGTTCAGCGGGGTCGCGGTCGCGCCCACCATTCTCGTCGCCGCTTTCGCGGTCGCCTTTTTCCATTTCGGAATCCAGGCCTGGTTCAACGATCCGGTGCGCACTGCCATCACCGAATCACTGCAGGTCGCTCGCGGCTATCTTGAAGAGCACCGCGACAATATCCGCGCGGTCGCACTTGAAATGGCCGCCGACCTCAATCGCACCGGGGCCGTGCTGGCGGTGGACCCGAACTCCTTCGGTCAGCTCCTGGCGGCCCAAACGGCCGTTCGGGGGCTGACCGAGGGCGTGATCTACGACCCCGCGACCGGCCAGATGCTGGCGTCCGCCGGCCTGTTCGGTGGATTGGGCGTGGAGCCGCCGCCGCCCTGGGCCATCGCCCAGGCCTCAAGAGGGGACGTCGTGGTCATGAACTCTGCCGACGGGACGCGCGTGCGGGCCCTGGTGGATCTCAATTCAACGCCCCCGCTGCTGCTGATGGTCGGCCGCCCGGTTGACCCCGCGATCCTCAGCTACATGAACAGGACCGAACAGGCGGTCGCCGAATACGATCGCCTGGACCAGAACCGGTCCTGGCTGCAAGTTGCCTTCGCCTGGATATTCGCCATCGTCGCGCTGCTCGTGCTCGCGGCCGCCGTGCTGATCGGCCTGATGATCGCCACCCAGCTGGTCCGGCCAATTGGGCAATTGATGCATGCCGCCGAGCGGGTTCGCAGCGGCGATCTCAAGGTCCGCGTGCCGGAAAGCGCGTCCGACGACGAAATCGCCGGCCTGTCGCGCGCCTTCAATCGCATGACGGGTCAGCTCGCCGCGCAGCGCACCGAACTGATGGAGGCCTACCGCCAGATCGACAATCGGCGGCATTTCACCGAAGCGGTGCTGGCCGGGGTCTCCGCGGGGGTGATCGGCCTGGATGCTGCGGGAAAGATCGAACTGCCCAATCGCACTGCCGATGAATTGCTGGGCACCGACCTGCAGCTCGCCACTGGCGAATCGCTCGCCCATGCCGTTCCCGAATTCGCGCCACTGATTGAAGCCGCTATCGCCGACCCCGGACACCCGCATGTCGGCGAACTGCAGATCGGCCCGGCCAGCCGGCGCCGCACGCTGCTTGCGCGGATCAGCGGGCAAATGTCGGGCGAGCGGCCGGCCGGCTTCGTCCTCACTTTCGATGACATCACCGAGCTTCAGGCCGCGCAGCGCAAGGCCGCCTGGGCGGACGTCGCGCGCCGCATCGCCCACGAGATCAAGAATCCCCTCACCCCCATTCAGCTGGCCGCCGAGCGCCTCAAACGCCGTTTCGGACGCGAGATCACTTCAGACCCAGACACATTCACCCAATGCGCCGATACGATCGTCCGCCATGTCGGCGATATCGGCCGGATGGTGGACGAGTTCTCAGCCTTCGCGCGCATGCCGCAACCCTCGATCAAGCTCGAGGATGTCGGCCGCATCGCGCGCGAAGCATTCATCTTGCAAAAGGCTGCCCGTCCGCAGATCGAGTGGCGCACCGACATTCCGGAACGCGGACCAATGGCTCTGTGCGATCGGCGCATGTTGCGTCAGGCACTCACCAACCTGCTGCAAAATGCCGCCGACGCGGTCATGATGCGCACCCATGAAGGCGTAGATGCCGCTGGAAGGATCGAGCTGTCTGTGCATCCCGTCGGAGGTGACGTGCGTATTATCGTCACAGATGATGGCATTGGACTGCCAGTGGAAGATCGTGCGCGACTGACTGAACCCTATGTCACCCATAAACCGAAGGGGACCGGACTTGGACTCGCCATCGTGAAAAAGATTATGGAAGACCACGGCGGGCAATTCGCCATCGACGACCGTGACGGAGGTCCTGGCGCGGTCGCAACACTGGTTTTGCCTGCGAGGATGGCCGATGCCGCATGAGATCCTGATTGTTGACGACGAGCCTGACATCCGTTTGCTCATCGACGGCATCCTGCGCGACGAAGGCTACGAGACACGCCAGGCTGCCGACTCCAATTCTGCCCTCGCGGCATTCCGTGCGCGCCGCCCGGCCCTGGCGATCCTCGACGTGTGGCTACAGGGTTCGCGGATGGACGGGCTGGGCATTCTCAGCGCGTTCCATCGCGAGGAACCCCAGGTGCCGGTGGCAATGATCTCCGGCCACGGCACGATCGAAATGGCGGTTCAGGCGATCCAGCAGGGCGCGTATGACTTCATCGAAAAGCCTTTCGAATCCGATCGCCTGCTTCTCGTCGTCCGCCGCGCCCTCGAAGCTGCGGCCCTCGCCCGCGAGAACGCTGAGCTCCGCTTGCGCGTCGGGCCGGAGAACGAATTGACCGGCACCTCCGCTCCCATCTCGTCTGTTCGCGCGCAGATAGAGCGGGTAGCCCCGACCGGCTCGCGCGTGCTCGTGCACGGACCCGCTGGCTGCGGCAAGGAGGTCGCCGCCCGCAGTATCCATGCCCGGTCACGCCGATCCGGCGGGCCCTTCGTCGTGCTGAACTGCGCCACTCTCGCCCCGGCCCGCTTCGAGGAAGAGCTGTTTGGCGTGGAGGCAGGCTTAGACCCTATGTCCCATCCTCGCCGCTCGGGCGTGTTGGAGCGGGCGCACGGAGGCACTCTGTTGCTTGACGAAGTCTCCGACATGCCATTGGAGACCCAGGGCAAGATTGTGCGCGCCTTGCAGGATCAGTCGTTCGAACGCCTGGGGGGATCGGCCCGGGTGAAGGTGGATATCCGCGTGATTGCGACGACCAACCGCGATCTCCATGCGGAAATCGCGGCGGGGCGTTTTCGCGAGGATCTGTTTTACCGCCTGGCGGTGGTCCCGGTGAAAATGCCCGCCTTGCGCGAACGGCGGGACGATATTCCGCCCTTGACGGAATACTTCATGGGCCGCTCAGCGGCCAGTTCAGGGATGCCCCGCCGGACAATCTCCGCCGATGCGATGGCCGCCCTGCAGGCCTATGACTGGCCGGGGAACGTTCGACAGCTGCGAAATCTTATCGACTGGCTGCTGATCATGGCACCCGGAGGACCGGTGGATCCCATCCGCCCGGAGATGCTGCCCCCGGAAGTCGGGTCCAATGCCCCCGCTCTGCTCAACATCGATCCCACGGCAGACATTATGGCGCTGCCCCTGCGCGAAGCACGCGACCTGTTCGAAACCCAGTATCTTCAGGCCCAGCTGCTGCGCTTCGGCGGCAATATCAGCCGCACGGCCCAGTTTGTCGGCATGGAGCGCAGTGCGCTTCACCGCAAGCTCAAGCAGCTTGGTGTCAATGCCGACGAGAAGGAGCGGGTTGGGGGCTAATCGGCAGGATTTGACGGCGTCTCAGAACTCCGTCGCAGGCGCTCCTGGACCGCCAGAGGCACGAAGTACGGTGCGTCCACAGTCGTGCGGTTTATCCCGGCGGCCTCGACCCATCTGTGTCGGCGCCCCAATCAATGCATCAATCAATGCACGGATGAGCTCCCCATGGACCGGCGTATCGACGCCCATCTTGCTCGTACCCAGCTCGGCCAGATCATGGATCTCGCGGTGAAGAATAACGGGCTGCTTCGTGGTCGACCGCCGCGGCGGGTTAGCTGTCCCTGCTACGGAGGTTGTCCCTCCGGGGCCGGGGTGAGAGGCTGTGGTTGCCACACTCGCAACCCCTGCCCGGAGCTCCCGGATGGACATCCATAAGAATGCCCGCACCACGCCGCTCTGTCGAATGCTGATGGTGCAACGCCTGGCCAGCGGCTGGACGGTGGCGGCGGTCGCCGCGGCGCATGGGGTCACCACCCCCAAAACCGTGCGCAAATGGCGTCAGCGCTTCGCCGTGGAGGGCGCGGCGGGCCTGGCCGATCGCTCCTCGCGGCCGCAGTGCAGCCCAAACCGGCTCAGTGATGCCGCCGAAAGCGAGGTTATTGCGCTGCGCCAACAGCGCCTGACCGCCCCGGTGATTGCGCGCCGGCTGAGCCGGCCGGTCTCCACCGTGGGCGTCGTGCTGCGCCGGCACGGTCTCGGCAGGCTGCGCGCCCTCGACCCGCGGCCGGCTGTGATCCGCTACGAACGCCAGCGTCCTGGCGAACTGGTCCACATCGACATCAAAAAGCTCGGCCGCATCGATGGTGTCGGCCACCGCGTCACCGGCGACCGCAACGGCCAGAGCAGCAAGCGCGGCACGGGCTGGGAATATCTGCACGTTGCTGTCGATGATGCCAGCCGGCTCGCACATACCGAACTGCTGACGAGCGAGCGCAAGGAAAGTGCCGTCGCCTTCACCGCTCGGACGATCGCCGTCTTCGCCGGCCACGGCGTTCCAGTCGAACATATCATGAGCGACAACGGCTCGGCGTATCGCAGCTTTGCCTTCCGCGATCTGCTGGCGGCGCATGGCATCGCGCATAAGCGCACCCGCCCTTATACGCCGCGCACCAACGGCAAGGCCGAGCGCTTCATCCAGACCTGCCTGCGCGAATGGGCCTATGCGCGGGCGTTCCACACCTCGGCCGATCGCGCCGCCGCCATGCCGCTCCGGCTCACCGATTATAATTTCTGTCGGCCCCATTCGGCGCTCGGCGGCAAGCCGCCCATCAGCCGCATCACCGCTGCGCGGACGGCGGCCACATCCGTCCCTGAAACCGATCCCAAGCCATGCTTCGGCCGGCTGAGCGGGGTCAAGCCTCGCGCAGGGACCCCCGTCGCGCTTGCGCGATGGGTCCCGCAGCAACCGCCGCAGGCGGCTTGGGCTTGACCCCGCTCAGCCGGCCGCAAGCACAATCGGGATCGGCGGAGGGGACAACGTCCTTGGCAACGACAGCTGGCGGTCGTTATCACGAGCGTGCGCGACTTCATCCGCACCGTCGCGCTGCCGCCGGACTGGCTGGAGAAGGCCTGGATCGGCGCCAGGGCGCGGGTTGGACACACGGACGATCGATTAAATCGGTGCTGAAATCGGGGCGCTGCGCCGCGAGCAGGATAATGGCACGGACACGTGATCCGGGCGGTGGTCGACACCAATGTCATCGTCTCTGGTCTGCGTTCCCCCGTCCGGCAACGAGGCGCTGATCCTGCTCGCCGTGCATCAGCGCTTGCTGCGGCCGTGCCTCTCGGAGACGATCCTGGCGGAATATGCCGCGGTCCCGGCCCGCCCGAAATTCGCCTTCCCGCCAGGCGAAATCGCGGTGCTCATAGGTGCACTCCGTCCGCCGCCGCTTCCACCTCGGGGTTGGCCGACGAAGCCAGTTACGTCTATGCCGGCCGGCGGGATTTCAGCGCGGCGGCCAGGGTCCCATCGTCCAGCACATCAAGCGCCCCACCCATCGGGACTCCCTGCGCCAGGCGGGTAATCTCCACACCCGTCGTGCGCAGCCGGCCGGCGAGCCAATGCGCCGTAGTGGCACCGTCCACTGTCGCGCTGAGCGCCAGGATCACCTCGCGTACCCCGCCGGCCGATATCCTGTCCAACAGCGAAGCGACGTTGAGATCCTCGGGGCAGACCCCGCCCAAAGGCGAGAGGACGCCGCCGAGCACATGATAGCGGCCGGAATGGACACCTGCCCGTTCCAGTGCCCAGAGATCGCCCACCGTCTCCACCACACCGATGATGCCATTATCCCGGTCGGGATCCGCGCAGATGGCGCACGGATCGCGGCTATCCAGATTGCCGCAGCAGGAGCATGGACGGACGGCACGAGCGGCCTCGGCCAGTGCCGTCGCCAGGGGCAGCATTCGTGCCTCGGCGTCCTGCAACAGCTTCAGCGCGGCCCGGCGGGCACTCCGCGGCCCTAACCCGGGCAGTTTTGAAAGCAGGCTGATCAGGTGCTCGACTTCGGGACCGCCCATGAGCCCTTACCCGCCACGCTGCACGTGGCGAGGTCAGAAAGGAAACTTCATGCCGGGCGGGATGGGAAGGCCGGCGGTGATCTTCTGCATCTCGGCGGCGCTGGTGGCCTCAACTTTCCGCTTGGCATCGGCGTGGGCAGCGACGATCAGGTCCTGCAGCATTTCGGTGTCAGCCGGATCGACCACCTTCGGGTCGAGCTGGACCCGGCGCATTTCGCCCTTCCCGTTCAGCACCACGGTGACCAGACCAGCGCCGGAGACCCCCTCGACTTCCATGGTCTCGAGCTTCGCCTGCATTTCCTGCATACGCTCTTGCATTTCCTGGGCCTGCTTCATCAGGCCGGAGAGATTTTTCATTCGTCGGGCTCCGTGGTTTCGGTTGGCTCGGCGTCCAGGGGTGCGAACTCCGGCATCTCGGGCGTGTCGGGCTCCATCTCCACTTCCATCCCCACTTCCATCTCCACTTTCTTGGGCGGCTCCGCCGGCAATCCATAGGCATCCGTGCGGTCATCGTGCACGGCATCGATGCGGGCGCCAGGGAAGGCCTGGAGGATGGCCCGCACAAGCGGGTGATCCGCAGCTTCCAACCGCCGGGCGCTATCCGCGGCGTTTCCCTGCGCAGCGAGCGTCGGCTCCCCCGGCGCGGCGGAAAGGGCGATAGTCCAGCGCGCGCCGGTGGCGCTTGAGATCACGGCACCGAAGCGGGAGGCAAGGTCGCGCGGTGCGGCGGGTTCGGGCCGCAACTCGATCACCGGCGGGGCGAAGCGGACCAGGTGGACGGAATGGAGCAGGTGGGCGTGCAGCAATGCCTCGCGCTCCTGGGCGACAAGCGCGACGGCATCGAGGAAGGACGTGATACCCCTTGTGGGTTCCGGCGCGGCGACTGGTGCGGCTATCGCGGCGGTTACCGGGGCGCCTCCAGCGACCGCACGCACACCTGAGCCGCCCGCCGGCGCGAGTGCGGCGGGGCCCGGGGCTGAGACGGCCCGTGGAGCCGTATTGTCGGACAGGCGGCGGACCAGATCCCCCGGCGTTGGCAGCTCGGCGACATGGCAGAGCCGGATCAGCACCATCTCGGCGGCGGCGCGGCGGTCGGGGGCGGCCTCGACCTCATTAACGCCCTTGAGGAGCATCTGCCAGGCGCGGGCCAGGGCCGCCATGCCGAGCCGCTCGGCCAGATCCGCGCCGCGCGTGCGTTCGGCTTCGGGAAGTTCAGGGCTGTCGCGCAGCGCAGGTATGGATTTCAGCCGGGTCAGGGTGTGCAGAAGGGCGAGAAGATCGCCCAGCATGGCGCCGAGATCGGCTCCGTGTTCATAGGCATGCTCGCTCACGGCAAGGGCGGCGGCGGGTTTGCCGGCCATCACGGCTTCCAGCAGATCGAAGATGGCCTCCCGGTCCGCAAGGCCGAGCATGTCGGAGACTGCGGCGGCGGTTATTGGACCATTCGCCGCCGTATGCCTTTGGGCGATCGCCTGGTCGAGCAGGGAGAGACCGTCGCGGACGGAGCCGTCGGCGGCGCGGGCAATCAGATCAAGGGCGTCCGGCTCGATCTGGACCCGCTCCTGCACCGCGATGCGGGCGAAATGCGCGGCGAGCTCGGCCACATGGACCCGGCGCAGGTCGAAGCGCTGGCAGCGGGAGAGGACGGTGACGGGGACCTTTCGCAGCTCCGTGGTGGCGAAGACGAATTTCACGTGGGGCGGGGGCTCCTCCAGTGTCTTCAGCAGCGCGTTGAAGGCGTTGCGGGACAGCATGTGGACTTCATCGATGATAAAGACCTTGGTCCGCGCCTGCATAGGGCGGAAGCGGGTCGCCTCGATGAGCTCGCGGACGTCGTCGACGCCGGTGCGGGACGCGGCGTCCATTTCGGTGACGTCGGGGTGGCGGTCGGCCAGGATCGCGAGGCAGTCGGCGCAGACGCCGCAGGGGTCGGCGGTGGGGCCGCCCGTGCCGTCAGGTCCGGTGCAGTTCAGGGCGCGGGCGATGATGCGGGCAGTGGTTGTCTTTCCGACGCCGCGGACGCCGGTGAGCATGAAGGCGTGGGCGACCCGGCCGGTAGCGAAGGCGTTCCGCAGCGTACGCACCATTGCATCCTGGCCGATCATGTCGTCGAACCGGGTCGGGCGGTATTTGCGCGCGAGGACGCGGTAGGGGGCGTTGGGTGCGGAAGGTTCGTCCTGGAACAGGCCGGACATGCGGGGCTCCAGCCGCCCCCGCCGGTAAAGTCCGGTTGGCGACCTTTCGCTGAAGTTGCGGGTGGGAGGCCGAATCAGCGACCCGAGCGGAAACTCGTTGCGGCTGCTTCCTTCCGGACCTGACCGGGTTGGCGAGGCGCCCGTCCGCCGCCGACCTCCCGCCGTGTCATATCATGCCGGCGGGGGGTGGGGGCAAATGTGTTTGAAGTCATAGTGCTTTGCGCCATATCCTCTTTCGTGATGACCGAAGAGATGGATCTTCGAACCCTGCGAAAGCTCGTGGCGGGTAAGACGCAGAGGGCGCTGGCGCAGGCGCTTGGGGTGGGACAGGATGCGGTTAGCCGCGTGGAGCGTCAGGATGACCTGATGCTGTCGACGCTGGATTTGTATCTCCGTGCCTTGGGAGGCCGGCTGCGGCTGGTAGCCGAGTTCGAGGATCGGGCTCCGATCACCATTGCCAAGCCGGGCGGGGAGAAGGGTAGGCTGACAGGGCGAGGGCAGGACGAATGGGCCTGGCTGGAGACTGTGATCGGGCCGGTGGATGAGGATTTCGAGCGCGGCGCCTTGACGGAACCTGGCGAGCAGGAGCGGACAGGGCTGGATGAGCTGTTCAGGTGACGTATCTGCTTGATACGAACGCGGTCATTGGACTGATGAAGGGGATTCCGGGCCTGGTGGCGCGCATGCGTCGTCATCGACCCACGGATTTCGGACTGTCAGCGGTCACGGTGCATGAACTGCTGTTCGGTGCGTTCAAGAGCCAGCGCTGGGCGCAGAATGTCGCTCGGGTCGAGAGCCTGGCGTTTGCCGTGCTGCCGTTCGACAAGCGAGATGGCAGGGAATTGGCGGAGATCCGGGCTGCGCTGGCAAGCGTTGGTACGCCTATCGGTCCCTATGACACTCTGATTGCCGGGCAGGCGCGGGCGCGCACCCTGACGCTGATAACTCGCAACACGCGGGAGTTTTCCCGGGTGCGAGACCTGCGGGTCGAGGACTGGGAGAGCTGAGCGCAGCACGTGACGTCTTCTTCGGCATCGCCCAATCGGGCACACTGACCTGACAGTCCCTCAGGTGGCCTCCGTGTCCCTCATCCTCGCGACCCGGCCTGACGTGTATTCGGAACCCCCTCGACCGTATCGGGCGCGGCGGAAGGCCGGATCAACGACCCGAGCGGAAACTCGTTGCGGCTGCTTCCTTCCGGACCTGACCGGGTTGGTGAGGCGCCCGTCCGCCGCCGACCTCCCGCGCTGTCATATCATGCTGGCGGGGGGTGGGGGCAAGGCGGGGGTGGGTTCGGTGGCATTTCGGTTCGTTGCTGGGACGGATGGTTTGCTAAGGATTGGACTGGGGGCGGTCTCGGGGGTTTGGAGGGGTACATCTCGGCGATTTCGGGGCGGGTGAAGTGTACACTTGGCTGGTTTTCGGGGCGGTGGGAGGTACGCGAGGCGGATTTCCGGGGGGCGCCGGGTGTACGGTCGCCAGATTGGTTAACGAGCCGGGGCCGGGGCCTTCGTGAGGGTTGGGAGTTGGGAAGAAGATTCACCACGGAGACACCGAGACACGGAGGGTTTCACGGAGTTGGTCACCGGCGGTTGGGCCGGCGGGGTCTCGGTGGTGCGTTTTTGACCCGGGTTTTTCGCTGGCCATCTGAGGCGGCGGATCGCTGGGTGCGGATGCGATCGAGCAGCAGGGCGGCGGGCTCGTCGTTGGGGTCCTGGGGGACGAGCTCGCCACGGAAGGCTTTGGTGAGAATGGCGGAACTCGAGGCGGTCGAGGAGGGCGCGGGCGGCTTCGGCTTCCAGGCGATCGGCGTGGGCGAAAAGATTATCGAGGTAGTGCGCAATGCTTTCCTGGATATCGCTTGGGGGCAGCGGTGTGGGGATTGCATTCAACGCAGCCTGATTGATCTTTGGCAGGACCGTTCGCCCTTCCTGCCGAGTTGCCAGCCATGTAAACTGCAGAGAAAGCATCCAATACATCAGGTAGCCTGGGTAGCATTTAGGATTGATTGGATACATGTCGGCACTGCAGCCACCTTCAAAATCAACTAGAACCACCTTTCGCAGGTAAGGGCGCATTTTAGAATACAATATCTGCCCGGGAAAGAATTGGTGCTTTCCACTGATAACCGCATCTTTCCGAATGGTTTGATAGGGCAAGAGTTCTCGGGCGGCCGGACGCAATGTGGTTTGGCGCGATGTGGGGCAGGTCCATGATGGTGTCCGGTTGGACCAGATTGCTGGCTATTTCGGCGGCTTCGTCGAACCGGACGATCTTCCATCCGGGTACCGCGTCTTGATTGCAAGATTTATCAGAAAACGCGTTCTCTAGGCCCGTCTCCCGGAGTTTGTTCGCAAGCGCCGACGCTCGATCTAACTCCGCGCGGGCGCGGGCGAGGCGGGTGGTCAGTGAGTCCAGCTTCGTGATGATGCGGCGTTGTTCGGCCAGGGGTGGAAGAACAACTTTGGTGCCCTCGAACACGCCTCTCGTGACGTGCGCTAAGCCCGCCCCTCCGTGTGCCTTACCAATGAGTTCTTCGAGCTTGGCATTAATGGCTCGCCGGAGGAACGATTTATGGATGTGCTCCTCGTCGAACACAATCCGAAATATATGCTGGTTTAGGACAGCCTTGGGGCCATCCCAAACGTGAGCGCCGAACGAAGTTCCGGGAGTTCCTGACCAGGCAAACAGAAGTTCGCCGGGCAGCACGATAAAACGTTCGTCAACCTGAAGTCGCGCAGTAGTTGAATTCTGCACCACGGCGATTCAGGTTCTGGATTCGGATGATCGGAAGGCCACTCGTTTCCCAGTCACTCGGCTTAAAGGCCTTACCATTGACCAGAGTGCATAAGTCCCCAATGGGAGCACTAACCCAGCCGATGGGCAAGCTCATGCGATTCCCTCTCTATGAAGCTGCGCCATGCGCAGCGGGCACGAGATTGCTTCGCCGCTTTGCGACTCGCAATGACAACGCTCGATCATCCGATGGCGCCGACGGGACATCATTCGGCGGCTTCGGCGAGCTCCGGCTCGGCGGTTTCGGTTCCAAGCTCCTCTACGAGCGCGCGAACCTCCTCGAGCGCGGTCATCAGATGCCCCTCGATCGCGGCGGCGATGTCCTCGGGAGTGTCCAGGCCGTCCTCGGCGTCGGCGCTGGTGTCTTTCAGCCAGGTGATATCGAGGTTGTCGCCGCGGGCGGCGATTTCGGCGCGGGTGAAGCGGCGGAAGCGGCCGGTTTCGCCCTGGTCCTTTCTCTTCGCCCGGCCCGACGGGTCGTCGCCGAAGGCGCGGACGAAAGCATCGAAGTCCTCGCGCTTCAGCGGGTTGGTTTTGCCGTAGGCCGGGGCGCCGGAGCGCATGTCATAAATCCATACGGCCGCGGTGGCGTCCTTAGCGGGGGCTTCCTCGTTGGCGCGGGTGAAGAACAGCACGTTATCCGGCACAACGATTGCAGCGCGGCCACCAAGCTTGAGGGCGCGGATGCAGTGTTCCACGAAGGGCAGTTGGTAGGAGGAAACGCGATCGGTGATTGTCAGGTCATCGCGAGTGGGCGGGCCGCCGGCGGGGCCGAAGGGCGGATTGGTCATGGTAAGGTTGGCGTTTTTGTAAATTGCCTGTGCGCCACTGTGAGAGAGCGTGTCGGCGAGGTCGAGATGGTCGGGATCGATCTTGTGCAGATGCAGATTCATCAGTAGCAAACGGAAGACGTCCTGAACGTTTTCCAACCCGCGCAGCGCAGAGCGGAGTTGGAATACCTGCTGTTTGGGCGAGAGTTCGAAGTAATCGTCGGTAGCTGCGCGCATGTAGCGATCGGCGGCAATAAGAAAGCCGCCGGTGCCGGCGGCGGGGTCCTGGATAATCTCGCCGGGTTTGGGCTGCATAAGCCGAACCATGACATCGATCAGCACGCGCGGCGTGAAGTACTGGCCGGCGCCGCGTTTGGTTTCTTCGGCCATTTTTTGCAGCAGGCCTTCATAGGCGTCGCCGAAGTGGTCGCGTTCCTCGGTGAACCAGTGCAGGCCATTGATGGCGTCGATCAGCTTGCGCAGATTGGCAGGCTCACGGACGATGGTGGCAGCGTTCTGAAAGATGGCGACGATGGAGCGATCGCCGATCCTGGTTGCGTCGCCGAGGTCGATCAGCGCCTGCTTGTAGCGTTGCAGCACTTCGGTTTCGCTGGCGGATTTCAGCGCGGTCCAGCGGTACTCTGCCGGAATGCGGCTTTCGTCCTTTTGCTCCGATGCCATTTTGAGGAAGAGCCGGTAGGTGAGTTCGGTGACGTATTGCTGGTAGGTGACACCGTCCTTGCGGAGCAGCGCGCAGAGACGCCAGAGGCGGTTTACGAGATCGGTGGATGGGTTCATGCGGCCGGTGTGTCCCAGATAACGGTGTTCAAGTCCTTCAGCACCTCGCCTAGTCCATGATCGAACTCCCGGTCTATAGCCTCGAAGCCGCCAGACTGGGCGAACAACGGATCGGACAGAAGTTCCGGTCGCCCACTGGCTGATGTTTCAGCGCACGGCCGATGCGGTTAAGCCACTGCTTCTGCCTGGTGGTCCATACACGGCTTGAGAGGATTCGCTGCAAGCCGTTCTCGACGCGGGCCTCGTATGGGACAAGCGGGTCGCCGATAGCAGCCTGACGGACGAAGCCGATGATATGGGCGGCGATATCGGCGTTGCGCGTACGGCCGTAAGCCTGCCGCAGACTCGCTTCAGAGAAGCGGTGCGCGTCGAGCAAGGTAGCAAGCTCCTTCAGGTCTTTTCGGGTCAGTTCACGCGGGCGCTGCGTGGCAGCAATCAAGGCTGGCACGGCGTTCATGTTGGCGCGGACGAAGGATTCGAAGCTTTCGATGTAGTCCGCGGGGCTGGCTTTACCGCCGTAATCATCTTCGACCGAGATCAGCTCGTCCTGGTGTTCCGAGATGAAGACGCCGTCGCGCTTTGCGGCCGGTTTCGCCGCATCGAGAACGGCAGCGAGCGAGGGGTGGTTGCGGAACAAAGCGAGCGTTTCGGAAGCCGGAGCTTTTTTCAGTTTGTCAGGCAGGGCATCGAGCGGGCCAAGGGCGGTTTCCAAGGTCTCGCGCTGCTCGGGCGGAATATGCTTGATGCGCTGGCGGAGTTTCACGACGATCTGGTCACGTACGTAGTCGCGGTCCTCGTCGGTGGAAGCGCGCTCCAGATCGGCGATCAGTGTCGTAAAGGATAACGCCGGATCGACGACGACCGGGCGCATATCGGTGACTTCCTGCAGGTTGGCGTAGATGTCCACAGCGTCGAAGATGCGGAAATACTCCTTGCCGATTTCGTCGCAGCGGCGTGTGGCGCGGCCGAGCATCTGGTCGTACAGGATACGGCTGTTGACGCGGCGGACGAAGACAAGATTGGTGATTGCGGGCACGTCGATGCCGGTGGTGAGCAGGTCCACGGTGACGACGTATTTGGGGCGGGGATCGTTCTTGAAGGCCTTGATGCGATCGAGCGGCCTGTCCACCGAGCCGGTGATCTTTTCCACCAGATCGTATGGTTGTGGGCCGCATTCGTCTTTCAAAGCTTCGCGAAGCTGCTCGACCAGAATGTCCGCATGATCGTCGCGCACTGCAAACAGCAGGGTCTTGCCGGGTGCGGTCGGTGGACACTCGCTGGCGATGGCATCGGCAACGGCGCGGTTGAACGGCCTAGTATAAACTTTCTTATTGAACTCCGCGACCTCGAAATCGACCTGATCGTCGAGGTTGAACAGGTCGATCTGACCGCTGCGAGGATCGAGGATTTGCACATCCGCACCTTTATCGAAGGTAATACCCGTCTGGCTGAGCGCGGTGGTGATGCGGCGCGGCGGCCGGTGGTCGATCAGATATCCATCGATTACCGCCTGGCGATAGCTGTAATGGAAGGCAGGTGGTCCGAAGATTTCGCGGGTGTGAAGCGCGGGGGTGGCGGTGAGGCCAATCTTGACAGCATCGAAGTAGTCAAGCACGCGCTGATAGGCTGAGAGGTAATCGGCCAGATTGCGGAAGCGCAGGTCCTCTTCCCGAAGTTCCGCGTCCAGCATGTAGCCGCGATGGGCTTCGTCGACGATGATAAGGTCGTAGGTTCCGGGTGTGGGGCGTTGTGCATCGGTGTCCTCGAAGATACGCCGGATCATCGCCTGTACGGTTGCGACCTGTACGCGGTCGGTGGCTTCCGGAAATTTGCGCGCGAGGTCGGCGACCGGAAACACCTGATCGAATTTCAGGAAGCCGGTTGTATCCGTGGTGCTCATTGCGTCGAGGGTCTGGCGGCCAAGCGCGTTGCGATCGACAAGGAAAAGTATCCGGCGGAACCGTTTGCGGCGGAGGAATTCGAACATCAGCGCGATGGCGAGGCGGGTTTTGCCGGTGCCGGTGGCCATTGCAAGCAGGATGTAATGCTGGCCGGCGGCAACGGCGTTTTCCACCGCTGCGATCGCGTCGTTCTGGTACGGCCGCAGGCCGGCAACACCAAGTTCGGCTTGCGCCGACCTGGTATCTTCCGTTACCTGCTCCAGCCGTTCCGTCAAATCCCGAGGCGAAAACCATTCGGGAAGCGCATGCGGATCACCGCCGGCGGGGCGTGCGTCCCAGAACCAGATCCCGGACTTGGTTTCAAGCTGTTTCACATAGGGGCGGCCATTGGTGACAAAAACGAAGGGGACGCGAAACTGGTCGGAGCCGCGGGCCCAGGGCCCTCCCGGTGGCGCTTCATCGACGCTGAGACGGATGTCGCGGGCGTAGCGCCTGGATTGGCCGAGTTGGCCCGGCACATCCCTGATTTCGCGCTTCGCTTCAATGACGCCGACGCAGCGTGATTCGATGAACAATGCATAGTCGACGGGGCCGCTGTCGGTCGGCCACTCGGCAATGGCGATGGCTTGCTCCGGTTGCGGGCGGGTTCCGGCTGCGTGGCGCAGTTTGGCGCTATCCACGGTCCAGCCGGCGGAGCGAAGCTGTTCGTCGATCAGGACGCGAGTGGTGGGCTCGTCCAGTTCGACCTTGGTGGCCTGCTGCGTTGCAAGGTGTGCGAGATAATCAAGTTGCTGCGCCGGGGTGGCCTGAGCGGCGGCCTGGGCGGCCTTCAGCGCGGCTCTCGTCTGGCGAAGGCCGGCTTCGGTCTCGGCGGCGTATTGCTCCCAGAATTCGCGTTCGCGGCGTTCCGAGTCGGCGTCGGCGAGGGCTTTCAGGCGGGCGGAATCAGCGTCCTGTTGTGCGAGGCGCGCCTTGGCTTCGCTATCGGAGCTGGCACGAACCTGGGCGCGGAGGGTTTCCAGCTCGTTGCGCAAAGCGGCGGTGGTATCGACGGGGGCGGCTGGGGGGATGAACGGGCCGGGTTTGAACCCCGGTGCTCCACCGTAGCTGCGGTGGAACCAGATCGCCACCTGGCGGGCGATTTTAAGTACGGTGAGTGCCTGCCCGGCGGTACCCAGGTTTTCGTGGACGGCAGCGTTACCGGCACGCTTGAGGTGGTAAAGCAACTCGGAAATTTCGTCCGGCAGAACCGATTTCAGTCGTAACGTGCGCAGGACGTCGTCAAATGTGATGGTGGTGTCGGGCAGGAGTCCGTGGCGCGCGGCGACTTCCTTGGCAAGGAGTTCGGCAAGCTGGCGGAGCTTGATCAGAGCGCCGGGCGCATCATCGACAAAATAACGTTCCGCCAGCGCGCCGAGCCGGGCGAAGCGTTCGTCCTGACCGGACAGGAAGGCAAAGTTGCTCGACACCTCCATTGCGCGGGAGTGTATTCGTTCGTTCGGGTAGCTCAACCGAAAATTGGGAGCCCATGGGAGTCCGGCTTCTCCCGCGGGGCAGGATCGGGCACAGTCCGCGATCCCAACCTGAGCCCGATTCCGTGCCCCTGATCATCGCCAGCCGGCCGAACGTGTATTCCGGAAACCCGCTCGACCGCGTAGGGGCGCGGCGGGAGGACGCAGCCTGGGTGACGGAGCAGCTGGAGCATCCGGACACGCTGTTCGTCCCCGTCTGGCGCAGCCGGAACCTGGTGGCCGGGATGGAGCAGAGTCAGCCGGAGGCGGTGTACCTGTCCGGCGAGGTGGCGGCGTCCCTGCGGATGGCGGGGGGCCCTTGGGCGCTGCTTGGGTTGATGGATGCACGGGCGGTGTTCGCGATCGACATCTCGGCGGCGGACGATCCGGTGCCGTTGCTGCCGCAGGAGGTTGGTCAGTTCGCCGATCTGCGCTCCATCGGGTGGGGCGTGCCGAAGCCGGAGGCGGCGATCCTGGCGCATGCGCGGGGGCTGATGCACTGGCGAACCCGGCACCGATTCTGCGGTGTGTGCGGCGCCCCATGCCAGGTCAAGGCCGCGGGGCACGTAATGCAGTGCACGGCGTGCAATGCGGAGCATTTCCCACGGACCGATCCGGCCGTGATCATGCTCGTGGTCCGCGGGGACCGCGTGCTGCTGGGCCATTCCAAGCGCTTCCCGCGGGCGAACATGTATTCGACCCTGGCCGGATTCGTGGAGCCGGGCGAGAGCCTGGAAGAGGCAGTGCGGCGCGAAGTTCTGGAAGAGTTGGGCATCAGGGTGGGAGAAGTATGGTACCGCTCCAGCCAGCCCTGGCCCTTTCCCGGCAACATCATGCTGGGGTTCCATGCCGAGGCGCTCAGCGACGAGATCACGGTGGACGACGAGGAAATGATCGACGTGCGGTGGTTCCGCCGGGACGAGATCGCCGATCCGGATATGCATGAGTTCGCGCTGCCTCGGGTGGACAGCATCGCCCGGCGGCTGATCGAGGACTGGTTCGCCAGCGCATGAAGCCCCTGCCCTGTCTGATCCTTCTTCTGCCATTGCTGTCGGGATGCGGGGGTGGGTCGGGCCTGCCGCAGACGGAGGGCGCGGCCGAATGCCGGCAGGTGGCGTTACGAGATCCTGAGGTAAGGGCGACGATCGCGGCGACCAATCGCGGGACGACGAACAACGTATTCGACAAGAGCCTGCAGGACCCGCACGAACTGGCGCGCGAGGCGACCCGGCAAGCGACACTCGACTGCATGCGCAAGCGCGGGTTCGCCGGGCCGGGGGGCGTGGAGCCGGTCAGGAACTATCCGTTCGGCCCTTTAGGGTTTTAGTCCCTGGGGTTTTAGGCCGCCGGCAACCCGGCTAAACCGGCTGTTAACGAGGGAGGGCCGGATGGACGTGCAGATTTCGCCGCTCGCGGTTCAGATTCCGGAGCTTTCGCCCGTAGGCGGCGTGCGTCTGGGGGCGGTGGAAGCCGGCATCCGGTATCGCGACCGCACTGACCTGGTGATGATAGAGCTGGAGGCCGGCACGACAGTATGCGGCGTATTCACGACGAATCGCTGTCCCGGGGCGCCAGTCGATTGGTGCCGGGCCGCGCTGAAAGGCGGCAAGGCCCGGGCCGTCGTGGTAAATGCCGGAAATGCAAATGTGTTCACTGGCCGTGCGGGCCGAGAGGCCTGCAGCGCCGTCGCAGAGGCCGCCGCGCGGCTCGTGGGGTGCCCGGCGAAGCAGGTGTTCATCGCCTCGACAGGGGTGATCGGGGAGGTGCTGCCGCATGGGAAGATCACCGCCGCTTTGCCCGCACTCTATAGAGCGTTGCGGGACGATGGGTGGGAAGCCGCGGCGCGGGGGATCATGACGACGGATACCTTCGCCAAGGCGGCGACGCGGGTGGCCCGGATCGGCGAGGCGGAGGTGCGGATCAACGGGATCGCCAAGGGCAGCGGGATGATCGCGCCGGATATGGCTACGATGCTGTGCTTCGTGGCGACGGATGCCAGGATTTCGGCTCCGGCCCTGGATGCGTTGCTGCGGAAGGGGGTGGAGGGCAGCTTCAACCGGACGACGGTGGATTCGGACACCTCGACTTCGGACACGGTACCTGCTGTTTGCGACCGGGACGGCGAAGCATGGGCGGGTTGCGGCTGGGGGCGGGCGGGAGCTGGCGGATTTTGGCGCCAAGCTGAATGAGGTGCTGCTGGACTTGGCGCTGCAGGTGGTGCGGGATGGCGAGGGGGCGCAAAAACTGGTGCGGATCGACGTGACCGGGGCGACAACCGCGCGATCCGCCAAGCGGGTGGCGATGGCGATTGCCAACTCGCCGCTGGTGAAAACGGCGATAGCGGGAGAGGACGCGAACTGGGGCCGGATTGTCATGGCGGTTGGGAAGGCCGGCGAGCCGGCCGACCGGGACAAGCTATCAGTGGCCGTCGGAGGGGTGTGGATGGCCCGCGACGGGGGAGTGGTGCCCGGGTACGACGAGGGACCCGTGGTGGAGCACATGCGGGGGCGGGAGATTCATATCGCGGTGGACATGGGGCTCGGCCGGGGGAAGGCGACGGCGTGGACCTGCGACCTGACGCACGGGTATATCGACATTAACGGGTCGTATCGGTCGTAGCGGGATTGTACCAAAGCCGATTTTCCGGCGGGGCGTTTTGTATCAAACTGCATTTTTCGCGGTGCCGTTTTGTACCGAAGCCGGTTTTGGGGGGGTTGCGGTTTGTACAACATGCCGATTTTAGCGGGCTGGTTTGGTACAAAACGCCATGTCAATGCATTGACATCTGTGGACATTGGGCCGTCCCGAGGCGGTTGCAATGGATGTTTCGCCTTCAGGGCATCGAGGCAGGAACCCGGCGACACGAATCGGCGGAATACCGTGAAGCCCGTCTGGGGCCCGATCGTAATGATCTTGGCCTTCCCGGTCTTCTCAGGGGGCGCACAGGCTCAAACTGGTTTCAGTTGCCCCAAACCGGGCACGATCGTGGAACTCTATCGTGGAGAGCGGGTGTACAGCGGGCGGATCCGAATGACCCGGTAGTGTGTATCGGCGCCAATTGGAATGGCGCGGCGATCAGCAACCCACCTCGTTTTCGCCGCTCTACAACTGGTATGGGGTGATCGATATGCCCGGAGCCGATACCAAGGCCACGCGCTGGGCGAGCTGTTTTCGGGCCGGAGAAATGAGGTTGGGATCGAAATACAACTGCCCGGCCTGTCAGGCGAAGCTGCCCTGAAGGGGTATCAGACGCGGACGGTGCAAAATAGGTGGGCTCGCCTTGGTCGTGAAACCATGACTATCGGCCGAGGGACGATTGATTCGCAAATATTCGAATTGCAAACAGCAGGTATACTGCCCGGTTCGGCCGTGCGGTTCTTCTTCCGGAAGTGGAAGCTCTGGTTTGACCCATCCAGGGGCATTTTTGTCAAAGGCAAGCTGACATCGCAATGGGGCGGGGGCGTGCCGAGCCCGACTGGGAAGTTGTCTCGATCGTGACTAAATAGTCTCAATCGGCTCAGGCGAGTTTCTCGAGGGCGGACTTTATGTGGTCGGCGCTTTTTTGCAGAGCTGCAGATTCCTGTTCGGTCATGGAGGGTTTCATGACGCGGAGAATGCCGGCGCGACCGAGCACCGAAGGCAGAGATAAGGTGACGCCGTACTTTTCGGCGTAACTGCCGATCGGGAGAACGGCGCGTTCATCGCGGGCGATGATCTCGGTGATTCGGGCGCAGACGAGCCCGATACCAAGCTGGCTTGCGCCGGTTCCTTCGATAATCTCTATGTTGGCCTCTCGCACTTCCTTTTCGGTTTCCTCCTGAATGTCCGTGCCGCGGCTGAGGACATCGAGCACAGGGGCACCGCCGACCCTTGCTGATGACCAGAGGAAGACTGAGGAGGTGCCATGTTCGCCGATCACCTGGGCCTCGACGCCGGCGGGGTGGATGTCGAGCCTGTGGGCGAGATGGACGCGGAAACGCAAGCTGTCGAGGAAGGTGCCGGCGGAAATCACTTGCAGCCCGGGCGCGGCGCCGCGGGCGACCTCGGTCAGCGCGTCGGGTGGATCGGTGACGACGAGCAGGATCGTATCCGGAGCGGCACCGGCAATGCGCGGGATCGCCTCGCGGAAAATTTCGGCGTTTTTGACGAGAAGTTTGAGACGGCCCTCGGGGTCCGAGCGGTCGGTGGCGCCGCCGGATTTTTCGTTCACGCCGATGGTGATCATAACAAGGCGGGCCCCGGAAAGATCCTGGTAATCACCGGCGCGCAGGCGGACCGGCGGCGAGAGGACCGCGCCGTAGCGGATATCGGTGATCATGCCCTCGGCTTTCTTGCGGGTGCGGTCGACAAGCACGATCTCGGTGGCGGAGCCGCGGGTCACTATTGCTTCCAGGCAGGCCTGTCCGACACGACCCGCACCGATTATTCCGATTTTCATAGTGCTCGCTCCCGGCGTTTGTCCTGGCAGAAAGGGGGCAGGAGGGGATTGGTGGCGCGTGCGGCGTTCACGGGTGGGTTATGAGAGGGCCGAAGATTGCTCCGGCGCTACGCGCCTCGCAATGACATCCCTGGCTGGGCCTCGCGTGACACTTCTGAGATCAGTCCGGCATGCCGGCCTTTCGCAGACCTTCATAATAAACTTCGAAGACCGTCGTCCATCTGGCTGAATGCCTGAGCAGGATAGCGCCCAGGGAGCGCAGGCGCGATATAGTAAGGTTTGAAATTAGGCAGAGCAGGTGCTGTACGACACATTGCGCTTCCTCGGCGCGACCCAGGAGGCCGAGAGCAGCGGCCTTATACTTCAGGGCGATGACATGATCCGGATTGCGCCGGAGGAGTTCTTCGTTAGACATCAGCGCATCGTCGTAGCGGCCGGCGGCGAAATACGCGAGAGTAAACGCATGAGTTTGCCAGGGTACCCACGGATTGAGCGGGCTGAGCCGGACTGAGCGATCGAGATGCTGGGGCGCCGCGTCGCCGTCACCCATGTATGCGTGCAGCATTCCGTTCATAGCCCATGCCTCGGCGGAATTGGGGTCGAGGGCCAGCGCATGACTGACCAGAGCTGTGGCTTCGGTGAGATCGCCGCCAGGCAACGCAATGATAATAGAGGCAACGACCAGGACCTCGGGGTCGTCGCGGCCAAGCTCGACAGCGCGTTGAGCGATGCGGACATAGTGGTCCACCTCGGAAGCCGACGGGAAGCGGAGGTGCAGCGCGTCCATGTTGTAATGGACACGAGCGAGCCAGGCGAGCGCGAGAGGATAATTCGGGTCGAGCTCGACAGCGCGCTGCAACAGCCGCAAGGCTTCTTCGACCGCTTCCCGTGTCTGCTGAAAGAAGGTGAAGCGGCTGCGCAGAAGCAGTTCGTATGCATGCAGATTATCGGCGGGCTTTCTTCTTGCGCGCTCGATTTCCGCCTGCAGCAGCTTCGGTTCGATCGCGCCAACGACGCTTGCCGTGATCTGGTCCTGGACGTCAAAAACGGCGGCAGCGGGGACGTCGAAGCGGTCGGCCCACAGGTGCACGCCGTTGGTGCCATCAATGAGCTGGCCGGTGATCCGCACACGCTCCCTGTCCCTGCGGATGCTGCCTTCCAGGACGTACCGCACGGCGAACTCGCGCCCGACCCGGCGGACGTCCAGCGATATCCCCTTGTACGCAAAGGTTGAATGGCGGGAGACGACGAAGAATGACGGTATGCGCGAAAGCGCGGTGATGATCTCTTCCGTCATGCCGTCGGCGAAGTAGTCCTGCCCGGGATCGCCGCTCATATTCTGGAATGGCAGCACGGCGATCGAGGGCTTGTCGGGGGGCCTGTCGCTGAGAGTGGGAGATGTTCGGCGGGAAATGGCTTTGCTGTGAATTTATAGCCGAGACCCGGCACGGTCACGATCAGGCGCGGTGCTTCCGGATCAGCCGCGATCTTTTGGCGCAGCCGGCTGACCAGCATATCGATCGTGCGGTCGAAGGACACGGACTTGCGGCCGGACACTGCGTCCAGCAAGTGATCCCGGCTGAGCACCCGGCCGGGCGCGCGCAGAAAGGCGAGAAGCAGGGCGAATTCCGAGCGCCGAAGCGGGACGTCCTGCCCGGAGGTGTCGGTAAGCGTAAAACCCGCGATGTCGAGCACGAAATCCGCAAATCGCAGGCGCTCGGATGCGTCGAGGCCCGGTTTTTCCCGTATCGTCATTCCCGCTCTCCCGCAGAGCCCGACATGGAGCGCGTTCGACGCGATATCATGGCGGCGGGATACAACGGCGAGCGGATCCTGCTGATGTCTCCCGCCGATGATTATGCCGCCAGACCCTGTGCGATGGTTGGCGCCGATATGTTGCGAAAAACCGGCCTGAACGTCGATTTTCAATCGATGGATCTCGCAACGTTACTGGCGCGGCTGTACAATAAAGGCCCGGTGGATAAAGGCGGCTGGAGCTGCTGGTTCCCCGACTGGCTTGGGATGTCGCTGCGCGACCCTGCGGCGAGTCCGGTGGTGCGCGGCAATGGCAGCGCAGGACGTCCTCCATGGGCGAACAGTCCGCGTCTTGAGGAATTAAGGGCGGCGTGGTTCGAGGCGGGAGATCTTGCGACGCGGCAGCGGATCGCTGCAGAGATCCAGGTGCAGGCATTGGCGGACGTGACCGTGATCCCGCTGGGGTTATTTTACGATCGGACAGCGTACCGGGCCGAGCTGGCGGGCATTCTGCAAGGCTGGCCGGTGTTCTGGAATGTTCGCAGGCGGGGTTGACCTCCTCGGGAGGAAGACTGCTGAAACGCTCGCGGCCTCGAGCATGGCGCAGCAATTGCAGCCGGATGATCTCATGAATATTTTGGCACAGATCGATAACGAGTATGTTGCTACGTGGAAGACCCGAAAGAGCGGATCGATCCGTTCACCGATGATGCCGATCATCCTCGACGATGGAGGCGGTAAAGCGGCCCCCTGATTGAGCTGATCACTTATGAGGCGCATCGAGCGTGTGGAGCGGGGGTCGTCAGAAAGCGCTTTTGACGACTCCGCCATCGACCCGCAGGGCCGCGCCGTGGGTGGCCGAGGCAGCGGGGGAGCAAAGATATACAATCAGGTTCGCCACTTCCTCTGGTTTGGCGAGACGGCGAATCAAGGAAGTCGGGCGGAAGCGTTCAAAGAATTCGCGGGAAAAATCTTCGACGCTGCGGCCTTCGGCGGCGATGCGGCGCTGAAAGCCTTCGGCGAGGGTGGGGCCGGGCAGAACGGAATTTATGGTAACGTCGGTGCCGACCAATGTCTCGGCGATCGCGCGAGCGAGTGCGATGACGGCTGCCTTGGCAACGCCGTAATGGGGAAACTCGGACGGGATTTGCAGCGCCGATTCTGAGGAGACGAAGACGACGCGTCCCCAGTTCCTGTCGCGCATGCCAGGGACGTATTGACGCGCCGTGCGGACACCGCTGAGCAGGTTGAGGTCGAGCGCGCGGTTCCAGTCGGAATCGGTGAGGGCGAAGAAATCCTTGCGAGCGGTCACACCACCCAGATTGTTGACGAGGACATCGACCGAAGCGAGCTTGTTGAACAAATCCTGGGCGCCGCTTTCGGTTGAAAGATCCGCGGCCAGTCCGTGCAGTCTCGCGCCGGCAACTTTTTCGGTGATCTTGCGGATGGCCGTGTCCACTCGCTCCTGTGTGCGTCCGTTCACCCACACCTCCGCCCCTTGTTCGGCGAGACCTGTCGCGCAGGCCAGGCCGATGCCGGCGGTCGAGCCGGTCACTAGGGCCGTCTTGCCAGTCAGATCGAGATTCATCGCTTCTCCTCCTGCCTTCCGTTCCGTGCGATGGGAGCAGCAATGCGCAGGATCGCGATCATCAGCAAGTCCGACAGCACCGGCGGCGGCGCCAGCAGGGTCGCGGAGGATCTGAGTGCGGTAATGAATGAGCGGGGGCACCAGGCGGTGCACTGGTGCGGGCGGCTGGCGGAGGAACGGGCGGCGGCGCGGCGCGCTTATGGCGCTGGCGTGCGTCTCGCGCAGGAGGCGCTGCGCGCGGTGGGGCTGCTGGAACTGGTGCCGGTCGAGCTGGTGCGTATCTTGGCTCGCATCAGGCTGGGCCGGTACGACGTGGTGCATTTTCACGATCTGGGGGATGCGTTTTCGCCGTGGACGGTGCGTGCTGTCGCGGCGCTGGTGCCGACGGTTTGGACGTTTCACGGCTGCTCGCCATTCACCGGGGGGTGCCTGTATCCGATGGATTGTGCGCGTTTCGTGCGCGGCTGCGGAGCCTGCCCGCAGCTTGGGGAATGGCCGCTGGGGCGGTTTGATGCGACCGCGACATCGGCGCGGCTGAAGCGGCCGGGGCGATCGTGACGATTGCGCCGTGTTCGTGGATGGCCGATCAGGCGGTATCAAGCGCGCGGGTTCGTGAGCGTCCGGTGATTGTCCCCTATGGGGTGGATACGGAGACGTTCCGGCCAGTGGGGGACCGCGCCGCGTTGCGACGGAGCCTGGGGCTGGCGGAGGACCGGCCCGTTGTGCTGGTGGCGTCAATGCGGCTGGAGGAGCGGCGCTAGGGGGTGGCGCACGCGCTTCGGGCGATCGGGCAGCTGGCCGGGATGCAACCGACGATCGTTGCGATTGGGCAGCCGCCGGAACGGACTTTGGAATTGCCGGAGGGCGTTGCGCTGCGGCGGGTTGGTTTCGTTGGTGATCGTGCAGAACAGGCGCGATGGGTGGCGGCGTGCGATGCGTTCGTTTGCTGCTCGGAGGCGGATAATCAGCCGCTGACGGTCCTTGAAGCGATGGCCTGCGGTGTGCCGACGATTGGGTATGCGACCGGCGGCATTCCGGAGACGGTCGGGCAGTCGGGGGTGCTGGTGCCGGCGGGGGGTGATGCGGGTTTGGCGGCTGCGCTGAAGCGTATGCTGGATCCGGAAGCGGGGCGGGGCTTTGGGGTGGTTGCGCGGCGGCGGGTTGAGGCGGAGCACCGGATGGCTTTGTTCGCGGAGAGGCATGAGGGGGTTTATGGGAGGGCGGTTCGGGGTTTCGGCGCGCGGTGCTCCCCTTCGTGGCCCTCGTGTCTATAAACGAAACCGCCATCCTGCGCTCTTGGTCAGGACCCAAAGGTCACGAAGGTCACCAAGGGGGACTAATCAAACCAATACCGCCTTTCCTACCACCTTTCTCTCCGCCACCGCCCGCAGTGCGTCCGCCGCCTGCTCCAAAGGAAAGCGATGCGAGATGCGGGGGCGGAAGATGCCTTGCGCAGCGAGATTGCTGATCTCACGCGCATTCGCGGCGAAAACATCCGGCTGTTCCGCCTGAAAGCGTCCCATGTAAACGCCGATCGCTTCGATGCCCTTGATAAGAAGGTAGTTGCTTTTGATAGTGGCCGGGCCGCCGCCAAGGAAACCGAGTATCAGCAGCCGGCCGCCGCAAGCGAGGCAGCGCAGCGACTCCTCGGTGACGCCCGCGCCGATCGGGTCATACACGACGTCGACGCCACGTCCATCGGTTAATGATTTCACCTGATCAAGAAAACCTTCAGTGTAGGTGATGGCATGGTCGGCGCCTTCCCGCATGCACGCGGCGCGCTTCGCTTCGGTGCTGGCCATGGCGATGACATGCGCGCCGACCCAGCGGGCGACCTGGATGGCGGCAATGCCGATCCCGCCGGCCGCACCATGGACGAGAACCCATTCTCCGGAGCGCAGCCGTCCGCGATTCAGCAGCGCGTGATAAGCTGTCGCGTGGCCGGAGCGCAGCACCGCCGCCGCCTCGAAGCAAAGGCCGGCAGGGATCGAATTGCAGGCGCTTTCCGAGACATTGGCGAGCTGTGTCCAGGCTCCTGAGCGCAAACGGGCCATGACGCGGTCACGCGGCTTAAACCGCGTGACGCCTGGTCCCACGACAGTGACCTCTCCAGCGGTTTCGGATCCCGGGATGAAGGGGGGTTCCAGGCGGATCTGATAAGTTCCGGCGATCTGAAGCAAATCGACGAACTGCACTCCGCTTGCCTTGATCCGAAGTTGCAACTGCCCCGGCCCAGGCGGCGGTGGATCGGGGACACTCTTAATCGCGATGGCATCGGGTCCGCCGAGCCGTTCGCATAAAATTGCCCTCACTTCACTCTCCGGCCATAGGGTGCACGGCGCACGTAGGATTGATGCGCAGTTTGATCTTGATGCCGGAGCGCGGCATATCTGTGTCCCTAATGGAATCGGGTTTTTGATGGACCGAAGGAGAAGGAGATGCAACCAGGGCTCGCGCTGCTGCGCGGATTGCCGGTATTCAGCGAACTGAGCGACGAGCTGCTGCGGCGTCTTGATCACATCAGTGAGATCGTGAGCGCCGATCATGGCACCCAGCTCTGCGCGCAGGGCGATATTCCGACAAAACTGTTCTACGTTCTTGATGGTCAGGTGGCGTTAAGCACGACCGCGCCGGATGGGACGCGAGCGGTGGTGGAGATCGTCCGCCCCACGGGAAATTTCGTGCTCGCATCGGTCATGGCGTCCCTGCCGTATGTGCAATCGGCCCATGCAGTGCAGCATGCCCGGCTGGTTGCGATTCATGCCGAGGAACTGCGCCGGCTAGTGGAGGAAGAGGGCACGCTGGCGATGGCGCTGTTGCGGTCTTTGTCGCGCGAGTGCCGGAACCTGGTGCGGCAGATACGCGATTTGAAAGTGCGGACGACCGCGCAACGGCTTGGAGCCTATCTGCTGGCCCTGGTGCCTGACCCGCTTGCGACGGAGGCGGAATTCCGCTTGCCGTTCGAGAAAGGGCTGCTTGCCGCACGCCTCGGCTGCCGGCAGGAGAATTTGTCGCGGGCGTTTGCAACCCTGCGGGAGCTTGGGGTTGAGACCCGCGGCTCCCGCGTTTGGCTATCGGATATACCGAAACTGACGGCGTATTCGGTGCCGGATTACCTGAACGATTCGGAGCTGGCCAAGACGCCGGTCATTGTAATCACGGACGAGGTTACCGCCCCAGTGTCGGCATGACGAATTCCGGCCCGCGCCGGGCGCCCTGGGGCCAGCGCTGTGTAATGGCTTTGTAGCGGGTGTAAAAGCGGACACCTTCGGGGCCGTAGATATGGTGGTCTCCGAACAGCGACTGCTTCCAGCCGCCGAAGCTGTGAAACGCCATCGGGACGGGAATGGGTATGTTGACGCCGACCATGCCGATTTCGATCCGGTTGGCGAAATCGCGCGCGGTCCCGCCATCACCGGTGAAGATGGCCACGCCATTGCCGTAGTGGTGTTGATTGATCATGCGGACGGCGCCGGCAACGTCTGGCGTGCGCACCACGTCGAGCACGGGGCCGAAAATTTCCTCCTTGTAGATGCGCATGTCGGTGTGCACGTTGTCGAAAAGGCAGCCGCCGAAGAAATAGCCGTTCTCGTAGCCCTGTAATTTCAGGTCGCGGCCATCCACGACGAGGTTTGCACCCTCCTTCACGCCGAGATCAACGTAGCCTCTCACCTTTTCGCGGTGTTCGCGGGTTACGAGCGGTCCCATTTCGGCATCCGGGTCGGTGCCCGGACCGATTTTAAGGGCGCGGACACGCGGTTCGAGCTTCTTCACCAGCTTGTCGCCGACATCGCCGACGGCGACGGCGACGGAGACCGCCATGCAGCGCTCGCCCGCGGCGCCGTAACCGGAACCGATCAGGGCATCGACCGCGTCGTCGAGGTCGGCGTCGGGCATGACGACGAGGTGGTTCTTGGCGCCGCCGAGGGCCTGGACGCGCTTACCGTTGGAGGTGCCGCCGCGGTAAATGGTTTCGGCTATGGCGGTCGACCCGACGAAGCTGATGGCGGCAATGCCGGGATGGGCGATGATGGCCTCGACCGCTTCGCGCGCACCCTGGATCACGTTGAAGACGCCTTCGGGGATGCCGGCCTCGGTGATAAGTTCTGCAAGCAGCAGGCTGGCGGAAGGGTCTTTTTCGGATGGTTTCAGGATGAAGCAGTTGCCGCAGGCGAGAGCGACCGGGATCATCCAGAGCGAGACCATGAGGGGGAAGTTGAAAGGGGTGATGCCTGCGACGACGCCGAGAGGCTGACGGATGGACCAGGCGTCGATGCCGGTGCCGACGGCTTCGGTGACTTCGCCCTTGAGAAGGTGGGGGATGCCGCAGGCGAACTCGACGACTTCGAGGCCGCGCTGGACCTCGCCATCGGCGTCGGAGAGGACCTTGCCGTGTTCGGCGGTGATGGCGGCGGAGAGTTTCTTGCGGTCTCGTTCGAGCAGTTCCTTGAGGCGGAACATGGTACGGGCGCGGCGAAGCGGGGGCGTGGCGGCCCAGTTTGGCCAAGCTTTCAAGGCCGCCTGTGCGGCGCGATCGACCTCATTGGCGTCGGCGAGGGCGACCTTGGCGGCAACCTCCCCGAGGGCGGGGTTGAAGACGTCGCCGTAGCGGCCGCTGCCTCCGGCGACCATGCGCCCGCCGATGTAATGCCCGATTTCGCGCATGAGCTGCTCCCTTATTGGACAGGCCTGGTCCGTATTTCCTAAAGCAGAGGCGTTCCGGTTGCGAGTGGGCGGGTGCTTTTCTCTCATCCGGCTTGCAGCGCGATACTGTGAAATGACAAAATGGCCCGGTCGCAAGAGCGTGAGGATTGCGCTGGACGGAATGAGCCCTGGATCGGGCGTGGGGATCGATGAGGCGAGCCTGATTGGCATCGTGCAGCTTGCCTTGCAGTTTTGCCGGGTTTCCATGGGTGGAGTTTGCCTGGATGAGGGAGGCGGTTTGCGGCTGGCGGCCGGCGTCGGGGTTACGCTGCCGGGCGCGCCGGCGTGGCCAATCCCTCGCGGTGACGAAGGGTGGATTGAGCTGCGGCCGGAACCACTGGGGGCGGGATTTGCGGCCGGAGTTGCGATTGAACCGCGGGACGGACTGCGGGGCCTGCTGTTTGTTTGCGATCAGGCGCCGCGTCCGCAAGGACTGACGGATCAGGAGCAAAGCGCGCTGCGGCTGTTATCGCATCAGGCTTGCCTTCTGCTGGCTCAGGCAGCGGCGACGAGAACGGCGAAGCTGCACCGGGACGTGTTCCGGCACGCCGAGGTCGATCTGGTTGTGATTGATATCGGTGAGGATGGGGCGGTACGCCTGGAGGACGCGAACGAGGTGCATCTGGCGCATCTCGGGTTGCGCCGGGAACAGTTTGCAGGGCGCACACCCGAGGAGGTTCTGGGCCTGGACGGGGCCGTTATTGCCCGAAGCAAATATGCCCGGGTAGTGGAGACGGGACAGAAGCTGGAGTACGAGGCGGAGCTGCCCTTTGCCAATGGTCCGCGGGTTCGGCATTCGACGATGACTCCGCTGTTTGATGAGCGCGGGCGGGTGGCAAAGATACTGCTTACATCATTGGATCTCACCGAGCGGCGGCGGGCGGAAGCACAGCTACGGCACGCGCAGAAGATGCAATCGCTCGGGCAGCTTACTGGCGGCGTGACGCATGATTTCAACAATCTGCTGTCCATCGTGATGGGCGGGCTGGAGCTGATCGAACGGCAGCTTCCGAAGCTTGCCGACGGACCGGCGGCGGAGCGCATTCGGCGCGCACATGAACTGGCGTTGCAGGGGGCGGAGCGGGCGGCGACGTTGACGAAGCGGCTGCTGGCATTCTCCCGGCGCCAGAATCTGGCTCCGGAGGCTGTTGATGTAAACCGGCTGGTGTCCGAGATGTCGGACATGCTGATGCGTACGCTGGGGAAAATGATAACGTGCGAAATCAAGCTGACTGATGGGCTATGGATTGTCCGGGCCGATGGCCATGAGCTTGACAATGCACTGCTGAACCTTGCGCTGAACGCCCGCGATGCGATGCCGGAGGGCGGACGGCTGACGATCGAAACCGGAAACGTGCGGTTGGATGCGGCTTACGCAGCAAGCCTCGAGGAACCCGTTCTAGCGGGCGACTACGTGTTTGTCGCTGTGAGTGATACCGGTTGCGGGATGGACCCGGAGACGGCGGAGCGTGCCTTTGAGCCGTTCTTCACCACCAAGGACGTGGCGATGGGAACCGGGCTGGGCCTCAGCCAGGTTTATGGTTTCGTGCGCCAGTCGGGCGGGCATTTGCGGCTTTGCAGTGCGCCGGGCGAGGGTACGACGATGACGATTTACCTACCTCGGCTGATCCCGTCAGGCTGAGGCGGCGAGTTTTGCTTCGATCGCGTCCCAGATGGCGGCGGCGAGATCGATGCCGTCGAAGCGGGCGATTTCCTGAATGCCGGTGGGGGATGTGACGTTTATTTCGGTGAGGTAGTCGCCGATAACGTCGATGCCGACGAAGATCATGCCCTGAGCGCGGAGCGTGGGGCCGATCGCGTTGCAGATTTCACGGTCGCGGGCGGTCAGCGCGGCTTTTTCCGCGCGCGCGCCAACATGCATGTTGGCCCGCGCCTCGCCTTCGGCGGGCACGCGGTTGATGACGCCCATCGGCTCGCCTTCGACGAGGATAACGCGTTTGTCGCCTTGACGGACGGCAGGTTCGTAGCGCTGCACCATCAGCGGCTCGCGCGAGCGGGCGAAGTGCATTTCGAGCAGGGCGGCGAGGTTTTCGTCGTCGGGCTTGATGCGGAAGACGCCGGCGCCGCCGTTGCCGAATAATGGTTTCACGACGATCTCATTGTGTTCCGCGCGGAAGGATCGGATGGCTTCGAGGTCCCAGGCGATCAGGGTGGGCGGCATGAGTTCGGGGAAGTGGGTGACGAGGATTTTCTCCGGCGCGTTGCGAACAGCAGCGGGATCGTTCACGACCAGGGTGCGGGGCTGGATGTGCTCCAGCATGTGGGTTGCTGTGATGTAGGCCATGTCGAAGGGCGGGTCCTGGCGCATCAGGACGACGTCCATAGTGGCGAGGTTGAGCAAGGTTTCGTCGCCGAAGGTGTAATGCGCACCGCGCTTGCGTTGGACGGTAACGGGGCGGGCGCGGGCGAAGAGCCGGTCATCGCGCCGGGCGCCGGGTGCGGTCGTGCCTTCGCGCAGGAAGAGGTGGCGGACTTCGTAGTGCCAGAGCCTGTGTCCGCGTGCCTGGGCTTCGAGCATGAGCGCGAAGCTCGAGTCGGCGTCGATATTGATGGTGTCGATCGGGTCCATCTGGACCGCGACGGTCAGGGACATGGGAAGTCTCTCAGCGCTGAAACATGTGGCGCGGGAGATTGCTTCGTCGCTGCGCTCGTCGCAATGATAAGGTGTTGGAGGTGCGGTGCCTAGCGGTTGATCTCCTCCAGGGCGAGGCCGCGGGTCCTTGGGCCGAATATGCCGATGACCAGGATGACGAGGGCCATGCAGCAGGCGATGAAGATGAAGACGGCGCCGTTGCCGCCGATGCCGAGGAAGAAAGCGATCGCCAGGCCGGAAATGGCGGCGGAGAGGCGGCTCCATGCATAGGCGAAGCCGACCGCGCGAGAGCGGATGCGCGTGGGGAACAGCTCGGCCTGGTAGTTATGGAAGGAGAAGGACATCCAGTTGTTGGACAGCGTGATCAGCACGCCGAAGATGATGAGCGCGGCCTCGGTCGTCATGCCGGCGAAGATCAGGCCAAACACAGCGATGCCGAGGGCTGCGGTGACGATCTGCCATTTGCGCTCCATTTTATCGGCGACAAACATGCCGAGCAGCGGCCCGATCGGGTTCGCGACGGCAATGATGAAGGCGAATTCCAGGCTTCTGGTGACGGTAATTCCCTTGGCGATGAGCAGGGTGGGCACCCAGGCGGCGAAACCGTAGTAGCCGTAGGTTTGGAAGAAATTGAAGACCGACAGGACGATGGTGCGCTCGCCATAGGGCGGTTGCCAGATTTCCGAGAAGCTGGCCTCGCCCACTTCGGCGATGGCCTCGCCCACGGGGGGCAGCGGCCGGCCGGACTCGACGGCGACGCGTTGCTCGATATCGGTGACGATCCGGTCCGCCTCGCCGATGTGGCCGTGTCGGGCGAGCCAGCGTGGGGATTCCGGGAGCGCCCGGCGGAGCCACCAGACGACGAGTGCGCCGGCCGCACCGATAACGACGACCCATCGCCAGTGCTGCGGGCCGAGCAGCCAGGGCGAGGCGATGAGCGCGACGACAGGCACGGCGCAGAAGGTGACGAACTGGCTGAACGCGAAGGCGCGGCCGCGGTGCTGGCGCGGGATCAACTCGGAGACGTAGGTGTCGATCGTGACCAGTTCGACACCGATGCCGACACCGGCGATGAAGCGCCAGATGTCGATCCAGAATCCAGTCGGCATGGCTGCCATGATCAGGGTGGAGATCGAGTACCAAATCATGGAGAAGGTGAACACGCGGCGGCGGCCATAGGCGTCGGGCACCCAGCCGAACAGGATGGTTCCGACGAACAGGCCAGCGAAGAGGAAAAACACGAAGGTGCCGGCGCCGGGAGAGTGGATTGCCTTGAGCGCGGCGAACGGGCCAAGGGAGGCATCAGAGAATACGCCCTCAGAGGCCATTCCGGGCACGACATAGGCCGTGAGAAACAGGTCGTAGAACTCGAAGCAGCCGCCGAGGGAGATCAGCAGGATCATGCGCCAGATGGTGCTGGTTGCCGGCAAGCGGTCGAGCCGGGCGGCGATCTGGGCTGCGGGAGCGGCGGGCATGGACATCTCCTTTTCCCCTCAGCCGGCGCGCTGCTGCGCGCGCGCCGACCCCCGGGTCGATGCCCGGGGCAAGCTCTCTCCCGCAAGGGGAGAGGTGAATGGTGAGTCGCGTCAAGGGCCGTGGGGGCAACCTTGCCCATCCGCTTCGGGGTCGCCATGTAGCGCGGCAAATGCACAACACACCGACTGTATTGCCCGATCCGGTGGGCTGGCACGGGACGACGATCCTGTGCGTGCGGCGCGACAGGCATGTGGCGATGGCCGGGGACGGGCAGGTGAGCCTGGGCCAGACCGTCATCAAGGGGAATGCGCGCAAGGTGCGACGGATCGGACCCTCGGGATCCATTCTGGCGGGATTTGCCGGCGCGACGGCTGACGCGTTTACGCTGCTGGAGCGGCTGGAGTTGAAGCTGGAGCGGTTTCCGAACCAGCTCGAGCGGGCCTGCGTGGAGCTGGCGAAGGACTGGCGGACAGACCGCTACCTGCGCCGGCTGGAGGCGATGATGGCGGTCGCCGATAAGGACCGCAGCTTCACGCTGACCGGCAATGGCGACGTGCTGGAACCGGAAGATGGCGTGATCGCCATTGGTTCCGGCGGCAACTATGCGCTGGCCGCGGCGCGGGCGCTGCTGGAAGTCGAAGGGCTTTCGGCCGAGGAGACTGCACGCCGCGCCATGCGGATCGCCGCCGAGATCTGCGTTTATACCAACGACAAGGTGATTATCGAGACTATCTGATATGGAAATCCCTACCTATTCACCGCGAGAGATCGTCTCTGAGCTGGACCGCTTCATTGTCGGGCAGAATGACGCCAAGCGCGCCGTGGCGATTGCATTACGCAACCGCTGGCGGCGGCACCAGCTGCCGGAAGCGATGCGCGAGGAGGTCGTGCCCAAGAACATCCTGATGATCGGGCCGACCGGTTGCGGCAAGACCGAGATTGCGCGACGGCTGGCGAAACTGGCGCAGGCGCCCTTTTTGAAGGTGGAAGCGACGAAGTTCACCGAGGTGGGCTATGTTGGGCGGGACGTGGAGAGCATCGTTCGTGACCTGGTGGAAGCGAGTTCTGACGATGCTGCGCGATTCTTCCCGCAAGGAAGTTCAGGCCAAGGCGGAGCAGGCGGCGGAGGAGCGGCTGATTACGGCGCTGGTAGGGGATGGCGCGGCGGCGGATACGCGGTCGAAATTCCGGCGCATGCTGCGCAACGGGGAATTCGAGCAGAAGGAAATCGAGGTCACGGTAAGCGAACCGGCTGGGTTGCCGATCGGGCAGCTGGATATTCCTGGGATGCCGCCTGGGCAGATGATCAATATTTCGGAGATGATGAAAGGCATGTTCGGGCGTCCGCAGCAGCAGCGGCGGATGACGGTATCGGCGGCGCGCGAGGCGCTGGAGCGCGAAGAGGCCGACCGGCTGCTGGACAATGACCGTCTGGCGAAGGACGCAGTATTTCACGCCGAAAACAACGGCATCGTGTTCATTGACGAGATCGACAAGATCTGCGCGCGTACTACGGAGGGCGGGTTTCGTGGCGGCGATGTTTCCCGTGAGGGCGTGCAGCGTGATCTGCTGCCGTTGATCGAGGGCACGACGGTCACGACGAAATACGGGCCGGTGAAGACGGACCATGTGTTGTTCATAGCGTCCGGCGCATTCCATCTGGCGAAACCATCGGATCTGCTGCCTGAGCTGCAAGGGCGATTGCCCATCCGGGTGGAGCTGTCGCCTTTATCGCGCGAGGATCTGCGGCGGATCCTGACGGAACCGGAGCACTCGCTGGTCAAGCAGTACGGCGCTTTGTTGGGTACAGAGTTGATTACGCTGGAATTTACCGATGATGCGGTCGATGCGCTGGCGGAGCTGGCGGCCGACATCAACGAGCGCGTAGAGAATATCGGTGCGCGGCGGCTGCACACTGTGATGGAGCGGCTTTTGGAGGAGATCAGCTTCACCGCGACGGACCGCGCAGGCGAGACGATTACGGTGGATGCGGCGTATGTGAACGAGCGTGTGGCGCCGCTGGCGCAGAAGGGGGATTTGAGCAGGTTTATTTTGTAAGTTCCGTATGAGGGCGAGCTCTCTCCCGCAGGGGGAGTGGTTGACTTAGTTCGCCGCGGGCGGCGAGCGCTTTGATGCGATCCGCGATCCGGCAGGACATGGCCTGGATGGTTAGCGATGGATTGACCCCGCCAACGGTAGGCATGATTGATCCGTCGCACACCCAGAGGTTCGGGATATCCCAGGAGCGGCCATCGGCGTTGACCACGCTGGTGGCGGGATTATCGCCCATGCGGCAGGTGCCGCCGAGGTGCGCGGTGTCTTCGTTGTCCCATATGTCCGTTGCTCCCGCCGCTTCCAGGGCGCGACGCATTTCCCGCACGGCATGTCGCTTAAGCTTCCGGTCGTTGTCGCAATAAGAGAACGTCACTTTTGCGATCGGCAGCCCGTATTGGTCTTTCTGGTCCGCCAGTTCCACGCGATTTTCCTCGCGGGGCAGGACCTCGCCGACGATTTTGAGTCCGGCCTGGTAGATGTAGAGCGACATGGCGTCTTTCAGCGCCTGTCCCCAGAGCCCGCGCCCATCTGACAGCAGGCGGCCCCATTCGACCGCGAGCGGGCCCTGGCTCATGTAGGCGTAGCCGCCGAAGAAGTCCTTGCCTCCATCGGTGTAGTTCCAGTGCTCGGTCAGCGCCATCGAGGGAGGGCCTTTGTACCAGCGAATTTCCTCGTCCATCGTGCCCCAGACGGAATCGTTGGACTGGACCATGAAGTATTTGCCGACGAGGCCGCTGGAGTTGGCCAGGCCAGCGGGAAATTGCGCACTGGCAGAGTTGAGGAGCAGGCGGGGAGATTCGATGGCGTAGCCGGCGACGACGACGTTGTGGGCCTTCTGGAAGCGCCACTCGCCTTCGCGCTGGTAGTGCACCCCGGTGGCGCGGCCGTACTGGTTGGTTTCGATACGCCCGACCATCGCCAGGTCGCGCACTTCCGCGCCGGCCGCAAGCGCGCGTGGAATCCAGACCACAAGGGCGCTCTGCTTTGCGTTGGTGGAGCAGCCGAAGCCGCAGAAGCCGCGATAGACACAGGGCGGCGACAGGCCGCGCGGTGCGGAGATGGTGGCGAGCGGCGTAGGACACCATTTGATGCCGAGCTTCTCGCAGCCCTGCGCCAGGACGAGGCCGGCGGCGTTCACTTCGTGCGCGCGATATGGGTAACGCCGGCGCGGCGGTCCCCAGGGATAGTTTACCGGGCCGGAGATTTTCAGCGCATTTTCAACCTCGTCGTAGTAGCGCCACATCTCCTGCCCATCGACAGGCCAATCGACGGCATAGCCGAGCTTGGTGCGGGCTTTGAACCACTCCGGGCGGAAGCGCAGCGAAACCATCATGAAGTGGACCGTGCTGCCGCCGACGGCCTTGCCGCTGTTGTTATGGCCGAGTTCGACCGGGTTGTTGCCATCAATGATGCGGTTGTCGGTCCAGATCAGTTTCTCCTGTTCCACCTCATCCGACGCGAATTCATCGAGGGGACGGAACCAGGGGCCGGCATCGAAGGCGATGACGGAAAATCCATACTCGGCGAGTTTCGCTGCCAGGGTCCCGCCCCCGGCGCCGGTGCCGACGACGGCGAAGTCCACTTCCTCGTCTTCGCGGTACTGGCGCATGGGTACCCAAGCGTCGGGGCGCAGCACGTCGGGGGCGCGGTGATTTTTGCCGCGGGGCTCGGGGGGGACGATATCAGGCATGCGGCTGGTCCTTACGAGCAGGGACCGCGTCCCATGGATCGTATCGGTCGAAACCCATGCGGACATAGCCGCGCGGAGAGGCCGGGCCGCCGAAGCCTATCTCATCCCAGCCGCGGGGTTGGGCGTAGTAGAAGGTCACGATGTCGTGCAGAACACGTCCCTTGAAGAAGGATTTCGGCGAGACTTCCTGCCAGGCAGGGGCGCGCACGTTTCCTTGCTGAACCAGATGCAGGACGTCGTCCTGCCGGCCGCCGGGCAGATTGAGGAAGGATTCTCCGAAGCGGAGCTGCGCTTCCTGGTCGATGGCGAGCAGGCCGCGCCGCCACATCTGCTGCATGCCCGGCTCGCCCGCTTTTTGATAACCGTCGCCGAGATTTTCTGCCATCTTCTGGTCGATGAAGTTTTCGATGGGGGCGCGATCACCGGTATCCTGTGGAATAATCCGGTCACAGATCACCTTCAGCAGCGGCCATTCATCTTCGGTGAAAAATCTCCGGGGCGGTGGACTGTTGATGCGCTTGTTGACGACGATACGCGTCGCCTCATTCCACGACGGCGTATCCCGCTTCGCCAGCGTGCTATACCCCGGAAACCGCACCTGCTCAGCCATTCCGCGGGTCCTCCAGCAGGTCAAGGGCAGCGAGGCCCGCGAGTGCCAGGCCGGTGAAACTAGGCGGCGCGGGAATCGGCGGTCCGTTGAGGACGTTCTGACTCCAGTTGCGCCAGCCGCCCATGTTCCGGCTGACGCCATAGATGTGAAAACCGCAGCCGGCGAATCCCATCAGCGCGGTGAGCCAGAGCCAGACGCGCGTGAAACGACGCCAAGCGGGGTGCTTCTCTGCGCCGGCCTTGGCGACGAGGCCGGCGGCGACAGGCGGGACGGTGACCGGCAGGAACATGAAGGGGTCGTGGTAGGCGCCGCGGAAATGCAGCAGGGCGGCTTCGGCGACGGTTCCGACAAGACCGCCGGAGGTAAGCGCCGCGATAGTGGGGCCGGTCGGCCAGCCGAACAGGCGAAGGCGCCCATCGCGTGAATCGCGTATATGCTCGGCGGCGGTACCCATAACTCCTGCAAGGATCAATGCGTAGGGTGCGCCGAGAGGCGCGCCATAGAACAGGTTCGTCCAGGAGAATCCGCCTTCCCGCTTGGTCACGTTGTAGAGGTGGAAACCTCCACCGAGCAGACCAATTGCACCGGATATAGCGGCGATGGCATGGCGGAGGCGGTGGGCCTGTGGCGTTTCGTCGTGGGCGCCGTGCAGGCTGGAGGTGAGCGTTGCCGCCGAGGCGAGGATGGGCAGGAACATGCCCTTATTGAAGAACATGCCGCGGTAATGTTCGATGGAACTGTCGGCGAAAACGGAAAGGGCGAGCAGGGAGGAGCTTGTGTTCAGGCGCTGGGCGGCGCGAGTTGTGGGGGATCTGCTATTCTGTGCCGATCCGCCGCGTGTTTTCCACTGTGTTTTTTTCGGCGGTCTTAGCTCCAGGAGCGGGCCAGACGGAACCGATCGCGCGGCGAGCACGCCCAGCACCGCGGCCGAGATCGCACCCACCGCGGCGAGGCCTATGCCCTCGTTCGTATCGCCCGACATCACCTTTCCTCTCAATCGTCGGCGTAACGCTCGGCGTCCTGCTTTTTCAGTGCGATCCCCAGGCCTGGGCGGGACAGGTCCGGTTCGATGACGCCATTCTTCGGCACGGGCGCGCCATCGAAGAGCATGTGTTCGATCCTGACGTGGTCGTGGAACCATTCAAGGTGCCGCAGCTTCGGAACGGCACAGGCCGCATGAAGATGGACTGATGGCGCGCAGTGGCCGGACAGATCAATGTGGTGGGCATCCGTCAGCGTTCCCGCCGCGAGGAATCCGGTCACACCGCCGCAGCGCGTGGCGTCGGCCTGCATGACATCGACGCAATCGGCGGCCAGCATCGCGCGCATGTCGTCAAGAGCGTAGTGGTATTCGCCAGCCGCGATTTCCATCGGCGCGGGGATGCGGTCGCGTAGCAGGCGAAGGTGATCGTAGTCGTCGCTGGGCACCGGCTCCTCGAACCAGCGCACGTCGTGGATCAGCACATGGTCGGCGAAGGCAAGCGCGCGCTTAGCATCGAACGCGCCATTGCCGTCCACAAACAGGCCCGCATCGCCGATGGCCTCACGTGCAATCCTGACACGCTCGCGATCGCGGCGGGGATCACGCCCCACTTTCATCTTCACCCATTTGCAGCCGTCGCGTGAGACCCAACCGCCAAGCTGATCGGCCAGCTTCGCATCGGTATAGTTGGTGAAGCCGCCGCTGCCATAGATTGGCACACTGGGATGCGCGGCGCCGAGCAGACGCACGAGCGGCAGGTCCAGCAGCTTAGCTTTGAGATCCCAGAGCGCCGCATCCACGGCGGATATGGCGGTGGCGGCAAGACCGCGGCGGCCAAGATTGCGAACGGTGTGCTGCATCTCTTCAACGCAGCCCACGATGTCGAACACATCCTTTCCTTCGATCTTTTTCGCCAGCTTGCCGGTGATCAGCTTCGTATTGGTTTTGTCGGCGTAGGTATATCCGATGCCTTCGTAGCCGCCCGCTTCCACCGTGGCAACCACGAGGGTCGTGCTGTCCCAATCCAGGGTGCCGTCCTGTTCGGGCTGGTCGGTCGGGATGGTGTAGGCGCGCGCCTGCACCCTCCCGATCGGGGCTGCCGGTCTGGTCACACTCACCGGCCCGGCAGAAGGGTCGCTGCAAGCTCCTTTGCCGTGTCCTTCACCACGCTGACGAATTCCGGGTCCTGCGGCAGCGAGGTCGCGAAGGCCTTGGCGTTCTTCAGCGAAATATGCGGCGGAAGCGGCGGCACGTTCGGGTCGGTGTAGAATTCCAGCACAACCGGACGGTCTGCCGCCATAGCCTCGTTCCACGACCTGGCTATATGATCCGGATTGTCACAGAAGATACCTTTCAATCCGAGCAGATCACCGAAGCGGGCGTAGGAAACGTCGGGGATGCGCTGCGTCATCTCCGCCTTGGGATCGCCGGCCTGGGCCCGCAATTCCCATGTCACCTGGTTCAGATCGCGGTTATTGAGCACCATGACGATGAAATGCGGGTTGCTCCATTGCTTCCAGTATTTCTTGACGGTGATGAGCTCGTTCATGCCGTTCATTTGCATGGCGCCGTCGCCAACAAGCGCGAAGACCGGGCGATCCGGGTATGCGAACTTCGCCGCGACCGCATAAGGCACTCCGGCGCCCATGCTGGCGAGCCCACCGGAGAGCGAACACATCATGCCACGGCGGATTTTCAGGTCTCGTGCGTACCAGTTGGCGCATGAGCCGGAGTTGCTTGTAATGATCGCCCGTTCAGGAATTTTTGGCGAAAACTCCCAGAACACGCGCTGCGGATTGATCGGGTCGGCGGAATGCATGGCGCGGGATTCCAGCACCTTCCACCATTCCTTCACCCAACCCTCGATCTGCTGACGCCAGGAGTGGTCCTGTTTCGGCTGAAGCATGGGGATCAGTTTTTTCAGCGTGGTTTTACTTTCGCCAAGCAGACAGACTTCCATCGGGTAGCGAATGCTGAGCATGCCGGCGGAAATGTCGATCTGCACGCCGCGGGCGCTGCCTTCTTTGGGCAGGAATTCAGAGTACGGGAAGCCAGAACCGACCATGAAGAAGGTGTCGCAGTTCTGCATCATGTCGTAGCTGGGCTTGGTGCCGAGCAGACCGATGGAGCCGGTGACGAACGGCAGATCGTCGGGTACGGCGGCCTTGCCAAGCAGCGCCTTGGCCACACCGGCGCCGAGTTTCTCGGCGACCTCGATGATCTCATCCGTGCAATGCAACGCACCGGCGCCGACGAGGATGGCGACCTTCTTACCGGCGTTCAGCACTTCGGCCGCGCTGCGAATTTCGGCGTCGGTCGGGATGGGATGCAGCTCAGGGGCGCCGATGCCGGAATGGATCGTGCCGTGGGTGTTCGGCGGCTGCTCAACCGCCTTCATGTCCTGGATGTCTTTCGGGAGGATGATGCAGGTAACCTTGCGGTCCGACTTGGCGATGCGCATTGCGCGGTCGATCAGGTGGCGTATCTGCGCAGGAGAGCTGGCTTGCTGGACGAAAGCGCCGGCGACGTCCTTGAACAGGTTCTCCAAGTCGGTTTCCTGCTGATAGTGACCGCCCATTGCCGCGCGGTCCGTCTGTCCGACGATCGCCAGCACGGGCTGGTGATCAAGGCGGGCGTCATACAGCCCGTTCAAAAGATGGATTGCGCCCGGGCCGGAGGTGGCCATGCACACGCCGACCTCGCCGGTAAATTTCGCATGAGCGCTGGCCATGAACGCGGCCATTTCCTCATGGCGGACCTGGACGTAGTCAAACTTCTCCCGCACTCGGTCGAGGGCGCCAACCAGACCGTTGATGCCATCCCCGGGATAGCCGAACACCCGGCGCACTCCCCACTGGTGGAGACGCTCCCAAAAGAAATCGCTGACCGTGTTCGCCATAGCTCCGCCCCCGGAAGATAAATCTGAGATGGCGGGTGAACGCAGGCGCAGCATCACCGTTTCCTTGCGATAGCGGGAGAAATCACCGCGAGCAGGATTGTGAGGAAGCTGGTTGGCCGGACACATGAATTTGCGAAAAGCGCTCCGAACTTCGTGAGGAGCGGCCGGTTATCCGGCGTGTGCCCCTCAGGACGCCCTTCAGGACGCCCCTCAGGACGCTGGGACGGCACGCAAACTAACAGGGAGCCCTAGCAGTGCAGAGCATGAACGACCTACTCCTGAGCTTTGTTCAGGATGTGTATTACGCCGAACGCCAGATCCTGAAGACGTTACCGAAGATGGCGAAGGCAGCTGAGAACCAGGAGCTGAAGAAGGCCCTGACCGAGCATCGCGAGGAAACCCAGGGGCATGTGGAACGCCTGCAGCAGGTGTTTGACATACTGGGCAAACGAGCGCGGGGCCAGACCTGCGAGGCGATCAACGGCATCATCGAAGAAGGCGAGGAAGTGGTCCACGAATTCAGCCAGGGTGCCGTCAGGGACGCGGGAATTCTGGCGAACGCGCAGGCGGTGGAGCACTACGAAATGGCGCGCTACGGCACCATCATTGCGTGGGCGAAGGCTTGCGGGATGGGCGACGCGGCGCAGCTGCTTGAGCAGACGCTGGCAGAGGAGAAGAAGGCGGATTCGCTTCTGAACCAGATTGCCAACAAGTCGATCAACAAGGAAGCAGTGCAGAAGGCCGCCTGATCGCAACCTGGCGCGCCGCGTTACCTGCGGCGCGCCACGGCTTGGGAGCTTTTGGATGGCACAGCGCGAGAGCAAGGCCCAGAAAGACACGATTCAGCGCGTCATGCACGAATACAAGCACGGCGAGCTGAAGCGCGGGCGAGGCGGCAAGGTCCGCAACCGCAAGCAGGCCGTGGCGATTGCGTTGTCGGAAGCAGGTGCGTCTAACCAGCAGTCTCCGGGGCAAAACCGGCGCCGGCTTGCGGCGACCAAGCGCAAGGAACGGGCGGGGCGGAACGCGGCAGGCAAGAGCCGGAAGGAGCTATACGCCGAAGCACGCCGCCGCGACGTGCCAGGCCGTTCCGGAATGAACAAGCAGGAGCTGGAGAAGGCCCTTCGTCACTGACTGTGCCAGCGGCGGTCAGAGCTTAACCAGCGGACAATGCCCTTCGCTCAAGGGACGCCATGCCTGGTCGGCAGGCGTGACGGCGACTACCTTTGCGACGTCCCAGGATTGCTTGCTTTCCGACGGTGACTTCGCCTGAAACAAATAGACCGGGTGCAGGGCGCGCCCATCCTCCCGAATGCTGCCGGGGCCGAACGCGTCGTCGTCGGTGGGCATGCGCTTCATGCGCTCCACCACCGCGCGGCCGTCGGATTTGGCGCCGGGAACCCCCATATCGGCAACGACCTTGAGGTAGTGGAAAGTAGCTCCGTAATCTCCGGCCTGGGTCATGTTGGGCCAGACGCCGTGTTCGGTTTTGTCCTTGACGCGGTTGTTGAATGCGCGCGTGCGGTCATTCAGGTCCCAATAATACAACTCGGTCCACAACAGGCCCTGTGCATTCTGCAGCCCAATCGCGCGCACATCGCCGCTTTGCACCAGCATGGCCGCGACATGCATGGAGCTCATGATGCCGAACTCCTGCGCCTGCTTGATGCAGTTCTGCGTATCGGCGCCGGCATTGCACAGGCCCAGAACCTTGGCGCCGGACGCCTTCGCCTGCAGCAGCAGCGAGGAGAAGTCGGTGGTGTCGGGGAATGGGTATTTGGCGCTGCCTAGGATCTTGCCGCCCGCCGCCTTCACGATGGTTTCGGTATCCCGCTGCAAGGTCAGACCGAAGACGTAATCGGCGGTGATGAAGAACCAGCTGTCGCCGCCGGACTTCACCGTAGCGCCACCGGTCGATTTGGCGAGCATCCAGGTGTCGTAGGTCCAGTGCACCGTATTCGGGCTGCATTGCGGCCCGGTGAGGTCGGAGGTGCCGGTGCCGGAGTTGAGATAAACCTTGTTCTTCTCGCGACAGACGGTGTTGACTGCGAGACCCACCGAGGATGTGGGCACATCGACGATGCAATCCACTCCATCCTGATCGAACCACTGACGCGCGATAGCGGCGCCGACTTGCGGCTTGTTCTGATGGTCGGCGGTTATCACATCGACGTTGAAGCCCTTTCCGGGCACGCCGAAATCGATCAGCGCCTGTTTGGCGCAGATTACGCCATTGATGCCGCCATCGTCGCGATAGGGCCCGGACTGGTCGTTCAGGACGCCGATCTTAATGGTGGGAGTTTGGGCACGGCCGAAGCGGACGGGCAGCACCGCAGAAGTGGCGGCGGCGTTTAGCAGAGTGCGGCGGGTCAGGTTCATTCGGAGACGTTTCCTGTTGTGATGGTTCAGACGGGGGTAAACATCGGCATGGGCGGGCCGCCCTCGCTGGGGACGAATTTTACGGACACAGGTTGCCCAATTTTCAGCGCATCCAGATCGCAATCCACGATGTTGGTCATCATCGTCGGACCTTCGTCCAAGGTGACATAGGCGATGCAGTAGGGCACCTCGGCTCGCTTCATCACGCTGAAGGAGTAGATCTTGCCTTTGCCGGATGCGTCCTTCCACGACAGGTCCTGGCTGAAGCAGTGTGGGCAGATGCCGCGCGGATACCAGTGCGATTTACCGCAGGCGCCGCAGGAGGGGATGATGAACCGCCCCTGCGCCGCCGCCTCAAAGAACGGTTTGGTTTCGGGATTGCTGTCGATCGCGCCGACAAAGCCAATCTTGCGCTGCTGATAGGCCATGGCGGTTACTCCCTTTCCATAATCAGCGTCGCCGAGCCATGCCGCGTGCCAAGCGATCCGCCGGTGCCGTGAGCCAGCGCCAGGTTGCAGTTTTTCACCTGCACTTTCGGATGCGCCTCGCCGCGCAACTGGCGCACCGCTTCGATCACCTTGGTGATGCCGCCGCGGTTCGCCGGATGGTTGTTGCAGAGCCCGCCGCCATCGGTGTTGAAGGGCAGCCTTCCCTGGCCGGAAATAAGGTTGCCATCGGCAACGAACTTGCCTCCCTGACCTTTTTCGCAGAAGCCCAGGTCCTCGATCTGCATCAGCACGGTAATGGTGAAGCTGTCATAGATGGAGGCGTATTTTATGTCGGCGGGCTTGACGCCGGCCATTTCGAACGCCACGGGGCCCGACCAGCGCGCACCGGAGAATGTCAGATCGACGTTTCCGCCGAACTGGCCCTTCGGCGCCTCGCCCATGCCGAGCACTTTCACCTTCGGTCGCTTCAGGCTGCGCGCGATCTCCGGCTTCACGACCACCAGCGCGCCGCCGCCATCGCTGATGACGCAGCAATCCAGCCGATGCAGCGGACTGGCGATGATCGGGGAATTCACCACCTGCTCCACCGTCACCACATCCCGCAGCATGGCGTGTTCGTTGTATTGCGCATGATGCGAGGCTGCGACTTTGATCCAGGCGAGCTGTTCGCCGGTGGTGCCGTATTCATGCATGTGTCGTTGCGCGCAGAGCGCATACATGTTGGCGACGGTTGGTGCGTACGGATATTCCCACTGCATGTCGGGCTGCGCGGGATTGCCCATTCGGGGCGCCGTACCGGTCGCCTGGCCCTCGCTGCGCGGGCGCCCGGCCAGCGTGATCAGCGCGACGTTGCAGCGCCCGGCCCCGATGGCCTCGGCGGCGTGGGCGACCAGCATCAGGTAGGATGATCCGCCGATATCGGTGGCATCAACGTGGCGGACACGCAAATTCATGTAGTCCACCATCGACAACGGGCCCATGCCCGGGGCATCGCCGGCGCAGAAATACCCGTCCACGTCATTCTTGGTCAGGCCGGCATCCTTCAGCGCGCCCAGGGCACACTCGGCGTGCAGCAGCGCCACCGACTTATCCGGCGCCTTCCGGGTCGGATGCTCAAACGCCCCTGCGATATAGGCCGCGCCTTTCAGGCTCATTGCCGTCTCCCCACATGAACTGGCTGGGCGCGATTATACCGATCAGTAGTATGACCGCCAGCGAAGGGCCTTCTGGCACGTGGCAGAGGACTGCGCTAGCCTTGGCGGATGCTCGCCGGCACGCTGTACGCCCCACCTGTTCCTCCGGTGCCAGCCAGCCAATTGTCGCTGCCGCAGTTTTTGCGCGCGATCCGCACCAATGCGCTGAGCATGTGGCCGGAAGCTGCGTACGAACAGGGCGCGGTGAGGCGCAGCCTGTTAGGGCGAACGAATATTCTGCTCAACGAGGCGGACGCGATTTACCGCGTGCTGGTGGACAATCACACGAATTATCGCCGCTCACCCGCTTCGATCCGCATCCTGCGCCCGATTACCGGAAACGGGCTATTGTTGTCAGAGGGAGAGGACTGGCGGCTGCAGCGCCGGACCATCGCCCCGGCACTCGCACCACGGGTGATCCCGCTGCTGGCGCGGCACATCGCGGAAGTGGCATGTGAAACAGTTGCGGCCCTGCACGCAGGACCGAGACAGGCGGATCTGCTGGCGGCGATGGAGACCACGGCGCTGGAAATCGCCGGACGATCGATGTTCTCGCTGGAAATGCGAGAATTCGGGACGGAACTGCGTGGCATGATCCAGGAATATGGGCTTCGCTGGTCCCGCCCGCGGCTTCTCGACCTGGTGCTTCCGCCATCGATCCCGACACCGCGCGATCTGTTCCGGCGGAGGTTTCAGGCACGCTGGATGCGTTTTACCGATACGATCATGCGGGCGCGCATGGCCGCGCCGCCAGCCCCCGAGGCGCGTGATCTGTTCGACCTGCTCCGTAGCGCGCGCGATCCGGAGACGGGCGCGGGGTTTTCGCACGACCAGCTGCGCGATCAGATCGCGACAATGATCCTGGCAGGTCACGCGACCACGGCAATTACGCTGTTCTGGGCGTTGACTTTGCTCAGCCGGGCGCCAGCCGAACAGGCAATGGTCGCGATGGAAGCCGAAGGCGTCGATTTGTCAGCCCAAAACGCCGCGAACAGCCTGCCCAAACTGATGCGAACCCGCGCAGTGATAAACGAAACGCTGAGGCTGTACCCGCCGGCATTCGCCCTGGCTCGATCGGCGAAGCAGGCTGATCAGGCGGGGCCGATCGCGATTCCCGCGGGCGCGCTGCTCATCATCGCACCCTGGGTACTGCACCGGCACCGGCGTTTCTGGCGTGATCCGGAATCATTCGACCCGTCGCGGTTCATGCCGGACGCACCGCAACCACCGCGCTTTGGCTATCTGCCGTTCGGCGCAGGGCCGCGTGTCTGCGTCGGATCGCAATTCGCGCTGACAGAAGCCGCGATCGTGCTTGCCTCCGTGGTGCGGGAATTCGAGGTCACGCTGGATCCGGCGGAAACGGTGCTGCCGGTTGCCATCGTGACAACTCAGCCCGATCATCCGCCGCGCTTTCATCTCAGACCGCGCCGCTAATCCCGGAGTCCGCATGTCCCTGATCGACACGATCCGCCGCCACCATGGTGAGTTGACCGAAATCCGCCGCGACATTCACGCGCATCCGGAGCTTGGGCTGGAGGAGCACCGCACCGCCGATATCGTCGCGCAGAAACTGGCGGAATGGGGAATTGAGGTGCATCGTGGCGTCGGCGGAACCGGCGTCGTGGGCATACTTCGGTCGGGAAACGGGCCGGGCACGATCGGACTTCGCGCCGACATGGACGCACTGCCGATCCATGAGGCGACAAACCTGCCGTACGCGAGCAGCGAACCCGGCAAGATGCACGCGTGCGGGCATGACGGGCACACGACGATGTTGCTGGGCGCAGCCCGCTACCTGGCGGAGACGAAGGCGTTCAACGGCACCGTCAACCTCATCTTCCAGCCGGGCGAGGAAGGCGTGGGCGGCGCGCTGGCAATGCTGAACGACGGGCTGTTCCAGCGATTTCCGTGCGATGCGATCTACGGCATGCACAACCGTCCCGGCATGAAGGTGGGCAAGTTCGCAATCACTCCGGGCGCGGCGATGGCGGCCGGGGCGTTTTTCGATATTACGATCACCGGGCGCGGGGCGCATGGTGCGCGGCCGGAGGAGAGTGTCGATCCGGTGCTGGTTGCGTGCCATATCGGCACGGCGCTGCAGTCCATCATCGCGCGGAATGCTCCGCCGCGGGAGACGGCTGTTCTCAGCATCACGCGCATCCATTCGGGCGATGCGTACAACGTAATACCGGAAACGGCCATTTTGTCCGGCACGACGCGGACGATGCGGCGGGAGACGATGGACCTGATCGAACAGGGGATGGTTCGGATCGCGACCAACGTGGCGGCGGGATTTGGGGCAGCGGCATCCGTGAATTTCCGACTGATCTTCGCGCCGCTGATGAACCGGCCGGAGCAGACCGCAGCTATTGCGGATACGGCGGCCGAGCTGGTTGGGCAGGAGAATGTCGACCGCAACAAGCCGCCGGCCGTTGCATCGGAGGATTTCAGTTTCATGATGGAGCAGGTGCCGGGGGCGTATATAAATTTGGGGAATGGGGAGCAGAGCGCGCCGGTGCATAACTCGGGTTACAATTTCAACGACGAGGCGATTCCGTATGGGGTGGCGCTGTTTGCACTGCTGGTTGAGCGCCAGTTGCCGAAGGGAGATGATCGCTAGTGTCGACTTTCTCTGAAGTCGACACGCCGCTTGCTATCTGAGTATCCGATTCGCGCGACGAAGCGTGCCCGCTTCGCAACTCACGCTTCTCTGCGATCGGATACTAGAGCGTATTCAGGGTGACTGAACACGCTCTGCCCTCATTTTCGCGAGCGGATTCACGCGCTCCTGGAAATGCAGGCATTTCCAGTCAAGTGCGATCTGCTCTTAGTCACGCCTTTTTCCGTTTCGCGTCATTGAAACGCAGAAGTTGCGCAGATGGTGCAGGCCTGCTGAGCTCCCGCGCGATAGCCTCACTCAACTCGGTCACGGTGAACGGCTTGCCCAGCACGGTGGCATCAAGCGACATGCCGTCCAGCGGCTTGTTGTAACCGCTTGTCATCAGCACCCTGATATCGGGATGGCGCGCCCGGACCTCGTTTGCGAGGGCAATCCCATCCATCCCGGCCATAACGATGTCGGTGAAAACCAGGCCGAAGGCAGGGTCGCGCGCCAAGGTGCTCAGTGCGTCCGCAGCACTGTTGACCGTCACGACGTTATGGCCGAGCTCGCGCAGCATCGTAGCGGTTATGGCTGCCACTTCGGGGTTGTCTTCAACAACGAGGACCCGGGGTGTACCGCCGGCCGGAGCGCTTTCGGTGGCCGGCTCGCCTTGCGGCTTCTGCTTCGAGCGCGGCAAGTACAGGGTGATACGCGTGCCTTTTCCCAGCTCGCTATGGACCGTGATGGCTCCGCCGGATTGATGCACAAATCCATAGGCCTGGGACAGGCCAAGCCCGGTTCCCTGCCCGATCGGCTTGGTGGTGAAGAACGGGTCGAAGATGCGCGGAAGGATATCGGCCGGGATACCGACGCCGGTATCGGCAACGGTCACGACGACGAAGTCGCCGTCGAGATCGACATCGCGCATGCCCCGGCGAAGGCTCAGGTTCTCCGCCAGGATCGTCAGGGTGCCACCTTCTTGCATCGCGTCGCGGGCATTGATTGCGAGGTTCACGAGCGCGAGTTCCAGTTCGCCAAGATCGGCTTCAATGTTCCAGATGTCCTCCGCAACGAGGGTTTCCAGACGAATGCCCGCGGTCAGCGATCCGGCGATCATGACGCGCAGCGAATCCGTCAAGGCTTTCAGGTCGATTGCTTCCGGCTGCAGATTCTGCCGACGGGAGAAGGCAAGCAGGCGCCGGGTAAGCGACTGGCCGCGCTGTGCGGCCTGGTGAATGGCATCGGCGGCGTGCAGGGCTTTGTCGTTACCGGCGGCATGCCGCTTCAGCATCTCCGCCTGTCCGCTGACGATCATCAGCAGATTGTTGAAATCGTGCGCGACACCGCCGGTAAGTTCACCCAGCGCCTCCATCTTTTGCACATGGGCCATCTGGTCCTGGAAGCGATCCAGGGCTTCCTGAGCCTTGTGTTGCTCGGTGATATCGCGCGTAATCTTGGCGAAGCCAATGAGCATGCCGTCATCGTCGCGAACTGCATCGATGACGACATTGGCCCAGAACAACGATCCATCCTTGCGGACACGCCAGCCATCCGATTCGTATCTCCCCTCCTTTGCCGCGGTGAACAGCGACAGCGCGGGCAGCCCCGCCGCCCGGTCCTGCTCGCGGTAAAAACATGAGAAATGCTGGCCGATAATCTCCTGCGGCTGGTAGCCTTTGATCTTTTCGGCGCCGGCGTTCCAGCTCACCACCACACCGTTGGGATCGAGCATGAAGATGGCGTAGTCCGTCACGCTTGAAACCAGCAGCCGGAACTGGCGCTCGCTGTCACCCAGGGCTTTTTGTGCAAGCACACGCTGCGTGATGTCGCGCGTGATCTTGACGAAGCCGGTCAATTCCCCGGCTTCGTCAAGAATCGCGTCGATGACGACGGAGGCCCAGAAACGGCTGCCGTCCTTGCGGACGCGCAAGCCCTCGCCTTCGAACCGCCCTTCGCGGGCAGCCGTGTCCAAGGCCCGAAAAGGAAGACCGGCCGCCCGGTCTTCCGGGGTATAGAACCGACTGAAGTGCTGGCCGACAATGTCCTCGGCAGTGTAGCCTTTGATCCGCTCGGCACCGGCATTCCAGTTCACGATGACGCCGCTCGGATCCAGCATAAACACGGCATAATCGACCACCGCCTGAACCAGTCGGCGGAAGCGCGACTCGCTCTCCAGCAATTTCTGTTGGGCACGATGGTGTTCGGTCAGATCGCGGGTGATCTCGGCGAAGCCGGTCAGGGTGCCCCCGTCATCGTAGAGGGGCTCCAGTACGGACATGGCCCAGAACCAACCGCCGTCTTTGTGTCGACGCCAGCCTTCGGTCTCGAAGCGGCCATCGGTCCGCGCCCCGCGCAACGCGTTCATGGGGAGACCGGCGAGGGATTCCTGATCCGTAAATAGCCGCGAGAAATGCTGGCCGATAGCTTCCTCCGGCTTGTAGCCGGTGATCTTCTCCGCGCCCGCGTTCCAGGTGATAATGAAGCCGCCCGGACTCAGAAGATAAATGGCGTGACCGGTGACCGACTGCACCGACAGGTCCAAGCGCTTGTCTGATGATGTCTCGCCAGTCACCTGCCCCTGTCCTGCCCCCTGTCCTGCGATCCTGGAGCGGGATGCGTTCGGGTTGGTTCACGCATCCCGCTCTTATCCGTTGTTTGAGCGCGTGATTCGGACCTTCGGCGATTCTGCCTCCGGTCATCACGCGCCTAGCCGCAATACATTGCAGAACGTCGGCGGGCCACCGTACAGCAGCATGAGCGGCGGGCGGCTAACCTGCATGTGATGCGGCACCCATCACCTGATGCACGGCAGGCTTGCGGCCAGTCCGGCCAGGGCGGCCCGCAGCTCCGGAACGCCGAGCCCGCTTTCACTGCTGGTGACGATAATGGAGGGATACGCCGCCGTGTGTGCCCTGGCGAGGTCCTTCCCCTCCTGTTCCTTGGCCGCCAGCGTCGCGGACTTTACCCCGTCTGCCTTGGTCAACACGATCTGGAAGGAGACAGCGGCACGGTCGAGCAGTTCCATGACGGCCAGGTCGGCGGGCTTGGTCTCGATCCGCGCATCCATGAGCAGGATGACACGGGCAAGATTGGGGCGGCCGCGCAGGTAGTCGAACATGAGGCCCTGCCAGTCGGCCTTCACGTGCTTGGGGGCCTGGGCGTAGCCGTAGCCGGGCATGTCCACGAGCATGAGGCGGCCGGCCAGATCGAAGAAATTGAGCTGGCGGGTGCGTCCGGGGGCGACGGAGGTGCGGGCGAGCGCCCGCCGGGCTGTTAGGGCATTGAGCAGGGAGGATTTGCCGACATTGGACCGGCCGGCAAAGGCGACTTCGGGCAGCTCGGGTTGCAGCAGGTGATCTAGGGTCTGCGCCGCGTGCACGAAACGGCATTCGCCGGCAAACAGGCGGCGCCCGGTTTCCAAGAGCTCAGGGTCCAGATTTTCCGGCATTTGGGAGCAGGTTCTACGGCGCGGCCTGTCCCGGGTCGATCCGGCGCTTGCCGGCCAGCCGGATCAGTTCGGCCAGGAAGTGGTCCGCGGCAATTGAAGGCGGCCACGGCTCCCAGGGGCACATTCCATCGGGCCGCGGCGTGGGATCGGCGGCCAGAGGACGGAGGGTTATTTTGAGGGTCGCCCGCACCTCCTGCTGCGACCATCCGACCACGTGCACGGCCTCGGACGACGCGGCCAGCCGGTCGGCGCGCCTATGGGCGGCGCGCTCCTCCGCGGTCCAGGGCGGCAAACCATAGCGGCGAGCGATTGCCTGCCACAGTCGTTCGGCCAGATCCGCATAACCGGAGCCGAGAAACGGCTTGAGGGGAGAGATGGGATCGAATCCCAGAAGTCCCTCGTCGGCGTCGTGGAGCAGCTCGCGGAGCTCCCGCGGGGGATCGAGGCGGTCCTTCTCGCGGCGGCGGATCGCCAGGACCGTCAGGCTGTGCTGCGCGACGGAGAGCGGCAGTGGCCAGGCGGAATGGCCACCCCAGCGGTAGGTTCGCGCCAGCCCCAATGCGAGATCGCGGTCGTCCCAGTCGAACGGGGTGGGATCGAGGAGGTCGAGGCGCTTGCCGGAGGGCTGCAGGACCCAGGCGCGCCGCGCAGGGGTATGCAATTGTTCCGCTTTCAATCGGCTGGTTCTAGAGCAGTTTCAGGCTGACTATATCAGCCTGAAACACTCTGACTTGATTGTTTTAGATCAAACTCACGCGCTCCTGGAAACTCAGGGCATTTCCAGTCAAGCGCGATCTGCTCTAATTCCTCCGCGACATCCCTTGCGCGGGCGGCGGGGTCGCGCTTCACCGAATTGCCGTAGCCCCCTCCCCCGCCGGACAGGACGTGGAAGACGCTGCCGGGCGGCACCTGGACGCCCACCTCCTTGCTGCGGAGCTTGCGCGGGGCGGCCCCAGGGGAAAACAGGGTGTAATCATGCGGGGCGCCGTCATGCCCGCCGAGGATGCCCCGGGCGCCATGAACGGTGCCCTCGCCTGCCGTGTTGGCTACGGCCGGTTGGGTGGTTTCGATGCGCAACCGCATGTCGCCGCCATAGCCGCCCCGAAACTGCCCCTCACCCGCCGACCCCGGGCGGTATTCATGCGTTTCGAAAAATAGCGGAAAGCGTGCTTCGGCCACCTCGATGCTGCCGAACTTGATGCCGCCGGCCGAGTGCCACTCCCCGATCGTGGACCAGCCGTCGCCGGCGATGGAGCCGCCGCCGCCGGGCCGCGCCTGGAACATGTGCCAGATGAACCGGCGTCCGGTCCGGGGGTCCCGGCCGTTGATGGCGATGCGCAGGCGTCGTCCCCAGCCGCCCATGGCCCGTTCCGGGCAGGCGGGGGCGAGGGCAACGATGATGGCCTCGATGATTTCATTGGAACAGTGGCTGGTGCACATCGTCACCGGCGCGCCCTCCTCCGCCCAGACGATAGTGCCCGGCCGGGCGATCACCTCCAGCGGACGGAAGGCGCCGTCGTTGCGCGCCTGATCGGGATCGAGCAGAAACGCGAAGGCCATGGTGACGGCGGATTGCATATTGGCGTGGGAGGAGTTGACGAAACCGGTCACCTGCGGATCGGAGCCGGTGAGATCGACCGTCACATCGCTGCCGGAGATGGTACAGCGTGCGTGAATGCGGATGTTCGTCTTGCCGAATCCGTCGTCGTCCAGAAAGGCCTCGCCTTCATAGACCCCGTCTTGCCATTCGGAGACGATAGAACGGGTGCGACGCTCGGCGGCGTCCAGCATAGCCTCGACGGCATCGAGCAGTACGGTGCCGCCGGTTTCGGCGATGACGGCACGAAGGCGCTGCTCGCCGAGGCGCGCCGCTCCGATCTGGGCTGCCAGATCGCCCCGAAAGTCGCGGGGATGGCGAACGTTGAGAGCGAGCATGGCGAGCAGATCCTCGCGGAGGGCGCCGTTTTCGGTGAGGCGGATGGGCGGAATGCGCAGGCCCTCGTGCCAGATTTCGGTGGCGGCGGGGTTGTAGGCGCCGTGGGTGGCTCCTCCGATATCGCTGTGGTGCGCCCGGACGACCGACCAGAAAATGAGTCGTTCGCCGCCAAAGACCGGCACAAAGGCGGTGAGGTCCGGAAGGTGGCTGCCGCCGTGGTAGGGATCGTTGAGGAGATAGACGTCCCCGGGCCTGGGGGCGGGAAAGGCCTCGACGAGGGCTTTCGTAGCCCAGGACATCGCGCCGACATGCACGGGGATATGGTCGGCCTGCGCGACCAGGCGGCAGTTTGCATCGATCAGGGCGATGGAGAAATCCCGCGAGGAGTTCAGGATTTGCGAATAGGAGGTGCGCAGCATCGCCTCTCCCATTTCCGCGGCGATGCCATTCAGGCGGTTCTGCAGGACGGCAACGGTGACAGGATCGCTCATCTGGATGAGGATGGCAGATCGCGTGCGCCCGGGGAACGTCCATCGGAACCAGTTGATAATTGCACGTTTCAGCACTATTGTGTCCGCATGCCGGGACGAGCACACATTTTGCTTGTTGAAGACGAGGAGCTTGTCTCGGAAACTGTCGCGAGCGCGCTCGGAGAAGATTATAGCGTGTCGGTTGCCGACACCGCCGATGCCGCGATACGCCAGATTCGTCAGGAGGATTTTGCCGCCGTACTGCTCGACTGCCTGCTCCCCGGCGGCAAGGCGAGCGACGTGATGTCGGCCGCAGATGCCCGGGGGGTCCCGGTCGTGCTGATGTCGGGCGATCCCGAGCGAATCTTCGAACTCTCCGGCGGAGGTCGGCCGTTCCTGCCGAAACCGTTCAGCATAGACCTGCTGATTCAGCTATTGCGCTCGGTCACAGGATCACCCTAAGCGAGCTTGTGATCCGCTTCATCTGTGCGTTGTTGCTGGCGGCCACGCCGGCGTTTGCCTGCGAAGTCGTGCCCCGGGCGGTTGTGGGGCTGGACCTTGTGCAGGGCGTTCCGACGGTTCAGGTCGCGGTGGACGGCGAACCGGCGCGGTTTGTGCTGGATACCGGCGCGGCGCGCACGACCATTTCGGAAGCTGCGGTGCGCCGGCTCGGGCTGCCGCTCGATCGGTGGGTCGGCACGACGCTTCAGGGCATCGGGGGTGTGCAGCAGCATCAGGATGCGGCGCCCGGCTCGATCGTGCTCGATGGCATCGAGTTGCACCAGGTAGGACTGTATTCGTCTTACAGCATCGCCGTGGCTTCACTGCCGTTCCATGCCGCGTCCGGGCGATCGATCGATGGGCTGCTGGGGCGCGATCTGCTGGGCGGCTACGATCTGGACCTGGATATTCCGGACATGACTGTCACACTGGCCTCGGTTATCGACTGCCGGGGCGATTTCGTTCCGTGGACGCAGCCGCATGCGGCGGTTCCGTCGATTGAGGACTACGGGAAGCGCCTGGTGTTCATGACGGGTCTCGATGGACATCCGATGCGCACGCTGGTCGACAGCGGCTCGGCGGTTTCGCTGCTGAGCGCGCCTGGCGTGATCCGGGCGGGCCTGCCCTCCGGTCGGAGCGGAGTGGGCACCGCCGCAATGGTCGCCGGCGTCGGTCCGCAGAGGGTCATGGCCCAGCCGTACCAGTTCGGCAGCCTAGCGGTGGGTGACATCACGGCCCACTCCGTGACCATTCTGGCCACGAACGTGCACCTGTTGCCGTTGCTGGACCTGCTGCTCGGGGTTAATTGGCTGCGCTATCATCGGGTCTGGCTTTCGTTTGCCACTGGGCAAGTGTTTGTCGCGGCCCCGTGAACGCCTATAATCCGGTGAACAGACGGACAGGCTGACGCAATGGACGCTGCCGCTTACGACTTCGCGGAGGCCCGGAACCGGATGGTGGATAGCCAGGTCCGACCGAACAAGGTGACGGATCCACGGATCATCGCGGCGATGCGGGACATTCCCCGGGAATTGTTCGTGCCGCCGGCGATGCGGGCTATGGCCTACATTGACGAGGACGTGCCCCTCGGGCGCGGGCGGATGCTGATGGAGCCGATGGTGATCGCCCGGCTGGTGCAACTGCTGTCTGCGTCGGAGGGGGAGCGCGTGCTGGTTATCGGCGCCGGGGTGGGGTACGGGGCGGCACTTCTCGCCGCCTGCGGTGCTCGCGTGATGGCGTTGGAGGAAGATCGCGATCTGATCGAGATGGCGCGAACCGCACTGAACGGCGTGGCGCCGCAAGTTGCGCTGGCAACCGGTCCGCTGGAAGCCGGTTGGCCGCAAGGAGCTCCGTATGATGCGATCCTGCTCGAGGGGGCGGTCGAGTGGATTCCGCCCGCGCTGAACAGCCAACTCCGGATGGATGTGGGGCGTTTGGCAACCGTGTTGAAGCAGGGGCCGGGGATGGGTCAGGCGGTGTTGGCGGGGCCGACGTCTGCTGGGTTGAGTGTCCAGCCGGTGTTCGATTGCGGCACGCCGGTGCTGCCTTCGCTTCGATTGAAACCGGGGTTTGTGTTCTGACGACCTACCAGTAGTTCACGCGATCCCACACGGCCACTACGTCTTCGCCGCCATCCACAACGCAGTAGCGGTCGTGCGCCGCGACGGTCATGCAGGTGTGGTTCGGCGCAATCCGAACCAGGGCGCCGACGGGAAGCTCGAATGGGTGGCGCGGATCAAGTTCGACGACTCCATGCTCCTGATAGACACGCCGCACGACGGCATCGCCGTATGTGCGCTTCCCGTGGCGATCCAGCAGCAGGCCGAAGCCGTAATCCGTGGGGGCAGCTTCGGTGCTGCGGTCCTTCGATAACGCGAGGCCGCCGGCGTCAATCAGAAGCCGACCGGAGCGGCGGCCGATAACACTGGCGAGCACGGTCACGGCAATGTCGTCCAGGCTAAGCGTGCCGATTTCGGCCTGGAACAGGTCGCCGAACATGTAAACGCCGGCGCGGATTTCGGTAATCCCAGCAAAGCTGCCGCCGTGCAGCGCGGTGGGCGAACTGCCCATGGATACAATCGGAACGGCATGTCCCGCGGCGCGGAGGCGTTGAGCGGCCTGCGTTATTGCTGAACGTTCGGCTTCGGCAAAGCGCGCCATGTCTTCGTGCGAGCGGCCGGAATAGGAGTGACCGGCGTGGGTTATCACGCCGGCGAGACCGGGGCCGAGGCGTTCTGCCATAGCGAGCAGACGCGGGTCGCCGGGAGCGAGACCGCCTCGGGCTTCGCCGCAATCGACCTCGATCAGTGTATCGGGCGGTTGGGGATGGGCGGCGACCGCGGCGGCGGTGTCCATGTCATCGGTAATGACTTTCACATTCGCCCCACCGGCGTTGAGGCGGGCGACCGCGTCCAGTTTGTGCGGCGTGATGCCGACGGCGTAGAGGATGTCCCCGATCCCGTGGCGGGCGAAATAGGCGGCTTCGGCCAGGGTGGAAACCGTGATCCCGCCGGGCCGGCCTTGCAGTGCCAGGCGGGCGACGTCGATCGACTTGGCGGTTTTCATGTGCGGACGGAGCGGCACGTTATGCCGCGCGACGGCGGCCGTCATGGTTGCGATGTTTCGCCGCAGGATGCCGCGGTCAAGCACAAGGCAGGGCGTGAGGAGATCGTCGAGCCTCATGCGATTTCAGGCCTCCATTCAGCGTGATCGTCGATCGGCAGGACGGGCCGCGGCATATACTTCCAGTCGAAACGGGAGAGGATGGGGCTCGTAAGACCGGGGCAATCGACTTCGATGACCTGATCGTGGTTGAAAAACTCGTCAAAGCCACCGCGGAAGTGGCCGCGCGATTTCACTACGACGACGCGCGCGGCGGCGATATCCAGACCGAACGCTTCGAAGAAGACCGGATCGGCGCATTGGATGCGGTTGGAGACCACCACGACGGTGATGCCATTCAGATCGAGCGCAACCGAAGGTCCGAAATCGATCGTATTGTTCGCGAAAATGCCGCGGCGCCCGCGCACCGGCGCGTTGCGGCGGGCACGGACGACGGCTCGCGCCGTAAAGTCGCGGGCGAACTGGTCCTGGCCGGCGCAGTTGAAAGTCGCCTCCAACCGTCCGCCGACGCCAAGATCATATCCCTGCTTCGCAAGCGGCGGATCGTGGATAACACCAAACAGGGCGTTGTGAATGCCGGCGCGATGGAACGCTTCGAGTATCCACATCGTATTCCCGCGACCGCCACCGCCGGGGTTGTCGGCGACATCGGCGAAGATCAGGGCGGGCTTGTGCGGATTCTGGGTGGCCTTTGCGTGGGCCGTGGCATCCTCCAGCGACGTCAGGACGGGACGAAACCTGTCTTTGCGCGCCCAACCGGCCTCCGCGATCTCGAGCGCGAGGCTACTGGCCGCGGCAGCTTCGGTCGCTGTGACAACTACGGTCAGGCCGTTGAAGGGCGTGTCGGCATACGCGAAGCCGCCCATGACCGACACGTTCAGCACGCGGCCGTTGTACGGCGGCGCGCGCATGCGCAATTGGCCGAAATCGATCAGTTCACCATAAGGACGGTTCGGCGCGTCCTGGCCGGTCGGCATCGTTACGGTCGGCGGGACGATGGGGAGGCGCATGTGCGCCAGATGCGTCTTCGTCCCGGATAGCAGGCGTCGCATGGTTTGCGCGGCCTCGGCGCCACGTTCGCGCATATCGAGATGCGGGTTGGTGCGATAGCCGATATAGGCGTTCAGCGTATCCACATCGGCCGGCGCAACGTTGGCGTGCAGATCATAGGTGGCAACGATGGGAATGTCGGGCCCCACGAGACCGCGGATCATAGTCAGCAGTGTGCCTTCCGGATCGAACTCCTGGGTGGTAAGGCCGGCCCCGTGCAGCACGCAGTAGATGCCATCGAGTTGGCCGGCGTTGCGCAGCCCCAATTCCCATTGCGCCATCATGCGGGTGAAGAAGGCGTGATCGACAGGACCGTTCGGTTCGGCCATTGCGAGCAGGATCGGGACGGGCTGCCAGAGGGCGGCGGCGTCCATATGGGCGACGAAACCGGGCAGTTCGCCGAGCATTCGGGGCGCGGGCGAGCGAGCCTCCGCCACCATTGTCTCTCCTGAAAGCAGAGTGCGGGCAGCGAAATCCGCTTCGGTTGCGGCAGGAGCAAACCGATTGCACTCGATACTGAAGCCGAGAAGGGCGATACGAGGCGCGGTCACAGGCTGACACCCAGCAACTCGGCGATGCGCGGTGTGGCTTTCAATCCGCTGCCGGTGAGGACAAGCACGGTGGTCTGATCGGGTGTAACGGTACCGGCACCGAGCAGGCGGCGGAATGCGGCGAGCGGCTGGGCCGCGGTCGGTTCAACATAGATACCGATGCGGGCGAGTTCAGTCATCGCATCGGCTATTTCCTCTTCCTCCAGCATGACCGCGCCGCCCTGGGTTTCGCGCAGCACGCCGAGCACCTCGGGCAGGCGGTTCGGGGCGGCGATCGCCGTGCCTTCGGCGATGGTGGGTTTTATCTCAAGCCCGGGCGGGATCGCGCCGCCCTCGATAAACGCCGCCGCAATGGGTGCGCAGTTCGCTGGCTGCACGGCGAAGATGCGAGGGGCGCGAGTGATTTCCTCGGCGCGAAGAAGCTCGGAAAAGCCGATCGCGCAACCCAGCACGTTCGAGCCGGCGCCGCAGGGGACGATAACGTTGTCCGGTGCGCGGAAGCCGAGATCCTCCCACAACTCGTAGGCGAGCGTCTTTGTGCCGTGGAGAAAGAACGGATGCCAGTTGTGGCTGGCGTAGAAGATGGTTTCAGCGCGGCTTATCGCCGCATCGGCTGTATCCTGGCGGGTTCCGGGCACGAGTTCCACGCTGGCGCCGTGCGCACGCATCTGCACCGTTTTTGCGGGGCTGGTGGAGGCCGGCGTCATGATAGTGGCGGCCAGCCCCCCCGCGGCGGCGTAGGCAGCGACAGCCGCTCCGCCATTGCCGGAACTGTCCTCCAGCACCGCAGTAATGCCCTGATGGCGAAGCAGCGAGAGCATCACGGATGCGCCGCGGTCCTTGAAGCTGCCGGTGGGCATCATCCATTCGCATTTCAGGAGTGCGGATGCGCCGTGGATCTGACGCTGCAGAAGGGGCGTGCAGCCTTCGCCCAGGCTGATGGGATCACTCGGCTGAAACGGAAGCGCGGCACGATAGCGCCAGATGCTCCTGGTTGCAGCATCGATCTGGTTGCGGCACAGGCCCGGAAGCGGGGTGAGAAGCAGCGGTTGCCGGGCAGGTCCGCACCAACGAGGCAGGTCGAGGGGGAAGATGGCGCCGGTGCGGGGATCGAGATAGGCTGGTGGCATCGGGCAAAGCTGCCCTGCGGGCGGGGGTGCGTCCAGACGGGGGCAGCGGCGACCAGATCGAAGCCCCCGGAAGGCCCGCCCTTGACAGCGATGCCACCCCGGGGCTGCCATCCGCCGCCCAGGAGAAACACCGACGCCCGTGCCCCAGCTCTCGCTTCACACACCGGCCGGCGATCTGTCCGTCTCGGAGGAAGACGGCGCCGTCATTGCTCTCGATTGGGGCTGGGGGAAGGACCAAATGCCAACGGCGCTCCTCCGGCGGGCGCGCGAGCAGCTGTATGCCTATTTCGACCGTCAACTGACCGATTTCGACCTGCCGCTCGCACCGGCCGGTAGCCCATTCCAGAAGCGCGTCTGGCAGGCCCTCTGCCAGATCCCCTACGGCCGGACCTGCTCTTATGCCGACATCGCCGGCAAGATCGGCAGCGTTCCGCGTGCGGTGGGTCAGGCCAATGCCGCCAATCCGATCCCGATCATCATCCCGTGTCACCGCGTGCTCGCAAGCAACGGCCTGGGCGGCTACTCCGGAGGGGACGGACTCGCAACCAAACGCTGGCTCCTGGATCTCGAAAACCGGGTCAGGGTCCTGCTCTGACCTCTCGCTGGAGAGAAGCATGACAAAGGCCATCCGCGTTCACGCTTATGGCGGCCCTGAGGTGATGAAATGGGAGGACGTGCCCCTTCCTGAGCCTGGCCCCGGCGAGGCGCTGGTGAAACAGGAGGCGGTCGGGTTGAACTATATCGACGTTTACTTCAGGACCGGCCTCTACAAGGCGCCATCAATGCCGGTGACCATCGGGATGGAGGGCGCCGGGACGGTGACCGCCGTCGGTCAGGGCGTGACCGATGTCGCTCCGGGCGACCGCGTGGCCTATGCCGGCGCACTTGGCGCCTATGCCACCGAGCGGGTGATCGGGGCGGACCGGCTGATCAAGCTTCCCTCCGGCATCGACGCCAAAACCGGAGCTGCGATGATGCTGCAGGGTATGACCGCTCAGTATCTCATCCGCCATACATACAAAGTGAAGCGGGGAGACACGATCGTCGTGCACGCCGCCGCCGGAGGGGTGGGGACGATCCTGTGCCAATGGGCCAGGCATCTCGGCGCGACCGTCATCGGCGTGGTGTCCAGTGACGAAAAAGCCGCACTCGCCCGGGCGCATGGTGCAGCCCATACGATCGTGGGTTATGACAAGCTGGTCGCGGAGGTGAAGCGCATTACCGGCGGAGCGATGGTCCCCGTCGTATACGACAGCATCGGCAAGGATACGTTTACGGTCAGTCTCGACTGCCTTGCACCGCTTGGGCTGATGGTGAGCTACGGCAATGCGTCCGGACCCGTCCCGCCCGTCGATATCAGCATACTCGCCGCCAAGGGCAGTCTGTATCTGACACGCCCCACGCTGGCCACCTACACGTCCAAGCGGCCGGACCTGGTGGCGACGGCAAACGACCTGTTCGATGTCGTCCAGAAGGGTGCGGTTAAGATCGCAGTGAACCAGACCTTCGCGCTGAAGGATGCGGCCGCGGCGCATACCGCCCTCGAAAGCCGGAAGACGACGGGGAGCACCGTTCTGCTGCCTTGAGCGGCTTCGTTGCGAGCGCCACGACAGACCGCCTGCCATGACCCTGATGCGATCCGCGGCCGCAGCGTATTGGGAAGAAAACGCGGAAACCTGGACGCGGCACGCGCGGGCCGGTTTCGACCTTTACCGGGACAAGCTTAACACGCCCGCTTTCCTGGCCATGCTGCCACCCGTCGCCGGATTATGCGGCCTGGACATCGGTTGCGGCGAGGGTGGCAACACGCGGCAGGTCGCAGCTCGCGGTGCACGAATGGTTGCATTGGATATATCACCGACCTTCCTGCTCCATGCGCGGGAAACGGAACGCCAGTCACCGCTCCGCATAAGTTATGTGCAGGCCGATGCCGCCAATATTCCATCTCCTCCCGATAGCTTTGACTTTGCGACAGCATTCATGTCGCTGATGGACATGCCGGATCAGTCCACCGTATTGGCCGAAGTATCCCGCGTGTTGCGCCCCGGCGGATTTCTGCAATTCTCGATCCTGCACGCCTGTTTTGTGCCGCCCCATCGGCGGGTACTGCGCGAAGCGGATGACACCGTGCGCGCGATAGAGGTTGCCGGTTACTTCGACAACATCGACGGACGAGTGGATCGATGGTGGTTTGAGAGCGTGCCGCACGAGGAGCGTGCGCGCGTTCCGGCGTTCAAGGAACCTCGCTTTCACCGGCCACTAAGCACCTGGCTTAATCTGACCATAGCTACTGGATTGATCCTCGAACAGCTCGGGGAGCCGCAAGCTGACGAGGCGGCGGCGGCGGAGGTCCCCACGCTTGCCGATACGCGGGTGGCTCCGTTGTTCCTCCACGTGCGCGCCCGCAAGCCGCAGCGCGCGACCTAAGATCTCCGGCAGGAGACCTCCTGGCTGGGACGGTGATTATTCGTGATGATTGGCCAGCGTCCTACTTTCCGGATGTCCAGGCTCACGGTTCGCCCGCGCACGATCGACGATCTCGAGGCCTGTCTGGCCATGGACCGCGATCCCGAGGTGACCCGCTTTATCGCCGGACCGTGGTCCGAGCCCGCAGCTCATCGAGCCTTCGTCCTGGCACGCATTCATCACCCCTATCCGGCGGGCATGGGCTACTGGACGGTACTCGCCCCGGAGGGGTTCGTCGGCTGGATCCTGCTGACGCCGCTCGATCTGCACGGCCCGGAGATCGAAATCGGCTGGCGGTTGATGCGCAAAGCCTGGGGCCGTGGTTACGCCACGGAGGCTGCGTGCCCCGTCCTGGCGCATGCGCTGGAAACGGTGGGAGTGCCGGAAGTGGTTGCCGATATCGATCCCGCAAACACGGCTTCGGTCGGAGTTGCCCGGAAACTTGGGATGCAACCGGCTGGGCGAGTGCAGTATGCCGGGCGCATGGTAGTCCGCTATGTTGTTGCTACGGAAGGTTTCGCAAATTGCACCGAGCAGCGGTGCGTGTAGCAGTTCGCGGAGAATGTCCGCTCGGCTGTTTGAGAGACAGGAGCGCTGCAGCCTCGACTGTCGTCGGCCGAGCATGCCCGGAGTGCGCGATAAACGCCGGCTGCCTTGCTCCCCCCGGCCCTAAGGGGCTAGAAGCCGCCACCTTCCACACCGAGTTAGGCGACATGAAGCAGCAGGCGAACCTGATCCGCGCCGGTCAGGTCATCGAGCATGAGGGCCGGCGCTGGACCGTGCTCAAGCAACAGATCATTACGCCCGGGAAAGGCGGCGCGTTCATCCAGGTGGAAATGCGCGATCTGAAATCCGGCAACAAGACCAACGAGCGCTGGCGCACCGCCGATACCGTCGAGCGCCTGATGACCGAGGAGAAGGAATATACCTACTCGTACACCGAGGGGCAGAACATGGTCCTGATGGACCCGGAAACCTTCGAGCAGACCCATGTCTCGCTCGAAATTCTCGGCGATGCTGCTTCATTCCTTCAGGACAACATGAATGTCACCATCGATCTGGTGGAGGGCGAACCCGTGGCCGCCCATCTGCCGCCCACCGTCGTGCTGGAAGTCGTCGAGGCCGACCCAGTCGTGAAGGGCCAGACCGCGGCCTCGTCGTACAAGCCGGCGAGGTTATCAAACGGGGTAAAAACCTCGGTTCCGCCGTTCATCGAAACGGGCGAGCGGGTGGTGGTCCGCACCGAGGACGGGAGCTATGTCGAGCGGGCCAAGGGCTGATCGCGCTTGGCCGTCCGCCTTTCTCCCCACCTCACCATCATGGCGAACGCCGCACAGAAGGCCTCGCGGCGGCTCCTGCGCGACTTCAACGAGGTGGAGCAGCTACAGGTCAGCGTGAAAGGGCCTTCCGACTTCGTCTCTCAGGCCGATCTGCGCGCCGAGGAAACCCTTCGGGAAGAGTTGAACAGGGCGCGCCCCGGCTACGCGTTCCTGATGGAGGAATCCGGCTCGTCGGGTTCGGAAAACTGGGCCTGGCGCTGGGTGATCGACCCGCTGGACGGCACCACGAACTTTCTGCACGGCATCCCGCAATGGGCCATCAGCATCGGGCTCGAGCGGCGTCTGCCGGATGGCGGCTCGGAAATCGCCGCTGGGCTGATTTACGCCCCGGCGTCAGACGAAATGTTCTGGGCCGAGCGGGGGGGCGGTGGTTTCATGAACGAGCGCCGGCTGCGGGTCTCGGCCCGGCGCGAATTCCGCGATGCGCTCTTCGCCACCGGCATCCCCTTCGGCGCCGTCGCGGCGGGAAGGCGCGCAGCCTTTTCCGGCACGCTCACCGCTCTGATGCCGCACGTGGCAGGCGTCCGGCAATTCGGGGCTGCCGCACTTGATCTCGCCTGGGTCGCTGCCGGACGTTACGACGGGTACTGGGAACTCGGCCTGAAACGATGGGATCTGACGGCCGGCGTGCTCATAGTGCGGGAAGCCGGCGGGTATGTGACCGATCCCCAGAACGATGCCGATCCCCGAGACACCGGAAACGTCGTCGCGGGCAATCCTCACCTCCATCCCAAGCTTCGCGAGCTGGTGGCAGCGGGACAAGCGGCGGTTGAGAAAGGCGCCTGAACCTTGTCGTGCGCGCCCCCGCCGGAGCTGATTTGAGGCGCCGGGTCTGTTTCAGTAGGTTGGCCGCTTCCATGCGGGCTTTTCTGCTCCTGGTCGTCTCCTTTCTCACGGCGGGCAATGCCGGGTCCGCTCTTGCGCAGGTCACTGTCGACCTGAACGCATTGAAGCCCTTGCAACACGCAGCGCCGCACTCCCGGCCGGCGACCAGGCCCGCACGTCAGCACCGGGTGCCCCAGCCGTTGCCGCTCCCACCGGAACCGCCTGTGGTCGCGCAGGCCCCGGCGGCGCCAGCCGCGCAAACTCCGATGGTCGTGCAGACGCCGGCGCCAGCTACGCAAACCCCCGCCGTCGCGCAGACACCGGCGCCGGTGGCACCAGCCCCCGCGCCGGTCGCTCGTGCGAACCCGGCCCTTGTTCCCGCTACGCGAGCGCCGAAAGCCGCTCCGCCACCGGCACCCGCGGTGGCCGCCATCACCCCCGCCGTGCCAGCCGCGCCGCCTGCGCCCCCACCTCCGCAGATCGGCGCGCCTCCCACCGCGACTCCCGGGCCGGCCCACCCCTCTGAGGCCAGCATCACATTCACCCCTGGCGAATCTGCGCTAACCGAGGATGCGGCACGAAAGCTGGCCGAAATCGGGCATGCGGCAGCACAGAACACAACCGCAACCGTCAATGTGCTCGCTTACGCACCGGCCGATCCGCATGATCCTTCCGCCGCAAGAAGAATGTCGCTCCAGCGCGCATTATCGGTAAGAACCGCACTCATGTCGGCGGGTATGCCATCTTCTCGCATCTATCTTAGGGCGCTCGGATCCGAGCCGGGCGCCGGCTCGCCAGACCGGGCGGAGATCACCATGCTCGGTGCGAATTTGCCTGCCACGGCGCAGGCGGATACCAAGGGGAAACAACAATGACACGCCCCACAGCCTATCTGGTACGCATGCTGCTGTTCCTGGCGGCAGTGGCCGTGGTTGCCGGTCTGCTCGGCCCTGTCCTGGCGCGGATCTTTGAGAACAATCTCGGCCTCAACGCCTTGATCGTGTTCATCCTGGTGGTCGGGATCGGCTGGACGCTCCGGCAGGTCCTAAGGTTGTCCCCGGAAGTGACCTGGGTTGAAACCTACCAGACAGGCCGGCCGCGCCTGGCCGCCCTGCCCTCGCCGCGTCTGCTCGCGCCGATGGCCAGCATGCTCGCCGCGCGGGAAGGCACCGGCCGGCCAGGTCAGGCCCGCTTCACCCTGTCCACCACCGCCACGCGCAGCCTGCTCGACAGCATCGGCTCCCGCCTGGAAGAAAGCCGCGAGCTATCCCGCTACATGACCGGCCTGCTCATATTCCTCGGCCTGCTTGGGACATTCTGGGGATTGCTCAAGACTGTCGGCTCGGTCTCCGACGTGATCCAGGGCATGAGCATCGGCACCGGCGACATCAACCAAATGTTCGAGCAACTCAAGACCGGCCTGGCCGGCCCCCTCGCCGGCATGGGGACGGCATTTTCGGCCAGCCTGTTCGGCCTTTCGGGGGCGCTCGTGCTCGGCTTCCTGGATCTCACAGCTGCTCAGGCGCAGAACCGCTTTTTCAATGAGCTGGAAGAGTGGCTGGCGGGCCTCACCCGGCTTTCGTCGGGCCTGATTGCCGAGGGAGAAGGCTCGGTCCCCGTCTATGTGCAGGCATTGCTGGAGCAGACAGCTGAGAACATGGAAGGCCTGCAGTCCATCCTCTCCCGCGGCGAGGAAAGCAGGGCGCTGGCGAACCAGGCGCTGATGGGATTGTCGGAGCGCATGGGCGCCTTCACCGACACGATGCGCGCCAACCAGCAACTGATGCTAAGGATCGCGGAGACTCAGTCAATGCTTGGTCCCTCCTTGCAGCGGCTGGCCGACCGGCGGGCGGAGGGCGGCATGGATGACATCATGCGCGGCCATCTGCGGAACATTGAGCTTTATTTGCAGCGCTTGCTCACGGAAACGGAGCATGGCCGGATCCAGAGCACTACGGAGCTACGGAACGATCTGCGCTTGCTGACCCGCACGATAGCGGCGCTCGCCGAGGAGCCGAGATAGGTCATGGCGCTCAATTCCCGCAGGCGCGGCGCGCCGGCTGCCGGACTGGAGGCCTGGCCCGGCTACGTGGACGCGCTGTCCACGCTGCTGATGGTCATCATTTTCGTGCTGCTGGTGTTTGTGCTGGCGCAGTTCTTCCTTTCATTCGCCCTGTCGGGCCGCAACAAGGCGCTGGATCAGGTGAAGGGACAGCTGGCCGACATGACGCACATGCTGGCCCTGGAAAAAGGCCATGAAAGCGGCCTGGAACAATCCCTGGCGCAGGTCACCGCGCAACTTGCAACCACCCAGCGCGACCGGCAGTCCTTGTCGGCTCAGCTCGCGGACCTGCAGCAGCGCCTGCAGTCCACGCTCGCCCAGCATCAGGCCCTGACCGCCAAGCTGGGGGCAGCAACCGCCCAGGCCCAGAGCAGCGCCAGCGAAGCCGCAGCCCTGCAAGGTCAGTTGGCGCAGCTTCAGCAGCAGCTTGCCGACATGAAGCAGCAGGAAGCGGAGCTCAACAAAACGGTCACCGTGGATCGCGACACGATTCAGGCAAAATTGGCCGATCTTGCGAAACTCACGGAGCAGGCGCGCGCGCTTCAGGCTCTGAGAGAGCAGCTGGAAAAGGAGGCGGAGAGTGCCCTGGCACAGGCGACAACGGAGAGGCAGCGCCGGGAAGCGGTCGAGTCCGAGCTGGCGAAGGAAAAGGACCTGGGCAGCAGCACCGCGGCCCAGATCGCGCTGCTGAACCAGCAGATCGACCAGCTCAAGGCGCAGCTCACCTCGGTAGCGCAGGCCTTGGACCTGGCGCAGGAGCAGGGCAAAGAGAAGGACGTGCAGATTGCGAATCTGGGGCAGCAGCTGAATGCCGCACTGGCTGAAAAGGTCCAGGAGCTGCAGTCCTACCGCAGCGAATTCTTCGGCGATCTTCGCAAGATTCTGGCGAACAAGCCTGGCATTCGCATCGTCGGCGACCGGTTCGTTATCCAAAGCGACGTGCTGTTCCCGGTCGGCAGCGCCGATCTGTCTTCGGACGGCGCCATCCAGATCAGTCAGCTCGCCGAAACCATCAAGCAGATCGCGGCGGAGATTCCCTCCAATATCACCTGGGTGCTGGATGTGGACGGTTATGCGGACAAGCAGCCGATCAGCGGCGGGCAGTTCTCATCCAACTGGTCCCTGTCCGCGGCGCGGGCGATCAGCGTCGTGCGACTGCTCATCACCGAAGGCGTACCGCCGGAACATTTGTCGGCCACCGGCTTCGGCGACAATCATCCACTGGATCCCGGGGACACGCCGGATGCCTATGCAAAGAACCGGCGGATTGAGCTGCGGCTCACGGATTACGGCAGCAACAAGTCTGGTTGATGCGAGGAGGGCGGCGGCGCAGGCTTTCGCGGGAGGTGCGGGATGGCGGTGAACAAGGTCTATCCGGATGCGCGAGCCGCCCTCAGCGGCCTGCTGCACGATGGCATGACCATCATGTCCGGCGGGTTCGGGCTTTGCGGGATTCCGGGAGTGCTGATCGAGGCGATCCAGGAAAGCGGCGTCAAGGGTCTGACCGTGATCTCCAACAACGCGGGCATTGATGACGCCGGCCTGGGTCTGCTGCTGCAAACCCGGCAGATACGCAAAATGATCAGCTCCTATGTCGGGGAAAACGCGACCTTCGCCAAGCAATATCTGGCCGGCGAGCTGGAGATCGAGTTCAACCCACAGGGCACGCTGGCTGAGCGCATCCGCGCCGGCGGGGCCGGTATCCCCGCCTTCTACACCCCGACCGGCGCGGGCACGCAGGTTGCGGAAGGCAAGGAGACCAGGGAGTTCGACGGCCGCGCATATGTCATGGAGCGCTGGCTTCGCGCCGATTTGGCGGTAATCCACGCCTGGAGGGCCGACAGCGAGGGCAACCTGATCTATCGGAAGACGGCGCGGAATTTCAACCCGGTCATGGCCACCGCGGCCAAGGTAACCGTCGCCGAAGTGGAGGAGCTGGTACAGCCGGGCGAGCTGGACCCCGACAAGATCGCCACCCCCGGCATTTTCGTGGACCGCCTCATCCGCCCGGACCGGATCGACAAGCGGATCGAGCAGCACACGGTTCGCAAGCGGAACTGAGGAGGCGGAAAAATGCCCTGGACGCGCGATCAAATGGCGGCCCGTGCCGCGCGGGAGCTGCGGAACGGGTTTTACGTGAACCTGGGGATCGGCATCCCGACCCTGGTCGCGAACCACATCCCTGGGGGGATTTCCATCCAACTGCATTCCGAAAACGGCATGCTGGGCATGGGACCGTTCCCGTTCGGGGGCGAGGAGGACCCCGACCTGATCAATGCCGGCAAGCAGACCGTCACCGAGCTGCCGACCACGAGTTATTTCGACAGCGCTGCCAGTTTCGCGATGGTTCGCGGCGGGCACATCGACATCTCCATCCTGGGCGCCCTCCAGGTTGCGCAGAACGGTGATCTGGCGAACTGGATGATCCCCGGAAAGATGGTGAAGGGGATGGGCGGCGCGATGGATTTGGTCGCCGGGGTGAAGCGCGTCGTGGTTCTGATGGAGCATACCGCGGGCGGCAAACCCAAGCTGCTGGAGCGGTGCACCCTGCCCCTGACCGGCGCAGGGGTCGTCGATATGGTGATCACGGAGCTGGGCGTCTTTGAGATAGGCTGCAACGGGGCGCGCCTGGCCGAGATCGCGCCTGAAGTCACTCTGGACGAGATACGGGCCAAGACGGAGGCGAAGTTCACGGCCGCGCACGGCGCCGGGGGTTGATCGGCTCAAGCCGCGAAGGCTATATGCGCGCTCCCAAGCCGCTGGGGCCATAGCTCAGTTGGGAGAGCGCCTGAATGGCATTCAGGAGGTCAGGGGTTCGACTCCCCTTGGCTCCACCAATCCCGCCTGACCATCCCTCCGGCGACTTCTCGCTCGAATAATGCGGTCCGTGATCCGACTGATCAGCGCTCAACGTGCCCGGCAACTGCGGCTGCAGTCGCTGCGGGTTCGCCAGCAGGCTGCGTTTCTGCTTGGTGGATGCCTGATCGGACTGGCAGGTGTGATCATGGCTTTGGGTGCGGCGGCGGCGGAACGGGTTTTCGCCCGCATGATCCAACCCTCGCCCTTGCTTTCGCTGGTCATTACGCCCCTGGGCTTTGCCGCCACCGCGTGGGTAACGCGCAGGTATTTTCCCAACACGGAAGGCAGCGGCATTCCGCAGGCAATTGCCGCGCGGAAGCTCTGGGGTTTCAGCGAGCGTGCCCGTCTGGTCGGCCTGCGCCTTGGCATCGCCAAGATCGGCCTCACTCTGTTCGGGTTGCTTTGCGGCGCCTCGATCGGCCGCGAGGGCCCGACTGTGCAGGTGGGCGCGTCCATCATGTTCGCGGCCGGGCGCCTCTCGCCGGCGCGCCAGCCGGGGCTCATTCTCGCCGGCGCTTCGGCCGGCATTGCGGCCGCGTTCAACACGCCTCTGGCGGGCGTCATATTTGGTATCGAAGAGATGAGCCGCTCCTTCGATGAGCGGACCAACGGACTGATTATCGGCGCAATCGTTGCCGCCGGTCTCGTCTCCATGGCGATCCTGGGCAATTATACGTATTTCGGGGTGTCCGCGGCCGTGCTCGGCAGCGCCTCCGGCTGGCTGGCGGTGCCGATCTGCGGCGCGGTAGGCGGCCTGCTGGGTGGACTGTTCAGCCGTATATTGGTCGAGGTTGCCAGAGGCCTTCCAGTCGGCCTAGGTCTTCGTATCAAAGCTCATCCGATCTGGTTTGCGCTGATCTGCGGCCTGTTAGTCGCGGTATGCGGGATCATTTCGGGCAACAGCATCTTTGGCACTGGCTATCGCCACGTGGAGGCGGCTCTGGATCAGGGGAACGCGCTGCCTGCGCTGTTCGGCCCACTGAAATTCGTCGCGACCACGCTGTCTTCGATCGCGGGCATACCGGGCGGACTGTTCTCGCCTTCGCTCGCCGTGGGCGCGGGCTTTGGGTATGACCTCTCTCGTCTTCTGCCGCATGCCCAGATGGGCGCTGTCGTGCTTCTGGGTATGGTCGGCTACTTCTCCGGCGTGGTTCAGGCGCCGATCACAGCTTTCGTCATAGTTGGGGAAATGACCGCAGACCACGCCATGATCGTTCCGCTGATGGCTACGTCACTCATCGCAACGGCAACATCGAAGCTGCTTTGCCCTGACGGGGTCTATCAAATACTGGCGAAGAACTACTACCGGCTCTACGCGCCGGAGGCAGCAACCCCCGCCCCGGGAGCGGCAATTGCCGCTTCCCCGACGCGGGATAACGCCTGAAGCTGCGACGCGCGAGAACCCGGTCTCGCTCTGACAATCGCGCGAGTGCGCGGGACACCCGACCGCGGAGAGCGTTGAAGTGAACAACTCCTGGGCGCGCGGCGACTTCGCGGAACAGCCGGGAGAATCCGACTTCAACGTTTAAAATGAGGCCGAAATGGCAACCGCAAGCGGACCTGTCAGCGACACCGAAAATACCAGGGGCCAGCTCATAGCAGCAAGCAAGGTGAACGGAACCAGCGTGTATAACCCTGCGGGGGAAAAGTTAGGCAGTGTCTATGACGTAATGATCGATAAGACCTCCGGACACGCGGAATATGCAGTCCTGAGCTTCGGCGGTTTTCTGGGAATAGGCAGCGATTACTATCCGTTGCCGTGGAAAGCACTCAAATACGATCCCGGGCAGGGAGGTTACATCGTCAACATCGACAAGCGCCTGCTCGAGGGCGCGCCGTCCTATGCCGCAAGCGAAACTGATGCCTGGCTGGATCCAGCCTGGGGGCGCCGCGTAGACGAATATTACCGCATACCCGGAGCCCGGGACCAGCGCCTCTAAAGGAGTTTCGGGCTGACTGTATAGCCTGAAACGCCTGACCTCGTGGTTTTAGAGCAGGTTCACGCGCTTCTGGAAATCCAAGGCGTTTCCAGTTAGGCGCGATCTGCTCCATAACAGGATCGCGCTATACTGGAACGCTTTGCGTACTAGTCCTGCTCTAAAACAGTGAGTTGAAGCGTTTCAACCTGACACAGTCAGCCTGAACCGGTCTTCCGCCGCGAAGGCAGCATCTCACGGCGTAACGGACGCGACCGGCACCGGCTGCTGCCGATACCAATCGGGGAACTTCTGTCGCAAATTCTCGATCTTCGGCAGATCATTGTAGACGATATACGGATTGTAAGGGTGCCGCGTCAGGAAATCCTGATGATATGCCTCCGCCGGGTAGAACGCTCGGCCCTCGTACACATGGGTAACGATCGGGCCAGAGAACACGCCCGCCTTATCGAGCTGGGCAATGTAGGCCCGCGCAATCTGCGCCTGTTCTGGTGTGGCCGCAAAAATGGCGGAGCGGTACTGCGTGCCGGCATCCGGACCCTGGCGGTTCAGCTCGGTCGGGTCATGCGCGACCGAGAAAAAAATCTGGAGGATGCGGCCATAGCTGATCCGCCGCGGATCGAACGTCACCTCCACGGATTCCGCATGCCCGGTTGTGCCGGTGCTAACGGTCTCATACTGCGCCGTCTTCTGCTCCCCGCCGGCATAGCCAGACACCGCGCTGATTACACCGTCGACGTGCTGGAAGACGCCCTGCACGCCCCAGAAGCAGCCACCCGCCAGCACCGTGACCTCCCGCGGCGCAGTGCTGTGCTCGTCTTCCGCCGGAGGCGGAACGGCCGCTGCCGCCCGGCTGCGACCAGCCAGCAACAAAATGGCCCCTAACCCCGACCCAAGCAGACCAAGCGCCCCGCGACGCGGTATCCGATACCCCATGATTTTCTACGCTCCTATGCGGCGCGAGGCACTCTCTGCGTCGCGCGCCTTCTAAGGAAATGGCATCCTGACCCACCTTTCGCCAGTACGTCCAGGAACACAGCGCCAGCGCCGACCGGCCTGTCTTGCCAGCCCCGTCGCCGCCTGTATGACTTGCCGAGTCATCATACTTCAGGTTCGATCAGCCTATGCCCGCAGCGCGTCTGGCCGTCGATATCGGCGGTACATTCACCGATCTCGCGCTGGAGCATGAAGGGCGGCGCTTCACCACCAAGGTGCTGACCACCTCAGCGGCGCCCGAACAGGGCGTGCTCGAGGGCACGCGTTCCGTACCTGAAAGCCGCTCACTTGCCTGCGAACAAAATCACCATCGTGATTCACGGCACGACGCTCGCCACCAACGCCGTCATCGAACGCAAAGGCGCCCGCACCGCTCTGATCACCACGGAGGGCTTCCGCGACGTCCTCGCGATGGGGAACGAGTCCCGTTACGACCAGTACGACCTCAATATCCTGCTGCCGGAGCCGCTGGTGCCGCGATATCTGCGGCTGCCGGTCCCCGAGCGGCTCGACAACGAGGGCCGGGTCCTGAAGCCGCTGGATGAATCGGCCTTGCGCGCCCTGGTCCCGATGATGCGTCGCGAACAGGTCGAAAGTCTCGCCATCGGCTTCCTGCATTCTTTCGTCAACCCGCAGCACGAGCGCCGGGCGCGCGACATTCTGACGGCCGAACTGCCGGGATTGCCTATCTCGCTTTCCAGCGAGGTCTCTCCTGAGATGCGCGAGTGGGAGCGTTTCTCGACGACGGCCGCCAACGCCTATGTGCAGCCGCTGATGGCGCGATACCTCCAGCGCCTCGAGGCGGAGCTTCGCGAACTGGGCCTGAACGCACCGATATTTCTCATGCTGTCCGGCGGCGGGCTGACCACGATCGAAACCGCCTGCCGTTTCCCGATCCGCCTGGTCGAGAGCGGGCCGGCGGGCGGTGCGATTTTCTCCGCCTATCTGGCGCGGCAATGCGGGCTGGACCAGGTGCTGTCGTTCGACATGGGTGGCACCACCGCCAAGATCTGCCTGATCGACGACGGCAAGCCGCAGACCGCCCGCACGTTCGAGGTGGCGCGGGTCGGCCGTTTCAACAAAGGATCTGGACTGCCGCTGCGCATTCCGGTGATCGAGATGGTGGAGATTGGCGCAGGCGGCGGCTCGCTAGCACACGTGGATGCCATGGGGCGCATCGCCGTCGGACCGGAGAGCGCCGGGGCCGATCCGGGGCCGGCCTGCTATGGCCGGGGCGGCGTCAAGCCAGCTGTGACGGACGCCAACCTGCTGCTCGGCCGCTACGATGCCGGGCGATTCGCCGGTGGACGCCTGCACCTGAACGAAAGTGCCGCCCGGGAAGCGACGGCATCGGATGTGGGGCGGCCGCTCGGGCTTACCCCGGAGATGGCTGCTCTCGGCGTAATCGAGATGGTCGACGAGAACATGTCCAACGCGGCCCGCGTGCATGCGATCGAGTCCGGCAAGACCTATGAGGGCCGGACGCTGATCGCCTTTGGCGGCGGCGGGCCGGTGCATGCGTTCCGGGTGGCGGAGAAGCTGGGGATAGGGCGCGTGCTGGTGCCCTCGGGCGCTGGGGTTGGCAGTGCGATAGGGTTCCTGCGCGCCCCCGTGGCGTATGAGGTCGTCCGCAGCTTGTATCAGCGGTTCTCGACTTTCGACCTGGAAGCGGTGAATGCTTTGCTGGCTGACATGTCCGCCGAGGCGGCAGAGGTGGTCCGGCAGGGCAGCTTCGGCGCGCCCACGGCCGAAAGCCGGATCGCCTATATGCGCTATGTGGGACAGGGGCACGAAATCCCCGTTCCGTTGCCGGCTCGGCCGCTTGCATCGGACGATGTGGCCGCGATCCGCGCGGCCTATGATGTGGAATACACAAAGTTCTACAACCGTCCCGTGCCGGGCTCGGACGTTGAGATCATGAGTTACGCTGTTCAGGTTGCGACCGAGCCCGATTTGCCTCTCCCTGATGGAAAGGTCGGTGTCCGAGGGGCGCCGGGCGAGGGCTGCCGTGAGCAACACGTCCGCGACACGCAAACCGGCGAAGTCTCGGCCTGGGCCGTCTATGAGCGGGCTGCCATCCCGCCGGGCTCGCGCATCGCCGGACCGGCGATTGTGGCGGAGGACGAAACCTCGACCCTGGTCGGACCCGGGTGGTCGGCCATGGTAAACACGTTCGGATACATCGAGCTGCTGCGCGAGAATAACTGATGTCCAAGGAAACCGGCGCCCTGGAGCAAATCCAGCGACAGATCATGTGGAACCGCCTGATCGCCGTGGTGGAAGAACAGGCGCAGACGATGATCCGTACCGCATTCTCGACCACGGTAAGAGAGGCCGGAGATCTGTCGGCGGGGATTTTCGACCTGCGCGGACGGATGATGGCCCAGGCCGTCACCGGAACCCCCGGCCACGTGAACTCCATGGCCGAGAGCGTCGGACACTTTCTGCGGAAATTTCCCGCCGAGGTGATGCGGGAGGGTGACCATTACATCACCAACGACCCGTGGCTGGGCACGGGCCATCTGCATGACCTGACCGTCGTGACGCCGGCTTTCCTGGATGGGCGGATTGTCGGGCTGTTCGCCAACACGGCGCATGTGATCGATGTCGGCGGCCTCGGCATGGGCCCGGAAGGCCGCTCGGTGTTCGAGGAAGGACTGTATATCCCGATCATCAAATGCTTCGATCAGGGCCAGGCGAACGAGACATTTTTTGATTTCATCCGGGCGGGGTCGCGTCTGCCGGTGGAACTCGAGGGCGACGTCTATTCGCTCTGCGCTTGCAATGATGCGGGAGCCAGGCGTCTGGTCGAGATGATGCGCGAGTTCCGGATGGACAGCCTGGAACCGCTGGCGTCCTTCATCTTCGAGAGTTCCCTGAATGCCACCCTGGTGGAGGTCGCCCGGCTGCCCAAAGGCACCTATGCCGGGGAGATCTGGTCGGACGGCTATGAGGACCCGATCCTGCTCTCCGCCAGCATGACGATCCTGAACGACGGGATCGAGGTCGATTTCGCCGGTACGTCGGGGCTGTCAGGGCGGGGGATCAACGTTCCGCCTGCTTACACGCGGGCGTATTCGTGTTTCGGCATCAAATGCGTGGTTGCGCCGGAGATTCCCAATAACTGGGCCAGCCTGGCACCGTTCCGGATGAAAATACCGGAAGGGTGCATTCTGAATGCGCCGCGGCCGTATCCGGTCTCGGTGCGCCACGTGATCGGGCATCTGCTGCCCGATCTGATGATGGGGTGCCTCTACCAGGCGGTGCCGGAGCGCGTGACGGCGGAGGGCGCGTCTTCGCTCTGGAACCCGCCGTTGCGCGGCGGGGCGTCGGTTTCCGGCCAGGCGCGCAGCAATCGCCCGGTGGTCGATGATTTCGAGATCATCACCTTCAACTCCGGCGGGACCGGCGCGCGGCTGGCCTCGGATGGCCTCAACGCGACCGCGTTCCCGTCCGGGGTGCGGACCATGCCGGTGGAGGCCACCGAAAATGTCGCGCCGATCATCTTCTGGCGGAAGGAGTTGAAGCCGGATTCCGGCGGAGCGGGGCGGACCCGCGGCGGCGTCGGCCAGATCATGGAGATTGCGACGAAGGGCGATCTGGAGTTCGCGGTGAACGCCACCTTCGACCGCGTCGCACACGCCCCCAAGGGACGCGACGGCGGACTGCCGGGCGCACCCGGGGTGGTTCGGCTGAAATCAGGCAAAAAGCTGCGGACCAAAGGCTTTCAGGTCATTCCCGATGGCGACCGGCTGATCCTGGAACTGCCGGGCGGCGGAGGAATGGGCGACCCAGGCGAGCGCGATCCGAGGCTGGTTGCGCGCGATGTGCGCGATGGGCTGGTTTCAGAGGAGATCGCAAGCCGGGTTCATCGTATCACGACCCCATCGGCGTGAGCCGCACCCGGACCGGCAAACCGCACCGTCCCGACAACCCCGATCCCGATAATCACCGCCGCACATACCCCCATTACCGCGGCCAGCGGCAGCATCGCGTAAGCCACCGGCACGATCAGCATCGCTACCAGCAAACCTGCGTTGTTCACCACCAGCGAGGCCCGCATCGCCGCCGGTACATTCTCCCGCGCCAATTCCGTCTGCCGCAATACTGCGACTGGAATGTCGTGCATCGGGCCGCCAACCGCCCCGAGGCACGCGCCGCCGGCGAAGCCCAACACTGCGCCGGAAGCCGAAACCGGGGCGGCCGCGATCACGGCTATGACCAGCATTCCAAGTCCCAGGATCAGATTCCCCGCGAAAACCATACGCCCCGGGTTCGCCGGCATCGCCCGCCCGCCGATCAGCAGCGTTCCGAGCAAATTCGTGCTGCCATAGGCCGAAATGATCAGCCCCAAATCCGCAAGCCCCGCACCTCCTGCTCCGTGTCGCGCAAGCGCCAGGGGTACCCCCAGAAACATGATCGCATACCAGGCGCCATTCAGCCCGCCGCTGACCTGCATCTCCATCCGCAGCACCCGGTGACCAGCGACACTGCGAAAGCCGCGCAGGATGGAAGCGGCGACGCTCTCTCGCCCGCCCGCACGCCGCAGGTGCGGTAATCGCCGCAGGCGACCGATCAGCATCAACGCCAACGCGGAGGCGAGAAAACTCGCCGCATCCAGCGAAAGAAAGTGCTGTGTCGGCAGCCAGGCGGCCAATGCCGCCACCACACCAGGCCCCAGCAACCGGGCGATCCGGTCCGTCGTGTCCAGCAGCGCATTCGCTGCCGGCAACCGTTCCGGCGCACCCACCAGCGGCGCCAGCATGCCCTGCAAGGCCGGGCGGAAAATTGCCTGCCCCATCGATAATATCGAGGTAAGCCCAACCAGGGTTTCGGCTGAAATGCCACCCCACACACTCCACTGCAGGAACGCCAGCACCAGCGCGACAGCACGTGCCAGGTCCGCCCCAATCATCGCCGATCGCGGTTCCCAGAAATCCGCCCAATGTCCCGCCAGCAGCGCGGTCGCCAGCACGATAGTTGCGCCCAGTGCAGGCAGATATCCCGCCCATGGTCCCAGCAGGCCGACCGCTATCCAGATCAGCGCAACCGCAAAGAGCTGATCGCCGATCGCGGAGAGAGACAGTCCGCCCCAGAGGCACGCCAAAGCGGCATCACGCAACGGAACGAGAATTCGCACCCGTCGGGTACTAACTCAGGAAATGCCGCGCTCCAATGCGGAAGCAGCCGCCCTCAACCGTCCCCCAGGGTCGGCGGCATTGGCACGCCCTCGTAGTCCACCACAGCCATCATCCCGGCAGCCAAATGATACAGATTGTGGCAATGAAAGGCCCAACGGCCGGGATTCTCCGCATCAAAGGCAATGGTCACGGTCTTCCGCGGCGGGACCAGCACCGTATCTCGCACCGCACCGGAGAACCAGCGCCCGTCCAGGCCTACGACCTGGAAGCGGTGTCCGTGCAGATGCATCGGATGCGACATCATGGTTTGGTTCCGCATCACCAGGGCGACGCGCTTACCGGCCGAAATCATGATGGGTTTGATGTTCGGGTAATTCTCGTTATCCATCATCCAGATGTATTTCTGCATGTCGCCGGTAAGCGGCACGTCGCGCACGATCTGCGGGCGACGGGGAACCAGCGGCTCGGCCGCTCGCAAGCCACGCTCGAAATCAAAACCCACCGCCTGAGACTCATGCTCGGCCTGCGGGGCGATGCGCGCAACGGGAGCGGCCGCCGTCCGAAGCACGATGCCCGAGCGGTCCCGCTTGCCCTCCACCTGCGCCAGGATGGGATAGGCGCCGGCCCCACGTGGGATATCAATGACAATGTCCGCCCGCTGGGCGATCGCCAACGGCATTGTACCAATCATCAGCGGTTTAACCGCCGTCCCATCGACCGCGATCAACCGGCCGCGCAGCCCACCAAGGCCGATCCAGTAATTGGTCGCCGCACTCCCATTGATCAGCCGAAGCCGGACCCGCCCGCCCGCCTCCACCGCGACGATCTCAGGATCCGCCAGGGTCCGGTCATTCGCCAGGAAAGCATCGTAATCGACGTCGTTGAGGTCCGGTTTCTGCGTGGCCATGCCGGACATCTCGACCGGCTTGGTCCCGCCACCCTGAGACCCGCCTGCGGGTTTTCCCCCACTCTTCAGTGCGGCGAAGATCTCGCGCGGATCACCGAACGAGAAATCGTGCAGCATCACCACAATTTCCTGGACATAAGCAGCCTTCTGCCCCGCCTCATGAATGATAAGCGGCGCTGCCAGCAGCTCCTGCTCCTGTAATCCCACATGCGAATGCATCCAGAACGTGCCCGCATACGCCAGCTTGAAATCGTAAGTCTGCATGGCCCCGGCCGGGATCGGCGGCGCCGACACATACGGCACGCCATCCTGACGGAACGGCGGCGCCAGCCCGTGCCAGTGGATCAGCGAAACCCGGTCCAGCCGGTTACGCACCTCCACCCGGAACGGCTCGGTGACATCGATCGAAAGACCCTGCCTGCCATCCGGCTGCATGATGCCCAGCACCGAGGCGGCCTTGCCGTTCACCTCGATCGTGCGGGTTTGAGGATCAAGCTGGATCGGCGGGCCGGCGGCGAAAGCGGGGGGTCCGAACGCCCCGGCGGCAAGGGCGGCGGTGGATTGAAGGAAGCAGCGGCGGTCCATGATGATACCCCCTCCGATGCGACACGTCCGACGGTCACATGATCATCGGCACAGTAGCTCATCCCGCTCCCCGATGCCGGTGCTACGGCGCTTGCCGCATGCATTCGCACGCCAGAGAAAAGGTGTGCAGACGGATGGCTGGCGCCCATTAACGAAGCAAAAAGGTTTGTCTCGCAAATTGACGCACGTCGCCTCCGGCCTCAGCCGGATGGCTCAGGTCAACGGGATACTCCACATGGTCCGATTTAGGGACACTCTGCTGTTGCTGAGCATCGCCATCGCCGTTTGCGCGTGCGAGGATCTCTTTGTTCCCGGCCCCGGGATGTCAGCATCGCAGTTGGGGCCGGATTCGGCGCGTTGCCGACTCTCCGCGCGTGGCATGGACAAAGGTTACGAATTCGGCGCTTCCGGTTCGCCACGTGATGTGGCGGTGTCCATGGCCGCTATGAGCGTGGTCGCTGGACTCGATACTGTATTGGAACGGAGCGAGAATTACAACGATTGTATGCAGGCGCTGGGATATCAGGTCGCCAAAACGCAGCCTGCTGCAATGTCAGAGGGTGCGCCCTACTCATCAATCCCCGTTGCCGGGGTTGCCGACCCGGTCGCCCTGGAGCCCGCGTTCATACCTACGCGGCCAACGGAGCGCCCCTTGGGTATGACGGGTATTCCGGTTGACCCTGTTCTCGCGGAGAAAGAACGACTGCCCGTCGTAGCGGGGTTGGTGGTCATGAACATCAAGCCCGGAACAGCCGCCGCTGATGCGCACGTCCTCCCCGGCGATATTCTCTTCATCTTCGATAAGCAACTGATCACGTCGGAAGCGGCACTCAGGGCGGCGCTAGGTGTGATCCCACCGAACCACTTCGCAACCGGAATCCTCTACCGGAATGGCGACGCAAGACCGATAGCGTTTCAGTTTTAGAACCGAGCTGCGCAAGCCAGCGTCCGGGGATCGAGGCTGGTGCGGTCGAGAAGAACTCGAAACCCGGATCGAATGTGAAACAGTCGTATTTCCAATGGGTTAGGCGGAAGTAGTTTTCCATTTGAGTGACAAACCGAGTGACAGAACGAGTGTCACCCCTAGGAACGTCCATGGCGAGGTCTTGCACTTTTCTCGGCCCGTGCCCGATATCATAGGCCTACTGAACCCAACAGGGAACTGATGTCGGCAACGAATGGAGTTCAGGCGGACAGTTCTGTCGTTCGCGTGGAAGCCGACCACCCTGGACTTCAAGGCGTCCGGACGCGCGGAGAAGCTAACACCCTTGTTCTGGGCATCTCCGGCACGACGGCGACCCCGACCACTGTCCTACCGACAGCTGCTTCCGTCACCGAAGCCGGCGCGGCGGCCGACAGCTCAACTGCCTCGCTGAGCACCAGCGCGGCAGTGAGCGAAGCTGGCGCAGCGACTGACGCCATCAGCCTGGATGTAAGCGTCCCGGCGAGCTGGCAGTCCGCCATTAACCTGGACGGTGTCGCCCCGGTGGAGCGGCAGTCAGAGTGGCAGGAGACCATCGTCCGACTTCGGGACTTCACGGAGCTTCTTCGGGACGCGGCACCCGCCCTCAGGCAGCTTGAAGATGTGCGCCGGCATGGCATCGGCGGCAACAATCCGCCGGACGATGCCGTCCTCTCCCGATCTGCCACTGACGTCCTGGAAGAGGCTCAGGACGCCAGTGCGGTCGTCATCACCCAATTGACCTCAGATCATCCGGATGTGGCGAGCCTCCGGCTAGGGTGGCGGGGACTGAGACGTTTCGCGGCGTGGCTGGGAGGCGCTGTCGGAACTATTGTCTGGGGGACCTCGTCGGTGGGCCGATTCACACGGTCCTGCTGGACCTTCAGTTGAGGCTCGGCCCGATTCTTCACCACCTGGGCCAGCTTCTAGGGTCCCTCTGCGGATCATGAGGAAAGCGCCGGTTCCCCCGCAACGGCTTCCAGCAGAGCGGCTCCGCCGTCCTGCGGAACGTTGACACGTCGGCTGACGGAGCGTCCCCGGGTGCGACGGGCGGGGGGGGCGTGGTCGGATCGTCTTCGGTTCTGCCCAACCATGCGGGGGCGAGGATGCAACAGGGCTGTCGCAGAATCCGCGCTCATGGAAGCTCCGTGGTGCGAAGCCTCCGAAGGTGCTTGTTTCTATCGGAGATTCGGGCCTTGGATTCGGTGATGCCAAAAGCCGTGCAGAGGGCTGGGATTCCGAGGCGAAGTAATGTCAGTGATTTTAACGTGGAGAGGCATCAAACAAGTAATGATTGCGAACGCTGAGGCTGCGGCCCTGCTGGCGGGTCTTGACTTAGGCTCTGCGGTTGCAGAATTGGATACCTTACTTGAGGCTGCACGGGTTGAAACCTCCGTCTTCGATGATCTGCTGGCGGATCGCGTTGATCTCGTCCCGGGCACTAAGGGATCAGGCAAGACCGCACTTTACCGGATATTTGTCGATTTCCTCCCACACATGATGCTTCGTGATAAGAAAATAATACTTGCGCATGGTGTTCAACAACGACAAGATACTGTGTTTCTGGCCTACAAGAAGCAGTTCGACCAGCTTAGTGAAGCGGACTTTGTAGACTTTTGGTGTATTTATGTTGTCTCTTTGGCCTATGAGCAGTTTATCCGCAATGATAGTTACAAAAGGCTTTTGGAAGCTTGCAAACCTGAAATTGCTAGCTTTCGCGATGCCTACAGGGAAGCCGGCATTCCGGACTTTGCTCGGCGTCAAACGCTTCATGAAATTCTCGCCTGGACTCTTGCAGTTCTGAGCCGTCTGAAGCCCAAGGTCACGTGGAAACCACCTGAGGACGTTGGGCAGTTCGAGTTGTCGCTCGGCGAGGTAACATCTACCCGGCGCAGCACGCACGATGACGATGACCCTTGGATGCCTGCATATATAGATGCAATTGTTGTAAGATTGGAGGCGCTCCTCAATAAAGCTGACCTCTGCCTCTGGCTCATGGTGGACCGATTAGACGAGCTGTTTGCCCGCCGCTCTGAAACAGAGTTGCGCGCACTTCGTGGCTTGCTACGCACATTACGTTTATTCACTTCCGCACGAATTCGGGTCAAGGTCTTCCTGCGTGATGACATCCTTGACCAAGTTGTTGCCGAAAAGGGGTTCGCTGCCCTGACGCACGTCACCGCTCGCCGCTCGGACGTCCTGCGATGGTCTGAGGAGCAGATTCTAGCGATGATCGTGCGCCGGATTTTCGCGAACCCGAATTTCTCCAGCTACTTCGCAATAGACGGGAGCCTTCTCACTTCGAGCATTGAATACCAAAAGCAGGCGTTTTACAAGGTCTTTTCCAATACCGTTTACAGCCCTCCGAACCAAAGCGATACCTTGCGCTGGATATATAATCACACCAAGGATGGGAAGGGTGTCGTAACACCACGCGACGTGATTTCATTGCTGACCCGCGCAACCCAGTGGCAGCGAGATGGTTACAAGCGTGATCATGGTGGTCAAACGCCGAGGCTGATTTCCGGCCAGGCAATAATCTATGGCCTTGAGGAGATGTCTAAAGAAAAGCGCACGACTTATCTTGAAGCAGAATTTCCACATAAGTGGGACACAATAAAAAAACTCATCGGGGGAGGCACAGAATACAGTGATGCAGCCATACACCGACTTTTCGGAAGAAAGTATCAGGACGCAGTGGAGGATTTGGTCTCCATGGGTGTTCTAGAGCGCCGCGCGAAACGAGGAGTGCAAACCTTCCGGGTTCCTTTCATATATCGGCGAGCGTTGGACTGCACTCAACGATTTGTGGCTGCTTAAAAGGAAGCAACACCTCCCCCTATTTGGGTAGCAGTGAAATCGTGCTGTTGTGGACGTTGTAGCTGCGGGCGATATGGCTGATCGGCTCGCCGCTCAGCCGCTGCCTGATCGTCGCAATGCATGGGTTGTCGGTTAGCACGCGAGAGCGGTCGGTGGGAGAGCGGGGAACAATCCAAGCGGGTGCAGTCATCCTTGCGACCGATGCGCCGGTAAGTCTGGCTTCTTCATGACCACAAACCCGCAACGCTCCAGGTGCGCCAGCAGGTGCTCCGCCACGATCTGCGCCATGAAGTCATTCGCACGAGGATAGTGTTTGCGGCCATCGAACCGGAGTGCGAACGCTAGGGCGTCCTTGACGTCGTCTGGCGTGGCGGGACGGAGATCAGAGGGGGTGTCAAGAACAACTTGGGTGGCCAGTCGAGGCCGTGGCCTGCGGGAGGGGCAGTGCCGCACGCATTGATCCAGGTCAATCAAGACCGAAAAACCAGAGAATACTGCGGTGGATGGCGGGGATGGGCCGTAACAGACCGGGTTGCCGTGTCGTCGTGTGTCAGTTGGGGCTTAGCGAGAGGGGAATGGCCTTCTCTACATCTCGGAGCGCGCTTGGACGATCCGCAAACTCTGGCGGAGTCGGATCGTCGGTCTCGCCCTGAGCCTCGGCGCTTTTAATTCCCGCCACCGGATCAGATCGGTGGTCAATCGCCATGCTTTAGGTATAGAGCCATGATCGCGACGACGGTAGACATTGCCGCGAGCACGATGGCGATCCAGGAGCGCCGATTTGTCCAGCGGCGATCGCTCTCGAATTCGGCAAGATGCTGTGCAAGCCATTTTCGGGCGGCTGCACGCTTATCAACGCCTAATTCGTCAACAAGCTTGCCCATTGCTGGCGAAGCCAATTCTTCGGCGATCCTCGCCGCTCCGGCTGCTTGCCAAATGAGGCGCCAGTCAGCTAGGCGCTCCGGAGAAACGTCTCTGTTCATCTGGGTCATCCCTTGGCTTTCCGTTCTGATGTGGGTTCGATCTCATGGCTCGGGTCTTCAAGACCGAGCGCCTGTGCAATGCTCCAATTACGCCTTCGTCGCGCATAGTAGGTGTTATAGGAAACGCCGAAGTGCGCGCACATTGCTCGCTCGGAGCGATACTCGTTCCCCTGAAATGAGATCGCGGTCTTCGGCTTACGGACTAACAATCCAAATGCTTCTTCGTTTGACCACCCGCTCATCAATCGCGCCTGCACGACCTTCAGGTCACGTCCAAACGCGGCCGCGGTCCGAGCAATGCTGGCATATGTGACTCCCTGAAGAACGATGGGCTTGGCACGCTTCGCATTTGGATTTGGTTCGAGCCCAAATGCTTGCTCGGGTGACCACGATTTCTCCAGACGACCGCGCACCACGCTCCATGGGACGTGCAGAGCACGGCAGGCAGCACTCATGTTGGGGTATTTAACGCCAGCGACTGTGATCTTAATCCCGGTTGTCCTTGTCCCGGCACCGCCGCGGTTAAGATTAAAGCCGTTGGGGGTTGCGCTATCGAGCGCCGCAATGTGACGCGTTTCCAGTTCAGCCAGTTCGCCCAGCGATTTCGCCTTGGCAAGGAGAGACACGCTAAAGGCTGCCGGTCCGTGTTCGCGGATCGCCGCGTGGAGTCCAGACCGAGATAATCGCTTTCCCGAGATAGCTTTCTCGACGTGCTGTGCCCATCGTTGCTCGATGGTCCCCATCGTGATCCCGACGTAAGGTGTTCCTGTTGAGATATGGCGAACTAGATAGAGGAGGCCCACAATCCCCCGCTCATACCCAGGCCGGGGTTCGATACCTAGGGCTTGTGAAAGTGTCCAACCGTAACGATTGACGCGTGCGTTAAGAACATCTTTGCTAATGCCATAGAACTGTGCCGCCGCTTTAAGGGTCGGAAATGCGCGCCCTTCGAGTGTCAGGCTTTGAGGCTTACTCTTGTAATCAAAATCCTGAATGCCGAATGCTTCATCTACCGATCGCCCCGATTTGAGCCGCACGTGGACTAGCCGAGGGTCGAGACCGAGCGCATTGCACGCGGCCGCGCGGCTCGGATAGTTGACCCCATGGACAGTGACCGGCTCTCCGCTCCATTTGCTCCGTGCGCGTGCAACAATGCCCAAAGCCTCGTCCAGCGACCACCCGTCGCGGAGGCGGACAGACACCGCGTTCGATGCAAGTCCGTGATGGAGCGCCGCAGCTTTCAGCGTGGGGAAAGTATTCTCGCCAACAGTTATGGGTCCGGAATGCCTACCCCTTTTTACCACATCCCTTCCAGTTCGCTCGGGAACTGGAGATGCCGCCTTGATCGGCTCTGAATCAGCTCCCATTGCGTCCAGTTCTCTCGGGAGGATCGGACGGGCGATCTGGGTCACGCGCGAACTCGCCCGCGTTACTTTGATCAGGTCCTCAGACGCTTTCACGGCAGGTCCCATTTTCGATTACTAACCCGGGTTTCGGCGGGTGCTGCGGCTGACAGGCCAACCGAATCATAATCGAAAGGAGCCAAATTGGCAACGTTTGGGTCGCGCCATGATCGCCCTGCGAACGGGCTAGGGGGAATACCATCATGGGTCCCCGGCATAGTCCGGCGGGGGTGTCGATTCCGTCAGTTGACTACTGTGGCGTGCCTCGTCCGGGCAGCGTTGTCAGACATACCGGAGCATGTCGAGGAGTAGGAGCAGCCCGGCAAGTTCGATTGCAGACGATAGTATGAGGACGATTAGACGCATGGCACGCTCCCGAGGCGCTGATTCCACTTGCAAACATTCGGCTTTTTACTTATTATGCCGAATATTGACGCAAAACGCGCAAGCACGATGACACTACCTCTAGGAGTCCAAGTTATGCGCGAAGGCCAATCCAGCGGCGAAAGACCGAATGTTCGTCGTAAGCATCTCTCTCCTGATGAAACGCGGCGCGTGATCGATGCCGCGGGAAAGGTGGGGCGCCAAGGTGAGCGGGACAAGCTCTTGTTGACCCTGATCTATAGGCACGGCCTGAGGGTGTCGGAAGCGGTCGATTTGCGATGGACGGATTTCGACCTGGACGCGCCCAAGGCGCGCCCGTTCCACGTTCGCCGGCTGAAGGGGAGCAAGGACACGACACACACGCTCGAACCTGACACCGTGCGTGCCCTCAAGCGGATGCAAGCTGAAGCAGACGGGCCTTATGTCTTCCGGTCTGAGCGCGGCGGACCGCTCTCTGTTGATGCTGTCCAGGTAATCTGCAAACGGGCTGGCGAGGGCGCAGGGTTAGGGTTCCAGGTGCATCCGCACATGCTGCGCCATGCATGCGGGTTTTTCTTGGCGGACCAGGGCACGGATACGCGGCTGATCCAGGACTACTTGGGGCATCGCGACATCAAGAACACGGTTATCTACACCGAGACGAGTCAGCGCCGGCTTGCCGCGGTGCGGGTGAGGTAGTCCAGCGGGACCGTAAGTCAGCATCATAAACGGGCGCCAGTGGCGCCCGTTTTGATTCGTGGGGCCGTTCGTCGTTGCAAACACACCCGGGACCGCAAGCGGGCAGAAACGGGCCGTTGCGAGAGCAGGAAGACAGTGCCAGAGCCGGTTGTCGCGGAGGCCAAGCGGCTGGCGCGGAAGAACCCGAAGGCCCGTGAGCGGCGTTCCCCTGAGAGAAATCGCGGCGGAACTGGCGAAGGCGGGACACCTGAGCCCAAGCGGCAAGCCGTATTTTCAGGATCGGTAAAGGCAATGCTGGAGGGCTGAAAGCCTGACCCCGTAATCACGGCGAACTACGCTGCAACGGTTCATACACACATAACGCGATCCGGGGCTGCCCGCGGTGTAGGCGTGCATACATACGCAAACTGATTTTGGAGTCCGGGACGAGGCGCCGGCATAGTGGCCCGCAGAAGGCGAATGAATTTCAGAGTGTGGAGCATTCGCAAAAATGCATCGGTTGTAGCGAGACGGGACTGCGTGGCGGGAGAGCCCGGAGGGACCACGCTCCGAACGCGCCCTAACCGCTCCATCAGGCTCCGCGGCAAGGCCGTGGGTGCACCCTCGGTCGCAGGCTTAAGGAGTGTGAAGGAGTGTGAGTGGTTCTAAATAGTTTCGGGCAAACCATTCATATGTCCGATCCCTTGCTTTTCTTAGGGTTATGAACGGTGTGAATAGTTGAAGGGTTTACAGCAGAATTCAAAAAAAGCGAATGCTCCGTGCCTCGACGCCAAGATTAGGCGCCCCGCGCGGAGCAAACACCATACACCAAGAGAAATCCCGCCAAACCCTTCATCCCCTTCACACCCTTCAATCCGGCTAAAAATCAAAGGCTTGCGGGGTGAAAGGCTGCCGGGCACCCCTTCACGAACCCTCACCCCTCCGCCTCAGCAAACCTGTCCAGGTGAGCCCCGTAACCACCATTGTCATGCATCCGCAGCATCTCCAGCACACGCCCGCGGGACGGAAACCGGCGACCATTGCCCGTGCGCCCATGATCCGGCTTCACCTGGGGGAGCATTTTCTTCAACATCAGCCCAACGGTTACGGGGTCTGTCTTGATGCCGCTCCGTTCGCGATGATCATGCAGGTTGTCGTCAGCCCAGTCCTTAAATTGCTTCGCCAGATCAGCGGTGCTGATTATGGTGTCGCCTTCATCCCTAAGATGAACCGCGGCAGCACCAAAACCCGCACTGCCTTCCCATACCCATGCGAGGATAAATCGCTCCAAGGGACACAATCCCGCGGCTATCATCCGGTCCCCTGCTTCCGTTCTCGGGAACTCCCTGAGGAAACCCCAATCGCCATTGGGCGGGGTCCAGCGTTGCAGGTCCCACGCCATCGCCTCCAGCCCCCCGTTTTCCATCTCCTCAATCAGCGGGTCGAACCAAGCGGTCTGATTGGCTTTGGCATCGCTGCATTCAATGGCGTAGTAGCGCCTTGCCCCCGCGGTTATCGGCACCGGCCTTTCAGCATTCGAGATGATGGCGAAGTGTGCGAAATTTGGCGCGGTAATGGGGTCAATCCGCTTCCTCTCAATTTGCATCTCCCTCCCTGTAAGCAGGTCCTTTAACGGACCATCAATTCTCGGATCGCCGGCAAAGAAAGCCTCCTCCAATTGGACGAAGAGGGCTTCCCCAAGCGGAGCATTAAACCGTCCGACGATCTGTTCAGGCTTCGATAGAGCTACCCCATGCCGGCCGAAAATTTTGCGGTAGTAGTCGAAAACGATGCTCTTGCCGGCGCCCTGGACGCCTCGAATGACTGGCGAGATCGTCAGCTTCTTCCGAGTGTCACCGAGATGTTGCAGGACATAGGCCATCCATCCAATGAAGAACCGCGCATCTTTTGCATTTCCGTTGGCGAGCACCTCTTCGATGTGCGCGTGCATCCGCGCCCACGATCCCGGCCTTGGCGTAACACCTAACCCGCGCCACAGATTGAGGTAAGGGGCAATCTCCGCATCCGTTTTGCCCGGAGCAAAACGAACACCTCGGAACTTCCGGGACTCTGACTCGGGCCACTTAAGCCACTCTTTCACTAGGGGCCTATACTTCACGTTACCGCTGTTCTCCTGGTAAACAACGGGGGTATGAGCATATAGTTTGTCCAGAGCTTCAACACCCTTGAACTCTAAAGTGCCGTCGAGCAGCACCTTCACAAAATTTCCCGTCGTCCCTTCTGCCACGTAGGCCTACTCCTTGCTGAACTTCTGGAAAAGGGCTTCGTTGTCGGGTTTAGGTTTTTGCTTCTTACTTCGCCTCCCCCGCTGTGCGGGCTGATCTTCTTCCTCCGACTCCTCATCATTCTCAACAGTTTCCGGGCACCACTTGCAAAGCTCCGTCGCATCTTCGATCCCAACCTGTTGACAAAATAGGTCGAGGTGGTCGAGCCGGTCCAGCTTGCCTTTGCACGCGTCGTGCTCGCACCAAATAACGAATCCTCCCTTCTTTGAATTGGAGGCATTCACGACGAAACAGCCCGCGTCGTCTGGGTCTCCCGCCCGGGTGTGCTCATAGTCGTTAGGACACCTACACGTCAGCCCCCCACCGGGAGCAGGACCACGGTCACAATCGGGATCAAGTTCCTGCATGCAGTCCGCCGCTTCAAATACGTCGCCATGCTTGGCTGCGAAAGCCAGCATGTTGGCGGTTACGTATTGCTTCTTGTCGCCTCCCATCGCCCTCGCGGCAGCATCGAACGGGTTCCGCTCATCCCTCTCGGAAACGCGGTCGATACTATCAATGTCGAGGGCCTTGCCGGCGAAGACCTCGACAAAGAACTCGGTGGCCTCCGTCGGGTGACGTGGCAGAAACCACAATCTTGACGGATCAACGCATGAGCGGTCCGCCACCACGTCCAGGACCTTGGCCATACCCCGATACCTGTCCCTCCATTCCGCGATGGCCTCTGCCTGCCGTGCAGCCCTTTCAGCGATCACAAAGGGCTTTTCCAGCAGGAACCAGACCCGCAGTCTGGCCATCCGTTGGTGTTGCAGTCGATACTTGATCCCTTCCTTGGTGTGGAATGTCCCTTCTAGGGTGGCGCCCTCCAGGACGTCCGGACGATATCTTTTGACGTCCATCAGGTAGGCGCGGACCTGTTCGCAGGACGCTTCCGTAGCGTCCTTCCCGATCCAACTAAGGACCGAATCCTTCTTCACCTCTGTTTTCTCCGTCCCGTGTGACCACGACGTGTGCAGCACGGCGAATAGCCCAAGCTCCTGAATGCGCTTTCGGATGGTCTGAGCATCGTCGCCACAGTCCAGGTCGAGTGTCAGCCAATAGAGAACGTCAACCGCGTTGGCGACACGCTCGGCACCCTTTACCAACGAACCGCTCAGAAAGTGCGAACCATCCTTCTTCGAGGCCATCGGGTGCTGCGCCAGCGTGTAGACCACATTCCCCACCGTCCCGGAGAACCCTCTATACTTCCCCTTTGATTGATCCTTGCCGAAGATCGACATTGCCATCTTGACCGGGCGATTCAGAATGCCGGGGTCGACTGATCCAACGACCCGAGCTGGTGCACGCTTGAGGGCGTCAAGTGAGTAAACTCGGTCCGGGTGCGCCTCGGTGATCTCCCAGCCGTCCGCTCCAGGCAACGGCGCCGGGTCGGCGGCACTCTCATTTCCCAATCCCCGTGCGATGTCCTCCAGCGCCTGGACGTTCTTCGTGTCAGTCACAGGGATAGGTGTGTCCAGGCGCCAGATACCCACGCGCATGCCATCTGTGCTGCGCTTCGAGATGCAGGTTGGCGGAAGGTAATGATCTGCGTTCATGACGGCTGCCAAACCGACATATGCGGTCGGCTTCCCGTCCGCGTCGAATGTCTGGAGCAGAACCTGCCCGGGCGCTCCGCCGAGAAACTCAGCTGCCTCGTTTGCATCGCAGACGAGATGCTCGGAGTCATCCTCGGGGTCATCCGAGGTGCGGATAACGAGGGTATGTGCACCCGGTGTGAAGAGCAGAGGGCGTGCGATTTCAACAAGCGCGTCTAATGGTGTGTCGTCCATTTGTATTCTCCGGTCTCTGAGGCTCTTCCGGGGCCTAGTTGAAAATGAAACCTCCAGCGCCGCGCGTCTGACCGCACCCCGGAGATGATGCGGGCGCCGCACTGGCGGGTAGCCACGTCGCGGGAGCTACCCGCGACGCTCATCATCGCCGGCATTTGGGACACCGGGCGACGTATCGATCCCATTTTGGGGGAAAACGCAGAGACGAGCTAGGGCTTCGCCCTCATATCTCATTATGGGGCTTTTGTGGCAGCTTGTCACCAGGATTGCAACGTTACTCTCGCTCATGGCGCATTACAAATCGTCCATTTAGTGAGCCACCGTCGCTGGCGAAATTGACAAAGCCGCCCTAGAATGTTAGTTCACTAACGAGCAACTGCACTCCTACTCCCCAGAAATCCCGAGGAATACAATGATCAAACGCGACGCTCAGCGGGTTGTCGTTTCGACAATCCACATGCCGCCTGCACTCCACCAGACCGTCAAGGACGTTTGTGTGATTAACGGTTGGTCGCTGAGGTGGTTCGTGACCCAGTCACTTCGCGAGAAGCTCGCCGCGCTCGCCGCCAAGGGCTGACCCATGTGCCGGCACGCCTCATCGTCACCTCGCGCGTGAACACCTCGGCGTGCGCATCCCGGCACAGACGGCAGCTCTGGCTCGCGTCTTTAGTGTCATTCGGGGTGAGAGCCTGAATACAGTCCTGACCGAAGCAATCCAGACATGGGTGCAAAATCAATTGAAATTATTGGAGACCCCAAGCCATGAGTTGTGAACGCGGTATTCGAAGCATCCCTTATTCCCATAATAAACGTGTCGTTGGGGGCAGCTTGGATCACACCACCTACAAGGAAATTAGCGATCTGGCAAAACGTTATGGGGTCAGCCGCGCACTCCTCGTGTCGGAAGCGGTGGCCTTCATGCTCGCACGAGAGAAGGCGACCGGTTCCAACAGGTTGGGGGACTGAAAATGAACGAACAAGAAGCATTCGCCGACCGCATCGCCAAACTGGCGAGGCTCAACGATCTGGACTATGCGGACCTGGACGACGTCGTCTCTGCGGTCACAAAAATCGGAGCCTCCGAATTTAGCGCCGACGACCGGATCGTTGAGTGCCTCCATATCGCCAGGAGCAAGGACGGCGACCTCTTCAACGTCCCCGCGCCCGTCCCTCCCGACGCACCGGGCGCCAACCTGGACCCCGAATTTCGGACGTGGCTGAAGGGCTTGTTGCCCACATTCGACAAACTACCAGCCGAGCGGCGGTTAGACTTGCTCAGGCAATTTCAGGCGGAACAGCGCACGTCGCCAACGTCCGCGGAGCAGCCCCGGAAGGAATTAGCTGCCCGATATGGAATCGACTACCGCACCAAGGCAAAACGCCCTCGAAAGGCTCGCGCTGGCACATGCCGAGCGCCACGGGGCCGTGGCTCAGCATGAGGCGAAACCGTCCCCAACGCCTCCAATCAAGGGCTCACCCGAGCGTCGCCTTGCCGCAGCGCACGCTAAGAACGATCTCGCGCGGCTCGGGCAATCACTGCGGGACCTGGAGCAGTCGAATGGCGGCGGTTACAATGTGACGCTGTCCCGCGGATACGAGATGGATCGCATCCGCGACCGGATTAGCGCGATCAAGAGACATTTCCCGGAGTTGGTCTCATGACACTCAACTGGATCAACAAGGAACGCGCCTTGGAGACGGCAACCCGCATTCGGGATGAGCTTGTCGGATTCAGCTGCGATCTACTCATCTACAATTCGAAGACGGCGCGCCTCTCTCGCGAATGGTTGACGCGGATGTTCGCGGCATTGCGGGACTACTGTCGTGAAATGGAGCCGGCATGCCGACAAGATTGGGCATATGCGGGCTGGAGAGCGGCGGATCGGGTCATTGCTGATCTTACCAAGGGTCGCGATCCAACGGACAACATCCGCGACCTGGAAATGGCACTGTGTGCGTTTTTCAAGCCGATGGAGTCATAAGATGATGACCCATGGGGAATGGATGCAGGAAAGGCTCCTGTGGGCTGAAACCGTCATCCAAGCTCTTGATCGAGCACCGTCGCGCGAGCAGAGCATCGAAGCCGCGTGCGCAGTAAGAAGCCTTGTCCAGATCGGCCTACCGCGCTTACTGCGCCCCGCGGTGGGGTGCATTCGATGACCACGGACGACCCGCAGATGATCACTGAAGGCGACACCACGGCAAACCTATTCGGGCAAATCATTGACCTGCTTAACACGGACCGCGGCGTGCTGGAGTATGCGTCAACGTCATCGCTGGCCTTGTTCTCGGGCGGAATGCTTACTGTTCGCCGCCTCCACCAGATTGCGTCTGAGATCATCGCGTTAGACGATGAGGAAACGCGCCGGCTTCTTGTCGGTGAAGGCAACCCATGAAGCGCCGATGCGGGCCAAAACGTCGAGCGACCGAGGCGCCCCGTTGCTACGAGCCGCGCATCGACCGTTTCACCACGCCCGCACAGGCGTTCGAGGCCGCAGTAACGCGGCTGACCGGTTGGCTGGCGACGCGAGACAGGCTGATTTCAACCGATGAACCTTGGGCTGTAAGAGAACTCCGGGACCTGACTCCCCGGTTGCACGCCCTCATCATGTCGCTTGCACGTGCCCGCGCAACGGGGCTTGCCATTGCCATCCCTGATCCCGCTGTGGACCGTCTGCTAAGCGCCGTTGCGTCAAAGCTGAGTCCCTCGCCCGATCCTTTGGCCGAGGAGGATCAGCCGCTGAGTTTGGCTGACTTCCCCGACGACGGCGACCCCGGCGATCCCGTCTTTAGTCAACCTGAAGAGGAAGAGGAGTTGGTGTGACATGAGCAAGCAACTTGGGGTTATTGGCCCGGAAGGCCGTTTTCATCCGCATTCATCTGGCGATATGGGGTCGGTGATTGCAACGGGAGTTGCCAAGGCGCGGGTGCGTGGTGTTGCCCATCAGATCGCATCACGGGATGAGCGAGGCAGGGTGACGCGGATCGGGACCGTCAATCCTGCGAGCAATGGGATTGCCCGCGGCAAGGGCCGTTGAAGGACCTTGCCGCGGCACTCTTCCTCAAGCGAGTTTTAGCCCCATCAGATGACACAGCTTGCGGAGAAGGCTTAATTCCCGCTCATGCGTCTCGGGTGTCGACTCAAGCTCTGTCGTTTCGGTGAGACGGTGCGAGGTGACGATGATTTCCGCGCGGTGCTGTTCCTCGGGTGTCAGGGGTAAGTCGGTAAGCATGTCGGGTTCTCCAGATTGTCCATAGTCGAGCCCAGATACCACACTTCACCGTTACGATACAGGATAGAGTCTTTGACACGGCGTAAGTTTGGCTTACGCCGTGGCATCCGCGAACGGGTCCACCTTGTTCAACCAGGGCGCCAAGATCGCAGGGTCTGCCAGATCGCCATACTTCGATGTGACCGGTCCACCCTGAGTGTGCCCCAACAAGGCTTTGTATATTGACTCGGGCAGTTCTGCACTCCGCGCGGCTGTCGCCCAGCTATGCCGCAGCGAGTGAAACGAGAGGTTGCGATCGATAATATTGGTCCGCTTGCGGAGATGCCGCGCAAAGCGTTTGCCATAGGGTCCGCCAAGCCTCCCCCGCTGATCCGGTTTCAGCTTAGCGAATACGCGCGGTCCCGCGCTGCGTTCTACGTGCTCCAAGAATCCCCGGTCTATCAGCTTTTGATGGACCGGAAGCTTGCGTACAGACGCGCGATTCTTGACCTTCTGCTCCTCGCCAGCATCCGTAATCTTCATAACCCAGATACCGCAGGGTTGCTGGTAGATGTCACCTTTGAGCAGTTGGCAGGCTTCTTCCTGTCGGCACCCCTGGTAAGCGCATACAATCGGCAACCAACGGTCGTCTTCTGTCACCCGATATTCGCCCGCCAGCGATGCGTCCAAGGCCCGGAGTTGCGCGGGCGTGAAGCCGATCCGGGTATCTTCCTCCGATACTTTCTTCCTGGGCTTCACGAACCGAAGGCCATCGGCGGGCGATGTGTCCAGGAATCCCCATCCGACTGCATGGGAAAGCAATGTCGAGAGCGCCATGACGTGCTTGCGTGCTGTCTTCTCATCGATCCTCGGCAAGTTCTCCTTGTCGGCAATCGCGACAGCGCGTGCCAGCGTTGCGGTGCGGATTTCGCGTCTTGTGGACCTGGGGAGGCGGCGGATGGCATCCTTGAACTGACGCAGGTGCGCGCGGGTGATCTCCTTCAATCCGATCCGCCCGTGCAGATCGTGGAACCGCCGAACCGCATAAGCATATTGCCCGACGTGTTGCGCGGGGGCGTTGCTCTCCTTCGTCCAGCGATCAAGAATCGTCTGGAGGTTTTCGGTCTGCCCCTGTTCTTCCGGGTCTGCTGATTCCAATTCTGGGTCTGCGGCTTCCTCGGTCCCTTTCCGAAGGATCGCTAGATTCCGCTCCAGTCGGTCCCGGAGGATGGCAGCACGGGCTTCGGTTTGGGCCAACTCCTCCTGGAGGTCGTCTAGATCGACTCCGTCTTCGGCAAGACCGGGACGGCTCCTAGCCGGTTCCAAGGAGAGTCGCGTGGTCCAGTCCGCGGTGACGGTTGAGCGCCGTCCGCTGGCGATGCTCCCCAGCATGTCCGCGGTGGCACTCGCTATAGCCGCCTCACCCTTCAAACCGGTGTCGGGGTGTCCGGTCCGAACTCAGGAGCTTGGTCCGGACCTCGGGGGATAGTACTCCCCAACGTGCTGTTAGCTTCGCGCGCTGCTCGCGGGTGAGTGCCGTCCAATCGGGGGGCAGACCGGTCCGGAAATCCGCCGGTAGGCTGCGCCAAGCGACAGCGGGAGCCGGCTCCTCCCCGACGGTCCGCTTCCGCAGTGCGGCCAGCCCCCCGGCGCCCTGAACCACGGCGCGTTCGTCTGGCGTCAGCCGGGCTACCGCGCTTCGCTGGCGCCGGTATTCCAGGAGGGCAATGGCAATCTGCGCTTCACAGTCGGCATTCCGTTGGGCGGCTTCCTTGCGGGCCGTTAGAGGGTCCGTGGTCGAAAGGGTCTCCCGCCAGCACTCCTTGCCGATGATTGGGATGAGCTTCGCGGGGACGCGGCGATTGAAGTAGTGCACCCCGCGACGGGTAATCAGGAAATTGGGCACGGCGGTTTGCCTCTAGACGGTGTATGACAAAGTGTGTGACAAACAGGCTCACAGAGGCAAGCTAAATCAGAAAGCGACGGACTTTCTAAGGATGCGGGATGGTGCGGTCGAGAAGACTCGAACTTCCACGGGGTTTCCCCCACAAGCACCTCAAGCTTGCGCGTCTACCATTCCGCCACGACCGCATCGTGGGATAGAGGCGCTGGGGTATAGCCAATGCCGGATGCTGCTTCAATCACCATGCCGCCCGCCGCGTTGGACTGGCGCGTCAGCCCGGGCCTGACCGACTATCCCGCCGCGCTCGCCGTCATGCAGGAACGGATCGCGGCGATCCGGGCGGGAACCGCACCCGAGATGGTCTGGCTCGTTGAGCACCCGCCGCTCTACACCGCCGGCACCTCCGCCCGCCCGTCTGAACTGATCGATCCCGGCCGCTTCCCCACCTACCAGGCCGGACGTGGCGGCCAGTGGACCTATCACGGTCCCGGCCAGCGCACCGCTTACGTGATGCTGGACCTCGACAGGCGGCACGGCACGATTCCCGCGTGCGACCTGCGCTGCTACGTACACGGCCTTGAAGAGTGGCTGATCCGCGCCCTTGACCTTCTCGGTGTCAAAGGCGAGCGCCGGGAAGGTCGGATCGGCATCTGGGCCGCAACCCGTTCCGGCGAGTGCAAGATCGCGGCGATCGGGGTGCGCATCAGCCGCTGGGTGAGCTGGCATGGCGTTGCCCTCAACGTCGCACCTGACCTATCGCATTTCGGCGGAATCGTTCCCTGCGGCATTCGCGACCATGGCGTTACCAGCCTGCGGGAACTCGGCTCCGCCGCTTCCATGGCCGATGCTGATGCCGCGCTGCGCGCCGCATGGCCCGCTGCTTTTGCAGACTAGACTAACTTAGTCCAGTCCCTATATGTCTCTCATGGCCGTCATTAACATCCATGAAGCCAAAACAAATCTTTCGCGCCTCGTCGAGCAGGCCGCGAACGGGGAACCATTCATTATCGCGAGGGCCGGTAAGCCCCTGGTCAAGGTAACCCGCCTCGAAGCGCCGGAGGCGCACCAAATGCGCCGCCTCGGCTTCCTCGCGGGCCAAATCAACGTCCCGGACGACTTCGATCGCATGGGTAGCGCGGAAATCGAGCAGCTCTTCGGCCTAGCCGATTGAAGCTCCTGCTGGATACGCACGTGCTGCTCCGGGCCGCCGGCCAGCCGGGCCGACTGTCCACAGAAGCCCGGGCGCTATTGGACGATCGGAACAACCTTCCGGTTTTCAGCGCGGCAAGCCTGTGGGAAATAGCCATCAAGCGCGGGCTCGGACGCTCGGATTTTCAGGTGGACCCCCGCGTCCTCCGCCGGGGTTTGCTCGACAACGGCTACGAAGAGCTGCCCATCCTCAGCGTCCACGCTGTCAGCATCGATACCCTCCCGCCCATTCACAAAGACCCTTTCGACCGCCTGCTCGTCGCTCAGGCCCTCATGGAGGGCATTACCCTGCTCACGTCGGATCCCCTGGTAGCCCAGTATCCAGGCCCGATCCGCCGGATCTGATCAGGTACATACCCGGAGGACCCGTCCGGCCGGATCGGCAGCTTGCGCTCCCAGTGGACGCAATCGTCCCGTGCGACCGCGGCCTCGTTGATCTCGATCCCCCAACCCGGCCGGTCCCGCAGCTCCAGATATCCACCCCGAGGAAGATACGGTTCATCCGTCCAGGCGACCGGTTCCGGCACACGGGTACTCCTAGAATTACGCATCACCTCCCGTAGCCTTGCTGCGGGCGGGAAGGAAACATTCTTTTAGATTCGCTCCGCCTCCGGGCGTGCTCGGCTTGCCCCTCGGCGCCGACCACTTCGACCGCGGCACAGCCGAGGCCCGAGCCAACTGCCTCGTCCGCCAGATCGCCCATCTCGGCGTCACCTGTGCACCGATATTCCTCCCTCAGCAGGCAATTTCTGTTTACAGGGCGCCAGACGCCTTGCCGTTGGCGAATGCCAGGAAGAAGATCCGCCAGAACGCCGGGAAGCGCATGCCCGCGCGCCTGCCGAAAGGATCGGTCTCCACACGCGGCCCCCAACGGCCCATATAGCCGCGCTGATTGAAATCGTCAGGCCACCAAAGCTGCGTGCCGCGGTCGACGATGAAGTCGTATCGCCGGCCGTCGATCTCGAGACCTTGCCCAGAGGTCCAGTCCTTCACGTCCGGTCCAGCATCCGGCACTATGAGCCCGCTGGGTTGCACCACCTTGCCCGAGCCGGGATTGCCGGTGACGTCAGGCGCGTAGTGCGGTGGGCCGTGCCCAGTGGCCACGCCGCTGAAGCCGTGATCCGCCTCCGCATATTCGACGAGGCCCCAAACCAGGCCAGCAGCGGCGCCAAGCGCGCCGAGCAAGCCAGCCCCCGCGACCACCTTGGCAAAGAGCAGGCCTAATGCCGCGAGTGGATTGTCGGCTAGGTGCGTCTCGGGCTGCGCGGGCGGAGGCGGGAGGCCCTCGAACCGGCCGCAATCACTCGGTCGGCTCTCGTTCGGATAATCCACCACAAAGGGGCCGGGGGCGAGATATAGCGCGTGCGTGCCTTTCGCCACGAATATCAGCGGATGCCTGCCAACTAGATTTGCCTTGGAAAAGGGACTGACCGTCATGACCGTGCAATTCGCGTCGTCGTCGTCATCCGCTGCTTGCGCCATAGGCGTGCTGGGCGCGTACAACAGGCGCCCGCTCGTTCCGATGAAGGAGGGAAGGAAGTCGGAATCGGGCGTGCCGCGCTCCAGCAGGATCGAAAGGCAGCCCCACTCGCCCGCAAAGCAGCCGAATTCCGTTGCTTCGATATTCGTGCAGGGCGCGCCTATAAGTTCCTCATGGGCAGGATAGAAGAAGTAGTAATTCAGCAGCGCCGCGTTCTTGAGGCTCTCGTATACCTTCACCAGGTCCGGAGCAGTCACGGTCGCAAGCAGGTGCCGCAACCGATCGGCCTTGAAGAACTCGGCGTGATACCAGAACCGACTGTCGCGCAGCTTCTGATTGCCACCGGCGGCGTCCGGCTGGTTATACTGCGCGTCGATGGCGTCACGGTTGGAGTAGCTGTTCTTGCTGGTGGCGGTCACCGTGGGCTGGGGCGTGCCGCTCGCATCCTTCCAGCCCTTGAAATCGAAAAACCGCTCCTCGCCCTCATTGTCCACCAGGTCCGCGGGCCCCAAGGGCGTGCCCGGCTCGCCGGCGAGCGCCGAGATCTTGCCGTAGTCGATAATCGGCGCCCGGTCGAAGGGCGCGCCTTTGCCGCCCCAGGGAATCCTTGACGTCGAACGGCGCCTGGGCCCGCCACAAAGCACATTGCTCGACGTAGCGCTTGGCGTCCGCCGGATAAAATCGCTCGTCCGGGTGAAAGAAGAGGATCGGCTCAAACTGGCGCGCCAGGGTTTCGGGGTCGTCGGCGGGCGGTTCGCTGGGAACGATGGGGGGAGCCATCACGATCTCCAGCGCGATCGCGCCCGCATCCGCTTTCGTGGGCCAGCTCCAGTCAACCCTCGGGCCGCCACCCGTGCGGTCCACGGTCTGGAGCGTGCCGCGGTTGCCACCTTTCAGGAAGGGCTGCAGATCAATCTGGGCGAGCCCTGCACCGGCCGCGACGACCTCGTTGATGCTGAGTACGATGCCGCCGACCACCAGGCTCGACGCCGGATCCATGAGCGGACCCAGCATCGCCGCGAGCGTGTTGCCGGTGCCGCTCGAGGTCTGCTGCTGGGGAACGGCACCGGAGCCGCTGGTGCCGGTAAGATCGACGTTGTCGTACTCGAACACCGACCAGGCGCAGGCCGACTGCTGCTGGCCGCCGAAGTCAAAGGTGAGGGGGCCCGCGCTCGGCGCCGGCCCCATGGCGCGGAAGCAGGTAATGCGGCTGTTGCCCGCTCCAGCGTCCCGAACACTCGCGATCTGGATCCAGGCGAGCCCGTTTCCCGACGCGGTCGGCGCGGCCGGGCCGCCGCCCCGCACGCTCGCCGCGAAGGCGAGCGCCAAGTGGCCGCCGTCCGGCTTGATCGAGGCCGTTACAAAACTGGGGCTCGGGTTCAGGGTCGAGCCCGCCACCAGATTTTTGCGCGCCACGGCATCTCCCTCTCAACCGGCTTCACGCGGAAGCGGCGCCGGATTTTTCCAGATAAGTCACGAGCGAGCGCAGCAGGTGCACGGCCTTTGCGTCGCAGTCCGGCGGCTGGATCTCAGCCATCACGGTCCTGAGGCAATCGGAGTCGAGGAAGGCTGCGAGCTTCGGGTTGGCGTCGGGCGCGAGCCCCACGAGACGGAACCACGCGATGAGATCTGTGAGCGTTTTCACCATCTCGGGCCCTCCAACGTGGCCCTTGCGCCAGAGCTGGGTGTACTTTTGTGCGGCGCTCAGAAGCTGCGCCCGGGTCTCCGGCCCTTTGGCCCTGGCCTGGCGGAACAGATCCCCGGCGATATCCTGGACCGCGGCGAGCATTCGTTGCGCACAATCAGGATGACGCGCGAAAGCCGCCTGCATCTCTTGCCAGAAGCGCTTCCAGCACTCTGCGGTCTCGGGATCCATCGGCCGGCCGAAGAAATCATCCAGTGGCTTGCGCGGATTGAAGCGCCAGATCTTTACCGTATCGATCTCGCCGTTGAGCGGGCTGTCCAATGTGCGCGTGTTGCCGATGTTGAGGCCCGACGTGCCAGGCACGTCGATCGGGACATAGTTCCCCGTCTTCCGCGCGACCACAGCACCGTCAGCGTAAAGCTCGAGCGTGTCGACGCCGTTATGCATGAAGCCCAAGGTCACCCACTGGCCCACGGGGATCAGATAAGGCTGCGGGCCGACGGCATCGAAGCCGGAGGCGATTTCCGCATACTGCACCGGATAGCTGCTGAACCATGCGACGAGCGCGTCGGATCGGATGTAGAACTCGAAGGTGTTGCCGTCGAGCAGGAAAGCCGTCGTCGCCGGCTGTCGGCGGAACGTGACCTCCCCCTTGATGGCGCCGAGCGCGCGCCACTGCGCCTTGCTGGTGGCAACGTAGAGGCCGCCGGGCTTGTAGAAGCGCACCGCGCCGGAGCCCGGCGTTGCGCCATCCTTCAGGAAATCGCCGTCGTCGAGGCCCAGCGTCCGCCCGTAGCTGGCGCCGCTGGGCGAGAGATCGACAACAACGCCGGGAATGCCCGTATAAGTGTGATAGCAGATGAGTTCCCAGCTATCGCTCATCGAACCCCCTGTCAGGCATGCTGCACCGGGCTGAAAAGAGGCCGCCGTCACACGCTGTCCGAGCAACGGCGGTCGGTTCGTTCAGTGTCACGTGCTGCCCCGCCTTGGGGCAGCGGAAGCGAGGCTAACTCAGTCGGAGGCTGGGGGCATCATCCCCGTGGATCACGAATCACCGGACCGACGCGATGCGGCTCGGCGGCAACGGGCTCGCATGTCCGTCATGGGCAGATTCTAACCAACCTTGCGCCGCGCCGGAATCCATTGCGGTAGAGTTTTCACACGTCTGTCAGGATTTTGAAATTCGGCTGGGCCGCTGCGAAATGGACGTTCACTGCGGTCGCCAGCGGTCCCATCGGATTATGCAGGGCGACCGTCACGTAATGCGCCTCCGCCAGGGCCGCGATCCGCCGCATCTCCGTCACGCCCCCAACCGCACAGATATCCGGCGGGATGATATCCGCTCCGCCGGCGCTCAGCAGTGCCAGGAACTCGAACCGCGAATACAGACATTCGCCGGTGGCAAGCGGCGCCCGCAACTCGGAGCGCAACCGGCCCCAGGCGGGGATATGCTCCGGCCGGATCGGCTCCTCGAAAAACAACGGATCGTGCGGCGCCAGGGCGTTGCCGAGCTGAATCGCCTGGGACGGCTCAAAGATCTTCGCATGAGCGTCGAAAGCGAACTCGAACTCCGGCGGGCAGATGCGCCGCAGCTCACCGAACCAGGCGCCGGCTTCGTCGCAGAGCAGGCCCCAGCGGCCGGCGTGCAGGTCCCGCCGGTAGGGGCTGAGCTTGAAGGCGGTGAAGCCATAGCGCTCGTGCAAGGAAAGCACAGTGTCCTTGCACTCCTGCGGATCCGGCGCGGTATAGACGCCGCAGTAAACCCGCACGCGATCCCGCACATGCCCGCCCAGCAGCATGTACACCGGTAATCCCACCGCTTTTCCGGCGATGTCCCATAACGCGTGGTCGATCGCCGAGATCGCCGCCAGCCCCCTGGCGGAAATCGCGAGGACTGCAGCAGCTTCAGCACGATGAACTCGATCCGCCGAGGATCGATGCCGGCGATCTGCGGATAGAGATATTCCAGCAGCGGCACCAGCGCGTAGTCAGGCCCGTGATCATACGCCTCGCCCCAGCCCGATACGCCTTCGTCGGTCTCGATCTTCACCAGCAAGCCGTGGGCGATTGCCGACGCGCTGCATGAAGCTTTTCAGGGCAGTGATTTCCATCGGTGTTCCCTTACGCCGGACGACGCTTGCAGCCCGCGCCGAAGGGTGAAAACTGCGCGCATGAAGATCGACAATATCAGCGTCCGCGTCTTCCGCTACACCTCGAAGCAAGTGCGCGACAGCGACGGCCACACTCATCCCGGCGATCCGCACGAGGCTCGCCAGGCTCTCCTGACCATCGCCGCCGATGACGGGACCGAGGGCCACTGTCTCGGCCCGGTCGAGGTCGTACGCCCGCATGTGATCAACAGCTTCGTCCGCCACATGCTGGTCGGGCAGGACCCGTTTGACCGCGAGAAAATCTGGCAGGATCTCGCGCACTGGCAGCGCGGCAGCACCGGCCAGCTCAGCGATCGCACGCTTGCGATTGCCGAGATGGCGCTCTGGGACCTCGCCGGGCGCAAACTCGGCCTGCCGGTTTACAAACTGATCGGCGCCTATCGCGACAAGGTGCCCGCCTATGGCAGCACGATGTGCGGCGACGAAATGAAGGGCGGTCTGGCCACGCCGGAAGACTACGGCCGCTACGCCGAGTGGCTGCTCGGCCGCGGCTACAAGGCGATCAAGCTGCACACCTGGATGAAGCCGGTCTCCTTCGCCCCCGACCCACGCATGGATGTCAAGGCCTGCGCCGCCGTGCGCGAAGCCGTCGGTCCGGAGATTCCACTGATGCTCGACGCCTATCACGGCTACTCCCGCAACGACGCACTCTGGCTCGGGCGCGAACTGCAGAAGCTCGGCTTCTACTGGTACGAGGAGCCGATGAACGAAGCATCCATGAGCTCCTATGCCTGGCTCGCCGCCAACCTGGACATTCCGATAATCGGACCGGAAAGCATGGAGGGAAAGTTTCACACCCGCGCCGAGTGGATAAAATCCGGCGCCTGCGACCTTAGCCGCACTGGCGTGCATGATGTGGGCGGCATCGGGCCGAGCCTGAAAATCATCCATCTCGCCGAAGCATTCGGGATGGATTGCGAGGTGCACGGCAACGGCGCAGGTAACCTCACCCTCTGCGCCGTACAGAAGAACGGCCGCTGGTACGAACGCGGCCTGCTCCATCCCTTCCTCGATTATGATGAAGTCCCCGATTATCTCAATTCGCGCTCCGACCCGATGGACGCGGACGGATTCGTGCATCTGTCGCAGAAACCCGGCCTCGGCGAGGACATCAACTTCGACTACATCAACGGCAATCTGGCTTAGGATGTTCGTTGCGCGTTATCGCGCGACGAACTATTGCAAGTAGTCTGGTTCTTCCTCATCCAGAATCGAGCGGATCGCCGCGAAATGCCGGTCCGCGAACCCCGGATATTCTTCCCACTGCCGCGCGGTCTTTTCAGCGACTGCGTCGTTCGCGATATTGAGCTCCCTCCCGGTCATCAGCGCAGTCAGATACGTCTCCGCCGCACGCTCGAAATAGTACATGCCGTCGAAGCAGCGCGCCACGTTCGGCCCCACGACGAGCAGACCATGCTGGCCCATTATCATGACGGAGTGATTGCCAAGCATGCGAGCCATCCGTTCGGCCTCGTCGCCCAACCCCATCCCGTCGAAGCCCTTGTCGATCGCCACCCGGTTGTAAAACCGCATCGAGTTCTGATCGATCGGCGGCAGCACCGCCTCCTTCAGGCAGGCGAGCGCCGTGGCGTATTTGGGATGCAGATGCATGATGCAGCGCGCACGGGGAACCGAACGGTGCAGTGCGCCGTGTATCGCCCAGCCCGTGGGATCTACCGTCACGCCGAGACCTTCCGGCTCCATCCCGCTCTCCAGTTCAATAAGGTCGGAGGCGCGGATCTTCGACCAGTGCCGGCCATACGGGTTGATCAGAAACCGTCGGCCATCATCCGAAACGGCCAGGCTGTAGTGATTGGCGATCAACTCGTGCATCCCAAGCCGCGCCGTGTAGCGAAAGGCGGCGGCAAGGTCGCGTCGTGCCTCGGCGAACGTCATTGCGGTGTCTCCGGCCGGTCGGGAACGATAGTCGTTTTTCGCCGATAGAAAATGGCGTGCCCCGGAACTTTGCTGGCCACATGCACTTTTTAGTTCCCCACCGGCTGCGCCGACCCGCGGGACATGAAACGGCGCCTCCTCCCCGTCATGGCCGGCCCCCGAGCCGGCCATCTTCGTAGTGGCGCTCTGGCGCCGTTTTCTTTTTAGCATGAGGAGAAGAATAGCGTCTCCCGTCTACGATAAAAGCGGGGGCGTTATGGCGGGCGGATAAGCGTCAGCAAAGCTCGGCCATGCTTTCGATACACCAGGAAGTCGGAATCCAGCGTCAGCACGGCATGCCGATCATGAATCTCCGCCATGCGCACGATGCATGCATCGGCCAGCGACATCGGCGTATCGCTGTATTTCTGAAGCGATTTGCGCGACGCGCCGAGATGCTCATCAAGCTGGAACGCGACGCTCAGAGCCCCATTCTGGATTAGCTCCAACACCGCGTCCTGCGCCTTTGCGTTAACGCGCCAACAAGTACATTGCTTCCGCGAGAACAGCTTCGCACAGGAGGAGGGGCGCTTCGAGTTCTTCGAAGCGCTCGACGACCTAACGGTGGTGCTTTTCCGCCCGATCGAAGAAGGCGACCAGCGGCCCCGTATCAATGATGGCGGCGGTCATCGCCGCCGAAGCCCGCGAGATGCCGGGCGTCCGAAGCGAGATCGGGAACACCGGAATCGATTATGCCACGTGCGCGTTTGGTCAGTCCGGCGAGACTGGGGCGCGCCTTATGCGGAGTCTCGAGAACAAGCCGCAGTCCCTCCCCGACCAGATCTCGTAGCTTGCGGCCACGCAGTGCCGCCTCCCCCTTCGTGTTTTTCAAGACGCACCTGCGATCGCGCAACCATAAACCCGTAATTATGGCTATCCCGATAGCACATCCAGCGCGTGATGTGATGGCGAAAGATCGTTCCGGCATTGCCGGTTGGCGCGGACCGACGCGTGCAGTGGATCGCGGAATCGGCGGCTTGCGGCAGCAATGGCGGTACTGAACTGGCGCGCCCGAGAAGATTCGAACTCCTAACCCCCAGATCCGTAGTCTGGTGCTCTATCCAATTGAGCTACGGGCGCCCAGGCCGCGCGATGTAGCCCCGGAGAAGCCGCCCGGCAAGGGCCGCTCACAGCCGCTCGGCATCCGCCGCCGCCTCGGCCTCCGCCCCCGCCAGCCGAGCCAACGTCGCCTCGACGCCAGGCATCACCTCGAACAGTTCGCGCGCCCAGGGCTGGGCGAAACCCCAGCCGATCGCCGCCTCGATGGCGGCCAGCAACGGGCCGGCGGAACCCGCGACATCGCATAGCAGAACCGGCTTCCGGTGCAGCCGCAATTGCCGCCAGGTGATGATCTCGATGGTCTCATCGAGCGTCCCCAGCCCGCCCGGCATCGACACGAAAGCATCCGAGAGCTCGAACATGCGCTGCTTCCGGCTGTGCATGCTGTCGGTCACCACCATGTCCGACACGCCTGGATGTGCTACCTCGAGCCGCGTCAGGAACTGCGGGATGACGCCGGTGACCTCGCCGCCTCGCTCCAGCGCCGCGTCCGCCACGGCGCCCATCAGTCCGATCCGGCCGCCGCCGAAGACCAGGCGCATGCCCGCTTCCGCCAGTCCACGCCCGAGCGCGGCCGCGGCCTGCTGGAATACGGCATTCGAGCCTGCATTGGAGCCGCAGAAAACAGCCACTGACCGAATAGCGGGCAAATTCCTCTCCCGACAACACGCAATCGCGGTACGAACCCGGTGACGCCCCCTGCGCGACCGTGCAAGATGATGCCAGTCAAAAACCAGGGGAGAATATCCAAATGGGCAGGCTGCGTATCGCGCTGGTTGCGATAACGGCTCTCACTGCGCTGGGCGTTGCTCAAGCGCAGGAAGCGACGGAGTTCAACTTTATCCAAACGCGCCAGGCGGGGCAGGATCTTCTGGCAGGCACGTTCGCGGGCATCGTGCAAGGCGTCAAGCAGAAGGCGCCGGTCAAGCCTTTCGCTGACCCCGCGGCCGCGATGGCGCGGTGGATGAAGCAATACCCGACCACCTTCCCGCCCGGCAGCGACAAGGGACCCACCAAGGCACTTCCCGCCGTCTGGACGGACCGCGCCGGGTTCGACAAGGCGGCCGCGAACCTGGTGCAGGCAACGGAGAAACTGTCCGCACTGGCCAAGGCCTCGGATACCGAGGGCTTCGACGCACAGGTCAAGGTTGTGGCAGACGCCTGCAAGGCCTGTCACGACAAGTTCCGCGCCAAGTAGCCCGTATCAGCTCACGACGTAAGCGACGATCACGACGGCCGCGGCCAGGATCGCCGCGGCCGTTGCGGGGCCGCGCATCCGCGGCACCCGGATGCCGGCGGGCAACTGCTTCACCCCGGTAATCATGGGCCCGATGAGGTTGTGGCGCTTGATGGCCCAATACGCGAAGACCGCGGCAATATGCAGCAGCACGGCAGCTTCCAGCGCCGTAAACCCCACCCGGTGGATGTGCGTCAGCCAGTCGCTGGTCTCCTGGCCCAGTTGCTCTGCGAACGGACCCTCGGTCATCACCTGGTCATTGGCGCACAGGCCGGTCCCTACCTGCAGTGCCAGCAGAGCCAGGATTACCAGCACCATCCAGCCGCCCGCGGCATTATGGCCGATCTGGGTATCCGGATCGCGGTGAGGGAACTCGGCCAAATGCCGCAACGCGGCAAGCGGGCCCCGCAAAAACCCCCTGAACCGCGCAGTATCGCTGCCGATGACGCCCCAACCCAGCCGGAACAGCAGAAGTACGAAGACGGCATAGCCGGACCACACATGCCAGGTCATCCAGTCGAATTGCACCGTCAACCAGCAAAGAAATACCGTCAGGACGATAGCCCAGTGAAACAGGCGCGTGGGCGCGTCCCATACTTTCACGGATTGCAGAGGCTCGCTGACCACGATTGTCAGACGTAAGCGGGGCCGGGCAATTCCGTCCCGGATTGCGGCACGATCACCTGGACCGGCCGCGCCGTCCGGTTCTGGCGTAACTGCGAAGCACCCTCCGCGACAGCCTGCCAGACCGCCTGGGCCAGTGCCTTCCGGCCCGGAAGCGCCGCCGGATCGATCGGGGGGTGCAGCAATATCGTCGCACGAAGCCCCTGGTAGCGTGCCAGCCGCCAATAGTGCGAAGCAATGTCCATGTCCCCGTACCAGGCGAACAGCGGTCGCGTTGCCCGTCCGGTCGGCAGCCCCGCCAGCCGATCATATACGACCGAAACCGGTTGAATTACCGGCGCCCGGTTATCCCCGGCATCGACTTCGGCAATGGCAAAAAACGATGACCGGAACGGCATTACGCGCGATCCGTCCGAGGTCGTGCCTTCAGGGAACAGAATAAGGTTGTCCCCCGCTGCGAGCCGCTCCCGCATGTCATCCCGCTCCCGGGCGGTGGCTCCGCGCTGACGCGAGATGAACACCGTCCGGCCGAGCTTTGCCACCCATCCGATCAGCGGCCAGGTCCCGACCTCACCCTTGGAGATGAAGCACGCGTCGAGCTTCCCCCCCAGCACAGGGACATCCACCCAGGAGGAATGGTTAGAGACAAAGATCACCGGGCGTGTGGAAGGTGCCCGCGTGCCGATCACCCGCACCCGCATGCCAAGCACGCGGGAGAACATGCTCCAATAAAAACGAGCGAAAACGACCTTGGGACGCCCCGGCAGCACCAGACATGCCGCCTGAACCGGCATCGAGACGAGCGTCAGGCCGAACAGGCCGAGCAGACGCCGGATTGCCCGGAGCGAGCCCAAAAACTCGGTCCCGGCCGGATCGCTGAACAGCGGTTCGCCCGCATCCTCAGCAGCGACGGCGCGCGGCATCAGCGCGGGACGGTGGGCACGACGCAGCCGGCGGGGCGCATGGCGCATGACCGTCGTTATATCCATCCCTTGGTGTCGGAAGGATGGCGCATCCGTGACCGCCGGCTGACATGGCTTCGACATCGTTTTGTCCTAGCTTCGAGGCATGGTCCGCACCCGCCGCATGGTCGCCGTCCTGGCGATCGCCCTGGCTCTTCAGGTGCAAGCGCCGCGGGCTGCCGACCCCCAGCCGTACACCGTAACCCTGGGCAAGACGCAAGATAGCGCACTCAACGCGGCGCTTCAGGGCTCCTCGGAACTGGTTTCACTGCGCACCGCCGCTCCGGCCGGCCCGTTCGCGCTGGTGGCCAGGGCACGCAAGGACCACGACCGGTTCCTGACGGCTTTGCAAAGCTTCGGCTACTTTAACGGCCGGGTGGACATCCAGATCAACGGCCACCCGATCGATGACCCTGCTCTGGTCGGCCAGCTCGCGGAGACCCCTGCTAACCCGCCCGCCAAGGTCACGGTAGCGTTCACACCCGGGGCGCAATTCCACATCGCGCATGTTTCGCTAACCGGACCGGTCCCACCCGAGGCCGCGGCCACGCTCAAGCTGCAGCCCGGCGCACCAGCCGTCGCATCCGACGTTCTCGCCGCCCAGCAACGCCTGCTCAGCGCCCTCCGCAACGAAGGCTATGCACTCGCGAAGGTCGATCTGGAGCCCGCGGTGGTGCATCTGAGCGACGACGCGATGGATGTCTCGTTCCGGGTGAATACCGGACCGCGCGTCGATATTGGATCGATCACGTTCCATGGTCTCCAGGAGGTAAACCCGTCCTTCGTGCGCCGGCGGCTGCTGCTGCACCAGGGCGAGCAGTTCAGTCCCACCGCTATCGAGGCGGCACGGACGGACCTCGCCTCGCTTCCGGTTTTTTCGTTCGTGCATGTGATGCCGGCCACCGCGCTCGATGCCCAGGGCCAGCTGCCAATCACCATCGACTTCGGGGAACGCCCCCGTCACGCCGTCGATATCGGCGCCAGCTACTCCACCGACCTCGGGGTGGGGCTCACCGCCGGCTGGCACGACCGCAACCTGTTCGGCGATGCCGAGCAGCTCAACCTGACCGCGGCGTTCCAGGGCGGGGGCAATTCACAGCTCCATCCCGGCTACAAGTTGAATGCGCAGTTCATCAAGCCGGATGTTTTCGCCCGCAATCAGAACCTCGAAGTGAACTTCGGCGCCGTGGACCAAAGCCTGCTCGCCTATTCGCAGAAGGCGTTGTTCCAGTCAGTGTTGCTGACCCGGCAGTTCTCCAAGCAATGGTCGTTCAGCTATGGGGTCGGCAGCGAACAGGAGCGCATCGGGCAGGAGGGGGTATTCACCACATACACGCTCGTCACACTCCCCCTCACCCTGCGTTTCGACAACACCGACAACCTCCTGGACCCGACCAGGGGAGTCCGTGCGACCTTGTCTGTCACTCCCACGGCATCACTGCTCGGATCGCGAGCGGTCTTCCTGATCAGCCAGCTCTCCGGGTCCACCTATATCGACGTGTCGGGAAACGGCCGCACGGTTGTCGCGTTGCGGGGGCTGGTCGGCGAAGCGTTCGGCGCCAGCGAGTTCAGTCTGCCCCCTGACCTGCGTTTCTACGCCGGGGGAAGCGGCACGGTGCGCGGCTACAAATACCAATCCGTGGGGCCGCAATTCCCGGACGGCACGCCGATAGGAGGAACCGAGATTACGGCCGGCGGAATCGAGCTGCGGCAGCGCTTCCTCAAGAACTGGGGATTCACCCTGTTCACCGACGCCGCGCAGGTGATCGCGCGCGGCACGGGCTTTGCGCAGAAATACGGCGTCGGCGCAGGGGCGGGGCTGATGTATTTCACACCGATCGGCCCGGTGCGCGTGCAGTTTGCGCTACCCGCGGTGAAACTGCCCAATAGCGGCAGTTTCCAGCTCTATGTTGGAATCGGACAGTCGTTTTGAGGCGCCTCCGCATCCGATTCCTGCCGTTCATTATCCTGGTTCTGATGCTCTTCGGGACCGCTCCCGCTCAAGCGTCGATCCTGGACAGGCTGCTGGGCTGGGTCAGTTCCTCGATTCAAACGAAGGGCCTCTCCATCCGCCTGAACGGCGAGCTGACGGCCGATGAGGTGGATCTGCGCGATGCGGCGGGTACTTATGCCATCTTGCAGCAGGTCGCGGTCAAATGGTCGCCCTTCGCCTTGTTTCACGGCGAGATCAGGGTCTCCCTGCTGACGGTCCAGCAGGCTCGGGTCGATCGCCTGCCCCAAAGCTCGTCATCGGGGGGCGGATCAAGTCTGCCGAGCAAGATCGACGTGCAGAAGCTCGATATCAATCAGCTTACGCTGGCACCTGCCGTCGCCGGGACCGAAGTCATGCTCGCAGTGCAGGCCTCCGGCCAGCGCACCGCGCCCGATCAGCAAAGCGGCACTCTCACGGCAACGATGATCGGCAACAGCCAGGGCAGCATCAAGCTTGACGGCTCGGTCACCCCGACGGGTCTGCAAGCGCAGCTCGCGTTACAGGAAGCGGCCGGCGGGCCGGTTTCGCGCGTGGTCGGAATGCCTGGGATCGGCCCGATCGACATTACGGCCGACGTGCATGGGCCGCGCAAGCATCTTACCACCGGGCTCGACGTGCATGCAGGTCCGCTATCGGCCAAGGCGAACGGCAGCCTCGACCTGACCAAGGAATCGGCGGATATGGAGCTGAGTGCCACTGCGCCGGCTATGCAGCCGCGGCCCGATCTGTCGTGGCAGTCGGTCGCGGTCAGCGCGCACGTCCAGGGGACGTTCAGCAGCCCGGAGATAACGGGGCAGGCGCGGATCGATGCCTTGAACGCGGCAGACGTAAAAATCGCGCAGATCGCCCTGGATGTGTCGGGCGACAAGGGTAGCGTGGCGCTGACCGGGGAGCTCGATGGCCTGATCGTGCCGGGCAAGCAGCCTGACATGTTCGCTTCTGCGCCGGTCCTGCTGACGGCAGATGCCCGACTGAACGCGGCGGATCGCCCGGTCACGTTCAGCCTGCGCCATCCGCTGGTCGAGGTGAACGGCACAGCCCGGACCGGGGCTCCGGAGGCGCTGGATTTGGAGCTCCGCATTCCCGCGCTCGAGCCCTTCGCCGCGGCAGCGGGCGAGGACCTGAAGGGCACGCTGACGGCAACCCTAAGGGCGACGCGGCAGCAGCAGGTCACGACAGCCGAGCTTCAGGCCGCAATCGGCGTGACCGGCGGAACGGCCCCGCTACCGGCCGTGATCGGACCTCAGGCACACCTGGTCGTTGCGGGCAGAATGGAGGGAGAACAGGTCACGCTGAGCCGCCTGAGTTTTGACGGCCAGGACGTGCAGCTGGCGGCGCAGGGGACGATCACGCCGCAGGCCGTGGCGCTGGACTGGAGCACGACGCTTGCCAAGCTGGCGTCGCTGGATCCGCGGTTGGGAGGGGACATCCAGGCGCACGGACATGTCGGCGGATCAAGCACTGATCTGAGCCTCACGGCCGATCTGGGCGGCTCTGTCAGTCTCCAGGGGCAGTCCTCCGGCCGCTTCAACGCCCATCTGGTTGTGCAGGGCCTGCCCCGCAGGCCGAGTGGCCGGCTGACAGCCGAGGGCGAGTTATTATCGTCGCCCATCAATGTTGCGCTCTCCGGCGGAGAGCAGCCCGACGGCGCCATGGCGCTCACGATCCAACAGGCCGAGTGGAAGAGTCTATCGGCAGAGGGCCGGCTGACGCTGCCGACGGGGCAGACGATCCCGATCGGACAGATTGACTTTGCGGTAGGCGACCTGAGCGATTTCAGCCCACTCCTGGGCCGTAGTCTCACCGGCAGCGTGCGGGCCAGTCTGGACGCGACCCAGACGCAGGCTGCCATCAGCGCCACGGTGCTGGATGCCGGGCTGCCGGGAACTGCTTCCGTCAAGCAAGCCGCCCTGCAGACGACCATCACCGATCTGAGCACCCACCCCGTGGTGGACGGCAAGCTCACGATCGATGGTCTGGCGGCGGGTAAAATCTCCGGTTCGGCGCAGATCGCCGCAAAAGGGCCGGAGGATGCGCTGGCGGTTCAGGTTGCCGCAAAATCGCCCAGTCTTGACGGAGCGCCCGGCACTCTTGCGACTTCAGGCACGGTCAATGTCCCAGACAAGGTTTTGGCACTGTCCAGCCTGACCGGGTCGTGGAAAGGCCAGGACCTGCGGCTGCTCCAGCCGGTGCAGTTCGGCTTTGCCAACGGGGTGGACATTCACGAGCTGCGGCTCGGGATCAACCAGGCGCTCATCGCGGTCAACGGCCAGATCGGCACGAACTCTGAACCTGACCGCAACTGCCCGGGACGTACCGCTGAGCCTGGCCTCGCTGATCTCGCCGAGCCTGAAGGCCAACGGCACGCTTTCGGCCCAGGCGCAGTTGTCGGGCACTCCGGCGGTTCCGACGGGAACCATCCGTGCCGATGCGTCGGGCGTGCAGCTCGACACGCAAAAGGGCAGAAGCCTGCCGCCCGCGGTCCTGACCGCGGCAGCGACGCTGGAGGGCAAAACGGCGCAGATCGACGCCCGGGCGGCGGCGGGCAGCTCCTACGTCACGCTGAAGGGGCGGGCGCCCTTCAGCACCACCGCGGCGATGGATCTGCAGGCCAGGGGCAGGATCGACCTCGCCCTCGCGAATGGCGCGCTGGCATCCCAGGGGGAAGGCGTTGCGGGCACGCTCACCTTGGCGGCCAATCTCACGGGAACTCCCGCAAGCCCCGACGGCACCGTGCGCGCCGACGCGACGGGGGTGCGGCTGCTGACGCAAACCGGCCAGGCCCTGCCGCCCGCCACCGTTCATGCGACGGCAACCCTGGCCGGAAGCACGGTTCAGCTCGACACCCGGGTGAGCGCCGGTTCCTCCGTGGTCACGGTAGCGGGCCGCGCGCCGTTGCAAACCGCCGGACCGCTCGATCTTCGTGCGGGTGGAACGGTGAACCTGGGCCTTCTGAACCCGCTGCTGGAAGCCAGCGGGCAGCACGTGGCCGGCGTGATAACAATCGCCAGCCGGGTCGGCGGAACGTTTTCCGCCCCGCGGATCGACGGATCGGCGCGGCTGAGCGGCGGCGATTTCCAGGACTACGTCCAGGGAGTGCATCTCAGCCGCGTGGCGGCCGTGATCGCCGCGACAGGTCCCGAGCTGCGCGTGGAGAGCCTGACCGCCGATGCTGGCAACGGCACGCTGACGGGCAGCGGAAGGATCGGAATCATGGCGGCCGGCATGCCCATCGATCTGCATCTGGTGGCACGGAACGCCACGCCGCTGTCAGGCGGCGAGGTCACTGCGACGCTGAACGCTGATCTGACGATCACGGGTCAGGCCGAGGGTCAGCTGACTTTGGGCGGCACGGTTTTCGTAGTGCAGGCGGTGGTCCGGGTGCCCAACAAGCTGCCGACGAGCGTGGCGACTATTCCCGTGCGCATCGCCGGCGCCCCGCCGGCTCCGCCCCGGAAGCCCGCCATCAGTCCGGTCATCGCGATGAACATGACCATCCGCGCGCCGCAGCAGGTGTTCATCCGCGGCCGTGGCCTGAATGCGGAGCTGGGTGGAACCGTCACCATCCAGGGCACGTCGAAGGCCATGCAGCCGCGCGGCATGCTCAATCTGCGGCGCGGCAGCTTCAATCTCGTCGGCAATACGCTCACCTTCGATTCCGGCGATATCGACTTCAATGGCGGCAGCCTGACTGATCCCGCGATCAGGCTCGTCGCCACCGCCACCGTCAACGGAACGGTCGCGACACTGACGGTGAGCGGAACCGCGCGCGATCCGAAGATCAGCCTGACCAGCCAGCCCGAATTGCCGCAGGATCAAATCCTGGCGCTGCTGCTGTTCCACACCAACACGGGGCAGCTGTCGCCATTCCAGATCGCATCCATCGCGGCGGGACTGGCGGAAATTTCCGGCACGACGTCCAATTTCCCCAACCCGCTCGAGAGCCTGCAAAATGCCCTGGGCCTGGACCAGCTCGGGATCGGCAGCGGTACCAACGGCACTCCCACTCTGCAGGCAGGCCGCTATATCGGGCGGCGACTGTATGTCGGGGCGCAGGAGAGCACCGGAGGCAGCGGCGCGCAGGGCGTGGTCACCTACGACCTGACCCACGGGCTGAAGTTGAACGCGACGGTCGGCACGGGCCAAACGACCTCGGCGATCGGCGCCACGGGCGAGTCGAGCGGCGCCAGCGTTGGGGTCACGTATCAATTTCAGGTACTGACCGGCTCACCCCACTTCCCTTCCGGCCCGGACCGGACCAGATTGCAATCCCATGACGCTGGCCGGGGCCGAGTTGCACGCGAGCTGCGTCGCCAGAGAAGAGGCGGGGGTGCTCCTGCTCGGGCCGCCGGGCAGCGGGAAATCCGATCTTGCACTGCGCCTGCTGGGCCGGGGCTTCGTTCTGGTGGCCGACGACCGCGCCATGGTGTGCAACGGCATCGTCAGGCCGGCCCCGGCATTAGCAGGCCTGCTCGAGGTACGTGGGCTGGGCATCATGCGCCTGCCACATCTGCCTGAAGCCCGGCTGGCGCTGGTCGCCCGGCTCGGGACGCCAGAGCGGTTGCCGGCGCCGCATCGCAATCAGGATCTGGGTGTTCCGGAACTCTGCGTCGCGGCGTTCACCGCCTCGGCGCCGGACCTTCTGATCCTTGGGCTGGACTGCGCCCTGGGCCGGGCCGAGCAGCTCGCCGGCGCATTCGCCCCATGAGCATGCAGGCGGAGCGCCGGGTCGTGCTGGTGACCGGCCTCTCGGGCGCCGGCAAGCAGTCGGGTCCTGCGTGCCCTGGAAGATCTGGGCCACGAGACGGTGGATAATCCGCCTCTACCGATGTTGCCCGAGATGGTGGCCCGCGGCGACCGGCCACTGGCCATTGGGGTGGACGCGCGCACAAGGGGCTTCGATGCCACCCGCGTGCTGGAGACGATAGCGTCGCTGCGCGCGGTGCCGGGGCTTCGAGTCGCGCTGGTCTATGTCTGGGCCGATGAGGTCGCATTGCTGCGCCGCTACGCCGAGACGCGCCGGCGGCATCCGCTTGCGCCGGAGGGCCGTGTGACCGACGGGATCCGGGAGGAGCAGATGCTGACCGGCCTGCTGCGCGAACATGCCGATCTGGTGATCGACACGACCGAGCTTCCCGTCACGGCCATGCGCCAGCTCGTCGAGCGCTATTTCGGCGCGCCGTCCGGAGGCGCCTGCCCGCGCATGGTGTTGACGCTGGTCTCGTTCGCGTTTCCCGTGGGCTTGCCGCGGGACGCCGATCTGGTATTCGACGCACGCTTTTTGCGAAACCCGCATTACGATCCCATCTTGCGACCTCGGACGGGCCTCGACCCTGAGGTCGGGCGCGTATGTCGCGGCGGATGCAGATTTTGGCAGGTTCTTCGGTCACATGACCGCCCTGCTGGATCTGATCTTGCCCAGGTTTGTGCAAGAAGGCAAAAAATACGCAACCATTGCTATCGGCTGCACCGGAGGGCGGCACCGCTCAGTGTATTTGGTGGAAAAGCTGTCACAGCATCTTGCCTCGGCGGCGCCGGCTTCGGACCCCAACGAGATGTGGCTGATGACCGTTGTTCACCGCGAACTGGCGCGCGAGGACGGCGTGGCCGAAACTCCCGATGGCAAGGCGGCGCCGGACCGCGTGCCCGCGAACTCCGGCATTCCGGTATCAATTGAGCAGGAGCCTTAAGTGAATTTTAACCGTTTCACCGGATCATCCTCGCGGGGTGCATATACACAACCATGATTGGTATGGTTCTGGTGACTCACGGCCGGCTGGCGGAGGAGCTTCGCTCCGCCATGGAGCACGTGGTCGGGGTCGCAGCGGAACGTTGATACGGTCTGCATCGGCCCGGAAGACGACATGGACAACCGCCGCGCCGAGATCGAGGCGTGTATCGAGCGCTGCGACACCGGCGATGGCGTGGTGCTGCTGACCGACATGTTCGGCGGCACGCCTTCCAATCTTGCGATTTCCATGATGGAGCGCAAAGGCGTGGAGGTAATCGCCGGGGTGAACCTGCCCATGCTGGTGAAACTGGCCAAAGTGCGCTGCAACCAGCCGCTGGCCGATGCGGTCACCTGCGCCGAGAGCGCCGGGCGGAAATACATCGCCGCGGCGTCGCATGTGCTGCATGGCGTCCCGGAGGAGAAGCTCAAGAGCGTGAACGGACACGGCGCCCGCACATGAGTGGAGGGGGCGAGGCCCGTCCCTCCAGCCCCGATCCTTCCGGCGCGCCGGCGATCCTGACCCGCCTCGTTCAGGTCACCAACAAGCGGGGCCTGCACGCCCGCGCGGCCGCCAAATTCGTCACTTCTGGCCGAGCGGTTCGGCGCCTCGGTGGACGTGGTGCGCGACGGCCAGAGCGTCTCGGCCCGTTCCATCATGGGGCTGATGATGCTGGGCGCCGGCCCGGGCGCGGAGATCGAATTCCGGGCCGAGGGCTGGGACGCCAAGGAGGCGCTGGACGCGCTCGCGGCGCTGGTGGAATCCGGCTTCAATGAGCAGGACTGAGCCGCCCCCGCCGCAGCATAAGCGGCTGGCGGGGCTGCTGCGCTCGCCGACGGGGCGGGCGGAATCCGTCTTTATCGGCATCCCGGTCTCCGCCGGGGTGGCTATCGGGCCGGTGTTCAGCGCAGTCGAGCCGCAGCCACAGATCACCCGCCACAAGGTCGCCGCCGCCGATACCGGCAGCGAGAACGCGCGGCTGGATGCGGCGATCAGCCAGTCCCGGAAGCAGCTGACCAAACTGCGCGCCCGGCTGGGGGTGCTGCCGGATGACAGCCAGGAAGAGATCGCGCCACTCATCGACGCCTATCTGCGCATGCTGGAGTTCCTCCCGGCTGATCCGCGGCGCGCGGGGGCGCATCCAGGAGATGCTGCTGTCGGCGGAAAGCGCGGTCGCCGAGGAATCCGAGTCGATCGCTGACGCCATCATGGCCCAGGCGGGGCCGGACATGCCGTCGGAGGACCAGGCCAGCCTGCAGCGCCGGGCGGACGAGGTGCTGGAGATCGCCCGCCGGCTGATCCGCAACCTGGTGCGGGCCCCGTTCCGCAGCTTCGCCGGCCTGCCGGAGGGTGCCATTCTGGTCTGCGAATTCCTGCGCCCGGCGGACGCGGCGCTGCTCGACCCGGCGCGACTCGCCAGCGTCGCCACCGAGGAGGGCGGCGCCGAAGGTCACACCGCCGTCATGCTGCGGGCGCTCGGCGTGCCGGCCGTGCTGGGCGCGCCGGGATTAGCGCATGCGATCCGTCCCGGCGACGTCGCGATCGTTGACGGCAGCGCCGGCCGGGTCGTGCTTAATCCCGGCGAGACGCGCCTGGCTGAGGCCCGGCGCGCCGTCGCGGCGTTTGCGCGCGAGCGCCAGCGGTTCGGCCGGCTGCGCCGGCTGCCCGCCGAGACACTGGATGACGAGGCGGTGGAGTTGCAGGGCAACCTGGAGCTGCCGATCGAGCTGCCGCTGATCCAGCAATCGGGCGCCTTCGGTATCGGCCTGCTGCGCACCGAGTTCCTGTTCATGAACCGCGAGACGGTGCCGGACGAGGACGTCCAGGCCGAAACCTACCGCACGGTCATTGAGGCGATGGGCGGCGCGCCGGTGGCCATCCGGGTGCTCGACTGGGGCGGCGAAAAGCAGATCGAGGCGCTGGCGAGCGCCGGCATCGTGCCCGAGATCGCCGACGCCAATCCCGCGCTGGGATTACGGGGCATAAGGTTGCTGCTGCGCCGCCCGGAGCTCTTGGAGTAGCAGTTCGCGGCAATCCTGCGCGCCGCCGTCGCCGGGCCGGTGCGGGTTATGTTGCCGATGGTGACCACGGTGGCGGAGGTGCGGGCGGCCCGCGACATTTACGACCGGGTGGCGCGCCGGCTGCGCCGGCGGGGCGAGCGCATCCCCGAGCGTCTGCCGCCGCTCGGCATCATGATCGAGACGCCGGGCGCGGCGCTGTCGGCTGACGCCCTGGCGCTGGAGGCCGACTTCTTCGCCATCGGCACCAATGACCTGACGGCCTACACGCTGGCGGTGGACCGCGCCGAGACCGAGGTCGCCGAGCTCTATGACCCGCTGCACCCGGCGGTGCTGCGCCTGGTGCAATTTTCCACGGAAGCTGCGCTGCGCATGCGCATGCCGGTGTCCGTCTGCGGCGAGATGGCGGCCAATCCGCGGCTGACCCCGCTGCTTCTGGGCCTGGGGTTGCGCAGCTTCAGCATGAATGCCGGCGCGGTGCCGCGGGTGAAGCAGGTGGTGCGGGCGGTGGACATCGACGATTGCGTGCGGCTGGCGCGTCGGGTGATGGAACAGGTCGGATTCGGCGAAGATTGCCGAGCTGGTGGAGGAGTTTGCGGCGAAGTTGCATGGGTGAGGGCGGGGAGAAGGAGAGCTTCACCACGGAGGCGCGGAGGCACGGAGAACAAAGCGGCACACGCGAATGCGCGTAGGCGTTTATCTCGTCGCGCAAAACGGCTTTCCGCTTTTCACCCGATCTCCTCGTATGTGCCCGCTCCCTGGCAGTGTTGTCACGCTTTCAGCGTGTGGCCCTTGGATCTTGAGTGAGGAAGGAGTTCCGAGCGAGAATTCTCCAGGACCGGACTTGCCGCATCCGAACGATGAGCAACCGCTTTGCCGCTCGTATGGCGTTTTACAAACTCTCTTTGCGGACCGGGTGTTTCGCATTCCTCACTACCAGCGCTTCCTACAGCCGGCCCAAGCGGCTATCGAACATATTTACAAATGAATCAAGCCGCCCACGACTATTCGTTCGAGGACAAGAAGCGAATATATTCCATACAAAACCTCCGTATGATTCAGGAAGTGTGCAGAGAAAGCGATTGGACTTCGTCCGAGATTGAGGAACGTGAAACCCGGATCATCGCTTGGGCTTAGGACCCGCTGGCGCGATCCGAATCGCGGCGATCGCCCCTCCGTGGTCCTCCGTGTTAAACTGGCTGCCAAACTGCCATAACCGCCACCCCAATGCCCGCCATCCGCCTCCTGCCCGAGACCGTCGTGAACCGCATCGCCGCGGGCGAGGTGATCGAGCGCCCGGCCGCGGCGGTGAAGGAACTCGTTGAAAATGCCCTCGACGCCGGGGCGCGGCGCATCGGTGTCGCCCTGGAAGCCGGCGGGATCGACCGGATCGAGGTGACCGATGACGGGTGCGGCATGGACCGCTGCGGAACTCGCGCTCGCGGTGCAGCGGCACGCCACCTCCAAGCTGGCGGATGACGACCTGGTGCGGATCGCGACGCTGGGGTTTCGCGGCGAGGCGCTGCCGTCGATCGGCGCGGCGGCGCGGCTGCTGGTGATTTCGCGGCCCCGGCGATAGCCCGCACGCGCATGCGATCCGGGTTGAAGGGGGCCGGGTCGCCGCAATCGCGCCTTCCGCCGGTGCGCCGGGGACACGGGTCGCGGTGCGCGACCTGTTCTTCGCCACGCCGGCGCGGCGGAAATTCCTGAAGCACCCGCGCAGCGAGGGCGGGGCATGTCGAGGCGGTGCTGCGCCGGCTGGCTTTGGCGGCGCCCGGCATCGCGTTCCGCCTCGAGATCGACGGCCGCATGGTGTTCGACCTGCCCGGGCAGGACCGTGCGACACGGGCCGCCGCGCTGCTGGGGGCGGATGCGGCGGCGGCGCTGATCCCGCTGGATGAAACCCGGGGCGACGCTGCGGATCGCCGGGTTCGTCGCCTCCCCGGCGGTCACGCGGGCGACCGCCGCGCATCAGGCGCTGACGGTGAACGGCCGGCCGGTCGCCGATCCGGTGTTGCGCACCGCCTGCGCGTGGCCTATCGGGACGTGATCGCGGCACGGGCGGCATCCGGTCGTGGCGCTGTGGCTCGATCTGCCGCCGAGGAGGTGGACGTGAACGTCCACCCGGCCAAGGCCGAGCTGCGCTTCCGCGATGCCGCCGCGGTGCGCGGCCTGGTGATCGGCGCCATGGGCCGCGCCCTGTCAGTCTGCCTGACCTCGGCCGGTCCGGCCGGCGCCCCTGCCCTGCGGCCGGCGCTGACGCTTCGCCCGCCGCACGCGCGGGCTGGCGCTCAGGTCCATCCCGCTGCCGGGGATGCGCCCTCGGGATGGCGGAGACGCAGCTGCCGCTCGCCGCCGCGCCGCTCGCCCGCGCCGGCCGCCGCGGCCGGACCCGCGTCGGCGCATCCCTTCGGCGCGCCGCTCGGGACAGGTGAACGACACGTACATCATGGCGGTCGCCGCCGACGGCAGCCTGGTGCTGGTGGATCAGCACGCCGCGCACGAGCGTCTGACCCACGAGGCCATCCGGGCGCAGATGCTGAGACGGTGGGGTGCGGCGCAGCCGCTGCTGGCCCCGCCGTGGTCGATCTGCCCGCCGCGGATGCGGCGCGCCTGGTCGCCTCGGGCGGTGATCTGTCGCGGCTGGGGCTGGAGCTGGAGGGATTCGGCCCCGGGGCGGTGCTGGTCCGCGCGCTGCCCGCCGCGCTGGGCGCGCCGGACCCGGGCCCGCTGATGCGCGACCTGGCCGACGAGCTAGCCGAGGAGGACGAGGCGACGGCGCTGGAGGCGCGGCTGGAGGCGGCATCGCCCGGCTGGCGTGCCACGGCTCGATCCGGGCCGGACGGCGGCTCGAATCCCGGCGGAAATGGACGCACTGCTGCGGCAAATGGAAGCCACGCCGCGCGCCGCGACCTGCAGCCACGGGCGCCCGACCGTGCTGCGGTTCACCCCGGCGGAGCTGGCGGGCCTGTTCCGGCGCGGATGAGCGGGCGGTTCAGTCGTCACCTACCGCGTGCATTCCGACGCTGCCTCGATCGAGGCCCGGGCCCGCGCCATCGCCGTCGAGCAAAGCGTGGAAATGCCATTGGACGCCATCGCCGACCTGGCTGTCCACGCCGATATCGTCGGACAGGTGGAGGGCATCGCCGACCGGGGCGGCGGGTTGTTCGACGTGCGGATCGCGCTGGTCTCGGCAACGGTAGGGGCGGACGCCGCGCAGCTGCTGAACATGGCGTTCGGCAACAGCTCGCTGCATCCCGATGTGACGCTGGTCGGGCTGGAAGCGCCCGCCGGCTTCGCGGGGGGTGGCGGACCGCGGCACGGCATCGCCGGGCTGCGCGCGCGGGCACAGGCGGAAACGCCGGGCGCTGACCTGCGCGGCGATCAAGCCGCAGGGGCTGCCGCGTGCACCGGCTGGCGGAGCTGGTGGCGCGGTTCGCCGGCGGCGGGCATCGACTTCGATCAAGGACGATCACGGCCTGGCGGACCAGGCGTTCTCGCCCGTTTGCCGCGCGGGTGCCGGCCTGTGCCGCGGCGCGCGCCGCGCTGCGGCCGACCGGCCGATGGCGCTGTATGTGCCCAGCCTGTCGGGCGATCTGGACGCGCTGCTGCCGGCGGGCGCGGTTGGCGCGGGACGAGGGGCTGGACGCGGTGATGGTTGCGCCGATGCTGGCGGGGCTTGGCCAATATCCAGGCGCTCGGCCGCGAGTATCAGGATCTCGCGTTGCTGGCCCACCCGACGCTGGGCGGGGCCGCACGCATCGCGCCGGATGTGCTGATCGGGCGGCTGTTTCCGCTGATCGGCGCCGATGCCGTGATCTTCCCCAATCACGGCGGGCGTTTTGGCTATTCGGAGACGCACCTGCCGGCGCGATCGCCGACCGGCGCGCGAGATGCGGGGGCTCTGCCGGTGCCGGCGGGCGGCATGACGCTGGCGCGGGTCCCTGAATTGCTCGGCTTTTACGGCGCCGACACGATGCTGCTGATCGGCGGCAACCTGCTGCAGGCCGGCGAGCAGCTCGGGGAACGGGCACGCGCATTTGCCAACCGCGTTGCCGCGTACACATATGCGCAGCCATGACCGACCAGCCCCTTCATCGACGCTTCGATGACTTCGAATGGCAGGGCGTGCCACACCAGCCCTACAAGGAAGAGGGTGCGGCACCGTTCAAGTCGATCAGCCGGCAGGTGCTGTTCAATGAGCCCAGCCTGGGCTGCGAGCTGCGCTATTTCGAGATGGCGCCCGGCGGCCATTCCACGCTCGAGCGCCATGAGCATGTCCATGCGGTGGTGATTCTGCGCGGCCACGGGCATGCGCTGCTGGGCGAGGAAGTCCGGGCGGTCGCGCCATTCGACCTGGTCACGATTCCCTCCTGGACCTGGCACCAGTTCCGCGCCGATGCCGGCGAAACGATGGGTTTCCTCTGCATGGTCAACCGGGAACGGGACCGGCCGGCACTGCCCTCCGAGACCGATCTGGCGCGGCTGCGCGCGCATCCGGCCCTGGCTGCCTTCCTGGCATAGCAACGCAACTGGCGATCCCGTCGACGACCCGGTCGATGATCTGGCGGGTGAGATCGGCCGGAATGTCGGAAAAGCCGATCCGCAACACCCAATCGTCGCCGCCACACCAGCCGGCATCCGAGCTGACCGTTCTGCTTGGCGGGCCGGCTGGTGTTGAGTCTTGTTTCGCGCGCAGCCGCCCCACCGACCCCGCGCGCGGTATACCCGGATTCCTTCGGATTCCGGGTATACCAGGGTAGGCGTCCACCACCGCGAAATCGAAGCCAAAACTGCCGGCGTGACGCACCGGGAGGCCCAATTCCTGGAGAGAGCCGGCGAGCGCCTCCGCCCTTTGCCGGGCGCCCGCCTCGTCCCATGCCACGTACGGCGCTAGGGTCAGGAAAAGCCCGTGGTGATAGCAGCGCAGGCGGGCGAATCCGCGCAGGCGCGCCGCCAGGGCGCCCGCCGCAAGCCGGTTGTTGTGGATAATGCGGGCGGTGCGCGCGCGACAGAGCGCGCGCCATTCCGCGCTCGCCACGAAGGGCGGCAGGTGCTCTGGCTGCGCTGCCGCCCCGAACAGACGCAACGCAGTCTGCGCCGCGGCCGCGAGCCGCTCTGCCAACTCCCTTCCAGGGCCGGCCGGCGCCGCAATCACCACCGATCCCAGGCGGCCGTATTCGATCCCTGAGAGAATTGAGTTTGGTGTGGCTGCGGACCAGTGCGACCGGCAGGCTGGCGCGGCGGGCGGCCGTCAGCACGGCACGTATCCGCCCGGAACTCATCGCGAGGCAGGTCGTGTCGAAGATGAGCAGGCGGAGGGATGCGAGGGTGCTGGGGTCGGGAGCGGCGAAACCGGCCGGCACGCCACTGTCGAGGAACAGGGCGTGGGCGCGCGGCGGGCAGGCGTCCTGGGTGAAGACCGGGACAAAGCCGAATTGCCGCCCATAAAGGCTGAGCAGCTCGTTCGTCTCCGGATAGCCAGCCGCCGTCGCGGACAAAACGGCACCCGGGCAGGTTTGCCCGAGAGCGGCCGCCAGGATCGCGATGGCCGACATCCCGCAGGAGGTATAGCCCGACCAGATGGTCTCCCCGCCGGCCTCCAGCGCCGGATAGATCGGCGGCCCTTCGATCGCCAGGTCGGCACGCTGGTAGTTGGACCGACAGCCTGAACGGACCGATCCGGAAATCCTGCCGGCGGGTCCAGTGCGTCTCCGTCAACTGCCAGTCGCTGCGTGCCTCTTCCGCCTTCACGGCCGAAGCGGCGCGGAATTTCCGGGCGATGACTTCGCTTATGGTCCGCGGCGGCGCGACGACCCTGTGCACCAGGACGCCCAATTCAATGAGGGCAATCTCACGGTGCTTGCGAAGAAGATACCGGTCCCGTGATTCCACACTGCGCCATCCTGACGTGCGGAAACACCGGCGAACGATCCCGGTTCCAGAGCGATTTCAGGGCGGATCAGCGCCCGTAGCGCCCGGCTGCTTCCTCGGCCATCGCTGGTTCGGGCAGGAGGCGGGTGCCCGCCACCCAAAGCTCGGTGATGGCCCCGTCCGCGCCCCGCACCAGCCGCACCCCCTCGCCGTAGCTCTCGTAACCGCCGGCTTCCACGATGCGGCCGGTATCTGCGCCGGTCACCTCGATCTCCGAGGTGTCCAGGAACGGCTTGCCCATCGCCACGCGGCCGACGAGAACCCGGTTGCCGATCGGCACAAGGTCGATCCGCCCCCAAAGACTCCACCAGGAGCCCGTCCAGTCGACGAGCCGCTCCGATGGCGCGCCCCGCGTCGCGAACACTTTCAAGATATGCACAATGGCTTCCAGCCAGAACCCGGCCCAGCCGTCGATCGCGTTCGTGAGCACGCAAACCGTGAGCTCCTGCTCCGGCAGCGTGCAGGTCTGCGAGATATATCCCTGAAAGCCGCCGCCGTGGCCGAACCAGCTCCACCCCTCGAAACTGCCGCTCATGGTGCCGAGGCCATACCAGCGTTCCAGGCTGGTGTGCGGGTTGCGCCATTGCGGTCGGGTCATCTCTCGCCGGCTGGCGGCCGAGAGCAGGCTGGTTTCGGCCTTGGGCGAGAGCTGGGCGAAAAACCGCGCCGTATCGGCCGCGGTACCGACGAAGCCGCCAGCCGGACCCAGTGCAGCCAGAGGCTGGTCGCCCGGGATGATGACCCGCTTGCCGAGCAGCGGCTTGCTGCTGTGGCCGCGCGCGAAAGGCACGCCGTCCGGCAGCTTCATGTCTGGTTCGGTCTCGGCCAGGCCGGCGGCGGCGACGACCTCCCGCCTGATCCAGGCGCCGTAGGATTCGCCGGTGATTGCCTCGATTGCCGCGCCGAGCAGGGCGAAGCCGTAATTCGAGTATTTGAAGCGGGTGTTCGGGGCGATGGTCGGTGGGCCGTCGAGATCGGCAAGGATTTCGGCCATCTCGGGACACGGGCGCCGATCCTGGAAATAGCCGGCGTCCGCGCCGTCACGGCGCAGCCCGGCACTGTGCGACAGAAGCTGGCCGATGGTGACCGCCCCGACCTCCAAATGCAGTCCCGGCACATGGAGCCCGACCGGGTCGTCGATCCGCACCCGCCCGGCTTCCCGCAGCTTCATGATTCCGGCGGCGGTGAAGCTCTTGGAGTGCGAGGCGATGCGGAACCGGTGCCGCGGGGTGAGCGCCTCCCCCGCCGCGGTATCGGCGAAGCCCCAGGCCTGCTCCAGCACCAGGCGGTCCCGGTGCATGATCGCCAGGATGCAGCCGGGCTGCTCCGACACGCGCATCTGGTATCCGAGCCAGGACCGCACGTAGTCGATGGCCGGCGTCAGCCATGCTTGCATTGTCTGCTCCCCCTATTGCTTGCTCCTTATGGGGCTCGGTCCGCGCAAACTGGACCAGCATAGCCCCCTACTCTATGGGAGTTTCGCATGACCTCCCGCATCACCGCCCTTCGCACGATCCGGATCGTGGAGCGTCCCAATCTGGTCTGGCTTGAGCTTGAAACCGATGAAGGCCTGACCGGCCTTGGCGAGGCGTTCCGGGGCGCCCAGGCGGTCGAGGCGGTGCTGCACGAGCAAGTGGCGCCATGGCTGCTGGGGCAGGATGCGCGAAGGATCGAGGCGGTCTCACGCCATCTGCTGACCCCCTATGTCGGGTTCGGGGCATCAAGCGCGGAAGTCCGGGCGGCCAGCGCGGTCGATCTGGCGCTGTGGGACCTCGCGGGGCAGCGCCATGGCGTGCCGATCCACGAGGCGCTTGGCGGCGCGTCCCGCATGGAGATCCGAGCGTACAACACGTGCGCCGGCTACGATTACAACACCCGGGGGGTGAACCGGCGGGAGATCGGGGCGGAGGACGCGGCCAGCGGGGCGTATGACGATCAGATCGCCTTCATGCGCGACGCGGGCGCGCTGGCGGAAAGCCTGCTGGCCGAGGGCTATACCGCCATGAAAATCTGGCCGTTCGATCCGCTGGCGGCGAAAAGCGGCGGCCAGGCCATCACCTTGGAGGAGCTGGTTAGCGGGGTGGAGCCCTTCGCGAAAATCCGCGACAAAGTCGGCCACCGGATCGAAATCATGGCCGAGCTGCACAGCCTTTGGTCGGCTCCGGCGGCGGCCCGGATCTGCCAGGCGCTGGACGAGTTCGACGTGTTCTGGGCCGAGGACCCGATCGCCAAGATGAACGACGTCGCGGCGCTGGCTGATCTGCGGCAGCGTACGCGAACGCCGATCTGCGCCAGCGAGACGCTGGGGGGCAAGGTGGCATTCCGTGACCTGCTGGCCGCCGGAGCGGTGGATGTGGTGATGCTCGATCTGAGCTGGTGCGGCGGGCTGACCGAGGCACGCAAGATCGCGGCGCTGGCGGAATCCTATGCCAGGCCACTGGCGCCGCATGACTGCACCGGGCCGGTGGCGCTGATGGCCGGGCTCCATCTGGCGCTGCATGCGCCGACGGCGATCTTCCAGGAGGTGGTGCGGGCCACGCTGTCCACGCGGTACCGGGATCTGGTGACGGAACTGCCGGTGATCCGCGAGGGACTGGTGCAGGCGCCAACGGCGCCGGGGCTGGGGACGGCACTGAAGCCGGAGATCAAGCGACGGCCGGATGCGGCGGTGCGGGAGGCGCGGTAGGTCCACACCCGGATCCGACCTCTCCCGGGTAAGGGAGAAGTTTGTCTTATACCAGCCGGCCGAGAGTTTGACTTCTTGGGTATATGATCGGCCGGCTGGTATCCTATTGATTTCGCGCGCGGCCGCCCCACCAACCGGGGTTCCCAACGCGCAAGCGCGTTGGGGGCCCGACCACGCGCATACCAGTCGGCCATTCGGCCGCCTGGTATTAATCGCCTTGCGCCAGCGCCGCCGACCACGGGGAAGCCCAGTCGCTGATGCCGGTCCGGCTCCCGTCCGTGTGCTGCTGGATCAGATTCGGGCAGGCGAAGTTGATCGGCAGAACCCCATGTTCGACCACCTCGGTGGCCCCGTCCGCCTTCAGGGCGTCGATCACGGCCGCAGGCATGCGGCGATCGACGCTGACGGAGTCCGGGTTGGAGACGTCGATTCGTGGATGGTGCTGGGCATCATCGAGGCTCAAGCCGAAATCGGCCGCGTAGGTCAGGGTCTGGAAGACCGAGGCAAGGATGCGCCGGCCGCCTGAGGCTCCCGCGGCGATCCAGGGGCGGCTCCCGTCCTTCAGGATCACCGGCAGCATGTTGGTCAGCGGCCGTTTGCCGGGCGCGGGAGAATTGGGCTGGCCAGGGCGCGGGTCGAACCACATGACTCCGTTGTTCAGCAGCACGCCTGATTGTGGCAGGACGACGCGGCTGCCCATCGAGGAAAGCAGGGTGGAGGTCAGGGCGACCATCGTGCCGTCGGCGTCGCAGGCGGTCAGGTGCGTGGTGCAGGTCTCGGCGGCCTTCGGCTCAGCGTCCCCCAGACCGGACAGGCGTTCGGCGTAGGCGGCCTTGATCGCGCGGGCGAGGGCCACGTACCACTTCGGGGTGGGGGAATTTCCGTAGGGCACCTCGGCCATGCGCTCCAGGACGCGCATCAGGGTCGGGGCGGCGGTGAGGCCGCCGGTTAGCTGCAGGGTCCGGCCGCGCCAGTTGAACTCGGTGGCGGGGCGGATGCCGGCCTGACAATTGCGCAGATCCTCAAGCGAAAGAATTCCGCCCATCACCTTCACGTCCGTCGCGATGCTGGTGGCGATCTCGCCCTCATAGAAATCCCGCAGACCGGCCCGGGCGAGCCGTTCCAACGTATTGAGCAGGTTGCCAAGGCGGAAGAAGCCCGGTGTGCCTTGATACGGCGCGATCGGCGGCAGGCCGCCAGGCAGATAGATCCGGGCACTCTCCGGATAGAGGCGAAGCACGGAGGCGGACGCCGAGACCTTCAGCGTGGTGTACCAGTCCGCCGGCAGGCCGCGTTCAGCGAGCGCGATGGCCGGGGCGATGACCTCCGAAAGCGGTAGCTTTCCCCAGCGCTGGTGCATGAGCGCATAACCGGCGGTGGAGGACGGGATCGCGAAGGAGAGCGGGCCGTGGATATTGGTATCGCCCTCCACCTCGGGCCAGGCGAACAGGTCCTGCTTCATCCGTCCGGTGAGCTGGAAGACCGATGGGTTCAGGCCGCGCGGGGCTACAGGACCGTAATCGACAACATCGGCGCGGGCCTGTCCGGCCCGGTGGACCAGGGCGAAGCCGATGCCGCCTAGGCCCGAGTTCCAGGGCTCTACCGCCGCAAGGGCGAGCGCCGTGGCCACCGCTGCGTCGATGGCGTTGCCGCCGGCTTCGAGCGCCGCAACGCCGGCCTCGGCGGCGGCTTTCGCCTGGGAAACGACGATGCCGCGCCGGCCCGTGGCGCTGGGCTTCGTGACCTGCCAGTGCTGGGTATAGTGAGGCGCCGGAACGAACTGCATCGGGACCTGGTCTCCTGTCGGGTGCCCTGGATCGTCGGTCCACACCGCCCGTCTGGCAAGGCGCCGGGCGGCACTAGAGTAGTTTCAGGCTGACTGTATCAGCCTGAAACGCTCTGACTTGATTGTTCTGGAGCAGATTCACGCGCTCCTGGAAACTCAAGGCGTTTCCAGTCAAGCGCGATCTGCTCTGGATGTCGTTAATCCTCGTCGTCCTCCCGCTCGTCGTCATCGTCGTCGCATTCCTTGCGGCAGCGACAACGGCACTTTTCGCAACAACACTTGCTGCGCTCGCCGCCGCATTCGCAGCAGCAATCCCAGATCGTGTATCCGATCACGTCCAGGCGTCTGACCGGATCAGACGGATCGTCGCTGGTGATCACCAGCTCCACCGCGCGGGCCACTTTCTCCTTGGCGATGTACTGGATGACCACGTTCAGGCAGCTCCCGGGGCGCAGGGTGGCGGGGAACGGGTTGTTGATCAGCCGCCAGTGCCGCCGCTTCGGTTTCAGCTCGACATGCGAGACCCGCAGGTCGCAGTGACCGACATTGCAGATGGAAACCACGCGCTGCTCGCGCTCGCAGCAGCACACGCCGCCGAAGATGGTCGATCCGGTGACCGCAAGCTTTCCTGTGGGTGCCTCGCCGGAAACCGCAATGATCCGCGGACCTGAGGGGTCGTCGCTCTGAACCGTGATTGTAGCAGATTTCGGCCCGAAGCTTCTCGGCTCGAAGCGAATCGGAGCGGGAATGAATGATCCCGCGGCGATGCGCAGGGGATAGGTCAGCACTTCCGGCACAATGAAATCGGGCGACGAGGAGGTTATACCGGTCACGGTCAACGGACAGCGGCCGCTATTGCTTAGAATCAGCTTTTCGTCCGCGAAGCTGCCCACACAGGTATCGGGGAACCGGCCACGATCGGCCAGCACGAGGCTAAGGCGGGGCGGCGCACAATCGCCGGTGAGCCGTATGCTGTGCGGCCCGGCGGGATCGTCGCTGATGATCGTCAGGGTGCCGGATTTCAGCCCAAAACTGCCCGGACGGAAGCGGATCACCAGATCAATGGAATCTCCCCGGCCGATGACCAGCGGATAGGCAACCACGCTCGGAACTTCGAAATCCGGAGAGGACGAGGTGACATCGAAAATCCGAAGCCTGCCGGAGCCCGGATTATTGATGGTCAGGATCTCATCGGCGAACGAACCGAGGCAGACCAGGCCGAAATTGCCGTTGTCGGCTATGGCGGTGACAACTTCGCCGGATTTGACGGTGACCTTGAAGAAGAACGGGTCGATCGAGGGGGCGACGGGGGTGATGTTGTCGACGTTCAGCAGGGCGTGGGTCGCGAAATTGGCGTTGCGCTGATAGACCACGCCATTGGGGAAGTTGGCCTTGTCCGGCGTGTTGCTGGCCGAGAACACACCGAAGAAATCCTTGCCAATCGCCTGAAGATAAACGTAATCACCGAGATAGGGCTGAAACGTCGCGGCCGGCACATTGGAAGGCGTCGCAGCCAGAACCGCCGTCCACCACTGCCCGGTAAAGCCGTTCGAGGAGATCTCGACATGGGTCTCCCACGTTGCCCCGGAATTGGTCAGCGTCTGGTACAGAAACCCGACATGGCCCTTGCGGCTGATCGCAAGTGCGGGGTTCACGCCATTGGGTATCAGCCGCAAATCGCCTGACCAGGTAGCACCGCGGTCGGTCGAGCGGCGGAGATGGATCGTGTAAGGCGCAACACCCGTCGGGAAATCCGCCCAGGCGATATAGACGACCGAGCTGTTTCTGGGATTGACGGCGATTGACAGGTGGGAACCGACCCGTTCCTGACCGAGAAAGGCGAAGTTGGCCCACGGGATTTGCACGTTCTGCGCCAGGCGCACGCCCGCGAGACCATCGCCCGGATCGATCAAATCGCTGAAAGGTGTCGCGGCCTGGCCCCAGTTGTCGTCACGGCAGACGACGACATCGGCGAAAAACGGTATCGCGGCCGGCGTTCTCCAGTTGAAGAACCCGACATAGACGGTGCCGTCCTCGTGGATCGTGGGGCGAATCGAAGGACCGTTCTGACCGCCCGTGGGGATCCGTGCCGTCAGCCCATGCGGTGCAAATCCGGCAGGTGGCGGGGCGGTCGCCGCATCAAGCGAAAAATCCACGGTCGCCGTCGGGTTCGCGCCGAAATTGTTGTTGCCGACGTAAACCCGGTCCGGTGCACCTCCCACGTTCTCGGCGGTTCGCGCCTCAACCCAGGGCTGGTCCTCGGCGCCGCGCGGTTCGAGGACGGTCATTGTCGTGGTCGAGGTGTAATTGCCCGTCCGCAGTATGTTCATGGCGATGGTGTCGCCGCGGAGAATGCCGGCATAGAGCGTGTTGGACTTGCCGCCGAAGCGCAGGGTTATGTCGGCGGTCGGCAGATAGAAGCCGACCCCGGTCCCGGCGCCGGGGACGATCAGGTTCAGCGCCCAGCTCTTTCCCCCGTCGGAGGTGACAAAAATCGGTGCCAGCGGCCCGCTGAGCGGGTCCGGCGTGAACGCCGTTGCCGCAGCCTGGAGCGGGTTGCTCGGATTGACGGCGAGGCTCGGTTCGCTGTCCTGGTTCTGCTCCCCACTCAGGGATTTCGGAATCATGTTGATGACGAACACATCCATGACGCACCTCCCATGGGCCGGCCTTGTGATTCACCGCCGTTGATTATTTTTGCGTGGGAGTCGCGGGCTGCCGTATTAGCCCGGCGTGATCCCCGGTTAGCGCCTTGAGCGTTCCAGCAGGTCGCGAATGCGGTCGAGTTCCGTCAGCGGCTGGAAATCGAGCGGATGATCGCTGACCGGCGCCGGAACGGCGTGGCCGCGAAAATCCGTACGGTGGAGAAGCCAAATCCCCTCCTGCCCCTCGGAAAACTTGGGGGATTGATACCAAACGATGTCGGTGCTGTGGGCGAACAGCGTCACGATCTCCCGCGCGGCGGGGCTCCGGCGGCCGGACAACTCGGCGCGCCCCTTGAGCATGTCGCGCACCCTGATCACGCACTCCCACCAGTCCGGATCATGTTCGGAAACCAGGCGTTGCTGCGTATCGCCCTGGGGCTGATACGGGCCCGTGCGGATGGCGGAGCCGGCCGCCACGGTCTCGGCACTGCGGAGACGCTCAAGCAAGGCCCGATCGACAATCTCGCGCTCCGCCTCGTGCACTTCAGCCTCGATCTCCCGCCCGGGAGACTCCACCCGGCCCAATTCGCGCACCGCCAGGCCATCAGCGAAATGCAGGCCGGTGGTGAAAAACGTCAGGGCGCGCTCATGATCCGGAGTGCCCGGCCGGCTAAGCTCGACGGTGACGTCCTGACCCGCAAACTTTGCCAGTACGGGCGGACCCTTGATGATCCGGTGGACATGCACGACTGCCATTTCACCGGTGGGCTCCAAGGTGCTGGAGGACACCGCTCCGTTTCGGCGAACAGTGCCTTCAAATATGAAGCTCGCCTGCTCGGCCAACTCGCGGACCGAAGCTGCCATTCGGACCTCCCCTTGGGCTGCGATACCCGCAAGGCGGGTTAACTACCGGCAAGAGCAGACTACGTTGCGGCAACGGCGATCGGCAACCTGGATCACGCTGACGTGTTTTCAGTTGCGTGCTTACCCCTGCGTCCGCCAAAGGCGGCGCATTTCGGGGGCAAGACACCAAAGAGATGCGTCAGGATTCGGCTTCGGCCTCCTCCTCCATTTGCCTGGGGCCGCTATCCAGCCCCTTCGCCGCCGTATCGCGGTCCACCAGCTCGATCACCGCCATATCGGCCGCGTCGCCGTAGCGCACCCCGGCCCTCAGCACACGGGTGTAGCCGCCGGCGCGACTGCGATACCGATCCGCCAGCACCCCGAACAGCTTGTTCACGATCGTCTGGTCGCGAAGCCGGGCGTGCGCCTGACGCTTGGCATGCAACCCGCCGCGCTTGCCCAGAGTGATCAGTTTTTCCGCCACCGGCCGCAGCTCCTTCGCTTTCGGCAAGGTCGTGGTGATCTGCTCGTGCTTCAGCAGCGCCACTGCCATGTTCCGGAACATGGCCTGGCGGTGGGATGAGGTAACGCCGAGCTTCCGGCCGGCCACTCCGTGACGCATGGTTCGACTTTCCTGTTCCGCTCAGAACGGCTCTTCGAGTCGCTTGGCGAGATCCTCGATGTTCTCGGGCGGCCAGCCTGCCACCGTCATGCCGAGTGAAAGACCCATGGAGGCAAGCACCTCCTTGATCTCATTCAGCGACTTCCTCCCAAAATTCGGCGTCCGCAGCATCTCCTGCTCTGTTTTTTGGACAAGATCGCCAATGTAGACGATATTGTCGTTCTTCAGGCAGTTGGCGCTGCGGACCGACAGCTCCAGCTCATCGACCTTGCGGAGCAGGTTGCGGTTGAAGGGCAGATCGTCCTGCGGTTCCTCGGCCCGGATCTGCTGGGGCTCCTCGAAATTGATGAAGAGCTGCAGCTGATCCTGCAGGATGCGGGCGGCGAGCGCCACTGCGTCCTCGGGCGTGACCGCGCCGTTGGTCTCTACGGTCAGCAGCAGCTTGTCGTAGTCGGTCACCTGACCGACGCGGGTGGGTTCCACCTTGTAAGAGACGCGGCGCACCGGCGAGTAGATCGAATCCACGGGGATCAGCCCGATGGGTGCGTCCTCCGGCCGGTTGGCGGAGGCCGGGACATAGCCCTTGCCCAGGTTGACCGTGAACTCCATGCCGAGGCGGACCCCTTCGTCCAGCGTGCAGATCACGAGGTCGGGGTTCATGATCTCCACGTCGTGGCCGACCTGGATCTGGCCGGCGCGGAGCTCCCCAGGGCCCGAGGCGGTCAAGGTCATGCGCTTGGGGCCCTCGCCGTGCATGCGGACGGCCAGCTGCTTGATGTTCAGCACGATGTCCGTGACGTCTTCCCGCACGCCGGCGATGGAGCTGAACTCATGCAGCACGCCATCGATCTGCACGGCGGTGACGGCGGCGCCCTGCAGGGAGGACAGCAGGATGCGGCGGATGGCATTGCCGAGGGTCATGCCGAAGCCGCGCTCCAGCGGCTCGGCGACGATGGTGGCGACTCGGGCGGGATCGGCGCCCGGCTCGACGTCCAGCTTCTCTGGCTTGATCAGGGACTGCCAATTGCGCTGGATGACCAGACTCTGTCTCATGTGTTTCACGTATCCTTCAGCCCGCTGCAGGGCCGGGCCGGCGCGGGACGCTTAGCGAGGCGGCACCAGGCCGCGCAAAAATTCAGACGCGCCGGCGCTTGCGCGGACGGCAGCCATTATGTGGGATCGGGGTCATGTCACGAATAGCCGTGATGTTGAAACCGACGGCCTGCAATGCCCGGAGTGCGCTCTCACGGCCGGAACCGGGACCGCTGACCTCGATTTCGAGGGTCTCCATGCCATGTTCGCGGGCCTTGCGGCCGGCATCCTCGGCGGCGACCTGGGCGGCATAGGGGGTGGACTTCCGGCTGCCCTTGAAGCCCTGGCTTCCGGCCGAGGACCAGGCGATCGCGTTGCCCTGGGCGTCGCTGATGGTGACGATGGTGTTGTTGAACGTCGCGGCAACGTGGGCGACGCCGGCGATAATGTTCTTGCGCTCCCTGCGGCGGGGGCGGGCTGTGGTTCCGGCGGGTTTCGCCATGGCGGGGTGGGTCCTGAGTTGATGCTGGGCTGCCTTTCCCCAGGAGACGGTTGGAGGGGGAAAGCCGGAGTGGGAGGCTGGGCTTGCTGGGGTCCTATTTCGTGACCTTCTTCTTGCCGGCGATCGCCACGGCCTTGCCCTTGCGGGTGCGGGCATTGGTGTGGGTACGCTGACCCCGGACGGGCAATCCGCGGCGGTGACGCAGACCGCGGTAGCAGCCGAGGTCCATCAGGCGCTTGATGTTCATCGCGACTTCGCGGCGCAGGTCGCCCTCGACGCGGTATTCACGGTCGATTAGCTCGCGGATGCGAAGGACTTCTTCGTCGGAGAGCTGGTTGACTCGCCGCTCATCTGGAATCGCCAGGCGGGTGCAGACTTCCGCGGCCTTGGTGGGACCGATGCCATAGATGTAGCGCAGGCCGATGGTGACCCGCTTGTTCGTGGGGATGTTCACGCCGGCAATACGCGCCACGCCGAGACCTTTCCTGCAAGCAGTCGAAGCTGCAAAGACGCAAGGGCCCGCGGGCAAGGCACCCGCGGACCCGAATGACTGACTAGAGCGCGGGTTACCCCGGAGGGGCTGGAGTGTCAATTGTATGCCTTCAACTTTTCGTGAGCTTCGACTCACGCAGTTGTGAGCAGGGCCGCGCGAGAAGCCCACGATTGCAACGTCTTGCAACATTCGCCTTTATCTGCTCACGTGCCTTTAACGTTGTAATCACAAATATTACGCAACCATTTTGCGTAACGGTCTTCCTAATTGCGAATTTGATGATGCGCAGTCACCGCTCCGTGAGTATCATCAGAAATGCTCAAGGAAACGTGAGGTGCTGTTACCATGAATATATCGATTCCGAGCAAAGAAACAATTCTGAGCCAAGATCTCACATTACAGGAATTCAGCATTGAATTTGCGGAAACTCCGGAGGATCGGCAGGAAGCGTATCGGTTGCGATATCAAGTTTATTGCCTCGAACGAGGGTTTGAGCCGGGCCAAAATGGGTTGGAAATGGACGAGTATGACGGCTATGCGCCGCACGTTCTGCTGCGGGTCAGAGCCACTGGCCAAGTAATCGGCACGGTGCGGCTCGTGACCACAAGTCGCTTCGATCCAGAAATATTATTGCCTATGGAACGAGTTAGCCAATCATTTAAATTACGTCAGATTCCGCGGCATCAACTTGCCGAAGTGTCACGTTTTTCTTTGTCGAAAAGTTTTCGCGCCGCGAACGGCTTCCAATCCGGGCTGATCAGGCTGGGGCTGGTCCGCGGAATTATCGAGTTGAGTCAACGACTCGGGATTCGTTATTGGTGCGCTCTGATGGAGCCGAAGCTGTTGCGGCTGCTGCAACGGTCAGCCATCTACTTTCAACAGACGGGCAGCATGGTGGAGCACCATGGGTTGCGGCAGCCCTCGGTGGTGGCGTTGCCGGAGATGCTCGAGCGAATCCGGCGCGAGCAGGGGGAGACATGGGATTTCCTAACCGACGGCGGCCGGTTGTGCGAAGACATGCGACTGGAAACGGCGGCTGCCTGATCCGCTTCAATCGGACCGGGGCACGCCCGGGCGATTGTCGTAGGCCGGCGTGGCTTCACCGGTTGAAGGAGACCCCCCAGCTTCAGTCACCATAAGCTCCGTCAGGGGGAGTCGTGCCGAGCGGACCGAAGGCAGCCGGGGCCGTGGCTCGCCGATCCGGGCGATGAACAGGACCTGATCCGGCGCGGCGCCGAGCGTCCGGCTGAACGCGCCGGCTAGTCGCCCGGCTTTGGCGAGTAGCGAAGCCTCCGCGGTGAAGCGGTGCTGGGCCTGGCCGTAGCGGGCGAAGGCGATGGGGGCGATGCCCGGCTGCATCGCCAGGCCGAGCATGGTGGCGGTCAGCCAGAATCGTTGGATGGCCTGCCCCGCGGCAAGGATCGCCTCGATGCCGGTTGCGCCCGGCGGGCGCAGGAATACGGCGAAAGAGGATGACTGGAGGGCGGGCAGGTAATCAAGCTGCGCCGCGGCGCTTGCAGTCCCCAGAAGGTTCAGGCGTTGCATGCGAGGCCAGCTGGCCATGGCCCAGCGAAACAGCGGCAACATGGGAGGAGCGAGGCCGACCGAGCGGGCGGGAATACCCTTGGGGCTGAGCGGCCGTTCCCAGTCGATGACGGCCTGGTGGATTGGGAACATCTCCGGGCAGCGCAGCCGGATGTCAGTGGCCGCCGCACCGAGTCGGGCGATGGCCAGGCGGGCTTGCGCGCCTGCGTGCCACCGAAGCGGAAGCCTGCCCTGCAGCGCGGATTCGAGCGCGGCGATCTCGGCCGCGGTCAACGGCCGGCGGCGATAGGGCCGGCGGTCCACGCTGCGGAGCGTTAGGAATTTGAGCAGCGGATCGGGTTCCACATGGGAGACGGGCGGAAGTTCAACCCGGATCTGATCCCGGCCGACGAGGCTCCAGGAGAACTCGCGGCTCCATCCGGTTGCGGCGATGCGCATCGTTTCCAGCAGCATGCCGGCGGAGAGGGAGGTGGGTTCGCCCGCGGAGTATTCGTACGGGTTGTCCGGTTCCCGGCGGATATGGACGATCACCGCGTCGTTGCCGGCGGGTTCGAAACGCCAGGGCTGGACGTTGTCGCCGCTGGGTGCCCAGCGCGCGAGGTTGAGAATCTCGGCCAGGACGGTGCGGCCGGTCGCCGGCGGGTCGGGGGCGGGCTGGGTGGTTACGGGCTGGGCGGTTGCGGGCTGGGCGGTTGCGGGCCGGCGCGCCTGCGCGCGGCGGATGGTGCGCCGGGCGACGGCGAGTTTCGCCTGCTGGACCGGACCCGCAAGCCCGAATGGCAGGCGGGTGGTCACCATGCGGTCGAGATAGGCGTCGAAGTGGTGGTGCCAGGGGGCGGGCCTTATGCCCGCGCGGCCCAGCAGCAGCTTGAGGGCGGCAGCGGCGGTCACCCCGGCGCAAAGCTGGACCGCGGCGGAGGTGGACGGACCCTTACGGGCGGCGAGATTGATGCGGGTTGGGTCCACCAGGTAGCGGCGGTGGAGGCCTTTGGGGACCAGGCCAATAAGAAAGTGGAGGAACTGCTCCTCCGGGCGGCGGCCTTCCATGCGAAAGTAGCTTTCGAAGCTCATGCCCCCGGGGGTGAAGATCAGGTAGCCGACTCCGGCGCCGATGGGGGCAGCGGTGACGGCAGGAATCCCGAGGGCGCGGCAGCGGGCGAAGAGCTGGCGCCGGATGGGGATTTCAAAGAAGTCGAGGCCATCGACGAAGAGATCGACGCCGGCGAGGAAGTCATCGACCGAATCGGGTTGGACGCCGGTATCGAAGCGGCGGATTTGCAGCTCCGGGTTGATCTGAAGGGCCATTTCCTGGAGCACCTCGGCCTTGGGGCGGCCGATGGTGCTGACCAGGGCGCCAATTTGGCGGTTGAAATTGGCGAATTCGAATTCGTCGAAATCGGCGATGGTGAAGGCACCAATTCCCAGGCGGGCGAGGGTGAGCAGATAGATGCCGCCGACCCCGCCCATTCCGGCGATGGCAACGCGTCTGGCCCGCAGCGCGAGTTGTTCCCAGTCGGTGACCCAGCCGAGGTTGCGGTCGAAGGCGAGATCGTAGGGGAAGGATTGCGCATCAGTCATGGTGCGGTACTCCGATGCGTCGCGACTCCGATGCGTCGCGTGGGCGCGGGTTCGAGCGAAAGAGGGAGGAGTTGCGGTCAGCTTACCGGGGGGGTAAGGGGCGGGGAAACGGGGTTTGTCCGCGGGCCCTTGGACAACGCGGAATTCACGGTTGTGTTGGTCTGCATTGGCGCCGCTATCACAGGTTGGTGAGGGAAGCTAAAGGATCGCTAATCGCTCACGTTAACCGCTTGCAATCCGGTCCGTTCTGGCGCACGGTGGTTTGGGTAACAAACAGACGCCGCGGTAATCCGGCACATCGGAGAGTAACATGCGGACCATCAGTTTCGTTAAAGCGGCTGCGCTAGGGATCGGCCTGACGGTTGGAGCTTTTGGGGTAGCCTCTGCGGCTCCGTCGCCGACGCCCATTGATTTCACGTGGAATCCATCGGCGCTGGGGTTGGGGGCCGCGCAGTTCACGGCCAACGGCTTCCAGATGGGCGACTTTGCCACGATCAACGTTCCGGCCAATCCGGCCCCGGGAGGATCGGTGAGCGAATCGGGATTCCTGGTTCCCACCGCCTTCCAGCTTAGCGGCACAAACGTGAGCACGGCGAACTCCACATTGCCGGGGAGCTGGGGCATCTACGAATCATTTACCGCGACATCTCATCTTACGGCTTGCACGGGCGGCTTGTGCGGTGCGTTCGACAGCGTGACAGCATCGGTTTTCGTATACTCGACCGCCACCGGGGTGGTGAGCGTGACCTTCCCCACCCCCGGGGGTGCTCCGGTGATCACCCTGCCTCCGGGCGCCACCGCGACTGAGATTGCGACCTTGTCGGGCCCAATTGGCGGTTCACCCAATACGACTTCTATCATCTCAGGGGTGCCGGGCGCGAGTGTAGATACCACATTTAAGCCCTTGCCAGCGGCTGACGGATTTTTCGTGAGCCCGCCAGTTACCATGGTACTGGACCTGGAGCAGGCGTTCATTAATACGACGGGGGAAATCACCAGCACTCCGACGGGTTGCGCCAGCAGTATCCCGGGGATCGCCTGCATCATCCAGATCAACAACGGCGGCGGGAACGGCAACTTCTTCGCCCGCGCAGTGCCGGAGCCAGGAACGCTCGCGATCCTGGGGATGGGCCTGGCGGGGCTAGGGTTTATCCGCCGGCGGCGCCACGCCTGACCGCTTCACTCTCTTCCGACAAACGGCGCCTTCGGGCGCCGTTTTTTTTGCAGTTCGGCCTTGGCGGCAGGCCCAGGCGCGTTACGGCGTGCGCACGTGGCTCGCGCCAGCTGCCTGGGCAAACCGCGCAAAACTTGCATCAAACGTCACGAAGGCCACGCACTTCCCCGAGGCGCTCAGGTGCAGCGCACCCGCGAAGTCCACCCCCTGCTCCGCCCAATCCAATGCCCGTACGGCGAGAGTGGCGTTTTCCAAAAGGACCCGGGGCAGGCCGGCGAACCGGCGGAGGGCCGTTGCGATCTGCCGGGGCGGGTAGCCATAGGTGCTGCGAAGCACCCATTCGATTTCCAGCAGGACGGTTGTCGGCACCCAAACATCGTGCTCGCCCACGAGGCGCCGTGCCCGGGGCGACTGCTCGGGGTGATCGTTCGTCAGGTAGCGAATGATGACGTTAGTATCGACCGCGAGCATGTCGCCGGCGCACCTCGTTCTCGATTCCGGCGGTCATTTCCTCCAATGTCTTCGGCGGCCCCTCATGGAATAAGAAGCCGAATACCTCGTCTGGCCGGGTCGAAGGGAACAGGGGAGCCGACTTTAGTAGTATCCCCTCTGGTCTTTCCTCAACCACCAGCCGCGTCCCGGCATCCCAGTGCCTGCGCCGGCGGATTTCGGCTGGCAGGATAACCTGGCCTTTGGTGGATAAAGTGGTGGTCAGTTCGTCTGGGTCTGACATTGCTGGGGTGCGAAGTGGGCTAGGGTGGTAAGACAAACGTAAGATAGGGTCGGATCGGTGCAAAGCAAGACGCCGGTGGGTGCCCATTGGGGCCTAAGCAGCATCCGGCGGAGCGCTTCGGCGTTCCGCCGATAAGATGATGCGTCTTCAACAACTTCTCAGCAGACTTGCGTGGCGCAAACCACGAAAGTCTGCTTAAGCGGGGTCGGGATTGCTTCGGCCCCTCCGGCCTCGCAATAACGAGGGCCTCCACCTTCGCGGGAGCAAGCTTTCGGCCCGCTTCGCGGTCTCGTGATAACAGCGTTGGGCAATGACAGCGTTTGGGACCCCGATCCTATGCTGCGATCCTATGCTGCGGCGGGGCGTTTCAGCCGGTCCTGGTATTTCTTGCGGAATTTGGCGACTTTCGGGGCGATGATGGCCTGGCAATAGCCGGACCAGGGGTTGCGGGCGAAGTAGTCGTCATGCTCCGGTTCGGCGGGATAAAAGGCCTCCAGCGGGACAAGCTCGGTGGTAAGGGGGGCGGCCCAGAGGTTCTCCGCCGTGATTTCCTGCATAGCCCCCTGAGCGGTGCGGCGCTGCTCATCCGAGTGGGTCAGGATGATCGAGCGATACTGATGGCCGATATCGTTGCCCTGGCGGTCCTTCGTGGTGGGATCGTGAATGGTGAAAAACACGTGGAGCAGATCGGCGTAGGAAATCTGGGCGGGGTCGAATTCAATCTGGACGACCTCGGCGTGGCCGGTGTTGCCGTTGCAAACCTGCTTGTAGGTCGGATTGGCGAGGTGGCCGCCGGCGTAGCCGGAAGTAACCCGGCTCACGCCGCGGAGATCCTTGAACACGGCTTCGAGACACCAGAAGCAGCCGCCGCCGAGGGTTGCGAGTTCGCTGAGCATGAGAGTGCGTCCTCCGGTTCAGGTTGCCGCCTGTGCACGCTCGGAAGCAATAGCGCGATGATGGCCGCGTCAACCCCGGCATGACGTGGGGTGTCACGCGGTCATGACACGCGAGGTCACGCGGCTGTGAAAGGGGGTCAGCGGCGGAAGAGCCAGGCGATGAGGGTGAGGAGAAGGGAAAAGATGACGGAAATGAGAATGCTCGAGCCGAGCGGGAAGTAGAAGGAGAAGCCGGGGCGTCGGACGCTGATATCGCCGGGAAGGTGGCCGAGACCGATGCGGGCGAGCCAGGGCCAGATGATGCCGAGTACGAGAAGTGTCAGGCCGGCATAGATCAGCAGGGCGCGCATCGGCCGTTACGCGGCGTGGCCCTCACCCGGATCTCTCCCGCAGAGCGGGAGAGGTGAGAATTGAGACTACCATTGGCGGGCCTGGATGAAGGCCTCGGTATTTTGGACCAGCCGGTGGGCGCCTTTGGCGGCTTCGGTGGCCACGCGGCTCGCGTCGGATTCGTCGGGTGTGGCGTGGTCGAGTGGGACATAGCCGATGGCGGCGCTTGTGGGTTCGAGGTCCCAGCGCATGCCGTCGTTGCGGGACATGAGATTCAGCACGGCAAAACGCAGCGAATCGGGGGCGATGACTGCTTTTTCGAAGCCCTGGCAGAGGTCGCGGTTGGAAAGCCACATCTGCTGGCCCCAGAGCCCCCAGCCCATGTGGGCGCCGGGGAGATTGTCGCCCTTCTGGCAATAGCCGATTCGGAAGCAGATGACGGAGACACCCCAACGTTCGCTGTAGGAACGGCCGAGCCGCTCGCCGATCAGCTTGGAGATCCCGTATGGATTGACGGGATAGGGCGGGGTCTCGGGCGTGAGCGGCCAGTCCTCGAATCGGTGGCCGGCGACGACCCAGTTGGAACTGGCGAAGATCAGCCGTTTGGCGTTGCCCCGAGCGGCGGCCTCGAAGACGTTCATGGTGAGATCGAGGTTGAGGCTGACGGTGTTCTCCCAGGAAGCGCGCGGGCTTGGATCGGCTGCGAGATGCACCACGGCATCGGCGTTGCGGAAGTGCTCCGCCCAGGAGTCGTTCCATCGGGAGAGGTCGGCGGCCTGGATGGCCGGGTCGGCGGAATTGGCGTCGAGCAGGCGGAGTGTCCAGCCAAGGGAATGGAAATGGTGGCGGAGCTTGGTGCCGAGATTGCCAGCGGCGCCGGTGATGACGACAGTGGTCATGCGTTGAGCTGCCTTGCCATGTCCTCGATGTCAGTCGCGACGATGTCCCATTCGTGTTCCGCCTTGAAGTCCCGCGATTGGTGCGGGCCATACTCGGTGGGGCGGGGGAAGAAGGCGGTGAGCAGACCGAGGCTGCGGGCCTTGGCGAGGTCACCGTTATGGGCGGCGGCCATCATGACCTGGGTGGGTTCCAGGTCCAGCAGTTTGCAGACGCCGAGATAGGTTTCCGGGTCCGGCTTGTAGTGGCCAAACAGGTCGGAGCCGAAGACCATGTCCCACGGAATGCCGGCGTTCTTGGCCATGTTGGTGAGCAGGGCGACGTTGCCGTTGGAGAGGGGGCCGATGATGAAGCGCGCCTTGAGGCGGGTGAGACCGGGAACGGCGTCGGGCCAGGGCTTCAGGCGGTGCCAGCCCAGGTTGATGTGGTGGCGGTCGGATTCCGTAAGGCCAGCGATGCCATGTTCCTCGATGAGCCGGTCGAGGGACATGCGGTGGAGGGCGTCGAGCGTGGTCCAGGGGAGCTCGCCGGAACGGACTTTCTGCATGGAGGGGTGGTAGGCGGCCCGCCAGGCATCGACAAGTCGGGGCCAGTCGGCGGAGATGTTGCGGGAGCGGCCGAATTCGGTGAGCTCGGCGATGAGGCTGGATCGCCAGTCAACGACGGTGCCGAAGGTATCGAATACGATAGCCCTAGGGGGGTCAACCGGCTGTTTGGGCATGGATGGGGCCGCCGTGATGGAGGTTTGGGAGGAGTTGGGACGGGCTTTTACCGCGGAGGGAGATGAGCTGCTACTGCGGGGCCGGAACGGGGTGTTCGAGCTGCGGATGAACGGGCAGGAGCTGATGGGCAGCCGGGCGCATGGGTCGGAGGAGGCGCTTGCCGGGTGGGTGTGCGGGGGGTTGTCCGGCCCGGCCTCTGTGCTGATTGGCGGGCTGGGATTTGGCTACACGCTGCGGGCGGCCTTGAATGTGCTGCCAGGAAGCGCCCGGGTGGTGGTGGCGGAGCTGTTGCCGGAGGTTGTGTCTTGGGTGCGGGGGCCGGTTTCGGGGCTGGCTGGCCGTGTTCTGGAAGATCCTCGGGTCGACGTGGTGGTCGGGGATGCGGGGGCGGTTCTGGCGGGCCGGCCCGGTGAGTTCGATGCGGTGATTCTGGACGTGGATAACGGGCCAGGGGCGCCGGTGCGGTCGGGGAATGCGTGGCTGTTCGGGGCGGAGGGGTTGCGCGTGGTCCGGCAGGCGTTACGGCCGGGTGGGCTGCTGGGGGTCTGGTCGGCGGACCGGGATGAGGGATTCGAGGGACGGCTGACCGGGGCGGGGTTTTCAATGGAGCGACGGGGGTGGAATGTGGTAGAAGGTGGGGGCCGGGTGGAGCATGTGCTCTATCGGGCATGGGGACCCAGTTAACGATTGTACAAAAAGCCCGATTTTGGGCCTGGCGATTGGTACCAAACCCCGAAATCCATGAGGCCGTTGCGTACAAAAGGGGGCTTAAGGCCGGGTCCGTTTTGTACCAAAGGCCGTTTTCCGGCCGGCTGGATTGTACCGCTCTTGGGTTGGGGCGCCGGCGTTAACGATTGTTACATGGGCGGGGTCGCAGCCGGAAGAAGGGTCTTAGCTCGCCACCGGGACACCGACCCGCGCCGATGAAACCCGAGCCGCAGCAGTGAGCGGGACCGCCTGGATCGCCACGGCCCGCTGCGCGGACCTCGTGATGACAATATCCTTCCGTGGCCCTCCGTGTGTTCTCCGTGGCTCTCCGTGTTGAACCATCCCCACGATTGCGATTATCTCAACCCGGAGCTTCCAGTCCAGGCAACTGGGTGTACAGCTTTGGCGGCAGCCACAACGAAGGCGGCCTTCTCGGGTCGCCGACTTCTCCAAAACCAAAGCTTGAAGGGTGTTAGTCCAAGTGTTTCACACGGAGAACCATGGAGAACACACGGAGGGCCACGGAGATTTCTTGATTTGCGGTCGCCCGCGGTGTGAACGTCTGGCGCCTGGTCCACCTGCGTTCGCAGGTGTTCCTCGCGATGACGGCCGAGGTCCCTCGGCCGCGATCGAGCCGGTTTTCTGTTCATCGCAAAGGGCAGCCGGGGCACCAGAGCAGTTTCAGGCTGACTGTATCAGCCTGAAACGCTCTAACTCGTTGTTTTAGAGCAGATTCACGCGCTCCTGGAAATGCAAAGCGTTTCCAGTCAAGCGCGATCTGCTCTACGGTCTTCCGTATGAGCGGGAGTGCCGCGAGGCTTTGCGCGGGAACAGCGAGATAATTTCACGCGTCCTCGGGTTCGAGTTGTCTTGGTGGTTTCGAGTCGCCAAGATGGCGGGGACTATGGCTTGCTGCTTTCGAAGCTGTGAAGAAATCGGACCCCGCGTCGTTTCCTTTGCCAAGTGCGGTGACTGACGCTCTGACGGAGTTATAGGTTCCGGCTTCACGCATTCGCGGGGACCGCGTGTTCGCGGGAATGACGAGATAACTTCGCTCTGCCGGGACCTGCACGAGCTGCCGGGATCGTTCCGCGAGCAACATCGGGAAGATCGGCGGGTCATCGAGCAGATATCGGCGGCAGAGGCGGCGGGGATCGGTTGCGAGACGATGAAACCATTCGAGTCCGGCGCGCTGCATCCAGACCGGCGCGCGGCGTGCGGCGCCTGACAGAAAATCCAGGCCGGCGCCGACGCAGAGTGCCAATCCTCTCGCCCGCCCGGTGGCTTTGATTGCCGCGGCCAGTTGTTCCTGACGCGGTGATCCCACGGCAAGCAGCACCAGCCTGGTCGGATGATCCAGCACGAATTGCACGGCCTGATCCATCGCCGCCGGATCGGCATCGAAATCCTCGGGTGGATCGAAATGGGCGGGGTGGCGGATACCCGTGTGGATGATCAGCGGGCGCAGGAACTCGCGCCGCAATCCAAGAATTGTAACCAGTTCATCCCGTGGCAGGCGGTCGAGCACCGAGGCGACCAGATCGCTGCCGGTGACGACAGGCGGCGCGGTCAGTCCGAAGGCGCGCGCCGCCTTGGCGATGACGCGTAAATCCAGAAGGCGCAGTGCGGCGTCCTGATAGATGGGCAGCAGTTCCGGCTGGCGGCGCAGCCGCACCAGATGATCGGCGTTGGGTGTAACGATGTAATCGAATGGTGCGGCCGGCGGCTGGCGCAGGACGAATTGCACCGCCTGTTCCAGAGTGAGCTCAGCGAAATCCAGGCCCAGCAACCGGGTCACAGGCCGAATCCGACGGAGAGCAGTGAAACGGAGCGGGTGTAACTACCGGACGATGGCGGCGGGGCCGTGCCGCGCAGGGCCGTGACGGTTTCGCTGACACCGAGATTGATCCGCCGGTTCAGCCACCATGTCACGCCGCCGCCGATCGAGGCCACGGTCTGCGTGTCGCTGGAATCCAGATAAACGGCGCGGCCGATCGCGGCCGATCCGTTCAGCCATATATTGCGCCGCCACTGATAACCCACGCTCAGGCGCGCCGCGGTCGCGACATAGGCCGCGGTCAATTCCTGGGCGGCATCCTCGATCGTGCGGCTCAGCGTGAAGGTGACGTCGATCAGGCGCGTGGGCGACCAGATCGCATCCGCTTCGGCGACAACAGCGCCATGATTCCTGAAGGCGGAACTGGCAAAGAACCGCTGCTGCCAGCCGGCAAGGACGCGGAACCGCCAGAGGTCGTCGAGGCGCTCGTCGATGCCGCCCAGGATTTCCCAGCCGGTGGAATCACGGGTGGGCGTATCGGGCTGTGGGGCGACGTAGTGCGACGACAGGCCCCTGGCGACCAGCATCAGGTCGTTTCCGGGAGCGGATTGGTAGTCTGCAGCGATACCAAATGTAACGAGGTTGCGGTCACGGTAGGCCTGGGGGACGGGCTGGCCGAAGAGGCTGGCTTCGCCGTAGCGAATGAGCGCGGTATCCAGGCTTGGCGTGATCGTCAGGCGCCCGAGCGATACCGCATAGGACAGGCGCAAATCCTCGACGCTGTATGGAATGGGCGCATCGGTGGGCAGCGCGTCGAGCGCGGTGCGATCTTCGTGAGTGGAGACATGCGCGAAGCCGAGCGTCAGCGCGTCGTTGCCGAAATGGACGGCGCCACCGGCGGATGCGGTCCAGTCGGTGCGGGCCTGGGCGGGTTGTCCTGGGGTCTGGAGATTGTCGATGCTGAGGAGCGCGCCGGCCTGATCCTGGCGCCAGTCGGACTTCGCCTGCAGCGAGGCATGGGTGCCGATCTGCGCGCTTGCGGCGGGGGGCGTGCTGGCGAGGGCGTTGCTATCGTAACCGACTGATTCGGTGACCTGTGGAAACAGCGTGAACGTGCCGGCGCGGATGCCGAGGGGTTGCCAGGCGGGATCGGGGTTTTTTTGCGTGCCGATCCAGCTTGTGAAGCCGGGCACACCCTCCGGCAGGAGGGCAGAGAGGTCCTGCCCGGCGGCGCGGATCGCGCATGCGACGGCGCCGGCGAGAATGAGCAGGCCCCAGGCCAACGGGCGCGTTTTGGCGTCCATCGACGCGATAGGACGCCAGAGAGGTTAAGATTGGGTTTTTAGGGTGGCCGAAAGACGGCCGGGTGAAGCGGTCAGATCCATGGCGGCTTCGCTTTTGGGGCGCGGCCGCCTCACCAACCCGCGCGTGGTACGCCCGGATTCCTTCGGATTCCGGGGCGCGCAGCGGGCCGACGAGCTTGGCGTGGCGGCTGGTAAATAGCAAATCTCATCTTGCGTAGTAATTCGGTCAGAACCGGCTAAGATCAGGCTGCGCGGTCCAGAGAGGCCTCAGTTATCACTGACAATAAATCTGACGTACGACCCTGGGGTCCCGTCACAGATGCAGACGACTGTCGCCGCAGCGGCTGCGTACCTCGAAAGCCTATTTTCGACCCCGATCACTATCGACATCGAGGTTGAGTTCGGTGAACTGAATGGCCAGCCGCTCCTGACAGGCGGCCGAAGTTTTTTCGAGACCAGTATACCCGTAACTTATGAGTTCCCTTCGCTCCGCCTTGCTCGCCCGTACGGCGACGGCGGATGAACGGGCTGCGGGAGCAAGTCTCCCGGTAAACGATCCGACCAACGGCGGCAATTTCGGCATCAGCCCGGCGGAGGCAGCGGCGCTGGGGCTTTACGACGGCCCCGTGACCGGGAACATCTCGTTGGGCAGCGCTACTCCCTGGACGTTTGGAACGACAGGTGCAGCCATGCCGGGCACAGGTGATGCCTTCGGCACGGCGTTGCATGAAATCACGGAGGTCATGGGGCGAACCTCCTGGATCGGTTATGGGACCGACAACTTCCGAGCCCTGGATCTTTTCCGCTATACTGCTCCCGGAGTGAGGGCTTTAACGCCGTATGTTCCGGGTGGGTTCTCGATTGACGGGACCAACCTGCTGGCGCTCTTCAACGACCCGTTGACCGGTGGAGATGGTGGCGATTGGAACACATCGAACCAGCCGGGCGACCCGTTCGACGAAGGCGGACCGCCGGGGCTCACACACCCGCTCAGTTCGACTGACCTGCGGGAAATGGACGTGCTCGGCTACACCCCCGCCGGGGTGACGCCATCTGCCGTCCCGCCTGCTTTGTCTCTTGCCGTCGAGGATATCACGGCCGGCGTCACCGGTTCTCCAACTGGTGAGCCCTACGTTGGGCCTGTTGCAGGACTGCAGCAAGAATACATCAATATCACCAGCGACAACATCAACGTAAGTGCCGGGTCATCCAACTGGTTCATTCATACGGGCAGCGGCAATGACGCGATTGGGGTGAGCAGCGGCACGAATGTGCTGGATGGCGGGACCGGCTCCAACTTCCTGACCGGCGGCAGCGGGATGGATACCTTCTTTATCGATGATCGCATGCCCACTGCCGATATCTGGAGCACTGTTGCCAATTTTCATGCCGGCGATGCCGCAACGATCTGGGGCATCACACCGCAGGATTTCAGCCTTAGCTGGGTGGATGGACAGGGCCCCTGTGTTCGCCGGGCTCACACTGCATGCGACGTCGCCGGGGAAACCGACCGCATCACTTACGCTGTCCGGCTTCAGCCAGACCGATCTTAGCAGCGGGCGCCTTTCGGTCTCATTTGGTAGTGTAGATAGTAATAACTATATGTATGTGCATGAGAATAGTTAAGCGACCGAGCCGCGCTAGCAATTTAGAATGCTCAAGCAGAGTTATACCAGCCGCTCTTAAGGCCGACTGATCGGTGCGGCGGGTACCATGGATGCCCGCTTTCGCGGGAATGACGGGTGGATGCGGCTTTTCGGCCGTTTGGATTACTGAAACGGTTTCGAACGGTCAGGAGCCACCGATCCCGCCTCCAAACGAATGAGCACAAGAGATGGCAGGGGATTATTCTGACCACGGATCCTGGTAGTTCGGGTCCTGTTTCTTTCGTTCCTGGACGTAAGCCTGGCGATTCTGCAAGTCTTTTTGCGTCATCTGATGCTTGTGCCATTCGTGCCCGGCAATGCACCCGCCGACCGCACCGAGCACCCCGTGATGGGCCATGTGACCCGCCACGGCTCCGGCGACGGCGCCAGTGAAACAGCCGACCGCGTGGGCCGAGGTCGCGGCGCCAGACAGCCCGACAACGGCTGCCGCAGTGATAACCAGACGTTGCATCGGTGATCCTCCTGTTACCTGGCGTCGGGTTGCTTGTGGAACACCATCACATCGTTGCTGGCGGACACCAGCCGCAGCACGGTTCCGCCCTTCTCCAATGAGTATTTGTCGGTCTCAGTCCGGGCGGCGCCATGCTCCTCTGAGACCTTCGATTTTACCGGGGTGAACACGAGCGTGCCGCTTTTACCGTTGGTGTTCTTCTGTTCGTAGCTTCCCGCCATCTGAGCCACGACCCGGTCGTTGTGCACCGTCTCGCTGGTCCAATAGCCGTCCGCCAGCACATCCATGGCGATGATCACGTTATCGGGGAGATGGGCTTGCCATTGCCCGGAGACGCTTTCATCCGCCATCGCCAGCGTTGGCACGAACGCGGCCGTGGCGGCGACTAGCAGAGCTCGGCGATACATTGCGACTCTCCCTGGTTTGCGGCTTTCAGGATATTCTCTCCGAGTGAGCAGCGAAAGTCTCTCAATTGTCAGGCTTGCGGGTATCAGAGATTCGCCACGGAATCAGCGACGTGGCGATGGCAAAGTTGTGGGTTCGCGCTTTCGCCGGAATGACGGAGGCGAGGCGGATCACGCCTCTGGCAGCGCCGTATCCTGTCCCTTCACCGGATCGGCGATGGCGGCTTCGAGGCTGGAGGCGCCTTTCCACTCGGCCGGTGGCCGCACCTGGCCATCGCTGCCGATCTGATCGATGTTCCAGTAGATCTCGAGCCGGTGCCCGTCGGGATCGCGGAACTCGACGGCAATCTGACAGCCGGCGCGGCGGCGCCCATCGAAGTCAATCGGCACGTTGTGCTGGCGCAGGTGCTCGCGCGCCCGCAGGACCTCCGCGAGGGTACCGACCTCGAAGGCCATATGGTGCAGGCCGGCATTCGCGAGCTGCTCGGCCGAGGCCGGGAACAGCGCGACCCCGTGATGGTCGGTATTGCACCGCAGGAATACCGCACCACCTGGGATCGTGTCATCGCGGTACACGTCCGAAACGCGGAAGCCAAGGATCTGCGTGTAGAACCGGGCTGACCGTTCCAGATCGCGCACGTGCAGCGCCACGTGGCCAATCTTGTTAATACGGAACGGCGTGCCCATTGGACGATCGAGTTCCCGTACGGCATCAGGATTCATGACTGCCTCTCTCTGGCCAGGCGGTTAGGTTACCGGGGAGGTGGGCACGCCTCAACCACCACCGCCGTCAAGGAATTGCATGCTCGAAACGCTCGTCGCCCTGCTGGGCGCTACTGCCATCGCCGTTCCGATCTCTCGCCGTCTCGGCTTCGGCAGCATACTGGGTTACCTGGTCGCAGGCGTGATCATCGGCCCGTCCGTGCTGCGGCTGGTCACCGATGTTCAGCAGATCGCCGACATCTCGGAACTCGGCGTGGTGATGCTGCTGTTCCTGATCGGGCTGGAATTGCAGCCGCACCGGCTTGTGGTGCTGCGGCGGGTCATCCTGGGGCTGGGGCTGGGCCAGCTGATCCCCACGGCGGTGGCGCTGATGCTGCTCATCCGCCTGGCGGGCGTGAGCTGGACCGGCGCGGCGGTGCTCGGGCTGGGTCTTGCGCTTTCCTCCACGGCGATCGTGCTTCCCATGCTGCGGGAGCGGAACCTGCTGTCATCGCCGGCCGGGCGGGACAGCTTCGCGGTCCTGCTGTTTCAGGACGTGGCCTTCATTCCACTGGTGGCGCTGGTGCCGTTGCTGTCACGTGGAACGATTCCCGACTACGTTCCGTGGGAGGCGGTGGCGCGGGATGTGGCGGTCATCGCGATCATTCTCATTGGCGGCACCTTCCTGGTGCGTCCGCTGTTCCGCATGGTCGGGGGGGCGCACACGCAGGAGGTGTTCACGGCGACGGCGCTGTTGCTGGTTGCCGGCACGGCGGCGCTGGCTGACTGGGCGGGGTTGTCAATGTCGCTCGGCGCCTTCCTTGCGGGCGTGATATTGTCGGATTCGGAGTACCAGCCACGAAATCCAGGCGGACATCGAGCCGTTCGAGGGGCTTCTGCTCGGCTTCTTTTTCATCTCGGTGGGCATGTCCGCCAATTTGCGACTTGCCGCGGCGCATCCAGGGTTCGTCGTCCTCGCGGTGGTGATCCTGGTGATGACGAAAGTCATCGTTGCATTTGGGGTGGGGTATGTGAAGCGGCGCAATCTGCGGACTGCCCTGCGCTTCAGCCTGGCCTTGCCGGAGGGCAGCGAATTCAGCTTTGTTTTGTTTGCAACCGCCGTCGCCAGCGGGGCGCTGGACCGGGAGCAGGCGGATCTTGCAGCGGTGGTAGTGGCGCTGTCGATGATGCTTGCTCCGGTCCTGTTTGCCGGATCGGAGTTGGTCGTCATGCCGCGCCTGGAGGGCCGGCGCGAGCTTCCGGCCGACGAGATAGAGGCGCCGGACGGCAAAATCATCATCTGCGGCTTCGGGCGCGTAGGGCAGATCATCGGCCGTATTCTGCGCATGCAGCAGATAGCGTTCACCGCGCTCGACAAAAGCTCGGCACAGGTGGAGGTGGTTCGCCGGTTCGGCGGAAAGGTTTATTTCGGCAATCCGGCCCGCGAGGAAGTGATGCGCGCGGCGGGCGGAGAGTCGGCTTCTGTTCTTGTCGTCGCTCTGGATGACATGGACGAGACGCTGAACGTGGTGGACATGGCCCGGCGGCACTTTCCCCATCTGGTCATTCTGGCCCGCGCGCGGAACCGCCACCACGCGCATCTGCTGATGGATCGCGACGTCACCAGGATCGTTCGGGAAACTTTTTTCTCAAGCCTGCATCTTGCCGGAATGGTCCTGGGGGAGGTTGGTGTTCCGGCGGAAGCGTCCGAGAGGGCGATCGCGCTGTTCCGGGAGCATGACGAGCGCACACTGATCGAGACGCATGCGATCGCGCATGATGAGAGCCAGCTGATCCAGAGCACGCAGCAGGCAGCACAGGAGCTGCAGGAGCTGTTCGAGGCGGATACGGAGGGGCGGGCGGCAGCGGCGGCGGGGTAATTACCTAGAGCAGTTTCAGGCTGACTGTATCAGCCTGAAACGCTCTGACTTCATTGCTCCAGGTTTCGTTACAAAGGAGGGTTGACCTGTCGGGGCGCTGTCACGCTTGTGGGAGAGCTGCGTCAGGATATGCCGCGGCCGCCGGTGCGGCGTTACGCGACCGCAGCTGATGGCGTGCTTCTAGGAGCGCGCGAACCGAATCCACCTCGGGGCCTGCGACCGTGAGTGGCGCATAACCGCGAGCCTCCCATGTCAGGAACGTGAAATCGGGATGCAGCCGCACGGCTGGGCCGCCATTTTCGAAATTCGCGCGGTCCCCGTTGTCCAGGTAAGTTTCGGTGGGCAGCCCTTCGGCAAGCACCACATCGTGCCGTGGCAATTCGATGTGGAAGTACTCGATTTGCCCGGTCTGTTCAACCGTGACGTTGAGGCTGTTGACCAGGCACCAGGCGGGGATCAGCACGTTTTCCGCGAAGATCGCGTGCTGAGGTGAGACCAGGAGGTCTCGTTCCGGCTGGTTCGCCGCGAGGGCGTGAGCGCGGATGCGGATCGGCCAGACCTGTTTTGGCTGGGGATGGGCCCGGCAGTTTACGCTGCGTCGGCCGATCCATTTGATTTGTTCCGGCTTGCCATCGACGGTGAGCACCAGGTCGCCGACACAGAGCTGTTCGATCGGCACCTGGCCGTTGGGGGTTGCGATCCGCGTGCCGCGGGCAAAGCAGGTCACGAGTTCGATGCCATCACCGGATGCGATGAGTGGCACGGGACCGGACAAGGTGGAAAAATTCGGGATGTGGAGGTCGATAGTGGTGGGATCATCGACGATCAGCTGCAACACGCCGGTCGTGACGTTGAAGGAGGCTGTGGTGGTGACGCCGGAGGCGACGAGGGGAACGTTTGGCAAAAGGAGGGTGTTGCCGGTCACCGGGCCGGTGATGGTTCCGGCGAATGTGTTGGTGGCCGGGGAAACGCCGATATCGAGCGTGTTACCCGTGTCGTTGAAGTTCACAATGATGTCGTTTGGAACCGCCCCATCGAGTGCTACGGATGCACCGTTTCCGATATCGATCGTCCCGCCGCCGGATGCCGTGGCGCTACTGATGGGACCTAAAGGCGTTTGGATGGTAGGGAAGGTCACTATGCCGGTGTCCACGACGGCGCCCATCACCGCCAGCGTTGCGCCTTCGACGTCCAGCGTCGGGAATTGGTCCGTGGCGGCGAATTCATTGAAGCCGGTGAGCATGAGGTTATTCAGCTCGACCGAGCCGGAGTTCAGCAGCACATCGACCGGATAGTTGTTGGATGCAATATATGGGTCACCGAGTGAAGGGTTGGCTGTGTAGTACTGGAAAATGGAAGGTGAAATATTGCCTGCGACGAAGCCCGCATTGACCGCGGCACCGTCCGGCACCGTGCCGGTCGTCGGTAGCGTTCCGATGGTGAGCGTGGTGAAGGAGGGCACGGAGGCCCAATCCGAGGGGGTGTTGTAGTTGATCGTACCGGTTTGCCAGGTGAAGGCGGTGGATAGTGACAAGCCGTTGCCTATGACGGGGTAGAACACGAAATCCGACATCGACTTTTCCTCCGTCGCCTGTTGACCGACAGTCGAGAGCCACGACGGAAGTGAGCTTAGAACTTCCTGGCATGGTTTGTGGAGTCACAAATTGACTCTGCAATAGGGTGACGAGCGTTGCATACGCGATAAACGTATGCTTTAAGATTTCTAATTGGTGTAAGTAGGCGGCACGATTCGCGTGAGGGTAGAAAGACGAAATTGGTTTCGCGTGGGAATCACTGTCGTGACGTTTAGCGGCCAAACGAGTGAGCCAAACGAGTGAGCCAAACGAGTGGGGAGGTAAGCGTCATGACATGCTTCTGCTGTGGACCGCTTGTTCTGGGGCGGCGCGGGCTGCTCGGTGCCGCGCTGGCCGCGGCGGCCGTGCCGGCGTGGGGTGAAACGGCACCCGCATCGGCCGGGCCGGCCGACCCGGCGCTGGTGGACGATCTCGTTACGGCCAATCACATCCTCTATAATCAGGGCGTATTGGATGGTTTCGGGCATGTCAGCGTGCGGCATGACAAGAATCCCGCGCGCTTTCTGCTGGCGCGCAGCATGGCGCCGGCGCTGGTCACCGGCGAAGATATCATCGAATACGATCTCGACTGCAACCCGGTGGACGCGCGCGGCCGCACATCCTATCTGGAGCGTTTCATTCATGGCGAGATCTACAAGGCGCGGCCGGACGTGGTGTCAGTGGTGCACAGCCATTCACCCTCGGTCATTCCGTTTGCCGACACCACGATCGTGCTGCAGCCGATGAACCACATCGCCAGTTTCCTGGGGACAGGCGTACCGGTGTTCGATATCCGGACGGTGGCGGGCCCGGCGACGGATATGTTGATACGCAACGCGGCATTAGGGCATGCGCTTGCGCAGGTGCTCGGGTCGAACTCGGTGGTGCTGATGCGCGGCCACGGCTCAGCCGTCGGGGCGCAGTCACTGCATCATGCGGTGTACCGGGCGGTATATACGGAAGTGAACGCGCGCATCGAGGCCGAGGCGCTGGCGATGGGTGGCAAACCGGTTTTTCTGAGCATGGAGGAAGCCGCGGCAGCGACCAAGACCAACGATGCCCTGGTGGACCGGCCCTGGGCGTTGTGGAAGCAGCAGGCGCTTCGGAAGTAGCGGGCCGCATTTCTCCCGAGCTGGGGGCTTGACGGGGGCCGATTGCAGGCCGATACTTTGCCATATGGTGAAGTGTCCTGAAAGCCAGCTCGACCGGACGTTTTCGGCGCTGGTTGACCCGACGCGCCGGGCCATTCTGGCGCGGCTGGAGCAGGAGCCTGGGCTGTCGGTAAGCGAACTGGCACGGCCGTTTCAGCTGAAACTGCCGGCGATCATGAAGCACCTGGACGTGCTGAGCGACGCGGCGCTTGTTGCGCGCCGCAAGCGCGGACGCGTGGTGTCGGTGGAGCTTACGCCCGGGCCGATGCAGGAGGCGATGGCCTGGCTCGGGCGGTACGAGCGGTTCTGGTCCGCGAGCCTCGATCGCCTCGCGGAATTTGTCGAGAAAGGAGACTGAGCATGGAGCGTCCGAGTTCTGACGATCGTCCGCCGGCTGAAGGCATCACCGGCCAAGGTCTATGCCGCCTGGACGCAGCCGGAAATGATGGTCCGGTGGTGGGGGCCGGATGGCGGGCCGGTGCTCAGCGCGGAGGCCGATGCACGTGTGGGCGGCCGGTTCCGCGTCGTGTTTCAGACGCTGGACGGTGAAACCCATGATTGCCGGGGCGAGTATCGCGAAGTGGAACCGGGGCGAAAGCTCGTGTTCACCTGGCAATGGGTCACGATGCCCGAGCGGCAGTCCCTGGTAACCATCGAATTTCGGCCGATCCCGGAAGGGACCGAGCTCGATTTTACGCATGCGCAGTTCTTCGACGAGCGCGCGCGCGATGGCCACCGGGTTGGGTGGAACGGCAGCTTCGACAAGCTGGAGGCATTGTTGGCGGAGTTGAAGGGGACTGCAGATGCAGACGCATAAGGTTGTATCGCGGGAGGAGTGGCTGGCGGCGCGGGTGGCGCTTTTGGCGCACGAGAAGGCGTGGACCCGCGAGCGGGACCGGATCCGTGCCGAGCGATTGGCCCTGCCCTGGGTCCGGATCGAAAAGGAGTATGTGTTTGAGGGGCCGGACGGCAGGCTGAAATTGGCCGACCTGTTTCGGGGATGCAGCCAGCTTTACATCAAGCACTTCATGATGGCGCCGGGAGCGCAGCATCAATGCGTGGGATGCTCGCTCGAGGTAGATCATATCGAAGGCATTCTGCCGCACCTGGAGAACCATGATGTCAGCTACGCAGTGGTGGCACGGGCGCCGATCGCGGAGATCGAGGCGGTGCGCAAGCGCATGGGGTGGCGATTCCTGTGGGTTTCCTCGTTCGGCAGCGATTTCAACTACGACTTCAACGTATCGTTCAAGCCGGAGGATGTGACCGAGGGGCGGGCGCGCTATAATTTCCGGCAGGCGCCGGAGTGGGTGGCAGAGGTGCAGGATCTGTCGGGCCGCAGTATTTTCTACAAGAGCGAAGCGGGGGAGATCTTTCACACGTACTCGTCTTATGGCCGCGGCGGCGAGGAGGTGCTGGGAATTTACGGCATTCTCGACACGATGCCGAAAGGCCGCAACGAGACCGGGCCTTATCACGCGCTCACGGACTGGGCGCGGCCGCGGAACATGTATGGGCAAGGCGGAGAGGTCGAGCCCAACGGCCGCTATCATGCATCGGGTTGCGGATGCGCCGAGGAGGAAGGTCGATGACGCTCAGGCTTTATATGCATCCGCTGTCGTCGTACAGCCATAAGGTGCTGATCGCGTTGTATGAGAACGGGACTCCGTTCGAGACAAAGCGGGTCGATGATCCGGCGGTGTTAGCGGAGCTGAAGGCGAGCTGGCCGGTGGCGCGCTTTCCGGTCCTGGTGGACGATGCGAGGGACAAGCTGATCCCGGAATCGAGCATCATCATCGAGTATCTGGCGCGACATTATCCGGGCATGGCGACACTGGTTCCTGATGACCCCGATCTTGCTCGCGAGGTGCGAATGCGCGACCGATTTTTTGACAACTACCTGCATGCGCACATGCAGAAATTCTTTTCCGATCGCAACCGCCCGGCGGATAAGCGCGACGCGCATGGTGTGGGGGAAGCGAAATCCATGTTCTTTACTGCGCTGGGGATGGTTGATCGGGACGTGCAGGGAAAGACGTGGGTTATGGGCGAGACCTTCTCGATGGCTGATTGTGCCGCCGGTCCGCCGCTATTCTACGGCAACATGGCGTGGCCGTTCGAAGACACGCACGCAAACGCTTTCGCCTATCTGCAACGGTTGATGAAGCGGCCGTCGTACGCGCGCGCGCTGGAGGAAGCGAAGCCGTTTTTTGATCTGTTGCCGGCTGGCGGCTGAGCAAGCGGGGGGTGGCGAGCGGCGGGTCAGAGGCGTTCGCCGAGCAGACCCTGGGGGCGGAAGAGCGCAAAAGCCATGAGCAGCACGCCGTAGATAAGTTGACGCAGTGGAGCGGCGAGCGCGTTGGGAATTGCGACGAGCGTCAGGGCCTGCGGCAGGGCGAGCAGCAGGAAGGGGCCGAGGATCGAGCCGCCGAGCGTGCGCGCGCCGCCGACGACGATCATGGTCAGGAGAAGGATCGAGGCGTCGAGATCGAAGGAGAAGGGATCGATGAAACTAAGGAAGGTGGCGTAGAGGCCTCCGGCGATGCCGCCGAATGCGCCGGCGAGCGCGGCGGCTTCGACCTTGGCGCGGAGAACGCCTTTACCGGCGGCGGCGACGGCCAGTTCGTCCTCGCGGATGGCGCGAAGCAGACGTCCGAAGGGTGCGCGCATGATGAGCCAGAAGCTGATGCCGCCTAGCACTGCGACGATGGTTGTGAGTGCGAGGTATTGGCGCGTGTCGCTGAGCGCGAAGCCGAACACATCAGCGGGTGGAATGCCGGGCAGGCCGTTGGCGCCGCCGGTTCCCTCGGTCCAGTTTACGAAGGCGGCGGTGGCCAGCAACTGGATGCCGAACGAGGTGACGACGAAATAGTCTCCAGCGACACGAAGGCTGGGGAGAGTGACGAGGACGTTCAGCAACACGCAGCAGGCGGCGGCGATGAGCAGGGCGGGGATGAAACCCAGCGTGCCGGAGAGCAGGAAGTCGGCGACGATGTAGGCGCCGACGCCGAACACGGCGGCCTGTGAGACGGAGAAGATGCCGACGACGCCGACGAGGAGATTGGTTGAGAGGCCGAGAAGGACGTAGATCTCGGCGAAGATGAGGTAGGAATAGAGGAAATCCATCGTGATGTTCAGGCCGCCGCAAACAATCCACGCGGGCGGAACAGCATGAACAGGACGAAGATGAAGAAGGTCACGCCGATGGTCCACTCGCCCGGCATGACAAGCAGGGCGAGGTTCTGAAGCACGACGATGACGACGGAGAGAACGAAGGCGCCGGTGAGGCTGCCGACGCCTCCGGCGATCATGGCGATGGTGGCGGTGAGCAGCGAGGTGATGCCGCCATAGGGTTGCAGACCGAGGTCGAGCGGGACGAGCACGCCGGGAATGCAGACCACCGCGGAGGCGATGGCGATGACGTAGATATGGACGATGCGGGGCTCGATACGGGTGATTTCCGCGAGGAATGGATTGGAGGCGACCGCGCGGATGCGCTTGCCGAGGATGGTTGCGTGCGCAAACAGCATGACAGCGGCGAAGGCGAGCAGGCTGAGGACGAGGGTGACGATCTGGGCGAGGTCGAGGCGGAGGCTGCCGATCGGAATGACCCGCGCGGGCCAATCGGCTGGAAAGTTGAGAATGTTGGGAGAATAGATCGCCGCGATGATGTTCTGGATGACGGCGAGCGCGCCGAGCGAGGCAATGAGCATGATGAGGTGGGTGGCGCCTCGGCGTTCGAGGCGCGCGTAGAGCTGGTTCTGGATGAGCGCGCCGACGGCAGCGCAGGCGAGCATGGCGAGGATCAGCGCGACCGGGCCGGGCACGCCGTTCGTCACCATGCTGAAGGCCAGGTAGCCGCCGAGGGTGTAGATACCTGCGTGGGCCACGTGGAAGATTCGCGTGGTGAAATAGACCAGCGCGAAGCTGATGGCGACCACGCCGAGCGCGCAGCCGGTAATGATACCATTCACCAGCAGTTGCAGCAGGATCATCGGGCGGGAGTTACTCCGCGGTGGCTTTGGTCAGCGTGACGTCCTTGCCGTCCTTCATTTCATTGATGGCGATGGGGACGGTTGCGGTGTTGCTGTTGAAGGTCATCGGGATGAGGCCCTGGAAGTGCTTGATCTGCAGCAGCGTGTCGCGCAGGTTTTCGCCGGTGACCGGTTTCTTTTCGGCCAGAACCTTGTCAAGCACCGTGATGATGATCTGCGCCGCGTTGTAGTACTGGCGGGCGAAGAAATCCATATCGGCGTTGAATTTGGCGTGAAAGGCCTGGGCGAGCTCAGGCGGGGCGTCGATCACCACCTGGGTATGGATGATGCCGGTGGAGCTGGGATCGGCAATTGCCTGCGGGTCGGCGGCAAAGGTACTGCCGGCAGCCAGCCAGGGTTGGTTCATCTGATGAAGCTGGTCGGCCAGGGGAACCATGCCGGCAGTAATCACGATATAGAGGACCTGCGGATTGCTGGCGGCGAGTTTCAGCAAGGCGGGCCGGTAGTCGGTCTGGCCGAATTGGGCGGGCTCCTGCGCCAGGATCTTGCCGCCGGCCTTCGGAAATTGCCGGACGAAATCGTCGCGGCCGCCGATGCCGGCGGCGTCGTTTTCATAGAGCACGGCGGCGGATTTTTTGTCCTGGTCGAGCAGATATTTGACCATGACGGCGACTTCGTCGCTGGTGGTGGGCAGGGTATTGACCAGATAGGGTGAAGCGGTGCGCAGCTTGTCGGATTGCGCGCCGGCATTGAGCATGAGGACCTTCTTGCGGGTGGCAAGCGGCGCCATGGCGAGCGTCGGCCCGGAATAGCCGGTGAAGATCATCGGAATGTTTTGCAGATCGACAAGCTTGTTGAAGCTGAGGATGGATTGCTCCGGCTTGGCCTGATTGTCCTCGAACTGCACGTCGAGCTTGTTGGCCTGGATGCCACCCTTGGCGTTGGCCTGGTCGATAGCGAACTGGATGCCACGCATCTCCTGATTGCCGACGACGGCGGCCGGGCCGGTGAGGGGGATGATGGCGCCGAGGCGGATGGTCTCGGCGTGGGCGGAACCAAGAGCCAGCGCTGCCGCGGCAGCGAACGCTACACGATACGCGCCCAACATGGACCTTTCTCCCCTTGCACGGCTTTTCTTTGCGGCTTCAGGCGGAGGTGGTCAAGGGTGTCAGCGGCGAAGTAAACAGAAACGGAGGCGGGCTAGTTCAGAAGTTATCGCACCCGGCGCCGAACACTTCGCAGTATTCCCAGTGCAGCGATCGCAAATCCGAACAGGCCAATAGGTGGGGGCTCGGGCATGTTGAGGTTGGTGCCTTGCCGCGCCACCCTGAGAAAGCCCCATGTTTCCTCCTCTATAAACAGGCTTTCCGTTCCCGGAGCCCCGCTGAAATCAAATTCATGGCTGAACGTGCCGGATGCTCCGAACGTGCCGCTTGCAAGAGAGCCCGTCGGGGTGAGATTCATCGTGGTTACCATGCCGGACGAATCCATGGCGAACATGGTTTCGTTCAGCTGTTTTAGTGGCCCATTGTCAACGCTTGCGAGCGTCCTGCTAAACACGCTCCATGTGACTTCGAAACCGGTTGGGATCTGCACATCTACGCCGGGTTTGGCGGCAAACGCCTGGGCTTGCGCCTCGGCGGTGGCACCGGTGGCGGTGTTCGTGATTGTCTGCGTATCGGTGGCTCCATTCGCTTCGGCGTGCGTATCGGCCTCGGCCAGGAAGGAATCATCGATGGACGCTCCAACGATCATCTCACTGTCGTCAATCCCACTTCCGATCGAGATGATTTCCGAGCATCTGCCGGTGCAACCCGGATTTACCAGACCGGCGTGACCTGTGTATAGAATTGAGCTGTTGAGAACAAATTTCGGATTGATACCAAGCTTTATGATGGAAAGCCGCTGCCATCCTCTGCTTAGGTCGTTGGGCCACCGTGCCAACGCATAGCCTCGCTGGTCCGGCTGATTTATGGTCAACAGCAGGCCGTTGAGACTGATCCCCGGGGGTCCGGAGCTGGTATTCATAAAGGCACAGCCGACCCAATCGTCAGCGCCTCCTCCTGCACAGACCGTGGCTCCGGCGCGTGCGCACGGCAGCAGCATGAGTGCGCCGAAGATCAGAACCCACCTGGTAACGCGGCAGGAAACCGAAATGGGAAAGCTCATTTTTTGCCTCCCGGAGAGCCCGCCGAAACCGCCGCGTGGCGAGGCACGATGCTTTGGTTTCGATGGTGAATGTCTCGTTATCGTTCGATATTGCCTAAACATAAGCATATGATTGCGAATTTTGCAAGTTTCTTTTGCGCGACTCCAGGCCCCTCGGAAACCGGCCGTTTCCCGCCCGGATTGCTGAAATCACTCGCTCCCGCGGGCTCCGGCCGCGGCGGCGGTGACGCTCAATGCGCTTCCGCCCAGGTGCGGCCGCGGCCGGTTTCTACCACCAGCGGCACTCCCAGGGTGACGGCATTTTGCATCACCTCGCGCGCAACATCGGCCAACTGGTTCGCTTCGTCCTCCGGCGCTTCGAACAGCAGCTCGTCGTGGACTTGCAGCGGAAGGCGCGAGCGCAGCCCGGCATCGGCCAGCGCCTTGGGAAGGCGAACCATGGCGCGCGTGATTGCCACTCGCAATACGCGGCACTTCGCCGGCTGCGGCGTGCCAACGGTGGATCCGTGGTTGGACGTTTAGGAGCCTGAACCTGGGAGAGCAGGAGGGCGGGTCCGCAGCCGGTGTCAGTACGGATAAATCTCCTGAAGCGGTATATCGATCCCGATCTCCGGCAAGCTGAGGACCGCAGCGGTGCCGGAAATCATCTCGGGAGTCCAGTTCGCAGAGCGGCGAAGCACTGTTGCTTCCGGCCGCTGCTGTTCGAGCAGCACGTAGACCAGAAGGCTGGGGATGGCGGCGTATTCGGCGGGCTTCACCCGGCGATCGGCCAGTGCGGTTGACGGCGACAGCACCTCAAACATCGCTGTCGGCGCTATGATGTCGCTCGCATCGTCACCGGCGGCGCAGACCACGCTGGCATCGGGGTAGCGGATCCGGCCAAGCGCCTGCACCTTGAGATCCGGGCCGAATACCTCGCACGGCGGCACGACCCGGTTCACCAAGGCCGCGACCAACCGCACTATGAGGCGTGAATGCTGCCGGCTTCCGCCGGTCATTGCGACGGGCTGAATGCCGTCGAATTCGTGGCGCTCGGGTTGGGACCGCTCCCAGGTGAGGAATTCATCCAGGCTGAGGGGTTGCAGCGATGCGCTCATGATCGGCTCAATGCGCTTCCGCCCAGGTGCGGCCGCGGCCGGTTTCTACCACCAGCGGCACTCCCAGGGTGACGGCATTTTGCATCACCTCGCGCGCAACATCGGCCAACTGATCCGCTTCATCCTCCGGCGCTTCGAACAGCAGTTCGTCGTGGACTTGCAGCAGAAGGCGCGAGCGTAACCCCGCATCGGCCAGCGCCTTGGGCAGGCGAACCATGGCGCGCTTGATGATGTCCGCCGCACCGCCCTGCAACGGGGCGTTGATCGCCTGGCGCTCGGCATAGCCGCGGCGGGCGGGGTTTTTCTCGGCAATGCCAGGTATCCAGCAGCGGCGGCCGAAGGGTGTGGTGACGTGGCCGTGGATGCGGGCTTCCTCCTTCGTGCGTTCCATATACGCGCGAATGCCCGGATAGCGGGCGAAATAGGCATCGATGTAACCTTTCGCCTCCGAGGGAGCGATGCCGAGCTGCCGCCCCAGGCCGAAGGCGCTGATGCCATAAATGATGCCGAAATTGATCGCCTTGGCACGGCGGCGCGTGGCGGCGTCCATGCCCGCCATCGGCACGCCGAACACCTCGCTGGCGGTGCGGGTGTGGATGTCCTCGCCGCGGGCAAAACTTTCGCGCAGCGGCGAAATATCGGCGACATGGGCGAGAAGTCGCAATTCAATCTGCGAATAGTCGGCGCTGACCAGCACGCGTCCTGGCTCGGCGATGAAAGCGCGGCGGATGCGCGTGCCTTCCTCGGTGCGGATCGGGATGTTCTGCAAATTGGGGTCGTTCGACGAAAGCCGGCCCGTCGTCGTGACGGCCATGGCAAAATTCGTGTGAACGCGGCCGGTCTCCGGATTGATTTCCTCGATCAACGCGTCGGTGTAGGTCGATTTCAGCTTCTGCAACTGCCGCCATTCCAGCACGCGCGCCGGAAGGTCATGGCCCTGGTCGGCGAGGTCCTGCAGGATGGAGGCATCGGTGCCATACGCGCCGGTCTTGGTCCGCCTTCCGCCGGGCAGTTTCATTTCATCGAACAGTACCTCGCCGAGCTGCTTCGTGCTGCCAAGATTGAATTCGTGTCCGGCCATGCGACGGATCTCGGTTTCCATCGTGGCCATGCGGGCATCGAAATCGGCGGAGATGTGCCGCAGCTCCTCCGCATCCACCTTCACGCCGGCCCGTTCCATGTCCAGCAGAACGGGGATCAGCCGCCGTTCCACCTGTTCATAGAGCGCGAGCGCCCGGGCGAAGCGCAGCCGGGGCCGCATGGCGCACCACAGGCGGAACACCGCATCGGCGCGTTCTGCGGCGTAGAGGCTCACCCGGTCCACCGGCGCATCGGCGAAACAAAGCCGGCCCCGGCCTGAGCCCGTCACGTCATCCGCAGAGGTGAGCGTGTGCCCCAAATGAAGCTGCGCCAGCTCCTCCAGCGCATGCCCGTGCAGCCCTGCCTCCTGCGCGTAGCAGATCAGGGTGGCGCAATCGACGGGGCTGGCGAGCGGAAACCCGGCCCGCGATAATACCATCAAGTGAAACTTCGAGTCCTGGGCGATTTTCAGCATCGCGGGATCGGTCAGGACCGGCGCAAGCAGCTCGATCGCTTCGGCGGCGGGAACCTGGGAAATCAGCGCCTGGTGATGCAGCGGCACATAGCAGGCGCGCCCGATCGCCGTCGCCAGGGACAGACCGGCGAGACGCGCGCGCGTCGGGTCGGTGCCGTCCGCCAGGGCCTGGATGGCCAGCGTGCCACTGTCGCGCGCCGCTGCCACCCAGCGCGCCAGGCCTTCGCCATCGATGATTGTCTCGTATGGTCCGAATCCGGAAGACCCCTCGGGCTGGATGCCCTGCTTCGGCTGGCTGAGCAGACCGAGCTGGCCCTGTGCCCTCCCCTGCCCTTCCGGCGGCTTTTCCGCCGCTTCCGGCGCAAGGCGCGCGAGGATGCTGCGGAATTCCATCTTACCCAGCCACGCCGCCAGCTTCGGCCGGTCCGGCGAACAGGCCACGAGTTGCTCGACGGGCAGCGGCAGCGGCACGTCATCGTGCAGGGTGACGAGCTCCCGCGACAGCCGGGCGTTGTCTGCGTGTTCGATAAGGATGTCGCGCCGCTTGCCGGGCTTCATGGATGGCGCAGCGGCCAGCACCGTTTCGAGGTCGCCGTACTCGTTGATCAGCTCAGCCGCCCGCTTAGGCCCCACCCCTGGCACCCCGGGCACATTGTCCGTGCTGTCGCCGATCAGCGCCTGCACTTCGGTCATCTTCTCGGGTGGCACGCCGAACTTTTCCATCACCTCGGCGGGCCCGATCGGCTTCTGCTTGATGGGATCCAGCATCTCCACGCCGGGGCGGATGAGCTGCATCAGATCCTTATCGGAGGAAACGATCGTGACCTGGCCGCCCTGTTCGGCGGCCGCGCGGGCATAGGAGGCGATCAGGTCGTCGGCTTCCCAGTCCGCGAGCTCGATCGCCGGGACGCAGAAGGCGTCGGTGGCTTCGCGTACAAAGGCGAACTGCGGCACCAGCTCATCCGGCGGGGGCGGGCGGTGCGCCTTGTAATCTTCGTAGAGGCGGTTGCGGAACGTCTTCCGCCCGGCATCGAACACCACCGCGATATGCGTGCCCACCTGCTCGCGCAGCAGCTTCGCCAGCATGTTGGTGAAGCCGAAGGCCGCATTGGTCGGCACGCCGTCGGACCGCGTCATCGGCGGCAGAGCGTGGTAGGCGCGGAAGATGAAGCCGGAACCGTCGATCAGGATAAGGTGGAGCGGACGCTCCTGGTCCGGCGCCTGGGGCGGCTCCAAAACCGCCTGTTCAATGTCCGCTGGCGTGGCCTGCTCCTGTATTCAGGATGAAGAGACGCGAGCAATAGGGGCAGACGACCTGCCTGTCCTCGATGCGCAGGAACACGCGCGGATGGCCGAGCGGACCATCCCCGCCGTCGCAGGCAACAACGCGGTCATCTACGTGGATCGTCTCGATCGGGAGAGCGACGGCGGGTCCGTCCGGCATTGTTGGAGCATCCTGTAACTGGCTATGAAGGCGGCCGGATGATAGCGATCAAGACCGTGGATTCAACCGCTTACCTGCTCCGCGCGACATGCGCTTCCGGCTGATCGCGCTTTTCCTGCTGTTTCCGCTGCTTGGGGGATGCGTGGCGGAGTTCGCCCCCGAGGGAACGCCGGTCGATCCGCCGGCGGAGACCTCGCGGGCCTTCGTGATGCCCGACGGGACCCGCCTGCACTATCGCGTCTGGGCACCGGAGGGGAAGCCGCGGGCGATCGTCCTGGCGCTGCACGGCATGAACGACAGCCGGGATGCATGGGAGTTTCCCGCCTCGGGCTTCACCGCAACGGGGGTGGAGATCATCAGCCCGGACCAGCGGGGGTTCGGAACCACGCCGCAGCGGGGCTACTGGGCGGGAACGAAGACGCTGGTCGACGACGCGCGGGAGATGTTCCGGCTGGTGCATGCCGCGCATCCGCATACGCCGCTGTTCGCGATGGGCGAGAGCATGGGGGGCGCGGTGCTGATGTGCCTGGCAACCTCGGGCGATCCGCCGCCGGTGACCGGTTATATTCTGGTTTCGCCGGCGCTGTGGTCGCGCTCGGAGATGAACGTGTTCGAGCGGGTGGGGCTTTGGCTAGGGGAGCGGGTGTTTCCCGGGATGACGTTCACCGGAGCGATCGCCCATATCAAGGCCAGCGACAACCGGGCGGCGCTGGAGCGGCTGTCAACGGACCCGCTCACCATCCATCACACGCGGGTGGATGCGATCAACGGGCTGGTGAACCTGATGGATGCGGCGCACGCGGCGGCGCCGTATTTCCATGCTCACGCACTGTTCCTGTATGGCGGCAAGGACGAGCTGATACCCAAGCGGGCAATGCGCGCGGCGTGGGAGAATTTGCCGCCCGGAGAGGAGGTCGCCTATTACCCGCAGGACTATCATCTGATGCTGCGGGATCTGGGGCGGTCGGTGCCGATTGATGACGTGCTCAGCTGGATGTTCCAGCCTGGCGCGCCGCTGCCATCCGGGGCCGACCGGGCGGCCTCGGCCTGGCTGGCGGAACGCGGCTAGCGCGGGCTTTCGGTTCAGGCGGTTTGAGGGTAAAGGAGAGCGGACGGACCCGTAGCTCAGCTGGATAGAGCGTCGCCCTCCGAAGGCGAAGGTCGCACGTTCGAGTCGTGTCGGGTCCGCCAATTTTTTCAGACACTTAGCAGCTTCACCCCACCCCGAACGGGGCTCGCGGCTACCCAATGGCAACCCCTCGGCGTGTTGATTTGCTGGTGAACTGTGGCGGGATGAGTTGACATCAAGTCGGATTCTCCTATATGAACCGATGGGCCAAGAGGAGCGAGCGCCTTGGAGATCAATTTGACTTCACCTCAGGTCAGAATACGGTGATGCGAAATGCCGTCGAGCTGACCGAACGCTGGTCGCAGCTCACTGGGGAGCCGCTGAAAGAAACGCGCCAGCGCGTGCGGGTGCTGCGGCTGTCGGGCCTCCTGCCGGACGCGCGGATAGAGCGTGACCCCCTGAACGACGAACAGGTGGCCAAGTTTATCCTTGCATCGCTTGCATCCGAAACCCAAGCCGGGGCACCGGATGCAGCGCAGAACTATACCGAGCTGCTCCCGGCGGGCAGCCCCTCCCCCGAGCTATTCGCGGGCAAAACGCTCCTGGATGCGGTCGTGGAACTGATACGTCAGGCACGCCACAGCGGCCCCTGGATGCTGATGGAGTTACGGACCACCAGCACCATACCCGAGGCGGAATTGGTTCTGCTCGATCCCGAAGGCGCGTTAACTCACCTGCATTACGCAGGGCAGCCGCTCCCGGCTCAACCCCCGATAAAGGTTACACGCACGCTGGCCGGACGGGTGCTGAGCGCACTAGTTCGCGGTGAAATCCCCCAACCATCTACCAAGAGGATGCCATAATGTCACACATGCAATTACTTACGAAGCGCGAGGCTGCGGCGCGCATCCGAATTTCCGAACGCACGCTGGAACGGCTTGTCGCCAGCGGCAAAGGCCCCACCGTAACCCGCATCGGATCGCGTGTCCTGTTTCGGGATGACCACCTCGGGGCGTGGGGCGAAGCACACCACGCCTCGCCAGCGCGAGTTGGAATCTCGTGACCACCGACCCAACAGCATCATCACGTGCCGCTCGGCTCGCCGCCCGCGAAGCCGAAGCCGCTGCATGGCTGAAAGCCCATCCCGAGATGCAGGACGGCGAAAACCGCCGCTGGGGCCGCTGGGATGCGACCCCTGCGACCGGGAAGCAGGGCAGACCGCTGCACCAGGGGCCGCGCCAGCCGAACGGGCAGCCGTCACGCCGGCGGCGTGATGTTTACGCCGCGGCCGAGCAACACGCGTCCGTCGATCGCCGCAAGGACCTGATCGCCGCGATCCTACCCGCTGGGGAGCAACTGGGCCGGCAGATAGACCGCTTGCGGGACCGGATATGGATTGACCAGGTGGATCGCGCCGACCTCGGCATCGGCGGAGATAAGCCGGCACGGGCGGGATCGCTGCTCGGCCGGCTATACTTGGCCAGCGTGATCGATGCCGAACTCCTGGACGTTGGCGAAGAGCTGCAACGCTGGCGTCGCGATACGCTCCCCGGAAACGGCACCGGCTTCCGGTCAGACTGCTTGCCGCCGCCCCGGGTGGACTGCGGCCGGCGTGTGGGGGCGCGGTATACAGAGGCAGACCTAAACGGCGAACGCGACTATTGCCCAGACGAGCGGGACAAAAGCGGTGCCGCGGTCGAGTTGACGGGCCTCCGGGTTCTCCAGCCAGCCGAGGAATCGGCCGCCGAACCGGCCACCCCTGACCTGGAAGACGACCCATGGGGAGATGACCTCGAAGGATGGGCGCGGGCAAGCGAACGCCTGGAAACCGTCGAGCAGCTTGTTACATTCGCGTGCGGTGCGTCGGGGTGGCAGTTGCTGCGCGCGGCGTGCTTCGGCGACGTGGAGCCTCCCCCCGATACGTGCCCGACCCGATTGATACTCGCCTTATGCATGGCGTCCGTGGCGCTCGAAGGGCCGGAATCGCTCACGCGGGGGGAAGCGGAGCGGTTCAAGAAAATATCGATCGGCCCCAACGCTGCGGAGCGCCTGGGTATTCGAACCCAGCCAGAGGAGCCGCTTCCGAGATCTGCTCGTTACGTGATCGATACAGAATTGCAAGGTATCCGGTTAGTATGTGAAGGCCCCACGATCCGGGCCTCGGCGTTTATGCATCCGAGCATCCCGCACCACAGTCAGGCCGTCGGCCCTGGCGGCCTGATGTTTCGCACCACCCTTCAACAGAGGAATACCCGTCATGAATTACCCACTGGGAGCAACCCAAGCGGCGGCCGAACTCGGCTGCTCGGTCGCCACTCTTTATCGAATGTGGACCGCCGGCACCGGGCCGCGGTCACGTAAAGTCGGCAAGCTGCGTTTGGTCTTCCCGGAAGATATGGCTGCTTATAAAGCCACGCTGCCCACCACCTGAAAACAGAAACCGCCGCCCCGGCTGGAACCCGGAAGCGGCGGTGAGGAAAACCCCTACTTAGAAAGGAAACCTGTTGTGTCCCCCTTACCAACGACAGACGGGGAAGCCGTCGCAGCACTCGAACGGGGATCCAGCGTCTCGTCGCAGTATCCTTGCTGGCAGGCCGGGCTTGATGCGTTCGAGAGCCTGGTGGAATTGCGCGAGCGCGTTCGGAGGACCGGCTCGTGAGCACGACAGCAATATCCGCCCTCGACCGTCCCTTGAACGTTACGGCGTTCCGCGACCATTCCGCCTCCGCGAAAACCGAGCGCGCGTTGTCCCTGCGTGAGCTTGCCGAGCGCGTGCAGCGGGCCAATGCGCCGGCGAAATCCGCGCTGCCCTGGCTTAAGCTGGCGACGTTCGGGGATACCCCCAGCGCCAAGGGTAGCCTTCGGCATAACGCCAACGTGCTCGGTATCGACGGCATCGAAGGCGATTATGACGAGGGCGAGCTTATGCCCGAGGAAGCCCAGATCATGCTGATGGACGCCAACGTCGCGGGGCTGATCTACACATCCCCCTCGCATTCGGCCGCAGCGCCCCGCTGGCGGGTTCTGTGCCCGACCAGTGCCCAACTACCCCCGGACGCCCGCAAGGCCCTGGTAGCCCGGATAAACGGGGTTCTCGGGGGCGTTCTGGCGGCCGAGTCCTTCACGCTGAGTCAGGCTTACTTTTTCGGCAGCGTTGGCACGAACCCCGGGCACCGGACCATCCTGGTTGACGGGCGGTTTATCGACCAGTGCACCGACTGGGATGCACGTGCGATTTACCCGGCGCGCGTTGCGTCGAATATCGACGTGCGGGTAACCGGCGCGGATACCGATGCGCAAGCCGCCCTGGCTGCGGCCGTGAAGCTGTTCGAGTCAACCGAGGGCGATCGCCACCAGCGCATCCTCGCCGCGACCAACGCCGTTGCGCCGTTCGTGTTGTCCGGTCATCTGGAGCGCGCTGCTGTGGTCGAGGCGATCGACGGGGCGATGATCGAGTCCGGCCGCGACCCAAACCCGGGCGAAGTGGAGTCCGCGCTGGCCGGTGCGTTGTCGGCGGCGAAACCGTATGCCGCGCCGACCGGGGGCAGTGAGTTTACAGCGTTGCCGCCCGACCCCGGTGCGCCGCCGGTTCTAGATCGTGCCGCGCCGCTACGGAGCGCGCGGGAACTTATCCGCCGGCGCTACACGGCGGCTGGTTACCGAACGCTGCACCACCAGTCCGGGCAATTTTATGGATGGGCCAGGACGCACTACCAGGAGACATCCGCCGAGGAAGTCCGTTCCGCGGTGTATGGCTTTCTCGACGCCGCCAGTCACAATGGCAAGAACGGCGCCGAGCCGTTCAACCCGACGCGGGGCCGGGTGGCGGATGTTCTGGAGGGCATCGCCGCCGAGGCCCAGATACCGGGCACAGTCCGGGCACCGGCATGGCTTGCCGGCGATACCGTTCTCCCGCCTGCGGCCGAGATACTGCCATGTGAGAATGGTTTGCTGCATTTACTGACGCGCGAACTGCTGCCACATACCCCGCATTTCTTCGGGCTGAACGCGGTCCCATACAATTATGACCCGCGTGCAGTGGAGCCGGCGCGGTGGTTAGAATTTCTGCGGACTCTCTGGCCGGACGATCAGCAGTCCGTTGACACTTTACAGGAGCTTTTCGGGCTACTGCTTACCGTCGACACCCGGCACCAGAAAATATTTCTGATCGTCGGGCCGAAGCGGAGCGGCAAGGGAACGATTGCGCGCGTGCTGACCGAGATGTTGGGCCGGGCGAACGTGGCGAACCCGACACTGGCGGGGATCGGGCAAAACTTCGGCTTGGCGCCCCTGATCGGCAAACCGCTGGCCCTCATAGCTGATGCGCGGCTGGGAGGTAAAACCGACTTTCACGTTGTGGCGGAGCGGCTGCTTTCGATCAGCGGCGAGGACGGGATTACGTTCGACCGGAAATTCCTCCCCGCCTGGACGGGCACGCTGCCCACTCGGTTCGTGGTCCTGTCCAATGAGCTGCCGAGACTGACGGACGCCAGCGGCGCACTGGCCGGCCGGTTCATCGTTCTACAGATGACCCGCAGCTTCTACGGTCGCGAGGACCAAGGACTGACCGCGAAGCTGCTGACCGAGCTGCCTGGTATCCTGGCCTGGTCAATCGCCGGATTGGATCGGATCAAGGCCCGCGGACATTTCATCCAGCCAGCGTCGGCGCGGCAGGCGATTGAGGAACTTGCGGACCTCGCCAGTCCGGTAGGCGCGTTTCTCAAAACGTGCTGCCTGGTCGGACCGGAGCAATCCGCTGACTGTGCCCGCGTGTTCGACACCTGGAAGGGATGGTGCCGCGAGCAACATCGGGAGGCCATCGGGACCATGCAAACGTTTGGCCGCGATCTTCGTGCCGCGATCCCGTCACTCGCCACCCGGCAGTTCCGAAGGCCGGCAGGAGAGAGATGCCGCGAATACCTCGGCGTCGGGCTGCGCTCCGAGGCCAGCCGTGACGAAGGTATGTCCGATCTGGTCTGAATGGCATTCTGTCACGCGATGTCACGCGTGACTATCCATTGCACGTGTGAAATTTTGTCATTTTCTATATAGAACGATAGAGAGTATATAGAAATACAATGCTGAGTCACGCGTGACATCGCGTGACACCCTACCACCCCCGGAGAATCTACCCGATGACCAAACGGCCGACCCTATACGAACTTGGCGACGCCGCGCGCGACGTTACCGCCTGCCTGCGCGATGTGAATCTCGCCCGCATACGCGGACATGACCCCGACCTGGCGGACCTGTCCGCCCTACCCTACGCCGCGCGCCGATACCAAGCCGCATACGCGGCGCACCACCTTCTGAGGAGCAACTGAGATGCCACTTTTACCCGGCGAGTCGCTCGCCACCTTTGAGGCCCGGCTTATCGCCGAAGCCGAAGCCGAAGCCGCCGCTCGAGCGCGGCCGAAACACGTCTCGCAGATGTCCGACGCCGAGCTGCGGACGTTCGAGGCCGCTCACGGCCTTCACGCACCGTGGCGTAGCGCATCTGGCGGCGATTTCGTGCCCGGAATGCGCCGCGCGCACGCGGTCGTGCCGGGCGAGAGCGCCCGTGACATGAGCCCCGCTGAGCTGCGCGAATTTGAGCGTGCCCACCGCATCTTTTAACTGAAAGGACCCCATACAATGTTACTCGATACGAACACCCCCGACGATGCGCTCCTGGCCGAGATCGTCCGCGATCCGGCCATAATCGCCCGCGCGCAGCAACACGCGACCGCAACCTACAACAAGGCACGCGCCCTCCCTCGCAGCCCGTCCTGGTCCATGGATCGCGATTGGCAAGATTTCCGGCGGCGTGCCGATACCGTTACCCGGCATCTGTCCCCGTTCCCGACCGGTCCGGAGAGGCAGCGCGGGGACCTGCAGCGGTTCCGTATCGCGTTGGAGGCAGTGGCGGAGTTTGGCAAATACCTGAATATGACGCCGGCCGAACGCGAACAGGCTTGGGCTGCGGATAGGGAAGCCGCTTCCCGGGCGCTCCTGGCCTCGCAGGCACCGACCCCCGCTCCGGTCCAGATGTTTGATCCGCGGGCCTTCCTGGACGGCCTGGCAGGGCGCGGGATCGCGGTATCGGCTGATCGGCGCGGCAACCTTAACGTCACCGGCGCATCTCGGCTTACCGACAATGATCGCCACATCCTGCACACGCATAAGTCTGCAATCAGCGCGGCGGTTGAAGCCGACGCGGAGACGTTCTGATCATGCCGACAACACAAGAGCCGAGGGCTGGTCCGGCACGGAAGAACGGTCGCCCTTGCCGGTGCTGCCATCACCCCCAACGTGGGGAAATTGAGCGCGGGCTCGCTACGGGCGCGACGATAGCAAATCTTTCGGCACAATTCGGTATTTCGTCACAGTCTCTGATCCGCCACCGTGACGCCCATATTCCCACTGCCGCTATGGCCGAGGCCGCCCGTGCCGCTGCCGAGGCTGAGGGCGCGGCTGGCGTGGACCTGATCGAGCGCGCCGGCCGGCTACTGCACACCGCGGAGGAGATCCTTTCGGAATCCCGTGCCGAAAAGGACCGGACGAACGCGATCCGCGCAATACGCGAATGCGCTCGCACCATCGAGGTGATCGGCAAGCTGCAAGGCACCATAAGCGACGGGACGCAGGTGAACATCATTGCCGCGCCAGTCGTGCTCGAATTGCAGCAAGCCGTGCTGACCGCCCTTGCGCCTTACCCGGCTGCCCGGCATGCGGTGATCGCCGCGTTGTCCGGTGTCAGCGGCCCGCCGATGATCGAACACGCCGCATAGGATTATCCATCCTGTGCAAAGTAGAGGAAGCAGTAAGCGTTCCGCATTTTAGTTGCCACTTTCGGGTGGCAACTGGCCGATTTCCGGGCAGTCGTGAACGCGCTGGTCGGTATCAACGCCCAACCCGCGCGGCCCTCGGGGAAGCCCGTAGGAGCCGCCCCAGACCGCCGGGGTATCTCAGCCGCCCTCGCCCGGCCCCGCCCACCACGCCTCACCGGGCGGGCAGGAATGGGGTGGTTTTCGGGGCGGTGGCGGGATGACCGCGAAACCGTCACTGTTCCGCGCGGTGTCCGAGTAGGGCTTGCTCTAGTCGGATCACCTGCACCGGCCGAAACCGCCTCAAAATGTGTCCGACACGAATTGGTATTGCAATATTGGACAGAGTGTCCTATGTAGTCTTCAACTTCAAACGGACATTCGGAGGCTCCAATGATCGTCGGATACGCCCGGACCAGCACCGCGGACCAAAAGGCCGGGCTAGAGGCGCAGGAGCGCGACCTTGTATCGGCCGGAGCCGAGCAAGTCTTTGCCGAGAAGGTCTCCAGCGTGGCCAAGCGTGCCAAGTTGGACGAGGCGCTGCGGTTCCTCCGGGCCGGTGACGTGCTGATGGTCACGAAGCCTGATCGCCTGGCACGCTCCACGGCCGAATTGCTGGCGATTGAAGCGGACCTGTCCAAGCGAGGTGTTGGGCTGGTCGTCCTGAGCATGGGCGGTGAGCGGTTTGATACGCGCAATCCGACCAGCAAGCTCATGCTGACCATCCTCGGCGGCGTGGCGACTTGGGAGCGCGAGATCATGCTCGAACGCCAGCGGGAGGGCATCGCTAAGGCGAAAGCCGAGGGGAAATACAAAGGGCGCGCGCCAACGGTGCGTAACCAAGCCGAGGAGATCAAGGCGTTGATTGCGGCCGGCGAGAAGCCCGCACACGTCGCAAAGAAACTCGGGGTGGCGCGTAGCTCAGTGTATCTGGCACTGAAAGCTTGATGCGCGCTGCGTAGCTGGCCCGCGGCCACCACGATGCCCCCCGGCATACCCTCGCACGATTACGCGGCGGCGCGGGCACCCACCCCCTCAGAAAATTATTCTGGGTGGGGACTTTTCTCGGTTACACCCGCAACCATTACAGGACCCCCGAATGTCTCGACGGACCCTCACCCCCGCCGCAATGGCGAAACAAGCGCGGCTGGCGCTCCTACACGCCCTCGATCCGGTTGCCTGGACCCTGGCGCATGGCTTCCGCCCGGACGAATGGCAGGCGCGGCTACTGCGCTCCTCCGCCAAGCAAATCGCCGTAGCTTGCGGGCGCCGCGTAGGCAAAACGACCACCGTTAGCTGGATCGCGTCGCACGCCGCGACGTATCAGCCTCGGTCCCTGACGCTGATCTGTAGCCCCGGCCAGCGGCAGGCAAGCGAAATGCTGAAACAGGTGCGCAGCAACCTTGGAGCGACCGGCGCCAAGTTTACTTCCGACGCCGTGACGGCGTTGGAATTACCGAACGGCGGACGGGTGCTCAGTCTGCCCGCTAACCCGGATCTGTTGCGTGGTTATTCGCCGAGCCTGATCTGCATGGACGAGGCGGCATACTGTGAGGATGAGCTTTATCTCGCGTTGCGGCCGATGCTGGCGGCTACGCAAGCACGATGCCGCCTGATTCTCCTGAGCACCTTCAATCTCCGTTCGGGATTCTTCTGGTCCGCCACGAATGACCCGGATTTTGAAGTTTACAAAGTGTCTGCGTATGACTGCCCCCGCATAGACCAGAGTTTCCTCGACGCGGAACTGGCAAAGCACGGCGACACGTTTTTCCGGCGCGAGTATCTGGCAGAACCGGTTGACTCCGAGTTTTGTTTCTTCGGAACCGACCTGATTCAGGCGGCATTTGATTGCTCGGAACCGGGTCTGCGCGTTCGCTTGTTTACATAAACTGAAAGGACTTACCACGTGAACTTCTACCTTGACCCCGGCATCGTCACCACACGCAGCAGCGCGGAACCTGCGCCCGAGTTCTTCACCGTCGGGGTGGACCTTGGGTCTGTGAACGATTTCGAGCAGTATCTGCATTTTGGAAGTTTCGAAGGGCTACACCGTCGAATATCAAAGCACCCGCTTCGATCCGGCACCACGTGAGGTGAAACGCACATCGGAGCTGCATTACATGGTGCGCCTGGTCCACCGGCCGCGCCTCAATACAAATTACGTGGAGGTTGTGAAGCAGATCGGCGCCGTCATGGAGGACCTGCCACCAATGCCTAAGAAGCCGATCCTGGCACTGGACGCGACCGGGTTGGGTGCCCCCGTGGCCGATATGGCAAAACGCGCCGGGCTTAAGCCGCTTTCCATCGTAATCACCGCGGGCAACAGCGCGACCCTCACCGGGCTTAAGTGGTCGGTCCCCAAGGCGCTCCTGGTTGGGGAACTAAGGGCCACAATGCATCAGAAGCGTATCAAGGTGGCGCAGGGGTTCCGTGACCGAGAAGTGTTGGCGGAGGAGTTGGCGAATTTCACCGCCCGCGTGAGTCCATCCGGTCGCGCTACGTTCGAGGCTGCGGGCGATCGAAATGACGACGCACTGTTGTCCTTGGCACTGGCGGTATTCGCATCGAAGCACCGGCCGCAGCCTGTCCTTACAATCCGCAACAGCACGTTTCTAGCTCGGTGAGGTAGCTATGACGGACACGACATTCGCCGGCCTGGCAGCGCGCCTGACGGGCGCGGTTGCGGAGATACACCGCGCCCGGCATGGCGCCCTCGGACGGCTGCGCGGAGGACGAACCGGGTCTGCGGTCACCCCAGAAAACCAGAGGCTGGGGGCAGGAATACCTCAACCGGTCCCAGGGAAGATTTGTCGAGTATACGAGCATGCGAATGGGACAAAGGTCTTAGGCAATGATGGGAATGTCATCCAAATAGGTGCTGGCAAAACGCAAGCTGAGGCGGCTGAAAACTATCTGAAATCGGATCACCTCTCGGCGCAGTCTCCAGCAGGGCTTCTTCGGAGTGAGAAGGAGTCGTTCCTCATTTGGATTCAACGAAAGGCCGGCAAGCTAACTGAATCGAAGGTGCCATACCCATACGCCGACAAGACGTTCGAACTCGCTCAAATCAAAATTGATGGGGAAAGGGCGGCTGCCGCTAAGCGGCGCCAAGCCGAAGAGGCGAAGAAGGCCGAGCAGACACGTAAAGCACTCCAATCCGCCCAACAGGCCCGCGAACAGGTGCAACAGGCAACTGAGGCCGCTAAACAGGCACAACAGGCTGCCGCTGCTGCCAGACAAGCACAGCAAGCCGCAGATGCAGCCAAACAAGCACAGCAGGCTGCTGCCGCTGCCAGACAAGCACAGCAAGCGCAGCAAGCCGCCGATGCCGCGAAACGCGCCAGAGATGCAGCAAATGCCGCCAGACCAGCTCCCGTCCCATGTGTCCCTTGACAACTTCTGAAACCGACGACGATCCCATTTTGGTCGCCGTCGGACGTTCCTGGGGTCACGCAGGTTGCATAATTTAAGACTTCCGGATTTCCCGGAAGATATGACCGTAACCTAACGGCAACGACCCTGTCGCGTTGCGCCCGATGCGACGGCTGTGCTCCTTGCTCATTAGCCAAGCACGTCACGCTTGCAGCGCAGCCCATTGCGCCATAGTCTCCTATTCGGGCAGGGGAGCAGCCACGCAATTTTCAACAGTCAGCGCAGACAGGCGGGAAAAGATGGCGAATCCGGGCAGGGTTTTGGTGCTTGGGAACGCGGCCCCAAACCTTCGGCACGGGGTGCCAAAGGTCACTCGTAGGCCGCGCCAAGGCTACTTCCTGTTCGCGCTTTGGATTATTCCCTGTGTGGCTCTCACCACGCCGTCACTGGCCGACTCAGATAACATCCATCCAGTCCGGACCGCATGCAGCGACTTCACGGATTATGTGAATAGCCATCAAGCCATCCTAGATAACGATGTCGCCCCCGACGGTTCGAGCTTTAATGAACTCGAAGGCGTTGCGGGCTGGAATTTTCAGCTAGGCGGCGTGCCCGCGCTGACCTTTACAGTTCGGAACGTCGACAAATCAGAGCGATTCCATTGTCGCTGTTCAGGTAAGGATGTCGAGAGTTACGAGCGCGACTGCCCCGTCGGGGTAAAGTGTTTTTACGACTTCCTGTGCCCTCCAGGGGAGGATTGTGAAAATCACCCATGTGTCAGCGCCGATCTCCCTCAGCTAAATATCACGACTAATAGAGTCGACAGTGGCCGGTTCCACTGGGTGCCTTCCAGCATAACGAAACAGTGCAAACCCGCCATGGACAAATACAACGCAAGCATTGATGCGCATGAGTTAGGACACGCGCATCAATATCGACAGGACATTGATCAGTGGATTGCCAGCCACCCGGCATCGTCATTTCATCGCTACAAGTGCGGCTCTAATGTCGAAGCAATCAAACAGCAACTAGCTGATGAGATCACGCAAGACCTGCAGACGGACATAGACCTTCTAACCACTAAACTCAATCTCGATACCGCGCAATTCCACAAAGAGCACGGCGAAACCGTATCGCCGCCCGACTGTAGCTGCCCCGACAAGTAGAAGTCACTTTTTCCCGTTAACAGGTTCTTACTATCGGAAGGGTTGCACCGCTCAGTGCTTGAGCGGCACAAACCATTACTGAAGTTCGCTATCTCTTCCCGAACCTATTAGGATTGTTAAAGCTGTTCGGGTTCGTCCAACCGTTTGGGTTGTTGAAGCTGTTCATGTTAGTCCAACCGTTTGGGTTATTGATGCTATTCGGATTTGTCCAACCGTTCGGATTGTTGAAGCTGTTCATATTAGTCCAACCGTTCGGGTTGTTCGGATTATTCATGCTATTGGAGCCGAACAAAGTCTTCCAGAAACCAGCCATTGCGCCCTCCTGACGCGAAACCTGAAATGAGATCGGGTGGGCTATGTTCGTCAACAAGGTCCTGTCCAAGAGATTTTCGCGGACCTGCATTGCCCATTGATTGTCGTATGGGGGCGGCGTTCGGCGGCAGCAGGCTCAGTTGCCGCAATGTCCGAAACCCAAGAATTTTGACGATGCGGCTTGCCTTCACGAGATCAAGGGCTTAGCTTCGTCATAAATGAGTTCGCAGAACTAAGCCCCGGAAACGCCTCATAGGCTACGCGCGCGTGAGCACGCAACAGCAAGACCTCGGGCGGCAGATCAAGGCGCTCAAACGTCTCGGATGCAGCGCGATTTATTCCGACACCGCATCCGGCAAGAGCATGGCCGGACGCCCGGAGCTTGCCCGCGCGCTCGATGACCTCGACAAGGGCGACGAGTTTGTGATTGCCGAATGGGACAGGGCGACGCGCTCAATGTGGGACGGCTTGCAGATCATCAAGGCCGTAATCGACGCCGGGGCCGCGATCAAGGTTCTCGACCGCAGTTATATCGACCTTGCTACCCCAATGGGGCGCAGCTTCATGGCGATGATGTCCGCAATGGCGGAAGACGAACGTTTGCGCATCATCAAGCGCACTCACGAAGGCCGACAGATCGCGCGCGCGAAAGGCGTCCGCATGGGCCGCAAGCCGAAATTGACGCCGCACCAGATGAAGGAGGCGCGGCAGCGGCTTGCCCAAGGCGAGCCGACGCGCAGCCTTGCCAAGAGCTACGGCGTCAGCATCAGCACGATTTCGAGGCTGGCGGCATGAGTTTTCAGCGGCGGTTCACTCAGGAAACCGAGGGTGAGGAATATCTCCATAAGGCCGCATGGGAGGTGGTAAAGCGGCAGATCGCGCATGCGGAAGCTAATCCGAAAGGGAGTCTCTATGACGACCTCGTGGCAATGGCTTTCGCTTTTCACAGCATCGAAGGCTATCTGAATTTTGTCGGTGAAAAGATTGCCCCGGACTTGTGGGTTGACGAACGAACCACGTTCAAGGAAACGGGATTGACAGGAAAGCTCGGCGCAATTTGCGAGCGCTGCGGCATCAGCATGCCGGATAAGGGCAAACGCCCATTCGCTACTGTGAGGGAACTTAAGAAGCTACGCGACAGGATGGCCCATCCGAAAATTCACAAAACTCGCACAACGGTCAAATTCACAGAGAACAAGCCCCCTCCCCTTTTCGCGAAATCCTATCTGGCAACCCTTGTTTCCCGCGGGAAGGCGATCAGGGCGCGCGATGAGGTAAAGGCGATTGCCGATCAAATCCACAATGCCGCCGCCAACCGATTTCCGCACGCAGAGCTAGGGCGCGACGCGCTGGAAGGGATATACAGCGGGCATACCTACACGACGAAGCTCGCAGTATGAATCGCATCCTACCTCTTTCCGATCCTGCCTTTCAGACTATGCGCACTCAAACTTTATCGTCGGGCCTGACGATCCGGCAGGACTTTAGGCTTTCGGTTCGCTTTGTGATGTTCCAGACAGAGATTGAGGAGTGTCTATACGCGACCGAGGGTGGAACCCTATTCGTTGTCAACTACCGAGATAAGGTCTACGCGGTCACGTGTGGGCATGTCGTAAGAGGCTTTGAACTGCATCAGCTCATCATCACGGGAAAACGATTTCCCCAAAAAGGTGACAAGCCCGCGCAGATTAAAGGCCAGTATTTCCCAAGCTCCCCGCAGGGGGAGGCAATAGACTCGGACATTCTGGATGTTTGCATTATCGACTTTAAGCCCGAGATCACAGCGAGTTTCTTTTCCGACCCCCCCTACGTCATCGACGGAAACACCATTTGCACGAGCCATAACGGGCACGACCTTCTAATCTGCGGCTGCCTTAAGGATCAAAGCGCCATACTCGCACCCGATATTACCGCTGGATTTGCAATACTCGAATTTCAGGATGCGGGGGCCGCTTCATTCGATCCGCTTCTCCGAACTGCTGTCGCTGAATTTGCCCGGCCTGCTTTTGAGCGGGTTACGGGTCTAAGCGGCTCTCCCGTATATGACCTCACAGCGAACGGGTTTTGCGGCGTAGTCATGCGCGGCTCTATGTCCGGGAGAAAATCGATAATCCACTTTATGGACGCCTTCCACATCGTGGAGATGTTGAAGATGATCGACCGAGGCGATGCCAGCACCTCCTACACACGGGGCGTTTGGCAAGAGATCAAAATACCAGTGCCGCCCAAGTTTCCATAAAGCCGGTTATGACGCTTATTTCCGCGTGCCTTTGAGGAACCGGGCAACCGAAAACAGGCCCGGCGGCGCCTGGCCGGGTTGTGGCCCGGCTACAAAGCCGTCACGCCACGATAGGATCCGGCGGTTCTCTCGGGGGCACCTTCGGCGGCGGGTTGTCAGGTGGAGGCGATATTGGCGCCTTCGGAGTGAGCCGGCCGCTTGCAGGGAGAAAGAAGCGCCCGTTGCCTGGGTTCGGGCGCTTCTTCGGTGAATGCTTTCGCCCGGCGATATTGCCGGATGGGCCGGCGATATTGCCGGATGGGCCGATGGGATACACTAAACAAATTGACGAACCGTAAAGCGCGATTGCGTTCAAGGGCGGCGGGGAATAGGCGAACTGCGCCGACGTGGAGGCGCCCGTCCACGTCGGCACCGCCGACGCCCGTTGGAAGGCAGGAACGACGTGTTCGGCGTGGGTATGCTACCGCTGGTTGGCGCGCACTACATACGTTGACGCGAGCGGAACCAGGCGCCCGCGCTCGGTTTTTACACCCAGCCGGGCCAAGACGGGGCGATGCAATCCCCCGAGACGATTTTCCCGTCGCTCGGCCCCGGTGGCGGCAGGCGCGGTGCATCAATCTGTGAAAGCCTGTAGTCCACGGAGGAGGGCGCAATAGTGACCGTGCCGCCGAACGGGGTCATCGCAATCGTGGTCCCTCCGTCAGTGCTGGCCATGAGAGAAGTTCCCGCAGCCATTATTTCAAGGGGCGTTTCAGGGATGGCCCAGTGATAGCCGAATGAGTTGCCGTCTTGGGCGATGACGAACGACGATACGGCAATGGCGCCTAGCGCGAAGGTAATCTGTTTCATGCTTCGAACGTGGGTATGCACACGCGGGTAGAGCCCTCGCGATTTCGTGAGGTCAGCCCCGATGGCAAAGCAGACCTTTGTCGCAGGGGCATCGGGGCAACGCCGCTTGCGCTCAACCTGTAGTTGTGGAACGATAGGGCAGCAATCCGCGGAGGAATTGATTTGGGCGGCACGGCAAATCAGCCGCACGGGCTCCCCGAGCTTACGTCGGCGCCAAGATCGGGCGCAAATTCCCACCTCACCATCGGACCATTAGAGGCCTCAGTTTGGGTTGACGCCAGTGAGCAGTGGGTTTTCGCAGCCATCCTCCTCGTCGGCGCCGCCGGTTTCGCTATCATCGGCGTGCTGGCATGGTTCGGCCTCCCCTGAACGGCGACACGACGCCGGAGCGCTCATATGCGTTCGACCCGAAGCAGCCGCCGCGGCCCCGCCCGCGGCCTCTGCCCTGTCATCCGCGTGCTCCGCTGCGGCGGGCGCCACCTTGCGGGATCCGACGGTGGCCAGCTTCGGGCCCGGCGCGGGGGCCTGCCTCCGGATGCGCCGCGGCGGTCGCGCGTGGACGATCTGTCGGGCGTGGACGATCTAGGGTAAGCACGGCCGGTATATGGGCGCTCACGGGTTCGTGGGCTGTGGATAAAAACACAGCTTGAGGCCGGCCGCCCGGATCGCACGAGGACCTTGCGCGGCAGATTTGCCAACTGCCTATTTGTATGCAAGCAGAGGTTGTAGCTGTGCCACAGTCGTTTCGCCCGCGGTTGTCTGGCGAAGGCGGAGCACATAAACTGCTTGCAATAAAAACGGAAATTCACAGAATCTGTGCGCAAGGATGTGGATAGACCTGTTGATAACCCGGAAGTCACGGCGCAGGGAGCGCGGCTCCGGTGTTTCAGCACGATCACGTATCGAGGTGATGTAGCGCGCGGGTTAAGGGAGGAGTGTCAGGCTACGCTCAGCGGGCGAGACTCGTGAACGCCAAGCACCTTATTCCCCGCCAACAACGCCAGCATAACGCGCGCCACTTCATCCGCCGCACGCAACACGACCGCATCGGCCACGTGGGTATATCGCGCGGTAATGCCCGCGCGTTTGTGGCCGATCAGATCGGCAATTACCGCGTCGCTGTATCCCAGATCGGCGGCGAGGGAGGCGAAGGAATGGCGCAGCACATGCAACGTCACGTCATCGGGGAGGCCGGCCTTCGCCCGAATGAAGTCCCACATGCGCGGCAGCCCTTGCAGTGGCTTGCCGTCCACCCGGGCCGGGAACACGTGCGGGTTGCTCGTTCGCGGCTGGTCCAGGATCAGGTCGAGTGCCGCACAGGAGAGAGGTCGCACGCTGGCATCCGTTTTTGTCTCTGGCAGGAGTGCCAGGCGCCGGGGTGCGTCAACGTAACTCCATCGTAACTTGGTGGCGTCGCTCTTGCGCCAGCCGGTCAGGATCAGCAACCGAGCCGCGGCAATGCCGGTAGCGTTTACCCCATTCGCTGCCGCTTGCTGCAACCCCTCCCCGAGCTGGCGGTATTCTTCATCACTCAGCCGTCGCTCCCGTTTCTGGTCCGCGTAGCGCGTGACGCCATGCGCCGGATTATCTGTCCGAAGTCCCTCGGAGATGGCATAGGCGAAAATGCCGCCAAGTAGTCCTACGGTCCGCGTTGCAACCCCCTTCCCTCCCCTGACATTCGACAATGCGCGTTTCTTGTCGAGCTTCTCACGTTTGGCAGTGACCCCGCCGGCTACGTCGTGCATGAACTTGGTCACGTGCTTCCGGGTCACGGCATCCACGGGCAAGGTCCCGAGCAGCGGCTTTATGTGCCGCTCGATCCTGCCCCGGTCGCTGGCGATTGTGCTTTCCCGCTTCGGCCGGCGGGCACGTCGCAACAACAGCGTGGGTAATGCTTCCAGATAAGCGTCGCAGAGCTGGGCAACGGTCAGCATAGCCTTGCGGGCGTCCCGCTCGATAGCGGGGTCCTTGCCCTGCCGCAGCGCGTCACGGTGGGCCGTAGCGGCCTTCCTGGCATCGTCTATTCCGTAGTCGCCGCGGCCCCAGCGCCCGATTGTCAGAGAATCGCTGGCGCCCGCGCCCGGTCGGGTCCCGTTCGGACGGGCTGCGATACTTGAAAATGAACTGCACATCCCCGCCGGCCACTCGCAGGCGCGCGCCAAGGCCGCGCACTTCCGTATCCCAGATCGTCACTCCGGGTTGGAGCGTCTTTAACGCCCGCTCGTTCAGCCGTGTTCCTGCCATCCCCGTGACCTTCGCCTTGAAGCCGCGGCTACCCGATGGCAACCCGCGGCTACCCAATGGCTACCACGGCACGGGTCGTCACGCAACGACAACATCAGCCAAGTCATTGAATTTGGCGGCTTCTGTCTCACCCTGTCACCCCCTGTCAGAGGTCGGGAAAACCCTCCGAAGGCGAAGGTCGCACGTTCGAGTCGTGTCGGGTCCGCCAGCTATGGCAACAGGTTAAAGGCCCCCCACCCTACTGAAACCCCAAGCCTAGCTAGCGCATAGGTAGCAGCGGCACGTGCGAAAGCGGCTCACCAGCCATCGCGGTCGCTCCAACCCCTCCGCGGTGCGCGGTCCCGACCATGCATGCGGCCCTGCCGTGCGGGATTGCTGGGGAGGCTTGTCGCCCGGGTATAGGCCGCGCGCGCGGCATTGTTTGGGGCTGGATCGAAAAGCGCCGCGTGGAAGGACGCTCTTCCCCGGAGCATATCTCTACCAGCTTTGCCGAGCGCCAAAACCTTTCAATGCGCATGGGAACGCGCCGCTTCACTCGATTGACCAATGGCTTTTCAAAGAACGCCGAAAACCACGCGCTCGCTGTAGCTATCTACTTCATGCACTATAATTTCGTCCGTATCTATCAGACGCAACGCTGCACGCCGGCCATGGCATCAGGCGTAACGACAAAATTCTGGGAGATGACGGACATGGTGAAGGTGTTGTAGGAGTGGGAAGGCGGAACTGAAGAAGTCGGTGTCCTGGCGCGGCGAATTTAGGAGTTGGGGGGGAATCAAGGGGTTATTGACGGAATCTGAGTCGGTCATATAAGTCTAGGCATCTAGCGGCGAACGTTGGCAAGTATGCTGAGAGGGAAAGCGCCACGCCATACCGCCTCCTTGATCCGCTCACCGGCCTAGAACAGACCGTAGCGGCTGACCTAAACGATGCGCTCGGAAAGCGCGGGGCGCCTGTGCATCATCATGGCACGTCAAGTTCTCCCGCTCCCGCTTCTGCGCCATGCGGTGTTACTGTCACTTACGGAAACGGAGGGGCTAAACGCGCTATTCTGGTCGAGGTCGCTCAGCGTCCAGATGCAACGGAATTCCAGTCGATAGTATCCCACCTGGAAGCTTGGGAGGACAAAAACGGACGAGCGGTTGATCTACTTTACTCAGGACGATCGACCTCCGCGCGAATGTCCCGCCTAATACGGAACGAAAACGAGAGACGTGACACTAAAGGACGCCGAGGCCGAATAGTTTTTATCAAGCTCGATGATTTGGAGGCTTTCTTAGGTCGGTGGAAAGGGCTTCCCGCGGAAGAGGCGCCCATCGAACGCTTGCGTGCCGTATTCAAAAGGCACCAAGAATGCCTAGACGACTTAGCCGCAGCCGAAGCGTTCCGTCAGTCTGTGTTTCCTGAATGGCAGAAAGGCAGCGGGAGCTTACGATCGAAGCTGCGGAGAGGTTGGCGAGCCAGCAGGAACGATTAAAGAAAGACGTCCAGACCTATCCGACGAGTTTGTGCTTCGACATGTAATTCCCGTATTCGAGAACTATTCGTTTGCTGATGCGAGCATTGATGCCATCGGTGCCGCCTTTGAGGCATTGGCTCGCAGAGCTGAAAAGGACAATGGAATCGGCCGGTTCTTTACACCGGAGGTTGCAATAGAAGCCACATGTCGATTGGCCAGCCCCATGTCGTGGTTGCTGACCTGGTCGGGGCTGAAATCGAACCGGCGAACTTCTCGGTGACCTGGTATAGCAAAGCCTGCTTTCCGTAGGCGGTCCACCTGCTCCGCAAAGCGGAACCGCTCGAAGATGTCCCGCACCGTGGCGGCGCTCTTTTCCGTTATGCGCTGCATCCGGACCCTGAGCGTACGATCCGCGATGGTGCCAGGCAGGGCGCCAATGGCCGCGATGGCTTAGCGTAGCGAGTTCCCGAGGCGCCAGGGGTACCAGTGTCGCCCCATCATTCCATATCGGTCAGCAGTAATAACCTGGTGTCCTGCGACTTTTGGGGATCCAAGTGGGTCGGGCGAGAAATCCAATCCGTCAGGCAGATCTGCCCTTTATTCCTCTTTCTGGTCGAAATGCTCGACCCCGGCCGAGCGCGCATTTCGTTCCTCATCTCGATAAACTCGATGGAGTGATCGAGCGCCCTTTCCATAAGGGCGTCTTCTCCGCGCTTGACCATTGTCGGCGTGGCCCGACAGAGGACAGAGGCATAGCCGACCTTCCCTTCCCCCATGAATATGGCATCAATCGGCTGCAAGCAGCACAGCCGAAGCATGTAGTCGAAGAATCCCAGAGACAGATACCAAAAGACGTTTTCATGCTTCTGAAACCTTCCCTTATCGTTAAACCGCATTAGACATCCTGCTTCCGAAGTATAGATCGTCGATACCAACATTAGGCCATTTTGGCGCAACAACTTCCGACTTTCGAGCAGAGTGTCTAATGGTGATGTAACATGGTATAGTACACCCCGATAGATTAATATAATCGAACCCACCTGGATGGTTACCGATCAGGCTGGAAACGTTCTCAGCCCGTCCGATTTCTGAAAAGTCGATCGAAACCTTATGCAACCGACAAAGATAACTTATCTTCTTCCTGTCTCTAGCATCATAATCAGTTGCCAGCACCGATGTGGCGCCGGATTTTTTGGCCAGTATGGGGAGGAGGCCTTCAGCGCATCCGATGTCTAGGCAGTCCATCCCACGCAGATCCAACCTGCGCTGCATCATCCGGGGCGGAAAGGCATAGTTGTCTGGGTACATGCCCTTGAGAACGGAGCCATCTTCAAGCTGGACCGTGTAGTACCACCAGACGTTTCGAATCTCCTCCAGGGTAACGTTCATTGCGGTCCTCTCCCGGTCGAAGCTGGACCGCGCAGGAAGTATTGTCACGCGGCCGCGTCTAGCCGGCACCATCTGTGGCGGCGTTGAGAGGATCAGTCTAGCAGTTCGCTGCTGCCCACTTTCTGCGCAATCTGATCGCGTTACAACCTGGTCCGGATTCCCAAATTGGTCGCCGCCTGAGGGAGCAGTCTGTGCAAACACTGCCACACGCGCGTTAGACCGTTCAGTCGAGCCACTGGGGCGGGCGTTCGCCATGTAGCGAACAAATAAGCAACATCACGGTTTCGCAGGCAAGCAGATCGTGCAATCTGCGGGTTTTTCAGCAAATTGCTCTCGCCTTGAGCGCCCGGACCAGTCCCCGCAATTGCCTCGCATCAGCTCCATAGTTTCCGTGCTTGGTCCTTGCCGCGCGCACCCTTTCCAACCCCTCCGCCGTCCGCGGCCCGGTGCTCGCTCCGCCGTGCATCCTGCACCTACCGTTCGGCATTGTCGGACATCGGCACGCACGGGCGCCCGCTTCGTGTCTTTGTCCCGCAGCGCGGCGAGGCTTGGGCCAACGGCAGCGTCGCGTGCCAGTCTGGCAGGCGATCCATGGGGTTCTTCCTTTCTTTCATCCTGTGCCCTCCCCCGGGCTTACCCGACGTGACGTTACCGACGATGGCCTGAGCGCCGGGCTGCACGGTCACGTGCTCCACGCGGACAACTTGATTGCCGGCTTTCCCGCGCTTCCGATCCAGGGCGGCAACCATCTCGATCATGCCGCGGGCGAGACCGGCACCATCCTTTCGAAGGCGAGCGGCGGCATCTCCGGGGCTGGTCAGGAATTATCGCTCGGCGAAAGCACTCCATAGCGCCCAGATGCATGGCGACTGCTTGTGCTGCAATCATTCCTTCGATTTCGTCAATCGGCTGGAATGATGCAACGGCGCTCACTGCCATCGAATAACGCTGGTGCCGCTGCTCCGTTGTCATGCCTGCGGAGCACCAGCACGTCGAGGCTACTGAGTTGAGAAGAACAATGTTGAAAGTGTGGAAATATCGTCTACGCCCAGGGGGCGGGAGTCGCCCCTGCGCATTCGAGTCAAAAGGCAGCGTGCAGGCCTTAAGATTGCGGCACCGACCCCCAAATCATGCCGCCATGAGCACGCCCGAGAAATCGACGCTGGGGAACCTGTCCGAGCGTCTTGCGAAATGGTGGAATAGCCCGGCAGTGGGGCAAGCGAAGAAAACCGCTGCCCCTTATCTGGCAAGGGCACTTGCGAGAGTGAATGAGGCGCTCGCCAGGTTGAATGCCAAGAAGTAGCTCGATATGCTGGACCCGGTTCCCCGCGGAACCTCCCCAGCTTACAGCGAAACGGGAAGCACAGGCCGGCGTTTCCGTCGCAGCTTGCAGACAGGAGAGCGTCTCATGAAATCCAGCGCGCTACTTGCAGCCGGTGCATTGGTGCTCGGCTTGGGTATGGGTTCAGCTTCAGCGGCGCAGATATATACTTCGCAAACTCAGCCGACCGGCAATCAGCCGGCGGCGCCCTCCCAAAAGCCGGCTCAACAAGCTACTACCGCGACGAGAACCGGTCAGAACGCGCCCGTTGATCTGTCTAAAGTCGGCAACGAACAGGCGGCCCCGTCACAAGCCCCGGCCTCCGAAGCGACCACGGCGGCGCGAAAGCAGAAACCCTGATCCGCGGCCAAGGTCTCCTCACGGGATGGAAGCGCGGGCCCGACGTAAGAAGCCGCTTGTTCTTCAACGTTCGCGATCATCACCGTTCCGGCCAATCCGGACGTTGCCGATCTACATGACCGGATGCCCCTGATCCTCGAGGAAGGGGACTGGCCCGCGTGACTTGGCGAACCTCCGGGCTACCCGCGGGGGCTGCTTCGATCATCGCCGGCGGGAACGCTCGGGTGTGGCCTGTGGCGCGTGCGGCCAATTCGCCTCAGATGAACTTTATTAATCGGGAGAGATAGGCTCCAATAACTCCGCCCCGTTGTTCATCAACTACATGTGAGTCTGAACCGCCGGCGGTCGCCCGAATGCATTGCGACTGACGATCCTTTCTAGACCAATCTCGCCCGCACGCATCCTGTTGCAAAATTAAGCAGAGCGTATGAACTTGGAAGCACGCAGATGGCGCAAGATAATACGGCGGCGACTGCTTCACGGCAGGCATATGTCTGAGGTAAATGCTAGCGAATTCGAAAGATGCTCATTGCCGTACGGCATGGAGTTTTCACACGATCTGCAAAATTTATGCACCGTGCTGCGTGCGACCCAGACCAGTCCCCGCCAGCCCTTGATGGTATCGTAGTCTGCCGTGAAATCGCGAGACGGATCGCGGCGCAATTGCAATCGGCCCATGACTGCCTGTGACCTCAAATTGTCGGAGGAGGTATAGGCGATCACCTCGACCAATCTGACGCGGGTGAAAGCGTCGTCCAGTGCCGCCCGTGCAGCTTCGGTGGCATACCCTTGACCCCAGGCGCGCCGCACCAAACGCCAGCCAATTTCGAAATGCAAACCGAGTGGATGGCACGGCCGCGAGGGCATAACGCCAGTGTAGCCGAGAAAAGCACCTTCTTTGCTTTCGACGGCCCAACGGCAAAAGCCATGTTGATGATATGTCGCCGCGTAGCGATCTAACTTTGTGTCGCTTTCTCTCCGACCGATTGGCCCGCCGTAATCATGCATCACCTCAGGGTCTGCGTGCATGGCAGCGAATGCGTCCCCGTCAGTTTGCCCCCAACAGCGAAGCCGAGTGCGCGGCGTTTCGATTTCCATGCCGTATCCTGTATACGACCCTGCGAATGTTCGCGGTAGGGAACCGGGTTACCCCGTCCCCCCGCACAGATCCGGACGTGCCCAATTAAGGCATCCGGCTCCTACCAGGAGTACCTGGCGACAAGCAGCGTATCGTTGCGGCTCGTCACGCGCGACCCAGCGCCTGTTCGTGCATCATCGGCTTCGACTCCTCGTCTTCCCGAATACGGACCCGCGGTATTCCTCCGCTGGCCGAACCCGAAATCTCCCGATTCCCGCGCAAAGGGCATCCACACATGCCAGGGTCTCCGACCACGCCGGGTTGGGCGAGCGCTCGCGATTGTCTCTTGTAGCTTCGATATATAGCGGGTGTTCCGCCCAGGCGGGATGCGCCGTACCGGTCCAACCACCGGCACGGCGCGCGGCCAGAGCGACCGTCTCGCGATTGGGCCTGTTGGCCGCCGTCATCATGGTCCTCCGGCCGCCTCGTTTGCAACGCTTGGTGGGTTGAATGGGCCGCGCATGGCCGCGCAACCCCGCAGACAATCGAAAGTTTCGCAGGCGCCCCATGACCGTTTTCTCTCCAACCGCCTTCATCGGCTGCGACTGGAGTTGACCCGGTTTCGTGGACACCCGAGCATTTGCGTTCGAGGGGTCCACCATGTCGAGATCGGGACGACCTTACCCACCTGAGTTTCGCCGGCAAATGGTCGAGTTGGTGCAAGCGGGCGGCTCGCCGGAGGAGCTGGCGCGCGAGTTTGAACCGACAGCGCAGTCGATCCGCAACTGGGTGGCGCAGGCTGCGCGCGACGGCGATCGCGGCGACGGCGGCCTGACAACGACCGAGCGCGCGGAACTCGGCCGCCTGCGACGTGAGAACCGCCAACTCCGACTTGAACGGGAAATCCTCTCAAAGGCGGCGGCCTGGTTCGCTCGGGAGACGAACGCGATCCCACCCAAGGGTTCCGGTTCGTGAGCGATCACCAGGCGCAGTATCCAATCGCCACGATGTGCCGCGTGCTGGGTGTCTCCTCCAGCGGCTACTATGCGTGGCGGAAGCGGCAACCGTCGCGACGGGCAAGGGCGGACAGCGCCCTCACCGCAGCGATCCGTACCGCACACGCGGCCTCGCGCGGCACCTACGGGGTGCCGCGCATTCATGCCGAACTTGCGGCCAAGAGTATCCGCATCGGCCGCAAGCGTGTCGCCCGGCTGATGTCGCGGGCCGGCCTTGCCGGCGTGAGCCGACGCCGGTTCGTCACCACCACGGTCAAGGGTGACGGCCGCCAAGCGCCCGATCTGGTTGAACGCAACTTTGCCGCCGAAGCCCCAGATCGGCTGTGGGTGGCCGATATAACCTATGTGCCGAGCTGGGCCGGCTTCCTGTATCTCGCCGTGGTGCTCGACACCTTCAGTCGCCGCATCGTCGGCTGGTCGATGGCCACCACGCTCGCTACCCAGTTGGTGCTCGATGCGCTGAACATGGCGTTGGCAACGCGGCGGCCCCGAGGTGTGATCACTCCGACCAGGGCTCGCAATATACCTCGATTGCGTTCGGTCATCGCTGTCGCGTGGGTGTGCGTCCGTCGATGGGCTCGGTCGGCGATGCATACGACAACGCCATGTGCTATCTCTCACCGATGGACGATGAGCGGCGGCATCAGGCAACGGCATCGCTGCCGACCCCCCGCAGCCTGTCGTCGTGCTCGCTGCCGTCAAGGCCAAGCCCTGCGGGCGGCCCCGAAGGCGGGGCCGGCCTTGACCGCCGCTGCGCGCGACGACCGCACTCGCCTGCGGGCCGGGACGAAAGAATGGCTCCGCCGGGGGCCGAACTAAAGAATGGTTGGAAACAGGAGGACCAAATGCGGCGCTGTCATACGCCCTAGACCCAAATTCTCCCCCGTCCACGAAACTGGGGTAGGTCCATTCGGTACCAAATTCGCCGCCCCAAAACGCCATTCGGTACCACCGCCCCAGCTCCTTCACCTCTCCCGCTGCGCGGGGGAGGTCGGATCGCAAAGCGATCCCGGTGAGGGCGCCACCCCCACAACCTTCCCCACCACCCGCCCATGCCGCCGCACCGTCACCTCGCCCCCAAAGCCACGTAATCCAGCACGCCGCTGAACCGCTTCCTTGCCTGCGTGTAATCCAGCACCCGCGGCCCCACATCCCCCATGCCCGCCGCCGGCCCGAATCCCGCCCACGTTCCCCGCGCCTCGGCCGTCGCCGCCGCCGTCAGCACCCCCGCAATCCGCCGTGCCGCCGCACCCCGTCCCTCAACCCCCGAGCCATCCGGCCAGCACCACACATCGCTCAGCAGCGCCCGCATCATCTCCACCAGCCCGTCACTGGCGACGTCAAATTCCGGCACCACCTTCACCAGCGCCTCCGCTACCGTATCGAGCGCCGTCCGATATTTGCTCGTCACCTGCGCCTTGTAAGGCTCCCCCGCCTGGGGCAGGCCCAGCAGAAACGCCCGGTTGGCCGCCCGATGCCCCGCCACATGGTCCAGCCACGCCCGGATCACCGCCTCCAGCCGGTCCGCCGGTCCGAAATCCTCGCCCCTATCGAACGCAACGCACACCGCCATCACCAGCCCATGCGCGAAGTCCGCCAAAACATCGCCCAGCAGCTCCGCCTCCGAGCCATAAAGCCGCTCCGCCGCCGAAACCGGCACCCGCGCCGCATCCCCCGCCTGCCGCCGCGTCACCCCGAGCGGCCCACGCTCCGCAAACAGCTCCGCCGCCGCGGCCCTTACCGCCGCCCGCCGCTCCAGCTCGATTTCCCCTGGGTCGCGCCGTTGCTCCCCTCGCGCCGGCCGCTCCCGCCTCTCCGCTTCATACTCCCACGACATGTAATCCAACGACCCTGGCCGGCCGAACGCCCGCATCCGCGAACCCCTGTAAGTTCGCGTTCTGTTCTACCACATTTCCCGAATTATTTCACCTCTCTCTTTGGGCGAGGATCTACCCCTCCACCCGCACCCCCGGATGGAAAAACGCATAAACCCGCCGCGCCGTCTCCCGGCTGATCCCCGGCGCCGCCTCCAGATCGGCCAACCCGGCCATCTTCACCCCCCGCGCCGAGCCGAAATGGTTCAGCAGCGCCCGCTTGCGCGCCGCCCCAATCCCCAATGCGCTTGAGGCAAGCCCTCTTCTATGCCCAGCTCTCTTTTCCTCCCGTGCAAATCATTGCGGGCATGGACGATCATTTTACGACGATTATCCACCTGCAACCCTGACCCCTTAGGATCGGCTGACAACTCTTGAGCCCCTCGATGGAATCCATGACAACAGACCTCTCGATGCCGATTCACCCCAGACGACTATTTAATAACGCCTGCGCCCTGCCGACGTCGTTCTGCGTCGCCGCGCATGTTTATTGCAACGGCGTACCTGCAAACGTCAGCTCCCTGAACGCATTGGGCGGCCGGTCGTCGTGGCGACGGCGATCGAGGAGCTTGAGCGCCTGAAACCCTGCGAACCGACAGCCGCCAACCTTCCCCCTCAACCCGGAACACCACGACGATACAATGAGTGCTGACCACCTGATCGGTATCGAGAAGTTCGAGGCTCATCTCTGGAAGTTGGCCGACCAGTTGCGGGCCAACTCCAATCTCGCCTCCAACGAGTATTTCCTGCCCATCATGGGCCTGATCTTCCTCCGCCACGCCACCACGCGCTTTTACGAAGCGCGGGCAGCCATCGAGGCCGACAGGAAAGCAGGGCGCATGCCCAACCGCCCCCTCGTCGCCGCCGATTTCCAACGGCGCCGCGCCCTCATGCTCCCCGAACCCGCGCACTTCGATGCCCTGCTCCGCATGCGCAAGGACGGCAGTCTCGGCGCGGCAGTGACAGCCGCGATGGAGGCCGTGGAATCCGCTTTCCCGCCGCTCGCCGGGCAACTGCCGAAGGATTACGAGCGGTTCGAGGACGACGTCCTGGAGGGCATGCTCCGCCTGTTCGACGAGGAGGGGCTGCGCAACGCATCCGGCGATGTATTCGGACGCATCTACGAATACTTCCTCGCCGAGTTCTCCAAGCAGGGGGCACACGACAACGGCGAGTTCTTCACGCCGCCCTCCATCGTGCAGACCATCGTCAACGTCATTGAGCCGGATCACGGCATCGTCTTCGACCCTGCCTGCGGCTCGGGCGGCATGTTCGTGCAGTCGAGCCATTTCATCGAGGACGAGGGGCTGGACACGATGAAGCGTGTCACGTTCTACGGCCACGAGAAGAACGAGACCACGGCCAAACTGGCCCAGATCAATCTCGCGGTGCATGGCCTTGAAGGCAAAATCCGGGCCGGAAACGAAGCAATAACCTACTACAAGGACCCGCACGAACTGGCCGGAAAGTGCGACTTCGTAATGGCTAATCCGCCCTTCAACGTGGACGAGGTGGATGCGGAGAAGGTGAAGGGGGACAAGCGCCTGCCCTTTGGACTGCCGGGGGTGAACAAGGCGAAGCGGGTCTCCAACGCCAATTACCTGTGGCTGTCCTATTTCTACAGCTATCTCAACGAGAACGGCCGCGCGGGCGTCGTGATGTCCTCGCAGGCATCCAGCGCCGGGCGGGATGAAGCGGCGGTTCGGCAGAAGCTGATCGAGACCGGCGCGGTCGATGTGATGATCGATATTCGCGGCAACTTCTTTTACACGCGTACCGTGCCATGCCAGCTTTGGTTCTTCGACCGCGCCAAGGAGCGTGATGCAGCCCGGCGCGAGCATGTGCTAATGATCGACGCGCGCAACATCTTCCGCAAGGTATCCCGCTCGGTCTGCGATTTCAGCCCCGAGCAGCAGAAGAACATCGCCGCCATCGTCTGGCTGTACCGCGGGCAGGCGGAGCGGTTTCTAAAGCTGGTGGAGTCCTATCTCACCGAGGCGGTGCGGCTGGGCGAAGCGGCACGGCAGCCGCTTGATGGCTATGAGAAGGCGCTCGGCAAGCTGGTCGAATTGCTTGCGCCGTTTGCCAGGGTCAAACGCGAGAATGATCCGCTTGCCGAGCCATGGAGTGAACTGACCAGCGAACAAGTGACGCTGGAGGCGGACATCGAGGCATTCAACACCGATGCGGCGGCACAGGCGAAAAGCTGGGCCGGGGCGGCCCGCGATAATGCCGGGCTGCACGCGGCGCGGGCCGCATTGCATCCGCTGGCGGAAAAGTGCCGCGATCTGACGAAGCAGATCGATCTCGCCGCCAAGCTGGCGGGCCGGGTGATCGATATCAGCGTGAAAGACCTCGCGGCCCGCGAGTCGGACCTATGGGCGAATGGCGAGACCAACAAAGCCCGTAAGGCATTGGACGAAGCCCGGGCGCAAGCTGTCGAAGCGTTGCGGGAGGCGCGGTATTTCGTTCGGCAGGCCGACTGGCTTCAGGACCATTTTCCGGATGGCGTGCTGCGCGATGTGGATGGACTGGTGAAGCTTGTAAATCGCGCCACGTCAGCGTCGCATGACTGGAGCCTAACGCCGGGCCGTTATGTAGGCGTCGCGCCGGAAGAACTGGATGAGGATTTCGATTTCGAGGAGGCTTTGCGCGCGATCCACATTGATCTGATGGGCTTGAACGAGGAGGCAGCGGAACTTGCGGACCGGATTGCTCGGAACTTCGAGGAGTTGGGTGCGTGAGTTGGCGTGAATGCGCTGTAGGCGAGTTTGTGCGCTTTCAACGTGGACACGACCTGCCGAACCAAGACCGCAAGCCTGGCGACATCCCGGTGATCGGCTCTGCTGGCCAGAATGGCTGGCATAATGAGGCAATCGCTTCCGGGCCCGGCGTCTCAATTGGTCGCAGCGGGGCGTCGATAGGCAAAGTCACTTACACCCCGGTGGACTACTGGCCGCACAACGCGTGCCTCTATGTCACAAACTTCCTTGGGAACGATCCCAGGTTTGTATATTACTTTCTGAGGACAAAGGACTTCACGTCCCTGAATTCCGGGGCAGCACAGCCGTCATTGAACCGGAACTTTGTTCATGCGGTGCCAGTCCGAATTCCGGGCCAGATGAGCAGAAGGCAATTGCGCAGATTATTTCGGCCTACGACGACCTGATCGAGAACAACCGGCGGCGGATTGCCCTGTTGGAGGAGGCGGCGCGACTGCTCTACCGCGAGTGGTTCGTCCACTTCCGCTTCCCCGGCCACGAACACGTCAAGATCATCGACGGCATCCCCGAGGGGTGGGAACGACGGAATGTCGGGGATCTCCTGGATCTTTGTTACGGTAAAGCTCTCAAAGAAGAAGCGCGAATCGAGGGGCCATTTCCGGTCTATGGGTCCAGCGGTGTTGTGGGAACCCATCAAGCCGCACTTGTAGAGGGCCCTGCTATAGTGGTCGGGCGAAAAGGAAATGTTGGAAGCGTCTATTGGTCTCCGGTGGATTTCTGGGCAATTGACACGGTCTACTTCGTCTCAAAGGAGCAATCCGATCTCTGGTTGTATCTGGCGCTGCCCAATGTTGGATTTCAGAACACCGATGGTGGCGTACCCGGCCTTAATCGGGAGTTCGCGTATAGTCGTAGCGTCGTGAAGCCGATCGACCGCATGCGTCGCCTATTTAATGAGGCTGTTGCGCCCATGTTTGGGCAACGAGCGACGTTATTGAGCTACAATCAGAAACTCGCTCAAGCCCGCGACCTGCTGCTCCCGCGCCTCATGAATGGCGAGATCGCGGTATGACGCCCAACCAACAGGCCCAATGACATGGCCGCGACGGGCATCAACAATGAGGACCGGCTGGTGCAGGCGACGTTTGCCGCGCATCTGAGGGACAAGCTCGGCTGGGAGTCCGTCTATGCCTGGAACAACGAGACCTTCGGACCAACCGGCACGCTTGGGCGTACCGACACCAAGGAAGCCGTGCTTACCCGCGACCTCCGCGCCGCGCTGCTCCGCCTCAATCCGGATCTCCCCGACAGCGCCATCGAGGAAGTGCTCCGCAAACTGACAGTCAACGACTTCAGCCGGTCCCTGGTGCAGCACAACCAGGACTTCACCCGCCTGATCCGCAACGGCGTTCCCGTTCACTATCGCGACGACAAAGGCCGCCGCCGCGATGGCCGCGCCCGTGTGATCGACTTCGACAACAAGCCGGGCAGCAACCGCTTCCTCGCCGTGCGCGAACTGAAGCTGACCGGACTGCGCACGCCCAATTACAACCGCCGCGCCGATCTGGTCTGCTTCGTGAACGGCCTGCCGCTGGTGTTCATCGAACTGAAGGCGGTCCGCAAGAATATCCGCGCCGGGTTCGACGGTAACCTGCGCGACTACATGGACGAGAACGTCATCGCCCACGCGTTCCATCACAACGCGTTCCTGGTTGTCAGCAACGGCGACCGCGCCCGCTACGGTTCGATCACCAGCGAGTGGGAGCACTTCGCGGAATGGAAGCGGCTGGATGAGGCAGACAAGGGCAAGCTCGACGCCGAAATCCTGCTGGACGGCATGCTCGCCCCCGACCGTCTGCTGGACATCATCGAGAACTTCACGCTGTTCGACGAGAGCAAGGCTGGCGCAACACGCAAGGTGGTCGCGCGCAATCACCAGGTGCTCGGCGTCAACCGGGCGGTCGCCTCGCTGCAGCGGCAGGAGGAACTGAAACGCGCCTTCCCTCCCGAGCAGCGCTTGCGACACCGGGTCATCGAACTGCCGCTGGAACGGCGCGCGATCGCAGATCAGAAGCGGTTGGCCGAAGCCCGGGAAGGCGACCCCGCGGTGCCCTCCTTGCCGTCCTTCATACCGGAAGGCCCCGTCGCGATCATCGAACGCGCGCACCCCGACCTCGGGCGCCTCGGCGTGTTCTGGCACACGCAGGGAAGCGGCAAGTCCTACTCAATGGCATTTTTTACCGAGAAGGTGCGCCGGAAAGTTCCGGGAAACTTCACCTTCCTGCTGATGACCGACCGCCACGACCTTGACGATCAGATCTACAAAACCTTCGTCGGCTGCGGCATCGCCGATAAGGAAACGCCGCGCGCGGCCTGCGGCGACGACCTCAGGCGCCTCCTCAAGGAAAACCACCGCTACGTCTTCAGCCTGATCCACAAATTTAACCAGGATGTGAACCCCGGCGAACCCTATAGCGAGCGCGACGATATCATCGTGATTTCGGACGAGGCTCACCGCACCCAGGCGGGACGGCTGGCGCGCAACATGCGGCTCGCTTTGCCCAACGCCGCCTTTATCGGCTTCACTGGCACACCGCTGTTCAAGCAGGACGAAATCACGCGACGCATTTTCGGTGATTATGTCTCCCGCTACGATTTCAAGCGGTCGGAGGAGGACGGCGCCACCGTCAAGCTCGTCTATGAGAACCGGGGCGAAAAGCTGCACGTGGCGCACGAGGACCTGAATGATAAGATCGCCGACAAGGTGGCGGAGGCGGACCTCGATCCCGACCAGACCGCGTTGTTGGAAAAGCTTCTGGGCAAGGATTACGAGGTCATCACCGCCGATGAGCGGCTGGAGAAGATCGCCGCCGACTTCGTTGACCACTGCGCGACGCGCTGGGAGGCAGGTAAGGTGATGTTCGTCTGCATCGACAAGATCACCTGCGCGCGAATGCTGCAACCGATCGAGCTGCACTGGAAAGCCAAGGCCGCGTCGGTCAGGGCGGACGCTGCCTCCACACGCGTAGCGGCGGCATCGGCACGCGACGAGGAGCGGCCAAAGCTACTGGAAAAAGCGGACAAGCTCGAACACCAGACGCGCTGGCTCGATGAGACCATCCTCGAGATCATCATCAGTGAGGCACAGAACGAGGTCGCGGACTTCAAAAAATGGAACTTCGACATCATCCCGCACCGTGCTCGGATGAAGCAGGGCTTCGACTCAGCTACCGGCGAGCGCGTCGATGTCGAGACGGCCTTCAAGAACCCGGATCATCCGTTCCGTGTCGCAATCGTCTGTGCGATGTGGCTGACCGGCTTCGATGTGGAGTCCCTCTCCACGCTCTACATCGACAAACCCATGAAGGCCCACACCCTCATGCAGGCCATCGCGCGGGCCAACCGAGTCTATCCGGGCAAGGACTTTGGCCTGATCGTCGATTACAATGGCATGCTGGCCAGCCTGCGGGCCGCATTGGCGCAATATGCGCTCGGTGACGATGGCGCCGGGGGTGAGGAAATCGTCGCCCCGATCGAGGAACGTGTTCAGGCCCTGTTGGAGGCCATCGAAGCGACCGAGGCGCATTTGCGGGCGCTCGGGTTCGATCCCGCGACCCTGCTCGGCGCGAAAGGGTTTTCCCGCATCCAAGCTATCGCCGATGCCGTCAATGCTGTTTATACGACCGATGAAACCAAGCGACGGTTCGAGACATTGACCCGGCAGGTGTTCATCCGCTTCAAGTCGCTGCTGATGGAACCGACCGCCTTCGCCTACGCCGAGCGGCACGACAACATCGAAGCGATCTACAAGAAGCTGACCGAACGCCGCGACACCGCCGATGTGACAGAGCTGCTCAAGGAACTGCACCGCATCGTCAACGCCGCCATAAGGACGGCGGATACCGTCGCCGATCAGACCGAAGGCCCGACCTTCGACCTCAGCCGGATCGACCTTGAACGCCTGCGCGAGGAGTTCGCAAAAAAGGTTACGCATAAGGCAACCGCTATCCAGGACATAAGGGACATCGTCGAGAAAAAACTCGCCGACATGCTGGCCCGCAATCCAATGCGCATGGACTATCAGATCAAATACGAGGAGATCGTCGCGTCCTACAACGCCGAGAAGGACCGCACCGCAATCGAAGACACCTTCGAACGGCTGGTGCAGCTCGTGAACAGCCTCGACGAAGAGCAGAAGCGCGCAGCCCGCGAAGGTCTGGCAGAGGATGAACTGGCGATTTTCGATCTGCTCCAGAAAGCGGGTCTTAACAAGACTGAACGCGAAACGGTCAAGCAGGCCAGCAAAGAGCTGCTTGCCTCGCTCCAGGCCCGCCTCTCCGAAATCGACCGTTTCTGGGAAAAGGAACAAACGAAGGCCGATGTGCAGACCTTAATCATGAACCAGGTCTTTATGACCCTTCCCACCCCGCCATTCACGGAAGAGGAAAAAGCGCTCATTGCCGGCAACGTCTACGCCCACGTCTGGCAGCAGGCCATGAGCGGTAACTTCACCAGCCAAATCTAATGCCCGCCGCGCTTCCCATTCGGAAGCGGACCGTCGGCTTCTCACCCCCTGGCACTTTGAGCGATAGGCCCGGCGCATATTTCTAAATCACCGGAAAAATCTAAATGGCTGAACTCACACCAGTTTACTCATTCCATCGGTACCAATCTCGCATCGCCAAAACCAGCTTTGGTACCAAACACCACACCCGAAATCGCCCTTCGGTACCAAATTCCACCCCTCAAAACCCAATTCGGTACCAAATTCGCCGCCCCAAAACCCCGATCGGTACCACCGTCTCAACCCTCTCTCACCCCTGCCAGCATCCGCGAACCCCTGCCAGCGAACCCCTGTCAGTTCGCGTTCTGTTCTACCACATTTCCCGAATTATTTCACCTCTCTCTTTGGGCGAGGATCTATCCCTCCAGCCTCACCCCCGGGTGGAAATACGCGTAAACCCGCCGCGCCGTCTCCCGGCTGATCCCTGGCGCCGCCTCCAGATCGGCCAGCCCGGCCATCTTCACCCCCCGCGCCGAGCCGAAATGGTTCAGCAGCGCCCGCTTCCGCGCTGCGCCAATCCCCGGAACCTCATCCAGCTCGCTCCGGGTCAGCGCCTTCGAGCGGCCCGTCCGGTGCGAGGTAATCGCAAACCGGTGCGCCTCATCCCGCAGCCGCTGCAGGAAATAGAGCACCGGATCGCGCGGAGGCAGCTGGAACGGCTCTCGCCCGTCCATATGAAACCACTCCCGCCCCGCATCCCGGTCCGGCCCCTTGGCGATCGCCACCAGAGGCACATCCGCCACCCCCAGATCCTGCAAAATAGCCCGAGCCGCCGAGAGCTGCCCCACCCCGCCGTCGATCAGCACCAGATCAGGCCAGGCAGGCTTCTCTCCCTCCGCCTGCTCCCGCAACGCCCGCCCGAAGCGCCGCTGCATCACCTCCCGCATCATCCCGAAATCGTCGCCCGGCGTGATCGGTCCGCGAATCCCGAACTTCCGATACCCGGCCTTGACGAACCCCTCCGGCCCGGCAACGATCATCACGCCATACGGATTCGTCCCCATGATGTGGCTGTTGTCGTAAACCTCGATCCGCTCCGGCGGCGCCGGCAGCCCGAACACCTGCCCCGCCGCCTCCAGCAGCTTCGCCTGCCCTGCACTCTCCGCCAGCTTCCGCTCCAGAGCCTCCCGTGCGTTGGTGGCCGCGTGCTGCACCACCGCATGCTTCTCGCCGCGCTTCGGCACCAGGAGCTCGACCTTCCGCCCCGCCTTCAGCCCCCCCGCCTTCAGCGATAACGCCTCCGCCACCAGCTCCTGCTCCGGCAGATCGTGGCTGATCAGAATGCACGGAGGCGGCGGTTTGTCGTCGTAAAACTGCGCCACAAACGCTGCGAGCACCGCGCCCGCCTCCTCATGCCGCGCATGGGTCGGAAAGAACGCCCGGTTGCCATTGTTCCGGCCCCCGCGCACGAAGAACACCTGAACACAGGTCTGACCCGCTTCCTGCCAGGCCGCGATCACGTCGGCATCCTTCAGGCTGGCCGGATTGATCACGTCGCTGCCCTGCACGAAAGTCAGCGCGCGGATCCGGTCCCGCACCGCCGCCGCCGTCTCGAACTCCAGCCCCTCCGCCGCCTGCTCCATCTCCGCCGCCAGCTCGCGCTGCACGTCGCCCGACTTGCCCTCCAGGAACGCCTTGGCCTGTCCGACGAGCCGCCCATATTCCTCGTCGCTGATCCGCCCCACACACGGCGCCGAGCAGCGCCGGATCTGAAACAGCAGACACGGCCGGTGCCGGTTCGCGAACACCGTGTCGGCGCAGGACCGCAGCAGAAACACCCGCTGCATCGCCGTCACCGTCTGGTTCACCGCCCAGGCCGAGGCAAACGGCCCCCAATAGCTCCCCTTCCGAACCTGAGCCCCCCGATGCTTCGCGATCTGCGGAAACGCATGATCCTCCGTCAGCATCAGCCACGGATACGATTTGTCGTCCCGCAGCACGATGTTGAACCGCGGCTTCAATCGCTTGATCAGATTCGCCTCGAGCAGCAGCGCCTCGGCCTCCGTATGGGTGGTCACCACCTCCATCGAAGCGGTCTCCGAGACCATCCGCCTCAGCCGCTCGGGGAGACGCCCCAGCTGCGTATAAGACGTCACACGTTTTTTGAGACTGCGGGCCTTGCCCACATACAAGGCTTCTCCCCGGGCATCGAGCATGCGATAGACACCCGGACCCAGTGGCATCGTCGCCAGCGCAGCCTCGATCGCCTCGGCCCCGACCCGGCGTGGCTGATCGCTCATCAGCCGTCGTTTACCTTTTGCCCAACCATCCCCACCTCTTTTTCCACAGATTTCGGGGATAACTCTGTGGATGCTCACTGTCACAAACTCGTGAGAGCGGCGGCCCCGCTCGCTTTTCACGATATTGCCCTAAATCTGGGCAAACAGCTAACTCATTGATTCCATTTCTCTAGTCTAGCCCCCCAGCCGCCCCTGTCATCTCGGTTCCTTAATATTCGTCCTATCCCGTCCGGCCGTAATCAGAGTTCCGGAGGAGGTGGACAAATCAGACCGCCGCAGCCCGATCCAAGCTCGTACCAGGTCCAGAACGCAAGATGCGTTAACTTTTCCGATACAAACCTGCAGGAAATGACGGCCCCTCGGAATGCGAAGCAACACACAGCTATTCCTCCTCGCGCACCGGCAACCGCCCTGATTTCCACTGAAGGTGCTGCGCCCCATCCAGCGCGATCATCTGCCCAGTCATGGCCGGAAGCCCGATCATCGCTATCACCGCCCTCGCAATCTCGTCCGGCGACGTGCCCCGCCGCAGCGGCGTGGAAGCGCACTGAGTCTCGAACTGCGCCATGCTCTGGCGGGAATTTGGCAGCGCAGGGCCCGGTCCGATCCCGTTGACCCGGATTCGTGGTGCCAGCGCCAGCGCCAGCGCCTGGGTCAGCCCCCACAGGGCGAACTTCGAAACCGTGTAGGAAATAAAGTGCGGCGTAACCGACCAGACCCGCTGGTCCAGCATGTTGACCACCACACCCTCCGCCTCGGGCGGCAGCAGCAAGGCAAACCGCTGCGCCAGAACAAACGGGGCGCGGAGGTTCGGCTCCATATGGGCATCCCACAATTCACGGGTGGTGGTGTTCCACTCGTCCCGCTCGAACATGCTCGCATTGTTGACCAGGACCCCCACAGGCCCGAGCGCCGTTCGGGCGGTGTCGATCAGATTCTCGGCCTCCGCCTCTATGGCAAAATTCGCCTGCAGAAGCGCCACGCGCCGGCCCGCGGCCCGAATCGCCTCACCCGTTCGTTCCGCCTCCGCTCGGCTCGACCGGAAATGCAGCGCGATATCGAACCCCGCTTCCGCCAGCGCCAGCGCGATCGCCCTGCCGACGCGCTGCGCCCCGCCGGTGACCAGCGCGCAATGGGGGATCCTTTCGGGCACCAAGCTAGCGACCTCGCATGACGAAACCGAAACACCGCCCTCCGTCATGGCCGGCCTCCGAGCCGGCCATCTACCCACAAGCTGAACCCGATCCCCCTCACTTCCCGTCCGGCAGAACCTCCACCGTCGCGGTACGGCCCGGAAGTAACCGGATCTCATCCGGCACGTGGTCAATCTTGACGCGGACCGGGATCCGCTGCGCCAGCCGAACCCACGCAAATGTCGGATTCACGTCAGCCAGCAATGACGAGCTTCCTGAAAGCTCCCGATCTGCAATTCCCCCCGCGATGCTCTGCACGTGCCCGTCAAGCACCACGCTCTCGCCCATCAATCGCACGCGCGCCCGATCATCCACATGGATGCGCGGCAGCTTGGTCTCTTCAAAATACCCGTCCACCCGCAAACTGTCCGTGTCGATCAGCGCAAACTTGGCAGTGCCGGCAGTTACGTAATCACCGGGCCGAAGGCTGAAATTGGTGACCACCCCGTTGACCGATGCAACCACCGTCGAGCGATCCAGATTGAGGCGCGCGACGTCGCGATCGGCAACCGCCTGATCGTACTCCGCGCCGGCCTCGGCCGCCTTGGCCGCATACTGCTGCTGCTGCTCCACCGTTATCTCGAGCGTGGAGAGCGAGCGCAGCCGGTTCATCTCCCGCACGGCTTCCTCCGCCGCCGCCTGCTTCGCCACCACCACTGCCTCGGCCTGGTTCAACGCGAGCTGAAAACGCACCGGGTCGATCCGAAACAACACCTGGTCGCGCTTCACCGTTTCGTTGTCGTGTACCAGCACCTCCTTCACCAGCCCCGACACATCCGGCGCCACACCCACGATATCGGCGCGAACCTTGCCATCGCGGGTCCAGGGCGCCTCCATGTAGTAAACCCAAAGCTGCCAGCCGATGATTCCAGCCACCACGGCGACCGCCGCTGTAAGCAGAAAACGGCCAAGTCGCGCCTCGGGAATCTTCATGGTGCCGCTCCGTGCAACGCCACCGCCGCCACGACCCCAATCACGATTACCAGCAGTGACAGATCAAACAATGGACGATGCCACACGAAGCGGTACAGCCCAAACCACCCGATCAGCTTGCGTATCACCGCGCAGATCGCCAGCGCGATCAAGGTCCACACCAGCATCGGCGTGACGAACAGCCCATAAATATTGATCTCGCTGATCATTGCGCAGGCTCCAGCACCGCCTCGCGCGCCGACGCGGCATAGCCGGGCGCCTCGGGAAACAGACAGTAGCGGATGCCGACAAGCCGCATCAACAACGGTGCGAGCAGGCGCGTCGGTGTCGCTGTGACCGAGGCAATCGCCTGGTCGATCAGCGCGCGCAGACCCTCATCCGGGGGATCGGGGACGCGGAGCCGGTAATACTGCTCTATCCCGTCCAGCATTGCCTGCACATGCGATATGGCGTCTGGCGATAACTCCGGGCTTTCCCGCTCCAGATCCACCACGTTCAGCCCTAGCCTCAGATCCCGCAAGGCACTCCGGAACACGAGATCAGCGTTCAGGTCAGACGCCGCCAGGCGGGTGTTGAGGTCAGACAGCTGATCGAGCATCAGCGCCAGCAGTGCCGGCCGTTCGATCGCCCCCTTTTGCGAGGCCGCGCGCGCGATGTCGCGCCAACCCGCCCGCTGCAGCCGCCGTGTGCTCCAGGCCGCGCCAACCGAGCGAATGATCGCGGTGATCGTCGCTGCTGCGCACATCCCCGCCAGGGCAGCCAGCGATGTATTCGTAAAAGCGGCAAAATTGGCGTTGTAGGTATCGGACAACGCAAGCATGGTACCGCCGTTCACGGCTATGCCCAGGCCCAATATGAAAGTCGCCGGCATCGCGATCAGCGCGCCAAGAAAAAGAAACGCCGGAGCCAATGCAAGAACCAGCATCTCGAATGTGGTCACCATGGGCAGAATCGCAAACAGATAGACGAAATCAATGACAATCCCAATTGCGGTGGCATAGGTGAAACCCATGATTGCCGGCACCGGATCATCCTGCGCGGCGAAGAAGGTGCAAAGTATCGCGGTCATCATTGCCGCCGTGGCACCATCGGGCCAGGCTGTCAGAATCCAGAACGCGCATACAGCGCCCACCGCCACCGCCGCGGCAAATGCCGATAACAGTGCCATTCCGTAATCGTGATAGCGCGTCGTGTCGGGCCCCACCCCCCGTGCCAGCCTTAAAACCGGCAAACTCCCGCTGCCCGTCATCACCTGCCGGCGCAACGCCTCGACGTCATGCGCGATGTCCGCAAGCTCGCCCAGCCGGAACATCAGGCTCGCGGTCAGGATCGTGTTCCAGCTCGCATTCGCCGTCACCTCCGGCGTCGCCTGTGCGATCGCCTCCTGCATCCGCGAGGTCTCCTCCTCCGACGTATCCCCCCCGGAGCGAAGCCATGCGGCAAACCGGTCCAAAAGCCCCTGGCTTTCCGCCGATAGCGCGCCTGTCCCCCGCAGCGTGGCAAGCCGGTCGCCAATGCCGGAAATCACCGGCAGCAGAAACATCATGCGCCGCTGCAGCACCCCAACCGGACGCGCCGCCGTTTGAAGCAGCGAGGTGTCGAAAGCGAGATGCGTCGTCAGCATCCCCACCTCTACCGACGCCCCCGCCATCGCCCGTCGCGCCGCACGCGCCGTGTCCTCGTCGCGCCGGCCCGCCAGCACCGCATACGTCCAGTCCCGCGCAACCGCGAACCAGCCGTCCAGTCGCGCGACGATCACCGGCCCTACCGGCCGTGGCAGAATAAGAGTGCCGATGACGGTCGAACATATGATTCCGAGACTGATTTCCTCGACCCGCACGAGCGCCGTCGAAAAAATGTCCGCCGGCACGTTGACCGCAGGAAAGCCAATGATCGCCGCCGTGAACCCCGCCAGCATGAATACGTAACTCCGCGGCGTGCGGTCCAGCAGCGCAAAAAACAGGCAGATCGCGGTCCACAGCGACGCCCCGATAACCAGCAGCACCGGCGCGTCCACCAAAGTCGTCACCAGTACCCACCGCGGCGCTCGCGCCGATCAGTGTGCCCAAAAACCGGAATGCCGCTTTCGAGCGCATCGCCCCGGTCAGCGGCTGCGAAACCATATACGCCGTCGCCATTGCCCAGTACGGCCGGTCGAGCCCAAGCGCGAACCCGATATAAAGGGCAAGCATCGCGCTTACGAAGGTTTTGACGGAGAATATCCAGTCCTGCAGCCCGGGCAGCGCCACCCTGAACCTCCTCCCAGCCGTCTCCCGTCTTTAGCACGCATCCACGGATCCAGCAGTCCTTAGAAAACTTCCTACTATCCGATCGCGGGGCGTGAGGGATTCCGCGACACGCAACCGCCGTCATTCCTGCGAAAGCGGGAATCCATCGTGCAATCAGCACCTTAGGCACGGCTCCTACGGCTCCTATGCTCCACCCAAAAAATGTTGTCCCCGGCCCGCCGGCCCTCGTCCTGATGATCCTGCTGCCCCAGGATGGCGCCGCAACCCCTGCCACGCCTATCCTCCCGTCAAGGAGGCATTCATGCATACCGTCAGGATCGGCTCAGGCGCCGGCTACTCGGGCGATCGCATCGAGCCCGCCGTCGAACTCGCCGAGCATGGCGATATCCAGTACCTTCGGCTTCGAATGCCTGGCCGAGCGCACCATCGCGCTCGCCCAGCAGGCGCGCCTCGCCGACCCGTCCGCCGGATACGACCCGCTCCTCGCCGCGCGCATGGAAGCCGTCCTGCCCGGCTGCGCCCAGCGCGGCATCCGTATCATCACCAATATGGGTGCCGCCAACCCCGAAGGCGCCGCCGCGCGCACCGCCGAAATTGCCGCCCGCCTCGGTCTCCGTGGCCTCAAAATCGCGGCCGTCACCGGCGACGATGTCCTGCACATCATCCGGACCGGCGATCACCAACTGATCGAACGCCCCGGCGAGACAGTAAAAACCGTCGCTGACCGCATCGTTTCCGCCAATGTCTATCTCGGTATCGGGCCCATCGCCTCCGCCCTCGCCCAGGGCGCCGATGTTGTCATCACCGGCCGGGTCGCCGACCCCGCCCTTTTCGCCGCACCCCTCATCCACGAGTTCCACTGGTCCCTCGACAACTGGCACCTGCTCGGCCGCGCCATCGCCGTCGGCCACCTGCTCGAATGCGCCGGCCAGATCACCGGCGGATACTTCGCCGACCCCGGCTATAAAGACGTCGCCAATCTCGCCCGGCTCGGCTTTCCCCTCGCCGAGGTGGACCAGCATGGCGACGCCGTTATCACCAAAGTCCCGGGATCGGGCGGGCAGGTGAACCTCAAGACCTGCAAGGAGCAGCTCCTCTACGAACTGCATGACCCGTCCCGCTATTACCAGCCCGAAGTCGTGGCCGACTTCTCGCACATTTCACTGGCGCAGGACGGCCCGGACCGCGTCCGCCTCTCCGGGGCAACCGGCGCCCCGCGAACCGGCATGCTCAAAGTGTCGATCGGCTACCGCAATTCCTTCATCGGCGAGGGTGAGATCTCTTACGCCGGGGCCGGTTGCCTCGCACGCGGCCGGCTCGCGCTCGAAATCGTCCGCGAACGCCTGAAACTGACCGGCGTGCGCTTAACCGAGCTCCGCTGCGACATCATCGGCTGGGACTCCCTTCACCGCGGCACGCCCGATGATCACGCCGAACCGCCCGAAATCCGCATCCGCGTCGCTGGCCGTACCGACACGATGGCGGAAGCGCTGCGCATCGGCAACGAAGTCGAAACGCTTTACACCAACGGGCCGGCCGGCGGCGGCGGCGCCTCGAAATCCGCCCGCGAGGTGATCGCCGTGGTCTCCACCCTTATCTCCGAATCCCTCGTCCAACCCCGCGTCTCGTTTCAGGTGAGCTGATGAAGCTGCGTGAACTCGCGCACGCCCGTACGGGCGACAAAGGCGACATATCGTCCATTTCCGTCATCGCTCACGAACCCGGCGACTTCGCCTTTCTGCGCGAACATCTCACCCCGGCGCGCGTGAAGGCACATTTCGCCGACACGGTCCGCGGCAATGTCGAACGCTACGAACTGCCCGGTCTGGGCGCGCTCAACTTTGTGCTGCATGCTGCGCTGGCTGGCGGTGTCACCCGCTCGCTCGCCCTCGATGCCCACGGAAAGAGCCTGGGCTCCTGCCTGCTGGAGATGGAATTGCCCGATCCCCAATCACCTGGGCCCGGCCGATGAACCTGCCACGCACCCCCTCTTTCCGTCTCGACGGGCGCCGCGCACTCGTGACCGGAGCCGGGCGCGGCATCGGCCTCGCCGCCGCTTCCGCCCTCGCGCAGGCCGGCGCGCACGTGGTCCTTGCCGCGCGCACCGCCGATGAGATCGAAACCGCAGCGCGCGAAATCCGCGATGATGGTGGCAGCGCCGAGGCTCTGCGCCTCGACGTTACAGACGTAACCGCATCAGCCGCGATGATTGCTGCGCAAACTTCCTTCGACATCCTCGTCAACAACGCGGGCACCAACCGCCCGCGCACCTTCCTGGATGTCACAATCGACGATTTCGACACCATCATGGGCCTCAATGTCCGCGCCGCCTTCTTCGTCGCCCAGGCTGTTGCGCGCCGGATGGTCGAAGCCGGGCGCCCTGGCTCCATCATCCACATGTCCTCGCAGATGGGCCATGTCGGCGGCGCGCTTCGTACCGTCTACTGCGGCTCCAAGCACGCCATCGAGGGATTCACCAAGACAATGGCCATCGACCTCGCGCCGCACGGCATTCGCGTCAATGCCATCGGCCCCACTTACATCGACACACCACTCACGCGGCCGTACTGGAATGACGGGACGTTCCACCAGGATACGCTGCGGCGAATCAAGCTCGGGCGGCTCGGCACCGTCGAGGACCTCATGGGCGCCGTCGTCTTCCTCGCCTCCGACGCCGCCGCCCTGATGACCGGCACATCGCTCCTCGTCGATGGTGGCTGGACCGCAGAATGACTCCCCTTCCCTTGCGGGAGGGATCAGTTTCAAACTCCGCCTTCCTTGCGGGTCCCGCAAGGGAGGGGTTTTGGTGCGGGCACTAAACGCCTGCGGTTGGTAATCCACGTTATCGGGCGAATTCGTCCCGCGCATGCTCTGCGGCGCGCGAGATCAATTCGATGAGGCCGGGAAAGCGCGCCTCGAGGTCCGCCAGGCGCGCCGTGTTGACGATTTCCGTGCCGCGTTTCTCTGACCGCACGAGCCCGGCTTCACGCAGCACGCGCAGTTGATGCGACAATGTGGATTTCGGCAGGTTGATGGTGGCGCAGCCTGAGCAGTTGACCTCCCCGCGCTCGGCGAGACGGCGGAACATCTCAAGTCGCACCGGCTCGGCCAGCGCATAGAGCACGCCGCACAGCGTGATCTCCTTCCGCGCGGGGTGAACCAAGGGGCGCATGGCAGCAAGATCGTATGGGGAACGCCGAGATTCAATAGTTCGGTAGTCTTGAACTTCTGAACCGCATGACCAACTCGCCGGGTGAGAATCGCCTTGCGAGTGATTCTATTCGGGCAAATCCCTGCCCTTTGAGACGCTGTCCTTCGAGACTGGGAGTCGACTGATGAGCCTGACACATGCCGAGATCGAGCAGGTCGTTGGAGAGTTTAATTATTTGGTGCCGATGAGCGAGAAACCACGCACGCTCGCTTACGACCCGCCGGCCGGGGTCGCACGCACCAATGCAGTGCACGAGGTGCATCGCGTGCCGGTCCGCGACCTTCGATTGGAGCGCGACCGCCCAACGCTGGATCGGGAGGGTTTTGCGCTGATCCGGCGGCGCTCCGCCGTGTCCGGTTTCACTGACGAGGAAGAAGTGCACACGGTTTATTATCCGGAGAGCGCACGAATCATCCAGGAGGCGACCGGTGCCGAGAGGGTGGTGATTTTCGATCACACGATCCGTCGTCGCGTTCCGGGCGCGGTCGATCGCTCTGCCGGTACGCCGCGTCAGCCGGTCTCGCGCGTTCATGTCGATCACACGGAATGGTCCGGCCCGCAGCGCGTGCGCGACCTGATGGGGGAGGAGGCCGAGGCTCTGCTGCGCGGACGGGTTGAGATCGTCAATTTGTGGCGCCCGATCACCGGCCCGCTGGAAGACGCGCCGCTGGCGATGTGCGATGCGCGCAGCGTCGCGCCGGAGGAACTCGTGGCGTCCGACCTCGTGTACCGGGACCGCAAGGGCGAGACTTACAGCGTGCTTTTCAACCCGCGGCATCGCTGGTTCTATGCGCCGCGAATGGGCACCGATGAGGCGTTGCTGCTGAAAGTTTACGACAGTGCGAAGGATGGACGCGCGCGGTTCTCGCCACACAGCGCGTTTGAGGATCCGACCGCGCCCGCCGACAGGCTGCCCCGGGAAAGCATCGAGATCAGGGCTCTGGCGTTCAGCTCCTGAGCGGCGCGGGGTTGTCGTTGGCCTGTGTTTTCACACCCGCTCGCTAATTGCGATCGCGATGCGGCACCCGGCTTTGATGACGGTTCTGAGCATACGGTACCCCGCCGCCTGTTCAGCGCCATGACTGAGGCCGATGTCACGATGCTCCAGCTCCTCCGCCCGGAAGGCCTCAATTGTGGAGCGAAGCTCTGATTCGGTATCATCCAGCGCATCCGCCTGACTGGCATAGTGCCGATCGATCGCTTCCTCCACTGCCACCGTGCAGGCCATCGCGGCGCGCGAGCCGAGTGCGGCGGTGGCCGCACCGAGGGCGAACCCGGCCACATGCCAGAGCGGAAGGAGCACGGTCGGGCGGACGCGCCGGTTGATCAGAAGGTTTTCGAAGCGCCGCAGGTGCTCCGCTTCCTGCGCCTGCATGTGCCGCAAGACCGGTGCCTCGCCGCCGCGCCCGAGTACCGCGAGCTGGCCGGCATAGATGCGCGCCGCACCGTATTCGCCGGCATGGTCCACCCGAATCATGCGGGCTGCCGTGTCCTTGGGCGGGTCGTCGCCGGGCAGCCTCATGCAACCCTCCAGCGGCGGCGCGTCAGGAATGCCGAGAGTACCGCGGCAAACACCAGGGCGTAGATCAGGTTCATCGCGGCCATGGAGAGCGGCAGGCCGGGGATAAGGAATGTGCGCGAATCGCACGGCTTGGAGGGGTGCGCCGGCATTGAGGCCAGCATCTGAGAGAGGGTCCCGGACGAGATATGCGGCGCCGCGCACTCCGGCAGCGGACTGGGCCAAAGCCCCTGCTCCACCCCGACATGGATCGCGCCGAGCGCGGCTCCGGCGAGCAGCGTCAGCGCGGCAAGCCAGAGCAGAACGCGCGCGCCCAGCGGCGGCATGAATGCAGCGGCCAGGCCGAGCACGATAACGACGCGATACGGCCAGCGTTCGAGCAGACAAAGTGCGCAAGGCACCAACCCGCCCCAGTGCTGCGAGGCAAGCGCCACGGCCAGGGCGGCCGCACCCCCAAGCGCGGTCAGGAATGCGGCCAAGTGCAGTTCAGTCCGAGGCATTCCGGCTGGTTTGCCCGGCTTCGCGCGCAACCGCAACCGCGGGCCTCGCCTCAGTCCGCCGGCGCGCCGCCGAACACTACCGAATACTCTTGCCGGAGAGCGCGATCACCTGCTCCGCCTTGTCTTTCGTGATCAGATTCGGTCCGGAAGCTATGCTGCTTGCCGGAATCAGTCCGTACCGCGCGTTCAGAGACAGCAGAACGATCGGCAGGTATCCCTGCAAATACTCCTGCTGATCGACCGCGAACACGGCGTCGCCGGCCGCAACGGCCTTAAGAAAACCGGGAGAGAGGTCGAAAGAGGCGATCAGAGGCATTTTTTTCAGTCCCATCGCCTTCGCTGCCGCGACGGTCGGTTCGCCGACGGTCGCCGCCCCCAAGGCCAACAGCGTGTCAACCGACGGATCGGACTGGAGCAATGCGCGAACCTTCGCCTGGGTTTCCGATGGGTCCATCGTTGTGGGCAACACCTTCACCGGCTTGCCGAAACCATCGGCGAAACCCTTGCAGCGCTGGTCCAGCCCCACATTGCCGACTTCCTGGTTGATGCAGACGCCCTTGGTGCCTCCCATCTGCGCGAGCCGCTCGCCCGCCGCCTTGCCGGCCACGTATTCGTCCTGGCCTACGTGCAGCAGGACGCCAAGTTTCTTCGCTGCATCAGCCCCCGAGTTGATCGATATGACCGGAACCCCCGCGGCGACCGCGCCCTTTATCGCGTTGCCAAGCGCATCGGCGTCCGGGATGGAAACGACCAGGCCATCCGGCCGCTGGTTGGTAGCCGCCGTAATCAACTGCGCCATGGCGACCATGTCGAAAGTTTCCGGTGCGCGATACGACACGTTGACGTGCATCGTCTGCCCGGCGTCCTCGACGCCCTTCTTGACCACGGCCCAGAATGGATCGGAGGCCTGGCCGTGCGTGACCACCACAATGTTGAGGTCCTTGGCTTGCGCGCGCGCACCACCTGCAGCCAGCGCGCCAGCGGCAAACAGGCCAAGCACAAACCTTCGCCAGATTTTCATTCGTTTCCTCCTATCTAAAAGGTCTTTAGTCGCGAGCCAATTCACGCGCTTCTGAAAATGCAAGCATTTCCCGTCAAGCGCGATCTACTCCGGTATCGATTTTCTCTGAAAGCCGATATTTCGCTTTTTGTCTGAGTGTCCGATTCACGCGACAAAGCGTGCGCGCTTCGCAACTCACGCTTCTCTGCGATCGCATACTAGCCTACACCGTTCCGCCGAGCTCCTCGGACACCTGCTGCAGCTCCTTCCCCCCGGCCATCAGGCCTTGCAGCTCGTCGATCGTGATCTCGGATTTTGTGAACGTACCAAGCGTCTTGCCGCGATTCAGCACGGTAAAGCGCTGGCCGACCGCGAAGGCGTGCCGCACGTTATGCGTAATGAAGATCACGCCGAGTCCTTTGGCGCGGACCTGGTTGATATATTTCAGCACCATCGAGGTCTGCGCGACGCCCAGTGCCGAGGTGGGCTCGTCCAGAATAAGTACCTTGGCGCCGAAATAGACGGCGCGAGCGATTGCGACGCACTGGCGTTCTCCGCCGGAGAGAGTGCCCACCGCCTGATGCGGGTCGCGCACATCGATGCCGATCCGATGCATCTCCTCCCGCGTCACGCGGTCGCAGAAGCCCATTTGGAGCCGCCGGAGCGGGCCGAGGCCTGTGGTGGGTTCCCGCCCCATGAAAAAGTTGCGGGTGATCGACATCAGCGGGATCATGGCCAGATCCTGGTAAACCGTGGCGATCCCCGCATCCAAAGCGTCGCGCGGGCTGCCGAAGGCGACGGGACGGCCCTCCACCAGGAACTCCCCGGATGTCGGCCTGTGCACGCCGGACAGCGTCTTTATCAGCGTGGATTTGCCCGCGCCGTTGTCGCCGAGCAGGCAAAGTACCTCCGCGGCATGGACCTTCAGGGAAACGCCGGCCAGCGCGATGACGTGGCCAAAATGCTTGACGATGTTGCGAACCTCGATCAACGGCGTCGCCACAGCCGCACCCTGAGGCCTCTCGAGTGTTACGGTTGCGCTCATCGTTCCCCCGTCACCTTCCGCCGGACCGCGTTGTTGAACAGCACCGCGATCAGCAGCATCGCGCCCAGGAACACCTGGAACCAGTCGCTATCGAAGTTGGTGTAGGTCAGCCCGATCGAGACCGTGCCGAAGATGATCGCCCCGACGAACGCCCCGATCGCCGAACCATACCCGCCCGTCAGCAGGCACCCACCGATCACCGCGGCGATGATCGCCTGAAACTCTTTCTGGAACCCGCGTAGCGCGTCGGTCGAACCGGCATCGAGAACGGTCAGCACCGCGACCAGCCCGGCAGAGCAGGCGGTGAGCATGAACAGACCGGTTTTGACGAGGTTGACGGGAACACCGGAATTGCGCGCCGCATTGGCCTCGCCGCCGCTGGCGAAAATCCAGTTGCCGGTGCGGGTGCGCAGCAGCACCCAGGTGGAGATCAGGGCGAAGGCGATGAACCACAGCACGCTGATCGGCACCCCCGGCGCGGCCGGATCGCCATTCGGCAGCGACCGGATCAAACCCTGATGCGCGAGGACCGCAAATGCTCCGTGGAACGCGTTGCCGGAGAACACCGCGAGCAGCGGGCTGGCGGAGACGGCGTCCCGGATGCCGCGCATCTGCGTCGTGCCGGTCGCCATCTTCAGCCCGACCAGCGACAGGCCGCGCAGGATGAACATAAATGCGAGCGTGACGATGAAGGATGGCAGGCGGGTACGGATGACGAGCTGCCCATTAACCGCCCCGATCAACGCGGTCACGATCAGCGTTACGAGGATCGCGGGCAGCAGCGGCAGGCCGGCATCGACGATGGCCAGACCCAGGATCAGTCCGGCGAATGCGACCATGGAGCCGATGGAAAGATCGAACTCGCCGCTGATCATCAGCAGGGCCGCCGCGACCGCCAGAATGCCGAGCTGGGAAGCCGGCGAGAGGATGGTCATCCACCCTTCCAGCGTGAACATGGTCGGGCTTGCGGTGAACGCGAAGAAGATCAGGACAAGGATCAACCCGGCTACGGCGCCAAGCTCCGGCCGGCGCATGAGGCGGGTGGCGATCGTGGCCTGCATCAGCCGTTCGTCGCGTCCGGGTCTTATGGCTGGCGCCGGCGAGACTTGGCTCATCCTCGGCTCCTCCCTGTCGTTTTCGGCGGCGTCGTTTTCGGCGGCGAGGCCGCCCGCCGCACTATGGCATACGTCCCGGCTGCATCACACCTTCAGCCAGCGTCTTTCATTTGCTGATTGATAGGCCAGGTCAACCAATTTCTGGACCTCGTAGCCCTCGCGAAAGTCCGGTCCCTTCCGGGCGGAACCGGCCACGGCTTCCAGGAAGTCACGCACCTCGATCGCCTTCAGGTCGTTGAAGCCGATCTGATGGCCCGCAGCCGGACAGAAGGCGCCATAGGGGGCGTGTTCCGGACCGGCGAACACGGTGCGGAATCCCCGGCGCCCGGTCCTGTCCCCGGCATAATAGACCTGCAGCTCGTTGAGCCGCTCCTGCGTGAACAGGATCGCGCCGGCAGAGCCGTAGATTTCGAAATCGTGCCGCATCTTCCGGCCGGTGGCGGCCCAGTTCGCTTCCAGCGTTCCGCTCGCGCCATTCGCGAATTTCACAATCATCCGGGTTGCGTCGTCGACCTCGACCGCGCGTGTCTCCGTAGCCCCCGCGCTAACCGGCCGGGTGCGGATCATGGTTTCGGTTTCAGCGATCAGCGACGAAATGGGGCCGACAAGGTAGCGAGCGGTCGCGAAGATATGGCTGCCGATATCCGCCAGTGCGCCGCCGCCTCCGGCGGGGTCCAGCCGCCAGGTCCAGGGCGTCCGGGCATCGCACATGTAGTCCTCGGCGTGGATGCCCCGGAAAGTGCGGATTTCGCCAATCTCACCGCTTTCGATAATCTCTTGGGCCAGGGCGAGCATCGGATTCTTCAGGTAGTTGAAGCCGACCTGGGTGGCGAGACCGGCGGCCTCGGCCGCATCGGCCATTTCCCTGGCCGCGGCGGCCGTGGGGGCGAGCGGCTTCTCGCAATAGACGTGCTTTCCCGCGGCGATGGCCGCCAGCGCCATCTCGCGGTGGAGCGTATTTGGCGTGGTAATATCGATCACATCGATTTCGGGATCGGCAAGCAGATCGGGCCAGTCGCCCGTGGAGCGGCGGAAGCCCAATGCTCCGGCAGCGGCTTCCGCGACGAGCGCGCTGACGTCGGCCAGCACCGCAAGATCGACAGCAAAGGGCAGGTCGAACACGCGGCTGGCAGTTGCGAAGGCGAGCGCGTGCGCCTTGCCCATGAACCCGGAGCCGACCAGCCCGATGCCGATCCTGCGCTTAGCGGTCATGCTTCTGGAAATCCCGTTCGTTTACCGCCACATTCCCGCCCGACTATGTCAGAGTTGGTGAAGGGCGCAATTCTGCTCGGCCGCGACGCGCGGGGGCTCGCGCATGAGGGTCGTCCCCAGCGGTTTCCCTGGTGAACGCGGACGCCCCTCCCCGGCCGGCGTCGGTGGCTGTCGGCCGGCTTGCCTGGCATGACGGGCAGGTGGAGGCGGGCACCCGCTCGGTGCCCGACGAAGCCCCGGTGGCGCTGACCTATAACCGCGCCACGCTGGCGGTGATGCTCGCCACGCCGTCCGACCTGGAGGATTTCGCCGTCGGCTTCAGCCTCACGGAAGGCATCATCGATCGTCCGGAACAGATCGAGGAGTTTTCGGTGGTCGAGGCTGCAGGGGGACTGGAACTCCGGATGTGGCTGGCGCCGGAACGGGCGGAAATCGCGGAACGGCGGCGGCGGCGCATCGCCGGTCCCAGCGGCTGTGGTCTGTGCGGGATTGAAAGCCTGACCGCCGCTCTGCCGCGCGTAACCAAGGTTTCGTCCGGTACCCGTTTCACCGCGAACCAGGTCGCTGTCGCGGCGAGTGCATTGCCGGCCGGCCAGATACTCAACAAGGCCACCCACGCCGTCCATGGCGCCGGGTTCTGGCATCCTGCGCGGAAGCTTGTTGCGACGCGAGAGGATGTCGGGCGGCATAATGCGCTCGACAAGCTGGCGGGCGCGCTGGCCCGGCTTTCGTGTTCTGCCGCGGATGGCATCCTGCTGCTGAGCAGCCGTCTTTCGGTCGAACTGATCCAGAAAGCGGCCGCGATCGGCGTCCCGGTGATCGTGGGTGTTTCTGCGCCGACGGCACTTGCCATACGCGTTGCGGAGAAGGCAAACATCAGCCTGGTCGGGGTTGCCCGCCAGGACGGGTTCGAAATATTTACGCACGCCTCGCGGCTGGGACTGGAGAGGAGCTTCCGTGTCGCCTGACAAGCTTGCTTACATGGCCAACCAGATCGGCCGGGCCTTTGCACACCAGCCGCACGAGCAGGCGGTGGCCTCGACCGAGGAGCATCTTCGGCAATTCTGGGATCCGCGGATGAGGAGAGCTATCAAACAGCAACTGACGGATGGCAGCACAAAGCTTGACCTGGTGACGCGGGAAGCAGTTGAACGGCTGCCCGGCTGACGCTAATTTCGAATCGAAACAGAAAACAACAAGGAGGCCGTCAAGAAATGAGCTACTCGCAAACAACTGGACGCGCTCCGGGATTGTTTAGCCGGGAGCGTATCATTGCCGGCCCGGGGTTCAACCGCTGGTTGGTACCGCCGGCGGCATTATGCGTGCACCTGTGCATTGGCCAGGCGTATGCGTTCAGCGTGTTCAATCTGCCGATGACGCGGCTGATCGGCATCACCAAATCCGCTCCGGATGATTGGAAACTGACCGATCTCGGCTGGATCTTCAGTATCGCCATCGTGCTGTTAGGCGTTTCGGCGGCGGTGACGGGTTCCTGGCTGGATCGCGTGGGCCCGCGCAAAGCGATGTTCACGGCCGCATGCTGTTTCGGGGGAGGATTTCTGGTCGCTGCGCTCGGCGTATGGATCCACAATCTCTGGATTGTTTATCTCGGCTATGGCCTGATCGGTGGTTGCGGTCTGGGGATCGGCTACATCTCTCCGGTAAAAACTTTGATCACGTGGTTTCCGGACCGGCCCGGAATGGCGACCGGCATGGCGATCATGGGCTTCGGCGGCGGAGCGATGATCGCCTCACCGTTGTCGGTCATCCTGATGCATCACTTCGCGACCCCGACACATGTCGGCGTTGCCGAGACGTTCGTGACGCTGGGCATCATCTATTTCTGCTTCATGTCCATCGGCTCGATCATCGTGCGCGTGCCGGCCCCGGGATGGCGTCCGGCGGGCTATGTCGCCCCGGCCCAGAACACCAGCATGATTACAACCGAGAACGTCCACGTCGATACCGCCCTGCGGACGCCGCAGTTCTGGTTGATGTGGTGGGTGCTGTGCCTGAACGTCACCGCGGGGATAGGTGTGCTGGGGCAGGCCTCCGCCATGGCGCAGGAAATGTTCCCCGGCAAGGTCACGGCCATCGCCGCGGCAGGGTTCGTCGGCCTGCTGAGCATCTTCAACATGGGGGGACGTTTCTTCTGGGCATCCACGTCCGACTATATCGGACGGAAGAATACGTACGTCGTATTCTTCATTCTCGGGATGCTCCTCTACAGCCTGGTGCCGACTGCCGGCCACATGGGAAGCGTCGGGCTGTTCGTGATCTGCTTCCTGATTATCATCAGCATGTATGGCGGCGGGTTCTCGACTATTCCGGCTTATCTGAAGGATATGTTCGGGGTGCAGTATGTCGGCGCGATCCACGGCCGACTGCTTACGGCCTGGTCCGCGGCCGGCATCTTCGGACCCGTGCTGGTGAACTACATCCGGCAGTATCAGGTGGACCAGCACGTTCCGAAGGCGGATGCGTATTCGGAAACGATGTATCTCATGGCGGCCCTGCTGCTGATCGGACTGGTTTGCAACCTGCTGATCCGGCCGGTTCATGACCGGCACTACCTGCAAGCCCAGCCAGCATAGGGAGGACGACACACATGGCGGTCAAACTTGCTCTGGCCTGGGCGCTGGTGGGGATCCCGTTGCTCTGGGGTGTGGCCAACACGCTCGCAAGTGCGATGAAGCTGTTCAGTTGAGGTAAGCGGCGGATGGGGACGCAGCTTGCCCCCATCGCGCATTTGGCTCGGACGGCCTGGATCGCCAGGGTCCGCTTCGCGGACCTCGCGATGACAGAATCGGCCTTTCGGGCGCGCAACCGAGCCGGTTTCTGTTAGCCCTGCTCGCCCGCCCGCGGCCGTAGCGCCAGCAAGTAAAAGAACGTCGCGGCGAGGGTGATGGCCATGATCACCACCGCATAGGCTGCGGCCACGCCGTACTCCTGATTCTGATTTTCCCACACATATGCTTGGCTGATCAGCACAGGAAAATTGATGCCGCCGATGGCCAGCACGACGGCGAAGGCCTCGAAGGCGAGGACCGTGCGCAGGATCAGCGCCGACTGGATTGACGGGCGGAGCAGCGGGAGCGTGACGTGGCGGAAGCGCTGCCAGGCAGTTGCGCCGAAGACGCTGGCGGCTTCCTCGAACTCCTTCGGGATGAGCTGCAATCCGGCTACCAGGATAACAAAAACGATGGCGGTGGCCCGCCAGAACTCCGCGATGACGATGCCGAAGAACAGCGCGACGGGGGTTTCGTAGGTCAGCCAGCTTTCGGGCCGGGGGATCAGTCCCAGATGAAACAGGATGGTGTTGAGATAGCCCTTCTCGGTCAGGATCGACAACCAGACGAGACCCGCCGCAAGATCGGAGATGCCGAGGGGAATGGTCCAGATCCATAAGATGACGTCGCGGCCGAAGCGGACCTTGCGCAGCATCAGCGCCATGCCGAGGGAGGCAACGAGCTGCAACGGGACCACCACCACCACCAGGGCGAAGGTATTCCTGATGGCGGTTATGAAGTCGAGGTCGCCGGCCATCTGCTGAAACTTATCGAGACCGAAGCCGGAACCGCTGCGGAAAGCGAGGGCTATGGTCTGGATCAGCGGCACAAAGAACAAGAGGAGCAGGAAGAGCAGCGACGGTGCAATGAGGATGTAGGGCGTGAGGCGTCCGCCGGTGATGCGCAGAAACATGAACCTGCGACGTGCCACTGCCGCCGGTGGGCCGGCGGGGAAGGACGATGAGCTCACTTCACCTGGCATGTGCCCTGGCCGGGTGGATCGGGGGACCAGCACGGCGCTTTTGCTTCGTCAAGGACGTGCTGCATCTGCTTGCCTTCAAGCTGCAGGACCTGCTGGATTTCCTGGCCGCGGAGCACGATACGCTGGAAGGTATCGGTAAAGATCCGGTCGAACTCGCCGCTATGCGAGCCGAGGCCAACCGGGAGCAAGGCGGGGCGGGCATCGGGTGCAGCCTGCTGGGCCTGGACCGCAGCCATTTCCGCTTTCAGTCCGGGATCGAGATCCGAGGGGATGGGCGCGTTCACGACGGGATAGAAGCTGCTGACCCGCAACGTGGTGATCTGGGTCTGCGGTTTCAGAAGAAACGCGATCACCTGGCGGGCGCCGGCCGCATCCGGGGCGGATTTCGGAATGGAAAGGCCGACGACCACAGGCATGTAGGATCGGGCCTTCGGGCCCGCGGGAGCGGGGAAGGCGACGTAGTCATCGGGATGCTGACGAAAGGCGTCCTGCAGGCGCGCCACATGATCCCAGGCGATCAGGACATCACCGGCAAGCAGCGGCTGCTGCATGAAGTCGTAACTGGTCGAGCTCGGGTTGACGTGCTGCCAGAGATTTTTGAAATCAGACCACATCTTCGCTGCGTCGGGGGAGACGAATGTGGTGACGACGCCTCCGGTAAAGGACGGGAGCAGATAGCCCTGGAAGAAGCGGTTCATGAGTTCGGTCGGCCCGGCGGGAAAGCCCAGCACGCGCTGGCCGAGCGCTTTTTCGGCATTGGCGGCCCACTGGGCGAGTTGCTCGTAGGTGAGCGAATCAAGCTTGACGTCCGCAGGCAGATACTGCAGCGCCTTCTTGTTGGCGGCCATGATATAGGTGGCCTGCATCCAGGGAACGTATTGCAAATGATCGGTCCCGAGATGCGCGAGAGCAACCATGCCCTCGGGGATGCCGCTCTGCTTCACAAGACTGTCCATTGCATCAAGCGGCGAGAGGTCGTCCATTGTGACGAGCGGCGCCAGCTCGCCATGCAGGGCGCCAATCAGGCTGATGGTGGGCGAGCCGGATTTCATGTCCGCCTGGACGTGGATGGCCAGTTGCGGTGGTTGTTCCGGGACGAAGTCGACGGGGACGGGTGAATTTTTCAGAATTTCGGTGCGGGTTCGCTGGGCCTCCTCCATCGGGCGCAGCTGGGTGGAGAGGAAGGTGAGGTCCTTCGCCACGGCAGGAGCGGTTGAGCCGAAATGGCAAAGGATTGCCGCGGTTCCCAGTGCTGCCAGCGCCGCTCGCATCCGATCCTCCGTACAGTTCGGCTTTGGTCGGGCTGTAGGCGATGGCAGTGTTGCGCGTCAATCAGGGTGGTGGTGGAGCGGCATCATGGCAACCGAATACGCGATCGGGCAGCGGGACGAGCGGCCGTGGGGCAGCTGGGAGATTCTGGGCGTGGGCCCGGGTCACGCGGTCAAGCGGATCGTGGTGAAGCCGGGCGCGCGGCTGTCATTGCAGCGGCACGCGCATCGGGCCGAGCATTGGGTGATCGTGGCCGGCGAGGCGCGCGTGACCAGGGATGACCAGGTGTTGCTGCTGGGCACGGGCGAGGCGGTAGCCATCGGGCATCGGCAGGTACACCGGATCGAGAATCCGGGGGCGGCCGAGCTGGTGTTTATCGAGGTGCAGCACGGCGCCCATCTGGACGAAAACGACATAGAGCGGTTGGAGGATGATTACGGGCGAAGGTAGGCGCCTGGTTCGGATGCGCGCTAGTATCGACTTTCTCTGAAAGTCGATACGCCGCTTGTTGTCTGAGCATCCGATTCACGCGACGAAGCGTGCGCGCTTCGCGATTTACGCCTCTCTGCGATCGGATACTGTTGTCTGAGCGTCCGATTCACGCGATGAAGCGTGCGCGCTTTGCAACTCACGCTTCTCTGCGATCGGATACTAGAGTGATGCGAACGCTCGCAAGGCTCGTTGGCGGCCCTGCTGCAAATCGATAATGGGATGCGGGTATGTCCGGCCGAGTTCGATCCCCGCTTGTCGGAGGATAAGCGGCGGAGCGTCCCAGGGATTGTGGACAAAGCCGGCATCGAGAGCCGAGAGTTCCGGCACCCAGGTGCGGACGTAATCGCCATCCGGATCGAATTTTTTCCCCTGCAGGACCGGGTTGAAGATGCGGAAGTAAGGCGCGGCATCGGCGCCGCTGCCGGCGACCCACTGCCAGCTTGCGCTGTTGTTGGCCAGGTCTGCATCGACCAGCGTATCCCAGAACCAGGCCTCGCCCTGCTGCCACAGGATGAGCAGATGTTTCACCAGAAATGAGGCGGCGATCATTCGGACGCGGTTGTGCATCCACCCGGTGTGCCAGAGCTGGCGCATGCCGGCATCGACGATGGGAATACCGGTACGCCCGCGCTGCCAGGCGCGCAGGGCGGCCTCGTCATGGCGCCAGGGCATATTGGCGAAGGCGGGAAGCAGCGGTTCTTCCGGCAGTTTCTGATGATACCAAAGCAGGTTGATGGAGAATTCCCGCCATAGCTGCTCGCACAGGAACCTGTGCGCAGCGGGGGCTGCGCAGGTCGCCGCCGCGTGCCAGACCTGGGCGGGCGAAATCTCACCAAAATGCAGGTGCGGGGACAACATCGAAGTGCCGTCGGTCGCGGGACGGTCGCGGTCCGCAGCATAGGTCTCAAGGCTTGAGCCGAGGAAGGCGCGCAGCCGTTCGAGTGCGTGCGCCTCGCCCGGGCGCCAGGTCTCGCGCAGGCCGTCGGCCCAGTCCGGCCTGCGGGGAAGCAGATTCCAGTCTCCCAGGAGATCTGACGCCGGCGGTTCGGAAAGCGTGGGAATGCGCTCGGCTGCCGGAAGGGGCGGCGGCGGGACGCCAGCCGCGAAAGCGGCACGGCTGAAGGGGGAGTAAACACTGAACGGGCCTCCGCTCTGGGTACGCAGCGTGCCTGGGTCAAAGAGGCTGACCGTGCGGAACAGGCGCAACGCTATGCCGTCCTGCCGCAAACGCTGCTCAAGCCGGCGCGCCCAAGGCTCGACGGCGGCACCGGCGAAGACTTCGGCACCGCCAGTCTGGGCAGCAAGGCGCGACAATGCGGCTGAGGTTTCCCCCCGGCGGAGCAGCAGGCGCGCGCCTCGCTGATGCAGGGCCCTATCAAGTGAAACAAGGCTGTGATGCAACCACCAGCGCGAGGCGCCCCCGAGAGACCAGGGCCCAGCGGCTTCATCATCCAGGATGAACACGGGAACAAGGGGCCTGCCGGTCTCGATGGCGGCATCCAGTGCGGCATGATCGGCTAGCCGCAGGTCATTTCGGAACCAGACGAGGACAGGCGGGCCGGACATGAGCCCGAGAGATGCGAGCGCGCGCGGAACCGGCAAGGTATACCCAGCTTCCTTCGGAAGTTTCGCCCGCGGCCGTCCCGCCAAACCCGCGCGCGATACCAGCCGGCGAAAACGCCGAAGAGTCGACGCTTTCGCCGGCTGGTATTGAGTCTTGTTTCGCGCGCGGCCGCCCCACCAACCTCGCGCGCGATACCACCGGCGAAAGCGCCGAAGGCGTCGACGCTTTTCGCCGGCTGGTATCAGAGAGGCGTTCGATCTGGTCTAATCACAGCCCCCTTGGAAGGACGCTTTCCATGCCCGACAGCCGACCATCCCTGGAAGCCGAGTTCGACGTCCTGATGGCGCGCGCCGGATTGACGGTTCCGCAGTCCCGGCGCGCCGGTCATCTGCAGGATTTTGCCGATATGCGGGAACAGCTTTCCCTGTTGCGCCCGCCGCGCCCGGCAACCGTGGAGCCGGCCAACGTGTTCCGCGTATCCGGCATGGAGGCCGGGCGATGAGCACCGAACACCTGTCGATTGCCGAGATGGGGCGACAGCTGCGGGCAGGCGCGGTCAGTTCGGAGACGCTGACCCGCGATGCGCTGGCGAGGATCAAGGATCGCGAGCCGCGGCTGCACGCGTTTGTCTGCGTGACCGAGGAGCGGGCGCTCAAGGATGCGCAGGCGGCGGACGCTGATCTGAAGCAGGGCATCAACCGCGGCCCGATGCAGGGGATTCCTTACGCGCTGAAGGATATCTACGACACCAAGGGCGTTGCGACGACCTGCCATTCGAAGCTGCGGCAGGATCACGTGCCGGCGGAGGACTCGGTGGTAGCCGCACGGTTTGCCGCCGGGGGGGCCGTGCTGGTGGGCAAGCTGGGCACGCATGAATTTGCGATCGGCGGGCCGAGCTTCGACCTGCCCTGGCCGCCAGCGCGAAACCCCTGGAATACGGAGCACATTACCGGGGGATCTTCATCCGGGTCGGGTGCGGCCATCGCCGGCGGGATGCTGCGCATGGCGACGGGTTCGGATACCGGGGGCTCGATCCGTGGCCCGGCGGCCTGGTGCGGGACCGCGGGAATCAAGCCTACGTACGGACGGGTCTCCCGCCGCGGGGTGTTTCCGCTGTCCTGGACGCTGGATCATTGCGGGCCGCTGGGCCGCAGCGTGGAGGATTGCGCGATCGCGCTGCAGGTGATGGCGGGGCATGACGGACTGGATCCGGCGAGCGCCGATGTGCCGGTGGCGGACTACCGCGGCGGGCTGGAGAAAGGTGTCGCCGGTCTGCGGATCGGCATTCCACGCGGCTTCTTCGCCGGGGCGAAGATGGTCATTCCCGATGTGCTCGCGGCAATCGACCGGATTGCAGGTCAGCTGCGGGAGGCGGGCGCCACGGTCGAGGACGTCGTGCTGCCCGACTACGAAGTCTTTTCGGTGGCCGGGCGGGTGATCATGCTGTCGGAGGCGTTTTCCATCCACCAGGACGACTTGCGCAAGCGAATGCTTGATTATGCCGAGCGGACGGCGAGGCGCTTCGCACTGGGCGCCACGCTGACGGCCGTTGACCTGGTGGATGCATTGCGCGCCCGGCGCGAGCTGACCGATGCAGTGAACACGGTGCTGCAGCGTTGCGATGTGCTGCTGACCGCCTCCGCGCTGACCACGGCGCCGCGGTTTGACGCGGTGCCGGACACGCTCGCCGCCTCGTCGCCAATGCAGACCATCCCGTTCAATCTGACCGGACATCCGGCGATGAGCGTGCCGGTTGGGCTTTCCCAGGATGGGTTGCCGTTGTCGGTGCAGATTGCGGGCCGGCCATTCGATGAGGCGACAGTGCTGCGGGCGGGGCGAGCCGTGGAGCGATTGTCCGGGTGGGAGTCGGTATCGCAGCCGCAACTTTAAGCAGACTTTCGCGGCTTGTGCCACGCAAGTCTGCTTAGAAGTTATTGAAGACGCATCATCTTATCGGCGGTGCGCGGGCGCCCCGCCGGATGATGCCTAAAAAAAGAAAACGGCGCCAGATCGCCACTACGAAAATGGCCGGCTCGGGGGCCGGCCATGACGGGGTGGGCGGGAGTCGTTTCATGCCCAGCGGGTCGGCGAAGCCGGTGGGGGACCAGAAGGTCCAGGCTGGACCGATCACAGTCTCCAAACCATCCGCGGTCGGCGCGCGTTGAGCAAGGGCCGATCACGCGCCGCCGGGAATGGTTATTGCCTGCCCTCATTGCGCCGCAATCCAAACGATGCCACCCGCGCCGGCCCGGGGCCGGCTGGAGTGCCGCGTGTGCGAAGATGTCCTGGAACGCACATCCGGCCGCAGCCTGCGCGGGGCTCTGGCCTGCTCGCTGACCGCGCTGATCCTGTGGTTTCCGGCAAACTTTCTCTCGCTGATGACGATACGGGGACCGGCCGGGCTGGTCTCGACCACGCATCTGTTCGGGGGCTGCGTGATCATCTGGAGGTTGGGCTGGCCGCTGATGGCGGCGGTTCTGACCCTTGAGGGCATCGTACTCCCTTTTTTCCGATTTGGCCTGCTCGCGGCCACGCTGATTGCAGTCCGCCGGGGTGGGCATGGCCGGTGGGTAGGACGATGCTTCCGCTGGTCGGAACGGCTGGATGAATGGGCGATGCCGGACGTGTTCCTGCTGGCCGGCGCCATCGGGTACGGGCGCGTTGCGGCGCTGATTCCCGTAAGGATCGACGCGGGCGGGTATGCGCTCGTCGCCGGCGCGCTCATGGCTATGCTGACGCGGGGTACCTTGGACCGCCGGGCGGTATGGCGGCGCATCGCCACGGTATCCGATCACCTTGGGTGGGACGCCGTCGCCTGCACGCGCTGCGACCTGCTGGTCTCCCCACGGTTGGAGGGCGGGCACTGTCCACGCTGCGCCGCCCGGCTGCACAGGCGCAAGCCGTTTTCATTCATTCGGACAGCGGCACTGACACTCGCGGGTTTCGCGTTGCTGCCACTCGCGAACCTCTATCCGCTCAGCATTTTCTACAAAGAGGGAGTGTCGCACCCGCAGACGATTTTCATCGGCGTACAGCTTTTGTTCCAAAACGGCTATGCCCCGCTGGGGGTGCTTATTTTTGTGACCAGCATCGGCTTTCCCGTGACCAAGCTGGTTGCACTGTTCTGGTTTCTGGTTTCGATTTACTGGCGGTCCTCGCAGCGGTTGCGGTTCAAGACAAAACTGTACCGGTTCGTCTCCGAGATCGGGCGATGGTCGAACCTGGACCCGTTCACGCTGGTGATCTTCACCCCGATGGTACAGTTCGGCCAGGTTGCGCATTTCGGCGTGGGCGGAGGCGGGCCCGCCTTCCTGGCCATGGTCGTGATTTCGATGTTTGCGACCGACGCCTTCGACCCGCGGCTGCTTTGGGATATCGCGGCGAGACGCAGGGGATCCAGGTAGGTTGATCAATACCCGGGATAGTACCCCGGTGCGTAGCCGTACCAGGGGCCATAATCCGGCGTGGTTTCAGCCCCGGCGGCAGCGCCGAGCGCCCCACCGGCCACGGCTCCAATCGCTGCACCGCGGCCGCCACCGGCCAAGCCGCCCAACGCCGCGCCGGTGCCGGCGCCAATGGCCGCCCCCGCGACGGCCCGGTCTGCCGGGTTGTAAGGATTATAGGTGTAAGCTGGGGGCGCATAGACGCAACCGCCCAGGATGCCAGCCAGTACTCCACAGGCGATCCAAATCCGGACGAGACGATACATTCTGGCACGCATCAGACGTTTTCCGGACCGTCAACGACCGAATGAGGCGACCGTTCAACCGTCACGCAAGCATCCTGGGCGTAATTCGGCGTTACCGGCTTCAGGCGGCGCTGGGGCTGGCCTCGCCGGCCGCAAGGGACGCGGTCACTGCGGATAGCCGCGCGGCCAGCCCGGCTGCGCCCCCACGGATCAACACACTGCCGAAATCCGATCGCTGAACCGCGACACGGCTGATGGACCCGTCGGCCAAAACGTCGACAGCCTTCCAGCCGGATGTGGTCTGGCGCATGACGTAGTCGATCCTGTGCTGTGTCCCGCCGGGCCGGCTGAGCTTCGTTTCGACGACCACCCTGCCGTCGAGCAGGCTTCGCTGCGCCGGCAGGATCTCGAATCGCTGGCCATCGTAGTTATCGAAGTTCGCGGCATAATTGGCGACCGTATAGCGGCGGAACGCCTCCAGCAGCGCGGCCTGATCGGCCGCCGACAGGCTGGTCCATCCAAGCCCGACCGACGCTTTCAGCACGGCGGAAAGGTCGAAACTGCTTTCCAGGGCAGGTTGGAGCAGTTTCATGCGCTGCTCGAAGCTGATCGTCCGGCCTGCCTTCATTGCCGCGAGCAGCGAGGCATTGAGCCTGGCGATCGCGGCGGCCGGATCAGAGACGTCGCTGGCCTCGGCAGCCGGGCTTGTCGCCGCGATTGCGAGCGAGGCCGCCGCCAGCAAAAAGAACCGGCGCCGCGGCAGGGCGGCAGCAACAGAATGTGTGATGCCCATGATCATCTCCCCTCTCCGATTATGTGCATTGCGAGGATGGCGCCTGCGGAGGGAGCAGGTCGCTGAAGCGTTTCAGACCATCGTACGCAGGTGCGAGGCCGCAGACAGGTTTCGCGGAATTTTGGCCCGTTCGTGGCTCAGAGCGGCTTGTGAGCGCGCTCCAGCAATCGGGCGAAAAAGCCGGGCTTCTTCGGCGCCTTGGAGGCTACCGCCGCGGCGGCCTTCTGCCGCTCGCGCGCCGCCTGTTCCTGTTGGCGCTGCTTCGAGTCCATCCATTTTTCGAGGGTCATGCCAGCCTTGGCAGCGCGCCGGGCTTCGTAGGCCTTTTGGCCCTCGGTCATGTTGCGGGTCTGATCTGCCATGCCAGCTTAGTAGCGCCTGATCCGGGCGGGTTCCAGGTTATGGATGCAACGGGGAGGTCGGGGGTTTGAGCGAGCCACGGGTGAAATCGGGGCTGTGGGTGCAAATGGCGCTTCGCCTGGGGCAAGCGGAAGGCAGTTATGCAGCTGTCTTGCGCAAGGGTGACCCGGATTCCGGCGGCATCCTGATCGTGCTTCGCGGATCGGAAGGTCTGGTGGTTTTGTCGCAGGTGCGCGCGGCCGACGGCGCCCAGGCATGGATGCGCGCAACCGGGGCGGCGCCGGTGGATCAGGGAGCGGCAGATGCGTATCTGGAACGTGCGGTGCGGCGAGATCCCGACATATGGGTGGTGGAGTTCGAAACCCGCGATTTGCTGCCTCCATTCGAAGCACGGATATTATAAATCTGGCCTGTAGAGTAAAAATTCCTCTTTGCATGCGCCCCCTTGCGGTTTGGGACAAAATATTTTCTCTGCTCCACGCATTTTGCGGATGGAGAGTGATTTGCGCCCGATCCTTACCCGCCGAAGCCTGGGGTCTGCCACGTTTGCGATGCTCGCCGCCGGAGCGCCTCGCGCACGGGCGGGTAATCCGGGCGAGATCAACATCGACTGGGCCACCTATAACCCGGTGAGCCTGGTGCTGAAGCAGCAGGGTTTGCTGGAAAAGGCGTTCGGGGCCGACGGGATCGGCATTCGCTGGGTGAAATCGGAAGGTTCGAACAAGGCATTGGAGTTTCTGAATGCAGGTTCGATCGATTTCGGTTCCTCGGCCGGAGCGGCGGCGCTGATTGCGAAGATAAACGGCAACCCGATCCGTTCCGTGTACGTCTATTCCCGCCCAGAGTGGACGGCGCTGGTGACGCAGGGCGACAGCAAGATCAGAACGGTTGCTGATCTGAAGGGGCAGCGAGTCGCTGTTACGCGCGGCACCGATCCGCACATCTTTCTGGTGCGCGCCCTGGCGTCGGCGGGAATGTCGGAGCGTGATGTGAAGCTGGTGCTGCTGCAGCATCCTGAGGGCCGGATCGCACTGGACCGCGGCGATGTGGCGGCCTGGGCGGGGCTCGACCCGATGATGGCGCAGGCGGAGTTGGAGAGCGGCGACCGGCTGTTCTTTCGCAAACCGGAGTGGAATACCTGGGGCGTGTTGAATGTACGGGAGGCGTTTGCCTCGGCCCGTCCAGACCTGGTACGGCGGGTGCTAGTCATCTATGAGACCGCACGGCAGTGGTCGGTTGCCCATCCGTCGGAGCTGAAAGCGATGCTGGCGGCGGCGATGAAGCTTCCGGAGCCGGTCGTTGCGCGGCAGTTGGAGCGGACGGATCTTTCCAGCGGCGCGATCGGGCAGAAGCAGGCCCGAACGATCGTCGAAGCGGGCAAGGCACTGCAAGCCGCGGGCGTGCTGCCGCAGACTGCGGATGTCGAGGTGGTGACGAACACCATGATCGACGCGTCCTATACGCGCGCGATCGGCGCATGAGCGGGCAGGCTTCGCCGGGACAGGTCCTGGAGGGTTTCAGCCTTGAGGCGCCCGCTGCGGCACGACTTGCCAGACCGCGAGATGGCGGTTCCCGCCGGGCGCCGGCGCCGGCGGGTGGAGCGCCGGGCTGGGGTCTGGGACTGATCCTCCCGATTCTGTTGGCGCTCGCATGGGAGCTGGCGGTGCGGTTCGGCTATGCAGAGGGCCGGCTGATGCCGCCGCCCTGGCGGCTGGCGCAGACGGCTTTCGGGCTCATGCGCTCGGGCGAGTTGCAGACGCATATTGCCGCGACGATGGGTAGAGTGCTGATCGGGTTCGCTTTCGGCGCGGCCACGGGCACGCTGGTGGGGATGGCGACGGCCAGCAGCGTAATTCTGCGGCGGTTGCTGGATCCGTCGATCCAGGCACTTCGCGCGATCCCTTCGATCGCATGGGTGCCGCTGTTCATTCTCTGGCTGGGCATTTTCGAGACGTCGAAGCTGGCGCTGATCGCACTGGGGGTGTTTTTCCCGGTCTATCTCGGCACCTTGAGCGCGACCGAGGCGGTCGATCGCAAGCTCATCGAGGTGGGGCGCGTGTTCGGGCTATCAAAGCTCGGGATCGCGCTCCGGATCACCTGGCCCGCGGTGCTGCCGGTATGGATTGCCTCGCTGCGCTCAGGACTGGGGCTGGGGTTCATGTTCGTCGTCGCCGCGGAGCTGATGGGCGCCTCCGAAGGGCTGGGCTATCTCCTGCTTGACGGAGAGCAGATGGGCCGGGCGGATTCGATCCTGGTGGCGATGATCACGTTCGCGGTACTCGGGAAGCTGTGCGACAGCGCGTTGGTGTTGGTGAGCAACCCATTCCTGCGATGGCAGGACACGGCACGGACGCGGTTGTGAGCGGGGCTCGGCTTTCGGTCGCTTCGGTCGGCAAGACCTATGCGGACGGAACGGAGGCGCTACGCGAGATCCACCTTCATGCCGGGGGCGGTGAGGTACTGGCGATCGTCGGCGGCTCGGGCTGCGGCAAGACCACGCTGTTGCGTCTGATAGCAGGGCTGGACCGGCCGAGCGGAGGGGTGATCCGGGCCGATGCGTCGATCAGCGCAGTGTTCCAGGAGCCGCGGCTGCTGCCGTGGCTGGATGTCGGCGCCAATATCGCATTCGGCGGGCGCCGGCTGGAAATGGGGGAGCGACGGCGCCGGACCGAATGGTTGCTCGGGCGGATCGGGCTGGCGGGATACGGGCGCCGGTTGCCGAAGGATCTGTCGGGCGGCCAGCAGCAGCGTGTGGCGATCGCGCGGGCGTTGATCGGGCATCCTGAGATTTTGCTGATGGACGAGCCGTTCTCGGCGCTGGACGCGATCACGCGCGGAAGCCTTCATGAACTCGTGCTGGCGCTTTGGCAGGAGCTGGAGCCGACAATCGTGATGGTGACGCATGATGTGGATGAGGCGGTCGTGCTGGCGGACCGGGTGGTGGTGATGCGGCCGCGTCCAGGGCGGGTGCTGGAGACTCTGGCTATTGATTTGCCACGGCCACGGGACCGGTTGAGCCCGGCCTTCGATACGGTGCGCCGGAACGTGCTGCGGGCGATCAACCGTTCGCTGGCGGGCGAAGAGCTGGAATGCGCGGGGTCAGGCAGGTCGCCCTGGGTGTAGGGGGCCAGCGGCGGTCACGCTCGATGAGGCCGAACGCTGAGAATGTGACGATGCCGAGTGAACTATGTTGCCCTTTTCGACCTGCGCGCAGCCGAAATTGCTCAAGCCGCTGGGCACGCGCAGGCCTTTCCGTCCAGGAGCGGCTTTCTCCTGCGCATCGCTCAGCTGGTCCACTCTCCGGCCGATATCATGTCACGGCTCTTGGCGGCGAAGATACCTGCGGCAGCGGCGGCATCGGTGACCCCTTGGCGAGTTCAAGCCGAGACAGGGCGCTCTGTCGCATCGCTTCGTTTTCGATTCCAGCGAATTCACTTTGCGCATTTTCAAAGGCATCAGCCGCCTGCCTCGGCGCTTTTGCATCGTTCATTTCACTCCAACTCCAGGCCGCGTAGATAAAGCCTTTCTGTATTCGAGCCGAATTATCCGCGCCCCTGATCAATGTCACGGCTTCGCGAAAGGTATTACGGCCCTCCTCGAACCGCCGCTGATTGAAAAGGAAGCTGCCATAGCTGCGCATCGCGCTGGAACGGGAAAAATCGTTGTGGCAAGATTGTATCGCCTTGCGGAAGTGATCGTCAGCAAGTACGAAGTCGCCGTTGTTCGCACTGAGAACGGCAATGGTGTTGTAGTCGACCTCGGTAACAACGGCGGGGGCGCGATTTGTGAGATAAACAGCCTGATTGAGGAGTGCCAACATTCTCTGTGAGAGAATGCTGTCGATCTGCTGCTGCATCGCCACGTTATCTTTCGCCTCGCCGGACGCAAGCCGAGCAAATTCGAGCTGCGTTTCGGCGATTTTGTCGGTCGTCTCAGTCAATTGCTGACGAATGGCGCGGAGCTGCTCCCTTTGCCCGCGAACGTAGCTGACCACGAATGCTATAAGTGAAAGGATCACCGCAAGACCGCTGACAGAGATCGTCACAATATCCTTCAGTTCCATACAATTCCCGTTGTGATTTATGGTCCTGGACGATGATATCGACTACGACTGTTCGAGAATAGACAGAATGTGAAGCTTAGTCTATCGCAGTCGCCAACACTCACGCTCCAGCCAGGAACGGCGGGCGACATGAGCGCCCCAGCCTAATCCAATAGGAGCCATGGAGCGTCCTTCATTGGCGCGATGCCAGTCTGCGAACAAGGAGCTTCATGGCTATTCGGTTGAACCACACGATCATGCCCGCGCACGGCAAGAGGTGAGGAGCGATGAGGACTGACCGGGGTGAGACCGGATTTCCAACAGTTGCGGCAGCGGACGTGGAATCGCTCCCGCGGGTTGATGCCTCGCAATGGATGGGTGGTCGAGTCAGAACATCGCATGCACAAGGTCGCTGACGTCGAGGCCTTGGTTGTTAAGCACGCGGCGAATTGTCCCATGGTAGAAGACCGCGATCCGGTCGGAAACGGCAAGAAGATCGTCTAGCCGATGGCTCACCATCAGGACGGACTTTCCGGCCGCACGCAGGCGGCTGATCAGGTTCAGCACGTCCTGGACCTTCTGAACGGAAATGGCGGCCGTGGGCTCGTCCATAATGATGATCTGACGGTCGAACAGCAGCGCGCGACCAATCGCCACGGCCTGCTGTTCACCGCCGGAAAGTTCGCCGAGCAGGTCATCGGGGGAGATTTTGAGGTTGAGCTCCTTGAGGACCTCGGCGGCGCGGTGGCGCATGCCGGAGCGGTGGGCGAGGAAGCCGAAGCGGTGGAGTTCCTCGCCGAGAAAGAGGTTCTCCCAGACGGTCAGGTCAGGGGCCAGTTCCAGCTTCTGGTAAATCATTTCGATTTTCAGCCTGTGCCGGGCGGTTCGCGGGGACCCGACCGTCACCGGCCGGCCGCGGTAGAGGATCTGGCCCGAATCAGGATGATGAAAGCCGGTGAGCAGCGACAGGAAAGTGGACTTGCCGGCGCCATTGTCGCCGATGATGCCGAGAACCTCATGCGGGTGGATATCGACGCTGACGCCATCCACTGCGCGGACCGGCCCGAAAGTTTTGACCAGAGCGCGGGCGGAGAGGAGGGGAGCGGGCACGGAGGAGTTGGTCAAATCCTTGGCTCCTTTTTTGGCATGGCTCGTGCCTGATAGCACGATGCATGCTCGCTGGCCCCGGCCGTCGTTGGCTACGTGTCAAAACCGATATACCGGCGTGCAATGAGGTACTTATTCGAGGTTTGAATTGCGCGCTATTATCTGCGGCGAGGATAATCCAATGCGATTGGACATCATGGGTTGAATTCATTCCAGTGGTTGGTAAACCGATAACCTTGTCATAGACACCTCATAGGGGCCTGCGGGCCGGGATACCCCTTCCCCTAATCCGGCCCCCCGCCGGCCCGGGGACATGTTTCGCAGTGATGACGAGATGGGTCAGGCGAACCGGCGCGCACTGATTATTTTGCCGAACTGACCGGATATGCCTGGGACTTGCCATAGGGCAGGGGCGGGATGGTCTCCGGTGTGCCCCAGGCGGCGATCTGCCCGACGTTCTGCTGGCTCACCAGCGTCATCGGAATGATGACGTCGCCACGCGGAAACGTGCTTGCGGGCGGCTTCGTGTGGTCGGCCAGTTCGTTGGCCATGGCCTCGACCGCCCAGTAAGCTTCGACGAAGGGGGAGTGGGTCACGGTATCCAGCTGGGCGCCGGTCTTGATGGCGTCCAGGCTCTCGGGCTGGGCATCGGCGCCTGCGACCAGGGTCTGCTGCCCGGGGGTGATGCTATGGGATTTGAGTGCGTTGATGGCGCCCAGAGCCATTGCATCGTTGGCGCAGACAATAAGCTGGACATTCGTGGTCTTGGCCAGTTCGGCGCCGATCATGGACTGGGCGGTGGCGGTTTCGAAGTTGGCCGACTGGTTCAGGACAATATCAACCGTGTGGTCCTTCGCCAGGGGGCCGAGCACGTCCATGGTGCCCTTGAGCCGGCCGATGCTGACGCTGGCGCCGAGCGTGCCCTGCAGGACGACCACGTGCCAGGGCTTGGGGAGGTTTTTCTGTTTCAGCGTGTCGATGGCGTACTGCGTCTCCTCGCGTCCGAGGGTTTGGTCGTTATCGCCGATAAAGGCGATGCGGGCGGACGGTGAGGCAACATCGCGGTCGACCGTGACGATGGGAATGCCCTGCTGCATCGCCTGATGAGCAGCGCCGGTGACCGATTCCTGGATCGTATTGAGGATGATTTCTTTCGCGCCGGCGGCCACCGCCTCCTTCACGTCGGTAATCTCCTGCGAGGCGGAGTTGCTGGCGTTGACGATGCGGACGGACATGTTGGGATAGTGGGAGGCGGCCTGTTTCACGGCCTCGGCCATCGGGGCGAAGTAAGGGTAGGCATAGCCGGTGAATATGAAATAGACGAGGTCGGGCTGGGATTGCGCGGGCTGTGCGGGGGCGGTTGCGACACTGGCAACGCCGAGCATGAGGGCGGCGGCAAGCGATTTCATTGGGCTCCTCCCATGAATGCAGCGGCCGAGCGATGCCGGCCGGTCCGACCCAATTGAAAAACCAGCAGGGTGGCCTAGCAAGAGCGGTTCGCGTGGTTTTGCGCGGGCGGGACCTTATTTTCCCCCGAGCATCATCACGCCGGGGGCGAGGAAGTAGTAGATCAGTCCGATCAGGATCAGGTAGGCGAGCAGGATCAGCGTCCAGCCCATGTTATGGCGGATGATCTGGCCCTCGTCGCGGACGAACCGGCTGGTGGAAACGCCAACGCTCGCAGTCTGCGGGGCGATCGGTTTGCCGATCTCGGCGCCGACGGAATTGAGCGACGGCAGCAACAGCGGCGGAAAGCCGAGCAACTTTCCCACGGCCATCTGGAAGGCGCCGAACATCGCGTTCGTGGAGGTGTTGCTGCCCGACAGCGCAACCCCGATCCAGCCGAGGATGGGGGCCACCACGATGAACCACGGGCCGATGCTGGAGAAGCCATTGGCGAGCGAAGCCGCCATACCCGAGTAGTTGAACACATAGGCGAGTCCGAAGATGAACACGCCGACCAACAGCGCGCCCCACATCTGGTCGAAGGTGCGGGCGAAAACCTGCCGAAGTTGGTCGCCGCTCAGCCGCAGAAGAAGCGCGACGATGATCCAGGACACGCAAATCGCGCTGCCGCCGATGAACGGCGCGAAGTTGAACGTGGCGCGAACGATCGCGCCGGGCGTGAGCGAGGAGTGAGCTGCGACCGAGAGGCTGAAGAGGCTGATTCGCGGCAGGACCGACCACGGTCCGGTCCACAGCACCACGACGACAATCAGCACGATAAACGGCAGCCAGGCGCGGAACACCTCGGTCGCCGGCAACTGGCGGCCGGCTTGAACAGCCGCCTCCTCAGCGGCGGCGGACACCGGCGCTCCGCCATAGCCAAGGAGCTGCTTCGGCTGCCAAAGCCTGAGCAGCACCAGCAGGCAGACGAAGCAAACGATCGAGCCCGTGATGTCCGGCAGGTAGGGGCCGAGATAGACAGCGACGGGGAACTGCCCCGCGATGTAGCCGAGCGAGCCGACGATGGCGAGCGGCCAGCCTTCGCGGAAACCGGCCTTTCCGGAGACCAGGTATATCAGCACCCAGGGCGGGAGCAGGGCCAGGATCGCCACGATGTGGCCGATCGAGGCGGAGAGCTGCATGAGCGGCAGCCCAGTTACGGCTGCCAGCGCGACGATGGGAACTCCGAGTGCGCCGAAAGAAACCGGCGCGTTATTGGCGATCGCGGCGACCCGGATCGCATCGAGATCGGGGATGCCGACTGCGATCAGGATGGGCGCAACGACCGCCCAGGGATAGCCGAAGCCGACCAGCCCTTCCAGCAACGCGCCGAACGCCCAGGCGAACAGCAGGGTCTGCACGCGCACATCGGCTGTGCCCTGGGTGGTCAGCCAGGCGCGGAAGCTTTCGAACGTGCCGGTGATGACCAAGGTGTTGAACAACACCACACCCCAGAAGGTGATCCAGTTCACCGCCCAGATGCCGGTCAGTGACCCGAGGATGTAGGATTTCACGCCAAGTCCGACGGGCATGCCCCAAACGACAATCCCGAGGACGAGCGTCACCAGCGAGCCGATCAGGGTGGCCAGCCACGCCGTCATGCGCAGCACGGCAAGCAAAAACAGCAGAACCACGACCGGAATAAGCGCCACCAGCCAGACCGCAAAGACACTCCCGAACGGATTCAGCACCTGGTCGAACATCGCTCCCTCCGCTGGCGCGCTTATTGGGCGGCGCCGTACCGGGCCTCGTTCGTATCGCTACGCAATCCGTAATATGAATCCGGATATTCAGGAAGCGCTGGCGCGAATTATGGACGCGGGTGTTGCGATGGAGCACCGCAGGGGGCGGGATTGCACGACAGAGGCGTGCCATCTGCCCAGGTAAATTTTGCCGATCAACAAACCGCCAGCAGGAAAGATCAGGACGGGACCAGAGTGTTACGGTCTCGGACAGTGGCGAGGACTCGCAGGCGCATGTGGATATGGTTCATCATCTGGGTTTTTATCATTTGGCTGATCCTGAGCGGGGGTAGCTATTACGGGTATCGGCGGGCGTATTATCCCGGGACCGCTTTCGGCGGAGTGGTGATCCTGTGGCTGGTCCTGTTGCTGATCGCCTTGGCATTCGTGGGACCCGGGTGGGGGTATTACGGCTACTGGTGGTGACCGGGCCGAGCGGGGCGGTTTAAACTCCTCGGGTGGAAACGCTTCGGAGTTTGATCGCCGGCGACAAGCCGGTGCTCGCACCCTCGGTGCTGAACCCTCTGATGGCGCGGTTGGCTGAGCAGGCGGGTTTTCCCGCGCTGTATCTGGGCGGCGGCTCGATGGGCTATCTCACGTGCTTCACCGAAGCCAATCTGTCGCTGACGGAGATGTGCCAGGCCGGCCTGGACATCCGGGCGGCCTGCGAGCTGCCGCTGATCCTGGACGGCGCCTGCGGCTGGGGCGATCCGATGCACATGCACCGGACGATCCGGATGGCCGAGGCAGCGGGGTTCGCCAGGATCGAGATCGAGGATCAGATCCTGCCGAAGCGCGCGCACCACCATGTGGGGATCGAGCATCTGATCGGCGCCGACCTGATGGTGGCGAAGGTGCAGGAGGCGGTGGCGGCGCGGCGGTCACCCGAGTTCCGGATCATCGCGCGGACGAATGCGGTGAAGGACATCAGCATGCACGAGGGGCTGCGACGCGCCGAGGCAATGAAACGGGCCGGCGCGGATATTCTGTTTCTGACGGGCCGGGGGCCGGACGAGGCGCGGCGCATCGCCGAGCGGCTGGAGCCGCCGCTCATGTACATGATCCTGGGCGCGGGGATCAGCCGGATTGGTGTGACGATTCCCGAGCTGTTTGGGATGGGGTACCGGCTGTTCGTCGATCCGGTGATGCCACTGCTGGCGATGCACCGGGCGTTGCGGGATTCGTATGGAGCACTGGCGCGGGGTGAGGCTGACCCTCTGGTCGGGGTTGAAGGCCGGGCGGAGCAGGAGCGAATGCACGGGACGATCGGGCTCGAGGAGTTGCTGGAGATCGAGCGGCGGACGGTTGAGCGGTAGGGGCGCTTGCGGGTGGGGACGAGCGTGGATATATCGCGGACGCTTGTGCCCTGGGTCCGGTGGCAGAGTGGTGATGCAGCGGACTGCAAATCCGCGTATGGCGGTTCGATTCCGCCCCGGACCTCCAGTTCCTCGCGTGGCCTGAATAGTGGGTCGGGGCAGCACTCACAGCCCCTTGCGTACCCGATTGCGGAAATCCCTCAGGCACGCCTGTGATGTTTGATCGGGAGCAGGTCGGCTGAAAATACATTCCGAGCGGCGCATAGGACGGGCTTTGGAAGAACGCGCCTGCCTGCCATTCATGTTTCGTTTTTTCCTCCCCGCCCCGAGAGGTAAACCCCGCGTTCGAGTATCTCCAGCGTGTACTCGCGGTAGGTTATTCCCAGTTCTTCGGCGCGCGCGAGCCGCCGCAGCGCGATCTCCCGCGGCGGCGTCTTCCAGGCCCGCTTATGCGCCCGGCGCCAGCACCAGCCGCGCCATGAAACGGCACTGGGATCCTCCTCGGGCTCCAGCGGGGGACCGCCATTATGGCCGATTCCTGGTATCGCCAGCCTGAGGCCGAGATTCATGCGGCTTTGGCGACGGCCCGGCGGGCCATGACCCCGATCAGATGCGCGCGATACTCCGCGCTGGCGTGGATGTCGCTATTCAGCCCGTCGGCCAGGGTCTTGATGTTGGCGATTGCATCCGGCGAGAAATTCGCTGTGAGCGCCTTTTCCATTTCCTTGTGACGGAACACGCCGTTCTGCCCTGCGCCGGTGATTGCCAGCCGCACTTCGCTGGGGAACTTCGCCACGAACACGCCCACGATCGCGTAACGGGAGGCGGGGTTGCGGAACTTCTCATAGGCCGATTTCTGCGGCACCTTGAAGGTTACTGATGTAATTATCTCGCCCTGTTCCAGCGCCGTGGCGAACATGCCCTGGAAGAAGTCGTCGGCCTTGATCTCGCGCTTATTGGTTTTGATCGTTGCGTTCAGTGCAAGCGCTGCACAGGGATAGCACGCCGCGGGGTCATTGTTCGCCACACTTCCCCCGATCGTCCCGCGGTGGCGCACCTGCTCGTCCCCGATCCACGACGCCAGATCCGCCAATCCGGGAATTTTGGAGCGAATCTCGGCCGACTTCGCCACCGCCGCATGCGTGGTCATCGCCTGAATCGTCACACTGTCGGCGCCCACGGAAATGCCGACCATGCCGGTCTTGGCCAGATCAACCACTGTGGATGGCTTGTTCAGCCGCTGCTTCAGAACAGGAATGAAGGTCATGCCGCCGGCAAGGGCCTTCGCCTCCGGATCGCCGGCGAGTACACGCGCTGCCTCGTCAACGCTGGCGGGCTTTTGGTAAGCGAATTCGTACATCGGTTTGTCCTCTTTGCCTTATTCCGCTGCCATCCGAGGCGTGCCCGCCTGAATGATGGACCAGATCTTCTGCGCGGTGGCCGGCATCTCGATATGCCGCACGCCATAATCGCGCAGCGCATCCACGACGGCATTGATCACCGCCGGCGGACTGCCGATCGCTCCGGCTTCGCCGCAGCCCTTCACACCCAGCGGATTGTGGGTGCAGAGCGTGCTCTCGGTCGAGGTCGTGATGCTCGGGATATGAGCGGCGCGCGGCATGGTGTAGTCCATCATCGAGCCACTCAGCAGCTGCCCCGACTTGTCGTAGACGGCGCACTCGAGCAGCGCCTGACCGACGCCCTGGGCAACACCGCCCTGCACCTGGCCTTCGACGATCATCGGGTTGATCACCCGCCCGAAATCGTCGGCAGCGACGAAGCTCACGACCTCGACCTCGCCGGTTTCCCGGTCGATTTCCACCTCGGTGACGTGGCAACCGCCGGGGAAGGTGAAGTTCTTCGGGTCGTAGAACGCGGTTTCTTCGAGACCCGGTTCCAACTCCTCGATCGGGTAATTGTGCGGAACGTATGCGGCGAGCGAAATCTCGCTGAGCGCTTTCGCCCGGTCGGTCCCGGTTACAGAGAACTTGCCGTCCTTGAACTCGATGTCGTCCACGTCCGTTTCCAGCAGATGCGCCGCGATCTTCCTGCCCTTGGCGACAATCTTTTCCATCGCCTTGACCATGGCGCTGCCGCCGACGGCAAGGCTGCGGCTGCCATAGGTGCCCATCCCGAACGGAATTTTCGCCGTGTCGCCGTGCACCACCTCGATCTGATCGAGCGGCACGCCGAGTTGCTCGTGCACGAGTTGGGCGAAGGTCGTCTCGTGACCTTGGCCGTGACTGTGCGAGCCGGTGAACACGGTGACGCTGCCGGTTGGATGCACGCGGATATTGGCGCATTCATAGAGACCGGCGCGAGCGCCGAGTGCACCGGCGATGGCCGACGGTGCGATGCCGCAGGCCTCGATATAGGTGGAGATGCCGAGGCCGCGCAGCTTGCCACGCGCCGCTGCGGCCCGGCGGCGATTTTCGAAGCCGGCATAATCGGCCGCCTTCAGTGCCGCATCCAGGGTCGCCTGATAGTTGCCACTGTCATACTGCAGCGCGACTGGTGTCTGATAGGGGAAGGCCTCGGGTGGGATAAGATTGCGTCGACGCAACTCCACTCGATCGATCCCGGTATCATGGGCAATTACGTCCGTGATCCGTTCCAGCAGGAACGCCGCCTCCGGCCGGCCGGCGCCGCGATAGGCATCGACCGGGACAGTGTTGGTGAACACCGCCTTCACCTCGCAATAGATCGCCGGGGTTTTGTATGGGCCGGCGAGCAGCGTCCCATAGAGATAGGTTGGGATTGAGGTCGCGAACGTGGAGAGATAGGCGCCCAGGTTGGCCAGAGTGGAGACACGAAGCGCGAGATAGTTGCCATTGGCATCGAGCGCCATTTCCGCGGTGGTCTCATGATCGCGGCCATGCGCGTCGGACATGAAGCTTTCTGTACGCTCGGCGGTCCATTTCACTGGGCGGCGTAGCTTGGCGGCAGCCCAGGTGACGATCGCCTCTTCGGCGTAGTGGTAGATCTTGGAACCAAAGCCGCCGCCCACATCAGGGGCGACCACGCGCAGCCGGTTCTCCGGGATGTGCAGCACGAAGGCGCCCATCAGCAGGCGGATCACGTGCGGATTCTGGCTGGTGGTGTAGAGCGTGTAATCGCCGGACGCGGGGTCAAACTCGCCGATAGCGGCACGCGGCTCCATCGCATTCGGGATCAGCCGGTTGTTGACAAGCTCGAGCCTGACAACTTTGGCGGCCTTGGCGAAGGCTGCATCGACCGCCGCTTTGTCGCCGAGGTGCCAGTCGTAACAAAGATTGCCGGGCACATCGTCGTGCACCAGCGACGCGCCGGGGGCCAGCGCGTCCTTCAATGTGGCAACCGCCGGCAGATCGGCCAGGTCGATCTCCAGCTTCTCGGCGGCGTCCTTCGCCGCCTGCCTGCTCTCCGCGATCACCACCGCGAGCGGGTCGCCGACGTGACGCACCTTGCCCATCGCAAGAACCGGATGCGGCGGCTCGGCCATCGGCGAGCCGTCCTTGCTATGGATCAGCCAGCCACAGGGCAGCCCGCCGATGTTCTCGGCCTGCATGTCGGCGCCGGTGAACACCGCAACCACGCCCCGCGCGGCCTTGGCCGCATCCGTGCCGATACGGTCGATCCGCGCATGCGGCCGGTCTGACCGCGCGATGAATGCGTAAAGCTGGCCCGGCCGGTTGATATCGTCGGTATAGTTGGCACGCCCGCTGAGGAACCGCAGATCCTCCTTGCGCCGGACCGATGCTCCGATGCCTTCGAAGGGCATTGTTCTTCTCCTCCCTGTTCGGTCGCTATTCCGCCGCTGCTGGCATTGACTGCTTCCCGTGCATCAGCGGCCAGGCGGCGGCGATTGCCTTGACGATATTATGATAACCAGTGCAACGACACAGATTGCCTTCCAGTCCTTCCCGGATCTGCTTATCGGTCAGTCCCTCTGGATGCGACTGCACCAGATCGATGGCACTCATCACCATCCCTGGCGTACAGAATCCGCATTGCAGCGCGTGATGCTCCCGGAACATCTCCTGCATCGGGTGCAGCGTGCCGTCCGGCTTGGCCAGTCCTTCAATCGTCAACACCTGAGTGCCATCCGCCTGCACTGCCAGCATGGTGCAGGATTTCACCGACTCACCGTTCACATGGACCACGCAGGCGCCGCACTGGCTTGTGTCGCAGCCTACATGAGTGCCGGTGAGACTCAGTTTCTCTCGCAGAAGCTCGACCAGCAGGGTGCGATTTTCCACGTCGGCCGTGTGTTGCTTGCCGTTCACCGTCAGGCTGACCTGAGGCATTGCGTCCCCCTCTTGATCGAGTTGCGTCGGCCGGGCCGCGCCCAGCCGCGTATATCTGGCTGACAATGATGTGGCGGCGGGCGGATGGTCAAGGACCCCACGGAACCGTTCCCTGACCCCTCGGGGCCGCATTGCCACGCTAACCGAGGCCCGGCGGGGGCTCGGCGCAGGGGAACCGAGAACGCCCAACACCCAACAGCCAGCACCCAACGCCCAACACTCAACGCTGGGCCGCTCGACATTACCTTCGACGAAGGCAGGGGGCCAGCGCCCGCGTCGCCTCGTCACTCAGTGAGCAGAGGCGACGCGGGCTTCAATGGGAATGATGGGAGCCTATGGGTGCGAAGATACAGGAGCAAGGATCGGCCAGCGAAAAGCATGGGTCGCGAAGCGTTCTGATCAATCCGCCTCGGCCGTACGACCTGCCGAGCGTGCGGCAACAACCTGCCGCCCCGCCAGATCATCCCCCGCATTCGCCGGCATCAACAGCGCAATCGGCGCGGCAACCAGCGTGAACAGTGAAACCACCAGGAACGCCATGCTGAAATCCCATGGCTGTGCCGGGAGGTTCCCGGAAATGCCCATCGCGATCTCCAGCGCCACCGCACCGGTCGAAATCCCGATCGTGGCCGCCAGCTGCTGCCCGGCCGTATACAGGCTCGTCGCCGCGCTCATTTTCCGGCGCGGCACGTCCCCATAGGCCAGCGTGTTGTACGCGGTGAACTGCAACGAGCGGAAAAACCCGCCAATCAGCAGCGCCGCATAAATCGCAGCCGCCGGCCAGGCCGGCCGGAACCCCGCGCAGATCGCCAGCATCCCCGCCGAGATCACTCCATTCCACACCAGAGTGTTTCGGAACCCGAACCAGAGCAGCGCCCGTTGCGCGACCGGCTTCATCACCAGCGCCCCCGCCGAGCTGGCGAAGGTGATCAACCCGCTTTGCACCGCCGAAAACCCGAACCCGACCTGCAGCATCAGCGGCAGCAGGAATGGGATCGCGCCAATGCCGGTGCGGAACAGCATCATCGCCGCAAACGCCACCCCGAAGCAGGGCAGCCGCATCAGCGACAGATCCAGCAACGGGGTCGCATGCGTCCGGGCGTGCAGCATGTACGCCGCGCCCGCCGCAACCCCGATCGCGACCATGGTCCAGGTCAGCGCGGGAGCGATGACTCCCCGTCCCGCCGTTTCCAGCCCGAACATCAGCCCTGCCAGACACATCGCCGACAGGATCAGCCCCGTCGTATCGAACCGGCCGCGCGGCGGCTCCCGCGCATCCTCGATGAACAGGCTCACCGCCACGATGCCGATGATGCCGATCGGCACGTTGATGTCGAAAATCCACCGCCACGAGGCATAGGTCACGATGAACCCGCCGAGCGGCGGCCCCACCACCGGCCCGATCAGCGCCGGCGTGGTCAGCCAGGCCATGGCCGCGACCAGCTCGTGCCTTGGCGTGGTGCGCAGCATCACCAGCCGCCCCACCGGCACCATCATCGCGCCGCCAATGCCCTGCAGCACCCGCGCTGCTACCAAAAACCACAGCGTGTCCGCCCGCCCGCACAGCACCGAGCCCAGGGTGAACACCGCGATCGCCGCCCGGAACACCGTCCTTGTCCCGAACCGGTCCGCCACCCAGCCACTCGCCGGAATGAATACTGCCACGCTGAGCAGGTAGGACGTCAGCGCAACGTTCATGTGCACGGCATCTGAGCCGAACGCCCTGGCCATCGTGGGCAGCGCGGTGGCGATCACCGTCGAAGTCGAGGTTCTGCATGAACAGCGCGCAGGCCACGATCACGGCGGTCTGGCGGGTTCGTCGGCTGGTTCGGGCTGGGCCGGAGGCGCCCGGGGGGATCATGCGGTTAGAATGATCCGCTCACGCATAACGGGGAAGCGTGTTCGGCGGGTGCCGGTCCTGCCCATAGCGCAGGCCGGACAAGTTGTGGCAATTCCGCGTCAATTCGCAACGACGGCCCAAGCCGCTCCCCGGCCCGACCAGCCAGGGTCAGCGACGCCCAACTCGCATCGAACGGTATCGATTAGCGCGGGCGAAGCCTCCCTGACGTCGTTTTGTGCCGATGCAATGGAAAGGCCGCTCTGTCGACCTCAGTTCCCGAATGGAATCGTCAGTTCCGTCTCATTCGTATCCACCACGAAAACCGCGAGGAGCTTGGCCGGCTGCGTCTCGCTGGCATGGGCGCTGACGCTGTGGCGATCGCCGGGCAGCTCGGAGAAGCTCTGTCCAGCCCTGTAGGTCGTCACCGGCCCGTCGTTGACCTGACTGCGGATCGCCCCCTCAAGCACGGTCGCGTAGATGAAGGCGGATTTGGGATGCGTATGGCCAGGCGAGTAGCCGCCCGGCCCGTATTCGACGAGCACGCCCTTGATGCTCTTGCCCGGACAGTTCGGCAGTTCGTGCTGGTAGACGAGAGTCACCTTGGCATTCTTCGACTTCGGCGCATCGGCAAGGACGCCGCCGAACGGCAGGGTGGCGACAAGCAGCGCAAAGAGGATGCGTCTCATGGAGTCCCTATCCTTCGGTTGGCGGATGCGCGATCAGGCCGCTGCCTTTGAGCGGCGGAGCCATTCGTCCAAACCGATGCGGCCGAGGCGCGCTTCGCCCAACGGCACGAGCGAACGCTCCTCGACCCGGCCGCCCCAGTATCCGGCCTTGGGATCACGCACCACCTCGCGCGGGTCGCCGACCGCCTTCAGATAGCGGGCAACAAATTCGTTGAACGGGGCTCGTTCCGGGCCGGCGATCTCGACGATGCCGTTTCGCGGCGCCGCGAGCGCCACCTCGGCGACGACAGGAGCAACGTCATCCGCCGCGATGGGCTGGAACAGGCCGGGCGGAAGCCTGACCACGTTTCCATCCATAGCTGAATCGGCGATGCCGCGGAGGAATTCCATGAACTGGGTCGAGCGGATGATGGTGTAGGGGATGCCGGAGGCCACGATCAGTTTCTCCTGGGCGACCTTGGCGCGGAAATAGCCATTGTCGCTCCGGTCGATTCCGACAATGGAGAGCGCGACGTGGTGCCGGACGGCCGCTGCGGCCTCGGCTGCGAGAAGGTTGCGGCCGGAGGTCTCGAAGAATTCCAGCACCGCCTTGTCTTCAAATGAAGGCGAATTGGCGAGGTCGATCACCACCTCCGCGCCGGTCAAGACCTCTTTGAGCCCCTCGCCGGTGATGGTGTTGATGCCGCCTTGGGGCGAGGCGGCGATGACCTCGTGGCCGCCCTGGCGCAGAATGGCGACGGTTTTTGAGCCGATCAGGCCAGTGCCGCCGATGACGACGATCTTCATGGGTTCACCTCCCTTGCCGATGACTGACGACCCCAAACGGGTCGCATGCGCCTTCTCGAATGTCGCGGAGCAGGCCCACAATCCGTTCGATTGCCTATGGCCGACCTCGGAGGATAGTGCCGGATGAGCCTCCACAGGCGGAGCACCCTGCGCCTAATTCAAATCACCCCACCCCTCAAGCCGTAGTCGAACCATGCCGCCATCAGATCGCACATTCTTGTTCGCGACCCCTGCGGCTGGAATTAGAGACGTCCTCGTGACCGGTAGGCTGGGTCACAACTCCTGCGGGCGGTCGAGGTATCTTTTCCGGTCAGGACGAGTGGTGGCCGTTACGGCGCCGGCCGTTTCGTTGCCTTGGAACGGGTGCCCGACATGACCGAGCAAACCAACAAGCCAGGTTCGATCAATGCGCAATCGACAGCGAATGGAGTTGCTTCGGCTGCGCACGACGCGAAATCCGTGCAGACACCGCTGGAAGCCCGAAAGGCCACACGGAAACGAAAGCTTCTGGCCGGTGTGGTCGGTGTTGCGGTCCTTGCAGTTCTCCTCGTTTTCGGCATCCCGTGGGTCGAGGAGATGCTCAACACCGTATCAACGGACGACGCATTCGTGAATGGGCACGTGACGTTTGTTGCGCCCCGCGTGCCAGGGCAGATTTCCCGCGTCCTGGTGGATGATGACAACCGTGTGCACAAGGGAGATCTCCTCGCCGAGTTGGACAAGGAGCCGTACCGGGTTGCGGTCTCCGAGAAGCAGGCAGCGGTCGACACCGCGAAAGCCGATCTGCAAGCAGCCACCGCGGCGGCGCGCGCGATCGAAGCGCAGGCAAGGAGTCGGCGCTGGAACCTGCAACGCGCCGTGCAGGATGTCGACAGCCAGGTCGCTCTTCTGCACGCGCGGGTCGCCGCTGTCGGCAAGAGCAAGGCCGCACTCGCGCTGGCGCAGGTTGAATTCGATCGGGCGCGGCAACTCGTCGGCAAGGCCGATATATCGCGTGAGGCGTACGACCAGCGTCAAGCGGAGCTGACGACAGCTGGCGCAGAACTGGCCCAGGCCCTGTCCGAAGTCTCCCAGATCCGCGTCTCGCTGGGGCTGCCGGCTCAAACTGACGCGGGCGGCGATCCCGGCCAGGTGCCGCCCGATCTCGACGAGACCTTTTCGTCCGTCCTCCAGGCGCAGGCGGAGCTCATTCAAAGTGCTGCTCAGCTCGGCGTCCTGCACTCGTTCGACCAGGGTCCGAAAGCGATGCTCGACCAGTTCGAAAAACTGGGCGACATCGACAAAACGTTCGCCCAGTACGCAGCCAATGCCCCAGCCGTTAAGCAGGCCGAGGCGAAACTCGAAGCCGCCAGGCGCGATCTCGCGCAGGCCGAACTGAGTCTTCGCTACTGCGACATCATAGCGGACATCGACGGCGTGGTCACGCGGCGCAACGTCAATCCGGGCAACTATGTTCAGGTCGGCCAGAACCTGATGGCGATTCGCTCGCTAAGCGAGATCTGGATCGACGCCAACTTCAAGGAAACGCAGTTGCGCTACCTGCGCATCGGGCAGCCCGTCGATCTGCGCGTCGACATGTACGGCGGCAAGCACATCTTTAAGGGCCGGATCGCCGGCTTCACCATGGGAACCGGATCGACCCTGGCATTGCTGCCGCCCGAGAACGCCACGGGCAATTTCGTCAAGGTGGTCCAGCGGTTGCCGGTCCGGATCGATATCGTCGATTACAATGCCGACCAGACACCGCTGTTCATCGGCACCTCGGTGGTTCCCTACGTCTATATCAACAAGCCGCCGACCGGACCCGATTCCGGGAAGTTTCTCCAGGCCTATGTGCAGCGGTCGCAGAGCCCTGATGCGGCCGCCGGCGCGCCGGGCAGCGGGAAATGAGCGGCGCGGCACTGTCGTCGACACGCCTGAATTCCCGATCCGGCGCGGCGATAAACCCCTGGGTCGTCGCCGCTGTTGTCGTGGTGCCGACCTTCATGGAGGTGCTCGACACCACGATCGCGGTGGTGGCGCTACGCTATATCGCGGGCGGGCTGTCGGCCACGGTTGATGACGGCGAATGGGTCATCACCAGCTACCTTGCCGCCAACGCGATCATCCTGCCCATCACCGGCTGGCTGATCGCGCATCTTGGGCGCCGCAACTATTTCCTGCTTTCCATCGCCGTATTCACCCTCGCCTCGGGGCTGTGCGGCATGGCGACGGGGCTTGGGCAACTGATCCTGTTCCGCGTGATACAGGGTCTTGCGGGCGGTGGCCTTCAGCCGTCGAGCCAGGGCGTGCTGCTGGACGCCTTCCCGGTCGAGCGGCAAGGCATGGCCATGACGCTGTTCGGCCTGGCCGCGCTGATCGCGCCCGTCGTCGGCCCGACGCTCGGCGGCTGGATAACCGACAGCTACTCCTGGCGGTGGGTGTTCTGGATCAACGTCCCCATCGGCCTGCTGGCCCTGGTTGCGTGCGCCATCACACTCCGGGACCCCGACTACCTCACGGCACAGCGCATGGAGTTGCGGAGGCGACCGTTCAGCTTTGACGGCGTTGGCCTGTCGCTGCTGGTCATCGTCATGATCTGTTGGGAGGTCGTGCTCAGCAAGGGCCAGGAATGGGACTGGCTAGGCGACCCGTTCTGGCGTGTGCAGACGCTGGCGATCCTGTTTGCCGTGGGCCTGGCCGGGCTGATCTTCTGGGAACTGCGCCATCCCAGTCCGGTGGTCAATTTCCGGCCGTTGCGAGAGCGGAATTTCATCGCCTGCTGCATCATTATCTTTGGCGCCTACGCGGTGCTGTATGCTGCCAGCACGTCGTTGCCTGCCTTGCTCCAGTCGCTGTTCGGCTACGATGCACTGAACGCCGGACTGGTCATGTCGCCGGCCGGCTTTTTCGCCGTCATCGCCATGCCGTTCGTGGGGCGCACGCTCGGTCGTGGAACCGATGCGCGGTGGGTGATCGCCGCAGGTCTCTTGACCATGGCCGCTGGGAATTACTGGATGTCGCAGATGAACCTGGACATCAGTCCGGGGCAGGCCGTCTGGCCGCGGGTGGTGTTGATCGTCGGGCTGGCGATATGCTTCGCCCCCGCAAACGTGGCGGCTTACCTCTATACGCCGGTCGCGCTGCGCGGGGCGGCAGTCGGCCTGTTGAGCCTCCTGCGCAACGAGGGTGGCAGCGTAGGGACCTCGCTGGCGCAGACGATGCAGGAGCGCCGTGACCAGTTCCACAGCCTCCGCCTCGGCGAATGGCTCGATCCCTTCAACGCGTCTGCGCGTTCCTTCCTTGATCAGGCTTCCGGACCGTTCCTGCAGCAGACCGGCGATCCGGTCGCCGCCCACCAACTGGCTTTGCAGGCGCTCGCAAATCTGCGCCAGCAACAGGCATCGGCGCTCGCCTACTTCGATGTGTTTTGGGTGCTGGCCGTTGTCATGGTCGCGCTTGTGTTCGTTGTGTTGCTGATGAAACGCTCCGTCGCGGAGAAAGGCGCTCGGATCGGATCGGAGTAAAGTGAGCACACGCCGCTGTCCGAATCTTCTGTCCGGAATTTTGGCAGTCGCAGATTTTTTTGATGGGTGGTCGGCCGCCACTCCCGGCATCGATGGCTACCACCATCTGCCTTGACCCCTCGCCCAGCACTGGTTTCAGGTGCACGGCGTCGATTCCAGCGGTGCTGTTGCCATTCGCAGAAAGCTGCGACGCGGCGAAGTTCTGACTTTTTTTCGATCGTGCAGCCAGTCTGGTCGGCATTGAGGCCTGTGCGGCAGCGCATTGCTGGCGCGAGCTCTGACTGAGCTCGGCGATGAGGTGAGGCCGCCGCCTGATTCCGGCCGCCGCCGCGCTATTCTCCCTCCGGCAGCCCCGCCCGCCGGAGACCCGCGACAAGCGTTTTCTCAGCCAGCGCAAAAAACCTTGGACTGCTCGTCATCATTCGCCACCGCGCGCGAAGCGCGACCAGCGAACACATATCCGGCGCGATCTCGATCGCCTCGCGCACGGAGGCGCGGGCCTCATCCAACTCCCCGCGGAGTCCCAAACCGGCGGCGAGCCACATATGGGTGTAATACATACGCATATTGCCAGCGCGGGCCTTCCGCAGCCAGGTGACGGCGCTATCGCTGTCGCCAAGCAACAGGTAGCAGAGGCCCATTTTGCCCTGGTCCAGTGAAGTCAGCGAATCGTGCGAGCCTAACCGCAAACTTTTCTCGATCCATGGAATCGCGGCTTCGGGTTCTCCAAGGAAGGCCAGGGTCATCCCGAGTTGGCCGATCGCGATGTGAAAATTCGGGGACATTGCGATCGCCATTTCCAGTTCAAGTCTGGAATCCCTCAAGCGACCCTGGATACGTCGAAGCTTTCCCATGCTGGCGTGAGCCTCACATACGTCGCTATCTCCTTGCAGAACTTGAAGAAGAAGTTGCTCGGCGCGGGCTGCATCTGCTGCGATCGACGTGGTCCAATTATCCAGAATATCGCCGATCAGCACGTTGGCGATCCCAATCCTGGCGGCGTCCGATCCCGGGTCGCGCTGCAACGCCTGTTCGAAGCTGTTCATGGCGGCCCGGCAATTCGCGATCGACTGCGGGCGCATCATGAAGACCCGGCCGCGCATGTTCAGATCATAGACGGACCATTCGCCCGAGGGCAGAGCCTCGATCCGGCGGCTCACATCCTCGATGAGCTTTCGGCTGAGGCTGCGCTGCAAACGGCCGATGATCTCGTCACGGGCCTTGGCGACGGCGCTATGATCAGTCTCGAACCGGTCGGCCCACAGTTGGGCGCCCGTTTCCACATCGATCAGTTGCACATTTACGTTGGTTCGCTCCGCGGCTCCCCGCGGCTCCCCGGACGCTCCCGCGGATCGCATAGCGTACGCCAAGTTCTGCGCCCACAAGCCGGACATCCATCGAGCCCGCCGCCCAGGTGCCAGCAGATTTACCGGCGATGACCAAGGCGAACGACCAACTCGACAGATCGGTAGTCAGCTCATCGGTGATGGTCTCGGCCAGATAGTCCCCGCCTGGATCCCCGCCGATGTTCTTGAACGGCAAGACGACCACCGAGAGGCGCGGCCTCGCGACCTCCGCACGGCCAGGAACCGTCGAAGCCGGTTCGATGCCCGGCTCGCCCGGGATCGCGTCCGCATCCCGCGACGTCACCGTGGGCAGAAAACGGTAGCCACGTCCGATCACCGTCTGAATGCGGCTTCCGCCACCGCGCCCTTCATCCAGGATGCGCCGCAAGGTGGAGATTTGCACGGCTAAATTCAACTCTTCCACGGCCAGGCCGGGCCATGCGGCATCCATCAAAGCCTGTCTGGCCACGAGGTCGCCATCGCGTTCGACCAGGGCAAACAACACGTCGAGCGCGCGCGACCCAAGCACGACCGCTTCCTCCCGGTCGCCGCCAGGCACGCGGCGTAGGCCATCGCGCCGATCGAGACAAAAGCCGTCGAACAGGAACGCCGGGGCGCGGGGCATTGTGCTTGCACTCATCCGCGGCCCGGCTGGTTTCGCTGCTCCCAACGGTGCCGCGCGAGGCGTTGAGACCATTTCCTTCGCCAGTTTGTACCATTTAATGCGGATTGAGAAGAGTTAACGCCCCTCACGTCGCGGATTCAGATTGTACGCCGCATCGTGCGCCTGGGTCGAATGAAGACCGCCGAAGTCAAACCAATGATATTACAGGGAAGAACATGGCCCGTACAGGTTCGGCAACAACCGGCCTCCCGTCCCCCGAGAGCTTCCTGGAGCGGGTGCAGAGCTTCGGCGCCACCGCGTATCGCTGAACCAGAACTGCTCGACCATGATTCGCGCCCTCCTGCGTAGGGCGAATCAGACCCGCCGTAGTCGATGCAATGGGTACACGCTCTAGCCCGCCTACTTGGCAAAGCTTGTCGCGCCGCCCGTGTCTGCTCGCGTCAAACAGGAGAGACAAGCGATGTTTCGTCATCTGATCGGCAAGGTCGCATTCGGAGCCATATTGGCGGCCGCGTCTACCAGCGTCGCCGCCTCGGCGACCACCTTTACCTGGAATCCCGGGGCGGCCCTCGCGGGGCTGCCTGGCCCCTTCACCGCCGACAGCATGTCGATGACCGACACACTCCTGAACATCGGGACGGTTGCGGCGGCAACCGACACCTTCATCCTGCAGATCAACGGCTTCAGCCTGAACGGCCAACCCGTTTCCGTCCCCGGCCTTGGCACGAGTTTCGGCCTCTATCTGGAGGGCTCGACCTTCCTGACAGGCAATCCGTCGGTGTATGGCCCCGGCTCGATTTCGCTGGTTCTGGATCCCACCAACAACGATGGCACCGCCAGCGCAAGCGTAAACCTCGTCAGTCAGACCGGTCGCATCGGTTTTTCCAATCCCGCTGGCACGGCTGACGACATCACCCTCGCGACCGGGTCACTCATCTCGGGTGCGTTCGGCATACAGCCGAACGGCAACCCTGGAGTCCGGTTCGTCGAGACCTATACGCCGAGCCCCGGGGAGACCGGCTTCTCAGTCAGCCCGACCGGGCCGTACGTCACTATCGCGGAGACCCTGACCAACACGTCAACCAGCCGCGTGGCAGGCACGTTCACCAACGGCACCGGCTGGATCACAGTCAACGGCGGCGTGGGCTCCGCAAGTCTGGCGGTGCCCGAACCCGCCTCGATGTCGCTCGTCGGCACCGAACTCATCGCCCTCGCCGCGCTGAGACGGCGATTGAGATCGCACTGAACGCGCCCCTCTGCATCGCCGCGCGTCGAGTCAGTTCGTTACGGGATTTTCATCTGCGTCCTTGGGTGGGTGGAGTCCATCGTTCTTGGCGGTAAGGTTAGCTAATTCCGTCGCGGATTCAGATTGGACGCCGCATCGTGCGCCCGGTTCGAATGAAGACCGGCGAAGTCAAACCACGATATTACAAGGAAGAACATGACCCGTACAGGTTCGGCAAGGGCCGTTTTGTTGGGCCTCTGCGCGGCGGCCGCCTGTCGCACGATGGCCCAGGCCGGTTCGGCGACATTCACGTGGAACCCCGGGGGGAGCGTCGCCCGCGATGGCCGCCGGCACGTCGCCCATTACCGCAGACGGCATGACCGCGACGCACACGCTGTGGGTCGCCCTGCCAACCGGCGTCCCGTCCCCCGAAAGCTTGCTGGAGGGGGTGCAGAGCTTCGCCGCCACTGCGTGTCGCTGAAGCCGAAGCGTGCGGTTGGTCCAGCTTGGCCGAGAGACTTGGTTTCGATCTGACAATGGAGAGATGTCATGGCTGACAATTCGGTGTTTTGGCGGTTGGCGCTCGCGCTGGCCATGGCAGCCTTGCCAGGGGCAGCCGCGTTTGCCGGGCCGATCACGTTCACTTGGGACCCGTCCCAGGCAACGCCGGCGCTGACCGCCGGGCCCGCAGCTTTCTCGGCCGACGCGATCTCGCTGCAGAACTATATCCGCACCACCAACATCAACAATCTGACGACCTTGAAGCAAACATTCTCGGGCGGGCAGATCCAGACGATCAGCGGGTTCACGCTGGGCGGCGTGCCGGTGACGGCGCCGGGGCTCAATTCCAGCTACGGACTGTACTTTCGGATCAATCCGGCCGGATCGTTCCCGATCAACGCCAGCGGAGCGGTGGTCGGGCCCGCCGTCTATTCGCTTCTCGACGTGCAACTCGTCGCAGATGTCGGTCATGATGACGGCAGCGTCGTGAACAACTTCGCCGGCATCGGCTTCAGCAACGCAGCGGGGGTGACGAACGACGTCGTGCTGGCGACAGGCAGTCTGGTGTCGGCCGCATTGAAGGTAAGTCCGACCGGCACTCGCAACGCCCACTACGTCACGACGTTCCAGCCGGTCGCCTCCAAGTCCGCCTTCTTCGCGGAACCGGGTTTTGCCACGGATCTAGAGGAGTTGTTGAACTCGCCCGCGAGCACTTTCCAGGTGTTCCAGCTGAACCCGCTCACGAAACTGAATGTGGTGGGCGCCGATGGCGGCAGCACGGGAACCGCCCAACTCGTCGTGCCCGAGCCGGCCTCCGTTGCGCTGCTTGCCGTTGGCCTGCTCGCACTGGCTCACGGGCGCCGGGTGAGGCTGCGTGGGGCGTCGGACACGGACTGACGCGCAGACTGACGCACTGGCCCGAAGCTATGACGACCACCAGGCTGTGCTGCTGATGAAACGCTCCGCCGCCGAGAAGGGGGCTCGGCTCGGATCCGAGTAAGGCGAGCACTCGCCGCACTCCGCTGTTTCTTTTTGAATTATGCATTCTACTGTTTTAAATCATTCTAGACGTTGTCTGGAACTTTGGCCGTTGCTTCCGGCGTGCAGCAGGCCAGGGCAGGTCATCCGATCCCGTAGCGTGGCTCGGCCGCGCTATTGCGGACCGGATTCGCAACTCTGGCACCGCAATGTTGGAAGCACCGGACAGCGCCAGACCCTGATCTCCAGCGAGGCCTACATCGGTGGGGTCAGCCTGTCCTTGCCGACGCCGATGCGTGTCGCCGTCAGCGAACCGTCAGCCGCTTTGGTCGCAGTGATGATCACGTGCGCCCCTGGGGTCAGCATGGCGCGGGTCCCCGGCTGATAGGTGATGATCGGCGCTTTCTCCGGCACCACCAGCTTCTTCTCGCCGCCCTTGTAATTCACGGTCAGCGTCCGCCCTTGCGTGCCGACGACGTCCCCAGCCGTACCGTTGGTCATGGTGCTGTGCGGCTGAAGGTCCCAGGGGTGATCGCCCTCGCCCACGCCCCGCATGCTCTCGGGAAACACCTGCACCTCCAGCGCCTTCAACGTGCCATCGGACTGCGGGACCGCGGCGGTGCCGATATACGTCCCGGACTTAATGTCCGTGATCTTGGCCGGAACGATTTCTGTCACCCCAAGCTGGCCGGACAGAGCGAGCGAGAGCTTCTCGCCGTCCCTGGACGTGATCTGCATGGAGTTTCCGGAAACGGAATCGATGATGCCGCGGATGCGCGTCGTGGCCGGTGTCTGCGCCAGCGCGACCGCGCCGATGCAGCAGGAAAGGGCACTTGCCAGAAACAGACGGCGGATAATCATGTTTCACTCCTCCCTTGGATCACGGCACAGATGGATCACGGCACAGACGCCATTGCGCCCCCGGTATTCCGCCCGCCATCGAAGGTTCGCCGCAAGGTAGGCACCCGGTTCCCGTCCACACTGGCTCTGGGTTCAGTTTGCCCCTATTTCAGCCACCGCAACTACCCCCTGCCTGGCCAACCCGGTCCTGGACAGACCGACCTGCCGATGACCCGATGGAACATGAATGTCCGGCCCGCTCCCGGCTGATTTAGCCCATGGACTGGCGCAGAAACTGCGCGACCGGCAACTCGTGCTGTTCGCCGGTGCCGGGCTCTCGATGCAGGCCAGGCCCCGCGATGGCTCGGATCGGCACATGCCCAGTTGGGACGGACTGCTGAAAACAGTCGCCGAACGCTTTGGCGAAGCCATCGAAGATTACCACGACGAACCGCTTGGGCTGTTCGATGCGATCATCGCGGATCGCGGCGACCGCGCGCAGGTGGAGCAATGCGTTCGCGATGCAATCGATGACACTGCGTTCGAGCCGGGACCCGCCCACTTCGCGATCAGAGAGCTTCCGTGGGACCGGATCTGCACCACCAACTACGATACGCTGCTGGAGCAGTCGTTCAACACGGCGCCGGTAACCTGCGAGGCCGAATTTGACCGCCTGCAGCAGCCTCCGGAGCATCGGCCGCTTCTGTTCAAGCTGCACGGCTCGCTCGCCAACCTGCACACGCTCTCCGCGCAGGACTATCAGCTCTGGCCCGAAAACCACCCGCGGGCCTATCGCTTCGTCGAGGATCTCCTGCTCAACCGGACAATCCTGTTCGCCGGCTATTCGCTTAGCGACCCACACTGGAAGGCGCTGGTCCCTCTGGTGTACCGCATGCTGGGCTCGCGAACAAAGCGGCTCTACGCCCTTGTCTGGGGCGCGAGCGAACGCCGCCGGGCGAATTTGCTGCGGCAGTACAACATCGAGTCCGCCTCGATCGAAACCGACGCCGAGTATGTCGCGGCGTTCCGGCAGATTGCCGACGCTTACGCCGCGCTTCGCGGCACGCCGGTTGCCCCGCCGGCCGATCCGAACGCCTTCGGCTACGACCGCCAGCAATACGAGCAGGCGGTGCAGCGCACTTACGGCTACGCCGACCTTCAGGGGCTCTATCACTGGGGCACCGGATTTGCGCAGGACGATGTCGGCTTGGCGGACATCTTCGTCGCACCGAACCTGACCCGCACTGAGCCTCGCGTAACCGCCTCTGGGAAGCCTGAAGCCAGGGCCGATAGTGCCGGCACCTCTGCGCTGCGCCGGGCCCAGGAGAGGCGGCATCGCGAACGAGATTCCGGCGACGGGCAGCAAACCGTGCCTGCCACGCGCCGCGAGCCGGCCGCCACCGTGCTTGCGGAGCATCCTCGGTTGCTGATCGTCGGCGCGCCAGGGCAGGGCAAGTCCACACTGCTCCGCCATACCCTGCTCGCGGCTATGCAGAAATGGTGTGACGATCCTGCGGGACAGCCTTTCCCATTCCTGATCCGCCTGTCCCGATGGCAGGAGGAAGGGGGGACGCCGGAAGGCAGGCTGCTGCGGTTCATGCGCGCCCGTCTGCCCGGCTTCGCGGAAATCTCGGCCGAGGCGGCTGCTGCCTGGCAGAGCGGCCCCGTCCTGTGGCTGCTGGACGGCATCGACGAAATCCGCGGCAAAGCGGCGCGGGCGGATTTTCTGGATGACCTAGTCGCCTTGCGGGGCAGCGCCCGAACGACCGGTTTGTGGTGATCACGCGCCCGGCCGGCGAACCGACGGGCGGGCTCGGAGCCGGATGGGGGCGCTGTGAACTGCCGGAACTGTCGCCGCCGCAGATCACCGCCGTGCTGTCCCGCTGGGCCGGGGTGCTTAAGCGCAAGGAAGGCCAGGGGTTCGACGCTGCATCCATGGGCGCGCAGTTGGCCCGCGATCCGGGCCTTCGCCAAATTCGCGCCAATGCGTTGATGCTGACCATGGCGATTCTGTTCTACAAGCAGAACCACCGCCTGCCCCACGACCGTTGGGAGTTCTACGCCGGCGCGGAGCGGGCGCTGCGCGACGCCTGGGCGCGGCACCGGGCCACCGACATGGCCGCGCGCGACCTGCCCGGCGCGTATGTGGTCGAGGTACTGGAAGACCTCGCCTTGAATGGCATGAAGGCGGAGACCGTGCTGTTTTCCGAAGCGGAGGCGCGGGCAGCGGCGGAGCATGCTCTGCGACGGCACGAGTACCGCGGCCGCGAACTGGAGACCGAGATAAACCGCTTCGTCGAAGCCGCGCGTGACGTTATCGGCGTGCTGGTCGAGCAGGGGCCGGAGGTATTCGGCTTCCTGCATCTGACGTTCCAGGAATTCCTAGCTGCGCGGGCGATCACCCGCCTGACGCTGCCGGATGCCAACCTCCTGGTCGCCCGGTGGTGGGACCATCCCGATTGGGACGAGACCTGGATCTTGTATGCGCTTGGCTGCGAGGCGCAGGAGGGACGATCCGACGCGCTGTTCGCCACGATCCTTACGCGCGGATCACGGCATGCGTTGGACAGGCTGTTGCACCGGCCGGAACGGATGGCCTTTCGTCTCGCCGGCGTCGGCACCAGGCGTTTGCCCAATCCGCGCAGCGCGCGGTTGCCGGGGCGAACGGGATGCTCACGAAGCCAGACAGGGTCTGGCGCCGGTGGGTCCTTGAGACTCTAGCCGGCTGGGAAAGGAATTACCCCGAAGAACTGCGGAGTTTGCTCCTCGCCGCCTGCAAGGACGAGGATCCGAAGGTGCGGCAAGCCGCGTTTCAGGCCCTGGCCGCGTCGGCGGAGGACAAAACCGTACGTACCACCTTCCTCGCCGCCTGCAAGGACGAGGATCCGGATGTACGGGAAGCCGCGGTTCGGGCCCTGGCCGCACGGGCGCAGGACACTGCCGTCCGCGACTTCCTCCTCGCCGCCTGCAAGGACGAGGATCCGAAGGTGCGGCAAGCCGCGTTTCAGGCCCTGGCCGCGTCGACGGAGCACCCCGAAGTGGGCACCGCCCTCCTCGCCGCCTGTGAGGACGAATACTTGGTTGTGCAGCAAGCTGCGGTTCAGGCCCCGGCCGTGAAGGATATCTCCATGCGCCCCGTCCTCCTCGCCGCCTGTAAGGACAAAGACTGAGACGTGCGGCGAGCCGCGGTTCAGGCCCTTTCGCCGCGGGCGGAGGACGCCGAAGTGCGCACCGCTCTCCTCGCCGCTTGCGAGGATGATGAGACGCTGGTGCGGTACGCCGCGGTTCAGGCCCTGGCCGCCTAGGCGGAGGACGCCGAAGTGCGCACTGCCCTCCTCACGGCCTGCAAGGATGATTACCCGGCTGTGCGGCGAGCCGCGGTTCAGACCCTGGCTGCGCAGGCCGAGATCGCCGAGGTGCACACCGCCCTCCTCACCACCTGCAAGGACGATGAGGCGGGGGTGCGGTATCCCGCGGTCGAGGCCCTGGCCGCGCAGGCCGAGATCGCCGAGGTGCACACCGCCCTCCTCACCGCCTGCAAGGATGATGATGGGTATGTTCGGGGAGCCGCGGTAGATGCACTGGCAGCGCGGGCAGACGACACCGTCATACGGGCCGCCCTCCTCGTCGCCCTCAAGCACGATGAATGGTTTGTGCGAGAAGCCGCGGTTCGGGCCCTGGCGAACTGGATCGTCCGGGAAAAATTCTCGCACCCAGCCAGCGCGCCGGCCGACACGGCCCGTTAGCCACGATCGCCCCATCCCCCAACGGCCACACCACCGGCATGCCGGATGACAAGCGCATGCCGCTTCTCTATCTGCGAGTTCGAGAACGCCTCAGGACTCGCCAAAGCGTCTCACCAATGGACCCCTGAACCCCGCAAATGCCCGAAACGCCGATCGACCATATCCGCAACTTCGCCATCATCGCCCATATCGACCACGGCAAGTCCACCCTCGCCGACCGGCTGATCCAGGCGACCGGCGCCCTGTCCGATCGCGAAATGACCAACCAGGTCCTGGACACGATGGCGCTGGAGCGCGAACGCGGCATCACCATCAAGGCCCAGACCGTCCGCCTCACCTACCAGGCCCGTGACGGGCAGGTTTACGAGCTGAACCTGATGGACACCCCCGGCCACGTCGATTTCGCCTACGAGGTCTCCCGCTCCCTCGCCGCCTGCGAAGGTTCCCTGCTCGTCGTGGACGCCAGCCAGGGCGTCGAGGCTCAGACCCTCGCCAATGTCTATCAGGCCATCGAGGCCGGGCACGAGATCGTCCCCGTCCTCAACAAGATCGACCTGCCGGCCGCCGAACCCGAACGCGCCCGCCAGCAGATCGAGGACGTGATCGGCCTCGATGCCTCCGATGCCGTCGAAATCAGCGCCAAGACCGGACTGAACATCGAAGCCGTGCTGGAGGCACTGGTCACCCGCCTTCCCCCACCCAAAGGCGACGCCACCGCCCCTCTCAAGGCCCTGCTTGTCGATAGCTGGTACGACCAGTACCTGGGCGTGGTGATCCTGGTCCGGGTGAGGGATGGGCGGCTAAAGCGCGGGCAGAAAATCCGCATGATGTCCACCGGCGCGGTGCACGCGGTAGAGCAGGTGGGGGTGTTCAGCCCGAAAATGGTGCCGGTGGACGATCTGGGGCCGGGCGAGATCGGCTACATCACCGCCGCCATCAAGACCGTGGCGGACTGCCGGATCGGCGATACGATCACGGAGGACCGGCATCCCACGGCCTCTCCCCTGCCGGGGTTCAAGCCGTCCGTTCCCGTGGTCTGGTGCGGCCTCTATCCGGTGGATGCCGACGATTTCGAAAAGCTGCGGGAAAGCCTGGCCAAGCTGCGACTGAACGACGCCAGCTTCCACTACGAGCCGGAGACCTCGGCCGCGCTGGGCTTCGGCTTCCGCTGCGGCTTCCTCGGCCTGCTGCATCTGGAGATCATCCAGGAGCGGCTGTCGCGCGAGTTCGACCTGGACCTGATCGCGACCGCGCCGTCCGTCGTTTACCGGGTGCACCGGACCAACGGGCAGATGCAGGAACTGCACAACCCGGTCGATATGCCCGACGGCTCGGTGATCGACCACATCGAGGAGCCCTGGATCCGCGCCACGATCATGGTGCCGGACGAGTACCTCGGCGCCGTGCTGCACCTCTGCACGGAACGCCGGGGCGAGCAGCTCGACCTGACCTATGCCGGCAACCGCGCCATGGTGGTTTACCTCCTGCCGCTCAACGAGGTGGTGTTCGATTTCTACGACCGGCTGAAATCCGTCTCCCGCGGGTACGCGAGCTTCGATTACCAGATGGACGAGTACCGGGAGAGCGACCTGGTGCGGATTTCCATCCTGGTGAACGGCGATCCGGTGGATGCGCTGTCGTTCATCGCCCATCGCGCCGCGGCGGAGGCCCGCGGCCGGGCGATCTGCGCCAGGCTGAAGGACCTGATCCCGCGCCAGTTGTTCAAGATAGCCATCCAGGCGGCGATCGGCGGACGGGTGATCGCGCGGGAGACGATCAGCGCCCTGTCCAAGGACGTCACCGCGAAATGCTACGGCGGCGACATCACCCGCAAACGCAAGCTGCTGGAAAAGCAGAAAGAGGGGAAAAAGCGGATGCGCCAGTTCGGCAAGGTCGAGATCCCGCAATCGGCGTTCTTGGCGGCGCTTAAGATGGACGCCTGATGTCGCCGGCTGGTATTATAACCCCTGCTCCTTGCGGGAGGGGAAAGGGTCAAAACGCTGAGGCCCCTCGTCCAAGAAGCCTGCTGGAGAGATGGCCGAGCGGCTTAAGGCGCACGCTTGGAAAGCGTGTGTACGTGCAAGCGTACCGTGGGTTCGAATCCCACTCTCTCCGCCATTACCCGGGACACGACCTGCCGACCCTGGCCGGTTTACGCCCGAAGCGACGGTAGCGTCTGCAGCAACTCGCTTTTCGAACCGATGATACGCACCTCGCGTTCCGCGACCTGCCTACAGGTCTACCGGCGCCCGCTTCGCGGAAGAGGCATCTTCCACGTCCGGACGGCCTGCCAGGGATGCGAAACAATCCCACCATGCGGCGCCGACCCGAAGCATCCACGCAACATGCTGTGCGGCTGCACGGTCGTTCCAGGGCAGCGGGGCCGCCAGGATAACTGCGATATCGGTCATCCCAGGGTGGTGGGAGGTGCCCCATTCCATTACCGCGCCCGGCCCGATTTCCGCTTGGAGCCGCGGCTCGATCTCCGCTCGGGCGCGATCGGCCATTGTGAAGAATGCCTCGCCGGCAAGGCCGGTGCAGCGGAGGAACACGCCCACCTGCGGAAACGGGAGCCTCGCCCGGTACAGGGTGATCCACACCGCGTCGCGGATGATCGCGAACCGGCGGTTCCGATAACCCCTGCGCTATGCGCCGGCAGGCCGCGCGAGGTAGTGCGCCGCGCCAGAAGGTCGCGCCAGAAGGCGCGGTCCTGCGCCAGGTCTTCGCGGGAGATCGCCGTCCGGGTGCTTTTGTAATTCATATCCGGCAATCCGGCGTCCTGAGCCCTTCCGCTAGCACAGGATGTGCCGAATCGCGTAACCCGGTCCCCGGCCCGGCCGTTCACGGCCCCAGCTTCGAACGTTAGTTCCGCTTTCCAAGATTCTCGAGCAGCGCCACGGCACCGGGTAAATCCTGGCGCCGTTCCCGCAACAGCTTCTCGCCGCCGACAGCGTACACCGCCACGGCCGATAGAATATCGCGAAGGCGTCCGGGGGCATGCGCATCGAAGGGCAGGACACACCCGCCCGTGCGCTTCGCCAGATCCCAGAACACCTCGGCGTCCCGGCGAGCTAAAGGATCGGCCGTGTCGTGCAATACAATCAGCTTGACACCCTTGGTTCCCATCTCATCTGCCAGTCTGCGCCCCTGAGCCATGCTTTCCTCAAAAACGTCCCCGATGTAGACGACCACACGCACAGCAGATCGTCTTAGAGCGGCCGACATGATCGGCAGAAGTCGCGTTAGCCCTGCTTGGCAGGTCACCCCGGCGGCGTGATCGCGCAGTATCGCCGTTTGGCCGGTGAATGCCGTGAACGTGTGGACGCGAGAACCGCCGTGCACGGCAAGCGCCACGTCTAACTCGCCCGGCAACGCTTTCACCAGTGCATCTGTGGCCCGGCGGGCGGCCTTCCATGCCGGTTCGCGGGAAGCCGTGGCATCCACGGCAAACACCAAGCGCGGCCGGGGTGGCACCCCGTTATCGGCGGGAGGTTCGACGTCGCGGATCGCCGAAAGCAGTGTCGTAGGGGCAGAGGCGGCCGCGCTCAGCGCCGTCGCTGCTGTGTTCCGCAACCTTGCCAGGACCCCGCTGCCCCGAGTGGGCGACGGTGGCGCGGGATCATCCGGAATCAATACGAAGTTGGGTTTATCGGGCATGCTCCGCGCTCGCGATTAGATCTGCAATCCTGCGCTCATACTGTAGTATCTATGATACGCGGAAACAGGGCCTTGAAGGCTCGCACGGCTGCCGCTTGCTTCCCGACTTGGCCGTGCTCTCGTGGACCAGGTCCAACTCGCCGGGCAGCACCAATACCGGCGCGTCGGCCGCGCAGTCCTGGCTCCCCACAGAGGTTCGAGGGCGCGCTGTTACGCCTTGCATTCCCCGCCCGTAGCGGATAGACCTCTGGCACTCTCCCGTGGAGAGTGCCAGCGGGTTCGCGGATCGCCCAGCGGATCCGATCGACCCTGCAAACCATGCAAAAGCAATGGAGGGAGCAGTCAAAATGAAGTTTCGTCCCCTGCATGACCGCGTCGTGGTCCGGCGCGTCGAAGCCGAGGAAAAAACCGCGGGCGGCATCATTATCCCCGACACAGCGAAGGAGAAGCCCATCGAGGGTGAGGTCATCTCCGTCGGCCCTGGTGGTCGCAACGAGCAGGGCCAGCTTGTGCCCATGGACGTGAAGGAAGGCGACCGCATTCTGTTCGGCAAGTGGTCGGGCACCGAGGTGAAGATCGAGGGCAAAGAGCTCCTGATCATGAAAGAGTCTGACATCATGGGCGTGGTGGAGCGCACGACCGCCCGCAAGAAAGCCGCCTAGATCGGCCGCTTACCCCTTTCTCAACCAAGACCAGGAGTGACGAAAATGGCTGCCAAGGACGTGAGGTTCGGTGCTGACGCTCGCCAGCGTATGCTGCGTGGCGTTGATATTCTTGCTGACGCGGTAAAAGTTACGCTTGGTCCCAAGGGCCGCAATGTCGTGCTCGACAAGAGCTTCGGCGCGCCGCAAATCACCAAGGACGGGGTGACCGTTGCCAAGGAAGTCGAACTTTCAGATAAATTCGAAAATATGGGTGCTCAATTGGTCCGGGAGGTTGCCAGCAAGACGAGCGACATTGCGGGTGACGGGACCACCACCGCGACCGTGCTGGCCCAGGCGATTGTCCGCGAGGGTGCCAAAGCCGTCGCCGCCGGCATGAACCCGATGGACCTCAAGCGCGGCATTGATAAGGCGGTCAACTCCGTCGTCGAGGAACTGAAGAAGCACTCGCGCAAGATTACCACGCCGGCTGAAACCGCCCAGGTCGGCTCGGTGGCCGCTAACGGTGACACCGAAGTCGGCAAAATGATTTCCGAGGCCATGCAGAGGGTCGGCAACGAGGGTGTAATCACGGTCGAAGAGGCCAAGGGGATCCAGACCGAGCTCGATGTGGTTGAGGGCATGCAGTTCGACCGCGGCTACGTCTCGCCCTACTTCATCACTAATGCCGAGAAGATGGTTGCCGAGCTCGATGAACCTTATATCCTGATCCACGAGAAGAAGTTGTCCGGCTTGCAAGCGATGCTGCCACTACTGGAAAGCGTCGTACAATCCGGCCGTCCGCTGCTGATTGTAGCCGAAGACGTCGAGGGGGAGGCGCTGGCCACTCTGGTGGTCAACAAGCTGCGCGGCGGATTGAAAGTCACCGCCGTGAAGGCGCCCGGCTTTGGCGACCGTCGCAAGGCGATGCTGGAAGACATTGCGGTCCTGACCGGCGGCCAGGTGATCAGCGAGGATCTCGGCATTAAGCTCGAGAACGTCACCCTGAACATGCTCGGCAAGGCAAAGCGGACGTTAGTCGAGAAGGAGAACACCACGATCGTTGAGGGTTCCGGCAAGAAGGAGGACATTAAGGGCCGTTGCAACCAAATTCGCGCTCAGATCGAGGAGACCACCTCTGACTACGACCGTGAGAAGCTGCAGGAGCGGCTCGCGAAGCTCGCCGGCGGCGTCGCGGTGATTCGGGTCGGTGGGTCCTCCGAGGTTGAGGTGAAGGAGCGCAAGGACCGTGTCGATGATGCGCTGCATGCGACCCGCGCCGCGGTCGAGGAAGGTATCGTTCCGGGCGGCGGCGTTGCACTGGCTCGCGCCAGTCTCATCCTGGCCCAGCTGAAGAGCGAGAACGACGATCAGCGCTTCGGCATCGATATCGTTCGCAAGGCGCTTCAGACGCCGCTGCGTCAGATCGCCGAGAACGCAGGCGAAGATGGTGCCGTGGTCGCCGGCAAGGTGCTCGACAGGAACGAGTACTCCTGGGGCTTCGACGCGCAGAGCGGCGAGTTCAAGGATCTCGTGAGGGCGGGCATCATCGACCCGACCAAGGTGGTCCGCACGGCGCTGCAGGATGCATCTTCTGTGGCAGGTCTGCTGGTCACGACCGAGGCGATGGTTGCCGAGAGGCCGGAGAAGAAGGCCTCGCCGATGCCTCCTGGCGGCGGTGGCATGGGCGATATGGATTATTAGGCTAATCTTGCTGTGTCATAAACTAATCGATCCGAAGGCTGCGTTGCCAGCAGGGACATCGGGCCAGTTAGCGACCTGGCCCGAGTTCCTGTTTCAATTCCTGATAATCCCGCTCGATCCGCCAACGCAGCTTGGCCACGCCGACAAGCTGGCGCAAGCGGACGCCGCACCTATCCGGACGACATTGCAGCCTTTCTCGCCCATGACGGCAAGCCGCCGAGCCAGCCACGGATGCAAACTCAAGGAATTAGGCGGTTGATATCGGCCGCCTTCCCTTTGACTGGGCGCTCCAGCCGTAGCCCCGCACTTACTTCTCTTGTTTCCCTCCGTAGCTCACGCGCCAGATCGCTCCACCTGTATCGTCGCTGACTAGCAACGCGCCGTCAGGCGCTACCGTGACACCCACGGGCCGCCCCCAGACCCTGGTGTTGGAGACGGTGAATCCGGTGAGAAAGTCTTCGTATTCGCCGGTCGGCCGTCCATCCTTCATCAGGACGCGAACCACCTTGGATCCGTTCCGCCGCGTTCGGCTGGCCGAACCGTGCATGGCAACAAAAATCGAGCCCCGATAGCTCAGAGGAAATTGCTTACCCTCGTAAAAGGTCATGATCAGGGGCGCCGAGTGCGCCTGGAACAGCACGTCCGGCATCAGTACCCGGTCGGTCAGGTCGGGCCGCCTACCCCGGTGAATGGGGTCTTCGTTATTGCCATTATAGAACCACGGCCAACCGTAGAAGCCGTGCGGTACTAGGCGGACAAGATAGTCGGCGGGCATCTCGTCGCTTAGCCCGTCGCGCTCGTTCACGGTGCACCATACATCGTCACCGCCAGGACTAAGCGCGAGGCTCACGCAGTTGCGCAGGCCATTGGCGTAATGCTGGACGTTACGGCCATCGGGATCGGCTTCGAGCACGGTAGCGCGGCCCGCTTCCAGTCCCCAGGCAGCACCTATTCCATCCTGCTCTTCTATCGTGCGGATGGCTCCCGCATCGAGTGGCGGTATCGCCTGGCCATTGTCGAGAGTCTCCCCGTGGTTCGTCCGCGACCCGACGGAGACATACATGTGCCGCCCGTCACGCGAGAACACGACATCCCGAGTCCAATGCCCTTCCGTCGGCAGGTTGCCGATCACCTGCTCCCCCTCACCGCGTGGCGCGATGTCCCCTACGCGATACGGAAAGCGAAGCACAGCGCTCCAAGTACCGATGTAAATGAACTGCGGGTCGGGCCCCGGAGGCCAGAAGGCGATCCCGAACGGCATGAAGAGACCACTCACAAACGTTCCGGAGTCGCCTGGATGGGCCTGATTCTCACCCCTGTGAAACACGCGAATTCGGCCAGCACTGCTCTCTGCGACAAACAAGTCGCCATTCGGCGCAAAGCGCATCGTGCGCGGCGTGATAAGCCCGGTAGCGAACGCCGCAACAGCAAATCCTGTTGGCACCGACAAGCTGGCATCCGGTGGCCGAGGCACAATACTGGGGATGTTGACCGCAGTGGGGTCAGAGAATGGCGCTGGCAGATCCGAGAGCATAACACGATGACGCACACCGGGTGCATCCTGGTGCCAATCACTATACGGTTCGACGAGTTGCGCCGAGGCCGTCGCAGTGGTCAGCAAGGCAATAATGATCATAGTGGAAACGATATTTGGCATCAGCCCGCCTATCCTCGCAGTTCCCCGCAGCCCTGATACTGGAAGCATCCACGAACGTCGGCAAGCCCAGCCGAGTAACAATGTGTAAGCACTACGGGCACCGAGTACCTGGCTTCTTCCTGCCCACTGGGATGGGCCAGGAATGACTACGTCCGATATTCTTGACGGCCTCGCTATCGCACCCACAGCTCCATTCCTGGTGCGTAAATATGATCTTGGTAATATCGCTTCTCCAGCTCCGGACGGAAGTCTGAGATCGAAGCATTTATCAAACGGCCGGTGACAAATAACACAGCACCGTTCCGCGGGTCGGCCGCAGCAGCCGTCAACTCCGGTGTCGTGAGATATCCGCTCTTAATGCGCACAGAGGACGTATCGGCCAGCCAAGGGGGCGTGTCACAATTCGCCAAGGCTGCGATGAATGGAGCGTCGGTAATTATCCATTGATCTTCAGGTGTCTCCCTTCGAACGTCTGCCGCAATCTGTCTTCCTAGTTGAGCTCCCTTACTGTCAGCTCGCCTGGAGAGATCACTATAATACTTATAAAGATCTGACGCTGCGACGAGTAAAAGAAAGCCTATAAAAATGGAATCGATACGAGTCAAACCAGATATGCGCGATCCCGTGTTGCCACTCATACCCAGCACGCTCATTGCGAGTAGCGGCGGTATAAGTATAACGGCGTGCCGCGCGAAGAGTGGAACCTGAAAGACCAGCACACTGAGAGTGATAACAAGCCAGGCAACCATCGGAAATACGCGCAAGTCGCGTCGTCGTATGCCGGAAGACAATCCGGCCACCGCGACGCCGGCCAGGATCGGGTTTGCCAGCACCAATTGGAAGAGCACCCGGATGTTGGCAACTATTGACCCATCAGGAATCTCTCTCGCCGCGATGTGAAATAGCACGGTCTGTTCCAGCATTGCGTCGATGGAGCCCAGGAAAGCGACGAGAACACCCACTGCCGATATGGCCGCTGCCCCACAGGCAACAACCGATACCCAAAGAGCAACCGGTTTTCCCGTTTCTATTGCAGGGCACGTCCAAAGGCGCAGGCCCGCCAACATGGCAAGCGGTAGAACAGCGGCAATATCGAGTGCCTTGATCAGAATGCCGACAACCATCGTGATTCCACAGAACGCGGCTAGGGCAAGCCCTCTTCGGCCGCCGGGTTGATTCCACCATAGGAAAGCCCCGCCAGCGCTCAGAAGAGTAAACGCGGTGGCGGGCCCCTCTGCCTCAAGCGTCTGCGACTGCTTCAGGTAGAGCGGGCTAAGCACCAAAATCGTCAAGGCCAAAATTGCACCGCGGCGGCCCGCTAACGCTGCTCCGAGCAGGTACGCGCCGACGAAACCAAGGAGAGAAAGTGTCGCCACGCCCACACGGGCTGCTAAAATGTCCGAGCCCAGTAAGCGATAAAACGGGTATATGGAAACAATGAAGAGGGGAGGTTGGGAGCAAAATACGTCCGTGTAGAGCCTTTGGCCCCCGCTCATAGCTCGCAGTGTCTGCCAGTAAACCCCCTCGTCGTAGCCATCATAGTCGAACTCTCCGCCCAAACCGGCCCAGCGCATCAGTATGGCGGCGACCAGGATCGCAGAGATAACCAACCGTTCCATGGTCACTTCATTAGCAGCCATGCGGGTGCGGGTTTACCTACGTGCTACCAACAGACCGCACTCCCTACTCTCGGGCCGTGATTGACCCGTGGAAAGAGTGTTCGGCCGTGGACGAGCGCCTCCGTTTTGTCGCCCGCCTTTTCAAGGGCGATGGCAAGAGCGAAATCTTGCCGCGAGTTTGACCAGCTCCAGGAAGTTGGCCTCGTGCTTCTCGAAACGGGTGGCAACCCGAGAGCGCCTGAGTTCGTTGGAGAAGCGTTCGACAAGGTTGCGGTAACAGTAGAGAGCCAGGGACTGAAAGCCGAAACATTTACCCACCTTGGCATCGGTTTGACGTCCGCCCGAGCACGGCGCTCAGTCATGGCCGCGCGAAGGACACCGCTATCCTTATGCACTATCGGCAAGCAATCATGCAAATCGATGGTGGAATTCGTACGGAGCTCATCCTTTCGATGGGCCGGAACGTTCCCCTCGACACGGTTACGAAACAGCCTGTGGGCGAGTTGCATTTGATTCGCATGGAACCGATAATGCAGCAAGCAACACTGGCGAGCGTGAGCTTCGAGCGGTACGGCAAAACCGTGCGACATGCCTCATTTCTCGCCGGGATGGACCGCGTGGTACCGTGGCAGAAACTCTGCCAACTGATCGAGCCGGTTTATCTGAAGCCGGGCAACGGCCGGCCGCCGATTGGACCGGAGCGCATGGTGCTCATCTATTTTCCGCAGCTGTGGTTCAACCTGTCCGCTCCGGGGGTTGGGCAGTTTGTCACTGTCGATCTCGGTGCACAACTTCGGAATCCGGACCAGGTTATAGGCGATCAGATCGAGCAGGAAATCAGCGGCGACTCGAGCGATGCCGCGACGCCTGGCCTTGCGCATCGTCGTGCCGTGCTGCTTGCCCCAGCCGAAGATGCATTCGATCATCGCCCGCCGCGATTGCGACATCCCGCAGCCGCGATGTCGTGTGGTGCGGGCCATCGATCGCACTGCGACGCCTCTTACCGGTCTTGGTCAGTGCGTCATTGCGCGCCACGTGCGGGGTCACGTCAAGCTCTCGCAAAGCTGCGACATGATCGGCGGCATCGTAGGCCTTGTCGGCGCGCACGCTAACCCGGCGCCGTTTTAACCGCTTGTTCAGCCGCTTCAGCATGCCTTCTGCACCCGCCGTTCGGCGGTGCCATTTGCCTCGGTCACCACGCCCGCGGCGGCCAGACCATGGCGGTTCTCCATGGTGACGTGCCCCATATACGACAGCCTAACCTCGCACCCGCTGGCCTTGCGATAGAGCCGGCTGTCCGGATCGGTGGTGCTGGCATACGTCTCGTTCTTGCGCTTCTGGCCGTGGAAGTTGTTGCCATCCGGATCGCTGCCATCCTTTGGACGAAAGCTCTTCTGTGAAGCCCATGCTTCAATCAGCGTACCGTCCACCGAAAAATGTCGTCCGACAACAGCGGCCTGACCTGCGGGTAATTGAGCAGCCGGGTCATGAACGTCTGGAAGATGTCGCCCCTTGCAGCCGCACGCGGTTGTGGGTGAAGGTCGTGGCGTTCCCACACCTTCTCATCCGGCGGCAGACCGACAAACCAGCAGCAGGTTGTAGTCCAGCTGTTCCATCAACTGGCTCTTGGAACGAATGCCGTAGAACACCTGAAGCCACCGTGCGCTTAGCAGTTGCTCCGGCGGGACTGATGGCCGGCCTTCGCTGGAATAAAGCCGGCCCAGGTTTGAGCTCAGGTCCGCGAGCATGTCCCGGACCAGCTGGCGGATCTGCCGCAAAGGGTGTTTCGATGGCACCCGGCTCTCCGGCGAGATAGGAGAACAGTCCCGCTTGATCATACAGCCTGCCGCGCATGCTGACACCGATCGAGTTGGTGCAGCTATCGAATCATTGTGCACCGCGTCGCACCACGGGGTCTTTCAGCGAACTGCTAGGTCCGCCGCGGGCGAAAACTCACGCCCGCGCCGTCCCTCGAATTTCGCGCCTGCCGGTCGCCTCCTGCCGCGCCTCCAGCCACAGCAGCAGCAGCCCGAATAACGGCAACCCGATATCCGCATAGAAAATCACCCCGGCATTGCCCGGCGCGAAATTATGGGCGGTGATCATCTGATATGCATGGCCCGCCGCGGCGCCCAGCAGGAACACCGCAGGGCCGGCGATCGCCGCCAGCCGCAGATCGAAACTCCGCCGAGCGGCGAGGAATCCAACGGCCGAGAAACCCAGGCTGGCCATCGCGACCTCGAACTGGAATGGACTGTCCGGCCAGCCGATGAAGGCGGCGCTCATTCTGCCGAAAAACGCGTGGAAGACGAAATTGACCAGGAACGACACGCCGATCACCCAGAAGACATACCAGGACAGCAGCTTTTCTATGACCAGTGCCGCACCCGTTTGCTGCGGCGGGCGCAGAATGGCCACGCCCGCACAAATCAAGGCGATGACGAACAGCATCACCGGAAAGTTCGCAACAATAAGGCCGATGCCGGCCGAAATGACCCCTTCCATCCAGGATTCCCCATCACACGTCGGAGCGGCGCCTCGGACGCTCATCCTATCACTCGGCCGGCCCTTTCGAGCGCAAAATCGGCGAGCCGGCCAGCGCTGTCGCCTCGTGATCACGCCGGTCGCGTCAATTCCAGCCACCGCGCCATCAGCCGGTTCGCCTCCGCCGAGAACCCCTCCTCCAGTAACTCCGCAGCGCGAATCCTGTCCGCACGAAAGTGCCGGAAATCATCCCGCAATTCGCACCACGCGCACAGTAGCGTCGCCTCGACATAATACTCCATCGCTATCGGCCGCACCGTTCGCGCGCTGACCGCGCCCTTCGCGTCCACATATTCGATCCGCAGCTTGCGCGCGTCCCGGATGGCGGCCCGCACCTCGGCGAGGTCCAGCGCCGGCGCCGGCGCGCCCCGCCGCGATACATGAAACGGCGGCGCGGCCAGCCGTTCGCGCAGTTCGTTCGGCACCACCGAGGCCAGCTTGTGAAGCACGCCGCGGGCCGCCTCCGCCAGCGTCGCATCGCCCGTGCGCGGTATCAGCCGAAGCCCGATCACGATGGCTTCCGCCTCCTCCGCGCTGAACATCAGCGGCGGCAACTCGTACCCGCGCCGCAGCACATACCCCAGCCCGGCCGCCCCCTCGATCGGAACCCGCCGCGCCTGCAGCGTAGCGATGTCGCGATAGACCGTGCGCTGCGTCACCTCCAGTTCAGCCGCGATAGCCGCGGCAGTAACCGGAGTGCGCGCGAGCCGCAGGACCTGGATGATGTCGAACAGCCGATCTGCACGACGCATTGATCTGCTCCGGCACGTCACTGCTGACAGCACGCTGTCAGCAGGCCCGGACTATCTAGCCCATAAGCCCAGCTTGAAGGAGTTTGTCATGGCAACGATGCCCTTCACCACTACGGCGCGAGTCCCTTATCCCCCACTCACCCGGGAAGTGCCGGCGCAGCCGTGCAAGCCCTCGCCAGCTCGGGGCCAACCGGCTACACCCGCGCAAAGCCTCCTGACTGCCTTGAAAGCGGCCTGGCGCCGGCGCCGCTCTCGTACCATCCTCGCGGAACTGGACGATTTCATGCTCAAGGACATCGGCCTCACCCGCACCGAGGCTCAATACGAAGCCAGCAAGCCATTCTGGCAGATATGAATCTCACTACGCGTGCGGTCGGGGTCCTGCTCGTCTCGGCCTCGGCCGCCGCTTACAGTACAGCCGGATTCTTCACCCGGCTGATCGCTCTCGACGCCTGGACCATCCTGTTCTGGCGCGGCCTGTTCGCCGGCCTGTTCATTGCCGCCTGCTCCGCGGTCATGGACGGCCGGCGCATGCCCGCCATCGGACTTCCAGGCCTTATCGTCGCCTTTTGCTCCGCGTTTGCCACGATCCTGTTCATCAATGCCTTCCGCCTGACCTCGGTGGCAGACGTGGTGATCCTGTTTGCCACGGCTCCCTTTGTCACGGCTGCCATCGGCCGGGCCTGGTACGGCACGCGCGAAAGCCCTGCGACGCTTCTCGCCAGCACCGCCGCCCTGCTTGGCGTCCTGGTCATGATGGGCGGCATCGGCACAAGCCGCCATCTCATCGGCGATCTGCTCGCCATCGTGGTCACCGTGCTGATGTCGATCATGATGGTTATCGTGCGCGCCCACCGCGAAACCCCGATGCTACCCGCCGCCGCCCTGTCCGCATTCCTTTGCGCCGCCCTCGTATCACCCGCCGCCACGCCACTTCATATAAGTGGAAACGACCTTTTTATGCTTTTGCTCTTCGGCGTTACGCAATTCGGCCTCGGCCTGCTGCTGCTGACCCTCGGCACCCGCCTGGTCTCCGCCACCGAATCAGCGCTGATGAACACGCTGGAGGTTCCGCTGGCCGTACTATGGGTCTGGCTGGCCTTTGGCGAAGTCCCCGCCTGGACGACCTTCGTCGGAGGCCTGATCGTCATCGCTGCCGTCGTTGCGAATATTGCCGCGCCACAGCGCATCCCCAACCGATCGCTAGTGGAAACCAGTCACTAATTAATACCAACGGCCGAAAGTCTTAACCCGAAGCGGCGGTCCAAACTCCCCCTCCCCTTGCGGGGCTTGGGGAAGGGAAGGGGTTTTTGCACGGTCCTCCCGCAAGGGAACCGGCTTATATTTTGACTTCGCTGATCTGGATCACCGGCTGCACGTTGGTGTAGTTCGGGATGTCGGCCATGATCACCGATGCATGCGGGGCGAAAGCGGCCTGAAAGGCGTCCGTGGAGTCGAAATACAGGTGCCCCATGGCCGCATAGGTCGGCGGAGCCCCCGGCGCACCCCCTGCGATACCCTGCTCGACCGCGACGCGCTTGCAGGCAGCGCCAAGCTTCTGCTGAACCATGGGAATGTGGCTCTTGCAGTAGTAATTCATGTCAAATTTTGTGGTTTCACCGGCCGGATAGAGCACGCTTACCTTGATCATCCGAAATCCTCCCTGACAGGCCGGCTACCCAACCGCATGTTTCGCCTCATCGCAATCCCGCATCAGAATCCGAACATGTGGTCCAGCGAGAAACCGCCCCCCGCATCCATCAATCCGTGGTAGCCGAACAGCCGGCAGGTCGTATCGCGGATCAGCACGTATCCGGTGTCGCCGGCCTGCCGCAGCTGGTCCGCGCCGAACTCCACGTCCGGCCACAGCATGACCGAGCCGGAGCAGGCAACCGACAGCGCCCGCTCGGCGATAACCAGCCCCTGGGCGTTGTGCAACTGCAGCGTGGTTGCCGACTTTTCGTGCCAGGCGGCCGATGCCGGATAGATCAGCACGGCGAAGCTGCGCCGCCTGTCATGCCCCAATTTCAGGAACAGCCGCGTGGACAGGCCCGGAGGCGGCCCGCCGTACGACTGCGGCTCATCCCGATAAGTCATGACGGTGTTGAAGACGTGTGCGCCGAAACTGGATTCGGCGGCGTGTCCTGATTCGCGGTGTTCGTAGCGGAACAAACCGTGCAGCCAGCCATCGGCTTCGCCACCGTCGCGGAAATCGTACACCAGTTCGGCGTGGCCCTCGGCTGCCCCGGGGATGGCGGAAACATCCGCGGCCAGGCTGTGATTTCGCGGCAGGCAGCCCAGGAACCGCTCGGCGACCTTGGCTCCGGCGGCGTCGAACACATCCAGCCGGATCGGCAGCGACGCCTGGGAGACCGCCATCGGGTTGGGCTGCACGATGCTGCGAAAGCGCGCCGGGTCCAGCACCGGGAAGGGGAGCAGAAAGCCGCGCCCGAGCTGGCGGGGGAGGTGCGGGATCGCCGGGTCAGGGCGCAGGTCCGCGCGCTCGATGTTGACATGGGCGATCCTGGTCCGGCCGCGCTGGATGACCTCGTAGCGAGGGCGCACGACGTGCCGCCCCGTCCGTAGCTCGATCTGCGCCGGCCAGCGCAGTGTCGGCAGGACAGTTCCGACGTCCACCGCCAGCGAGGCAAAGGCACCCACCGGTTGGGGGATCGGGACCGGCTCCTCGGCGCCCATTCGGTCCAGGCTGACCGCGCCGGCGGGGATCGGCGCCGCGTGGCTGTTCTGCAACCACAGGACCACGCGCTCATCGGCCCTGGGGGCTGGCAGACCGGCGTACCGGTCGGACGGCCAGGCATTTGCGTCGTGGGTGCAGGACAGGCTTGGTCCGCCCCCGGAATCGAACGTGTCCAGGGCGTATTTCACCACGTCATGACCCGCCGCGCCGATCGCGTGCAGGAAGAGCTGTCCGGTGAACTCCGGCAGGCCGAACCGCGCCCTTACCTCCCGACTGTCGATCGCAAACCCTCCTGGCCCCGCCGGTAGTTCCTGCTCCCAGGTTGCGAGCGGGGTTCCGTTCTCGGCAAACAGCCGCAGCCAGAGCAGGACGGGTCCGGCCCCGTAGCCTGCCCAGTAATTCGCCGAGACCAGCCGCGTCGAAAGACCGCCCTGTTCGCGGAAAAAGGCAAAGTTGGTCGCGAAATTCAGCCGGTCCAGATACCGCCCGCGGACGGTGAGCATCTTCGGCGGCATTTTCGCTTCGTCCAAAGTGACGGCCGCCGCTCCCCGCGGCAACAGATGCGCGATCCGCCCTGCCGCGCGCGCCGCGTCGAAGGCCGCGATCAGGACGGTCCGTGCTTCGGCCTGGGGCAGGTCGGTGAGCGCCCGGGCCATCATCCCGGCGCGTTCCTTTCCTACGGCGGTCACGTCGTGGACGAACAGCGAGGCTAGTCCGGGCAGATCCCGATACATCGCCAGGAGCGCCTCGGCGATGCCGTCCGGGTCATAGATTGCCACTGGCCCGGCTTGTTCCAGGCCCCGGTAAAGCCGCGCGATCCCCTCGGCGGTCAGCGGGTGCGCCAGCGCCTTGTAGATGACGTTGCCGCCGGCGCGGGCGTCGAAAGTCTCTATCCGCAGCATTCCGTATCCTCATATGTCCAACTTCCATTGGAAGTTGGGTGAGTGTTTGGTTTGCGCACGGCCCCCTTCGCCGGCATTCCATCCGCAGAGCGGATGGAACCCTGGCCGGCTCCGCCCGCACCAACCCCGCGGGGTATACCCGGATTCCTGCGGACTCCGGGTATACCCAGGGCCTGAACTTTTGACCCCTCCCCCTTTTCCCCTCCCGCAAGAGGGGTTTTTGCTGGACCCGTCTAGAAACAGAGCCGGCGGCGCATTTCGGCCGCGGCCTCGGGCGTGTCGTCCAGCGGTTCGACCGGCCAGAGTTCGAGGCGACCCGCAAAATCCCGCACTCGTCCCTCTCGCCGGAGTGCCTCGGTGAAGGCTCAACTCCGGCGTGAGCGGCCTGGAAGCTGCGCTAGCATGACCGGGGCGCGCGTGGCCACTGCCTCGGAAATCATCGAAACACTGTCGATCGTGACGGCGATCGCGTCGGCCAGGGCGAGCATGGCGAAATACGGGTTTTCGCCGGTGCCATCCCAGATGTAAGCGCCGAGCGGGTCCAGGGCACGGCGCAGGGCGGCGATGGCCGCCGTGTCGGTCCGGCGGGAGGGTGTGAGCATCAGCCCGGCCGCGTCCTGGTGCATCATGCCGGCGAGCTGTGACCCGAGCGCGGTACCTTCGGCGGCCCCGAGGCGGAAGCGGCCGTTGCTGCCGCCTATCAGCACGGCGACGAGCGGCCGCGGCAGTTGCCCGAAAACCGGCCGCCATCGCTCCGCTGCGTCAGCCAGCCGGGCGGGCGTGGCGCGGTGGAGTGCCGTGCGGGTGACGAACACGTTGGGACCGGTCAAGCCGTCATGGCGGTTGACGACGATGAGGTCGAAGCGCCTTGGCTCCATGCGCGGGTGCTGGACCTGCACGATGGCGGGTCCAAGCGGGCGCAGGGCGGCGCCGACGGCTGCCCCGATACCGCCGCAGGAGATGGCGATGTGCGGCAGCGGCGGCCGTATCGCCTCGTTCACCGCACGCAAGGGCGTCGGCCAGGCTGCCGCGGGAAACCACCGCCAGGGAATGCGGGGCGCAAGCTCCCGGATTTCCGGCGACAGTCCCGCGGCTTCGGCGAGGCCGAGCGCCTGGGACTGCAATCCGGCGAAGCCCTCACTGAGCACCCAGGAAGAGACCGCGCTCACGTCCCGCGGAAGACCGGCTTCCGCTTTTCCTTGAAGGCGCGGATCCCCTCCTGCATATCGGCGCTGGCGCGCACCCGCGCAATTGTCCGGCTGGTGGCGACCAGCCGTTCGACCGGCCCCGCCGGGATGATTTCGCCGACCAGCCGCTTCAATGCCCCCATTACCAGGGGCGCATGATCCAGCAGTTCCTGGGCCAGCTTCAGCGCCTCCGTCTCGTGCTGCCCGTCGGGCACGACGCGGTTGACGAAGCCGACCTCATAGGCCCGGCGGGCCGACAGCTTCGTTCCGAGCAGCATCATCTCCATGGCCAGGTGATGCGGCATCCGGGTCACCAGCGCGCTGATGATCCCCCCGGTCGTGCCGAGCTTCGCCTCAGGGTAATAGAAGACGGTGCTTTCGGCCGAAACGAGCAGATCCGCCATCATCACCAGTACCAGCCCGCCGCCGACGCACCAGCCGGAGGTCGCCGCGATCACCGGCTTGTCCGTCATGAACCCGACGCCCGGAATGCAGCGCCACAACTCGGGCAGGTCCGATACGTCTGCGCCTGCGGTAAAGGCGCGCTCGCCGTCCGCGCTGATAATGGCGACGCGCTGATCCGGGGCGGCGTCGAATGCCTCCATGGCGCGTTGCAGTTCTTCTGCGACCGCGGCGGAGATGGCGTTCAGCTTCTCCGGCCGGTTGATGCGGACGATCGAGATCGCCTCGCGCTGCTCGATTGTGACCACGGACATGGTGCAGGCCTTACACCGGCTGGCGCGGGGGCGGGAGGGGGCAGGAGACCATGTGGCGCGGACCGACTGCTTCACCTACTGTCGGCCGGGGGATGACGCCATGAAGCGAAGAGAGTTGATCGCCGGTGCAGCGGCGCTGGGGGTAGCGACCGCCATCGCACGCCGCACTCATGCCGCCGATGCGCCGGTGAAACTCGGCGTCCTAACCGACATGTCGGACGGTGCGCGGGACCTGAGCGGTCCCGGATCTGTCGCGGCGGCACGGCTGGCGATCGCCGATGCCGGCGGCAGCGTACTCGGTCAGCCGGTCGAGCTCATTTCCGGCGACCACCAGATGAAACCCGACATCGCCTCCCAGATCGCGGCGCGCTGGTACGATACGGAAGGCGTGGACCTGATCGCCGACGTGCCGTTCTCCGCGGCGGGTCTGGCGGTGCAGGGCGTATCGCGACAGAAAAGGAAGCTGGTGATCGTGTCGGGAACGGGCGCGGATGAGTTCACCGGAAAGCTTTGCTCACCCTATTCCATGCAATGGACGTTCGACACCTCGGCGCTGGCGAACGGCACGGCGCGGACGTTGCTGGCGCGGGGCGCCAAATCCTTCTATTTCATCACCGCCGATTATGCGTTTGGCCATTCGCTGGAGAAGGTTGCGACCGCCCTGATCGTTTCCAAAGGGGGCACGGTCGTCGGTCACTCGCTTTTTCCATTCAACACGCCGGATATGAGCGCCTATCTGCTCGCCGCGCAGGCCTCCGGCGCGGATGTCATCGCGATCGCCGCGGGGCCGCCCGACAACATAAACTGCGTGAAGCAGGCGGCATCCTTTGCCATCAGCCGCGACGGCAAGCAGCAGTTTGCCGCTTTGCTCGCATTCATCAACGACATTCACGCGATCGGCCTGCAACTGGCGCAGGGGCTGATCGTTACGACCGCTTTCTACTGGGATAAGGACGACGCCACCCGCAAATGGTCGCGGCGGTTTGCCGAGCTGAACGGCAAGATGCCAAGCATGAACCAGGCGGGCGTGTATTCCGGCGTGCTGCACTATCTCCGCGCAGTGCAGGCTGCCGGGACGAGGGACGCTGACGCCGTCGCCGCGAAGATGCGCGCCATGCCGGTCAACGACATGTTCACGCAGGGGGGCTTGCTCCGCCCTGATGGATTGATGGTGCATGATCTCCTGCTGGTGCGCGCGAAGACACCGGCGCAGTCCAGATCCGAGTGGGACTTGTATGAGATACTGGACCGGATCCCGGGAACAGCGGCGTTTCCCGGGATGAAGGGTGAGGGCTGCTCGTTGGTACCAGGCTAAATCGGGGGTGTTTTGATGGCGCCTGCTGTCATTTTCCGGCAAAAGCTCAATGATATTAATGCCCCGAGCGCCACCTGCCGCGGCGCTTCCAGGACGAGTGGCTGCGTGCAAACGGGACAACTGCCACAATGTTGAGTTCGGTCGCCTTCGCTGCCTGTGTCGCGCTCGGATCTCCGCTGCTGCTAGTAAGCGCTTGCCGCGCCAGCTCGGAAAAGGCAGCTGGCACGCTCACCATCTGCACGGAAGCAAGTCCGGATGCTCTCAACGCCCAGTTGAGTATCACCAGCTTTGACGTCAGCGAACAAGTTACCGACCGGTTGGTCGAGCTGCGGCCGGGTGGTTCCGCTATCGTCCCATCGCTGGCCGAAACCTGGCAGATATCCCCTGATGGGCTTGCCTATACGTTCAAGTTGCGTCGCGGGGTTCAATTCCAGTCGAATAGACGCTTCACACCAACCCATGAAATGAATGCTGGCGACGTGGTGTTCAGCTTTCAGCGCATGTTCGAGCAATCCAATCCGTTTTACAAAGTCGCGGATGGAAATTTTCCCGAATTCGTTGACCTTCTCCAACCCAGCCTTCGGGCGGTTGAAAAAGTCGACGAACAAACGGTTGTGTTTCGGCTGAAATCGCCCCTAGCGCCATTGCTGCCCGCGTTATCGATACCGCCGTTTTCCATATTATCGGCTGAATACGCCGCACGACTTGAGAAACTTGGTCGGCCTGCCGACCTTGATACCGAACTGATCGGTACCGGGCCATTCAGCTTTGTTCGGTACGATAAGGATTCGTCCGTTCGATTTCACGCCTTCAGCAGGTTCTGGGGCCCTCCGGATCGGGCCGCCAAGGTTGATCAGCTCGTCTTCGCCATCACTCCCGATGCCTCGATACGAGATGCCAGGCTGCGTGCTAACGAGTGTCAGGTGGCACGCTATCCTAATCTGAACGATCTGGCGCAATTGCGTGCCGATCCGGATATTGAGGTTCAGCAGGCGGGGGTAGCCGCGACCAATTACATCTACTTCAATCTCAGCCGGAAGCCGCTGGACGATCTCCGGGTGAGGCAGGCCTTGGCAATGGCAATCGATTACGATGCGCTTTCATCCATAGCCCTTCCTGGCTCTGTTCCGGCGGCGTCATTGGTTCCACCTGCCTTGTGGGGTCACAATCCGGGACTGAAGCCCTATCGGCACGATCCCCAGGCGGCAAAAAAACTCCTGGCAGAAGCTGGATACCCCGATGGATTTACCACGGAACTTTGGGCAATTCCGGTGGTGAGACCGTATATGCCGAACGGCCGGCGGGCTGCCGAAATGATTCAGTTCGATTGGGAGAAGATCGGTGTTCGGACCCGGATCGTGACCTACGAGTGGGGAGAGTATCTCAAGCGTATTCGCCAGGGGGAGGCGGATATTGGGATGCTCGGCGACATATGGGATTATCCGGATCCGAGCGAGGTGATGCTGGAATTCGTCTGCCACTCGCCGGACAACTATCCGCATTTCTGCAGTGCGCCCTACGACGACCTCATGCACAAGGCGAGATCTTGTTACTGATCAGGCTGAGCGTGCAAAGTTGTATGTGAAGGCACAGCAGATTATTTATGACGAAATACCGCTCGTGCGGCTGGCGGACATAACTGCTTTTGCAGCAGTACGGCGCGAGGTCAGAGGGCTTCAGCTACAGGCACTTGGGGCCCAGCCTTATGGGGGCGTTTCATTAGCAAAGTAGTTTGCGGGCAACCGTGTCGATGCGAAAGGGACGGCGGAATCCATGGTTCGTCGGACGTGCTAATCAACATTTGGTCTTGCTTAGGTGCCATGTTGGCTCGCTCCAGAGCGGTCGGCAGGCGGGCCCTTTGGGGTGACCCGGCGGGAACTGCATGTTCTTTTGCAGGAGATCTTCGGCGGGACTGCCCTTTCCGAGCCTCGCATATCGCCGTTCGACCAAGCAGCTCAGGTGGTCAGTAGTGGACATTGCGATCTTGCGGCGAATGGCGGTGCTTCGGGCGTTTCCGGCACCACGCCCAATGGGGCAAGCTATTGCAACTGCCGGCTTTGTGCAGGCTGACCCGATCCGCGCGCCGGCCCGTGCCCAGGACCTGATCCTTCGCCATCGGGTCCCTGGTTATCGGGCTGGCGACCTTGAGCGACGCTATCCAAAACTCGCACTGGAGGAAGGATACCTCTACGCATACGGCTTCATGCCGGCACGCGTGCGGAGTCTGCTGTTGCCGCGGCACGATCCCGGCGCCCCCGACGGCCGCTTCGTTCCCGCCGCTCTCGCAGCAGACGTCCTTGCGTTTGTCCGCGAGCATGGGCCCACACACCCCGCTGCGCTGGAGAGACAGTTCGGCGCGGCGCGTCAGATCAATGGGTGGGGTGGAGTATCCAAAGCGACGACGCGGGCGCTCGATACGTTGCTGCATCATGGGCTGGTGCGGGTCGCCCGCCGCGATGCGGGGATCCGGATTTATCAGGCCACCCCGGCGCCGGAGGCCGCGTTGGACCCGCTGGCGCGCCTGGAACAACTGGTGCTGTTGGTCGCTTCGGTGCTGGCACCCGTGGCGGCCCCAACTCTCGGCGCAGCCACGGCCCATCTTGCACGAACGATTGTCGGCCCGCGGGTGAAACATGACACCGTGGGCGTGCTGACACGGAGCGGTGCCCTGGAGGCTGCTGTCGTCAATGGTGTGCGGTATCTCTGGCCTGCGGCTACGAATCGAAATGATCGCAACCGCCGGGGTGTCCGCTTCCTTGCCCCGTTCGATCCACTGGTATGGGATCGCCGCCGTTTCGAGCATCTCTGGGGCTGGCCCTACCGCTTCGAGGCCTACACCCCGTCCGCGAAACGCCGCCTTGGTTATTACGCGATGCCGATCCTCTGGGGCTCGGACGTGATCGGCTGGGTCAACTGCACGCAAGCCAGCCGCGGCCTGGATGTAAGGGCTGGTTTTGCCAGCGGTAAGCCGGGCGCCGAGTTTCGACGCGCATTCGAGGCAGAAGTCGACCATATGGGGAACTTTCTCGGCGTATCCTGAAGCGTGGAATACCACCGGCGGCTACGCTCAGGCACTCGCTTTCAAAGCTGCAAACTTTGATTCAGCCTGGCAGCGGCCTCCGCGCGATGCCCGACGTTAAGCCGGCCAAGCAAAGCGTGTACGTGATTTTTCACGGTCGAAGGCCCAAGAGCAAGTTGCTGCGCAATCTCCTTGTTCGAGAGACCCTTCTTGATCAGCTGAAGAATCTGCCGCTGCCTTGGTGTAAGCGCAGCATCTACTTCCACTGATGGATTGTCATGCACCGCCGCACCGAGATGGCGAAACAGAAGGCCTGCCATCTCGGCAGAGCAGACAGTATCACCGGAGGCGATCCGCCTTATAGCCATCGCAAGATCGCTGATCGACGCCTCCGACGGAACGTATCCGCACAATCCTGCCTGTGCGCAAGCAACGACCTGAACCGCAAGCTCATCGACAGCAAATCCGAGAATTCGAGTGCCGGGGCGCGATCTGCCCATCACCACTGCGAGCTCGAGCGCCCCACGATCAGTCATGTCCAATAGAACGACGTCCGGCGCAAGCGCCTCAAGTTGCCCGACAAGCCGCTCGTCCGTGTCGTTCACCGCGACAGCGCGGATACCCGAATGCCGGCAAAGCAACGACGCGATCGCATCCCGATACAGCCGCACGCGGCAAATAAGCAGAACCAGTATCGGTTGCGCATTACCGCCACGAAGCGGTGCCTGCCGCTCGCGAGTAAACATTTTCACCCTCCAGCCACGCGAATATACCAGCTTACCGCAATCTGTAGAAACATAATTCGCTGATCGCTGCTCCCGGGATGGCATCGAAAAAGCCTGATGCGGCAGAAACCTAGCGGGCTTCTTTTTGCCCGGCCCTTATCTCACAAATTCGCGAGGCAACATCGGGATCTATCCGCGTCCTGGACCGTCGCGCACCATAAAGGTCCAGGACCATCGCTAGATCTCCATGGTCCATTCCCGCGCGCCCACGGCAACTGCGACACTTTGCGACGCCGCTTTTCCGCGGCCAGATTTTTGGGTGACCAGTTTTTGGGTGGAGCGAATGGGGGCGTGTCGAAGATTCGAATATTGTTGGTCGGCATGCCTGCATTGCTGAATGAAATCATCAGCTCGGTGGCAGGCAGCGACCCCGATATTCGCATCGTGAGCGGCGAACCGCCGCTGCGAGATCTTGGCATCTACACCCGCCGCAAACGGATCGACGCCATCATTTTCTCTTATGGAAGCGGAGCGTTCAAAGGTGGGACAGTCCAGAGCCTTTTGCACGCCAATCCAAGGCTCTGCCTGTTGGGACTGAACGGCGCGCAGAACAGGGGAATTCTCCATCGCCTCGTACCCTCGCAACAAGTAATCGACGACCTAACGCCCCACATGCTGATCTCGGCCATCCGCTCGGGCACAGAGCTGAGGCTTGGCTGAATGTTCACGCACATCCGGGCGGCCAGCCTCACACTGCGCGCGGTTCTCGAGCAAAGCTTCCGCGCGGACCCCGATCTTGCACAGCTTTTCGACCCTACTCTCGGGAACGCTGTGGTGTCCCTTGCGACGCCGGACGGCATGGAGGCAGCAGGCGAGATCGGGCTCTCCATGTGGCTTTACCGGCTCATCCGGGACGAGCAAACCCTGAACCGCCCGCCCCGCCGCATCCCGCCTGACCTCGTCCTCCGCCAACCGTTGCCGGTGCGCGCGCACTATCTCATGACACCAATCGTCAGCGGGAATGCCGGAAACATCCCGGCTCCCGAAACCGAACAGCTGATCATCGGCCGCGTGCTGCAGGCCTTCCACGATGAACCGCTGATCAGGGCGCCTGACCTCGCAGGTTCGTACCGCGGGCATGCGTTGGAACTCGCAGTCCGCCTGGAGACGCTCGGCCTCGATGAAATCAGCCGTATCTGGGAGGGGCTGGAGCGGTCCTACCAGCTCTCGATCTCCTACGAGGTGGCAATCATCGTGATCGCCTCCGGGCTGCAGCCGCAAACCTTCCCGCCGGTCCTGATCGCGGAGCCACAGCTTGCGGTCCGCGCACCGGGAGGCAGCGCATGAACGCGCCGCCGGTACTCGATCCCATATCAGGCTGGTGGCTTGCACCCGACGGGCCGTTCCCTGCAGCAGCCTACACCCAGGCGGTTCTGCAGCTGACGATGGTGGACGAGATCACCGGAGCGCCGCCCGATCCCCCTCCGGTTGCGACCACAACCACGATCGGGCTGAACCCGCGGGCCACGACCGGCGGCGAGGCCGGTCTGGTGGGGCGTCCGCTCTCCTGTTTCGCCCCGGGATTCGTCACCGGAGCGCCGCTGCAGCTCTCTCTGTCCGGCTCGGGGTTCCTGCCGCTGAGTCTGACCGCCGACATTGGCGCCGAACCGGGCTATCCCGGCGCGTTCACGCCTTTCCAGGCCGGCAACGTTGCGCTGCACCGAGCGCCGGTCACGATCAGCGGGCGAACGGTGTCGCGCACCGGCATCGTGCGCGCCGGAACGTCGGTGACTACGGATGGCATCTGGCTCACGCTCGCGGATGTGCTCGCCTCGCCGCCGGCGGCGGCGAACATGATCACCATCGCGTCGCCGCTCTATGCGAACCGCGACACCACCGCCACTGTCGCGCAGCAGAACCTGACATCCGCTCCGCCGGCCGAGGCGAAAACGCTGATGAAGCCGGGCAATGTCGGTGATACCATGATCCAGGTCTCGGACCAGGTGGCGCTTTCGCTTGGAACGATAGTGGCGCTTGATGGGCCGGATCCGGGGCGGGCCGAGTATTTGTCCGTTACGGCAATAACCAGCCTCGGCCCGGGTACAAATTTCCCCGCGGTTCTCACGCTGGCGTTCCCGCTCGCGCGCACGCACACCGCCGCGGCGGGCGTGATCCGGATGATACCGGCAGCGGCGGGAGCCGCCAATTCCCTGTCACGTGCGGCGAGCGTGGGAGACAGCACGCTCTTTACTGCCTCGATGAACGGGCTCGACGCATCGACGACGGCCATCGTGGTGTCCGGCGGCGGGGCCGCTGCAGAATATCACGCCGCCAGCATCATCGCCGCTGCCAGCGACGCCGCCGGATTTGTCGTCCTGCCGCCGGTCCACCGCATCGCGCAGCTGCGCCTGCGCGCGCACCACCCTCTGGAACCAACCGATCTCCTGCGCGACGTGATGCTGCCGTTGGGCATCGGCGCGCTGGATCTGAACCTGGTGTTTCCATGAGCAACGAGCCACGCCGCCAGCCGGAGAGCGTCGATGTCTAACTCCAACTATCTCTCGCCGGGCGTTTACATCCAGGAGCTCGAGGGACCGGCGCCCATCATCGGCGTGAGCACGTCGATTGCCGCGTTCATCGGCATGGCCGAGCGCGGGCCGGTCAACTTCCCGATCGCCATCTCGAGCCCGGGGGACTACACGCGCTGGTTCGGCGGCCTGATGGTGCCGGACGAGTTTGCCGATCCGGTCGATCCCAAGCGCTTCCACTGCTATCTGCCATACGCCGCGGCGGGCTTTTTCAATAACGCCGGCCAGCTCGCCTATGTCATCCGGGTGCTGCCGGAAGAGGCGAGCGCGGCATGGGAGTATCTCTATGACCGCGCTGGCACGTCACCCGACGTCAGCATGCTGATCAGGGGCGCCGCGGTCGGCGACGGGCTTGGCACGGCTACGAGCCCCACGCTTGTGGTTCTATTCCCGGTTTCGCCGTCCGGCACGCTGCGGATCGACAACGGGAGCGTAAGCGAATACGTCACGATCGCGTCGCCGCCCACGGCGGAGCCGGACGCGGTCGCGCTCGATCTGCCGCTGACGTTCAGCCATAGTGTCGGCGCGCCGGTTGCGCCCTATCCGCGCGCGACGCAGGGCACGTCGACTTACACGCTGGCCCAGGATTTCGGCCAGGGCCTGTCATCGATCATCGTCAAGAGCGCCGACCCGCTCAACACCTTCCAGGATCTGCTGATCGAACTCGTCGGCAGCGGAATTGTGGCGGTGTTTGCACCGCTATCGGTGACCGCGCTCGGAGGCGGGCTGTACTCGATCACCCTCAACCAGCCGCTGCCGGTCACGTTTTACGCCGCGAGCACGACGGTAACCGCGCTCGTGGCCGCACCCCAGGCGGCCTACACGCCCGAGGGAGCAGGAGGGTACACGCTGTTCGGAGATGCGACGGCGCCGACCACGCAGCTCTCGGTGCACAGCCCGACGGACAACCTGACGACGTTCAGCAACTGGATGATCGCGCTGACCGAGGGCGGGACGACGGTTGTTCTTCCGGTCGCCAGCGTTGCCGCCGCGGGCCCGCCCGGCAGCGGCCAGTATGCCGTCACGCTCGGCGAGACGCTGACGCGCACATTCACGATGGCCGGCGGAACGACCCTCCAGGCGTATAACGCGGTGCCTAAGTACGGCATCGAGCGTGTCGCCTCGGGCGGCGACCAGCTCATGTTCATAACTGGCGGCGTAGGCTTAACCGCGGGCGAGCTCCTCGGTATCGATGGGGCCAATCCGCTGACCCGCGAAATCCGCACCGCCGGCGCACTGACCCTGTTGACGTTCGCCACACCATCGACGATGGACTGGCCTGCCGGGTCAACCGTTACGCCTGTGACGGTCGCGGCCGGCGCTTCGCTTTCGCTCACGGCGCCGGCGGGAACGCCACCCGCCACCGCCCCATCTGGAGGTCCCACCTCGACCGGGCCGCAGGTCCTGGCGCTCGGCAGCCGCGCCGGGCTCGCCGAAGGATCCGTGCTGCTGGTGGGGACGGCGCCGGCGCAGGAATACGCGGTTGTTGCCGCGCTGCAGGGCCCCCAGGTGACGGTCGGCCCCAATCCCGGCGCCGTGGCTCTGGAGACGCCGCTCGCGGGCTACTACCCGTTGCCGGTGTCCGCGGTCCCGCTCACCGTGACTGCGGTCAGCCCCGGCCTGACGCCCGCGCCGGGAACCCGCTCGACCCAATTCGTGCTCGATGCGCCAGCGACCGTGGGGTCGAACACAGCCACCACGGCGATTGTGACATGGTCTGGCGCCGACTGGGCGAGCGGCGGCATTGTGCAGATTACGCTTCCCGACGGAACGCTCGTGTACAATCAACTTGCAGCGGCGCCGGCGGCGCAAGCTCTCGACCAGGTCGCGCTGACCATGCCGGTGCTGCGCAACCACCCGATCGGCTCGCCGGTCGTCTCCCGCAGTCCACTGATTCAGGTGCAGGCGCTCGACGCCGGAGCGTGGGGCCAGCGCATCGCCCTTGCGGTGCAGGACGAATCACCGGGACTGGTCTCGCGTATCCAGGTACAGAGTTTCGTCGGCACGACACAGCTGCAACTATCGGCGCTGACCGGCATCCAGCCGGGCTCGTATCTTGAGCTGCTGACGCCGGCCGGAACCGTCGTCGATCCGTCGACACCGCTGAAGGTGGCAGCGGTCAATGTGTCGCAGACAACGATCACGCTCGACGCTCCGGGGATCAGCTCGACCCAGAGCGCGGCGATCGGCGGTTCGACCGCGACCACGCGGACGGTGCTGCGATCGAGGGAATTCCGCATCAGCGTCTATCTGTATCGCCATCCCGATCCGGCCGTGCCGGCACGCAACACGCAGGTGATCCAGTCCGAGGTCTTCCGCAACCTCTCCATGGACCCGCGGCATAGCAATTATTTCCAGACGGTGATCGGCGCTATCAACGGGCCGCCGCGACTCTCCGATGGACGTCCGGAGGGCACGTCATGGCTGATCCGCGTGCTCGACGTGGTGACCACGCTCGGCCTCAATCCGGCGCAGTTGCAGGCCGCGCTGTGGGGGCCCCGGCTGGGGCCGGAGCCCCTGATCGACGTGCTGCCGAACGGATTGCAGAAGCCGGCGCAGCACAAGCTCGACCTCGCCGGTGACAACTCGCTGGCCACCGTCGACGACGATACCTACATCGGTCAGGACGCAACGGATCCGCAGGACCGTACCGGCATCTACACCCTGCAGAACATCGCACAGTTTAGCATTCTCGCGATCCCCGGCCAGGGTACGCCGGCAATCCAGACGGCGATGATCGACTATTGCGAGAACTCCCAATACGTCTTCGCCGTGCTCGATCCGCAGTACCTGGGATTCGGCTATCGCCGACATCCAGGCGCAGCGGCAGAACTTCGACACGAAATATGCCGCCATCTACTATCCGTGGCTCACGATCCCGGACCCGATGCCGGCGAACCTCTCGCTGGTTCCGGATTTCTATGTGCCGCCGTCCGGGTATGTGGTCGGCGTGATGGCGCGGGTGGATGACTCGCGCGGAGTATTCAAAGCACCCGCCAACGAGGTCGTGCAGGGCATCACCGGCCTCAGCCGCACGCTGATGAAGGGCGATCAGGACGAGCTGAACCCGAGTCCGACAAACGTCAACGTCATCCGGGACTTCCGTCCTCAGGGGCGCGGCATCCGCATCTGGGGCGCCCGCGTGATCACATCGGACGACAACTACATGTATGTCCCGGTCCGCCGGCTGCTGATCTTCATCGAGCAGTCGCTGAACGTCGGGCTGCAGGATGTGGTGTTCGAACCCAACGGACCGCTGCTGTGGGCGAGCGTGGAGCGGGTGATCACCAACTTCCTGACGACAGTATGGGCTTCCGGCGCCCTGCAAGGGGCGACACCTGAGCAGTCGTTCTTCGTCCGCTGCGACCTGACCACGATGACGCAGGCCAACATCGATGCCGGTCAGCTGATCGCCTTGGTCGGCGTCGCGCCGGTAAAGCCGGCCGAGTTCGTCATCATCCAGATCGCGCTGATGACGGCCGCCACCAGTTAGCAGCAGGAGTCGCCCATGTCTGGAACGACGTCGCCGCGAACCGATCCGCTCCGCAGTTTCAACTTCCGGATCGAGATCGACAAGATGACGGTCGCCTCCTTCAGCGAGGTCAGTGGGCTCACAGCCGAGGGCGATGCCGTTGACTACCGGGAAGGCAAGGACTCGGTGAACAGTGTCCGCAAGCTCGTCGGGCTGCGCAAATACGGCGTGATTACTCTGAAGCGGGGTTACACGCCGAAAGATAGTTCCATGTGGGACTGGTTCTCCGCGGTCGCCACGGGCGCCGCCAATGCCCGCCGGAGCGGCACCATCGTGCTGCGGGACGAGACCCAGGCCGACGTGCTGTTTTTCAACTTCGTCAACGGCTTCCTCAACAAGATCGAAGGCGCGCACATGATGGCCAGCGGCAACGAGGTGGCTATCGAGAGCGCCGAGATCATCCACGAAGGGCTGTCACTCAAGCTGGCGAAATGAGCCTCTCGATCCAACATCCGGCCACGCCGGGCGCCTATCTTCAGCGCTACGACCAGGCGCCGGCGGCCGTCAACCTCCGGACCGACATCGCGGGCTTCGTTGGCATCGCGGAGCGCGGCCCGCTGGGCGTGGCGGTTGCGGTGGAAAGCGTCCGGCAGTTCCAGGCCGTGTTCGGCAACTATATCGGTGGCGGCTTTCTGGCCTATAGCGTGCGCGCCTTCTTCGAGAACGGCGGCAGGCGTGTGCGGATCGTGCGCGTCGGCTCCGACGATCCGTTACAGGGTACGCTCGCAGCCTCATGCACCATCCCGGTTCTCGGCGGCGGCGCGGGCTGGACGATCGCCGCATCCAGTCCCGGCGCATGGGGAAATGCACTCTCGGTCGCACTCGTCGAGCGCACGATGGGACAGGCGATTGTCGATCAGGCGCGGTCGCTGCCAAGTTATGCAGTCGTTCCGTCCACCTCCGGCTTCGCCGCAAACTCCCTCGTGCGGCTCACCCAATCTGGCGCGCCGGTTCAGGTCCGCGTGCTGGCCGGCGTCGATGCGACGCAGAAATTCCTCTACTGGCTCGACCCCGACCCCGCCCGACGCACCGCGCGTCAATACCCCGTCACCGGCTTCGACCGGAGCCGTCCCCTGCTCGCGGAGAGCCTCACCTACGACCTCATCGTCTACAGCCAGGGGAATCTCGCTACACTCAACCAGGGTCTGTCGCTGGTGCCGGAGGCACAGACCCATGCCGGCGTCCTGCTGCAGCCAATCGATTTCAGCAAGTTCGATACGCCTCCCGGCGCGCTGCCGCTGGTGACCCTGATCGCGCCTGATATCGCGGCGAACGAGGTACCGGCGCCGCTGCAGATCGTTTCCGACGTCATCATCCCGCTGACGGGCGGTCATGACGGGGTTTCCCAGCTGACGCAGGACGATTTCATCGGCGCAGCCCTCGGCAGCATTGCCAGAGGATCAGCGTCACCCCAGCGGCGTGGCCTCGCGGCGATGGCCTGCGCGAGCGACGTATCGATGCTGGCCGTGCCCGATATTCTGATCCGGCCGGTCGAGCCTCCGACCTTCGCGGCGCCGCCAGTAACGATCGATCCCTGCCCTGTCTGCCCACCGCCCCCTGCTCCGGCTGTTCCCGTGATGCCGACAGTTCCCGAGGAATTGCCGCCGGCGTTTCCGGATTCTGCGACCCTTGCTGTGCAGGCCGCGATGATCAGCCAGTGCGAAACGCTGGGGGACCGCGTCGCGCTGCTCGATCCGCCATGGGACGCGGCTTCGGATTCCAGTATCGGCGTGGCTCCGATCCAGGCATGGCGAGATAACTTCGACAGCGAGTTCGGGGGGCTGTATTTCCCGTGGCTCGCCGCGCCCGATCCTCTGCAGCTGGCTCCGACGCGCAATCTTCCGCCCTCGGGCCATGTCGCCGGTCTGATCGCGGCGACCGACATCTCGATCGGCGTGCATAAGGCTCCGGCGAATGCCGACCTGTCCTGGGTGCAGGACGTAACCGTTCCGGTGGATCCTCCCACCCACGGCCTGCTGAACACGGCCGGCATCAACGTGATCCGCGGCAACAGCGGACGGCCGTTGCGCATCATGGGTGCGCGCACCGTCTCCTCCGATCCCAACGTCCGCTTCATCAACGTCCGCCGGCTGCTTTGCATGGTGCGTGCCGCGCTAGAACTGACCACGCGCTGGGTGGTGTTCGAGCCGAACAACCCCCACACACGCGCCAGCCTGAGTGCCACGATAACGCGCTTTCTCAACCAGCTCTGGACGCAAGGCGCCCTGGTCGGCGCCAGCGCGGCTTCCGCCTTCCAGGTGGTCTGCGACGAGAGCAATAACCCGCCGGCCACGCAGGCGCTGGGGCAACTCTTCGTTGACATCGCGCTGGCGCCATCAGTGCCCTTCGAATTCGTGCTGCTGCGCCTCGGGCGAAGCAGCGACTCGCTCGACATCCAGGAGCGCGGCGTGCTCGCCGCAGGGAGCGGCTGATGTCCGGCACCAACCAGCGGATCGATCCCCTGCTGGGGTTCAACTTCCTGGTGTCGATCACCGACAGCCAGCCGGCCGCCAGCAACGCGCTCGCCGGTATCACCCTGAGCCTGACAGGTGCGCAGGCGAGCGCGGGATTCTCCGAAATCTCCGGCTTAGAAGCGTCAATGGAGGTGGAGAATCACGACGCCGGGGGTGTCAACGGCGGCACACTGCATTTTCCCGGCCGCGTGAAATGGTCGAATCTGGTCTTCAAGCGCGGCGTGCTGGCGCAGCGCCCGTTCGGCGACACGTCGGATTTCTGGACGTGGCTGCAGGGTTTCCTCGACGGTCAGGGCGTCCGCAAGGACGGCACGATCACGTTGCTCGACGAAACGGGGTCCACGGCGCTCGTCTGGAGCTGGCGCCGCGGCCTGCCGATGAAATGGACCGGTGCGACACTGAATGCTCAGCAGAGCCAGGTCGCGATCGAGCAGCTCGAAATCGCCCATGAGGGCCTGACCCTCACCCAGGGCGGCGCCACCGCCATTGCGATCGTCGGTGCCGTCGCCGCGATCGGTCTGGCTCTCTGAGGGAAACCGCATCGATGGCCGTCACCGATGTAATCATCGACGAGATAGTCGCCACAGTCCGCACCGTGGACAGCGCGTCGATGCTTGATCCCCGGCTCGTCCGGCGGCTGGTGCAGGCTGTGCTCGACGGCACCGATGAACGCCGGGCGCGCGAGCGCCGCCGCCGGGACGATTCGCGGATCGGCGAGGAGCGGCCGGCTGATCAGCAGGCGGGGTGGTAATCCATGCCCGGTCCGGGTCAGGCATCGCTGCTGATCGAGTGGGGGCCGGGCGATCTCGAGTCCATCGACCTGCAGTACAACCCCACCGAGATCACTCTCGAAAAGACCGTCCACGTCGCGGAAATCGCCATCCCGGGACTGACGGCGCCGCTGCAGCAATTCGTTCGCGGCGAAGCCGAGACTCTGCGCCTGGAGCTGTTCTTCGATACCTCCGACCAGGGCATGGGCCTCAGCGCGGTCAGCGTGACCACGCTGACCGACCAGATCTACGCGCTCGCACGCATCGTGCCGGATCAGCACGCGCCTCCGATCGTTACCTTCATCTGGGGCAGCGATTTCCCCGGCAACGAACTGCCGGCCGAGCTGGGCAATCAGCGCAGAAACAGTTTCACCGGCGTGGTGACCAGCATCCGGCAAAACTTTACGCTCTGGAGCAGCGGGGGCATTCCTCTGCGGGCAAAGCTCTCGCTCACGCTGCGGGAGTACGTTGCCCTGCGGGACCAACTGCAGGCGCTCAACCTGGCATCGCCGAGCAAGACGCACAGCTACGTTCTCGCCCGCGGCGACACGCTCGGGCTTATAGCGTCGAATTTCTACTTTGACCCCGGCTCCTGGCGGCCGATCGCCTTGGCCAACGGCATCGATGATCCGCGCCGCCTCATGCCCGGCACCCGGCTCACCGTTCCCCCGCTGCCGGCGAACTGATCGCCATGCCCGCGTTTATGACGCTCTATGACGAGAGTGTGGACCCGGCCAACCGGGACTTCTACTCGCCCGGCTTTGAGCTGCGGATCAACGGCGCCGGTCTGCCGCAGAACGTGCTTCGCGACGTGATGGAAGTCACCTACCACGACGATGTCAACGAGATCGACGGTTTCGAGCTGACGGTCAACAACTGGGACGATGCGGCGCGGCGCTGCAAGTACATCGGCTCGGAAACGACCGCACAGCTTTCCGGCGCCTCAAACGCGTCAAAGCTGTTCACCCTGTTCGATCCGGCCGGCAAGACCGTGGAGCTTGCGCTCGGCTACATCGGCAACATGCAGTCGATGCTGCGTGCAAGCTTCCAGAGCGTCGAGCCGTCGTTTCCGGAAAGCGGGCCGCCGGTGCTCTCGGTCCGCGGGCTTAATATCCTGCAGCAGTTCCGGCTTAAGAAGTTCTCCTATGCCTGGTCGAACCTCACCCCCAGCAACATCGCGCTGAGCTTCAACAGCCTTCGCGACGGCAGCAGCCCGCGCCTGCAGGCGCCGTGGAAAGTGGCGCTCGGTCCGCAGGGAGTCGAAGACCCGATCGAGTATGTCGCGCAGACCGATCAGTTCGACGTGGATTTCCTGCTGCAGCTTGCGCACAGGCAGGGCTGCGTGCTGGAGGTCCACGAGGACACTCAGCAGCTCTATTTCGGCCCCAGCACGCAGTCGCTCCCCAGCAACTACCAGCTGGAGTGGGGCAAAGGGCTGATGTCCTTCAAGCCCTCGCTGAGCACGGCGAACCAATGGCAGTCGGTTACCGTGCGCGGATGGGACCGGCAGGCGCAGAAACCGATTGTCGCGACGGTCGATCTCAACGATCCGCAGATCAAAAAAATCAACCCGAACCTGCACGGACTGATCCAGAACCGCCAGCAGCAGACCGTCGATCTTCCGGTCTTCACTATGGCAGAGGCGCAGCAGCGCGCCCGCGCGCTTCTGTTCGACCGTTCGAAGGAGATCGTGACGGCGCATGGCAAGACCGTCGGCCTGCCCGCGCTGCGCGCCGGCACACTGGTGAACATCCAGGGGATCGGAGCCCGGCTGTCCGGGACGTATTTTGTTACAAAGACAACCCACACCCTCGGCGAGAGCGGTTACACGACTGAGTTCGACTGTCGCCGCGAGGATCCGGGCACGGGAGCATCATGAAATGCGGGATCGTATGCAGGGCATCGTAATCGGCAAAGTGACCGCGGTGAAGGACCCGCAGAACCAGGGCCGCATCATGGTGCAGTTCCCCTGGCTCGATGACACGCTGCAAAGCACCTGGGCCTCGATGGTCGCGCCCTTCGCCGGCGGCGATCGCGGCATGTTCTTCATGCCGGAAGTGGGCGACGAGGTAATCGTGGGGTTCGAGCATGGCGATTTCACCCATGCCTATGTCATGGGCGCGATGTGGAACGGTGTGGCCGGCTCACCCTCGCCCGATCCGCGCCAGAGGATGATCCGGTCAAAGAACGGGCACTGCATCCGGTTCGTCGATTCCACGCCAAACTCGGGGAACCTCGGCGCGCTCATCATCGAGGACGCCCACGGAAACCGCGTCACGATGACAAACTCAACGATGACAATCTCTGCGCAGACCACGCTGGTGATCGAGGCAAGCGCGCTGGTGATCCGCGGCGAGGGCTGGTCGCGCACCGTCACGCCAAACAGCAATCCGATCTAGGCATGCTCGATGGCCACGATTGACATCCCGCTGCCTCCCGGGCTTACGGCGCCCCTGACACCGCCGCTCTGCACTGAGTTCGGACTTGATGCGCCGCCGTCTGAGCTTCCGTCCGTCACGCTCCCGATGGGAATGCCGTTGACGGGGATAGCCGATTTCACTCGCGGGATACCGTCCAACTGCGAGATGAATTTCAGCCTGGTGGTGATGATCGCGCCGCTGATGGCGAGCCTTGCCTGCCCGTTGAAGCTGCTCAAGGTGTTTAGTGACCTAATCAATGCCGCCAAGGGAACCCCACCCAACCCGCTTGCGCTCCTCAATGTCCTGAAGGACGCGGAGGGTGCGCTTTCGGCATGTCTCGGACTGGTGACGCCGATTGGAATATGTCCGTTCGTGAAGAGTGTGCTGCTGCTCATAATCAGCATGCTCAACTGCTTCCTGCAGGCGCTCACAAGCGTCATCAGTCTCATGGAGGGACTCTCACTCAAGATCTCGGCAGCAAACGCGGCGGGCAACATTGATGCGGTGATTGAGCTGAACTGTGCGATGCAGAACGCGCAGAACACGGCTGCCGGCACCCTCTCATCCTTGCAGCCCATCTCTGCGCTGCTGCAGATAGCGAATCCGATATTCAGCTTTGCGAATATCACGCTTGATCCACTGCCCGGATTGCCAGGCGGCGGCGGCATCGACGAGCTGAAGCAGATTGGTCAGACTCTGCAGCCGGTTCTCTCCACTCTGCAGTCTGTCCTTCAGGCGCTGCCATGCTGACGCCGGCTGCGTCCGCGCCTGATCCACGCGCATTCCGCGGAACCGGCCTCGCCTTTCCGCTCGCGGTCACGCCACAGGGGCGGATTGCGACCGCTTCAAACGATACCAAGGTCGAGCAGGCGGTCTGGCTGATCCTCTCGACCGCCAAGAACGAGCGGCTGATGCGGCCCGATTACGGCTGCGGCATCCATGATCTGGTTTTCTCGCCCAGCTCCCCGCAGAGCGTCGGACAGATCGTCGATCGGCTGCGCCGTGCGCTTGTCGCGCAAGAGCCGCGGATCGACGTGCTGGACGTCACCGGCGAGATCCCGCCTGGCGAAGCCAACCTGTTGCTGCTCCGCATCGACTATCGCATCCGCGCGAACAACGCGCTGGCGAATATGGTCTATCCGTTCTTCGTCACCGAAGGAGGCTGAGGCATGCCGCTCTCCGCCGCGCTGCCGGTGATCGACAACCGCCAGTTCGACGACATCGTCGCCGAGGCGCAGACACGTATCCCGCTCTACACGCCGGAGTGGACCGACTTCAATCCGGGCGACGCCGGCTTCGCTCTCGTTGAGCTGTTCGCCTGGATGACCGAGCTGCTGATCTACCGGCTGGGGCAGGTGCCGCAGCTGAACTACATCAAGTTCCTGCAGCTGATCGGCATCGAGCTGGAGGCCGCGCAGCCGGCGCAGACCGTGTTGGTGTTCCTCGTCCAGAGTTCCTTCACCCAGTCAACGGTTCCGGTTCCAGCGGGCACGCAGGTCAGCGCCGCGGCTTCGGATGGCGGCAACCCGATCGTGTTCCAGACCGAGCGCGCCATCACCGCGCTACAGGCGCCGATGGACGCGGTGGTAGTGTTCGACGGGACGTACTACACGGACGTTACGGCTGCAAACAACCCGGCATCCGGCGGCTTCCAGCCCTTTGGCCCGCTGGCGCTCCCGGGAGCGGCGCTGATGCTGGGGTTCAATCCGGCACTGCCGTTCCCCGGCGGCGTGGAACTTTCGCTCGCGTTTTGGCCTGCGCTCGCGCGCAGCATGCCCCCGCCGATGCCATGCGGCGGCGGCGCCTCGCCGGTGTTCGCGTCCGCGCAGATCGTCTGGGAGGTACTGGGTCGGTACGGCGTGGCAGAGCCTGAAGATGCTTTCGGATAATACGCTCGCCTTCACCATACCGGGGTTCGTGCGCCTGCTGCTGCCTGCGCCGGGCCAGATCGTTCCGGCAACGCTGGGCGGCAAGACCGACGCCCCGCGTGCTTGGGTGCGCGCACGCTTGGCCAGCACCTCCTACGAGTCCGTACCCGCCCTGAACATGGTCGCCGCCAATGCGGTCGCCGCCCAGGCAGTGCAGACGGTGCTGAACGAGGTGCTTGGCGGCAGTACAGGGGCTCCGAACCAGACGTTCACGCTGTCCAGCACGCCGGTCGTGGACGGCACGCTGGTGCTGCAGGTCGATGAAGGCATTGTTCCGATCCCCACGTGGACAGAGGTTGACGATTTCGCGGCGAGCGGCCCGAACGACCTCGTTTATATGCTCGACCCGACCACCGGCGTCATTCAGTTCGGCGACGGGGTCAAGCATGGGCATATTCCGATTGCCAATCTCAGCAATCCGTCAGGCAGCATCGTCGCGACCACTTACGAGTTCGGCGGCGGCGCCCGTACTAACATCGCCGCCGGCTTGTCGCTGACGCTGATGACCGGCATTCCCGGCATCAACACCGGCAATATCGCAAGTCCGTTCGCCGCCTATGGCGGTACCGACGAAGAGCTGCTCCAGGACGCGATCGCCCGCGCGCCGCAGGCGCTGAAGAGCCAGAACCGTGCGGTCACGTGCGCGGACTACGAACTGCTGGCCACACAGGCGGGCCCGATCAGCCGCGCCAAGGCACTGCCGCTATATCATCCGGATTTCCCGGGGATAGAGGTTCCAGGCGTGGTGACGGTCATCATCGTCCCAGATGTCAACGCGCCCGCGCCCATGCCCAGCCCGGGACTGCTCCAAACGGTGTGCGCGTACCTCGATCAGCGCCGGCTGATCGCCACCGAGCTGTACGTGATCGCGCCGACCTACGTGCCGCTCACGATCACACTGCAGGTGCTGGCGCAACCGGATGCGGACACGGGAGCGGTGGAGCAGGCCGTGGAGGCCGCGCTGACCGCCTTTCTCGATCCGCGGACCGGTGGATCGAGCGGGACGGGCTGGCCGTTCGGCGGCACGATCTATTTCGTCGATCTGCTGCGCACTTCTCTGGTCACCGACGTGATCCGCGTGGCGAGCGTCGTCGTCACATTGAACGGCACGCAGGCGCCGGCCTGCACCGACGTGCCTGTTCCAACGGGCGCGCTGCTGTCGGTGCAGTCGGTCACTGCGACTGTAACCACCGATGCGACCGCCATGGGATCGATCGCATGACCAGCGTGGCGTCGTTCAGGAACAAGCCGCCGGGTCCGCCGAACGACCCCAGCTGGATGCTGCTCGACGGGCACGACGGCTGGCCGATGGCTGAACAGTCGGCGGGCGTTTCGATCTCCTCGCTCGATTGCGCACTCGTGCTGCAAAGCCTGCCCAGCGGACCGGGGGCGCTCGCCGATCCGTCGGGCCGGTTTGGCGGTCTGACCCCGCCGCCCAACGTGGCGCTGGCGCATGATGGCACCGTCTGGCTGCTCGACCGCGCAAGCGGCAAGCTTCGCCGCTTCGATGTCTGCGCCTGCGCGTTCATGGACGTGCCCTGCACCGCGGGCATCGGCATGGGCACGCGCCGGCTGGTCGCGCCCGTAGCGATCGCGCTGCGCGGCCGCGACATTCTGATTCTCGACGGCGGCCCGCCCGGGCGTGTGCTGGTGTCCGCCGCCCACGGCTTCGCCTTGCGCGCCGTTTTGCAGCCGCCGAGAGGCGCGGTGCCGCAACCCTGGCAGCCGACCGCAATCGCCGCTGGGCCTGAGGGCCGGACATACGTTGCCGACGTCGCTAACGGGGCGATCCACATCTTCGATCGCGGCGGCGTCTGGCGTGCGGCCTGGACCGGGTTCGGGGCGGTCATAGCGATTGCGGCCGACCGTTTCGGAGGCATCTACACGCTGGTTTCCGGACAGTCCGCGGTTCGCATATCAGATGCCACAGGCACACAGGTCGCGCTCGCAACCGATGTGGAAGCGGTGCGCGACTGCTTCGCCCAACTGTCCTGCTTTGCCAGTGACGCCAATGGCCGGATCAACCTGGCATCGCGCTGCGCGGGCGCCGGCTGGTTCGATCCGTCCGGCAATCCCAGTGTCGCCACGCCTGCCGCGCCGCCCGCCTTCGCGGCCTCGGGTATATGGCTAAGCACCGCACTCGACAGCCGGATCGGGCGCTGCCAGTGGCACCGCGTCGTTCTGAAGGTCGATCTCCCACAGAACACCTCGCTCGCGATGCAGACCTGCACGAGCGAGGTCGAGCAACCGATCGACCTGATCGCTGCGCTGCCGCTGTCCTCGTGGACCAACATTCCGCTCGCGAGCGCCGCGGCGCGTGAGGCGCTGATCCTCAGCCCGCCGGGCCGCTACCTCTGGCTGCGCGCGACCTTCTCAGGCACGCAGCAGGCGACGCCGCGGCTGCACCAGGTGCGCATCGAGTATCCTCGGATCAGCCTGCGCCGCTACCTGCCGGCGGCCTTCGGTCCCGACCCTCTCTCCGCCGATTTCACCGACCGCCTGCTCGCGATTTTCGACCGCGGCTTTCGGTCGGTCGAGAGCCGGATCGACAATCAGGCCGACCTGTTCGACCCCCGCTCCGCACCCGCCACTTCCCCGGTTACCAGTGCACCCGACATGCTGAGCTGGCTCGCCGGCTGGGTCGGGGTCACGTTCGACCGCACCTGGCCGGTCGCGCGGCGTCGCCGCTATCTTATGGAGGCGGTGAAACTTTACCCCTGCCGCGGCACCCTGCCGGGCCTGCGCCGCGCACTGCTGCTGTTCCTCGGACTCGACTCGCTTAAAGCGCCGCGCCGCACCGCCGCGTGCGCGCCGAACTGCGCGCCGCGGCCGCCCGCGTGGAGACCTCCGCCGCTGATTCTGGAGCACTGGAAGATCCGCCGCTGGCTGTTTCTCGGTGCCGGGCGGCTCGGCGACGCGGCGGTGCTGTGGGGCGATGCCATTATGGGCCGCAGCCAGCTCGGCAACGCGGCGCAGCTCGGCGCGACCAGGCTCGATACGACACGCGAGGCGGTGCTCGATCCCTTCAACAAGGACGCCTATGCGTTCACCGTGTTCGTGCCGGGTGGGCTGGCGCGCACGGCGAGCCTGCAGGCCGCGGTCAAGCGGATGCTGGACGGCGAAGCGCCGGCCTGGAGTGCGGCGAAGCTGCGCTTCGTGCTGCCGCGGATGCGCATCGGCATCCAGGCCTGCATCGGGTTCGACAGCGTGGTGGGCTGTTGGCCGGAAGGCGTGTTGCTCGATCAGGCAAGGCTCGGGCACGGGACGGTGCTGAGCGCCGCGCTAAACGTCGATCCGGGGCCACGTCTCGGCCAAAGCCGCGTCGGCGCGGGAGCGCGCATCGGATGAGCGGGAGAGGAAAACGTCCATGAGCCAGCATGCGGACCCCGCCGGCTGCTGCGATGACTGCAAGCCGCGCCCGCTGACGCGCAACCATTTCTTCACGGGCAAGCTGCTCGTCGAGCGCGACTTCACCGACGAGCAGTGGTTCTTCCGCGAGAAGATCCGGCTGCATCACCAGCGCCTGCACGGCACCGGCGTGGTGTGCGGGCTGGAGATCATGCAGCACCCGAACACGGACTGTCAGGACCGGCTGGTGGTCTTGCATCCGGGCTCGGCGATCGACTGCTGCGGACACGACATCCTGGTCGCCGACAAGGAAGTTTTCGACATCACCACCTCGCCCGCGGTGAACGCGCTGGTACAGGCGAAAGACACGAAGACGCACGTGCTGCAGTTCTGCCTGAACTGGCGGGAGTGCCCCACCGAGGAAGTGCCGGTCCTCTACGACGAATGTGGCTGCGACGACACCCAGTGCGCGCCGAACCGGATCCTGGAGTCCTTCGCGCTGGAGGTGAAGGTCGATCCGCCAGCGCCGCCGGCGCACGTGCACCCGCCGAAGTTCGATTGGCATTGCAGCATCCCGATCGCGGATCCGATCGCGGTCGCGCTCGACGAGACCAATCAGCGCGTTTTTATAATCACCGGCGGCACGGGGACGCTCTATCAGGTCGGCACGCAATATAATCTGATCCAGGCGAGCGCGACGCTGAACCGCACGGCGCTCGACCTCGCGATCGCCCCCGACGGCAGCGCGGTGTACGTTGCAGTCGCGGGCGCGAGCAGCACCAGCGCGCCGGAGCTGTGGGTGTTCACACCCGGCAGTGCCACGGGCATCGCGGGCGGCGCCGCGCGGACCGGCACGATCGGCAGCTATCCGGCGCCGCAGATTTCGCTATCGGTGACATCGGATGGCCGGCTGCTCGCAGTCGCGAACGCCAGCGGAAATATGTGGCTGTATGCTGCCGGTGTTCCCAATCCCGCTACCGTCGCGGCCAGCGGGACCGGAACTCATAACCTGAGCGCCGCCACGTTCTCCTCGGACGGCAAAACGGCCTGGTTCGGTGGTGAAACCGGCAATGCCGCGATCGACAAGGTCGATCTTACCCAGACCACCCTCACCGCAACCGCCGTCGCGATCACCGGCATCTCCGCTGACGGCGTCGCACTCGTTTCAACCGGAACCGGCGCGGACCGGCTCGCGGTGATCGACCAGCCGGGCAAGGCGCTGCATCTGGTCGATCCCGCCGCGGCTACAGTAATCGCCAGCGCCACACTGGCAGAAGCCCCGCAATCAATCCTGGTCACGCAGGGCGGCGGCGACGCAATCGTCATGGGCACGGCGGCCCTGCAAGTAGTCAATCTTGTGGCGCTGGCGAACGGCGCGGCCGATGCTATCGGCGCGCCGTTCGCGATCCCGGCGGCCATCGGGCGTTCGGCGCTGACGTCGTCTGCGCGCCGGCTGTTCGTGCCGTTTACCGGCACCTCGTCTCAGCCGGGCGGCGTTGCCATTATCCATTTCTCCGAGGCGGACTGCCGGGCCGCACTGCGGGGCCATGATTGCCCCGCGTGCGACGCGCCGGACTGCATCGTGCTCGCCACCGTCTCTGGCTGGCAGGCCGGGTTCAAGCTCGAAGACGTGCAGGATCCGCCGACGGATCCGGCGCAGGACGCGGCAGCGGGGATCGCGCGCATCAACAACAGCGTCCGTACCGTGCTCGCGTCTACACAGGCGATCACGCGGGCTCTTGAATGCGCGCTCGATCAGCCGGGCGGTGCAGGGGGCGCGGGACCGGCCGGACCGCCGGGGCCTCAAGGTCCGGCAGGCTTGCAGGGACCGCAAGGTCTCCAAGGACCGCAAGGGCCGTCAGGTCTGCGGACCGACCTGACCGGGATCTGCGCGATCAGCTGGCCGCATAAGGGCACCATTGAGCTCCAGGACTTGACGCAGATGGTGATCGCCTTCAGCGCTCCCGTGGTCGCTGCCGATCTGCATGCGCAATCGGTGATCATCCTGCTTTCCAACCTCGACAAGGAAAACAACCCGGTCGGCCTGACGTGCTGGTGCCAGGTGCCAGTGACGTTGGAGCCGATCAACCTGACCACCGCCTGCAACGTCAACGGCGGCAGTTCTCCCGCGACCGGGACCTGCAACGCGATCAGCGTGCATGTCTCGTTCACCGAGCAGCAGCTGATCGAAGCGTTCAACTTGTCCAAGAACAACACGGTTCGGGTGCAGGTGCACGGCGACCTGATCCGCGACAACAGCACCCCGGCCTTGGCTCTCGACGGCAATCACCTGCCACCCTGGCTGCAAACTCCACCTCCAGCTAGCGGCCAAAAGACCGGAGACGGCGTCGCCGGCGGCCTGTTCGAAAGCTGGTTCACTGTGAAACTTCCATCTTGAATCCGGAGCAGGGCCGATGCAACAGCAAGTCACCAATCCGCCTGCGGCCGGATACAATCCGGGTCCGGTCTGGACCAATCCGGCCGGCGGCCAGACCGCGGCGAAGGCTGCCCTCTTTCCGCCCAGCCCTGCCTGCCAGCCATGCCCCGACTGCGGCGGCTTGGAATGTCTCTGCCGGCCGCGCTTCTTCGCCGGGCAGTTGCTGACGGAACAGGATCTCAACCGGCTCGACCAGTACATCATCGCCAAAAACCAGCTACACAATCGCTACCTCGTCGGTCACGGCGTGGTCTGCGGCCTGCAGGTGACGTGCAGCCCCTGCGCCAACACGCTCAGCGTTTCCGCCGGCTACGCGATCGATCCCTGCGGCAGCGACATCATCGTCTGCTCGCCCGACACCGTCGATATCTGCAAGCTGATCAAGGCCTGCACGCCGACCACGCAAATCAACTGCGCCCCCTACAAGGACACCACCTTTTGCCAGGAACTGCAGCAGGAGTGGATCCTCGCGGTCCGCTACCAGGAGACGCCCTCACGCGGGGTCACCGCCTTGACCGGCGCGTCGCAGTGCAGTTGCGGCACCAGCGGCGGCTCGTGCTCCTGCGGCGCCGTTGCCAAGGCCTGCGGATGTGGCAGCATGCTGCCGGCGGGCAGCTGCTGCGGGCAGACGATCAGCAGTACGACCCCGATCAGCACCAACCTCCCGCGCCGCGGCGCGCCCCCTTCCTGCGAACCGACGACCACGTGCGAGGCTTATCGCTACGAGGTGTTTCCCGCTCCCGCGACGACCGCGCCGGTTGACCGATCGGTGCTGGGCCTTGCGGGACTGGCGAGTACCGTCGGGGGCGAATTGTTTGCCCGCCTCAGTTGCTGCCTTCAAGGCTTGGAAACAGCTGTTGAGGCCAGCCAACTGCCGCAGACGTCGAACCCGGCGCAGGACCCGCAGGGCTGGGCAAATTTCCTGTGCAACCTGCGGCAAAACCTGATCCAGCTTGCAATCACCCAGGGTACCACCGACTGCCAACTTCTGGCGCGGCTGCAAGCGATCGTCTGTCCAAGTCCCAACCTGGATCCCAATACCTTCGCAAGCGAGGCTGACCAGGCGCTGGAAGCGGAGGTTCTCGTGATGGTCGAGTTTATGCTCGGCTGCTTCTGCTCGGCGGCGCTTCCACCCTGCGCGCCCCCCAGGGATCCGCGGGTGCCGCTGGCAAGCGTTCGGGTAAGGGTCAGCGACTGCACCATCATCTCTGTCTGCGACTGGACGCTGCTGCGCAAACACGTCGTTACCACCAAAACTTTGGGCTACTGGCTCGGCTGGCTGCCTTATGTGCCGATCATCCGTGCCGTCATGCAGGAAGTCTGCTGCAATCTGTTCAACCTGCGCAGCCAGTTCGGCGGTGTCTCACGGGACCAATTGCAACCCACGGCCCGGGCCGCCGCCGGCGCGGCCTCGGTCGGTGGCGCAGCCGCGGCATCTGGCCCCGGACAGGGACTCAGCCAGCCGATCAGCTTCAGCACACGCACCTACTACGCAAGCAATCCGATCTCGGAAGCGGTGACGGCAAACATCGCGGCAGGACCGCAATCGCTGAGCGTGCTGGACCTGGTGAACGCAATTGCGACGCCGATCGACCCGGGCACGCCCGGACAGCAGGGAGCGACCGAAAAGCTGGTGGGCACGCCGCACGCCAAGGTTCTCGCCGAAATTGCCCGGCCGCTCGTGAACAGCTTCGGGCCGCTGCTCAATGCCGCTCTTGGAAATCTCGGCGACCGGCTGACCGGGTCGGGCGATACGGCCCAGACTGCCACTGCCCAGACCGTGACCGCGATGCGAGCGGAACTTGACTCGTTGCGCGCCACCGTCACGGCACAACAGGCCGCGCTCGACGCCCTCAAGCCCGGTCCGCCGCCCCCGGGGGGGGCGGCGCATCCGGGCTAACCAATTACGAGGACGAACGCCATGTCCGACACGCTGCCGCAGCGTCCCAGCTACACCAACGGCCAGTATATCGGCGCCGACGATTTGAACGCCGCGGTGGCTTATGCGCGCGACGAATCCGAACGGCTCGCGCTGTCCGGCCACACCTGGGGCATCGCCGCCGGTTTGGCATTGATCGAAATCGCCAGCGCGACCGGCGCGACACAGATGTATATCGAGCCGGGTATCGCCTGGGACGGCTACGGACGCCCGATCGTCGTGATCACGCCGGCGGCGGTTACGGCTGATATGTTTGCCGGCCTGCCCTCCGGCAACCAGATGGTCTGGCTGAAATACCGCGCCGTGGATACGCAGATGGTCGCGCCCGGTTTCCAGACCTGCGGCGCCGGCGATCCTGCCACGCGGATCGGCGAGACCTATGCGATCGTCACCGGCGCGCAGTCCCCGCAACAGCGGACCGATGGAATTGTCCTGAACGGCGTCACCGTGCCCGATCCGCGCAACATGCTTATCGCCGTCAATGCGGCGGCGGCCGTAGTGCTCGACGGATCCGCGCCGCATCAGATTTTTCCCGATGATAGCGCCGACTGGCTGGTTCCGGTCGGCATCGTCAACTATGCCGCCGGATCCCCCGGCAGCTTCAGTCCACGGAGCGCAGCGCAGCTGGCGCAAAACCGCGTGGTGCGACGCTACATGGGAACCGTGGCGGAGAGCCTACTCGCCGCCGACGGCGTGTTGCGCCTGCGCGATCGCCAGACGGACCAGCAGACGGACGCGCAAGGCAACATCGTCAGCAACGACTCGCTCGAAGCCCAGGCCAGCATCCAGCCTTCAGACATCGAGACCGATCCCAACAACGCAACACGGCTGATCGGCAACGAGCTGGTCTGGGTGGAGGGAAACCTGCGCCTGCTCGGCGATGCGCGCCTGTTCGGCGGCGAGGTCAATTTCCGCGCCGGGGATGGCAGCGAGCCCGAGGGCTCGTTCTTCCTTCGCCGCAACACCGACGCGACGACCGGGACGACGCAGAACCTGGAGGTATCGATCGGACAGCCGGCCTCCGGCGTCGGGACGGTGAATCGCTTCCTGATCGCGGCATCCCAAAACGGCACGCTGACAACACCGCCGGCGCTGTCGGTAGGAACCGATTTGCGCGTCGGCATCGGCGTCGCCGTTCCAGCAACCGGACTTGCACTCGATGTCAACGGCGATTTCGGCCACGACGGCGGACCCACGACAGTGCACCTGAACGGCTCTACGGTCGGCGATACCAACGGAACCCTACTGCTCATCCCTGGCGGCGGTACGATCCAACTAGGCGCCGACGGTGTCGTCACCCAAGTCGCGATCGGCACCAAGTCGCCGCAGGCCGGTACGGCGCTCGACGTGGCCGGTGGCGTCAATGTGCTCGGCACGCTGACGGCGGGCACGGTCAGCGCCAGCAATGCCACTGTCGCTGGCGCCCTCACGCTCGGCGGCGGGATAACCGTCACCGGCACAACCACGGCGTTCCTGGCCTTGCTCGGATCGCGGCTGTCCGACACGGACGACGGCGTGCTGCACATTCAGAGCGGAGGCAGCACCGTCACGTTCGATGGCGCGGACAATGTCGGCATCGGCACGCCAACGCCGCATGCGATGCTTGACGTTTCCGGCAGTACCCGCGTGGGAGGCAGCCTTACTGTCTGGGGTCCGTTCTCCAATCCCTCCGACGTTCGGCTGAAGCGAGATGTTCGGCCGCTTGCTGACGCGCTCGACAAGCTGCTGGCATTGCGTGGCGTCGAATTCGAATGGGCGCGCGACGACCTGGCCCGGCTTCGCCCGGGCAGACAGGTTGGGCTGATCGCTGATGAAGTCGAGGCGGTGTTTCCGGGCTGGGTCGGCCGGGACCCGGGCAGCGACATGAAGCTGGTCAGCACGCAAGGCTTCGAGGCGCTGGTGGTCGAGGCACTGCGTCAGCTCAACAAACGCATCAATGCGCTGGAGTCGGAAAACACCCGTCTTAGCCAGATGCTTGCGGCGCGGCCCGGGTGAGCGATGTCCGCCCGCATCTCCGTCTCGCGCTTGCACATTCGAAGCTTGGCGCCGCGCGATCACCCGGCGCCAGGGGACCTTGAGGCGCGCTTGAAATATGCGGCCCGCTCGCGTTTGCCGGAAGCACTGGGCGATGCGATCGACACCTGGACCGGGGAGCGGGTCCTACGCCTGCGTCGGTTGAATGTGGACATTACGCTCAACGCCGCCTTCGAGCCGAAGGTGTTTGCCGCCCTGCTTTCCCGCACGATCGTGGCTGGCCTCAAGGAGGCGGAGACGAAGGCTACGGCCGGCGACGATGCAAGCAATATCGTGTGCTTCCCGTCCCAGCCGCTTTACGTGGTGGCACTGGTCGAGGCCCTGGCGGACGGCCGTGCCATGCAGTGCTGGTGGCTGCGGGACGCCGATGGACTTCGGTTTTTGCCGCCCGGAGCGGCGATCCGTACCGCCCTGCTCGCCGATGCGACGGTCGGGCTCGAAGCCCTCCTGACTTTGGCCAGCCCGCGCCGTGCACGGGTGCTGCGCGCCCTGGGAGGGATCGAGGCGTCGCGCGTGCTCGAAGGGCTTGCGGCGGCCGGCCGCGGCGAGGCGAGTGCCGCCGAATGCGCCGCGGCGATTGCTGCGGCGGCCGGCGAACCGCTCGTCATATCGTCGCCTTTGGAACTATTCCTGCAAGCCGCCGCGGGGCGGCCTGGCATGGCCGGTTCGCTGCTCGCCGCGGCGGCGCGCCTGTGGGCGGACGCGCGAGATATGACCGGCGGACCCTCGGCGAGCCCGACCGCCCGGCCCGGGACCCAAAGCGCTCGGCCGATGGATATCGATGTGGCTCTCGCCGACGCTGTCGCCCGGGAGCTCGGAAACGCCGCATTGAAGGCAGGACCGGCGAACACAAGCTTCGGGGGCCTGCTGCTGGTGCTGCGCGATCTTGGGATGCCGGACATCGCGCGCGCGGTTTGCGCCTGGCCGGAGGGCCGACACGAAACCGCCTGTCTGGTCGGATACGCCGTGCTGGGGCTGTGCGCCGGCTGCGCCCGCTACCCGCAATGGCTCGCCGACCCGCTCTGGAGGGAGCTGTTCGGGCTGGATGTAAACGCACCGGTGGCGGCAATCGTCGCAGAGCTGCGCTCGATCGCCCCCGACGCCTGGGCCATGCTGCGACCGCTCGCTACCTCGATCACCCGCCAGCGCGATGTGCGTTTCCTGCTCGCCCCGCGCGCCCTGACGGGTTCGCGCCCCGCAACGCACACCCTCGCCGGCCTGGCCGCCGCCGCCCTGTCGCGCTTCGCACGCCGGCTTGTAGGGTTCCGCGACGCCTCGGCCCCTTTCCTGTGGGCGAATCTGCTCTCGACCAGTGCGGCGCTGGAGCGCCGGCCAGATGGCTGGACCGCCCGGCTCAGCCGTCCGCCACTGGATGTGCTGCTCTCGCTGTCGCGCCTCGCCGACGGATCCGTCACCACGCCGTCCGGCGCGCGGGTGGAACTCGCGCGTGTGACGCCGTGAGCGCCATGCGGCAAAGCCTTCCGCTGCGCCGGCTCGACGCCGCACTGGCACGGGAAGTGATGCGGCTGCGGACGCGCTACCAGCTCTCGCTTGATGAGTTCCGCGGCCTCTACATCAGCGACGAACAGGTGGATGCCCTGCTTCGGCAAGTCGCGTCGGTATGTCGCGCGGAAGCGGAGCTGCCTCGGCGCGAACCGCATCCCGCAATCGACGCCGTCGCCGGGCGCTTCAACCTGGACGCTGCGGCGACGGACATCCTGCTGCTGGCCTTGGCGCCAGACGTCGATCCGTTCTACTGCACTCTGATCGCCTACCTGAACGACGATGCCCGTCGGCGCTGGCCGACCGTAGATCTTGCGCAGCGCCTGTTCGGGTTCAGAGAGTGCGCCGAAGCGCTCGCGCCCGCGGGCGCGCTCTTCGGTCCCGGGCTCCTGCTGGCGCAGGAAGGTGGCGAGCCTCGCGTGCCGCTGCCGCTGCGGGAGTTCACCGCAAACCCGGTGCTCGCGGCCTACGTGCTGGGCGAGGTGGTCGCCGGCAGGCCCGGGCTGGGCATGGACCTGCACGGGGAGAAGCCCTTCGAAGGCGGGGATCCCGGACCTTTCGGCCCGCTCACCCCCGCAATGGCCGCGGGTGAAAGACCGCTGGTCATCCTTCGCGGCGCGACTGGGGACGAGCTCGCCCTCGCGGCACGGCGATTGGCGCGCCTGCTCGGACGCCCGCTGACCCGGCTCTCGCTTGCGGAGGAACCGAACCCGGCCGCACTGATGCGTGACGGGCTCCTGGCCGCGCGGCTCGCGAGCGGACTTCTGCTTGTCGAGGCCGACCTGGGCAGCTTTGTGGCGGCGGCGCGCGCATTGCGCGAACCGCCGGTGCCGGTGCTGCTGATGGCACCCGCAGCCATTGCCGGCAACACGGCGCTGGCCGGCATACCGGCGGTCCAGGTCACGTTGGACAGACCGGATGCGGCCGCACGTCGGCGGATTTGGGCGTGCGCGCTGCAGGGTGCCGGACTGTTTGCCGATGCCCCGGTAGTAAGCGAGGTGGCCGACCGGTTCCGCCTTTCCGAAGCCCAAATCGACGCGGCCGCCCGGAGCCTTCGCCTCGGCCTGGGCCTGGGCCCGGGCGAGCGAGGCGCAGCCAACGCCGTAACCTTAAAGGCGGCCGCACGCGACCAGGCGGAAATCGAACTGGGCGGCCTCGCGCAACGGGTCGTGCCGAAGCATGGATGGGACGATCTCGTGCTGCCGGATGCTGCAATGCGACAGCTTCGGCAGCTGAGCGGTGCGATCCGTCACCGCGAGCTCGTTTACTCCGAATGGGGTTTCGGCGGCGGCCCGGGAATCACTGCACTGTTCAGCGGCAGCCCGGGCACCGGAAAATCAATGAGCGCCTGCGTGCTGGCGCGCGAAGCCATGCTCGATCTGTGGCGCATCGATCTTTCGGCCCTGGTCAGCAAATATGTCGGTGAGACGGAGAAACACCTCGACCGTGTCTTCGCACTCGCGCACGACGGCAACGCCATTCTGTTCTTCGACGAGGCGGATGCGCTGTTCGGCAAACGCAGCGAGGTGAAGGACGCGCACGACCAATTCGCCAATATCGAAGTGGCGTTCCTGCTGCAGCGTCTGGAGGTCTTCGAGGGCGTGGTGATCCTCGCTTCCAACCTGGCGCGCAATCTCGACCAGGCGTTCAGCCGGCGGCTGCACTTCGTCATCGACTTCCCGCTGCCCGATGCGTTGCTGCGTGAGCGCCTGTGGCGGGCGGCGATCGCCCCTGGCGCGCCGCTGGCGGACGACGTCGACCTCGAGTTCCTGGCGAGCCAGTTCGCTTTCGCCGGCGGCGACATCCGCGTAGCCGCGCTGGACGCTGCATTCGCCGCCGCTGCGGATGGGGAGGCGATCGATATGGCACGCCTGGTGCAGGCGGTGTCGCGCCAACTGTTGAAGCAGGGAAAGGTGCCTACGGCGAGCGAGTTCAGGCGCTATCATGCGCTGCTGGCGGCCGGCCCTAAGGTGTGTGGCTGGCACACCGCACGATCATGCGCGTGACCCGCTCCGAGCGCCGCTCGCATCCGCAATCCGGTATCAGGCGTAACTCAGACCTGCAGCCGGCGGCCCCCGCTCATGGCGCGGGGAATCAGGCTCTCCAGCACATGCGCGGAGCTGCAATCCGCACGAAGCTTGAACTCGGTGACAGCCACGATCCAGCGGAACGGCAGGCGGACGAGATAGCCGAGCAGATCACCACGGGCCGCGGGCCGCCGGCTATCGGCACGACCTCGCCGCCCTTGGTTGGGGGAGCAGGCAACTCGCCGGGCGGTTCGGACCAGCTCGGCCGAGGCGAGAGGCTGCCTGCCTCCGAGCAGGAATTTTTCGAACACCGCCTTGGCATCAGTTTGGACCGGGTGCGGGTGCATGACAGCCCCGATGCGTGGTCGATGACGCGAGGTCTGGGGGGGCGCGCCTTCGCGGTCGGCAACAACATCGCCTTTTCCCGGAATGCCTACGCTCCGGGCACGCAGAGCGGCCGCCGCCTGCTGGGTCACGAGATCGTCCATACCTTGCAGACCCGCGGCGACAATGTGGTCCGCAGGCAGCAAGCGCCCTCGCAGGATACCACGATCGATATCGACGTCGTCGGCCAGATGGATAGTTATCAGCCCCCCGGCGCCGCCTTTTCCTACCATGTCGGGGACGCCGCCGGCCCATCGATCCTGATGCAGATCGAAGCCATGCCGCAGGGGGGAACCGTCTTCCGGTGGTTCAACTTCGCCGCCGGCCAGCCGGTGGAAGCGTATGAGTCCGACTGGAACGCCCTGCTGTTCATTACCGGCATGTTCAGCAACAGCGCCTTCGCCACGTTGGGACACCAATTGCCGCCCGCCGATTGGCGTGCGCTCTGGCCGGACCCGATGCCCGCCCTGCTCAGCATGCACGACCAGGGCAAGATCAACTTGCCGGACGAGGTGATCGTCACCGGCTACAAGGGGATGATCTTCCAGGAAAGCCTTCGCTCGCTTGCCGACAACGAGCAGCAAGTGGACGCCCTTCTGCAGGCGCCGGATAAGGTGCAGCGGCTGCAGCAATATGCGACGGGCCTGCGCGAGGCGTCCGTAATACGAGACGCACTGGTGGCGCACCGCGATCAGGTCCGGCACAGCCGGGTGCAGGCCCACGCCTTCACCTTCGGTATCGCTGGAAACGTCATAAACACCGACCCGTACCATCAGCTTCAGCTCGCCCAGCAGGAGGGCCAGGCTGAAGAGGCGCTGCAGTTCTGGCTCGCCGCCTTTCCGATGCTGACCCGCGTTTCCACGGCAGAAATCCGGACGTCCCGCATCGAGGACGAACTGCGCAGCATCAAGGCCAGCATCGTGGCAACGCGCCAGGAGCTGATGCAGGCCCAGGTGGGGCACGGCTCTCTTGATCTGATGGATCTCGATATCGTGCGCGGCAGGTTGCAGGGTCGGCTTGGAAAGCGTTCCGCCGCGGTCATCGAGGCGGAGGACCGCAGCAGGCGAAACGTGGCAATCGCGGAAGGCGTCGGCGCACTCGCGCTGTCTATCGGCCTGTTGTTCCTGCCCGGCGGAATCTTCATTGACGCGGCGATCGGCGTTGCGATGGCCGCCTCTGCCATCGATCGCGCCCGCGTCCTCGGCAACGCCGCGAACACTGGACTGAGCATCGACGAGGGTCTGGCCAGTCAGGCCACTGCCCATGCGGCGGAGTTTGGTGCCGTTCTGGCCATCATCGGCGCAGCGATCGGCGGCGCGGCGGCGGGTTTTCGGATCCTCCGCTTCGCCGTGGCACTGCGAAGAGTGCAGGGCGCGACCGAGGGTTTCGAACTGGCGTCGCAGGTGCGGATCGCACAGGCGCTTGTGTCGAACCCAAACCTCAGCCGTGTGCTGCGCAGCACGGCTGAACTCACGCAGGTCGTCGAGCGTCTCGGACTGAGGCTGACGCCCGCCGAGCTGCAGGGATTGCGCGACACCATCTATGCAATGCGCGGCATTTCGGGAACCGGTTCCCGTCAGCGCCTGAAGGCGTTCCTGGACCTGGTCTGGGCGAACCGGGAGGACATCAATCGAGGCACGACCAAGGTTTACAATCTTTACAGCGGTACGGCCGGCAACGCGCCCTTGACACGGAGTGAAGGCGCTTACCTGGCAGATCTCGCGAGCCTGGCGCGCGGCCGCCCGGGCGGCGCCGTGTCACGTATCCAGAATGTCACAGGATTGGACCTCGGCGACCAGATATCCGCCGCGGTCGCGCGCGCGGCGACCGATCCCTCCAACCTTGCGCAGATAAGGTCAAAGTTCTTCATGTTCTTCCGCGAAGGCGCCGTTCGCAACGGGAAGATCGTTGCGCGCGTGGGTCAACGCGTATACCTCAACGTGGCGGCGGATCGCGCAACCGAGGTCATGCAGGCGGTTGTGCAGCAGATCGTGGACAATCCGCAGAACTTCCCTGGAGTCGCGGCGGCGAAGCTCACCGGGCCAGGCGGCGTCGCCTCCCGCGCGGACGCCATCGTGATCTACATGGATAACGAGGCCGCGTCCGGTCGCGTGCTGGACTGGATGCGAAATTACCAGTCTGCCAATCCGTCCTTCTTCCAAGCCGCTACTCCGCATATGACGGAAGGTGTGCTGGCGGGTGTCAGCGTCGGGGCCGAGCCGGTTGCCTCAGGCGGCGAGATCAGTTTCGGCAGCTTGCGTTCCAATCTGATCCAGCAGGCGGTGAAAGAAGCGGTTCGACAGGGACTGACCCGCGAACAGTTCGCGGCCCGGGTTGACGAGCTTTTCCGCGCGGCGAAGATCAATCCTGACCTGCCGCACGCGAACCTGCCATGAGCGGGTCGGATCCCGCCCCGATCCTGGCATTAGCTCGCAACGCTGTACTCGACACGATCCGCGCCGCGGATCCGGCCGCCCCGGAATCGCCGTTCGATGAGGACACGCTGATGCGCGTCGTGCCGCTTCTGGAGGAAATGGACCCGGGCCGGCTCGCCGCAACACTGGCGGACGAGAACTTGCCGTTCGAGGGACGTCAGACCGTCCACGCATATACTCATGCAATGCCGGCGCCCCCGGCTGGTGCGCAGGAGAGCCGCTGACGATTGCTTGCCATCGGGCCGGTCGAGGCAATCTCGAGCACGGGATCGTTTCGGTTCGCAACGATTACTCCTCCACGAGTCAGCGATCTTCGGTTTTATGCAGCCCGCCTTCTGAAGTCGATACAAGACCAGACGCGGGAGACAAGCCAATGCCTCAGTGCACCACCACAATCACCCTCATTGGCGGTCCCACCGTCCTCATTGAAATCGCCGGGCTGCGCCTGCTCACCGATCCCACTTTCGACGACCCGCACATATCAATTGCCCCACGTCACCTTGGAAAAACGTGCCTCTCCCGCCCTCAAACCAGATCAGATCGGCCGCATCGAAGTGGTGCTTCTTAGTCACGATCAGCACGCCGACAACCTGGATCATGCCGGCCGCGCCCTGCTCGCAAACGTCCCGCTCGTCCTCACCACCAGTGCCGGCGCCGGGCGGCTGGGAGCGTCGGCGCGCGGCCTTGCCCCCTGGCAGACCACCGAAATCGCCGCGCCTGACGGCAGCCGGCTCCACGTTGCCGCCGCACCCGCCCGCCATGGGCCCGCCGGCATCGAGCCTCTCTCCGGCGACGTCATCGGATTTTTGCTCGGGACCTCCGCGCCGGGGGATGCGATCTACATCACCGGCGATACGGTCTGGTACGCCGGCATCGCCGAGGTCGCGCGCCGCTGCCATCCGCGCATCGTCGTCATATTTGCCGGAGCGGCGAAAACCCGCGGCGCCTTCCATCTCACCATGAACAGCAACGATGCCATCGAAACCGCCCACGCCTTCCCGGACGCCCATATAGTTGCGGTTCATAACGATGGCTGGGCCCACTTCAGCGAAACCCGCGAGGATCTTGAAAACGCCTTCAACGCACTTGGAATAAGCGATCGCCTCGTCGGCCTGAAACCCGGAACCCCGGTCCTGATCCAACTCTGAATATCGACTCCCCCAGAACCCGGTCCTACACTCTCCTACCCCAAGGGACGTCTCCACATTGCCGCTCCGCCGCAGGGCAACGCTGCAAGGCCTCGGTGCAACAACCATGGCACGCGTCCTCTCTGCGCGCGCGCAATCTCCCACCAGCCGGACAACTCGCCGCGTCCGACCCGGTGATGCCGGCTGGCCCGCACCTGACGCCTGGGAAGAACTGAACCGCGCCATCGGCGGACGTCTCATCACAGTTCAACCCCTGCTCGCTCCCTGCGAAACCACTCCCTCAAGCGACGCTTGCGCCAGCCTGCTGCAAAATCTCAAGAATCCCTACTTTATCGGCGAGCAGCCGGCCGGCACCCAGACATCCGGATGGCTGGATGCGTGGCAATCCGCCCCCAGCGCCTACGCGGTGCCCGCGCAAGCCACTGCCGATGTCATTGCCGCCGTCAATTTCGCCCGCACCCACCGGCTGCGCCTGATCGTAAAGGGCGGCGGACACTCGTATCTCGGCGGTTCCAATGCGGCCAACTCGCTGCTCGTCTGGATGCGGCCGATGGACGCCATCACCCTGCATGATAATTTCATCGGTCAGGGATGCGCCGCGAGCCATCCGCCGGCACCGGCTGTCTCCGTGCAAGCCGGCGGTCGCTGGCTGCAGGTCTACAATGCCGTCACAACCCAGGCCGGCCGCTACGTGCAGGGCGGCGGATGCACCACCGTCGGTGTCGCCGGCCTCATCCTCGGCGGCGGCTTCGGTAGTTTCTCTAAAAATTATGGCATGGCGGGCGCCGCCCTTCTCGAAGCCGAGATCGTGACCGCAGATGGTGATGTCCGCATCGCCAACGCCTGCACCAACCCGGATCTGTTCTGGGCGCTCAAAGGCGGCGCCCTGTGCAGCTTCGGCGTGGTCACGCGCCTGACGCTGCGCACCCGGACCCTCCCGCAATTCTGCGGCGCAGTATTCGGAACCGTAAAGGCAAACTCCGATACCGCTTTCCACCGCCTCATCAGCTTCTTCACCGGGTTCTACCGGACGCACTTGTTCAACCGACATTGGGGCGAGAGCGTCGTCTTCCAGCAGGAAAACACCATCAGTCTCGGCCTCGTCTTCCACGATCTCGATCAGTCGCAAGCCGAGGCCGCCTTCAAACCGTTCCTCGACTTCATCGCCGCTACGCCCGCCGATTTCACCGCCATCGAAAAGATCGGGATCGCCACCGTGCCCGCCCGGCATTGGTGGGACGCCAACTGGTTCGCCAAGCATCACCGCGGGCTGCTGATTCACGACCCGCGTCCCGGTGCGCCTGAGGAAAACGTCTGGTACCGCACCAACCAGGGCGAGGTCGGCTTCTTCATCCACGACTACGAATCCGCTTGGCTTCCCGCCACGCTTCTCGACTACAATGACCGGCCAAAACTAAACGAAGCTCTTTTCGCCGCCACTCGCCACTGGCGCGTTGCTCTGCATTTCAACAAGGCGCTCGCCGGCGCGCCTGCCGAGGAACGTGCCGCGGCACGTGACACGCCAATGAACCCCGCCGTGACCGAGGCCTTCGCCTTCGCCATCATCGCCGCTGGCGGCGCGCCGGCCTATCCGGGAATGCCTGGCCCCGGCCCCGATTTCGCCCTCGCCCGCGGAGACGCCGCCGCTATCCGCCAAGCCATCGGTATCATACGAAACCTCGTCCCGGACGCCGGCTCCTACGTCTCCGAGGCCGCCTTCACCGACCCCGACTGGCGCCGCCGTTCCTTCGGCCCGAACTATCCCCGCCTGCTCGAGGTGAAACGCCGCTACGACCCCGACGGGCTGTTTGTAACCCACCACGGCGTCGGCAGCGAGGAATGGAGTCCAGATGGTTTCACGCGGCTCTAAACCGAACTTTCCCCGGTTTTTAGCCTACTCGGCTGATTTCCTTTGCGAAAGCAGCCGGCGCTGCACCCATGTAAATGTGCAGATTTCGCTTGACCCGACGCAACTCGGGCTGATCGACTCGGCCCATGCACATCGATATCGTCCCCAACCGCGGCAGCACGCCCACCGTCCTGCTGCGCCGGAGCTATCGCGAGGACGGCAAAACCAAGAAACAGACCATCGCCAACCTCTCGGAACTGAGCCCCGAGCAAATCGAACAGATACGCGCCGTGTTGCGGGGCGATCGGCTGCTGCCCGCGGCAGAGGCGATGGAAATCCTCCGCTCCCTGTCGCACGGCCACGTGCTCGCCGCGCTCGGCACGGCACGGCGGATTGAACTCGATGCCCTGCTGCCTCGCCGCGGGCCGGAACGGAAACGCAAGCTTGCCCTGGCGCTGATCATCGCCCGGCTGCTTGAACCCGCGGCGAAATTGGCCACCGCCCGCATGCTCACCGCCGGCACGGCCTGCCATTCCCTGGGCGAGGTGCTGGCGCTCGGCGAGATCAAGGCCAACGAACTGTATGCCACGCTTGATTGGCTGGGCAGCGAGCAGACGTTCATCGAGAACAGCCTGGCACGGCGGCATCTGCGCGACGGGGCGTTGCTGTTGTACGATGTCACTTCCGCCTATCTCGAAGGCCGCCACTGCGAGCTGGCGCAATATGGTTACAGCCGCGATCACCGCGGCGACCGGCCGCAACTGGTGATCGGGCTGCTGTGCGCCGGCGACGGCTGCCCGGTGGCGGCCGAAGTGTTTGAAGGCAACACCGCCGATCCGGCGACGCTCGGGCCGCAAATCGCCAAGATAAAGCAGCGGTTCGGGCTGCAGCGGGTGGTCATGGTCGGTGACCGCGGCATGATCACCGACGCGCGGATCGAGCAGACGCTGCGGCCGGCCGGCCTGAACTGGATCACCGCCTTGCGGGCGCCGGCGATCCAGGCACTGGCGGCAGCCGGAGGGCCGTTGCAGCTCTCGCTGTTCGATGAACGTGATATGGCTGAGATCACCGGTCCGGATTATCCCGCCGAGCGCCTGGTGGTGTGCAAGAACCCGTTGCTAGGCGAGGAGCGGGCGCGCAAGCGCCAGGCTTTGCTCGAAGCAACCGAGAGAGAACTGAAACGAATCCAAAGCCGCGTGCAGCGCGAGAAAGATCCCCTGCGTGGCGCCGCTTCCATCGGCCAGGCGGTCGGCGCGGTGCTGGGAAAGCACCGGGTCGGCAAGCACTTTCGCCTCACCATCGGCGAGGACAGCCTGAGCGTCAGCCGAAATGACGAAGCGATTGCCGCGGAAGCCGCGCTGGACGGAATTTATGTCCTGCGCACCAATCTGACCGCCGCGCAGGCCGATGCCGTGGCGACCGTGCGGGCCTACAAAAGCCTCGCGCGGGTCGAGCGGGCGTTCCGCTCGCTGAAGAGCGCCGATCTCGAACTGCGTCCGGTCTTCCATTGGACCGCGCCACGGGTCAGGGCGCATGTGCTGCTGTGCATGCTGGCCTATTATCTGGCCTATTATCTGGAATGACACATGCGCCGGGCGCTGGCGCCGATGCTGTTCGAGGATCACGATCCGGCCGGGCGAGAGACGCAACGAAGCGCCCCGGTGACAGCGGCCAAACCGTCGCAGGCAGCGCGGCGCAAGGCGGCTTGCAAACACACCGATCCGGCGGATGGCGAGCCTCTGCCGGTGCATAGCTTCCGCACGCTGCTGGCCGACCTCGCCACCCTGACCCGCAACACCGTTCGCCTCGGCGGTCAGCGGACCAGCGCGATATTTGCCTCTCCCACCAAGGTGCAGCGCCGGGCACTCGATCTGCTCGGTGTCACGCTTGCCGTCGCCGCGTAGCCAGCAGCGCAGCACCAAGCGGAAGCGATATCAATCGCTTGCGTCCGAAAGGCAGGAAAGTTCAGACTAAAAAAGCTTTGCGGATGTAACGAGGCGGCAGTCATCATGCCCAGCGTCAACACCGAAGCGATGAACGAGCACCTCAAGGAAATCAGCGCCCAGGTCAGCACCAATGCACATGCCGTGCTGCTACTCGATCAGGCAGGCTGGCATCAGCCCGGCGGGCGGTTGTGCGTGCCGGACAACATCACTCTGGTGCATCTGCCGCCCTACTCGCCCGAGCTCAACCCGATGGAGAATGTGTGGGAGTATCTCAGAAAACTCTGCCGCCTGGTTTGGGACAGCTACGAGGCCATCCTGGCGGCCTGCCGCGACGCCTGGAACTCCCTGATCAATGATCCCGAGCGAATACGCTCTATCGGCACCCGCGACTGGGCGTGCGTCAATGTTTACGGCGGCTGGTATTATACCAGCCGACTCACGCGATGACCGTTTTGGCATACTCGCGGGTGGCGATTGAACGGATGCGTTCGGGCGCGGCGATCAACTGGTTCCATGCCTTACAGCAGGCGTCGATGATAGCCTCGTAGGTCTCGAAGATCCGGTTGGCGAGCGAGTTCTGGCGCAGGAACTGCCAGATGTTCTCCACCGGGTTCAACTCGGGGGAGTATGGCGGAAGAAACAGCAGGCTGATGTTGCCCGGGAGCTTGAGCCTGCCGCCTGGCCTGTGCCATCCGCCGCCATCAAGGATCAGCACGGCATGGGCACCGGGCGCCACCTGGGTGCTGATCTCCTGCAAATGTAGGTTCATGGCCTGGAGGTTGGCGAAGGGGAGCACCAGGGCAGCGCCGGTCGCTCGGTCCGGGCAGACTGCGCCGAACAGATAGGCCCAACTGTAACGCTGATCGCGCGGAGCCCGGGGCCGGCTGCCCCGCTCACCCCAAACGTAGGTCAGGCTGCCCTGCTGACCGATCCTTGTCTCGTCCTGCCACCATAACTCAATCGGCTTATCGGCGGCGGCCGGCGGGATCGCGGCCGCGACCAACGGGGCGAAGTTTTTTTATGCGCCTCCTGTGCCGCGGCATCCGCCTGCGGGTGCCGTGGACGCACCGAAATATGGCTGAAGCCCAGCTGCTTCAGGATGCGGCTGATGCTGCGCTCGTCCAGCAGCACAAAGAAGCGCGCCAGGATGAGTTGCCTGAGATCGCATAGCCGCCAGCGCACAACGCCATGCTCGGCGGGGTCAGGTCCCTCACGAACCCAGCGTGCCAGCACGGCTTTCTCCTCGTCGGTGAGCTTGGCCGAAGGTCCCCCCGCATGTGACAGGTCCGACAGCCCCGCCACACCACGCTCGTTGTAGCGGATCACCCACTCACGCAGGGTCTGCCGATCCATCCCGCAGCTCTGCGCTGCTTCGCCGCGCGGGCGATCTTCCAGAACCAGGACGATCGCCAGCAGACGGCGAGCCGGCCGGGCATCGCTTTCCCGCGCCGCAATCGCCCGCAAATCCTGCGGGCTGTGCTCCAGCCGGGTGATCTTCACCGTCACTGCCATCCTCCCAATGGGGCCCGGCAAATCAGGAATCCTGCCGCATCGAGCCGCGGCAAGCGGAAATTAGAGCCGGCGCGTCAGCCGGCTGGTATTAGTTAAAAAAAAGACCGTCAGAGGGCGCTCGGAGGCTGACAGTATCGGACGAAATCGGATTGCGCAATGGGAAACTACACCGTCAGAAGGTCCGACAGATACCGTCTTTGCCGGCCGATAGTCCCCGAAAGGCATCGGACGATTTACTATGATCTATCAGGATGTTACGGAGGTTTCCGGGGCGCTGTGGGATACCCTGGGGAGCGCAAAAATCATTCCCACTCGATCGTCCCCGGCGGCTTGCTGGTAATATCATACGTAACCCTGTTGATCCCCGCCACTTCATTAACAATCCGGTTCGCCACGCGGGTCAAAAACGCCATGTCGAACGGGTAAACATCCGCCGTCATCCCATCCGTAGATGTCACGGCGCGCAACGCACAGGCCTGGTCATACGTCCGCCCGTCCCCCATCACGCCTACAGTCCGCACCGGCAGCAAGACCGTGAAAGCCTGCCAGATTGCGTCATATAGGCTGGCGGCACGGATCTCCTCGATGAAGATCCTATCCGCCCGGCGCAGCACCTCCAGCTTATCCTGCGTCACCGCGCCAGGGATCCGGATCGCCAATCCCGGGCCGGGGAACGGGTGGCGGCCGACAATGCTCTCCGGCATGCCCAGTTCCTTCCCCAGCGCGCGCACCTCGTCCTTGAACAACTCGCGCAGCGGTTCAACAAGTTTCAACCGCATCCGTTCCGGCAGGCCACCCACGTTATGGTGCGATTTGATCGTGACGCTCGGCCCACCCGTCGAGCTAACCGACTCGATTACGTCTGGATACAACGTTCCCTGCGCCAGAAAATCCGCGCCGCCCGTCTTCGCCGCCTCCTGCTCGAACACTTCTATGAACAGGCGTCCGATTGTCTTGCGCTTTGCCTCGGGGTCGGCCACGCCGTCGAGCGCGGCGAGGAAAACATCAGAGGCATCGCGATGCACCAGCCTGATATTGAAACGGTTGCGGAAGGTGGAAACCACCTCCTCGGCCTCGCCGGCGCGCAGCAGCCCGTGATCGACAAAAATGCACGTCAAGCGATCGCCGATCGCCTCATGGATCAACACGGCTGCGACCGATGAATCCACGCCGCCCGAAAGCCCACAGATCACGCGGCCGTCACCGATCCGGGCGCGCAACCGCCCGATCTCCATTTCGCGGAATGCCGCCATCGTCCAGGTACCGGACAGGCCGGCGACCCTGTGGGTGAAGTTACGCAGCAGAGCCGTGCCATGTGGCGTGTGTACCACTTCCGGATGAAACTGCAGGCCGTAGAACCGCCGCTCGTCGTCGGCAATCGCCGCGAACGGCGCGCCCTCGGTAGCGGCCACCGCACGGAATCCGGGCGGCAGTTGCGTCACCCGGTCTCCGTGGCTCATCCACACCTGCTCGCGCGAGCCCTCGGGCCACACCCCGTCGAACAGCGCGCAGGTCCCGGTGACGTCAACGAATGCGCGGCCGAATTCGCGATGATCGGAGGGCGCCACCACGCCGCCGAGCTGCGCGCAAAGCAGTTGCTCGCCGTAGCAGATGCCCAGCACCGGAACGCCGAGGGAAAACACCTCCTGCGGCGCGAGCGGCGCGCCCGGCTTGTGCACCGATGCGGGGCCGCCGGACAGGATCACAGCGCGGGGCCGCCAGTCCCGGATACGCGCCGGATCCGCGCTGAACGGCCAGATTTCGCAATACACGCCGGATTCGCGGACGCGGCGCGCAATCAGCTGCGTGACCTGGCTACCGAAATCGAGGATCAGGACGCGTTCGGCGGCAATAGTACTCTGGCCGGCATCAGACGGAAGGCTTTCCATGGGCGGGTAATGCCCGCTTCTTAGGCTTTTTTGCAAACACGATCACCGGCCGCTTCGAACCGCCAGGCGCGGGTTTCAGCCGCTCGCGCGGGATATCGGGCAGCGATTGGCCCGGATCACGGAACCCCTCCCAGGGATCCTTCCGCAGCTTCGCAACTCGCTGCGGCACGGTGCGCACCGTGAACGCCGTGGGATCCAGTTTGGCCGTCACTTCCGCCCAGGCCAGAGGGGTGGCGACCGTGGCGCCTGGCCGCGCCCTTGGGCAGAAGGAGGAGACGGCCGTCGCGCCGAGCCCGTTCCGCAGCCAATCGAGCAATATCCGTCCCTTCCGGTCCTCCTTCTTCAAGGTAGGAAGATAACGCTCCGGCTGCTCCTGGCTGAGCGTTTCGGCGAAGGCGTGACAGAAGGCCTTGGCCTCGTCCCAATCGGGCCCACGGGTTATCGGCACCACGATGTGCAGTCCCTTCCCGCCCGTAGTCCGGCAGAAGGAGGCCAGTCCCATCGCCTTGAGCCGGTCCCGCACCTCGTGGGCCGCATTGACCACTTTCGTGAACGGCACCCCATCACCAGGGTCGAGATCGAACACCAGCGTGTCAGGGTGGAGCGGGTCGGCCTCGGAGGCTCCCCACGGGTGCAGCTCAATGGCCGCCATCTGGGTCAGCGCCATCAGCCCGTCCAGGCCGTCGATTGCCAGATAGGGTGATTCGGCCGCCTCGGATTCCCTGATCTGGGCCGGTAGATGGCCACGGCCGCGCTTCTGGAAGAAATGCTCGCCGCCTATTCCGTCCGGGCAGCGGACGATGGCGAGGGGTCGGCGCGCCAAGCCGGGCAGAGCTACGTCGGCGACGGCTTGCCAGTATTCCGCTAGGTCACGCTTGGTAATGCCCGGCCAGAGCTCCTTCTCCGGGTGAGTGATCCTGACCCCTGCCAGTTCTGTTTCTGCGCCTTTGGGCGCCCGGGCGGTCACGATCCGGCTGGCCCGGGCTGGCTGACGCGGGGGCACTGCAATCTTCGGCCGAATCCGATGGACCGCAGACGACCCCCGGCTTTTGGGCGTGACCGCCCGGCGCGCCGCCTCGGGGTTCGCCACGTGACGGACGATCTCAGCCGCCGCTTTATCTTCGCGCTGGCCCAGATACACCGCGTGGCGTATCCGCCCGGCGCCCGACCAGCCGACGAACTGCACCTCCACCACCATCTCGGGCCGGACCCAGTGGATCGTCGGGTCCAGTGGATCGCCCCCCACGAGCAGGGCTTCCGGCGTACCGGCAGCGAGGGCGTCCAACGCCGCCCGCAGGCGCTCCAGTTCGGCTTCGGAGAAGCCAGTGCCCACGCCTCCGGCATAGTGCAACGCGCCTTGCTGGTCGTAGTAGCCGACGTGGAGGGCGCCGAGACCGGTCCGGCTGCCCTGGGGCGGAGTCCAACCGAGGACAACGAACTCCTCCCGTCCGGTGCACTTCACCTTTAGCCAGCTCCGGGCGCGCCCCGAGCGGTAGGGCGCGTCGGCCTGCTTGCAGATGATGCCTTCAAGGCCGAGGCGGCACGCCTCCTTGCGCATTGTGCTGGGATCGCCCTCGTGGTGGTCGCTGTAGCGCAGCATCCCGCTCCAGGCGGTCAGGTCCTGCAGCACCTGTTTGCGGTCGATCAGACGGCACGGCCGCAGGTCCCATCCATCCAGGTGAAGCAGGTCGAAGACATAGAAATGCAACCGCTCGTCGTGTCCGGCTGACAGGGCCGCTTGCAGATCCGGGAAGCTGGAAACCCCATCCTCCTTCAGGAACACCAGTTCGCCGTCCAGAAGCGCCGTCGCAACCGGCAAGGCCGCAGCAGTCCGCGCCAGCGCCGGCAGTCGATCGGTCCAATCCAGGCCGTTGCGGGTGATTACCTGGGCTTTGCCGTGTTCTACGAACAGCAGCAGCCGATACCCGTCGAATTTGATTTCGGAGAGCCAGCCGGAACCTGCTGGCGGTTCCTCCGTCGGGCTCGCCAGCTGTGGGGCCTGGGATTGCGGCAGCTTGCCCTGCTTGGCAGCGGGAGCAGGCGGCCCTTCCCGTTTCGGGGGACCCGGCGGTGAGGGGGCGGCTATTTCCTGCTCGATGGTCAGGGCGTCGGCCCCGGTGCGCTCGCCTTTGTCATGGCCCTTGAACAGCAGCCAGTTGTCACCCCGCTGCCGCGGCTTGGGTTTCATCCGCACCAGGTGGAACCGGCCGTTCAGCCGCGTGCCGTGCAGCACGAAGGTGAGCTCACCTTTTGCCATGCCGACATCGGGGTCATTCAGCGGCTCCCATGTGCCACGGTCCCAGGTTTCGACCGTGCCCGCGCCGTATTGTCCATCGGGAATCGTGCCCTGGAAGCTGGCATAATCCAGCGGATGATCCTCGACATGAGCGGCAATGCGCTTGTCTTTCGGGTCGAGGGAGGGGCCCTTGCGAACGGCCCAGCTCCAAAGCACGCCGTTATGCTCCAGGCGGACATCCCAGTGCAGTCCGGCGCGATGCGCGGCGTGCTTCTGCACGACGAAGATTGGCGCCGCTGCGGCTTGCGCCGATCCAGGTTGGGCCGGCGGCGGTTCAGCCGTGACGGCGAAGTTGCGCTTCGCCTTGTACGTGCGGATCGAAGTATCGCGGACAGCCCGCGTTTCGCTCATCGGTCCTGCTGATGGCCCTGATTGGTCGTATTCTGCTTTATATCACCGAACCGATCCGCATTCCTATCATCCGGCGGCGGCTTGGTCGCGCCGGTCTGCTTCACGTTTGCTTTTCCGGATTTCGGCGCCTTGTCGCTTTGCTGTTCGGGCGGGACCGGCGGCGGATGGGCGGTCATAGGGATGTCTCCTGGAACACGGGTCAAGGTTATTCAACGGATCGCCCTGCATCGCGGTTTCGCACCTGTTAACTTCTTTGTTATTACCCCGTTTCACCCCGCCGTGGCGGCGGCGATCGCCGTCGGAGCATGGAACAGTTCGAGTAACGGCAAAAACCTCGGCGGCCGAAAACAAGATCATCGGCGGTTGGACGGGCCACAGATTGAAACGTTTGCAGCAGCTTTCCTGCCGGTCGTTGCTCAGCAGCGAAGCGCGCTCAACAGCCTGTGAAGGAACAATCTTCCCGGCCCCGTGTTGCCGTTCCCCGAACGGATTAGAGCCGAACCGTCCCTGTGGCGGAACCGGCGACCTCAACGCTTGCCGCGAAAAGGGAAGCTGCGTGAAGTCTCGTGTTTTGATCACCGGAGGCGCCGGTTTCATCGGCTGCCATCTCTGTAAGGCCCTGCTTGCGCGCGGATATCAAATTCGCGTGCTCGATGATTTCGTAGAACAGGTGCATGCGTGGCAGAGGGCCGATCCGGTCTTGTGTGAAACTGAACTGATCGTGGGAAATGTCCGCAATACCGAACTTGTGAGCAAATCGCTGCGTGGCGTTGACTCTGTCGTCCATCTTGCCGCCGAGGTGGGTGTAGGGCAGAGCATGTACGAAATCGACCGCTATGTAGGCGCAAATGATCTCGGCACGGCATCGCTGCTCCAGGCGCTGCTTGCGCATCCCGTGCGACGCGTCGTTGTCGCTTCTTCCATGAGCATTTACGGCGAAGGCCTTTATCGCTCGGCCGACGGACGGGTGGTCGAAGATGCTGTGCGCGGTGCGCGATCCGATGCCGGTTGGGATCCGCTGGATAAGGACGGCCGGTCACTGTTTCCGCTGCCGACGCCCGAATGGAAGCGTCCGGCGCTGGCTTCGGTCTATGCCATCACGAAGTTCGTTCAGGAACAGCTTATTCTGACCGTCGCGCCGGCTTATGGCATGCAAGGTGTCGCGCTTCGGCTGTTCAACGTTTACGGTCCTGGGCAGGCCCTTTCCAATCCCTATACCGGCGTGCTGGCGATTTTTGCCGCGCAACTGCTGAACGGAAAGCCCCCGCAAGTCTTCGAGGATGGCGAGCAACGCCGCGATTTTGTGCACGTGACCGACGTCGCACGGGCGTTCGTCCACGCGTTGGAGGTGCCGGAAGCGGCAGGTGGCGTATTCAACATCGGCAGCGGGCGCATCACGACGATACGGGAGATCGGTGAACAGATTGCAGCCGCGATGGGGCGGCCGGATCTAATTCCCGAGGTGCTCGGCAAGGCGCGAGCGGGCGATATCCGGCACTGCTTCGCCGACATCAGCCTTGCGCGCGAGCGGCTGGGGTTTGAGCCCCGGCAGGACATGCGGGAAGGCATGCGCGATTTGGCGGAATGGGTGCGCAAACAGCGGGCGGTCGATCGCGTAGCCCACGCACGGCGGGAGCTGGAAGCACGGGAACTCGTGGCATGACCTCGCCGGTTCTGGTTACTGGAGGCGCGGGCTTCATCGGCAGTGCGCTTGCCAACCGCCTGGCCAACGAAGGCGAGCATGTCCTCGTGCTTGATTCACTGGCCCGGCCAGGGGTCGAGCGCAATCTAGAGTGGCTGCGCCGGCGCCATCCTCGGCGCGTCTCTGCGGTGATCGCCGATATTCGTGACGCAGATTCGGTCGCGGGCGCGGCGCGCGATGCGCGGGCGGTGTTTCACTTCGCCGCGCAGGTCGCGGTGACCACGAGCCTGAATGATCCGGTGGCGGATTTGCAGGTAAATCTTATTGGCACGGTTTTGTTGCTGGAAGCGGTCCGGCGCCGGCGCGTGCCGCTGATCTTCGCCAGCACCAACAAGGTCTATGGCGGGCTTACCGATGTGGCACTGATGCAAGACGATCATGCGTATCGCCCCGCCGACGACATGATCGCACAATACGGAATCGGCGAAACGCATGCTCTGCATTTCTGCACGCCCTATGGCTGTTCCAAGGGCGCGGCGGACCAATACGTTCTGGACTATGCAGAGAGCTTTGGCGTCCCGACCGCTGTGCTGCGAATGAGCTGCATCTACGGCCCGCGGCAGCTCGGTACCGAGGACCAGGGGTGGGTGGCGCATTTCGCGCTGAAGGCGGTGGCTGGTGAGCCCATCACGATTTATGGTGACGGGCAGCAGGTGCGCGATATCCTCTACGTGGACGATGCCGTTGCCGCTTACATCGAGGCGTGGCGCAATGTCCGGCGAATATCCGGGCGCGCGTTCAATCTCGGCGGGGGCCCCGATAACGCGGTCAGCCTGCTCCGCCTGATCAGTCACATCGAACACGAGTTGGGACGGGGTGTTGCGTTCCGCACCGCACCCTGGCGGCCGAACGATCAGCGCTGGTTCGTTGCGGATGCGCGACGTATCCGCTCGGAGCTAAACCTGCCACGTCCGGTCGGCTGGCGCAGCGGCGTGGCGCGCCTTTTGCATAGTTTCACGCGGCATGAGGCGGTGGCGGCATGAGGGTTGCGCTTATCAACCCGCCGTGGCGGTTTGAAGGTAGCATTTATTTCGGCTGCCGCGAACCGCATCTGCCGCTGGAGCTTGGCTGCGCGAAGTTGGTTTTGGAACAGCATGGCCACGAGACGTTGATGCTGGACGGACATCTTCTCGATCTGACCGAGGCTGATGTTGCCGCCCGGTCGCTGGCGTTCGGCCCGGACATGGTCGCGGTCAGCACCGCGCCGACATATTTGTTCTGGCGCTGCGCACCGCCGGAGCTGACGGTGCCGAGGGGCGTATTTCGTCAGTTCGACGAAACAGGGGTGATAACGGTCGCCATCGGCCCACACGGATCGGCAACGCCCGGCCCTGCTCTTCGCAAGCTTGGGGCTGACATCGTCCTGCGCGGGGAGCCGGAGGAGTCGTTGGCCGAACTGGCCGATGCCGGATCACCGGATGCCGTCCAGGGCACGGCCTGGCTGGATAACGGCGAGTTGCGTGTCAACGGCGGTCCGCGCGTCGCAGGGTTCACAAATATGCCGGCGCTTGCCTGGCCGGACGACTGGATCGCTCAGCATCGTCATCACCATCATCGGTTTGACCGCGAACCGGATGCGCCGGGCGCGGAGGTGGAGGCGTCTCGGGGCTGCCCGTATTCCTGCAGCTTCTGCGCCAAGATCGACTTCCGCGACCGCTACCGCCGGCGCCGTCTGGATCTGCTGATGGCGGAGATCGACGGCCTGATCGGGCAAGGTGTTCGCTACATCTATTTTATCGATGAGATTTTCCTTCCGTGGCGTCAGCTTTTGGAAGCACTGCGGCGGCGACCGGTGCATTTTGGCGTGCAGACCCGCATCGATTTGTGGAAACCGGAGATGCTGGATTTGCTCGGTGCGGCCGGGTGCGTTTCGGTGGAGGCCGGGGTTGAGAGCCTGACGGAGCAGGGCCGGGCGGCGCTGGATAAGGAGTGCCGGCTGGATACCGAGACGCTGACTGCGTTGCTGATCCGCGCACGCGAGACCGTTCCATTCGTCCAGGCAAATCTGATCGGCTCGCCGGACGACGATCCGGCGGTCATTGCCGCGTGGCGTGCTCGATTGCAGCAAAATGGTGTTTGGGCGAACGACCCGGTTCCACTGTTTCCGTATCCGTCATCGCCGGATTACCGGAAGCTTTGGGGCGAACCGGACGATTTCGCCTGGGAGCGCGCCCACGCCCATTATCTGGCGCAATTCGAACGGTTCAGCGACATCCAGGAGGCGCGTCCGCTGCCACTCCCGGAGCTGGAGGGCGCCGTCTGATGATGCCGAGGCGCATCATGCTGACCGCCGATGCCGTAGGTGGGGTCTGGCGCTACGCGACCGAGCTTGCGGCGGGGTTTGCCGCTCGGGGCGCAGATGTTCTGCTCGTCGCGATGGGACCGCCACCTAGCTGCGCCCAACGCGCCGAGGTGGCCGCCATCGAGCGATGCACCTTGCGACTGACAGGTCTGGCGCTGGACTGGCTCGCCGCCAATCCCGATGTGATTCGCGCGGCCGCCGAAGAGTTGGCGCAGCTTGCGGCGGAATGGCGCGCGGACACGGTCCAGTTGCATGCGCCTGCTTACGTATCGCTCGCCGGATGGCCGGCTCCCGTTATCGCGGCGGCGCATTCCTGCGTCGGCACGTGGTGGCGCGCCATGCGGTCCGCGCCAATTCCGCCCGATCTTGCTTGGCGTGCCGAGCTGGTGGCGAGCGGTCTGGTGGATGCGGACGCTGTGATTGCCCCCAGTTGCAGCTTCGCCGAGGCACTCGCGGCGGCCTATGGAGTCGAGCGCGAAATTCGAGTTCGTGTGGAACGGCCGCACGCCGATCCGCGTCCGGCGGACACCGCACGCGCATGGCCTTACCGCAGGGCGGCTGTGGGATGAGGCGAAGAATATCGCGAAGCTGGACGTGGCGTCGGGCGCGTCGGGCATTGCGGTCCGTGCAGCCGGATCGGCGACCGGCCCGAACGGTGCGGTGGTGCATTGCCGCCATCTGCGGCTGCTCGGCTCTGTGGGACAGGCCGGAATGGCACGCGAATACGGCCGAGCGGCGTTTTTTGTGTCGCCCGCCCGGTACGAGCCATTTGGTCTGGCGGTTCTCGAAGCCGCTCAGGCCGGGTGTCCGCTGCTGCTGGGCGATATTCCGACGTTTAGAGAGCTTTGGGATGGTGTGGCTTTTTTCGTGGCGCCGGATGACACGGATCGCCTTGCCGCGGCCATGAAGCGGATGTTGAACTTTCCGAACGTTTACGAACCGCTGGGCGCGACCGCCCGGGAACGCGCGCGGCGCTATGCGCCTGCTGCGATGGTCGAGGAGACCTGGGCTGTGCACCGGGATGCAATGGCTTCGGCGCCGGTCATGGCCGATTGATGCGTATCGTTTATTTCACTCACTCGCTTCTGTCGTGCTGGAACCACGGCAACACCCATTTCCTGCGCGGCGTTTTGCGCGAATTGCTGACGAGCGGCCACGAAGTTGTTTCGTACGAGCCGGAAGAATCGTGGAGCAGGCAAAACCTGGTCCATGACCATGGTCAGGCAGGTCTGGACGGCTTCATGAGATATTATCCCGAGCTCGCCCGGTGCTCGCGGCGATATTCTCCTGATGTGGTCGCCGGTCTTGACGAAATGCTGGATGCGGCGGATCTGGTGATTGTTCACGAGTGGAATGATCCGGGGGTTGTCGCTGCGATCGGCAGGAGGCGCGCACATGGCGGGCGCTTTCTTCTGCTGTTCCACGACACGCACCACCGGGCGGTATCCGATCCTGGTGCGATCTCGCGCATGGATCTCTCGGGTTACGATGGCGTGCTCGCGTTCGGAGAGGCGCTGGCGCGGGTCTATCGCGACCTGGGCTGGGGCCTGCGCGTGTTCGTCTGGCACGAGGCAGCTGATATCCGCCTGTTTCATCCGCCCGTGGCGGAGCAGATACGTGCAGGCGTTGTGTGGATCGGCAACTGGGGGGAAGATGAGCGCTCCGGCGAGTTGCACGATTATCTTCTGGACCCTGCTGCCGCGCTGCATCTGCCGCTGGATATTTACGGAGTGCGCTACCCGGAAACGGCAGTCGCCGCGCTTGCGGCTGCCGGCGCGCAATATCGTGGATGGCTGCCGAATGCTCGGGTGCCGGAAGTGTTCGCGCGCCATCTAATGACGGTGCATGTGCCGCGTCGCTTCTATACGACACACCTGCCCGGCATTCCTACTATCCGCGTCTTTGAAGCGCTGGCCTGCGGCATACCGCTGCTATCCGCGCCGTGGGATGATGCCGAACATCTGTTTCAACCCGGGCGCGATTTTCTTATAGCACGGGGTCCGGAGCAGATGAGGCGCCTTATGCGTTCGGTCACAAACGACACTGAACTTCGCCAGTCGCTTGCCGCACACGGCCTTGCCGCCATCCGCGCCCGGCATACCTGCGCCCATCGGGCCGACGGGCTGCTGCGTATCGCCAGGCAGTTGGCCGCGCCACCAGCAACCACACAGGCAGCCCTGGCATGATGCAACTGGCCTTTTTCGGATCCTCGCTTGTTTCGTCCTACTGGAACGGCGCCGCGACCTATTATCGCGGACTGCTCCAGCAGCTTGCCACGTTTGGATGGGACATCACGTTCTACGAGCCTGACGCCTACGATCGCCAGTCACATCGCGACATCGACCCACCCGGCTGGGCGCGGGTGGTAATTTATCCCGCCACAGAGACCGCGTTGCGCTCGGTGCTGTCCGAAGCCGGAGATTCCGACGTAATGGTAAAGGCCAGCGGAGTCGGTGTGTTCGACAACGAGCTGCTGGCGGGACTTATCACGGCTCCGCCGCCGCATGCCGTGCGGGTCTTCTGGGACGTGGATGCACCCGCCACGATCGCGGAGATGCGTGCCGACCCCGCGCATCCTTTGCGCCGCCGCCTGGGGGTCATCGATCTGGTCCTGACCTACGGGGGCGGCGCGCCTGTGACAGATGCTTACACCGCACTCGGCGCGCGGCGATGCGTGCCGGTGTACAACGCGCTCGATCCGGCGACGCATTTTCCGGTGCGGCCTGATCCGGCGCTCGTTGCGGATCTTGGTTTCCTCGCGAACCGCATGCCGGATCGCGAGATGCGCGCGCAGGAATTCTTCTTCGGTCCCGCAGCCGCTCTGCCGCACAAGTGTTTCCTGCTCGGCGGGTCAGGATGGAACGACAGGGCGTTGACGGCCAATGTCCGGGGCCTGGGGCACGTGGGCACCGAGCGGCACAACGCATTCAATTGCTCCTGCACCGCGGTTCTGAACGTGGCGCGCGACAGCATGGCCAGCATGGGGTTCTGCCCCGCCACCCGGGTGTTTGAAGCCGCTGGCGCCGGTGCCTGCCTGATCACCGATGCATGGGACGGCATCGAGCTTTTCCTGAAACCCGACGCGGAGGTTCTGGTCGCGCGCGACGGCTCGGACGTGGCCGCGCTTCTGGCCGCGCTGACACCAGAGCAGGCGCAGGCGATTGGCGGAGCCGCGCGGGCGCGCATCATGGCTGAGCACACTTACGAACAGCGCGCCCGGATTGTGGATCGATTGCTGCGTGGTGCGCTGGCGCGTGCTCGCCAAGCCGTCGCGGCATAGGAGCGCAGGATGCGGCTGGTTTTTCTCGGACTTAGCCTTAGTTCTTCGTGGGGAAACGGCCACGCGACGACGTATCGCGCCTTGCTGAAGGCGCTCGATGCGAATGGCCACGATCTGCTGTTTCTCGAGCGTGAGCAGCCCTGGTACGCAGCCAATCGCGACCTTCCCGCCCCCGGTTACTGCGAACTTCGGTGTTACGACAGCGTTTCAGAGTTGGACCGCTTCGCCTTTGACATCGCACATGCCGACGCGGTGGTCGTCGGTTCCTATGTGCCGGACGGGATCGAGGTGATCCGGCGCGCCGCATCGCTGGCGCGACGCCTCGTCTTTTACGACATCGATACGCCTGTGACGATGCGTGCCCTGCGCCAGGGAGACGCGGCCTATCTGTCGCGGCGACAGGTTCCGGCGTTCGATCTCTACTTGTCCTTCACCGGCGGCCCTGTCCTGCGGGAACTGGAACACGAGTGGGGCGCGCGGTGCGCCAGGCCGCTGTATTGCGCCGTCGATCCCGCACTGCACCACCCAACGGCAACGCCGCGCCGGTGGGATCTTGGTTACATCGGTACCTACAGCCTCGACCGCCAGCCGGCAGTCGAACGTCTGCTGATCGGGCCGGCCCAAAGGCTACCCGGCCACCGCTTTGTCGTTGCTGGGCCGCAGTACCCGGCGGATATCGACTGGCCGGAGAATGTGGACCGGATCGACCATCTGGCGCCATCCGATCATGCTGCGTTTTATTCCAGTCTCGGTTGGGCGCTGAACGTCACGCGCGAGGACATGGTGCGCGCCGGCTGGAGCCCGAGTGTGCGCTTGTTCGAGGCATCCGCCTGCGGCGTGCCGATCATCTCCGATCGTTGGCGCGGACTGAATGCATTCTTCAAACCTGGGTACGAAATCCTCGTTGCGGATACGACCGAGGACGTTATCGGCGCGCTTCGGTCCAGGAGGACAGTCCGCGATCGCATCGGCAACGCCGCCCTGGCGCGCACGCTGGAGCGGCATACCGCGGCGGTACGCGCCCAGGAGCTGGAAACCTATCTTGCCGAGTGCGTCGGCGAGCGCCTTCCTACGCCTGAGCTCGCCGCCGACTGATCATGCCGGCATCAGTATCCGGTCGCGCAGCCGGTTCCCTTCCCGGTCGCCGAAGAAGATATCGGTTGTAATTTCATCGACACTGCGGCAGCCTGTATAGGCCATCGTCTTGTCGAGCTCGGTCCGGATTATGTTGATCGCGTGCGCGACCCCCGCCTGCCCGGCCACCGCCGCGCCGTAGAGCGTGGCGCGGCCGCAAAGCACGCCCTTCGCGCCGAGCGCTACCGCCTTGGCGATATCCGACCCGCGGCGCACACCGGAATCCAGCAGCACGGTCCCGCGGTCACCGACGGCGTCGGCAATCTCCGGCAAGGCGTCGATCGATGCGACCGCACTATCCATGTTGCGCCCGCCGTGATTGGAGACGATCAGCCCGTCTACGCCGTACTCGATCGCCTTGAGCGCATCATCGGTGCGGTTGATGCCCTTAAGCATAAGCACGCCCGGCCACTTATCGCGAAATACCCGGATGTCATCCCAGCACAGCGAGTCCTGGCGCATGAATTCGCGTGTCGAAGGGTCGCGCGTGACCGGACGCCGGTAGGGGTCCGGGTAGTTTTCATTCCGCGGCAGCCCTATCGTCGTCAGATATTTCATCAGCACGCGGAAGAACCAGGCCGGATGCATCGCTACATCCGCGACGAAGCGCGGCGTTGCGTGGAACGGAAGAAGGAAGCCGTTGCGTGCGTTATACTCCCGGTTCGGAGGGACGATCGTATCGGTGGTGACGATCAGCGCCTCGAACCCGCTGCGGTGCGCCCGGTCGATCAGCTGGTAGGAAAGGTTGCGGTCCTTCCACACGTAAAGCTGGAACCACAGCCGCCCGCCGGCTTCCTGTGCGATCATTTCCATTGCCGTCAGCGACCCCGTCGCCGAGGTGAACGGAACTTTCGCCGCAGCAGCTGCTTTGGCCAGTTCCAGTTCGCCGTAATGCCAGCACAGCCCGGCCCCGCCGGTCGCCCCAATCGCCATCGGCATGCCGGACGGCTTGCCGAACAGCGTCGTGGTCATGGTGCGACCGGAAACGTCCATCAACGCGCGGTGACGCAGCTTGATTCGCTCGAACGCTGCCCGGTTGTTGCGCACCGCCACCTCGTCCTCGGTGCCACGATCGATGAATTCGAAAATGCCACGCGGCAGGCGGCGTCTGGCCTCAAGCCGCAGGTCATTGATATTGTAACAGCGGTCGAGAACGGACATGGCTTACGTTTCCCCGGTCTTCCCTTCAATGATCCTGCCGCGTTTCCGGCAACATGGAGGCGTTCAGCGGCAGCTTGTCGCCGAGCCAAACGGCGTGATGCAGATGGTCGTCCTTGGGGCGGTCGGTTTCGGGATGCACCAGCACCACAAGGCCGCGGCGGTTCAGCATCAGCCACGGCACGATCCGGTCAAATAATTCGGTACCAAATGCTACCTGGAACATTGCGGTGGGATGCGGCCCGACGGGAACATCATGCATGCGGCCCATGCGCACCGGAGCAAACCGCTGTTCGATCTCGTTCCGCACCCACATCGCCTGGTCCTTGGTGTGCAACGGATCAAAGTAGATGTGGGCGTGATATGAATCGATGGATGCGATATCCTTAGCCTCGTCACTCATTGCCATGCTCCTTCAGAATGCGTCTGACGTCGCGCTTGGCTACTTTTCCGTAACCCGATTTCGGCAGCTCCGGCCAGAAGACGAAGCGCGCCGGCCATTTGTATTTCGCCAGCCGCCCTTCGAGAAACCCAAGCAGCTCCTGCTCTGGCACCGGCCTGTCCGCCACCAGGACTGCCACGCCGCACTCACCCCATTTATCGTGTGGCATGGCCACGACGCAGGCTTCCAGGACCGCGGGATGCGTCAGCAGCAGCTCTTCGATTTCGCGCGGATAGACGTTCGAGCCGCCGGAGATGTACATGTCCGATGCGCGGCCCGTGATAAAGACGAAACCCTGCGTGTCCACATGGCCGAGATCGCCGGTATGAAACCAGCCGCCGGCGAAGGCTTTGCGATTGGCCTCCTCGTTTTCGAAATACCCGGTCATGACTGCAGGTCCCCGCACGCAGATCTCGCCAGTTTCACCGGCCACAACCGGCCGGTTCTCCACATCCAGGATTGTGATCTCCATGCCGGTGCGCGGATAGCCGCAACTGCCGACGGGCATTTTACCATCGTCGAGGCTGTGCAGGTGCGCAGGCAGGACGGTGATCGCGCCGGTTACTTCCCCCAGCCCGAAATACTGCACCAGCACCGGCCCAAGCTTCTGCAGGGCGTGCTTCTGATCCGCGCGGCACATCGGGGCGCCTGCATAGATCACGTAGCGCAGCGACGAATGATCGTAGCGGTCTACCAATTCGTGCCGTGTCAGCATCATCAGGATCGTCGGCACGGTGAACATGTTCGTCACACGATGCCGCTGCACGAGCTGCCAGGCTTCCTCGCAGTCCAGCCTGTCGCCGCTGAGCAGCACGCTAGCCGCGCCGCGCGGCGCCTGGATCAGGGCGTGGATGCCGGCGCCGTGTGATAGCGGCGCCACAACCAGGGAGACGTCCTGGTCGGTGGTGCCGGGGATCAGATCTGCGAGGTGATTATTGATGACGAAATGAAGCTGGCCGTGGGTAAGGACGGCAGCCTTGGGGCGGCCTGTGGTTCCGGACGTGTAGAAGAACCAGGCGGGGTGATCGCCGTCCACTTCGACTGGGCTGTCAAGGCGGTTGCCGTTGCGGGTCAGGGTGTCCCACGAATTAGTTGTAAGGGTGAGCTCGAGCCGAACCTCCGGATTTGCCTCCCGCGCTGCAACCGCATGGTCCGGAAACGCGGCATCGAAAATATGCACCGCGGCACGCGAGCTTTGCGCCAGATAAGCGACCTCGGGTGGGGTCAGGCGATAGTTGATCGGCACCCAGACGCCGCCGGCCATCCAGGTGGCCCACATCGTCTCCAGCATGGCTGCCGAGTTGCGCGAATGAAGCAGAACCCGCTCGCCCGGCCGCAAACCGGCTTCCTGTAACGCCGCGGCGGCGGCTCGCACCCGGGCAGCCAGTTCGGCCCAGGTGCATGTCTGCGCGCCCCGGATAACCGCCGGCCGGTCCGGCAAGCGCCGGGCAGTCTGAAGCAGGAGTGGCGCGGACATGGCCTGGATCAGCGCGCAGCCTCGAGGATGGAGACGTAATTGGCGACCGCGGCGCCGCCCATGTTGAATACGCCGCCCAAGTCAGGCTTGGGCAGCTGCATGCCCTGCGGGGCCTGGCCGGTAAGCTGCATCGCCACGAGCGCGTGCATGGACACACCTGTCGCCCCAATGGGGTGGCCCTTGGCCTTGAGCCCGCCCGACGGGTTGACCGGCAGTTTGCCGTCCTTTTGCGTCCAGCCCTCCACCACGGCCCGGGCGCCCTGGCCGGGCGGCGCCAGTCCCATGGCTTCGTATTCCAGCAGTTCGGCGATGGTGAAGCAGTCGTGCGACTCCACGAAGGACAGATCGCCTAATTGCAGCCCCGCGGCGTCGAGTGCTCGCCGCCACGCCTCCGCGGCTCCCTCGAACTGAGTGATGTCGCGTTTGGAGATGGGCAGGTAATCGTTGACCTGCACCGCCGCCCGGAAGCGCACGGCCTTGCCCAGACCGCGGGCGGTTTCCTCGTCCGCGAGCACCAGGGCCGCGGCGCCGTCCGATACCAGGGAGCAGTCGGTGCGCTTCAGCGGCGGGGCGACGTAGGGGTTCTTCTCCGAGACGCGCCGGCAGAAATCGAACCCGAGGTCCTTGCGCATCTGCGCATATGGGTTTGCCACGCCGTTCTTGTGGTTCTTCGCTGCGATGGCGGCGAGCGCGTCGGATTGGTCGCCGTAACGTTGGAAATACCGCTCGGCAATGCGCCCGAACACGCCGGCGAACCCCGCCGGGATATCAGCCTCCTCCTTCCTATAGGACGCCTTGAGAAGAATATCCCCGACTTCGGGGCCGGGGGTGGCGGTCATTTTCTCGACGCCGATGACCAGCGCGAAGCGGCCGCGGCCGCTGAGGAGAAAGTCCCGCGCGCCGTGCACGGCGGCGGAACCGGAGGCACACGCATTCTCAAAACGAGTGGAGGGCTTGAACCGAAGTTCCGGCACGTGCTGCAGCACCAGCGATGACGGGAAGTCCTGGGCCGAGAACCCATTGTTGAACAGGCTGACGAAGCTGGCGTCGACCTCCGCCGGCGTGATGCCGGCATCGGCGATCGCTGCGCCGGCCACCCGGCCGATCAGGCTTTCGACGTCCGGGTCCTCCAGCTTTCCGAACGGCGAATGCGCCCAGCCGACGATGCATGCCTCCGGCATCTTCCTGTTCTCCCGGTCTATGTTGTGCCGGGAGTTTACGCCTGTGAGGCCGGGCCGGGAACCGCGCCGCCTCTCGCCCGGCGCATGGGTGCCGCTCGCTGCCTGCGGCTGCGGCGGACAAAAAAGCGGCGCTTCCACCGGGATGGAAGCGCCGCCAATTCGGCTGTGGGTGAGTTAGGACAGTTCGCTCGTCCGCCGGTCAGAGCCGCCATCGCCCTCGGCCATCTCCATGGCGCGCCGGTCAGAGCCGCCATCGCCCTCGGCCATCTCCATGGCGCGCCGGTCAGAGCCGCCATCGCCCTCGGCCATCTCCATGGCGCGCCGGTCAGAGCCGCCATCGCCCTCGGCCATCTCCATGGCGCGCCGGTCGAACCCGCCATTCCCGCCGCCTTCTTCCGCCACCAGGATCGCCGTGCCGTTCGAGATGCGGTGCTCACCGGCCATAACGGGGACTGTCAGCAGTCCCATGATCAATGCCGCTGGGATCAACATTCTGTTCATCGCCCTGCCTCCTGCCTTATTCCACGCTGAGAGCGCCGACCGCTCCTGTTTCAGAAGCCCCAAGTCCGGGGGTGGCAGGAATATGTGCTCGAAGCCGGTCCGGGTGCTCTGAAATGTTTCATACGATAGAGCATGGTGCTCTCCGGCCCGTCGCGGCAGGCAGGACGCTTATTCCTGATGAAATCAATGGATAGGCAATTCAACCAGCAGGTGCAGTGAACCCTTGCAGTGCGCCCGTGATACGCCGCCCTATGATGACCGCGCCATCGCCCGCCTGGATGCGCGAGTCCTCTGTGGCTTTCTCTCTTTTTCCGGAAGCGGCACGCTCGATCTCTACGATGAAAAAGTGTGCGCCGGCGGACGCCTCGATCTCCCGGATGGTCAGGCCAGCCCAGGGACTGCCTTCTTCGGCGACAATGATATCCAGCTCAATTCCCAGGGAGCGTAACTTCTGCTCTCTGGTTCGGGGACCAGCCGGTCCGGCCGCGTCGGAGAACAGGAGCAACTCCGCAATGCGTTCGGCACCAATATGGGCCGGAAGAACCACCCGGTCGGCGCCGGCCTGAAACAATTTGGCTTCGGTTGAGGGTGCTTCCCCCCGGGCAATGATCGCCAGGGCCTTGTTCAGGCTGCGGGCGCTTAGGGTGATGAAGACGTTCGCGGCGTCGTCCGGCAGGACAGTAACGATCGCCTTGGCGCGCGTAATTCCGGCGTGCAGCAGGCCCCCCTCGTCCGTGGCGTCGCCATGCACAGTCAGGTAGCCGCGCTCCTGCGCCTCGGCACAGCGGTTCTTGTCCGCCTCTAATATGACGAATGAGGCCTCCGCGCTGTGCAGCGCGCGCGAAAGCTGGCCGCCAATTCGCCCGAAACCGCAGACGATCACGTGGTCATGGAGCTTTTCGATGCGGCTGATCATCCGCCGGCTACCCAAAATCTCGGAAAACTGCGTTGCGGTTATGAACTGCACCAGTGCACCTGTCACGAAGATCATGCCGGTGCAGCCGAACAGGATGAGGGCGATCGTTATTTCCCGCAGCTCCGGGGTGTTTATCGGCCGCACTTCGTCATAGCCTACCGTGAAGGTGGTCAGCACGACCATGTAGAGCGCATCGCCCCAGCTCCAGCCGGACCGCACGTAGGCAACGATGCCCAGCGCCATGACGACGAGCACGAAGCTGGTGCCGGCCGCCAGGTTGCGCGTTGGTGACGCCAGCGCCTGGTTCATCTGGGGAAGATCTGGTTTCGTGCTGCGTGGTGCCATATGCGGGCAAGATAAAGGCGGTGTTGCACCGCCTGCCAGCCCGGAACCTGCCGCACGCGTCCCGGCGAAAAAGAAAACCGGTCCGGATCCTCTCAGGTCAGCGTGCGTTCACTACATTCATCCGCCGGACGGATGGGTCGCCATTGGAGATGGGAATGAAGGCACGCACGCTTATTGTGATGACAGCTTTGGCCATGGCCGGCGCCGGCTATAGCGCGCCCGCCAGCGCAATCGGCTGCATCACAGGCGGCGCCGCGGGTGCGGCCGCGGGTCATGTGGTGCATCACGGCGTCCTCGGCGCGGTCGGCGGCTGCATCGCGGGGCACGAGTACCACAAGAAACAGGAGCGCGAGGCCGAGCAGCGGCAGCACGAACAGGAGCAACAAAAGCTGCAGAAAGCGGGAACGCAGCAGCAGTGACGGCGAGGCCCGCTCGCGACTATTGCCGCTGTTTGAAGTTCGGCGCCGCTATGTCACGCTCGTGCCGGACGGTTTATAAGTCAATCTGCGAGGATTTAAGTCGATCCGGGCGCTGGAGGATTTCGCGCCGGCGCCCTGCACCCGGAAAGAGCAATTTCATCTTGTTCTTTCGCTTGCTATCCCGGATGCTCACGCCGCCGGGTCAGTTGCAGCGCATCCTCGCGCAGGACTTCGGCGGCGCATCGAATCTTCTGTTCGCCGGAAAGCCGCCGGCGGTGCAGATCGAAGCGCTTTTGCATATGGAAACCAAGAGCGGTTTCAACGCATATGGACTCCGGCTGTTCGATGCCGCAGTCTTCGCAAGACGGACTGCAAGGAGCACCGCACGTTCAGCATCGTCGAGAACCGCCGGGTCGGTGGAGGCCGCGTGGTGCTGACATTATGGCGGGAGTTGCAGCTTGGTTCGGTTCTGGGCGGAACGATTGCCGGCCAGCCGCAAGCATACGCACTGGAACGATATTCTGCTGGTGCTGGCGGCATATCGGCTGCTTGTTCCACGTAGCGAATGGCGGCTGCACCGCGAGTGGTTCGAGCGCATGCCTCTGGCCGACTTGCTCGCGGCGACCTCAGCCTTGCCGAGACCCCAAACTCTACGCCTGTCGTGCATGACCGGCCGCTCGCAGCGAAGCGCTGCGTGACCCGGACACTCAGGCGACCAGCGACGTGTCGACTTTCTCTGAGAGTCGACGTCAACAAGGCCGCAGCCCCAACGCCCTGGGCCTATGCCCGCCGGGGGATTCGAACCCCCACGCCAAAAGGCCGCGGATTTTAAGTCCGCTGCGTCTGCCGTTCCGCCAGGCGGGCCGGTGCTCGCGTTACGCAAGCTCCCGAGCGATGTCCAGCGCCCGGCGCAGCAGCGTCTCGCTCGCTTCCGGCGTGCGGAACGCGCTATGCGCCGACAACGTCACGTTCTCCAGTCGGACCAACTGATGATCCGCCGCCAAAGGTTCTGCCATGAACACATCCAGCGCGGCATGGCCGATCCGCCCGGCCCGCAGCGCCTCGATCATCGCTTCCTCATCGATCAGCGCAGCCCGCGCCGTGTTCACCAGCAGCACCCCCGGACGCAGGTTCGCGATCCTCTCCGCGGATAAAAATCCCCTCGTCTCGTCAGTCAGCAGCAAATGCAGCGACACCACGTGGCTCTCGCGCAATAGCCTATCCAGCTCCACAAAGCTGACACCCGGAGCGGCTTTCGGTGTGCGGTTCCAGGCCAGCACCCGCATCCCACCGCCCCCGGCGATCCGCGCCACCTCCTCGGCGATGCCGCCAAACCCGATCAGCCCGATGGTTTTGCCCGTCAGCTGTGGCCCCTCCATCCGGGTCCAGACACCCCGCCGGATGTCCCGGTCCATGCGCGCGATCCCCCGCGCGCCGGCCCACATAAGGGCGATCGCATGCTCCGCCACCGCCGTATCCCCGTACCCCTTGATGATGTGAACGGTGATCCCCACCTCGGCCAGTTCCTCGGGGTGCATGTAGCTGCGCGCGCCGGTCCCCAGAAAGATTATGTGCTTGATGTTTCGGCACTCACGCATGGCCGCCGTCGGCATCTGGCTGTGATCGTCCAGGACGAAGTCGTAGCCCTGCAGGAGCCCGGGCAGTTCCTCGGGCCGCACCTCGGCCTGTTCGCGCACGTCCACATGCGGATCTTCGGGGCGGACGACCCGCTGGAACACTTGGGCGAGGTCATCCACCGCGTCGAAAAAGATGCCCTTCATCGTGCCCGCCCTCCTTCGGTGCATCCTGCCTTCGCGGTGAACCAGCCGGCAAGCCGCCCGGCGTTCCTTCCCAAACCGCTGGACGACCACGAACCCGATCAACCAAAGTGCAACGGATGCCTCGCGTCCCGGCCGCCTCCCCCGAGCCGAATCTTCGCATTCCCCGGCGGTCGGCTGCGGCCGCCCATCCCGCCGCGCCGGCCAGACGCCGCAGTTTACGGCTGCTCCGCCTGCTCATCATCGCCGCGATCTGGAGCACCCTGGCCGTAGCGCTCGTCCTGCTGTGGTTTGCCCGCGATCTGCCAAGCCCCAATTCGGCGCTCGACGCCATCCGGCGCCCCAGCCTCACCATGACCGACACTTCGGGTCGCATCTTCGCCAGCTTCGGCGATGTAGTCGGCGAGCCGATGCGCCTGCGCGACCTGCCGACCTACGTGCCGGAGGCGGTCGTCGCCATCGAGGACCATCGCTTCTGGCACGAACCTGGCATCGACCCGATCGGCATCGGCCGCGCCCTGGCGGCCGACATCACCCATGGCCGCATCGTGCAGGGCGGCTCCACCATCACCCAGCAGGTCGCCAAGAACCTGTTTCTCTCCAACGCCCGCACCTTTCGCCGCAAGATACAGGAGCTGCTGCTGACCCTGTGGCTCAGCGAACATTTCAGCAAATCCCAGATCCTCGAGATCTGGCTAAACCGCGTCTACTTCGGTACCGGCGCCTGGGGCATCGACGCGGCGGCGCATCTCTATTTCGGCGTCTCCGCCCGCCGCCTCTCGCTATGGCAGGCCGCGGTCATCTCCGGCCTCCCGCGGGCGCCCTCGCGCTTCAACCCGCGCGTCGATCCTGATGCCGCGGCCGCCCGGGCGCGCGAGGTGCTGGCCGCGATGGTCGCCAGTGGCGACATCACCGCCGCCAAGGCACAGGAGGCCGCTGCGCGTATCGCCTTCCCGCCCGGAAGCGTTACCCAGGGCGGATGGTTCGCCGATTGGGCGGCCGGCCAGGCGGAACAGCTACTCCCGCCGGACCAGGACGCAAGCCTCGCCACCACCCTCATCCCCCGCGTCCAGCAGCTGGCCGAAACCCGGCTGAGCGCCATGCTCGCGGCGCAAGGCGCCTCCCACCGCGTCAGCCAGGGCGCCGTCGTCGTCCTCGATGCAGCCTCGGGCGCGGTCCGCGCCATGGTGGGCGGACGCGACTATCGCGACAGCTCTTATAATCGCGCAACCGAGGCCCGGCGTCAGCCCGGCTCCGCCTTCAAGCCCTTCGTCTGGGTCGGCGCGCTGGAGCATGGCGTCACGCCCGATGATACGGTGCTGGACGCACCCATCCGCCTCGGCAATTGGAGCCCGCGCGATTTTGAACCCCGCTATCTCGGCGAAATCTCGGTGGAGGAGGCACTCGCGCAGTCCATCAACACCGCCGCCGTGCGGCTGCTGCTGCGATCCGGCGGCCCGCGCGCCGCGGCGGCGGTGGCGGCCCGCTGCGGGATCACGGACCGGCTGCCGGACAATGCCTCCATCGCTCTCGGCACCGGCGAGGTCGGGTTGCTTGAACTCGCCGCGTCCTATGCGCCATTCTTCAATGGCGGGCGGCGCGTTACCCCTTTCGGCGTCGCAGCGATCCGCGAAATCCGGCCGCGCCGAGGCCGTCGCGCTGCCGCCCCCGGTGCAGGTGATCGAGCCGCAACTGGCCGCCGAAATGGCCCGGATGCTCCGCGCCGTGGTCACGCGCGGAACCGGGCGCGAGGCGGCGCTGCCAGGGCGCGACGTCGCCGGTAAAACCGGCACTACACAGGATGCACGCGACGCCTGGTTCATCGGCAACGTGAACGGCGCCATCATTGGCGTCTGGCTCGGCAACGATGACGGCACGCCTATGAAGGACATGCAGGGCGGCAGTCTGCCGGCCCGCCTGTTCCGGGAAATTGCCGCAGCAGCAATCTAACCCGAGTTTCGCAACTGGCGCCGCCGACCGACAGCAAGTAGCTGACTTTGCTGGGCCGGCGGTCACAAGGTCAGCACCACAGGACGCCCGCTCATGCCGGAGCAGGAACATTTGCTGCGGCAATCCGGGGTGGCGGCTGGGCCGGAAGATGCATCTTCATCTGCTGCAGCAGGACCGCCTGGTCCTGCTCGGGCTGGGTATACCGGGCGAGCACGACCGTTCGTCCATCGGTGGTGGGCAAATGCACATCGACCATCTGCATCGCTGCCATCTTGTCCAACACCGTCCGCGGGCTTGTCGCGGCTGTAGCCAAAACGCCGCTTGCCGGAATCCGGTGGGGCTGATTCGAAGTAGGTGCTCGTCAGGTCGTACAGCAGAACGTCAAACGCCGCTTGGAACAGCGCCTCCCAACGATGCTGCAAAAAGCTGAACAACTCCGTTTTGTGCGCGATCAGTTTGTCCAGGCAGCGGTACGGCTTGTCCTTACTGACCAGACCGAAGTCTTCGCCGAGCAGATCGTTCATTGCGGTCTGCTCGTACCACTGCCGGTGCAGCCGCCATTCGCTACCGGGGTCGATCAGCCAGTATGCCATCAGCGTCTTCATCTCGTGCTCATGCTCCGCTCCTTCCTACCTCATTCTCGCCCCAAGCAGCCTGCTCGCTGCTCCTCGCTGGGAAAATCCGGTGTGATGCCTCGCACCCCGTCACTCGATGCCCTGCGGATCTTCACCGTCGCCGCACGGCACAAAAGCTTTACGGAAGCCGCCACGTCCTCCTTGGGAGCAGCGCTGGTTAGATTCGGATTAAACCAATTCCGGTAACACAGCGGGCCAGATAGATGCCCGAGCGAAAGATCACAAACGATCTCTTCTCATCGGGTCGATGAGCCGAGCTCATGCAACCGCGCTTCGGGTCGCCTCTTCCGGAGGCGCAGGACCACCGCCCTTACGGGCTTGGCGGGAGGGCAACTCTCCTCCCCAGCTGCGCCCTGTGGCTTTCAGGACACGGTGCAAGCCTCAGCGTGCTGAAGTCTAAAAAAAGAGTTGACAAATCCGTGATGGCGCGTCAATATGGCGGAAATGCGGCGATGCAAAAGTCCAAACCGGACTTGCCCCGAATCGTCGCGTCGTTCGAGTTTGCGTTGGCCGTTTTTCATGGAGCGTTTTCATGTCCCAGGCCGTCGGTCCCTATTCAGTTGAGGAGCGGCATGTTCATGGGGAGACGAAGTGGGTCGCCATACGCGCCCGCGGCGCGGAGTGGTCGTGGCTGACGCCCGAAGAAGCCCTGGCAATCGGGCGAGCCTGGATCGAGCGCTATGGCGCGCACGAGGAGCCGCAATACCTAGCTGCCGCCGAGTAACACAGGCCCGTCAGCTCACCCACCGATCGCGTCGGCCCCTCCCGACGCCGGTTCCGCCCCCGCAAGCCGGTTTATCGCGGCTGCCAGACCAGCCAGATCGAACGGTTTACGTAGCGTTTCGCTGCCAAGGCAATTCCATCGGTGATTGTTAGCGCTTTCCATATAATCGCTCATAAATAGCACCGGAAGCGCCGGGCGCAACCGACGGGCTTTTTTAGCCAGCTCCGCGCCGTTCATCTCCGGCATCACGAAATCGACAAACAAAAGATCGAATTGCGCGCCCTGACCGAGATGATCCAACGCCTCCTCCCCGCTGCTCGCCTCGGTGACCTCCTGGCCCAGTTCGATCAGCATCTCTTTCACCGACGCACGAACCGCCGGGTCGTCGTCCACCAGCAACACGCGCCGGCGCGGGGAAGCGGCCAGGGCCGGCTTGTCCGCCGGCAAGCATTCAGGCACCCAGGCTGTGCGGGGCAGGAATATGCTGATGCGCGTTCCCCGCCCCAGAGCAGTATCGATTGCAGCGGTTCCGCCGAGCTGGCTGGCGAATCCGTACACCATCGACAGTCCCAGGCCGGTGCCGCGTCCAAGCTCCTTCGTCGTAAAAAACGGCTCGAAGGCGCGCTCCCGGACGTGATCCGGCATGCCCGGGCCCGTATCCTCGACGGCGATCATGACGTAATCGCCGGAGGCCAGCCCTGGCGGCACCGCACCGCCGCGCAGCACATTCCGTGTGCGGATTGCCACGGAGCCCCCGCCGGGCATGGCATCGCGCGCGTTGACCAGCAGGTTCAGCAGGGCAAGTTCCATCTGCACCGGATCGGCACGGGCGGGCCACAGCGCAGGGTCGAGATCAAACGCAAGCTCAACCAATGAGCCGCAGGTCCGGCGCAGAAGCAAGTCGGCGTCGGCCAGCAGCCGATTGACGTTGACCGGCTTCGTCTCAATGGTGTGGTTTCGTGCAAAGGCGAGCATCTGGGCGACTAGCCTGGCGCCGCGCTCGGCCGCCTGGCGGGCCACTTCCAGCGGGCGCCGGGCGCGCGGTTCCTGCACCCGCGCTTGAGCCAGCTCAAGCGAGCCGAGGATGGCGGCGAGGAGATTGTTGAAATCATGTGCGACGCCGCCCGTAAGCCTCCCGAGGGCTTCCATTTTGCTCGTATGCTGCAGGGCCGCCTCTGCCCGCTGGCGCCGCTCGGTCTCCTGCAGCAGAGCCGCCAGATGCGCCCGTTCCCGCTCGGATTGTTCGACAGTGCGATGAGCCACAAAAAGCAGGGCGGCGCTGGCAAGAAGGGCGAAGATGATGAAGATGGCAACGTGCTGGTACCAGGTGCTCAGGACGTCATCCAGACGCAGCGAATAGGCTGCGATCAGATCGCTGCCCCGCACACGGCGAAAAGCAAGCAGCCGTTCGCCATCCCGAAACACGCCGCTCTCTGCGCCACGGCCGAGCGCCTGCATCAGCGCGGATCCGGCGGACAGTTTCGGCAACGCCAGAGCGTCGGCGGGATAATGCACCAGCATGATCCCGTCGGTCCGGAAAAGGCCCGCTTCGGCTCCCGTGCGCCAGAGGAGCACGCGCTCGTAGAAGGCACGGAACCAGTCCGGGGACAGGGTGAGGGCAACGACGCCATCGAAATGCCCGTCTGTCAGGCGGGCGCGGCTGATTACGAAGCTGCTGGTGCCGGTCATCTGGCTGTGAAACAGGGAGCCGACCATGATACCCATGTCTCCCTTGGCCGCGTCGCGGAAGTACTCGCGCTCACGGTCATCGTAAGGCTTCATAGGATAGGCGCGGCTGCTGGCGGAATTGTATCCTTGCGGATCAACATAAAAGGCCGAGTCGAGCTGCGGCATCTGCTGAACCAGCCGAATCAGGAAGTCGTGCACCTGGCTTGACTTGGCAATGGATCGCCAGTCCATCCCGTTGATTTCCTGAAGCTGCAACGCCAACGCCATGGAGGCGGCCTGCATCACGGCCTGCGCGTTCGCGGCAAGGGCGTGGGTGGTCGCGGCCATGCCGTCTCTGGCGCGGTCCAGAGTGGCCAGCCGATCGTACCAGGCAGCGCCCGCGAACAGCAGCAACGGGACGATGGCGGAGACCAGAAACCAGCCCCGGATGCGCCGGAACTGCGGATGCGGCCCGGCCCCGGCCGCGCGGTCCTTCTTCGCCATCAATCGCACCAGCGACCCGAGCACAATGATGCGTCAACCTGCCGGGAGAGTGCGGATGCTACAACCATCGGCTCGGCATAATAGCACGCGGATACACAATAATGCGCGAGAATCGCCACAAAGCTCCGCCGCCCGGCCCTGGTAAGTGAGCCGGCCAACGCCCGACCAGCCAGTGATCCGCTTACCTGGCGGGCTTGTACGACTGGGCGACCGAGGCCGCTTTCTTCATCGCCGCCACACCTTCGGCGCCGCTCATCAGCGCGGTTGTCTTGGCCGCCCTGACCGCGCCGCCGGCGCCGACCGCCAGCGCGACAGCCGCCATACTCTCGGCATCCGGCATGTCCGCAACGATCATCAGGTCGTACTTGCCGAAGCAGTACCAGGCCCCGACAAGCTTGCCCCCGGCCGCTTCGCACACCGCACGCCCGATGGTTTCGGCCCTGTTTTGCGGGTTCTTCAACTGCGTAGCCCATGATTCTGATGTGTACGCCAACTGATACATGTAGAGGGGCATCTGCTTCCTCCAGATATCTTTTGGGTTCCGGGGAGTGCCGTGCGTCCGCGCGCGACGCCAACGGGGTGCGCTACTTCCGGCCGCTCCCGCCGGAAGCATGCGCGCCTGCCTCATCACGTGTCAATTTCAAATGCGCCGGTTCAAAATTTCATTGGTAATTCGAAATCTGCCGCCCGGTTGCCTTCCGCCACTTCGCCATCACGTCCTCCGTCGGCGGATAGAGACCCGCGAGGGGCGCGCCATGCTCGATCTGGGCCTTGATCCAGACCTCGACCTCTTCATGCTCCAGGCCCTCATCGGCGACGTGTTCCACAAGCAGTCGGGGAATGACCACGACGCCGCTGGTATCGGCAACAACGATATCGTCCGGCTCGACCATCACGCCGCCGCAGCCGATGATTTCCTGGAAACCGATGGCCATGAGTGACCGCGGGCTTGGCGGGGGCGCCGCGGCGCGGCTCCAGACCGGCAGGTTCATTTCGGAAATCACCCCGACATCGCGCATACCGCCATCGGCGACCACGCCGGCTACGCCAAGGGCGATCAGCCGGGCCACGATAACATCACCGATGGCGCCGGACGTGTCGTCACCACCCATGTCCATCACCAGGACACTGCCGGGCGCGAGGGAGTCCAGCGCGCCGTGCAGCCGGCTCCCCGGACTGACCGCGCTGGCGCTGGCCGTATAGTCTTCGCGGATCGGAACGAAGCGCAACGTGACGGCCGGCCCGATGAAGCGGCAACGTTGCGGATTGACCGGCCGTATATTCCGCACTGCCCGGGTGCGCATCCCGCCCAGGCGCATCAGCACCGTTGTGATGGTGTCGGTGCTGACGCGCTGGAGCCTGGCGAGTGTCTCAGGCGCGAGCGGGGTCGTTGCCGGCATGTGCGCTCCTCCGTGCATTTCAGGCGCATCGGTTGCACGGAGGTGCAGGCGAGGGAAGCCCTCGCCTGCTCCCATGCTCAGCGGCCTGAGCCGCCTGCTCCGGCTCCGACGGCCGCCGAGGAGCCCGCCCCGGAAACGCCCGTTCCGCCGCCCGCACCGGCGGTCATTCCCGTACCACCGCCGCTCGCGCCGCCGACGCCGCCATTGGCGGCGCCGGTCGCGCCGGTGGTGTTCGACAGACCTGCAACCGAGGATGACCCGCCCCTTGGTGCAGTATTGCCGCCGCTGTTCATCCCGATGCCGCCGGTCGCGGTGGTCCCCGCACCGCCGGAACCGGAGCCGGTGCTGGGGATGGTGTAGCGGCCGGGACTGCCGACGGTGCCGGTTTGCGCGAGAGCCAGCCCGGCCGCGCCGGTCAGCAGAACGGCCGTGAAGCCGGCAGTACGTATCGCTTTCAGCATAATCCAATTCCTTCGCGTCGTAATGCCGCTCGACGCTGCATCACCGCTCAACGCTGCATCACCGCTCAACGCGCGAAGGACCCCATCTGCCGCTTCACATTCCCGCCGAAGAGATCAACCGCGCAGAACCATCTCCGCAGCCTTTTCGCCGATCATGATCGTCGCCGCGTTGGTGTTGCCCGAAATCACCGTGGGCATGACCGACGCATCGGCAATGCGCAGCCCCGCCATCCCATGCACGCGCAGCGAAGGATCGACGACCGCGCGCGGATGCGTGCCCATCGTGCAGCTGCTGGTGGGATGATACGTGGTGCCACTGGTGCGACAGACATGCGCAAGCCACTCGTCGTCGTTCTGCACCGCTTCGCCCGGCATGTATTCATCCGCCAGCAGGGGCTGCATCGCTCTGGTCTGGAACACGCCGCGCAGGATGCGCATGCCCGCGATCATCGTGTCGCGGTCGCCCTGCGTCGCCAGATAGTTGGGCTAAATCGCCGGCGGGTCCATCGGGTTCGCCGAGCGGATGCGCAGCCAACCCCGGCTCTCCGGCCGGCACGGGATGGTAACGCCCATGCAGCCGGGCCAGGCGTGCATCGGATCGCCGGCTTTCTCCAGACTGCCCGCGAAGAACTGATACTGCACATCCGGTAATTCCAGCTCGGGCCGGGTGCGGACAAACAACCCGATCGGGCCGGCCCCGGTCATCAGCGGCCCCCCGCGCGCAATCGCGTACTGAATGCCGGCCTGCGCCTGCAGCAGCCAGTTGCGCGATATGTCGTTATAAGTGTTGCGCTTGCGCGCCTTGTACATCACGCGGCCGCCGATATGGTCCTGCAGGTTCTCGCCCACGCCGGGAAGATCGTGAACCACCTGAATGCCGAGCGACTGCAGAAGCTCGCCCGGCCCGACGCCGGAAAGTTGCAGGAGCTGCGGCGAGTTGATCGAGCCCCCGGCCAGGATCACCTCCCGCCTGGCGCGGATCCGGCGAATGCCGCCAAGCTGGGAGAATTCGACCCCGACGGCGCGCTTGCCCTCGAACAGCACGCGATGGGCGAGCGCCTTGATTTCCACTTTCAGGTTGGCTCGCTTCATGGCCGGACGGAGGTAAGCAACGGCGGAGCTGCAGCGACGCATCCCGCGAACCGTCAGCTGTAATGGTCCGACGCCCTCCTGCTCCTCGCCGTTGAAATCAGGATTGTAGGGATAGCCGAGTTCCCGGGCGCCGGCGATGAAGGCATCGTTCAGCTCGTGCCGGGAGCGAAGGTCCGAGACCGCCAGAGGACCGCCCTTGCCGTGATAGGCGTTCGCACCCTGCTGCTGGTCCTCGCACTTGATGAAATAGGGCAGCACGTCGTCGTAGGACCAGCCGGTGCAGCCGAGCTGACGCCACAGATCGAAATCCTGTTTCTGTCCGCGGATGTAGATCAAGCCATTGATGGAGCTCGATCCGCCGAGCACCTTGCCGCGCGGCCAGGGCACTCGGCGATTGTAGAGCGCCGGGACGGGTTCGGTTTCGAACTGCCAGGTGATCCTGGGATGGAGAATGTTGCGGAAGAATCCGGCCGGGATGTGGATCCACAAATTCGTGTCCTTGCCGCCGGCCTCCAGCAGCAACACGCAATTCTGCGGGTCGGCCGAAAGCCGGTTGGCCAGCACGCATCCGGCTGACCCGGCCCCCACGATAATGAAGTCAAACTCGGCAATCTGCTCCATCGGACGGTCATTTCCCCTTGGACTTTCAGGGGCATGATAGCGGGCGGCCGCTTCAGGGAAAGACGAGCAGCGCCCGGGAACCCTTTATGTGGTGGCGGGAGCGCCGCCACGCAGGCCAGCCGCCGGGCAACAGGCCCTGGTGGTTCCCGGAACGGATCAGGTCGGCGAACGACATCTGATCAAATTCGGCCGGGGTTGCCGCGGTCTGGCGCAGGAACCGAAGGAGCATCTTGTGGCTGAGCTCGTATGTGAATTCGAAACGCCGGATCAGCCCGTCGCGGATCTGGTCATCGGATGGATCGCGTTGATAGCGTGCCAGGCCCTCCCGCAATTTGCGGATTGCATCGGCCAATGGGGTAAGGTCGAGCGCCATTCTGGCTCCAGCATCAGGGTTGCCCCAACCTGCCCGGCACGTTAGGAAGCGCGGCCGGTGCGGGCGCGTAGCTCAGCGGGAGAGCACTACGTTGACATCGTAGGGGTCACAGGTTCAATCCCTGTCGCGCCCACCATTTCCGAGGACCGGGAAATAGCCAAAAACCCCAGGGCAGTGGTGACAACCGCCAGTGGCGACTGTTCAATGGTCCGATGGACGTCCCCGTAGCCGCGCCCTCCCTGCACGAGACAACGCCCGTGTCGGTTCACCGGCCGGTGACCCAGACTGTGCCGCTGGTATTTGCATCCCCTCATTCCGGTCGGTTCTACCCCGGGATTTCGTCTCGGCGGCGCGACTTGACCCGTTGAGCCTGCGCCGCAGCGAGGACAGCTTCGTTGATGAGTTGTTCGCGCCGGCGCCCTCGTTCGGGGCGCCGCTGGTAACCGCAGGCTTTCCCCGGGCCTACTGCGACCCGAACCGGGAGGCCTGGGAACTTGATCCAGCAATGTTCGAGGAAAAGCTGCCGGCCTGGGTCAACACGACCAGCGCACGGGTCGGTGCCGGGCTGGGGACGATTCCGCGCGTCGTGGCTTCCGGCGAGGCGATCTACCGGCGGAAACTGAGCTTCACCGAGGCGGAACGCCGGATACGGACGTGCTGGCAGCCCTATCACGACGCACTTGGTGCATTGATCGGCGGTACCCGCGCGGTGTTCGGCGGGTGCATCCTGCTGGATTGTCATTCCATGCCGGCGCCGGGGGAGCAGGGGGTGCGGGCGAGGAGCGTGGCGGACATGGTTCTGGGGGATGCGCATGGCACGGCCTGCGCGCCACGGATCACGCACTTCATCGAGCAATTGCTGGTGGAACTTGGCTATGCCGTACGGCGGAACGATCCGTATGCAGGCGGATATATCACGCGCAACTACGGCCGCCCGCGAGAAGGCGTGCATGCTCTGCAGCTTGAGGTAGCGCGCGGTTTGTACATGGACGAGGCACGGATAGAACGGCTGCCGCGCTTCGAGGCGCTTCAGCGCGACCTGATCGTCCTGATGGACCGCCTGTCGGAGAACGCGGCCACACTGCTGGCAAGCGAAGCGCACCGACAAGCGGATCGTATCTGACAGCATCGGCTCTTCCGCCGGCTCGCCGCTTGACATGCCCCCCGCCAGCGTGATGCTCCAAGGCTATTGCCGCCCCGACGGCGGAACGATCAATGCCCCAGACCCAAGGGGAACATGCGGGAGAGAAACGGGTATGACGACCGATAATGCGCCGCTTGGCACCAACCGGCGCGACCTTGTCAAAGGCGGAATGGCCGCCGCGGCGGCCGCCATACTGCCAGCCGGCATTGTCCACGCCCAAAATCAGGCCCCCCAAAGTCAGACCAACGCCACGCAGGCCAGTGCGCCGCGCGACAAAACTCTGATCCTCATCGGCATCAACAGTCGCGATGGCCGCTGGGTGGATCACGAGCTGTGGAACCCATACGCCATCGGCGCCAACCACCAGAACGGCCCCAACCTGATCTACGAGCCGCTCGCCTACTACAGCGCCTTCGCCGACAAATGGTATATGTGGCTCGCAGAAAGCTACAAGTTCGCTCCTGATTTCAAGCAGCTCACCATCAAGACCCGCTCCAATATCAAATGGAGCGACGGCGAGCCCTTCAGCGCCGAGGACGTCGCCTATACGTTCAACACCCTCCGCGATCTTGGCCCCAAGGTGAAATGGGGCATCGACGTCAATCAGGCGCTCGATAAGGCCACCGCGACCGACCCCAACACCGTGGTTTTTGACTTCAAGATCCCGTCTCCACGCTTCTTCTTCTTCGCCACGTACAAATACGATATCGGCGTGTATATCGTTCCGAAGCATATCTTCCAGAACCAGGACTGGACCAGCTTCAAGGCTTTCGATCCCGCGAAGGGCTGGCCGGTCACCACGGGTCCATGGAAGGTGACTAATTCCAGCCTGCAGCAGAAGGTGTTCGACCGCCGCGAATCCTGGTGGGCGGCAGATGCCAAGCTGGCGCCGATGCCGCAGATCCAGCGCAATATCTGGCTGCCCTTTGTGGGAGAGCAGGAGACAGCACAGGCGCAGATAACGAATGCAGCTGATTTCGGCTCGACGCTGCAGCCCGCGACCTTTCCGACGGTCATCCGGCAGAACCCGAAAGTCACCTCCTATTCCGGCCAGAAGCCGCCCTGGGGCTATGTCGATTGGTGGCCGATCTCGCTTTACCTGAACAACGACGTGAAGCCGTATGACGACAAGGATATGCGCTGGGCCGTCAGCTATTATATCGACCGCAAGCAGATCATTGATGTCGCTTATCTCGGCGCCGAGACGGTTTCAACTCTTCCCATGCCCCCGTACAAGCCGCTTCTCCCGTATTTCGACGCGGTCAAGGATCTGCTGAAGAAATACAACACGATCGAATTCGATCCGAAAAAAGGTGACCAGATTCTCGAATCGAAGGGTTACAAAAAGAAGGGCAGCATATGGCAGGGGGCAGACGGCAAGCCGCTGACGCTGGACATAATCGGGTTCGGCGCATCCGGAGCGGCCATGGGACCCGTGCTGTCGCAGATGCTGAAGCGCCACGGTTTCGAAACCTCCATGGCGCTGCCGCCCAACTTCGACGAACGCTTCCAGAAGGGCCAGTATGTCGGCTCAATCTACGGACACGGCGGCAGCATCCGCGAACCCTACGACACACTCCGACTATATCAGGGCAAAAGCATTGCCGTGCCGGGCGCCCACCTGGTGAACTTCTCGCGCTGGAAGAACCCGGAATTCGATAAGATCGTGGACGAGGTTTACGTCACCGATCCGGAAAACGTCGCCAAACTGAAAGACCTCTTCCGCGCCGCCATGGAAATCTGGCTGCCTGACCTGCCGGACGTCCAGCTCGTTCAGAACTATCACCGCATTCCCCTGAACGAGACGCACTGGAAGAATTATCCCACCGACACCAACGCCTATGTCAACGACGCCTCCTGGCACCTGACCTTCAACATGGTGCTCTGGAACGTCCAGACAGCCTGAAATCCAAACCTCCGTGCCTCCGTGTCTCCGTGGTGAAGCTTTCTTCTGCGGATGCAGGCGCGGAGCCACGGAGATCCGTCCATGACCCTCCCGCATCTCCCCCGCCGCAATCTCCTTAAATGCACCGCTGCTGCCGGCGCCGCAGCCCTTCTCCCCGCTGGCATCGCCCAGGGACAGCAATCCTCACAGCAATCCTCCATCCCGCGCAACCGCACCCTGATTCTCATAAAAAACGGCGCGGTGGATGGCCGCTGGGTGGACTACGAACTCTGGAACCCATACTGCATCGGCTCCAACCACCAGAACGGTCCCAACATCATCTGCGAACCGCTCGCCTATTACAGCGCCTTCGCCGACAAGATGTATCTCTGGCTCGCCAAATCCTACCAATTCACCCCCGACTTCAAACAGCTCACCATCAAGACCCGCCCCGGCATCCAATGGAGCGACGGCACGCCGTTTACTGCCGAAGACGTCGCCTACACCTTCAACACGCTGCGCGATCTCGGCCCCAAGGTGAAATGGGGCGTGGACGTCAGCCAGGCGCTCGACAACGCCACCACGCCCGACGCCAACACGGTCGTTCTCAACTTCAAAATCCCGTCGCCGCGGTTTTTCTTCTTCGCCACCTACAAATACGACATCGGCGTTTACATCGTCCCCAAACACATCTTCCAGGGCCAGGACTGGGCCAGCTTCAAGCACTTCGATCTGGCCAAGGGCTGGCCCGTCACCACCGGCCCCTGGAAAGTCGTCGGCGCCACCCAGGCCGCCAAAGTCTTTGAACGTCGCCCCACCTGGTGGGCCGCCGAGCGTGGCCTCGCCCCCATGCCCCAGATCCTCAAAACCGTCTGGCTTCCCGACGCCGGCGAGCAGCAGACCGCCCAGGCGATGATCACCAACAAGTCAGACACCGCCTACGACATGCTGCCCGCGACCTTTCCCACCATGTTCCGCGCCAACCCGAGGATCACTACCCACACCGGGCAGAAGCCGCCCTACGGCTATGTCGATTGGTGGCCCATCTCGCTTTACGTCAACAACGACGCCGCACCGTTCAACGACAAGGACGTGCGCTGGGCGCTCAGCTATTATATCGACCGAAACCAGGTCGTGAACGTCGCCTTCCTCGGCGCCTCGCAGGTCTCCGCCCTGCCCATGCCCCCGTACAAGCCGCTGCTGCCCTATTTCGACGCGGTCAAGGATCTGCTCGAAAAATACAACACACTCGAATACAACCCCAAGAAAGCCGACGCCCTGCTCTCAGCCAAGGGTTTCAAAAAAACCAATGGCAAATGGACCGGTCCCGACGGCAAACCGCTCCAGGTCTCTATCATCAGCGTCGCCACTTTCGGCGCCGCTCTCGGCCCGGTCATCTCCGAAATCCTTCGGCGGCACGGCGTTGAAGCGAGCCTCGCGCTGCCGCCCGACTTCCCCAATCGCTTCCAGAAAGGGGACTACGTCGGCGCCATCTACGGTCACGGCGGCAGTATCCGCGAGCCCTACGACACCCTTCGCCTGTACCAGGGAAAAAGCATCGCCGTCCCCGGCGCCCACCTGGTGAACTTCTCCCACTGGAAAAACCCCGAGTTCGACAAGATCGTCGATGAGGTCTATGTCACCGACCCGGCCAACATCGCACGGCTGAAGGACCTCTTCCGTGCTGCCATGGAAATCTGGCTACCAGGGCTGCCCGACATTCAGCTCGTCCAAAATCATCACCGCATCCCGATGAACACCACTTACTGGAAGAACTGGCCCACCGCGGAAAACCCGTACATCAATGGCGCCTCCTGGCACCTCACCTTCCCGCTGGTTTTGTGGAGTCTCCAACCCGCATGACGATGAGTTTCACCACGGAGAAACAGATACACAGAGTATGCATAAGTGGCGTCACCTCCGTGTCTCTGTGTCTCCGTGGTGAAATTTCGTATGACTCGCCGGACGCTGCGGTGGGCCCAGGCACCTGACATGCAAGTCTTCTACATCGCCAAGCGCTTCCTCGTCTTCCTCATTATCGTCTGGCTTGCCGCCACTCTCAACTTTTTCCTCCCGAAACTATCCGGCCAGGACCCTGTCCGCACCAAACTCCTCGAACAGGCCTCCCTCGGCGGCTACGTTCAGGGCGGCATCGAGGACATGGTCAAGCAATACCAGGCCAAATTCGGCCTCGATAAGCCGCTCTGGCGCCAGTATATAACTTATGTGGAGCAGGTGTCGCATGGCGACCTGAATTATTCCATTGCCAACTATCCCCGCACCGTCGTCGGCATGATCGGTGAGGCCCTGCCCTGGACCATCGGTCTGCTCGGCCTCACTACCCTATTTTCCTTCGCCGCCGGCACAATCCTGGGCGCGCTCCTCGCCTGGCCCGGAGCACCACGATGGCTGCAATGGTTCATGCCGCCCTTATGGGCGCTGCATGCCATCCCCTTCTTTCTGCTCGGTCTCGTCTTGATGTGGCTCTTCGCCTTCCAGTTCCAGTTCCTGCCAATCTTCGGCGGCTACTCCGCCGGCGCCACCCCCGCCTGGAGCATCACCTTCATCCTCGACGTCCTTCGCCACGCCGTCCTCCCCGCCCTCTCCATTGTGCTCGTCTCCGTCGGCGGCTGGGCGCTCGCCATGCGCGGCATGATGGTCACCACCATGGGCGAGGACTACGTCACCTTCGCCGAAGCCAAGGGCCTGCGCAGCCGCACCATCTTCACCCGCTACTGCATGCGCAACGCGATCCTGCCCCAGACCACCGGCCTAGCCCTCGCGCTGGGCAACATTCTCGCCGGCGCCGTCCTCGTCGAGGCCATCTTCGGTTATCCCGGCATCGGCGCCCTGCTCTTTCAGGCCATCGAGGAAAACGATTTCTTCCTGATCCAAGGCATCGTCTTCACCGTCATCGTCGCCCTCGGCTTCGCCACCTTCCTGCTCGACATCTGCTATCCCTGGCTCGACCCCCGCATCTCCTACCACCGCACATGACTACCTCTCCCGCCGTCACCCCCGTCATTGCGAGGAACGCCCGCGAAGGCGGGCGGACGAAGCAATCCAGGATCCGCCACTCCCCCCTCCGCTCCTACCTCCGACGCAACACCTCCCTCGTTGTCGGCCTGACCCTCCTCGGCATCCTCGTCCTCTTCATGGCGGTCGGCGCCGTCGTCGTGGACACCTCCAACGCACAGCCGCTCTCCGTTCCCGCCCTCCAGGCGCCCTCCTGGGACTACCCCTTCGGCACCGACCGCCAGGGCCGTGACCTTCTCGCCGTCATGGTCGCCGGCACGCCCATGACGCTTCGCGTGGGCTTCATCGCCGGTTTCGTCGGCGTCGGCATCGGCGCCATCCTCGCCTTCACCGCCGCCTATTACGGCGGCATCGTGGACACCATGATCCGCAGCATCGCCGATATCGGCCTCACCGTCCCGGCGCTGCTCGTGCTCATCATCATCGCCGTCTCGATCAAGGGCACCATGACGGTGAACGAGATGGCCCTCGTCATCGCCGCCCTCTCCTGGCTCAGCCCCACCCGCCAGATCCGCTCCCAGGTGCTGACCCTGCGTCAACGGGGTTACGTGGAGATCGCCCGCCTCAACGGCATGCGCGGGCCGGAAATCATCTTCTTCGAGCTTATGCCCAACCTGCTGCCCTACCTCGCCGCTACCCTCGTCGCCAGCATCTCCGCCGCCATCCTGGCCTCCGTCGGCCTCGAGGTCCTCGGCCTCGGCCCCATCGACGCCCCGACCCTCGGCATGACCCTCTACTGGGTCTTCTTCAACGCCGCGATCATCAACGGCTGGTGGTGGTGGTGGACTGCCCCCCTCGTCATCATCCTGATGGTTTTCCTCGGCCTCTTCTTTCTCACCGTCGGCCTCGACGAAATCGCCAACCCCCGCCTGAGGCGAGCGGTATGAGGCATAGGCGAAAGACTCCCTCTCCCCCGCGTCGGGGGAGAGGGCGGGGTGAGGGGGCTCGCACCCGATGACCACGCAGCAACCCCTTCACCTCTCCCGCCATGCAGGAGAGGTCGGACCGCGCAGCGGTCCGGGGAAGGGCCCCCTCCTCCGCGTCGCCAACCTCCACGTCGCCTACGACCACCCCCTCGGCGCCGTCAAAGCCGTGGACGACGTCTCCTTCGCCCTCCGCCCCGGCGAGCGCTTCGGCCTCGCCGGCGAGTCCGGCTCGGGCAAATCCACCATGTCCCTGGCCATCCTCCGCATGATCAAGCCCCCTGGCCGCATCGAGGCCGGCGAGGTTTGGCTGGAGGACCGCTCCGTCTCCCGCCTCTCCACCGACGAGCAGCGCCGTCTCCGCCTCGCCGGCATCGCCATGGTGCCGCAAGGCTCCATGAACTCCCTCAACCCCGTCATCCGCATCCGCGACCAGATCGCCGACGCCATCGCCGATCACGGCCAGCGCCTCTCCCGCCAGGAACTGCGCGACCGCATCACCTCGCTGCTCACCCAGGTCGGCCTGCCCCCCGAAATCGCCGGCCGCTACCCACACGAGCTCTCCGGCGGCATGAAGCAGCGCGCCTGCATCGCCATCGCCATCGCGCTGCGGCCCAAGGTCATCATCGCCGACGAGCCCACCAGCGCACTCGACGTTGTCGTCCAGCGCCAGATCATGGAGACCCTGGGCCGCGTGCAGCGCGACCTCGGCGCCGCCGTCATCCTGATCGGCCACGACATGGGCCTGATGGCGCAGTTCGTGGACCGCCTCGGCATCATGTATGCCGGCCGGCTCGTGGAGGTCGCCCCGATCGCCGACATCATCGCCCGTCCCCGCCACCCGTACACGCGCATGCTCATCGAAAGCCTGCCTTCGCTGGAGGACCGCAGCACCCTCCGCGGCATCCCCGGCCTCGCACCCATTCTGCGCGACCTCCCGCCCGGCTGCGCCTTCCACCCGCGCTGCCCCAACGCCACCGACCGCTGCCGCGGCGAGAAACCCGCCGTCCGCCAGCTCGCCCACGAAACTTTCGCCGCCTGCCACTATGCGTAACCCCGAACGCCCCAATCCGTCATTGCGAGGGCCGAAGGCCCGAAGCAATCTCGACCGGCCCTTGGGCGGGACGCCCGACGTCCGCCTTCGCCTCTCCCGCTCTGCGGGAGAGAGCCTGCCCCGGGGCAACGGCCCGGCGAGTGAGGGCCCATGACCGCCCTCCTCGAACTCCGCAGCGCCTCAAAAACCTTCACCGGCGGCGTCCTGAGCCACGAACGCAAGACCGCGCTCGAGCCCTTCTCCTTCACCATCAACTCCGCCCGCCCCTCCATCACCGCCGTCGTCGGCGAATCCGGCAGCGGCAAGACCACCCTCGCCCGCCTGCTCCTCGGACTGATTGAGCCCACCGAAGGCGCCGTTCTTTACAAGGGAAAGGACTTCCGCACCCTCACCGCCACCGACCGCCGCAATTTCCGCCACGACGTCCAGGCGATCTTCCAGGATCCATACGAAGTCTATAATCCGTTCTACCGTGTGGACCACGTGCTCATCACGCCAGTGCGCAAGTTTCGCCTGGCACGATCCCGCGCCGAGGCCCGCCAGCTTATCGAGGAAGCCCTCCGCGCCACCGGCCTCCGCCCCGAGGAAATCCTCGGCCGCTATCCCCACCAGCTCTCCGGCGGCCAGCGTCAGCGCATCATGGTCGCCCGCGCCCTCCTGTTGCGGCCGAAACTGATCGTCGCCGACGAGCCCGTCTCCATGGTGGACGCCTCGCTGCGCGCCACGATCCTGAGCAGCCTGCGCAAGCTGCACGACGAGCTCGGCATTTCCATCCTGTACATCACCCACGATCTCGCCACCGCTTATCAGGTCGCGGATTCCATACTGGTGCTGTACCGCGCCGCCGTCGCCGAATCCGGCAATGTGGAGCGCGTGGTCAAAAACCCCCGCCACCCCTACACGCAACTGCTGATCAGCTCGATCCCCCGCGTCAGCACCGCCCGCGACTGGCCCGCCGAAAGACCGCCCGCACTCCGAGGTGTCCACCTCAACGGCGGCTGCAAATTCGCCGACCGCTGCCCCATCGCCCTCCCGCGCTGCACCACCTCCGCCCCGCCGCTTCTGCCGGTCGAACCGGATCGGTCGGCCGCCTGCTTCCGGGTGGAACCTGCACTTTTCGCGACAGAACTCGCCTCGTGACCTTCTTTCGCTTCATGTGACGAACCAGAGCGGACTTCGGGACAATCGGCGTGAGCCATCGGTTCTTCACGATCGGCCATTCGACACGAACGGTCGAGCAGCTCGCCGCCCTGCTGAATGAGGCCGGCGCCGATCTGGTTGCCGATGTGCGCAGCATGCCGCGCTCACGTGCCGTCCCCCAGTTCAACATCGAGGCGTTGCCGCCCCGGCTGGCTGAAGAAGGGATCCGATACCGCCATCTGCCCCGGCTCGGCGGCCTTCGCGGGCGACATGCTGGCGCGGCGCCATCGCCCAATACCTTCTGGGAAAACGCAAGCTTTCGTAACTATGCAGATTACGCCATGACCGGGGAATTCAGGGAAGGGCTTGCCGAGCTGCGCGCGTTGGCCCGCCAGCACGCCTGCGCCGTCATGTGCGCCGAGGCGGTCTGGTGGCGCTGCCATCGCCGGATCATCGCCGACTATCTGATAGCCGCAGGGGAAGAGGTTCTGCACATTCTCGGCCCCGGCCACATCGCTCCGGCGATCATGACGCCGGGTGCATGTGTCACGACGGGAGGCGTCGTACTGTATCCGTCCGGCGAAGTGGGCGATGGTACCTGATGCCCCACCCTGCAAGAAAACCTGGACTTCTCCGCCCCAGCATCCGGAAACCCTATGCGCCGTGACCGCACCACCAGCCGCCGCCTGACCAGAACCGCAGCCGCGGCCGCCCTTGGCACCCTTCTTCCGGTCATTGCCTCTGCCCAGCAGCCGTCGGGTCCTCACACCCCAGTCATTTCTCCCGACGCAGCCCCCACCCGCACACAAGTCAAGCACCTCCTCATCATCATCGGGGAAAACCGCAGCTTCGATCACCTCTTCGCCACCTACCAGCCGCCCCCGGGCCAGACCGTCCGTAATCTGCTCTCGGAAGGCATCATCCTTTCCAACGGAGCGCCGGGCCCCAACTACAAGCTCGCCATCCAGAACACCGCCACCCAGCCCGACGGCGACTATCACAACAGCCCCCCGCTTGCCGGTCCCTACCCGACGCTTCCCCCGCCCTTCACCGACGGCGCCCCCCCGAGCCAAAGCGAAACTCGGCCGCCCTTCACCACCATCGCCATCGCGCAGGCGCGGGACCACGGCCTCGATCCTGCCGATCTCGGCATTCTGATATCCGGCGCAACCGGTCTGCCCAAGGGCGTCATCGACACGCGTGTAACCAACGTCGGCAAACTCCCGCCCGGCCCCTTCCAGCTCACCAACGCCAGCCGGCTCACTTATGACGACTATGCCGGAAGCCCCGTCCATCGCTTCTATCAGATGTGGCAGCAGACCGATTGCAGCACCGCCCGTGCCACTCAGGAAAACCCAAGCGGCTGCCGCAACGACCTCTTCCCCTGGGTTGAAGCGACCGTCAGCGCGGGCAGCAACGGCAAGCCTCCGCCGGGACCCATAACAAACGAAACCACGAAGGAGGGCGCCATCGCGATGGGCTTCTACAACGTCCGGATCGGCGACGAGCCCTACTTCAACGCCCTCGCCCGCGAATACACCCTTGCCGATAACTACCATCAGCCCTTCATGGGCGGTACCGGCGCCAACAGTATTATGGTCGGCGCCGCCGACGCCTACTGGTTCAGTGACGGCCACGGTCATCCCGCAATCCCGCCCACTCGGCAGATCGAAAATCCCAATCCCCAGCCAGGCACCGTCAACTACTATACGCAGGACGGCTATTCCGGCGGCAGTTATAGCAATTGCTCCGATCCGAACGCGCCCGGCACCAATTCCATCATCGCTTACCTGAAGTCGCTCCCCTACAGCGCCAACCCCAACTGCGCCCCGGGTCACTATTACCTGCTCAACAACTATAACCCGGGCTATTTCGGCAATGGCCAGATCGATACGCAGGACAGCTTCGTCATCCCACCCGTCTCAACGCCCACGATCGGCGACGATATGATCGCTCACGGCATCTCCTGGACCTATTTCGGCGAAGGCTGGAACCAGTATCTCAAAAACCCACTCGACCCGGCGGACGTCTATTGCAATATCTGCAACCCCTTCCAGTACGAAACGTCCATCATGACCAACCCCGCAATGCGGCAGGAACACCTGAAGGATACGCAAGACCTCTACGAAGAAATTCAGCACGGCCACCTGCCGTCCGTCGCCTTCGTGAAACCCGGCGCATTCAACGACGGACATCCGGCGTCCTCGAAATTCAACATATTCGCCGCATTCACGAAGAAGCTCATGGGCATGATCCAAAGCCAGCCCGCGCTCTGGAAAACCACCGCGATCTTCGTCACTGTTGACGAAGGCGGCGGCTACTACGATTCCGGCTACATCCAGCCGCTCGACTTCTTCGGTGACGGAACCCGGATTCCGCTGATCGCCGTCTCCCCCTACTCCACCGGCGGCCGGGTCGTGCACACTTACACCGACCACGCATCGCTGGCCAAATTCATCGAGGCGAACTGGTCCCTTCCTCCGATCAGCAATCGCAGCCGTGACAATCTGCCCGATCCGGCCGCCGGCCCCGGCAACCCTTACGTCCCCACGAATCCTCCCGCCATCGGCGATCTCATGAACATGTTCCAGTAGCTGGAGCAGGATGGCGGACGGCGTTGTCCCCAACCCGGGAACCTTTCCCCTCAACCCGCATCCAATCCACTGTAACCACCGCCCACGGAGGCACCGGATGCGCAAGTTTCTCCTGACAGCTTCACTCGCCGCGGCGGTCCTGGCCGGCCCGGCCGCCCACGCCGCGCCGCCCAGCCCGCACAATCATCACGCGGCCACAGCCGCAGCCAGCGCGTCCAGTACCCGCAAAACTCGATGCAACCAAGGGGGCATTGCGCGACCTGTGGGTCGGCCACATCTTCTGGGTCCGCAACGTCGTCATATACACCCTGGCCGGCAACGCCGCCGCCGAGCAGGTAAGTGAGCAGCAGGTCGTCGCCAACGCCCATTCGATCGCCGGCGCCATCCAGCCCTTCTATGGCCCCGCCGCCACGGATAAACTCTTCACCCTCCTCGCCGGCCACTACGGCGCTATCAAGTCATATCTTCAGGCATCAATCGCCCACGATACCCAGAAGCAGGCGGAGGCAACCAACGCCCTGCTGCAAAACGCCGCGCAGATCGCCGTCTTCCTCAGCACGGCAAATCCCTACCTGCCGAAGGCCACGCTCCAATCGCTACTCGACACGCACGGCGCCCAACACATCGCGCAAATCCAGCAACTGCAGGCCGGCAACTACGCCGCCGAGGCAAAAACCTGGTCAGATATGACCAGCCACATCTACGTCATCGCCGATGCGCTCGCCGGCGCCATCGCCAAACAATTCCCCGCGAAATTCCAGGATGGAGCCTGACCCAGCCCGCAGCTAGAGCAGATCGCGCTTGACTGGAAATGCCTTGCGTTTCCAGGAGCGCGTGAATCTGCTCTAAAACTATGAAGTCGGAGCGTTTCAGGCTGATACAGTCAGCCTGAAACTGCTCTAAACATCCACCACCACGTACTCTTCTTCCACCGTGACCGGAATCTTCTCCGCCACGTAAGGCCCCTGCACGACGCGCTGGCCAGGCGCCACCTCGACCGGATAGTTTCGCACCGTGATCTTCTCCGGATCGCAGAAGGACTGGCCGGTGCGGATATCAAACTCCCACCCGTGCCAGGGGCAGCGGATCACCTCGCCGGGCCGTGAATACCGATACGTGCCCGGCTCATCCAATTCGATGAACCCGGTCAGCACCCCTTCGCACATCGGCCCGCCCTGGTGCGGACAACGATTCAATAACCCATAAAACGTCCCGCCCAGATTGAAGATGGCGATCGGCCGCCCGCGCACAGTCACAAGTTTCCGTTCGCCGGGCGGGATCTCCCGCACCATCGCAACCACGTGCTTGCTCATCCGCCTGCTTCCACCCACCTTCGTGCAAGCCCGACTGTATCCACCCCGCCTTGCCGATGAAAGACCATGCCGGGGGGTTTCCGCCCCCACAAGGCCCGCGGCATACTCGCCCCAGCCTCAGGGAAAGCAATCCGTGCCCGTGTCAAAGGAAGCCTATCGCGAGGGGATGGCCCGTCTCGGCGCCGCCGTGAACGTCATCACCACCGATGGCCCCGGCGGCAAGGCAGGCTTCACCGCCTCCGCCGTTTGCAGCGTCACTGATTCCCCACCCACCCTGCTGGTCTGCGCCAATCGAGCCAACGATTCATACCCGGCCTTCAAAACCAACGGCGTTCTTTGCGTCAACACATTGGGCGGCCACCAGCAGCTCCTCTCCCCCGTCTTCGCCGGGCTGACCGACCATGCCATGGATGCCCGCTTCTCCACCGGCGAATGGACCACCCTCGCGACCGGCAGCCCCCTCCTGCTCAATTCCGTCGTCGCCTTCGACTGCCGCATAGAACAGGTCGTTACAGTCGGAACTCATGACGTCTTCTTCTGCATGGTCGAGGCAGTGCAGACGGGACCCGAGCACGAGGTGCTGATCTACTACGCCCGCGGCTACCACAGCATCCCGCACGCAGGCTGACGGCCTGCCTTCAGATGACTACGACGCCTTCTTCGCCGGCTTCGTGTCGTTCGCAACCGCCGGCCGGATCACCGTGCTGATCGTGTCGCGCAGCACCGTCACCCGGATGTTCGGCGCAATCTCCACCTCGACCTCCTGCGAGGCCACCTGCTTCCCCTCCTTGTCGGTCACCATCGGAACCCGTTGCACTACCCCGACAATCCCCCCGCCCGTCACCACCCGGTCGCCCCGCTTGAGCGCCGACAGCATCTGCTTCTGGTCCTTCTGCTTCTGCTGCTGCGGGCGGATGAGCAGGAAATAAAACACGACGAAGATCAGGACGAGCGGCAGAAACTGAGCCGCATTGCCCAGCCCTCCCGTCATGCTCTGCGCATAAGCCTCCGAAATGAGCATACCAGTCCTGTCAGGCCTTCGGCCTGGGTTGCGACGAAATCAGCGGGACCATAGGTTCCGCCGCCCTCCCGTCAAGCACACCCCGGAACCCGCATGGACCCCCACCTGTTGGAGCAACTCGGCCGCATCGCCGCCGCCCTGGAACGCCTCGCCCCGCCGCCGCCCAGGCCGGTCCAGCTCGACGCCGCTCAGGCCTTCGTCTGGCATCCCGACCCGCCCCGCCTCTCCCCGGTTCCCGAGGTCTCCCACGTCGGCATCGATCTTCTCAAAGGCGTTGACCGTCAGAAGAAGTTGCTGCTCGACAACACGCTGCGCTTCGCCAACGGCCTGCCCGCCAACAACGCCATGCTCTGGGGCGCCCGTGGCATGGGCAAATCCTCCCTGGTCAAGGCGGTCCACGCCGTCGCGACCCAGGATTTCCCCCTCAAGCTCGTCGAAATCCACCGCGAGGACGTCGCCTCCCTCCCCGCCCTTCTCAACCTGCTCCGTGATCGCCCGCAGCGCTGCCTCATCCTCTGCGACGATCTGTCCTTCGAACGCGAGGACGCCGACTACAAGGCACTGAAATCCATCCTGGAAGGCGGCATCGAAGGCCGCCCCGCCAACGTCCTGTTCTACGCCACCTCCAATCGCCGGCACCTCATGCCGCGCGACATGATCGAGAACGAACGCTCGACCGCCATCAACCCTTCCGAGGCCACCGAGGAAAAAGTATCCCTCTCCGATCGTTTCGGTCTGTGGATCGGCTTCCACAACTGCGACCAGGCGACGTTCTTCGCCATGGTGGAGGGCTACGCCGCCGCCTACGCCCTTCCCCTCGCCCCCGAGGACCTCCGCGCCCGTGCCAACGAATGGTCGGTCACCCGCGGCGCCCGCTCTGGCCGCGTCGCCTGGCAGTTCATCCAGGACCTCGCAGGACAGCTTGGGGTGAAACTTGCCTGACAAGAAACCTGCTCGATTGCGGCGAGGGGCCGCGGCCGTCATCGCGAGGCCCGCGAAGCATGTCCTCGGGCCGGCCACCGGCCGGACCCGGGGGCGGGCCGTGGCGATCCAGGCGAACCTCCTCGCTGCCGCGCCTCGTTTCATTGCCCCGCGGGTCGGAGAACCCGGTGGGGGACTGAACAGTAACAGTCCCTCAAGTGCTGGCCGTTGTGCCTTGCTATTATTGCGAGGCCCAAAGGGCCGAAGCAATCTCGACCCGGAGTTGTCCCATTTCATTCGCAACGGCTTACACCAATCGGCGAAAAGACCGACCCGCCCCGACGGTAAAAACCTCCTTCGGCAGCGCAAGGAACGCTGCGTGCAGGGGCGCGCCGTCGCGGGCCCGGCCAGGAGCGGAAGCAATAGACGCTTCTACGCCGCGACGAGCTCGTCCTTCCATTCATGCGTGAGATAGTGGCTCACAGGTTGGTCGAAGCCTGCGAAACCAGGCATGTAGTGCAGGAATTTCTCGACCAACGGCGCGAACGCCTCGGAGTCAGGAACCGGCGATAAGGGAGCGTGCATGATCTTTGGGACGCAACAGGGGCTTACCAAAGACGAACATGACGGGCGCGGGACCCGGTTACACCGGTGCCGTGGAGGCAAAGTCAGTCCGATATCAATATAGTACTGTGACTGTACCAGTTAGGCCCACCAGCAGCGCGGTCCCACGCCAGGCCGCCGCCATCGCGCGTGAGGCAGGCGTCGCTCGGGTCGTGATCGGCCAGCGAAGAGCCCTGACACCAGGAATCCGCGAACATGTGGTGTCAACCACCACTACCCCGTTGCCGAACGCCACGAGCGGCCATTATCGTGGTGCTCAAATGTCGGGTGGGGCCGTCATCAAGCCGGCCCGGTGAGGAAACGCAGCCATGACAAAGGCAGGCATCAAGCTCCCTTCAGAGACCCGCAGAAATCACGCGAATTGGACCGAGTTTTGACTGTGTGAAAGCCAGCACGCCGGTACAGACGCTAATTTGCACCACTCCAGCTCTGGCTGAAGCCAATTTGGAATACGTGCAACCATACTATGCACTGCGGCAAATAATCGGCCCGTCCGGCTGGAAGCCATTGATGGTAGAGGCGATCGCCATACAGAAAACCGTCGCACAGGCCTGCAGTGTTGATCCAGATACCGGAGCCTTGCCAGCCAATACCAATAAAACCACACTGGTCAACTGTCTCGTGCAAGGTTACCAAAACAGCGGACGGTATGGCTCTCCCGTCTTTCCGGAGACGGATATCAGGAAGCTGTACGTCCACTTACAGAGCATATCGCGCTTCAAGCGAAGCTCAAAACCCTCGGCTTTCTGCCGGCGGATGCGCGGTGATTGATGGCGTGTATGGTACCGGAACACGCAGTGCGATAATGCAGTGGCAGACTTCGGCAGACCTTGAGCCCACGGGTCTATTGAGTGATACCGATGCCGCACGTCTGCTTTCGTCAACCACGGCTGCGTCCGTTATGGCACCATCGGAGTCCACGTTCGTCTGTCCCGAATCTCTTCCTGACGACATTGCAAGAGCAAAGGCCTGGGTAGAGTTCCTGGCTTGGCTGAAGACCGCGTATCCGGAGCTTGACACGGAAGCGAAGATAACCAGCCTCCGGTACAAGTTGCTCGTCGCGCATCATTGTACGCAAACGCTTGCCAATATCGCACAACATGCTTCAGTCGTACCGAACGCGGCCCTCATATATCAAACCGCTCTCAGATTCCGACATGATCTCCATGCCGGAGGAACCTCTCTGGTCGCGGTATCCGTCCGCAACTGCTATTTCAATGCAGGAGTGGATCCTGATAAGCTGAAGCCATGCATGCTGTATGACTCGGCCGCGTTTCGGATGGATTCAGACATAGAAACTTATATGAAGATGCAAGGCGTGCCGAATTGGCAGCGTTCTCCCTATTTCACGAATGAGTTGTATTCGCAGCGGGCGGCGACATACACCAGGCTGGTATTCAAATCAGCTGATGAAGTGAAAGCCTATCTTGTACAGCCGTCGTTGCGGGTTCTGAATGAGGCAGTCAATTTCCGTAAATGAGCGTTTGCCAAACAATACGAACAGCAGTTAAAGCCTGACGCAGAATCTCTGCTGCCCCTTAATCCGCGTTTATCCGCATTCATCCGGGGTTCCAAAATTCCCTAAACCTCGATCAACCCACGCCGCAGCCCCTTCGCCACCGCCTCCGCCCTGCTCCGCACGCCCAGCTTCCGGAACGCTGCTTCCAGATGAAACTTTACCGTGTGCGCCGAGATCCCCAGCCGCCGCGCCACCTCCTTGTTGCTCAACCCAGCCCCCACCCCCGTCAGCACCTCCACCTCCCGAGGCGTCAGCACCCCCGCAACCTCCTCCGCCGCCCGGAACTCCCGTCCCGAACCACCCCCGCCCGGCCGCACCGTCAAACCCGCCGCAACCGCCCGCAGACCCGCGTCCAGCACCAGGGCGCTCACCGCCTCCGGCAGCACCCCGGCAAACCCGGCATCCTCCACCCCGCCCAGCACCAGAACCGGAGGCCCATCGGCAACAACGGCTGCGGCATCCGCCAGCACCACCTCCGCCCCGTCGATCACCACGTCATGCCCGGCCGCCGCAACCAGCCTTGCAAGCGCCCCCGCCCGTTCCATATCCCCAACGGCCACCCGCACGCGAAGCCGGCCGTTAACCATTCCGCCCGCCTTCGCGTTTGGTACAAATCAGCCGGGCCAAAAACCGGGGTTGGTACAAAACACCCCCACCCAAAACCGGGTTTGGTACCAAATGCACCTCCCTCAAACGGGGGTTTGGTACAAAACGGACCCCGCCAAAACGACGTTTGGTACAAAGTTAATTTCTCATTCCGGCCGCGCACCAACCGTCGCCCGCACCTCCTGCACCGCCCCCGCTCGCAGCAACCGCAGCACGCACGCCCCCCCCACGCCGACCACCGCCAGCCGCTCCGCCAGACCCCGCGCCCGCCGCACCGCCTCCCCATCGACCCCCAGAAGCACGTCCCCCAGCATAACCCCCGCCTGCGCCGCCGGCCCCCCGGAGCTCACCGAGATCACCATCAGCCCCGCCTCACCCCCGGCCGCATCCCGCACCCCCTCCGGCAAGGCCACCGGCTGCAACGCCACCCCCAGCCAGCCCCGAGCCACCTTTCCCTCCCGGAGCAACGGTTCCACCACCCGGTCCACCGTCGCCGCCGGTATCACCAGCACCCGCCGTCGAGGCCCCAAGGTCGAAATCCCCAGCACCCGCCCGACCGCATCCACCACGGGCCCGCCTTCCTCATGCCCGGCCACGCGGGCATCCAGCACGATCAGCCGATCGATCCGTCCCCCGGCCAGGGAGTGCCACGCCGGCCCCACCCGGTGCACCACCCCCAGCCGCGCCGTAATGCCGCCAGCCCCATCGCTCCCCAGTGCCAGCGCAAGCGCGCCAACCCGCACCGGCTCCGCCTTCTCTAACTCGACCGCCTTCGCCTCAACTCGTAAAACTGCGACATTCGTGCCCTTGTCGCGGCCGGCCAGCTCCGCCTTCACCTCGGCCCCGCCCGGCACCACCACCCGGTACCCCTCGGCCTCCGCCAGCCCCTGCTCCGAGGCCACGACCGCCCCGTCCCGCCACAGCACCCCGCTGCCCGCCCGACCCTCGCCAGCCCGCACCCCGACAACCAGCCCGGCCGCCTTGGCCGCTACCGCCGCAAAATCCTCGATCGCCATCCCGGCCTCCTGTTTCGCCGCCCCTCAAAATGCGCAGCGAAACCGGCCCCCACCATCCGCCAAATAACCAGGGCCCCCTATTCACCTCTCCCCTTGCGGGAGAGGTCGCCCCCGCAAAGCCGGGGCGGGCGAGGGGTCACCCCAACGAAACCCCCCGCGTCTCCCGCATCCTCAGGAACGTGATCCCCGCGATCGCCGCGATCACCATGATATAAACCGCAAGCAGCCACGGCATTCCGTGGCTCAGCAGCCAGGCCGCGATCAGCGGCGCTGTCCCGCCGAAAATCGCCGCGCAGATCGCATAGGGAAACCCGATCCCCGAGGTCCGCACCTGGGTCGGAAACAGCTCGCAGAACGTCGCCGACATCACCCCGTCGATCATCGCCAGGAAGATGCAGCCCACCACCGCCACCAGCACGAACACGCCGAACCCGCCGCTCTCCAGCAGCCGCAGCATCGGCCAGGCCAGCACGAAAAATCCGGCCGCATAGGTGATCAGCAGAGGTCGTCGCCCCACCCGGTCCGACAACGCGCCGGACAGCACAGTCGCCACACAGAACACCGCCGTCGCGATCACTCCGCCGATGAAACCCCGGTTCAGCGGCAATCCCCCGGCCATATGCGCATAGGTCGGCAGAAAAACCGTCCAGATGTAGAACATCACCGTCCCCATCTGCATCGCGAAGACCACGAAGGACTCCCAGGGGTGGTCCTTCAGCGCGCGAATGATCGGGCGGCTCTCCAAACTCCGCCGCTGCTCCGCCGCCACGAAATGCGGCGTCTCCGGCAATCCCGTCCGGATATACAGCCCATACAGCGACAGCGCCGCCCCCAGAAGGAACGGAATCCGCCAGCCCCAGGCGCCCAGAGCAGGCTGCTGGATCAGCCCGGTCACCAGGGCCGAAACGCCCGTCGCCAGCAGCAGCGACACCCCTATGCTGGCGATATGGAACGACCCGGTCAGCCCCCGCCTGCCCGGAGGCGCATGCTCCACCAGGAATGTCGCCGCTCCCTGGAACTCGCCCCCGGCCGAGAACCCTGCAACAGCCGGGCGAACAACAACAGCAGAGGTGCCGCCATCCCGATCGCTCCATAGGACGGCGTTGCCGCCACGATCAGGCTCCCCACCCCCATCAGCAAAATCGTCAAGGACAGCATCCGCCGCCGCCCATACCGGTCCGCCAGCGGCGAGAGCACCGCCGACCCGACAGGCCGCATCACGAACCCCAGGGCGAAGGTTGCCAGTGTCGCCAGCAACGCCGTCGTCGCATTGTGGGAGGGGAAGAATTGCCCCGCAAAAACTGCAGACAGCAGCCCGTAGATCGCCCAGTCGTACCACTCGATTATGTTGCCGATCACCCCTATGTTGCCGATCACCCCGCCTAGCACCGTCGTGACAACCGACGCCTCGGCCGGTCCCGCCAGCCCCACCGCCGCCGGCGCAAACCCCCGTTCGCTCATCATCGTGTCCCTCCGCGCAATCTCCGTGTCTCCGTGCCTCCGTGGTGAATCTTCTCGGCGGCCTCCTGGGCCTCACATCCTCACGAACGCGGCCGCCGTCGCCGCCATCGCCCGCTCCGCCGCCTCGCCATACGGTCCCGGCCCGCCCTCTCGCAGCCGCCGGTGCACCTCCGCCTGAGCATGCCGCCGCACCCCCTCCGGCAACTCCGGCAGCCAGGCCGCGATCCGCTCCGCCGTCACGCCGTATAACCCCTCCCACTCGTTCCGCCCCGGCCCGAAATCGAACGCCGGCAAAGCTCCCCGCCCGGCCGCGATTCCCGCTCTGCACGCAAGAGTCTCCGTCCCATCCACCACGCCGCCCCGTATCACCACCCCATACACATCCGCCGCACGCTCCGGCGAAACCAGCCCGGCCGCTACATCCACCAGCACCGCCTCAGGGTCCCGCTCCAGAGGATCGCCGCCGCCGCCGGCCGCCGCGCCGCCAACCCGGAGGCACCAGGGTCGTCGTATCCATCTGATTGATGATCGCGGGCCCGGAAACCTCCGCCTCCGGCCCCAAGCCCGCCCGGTCCACCACCGAGGCCGTTACCATCCGCCCCAGCAGCCGCATCGCCCGCGTCGCCCGCTTCGCACCGCCACCCACCTCCTGAACCGGGGCCAAAAGCGGCCTTTTCATCTCCCCGACGATGTGCGCTCGCAGCTCCTTCAGCCAGATCTGCGCCTGCTCGTTCGCATGCCCGTAAGTCGCCCGGTGCGCATGCGTGCCGCTTTACGGCGGGCCGCGGCGGAACGGCGGGGTGGGGCGACGACGGAGCTGCGCTGCGCATCCGCCGCGGTTGGCTCGTGGTCATCGAACAGAATCGCGGCGAGCGCCTCGCGCAGGTGCCACTCGACATAATAGGCGAGCATGCACAGCAGCAGGGGCGCGCGCACGCGATCGGCCAGACGATGATGGATCGGACGCACCTCAAGATCGACAGTCTTGATCGACCGGAAAGCCCGCTCCACCCGGCTGAGGGATTTATACCAGGCAACTGCCGCAGGAGCCGTGAGTTGCTCGGCCGGCACACTGGTGCGGATGACATAAATCCCGTCCAGGCGGGCTTCCGCGGCGATGGCCTCGGTATGACGGGCGAAACTGAAACTATCATCGGTGATGGTTAGGCTGAAATGCTTGGCCATCTTGTGCCTGTCCAGCACTTTGCCCACCGCCATCCCGATCTGATCGGCGCCGCGCAGGGGTCTGTTCTTGCGGTTGACGGCTGTGGCGATTCTGGCCAGTTCGGTTTCAGCGGCCGCCAACAGGTCGTCGCGTTTACGCGTCCGCTCGGCCCCGAGCAGCGGATTGCGGCACACCACCAGCCGTTCGCCGGGAAAATCCGGCGAGATGACTTCGGCCAGGTCGCGTTCATCGAACAGCGAGAGCCGCACCGTGCCGGCCTCGGCCAGCGCCTTGACCGCGGGCGCCCGCAGCGAGGTGATCCAGTCCAGGCCGGCGGGTTTCAGCACTGTCTCGATCCGCGCATCGGTGAGCATTCCCCGAAAGCGCTGCTTCAGCTTCTCCACCTGGTTCGCCACGGTTGCGGGATCAGCGGCCCCCTGGTCCGGCCCAAGGCCGGCCCGAGGACAGGCATTGGCCTCGAACACCTCCGCCGCGACCGGGCAGCCATTGCTGGCGCAGAGCAGGCCGAAGACGATCTGCGGCCGGTCGCGTCGGTGATCGCGGCTGTAATCATAGCGCGCGAGCGGGCAGGTGCGGCCTTCGAAATAGGTCGCGGTCACGTCATACAACACCAGGGTGCCCTGACTGGAGATGCCTCGCCGCAAGCCGGTGCTCGATCCGCGATTGCTGGTTGAGCAGCCAATCCAGCGCGGTGTAAAGGTCTTGCTCGCTTACGGCGCCGAGGTTGAGCAGCGGACCGAGCGAACTGGTCGCCGTGACCTCGTCGAGCTGGCGTGCGGTCGCCAGTTTGGAGGCGGGATCGAGGATCCGGGCGACGATCATCGCCAGCACCAAAGCGACCTGCCGGGCCGGGGAACGGGGCGAGGCCAGCGGGCGCTCCAGTCCGATCTTGCGCGCGGTTCCCAGCACCGCGGCGACGTGGCCATGCGGCAGACTGCGAAGAATGGTCAGCTTCTCGTTCGGTTCCGTCAGACCTTCATCGCGCAGCACGCGGGCGAGCCGTTCGATTTTGGCCATTGGCCAGTGCGAGAGGTTTGCGAGGGTGCGGGTCTTGACCTTGCCAGCTTCGCGGTAACCCTGGCGCAGCAGGTAGGCCGGGGCGAATTGCGGTTTGGGACACGGGCGACATACACACGGTGAGCGAATCGGATCGATTCGCGTCGTGTCAAGCATTATCTTGCCACTTACATGCCAACACCGAAGAGGCCATCACAGCCAAATCTCAGCTTCCCTGCGGGTTTGCCCCCGCCACAGCCACGTAACTTCGGGTTAGAGAGGATCGAGGGTTGATTTATGATGTGCGTATTCGCCTCAGCGAGGATGTTCGGGTACCCGGCTGCTCGGGGGTGCATGTTGGCCTATTACGTCGAATGGCACCTGCGCGAGGCACTGGCGCCGATCCTGTTTGACGATCATCGGCGGGACGCCGCCGCCGCGGAGCGAAGCTAGATCGTCCCCCGGCGCAGCGCTCGGCGGCGGCGCGGCGAAAGGCGCGCAAATGCACCGAGAATGATTTGCCGGTGCTCAGCTTCCGCTCGCTGCTCGGCGAACTCGCTACCTTCAGCCGCAACACGATTGGCGGTTGTCGGGGCGCCCGAGAATACATTCTTGCTCTATCCGCAGATGACCAAGCTGCAGGCCCGCAGCTTCGAGCTGCTGGGGGTCGCCGCCCGGCCGTAGGCAGGAAACCGCAACCTCCCGTTCGGTTTACCGAGTGGTATCGGTAGCTTGCGTCCTGGCCCGGGGTAACTTCGGTTTAGTGAACTGCGCTGCTGGACACTGAGAAATGCGGGCTGAGGTGGATCGCTCGAGTCAACAGCCGAGCAACTCGCTGGCAGGTTGAAGAGCGGTGATTTGCATTGTCAAGGTGCGGAGGAAAGCGAAGGGGCCACGCATGCCATTCGCCACGTCACTCGCCCGGACGGCTTTCATGCAACCACACGCACCCCTTGGTCTGCCGTCGGGCTTCGAAATGCAATGTCGCCGTACCAGGATCCGTGCTTGATAGCCAGGGAAAATGCCGTGCGATCCTGCCGCGCGCGATCGTTAGCTTGAGGATCTCCCCTCAATGAACCTCCAGACCTTGTGGACGGATGAGCCCATCGGGCACTGGGGAGAAACCAGTAACATCCTTCCTCAGCGCGTAGAGCCAAGTCATGTGAAACAGAAATAGCAGCGGCCGAGCCTTGATGTACTGCGCCACTACCTGATGGTACAGTTTCTGTCGTTCGGTCGGATCCGTCGTCGCACGTGCCTTGTCCAGCAAAGCCTGGAACGTCGGATCGCAATACTTCGTCCAGTTCTGGAACCCGTCGCAGGACAGGTATTGCGTGATATTGAAGTCCGGATCGGACCGGCCACTCCAGATTGTGAGTGCTGTCTGGAAATCGCCGGACTTGTACGCGGCTATGTTGGCGTTGGTCTCACCCGGTTGCACCTTGATGGCGATGTCCGCTTGTGCGGCCATCGCCTGGATGATCTGACCGATCTGCATATCCAGCGGCGTGTTCAGCGTGCGCAATCCAATCGTCAGATGCTCCACTCCCGCCTGCTTCAGCAAGTCCTTCGCGTTCCTGACATCGGCTGCCGGTACGGGAAACTGCTTGTTGAAATACGGGCTGGTCGGAAGCTCCGACTGATCGTCCGGCACGAACAGGCCGGAGGCAGCGACCTGGTTGATGGCGTTACGATCGATCGCCGCTTCCAGCGCCTGCCGCACCCGGGGATCATGCGCGAGGGGACCATTGCCGCCGCTGCCATTCCCCAGATTGATCATCATCCCTTCGTAGCCAAGCCCGGTGATCTGGGCGAGCTTCAGCCCCGGATCTTTCTTCACGTTTACCGCATCCGTTGGCGCGATCTCCTCGATCATGTCGAGCTGGTTTGCCTTCAGGTCCAGCAGCCGCACGCTGGAATCCGGAATCGGGTGAAACACGATCCTATCCAGATGGATGGCGCTCGCATTCCAATAACCGGGAAATCTCTCCAGCGTGATGTGGTCTTGCGGCACGCGCTCCACGAAGCTGAACGGTCCGGCGCAGACCGGATGGGTGAAAAAGTTCTCGCCGAGCTGCTGCAAGACTTTGGGTGCCTCCATCATTCCGGCGCGGTCCGATAGTACGGCGATCAGCGGCGCATAGGGCGCGGACAGGAGCAGGCGCACAGTCGCGGGATCGACCACCTCCACCGCCGTCACCGGCTTCAGCTCGGATTTGCGGGCGCTGTATGGCGCGGTCTGGTACCGCTCGAGATTGGTCTTCACCGCATTCGCGTCGAACGGCTCATTATCCTGGAACCTGACCCCTTCCCGCAGCTTCAGCGTCAGGGCGCGCGAGTCACTGGACCAGGACCACCCGGTTGCGAGCTGCGGCACGAACTCCAGCTTTGCGTTCAGATCGATCAGCTTATCGCACAGGCTGGCAAATATGATTCGGCCGGCGAAAGTGCCACCGCGCGCGGGGTCCAGGGTATCGGGATCGTCCTGCATGCCGATTCGCAAAGTGCCGGCCGCGTGCGCAACCCCGCACACAAACAGCATCGCCGCGAGCCCGCCCAGGAACCGTGATTTCATTCTTAACCTCACTGATCGCCTCAGACCTCCACCGAACGATGCGTCCTGGCGCTCTGCACTGCCGCCTCGACAAGCCGCAAGCCGTGCAGGCCGTCGGTGAAGGTTGGATACCCACAATCGGCGCCGCGCATCGCCGACCATGCCTGGCGTACGACGTTGCGGAACGCGTCCACGTAGCCCTCGGCGTGGCCGGCGGGAAGGCTCGACATCCAGGATAGCCGTTCCGGCAGCGCGTCGGGCGAGCGTTGATGAATGGTGTTGCCGCCAGGTCTCCGCTCGACCCAGATATTCGGTTCCTGCTGGTTCCAGTCGGCACCAGCCTCTGACCCGTCCAGCGAAACGATGATCGTGTTCGGGTGCCCGGGGGAGACGCCGCTGACGGTCACGCATCCGGCCGCACCGCCGCTGAGGCGGATCAGCAGATCTGCCTGTTCTTCCAGCCCATGCTGGAGCCGGATGCCGCCATCCGGGGTGCGCGACCCGGGTGGTTCGGCGCCTTCGCCGGCCTGTCCATGCCAGACCCGCTCCGGCTGATGCGTCGAGAATTGCGCCGTGATCCCGGTAATCTTCTGCCCGGTGACGAACTCGATCAGATCCAGCCAGTGAATTCCCAGATCCATCAGCGCGTAGGAATGTCCTGTCGTACCGGGCGAGAACATCCACACATACTTGTCCGCCGCGAACACGTCTTGCGATAGGTACGCCCCGCTCGCTCTGCGAATTTGCCCGAACTCGCCCGCCGCGATTTTCGCGCGCAACACCTCCACCAGCGGATAGCCGCGATACGTGTATGCGACCGCGCCGACCCGTCTGGCCTGCGCGGCCGCCGCGATCATCCGTCCGGCATCCTCGATCCGCGTCGCCATCGGCTTTTCACATAGCACGTGCGCGCCGGCTTCCAGCGCTGCGATGCTATGTTCCGCGTGCAGATGATGCGGCGAGCAGACATGCACGATCTCCGGCTTCGTTTCCCGCAGCATGCGCGCGGGATCGTCGAATGGTGGTGCATGACCGAACGCGCCGGCGCCTGCGAGCGTGCGTCCGCAAACCCCGACCAGTTCGCCGCGCAGCTCGCGGATCAGCCGCACATGCACATGCGCGATTCCGCCCGTCCCGATGATCGCGACGCGGGGAGGAGTCATCACGTTTTGCGCTCCGCAATCTCGAACCCGGCCGCGGCCGCCTTGGCGGCCAGATATTCGTACCCGATTCTCGCATAGTGCGCCGGTTCCGCCTTCCTCGGGTCCTGCTCTGCCTCCACCACCAGCCATCCTTCGTAACCACGGTCATGGAGCTGCCGCAGCAGAGGAAGGTAGTCGATGCAACCATCACCCGGGACGGTGAAGATGCCTTGCATGACCGCGCCCATGAAGCTGGCATCGCTGCGGATGGAGTCTTCCAGGATGGTCCGCCGCGCATCCTTGCAGTGGACATGCACCACCCGCTTCAAATGCCGCGCCAGCAATGCCGCCGGATCGCCCTGCGCGAAAAGACAGTGCCCCGTGTCATACAGCAGGCCCACCGAGTTCGCCCGTGTTGCGCATCAGCGCGTCGATGTCGCGATCGGTCTGCACGATCGTCCCCATATGATGGTGAAACGCCATGCCCACTCCGAACGCGCGCATCCGATCCGCGAGTGCGGTCAGCTTGCGTCCATACGGCGCCCAGTCTTCGTCGGTCAGAACTGGCCGCTGGGAGGACGGCTGGAAGATCCCGTCATGCCGACCGCGCGACGTATCGGCATACACCACAACTTTGCAGCCCAGGTCGCGCAGCAGAGTGAGATGCGGCAGCACGGCAGCGAATTCCGTGTCGACATCGCGATCCAGCATGCGCCCGTCATACCAGCCGGAGATCAGTTGCAGCTTGTACCCGGCCAGCAGCGGCCCCAGCTCGGCCGCGTTGCGCGGAAACTTGCCGCCCATTTCGATACCGGCGTAACCAGCCTGGCTCGCCTCCGACAGGCACGTCTCCAGCGGAATGTCGCCGCCGAGTTCCGGTACGTCGTCATTGGTCCAGGTGATGGGGTTGATGCCGATCCGAACCGTCATGACTCCTCCACGCGCGCATCGCTGATTGTGCGGCCACCAGTGCGGCCACAGCATCCGCCGCCTGCGCACCCTCGCGCGGCCCGCCCGCCGCATAACGAGCGAAACTTTCCGCTTGCAGCCGGAGCGCATCCAGGAAGGCGCTTTCCGCGTCGGGCGGCCCCAGAAACCGGCACGTCTCGGCGTTGCGCGTGCCGAAAACCTCGGCCCAGCAAACATCGCCCGCCGGATAGCGCCGGCCAAGCGAAACGAATCCCGTGCTGCCGCGCGACAAGCGGCACAGCACCTGCGCGCTCTCCGTATCGCCGGGCACCGGCGGCTCCGTGGCCACACCGGCCGCCATGGCACAAGTTTCGGTGATGTCCTGATCCGTCAGCCAGCGGAGCTGATCGAATTCATGCACGCCCATATCGACGAAAATGCCGCCGCTATTTGCCCGGAACGAGGCCGATGGAGGCTCGCCATCCCATTGGTAACAGGTGGCCAGATAAATATCGCCGAGCGCCCCATCCGCGATGCGCGCGCGCAACGCGCGCAGCGCCGGGACGAAGCGGCGCCAATAGGCGATCTGCAGCGCGACGCCCGATTGCTCCGCGAGCGCCGCCGCCTCCATTGCCTCGGCCGGGCTGGCGCCGCAGGGTTTTTCACACAGCACCGGCAGTCCTTGAGTTAGAACATGCTGCACCAGTTCCAGGTGCAAATGTGTTGGCGCCGCGATCAGGATGCCGTCCAGCCCGCCGGCATCGAGCATCGCGTCGACGCTGGCATGTACCGTCATGGCACAACCGGCGAGCTGCTGGCGCTGCCGCGCGGAGGATTCGGCGATGGAGCTGACCCGGACGCGGTCGCTATTCGCCAAGGCACGAATATGGGTCCGGCCCATCCGCCCGGCCCCGATCAGCCCCAGCTGGAACACCGCCATTCAGCCCGCCGCGATATCGGTTGGCCGCGCCCGGGGACCGCGCCGGCGATGCACGTCGATTACTGATTGGCACAGCGCAACGTCGTGCAGCGCATCCTCCGCTGAGGTCACCGGCGTCTTTCCGGTGGTCACGCAATCGTGGAAATGAACCAACTCCTGCCGAAAACTTTCTTCGTAGGAGGTGATCTCCTCGGTGTGCCAGGACCGCCCCGTGCCGATCTCCCCGCCTTCACGGATCAGCATCGTTGGCGCGCTGCGCAGGAACGGTGATGGAAACCCGAGCGTCAGGCGCGACGCCGGCGCAAAGAACGCGAACTCCATGGCGTAGCGCGTGATTCCCGGAAGATCGACCCAGTTCAGTACGCATTGCGTTGACCCGAAGCGCAACACCGCCGTCAGCGAGTTCTCGTTGATATCGGCGAACTCAAGCTGATCGGGCTCGCCCAGCACGCCGCGCACCACGTTGAACTCGTGCACCAGGCTGTCCAGCAGCACCAGGTGATAGGCGCGGGCGGACAGCGGATCGACGTCGCCGATCGCCGCGGCAATCCGCTTGGCATTGTCCTGCGCAAAGGCTGTCTGCATCGCCTCGGGCAATGGCGCAGGCTTGTGCAGCCGGTAATGCGCAACATATGGCGCAAACGGCGCTTCCAGCGTGGTTACACGCACCAGGCGGAGATCCTCCATCCGGCGCGCATCGGCGGCAAAGCGCACAAAGGCTGGATCGTAGCGCTTGTTATACGCCACCATCAGCACCCGCTCCTTGCGCCGCGCCGCCGCGATCATCGCGTGCCCCTCGGCGACCGAAAAGCACAGGGGCTTTTCCACGAGCAGGTGCAGGCCGGCTTCCAGTGCAGCTGTTGCGATGGGGGCGTGGCTTCCGGATGTGAGGATCAGCAGCGCATCCAGCCTCCGGTCGAGCAGCTCCCGCCAGTCGGAACAGGTGAATCCGACCTGGTAATCACGCGCGCATTGATCCCGCGGCACGGGGGACACATCGCACAGTGCGGCAATCTCGAACTGCTCCGACAGTTCCCGAAGGTAGTGCAGATGCATGACCTGCGCGATCAAGCCGCAGCCGACGACGCCGACCTTGAGGCGCGCTTGCATCATCACCTCGACTTGTTGGAACGTTCCAATAGGGTAGTCGCGCGCGTTTCAGCGTGTCAACGCCCGATGGTCAATGCCCCTTGGGGTCAACGCCCAGGGGTCAGCGTCCGGGTGCTGCCGTCGAGCCGCGGATCACCATTTTCAGCTCGACGTTCTTCCGCACGGGTGAGGCGGTCAGCGATCCCGCCAATCGCTGAGCCAGCGTATCGATCGCCAGCTCCGCCAACTTCGCTTGCGGCTGTGCCACCGTCGTCAGATTGATGCGTGCCAATTTCGCCAGAACGATATCGTCGAAGCCGACGATCGAAAGCTGCTGCGGCACCTTGATGCCGAGCTTATCTGCCCAATCCAGCAGCTCGATCGCGCCGAGATCGTTCGATGAGAAAATCGCCGTGACCCGCTTGGATCCGTGCAACACCTCCTCATGCGTCACCTCACGGTTGCCGCGCAGCACTCCGGGCGGGGACCGCCGCCAGTGAAACACGATCGGCTGCAATCCCGCGTCTGCCATCACCGCCCGATACCCCGCACGCCGCGCCCGGTCGGCGTCATCCTCCACGATCGGGTCGGCGAAATAGGCAATTCGGCGATGGCCCAGCGACACCAGGTGCCACGTCGCGTCCTTCGCCCCTTGCTGATCGTCGCCGGAGACAAGGTCGCCCCAATCGGCTTTGCAGGCCACGAAGATCGTGGGAACCTTGCCGGCGATCAGCTGGCGCGTTCGCTCCTGCATGCCGGCATGCGCCAGGAAAATGATGCCCGCGACCCGGTATTCGAGCAAACTTTCCAGCCCGGCCGCTTCGGCCATATCGGTTTGGCTGTTGACGAACATGACCCGGTAGCCTTGCAGGCTGGCATGGCGCTCGATCTGCTTGGCCATTTCCGCATGAAACGGATTTGCCAGATCACCCACCACGACGCCGAAAATCTTTGTCCGCTGCTGAACCAACTGCCGGGCCAGAATATTCGGCCGGTAACCGATGGCGGTGATCGCTTCCGACACCCGCGCCCGCATCTCGGGCTTCACGCAGCTTGCGTTGCGGATGACGTTCGACACGGTCGATTTGGAAACACCGGCGAGCCGCGCCACGTCCACGATCGTGGGTGGCTTGGCGAAGACCAATCCGCGATTGCTCATGTGCGCTGCGGTTCTATCACCACTTTGACCGCCGCCTCCGTCTGGGCCAGCTCAACCCCCTCCTGCGCGCGTTCCAGCGGCAAGCGGTGGCTCACAACACGGTCGAAGGGGAGCCTGTCGAGATTGGCGGCCATTAGCCGCATGGCCGGCAGGTAAGACGTCGCCGTCTCGCCGCCGATCCCGATAATGCTGACGTTACGCGTGCAGATATCGGAGTTCGGGTTGATCGAGACCGGCCCCATATCCACGAACGTTCCCGCCTCCACGACCACGCCGCCGATGCGCACCAGCCGCAAAGCCTCCAGGAATCCGTCCGGCACCCCGCTGCAAGACAGCACGATATCGGCGCCGAGCCCGTTCGTCGCTGCCTGCACGCGCGCCAGCCGCTGCTGTGCCGTGGTGCTGCACACATTGAAGGTCAGGCTGGCCCCGAACTCCTGCGCCATCAGCAGCCGCGAATCGAAGCGATCCGTCGCGATCAGCTTTCCCGCGCCCATCAGCCGGGCCTTGATCAGGTGGCACAGCCCAAGCGGGCCCACGCCCAGTACCGCGACGGACATGCCGAAGCGATCCCCGCCCATGATGCCCAGGAGATTTACCGCCGCCTCGAACCCGTGCGTCACCGCCACGATTTCGGTCAGCACCGCGATGTGGTCCGGCAGATTCTCCGGCACCGAGAAGATCGGCGTGCGGGGAAGCAGATACATATACTCCGACCAGCCGCCGAACAGATGCGGTGGCGATCCGCAATGCAGGCTGTTCCCGTAATCCTCCATGTGAGTGCAGAAATAATAGGGGTAATGGTTGCGGCAGAAATGACAGGCCCCGCACGGCACGTTGGCGCCCGGCACGATACGATCGCCCGGTTTCAGCGCGCGACCCTCGCTGTCCATCACGGTGCCGCCGGTCGCCACGACGACACCGACATTCTCATGCCCGCAGATTAGCGGGTAGGTCAGGTCGCGCTCATGCGGCGTGCCGGCATATTGTTTGCTTTCGCCGCGGAACGTATGCTTGTCCGTGCCACAAATGCCGGAATAGTGTACACGCATGATGACCGCGCCCGGCTCCGGGTCCGGCATCGCGAATTCCCGCAGGGAGATACGCCCCGGCCTTTCGGTCACCGCCGCACGGACCATGCTCATGTGATTGCCTCCGGATTGAGTGCAGCGAGCAGCCGAGCAGCCTCCGGGATGCCGGTTTCGGCTGGAACGAGCGGGTCTTCATGCTCGATCGCGAATGTATGGGCTGACGTCGCTGATAGATCCGCGACGAACTTCCGCCACCAGGCCGCGTCCCGGCCACGGCCGACGGTTGCGAAGTTCCACGGCATCTGCTCCGGCGGCGACGGCCAGCGGCGATCCATCAACCCGTTCAGCGCCAGGTTGTCCGCGTTGAACACGACGTCCTTGGCATGCGCGTGCCCGACCCGCGCGCGTAGCTTCGCCACCACGCGGTTGGCATCCATTCCCATCCAGAAGAAATGGCTCGGGTCGATATTGGCGGCGATTGACGGCCCTGCCTCAGCCAGAGCCAGGAAGCTCTCGGTATTATACGCAACCGTGCCGGGATGCAGTTCCAGGCAGATCAACAGCCCGGGGCGTTGGCGCTGAACGAACCGGTCGATCCCGGACCAGTAGTCCAGCACATGCGGTGCGTGCTGCTGATGCACCGCCTCGAGATACGGCAGATATCCCCCGCAGGCGAAATGCGGTGTCGCATCGCCGGGCGCGCCGCCCGGACAGCCTGCCATTGCGACGATGCGGTCGACCCCCACTGCCGCCGCCAGCCGAATCGTATCGCGCAGATCCGCGTCATGCCGCGCCGCGATGTCCCGGTCTGGATGCAGCGGATTGCCCCACGCGTTGAACGCGCCGATCCGCAACCCGCGTATCGTGATCGCACGCTGCCACTCCGCCCGGAACGCCGGTTCCCGCAACAGCCGCTCGCGATCACAATGCGGATACGGCGCATAACCGCCGCTGCCGATCTCCAGATCGGTGATCTCCGGCGCATTGTCCCGCAGCCAGTCCAGCACAGCGGGGAACGGATGCGCCAGCAGCGCCTCCATCACAACTCCCAGACGAGGCGCCCCCGGCATCGCCATCACCCGCTTGCCGAGGCGCTCGTCTCGACCAACACGCGACCCCCGACGATTTCGACCGAAAATATCTGGATGCGCAGGTTCGCATCCCAGATCGCCTGGCCGGTTGCGATATCGAACTCCCAGCCGTGCCAGGGGCAGGCAATCACCGGCGTTTCCTCCTTTGCCTCCATCGTGCCGGGCTTTGCTGCCGACAGGCGCGCCGTCAGCACGCCCCGGCACAGCGGGCCGCCCTGATGCGTGCACACCCCACTGATCGCATGGATGCGGCCGCGCCAGTTGATGATCCCTATCTCCGCCCGCCCGGCGGTTACCACGGAAACCTTCCCGTCGGGAAAATCCTGAACCGATCCAACGTCGACGCTCACGCCGGCACGGCCGCCCCTGCGGGCAGGGCCAGGTCGACTTCCCGCCAACCGTAAAGGTTCAGCGCATTTTCGAAGAAGATGCCCCGATGCCAGGAGTCCGGAAGACGCGTGGCGATATAGCCGGTCTCATCCGCGTCCCAGTGCGGGTAATCGGACGAATAACACAACCGCTCCTTCCCGTTCACCCATCCCAGCAGCTCCGTCACCTGCTCTTGCCGCGGGGAGATTTCGAGCGGCTGCGTCGTCAGCCACACATGTTCATGCACATATTCGCTCGGCAGCTTGCGCAGCCAGGGCACCTCGCGGCGCAATCCCTTGTATTCGGTGTCGAAGCGCCACAACAGCGAGGGTAGCCAGGCTGCGCCCGCCTCGATCAGCAGCAGACGCAGGCGGGGGAATTTCTCGAATACGCCATGGCTGACGAATGAAACCAGGTGGGTCATGATCACCTGCGGCCACAGCGTATGAGCCTCGAAATACAGGTTTATGTTGCCGCCACCGGTGCTGGCCGGATTGGCCCAGCCGCCAGCGCCGCCATGAATCGCGATCGGGCGCCCGGTTTCTTCGGCGGCCGCATAGACCGGATGAAACAGCGGATGGCCGAACGGATAGTGGTGCGGATTATCCACCAACATCACCTGCACCATTCGCGCATTATCCGCGTGCCGGTAAATCTCCGTCGCGGCTTCTTCCGGCAATTGCGTCGCCACGATGATGGAGGAGGCGAGGCGCGGATCCTGCGAGAGCCAGCGATCGATCGACCAGTCATTCAACGCACGCGCCAACTCGGCCGCGAAATACGGATTGTGATGTCCGGCCACATGACTGTCATCGCCGAATGTCAGGATCGCCCGCCGGACATCGCCGCGATCGAGCACCTGGCGGCGCAGCGTTTCGTAATCTGATCCCGGCGGCCCGCCATCCGGCGGAAACGTGTCGGCGCGCATGAAACCGTGTGGGTTGGGGAGCCCGTCCTGCACGGTCAGCGGCATGATCCCGGCCGGACCCCGATTGGCGATGTAGTCGCTCCAGCCGCGGGAGAGATATGGCAACAACTCCTCATCCGTCGCGCGCGCGTGATGCACGTCGCAATCGATAATCGGGCCACCGTACATGCTATGGAGCCTCTTTGGAGACATGCTATGGAGCCTCTTTGGAGACATGCTATGGAGCCTCTTTGGAGCGTTCCAAATCGCCCTTGCGGCATATCGCCGCGCAGGCCCGGATGTCAAGCAAAGCCATTGTATTCAGCCGAATTGTGCCACCGTGTGGTGGGCAATTCGGTCCTCGTTCAGCATGAAGCCGAAGCCCGGACGATCAGGCACAATCACGTCGCCCTGCGCGTCGACCGCCAGTGTCTCCTGCAGCATCTGATCCCGTGCCGTGGCGGTAAATCCGCTGGGTGGATCATGCGGAAATTCGAGCCAGGCGCAGTTGGCCGCCGACGCCGCCAGATGGAGATTTGCGAGCAGGCCGATCCCGTTGCCCCAGGTGTGCGGCGCGATTTCCAGATTCGCAGCCTCGGCCATTGCCGCCACCTTGCGCAACTGGAACACACCTTCGGACAGGAGCGCGTCCGGCTGCAGAATGTCGAAGCAGCCGCGGTCGATCAGCAGCTTGAACTCATGCAGCCCGTGATTGTCTTCCCCCCGGCGATCTCGATCCGGTCCAACTTGTCACGGAGCCGCGCCAGACCGTCATAATCATAACGGGTCAAGGGCTCCTCCAGCCAGGTGACGCCGAGTTGCTCCAACTCCCGCGCGACCGCCAGAGTTCGCTGAAACCCCCAAATGCGGTGGGCGGTCAGTCCCGGTTCGATCCCGGCCTGATTGGCATCGATCATGATCTCGATCCGATCGCCCACGGCCGTGCGGATCGCCTCCACCACCTTCAGATCATCCCGCACGTCGTCATGGTGGAAGCGCAGCTTCACCCCGCGATAGCCCTCGGACAGAATGCGGTGCACATCCTCCACGCGCTGTTCCGGCGATCGCAACTCCGCCGTGGCGCAATAAGCCCGCACCCGGTCCTGCGCGCCGCCCCATAGCTGGTAGACCGGCATTCCTGCCTGCTTACCCACGATGTCCCACAACGCGATTTCCATGAAATAGCTGGGCGGCCCGAGGATCTCCGCATCACGCAGGATCGCTGTGAGGGGCTCAATTCGCGTGGGATCTTGGCCGATCCAATAGGGTGCTACGAACCGCTCTATCGTGATTGCCGCCTCCTGCCCGGCGTGGGCCGCGGTATAGCCTGTGATCCCCGCATCAGTCTCGACAGATACCAACACCAACAGCACGTTTGTCTGATTCCGCCCGCGCGCCCAGGCCGGATGAAACGGGGCCGGCAGCGGCAGGTCGACCAACCGGCTATGCACGCGCGTAATCTTCATTCGCCTCTCCCGATGCTTCTCACAGACCGCTTTGCCGCATCCGCCGCGCGCCGCTGCGCGGATCGGCGCGCTTCGCCATGTCGTCCGCCGCCTGATTCAACGCCAGCACCATGACGACGATCGTCACGCCCGGGCAGATACCGAACCACGCATCGCTGCGGATGTAACCGCGCGCTTCTTGCAGCATCAGCCCGAGCGACGGTTCCGGCGGCTGAATGCCCAACCCGAGAAAGCTCAGCCCTGCCTCGAGCAGGATGGCATTGGCGACGGTGAAGGCTGTTTGGACGGCGAGCGGTCCGAGAGCGTTCGGCAGCACCGAGCGGAAAATGATGTACCGACTGGATGCGCCGAACGCCTCCGCCGCCTCGACATATTGTTGGTTCCGCTGCGCCAGCATGACCGCGTAGGCCAGGCGGACGAAAGTCGGCACGCTGATCACCGCGATCGCGACCAGCACGCCGACCGAGCCTGCTCGCAGCACCGTGGCGAAGATCATCGCCAGCAGCACTGCCGGGAATGCCAGCAGCACATCGGAAATGCGCATGATCGCCCCGGCGATCAGCCCGGTACGATATGCCGCCCACAGGCCCAGCGTCGTGCCGCAAACCAGTGCCAGTAGTGCCGAGCCGAAACCCACCTCCAGCGAGGCGCGAATGCCGAAGATCAGCCGGCTAAGTATGTCGCGGCCAAGGTCATCCGTGCCCAACAGATGATGCCAGGAGGGCCGGGCGAGCACCGTGTTCAGATCCTGCGCCACCGGGTCGGCGGGTGCGATCCACGGCGCGGCGATCGCCACCAGCACGAAGCAGCCGAGGCAAGCGGCGGCCAAGTAACCGGGTGTACGCAACCGCAACAGCCTGAGCGGCCGGCTGATACTGGCGTCCATCGACGGCGCCATGGCCCTAATACCGTCCGGCACGAATGCGCGGATCGATCACGCCATAGGCAATATCGGTCGCGAGATTGACCACAATGAACGCCGCCACCGCCAGCAGCGTCACCGCCTGGATCACGAAATAGTCGCGCTGCACCAGCGCGGTCCATAACAGCATGCCGAGTCCCGGGAGATTGAACACTGCCTCGGTCAGCACGGCGCCGCCGATCAGACGCCCGAACTGAATGCCCAGTGCCGTGATCGCCGGGATGAACGCGTTGCGGAGCACGTGGTTCAGCACGATGCGACGGGGCGGCAGGCCTTTTGCGCGTGCCGTCAGGATGAAGTCGTTGCGAATCGTTTCTCGTATGCCGTTGGCCAGGAAGCGCGCCAGTACCGCGGCGGTGCCGACGCCCAGTGTGATGCACGGCAGCACCAGGGAGCGCAGGCAGCCAAGCGGGTTGGTGCTGAAGGACACGTAGCCGCCCGCGGGAAGCCACCCGAGCTTCACCGCCACGAGGATCTGCAGCAGCAGGCCCAGCCAGAACACCGGTACCGCAATCGCCGTCGCGTTCGCCAGATCGACGATGCGCGCCAGCGCGCTGTCGTGCCGGACGCCCGCGACGATACCGCCCACTGCACCCAGCACACAGCCGATCAGCAGTGAGCCCACAGTGAGTTGCAGCGCGACGGGCAGGCGTTGCGCGATCAGCCGCGACACCGGATAGTCATTGACCAGCGAGTTGCCGAGATTGCCGTGCAGCAGGTTGCGCAGCCACAGCACGTATTGCACCGGCACCGGCCGATCGAGGCCCAGCGTGTGCCGCAGACTGGCGAGCTGCACGGGGGTTGCGCTATCGCCCAGAACAAAGGTCGCGGGATCGCCGGGCAGCACGTATAGCAGCAGAAACAGCGCAATCGACGCGCCCAGGAACACCGGGATCGCGAACAGGATCCGCCGGACGATGAACGTCCACACGGATCAGGATTTCACGATTCCCTGGTACATCAGGTGCGTCTTGGCGTCGTACATCACGCCCGAGATTTGCTTCGATTGACCGCACAGCAGCCCGCGCATGCAGATCGGGATTGCCCAGGCGTCTTCGTGCAAGACCTCGAACACCTGCTTGAACGCGTTGATGCGCGCCTGCGGATCGACGGTGGCCGCTGCGGCGTAATACGCCTTCTTATAGTTCGGGAACGTCTTGTCGCCGGAGAACGGGCCCTTGTTCGGGCGGAAGACGCTGCAGTCCTCGAAATCCTGCACGTTCGGCACGCCGATAGAGCAGGCGTAGACGTTGGCTTGGAAGTTGCCGATGATAGCGTCGTTCACGAGCGTGGTTGGATCGATCAGGGAGATGTTCGCGGTGATCCCGATCTTCGCCAGGTCGCCCTTGACGATCTGCGCGATCTTCTGGGCATCCGGATCATTGCTGCCGGCCCGCAGATCGAAGGTCGAATTGCTGATGCCGGATTTCTTCACATACTCGGCTGCCGCGGCCAGGTTGAAATCCCACTCCGCCGCGATCTTCGGATCATAGGTCGGGTCGGAGGGCGACATCGGGATGGTGATCGGTTGCACCAGATCGTAATAGACTGTCTTGACGATCCCTTTGCGGTCGATCGCCCGTGCGACCGCCTGGCGGATGTCTTCGTTCTTCAGCACGGATTTCGGATTGGCGTAATTCAGCACCAGCATCTCGTAGTCTGCGATCGGCGCCGCGTACGCTGTCCAGCCGCCGCCCTTCAGGGCCGCCGCGTCCTTCAGCAGCCCGAACTGCAGGATATCCAGCTCACCCGACAGCGCCGAGCTCAGCATCGCCTCCGGGTCGGTAAAGAAGCGGAAGGTCAGCGTCTTGATGTTGGATGGGATCGGCTTCCAGTAATCCGCAACCCGTGTCAGCGTCAGGTGATCGCCTGGCTCATATTCCACGAACTTGAATGGCCCGGTGCCGATGGGTGTGTTCGCATTATGCGCGAAGCCGCTGGGTGCCTGCACCCGGAACAGCGTCAGCCGGTACAGCGCGTCGACGCTCGGCGCATGGGTTTTCATCACCACGTCATTGCCATCGGCGGAAACCTCGGCGATGTCCGCGAGGCTGCCGGCCATCGTCCCGCCGGTCTTGGGATCGATCGCGTATTTCAGCGACGCGACCACGGCGTCGGGCGTCATCGCCGAGCCGTCGTGGAATTTCACTCCGCTCCGGACCGGCATCCGGATCTCGGTGTAGTCCTTGCTGACGTTATAAGCCGTCGCCAACTCGGTCTGGATATCGCCCAGCTTGTAGGTGGCGATATCCACCACCGGGATATCGATCAGCGCATCGAAGACCGAGTTGCGGAACGGAAAGACCGACGTATTGATCGTATTCGGATCGAGCGTCGTGAACGGGATGTTGGTGCCCACCGTCAACGTCTGGGTTGCCGCGGCGCGCGCGCGGCCCGCGCGGACCAAGGTCCCCAGCGACGCGCCCGCCCCCACCACGGCGGCTCGACCAACGAACGTCCTTCGGCTCATTCGCATTCGCATCGTTTTCCGTCCCCCGCGTGTCTGTCAGCGTGGCCGTGCGCCGATTGCTCTGATACTTTGTTTGAGAGCGTGATTCACGCTTCACTGGCGATTCCGCCTGAAGCGATCACGCTCTAATGCAGCTCCTCGGTCTGATCCGCGCCGAGCTGGTTCACCACCGTGTCTTGCAGGATTTTCAGTGCTGCCGGCACGGTCGTGCTTGGATCCTGCGCCAGCTTGCCGGTCGCTTCCTCGATCCCGCGTGCCCACACGGCAAATCCGGAACTGGACGGCAGCAGCTTGTCGTAGGGCAGGAACGTGCCGAACGCTTCATTGAATGGCGGGGCGTAATTGACATATTCCGGTGCTTTCGCCGCGTTCATGTCAGGCGGAACGAAGCCGGCCTTGTTCGCCAGGAAGATCATGTATTTGGGCTGCTGGATCAGTTCGACCAACTGCCAGGCGAGATCGGGGTTTTTCGTGGCCTTGGAAACCGCCATGTCCCAGCCGCCGAGCGTTCCGCCTTGCCCCGGGGCCTGAGCCTGCGACGTAGGCAGCGCTGTCGCCGCCGCTGCGGTCGACGCATCGGCCCAGTAGCGGTTCTTCTCCTTCCAGGCGCCGCCATACCAGTTGGAGCCGACGGCAATCGCCAGTTTCTGCTGCGCCATCAGGCTGACCGGCACCGCGACGGCCTTCGGGGAGAACAGATCCGAAAGCTGCGCCCCCAGGCCGCCGGAATAGACGTCCTTGTAGAACTGCAGCACCTCGCGTAAACCGGGGCTGGCGGTCACGTATTTCTGCGTCTTCTCATCGTAAATAACCGGTGTGGAGGACGAATATATCAGCGCGCCCGATCCCTGGAGCACACCGGTCGGTCCCGCGCTGGTTCCTGCCGCGACCCACAGCGGAACCACCCCCGGCACGTTCTGTTTCACTGCCTTCGCGGCGGCCAGAATATCGTTCCAGTTATGCGGATTCCAGGGCAGCGAAATCCCGGCCTTCTGCAGCATCTCCTTGTTGTAGTAGATACCGGAATTGTTCTCCCCGATATCCACCGCATACACACTGCCGCCGATCCGTCCCTCGGCCTGGATATTCTTCGGGAAATTGCCCCAGAATTTACTGGACCCCAGATACTTGTCCAACGGCAGCAGATAGCCGGAGCTCTGGAACTGCCCGACATAGGTGGTCGGCAACTGAATGACGTCCGGCGCCGTGGACGCCGAGCGATACTGCAGCGCGATCGCGTTCATCTCGTCCGTGTCGGTGCCGCCATGCGGCTGAAGCTCCAGCGTCACGCCGGGATGCGCGGCTTCGAACTCTTTTTTGATCTGGTTCCAGTAGGTGATTGAATCCGCGTCTTCATCGAACACGTAGCTCGATGAATACCCGACCTTGATCGTCTCATCCGCTGCCGCCCGCTGCGGCTGCAGGGCAAACCAGGTCAGGGCGGTTGTCGCCAGCAGCGGAAAAATGCTAATTCGTAACATTTGTGTTGTTCCTCCTTTTGTTGATCCAGCACGTTTTGTTGATCCAGCGCGGGGTCAGACGGCAACGGCTTCGGGTTGGAGCGTTTTGCCCGGCTGCGAAAGCTTGGCGAAAAGGCTCTTTTCGGTAACTGCGTCAAACAGATGCAGGTGCTGCGTGTTCAGACCCAGACGAATCGCCTCGCCACGCACCACCGGACTGCGCGCCGGAAACCGCGCCACCAGGATCGCATCATTGGCGCAGCGGTTAGTCACCAGCGTCTCCGACCCGAGCGGTTCTACCAGCTCTACCCGGCCTGTCACGCCCGGCGTGGCGTCGGGCACCGCCAGCACATCTTCCGGGCGGATCCCCACCAGCACCTCGTCGCGGCTTTCCGGACTGGGCGTGCGCAGCCGGTGTGGGTCCGGCTTCACCCGCATGCCCAACACATCGATAACGGGCGCGCCCTGTTCGGTCGTCAGCCGGCCGCGCAGGATGTTCATCTTCGGAAGGCCGACGAAGCACGCGACGAACAGGTCGGACGGGTGATCGTAGATCTGCTGCGGCGTATCCACCTGCGACAGATGGCCCTTGCACATCACCGCAATGCGGGTGGCCATGGTCATGGCTTCGGCCTGATCGTGCGTGACGTAAACGATCGTGGCGTTGATGCTGCTGTGCAGCCGGATCAGCTCCGCCCGCATTTGCGCGCGCAGCGCCGCGTCCAGGTTGGACAGCGGCTCGTCCATCAGAAAAACCTGTGGCCGCCGCAGCAACGCCCGTCCCAGCGCCACCCGCTGCCGTTCCCCGCCGGACAACTGAGCAGGACGTTTCTCGAGCAATGGACTGAGCCCCAGCATTGCCGCGACTTCTTCGACCTGCTGGCGGATCCGCGCCCTTGGCGTGTGCCGGACTTTCAGTCCGAACGCCAGGTTGCCGCGCACGGTCTTGTGCGGAAACAGCGCGTAGCTTTGAAACACCATCGCCACGTCGCGCGCCTTTGGCGGCAGCGCATTCACTGTCCGCCCGCCGATCGCGATCCGGCCGTAGGTGGGCCGTTCGAGTCCGGCGAGCATGCGCAAACTCGTAGTCTTGCCGCAGCCGGACGGTCCCAGCAACACCAGGAACTCGCCGTCCGCGATATCCAGCGACAGATCCTCGACTGCGGCGTGCGCACCGAACAGCTTATAGACGTGCTCGAATCGGACCTCAGCCATGGGCCGCCCGCTGTGCCGACACGATCCGGTTCATCCGCGCATGCCCCCGCCGAACGCAAATCCACCCTGGAAGCCGCGCCCGATGAGCAGGTACAGAACCAGCACCGGCAGCGAAAAGAGCAAGGAGAATGCGGAAAGCTGCCCGAACTGGATCATCCCGTGCGCGCCCAGGAACTGGTAGATCGCCACCGTTCCGGGCTGGTCCTGGGGAGTGGAATCCAGCACCAGCGGCACGATGAACGCGCCCCAGGCACTGATGAAATTATACACCGCGGTGACGCACAGTCCGGGCAGGATCAGCGGCATGACCACGGAAAACAGCGTGCGCAGCGTGCCGGCGCCTTCGATTCCCGCGGCTTCTTCCAGCTCCAGCGGCACGGCGCTGATGTAGTTCATCAGCAGCCAGATCGCGAACGGCAGCGCTGTCGCAGCCAGGAACAGCGATGTGGTGAAGCGCGAATCCAGCCAGTGCAGCGTCGCGTACATCTGATAGATCGGTACCAGCATCATGGTGACCGGCAGGCCGGATGCGAAGAGTATCAGCAGCGTCAGGCTGCGCTTGCCCGGAACATATCGGCGAGACAGCGGATAGGCTGCCAGCAGCGCCAGCGCGGTCGCTACAACGGTCGTTACCGCCGCCAGATAGAAACTGTTCATGAACGGCTGCAGTCCCTGGGCGGTCAGGATCGACCGGAAATTCTCCAGCGTCAGGTTGGGCAGGCGAATGCGCCAGCCGGCATTCTTGTCAACGGAAGCGAAGATCACCCACAGCAGGGGCAGCCCGAACGCCACACCGACCAGGGCCAGAACAGTGTTGCCGAGCACATCCGCGAGCGACACGCGCGGATACGGAATGACGATCTTTTGCGGACTAGCGGCCGGCGTCGTGCGGTGCACGGCCGCGCTCATGGCTGCGCCCTTACACGACGCACGAACAGCAGCGACAGGATTGCCCCGATCAGGATCAGCACCAGCGAAATCGTGGTACCGTAACCCAACTCGTAATAAGTGAACGCTTCCTGGTAGATGTAGATCGGCAGCGTCATGGTGGAGGTTCCGGGCCCTCCCTGGGTCATCGTGTAGATCAGGGTGAAATCAGAAAGATTGAGGATCGTGACCAGCAGCAGATTGGTCACGATCGTGGGCCCCAGCAGCGGCAGCGTGACCGAGAAAAGCCGCTGCAGGCGAGAGGCGCCTTCCACGTCGGCGGCTTCCAGCACCTCGTTCGGCAGGTTGCGCAGTGCGGCGGAGAACACCAGCATGCAGAATGCCGTGCCGCGCCAAAGATTGGCGATGGAAACCGTTGTCATCGGCGCCGAGAACAGGAAGTTGGTCTGCGGCATCCCGAGCACGATCCCGAGCGTGCCGCCGGCCTGCGAAAACGCGTACCAGATGAACGCTGCCGTGACTTCCGGTATCACCCAGGCGGCCACCACGATCATGCCAGCCGCAAGACGGATCGGCGCCAGCGCGCGGCACATCAGCAGCGCCAGAATCAGCCCGAACAGCGTTTGTCCGACGATGCCCGAGCCGATCACGAAGATCAGCGTCAGCTCGATGGAATGGAAGAAGATCGAATCGTGCAGAAGGCGCCGCGGATTTGCCAAGCCGGTGAACCACCATGACTGCGCATGTGGCCCGATCAGCTGAAGGTTGGTGAAACCAAGATACAGCGCGTAGAGGATTGGCCCGGCGAACAGGAACACCAGGAAGCCGGCCGGCACTGATAGCAGCGCCGCGCTGCTCGGCTCGAAGCGGGGCTGATCTTCGGCGCGCTTGCGTTCATCTCCTGCGGCCATCGGACCTCCCACCCGCGTAGCCCGTTTGGAACGTTCCAGAACGGTAGGAACAGCCCGGCGGACCTGTCAAGCGCTCGTTGCCAACCGGCAAATGGCGCCTCGGACGCCGCCTGGACTTGGAACGTTCCATGGGACTACCCTCGCGTGGTGCCTGGCGAAATCCTCCAGCTGCAAAATCTCACCATCCGGGCCGAACTTCCCAACCGGAGCATTTCGCTCGTCCAAGACGTGTGCTTCGCCGTGGCCCGCAATCGCACGACCTGTCTCGTCGGTGAGTCCGGCTCCGGTAAAACCCTTACCGCCCGCGCCGCCATGCGCCTAGTCGATGCCCCGCTAACGATCGACCGGCAGAGCCGCATTCTCATGGAGGGGCACGATCTCATGCATCTCAGCGAACCACAAATGCGTGCGCTTCGCGGCACCGAAATCGCTATGATCTTTCAGGAACCGATGAGCTATCTGAACCCGGTCTACACCGTTGGACACCAGGTTGCGGAAAGCTTGGTCTGGCACCAGGCAATTTCACACCGGGCCGCCGCGGCCCGGGTGCAGGAACTGTTTCGTCTGGTCGGCATTTCCTCGCCGGAGCGGCGGGTACACCAGTTCCCATACGAACTATCCGGCGGCATGCAGCAGCGGGTGATGATCGCCATGGCGCTGGCCTGCGAGCCCAAGCTGCTGATCGCCGACGAGCCGACCACCGCGCTGGACGTGACGATCCAGGCCCAGATCCTCGACCTGCTGACGGAGTTGCAGCAACGTCTCGGAATGGCCATCCTGCTCATCACGCATGACCTCGGCATCGTCGCGGAAATGGCCGACGACATCGTGGTGATGTACGCCGGTGCCGTGGTCGAAACCGGACCAGCCGCGCAGGTACTCGCGCATCCGCGGCACCCCTACACCGAAGCCCTGCTGCGCTCGATCCCGCATCTCGGCATGCACCGGGACCAGCGCCTGAACGTCATTCCGGGAATCGTGCCCGCACCGGGTCAGCGCGCCGCGGGCTGCCGCTTTGCGCCCCGCTGCGGCTACGCGTTTGCGGCGTGCGCCCGGGAACCCGAATTGCGCGGCGAAACCCATCGCACCGCCTGCTGGAAATCAGCGGCCTGATGCTCAGCCTGCTGCAGATCGATGATCTTTGCGTCGATTTCCCGCTACGCGCGGGCTTGCTTCGCCGCCAGGCCGGATATGTGCGCGCCGTTGACCACGTCAGCCTGACATTGGAGCAGGAAGAAACGATCGGGCTGGTCGGGGAGTCCGGCTGCGGAAAATCGACGCTCGGACGTGCCGTGGTCGGGCTGGCTCGCCCCACCAGCGGCACGGTGCGCATTCTCGGAACCGATCGCAACACGCTTCAGGGTGAGGCGCTGAAGCAGATGCGCCGGCATGTGCAGATGGTTTTCCAGGATCCGATCGGTTCGCTCAATCCCAGGTTTCGGCTTCGCCAGATCCTGCTGGAAGGGCGGCGAATTCAGCACGTCCGCGACGGCCGGCACGAATCCGAGGTGATCGACGACATCTTGCAGCGCGTCGGCCTTCCGCCCGATATCGCCGATCGCTTCCCGCATGAACTGTCCGGCGGACAACGCCAGCGCGTCGGCATTGCCCGCACCCTTGTCCTCGGGCCGCGCCTGATCGTTGCCGATGAACCCGTCTCTGCCCTGGACGTGTCCGTGCAATCCCAGGTACTCAACCTGTTCGCCGATCTCCGCCGCGAGTTTGGCCTGAGTTACCTGTTTATCGCGCACAACCTGGCCGTCGTTGCCTATATCGCCGACCGGATCGCCGTGATGTATCTCGGCAAAATCGTGGAGCAGGGACGCAGCGACCAGATTATCGGGCGCCCTTTGCATCCTTACACCGTCGCTTTGCTGTCCGCCGTTCCCGATGTATCCGGCGGCTATCGCGATCACCGCATGAAGTTGCAGGGCGAAATACCCAGTGCGATTGCGCCGCCCAGCGGCTGCCGCTTCCGTACCCGCTGCCCCATCGCGCGCGAGATTTGCGCCCGCCAGGAACCGCCCTTGGTCGCGCATCTGCCGACCCATAGCGTCGCGTGCCATTTCGCCGGTGAATGCGGAACCACGCTCCCGCCCCCATCGCCGCGCGCGGCGGAAAGGACCTTATCGTGATCCGTGCATATCCACGCTTTCCCACCGTGTTTCTGGGCGAGAGGCTGGCATTGCATGTCTCCACCACCAGTCCGCGCTTTCGTGTGGAGTTCTTCCGCCAGGGTAAGACGCTGGAGCGTGTCGCCAGCCCGCGGACCGAGGCGCTGGAGGGGATGGAACTGCCGGACGGCCCGCCGGATATCGATTGGGGCTGGCCGGGCTACGAATTCACCATCCCGCGTGACTGGCGAACCGGCGTCCATCTTGCGGTTCTGATTGAAATCGGCTCCGACGGCGAGGAAACGACGCCCGACACCAGCACCACCTTCGGCACCGAGGCCAAGGCCATCTTTGTCGTCCGTCACGCCGGGCCGGTCGCCGCCGGCACGCCACTCTACAAGATTTCCTGGGCGACCTTCGCCGCTTACAACGGCACCGGATACGGCAGCCTCTATACCGAAGCCGTCTGGTCCCGCGAGCAGCCAAATCCCGGCTTCAAGGTTACCTGGCGCCGCCCCGGCTGCGGCACCGGCGGCCTCGTCATGCCCGGCGATTCCGAGGATTTCTACGACACCTCATCCCGGCGCCAGACCTTCGAGCATTGGGACGCGCCCTTCATCCGCTGGCTCGAGTTCGGAAGGTTTCACACCGCACTATTGCAGCGACTGGGATCTCCATCGCGATCCGGACCTGCTGCGTCCCTACGCGCTTCTGCTCAGCACCGGTCACGATGAGTATTGGAGCGACGCCATGCGCGCGGCTCAGGACGCGCATGTCGCGCGCGGCGGCAACATCGCCTTCTTCAGCGGCAACATCTCGGGCTATCGCATCAATTTCAGCGACAACGACACCGCCTTCACCTGCGCCAAGGTCACGCCGCCCGCCAAGGACCCCGACCATTGGACCCCGGATTCCTGGATGCAGGTCAATCCGGAATGCCGGCTGACTGGTGTCGCCACGGCCTTCGGCGGCGGCTGGTGGGACGGGAAGCGGGACACGCAGGGTTATACCGTGCAGCATGCCGGACATTGGATATTCGCGGGCACCGGCCTCAAGGAAGGCGCGGTCTTCGGCGACGACGAGGACTTTCCGCTGATCGGCTACGAGGTGGACGGCGCCGCTTTCCGCCGCAAGAATGGCCGCGCGATCGCCACCGGAGAAAAAGGAACGCCGCGCGATTTCCTGATTCTCGGCATCGCGGAATTGACCGAAGGCTGGGTCGCGTCGGAGGCGAATGCAGCCGCCACTATGGGCATCTATGTGAGCCCTCAGGGCGGCACCGTATTTCAGGCCGCGACCACCGACTGGCCCATCCTGGCCCCGCGCAATCGCCATGTGGGACAAATCACTCGCAACATTGTCGATCGGTTGGGCCTGCCGGCCGCCCGCATCATCGGGCCGTTACCCGCCCGCGCCGGCCGGATGCTCTCGGCGGTGGGCGAGACAGCAAGCTTCCACGTCGATACCGCCGCAATCACACCGGCCGAACGCTTCACCTTCGAATGGGAAATCGCCGGCGCAACGCTGGTGGAGGCAAGTGGTCCCCGCGCCACCGTCCGGTTCGATGCCACAGTGGATTTCGTCACTGTTTCAGTCTTCGTCTTGAACGAGGCCACCCGCGTGGGCTTCGGCACGCGCAGCCTGCTTCCTCTGACGGCGGAGGAGGCGATGAAGCTCGACATGCTGATCAACATGCGTGAAATGGCGATGTCCGGCGAGCCGTCGAACCCGCTGGTCAATCCGACCCTGGATCCGCTCGATCGCAGCTGGTTGATTTACAGCATCCGCATTCCGTGGATTCGGGAACGCGCCGCCCGCCTGCAAGCGGCGGCCGATCGGCTGATGCAACTAAAAGCTGACGCGGAGACATAGTTAGCAGTTCGCTGAAAAACCCCTTGGTGCGACGCGGTGCGCAATGATTCGATGGCTGCACCAACTCGATCGGGGTCAGGGAATGCGCGGCAGGTTGCAGGATCAAGCGGGGCTGTTCTCCTTCATCTTGCCGGAGAGCGGGGTGGCGGCGAAGCATCCGTTGCGGCGGATCCGGCAACTGGTCCGCGACGTGCTCAAGGAGTTGAGCCCGAGCCTGGGGCAGCTTTATTCCACCGAAGGCCGCCCCTCGGTGCCGCCGGAGCAATTGCTGAGCGCTCTGCTGCTTTTGGCGTTCTACGGCATCCGTTCGGAGAACCAGTTGATGGAACAGTTGGATTACAACCTGCTGTATCGCTGGTTCGTCGGTCTGTCGCCGGATGAGAAGGTGTGGGATGCGACGACCTTCAGTCACAACCGTGAGCGGCTGCAGAATGGCGACATCTTCCAGAAGTTCATGGCTCGGTTGCTCAACCACCGCAGGTGAAGCCCTTGCTGTCGGACGAGAGGCGCAAGAACGAGACGCACGCCAGCACCACCGATCCGGATAGCCGGCTCTATCGCAAGGCCAGCGGGCGTGAGGCCAGGCTGTCCTACATGGGGCACGCCATCATGGAGAACCGCCACGGTCTGGCGGTGGCAGGGATGGTAACAGAAGCGAATGGCACCGCCGAACGGCGTGCTGGCCAAGGCATGCTGAAACGGCTGAAGAAGCGGCTCAAGCGGCCTCGGGTCACCGTCGGTGCCGACAAGGCCTACGACACCGCCGATCATGTCGCAGCTTTGCGAGAGCTTGGCGTGACGCCGCACGTGGCGTGCAATGACGCACTAACCAAGACCGGTAAGAGGCGTTGCAGTGCGATCGATGGCCGCACCATGGCATCGCGGCTACGAGACGTCGCAGTCGCGACGAGCGATGATCGAGTGCATCTTCGGCTGGGGCAAGCAACACGGCACGATGCGCAAGACCAGGCATCGCGGCATCGCCCGGGTCGCGGCCGATTTCCTGCTCAATCTGATCGCCTATAACCTGATCCGCATTCCCAAACTATGCGCTGCCTGAGGGAGGATTTTGCGCAAAACCTCCCGCGCTCGGGTCAGATCGCTCAATCCAGCCACCCAGGCACTCGCCGCGCCGCGAACAAATAAGCGACATCACGGTTTCGATGGCAAGCAGATCGCGCAATGGGCGGGTTTTTCAGCGAACTGTTAGATCAATCAGTTCTGGAGGGCGACTGATCTGCCGTTATCGGTATGCCCCGGTGTTCCTGCAGTCGCGTGCTGGCACGGGATCGGAGCACGTCAGTAGCTGAATTATCATCCGCCTCCGAGATGCTCACGCCATGCACCTCCCTAGCGATCAGCCAGCCCACGCCGCTAGCCCAACTTCGCGGATTTGCTTCGGTTGAGTGTAAGTAGGGCAAAATCTGTGGCGGGGTTGATTTTTTGCTTGCCCCGACGCGGGGCGACTCGATTCAAGCTGTCTGTGACCGCCCCACCCGAGATTGCACACCTGTCGCGTGCCGAGCTGGAGAAGCTTGTGGTGAAGCTGCTGGGCGAGGTGGCCGAGCTGAAGCGGTTGGTCGCCGCCCAACGCGATGAGATCGCTCGGCTGAAAGGCTTGAAAGGCAGTTCGGATATCAAACCGAGCGGGATAGAGAAGGGGACGGGGCCGAAGCCGGAGCGCGGTGGCAAGCCTCGGGGGCGGGGCCGATTCGGCGCCGCGGGTCAGCGTCGAGGAGCAGACCCTGAAGGCGGCGGCGGCAGCCGGGTCGCGTTTCAAAGGATACCAAGATTTTCGTGGTCCAGGAGCTGATGCTGCACGCCCGGGTGATCCGCTATCGCCGCGAACGGTAGGTCACGACCGAAGGCCGCACCATTGTCGCCGACTTGCCAGACGGCGTGAGCGGCCATTTTGGACCTGAGTTACGCCGCTTCGTATTGCTGCAGCACCACCACGACCAGGTGACGCTGGAGCGGCTGACCAGGCAGTTGTGCGACCTCGGGATCAGCATCTCGAAGCGGCAGCTGATACGTCTGCTGATTGAGGGTCAGGACCGGTTCCTCGCCGAGAACCGGGAGGTCCTGCGGGCGGGCCTGCAGACGGCGCGCTGGATCACGGTGGATGATACCGCCGCGCGCCACGCCCGCCAGAATGGCTTCTGCACGCAGATCGGCAATGACCGTTTCACCTGGTTCGGCACCCGGGCCAGCAAGAGCCGCTTGAACTTCCTCGATCTGCTGCGTGCCGGACACGCCGATTACGTGATTAATGATGCGGCGTTGGAGTATATGCGTGGCCGCGCTCTTGCCGGACCACTCATTGGCCAGTTTGCGGCGCAGCGCCAGACGGAGTTTGCCGATCGGAACGCCTGGCAGGCGCATCTCGACCGGCTCGGCCTCAGTGCTTTTCGGATCACCCCTGACCCGGTGCAGATCGCCACCGAGGGCGCACTGTGGGGCAGTATTCACGCACACGGGTTGCTACATGACGCCGTTATCATCAGCGATGATGCCGGCCAGTTCGCCGTCGGTCGGCACGCGTTGTGCTGGGTCCATACGGAGCGGTTGGTGCACAAGCTCGACACCTTCACCGCATTGCACCGCAACGCGGTGCAATGCATCCGCGCGCTGATCTGGCAGTTCGATGCCGATCTGAAGGCCTATTCCGCAGCGCCGAGCCTGCGATCGCGCAGCGAGTTGCGTGATCGCTTCGATCACATCTTTGACCGCCGTACCGGTTTCGCCGCGGTCGACCGCCTGTTGCAGCGGCTGCATGCCAACAAGGCCGAACTGCTTACCGTCCTTGAGAGGCCAGGAATACCGCTGCACACCAACGGCTCCGAACGTGACATTCGTTGTCACGTCACCAAGCGCAAGATCAGCGGCGGCACCCAGAGCGAGACTTTCAGCTTTGGCATCTCGTTCCGGGTCCGTCCGGCTTTACAAAAGGTGCGTTCCGTTCAAAGTAGTCTGGCCCGTATTGAGATTCATCAAGGGCTTGGCGGGATGCGGCGGCACGTGGCCAGCAGCGAAGTGTCAAAAGTAGTGCGGCTCGAACCGGGGACGGGCACGAGCGGGCCAAGGGCTTTCTGTCCGAGACCGAGATCGACGCGCTTCTCGATGCCGCGAAGGCCGGTCGGCACGGCGTGCGCGACCATCTGCTCGTGCTCATGATGTATCGCCACGGCCTGCGCGTCAGTGAGGCGGTCAGCTTACGACGCGAAGTGAATACCGCACAAGCTCGGCTGTGGGTGCGGCGGCTCAAGAGTGGCCTCTCCGTCGAACGACCGATCACCGCCGACGAACTGCGCGCGGTCAAGCGGTATCTTGCCACACGCACGGACAAGCTTCCCTGGCTGTTCATCTCCGAACGAGGGCAGCCGCTTACACGGCAGTCCATCAATTACCTGGTTGCCAGTGCCGCAGCGCGCGCCGGCTTGCCGCCCATGTGGCCCCATATGCTGCGCCATTCATGTGGGTTCTATCTCGCCAATTACGGACAAGACCTGCAGCTGATCCAGGATTACCTCGGTCACCCGGATCCCAAACATACCGTCCATTACACGCGCACTGCCGCGGGCCGGTTCGAGGGACGTTGGCGATGAGAGCTGCTCCAGGACACGACCTCAGCGAGCTGATCAAGTGGATGGCCCGGGACGAATGGCGGCATCGCATCGATGCCGTCATGGCAGAGCATTTTGAGCCTGCCATGCATAAGTTCGGGCTCGCGTTCGAAGAAATCGATGATGCCCTCGGCGGCACCTGGGGGATAACGCTTTGGGGCTGCGCGTTCGAGGACTTCCTGACCCGGCGGTTTGGGCCAGGCGGCGAAAACCCCGTCGAGGTCTACCTGCGCCGCCGCGGCTGGAAGGAGCGCGCGCTTGCGCGAAACTACATGATCACCCTCCAGACCTCGGTAATGAGCCTCTACGAAGTAAGTGACCTCGTGTCGGGGAAGTCATTCCGCGCGCGCGATCTCATCCGCGGGGGCGAACCTGTATTGGTTAGCGAGCGCACGGCGACGTGGACATTAAAGCCTTGGGACCGGATTGCGGCGCGCATTGTTTGCCAGGGACAGAAGATGATCCTCGCAGGCGGGTTGCTGGCCTTCCCACTCGAGGCATCGCTGTCTCTGTTCGCCCAACTGGAGGATCGCTACGCAGACGCCGTCAGAAGATCACGGAGGGGAGCGCCGCCACTGAATGGGCTGAAGGGATGGAATGGCACGGACGACGAGCTGCGACAGGCAGCACCGTTGTTCACTACGGTCTGGCTCTTCGACGTGCTGCCGCGCGTACTGGGCATTGGCGGACCGACACTGCTTAACAGCGATGGCGACGAAGTCGTCTTCCACACCGTGACCTTTCCCCTCACTACGGATGCGTCGCCAGAAGAGATCGTGCGGCGCCTCAGTAAACTGCCTCTGTTACGCCAGGAGATGCCGACATTTTGGAACTGGATTGGCGAGGCTTCCTCCCGCGCGGGGAAATCCCGCGACCAGGGGATCGTGACGTGGAACATCACGATGGAGGATGGCAGCGTCGTGCTGGGAAACGTTGAACTGAAGGAACACTCCCTCTCACTGAGCATCAATTCGGCAGCCCGGGCCGAGCGCGGCAAGGCCATGCTAGCAACCACACTCAGCGATCTCGTTGGCTCGCCACTGACCGAGATTCAGACCGTGGAGCAGATGAAGGCGTCGCCACGTCCAGCCATGAAGCGGACCGGTGGTGAAATCCATCCCGAGATGCAGACGAAGCTCGTGCACGACATGCTGGACAAGCAATATCGGGCGCTTCTCGATGAACCGGTCCCAATGCTCGGAGACCTATCGCCTCGTGCGGCCGGACGCAGTGCAAAGGGGCGTCAGAACGTGGCCACCTGGCTAAAACACATCGAAAAACCGCTCGCGCGACGTGCCGGATCCAGACGACCCGATAGCGACCTACGACTTCACCTGGCTATGGCGGGAACTACGGGTAGAACAACTGAGGAACTAAGCCCCAAATGGCCATTTGCACAGCTTCGTGGCCACTGGGCCCTGCTGGTGTGCCTAGTGTCCAATTAGGGAACCTCTGAACAAGTCCCTCTCGACACGGTCACGGATCGATCTGTAATTGGCGAGCCGCAGCGGCGGAGTTGGCTGAGATGCGGCAATTGACGTTGGCTGAGGCGGCGGGTTTCGAGCGGTATGGCAAACTGACCAGGCGGGCGGCGTTCCTCGCCGAGATGGAGCAAGTGGTGCCGTGGGATGAGCTGTGCGCCGTGATCGAGCCGGTCTATCCCAGACCCGGTAATGACCGCCCGCCGATCGGCGTGGAGCGGATGCTGCGCATCTCCTTCCTGCAGCACTGGTTCAATCTGTCGGACCCGGCGGTGGAGGAGGCGCTGTATGATCAGCGTCGATGCGGCGCTTCGTGAAGATCGACCTGGGGCCGCGAGCCGGTGCCGGACGAGACGACGGTGTGCAAGTTCCGCCACCTGCTGGAGCGGCACAATCTGGGCCAGGCATTGTTCGAGCGTGTGAAGTCGCATCTGGCCGCCCGCGGCCTGAAGGTATCAGGTGGGACGATCGTCGACGCGACGATATGCCGCGCCCAGCTCAACCAGGAATGCGGCAAGGCGCGTGATCCGGAGATGCACCAGACGCGCAAGGGCCAGCAATGGTATTTCGGGATGAAGCTGCATATCGGCGTCGACAGCAAGACCAAGCTGATCCACTCGGCGGTGACCACCTCCGCCAATGTCCATGACGCCAAGACGTTGCCTGATCTGTTGCACGGCGGTGAGACGCGCGTCTGAGGCGATCAGGCGTATCGCGGTCAGCGGGACGTCATCCGCGCGCGTGCGCCGGGGGCGCTGGACTTCACCAACCGGCGCTACCGCCACCGCGGCGTGGTTGATCAGGTCGAGCGGCGGAAGAACCGCACCAAGTCGGGTGTGCGTGCCAAGGCGGAGCACAGCTTCGGGGTGATCAAGCGCGTGTTCGGCTTCGTCAAGATGCGCTACCGCGGCCTGGCGAAGAACACTCATCACTCGCTGGTGGCATGCGCCTTTGACCAATCTATTCATGGTCCGCCACCGATTGCGGTGCGCCTGACAGGCGTACTGCGTCTGATGCCGGCCTGACTGGTCGTGCAGCCTTGCCGAATCCCGCTGCGACGTCTCCGATCACGTGTCTTGTCGTAGCCGACGATTCTGGTCTCAGCTGGCGGGTCGGCACGCCAATCAGCTCTGGGAGAATTGGCCTTGTTCAGAGTGTCCTTAGATAAAATCAATGCCGGGCGCGCGGAGGCCGCTTGTCGAAGTGGGGTCTAGGAGCACCCGTCGCCGCGGCTCTACGCTCAGCTTGGACGCGCCTTGGAGGCGGGGGGCAGGTATGCCGAGGCCCTCGCGAACTATCGCCTCGCTGCCGACCAGGGAAGCTCGTTAGCGCAGCATCACTTGGTCCTGATTTACTATAACGGCAAGTATGGCGTCGCAAAAGCGCTGCTCAGTCTGTGTTTTGGATCGCAAGACCGCCGACCGCAGCACGTCCGTTCGGCGAATTCAGAGTACGACTACGAAAGACAGCAGATTGAATCTGAGCGGCGCAACCACTGCTATGCCGCTCAGTGGACCCACGACCGAATTTTGCAATCCACTATACGGGGTGTTACTGATGGTGTGAATCTGAGCTTTTTTGTCGAGGCGGTGATGTCACCGACAATCACGATTGGCGCGTGGCCGACACCGCCCTTTCTGAGCCCGAGCCCACGGACATATTCGAGGCGATCAATCAGCGCGAGCAGATTGGTCGGCACTGGGGATTCCGCGTAACCCCGCAGCCGGGCAAACCGAGAGCGCCGCAACGCGGGGTCGAACGCGAGCAGCTTCTCGAGCGCCTCGAGTGTTAGATGTTTTTCACAAATTGTGCGATGACCCCTATATCGCGCGTGATGGCTGCGCACGAAGCGGCGGTTGCACCACCCCACGCTGTAGGAAATGAGCCGGCCTGTACAGATGGCCCACGTCATAGCACTCGAACTCGAATTGCGTGCCCGCGTCGCCGAGCGTGCTCAGCGCGAACTCGACGTCCTTGAACGTGTTGCGGAAGACCAAGTCGCGGGAATTTTCCAGATGCTCCCGCTCGCAGAATGGCGGGTTTGGACGTCGCCGCCGGTCGCACCCGCTCCTGCACCGTCATATACGGTGCGCCGCCGGTGGTCAGGTTTATCACCGCGCCCGTGTGCTGTTGATGCGCGACAGAAACCGCCCGAACGCCTCGGGTGACTGGTCAGGCCTGCGCGTGTCCAGGTTGCGTGCTGGTGCACGAATCGCCGCACCGGCCTCGGCCGCGCCGATCGCAGCACCCGCGATCTGTTCCGGCGTCACCGGAAGATGGGGCTAAATGCTGGATGTATGGATTGCCCCTGTCAGAGTGCCGATGATCAGTGCCGTCGTCATGTGCGTCTCCTTTCCGAACGTCCCGATGCTTTGTGTGCTCAGCCTGCGAAGCGCGGCTCCGGTACCCCGCACACACCCAGATCGTGAATCGCGAACACAGATCCCCGCAACACGCCGTCGCCTGGAAAGCGCGGCAGCGGCGGCTTCGCCATTGACGTGACGTAGAGCACGTCAAGCTCGCGCCCGCCGAACATCACGCTGGTGACCTTCTTCACCGGCATGTCGATCACCCGGTCAACTTCTCCGTCCGGCCGATAGCGCACCAGCCGCCCGGCATAGACATGCGCGCTCCAGACGCAGCCCTCCGCGTCCACCGTGGCACCGTCGAAGGCGCCGTCATCCGGCGGAATGCGGCAGAAGCAGCGCTTGTTGCCGACGCTCCCGGACGCCTGGTCGTAGTCGAAAGCAGAAATCTCGCCCGACCATGTATCCGTGAAATAGAAAGTCGCGCCGTCCGGGCTCCAGCACGGACCGTTGCTGACGATAATATCACCGGCAAGTTTTGTCACCCTGAGGTCGGCGTCCAGCCGGTACAGCGCGCCGTTCGGTCCCTCTTCCATCGTGTCCATGGATCCGGCGATGAAGCGACCACGCTTGTCCACCTTGCCGTCATTCAGTCGGTTCTTCGGCCGGTCCGGCTCGGGATCCACGATCAGCGATATCTCGCCCGTGCGGAAATCCAGGAAATGGAAGCCACGCGCCAGCGAAACCACCGCGCCTTCCGACCGTCGCAGGCACATCGAGCCAATCTTCTGCGGCACGTCCCAGGCCCGCAACTCGTGCCCGTCCGCCGTGCAGCGGAACACGCGGCCGTCGAAACTGTCGATCCAATAGAGCCGCTGCTCGTCCACATCCCACAGCGGCCCTTCCCCCAGAGTGGTTTTCACGTCCACCAGCACCTCGATACGCATCCAAGCCCCCTTTTGCTCAGCCGCGAAACCGCGGCTCGGGCAGACCGCGAACGCCCACCCCATACAGCGCGAACAGCCCGCCCGCCTCTCGTTCCAGCCGGCGCCGTCCCTGAAACGGACGACCCATCGAAGTGACGTAGAGCGTTTCGAGATCGGCGCCGCCAAAGGTGATGCTGGTGATGCTGTCGCAGGGCATACCGATCAGCCGGTCGATCGTGCCGTCGGGGGCGAAGCGCACCAGCCGCCCGCCGTACACCTCCACGCTCCAGACGCAGCCTTCGGCATCCACCGTCGCACCGTCCGGATAGCCGCGCAGATGGCCCTGGAAGCTGGCGAACAAGCGGCGGCTCAGCAGATCGCCGGTGGTGGTATCGTATTTATAGGCCCAGATGCAGCGCCGGAAGCTGTCGGCGAAATAGAACTTACCGCCATCCGGGCTCCAGCACGGACCGTTGCTGACGATAATACCTTCCTCGAGCAGGGTCAGTTGAAGCTCGGGGTCTAGTCGATACAGCGCCCCGATCGGTTCGCGTTCCTCGTAGTCCATCGAGCCGACCAGGAATCGCCCCTGCCGGTCCACCTTTCCGTCATTCATCCGCGTGCGGCGGTTGTCGCATTCCGGGTCGGCGATCGGCGTCAGTTCCCTGCTCTCGAAGTCGAAGCAATGCAAGCCGTTGCGCAGCGCAACCACCGCCCCGCCACCAACGCGCAGGCACATCGAGCCGATATGTTCGGGCAATGGCCAACGGCGCAGGTCGCCGCCGCGGGCATCGCTGCGATAGATGGCGCCGCCGTGACTGTCGATCCAATAAAGCCGCTGCTCCTCCACATCCCACAGCGCCCCTTCGCCCAGCTGGTTGCGCGCATCGACCAGCAGCTCGATCCGGAACATGCCGCCTCCGCTCACAGCGTCTCCACGTTGCCGCAGACCCCGAGTGACTGGCCCGAGATGTTGCGGCCGAGCGGCGAGACCAGGAACAGCACCATGTGCGCCACGTCTTCCGCGCTCACCATGCGGCGAAGCGACACCTTGTCCAGGTATTGCTTTTCCATCTCGGCATAGGAAACGCCGAGCTGCCGGGCGCGCGAACGGATCACGCTCTCGATCCGCGGCCCTTTCACGATACCGGGCAGGATTGCATTGACCGCGATGCCGGACGGACCAAGTTCCTTGTCAGGCTTTGCGTAAAGCTGATCACCCCCCATTTCGCGGCCGCATACGGCGCGCGGTAGGCGTAGCCGTGTCGCCCGGCGGCCGAGGACATGTTGATGATCGCCCCAGCACCTGCCGACTTCAGCAGCGGCACCGCGCGGCGAGCGCACAGGAACTGCCCGGTCAGGTCCACTTCGATGCAGCGGCGCCAGTCCGCCGGGTTGATCTCCTCCACCGACCCCGTCGGGCCGGCGACCCCGGCATTGTTCACCAGGACATCCAGCCCGCCGAGCGCCGCACTCGCTTCATCAAACAGCCGGCCCACATAGGTTTCGTTGGAAACGTCATACTTGGTGGTACCGACCGAAAGCGCCCGGCCGCACGCGCTCAGCGTCTCGGCATCCACGTCGCAGGTATGCACGCGCGCACCGGCGGCGACCAGTGCTTCCACGATGGCGCGGCTGATGCCCGCCGCCCCGGCCGTCACCACCACCCGCTGCCCCTTGGCCTGAAGCTCCGCCATGCCATCCCTCCTGCATCAGGTTCCGCGCTCGCGCAGCGCCAGCACCGCGCCGAGCACAACAAGACCGAAAATGATGTCGCGCACCGCGCTGGGCAGCGTCGTACCGGCCAGCAGAGTGGACAGCGCCGTCAGAAGCAGCACGCCTCCCAGCATGCCGGAATAATACCCGCGCCCGCCGGTGATCAACGTCCCGCCCACCACCACCACCGCGATCGAGGGCAGCAGATAATCGTCGCCCATGCCAAGGCTCGCCTGGCCGGAGAAGCCGGACAACAGGATACCCACGAGCGCGCTGCAGAAGCCCGATAGGGCATAGACGCCGATCAGCGTGCCGCCAACGCCCACCGCGCTCAGTCGCGCCACCAACGTACTATTGCCCACCGCATAGATGTGCCGGCCGAACACGGTGCGATTCAACAGCAAAAGCGAAAAGATCACGAATGCAACCAGAAGCCACACCACCGGGGTCGGTCCGGCGAAGTGCCCGGTCATGAACCACCGCTCGGACGGCGATGCGAAGCCGGACGGCGTGCCGTTGCAATAAATCAGCGCCGCCCCTTGCAGAATTCCGTTCATCGCCAAAGTCATTACGATCGGGGGCAAACCCAGCAGCACGATGCCGAGCCCGTTCACCGCGCCCAGGGCGACGCCGAGCACCAGCCCCAGCGGCACCGCCCAGATCGCCGTGATGTCCGATCCGCGGATCAGCCCGGCCGTCAGGATGCCAATGAAACCGATCATCCACGGCACCGACAGATCGAGGCCGCCGGTCAGGATCGCCGCCCCCTGCCCCAGCGCGAGGATCGCCAGGAACGACGACAGCACCAGCAGCGAATTGAAATAGCCCGGATTGTCCAGCGTGCGGCCGTAGACGAACTGTGAAACCAGCAACACGATAACGAAACCGGCATAAGCTGGCAGAGTGGTGCGCAGCCCTTCCCGGTGACGGTCCAGCCAACGGACCGGCGCGGCGTGCTGGGCAGTTCCCGGCGCCGGCAGTGCTGGCGGCGACACCGCGCCCGCGGGATGCGCCGAAGCTAGTGCGCCTTTCGCCCGTGCCGCCAGCTTCGTGCTTGCCAGCCGCAAATAAAAAGCGATCGGCGATCGGCGGTTGAGCGAGGCGGCAGAGTACCGCCAGCAACAGGATGCAACCTTCCGCCACCGAGCTGTAGTAAGCCGAGACGTTGAGCACCAGCAGAACGTTGACGACGATCATCAGCGTATAGGAGCCGACAATCGACCCGATGCAGCCGCCACGCCCGCCGCCCAGCAGCGTACCACCCAGCACCACCGCGGCGAATACCTGCAGCAGCATCGGCCGCCCGACCAGCGGATCGGCCGATCCGGTCTGGGCCGAGATGAACGCGCCGGCTGCGCCATAGAACAAGCCGGCCAGCACATAGGCCTGGAACTTCACCGTGCGCGTGCGGATGCCTGCGGCGTGCGCGGCATCCTCGTCGCTACCTACGGCGTACAGTCCAACACCGAAACGCGAGTTCTTTACGAGCCGCCAGATGAATGCCGCGACCAGTAGCAGGACCAGCGGTGCGGGTACTACGTTCGGAATCGCGCTGCCGGTGAAGAACGACACGAAGCCCGGTGCGATCGTCCCGCCGGGCTTGTCCATGATCAACAGTGTCACGCCTTGCACGATGAACATGGACGACAGGGTCACCACAATCGACTGCATACGTACGACGGCGACAAAAAACCCGTTGAATGCACCGACCAGCGCGCCCAGCGCCAGCGCCACGCCGAAAAATGCCACTTGCGACAGCCCGGATGTTCCCATCGCGCTGGCCAGCACGGCGTTGATCAGGGACACCACGGCACCAGTTGAAAGATCGAACCCGCCGGTCAGCACCACGATGGTCTGACCCATCGCCGCCAACGCCAGGGTCGCCCCGCCCGCCGACATGAAGGCGATTTCGAAATAGCTGAAAGCGCCCGCCGTAATCAGGTTGGAAGCCAGGAACAGAGCCAGGAACACAAGGCAGGCGATGATCAGTCCGCGATGCCGGCGAAACCCGGGCCGCCAGCTTATGCTCCGGGGTCGGTCGGCAAGCCCCAGCGTGGTCATTCCGCCGCCTTCCGCGCGACGCCCGACTCGCCCAGCGCGGCGCGCATGATCGCCTCCTCCTCGATCGCGCCACCCATCAGTTCCGCGACCATCCGGCCGTCGTACATGACCAGTACGCGGTCGCACATGTTTACGATTTCCGGGATCTCGGTCGAATAGAACAGGATCGCGCCGCCTGCATCGGCGAAGGCGCGCATCAGCAAATAGATCTGGTGCTTGGTGCCTACATCCACGCCCCGCGTCGGATCGAACAGCAGCAGGATGCGGCTGCCCGCCAGCAGCCATTTCGCGATCACCAGCTTCTGCTGGTTGCCGCCGGAAAACGCCCCGGCGGGCGTATAAAGCGCCCGCCGATCGACCTCCACCTGATCCAGCGCACGCGACACCGATGCCGTCTCCGCCGCGGTGTCGATCACGCCCAGCCGCGCGAAGCGGTGCGCCACCGGCAGCGACACGTTGAACCGTCCCGCCAGCTTCAGGAACAATCCCTCGGATGTGCGGTCCTCCGGCACCAGGCTGATGCCGATGCGTCGGCGGATCGCATCACGCGGCGAGGCCAGCACCACCTCGCGTCCGTCGATGAACAGGCTGCCGCCCATCAGCGGCATCACGCCGAAACATGCAAGGAACAACTCGTGCTGCCCCATGCCCTGCAATCCAGCAATGCCCAGGATCTCCCCCGAATGCAGAACGAAGCCACTGCCGTGCAGCTTCCCGCTGGTCCTCAGCCCCTCCGCCCGCAACACCTGCGCGCTGAAATGCGGCGCTACTGGGCGAGCCGGAAAGGTGCTGGACAATGACCGACCGATGATCATCCGGATCACCTCGTCGTCGCTGATCGCAGCCACCTCGGCGGTGCCGATGCTGCGCCCGTTGCGCAGCACCGTGAGCCGGTCGCAAAAACGCCGCACCTCCCGCAAACGGTGAGTGATGAATACGATCGTCACACCGTTCCGCCGCAGCGCCGCAATCTGCGCGCCCAGCCACTCGATATCGCGCCCTGACAGCGTCGACGTCGGCTCATCCAGCAGCAGGATACGCGGGTGGCGAAACAGCGCACGCGCGATCTCGATCTTCTGCCGCGCCGCCAGTTCCAGGTCCTGCACTTCGGCGCGCGGGTCGATCTCCGAAAGCCCCAACGCCGCGAGATGCGCGGCGACCAGTCGCTCACCCCGGCGGCGGCGCAACTGACCAAACGGACCACGCGGCGCGTTCGGCAGCAGCATATTGTCAGCGACCGTCAGGTCGCGCACCAGCGTCAGCTCCTGGAACGCCGTCTGCACCCCCTGGCGCTGCGCGTCCGCGGGACTGCGCAGCGTAACGCGTTCGCCGAACAGCCTGATCTCGCCGCCGTCGGGCACGACGAGCCCCGACAGCAGCTTCACCATCGTCGACTTGCCGGCGCCGTTCTCGCCGAGCAGGGCATGCACCTCGCCCGGCAGCACACCGAACGAAGCCTCGTTCAGTGCGACAGTCGCCCCGTATGCCTTGCTGGCACGCTGTACATCCAGGGCAGGCGAACCCGGCACGGGCTCGATTGTCGATGCGCGCGGGGAACCGGCAAAGCCGTTCTCCCGCGCCAGCATCATCACTGCTCAGGCTTGCCGTTCAACGCCGCCTGCAAGCCGATCTCCGGCGTCTCCGGCGAATAGATCGAGGCGAACCAGCCAGGGTTGCTGATGATCGCCGGCTGGAACACATTGCAGCCCTGCTGCATCTCCTGCCACGTGCCCTCCTGGCACAGCTTCACCGTCTCGTTCGTAACTACCGGCAACGGCAGCTTGGTAAACTTGGGAACCGTCTTGCGTTCCAGCAGGTCAACCGCGAGTTTCAACGCTAGGCCGCCGGAGTACGGCGGCGAAGCATACGAGATGCTGGGCTCGCCCATCGGCCCGTAGGTGCCGCTCGCACCCTGTACGTCCTTGTCCCCCACTGGCAGCATCTGGATGCGGTGGCCATTGGACCCTTCGCCGGCGCACGGCCTGAGTTCGTTGTCCGCGATCCCGGCCTCCTTTTTCATCGACGCGATGGTGTAGCAGCCCACCTGCACCCAGAACCCGTTGATGTCGTTCCAGGGATGCGTGGTCAGGATCTTGGTCAGCTCGGTTCGCGCCACCGCCTGGCTCCACATCCCCACTCCCTCGGCGATGATGTGGATGCCCGAATACTTGGCGAAGACTTCTTTGGCCGCCGCGGTGCGCTGCGTGTCCACCGAGGTGCCGGGCACGCCCGTCAGCACGACGATGTTGCCCTTCCCACTCAGCTTCTTCACCAGCCACTCCGCGGTAACCCGCCCAGCCTCAGGTTGGTCGATATGCACGTTGTAGGCGCAAGGCTCGGTAATCTCAGCATCATACGCGATGATCACGACGTGCCGAGCGCACGCGTTCTTGACCACCTGATTGAGCGCGGTCGGCGAGATCGGATACACCACGATCGCCTGCGCGCCCTGCTGCACCATCGCATTGATCTGCTGAATTTGCCGCTGCGCGTTCGGCCCGGCGACCTGCACCTCGAGATTCACCTTATCTCGGTAATCCTTCGACGCTGCCATGGCCTTCACCATGTTCGCCGCCTCGGCCTGCCAGTCGTTGCCAATATAGCTCATCGACAGAAAGATTTTGAATTTCTGCTGCTCGGCTTGCGCCTGAGGTGCTGCGGCGAGCCCGAAGCCAATCGCCGCGGCCAGGGCGGTGCTGATCCATCTCATGGCGTGCTCCCTCTTGCTCCTGCTTCCTGCGCTGTTCTCGGACCGCGGTCATCGACCGACTGCCTGGGCGGGGCATTTTTCTCTCGACAACAACGTGATCATAGATCAACGATCACGGCGGCCGCAAACAGGCGCCTGCCCGGCGCCCCCACAAGGGCCGAACAATGCAAGCAGCCGCTCGCCGAAACCTTGCCGCGGGACAGCAAGCTGCCGCTGCGCCCGGTTGACCGCGAAACCGTGCAGGACCGGGTCTATCGGCAGATGAAGGAGATCATCCTCAACGGCGAGATCCAGCCCGGCCAGACAATCACCATCCAACGCCTGTCGGATGCGTTCCAGGTCAGTGCCATGCCGGTCCGCGAGGCGTTGCGCCGGCTGATGGCGGAACAGGCGCTCATGGTGGTCTCCGGCCGCTCGGTCGGCATCCCCACGCTGACCCATGCCCGCCTTGCGGATCTGCAGCGTATGCGGCGCGAAATCGAAGGACTCGCGGTCGCCTGGGCCACCGAGCGCGTCACCCAGGCGGAACTGCACCGGTTGGTGGAACTGGTCGATCGCATACAACTCGCCGCCGACGCAGGGGATGGCGGATGCTATCTCCCGGCAAACTGCCAACTCCATTTCGCTATTTATCGTGCCGCCGGTTCAGCGGCCCTGCTCAGCCTCATCGAGTTCCCTCTGGCTTCAGATCGGACCGCATTTCCACATTCTGCCCGCCTCGGACAACTGGAACGCCGCTAACTCAGCCCATCGCGCCATGCTGAAGGGACTCGCACGACATGACGCCGCAGCCGCCGCTAACGCGTTGCGACGCGACATCGATGAAGCGCCGGCCACGTTGAGAGCGCTGCTCGGCCGAGGCAGAGGCCGACTGTTTTCATCTCGTGGTGGTTCCCTGCAAGCTTACGGCGGCCGTCCCGCCCGGCATCAAATTCAGCGGACGCTTACGGAAATTGGGCCTCGGAGGAACTTCATATGTGGACAGCTTCTGCCGCCATGAGGTGTTCGTCCGCCTGGTTTGTCATGAGACGCCCGATCTACTCGCCCTCTCCTTCAACCCCGCGGGCCTGGGAGTAGCTATCTCGCTACTGCCGCAGATCGAGCAATCCACTTGCGCTTTATTCCCGCATTTGCATAAGATTCCCGGTGCTATCTCAGAAGCGACACCATGCTGAGCATAATCGTAGATACCGACAAGCTCGTTATGCAAGCGCCGTATCACCCTTCGTTTCCACCGCCTGCCCGTCTCCTCGGAGAACAGTGGGGTGGGCATGACTGGTCATTTCCCGGCAGCCGGGAGCAGGTGTGCGGACACTCTGTATGGACATCTACGGCGACGATGGCACCAGTTCGGAGCACGTATGTGTACGGGTCCAGGTCACAGTGCCCTGCGTAGGAGGTCCCTTCGAGCAGCCGGGCACGGCGCTCTATCTCGGCGGCCGCGAAATCGCGCGTGCCCTTTGGGTCGGTAGAAGGGCACGCCCGGGAAAGGGTATTGAGTTTCATCGCTATGAACCGCGTCGGGCTGGCTCTGACGAATTCCCCATCGTCATCTGCGGAGAAGATACGCGACGAAGTGGGTGTCTATGGTGAAGCCGTCATACTATGTCCCGGCTCTTAGACGGGTAATTCGGCGCACACCAGGGCGGTCTGGCCAGGGACATGCTCCCGTTTGCCGCTCCTGAACTCGCAACCATGATTGGCCCTGGCAGAGCGAAGTCGCCAATGCAGGGGAGTCCTCTGGAAGCGACTGTGAATCGGACAGAAGCCCGCTCCCCTACTCCCACCTGCGGGATCTCTGCAACGTCGCTGTGGATGTAACGCTATCGGAATCGCAAATTTGTGTGCTTGGCATGACGCGCCCGACCGCAATAGATCCTGCTCTGTACCGATTAGAGAGGATCGAGAGTTGATTTATGATGTGCGTATTCGTCTCGGCGAGGATGTTCGGGCACCCGGCTGCTCGGGGCTGGAGCCAACCTGTTAAGCAGGCTGCCTTACCGCACCGACGTGTCCCGCTGATGGAGTCGCGCCAGCAAGCAACACGTGACTCTCAACAGCCGAGATTGCCGCCAGGCCTCGCCCTGCGAAGCTCCCCCCTTATCCGCCCAGGTTCCCCATAATCGGCGAGTAAACCGCGGATCGCTCGCTAGATACTGGAACTCTTCGACTATGTCGCCGCGTGGAGCTTTACATAATATGGAAGAAGACGACGTTAGTGCGGTCTGCGAGCTGACTGCCACGCCGCCTTCTATAAAACCGGTCCATGCTAAACTTAAGTTGTCTTCGGCGACAATCTTCGAGGGGCGTGGCTACAGGCCGAACTAACCCCAGAGCACGCGCTCCGAGGTTCCTGAAGGCACGACGGCGTCAACAACTTGTCCACAACCCGCTGTGGATAAGTGGCTGTGGGCGATGACAAGTAGCTCGCGGCCTGTGCGGTCGCGTTCGACGCCGAGACCGTAGCCGGGCAGCGGTTGCCGGCGCGCAAGATCGCGTAGCTCGAACGCGAAGCGTTTGAACGGCAAAAGGCTCGCCGACTTGCCGTGGAGGTGACGGAAGTCGAACCGCCAACCGGCACGGTGCCTGCCCGCGTGCTTGCGTACGATACGATAAAGCCAGCGCTCGAGGCCGCCGGTCAGCTTGAAGTATTCGCGGTCGATGGTGAGCACGAGTGCGTCGTCGAGGACGGCGCGGTAGAACCAGTCCGGCACGATGAGATCGATGCCGTCGGCGCGGCCATGCGGATCGGCGCGTTCGGTCCACTCGTTGATCCAGGAGAAACGGTGCATGCGCCGCTCACTCGTCTGGCGCAGCGACGTGGCGACGGTGGTTGATTGCAGACGGTCGAGCGCCGCCTTCAGGCGGTGATAATCGCGTGCACTGACACCGCGGCCGATGGACGTCAGAATCTCGTATGGGGTGGCGGCCATCAGGCGCGACGTGCGCAGGCCGGCGTCACGCGCCTCGACGATCTGGCTGGCGGCCCAGATCAAGACGTCGGCATCCCAAATGGTCGCCATTCCGTGCTCGGGCACGGCTTCGACGCGGATGGCGATGTCGCTCATCCGGTAGTCGATCGGCGTCGTGCGATGCGTCTTGGCGAGGCTGAAGAAGGGATAGGCCATGAGGTCTTGCGCGTCGCGGGGCGCGAGATCGCCTGGCAGGGCCCGAAACAATTCGAGCTGCTCGCGTTCGGATCGTGTGCGATGGCGCGCCGACATGGGGAAGTCAGCGGCGCGGCTGGCGGGCTTGTTCAAGCTGGGCCGGCGTATGCCGCTTGGCCGGCAGCACGATTACCTTGCCGGGATCGGACGTCGATTCCTTGGCGGCGGCATCGACCCACATCTGCAGGTCGTCGACGCGGTAGACCACGCGGCCGCCGAGCTTCGAATAGCGGGGGCCTGTGCCGTAGATGCGGTGCTTCTCGAGCGTGCGGATGGAAAGGCCAACGAAGCGCGCGGCCTCCGGCGTGCGCAGGTAGCGCTGCGGCAAGCCTGCGAGATTGGCGGACATGGGATATCTCCGTGTTCGTGTCTGGGGCTGCCGAATGGGGGCGGCCGTCGCGGATCACGGTGGCGGAGAGACTTCGCTGAGGGGGATGGTGATGTCGCTGGGTGGTGAGATCGCCACCCCTGCCGAAAGCGGTGGGTGTATCACTCTGGCAAACGGTCGTTTGACAGAATGATACATCCCACAGTGCAACCGCCGCCCAAAGACATAAATTCAGAATGTTGATTTCGAGGGCCGGACGAAGATGTTCGTCTCGCTATTCCAGATACGGCGTCAGCACATTTTCGATCCATTTCATGAATGCGCGGACTCGGCGCGACAGATTGCTCCGATGTGCTACGACGAGGGACACGGCGAGCGCTCGGCGACGAAAATCGGGCATGATCTCCACAAGCGCTCCACTCTCTAAGTATTGGCCAATCCCCAAGAGTGGCGCCTGAATCAGGCCAAGGCCGGCGAGGGCAGCGGCTTCGTAGGTCTGCGCGCTGTTGACGTGTAGCGCACCTGGCAACTGAAGCGTCGCGTAGCTGTCGCCGTCCGGATATTCCCATCCATAGGGTCTTGCGCCCAGCATCGTCGAAAAATGAATTGTCCGATGTTCCTGACGCTGGAGATCTTCTAGCGATCGAGGGACGCCATAGCGCGCCAGATAGGCGGGACTGGCAGCGTTGACCATGCGCAACAGGCCCAGCGGGCGGGCAATCAGCGTCTCGTCCCTGATGGGACCAAGTCGCAATACGCAGTCAAACCCCTCTTGAACCAGATCAACTTGCCGATCCTGTACTTGACACCTCCAGCTCCAACTCGGGGTGAGTCGCCATGAAATCCGGCAAGGCCGGCACGATCGTTGTGCGCGCCACCTCGGTCGGAAGATCGACCCGTAAACGCCCGCGAAGTGCCACGCGATCGCTTGCGAACATTGAGTGCAGATCATCAACTTCAGCAAGCAGATCGCGGGCACGGCCATGAAATGCGCGTCCGTCCTCCGTCAACTGCACGCTGCGCGTCGTCCGGTGCAGGAGCCTGACACCGACATCTTCTTCCAGCTTCCGGACCACCGTTGAGGCCCTCCCCTTCTGGATGCCCAGGCTATCGGCTGCGTGGGTGAAGCTCCCCATTTCCGCTACCGTTATGAAAATGAGGATGGGTTCGAGATTCTGCATTTTCGTGCCTCGGCATTGTTTACTACAGAGGGAACAGTGAGTTCATTTCCTCGGTGTTTATCATACGTGGGAGACACAGTAAGCTCCTGAATATGGGGATCCCCCCATCGGAGAATGACAAGTGTCCGAAACCATGAACCTGCATCACGTGCCTGAAACTATGACCTTGCATCACAGCCTGTGGGCCGGCCGGATAATGAGCGCGATTGTCGTTATCGCTCTGCTGGCAGACGGCACTATTCAGCTTTTCGCGCCGGCACAGATCGCGAGCATGTTGCAGGAAACCGGGTTCGCGATGGACCTGACCCGTGTCGTGGGTCCGATCATACTCGCCTGCGGCATCCTTTACGCCATCCCGGCCACCGCCGTCCTCGGCGCGATCCTGGTGACGGGCTTTTTGGGAGGTGCCATCTGCGCCCATGTCCGCATCGGTGAGTTGGGGTCGCCGCCGGAAATCATTTCCCTGCTTCTGGGCGCGCTGACATGGGGCGGCCTCTACGCGCGCGATCCCCGTATCCGGGCCATTCTGCCGCTCATCCGTTGAACCAACAGGGGCAGTGCTCTGTCCCTCAGGATCAGGAGAATACACATATTTTTAGTAATGGGAATCACGGGAAAAGTGGGCGGCGCAACGGCAGAACATCTGTTGGCGCACGGCAAGGAAGTGCGCGCGCTGGTCCGCAATCGCGAGAAGGCGGCGAACTGGGCGAACCAGGGCGTGGAACTGGTAGACGGCGATTGGAATGATTCGGCAGCCATCGAGCAAGCGCTCAGAGGCGTCGAAGGCGCGTTTGTCATGTTGCCGGCTGTCTGGGCCCCCTCGCCCGATTACAAAGAAGCCAAGGGCGTGATTGCGAACTATGTCGAGGCGCTCACCAAGGCAGCGCCGCCGCGGGTGGTAGCGCTTTCGTCGATGGGTGCGAACAGAACCAGCGGGCTCGGGATGATCACGGCCTTGTCGCTTCTGGAGCGAGGTTTTCGCGACCTGATATCGCCAATCGCATTTGTGCGCGCGGGTGGATTCTTCGAAAACTTCCTCTACGGCTTGCAGGTCGCCCACGGCGGAACGCTACCGGTCTACTACAATCCGACAAACCGGAAATCGACCATGGTCGCGACGAACGACATCGGCGCGGAGGTCGCAACCCTTTTGACCGGGCCAGCGTGGTCAGGGCAGCGCGTCGTCGAGCTTGGTTCGATGGTCAGCGCGGATGAAGTCGCAAAGCAATTGGGTGAAGTCCTGAATCTCGATGTGAAAGCCTTTGCAGTCCCGCGTGCAGCGTGGGCGGAAGCGTTCGAGCAATTCGGCATCCCGAAGGGCCACACGGGACCTGCGGAAGAAATGTTTGAGGCCGTGAATGCAGGATGGATGGACCTTGGCGTCAAGGACACGGAGCACGTCGCAGGGACGACGTCCGCACGCGACGTCTTCGCGGCTGCCTGGAAGGCCCCGACGGCGTGAACTGCGACGTTCACACCAATGAAGATCGAGATCGAACATGAAGGTTCTTGTTTGGGTGCAGCGGGCGGAACTGGACGGCTGATCGTCCGCCGCGCCCTGGCGAAAGGCCGGCGAGAGTCAATGGACATGCGAAAGCCCCGCCCGGAGGTCCGGACGGGGCGTTGTAGTAGGTTCGGCTCAGTCTCCGTTCTGCCGGCGGGCGCGGGACCAGATGAGGGTGTAACCGTCGCCGTCCTCGTCGTCGAAGAGGTTGGCGTAGATCGGGGCGTTGAACGAGGGATCGTCCAGCTTGACCGAGAGATAGTCGCGGCCCTCGTTGGAGCGCTTCGACCAGGCGGCCCCGATCTCGGCGCGGCCGACATAGACGCGATGGCTGGGGGCGTTGTCGTTGGCGCGGTTGGTCTCGGGGACGATGGAAACGCTCTTGGTCTGGACGCTGAGGGTGACGATCTCGCCCTGGAACTCGCTGCCGGACTTCTTGAAGGAACCGATGTCGGCCATGTCACTTCTCCTTGGCTGTTGCGAGCCGGCGACCACCGCGGCCTGGATGGCGATCTGCAGGCCGGAGGCGATCGACGACGCACCCGCTTGCGGGCCGGAGCACCGCGGAGGATGGCGGCGGGGAGAGTTTCTTGCCTCGCGAGGAATGGGCTTCAGCTCAGGGGAAGCAAGTCTCGGCGACGCCATTGCGTCTCAGGCGATCGAGGCGCAGCCGGCGTTCGGCCAGATCAAGCCATTGAGAGGCCGCGTGGTCCGGGCGTCGAACAGCATCCTCGGGAGAAGACGTGGCCAACATCGAGCGCCGCGCACAAGTGGTCCGGCGTTCCAGGCGAAGAAATGGAAACCCTGGCGCACAGAAAGGACGGCTTCAGGACGCCACCACCCGCGCGAACGGCGACGCTGAGGGGGGGGTTCTCTGTCGGCCTGACGACGGAGTGCAACCGAGCGTTCCAATGAGGGTTGCGATGTTGCAGATCGTCCGGACGAGATGTCATCGCGCCGATAGCCAACCGGACGACCGCGAGGCGCTGGCCCTAACCCTGCTTGGTCGCCGCCGAGAGAGGCAAATACGCCGGTCCCGCCGCAACGCCCTGCCCGACCTTGGGAGGGACGAACAGAAACATGCGCCCCCAAGCGGTGCCGCCAACCAGAATGGCGCCGACGACGGCGAATGCCTCACGCCACGCTTCGGACGGCATGCCGATATGCGCAAGCCCGAGAGTCGCATGGTAGCTGGCGACACCGGCGGGCACGGCATAGAGTAGCCCGATCGCTGCGCGGATCAGCGGCGTGCGGACCGTCGCGAAGACAATCTGCCCGATCGCCAGGGTCGCGCCGCCGGCGAGGCCTCCGACAATGAGCGCGCCGATCACGCCCTGAGCCACTGTGAAAGGCGGCGAGGCCGGCGGACAACCCTGCGAAGAAGGGAAGCGCGTAGACGGCGAGCGTGAACAGCAGCCGCAGAAGAACCCGATGCCGAACCCGCTGAGGATGATCCCGACGATGATCATGGTGGATACCTCCGCGACAAAGGGTCAAACGGTCGCGCCTTCCACCACCACCACGGCGCGCCAGAGAATATAGCCGAAGACGATGGGTGGTGGCAGCGAAAATCTGGTCTGGTCGCGGAGACCGGTGTGCCAGATTGGGAAGCGGCTTTACGGATAGCCGGCAAAACGGTTTTACGAGTCCGCGGGTTTGCGGCGTCGCGGAGGTGGGGCGGCGCTCACGCACCGCCTGTCCCGAACTTCCAGACCGGGATACCAAGTTTCTTGGCCTTGTCGGCGAGGTTGCCCTGGATGCCGGTGCCAGGGAACACCATGACCCCGATCGGGAGCACGTCCAGCATCTGGTCGTTGTGCTTGAAGGGTGCGGCCTGGGCGTGTTTGGTCCAGTCTGGCTTGAAGGCGATCTGTGGCAGCACCTGCCAAACTTGACCAGTTCACGCAGAGCAACAAAAACAACGTCCCCTCACCCTCCGCGTCTCCGTGTCTCCGTGGCGAATCTTCTCCCCGAACTCCCTGACCTCCCTCCCCACCCGGTCACGCACCCAGAAACCCAAAAGGAAACGCCGCCCCAATGCCCCGCACCCGCATCATTCCCGAAATCGACTTCGAGAAAGACGGCGCTCAGCACGGCTTCCTGCGCCTGTTTCACTCCACCCACCAATCCGCCTACGGCTTCATTCCCATCCCCATCATAGTCATCCGCAACGGCGCCGGCCCGACCGCCTTTTTCATGTCGGGCAACCATGGCGACGAATACGAAGGCCAGGTCGCCATCTGCAATCTCGCCAAATCCCTCGCTCCCGACAAAATCAGCGGCCGCGTCATCCTGCTCCCTGCCGCCAATTATCCCGCCGCGATGGCCGGCCGCCGCGTCTCCCCCATCGATGATCTCAACCTCAACCGCATCTTCCCCGGCGACCCGGATGGCACCGTCACCCAGCAGATCGCCTGGTACATCGAAAACGAGCTGATGCCGCTCGCCGACTTATTCTGCGACCTGCACTCCGGCGGCTCATCACTGATGTACATCCCCTCGGCGCTGATCAAATCCAGCGCCGATCCCGCCCGCCAGGAAAAGCTTGAGTTCGCCCTGAAAGCCTTCGCCTCCCCCACCGCCTACATGACCGCGAGCGGTCCCGGCGGCGAGGCAACCGCCTCCGGCGCCGCCGCACGCAAGGGCGTCATCGCCGTCGGCACCGAACTGGGCGGCTCCGGCACCGTCACGCCCGCCGCCCTGGGCATCGCCGAACGCGGCCTTCGCAATCTGCTCGTCCACGCCGGCATCCTGCCGGGCAGCGAACGCACCGCCCCCGACCAGCCCACCCGCATCTTCGACGTCGGCGGTCAGGACTATTACACCTACGCCCCCGAAAACGGCGTGTTCGAGCCCACAGTCGAACTCGGCGATCAGGTCGAAGCCGGCCAGCTCTCCGGGCGCATCCACTTCCCCGAAACCCCCTGGGAGCCCCCGGCCACCATCACCTTCCAGCGCGCCGGCACCGTCCTTTGCAAACGCGTCCCCGGCCGCACCGCCCGCGGCGACTGCCTGTTCCACCTCGGAACGCCTCACCACTGACCACGCCTCCGCCCACGCCTCCGCCCACGTCTTCCCAAGTGTCGTGCCGGGCCGCCTCCGCGACCCCAGCCTTGACTCAGGCCACCGCTCTGCTCTATTTAAGAATGAATCGCATTCGCATCTCGTGGCGCACCCGCCGGTTCTGAGCCACACGGATCCCGATTGGAGGTCTCGGCCGATGTCGCTGAACCCTGGCATCGGACGTGGTGCGCACGCGCGGTCGTCCACACGAGGCGACAATCTATCCCTCGTTTCTGTCCCGGCTGAAGGATCCAGGCCGCAAACCGTGAGCAGTCACGACCTCCTGGCCGGTCGTCGTATGCTCGTTATCAAACATGATCTCCAGGAATACCGGCTTCAGGTGACCAGAACCGGAAAACTCATCCTTACAAAATAGCGGCGATCCCGACCGCTCCATCCAGCCAGCCACCGCACCCACGCCCGGTAGCAAGCCACCCCATTCGATCCCGATCGGGATTCGATGCGAGGGCGACAATGCTGTCGAGAGCAGGAGTGCTTGCTGGCTGGATTCTGGTTGCGCTTGGCGCAGCGCCGTCCGGACTCTATGCCGCTCCGCCGCCAGACGCAGCTCAGGGTACCGACGGCACGGCGGACCCGCCGCAATCAGCGTCAGCCACAGAACCGGGTTTCACCACGCAGCTCTTCGCTCCGTCGCGCACCAACTTGCTGGGCGACGTGTTCGGACTGCGCAGCTTTCTGGGCAACTCTGGCATCAGTGTTGGACTGACCAACACCGCGGAAGTGTTCGGCAATCTCACCGGCGGCATCCGACGCGGCGCCACCGGGGACGGGGTTTTGCAGTTCGGCCTCGGCCTCGACACCCAGAAGGCTTTCGGCTGGGAAGGCGGCACCTTCAATCTCAGTATCCTCGGGATCTACGGTCCCAATTTCAGCCAGAACTATCTCGGTGTCCTGCAGACTGCCAGCGGCATCGTGGCGTCCCCGACGGTGCGCCTTTGGGAGCTCTGGTACCAGCAGGCGTTCCTCGATGGCCGGATTGACGTCAAGCTTGGCCAGCAGAGCATCGATCAGGAATTCATGACCAGCCAGGGGGCGAGCCTGTTTCTGAACACCGCGATGCGCTGGCCGCTTCTCCCCTCTGCCGACCTGTATACGGGCGGCCCCGCCTACCCGCTCTCGTCTCTCGGGGTGAGGTTCCGGGCACAACCCACGGGCCAGGTGACCGTGCTCGCGGGCGTGTTCCAGGACAACCCGCCGGGTGGCCCTTTTTCTGATGACGGCCAGCTTCGCGCTTCGACGCGATACGGCTTCAACTTCAACCTGCGCACCGGTGCCCTGTTCATCGCTGAGGTACAGTATGCGGTGAACCAGCCGGCCCAGGGTGAGCTGGACACTGGCAACACACATCGCGGCCTTCCCGGTACCTACAAGCTGGGCGTCTGGTTTGACACGGGCAGCTTTCCTGACCAGCGCTTCGACAATACCGGCTTGTCCCTGGCGAACCCGAACAGCACCGGTATTCCCAGCCTTCACCCTCACAATTTCAGCTTCTACGCAGTCGCCGATCAGACGATCTGGCGTCCCGACCCGCAGGGTCCGCAGGCGCTGGCCGTCTTTTTGCGGCCGATGGTGGCCCCGGTCGACCAGAACCTCATAGACTTCAGCATCAAGGGAGGGGTTACGCTGAAAGCGCCGCTGCCGGGCCGCGACGACGACACATTCGGAATTGGCTTCGACGTCGGAAATGTCAGCTCGCGCGCCCGAGGTCTGGACCAGGACACAGCTTTTTTACCGGTGTCTACACGCCGCTACGAAGCGCCGAGACCTTCCTGGAGGTGACTTATCAGGCGCAGCTTGCACCCTGGTGGAAGATCCAGCCGGACTTTCAGGTACTTCTGGATGCCGGGCGGTGGCGTACGCAACCCCGCGAACCCGATCCAGCGTATAGGCAACGCGGCCGTTCTCGGCCTGCGAACCGTCGTGACCTTCTGACCGCCTGGATTCGGTTGACGAGCGGCCCTTTTGCAAATATGAAGCCCGTTAATGCGAATTATTCGCAATCGCAGCGCGGCTTCGGCCAACCTGGCCCCACTGATACCAGTCGGCGCGTCCCCCAACCGGTATGCGCGCGGGGTTGGTGAGGGCGGAGCCGGCCAAGGTTCCGTTCGCCATGCGAATGGAATGCCGGCGGAGGGGGCCGTGCGCGAAACCAAGATTTAATACCGGTCGGCCGACAGGCCGGCCGGTATTAGTTCCTCACCGCAACGCCGACCCGCCGATGATGAAAGGGCACGGCCCCCTTCGTCATAACCGGGCCTGATCCCTTCGTCATCGCCGGGCCTGACCTCTTCGTCATGGCCGGGCCTGACCCGGCCATCTTGTCGTGCCGGTGGAGCGCCCCTTTTCTCTGGTCCCCCACCGGCTTCGCTGACCCGCTGGGCATGAAACGACTCCCCACCCGCCCCGTCATGGCCGGACCTGACCCGGCCATCCTCGTCGTGCCGGTGGAGCGGAGCGCCCCTTTCTCCTTAGGAGATCCTTCATGGCATCGAGACGATCCGTCTCCGGACCCTCGGCCTGCGCGCTCGCGGGCGCGTTGACGCTTGCTCGGCTGGTTGCCGCGGAACCAGCCCGCGCGGACGATGATACAGCATTCCTGAAAGGCATCCGTCATTTCACCACGCTCGGCTCGACCGTGCCGGAGAATGGCGACCAGAACCCTTATGCCATCGTCGTTGCGCCCGTCTCGGCCGGCAAAATCCGCAAGGACGACGTGCTGGTAGACAACTTCAACGACCGGAACAATCTCCAGGGTCTCGGCACCACTATCGTCGACTATCACCCTGCCACGAAGCAACTCTCCCTGTTTGCCGCCCTCCCGCGGCATCTTCCGCAATGCCCCAGCGGTGTCGGACTGACCACCGCGATGACGATGCTGAAATCGGGCTTCGTCATCGTCGGCAGCCTGCCGAGCAAAGACGGCACGACTGCCATAAAGGGCCAGGGCTGCCTGCTTGTGCTCGAGGCGCAAGGCAACCTGGTCCGCACGATCACCAGCCCAAATATCGATGGGCCCTGGGGCAATATGGTCGTGGTCGATGACGGCAGCACGGCGACGCTCTTCGTCAGCAACACGGGCATCGGGGTCGGCGCGGCAGGACAGGACGTGGTCTACAAAGCCAATGTAATCCGGGTCGAACTGTCGATCCCCGAGGGCCATCCGCCCGTCGTAACCCGGGAGACCGTAATCGCCAGCGGCTTCGGAGAACAGGCCGACAAGGGCGTGTTCATCATCGGCCCCACCGGGCTCGCGCTTGGCAAAAACGAAGTGCTCTATGTCTCCGATGCCATCGGCAATCGCATCGCGACGATTCCGGAGGCTCTGACCCGGACCACGAGCGTGGACACCGGCGAGGACCTGACAAAGGACGGCCTCCTTCAGCGGCCGCTCGCGCTAGCCGTCGCACCCAACGGGCATCTGCTGGCGTGCAACGCACTGAACGGGCAGGTCGTCGAAATCAATCCCGTGACGGGCAAGCAGCTTGCCGCTCAATGGGTCGATGTCCATAAGGCACAGACCCCGCCCGGCAGCGGCGACCTGTTCGGTATCGCCATGACGCCTGAGGGTGACGGGTTCTATTACGTCGAGGACGACGTAAACACGATTGTCCTGGCACACTAAGCATCATCCGGTGGAGCGTTTCGGCGCTCCGCCGATAAGATGATGCGTGTTCAATAACTCCTGAGCAGACTTGTGTGGCACAAGCCACGAAAGTCTGCTTAGGACGCGGGCCCGTTCAGATGAGCGGCTGTCCGTTCGGTTCGCGCCGCCGGTTCATTGCAATGGCCGGCGGCTTGGCGGCCGCGCTTAGCGCGGGAACCAGTCAGCTCGGGGCCAAGGCTGCTGCAACGGCCCAGGGACCAGAGGCTGCCGTAGGCAAGCCCAATACGAACGGGAACATCCCGCTCAGAGGCCCCTATCAGGCTGGAATCGCCACTCCCCAGCAGAAGCACATCCTATTCGCCAGCTTCGACCTCGTGACCGATAAGGCATCGGAGGTCGCCCGGATCCTGGGGGAGTGGACGGACGCTGCCGCCCGCATGACCGCCGGGCAGCCGGGCAGCCGGCGGAGACCCTGACCGGCGATCCGGCCGTAGCACCCGCTGACAGCGCCCAGGTGCTCGGCCTCGGACCAAGGCGCCTCACCCTGACCTTCGGGTTTGGGCCCGGCCTGTTCGAGAAGGATGGCCAGGACCGGTATGGGCTGCGCGCAAGCCGGCCGGCCGCGCTGGTCGATCTGCCGCGATTCAACGGCGACCAGCTCATCGCCGGACAGTCCGGCGGCGATCTTTGCATCCAGGCCTGCGCCGACGGCCCGGCCGTGGCCTTCCATCCGGCAGCTCGCCCGGATGGTCGCACCCAATGACGCCGCCGACGGCTATGCGGCAAGCAGCCCGGCGCCGCCGCTGCATACGACGCCAAGCCCGATGTAGCCGTCCTGCGCTGGATGCAGGCCGGATTTCTGCCCGACAGCCCGGCGGGGAAAACGCCGCGCAACCTGATGGGCTTCAAGGATGGCGCTCAGAACCCGGGCAGCCCCCATCCGGCCGAGCGTGCGCACGGCCGGTTGATCGGCAACGGCAGCTTTGAAGAGTCTGTCTGGGTCGGCGACGAAGGACCGGACTGGATGGCGAATGGCAGCTACCTCGTTGTGCGCCTGATACGTATCGCCCTGCAGCACTGGGACAACACCGAGCTCGATTTCCAGGAGCAGGTGATCGGGCGGCGAAAAATGAGCGGCGCGCCGCTCACCGGCGGCAATGAGTTTGCCCCGCTCGATCTTGACGCCAACGACAAGGACGGCAACCCGGTCATTGCCGACACCGCATGTGCGCCTGGGGGCAGCGTCGGCGAATGGTGGCGCACGCATCCTCCGCCGCGGCTACCCGTACAATAACGGCCTTGCCATGATCTCGGAACGGTGGCCGCCCTGGCGCCAGGGCGGGAATACGATGCCGGGCTGCTCTTCCTCGCCTATCAGCGTGATCCCCGCAGCGGCTTCATCAAAATATTCGAGAACACGTCCAGGCTGGATCTGCTCAATCAGTTCACGACACACGTCGCCAGCGCGATTTTTGCCTGTCCTGGAGGCACGACGCCGGGCGAATTCGTCGGCCAGCGCCTCTTTCAATCGGCGTAGGCGAACCGCTCTTTCCCCCGAAGCTTGCCCCTCCCCGGACCCTGTGCGTTATAGCCCCGCGTCGCCGTCAGGAGATCGAATGTCCGCTCTGGCTGAATTCCCTGCCGAGAACCCGGTGCTCGCGCATCAGGCCGAGATCCTCTCCCGCCCCATCACCCTGCAAAGGCGGATGGCCGATGCGATCCGGGCTCTCGCTATCGACGCGGTGGAGGCAGCAAACTCCGGCCATCCCGGCATGCCCATGGGGATGGCCGACGTCGCCACCATACTCTGGAGCCGCTTCCTGAAATTTGATGCGGCCGACCCCCACTGGCCCGACCGCGACCGCTTCGTGCTCTCCGCCGGCCACGGCTCCATGCTGCTCTACGCCCTGCTCTATCTCACCGGCTTCGAGGGTATGACCCTCGACGACATCAAGCACTTCCGCCAGCTCCATTCGCCCGCCGCCGGCCATCCGGAACACGGTGATGCGCCCGGCATCGAGACCACGACCGGCCCGCTGGGCCAGGGCATCGCCACCGCCGTCGGCATGGCCTTGGCCGAGCGCCTTTTGGCGGCACGCTTCGGCAAATCGCTCGTCGATCATCGCACATGGGTGATCTGCTCCGACGGCGACCTGATGGAGGGGGTCAGCCACGAGGCGATCGGCCTCGCCGGCCACCTGCGGCTGGAAAAACTCACCTTCCTCTATGACGACAACCACATCTCCATCGACGGCGACACCGCGCTCGCGCGCTCGGAAGACACGCTGAAGCGCTTCGCGGCCGAAGGCTGGGCCACCAAGGCGGTGGACGGGCACGACCCCGCGCAGATCGCCGCGGCACTCTCCTTCGCGATCCGCTCAAAAAAGCCCACCCTGGTCGCCTGCCGGACCATCATCGGCCTTGGCGCCCCCACCAAGGCCGGCACCGCCGCGGTTCACGGCTCAGCTCTGGGTGCCAAGGAAGCCGCTGGCGCCAAGCAGCTCCTCGGCTGGCACGAGCCCGCCTTCACCACCCCCGGCGAGCTCATGGAGCGCTGGCGCGCCATCGGCACGCGCGGCCAGTCCACCCGCCGCGCCTGGTTGAAGCGCCTCGCCCGCCACGGCCTGAAATCCGAGTTCGAGCGCGTCACCGCCGGCCGGCTCCCGGACAACTGGCATGAACCAATGGCCGCCCTGAAGCAGGGGATCGCAGACGAAAAACCCAAGCTCGCCACCCGCGCCGCCAGCCAGCGCGCGCTCGAAGCTCTGGTCCCAGCCACGCCGGAACTCGTCGGCGGCTCCGCCGACCTCACCGGCTCCAACCTCACCTTCATAAAATCGATGGGAACCGTCAGCGCCGGGAACTTCGCCGGCCGCTATATCCATTTCGGCATCCGCGAGCATGCCATGGGCGCCGCAGCCAATGGCATGGCACTGCACGGCGGCATCATCCCTTACACCGGCACATTCTTCGTCTTCACCGACTACATGCGCCCCGCCATCCGCATCGGCGCCATCATGCGCGCCCGGGTGATCCACGTGCTGACCCACGACTCCATCGGCCTCGGCGAGGACGGCCCGACCCACCAGCCCGTCGAGCATCTCGCCAGCCTGCGGGCCATGCCCAACATCCATGTCTATCGCCCGGGCGATGCAATGGAGACCGCCGAGTGCTGGGAACTGGCCATCCGCCGCACCGACGGACCCTCCCTGCTCGTGCTCAGCCGCCAGGCCGTTCCCGCCATGCGGTTTGACGTGGGGGAAAACCGCTGCGCCCGCGGGGGCTACGTGCTCGCCGAGGCCGACGGCCCCCGCCAGGCCACCATAGTCGGCACCGGCACCGAGGTCTCGATCGCCATGGAAGCACGGGAGCAGCTCCAAAAAGACGGTATCACCATCGCCGTCGTCTCGCTGCCCTGCTGGGAACTGTTCGAAACCCAAAATCAGGCCTACCGCGACGAGGTGCTCGGCGGCGCCCCCCGCTTCGGCGTCGAGGCCGCGTCCCCCTTCGGCTGGGAGCGATGGCTCGGGCCTGACGGGGTCTTTATCGGCATGACCACCTTCGGGGCATCCGCCCCCTGGCAGGATGTGTATAAGAATTTCGGTATCACATCGGATGGCGTCGCCGCCGCCGTAAGAAAGCGGCTCGGCTGATTATTTGAAGAAATCAGGAGAATAAGATGTCCGTGAAGGTCGCGATCAACGGTTTCGGGCGGATCGGCCGCCTGGTGCTGCGGGCCATCATCGAAAGCGGCCGGGATGATCTGGTTGCCGTGGCGATCAACGACCTTGGCAGCCCGGACGCCAATGCGCACCTGTTCAAATACGACAGCGTGCATGGCCGCTTCCCCGGCGACGTGGAGGTCTCCGCCGATGCCATGACAATCCGCTTCGGCGGACGCGTCTTTGGCCCGATCAAGGTCTCCGCCGAAAAGGACCCCCACAAGGTGCCCTACAAGGGCGTGGACGTCGCCTTGGAGTGCACCGGCCACTTCACCAGCAAGGAAAAGGCCGCCGCGTTGATTCAGGCCGGCGCCCGCAAGGTGCTCATCTCCGCCCCGGCGGACGGGGTCGATGCGACGATCGTCTATGGGGTCAACCACAAGACCATCACCCCCGACATGACGGTGATCTCCAACGCTTCCTGCACCACCAACTGCCTGGCCCCTATGGCCAAAATACTGCACGAGAGCTTCGGCATCCTGCGCGGCTACATGGTCACCATCCACGCCTACACGGGCGATCAGCGGCTGCAGGACACGTTGCACAGGGACCTCCACCGGGCCCGGGCCGCTGCCGTCTCCTCCATCCCCACCAGCACCGGCGCCGCCCGCGCCGTCGGCCTCGTGCTGCCCGAACTCAAGGGCAAACTTGACGGCACCGCCATCCGCATCCCCACGCCCAACGTCTCCCTCGTCTCACTGGACGCGAACCTGAAAAACCCAGCCACCAAGGACGAGATTAACGCCGCCATGAAGCGGGCCTCGGAAGGCGAGCTGCGCGGCATCCTCGAATACAACACCGCCCCCCTCGTCAGCATCGACTTCAACCACTCCCCCGCATCCTGCACCTTCGACGCGACCCAGACCGCCGTAGTCGATAATGAACTGGTCCGGGTCATGGGCTGGTACGACAATGAATGGGGCTTCTCCAACCGGATGGTGGACACCGCGGCGCTGTTCGGCTCCCTGTAAATGGCCTTCCGCACGCTCGACGGGCTGGACGTCAAGGGCAAGCGCGTCCTGTTGCGCGCGGACCTGAACGTTCCGGTCCGCGACGGCAGGATCACCGACATGACCCGGATCGAGCGGGTCTGCCCCACCATTCGGGAGCTGGCCGGCAAAGGCGCCAAGGTGATCGTCTGCAGCCATTTCGAGCGCCCCAAGGGCAAGCGCGTCCCCGAAATGTCCCTGGCCCCCATCGCGGCCGCCCTGGGTGAGGCCCTCGGTCAGCACGTGCGCTTCACCGAGGACTGCATCGGCATCCCCGCCCAGCAGGCCGTCGATCTGATGTCCGACGGCGATGTGATCGTCTTGGAAAACACCCGCTTCCATCCCGGCGAGGAGAAGAACGACCCCGCTTTCGCCGCGGAATTGGCCCGGCTTGCAGACATTTACGTCAACGATGCGCTCTCCGCCGCCCACCGCGGGCATGCGAGCACCGAGGGCGTCGCTCATCTTCTGCCGGCCTATGCCGGCCGGCTGATGCAGACGGAGCTGGAGGCGCTCAACTCCGCCCTTGGTCATCCCAGGCGTCCGCTCATGGCAATCATCGGCGGCGCCAAGGTCTCGACCAAGCTCGCTCTGCTCGGAAACCTGGTTGCCAGGGTCGACGTGCTGGTGATCGGCGGAGCCATGGCCAACACGTTTCTGGCCGCCCAGGGGACTTCGGTGGGGAGTTCGGTCGGCAAATCCCTCCAGGAAACCGACATGCACGAGACCGCCTTGGGCATCCTCGACAAAGCTAAAACCTCGAAATGCCGCGTCATCCTCCCGCTCGATGCGGTGGTCGCCGAAAGCCTCACACCCGGGGTCGCAACCCGCACCGTGCCCGCCGGGTCCGTCCCGGCAGACGCCATGATCCTCGACGTCGGGCCACGGACGGTCGAGGCGATCAGCCAGGCCCTGCAATCGGTTCGGACGCTGGTATGGAACGGCCCGCTTGGCGCGTTTGAAACACCGCCCTTCGACCAGGCGACAACCGCTGTCGCGAAGGCCGTAGCCGCGGCCACGGCCACGGGTTCGTTGTGCAGCGTCGCTGGCGGCGGCGATACTGTCTCCGCCCTGCGTCATGCCGGAATTGACCATTCGCTAAACTATATGTCCACGGCGGGTGGGGCATTCCTCGAATGGCTGGAGGGCAAAATGCTTCCTGGTGTGGCAGCTTTGAAACATTCCAAAAATTAATGGAATCGTAATGGATTTGTTGCCAATTCCCGGCATGGTAGCCATCCGCCCGACCCTGATCAGTGCCGCCACAACCGCGATCGGATCGATCTTTCCGTCCGTCCGGTTGCGCCCCCCCGGCGACTCCGGCCGGCCTCAGACCGGACCGGCAGCCCCTTTCCAGCTCTTCCCGCAACCCAACGCGCCTGCTCCGCCCGCCAACACGCCTCGCGGCTCGCTCCTGGACCTGACGGTCTGACTTCGGGGACCCGGCAGCGCGCCATTGCCCGCCGGTTCCCGCCGATCCACCCTCTCGTATGCCCGATTTCGTCCGCCGTGTTCCTGAAGGCGACAACCGCGAACGCCTTGTTTGTCCCGATTGCGGGCACATCGCGTACGAAAACCCCAAGATCGTCGTCGGGTCGGTCGTGGTGGAACGCGCAGGAATCCTGATGTGTCGCCGCGCCATTGAGCCGAGGCGAGGCTTCTGGACCCTGCCCGCCGGCTACCTGGAATTCGGCGAAACCGTTGAGGAGGGCGCCCTGCGCGAGGCTTGGGAAGAAGCGCAGGCCTGCATCTCGCTCGACGGCGTTCTCGGCGTTTTCTCCGTCAGTCGCATCGGCCAGGTGCAAATCATCTTTCGGGCCCGATTCGCGCGCGAGCCCGATTTTGCACCCGGACCCGAAAGTCTGGAGGTGGCGCTGTTCGGCTGGGAACGCATCCCGTGGGCCGAGATCGCTTTTCCTTCAGTGCACTGGGCGCTCGACGCCTGGCGAGTGGCCGGCCCCGGGCCCCTCGGCGCGCCGGCCCGCAATCCTGCCCACGATCCTCGCGGCACCCGGCGACTGGACATCGCCGGCCCGGCAAGCAACGCCCCTCCCCTTGCGGGAGGGGAAAGGGGGAAGGGTCAAAACCTCAAGCCCTTGGAATAAGCAGCCGAGCCAACCCCCTCCCTTGCGGGAGGGGAAAGGGAGGGTCAAAATCCCAAGCCCTTGGCGTAGCCGGCCAGCCCGTCATCCCCGCAGAAAGCGCGGATCCAGGCCTCGGTATCGATGGACTTCCCCTAAGCCTCATCCGGCCGACCGTTTCGGCGCTCCGTCGATAAGTTAGTGCGTCTTCAATAACTTCCAAGCAGATTTGCGTGGCACAAGCCACGAAAGCCTGCTTAGAACAGATCGCGCTTGACTGGAAACGGGTGCGCATGGATCTGCTCGTGAACAGAGTGCAGAGCATGTTCAGTCACGCTGAACATGCTCTGGCAATCGGCACGAAACGTAAACACCTGCGCTCCCAAAGGGGGCCAAAGGCGATTGCAGTAAGTCAATTGACGGCACGCAAGACGCGCCGGCGAGGCCCCTGTAGCGCAACCCCTTGTAGCAGATGACTGCGTCTGATCGCGCCCGACTGGCAATTCTTTTTTTTCAATAGCCTGTGAAACTGCTGTTTCACAGGCTCCAGCTGGGCACCGGCACGCGCGGACCGCTCGATTTTTCAACGCTTGCTTGCATTCTTCATTCTTCATGCGGGTCGACCGCGGTCAGCGAAAGACTAACTCACTTTCATCTCTTAAGTATCCAATTCGTGCTATAGGATGGAGTTTGTGTCCTATGGCTTGCACGGGCATGCTACTCAAAGACTACGCCTGATAGAGGCAAGATGAACGATCGCCAACTGGTAATATAAACGCACAGAACTCTTCGCTGGATCTGCACAATCCAGACGTGTGATCTTGGAAAAACTTCGTGTGGATTAAGTTTTTCTCTTTACATCCCTACCGAAGCCCTCTTAGTATTCGTTTCGGCGATCCTGCCAAGGAGATCAAAGCAAATGCACCATTCCAACAAGTCCACCCTGACCAAGATCACCTCGACCGAAGCGAAGCCCGTCGCCCTGACAGCGCCAACAAAGCCCAATTCATCCGCCAGCACCAAGGACAGCGGCCGTGTCCATATCGGTGGCGGCATGATGCGCTTTACAAAAGATACCGGCCGCGTGCACATCGGTGGCGGCATGATGCGCTTCTAATTGATTGTCCCGGGCGAGGCATCTTGCAATGCGGCCGGATGCCGGCCCCCTTTTCCAACCCACCGAGAGTTATGTCCCAGGATTGTATCGTTGAGTTCTTTCGCCTTATTCCTGAGGCAATGTTACCAAAAAGAGCCGAACGCTCCGCCGCGGGATACCTACCCAGCCGCGGAATGCGCTATTGCGATGCGCTGACCTCTGCCACTGGCTTCGGCTACTGGATCTTCCCTCCCATGGACCTGCGCCTCCTCTGGGACGGCGAACAGATCTTCTGGTCTTTCGGCGAGGACGAAACCTGGTTGCCCTTGTCTGCGACTGACAGCGGCGCCGTTCAGTTCCCCGGATATGCGGATGTATTCGACGAAACCGTTCCGGAATTTCTCCGCGGCTATTCACCCCCATTTCTTACCGCCCTGCCGGAGCAGGGAGGCGTCCAGATGTGGACGGGCCTGCTTGCACGCACGCGTCCGGGCTGGAGTTTGTCGATCCGTCCGCCCGTCAATCTTCCCGGCCCGCCGGGGATCGTGGTGTGGGAGGGTATCGTCGAGACGGATATCTGGTTCGGACCATTATTTACGAACTTCCGTCTGGTCAAGACCGACACACCGGTCCAGATCAGGGCCTATTGGCCCTTTCTTCAGGTCCAGCCGATTCCCCAGCTCGCCTACCGTGAGGAAAACCTCGCGGCGTTTGCCTGCCGGGAAGCATCCGAACTCAGCGACTCAGCGTGGCAGGATCTCGGCAAGATCCTTCTGCCCCATCCGGACAAAGCCGAACGCCAGGGCCTCTATGCCGTCACGGTCCGGAAACGCCGCCTTTGCCCCATCGATCACACGACGCTGTTGGGTAACACCTCGAGTTGAGGCAGAAGGTCGAACTGGACCTCGATAGCCGAAGGCACGCCGGCCCGTCGTAACCCCTCCATATAAAATACCCTGTCCTCGGGCCTTAGAGGCGCACGCGATACAATCTTCTCAATGGAAATAGCGGGATCTATTTCCCGCAGCATCGCTAGGCACTCACGAGCCTCCTCGAGTCGCCCCAGATGCCCAAGAATCGCAAGCCTCACATTCAGTGCCGAGGCGTGCCCCGGGTTCCGTTCCAGCACCGTTTCGGCGAGTGTCTCGGCCTCTTCCAGATGACGGTCGAACAGCTGAGCCGTCATCAATGCATGTTCCGCGAAAAAACTGAACGGGTCCCGGGGAGACAGCGATAGAGCGGTCCTTGCGTGTACCGATAGCCTCATCGTGCACGCCGTTGTATATTTTGGACCAGCTGCTCAATGTCCAGGCGATCGGAAGATTAGGATTAAGCTCCACCGCCCGTGCGTGCAGCTTCAGTGCGCTCCGCACATCGTGCAGCAAATATGCCTTCACATGCCCGGCAATCGCCAGCGCCCTTGCATCCAGCGGATCAAGGCTCACGGCTCGCTCCGCCGCAATACCCGCTGATGTCGTGACATCCCGCGGGTCCTCGACCCAGCCCTGTCCCACCGCCATAATCGCCCAATACGCCAGCCACGCATGCGCCGCGGCATATTCCGGATCAAGCTCGATCGCACCCTCAAGCAGCTCTCGCGCCTGCATGAAGCGCGGACGATCCGGGCGAAATATCGCCTGGATTGCTGTCAGTACCGCATGGTGCGCCGCCGCCACCCCAGTCTGGCCGGAACCCTCGTGTATCGGGCCACGCTGAAACAGCTCGGGGTCGATCTGCGCCACGGTGGCCGACGCGATCCGGTGCTGCAGGGAAAACAGGCCGTCCAGGGTCCCGTTGAACTGCGCCGTCCAGATCACCTCGAAGTCCAGCACAACGTCAAGCAGCGTCACATTTACATGCACATCGTTGCCAACGACCTGCATCGTGCCATCAACGACATAATCCAGTTGGTAGGTCCGGCACCGGGCCAGCGCATCGCAAACCGGTCCCGCGCCGTCCCAGAAAGTCGCGGTCGCAATCAGGCGCGGAGCACGGAAACGCGACAAGGCCGCCGAAATCTCCTCCGCCATCCCAAGCGCCAGGCCTTGCGCGATCTGCGTGCCAAAGCTCCGGAACGGAAGGACCGCCATTCTCCACCCGAGCTGATGGCTCGGGGCATCGACCACCCGTGTCGTATTCACACCGCCCCCAAAAACAACAAGAATTCCACTTCAGCTCACCACTAGACGCATTTAAGCTCCGTCACACATGAGAGATAACCTGCTAAATCGACGGCGTAAACACTTACCGCATACAAAACAAAATTCTACCGATGCCCGAATCTGTTCTCACAATGACTTCGAAGGAGTCGCGGCAGCACCGGGTTCTGCTCCGCCGCCGCAGCTATTATATCCCGGCATCAGCATATACCCTACGACCCGGAAATGTCCCCCGGCAAGCCTAAAACGTGTATCAAACACGCCTGATCCCGCCACACGATCATAACTATCACTTTTGAGGTGACCCGAATGGGTGAACGCATCTAAAAAACACCAATAGCAGCACCAGCCGATACTCCAAGGGGAGGAGAACAAACGTAAATCGATCGGGAAATAATTGCAAATAACTCCGAAATCCCTCGCATTCACGGTCCTGCTGGGCTTGTTTGCCGCGCTGCCCGCCCTGTCCATCGACATCAGCGCGCCAACACTCCCTCTGTTGCCCGCCGCCCTGCGAACCTCCACCGAAGTGGCCGGTCTTACCTTGTCCCTGTTCATGTTGGGATACGCCGCCGGGCAGGTGACCGGCGGTCGGCAATCGGACCTCAGGGGGCGCAGGCCGGTGCTGCTGGCCGGATTGGCCTTCTACACCCTGGCCGGCATCGCTTGCGCGCTGGCTCCCTCCGGGCCAGCCCTGGTCATCGCCCGGTTCGTCCAGGGATTGGGTGCCGGGGCATGCTCCGTCCTCTCTTTCGCCATCGTCCAGGATCTGTTTCAGGGCGAGGCGGCACGTGCCAAACGCTCCTATGTCGTCGTTATCCTTGGCGTGGTGCCTATACTCGCGCCCGCGCTGGGTTCGGTGCTGACCGGAGTGGCCGGCTGGCGCTCGGTTCACGCGGTCCTCGCGCTCGGCGGGGGGGCATTATTGGCCATCACATGCATGGGATTCGCGGAAACCAGGTCGGCCGCCCGTCCGGCCGTTCTGCCGGCAGCCATCACAGGCGTCGTACCGCTGCGGAGCGATCGCGAGTTTATCGGCCTCGCTATCTCCAACGCCCTGAGCTACGGCGCCATCTTCGCCTATATCGCCGGCTCGCCCATGGTGATTATCCGCACCATGGGGCTGCCCTCGGCGGTGTTCGCAGGCGTCTTCGCCTGCACGGCTGCAGCGCTCACCGCAGGCGCCTGGACGAGCGGCCGGCTCGGGCGCCGCGGCCTTACCGCACTCACCCTGTCAGGCCCCAGTATGGCTATCGCCTCGGCGGCAACGCTGGTCCTCGCGGCCGAGACAATCGCCGGGGTCCCACACAACGCCATGCTCCTTCCGCCGCTTCTGGTGATGATGTTCGCCCGCGGCGTGACTGCACCCAACCTCCAGCACCTCGCGATCGAGCGGCGCCCCGAACAGGCCGGCGCCGCGTCGGCCGCCCTCGGGGTTTCGCAGTTGCTGTTCGGCGCTTTCGCCAGCGCCGTCGTTTATTATTTCCTGTCAAACCATGGCGCCAGCGCCGTCGCGGTCCCCATGGCGCTGTTCGCCGGCGCCGCCCAGATCACATGGCTGTGGACCAGGGCGCGCTGCCAGCTCGGTGACGTCGTAGCGGATTAATCCAGCACCGGCCGAAGAACGCTCAAGACGATGAACTGGAGCGTGTCGGGCTGATACAGCCTGGCATCGCCCTGCCCCGCCATCCTCCGCCCCCCATGCTCCCTTGACTCCGCCTCGCCTCGTCCGTCACGATATCCCAATCGTCTGGGAAGAGAGACAAGGCGCGCAACGCGCTGGGAGGCAACAAATGAACCGCCGCTGCGTGGTGGCACTCGCCTGTGCCGCAACCGCTCTCTCACCGTTCTGTGGGCGCGCTGCCGAACCCATCAAGATCGGCTTCCCGATCCCGCTATCCGGTCCCACCGCCATTTACGGCCAGCCGATCCTCGCCGGCGCCCAGATGGCGGTCGCCGAGATCAATGCCGCAGGCGGCCTGCTCGGCCGCAAAGTCGAACTCCTCTCGCGCGACAGCAAGGCCAACCCTGATGAAGCGGTCCGCGTCGCCCGCGAGCTGATCGTCAAGGACAATGTCGACTTCCTGGCCGGAACCCTCACCTCGGCAGAAGCACCCGCCGTTTCCACGATCGCAAAAGAAAACCACGTCATCTTTGTCGCGCCCTCGGCCAAGCTGACGGACCTGACCGCCCCGCCCAACCTGCACCCCTATATCTTCCGCGTGGCCTCCACCACGCTCGCCGAGGGACGCACCGCAGCGGCGATCATGGCCAAATGGTCGGACATCAAGCGGGTCGCCACCATCGCGCCCGACTACACTTACGGACGCCAGGCGATCGCCGATTTCGTCGCATATCTCAAAAAACTGCGGCCCGATATCGAGATCGTTGACCAGCAATGGCCCAAACTCGGCGAACCCAACCTCACGCCCTTCATCACCGCGCAAATGAGCAAGCACCCCGATGCCGTCATGTGCGACGAATACGGTGGGGATTTCGTAACCTTCGTGAAGCAGGCCACCCCGCTCGGCTACTTCAAGGCAATCAACAGCCGCCTGATCGACGGCGGCGAGGTCGGCTCGGTGGACATCACCAAGACGCTCGGCGACAGCTACCCCTACGGCATCTGGGCGGATGCCTATGACCCTATCATCTGGACTGACAACGAGCCGCCCGAGCACAAGGCTTTCGAGAAGCACCTCCTCGCCTTCATGCACTCGCAATACGGCTCGGGCTGGGCGATCCAGGGTTACGTCGCCATCGAGGCCATCGCGGCCGGCGTGAAAAAAGCCGGCTCGGCCGACGACGCGGCGGTCTCCAGGGCGCTGCTCGGCTTGACCGTGCAGACGCCGATCGGCACCCGCACGTTCAGTGCAAAGAACCACGATTTCAACACCGGCGAGGTCTGGGGCGTGATGGTGAAGGACCCGAACTATCCCTTCGCCATCATCAGTCACGCGACCTACGAAGACCCGACCCAGTTCATAGACTGACCGACCCGGCCGGTCCTACCCCACGTGGCCGCCTCTTTCCTGTTCGGGCAGATGATGAGCGGCCTCACCACGGCGATGTTCCTGTTCCTCATCGCCGCCGGCCTCTCCCTCGTGTTCGGCGTCATGCGGGTGCTGAACTTCGCGCACGGGTCGTTCTACATGATCGGCGCCTATCTCGGCTGGCAGGCTGTGCACTGGCTCACCCCGCTCACCGGCGCCTTCTGGCTGGCCGCCCTGGTCGCATCCATCGGCGTCGCGGTGCTCGGCGGCGTCATCGAACGTCTGCTCCTCCATCACCTGTACGGCCGTGAGGAGCTGTACCAGCTGCTGCTCACCTACGCCCTGGTGCTGATCCTCGCCGACGCCGCCAAATTCATCTGGGGCACCGAGCAGCTCTCGGTCAACACCCCTCCGGCCCTGGCCGGCGCCATTCCGGTGTTCGGCGCCAATCTGCCTCTGTACAATCTGTTCATCATTCTGCTCGGCCCGATCATTGCCCTGTCGGGCTGGCTGATCCTCCAGCGGACCGGTCCGGGCCGGATGATGCGCGCCGCTGCCTTCGATCGCGAAATGCTGGAGGCGCTCGGTGCCGATGTAGGCATGCTCTACACCATGATGTTCGTGGCCAGCGCCTTCCTCGCCGGCCTGTCAGGTGCGCTGGTCAGCCCCATCCAGAGCGTCGTGCCCGGCATGGATGTCGAGATCATCGTCCAGGCCTTCATCGTGGTCGTTATAGGAGGCCTGGGCTCATTCTGGGGCACGTTCTGGGGCTCGCTGATCTATGGTGAGGTTCTGGCCTTCGGCATCCTGATCTTCCCCGGCTTTTCCCTGTTTTCCGTGTTTGCGCTCATGGCGGTCATCCTAATCCTCCGGCCCTGGGGCCTTTTCGGACAACCGGTGCGATGACCCCGCGTCGCGTGCCGTGGACACTGATCGTTTTCCTGGCCGCCCTCGCCCTGCCCTGGGTCGGTTCGCGCTACGAAACCTTCCTGGGCACTCAGATCGCCATCGACGCCCTGTTTGCCGTCAGTCTGAACCTCCTGCTCGGCACAACCGGTCTCGTTTCCTTCGGGCATGCCGCCTATTTCGGCATCGGAGCGTATATCTGCGGCATACTGATGAAGACCTACGACGTGCCTTTTCTGCTCGCCTTCGTGGCGGCGGGGCTCGGAGCCGCACTTTTCGCTCTCGTCGCCGGGTTCTTTTGCGTCCGTCTCACGAAGATCTATTTCGCCATGCTGACGCTTGCTTTTTCACAAATTGTCTGGGCGGTTGCCTTCACCTGGAACGCCGTTACCGGCGGCGATGAGGGCTTGTCTGACGTGCCCTATCCCAATCTCGACTGGATGAGCTCCCTCCCGGGACTCGACGGCTTCCGCGTCCCGGAGCTGTTCTATTTCGTCACCATTGCTCTCGTGGCCCTGTCATTGGCGGCGATGCAGCGGATCATCCACTCCCCGTTCGGGCGGATGCTGACCACCATTCGCGACAATCCCGAGCGTGCGGCCTTCATCGGCCTCAATGTCCGCGCCTACCAGCTCGCGGCTTTCGTCATAGCCGGTTTCTTCGCCGGGCTGGCCGGCGCCCTGTACGGCATTTTCAACCGCGGCGTCTTCGCCGACTTCGTGTTCTGGCCGAAATCCGCCGAGGTGATGATCATGGCCATTCTTGGCGGCATCGAGCATTTCTGGGGACCGCCGATCGGCGCGCTGGCACTGGTTTGGCTGAACCAGGAGATCACGTCCTACACCCAGGTACCTGGCCTTTCACCCTCGGCCTCATCCTTATCATCCTGCTCTTCGCTTTGCCTGGCGGAATCGCGGGCGGCCTGCTGGCCCTTTCGCCCTGGAAACGTCCGCGCCAGGTGGTGATCCCCAGTGTCTGAGGTTTGCAGTGTTTGAGGTCTGTGGTGCTTGAGGTTCGTGACCTCAGCAAGTCATTCGGCGGGTTCCGCGCCGTCAGCAATGTCAGCCTCGCCGTCGAAACGCGCCAGATCGCTGCGCTGATCGGCCCCAACGGGGCGGGAAAATCCACCTTCTTCAATCTGGTGACCGGCCATCTGCGGCCCGACCGTGGCCAGGTTCTGCTGGACGGGCGCGATATCACCGCCGCACCCCCCAACCGGATCGTCGGACTGGGCATCGGGCGCTCCTTCCAGCACGCGAATATCTTCCCGCGCCTGACCGTGGCCGAAAACGTGCAAGCCGCACTGCTTGCGCATCGCGGCCGCGGCCGGGACTTCTGGTCGAGAGCGGACGCCTTTTACCACGACGAAACAATGGCCTTGCTGGCCGCGGTCGGCCTTCTCAATGAAGCCGGAACGACCGCCGGCTCCTTAGCCTACGGCAACCAGAAGCAGCTCGAACTCGGCATCGCGCTGGCGAGCGAGCCGTCCGTGCTGCTGCTGGATGAACCCACCGCCGGCATGTCCCCCGCCGAAACCGCCGCGACGATGCGGCTCCTGCAACGGGTCGCCGAGGAGCGCGGCCTCACCCTGCTGTTCACTGAACACGATATGGCGGTCGTCTTCGGCATTGCCGAAAAAATCGCCGTCCTCCACCAGGGTCGGCTGCTGGCGGAAGGCAGCCCCGCCGAAGTGCGGGAAAACGCCGACGTGCGCCGCGTCTATCTCGGCCAGCACGTATGACACCTCTCCTCTCCGTCGAAGACGTCCATACCGCCTACGGCCTCAGCCGGGTGCTGTTCGGCATATCGCTCGAAGTCCAGGCAGGCGAATGCGTCTGTCTGCTCGGGCGCAATGGCGTTGGCAAAACCACCACCATGCGCTCCATCATGGGCCTCACGCCGCCCGAACGAGGCCGAGTCCTCTGGCGCACCCAGGACATCACCGGCTGGGCGCCCCACCGCGTCGCACGCGCCGGCATCGGCTTCGTCCCCGAGGACCGCCGTATCTTCGGCGAGCTGAGCGTGCAGGAGAACCTCGACGTCGGTGCTCGCGCTGCTCGCCGGTCCGGACACTGGACCATCGCATCAGTGTGCGAACTGTTTCCCATGCTCCGCGAGCTCCGCGAGCGGCGCGGCGGATTTCTTTCCGGCGGCGAGCAGCAAATGCTCACCATCGCCCGCACGCTGCTCGGCAATCCCGAGCTCCTGCTGCTTGACGAGCCCTCCGAAGGCCTGGCGCCCCTGGTCGTCGAAACGCTCCGCTCCAGGATCGCCGCCCTCAAAGCCGAGGGCGTGACGATCCTGCTCGCGGAACAAGGGGTGGAATTTTCTCTCTCGCTCGCCGACCGCGTCTATGTGCTGGAAAAAGGCCGCGTGACGTTCACCGGCTCGGCGGACGAAATGCGAGCCGACGCCGATCGGCTCCACCGCCTTTTGGCTCTTTGAAGCAGCACTCCAAAATCCCCCCTCCCCTTGCGGGCTACCACATTCACACATCACGTTGCGCCCCCCATTGAATTGCGGTTCCCTGGCTTCTGAGCGGCCGATACGGCCCACGGAGCCGGGGATGACGACGATCTCGCTTGGCAAGTTCGGCGATGCGCGCCGCGAAGCTGCCGCGATTTTCTGCACGCGCGGCTGATGGAAAACAGCGCCCGCGGGATCTGTGTCCGACGGCTTGGTTCGGGCCGCGCCGGGGAGCTGTGGCTGACGCGGTTCCTGCACGGCGATGCGGTCAACGTCGAGGAAATGGTGGCAACGGCCGCCGGCCGGACCGCCGGGCGGTGTGGCGGACGCGACGTGCTGGTGATTCAGGACACGACGAGCACCGGAGATCACCAGCTTCAGTCCTCGTAAGCCACGACGGAGCACGGATTTGAGGAAGTCTGATCAGAACGGCCCCAGCCGGTTCGGCGTGTCTACACTCTTCAACTCGGCGCCGAGAGTGGTTGCTGCGGATGCTGGCACACAGGGTCGCCGACCCCCGGGTCCTCCTACCTTGTTCGGATGTGGCTCGAGGCCGGTATCCTGAAGAGCGGTGAGTGGCACGAGACGGAAAGCGGGACGCCGCAAGCAGCCCGCTGCTCGCCAACATCTTCCTGCGCGACGCCCTCGATCTCTGGGCTCATCAATGGCGCCGGCGGAAAGCGTGCGGTTGCGTCTTGATCGTGCGCTATGCCGATGACTTCGTGATGAGCTTCGAGAGCGCGGTCGATGCGCGGCGGATGCTGGAGGACCCTAAGGACCGGCTGGCCAGGTTCGGCCTGTCGCTCCACGAGGACAAGACGCGCTGATCGGGTCTGGCCACCTGCGGGCCCTGGCTCGACGGCAACGTGGGCTCCGAAGACCTTCGCCTTTCACTTACCCCTGGACGCCATGCATCGGCCCGATGCGGCTAACTTTCGCGAAGAGCCGGGTGCGGGAAAGCCGCCCGCCCGGATCGGCGAGGGCGAAGCCGAATGGCCCAGCTACTGGACCACGACTCTTTGGGTATTCGATTGGGCCCATCTTCGCCGACTTAATCGCGCTGGGCAGAGACGATATGTATCGATACAAGGCGTCCCAAAGGATACGTCCGCTCTGTCGAAACTCCAGGCATTGAGAGCGCGGCGAAGCGCGCTGTCTGATGAAGCCTTCGGAGCCGACCGGCAGCTTCCAGCCCCCACTGCCACGCGGGCCTGTGGGGCGCCACTACAGCGGCACCATCCGTCGCTCAAACGCTGCGTTCCAAACTTTCGCGCGGTCCATGTCGAACACTAGGTCCGTTGCATCCGCAGCCAGCACCCACACGCGCCCTGACAGCTCAGCTTCGAGCTGCCCAGGCGCCCAGCCCGCATAACCAAGCATCATCATGCGTTTGCGCGGCCCTTTGCCGGCGCCGATGTCGTGCAGCACCCAACTCGTTGAGGTCACGGCCAGGTCGTTGTCGAGCATGATCGTCGTGGCCAGCCGATATTCGCCACTATGCACGACGAAGCCCATTGATGGCGCCAGCGGGCCGCCGGCGAACAATGCAATCGTCCCTTGGGCGTCCCCGGGGTCCTCGCCAATGGCTGTCAGCAGCTCGGCAACTGTTTTCTCACCGACGGGCTGATTGATGGCGAGGCCTAGTGCGCCCTGAGCTGCGTCATGCTGGACCACCAAAATGACTGTGTGACTGAACCGTGGATCGTCCATCTCGGGCGCGGCCACAAGAAGCTGACCCGTCAGGGAGCTGTCAATGGGTGGTGGTGACTCGGCGCTAAGTAACGACCGCAGCGGCGTTGCGGCCAACAGGCAGCCGAGGACAAAACCGCGGCGCGGCGACAGCATCGGGCAGCGACTCCTTGAGTTGGCAGTAAGCACGTTCCGGCGGATAGTTGGAAGGCACGGTGCGGTGAGCGCTGGCTGTTCCGCCTGACGCGGCGGATCCGCGCGGCAGCCCGCCGATGCTCAATAAATGCCGGGGCGTGGTTTTGGAGGCAGGTTATGCGCCAGGATGTTTACCAGGCCGGCCGGCGGATAGCGTCGATGCGAGTCGTTTCATGGAAACGCTGTACTAGTTCGCCTTAGTCACGACAATGTTTGTCGCATCGTACGGGCCTGACCACGGGAAGCCCATCCAGAGGCGAACTGCGCCGAACTGGCGCGCCAGGGGGATCAAGGGCGTTTGGATGGTATAGTCCTTCTGGCCGGACGTGCCGGCGCCCGCCAGGACAATATGGGCGGTCGGCGTGGCGTTGATGTTCAACGTGACCTGCACGATGAAGGGCTGGTCGTGGGGGAATGTGCCGAACACGGCATCCGATCGGTCATCGATGCGTAGCGTTCCGTCCTTCTGGAAGTCGATATGCATGAAGCCGTTAAAGCTGTTGCCGACCGGCTGATTGAACTGCTCGAATTGCAGGCTTGCAACGGTTTGGCCGGTGCCGGTGGGGATGAAAAGTGTCGCATCGCAGGTGTAAGTGCCGTCGCCGGCGAACTGGGCGAAGTTTCCCTGAAAAGCGACAATGGTTTCAGGATCATTGGGACGCGCAATCTGAACCCACCTGCCGCCCGTCTGGACGGGAGAGGCTACGACTACAACGCTCCCTGGGGGGCCGCTCACGTTTGCCGTGCCCACAGGCTGCGCATGCGCAGGAGGCTGGCCGATCGGCGTGGCATCAAAGTTGGACTGGAACAGCGTTTGCTGCGCGCAGGCCGCGAGGAGCGCGGAGAGGATGATGCAGAAGCTAAGGCGAGTCCGCTGGAGAATGCGTTCGTTCATGGCGTTACTTATCCCTTTGATCAGGATCCTTCCCCTAAGCGATTTATCGGTTGCCGCTGTAATGCAACCCTAAACGATTGTCCATGCGGTCTCGACGGTTGATGGGCCAGGCAGCAGGCGTCCATTGCTCCGGGATACTATTGAGCTAGGATACAGTGCGTGAGCAGAGTGCCATTCCCGCGCACCGGGCTGTTGGCCGCGCTGATCGCGCTGGCGATCCAACTCGGATTCGCCGCCAGCGTGCCGAATCCCGGCTCCGCCTTCCTGCTGGGTGCCGGCGACATATGCCACGGCGGCAGTGCTCCCCTCGCACCCGGCCAGCACCAGCCTCCAGACTCCTCGCTCTGCCCATTTTGCGCGGTGCTGGCTGCACCAGCGCCTATCCCGGCGGCCGCGCCCAAGGTCCCGCTGCCCAGCGGGGCGATCCTGGCGCGGGCCGCCGTGCTACCTCCGGCGACCGCGCCCCCGCCCGGCCGCGCCGTCCGGCCGCAGCCGCGAGGTCCTCCGTTTCTGGCCTGAGCCCGCCGTTCCGGGTGCGCTTCCGCGCGCCACCGCTCATGCCAGAAGGAGAGGCAAGTCATGTATCGCTACATCTGGCCGGCTTGTGCCGCCGGCCTGCTGATACCGGCCCAGCAGGCTGCTGGGCACGGAGTTGCCGGCGCGCGGGTGTTCGTCAACACGCTGCTGATCGATGATCCAGCGGTTTCGGACGAAGCATCCCTGCCCACGTTCCAATGGCAACAACAGCCGGGCTCACCCGCGACCGGCGAGTACGATTTCAATTTCGAGTACGACAAGACCATCACCGAGCGCTTCGGCTTCGCGCTCAACGACGGCTACACGGTCCTGCACAGCGCCAGCGGCACACTGGGCGGATTTCAAAACCTTGCGGTTACGCTGAAATACGAGGGCCTGGTCAGCGCCGCGCATGAGGCGATCGTTTCCATCGGCGTAATCCGGGAGTTTGCACACACAGGATCGAGCAATATCGGCAATGACGAGGTGGGCAGCACTACGCCGACACTGTACTGGGGCAAGGGGCTTGGCGATCTTCCGATCGGCTATCTGCGTCCGCTGGCCGTCACGGGCACGATCGGGTACCAGTTTGCCGACAAGGAGCTCAAGTCCACCGCCGTCATCGACCCCGACACAGGTGCGCCGGGGCTGATCTTCAACAACGGAATCGAAAACCGGTGGGTTGGCGGAATCTCGATCCAATACAGCATCCCGTATCTGCAATCGCAGGTTCGCGACCTCGGATTGCCGACGGTACTGGCCCGGTTGACTCCGCTGGTCGAGGTCGCCTGGTCGTCTCCAGCCACCCATCCGCATGCAACGCCGACGCAGTACCTGATCGGCCTGGGAGCGTCGTACGTGGCCGATGTCTATGCGGTAGGAGTGGAGATGCTGATTCCGGGCAACGGGCAGACCGGCCGGAATATCGGGGTCATTGCCCAGTTTCATTTGTACCTCGATGACCTGCTGCCGCACAGCCTCGGCAAACCGTTGATCGCATGGTGAGTGCAATGTTGCGGTCCATCTTGTTCGTCGGCGTGGTTCTGGCATCCCAGCCGGCGTTCGCGCATGCCTTCCTGACACATGCGACACCGCCGGCGGGGGGAACTGTGAAATCCTCGCCCGGTGCACTCGATCTTTTCTTCACCGAGGCGGTTGTCCCGCATTTCAGCAGCGTGGAAGTGCGGAACTCGACCGGCCAGGTGGTGAAGACCGGCGCATTGCGAACCGGGCAGGGTGGGAAAGAAATGATCGTTCCGGTTCCGCAGTTGCCGGCGGGCAAGTACACGGTGGCGTGGCACGCAACGGCGGAAGACACGCACAAGACCGAGGGGACGTACAGCTTCACGGTGACACCCTGATGGGATCGCCGCTGGCGCTCACGCTGTTGCGCTGGCTGCACGATGCCACGTTGCTGGCGCTGTTCGGGGCGCTGGCGTTCGCACCGGCGGTTCTTCCAATAGATCTGCGTCCGGTGATGCGACCGGCATTGCGGCGGATTGCCTGGATCAGCGGGATCGCGGCGTTCCTCACGGGGATGGGGTGGTTTCTGGCCGAGACCGCTTCCGTGGCGCAGACCAGTGGGGTTGCTGCGACGTTCAACGCGGCGCCTGCTTTCGTTCGGTACCTTACGTTCGGGCAGGTTTTGCTGGCGCGGCTGGTGCTGGTCGCCGGTGCTGTCGCTATGTGCCGGTGGCCGCGCGTGGGGCTGTGGACGGCGGGGCTGGCGCTGGCGCTGCAGCCGTGGCTCGGGCATCCGGGAGAGGCGGGGGTCGGACTGGCGGCCTCGGAGATCCTGCACCTGGTGGCGGCGGGGATCTGGGTGGGCGGACTAATTCCCCTCTTGCTTTGCCTGTGGGTCTTACCCGCGGCGCAAGTGGCGCGGCCGTTCCGGCGATTCACCGGCATCGGACTTGCTGCGGTGGTTACTCTGGCGGGCACGGGGCTCGCCCAGGGTTTTGTGCTGGCGGGCGGAGCTGGCGGGCTTGCCGCGACGAATTACGGCCATGTCGCCTTGCTCAAGGCTGGCCTGTTTGCGGCGGCGCTTGTCCTGGCAGCGTGGAACGGGCTTGTTCTGACGGGACGGCTTTCGCGCGAGCCCGAAGTGGGGCGAAGCCTTGCCGCCTCGATCGGCGCCGAAGCGGCGATCGGGTGCGGGATCCTGTTCGCCGCCGCGCTGCTTGCCGGATTGCCGCCGGGGCAATGATTCGTTTCGTAATGCCCTCGTGATCTCCTGGGAGTTCGCCTGATGCCTGCTCGTGCTTCGTCTTCACGCTCGTGGCCGTACGTGGTCGTGGGCGTGCTGCTCGCGTTGCTGATGTTCGGGTTGGCGGGGTTGATGTGGTCCGGCGCGACCAGCCGTGCCGCCATCGGCGGCCCATTCACGCTGGAGAACGGCAACGGGCAGGCGGTCACCGACAGGAGCTTCCGGGGAAAGTATATGCTGGTCTATTTTGGTTACACGTATTGCCCGGATGTGTGCCCGACCACGCTGCAGAGCATCGCGAATGCCATGGATGCATTAGGATCGAAGGCAAATGATGTCGTGCCGGTGTTCATCACCGTGGATCCCTGGCGCGACACACCGCAGGTGGTCAAGCGCTATGCCGCTGCGTTCTCTTCGCGTCTGGTCGGGCTGACAGGTACGCCCGAGGAGATCGACAAAGCAGAGCGGGCGTACCATGTCTATGCGGCAAAGCATGTCATCGGACCCAATGAGTATTCGATGGACCATAGTTCGGTGATTTATCTGATGGGGAAGGATGGCCAGTTCATCGCTCCGGTACAGGAGGGGCCGCCGCAGCAGATGGCGGAGGATATCAGCCGCCTGATGTCATAGAAGCCGCTCCACACGACAGAAGAAGCAGCCCGGCTTGGCCGTGTGTATATTGACGTAGGACGTGCGCGCATCATCGAGGGCGTGTGCTAGCGCGTCATCGATCGCGGTGCCTTCGCTGACATGGCCGAGGTCATAAAGGCAGAGGTCCTTGGAATCGTAAGCGCGGAGGGAAACCAGGGCGCCGCGCACGATTTCAGGTATGTGGTCCGTCATCTCGTAGCGCGGGCATGAGTTGGCGTGCACGAAGATGGGGCTTGGGGTCCAGTAAACGCCCTGAGGCTTCGGCAGGTCGTAGGATGCGAGCAGCACGGGCTGACCCGGTTCCGCGAAGCGGAGGCAATGGCGGCAGGGGCAGCGCGAGTCCGGCCCGGGCTCGCGGACAAGCACTTTTTGCCCGCGATCATCCGTACGGGTACGGCGGAAACGGTCGGCGACAGCAGCGGGGATAGGTATGCAGCGGAAACCGGTCATTCAGGTTCTCCTGTGGGCTGGGCTGAGAAAATGGCGCCCGCTGCGCGGGATCGCCTCCCGATTCTTGGCACGGCACTCGCGACGGCACTCTCGCATGATTTGCGCCCGGTCCTGTAAGGTATGGGGATGGACACACCATCTGCGCCGGAACTGCTAGCCCGCCTACCTGGGGACAGCCTGAGCAGGACTGAGACGGTCACGCCGCCGGTCTGGGCGATCACGCGCGACAGTCCGGACAGGTTCATCAACCGCGAACTCTCATGGTTGGACTTCAATCATCGTGTGATTGAAGAGGCTGAGAACCCGCGGCATCCGCTTCTTGAGCGGCTGCGGTTCATCTCAATCAGCGCATCGAACCTGGATGAGTTCTATTCGGTGCGGGTTGCCGGGCTGATCGGGCAGGCGAAGGCGGGGGTCACTGCGCTGTCACCGGACGGGCGCACGCCGGCGCAGCAGCTTGCCGAGATCAAGACGCGGGCGGAAATGCTGCTGGCCGATCAGCAGCGGGTGTGGCGGGAGTTGTGCGCTCTGCTGGGTGCGGCGGGAATTGCGCTGTGCGATACGGCGGATCTGGACGAGGACGATCTGGCCTGGCTCGGGGCGTGGTTCATGGAACGGCTGTTCCCCGTGCTGACGCCCCTGGCGATCGACCCGGCGCATCCATTCCCGTTTATCCCAAACATGGGACTGGTGATGGCGCTACGCCTGATGCGCGTGGAAGATGCCGGCGTGATGCGGGCGCTGATCCCGCTTCCTTCGCAGGTGGAGCGCTTCATCCGGCTGCCCGCGGGCCCGCCGGGTAAGTCGATCCGGTTCGTGGCTCTGGAGGACGTGGTCGGGCGGCTTCTCGAGCGGGTGTTTCCGGGGTTTCGCATCGGCGGACATGGGATGTTCCGGCTGATCCGCGACACCGATGTTGAATTCGAGGAGGAGGCGGAAGACCTGGTGCGTTCCTATGAGAGCGCGCTGAAGCGGCGCCGTCGGGGGCAGGTGATCCATCTGACGATGAGCTCCGGAACGCCGGGCGATCTGCGCGAACTGGTGGCGAACGAGCTCGATGCCACCCCGGAAGAAATTTACATCCAGCCCGGCCTGCTGGGCGTGGCGGACGTGCGGCAGCTGATTGTAGATGACCGGCCCGACCTGCTGTTTCCGCCCTATACGCCACGCTTTCCCGAGCGCATTCGTGACTTCGGCGGCGACTGTTTCGCGGCGATCCGGGCAAAGGACATCATCGTGCACCACCCGTTCGAGAGTTTCGATGTGGTGGTGCAGTTCCTGCGACAGGCGGCGTTGGACCCGAACGTAATCGCGGTAAAGCAGACGCTGTATCGCACCACGCGCGACAGCCCCATTGTCAAGGCGCTGATCGAGGCGGCCGAGGCCGGCAAGTTCGTCACCGCCGTGGTCGAGTTGCGCGCGCGGTTCGATGAGGAGACCAACATCCGCCTCGCGCGCACGCTGGAGGCGTCGGGCGTGCAGGTCGTGTTCGGCTTCGCGGCACTGAAGACCCACGCGAAACTATCACTCGTGGTACGGCGCGAGGCGGGTACAGTGCGGGCTTACGCGCATTTTGGTACCGGCAACTATCACCCGATCACTGCCCGGATCTACGCGGACCTGTCGTTCTTCACGACTGACCCGGCGCTCACGCGGGATTCAGCGCGGCTGTTCAACTACCTGACGGGCTATGCGCAACCGGAAACGATGGAAGAGCTGGCGTTCAGCCCGCTGACGCTGCGGCACGAGCTGCTCAAGCTGATCGACAAGGAAATCGAGTTTGCCCGGGCTGGGAAGCTCGCAGGCATCTGGATCAAGCTGAACAGCCTTCTGGACGAGCAGTTGATTGACGGGTTGTACCGGGCCTCAGAGGCCGGGGTGAAAGTCATGGGAGTGGTTCGCGGAATATGCTGCCTGCGACCGGGCATTCCGGGCCTGTCGGAGAATATTCGCATCAAGTCCATCGTGGGCCGGTTCCTGGAGCACAGCCGCATATGCGTATTCGGCAATGGTCACTCGCTGCCGAGCCGGGATGCCAAGGTGTTTATCAGCAGCGCCGACTGGATGGTGCGCAACATGGACTGGCGGGTGGAGACGCTGGTGCCGATTTATAATCCGACGGTGCATGCGCAAGTGCTGGATCAGATCATGGTGGTAAACCTGAAGGACACGATGCAGTCGTGGGAGCTGAAGGCGGACGGGGAGTGGCATCGCGTTGCGCCGGGGCGGAAGCCCGTCTCGGCTCACGATTACTTCATGACCAATCCGTCGCTATCCGGGCGAGGCTCGGCGTTGCACGGTCCGGTGATGGCCTCACGGGGGCCGCACCGGCGATCAGATCGCGTCAACCAGGACTAAGGCATGCCGTCTTCCCGGACCAACGAAGTCCCCCGTTACGGGGTTATCGATCTCGGCTCCAACTCCGTGCGGCTGGTGATATTCGAGGGAAGCCGGCGCAATCCGGTTGCGATTTTCAATGAGAAGGCGGTGCTGCGGCTGGGCCGCGGGCTGCAATCGACCGGTCGGCTGAACCAGGAAGCGGTGGATCAGTCGTTTCAGGTTCTGGCCCGCTACTGCACGATTGCGAGGGCGATGGGTGCGGAGCGCCTGGAGGCGCTGGCGACTGCGGCGGTGCGGGACGCCAGCAACGGGCAGGCATTCGTCCAGGCATTGCAGGAGCGATTGCCGGGGCTGGCCATACGCGTATTGTCCGGAGCCGAGGAAGCGGAGTTTTCGGCGCTGGGCGTGCTGTGCGGCATTCCCGATGCGGACGGGATTTTAGTGGATATCGGCGGGGGCTCGGTGGAGCTGGTCCGGCTGACACCGGAGGGATTGCGGGCCAGCCGGACGTTACCGCTTGGCGTGATCAGGCTTGCGGAGCGATCTGGTGGCGATCCGGATCGGGCGCGTGACGTCGCCGATGGCGATCTGGCAAGCGTGCCGTGGCTCGCTGAGGGGAATGAACGCGATCTGTATCTTGTCGGCGGAGCCTGGCGCGCTCTGGCGAGGGTTCACATGGCGCAAGTCGGCTACCCGCTGCACATGGTCCATCAATATACGATCGGGCGGGACGAGGCGCGGGAGCTGGCGGCGATGGTGACATCCGCGGGCAAGCGCGCTTTGGAGCGAGTGCACGGACTGTCGCGCAAGCGGGTTGATGACCTGCCTTTCGCGGCGGTGGTTCTGCGGCGGGTTCTGCGGGCAGCAAGCGTCCGGCGTGTGGTGTTTAGTGCATCCGGGCTGCGTGAAGGCTGGTACCTGCGGATGATTCCCGAGGAGGTCCGGCGGGAGGATCCGCTGCTCGCGGCCGGCCGGCACTATGCCGAGTGGCTGGGGCGCGATCCCGGGCTCGCAAAGCCCCTGCTGGCCTGGACGGATCCTTTGTTTCCAAAGGAAGCCAAAGAAATGCGAAGGCTGCGAGAAGCAGCCTGCTGGATGTCGGACATTGGCAGCTTGGACCATCCGGAATTTCGGCCTGAGCAGGCGTTTTTGCGCGTGTTGCGGCAGCCCGGGCTGGGGCTGGATCACCACGCGCGCGCGTTCCTGGCCCTGGCGATAGCACTTCGTTACGAAGCGGAAACCGATGCCGAGTTCCTGCGGCCGGCACGGCTGCTGCTGGACGTTTCCAGCGCGCACCGGGCCGAGGTGTTGGGGTTGGCGTTGCGACTGGCCTACACCTTGTCCGGCGGAACGCCCGAGGTGCTGGCCGCAACCGAACTTTCGTTGAAGGGCGCTCGGCTGGTGCTGCAGCTTGATCCGGATCGGGGTGTTTTTGCGGGCGACAGTTTGCTCCGGCGGCTAGACCGATTGGCCCAAGCCGTGGGACTGGAAGCAACGACCCAGCACAAATGAGCCGTTGACCACCGGATCACTGCACAGCAGCCGGGTCGTTCATGTCGTTAACGAGAAGCTGCGGTTAACTCACGGCGAGGTACCCGTGCTAGATGGCGACAGGTCCGATCCGAGAACCTGACATTGCTGTTCCTTACCGATTTTGCTGATGAAGCAGTGGTTCTGCCGCTGATGCTGGCCGTTAGCGTCATGCTGGTTCTGCTGGGCTGGTATCGCGGCTCCGCTGCCTGGGCGTTGGCGGCAGGGATGACACTTGGGGCGATGCTTCTGTTCAAGTTGGTGGCAATAGCCTGCGGGCCGGTCCATCTCCGGACGCCGAGCGGACATACCGCCGTGGCGGCGCTGATAACCGGAAGTTTGGCGGCCATACTGGTGCCCCGCAGGCACTGTCTGGCGGCCGCAGTTGCCGGCATTACCGGGGCGGCAGTGATGGGGTTCTCCCGCCTGGAGCTTGAAATGCATACCACCCCCGAAGTGATGCTGGGCGCGGCGGTGGGTATCGGCGGTGCCGTCGGATTCGCGTTGCTTTCGGGTGCACGCCCGCCGCGGCTGCAGTTCCGCTGGATCGCGCTGACCGTGGTGCTGGTGCTGTCGGTATTTCATGGCTCGCGGGTGGGGGCGGAGCCGCGGATATGGCGCGTGGCCTATTGGCTGGCGCACGACTTGCACGTCTGCCGCGGTGGAGAGCCCTGGCCACTGTTTCATGATCAGCTGAGTTGGCGGGCCATCAGACTCTGAAGTTTCCCTTCATGCTTTATCGTATCTTGAGGACTCAGGGCGGCCGGCCGTTTTCAGGCGGTCCACGAGTTTCTTCACGTCCTGGACCGAAGTGCGTTTGGCGGCAAGAACGGCGTCCTTGGTGACCACGATCACGACGTCAGAGAAGTCCAAGCACGGCGGTAAGCGTGCCGTTGGTGCGAACGTAGCAATTTTCCGCATCTTCGATCAGCACGTCGCCGAGCGCGACATTGCCGGAGTTGTCCTTGGCCGCGATTTCCCACAGAGCGGCCCAGCTTCCGACATCCGACCACCCCAGATCCGCAGGGACGACCGCGGCGTGCCGTGTGCGTTCGGCTACCGCGTAATCCAGACTGATAGCGGGGCATTGCGAAAAGGTCGGGGCGAGGCGAATAAAGTCTGCGTCAGTGACCCGGCCGGCAACCGCCTGGCGTGCGCTTTCCAGCACGTCCGGGGCATGGGCCGCGAGTTCCCGTATCAGCGCGGCAGCGGTGAACACGAACATGCCAGAGTTCCAGAGGTAGCTGCCGTTTTGCAGGAATCGCGCGGCGGTTTCGGTGTCCGGCTTTTCGATGAAGCGAGCGGTTTCGAAGACGCCGGGAATGCCGGCGAGTGATGGCCCGCGCTCGATGTAACCGTAACCGGTTTCGGGATGGGTGGGCCGCATGCCGAAAGTGACGATCCGGCCCCCGAGGGCGGCCTGTGCAGCCTGCTCCAGGTACCGATGCAGAGCCGCGACATCGGCGATGAAGGCATCGGACGCCATCATCCAGATCACTTGTTCCTCATTCTGTTCGGCCGCGAGCAGGGCGGCGGCGGCAATCGCCGGGGCGCTGTTGCGGCCTTCGGGTTCGAGAATGATGCGCGGCGTGGGGACCTGCGCGGCTCGAAGATGCTCGGCGGTAAGGAAACGGTGTTCCTGATTGCAGACGACCATCGGTGGGGCAAAACCCGGTCCGACGGCCCGCAGCGCGGTGTCCTGCAGCAGGGAGCGCTCCGTGACCAAAGGCCAGAACTGCTTCGGTAAGCTGGCGCGGGAAACGGGCCAGAGCCTCGTACCTGCTCCGCCAGAAAGGATTACGGGCAGAATTGTTTGCTGCATAAGATCGGGCGTGAGCTGGGCTGTTGCGTTGAGCCGCTGATCATGTAGCGGGAGGCCCATTTGCCTGTCCACGCGGGCGGGGAGTAACGTGGCGTGGACGCCATGGAGGAAACGATGCAGGTCGAGATCGAATATTGCGGCATGTGAGGGTATGAACCGCGCGCCCGTGCGGCGCGAGACCTTATACTGCACCAGGATCCGAAAGCCGAGGTGTCACTTCGCAAGAGCGGAGGCGGGGTGTTCGAGATCACGGTGGACGGCCAGCTACGGTTTTCGAAGAAGGCGGCCGGGCGTTTCCCGACCGAGGAGGAGATTGTCTCGGCCGCGGCATAGACCAAAAGACCGAGGTGGCGGCCGGCCAATCGAGGCTGAGTTGCGTTTGGCTGCGGTTTCATTATTGCCTCGGCCAATGAGGATTTGCGTATTCGGCGCCGGAGCCATCGGGGGCTATCTGGCGGGCTTTCTGGGTGCCGGCGGGGCGGAGACCTCGGTGGTAGCCCGCGGATCGCACTTATCAGCGATTAAGGCGAACGGGCTGCGAGTTGAGATGCCCGGCCGAGAGGTCACAGCCAAAGTCAAGGCGTCCGACGATCCCACGGAGCTGGGGCGACAGGACGCGGTGATCGTCACGGTCAAGGCTCCTTCCCTGCCTTCGGTGGCAGCCTCGATTGGCCCGTTGCTGGGGCCTGAGACGGCAGTGGCGTTCATCACCAACGGGATTCCCTGGTGGTATTTTCATCGCCACGGCGGGCCGGCGGATGGGCGGCGGATCACGCGGCTCGATCCGGATGGGGCGTTATGGGAGAAGGTTGGACCGGAGCGGGTGGTCGGTGGGATCGCCTGGCCGGCCAGCTCCGTGCCTGACCCGGGTCTGGTGAGGGTACTGAGCGGGGAAACACTGGGAACGACATTCGGCGAGCCGGACGGCACACTGTCACCACGTCTCCGGATGCTGGAGGAGACGTTTCGGGCTGCCGGACTTCCGGTGGCGGTGAGCGATCGGATTCGCGACCTGATCTGGCAGAAGCTGATATTCAATCTCAGCGCTGGGCCCATGTGCGTGCTGACCGCGGCACCGGTCAGGGCTACTCAGGAGGAAGCGGTTCTGGTCGATGCTTCGCGGCGGATGCTGGCCGAGGCTGAAGCCGTGGCGCGGGCGATGGGACGAAGCCCGGAGGTGGATGTCGATCGGATTCTAGCGGTGAACGAGCGACTCGGGCATCGGCCGAGCATCCTGCAGGATCTTGCGGCCGGCCGGCCGATGGAAATCGATGCGCTCTACACCGTTTTTCAGGACCTGGCGCGCATGGTGCGAGTTCCCACCCCGACGCTCGACCTGCTGTTCGCGTTGATCCGCGTGCGCGCCCGCGCGGCGGGGCTCTACCAAGCCTGACCTGAGCCTAACCTGGGCACGAGCGTGCTTCTTGTGCCTTGCACCGGCGAGCGCACTGCCGCAGAACCGGCGGGCGCTTTGCGGAGACACGACAGTATCGATGCGATCAGGCACCCTTGTGACACGACTCGATCGTTACATCTTCCGGCAGATCTTTCTGGCACTGCTCGCGGTTACCGGCGGCCTGACGGCGCTGATCTGGCTGACGCAGTCGCTTCGTTTCGTCGAGCTGGTGGTCAATCACGGCCTGTCCTTCATTGTGTTCCTCGAGCTCACAGGCCTGCTGATTCCGAGCTTTGTGGCCGTGATCCTGCCGATCACGACTTTCGTGGTGGTGCAGTTCATCTATCAACGGTTGTCCGGCGACCGGGAACTTACGGTGATGCGGGCTGCCGGGCTATCGCCGTTCGCGGTCTCGCGACCCGCGCTTGCCGTTGCCGTATTGGCGGTGGGCGCGTGCTATGGCCTGAATCTCGTAGTAGTGCCGGCTAGCTTACGCGCGTTCCGCGATTTCGAGTGGGAGATTCGCAACCGCGTCGCAGCCTTTTTATTGCAGGAAGGCGTGTTCACGCCGGTCAGCCCGGATGTAACGGTTTATGTCCGCTCTCGCGATCCGAGCGGCTTGCTGCGTGGCATCCTGGTGGACGATGACCGTGACAAGAGTTCGGAAGCAACCGTCCTGGCGGAGACAGGCCGACTGGTGGAAGGCCCGAGCGGACCACAAGTGCTCCTGTTCGATGGCAGCCGCCAGCAAATCGATCCCAAAACGGGCCGGCTCGAGATGCTGACGTTCAAGGAGAACCTGATTGATCTGACGGCTACTGATCAGTCAGGCGCGGCTCGCGTGGCGGACATGAGCGAGGTCTCACTGGGGGCACTGCTCGATCCTCACCCGGCCAATCCGCAGGACGTTCCGAAGTGGATGGCAGAGGGGCACAAGCGGCTGGCAAGCCCACTTACCGCTTTGTCTTATGCACTGGTTGCTCTGGTTTCGGTCCTGACCGGTTCATTCCGGCGGCATGGAAGCCTTTTGCGGCCATTCGTGGGCGTAGTGTCGATGGTGGGGCTTCTGGCGATGCAGCTGTTAGCGGCAGATGTTGCGGCGCGGAACAACGCCTTGCTGCCGACGATCTGGCTGCAGGCGGTCGCTCCCGGGCTGGTTTGCGCATGGCTGCTGTTTGCGCCCAAATCATTGCGCTGGTTTCCAGCCATTCGTGCCTCGCGGCCGGTTGCATCTGCCGGCGGCGTGGCGCAATGACGGCGGCGCTTACTCTCAGCCTGTACATTTCCCGGCAGTTCCTGGCCTGCGTCGTGGCCATGGCCGCTGCATTGACCGGGCTGGTGGCGCTATTCGACTTCATCGAGCTGTTGCGGCGGGCCGCGAGCCATCCGGAAGCGACATTCGGCCTCACTGCCGAAATCGCGGCGCTGCGGTTGCCATTCCTTCTGCTGCAGGTTTTGCCGTTCGCGGTGCTGCTTGGGGGCATGCTGGCATTTTGGCGGCTCACGCGTTCCTCTGAACTGATCGTTGCACGTGCGGCGGGGGTTTCCGCCTGGGAGTTTCTGACCGGTCCGGTGATCTGCGCCCTGCTGCTGGGTGGATTGTCAACGACGGGGATCAGCCCCGTGTCATCGGTGTTGTTCGCGCGGGCCGAAGCGATGATTGGCCGTTATCTTTCCGCCGGCGGAGGGCCGCTGGAGCTTGCGGGCGGGCAGCTCTGGCTGCGGCAGGCGGATCACGGACTGACCCCGCACGGCGTTGCGATCATTCATGCGCATGACGTCGCGGTGCGCCGGGCGACCCTCGCAGCGCGGGCCGTGACGGTGTTCCGGCTGGACGGGGCCGACCGGCTGCTGACCAGGGTCGAGGCGAAGCGAGCGGTGCTCCAAAACGGCGACTGGGTCTTGGACGATGCGCGCACTGTTCACCCGGACGCCCTGCCGCAACCGTCGGGACGGATCGTGCTGCCGACGGATTTGACAGTTGCCCGGGTACAGGAAAGCTTTGCCTCACCGGACACGCTGTCCGTGTGGGAATTGCCTGGCTTTATCAGCCTGCTTAATCGTTCAGGCTTCTCCTCCGTCCGTCACCGGCTCCATTTCGAAAGTCTTCTGGCACTCCCGCTGTTGTGCGCCACAATGGCGCTGGTGGCTGCCGGGTTTTCGATGCGGCCGGCCAGGCGCGGCGGCGTGCCGCGGATGATCGGCAGCGGGGTGGCTGCGGGTTTTGCGCTGTTCATGATCTCCAAGCTGGCCGAGGAGTTCGGACAGTCGGGGGCGATGCCTGTGCTGCTGGCTGCCTGGGCGCCCGCGGCGGCCGGAATGATGCTCGCGGTGGCTTTGCTGCTGCATATGGAGGATGGCTAGGTGCGGGCGCTGCGTACCGGCCTGGTCCTGGCGGCCATTGCGGTGTTGGCCTTTGCCGCTGGCGGCGCGCGGGCGCAGCTTCCGCAGGTCCATGGCAGTGGGCCTCCGCTCAGCCGCAATCAGCCGGTCGCCTTCACCGCCGATAGCGTCGAGTATCAGCAGAACAATCAGCTCGTGATCGCCACGGGTCACGTGGAAGCCTGGCAGAACGGGCATGTGCTGCGCGCCGATGAGATCACGTTCAACCGCGCCACCGGGATTGCCATTGCGCGCGGACACGTGACGCTGATCGAACCGGATGGGCAAACGCTGTTCGCCGATGCCGCGGAGCTCACGCAGGATATGCGGAACGGCATCCTGACGGCCTTGCGCGCCCGGCTGGCGCAGAACGGTCAGCTTGCGGCCAATGGCGGCCGACGGACCGAGGGAGTGCTGAATTCGCTGTCCAAGGTTGTCTACTCCACCTGCAACCTTTGCAAGAAGCATCCGACCGCACCGCCGTTGTGGCAGATCCGGGCAGCCAGTGCGACCGAGGATGCGGAGCACAAGAAGATCGAGTACACCAATGCGGAGATGCAAATCTTCGGCGTTCCAGTCGCCTATTTCCCATATTTCTGGACGGCCGAGCCGAGCGCCGCGCGGCAAAGCGGGATTTTGGTACCAACGTTAGGTGTCAGCTCACATATCGGCGGATTCTTCGCGTTACCTTATTACTGGGTGATTGACGATCAGTCCGATGCGACGTTCACCCCGATGTTGACCACGCGAACCTGGCCCGACCTGGATGTGGAATACCGCCGCCGTTTCAACAACGGTTTCCTCAACCTGAATGCTTCCGGCGGGTATTACCAGGATGCGCTGCAAGGGACGATCTTTGCCCAGGGGCAATTCAACCTGAATAATACGTGGCGAGCAGGCTTCAACATCGAACGGGCTTCATCGGCGAATTATATCAATGATTTCCACCTTGGACATGTTCTTGGCAGCGATGCAAGCTTGCTTTCCAGCAACATCTATTTGGAGGGTTTCGGTGAGGGCGCGTACTCCCGGCTCGATACGCGTTTCTACCAGGGTTTGACGACCTCGATAACGAATTCGGAATTGCCGGTCGTTCTGCCGCGATACCAATACAGCTATTTCGGCCAGCCGGATGCGTTGGGTGGGCGGCTGATGATTGACACCGGTGCGTTCAATGTTTTGCGGACCGACGGCACCAATACCCGACGCGCCAGCCTGATCATGGAGTGGGACCGACCCTTCACCGGCGCGCTGGGAGATCTGTGGACGATCAAGCTGCACAATGACGCCGCCGCCTACAATGCCAGTGATATGAACGAGCAGCCGAACTTCGCCAACGTTTCGCACGTGGACGACGCGCGTGCCCTGCCTCAGGCCGCGGTCGATTTCCGGTGGCCGTTCGCGCGGTCTTCGCGAGGCTGGGGAACCCAGGTGATCGAGCCGATGGCAGAGGTTATTACCGGTCCGAACGAGGGCGACAGCCAGCTGAACAAATATCCGAACGAGGACAGCTTTGACTTCGAGCTGACCGACATGAACCTGTTCGGTTTCAATCGCTTCGGTGGGATCGACCGGCTGGAAGGTGGAACGCGCGCTAACGTTGCGCTGCACACCGCCTGGTATCTTGGAGGAGGGGCGGCGCTGGACGGCATGATCGGCCAGTCCTATCGCACCACCGTTGACAGCTGGCTGCCAGAGGTCTCGGGGCTCCACGACCAGGTATCCGATATCGTCGGTCATCTCAGCTTTACGCCCACGAGCTGGCTCGATACGACCTACCGGTTCCGGTTTGATCACCGGAGCTGGACGAATCGGGAATCGGACGTTACCACCTCGGTGGGCGATCAGCGTCTGCGTGTCTCGGCCGGCTATATCTATACCAGCTTCGACCCATACTATTTTTACGCGCAGCCTTCTCCGCCGCCTGCCAACTCGCCCTTCTTTACGCCACGAAACGAAATCACAGTGTCGGCCAGCACGGCCTGGGGTCAGCCGGAGACGGGTCAGTACCGCTTCAGCGGCTATGCGCGCCGCGATCTGGCCCTTAACCAGATGGTGGCAATGGGCGCCGATGCGGTTTATGAGAACGAGTGCCTGATTCTCGATCTGAGGTTCTACAAGCGCTACACCAACCTGAACAATCAGGGCAGCTCGACCACCCTGCTGTTTCAGTTCACCTTCAAGACGATAGGACAGTTTGGCTTCAAAGCACTGTGATACCGGAATGATCCCCATGACATTGCTGCGCCACTTCCTGCTCCCGGCTACCGTCATCGCGGCCATGTTTGCGTGCGGGGGGCCAGTCCTGGCCGCTCGGGTCACGCCGCCGCCGGCTGCCCCTGCGCAGGCGATTCGCATCGTCGCGGTCGTGAACGGCCACCCGATCACCAACGAAGACGTGGATAACCGCGCCCGGTTGTTTGCGGTCGCGTCCGGGCTGCCTATTTCACAGGACGCGTTGGATCGGCTGAAGCCGCAGATCACCCGGCAACTGATCGATGAGCGCCTGCGGATGCAGGAGGTCGAGAAGCAGCACATTGTCGTTTCGGACAAGCAGATCGCCGAAGCCATCAAGGAACTGGAGTCGCGCAATGGCATGAAGGCTGGGGGCCTTCGCCAGAAGCTGCAAAGCGACGGCGTGAGCTTCGGAACGCTGGTGGACCAGCTACGGACCCAGATCGGTTGGACTCAGGTTTTGCGCCAGAAGCTGGGAGAGCGGGCGGCGGTGGCGGATGCCGAGATAGCGGAGCAGCAGCGGCTTCTTGCCGGACAGAACGGCAAGCCAGAGTATCACGTGGGTGAGATTTTCATTCCGACGGAAGACAAGGGGGGAAGCACAGCGGCATCCGGATTCGCGGATACTGTTATCAAGGAACTCCGCTCCGGTGCGCCGTTCCCGGTTGTGGCAGCACAGTTCAGCCAGAGCCAGAGTGCGCTGCAGGGCGGGGATCTCGGCTGGGTGCAGCCGAATCGAGCTGGATCCGCAGGTTGCCCAAATCGTCGCGGAAATGCCGCCGGGTGCCGTGAGCAATCCGATTACAGTTCCCGGTGGAATCGAGATCGTGACACTTGTGGCGAAGCGCCAGATCGGGAACGAGGTCGCGACGGTGCTGTCGATACGGCAGGTATTTCTGCCCTTTGCCTCCCCGCTCAACCCGCAGGCCCCGACCCAGGAGCAGCTCGCCATGCTGGAGAAGGCGAAGTCCATCAGCGCGACGACCAGGAGCTGCCCGCAGATGGAAGAGGTGGCGCAGCAGGTCAAATCGCCCCGGCCGGCCGATCCCGGCGAGGTTCGGCTGGAGCAGGTGAACCCCCGGGCGTTCCGGGAGATGCTGACGAAACTGCCGCCGGATACGGCCAGCAAGCCGCTCGTCTCCCCCGACGGAATTGCGGTGATGATAGTTTGCTCGCGGGATGAGAAGAACCTGGCCCAGATGTCGGCCAAGGACATCAAGGAGCAGCTGTTCGTTCAGCGCGTCGATCTGCTGTCGCGGCAATTGCTTCAGGATCTGCGGAGTCAGGCGCGAATCGAGCTGCGGTCCAATTCAAACGCGGCCTGAGCACATGTGATCACGCGACCACCCCTGCGGGAGGTGATCGCGCGTCATGGGCTCGCAGCGCGACACAAGCTGGGGCAGCATTTCCTGCTTGACGTCAATCTGATCGCCCGGATCGTGCGCCAGGCAGGTGAGTTGACAGGACGGAACATCATTGAGATCGGCCCGGGACCAGGCGGGCTCACGCGGGCGCTGCTGGATTCGGGGGCGGTGCGCGTGACCGCGGTGGAGGTCGATCCGCGGGCCGTCAGAGCAACCCGTGAATTGGCACAAGATGCTTCCGGCAGATTGGAGTTGATCGAGGCGGACGCGGTTGGCCTCGACCTTACGATCATAACGAACCCGCCGCGCCAGATCGTTTCGAATCTTCCATACAACGTCGCGACACCGCTGCTGGTGGGCTGGCTTCGACAGGCGGCGGCGTTCGAGAGATTGACGCTGATGTTTCAGCAGGAAGTAGCGGAGCGAATTTGCGCGCGTCCCTGCACCCCTGCCTATGGACGGTTGTCGGTTCTGACCCAATGGCTCTGCGGGGCGGAGATCATGATGCGGATCCCCCCGGCCGCCTTCGTGCCGCCGCCCAAGGTTTGGTCCGCGGTGGTTCGGCTGACGCCGTGCCCGGATCAGCCGGCACCATCCCTGTTCCGGGCAATGGAACGGGTAACGGCTGCCGCATTCGGTCAGCGGCGAAAAATGCTGCGTTCCTCACTACGTTTGCTGGGGGGAGAGAGATTTTTGGCCGCGCAAGGCATAGAGCCCGACCGCCGCGCCGAAACTCTGACTGTTTCGGAGTATGTGCGGCTGGCAGGGGCGCTTGACGATGCGAAATGCTCGGGCGAGGAATAGGCCCGAGGGATGCTGCAATGCACAGGACAGCTCCATCCGAGGTCTCGCGCGTCGCGGCGGCGTTTGCCGAACTCGCGGGCGCGGGCGTCTGGGCGAGCCGGATGCGTGACCTCGAGCAGGGTGCGGCGGGCGGCGGCCGCGCGGGAAAGGCCCTGCTTCAGCGTCACGCTCTGGAATGGACTATCGAGCGTTTGCGACGAAGGGCCGCGCTGGCCGGTGAATTGGGGGTTCTCATTGCCGGGCTGGCGGCCGATACCGTGCGACTGGCGAACAATCTGACGCCGGCTGGACGCGGGCGCCTTCGCGAGATGCTGTCTGCCGCTCTCAACGGGGAGGGCACGCTGGTCCCGCTGTTCCACCTGATAAGGACCGCGTCTATCCAGCGCACGCGCGGCTTCGATGTGAGATTTGCTGGCCTGGACGAGGGCGCGCCGTTCGATCTGCTCCTGGTACGCGGCGGCGCCGATGCTGAGCTGGCGTGCGACGTGATATCCGCTGAGGAAGGCCGGTCCGTCCACCGGAGCGCCTGGTTCCAGCTGGCCGATCGTATGGACCCCGACCTGCACCGCTGGCTGGCCGCGCACCCGGGCCGCTATTTGCTAAAGGTGACGCTTCCAGACGGCTTGCGCGTGGAGGGCGAAGGGCTTGCAGTCCTGCACGAGCGGATCAAGCGCCTGCTCGCAGAAAGCCGGCGCGCGGACCAGGACGAAGCTGTCGTGCTGCGGCTGGATCCCCTGCTTCTGGCTGGTGCACAGGCGGATGACACAGGGCTTGGCTCCGCGCTTCGGCGGGAGTTTGGGCCGGAGGCCAACCTTTCTGTCATCACCCGTGACGGTGGAGTGTTTGTTGTGGCGGCCCGAGGGGGGCGGGAGGACGAGGTGGCCGCTGCGATACGGCGGCGAATGGCGGCGATTGCGCCGATGCGTCTGACCGGTTCGCGCCCTGGGATACTGGCGATGTTCGTCGAGGACACCGACCGGCTTGAATGGCGCGGTCTGCGGGAGCGTCTGGAGCTTGAGGGTGCGGCCCGGCGGTTCCTGACCCATCCGGAGGCGAAGCGGGTCGTGGCGGTCACGGTGGCGTCGCGGTTTGAGTTGTTCGGGGCCGCGCAGCCGGATGGCGCCCCGAACGGGGAGCTGTGGTTCCGCAACCCCACACATCCGGCTGCCCGGTCCCCGGCGCTCGCTCCGGCGGTGCTGTCTTCAGTATAAATCTGGCTACGCCGCGCGCGGCTTTGCCTCGCGCGATTCCGCCAAATGATCGAACCGCCGCGCGTAAGTGCCCAGCCCCTGGGTCTGCGACCGCAGCTCGATGATAAGGTCGTGCAGTTCGGCTTCGGGGACCAAGGCCACGACATCGTCCCAGCCGGTCCAGCCCGGCTTCTCGGCATAGCCCAGGATCTGTCCCTTTCGCCCGGTGAGCAGACGCTGAGCGCGTGCGGTGAAGTCGTTCGGCACGCTGATCGTGACGTGATCGATCGGCTCCAGCACCACCGGATCGGCTGCAGCCAGTCCCTCTTTCATGGCGATCTGCGTCGCGGTCTTGAATGCCATGTCGGAGCTGTCCACCGAATGGAACTGTCCGTCCACCAGAGTGACGGAAATATCCACCACCGGAAACCCGAACGGCCCCTTTTTCGCCGCCTCTTCCGCACCCTCGGCAACGGCAGGAATGAAATTTCGGGGTACCGCACCGCCAACGATCTTGTCGATAAACTCGAATCCGGTGCCACGCTCGCGCGGCGCGATGTCTATCTTTACATCGGCGAACTGGCCGTGGCCGCCGGTCTGACGCTTGAGCCGCCCATGTTGATGGATTGGCCGGCGGATCGTCTCCTTGTAGGCGACCGCAGGCTTGCGCGTGGTGACCTGCAGCCCGTAGTTGCTGGCGAGCCGGGCCACCGCGGTCTGCAAATGGATTTCGCCCTGGCCGTGAAGAATCGTCTCTCCGGTATCCTGGCTGTGCTCCAGCGTCAGCTCGGCGTCTTCTTCCAGCAGTTTCTGCAGCGCGCCAGATAGTTTCACATCATCCTTTCTGTCCGTGGTCGCGATGGCGAGCGAGTAGACGGGTGAAGGCGGCGAGGGGAAGGGCAGGGGCTCCGCCGTGGCGCTTGGAGAGACTGTCGCGCCGGTGGCGACATTCTCCAATCGGCCCAACGCGACCAACTCTCCTTCGCGAGCCTCCGGCACCTTAGGCATATCGTTTCCATTAAAATGATATATGCCGCCTAGCCGGGAACCGCCCAGCATCGATCCATCCCTGATCGCGCCACGCCAGATGCGGGAATAGGAAAGCTTGCCGGTGTGTCCGGCGTGCACCGTGCGAAACACCTGGGCGAGCGGCGGACCCTCGGCATGAATGCCGCGCCGCGCGGCGGTTTCCTGTGCCAGTGGCGTGTCATGCCGCAGCGCTTTCCACAGTCGGCGGATGCCGCCAGCATGCTCTGCGACGCCAAGCAAGACTTCGATGACATTGCCGGCCGCAAGATCCTTGCGCAGGTCACGATACACTTCCTCGGTGCTGGGCTGAACATCCTCCAGCACCTTCTCCAGCAGCTCATCATCGTGGTCCGCCAGCGCCTCGACCAATTTCGATTTTGCCTCCTGCTCTGCCTCCTGCAAATCCGAGGGAATCTGCATCAGTTCGGAGGGCAGGCCGCGGCGATAACGATAAGCGCGCTCGCTGACGACATCCACGTAGCCGGTGACAGCCGGGCCCTCGATGATCGGCATCTGCCGGAGCACAAGGGGGCACTTGGCATAGGATTGAAGTGCTGCGAGCGAATTGGCCAGGCCGCCGTCCAGCGTGTCGATCTTGTTGAGGAAGACGATGTAGGGCGTGCCCTGATCCGCCAGGGCCTTCAACAGCGGTGCGACGGCAATGGCCCGCGCCGGAATGGGTTCGCAGACAACGACCGCGAGATCGACGGCAGCCAGGGCGGCGCCGGCCTCATGGGCGAACTCGATCGAGCCGGGACAGTCGAGTAACGACCACTCGTCGCCGAGATAGGTGCAGTGGCCCAAACGAAGCTCGGTGGTCGAGGGACGGTTACGGAGGTCGGCGGGCTTCTTGACCGGGCAACCCGCAGCTTCCAGCAAGGCTTCGAAAAGCGTGGACTTGCCGCTTCCGTAGGGCCCCACCAGGGCCACCGAGCGAGGACTTCTGCCGTTTTGGTTTCCGGACATCATGGCGCCTCCCGCGCATGTGGGAAGGGCGCCGGCGAGCTATGGCGCCCCAATGGGGCGATCCTAGCCCAGATCGGCGAACGGGAAAGGTCCTGCCGACCACTTCGACGCCGAGCGCCAAACCCGTTCCAACGATGGATTGCCCACTGAAAGCATCTGTTGCATAAATTGAGATGACGCAACCAATCGAGTCCGGAAAGGGGGGATGAGATGCGCCTGGCCAGCAGAACCGTGTTTCTCCTGTCGGGTCTTCTTGCTGCCGCGGGTCACCCCGCCTGGGCGGCGCTGTCGCAGGATAACTTTCAGCTTCGCAATACCGGTGACCTTGTGGCCCTCTGCACCGCTTCCTCGAGCGATTTTCTTGCCACCCCAGCCCTGAACTTTTGCCAGGGCTTCGCTGTGGGTGTTGCCCGTACCCTCGAACGAACCGATGCAGCGGCGCCTGCAAGACGGCACATGTTTTGCCTGCCGGCTGGGATTAACCGCAATCAGGCCCTCGCCGATTTCGTGCGGTGGGTGTCGGCAGATCCAAACCGAGCCGCGATGCCTGCAGCAGATGGGCTCGCGGCATTCCTCGCCGCTCAGTACCCCTGCTCCCGGTGACAGGCAAACGGAACGGAGCCATATTCGATGAAGACTCTTATCGCACTGGCGCTTTGCGCCTTCACGCTAGCCGGCTGCCAGAACCTTAGCCCCACCGAAAACCGCCTGCTCGGCGGCACCGCTGCCGGAGCAACCGCCGGCGCGGTGTTCGGCGCCATCGGCGGGAATGCCGGGCTAGGCACCGCGATCGGTGCTGGTGTGGGTCTACTGGGCGGTGCAATCTATAATCACGTGAGAAACAGTCAGGAGCAGTCCTACCAGGAAGGTTATAGCGCTGGGCGTAGCGGGCAGCCGGCCACTCAGTAACGGTGGATTGATCAGGTGCCGGCCGGCGCAAGGGGAAGCCTCAGGGGCGCCTGAAACGGCTTTACGTCGCGTGGCACCCAGGGCCGGTTTCCGCGCTCGCTGCGGTCCGTGGCGAATTCTGGGACCGTCCGCAGTAAACCAGACCGCGGCGGCGCCGTCGCGGCGCAGCATGGAGCGGCCGATGATCGTCACGCCTGGCCTGCATCCGGATGGCCACGCCCCGAGCGCAATGACCAGCACAGCATCGCCGCAACTGACAGCACCGCCAGCCTTGCGGGTCAGCAGAACCGCGGCCGAGTGGGGTCCGGCACGAAGCAGGCACTTCGCGGGATCGCAACTCGCCGCTCCGTCGCCCGCTCCGCCGGCGATTGGTAGCTCAAGCGGCGGTCCGTCCGCCCAGTACCGGATCGAGGAATCAATGGTGAAACGGGAAGCGCCGGAGCTCTTGTCCAGGAAGACCCCGCTTGCCGTGCGCAGGCCCATCAGTCGCGCATCGGACGAGGCGAGCAGATCCGGAGGCGTGACGAGGAGAGGGCTAGCGAGACCCGCCGCGATGATCGCCCCCCCGGCCAGGCGGTAGGGACCCCGCCAGAGGCCCAGCACCCCCATGCCGACCGCGACCAGTGCGAGGCCCCAAGCCGGCATGTGAGGCACGCTCAGGGTCGCAGCGGGAAGTGCTGCGGTTTGCCGCGCGACGAACAGGATCGCCTGAATGCCCCACCCCATCGGGATCAGGGCTAACCGCTCCAGATCGAAGGGCATCAGGACCAGCGCGATCAGGCCGGCGGGCATGACCCACATCGCGGTCAATGGCACCGCCATCATGTTTGCCAGCACGAAATAGAGCTGGACCTTGCCAAAATGATACGCCCCGAATGGGGCCGAGGCGGTGCCGGCGAGCAGGCTTGTGAGGGCGAGGGCGGACAGGTGGAGGGCGAAGCGACGCGGGGCGGAACCGTCCCCGTGCAAAGCGTGCAAGTGTGGGCGAAGCGCTTCGTAACCGGCGATCAATGCGAGCACCGCCGCAAAGCTCATCTGAAACGAGACACCCGGGACTTCCTGCGGCTCGATGAGGATCAGCAGGATCGCCGCGAGCGCCAGACCGCGGAGCGAAACGGGCTGACGCCCGAGCAGCACGGCCAGCGTGAACAGCGCCGCCATCGCGAAGCTGCGCAGGATCGGCACGTGCATGCCGGTAAGCGCCATGTAGAACCCGCCCGCTACAAGGGCGGCAATCGCCGCTATCTGTCTCGCGGGCCAATGCAGCGCCGCGTATTCCCAGCGCGCGATGGCGATCCGGGTAGCGGCCATCACGAGGCCCATGACGATGCCGATGTGAAGCCCGGCTACCGCCAAAAGATGTGCCAGGCCGGAAGCGCGAAAAGCTTCCCGGTCGGTTTCGGGGATCGCCGATGGCATGCCGGTCAGCAAGGTAGCTGCGACGGCACCGGACGGGCCGGGCAGAGTTGCCTGGAACCGCGCGGCAATGGCTTCGCGAAAAGCCTGGAGCATGGCGGCCGGGCCATCCCGCGGATGGTGTCCGATCACCTCCGCTTTGCCGAGCGCGAAGCCGTATCCCGCCATTCCGGAATAGAAGGCATCACGCTGAAGATCCCAGGCACCGGGATAGGCCGGCGGAGATGGGGGCTCGACCAGGGCCCGTACGCGGATCGTATCGCCCTCCGCGATTTGGGCAGGATCACCGGTGCGAAGGCGAAGGCGAAGGCTGCGGCGAAGTGGAGGAGCGCCATTCAGGCTTACCGCGCCGAGTGTTACTCGCCGGCCTTGCGGCAGCAGGTCGACAGCCCGGACAGAGGCGGTGACCTCAACGCCACCCCGCGGCAACGGCTGTAACGGCGACGCGCGGAAGGTTGCGAATTGCGCGGCTGCAAGGCCAAGAGCCGCGGCGGCGAGCGGGAGTAGCGCGATACGGCCCCAATAGCCCGTGAAGGCGGCACCGATGGCCAAAGGAACAAAGAGGACCGGGCCAAGCCAGACAGGGAGTTCGAACCGCAGTCCGAAATAGGTCAGAACTCCTGCCATCATGAAAACCGGCAGCCAGAGGGCCAGTCTGCCCTGCTGGCTTGCGGCTATTAATTGCGGCGTGAAGGCACGAGGGAGGGGCAACGGCTCGGTCCGGTGGGGAAGCCGCACCGGGATATTGCGAACAGGTAAACGAAGCGTTCAGCCCTTTTTCGCATCCGCTCCGCCTGCTGCAGCGGCGTTCGGCAAGGAGTTGCGGCAAGCGCGGACTGCCGTAAGCTGCTGAGGCTTCGAGGGAGCGCGTGATGATGTCCTACCGGCCCACGGTTTACGGCACGCGGCATGCAGTATCGGCCGGGCATTACCTGGCGACGATGGCCGGGTTCTCGATCCTGGAAGGAGGCGGCAATGCCATCGACGCCGGGTGCGCCGCGGGCATGGCGTTGGGGGTGCTGCAGCCTGATCTGGTGAACTTCGCCGGCGTGGCGCCGATCATGATGCGGCTAGCCGATGGCAAGGTGGAAACCATCGCCGGCCTGGGTCATTGGCCGCGCGGGCTCGATCCGCAGTTGTTTATGCGGGAGCATGGCGGGCGAATCCCCCACGGCGTGCTGCGCACCGTCATTCCGGCTGCGCCGGACGCCTGGATCACCGCGCTGGAGCGCCACGGAACGATGAGCTTTGGGGAGGTATCCGCTGCGGCTATCCGTTTCGCGGCGGAGGGATTTGCGGTCTATCCGTTGCTGGCGCAATCAATCCGCGCGCATGAGGCCGAATATGCGCGATGGCCGCAGAATGCGGCAATCTTTCTGCCCGGCGGTGCGCCTCCGGCGATCGGCGACAAGTTCGTGCAGAGCGATCTTGCAAAAACCATTACATACATGGCCGACGAGGAGAAGGTTGCCAGCGGAAAGGGGCGGGAAGCGGGTCTGGCCGCGGCGCGGGACGCGTTCTACCGCGGCGACATCGCTCGCGAGATCGTCGCCTTTCACAAGCACGAGGGCGGGCTGCTTTCGGCTGAGGATCTTCAGGACTACCGCTCGCGCCTGGAACCCACTGTGCGGCGCTACTGGCGCGGCCACGAGGTAATCGTATGCGGGCCCTGGTGCCAGGGGCCAGCCTTGCTGGAAGCGTTGCTGCTGGCCGAGCGCGCGGGGATTGCCGGATTGGAACATAATTCGGCGGGGTATCTGCACGTGGTTGCGGAGTGTTTGAAGCTGGCCTTCGCCGACCGCGAGAGATTTTTCGGCGATCCGCGCTTTATCGATGTGCCGATTGATTATCTGCTAGCGCCGGAAATCATTGTGCGGCGTGCGGCGGCATTCGATCCTCGGCGGGCCTGGCCGGAGATGCCCCGCCGCCGGTGGACAGCGAGCCGTGGCGGCATTCGGCGACCGAAGCTGAGCTGCCACGGGTGGAGGCGGATACGTCCTATGTCTGCGCCGTCGATCGCTGGGGCAATGCGTTCAGCGCCACCCCTTCGGATGGATCGTCGGCGTCGCCGGTTGTTCCGGGCCTCGGGATCATTCCGTCCTCGCGCGGCAGTCAGAGCCGGCCCGATCCGCGGCACCCCAGCGGGGTTGCGCCGGGCAAGCGCCCGCGCCTCACCCCTAACCCGGCGATACTCGTAACGGAGGAGGGCGGTGTGATGCCGTTCGGCACGCCGGGCGGCGATGTGCAGGCCCAGGCGATGCTGCAGGTAATGCTGAACGTGTTCCAGTTCGGGATGGAGTTGCAGGAGGCGATCGAGGCGCCGCGGGTCGCCAGCTATTCTTTCCCCTCTTCTTTTTCGCCCTTCGAGTATTTCCCGGGGCGGCTGGCGGTCGAAGGCCGCATCTCGGCTTCGGTGCGGGACGAGCTGGCGCGGCTCGGGCACGAGGTCACTGTCTGGCCGGACTGGACGTGGCTGGCCGGGAGCGTCGAGGCGATCCGGACTGATCCTGCGACGGGGCTGATTGCTGCGGGTGCCGATCCACGGCGCCCGGCTTATGCGGCGGCGGTTTAAGCTCATGCATTCGCCGCGCAAGTTGTGGTTGAGCCTCACTCGCAGCGCACTTATCAAAGCGGCGCATCAGGAGAATGGCACGGATGGCGACCAGCAGCGTGGCGACGGTGTTCGGCGGATCGGGCTTCATTGGCCGCTATGTGGTCAAGCGCCTGGCCCAGCGCGGATTTGTCGTGCGGGTCGCCGTTCGCGAGCCGATGCGGGCTGGCTTCCTCAAGCCCATGGGCGCGGTCGGGCAGATCGTTCCCCTGGCCGCCCCGATCACCGATGACGCGGCGGTTCACCGGGCGATCGCCGGGTCGGAACTGGTCGTCAATCTGGTCGGGATCCTCGCCGAGCACCGCAGAGGGGATTTTAACCGGATTCATGCCGAGGGCGCCGGGCGCATCGCCAGAACCGCCGCGGCGACAGGTGTGCTTCGGCTGGTACATCTCTCGGCCATCGGCGCCGATCCCGCCAGCCCCAGCCGCTATGGCGTAACAAAGGCCGCCGGCGAGGCTGCAATGCGTCAGCATTTCCCCGCCGTCACGATTCTCCGGCCGTCGATCGTTTTCGGCATGGAAGACCGGTTCTTCAACCGCTTCGCCCAGATGGCGCAGCTTTTCCCGGTCATGCCGGTCATTGCCGGGGACACGCGGTTTCAGCCCGTCTATGTCGGGGACGTGGCCGATGCCGTCATGGCCTGCCTGGCCCGCGCCGATACCGCCGGTGCGATATTCGAGCTTGGCGGACCGCGGGTTTGGACCTTTCGCGAGCTGATCGGATACGTCCTTCAAGAAACAGCGCGCCGCCGCCCGATGCTGGCCGTGCCCGATGGGATCGCCCGGCTCCAGGCGTGGTTCGCCGAGTTTCTGCCCTGGAAGCCGCTGACCCGCGACCAGCTTCGCATGCTCGAACGCGACAATGTGGTTGCCCAGGACGTGCCGGGACTCCCTGAGCTTGGAATCGTGCCGACCCCGGTGGAGCTGGTGGTTCCGACATATCTTGGCCGGTTTCGCCAGGGCGGGGGGCGCCGCATTTATCCGCAGCTGGAGAAAGAGCCCGGAACGGACCTTTCTTTCTCGATTGAACCAGCCAGGACGCCCGGTTGACGGCGCCCTCGCCTGGATTGGGGCAGAAAAAGTGACCTAATCGGCCAAAACCCCCTCGTCAAATGCCGCCCGGCGAGTTAGCGTGACCGCGATGCCGGGCAGGAAGCGTCGTCCGCACCGGCTTACGTGGGTGGTCATATGCCGGAACGGATGCTGCGCTTCGTAAGCCTGCCCCAACAGATGCCGGAAAAGCGCGGCGTCGCCGAGCGGCGGCGCGACTTCAAGGAAATCTACCGCATCTTCTCCGACCAGGAGGCCGCAAACCAGTCCAGCCGCTGCAGCCAGTGCGGCGTGCCGTTCTGTTCGGTGCACTGCCCGCTGTCGAACAACATCCCCGACTGGTTGAAGCTGACAGCGGAGGGACGTCTGGAGGAAGCCTACGAAGTTTCCTCCGCCACCAACAACTTCCCCGAAATCTGCGGCCGGATTTGCCCACAGGACCGGCTGTGCGAGGGCAACTGCGTCATCGAGAAAGGGTACGAAAGCGTCACTATCGGCGCGGTCGAGCGATACATCACGGACACTGCGTTTGAGCGCGGATGGGTCAAACCGATCAGGCCGCGGCGGGAACTGCACCAATCCGCCGGCATCATCGGCGCCGGCCCGGCTGGCCTGGCGGCGGCCGAGCAACTCCGTCGTCGCGGCTATCAGGTGGTCATCTACGACCGGCACGACCGCGTGGGCGGATTGCTCATCTACGGCATCCCCAATTTCAAGCTGGAAAAGGAGGTTGTTCTGCGCCGGCGGGATCTGCTGGAGCAGTCAGGCATCCGGTTCGAGCTGAACCGCGCGATCGGCGACGATGTGCCCTTTGCAGAGCTGCGCGCGCGGCACGATGCGGTGCTGATCGCGACGGGCGTGTACAAGGCGCGTGATCTTGGTGGTCCCGGCGTCGGACTTCCTCATATCGTTCCGGCGCTTGATTACCTGATTGCCTCGAACCGGGAAAATCTGGGCGATGAGGTGCCCGCGTTTGCATCGGGCGAGCTGAACGCGCGCGGAAAGAACGTGGTCGTGATCGGCGGCGGTGACACTGCCATGGACTGCGTGCGCACGGCGGTGCGGCAGGGCGCGAGGTCGGTCAAGTGCCTGTATCGCCGCGATCGCGCCAACATGCCCGGTTCGATGCGCGAGGTGAAGAACGCCGAGGAGGAGAGCATTGACTTCGTATGGCTTTCGGCGCCCGAGGCGTTCACCGGGCGCGAAAAAGTTTCCGGCGTAAAGGCTGTGAGAATGCATCTGGGGCTTCCGGACGCTTCCGGCCGGCAGTCGGTCGAGCCGGTAGAAGGCAGCCAGTTTACCGTGCGCGCCGATCTGGTGATCAAGGCGCTTGGCTTTGATCCCGAGGATCTGCCCGGGATGTTCGGTGAACCGTCGCTGGCTGTTACCCGCTGGAACACGCTGCGGATCAATCATCGCACGATGATGACCAGCCTGCCGGGCGTGTTCGCTGCGGGTGATATCGTGCGCGGCGCAAGCCTTGTGGTCTGGGCGATCCGAGACGGCCGGGAGGCGGCGGCGCAAATTCATGCGTGGGTGGAAGCGCAGGCGGAAATGCCTGCGGCTGCCGAGTAGGGCTGATCGAATCCTTTCGTCAGAGCGGAGAACACGACATGAACGCTTCGCTTGAAACCGCCTCCCGGTTCCTGACCTCCTGGGCAGACAACGCCCGTGCCCTGCGCCATACCTACAACCCGGCGCAAGAACACGATGCTTGCGGCGTCGGTTTCGTCGCCGCGCTGGACGGCAAACCGCGGCGCGCCGTCGTGCAGGCCGGTATCGATGCATTGAAGGCGGTGTGGCATCGCGGCGCGGTGGACGCCGATGGAAAAACCGGTGACGGCGCCGGCATTCATGTCGAAATCCCGCAGGACTTCTTCGCCGCCGCCGTGGAGCGCGGCGGTGCCAGGCTCATGCCCGGTGCCATCGCCGTCGGCCAGGTGTTTCTGCCGAAGACCGACCTCTCGGCGCAGGAACGCTGCCGCCAGATTGTTGAAACCGAAATTTTGAATTTCGGCTACCTGATCTATGGCTGGCGGCAGGTGCCCATCAATGTGGAGTGCATCGGCGAAAAGGCCAACGCCACCCGCCCGGAGATCGAGCAGATCATGCTCTGGAATCCCAAGGGAAGCAGCGAGGAAGAATTTGAACGCGACCTTTACGTGATCCGTCGCCGCATCGAAAAGCAGGCGATCGCCGCACAAATTCCCGAACTCTATTTTTGCTCGCTGTCATCGCGCTCGATCATCTACAAGGGCATGTTCCTTGCCGAGCACCTGAGCGAATTTTACCCGGATCTGCTCGATCCGCGATTCGTCTCGCGTTTCGCGATCTACCATCAGCGCTATTCCACCAACACGTTCCCGACCTGGCGGCTCGCGCAGCCTTTTCGCATGCTTGCCCATAACGGCGAGATCAATACCCTCACGGGCAACGTCAACTGGATGAAGAGCCATGAAACACGGCTCGCCGCCGAGGAGCTGGGTCCGTATCTGGAAGATGTAAAGCCGGTGGTGCAGGCCGGTGGCTCCGACACTGCTACCCTCGATAATGTTTTCGAACTGCTCTGCCATGCAGGCCGTGACGCGCCGATGGCAAAGGCGCTGATGATCCCTGCCTCGATCGGCCAGGACGCCACGATGAAGCAGGCGCATCGGGACATGTTCCTCTACTGCAATGCGGTGATGGAACCATGGGATGGTCCCGCCGCCATCGCCGCGACTGACGGACGCTGGGTCATCGCCGGCCTCGACCGCAACGGCCTGCGTCCGCTGCGCTATACGATCACTTCCGAGGCGCTCCTTATCGTTGGATCTGAAACAGGTATGGTGCAGCTGGAAGCGGAGACCATCGTCGAGAAAGGCCGGGTCGGTCCCGGCCAGACAATCGGCGTCGATCTCAGCACCGCCCGCTTCTACCGCGATGACGAAATGAAGGACATGCTGGCCGCACGCCAGCGCTTCGGCGAATGGGCCAAGCGCATCACCGAGATCGACCACATTGTGAAGACGGATGCGCCCGAGCCCATCCTCTATCAAGGCGAGGAACTGCGCCGGCGCCAGCTCGCGGTCGGCTTCACGCTGGAAGAGCTCGAAATGATTCTTCACCCGATGGTGGAGGATGCTCAGGAGCCTGTCGGCTCCATGGGAGACGATACCCCGGTTGCCGTGCTGTCGGACCGCTATCGCGGGCTGCATCACTTTTTCCGCCAGACCTTCAGCCAGGTGACGAACCCGCCGATCGACAGTCTGCGCGAGACCCGCGTCATGACCCTCAAGACGCGGCTTGGCAATCTTGGGAACGTGCTGGACGAGGATTCCAGCCAGTGCGATCTGCTCCAACTGGAAAGCCCGGTGCTGTCCACCGCCGAGTTCCAGGCAATGCGCGCCTTCATGCGCGGCTCCGCCTGCGTGGTTGATTGCACCTTCCCGGCCGCCCAGGGCGAGGCGGGGTTGCGGGCAGCCATTGAACGCATCCGCCGGGAAGCAGAAGACGGGGTTCGTGCCGGCTGCGCCCACGTGATCCTGACCGACGAGAACCAGGGGCCGGACAACGCACCCATTCCGATGATTCTGGCGACCGGCGGCGTTCATACGCATCTGGTGCGGCAATCGCTGCGCACGTTCACCAGCCTGAACGTGCGCTGCGCCGAGTGCGTGGACGTGCACTACTTCGGGGTGCTGATCGGCGTCGGCGCAACCACGATCAATGCCTATCTCGCACAGGAATCCATCGCCGACCGTCATCGCCGGGGCCTGTTCGGCGCGCTCAGTCTGAAGGACGCGGTCAATCGATACAAGAAGGCAGTGGACAAGGGGCTGCTGAAGGTCATGTCGAAGATGGGGATCAGCGTGATCTCCTCTTACCGCGGCGGTTACAACTTCGAGGCGATTGGCCTGTCCCGTGCCCTGGTCGCAGAGTTCTTCCCTGGCATGCCGTCCCGCATTTCCGGCATCGGACTGCCCGGCATCGCGCGCAAGGTGCTCGACCAGCATGATATTGCCTGGGACGCTGATGTGGTCACGCTCCCCGTTGGCGGGGTCTACAAGCTCCGCCGCCACGGGGGCGAGTCGCACGCCTTCGATCCCGCGCTGATCCACATGCTGCAAGCCGCGGTTTCAACCAACTCCTACGCAACGTACCGGCGATACGCCGAAGCCGTTCGCAAGCTGCCGCCCCTGGCGCTGCGCGATCTGCTGGATTTCCGCACCAATTCCGCCAAACCGATCCCGGTCGATGAAGTCGAGAGCATCACGGAGATCCGCAAGCGTCTTGTTTCTCCCGGAATCAGTCTTGGCGCCCTTTCGCCAGAAGCGCACGAAACCCTCTCCATCGCCATGAACCGCATTGGCGCGCGCTCCGACAGCGGCGAAGGCGGCGAAGACTCGGCGCGCTACAAGCCGCGGGAGAATGGCGACAATGCCAGCTCGGCGATCAAACAGATCGCCTCGGGCCGCTTCGGTGTCACGGCGGAGTATCTCAACAACTGCCGTGAGATCGAGATCAAGATCGCACAGGGCGCCAAGCCCGGTGAGGGAGGGCAGCTTCCCGGTCTCAAGGTCTCCGGCCTTATCGCGCGGCTGCGGCATTCCACACCGGGCGTCATGCTGATCAGCCCGCCGCCGCATCACGACATTTACTCGATCGAGGATCTGGCCCAGCTCATCTATGACCTGAAGCAGATCAACCCGGAAGCAACTGTCTGCGTGAAGCTGGTGGCGCGCTCCGGTATTGGCACGATTGCTGCGGGGGTGGCCAAGGCCAAGGCCGACGCAATTCTTATCTCGGGCCACTCCGGCGGCACCGGCGCTTCGCCGCAAAGCTCCATCAAATATGCCGGCCTGCCCTGGGAAATGGGACTGTCCGAAACCCATCAGGTCCTGATGTTGAACCGGCTGCGCCACCGCGTTCGCCTGCGGACGGATGGCGGTCTGAAAACCGGACGCGATGTCGTTATCGCGGCGATGCTTGGGGCAGAGGAGTTCGGCATCGGCACCGCCTCGCTGATCGCCATGGGCTGCATCATGGTGCGCCAGTGCCATTCCAACACTTGCCCGGTCGGCGTTTGCACGCAGGATGAGAGGTTGCGTGCCAAGTTCGAGGGCACGCCGGAAAAGGTCATCAACCTTTTCTCATTCATCGCGGAAGATGTGCGCAACATCCTTGCCAGCCTCGGTTGCCGAAGCCTGAACGAGGTCATCGGCCGCACCGATCTGCTCCATCAGGTCAGCCGGGGCGCCGACATCCTCGATGATCTCGACCTCAACCCGCTTCTCGCGCAGGCCGATCCGGGGCCGTATGCACGGGTACTGCACGCTGGACGGTCGCAACGAGGTCCCCGAAACCCTCGATGCACAGATGATCGCCGATGCACGCGCCCTGTTCGAGCATGGCGAAAAAATGCAGCTTCAATACACGATCCGGAACACCCACCGGGCGGTGGGAACCAAGATCTCCTCCAGGATCACGCGCCGCTTCGGCATGAAGGGCCTCCAACCCGGGCATCTCACGGTGCGCCTGCGCGGTTCCGCTGGGCAGTCGCTCGGTGCATTTGCCGTCCAAGGGCTGAAGCTGGAGGTCTTCGGCAACTCCAACGATTACGTAGGCAAAGGGCTTTCCGGCGCAACGATCGTGGTTCGTCCCGGCCCGTCCTCAACCCTGCGCAGCAACGATAACACGATCATCGGCAATACCGTACTGTATGGCGCGACAGACGGCGAACTCTTCGCTGCCGGACAGGCCGGGGAGCGGTTTGCAGTTCGGAACTCCGGTGCCAATGCGGTCATCGAGGGCTGCGGTTCCAACGGCTGCGAATATATGACCGGCGGCACGGTCGTGATCCTGGGAGCTATCGGCGACAATTTCGGCGCTGGTTTTACCGGTGGAATGGCGTTCGTATACGATCCCGAGGATCTGTTCGCCTTGCGCGTGAACCCGGACACGCTCATCTGGCAGCGCGTCGTTCATCCACACTGGGAACAGCACTTGAAATCGCTCGCCGAGCGCCACGCCCGGGAAACCGGATCCCGGTACGCCGCGAGATTGCTGCATGACTGGGAACGAGTTCTGCCTCGGTTCTGGCAGATCGTGCCCAAGGAGTTCGTCAAGCATCTGCCCGTTCCGCTGGAAGAGGCCGCCGAGCGCATCCGTCGCGCGTAGCAATCTGCTCCGGACGTCGTTTCCAGTGGTGTGCGCTCAGGAAGATGCCACTGCCGGGGGGCTGCATTTAAAAACGACGGCGAAAAGCAGGGCCAGCACCACGGTTCTGGCCTTCCGCTATGGATAGCTGCAAGCTGCACCCGCTTCCCGGCGGGCGGACCTGCCCAGGAGGCGCCTTTCGAGGGCAGCTGAACCCGGCTCAGGCGGTGATTCGCGCTCGGTCGGGCGAACCTGCAAAAGAAGGAATCGTTTAAAGCTGTCTTCAATCGGATGAGCTTAAGATAGAAATCAACCTTCATGAACCTGAACCCCCACGACCCGCTACACTCGCCCAGCAATGACCGACGATCTTCTCTATGAAACCTCCGGCGGGATAGGCCTGGTTACCTTCAACCGGCCTGCGGCCCGTAACGCGCTCACCTTCGCGATGTATGAGCGGCTTGCGGAGATATGCACTGATATCGCAAAACACCGCGACGTCCGGGTGCTCGTTCTTACTGGCGCCGGCGAAAAAGCCTTCGCCGCCGGCACCGACATCTCCCAGTTCCGGGCATTTTCCACGCCCGACGATGCCATCGAATACGAGTTCCCGCCTGGACCGCGTGCTGGATGCGGTGGAGCGGTGCCCGATACCGACAATCGCCGCAATCGCCGGCGCCTGCACTGGAGGAGGGGCGGGAATAGCCGCTGCCTGCGATATTCGCATCGCAGCGAGCAATCTTCGGTTTGGCTTCCCTATCGCGCGCACGCTCGGAAACTGCCTGTCGGGGTCCAATACCGCGCGCCTGGCAGCCCTGATCGGCCCCGCACGTGTCACCGACCTCATCTTCACCGCCCGCCTGCTCGACGCAGCAGAAGCGCACACCATCGGCCTGGTCACGGAAATTGTTCCGGATCCCGCGGCCCTGGCAGTCCGGACCGAAAAACTTGCCCGGCTCGTCGCCTCTCACGCACCCCTGACCTTGCGGGCGACCAAGGAAGCACTACGGCGCCTTCGCGCGCGCGGCGCCGAAGGACAGGACCAGGACCTGATCCTTATGTGCTACATGAGCCAGGATTTTCGTGAAGGAATGGAAGCGTTTCTCAGCAAACGTCAGCCCTCCTGGCAAGGAAAATAGAAGTGGACCTGATTGAATTGACTGAGACGGTCTGGCGAAGGGCCTTGGCGACCCGGGGAAAGGACTGGGTCGTGTCCGAGCTGGGGAAGCGCCCTGGCCACCCCACCGATCCTGTCCTGGACATAGTCTTCGAACCGCCGTTCCCGACACGGGAATTCTGCATGCAATGGTGCGCGGAGGAAGACAACAAGATATTCTCTATTTCCTGGCACACCTGCGCAGTTGCTGCGGCACTCTTGGTCACCGTGTTTTGCTGCTATGTCGCGATCAGCGGCCTGAACTCGATTCAGCCTCCGGCGGTGGCCGGCCCTGTACCAGCCCAACCAGTAGCGGCCAACCGGTACCCGTCCAGCTTGTCGAACACCGCTTCCCAAAGTCCCGCCGCAGGGCTGTCGGGCAATAACAACAGCAACAGCCTGCCTTCTGTTTGCGCTTATCAATCTTACCAAACGGATGAATGCAAGCAGCAACAATAGCAGTCATGGTGGCAGGTCCGCTCGGGTACGAGCTTGAAGGGATAGTCGGGCTCCTTGTAACTGTTGGCGTTCTGCCGTTCCGGGAGCTTCACGTTTTCTCGCAGCGGGGCCTCATACCAGCGGCACGGGTTTCTGACTCGTGGTAAGGGTCGTCACTGCGAGCGAAGCGAAGCAATCCCGGGCGCGAGCGGGCCACATATCACGGCGCCCATAGCGTATCTGTTGCACGCTCAACGGCCGGAGCCACCTGCAAAATCGTTCACCTGCTCCCGTGTGTATCACGCGCTCTACACCGGAGCGGCTATCGCCGGCCGTGCTGATCGAACGCGGTGGTTCGCGTGATTGCCGGGGCAACACGGCGAGCTTGCCGGAGCTTGTCGGCAAGGTCTCCGGCCGGAGCGAGGAGATCTGGACTGCTGATGATCGGCGACGCCGCTATCCCGAGCGAGCCCGTCAATGACGTGCAAACGGACCCGAGCACCGGCCTCAGTCGGCGGCCTCTCTGTCCGGAACCCTTCCGGCCTCGGCGACCACATCCGGAATGGCACCGCACGGCATCGGCCGGCCGAGCAAAAAACCCTGAACCTCAGTGCAGCCTGCCTCTCTGACCGCCTCCAACTGCTCCACCGTTTCCACGCCTTCAGCGGTGGTAGTCATGCCAAGCTGCCGGGCCAGGCCCGTGATCGACTGGACAATGGCCAGGCAGTCCGGCCGGCTGCGGATTTCGCGCACAAAGGACTGATCGACCTTTATTTTGTCGAACGGGAAGCTGCGGAGATAGCTCAAACTCGAGTAGCCGGTCCCGAAGTCGTCCAGCGCGATCCGAACACCCAGCGCCCGCAGCCTGTGCAGCGTCGCCAGCACCTGCTCGTTATGCTGCAGCAAGGCTGATTCCGTGATCTCCAGCTCCAGGCGCCGGGCGGGCAATCCGGCGGCACCCAACGCTCCCGCTACGGTCGCGACGATATCCTCGGTATGGACCTGCATGGGCGACAGATTGACGGCGATGCGGACGTGATCCGGCCAGGCCGTCGCGTCGGCACAGGCCCGGCGCAGCACCCACTCCCCTATCGGTCCGATCAGATGGACATCCTCTGCAACGCCAATGAACTGCGAGGGCGGGATCATTCCCCGTCGCGGGTGGCGCCAGCGCAGCAAAGCCTCAAAACCCCGGACGCCGCCATGCGCGAGATCGAATTGCGGCTGATAGAACACTTCAAGCTGCTGCTTGTTCAGCGCGTCGCGTAGATCGAGCTCTATCGCACGGCGGGCCTGCGCCTCGGCATCCATCTCAGCCTGGAAGAACCGGTATTTTCCCCGTCCATCGGCCTTCGCGCGATACAACGCCATGTCCGCGCATTTCAGCAGCACGTCCGCCGAAGTGCCGTTCCCCGGGGCCAGCGCGATTCCGATGCTCACCCCAACGATGACCGGCTGGTTCTCGATCTTGTACGGATGTTTCAGCGTTTCCACGATTTGTCGGGCGAGTACCCTGGGAATTGTCCGGCTGATCGCAGGAGAATTGCAGCACTGCGAACTCGTCGCCCCCCAACCGGGCAACCACGTCGCTGTCGCGGATACATGACCGTAGACGGGTGGCCACGGCCTCCAGCAGCGCATCTCCCGCGGGGTGGCCGAGCGTGTCGTTGACGTCTTTGAAATAGTCCAGATCGAGGCACAACAGCGCCAGCGTTTCTCCGGTCCTGCTCAGGCGGCCCAGTGCAGCCTCCAGTCTTTCCCGGAACAGCAGGCGGTTCGGCAAACTTGTCAGAGCATCGTGGTGGGCTATGAAGCTGATCTGCGCTTCGGTGCGCCGCCGCTCACTTATGTCTTCGTAAGTTGCAACCCACCCCCTGTCTTCCATCGGCTGATGCGAAACGGCCAGGGCGCGCCCCTGGCTGTCCTCCTGGAAAAACTTCCCAGCCCTTCCGCACCCTGCCAGCGTCTCCTGCTCTTCCCGGAGCGAATCGATCATCCCCGCTTCATAACGCCCGATCCGGCTGATCGCGCGGAATACATCCTGCATCGCGACCCCGGGGCGAACCTCCCCGCGGGATAACCCGAAGAGCTCCAGAAAGCGCACATTGCATTCGATCAGCCGCTGGTCTGCATCGGCCAGGCACAGGGCCTGGGACATGTTGTTCAGTGCCGCATCGAACCGGGCGTTCTGGGTGTGCAGCTCAAGGTCGCGCGCGCGAAGGATCTGGTTGTGAAGTTGCGCCTCCGCCATCGCCTGCTGCACCCGCAGGTTTGCTTCCGCCAGATCGATGCTGGTCTGCTGCAGATCGGTCACCAAATTCTGCACATCGGCGTTGGCTCGCCGCAGCAGGCGGTTACGCCCGACCAGCATCCCGATCAGGACAAAATTGCCCAGCATCAGGACGCTTCTCACAGCCGACAGAGCGCGCTGAATTCCGATCAGCCGCTCCAGCTCCCGTCTGGCCGTCGCAGCCCCGCGGTTGTGTGCGAGGGTAGCGAGGGGGGCGATCTGTGGATCGAAAGGCGTCAGCAGCGCCAACATCCGCTGCGCGGAATCGGTACCTGAAAAGCCGGCCGCGAGTTTCCTTGCCTCGCCGAGTGCAGCTTCAAGCCGGACCATAGTGCCGCTGGCATCAGGATCCGCTGCAAGGTGGGTGCCGGCCGTATCGCGGGTGACAAAACGAATCCGATCCTCAAGCCCATCGAAGAGTGCCTCGATCTTGGCGCGCGTGGCGGCGGTTCCCGGGACCGCTGCTGCTGCTATTGCAGCTTCAAGCTGGGCAAGATCCGTGCACAGCAGGCCAACCGCGAACTCGGCCTGATGCGAAGCCTCCGACCCCAGGATGGCCTTGCGTTCAAACTCCACCGTCTTCGAAAAGATAACGGCGATCCCGACGACCATGAGAACGCCCGTGAGGATGAGCTTCAAACACAGCTTCAGCGACCCGGACATCTGCCGCCCATGGCCAATCTTCACGCCTCCTTCTTCGCCAGTCCTGCACGAAGCAGGCGTGGGTCGGCTTCCTCGACCGCTGATCGGACGCGCGAGCCTAGTCGGTCGGGGTTAACAGAAGCTCAACTGTCGCAGGGGGTTATTCGGCCGGCACGACAATGGGCGGCCTTTTGCCGGCAAGCCGCTCCAGCGCCAGATAGACCGCTGGGGTGGTGTAGAGCGTCAGCGCCTGCGAGAGGATCAGCCCGCCAATAATTGCTATGCCCAGAGGGCGGCGAAGCTCCGAACCGGTTCCCCACGCCAGGGCCAAAGGCAGGGCTCCCAACAGGGCCGCCAGGGTCGTCATCAGAATCGGCCGGAACCGCGCGATGCAGGCATCGTGGATCGCCGCGATGGGGCTCAGGCCGCGCTGGCGTTCGGCCTCGAGCGCAAAATCGACGATCATGATGCCGTTCTTTTTTACGATCCCCATCAGGAGCACGATCGCGATCATGCCCATGATGTCGAGCGGCTGGCCGGCAATGAGCAAAGCGAGCAGGGCGCCTACTCCCGCCGAAGGCAGGGTGGAAAGGATTGTCAGGGGATGGAGCAGGCTCTCATAGAGCACACCCAGCACGATGTAGATCGAGATCAGCGCGGCTGCGATCAGCAGGGGTTCGGTGGACGTGGTTTGCTGCAGCCACTTGGCGTTGCCGGCGAATTCGGTGTGCACGTCCGGCGGCATGTGCAGCGCGTCCGCTGCCTTTTGCACGGCCGCCTCGGCATCCCCCAGCGCGGTGTTGCCTTCCAGGTTGAAGCTTATCGTCGCGGCCGGGAATTGGCCCTGGTGGCGCACCGCCAGCGGTGCATCTCCGCGCTCGAAGTGCGCGACCGCCGAAAGCGGGATCGACTGGCCGCCGGAAGAGGCGACATAAACCTGACCGAGCATGCTGGGGCTGGTCTGCAGTTCCGGCGCGGTTTCCACCACCACCTTGTACTGGTTCCGGGCGGTGTAGATGGTTGACACCTGACGTTGCGCGAAGGCGTTATTCAGGGCGTTGTCGATATCGGTGGTCTTGATCCCGAGCCTCGCCGCAGCTGCGCGGTCGATCACCACGTTTTCCTGCGGGCCGGCGCGGTCCTGGTCCGAAGTCACGTCGGCGATGGCCGGCGTGGTTTTCAGCTTCTCTTCCAGAAGCTGCGCCCAATGGCGCATCTCCTGCAGATCCTGGCTGATCACGACGAACTGGAACTGCGACCCGCCGGTGCGGCCCCCGCCCCGAAGATCCTGGGCGGAAGCCAGAAAGGTCTGCACCCCGCCCAACCGGGCCAGTTTGGGCCGGAGACGAGCAATGACCTCCTCCGAGGAGACGCCTCTCTCTGACACGGGCTTCAGGCTGATCATGAGTTGCCCACGATTGAGCGATGACCAGCCGCTCGCGACGCCCACCTGCGATCCGACAGAGGCGACCGCCGGATCGGACAGGATCGTATCCACCACGGCACGTTGGCGCGCCTCCATCGCCTTGAAGGAAATGTCCGGCGACGCGATCGTGGACCCCATCAGGATGCCGGTGTCCTCGATAGGCATGAAGCCCTTGGGCAGCACGCCGTACAGGCGGATCGTCACAACGATGGTCGCGAGCATCACCAGCAGCATGAAACGCCCGTGCCGCAAGGACCATGCGAGGGTCCGGCCATAGATGCGCTGATTCGCGTCCAACAATCGCTCGATGGTGCGGTCGAGCCTGGCCCAGAAGCCTGTCCCCGCGGCCGCGTGAGGCGGTTTCATCCAATGGCCGCAGATCATTGGCGTCAAGGTGAGGGAAACGGCCGCCGAGATCGCGATCGCCATGGTCAACGTCACGGCGAACTCATGGAACAGGCGTCCGAGGATGCCGCCCATGAAAATGAGCGGAATGAATACCGCCACGAGCGAGATGCTGATCGACACCACGGTGAAACCGATCTGGCGGGAGCCGATCAGGGCGGCCCGCATCGGCGGCAGGCCATGTTCGGTGTGACGGACGATGTTCTCGATCATGACGATGGCGTCGTCGACCACGAAGCCGACCGAGACGGTCAGCGCCATCAGCGAGAAGTTGTCCAGCGAGTAGCCCATGAACCACATGCCGGCCAGCGTCCCGCAGATGGAGAGCGGAACAGTGACCGCCGCCGCGGCGGTGGGAACGACCCGGCGCATGAAGATGGCGACCACCATCAGCACCAAAACAATGGTGACGGCCATCGTGTACTGGACGTCGTCCACACTCGCGCGGATGGTGGTGGTGCGGTCCTGGATGACTGTCACTTTGATGTCGGGCGGCATCCAGGACATGAGCTGGGGCAGCAGCTCTCTAATCCGGTCAACCGTCTCGATCACGTTGGCGCCGGCATCCTTCGTCAGCGTCAGCAGGATCGCCGGCTGCTTTCCGTCCCAGGCCGCCAGACGAGTATTGGCCACGCTGTTCACAACGGTGGCCACGTTGGAAAGCGTGACCACCGCGCCGCCGCCGGCCTTCAGGACCAGGCCTCTATACTGATCCGCCTGTGACATCTGGCCGTTGACGCCGATCGTGCCGGCACGGTCCTTCCCCTCGAACCCGCCGGTCGGTTCCAGCACGTTCGCCGTCTTGATGGCGTTGGTCACGTCCTGGGAAGAAAGACCGGCGGCCGCAAGCTGCACGGGATCGAGTTGCACCCGCACGGCGGGCTTCTCGGCGCCGCTGATGGTGACATTCGACACACCTTCAACCTGCGACAGGCGCTGACCCAGGATACTGTCCGCCGCATCGTAGATCTGCGCGATGGACAGCGTGTCGGACGACAGGGCGATGGTCATGATCGGCGCTGCCGCCGGATTGAATTTGCGATAATAGGGACGGGTCGGCAGATCGCTGGGCAGGTCGGTGATGGCCGCGTTGATTGCGGCCTGAACGTCGTGGGCAGCACCGTTGATGTCGCGATCGATGTCGAACTGCACGACGACCGACGAGGCGCCGACTGAGCTGGTGGAGGTGATCTCGGTCACGCCGGAGATTTCTCCCAGCCGCCGCTCCAGCGGGGCGGCCACGGAGTTGGCCATTGTCTCCGGGTCCGCGCCCGGCCGGGAGGCGAGCACGACGATTGTGGGAATGTCCACGCTCGGCAGCGCGGCGACCGGAAGAAACCGGTAGGCGACGATGCCCGAGAGCAGGATGCCGATGGCCAGCAGGATGGTGGCGACCGGCCGGGCGATGAAGGGTGCGGAGAAGCCCATTACCTCATTGGTCCGCCCTCATCGGAGGGCCTGATGGTGGGAGATAATGAGGAGCGGGTGTTTCCGGAAGGTTGCGCGACGTTTCCCGCCGGTTTCGGCAAGGGATTTGTGGTGAGAAACCGACTGGATGCCTGTTTCGAGGCTAAAGCACCGGAATCGGCATGGCCGCGAGAAAGCCGGCTCCGACACATAGCAGGAGTAACCCCAGCCCACCTTCGCGAGCGCCCGGACGCTGCTTCGCGTAAGGCACAAGCGGCGCCCATGCAGCGGTGCCGAGCCCGGCGACCAGAAACGCCACCCGGGTTGCGATCTGTTCGGCAACACCCGGCCGCGGCCGCCGAATTATATTCACGTCTTCAGTCACGATCTGCCGTGGCGGTTGTCGCCGAAACCAATGACGGGAATAGCCGCCTCAGTCTGTTCCGGCATCCCTGGGCCGTAATACGCCAACCTTTGCTTCCCTAATTCCGAAAGGCCGGCATGACATCCCGCGCGAACCAGCGGAGCTGATCCTCGAACTCGGCCGGGGACAAACCCTCCGCCCAGTGGATCATAAAATCCTCCAGCCCCGGGTATTTTGCCTCAATGGACTTGATGCCTTCGATCACCTCACCCGGCGTTCCGCAGAACCACGCCTTCTGTTCCACACCGTCGCGGATCGTTGGAATGCGCGTCGGTGCGCCGGGGGTTCCCCAGATCCGGCCATGCTTATCAGCGTAGCGCACAAATCCGAACGGCGCGAATCATTTGAACCGCTCGTCGTGCGCCGGTTCGATGCGCCGGATCGCCTCCTCCTTGCTGCCGGCCAGAAATAAACCCGCGCCCCAGATTACATCCTGACCCAGCGCCTTGTTCTGCCCATGCTCCGCGCATGCTTGCTGATACGCCCGCAACACATCTTCCAAAATCTTCTCGCCGTTCAGCGTAACCATCGCCTTCAGCCCGTAGCGCGCCATCATGGCGATGGTCTTGCCGCTGGCGACCGGCATCCACACCTCCACTGGCTTCGGCCGCGGGACAACGGTGATATCCGCCAGATGGTATCCACGATAATCAACATCGGCCGGTGCACGGAAATACTTCCCCTCAAAACGGAAGGCATCCGCATTAAAGCATTTCAGCAGCAATTGCAGCTGCTCCTCGAAATACGCCCGGTTCGCCTCAGCATCAAGCAGCGGCGCCCCAAACGTCTCCACCTCCCGCGAGTGGTAGCCACGGCCCACACCCATGATGATGCGGCCATCCGTGACGATATCCGCCATTGCATAGTCCTCAGCCAGCCGGATCGGATGCCACATCGGCAGCACGTTGAACGCACATCCAAACTTAAGCCGCTCGGTCTGGGTGGCGAGCCATAATCCGAGCTGCACCAGATTGGGCAGACACTCATATCCTTCGCGCTGGAAATGATGTTCAGCTGTCCACAATGCGTAAAAGCCAAGATCATCCATCACCCGCGCGATCCGCCGCGATGTCCAGAATACTTCACTCAGCCGGTCATTTCGGTAGCGACGGCGGTCCGCTGGAATGCCCTCCAGCCTCCGGGATTACGCCCACGTTACAGTGGTATCACACTCCCACCGCATCGCGCCGTCAGCAAGCGCCAACCTCGCATCTGCTCTCCCGTACGTGACCTCCGGCCCCGGAGACCGTCTTTTGCTAACAGACTATCATCTTCGGCGAAGGGAGATGCTCCGATGACTCTTCCCAATGTAACTCGCCGTAATTTGCTCGCAAGTTCCGCCTCCGGTCTCGCCATATTGCCGGTATCTGCCTATGCGGACGAAACGCCCCGCGCGCCTGCTCAGCCGGTATCGACCTCAGACCTCCAGGATGTCGTGCTACAGGTCAATGGCAAAGCTCTGAAACTTTCCATCGAACCTCGGACAACATTGCTGGACGCCTTGCGCGAATACGCCGCCCTGACCGGTACCAAGAAAGGCTGCGACATGGGATCGTGCGGCGCCTGCACCGTGCATATCGATGGCCGTCGTGTCGTGTCCTGTCTTACCCTCGCGGTTCGCTCCCAGGGCAAAGCCATAACCACCATCGAAGGCCTGGCTATCAACAATGAGCTGCATCCAGTGCAGGCAGCCTTCCTCGAACATGACGGATTCCAGTGCGGCTACTGTACGCCCGGCCAGATCATGTCCGCTGTCGCCCTGATCAATGAAGGTCATGCCAATTCCCCCGCCGAGGTGCGGGAGTGGATGAGCGGCAATATCTGCCGTTGCGGTGCCTATCCCAACATTGTTGCTGCCATCCATCAGGCCGCGACGCAGATGCAGGAGGGCTGAACCATGCAGGCTTTCACCCTCATCCAGCCCGCCGACGCGGCAGCCGCAGTCGCCGCGGCCCAGCAACCGGGAACGAAATACATCGCCGGAGGGAGCGATCTCCTCCAACTTATGAAAAACGGCGTGGAATCCCCAACCCGCCTGTTGGATATCGACGGACTGGATCTTTCGGCCGTCTCGCTCCAGGGCGACACGCTTCGCCTCGGTGCGACTGCGCGCATGAGCGACGTGGCGGCACATCCGGCGGTCCGCGAGTTCGCCCCCGCGATCAGTCTGGCCCTGCTTTCCGCCGCCTCTCCGCAAGTCCGCAACATGGGAACCATGGCCGGCAACCTGCTCCAGCGTACGCGGTGCGGATATTTCCGAGACACAGGTTTTGCTTGCAACAAGCGTGTGCCGGCCTCCGGCTGCCCGGCGATCCACGGCGAGAACCGCATGCTTGCCATCCTGGGCGGCAGTGATGATTGCATTGCCACTCAGCCTTCCGACATGCCCGTCGCACTCGTTGCCTTGGATGCGCAAATCGAATTCCAGGACGCCAGCAGTCAGACCCGCAAGCTCCCCATCCGTGAATTCTACCGCCTGCCTGGCAACACGCCACAGAATGAAACCAATATGCAGCCGGGCGAGCTGATCACCGCTATCCTCGTACCCGTTTCGCCTGCATCGCGCCGGTCGGTACTATTTGAAAGTTCGTGACCGCGCGAGCTTCGAGTTTGCGCTTGTCTCCGCCGCCGTGGCACTTTACGCGTCCAACGGACGGATTACCGACGCCCGCGTCGCCGCCGGCGGAGTAGGCACCATCCCCTGGCGCCTTCCGGAAGTGGAGCAAGCCCTCCGCGGCATGCCGCTCAACGCCGATGCGCTGCGCAATGCGGCAATGCAGGCCGGACAGGGCGCCAGCCCCGCTTCACAGAACGCATTCAAGCTTCCCCTGCTGCGCAACACCGTGCTGCGCGCCCTCGAAATTGTCGCGGCGTAAGGAGATGGCGATGATCATCGGACAGCCCATCGATCGCCTGGACGGCAAACTCAAGGTGACCGGCGCCGCGCGTTATGCCGCCGAGTTCCAGTTGCCGGACGTTGTGCACGCCGTTCTCGTGCTGAGCTCGACCGGCAACGGCCAGATCACCGGGTTCGATCTGACCGCCGCCCAGGGCATGCCCGGCGTGCTGCGCATCATCACGCCCCAGAACGCGATCAAGCTGCACGACGCGCATCCGCCCACCCTCCAGGACATGACCGTCTATTTCAACGGCCAGCCGATCGCGGTAGTTGTTGCCGGGCGGCTGGAACAAGCTATCGCGGCGGCGGCACAGATCCACGTGCAATATCAAACGGCCGAGCCGGTCACGCGCATGACGGCCGCCATGGACCAGGCCTACCCGCCGAAGCACTTCCGCAACGGCGCGCGTCCGCCTGATTCATCCCGTGGCGACCCGGACGGCACCTTCAATTCGGCCGCCGTCAAGCTCGAAACCGCCTACATGACGCCAGTCGAGAATCACAACCCGATGGAGCCGCACGCGACCATCGCGCACTGGGAAAACGACAAACTCACCGTCTGGCACGCCACCCAGGGCGTCAGCGGGGCTCAGACGACCCTCGCCGCCGCGTTCGGCATCGATCCAAAGAACGTCCGCGTGATCGATCCTTTCGTCGGCGGTGGTTTCGGCTGCAAGGGTAGCACCTGGCCGCCCGCGATCCTTGCTGCAATGGCCGCAAAAATCGTCGGCAAGCCGGTGAAGCTCGTCATCACCCGCGCGCAGATGTTCACCTGCAACGGCTATCGCCCACAAACCATCCAGAAGCTGCGCTTCGCTGCTGACGAACAAGGTCGCCTCGTCTCCATGCGCCACAACGGCTTCTCGCAAATGTCCATGGCCCCGCTCGGCGAGTTCAGCGAACCGGTGGGGCTGCCTACGGAGATGCTCTACGCCTGCCCGAACGTTGCGGTCACCCATCGTCTAGTACCGACCAACGCAAGTCTGCCGACCTACATGCGCGCCCCTGGCGAGGCGCCCGGCGACTACGCGCTGGAATCCGCGATCGACGAACTGGCCGCCCAGCTTCGCATGGATCCACTCGAATTCCGGCTGCGAAACTACGCTGAACAGGATCCGCATGAAAACAAGCCGTTTGCCAGCAAGGCCCTGCGCGCCTGCTACATGATGGGCGCCGAAGCCTTCGAATGGGGCCGTCGCAGCTCCGCGCCGCGCTCCATGCGCGACGGCCCATATCTTGTCGGACTCGGCATGGCTACCAGCACTTATCCCACTAACCGCTCGCCCGCCGATGCACGCGCCCGGATGGATGCAAACGGAACCATACACGTCGCGATCGGCAGCCAGGATATCGGCACCGGCACCTATACCGTGCTGGCGCAAATCGCCGCCCAGGTTCTCGGAGCCCCCATCGAATGGATCAGCGTCACGCTTGGTGACAGCTCGCTGCCGCATGCGCCCGTCTCCGGCGGCTCACAGACCGTTGCCAGCGCCGGCTCCGCCGTGTTTGCCGCCGCCCAATCCCTGCGCGCCAAGCTGCTCGATATGGCGCGCGCCGACCGTTGGACCGGCGCCCCTGACGACGCGCTGCAACTTGTCCCGAATGCGATCCGCGGCCCGGACGGGCACCTGTCCGTCGCGCAAATGATGGCACGCCGCGGTGTCACCTCAGTCGAGGCGCAGGTTAGCGCCAAGCCCGGCGAGGAAAAGCAGCGCTATTCGATGCACGCTTTCGGCGCCCAGTTCGCCGAGGTGCGCGTCGATCCTGATCTCGGTGAAATCCGTGTCGTCCGTTATGTCGGCGCGTTCGATGCTGGCCACGTCATGAACGCCAAGACCGCGCGCAGCCAGCTCATTGGCGGCATCGTCTATGGCATCGGCATGGCACTGTTCGAGGAAACGTTGGTTGACGAGGAAACCGGTCGCGTGGTCAACGCCAACATCTCCGAATATGTCGTGCCGGTGAATGCCGACATCCCCCCGATCGATACCATCATCGTTCCAAATGACGACCGAACCTCTAACCCGCTCGGCGCCAAGGGCATCGGGGAACTGCCGATGGTCGGTGTCGCAGCGGCCATTGCCAATGCCGTTTGGCACGCTACCGGCATCCGCGTACACAAAGTGCCGATCCGTATCGAGGACGTGCTGAACGCGTAAATTTCTACTGCAGCGCCTGCTGCCCTAGTTTCACTTCTCGCCCCCGCCCACCCTGCCCCATCGTTTCCATCAGGTGTGGGCGGATCCGGAGCTGGTGTTGATAAAGCTTCGCGGCAGCAGCAACCAGATCACCGCTACGGCTGAGTTGATTATCTGCAAACTCGACCATTCTGAGGTTCGGCCAGGCCTTCTCGCGAATGTGCAGCATGAGATCCGCCAGTTCAAAGGCCGACAGATCAGGGCGCGCCTGCGCCAGCACCATCAGCATCGAGGCTGTAGAGCGGGAAACGCCAGCGTGGCAATGAACCAGCAGGTGAGCCGCCCTAAGCGGCTCGGCCATCAGATCACGTCCGAGGGCCAGGATCTGCTGGACATGTTCCGGCCGGGGCGGCTGCCCCCCCGCGCCCGGCTCCAGAACGTCGAAAAATCTCAGCTCCAGCCGCGCATGCTCACCGAAGCTGCCGAAGGCATCCGGCACCGGGTAGCTGGGGTCCAGAATTGACAGCACATGCGTGACTCCCGCCTCGCAATGGTTTGGCAACTCCTCGATGCCGCACACGGTCATGCCAAAAGGAAGATTGGATGTCATACTGGCCTTAAGTTTGTCTTTCCGGATAATAATGGTGCCACTCGGGGTGAATCAGGGCAATGCGCTACCTGCCGTTCGCATTCACGCAAGGTTCGGAACTGGCGCGGGCGATCCGGTCCGCTGCGCAGGATCCGGCTCGTCGCGCCATTTGCAACACCTGCGGTGGCGGGATGCCGATCCGTCGGGAGGTCGCGGAACAGACCGTGCGATGCCCCCACTGCTGGCGGCTCCAGCGGGTCGCTGCGCAGGAAGATCGGCCGTGGCGTCTGTCAGCGGAGGCAGCCGCCATGCTGAAGCGCACGCGGCGGTGGATCAGGCTGTAGCCGGTTGGAGCAGATCGCGCCGCTCTAGAATCCGATCGCAGAGAAGCGTGGGTCGCGAAGCACGCACGCTTCGTCACGCGAATCGGAACTCAGACAACAAGCGTCGTATCGACTTTCAGAGAAAGTCGATACTAGCGCGGCGACAAAACCATTACCATCTGGCGGTTTTCCATCCGCGGCAGCTGTTCCACCTTGGTCACCCCATCAAGCTCGCTTCGGATCCGCTCCAGCACCCGCACGCCGATTTCCTGGTGAGCCATCTCACGGCCCCGAAAGCGCAACGTCACCTTCACCTTGTCCCCCTCCTCCAGAAACGATTTCATGGCGCGCATCTTCACCTGGTAGTCGTTCTCATCGATGTTGGGGCGGACTTTTATCTCCTTGATTTCGATGACCTTCTGCTTCTTCTTGGCTTCGTTTCGCTTTTTCTGCTGTTCGTATTTGAACTTGCCGTAGTCCAGGATCTTCACCACCGGGGGGTCGGCGTTGGGGCTGATCTCCAGAAGGTCAAGCCCGGCGGCATAGGCACGGGACTGCGCGTCTCGCGCGCTCATGACCCCCTGCATTTCGCCTTCCTGATCAATCAGCCGCACCTGCGGCGCGCAAATCTCCTCATTCACACGGGGCCCGTCTCGGGTTGGCGGAGCGGGCAAAGGTCCTCTTGGTATGGTCTATCTCCTGTGGAGGTTGACATGTTCCTGGCGGATTTTGGCCGAACACGGGCAGGACAATCAAGCAGCCTCGCGCCGGCGGGTTTCCAAACGCTTAAGATCGGGAGGCGTGGCTTCCGCCGCAAGCCGTGAAGCGGCCTCTGCAAGCGGCAGAACCTCCTGTTTTTCCGATCCAAGCCGGCGCAGGGCGACTGTGCGGGTCTCCGCCTCGCGCCGGCCGACCACCGCCAGAACCGGCACGTGCGCCAGGGCATGTTCCCGCACCTTGGCATTGATCTTCTGGTTCGACAGGTCCATTTCGACCTGCAAGCCCGCGCCCCGCAAGACCTCGGCGGCCTCGTTCGCGTAGCCATCGGCATCGGACACGATCGTCGCCACCACCGCCTGGACCGGCGCGAGCCACAGGGGAAAGCGGCCGGCGTACTGCTCGATCAGCATGCCCAGGAAGCGCTCGAAACTGCCCAGAATCGCCCGGTGCAGCATCACCGGCCGGTGCCGCGCCCCATCCTCGCCCACGTATTCGGCGTCCAGCCGTTCCGGCAGCACGAAATCCACCTGCAGGGTGCCACACTGCCATTCCCGCCCGATCGCGTCCCGCAGCACGAATTCCAGCTTCGGGCCATAGAAGGCGCCCTCGCCCGGGTTCAGCGCGTAATCCACGCCCGCGATGGCGCAGGCTTCCTTCAGCGCCGCTTCCGCGCGGTCCCACACCTCGTCGGCGCCCGCGCGAACCGGCGGGCGGTCGGAGAATTTCACCACGAACTCGGGGAAGCCGAAGTCGCGATAGATCGAGGACAGCAACTCCACGAAGCGCACCGTCTCGAGGGCGATCTGCGCCTCGGTGCAAAAGATGTGCGCATCGTCCTGAGTGAAGGCGCGGACCCGCATGATCCCGTGCAGGGCGCCCGATGGCTCGAACCGGTGGCATGACCCGAACTCGGCAAAACGCAGGGGCAGTTCGCGATAGCTCCGCAGACCCTGGCGGAAGATCTGCACATGGCACGGGCAGTTCATCGGCTTCAGCGCAAGGACCTTGTCCTCGTCCTCGACCGTGGCGATGAACATATGCTCGCGAAACTTCTCCCAATGGCCGGACGCCTCCCAGAGCGAGCGGTCCACGAGCTGCGGGGTGCGGATTTCTTTGTATCCGGCCGCGTCCAGACGGCGGCGCATGTAGTCCTCTGCCACGCGGAATAACCGCCAGCCGTTGGGATGCCAGAAGACGCTCCCGGCCGCCTCCTCCTGCAAATGGAACAGGTCCATTTCCTTGGCGATCCGGCGATGGTCCCGCCGCTCCGCCTCCTCCAGCAGATGCAGATAGCCGTCGAGCTCTTTCTGGTCGCGCCAGGCGGTGCCGTAGATTCGGCTGAGCATGGCGTTGCGGTGGTCGCCCCGCCAATAGGCCCCGGCCACCTTCATCAGCCTGAAGGCGTTGCCCACATCCGCGGTGGTCCGCATGTGCGGCCCGCGGCAGAGGTCGATCCAGTCGCCCTGGGAATAGAGGCTGATGGTTTGGTCCCGTGGCAGGTCCTGGATGATCTCCGCCTTGTATTTCTCGCCCCTGTTCTTGAAGAACTCGATGGCTTCCTCGCGCTCCATCACGCTGCGGCGGAACGGCGCACCCCGGGCGATGATCTCCCGCATCCTGGCCTCGATGGCCGGAAAATCCTCCGGGGTGAAGGGCTGGTTGCGGGCGAAATCGTAGTAGAACCCGTTGTCGATCGGCGGCCCGATGGTCACCTGGGTCCCGGGATAGAGCGCCTGCACTGCCTCGGCCAGCACATGGGCGGCGTCGTGCCGGATCATCTCGAGGGCATCGGGGTCCTTGCGGGTGACGAACTGCACGTACGCGTCGCGGTCGATTTCGGTCGCGAGATCGACCAGTTTGCCGTCCAGCTTCATCGCCACGGCGGCGCGGGCGAGGCCCGGTCCGATCGCCTCCGCCACCGTCGCGCCCGCCACCGAACCGTCGAAGCGGCGCACCGATCCGTCGGGCAGGGTGATGGCGGGCATGGGTCGGCTTCTCCTCGTGGGAAAGCATGTCTATGGCGTCACGCGGCTGCCGTCGCAAGTGCCGGTTTCCGCACTGCAGCACTGGCACGGCACCACTTCACCGCGCCCCTCAGTTTTCCAGGATTTCGCGGTAAACCTCCAAGGTCTCCTTCTGCATCATCCCGGTCGTGCACCGCTCGAGAATGGCGACCCTCGCCGCGTCACCCACTCTCGCTCGCTCCGCCATGCTCATCGCCAGCACTCGCTCAAGCTCTGCCGCCAGAGCCGCCGGATCGCCGGCGGGGACACGCCAGCCGGTTACCCCATGCTCCACGGTTTCAACAGGTCCGCCGAGATCCGATGCAATGACCGGCCGCTTCATCGCCTGCGCCTCGATCACCACCCGGCCGAACGCTTCCGGCTCGGTCGAGGCATGCACAACGACGTCCGCTACCGTCAGCGCCGCTGGCATGTCGTCGCAGTCGCCGGGCAGTCGTACCCGCTCGCCCAATCCCAAACGCCCCGCCTGCTCCTGTAGGCGGGCGGTAATGTGGGTCCGGCCCTGATCGGCACCGGCCAGCACGACAAGCGGGTCGTGCCGCGAGAGCCGGGCCATCGCGTCCAGCAGCACCGATTGGCCCTTCCATCCGGTAATGCGACCCGGCAGCAAAATCACCGGAGCCGCCGCTTGAATGCTCCATGCCGCGGCAATTCGATCCTTGCGTTCCTGGGACACTGCGTCCGGGTCGAACACGGCCGGATCAACGCCGCGCGGAATCACCCGCAGCCGCTCCCGCCCAACTCTATGGCGGTCGCTCACCATGTCCGCCATGAAACGGCTGGCGACAATTACCGTCTCGCCGCGTGCCATAACGGCGTTGTACTGCCGCTTGAGCGGAAGCTCCTCGCCGTAGGCGCCATGATACGTGGTGACGAAGTGTCGCCCGGTCTGTCGCGCCGCCCACCACGCCGACCACGCCGGCGCCCGCGACCTCGCGTGCACTACATCGACCTGCTCTCGCCGGATCAACCCCGCCAGAAGCTGGGCATTTCGCAGCATCGAAACCGGGTTCTTGGTGTTCAGAGGCAGTAGCAAATGCCTCCCGGTACGCTCCACCGCCGGCACCAAACGCCCGCCGGCCGAGGCGACCAGGGCAGTCCATCCCGCACCCGCGACGGCCTCGGCAACCTCTACCGTGCTTCGCTCCACGCCGCCCGTCTCCAGGCTCGGCAGCACTTGAAGAATGACCGGCATAGCCGCGTGTAGCCTGCGGCCGAGGTCCATCATAGATACGCTGCATGGCAACCCAGGGACGGCTGCATCGGGATGACGGCGTGGAACTGGCCTGGGCCAGGCTCGGCGGCCGAACACCCACCGTTGTGTTTCTGACCGGCTTCCGAGGCCACATGACCGGCGACAAGGCCAACACGCTTGCGCGGTTTTGCGCCGAACAAGGTCAGGCCATGCTGCGGTTCGATTACTCGGGTCATGGCGACAGCGGGGGAGAGTTCGAGCAGGGTACGATAGGGCTGTGGGTGAATGACGCTCTGTCCATGATCGACCGCTTGACCACTGGTCCGCTGGTCCTCGTGGGCTCGTCCATGGGCGGATGGATTGCATTACTGACCGCGCTGGCGCGACCTGAGCGGGTGAAGGCGATCATCGGGATTGCTGCGGCGCCGGATTTTACTGAACGCCTGATGTGGGAAGCGATGGAGCCTCTGGAGCGCGAGCGGATTATGCAGGATGGCGTACTGCACGTGCCGAGCGCCTATGGTGGTCCCTATCCGATCACCCGTAACCTGATCGAGGACGGACGGCGACATCTTCTGCTCGACGGCCCTATCCCGATCCATTGCCCGCTCCGCTTGTTGCACGGCCAACGCGATCCGGACGTCCCCTGGGAGACGGCGTTGAAAATCGCCAGTCGGGTGGAGAGTTCCGATGTCCGCGTGACCCTGATCACGGACGGGGATCACCGGCTGTCGCGCCCGCAGGATCTGTCGCTGCTGACCGGCACGGTGCGAAGCGTTCTGGACGCGCTGGAAGAGCGGCTATGATTCCTGGCTGAGCAGGCCGTCATCCTGTGCTCTGGCACCGCTCTCAGAGGATCTTTAAATCTGCCGCACGAGCCGGGTGCGCTCCCATACCTCGATTGCCGGGAAGGCCGAACTCGTTCAAAACGTCCTCGGCTATCCTGAGCGCAGCAACGTCGCCCTCCGCCTCCAGATCGCGCGCGTTGGAAATGTGTCCGGAAGCATCAAGGAGATAGCAACGGTAATGCCTCGCAGGCTCCGCGCCGTCACCGGCCCTCACCGCATCACTGAGCATCCCTTAACCCCTTAGCTGAATGAGCTTACCACATCGCGGCAGGTGCGTATATAAATCTTTTTTTCAGACGGCATCGACGTAGCCGGCTGGCCATTATCTCCGGCTTATGTGGTGGATAGTTTCCGCCCGACCATAACATGATGCGGCAGATTCACCAGCCGCCCGGAGGCGACCCGGTGCTTCCCTCGATTTCTGTCTCCCATGGCCCGCCGAAGTTGCCGCTGACCGCCCCGCCGGCAAAGCGCTTCCTCCAAGGACTCGGATCAATCCTGCCATGCCGCCCCCGCCATCCTTGTGTCTCGGCGCATTGGGAGACACGCGCTCCCGCCGTCACCGTGGTTGCCCCGCCGGCTGGTTCGATGCGGCGCTGGTGTAGGGGCGGATCAGCGATCTACTCAATTATCGCCGGTTTGCACCCTATGCCGCCAAAAGTCACCCCACCGAGGAGCACCTGCTACCGCTGTATGTGGCGCCGAGCGCCGGGGGTGAGGTGCCCTCGCCTCGGCAGCTGCACGCCAGCGCCGCGCACAGCGTGCTGCCGATGGACGCTTATACATTTGGAGCTGGAGCGTAGCGAGACCGCTGCACCTGACGGTGGCCTTGCTCCCGGATGCTACTTCCAGCTGTACATGTAGAACCGTGGCAATTCGTCAGGAAAAGCCTCGAAGTTCAGGTCGGAATCAAACGCATAGTAAGTCACATACGTAAACAGCGGGAGCCAGTACGCCTCCTCGGTAATGCGCTGGATCGCTGCGGCATAGGCCTTTTGCCGCTCCGCCGGATCAGTTACGGAACCGCCCTCCGCAACCAGCTTCTCCACCTCGGGATCGCGGGCATAATCGTTGGGTCCCCCGCCGAAGAAATACGGCAAAATCGCCGAGACGTCGTTGATCGAATAGCTGCCCCAGCTTCCGGCGTTCATCGGCGTCTGCCCGGCCATTACCTTCTGCACCACCGCGCCAACCTGCAATTGCTGGATATCGGCGGAGATGCCGACAGCCTTGAGGTAGCTCTGCATCGCCGCATTCCATGCCGGCAGCAGATACGTCACCAGCGTTGTTGAGAAGCCGTTGGGAAAACCGGCCTGTTTTAGCAGAGCCTTCGCTTTTGCCGGATCATAGGAATAATCCACGGCCGCCTTCTGGTCGCAGCCAAACTGCGTCGGATAGCATGGCGCGGCAATCGGATGACTGTCGCCCTGCACCAGATCATGGGCCATCGCATTGCGGTCAATCGCATGGAAAATCGCCTGACGCACCTTCTGGTTGGTCAGAGGACTGTCCTTGCCGCTTCGTCCGGAGGCATCGATCTGCAGGAACCCGATCCGCATCGATCCGGCGCGCAGCGCCGCCTTGCCAGGCAGATCATGTAGATTTGCGTACTGATCCGGATTATATTGCCAGATCCAGTCCGCCTGTCCGCTGATCAACGCGGTCAGCTCCCCGGCGGCGTCCAGCACCTCGTTGATCTTCAGGGTACTTGATCGCTGGCTTGCCCTTGGGACTTCCGGCGTAATATCCGTCGAAACGCTCCAGATCGATCTCGCTCGTGCCGTTCACCAGGGTTATCCTGTAGGGCCCGGTGCCGACAGGCTGCTTGGAATAAGTCTCCGGCCCCACCTTCTCCCGATACGCCTTTGGATAGATCGGCAGCACCATCGCAAAATATTCCAGCGCCGCCGGGAAGATCGACTTAAGGTGGAAGCGGACCTGCATCGGTCCCAGCTTTTCGGCCCCCTCAAGGAACGCAAAATTACTCGGGACCATTACTTTTGGATCGTGCAGAATGGTTTCAAACGTATAGACAACGTCGTCCGCGCTGAACGGATCGCCATTGTGAAACTTCACCCCATCACGCAGAGTAAAGTCCAGCGTCTTCGGATCGGCCCACTTCCATTCGTTCGCCAGCCCCGGCACCACCTTGAACGTGTGCGGGTCACGATAGACCAATGTGTCCCATGCCTCGTGTGCAACGATCAGGCCGGTGCGCAGATTGTTCCGATAGGGATCCACATCCGGGATCGCATCGCGCCAGGTGATGTGCAGCGTATCGTCATCCTTGCTGGCCAGTGCCTGCCGCCCGAATGCCGGCAACGCCGCCGCGGCACCGAGAAACGTCCGCCTTCTCATCGCCCATGCCTCCCTGGTTCCCGAACGCCAGAGCGTGATCGCTTCAGGCTGACAAGGCATTGAAGCGTGAATCACGCTGTCAAACAAAGCCGTTAGACCATGCTCGGTTCAATTTGAACCGATCATGGTCTAAGTGCGCGCCTGCGACTGCGCAAGATGGCACTCTACCGCACCACGCGCCGGCGCCTGCGTCCGGCAAATGTCAACCGCGACGGGGCAGCGCGGATGAAAGCGGCAGCCCGACGGGATATTGGCCGGATCGGGATACCCCTCGCCCATCGGCACATCGGGCAGGCCCAGCCCCGGCTCCGGAGTCAGCACCGACGCGAGCAGCGCCCGCGTATATGGATGCCGCGGTGCGGCGAACACTTGCTCGTTCACGCCATGCTCAACGATCCGCCCGAGATACATTACTGCGACCTCGTCCGCGATATGCTCCACCACCGCCAGATTATGACTGATGAAAACCAGCGTCAGATCGAACGTTGCGCGCAGATCGGCCAGCAGATTCAAAATCTGCGCCTGAACCGAAACATCCAGCGCGCTCGTCGGCTCATCGCAGATCAGGATGCGCGGCTCGGCAATCAGCGCACGGGCAATCGCAACCCGCTGGCGCTGCCCGCCCGATAGCTGCGACGGATACCGCGCGCCCATCTCCGCCGTCAGCCCCACCTGCTCCAGCATCCGCGCGATCCTGCGGCGACGCTCCACCCGACCAACGCCCTGAACGATTAGTGGCAGCCCGATGACGTCCCGCACGCGCCGGCGAGGATTCAGCGAGCTCATCGGGTCCTGAAACACCGGCTGGATCAGCCGCGCGCGAGAGCGCCGGTCCACGATACTCAGGTCATGGCCGGCAATCCGCATGCTGCCCCGGCTGGGCGGCAGCAACCCCAGTAACATTCGGGCCAGCGTTGATTTCCCGCAGCCGGACTCGCCGACGATCCCCAGCGCACGGCCCTCGTTGACCGACAGGGTAATGTCATCGACGGCTACGACCCGGCGCGGTGCCCCGAACAATCCCTGGCGTTGCACGAATTCGCGCGACAAATTCGCGGCCTCAATCGCGGCAGTCATGCTTCGATCCAGTCCGGAGCCAGGCGACAGACGTAGCGCTGTCCCTCCGCGGCGTCCCGCAGAGGCACAGGCTGCGCACATACCGGAGCCGCGTGCGCACAGCGATCGCGAAACGCACACCCGGTGAAACCTTTCTCGATCCGCGGCACGATACCCGGAATGCTGCCCAGGCGCTCGCCCCGCCGCACCTTCCCCGGCACCGGAATCGAATCCAGCAGTCCGCGCGTATAGGGATGCCGCGGCGCCGCGAAGACCGCAGGCGCGGGACCGCTTTCCACGATCTCTCCCGCGTACATCACGCTGACCCGGTCGGCCACCCGCGCAACCACGCCCAGATCATGCGTGATCAGCAGAATCGCCAGCCCCATCTCCCGCTGGATGTCGGCAAGCAGCCGCAGGATCTGCGCCTGCACCGTCACGTCAAGCGCGGTGGTCGGTTCATCGGCAATCAGCAACTCCGGCTCGCACAAAAGGGCGGTGGCGATCATCACGCGCTGCCGCAACCCGCCCGACAGTTGATGTGGAAACTGTCCAAGCCGCATCTCGGGCGCCGTTACCCCCACATGCGCCAGCATTGCCACCGAACGTTCGGCGGCGTCGCCGCGCGAAACGCCCCTGTGCCGGCGCAGCACCTCCGTCATTTGCGAGCCGATCGTGTACGCCGGGTTCAGGCTCGTCATCGGCTCCTGGAAAATCATTGCGATCCGGTCGCCGCGCAGGCGCGCGATGGCTGCCTCGCTCAGCCCCGCCAGGTTCTTCCCCCCGAACGCGATCCGCGCGGCCGCAAAGCGCGCCCGCCGCGGCAACAGCCGCATCACCGCAAGCGCGGAAACCGACTTGCCGCATCCGGACTCGCCGACCAGACAGTGCGTGCCTCCGCGCTCGACCGAAAGGCTGATCCCGCGCACCGCCTCAACCGCGCCGAACCCGATCCGAAGCTGCTCGATCTCCAGAGCCGCGCTCATTGTTCGGTGCGCGCGCCCAGCCGGTCACGCAATCCGTCGCCGAGCAGATTGATCCCCAGCACTAAAATCAGCAGCGCGATTCCGGGAGATCTCGATCACCCAGGGCTTGAAAAACATGTAGTCTTTCGCCTCGGCGATCATCAGCCCCCAGGACGGCAGCGGTGGCGGCACGCCCAGCCCAAGGAAGGACAGCGCCGCTTCTAGCAGGATGGCAATTGCCATGTCTATGGTTGCAATAACAACCAGATGATGGGCGATGTTCGGCAATATCTCGCCCAGGATCACCCGGCCCGGGGAGCAGCCCGCCGCCCATGCCGCGGCCACATAATCCAACCCGCACACCTGCCGCGTCACGGCGCGGGAAACGATGGCGAAACGCTCCCACAGAAGCAGCCCGATCGTCAGCACCACCACCGTCAATGAGCTGCCCACCATGAACACGACGGTCAACGCCACCAGGATCAGTGGAATCGCCAGGCGGCACGACACGATGAACATCACCACCGCATCGGTCTTGCCGCCGAAATACCCCCCCAAAACGCCAAGCGTCGTGCCGATCAGACCTGACAGAACGATCGTCGAAAACCCGATCAGCATCGAAATCCGCGCGCCCAGGATCAGCCGCGACAAATAGTCGCGCCCGAGCCCGTCCGTGCCGAACCAATGGGCCGACGAACCGCCGGGCAGCCACTCCGGCGGAATGTAACGATGCCCGAGATCCTGCAAAAACGGGTCGTGCGGCATCAGCAGCGGCGCAAATATCGCCACCAGTGCCGCCAACCCGACAATTCCCGCGCCCAGATACAGCGTCAGCCGGCGCATCACCCGCGCAACCGCGGATCGAGCAGCGCCCCAGCCAGGTCAGATAGCAGCGTCAGCCCAACAAAGATCACCGCAAACAGCAGCACAACTGCCTGGACCACCGGAAAGTCGCCCTTTCCGATCAACTCCCACGCCAGGTAACCCACACCGCGGACATTGAACACGACCTCGGTGACCACCGATCCACCGAGGATGAACCCAAGCTGCACCGCCGACACGGCCACCACGGGCATCGCCGCATTGCGAAACGCATGCTTCAACACGATGGAGGCGCGCGACAGGCCCTTTGCCCGCGCCGTCCGCACATAGTCGGCCCTCAGCGCATCCACCATGCCCCCGCGCGTCAGGCGTAGCATCACCGGAATGGCAACGAATGACAGGACGAACGCTGGCAGAATATAGCCCCGCCACGTCGCCAGCCCGGCAATCGGCAGCCAGTGCAGGTCGATGCCGAACCAGACGATCAGCATCAGTCCCAGCCAGAAGCTCGGCACGGCCTGACCGATCAGCGCGGTCATTCCCGCCGCGCTATCGATCCACGTCCCCTCGTTTAACGCAGCCAGGATCCCAAGAGGCACCGCAACAACCACCGCGAAGGCAATCGCAATCACGCCGAGGCGCAACGTGACAGGCAAGTGCGAAGCGATCAAACTCGATACTTTTTCGTGAAACAAATAGGAATTGCCCAGGTCACCATGCGCCGCACGGTTCGCCCATCCCAGAAACTGCATTGGTAACGGCCGATCCAGCCCAAGTTCGTGCTGGATTTTCGCAATCGCCTCCGGCGAGGCGTCAGGGCCGGCGATATTGATGGCGAGATTGCCCGAAAGTCGCGACAGGGCAAAACTTACCATCAGAACCGTCAGGCAGACGAGAACGGCGAGCAGCAACGACCGCAGCACAAACCTGGTCACAGCCCCGGTTTACACCATCACCCTGGGCCCGCGAAGCAGTCAGCTTTTCAGCCGCTGTTGACCGTCACCAGCTTCCAGGTCGGATCGCGCGAGGACAGATCGCGCGAAAAGGTCCATAGATCCGTGATCTCCGTCACTGCATCCGCGCCGGACAGAGGCTGCCCGCCCCGATCATTCACCATGCTGGTCTGGTCGGAAACAAAGCGCACCGTTATTTGCGCCACCGAGCCACGGATCGAGGCATTGTCGATCGTTGCTGAATTCAATCGACCTGATCTCGCTCACTTGCGTATGCCCAGCCTGCTCCCGTGCCGAGATGGCCAGGTCGAAGGACCGGTACACATCCTCTCCGACAAGATTGCGAAACCCCGCCCGGTCTCCCCGCGCGAACGCCGCCACGATCATCCGGAACGCCTGCTCCGCTCCGGCCAGGAAAGTTCCTGGATCGAACGCCCGGTCGATCGTCTTCATCCGCGCAAGCGTCGCCCCCAGCGGGCTTGCAGGATCGGGTACGGGTCTGGCCGGGGACGGCGCTGGCTCCGCCCGTCCCTCGATGATCGGAGCAGAGGGCACACCTGGGGGCTGAAAATTCTGCATCGGCGGGCGCTCGAACCCGGTGCGCCGGCCCAGAATGCTCCGCAGCCGCAGCACCAGGAATGCGGCAATCATGCCGAACAGCACCAGGTCCACAGGGAACCCGCCGAAATCCATCAGTTCGCCCTCCTCGCCACCTACACATAAGGGCGCAGGGTGGCGAACTCAAACGGAAACGTTGCCGTGCCCAGGGGCTCGCGCTAAGGCCCCGTTATGATCCTTCTCCGCCACGGACAGAGCGAGTTCAACCTTCATTTCACCAAAAATCGGCGCGACCCCGGGATCATCGACCCCAAACTGACCGATTTCGGCCATCAGCAGGCGGTACAGGCCGCTGAGGTCCTCAGCCGCGACAACGTGGCCCGCATCATCGTCTCGCCCTACACCCGTGCGCTCCAAACCGCCTCATACCTCGTCCAGCGGCTGCGCGTGCCTCTCCTCATCAATCCCCTGGTCCGCGAACGTTACGCCTTCGCGTGCGATATCGGAACCGCCCGCACTGAGCTGGTGCAGGCGTGGTCCGAGTGGGACTTTTCCACGCTGGAGGAAGTGTGGTGGCCATCCGTCACCGAACCGGCCGCCGCGGTCGAGAGCAGGGCGGCGCTGTTCAAGGCCGAGATGATCGCTCTGGATGACTGGGCGGATACGGTCGTGGTCACCCACTGGGGCTTCATCATGTCCATGACGGGCCAGAGCATCCAGAACGGACAGTGGCTGCGGGTCGATCCGTCCGATCCCCCGCCCGAACGTATCCCCTGGACGGTTTAACTTCCGCAGGATCCGCCCCCGGCACGACGCAATCCGCTCCGCAACCGCTCCAGCGCCCGCTGCATCGTGGCCTCGGACTGCGCGAAGCACACCCTCAGGTGCCCCTCACCTCCCTCCCCGAATGCGACGCCGGGCGCGACCGCCACCTTGTGCTCCAGCACCAGCTGCTTCGCCAGCGCCGCACTGTCCTTCAGCCCCTCGATGGCGACGAAACCATAAAACGCCCCCTTGGGCGGCGCGTAGCGGATGCCGTTCAGCCCGGCCAGCGCCTCGCCCAGCAGCTCCCGCCCGCGAGTGCAGAAGGCGCGGAACTTCCCCACCGTTTCGGTATCGTGCACTGCGGCGACGCCCGCGTGCTGAATGAACGGCGCCACGCCGGAATGCGTCACCTCCACCAGCTCGGCGAACGCATCACGCGTCCCGGCGGGAATCACCAGCCAGCCCAACCGCCATCCCGTCATGATCCAGGTCTTTGAGAAGCTGTTGCAGACGATGACCCGATCACCCGGAGAGGCAACATCCAGGATGGAGGGCGCAGCCTCCTCAGGTCCATAGATTAGCCGCGAATACACCTCATCCGAGATCAGCCACACGTTATGCCTGCGGCACAGTTCCAGTATCTGCCGAAGCTCGTCGGCCGTCGCGGTCCAGCCGGTGGGATTGTTGGGCGAGTTGAGCAGAAACACGCGGGCGCCGGGAAGCATCGTCACCAGCAGACCCAGATCAAGCCGAAAACTGCCGTCCGGCTGATGCACCAGCGACAGCACCTCCGGCTCCGCGCCGCGCAGCCGGGCGGCGTTGGCGATGTTAGGCCAGGCCGGTCCATGCATCACGACGCGGTCGCCCCGGCGCAGCAGCGCGGCAAGCGCGACCGTCACCGCCGCCATGCCCGAGGCCACGACCTGGATGCGCTCTTCCGCAACCGGTCGAGCGTGCACGCCGCTCAGGTAATCCGCCAATGCCTGACGCAGCGCCGGCAGCCCCCGCACATCCGGATAGCGCGTGTGACCAGCACCCAATGCCGCGGCCGCGGCTTCATGCACGGAAGCGGGCGAGCTTTGGTCCGACTCGCCAAAACAAAGAAAGTCAACATCCGGAGTGGCGAATGCAATCCGGCCAATTTCGGTGATCCGGGAACCAGGGAGCCTGAGAATATCCATCTTGCCCATGTAGTTGGTATGTGAATGCCCGGGCAGATGCTTTGGTGCTTACCAGACCTTAACCAGGCACACTGATCATCCGGCTGTTCACGGCAATCCCGTCGTGGACAATCGGAGGATCTGGGATGCGAATTCGCATTCGCTGGAGAATCCGGTGCGGTAGTTGGCGGGTGCGACTCCTAACCGCACTCCGCCGGTAGCCTACCAAGCCGGCATGTGGGGCGCCGCAAGGCGGTACCCACGTTCCGGATATTAGTCCTAGACGAAGCGACAGATGCGGTCGGACAAGCTTTGCGCCGGAAATTCGGAGCGGGAACGATCGACGGCGCCGCGAACGCGTTAATCGTTGCCGCGGAAAAGCCTTCTTCTTTAATGTGACTGGTGCGCATGGCGTTGACGGCCCGCCGCCGCCAATCCCGTGATCGAGATTGCTTCGGCCCATTTTGGCCTCGCGGCCGGCCTCGAGAGCGTATTTGCGGGGCCTTCCGGCGACCCCGGACGTGGGAACCGCGGACCCTATGGCTGCTTGGCGTACCGTTCGGAATCCGCCCGGGCGCGGTTCATTCCCTGCATGATGACTTCGGCGTCCTGCACCGCCTGCTGATGCCGCCAGCCGGATTCCCCGATAAATCCCTGTTCTGGCAAGGACGGTCCAGCGCTGCAGCCGGCCAGGCACAGCAAACTTAGCAGAACAGTCAAGCGCATAGCGGATCGAGGCTCACGATTTGCTGAATGCTTCTAGCCGGTTGCAAAACTCCGCGCCAGAGTTCTGTTGTTCCGGATGGTTGTCATTCCGACCCGTTATTCTCCTTGGGTCTCCCTCCGATCGCTGTCCCGAGGGCAGCCGCCATATCGGTCGGGATCAGCACCGTAACGCCGCGATCCTTGTTCATTTCGTAAAGCAGGCCCATCTGCCGGAGGGTCAGGGCCACCGGCTGCCTGCCATACATCTCGGCGGCAGCAAGCACCTGCTCGGCGATCGCCTTTTCGGCAGAAGCCAGCGTCACGCGGGCAGATTTCTCCCGTTCCGCCTGCGCCTGGCGGGACATGGCGTCCTGCAGCTCCCGCGGGATCGCAACGTCGCGGATCTCCACGCTCAGGACGACGACGCCCCAGGTGACGGTCTTCTCTCCGATGGTAATGCGAAGCTGCTCGTCGGCCGAGTGGCGGTCCGAAAGCAGACGGCCGAGGTCGCTGGCGCCGATCATTTCCCGCAAACTGGTCTGGGACACCCGCTCGATCGCCTCACGGTAGTTGGCGATGCGGATGGCGGCGGCCTCCGGGTCGCTCACCTGCCAGAACACGATGGCATCGACCCCGACGGCGACCGTATCCCGGGTCAGCGCCTGCTCGGCGCTGATGGCGGTGGTCTGGATGCGCATGTCGATGACCTGGGCCGCCCGGTCGAGCAGCGGGACAAGCAGATAAAGGCCGGGGCCCTTCACACCGAGGAAGCGGCCAAGCCGCAGCACCACGGCCCGTTGCCACTCATTGGCGACACGGATGGAGAGGAAGAGGATCGCCACGATAATCGCGACGATGACGTAAACCCCGATCATGCGCCGTTCCCGGCCCGAGTGGTCAGGGCGCGGCGGATGGCGGCGAGTTCGTCGGCTCCTGCCTCGGTAACGTGTGCCTCGAGCCGGCGATAGGCATCGAGCATCCGACGGCCGAGCGGGGTCAGGGCTGCACCACCGCCGTGGGAGCCTCCTTTTGCGGCGTCGACAAGCGGCTGGGTGAACATGCGGTTCATTGCCTCAGTGAGGGTCCAGGCGCGCTTGTAGCTCATGCGCAGCCGCCGGCCGGCGGCGGCAATGGAGCCGGTTTCGGCAATCGCCTGCAAGAGGTCGGCCTTGCCAGGACCCAGCGCCACCTCTCCGCCCAGGACGAGGCGAAGACGCAGACCGAGCTGGTCCGGGTGACGAACCTTTGCCATTGCGGGATCAAAGCACAGGGGAGGCTGGTTTGCCGATATAGCGGCCCAGCGATATAGTCGCCGGGCAATATCGAGGAGCATGCGCATGCGGTGGGCTCTCCTGGCCATTGGCCTGATCGTATCGCCGGTAATCGCCCAGGCTCAGCAGTTGACAGTCTTTGCGGCGGCGAGTTTGACAAACGCGCTCAATGACATCGGCGCTCAGTGGCAGAAGGCGGGTCATGGACCGGTGCGGTTCTCCTTCACCGCGAGTTCCACGCTGGCGAGACAGATTGCCGAGGGCGCTCCCGTCAACGTCTTCGCATCGGCGGACGTGAAATGGATGGATTTTCTCGACCAGAAGCACCTTCTGGCGGCTGGGACACGGCAGGATCTTCTGACCAACCGGCTGGTGTTGATCGTGCCGTCCAACGGGCCGGACCACGTCGCCATCGCGCCAGGCTTCGATCTGGCGGCGGTGCTGGGGCCGAACGGAAGGCTTGCGGTCGGGGACCCGAAGGGCGTGCCGGCGGGGATTTATGCGGAGCAGGCGCTGAAAAAGCTGGGGGTTTGGGATTATGCGGCGCAGCACCTGGCTCCGGCCGAGGATGTGCGAAGCGCGCTGCTGCTGCTCGAACGTGGGGAAGCCCCGGCCGGGATCGTGTATTCGACCGATGCCGCAGTGTCCAAGGCCGTTAAGATCGCCGGCGTGTTCCCCGCCGATACGCACGACCCGATCGTCTATCCGTTCGCCGTGGTGAAAGCCGGGGATACGAAGGAGGCGCGGGATTTCCTGGCGTATCTGGCAGGCCCCACGGGTCGCGGGGTCTTCGAGCGGTTCGGCTTTCGGGTGGGAGACGCCCAATAAGCTGGCTCAGCGCTGAGGAGTGGCAAGCCGTCCAGCTGACGCTGGACGTTTCGGCCCGGGCGGTTGCGTTCGGGCTGCCGGTGGCGGTGGCGGCAGGGTTCGCGCTTGCGCGCGCGCGCTTCCCCGGGCGGGCGCTGCTGGACACGGTGGTGCTGTTGCCGCTGGTGCTGCCGCCCGTAGTGGTGGGATGGTTGCTGCTGCTGGTGTTCGGCATGCATGGGCCGGTGGGGGCGTGGCTGTGGTCGTGGTTCGGCGTGCGGTTGGTTTTCACCCGCGCCGGCGCGGTGCTGGCCTGCGCGGTGATGATCTTCCCCTTGATGGTGCGGGCGATCCGGCTCTCGCTGGAGGCGGTTGATCCCGGGCTGGAGCAGGCGGCGCAGACGCTGGGAGCGAAGGGGTTGGACCGTTTTTTCACGGTAACTCTGCCGCTAGCAGCGCCAGGCGTGCTGGCGGGGGCCGTGGTGGGCTTCGCGGCGGCATTGGGCGAATTCGGCGCAGTGATTACGTTTGCCGCGAATATCCCCGGCCAGACGCAGACTTTGCCCCTGGCGATCTACAGCGCGTTGCAGGCGCCTGGTGGGGAGACGACGGCGGCGCGGCTGTCGCTGGTATCGGTGGTGATGGCGGTGCTGTTCCTGCTTTTTGCGGAGCGGCTGAGCCGGTGGCTGAAAGTCCGTTTCGGGCGATGACGCTCTCGGTGGCGTTTCGCCACGCCTATCCGGGCATTGCGTTCGATGTCGCCTTCGAGGCGCCGACACCCGGGACGACGGTGTTGTTCGGCCGATCGGGTGCGGGAAAGTCGAGCGTCGTGGCGGCGGTGACGGGACTGTTCCGCCCGGCGGAGTGCCGCATCGAGGTCGATGGGGCGGTTTTGGCGGACTCCGCGCGCCGGGTGTTTGTTCCGCCGGAGCAGCGGCGCATTGGGATGGTGTTTCAGGACGCGCGGCTGTTCCCGCATCTGAGCGTTGCCGGCAATCTGCGCTACGGGCTGCGGCGGACTGGCCCGGGGCCGATCCGCTTCAACGAGGTGGTGGAGCTGCTCGGGCTGGAGGCGCTGCTGGAGCGGCGGCCGGGGCGGCTTTCAGGGGGCGAGAAGAACCGGGTCGCGATCGGGCGGGCACTGCTTTCACAGCCGGTGCTGCTGGCGATGGACGAGCCACTGGCGAGTTTAGACGAGGAGCGGAAGGCGGAGATCCTGCCCTATCTGGCGCGGCTGAAGCACGCGCTGGCGCTGCCGATTTTGTATGTGACGCACTCGCTGGATGAGGTGGCTCGGTTGGCGGACACGCTGGTGCTGATCCGCGCCGGGCAGGTAGTGGTGGCGGGGCCGGTGAACGATGTGCTGTCGCGCGGTGATCTGCCGATGGCGGGCCGGGAAGATGCGGGGGCGGTACTGACGGCGCGGGTTGTGGATCACGATCGCGCTCGGCAACTGACGGAGCTGGAGGCGGGTGGGCGGCGGTTGCTGGTGCCCTTGCAGGCCGGCGCGGTGGGGACGGCGCTGCGGGTGCGCATCCCGGCGCGGGAGGTAATTTTAGCGACGGCGACGCCGGCTGGAATCAGCGTGCATAATATCATTGCCGGCCGGGTGCGGCGGATTTCAGAGGATATGTCCCGTCATGCGGCGATGGTCGAGATTGCGCTGGATGAAGCGGGGCTGCTGGCGAGGGTGACGCCGGATGCGGTGGAACGGCTGGGGCTGGCGCCGGGTGTGGAGGTGCTGGCGCTGGTCAAGTCGGTGGCGGTGGAGGTTCTGGGGTAGGGGTGGTTGCAGGCACGCGGCTCCGGAGCCCGCGCCGCCTGGTTCTCGGCTAGAGTAGATCGCGCTTGACTGGAAACGCCTTGAGTTCCAGGAGCGCGTGAATCTGCTCTAAAACAATCAAGTCAGAGCGTTTCAGGCTGATACAGTCAGCCTGAAACTGCTCTGGGCCCGAGTTAATGCCGTCGGTGTCATCACGAACGCAACGGGCAGAACGCGGGGTCGGGATTGCTTCGGCGCAGCGCGCCTCGCAATGACGAGAATCAGTTGTCAAGGCGACAGTATCATGCCGCGCTGCCGTCGCGCAGCAGATCGAGCAACGTAAGGGCAACAACGCGTGTCGCCTTGTAAAGATCAGAGAGCGGCAGGCGTTCATCGGCGCGGTGCGCGTTGGCTTCCTCGATGTTGTGCGGACCGGCGCCGTATAGAACAACGGGGATTTTCCGTGCGGCGTAGTGTGGCGCGTCGGTGTAAAGAGGCACGCCCTTCGTCACAACCGGCTCGCCCATAATCTGCGTGGCGTGCTTACACAGCAGCTCCGTCAGCCCCTGATCTTCTGGCCGCGGCGCCAGCGGCTTCACGAGCAAAATGCGCCTGACGGTAATTTTTGTATCAGGAAATGCTTTGGCGGCACCGGCGATGACAGTTTCGATCTCAGCCTCGGCATCTTCGGGCCGTTCCTCGGGGATGATCCGCCGATCCAGACGAAAGGTGACGCGTTCCGGGACGACATTCGTATTGATGCCGCCTTCGATCAACCCGACCGTAAGCTGCGGGCTGCCGATCCCTGTTATTGCGGACGTGCGGCGCGCGAGCGTCCCGCGCCAGGCGTACAGGCTGCTAAGAATGTGCGTCGCCGCTTGCAGTGCATCGATGCCGGTATAGGGCATGGCAGCGTGGGCCGAACGGCCATCGACCTGGACTTCCAGATGCAGGCAACCATTGTGCGCCGTCACCACGGCATAGGAAAAGCCGGCGCTGATGACGAGGTCGGGACGGCTGATGCCTTCGCGCATCAGATAACCCGGACCGATATTGCCGCCGGCTTCCTCATCGTAGGTAAAGTGCAGCTCCACAGTTCCCGCCAGCGGAACGCCTGCCTGCTCCAGGGCGAGCAGGGCAAAGGCATAGGTTGCGAAGTCGGACTTCGAGACGGCGGCGCCGCGGCCGTACATCCAGCCGTCGACGATTTCGGCCTTGTAGGGATCTTTCGTCCATCCCTCGCCCGGCGGCACCACGTCGCCATGCGCGTTGAGCGCGATAACCGGCCCCTCCCCAAATTTTTTGCGCACGACCAGGTTGGTGGCGCTGATCATACCGTTCGCCTTCGCCGCGCTTTCCGCGACGGGGTAGCGCTCTACACTAAACCCGAGACTACCTAACAGTTCGGCGGCGCGCTCGGCGTGCGGCGCGCAGTCGCCCGGCGGATTGTCGGATGGTGTTTTTACCAGCTCTGCCAGGAAGCGGGTCTGCGCCTCCAGCTGATCGTCCAGGAACCTGGTGATAGCCGCAACCGCATCGTCAGGCATCTCGGCAATCTCCGGTGAGAGTTTACGCTGGCGGCGTGAAGTTACGCAGGAGGCCGAGCAGCACGCGGACCGCGGTATCGGCATCCTCCACAGTGATCGCTTCCTGCGGGTTGTGGCTGATCCCGCCCTTGCAGCGCACGAACAGCATAGCGATGGGGCAGATCGCCGCCATCGCCAGGCCATCGTGGCCGGCGCCGCTCGGCAGCCGCGTGGCGCGGATTCCCAGTTTCGAAACGGAAGCCTCAAGCTGCAAAATCAGGCGAGCGTCGCATGTGGCTGCCGGCTCATCATAGGTTTTGGTGATATCCAGTGCGACATCACGCGCATCCGCGATACTGCGGAAAGTCGCGTGGAGCTGCGTGGCGGCGCACGCACGGACAGCATCGCTTGGGCTGCGGATGTCGAGCGTGAACCGCACTTCGCCCGGGATGACGTTCGCCGCGCCGGGCAGTGCCTCGATCCGGCCGACGGTCGCCACCAGAGCGCCCGTGTCCCGCATCGTCCGCTCGACCGCGAGAACCATCTCCGCCGCGGCGCAGAGCGCATCGCGCCGGAGGTTAGCCGGCACAGTGCCGGCATGTCCCGCCGATCCGGTCACAACGCACGTAAACCGGCTGGCGCCATTGATCGCCGTAACCACCCCAACCGGCAATCCCTGCGCCTCCAGCACAGGCCCCTGCTCGATATGCACCTCGCAGTATGCGAGCACCTGATGTTTGCGCCGCGCCAGACGTGGAATATCCGATGGGTCGCAACCGAATTGCTCCAGCGCCTGGCGCAGGCTGATTCCGTCACGATCCTTTGCCTCCAGCCCCACGAGATCGAACGTGCCGGCGACGGCGCGCGAACCGGTCAGCGTATGAGGAAAGCGCACGCCCTCCTCATCGCCGAACGCGATGACCTCGATCGCGAAGGGCAGCCGCTCCTTGCCCGCATGCAAGGCGCCAACCGCCTGGATCGCGGAGACCACGCCCAGACAGCCATCGTACTTACCGCCGTCGCGAACCGTGTCGATATGCGACCCGAGCAAAAGCGCCGGCAGTCCTGGCTCGTGCCCCTCATAGCGCCCAACGGCATTTCCGGTCGCATCGAGCAGGGTTGCCATGCCCGCTTGCTGCATCCAGGCCTGGATGTGCAGGGCGGCGGCCTTGTGTTCGGGGGAGAGATACAGCCGCGTCAGCGCGTCGGGCTCGGCCGAGAAGCGCGCCAGCGCATTCAGCCGGGCCATGACTTCGCGACCATGAAGGACGTCGACAGGCTCAGCTTGCGGCATTCGTGGCGTTCCCCCTTCATTGGTCGCGGGTGGGACTGACCCGGCACCGAGAGATGTAGCAATTTACCTTGCAGGCGGCATCCGCTCTTGCCACTGCCTCGAAAATGGCGAAAGCTCACAAACAAGTGCAATCAGTGCGCGAGTGGTCTCGTCACACCCCGAAAAGGATCAAGGGCATGGCCATCCCGAACGCCTCTCCTGGCCTGTACAACGAGGATCTGGCGCCGGCAGAGCGCCGCAACTGGGGTGCGTTCAGCATCTTCAATGTCTGGACCTCGGATGTGCACAGCCTGTGGGGTTACTACCTCGCGGCCAGCCTGTTTCTGCTGTGCGGCAATTTCGTCAACTTCATTCTGGCGATCGGCATCGGTTCACTGGTAATTTTTGTGTTGATGAATATGGTCGGTTACGCCGGGGTGCGGACCGGCGTTCCCTATCCGGTACTGGCGCGCGCTTCCTTCGGCATCTGGGGGGCCAACCTGCCGGCCCTGGTGCGCGCGATCGTCGCCTGCTTCTGGTATGGCGCCCAGACCAGCGCCGCCTCGGGCGCGATCGTCGCGCTGCTCACCCGCTCAGTGCCGATCATGCACTTCCACCAGACCAGTCACATGCTTGGTCATTCGACCCTTGAGGATATCTGCTTCGTTATCATCTGGGCCCTGCAATTGCTGATTATACAGCATGGGATGGAGACGGTGCGTCGCTTCCAGGACTGGGCGGGTCCGGCCGTGTGGTTGATGATGCTTGTTCTGGCAGTGTTCCTGACGATTGAGGCCGGAGGCATCTCCTTCGGCGGCGCAATTCCCCAGCATGTGCTGCTGGAAAAGACCAAAGACGCCGGCGTGCCTGGCGCACCCGGATCCATCGCCTCGCTCGCCGCGGTCGCAGCGACGTGGGTAACGTATTTTGCGGCCCTGTACCTCAATTTTTGCGACTTCTCGCGTTTTGCACCAGATGTCGCCGCGGTGCGGAAGGGGAATCTCTGGGGGCTGCCGGTGAACCTGATACTCTTCACACTGGTTGCCGGAGTCACTACCACCGCGGCCTTTACCGTGTACCACGAGGTGCTGATCCACCCCGACGAGATTTCCGCCAAGTTCAGCAGCTGGTTCCTCGCCATGCTCGCCGCGGTGACGTTCGCGGTGGCGACATTGGGCATCAATGTCGTGGCGAATTTCGTCTCCCCGGCCTTCGACTTTTCCAACGTGTTCCCGCGCGTGATCAACTTCAAACGGGGCGGTTACATCGCCGCGCTGATCGCGCTGGTTCTGTACCCCTTCGCGCCATGGCAGGGAAGCGCCGCAGCGTTTGTCGGGCTGATCGGCGCGACCATGGGGCCGATCTTCGGCATCATGATGGTCGATTATTACCTGCTTCGCCGGACCGAAATCGACGTGCACGCTTTGTATCAGGAGCATGGGGCGTACCGTTTCCAGCAGGGGTGGAATCCCGCCGCCCTGATTGCTTTCATTATCGGGGCTCTGTTCTCCAGCGTTCTGCCGAATGCCACCAGCCTGTTGCCCGCCTGGTGGGGAGTGTACGGCTGGTTCTTCGGTGTGGCGATCGGCGCGGTCGTTTACTACATTGCAATGCAGGCAGTGCCTCGCACCGCGCTGACGGGTGCTTGAAGGCGCACACCCGGAACGTCTGTCGCGAGATCGCATGCTTGCTCAGGCGCCAGGTCTGGCGTCAGATGCGATGGCCCCAACCCGGCCGCTTGAAACTGGCAACTCAGACAAATGCAAGATCTCCAATTCCTCTCGGCCCAGGACCTCATTGCCGCGATCCGCACCCGCCTGCTCTCACCCGTCGAGCTGATGCGCGACACGCTCGATCGTATCGAGCGCAGCCAGCCGGTCCTCAACGCCTTCATCACCATTGCCGCCGCCTCCGCGATGGAACAGGCCCGTGAAGCCGAAACGGCGGTAACCCGCGGCGACCCCCTTCCGCCGCTCCACGGCATCCCGGTCGCGGTGAAAGACCTCGTCCCCACCGCCGGCATCCGCACCACCTGGGGATCGCTGATCTTCAAGGATCACGTTCCCGACCACGACGCCGAAGTCGTCACGCGCCTGAAAAAGGCCGGCGCCATAATCGTCGGCAAAACCACCACCCCCGAGTTTGGCCAGCAATGCCTCACCCAGGCGCCGCTGTTTGGCCGCACCCGCAATGCCTGGAGCGCCGAGCGCACTTCCGGCGGCTCCAGCGGCGGTTCCGCCGTCGCCGTCGCTTACGGCCTGGTGCCGCTCGCAATAGCCTCCGACGGTGGCGGCTCCACCCGCATTCCCGCCGCATGCAACGGCGTCGTGGGTTTCAAGCAGGGTCTCGGCGTCGTGCCGCAGGAATTTGCCCAGGACGGCTTCGGCAACATCTCGTTCATCACACCGATGACCCGCACGGTAAGCGATACCGCGCTGATGCTGGACGTCATCGCCGGTCCCGACATCCGCGACCCGCTTACCTTGGGCCGCCAGCAACGCAGCTTCGCCGCCGCCACCTTCGAACCGGGAGACCTGCACGGCCTGCGCCTCGGCTGGCGCCCCCGCCTGGGCAACACCGCCGTCGCCGCTGATGTTATCTCCGCCTGCGAGTCCGCCCTCGCCACCTTCGCCCAGCTCGGTGCAAGCGTAACCGAACTCACGGTTCCGTTCGAAAACCCTGAGCGCGTCTGGTTCGTCAACAACGGCGCTTACCGCATGGCCCAGTTCGGGCACCACCTGAAACAGCACCGCGCCATCATGTGCCCGACTTTCGTTCGCCAGTTGGACCGCATTGCCGACACCACCGCGTCCGAACTTTACGAAGCGATCTTCCAGCGCACCCGCCTCTATCGCCAGGTGCAATCCTGGTTCGACACCTGCGACATCGCCGTCATGCCCACGCTCTCCCGCACCGCCGTCCCCATCGATCAGGACTTCTTCGGCCCGATCGAAATCGACGGCCAATCAGTCGAGAACATTCGCGCTTCCTGGTACCCCTACACCATGCCGTTCAACCTCACCGGCAATCCCGCCGTCAGCCTGCCCTGCGGGTTCGGCGGCGATGGTCTGCCCCTCGCCATCCAGCTCGTCGCCCCGCCTGGCGCCGACGCCACATTGCTGCAGGTTGCCGCCGCCTTCGAACAGGCGCAGCCTTGGACGGAACGAAAGCCCGTCTGGGAGTAAACGCCGCGATGTCCGCCGAACAACGTCTGCAACAGCTCGGCCACACTCTTCCGCCCCCGCCGGTGCCCATCGGCACCTACGTGCCTTATCGTATCGCCGGAAACATTCTGTATCTCTCGGGCGTCGGCCCACGCCGGCCCGACGGCTCGATGGTCACAGGCAAAGTCGGCGCAGAAGTCTCCGTCGAGCGCGCCGTCGAAGCCGCCCAGCTCTGCGGCCTCAACCTCCTTGTCAACATGCGCCAGGCCGCCGGGTCGCTGGACCGGGTGGATACGGTGCTGAAAGTCCTCGGCATGGTGAATGCCGTGCCCGATTTCGCCGACCAGCCGAAAGTCATCGATGGCTGCACCAATCTTTTCGTCTCCGTGTTCGGCGAAAACGGCAGGCCCGCCCGCTCTGCCGTCGGCATGGGCAGCCTGCCGGGAAACATCTCGGTCGAGATCGAAGCAATCGTGCTGCTTAAGTAAGAGCGCAATCGCTTGAGGCTGAGTTGTTGGGAAAGGCAGCACCCGCGATGCCGTAGCGGGCGGCGCCGGCCCCAGCTTCAGCATGGCCCATGCCGCGTCACCGGTGTTTCTGCTCGACGCAGGTCATTGCAATAAGTGCAAGCTTCGTCGCAGTTTTTGCAGGAATTCCTGCACCATTTACAATGGACGGCCGCGCTTTCCATGCATAGCTATTGGCATTGAGGGCTGAAGATAGCGCGTGCGCCTGATCTGCCACCGCTGATTTTGGCAAGCTGGAGACGGTGGGTGATGGTCACCGTCGAATGACTCACAACATCGCACAAAGGAGGAACACACTGATGAAACATCGTCCAGAATTTCCGCTTCTGGTTGCGGCTCTGGCTGCCGCCATGAGTGTTCTGCCCCAGCTCTCTGTAGCGGCAGGCAAGAAATTCTTTGCCTACAACATGACGACGCGGACCGACTTCAAGGGTGTCTATCTGGCGCCTGCCGGCACGACCAAATGGGGACCAAACCAGGCACTGAATGATCCGGATAAGTCGCTCGACACGACAGAGCGGCTGACCCTGACCGGGCTGACGGCCGGGCATTACGACCTCAAGCTGGTGGCCGAGGACGGCCGCACCTGCACCATCAAAGGCGTCGATCTCACAAAGCAGACCAGTTTCGAGATCAAGGAAGGCCAGCTGACTGACTGCCATTAGTCAGTGGCGTTCGAAGTGAGGACTGGTCGGCGAGCGGGTCTGGCACCTGGGCTTTACGTCGGACTACAAGCAGTTGCTCACCGCAAACGGATTGTCTAATGACGTGTCGGTCATCGACGTGCCCGATCTTACGGTCACACGGTCGATCCCGGTGGGACAGCTGCCCTGGGGTGTTGTCGTCAATCCAGCAAGCAAACCATAGAAAGGATGTGAGTGAAGTGAGTGGGGTATATTCAGGCGCCTGCTTTTGCGGCGCGGTTGAACTCAAAGTCAGCGGCGAACCCAAGGCGATGGGCTACTGTCATTGCCGATCCTGCCGGTCCTGGTCCGGCGGTCCGGTGAATGCGTTCACGCTATGGGATCCGGAGTCGGTCGAGGTGACGAAGGGTGCAGAGCACGTCGCCACGTATCACAAGACGGACATGAGTTATCGGAAATATTGCCGGCTTTGCGGCGGTCATCTGATGGCCGACCATCCGCCACTGAAGATGGCCGATGTTTTTGCGGCGACCATTCCCGATCTTGCTTTCGTGCCGCAGGTCCATGTCAATTACGCGGAAACGGTATTGCCGATGCGTGACGGCCTGCCGAAGCTCAAGGATTTTCCCGCCGAATTCGGCGGCTCCGGTGAGGTCATCGCCGAGTAATTCTGGCCCGCGGTGGGGGAAGCGGGGCGGCTGCTGGTTTGTTGCGCTCCTTTGGATGCCGCATGTGATGCGGTCTCTGGGGGAACCGCTGCCGGCGCTATATCTTTGGCGTGGCAGCGATCCGGCGCAGAAATCCTTGATCTGTTGAGACGAGGCGAGAATGGCCCCACCTGTCGATCCGGCCTCGCTGGCCGGCAAGAAGTTCGAAACCGCGGGCCGGGCCGAAGTGCTGGTGCTCGGGGCCGGGCCGGCGGGAATGGCGGCGTCGCTGGAAGCGAGGCGGCTGGGCCTGGACGTCATGCTGATCGATGAGCATCCGGTGTCCTCCGGTCTGCTCGGCCTGGACATCCCGTACATGTTCGGGGAGCGGCTTGATGCCTCGGTGCAGAACAAGCCCCGGATGCTGGAGCGTGTGGTGGCCGCGCGGCCGGAGCTGGAGCAGGCGATCGAGGCGGGGGTGGACGTTCAACTGGGGGTGTATGCCTGGGGGGCATTCGTCAATGGCCCCACGAGCCGGACCTTGACCCATAAACTGATTGGCCTGGCGGATGAGGAGCGGTCGTGGCTGATCGCCTTCGACCGGATCATCGTCGCGGCGGGGGCACGCGATCTGGCACTGGCCTTTCCGGGATGGGACCAGCCCGGCGTAATGGGCGCTCAGGCGTTCGCGGCGGCGACAGGGCTTTATCAGGCTTTTTCCGGGCAGCGCATTGTCGTTCTGGGGGCAGGGGCTATCGGAAGGAGGGTTGCGGAGCAGGCGGCCCAGGCCCGGGTGCAGGTGGCAGCGATTGTTGATGTGCGGCGGGACGTGGAGACGGGCCAGGGGCGGTTCCGGGTCCATGCGGGTCATGCCATCAAGTCCGTGCTGGCGAGCGCCGTTGGCATAGAGGGGGTCAGGATCGCTCCGATCGGAGCGCCCGAGGCGACCCGGGATGTGGCCTGCGATACCATCGTCTGCGCGCTGGATGTCGTTCCGACCGTCGAGATCTTCGATCTGCTGGGTTGCTCGATTTCGTGGCGGCCGGAGCTAGGCGGGTTCGTTCCGGCCACGGATGCCGAGGGAAGGGCATCGGCAGCCGGGGTGTATGTGGCTGGGGATTGTGCCGGGGTAAGGGACCAGGCGATCGCGGATGCGGGCCTGGCGATTGCCTCGGGGCAGCGTGCGGCCAGGTCAGCCGCGCGGGATGCGGGGATTGCGGTCGAGGCGCTGCCGCCGCCGGAATACCGCGGATTGCCGGACCGGGATGCGGTGCGACGGGAATGGCTGCAGGCCCATGCTTCCGATGATCTGCTGATCTGCCGCTGCGAGGAGGTAGGGCTGCGCGATCTGCTCGGGGTGCGACCACCGCGGTACCTGCACTACGACCAATCCAGGTTCGCGCAGCGGGACCTGCGGACCCTGGCGGCGGATGGGCCGATCAACCAGGACCAGATCAAACGCCTGACCCGCGCCGGCATGGGGACGTGTCAGGGCCGAAGGTGCCGCGAGCAGGTGCAGGTGCTGCTGGCGATGCAGGGAAACCAGCCGACGGGGAGCGTGCCTCTGCCGAGCTATCGCGCGCCGTTGCGTCCGCTGCCGCTGAGCGTTCTCTCGGCGCATGATGAGACCGTGGAGATGCGGGAACAGTGGCCGATCTGGTTCGGCATCCCGAGCCAGTGGCTGCCGCAGTGGGAGAAGGTGCCGGACGTGATCGATCCGCGGGACAGCCGGATCGGTCTGATGGATACGCTGAAATGACCGATGCCAGCACGCATGTCGTGGTGATCGGCGGAGGTGCTACAGGCCTTAGCACCGCGTGGTGGCTATGCCGGGAGGGCGTGCGGGCCACTGTCGTCGAAAAGGGGATCGTGGGGTGGGAGGCGTCCGGGCGTAACGGCGGCGGCGCGACCCATCCGGCGAGCCCGCTGTTCCGGGAGGAGCAGCGTTTGTGGCCGATGATGGATGAACTGCTGGGCTACCCGACGGAGTACCAGCGCCAGCGCATCCGGGTGGCGGTCAGCCCGGCCCAGCTCGAGATTTATCATCGGAGTGCGGAGCTTGCGGTCTCGCAGGGGTTCGAGGTGGAGATCCTGGATCCGCCGGCATTGCGGGAGGTGGTTCCCTGGGTGGGGGAGAACGCGGCGGGCGGGGTGATGACCCATTTCGGCGGGCATGCCAATCCGCAGCGGACGATGCAGGCCTATGCCTGGGCGATCCAGGACCTGGGCGGGACGATCATGCAGCATACCACCGTCACCGGGATGCAATACCGGGCCGGCAAGGTGGTGGCGGTCGAGACCGATCAGGGGGAGATCGGCTGTGATGCCGTGGTGATCGCAGCCGGGCCGCATACCGCCCGGATCGCCGCGATGGCGGGGGTGAGCGTGCCGGTGGCACCCGCAAGGGCGGAGATGATCGTGACGGAGCCGTTGCCGCTGATCCGCTACGGCGGAGTGGACGGGAACGGGCTTTATGGCCGGCAGACACTCCGCGGGAACCTGGCCTATGGCGGCGGCCCGCATGAGTGGATCGAGCTGGGGGATTCGCGCACGCCGCTGGCGGTGAACTCGCCGGTGGTGCGAAGTCTGGCGCGACGACTGGCGGAGCTTTTCCCCAAGGCGGCGCATGTGCGGGTGATCCGGAGCTGGGCGGGGGTGATCGAGAACACGCCGGATGGGCGTCCCATCCTGGACCGGCTGGAGGACCCGTCGAACGTGGTTGTGGCCACCATGTCGAGCGTGGGGTTCGGGCTGTCGCCGGCCTCGGGGCATGCGCTGGCGCAGCTGGTGACTGCCGGGCGTTGCGATTTTGCGGATTTGACGTGGTTGCGGCTGGAGCGGTTCCGCGATCTGGATCCGGACTGGCAGATCAAGGCGGGGTGGGTTCCATGGGCGCCGGATGCCTCGACAGAAGCGGCACTTAGCGGCTAGATAGGGCGGGTTTTTCCGGAGCGACAGGATGGCTAATTCATCGGAAATGTCGGCGCTGCTAGCGGGCCGCAAGCGGGCGTACACGCTGCCACAGCCGTTCTATACCGATCCGGATTTTTACGAGCTGGACCTGAAAGCGATTTACGAGCGGACGTGGATTTTGGCCGGGCTCGAGTGCGAGCTGCCGGAACCTGGTGACCATCTGGTGCTGACTGTCGCGCGCAGCTCGATCGTGGTGCTGCGCGACAACGACGGGCAGATCGCGGCGTTTTTCAATACCTGCCGGCACCGGGGCTCGGTGATCTGCAAGCCGGGGCGAGGACACGCCCGTTCGCTGGCGTGCCCGTATCACCAGTGGACGTACAACCTGAAGGGCCAGCTGACCTATGCCGGGGACATGCAGGACGAGTTCGACCGCTCGGGGATCAGCCTGAAGCCCGTGCATGTAGCGCTGCTGGAAGGGCTGATTTTCATCTGCCTGGCAGCGAAGGCGCCTGATTTCAGCGAGTTTGCCTCGGCCCTGGGCCCGCGGCTGGCGCCGCACGACCTCCGCGGCGCCAAGCTGGCCTTTTCCGAGGATATCGTCATCAACTCGAACTGGAAGCTGGTCGTGGAGAACTCGCGCGAGTGCTACCACTGCCAGGCGCGGCACCCCGAGCTGGCGCGCACGTTTTTCCTGCGGTTCGACGCGCAATCCTCCGACACGCTGACACTCGAGCATGCGCGCATTTGCCGGGACGCCGGGCTGGCCCCGGGCGATGCCATCGGCGATGACTTCCAGCTCAGCCGGATGCCATTGACCCGCGGGGCGATCACGCTATCGATGGACGGCAAGCCGGTGTGCAAGAAGCTGCTGGGCAATGTGCCGCACAATAATATCGGCTCGATGCGCTGGTTCCATTTCCCCAGCATGTTCGCCCATGTGCTAGGAGATTATGCGTTCTTCTTCCATATCCTACCGCTTTCGGTTGATCGTACGCTGGTGCGGTCCACTTGGTTCGTCACCGCCGAGGCGGAGGAGGGCAAGGACTACGACACGGCGGAGCTGGTGAAGCTGTGGTCACTGACCAACGACCAGGACCGTGATTTGTGCGAGAAGAACCACGAGGGGATTTCGAGCATTGGCTACCAACCGGGGCCGTATTCGCAAATCCGCGAGCCGCACGTGATCAAGTTCACCGAGTGGTATGCCGGCCACATGGCGGATTATCTCAATCCGGACCGGCGGCGGGTGGCTGCGGCGGCCTGACGCGCCACTAATCGGCCACTGTGGTGTTGGATGGCCGGGGAACACGTTTCGCCGGCATGATGGCTTGCGTCGGGCTTTCTGCGCTGGGCAGACCGGCACGCGTGCCGCCAATCGGCACATCCTGGCCATTGAGGACACCACGAAGTTGCGCTTCCCGACGCACGCAATCAGCAAGCAAGGCTTCGGCAAACATGGGTGCACCGGGAGGTCGCTTTTCGGGGCAAATCAGATGCTTACCGTAAAGATCCGGAAAGTTCGGGCTGGATGTTTCATTCGCTAGGAAACACAAAGTCGAGCGGTGTTTTCTCCCAGCCTCGAAAGCGGGAACGATCGCATATCCCACACCCCGTCCGCCCGCTCGACAAACCCATTGTCCCGATACAAATTCCGCACCGGCAGGTTGCGATCCGTCTCTACAATCCCCGCCCGAACCGCCCTCTCCCCCTGCTCTTCTACAATTCGCGCCAGAAGCGCGCGCTCGCCGCCCAATCCGATTACCCGGCAGCTCATCACCAAATTCAAAATTTCGTCTCCCTGCACCACCGCCGCCCCGACAAGCCCATGATCCGCCAGGCGATCGCGCATACGCAGCACAAACAGCTGCCCACCCGATCGCATCAGCTCCTCCAGCTCCGCCACGCTGAACTTCCGTCCCGTGGCGTTGAACTGCGTGGTCCTCGCGAATAACTCGCTCACCCGCCGCAGCACCGCAAAATCCCTGCACTCCGGCGCTGCCTGCTCCACATTGCAAACAACCTGCAACGATGCCAGAAACTCGGCTTCGTCCGGTATTTCCGACCGCAACCGCGTCCGAACGAGCTGCGCGCGAACCAGCTCGGTCCGCAGCGGTGACTCCGCACTGATATGCGGCGTCTGCAGCCGCGGATCGGTCAGCAATATGCGCCGAAGCGAGAACAGGTCCTCCCCCAGCACCGCGATCTCCGGCAAACTTTCCTGCACGCGCGCCCGCTCCCGCGGATTGTCGTCGATAAACAGAAAGGCTTCGGGCGCAAAGCCGAGCTCCTCCATGATCGACTGGATATTTGCGGCCTTGTCCTCCCAGTTGATGCGCCAGGTAACAAAATGATCCGGCGCAAGCAGTCGATGCTGCGGATAGTGCTGCTCGTATTGCCATAAGCGGCGAACGGTCGTTTCGTCATTCTTGCTCACACAGGCAAGCAGCACCCCCCGCCGCTTCAGCGCAAGCAGCGCCTCATGGATCCCGAAATAGAGGCCGATATAGGAGTTGGCGCTGCTTATCTCTTGTGACCAGGCAAACGGGCTTTCGGTTTCCGCCAGCACGCCCGGCCACAGCACGCCATCCAGATCGACAATGACGCACTTCTTCCTCTCGAAACCAAGCACCACGGCCAGCGCGTCCATATGGGTCCGCGCCATCACCGCCTCGCGCCGGTAAGGATCGCCGCCAACCAACCCGGCGAGCACCTCAGTCTCCGGAAACTGGTTATGCACCGCCATTCGCTCGCTCTCCGGCCGCTGCAACATCCAACCGGGCGACCCAAAATGGGTGAAAGACACCAGCCCGTCGTCCAGCAATCCCGCCGCGCCAGCCCCACCCAGCGTGGACGCAACATCCACCACAAAAACATCCTTGAAATCGCCGGCTAGGATCTCAAGCTCCAGATTGGTTCGCCGGAAACGATTGCGATGACTATGAAGTCCGCGATCCGCCAACCCGAGCGGCTGCACGGTCGGCTCCGGCAATCCATCAATAAGGATCGGTGCCGAGGTCATCTCCCGCAGACACGTCAGCAGAGTCCGCGCCGCCTCGATATACACGCGCGACGGATCGCCGCCGTGATGCCGCGCCTCGCCCAGAACAATCGCGTGCCGCGCTTGCAGCGCGCCAAGGATTATCGCATCGTGCTTCCGCTCCCCCGCCAATCCCGGATCGCTCGGAAACGTAGCTGCGACCCGAAGCTCGATCCCCCGCCCTGCTGCTTCACGGCGCAGAAAATCCGCCTCCATCTGCACGTCGCAATCGCCGAACATCAGCACATCGACCCGGTGCCGCGACCCGCCCGCGCCCATGCTGCGCGGCGTCTGAACGGCCCAGTACTCATGCGATCCCTCCAGACAGGATCGCCGGAACCGGTCAAGCAGCGCGGCCGGATCTCTTCCGTGCAGCGGTGCCAACCGCTGCCGTATTTCTTCCAGCTCCTCATCCTGGCTCTGAGAAACCAGGACGCCCCGATCCTGCAGCATCGCGATGCACGCGCGCAAAACCGATGTGTCATGGCCGAACGCCGCCCTGAGCGGCGGCAGAGCCTCCTCCACCTCCCAAGCCGTTTCAAAATGCCCGATCAGCCGCGCCACCCCCGGCGTGACGGTCACCCGCTGCTGCGTAACCGCATGAACGACCAGAACAATGGTTTCGTTCAGCACGATCAGATGCACGAACTCGGAGCGCCGGAGCTTCATCGGCCGGGACCTTGGCTCACCAGGGATTACACCCAGCGTAGGACGCCAGGGTTCCTAACCGGTAAACACGTAAACCCTGCCTTGTTATTGCGAGACCCCAAAGCTTGTTCCCGCGAAGCGGGAAGCTCCGAAGCAATCTCGCGGCCGAGTTCGCCTGATGTGCATCACGCGCCGCAGCGTCATCCACCCCGGGAGCGCGTCCTCTCTGCGCCGTGCACGGAAGCTAAAGGGACATTACTTTAGGAGAACAAAATCCCAAATCCCAACCGTATCAATCCCGCAGCGCACAAACCGGCACTTCGTACGAAACGCATCTCCGTAAAACCGGGGGTTCGTACGAAACGCACCCTTCAAAACCCCCCTTTCGTACGCTCCTCCGAATCGCTGCCAACGAAAAAGGCGGCCGGAAGCACCCTCCGCCCGCCTTCACAACCAACCGGGGCCGCCCCAATCAGGGCCGCCCCCCAAACCTCACCTCGCCCCGGCAAGCTCCGGCACTCTGGCTCCCGACTGCATCCGCCGCTCGGCAATCTGCGCCTTCATCGCCTTCTGCAGCTTCTCGAATGCCCGGACCTCGATCTGCCGCACCCGCTCCCGGGAAATCCCATACTGCTGCGACAGCTCCTCCAGGGTCGTCGGGTTATCCTTCAGCCGCCGCTCGATCAGGATATGCCGCTCCCGGTCGTTCAACGTCTTCAGCGCCGTATTCAGCAGCGCCTTCCGGCCGGTCAGCTCCTCGCGGTCGGCAATCGTGCTCTCCTGGCTCTCCGACTCATCGACCAGCCAGTCCTGCCATTCGCCCTCGCTGTCCGACCGCACCGGAGCATTCAAACTATGATCCGGGGCCGCCAGCCTCCGGTTCATGCTGATCACGTCCTGCTCCGGCACATCCAACATTCTGGCGATCTTCGCCACCTGCTCCGGCTTCAGGTCGCCGTCCTCGATGGCCTGCATCTGTCCCTTCAGCCGCCGCAGGTTGAAAAACAGCTTCTTCTGCGCCGCCGTGGTGCCCATTTTCACAAGCGACCAGGAGTGCAGGATGTATTCTTGGATCGCCGCCCGGATCCACCACATCGCATACGTCGCCAGCCGGAACCCGCGATCCGGGTCGAACCGCTTCACTGCCTGCATCATCCCCACATTGCCTTCAGAAATCAGCTCGCCCACCGGCAAGCCGTACCCCCTGTACCCCATCGCTATTTTCGCGACGAGCCGCAAATGTGATGTGACAAGCTTGTGCGCGGCTTCCATATCCTGCTCGTTCCGCCAGCGCCGAGCGAGCTCCAGCTCCTCCTCTGGGGACAGCATGGGAAACTTGCGGATCTCCTGGAGATACCGCGAGAGGTTGCCTTCGGGCGCGATGTTCAGGACGGCAGAGGCCACGTCCGGCTCCTTTCGTCTGGGCGACGTCTCAACCTGCCCAGGATGGCACAGGCCAGTAACGCCGGGGACTGAAGTCCAGTCCACTCAAGTGGCAAGGATGTGACGTCTCGGACCGCGGTTCCATTCCGTGGCAACCTTTGGCCGAACCCTGCCGAAGAGGCCCTTGCCTCGTCCCCTCTAGCAACCCGCTTATATAGGACTCAGCTGGTCCTGTCAATAATGTTGACCTATTGGGTCAGGATTGTGACAAGCGCAGATCACCGTCCAGCGAAGCAATCAGCCGCGCCATATCCTCCGGCGGAGGGGTCTCGAACGCCATCGCCTCCCCGGTCTGCGGGTGCCGAAACGCCAGCCGCGTCGCATGCAGCGCCTGGCGCGGAAAATCCAGAAGCAGCCGCCGCGCCGCCTCCGGCACCGTCCGCGCCCCCGCCGGAACCCGCCGCAGATAGACCGGATCACCCACAATCGGATGCCCCCGGCTGCTCAGATGCACCCGGATCTGATGCGTCCGCCCCGTCGCCAGCCGGCACTCCAGCTCGGAAACTCCGGCAAACCACGACCGCAGCACGCGATACCGGGTCAGTGCGGGCTTGCCTCCGCCATGCGCCCGCACCGCCATCCGTTTCCTCTCCCGCGGATCGCGCCCGATCGCCCCTTCGATCTCGCCGAGGGCCGGTGCCGGCACCCCCCACACCAGTGCCAGATACGCCCGGTCCAGATCCCGCGCGGCAAACGCCGCGGTCAGCGCATTCATCGCCTCCTGCGTCTTCGCCACCACCATCACCCCAGAGGTGTCCTTGTCCAGCCGGTGCACGATCCCCGGCCGATTCTCCCCGCCGATCGCCAGCTCCGGCCCGGCATGCCCGATCAGAGCATTCACCAAGGTCCCAGCCTCATTCCCCGGCGCCGGATGCACCACGAGCCCCGCCGGCTTGTCCAGCACGATCAGGTCCCGGTCCTCATACAGAATCGGCACCGGTATATGCTCCGGCTGCGGCGCTGCCGGCCGCGCCGCCGGCACCTCCACCACATACCGCCGCCCCCGCCGCACCTGCTCCGCCGGCGCGCGCGCCACCGCCCCATCCCGCCGCACATGCCCGGCCTCGATCAGCGACTTGACGCGAGAGCGCGAGATCGTGCCGATGTGCCCCGCCAGGAAGCTGTCCAGCCGCTCCCCATCCGCCTCCGGCGGCGCCAGAACGGTCAGGACCTGTCCCTGGTGCGGCATCACAACCGAATATACCCGGAATCCAATCCAAGAGGGGTGCGAGGCAATGCGGGCGCTCACCGCGCTGACAGTGGCTATGGGCGTGCTGATCTTCATCGGCTCCGCCGTCCTGGTGATCGCCCTTGTCAAGCGAGCCAGCACCCCCGAGTCGCCGGTCGCCGCCTTCTCCGTCACCCTGGACGAGCCGCCCGGAACCCACATCGCCGATGTGGCCGGGACTGCCGACCGGATGACCGTTTCACTCCAGGGCGGCGGACCCGACCGGTTGGTGCTGATCGACCCCCGCTCCGGCGCAATCCTCGGCCGCATCAGCCTGGTCCACTAGATGTCCCTGCTACGGAGGTTGTCCCTCCGGGGCCGGGGTGAGAGGCTGTGGTTGCCACACTCGCAACCCCTGCCCGGAGCTCCCGGATGGACATCCATAGGAATGCCCGCACCACGCCGCTCTGTCGAATGCTGATGGCGCAACGCCTGGCCAGCGGCTGGACGGTGGCGGCGGTCGCCGCGACGCATGGGGTCACCCCCAGAACCGTGCGCAAATGGCGTCAGCGCTATGCACTGGAGGACGAGGCGGGCCTGGCCGATCGCTCCTCGCGGCCGCAGTGCAGCCCAAACCGGCTCAGTGATGCCGCCGAAAGCGAGGTTATCGCGCTGCGCCACCAGCGCCTGACCGCCCCGGTGATTGCGCGCCGGCTGAGCCGGCCGGTCTCAACCGTGGGCGTCGTGCTGCGCCGGCACGCATAAGCGCACCCGCCCTTATACGCCGCGCACCAACGGCAAGGCCGAGCGCTTCATCCAGACCTGCCTGCGCGAATGGGCCTATGCGCGGGCGTTCCACACCTCGGCCGATCGCGCCGCCGCCATGCCGCTCTGGCTCACCGATTATAATTTCTGTCGGCCCCATTCGGCGCTCGGCGGCAAGCCGCCCATCAGCCGCATCACCGCTGCGCGGACGGCGGCCACATCCGTCCCTGAAACCGATCCCAAGCCATGCTTCGGCCGGCTCAGCGGGGTCAAGTCTCGCGCAGGGACCCCCGTCGCGGTTGCGCGATGGGCTCCCGCAGCGACCGCCGAAGGCGGCCTGGGCTTGACCCCGTTCAGCCGGCCGCAAGCACAATCGGCGATCGGCGGAGGGGACAACGTCCTTGGCAACGACAGGCCCGCAAGGCGGGAGAGATGATATTAGCGCCAGCTCAGGCGGCGGGTGTGGTCAACTAGGGCGAGCAGAGGGGCAGGTCTGGGGGCGAACAGACGCGCTTCGATGCGCGCCTCTTCGGCAATCCGGTCGAGGTAGGCCTCGGCGTCGCCGAGCTGGGCGGCGAAGGCGGTGGACAGCCAGTCCAGTTCGGCGTGGCTGGGATCGGGCTTGCAGAACAGCGCGCCGATCGCCTCGTCCCGGATGGCCAGCGCCGCCGGGAGTGTAAGGATTCCGTCGCGCATGTCCTCAGCGCCTCCGCCGCCGAGTGCGGTTGCACCACGGAGGTCGCCCACGTCGTCGCAGCCGTGATAGAGCATCCCGAGCAATACCCCGAAGCGACCCAGCCGCTGGGAGCGATCGCCCAGACAGGCGCAGGTTTCGAACATGGAGCCGGTGTCTTCGGCTGCGATCCGGCGCCAGTCCTCTACCCCCAGTTGCTGACGCCGAAGCCGCCATTGCAGGCATTCTGCCACCGCGAGGCGCTTCATCAGGCCGGAGATCAGGACGATCCCCTGCAAATCATCCCCAAGCAGGGCATATACGTCGGCGGCGATGTAGCCCGCGGCCATCAGCGCATTCAGCTCCCCGAAGCGGGTGTGGAGCGTGGCCCGCCCCCGGCGGGCAGGAGATTTGTCAACAAGATCATCCACTACTAGCGACATATTGTGAAATAACTCCAAAGCCACGGCTGAACCCATTATTCGTTCCGGAATCGGTCCTGGGCCATGCACGCAGCGGTAGCAGGCGAAGATCGTCAGCGGCCTGAAGAACTTGGACGCTCCGAGAAAATGCCATTCCAGGGCATCGCGCATCTCCAGATGGCAGCTGGCGAGCCAGGCGGCGATCCGGGTGCCGAGTTCCGACATCTCCGGCGCAAACCCCAAGGCATCGGCCGGAGCCAGGCCGATCGGGACGTCGTTCATTCCTTCGCCTTGTGGGGGCGCCGGTGCGCTTCCGGCGCGACACCGGCATCGGTGGCACGGGCTAACTGCTCGTTTATGCTTTCCAGTTCCAGAGCGAGGCGGCGGGCCTCCTGGCACGCAGCCTCACCGATTTCGCGGAAGTAGGCGCGCAGATCGTCCACCAGCGGGCGGGGCAGCGCGGTTGCCTCAGCTTCCTGCTGGCCGGTCACCGCCTGGGCGAGGGCCGATTGATGGCGCGCCGCGACGCCGGCAAGCGCGCGCCCGTACCGCAGCGTGCTGCCGGCGGCGATTCCAGCCGCCTGCGCCATAATCTGCCGCAGCTCGTCGGTCATGCCGAAGTGAGCGCCCGCCAGCCGATGTCCCGGCGGCAGAACCCCTCGGGCCAGCTGATCCTGTCCACCGCGGCATAGGCGCGGTCGCGCGCGGCGCGCAGGTCCGGGCCGGTGCCGCATACGGTGAGCACGCGACCACCGGTGGGGCAGAGACGGGCTTGCGAATCGCGTTCGGTCGCGGCGTGAAAAATCTCGACGCCCGGCAGGGCGGCGGCTTCATTAAGGCCGCGCAGTTCGCCTGCGGGTTGGGGGGTATCCGGGTAGCCGCTGGCAGCCAGCACGATCGCGACAGCGGCCTCGTTGTGCCAACGGAGGTCGAAATGCGCCAGCTCGCCGTCGCGGGCGGCCAGCAACGCTGGCAGCAAGTCGGATTGCAGGCGCAGCATGAGCACCTGGCACTCCGGATCGCCGAAGCGGACGTTGAACTCGATCAGCTTCGGCCCGTCCTCGGTCAGCATGAGGCCGGCGAACAGGATTCCACGGAACGGAGTGCCGCGCCGCGCCATTTCGGCCAGCGCAGGCCGGACAATCCCGTCCATCGTTGCCTGCTCCAGCGCCTGGGAGAACGCTGGCGGAGGCGAATAGGCGCCCATCCCGCCCGTATTTGGCCCGGTGTCGCCCGCGCCTGCGCGCTTGTGGTCCTGCGCGGCACCCAGCGGGATGGCGTGGCTTCCATCGCACAGGGCGAAGAAGGAGATTTCTTCGCCCGTCAGGTATTCCTCGATCACCACGGCAGCGCCAGCATCGCCGAAGCGACGCGCCTGCATGATCTGGTCGATGGCGGCGAGAGCCATCGGCTCGGTGGGAGCGATGACGACGCCCTTGCCGCCGGCTAACCCGTCGGCCTTGACGACCGCGGGGGCACCGCGCCGGCGGATGAATTCCTTGGCGGCGTCCGGGTCGTCGAACCGTTCCCAGCGGGCGGTGGGAATTCCCGCGGCGTCGCAGAGCTGCTTGGTGAAGCTCTTGCTTCCTTCCAGGATCGCGGCGGCTCTGGACGGACCGAAGCAGGAGATGCCGGCTTCCTCCATGGCATCGGTGATGCCGGCGACCAGCGGTGCTTCGGGACCGGGGATGACGAGGTCGACTTTCTGATCGCGGGCAAAGCGGACCAGGGCTGGGATGTCGTCGGCGCTGATTTCCACACGTTCCGCGACGTTCGCGATCCCGGCATTGCCGGGGGCGCAGTAGAGTTTGGTGAGCAGGGGGCTCGCCGAAAGGGCCCAGCAGAGAGCATGCTCGCGCCCGCCTGATCCGACCACCAGGACCCGCATCATCCCTCCGTCCGCTTCAAGGCCCGCCCTAAGCATCATCCGGCGGAGCGTTTCGGCGTTCCGCCGATAAGATGATGCGCCTTCAATAACTTCTAAGCAGACTTGCGTGGCACAAGCCGCGAAAATCTGCTTAGCATAAGCTGGACTAATGAACGATATCGGCCTTCCGCTGAGCAATGTGCCCGAATACACCGTCTCGGAAATCTCCGGGGCGGTGAAGCGGACGCTGGAGGGGCAGTTCGGCCGGGTTCGGGTGCGCGGCGAGATTACCGAACTCAAGCGCTATCCGTCCGGCCACATCTATTTCTCGCTGAAGGACGAAGGCGCGAAGCTGCTCAGCATTGCGTGGAAGTCCTCGGTTCCGCGTCTCGGGATGGCGCCGGAGAACGGGGTGGAGGTGATCGCCACAGGGCGGCTCAGCTCATACCCCGACCGGTCCACCTATCAGCTCATCGTGGACCGGCTTGAATATGCGGGTGCAGGGGCGCTGCTTGCCCGGATCGAGGCGCTGCGCGTGCGGCTGGCTGGGGAAGGCTTGTTCGATGCGGGGCGCAAGCGAGTCATTCCGCTGCTGCCGGCCGTGGTGGGGGTTGTGACGTCCGAGCGCGGGGCGGTGATCGAGGACATCCGCAGCACGATCACGCGTCGTTTTCCCCGGCCTGTGCTGCTGTGGCCGGTGCCGGTGCAGGGGGAAGGGGCAGCGGAGCGGATCGCGGCGGCAATCGCCGGTTTCGACAGGCTCTCTCCCGGCGGGCGCATTCCGCAGCCCGACGTGCTGATCGTGGCGCGCGGCGGCGGCAGCCTGGAGGACCTGATGGCCTTCAACGAGGAATGTGTGATCCGCGCCGCCGCGGTCTGTCGCATTCCCCTGATCTCTGCGGTCGGGCACGAGACGGACCATACGCTGATCGACTTCGTCTCCGACCGGCGCGCGCCCACGCCGACCGCCGCGGCGGAGATGGCCGTGCCGGCACGGGCGGACCTTCTGGCCGATGTGCAGCACAAGGGTGCTCGACTGATCGGAGGGCTGAACCGGCTCACGGGCGAGCGGCGGCTTCGGCTGGGCCGAGCCGAGCGGGGCCTGCCCGATCTGCCCAGCCTGATCGGTTCCACCCGGCAACGGCTGGACGACCGCTCCGATCGTCTGGGCAGGGCGCTTCCCGCGCTGATGGAGAAGCGACGGCAGGGACTGGAGCGCTGCGGGGAGAAACTCACCGCGTGCCTGCGGCATGCCGTGGCGGCCATTCACCGCCGGGCCGGGCGCACCCTGGAGCGGCTGACGCCGGCGCCGATTCGAGCCTGCATCCGGGAGTTGCGGGTAAAGGTAGAAGGGCTCGGAAATCACCTGGAATCCGTCTCGCCGCTCGCCGTGTTGGACCGCGGCTACGCGCTGGTGACCAACCGGGCGGGTCATCCGCTCACCTCGGCGGGAGCGGTGAATCCGGGGGAGCGGCTGCGGCTGCGGTTCGCGGACGGCGAGGTGGGGGCGACCGCTGATCCGAAGCCGGCGCAGCCACGGCAGGCGCGGCTGATTTTTTGAAGGGAGCGAAGGCTATGGCGCAGGAACCGGAGGCTTTCAGACTGTCAATTGCGGAACCGGCGATTGCTGACCTGAAGGAGCGGCTGGCCCGGACCCGCTACCCGGATCAAGCCCCCGGCGACCCTTGGGCCTATGGGGCCAGCGTGGATTACATGCGCGACCTTCTGGATTACTGGCGCGAGCGGTTCGACTGGCGGGCGCAGGAGGCGGCGCTCAATGCGTTTCCCCAGTATCGGGTGCCACTGCACGGGATCGATGTGCATTTCCTCCATGTCCCGGGGAATGGGCCGAACCCCGCGCCGCTGCTGCTGATGCATGGCTGGCCCGGATCGGTATTCGAGTTCCTCGATATCATTCCGCGCCTTACCGATCCCGCCGCATTTGGCGGCGATCCGGCGGACGCCTTCACAGTGGTGGCGCCCTCGCTGCCCGGCTACGGGCTTTCATTCCGGTCCGGCCAGAAGCGGTTCGGCGTCCCGGAGATCGCCGACTGCCTGGCCGATCTGATGACGGAGATACTCGGCTATCACCGCTTTGCGGCCCAGGGAGGCGACTGGGGTGCGTTCATCGCCTCATGCATGGGCGTGTTTCATTCTGCCAAGCTCCTGGGCATCCATATCAATTCGCTGGGTGTCCGACCCGATCTGCCGGCGCCGGCCAGCCCGACCGGGGATGAGCGCCGGTACCTGGAAGAAATCGCCCACTGGCTGAAGGAAGAGACCGGGTATCAGTGGATACAAGGCACCAAACCGCAAACTCTGGCTTTCGCGCTGACCGACAGTCCTGGCGGGCTGGCGGCATGGATCGCCGAGAAATTCCACGGGTGGAGCGACAATGATGGAGCGATCGAGAGCGCCATCAGCCGCGACCGGCTGCTGGGGAATATCTCGCTCTATTGGTTCACCGGCTGCATAGGGGCGTCCTTCTGGCCGTACTACGCGCGGATGCATGGCCCCTGGCCGATCCCCGCCGGACGCACGGTAGATGTGCCGACGGGTTATGCCGCGTTTCCGAGGGAGATCCGCCGCCCGCCGCGGAGCATTGCCGCGCAGGCCTATACGGATATCCGCCAGTGGACGGTGATGGAGAAAGGCGGCCACTTCGCCGCCATGGAACAACCGGCTGCGCTGGCGGCGGACATAGCCCGGTTTTTCCGGCCTTTGCCCAGGGCGGGGTAATACCAGGGTGGGGTAATACCAGGGTGGGGTAATACCAGCCGGGGTAATAATACCAAAATCCTGGCTCGTCGCGCTCCGGCGAAACCCCCTCCCCTTTGCGGCAGGGGAAAGGGGCAGGGGTCAAAATTTAAGGCAATAATACCACTCGCCGCAGAGCCACACCCACTCGTCATTTCCCGCGAAGGCGGGAACCCATGATACCCGCCGCACCGGATGAGTCTGCCTTTACGGCGGGTAACAAGAAACCTGCTCGATTGCCGCGAGAGGCCGCGGCGGTCATCGCGAGGTCCGCGAAGCGGGCCGTGGCGATCCAGGCGAACCTTCTCGCTGCCGCGCCTCGTTTCATGCCCCGCGGGACGGCGAAGCCGGTGGGGGACTAGCATAAGAGCGCAGGCGGGGCTGGGGGTCACTTTCGCCAATCGGCGGCAACATAGAATTAGCCACGCACGGCCGATGCCCATGTGCTGGACCCTCCCCTTTTCCTCCTCGGGTTCGGCCTCCGGCTGGCCCAAGGGCAAGCCTCTCGCAGGGAGAGGGGGAGTTTGGATGGCAGCGCGGTCTCGCGGGCGGCCGCGCGCAAACAATGACTTACCCAACTTCCGAAGGAAGTTGGGTATATCAGTCAGACTGCTCGATCAGTGACCGCACCTTGCGCACCTCCTGGACAATCGGTTCCGCTGGGGGTTCCACTGGAGGCGCGGGGATTGCCCCGGCCGGATGGCTGGTGCGCATATCAGGCCAATAAGCACGGAGCGTGCTGCCCTCATGCCTGTGGCTGATGATTTCCAGCGAGCCGCCCTGCATCGCGAGCTGCTCGCCGACCGCGCGCAGTTCACTTTCCTGTGTTTCCGCAGGGGCCCCGGCGCCATCGTCGGCCACGGCCAGGTGGAGCCGCCCGGCGCGATGCGCACAGGTGACCAGGACGTGCCCGCACGGCGCCTGGGCGACCGCATGTCGAACGAGCTCGGCGACGACACTTTGGAAGCGGAGGGGATCGCCACGCACTTCCAGTCCGGGCTGGCACGCGAGATCGAACCGCACATGGCGCCCCGTATTTGTCAGGCGCATGTCGGACAGAACCGCGCGAACGAGCTTTTCAGCGATCGGGTAACGTGGAGCCGACTGATCCGTGCACGGTTGCGGGCCGAACTCCGCCCGGGGAAGCTCGCTTTCATCCTGGCCGCAGGCACCCAGCGCTCCCTGAAGCGCCACCCTCAGCCGTCCCAATGACTGCGCGAGCGACATGGCACGGATATACACCAAATGGTTGCATAATTTCAAGCAAATTCCCGTCAACCAACCGGAAGGTGATCGCCGTCGTCGCTCAAAAATGGGAACGGGCCCTTGAATTGCTCGACATACCCCATGTGGGTCACCACACCCGACGCTTCCGTCCAACGGTGCAAGTGGAATGCGGGCGGCTCAAAGACGAAAGCCGATCGGGCATCCGGATCGAGCGCGAGTTCGACCTGATGAGCGACGGAAGGCGCGATGGAGGCGATGGCATGGGCCACGCGCGCGAATATCGGACGGTGCACATGGCCGCAGACGATCCGCTCCACCTGGCTGTGGCGGGCGATGATTTCGGTGAAACGGGCCGGGTCGCGCAGCGCGATCCGATCCATGTGCGCGATGCCGCACAGGAACGGCGGATGGTGCATGCCGACGATGGTAGACCGATGCGGAGCGGCGGCGAGCGCCCTATCCAAAAACGCGAGGCGCTGGTCGCATAAAGCGCCATAACCCTCGCCCGGCACCAGCGTGTCGAGCATGACCAGGCGGACGGGAAAATCATCCACTACGTAGTGGATGAAAGGTGAGCCGGACTGCATCAAAGGCAGGTGGCCAAGATGCTCGCGCATCAGGTCACGCTGGTCGTGGTTCCCCGGAATGACGAATACCGGCATCCGCAAGCGGCGGAGCAGCAACGCCAGTTCCTGATATTCCGCGGCTGCCCCGGCTGCGGCCAGATCACCCGTCAGCAGCACCACGTCCGGACGGTCCGGCATGGCCGCGACCGCCCGAAAAGCCCGCGCGGCGAGCATGTTGGTTTCCACCACGCGGCAGGCCGGCTTGCCCCGCGGGCGGAGATGGAGGTCGGTCAGTTGCGCGATCAGCATGGCTTTCTGTTCGTCAGGAGGACGGCCGGATGCGGCCCAGGGGGCTGTATAGTAGGGGGCGGTATAGTAAGGACGGTATAGTCAAGCGCGTGCCGCGCCGGCATGGGCGGCAGGCCGCTTCGGGGAGACTTTGTACCGGCCGGCAACCCGTTCCAACAGGATTTCGGTGTCCACGCTCAGGCCGGCCTTATCGCCGCGTCCAGGAATACCTGCTCCAGCACGTCCGGCTGGGCGTGGCTGCCGCCCATCCGGTACATTCTGCCGGGGCAGGCGCATGGCAGTGACGGCACGCTGCTATACCCGGGAATCCGAGTATACCGCGTGCGGGGTTGGCGGGCCGGGGCCGTTCCCAACAGCCGTGTCATCAGCCGTCATTTGAGGCACACGGTGGCCTCTGGCGACGGGAAGCTGTTCCTGGCCAGACTGGCCATTACCGTGAAAATCTGACCCGCTCATCCGGACCCGAGCAAGGCCGCGACAATCAAGGCGACCGCCGCCACAAGCGAGGGAACGGTGAAGCTGCCCAGCCGATCGAACAGCGCGCCCGCGAAGGTCGGCCCGATGATCTGACCGAGTCCGAAAGCGCTGGTCATCAGGGCAAGCACTCGCCTTGCGTCGCCGCTTTGTAGGCCACGCCCACGGACCAGGCCGAGCGCAGTGAGCCCCATGAAGGTGCCGCCGACCATGATGGCGGCAAGCAGGGTTCCCGCCGTGGTCTGCCACGCCACGCTGACCACTACCCCAGCGGCCTCGATCAGGCAGGCGATGGCGAATGCAGCCGGCAAGCCGATCGGGCGGGCGATCCAGGCCCACGCCGCGACAGAGGGCGCGGCGGCCAGGCCGAACACGATCCAGATGGTGGGCTCCAGCGGGCGAAGCGCAGGGTTGGCGCGCACCATGACAACCAGGAAGGTGGCGGTAATCACGTAGCTGAAACCGAACAGTCCATAGGCAGCCACAAGCCTCAGGAGAGCGGCGCTCATGGCCAGGGAAGGCGGTCGCGACATTCGCACGCGGTCACGCTCCGGCATCAGCATTACAACAGCGATGCTGGCAGTGAGTGAAAGCACCGCGCTCGCAATCCAGAGCACCGGCCAACCCAGACCAGCCTGCCGGAGCCCGGTGACAAGCGCCGCCGAGGCGGCGATGCCGAGGCCAACCCCGGCAAACAGCACCGACCACAACCAAGGGCGCTTCGCATCGGCAAGTACCTCCAGTACCAGCGCCGATGCGAGGACCAGCGCGAGCGCGCTTGCCACGCCGCCCCCAAAGCGCAGCACCAGGAAAACCGGCACGGCGCGGGTGAGCCCCATTGCTCCGGTCGTGATCCCGCTAACCGCCAGCGCCCCCAGCAACCATCGGCGACGCGAGCCGGGGAGGGTGCCGACGGCGAACAACGCGCCCACGAGATAGCCCGCGAAATTCGCCGACGCGATTAGCCCGGCGGTGAACTTGCTCCAGCCGAGTGTCTCGACCATCAGCGGCAAGATCGGCGTGTAGACGAACCGGCCGATCCCGATCGCAACGGCAAGTGTGAGAAGCCCGCCCGCCGCAGCTCGCGAGGCTGCCGCGCGCTGCCTTGTCATTGCCGCTGTCATGGCACGTCCCGATCCGACCGAGGACAGGGTAGGTGGCCCTCTATATCGCTAAAAGCGATTTGTTCTGATACGTGATATCTTCGTTGGTGATGCCCCGCTGGAGGCGCCGATGGATGTGGGAGACCTGCGCGTGTTCGAGGCGGTTGCACGGCTGGGCGCCATGAACCGCGCCGCCACCGAGCTTCATACCGTGCAATCGAACGTCACTGCGCGTATCCGCAGCCTGGAAGCCGGGCTGGGTTGCCGCTTATTCGACCGACATCCCGGCGGCGTGCGGCTCACTGCCGCCGGCAACCGATTGTTGCCCTACGCACATCGTGCGGCGCGGCTGCTCGCTGAGGCCGCGCAGGCCACCCGCGACGATGGTGTGCCGCGCGGCCCCCTCACCATCGGCGCATTGGAGACCACGGCAGCGCTCCGCCTCTCGGGCGCGCTCGCCACCTTTGCGTCGTCGTACCCGTCCGTCGATCTCGCCTTGCGCACCGGCACCACCTGCGAGCTTGTCGAAGCAACGCTCGAGCAGCACGTCGAAGCTGCGTTCGTCTGCGGGCCGGTCCGGCATCCCGACCTGGACGAAGAGGTCAATTCCGTGAGGAGCTGGTGATCCTTGCCGCCCCCCAGGTACGGTCACTGTCTGCGGTGATTGGCGCCGGAGAGGTGCGCATAATGGTGCTCCGGGCGGGCTGCTCCTACCGGCAGATAATGGAAACTTTTCTTGCCCGTCGCGGCGTTCCTATCCCACGTGTCATGGAGTTCGGTACCCTTGAAGCAATCGTCGCTTGTGTCGCGGCCGGTCTCGGCATCACTCTCCTGCCGCGGGCGCTGATCGGTTCCGTCTACGCCTCCGGACGGGTCAGCGCGCACAGTTTGCCGCCGGCGGACGCCAATGTGGTAACGGTGTTCCTGCGCCGCCGCGGCGCCTTCGCGTCCAGCGCAATGCGGGCCTTCTTGGCCTGTGCGCGGGCTGCCCCGGAGATCGCGGAGGCGCCTCAAGCGGGTTCGTCACGACTGTCTGCGGTCGCGGTGCAAATAAGCGGTTGGTAAAAAATCCGTCTATTCAGTGGCCTGGCCGCACAGCTACACGGCCGCCCCGCCTCTTCTGCGCGACAAACCCCGAGCGGCAACCGATCGATCTCCAGCGCGACCCCCTGCTCGCAGCCAGCCGCATGCCCGGATTCCGGAGGCATCCGGGCATGACGCATCACGCCCGCGTGCATTGTTGACGGTTTGTGATTGCGGCGGCCTGACCATTCGATTAAAGGCGCGCTGATTGTGGCGCGCGGAACGAAGCGCGGAAGGAAGTATTGTCGATGCCGTTTGAAGTCCTGGCGCGGGGAGCAGGCCCCACGCGCCGCCCGGCGCATCTTGATGCGCTTGAGGCCGAAAGTATTCGCATCCTTCGGGAAGTCGCGGCCCAGGCTCAGAGGCCGGTGCTGTTGTATTCGATCGGCAAGGACTCCTCGGTACTGCTGCATCTCGCGCGCAAGGCGTTTTTTCCCGCCCGCCCGCCATTTCCTTTGCTGCATATCGACACGACGTGGAAGTTTCGCGACATGATCAGCTTCCGCGACGCCACGGCGAAGCGGTTCGCGCTCGATCTGCGCGTGCATACGAATGCTGAGGGTGTGCGGCAGAAGATCAATCCTTTCGATCACGACAGCGGCGTCTATACGCAGGTGATGAAGACCGATGCGCTGAAACAGGCACTGACGGACGGGAAGTATGACGCGGCGATCGGCGGCGCGCGCCGGGACGAAGAACGCTCGCGCGCGAAGGAGCGGATATTTTCAGTGCGCGCCCCGGGCCATAGCTGGGACCCGAAGCGGCAGCGCCCGGAGCTGTGGCATTTATATAACGGCCAGCTGGCGCCCGGTGAAACGCTGCGGGTATTCCCGCTGTCGAACTGGACCGAGCTGGATGTGTGGACTTACATCCTGCACGAGAATATCGACGTGGTGCCGCTGTACTTTTCTGCCGACCGCCCCACTGTCGAACGCGATGGCATGATCATCGTCGTGGATGATGAGCGCATGCGGTTCCGCCCCGGCGAAACCGCGGTGGCGCGGCGCGTGCGTTTCCGCTCGCTGGGCTGTTATCCGCTTAGCGCGGCGGTGCTTTCGGATGCGGCGAGCATCGAGGAAATCGTCGAGGAGATGCGCCGGACGCGGGTTTCGGAGCGTGCCGGCCGGCTGATCGATCATGACGCCGACGCATCAATGGAAAAGAAGAAGCGCGAGGGATACTTCTGATGCCCGACTCACTCCTTCGCGTCCTTACCTGCGGCAGCGTTGATGACGGCAAATCGACGCTGATCGGGCGCCTGCTGTTCGAATGCGGGACGATCCCTGATGATGTGATGACGGCGCTGGAGCGTGACTCGCGCCGCTTCGGCACGGTCGAGAATGGGCTGGATTACGCGCTGCTTGTCGATGGGCTGGCGGCCGAGCGCGACCAGGGCATCACCATCGATGTCGCGTACCGTTATTTCGAGACGCCGCTGCGGCGGTTCATCCTGGCTGACACGCCGGGGCACCAGCAATACACGCGCAACATGGTCACTGGCGCGTCGCTTGCCGATGTGGCGGTGCTGCTGATCGACGCACGCAAGGGCGTGCTTGTGCAGACACGGCGGCACGCTGCGATCGCGTCGATGCTCGGCATTCGCCAGGTCGTGCTGGCGGTGAACAAGATGGACCTGGTCGGGTTCGAACAGGGGGTGTTCGACCGTATCGCGGCCGATTTCGATGCCTTGCTGGAAAAGCTGGGGGATTTGCGCGTGACGGCGATCCCGGTCGTGGCGCGCGACGGGGATAATGTGACCTCGCCCAGCGAGCGCATGTCTTGGTATTCGGGGACGACCTTGCTCCGGGCGCTGGAGGAGGCGGAGGCTTCAACGCAGGCCAATGGCAAGCCCTCCCGCCTGCCGGTGCAGCTTGTTGTCCGGCCTGATCATGCGTTTCGCGGCTATGCCGGGACGGTGTCGGGCGGGGCCATCCGGCCGGGCAGCCTGGTAGTGAATACGGCCTCGCGGACCGAGGCCCGGGTGGCCCGTCTCGTCACGATGGATGGCGATCTGGCTGAGGCGGCGCCGGGCCAGGCGGTGACGATCGTTCTGGACCGCGAGATCGATGCCTCGCGCGGCGATGTGCTGGCGGTGGCTCCGGCGCCGGAGATGGCGGACCAGATATCCGCGCGGGTGGTGTGGATGGACGATACGCCGCTGTTCCGCGGGCGCGCCTATCTGCTGAAGCTCGGGGCGAGCTTGGTTATCGGCACGGTTACCGAGATCAACAGCCGGCTGGATATGGATACGCTGGCCGAAGAGCAGGTGCGGGAATTGCATCTGAATGAGATCGGGACGGTGACGGTGGCGCTGTCACAGCCGATCGCGTGCGAGCGTTATGCCGACAGCCGGGAGCTGGGCGGGTTCATTCTGATCGACCGGCTGACGCGCAATACGGTGGGCGCGGGCCTGATCCAGGAGGTGCTATCCGGCCGCAGCGCGGTCTACTGGCACCACATGGAGGTGGACAAGACGGCGCGCGCCGGGCTGAACCACCAGAAGCCGGCGGTGCTGTGGTTCACGGGGCTTTCCGGAGCCGGCAAATCGACCATTGCCAATCTGGTGGAAAAGCGGCTGCACGCTGAGGGCCGCCATACGATGATTCTGGACGGCGACAATGTGCGGCACGGGCTGAACCGGGATCTCGGCTTCAGCGAAGCGGACCGGGTGGAGAATATCCGCCGGGTGGCGGAGGTTTCGAAGCTGTTCGTCGAGGCCGGAATGATCATCTTGGTCTCGTTCATCTCGCCCTACCGGACCGAGCGCATGCTGGCTCGCGACTGCGTCGAGGAGAGCGAGTTCATCGAGATTTATGTCGATACCCCAGTTGATGAGTGCCGCCGGCGCGACCCCAAGGGGCTGTACCAGAGGGCGGATGCCGGAAAGCTCCGGAATTTCACCGGGGTGGATGCCCCGTATGAGGAGCCGCTGGAGCCGGAGATCCACCTTCGCACCCTTGAGGCGGCGCCGGAGGCGCTGGCCGAGACGGTTGTGGCGGAACTGCGCCGGCGCGGGTTTGTGGGGTAAGGCCCTCATGCTGGCCAAGATCACGGCACAGCGGCTTATGGAGCATAACTGGCGTCATTCGAGCAAATCGATCGGGTCGTTCTCCTGAAGGGAGAGGCCGTTGCTGTAGACTGCGGGCACGTGCGGCCGTTCTTTCCTTTAGCGATACATAAATCGTGGCATCGAGTCCCATCCACGCTGCTTGAGGCAATCACTTGCCTTCCAGTCCGCGGCGTGCCTGATGTCCTCGGTCAGGGCGCTGTCAGACGTTTGCGACTGAGCCATCGCGGTCGATGCCCCATTTATGCCACCCTGTACGCGTCCCACGCCGCCGTGGGCGGCCAGCACACCGGAAGCCGCGCCCGCCAGGGCATTGAGAGCCAGGGCGTCATCAGGCACCGTAACTGTGGCCTGCTGCTCGCATTGCTGCATATCGACGGAAAGCTGCTGTTGTGTGGCAGTCGGCAACTCGGCAACGCTTCGGCCGCCGCGTCCGTTCACAACGGAACCCGGCTTGTAGGTCACTTCGGCCAAGTGCCCCGTTTGCCCACAACTTGTGAGCACCAGCATCGCCGCAACCACGCCGATGACCATTCCCCCGCGCATGCCCTTTAGAGCTCCCTATTGTCGCCAAGCGACTTTCCCCTACGGGAGATGCGATCACGGCTAAAGATTTAGCATTTCCCTGACTTTGCGGGCTGCGTTGTCGGCGGCCTGCGGGACGGTCATGCGGCCGGTGAGCGCGTTCTGCATCATTGCGGGGACGATGATATTCTCGATCTCGCCGGCTTCGGGAATGACCGGGAAGGGGATGCCGCTGGGAAGCATCGAGGTGGTCACATTCAGGAACCTGATCTGCTCCAGCCGCTGCTTCATCCATTTCGTGCGGAAGCCGCGGAGATTGCCGGGGTTGGAAGCTGACCAGGCGAGTTTCACGGACCATTCGGGTCCGGTGCAGAAGGCGATGAAGGCGCGGGCCGCATCCTCGTCGTAATTGCCGCCGACGGCCTCGGGCCTGAACATGTGCAGGTTCCAGCCGCCAAAGCAGACGGCGCGGCGAACTGGCCCGACCGGGATGAGGCCGTAGCGGGTGTTTTCGATGACCCCGTCGGCGATCTTCCGGTCGGAGCCGGTGGCGCGTTTGGCCTTGTCCATGATGGCCGCGAATTCGCTCGGGTGGCCGATCATCATGCCAAGCTGCGAGGCGACGAACGGATCCTGGTTCTGGGTCTGGGTGTTGGTGAGCGCGGAGCGCGGCACTGATTTGTCGCGCACGTACATGTCGTAGGAGACCTGCAGCGCAGCCTTGGTGCCGGCGTTGTTCAGGGTGATCTTTTCGTAGGTGGGGTGCGGCTCGGCCTCATCGAGCGCTCCGCCGCCATAGGCCCAGGCCTGCGGCATGAAACGGTACGGCGTGTTGCCGGCATTGGCGCGGGCCACCAGCCCGTAGCCGTTCTTGCCGGTCTTGTCCTTGATCAGCTTCGAATAGTTGACCAGTTCGTCCCAGGTTGCGGGAGGCTTATCGGGGTCGAGGCCGGCCGCATGGAAAATGCCGGCGTTCCAGATCAGGGCCATGGTCTCGTTGTTGGTCGGCACGCCATAGGCCTTGCCGCGCCAGGTGACGGATTTCATCGCCGAGGGCCAGAATTCGGCGGTGGGGTAGCCGACATCCTCGGGGCGGAGTTCCTCGATCAGACCCTTGGCGGCGAGTTCCGGGCTCCACATCAGCATCAGGCGGGCGACCATCGGGGCGGCGTTGCCGAGAGCGGCGGTGCGGATCTTCTGGAGGATCTGGTCGTAGCCGATGTTCTGCCGTTCGACGGTGATGTTGGGGTAGGTCTTGCCGAACGCGTCCCAGAACTCGGCCTCGATTTTCAGGTCGATGCGCGGCGAGGCCTCGTTGGGGCCGACATACCAATAAGTGAGGTGCCCCTTGTGATTGAGGGGGACGATTTTGGCGCAATCGGCGGCGGTATCGACCTCGATCGTGCCGGCGATCCGGTTGACGTAGTCCGGGGTCCAGGCCGAGACGTCAATGCCCGCTGGGTTGGCGGTGGCCTCGGCGGGGCGGATGCCGGCAGCCACGAGGCCGGCGGCGGAAAGGCCCAGAAAACCACGGCGATCAATAGTGCCTTTCATTAGCGTTTCCTCCGATCCGGTGAGCCGAGGCGAGGCTAGCCTGGGCGCGCATCGGCTTCCAGTCAGACGGCCGTGGCACACTCCGGGGTGTTTCGGACGTCGTGGATCCCACTAACAAACGGGCTCGCATGCACCAAGCAACGCCGATCTCTGCGCGAGTGGCGCCTTCTTTCATACCATGCGGCGCCACAATTTCATCTCCCGCGGGTCGGCAGCGCCGATGGAGAACTAACAAGAAACCTGCTCGATGGCGGCGAGGGGGCCGCGGCCGTCATCGCGAGGTCCGCGAAGCATGTCCTCAGGCCGGCCACCGGCCGGACCCGGGGGCGGGCCGTGGCGATCCAGGCGAACCTCCTCGCTGCCGCGCCTCGTTTCATGCCCCGGGGGTCGGCGAAGCCGGCGGGGGACTAGAAAGACTTGCGTGGCATAAGCCGCGAAAGTCTGCTTACGCCGCTGCGATATGAAGGGCGCGCGGCCCAGTCCCCGCCGCCTGCTCTTTGGGGATCCGCCTATAGCCGGTGGCAACAGCCACGGCCGAGTTCACGAAGACTGAGGCGTGTGATTTGCGTCTGAGGCTGGCTTGCGCCGCAACATCCATGCGAGGCCGCCGAGACCGATTAGAAGAACGGAGGCAGGCGCGGGCTCACACGCCGCGGTCACCACCACATTGTCGAATTGAAGAAAGTTGTTTTGCCGGCCGTTGCTGGGGGTCCAGGCGACCTGCACGACGTCGGAAAACAGGCTGCCGAAATCGAATTGCGTAAGCCCTGCAAGGCCGTTGGTAGTCACCATAGTAGCGACAGTTCCGCCGTTTTCGAGCGTGCCAAGCAGCGTCACGTTCTCCGGATTCCCGGAGCTGTTGTAAACGTTGCCAAACTCGATTGCGTCGAAGTCGAATGGGCCGCCGCTCACCTTTGTCATGACCGTCGTGGTGGAGGCGATATTGATCGAAATCGCGGCGGCCGCAGGGTCCGCATTAAACGGATTGCCAACGCCCCAGACATTGAAGGGCTCAATCCCTCCTGGGGCATTGTTGTCGAAATGAAAACCTTTCGAGTTGAACGGACCCAGGAACGGGTTTCCAAACTCACTCGTGAGTTCGTTGAAATTGATGACGGATGCAGTGGCCTCGGCACGATGGCTCACCAGCGTGGCAGCAAGTACACTGGCGGCGATCCCCAGCAAGCGCTTGTTCATACGACGCCCCCCAATAGCAGCTTCTTCGGCCCTTTGAAGCAGAATACTTAGCCTGCTCCACCGTTTGCAATATTTCTTCTGGCTGGATTGCCAGGTTAACTGCCAACCGGGCTTAGAGCGGTTAGGTCCTGTACGGCTTTTCGCCGCGCTGTCCTCAGTTGGTCGAGCGGCTGTCCCTAATTTTCGCACGGCGACTCCGTCAATGGAGGGTTGACATGGGCCGTCAACGCAAGGTTTACTGTCATCCTGACATTGACGAGTGGAGAAGGGTCGTGCCAGCAGCCGAGACTACTCAGACCCGTAAGCACCTGTATCGCTGCTCCTTCTGTGGAAAGGCGCAAACGGAGGTAAGGACTCTCGTTGCGGGCCCTGGCGTATTCATTTGCAATGAATGCGTGGAACTCTGTCAGCCTATCATCGGCAACCAGGCGGCAGCGCAAGAGGCGTCGGACTCGCTGTTGCCAGACACCGCGCCAACCGAGAAGCTCCTGAACACCCTCGCTGGATACAACGGCGCATTCGAGAGGGTTGATAAGGCCATGCAGGATCTCGTGGACATCCTGCGTGAGCGCGAGGTGAGTTGGGCGGCGATCGGGCAGGCGCTTGCCGTGTCTCGGCAAGCGGCATGGAAGCGGTTCGGATAATGCTCTGCGCGAAGGCTTGCGCTGCCCTGATTTCCTTCCGCGTCCACCCGCACTCGCGATTCCATGGAACGTCTGCGCGAACGCGGCTACCGGCGATCGAGGCGGCGGATGGCCTCCAGTGTCCCGAATTGGAAGTTCGCCATTCTGGAATAGCGGCCAATTCGGGACACTAGCTGTTTGTTTTCAGTGGCCTGCTTATCCCTTCCGTCCGCCGCAGAGTGCGGCGAACTCGGGGGCAGGACACTAGCGCCAGTGGCCGGGGACCCAGTAGGGACCCTGCCAATGACCGGGGGTCCAGACCGGCCGGCGGGGGGTGTAGGCCACGACGGGCGGGGGAGGCGGCGCATATACGACGGGCGGGGGGACATAGACGGGGGGCGGAGCCACGATCACGGGCGGGACGGCCACGCCAACGCTGACGCCCCAGTGCGGGCCCCACCACGCCTTGGCCGGTGTGGGGGCGAGCATGGCGCCGATCAGCGGCAGGGCGACCGCCAGGATAGCCAGGTGCTTTATTGAAGCCATCCGTGTTGTCTCCTCGAATCCACGAGTGATTCGGGTGTAGCCCTCGGATGTTTCCGGGTTGTTTCCCGATTGTGTCGGAGCGGGCGGGTATCGCCGGTGTGTGGCGAAGCGGGTCGCCCGGTCATCGCGCGCAATGCGCCCGGCAGGACTCGAACCTGCAACCAGACCGTTATGAGCGGCCGGCTCTAACCAATTGAGCTACAGGCGCATACCGGGACCGTGTGCACCACCTCCACCGACGGTGCAAGGACGGTACCGACGCGGGCCGAATCGCGCTGATTTGCCTGGATTTCATCCTTCTGGCATACGCCGCCTCGATTTTTGCAACCCCCGATACCCAGGCCGATCGAAGGAACCGCTCCGGATGCCATTCGCCTTTCTTGTAATCATTATCTGCGGCCTGCTCGCGCTGGCCTACGGGCTGGTGACCAGCCGCGGAGTCCTCGCATCCGACGCCGGCACCGCCCGCATGCAGGAGATCTCAGCCGCCGTCCAGGAAGGCGCCCGCGCCTACCTGAACCGCCAATACACCACTATCGCCGGCGTCGGCGTGCTGGTCGCGATCTTCCTTGGTTTCACCCTCAACGCCCGGGTTGCGTTCGGCTTCATCCTTGGCGCCATCCTGTCCGGCTGTGCCGGCTATATCGGTATGAACGTCTCGGTGCGCAGCAACGTGCGCACCGCTCAGGCCTCGCGTGAGAGCCTCGCCGCCGGCCTCAGCATCGCCTTCCGTGCCGGCGCGATAACGGGCCTGCTGGTCGTCGGCCTCGGGCTCCTCGGCGTGACCGTCTATTACCTGATCATGCGGGGCACCACGTCCGGCGCCGATTTCCGCCAGGTTCTGGAGCCGCTGGTCGGCCTGTCCTTCGGTGCCAGCCTGATCTCCATCTTCGCCCGTCTCGGCGGCGGCATCTTCACCAAGGGCGCCGACGTGGGCGCCGACCTGGTCGGCAAGGTCGAGGCCGGCATCCCGGAGGACGACCCACGCAACCCCGCCGTGATTGCCGACAACGTAGGCGACAACGTGGGCGACTGCGCCGGCATGGCCGCCGACCTGTTCGAGACCTACGTGGTCACCATCGTCGCCACCATGCTGCTGGGCGCCATCTTCTTCGCCGACACCGTTCGCGACTGGATCCTGGTCCTGCCGCTCGGCATCGGCGCGATCTGCATCCTGGCGTCGATCATCGGCACCTATTTCGTCCGCCTCGGCCCTGACAACAACATCATGCGCGCCCTGTACAAAGGGCTGGTCGTCACCGGCGCCCTGTCGATCATCGGCATCGCCATCATCACCGCCTGGTTCATCGGCTTTTCCACACCCCTGCCGCTGGTCGGCGGAGGCAACCTGACCGGCTTCGACCTTTTCATCTGTTCCATTATCGGCCTGGGCGTCACCGGGGCCATCGTCATGGCCACCGAATACTACACCTCCACGGCCTACCGCCCGGTGCGCAGCATCGCGCGGAGCTCTACCACCGGTCACGGCACCAACGTCATCCAGGGCCTGGCCGTCTCGATGGAGGCGACGGCACTGCCCGTGATCGCCATCGTCATCGGCATCATCCTGTCCTACCTGATGGCCGGCCTGTTCGGCATCGCCATCGCCGCCACCACCATGCTGGCGCTGGCCGGCATGATCGTGGCGCTGGACGCCTACGGTCCGGTCACCGACAACGCCGGCGGCATCGCCGAAATGGCCGAACTGCCGCGCGAGGTCCGCGTGGTGACCGACGCCCTCGACGCCGTCGGCAACACCACCAAGGCGGTCACCAAGGGTTATGCCATCGGCTCCGCCGCGCTGGCCTCCCTCGTGCTGTTCGCCGCCTATACCCAGGACCTGCAGCACTACTTTCCCAAGCTGACCGTCCCCTTCCAGCTTGAGGACCCCTACGTCGTCATCGGCCTCTTCATCGGCGGCCTGCTCCCGTACCTGTTCGGCGCCCTGGGCATGACCGCGGTCGGCCGCGCCGCCAGCTCTGTGGTGGTCGAGGTCCGCCGTCAGTTCCGTGAAATCCCCGGTATCATGGAAGGCCGCGCCAAGCCGGAATACGGCCGCGCCGTGGATATGCTGACGAAGGCGGCCATCAAGGAGATGATCGCGCCCTCGCTGCTGCCCGTACTGGCGCCCTGGGCGCTGTGGCTGATCATCTGGGGCATCGGCGGCCGGGTCGCGGCGTTCAGCGCCCTGGGCGCGATGCTGCTCGGCACCATCGTCACCGGCCTGTTCGTCGCGATCTCCATGACCGCCGGCGGCGGCGCCTGGGACAACGCAAAGAAATACATCGAGGAAGGCAATTACGGCGGAAAGGGGTCTGAGGCGCACAAGGCCGCGGTCACCGGCGACACCGTCGGCGATCCCTACAAGGACACCGCCGGCCCCGCCGTTAACCCGATGATCAAGATCACCAACATCGTGGCCCTGCTGCTGCTGGCGATCGTCGCGGGGTTCATGGTCCAGTGATCCGACGGCGCCGGCCTCGACCCTGTCGCGCCGGCGCCGATGTTGTTCGAAGAACGAAGTATTGACTTTCGCCGAAAGCCACTACTAGCGACCGTGATCATGGCTTTTCTCACCGAACCCGAACCGGAGCATGGAGCTGTACTGCCCGTGCTGCCCGGTATCAGCCGCATTGTCGCGTCCAATCCCGGCCCGATGACGTACCACGGGACAAATACGTATCTGATCGAGAGCAAGGACGGTTTGGTCGTTCTTGACCCGGGGCCCGACGAGCCGGCGCATGTGGACGCGATTTTGCGCGCGACCTCCGGCAAAGTGGATCTGATCCTCTTGTCGCACACGCATCACGATCACCTGGAGGCGACGCCCGCCTTGGCCGCGGCAACGGGCGCACGGACGGCGGGTTTCCGCGCTAGCGCCGATGAACGGTTTGATGCGGCGATCAAGCTCGATGACGGAGCGGAGATCGCCGGCATGACCGCGATCCACACGCCAGGCCATGCATCGGATCATTTGTGCTACGCGCTTCAGGGACAGGACGGCCGGCCTGTGTTGTTCAGCGCGGATCACGTGATGTCGTGGAACTCTTCGGTTGTTAGTCCGCCCGGCGGGGATATGAAGGCGTATTTCACCAGCCTGAAGCGAGTTCTGGAGCGCAGCGATGACGTGTTTCTGCCGGGACACGGCCCGCCCCTTCCCAACCCAGGCCGGCTGACGCGCGCGCTGCTGATGCACCGGATGGAGCGGGAACGCAGCATCCTGGCGCGTCTGCAGCCCGGGCCGATGGGGGTGGTTGGGTTGCGTGAGATTCTATACTCCCAGACGCACCCGCGCCTGCAAAAGGCGGCGGAGCGCAACGTGCTGGCGCATCTGCTGAAGCTGGAGGCGGAAGGACGCGCGGCGCGGGATGGCGAGATGTGGCGGGCGGTTTAGCCGTTCGCTGAAAAGCCGAGGACCGGGTGGACGAGCGAACGCTTCGTCATTCCCGCAAAAAAGCCTGCGAAGGAACCCCCTCGTCATTACCCCGCAAGCGGGTACCCGCTGCACCGATGCGTCGGCTTTGACGGCGACAGGTATTACACCACGTTCAATTCAGAACGTAACCACCGATCGCAGTCCAAGGACCAGCTCGTTTCCGATCCGCTTGCCCGGCTGGAGTGAATTTGCCAACCCGCCTCCCGGATTGAGCACATACTGGATATCCGGCTGCAGAACGCTCCATCCGGTGAGCTGCGCCTGATACGTGAGCTCGATAACGGTTTCATTCGTTCGGACAGGGACGAAAGCACCGGTAAACGCCGCCATCGCTCGATCCAGCGCGGCAACGCTGCCGCTCACATGAACAAGCCCGAATCCGATGCCCAATATGTCCTGATCCCGCCCAGGAAAAGGCGCTTTCAATGTTACACCCCAATCAGCGGAATAACCGAGCAGGTTGCGGTCGCCGGGCGCTCCGGCCATGCGGAGAAAGATCGAGAGTTCACGGGCGCCCTTCGGAGATGGCTTCCAGACCGTCTGATCAACCACGCCGTAGATGCCAAAGTTGTGCGAAATCAGCTCGGGCACGCCGGTGCTTGTTGGGCTGGCGAGAGAGACGCCGTTGGTAGCAAATTGCTGAGACGGGAATGGGCCGGTGTCGTACCAGAAGCCGATCTTGTAGGTGCCGGGCAATCCCCGGCGTTCCGCGGTATCCGGCCGATCCCCCGGCGCAGGCGTGTTGGTCGTATATTGGATCTCGGCGATAAACAGTGCCCCGGTGCGTAAGCTGAAATTGCCTCCCCAGCGCGAGGCGCCGCGCAACTGGGAATCGTCATCGAATGGTCCGCCGGGGGGATTGTCATCGAAAACGCCGGCCAGCATCGTCACGACCTCACTCGGTAGCAGCCGCAGACGGATCGCCAGCGAGGAGAGCGGGTAGGCGGGTCCGCCGGCATAGAGATTTTCAGTCGGAACCATCGGCCAGCTTAACGCCGTGTTGAGGAAAATGCTGGACGCGTTGCTCAACATGAATTCCTGATCAACGCTCTGCAACCCGAGCTTGATATCAGCCTTGCCGCTCGGCAGCATCTGTTGATACCAGAGCTCCCACAGGCGGGTCGTATCGGCTGCCTCGAGCCCGCTGACTGATTGCAGCACGAAAAGATTGTCGCTGCTCAGACTGCGGCCCCGGATCTGCAGGCCGCTGATGTTGAACGTGCCGCCTTTCCACCCGAATGTCTTCAGGGTATCAAGGCCGATCCCAAATTGCGTAACGGCATCGTAGGCAGCGCCGGTATGAACCCCGCCAGTGACGTTGCCGAGCACTTCCTCCGTATCGCTCAAACCGATGGTGATTCCGGCATTGGCCAGTGCGGGCCGCCACCCGCCCGCATCGCCCAGCAGATTGGATCGTTCCCACAATCCAGAACTCTGCGGCTTGCTGTTCGACTGCGGATGTAGAAGGCTCCGGCAGGGCCACTTGTGCGACTGAAGGAAGCCCGGCGAAAATCGCGGCGCCGATCTCAGCCGACCAAAAAAAGCATCGGACAATGGGGTATTTCATCGGGTCTCCTGTGAGACTCTCAAATCGACAGAGGCGATGATCTACGACCTCGCCATTATGAACACTTTCGGGAACCTGCCATGAAGCGCCTGTTGATCCCCATCACGGCCTTGGTGCTGCTGGTGACTCCCACCCTGGGCAACAGTGCGCCTGCCATTCCCATCGTCGCGGCAGAGAATTTTTATGGCGATGTGGCACATCAGATCGGCGGGCCAGAAGTAGCGGTAAGCACCATTCTCAGCAATCCGGACACGGATCCGCACCTGTTCGAGGCGAGTCCGTCCACCGCGCGCTCTGTCGCAGCAGCGCAGATTATTATCTACAATGGCCTTGGCTATGACGCCTGGATGGCCAGACTTGTTCAGGCTCTTCCGGATGGCGGCAGCAAGGCCGTCGTCGTCGCAACCCTTACCGGAAGAAAACCTGGCGACAACCCGCACATCTGGTACGATCCGGCAACCATGCCTGCGCTTGCCCAGGTGCTTGCAAGCCGCCTTGGCGCCCTCGATCCTGCACATCAAAAGCTGTTCCACGACAACCTCGAACAGTTCCGCCGCTCGATGCAGCCCATTGCCGACAAGATCGCCAGCCTGCGCAGCCGGTGTTCCGGGATGCCCATAACAGCCACCGAACCGATTGCCGGCTATCTTCTCCAGGCAATCGGGTTCCGCATTCTCGGCGCGCCGTTCCAACTGGCTGTCATGAACGGCACCGAGCCTGGCCCTGCCGAGATTGGCAGTTTCGAGAAAAATTTGCGGACGCATGCGGTGCGCATGTTGATCTACAACACTCAGACCGCGGAGCCGCTCGCACGCCGCATGCTTGCGATTGCAATGCAGTCCGGAGTTCCGGTGGTTGGTGTCACGGAGACGGAGCCACCCGGAAAAACCTACCAGGAATGGATGCTCGATGCGCTCGGAGCCATCAATCGCGCCGTGCCCGCGTGCTGACAGGAGCGCCAGCTCTACACCTTCTGCAGCCGTCGCCGTTCGGCATATGGCATCGTAACGGTGATTTCGTCGCCGGCGCGCACCGCTCCGTCATTGACGACCACCCCCATCACTCCGGCGCGCAGCACCAGCCCGCCCTGAGCATCGCGCCCCAGCACGGCGGCCATCAGTCCGGGCTGAAACCCATCGAGCTGCCGGCAGGGATTGCGCAAGCCGGTCAGCGCGACGACCGCCGCGCCACCGAGACCCAGCCGCGTGCCCACCGGCAGCTCCAGCAGATCGATGCCGCTGGTTGTTACGTTCTCTCCCATCGCGCCCGGATAGACCCGAAATCCGGCAGCCTGCAATTCGCTCAGCAGTTCCGTGCCGATGAGATGCACCTGCCGGAGATTGGGCTGGCTTGGATCTTTGGCGACGCGCGACCGGTGCTTGACGGTGCGCCCCGCATGCGCATCGCCCTCCACCCCAAGGCCACTCAACAGCCGGATTTCCGGCTGATTCTGCTTGCTGAACGTGTGCACAGGCGAGAGGCTGACCGCGACGACGGTTCCTGACATGGTGTTACCCGATGGCAGCCGCGATCCAGCCAGCCCAGGCGAGCACCGCCCTGTCGTCGCCGCCGCGTCCGACGATCTGCACCCCAACCGGCAGTCCATCCGGCCCCGTTCCAGCTGGAATCGTGACACACGGAACGCCGAGGCTCGTCCAGATGAAGTTGAAGACCGGATCGCCGGTCCAGCCCAGTCCTTCGGGCGCCTGCCCAGGTGCTGATGGCGTGATCAGCACGTCCCGGCCCTCCAGCACATCCGGAAGGGCGGCACGGCTCCGCCGGAACACGTCGTATGCGCGGACGATGGACGCTTCACCCTGTGCCAGGCCGAACTCCAGACGCTCCCGCAATTCCGGGCTGATCTGCTCGCGCGCCGTCGCCAGCTCCCAGCCGAGTGCACGCGCACTCTCCACGTTCATGACCACGGGATGTGCATCCGACAAAGCGTGGAACATGTCCGGCAGTTCCCGATCCACAAGGCTTGCGCCAGCACGGCCCAGAATGTCCGCGACGCGCGGCAGCAACGCCTGTGTCTCGGGCAGTGCTTTGTCCCATACGGGCGAGCGGCACACCCCGACACGCGGCGGACGCGATTGCCTCTGTTCCGGGTCCCCCAGATCCCGTCCCGAAACCGCCGATGCAAGCAGGGCGCAATCGGCAACGCTGCGCGCGATGACGCCGATCGTGTCCAGCGTATCCGACATGATTTTCATGCCGGCGCGGTTGATCAGCCCGAAGCTGGGCTTATAGCCGACCACACCGCAATAGGAAGCGGGGCGGATGACGCTGCCGGCGGTCTGCGTGCCGAACGCCAGCGGGAAGAAAAAATCCGCGACGCCCGCGGCCGAGCCGCTCGAACTTCCACCTGGCGTGCGGGCCGGATTGTGCGGATTGGCGGTCGGCCCCGGCTTCCGGGTGGCGAACTCCGTGGTGACGGTCTTCCCGATCACCACACCGCCGGCCGACCGGGCCCAGGCCACGGCGGCGGCATCTGCTCGCGGCCGCCATCCCCGCCAGATCGGGGAGCCGTATTCGCTGGGCAGGTCCGCGGTGTCCAGGACATCCTTTACGCCGATCGGGAGTCCCTGAAGTGGACCCGGCCGGGCCTCGGCTGCCGCCGCGCGCGCCGCCGCCGCATCGAAGCCGGCGAACGCATGCACGACCGGTTCACGCACGGTAATCCGCTCCAGGCACGCCTCCATCAGCTCCGCCGGGCGCAGGCGCTCTTCGCGGATAAGCCGGGCAGCTTGCGTAGCGGTCAGACGAGCAGGGTCCTGCATCACGCGAATCCTCGGAAACAGATGTGTCAAGACTGGCGCGGCGTGCGGCCAAGGTCCATCCTCTCCGCGATGAACGCTTATGAGCATACGCAGCGCATACGGGTCCGGCTGGGAGCCGATGGAACGCGTACATACCTTGTGGATTTCCCGCCGGAGGACCTGCCTGTGGTCCGCGGCCGGGACATAGAGCGGGCCTGGTATATCGCGCGGGAGGCGGCGATTGCCTCGGTTTGGGGACCAACGCGCGGGTTCCGCTTCAATCGCCCCGACGGTACCACCACGGACCTCGCGTTGGCCGATCGTGACGCAGGTTGCTGGGCCGCCGCAGTGGACGGCACAGTCGGCCTCGGCTCGTCCTACGGCCTTTCAGTGTGCCTTCGCCTGCTCGCTCTGGTGCAACTGCTTGTGCGATCTTCCTGGGCCGGTTCCTTCTACCGGCTGGAACGGGACGGTGCGGAACTCGATCCTTCGCTCCTGAGGGCGGCAGCGACGGTGCCCCTTACGGCGGAAGCGCAGTTCGATGAAGGCGCGTTCCGGGCAAATCTCGCGCCGCCGCCGATTGCGCCTCCGGACATGCACGCACAGATTTCAGGAAGTCTTTCGTGAAACATATTTGCTGGCCGTTGCTTTTGTTGCCGCTGGCCGCCTGTACCGGCGGGGGGGCGACGCCCGAGTCGCTGACCGAGCGGACGACGATCGAGGCATGCCGAGAGCAGGCCAATACAGCCTTCAACATGCAGAACCGCGACCAGATCTATCGTGAGTACCAGCCGTTTTCGCCGAGTTCCAGCATCGGGCTGACCCAGAACCCCACCCAGGGGCTCTCCGATAGATTTACGTTGCAGCGATCGATCCAGAATTGCATCCGCAACACCGGAACCGGTGCCAACCGCAGTACCTCCGGGGCGTCTTCCGTGGGCGGCCCCAGTGTGGTTGCTCCGGGAACTTCTCTCAGCCGCTGACCTCATCGTGACCGATACGCTCCGCACTGCCGCAGCGCTTGTCGCTGCCGGACTCATTTCCGTCGAGCAGCGGGAGGCGGTTGCCGCCACCGAATCCCGCTATGCTATTGCAATTCCGCCCGCCATCCGCAAGCTTATCGAACAGCGGGACGATCCCATCGCGCGCCAGTTCATTCCCTCGGCTGAAGAACTGATCACGGCACCGCACGAACGCGCGGATCCGATCGGGGACGAGGCGCTCTCGCCGGTGCGCGGCATCGTCCATCGCTACCCGGACCGGGCGCTGCTGAAGCCGTTGCTTGTGTGCCCGGTCTATTGCCGGTTTTGCTTCCGCCGCGAGCATGTCGGTCCCGATGGCGGTTTGCTGTCGGAATCTGAGCTCGATGCCGCCTACGCATGGCTTCGCGAGCATACGGAAATCCGCGAAGTTATACTGACCGGCGGCGATCCGTTCATGCTCTCCCCGCGCCGGTTGCGCGACATCGTAACGGCACTTTCCGCAATCCCGCATGTCGAGACATTGCGCGTCCACACGAGGATGCCAATGGCCGATCCCGATCGCGTCACAACCGAGCTTGCGGCCGCGCTCCAGACCGACCGGGCGATGTGGGTAGTACTTCACGCCAATCACGCGCGGGAGTTCACCGTGGAGGCCCGTGCAGCGATCTCGGTTCTGCAGCGTGAGGCGATTCCGGTTCTGGGGCAATCGGTCCTGTTGCGCGGCGTCAACAACAGCGTTGAAGCACTGGAGGCGCTGTTCCGGGCGATGGTTTCGGCCAGGGTCAAACCGTACTACCTGCATCAGCTCGACCCCGCGCCAGGCACCGCGCGGTTTCATGTGCCGATCGCGGAAGGACGCCAGCTGGTAGCGGCATTGCGCGGGCGCGTGACCGGTCTGGCGTTGCCCACTTACGTGCTGGATATTCCGGGCGGTTACGGAAAAGTGCCGATCGGGCCGGATTACATGGATGATGGCGGGACGGTGCGCGACCCTTCGGGCGCCTTGCATCATCTGCCGCACCAGGATCAATCAGTTAGTTAAGAAACATTTTGCCCGGGTTCAGAATTCCCCTGGGATCGAATGCCTGCTTTACCGACTGCATGACGGCGATGGCATCTTCGCCATGTTCCTGCAGTATAAATTCCCGCTTGCCGATGCCCACGCCATGCTCGCCGCTGCAGGAGCCACCGAGCGACAGCGCGCGGGCCACGATCTTTTTGTCCAGATCCCAGGCGCGCTGCAGCCCGTCCGCTTCCGGCGGCACCAGGATCACGGTGTGAAAGTTTCCGTCGCCGACATGTCCGACAATCGGCGCCGCGAGTCCCGAGGCAGCGATGTCCTCCTTGGCGCCTATGATGGCCTCATCCAGGCGAGAGATCGGCACGATCGCATCGGTGGCCAGTCCCCGATGTCCCGGCTTGCTTGCCAGGGCGGCCCAAAGCGCATCATGCCGCGCCTGCCAAAGCTTGCTGCGTTCCTCGGCGTCAACGGTCCAGCGGAATCCGCTCGCGCCGTAACCGACCGCAATCTCCTCCGCCTGTTGCGCCTGTTCGGCAACGGAAGCCTGCGTTCCATGGAACTCGAAGAAGATGCTGGGGAGCAATTCGAGGCCATCGAGCTGCGAATACGCAATGCAGGCAGCCATCTGCACTTCGTCCAGAAGCTCCATGCGTGCCACGGGGATTCCCATCTGCAGGATGGCGATCACTGTCTCGACGGCAGCCCGCAACGTAGGGAACTGACAGGTTGCGGAGGAAATTGCTTCGGGAATGCCGTGCAGGCGCAGCTGTATCTCCGTGATGACGCCCAGCGTCCCTTCCGAGCCGATGAACAGATGCGTCAGGTCGTATCCGGTTGCCGATTTGCGCACTCGCCCGCCGGTATGGATGGCGCGGCCATCAGCGAGAACAACCGTCAGTCCCGTCACGTTTTCCCGGATCGTGCCATAACGCACGGCGTTTGTTCCGGAAGCCCGTGTGGCGCACATCCCGCCCAGCGTGCAATCGGCCGTGCCCGGGTCGACGGGAAAGAACAGGCCCTGGTCACGCAGGTGCTCGTTCAGCTGCTTGCGCGTCACGCCGGCCTCGATGCGGCAATCCATGTCCGGCTGGCTGACCATAAGAATCCGGGTCATGCGCGAGAGATCGAGCGTGATGCCGCCACGCACCGGCGTCACATGGCCTTCGAGGGAAGTGCCAGCCCCCCACGGGACGACCGGCACATGCGCAGCATAGCAAAGCGAGAGCAGGCGGGAGGCTTCTTCGGTGGTCTGGATGAAGGCGACGGCGTCGGGCAGGTGCGGTGGCTGCGTGTCCTGGCCGTGCGAATGATGCTCGCGCAGCGCAGCGTTGGTGGTCATTCTCTCGCCCAGAAACGTCCGTGCTGCCTCGATCACCGACTGGACGTTATCCGCCATCATATGCTCCTGAAGAGTTCGGGGTTGTCTTGTACCGGCTTCCCCGGCCGGGGCAAAACGAGCGCGTTCGCGGCTGCGTTGAACCGTTCGCCGCCTCACCAATATCTGTGCGATGGACCAGAAACCGCAGAACGACGCAGCCGAGCCGGTAACGCAGCCGCCGCCCAAGGCCGAAGCGGAGCAGAAAAGGCCGAAAGAGATTGGCGGCCCGCCTGGACCGGAACCGACGCGCTACGGCGACTGGGAGCGCAAGGGCCGCTGCATCGATTTCTAGTATCCGATCACAGAGAAGCGTAAGTCGCGAAGCGCGCACACTTCGTCGCGTGAATCGGATACTCAGACAACAAGCGGCGTATCGACTTTCAGAGAAAGTCGATACTAGAGTAGATCCCCCGATCCTGTCCGCCGGTCGCGTCAGGCGGATCAGAACACCAGCTGCTGCCAACTGCCCTGAATGGCTGCGTAAATCCGCCACAGCACCTCGGTCTGAATCACCTGGATCAGAATCACCGCGACCCACGGGCTGATATCAATGCCTCCGAAGTTCGGCAGGAGATTGCGGATCGGCCGCAGAACCGGATCGGTGAACCGGTACAGAAAATCGCCAATCTGCCAGACTATGCGGTTGCGCCCGTCCAGCACGCCAAACGCAATGAGGATGCTGAAAATGGCGGCGATAATAATGGCCCATTTGAAGATACCCAGCGCGTAGTCCAGAAGCTGAAAGAGAACGGTGATCATGTTGTGTTCCAAGCAAGCGGCGCGGAACCTAATCGCCGCCCCCCCCGGACGCAACCCGATGCAACTCGGCGTTGACAGCCCTCGCATGGCGGACTAGCTCCCGCCCCGGGTCACGCCCCCCCACCGGGGTGCTTCTCTTCTGAAAGGGAGAGCCGAAAGATGCCAACGCACGCCCGCAAACCGGACAAGCGTCCGGCCAATCCCAATTTCTCCTCCGGTCCCTGCGCCAAACGTCCCGGCTTCACGCTGGACGCGCTGCGCGGCGCCATGTTCGCCCGCAGCCACCGTGCGGCGGCACCAAAGGCGCGCCTGCACGAGATCATTGAGCGCTCGAAGGCGATCCTCGGGCTGCCTGCCGACTGGCGCCTGGGCATTGTGCCGGCCTCCGATACAGGCGCGGTCGAACTGGCACTGTGGTCGCTGCTCGGAGCCTGCAAAGTGGACGTGCTGGCCTTCGAAAGCTTCTCGCAGACCTGGGCCGCGGATATTACCAAACAGCTCCGCCTGGCCGACGCACGGGTGCTGACGGCGCCTTATGGGCACCTCCCCGATCTCGCGGCGGTGGACTTCACCCGTGACGTGGTTCTCGCCTGGAACGGAACGACCTCCGGCGTGCGCATCCCGAACAGCAACTGGATCCCCGCCGACCGCCAGGGGCTGGTGATCTGCGACGCCACCTCGGCTGCGTTCGCGATGGACCTGCCGTGGGATAAGCTCGATGTCGCCACCTGGTCATGGCAGAAGGTGCTGGGCGGGGAGGCTGCACATGGAATGCTGGCACTCTCCCCACGCGCGGTGGAGCGCCTGACCAGCTACACCCCGCCCTGGCCGCTGCCGAAGATCTTCCGCCTGACCAGCGGCGGAAAGCTGACCGAGGGCATATTCAAGGGCGAGACGATCAACACCCCTTCCATGCTTTGCGCCGAGGACGCTCTGGACGGTCTGCGATGGGCGGAAGCGGCCGGCGGCCTCAAAGCGCTGATCGCGCGCAGCGAAGCCAACCTTGCGGCCATTGCCGGCTGGGTTGGGCGAACGCCCTGGGTGGACTTCCTGGCCGAGGACCCGGCGACGCGATCCTGCACCTCGATTTGCCTCACCCTGAAGACAGCCGACCCCGCCCAGACCGCCAGGCGCATCGCGGCGCTGCTCGATGCCGAGGGCGTGGCCTACGACATCGGCGCCTATCGCGATGCTCCGCCCGGCCTGCGCATCTGGGGGGGCGCCACAGTCGAGACCCCAGACATCGCCGCCCTGCTCCCCTGGCTGGAATGGGCGTTTGCCGAGACGCAGGGAGCGGCCTGATGCCGAAGGTTCTGATCAGCGACAAACTCTCCCCCGCCGCGGTGGAGATCTTCACCTCCCGTGGGATCGAAACGGACCTTCGCCCAGGTCTCTCTTCGGCCGAACTGCGGTCGATTATCGAACCGTACGATGGGCTGGCGATCCGCTCCGCCACCAAGGTCACGCGAGAACTGCTCGATGCCGCCACTAACCTGAAGGTTGTCGGCCGCGCCGGCATCGGCGTGGACAACGTTGATATAAAATCGGCGACTGCCCGCGGTGTGGTGGTGATGAACACGCCTCACGGCAACACGATCACCACCGCCGAGCATGCCATCGCAATGATGTTCGCACTGGCCCGGCAGTTGCCCGAGGCTTCGGCATCCACCAAGGCCGGCAAGTGGGAGAAGAACCGCTTCATGGGCGTCGAGCTGTCCGGCAAGACGCTCGGCCTGGTCGGCTGCGGAAACATCGGCTCGATCGTCGCAGACCGGGCCGTCGGGCTGCATATGAAAGTGGTTGCGTACGACCCGTTCCTGTCAGAGAAGCGGGCTCTCGAGCTCGGCGTAGAAAAAACCGAAATAGACGACCTGCTCTCTCGCGCCGATTTCATTACCATCCATACGCCGCTGACTGATGCGACACGAAACATTCTCTCGCGTGAGGCCATCGCGAAGACCAGGCGCGGTGTCCGCATCATCAACTGCGCCCGCGGCGGCCTGTTGGACGAGGCCGCACTCGCCGAGGCCATCAAGTGCGGCCATGTCGCCGGCGCCGCGCTGGACGTGTTCGAGACTGAGCCTGCGACCGATTCGCCGCTGTTCGGGCTCGAGAATGTCGTCTGCACGCCGCATCTCGGAGCCGCGACGACCGAGGCGCAGGAGAACGTGGCACTGCAGGTCGCCGAGCAGATGAGCGATTTTCTGCTCACCGGCGCAGTGACGAACGCGATCAACATGCCCTCGATGACCGCCGAGGAAGGCCCGCGCCTGCGGCCCTATATGGCGCTCTGCCGCAATCTGGGGGCCTTTGCCGGTCAGCTCACGCATGCACGCGAAGGCATGATCCGGCGAGTCATCATCGAGTACGAAGGCCATGTGGCGCAGCTCAATCACCGGCCGCTTACGGCCGCGACCTTGGCCGGACTGATGACGCCGGTCATGGAGGGGGTGAACATGGTGAATGCGCCGGTTGCGGCGCGGGAACACGGAATCGACGTCGCGGAAACCGTCCATGACCGGCCTAGCGAGTACCAAACCCTGGTGCGCGTCACGGTTGAGGGCGACAGCCTTACAAGGTCGGTGGCCGGCACGTTGTTCGCCGGTGCGCGGCCCCGCATCGTGGAAATCAAGGGCATTCCAGTCGAGGCCGATTTTGCCGCGCACATGCTCTACGTGACCAATCAGGACAAGCCGGGCTTCATAGGTCGCTTCGGCGCCACGCTGGCGGGCGCAGGCATCAATATCGCCACATTCCATCTGGGCCGGGCAGAACGGGGAGGCGATGCGATCTGCCTCGTCGCGGTGGACGAGGCGGTGCCGGAGGACGTGCTGGCGATGGTCCGTACGTTGCCGCTGGTGATGCAGGCAACCTCCCTTTCGTTTTAGTCCCCCGCCCACCGTCATGGCCGGCCCATGCCCTCGGGCCCGACCCCATAGGCGCTAAAATATGTGCGGCAGCTTTTGGTACTGCCGCTTTTTTCGCGGCGGTTCGTGGAGATGGCGCCTGAGCGTGCGGTAGGCGCGTTGTAAGCAGGTGATGCTGGGCTGCGGCATGATGGCTTGTATCAGCGTCACCACCAACTGCTGGAGCAAACGCCAGAGGCCGGGTCGTGTCAGACGGCACAGGCCCAGCGGGGAGAGTCCTCGAGCGCGTCAACCCGCGGCTCGAGTAGAAGACATAGCAGCAGATGGGCCAGAATAAACGATCTGGCGGAGCGCGGATCGCGGCCTGGTGGGCGACCCAGCCCGATGAGGCTTTTCAAGCGCTTGAACGCAAGTTCAACTCGCCATCGTAGCCGATACAATGCCAGAACGTCTTCGCTGGAATATTCCTCGCCTCGCAGCGATGTCACGAGAATGACCCACTCGGCCGCCGCCAGCGTTTCCTGAGACACTTGATAGCCCGCTTTTCTGGCCTGACGGCGGGCCTTTCGGCGGGCCGCCTCAATGGCTGAATCGGGTTTCCGCACAGCTATCAGCCGTAGCGCTAAGGGGGCACCATGCTTGCGGCCCACCCAGACCGGGCAGTCGATCACGCGATTGGCGGCATCGCGGAACCTGTTCAACAAATCGAACGGCTCGCCGTCCGCTTGCAGCCAGCGAGCGTTCCGCCATCCAGAGCGAACGAGTACATCACCGCCTTGCTCCTGCACCGCCGCCACTCGGTCCGGCTGCATGTGCACCGCATCGGCAATGCCGATCTCGCCGGGGATGACAGCGATCCGATCCAATTGCTCGCCACCGTGTTCATCGGTCAGTTCGAATTGTCCGAACCGCTCGGCCGGAAGCTCGAAGGCGCTGTGGATCCGCCACACCCCATTGCCGCGCTTAGCGGCACGGCCGGCCTTCAACACCATAGTGGCGTCGATGATGCCGATCAGCCGGCCTTCCATCTGCGCCGGCGCTTTGGCCGCCAGCAGCTGGCCTACCAGCAGACCCAAGGCCGCCGCCCAGGCCGCGGTGGCACGCAGGCCTCGCTCACCCAGACAATAGGCCAGCACCAGACGCAACAAATCGACCGCACTGGAGACCCGCCGCGCTCGCAGCAGGGCTTTGGTTTTGGCTGCACCCTCGGCCAGCGCCGCCCAGCTGCTCGACGGTCGCCTGCCAGTCGGCGTTCACCAGCGAATCGGGAGTCATCCCATTCTTGAATCGCAGCGGATTCCGCGATGCAAGAGGGTATTTTAGCGCCTATGGGGCCCGACCCGAGGGTCAAGCCGGCCATCTTCGTAGTGGCTATCTGGTACGGCTTTCGTTCCAGCAGAGGCGATGACACGCCGCCCCGGTGGGTCTGGACAAAAGGGATCGGCCGGCGCTTTCTCGTGCGGATTGCGAACTGATCTCAAGAGATAGCAAAAATCAATCGAGGAGAACGGTCCCATGCCGTATGGTCCGATACTATCGCGTCGTGCTTCCCTTCAGCTTGGGTTGGGCGCGGCCGCCTTGCCCTTCGCGCGCGCCGGCGCCGCCGAGCAACATCCGCCGCTCGGCACCTGGCCGGCCGGCGTGCAGGGCGACAGCGTCATGGTTGGCATAACGACGCCGCTCACTGGGCCGTACTCCGCCGACGGCAACGACCACAAGCTCGGTTACCAGCTTGCCATTGCCGAGATCAACGAGGGTGGAGGCACGGCCGCGCAATGGGGCCTCAAGGGCAAAGGCGTCCTCGGCAAGCAGATCCGCTACAAGATCGCCGATTCTGAAACCAAGCCCAACGTGGCAGTGCAGGCGCAGACCGGTTTCATCCAGCAGGACAAGGCGATCATGATCACCGGCTGCGTGGCGTCCTCCACCGCGATCGCGCTGGAGGAGCTGGCCCAGCGCGACAAGGTGCTGAACATGGTGGGCGCCAGCGGCTCCAACGACACGACCGGGAAGGACTGCCAGCGCTACGCGTTCCGCTCGCAGCCGTCCGCCTATATGGCCGCGAAGGCGCTCGGGCCGGTTCTCGGCAAACAGCTCGGGAGAGACAAAAAGGTCGCATATCTGGTGCCGGACTATACCTACGGCCATTCGGTCTTCGATAGCGTGACCGAGTTCATGAAGCCTTACGGATGGACTGTCGCCACGGACCAGGTCGTCCCGCTCGGAACCACTGATTTCAGCTCGGCACTGCTCAACATCGCCAATAGCGGCGCGGCTATTTTCGTCAATGTCGCGTTCGGCGCCGACGCGGTGGCGTCCTGCAAGCAGGCGCAGCAATTCGGGGTCGTCCCGAAAATGAAGCTCGTGGTGCCCAACATTTCGTCCTTTCAGGCCAAGGAACTCGGGCCCCAGATCATGGCCGGCGCGTATGGCACATTCGACTTCTGGTGGACGCTGGAGGACAAATATCCGCTCGCCAAGGCCTTCGTCGAAGCCTTCCGTGAGAAGAACAAATACTATCCCCGCTGGGGCGCCCATATCGGCTACATGCAAACATATATCTGGGCGCTGGCGGTGGAGCGGGCCGGTGGCTTTTACCCGCCGGACGTCATCAAGACGCTGGAGGAGTCGAAATCCAACCCGTTCGACAGCACGCTCGGCAAGGTCTGGTATCGTGCTGATGACCATCAGCTGGTACGCCCCGTGCCGGTCGTCGTGGGCAAGACGCAGGCCGCGATGAAGTCTCCCGAGGACTATTACCGGATCGTCGAGATCGTGCCCGGAGAAGACACCCTCAGCCCACCCGGCGCCTTCGGCTGCCATCTTGGCGCCTACACCTGAGTGTCAGGCCGTGGCCTCAGCCGGGGGCTGCTCTCCTTAAACGCCCCGGGTTGACCTGGAAACGCCCCGGGTTGACCTGGCCGGCCTGTTGTAGGCATCCCGCGCGCGACCATGTGATCGGCAGGATTGGAGCAGAACAATCACCATGACCGCGCGCCTTCCGGCCATGCTTGTCCTGGCTGTCGCACTCCTTGCGGGCCCCCTCCTTGCGGCCCCCCTCCTCGCGGCCCGAGCGCAAGCTCAGGTGCCCGGCGCAGGCGGCCCGCCATCAGTGGGCATCGTCAGGGCGGAGAAGCAGCAAGTCACCGAGACCTCGGAGTTCATCGGCCGCATCGCGGCAATCAACCGGGTGGCCCTGGTCGCGCGCGTGACGGCGTTTCTGGACAAGCAGAATTTCGCCGACGGCGCCGAGGTTCATCAGGGCGACCTTCTCTACGTCCTGGAAAAGGCGCCGTTCGAGGCTGACCTCGAAGCCAGGACAGCGGCGGTGCAACAGGCCGAGGCCCAGCTTGAGAACGCGACGCTTGCCAGTCAGCGCCAGCAGCAGCTGCTCAAGACCCCGGCCGGGCAACAGGCACTGGCTGACGCGGCGCGGGCCACCATGCTTTCCGACGCCGCGCAGCTTCTTCAGGCCAGGGCGCAGGAGCGCCAGGCGCGGATCAATCTGGACTATACGGATATCCATGCGCCGATCGACGGCAAGATTGGCCGGACAGCGGTCACTATCGGCAATGTGGTCTCTCCGACAACCGGCACGCTGACCACAATTACCAGTCAGGACCCAATGTACGTTGTCTTCCCGGTTCCGGTGCGCACCGCCTTGGAGTTGCAGCAGCGTTTCGCAGCCAAAGGGCTCGACGCGATGGTAATCAAAATCCGTCTGCCCGACGGCCGGCTGTACGATCACACGGGCAAGCTTGATTTTGTCGACAACAGCATATCGGCCAGCACGGACACGCTGATCCTGCGGGGTACCATCCCGAACCCACCCGTGGGCAAAGCCGGGCGGTCGCTTGTGGATAATGAGTTCGTCACGGTCCTGCTGGAGGGCGCCGAGCCGGTGGAACTGCTCGCCATTCCACGCGCGGCCGTACTGTCCGATCAGCAGGGTGATTACGTGTTCGCCGTCGATGACCAGAACAAGGTTGTGCAGAAGCGCGTCACCCTTGGACAATCCACGCCTTCCACGGCGACCGTCCTCGCCGGCCTGCAGCCCGGTGAGATGGTCATCGTGGACGGGGTGCAAAAAGTGCATCCGGGGGAGGCGGTCTTGCCGGGTCCGGCTGCGCCTGAGACCGGAGGAACAAAGCGGACCGCGCTGGTGACCGGAGCGGGCATCGCCGCCAGCCAATGATCTCCGCGCTGTTCATCCGGCGGCCGCGGCTTGCGATCGTCATTGCTATCATCATGGTTATGGCGGGTGGGATCGCCATGACACGCATTCCCGTCGCGCAGTTGCCGGATATCGTGCCCCCGCAGGTGACGGTCAGCACAACTTATCCGGGTGCGTCGGCGTCCACGGTCGAAACCGCGGTCGCGCAGCCGATCGAGGCCAAGGTGATCGGCGTCGATAAGATGATCTACATGAAATCGAACAGCGGGGATGACGGGAGTTACGGCCTGACCGTCAGCTTCGCCCAGGGCTCCGATCCCGATATCGATACCGTCAATGTCAACAACCGCGTGCAGACCGCCGTGTCGCAGCTTCCGCCTGAAGTCCAGGCCGAAGGGATCACGGTCCAGAAGAAATCATCCGCTATCCTCGAGTTTATCGCCTTCTACAGCGACGAACCGAAAATGGACCCGCTGTTCGTCACCAACTACGTGCTCATCAACGTGCTGGACACGCTGTCCCGCACGCCCGGTGTGGGGCAGGCGAACCTGTTCTCCAAGCTGAATTACTCCATGCGGGTGTGGTTCCGGACGGATCGCCTGGCGAGCCTGGGCCTGTCGCCTTCGGATATCATTGCCGCGATCCAGCAGCAAAGTACGGTCGCGCCGATCGGACGCATCGGCGCGCGGCCGGTCGGCAACAACCAGCAGTTCCAGTTCAATCTGCAAACCCAGGGCCGCCTGGTGACGCCGGCCCAGTTCGGCGACATCGTGATCCGCGCAAATCCCGATGGATCAGTGCTGCGCCTGCACGATGTTGCTGACGTGCAGCTTGGCGCGCAGAACATGGATGCCGAGACCAGGCTGAACGGCCGTCCGGCGGTGCCGGTGGCGATCTATCTGTCGCCGGGCGCCAACGCCGTGCAGACCTCGGCGGCCGTGGCGCGAGCCCTGCAGCGCCTTTCACAGAGCTTCCCGCGCGGCCTGCACGCGCAGGTGATGTACGATTCCAGCAGCTTCGTCAGCGACACCCTGCGCGAGGTCATTCAAACGCTGCTGGAAGCATTCGCACTGGTGGTTCTTGTCGTCTTTCTTTTCCTCGGCAACATCCGCGCGACGATCATTCCGGCCGTCGCAGTTCCCGTCAGCCTGATCGGCACAATCGCCGGCCTGCTGGCGCTCGGCTTTACCATCAACACCGTCTCGCTGCTGGCGATGGTTCTGGCGATCGGTGTGGTGGTCGATGACGCGATTGTGGTCGTGGAGAATGTCGAGCGGGTGATGGAGGAGGAACCGCTCCTCTCGCCCGCCGAAGCCACGATCAAGGCAATGCGCCAGATCACCGGACCGGTCATTGCCATCTCCCTCGTGCTGCTTTCGGTTTTCGTTCCGACCGGCTTCATTCCCGGGCTGTCAGGCACGCTGTTCCGGCAGTTCGCCGTGACAATGAGCTGCGCGATGCTGCTTTCGGCGACGAACGCGCTTACGCTCTCGCCGGCGCTGTGCGCGCTGTTTTTGCGGCATAGCCGGCCACGGCGTGGGCCGCTCGCCTGGGTGCTGGGCGGCATCGATCGCGCCCGCAACGGCTACGCCGCGGTGGTTCACCGGCTGGTCCGGATCTCCGCGCTGTCACTTGTGCTGGTCGCGGGCTGCGGATTCGGGGCGGCCTGGCTTATGGCGCACACGCCAACCGGATTCCTGCCGGAAGAAGACCAGGGCGCGTTCTTCATCTCCGTGCAGCTGCCGGATGGCGCGTCGGTGTCCCGGTCGAGCGACGTCGCCTCGCGCGTCGAAGCCGTTCTCAAGACAATGCCGCAGATCGAGGATACGCTGGCAATCGTCGGTTTCTCGCTCCTGGACGGCGTCAATGAACCGAACGCCGCGTTCCTTGTCGCGCGGCTGCGGCCGTTTTCCGACCGTCTGGCGGCGGCTGATTCCGCCCAGACGCTCGTCGGGCGGACCTTCGGCGCAGTGCAGTCGATCCGCTCGGCCAATGTGTTTCCGTTCAACCTGCCGCCGATCATCGGCCTGGGAACCGGCTCGGGTTTTGAATACGAGCTGGAAGCGCTGGAGGGACAGGAGCCGGTACAGAACGGGCAGGTGATGCGCGGGCTCGTCGCCGCGGCCAACCAGAACCCGGCGCTTACACGGGTCTTTTCGACTTATACGGCGAACAACCCGTCTTTGTATCTCGACATAGACCGGGAGAAGACCGCCGCACTGGGTCTTTCGCTCGACGACGTGTTTACCGCGCTTCAGGCTGTGCTGGGCGGCATCTATGTCAACAACTTCAACCTGTATGGCCGGACCTGGCAGGTGAACATCCAGGCTGAGGCGCTGGATCGCAACGACGTTCCGGCGATCTGGCGCATTTACGTGCGCAACAAGCAGGGAGATATGGTGCCGCTGCGCTCGATCGCGTCGCTGCGGTTCGTGACGGGACCCCAGGTCATTACACGGTACAACAACTATCGGGCGATAAGCATCAACGGCGGCCCGGCGCCGGGGGTTTCGTCCGGCACGGCACTGGCCACCATGGCCGCCATCTCCGATCGCACCCTGCCGCGCGGCTACGGTTTCGAGTGGACCGGGACGGCGTATCAGGAGCAGCTTGCTGCGGGGCAGACCGGTGCGATCCTGGGGCTGGCCGTGCTCTTCGCATACCTGTTTTTGGTCGGTCTCTACGAAAGCTGGATGATCCCCATCCCGGTGCTGGTTTCGGTCGTCGTTGGCGTGCTCGGCGCCTTGATCGGCATTGTCCTGGCTGGGCTGTCCATCGATCTGTATGCCCAGATCGGGCTGGTGGTTCTTATCGCCCTGGCCGCGAAGAACGCCATTCTGATCGTGGAGTTCGCCAAGGAACAGCGTGAAGCCGGAGTTCCCGTCAGGGAGGCAGCCGTGCTGGGAGCACGAACCCGATTCCGGGCAGTGATGATGACGTCGGTTGCCTTCATCGCGGGACTGGTACCGCTGGTAACGGCTCGAGGTGCAGCAATGCTCAGCCGGCGCGATGTGGGCACGGCCGTTTTCGCCGGCATGATCGGCGCAAGTTTCGTAGGGATTTTCCTCATTCCGATGCTGTACGTCACCTTCCAGTCGGTGCGGGAGCACGCGAAGACCAAGGCCTCACGGGCACGCCGGGCGCGCCTGCCCGTTCCCGGCGAATAGTTGTCGCCCGTCCTGGCGTCCGCCAGGCGATGGCGAAACTGTCGTTAAAAATGCATCAATAGCGTTAATACGCCAAAGTATCGTTTGACTGGCGCTCATAATTTCGTGAGCTTGGCCGCTGTATTATACCAGCCGTCGAAGAGTCACAGCTACCCGTCATTCCAGCGAAAGCGGTAATCCATGGTACCTGCCGCAACGATGAGTCCGCCTTAACGGCGATTGTTAATAGAGCAGATCGCGCTTGACTGGAAACGCTTTGCAGTTCCAGGAGCGCGTGAATTTGCTCTAAAACACCGAGCTAGAGCAGATCGCGCTTGACTGGAAACGCTTTGCAGTTCCGGGAGCGCGTGAATACAAGATCAGGAGCGATAAAAATGTCGGTTCTAACCGTAGGCCCCGGCCAGAAATTTACAACAATCGATGCGGCTGTTGCGGCCGCTAAGGCTGGTGACACAATTGACGTGCAGGCCGGCACCTACACGGAAGAGGATCTCCAGATCACCCAGAACCTGACACTTGTCGGGGTGGGCGGGGTGGTGAACATCGTCGCTCCCACCGCTATCTCCTATGGCGGTAATGTCAGCAAGGGCCTGCTCATCGTCGGGACCGAGGGTGACACGCCCAACGTGACGATAAAAGGCTTCGCATTTTCCGGAGCGAAGTCGGGGCAAAGCAACGGCGCCGGCATCCGGTACCAAAGCGGCAATCTTACGCTGATCAATGACACTTTCAGTAACAATCAGGACGGCATTCTGGCCACACCATTCATATATAATACCGGCACGATCCTGGCGAAAAACAGCACGTTCAACCAGAACGGTGCAGCATCCGGGCTTGGCCACGGGATGTATATCGGCTACGTGAACACATTCGAGATAATGAACAGTGTTGCCGAAAACGCAGTGGCGGGACACGAAATCAAGAGCCGCGCCTTCAACACGCTGATAGAAAATAACAAGATCACCGACACAACGACCGGAACCGCCAGCTACTCGATCGACATCCCTGATGGCGGCAACACTGTCATCAAAGGCAACACGATCACCAAAGGGCCGGACGCATCAACCCCTGTCATGATCCATCTCGGCGGCGGGGAGGATCTGCACCCGAATAGCATGACAAACGTGTCGGGCAACACATTCATCGATAACTACATAACCCCTGCTGCAGTGACGGCAATGTGGAACCAGATGAATGATCCGGACGTCGTCCTCCAAGGCAACCGGTTTACAACGAACAATCCCGGCACTTTTCTGATGGGTTTGGGCACGCTCTCGGCCAATACCGGGGTCGGTGGGGCCATTCCGGGTGAGATCAGCACAGACTTCGGCGACCCGAGGAGGACCCTCGATCTCCGCGGAACCACGAACGATCAGACCTATACCTTCACCGCACCCTATTGGACCGTGGAGGCGGGCGCTGGCCATTTAACCGCGGTGACGCAAGAGCCGGGCGAGACGGTGATCGGCGGCGCGGGCGGCGTTGATTTCACGGCGTCCGCTGGCAACGGCGGCAGCGAAGTTCTTACGGCCGCGGGCAGCAGCAATACGGTGACAATGAATGCATCGGCCATCGTCTACAGCGACGGCGACGATGTGATCAACATAGGTTCGGCCGGGCAGGGACACGTCAGTGTCGCCGGGACGGCCACGGTCAACAGCGCGTCAGGTGGCACAACTGACTACTTCATCTTTGGCGCGGCGACAGTAAACGAACAGGGCGGATTTCTGAACCAGTATCAGGTTGAACAAGGAGGAACGCTGAACGTAAACGGCAGTGCCCAGAGCGAGACCTTCAACGGGCAGGGAGGCGTACTCAATTTCAACGGCGGCGCGAATTCGGGCTCAATCGCCGGATATTTCGAGATGGGATCAGACCAGGCAGCGACAATGAACGTCACCACCTGGGACAATTCCCTGATGCAGAATGCCCTCACGCTGACATCGGGCAACTACAATTTGATGCTGGACGGGGGCGGAACGATCGACGCAAGCGCCGATAATGGGGCTGTCCACGTCACGAACTCTACCGATTCCATGAGCTTCATCGGCGGTTCCGGCAACGCCTACGTCTATACGGGAACGGGAAGTGCGCAGATCACCGCCGGTTCCGGCTCGTTGACCGTAAATGAGGGCCCGGGACCGGGCGTTACCTACTATGCGGGAGCCGGAAGCACGGGGACACTGACGATACAGGACTTCCATCCGGTAACCGATCAGATCGTATTCGGGCAAGGTGCCACAATCGCCAGTCAATCGGTCGTCGGCGCCAGCCTGAACCTGACGCTGTCCAACGGAGGAAGCATTTTCCTCGGCGGAGCGACGCAGCTGTAAGGCTCTCCTGTAGGGCTTGCACACGGGAGCGACGGGTAGTTCGATATCGCGGAGCGACACAGCAGGGCCGGAGCCGCGCATGCCCCTCGACGACCAAACCGTTCTCGCCGGCCTGCGGGATCGGCGTGCCACGGTGCTGGTGTGCCAGGAGATCGGGATAACACCGGCCGAATTTGAGGCGGCTCGGGACGATTGGCTCCGCCGGGCCGCTATGCCGCGCGATCAACGGTTCAGTGCCGCAATCGGCGGAGAGGTCGAGATCAAGCGCGACCAGGCCGGCATCCCGCATATCTATGCGGCAAGCACTGCCGATCTCTATTTCGGGCTCGGCGTTGCGACGGCGCAGGATCGCCTGTGGCAGATCGACCGGCTCCGCCGTCGTGCTCTCGGCCGCCAGGCCGAAATTCTGGGTCCGGCCTACGCGGCGAGCGACATCGCCCATCTGACCGTCGGCATCGACCTGATCGCCGAACGCGAGGTCAGCGCTATGGATGGCGCGACGCGCGCGATGATCGAATCCTATGTCGCTGGGATCAACCGGTACATCGATGTCCTGGGACCCGATCTGCCGGTCGAGTTCACGGTGCTGGAATACCAGCCCTGGCCCTTTACCGTGCGTGACGTGATCGCGATAGGACGCGGCATCTGGTGGTCGCTGAATGGGCGCATCGACCGCCTCGCCGCCGCCGAGGCCGCTCGGTTCCTGCCGAACGAGGCGTTGCGCGAACTGTACCTGACGCCGGAGGCGCCGGAAAATCTCGTGGTGCCGGAGGCGCCCGGAAATCTTGTGACGCCGGAGGCGCCCGGAAATCTTGTGACGCCGGAGGCGCCCGGAAATCTCGTGCCGTCAACCACGCGCTCGCGCGCCGGCCCGGCCGGAACAGATGATGCAACGGGCAGCAACAACTGGGCGCTGCGGCCGGCGCTTACCGGATCAGGCCACGCAATTCTTTGCGGTGATCCGCACCAGCCGTTCTGGGTGCCGTCCTCGTGGTACGAATATGCGCTGCACGGACCGGAGGATGATGCCGCCGGCGCGGGCCATCCCGGCTTTCCCGGCATGTGGTGGGGCAGCAACGGCCGGATCGCGTGGGCAATCACCAACAACATGGCATCGACGCGCGATCTTTACCGCGAGCAACTGCATCCGCAGAACCCACGGCGATACCGCAATGGTGACGTCTGGCGCGAATTCACCGAACGCCGTGTCAGCGTGCCGGTGCGCGGCGAACAAATCAGGGAGCATGTGATCCGCTCGACGGCACGCGGCCCGATTGTGAACGAGCTGATCACCGCAGTGACCGAGGGTGGCGATCCCCCATTGTCGCTCCGCTGGGTCGGCGCGGAGCATATCGACGATGTGCGGGCCAGCATCGGCGTGGCACGTGCGAAAGACTGGCAGAGTTTTCGCCACGTACTGCGCGACTGGTCGGTTGCCGTATTCAACTTTGTATACGCCGATCGCGACGGCAATGTCGGCTACCAGATGGCCGGGCGGTTACCGATCCGGGGACGTATCACATACGGCTTCCGCGATGCCGCCAATCCCGCGGACCAGTGGCAGGATTACATCCCCTTCGACGGTCTGCCGAGCAGCTATAACCCGGGGCGCGGTTACGTCGGAAGCGCCAACCAGCGGATAGTCGCGCCTGATTATCCATATCCGATCTACGGTGCCTATTCGCAGGGCCACCGCGGGGTGCGCATCGACCAGGCGTTCGGGGGGAAGCAGGACCTTGCCCGTGCTGCGAATATCAGCGTCCAGAACGACGTCAAGAATTGCCGGGCCGAGCGCTACTGCCCGCATATCGTGGCTTACTTGCAGGACAACAGCGATAGCGATGTCCAGTTGCTCGCAACGGCCCTGCGGGACTGGGATTACCGCTACGATCTCTCCTGTACCGCGCCGACACTGTTCGAAGCGTTCATGGCGCTATGGACGCGGCACGTACTGGCGGTGCATCTGCCGGCGCACCTGCTGAACCTGACGTCACAGCAGACAGGGCTCGGAGCTTCGCTGCTTCAGGGCGAGGCTGACGATTATTTCCCCGCCGGGATAGCAGCCGAACTCGCTTCTGTAGCCAAGGCAACGGTCCAGGGTGTCCGACAGCATCTCGGAACCAACCCTGCCGACTGGAAGTGGGAGCGGCTGCACATCGCAGATTGGCGCCACCCGTTGTCTTCACCTTCCCTGAGCAGCGCTTTCGATATCGGGCCTGCGCCGATCGACGGCGGATCGCACACATTGCGCAACACCGGGGGAGAGCTGCCGCCGCACGCGGCCAGCTCCGGCGCCGAATACCGCTTGGTTGTTGATTTCGCCGAGCCGGATCAATTCCTGGCGGTGCAGAACATCGGCAATTCAGGCATTCCAGGCAGCCCGCACTACCGCGATCAGTTCCCCGACTTCCTGAAGGGCATCTATCACGTCGTGCATTTGCGGCAGGAGGACGTCGAACGGAACTGCACGACTAGAACGCGGATTGTGCCCGGCTAGAGCGTGATCGCTTCAGGCTGACCAGCCGATGAAGCGTCAATCACGCTCTCAAAGAAGAAAGTACGGCATGAGCGGTTCAACTTGGACCGCGCATGCTCTAACCGCGATCACCACCGATCGGCGGGCGGACCGGCCGCTTGTCCCGCGGCAGAGCATCGAGCAGCCGCGGGTCGATCCGAAGATGGGCCACCACGAGCGTCCGCGGCGTCACGGCCAGCCACTGCGCCAGTGATATGTCCTCGAATACCGGACTCGGGAACAGTTCCAGGAAACGCAGCGCGGTATCGCCGGTGTTTTCGATGTAATGCCCGGTGGCAAACGGGATAAATCCCACATCGCCGCCACGGAAATCGAAAGTGCGAGCCTTGGCTTCCGCCGCGAATATGGTCATGCGGCCCTGCCCCTCGATCCAGTATTGCCATTCATCGGCATTTGGATGCCAGTGCATCTCCCGCATCGCCCCAGGTTCCAGCTCAACCAGCGCCGCCGATGTCGTGGTGGAGACCGGAAAATTGCGTGTATCCGCGATGCGCACCGAGCCGCCCGGCATCCGCCGCGGTTCCTGTGCATGCAGCCGATAGCTGAACGACTCCCTCACCCTTTCCGCCCCCTCCACCCGGTCCTGCTCCAGCGACGGCGGCAACGGCGCCTCGAAAATATACAGTTCGCCTTTGGGAAGGTTGTCGAACACACTTTCGGGCCAGCCAAAATTCTTGACCAGCACCTCACGCGGGGTGTGCGCGAGCCAGTCGGTCAGCAGAAACGTGCTGTCCTCGCTGAAATTCCCGTCATCGAACGCCAGCAGGAATTCCGTTCCGTTCGGCTCCAGACCCTGGATGCTGTGCGGGATTCCCGGCGGGAAGAACCACAGGTCACCTTTTTCGACGTCGTCGACGAAAGCCCGGCCGTTCTGGTCCACGGCCGTTATGCGTGCGCGCCCTTCCAGCACATAGGCCCATTCCGACGCCGTATGCCAATGCAGCTCGCGGACCCCACCGGCGATCAGGCGCATATCCACACCGGCCATGCTCTTTGAAACCGGCAGCTCCCGCGCGGTCGCCTCGCGCGCCCAGCCGCCCTTCTCGATCCGCTGATGCGACAGCGTGAATGGCCACTTCACATTGGCTACTTTTCCTTTGTCGGTCCGCGGCGGTGTGAGCAGGTTGGGGTTTTGCAGAGCGAGGGGAATGTTGTGCGGGCCGAGCACATCAGCGCCAAGCCGGCCACCCTCCTCGATCGGCTGCGGCACGGTCCGCGGTTGAGTCAGGTCGTTCATTGGAAGCCCTCCTGAGGGTACCCAACGGGGCCAGGCCGCGCTTGTTCACCGGCCGACCACTGATGTGAGCGCGACCCTCTGCAGCCGCGGCCCGGCAGCGCCGGTTGTCCACGAAAGCCGGATTGGGCTACCCCGGAGGGACCGCGCCGGAGGTCCCATGGCCGATTTTCCAGCCCGCGTTCAGATCAACGAAGAAGGTCCGCGCGAAGGCTTCCAGTTCGAACGGGGCCCCATCCCCACTGCTCGCAAGATCGAGCTTATCGACGCGCTCAGCGAAACCGGCATCAACCACATTCAGGTGGCGAGCTTCGTCAATCCCAGCCGCGTTCCCGGCTGGGCGGACGCGGATCAGGTGGTGGCCGGGTTCAGGCGCAAGCCGGGCGTGCAGTACACCGCCTTGTGGCTCAATCTGAAGGGTTTCCAGCGCGCCTTGGCGTCGGGCCGGCTGGATATCAGGGGCGGGTTCTCGCTGACGGCATCCGAGACATTCCTGCGGCACAACCAGCAACGCTCGCTGGCGGACAACATCCGTGCCGCGCACGAGACGATCGAGATGTATAAACAGCACGATATCCCGTTGGAGCGCGCCGGGATCATGGCCGCCTTCGGGTGCAATTTCGAGGGCGATATACCGCACCAGCGCGTGCTGGACCTGATCCGGCAGCTTCTCGACATCGCCGCCGAGCATGGCGAGCGGCCGCGCGTGGTCTCACTGGCTGACACGATGGCCTGGGCCACGCCGAAATCGGTGAAGCAGCTCGTCGGGAAGGTGCGGAACCGATACCCCGACATGACGCTGTCGCTGCATTTGCACGACACCCGCGGCATGGGGATCGCCAATGCCTATGCGGGGCTCGAAATGGGCGTGGCGATCTACGATTCCACCGTGGCCGGCCTGGGGGGTTGCCCATTCGCGGCGCATAAGGGCGCCGCCGGCAATGTCTGCACCGAGGATCTGGTCTTCATGCTGGAGGAAATGGGCATCGAAACCGGCATCGACCTGGAGCGGCTGATCGAAACGGCCCGGCTGGCGGAGGATATCGTCGGCCATCCGCTTCCCGGCTCGGTCAAGATGGGCGGCAGTCTCAGGGCGTTGCGAGCGCGCGGAGGAAGCAAATGGAACTGACGAAATCAATCGGTGAATTCATCGCGGACCTCTCACCCAACCGCATTCCGGAACAGGCGATGCGCACGGCGCAGCTGGGGTTCGTCGACTGCATCGGCACGATGATCGCCGGCCGCGAGGAAGACTGCGTGCGCATCATGAAATCGGTGCTGGCGCCCGCGGACGGGCCGGCCTCCATCACCTTCACGCGTCAGCGCCGGCCTGCCCCCGAGGCCGCCTGGATCAACGGCACGGCGGCGCATGCGCTCGACTACGACGACGTGGCGTTGCGCGGCCACCCGTCCACCGTGCTGGTTCCCGCCATCCTCGCCGAAGCCGAGGCGCTGGACGCTTCCGGCATGGACATGCTGGTCGCGTATGTGGCCGGCTATGAGACCTGGGGCGAGTTGTTCCGGCGCGATTCCGGCCTGATGCACAAGAAGGGCTGGCATCCCACGGGGCTGTATGGTGCGGTCGGGGCCGCCGCGGCCTGCGCCAGGCTGCGCCGGCTCGATGCCAGCCGCGCCGCCATGGCGGTCGCCCTGGGTGCGTCGCAGAGCGCCGGGCTGATGGCGAATTTCGGCACCATGACCAAGCCCTTCCATGCCGGCCGCGCCGCGCATTCCGGCATCATGGCCGCGCGCCTCGCGGAAGCGGGTTTCACCGCCAGCCTGGACGCGCTCGAGCATCCTCAGGGCTTCCTGCATGCGGTCTCGCCCGGCGAGACCGAAGATCGCGTCAGCGAGCCGCAGATCGGCCAGACCTGGGCACTGATGACGCAGGGGCTCGGCATCAAGAAATACCCCGCGTGCTACTGCACCCATCGCGCCATCGATTGCGCGCTGGACCTGGTCGCCGCGCATCCGGTGAAACCTGACGATGTCAGGCAGATCACCGTTCGCATCAGCGACTATTTCGCGGCCGTGCTGCGCAACCATGCGCCCCAAACCGGGCTCGCGGCGAAATTCAGCATCGAATTTGCCATGGCCAGCGCCATCGTCGCCCATCGCGTGGGTCTGCGGGAGCTGACGGACGATTTTGTCCGCCGCCCGGATGTACAGGCGCTGATGCGGCGGGTCTCGACGGAGACCAGCACCGAATACGATCCCGAGCTGCCTGGCGCCGCGCCGGCCGACTCGCTCCGGATCGAGCTGATGTCGGGCGAGGTTCTGGAAGGCGAGCCGGTCACCCGGGCGACCGGCCACGCCACGCGTCCGCTCACGGACACCCAGATCTACGAAAAATTTGCCGACTGCCTGGACGTGGGCAGGTCGGAGATCCCCGCTGAGGTTCTGTATGGCCGGCTCACGGGGCTCGCCGCCCTGCGCGCCCGGGCCGTCGCCAGTTTGGGTTAGTCGAATCCGACCGGCGTCGAGTTGCGGACATCGTCCATCAGCACGGCTCCTGCGCCGCCTGCAGTCGCGCCGCGACGTCGGCGACCGCCTGCTTCAGGGAAGCGGTCTCGCCGCGCGACATTAGCCGCCAAATGGCCATCTGATACCATTCGCCTCTTCCGATGACCGCTGATGAAGCAGTCTCGGCGCATTTGATGAATCGCAGCGGAAAACGGGCAAAAGGTCCGGATGGTCGGGGCTGCGGGTGCCCACTTTCCCGCACAGCATCGTCCCTTTGAAGCCGAGCATCTTCTCAATCGCACCGGAATGAAAAGCAACACCAATGAAAAGCAGCTTCATCACAGTCACCGCTTCACCAAGGGACGGTGCGGCCGAGATAATCGACATATTGCAAACCAGGGGTGCCCTGCTTCGAAAGTAGAACATTCACCAGGCTTGGGACGCTTTCCTCGATGCTCAGCCGTGCGTCCGGTCCCCCCATCTCGGTGCGGACCCAGCCGGGGGCCATTATCACCATAGCACGCGATGTCCCGGAGTGGCGGGCTGCGAAGCTCCGCATGAACATGTTCAGGGCCGCTTTGCTGCCACGGTATACCTCACGTTGGCCGGTCTCATTATTGGCGATGCTGCCTTGCCCGGATGACATCACGCCAATCAGACCCGTCGCAGGGACGTATTGCTCCAGGCTCTCGAGAACACGCATCGGGCTCAGCGAGTTTGTGACCATGACTCTTACAAACTCGTCGGTCGTTACATCAGCAATCGTTTCACTCTGGTTGTTTGTCACGCCGGCGTTGACGAACAACATGTCGAACACTCTGCCTGACAGACGGTCGCGCAACGCCGCGACCTGATCCGGCTCGCAGATGTCCACTATCTCGATTTCGACCCGACCTTCGAACTCGTCCGCCAGATCGTGCAGCTTAGTTCGGCTTCCGCCTCCCCGGACCGTGCCGACGACGTTCCACCCTTTCTTCAAGAATTCGGCCGCCATCGCGTGGCCGAGACCGCGAGATGCGCCGATAAGAAGGATTATACCGGAGGGGGCACTCAAAACGCCTGCAGGCATCAGTCAATCTCTTTCCTTGGCTGGAGCTTCGAGCTTCCCCTCCCCACGCCGGAGTTCGAGATATCGGCGATGTGGCATCCTCGCATGAACGCCGACCGGCACATCGCTGGCTGCGAGCCACCGTGATGTCGGTTTGTCGGGCGGCGTATCCGCGGCGATGAGGCCGGGGTGATGTTCCGGCCCGACCTTCCAGCTCAAAGCAGGTAATACGCAAAACAACACGCCTTGCTCAGCGAATGACCGGTTTCTGGCTCCCCGCCGATCACTGCTGGATGACTAATTAGGGTCGAGAAACACCGACCAGCTCCATGCGCGCAGCGTAGCTATGACGTCATCCCGGCTCATGGTCTGATTTTAGCCCCTCCCCACCCACGGCATCTTCGTCGCCATGATGGTGATGAACTGCACGTTCGTGTCCAAAGGCATGTTGCTCATGAACAGGATGGTCCGGCCCACATGGTCCACGTCCATCCGCGGCTCCGGCATAATCTGCCCGTTCGGCTGCAGCTGCCCGGCCGTGGAGCGTGCGGTCATCGGCGTGGCGGCGTTGCCGATGTCGATCTGGGCGCAGGCGATATCGAACTGCCGGCCATCGAGTGCGATGGACTTGGTCAGTCCCGTGACTGCGTGCTTGGTCGAGGTGTAGGCAGCCGAGCCCGGCCGCGGATTATGCGCCGAGATCGAGCCATTGTTGATGATGCGCCCGCCCATCGGCCGCTGCTCCCTCATCAGGCGGAAGGCAGCATTGGCGCACAGGAACATCCCGTTCAGGTTGACATCGACCACCGACTTCCACTGCTCCCAGGTGAGGTCGCCGAAATTGGTCGTCGGCACGTTGCCCCCGGCATTGTTGAACAGCACGTCCACCCGGCCCCACTTGTCCTTCACCCGGGCGAACAGCGCCTTGACCGCATCCGGGTCGCGGACATCCGTGGGAACGGCGAGCGCTTCGCCTCCCTTGGCCATGGACGCGGTCTCCTCCAGCGCCTCCTTGCGCCGCCCGGCGAGCGCCACGGCATAGCCATCGCCCAGCAACGCCAGCGCCGATGACCTTCCGATCCCGCTTCCTGCTCCCGTTACGACGGCGACGCGTTGGGCCATGTGCGCTCTCCTCCAGGCTGATCCGGCAGACTGATCGGGCAAACTGATCGGGCGGCATTGTGGCGCGCCCGGGACGAGAGGCCAAGACGCCGTCAGGTGGGTGGATCGTCCCCATCACGCGCAGGCAACAGGCGTAGAACCGCCCCGTCCTGGCGCGTTATCTCGATGATCGTTTCCACGCGCACCAGGCGGGCCCCCAACCCCGCAACCTCATCCGCCAGCTTGTCCACCTTGCCGGTGAGTGATTGCAGACGCTCGTCCAGCAGCACGATGGAACGGATGGCGGCCAGCGCCTCGCCGTACAGGCTCACGGAGCAGGTTTCGCCTAGTATCCGATCGCAGAGAAGCGTGGGTTGCGAGGCGCGCACACGCTTCGTCGCGTGAATCGGATACTCAGACAACAAGCGGCGGATCGACTTTCAGAGAAAGTCGATCCCAGCGAAGAGCCGCCAACGTCGCGTCCAGCTTGCGTTCGGTCGCATCCAGCCGGCGCAAAGTCTCCGCATGGGTCCTGGAGAACTGATCCAGCACCGTCCGCAATTCCTGAGCCTCGCCTACCGCCTCCTCGTCATAGGCGGCACGGCCCGGCGCACGAATTCGCCGGCGGAGATCTGCCCGGCGCGCCTTCGCTTCGATGGCCGCCTTCTGCTGCGACATGAGCACGACCATTCGGGCAGTCGCCGCCATGTACCGTCACCTTCATGCACATGATCATGTGCATGAAGCTTCGATGTCAAGCTCACGCCGGCAGTTCGTACCCGATGCTGGCTTCGATCTCGCAGGTACGGCGAACCGCGGGCCGGTTCATCATCCGCTCGTAATGGGCAGCAAGCCCCGGAAACAGGCCGGGCTGCACATCGGACCAGTTGACGAACCGCCAGTACAGCCGGAACAGATGAATATCGGCGATGGAGTAGGCGCCGCCGGTCGCCCACTCGCATCCGCCCAGGCGCTGTTCCGCGAGGCCGAATGCCTCGCGCATGCGATCGCTCCCTTGCCGCCGCGCCGGATGGATGGTGGCGGCGATGAACGACATCCAGGAGACGACTTGTGCCTCGGCCTCCAGATCATTCCGCGGCAGCAGTTTCGCTTCCGGGAAGCGGCGAGCCAGGTAGAACAGGATGGCCGCGACCTCGCTGAGCGGGCGGCCGTCGATCAGCAGGACCGGCACCTTGCCTTCCGGATTGATCGCCAGGAACGCCGGCGAACGCGTTTCCTTTCGAGCGAAGGACAAGGGTCTCGGTTCGAACTCGGCTCCGACCTCATGCAGCGCGATATGCGCCGCCATGGAGCTTGAGCCAGGTGCGAAATACAGCGACAGCATCGGCGGGCTGTAGGATAGCCCCGGCTATACTGCAACTCTCGGGCCTGCAACGATCTGCCAGGTGCAAGCTTCACCTCTCCCCTTGCGGGAGAGAGCCCGCCCCGGACACCGATCCGGGGTCGGCGCCTAAGGCGCCGGGTGAGAGGACTGCCCAATCCCGCACTACGCATTTCCCCTCAGATCGGCTACTCCCCACCTCCGCCGATGACTGATCACACCCGCCCGGACAAACCTGCAATGGATGACGTAACCGAAGGCCCGCGCGGCCAGTTGGCGCTCCGCACCGTCGCGATGCCGGCCGACACCAACCCCTCGGGTGACATTTTCGGCGGCTGGATCATGTCGCTCATGGACCTTGCCGCCGGCGTCACCGCGGCCGCCGAGGCGAAAGGCCGCGTCGCCACCGCCGCCGTCTCGAACCTCTCTTTTCACCAGCCGGTGAAGGTCGGAGACGTAGTATGCTGCTACGCCGAGGTGCGGCGGATCGGCCGGACCTCTATTACGATTGGCGTGGAGGCGTGGGTGCTGCGGCAGGGACGTGAGGATCGGATCAAGGTGACAGGCGGAGAGTTCGTGTTGGTGGCAGTGGATACGGCGGGGAGGCCGAGACCCGTTGAAACAAGCCGATGACGATCGAATAGATAACCGACGGACTATAGAGCCTGAATGAACAACGAGTGTTCCGTTGCCGTCACCGCAGTTGAAATCGGCACGGACGAAACATCAGAGCCGTTCTCCTGGAACGGGGTCTTGGATCTCGGGCCGCGCTTCACCGCAATGCAAAGGTCTTGGTTCGAACCTCCGTCGGCAACGGCCACGATACGCCATTTCTGGTTGGAGCAGGTGACCCTCGATTCCTCATGGGGCGTGCTCTTCCGTAACGAGCAGCGTATAAAAGAGAGCAAATATCTCATCTTTGACGCGGAGTTCGATAACATCCGGGTCACTCCGGACTCCGTAACAACACTGCCGGCCTGCGAGAGTTTCGGCCTTGGCAGGAATAATGGGCACAATAACTATTATCACTGGCTCGCACAGTGCCTCCCTGCGATTGAGGCACGGTTTCGGTATGCTGATCCGAAGGCCATCACCCTCGCAGTTCCCCGACTTACCGCTTGGCAGGAACGTACGCTGCAGTTGCTTGGCTTCGCCTCAGTGGGGCGTCTGACGCTAGAGCCTAACCGGCAATACTGCTTTCCACGCCTGGCATATTCCGAATACCTCAACGGTTTGTCCAGTTTCCAGGTGTCTTTGCTGGCAAAAACCCTGTTTCAGCGCATGAGCCAAGCCGTGGAGGGGCGTCCTGATGTCCCAAGCGAAATCGTCTACGTAGCCAGAACGGACTCAACACTAAGAGTTGTCCTGAACGAGGCCGAGCTAATTGATCAGCTCGGCAAGCGCGGGGTTCGGATTATCGTCCCGGGTGAACTCTCGATTGACGAGCAAATACGGGCATTTCGCGACGCCCGCCTCGTTCTCGGGCCGCATGGCGCCGGGTTAGCAAACGTTGCCTTCTGCTCGGAGGGCGCTACCCTCTACGAGCTGTTCCCTAGCCATTACGTGAATCCGTGTACAAACAGATTAGCCCTTGCAGCTCGGATGAATTATTCTGCCGATTGCTTTGATACACATCCAGGCGGTAAGGAGTGGGTTCACTCGAAATCTTGGTCGATCGATGTCCGGCATGTCCTCGAGCGGGTGGACCAAATCTATTCGCAGAAAGGGGCATCGTTTAGCAGAAGGTCCGAAACTCAACTCCTGCGCGAGATAATGATGGACTTCGAAAGCTTGGGCGATAACTGCGAGTTTGGACTTGTGCAGCGCCAGGCCGGGGCAGAGCCCATCGGCCTTCTGCGGTTCGCCAGCCCCGCCATTCCAATCGAACAGCGCCTAAGTTTCGTAAGCGACGCCCTTGCTAAACGATTTATCGGCCTGGGTCACGGCGGGACCGTGTCCCTGGACCTCGCCGGAGAGGCAGGACACCGTGAATACGTCCTGCGCAAATCGGTCTATAAGCTATTATACCACACCTTCAAGCTAGAGGGCGAAATCGATCCGGACGATTTCAAGATCAAGGAGAGTAGGCGACTCGAATTTTTGCGAAGAAAGCTACTGAACGATCTCGCCCAGGGTGAGAAAATTTGGGTTTGGAAGTCGAATATAGATCTCGAGCTAAGTCAGATCGAGACCCTGCTAGGCATCCTTCGCGCAGCGGGTCCGAATACCCTTCTGTGGGTAGCGCGTTCTGACAATCACCATCCGCCGGGCACAATCGAAACGCTCGCTGCCGATCTCATCAAGGGCTACGTTGACCAGTTCGCGCCGTACGCTCAGGCCACCCAAATATCGTTCGACCCGTGGTTTTCCCTCTGCCGGAGGGCTCACGAAGCATGGAAACTTACCCGCGCACGAGTCTTGGTACCGCTTGCATCGTCTTCCGGATGCGCGGTATGGCCGCTCCTTTCCGACAGACAATGCAGCGTTATTGCCGAAATGCTCAAGCCTGTCGCAACGTGGGTTAAGCTTTCGATCACCGCCGAGCCTGGCCGCGAAACCCAGGCCTTCGCAGCCCAACTTGCCGAAGTGTTCCGCGCGGCGGGGGTAGAAATCACGATCCGCGGCGCACAAGAGAGCGAGCCCGTACCCGCAGGAATAGGACTTCGGCTTCCGGTTGTGCCGGTTCTCGGGTCAAGCGTTGTTTTCGAAGCACTCTCGCGAGCCGGCCTTATCTCGAATATTAACTTGGATATGGACCGGCAGTCGGAGACCTGTGCCTCCATCACTATCGGTGCCGTAATGCCTCAATGTCACGGAATTGCGGAGTCCCAGTCCTAAGGATGTGGCCGGGACCCCCGTAAATGCCCAATAGCTGCAAAGTGGTGGGCGAAGTCTCGATAGTCACCCTGACCGACCTCGAGTGCCGCTAGCGGATATCGCGGCATACCAGTACGGATCCAACCGGAACGGCAGCCTGCGCGTCCGCGTTTGAGAACGAGCCGTCCTTATAACATCATCCAGTTACCCGAACCATCGCAACAAAGCGTGGCCGAGGCACCAGGAGTGATCAGGGGAACCGAATGTCTTTCCTCTACAGTGCCTGCCGCCGCCGATACGACGATCGGTTGCCGAGTGCCTGCTGTATGTGATTCGTCCTTTATCACCAAAATCCTACCCTTGGATCGTGCATCGCATCGCGGAAGTAGTTCAGTTCTCTGTCCCGCCGTTCCGCTATTCCAGGCGACAACGTAGTCACCAGGCAAGGCAGCATCCCTCCCAGCATTGGAAACAACGCGGACCTGCAACCTCACTGCTCCGCTCACCCCCAAACTCCCGGCCACCGACAAGCCATCGCATCCCACCGCTCTATTGCACCCCAGCGTAACGGTGCCCGCTCGGTTGAATGCAATGTCATTTCTGGCATAAGCAGGCTCACCATCCGTCCCCTCCCACATCCAAATTGTATGAGCGTTCGGAACGATCAGGGCATCACGGCGCGCATCAGTTGGACTCACCGGTGATGAGAAATAAACGATTCCCGCGTGGGATCTTGCTCGGGGGAGCGTGATACCGACGACGATATAGGGGTGGCCATTCAGCTCGACCGCTTTTTCCCCCCGCGCAAACAGCAGATCGTCACCTGACTCGATTTGAGTGTCAGAACTGAGCGTCAGGGACGTAGTCTTTGGGACACCGTTTGCCACAAATCCGCCGGTGGCCTCATTAATCTGGGTGTTCGGCGGGACCGCCGCGGGATGGGTCATATCAAAAACGTACATGTCACGTGCAATATATGCCTTCGTTGCACGCTGACCGGCGAATGTCCCCGACAATTCGCTAACTTTCAGTGAGCGGCCCTGCGCAGACACCGCCCTTATGGCGGTGATCGCAGCCGTCAACTCACCACCTACATAACCGTACACACCCGCAAACCTCCCGCCATGCGACAGTGACATCACGTCATCGACGGTCACCGAGTAAACCGGGGCCGAGGGTGTCGCGGAGACAATTCTAGGCTCGCGCGTCGCTGCCGTATGAAGATCAATCGCCGCCACCGAGTAGGCTCCCCCGATCGCTACCTCGTCGCCGCAGACGGTGAAGCACGCGATATATTCGGCGCGCCCTACATCTCCTGAGTAATGTTCGCCTGACTGATCATAAATACTTGTTTGATGGCCAAATCTGGTATTCAGATCGTCCAAATTGGTTTGCCACATATCGTTCTCCGACAGTGTGTCGGCACCTGACATAGACGAGGGCAGATCAGTGTTCTGCGAGTAGGCAGTATAAAGAGTCCATCCCTGCGGCCCCCCGTCCACATCGTAGCCTTGCTGCGGGATGGACTTTGTGACCACACCAGAGAGAGCACTCCATTCGCTGGCCCCCGGATTCTCGTAGTCTGTGCCGCGCCTACCCGAAAGTGTTAAGTTGCCCGCCAACACTCCCCCGGTACCATTGATCTTACCACCAATGTCCATGTAGTAATCCGCCACGTCATGGCGCGCAAATTTGTCGCCAGCGAAATTCAGTCGCTCAGTTATCCGAAGCGGAATATCAAATCCGGTTGACGCATCAACGTGCCTTGTCGCAACAAAAATATCGGTCAATGGCGAATTCGGATATTCTAGCTGATAAGATAGCCCCCCCTAAATCGACATCAGCCCTCGGTACTACTAACGCCTCATTTACGACCAGACCCTGAGAACTGTTTTCCGCAATTCGCATTGGCAATCTAGCCGGCACTGAAACGGTTTGCTGAGCGTGCAACGCGGAGTCACAGGCCGTCACATAGATGGCGATCCAAAGCAGATATGTTTTCATCCGGATCATCATGGAGAATTGCCGCTCCCCGGTACTTATCGCCTTTCAAGCACCGCATAAAATTCGAACGAACCATAGACCGTCTGATACACGCGAAGCGGTCGAAATGCGGTGAATCTCAGTGCATCGAGTTCACCCACGATAGACCGAAACAATTCGGGGCTGAACTGCCATGCGTGAGCATCAACATAGCCATCGCTCTCAAGGCTTCGAGCCAACGTTTCTTCAACCACCTTTGCTCTATCAACAATGGGCCCAGGAAATCGGGGATCAACTCCGTGATGTCCTTGCCAATGCGCCAGAGAGTCGTTGTGGGTGTGCATTAGACGGTCTGTTAACAGTGTCGCCAACGAGTGTCGCCGCCGCCGATAAATATGGGCCTCTATCACTCCCGCAATCGTGCTCTCAGGGAGAAAATGATCAAAACAATACCGCTTGTCGGGCACGACCAAGCAAAAGACTCCGCCAACCCCCAGCACCGACTGCACATCCTGCAGGTGCGTGATCAGGTCCGACTGATGCTCTATGTTGTGCGATGAATAAACCATGTCGAATTCGCGCCCGACCAGATCGCGATACCGCTCGCCGCGCCAGATAAAGTCAATTTCCGGAACAACCGCCCCCTGACCGTTCGGATCCTCCGCTGCTCGTCGCTGCAACTCCTCTCTGTCAAACACATCTAAATACGCCACGTGGTACTCCGGCCCCTTGAAGGCCGGCGCCCAGAATGGCCCAATCTCCAATATCTTCAGGCCAGGCGGCAGCTGAGCAATAAACGAGCTCCGGTCGTGCACTCTGCTGCACCGCCGTCCCTCCGCCTTCCCATGGGCCTGATAATGGAAAACGAGCGCATCATCGCCCATATCCGCCAGCCCAGGGTTCAGCGCCCGATACGCCCCAGGCTCAAACTCTGCCGCAATATCGTCCCACACTCCCATTCGCGTCCTGCATCCGACGATCTTTATCTGATCTTCCCGCTCAAGGTAATTAAGTCCTGTCAGCCTGGAAAATCATGAATCGAGACAACGAGATGGCTCTTCGAAACAAACCTTTCCAGAAAGACTCGAAAGGTTCCCGGGCAGGGTATGCCCGAATGCCACCTGGGTAATCGAACTAAGCGAGGTTGGGTCGCCAGTCCCGAATCGAAGACAGCGTTTGCCGCAAAATCCACGTGATGACCCCGTCCTACCTGCTACTCATAGTCGTTCAAGCACCACACCCCAAACTACACCCCACCCTCACCCTCAACTTGACAATCCCACCCCCATCTCCACCCCTATCAGCCCGGAGAAACCCCATGCGGGAATGGCAAGCAACAAAAGCCCGCGACGCCCTCGCGGAAATCATCGAATCCGCCGCCAGCGGAAATCCTCAGCTTATCCGCCAGTCGAACGGAAAGGCCGTGGTCGTCGTCTCGAAAGAATATTACGACGCCCACAATCCCTCCCTGCGAGACTATCTTCTCACCGCCGGCTACGCCCCCGATCGTGACGAGTTTGATGACGCACTTCAGGAGATTCGCGAATCCGGCCAGGCCCTGTTCGGCCCCCGACCGGTGAACCTCAACGAATGAGCACGGATTACCTGCTCGACACCAATATCGTCAGCAATCTCCGTAAGCGAAAGCCGCACCCGGACCTGATCGCTTGGCCTTTCCAACATCCCTGCGGCATCGGTTTTCATGGCCGCTCCAACCGTAGCCGAAATCCAGTGCGGAATCGGCCAGACCGGAAATCCCGTCGTAGCCGCGCAGGTGCAGCAATGGCTGGATGCTCTTCTCGCCGCAGGCCACCCCTCGGTAATCGATTTCGATGCCGCAGCCGCACGCCTCCTCGGCCGCATGTGGTCCACTCCGGCCTTGAGCAATTTCGTCCGCAACGATCCTCGATCCACAAAACACAAAAGTGGAGCAGACCTCGCTATCGCCGCATGCGCCATCTGCCGGGGAATGATCATTGTCACCCAGAATGCCGGCGATTTCCTTGAAATCCACCGAGCTTTCGCGCTCCCAGGCCTGTTCTCCCCGTTTCAGGGGCACTGGCACGTTGATCTCGCCGGCCCCCGGACCGAGCGAAGCTGACTGTCCACCCGTCTCACCAAAAACACATCCCGAATCGTACAACCCAGAACACCCCAAACCCCCCCGTTCGTACAAAACGCAACCCCCCAAAACCCGCCTTTCGTACAACCCGCAACCCCCCGAAACCGCCCTTTCGTACAAACCGCAACCCCCCAAATCCCCCTTCCGTACAACACCCCAACCCGTCTCAATTCCGAAACACACCCGCTCCCGAAACCACCCGAGCGTCCCAACATAATCAACCGCCCCGCCCAGCCAACCCCCCGCCACGCGAAGCAGCCAGAGGGTGCTTCTCCAGCACCACCCGCCGCAGCCGCTCCACCTCCACATGCGTATAAATCTCGGTCGTCGAAATATCCGCATGCCCGAGCAGAACCTGCAGCGTCCGCAAATCCGCCCCCCGCGCCAGCAGATGCGAGGCAAAGGAATGCCGCAGAACATGCGGCGATACCCGCGCCGGGTCCAAACCCGCCTCCAGCGCTACCTGCTTCAGCAGTAACGCAAATCCCTGCCGGGTCATCGCCCGCCGCTTGTTCCGCCCAGGAAACAACCAGGCACCGTCGCCCGGCAAAACCGAAGCCGCCTCCCGCGCCGCATCCGTCAGAGGCACCATCCGCTCCTTCCCGCCCTTCCCCCGGATCAGGACCATCGCCCCATCCCCCGCCAAAGCCGCCCGCTTCAGCCCCAGCAGCTCCGAAACCCGCATCCCCGTCGCATACAGAATCTCCAGAGCCGCCCGGGCCACCGGCCGGTCCACCGCCGCCCCCAGCAGCGCGTCAACCTCCTGCTCCGTCAGATACTTCGGCAGTGCCCGCCCCAGCTTGGGCGCATCCACCAGCACGACCGGATCATCCCCCCGCACCCCCTCCCGCAGCAAAAACCGGAAGAACTGCCGCAGCGCCGAAAGCCGCCGAGCTGCCGTCCGGGCAGCCAACCCCGCCCGTGCCAGCCCCGCCATATACGCCTGCACCTGCTCCGCGGACGCCAAGCCCGCACCGCAAGCGCCCACGAACCGGCCGAAATCCTCCAGATCCCGCCGGTACGCCTCCAGCGTGTTCCGTGCAGCCCCGCGCTCGGCCGCCAGCATCTCCAGAAACGCCTCGACGTGGCGATCCATCTAGCTTCCCGACAGCAAACCGCGTGGCCCACGGCACCTGACCAGCCAGACCACCGGAAGCAAAACCATCAGGCCAGCCGGGGTCGCCTGCGCCCTGACCGAGATCGAAACCACCCTGCCGACACGGTGCTCATCGGCGGCAATCCCCACCCCGCGGCGCCTACGGTGCCTTGAACTGATCGTTCGGCACCGTCCGCTCCACATGGTGCGCTGCCGGGCTGGGCGGGAACGCCCCCAGGTACAGCACCCCGCCCCCTACCAGAACGATTCCCGCGGTGACGGCAGCCAGGAATATGCGGATCATCGTCAAGGCTCCAGTCGCGAATCCAGACCGTTTGGCCTCAGGATCATGCACCGTGCTACCCTGTACGGCTCATGTCGCGCAACACCGCATTGCAGGAGCCCGCCAGGGAACTCATCAGCCCGCCGGACGCCCTCGCCGGACGCAGCGTCGTGCTCGTCGGCCTCATGGGCGCCGGCAAAACCTCCATCGGCCGCCGCCTCGCCGCCCGCCTGGGCCTCCCCTTCCGCGACGCCGATATGGAAATCGAGGCCGCAGCCGGCTGCACCATCCCCGAAATCTTCGCCCGCTTCGGTGAACGCGAATTCCGCGACGGCGAGCGCCGCGTCATCCGCCGCCTGCTCTCCGGCCCCCAGATCGTCCTCGCCTTCGGCGGCGGCGCCTTCATGGACCCCAATACCCGCGCCCTCACCCGCGAAACCGCCGTCACCGTCTGGCTTCGCTGCACCCTTCCCACCCTCGTCCGCCGAGTCGCCGGCCGCGACCACCGCCCCCTGCTCGCCGGCGGCGAACATACCACCATCCTCGGGAACCTGATGGCCCAGCGCTCCCCCCTCTATGCGGAGGCCGATCTGATCGTGGACTGCACCGACGAAACCCCGGACAACACCACCGCCCGCGTGATGAACGCCGTCCTGTCCTGGCAGGCCCCCCGCCGGCTGGAGGTCAGTCTCGCCTCCACCAGCTATCAGGTCGTCATCGGCGACGGCCTGCTGAACCGCGCCGGCGCCCTGCTGGCCCCCGTCCTCCCGCAAAAGCGCGCGGTCATCGTCACGGATGAGATGGTCGCCCCCCTCCACCTTCCGCCGCTCCTCCAGTCCCTCGCCCTCACCGAAATCGCCGCAAACCACATCACCGTCCCCGCCGGTGAGGCCTCGAAAAGCCTCGAAACCTGGTCCCGGCTCACCAGCCAGCTCCTGGAACAGCGGATCGAACGCCGCACCGCGATCATCGCCCTGGGCGGAGGCGTCGTGGGCGACCTCGCCGGCTTCGCCGCCGCCGCAACCCTCCGCGGCCTCCCCTTCGTGCAGATCCCCACCACCCTGCTCGCCCAGGTCGATTCCTCCGTTGGCGGCAAGACCGGTATCAACACCGAACACGGCAAGAACCTTCTCGGCGCCTTCCACCAGCCCCGCATGGTCATCGCCGACACGGCCACCCTCGCCACCTTGCCGCCCCGCGAGCTCCGCGCCGGCTACGCCGAAATCGCCAAGGCCGGGCTTATCGGCGATCCTGCCTTCTTCGACTGGTGCGAACGCCACGGCCCCGCCGTCATTGCCGGCGATCACCAGGCCCAGGCCGAGGCCATCTACCGCGCCTGCGACTTCAAATCCGCCGTGGTCGGCGACGATGAACGCGAGGAAAAACCCTCCGACGGCCGCGCTCTGCTCAACCTCGGCCACACCTTCGGCCATGCGCTGGAGGCCGAATACGGCTATACCGGCGGCATCCTGCACGGCGAGGCGGTCGCCATCGGCCTCGGCCTCGCCTTCCGCCTCTCCGCCCGCCTCGGCCTCTGCCCGGAACAGGACGCCAGCCGCGTCATCGCGCACGTCAACGCCGTCGGCCTGCCGGCCGAACTCCGTGTGCTGAACCGCCGCTTCGCCGCCGCCGACCTGATCGACCACATGCGCCGGGACAAAAAAGTCCGCGACGGCGCCCTTACTTTCGTTCTTGCCCGCGGCATCGGCCAGGCCTTCACCGCCCGCGGCATCCCCGAAGACGCCGTCACCGCCCTTCTCCGCGACGAAGGATGCAAATGAACCCGAAATCTCCCCCGCCCCTTGCGGGAGCGGGCAGGGGGAGGGGTCAAGGCTTGAGCGCCCTCGGCCGCCCCCGCAAGCTGCTCGGCCAGCTCGGACCGGGCCTCATCACCGGCGCCGCCGACGATGACCCCAGCGGCATCGCCACCTACTCCCAGGCCGGCGCCGCTTACGGCATGGGCCTCGGCTGGGCCGTGGTGCTCACTCTCCCGTTCATGATCGCGGTGCAGGAAATCAGCGCGCGGATCGGCCGAGTCACCGGAAGGGGCCTCGCCGCCGCCCTCCGCGACCACGCCCCCCGTCCCGTCCTGGCCGGCGTCGTCATCCTGCTCATGATCGCCAACCTGCTTAACCTGGGTGCCGATATCGGCGCGATGGGAGAAGCCGCACGCCTGATCGCCGGCGGCTCCCCCCAGCTCTACGCCATCCTCGTCGCCCTGTTCTGCGCCGGCTGCGAGATCTGGGTCTGGTACAAGCGCTACGTCATCCTGCTGAAATGGCTCACTCTTTCGCTGCTCGCTTATATCGCCCTGCTCTTCGTCGTAGACGTCCCCTGGGGCCAGGTCGCCTGGGGTGCCCTTGTCCCGCAGGTTGGCCTCACCCGCGATGCCATGGCCATGCTGGTCGGCGTCCTTGGCACCACTATCAGCCCCTACCTGTTCTTCTGGCAGGCCTCTGAGGAGGCCGAGGACGAGGCCGACTCCCCCGATCCCCGCCCGCTGCGCGACCATGCACAGGACGCAAGCCGCGAGCTCTCCCGCATCAACATCGATACCTGGACCGGCATGGCCTTCTCCAACATCGTCTCGCTGGCCATCATCGTCGGCGCCGCGGCAACGCTGCACGCCCACGGCATCACCAGCGTCGACACGGCCGAGCAGGCCGCCAGCGCGCTTCAGCCGATCGCCGGCCGCTTTGCCACCTTGATTTTCGCCGCCGGCATCTTTGGCACCGGCCTGCTCGCCGTTCCCACCCTGGCCGGCTCCGCCGCCTATGCGGTCGGTGAGGCTCTGCACTGGACAGTGGGCCTCAGCCGTCGGGCGCTCGAAGCCCGCGCCTTCTACGGCACGCTGGCCGGCGCGACCCTCATCGGCCTTGGCATCGTCTTCTCACCCCTCGACCCCATTAAGGCGCTGTTCTGGTCCGCCATTCTCAACGGCATCGTTGCCGTGCCGATGATTGTGGCGCTGATCCTGATGGGCTCGTCACCTGCCGTGATGGGCACCCTGGTCCTGCCCCCCGCCCTCCGCATCCTGGGCTGGTGCACGGCTGCCCTCATGGGCGCCGGAACGATCGGAATGTTTGTGTTTTAATCCCCCGCCGGCTTCACCGTCCCGCTGGGCATGAAACGATGGACGGCCGTATTGATAAGCTGCGTCAGCGTCGTCGGCAGTCATCCTGAAGCTGCTTGTCTTATGACTCTTCCGACCGCAGCGGCAGAATGGGGTTGCCGCCGGCGAGCGGCAAGCTCGCCGGCGGCGGAAGGGCGGGTCGTGTAACTGCCGACCGCCGGGCCGAACTGGAGTTTGCACGCGCGGTATACCCCAATTCCTTCGGATTCCGAGTATACCTACCCGGGGTGTGAACATGAAGTGTCAACCGGCGTCCAACATTGACCCCGACAGCGCGCGAACGCCTCGCAGGCCGCCTGAGCGGACATCGAACGCTTGGCAGCCTGAATTGGCGAAGATGGCCGATCCGGAAAGGACTCGTCTCGAAGCGGCACTCGCCGCTCGCCCCCAGGACCATCCCGATACCGCCCGGCTGCACCGGGAACTTGGGCGCCTGTGCCACGACCTCCGCGACCTCTCCGCCGCGCTGAGCCACCTTGAACGGGCGCGTTCGATCCACGAAAGCATGCTGGGGCCCGCCAGCCCGGAACTCGCAACTGATTGCAGCCACCTCGCGCTCGTGCTGCATGATCTCGGCGAGCTCGACGGCGCCCGGACGCTGCTGGAGCAGGCGCTGGCAATCGACGAAGTCGCGCTTGGCGCCAATCATCCACACGTGGCGCGCGACGCCAACAATCTCGCCGGCGTGCTGTGCGACCAGGGTGATGCCCTCGCCGCGGCCGAGGCGCTTCGTTGGGCCCTCTCGATCTATCAGGCGCATCTCGGCCCGGATCATCCCACCACGCAATCGGTCGCGCGCAACCTCAAGCTTGCTGCACCGAAGTAGCTCAGCTCCACGCAGCCAGCAGCTCCGCAGCGGTTGCCGTTTCGATCTGCTCGGCAAAGCGCTGCTGATATAGCGTCAGCAGAGCATCATGGGTGGTGTCAGACGAACTGCAGATCGCATCAGTCGGAACTATCACGCGATAGCCCCGGTCAACCGCGCCGAGCACCGCCGCCAGCACGCAAACGTCGGTCTCCGCACCGCTGATCACCAGGGTTGAGGGCCGCCGTCGCTGCATCGATCGCTCGAACGCAAACGTCCCCCACGGGGCGTACGTCGATTTATCGATCACCTCGGCGGGTGGACAGAAACCGGCGAGTTCCGGCACGATTTCGAACAGCCCCGGGTCCGCGCGGTCGAGAGTAAGCTCGCACCACCGTTCGTAGTACCGTCGCCAGGTACCCGGAGCATCTTCCGGCCGCCGCGGCGGCACGAAACGGGTGAAGACGGTACGCTCGGGACAGGCCGCTACAATCTGCCGGACCACGGGCAGAACACGCGGCATCCAGGGCGTGTGCCAGGGCGTATCGTCGGCGAACACGCGCTGCATATCAATGCAAAGGTGCAGTGTGTCCTTGGGAAGCGGTCCGCGCATTGGCATAGGCGCTAAGAACGCGCACCCCGACGAGACCGTTCCGCCAGGCAGCAGTAAATCAGATCAGGCTGTCGTCGTCGGATCCGCCGCCGGACTGGTCGTCCAAGCCGCCACCCTGGTCCATTCCACCAGATGGATCGTTCCAGCCGCTCTGGTCAGCGCCGCCGCTTGGATCGTTCCAGGCACCCTGGTCGGTGCCGCCCTGATCCCAGGTTCCCTGATCGACATAGCCCTGATCCGGTGCCTGATCCGGCGGGGCCGCACCCGCGCCGGGATCAGGCGTCCAACTGCCCTGATCCACATAGGCCGGATCCGATGGGGTGGGTGCACCCCAGGAACTCGCCATGCCAGGGGCGAGCCCGCCGCCAACACCCATTCCTTGATGCGAGGAGAACATATCGCGGAGGGCGTCAGCGGCCAGAACCCCGCCGGCGACGCCGGCCGCGGTTGTTAGTGCCGATCCCAGGAAGCCTGATCCCTGGCGTTGGAAGACGCCAGGATTGTAGCCGGGCGGATATTGCGGGGGCGGTGGAGCGTAACCGCCCTGGTACCCGGGAGGCGGCGCATTCTGGCCCCACGGGCCTCCTTGGGGCGCGCCCGGCGGCGGCTGGTTCGGGGAACGCCCCCCTCCAAACAGGCCGCTGAAGAAGCCGCCGCCATGTTGCTGCTGCGGGTTTTGCTGCGCCGCCTGCTGGCTCTGCTGCAGCTCCCATTCCAGGCGCTTGATGCGGTTCTGCGCCTCAACCAGCGCATGTTCCTGGACGAATGCGAGCTGGGTGATGCGGTAGCGAGCCTCCGGATAGCGACTGAACTGGTCGGCAATGAAGGCGTCCGCTTCTCTGTCGACCGGCGGCAGAGCAGGGGTTGCAGTTGCGGGAACCGTGGCGCCGCTCCACTGGCCCGGAGTGGGCGCGGCGACGCCGCCCACACGGGCGACGAAGTCGGTGATGATCTGGCGTTCTTCGTTGGTCATGCGCGTTCGCCCTCCTCCGGGCGGAGCGGTGGATGCCTGGCAACAGATGGGACGACGGGAGGCGAAATCTACCTTTTGCGGGAAGCTTCGAAGCGCGACCTGTTCTCGGCGTTCGGCGGATACAGGCCGGGCAGTTTTGCGCCCCGATCAACCTCCCCCATGATCCACGTTTCCAATGCTTCCTGCTCCGGGCCGGTGGATGCCACGTCCGCAACAAGCGCAGCCGGGACAATTACCGCGCCGTCAGTGTCCACCACGACCAGGTCGTTCGGAAAGACCGCTACGCCGCCGCAGCCGATCGGTTCCTGCCAGTTCACGAAGGTCAGGCCGGCGACGGAAGGTGGTGCGGCGGCACCGGCGCACCAGATCGGCAGGTTTGTGCCCAGGACCCCCGCAAGGTCGCGCACCACGCCATCAGTCACCAGAGCCGTCACGCGGCGCCTGGCAATGCGCGCACACAGGATATCGCCGAATATCCCCGCATCGGTAATGCCCATGGCGTCCACCACGGCAATGGAACCGGGAGGCATCTCCTCGATGGCAGCGCGGGTCGAGCGCGGAGAAGACCAGGACTCCGGTGTCGCCAAGTCTTCGCGGGCGGGAATGAACCGCATGGTGAATGCGCGGCCGATCAGACGGGGCGCATCCGGCCGGATCGGCCGTGGCCCGCGCATCCAGACATTCCGCAGTCCCTTCTTGAGCAGAATGGTGGTGATGGTGGCGGTGGAGACGTGGCGGAGCGTTTCTATCAGGGCAGCATCATCCGGCATGGCACGTTCCTATGGCTGGGGTTGGGCGTGCTCGCGAACCCAGGCGGTGAAACCCTCGTCGGTGATATCGTTGGCGGCGAGGCGGAGCATTGCAATCACGCAATCGGCGTCGGTCGCCGGAAACACCAGCCCGTTCAGGCGCAAGAATGTCTCCAGAGCCACGTAAGCCGTCCGCTTGTTGCCGTCGACAAAGGGATGGTTGCGAGCAATTCCGATTGCGTAGAGCGCCGCCAGTTCGGCGCTGTCCGGATCGGCGTAGCCGGCACAGTTCAATGGACGTGCCAGGGCGCTTTCCAGCAACCCTTCATCGCGAATTCCGCCGCTTCCCCCATGTTGGGCGAGTTGCTCGTCGTAAATCGCGAGGATCAGCTCACGCGAGAGCCAGACGGTCACTTGGCGAGTTCACGCAAGACCGCCCACCGCTCTTTCATGATCCGGCGGGCAACTTCCATTTGAGACTCGAAATCCGGATCGGCCCTACTGATGCGGAGGCCGTCGCTGGTCTCAACCGCATGAACGGTGTCACCCTTCTGCAGCCCCAGCTTCACCAGCAGCTCCTTCGGCAGAACGACGCCAACCGAGTTGCCGATCCCAATCAGTTTGAGCTCAGCCATAGCAACCTCCAGGTTCGTTATAACACACGTAAGAACGAACCTCCAGCGCTTCACCCTACGCCGGCGCCGGTGCCGGACGCCGTGGCTCCGATCCATACCAAGCCGCCAGCGCGGCCACCCCGACCATCGAGGCGAACCCGCCGGCGTTGACCAGAAGCTGCATAAGGGCGCTCTCGTTGGCATCCAGAGCCAGGCGGCAGATGAAGCCGAGGAAGATCCCGAAGCAGAAGACGGCCAGCGAGTGCTGGCCCATCAGGACGAATGGCAGGGCCGGACGTGACCGCAGCCAAAGCGCACCTGGGGGAACCAGACGGATGCTTAACCAGAGTAGCGCCATGATGGACGCCAGTCGGGCCGGATCGAGGTTCGTCTTGTCGACGATGAGCAGCGCGCGTGTGATGCGCCATGGCAGCCAGGCGGCGATGAGCGAATGGCGCCAAATGCCGAAGATGACAAACAGACCAAACAGGATCGTGCCCCATGCGAGCCAGTCGATGAGCACGGCCACTCGCCGGGGAGGCATCGAGGGCGGCGCATAGGCCAGAATAGCCCCGATCATGAACAGGAGTTGCCAGGCCAGCGGGTTGAAAAACCAGCCGCCCCCTGTCCAGGAGGGGAAATTGAAATGGGCCGCGCGAACGGAGGCGTACAGAGCCACAGCTACCAAACCGAGAACCTTCGGGCAGCGCAGCAATGGCATCACCACCGCGAAGATCAAAAGCAGCACCACGTAAAGCGGAAGAATATTGAGAAGGCTGGGCTGGTACTGGAGCGTAAGGGCCTTCAGCAGAGCGTTGTACGGCGCATTGGCGAGAACATTGAGCCCGCTTTCGTCAAGGTAGTTCGCCCGGTCGAGAGCCTGCGCCCCATATGACACCTGGGCCGCATAGACGACGAAAAGGAAGATGTGGGCAATATATAGCGTCCAGGCGCGATTGATCGCTCCGGCGGCACCACGCAGCCATCCGACTTTGTCCATCCGCGCCGCATACGCCTTGCCCGCGCCGAAGCCCGCGAGCAGCACGAACACCTCCGCGGCGTCGCACAGAGCAACGTTCTGCAAGCTCACATGGCCCAGGATATCGCCAGGTATGTGGTCGGTGAAAATCCACCAGAGCGCGAGGCCCCGGAAGAAATCCACCCGCAGGTCCCGGTTGAGGCTGCCGCGGATAAGAGGCATCCGCGAGTTGTAGCAGACCTGCGATCCCGGCTCAGAGAAGCACCTGGCAGAGTTGCTCCACGTCGGCTGCCGCGGGAGAGGTCGGATGGCGCGTTAAAAGCAACGCCTGGTTACGAATTGTATCGGGGACTCGGGAGTCACGCCGGACAATTCCTGCCAAATCAGGATTCAAGCCGAGGAACGTCTGCGCCGCGCGACGAATTGTTGCATAGGTCCGCTCCCCGGAAGAGGGGGTTGGGGCTTGGTTCACAACAATGCGAGCAGATCCACCGGGCCGGTCCTGCGCATGAAGCTTCAGCACAGCATATGCATCGGTGAGGCTGGTCGGCTCGTCGGTGGTCACGATGAAAAGCTCGTCCGCAGCCGCGGAAAGACGGCGGACGGGGTATTCGAGGCCGGCGCCAAGATCGAGCAGCGTGATATCATACTCCCGGGCCGCTTCCCGCGCCGTCGCAAGCACCTGCTCCACCCCGGCGGGGGCCAGGCCGGCAAGCGTGCCGGAGCCAGAGCGGCCCGCCAGTACGTGAAAGCCCTCCTGATGGGCAATGACGGCATCCCTCAGGCCCGATTTGTTGGCCAACACCGCCACGAGGTCGCGTTTCGGGGTGAGGCCGAGTTGGATGTCCACATTGGCGAGCCCGAGATCAGCATCGAACAGCAGTGGCCGGCAGCCAGCGCGCGCCAGAGCGTGGGCCAGTGTGATGCAGAGCCAGGTCTTCCCAACCCCGCCTTTTCCTGAGGCTACGGCGATTATGCGGCCTTGGATCATCGGTCTTGTCCGTTTGGGGTCGGCCCCTTGGCTGCGAGACGAGAGGCCAGGAGCTGAGGAGTAAGGGGGATCAGGCCGTCGGCGGCCCCCGGACCGATGCCCGCCTCGGCCAGGGCAAGTCGGGCGGACTCAGCAGCCGCGAGGATGCCACCCAGACGGCGCGTGAGATCAAGGCGGGTCGCGATGAGGTGGGTAGCCCCGACTCGGGAGTATGCCTGGGCCAGGTCGGCGGACTCCTCCGGACAGAGCCCGGCCGGAAGCACCAGCGCCACGGTCGCCTGGGCGGTCGATGCAAAGGCCTGGATCTCCGTCTGATCCTCGGCCCGAAACGGGTCCGTGCCTGGACAGTCGATCAGGATCGGGCCGGATGCGCGCGGACGCGACAAAGCACGTGTAAGAATGACCGCGTCAGGGGCGATCAGAAGCGTCAGGTTTAGAAGACGCGTGTAGGCCGCGAGCTGTTCCGCGGCGCCGGCGCGCTTGCCATCGGCAGTGATGACGGTGGGGATACTTCCGGAGAGTACATGCCGCGTGGCCAGCCGCGCGGTGGTGAGTGTTTTGCCCGCACCAGGAGGGCCAACAAGAAGCAGGGGCGGGCCAGCGGGAAGAGGCCGGAACGTCAGGTTGCGGGCTAGGGAGTCCGACAAATCGGCTGATTGGGCGAGCCTTGCCGCGAGTGGCGCGGCTATGCCTTGCAACTGAAGCTGCACCACGCGGGCATCATCGGGCCGCACGGGCGGCGAGGCGATCGGGAGAACAAACTCAGGATCGCTCTCCTCGAGGGCAGCCGTAATCTCGACCCCGTTGCCGAGACGACGGGTGGAAAGGATCAGGGCGTCGGGACCGAGCTCGGCACGGATTCGCGCCATGGCGTCCGCCATCCGGTCGGCGCGGAAGAGCTTGAGGCGCATGACCGGGAGGTTAGCGGGCGGTAGTTACCGGCTCGTGAAGATTGCCAGCCATCTACTCAGCGGCGCTCCTCAGTGCGGCTCCCGCCGCGAGCGGACACAGCGGCAGGGCAGCAGCAAGCATCGCGGCGAGCAACAGCAGATGGGGCTTGGGGCTAAGTACGGTCACGGCGGCATCAACGGCCGACACGCCGAAGATGAGGACCGGCACCGCCAACGGCAGAACAAGCAAGGGCAACAGTACACCTCCCCGCCGCGCGCCCAGCACCACGGCGGCGCCGGTCACGCCCAATAACGAGAGCACGGCAGTTCCGAGGAGCAGCCCCAGCAGAAGCGGGGCGAGACCAGCCTCCGGCATGCCCAGCATCTCGGCCAGGGGTGTCGCGGCGAGCAGGAGCGGCAGGCCGGTTGTAAGCCAGTGACCACCAGCCTTGGCTGCGGCGACTGCGGCTGCAGGAAGGCCTGAGAGGAGCAGGAGGTCGAGCGAGCCATCCTCGAAATCAGCGCCGAACAACCGGTCCAGCGGCAGCACCGCGGCCAGCAGCGCGGCGACCCAGATCACGCCGGGGGCGATGCGCGCGAGCATTTCCGGCCCGGGGCCAACGCCCAGCGGGAAAAGGGAGACGACCAGCAGGAAAAACAGCAGTGCGGCAACGGTATCTGTGCCGTGCCGGAGCGACAGGCGCAGCTCGCGGCAGACGACCGCCGTGAACACTCTCATCCCAGGTGCAGCTCGACGGCATCCGGCAACGGCAGCGCGACGTGGGTCGCGGCTACAATCATGCCGCCATCGCCGCGGTGGCTCGCAAATACAGCGGCTGCGCGGTCCAACAAGTCGGCATCGAGGCCGGTCGTCGGTTCATCAAGCAGCCAAAGCGGAGCGGGCGACAGGATGACTCTGGCGAGCGCGAGCCGGCGCCGCTGGCCGGCAGAGAGCATACCGGCCGGCAGGTCGGCGCGATCAACCAGGCCGAAAACATCCAGCGCTTTGTGGATGGATAGGGGAGCCGAGGGGCCCTTCCGGCTGGGATCGATCCCAGACCCGCGAAGCAGGCTTCGCCGGCACTCGTTGGCAACGCGCGCCGCAAAGCCGAGGTTTTCAGCGACGGTGAGGCCCGGCTTTACCGCGTCCAGATGGCCGGCGTAAGCAAGCCGGCGCGCGTGGGCGGCAAGGTCGGCAAAGGCATCCTCGCCGTTCCATAAGACGCACCCGGCGGCAAGCCGCACAAGCCCGGCCAGCAGCCGGAGCAACGTGGACTTGCCGGCACCGTTTGGGCCCATAAGGAGGGTAGCGTCGCCGGGACGGAGGCTGAAGCTCAGTCCGCTGAAGACCAGCCGCTCGCCCCGGAAAGCTGCTACGCCTTCCGCCTGTAACACTCTGCCTCGCGCGGTGAATGTCGGTCAGGAGGCGTTGTGGACGATCCCTGGCCGGTGTGGTTAAAGCCGCGCCCGAACGCATGATCTGGAAACTGGCGTTGTCCAAGGACGGTGAGCATGGCGATAGGAAAAGACAGCCTCAAATCACGCCGGACACTCACTGTCGAGGGCCAGCGATACGAATATTTTTCGTTGCCCGAAGCGGCAAAGCAGTTGGGTGACATTTCGCGCCTGCCGGTGAGCCTGAAGGTTCTGCTGGAGAACGTGCTGCGGTTCGAGAACGGCGATTCCTACAAGATAGAGGATGCGAAAGCCATCGCCGGGTGGTTGGAAAACGCGCATTCGGACCGGGAAATCCCCTTCCGCCCGGCACGCATACTGATGCAGGACTTTACCGGCGTGCCGGCGGTGGTGGATTTGGCGGCGATGCGCGACGGCATCACCCATCTCGGCAGCGACCCGCAGAAGGTAAATCCGCTGGTGCCGGTGGATCTGGTGATCGACCACTCGGTGATGGTCGATGTGTACGCCCGCCCCGATGCTTTGCAAAAGAACGTCGATATCGAGTTCGAGCGCAATGGCGAACGTTACCGATTCCTGCGCTGGGGTCAGGAAGCTTTCGACAATTTCCGTGTCGTCCCGCCCGGCACCGGCATCTGCCACCAGGTGAACCTGGAATATCTGGGACAATGCGTCTGGACCGCGACTGAGGGCGGCGAAACCTTCGTCTATCCTGATACGCTCTATGGCACGGACAGCCACACCACGATGGTGAACGGGTTGGGCATCCTGGGTTGGGGTGTCGGCGGGATCGAGGCGGAGGCGGCCATGCTCGGCCAGCCTATTGCGATGCTCATCCCTGATGTGATCGGCTTCAAGCTGACCGGCAAATTGCCGGAAGGGGCGACAGCCACTGACCTGGTGCTGACCGTCACGCAGATGCTGCGGCAGAAGGGCGTGGTGGGCAAATTCGTGGAGTTCTATGGGCCGGGACTGGACGATCTTGCGCTGGCAGATCGCGCCACCATCGGCAACATGGCGCCCGAGTACGGCGCCACGTGCGGCTTCTTCCCGGTTGATAAGGTTTCGCTGAACTATCTGCGGCTGACGGGCCGCGACCCGGATCGCATCGCGCTGGTCGAAGCGTACACGAAGGCGCAGGGCATGTTCCGGGAGAGCGGCGGCCCCGATCCGGTGTTCACCGACACGCTGGAACTCGATTTGGGTGCGGTCCAGCCGAGCGTCGCCGGCCCCAAGCGCCCGCAGGACCGGGTCAACCTGAAGGATGCGGCCATCGCCTTCAAGTCAGAGCTGACCAAGAGCCTTGGCGTGCCGGCGAACGACGTCGCTACCAAGGTCAAGGTTGCCGGGAAGAACTACGAGTTAACCCACGGCGACGTGGTGATCGCCGCAATCACCTCCTGCACGAACACGTCGAATCCGTCGGTTCTGGTAGCAGCCGGGCTCGTTGCGCGCAAAGCACGCGAGAAGGGACTAACCGCGAAGCCCTGGGTCAAGACGTCGCTCGCACCCGGATCGCAGGTGGTCACCGAATACCTGGAAAAGTCCGGACTGCAGCAGGATCTCGATGCGCTGGGCTTCAACCTGGTCGGTTACGGCTGCACGACCTGCATCGGCAATTCGGGTCCGCTAGAAGACCCGATCGCGGACGCCATTGAGGACAACAACCTGGTCGCGGTGGCCGTGCTGTCGGGCAATCGCAATTTCGAAGGCCGGGTTCATCCCAATGTCCGCGCCAATTATCTCGCCTCGCCTCCGCTGGTGGTCGCCTATGCGCTGCTGGGGAAAATGACCGAGGATATCACGACCGCGCCGCTCGGTTCAGGCAAGGACGGCAAGCCGGTTTATTTGCGGGATATCTGGCCGAGTAACAAGGAAATCGCCGATATCGTCGGCTCCGACGTGAGGCGTGACCAGTTCCTGAAGCGCTACGCGGAGGTCTTCCAAGGTCCGAGGCAGTGGCAGGCGGTGCAGGTTGAGGCAAGCGAGACCTACCGATGGTCCGACGGCTCCACTTACGTGAAGAACCCTCCGTATTTCGAGGGCATCACGATGGAGCCGCCGCCAGTCACCGACATCGAGGGTGCGCGCGTGCTGGCGGTGCTCGGGGATTCCATCACCACCGACCACATCAGCCCGGCCGGATCCATCCGCAAGACCTCACCGGCTGGCGATTATCTGCTGGAACGGCAAGTACTGCAGAATGATTTCAACAGCTATGGTTCCCGCCGCGGCAACCACGAAGTGATGATGCGGGGCACGTTCGCCAATATCCGTATCCGTAACGAGATGATACCCGGCGTGGAGGGAGGCTATACGAAACACCTGCCGTCAGGCGAGCAGATGTCGATTTACGAAGCAGCTATGCGGTATAAGCAAGAAGGCGTGCCGCTGGTGCTGTTCGCCGGGAAGGAATACGGCACGGGATCGTCTCGCGACTGGGCAGCCAAGGGCACGATGCTGCTCGGCATCAAGGCGGTTATCGTCGAAAGTTTCGAACGCATCCACCGCTCCAACCTGGTCGGCATGGGCGTGCTGCCGCTGGTTTTCCAGGAGGGGGTGGATCGCAAGCGGCTGGGCATCACGGGCGAGGAAATCGTCGACGTGACGGGGCTCGACAATTTGCGCCCGCGCATGGAGCTGAAGCTGGTGATCCACCGGCCGGGTGGAAAGACCGACACGGTCCCGGTGATCTGCCGCGTCGATACCTTGGATGAGGTCGCCTACTACCGCCATGGCGGCATCCTGCACTACGTGCTTCGCGGGATGGCGCAAAGACAGGGCGTCGCAGCCTGAGTCAATGGTCGGCGTCGCGGACGAGCAGGCGGCGGCCCGCGTCGACGAGGCGCTCACCGAGCGACTGGAGCGCAATCTCGGCCGCGCGTTGCTGGCAACCCGCTGGCTGTTGGCCCCTATCTATCTGGGCCTGCTTGCCTCGCTGATACTGCTTGCCATCAAGTTCGTACAAAAATTCGCACAGGGCATACGCGACCTGCTCAGCGAATCCGCCACCGATGCAATGTTGAACGTGCTGCAACTCGTGGATATTGCGCTGGTCGCCAATTTGGTGCTGATCGTCGTCTTCGCCGGATGGCAGGCGGTCATCGGACCATTCCTGTCGGGGGGAGCGCGGTCGGAATTCAGCGGACTTGGCTTCGGACGGGTCAAGCTGCGTCTGGTTGCTTCGGTCACATCGATCGCCGCCATTTCGATCCTCGAAACATTCCTGCACGTTACTCAGGAAACGGTCACGCAGGCGCTGTGGCAACTCGCGATTCTGCTCGGCATCGGCGTGACCGGTGTGCTGCTGGCGCTGATGGACAAGCTCTCAGGAGAACACTGAGCGGTGGACGTCGGCATCCAGTTCTTTCCGGACACCGGCCCCGACACCCGTTCAGCCCGGGATTACTGGAATGAAGCGCTGCGGCTGGTCTCCCTATGCGATCGCTATGGCTATTCGCATGTCCGCACCGTTGAACACTATTTCCACCCTTACGGCGGCTACAGTCCCAACCCTGTCGTCTTCCTCGCCGCCGCCGCCCAGGTGACCAGACGGGCGCGCATGGTGACCGGCGCGGTTCTGCCGGCGTTCAACAATCCGCTGAAACTGGCCGGCGAAATCGCGATGCTGGATGCGCTGTCGGATGGCAGGCTGGATGTCGGGTTCGCACGCGCCTTCCTGCCCCATGAATTCGCCCGCTTCGGCGTGAAACTTGATGAAAGCCGCGCGCGCTTCGATGAAGGCCTGGAACAGGTGCGCCTGCTTCTGGAACAAGAGCACGTCAGCTGCGAGGGACGGTTTCACAGCTTCCAAAGCGTGACGTCGCTGCCCAGGCCGACACAGCGCCCGCGGCCCCCATTTTATGTCGCGGCGCTGGCCACGCGCGAATCCTTCGAGCGTGCGGGTGCCGGCGGGCACGGCGTCATGGCGATCCCGATGGCAGGCGGCGCGATGGCCGAGTTGATCGGCGCCTATCGCGAGGCGCGGGCCCGCGCTGGCCATCAGGGGCCCGGCACGGTCATGCTCGCCTTCCACATGTTCTGCCATTTCGATCAGGCGGAAGCCGAGCGGATCGCGCGGGGCCCGCTTGAGCGCTACCTCAAGTCTCTCGTGGATGCGGCATCCGACTGGACGGCGGGTGCGTCTTCGGCTGATTATCCGGGCTACGAGAAGGTGATCGCGGGTCTCGCAGCCGAAACCTTCGACACGCAGGTGGCAAAATGCGCCGCCTGGGTCGGAACGCCGGAGCGGATCCTTGACACCGTAGCGACTTATCGCCGTCTGATAGGAGAGTTCGAGATCGCCTCGCTGCAGATCAATTTCAACGACATCCCGCTCGCTGCTGCCGAATCCTCTATGCGTTTGTTCGGAGAGCGCGTGCTGCCCAGACTCTGAAAACCACAAGAGACTCTAAGGCATAAGACTGTAACGCACATGGACGATGATTTCCGCCGCGCCGCCCTGGACTATCACCGCCTGCCGCGGCCGGGGAAGTTGTCTATCGAACCCACCAAGCGAATGGCGACTCAGCGCGACCTGGCGCTTGCATACTCGCCCGGGGTTGCTGCTGCCTGCGACGCGATCAAGGCAAACCCGGACAGCGCCTATGACTACACCACGCGCGGCAATCTCGTGGCAGTGATCTCGAACGGAACCGCCGTGCTTGGGCTGGGGAATATCGGTGCGCTCGCCGGCAAGCCCGTCATGGAAGGCAAGGCGGTCCTGTTCAAGAAATTCGCCGGTATCGACGTATTCGACATAGAGGTGAACGAGGCCGAACCGGACCGCTTCTGCGACGTGGTTGCGGCGCTGGAACCGACCTTCGGGGCGGTCAACCTAGAGGATATCAAGGCCCCCGAGTGCTTTGCGATTGAAGCGGCGTTGCGCCGGCGGATGAAGATCCCGGTTTTCCATGATGACCAGCATGGGACGGCGATCACCGTCGCCGCGGCGATCCGCAACGGCCTGCTGCTGCAGGGGAAGAGCCTGAGGGATTGCTCGCTGGTCACGTCCGGCGCCGGAGCCGCGGCGCTCGCCTGCGTCGACCTGCTCGTTTCGATAGGATTGCGGGCAGAGAACGTCACGCTGACCGACATTAACGGCGTGGTCCGGACCGACCGGCCCGGCATGCTGCCGAATATGGCGCACTACGCTCGGCACACAGGTGCGGAGACTCTGGAAGACGCGCTGCCCGGCGCGGACATATTTCTGGGTCTTTCCGCGCCCCGGGTACTGAGGCCGGAGTGGCTGCCGATGCTTGCGGAAAAGCCCTTGATCCTGGCCTTGGCGAACCCAGAGCCGGAGATCATGCCGGATCTGGCACGCGAACAGCGGCCTGATGCCATCCTTGCGACCGGTCGAAGCGACTATCCGAACCAGGTCAACAACGTATTGTGCTTCCCGTTCATCTTCCGCGGCGCTCTGGACGTATCAGCCTCCGAGATAAACGAGGCGATGAAGATCGCCGCTGTCGAAGCCATTGCCAGCCTGGCCCGCATGGAAGCCAGCGAAGTGGTTGCCGCGGCCTATGGCGGGAGCGCGCCGGTTTTTGGCCCCGAATACATCATTCCCAAACCGTTCGATCCGCGCCTGATCCTGGAGATTGCTCCTGCCGTCGCCCGCGCCGCGATGGATTCCGGTGTGGCGCGCCGGCCGATCGCAAACTTCGACACTTATCGTCGCGACCTGGAGCAATTCGTATTTCGCTCCGGGCAGCTCATGCGGCCGGTTTTCGAAGCCGCGCGTTCCGCGCCGCAACGGATCGTTTACGCGGAAGGCGAGGATGATCGCGTACTGCGCGCCGCACAGACCTTGGTGGATGAGAAGATCGCCCAGCCCATTCTGCTCGGAAACCGTGAAACAATCGTGCACAAAGTCCACCAGATGGGGCTCCGCCTGGATTTGTCCGATGGGGTAAACGTGCTCGATCCGGCACGCGATGCGGATGTTTTTGAACCGCTTCTGCCTGATTACCAGCGCCTTGCGGGACGGCGCGGCGTGCCGATCGACATCGCCGCGAGGTCTTTGAACACGCGCCGGGCGGTTGCTGCAGCCATGCTGTTACAGGCTGGGCTGGCAGACGCGGCGATTTGCGGTGGCGCGGCGAATTGGTGGCACCAGGTGCAATATATCCTACCCGTCATCCCCCGCCGGGAGGGTGTCAGCCGCATATATGCGCTGGCCTGCCTCATACTCCCGACGGGTACGCTGTTTCTGTGCGATACGCATATGGTGCTGGATCCGACGGCAGAGCAGGTGGCGGAGATGACGCAGCTTGCGGCGGATGCGGTGGGTGAGTTTGGCATTCAGCCCAAGGTTGCACTGCTATCACACTCTAATTTTGGCGGCAGCAATTCCAATTCTGCCCGTAAAATGCGACGCGCTCTAGCACTCATTCGCGGCCAGAATCCCGATTTCGAAGTGGACGGCGAAATGAATGCCGAGTCGGCCCTGACTGAAACAATCCGTTCTCGCGCGATCCCCGACAGCCGCCTCTCGGGCTCCGCCAACCTGCTCATCATGCCCACGCTCGACGCGGCGAACATCGCGTTCACGTTGCTGAAGGCAGCTTCGGATGCATTGCCGGTGGGGCCGATGCTGCTGGGCATGTCCAAACCGATTCACGTGCTGGTACCGAGTGTGACGGCCCGCGGGATTGTCAACCTCAGCGCCTTTGCCGCATGCCAGGCGCAGGCGGCGGTCCGATCGTGATCTGGTTCGCCCTCGGCGCGTTCGTCCTGTTTCTGCTCATGGGCGGCATGCGGGCGTTCGAGCGTGCATCCGTCACCACGATCAAGTCATTCGTCCTGTGGGTGGCGGCGCTGGGCGGCCTGTCGCTTGCGCTGATGCTGTTGCTGACCGGACGTGGAGGGATCGCGATCGCAGCGCTCACGCTTGTCGGGCCGATTTTGTGGGACCGGTTTCGCGCTTCGCACTACGCCGCCTATTTCGCACCGTCCGGCGCAGGGGCCGCACCGGGGAGCGGACGCGGACCAATGACCCGGGAAGAGGCGTATGAGATACTGGGGCTTCGCCCGGGCGCGAGCGAAGCGGAAATCCGCGCGGCGCATCGGCACATGATGCGTGCGGCGCATCCCGACAGCGGCGGTTCAGAGTGGCTGGCCTCGCGCCTCAATCAAGCTAGGGACGTGCTGTTGGGCCGCCGCCGTTAGGCTCGCCGACATTTGCCGCCAAACTGGCGATCACACCGAGAAATACTTCGCCTGCGGGTTCACCACCACGATCGCGCTGGTCGATTGCTCCGGGTGAAGCTGGTACTCGTCCGATAGCGACACCCCGATCCGCTCTGCACCCAGCAGAGCCAGCAACTGCGTCTGATCCTCAAGTTTCGGGCAGGCCGGATAGCCGAACGAGTACCGCGACCCGCGATAGCCCTGCCCCAGCATCTTCTCCATCTCCCGGTCGTCCTCTCCGGCGAAGCCGAGCTCGGCGCGGATGCGCTTATGAACGTATTCCGCCATGGCCTCCGCCATCTCGACCGACAGCCCGTGCAAATAGAGGTAATCCTGGTAGCGGTTATCCTCGAACCAGCTCCGCGCGACCTCCGACGCCGTCTGGCCCATTGTGACGACTTGCAGCCCGATCACGTCGCGCTCCACATCATCCACGTCGCGGAAGAAATCGGCGATGCATTCGCCATCGTCCTTCGGCTGACGCGGCAGCGTGAACCGGGCAAGCTCCGTGCTGCCGTCTTCCGTGAACACGATCAGGTCATTCCCCTGCCCCGCCGCCTTCCAGTAACCGTATGCAGCGCGTGGATGCAGGATGTTCTCGGCCTCGCACAGCGTGAGTACCCGCTTCATCACCGGCCGCAGCTCCTGCTTCGCCCAGCCCAGAAAGTCCTCCAACGAGCGGCCCTGTTTCCGGAACCCCCACTGGAATTGATACAAACTGCGTTCATTGATGAACGGCACGAGTGCCTTGGGGGCGGCTTCTATCACCCGCGCGCCCCAGAAAGGCGGGCGTGGGATCTCCACCCCGCGCGTGATCCGCCGCCGCCGCACCTGCACGGCGCCGATATCCACGGGCCGGAACGCCCGCGCATCCGCCTGTCCCAGCGTACGGGCCGTGTTTCGCACCTTGCCGACCCGCTTGGCCTGCACTGCGGCCAGGTAGTCGTCGAACCCGTTGCCCATCACCTTGTCCATCAGGTGCAGGCCATCAAAAGCATCGCGCGCATAGGCAACCCGTCCGCACGCATACGAACGTACGCAGTCATCCTCAACGTACGAACGGGTCAGCGCCGCGCCGCCCAGCATCACTGGAATTTCCAACCCCTGGCGGGACATCTCCTCCAGATTCTCCCGCATCACGACGGTGGATTTCACCAACAGGCCGGACATGCCGATGGCGTGTGCGCGGTACTCCCGCGCGGCCGAAAGCAAGTCCGTCAGCGGCACCTTGATTCCGAGATTCACCACGCGGTAGCCGTTATTAGTCAGGATGATATCGACCAGGTTCTTGCCGATATCGTGCACATCGCCCTTCACCGTCGCGAGCACGATCGTGCCCTTCTCCTGGCCTTCCACACGCTCCATGAACGGTTCCAGATAGGCCACCGCGGCTTTCATCGTCTCGGCGCTCTGGAGCACGAACGGCAATTGCATCTTCCCCGCACCGAAAAGCTCGCCGACGACCTTCATACCGTCCAGCAGCACCGTGTTAATGATATCCAGCGGCGCCATGCGCGTCAGCGCCTCGCCCAGATCGTCGGTTAGCCCCTTGCGGTCGCCGTCCACGATCCGGTCCTTCAGCCGTTCCTCCGCCGTTTCCGCCCGCTTGCGCTTGGTCGCGTCGGCCGTCTTGCGGTCGGCGAACATCTCCAGCAATCGCTGCAGCGGGTCATAACCCTCGCGGCGGCGGTCGAAGATCAGGTCCTCGGCAACCTGGACTTCTTCCGGCGCGATCTGATGCAGTGGCCGGATCTTCGACACATGCACGATCGCCCCGGTCATGCCGGCGCGCACCGCATGGTCCAGGAATACCGAATTCAGTACGGCACGCGCAGCCGGATTCAGTCCGAAACTTATGTTGGAAAGCCCAAGGATGATTTGGATGTCCGGAAATTCTTCTCGGATCGCCCTTATGCCTTCCAGCGTCCACGACCCCAGCTTGCGATCGTCCTCATTCCCGGTCGCTATCGTGAAGGTAAGCGGATCGATCAGCAGGTCGGACTGCGCCAGCCCATAGTGGTTACAGGCGAAATCCACCAGCCGCCGTGCCACCTCCAGCTTGCGCTCAGCCGTCTTCGCCATTCCGGTCTCATCGATGGTCAGCGCAATCACCGCCGCGCCGAACCGCTTCGCCAGCACCAGCCGGTCCGAGGCATGCTTCTCCCCATCCTCGAAATTGATCGAGTTGATGATCGGCTTGCCGCCGTGCAACTTCAGCGCCGCCTCGATCACCGGCGTCTCGGTGCTGTCGATCACCAGCGGAGTATTCACTGTCGAGGTGAACCGGCGGATCACCTCCGTCATTTCGCCAAGTTCATCCCTTCCCACGAATGCCGTGCAAACATCCAGCGCGTGCGATCCCTCCCCGGCCTGCTCTCGCCCCATCGCGATGCAGCCGTCCCAGTCGTTCTTCTCCTGCAGCTCGCGCCACTTCTTTGAGCCGTTGGCGTTGCAACGCTCGCCGATGGCGAAGAAGGCATTCTCCTGCCGCAACGGTACCGCCTGATACAGCGAGGCGACCGATGGCATCCACACCGGTTTGCGAACCTCGGGGGTCGGCCGAAGTATTGTCCCCTTGGCGCCGCGCTTTCGCAGCATCGCATCCAGCGCCGCGATATGCTCGACCGAAGTGCCGCAGCAGCCGCCAATCAAATTCACCCCGTCCTCGGCGACGAACCGTTCCAGCCAGCTCGCCAGCTCCGCCGCGCCCAGCGGAAAATGCGCCTGCCCATCGACCAGCTCCGGCAATCCCGCATTCGGCAGCACCGAGAGCAGCCCGTGCCAATTGGCGGCAAGCCAGCGCAGATGCTCGGCCATCTCGTGCGGGCCGGTGGCGCAGTTCAGCCCCATCAAGGGCACGTCCAGCGCACGCACGATGGCAGCCGCAGCAGCGATGTCCGGTCCCACCAGCAGCGTCCCGGTGGTCTCAACCGTTACGGAAACGAACACCGGCGTGTCCGTTCCGGCCTCTTGCCGTGCGATCTTCGCCCCGTTGACCGCCGCCTTGATCTGCAGCGGGTCCTGGCAGGTCTCGACCATGATCGCATCGACCCCGCCCGCAATCAGCCCGCGACATTGCTCCGCCAGCGCTGCTTCCAATGGATCGTATGCAATGTTCCCCAGCGTCGGCAGCTTCGTCCCCGGTCCCAGACTGCCCAGCACCCAGCGATGCCGTCCGTCGCAGAAACTCTCCGCGGCCTCGCGCGCCAGTTCAGCTCCACGCTTGTTAATGTCGAACGCCTTGTCGGCAATGCCGAACTCGCCCAGCGTGACCGGCGAGCCGCCGAACGTGTTGGTTTCGACGATGTCGGCGCCGGCCTCGAAATATCCGCGGTGGATATCCCGCACCAGATCCGGGCGCGACAGCACGAGCACGTCGGTGCAGTTCTCCTTGCCCCAGTAGTCGCGCTCGATATCCAGCGACAGCCCCTGCGCCCGCGTGCCCATCGCGCCGTCACACAACAGCACCTGGTCACGCAGAACATCCAGCAGATGCGGTCGGGACATCACGTTCCTTCTCAAACGGCGAACTCGGAAACCCGGGCGGCAGGCGCGTCCGCCATGCGCTCGGCCAACCAGATGCAGACGGGCAACGTCGCCGGCCCGGGCACCCGCGACACGCTGCCGGGGCGCAGCCCCGCCTCGGTCAGCCAGCGATGCATGGTGTCGTTGCTGAAGCCGGGCCAGCGATGCACCAGCCGAGCCGTCGCCTCATGCTGCCGGTGCGCGGCCAGATCCGCCACGATCAGCCGCCCGCCCGGACGGAGCACGCGGGCCGCCTCCGCCAAAGCCCGCCCTGGGTCCTCGGCGTGGTGCAGCACCATCTGCAGCACTGCGATGTCGAACCCCGCCTCTGGCAGGGGCAGGCGGTACATGTCAGCCAGCCGCACCGAACAATGCGCCAGTCCGGCCCGTGACAGACGCGCCCGGGCCAGGGCCAGCATCGACTTGCTGGCGTCCACCCCCAGGCCTTCATCGAACTCGCGGCCCCAGCAGTTCCAGTACCCGTCCTGTCCCTGTGCCGATATCCAACAATCGCCCTCCGGCCTCCGGTACCAGCGACACTAAAGATGCCTCGACTGCGTCGGCCGGCAGACCGAGCGCGCGCATCTCGTCCCAGTCCGCGCCTTGCTTCTGGAAGCTCTCCGAGGCCGCCCGCGCCCGCTCCGCTACGGCCCGCGCCGCCTCCCTCCGGTCAGCCTCCAGCACCGGATCATCCGGAGGCAGCTTCGCAACGAGATCGCGCGTCAGTGCCCCCGGCTCGCCTACCGGCACGGCGAACCAGGCATTGGCGCCTTCCCGCACTCGCTCCAGCAGCCCGGCTTCGCAGAGCAGCTTCAGGTGGCGTGACAACCGGGGCTGCGACTGGCCCAGAATTTCCGTGAATTCGGTCACGCAAAAGGCTCCGGTGGCAGCCAGCGCGAGTATCCGCAGCCTGGTCGGTTCCGCGGCGGCACGCAAAGCGGTCAGCAGCCTTTCCATAGCGTATGTGTGACATAAAGATATGCTTATGTCTAGGGGGTGCTGGCGAAGGATCAGCATTCGATCAACGCAACGTAATCCGTGCGGGCACTCTTGTGGATTTCCATCAGGGGCTCCAGGCCGGGGCTCCGGGCAAGGATTGCAGGTTCGGCAACCACAGCCTTTCGCCATCGTGGATTGGCGGTCGGTTCGGGACACCAGCTCTTTGTTTTCAGTGGTCTGCTGATCTTTTTCGTCCGCCGCACGATGCGGCGAATTTCGGGGGCAGGACACTGGAGCCGTTTCAGGTTGACCGAGTACGCTCTACCCCCTTCTCGCGAGCAGATTCACGCGCTCCTGGCCCGTCCTCGGGTCTGTTCTCGGGCCGGCCTTCGGCCGGACCCCGTGGGCCGCGCCCCGGTAAACGCAAGCGTTTCCAGTCGAGCGCGATCTGCTCCAGTGATGAACTTGCCGCGGACCGCCACCGGCCACAAAATGCCGCCCTAGCTTCAGGGGAGTGAGTCCGATGTCCGCAGCGCTGCAACGTCCGCGCGCCGAAATGTCCGATACCGAGTGGCAGACGCGGTGCGAGCTCGCCGCCCTTTACCGCGTCGTGGACTACCTTGGCTGGACGGATACTATCAACACGCACATGTCGGCCCGCCTGCCGGATGATCCCGACACTTTCCTGATCAACCGCTATGGCGAGATGTTCGACGAGGTCACCGCCTCTTCGCTGATCAAAATGGACATGGACGGTAACGTGCTCGGCTCGCCCGGGAAGTTCAACAATGCTGGTTTCACCATCCACAGCGGCGTCTATAAGGCGCGCCCGGACGCGGTATGCGTGATGCACACCCATACGCGCGCAGGCGCCGGCGTGGCGCTGTTAGAGGACGGACTACGACCGATCAGTCAGGACGTGCTGCAAATTCTGGATGACGTGGCCTACCACCCGTACGGCATCCCGGCCTCGAAGGAGGAATGTGACGCGCTGGGCAGGACCTGCCAGAAGGGCGGTTGCGTCGTGCTGCTGAACCATGGCCTGCTGACGCATGGGCCGACAATCTCTGGTACGTTTCTCCGGATGTATATGCTGGAAAGGGCCTGCGAGGTGGAGTTGACAGCCCGGATGATCGATGCACCTCCGGTGCGGATCGATGAATACGTGGCCGCCCGGGCGGCGGAGCGGATGCGCAAGCGCCGGAGCGACCCGGATTATGGGGCAGGCGAGTTCCAGGGCCTGGTTCGCACGGTCGAGCGCAAGGGCGCCGATTTTCGGCATTAACCGCCCGGCGGTTCGGTGCTCGCTCCGGCTGGCTTGTTCGCGGCAGCTGGCGCGCGAAACTCGGCACAATCGCGGAGAGAATGACCGCCCTCGTGCCCTTGGCCAGCGTCGGCGGATCGGTCATTCCGGCACGAAATCTGGTGACCTGCGCCCAGCCGTCCATCATTTCAAGCTGAAGCGCAGGGCAGGTTTGTGCGCTGGCGGAATCGGTGGATAGGTGGCAGTGGCGGCGCCACATCGGCTCTAACCCAAGGAGATAGCAATGGCGGGCAATACGAAGGCTGTTACGGACCAGAGCTTCGAGGCCGATGTGCTGAAGGCGCCCGGTCCGGTAGTGGTCGATTTCTGGGCTGAGTGGTGCGGGCCCTGTAAAATGATTGCACCTGCGCTGGAGGAACTCGCAGGGGAATTTGCTGGGAAGGTCACGGTGGCGAAGGTGAACATCGACGAGAATCCGACGACGCCGAACAACTATTCGGTGCGCGGCATTCCGACCTTGATACTGTTCAAGGACGGGAAACCGGCCGCGCAGCAGGTCGGCGCTCTGCCAAAGAGCAGGCTTAAGGAGTGGATTACGGGGAATCTGTAAGCAAGAAGACGGCAGGGGTGATCGGGTCGAGCGTAAACGATAGCGTGTCGACACGCCCCAGGACGTCGCCCTTGTTCAGCTCAGTTGCCGCCATCGGATGCGGCAGACTGACCGTAACTGAAAGAGCAGCGGCTGTTGGGCTGAAGTCCTGCTGAACCGCAAGGATGACTTGCTTGCCGCTTTCAAACGAATAAATCGTCACAGGTCTTGCCGTCGCGGAAATCGGAAATCGCGGTTTAACGCCGACGCGGGCGAGAGCGGCCGCAAGATCGCTTGAGCCGCCGGGGGAAACAAAGTTCACGGATCGCAAAGGTGTCGCCGGTGTGCCATGCTCGTCGAAGCCGCCCGGCGCGACGTCGGCTACAACTGTTCCACCCTGAGCCACAAACCTGGCTATGCCGTTCCGCTGCACGGAAGATAGTGCCACGACGTGCGGCAGAATAAGCATGCGGGCGCCGTGCAGCTCGCCTCCCGCAAGCTCATCAGGCCCGATATAGCGCGGGGTGAAGCCAAGATGCCCGAGTGTTTGCGCATAGAGAGCCAGGGACTGGCTCTGAGCGTTGCCCTGATCGTCCGCGTCCAGGCTGCGAGCCACCCAGGACTGGCCCTCGGGAAGCTGCTCCAGCATCCATTCGATACGGAAGCTGGCCGGTGAGGTACAGGATCGCGATCGGATCGTACGCCGGCCTGGCATGCAGGATAGCTTGCCCGAGCGGACCGCGAAGGGAGGCAAAAACCGGCTTGTAACCCGCCGCATCGGGGCCTGGAGTGCCGTCCGGACCGACGATCCGGCCCTTGTCATCCCAGAGAACAAGCCCGCGCGCCCCGCGCAGGAATTCCCGCCAGATCGCATGTATCTGCCGGGGGCCGGAGTTGAAGGCGGTGGTCAGTGGGATAACAGCCGGATTGAGCGACCGAAGGATCGTCAGGTTCTCCAGCCCGTCATAAATCTCCATCACATCGACGGCGCGCGCCAGGAGCGTGTAATCGTAACCGCCCCAGCCCGGCACCTGCGCACCCTCGATAGCAGAGCGGCCATTCGGGTCGGCGTGATGGATTGCGTCGGTGCCGGCACGAAGCGCTGAGGCGAAGGCCACATCCATCCAGGCCTTGAAGTCGGCCCAGCGTGCAAAGTTCGGGTCCTTGCTGCGGATCGCCTCACTCGTCAGTTCCGGGGTCGTCTCCGACCAGGCGCTGTAGTCTGTATCCCACTCCTCGTTCAACGCGGCAATCGATTGATATTGCGTCTGCAACCAGGTTCGAAAGCCGACAATCGACTTAGGGGAGAGGTCGAAGTCCCACGGGGCGGCGAGTTCGGCAATGCCGGTTTCATCGCCAAGATTATAGAAGAGCGGGTGATCCTGGGCCGCGACGCGGGCCATTGCTGTCAATCGGTCCGAGATGCGAGCAAGCCATACCGGATCGGACAGGCTCGGGTCGCGAAGAAACACTGAAGTATCCAAAGGATCGGACAGGTAGCGGGCGCGCAGCTCGGCGAAGCGCCAGCCGGGCTTTTTCCCCGGCGTCCAGCGATGATACGCGGCATAAAAATCGGTCGCGATATTCTCGATGTAATAAGACAACCCCTCAGCGCGGAGGTTTGCCGGCACGGGTGCGGTCGGATCGAACTGGCCCGTATTGACGTTGATTGGTGCCATGCCACCGGTGATACCAAGGGATTTGAGTGCCGCCAGCTGAGCCGGTGTTCGTGGCTGCCATTCCAATATCTGGTAGTCCGCCCACGGGTCTGCGGCATTGGCCGCGGCGTTTAGACCAACGCACAGCAACCCGGCCATCAGCAGGAGAAGTTTCATGCGATCTGATCCGAGCCGTCGAGCTTCAGTACCTCCCCGGCAAGATAAAGGCTGCCGCAAATCAACACGCGTCCCGGCGGTTTGAAGTGCGCGATTTCGGTTAACGCCTCCATGACGCGCGATCCCGAGCGGGCGATACCACCGGAAGCCGTGATAATGTCAGAAACGGGTGCCGCGAGATACTGGCCTGGTTCTGCCACCGCCCAAACCGAAGCCGCATACGGCAACAGCGGACGTAAAAAGGAAGCGGCGTCCTTCGATTTTTTCATTCCGACGACGAGGTGCGTGGGACGGTCCGCCCAATTCTGCAGATGTTCAGCGAGGGCTTCGCCAGCTCCGGCATTGTGGCCGCCGTCGAGCCAGACCTCCCAGCCTGGGGGCAGCACCTGGGACAATGCCCCGCAGAGCCGTTGCAAGCGGGCCGGCCAGATCGCTCGGCCGGCACCTGAGGCGATCGCTGGTCGCGGAATCGGCAGTCCTGATGCGCGCAGCGAAGCAACGGCGATGCCCGCGTTCTCCTGCTGGTATGGGCCGGGCAGCGAAAGTGGTTCCAGCACAATCGATCCACGCGAATCGACATAGCGCAAATGCTCGATGTCCCAGTCTCGTCCCCGCAGAAATACGGGAGCATCCAAGCGGTCTGCCTGGTCAAGGAGCACCTCGCGTGCCTGAGGCGGCTGCGCGCCAGTTACCACCGGAACGCCCGGTTTAATAATTCCGGCCTTTTCGCCTGCTATTGCCGCGATTGTCTCGCCCAGCAGTTCCCGATGGTCAAGCGAAATGGAGGTAATTGCACACGCGCAGGGGCGCTCGATGATATTGGTTGCATCGCCGCGTCCACCAAGTCCGACCTCCAGAACGCAAAGATCCGCAGGATGCTGCGCGAACATGTAAAATGCGGCGCCGGTAATAACTTCGAAAACTGTGATAGGCGCTCCCGCATTGACATGCTCGATATGTTCGAGGGTCTCGGCCAGCTCTTCGTCACTAACCAATTTTCCGGCGATTCGAAATCGCTCGTTGAAGCGCACCAGGTGCGGAGAGGTGTACACGTGGACCCGCCATCCCGCTGCTTCACCCATCCCCCGCAGGAACGCGCAGGCGCTGCCCTTTCCGTTGGTTCCGGCAACGTGGATTACGGGAGGGAGGCGCTGCTCCGGCGACCCGAGCTTCCCCAGCAGCACCCGTAGCCGATCGAGGCTAAGGTCGATGAGGCGCGGATAGAGGCTATGCAACCGGGCGACGATGCCCTCGATTCTGGCGGTATTCATTGTTGATACTTCAATCCGCGGCTTCGGCGGGCAAAGCCGGAGCAGGGCGGTTTCGCAGCAGGCGAATGATACGTGCCAGCGTGGAGCGGAGATCCTTGCGTTGGACAACCATGTCAATGATGCCGTGAGCGAGCAGGTATTCGGCGGTCTGAAATCCTTCGGGAAGTTTCTCCCGCACCGTTTGCTCGATGACGCGTGCACCGGCAAAACCGATCAGCGCACCCGGTTCGGCAATCTGTATATCACCCAGCATGGCAAAGCTGGCGGTGACACCACCCGTGGTGGGATCGGTCAGAACGGTGATGAACGGCAACCCGGCTTGCTTCACCAAACGGGTAGCGACAACAGTCTTCGGCATTTGCATCAGGCTGATCGCGCCCTCCTGCATGCGCGCGCCGCCGGAAGCGGTAAAGACGATCAGCGGCGCATCTTGCAAGACGGCCAGTTTTGCAGCCGCCACAATGCCCTCTCCCACGCCGGCGCCCATCGAGCCACCGATGAATTCGAACTCCATCGCAGCGATCACCGCGGGTTCGGATTCGATCAGGCCATGTGCAACCGCGATGGCGTCGTCCATGTGAGTCTTATCGCGTGCTTCCTTCAATCGATCGCTGTATCGCTTGCTGTCGCGGAAGCGCAGCGGGTCGGCAGGGGTCTTGGGCAGTTCGATCCGGGTGAATGTATTGGGGTCGAAGGTCCAGGTGAGCCGGTCACTTGCGAAAGCCCGCATGTGGTGGCCGCAATTCGTGCAGACCTTCAGGCTTGCCGTCAGGTCACCGGCAAACACCATCTGTTGGCACGCAGGGCATTGGTGCCACAGATTGTCAGGAACCTCCCGCCGCGCGAACAGCGTGCGGATCTTCGGGCGGACGTATTCGGTAATCCAGCTCATCGGCCGCGCACCCCCCTCACGGCCGCGGCCAGATCGCGAACCTGATCCAGCACGCAACGCACCGCGTCCGGCTTGGCTCGGCCATGCTCATCCAGATGCGCCGCCAGCGTGTCGATCAGCGCCGAGGCAACTACCGCCGCATCCGCAAGCCTCGCCACGGTCGCTGCCTGCTCGGGTGTGCGCACGCCGAAGCCAACCGCGATCGGCAGATCCGTCACGCGCCTCACGCGTGGGATCGCTTCGCCCAGATGCTCTGCGGTTGCGGTGCGCGTTCCGGTGATCCCGGTAATGCTCACGTAATAGACGAAACCGGAGCTGGCATTCAGCACGATCGGCAAGCGCCGGTCGTCCGTCGTCGGGGCGATCAGCCGGATCACATCGAGGCCATTCGCGCGAGCATGAGGAAGCAGCAAATCCGCTTCCTCGGTGGGCAGATCCACGACGATCAGTCCGTCAACGCCGGAAGCTGCAGCATCTACGCAGAACCGTTCCGGGCCGTATGACAGGATTGGGTTCAGATAGCCCATGAGCACCACCGGCGTCGCATTATCCTCCCGCCGGAAATCCCGAACCATTGCCAAACTGCGAGCCATGGTTGCACCGGCCTTGAGTGCGCGCTTCCCGGCCGCCTGGATCGTGGGGCCGTCAGCCATCGGATCGGTGAACGGCATACCGATCTCGATCAAATCACCGCCGGCTCGTGGCATTCCGCGCAACAACGCCATAGAGGTCGCCGCGTCCGGATCGCATGCCTCTACGAACGGGATGAGTGCAGCCCGACCTTCCCGCTTCAGGGCAGCAAAACGCTCGGCGATCCTGCTCACAGCCGAACTCCGAGGTGTTCGGCAACAGTGAAAATGTCCTTGTCGCCGCGGCCGCACAGGTTCATCAGGATGATCGCGTTCTGATCCATAGCCGGCGCGAGCTTCGCCACGTGCGCCAGCGCGTGAGCAGGTTCCAGCGCGGGAATAATCCCCTCCGTGCGCGTGCAGAGCTGGAAGGCTGCCAGTGCCTCCTGGTCGGTGGCCGAAACGTACTCCACCCGGCCGATATCGTGCAGCCAGGAATGCTCCGGGCCGATCCCGGGATAGTCCAATCCAGCGCTGATGCTGTGGGCCTCCTTAATCTGGCCGTCCTCATCCTGAAGCAGATATGTCCGGTTGCCGTGCAGCACCCCGGGGCGCCCCCCGGTGAGACTTGCGGCATGCTCTCCGGTGTCGATCCCCCGTCCACCTGCCTCCACGCCGATCAGCCGCACCGGATCATCCAGGAACGGATGAAACAACCCCATCGCGTTCGAGCCGCCGCCGATGCAGGCCACCGCGACGTCCGGCAACCGCCCTTCAGCCTCATGCAGCTGACGCTTCGCCTCTTCGCCAATAACCGACTGGAAATTCCGCACCATCGCGGGATACGGATGCGGTCCCGCGACGGTCCCGATCAAATAATAGGTGTCTGCCACGTTGGCGACCCAGTCGCGCAGCGCCTCGTTCATCGCATCCTTCAGCGTGGCGGCGCCGGACGAAACCGAATTCACCTCGGCACCAAGCAGCTTCATCCGGAAAACGTTAGGGGCTTGCCGCGCGACATCCGTCGCTCCCATGTAAACGGTACACGGCAGCCCGAACAGCGCACACATCGTGGCGGTTGCCACCCCGTGCTGACCGGCTCCTGTCTCGGCGATGATGCGTGTTTTCCCCATGCGCCGGGCCAGTAATATCTGCCCCATGCAGTTGTTGGCCTTGTGACTTCCAGTGTGATTCAGTTCATCGCGCTTGAAATATATTTTCGCACCCCCGAGCTCGCGCGTCAGCCGCTGGGCGAACCATAACGGACTGGGCCGACCGACATAGTGCGCCAGATATCGGTCCAGCTCCTGCTGAAACGCCGGATCCGCCTTCGCCGCGATGTATGCCCGTTCCACGTCCAGGATAAGCGGCATCAGCGTCTCAGCGACGAAGCGGCCGCCGAACTCTCCGAAGCGGCCGCGTTCATCGGGTCCGCTTCGGAAACTGTTGGCGCGGGTGGGTGGGGAAGCAAACGTCACTGGCTGATACTCCGGTCGCCGTCCCCTTAGCGCAGCGGCGCGCCCCGGTCACGCCCCGAGCCCATATCGCATTGCACAACACGCCTGCTTGTTTCGCTTGCCGGCCCAGATGTGGCAAGTGTTGTCGCAGCGACATAACCATCGAACAGGAGCGACACGTCTTGACCCATGCCGCCCCCGATCACCATCCGCTCGCCGGAACCGGCATTCGTGCCACCAAGGTGCATGCCAACCTCACCGTCCCCACATTGGTCGCGGCGGCGCTGCGCCGAAATGAAGGACGGTTGTCTCAGGATGGCGCGCTGATCGTCTCCACTGGCGTCCACACGGGTCGCTCACCGCAGGACAAGTTCATTGCCGAGGAACCATCATCTCTTGACGACGTCTGGTGGGGAAAGGTCAACCAACCGCTCCCGGCTGAGAGATTCGCGATCCTGAAGGCCCGCGTTCAGGCTTATCTTCAGGGCCAGGAGCTCTTCACTCAGGACCTCTATGCGAGCGCCGACCCAACCCACCGCATACGCCTGCGGCTGATCACCACCGGGGCATGGCAGGCGCTTTTCGCGCGAAACGTGTTCCTGCGCCCCGCCGAAAGCGAACTGCCAGGCTTCGAGCCGGACTTCACCATCCTGCATGCCCCGCTGTTCCAGGCCGACCCGGGTATCGACGGCACCCGCGCGGGCACGGCGATCGTGCTTTCTTTCGAGCAACGCTGCATCATTATCGCCGGCACCGAGTACGCCGGCGAAATCAAGAAATCCATCTTCACCGCCATGAACTGGCTCTGCCCGCCAGCGGGCGTGCTCCCGATGCATTGCAGTGCGAATGTCGGGCCCGGCGGCGACGTCACGCTGTTCTTTGGTCTTTCCGGCACGGGCAAGACAACACTTTCATCCGATCCGCACCGGAAGCTGATCGGCGATGATGAGCATGGCTGGAGCGAGCATGGTGTCTTCAATTTCGAGGGCGGCTGCTACGCCAAGGTAATCAATCTCTCCGCCGAGGCGGAGCCGGAGATCTGGGCGGCTACTCATCGCTTCGGCACCGTGCTGGAAAACGTGACGGCCGACGCGAGTGGTCGCCTCGATCTGTCGGACCGCTCGCGCACCGAAAACACCCGTGCGTGCTATCCGGTGGAGTACATCCCCAACTCCATACTCTCCGGCCGCGGGGGGCACGCGCGCAACGTGGTCATGCTCACAGCCGACGCTTTCGGTGTCATGCCGCCGATCGCAAAGCTGACGCCGGCGCAGGCAATGTACCATTTCCTTTCCGGCTACACCGCGCGCGTGGCGGGGACCGAGAAGGGGTTGGGCAGCGAACCCCAGGCCACCTTCAGCACATGCTTTGCTGCGCCTTTCCTCCCGCGCCGCCCGGAGATGTACGGGCGCATGTTAGAAAACCTGATCCGGCATCATGCTGCCGATTGCTGGCTGGTGAACACCGGCTGGACCGGCGGGCAGCACGGGGTGGGGCGACGCATGAGTATTCTCCACACCCGGGCCTTGCTTCATGCAGCGCTGAATGGCTCTTTGGCCCGCGTGCCGTGCCGGACCGAGCCATATTTCGGATTGACCATTCCTGGGTCCGCCCCCGGCATCCCCTCGGAAGCGCTTGACCCGCGCCAGAGCTGGACCGACAAGGCCGGGTATGACCAAACCGCACGTGAGCTGGCCCGTCGGTTCGAAGCCAATTTTGCGCCTTTTGAAGCGGCGGTTGGCGATGATGTGCGGGCAGCTTCTATAAGGGCCGGCACTTAAAGGAGGTGCAGGATGACGGAACAATCCGGCCTGGTGCTTTTTCATTCGCCACAGACACGATCCTCAGCGGCACTGGTGCTGCTTGAGGAGCTTGGCGCTCCATACAAGCTGCACATTCTCAACATGAAAGCCGGGGAGCAGCGGCAGGACGCGTACCTGGCCGTGAACCCGATGGGGAAGGTTCCCGCGCTTCTGCACGATGGCGCGCTAGTCACCGAACAGGTCGCAATATTTCTCTACCTCGCCGATCTGTTCCCCGACAAATCGCTGGCGCCGCCGATCGGTCATGCACTCCGCGGTCCTTATTTGCGCTGGATGGTCTTCTACGCGGCGTCCTTCGAGCCGGCCGTGGTGGACCGCGCCCTGCAGCGCGACCCGGGACGCCAGACGATGTCACCCTACGGCGACTATGACACGGTTATCGGGACGCTCACAGCGGCCCTCACCCCCGGTCCGTGGCTGCTCGGCGAGCGGTTCAGCGCCGCCGACATACTTTGGGGAACCGCCCTGACCTGGACGACCGGCTTCGGGCTTGTGCCCGAGCGTCCCGAGCTTCGCGCGTATATCGATCGGGTAAACGCTCTGCCTTCGGTAGCGAGGGTGAGGGCAAAAGATGCGGGACTGGCGACCGCGCAGGGTTAGCGAGAGTTACCGGTCGTAGGACACCAGCGCCTCGCATGGCACGTCCAGCCGGTCGCGGCCCTTCAGAAAGGAAAGTTCGATCAGCGCGGCCGCCGCCGGCACCACCGCCCCGACCTTCCGTAGCAGCTCAATCCCCGCAGACATGGTCCCGCCGGTGGCAAGAAGGTCATCCACGATCACCACCCGCTGGCCAGGCTCGACCGCGTCTGCCTGGATCTCGATCCGGTCCGTCCCGTACTCTAGCTGGTAGTCATAGGGGATAGTTTCGCCCGGGAGCTTGCCGCGCTTGCGCAGCATGATGAATCCGCAGCCGAGCTTAAGGGCCAGTGGCGCGGCGATCAGGAAACCTCGGCTTTCCACTCCGGCGAGCAGATCGGGCTGGTAAGCGCGTACTGCTTTCGCCATCCGGCCCATCGCAACCTGCCAGGCGTCCGCGTTTCGCAACAGGGTCGATATGTCGTAGAACAGGATACCCGGTTTGGGAAAATCCGGGATTCCGCGGATGTGGTCCTTCAGGTCCATGCCGCTTGTCTAAGCAGCGCGGCCAGAACCGGCAAGGAGCGCCGCAACTGACGGAGGATGGCATGGCTGAAGCCGAACTGCGCAACGCCGACATCGAGGCCGCGCTTCGGGACGCCAAGGAGGCATACGTCGGCCGCAATCCGGTCAGCCTGGCTCGCTATGTAAAGGCCACGGCCGTCATGCCCGGCGGAAATACCCGCACGGTGCTGCATTACGATCCTTTCCCGGTCGCCATGGTGCACGGCGAAGGCTGCCGTCTCTGGGATGCCGACGGCGCGGAATACACCGACTTCATCGGCGAATATACCGCCGGGCTTTACGGCCACTCGCACCCCGTGATCCGCAAGGCGGTCGATCGCGCGCTGGATGGCGGCATCAGCTTCGGCGCCTCCAACATGATGGAGGCCGAGTTTGCCCGGGCCGTCTGCCGGCGGTTCAGCCTGGAGCGGGTGCGATTCACCAACTCGGGCACGGAGGCCAACCTGATGGCCCTCTCCACCGCCTGCGCGGTGACAGGCCGCCGTGGCGTGATGGTGTTCTACGGCGGATATCACGGCGGCGTGTTCAGCTTCGCGGGCGGCGGCAACAAGATCAACGCGCCGTTCGATTTTGTCGTGGCTCCGTACAATGACATCGATGGCACGCTGGCGTTGATAGATCAGCACGGACCTGGGCTGGCCGCGATCATCCTGGAGCCGATGATGGGCGGCGGTGGCTGCATCGCGGCCGAACTGGCTTTCCTTCATGCATTGCGGGAGGCGGCGGATCGTTGCGATGCATTGCTGATCCTGGACGAGGTCATGACGTCGCGCCTTGCTCCGGGCGGGCTTCAGTCGCTGCGCGGAGTGAAGCCTGATCTGACAACCTACGGCAAGTATATCGGGGGAGGCATGTCCTTCGGCGCCTTTGGCGGCCGGGCGGACATAATGGACCGGTTCGACCCCCGCCGACCGGACGCGCTGCCGCACGCCGGCACTTTCAACAATAACGTCCTGACCATGACCGCTGGACTGGCGGGCCTCACCGACGTGTTTACGCCGGAGGCCGCTCTGGCGCTGAACGACCGAGGCGAGGCGCTGCGAAATCGCCTGAACGGCCTGTGCGAGACCGCGGCGGCGCCGGTCCAGTTCACCGGGATCGGCTCGATGATGGCAGTGCATACGGCGCGCGGGCCGATCCGCTCGCCCGCGGACGTAGCCAAAGGCGACGCCAAGCTGAAGGAGTTGTTCTTTTTCGACATGCTGGGATCGGGCATTTGGCTGGCCCGGCGGGGAATGATGTCGCTCATGCTGCCGATCGGAGACCCCGAGTGCGACAAGCTGGCCGGCGCGGTCGAGGAGTTCCTGTCGGCCCGGCGCTCCCTGCTGCAACCCTGACGGGGTCATGTGGACAGGTTACATCGGTAAGCCCATATTCCTGGCTGGTGCTCCGAACTGCAAGTTCAGGAGGGATCAGCGATGACAATACGAAATCCGGTCGTATGGACCTGGGACCAGATGCGCTCGGCCGCAGTTGCCGTGGAGGAGGCCGGCCATGGCAAAAGAGTCATTCCGGACCGGTTGATCATCCATCGTATCACGCTGGCCGATCTCCGCGCTTCGCTCACCAAGGGGCTCGAGGATTTCAACGCCGACCCAACCCACTACCTTTTTCTGTGCGCCCTGTACCCTCTGGTAGGGCTGGTCGCGGCACGGCTGATCTCCGGCTATGACATCGTGCCACTACTGTTCCCCCTGGTGTCGGGATTCGCGCTGATCGGTCCGCTGGCGGCCGTAGGCATTTATGAAATGAGCAGGCGACGGGAAGCAGGGGAGGAGGTGTCCTGGACAGATGCGTTCCGCGTGTTCCAGTCGCCGGCGTTGTGGGAGATCGTGAAGCTTGCGGTGATGCTTGCAGCGATCTTCATTCTTTGGGTGCTCGCTGCGGATCTTCTGTATCGCGTGACGTTGGGGGCCGAGCAGCCAAGGTCGGCTGGCGGCTTCTTCCACGACGTGTTCACCACCGGTCCCGGGTGGGTCTTGCTTATCGTTGGCAACGGCATCGGCTTCCTGCTCGCCCTGAGCGTCCTGGTGCTCAGCACCGTGTCATTCCAGGCGGTGCTCGATCATCACGTCTCGGCGGAAACGGCTATCCGCGCCTCGCTGCGGGCCGCTCAGGTGAACCCCGGACCGACTGCCGCCTGGGGCCTCATCGTCGCGGCCATTCTCGGTCCTCGGCTGCATCCCGATCCTGCTCGGGCTGGCCGTGGCGTTGCCGGTGCTGAGTCACGCGAGTTGGCATTTATACCGGCGGCTGGTGACCGTCTGACCTTCACGGCCCCCCCATGAAGGTGTCATAACGCGGCAACGGGGCAGGGCTACGCCCCGGGGAATCGTATTGGGAGGAGTCCTGCATGAAACGCCGCACTCTGCTTGCGGGTAGCGCCGCGCTGGCAGCGGCACGGCTGGCCGGAACCGCCCGTGCCCAGGCTGGCAAGACCAAGATCGTTTGGTGGCACGCGATGACAGGGCCGCTCGGCGACCAAGTGAATGTGATCGCCAACGGGTTCAACTCGTCTCAGAACCAATTGGAGGTGGAGGCCATCTACAAAGGCGGCTATGCTGACGTGATGAATGCGGTGATTGCGGCCTCCCGCGCCGGGCAGGCCCCCAACCTCGTGCAGATTTTCGAAGTGGGCACGGAGAACATGATCTCCGCGAAGAAGGCTGTCATACAAGTGTGGGAGCTTTCGAAGGAAACCGGGGTCGAGATCAATCCCAAGAACTATATCCCTTCCGTGCGCGGCTATTACAGCCTGCCCGACGGCAGGATGGCATCCATGCCGTTCAACTCCTCCACGGCGGTGATGTGGATCAACAAGGATGCCTTCCAGAAGGCCGGGCTGGACCCCGCCAAACCGCCCGCAACGTGGGAAGAAGTGACTAACGCGGCCGAAACGCTGAAATCGAAATCGGCTGCCGAAATCCCTCTGAACACCTCCTGGTTCCCCTGGGTCATGGTCGAGCAGTATAGTGCGATTCACAACATCCCATATGCAACAAAGGAAAACGGGTTCGGCGGTGTTGACGCTGCGCTGGAGATCAATAGCAAGCCGCACGTTGCGATTATTGACCGCATGCTGAAGATGGCGAAGGACGGCACGTTCAAGTATGGCGGGAGGGATAATGCCCCGGATCCCGTGTTCCTTGCGGGGCAATCGGCTATAACCTTCAATTCATCCGCCTACCGCGGCGCTCTTGCGAAGAGTGCAAAATTCGCGTTCGCTGATGCGTTCTTGCCGTACGATCCGAACATCATTAAGCAGCCCATCAACTCGATCATTGGCGGTGCGAGCCTCTGGCCGATGACCGCTCCAAACCGGACGAAGGCCGAGTACAGAGCCCTTGCCGTGTTCCTTCAGTACATCGGCCAGCCGCAGGTGGATGCCACCTGGGCCGAGAACACCGGATACGTTCCGGTCACGCTCGCCGGCGCGGAGGAAATGAAGAAGCAGGGCTTCTTCGACAAGAACCCCGGAACGGAGTTGCCCATCCAGCAATTGGAGCGGGGCCACGTAACCCCCAACTCCCGCGGCATCCGGCTCGGCCGTCTGCCTGAAATCCGCAACATCATCTCGGAGGAGTTCGAGAAGGCGCTACAAGGCGCCATGACCGCGCAACAGGTAATGGACAATGCCGTCGAGCGGGGAAATGCGGTGCTGAAGCAGTTCGCCCGCGCCGTAAAGGCGTGATGCATGCTCGCCACACCGTCATGGCCCGCCCCAGGGTCATGCCGCCGGTTTTCTCGCCATGCCCAGGCCTCATTTAATGTCATGGCCGGCGAATGCCGGCCATCCAACGCAACTTTCGGCCCGCACGGACCCGGCGTTGGATGCGCGGGACAAGCCCGCGCGTGACGAGGCGGCCCTTAGAACATGTGAGAGGAGAGATCCTTCCAGCTCGGATTTTGTGAGATAATGAGCTTTATTTTCCAACCCCGCGGCCAGTGCTTAATGTCCTTCTCGTTGCATATCAGCAATGATACTTTCATGTCTTTCGGCATAGACCAATCTGTCAAGGCCGTAACGCCGGGTGAAATCGCCATCACCATTCTTGTGTTCCCAAACCCGCCGCCCGAGATCCGCCGTAACCCCCACATACAGCGTCCCATTTGGACGATTGTTCATAATGTAAACCCATCCGCCGCCCATAGCGCCACATACGAGCTCCGGCTTAACAGGCCCTAAACACCATGGAACGCCGCACCCTGTTTGATGGACGGTTCGTGCCGATCCTGCTGGTCCTGCCGCAGCTGCTGATTTCGTTCATCTTCTTCTACTGGCCTGCCGCGGAAGCCTTCTATTATAGCCTTACAACCCAGGACCCGTTCGGCGAAGGCTCTGTTTTCGTGGGACTCGCCAATTTCGCGGACCTTTTCCAGAACGAGCTGTATCTCAGTTCCATCCTGCGCACGCTTCTGTTTTGCGCCTGCGTTACGGCGCTTTCCATGTGCATCGCGCTGGCACTCGCGGTGTTCGCGGATCGCGAAATCAAGGGCCGCGGCATCTACCGGACCCTGCTGATCTGGCCATACGCCGTTGCCCCCGTTATCTCCGCCGTACTCTGGCTTTTCATCCTCAATCCGCAGGTCGGCCTGCTCGGACGGTGGCTTAACCGCCACGGTATCCCTTGGGACTACGCCGTCAACGGCGGCCAGGCGCTCTTCATGGTCATCGTGGCGAGTGCCTGGAAGCAGGTAAGTTACAATTTCATTTTTTTTCTTGCCGGCCTGCAGTCGATTCCCCGCGCAGTTATAGAGGCGGCGCGAATGGATGGTGCCAAGGGGTGGCGGCGATTCCGCACCGTAACCTTTCCACTGCTTGCGCCGACAACATTCTTCTTGATTGTTGTGAACCTGACCTACGCCGCATTCGATACATTTGCGATTATCTGGGCACTCACCCAGGGCGGCCCGGCCGAGGCAACGAACACCCTCGTCGTGAAGGTCTATCGTGACGGCGTGGTCAATCTCGATCTCGGCGGATCGGCGGCCCAGTCAGGTACTGCTGATGGCTGGTGTCGTACTGCTGACCGCCATCCAGTTCCGCTTTATCGGACGCAAGAGGCCGGCATGAGCAGGACAGACCGTCCGGATTATGTGGCGCATGGCGTGCTTTGCCTCGGGGTGCTGCTGTTCGCCCTTCCCGTATGGCTGGCAATTGCCGGATCGACGCAGGATTCCGGTGCGATCCTTCGTGGATCGCTCTCGTTGCTGCCGGGTTCGGAGGGCCTGTCGGCTTATGGCCGAGTGCTTGAGGCCGGCGGCATGGGAACCGTTCCGGTCTGGCATATGCTGCTGATTTCAGCCGGCATGGCGGTGGTGATCGCGCTCGGCAAGATCGTGATCTCGATCCTGTCGGCTTTCGCGGTAGTATTCTTCCGTTTTCCACTTCGCCGCACAGCGTTCTGGATTATTTTCATCACTCTGATGCTGCCGGTTGAGGTGAGGATCATTCCGACCTATGCGGTGATGGCTAACCTGCACCTGATCAACACATTCACAGGCCTTACGATCCCCCTGATCGCCTCTGCGACGGCCACTCTGTTGTTTCGACAAATATTCGCTGCTATTCCCGACGAGCTGATCGAGGCCGCCCGTATGGATGGTGCCGGACCGCTGCGCTTTCTCCGCGACATCCTGGTCCCGGTTTCCGGGGCAAACATCGCCGCGTTATTCGTGATCCTGTTCGTCTATGGCTGGAACCAGTATCTCTGGCCGCTGCTCGTCGCCACCACACCGCAACTCGATACTATAGCTATCGGTATCACGAGGATGGTCAGCACCGAAGGGAATACAGACTGGGCCGGCGTGATGGCAACTGCGGTGCTGGCGCTGGTCCCACCGGTCATTATCGTGGTGGCCATGCAACGCTGGTTCGTTGCGGGCCTGACTGAGGGTGAGAAGTAGATGGCCACGCTGGAACTAAGCGAGATCAGCAAGAGTTTCGGGCAGACGTCGGTCCTGCAAAAAGTCGATCTTCGCCTCGACGACGGCGAGATGTTGGTAATCGTCGGAGCCTCGGGCAGCGGCAAATCCACCTTGTTGCGCATCGTCGCCGGCCTGGAACAGCCGAGCACCGGGCGGGTGATCCTGGACGGCCGGCACATCACTGCCATAGATCCATCCGAGCGCGATATCGCGATGGTTTTCCAGAACTACGCCCTCTATCCGCACATGACGGTGTTCGACAACATGGCCTACGGGCTGCGCATTCGCGGCATGGCGCGGCCCGAGATCCGTCGTCACGTAGAGGAAGCGGCCAGCCAACTTGAACTCGACCACCTGCTCAGCCGCAAGCCCAGGCAGCTTTCTGGTGGACAGCGCCAGCGGGTCGCGATGGGGCGTGCGATTGTCCGTGAGCCCAAGCTGTTCCTTTTCGACGAGCCGTTGTCGAACCTCGACGCCAAGCTGCGCGTGCAGATGCGCGGCGAAATCCGCCGTCTTCAACGCCGGCTGGGCGTGACCAGCCTGTATGTGACGCACGACCAGGTAGAGGCGATGACGCTCGGCGATCGCCTTCTGGTTCTGCATCAGGGCCGCGCCGCGCAACTGGCCACTCCGATGGAGGTGTTCGAACGTCCGGCGGACAGCTACGTCGCTGCCTTTATCGGAACGCCGGCGATGAACTTCTTTCCGGCTTCCCTCGTCCATGGTGCCGCCGCGGCCAGGCTCGATGCCGGGCTGCTTGTGCCGTTCGTCAATGGACGGCTGCAAGCCGCGGACGGCCACCGGGTTATTGTGGGCATCCGCCCGGAGCACCTGGAGTGGGCCGCGGACGGCCTTGCCTTTACTGTGGACCTGATTGAGCCGCTTGGGTCCGAGACCGTCGTGCATGGGCGCCTGGACAGCGGCGAAGTCGTGGTGGTCCGGGTCGCGGGCCGCGCGCCGGCAGGAGAGAGGCTGCTGGTCAAGCCTCGACCCGAGCATGCGCACGTTTTTGATGCGGAAACCGGCAGGCGTCTGGAACAGTTCGATACTGCGGCGCTGGCACCGGGCCTCGAGCATGCTACGGTAGTCAGCCCATAAAGAACAGGAGGCGGACAAGATGGCACGCGTTGCACTCGTAACCGGCGGCACTCGTGGGATCGGGGCGGAGATCAGCCGGGCATTGAAAGCGCAGGGCCGGACGGTGGTCGCCAATTACGCGGGGAATGATCAGGCGGCCCAGGCATTCGCCAAGGAGACCGGAATCCGTGTCTTCCGCTTCGACGTTTCCAGCTTCCAGGCCTGCCAGGAGGCAGTCGGCCACATTGTCGCCGAAATCGGACCGATCGAAATACTGGTGAACAATGCCGGCATCACCCGTGACGGGACTCTGACGAAGATGTCCAGGGACATGTGGGACGCGGTGATCGATACGAACCTGGGCTCCTGTTATAATATGTGCAAGCTGACGTTTGATGCCATGCGGGAACGCAACTTCGGGCGCATCGTCAATGTCGGCAGCATCAACGGACAGGCCGGGCAGTATGGGCAAGTAAACTACGCCGCCGCCAAGTCCGGCATTCATGGCTTCACCAAGGCGCTGGCTCAGGAAGGCGCTCGCTTTGGGATTACTGTCAATGCGATCGCGCCAGGTTATGTTGATACGGATATGGTGCGGGCGGTACCGGCGGACGTTTTGCAGAAGATCATCGCCCGCATTCCGATGGGCCGGCTCGGCCGCGCCGGGGACATTGCCCGCGGCGTCGCGTTCCTGACGGCCGACGAGGCAGATTTCGTCACCGGCAGCACGCTATCGATTAACGGCGGGCAGCACATGTACTAACGCTGCAAGGGCGGTCGCAGGAGGCATGGCCGCTCGACGGCATGCCTCTCGCGACCGCGGCGCAGGGGATACCCCCGGTTATTACCACGCCCCGCGCGTATCGATCACGAACTTGTCCTTGAGCGTGTCGCGGTCCACCTGCATGAAGCTCATGTGATCCACGAGCAGCAGCACGAGATTTGCGCGCTCCAGCGCCTGATCAAAATCGTGCAATTCCAGCCCCAAATCGGCCAGATCCGGCGGCAAGCGGTTGATGTGCGGTTCTACGACCAGTAGTTCGCCGATCTTTGCCTCCACAAGCTTGCGCACGATCTCGACTGCCGGGCTCTCCCGCAGGTCGTCGACGTCTTTTTTGTAGGCCAGGCCAAGGCACGCAATGACCGGTCGCTTCAGCGCGGCCGCCCTCTCGCGAACCTTCGTGACGACGAAATCCGGCTTGCTATCGTTGATCAGCCGCGCCCTGCGGATCAGCTGGGCTTCATTCGGGTTGGTCGCCACGATGAACCAGGGGTCAACCGCAATGCAGTGTCCGCCGACGCCCGGGCCGGGGTTCAGGATATTCACCCGCGGATGCAAGTTGGCCATCGCGATAAGATCCCACACATTGATCTTCAACTTGTCGCATATAAAGGAGAGCTCGTTCGCAAAGGCGATGTTTACGTCCCGATAAGCATTCTCCGTCAGCTTCGCGAGCTCCGCGGTGCGCGCGCTCGTCACGCGGCACTCTCCACGCACCACGATCTTATATAACGCCAATGCCCGCTGCGCGCATTTTCGCGTCATTCCCCCGATCACGCGGGGGTTGTTGACGACTTCTTCCAGAATTCGCCCAGGCAGCACCCGTTCCGGACAGTGCGCCACCTGGATCTGCGCAATCTCTCCCTTTTGCTGCGGAAACGTGAGATCCGGCCGCAATTCTGCCATTACTGCCGCCATACGCTCGGTCGTGCCGACCGGCGAGGTCGATTCGAGGATCACCAGATTGCCTGCCTGCAGCACCGGAGCCACAGCGCGTGCTGCATCCTCCACATACGAGATATCCGGCTGCGCATTCTCTCCGTGGCCACGCAGCGGTGTCGGCACCGCGATGATAAAAGCATCCGCCGGTTCCAGCTCCAACGATGCGCGCAGCTTGCCTCCTTCCACGACACGGCGAACCAGCGCATCCAGATTCGGTTCGCCGAAATGCGGCCGGCCGGCATTGATCGTCTCCACGACGCGCGCGGTGACATCCACGCCCACGACATCCAGCCCGTTTTCCGCGAACACTGCAGCCGTTGGCAGCCCGATATACCCGAGCCCCACCACCGCTATTCGGCCGAAACTATCCATCCAGCAGGGTCTCCACGATACGGGCGGCGGCCTTGCCGTCGCCGTAGGGATTGTGGGCGAAGCTCATGCGTTCATAGGCGGCGCGGTCATCGAGCAGGCGCGACGCACGGGCGACAAGCAGTTCCGTGTCAGTACCGACCAGCTCCACGGTGCCGGCTTCGACCGCCTCCGGCCTCTCGGTCGTGTCGCGCGTAACCAGGACGGGCTTGCCGAGTGACGGCGCCTCCTCCTGAACCCCGCCGGAATCGGTGATGATCAGATCGGCGCGGCGCATCAGGTGAATGAAAGGCAAATAGTCGAGCGGTGGTATAAGACGGATCGCGTCATGCGCTCCCAGCACGGCATCGGCGACCTGGCGCACGTTCGGATTGAGATGCACGGGATACACGATCTCCACATCGCCGCGCGCCGCCAGAAGCAGCAATCCCCGAGCGACCCGTTCCAGCCCACCGTCGAAATTTTCCCGCCGATGGCCGGTCACCAGAATAAGCCGCTTACCCGGATCGAAGCGTGGGAGCATCCCATCGATTTCGGCCGCACGCGCCGGGTCGGCATCAAGTATCGCCAATGCGTCGAACAGCGCATCGATCACTGTGTTCCCGGTCACGACGATACGCGACGCATTCACACCCTCCCGCAGCAGATTCTGCCGGGACTGTTCAGTTGGCGGGAAATGCAGGTCAGCGATATGCGTTGTCAGCCGGCGATTCATCTCCTCCGGCCAGGGCGAATGAACATTGCCGGTCCGCAGCCCTGCTTCGACATGCGCGACGGGGACCTTGGCATAAAAAGCCGCCAGGGACGCAGCAAACGTCGTGGTTGTATCGCCCTGCACCAGCACCCGGTCTGGGCGCAGCTCCGCATACACGTCCGCCATTCGTTCAAGCACGGAGGTCGTGATCCAGGTCAGTCCCTGCCCGTCCCGCATTACATCGAGATCTCGGTCGGGCAGGATTGAAAACAGGTTCAATACCTGATCCAGCATCTGGCGGTGCTGCGCGGTCACGCAAACGAGTGACATGACCGCCGGAGCGGCCGCGAGGCGTCGGACGATCGGCGCCATCTTAATCGCCTCGGGGCGCGTCCCGAATACTGTGAGAAAGCGCATCGATCGGATCCCAGCCGGGGTGCCGGAAAGAACCCGAACACCGGGGTGTGGAAGCTACTGTCACAAAAGCGATTTTCGCCAGAGCGAGCCGCTTCTTATTCGATCCGACCGGAAAGTTCCAGAAAATCATGTGAGACGCGGCCGAAGCCGCGTCTCACAATCAATAACTGTAGCCCGGCGGCGGAGGCGGCGGGTAATAACCCGGTGAGGGAGGCGGAGGTGCGTAGCCATAAGCTGGCCTAGGGGGAGGCGGGGCTGGTGTCGTCACTGCGCCGCCAACCGCCCCGAGGGCGCCACCGGCCAGCGCGCCTATCGCCGCTCCATGGCCGCCTCCGGCAATCCCCCCTAGAGCTGCCCCAGCCCCTGCTCCCAGCAATCCGCCGCCCAGAGCCCGCTGCCCAGGATCATAGGGATTCGTGCATCCGGAGATGAGCACAGCCAGCCCAAGCCCGGCGACAGCCGGGACACCCATGCGCGTGAGGCGCATCCTGCGAACTCCTTTTCGTTTGGCCAGACCTGCTTAGCGCACAAACAATCCGAAGGTCACGCCCGGCGAGTAAACCGGTGGTGGGGCGTAATAGTATGCGGGCGGAGGAACGTAATAGACCGGCGGAGGCGGCGCGTACACCACCGGAGGCCCCCACCAGCGTCCCCGCCACCACCCGTGCGGGTGCCAGTGCGGGCCCCACCCGTTATGCCAGCCATTATGCCAGCCCCCGCGCCAGTGGGGGTCGGCGTGGGCCGAGGGGGCCAAGGCGCCGGCCACTCCAAGCCCGATCAAACCGGCCAGCATCCCGCGCAGCGAAATGGATCGTAACCTCATCGTTCGAATCTCCTGACTTGAGGAGCGAACGAATAGATAATGGCAAGGACTTGGCAGAAGCGAGACAGGTTCCTGAACTTGTGCGAGCCCTCGTCACGGTGGACTATCATCAAATGACCTGGGAGGCTTCGGCCATGGAAATTGCGGGACTCGGCTACATCGGGGTCGGCTCGACGGGACTTGATGACTGGTCCGATTTCGCCACGCGCTGGCTCGGCATGCAGGAGGTTGAGCATGGCTCCTCCGTGCGCCGCTTCCGCATGGACGATCGGGCACAGCGGCTGGTGGTGGACGGGAATTTGCCCGAGGGAGCGCGCTACTTCGGCTGGGAGGTCGCTGGCGCAGAGGCGCTTGATTCTCTCGCAGGGCGCCTCGACGCAGCCGGCATTTCGGTCCGCCGCGAAAGCGCCGCCCTTGCCGGCCAGCGCCGCGTCACCGAATTGATTTCCTTCGCCGATCCTGCCGCCAACCGGCTGGAGGCATTCTGGGGCGCGGAAACCATCAACGAACCATTCAGGCCGGGCCGGGCGATCTCCGGCTTTCGAACAGGCCCGCTCGGCATGGGGCACGCTGTGCTGACCGTTCCCGCGATCGAGCCGATGCTGCAATTCTATCGCGACATTCTCGGGTTCAGCGTCAGCGACTATATCCTTCGCCCCTTCAAGGCTTATTTCCTTCACGTCAACCCGCGTCACCACAGTCTGGCCCTTATAGAAACCGGCAGCCACGGCATGCACCACCTTATGATCGAGCTGTTTTCGCTTGATGATGTCGGGCAGGGTTACGATATTGCACTCAGCGAGCCGGAGAAGATCGCCACAACGATCGGCCGGCATCCCAACGACCTCGTGACCTCTTTTTACGTGCGTTCTCCGGCTGGTTTCATGCTGGAGTACGGGTGGGGCGGTCGGGAAGTGAATCCCGCGACCTGGGAGCCGGCCGAAGTGACGGTCGGGCCAAGCCTGTGGGGTCATGACCGGCTTTGGCTTTCTGCCGAGCAGCGGGAGCAGGCACGGGCGATGCGGCTGAGGGCGGCCGCGGAGGGGCACCGCGCGCCGGTCCAGGTCATGGACGGAAACTACCAGAAACTCTCCGGCGTGTGCCCCTGGTGGGATGCCGTCAGACAACAGGCAGACTGATGCGGTCGGCAGGGGTTGCGCAAACCCGCCTGAACGTCTAAGAGCCTCGCATGCTCTGCTGTGGCATACGCATGGCCTGCCGAACCGCCCGCTCCGCGGCGCGGTCGTCGGTGCGTGCTGCAGTCCGCCTCGCGTCGCTGGCCCTCCTCCTTCGACTTACGCGCCCCTGAGCGTCGCGCCGGGTCGCTGAACGCCGGCATCGCTCAGGGGAACCCCTGAGGACAGCTGGCTGTTTCACCTTGCGAGGATCGGTACCAATGAGCATCGAACATCCCAGCTTCGGCAAGCTGGACGACGACCGTATCATCATCTTCGACACTACGCTGCGCGACGGCGAGCAATCGCCGGGCTTCTCGATGAACCTCAACGAGAAGATCCGTATGGCGGAGGCCCTGGCCGAGCTGGGGGTGGATGTCCTGGAAGCCGGCTTTCCCATCGCCTCGCCGGGCGACTATGAATTCGGTAAAAGCCATCGCCGGATCACTGGGTCAGCGGGACGACACTCCCGTGATCTGCGGCTTGGCGCGGTCTGGCCGCGAAGACATCATGCGCGCCGGCGATGCCGTGCGCGCGGCCAAGCGCAAGCGCGTCCACAGCTTCATCAGCACCAGTGCGTTACACATGAAGTACAAGCTGCGCATGGAGCCCGACGAGGTGCTGGAGGCCGTCGCGGGCAGCGTGACTCTGGCTCGCAACTACACCGATGACGTGGAGTGGTCGGCCGAGGACGGCACCCGAACCGATCCGGATTTTCTCTGCCGCTGCATAGAAGCCGCGATCAACGCTGGAGCCACCACCATCAACATCCCCGACACCGTCGGTTACGCCCTGCCCGAGGACATGCTGCGGATCTTCACCATGGTGCGCGAGCGCGTGCCAGGGGCCGACAAGGTCGTGCTCTCTACGCATAACCACAACGACCTTGGCTTGGCGGTGGCCAATACTCTGGCGGCCATCGCCGCGGGCGTCCGGCAGATCGAGTCCACCATCAACGGCATTGGCGAGCGCGCCGGCAACGCGTCACTGGAAGAAGCGGTCATGGCCATCCGCACGCGCAACGACCGTGCCCCCTACAAAAACAACATCAAAACCCGCAACATACTGAAAGTCTCCCGCCTGCTCTCCACCATCACTGGCTTCGACGTGCAGCCCAACAAGGCGATCGTCGGCCGCAACGCCTTCGCCCACGAGGCCGGCATTCACCAGGACGGGGTTCTGAAGAACGCCGCCACGTACGAGATCATGACGCCTGAAAGCGTCGGATGGACCAAATCGAACCTGGTAATGGGCAAGCACTCCGGTCGTGCGGCATTCCGCGACAAGCTGCGGTCACTGGGCTACGAAATCGGCGATAATCAGCTCAACGTCGCTTTCCGCCGCTTCAAGGAAATCGCCGACCGCAAGAAAGTCGTTTACGACGATGACATCGTGGCACTGGTCGATGACGAAGTCATGCGCGACCACGAGCGCGTCCGCTTTATCTCGCTGGACGTGCATGCCGGGTCGAAGCGCCCTCAGCGCGCAGAATTGGAGCTGGAGGTGGACGGTGTGGTCAAGCACGCGGTGGCCACGGGCGACGGGCCTGTCGATGCCACGTTTAAGGCGATCCATGAAATCTTCCCCCACAACGCCAATCTCGTGCTGTTTTCTGTGGGCGCTGTCACCGAGGGCACCGACGCTCAGGCCAAGACCACGGTCCGGCTGGAGGAAAACGGCAAGATGGTTGATGGTCAGGGAGCGGATCTCGACACCATCGTGGCGTCCGCGCGGGCCTATGTTCATGCGTTGAACAAGCTGCTGGTGAAACGGTTACGCACGGAACCGCAGACGCTTTCAGCGTAACACCCGGTCTCAGAGGAGCGCACGCCTCGGAGCGAACGCGCTTCTTTGCGGTTATCGGGTACACTCGGATGATAAGCGAGGTGTCGACTTCTCCGACCGTTGATACTGGTTTGCATCGGCCGATCAGGGTGAGTGCCACTCGGATAGCTCGATCGTCACGCCGCCTGGTCCCCAAAGAAAGACCAGCTTTCTGGAGTGGAAATCCAGGATTCCGGCGCGAGTACGGAACCCGGCTGCCTCAACACGCGTGACGACGGCCTCGATATCGTCAACGGCGGAGCAGACGTGATTGAGTCCCAGTTTGTTCAGGTCGCGGATATGCGGATCAGGTAGCGGATCGGGATGAAGATATTTGCGCAATTGAATCTCAGTGCGCGGTGTCACGTTCTCTGCCACGAGCGTAACGTGGCGAGCTTCGAGACCTGGAACTCCCATATACCCGGCGAACTGCTCGCCCTTGATAGTGACAGAAATGTCCTCTCGAAAGCCGCGAAGAACCGCTTCGCCTCCTCCTCGTCCTCGACGACAATCGTGATGTGATCGAAACGCCGGATCATTGAAGTCCTCCCTCGCCGTCAGGCCTGGAGCATGATCGTTCAAGTGGAATCGATCATGCTATGACTTCTTTGTTCGAGAGCGTGACTCACGCTTCAACGGCTGGTCAGCCTGAAGCGATCACCTCTAATCCATCGCCGCGTGACTGCTGCCGGGCTCGGGCGTTGTTATCACCCGTGGCCGACGCATGAGGAACAGCAGCAATAACGCCGGCGCGGTCGTGAAAACCATCAGCTTGTAATCATCCAGATAGGCAATGATCTGTGCTTGCTGATTGATGATCCTGTCCAGCATCGCCGCCCCATGTGGATTTGTGGGATCGAGCAGGCGGGCCGCGGCCCCATGCTGCAGGGCACGATTGAACGGCGTCACATATGCCCCGATCTCGGCATGCAGCGCCTGCGTGTTGTGCGCCAGCAGCGCCGACGTGATCGATACCCCGATCGCTGCGCCGATATTCCGCAAAAGACTGAACAACGAGGCACCGTCAGTCCGCAGTGCCGGCGCCAGCGTTGCAAAGGCAATCACCTGCAATGGGATGAACACGAATCCCAGCCCGAAGCCCTGAACGATGATCGTGAAGATCAGCCAGCCCTCTGACACGTCCGGGGTCCAATGCGTCATTTCCCATAATGACCAGCACAGCGACAACACCCCAAGCGCCATCATCTTGCGCGCATCGGTTCGTCTCGCCAGCCGTCCTGCGATCATCATCGCAGCCATGGTGCCAATTCCGCGCGGCGCCATCACAAGTCCGGCGGTTTCTACTGGAAAGTTCGCCAAATTCTGCAGCCACGGCGCCATCAGGGCTGAGCTGGAAACCAGGATTGTGCCCATCGCGAACATCATCGCCAGGCCTGATGCGAAGTTCCGGTCCTTAAACAAACTCGGGCGAATGAAGGGTCGCTTTGCCGAGAACAGATGAACAGTGAACAGATAAATTCCCAGCCCGGCAAGTACGGCGTAAACAATGATCTCCCGTGACGAAAACCAATCCTGATCCTGGCCGCGGTCGAGCATAAGCTGAAGTGCGCCGATGCCCATCGACAGGGCGGCGAAGCCGATCCAGTCGAAACGGAGACTAGCCTGTGGACTTGAGTTCGGCATGAACACCAGCAGCCCGCCAGTCGCCAGAATCCCGAACGGCAGATTGACGTAAAAAACCCAGCGCCAGTTATAGATCTCGGTCAGATAGCCGCCGAGCGTGGGCCCGAGTATAGGCCCGAGCATCACGCCCACACCCCAGATCGCCATCGCCTGCCCGCGTTGCTCGATCGGGTAGATATCCAGGAGCGTCGCCTGGGAAAGCGGCACCAGTGCCGCCCCGCACATCCCTTGCATCAGCCGGAATGCGACCATCTGCGAAAGCGATTGCGCCGCCCCGCACATCATTGATGTAATGGTGAACCCCACCAGGCAGATCACGAACAGCTGCTTGCGCCCGAAGCGCTGAGCTAGCCATCCCACCGGAGCGGTCATGATCGCGGCAGCCGTGATATAGGAGGTGAGAACCCAGGTAATTTCGTCGAAGCTGGCCGAAAGACTGCCCTGCATATAGGGCAGCGCGACATTCGCGATGGTTTGATCGAGCGCCTGCATGAGCGTGGCACCCATCGTACAGACGGTAATGATGCCGCGGTGCGGCACCTTCTCCATCGCAGCCGGAAGGCCCGGGGACATCAGAAAAGGTCGGACAGCGACCGCTTGTGGCCCGTATCGATACTGGCCTCGACGCTCATGCCGGTGCGCAACTCCGGTTCGCCCGCATGGCGGTTCACGCGAATACGCACGGGAATACGCTGCACCACTTTCACCCAATTGCCCGACGTGTTCTGGGCCGGCAGCACTGAGAACTCCGAGCCACTGTTTGGCGAGATGCTCTCTACAACACCTTTCCATACGCGGTCCGGATACGTATCCACCGTGACTTCCACAGGATCGCCCGGCTTAACCCAGGTGAGTTCGGTCTCCTTGGGGTTCGCCTCGACCCAGACGCGCTCGGAGGAAACCAGTCCGAAAGCCGCTACCGACGCACCCAGGTACATGCCGGGCTGCACGCTTTCGACATCGGTCACCGTACCGGCGAAGGGCGCTCGGACGACACTATTGTCCAGCTCCCGCTGGACTTCATCGACCTTGGTCTGCGCCGCCTGGTATTCCGGCATCTGCTGTACCGGAAGCTGGGCATTGCCGCCGAGCTTCGCCAACTGCACTTCCGCCAGTTGCTTCAGCAATTCCAGGGCGTGCTGGTCCGCCAAAACCTGGAAGCGTGCATTGTCGTAGTCCGCCCGCGTGATCCCTCCTCCGCGTACCAGGCCTGCGTAACGATCGAATGTGGTCTGGTCCGCCTGCTGCTGTGCCTGCTTGACGCCGATATCGCTGAGCATGCGGGAATAGTCGCGCTGCATCGCCTCCAGTTTCAGGGCGGTCTGGGCCAGATCGGCTTTCGCGCCCGCAACGGCGATTTCGAACTTGCGCGGATCCAGGCGCAGCAACACCTGGCCCTGCTCTACATGCTGCCCGTCCTTGACCGGAACGCTCTGGACAATGCCGGAGACATCGGTGGCCAATGGCTCCTTTGCGGCCCGCACGTAGGCATCATCCACCGAAACGTAGCGTCCGCCGTTCAGCCAGAACACCATGGCACCAGCGCCCACCACCAGAATCCCCAGCATCATCAGGGCCGGCCCGAGCGCATGACGGCTGATCCCCAACCGCCGGCGGCGAATGGCGAGGTCGGACGTGGGAATCGTTCCAGTTCTCTGCGCGGCTGCGCCCTGTGACATCAGGCCGCCTCCTCTGCATCGGGGTTGGCGTCGGCACGCCGGGCGGTCAGCACGGCTTTCATTGCGAGAAGGGCTTCGGTTGTTGTCCTTACGGAATTCGCATCGATATCTGCCGTGAGCATCCGGTTGAGCTCGGTGCGCTGGCGGTTGATCTCCCCGAGTTCGGTCAGCGCGGCGGGGCGCAGATGGAGACGCCAGATGCGGCGGTCGCGGGGATCGGGGCGCCGCTCGACCATTCCGCGCGTCTCAAGCCGGTCGATCAGCCGGGCCACCGTGATTGGTTCCACTTCCAGCAACTCGGAGAGCTCTTTTTGGGAAATGCCGGGTTGCCGTTCGAGCCAGATCAGGATGGCCCACTGGGCGCGGGTCATGCCTCGCGCCTTGGCCCGCTTGTCCCCCTCGATCCGAAGGAGGCGGGCCACATCGTGGAGCAGGAAGAGAAGGTCACGCTCGAAGTCGGTCATCGCCGCTTCTGCCTCAGTTGAGCAATGCCTATTATAAGCCCGCTTATCATCACGCTGCCAGTCGGGCTTTCATGCGTGGAGTGCAGGCCCGCCTTGCCCGCAATAATAGCACGGCCACCGTTCCCGCCCCGTCAAACGGGCTCGACCTTTCCCAGTTTTACGCCGACCTTGCGGGATGGGGATGCGCTGGGGCGCAAAACACCCTATGTTGATGACTGAGAAGCCCAGGACCATCAACTCCGGCTGTTGCAGCGGGGCTACGTTCGGGCCAATGGAGCCGTGAGCAGACGACGCATGAGCAATTTTGGCCGCAACCTCGCGCTATGGGTCATCATTGCCCTGCTGCTTGTGGTTCTGTTCAACCTGTTCCAGCCCGGAACGAACCGCACCGCTGCGACGCAGATCGCCTATTCGGACTTCATCACCGAGGTCAACCAGGGCCATGTGCGCGATGTCGTGATCCAGGGCCGCGATATCAGCGGCCAGCTCAGCGACGGCCGCACCTTCGAGACTTACACCCCCGATGATCCCACCCTGGTGCATCAGCTCACCAGCCATGGTGTCCGCGTGATCGCCAAGCCGCGCGATGCCGATGTCAACCCACTACTGCACTATCTGCTTTCCTGGTTCCCGATGCTGCTACTGATCGGCGTCTGGGTGTTCTTCATGCGCCAGATGCAGGCCGGGGGAGGCCGGGCGATGGGGTTCGGGAAGTCCCGTGCCCGGTTGCTTACGGAAAAGCAGGGCCGCGTCACTTTCGAGGACGTGGCGGGGATCGATGAAGCCAAAGGCGAGCTTCAGGAAATCGTCGAGTTCCTGAAGGACCCCCAGAAATTCCAGCGGCTCGGCGGTAAGATACCCAAGGGCGTGCTGCTGGTTGGCCCGCCTGGCACCGGCAAGACCCTTCTCGCCCGCGCCATCGCCGGCGAGGCGAATGTGCCGTTCTTCACCATCTCCGGTTCCGATTTCGTGGAAATGTTCGTGGGCGTCGGCGCCAGCCGCGTCCGCGACATGTTCGAGCAAGGCAAGAAGAACGCACCTTGCATTATCTTCATCGATGAAATCGACGCGGTTGGCCGGCATCGCGGCGCCGGTCTGGGTGGCGGCAACGATGAGCGCGAGCAGACGCTGAACCAGATGCTCGTCGAAATGGACGGTTTCGAATCGAACGAGGGCGTTATTCTGATCGCAGCCACAAACCGGCCCGACGTGCTCGATCCCGCGCTGTTGCGGCCGGGTCGCTTCGACCGCCAAGTCGTTGTTCCCAACCCGGACGTGAACGGGCGCGAAAAAATCCTGCGGGTTCATATGCGCAAAGTGCCGCTGGCCTCCGACGTCGATCCGAAGGTGATCGCCCGCGGCACGCCCGGCTTCTCCGGCGCCGACCTCGCAAACCTGGTGAATGAGGCAGCGCTGCTGGCAGCCCGGATCGGCAAGCGTGTGGTGGCTATGGCTGAATTCGAGAACGCCAAGGACAAGGTGATGATGGGCACCGAGCGCCGGTCCCTGGTCATGTCCGAGGCCGAAAAGCGCATGACTGCCTATCACGAGGCCGGCCACGCCCTCTGCGCCATGCACGAGCCGGAATGCGACCCTGTGCACAAGGCCACCATCATCCCGCGTGGCCGGGCGCTCGGCCTGGTCATGAGCCTGCCGGAGGGTGATCGTTACTCCAAGTCCAAATCCAAGCTGCTGTCTGAGCTGACCATGGCCATGGGCGGGCGGGCGGCGGAGGAAATCATCTTCGGACCGGAGAAAGTCTCCAACGGCGCCGCCGGCGACATCAAGATGGCGACCGATCAAGCCAGGCGGATGATCACCGAGTGGGGCATGAGCGACAAGCTTGGCATGATCGCCTATGGCGACAACAGCCAGGAAGTGTTCCTTGGGCACTCGGTTACCCAGAACAAGAACGTCTCCGAGGCGACGGCGCGTGAAATCGACGCCGAAATCAAGGACATTATCGACCGCGCCTATGCCAAGGCAAAGCGGCTCCTTACCGAGAACATCGAGGAACTGCACCGCTTGGCCCGCGGGCTGCTGGAGTTCGAGACGCTCAGTGGCGACGAAATCCGCACCGTTCTGCGTGGCGAGCCGGTGATCCGCAAAGTCGTGGATGAACCCGCGCCCGAGAGCCGGCGAGCTTCCGTGCCGACCACCGGCCGGCCTGCTGCGGCCCCGCCGCCCTCAGGCGGATTGGGACCCGCGCCACAGCCGGGTTGAGATAGTCATCGGTCCAAGGGAGCGGCTGATCCGACGAGGGGCGGCCATTTGTTGCGATTCAATTACAAGCTCGCACTGCGAAATTATTTACTCCAAGCGGCGCAAAAGCCGGCGATCGAGCGATCCATGCCGGCCGAAGGCACCCAGCCGAGTTAACGGGAATCAATGCACTGATCTCGCGGTAAAGTAGAAATTGGCATGGCGATTTGAGCGCGCAACACGGCCAGAAGGGGAGGCTATCCTTCTCATGGAACGAATGGGCGGGAGCCGAATAACGAGAAAATTCTCCTGCGCGCCTTCTACGCAGGATGTAGTTCTGAATTTTTTGCTCCGATGCCTTCTCAGTCTGGCACCTGCCCCCGATCCGTGACGAACTTGGCGACGAATCTTAAAGATTGGATGGACATGCTCGAAGAGCTTGGTAGTCGTGGCTCGCCGGTCTAAAACCTATCGCAACGCCTTTCATCCCGGTTACACGTTGGTTGGGGATTGCATGACGAAACACCGCCGGCTCTTCGGCACTGATGGAATCCGCGGGACCGCCAATTCCGACCCAATGACAGCGGAAACCGCACTCCGCCTGGGACAGGCCGCCGGACTGTTGTTCACGCGCGGCACCCATCGCCACCGCGTGGTGATCGCGAAGGATACGCGGCTATCAGGCTACATGCTGGAGCCCGCGCTGACCGCCGGCTTCATCGGGGCAGGAATGGACGTGACGGTGGTCGGGCCGCTTCCCACCCCAGCCGTCGCCATGCTCACGCGCAGTCTGCGGGCCGATCTTGGGGTGATGCTGTCCGCCTCGCACAACCCGTTCGAGGATAATGGGATCAAACTCTTCGGACCGGACGGATTCAAACTGTCCGATGCGACGGAACATGAGATCGAAGCCTTGATGGCCTCCAATCTGGCCGCCCGGATGGCAACTCCGGCCAGGCTGGGCCGGGCCGCGCGGCTTGAAGACGCGTCCGGCCGCTATATCGAGGCGGCAAAGGCTACCTTCCCTCGTGGCCTGCGGCTGGACGATCTTAAGATCGTGGTGGATTGCGCCAACGGTGCCTCCTACCGGGTCGCCCCCACCGTGTTGTGGGAACTCGGAGCGACCGTCATTCCCCTTGGCGTGACTCCGGACGGGTTCAACATCAACAAGGGGTGCGGCTCCACCTGTCCAGAGTATTTCTGCAGCCAGGTCGTTGAGCGGGGTGCCGCTCTCGGGATCGCTCTGGATGGCGATGCCGACCGTGTGCTGGTCGCTGACGAGCATGGTCGCTTGATCGACGGGGATCAGATACTGGGGCTGATCGCCCGGTCCTGGGCGGCAAATGATCGGCTGAGCGGGTCGGGCATCGCCGCCACCGTGATGTCCAATCTGGCGCTGGAGCATTTCCTGATGGCAAGCGGACTGCGGTTGGAGCGCACCAAAGTGGGTGATCGCTATGTGGCTGAACGCATGCGGGCCGAAGGAATGAATGTCGGCGGAGAGCAGTCCGGCCATGTGATCCTCTCGGATTTCAGCACTACCGGAGACGGCCTGGTAGCGGCGCTACAGGTCCTGGCGGTCATCGTCGAGCAAGGCAAGCCGGCCAGCGAGGTTTGCCGGGTGTTCAGCCCGTTCCCGCAACGCCTTCGGAACGTTCGTTTCTCTGGCGACTCCCCCCTGCATAACGACCACACCCAGGCCATGATCCAGGCGGCCGAGGTGCGGCTGGCCGGGAGCGGGCGGATCCTGATACGCGAAAGCGGTACGGAGCCCCTGATCCGGGTGATGGCCGAGGGCGAAGATGAGGACCTTGTCACCCAGGTGGTGAATGAGCTGTCGGAGTTCATTGCAAGCCAGGTCAACCAGCCCGCTGATGCTGCTTAGTATCCGATCGCAAAGAAGCGTGAGTCGCGAAGCGCGCACGCTGCGTCGCGTGAATCGGATACTCAGACAACAAGCGGCGTATCGACTTTCAAAGAAGGTCGACACTAGGAAGCGCTCCCCCTGAACGGCCGCGTCCTCGTCATCGCCGGCTCTGACTCGGGTGGGGGAGCCGGCATCCAGGCCGACATCAAGACGATCACCGCGCTAGGCGCCTATGCCGCGACCGCTGTCACGGCCCTCACGGTGCAGGATACGACCAGAGTTCACGAGATGCTGCTGGTGCCGCCGGCCTTCATTGCCCGACAGATAAACGTCGTGCTGGACGATATCGGGGCGGATGCGATCAAGACCGGGATGCTAGGCGATGCTGCCGCGATCGCCGCGGTCGCAGCGGCGTTGGAAACACGGACTGCCGTTCCCTTGGTTCTCGACCCCGTCATGGCGTCGACGACAGGAAGGCAATTTCTCACCGACGACGCCATTGCGGAGCTGAAGCGGAGGCTCCTGCCCTTGGCGGCGGTGATCACGCCGAACTTGCCGGAGGCCGAAGTGCTGGCCCGTATGCCAATTTCCGACCTGCGGTCGATGCGACATGCGGCGTCCGCCTTGCTGGCGCTCGGTGTCCCGGCGGTGCTGGTAAAGGGCGGTCATCTGCCGGGTGAGGATATCGTGGACATCCTCGCGACATCCTCAGGCATCGAGGAGTTTCGGGCTCGCCGGATTGCCTCTCGGCATACCCACGGGACCGGTTGCACCTTGGCCAGCGGAATCGCCGCGGGACTGGCCCAAGGAATAGCATTGCATGAGGCAGTGCTGCGGGCGAGGTCCTACGTGCGGCAGGCGATAGCTTCGGCGCCGGGCTTCGGCGCCGGCCGCGGTCCACTTAATCACGCCGTGACGGTTTGCCCATGACCAGCGTCGTCCAGGGCCGCTGATCCACACGGAAAAGCAGATGCAGGCCGCGGCATCGATGAGTGGTCATGACCCATTGCGCCTGTGTGAAGAGCAGACCTGAAAGCACCGCGACACCGCCGGAAGCCAGATGGACCGTCAGCTGCTTCGCCATCAGGGCAAGCGGACGAGCATGGATGTTGGCCAGCACGAGATCATAAGGAGCATTACGCTTGAGAAGCCGACTGTTCCAGCCATTCGAAAGATCGGCGCGGACCAGGCTGCCAACTTCGTTGAGCCGTGCGTTCCGGCGGGCCAGCCGGACCGACCAGGGTTCGATGTCGGTGGCCAGAACCCATCGATGCAGAAACGTCGCTGCCGAGATTGCCAGGATGCCGGAGCCGGTTCCGAGGTCCAGGATTCGCCTTGGATTGCGCCTCGCGATCCGCTCCAGCGCAATCAGGCACCCGCGGGTGGAGCCATGCTCGCCTGAGCCGAACGCCATGCCGGCATCCAGCAGCAGCGTTATCCGCCCAGCTAATCGCGGAGCTCTGATATGGCTGCCACGAACCGCAAAACGCCGGCCGATGAGCTGTTCAGGGAAGGCGGCGTAACTGCGTTCTACCCAACCCTCTGGGTTCAGCGTTTCGCGATGAAGTTCCGCAGCTACACCGCTGGCTGCCTCTGCCAGTGCGAGAGCAGCGGCCAGTACTGCCGTATCGCCTCCCGCCTCGCGAATTCCTTCGATCTGCCAACCGGCAATTGTATGGTCGCGGAAGAACCCGACCGTGTCGCAGGCGGTTTGCAGCGCAGCCTCCCAGGGTTCCCGGGCGTGTTCCGGGACAGTGACCCAGACCCGCTCCAGTATCTTCGGCGTTGCACGCATGGCCTCTCCTATGCCCGCCCGGCTTGCGCGCCAACTGACCCCAAGGCGAGGATGCAGGATAGGAGGAACGCCCAATGACCGACCGCTTCGCCGGGCTCACGCCGCTGTTTGCACCGCGATCAATCGCAATCCTGGGCGCTTCGAACGACCCGGCGAGAATTGGTGGCCGTCCCATCGCGTACATGAAGGCGGCAGGTTTCGACGGGGCGATCTATCCGGTCAACCCCAACCGGCCACAGGTTCAGCGCTTGAAAGCGTACGCCTCTGTTGCCGAACTGCCGGAGGCGCCGGATGTGGCAATCGTCGCCGTGCCGGCAAGCATCGCGGTTGGCGCCGTAGAGGCGCTGGGCAGGCGTGGCGCCAAGGCGGCGCTTGTCTTCACTGCGGGGTTCGCCGAGGTCGATGAAACCGGAGAGGCAGCGCAGGTCAGGATGATCGAAGTTGCCAAATCCTATGGCATGCGGGTGCTCGGCCCCAACTGCCTGGGGGTGTTCGACGGAAGGCGTGCCTATTACGGCACGTTTTCCACGTCATTCGACAGCGGGTGGCCTGTGCCCGGCCGTATCGGGATTGCCTCCCAGTCCGGCGCCTATGGTACGCATCTTTACACGCTGGCCCGGAACCGGGGGATCGGCGCCTCCCTGTGCATCATGACCGGCAATGAGGCCGACGTGACCATGGGAGAGTGCATCGGGTGGCTGGCAGAAAATCCCGAGGTGGACGTGATAGCGGTTTACGCCGAAGGAATTCGTGAAGCTGCGGGGCTGATCGGCGCTTTCGAGACGGCGCGCGCCGCACGCAAGCCGATCGTGATGATGAAAGTGGGCCGCAGCGCACTGGGCAGCAAAGCCGCCAAATCGCATACGGCCTCCATCGCCGGCAATGACGCCGTGACTGAAGCTGTGATGCAGGAATTCGCCGTCGTGCGGGCCCGTACATCAGAGGAAATGCTGGACATTGCGCAGACCGCCACGAGGCGGATCTATCCGGCGCAGAACACGTTGGGGATGATTACGGTTTCCGGCGGGGCCGGCGTGCTGGTCAGCGACGTCGCCGAACAGGCCGGGCTGGAGATGCCCGAAATGCCGACCGACGCCCAGGCAAGATTGAAATCCATGGTCTCGTTCTGTGCGCCGCGCAATCCCGTGGACGCCACCGCCCAGGTTGGAAATGATCCTGACTTGCTCGAACCCTTCTTCGAATCGATGGTGCGGGACGGAAGATATTCCTCAGTCCTTGGATTTTTCACCATGGTCGCGTCATCGCGGCGTTGGCCGGGAATGCTGGAAAAACTGAACGCGGTGCGCGAACGCTATCCCGACCGGCTATACGTGCTCTCGGTGATTGCGCCCCCCGAGCGTATCCGCGAACTGGAAGCGCAGGGGTGGATTTGCCATGAGGATCCGACTCGGGCCGTGAACGCGATTGCCGCCATGGGCCGTTTCGGCACGGCATTCGCCTCCGCAATGCCAGCAATGCCGCCGCTGTTTCCGCCCGTGGCTCTGCCCCATGCCACGCCGTCCGAAGCGGAGGCGAAGCGGCTGCTTGAAATGGCTGGCATTTGGTGCGTCCCGGAACGGATTTGTGCATCCGCGGATGAAGCGGTTGCAGCGGCGGACCGGTTCGGATTTCCCGTTGTGATGAAGGTCCTCTCACCGGACATCCTGCATAAATCAGAAATCGGCGGCGTCATTCTGGATGTGCGTGACGCGCCTGCAGTACGCGACGGTTTCACCACGCTGATTTCCTGCGCCAAAGACAGAGCGCCGCAGGCGCGATTGCAAGGCGTGCTGGTGGCAAAGCAGATAACCGGAGGGGTGGAATGCATCCTCGGAATCCATCGGGACCCGGTGTTTGGCCCGGTCGCGATGTTCGGGCTTGGGGGCGTGTTCGTCGAGGTGATGAAGGATGTCGTGTTCCGCCGCTGCCCGTTCGGCACGGATGTGGCGGAGCAATTGATCCGCTCGATCCGGGGCACTCCCCTGCTGTTCGGGGCGCGCGGGCGCCCTCCGGCCGACGTGAAAGCTCTGGCGGAAATGCTGGCCCGATTGTCGGTTTTCGCGGTGCAGTCGGGTGACCGGTTGCGATCGATCGATCTCAATCCGGTATTCGCCTTGCCCGAGGGACAAGGGGCTCTCGCCGGCGACGCAGTGATAGAACTCGGATAGCTATCCTCCCGCGGGAGCGGTGCTGCGCATCCGCTGGGCATAGACGTTTATCACCAATGCGATGAGGAGAATCAGCCCGCGGATCAAGATCTTCAGAAAACTATCGATATCGATATGATCCAGGCCGTTGTTCAGCACACCCAGGACGAACAGGCCGATGATGGTGTTGCCGATTCCGCCCTGGCCGCCGAATAGGCTTGTGCCGCCGACAACCACCGCAGAGATCGAATCAAGCAAGTAGGTATCAAACTCGTTCTGCTGTGCGCTGCCGAAATACGCCACGCCCAGCATGCCAGCCAGGCCGGAACACAGGGCCGAGATGATCATCACCGCCGACAGGATAGCTCGGACGTTCACGCCGGAGTATTCGGCGGCCTCCCGGTTGCCGCCGACCATGTAAACGTAGCGGCCGAAGCGCGTATAAGTAAGCACCAGGTGCGCGATCAGCAGCACCAATGCAGCGACGATGACAATCCAGGGCACCGGGCCGAGCGAATGGCTGCCGAGCGTCAGGACCAGTTTGGGCACGGAATACGCGATCTGGCCGCGCACAAGCAGCGCGCAAATGCCCGCCGCGATTTGCAGCATCGCCAGGGTCATGATGAAGGATGGGATCCCGATCAAAGTCAGTCCGAGCGCATTGACGGCACCCAGGGCTGCGCATGCGGCGAGTGCTATGATTATCGCCGCCCAGCCCGGCAGTGGAATGTTGGCAATGTTCACGCTGGAATCCTGCAGCGTGAAGAACGCCACCACGATGCCGGTAGCATTGGCAATGCTTGCAACCGACAGGTCGATTTCCGCGCACAGAATTACGAAAGTCAGGCCAACCGCAATGATACCCGTTACGGATATCTGCGTGAGGATATTCGTGAGATTCCCCAATGACGCAAAGGATGGGCTGGCGGCCGAGAAGAACAGGACAAGAAACAGCAGGGTGGCGAAAGGTGCGATGTTCCGCAATTGCCCACGCACCCACCCGCCTCTGCGAGGGCGGCCGGTCAGAGCCGTGCCGATCTGATCCGACATCCGATTCCCCCCTAAGCCGCGGCCAGCAGCCGGTCCTTGCTGACCTGCTCGTTTGCAAACTCCCTCACCACGGCACCCTTCTTCATCACCAGGATACGGTCCGCCAGCGCGAGCACCGTTTCCGGCTCGGCCGATACAACCACAACGCCCATCCCCTCATCCTTCAATCCGTGCACAATCTTCAGCACGTCGTCCTTGGCGCCCACGTCCATTCCACGGGTCGGCTCGCTCAAAACCAGGACGCGCGGCGGGTGCGTCAGCCAGCGGGCGAGCGCAACTTTCTGCTGGTTGCCGCCCGAGAGAGTGCCAAGCCTGCGATCTGGATCGGCCGGACGAATGCGCAGACGCTCGATATGCCGGCGAGCGATACTTCGCTCGGAAGCAGGACGAATCCCGATCCTGGCGATCCGTTCCAATATGCTGATGCTGATATTCTTGAACACCTGTTCTTGCCCGAACAGCATGAGCCGGCGACTCTCCGGCACCAGCGCAATTCCTGCCCGCTTGGCACTCGCGGTGCCACGAATGGCGCGCGCCCGGCCATCGATTTCGATGGTTCCGGCGTCCAGGCGCGGACGGCCCACCAGGCTGCGTGCCAGCTCAAGCTGGCCGGATCCCATAAAACCATAGATGCCAAGGACCTCGCCGGCCCTGACGGAGAATGAAATATCGCGAAATGCTCCGGCCAGAGTTAACTTCCCGGCTTGCATGACGACAGGAGCATCCTGCATTCCGTGAAGCAGACGCTCACTGGTGTAACTTTCCTCCAGCTCGCCATGTCCGGCGCCGATCATCCGTTCAATAAGCCAGGCTTTATCGACGCCGGCGCAATCCTCAGTGGCCACGCACCGGCTATTGCGGAAAACAGTCACACGGTCGCAAACCACCAGAACGTCATCGAGAAAATGCGAGATGAAGATCAGGCTGCGGCCCTGATCCCGCAACCGGCGCAGCACGCCGAAAAGCCGCTCGACCTCCGGAGGGGACAGCGCCGAGGTCGGCTCATCGAGGATTACAATACGCGCGCCGGAGAACAGAACACGTGCGATTTCGACAAGCTGCTGCAGACCGAGCGGCAACGCCCCCATCCGCGTGCGTGGGTCGAGTGCGATGCCGAGCGCAGACAGATGCTGCTGCGCGCTCCAATTCATCCCGCGCCAGTCGATTACGCCGAAGCGGGAAGGCTGCACGCCGAGAAAGACATTTTCCGCAACCGTAAGATCGCGCACCGCAGAAAGTTCCTGATGCACCATGCCGATCCCGGCGTCCCGCGCGTCGCGAGCAGACCGGAAGTGCACAGGCTGCCCATCCAGTCGCATCGTGCCCTCATATTCATTGTGCACGCCGGCGATGATTTTCATCAGCGTGGACTTGCCGGCACCATTCTCGCCGACCAGGCCGTGGATTTCTCCCCCTCGCAGGGAGAAATCCACATCCTGAAGCGCGGTAACACCGCCGAAAGCTTTGGAGACGGCCGACAATTCAAGAAGGGGCATCAAAGCAGCCTGATCACTATGGCGGCAGAAGCCCCTCCTGGGCCGACTATCAGATCAGGAAATGCTCCTCCATCCACATCATACCCGGAGCGTTTGCCTTGGTCACAACCGGCCCGTCCGCGATGATATTCTTGGGGATGGTTCCATTCGCCCCCGAACCGGTCTTCTCCCCCCCGACCACGGCGGCCACACCGGCGATGATAGCTCCGCCATGAATGCGGCACGAAGGGTTCCGCACCGTGGCCAGCATCCGGCCATCGGCAACAGCCTCCAGCGCCGGCGGCATGGCATCACAGCCGCCGATCTTGATACTGGTGCGGTTGTGCGCCCTCATAACGTTGTATGCGGCGAGCGCCATATCGTCGTTGTGGAAATAGGCCGCATCGATCTTCGGATACTTGGTCAGCAGCGTTTCCCAGATGCGGGCCACCTTGGTCACATCCCAGTCCGCCGGCTGCGTATCCAGCACCTTGATATTCGGGTATTTCTTGACAATCGAGTTGAAGCCCCGCGTACGCCCCTGGGCGCCGGTATGACCGAGCGCGCCCTGGGTCATGATGATATTGCCCTCCCCATTGATCGCATCGACCAGCGCCTGGGTGACCGAGGCGCCCATGAACTCGTTGTCGGGGGCAATGAAGCTGTGAACGTTGATCTGATCGAGCGGCGCGATCAGCGTGTCCATGTCGATCACCGGAATGCCTGCGTCGATCATCTTGTTCACCGGCGCGGTCAGAGTTCCGATCCCGAATGCCTGGATCGCAACGAAATCCCATTTGCGCGACGCCATGTCATCGATCGCGGCCCGCTGCTTGGTCGCAGACAGCTCGCCATCGAACCAGGTGACGTCCACATTGAACAGCTTGCCCCAGAACTCGGCGGCACGCTTGCCCTGGGCACACCAGGTCGCCTGCAGCCCTGCATTGCTAAATGCCGCCTTCAGCGGCTTGCCGGAGCGCCCCGTGGCTTCGTTCGCCGCCTGTGCGCGGGCGGGATCAATGCCGAAGGTGGCGGCAAGCGCAGCCGCCGTTACGGACGCGGCGGAGCCCTGGATAAATCGACGACGGTTTTCGCTGGTCACGACCGGTTCCTCCCTGAAGGCGGCGCCATGGCCGCGTCGTCAGATTACCCGGCTCGGCTATATCCTCAAGCGGCTCTCAGCGCAGGACGCTCGATGTTCGGCAAAAACACCGCCAGCAGCCCGATCAGCGGCAGGAACGCGCACACCCGATAGACCGTCTCGATGCTCGTCGCATCCGCCAGCTGACCCAGCAGTGCCGCACCGAGTCCGCCCATCCCGAACGCAAATCCGAAGAACAACCCCGCAATCGTACCCACTTTCCCCGGCACCAGCTCGGTCGCGAAAACCAGGATAGCCGCGAATGCCGAGGATAGTATCAGCCCGATCACGACGGTAAGCACCGCCGTCCAGAACAGATTGGCGAATGGCAGCATGAACGTGAACGGAAACACACCCAGTATCGAGAACCAGATCACCAGCTTTCGCCCGAACCTGTCACCGATCGGACCTCCGGCCAGCGTTCCGACGGCCATGGCCCCCAGGAAAAAGAACAGATGCACCTCCGCCGTCTGGGTCGAGACGTGGAATTTGCTGATCAGATACAGCGTATAGTACGAGTTGAGGCTGGCCGTGTAGAAGTATTTCGAGAAAATGAGACAGCAGAGCACGACCAGCGACCACATGACCCGCCGCCGCGACAGGCCTGGAATAGTTGCGGCGGCAACCCGCCGCTTTCCGCGGGTGACGGCGCCCTTGCGAGCATACCAGCCGCCCACCTGCGTTAGCACCAGCATGGCGAGAAGCGCCGCGCTCATGAACCAGGCGATGCTGCCCTGCCCGTGCGGAACCACGACGAACGCCGCCAGCAGCGGCCCCATGGCGGAGCCCGCGTTACCGCCCACCTGGAACAGCGATTGCGCCAGACCTAGTCGGCCACCTGAGGCCATGCGTGCCACACGCGAGGACTCTGGATGAAACACCGACGAACCCACCCCAACCAGGGCGGCAGCGATCAGGATCCCCTCGAAGCTGCCGGCCCGCGACAGCAAAAACAGTCCGGCGAGGCTGAAACCCATCCCAACGGGGAGGGAATACGGCATCGGGCGGCGGTCCGCCGTGAAGCCAACGAGCGGCTGCAGCAACGACGAGGTGAGCTGGAATGCCAGCGTGATCAGACCGACCTGGCCAAAATCAAGTCCGTAGGACGTTTTAAGGATAGGATAGATCGCCGGTACCAGCGACTGGATCATGTCATTGAGCATGTGGCAAAAGCTCAATGACACGAGGATCGCAAAGGTGGTGCTCTCTGTCCCGCTAACCCGGCCCGCGACGATCGTGTTCTGGCTCAACGCAGCCTCGTCCAACGTCAAGTCAGTCGCCTAACCCCCACCGCCGCCCCTAGCAAGGCAGAAGGTTACGCACCAGCCATGCGGTTCAGCGCCCATGGAAACGCGGCCGGCGTTTCTCCATGAAGGCTGTGCGACCCTCCTTATAGTCGGCGCTATCGAAACAAGCGGCCCCGGCCCGCCGGATCGCCTCCAGGTCGCGATCACCCGGATCCTTCGTCACTTCGTTGATCGTCAGCTTCGAAGCGGCGATCGAAAGCGGTGCATTCTCCGCAATCGCCCGCGCAATGTCCTGCACCGCCTTGTCCAGCTCATGACCCGGCACCGCCTTGTTAATCAGGCCGATCCGTTCCGCCTCCCGCGCATCGATGCGCTCGGCGGTGTACAGAATGAACCGGGCATGCGCGGGCCCGACGAGCTGCACCAGTTTGCGCAACCCGTCGAAACCGTAGGCGATGCCCAGCCGGGCCGCAGGGATGCCGAACTGGCTATCGAACCCGGCAATTCGCATATCGGCCTGCATGGCGATCGCAAGCCCGCCGCCGAGGCAGAAGCCGCCAATGCGTGCGATCGTGGGCTTCTGAAAGCATGCCAGCTTTTCCCGGCCCTGGCTGGTCAGCCGGTCATACTCCTGCTGCGCCTCCGCATTGGACCGATTCTTCTCGAACTGACTTATATCCGCTCCGGAAACGAACGCCTTCTCGCCTGCTCCCGTCAACACCACCACGCGCGCGGCGGCGTTCCCCGCAAACTCATCCAGTATCTGCCCCAGCCCGTGCCACATCTCGATCGACATCGCGTTGCGCTTCTCGGGCTGGTTGAACACCACCGTTCCGATGCCGTCCTGCAGTCCGGCGAGCATCTTGCCGCCCGCATACTCGCGCAGCCCCGCGGCGATGTTCGTGTCCATCCTCAGATGGCTCCCTTTTTGCGCATTTCGGCGATTTTCGCCTCGCCGTAGCCAACGCTCCGCAAGATCTCGTCCGTGGAAGAGCCCGCTTCCGGCGTCGCCAGCCGAATATCCTTGTTGAACCCCGAAATATTGATCCCCGAAGCGACCACCTCCTTATCCCCAATAGCCGCGCTGTGCATCATCCTCGCCATGCGCAGATGCTTCACCTGGGGATCGGCGAAGACCTGATCGATTGTATAGATCGGCCCGCAGGGAATGCCGTTCGCCTCGAACAGCTCGATCCAGTGCGCCGCCGGTTTGTTGCGGGTGATTTCGCCGATGGCGGCATTGATGGCGGCGCGATCGGCGCTGCGGCCTTGCTGGGTTTTCCACTTCTCGTCGGTCTTCCAGTCCGGCCGGCCGATCGTGTCGCAAAACCGCTCCCACAACCTTCCTGAGCTGGCCGCAATATTGATATACCCATCGCTGGTGGGAAAAATTCCCGTCGGAATTCCGGTCGGGTGATCGTTGCCCGCCTGCTTGGGAACCTCCCTGCTGATGAGCCAGCGGGCAGCCTGAAAGTCCAGCATGAAGATCTGGGCCTCGAGCAAGGATGTCGTGACCCAGCGGCCGACGCCGGTACGCTCGCGGTCGAATAACGCCATCATCACCCCAAGCGCGAGCAAATTGCCGGCCGTGAGATCATCGATCGGGATGCCGACGCGCATAGGGCCGCGGCCGGGTTCCCCCGTGATCGACATCAGTCCGCCCATCCCCTGCGCGATCTGATCCACGCCGGCGCGAGGGCCATAGGGCCCATCCTGCCCGAACCCGCTGATGCTGGCATAGACGATGCGCCGGTTGAGGGGACGGATGTCCTCGTATGCAACCTTCAGGCGGTGCTTCACCTGTGCGCGCATGTTTTCCACGACCACGTCAGCGTTCCGAGCCAGCCGCATGAAAGCCTCGTGGCCCTCCGAACTTTTCAGATTCAGCGTGATCGCCCGTTTGTTTCGGTGAAGGTTCTGGAAATCGAAGCCGTGGCGGTTTCCAGTGATCTCCTCGCCTCCGGTGGGGGGCGCTTCGATCTTGATGACGTCGGCGCCCCAATCAGCCAGGTGCCGCACGCAGGTAGGACCCGCCCGGGCGTGGGTGAGGTCAAGGACCGTCAGCCCATTCAGCGGCAGGCGGGTTTCGGTCAGTGCTTCACGGTCCTGCGGGCTTTCAGGCATACGGCGTACCTCCGGGAGGGGTTGATTGTCCGCCCCTTCCGCCCTTGGTTCAACCGGCATGGACAAGGTCGATCTGGCGCTCGTGCTGGCGGTCGATGGCTCGGCCAGCGTGACCTATGATGAATTCAATCTCATCGCAGGCGGGATGGCCGCCGCGCTGCGGGAACCAGCGGTGATTCGTGGACTGATCTCGGGTTCTGCCAAGGCAAGCCTTTCCTGCCTGGTTCTATGGTCCGGCACAGGAGCGCATGAGTTGATCCAGGGCTGGACCCGAATAGCCTCGGAGAAGGGCGCGCTGGCTTTCGCTGACGCCGTCGATGCGATGCCGCGCTCGGTTCAACCCGGAGAAACGGCAATCGGCGAGGCCTTGCTGTTCACCTTGCAACTGCTGGCAGGCGCGCCGGCGAATGTCGCGCGGCAGGTGGTGAATGTCATTGGCGACGGTCGGTCAAATTCCGGGATTGCACCCGGACCGATCCGCGACCGCATGGCCGCCGCCGGCATTATTATCAACGGGCTCTGTATCCTGCATGAGGAGCCGGACCTGTTGGACAGCTACACGCGTGAGGTGATCGGTGGCCCAGGTTCCTTCGCCGTCACGTGCAAGGATTACGCCGATTTCGGCGCGGCCATGCAGCGCAAGCTGACGCGGGAAATCGGGGTTCCGATAGTTTGATATGCATATATATTTAGTGGCCCATATGCGGAGATCCGGATGAACTGGAACAGCCAAATTGCCCTCGTAACCGGTTCGTCGCGGGGAATCGGCGCCGCCATCGCCCGCCGTCTTGCCGAAAAAGGCGCCGCAATCTGCCTGAACTGCGCCGCCCGCACCCAGGACGCCGACCAGGTCGCCGATGAAATCCGAAACAACGGCGGCCGCGCCATCGTGGCGCAGGCCGACGTTGCCGACCCCGGCGCTGTCGCTCGCATGGTTGCCCGTGCCGAATCCGAGCTTGGCCCACTTACGATCCTGGTAAACAACGCCGGCATCGCCTCCGGCGGCGCTGGCTCGCTCGATACCTATGACCCGGAAAAAATGGCCCGCATGCGGGCGGTGAACGCCGATGGCGTGATCCACACGGTCCGCGTCGTAGCACCCGGCATGAAAGCCCGCGGCTACGGCCGGGTCGTCAACATCGCCTCCAATGCCGCGATCGGCACCGGACTCCCTGGCACGACTTTCTACGCCGCCACCAAAGCCGAGGTCCTGATCCTCACCCGCCGCTTCGCCATGGAACTCGGCCCCTCCGGGATCACCGTCAATGCCGTCGCGCCCGGCTGGGTCGTTACCGAAATGACCAGGTCCGGGCAGAGCAAAGAAGCTTTCGCGGAACGGGTGAAATCGCTTTCGTCGCGCTCCATGCTCGGCCGGGTCGGTGCGCCGGAGGATATTGCCGCTGCTGTCGCCTTCCTTGCCAGCCCCGCCGCTCGTTTCATAACGGCGCAGGTGCTAACGGTTGATGGTGGGCGAATGGACTACATCGGTCACGGCTGATGCGCGAAAACGCGCGTCGAACGTGCGCATGATCGCTTCGTGAACCTCCGCCTCCGGCGCAGACGCATCAATTAGCACGCAGCGCGCAGGATCGGTTTTCGCGATCCGTCGAAAACCGTCCGTGACCCGTGCATGGAAGCCGGCGGGGAGTTTTTCATACCGGTCACGCGCCCAGCCTCGCCCGGCAAGCCTCTCGCGAGCTAACTCAGGTGATATATCAAGGATCACCGTCAGGTCCGGCCGCAACCCGATCAGGCTCGTGAGCGTCGCGATCATCTCCCGGTCGGCGCCCTGCCCGTAGCCTTGATACGCCATGGTGGAATCCGCAAACCGGTCGCACACCACCCATGTCCCGGTATGCATCGCCGGTCGGATGGTCCGCTCAACATGCTCAGCGCGGGCCGCGAAATGCAGCAGCGTTTCGGCGGGAGCCGACCACTCGAAACAACCGGTCAGCAGCAGCTCGCGCAACCGCTCCGCTCCCGGCGCCCCGCCAGGTTCACGCGTGAGTGCCACAGGGAACCCTCGTTCCGTCAGCCGTGCCGCCAGCAGGCGCGCCTGGGTGGTCTTGCCCACACCCTCGCCGCCCTCGAACGTTATGAAGCGGCCCTGCGTGTCAGACGCCGCCGACATAGTGCGCCAGCACGGCGACCGCACGCCCGGGCAAACCGAGCCGCGGGACATCCTGCCCCGCCAGCAATGGCACCTGCATGTCAGGCACGCCATGCCCGCTGACCGTCAACATCCCGAGCTTCGCGCCACGAGACACGGGTGCGCGAACCGGCGCGTCGTACGCGACGTCCACCTTGGCGGTCTTGCGCCAGTTCCGCGGCATCGTCAGCACGATATCCTTCCCACCCACCAACGGCACGGTCCTGCTCTCACCAAGCCAGACCGGCACATTCTCCACCGTCTGCTCTGCGGTAAATAACGTTACGTCTTCGAAGTTCGCAAACGCCCAGTCCATCAGGCGCTCGCCTTCCTCGGCGCGCTCACGCATCGAATCCATGCCGTTCAGCACCAGAATCACCCGTCGAGCCCCGCGTAAGGTGGATGCAACCAATCCGTATCCGCCGGCCTCGGTGTGGCCGGTCTTCAACCCATCCGCTGTACCTCGCTGCACCAGCGGATTGCGGTTTCCCTGCTCTATATTATCGTAGCGGAACGTCTTTTCCGACGCATAGTGGTAGTAGTCGGGGAACTGCCGAATGATGTCGCCCGCCAAGGTCGCAATATCCCGGCAGCTCATGTAATGCCCGTCGGCCGGCCAGCCTGTGCTGTTCATGAAATGCGAGTTGGACAAACCGAGCTTTTTTACGGTCTCGTTCATCAGCTCGGCAAACTGCTCCTCCGATCCCGAAATCGCCTCGGCCAGCACGATACAAGCATCATTGCCCGAATCCACCTCAATCCCGCGGATAAGATCCTCCACCCGTACCTGGCTGCCGACCTGGACGAACATCTTTGATCCGCCCATGCGCCAGGCCTTCTCAGAAACGGTAAGCTGGTCATCCAGCTTCAACCGCCCATCCTTCAGCCGGGAATACACGATGTAGAGCGTCATCAGCTTCGTCATGGACGAAGGCGGCATCTGATCGTCCGCGTGCTTGTTCAGCAGTTCTGCGCCCGTGCTGAAGTCCGTAACGAAGGCCCATTTTGCGTTGGTATCGACCGGACCTATCGGCGTTTCTGCCGGACTCGCTTGCGGCTGATCGCCCTCATTCTCGGCCGCACGCCCGGTATGCGACCGCGGCGAATGTCGCTGGGCCAGGGCGGGCGTAACGCCTGCCGCGGCGAATACCGAGGCGCAAAGTGCGAAACGTCTTGTCAGCATTGGTTTCGCTTCCTCCTACTCCACCGCGATCCGGGCACTTGTTACTCCCGCCCTAATGGCCTGGGCCAGTGCAGCATCGACTTCCGATATTGTCGCAAACGGCCCGAGTCGGGCACGATATTCCTGGGCGCCGCCATCGCTTATCGCCTCGACCTGACCCGGCAGCCCTACCAACCGCGCTCGCTGCACCCGGGCATATTGGGTACTGGTGAAAACTGCTGAGCAAGACCCACAGCTCTCCCGGGTCCGCGGGAGCGGTCGCTACGGTTTCCGGCGGCCGCGGCGCCACCGCAGGGCCGGCCTCCTGCGCTCGCGCCGGCCCGGCGACTTCTGGTCCCACTGCGGAGACCTGCCGCGCACCTGCCGGAGCGGACAGGGAAATGGCTTCCACCACCGCGCGCGGGGCCGCCTGCACCGCGAGTTTCGGCGCACCCAGGAGCGAATCGGCCAACGCGTGACTTTCTCCGGGCAAGACTTCCACGCCGACCCGCGCCACACCAGACGGCGAAAAACCAAGCAGTTCGGCCACTCGCGGGGTAACCGCCAGCACCCGCCCGGGATCAGCAGGTCCGCGATCGTTGATCCGCACCACCAGTTGCCGACCGGTCTCCAAATCGGTCACCCGCGCGATCGCCGGAAGCTGAAGCGTGGGATGCGCCGCAGCGAGCGCGCTCGGATCGAATACCTCGCCATCGGCGGTGAGTTGGGCAGGGCCGCTCCGTTCCACCGCGGCAAGTCCCGTCACGACCAGATCGTAACTTTCCTGCGGATACCGCCAAACCCCCGCCGCCTCATAAGGCGTACCGAGCGTGTAATGCACGTTGGCTGTGGGTGCGGCGAGACGAGGAGTACAGGCGGCCGGCAGAACCGCGCAGAGCAGCGCGAGCGAACGGATCACGCGCGGCTCACCCCAGAATTCCGTCCCCGATCAGCCCAACAGCCAGCGCGTAGAAATCAGACGGATTGTAGCGGCGGATCGCAGCAAAATTGCCATAAACAAGGAAGGCTCCGCCGCCGGCTCCGTCCGGCAGCAGCACTGCCGCCGGCTGCGCGGGACCGGCCAGAACCCGTCCCCTCGGCCGCACCCCCATCCGCAGCCAATCGGCCAACGGCCGGCGGTTGTCGCGGCCGGCCCAGGAAGGGTCGAAATCGGCCGGCACTGTCGCCTCCTGGCCCCACGTCTCGCCCTGTCGCCATCCGCTCGCGGCGAGATAGTTGGCGATGGACGCAAGCACGTCCGGCGTGCTCGTCCAGATATTCCGCTGACCGCTGCCGGTGAAATCGACCGCATATCGGAGATACGATGTTGGCATGAACTGCGGTTGCCCCATCGCCCCGGCATACGAGCCGGTCATGTGCGCGGGAGTGACGTCTCCGCTGTTCAATATCTTCAGCGCCGCGATAAGCTCGGAGCGGAAGAAGCTCCGTCGACCGCTGTCCCACGCAAGCGTCGCCAGCGCGTCCACCACGCGGAAATCACCCATCTTCTCGCCGAAACTGGATTCGAGCCCCCAGATCCCCAGAATGACTTCCGGCGCTACACCATATGTCTGCTGTACCTGGGTTAGCACGGGCCGGGTTCGCGTCAGGGCGGTGCGGCCCGCTTCGATCCGCTTGTCCGTTACCAGCAAGGCCCGGTACTGAGCCCAGCTCATTGTAAATTCCGGTTGGTGCTGCTCCCGTTCCAGCACCTTCTGATTGGGCTCAAGGCCAATTAACGCGCGGTCAATCGTCGCGGACCCTATTCCTGCTCGTCGCGCATCCGCCCGAACCGAGGCGAGAAAGCTCTCGAAACTCCCTGTAGCAGCCAGCGCAGGCGCCGAAAGGAAGGCGGGAATTGTCACAAGGATCGAACGGCGACCAATCATGCGGCGGTGTCTGCCACAATTTCAGCCCGCGCCGCAAATGGATACCAGCCGCCGGAACGGTCGGCCGGGGTTCCTACGCAGCGAGACGCTCGGGCTCCCCCGAATTAACCAGATAGGTCGTGTGCCCGCCCAGATGTAGCTCGAGCGTGGTGCCACCGGCCAAATTCATCGTTGGCAGGGCCAGCTCGGCGTTGCCATTGGTCCAGCGCCACATCGCTTTTGACGTGCGCTCAGCACGATGCCAACCATCTGCCAGAGATGGATGGTCTGAGGGTATTTCACGCACCTGGCTCCCGTTGCGCAGCACGATTTGCCCGAGAGCCACCCCAATCCGCCGCCAGTCATTACTGTGCCGGTTGATGTCGGTGGGCATCCCTGACCGTGACAGAATCCGGACTGATTTCGTGCCGGCGGGAACGACAAACGTGTACCGATCTCCGGTCTGAGCAAGCGGGCGGCTCTCGTGACCATTGACCAATATCCGAAGGTCGGGGTCCGAGGTGACGCGGGGTGCCTCTTTAGCATAGCCCAGGTTTTCCGCCCGAGCCGAGAGCTGCTGCCAGATCGGGTCTACCTCCTCGGCTCTCAGTCGGAGCGGCGCGCACAACCGGCTACGCCACGGCAGTAGCTCATCCTCTGTCTGCAGCATCGGCACTAGATCGCTCACCGGCGCATTTGCGAAAAAGCCTCGGTTGCCAGTATCGATATAAGTCTCGGCAGCAACCCCTTCAGCCAGCACCGCGTCATGACAGTCGAGCTCGATATGGAAGTATCGGATCATGCTGACTGAATAATCCTGCACCACCGTCATGCCGTTGATCAGCAGCTTCGCCGGCACAAGCTCGCCTTCGATAAGCAGGCAATGATTGGGCGATACGAGCAGGTCGCGCTTCGGCAGCCCGTCGCTCAATGCACCGCTTCGAATCCGGACTGGATAGAGACCTTCCGGGAAGGGGTGGCGGCTGAGGTCAATCTGACGCTGCCCAAGCCAACGGACAGACTTCAGCTCGCGCGCTCCGTTGGCAGCGGTCCAAACCTGATCGCCTGTCTTCAGCGCCTCAATGGCGATAGAACCCTGTTCCGCCGCGATCTGGGTACCCTCAAGGAAGCAAAGCGCGTCGAGTTCCAGGTATTTCGAGTGGATATGCAGCGGGTCTGTGACCGTGACAACGTTGGCGCCGATGCCGGCAGTACCCGCAGCGGTGCCGAAATTGTTGAATGCGTAGATCAGGGTCTTGGCACCACTGGACCGAATGCCGAATACGTCCAGCGTGCTACCGGTCAAAGTAGCGTCATAACCGCCAGAATATTGATTTGCGGCGTTCGTGAAAGCATTTCCCCCCATCAAGATCTCGTCTCCGCCCCCAAAATTCGTGACGGAGATATTCGTGGATCCGAAAACCGGCGGTGCGGAAAGAAACAGATCGGCCCCACCACCAAGAAAATCGAACGTACCAGTCCCAACGAGGTTTTTGGTCTCAAATACCGAATTGGCCGCGACATCCACCAGACCAAGGTTGGTGAAATTAGGCCCCAGGAACTCGGCCGTCTGGTCCAGATTAACCGTGCCATAGTTCGTGGTGCCCTGGGAACCAGCGTAAAGTGTGCTGCCGGGCGCAATTTCCAGCGTCGGCGCACTGGCGGCGTTCCCGATCGTGGAAACGGTGATCGACAGGTTGCGAATATCGTCGTAAGAAACCTGCCCCGGACCTAGTGGAATCGTGACATTCGCCCCGCCCGGGATAGGCCGGTCGGGAACGCCGTTGACAATCCAGTTGCTCGGAGAGCTCCAGGCGAAGCTGTTGGTGCCGCTGATCGATGCGGAATACGTGAAGGTGGCGTTGGCCATCGAGTGCTCCCGGCTAATTTCCGGTCAATCCCGACCGTTGATGCCCCCCCGATAACGATTTGTCAACACATTCATTCCGACTCAGGCCGCCGCACCTGCCCGCACATGCGGCTTGTCAGGATGCACATATAAGGCAGCACGATCCGGCCTGGCTCGTGCGGGTGGCGGCAAAGGCAGTTCGTAGGCGACTGGCCGATTATGGTCCGCGATCAGCGCCCCCGGGTCATATACGCTGCTGAAGTGGAACATGTTTCGTAGAAAATTCGTCTGTCCCCGCAGCAGAAGCCGGGCGAAAACCGGGGCTGCTTCCCGCAACGTGTTCCAGCCAAGATGCTTCCGATTCAGGATTTGTTGCGTCATTGTTAGCTCACGATAGAAATCGCCAAGCGAAAGCGTCGTTGGCAGCACGCAATGTTGTATATCAAACAACCGGTAGTCCCGGGACGTCAGCTTGCGCAACTCAGTCACCCAGGTCTCCGTCCCCGGATACGGGGTGTTGACACTCAGGTTGACGACGTAGGGTACCTCCAGACACCATTGTCTAACCGTCTCGAACCTCACACGGTCCCAGTCAGGATCAGCAATGAGGTTGATCGCAACATTTATCCCGAGTGATCGGGCATAATCCAGCGCCTCAAAATTCCGGTCCAGTCCCACCCGCTTGCGGAATTTCTTCAGTCCTTCCTCGTCGATGGCTTCCAGTCCCAGGAACATCATCTTCAGCCCGAGCTTCCGCCATTCCCGGAATACTTCCTTGTTGCGCAATAACACGTCTGCCCGGGTCTCCAGGTAGTATTCCTTCTGGATGCCACGCCGCCTCAGTGCCTCTGCCACCGCCATGCCGTGGTCCGCCTTTACGAAGGCCACATCGTCAACGATAAAGACCCCAGGCTCCCGAATCGCGGCCATCTCGTCGGCAATCCGTTCGGGACTGCGCAGCCGGTACGACCGCCCGTAAAACGTCCAGGCGCTGCAGAACGCGCAATCCCACGGACATCCCCGCGAAAACTCGATCGAGGCAGCCGGGTCCAGCGTCCCGATGAAATACTTCCGCCGATGGCGCAGCAGATGCCGGGCCGGGGTCAAAGCGTCCAGATCATCAACAAAAACCGGCATCGGGCCTTCGCCAGAAGCCGACACCGCGCCAGGCACCATCGTGAAAGCCTGTCCGGTCTCAACGGCCGAAAGCAGCGCTGGAAGGATCGCCTCGCCCTCGCCCCTCAGGACGCAATCAATGGCCCCGTCCGCATGTTCCAGCATCGGCCCGGCCGTGAACGAAACCGAATGCCCACCTACGACGATAACGCAACCCGGCAGCAATCGCTTCGTAGCCTTCGCAAGATCAACGATCTCCGGGACATTGGCCAGATAGTTGCAAGAGAAAGCTATCACCTCGGGGCGCCACTTGCGCACCATCGAGAAATAAGCGCGATGATCCTCCACCTGCAGATCCAGGATGCGGACAGCGTGCCCGGCCCGCTCCGCCGCCGCAGCGACTAGCTCCAGCCCCAACGGTTCCAGCCGGAGAAACACTTTCGTGTACATCAACGGACCCGGATGCACCGCCAACAACTTCATCCGATACCCCTTGCTTTCGTCATCCCTTGAAAGATGCCCCGCTCCAGGACCGTCGGCGGAGATCTCGCAGGCTTGTGAACCTCTTTCAGGAGCCGAAGTTCAGCCGCAGGCCCGGCTCAGGCCATTCAACCACCCCCAGGCGCCCTGTCTCGGACAGAGTGAGGTAAACCGTCCGTCGTTCCGGCCCCCCAAAGCACAGATTCGTCGGATGTGTGTCCGGCATCTTCTCCTGCCTGACCATCTGTCCATCCGGGCTGATTACCACGACGCACCCGCTGACGAGGGTTGCAACGCAAACAGCGCCGTTGGCCTGCACCGCCAGGCTGTCGAACCGCTGATAGCCCGGCAGCCCCACCACCAGCCGCCCGCCATGAGGCGAAGGAAATCCGTGCTTTCGCACCCGCCCTGGAGCTTCGATCTCAAACGCCCATAGCCGCGCCGGTTCAGTGTCCGCCACATAGACAACCTGCTCGTCGGGGGAGAGCCCGACGCCATTCGCGCTCAAGATCGGATAGGCAGCCTCGACGATCCGCGACCCATCCGGCAGGGCGTAGTACAATCCGCCATGATCGCGCCGGCGATCGTAACGCTTGCCCAGGTCCGTGAACCAGAACCCGCCTTGCCGGTCGAATACCAGATCATTCGGAGCCGACAGTTTGTGTCCGCCACACTCCGTATAGAGTGTTCGGATCTCGCCTGTGTTCTGATCGATCCTCTGGATGGAGCCGCCGGAATAATCAGGCGCCGGACCGACAGCCATGAAATGGCCCGGCCGGTACAGCCCGCCTCCGTTGTTGCAGCAATACAGCGCCCCATCGGGGCCGATGGCCAGCCCGTTCGGGCCGCCCCCAGGACGAGCCAGCTCCCGCTTGGTCCCGTCTGGAGCCACGCGCCAGATGCAGCCGCGTTTGATGTCGGTCAGCACCACGGCGCCATCCGGCATAACCACCGGACCTTCCGCGAAGCCGAACCCGTCGGCCAGAATGCTCACCTCGTTCACTACGCCCCTCCTGGCTGGAAACAACGCTCGCGGATCAGCTTCACTGCCGAGGCAAAAACCTCGTCCGCGGTTTGATCGGTCGTGTCCATAATCACCGCATCGGGCGCCGGACGAAGCGGGGCCGTCAGCCTCGCGGCATCCTGCGCATCCCTCACCCGCATCTCCTCCTCAACCTGCTCCAACGTGCGTTCCACGCCCCGTGCCTGGAGCTCCAGCCACCGCCGTTCCGCCCGCGCCTGGAGGCTCGCGGTGACAAATAGTTTCACTGGAGCGTCGGGCAGAATAACGGTGCCGATATCCCGCCCGTCCAGCACCGCACCCGGTGTCGCAGAGGCGAAGGCCCGCTGAAAAGCCAGCAACCCTCGACGTACTCCGGGAAAGGCTGCCACCAATGATGATGCTGCATCCATCTCGGGGCCTCGGAGATCGTGGCGCCCCAGATCTGCAGGCGTCGCCTCCTGCGCCGCTGCTTCCGCCGCGCGCTCGTCGGAGGCGCTTGCGCCCGCGTCGAGCACACGGCGGGCGACGACACGGTAGAGCAATCCGGTGTCCAGATGCGGCAAGCCGAAATGCGCTGCAAGGCGCTTGGCAAGCGTGCCCTTGCCCGCTGCGGCCGGACCGTCAATCGCGATAGCGAATTGCACCTTCAGTCAATCGCTCCACCAATGCTGTTCATCAGCGTCACAAATCCTGGGAAGCTGGTGTCAATAAAGGCGGCGTCATCCACCGCAACCGAGCGTTCGGCCGCCATCCCCAAAACTAAAGCACTCATTGCGATCCGGTGGTCCATGTGCGTGACGACCATGCCGCCGCCCTCCGGGGGATGCCCTGTGCCATGCACGATCATATCGTCGCGCTCGATTTCTACGCGAACCCCGTTGGCCGCCAACATGGCAGCCGCCGCCGTCAGCCGGTCGCTCTCCTTCACGCGCAACTCTTTCAATCCTCCCATGCGCGTGCTGCCCTCGGCAAAGGCGGCAGCGACAGCCAGAATCGGATACTCATCGATCATGCTCGGCGCCCGGGTTGGCGGCACTTCCACGGCCCGCAACGGCCTGTGGCGCACGACAATATCCCCCACCGGTTCCCCGCCTTCGGCCCGGCGATTCTCCATCTGTATGTCCGCGCCCATCTCCCCCAGCGTCACCAGCAACCCAGTGCGCAGCGGGTTCAGCCCCACTCCCTCGATCACCACGCGGGACCCCGGAACGAGCAGCGCTGCGACAAGCACAAAGGCTGCCGAAGAAGGATCGCCCGGCACAAACACGTCAGCCGCACGAAGCTCGGGCTGGCCGCGCAACTCGATAACCCGCCCGCTGCCCTGCACTTCAATCCTCACCTCGGCGCCGAAATGCCGCAGCATGTTTTCGCTGTGGTCGCGGGTGGCTTCTGCTTCCACGACTCTGGTCACGCCGCTTGCGTTCAGTCCGGCAAGCAGGACCGCTGACTTCACCTGGGCGGACGGGACGGGCACCTTATAGTCGAGCGGCAAGGCGTCGCGCGCTCCCTCCACGGCCAGCGGCAAACGCCCACCGTCGCGAGAACGAAAAACCGCTCCGCAAGCCGAAAGCGGATCAATCACCCGTCGCATGGGGCGCCCCCGCAGGCTGGCATCGCCCGTCATCACTGCGAAGACCGGGTGACTGGCCAGAATGCCGCAGAGCAGGCGCGCAGCCGTGCCGGAGTTCCCCATGTCCAGCACGTCGCCAGGCTCGATCAGCCCACCGATACCCCGTCCCGCAACCAGCCAGGCACCCTCATCGCTTCGTTCCACCTCGGCCCCCAAGGCCCGCATCGCCGCGGCGGTCCGCAGCACGTCCTCCCCTTCAAGCAACCCGGTGATGTGCGTCTCCCCGACCGCGAGCGCTCCGAACATCAGTGCGCGGTGACTGATAGACTTGTCCCCTGGCACCCTGACCCGGCCGATCAGCCCTGCAGCAGCCCGGGTGGAACGCAAACTTTGGCTTGATCGGGAGATATCCATGCCATGCGGCTTAGCATGCAGTCCGGAAATTGACAGCGCCCCGGCCCGATGGCATGGGCCGCCGCTTCTCGCGCGAGGCTTCTGATGGTGAGACCCGAACTCGGCAGCAAACGCGTATGCGTTGCCTGCGGAACCCGCTTTTACGACCTGGCCAAATCGCCTGCCATTTGCCCGAAATGCGGCACGGAGCAGCCGGTGGAGCAGCCCCGGATCCGGCGGCCCAGCGGCGGTGTGCCTGAGGAAAAGCGCCCGAAGAAGCCCGTCCCGGTCCCCGGCGTCGAGGAAGCCGACATCGAAGTGGAGGCCATCGAGGAAGAGGCGGAAGAGGACGTGCTCGAGGACACCGGCGATCTTGAGGATGACGCCGATGCCATCGGCCCGGACATCGAGGTCGAAACCGACACCGACGAAACCGAGCGGTAGAGCAGATCGCGCTTGACTGGAAACGCCGGGTTTCCCCCGCGTCCGGCCGAAGGTCGGCGCGAGGACAAGCCAGGAGCGCGTGAATCGCCGCACCGGGAGATCGCGTTCGCGGCATTCTCCGGCAGAGATGCCCAGGATGTCCAATAGTTTCGCGGGTGATGATCTGAGGACGCCTGGCGAGCTCGGCTTCTGCCGAGGGCCTTATTTTTTGACCCCTCCCCCTGCCCCTCCCGCAAGGGAGTGGGTTTTGCTGGACCTCCGGCAGGCGTGGCCTATTCGGGGCGGGTCCAGTGTACCTCCGGCTCCTCGCGGAAGGCGAAGCGCCGGAGATGGCGGGCGACAACGTCCTGCAGGGCGGCGAGAGAGGCTTCGTCATCCGCGGTGAGGTGCAAGACCAGAGTGTCCGGCGCGGCGTTGAGCTCGCAGACGCCCGATGAGAATCGGATGGAACCGTTGTCGGGGGCGAGCGTGACCGGCAGCTTGTGCTGGAAGTGTTTGCACAGTTGCGCAAGATAGCGCTGTGGCGACGCGGTTGGGACGCGTGCTTCGGATGAGGCGTTTGCGGTCATTCAGGCGTTCTCCACGGTGGTTGCCGCGGCTTCGATGGCGGTGGCCATGGCGTCGGCCTGGGCCTCGGAAAGGGGTGCGCCTGCCAGACGCCGGCGGAGCGCAATCTTCAGGCTTTCCATGGCGTGCCTGATCCGGCGCGGGGGTCCCTCGCTCTCGGCCCGGCCGGCCTCCTCCATGCGGGCGAGAAGGGCGTCGAGCGCCGGACGGTTTGCATCGAGGAAGGACCGGCCCTGCGCGGTGATCTCGTGCAGCTTTCGGGCGCTGTCGCCCGGGGCGCTGACGGTGACGTAGCCGAGTTCCTCGAGCAGGGTGAGGGTCGGGTAGATGACGCCGGGGCTGGGGCTGTAGGTGCCGGCGACGCGGTCCTCGATCGCCTTGATGATCTCGTAGCCGTGGCGGGGCTTTTCGGCGATGAGCTGGAGGATGACGAGACGGAGGTCGCCGTGGGCGAAGAAGCGGCCAAGTCCTGACCGGCCGCTGCCGTGGCCGTGGTGCCGGTCGTGTTCGCGGCGGGCGAAGCGGCGGTCGGCATCGGGGTGGGTGTGGAAGTGTCTGTGACGCATGTGGCCTCTTGGACGGTTTCGATATAACGAGAGTTTAGATATATCGAAATTGCGGACTTGCAAGGGCCCTCCCCCGGATCGCTGTGCGATCCGACCTCTCCCGGGAGCGGGAGAGGTGATCTGGGCTAGGTGCGTTTTTCGGGCGTGCCGCTGACGACGGCCCATTGCTTGCCGAGCAGGCGGCGGACCGGTTGGGAGGCGTTGCGGCGGCCCTCGCCGGCGTAGTCTTCGTGGTAGTCCTCGATTTTTTCGAGGTCGTAGAGATAGTTGACCATCAGGGAGGCGGATTCCTTGCCGCCTTTTTCCGAGACGTCGGCGAGCATGTTGATTTTCTCCAGGCGGGCGCCGTTGGAGAGGTGGAAATGGGCGACGGGGTCGCGGGCACGCTTGCCGCTGGCGCTTTCGGTAAGCAGGTAGCGGGCGCAGAGGCGGGTGAGGACGGGCTCGGCGGCACGGACGAGGGTAGGATCGCGGAACCAGCGCGGCTTGGCCAGAATGCCGGCGAGAACGGCGGGGCCGTCGCCGGGCGCGACGGTGTGAAGGTTGCCGTGTTCCTCCTCCGTCAGCAGGCCGGACTTGTTGGCGGTGAGCTTGGGGTCGAGCCAGCGGCGGAAGCCGGGGACGGGCGAGAGGGTGGCGAAGGTCTTGATGTTGCGGAACTCGAGCGAGAGTTCCTCGGCGACACGCTTGATGAGGAAGTTGCCGAAGCTGATGCCGGAGAGGCCGCGCTGGCAGTTGCTGATGGAATAGAAGATGGCGGTGTCGGCGTCGCGGGGATCGAGGACGGGAGCTTTTTCGTCGAGGAGTTTCTGGACGCTGCCGGCGAGGCCCCTGGTGAGGGCGACTTCGACGAAGATGAGCGGTTCCGTCGGCATGCGCGGGTGGAAGAAGGCGTAGCAGCGGCGATCGGAATCGAGCCGGTTTTTCAGGTCGCGCCAGGAGCGGATGAGGTGGACGGCCTCGTAGCCGACAAGCTTTTCCAGCAGCGAGGCGGGACTGGACCAGTCGATGCGCTGGAGTTCGAGGAAGCCGATGTCGAACCAGGCGGAGAGCAGGCCGCGCAGATCGGATTCGAGGGCGTCGAGGAGAGGGTCTTCGCGGCGGTGTTCGAGCAGAAAGGCGCGGAGGTCGACGAGGAATTTGCGACCGTCGGGGATGGTGGTGAACTGGGTGAGGACCTTGAGGCGCGGGGGCTCCAGGGCGCGGCGGAGATTGCTCTGGGCGACGGCGCGCTCGGCGGGGTCCTGGGCGTGCTGGACGGCCTGGTAGGCCGCGGCGACGGCGTGGGGGTCGGAATCGAAGGTGGCGAGGGTGCGCAGCAGATCGCGCCGGCCAGGTTCGTCGAGACGGAGGTAGGTTTCGGCGAGGCGGGCGGCGCGGTTGCGGGCGGAGACCTCGCCGCCGCGGGCGCGCAGACAGGCGCGGATCTGGGCTTCGAAGCTGTCGTCCGGGTCGGGGACGCTGGCGGCCATGTCGCGCCAGGCTGAGGTGATGCGGCGGATGGCGCGGTCGAACAGGGTGGGGGCAGGGGCGATGGGTGCGTCGCTCATTTGGGCACGTGGGTCCGTTCGGGTAGGGCGGAGTATAGCATCCATGCGTGCCGCCCGAAGGAGATCCTGTCGTTGGCGTGATGGCTGCGCGGTTTGCATACGGCAGTCTGTAACGGCAAGATCGCTGTTGCTGACATAAGGAGAGCTGGCATGTCCGCAGGCGCCGAATGGCCAGAGGACGGGGGCACGCGTCGTCTTTTGACGCGACGTGCGGCGCTGTGGTGCGGTCTGGGGACGGCGGCATTGCCGCTGGCGTGGTTGTCCGCCGATCGAGTTCGCGCCGAAACGGTGACGACGGTTAACGGCGTTAAGACCGAGGCTGATGTGGCCAAGGCCGAGCAGGAAGGCGGAGTATTGTATTACACGCATGACGGCGAGGCTGGTGCCGCCGCGATGGTGGATGCCTTCACCAAGACATTCCCGAAGATCAAGGCAACCTATTTCCGCGCCCAGACCGGGGCGCTGTACAGCAAGCTGCTGGCGGAGCGTTCGGCGGGCCGGTTTGTCGCGGACGTGGTGCAGTTTTCGGACATCGCGACCACGCTGGATTTCAAGAAGCGGGGCGGATACGAACATTATGCCTCCCCGGAAGATTCGGCGTACGCGCCCCAATACCTGAGTTCGCCGCCCGGCGACTACTTCATGGTCGGCATGACCTTCGGGGGCATTGGCTATAACACCGATCGCGTATCGGCCGATGAGGCTCCGAAGACGTGGAAGGATTTGCTTGATCCGCGTTGGCGCAATGCCATGAGCACGAAGCAGGCCACATCAGGGATGCAGTTTGTCGAATGGTATGAGTTGCAGAAGCTTTATGGCCCGGAATTCTGGACGGCGTTCGCCAAGCAGCGGCCGCGGGGGTTTGATTCGCGGGTGCAGTTGTTCGACCGGCTGGCACGCGGCGACGACAAGGTCTGCGCCCTTGCGGAATATGCCGGCTACCTGCTGTATAAGCAGAAGGGAGCGCCGATTGCCTTTGTTGCCCCGCCTGGCGGCTTGCCGGCCACGCCGGCGATTGCGGGCATTGCCAGTAAGGCGCCACATCCCGAAGCGGCGAAGCTGTTCATGGACTGGATGATGTCGCCTGTCGGGCAGAAGGTATACCAAGAAAACCCGCAACTCTATTATGCATCCTTGCGGAACGATGCGCCGCCGTTGCCTGGGGGCAAGCGGCTTTCGGAGTTCAAGCTGCTCAGCCCCACTGACAACCCAACTGAGCTACAGGACTATCTGGCGAGCCAGAGTAAATTTACCACCGAATGGAACAAGATGCTTGGCCTGCTGTAGCATAGCTGTTTTCATGATCCTGGTTGCTGACACAAAGGGGAGCTGACATGTCCGCGGGCGGCGAACGGCCAGGAGACGGCGTGATTCATGGCTCTTTGTCACGACGTGCGACGCTATGGGGTGGCCTGGGGGCTGCAACATTGCCACTGGCGGGGCTGAGTGCCCGACGAGTGCTCGGGCCGAAACGGTGACAACCGTTAACGGTGTCAAGACCACTGCTGATGTGGCCAAGGCCGAGCAGGAAGGGGAGATGCTGTTTTACACGGTCGATGGCGAGGCGGCGGGCGCGACCGTGGTAAATGCATTTAGCAAGACATTCCCCAAGATCAAGGGCACGTATTTCCGTGCTCAGAACGGGGCGCTGTACAGCAGGTTGCTGGCCGAGCGCTCGGCTGGGCGATTTCTTGTCGATGCGATAGAATTCTCTGACATCGGGACTGTGCTCGATTTCAAGAAGCGGGGCGGTTACGAACGTCATGTCTCGCCGGAAGACTCGGCCTATGCGCCGCAATATCTAAGTTCGCCGCCTGGCGATTACTTCATGGCGGGCATGACGTTCGCGGGCATAGCCTATAATACCGACCGCGTGCCGGCGGCTGAGGCGCCGAAGACGTGGAAGGATTTGCTTGATCCGCCCTGGCGCAATTCCATCAGCACGAAGCAGGCCACATCGGGAACGCAATTTGTCGAGTGGTACGAGTTGCAGAAGCTGTATGGCCCGGAGTTCTGGAAGGCGTTTGCCAAGCAGCGGCCGCGGGGCTTCGATTTGCGGGTGCAGCTGTTCGACCGGCTGGCAAAAGGTGATGATAAGATATGCGCGCTGGCGGAATATGCTGGTTATCTTTTGTACAAGAAGAAGGGCGCGCCGATTGCCTTTGTTGCGCCGCCTGACGGGCTGCCGGCGACGCCAGTGACTGTAGGAGCGGTCAGCAAGGCGCCACATCCGGAAGCAGGCAAGTTGTTCGTCGACTGGCTGATGTCGCCGATCGGGCAGCAACTGTACCAGGACAACCCGCAACTATACTACGCATCGCTGCGTAAGGATGCGCCGCCCATGCCCGACGGCAAGCGGCTGGCTCGGATTTCAAGCTGCTCAGTCCCACTGACAACCCGGCTGATCTGGCGGATTACCTGGCGAGCCAGAAGTAAATTCACATCTGAGTGGAACAAGATGCTGGGCCTGCTGTAACATGGCCGCCCTGGCGCTACGACGGTTTTCCCTGAATGGGCAGACCGTCATCGGGGGCGGGGTTGCCGTGGTGGCAGCGGCGCTTGTGCTGTATCCGATCTATTACCTGGTGCAGGCGGCGCTGGATGTGGGTGACCCGAACGTGCGCCCGCCCACCGCGTTCGGCTTCGATAATTTTGCGCAGCTGCCTAACTACGCCGAAATCATGTTCAACACGCTGGAGGTTTCCTTTGCCGCCACCGTAATTGCGATGGTTTTCGGATTCATTACCTCGTGGATTTTGAACCGCACCGACGTGCCGTTCCGGCAGACGCTGGAACAGGCTATGGCGATCCCGTATTACGTGACGCCACTGCTCGGGGCTCTGGCATGGGCCATGCTCGGGACGCCGGAAAGCGGCTTCATCAACCAGCTGTGGCGTGCCGCCGGCGGCCGCGGCGCGATCATCGACGTCACAGGCGCGATTGGCATCGCCTGGGTGATGGCGCTGTTTGAGGGCTCGGTTGCGTTCGTGATGATCGGCGCGGTGATGAAATCGATGGATCCGGCGCTGGAGGAGGCATCGCAGGTGATTGGCGGCGGCCGGGTGCGGACGATGCTGCGCATTACCTTGCCGTTGGTTTTGCCGGGTGTGCTGGGTGCCGCGATCTTTGTCATGGCGGAGATGCTTGGCTCGTTCTCGGCGGCGCTGGTGCTTGGCACACCCAACCGGTTTTATGTGATCACGACGGCGATGTATCAGCTGGTGGCGCAGTATCCGCCGCGCATTCCGCTGGCGGCGGCGATGGGCGTGTCGCTGTTCGTGGTGATGTTCGCGATGCTGTTCGTCTATCGCCGGATCACGGCGCGTGGCAGCTACGTGACGGTTTCCGGGAAGGCGTTCAGGCCGCGGCTGATGCGGATGGGTGGTCTGCGGTGGGTGCTTTTTGCGGTGTGCGCCGTCTATGTGCTGCTGTCCGTGGTGCTGCCGATATTGACGCTGATTTACGTCTCGATCCAGAAGCTGGCCGTGGCATTCCCGAAAGCAGCGAACTTTACGCTGGACAACTATCGGGCGGCTTTTTCAATGAACGAGGTTCGGCAAGCCCTGGGCAACAGCCTGCTGCTTGGCGTGCTGACAGCGACGATCGGCGTGATGTTGACCGGATTGCTGGCATGGCTGATCCAGCGCAGCAAGCTGCCGGGTCGCGGAATGCTGGAATATGTGGTCATGTTTCCCCAGGCGGTGCCGCGACTGGTGTTTGCATTTGGCATGATGTGGGCATGGCTGGTGTTTCCGATCCCAATTTATGGGACGTTATGGCTGCTACTGATCGCTTATCTGACAGTGTTCCTGCCGTTGGGTGTGCGGACGATCTCCGGCGTGCTGGTGCAGCTCGACAAGAGCCTGGAGGAATGCGGGGAGGTGTGCGGGGCTTCGTGGGTGTATCGGATGCGCACCATCACGATGCCGCTGCTGAGACCGGGTATTCTTGCCGCCTGGCTGCTGTTGTTCATTGCGAGCGTGCGGGAGCTCGGCGCCTCGATCCTGCTGATGGGGCCAACGTCGAAAGTGACTGAGCCCGGCGATCGTGGACGCGTGGTTCGGTACCAGCTCCGAGTTGACAGCTGCGATGGCACTTATTCAAACGCTGGTGGTTGGCGTGGTGATGGGGATTTTCATAGCGCTGACGCGGCGAGGGGCGCGGGTGTGATGGCGCATATCGAGGTTGAAAATTTGCGGATCAGCTACGGCAGCGTGCAGGTGGTTGGTCCGGTGAGTTTTTCGGTGCCGGCCGGCGAGCAACTGACGCTGCTGGGGCCGTCCGGCTGCGGGAAGACGACAACGCTGCGGGCCGTGGCGGGGTTGGAGCGGCCGAGCGCGGGGGCAATCCGCATTGGCGGTCGGACCGTCTATTCGTCTGCCGAGAGGGTGGACGTGCCGGCGGAGGGGCGCGGCCTGTCGATGGTGTTCCAGTCCTACGCGATCTGGCCGCATATGACGGTGTTTGAGAATGTGGCCTACGGGTTGCGGGTGCGGCGTAAGAAGCCGGCGGAAATCCGCGCGAAGGTGCTGGAGGCGTTGGATCTGGTGCAGATGGGCGGCTTCGCGGATCGTCGCGCCTCGGCGCTGTCAGGAGGTCAGCAGCAACGGGTGGCGCTGGCGCGGGCCTGCGCTTTCTCGCCAAGTGTGCTGCTGTTTGATGAGCCGCTGTCCAATCTGGATGCGAAGCTGCGCGGCGACATGCGGATCGAGTTGCGCGAGTTGCAGCACCGGCTGGGTGTGACGTCGCTGTATGTTACGCACGATCTGGAGGAGGCGCTGGCGATGTCGGACCAGATCGTGGTGATGCGCTCCGGTCACATCGAGCAAAGTGGGCCGCCCGCCGAGATTTATGACTATCCGCGCACCGAATTCGTGGCGGATTTTGTGGGTTCGGCGAACCTGATCCGTGGACGGCTGCTGCCCGAGCTTGCGGCGGATGGTTTCATTGCGCTCGAGGCCGAGGGCGGGCAGATCGTTCATGGCGTGGCGCATGGGCGTGGGGGGGCGCCTGAAGCGACGATGTCAGTCCGCACCGTGCACTTTCGATTGGATCCGGAGGCCAGGGAGGACGCGCGGAATGTCTGGCCGGTGACGGTCAAGCGGATCGTGTTCCTTGGCGACCTGACGCAGGTGCAGGTGCTGTGGGGCGGGCGGGAGTTGTCCGTGCGGTGCACGGCACTGGGCGGGGTGAGGGAGAATGAAACGGCGTTTCTTTCTGCTGACCCGCGGAATTGCGTGTTGCTGGAGGCTGGAGAGAAGCCCTGACGCCAAGGGACCGACTCATACCAGCGGGTGTCTCGCCGGCCGGGATAATCAGTTCGACATCGGGACATCGAGGACCCACCGTGGATGAAACCTGAACCGCAGCACCGGGCGGTTCGCCTGGATCGCCACGGCCCGCTTCGCGGACCTCGCGATGACCGCCGCGGCCCGCTATACCCCTGTAGGCGTGGCAATGGATGAAGAAGACGCGCCCCGGCTGGCACTCGGGGGCAAGTTCTATATGACGCCGGAAGGGCACGCGCGGCTGCGCGAGGAGCTTGATCGCCTGTTGCGACGGGAGCGTCCGCGCGTGGTGGAGGTCGTGTCCTGGGCGGCTTCGAACGGGGATCGCAGCGAGAACGCCGATTATCAGTACCGGCAAGCGGCGCCTGCGTGAGATCGACCACCGGGTCCGGTTTCTTACCAAGCGGCTGGCGGATGCCGAGGTGGTTGATCCGTCGCGCCAGATGATACGCAATCGCGTGTTCTTCGGCGCGACCGTGACTTACGTGGATGAAGCCGACATCGAGCGAACCGTGACGATCGTGGGCGTCGATGAGGCGGATATGTCGGCGGGGAAGATCAGTCTCACGTCGCCGGTTGCGGTGGCGTTGATCAAAGCGCGGGCGCGGGCCGGCGAGGAGATCGCGGTACATACGCCCAAGGGGGTGCAGTCTATCGAGGTGGTTGCTGTCAGCTATCCGTCGGCGGACGAGACACCCTGACCCGGATCGCTCCGCGATCCCACCCTCGGGTCGAAGCCCGAGGGCAGTCTCTCTCCCGCAAAGCCGGAGAGGTAAGGCAGTTACCTTGATACATTATACCGCGAATGGCGTTAAATTTTGACCCCTCCCCCTTTCCCCCGCCCGCAAGGGAGGGAGTTTTGCTGGATCACGACGTGTCGGGACTTTCGGCGCCTGGTATCAACCGTTCGATTGCCCTCAGGTCGGCAACAAACGCCCGGTATTCGCGCTTCTTCGCGTCCGCATCTGGCACGCGGAGCAGGAAGGAGGGGTGGACGGTGACGAAGGCGGTTTCGGTGTCGGAGAGCTTGATCGGGCGGCCCCGTTCGCGCCCGATCGTCACTGCCCGGCCGAGGATCGCCCTCGCCGCGGTGGCGCCCATTGCGACGATCAGGCTCGGGGCCAGGCGGACCCTTTCCACGTCGAGCCAGAAGCGGCAGGCCTGGATCTCCGGCGCCTCCGGCGTCTGGTGCAGGCGACGCTTGCCGCGCGGGGTGAATTTGAAATGCTTCACGGCATTGGTGACGTAAACCGCGCGGCGATCGATGCCGGCCTCGGCGAGAGCGCGATCCAGCAGCTGGCCGGCTGGGCCGACGAAGGGGCGGCCGATCACGTCCTCCTGGTCGCCCGGCTGTTCGCCCACGAAAATCACCTGTGCACCGGCGGGGCCTTCGCCGAACACGGTCTGGGTGGCGGGTTCCCAGAGATGGCAGCGCCGGCAGTCGGCTGATTCGTGGGCGGCGGCGGTGATGCCCGGGTCGGTGCCGGCGGGCATGACCACGGGTCCGACCGGAGGGCGATCGGGCGGCCAGGGATCCTCGCTGAGGGGCTCGGCCTCCGGAACGGTGGTGCCGGGCTGGGCGGCGGCGGCCATCTCAGCTCCGTAGGAGCGGTACCATGCCGCGAGGGCATCGTCGTCCGGGACTGCGTCGCTGCTGAGGCCTTCCCCGAAATGCACCTGCCCGCCTTGTGTCCAGAAGGCGCTTCCGTCGGGGGTCAGGATGGCCACCGAGAGATCGGGAAAGCGGCGGGCGAGAAGCTGGGCATTTGCCTCCAGGACGAAATGCGCCGGGGCTGTACCAGCCGACATGGCGGTCATCGCAGCGCAGGTAGCGAAGCTGGGTGCGCATGCGGTGCTGCTCGGCCCGCACCGCCAGCGCCAGGCCGCGGGCGCGGTGCATCTCGGGGTCGGCGGCGTCCTCCAGGAGCCGCTCGCCGGCCTGAGCGCGCCAGACCAGGCGGTAGAGCAGCGCGAAACGCCTGGGATCGCGGGACTGAATGGCGAGGGAAGCGAGGGAGACGAGCGCGCGTGGCAGGCCGAAACTGCCGGTCCTTTCGGGCGGCAGATGGGGATGGGCGGGGCTTATGCCCCAATGGACCTTTTCGGGCGGCACGCCCTCGAGCACCAGGGAGCGTGTGGCGGCTCGCCACCCGTCCCAGTCCGTTTCGCTGCGCAGCTGGATCCGGCGCATAGGGGAAGGGAACATCATCGGCGGGCGGTTTCCAAGCCCGGTGGTTTTTGGCGAAGCGTCCGATTTACGCGGCGGAGCGCGGCCGCTTCGCGATTCGCGCTCCTCTGCGATCGGATAGAGTGGTTTTGGCGAAGCATCCGATTTACGCGGCGGAGCGCGGCCGCTTCGCGATTTGCGCTCCTCTGCGATCGGATAGAGTGGTTTTGGCGAAGCATCCGATTCACGCGGCGGAGCGCGGCCGCTTCGCGATTCGCGCTCCTCTGCGATCGGATACTATCCTCCACGCCCCAAATCGGAAGGAACCGAATGCCTGCTCCCGCGGATTTCGTGCGCATCGGTGCGGCCAGCGGACCCGCCTTTTCGCGCGATGGAACCACGCTGTTCCACCTGCGTGGGGCCGGGCTGCCGCAGGTCTGGGCGATGGCGGTGGATGGCGGCGCGGCGCAGCAGCTGACCGAGCATGACGAGAAGGTGGCGTTCATCCGGCGCTCGCCGGCGGACGACCGGCTGATCTACGGCATCGACCGGGGCGGCGATGAGCGGCAGCAGCTTTTTCTGCTCGATCCCCAGACGGGGGAGAGCAGGAAGCTGACCGATGCGCCTGCGGTTATCCACGATTTCGGAGCGTGGTCGCCGGACGGCGCCCGTATCGCCTTTGCCGCAAACGACCGCGACGAGGCTGATTTCGACATTTACATCCAGGAGATCACCTCCGGTAAGCGCCGACGCGTGTTCGAGGGGCGGCGCCAGGTCTCGGTCTGCGGCTGGAGCCCGGATGGAGCCAGTATCGCCTTGCTGGAGGATCGCTCCTATGGCGATAACCGGCTGCACGTTTTGAATGCGGCGTCCGGGGAGATCCGGCCGGTGCCACAGCCCGGACCCCTGATCTGGCAGAGCGTGCACTGGTCAGGGGACAGCCGGAGTTTGCTGGGTCTGACGGATCATGGCAGGTGCGATTTTCTCCGGCTTTGCCGCATAGACCCGGATACGGGCGAGGTTTCGGAGGTTTATCGCGCGCCTGGCCGGGACGTGGAGGCGTGGTCGCTGTCCTCAGACCAGTCCCGGCTGGCGACGATCGAGAATGACCGAGGCTGGTCGGTCGTCCGGGTCGGGGAGGCAGGGGGTGACCGGAGGATAGTCACGGGACTGCGGGAGGGGGTGGCGACGGACCTCGCTTTCTCTCCGGACGGGAGGTGGGTAGCGCTGTCGGTATCGTCTCCTACCGAACCGCCGGGAATTTGGCTGGTCGAGGACGGCTCGGGGCGCCTGGTCTGGCAGCCGGAGGTGGGGCCCGGCTTCGATTTCCGGTCGCTCGAGCTGGTGTCGTGGGAGAGCTTCGATGGGCTGATGATCCCGGGATGGCTGGCCCGGCCGGCGGGCGCGGTGCCGGGCGCGGGCTGGCCCGCGGTGATCTGGGTGCATGGCGGACCGGTGGGGCAGACGCGCCCGAACTTTCGTCCGGACATCCAGATGCTCCTGTCGCAAGGTTTCGCGGTGCTGATGCCGAACGTGCGGGGCAGTTCCGGGTACGGGCGGACAGGATGCGAGAGCGACGACCAGGAGAAGCGGCTGGACAGCGTGGCCGATCTGGCAGCCGGGCGGGAATGGCTGGCGCGGCAGAATGGGATCAATGCTGAGCGGATCGGGGTGATGGGCCAGTCCTATGGCGGGTTCATGGTGCTATCCGCGATCGCCGCGTATCCGGACCTCTGGCGGGCGGCGATCGACTATTACGGGATCGCTGACTTCACCACTCTTCTGGCCGGAACCGGGAAATGGCGGCGGGATCACCGTGCGGCGGAGTACGGTGACGATCCGACACTATTTGCGCGGATTTCGCCGATCCACCGTGCGGACCGGATCGCCGCGCCGCTGATGGTGCTGCACGGAACCCGCGATCCGCGGGTGCCGATGGGGGAGAGCGGGCAGGTGGTGGCGGCGCTGCGTGGGCAGGGCAAGGCGGTCGAGTATCTGGTGTTCGACTACGCCGGCCACGGCTTCATCCGGCCGGATGACCGGGTTCGGCGCGTTTGAGGCGGTGGCCAGGTTCTTTCACGATCATCTATGAATCGGTTCTGGCACGCCGCGTGGCCGCTGCTGGCACTGACGAGATCAATCTTGTGGGCCGGCAATATCGTGCTGGCACGCGGTATCGCGGGCGAGGTGCCGCCCATTGCGCTGGCGTACTGCCGTTGGACCGGGGCGTTCCTGGTGGCGCTGCCGTTCGCCTGGCCCGGTCTGGAGCGTGATTTGCCGGCGATCCGGCGGCACTGGCCCATCATGTTACTGCTCTCCGCCACCGGGATCGCGACATACAACACGTTGTCCTATATCGCGGTGGAATCAAGACCACCGCCCTGAACGTGCTGCTGCTGCAATCGGCGACGCCGCTGGTGATCCTGATCTGGGCCTTTGTGCTGTTCGGGCAGCGGCCGAGCCTGGGTCAGGGCGCCGGCGTTCTGCTGTCGCTGGCCGGGGTAGCCACTATCGCCTCACGCGGATCGGTGTCCGTCCTGGCTGGGCTGAGCCTGAATACCGGCGATGCCATCGTCCTTGGCGCTATCGCGGTTTATGCCTTCTATTGCGTGATTTTCCGCCGCCGCCCCCTGGTCCATCCGCTCAGCCTGCTCACCGCGATGATGGGCATCGGATCGTGCATGATCCTGCCGTTCTTCCTGTGGGAGCGGGCGGCTGGCGGGCACGTGACGGGTGGCGCGGGAGCGTATTTGGCCATCGGCTACATGGCCGTCTTCCCCTCATTCGTCGCCTACCTTCTGTTCAACCGCGGGATCGAGCTGATCGGCGCCAGCCAGGCCGGTCAGTCCACCCATCTGATGCCGCTGTTCGGCAGCCTGCTCGCAGTTGTATTCCTGGGAGAGCAGTTCCGCAGTTACCATTTGATGGGGATTGTGCTGATCGCCGCCGGGATTGCGCTGGCGTCAGTGCAGACGGGCAGGTTGGGAGCCGCAGAAGACCGTCATTTGGTAAAACGTGCTTGAACTCGCAGAGCCGATAGGTGCACAGGCTATAGAATGAGAGTGCGCCGACTCGCGCTTCCGGTAGCTGGCTGGATCTCATTGATAGCGGCGATGGAGGGGACGCCGCGGATTGCCGGCGCGCAGAATCCGGCAACCGAAGCCGATGCCTGCGGCACCGGTGAAGGAAGTCGCGCCGAATCAGACCATCGCTCTGCTGGGTCAGCCCGTGACCGGTCCTCTGGGCCAGGAGGTTGGGCGAGTGGTGGATGTGCTGGTTGACGGTAAAGGTAACCCTCAGGCGGCGGTGATCGATTTCGGCGGGTTCCTGGGAGTGGGGAGCCGAAAGATCGCGGTTCAGTGGAACACGCTGCATTTCAACCCCGGGGACGCCAAATACCCGGTAGTGCTGGACCTGCTGCCGGAGCAGATACAGAAGGCGCCGGCCTACAAGGGGGAGAGCAAGCCGGCGCCGGTTGTTGCTCCTCCATGGGAAGCGCCGGCCAAACCCGAAGGAACCAAGCCTGAAGCAGCCAAACCGGAAGGGGCACAGACGTCAGCCAAGAAAGAGCCCGCCAAGACCGGGACCGGGCAGTAGCATGCCGGCCAAGATCATCCCTGCCGCACCGAAGGTCAGCTCTCGCGCACTCGATCTGCTGAATTTTTTCATGGCGGACGTGCAGACCGGGTTTGGGCCGTTCGTCGCCGTGTATCTGACGACGCATAAATGGACCCAGGTGGATATCGGCCTGGCACTGACGCTTGGCACAATTGCCAGCGTCGCGAGCCAGATTCCCGCGGGCGCGATCGTGGATGCGATGGTGAACAAGCGGGTGGTCACCGGAGTTGCGATCCTGTCGGTCATGGCCGCGGCGATCGGATTGGCATCACTGCCGAGCACGCTGCCGGTGCTTGCAGCCGAGGTGCTGCACGGGTTCGGCAGCAGCGTGCTGGTGCCGGCGATCGCGGCCATCAGCCTGCAGATGGTGGGGCACGCCGGGCTGGGCGAGCGGCTCGGGCGCAACGCAGCGTTTGCATCCGCCGGGAACGGCATTGCCGCGGGGGTGATGGGGGGGATCGGCACCTGGCTGGGCGGCGCATGGGTCTTCTGGCTGACGGCCGTGCTGGGCGTGCCGGCGCTGCTGGCATTATGGTGTATCCGCCCCGGCCCGCATCTGGCGCCCGCGCCGCGCGCGGCCCCGGGGGTGGACTGGCGCGGCCTGAGGCTGCTGTTCACTGACCATCGGTTGCTGGTGTTCTGCGGCTGCGTCGCTTTGTTCCATCTTTCGAACGCGGCCATGCTGCCGATCGCAGCCGCTCAGGTAACGGAGCGGACGGCGGAATACGCCAACATGATCATCGCGGCCTGCATCATGGTGCCGCAGGCGGTGGTGACGGTGACATCGCCCTGGATCGGCCACCGGGCCAACACGTGGGGGCGCAAGCCGCTGTTGCTGCTTGGGTGGGGTGCGCTGCCGGTGCGCGGCCTGCTGCTGGCGTTCCTGCCCGGGCCATACCTGCTGGTGGCCGGTCAGTCAGTCGCCGGGATCAGCGCCGCTGTCTTCGGGGTGATGATGCCGTTGGTGGCGGCGGACCTGACCAGAGAGCGGGGGCATTTCAACCTTTGTCTTGGGGTGCTTGGCCTGTGCGTGTTCGGCGGTGCTGCCGTCAGCACGACGGCCGCCGGATGGATCGCGGACAATGCCGGCCATCAGGCCACGTTCCTCGCGCTGTCCGCGGCGGGGCTGGCGGGGACTTTGCTGTTGGGAACGGCCATGCCGGAGACGCGGAGACGCACCTTCAGGACGGAGCCCGATGTGGAACAGCCCGAACCTGCGCCTGAGATCCGGCGGATACGACAGGTCAAGGTGTCTGACAGCCTGCGTCGCGGCCCTATCGGGGCAGTGACCGATTAGAGCAGAATGCGTTGAGGTTGGTTCACAGCGTAGGGCCTTGGGTTTCTCTGTGGCTTTATCGGCATGGGTACCGATAATAATATGAGACCCTCGGGGCGATCCGGTGCTGAGTTGTGTCCGTCAATCTCTGCAAAATGGCGATTGTGTATACGAAGTGATGTTTTCTTGTTCGGCTGAGCGGCGTTTCCTCGTTCTTTAATCGCGGTTTGGATTGCAAGCCTTCTTTCAACAAACCCCCGCTTTTCTGTTCGGCTGATGGGCCGCTTTCCTGCCCCGGCCTAGTGCATCCGACAGCGCCGCGCGCAGCTTCGGTCAAGACTGGCCGCAGGCCACCGCGAAGCGGCGCGCAGCGGTCTTGACCGAAGCTGCGCGCGGCGCAACACTCGATCAGGTCGGGATCCATCCTGCCGGGTCATGGTTCTTTCCGCGGTCTGCAACCAGCCGCAACATGGCGTCGGAAGGCTGGCCCCCCTATGTCCCGGACGCGGTCCCGGACGCGGTCACCCGAATGGGGCCGCAGCGAAGAAAGCGGGGCTGCCGAGCCTCGTCCCGGCGGGACATCCTCCCGCCCGTTCGGGCGGAACTCGGGGTTGAAGCTCAGGCGGTCGCTGGCGCTCCAGCCCAAACGAACTCGCGGTCGTCGCGCCAGATGCGATGCATGAGCACCGCAAGCTTACGGGCCACCGCAACCTTGGCACGGCGCGCGCCGATCCGGGCCGCCAACGCCAGCCCCCAACTGCGCAGTCGGCAGGCCCGTATCTTGCGGGTCAGCATGGCGTTCGCCGCTTGGGACAGATAGGTCCGCAGCAGCCCATCTCCGCACTTCGAGATGTGGCCCGGGTTGTCGACCTCGCCCGACTGGTATCGCCGCGGGGTGAGCCCGAGATAAGCGCCGACCGCGTTGGATCGTCTGAAACGGTGTGGCGTGTCGATCACCGCCATGTAAGCGAGAGCGACGATCACTCCGACGCTCGGAATGCTCATCAATCGTCGCGCTACGGGATCGGCTTTGGCACGCATCAACACCTGGTGGTCCAGCAGCGCAATCTGCTCGCGCAGCGCCTGCCAGGCAGTCAGCAGCGGCTCGACGATGACAGCGAGCGTGGGATTGCCATCCATGAGCTCCCTGACGCGCACCGCGAAGGGACCATGGCTGCCGCGAGACACAATGTGGCCGAAAGTCTTCAACAACCCGCGTATTGTATTGGACAAGGCTTGCCGCTGCGAGACGAGCTGCGCGCGGGCTACCAGCAGCATGCGCAACGTCTGCGCATCCATGCCCTTGATCGCCACTTCGCGGAACCATCCGGTGCGTATCACCTGGGCCAAGCCGAACGCATCATTGCCGTCGGTCTTGTTGATCTGCAGGCTGAGCGCTGCCTCGGCATGACGGGCATCGATGCAGACGACCGGCAGCCCGCGCTGGCGCAAGGAGCGCGTCAACCAATTCGACACCAACCCGGTCTCGAGGCCGATGCGCACGACGTTTGGCGCACGGCCGAAGCACGGCGGCGATGCTGTCCGGCTCCGAGCTGGTTTTGCCGCGCCACACGACCGCGCCGGCTTCGTCGATCACGCAAATGGACGTCATGGCCTGGGAAACATCAAGCCCGACATACTGACGCTGTTCCATGGGGTCCTCCGGTCTGGCGTTTCGCCTCGCGGAAGCTACCAACGATCAGGCCAGCTCGCCGCCGCGATTACGCCATGTCCCGGCCTGAGACCATCGCCGCGCCGCGCGGAACCGCGGTCAAGGATGACCGCAGGCCACCGGCGTAGCCGGCGCGAAGCGTCCTTGACGGCGGCGAGCATGGCGTGAGCCTCGGTCGGGCCGGGCGCATGGCCGTCATGCCGCTTCGCGCATCATCTGCTTCTTGTGCTCCTTCAGGTGCTCCATGTTGAGATAGCGGATCGCTGCCAGCCAATTCTCGTGCGCCTCCACCGCGAGCGCACGCACCAGCCTGAGACAGCTTTCGGCATTGGGAAAGATCCGCACCACGTGGGTGCGCCGCTTGATCTCTGGTTCAGCCGCTCGAGCATGTTGGTGGACTTCATGTGCTTGTGATGAGCAAGCGGCAGCCGGTAATAGGTCAGCGTCTGTTCGATGTTCTCCTCGACCCAGCTGCAGAGTTTGGCGTACTTGCGTTGCCACTTGGCGAGCCACTGAGCGATATCGCGGCGCAGCTCGGAGAGGTCCTGCCGATCGTAGATCCAGCGCAGTTCCTGCACGCAGTCGTCCAGATGCTTGCGCGGCATGTGGTCGAGCGCATTCCTCAGGAAATGGACATAGCAGCGTTGCCACAGCGCTTCCGGCAGTACTTCGCGGATCGCCGCTTTCAGCCCGGGATGGTCGTCGGAGACCACGAACTCGACCCCGTATGGGCCGCGGTTCTTCAGGCCGAGGAGAAAGCTCCCGTCCCACGGGGTTGGTGATTTCAGACATCACCCGCATACCATGACCGCTCTCACGGCCGAATTTGCTGAACCTTCAGGACACTACCACGTCGGAGCGCGTGAATCCTGCTCTGAAACAACGAGTTAGAGTATCCGTCTTAGTCAAGCGAGGTTAGGCGACCGATCCGGCCGGTGGATTTGTGGACAACCCAAGCACGTTGCCCACAACCCCACCCGCCCCACATCAACCAAAGCACAGATAACGATTTCACCCGCGCAGACGGCCATCGCACGCCTCACGCAACCACCATCCAGGCCCGCCCCTCGCGCAGCAAGGCGTTCGCCAGAATGACGAGCTTGCGCATGATGGCGATGATCGCAACCTTGGGCGGTTCGCCGCCGGCGATGAGTGAGGTGGACCCCATCCATTGGACAGGAAACGGGTTGAGCTAAGAGAGACTCCCGCCGGTTACGAATCCCGCTACCCGTGCGAGGGGGAAGCGAAGCTGCATAGCACGTTCTGATCGTCGATTGACCCCTTTTGTTGCTGTTGTGGTGCCTGTGGGGATGTGGTCAACGCGCTGGCGTTGTCCACATATCCACAGGTCGGCGCGGCCTCGAACATTTCGCGCGGCGTTCGATAACCGAGCGCTTGGTGCAAACGCACTTCGTTGTAAAAGGCCAGCCACCTGCCGATACCGCCACGTGCCGCACCAACCGAGGCGTATGCCTTGATGAACACCTCCTCATATTTCAGGCTGCGCCACAGGCGCTCGATGAAGATGTTGTCCAAAAATCGCCCTTTGCCGTCCATGCTGATCCGCACCCCGCGGGCCGCCAGTTCGTCAATGAAATCCCCGCTGGTGAACTGCACACCCTGATCGGTGTTGAATATGCCCGGCTGCCCGTATCGATCCATCGCATCCTGCAAAGCCTCGACACAGAATGCCATGTCCAGCCCGATCGATAAACGCCATGCCAGAACACCCCGACTGAACCAGTCCATCACAGCAACCAGATACACAAAACCCTTCGCCAGCGGGATGTACGTGATGTCCGCGCACCACACCTGGTTGGGTCGATCGATCAGGAGATCTCGCAAAAGGTAAGGATACACCTTGTGTTCCGGGTGACGCCGGCTGGTGTTCGGCTTCTGGTAAATCGCCTCAAGCCCCATCAGACGCATCAATCGGCGCACCCGCTTGCGGTTCACCACTTCGCCGGACCGGCGCAGTACCGCCACCATGCGACGCGATCCGTAGAACGGTGTCGCCAGATACTGTTCGTCCAGACACCGCATCAGTCGCAGATCATCGGCACTCACCGGCGCAGCCCGGTCATACAGCGTCGAGCGCGCAACCTGCAGCAGCCGGCACTGCGCCACGATCGACAGGTCCGCGTCGGACCTGTCGATCAGCGACAGCCGCGTTATCTGGTTCATGGCCCAGACCTTTTGCGAAAAAAATCGCGCTCGACCGTCAGCTCGCCAATCTTCTCATACAGCTTGGCCAGTTGCGCCTCGTCCGCCACGGCGCCCTCCGACGTTCCTGCCTTCCCCCGGGCGAACAGCGAACCAACCCCCTCGACCAGCGTCTTCTTCCACGCATGGATCTGGCTCGCATGCACCCCATATCGGCTTGATAGCTCCGCCACGGTGCCGTCCTCGCGCACCGCCGCCAAGGCCACCTTCGCCTTGAAATCAACGCTGTGCTTCTCGCGAATATGCGCCATCTGTCACCCCCGGCCCGCGGCCGTTCCAGGGGCGAGAGTCTCTCTTAGCCACCTGTCCAGATTTCGGGGTCCACCTCGGAGGGCCTGGTATTTCCGCTTCATGTCCGCGTTGAAGCGGGTGGCGACCAGGGCCGGCATATAGAGCGCCTGGCGCAGCGGAGCGCGGCCGCCGCGGATGAAGCGCTTGCCGCTGTGCTGGCCTAAGTCGCGGGCGACCGGCGCCAGACCGGCCAGGCTGGCGGCGCAGTTGTTTTCCAGGCTGCCGGGTTCCGGCATTTCGATAAGCATGGTCAGCGCCGTCAACTCGCCAATCCCGGGGATGCTGACGAGGATGGCGAGGCGGGCTTTCAGTGCGGCATCGGCTTTGCACAGCTGGCGCAAGCGAGCATCGATCGCGGCAATCTGGCGCGCGATCTGGCGCAGCCGTTGGGCAGCCAGGCGCTTGAGCAATGATGAACGCAGGACCCGATCGCGGTTCGACGTGGCTACCTGATCCTTCACCAGGGCGCGGCGCGCGACCAGCAGTTCCTTCATGGTGGCGATCGTTTCACTGACCATCGGACGATCCGGCAACTGGCAGAGCGCGCCGAAGCGGGCGAGCATGGCGGCATCGACGCGATCGGTTTTGGCACGCCGGCCGATGGCCTCGGCGAAGCGGCGTGCCTGCAGCGGGCTTAGCTTCACCAGCTTCAGACCGGCTTGGCTGAGACGCCGCTCGAAGGCGTGATGATAGGCCCCGGTCGGTTCAAACACGACACGGTCCACGCTGGCTTTTTTGAGCCACGCCGACAAGGCTGCGAGGCCGCCTGGGTGGTTGGCGAACTGACGTGCCAGGCCACTGGGATGGAGAGAGACGTCGAGCGAGGCTTCGGAGATGTCAACGCCAGCGGTTTGCGCTAAAGTGGCGGTCATCTTTTCCCTGTCCTTTGCTTGTCATCCGGGCCGTGAGCCCGGGTATCCGTTCAGGCCGCAAGGAAAAGAGAGGGGTGGTCAAACGCGGCCCATCACGGCCGGCAGTTTCACGACCCATCCCCTCCCGTCGCCGGCGAGCTGCGAACTCGCCGGCGACACCCCATTCTCACCGAAACGGCGGGGGAAGTCATAAGACAAGCCGAATTGCGCTGGGCGGAAACGTCGGAGCGCGTGAATCCTGCTCTTGCTGAGGTGGACCCCGAAATCTGGACAGGTGGCTAAGAGAGACTCTCGCCCCTGGAACGGCCGCGGGCCGGGGGTGACAGATGGCGCATATTCGCAAGAAGCACAGCGTTGATTTCAAGGCGAAGGTGGCCTTGGCGGCGGTGCGCGAGGACGGCACCGTGGCGGAGCTATCAAGCCGATATGGGGTGCATGCGAGCCAGATCCATGCGTGGAAGAAGACGCTGGTCGAGGGGGTTGGTTCGCTGTTCGCCCGGGGGAAGGCAGGAACGTCGGAGGGCGCCGTGGCGGACGAGGCGCAACTGGCCAAGCTGTATGAGAAGATTGGCGAGCTGACGGTCGAGCGCGATTTTTTTCGCAAAAGGTCTGGGCCATGAACCAGATAACGCGGCTGTCGCTGGTCGACAGGTCCGACGCGGACCTGTCGATCGTGGCGCAGTGCCGGCTGCTGCAGGTTGCGCGCTCGACGCTGTATGACCGGGCTGCGCCGGTGAGTGCCGATGATCTGCGACTGATGCGGTGTCTGGACGAACAGTATCTGGCGACACCGTTCTACGGATCGCGTCGCATGGTGGCGGTACTGCGCCGGTCCGGCGAAGTGGTGAACCGCAAGCGGGTGCGCCGATTGATGCGTCTGATGGGGCTTGAGGCGATTTACCAGAAGCCGAACACCAGCCGGCGTCACCCGGAACACAAGGTGTATCCTTACCTTTTGCGAGATCTCCTGATCGATCGACCCAACCAGGTGTGGTGCGCGGACATCACGTACATCCCGCTGGCGAAGGGTTTTGTGTATCTGGTTGCTGTGATGGACTGGTTCAGTCGGGGTGTTCTGGCATGGCGTTTATCGATCGGGCTGGACATGGCATTCTGTGTCGAGGCTTTGCAGGATGCGATGGATCGATACGGGCAGCCGGGCATATTCAACACCGATCAGGGTGTGCAGTTCACCAGCGGGGATTTCATTGACGAACTGCCGGCCCGCGGGGTGCGGATCAGCATGGACGGCAAAGGGCGATTTTTGGACAACATCTTCATCGAGCGCCTGTGGCGCAGCCTGAAATATGAGGAGGTGTTCATCAAGGCATACGCCTCGGTTGGTGCGGCACGTGGCGGTATCGGCAGGTGGCTGGCCTTTTACAACGAAGTGCGTTTGCACCAAGCGCTCGGTTATCGAACGCCGCGCGAAATGTTCGAGGCCGCGCCGACCTGTGGATATGTGGACAACGCCAGCGCGTTGACCACATCCCCACAGGCACCACAACAGCAACAAAAGGGGTCAATCGACGATCAGAATCTCTTAGCTCAACCCGTTTCCTGTCCAATGGATGGGGTCCACCTCATGCCTCGCTCCCGCGAGGGGCGGCGGGGTTTATTCTCGGCGTCCTTTGTCACTCATGCTCCTGGCGATGACAACCGAAAACTACGGCGAAGCTGGGGTTGCTGCCTCGGGGCGAAAGCGGACGCCGGGCCGGGCGAGGCCGCCGCCGAGGCCGATGGGTGTGCCGTCGGCGCGCCAGCAGGCGGCCCCGGTGATCGATCCATCGGTTTCGAACGCAACGGCACACATGCCTCCGGCGACGTTGCCGACGACCGAGACGTCGTGCCCTCGGTCGCGGAGCGCGGCTGCCGCATCGGCGGCAAAGCCGGATTCGATCTCCACGGCGTGGCCCTGCGTCCAGAGGCGCGGGGCTTCGACGGCTTCCTGCAACGTCATGCCATGGTCGATAAGGTTCAGTATCGCCTGCATGGCGGAGGCGAAGATGCGGATGCCGCCAGGCAGGCCGAGAGCGAAGGCCGGCTTCCCGTCGCGCAATGCGATGATCGGGGACATGGAGGAGGTGACGCGCTTGCCGGGCTGGACCGAGTTGGCGAGACCGGGGCGCGGCGTGAAGAGGTACATGTAATTATTGGGGATTATGCCGGTGCCGGGCACGATGAAGCGGGCGCCGAACAGGCTGTTGATGGTCTGGGTGCTGGCGACGATGTTGCCCTGTGCGTCGGCGACGGTGAGATGGGTGGTGTGGGCGGATTCACCGGCGGCGACGCCGGCGCTGAAGCGCCCCGCATGATTGCGGTTGATACCAGCGCGGCGTTCATCGGCGTAGGCTTTCGAGATCAGGCGTTCGACAGGAACGGGGACGAAATCCGGATCGGCGGTGGCGGCCGCGCGGTCGGCAAAGGCGATTTTCAGGACTTCGGCGAACAGGTGGAGGGTTTCGGGCGAGCCGAAGCCGAGGGCGCGAAGGTCGAAGCCCTCCAGGATATTGAGCATCTGGATGATGTGCAGCGGGCCGGAGCTGGGTGGCGGGGGGCCAACGACGTCATAGCCGCGGTAAGTGCCGCGGAGGGCGGTCCGCTCGATGGTGCGGTAGCCGGTCAGGTCCGGCTGGGCGAGATAGCCGCCGGCGCGGGCCATGTGGTCCGTGTAATGGCGGCCGAGGGCGCCGGCATAGAGCGCGTCGGCGCCTTCGCGGGCGACGGTGCGGAGCGTTTCGGCGTAGTCGCCCGTGACCAGGCGCGTCCCGGGCTGGATCGGGCGGCCTTCCGGCAAATAGAGCCGGGTGATTTCGGGGTCGCAGGCAAGGTCGGCGGCGCAGTCGGAGGCGCATTCCGTCAGATAGGGGGTGACACGGAAGCCGCGGGAGGCGTGGCGGATGGCGGGTTCGGTGACGTCGGCGAGCGGGAATGTGCCGAAGCGGGCGAGCGCCTCGCACCATCCTTTGAGGTTGCCGGGGGACGCGACCGAGGTGGGGCCGATCGCGTTGGTGCGGCCGATGGCGTCCATAGTGCCGGGGGCGGCGGCGGGATCGGCGGCGTAGGTGGTTTCGCTGGTGGCCAGGGGCGCGCGGGATTGATTGTCGATGACCACGTGGCGGCCATCCGCGAGGCGGATATGGGCGATGCCGCCGCCGAGGATGCCGACCATCATGGGTTCGACGACGGTGAGGGTGAAGAGCGCGGCGATTGCGGCGTCGATGGCGTTGCCGCCGGCGGCGAGCATTTCGGCTCCGGCGGCGGAGGCGAGCGGGTGGTTGGTGACGACCATGCCGCGGGAGGAGCGTGCTGGCTGTTTTTCGGTCATTGCAAACTCCTTGTCGTTGATCGGCAGGCGGGACGGCGAAAGCACCTGCCTCGTGTCTGTCGCAGCCGGACTGATAAGTTGTTCGTATCAGGCGGGCAGACCGAGGACGAGATGCCGGGAAGAGCGGGTGCAGGCGAGGGGCCGGGGAGTCCTCCACGGAACGGCTGGGCGCGTGTGGTTGTCGAACTGCACGTCAATGATCTGGAGGCGAGCCTGGCGTTCTGGCGAGAGGTCCTGGGATTCGGGACGGCATTCGAACGACCGGAAGAAGGGTTCGTGTATCTGGAGCACCCGGAAGGCCACCAAATCATGTTGTGCCGACGGCATGGCCGCTTTGAAACGGGTCCGTTGGAATTTCCCCTTGGGCAGGGGGCGATGTTCCAGATTTATTTCGCGAGCATCGAGCCGGTGCTGTCCGCCCTCGGCGCGATCCGCTGGCCGATTTATCTCGGGCCGCGGGAAACATGGCGCAGGACGGGCGATTGTGAGAGCGGCCAGCGAGAAGTGTTCGTCCAGGATCCGGACGGATATCTTCTTATGATTGCCGAGAACATCGGCCGGAGGCCGCTTCCGGGTGCTGCCGGCCCATAGTATCGGGCGGAGCGATGCTCGGGGTGTTGCCATGGATCTGCGCGGACAGGCGGCGATCGTAACAGGGGGCGGGTCGGGGCTGGGGGCGGCCACGGCCGAGGCGTTGGCCGCGGGGGGCGCGCTGGTGACCGTTGTGGACCTGAACCGGGAGGCGGCGGAGGCGGTAGCGCGGCAGATCGGCGGGCTGGCGGCGGCGTGCGATGTGGCGGACGCGGCGGCGGCCACGGCGGCGGTGGCGTTGGCGGCTCAGGCGCACGGGCCGGCGCGGCTGCTGGTGAACTGCGCCGGAATCGGCCCGGCGGCGCGGATCGTGGGGAAGGGCGGCGCGATGCCGCTGGAGCGGTTCGAGCAGGTGGTGCGGGTGAATTTGATCGGGACGTTCAATATGCTGCGGCTGGCGGCGGCGGCGATGACGGTGCTGGACCCGCTGGAGGACGGCGAGCGGGGGGTGATTGTGAATACCGCCTCGATCGCGGCGTATGAGGGACAGATCGGCCAGGCGGCGTATGCGGCCTCGAAAGCCGGTGTGCTCGGCCTGACCTTGCCGGCGGCACGGGAACTGGCACGGTCGGGCGTACGGGTGGTGACGATCGCGCCGGGGCTGATCGAGACGCCGATGTTCAACGGATTGCCGGAAGACGTGCGTGCCGGGTTGGCGGAGTCGGTGCCGTTTCCGGCGAGGCTGGGCCGGCCGGCGGAGTTCGCGGCGCTGGTGCTGCATATCGCCGCGAACCGGTTTTTGAATGGGGCGACGATCCGGCTGGACGGGGCGCTGCGGATGGCGCCAAGATAGTGCTTGATGCTGGCCTGGAACGGTTCGTTATCCCTTGACGGGAGGTTAACAAGAGCCGACTGTTGTAACGGTATGTGACGTGCGCTGATAAAATGAAACTCATCAGGACCGCCCTTGTCGGCTGCGCCCTGGTTGTGGCGTCTAGTCCGGCGTTAGCGACTATCTCGGTGCCTGGCGACTGCGCCCCGACCGATTTGATCGGGGCAGTGCCGGATCGGGCGGCGTGTTACAGCCCGACGAACCGCGGCACGTTCATCTCGGAACAGTTCGGTTCGGACGAGAGCACGGCCCGAGACGTGTACCGGCTGCTGTTTGGCGATCAGATCGGGTCGATAGGTGCGCATTCGCAGTCAAATGAATACACACTGACGGATCCGGACGCGGGGCGGTATCATCCATCGGCTCAGGCAAACGTGCCAGAACCCGGCTCGGTGGTCCTGCTGGTTACCGGTGTGACGGCGCTGGTGGGGGTACTTGCGGTAGGTCGCCGGCGACGGCGGAACCCTTAAGTTTTACCTCTCCCCCTTCCCCTTGCAGGAGGGGGCTTTTGCATTGCCCTCCCTCCAGGCCGCGAACCACACATTGATTACGCTGAAGGATCACGATGTGCGAATCCGGTAGCCCTTCGGGAGAGGTCGCCGCGCCTCGCGCGGCGGATAAGGGGCCCGACGTGCCCACAGAAAACCCCTTAGAAACCTTACGAGAAAAGGTTGCGTCAGGGCATTCCCAGCAAACGACCAAACCCCGCGTCGCGCTCTTCGTCACCTGCCTCGTCGATCTCTACCGTCCCACCGTCGGCTTCGCCGCCATCAAGCTGCTGGAGCAGGCGGGATGTCAGGTGGAAGTCCCGCGCGCGCAGACCTGCTGCGGGCAGCCCGCCTATAATTCTGGCGATCGCGCTGCCACCCGCGATCTCGCCTGCGCCATCATCGACGCTTTCATCGGATACGACTATGTGGTGGTGCCGTCCGGCTCCTGCGGCGGAATGCTGCGAACGCATCTGCCCCATCTGTTCGATGACGACCCCAACCTCCGCGCCCGCGCCTATGCGCTCCGCGAAAAATGTCATGAGCTGATCAGCTTCCTCGCCGACGTGCTGAAAATCGACCGCATACCCACCGCCCGCGTCGCAACACCCGTCACCTATCACAACTCCTGTTCCGGCCTGCGCGAGCTCGGCATCAAGCAGCAGCCGCGCCGTTACCTTCGCGAGGCCGGCATCGACATCAAGGAGATGAAAGAACCGGAAATCTGCTGCGGCTTCGGCGGCACCTTCTGTGTGAAATACCCCGACATTTCGGTGCGCATGGTCTCGGACAAGGTGCGTGACATCGCCGAAACCGGCGCGCCCACCGTCCTCGCCGGCGATCTCGGCTGTCTGCTCAACATAGCCGGCCGCCTGACCCGCGAAGGCCATTCTGTCGCCGCCCGGCATGTGGCCGAGGTGCTGGCCGGCATGACCGACCAGGTACCCCCGATCGGCCATCGCTCCCTCAATGGACCGGCCTGAAAATCCAGGCCGGCCACTTGCGCCCGCGCCAGCCGTCTATGTCAGTGGCGCTTCCGGCGACGAAGCAGTCCCAGCCCGATCATGCCACCGCCAAGCAGTGCGATGGAGGCAGGTTCGGGAATCCCCGTCCCCGTGTGCGGCACACCAACCGTAAAGCCATACCAATTCTCAAAAACCGGATTCGTCCACGTCAGCGAAGTAAATGTGCCGCTGAATTGTATCGTCCCATTCCCCTCGGCTCCGCACACCGCATCGGTTCCACATGTGAAGATGGAGGACCCGCCATACTCGCTTGAAGGTCCCCCGCTCTCGATCGTGAACGGCTCATTGGTGAACTGATAGCTCGCCGTGATGCCACCCTGCCCCAGGCTCCAGATCGCCATCACCGGGTCCGTTATCGCATGCGAAAACGTGATCGTATTCGTCAGCCCATATGACCCGCCAAACTGCTGGAGGATCCCGCCGCTCTGCGGCGGTGGGTTGCCCACCGTACCGCCGGAGAATGTCCCCGACGGACCCCAGCTTGGATAATTGGCAACAAGACTCTCTACTTCGCCCGAATAGCCGATGCCGATCCCGCCGGCCGTTCCGCTGGCGCTTCCAGGAGAGGAGAATGCGTTGCCCGGCGTCGCCGTCGTCCAGCTCGTCCAGTCGATCGGGGCGGCACTGCCCACACCTGCTGCACAGAAATTCGCTAAAACAGCTGCAAATATCGCTTGGGTTATGTTCCGAAAACGGGGCACCTATGCCTCCTGATTAACTTACGGCAATCCATATCGCACCCAATGCCAATCCGCAAGAATTTTGTAAAAAAATAATAAAGAGTATCGTCGTATACGCTTTTTGTATGCAATACAACTTAAGGTTGAAAACCGCCAGAGCACACAACTTGACGCGCTACCGCCACGCCAAACCTCCGTCAAACGTCCCGCTGAAACTATACGCGCCCGCCCGCGCGCTGCTTTTGCTTCTCCTCACCCTCGCCCTCGCCGCTAATCGAACCCTGGCCGCTGCCCCGCTCGACCTCGATCGCACCATCCCGCTGAAGAACGTCCCCGGCCGGATCGATCACATGGCCATCGATCTCAACCGCAACCGCCTGTTCGTCGCCGAACTGCAAAACGGAACGCTCGACGTCATCGATCTCAGCACCGGCCAGGTCGCCCATCGCATCAGCAATCTCGAGCAGCCACAGGGCGTCGCCTACGCCCCCGCCGCTGACATTCTGGCAATCGCCAATGGCGGCGACGGCTCCGTCCGCCTTTTCCACGCAGCCGATCTATCGGCCGCCGCCACGCTCGAACTTGGCGAAGACGCCGATAACACAAGGCTCGACCCGCGAACCGGCAGCCTGATTGTCGGCTACGGCAGCGGAGGTCTCGCCATTATCGATCCCGCCACCGCCCATCTCGTCAGTCGGATCCCTCTGCCCGCCCATCCCGAGGGCTTCCAGCTCGACCCCGGCACCCATCGCGCCTTCGTCAATCTGCCCGGCGCACGACAAATCGCCATCGTTGATATCGAAACCGGCCAGCAAACCGGCGCCTGGCATGTACCCGGTCTGCGCGGAAACTTCCCGATGGCGCTGAACACTCGCATCGCCGAAATAGCTGTGATGTACCGCAGTCCGTCACGCCTGCTTGTCATCGACACCAAGACCGGAACGCCGGCGGCCAATCTCCCCAGCTGCAGCTATGGCGACGATCTCTTCTTCGACGAAAAGCGCCACCGCATTTACGCCACCTGCGGCGACGGCAACCTGGAGATCTGGCAACAGGACCGTGCCACGTACCGCCACCTGAGCTCGGTCAAAACCTCCACGGGCGCACGCACCTCCCTCTTCGTGCCGGAACTGGATCGCCTGTTCGTCGCCGCACGTGCCGGATTGGGATCAGATGCCGCCATACTTGTCTTCCGGCCCGTGGAGTAATACCGGGCCCCGCAAAATCCCCGCCCCTTGCTCACCCCTTCACCGCCCCGAATGCCAGCCCCCGCACCAGATGCCGCTGCAGAAACATCATGAATACCACGATCGGCAGCATGATCCCCACCGCCGCCGCCGCCGATAGCGTCCAGTAGTTGATGTCCTCCGCCCCATACTCCGCCAGCGCCACCGGCAGAGTCTTCGTCGCCGGCCCCGTCAGCACCAGGCTCAGCAGAAACTCGTTATACGCCAGCAGCAGGCTGAACAGCGCCGTCACCCCAAGCCCCGGGCGCACCACCGGCAACGCCACCCGAGCGAAAACCTGCCAGGCATTGCACCCGTCGATCTCCGCCGCCTCGTACAACTCCCCCGGCACATCCACGAAAAAACTTCGCATCAGCCAGATAGTGAACGGCTGGTTGATGGCGATCAACGCCAGGATCAGCGCCGGATAAGTGTTGATCAGCCCCAGCCACTTCGCCAGCACAAAAAACGGGATCGCCAGCAGAATATGCGGAAACATCCGCATCGACAAATCCCGAACAGCACCCCACGGGATGTGCGGCTCCGCAGCCGCGACAAGCCATACGCCGCCATCGTCCCGATCGAAACCGATATCACCACCACGCTGATCGACACGATCATGCTATTGATCAGATACCGCCAGAACCCCTTCTCCACCCACACCTGGTAATGGAACTCGAATGTCGGCGGAAAAATGAATTCCGGAGGCACCGCGAACGCATCCACCGGCCGCTTGAAACTCGTCAGCACCGCCCACACCACCGGCACCAACGTGATCGCTGTAAAACCGCATAGCGCAAGAAACAACGTCGCCTGCGTCGCCGAGCGCCGTTTCCTCCAGCCCCCTCCGCGTCTCCGTGTCTCCGTGGTAAATCTTTCTTCTCCTCTTCCTCCTTCCCCCTCCACTCCACTCATCAAAATGCCCCCTGCTCGCGCCGGTAGAGCGTCGCGATAATCCCCGCGATCGCCGCCGCCGTAATCACCAGAGTAATCACCCCCAGCGCCGAGGCCTTCCCCACCTGCAGCAGCCGAAACGCAAGCTGATACGTGTAGATCGTGATCGTCTGCGTCGCGTCCCCCGGCCCGCCCGAGGTCAGCACGTAGATCTGGTCAAAGAACCGGAACGCATCCATCACCCGTATCGCCAGGACGAACAGAATAAGCGGCCGGATCGCCGGCATCATGATGTGGAACAGTTGCGTCCATATGCCCGCGCCGTCCACCTGCGCCGCCTCTATCTGGCTCTGATCCACCGTGTTCAGCCCGGCATACAGTACCAGGATCATGAACGGCGTGAACTGCCACGCATCCGCCAGAATAACGGTGAAACGCGCCCAGTTCGGATCGCCAAGAAAGTCCGGCGGAAAAATCCCCCAACTGATCAGCACGCCGCTCAGCAGCCCCCAGCGCCCGATGAATATCCAGCGCAGGAACAGCGCCGCCACCACCGGCGTGATGATGCTCGGCATGAACATCAGCGTGTTGAGCGCCTTCACCCCGAACGTCAGCCGGTACAGCCCATACGCAACCAGCAGGCCCGTCACGAACTCCAGCGCCACCGCAGCCGTCACGATGTAAACGGTGCGCCCCAGCAAATCCCAGAATTCCGCCTCGCCAAGCAGCGCACCGTAATTGTCCAGTCCGGAAAACCGGAAAATCCCCGCGCCGATATCGTAATCAAACAGGCTCAGATAAATCGCATACCCCAGCGGAAATAGCAGCACCGCAAACAGCACGGCGGCACTCGGCAGCAGAAACAGCCAGGCGCTCGCATGCGATCCGACCCGCTTCCGCCGCACCGCCGGACGAACCCGTCCCAGCGGCGCGGCAATAGCTCCGTTACTTATAATACCCATGCCCTTTCAAAAACGTCTCCGTCTCACCGGCCGCCGCATCCAGCGCCGGCTTCACCTGCATCTCCCCCGTCAGATACTGCCCCACCCGCTTGGTGATGAACTGCCCCACCGAGTAGAACTCCGGCAGCCGCGGATAACCCTGGCCCACCGCCAATGACGCCCGCGCCGCCGGGAAGAACCGATATTTCTTGATCAGCGCCGGATCATCCAGCAGTGATGTCCGCGTCGGCACCATCAGCCCCGCCGCCTCGCGCATGTTCTGCGCCGTCGTCGCCGTCGCCAATATCCGGAACAGTAGGTCCGGGTCCTGCTTGCTGAACGCCGAAATGCAATATCCGTCGCCCGCAGCCGGAACGTGCCCCTGCGGCGGCACCGCCCAGTCCATCTTGTCCACCACGCGCGACTTGTTCGGATCATCCATCGCCAGCGCACGCGTCGCCCACTGCACCCCCATCGCCGCCGCATCCTGCTGCAGCGCGATCATGCACTCGTCATTCGCCGAACTGGTGAACCCCGGCTGAGCAAACCGCGTGATCTGATACAACATCTCGATCGCGGTCACGCCCTTCGCGTCGTTGAGCACCGGCCGCCACTGCTCGTCGAACCACCCATCGCCCAGCGCATTGATGTACCACGATGTCTCGTTCAGGGCCGCATCCACCGGTCGCTGGCAGCTGATCGTCCCCGCCCGCAACGGCGAGTTGAACGACTTCGCCAGGTCACGATACTCCGCGAATGTCGCCGGCGGTTTTTTCCCCGTCTTGTCGAACAGATCCTTCCGATAAAAAAACAGCATCACGTTAGCCGTCGCCGGCACTGCCCATTGATGCCCGTTCCAGAATCGCTCCTTCTGCACCGCCTGGGTGAAATCGCCCAGGTTGAACTCTTCCTTGTGCTTCGCCCACAAATCGTCCAGCGGCCGGATCCACCCGTTCTTCGCAAATTGCAGGAACGTGCTGTCATTCGCATAGACAATGTCGGGCGTCGGCGATTTGGACGAAAACGCAATCGTCACCAGCTCCAGCGCCTTGTCGAACGGCATCAGTTGCGTGTTCACCTCCACACCCGAAATCGCCGTGCGAATCTTTCCGGCAATATACTCAATTGCCGGAAATCTATGGCTGATCAGCTGCACCGCCTCCGCCGCCCTGCTCTTCCGTACGAAGGGCGCAGCGAGCGGGCCGGCAGCCGCCCCTGCAAGCAATCCGCGGCGAGTGACATTGAGCATCGTTTCCTCCAACGCTGTTGCTCCATCCTTATCATCGCTCCCCAGCACACGGCCACCCCGCCCCAACGCCTTGACCCCCCAACCCCCACATCCGAAGCTCCCCCCGCATCGCCCCAAACAGGAAAAACCCATGCAGCTCGGCGCGCTCATTCCCCTCACCGATATCGGACCCGAACCCTCCGCCGTGCGCGACTACGCCCAGTCGATGGAGCACATGGGCTACCACTTCGTCGAAGCGCCGGATCACGTGCTCGGCGTCAACACCGCCAGCCGTCCCGATTGGGATATGACCCGCAACACCTCCGCCGACCTGTTCCACGACCCCTTCGTGCTGTTCGGCTTCCTCGCCGGATGCACCTCCAGGCTCGGCTTCTCCACCGGCGTCCTCATACTGCCGCAGCGGCAGACCGCCCTCGTTGCCAAACAGGCCGCCTGCCTCGACATCCTTTCCAACGGCCGTTTCCGCCTCGGTATTGGTGTCGGCTGGAACGAAGCCGAGTTCGTCGCGCTGAATGAAAACTTCCAGAACCGCGGCCGGCGCTCCGAAGAGCAAATTCAGGTCATGAACCGCCTCTGGGCCGAGCCGCACGTCACTTTCGAAGGCCGCTACCACAAAATCCAGGACGCCGGCATCAATCCGCGCCCCACCGGCGGCCACGTCCCCCTGTGGTTCGGCGGCCACCACGAACGCACCCTCCCGCGCATCGCCAAATGGGGCGACGGCTGGATGCCCAACGCCTACCCACCCGACCGCACCGCGCTCGAAATCTTCGACCAGCTCCGAAAGCTCATCCAGGAAGCCGGCCGCGACCCGTCCGCCGTCGGCATCGAGGTCTGGACCTCCTGCGGCGCCGGCTCAGCCGACGACTGGCGCAAGGAAGTCGCGTTCTGGAAGCAGGCCGGCGTCTCGCACATCTGCCTGACCACCACCTTCAACCGTCGCCATCACACCCGCATCGCGGGCCAATCCGCCAGCGAACACCTGGCCGCCCTCCGGCGTTATCGAGAGGCCGTCGCCGAAGCCCTCTGACCGCCACCCGGAGCCACCCCATGTCCGACGCCGCGTCCGACGCCGCCACGCCGCCTGCCACGGGCGCACCCGCCGCGCAGGAGCATCGGCTCACCGACTATCGCCCGCCGGCCTTCCTTGTGGACAGCGTCGATCTCGGCTTCCACCTCGATCCCGCCCAAACAATCGTCCGCTCCACCCTGCGCATCCGCCGCAATCCTGCACCGGACGTACCGCGCGGCCCGCTTCATCTCGACGGCAACAATCAGCCCGTCCTGCACATGGCGATCGATGGCGCACCAGCCGGCCCCAATCGCTACCAGCTCCAGGACGGCAACCTGATCATCCCGGACCTGCCCGATACGGCCACGCTGGAAATCGAAACCCGCATCGCTCCGAAAGACAACACCGAGCTCTCCGGCCTCTACGTCTCCAACGGCGCCTTCTTCACCCAGTGCGAGGCCGAAGGCTTCCGCCGCATCACCTATTTTCCCGACCGGCCGGACGTGATGTCACGCTTCACAACCACCATCACGGGCGAAAAATCCGCCTGCCCCGTGATGCTCTCCAACGGCAATCCCGGCGAAATCCGCGATGCCGGCGACGGCCGCCACACCATCACATGGACCGATCCGCATCCGAAACCCAGCTACCTCTTCGCCCTCGTCGCCGGCAATCTCGTCGCGGTGCGCGATAGTTTCACCACGCACTCCGGCCGCAAGGTCGCCCTCGCGATCTACGTCCGCCCCGGCGACGAGGACCGCTGTGACCACGCCATGCGCTCCCTCATCAAGGCCATGCGCTGGGATGAGGAACGCTTCGGCCTGGAATACGACCTCGACGTCTTCAACATCGCGGCTGTGTCGGACTTCAACATGGGCGCGATGGAAAACAAGGGACTTAACGTCTTCAACACCAGATACGTCCTCGCCAAGCCCGAAACGGCCACCGACTCCGACTATCTGGGCATCGAGACCGTCATCGCCCACGAATACTTCCACAACTGGACCGGCAATCGCGTCACCTGCCGCGACTGGTTCCAACTGTCACTGAAAGAAGGACTCACCGTCTATCGCGACCAGGAATTCACCATGGACCAGGGCTCGCGCGCGGTAAAACGCATCAACGACGTGCGCGCTCTCCGCGCCGCACAGTTCCGGGAAGATGCCGGCCCGCTCGCCCACCCGGTGCAGCCCGACAGCTACATGGCCATTGATAATTTCTACACCGCCACCGTCTATAACAAGGGCGCCGAGGTCATCCGCATGATGGCCACCATCATCGGCCGCGACGCCTTCCGCCGCGGCATGGATCTCTATTTCCAGCGTCACGACAACCAGGCCGTCACCATCAACGATTTCGCCGCCGCCATGGCCGACGCCTCCGGCGTCGATCTCACCGCCTTCAAACGCTGGTACCACCAGGCCGGCACGCCGGAAATCACCGTCGCCGACTCCTACGATCCCACCTCCCGCAGCTACGCGCTCACACTGTCTCAGCGCACTCCGCCCACGCCCGGCCAGCCGGAAAAACGCCCGCTGGTAATTCCGATTGCAGCCGGCTTGCTCGTCAACGACCAACCTGGGCCCGCGCAACTGCTGATGCTCACCGAACCACGCCAGGATTTCGTCTTCGAAAACATCCAGTCTGCCCCTGTTCCCTCCCTGCTCCGCGAGTTTTCCGCACCGGTGAAACTGCTCGGCATCCCCGATGACCAGCTCCGCATCCTCGCTTCCCGTGACCCCGATCCCTTTGTCCGCTGGGACTCCGCCCAGCAATACGCCATCCATCGCTTGCTCGAAATGGTCGCCGCTTCCGCCCGCGGCGAAGCCCCCGCCACAGGCGCCGGCATGATCGAGGCAATGCGCAGCACACTGGACCAGGGGGATCAGGATGCGGATCAGGATCATGCCTTCGCGGCCGAGGCGATGATGCTACCCTCCGAAAACACCCTCGCCGATCAGATGCAGATCGCTGACGTGGACAACATCCATACGGCTCGGGAAACCGCGGTTCGGGCGATCGCCGAGGCTTTGCGGGACAGTTTCCGGGTCAATTACCAACGTCTTGACGACCACGGTCCCTACACAATCGACGGCCCCTCCATCGGTCGGCGCCTGCTCCGTAATGTCTGCCTCGCCTATCTTATCAAGGGCGGCAACCAGGAAGGCGTGAAGCTCGCAAAGTCCCAGTTCGACGCTTCGCGCAACATGACCGACACGCTTGCCGCCCTCGGTGCGCTCTCCACCGTGGACTGCCCGGAGCGCACCGAGGCACTCGAAGCTTTCTACGCCAGATGGCGCGAAGACCCGCTCGTCCTCGACAAATGGTTCTCCATCCAGGCATTCTCACCGCTGCCGGGAACACTCGAAACCGTCCGCAATCTCTCGCGCCATGCCGATTTCGATGCCCGCAATCCCAATCGCGTGCGCGCCCTCGTCGGCGCCTTCGCCGCCAACCAGGTGCGCTTCCATGACGTCTCAGGCGCCGGCTACGAGTTTCTGGCCGATACCATCATCTGGCTCGACCCGGGCAATCCCCAGGTGGCGGCGCGAATGGTTTCACCCCTCGGCCAGTGGCGGCGCTTCGATACCACCCGCCAGGCGCTCATGCAGGAACAGCTCCGCCGCATCCTCGCCCGCCCCGCCCTCAGCCGCAACACGCAGGAAATGGTCAGCAAGAGCCTCGGCGCCGAATAGTCGCGCGCTCTGCCCCCCGCAGAATCTCATTGCGAGCCGCAAAGCGGCAAAGCCATCTCGGGCCCCTGGCGAGCAATAAACTCCCACCCAATCCCACTCCCAAACCTGCAATCGCAATAATGTAACACCCGCTCCGCGGCGTGTGACTCCCCAACCATGCCGTCACTGCCCATCAAAAAGTCTGCCGCAACCGTAAGGAGCGTGGCTTACAAATGATAAAAACCAGACCCCCAAGGACCTCCGGAGCCGTGTTGCTCGCACTCGCGGCGGCCGCAGGCACCGCACTTTCAATCTACGCGTTCTTCCTCAGTGCGGGGATCAGCCACACACAAGGCATAGCGTCCCTGATCGGCAGCAACGCCATCATGGTCGTCGCGGCACTTGCAATCGCCACAGCACCAGGGATCCCTCGCCTCCTGCGCGGAATCATCCTGTTCCTCCTGCTGATCGACATTCTCGCAACCGGCATCGCCGCCTGGTTCCTCGAATCCTGGGTAATGATGGCGTTCATGGCCGTCGCCCTTCTCGGCTGGTTCCTCCATCTCCTTTTCGGTCCCAGGCGCCAGCCTGCCCCTCCACCGCATCACACGTATCTGAAGGTCGCCGAATGAAACCGCTCCAGCTTATCGCCGCCTCCCTGCTCCTCGGTCTGGCCTCGGCGGGAATTGCCCGCGCGGCCACCGGCGCAGCCTCCGAAGGCGAGCCGCAAACCTGGTACACCTTCAATGGCGACCTCGCCGCGCAGAAATTCGCCACCGATACGCAGATCACCCCGCAGAACGTCTCGCAACTTAAAATCGCCTGGCAACTGCACACCGGCGACATGTCGGACGACAACGGCAAAAAGCCACCCTCCGACTGGTCCGCCACGCCGCTCTTCGTCAACAACACGCTCTACGTCAGCACCCCTTTCTACCGCATCTTCGCCGTCGATCCAGGCACCGGAAAAGTCAAGTGGATCTTCAAGCCGCCTGAAACCACCTTGAAGGCGCTCACCCAGCCGGACCTGAAAACCCGCGGCGTTGCCTACTGGCAATCCGCCAGTCCGCAAGCCGGCCAGCCGTGCCAGAAAATGGTTTACGTCGGAACGATGGATGCAAAGCTCTGGGCGGTGGACGCCGACACCGGAAAACTGTGCACCGGCTTCGGCAAGGACGGCATGCTCGACGTAAACCAATGGAACAAGGCCAACGATAAATGGCCGCTGTCGCTGCTGCAACCACCGACGGTTTATAAAGATGCGCTGTTCATCGGCTGGGCCGGCAAGGACTGGGCCTACAAGGAAGCCCCGCCAGGCGATGTCTTCGCCGTTGACGCGCAGACCGGCAGGCTGAATTGGACCTTCCAGGTCATACCGCCACAGGACGCCCCGACCACCGGAACCGCCAATGTCTGGGCCAGCATGTCCATCGATCGCGAGCATGGCATCCTCTATCTCCCGATCAGCTCACCCAGCCCGAACTACTACGGCGGCAACCGCAAGGAAAAGCTGCCACTGGTTACCTCTGTCACCGCGCTCGATGCCAACACCGGCAAGGTGATCTGGAGCCGCCAGCTCGTGCATCACGATATCTGGGATTACGACACCAACTCCGCCCCGACCTTGCTGGATATCCACCGCAACGGCCAGACCATCCCGGCGCTCGTGCAAACCACCAAGATGGGCTTCATCTTCGTGCTCAATCGCCTGACCGGCGAGCCGATCTTCCCGATCGAGGAGCATACGGTCCCAGCATCAACCGTGCCCGGTGAGCAGGCCTCGCCCACCCAGCCCTTCGAGTCTACGCCCGAACCCACAGTGGCCCACAAATGGCCAGGCATCGCCTCGATCGCCAATCTTCTCAGCGGCGGTTACTGCAGCCGCGAATACAGCAAGCTTCACTACCAAGGCTTATACACCCCACCGAGCCTCGGGGCCGGCACCATAGCCTATCCGCCAACCGCCGGCGGCATCGAATGGGGCGGCGGCGCCATCGATCCGCGAACCAACACTTACGTCGTCAACAGCTCCAACGTCGTCCAGATCTACCGCCTGATTCCGCGCGACGATTACCAGAAACAGAAGCAGCAGGCAGGGGATCCCAGCACCTATTACGCCCAGGCAGGCGCGCCCTACGCCGTCCAGATAAGCAACTTTACCAACTATCTCGGTATGCCATGCTGGAAACCGCCCTACGGCACCATCTCCGAATACGACCTCAATTCCGGCAAGCTGCTCTGGCGCCACCCGTTCGGCGAGGTGCAGAAATGGGGCTTCTATATGCCCTATTCCTGGGGTTCCGTCACAATAGGCGCGCCCGCAATTACCTCCACCGGCCTGATTTTCATCGGCGCCTCGATGGATTCCCGCGTCCGCGCGCTCGACCTCAAATCCGGCAAGCTGCTCTGGCGTGCCCAGGTCCAGGCTCCGGCCGTCTCGCTTCCCGCCATCTATACTTACAAAGGACGCGAGTACGTGGTCTTCACCGCCGGCGGAAACTCGATCCTCGAGAAACGCGTGGGCGACCAGCTCGTCGCTTTCGCACTGCCAAGCGCGAAGTCGTAGGGTCCGCCTCCGACCCAACTCCCCCTCCCCTTGCGGGACCTTGCGGGAGGGGGTTCAGGGGAAGGGGTCAAAACACCGCTAAATCCAACCCCGCACCCGGCACCATATCAACGGCAACACCGCACTGATCACGATCAGCGCCCAGCCATACGCGTAGCCCCACGCCCAGTTCAGCTCCGGCATGTTCTTGAAGTTCATCCCGTAAATCCCGGCGACCAGCGTGGGCGGAATGCCCACCACGGAAACGATCGTGAGTATTCTGAAAATGTCGCTCTGCGCTATGCCGATCAACCCGAGATTGGCATCCAGCAGAAACTGCACCTTATTGCTCAAATGCTCGTCATAGTCCCTCAAGGATGCAATGTCGCTCCGCAAGGTATGAAACCTCGGGCGCAGCTTCGACGGTAACCAGGCCTCCGCACCGTCGGCAACGAACGGCACCATGCGGCCCAGCGCCAGCAACGTGTCCCTGATCTTGGAGATATGATCGCCCATCCGTCCGACACGGCGGAGGGTCTCGCGCAACATCCGGTCCGCTCTGTTGCGCCGGGATTGGTCGGAATGGAACACCGCGTCGGAAATGTCGTCCAGGTGCGATCCGATCTGCTCCAGACTGTCCGCCAAGCGGTCAACAATCACCTCCAGCAGGCCGACAAACGCCGCCATGCTGTTGTCCGGACCAACATGAGGTGGCGCGAACCGGGCGGCAAATGTTTCAAAAGAAGCCAGCTCCCCGAACCGCACACTTACCAAATTATGCGGCGACAGCACAAACCCGATCGGGCATGCGATAGGCGCCCCGCCCTCACTTCGGGACGCAATCGGTGCGCTCAGATACAGCGCGTCGCCCTCGACATAGAGTTGGCTCGAACTCTCGATCTCACTGATTTCTGCCAGCGTCGGCACTCGCAGACCCGTGGCCTTCTCGGCCATCGCCCGCTCGTCATCGGTCGCATCCCACAGGTCGAACCAAACCGGCCGCAAAGCCGAACCGTCATGCTCCTGCTGCCGCGGATACATGTTCAGCATTGATTGCCTCCTGGGCTCGGTAGCGCGTTACCACGCACTTGGTTTTGCCCCATGCCGCGGTGGCACAACAACCATTAAGCTTAGCCATTCGCGTGAATATACATATAGGCGCTCCCGCTGGCCGCATCAGTGCCAAACATCACCGAAACGCGGCCATCAGCAAGATCGGTCCCGCTGAACCCGGTCAGAGTAAGCGATGCAGTGGGCGCCCCGGCCGCCGTCACATGCAAGGTCAGGCCCATGAACCCGTTCGCGCCCTGCCCGTCAACCCAGGTCAAAGTGAAATCCTGCGGCGCAACTCCCCATATCGTCACCGCATCGCCGCCATGGAAGTTGCTGACCGTGCTCCATATGTCAGCAGACGGCGAGCGGTCATCAATGAAAAATGTATCCGTCCCGTTTCCGCCCGTCAGGAAATTCGACCCGGTGCCGCCATCCACCACATTCGTTCCGCTCCTTACGGCGACTGCATCGTTGCCACTGCCCGTGTGAATGAACCAGTTCGGCGAGCCGGCGGCGATATTCAGGCTGTCGCTCGTAACGTTCAGATATTGCTCTTCCGGCCCAGGAACCGGCCCGGAATATGAGGTGGGTGCCACTGTTATCGTTGTGACGGTTGTAATATCTGCAACTGCAAGCAGGGGGGCAGCATTCGCCGACTGGCCGAACATCCAGTTGTAATACGGCGTGCCGTTCGGCATCGGGTACACGTAATCCCATACGTCCTCGCCGGGAACCCCCATGCTGGTGAGATGATAAACGCCCTTCGTGATGTAGTTCCGGATTGCGTCGTCCCAGGCGCCCCCGGCGTCACCATCAATCGCCCAGATCGGCACGGTTTGCAGCTCGGAAATGATCGCGGGAGCAAGCGTTTCATTGTAGGAGCCCGTCGCCAGCGGCATCCCGGCAGCAAAAATGTGGCCGAGCGTTCCATCATAGGCATTATATTTTACCATCAGGTCCCAGGTGGCATAGCCACCCAGGCTCAGCCCGGTCACATAGACTCTGTTCGGATCGGCCGAATATTGCGACATCACTTGCGCCAGAATCGCCAGCGCGTCGGTTTCACCCGGCGTGTTGGTGGTAAGGGTGCTGCCGTCGCTCGGGAAACCGCCCCAGGTTACACCCGCCGAGGCGCCCGAAAGGACCGGTGCGACCACGATAGCCGGATAATCCGCCCGGAACGCCGGCGAATTGAACCAGGGTTCGAGCATTCCCGGCACCTTGGTATCCTGCCCCCCGCCATGAAGGAACAAAAGCACAGGATAGCTCTGGGCAGGGGAATAACCGTCGGGCAGAAGCGTATAGTACGACATCCCGTCGAAAGCGCCTGGAATCCAGGTCCCGGAAGTTGCCATTTGTTATGCGCCTTGCCTGGCGATAGACCGGAACCAGCATCATCCGGCAGGACAGGCGCCGCGTCCAGAGACCGGCACCAGCTCGTTGCATCCCGGTATTTTAATTGACTATGATTTGGTAAAACAGATCAGGCCAAATTATCATGGTAAATAACTAAACTAAAACTCGATGTCCTCGGTGACCACCTCGGTGACCACCTCCGCAACCTCCGTGTCAAAACAAACCGGCCACGCTTCCCGGCAACATCAAACCTCGCGCCGGTCCCGCCCATCAACACGCCACCCGCATCCAAAAAATAATCCAGCCTTTCGTACGAAACGCCCTACCCCAAAACCGGGGGTTCGTACAAAACGCCACCCCGCCAAACCCGGCTTTCGTACCGAAATGCAACCCCCTGAAAACCGGCTTTCGTACGAAACGCAACCCCCTGAAAAGCGATTTTCGTACCAAACCCGCCGCCGCACCCCCATCCGCCGCGACCCGTCCAGAAAGTCCGCCGAATCCCCGCCCGCGAGAACGAACCACCCCCGGCACCATCCCACAGCCGTATCAAATAGGGCGCCCCGCCGCCGCCGCAACCTCCCGGTCCTCCACCAGTGCCAGCACATGCTCCAGCCGGTCCGCCTCGGCCGCCGGCTTGTCCCGCCTTATCCGCGAAATCCGCGGAAACCGCATCGCCACTCCCGATTTGTGCCTGCTCGATAGCTGCGCCGCGTCGAAAGCCACCTCCAGCACCAGGGACTTCTCCACCTCCCGCACCGGGCCGAACCGAGCCAGCGTGTGGTTCCTGATCCACCGGTCCAGCCACGCCAGCTCCTCATCGGTAAAGCCGAAATACGCCTTTCCCACCGGCACCAGCTCGTCGTCTTTCCACACCCCAAACGTATAATCCGAATAAAAGCTGCTCCGCTTCCCGTGCCCCCGCTGCGCGTACATCAACACCGCATCGACCGTATGAGGGTCCCGCTTCCACTTCCACCACAGCCCCTTAGGTCGGCCCGGCACATACGGGCTGTCCGCCCGCTTCAGCATGATCCCCTCCATGGATGCCGCCCGCGCCCCGAGCCGCAGGGCCGACAGTTCCTCCAGCGATCCGAACCGAATCAGCGACGACAAATCCATCCGCTCCGGCCGCACCCGCCCGTACCAGGCCTCCAGCCGCGCCCGCCGCGCATCGAACCCTAGCGGTCGCATATCTTCCCCACCGTCGAACAGAATGTCATACAGCCGCACCCCGACGGGGAAATCCTGCATCATCTTCGGCGTGACACCCTTCCGGTTCAGCCGCTGCTGCAAATCCGCAAACGGCGCCACCACCCCCTCCCGGATCACCAGCAGCTCACCGTCCAGCACCGCATGAAAATCCATTGCCGCTATGATCTCCGGAAAAGCTCCGGAAATATCGTCGGCCCCGCGCGAATACAGCCGCCGCCCGCCCCTCGTCGCCACCAGCTGCACCCTTATCCCGTCCCACTTCCACTCCGCCCGGAACGCCCCAGGCAAAGCCCCCGCATCCAGCCCGGCCAGATCCCCCTCCTCCAGCGGCTGCGCCAGCATCGGCGGCCGGAACACCGGAGCATCCGCCGGATCAGGCCGCTCCGCCCGCCCCTCGATCCAGGCGAACAGCGGCAAATACGGCGGAGCGAGCCCGTGCCACACCTCCTCCACCTCATCCGCCGCCACACCACCCATCTCGGCCAAAGCGACCTTCGCCAGCCGCCCGGAGGCCCCAACCCGCAACGCCCCCGTAATCAGCTTCAACAAAGCGAACCGAACCGACGGATCGGAGGCGTCCAGCCATCCCGCCACGATCCCCGGCAGAGCGGCCTTCGGCGCGCTCTCCAGCGCCTCCACCACCTCGCACAGCTGCGGCGGCTCCGCCTTGGTCGGCTGCGCCGGCCACATCAGCGCCACAGTCTCGGCCAGGTCGCCCACGTAATCATACGACCAGCCGAACAGAACCGGATCGGTGCGAGCCAATGCCAGCTCGCGGATCAGCCCCGGCTTCGCCGCGGTAAAGCTGAGCTCGCCCGCAATGGCCGCCAGCCCGATCCCCCGGTCCGGGTCCGGCTCGGTCGCGAAATACCGCCGCAGCAGCGCAATCTTGCTGTTGCGCGAAGGGGTGAATACCAGTCGGTCCAGCAGCTCTGCGAAAGCCCGCATGCAGCAAAACTGGCCCTGCCCCAGCCCCCCGCCAAGCCGCCCCCCCATCCGGGAAGCAGCTCGCGCCATGCTCGCCGATCAGCCGATCCCGCACGCCCGAGGGAATGAACTTGGCGGTATGGCTTTTTTCGGCGGGTGGGGTACGCCCGCTATCCCGGCAATGGCCAAAGCGAGGCTTGCTGCGTCGGAAACGCCTCGAGTTCGGCGTCGATCGCTCCGGCCGTCAGCCCGCTCGCGCGCGCCTCGCTCCTGGCATCCGCAATCGCGTCCGCAGGCACGTCGCGCCGGCCCCGCAGCTCCGCCCGCGCCGCCTCCAGAAAATCCCCCGCCAACCCCTCATCATCCGACAGCCGCGCGAGCAACACCGCCCCCACCATGCAGGACAGCGCAGCCGTCGCACGCTGCAAATCCTCCGCCGGCAGGCAGCACCGCAGCGCCGCGATCATCCGCCGCAGCTCCGCGGTGATCGCCGGCCGAGCCGAGCGCCGCCGCGCCACCTCCGCCCCCATCGAGGGCAGCACGCAGCCCCGCTCCGGTCCGGCGACATGCCTTGGATCCAGATACGCATCAACGATCCGCGCCAGGGCCGCCGGCTTGTCCTCACCCGCGCTGATCGCCTCCCATTTCGCCGCCGACCGAGAGAGCGAGGCCGCCGCCACCTCCGCCACCAGCGCCTCCTTCGAGGCAAAATGCGCGTAAAACCCCCCATGCGTCAGCCCGGCCGCGTGCATCACCGCGTCCACTCCGACCGCGTCGATGCCATGCTGGCGGAACAGCTCGCTGGCGGCATCCAGGATGCGCTGCCGGGTTTCGCTCTTTCGTTCCGCGCTGACGCGCATCTGCCCACTCCGGAATGCATGACGGGCGTCATCTTTCCCGCTTGCCGATATATATGACGCCCGTCATTCTACACGGCAAGTGTAGAGGGGCTGCCAGAATGGGTCCGCAAGCCGTCGCTCGCCTGACCGCGGGGCGTGTGCACTACGCCTGGGTCGTGGTGGCGGTGATGTTCGCCATGATTGTGTGCACGGTCGGCGTCCGAGCCGCCCCCGGCGTGCTGATCGTGCCGCTGGAGCAGGCGTTCGGGTGGTCGAACGCGACGATCAGCGGGGCGGTGTCGCTGAATATCGCGCTGTTCGGATTGATCGGCCCGTTCACCGCGGCGATGATGCGCACGATCGGGCTGAAACCCACCGTGCTGATCTCGATGTGCCTGCTGGTCATCGGCGCGGGTTCCAGCGCCTTCGTCTCCCAGCCCTGGCAGCTCTACCTGACCTGGGGCGTGCTGGTCGGCATCGGCTCCGGCGTCGGCATGGTGGGCCTGGCCGCTGCGGTGGCGAATTGCTGGTTCGTCGAGCGCCGGGGCCTGGTCGTCGGCATCCTCACCGCCGGAAACGCCAGCGGCCAGTTGGTCTTCCTGCCGCTGCTGGCGAGCCTGGCACAGTCATTCGGCTGGCGAGCGGTCCCCTGGACCTCCGCGATGGTTCTTCTGTGCCTGATGCCCGTCGTGGCGCTGCTCCTGGTCGACAGCCCGGGCGCGATCGGCGCCAATCCGTATGGCTCCAATGTCCCTGCCCCGCCCGAGCCGCTCGTGTCCAACCCGTTCCGCGTGGCGCTGGATGGGCTGATCCGGGGGGCGCATTCGTTCGATTTCTGGCTGCTCTCCGGCAGTTTCGCGGTGTGCGGCTTTTCCACCTACGGCCTGGTCGCCACGCACCTGATCCCCTACTGCGCCGATCACGGCATCCAGGAGGTGCGGGCGGCGACCTTGCTGGCGGCCATGGGCGTGTTCGACCTGATCGGCACCACCTGTTCGGGCTATCTTACGGACCGGTTCGATTCCCGCATCCTGTTGTTCTGGTATTACGGCCTGCGCGGTCTGTCCCTGCTCGCCCTGCCGTTCAGCGGGTTCGACGTGGTCACCCTGTCGATTTTCGCGGCTTTCTACGGCCTGGACTGGGTGGCGACCGTTCCCCCGACCGTCGCGCTGACGACGCAGATTTTCGGCAGGCAGGACGCGCCGGTGATCGTTTCGTGGATATTCGCCGCGCACCAGTTGGGTGGATCGCTGGCGGCGGTGCTGGCCGGCGAGGTGCGCAGCATGACGGGCAGCTACATGCTCGCGTTCCTGGGCAGCGGGGTGGCGTGCCTGCTTGCATCCTGCCTGGTGCTGCGGATCGCTCGCCGTCCGGCCTTGGCAGCAGCCACGTAGCCTTTGTTTTGAGGGTACAATTCGCGCTTCCGGCGATTCCGCCCCGGATTAAAGTCCGGGGCGGGCTCTTCAGCGACCGTGCCCTCGACTGTCACACAAACTTAAAATCAGGCCAGCGGTAAGCCGCCTATATGCACCCTGACCGAATCAACCGGGCAGGAGAGAGGCGTGCCTTTGCACAGAATCGTTTACGGCATCGTAGCGGCGGTGGCCATTGCCGGCACCGCGGCGACTGCATCATCCGCACAGGAAGTCAGTCTGTTGGAAACCGGCTCCAGCCTGCTCTATCCGCTGTTCAATCTGTGGGTGCCCGCCTACACGAAGGCGAACCCCAGCGTGCGGATCACCACCCAGAGCACCGGCAGCGGCACGGGCATCGCGGAAGCCACGTCCGGCCTGGCGCAGATCGGCGCGTCAGACGCCTATGTCAGCAATGCACTGATGAAAAAGAACCCGGGGCTGCTGAACATCCCGCTGGCGATCTCCAGCCAGATGGTGAACTACAATCTTCCAGGGCTCAACAGTGATCACCTGAAACTCAGCGGCCCGGTGCTGGCCGGCATCTATCAAGGCAAGATCACGAAGTGGAACGACAAGGAGATCGCGAAGATAAATCCCGGCGCGACCCTTCCTGACCATCCGATCATCACCATCCATCGCACGGATGGCAGCGGCGACACGTTTATTTTCGCGCAATACCTATCCTTCTCGACCCCCGACTGGCAGGACAATATCGGCTACGGCACGACGATAAGCTGGCCGGCGGCACCGGGGGCGATCGGCGCGACCGGCAACCAGGGAATGATCAGCGCGCTCAAGGGCAACGATTACTCCATCGCCTATGTCGGCATCAGCTTCCAGCAGGCGTTCGCCGACGCAAAGCTCGGTGAGGCGGCGTTGCAGAACCGCAGTGGGAAGTTTCTGCGGCCCACCGCGGATTCCGTTCAGGCGGCCGCCGGCGAGAAGGTGAAGGAAACTCCGGCCGACGAGCGCATCAGCCTGATCTTCGCGCCGGGCGACAACTCCTATCCGATCATCAACTACGAATACGCGATCGTAAAATCGCAGCAGTCCAGTGCCGCGCAGGCGGACGCTTTGAAGAATTTTCTGGGCTGGGCGATTTCGCCGGACGGAGGCGGCGCGCCGCATTTCATGCAGGCGGTCAATTTCGTGGCGCTTCCTCCGGCGGTGGTGAAGCTCAGCCAGGACCAGATCGGCAAGATAAGTCACTGATGAAGTTTCGGACATTCGTCGCCATTCTGGCAGGCGCGCTCCCCGCCAGTCTTGTCGCGGTGCTGTTTTTCCTCGCGCTCTACGCATGGCCGGCACTACGGTTCAACGGCATGCGCTTCGTCACCAGCAATGCCTGGAACCTCGGCAATCTGTATGGCGAGCCGATCATGCGCGACGGCATGCAGGTCATGCCGGGGGCGCATTACGGCATCCTGTTCCTTATCGTCGGCACGCTGCTATCGACACTGATTGCGCTGATTATCGCCGTCCCTGTGGGCGTCGCCGCGGCGGTGTTCCTGGCCGAGGCTGTGCCGGGTGCGCTGCGCCTCTGGGTTTCGTTCCTGGTGGAACTTCTCGCTGCGGTGCCGAGCGTCGTGCTGGGCCTGTGGGGCTACACCGTGCTGATCCCGCTGCTCGGCCACCACATCTTCCCCTGGATGGCGTCCATCCTGTGGTGGCTGCCGTTCTTCGGCCCACCCCAGGGAAGCGGATACGGGTTGCTGACGGCGGGGCTGGTGTTGAGCCTGATGATCGTGCCGCTGATCGCCGCCACCATGCGCGACGCGATCGTCGCCGAGCCGATGACCATGCGCGAATCCGCCGCCGCCCTCGGCGCCACGAAGTTCGAAACGATCTGGCGCGTAGTGCTTCCTGGCATCCGCCAGGTGCTGGTCGGCGTTACTATTCTCGCCACTGGGCGTGCGCTGGGCGAGACAATGGCCGTGCTGATGGTCAGCGGTAACGGGTTGAACTATCTGCCGCCTAACATCTACTCGCCGATATCGACGATGGCGGCTTTCATCGTCTCGCAGCTCGACAGCGCCTTGCAGGACCCGACCGGCATGGCGGTGCGGTCGCTGGCGGAGGTTGCGCTGGTGCTGTCGGTGATCTCCATCGCGGTGAACGCGGCGGCGCGCTTCGTGCTGTACCGCAGCAATCGAGCCGTGGCGCGGGCATGACGTCGGCTGTTGCGACGTTCCCGCGCCTGTCTCTGCCGCTGGTGCGGAAGCGGCGGATCATGAGCGCTGTTGGGTGGGTGTTCTGCGGCCTGGGGTTCGCGCTGCTAAGTATCGCGATGCTGTGGATTCTGCTGACGGTGTTTGTCGGCGGCATCTCGGCGCTGTCGCCGCGCATGTTTGTGCAGGTTACGCAGGGAACCGGCGGCGGGCTGCTGAATGCGATCGAGGGGACTATCCTGATCGGTATCGGCTCGATGGTGCTCGCCGTTCCGCTGGGGGTGGCCGCGGGGCTTTACGCCGCGCTGTTCAAATTCAGCTGGTGGGCAAAAGTTGTGCGGTTTTTGTCGGACGTGCTGGTGGGTGTACCGTCGATCGTGCTGGGTTATTTTGGTTATGTGACGATGGTGGAGGCGCTGGGCTGGGGGTTCTCGCTCGCCGCCGCATCCATCACCATCGCCATATTGTGCCTGCCCTATATCTGCCGCTCGACCGAGTTGGCGTTGGTACAGGTGCCGGATTTGCTGCGCGAGGCGGCGTACGCGATGGGCGCCGGGGATAGGGCGGTTTCGCTCCGCATCTGCCTGCCTGTGGCATGGCCCGGGATACTGACCGGCATCCTGCTGGCCTTTGCGATTTCCATCGGCGAGACCGCGCCTCTGATCTACACCGCCGGATGGTCGGATTATCTGTGGGCGGGCAGGTTCACGCACTCGCCGGTGGGCTATCTGACCTACGCGATCTGGGCGTTCATCAACGAGCCGTTCGCGACCGCACAGGCGCTGGCCTATGCGGCGGCGTTTTTGGTGACGTTTTTGGTGCTGCTGATCAGTATTGCGTCGCGGGTTACGTTGATGCGGCGGCAGGGTGTGGCGGGGAGGTAGGGAAGCAGCCGCAAGTCGCTCAGTCTTCGAGTTAGTTGGCGATCACACCACTTCGCTACCTGGTCCAGTTCTAATACCGGATATCCTCAGGACACCCTCTTAGAGCAGACTCACGCGCTCCTGGAAATGCGAAGCGTTTCCAGTCAAGCGCGATGCGCTCTAGTGCCTCGACGGCGTGTCGGCGGATCGGACAGGAGTGGCGGAACAAGCAGACTATTTGCCGACGCTGCACAGATGCTCCCATCAACCCCTGTAGCGCAGAGCATTGACCAGCAAGGTGAAGGCTGGCGTGGGTTGGCAACGGCTCGGGTAGTAGAGATGGTAGCCCGGGTAGGGCGGGCACCAATCGGCGAGCACCCGGATGAGCCGCCCGCCGGCGAGGTGCGCCTGCACGATGTCCTCGGGCAGATACGCCAGGCCGAACCCCGCCAAGGCCGCGTCGAGCATCGGCGTGGTTCCGTTGAGCACGAGCTGGCCCTCGACCCTCACCCTCAGCTCGCGACCTCCTTTCTCGAACTCCCAGGCGTAAAGCCCGCCATAGTTCGGCAGGCGCAGGTTGATACAGGTGTGGGTGGTCAGATTGTGCGGCGCCTTCGGCCTTGTCCGTTTGGCGAAGTAGGACGGCGCGCCAACGACCGCTGAGCGCATGTCCGGCCCGATGCGCACGGCAATCATGTCCTTCGCTACCATCTCGCCAGAGCGAATGCCAGCATCGTAGCGCTCGGCAACGATGTCCGTCAGGCCGTAGTCGATGACGATCTCCACTTTGATGTCAGGGTAGTCAGGTAGAAGTTTCTCCAAGGTGGGCCAGAGGATTGCTTTCACCGCATGGTCGTGCGCCGTGATGCGGATGGTGCCTGAGGGCTTCTCGCGCAGCTCGCTCAGTGCGGCCAGCTCGGCGTCGATCTCGTCCAGACGCGGCCCCGCGGCGCGGAGCAAGCGCTCTCCTGCCGCGGTTGGCGCGACGCTGCGGGTGGTGCGCGTCAGCAGCCGGAGGCCAAGCCGCGCCTCGAGCCCACGCAAGGTCTGGCTTAGCGCCGACTGCGAGACCCCGAGCTGCGCGGCGGCACGGGTGAAGTTTCGCTCCCGAGCCACGGCGAGGAAGGCCACGAGGTCGTTCAGGTTCGTGCGGGGCATTCAGTAGGCCCCCTTAATTCAGTAGGCCTCCTTATAGGTCCATGCGGACTTTACCTCCTAATCCTTGGGAGCCGCACCCTCTAAATCGTCTCCCGCAGCCCCGGACTGTCCGACGCCCCGGAGGAGACGCCCCCGAGGAGAGGCGAGGAGCCCCCGGCACAACGACGAGAGATGGAGATGGACGATGGAGATCAAGCGAGCGGGCTCTCAGCCCTCCCAGAACGGACCGGGGGAGTGGTTCACCGGCACGGTCCGCATCGATCGGTTGTTCAGCCCACCCGAGCCGGCCCGGGTGGTTGGCGCTTTGGTCAGCTTTGAGCCGGGCGCCCGCACGGCATGGCACACACACCCGCTCGGTCAGACCCTGATCGTGACAGCGGGTCTCGGTTGGGTGCAGCGCGAGGGCGGCCCGGTCGAGGAGATCCGGCCGGGCGACGTGGTGTGGTTCCAGCCGGGCGAAAAGCACTGGCACGGCGCCTCCGCCACCACGGCCATGAGCCACATCGCCGTCCAGGAGAAGCTAGACGGCAAGAATGTCGAATGGATGGAGCATGTCAGCGACGCGCAGTATCGGCGGTGACAGCCCGCTGATTACGCCGCAAAGGAGAGAGGCGATGCAGATCCGTAAGCTTGGAAACGGTCTCGAGGCCTCGGCCCTTGGGTTCGGCTGCATGGGAATGAGCCAAGGCTACGGTCCGGCGGGCGATCGACAGGACCTGATCGGCCTGCTCCGGTCGACCGTCGAGCGCGGCGTCAGGTTCTTCGACACCGCCAAATCCTATGGACCGTTCACCAGCGAGGAACTCGTCGGCGAAGCCCTGGCCTCCGTCCGCGGGCAGGTTGTGATCGCAACCAAGTTCGGCCATGACATCGACCTGCAAACAGGACAGCGTCGAGGCGGGCTCAACAGCCGGCCGCAGCATATCAAACAGGTTGCCGAGGCCTCGCTCAGGCGCCTCAAGAGCGAAGTCATCGACCTGTTCTATCAGCACCGCGTCGATCCGAAAGTGCCGATCGAAGATGTGGCAGGCGCGATGAAGGACCTGATTCAGGAAGGCAAGATCAAGCATTTCGGCCTGTCCGAAGCAGGGGCGCAGACGATCCGCCGCGCCCATGCGTCCAGCCTGTCGCCACGGTGCAGAGCGAGTATTCGCTGTGGTGGCGCCGCCCCGAGGTGGAGGTGTTACCAGCCTGCGAGGAGCTCGGGATCGGCTTCGTTCCTTTCAGCCCGCTCGGACAGGGTTTCCTCACCGGCAAGATCGATAAGAGCACGACCCTTGACGGTTCCGATCTCCGCAGCAGCTTCCCTCGTTTCACGCCCGAGGCGCGGAAGGCGAACCAGGCCTTGGTTGCCCTCCTGACCGAGACGACACCGGCCCAAATCGCGTTGGCCTGGCTGCTGGCGCAGAAGCCGTGGATCGTGCCGATCCCCGGCACCAGAAAGCTTGGACCGCTAGAGGAGAACATCGGGGCGGCTTCCGTTACACTCACGCCCGGCGATCTCCGCGAAATCGAGCATGGCGCGTCCACGATCGAGGTGCAGGGCGCCCGGTTTCCCGAACACCTGGAACGGATGACCGGCCTCTGAGCGGAGGTCCTGGCAATCAAGGAACTGAGGGCATGAGCAACAACATCGAAGGAAAGGTTGTCGTCATCACCGGTGCGAGCAGCGGGCTGGGCGAGGCCACAGCCCGGCTGCTCTCCACTCAAGGCGCAAGCGTCGTGCTGGGAGCACGGCGCGCCGGTCGCCTTCAGTCATTAGCAGACGAGCTGACCGGCAGTGGCGGCAAGGCAACCGTTTTGGCGACGGACGTCACCCACCGCGAGCAGGTCAAGGCATTGGTCGACGCGGCTGTGCAGACGTACGGACGTGTTGATGTGATGATCAATAATGCCGGGCTGATGCCGCAGGCGCTGCTTGAGCGCCTTCAGATCGACGAATGGGACCGGATGATCGATGTGAACCTGAAAGGGGTGCTGTACGGCATTGCGGCGGCGCTGCCGTACATGAAGCAGCAGAAAGCCGGCCACTTCATTAATGTTTCCTCGGTGGCGGGCCACAGGGTCGGACCCGGCTTTGCGGTCTATGCGGCGACCAAACACGCTGTGCGGGCCCTGTCGGAGGGACTGCGTCAGGAAGTGAAGCCCTACAATATCCGTACGACGGTGATCTCACCGGGCGCGGTGGCGACGGAGCTGCCCGACAGCGAGACCGACCCGGACGCCGCCGCGAGAATCCGCAAGTTCTATGCGGAAGCCGCGATCCCTGCCAACTCGTTCGCGCGTACGGTCGCCTTCGCGATCAGCCAGCCTGAAGATGTTGACATCAACGAAATCCTGTTCCGGCCCACGCGCCAGGAAATGTGAGCGAAAGGATGGGACAATGCCGCACGTGATTGTAAAGCTCCAGTCCGGGAGATCCGAGCAGCAGAAAGCGAAGATCGCGGAAGAAGTCGCGAAGTCCGTCATGACCAGCGCGAACTGCGCAGAGCAAGCCGTGTCGGTCAGTATCGAGGATGTCGAATCGGACGACTGGGTCGAGAAGGTCTACAAGCCGGACATCGTCGCAAAGGCCGACAAACTCTACAAGAAGCCTGGATACAATCCTCTCTGAGGCAACGGACCATGAATCCCAGCTACGATTTCAAGGGCCAGGTTGCTCTCGTTACCGGCGCCAGCTCCGGCATGGGGTTGGCGACCGCGAAGGCCTTCGCAGCCGGCGCCGCCGTCGTGCTCGCCGATATCAACGAGAAGGCGCTGCATAGCGTCGCGGATGGGCTGACGTCGACCGGACACCAGGCGATCAGCGTCATCTGCGACGTGGCGGACGAGGCGCAGGCCGCCGCGATGGTGGAGCGCGCCGTCGCCAGCTTCGGTCAACTCGACATGGCTTTCAACAATGCCGGCATTCAGGTGCCGCCGAGCGATGCCGCCGACGAAACATCCGAGAATTTTGACCGCGTCAACGCCATCAATCTTCGCGGTGTCTGGACCTGCATGAAGTATGAGCTGCGCCAGATGCGCGCCCAAGGCACCGGCGCCATCGTCAACTGCTCTTCACTGGGCGGCCTTGTTGGACTCCCGAGCCGAGCCGCCTATCACGCTTCCAAGCACGGCGTGATCGGCCTGACCAAGAGCGCTGCGCTCGAATATGCGCCGCGGGGTATTCGCATCAATGCCGTGTGTCCGGGGACAATCGACACACCCATGGTCTCGGACATGCTTGAGAAGCAGGCAGACGCCATGAAGGAGATCATGCGCGATCAGCCTATCGGAAGACTGGGGCGGTCCGACGAGATCGCTGCTGCCGTTCTTTGGCTCTGCAGTCCCGGGGCCAGCTTCGTGCTCGGCGTGGCGTTGCCAGTCGACGGTGGTTTCACTGCGCACTGACGCCATGTAGCCGGTCGCTGCCCGAACGGTTCTGGATGTCGGTATAGTTAGGGCACGAGAGGGGCTGTTATGGCGTGCAATGAGACCGCAGCCTTGAGGACGGGGCCCCCATCCCGCAGCGACACTGGGTCCACGAGACGCCCTGACCCGCCAGTCCGGTGCCGGCCGGCGTTGCGCCGCCCCGGCGTAAGGACGCGAGGCATAATACTCCGTGCTATTCTGTGGCTCGAAGGGGCATCGATAAGGTGGGCACGACAACTACGACCAACGTGGCCGAGCGGGTAATCGTCACCTTGCGGGCTAGCTTCGCAAGGTTTGAGATCACAGGGCGCGACGCTTTCGCGTTTCTCGCACGCTCATGCCCCAACCGAGTATCACGTATCGACGGCCGGCTCATGCTCAGCCACCTGCTCAACTCCAATGGCTTTATCGACAGCGAGATCACCGTCACGTGCCTGGCCTCCGATCGGTTTTATGTGGCGTCATCCGCCGCGGCACAGCTGCACAATTCGACCAGTTGCGCAGGCCACGTTGCACCAGACGAACAGTTGGTGGTGACCGACGTCACTGATGTTTACGGCGTCCTCGTCCCCGCTCGCCCAGGCGCATGCCGAGTTCGAGATCCTGATGATGGGAGAGCGCTGCCCCACCGTTGCCCTGCCGGCCGCTGCATGGGACCCCGACAACAGCCGTTTGAAGGCGTGAGGCCAAGCCGCCTGTGATGCCGTGTAGCTTGGCCTGGGGCCTCACAAACTTCTCCGCGTAACTGCCGCGTTCCCGCCAGAGGATTTATAATAGCGCCGATCCCTTAATTTTTAATCACTTGCCAAGTCCACGGCCAGGGGCTTATGTTTGCGCTTACTGGACTGATGCTCAGACATCCATAGCACAGCCGCTGCGCGCCGCTCACGCGGCGGCCTAGAAGCAGTACCGACCGAAATCGCAGTATTCTTTGACGCTTAACCTTTTGGATCGGCCAGGGACCGGATCGAATAAAGCGGCCGGAACAGCAAGTATAAAGCACAACCGCAATGAGGAGGACCCCATGCGATGCTTACTGCTTTGGAGAGTCATTGTCCTCACGATTGCTGGCTGTGGGTTGGCATCTGGTCAACATCGAGAACCAGGCACGGGCGAACTGCCGGCGCCAGGACGCAACGCGCCGGTATTTGCTGCTCAACCGACGGCTCACCCCTTTGAGCCGGTACCAGGGAAGCCTGCTGCTGCAAGAGTTCTGTTCGAGGGACCAGGCCCCAACAACACTCAGGTTGCGATCCGGGAACTGTTGATCGGTCCGAAAGGGCAGGTGCGCCTCGATGCTATGCGTGGCCCGGCGCTCATCGAGACGCGATCGGGAAATGGGAGTCTCCGGGCCGGTGACCGCTCGGAGCGTCTGCAGATTGCGACGGCAATATCCGTCGCGCCAAATGCCCCGATTGAACTGCGGAATGATGGCGACGATGCGCTTGTATTGCGGCTGTATGTGGTGGAGGCGCGCTGATGCTGAGCAGGATCGGGATCGCTGCTTATACGGCGGCATTCGTCGGCTTCGCGACGGCTGCGTCCGGTGCCGCCGACGACTGGGATCACTACCGGCATGACACAGATCGCACCGGCGAGCAGCAGCATCCCAGCGCCCTTGCCGATCCGGCGAAGGTGCCCAGCTTATCCATTCGGTGGCAATGGCCGCCAACGCCTGCGGGCGAAGGCGGGATGTTCTACGCTTCTCCTATCGTGATTGACGGGCGCGTGTTTGTTGGTAGTACGAGTGGCAACTTCTACGCGCTGAATGCAAGCACGGGCGCCTTGCTATGGAAGTATCCGCCGACGCCCCAGCCCCCGTTGATTGGCTCGTGCGGAACGGTCGGCGATGTGCAGGCCTTTGGGGCTTACGGGGTCCTATCAAGTGCCAGCCCATACAAGCACTCGATTATTTTTGGAGCCCCGGATCCGGATCCAGCCGTAGATGGTGGGTTGGGCAGCGCGAGGTTGTATGCACTGGACCAGGCAACGGGTGCGCTGGTGTGGAAGAGCGATGTTGTTGCACGGGTGAACGGCTGTAACGTCGGTGCGACGGGTGAGCAGCACGAACGCATCGCTTATTCCTCCCCACTCGTGCACCATGACCGGATCTACATTGGCATCCATGATGCCGGCGATGATCCGATCCAAAACGGTAAGCTGATCGCCTTGGATGCGGATACTGGCCACATAGTTCCGGCGTTCAATTTCGAGGCGACCAGTATCCGTGGCGGTGGCGTCTGGAATACACCGGCCGCCGAGGGCGATGAGGTATTGTTCACTACGGGTAACACGCAGGACGGTGTTGTTTCTGAACCAGTGCCGAACCGTGGACTGAGCATGATCTCTGTCGAAGGAACGACGGGCGCGATCAGGTGGCAGTTTCAGCCAGTGCCCTACGCACTGGACGATGATCCTGATTGGGCCGCAGGTGTCGCGCTCGCGGAGACTACGTGCGGGCGCATCGCCGCGTCAGTCATGAAGGATGGCTGGTCATATGCGCTCGACGCGCACACTGGCGCGTGCCGCTGGCAATTTCCGGCCACGGTGCCGCCGGCCGACCATTGCCGTTTTCCGGCGAGCAGTGCACACGTGCATGGTGATACCGACTACAAGCGTCCCGGTGCCGTCTGGCGGAACGTGCTGGCGATCGTGACCGGTGGCGAAGCCCTCATCGCATCCGGCGGGGTGAACAACGGGTACGGCCGGCTGCATGGGTTGAACATGTGTGCGGCGCCAAAACATCGCGTTCGCTGGATCGCTGACGTACCACATAACGGCGGCAACGGTTACTCTTTAGGCGCGCCCACGGCCACTCACGGCATCTTCTACATCGCTACCGACCAGGGGCACGTCGTAGCAATCGCCGATCCTGCCGTAGCACCACCCGCCGGGGTGCGTTGCTCGCAGGTGCTCACACCAGTCGCGACCTGCACGGCTCTCGGGTTTACATTGATTTATGCTCCGGCTGTTTTGGCCGACGTCGCCCTGACAGACGGAGCGGACGCGGCAGGGCTACGCAGCGAACCCGCCATCGCCGGTGGCCGGCTTTTCGTGGCCACGCAGGGCGGGCATGTCTATATGCTTTCGCCGTGACGAGCAGGAGGCTGCGATGATGAACGCAGGTCGAGTATTCCTGGCGCTCCCGCTGATAGTGGCATCGTCTGCGGCCGGCGCCCAACAAACCGCCCCTCCGACCGTGTCCGTGGCGCATACGCGCAGCGTCGCCGAACCGATTCGATTTGCGGTCAGGGCAGAGGTACCAGCGCAGGCCGGTCAGCCGCAGGCGTTTCGGCTCGCCCTCGGGGACATCAAAGTTAGCGGTAGCAAGCGTGTGGAGATCCCGCCTTCCGGGTTCTACGTGGCGACGCTGGTCACCAACGACGTGATCAGCATCGAGGGCGACAAGCGCGTGTTGCGCCATACCGGCGACAGTTGGCCGGTTCAGGCGGGGCAGGCGCTGGTCCTGGAGCCGCAGGGCAAAAATCATACCGTGCTGCTCCAGGTATTCCGGGTTGAACCGAACCCACCCGGTTAGACCAAGCCTTATGTATCACGCAGCCCTAACAACACTAAGCACAGCGCCCTTGCCCCGCACTTCCGCCTCCTCAAACTCCGCCGCCGTAATCGCCCGGTCGAGAGCGGCGCGCAGCTCCTTCGCCGTCTCCAGCGTCAGCTCGATCCCCGCCCGCGCACCGGGGTCGAGATCCATGTTGATGAAATCGAGTGTAATCACATCGCCCAGCGGCGCATGGCGCGCATGGTCATAGGCAACTACCGCCCGCGATAACGGGAACCATTCGTCCCCGCGCTTTGCCATGCCGTCGGCGCGTGCGATCTCGATAATCGACGTGCACATGTCCGAACCCCCTACTTCGCCAGGTGCTTGCCGAAGAAAGCGAACACCTTGCTCCATCCATCCATCGCCTGCTCGGGCCGATAGAGCGGCCGGTGCCAATAAAAGAAGCCGTGGCCAGCACCGTCGTAGCGGTGGAATTCATACGTCTTGCCATGCTTCTTCAGCTCCGCCTCGTGCTGATTCACCTGCTCCGGACTAGGCGCGCGATCGTCGTTGCCGAACAGGCCGAGCAACGGGCAACAGAGATCCTTCGTCATGTCGATCGGTGCTGTCGGCGTCTTGGCATTGAGCTCCTCCTTGCCCATCACCACACGGCCACCCCACAGCTCGGCGCAAGCATCGACGTCCTTCCGCTGGCAGGCATAGATGAAGGCGTGCCTGCCGCCTGAGCAGGAGCCGAAAACACCAACCTTGCCGTTGTGATTGGGCTGGGCGCGCATCCACTTCACGGCGGCTTCGGTATCGCCGACCATCTGTGAGTCAGCAATGCCACCCTCGGCGCGCACCTTGGCGGCGACGTCATCAGGGTTGGCGTCGCTGCCGCCGCCCTCGCGCTCATACAAATTGGCGCAGATCGCGAGATAGCCGTGATGCGCGAACCGGCGGGTTGTCTCGATATAGAGTTCGCTCCAGCCCGGAAGATGGTGGACAAGCACAACGCCCGGAAATGGGCCAGGACCGAATGGCTTCGCTACGTAAGCCGTTATCGGCGTTCCTTTGTCGCCTTTGATGGTCACGTTTTCACAGGTCATGCCTCGGTAGAATGACATCGATCTTCCTCCATGGGGGCCACGCACGACCAGTATTAGACGATCGCATGCTCGGGGCAACACAAGAGGGTGTGCGAGGCATGTGGCGAGGCCATCATTCACCCTTCGTTAATATACTGGGAGCACCATCTGCCTACTCCGACGCAGTTCGGGTGTGTCCGCGACATCAGATCGTGACACCAATCAAAGTGGGCTGAACACCTCAGTAGTGGAGAACAATGTGGCCTTGTTTATCCCTTCATCGCGGCTGTTGACGGCGGCTGGCGACAGCCACAGCGCGCAGAAGTTCATTTTATCATCGACAGAGTGGTTCGATCTGCAGACACGTCTGCAAAGCGTGCTGGGACTGCCATACAATTACACGGAATACCAAACCCGCTATGGAGATGCTTCATCCGGCCTGGAGATGAAGGATTGCTTCGATGCCATGGCCAAACTACAAGCGGTTGCAACAAAATATGGCAACCCCAGGCAGCTGCGGGCGAAGGTCCTCAAGGATCCGAATTTCCTGGCCGGCTTCGACAGGCCGCGGAACGACGCCTTCTCTGCAACCGTCTGGACGCTCGAGCAGGCCTATCAGAACTCGTTCTCACTGGCATCCGCGCTGAAATCGATTCCAACCAGCGCACGTGGCAGCTCCGCATCGGAAGTGGTGACAGGGATCAGAAGCCTGTTCCTCGATACCGACCAGATCGTCGACAGAATGCGGCAGACGGTGGTCCAGCTGGATGCGCTCATCAGCGAATTTCAGGCGCGCTCGGATGAGCTCGAAGAGGCGCAGCTTGCGATGAAAGTCTACACCGATCGCTCGTCCGCCACACAGACGGCGTTGAACAAGGAGATCGGCGCTCTGCAGGATAAAATCGCCCAGCTGGAAAAGGATCGCGACGCTGCCTATTCCAAATGGCTCGCTCTGACGATTTCCGCCTGTGTGGTCCCCGCCGTCATCGGCATCATCGGCATAGGAATCATGGTACTGCTCGCGGTCCCGACCGGCGGCGGCAGCTTCGCTGTAGGAACGGCCGTCACCGGTGCGGCAGCGGGTCTGTCCGCGGCAGCGCTGGGAACCGCCGCGGGGATTGCACGCACCAGCTACGAGGACCTCGTCCAGCAGGTGAGCGATACCAGCGACCTCATGCAGAAGCGAGTGACGTATCGCCATGACCTCGGAGCGCTCGATGCGGCGATGAATTTCTCCCTGCCGGCGTCGAGCCAGGTCATCAGCCAGCTCGGCGTGGTCAAGGATGCGTGGGTCAGTTCGCTGCAGGAGATCAAGTTCAAGGTCAGCGAGCTGAGCGTTGACAATCTGTCCAGTGGTCCCTGGCTGCAGGAGGCAGAAATGGCAGCATCGGCGGACAACTGGATGACAGTCGCGAATGCAATACGTGCGTTCACCGGGCAGACATTCGTAGATTCGGATGTCATGAGTTTCGGCAGCCCGATGCCGAAAGACCAGCCGGGCTGGCAAGACACGTTCAGCCTGAAACTCGCTGCTTAGCCTACCCAAGCTTTTCAAATCTCGCTCATAAGGAAACATTTCATGGCCGATGCCTCAATCGCTCCAGCCCCCGGGCTCGTCACGCCGGCTGACCCGAAATCCGGACAGCAGAGCCAATTCGCGCTCTTCAGTGACAGCTGGCTGCAGCTCCAGGTCTATGTCGGATCCGCGCTGGAACTGCCGATTACGACTGGCGACTTCGAAGACAAATATGGTTCCCTGGGCGGGTCCACCGTCATTAAGGATTGCATCACGGCTATGGGCGGGGTACGCGACGCCGCCACGGAGTTTGGCAATCCGAAGACGCTGCGCGCCGCATTGATCGCCAATCCGAATCTACTGGCCACTCAGGACCCGCCGGCGGAGATCTATACTCATACGGTCTGGCTGGGTCAGCGCGTGCATGAAACGGCCGGAAAGCTGCAAAGCGGCTATCAATCTGTCCTCGACGAATTGTCCGGGCTGCCTGGCAAGGATCAGGTAGAGGCTCTGAAGGCCTATCTGTTCGACACGACGTTGGGCCCGATCCCGCTTTCCAAGAAGATGTCCGATGAAGCCGGTGTGCTGATTAAGAAGCTTGGCGCGTTCGAGCAAAAAATGAACGACTACAACGCTAAGATGCAGGCATTCACGTCCGGTTCGTCCGCCATGATGGCAGAAGTGAACAGCGCCATCGGCTCATCGCAGCAAAAAATCCAGGACCTGGAGAAGTCGCGCGATGAGGCCTATAAGGCTTGGCGGGACTTCACCATCGCCGCAGTGACAACCTCGATCGGATGCGCCCTCATCGGTGGATTGCTGGCGCCGTTCACCGGCGGCATCTCTCTGCTGGTAGGCGGTGCAGCGGCCATAGCTACGGGTATCGGCCTGGGCGTAAAGGCTGCACAATGCCGGGCTCGAGTACAACGCATATTGCGACCTGATCTCAACGGAAACCACGCAGTTGCAGAAAAAGCAACGGCTGCGGAGCGATCTGGGCGATTTCAACACCCAGATGCAGCTTGTTGGACCAGCCATGTCCAGTTTCCTCAAGAGTCTGCAGACCGTCGAGGGTGTGTGGGTGCAGATGAACAACGACATGCTGAGCATCAGCAACAGCATCACTGAAGGCAATGTCGGCAACATCCCATTCCTGGTCAAAGCGAAGGCCAACCTGGCAATCAGCAGCTGGAAGGCCGTTGATGACAGTGCGAAGCAATTCACCGTGGAGTCGCTGGTGGACTACACCAGTGTTGCTTTCGGCGACAAGCTGCCGGCCAGCCCGGTAACGTTGGCCGCCGCGGCCTGATCTTCCCCAGGGCGCAGAAGCAGCCCACCCCAGGGTCGGCCTTCCCGTGGTATGCCCGGAAACCGAAGGAATCCGGGTATACCGCGCGCGGGGTTGGTGGGGCGGCCGCGCGCAAACCAAAGACCCACCCGACGAAGGAAGTTGGGTATATCCACGGGAAGGCGACCCTGCGTCTGTCTCGCGACGTGGGCGCCAGGGGTCACCAGACCAGGAGGGTTTATCGCGATGACCGCATTGCCTGAACTGAACCGGGCGGAGCCGGGCAACTCGCTCCTCAGCCGCGACGATACGAAACGCCTCGGCCTCTGCACGGCCTCCTGGGACCACCTCAACCGTTACATTGCAAACGTTGAGGCGGTGCCAGCGGAGTTGCAGGGGATCTCGGCGGAATCGGCAGCTGCCCTGAGCAGGCTTCGCTCGCTGGCGCAGGTGTTCGGAACGCCGAAACAGCTCCGGCAGCTGATCCAGGACCGGCCAGATGCGTTGGCGGAGGGACCGTTCCCTTCCACATTATACGCAGGCGCCGCCTGGATGGTCCACCACCTCCACCAATCCGCCGCGTCTTTCATTGCCATTTTGCGGAACTTCACGTCGTCAGCCAAATCAGCAGGTGACCTGCGATCAGATTTGCAGCGGCTTGGAGCCGATGCGGAAAATGCTCGCAAGGCAATCGGCCCTTTGGCCGCGGGCCTGAAAAGCTTCAAAACCGAGATTACTAATGCAAATGCCGCTCTGTCAGCAGCGTACCGGGCCGATGCCGATACGCTGCAACGACTTCAGGAACAGCTGGGGTCCCTGCAGGTCAAAGTGACTTCCGTGACGAAAGAGATCGGGCAACTCGGGTTTTTCAGTGCCGGAAAGAAGCATGAACGCGAGCAGCAGCTGGAAACGTTGCAGCAGCAACAGCGGGAAACCTCGATCCGATCTGAAAAGCTGCGAGCCGCGCTGGCCGCCATTGAACCGATCCTGAACGAAGGCTTTTGGCTCGAGCCAGGAATCGACGATCTGGTCAGCTTTCTCGGCGAACTCAGGCAGGTGCTGACGAGGTTCGGCTCGAGCATGACCCAGCTTGCCGCTGACGCGTCTGACGCTCAGTTGCGGGACGCCGCCGGCATGCAGACCTTATTCAGTAAGGAAGCCTCTATCCAGCAATGGGATGCGATTGCCGCGGCCGCAGCGCAGTACCTGGCGAAATCCGCCCTCCCGGTCGCGACCAAGGAAAGTCTATAATGCACACCAGCAGTAAGCCGGCGTCTGTGCTACGCCGTATTTTCTTGCCACTTCTGTTCGTATTCGCGCTGACGTGGATGCCGGCGGCAGCACAGTCGATCGATGTGGCCTCCGGGACCGATGCCCTGGCCCGGGTGGCGCAGCTGGCAAGCGACGTGCAGCTCATGCGATCGATCGCTTCGGCCCCGCTGGGCCCCTACGATCTGTCCACCAGATGCACCTGGTGCAGCGAACATGCCTGGTGGGGTCTCGGGATGTGCACCCAGAACACGACCGAGACCTGGAACGCGAAGGTCGATTTTACCTGGACCCGAAGCAGACTGAATGCGGTCCTTGCGCAAGCGGCGCAAAGCGCCAATACATTCCCGGCCGCCTACGCTCCCCTTAAGGCATGGATCAGCACAATTCCTGCTCTCACCGGCAGCTTCGATAAAGCTGCCGATGTCGTCCTCTCGATCCAGCAGCAGATCAAGGCGGGTCAGGGTCCTAACGACCAACAGCGCCAGACCGTTACCCAGGCCCTGCAAGGCTTGATCAGCGCCCTGAGCGGCAACGCGACCCAGCTCGATAATGCCACGAAAGCGCTGGCAGCGGCCTTGCAGCGGCAAAGTGCCTATGGCCCTGCTATCAAGCAGGCGATCGACGGCGCCGATCAATCCGCCCGGTCCGCTCTTGCCAGCTTGCAGCAGCAGGCCAGCACCCATCATTGTCAGGATGGACTGGCAGACAAATTCAACCGCATCAAGGCGGAATTCTCCGCCTCGATCGGACAGATCTCCGCAACATTCCAGAAGCTGGAAGCGAGTCGGCAAGCGGCAGATCGCGGCATGGCGTTTCTGCTGGGAGCGGTCGTATCGTCGCGAACCGATATTCAATCGGTCATGGATCAGATCAAGGCGGCAAACAGCGACACTCTTGGCAGTTTTCTGGAGCGGCTGCATCTGGCCTCCGCGAAGGCGCAATGGAATCAAATCGCGGCTTACTCGACCTCTCGGCTGTCCGGCAGCCCAGGAGGGTAGAGCAGGCACTGGCCGGGGGGAAACGGCTGCTCCCCCCGGTGCAACTATCCCCCATACCGCCGCCGCAGCTCGGTCTTGAGGATCTTTCCCGTCGCCCCGTGCGGCAGACTATCGACCACCTCCACGCGATCCGGGATCGACCAGTTCGGCACCTTCCCCTTGTAGAACGCACGCAGATCCTCGGGCTTCGGCGCGCAGCCGCTGCGTGGCACCACGATCAGCAGCGGACGCTCGCTCCATTTCGGATCGGGGATGGCAATCGCCGCCGCCTCGGCAATCTCGGGATGCGCAATCGCGATGTTCTCCAACTCGATCGAGCTGATCCATTCGCCGCCTGACTTGATCAGATCCTTGGTGCGGTCGGTCAGGCGGATGAAGCCTTCTGGATCGAACACGCCGACATCACCGGTTGGAAACCACCCCTCCGCTCCGACTTCGCTTTCCGGCAGCTTGTAATAGGCGCTCGCCACCCAATGGCCGCGAAACACCAGATTGCCCTGGGTGCGCGCGTCCCATGGTACCTCGCGACGGTCCAGATCCTCCGCCCGCACATCCACCCCAAAAACCGTCCGCCCCTGCGTCGCCTGCTCGTCCAGCCGACCGTCGGCGTCCAGCGCCAGGCTGCGCGGCTTGGGCGAGTTGCAGGTCGCCACCGGACTGCTTTCGGTCATGCCCCAGGCATGTGTCACGTGGATCCCGAGCGTCGCGTAATCCGCCATAAGCGCGCGCGGAAACGCCGAGCCGCCCGACAGGATGCGCTTCACCGTCTCCAGCCTCCCGCCGGTTTCCCGCAGATGAGCGAGCACGTTCAACCAGACCGTCGGGACACCGGCCGAGACGGTGGCTCGCTCGGCGTTCAGCAGGTGCACCAGAGACGCGGCATCGAGATATCTGCCCGGAAAGATCAACGCCGATCCCACCATGGCGGCGGCAAACGGAAAACCCCAGGCGTTGACGTGAAACATCGGTACCGCAGGCAGCACGCGGTCAACCGCACGCAGGGCCAGATTGTCGGCGAAATTCATCGCCATGGCGTGCAGCACCGTCGAGCGGTGTGAATACAGCACCCCTTTCGGCCGCCCCGTCGTGCCGGACGTGTAGCAAAGGATTGCTGCGGTGTTTTCGTCGAAATCGGGGAAGTCGACCGGCTCGGCCGCGGCATCCATCAGGCTCTCGAAACAATGCAGCGCGATCCCGCCCGGCAAGGCGTCGTCCGCCGGCATGGCCGCCGGTTCTGCCAGCAGCACGACGCCGCGCAGCGTGCCCCGCAGCTTCGGCGCAATCTGCCGGACCAGCGGCATGAAGCCCGGATCGGCGAAGATCAGCTCATCCTCGGCGTGTGCGGCGATCCAGGCAATGTCGTCCGGCGCCAGCCGCGGGTTGATGGTATTGCAGATCGCGCCGTTCCCGGTGATGGCGTAATAGAGTTCCATATGGCGGCCGCTGTTCATCGCCAGCGTCGCAACTCGGTCGCCGTGGCGCACCCCAAGCTCCCGCAGAACGTTCCCCAGCCGCCGCGCCCGGTGCCAGATCGCGGCATAGGTCGTGCGATCAACCCGGCCATCGTCGCGGCGGGACACGATCTCCGTCGTCGCGTGGTGCCGCGCGGCATGCGCCAGCATTGAGGCGATCATCAGCTCCCGGCGCTGCATCAGTCCCTGCATGGGCTGATCTCCCTGTGACGTTCCCGCGCGCATAGGACCGGGATCGGGGTTGCCAATCAACCGCCGGATGATTGAAATAGCGAGATGATCGATCCTGCACTCTATCTGGGGTTCATTCTGGCTACGGCGATCCTGATCCTGATCCCGGGTCCCAATGCGGCACTGATCGTGGCGAACAGCGTGGGGCGGGGCACGCGATCCGGGCTGCTGACCGTGGCGGGGACGAGCAGCGCAGTGGTGGTGCAGCTTGGGTTGGCGGCGCTGGGATTGACAGCGGCCTTAACCGTGCTGGCGGTGTGGTTCGAATGGCTGCGCTGGATCGGCGTGGCGTATCTGATCTTTCTGGGGCTGCGCCAGTGGTTCGCCCCGGCGGTCGATCTGACCCGTGTGGCGGCGGGGCCCCGGCGTGCCGGTTCGATCTGGGCGCGCGGCTTTCTGGTCGGGCTCACGAACCCGAAGACGCTGCTGTTTTATGGCGCGTTCTTTCCGCAATTCCTCGATCCGCACCGTCCGCTCGGGCCGCAGGTGGGCGTGTTATGCATCACGTTCCTGGTAATTGCGATTGTGCTGGACAGCTTATGGGCGATCGTCGCCGGCCGCGCGCGCTGGCTGCTCGCCGCCCGCCCGCGGCTGCGCAATCGGCTCTCGGGCGGCTGCCTGATCGCCGCCGGCGCGGGGCTGGCACTGGCGCATCGGCGATAATTGTAAGCGCCTCAGGCCGAGGTGAGCACAGCGTGGGTCACGCGGCCTTCGCCGCAGCCGCCAACTCGAAGGGGATCACTACCACCATCGCGGGTTGACCGAACCCGGGCAGGTCGGCGGGCGGGGTAGCACCGTCCTCGATGAAAGGCGGCAGCCGTCCGCCATGCATCGCAGTCGACTTAAGCGCATCACGAGCCTGCGCAACGACACCTCCGGCATCATCGGCGGCAGAGATGATCCCGTCCCGCCCAGGGAAACTGATCCACCAGGTCCCGCCGTCTCCGCGCTCGGCCACTTCCGGCCTGCGGCCGGAGCAATCGAACGCAGCGTACCGGGCGGAATGTCGCGTCGATGGTTCGGCACCGGGATGTGGTCGCGACCCAGCTTTGTGAAGACCACGTGCGAGCCTTTGCCGGCCGTTCCGTCCACCCTTCGCGCCGCAGTCGGTTCATCACCTCACGCGCCGTCACGCCCGCTCGGTCCGTTCCGAATGGTTCAGAATGATACCCCAACACCGACAGACCAACGAATTTTGCCCCACCGCTTGACCTTACCACACCGATAGCGCGATTCTTCGATGGCCAACAAATTCCGGCCCCAGCACGGCCGCCGACAGGGAGACATACATGCGTCCATTCGCCGCAGGGCTCGGCGCACTCGCCGCCGCCATCATGCTGATATGCGCGAGCACCGCGCAAACAGCCGAAGGTCCAATCGTCATCGGCGCAACCATGTCCGAAACCGGCCCGCTCACGGTTGACGCCGGCTACCAGTTGCGCGGCATGCAACTGGCCGTCGACGAGATCAACAAGCAAGGCGGTTGGCTCGGCCGCCAGTTGCAACTCAAAATCTATGATGATGAAAGCAATCCCGGCACTGCCGTACGGTTGTACACGCGACTGATCACGGAAGACCGGGTCAATCTCCTCATGGGCCCTTACTCCAGCGGCATCACCCAGGCCATCGCGCCGCTGGTTAACAAATATCACATGGCCACTCTCGAACCCGGCGCCTCGCTGCCTGACATCTTCGTGAAAGGCAATCAGTGGAATATCCAGGGCACCGCGTCATCGCTGCAATATCTCGATCAGCTTCTGCCCATAGCCAAAAAGGATGGCGCAACCAACGTCGCGGTCCTCGGACTGAAATCAGCCTATTCGCTCGCCTGCTATCGCGCGCGAGTTGAGCAGACCGAAAAACTCGGCATGAAGCTGGTTTATGAAGATACGTATTCTCTGCCGACGCCGGATTTCGGTGGCATTGCGCTGGCAATCAAGAACGCGCGCCCCGACGTTGTCATCGGCTGCACCTATTATCCTGATTCCGTCGGCATCACCCAGGCGCTGCATGACCAGGGCTTCGCCCCGCACTACCTGGCGCTGACCATCGGCCCGGTAGAGGCTTCCTTCGCCAAGGCAGTCGGTCCACTCGCCAACGGCATCATCTCCAACACCAGCTGGTGGTCGAACTACAAAACCCCCGGCAACACCGAATTCATCAGCGGCTACAAGGCCAAATTCAACGAAATGCCCGATTACCACAGCGCAGTCGGCTACGCCGCGTTCGAGGTGCTCGGCGCCGCGGTGAAAGCCACGCATTCGCTCGACCAGACGAAGCTGCGCAACTGGATGCTGCACAACACGGCGGAGACAGTGCAGGGCACGTTCAAGGTGGACCAGTACGGGCTGTGCACCGGCTTCGCGCAGCAGCTGGTGCAAGTGCAGAACGGCGAGCTGAAGCTGATCACCCCGCCCGACCTGGCCCAGGCGAAGCTGATGGTGCCGTATCCGGGCAAGTAACCGCGCGGTGCTCGGCGTTCAGCTTGTCATCAACGGGATCCTGCTCGGCGGCACCTATGTGCTGATCGCGCAGAGCCTGAATCTGATCTTCGGCGTCATGGGCGTGGTCAACCTCGCCCATGGCAGCTTCATCGTCATGGCCGGGCTGTTTACCGCCTGGTTCACCCATACCTACGGCGTCAACCCGCTGCTTCTCATCCCGCTGGTGTTCGTCGTCACGTTCATCGCCGGCGCCATATTGCAGCCGATCCTGCTGGAGCCGCTGGCAAAATACGGCCGCCGCGCCGAGCTGCTCAGCCTGATGGTGACCTTCGGGCTGGATTACGTGCTGATCGAGATCGCGTTGCAGGTCTTCGGCTCCAACTATGTCTCGCTGCCCTGGCTGCAGGGCGTATGGAACTTTCATGGCGTCACGGTGTCCCAGTCCCTGTTCGTCGCCGGCGTGCTGGGCGGACTGATCGCGGCCCTGCTACACCTCGGGCTCAATCGCACCACCTTCGGCAAATCTCTCCTCGCCGCGGCGCAGAGCGAGGTGGGCGCGCTCTCCTGCGGCATCGATGTCCGCCGCATGCGTCTCGCGGCATTTGCCGTTGGCGTGGGGTTGGCCGCCGCCGCCGGGACGCTGCTCGTGCTGATCATCCCTATGGCGGCCGAATCCGCCGACGATCTGACGATCCTTGCATTCGTCATCATCGCGCTCGGCGGCCTCGGAAACTATCGCGGCGTCGCCATCGCCGCCATCCTGCTGGGCCTCGCCCAGTCCGCCGCCGGCTTTTTCATTGGCGGCGACGCCGAAACCGTCCTCCCCTACATCCTGCTCATCGCCTTCATGGCGGCACGGCCGCAGCGTTTCCTGCGCGCCGCCCGATGAGCGAGATCACGTCCAGCAGTCCTCTCCTCCGCCCGCGTGCGGTCGATCCGCGCGGCGCACTGGCCGCGCTTGTGACCGCGGCGGTGCTGGTCGCCATCCCGGTCTTCGGCTCGGCCTACGCGCTGCAATTCGCCACCGACATCCTGACCTTCATCGTGCTGGCCTTTGGATGGAACCTGATCAGCGGTTTCACCGGCTACCTTTCCTTCGGTCAGGTCTCCTTCTACGGGCTTGGCGCCTACACCATGGGCCTGCTGGTGCGCGACACCGCGATCCCGTGGCCGCTTGCCGTCTGCGCCGCAGGCGTCCTGGGCGCCATCGCCGCGGCCGTGCTCGGGCCCATCATGCTCCGCCTGCGGGGCATCCTATTCGCCCTTGGCATGTTCGGCCTGGCCCGCATCCTGTCCGTCGCTTTCTCGGACTTCGCCTATGCCGGCGGCGGCAACGGCATGACCCTGCCCGCCGAGCTGACCCCCGTCGCCGTCTATGCCTTCATGGCCGCCATTGCCATCGTCGGCTTCGCCGCCAACACCTGGTTCGCTCGCTCCGGCTTCGGGCTCGACACAATGGCCCTGCGGGAGGACGAAGAAGCCGCCGGCGCGCTTGGCATCCACACGACGAAGGTGAAGGTCATCGCCTACATCATCTCCGCCGTGCTGCCCGCCCTCGCGGGCGCGCTGGTGGCCTGGAACCGCAGCTACATCGACCCGCCGAGCGCCTTCGATCCCACGATCGACCTGCAAACCGTGGTCTTCGTGCTGTTCGGCGGCATCGGTACCGTCTGGGGACCGCTGCTCGGCAGCCTGGTGCTGATGGTGATCGACGAGCAGTTCCTGGTGCATTTCCCGGCGCTGGCGCTGCTGCTGTTCGGGCTGGTTGTGATCGTCACGGTTCTGCTGTTCCCGGGCGGGCTGGTCTCGCTGGCCAACCGCCGCGGCTGGCTCACCCGCAAGGTGGTGATGGCGCCCGCCGCCTTGCCCGCCGGCGGGCCGCCCGAAACCCTCCATGCGCAGGCCATCGGCCCGGTGCTGGAGGTGCGGGATCTCCTGGTCCGCTTCGGCGGGCTTGTCGCCTTGGACAACGTCTCCTTCACCGTTCAGCGCGGCGAGACGCTCAGCATTATCGGCGCCAACGGCGCAGGTAAAACCACTCTGTTCAACACGATCACCGGCTTCGTCACACCCACGGCCGGCGACATACGATTTCTCGGCCAGTCGATGACCGCACTGCCCGCCTGGCGCCGCGCGCAGCTCGGCATGGCGCGCAGCTTCCAGATCCCCCGCGTCATGGCGGCGCTGACGGTATGGGAGAACGTGGTCGTCGCCGCCCGCCATGGCCGTCAATCGCACCGTGCCGTGGCGCACGCCGCGTGGGTGATCCGCACCGTCGGCTTTGCGGAGATGTGGCACGAACCCGTCTCCCGCCTTCCGCCCGGACATCAGCGCCTGCTGGAATTCGCCCGCGTGCTCGCCCTCAACCCCGAACTGGTCATGCTGGATGAGGTGATGGCCGGCATGTCGCGGGAAGAGCAGGAGGAGGTGCGGCGGGTGATCCGGGAACTGAAGGGGTACGGGGTGGCGGCAGTCGCCTGCGTGGAGCATGTGATCGCCGCCATCGCCGATCTCTCCGACCGCATGGTCGTGCTGGATTTCGGCCGCAAGATCGCCGACGACACGCCGGACCGCGTGCTGACCGATCCGGCCGTGGTGCAGGCCTATCTAGGCGCGCCGCAATGACCGCCGGGGCGCTGGAGCTGCAGGATGTGGTCGCCGGTTTTGGCCCGCTCACGATCCTGAACGGCGTTTCGCTGGCCGTCGGCGCCGAGGAGGTGGTGATCGTCCTAGGTGCCAACGGCGCTGGAAAAACCACGCTGTTTCGCACCATTGCCGGCTTGCTCGCGCCCCGCAGCGGCGAGATACGCTTGCACGGCGAACTCATCGGCGGCCGCCCGGCGCATCTGGTGACGCGCGCCGGCATCGGCCATGTGCCGAGCGGGCGGGAGCTGTTTCCGCGGCTTTCGGTCGCCGATCACATCGAGCTCGGCGGCCAGCGCTGCGCCCCAGCCCGGCGCGATGCGTTGCGGCGCGACGTATACGGCATGTTCCCCGTGCTGGCAGAGCGTCAGAACCAGCGTGCCGGCACTCTTTCCGGCGGCGAGCAGCAGATGCTGGCCATCGCGCGGGCGCTGATGACGGACCCCCGGGTATTGCTGCTGGACGAGCCATCGACCGGGCTGGCGCCGAAAGTCGTTCTTTCGGTGTTCGAGACGCTGAAGCTGGTGCGCCGGCAGGGCGTCGCGGTGCTGCTGGCCGAACAGAGCCTCACGCTTGGGCTGTCCGCCGCCGACCGGGGATACGTAATGGATCACGGGCGCATCGTGATCAGCGGCAGCGCGGCCGAACTGGCGCAGGACAAGCGCGTGGCGGATGCGTATCTGGGGCGGTGACCGACATTCCGGCAGTTTGCTGATTTCACCTCGCCCGACGGGTCAGGGGGGGAGATTTAGGTCCTGCAGATGGTTGCAAATTTGCATAAGGATGGCTATTTGATGCAAAACATGAGGTAACCCTTGCCGGCTTTGAACTCGACAGGCTCGCGTGATTCGGCCGGAAGTGGATCCAGCCGTGGCCCTGCGCGGGTTCTTTCAGATCATGGAAGCCTGGGGCGTGGCGGCGGAGGATGCCCGGATCGTCCTCGGCTTCCCGCCGGAGCGAACCTATTACGCCTGGCGGGCCGGCAAGGCGGTGCGGGTACCGGCGGATACGTTGCGGCGCATCGGTTATGTCGCGGGGATCTACAAGGCGCTTCAGATCCTCTACTCAGACCCTGGCCTGGCCGACGCGTGGGTGCAGCGGCCGAACGGGGCGTTCGGCGGCCAGGCCCCGCTGGAGCGGATGCGGGGCGGGGACGTGACCGATCTGGCAGCGGTGCGGGGCTACCTGGATGCGGCGCGAGCCCCGTGGAGCTGATGCCGGTTAGGGGGTGACGCGCGTGGTTATTCCGACTCTGGACCTCGATCCATACGACGAGGCGTTTCTGGCGGACCCGTTTCCGTTCCATGCGGAGTTGCGCGATGCAGGTCCGGTGGTGCGGCTGCCCTCCACCGGGACGCTGGCGGTTGCGCGTTACCAAGAGGTACGCCGGGTTCTGAGTGAGTGGGAGAATTTCTGCTCGGGCCGCGGCGTGGGGATCCAGGATTTCGCGAAGGAGAAGCCGTGGCGGCCGCAGAGCTTCGTGCTGGAGACCGACCCGCCCTTCCATGACCGGACCCGCAAGGTTCTGGACCAGGTGCTGGCGCCGGCGGCGATCCGGGCTTTGCGCCAACGACTTGCCGAAGCCGCCGAGACGCTGATCGACGAATTGCTGCAACACCGGACATTTGATGCGATTAGCGACCTGGCAGAAGCCTACCCGTTGACGGTCTTTCCGGACGCCATGGGCATGAAGCGGGAAAACAGGCGCTTCCTGCTGCCGTGGGGAAACATGATATTCAACTCGTTCGGGCCCGCCAATGAGCGGCTTCGCAATGCGACGGCGGATGCCGAGCCGGTGCTGGCCTGGTTGTTTGGCCAAGTGAAGCGAGAGGCGCTGGCGCCGGCGGGGTTCGGGGCGGAGATCCATGTGGCGGCGGATCGCGGGGACCTGACCGAGGCGGAGGCCGAAGCGGTGGTGCGCGCAGTGCTCTCCGCTGGGGTGGATACGACGGTCAGCAGCCTGGGCGCGGCGGTGTATTGCCTGGCGCGTTTTCCCGAGCAGTTTCAGCGGCTACGAGCGACGCCGAGCCTGGCTCGCACGGCCTTCGAGGAGGCGATCCGGCTGGAAACGCCGGTGCAAACGTTCTTCCGGACCGTAACGCGGGCGACGGAACTGGGGGGCGAACGCGTTAGCGAAGGCGAAAAGGTGCTTATGTTTCTGGGCGCTGCGAATCGCGATCCGCGGCGGTGGGCGCGGCCGGATGAGTATGACATCGGGCGCTCGAACGCGGGGCATGTCGGGTTCGGGGTCGGAATCCACCAATGCGTCGGGCAGGTTCTGGCCCGGATGGAAGGCGAGTGCGTGTTGGGGGCGCTAGCGCGGAAGGCGGTGGCGATCGAGATTACCGGGCCGGTGGAGCGGCGGATGAACAACACGCTTCGCGGACTGACGAAGCTGCCGGTCAGGCTGGCCCGGGCTGACGGCTGACAGGTGCCGACCCGGCGGGTGGAGTGGGCACAGGCTTGGCGCATCATCGCGTCGCGATATCCGCCGGTTGATCTGTTTGAGCGGCTGACGCCCGACCCGGCGGTATGGGAGGCGCTGATCGCGCTGGAGGAGCTGACCAATCCCCGCGTTCGGGATGAGGCCGGGGAGATCGCGCTCGTGCCGCCGGAGGAGCGGGTGTCAGGGCCCGGGGCGAGCTACGTGATGGCGTCGTTCACCCATCTGAACCCGAAGGGCTCGCGGTTCAGTGACGGCCGGTATGGCGTCTATTACGCGGCGGCCGAGCTGGCGACGGCGATCGCCGAGACGGTGTTCCACTTCGAGCTGTTTGCCCGGGACAGCGGCGATCCTCCCAGGATGGAGGATATGCGGGTGCTGGTTGGGACGGCGGCCGGGGCGTTCGAGGATGTCGCGGCGTTGCCGGAGCCGCAGCGGTCGGCGGTGCTGGACCCGGTCTCCTATGCGGCGTCACAGGATTATGGGCGGCGGCTGCACAAGCAGGGGGCGATGGGGGTGGTGTATACGAGTGTCCGGCGGGCAGGGGGGGCGTGCATCGGCGCATTCAGGCCGCGCGCAGTGGGGCTTCCCCGGCAGGAGCGGCATTTGAAGTACCGGTGGAACGGCCAACGGGTGGACCGGTATTTCGATTATGAGCTGGAGGAGTGGGTGTCGCTGGGATGACCCGTCACCCCGCCGCGCTATGCGCGGCGACCCTCGGGTCGAAGCCCGAGGGCAGGCTCTCTCCCACAAGGCCCCGCAAGGGGAGAGATTGAACTGATTACTCCCAGTGGGCGGGGCGCCAGACCCATTGGGCCATGCGGGGGCTCCAGACCCAGCGGCCGTGGACGTAATGGCCCCAGTGCGCCTGGCGGACGGCGTAGCTGCCCGGCACCCAGGCGTAGCGGCCGCCGGCCCATTGCCAATGGCCGGGCACCCAGACATAGCGGCCGCCGGGCGGCGGAGGCCGGGCCTCGTAGCGCGGCGGCGGAACGGGCGGATAAGGGGACGGCGGTTGGGCGATTGCCGGAGCGGCCGCGGCGGCCGCAATGCCGAACGCGAGTCCCAGGGCCATGAGTCGCCGCATGCAAATCTCCTGATCAGATGTCCGCGTAGCAATGGGCTTCGGCCGCGCCGCCGGGGTGGGTGACCGCCCCGAGGTGAGCCGGTCCGACGAGTTGCGCGTATTTCCATATCGCGCCGGAGGTGTAGATGGTTTCCCGGGGCTTCCAGGCGGCCCGGCGGGCGGTGACTTCGGCCTCGGGCAGCATGACGTCGATTGAGCCTTTTTCGGCATCGATAACTATACGGTCGCCATCGCGGAGCAGGCCGATGGGGCCCCCGACGGCGGCTTCGGGACCGACATGGCCGACGCAGAAGCCGTGGGTGCCGCCGGAAAAGCGGCCATCGGTGATGAGGGCGACCTGTTCGCCCATCCCCTGGCCGAAGATGGCGCCGGTGGTGGAGAGCATTTCCCGCATTCCGGGGCCGCCCCTGGGGCCTTCGTAGCGGATGACGATGACGTCGCCCGGCTTGTAGGCGCGGGCCTGGACGGCAGCGAAGGCTTCTTCCTCGGAATCGAAGCAGAGGGCGGTGCCCTCGAAGCGGAGGTTCCCCATGCCGGCGACCTTCACGATAGCGCCTTCCGGCGCCAGGTTGCCGCGGAGGCCTACGAGGCCTCCGGTCTGGGACAATGCGCGGGAGACGGGATAGACCACGTCCTGGTCTGCGGGGAATTGTACGCCCTTGAGGTTCTCGGCAAGGGTCTTGCCGGTGACGGTCAGGCAGTCGGCGTGGAGCAGACCGCCGTCGAGCAGGGCTTTGAGGATGACGGGGATGCCGCCGACGCGGTGGACGTCGAGGGCGACGTATTTTCCGGCAGGCTTGAGGTCGGCGATGTAGGGCGTGCGGCGCATGATCTCGACAACATCGTCCATGGTGAAGCGGATGCCGGCTTCGTGAGCCATGGCGGGGAGATGCAGGCCGGCGTTGGTTGAGCCGCCGGTAGCGCCGACGCAGACCGCGGCGTTTTCGAAGGATTTGCGGGTGACGATGTCGCGCGGGCGGAGGCGATTTTCGATCAGCGACATGACGGCGCGGCCGGATTCCACGGCGTAGCGGTCGCGTTCCTCATATGGCGCGGGGGAGCCGGCGGAGCCTGGAAGGGCGAGGCCGATGGCCTCGCTGACCATGGCCATTGTATTGGCGGTGAACTGGCCTCCGCAGGCGCCGGCCGAGGGGCAGGCGACGCATTCGAGCTCGTGCAGTTCTTCGTCGGACATGTTGCCGGCGGCGTGGCGGCCGACGGCCTCGAACACGTCGACGACGGTGACGTCCTTGTCCTTGTAGCGGCCCGGAAGGATGGAGCCGCCGTACATGAAGACGCTGGGGATGTTGAGGCGGAGCATGGCCATCATCATGCCGGGGAGGGATTTGTCGCAGCCGGCGAGGCCGACCAGGGCGTCGTAGCAGTGGCCGCGGACGGTGAGTTCCACTGAGTCAGCGATGAGGTCGCGGGAGACCAGGGAGGCTTTCATGCCCTGGTGACCCATGGCGATGCCATCCGTCACAGTGATGGTGGTGAACTCGCGGGGGGTGCCGCCGGCCTCTTTTACGCCGGTTTTCGCCGACTGGGCCTGGCGGGAGAGGGAAATGTTGCAGGGGGCGGCCTCGTTCCAGCAGGTGGCGACCCCGACCAGGGGCTGGTCGATTTCCTCCTGAGTGAGGCCCATGGCGTAATAGTAGGAACGGTGGGGAGCGCGGTCGGGGCCTTCGGTGACGTGACGGGAGGGAAGTTTGGATTTGTCCCAGATTTTGGGGGGCATGTTTGGGTGGTCCTCCCGCGCGAGTTTCGTGCTTCGGGGCGTTATAGCGGGTGGGGTGCTGGGGGGAAGGGTTGCGTACGCCCGAGCGGCCCGGAGCTGGGCGAAGGGGTCACTTTGGGGGGTTTGGCGGAGGCCGAAGGGTCACCTGGGCCGTTTTTGGCGGGGCGAAGGGGCCGCCTTGTCGGTTCTGGCTGGGGGCGGTTCTGGCTTGGGGGAAAGTGTGCGGGTTCAATCCCGCGGGCCGTCAGGGGCCTGTGCGGATGCCTCGCGTTTCGGCCTGACCGATCAGCAGCCGTGCGTCGTCCGGAAGCAGGAAGCGCTGCGCCACGAGATGGTCCGCGGCTTGCCGGATCGCGGCGACATACGCATCCCTGGTCGGGTAGCGCTCCTCCAGGGATGGCCGTGGATCGCCGGTTGCCTCGCGCTCGGCGCGCGTGACGGCGAAGGGGATGAAACTGCCCTGGAGGTTGCACATGCCACCTTCGAAGTGGCCGGCGCGGCCGAGATTCCAGCCGGTGTAAGTGGCGACGGGCACCTGGACGAAGACTGAGCGGATGCCGCCGATGTCGTTGCCGTCGGCATCGACCTGCGGCACCAGAACGCCGTAGCTGGCGGTGCCGACGCGCGGCGGTTCCCGGGTGATGATGCCGCTGGTGTCGCCGGCGCGGTACAGCGGGCCGAAATCCAGCACATGCAGTGTGTTGTAGACACGCTCGGTGGAAACCGCCGGGCGCGGAACGCCGCCGTAATTGTTTGCCGGTATCAGCGGAAACTTCACCTGATCGGCGGGCACCATCGTGCCGTCCGCAATGCGCGGGGTGGTGCCGGACGGCGGAGCGACGTCATTCCGCACCCAGGCTACGAGGTCGGTGAGCAGGGCCCGCATGGTCCAGAGTTGCGGGTTGGGGTTGGGCTGCTGCTGGCAGCTGCCGAATGGCGGTTTCGTCGCCAACGGAAGGAATGCGGGGCTGTGCTGGGTGCTGGCCATTATGTAGGTGCGCACATCGGGCGGATCAGGCACGTCGTATCGGCCAAGTGGATCGGTAAGGCCGAGGGACTGCCGACCCTCCCACATCTCCAGTACCTGTGGCCACGTGGAAGATGCGCGGACAGGTGTTGGTTTCGTCGCACCGATCGAGCAGGCCCTGGGTACGGCCGGTGAGCGGATCTGACTGGCGGCCATAGGTGAAGGGGAAGTCGTAAGCCGGGTAGAGATGGTCGGTCTGCTCGCCCCAGGCGCGCACGGGCTGGCCGAAACGGGCGTTTAACGGCATCAGGCCTCCGCCGATATGCGGATACGCGCCATCGAACACTCTTATCCCCTGTTCGTTCTCGTTGAAACCAAGAGCAATAAGGCTGCGGATCATCCTGCCGCTCTGGGATGAGCCTTCGATGATCGCCGTCTGCCCCGGCTGGCGCAGGTACGCGCCAAGGTCGCGCGTGGCGGCAAAGCCAATTCCGAGAACGAGAGGGTCCTTCGCACGGTAGATGAGTTCATAGAGGATGCCGGGCTGAAATCCGGCCGGCATGCAGAGATGCTTCGGATCCGGCTGCGGCTGGGCGTCCGGTTCGCAGCGCGCGAAACGCCACGCGCTGTTGGGAATGGGGACAGGGCGGTCCTGGGTGTGGGCGCGCATGGTCAGGGTAGGGATGAAGCCGTCCGGCGCGGGCCCGTTGTCGAGTGACGCCGCGGGATAAGAATCATAGCTGTCGAACGGGTAATTCTGGATCTGCTGACTGAGGATTATCGGCAGGCTGGGTGTGGGCCGCGGGTGATAATTTCGCTACGTACGATACCGGTAACCGGAGAGCCATCGTGGTTATGGGCGACGATCTCTGGCATGAGAATGCGGTTCCACCCCGGCAGGGCGTCCATCTCCCACCCGCACCACACAAGGGTATAGCCCTGCTCCATCAGCCATCCGTCGCCCGGTGTAGTAAGCGCGTTGCGGTCCGGCACGGAAGGCGGCACGCCGGCGTTGAAAGCGGCGATGGCAACTTTGTTGCCGCGATTGTTTACCTCGAACAGCAGCACGTGGTTGGTGCGGGCGGGATCGGCGGGGCGGAGAAACTCCACCTCGGTTTCGTAGTGCACCAGTCCATGCGCGTCCCGGGGTGCGAGGTCGAGATCCTGGATTATGGCGTTGTGGGGATCGGCCGGGTCGAGTTCGCCGGCCGCACGCGCGAAGACATGTTCATATGCGCCGGCGGCACCGAATTGCTGGCCGCCGAAGGCCGGTTCGGTGCGCAGGATCTGGAGATTGGTGATGCGCGCCTGTGCCGGTCCGCCGAGCAACGCACAGGCGACCAGCAGCGCCGTGGCGCAGGTTTTCCGCGGCATGCGTTTCCTCCGGTGGGGTGACGCGGTAGAGTGAGGCTGCGGGCCTGATCGTGCAAGCGGCGTGCTGTCCAATTCTGTTTTCAGCGCAGGGTGACTTAGCGGACGTCGTGTTCGGCGAATGTGCCCCAGCGGCGCTGCCAGGATGCGAGGAATATGCTCTGTACGGAAGCGCTGAGGACGCCATTCGCGAGGTCAGTCGCGATTTGCGCCAGGTTGTCGCAAACCTTTTCGACAAATTCCTCCGAGCCGATTTCGAGGACCCGGCCAGACCCGGTCGTGTCGAAGAAGGACAAAGCAGGCATACCGTCCAGAACCTGAACGTCCATCTCCGAACTGCCTTCGACGAAGCCTGTATGGAGGAGGCCGCATCTGAGGCCGTGATAAAGAGTATCGATAACGGCACCATAGTCGGCATCCGAGATGGATGCGCCGAGTGAGTCGCGAGGAAACATCCAAACGGCCCCTCGCTTGAATGCTTTACCAAACGGTTGGAGCGGTGGGAGGACAACAGACGGAGCATCCATCAATTTGCCGGCGATCTCGATCAGCGGAAGCGCAAGCTGAACCGCGGCCCAGCGGGGCGGTGTATCATTATCAAGGTGGAATCTGATTTTGGGAATGACTTCGGACGAGGTTTCAGCCTGGAACAGGTTTGCAGCAAGGTCAAAATCGGTGAAGGTCCATTTGCCATCCCGGAGGCTCATATACTCGGTTTGCGAGTACGCCGCCTGGCTCTGCAGATGCGTGATTTGCCGGGTTTCGTGATCGTATAAGTAGGATCCGAAGGGTATTGCCTTCACGGGCTGGGCGGTCATGCCTTTCTCTTTCAGGGTGATCGCGGGGTTCGCGCGGCCGCTTGGGCAGGTTCGCGCAGCGGCGACGGGGCAGAGCCGCTACGGCAGCGGCGTGCTGGCCGGAAATGATAGTGCACCACATGTAAGGGCGCTACCATAAACTCCAGGCAATGCAGCCTCTACGGGATGAGGTGAGCCAGCCCCGGGGGGTGCGGAATTCAAGACTTCCGGATTTCCCGCAACATATGACCGTAAAGACTAAGCAACGAATACCTTTAGAGTCCGTCCGGAGACTTCATAAAGGATTGCAGAGCTTTCTAAGCATGAGGCGGATTGCGGCGAGGCGGAGGAAGGCGAGTGCGTTGTGGTTGCGGTTTTCCCAGTCTTTTGCGAGCCGACGGCACCGGTTGAGCCAGGCGATGGAACGTTCGACGATCCAGCGCTTGGGTTCGACGACGAAGCCTTCGGCGTGATCGCTGCGTTTGACGATCTCGACCACTAGGCCGCGCATCGTCTTGGCGACGCCTTCCTGGAAGATCGGTCCTGCGTAGGCGCCGTCGGCGAACAGCTTGCGAAGGAACGGGAACTGCCCGAACAAAGTGGACAACAACAGGATGCCGCCGTCGCGGTCCTGAACGTCGGCGGCAGTCACCACCGTGTGCAGCACCAGACCCCGTGTGTCGACCAGGACATGGGTAAGCATCCGCCGAGCACCGCGGGCGTTCAGCCGCCGGCGAGTGGCACCATCAATCTCCCTCAGCGGCAATTACGCTCTGAGGTCGTCGAGGAGTTCCTTGAGGTTCTCGACACCGCGCGGCCAGCACGCAGAACGCCACCTACCTCAGCTTGAATGAGATCCAGTGCGGCCTCTGCCGGTTCACCGCCTTGTTCGTGCCCAAATGGATCGTCCTACTCCATCTATGTCACGAGACTTACGTTCAAGTTCCTGCGCGAAATCGCCGGTGTTTCCAGCAACAGGTAAGAATTGCCCAGGTAAATAATCCGGTGCTAAAGATGGCGACGCTGCGCGGCTCCGATACTGGTCGGGGGCTCTCCACGAATGCCGCTGTAATTGCCGTTTGTGTAACAGGGTTATTTGTACTACACACTGAGCCGTTTCCATTTCGCCATCCAAAATGTATTCCATGGGCATTCTCAGTGGCGGGCACAGTGATTGGTCCGGGATTTGTAGCGTCTGTCCCAAGAACACAATTTGGATCAATATAGGAGATTGACTCCGCTCCATGAGTATCAGTGTTGTATGTAATAGCAGTCAGCGTAACCCAATGATGTGCCTCAGCCAAGCGAATTTCGACATCCGCTTTCGATAGAAGTGAACTTAATAGAAAGAGACCATCCGGGAGGACGGGCGCTACATCTTCGCGGTCCAGCCAATCCGTAAAGTTGTGCGTGACGTCGGGCGTTCTACCTTCAAATTTCGTCGTATCGGGAGCATATAGGTCAAACCAGTTGATTTTCCCGTTCCAGGCTTGCATGGAAGTTACGCCACAGCCTCCTCCGCCCATTAAAGTATCGAGCTCTACGGCTGCCTCGGACATTGATGTGGAGCTCCCTGTGGTTAGATGTGTTCCATCATACGTGTTGTGGTACGTATTGGCTAAAAAACCAAATGAGTTAATCTGTGCTGTTGCTGCGCAGCGCCCTCCCTGATTGGAAACATGGCCAAAATCGCCATAGGGGAGGGATGTCGTCAGAAGTCCCGCCTCTGCGCTGCCGCTGGTTGTGCCCACAAAACCAGCGAGAACTATCAAGCCGGTTCGGACGCCTCGCAATGTATTCATCTCCTTCTCCTCTTCCCCTGATGCTAGGATCGTCGCTTCAGCCGACATTCGCCAGATGGCCGGGCATTTTGGGACAGTTGAGGTGGACCCCGAAATCTGGACAGGTGGCTAAGAGAGACTCTCGCTTCTGGAACGGCCGCGGGCCGGGGGTGACAGATGGCGCATATTCGCAAGAAGCACAGCGTTGATTTCAAGGCGAAGGTGGCCTTGGCGGCGGTGCGCGAGGACGGCACCGTGGCGGAGCTATCAAGCCGATATGGGGTGCATGCGAGCCAGATCCATGCGTGGAAGAAGACGCTGGTCGAGGGGGTTGGTTCGCTGTTCGCCCGGGGAAGGCAGGAACGTCGGAGGGCGCCGTGGCGGACGAGGCGCAACTGGCCAAGCTGTATGAGAAGATTGGCGAGCTGACGGTCGAGCGCGATTTTTTTCGCAAAAGGTCTGGGCCATGAACCAGATAACGCGGCTGTCGCTGGTCGACAGGTCCGACGCGGACCTGTCGATCGTGGCGCAGTGCCGGCTGCTGCAGGTTGCGCGCTCGACGCTGTATGACCGGGCTGCGCCGGTGAGTGCCGATGATCTGCGACTGATGCGGTGTCTGGACGAACAGTATCTGGCGACACCGTTCTACGGATCGCGTCGCATGGTGGCGGTACTGCGCCGGTCCGGCGAAGTGGTGAACCGCAAGCGGGTGCGCCGATTGATGCGTCTGATGGGGCTTGAGGCGATTTACCAGAAGCCGAACACCAGCCGGCGTCACCCGGAACACAAGGTGTATCCTTACCTTTTGCGAGATCTCCTGATCGATCGACCCAACCAGGTGTGGTGCGCGGACATCACGTACATCCCGCTGGCGAAGGGTTTTGTGTATCTGGTTGCTGTGATGGACTGGTTCAGTCGGCGTGTTCTGGCATGGCGTTTATCGATCGGGCTGGACATGGCATTCTGTGTCGAGGCTTTGCAGGATGCGATGGATCGATACGGGCAGCCGGGCATATTCAACACCGATCAGGGTGTGCAGTTCACCAGCGGGGATTTCATTGACGAACTGGCGGCCCGCGGGGTGCGGATCAGCATGGACGGCAAAGGGCGATTTTTGGACAACATCTTCATCGAGCGCCTGTGGCGCAGCCTGAAATATGAGGAGGTGTTCATCAAGGCGTACGCCTCGGTTGGTGCGGCACGTGGCGGTATCGGCAGGTGGCTGGCCTTTTACAACGAAGTGCGTTTGCACCAAGCGCTCGGTTATCGAACGCCGCGCGAAATGTTCGAGGCCGCGCCGACCTGTGGATATGTGGACAACGCCAGCGCGTTGACCACATCCCCACAGGCACCACAACAGCAACAAAAGGGGTCAATCGACGATCAGAACGTGCTATGCAGCTTCGCTTCCCCCTCGCACGGGTAGCGGGATTCGTAACCGGCGGGAGTCTCTCTTAGCTCAACCCGTTTCCTGTCCAATGGATGGGGTCCACCTCAAGTTTTCGTCCCGTTGAGGCGCGCTGCAAGGAAATTCGATTGATGGCTGACTGTCCCGGCAGCCAAATCGTCGTTACTGACCGCGTCGAAGCGCTGGAACTCATCGTCTGGTCGGCAACCGGACAATTGGGACCCGCTGATGATTTGAGCGGATCATGATTGGTCTCCTTATTAAGCGCGGAAGCCACACACCTGTCTACCAAGCGCAACACGCGCCGGACTCTTCACGTTTTCCTGAGACCCAAGGTTTGCCAAAATCAAGACTTTCGGGAACTTTTCTTGACCCGCTTTGCCAACGGATTACACTTCCCGCAACATATGATCGAAAGCAAACCGCAAAACCGCTCTCTTGGCTATGCCCCTGTGAGCACCTACGGGCAGACGCTTGAGGTGCAGCTTGACCAGCTACGCAAGGCGGGCTGCACCAAGATTTACCGGGAGAAGGTGACGGGCGCGCGGCCCGACCGGCGCGAACTGCTCAAGCTGCTCAAGGCCGTTGCCCCCGGTGACGTGGTGACGGTGACGCGCATTGACCGGCTGGCGCGCTCGACCTTCGACCTGTTCGCCATCATCAAGCAGATCGTGGACGCCAAGGGGCGATTCCGGTCACTGGCGGAACCGTGGGCCGACACCGCCACCGGCACCGGGCGGCTGATGATTGCCGTGCTTGGCGGGCTGGCGGACGTAGAGCGGGGTCTGATCCGCACCCGCACGGCGGAAGGCCGTGAGCGCGCGAAAGCGCGCGGCCAGCGCATGGGGCGACCGCCGAAGCTCACGCCGCAGCAGCAGAAGGAAGCACGGCGGCGGCGGGCGGAAGGCGCAACGCTCAAGGAATTGGCGAAGAGCTACAACATGGGTAGGTCGGCGATTTCGAACTCGCATAAGAGGAAAGCAATGGAAAGCTGGTGGGATTTAGCTGAGTCGAGTGGTTACAGTGGTGGTGATCTTGGGATGTTCAGAATCACCTGCCCCTTTTGTTCTGAGAAAGGAAATTTCGTGGCCGCCGCTCACGTCGAGCGCACGAATGCGAACGGAAAAACGCTAAATTATGACACCTTGCGGTGTGAGAACTGCGGCAATCTTGCAGCCGTATTTTGGGCATCGAGCGGGACTTTGCACGATTGGCGAATGGTGCCGTCGCCACTACGATATGAGAGTCATCCGGATTCGTGCCCGCAGGACGTTGGTAGGTATTGGCTACAGGCGAAGCGTGCGCAGCAGGGGAAGAATTGGGACTCCGCTGCGGTTATGGCACGCAGTGCATTACAACTCGCCTTACGTCACGCCGGAGCGAATGGCACACTGCCGCCGCTGATGAAAGATTGGGCGCATGAGGTTCGTCTACTTGCGCGCGATCCTGCCCACCCACGTCCCGGCGACGAGGAAACTTCACAGGAGGACGTGAAGGATGCCGTCGAATTCCTCTCCTACTTGCTGCAATACCTGTTCACGCTGCCGAATGATATTGCCACATATCGCAAGCGGAGGGAGGCCCGCTAGGCGTGCGTGCGATGATCGGGACAATCGTCGTCACGTCCTTTCGGCGGATTCCGCCTTACTTCCTTCCTCACTTTCCATAAGCGTCTTATCGGGCAGTGAAGGGAAGGCCGACAAAAGCCAGCGTCAGCTTTTCTGGCTTTCCGGCGGCCTGCTTCCGCGGACTCCCTTTATGCCCCTTCGCTCCCTCCATATCCGCTCCGATCTCGCTTTTTGGCTTCCGCTGCGCGTCGTTCCGCACGCCATGCCTGCCGCCCGTGGCTGTCAGGATGTACGACAAGCCGGATCTGGTGACCGAGCCGTGGCAAAGCCGGCGCCATCCTACAACGCCAAATTTTGCACGCTGCCGTGCCTGGCCCCCTCAGCTCATCGCCGCTTTCACCCGGTCCGGGCGGAATGGTGTCTGTCGCAACCGCACACCGATCGCGTCGTACACCGCGTTGCTGACCGCCGCCGCCGTCGGATTGGTCGACGGCTCGCCGGCACCGTACGGCGGATACTCCGGCGTGTTGTTCACCAGCACCACGTCGATGCGATCCGGAATCTCCGAGAAGCGCAGGATCGGATAGCCCTGCCAGTCCCGGCTGGTGACATGCGCGTGATCGAACGTCACCTCCTCGCGCAAGGTGCGACTTAGCGACTGGATCACGTTGCCCTCGACCTGATTGCGCAGCCCGTCGGGGTTAACCACCAGCCCGCAGTCGTGCGCCACGACCACGCGACCCACGTTGATCTGCCCGCTGGAGGGATCGACGGTCAGATCGATGATGGTCGCCACGCGCGAGTCGTCGCGGTTTACCCAGGCGATGCCGCGGCCCTGCGCCGGCTTGCCGTTCGCCTCGGGCTTCTTGCCGCCGGCAGGACGGCTCTGCCACCTGTAGGCCTCCGCGGCAGCGCGCAATACGTCGAGGCCGCGCGGATCGCTGACATGCGCCAGGCGGAACGCAAGCGGATCCTGACCGGCGGCGGCAGCCAGTTCATCGATGAAGGACTCCATCGCGAAGGTTGTTTCGAACTGCGCCGGTGAGCGGAGCCACGCGGTCAGCAGGCCAACCCGTCCCTCGCCATGGCACGCCACGTCGGCGTTGGGGAAGTTGTATTTGTACACAACAGACGGGCGACCCAGGCCGGTCTGGCCGGTCACGTCCGGCTCGCCGATCAGTGCCGCGGCAATCAGGTGCGTGTCGCTCGTGGTTGGAATCCAGGTGTGGTGACGCCACGCAATCACCCGGCCGTTGCTGTCGAGCGCCCCGAGCAGATCCTGTACTATGGGCGGGCCCTTGGGCTCCCACCCATGCTCGTCCCAGCGCATCCATTGCACGCGCACGGGCCGGCTGACCGCCTGCGACATCACCGCAGCGTCGGCCACTGCGTGGTCGAAACCGTTGCGGCCGTAACCGCCGGCCCCCTCGAACCAGCGCAGCTCCATCTTCTCGAGCGGCATGTTCAGCATTTTCGCCATGTCGCGCAGGGTCTCGTGCGGCATCTGCGTGCAGGACCAGAACGTCGCGTGGTCGCCCTGCACGTCGGCGATGGCGCAGGAAGGCCCGATCGAGCCGTGCATCTGGAACGGCGTCTTGTAGGTCGCCTTCAGGGTACGCGCGGCATAATCCAATGCAATATCCACTGAGCCCTGGCTGGCCGCCGACTGATTCTGGCCGGCTGCCGTCTTGCGGAGGGTCTCCCAAATCTGGTCCATCGGCGGCAGGCCGTCCCAGTTCGACCACTTCGCCTGTCCGGCATCGGGCCCCTTCGGATTCAGCGTGGATCCAAGTTTTGCCGCCGCCTGGATCGCACTCCGTTCGGTTTCGGCGACCACGCCCAGGAAATTGTCGCGCCGCACCACCTGCACGAAGCCGGGAATATCCTTGAGCCCGGAATCATCGACGCTGAGCAGCGTCGATCCCGCGCCATAGGGGCGCACCACGCGTCCGTGCAGCATATTCGGCACGCGGACATCCTGCACGTAGGTGAACTCGCCGGTCACTTTGCCGGGGATGTCCTTGCGCGGCACGGATTTGCCGACAACCGTGTAAGTGGATGGATCCTTGGTGTGCACGTTCGGCGCCACCTTCATGTCGAAACGCTCGCCGGTGGCGCCGATCTCCATGTTCAGGCGCTTGCCATTGACCAACTCGCCATAGGTGATCGTCCGGGTCGGATCACCGATCACCGCGATCGTGCCGTTTTTGGCGGCGAGCTGATTCGCCGATACGGCGAAATACACGGCGGCGAGATCGAGCAGCGCCTGCCGCCCGGCTGCCGCGGCGTTGCGAATCTGGGGGCCGGCATAGCGGACGGTCCGGCTGCCGTAGCTCGGCCCCTGGTCGACCGTTTCCGACGTGGTGCCCATCACCACATTCAGCCGGTCGATCGGGAAATCCAGCTCCTCCGCGGCGAATTGCGCCAGGGCCGTCTGCACGCCGGTGCCGGTCTCCACCTTTCCGGTGAACAGAGTCACGGTGTTGTCCGGATGCACGACAAGCCAGGCATAGAGCCGACCCGCGGGCGGCGGCGTGAGCGAATTTCGCGCGGCGCCGGGGGTGGTGGCGGCGGTGGCTGGCTCCGTCGCACCGAACAGACTGAAGGTAATAACGAGCCCGCTGGAGGCCTGCAGGAAACCGCGCCGGCCAAGCTGGGCGATATCGCTGATCGCGTTCTGCTGCTTGCTCATCGCTTCACGCTCCTCTGTTTACGCTCCCTGGCCTTTACGCTCCCTGGGCCGCGGCCCGCTCGATGGCGCGCACGATCCGCATATGGGTCCCACACCGGCAGAGATTGCCGTCCAGCGCCTGTTTGATGTTGTCGCGGCTTGGATGCGGCGTTTGATCGAGCAAGGCCTTAGCGGCCATGATCATGCCGTTGATGCAGTAGCCGCATTGCGCCGCCTGTTCGTCGATGAAGGCTTTCTGCAGCTTGTGCGGCTTATCGATGGTGCCAAGTCCTTCCAGGCTAATGATCTTGCCGGTGCCCACCGCGGAAACCGGAGTGGAGCATGAACGGATGGCGTTGCCGTCCAGCACCACCGTGCAGGCCCCGCATTCCGCCAGGCCACAGCCGAACTTGGGGCCGTGCAGCCCCAGATTATCGCGCAGCGCGTACAGCAACATGCTGTCCGGCTCGACAGCGATCGTCTTATCGCTGCCGTTGACGTTGAGTGTGAATTGTTGGGGCATGGCAAACTCCCAGCCAGGGCCTGCGATTATCGGCGACTTCCGCTCAGCGTTGCATGATTGTCATACGATCGACACATGATTCCCGGCCGCGGCACGCCGGGCGCTGTCTGGCTGGCACGATTAGCACTTTCCCGTCAGCCCGGAGATCACCATTCAGCGACGGTCATGAGGTGGTAACAATTTCTCTGCCTTATCTTATGTCAACATGTTTACGTCTGACCTCTCCCGCCAGAGGAGGAGGATTCGGCTTCGCGCGATATCGTCTGTTATCGTTTGTTACCTGATTGCGCCGTGAGAGATGTCTTCCACTGTGAGGACGATCCCGGATGGGTCGAGGCGTAGCTCGCCGGTGGAGAACAGGCGGGTGAGGATGGGGCCGTCCTGGTTGCGTTGATGGTGAATGATGTGCGGCTTGTCGGCGCGGAGAATGAGACAGTGACGGATCGAAGGGAGGGTGAAGTAGTCGCCGAGTTTGCGTTCGGTATCGACAGATCGGGTTGAGGGGGAGAGAACCTCTACGATGATCACGGGGTTCCGGGCGGCGACCTCTTCACCGGGCAGGGGCTCGCCGCAATTCACGACGGCATCGGGTTGGTAATCGGTGTGATCGGCGATTTCGATGGTAATGCCATCGCCTAATGCTTCGCAGGGGGCGCCGGCCTGGCGGATTGCGTCGTCCAATGCGCGCCAAACGCGGTTCTTGACACGGACATGGGCGATCCGTTCGGGGGCCATGGCGATGATCTCGCCCTCGATGCGTTCGAAACGGCCGCTTGGCTGCGCTTCGGCCCAGTCGCGGTATTCGTCCCTGCTGGCGAAATAAAGCGGTGTTGTTGCGGTGCTCACGGGAACAGACCTCGGACCTGCTTTGCCTGGCGCACACGGTGGACGCCGATGGCCATCGCCGCAGTGCGGTGCGCCACTTTATCCTTTTTTGCCCGCTGCATCACGGCCGCGAAAGCTTTGTCGAGCACCTGGTAGAGTTTGCTCATGACCTCGCCTTCGTCCCAGAAGAACTGCTGCAGGTCCTGCACCCATTCGAAGTAGCTGACGACCACGCCGCCGGAGTTGCAGAGGATGTCGGGGACGACGAAGATTTCCGGGCGGCTTTTCAAGACTTCATCCGCGTCGGGGGTGGTGGGGCCGTTGGCACCTTCGGCGAGCACGCGGCATTTCAGTTGTTTTGCGACGTTCGCATCGATGACGCGCTCCAGCGCGGCGGGGACCAGCACGTCACATCGCTGCGTGAGCAGCGCCTTGGGATCGAAGGCGAGTTCGTTGGAGAAGCCGGCGAGCACGCCCTTTTCATTGGTGTGGCGGATGAGGGCGGAGACGTCCAGGCCCTTGGGATCAAAGTAACAGGCGGTATGATCGGAGGCACCGATAATTTTGAGGCCTCGCTGGGCGAGTGATTGCGCGGCGACACTGCCGACATTGCCGAAGCCTTGCACGATGGCGGTGGCGCCGACGGGTTCGAGATTGATTTCGGCCATGGCGCAATCGGCGAGGTAGGCGACGCCACGGCCGGTCGCCTCGCGCCGGCCTTCCGTGCCGCCGGAGGCAACCGGCTTGCCGGTGACGATCTCGGTAACTGTTTTCCCCTGATACATTGAGTACGTATCCATGAACCAGGCCATCACCTGCTCGTTTGTTCCCATGTCGGGGGCCATGACGTCGGTGTGGGGGCCGACGAAGGGGATCATTTCCTGCATGTAGCGGCGGGAGACTGATTCGAGCTCGTGGCGGGTGAGCTTGTAGGGATCGACGGCGACGCCGCCTTTTGCGCCACCGTAGGGAAGGCCGGTCAGGGCGCATTTCCAGCTCATCCAGATGGCCAGCGCGGCGACTTCGCCGATATCGAGGTTTGCCGAGTAGCGGGTGCCACCTTTGGTGGGGCCGAGGGTGAGGTGGTGCTGGACGCGGTAGCCGTGGAAGACGGCGAGCTGGCCATCTTCCTTATGGATGGGGCAGGCGACGGCGACGGCGCGCTTGGGGTAGAGCAGGCGCTGGCGCTCGTCTGGGGGGATTTCGAGATAGTCGGCGATGACCTCGAACTGGTCGCGGGCCATTTGGAAAACCGGGCCGGTGTAGATGGTCATTCGCGCGCTCCTTGGCCCTGTTGGAGGGCCTTTTGGTGCGGTGGGAAGTTGGGGGGGATTGTGGCAGAATCAGGGGGTGGGTCGAGGCGGGGGATGAAGCGCGTTTTGCCGAGGGATCTGGCCAGCGGGGTGTTTTGGCAGATCGTCCGGTCGGGCGGTGGTAAAGGCGCTGCCCGGTTCCGGGTGGACGGGAGATTCCGACGATGCTGCTCCGGCTTGGCGCAGCCGCGCACCGGCTGAGCGTAGCGGCCGAGCGCGCGGTGGGCGTTTTAGAGGAGATCGCGGAAAACCGATTTCAGGTCACGACACCAAACGATAGAGGCGCATGGGCAAGGGCGGCCGGCGCGGGTTCCGCTCGATCATGCGACGAAACAGCGCATCCAAACCCAGGCTGCGTCCCGCGGCATCGGCTGCCAGCAGGCCGAGCGTGATCATAAGAAACATGTATTGCCATGGCCATTCGCTGCCGTTGTGATACAGGCCGAGCCAGATATTCGCGGCGAAGGCCACACCCGCCACACCTGCAAGACGAACGGCAAAGCCAAGCAGCAGCGCGGTCGCAAACGACAGCTCGGCACAGTACGCAACCGTGTTGATTATCGCGATGTGCGGGATAAGTATATCCTTGTAGAAACCGGTTATCCCGGGCCACGCGGCGTTCTGGGCGATCTGATTCATCCAGTATTTGAAGCCGCCCGATACGGGCAATGGCAGCTTCCAGATCGAGCCCTGAAACCACATCGCGCCGATCAGGGAGCGGGCCAGCCATAGTACCAGGTTCCGCGCCGACCGCTGGCGAGGATCATCCCGCCAGTTGACGACCAGCAGCGCGAGGTTTGCGGCCACCAGAAGCGCGAAAAAGACGATCAGGGGGTACTGCGCGAAACCAAGCGGCTTGTAGTTGTCGTCGTAACCGACGAGAAAGAGAAGGCTATCGAGGAAGGGATTGGTGCGCATCCTAGATGTCCGGTGATGGGTTGCGCCAGGCGCCGGCGGCCGCTTCGATCAGCCGGAGCGAGGCTGGGGCTCCGTCCGATTCGCCTTTCTCGAAGTCGCCTTCCTGGCCAAGCCGGTTGCTTACATGGGCGAGGCAAAGCACGGGGCGGTTGCGGGCGCTGGAAAAAGCGTAGAGTCCAGCGGCTTCCATTTCCACCACCAGCAACCCACGCGCCTTGGCCGCGGCGACGGCGGCCTCGGTTTCCCGGAAGGGCGCGTCGGTGGTCCAGCTTCCTCCGCGCAACAGTGGCAGCGCTGCGGCGTCCGCCAAAGCCGGCGAAACAGCGTCAATCAGCATGGTATCGGCTGAAGCATATTCCGACGGCGGCAGATAGTGATAGCTGGTGCCCTCATCGCGCAGGGCGCGATCGATCACCACGTAGTACGGCGGCGGCGCGACGTCCGCGAGCTGGCCTGCCGAGGTAATGCTGACCAGCAGCTCGCACCCGGAGGCAAAGAGCTGCTCGGCGATCAGCACGGCGAAAGATGCGCCGACGGCATTCCCGATGACGCCGATACGCTGCCCATCCGTCCGCCAGACGATAAGTTGCGAGTGATAGCAGGCCCATTCGCGCATGACCTCGGCGCCGTGTTGCGCCAGCAGATAGCGAACCAGGTCCCCGTCGGGATCGAGCGCGCATATTTTTGGCACAGGGATCATCGGCAATGCTTTCTGCCGGCGCGCCTCACGCAACAGATTTTCCGGCCGGAGCATGGATGGGGCCTGCCAGTCACGCGGAGAAACGATCGGCGGAAGATCGCTCACGCCCGAGCTCTCCGCCGCAGATCGACCGAAACGCGCACCAGAGTCAGCAAGATGTGCGTGCCGGCTTTCAGCGTTCCACGCCAATCGCCGGATACTTTCGAACGCCCGGCAATCCGGCGGCGGTACGGCACGGCAATTTCGCGAATACGCAGTCCGGCCGCGCCGGCCCGCAACTGCATTTCCAGATTCCAGCCAAAACCCATCTCTTGCATTCCCAGCATCGCCAGCAAGTCCAGGCGGATCGCACGGTAAGCGCACATGTCGGTGTAGCGAAATCCAGCGAGCAAGAGGAGTGCGGTTCCGATAACGCGACCGGCGAGAATCTGATGGAGCCCCATGCTGCCGGGTTCACGGCGGCCAAGCGTGCGTGAGGCGAGCACGAAATCGGCTTCATCGCGAAGCAGCGGCAAGATAATCTGCTCCGCCTTCTCCACCGCGTCGGCCCCATCTCCGTCCAGAAACAGCACCACATCTCCCCCACGCTCCCGCGCCTGCTCTGCCCCCGCCAGGCACGCACGGCCATATCCGCGCCGTTGTTCCTGGATCACATGCGCGCCGGCGGCACTGGCTTCCGCCACAGTGCTATCGGTACTGCCGCCGTCCACCACGATGATTTCGTTCACAACATTGGGCGGCAATCCGCTTATTGTGGGGCCTATTGCGCCGGCCTCGTTTATCACCGGAATGACGGCGGTGACCTTGATCGCCACAGGTTAGAGGCTCCAGCGCAACCCGCAGCCTTCGCAGGGCCTGGGTGGCGTGTCGCTCAACAGGTGCGAACGGAATTCGCGGTAAGCGGGTCCGTTCCAGATTTCGCGCAGCGTCTGTTGCGTCGCATTGCCGAGCGTGTAGCTCTCGTACCCCCGCGCGGAGAACGGCGCGATGCAGCATGGCAGCGCGCGCCCATGCGCGGTAAAATACATCAGCGACCATGGCCGGCGGCAGAGCGACCAGGGTTGTGCATCCTCCTGACGCGTCAGGCTCAGCCCCGGTTCGGTTGCTCCGGACGCCTCCAGGAGGACGCCGAGTTCATGACCGAGGGCCTGCGCTTCCTCGATGGCTTGCCGCTCCTCGCGCTGGGTGCGTTCAAACAGGGAAGATTGGGCGCGGGCCATGCCAAAGCCGGCGTCGTCGAACACCAGGCGCTGCAAATGCACCTCGCGAACGCCCATTGCTGCCGCCAGGCGCACGAAATCGGGTAACTGGCCGATCGTCTCCTTGAGTCCGGTCAGCCACAGCGACAGCCGGGGCGTATCCACTCCGGCCTTTATCTCAAAGTCGGCCAAGCGCCGCACGTCGCGCACGATGCGCGCAAAAAAGTCGCGCCCGCGTACCGCCTTATAGGTCGTTGCATCCGCCGCATCCAGCGACACGCGCAGCTCGTCAAGACCGGTATCGATCAGCTCCTGGAACTTGGTCGGACGCAGCAACGTGCCATTGGTGTTGAACAGCACGTAGGTGCCGCGATCCTTCAGATACCGGATCATCCGCGGCAGATTGCGCACGAGCATCGGCTCCCCGACACCGTGCAGCACGGCGCGCGCGACATTCGGAACCTGATCGACGATGCGTGTAAACAGCTCCCAGCTCATGTCGGCCGGCGGTTCGAGCTCCTCGAAGGTTCGCGGGCACGTCTCGCACAGAAGGTTGCAGCGGTTCGTGACCTCGAGATACAGGCACACCGGAGGCGCGTCGGCGACCGGCCCTCGGTTTCCGGCGATCGTTTCAAAGTAGCGGCGTGGATCCTTAAGGGTGGTCGCCATCAGCCGCTGCTCCCTGCCGCCAGTGTGCGCCTGGATATCAGGCTTGTCCCGGTTCCGGCCAGATCAAGCACCGCGAGCACGATCGCGGGGACGTAGAGCAGACATGGCCAGAGGAAGTGCTCGTTCAGCGGATTGAGATAAAGGATAAGCGGCGCGGCGGAAAGCCAGACCACCGCACGATAGGGCTGCACGCAGGACGGCAGGCCGAGCCAGACGAAATACCACGGATAATGCGGGCTGATGGCGGTCATGGTGACAGCGGCAAGTATCCCCGCATCGCCGCAGACCCGGCTGATGTCTTCGGCGGCATCCAGGGGCCGCGGGCGCCAGGCGACCCATACTGCAAGGGCGCCCAGACAGGCGATTGCCGCCGTGGCATATCCGGCGATTGCTACTTTCGGAACTGCAACCATCCTTCCGATGCCGGCGAGAAGCCAGATGCCGCTGCCGTTCGCCAGACCCTCCTGCTGGCCGTAGCCCGGAAGGAAGCCAAGCACCTTCCAGCCTACGCCGATGTAGGGGATATAGAGCACCACCAGGCACAGTACCAGTGCGGCCGGAAGACGCCAATCCCATCGCCGCCACAAGGCCGGCGCGATGACGGCCGGAAGGAACTTGGTCAGCGTCGCGACCGCCAAGGCGATCCCTGCAGCAGCCGGCCGGCTTGCCGATCGCGCCAGCAGCGCGAGGCCGATACAGCCGATCGCGATCGCGTCCACATGCCCGTTCCCTGCAAAACACCATGCGGCAAGAGGGTTCCAGGCGTAAATGAGCACCCGCGTCGGCGGCAGGCCAGCACGGCGCAACACCGCGATAATGCAGGCCATGCCGATGATTTCAAATATCAGCATCGCCGTTTTCATCGCGAGCACCGACTGGCTCAGCCGGCCGACCGCGGCGAAGACCATCTCGGCCGCCGGGGCGTAGATCGTCGGCGCGTAGGTTCTGCGGTTCACGTGCGGGTAAATGGCGGCATCCCGCAGTCCGGCCAGCGCAGGATCATCCGGGACGTAACGATAAGGATTGATCGCTTCCGCCTGCACGCGCCCGTCCCAGACGTAGCGATACATGTCGCTGGAGAGGAAGGGCGGCGCCGGCAGCAGCGGCACCCGCATCGCGGCGGTGACGGCAAGCACAAGCAACAGCGCATGCCGGCCGCCGGAGGGATGCCGCAACACCTGGCGCACTGCCGCGAAATAACCGATCGCCGCAACCGCCATTAAGCCGATGAAAACCTGTGTGCGTGCCGGCGATCCGACGCTGTCCGATCCCGGCACGTGAAGCGCCAGGCCTGCCCATGTCAGCAGTGTGATCAACCCGCCGAGCCCGGCTAGTGTCCCGAATCGCAAGTTCGCCATCGTGGGCTGGCGACCAATTCGGGACACTCGCTTTGTGTTTTCTGTGGCCTGCTTATCCCTTTCCTCCGCCGGAGAGTGCGGCGAACTTCGGGGGCAGGACACCAGTGCCTTCATTGTGCTGCCCGCCTGCGTTCCCGCAGCCCCAGCCGTGCGATGCAGGCGAGGGTAGCAGGCGCGGCGAAGCGCGTGCAGTGACCGGCCGGCGTGACATCCAGCTCCGCGATCAGGCGGTCCAACAGGACGATATCATCCACGTCGTACCAGGGATCGAGTTCGACGACAGGAATTCCGGATGCCGCCGCCCGCGCCCGTGTCTGCGCGGCGACCGCATCCGTGCTCCATGATATATCCTGAAACAAGGCGGCGTGCAGGGTGCTCATGCCGATAAGGTAATAGCCGCCATCCTCGGTAGGACCGAGCACGACGCGTTCCGGTTTCTCCAGGAGGAGCGACGCGGCCAGGCTGAGCCGCGCGGTCGGCAGGGTCGGACTGTCGCCGTTCACCAGGCTGACGGCGGCATAACCCTCCGCCAGAAGACTTGCCGTCGCATGCATCAGGGAGCGGCCGAGGCCCTGGATCCCTCGCGGCATCTCCGTACGTCCATCGGCGAGCAGAAACGACGTGCCTGGCGCGGCATGGGGCCTGAACAGATGATCCGAGCCGGAGGGGGCGTAGGCGATCCAGCAATCGATGGGGAGCTGAGCGCCCGCCGCGGTAATGTTGTCCGTAATGTCCCGCAGGAACGCGGCGCTGAGCATGGCGGCTTCCTCGGCGGTCAGGAACGGCATGAGACGGGTCTTGGCGTGACCGGCGACAGGCGCCTTCGCCATGATCCCGATTGCGCACCGCCCGTTCACGTTGATGATACTCTCCACTCCAGAAATGACGCGGACTTATATGAGTGGCCTTAGGTTTTGACCCCTCCCCCTGCCCCCTCTCGCATGGGGATGGGGGAGTCCGCGAGGGCGTCAAGGCGATCCGCCAGGCGGTTCAACTCCCATTTCCGCGCCAGGGCGGCGCCGCTGCGCCAATCCGGAACCTGGTCAGGCAGATCCGGCAGCGGTGCGGCGCGGTCCATCGTTGCGATGTGGCGATAGAGGCGCAGCGCATCGGCTTCCTCTGGAAAGCGGCCCGCGTCGAGCAGGCGATCGAGTGTGCTGTGGCGATGGAGAAGACTGGCGGCGGTCTTTGCGCCGATGCCGGGGGCACCCGGCAGCTTGTCGGACGGATCGCCGCGCAGAGCAATGAAGTCCGGCACCTGCGGGGGGTTGACGCCATAGCGCTGCACGACCTCGGCGGGCCCGATCCGCGCCATCTCTCCGGCGCGCACGGGATGCAGGATCGTCGTGGAGGGGGACGCAAGCTGGAACGCATCGCGATCGCCGCTGGCGACAAGCGCCGTGCCTCCGTGCCGCTCCTCGTATGCCACCGCAGCCGCGAGGAAGTCGTCGGCTTCGTATCCGGCGGCCTTGGCGGCGGCGAATCCGCAGGCCGAGACCATTTCCGGCAGCACGGAGAGCTGATCGATCAGTTCCGGGTCGAATTGACGGCCGCTCTGATAGGCGGGGAAAGCCTTGCTGCGGTAAGTCGGCGCGTCCAGCGTGTCCCACCCGGCCAGGACCCCGCGCGGTTGCTCGGTTTCATACAGGCGAAGCAGCAGGTTCATGAAGCCGACGATCGCTCCGCCGCCCTTGTTTCCGGCCCGGCGGATGGATTTCGGCAAGGCGTGATAGGCGCGGTGGGCGAAAGAGTTGCCATCCACCGCCAGCAGCGGACGTCGTTCCCCTTTGCTCAAGCCATCCAACTCGGCAAAGGCAGGTTCTTCGAGCGCAGGAACTCGACGTTGAACAGCTTCGATTGATAGCGCGACCCGCCGTCGCTCAGCACCGTGACCACGGTATGCGCGGGGCCAAGATCCTTGGCGACCCGAACCGCTGCGGCGATGTTGATGCCGGATGAGGTCCCGACCGAAACGCCCTCATGGATCAGGAGGTCGAAAATCTGCTCAAGCGCCTCGGGGTCGGGGATTTTCACCGCGTCGTCGATCGGCGCACCTTCCAGGTTGCCCGGCACGCGGGACTGGCCGATACCTTCGGTGATCGAGCTGCCCTTGATGGTCAGGTCCAGCCCTTTTTTCCACTCATACAGATTGCTGCCTTCCGGATCGGCCAGAACGATTCGAACCGCCGGTTTGTTGTGCTTCAGGAACAGTGCCACGCCGGCCAGCGTGCCGCCGGTTCCACAGGCGCAGGTGAAGGCATCGACCTTCCCCTCGGTCTGGTCCCAGATTTCCGGACCTGTGCTGATCCGATGGCCTTCCCGGTTCGCCAGATTGTCGAACTGGTTGGCCCAGATCACGTTGCCTTGTGCCGCTTCCATCTCCTCGGCCATCCGGCGCGACACGTGGACGTAGTTGCCGGGGTCGCGGTAGGGCTTGGCGGGAACCAGGCGCAGGTCGGCGCCGATCATGCGCAGAAAGTCGATCTTCTCCTGGCTTTGCGTCTCCGGCATAACGATCACCGACCGGTAGCCGCGCGCATTCCCCACCAAGGTCAGACCGATCCCGGTGTTTCCGGCGGTTCCCTCGACGATCGTGCCTCCGGGGCGCAGGGCGCCGCGTTTCTCGGCATCCAGGATGATGTACAAACCGGCGCGATCCTTGACCGACCCGCCCGGGTTCATGAACTCGGCCTTGCCCAGGATGGTGCAGCCGGTCGCCTCGGAGGCGCGGCGCAGCCTGATCAGCGGCGTCTGCCCGATTGACTCGGCGAGGTCTGCCTGCCAGCGCGTGGCATGGTATGGATGGGTCATCGTCGCCCCCTTATCGGACCGGAGATAGCAGGATGGTCGAAAACGTTTCCCCCGCCCAGACCTGGGCCGCGCTGAAATCAGACCCCAAGGCGCAGCTGGTGGATGTCCGCACTGACGCCGAGTGGAACCTGGTGGGCGTGCCTGATCTGATCGACGCCGGAAAGCAGGCTGTCCTGCTGCAATGGCAGACCTATCCCGCGATGCAGCCCAATCCGGGTTTTCTCGACCAGCTCAAGCAGGTTGGTTTCTCCCAGGAGCACCACCTTTACTTCATGTGCCGCACCGGCGGGCGCAGCCTTGCAGCGGCGCGGGCCGCGGAGTCGGCCGGGTTCCCGCATACGTTCAACGTGGTTGACGGGTTCGAGGGCAATCCGGACGCAAAGGGTCATCGCGGCACTCAGGCCGGTTGGAAGGCCGCGGGCCTTCCGTGGCGGCAGAAATAGGCGGCGGGGAATGTCGGAAGCCGTCGCGCGCGCGCCCATCGATGTGAGCAAATTGTCGTTTGAGGAGGCTCTGGCCGAGCTGGAGCAAATCGTGCGCGGCCTGGAAAGCGGCCAGCAGAAGTTGGAAGACGCGATCAACGCCTATGAGCGCGGCGCCGCGCTGCGCAAGCATTGCGAGTCCAAGCTGGCCGAGGCGGAGGCGCGGGTCGCGGCGATTGTGGAGCATGCGGACGGTTCGCTCTCGACCCGAAATCTGGATTAGCAATTCGCTTAAGGTCTGTTCTTCGGGGGGATGACGGGTGGGTAACTTTTCGGCCGATTCCCGGTTGTTCAGCGGACTGTTATAAGGGGGCGGTTAGGTTTTGACCCTTCCCCCTGCCCCCTCGGATCCGGCCTCCGGCCGGCCCGAGGGCAAGCCTCCTGCAAGGGGAGGGGGAAACTTGGAACTGCAAGATGCCACGTGCACAGCCAGCTTTGCCTGCTCCCTATACCGGCCGCGCAATCGCTGTGCGGCAGCCCACGGCGCTTACCCTGATCGGCGCCGGCGCCCTGGCGATCGGGGCGCTTGGGATCGGGGCGCTCGCATTGGGGGCGATGGCTATCGGGCGCCTCGCCGTCGGTGAGATGGCTATGGGGGGCGCCAATATTCGCCGCGGCAATGCGCGCAATCTGGTTATCGAGGAGCTGACGATCATACGGTTGCGGGTCGGGAAGATAGAACGGCTTCGCTGAGCCGCGGCTGGTGTCCCGGATCGGAAGTTCGCCATTGTGGAATCGCGGTCGATTCGGGACACTAGCTGTTTGTTCTCAGTGGCCTGCTCATCCCCCGTCCGCCGCAGGGTGCGGCGAACTTCGGGGGCAGGACACTACTATCGACTTTCTCTGAAAATCGATACGCCGCTTGTTGTCTGAGTATCCGATTTACGCGACGAAGCGTTCGCGCTTCGCGACTTACGCTTCTCTGCGATCGGATGCTAGGAGGGTTTCACTTGCGCCAATGCCGTCCGGTGCCAGCTTATGGGTCGGGCGCCCGGTGGTGGGCACGCCTCTCAGCGGAGGCATCCATGACAATCACCCTCAATCACCTGATCGTGCCGGCACATGATAAGCAGGCTTCGGCCCGCTGGCTCGCGGACCTGCTCGGCCTGGAGACTCGCGACCAGAGTCCCTTCAGTCCGCCCGGCCGATTCGCGGTCGTCAGGGTCGGCGATGTCAACCTCGATTTCGACGATGCCGAGGAATTCGAGCCGCATCACTACGCCTTCCTGGTCGATGACGAGGCGTTCGACCGCATTCTGGGGCGGGTGAAGACGCTCGGCCTGACATATGCCGCAGACCCAAGGTATCAGAAGCCGGGCACACTTAACCATCACGCCGGCGGCCGTGGTTTCTATTTTCACGATCCGAACGGGCACAATCTCGAGCTTCTGACCCGCACCGGGGAGGAAGGCTGATGCCCGAAGTTACGGAGTTGGTGCGCCTCGCCAGGGAGGCCGAGGCGTTGTGGCGCGAGATCGGGCCGTTCGGCGCCGTGGGCAAATGGCACCCGATGCTGGCCGGGCTTGAAGCGGATGGTGAGCATCCGGGGGCGCTGCGCACGGCGCATGGTCGGGATGGCAGCGTGCAAGTCGAGCGTCTGCTGGAGATGACGCCGGTCGGTTACCGTTACACCATGGTTTCCACCGCCATGCCGGTCGAGAACTATGTCGCGGAGTTCGGGGCCGCGAATAATGGCGACGGGACCAGCAAGATCCGCTGGCACGCCAGTTTCAACGTGGCAGCCGACGACGAGGCGGAAACGATCGCCGGCATTCGGGCGTTCTTTCGAGCCGGACTGGACGCCCTCGCGGGCCGTTACGGCAAGGCGCCGGCCCCGCGGCTTCTGGGGATCAATCACGTCGCGCTGGAGGTCGGGGATCTGGAGGCGGCGCTGGTTTTCTATCGCCGCTTGTTCGATTTCGAGCTGCGCGGGCGGCACGAGGGCATGGCGTTCATCGATATGGGCGATCAGTTCCTGGCATTATCCGAAGGCCGGACCCAGGCGCCCGACGAGATGCGGCATTTCGGATTGGTGGTCGATGACCGCTCGGGCCTGCGCGAGCGGGCAGAGAAGGCCGGAGCCACGATCATGGACGGGCCTGGCCTGGAGATCCGCGACCCCTGGGGCAACCACCTGGAGGTAGTGGAGTATCGGCGCATTCAGTTCACCAAAACGGATGCCGTGCTGGTGGCGCTGAACGTGGATGCCAGCAAGACGGAGGAGGCGAAGGCAGAGTTGCGGGCCAAGGGCATTGCGAGGAAGTAGCGGAGCACGTCACGCGGCGAGCGATCTCTCCGACAGCGACATTGCGGTCTCGTCTGAGCAGCAGGCCGGCGCACAGCCAGCGAGATCGATTGGGACAACGTCGCTGAGGAAATTGAGAGCGCGGGCGACGAGCAACGCAACGCGGTGGAATCGCTGCTTACCAATGTCATGCAGTGCCGGTTGCAGATTGCGGCCTGGCCCGAGGCGCAGGCGATCGCGCACTGGCAACACGAGGTCGATGCTTTCGTGGTGCAGACCCGGCGTCGGCTTCGGCGCAGCCCAGGGCTGTGCCCACTGATCGAGGCCGAATGGGCGGAGCCTTACCGCGACGCAGTGTTCGATGTATCGCGAGGTCGAAGGCCAGCCCCGACCCCCTGTACCTGCCGAGTGTCCCTGGACCTTCGACGAGTTGCGGGAGAGGAGCCGTGATGGGTTGGCAGGTCGAACACCGCTCGGTTGCGGTTGGCGGCGGCTGGGCCTGACTGGGTCACCCAGGGCACGTTTGTTGCGCGGGTCGCCCGGGCCGACCCTTTGAACGTTTTTGCGGCAATGGCCGCGGGGGGAAACACCGGTAAGAGAGCCCGGCGATGGCCGTAAAGAATGTCAACAAGGTGGTGCTCGCCTATTCGGGCGGGCTGGATACGAGCGTGATCCTGCGCTGGCTGCAGGTGACGTACCGCTGCGAAGTGGTGACGTTCACCGCCGATCTGGGCCAGGGCGAAGAACTGGAGCCGGCACGGCGCAAGGCCGAGATGTTCGGCGTGAAGGAAATCTTCATGGACGACCTGCGCGAGACTTTCGTGCGGGATTTCGTTTTTCCGATGTTTCGCGCGAACGCTATGTATGAGGGGCAGGACCCTGCTGGGCACCTCGATCGCCCGGCCGCTGATCGCGCAGCGGCAGATCGAGATCGCGGAACAGGTTGGGGCCGATGCAGTGGCGCATGGGGCCACGGGGAAGGGCAACGACCAGGTCCGGTTCGAGCTGAGCTACTACTCGTTGAAGCCTGACATCACGATCATCGCGCCGTGGCGGGAGTGGGAGCTGACCAGCCGCACGAAGCTGCTGGAATTCGCCGAGCAGAACCAGATTCCCATCGCCAAGGACAAGCGGGGCGAGGCGCCGTTCAGCGTGGATGCGAACCTTCTGCATTCCTCGTCGGAGGGAAAAATCCTGGAGGATCCGGGCATCGAGGCGGACGAGATCGTCTATCAGCGGACGATCCGGCCGGAGGATGCTCCCGACAGAACGACGGTGATCAGCGTCGATTTCGAGCGTGGTGATCCGGTGGCCATTGATGGGGTCCGGCTGTCTCCGGCGGCGCTACTGACCCGGCTGAACGAGCTGGGGAAAGCGAACGGGATCGGCCGGCTGGATCTGGTGGAGAACCGGTTCGTGGGGATGAAGTCCCGTGGGGTCTATGAAACTCCGGGGGGCACGATTCTGCTGGCGGCGCATCGGGGAATGGAGAGCATCACGCTGGACCGCGAAGCGGCGCATCTGAAGGACCAGCTCATGCCGCACTACGCGGAGCTGATCTACAACGGTTTCTGGTTCAGCCCGGAACGGCGCATGCTGCAGGCGCTGATCGACGAGAGCCAGAAGTCGGTGACGGGCCGGGTCCGGCTGAAGCTCTACAAGGGCAATGTCGCGGTGATCGGCCGGGAGTTGCCCAACAGTCTGTATTCGCTGCGGACGGTTACGTTCGAGGAGGATCAGGGGGCGTACGACCAGTTCGATGCGCAGGGGTTCATCAAGCTGAACGCGCTGCGGCTGCGGCTTGGGGCGATGGCGGGACGGCGCGGGGGGGCGCTGTAGAAGGCAGCTAATGTTTTGATCTAGATATGGATTCCCGCTTTCGCGGGAACGATGGTGGGTGGGTGTAGCGGGAATGACCGGGGGGTAGGGTGTCCGGATGGAAGGGTTTGAACACGGAGCGGATGCCGGTCTTCATCGGCTATGATCAGGCCGAACGCATGCTGGCCTCGTTGCTCGACCGAGCGGCGCGCTGGAAGCCTGACGCCGTCGCCGCAATCGCGCGTGGGGGGCTGATCCCGGCCACGATGGCAGCCTCGATCCTGGCACTGCCGCTGTTCATTCTGCGATCCAGCCGCTCAGACGGCACGGTGGCCTGGATGGGCGACAAGCCGGACGGGCGCCGCCTGTTGGTGGTGGATGACAGTTGCTCGACCGGAACCACGCTGCGGCGAGTCTCGGAAGCGCTGACCGGCCAGGGCTATGCGTGCCTGACGCTGACGATCGTGCATGATCCGGAGGTTACCCGGTTCGTTCCGGACCTGTCTCATCCGATGACCGAGCTGTTTCGCCTGCCCTGGGAAAGGGGCGAGGCGACGCCCACGGCGCGAGCGATGCGCGCCTCCGGCGTTGAGGCCGAACGGCTGGTGGCCGAAGCTCCGTTCGTGGGGCTCGACCTCGACGGGATTTTTCTGCCTGATATCCCCCGGCCGGATTACGCCGCCGACCTGGCGGGCACACTTGCCCGGCGACATGCACTCGGGCCGTGCGATGCACTGCCGCATTTCGTGCCGGAGCGGGCGGTGTTGATCACCGGCCGGCACGAGATGGACCGGGACAAGACGCGGGAGTGGCTGGAGCGGCACGGGCATGGCGGGCCGCCGGTCGAATTCCGCCCGGCCGAGGTCGGGGATGATCCGGTTTCGGTCGCTGCCTACAAGGCCCAGGCCGCGACGCGCTGGGGATGCACCCATTTCATCGAGAGCGAGCCGGAGCAGGCGATCCGTATCGCGGCGCTGGCGCCGCACCTGATCGTCAGCTGGTGGTCCCTGGCCGAGGCGCGGATGTGGCTGATCGGTGCTGCGACGGCGCCTCTGCCGATACCAGGCGTGAAAGTTCAGCAAGACATTCTGTCCGGCTAGCCGCGCAGCCTCCCGCCAGCCACCACGTGCGGACCTGCTCGAGAAACCGCCCGACCAACGGTCCGGGCGAGAGGCCCAGCGCCAACACGTCCCGGCCCAGCAAGGGAAACACCGGCACGGGGGTGGCCTCGAGCCGGGCCCGAAGGTCCTGCCATCCGGACCCGGCGCCGCCCTCGATCCAGGTGCGGCCGATCAGCGTCTGCTTGTCGTGATCCGCCAGAAGCCGCCGGAGCGCGGCATCGTCGTCCCTCGGTCCGGGCACCGGCCCCGAAGTCAGGGCAAGCAGGCGCTCCTGCTCCTCCTTGGAGAGCCGGAGGCGTTCGGCGGCCTTGGCTGCACTGGTTGGTATTACACCAGCCGCCGTTAGGGCAGGCTCATCGGGGCGGCGGGTATCATGGCTTCCCCTCCCCCAGCCCCCTCCCGCAAGGGGAGGGGGAGGTTGGGCTGGCAGCAAAGCCGCGAGACGCAGGATCGGATCGGCCGGCGCGCCGGCATGGATGAGGCGGGTAAGACCAGCGGCATTAAGTTTTGACCCTTCCCCTGACCCCTCCTGCAAGGAGAGGGGGATCGGGGCGGAATTGGCGGCTTCCGGGAGCGCTGCTTGCAGAACGCCAAGCTCGGCCATCAGTGTGACCGAATCCGATGGATCGTCTGACGCAAGGATGCGCTTCAGCTCACTCCATACGCGCTCGGCCGAGAGCCGCCGCAGGCCCTTCGCGCCGTCGCGTAAAGCCGATTGCGTTGCCACATCGGGTCTCTGGCCGGCGTAGCGGGCATAGAAGCGGAAGAAGCGAAGGACGCGGAGGTGATCCTCGGCGATCCGGGCAGCAGGGTCGCCGACGAAGCGCAGCCTGCCGGCATGCAGGTCGGCGATGCCGCCAAAATAATCGAACACCGCGCCACCGCCGGTCATGGACATGGCATTAATGGTGAAATCGCGCCGCGCGGCGTCGGCCTGCCAGTCATTGGTGAAGGCCACGACGGCATGGCGGCCATCGGTCTCCAGGTCGCGACGCAGCGTGGTGATCTCGACAGAATGGCCGTCGGTGATCACCGTGACGGTGCCGTGCACCAGCCCTGTCGGGATGGTGCGAAATCCCGCCTCGGCGAGGCGGCGCATCACTTCCTCCGGCGGCTGCGGAGCGGCGAGATCGACATCGGCCACCGGGAGGCCAGCGAGCGTATCGCGAACGGCTCCGCCGACCACACGGGTGCCAGGCAGGGCCGCGAGCACCGGGGCCAGCCGGCGCTCAGTGAGAAAGGTCGGCGGCTCGATCAGGAGGGAGGGTGTTTCCGTCACGGTAAGGCATGGCCTGGAACGATGTGGCCATCTTGGAGATGGGCCGGGACGTAGGTGGCATCACCCGGCATTGCGCCCTCCTGGCTGAACCACAGCAGAACGCCCAGCACGATAACGAGGGCGCCCGCGGCGGCGGCCACAGTGGCGCCGGAGGGGATTCCGCGCGCCGCGGCGAAGCGCCAGACGCCGAACAGCAGGAAGGGGGAAAGAAACAAGACGAGTTCCGCTAACCGGAGCATGCGGGGCTCATATACCCCCAACTTCCTTTGGAAGCTGGGGGAGTATTTGGCTTGCGCGCGGTCTCCCCCCAACCCCGCGTTTGGTATACCCGGATCCCTGCGGATTCCGGGTATACCAAACGCCTTAAATTTTGAGCCCTCCCCTGCCGCTCCCGCAAGGGGAGGGGGTTTTGCTGGGTATCAGCCGCCTGGTAGGTCTGCTGAACAAGGCCGTCAGCTTCGCAACCCGTTATCCCGCTTGCCAGGCTGTAGAGAAATCGGACCTGGCGCCGGATCCTTCAGCAAATAGGGGCGGCCAAGGCGCTGATCGCGCGATGGATTCCCGCTTTCGCGGAAATGACGGGCGGACCGGATTCCCGCCCTACGCCTTCGGGGCAGGCTTTTGCGGGAATGATGAACGGTTACTTTTCTGCCAAATCATCGCAGGCGTTCCGCAAGATGGACCATGATCGCCGCCGTTGCCCCCCAGATATAATGCTCTGGGTGCGGCCAGACCCAAACGTCGCGTATTACGCCGTTGCGTTCCTGACGTTCGCGCTGGGGGGCGCAGGGGTCGAGCAGGATTTCCAGGGGGAACTCGAATAGCGCTTCGACTTCTAGCGGCTCGGGGGTCAGTTTCAGGCCGGGCGGAATGAGGCCGATAACGGGGGTGATGCGGAATCCGGTGCCGGTCAGAAAGTCGCCCAGCGGTCCGAGGATCTGGACCTGGCCGGGATCAAGCCCGATCTCCTCCTTTGCCTCGCGCAGGGCCGCGGCAGTCGCGTCGGCGTCGATGGGATCGATGCGGCCGCCCGGGAAACTTATCTGGCCGGCATGGCGGCGCAGCCGCTCGTTGCGCTTGGTGAGCAGGAGAGCGGGGCGCGCCCTCATCACAAATGCGACCAGCACGGCGGCCGGAAGGGGCGTCCCTGTCAGGGCAGCCAGAAGCTCGTTACCGCGGATGAGGCACCCGCGCCGTTCGGCCGCCAGGACGCCGTGCAACCTTTGCCGGAGAAGCCGGTCATCCACCGGATGATCCCACGGGGTAAATGGTCAATCGTTGCCGGACGGCAGTTCGCCCAAGGTGAAGAACGTGCCGCCGGACCATACGCCCAGCATGCGGCGGCAGCCGACGAACTCCGGCACGCCGAGCGCCATGAGTTCGTAGTAAACTGGGCGGCTGACCCGGGCCTCGAGGTGGAAGAGGCCCTTGCCGCGGCGGACAAGCAGGTAGGGAGTGGGATCGCAGGTGATGATGTCGTGGGAGACGCGGAGCGGATTATCCGGGCTCGCGGTGATCACCTGATCAACATTCGTTCGAAACGACAGCACCTGATCGCGGCCCTGGCCGGCGAAATCGAGTTCGACCGCGACGAAAGGTGCGTCTTCGACCTCGATACGGCCTCGTTCGGCCGGCGTTTCCAGAATGAACGCCCCGTCCTCATCGCGTTTCAGCACGCTGGAGAAAAGGCAGACAAGTTCTTTACGGTTGATGGGCGAGCCGCGGTAAAGCCAGGTGCCGTCGCGCTGGATGAGGAACGGAAGATTGCCGCAATCGACAGGCTCCCGGCGTGTCCGGGACTGGGATTTCACGGATTTTGCCAGGCATTCGGGGGAGGGCGCGGGCGAACGTGCCAAAATTGCCCCCGGTATCTGCATCGCTGGCCGGGGCACGTTGGCGTCGCTCATGCGTTTGCGTCCTCCTTTTGCCCTACGACCTGTCTAGGGGATTGCGATATAGGTAGCCTCCCCCCGCGACGGAAAGTGCCAATATGATGTTCATCGTCGCGAAACACTCTTGTGGAGTTTTGGATGTCGTCCAGCCTTGCGGCCACGTCACAGTTCCCGGGCCACCCTGCGGTCACCGAAGTGGAGGCGCTCGGCGGGCGCATCGCGGCGATTCGTTCTGCTGTGGGACGGATTATTTTTGGTCAGCAGGAAGTCGTCGATCAGACACTGGTGACGCTTCTCTGCGGCGGGCATGTGCTGCTTGTGGGGCTGCCGGGCCTGGGAAAGAGCCGGCTAGTCGAAACGCTCGGCGTCGTGCTGGGGCTGGGGACCAAGCGCATCCAGTTCACGCCAGACCTGATGCCGGCAGACATCATCGGCAGCGAAGTGCTGGATGAGACTGCCGGCCGGCGGAGTTTTCGTTTCGTCCCGGGGCCGGTTTTCTGTCAGCTGCTGATGGCGGATGAAATCAATCGCGCCAGCCCGCGCACCCAGTCGGCGCTGCTGCAGGCGATGCAGGAGCGCCGGGTCGCCGCCGGCGGGCATGAGCATGCGCTTCCGCGGCCGTTCCATGTTCTGGCCACGCAGAACCCGATCGAGCAGGAGGGGACGTATCCGCTGCCCGAGGCGCAGCTGGACCGTTTTCTGCTGCAGGTCGATGTCGGCTATCCCGATCTGTCAGCCGAGCGGACCATGCTGCTGGCCACCACCGGAGCTATCGAGGATCATCCGGTACCGGTGATGGGGCCGGAGGACCTGATTGCGGCTCAGGCGCTTCTGCGCCGGGTTCCGGTGGGCGAGACGGTTTTGGACGCGATCCTTGCGCTGGTGCGCGGGGCCCGCCCGGACGGTTCTCAGGACGAGCAGGTCCGCAAGCACGTGGCGTGGGGGCCGGGGCCGCGGGCGTCTCAGGCGCTGATGCTGGCGTGCCGCGCACGGGCGCTGCTGGACGGACGGCTCGCGCCCAGCATCGATGATGTGGCGGCGCTGGCCCGGCCGGTCCTGCGCCATCGCATGGCGCTGACTTTCTCCGCCCGGGCGGACGGGGTGATGCTGGAACAGGTGATCGACCGTCTGGTCGAACGCCTTGGCTGATCCCGCAGCGAGCGCCTCGGCCAGGCGGGCGGAGGCACTGGCCGGCCGGCTTCCGCCGCTACTGGTCGCCGCCGAGCGGGTGGCTGCCACGGTGGCGCAAGGGGTTCACGGGCGCCGCCGCGTCGGATCGGGTGACAGCTTCTGGCAGTTTCGTCCGTTCGTGACGGGCGATCCGGTCGCGCGGATCGACTGGCGCCAGTCGGCGAAATCCGGCCGGCCCGACCCGCATGGCTGGTTCCTGCGCGAGACTGAGTGGGAGGCGGCGCAGACGGTATGCCTATGGAATGACCGGTCCGCCTCGATGCGCTGGCGATCGGCCCAGGCGGATGTAGAGAAGGGGGACCGGGCCGAACTTCTGCTTCTGGCTCTGGCGTCCCTGCTGCTGCGCGGAGGCGAGCATATCAGCCTTATCGGGGCGGCACGGCGACCCTTCTCCGGCACCAAGGGGCTGGAGCGGCTGGCGGAAGTGCTCGCGTCCGGTCCGCCGGACGAGGCGGGCCTGCCGCCGCACGTTTCGATACCCCGGCACGCGCAGGTGGTTCTGCTCTCCGATTTTCTTTCGCCGATGGGCGAGATTCAGGGGGTGATTTCGCGGCTGGCGGCCATCCCGGCGAAGGCCTTCCTGTTACAGGTCCTGGATCCGGCCGAGATCGCGCTCCCCTATTCCGGGCGCATCCGGTTCCGGGGCCTGGAGCGCGAGGGGGAAACCCTGATCCCGCGGGTGGAGAACATTCGCGACGCCTACGGGGCCCGGCTTGCAGCGCAGCAGGATGGAATCCGGACGCTCTGCGTGGCAGCGGGCTTCGGCTTTTCGGTCCACCGGACTGACCACCCCGCCGAGACGGCGCTTCTCGGCCTTTATACGGCTCTGTCCACACGATGATCTTCACCGCCCCCTGGGTTCTGCTCGCCCTGACCTCCCTGCCGCTGCTGTGGTGGCTGTTGCGGATCACCCCGCCGGCGCCCCGGCGGGAGAGCTTTCCGGCGATCCGGCTGTTGCTAGGGCTGAAGGCGCGGGAGGAAACGCCGGCACGGACGCCGATCTGGCTGCTGCTGTTGCGGGTCGGCGCGGCGGCGCTGGTGATTGTGGCGCTGGCCGGGCCGGTGCTTGATCCGGGGTCGGCGCTTCCGGGCCGTGGGCCGGTGCTGATCGTGATGGACAATGGCTGGGCGGCGGCGCCGGACTGGCCGCGCCGGGTTCAGTCGGTGAATTCCGTGCTGGACCGCGCTGCCCGGTCGGGACGGGACGCGGCTCTGCTGGCGACTGCGCCGGATGAGAACGGGCAGGCGCCGGCGACCACGCCGGTGATGCCGGTTTCCGAGCTGCGCGCGAGGATCGGCGCACTCCGCCCGCGGCCCTGGCCGGCGGACCGGGCCGGGGCCGCCAAAGCATTGAGCTTATGGAGGCATCCGGGGAGCTCGGTCGTCTATATGGCGGATGGGGTCGCGGATGGCGACGGCTTTGCTTCGTTTTCGAATGCGCTCGGGAAGGCCGGGCAGGTGGCCGAAATCTGCTGCGACACGCAGCCCGCTCGCCTGCTGCTTCCGCCGGAGAGCAAGGGGGACACTCTGATCACCCGGGTGGCGCAGATTCCGCAACCGGCCCCGAGCGACTTGGCAGTGCTCGCGCAGACCGGGGATGGGCGCACGCTGGCGGAAGCGAAAGTGACGATCCCGGCTGGTGGCAGCGTTGGGTCAGGGCAGATCACTCTTCCGGCGGAGTTGCGCAACCGGCTTACACGGCTGGAGATAGCGGATTCGGCGTCCGCCGGGGCAGTGATGCTGCTGGACGAGAGCTGGCGTCGGCGGCCGGTCGGGCTTGCGGCGATGAATCCGGACGCGGCGAATGCCCCGTTCGTGGGCAAAATGTACTATGTCCAACGGGCCCTGGGGCCGTTCACGGAGGTTCGGGAGGGCAGTATCCCCCAGCTTATGTCGCAGGACATGTCGGTGATTGTCCTGGCGGATGATACTCTGCCAGAGGGGCCGGATCGCGATGCGCTGCAAAAATGGGTGTCGAATGGCGGGCTTCTGCTGCGGTTCGCCGGGCCGTTGATGGCTGCCGGCCAGTCCACCGACGGCGACGAATTGATGCCGATGAAGCTGCTGTCCGGAGACCGGCAGCTCGGCGGCGCTCTGTCCTGGAGCAAGCCTGCCAGCCTGGCGCCGTTCCCGCCGAGCTCCCCGTTTGCCGGGCTGGCCATCCCGGACGACGTCACCGTGAGCCGGCAGGTTCTGGCTGAACCTTCTGCAACGTTAGCCGCCCATACCTGGGCGACATTGGCGGACGGCACTCCGCTGGTCACGGCCGCGCCGGCTGGCCGAGGGCAGGTCGTGCTATTCCACATTACCGCGAATGACGATTGGTCCAACCTGCCGCTATCGGGTCTGTTCGTTGACATGCTGCGGCGGGTGGTCAGCCTCTCCGTGGGGGTGAAGCCGGTGGCGGGCAGCACGGCGCTGGCGCCGGCGCAGACACTGGACGGGTACGGTGTGCTTGGGAATCCGCCTCTGGCCGCGGGAGCACTGGCGGCGGACAAGTTCGCGACGGCGCGGGTTTCGCCGCAGCATCCGCCGGGGTTGTATGGGCCGGAGAACGGGCGTCAGGCCTTGAACCTCGCCAACGGCATGCCGCTTCCGACGGTGGCGCCGATCGTGAGCGGGGCGCGGCAGGAGAAGTCTCGCGGCGGTGGTACCGGAGCGGGCGCTCGGCCCGCTGCTGCTTTCCGTCGCGCTGGCGCTGCTGGCGATCGACCTGCTGATCTCGCTGGTGATGCGGGGGCTGTTGCGGCCCGCCTCGATGGGTCGGGTCGCGGCGGTGCTGCTGGTGGCGGGATTGGCCGTTCCTTCTGCCCGGGCGGAGCTGGCGCATCAGGATAACCCGGCGCTGGGAACGCGGCTGGGCTATATCGTTTCGGGCGACAGCCAGCTGGATCAGATCGCCAAGCAAGGGCTCGAGGGATTGTCGGAATACGTGAACAGCAGGACCGCCGCGACCCTGGACGAACCGGACGCGGTGGAGCCCGGGAAGACGGATCTGAGCTTCTACCCTCTGCTGGACTGGCCGGTCGCCCCGGACGCGCGGCCGCTTTCGCCGGCGTCGGCCCAGGCGCTGAACGATTATATGAGCAGGGGCGGAATATTGCTGATCGACACGTCGGATCAGGCGCCCGGGGCAAATCTGGCCCCCGGCAGCGACGCGGCGGTGCGGCGGGCCACTCTGGGCCTGCAGATCCCGCCGCTGGCGCCGCTGGACATCGATCACGTGCTGGCCCGGACGTTCTATCTGCTGCGGGATTATCCCGGCCGGTATGATGGCGGGACGGTGTGGGTGCAGGAAGGCCAGGACCGCAGCAATGATGACGTGAGCCCGGTGATCATCGGGGGGAATGATTGGGCGGCGGCCTGGGCCGTGGATTCGGACGGGCGCTATCCTTATGCCGTGATGCCGGGGGGTGACCGGCAACGCACCCTGGCGTACCGCTTCGGCGTCAATCTCGTGATGTATGCTCTGACCGGCAACTACAAAGGCGACCAGGTCCACGTGAAGGCCATTCTTCAGCGGCTGGGCCAATAGATGCCGCCGCTGCATCAGGCAATCAGCGCGCTGCGATTCGAGCCGCTGATCCCGCTATGGGCAATTGCCGTCCTGGGGGGTGTGTGCGCCGCCGCGGTGCTGCTGGCGGCCTGGCGCCGGGCGCGCGGGACGCTTCTGAGGGCTGCGGCCTTTGCCGTTCTGCTGATCTGGCTGGCCGGTCCGCGGCTGGTGCAGGAGACCTATCAGGGACTGCCGGATATCGGCCTGATGGTGGTGGACCAGACGGCCTCGATGCGGGTCGGGGACCGGACGAAGCTGGCCGAGGCAGCACGCGCTTCGCTTGCCGAACAGGCGTCCAAGACGCCGGGGCTGGAGCTGCGCACGATTGAGGTTCCGGAGCGCGGGGATTCCGGCACGCGCCTGTTCAGCGCGATCGACCAGGCGCTGGGTGACATCCCGCGGGCGCGGTTTGCGGGGACCATCGCCATTACCGATGGCCAGGTTCATGACATTCCTGCCGGCAAGGAGGCCTCGCCGGGTGGCGCGCCGCTGAATGTGCTGATCCCTGCGAAGGGCGAGGAGGTGGACCGGCGGATCCGGCTGATCGATGCCCCCGGCTACGGCATTGTCGGCAAGAGCGTGATCCTGCGCTTCGCCGTGGATGATCTCGGCGCCCGCGGCGACCAGGGCCAGGCCGTGCGCGTGACGATCAGGCGGGATGGCGAGGAACCGATGGTGGAGAGTGTGCCCATCGGCGAGCCGCAGATCTACGAAGTGCCGATCACGCGGGAAGGCCCGACGGTGATCGAGATCGCGGCGGACAAGCTGGCGGGCGAGGTCTCGACGCTGAACAACCGGGCGGTTGTGGAAGTGAACGGGGTGCGGGACCGGCTGCGGGTGCTGCTGATCTCGGGCGAGCCGCATCCGGGAGAGCGAACCTGGCGGCGGCTGCTGAAGGCGGACCCGTCGGTGGATCTGGTGCATTTCACCATTCTTCGCCCGCCGGAGAAGGACGATCTGACGCCGCTGAACGAGCTTTCGCTGATCGCATTTCCGGTGCGGGAGCTGTTCCAGCAGAAGATCGATCAGTTCGACCTGATCATTCTGGACCGGTTCCAGAACAGCGGGCTGCTGCCGCTGCCGTATTTGGAGAACATTGCCACTTACGTGCGGAATGGCGGAGCTTTGCTGCTTTCGGTCGGGCCTGAGTTTTCGGGAGCGACCAGTCTGGCGGAGACGCCGCTGGCGGACGTGCTGCCCGCGGGGCCGGCCGCTTACGACGCGGTCGTGGATGGGAAATTCCGGCCGCTGGTGACACCGCTCGGGGAGCGGGATCCGGTGACGGCGGAACTCACGGGAGAGAACCCGCCGGACGATCCGAACGCGGCTCCTACGTGGGGGCCGTGGTACCGGCGGATCGCGCCGAGCGATGTGCGCGGCCAGGTGCTGATGAGCGCGGGCCAGGGCGAGCCGTTGCTGGTGATGAACCGGGTGAGCAAGGGACGGACGGCGCTGCTGCTGTCGGACCAGATCTGGCTGTGGTCGCGCGGCCATGATGGCGGCGGCCCTCAGGCAGAGCTGCTGCGGCGGATCGCGCACTGGCTGATGAAGGAGCCGGACCTGGAGGAGAACGCGATCACGGTGCATGTGGCAAACGGGCGACTGGACATTGAAAGGCGGTCGATTTCGGCAAATCCGCCCGCCCAGGTGACGGTGACAGATCCGGACGGGAAGGAGCAGAAGCTCACGCTGGGCGCGTCCGGACCGGGGCGGTGGCGGGCGAGCCTGCCGGCGATAATGCCGGGCGTGTGGCGGGTGACGGACGACAAGCTGAGCGCCTTCGCCGCGGCTGGTGCGGCGAATCCGCTGGAGATTGCGGATTTGCGGGCGACAGCGACGAAGATAGGGCCATTGGCGCGGGAGTCGGGCGGCGGCGTGCACTGGCTGGAGGGAGCTTCGGGTGGGGCGGTGGTTCCGGAGCTGCGCCGGGTGGATATGGATCGTTCTGCTTCCGGCGACGGCTGGGTGGGGCTGGAGAGGCGGAACGATCACCTGGTGACGGGCATTGCCTCCCTGCGGCTGTTACCGGCTTGGGCGGCGCTGCCGCTCATGCTCGGATTACTGATCGGAACCTGGAGGCGCGAGGGGACTTGAAGCCATGTACGATCGCGGCCTTCGCGGGGGCTGGGGTCGGCAATGGCCAGACCTGATGATGCCGAAAGGATACGTGTCTTCCAACTGACCGGCCCGGACGATTGGGGGTCCACCCCTGGTTCATCGCCGCCGCTTGCTCTTGGGCTCGCGCTGGCGGGGTTTATCGGCCTGTGTGTCCTGGTAGGGGCGGCGGGCGTGGCGTTAACTCAGCACGCCGTGAGCGGCTGGTATTTGTCGCTGCGCCGGCCGCCGGGGACGCCGCCCGATGCGGTTTTCGGGCTGGTCTGGGGCGTGCTGTACGTGATGATTGGCGTGTCGGGCTGGCTGGCCTGGCAACATTGCGGCGGGTCGCGACCGTTGCGGCTGTGGGGGTGGCAGCTTGCGCTGAACGCCGCCTGGGCGCCGGCGTTTTTTGGCGCCCGGGCGCCGTTGCTGGGGCTGGTGGTGCTGGCAGCCCTGCTGCCGCTGATCTTCATGACGATGCGCAGTTTTGCCACGGTTCACAGGAAAGCGGCATGGCTGCTGGCGCCCTATGCCGTCTGGAGCCTTTACGCGTTATACCTGAATGTCGGATTCTGCTGGTTGAATCCGGGATAGGGAAACGGCGGATGCGATTTGCTGCATTGCGCGGCCGCGCCAGGCCAGCGGCGCTGGGGCTGATATTCGTGGGCGGGGCGGCGCTGCTTTCGCCTGCCTTTGCCCAGATGGGCGATCCGGCGTCGGGGAACTTTCAGGGATTTACGGGGGCACCGCAGATCGGCGGGTCGCAACCGAGGGTCAATCCGGTTTTCGGGAAGCCTGTCCCGCCTCCGCCGGCTGCGTTGCCGGGGGCCGAGCCGCAGTCGGGTGCGGCCGCGCCGGCCAGTCCCGGGACTATCCAGGACCCGAATGAGGCGCTGTTCGACGCGATCAACCGGGGCGATGTGGCCGCTGCGCGGGACGCGATCAATCGTGGCGCGGATGTGAACGGGCAGAACGAGCTGGGACTGACGCCGATCCAGGTGGCGCTGGATCTGGGGCGAAACGACGTCACTTTCCTGCTTCTCGCCAATGGGGCGGGGAAGGCGACCGGGGGACCGCCCGGAGCCCCGGTGGGCAACGGGGCGAAGGTGGCCGCCTCGGCGCCGGTGAAGCCGGTGAAGGTGGCGCGGCGGAAGGGGGAGGCCAGGACGGAGCGGGTGGCGGTCTCGGCGACCCAGGTGCAGCAGCTGCCCCAGCTTTATGCTGGGAATGGCGGCACACCGATCCCGAGCGCGGGGTTCCTGGGGTTCAATCCGGGGCGGTAAATTCGCCGACCTGTAGGTTGGCTTTCCTGGGACGGGAGAGGGAAATAAGCGAGAAGAGCAGCGCGCCGATACGGGGCTTTAACCCGCCCGGCCTCGGTTCGGCCCGGGTTATTCTCACGTTGTCGAGGTCCAGGCCGGCCGTATCTTCTTCATTGCAGGCCAAACCGCGCTGGATTCCGGCAGCAAGCTGGTTGGAAAGGACGACTTCGCGGCTCAAGCCGACCAGGTGTTCCACAACCTCGGCGTGGCGCTGGAGGCGATCGGCTGCACCGCCGCCAACCTGGTCAAGCTGACGGTTTTTCTTCGCGACATGGATAAGCTCGACCTCTATCGAGAGGTTCGCAACCGGTTCTTTGCAACCGTTAGTCCACCAGCAGCGCCTGCAATCACCCTGATCGAAGTGTCCAGGCTCTATGGGGCGGATTTTCTCATCGAGATCGAGGCCGTGGCGGCCGTATAGCGTTGCAATAGCTGCTTTGGCGCTCGGTCGAACAGCTGGTGAAGGAGCTGGCGATCAATGTGCGTCGACGGCTCAGCGGATGCAGGGTCGGGTTCTTGCTTTATTGAAGTCATCGCATCGCAATGCCTGGCGCAGGCCGCAACTCACGATTTTTCCTCCGGGGTGATGGTGACGCTGAGGCGTTCGGCCCGGCGGAGGACTTCGATGGCAGTAGGCTGACCGGCGCGGTCGCCGGTGAGCAGGCGGTGGAGGTCGTCCACGCCGGCGAGGGGGATGCCGTCGAAGGCGATGAGGACGTCGCCTTGCTGGAGGCCGGCGCGGGAGGCGGGGCTCTCGGGTGAGATCTCGGAAACCAGCGCGCCGGTCGGGAGCGGCAGGCTGAGGGCCCGGCGCAAGCGGGTTTGCAGCATGACGGTCTGGGTGGCGATGCCGAGGCGGGTGCGGCGGACCTTGCCGTCGCGCATCAGGCGCATGGCGACGTCGACGGCCGTGTCAATGCCGATCGCGAAGCAGATGCCCTGGGCGGGGAGGATGGTGGCGGTATTGATGCCGACGACCCGGCCGGCGCCGGAGACGAGGGGACCGCCAGAATTGCCGGGGTTCAGGGGCGCATCGGTCTGGATGACGCTTTCGATCAGGCGGCCGGAGCGGCCTCGGAGGGAGCGGCCAAGGGCGCTGATGATCCCGGCGGTGAGGGTGCACTGGAAGCCGAGCGGGTTGCCGATGGCGAGGACCAGTTCGCCGACGCGGAGGTGGGCGGAGCGGCCGAGTTCGGCATGCGGGAGGCCGTTCCCAGCGAGGCGGAGGAGGGCGATGTCGGTTTCCGGGTCGTCGCCGATGAGGGTAGCTTCGAAATCGCGGCCATCGGGCAGGGAGGCGCGGAGATGGGGCGAGCCGGAGACGACGTGGCTGTTGGTGAGGGCGTAGCCGTCGGGGGTGAAGATGACGCCGGAGCCCTGGCCGCGGGCACGGATGTGGAGAACGGCGGGGGAGGCGAGGTCGAAAGCGTGGGTGACCCGCTCGGAGTAGGGGTCGAGGATGTCGGGGGTGGTCTGGTCGAGCGGCATGGGCAGGGTGAATTGGGGTGGGGGCGGTGGGGGTGCGACCCGGGCGTTTAGGCAGGGCGGACGGAGCGTACGAAAGGGGGTTTTCCGCGCACATACCCGCAACGACAGAACGGCGAAGAACATCGCCTTGCTCCGCCAAATGCGATAGCCCTGACTTTGCGGGAGGGGGCAGGGGGAGGGGTGCTTTCACGCCAGCCGCAGGACCACCGCCCCAGTCGCAATCACTGCCGCGGCCACCAGCCGGCCCGCCCCGAACCTCTCCTTCAGCATAAGCGCGGCGAGCACCATCCCGAACAGGATCGCCGTCTCGCGTAGTGCGGCCACCGGCGCGACAGGGGCCTGAGTCATCGCCCACAGCACCACGCCGTAGGAGCCGAGTGCACAGACGCCGCCGGCCAGCCCCACATGCCCGCGCATCGCCAGTTGCATCCGAAACTCGCGGGGCCGCGTGATGATGGTCCAGGCCAGAAGCGGAAGGGCGGTAAGGAAGAACACCCACATGGTGTAAGCGGCAGCGTTGCCCGACAGGCGCACGCCTCGGCTGTCCAGAAGGGTGTAGCCGGCGATCACCACGGCATTGCCAAGGGCGAAGCACATCGCCCTCCGCCGCGTTCGATACGACGGGGTGAGCGCCAGCACACCGGCGCAGATCAGAAGCACCCCCGCCCACGACCCGGGACTCAGGCGCCCGCCGAAGACGATGCTGCCGGTCACGGCCACCAGCAACGGGGCGGTCCCGCGCATCAGCGGATAGGTCAGACTAAGGTCGCCCTCCTGGTAGGCGGCGGCGAGAAGGAAGAAGTACACCACTTGCAGCGGCACCGATGCGGCCGCATAGGGCCAGCTCGGCGCCGCTGGAACGGGCAAAAACGGCAGGACGGAAGCGGCGATCAGCCCTGCCCCGGCGGCAACGAGGACCGCGTCAAGAAACTTATCCCGGCCGGATTTGACCAGGCCGTTCCAGCTCGCGTGCAGGGCCGCCCCCAGCAGCACAAGCAGCATCACATTGGCGGGCATCGGAAATGTATATACCCAAATGGTCGGGCCTACCCTGCCCGGCGGCGCGAACCACCTGATCCGCCTGGATGACTGCCGCCGACCCGGCTAACAAGGCGCGATGTTAGACAAGACCTACAACCCGGCGGAGATCGAATCCCGCATTTACGAAGGCTGGGAAAACGGCGGCGCGTTCACCTGCAACCCGGACTCCCCCGCCCAGCCCTTCACCGTCATGATCCCGCCCCCGAACGTCACCGGCAGCCTGCACATGGGCCACGCCCTGACGTTCACCGTGCAGGACGCGCTGGTCCGGTTCCGGCGCATGCAGGGCCGCGACGTGCTGTGGCAACCGGGCACCGACCACGCCGGCATTGCCACCCAGATGGTCGTCGAGCGCCTTCTCGCCCAAAGCGGCGGCAACCAGGATCGCCGCAGCATGGGCCGCGACGCCTTCATCGAACGCGTCTGGCAGTGGAAGCACGAGTCGGGCGGCACCATCACCCGCCAGTTGCGCCGCCTCGGCGCCTCGCTCGACTGGCCCCGCGAGCGTTTCACCATGGACGATGGCCTCTCCGCCGCCGTGCGCCAAGTTTTCGTCACCCTCTACCGCCAGGGCCTGATCTATCGCGACCGCCGCCTGGTCAACTGGGACCCCACCCTGCTCACTGCCATCTCCGACCTCGAGGTGGAAAGCCAGGAGGTCCGCGGCAGCCTCTGGCACGTCCGCTACCCCATCGAGGGCGCCCCCAGGGGAGCGCCGGATCAGTTCATCACCGTCGCCACCACCCGCCCCGAGACCATGCTCGGCGACACCGCCGTCGCGGTCCATCCGGACGACCCGCGCTGGCGCGCCCTCGTGGGTAAGCACGCTGTCCTGCCTCTGGTCGGCCGCCGCATTCCCATCATCGCCGACGAATACTCCGACCCAGAAAAGGGCAGCGGTGCGGTCAAAATCACCCCGGCGCACGACTTCAACGACTTCGCCGTCGGCCAGCGACACAGCCTGCCGATGCCGAGCATCCTGACCCCGGAAGCCCGCGTCACCCTCGCCGAGATCGCCGATGCGACCGCGGTGGTCCCCGGCGTCGCCGATCCCGACTTCCTTCGTTCGTTGGAAGGCAAGGACCGCTTCGCCGCCCGCAAATCCATCGTCGCCGAACTCGACCGGCTCGGGCTGCTTGAAAAGACCGAGACTATCACCCATCAGGTCCCCCACGGCGACCGCGGCGGCGTTCCGATCGAGCCCCGGCTGACCACGCAATGGTACTGCCGCGCCGACATCCTCGCGAAACCGGCCATCGAGGCGGTGGAGCAGGGAAAAACCGTCTTCGTCCCCCGCCAGTGGGAAAACACCTACTTCGCCTGGATGCGCGACATCCAGCCCTGGTGCATCAGCCGCCAGCTTTGGTGGGGCCACCGCATTCCCGCCTGGTACGGCCCGGACGGGCGCGTCTTCGTCGCCTACAACGAACAGGAAGCACGGGAACAGGCGCACGAAGCTTATGGCCACGACGAGCCGCTCACCCAGGACGAGGACGTGCTGGACACCTGGTTCAGTTCCGGCCTCTGGCCCTTCTCCACCCTCGGCTGGCCGGAGAAAACCCGCGAACTCGCCCGCTACTACCCCACCGACGTGCTGGTGACCGGCTTCGACATCATCTTCTTCTGGGTCGCCCGCATGATGATGCTCGGCATCCACTTCATGCACGAAGTGCCGTTCGACACGGTGTACATCCACGGCCTGGTGCGCGATGAGCGCGGACAGAAAATGTCCAAGTCCAAAGGCAACATCATCGACCCTCTGGAGCTGATCGACCGCTATGGCGCCGATGCCCTTCGTTTCGCGATCTGCTCGCTGACCGGCCCGGGCCGCGACATAAAGCTTGTCGCCTCCCAGGTGGAGAGTTATCGCAGCTTCGCCACTAAGCTATGGAACGCGGCCCGGTTCTGCGAAATGAACGCGATCCGGCCCGAGCCCGGCTTCGATCCGGCCTCCGCCCGCCAGCCGCTGACGCGCTGGCTGCTCGATGCCGCCAACCAGGTCGTCGCCCAGGCAACCGCGGCGCTGGAAGATTACCGCCTCGATGAATACGCCGGCGTCTGCTACCGCTTCGTCTGGCACACCTTCTGCGACTGGTTCCTGGAGTTCGCGAAACCGATCCTTGCGGATGCGCACAGCGATGCCGCAACCGAGGTCCGCCACACCTCCGCCCATGTGCTCGGCACCATTCTCCGTCTGCTGCATCCCGCCATGCCCTACATCACCGAAGAGTTGTGGGACCGCTTCGGCTATGGCGGCCAGTTCACGCTCATTCGTGCCCCCTGGCCGGATCAGACGCCCGTAGCAGAACCCGAAACGGCGCGCGCGGAACTCGACTGGGTGGTGCGCCTCATCGGCAGCGTTCGCGGCGTGCGGTCGGAAATGAATGTCCCCCCCGCAACCCTCGCGCCCATCCTCTTGCGTGATGCCGCGCCCGAAAACGCCGCCCGCGCCGGCCGCTGGATCGAGCCCATCCGGCGCCTCGCCCGCGCCTCAGAGGTAGTGCCGCTCAATGGAGCCATGCCCCCCGGCTCCGCCCAGCTCGTGCTGGACGAGGCGACAATCGTCATCCCCCTGGCCGGCTTGATCGACCTCGAAGCCGAGCGGTCGCGTCTGCACCGCGAGCGCGACAAGGCCGCCGCCGAAACCGCCAGGATCGAGCAGAAACTCGCAAACCAGGACTTTGTCCGCCGTGCCCCAGAGGAAGTTGTGGAGGAGAACCGCGACCGCCTCGCCGCGGCTCAGGCGGAAATCGCCCGCCTTCAGGCCGCCCTGGACCGGATCGAATGATGCAGGGCTCCAGAACCCTCCCCTCGCGGGCCCTTGCGGAAGGGGAATCTGGGCGGGTCGCCACGAGTTGAGATTTTCTGCCGTTGGCATACCCAACTTCCTTCGGAAGTTGGGTGAGCCTTTGGTTTGCGCGCGGCCGCCCCGCCAACCCCGCGCGCGGTATACCCGGGTTCCTTCGGATTTCGGGTATATCAATCCCCCGGGTGCTCGACGGGGTAGAACGGCTGCCATCCGCCGCCCAGCGCCTTGTACAGCGCCACGAGGTTGGTCGAGACCGCCGTCGTGCTGTTCGCCAGCTGCTGCTCTGTCGATAACAGCGCCTGCTCCGCGGTCAGGACCGAAAGAAAATCCGCCACCCCCTGCTGATAGCGTGCCTGGGCGAGCGACAGTGCCCGGCGGTTTTGCGCGACGGCCTTGATCAGTTCCGCGCGGCGCCGCTGCTCCTGCTGATAGGCGGTCAGCGCGTTATCCACGTCGTGCCAGGCCTGCAATACGGTCCGCGTGTAGTTGATCGCGGCTTCCTGCTGCTGCGCCTTTCGCAGCTCCAGCGTGTAGCGCAACTGGCCGCCCTGGAAAATGGGCAGGGTAACACCGGGACCGGCGGAGTATTGCCGCGCAGCCCAGCTCCACAAATCCCCGAACTGCAGGGACTGGAAGCCGAAGCTCGCCGACAGGGTCACCTGCGGATAAAACGCCGCGACGGCGACGCCGACCGTAGCGGTGGCAGAATGCAGCTGGGCTTCCGCCTGCCTTATATCGGGCCGGCGGCGGGCGAGCTCCGAGGGGAAGCCGACGGGCACATATTTCGGAACGGGCGGGACGGGTTCCTGGGTTGCGAGCTCCGCCTCCAGCGCCCGCGGAGGCTTTCCCAGCAACAAGCTGAGAGCGTTTATGTCTTCCTGAATGTGCTGCTGCAGGGCGGGGATCTGAGCAGCGGTCGTGCTGACCTGGGCCGAGGCATTGGCCACGTCGAGATCGGTGGTGACGCCGGCGGCCGCCCGCTGCTGGGTCAGCCGTAAGCCTTGCTGCGAGGTCCGTACGTTATCCCTGGCGATACGAAGCTGTTCCTGCGCGCCACGCAGATCGATGTAATCGCGCGCGACCTCCGCGAGGGCGGAAAGCAGGGCGGCACGGCGCGCTTCATCGGAAGCTTGCAGGGTGGCCCGGGACGCCTCGATGGAGCGGCGAACCTGCCCCCAAAGGTCCGGCTCCCAGGAGGCGTCGAAGCCGTACTGGTAGATGTCGAACGGCTTGAGGTTGGGCGATGGAACCCCACCGGCGGTGTTGCCGAACTGTCCGTTCGCCTGGTTGGCTATGGCATTGCCGTTGGTGGCTCCGGCGTTCTGACTGCCGCTTGGTAGCGAAAAGACGCCCTTGTTGCTGGGCTTTTCGCGCTCGTAGGAGCCGTTGGCGTTAAAGAACGGATACTGGTTCGCTCCGGTAATGCCGAGTTGCGCCCGCAATTCGGCGATGCGAACGCCAGCTGTCTGAACATCGAGGTTGTCCGCGGCGACCTGGCGCTCGAGCCCCGTCAGCTTGGGGTCCTTGAAGATGCTCCACCAATCAACATCGAGCGGGGCAGCGACCGGTTGGCTGGGAAGTTCTGGCGCCTCGGGGCGGCCGGAGAACCAGGAGACGGGGTTTGCCCAGTTCGGCGGCTGGAAGTTGGGTCCCACCGTGCACCCGCCCAGCATCAAAGACAGGGCAGCCACCGCCGTTCCTTTCCGCGCCATCTCACCTCCATGCATTCCGGCGGGGATCAGCGCGCGGCGAGGGTGCGTGTCAAGGCGCACCAATTGCAGAGGACTGCCGCATGGCCGGCGGGTCGGAGGCTTCAGCCAGGCTCAGCGACCGGCGCCGCGTGAGCCGCGATATTTGTTGATCAGCGCATTGGTGGAGCTGTCGTGGGACAGTTTGGGCTGAGATGCGTCGCGCAGTTCCGGAATGATGCGGACGGCGAGAACCTTGCCCAGTTCCACCCCCCATTGGTCGAACGAGTTGATCGCCCAGATGGCGCCCTGGGTGAAGACGCTGTGCTCGTAAAGGGCGACAAGTCTGCCCAAAGTGCGCGGGTCCAGTTTTTCGGCCAGGATGACGTTCGTTGGCCGATTGCCCTCGGTGACGCGGAACGGAGTTTGGAAGTCCGGCGATCCTTCCGCCTTCAGCTCCTGGGCGGTTTTGCCGAATGCGAGCGCCTCGGCCTGCGCGAACAGATTTGCGATGAGCAGGTCGTGGTGGTCGGCATAGGGGCTGAGCGGCTGGAGGAAGCCGATCAGATCACATGGAACGATTTTCGTTCCCTGGTGAAGAAGCTGGTAGAATGAGTGCTGGCCGTCGGTACCAGGCTCCCCCCAGATGATCGGTCCGGTCTGCAGAGTGACGTGGTTGCCGTCGAGATCGACATGCTTGCCGTTGCTCTCCATCTGCAACTGCTGCAGGTAGGCAGGGAAACGGGCCATGTCGGCAGCGTACGGCATGATGCCTAGCGTTTCTGCGCCGAAGAAGTTGTTGTACCAGACTGTCAGAAGGCCCATCAGAACCGGCAGGTTGCGTGCGAGCGGGGTTGTGCGGAAGTGCTCGTCGATGTCGTGGAAGCCGGCGAGCATCTCCTGGAACTGTTCCGGTCCGATGGCGATCATGGTCGAAAGGCCAATGGCGGAATCCATTGAGTAGCGGCCGCCGACCCAATCCCAGAAGCCGAACATATTGGCTGGATCGATGCCGAATTTTGTCACGCCTTCGGTGTTGGTTGAGACGGCGACGCAGTGCCGCGCGACGGCGGCCTCGGCGCCTAGTTTGCTGATGATCCATTGCCGTGCTGTTGCGGCGTTGGTCATCGTCTCCAGCGTGGTGAAAGTTTTTGACGAGATGACGAATAGCGTTTCCGCCGCGTCGAGATCCTGGGTGGCCTCGAAGAAGTTGGCGCCATCGACGTTCGAGACGAAACGGAACGTCATCGAGCGGTCGCCGAACTTTCGCAGCGCAAGATAGGCCATCTCCGGGCCCAGATAAGAGCCGCCAATACCAATATTGATGACGTTGCGGATGCGCTTGCCGCTGTTGCCCTTCCAGGAGCCGTCGCGGACGGAGTTAGCGAAAGTGGCCATGCGATCCAGAACTGTATGGACCTCGGGGACGACATCTTTGCCATCGACCTCGATGCGGGGGCCCTTGGGCGCGCGCAGTGCAACATGGAGCACGGCGCGGCGTTCGGTTTCGTTGATCTTTTCACCCCTGAACATGGCATCGCGCCGCTCGGCGACGCCACGTTCGGCGGCAAGCTGCAGCAGCAGGCGGAGGGTCTCGTCGGTGATGCGCTGTTTGGAGTAGTCGAGGACGATCCCGGCGCCTTCAGCCGAGAAGCGGGATGCGCGGTCGGGGTCTTCGGCGAACAGTTCCCGCAGGTGCCTGGGTCTGATAGTTTCGTAGTGCGCGGACAATGCTTTCCAGGCGGCGGTTTCGTTTGGTCGGATACCAGGCATAATGCTGTCCCTTTGCTGCTCTTGGCCTGGATCCCGCCGGCGCTTTCGCGGGCGCAGGCTTTCGCGGCAATGATGGAGTGGCGGTTCAGGCGGCGGTTTTCAGTGCGCGGCTTTTCGTGTCGATGGCGTTCAGCAGGTCCTTCCAGGAATCCACGAAAGCCTTCGCGCCATCGGATTGCAACTGCGCTGCCAGGGCTGTCGTGTCGATGCCCTGCTTCGTATGCGCCGCCAGCACCGCCTGGGAATCGCCGCCGTCGGTCGAGAGCACATCGCCAACTGTCCCATGGTCCCCGAACGCGCGAAGCGTCGCTTCCGGCATCGTGTTGACCGTATTTGGGGCGGCCAGCTTCGTGATGTAGAGCGTGTCGGGCGCCTTCGGGTCCTTCATGCTTGTGCTGGCAAACAGCAGCCGCTGCGGGCGCGCTCCGAGATTTTCCAGCCGCTGCCACCGGCTGGAGCTCAGTACCCCGCAATAGGCTTTGTAGGCCTGCTGGCCGACAGCGATCCCGAGCTTGTTGTGGAGTTCCTGAGGAAGTTTATCGATCACCGCACGATCCCACCGGCTGATGAAGACTGAGGCGACCGAACGAACATCCGGGCTGAGGCCGGCGGCAATCCTTCGTTCGAGACCCTTCATATACGCGTCGGCGGCCGCGCGGTAGTGTTCGGCGGAGAACAAGAGGGTGACATTCACCGGCACGCCGGAGAAGATGGATTCCTCGATCGCCGGCAGGCCCTCTTTGGTGCCGGGAATTTTGACAAAAAGGTTGGGCTTGTTGGCACGCTGCGAGAGACGGATCGCCTCGGCGATGGTTGCTTTCGTGTCGTACGCCAGCAGCGGCGAGACCTCGAGCGAGACCCACCCGTCAACTGTGGCGGTGCGGCGATGGACGGGCATGAACATCTCGGCGGCGCGGCCAAGATCCTCGAGCGCGAGTTCGAAGAACAGCGCCTCGCCGCTGAAGCCGCGGCCAACCAGCCGGCGAATTTCGTCGTCGTATTTATCGCTGTGGGTGACGGCGTGGTCGAAGATAGAGGGATTGGAGGTAAGACCGGTGACCGACAGGTCGTTGACGTATCGCTGCAAGGTTCCGTTATCGAGGAGCTCGCGGGTGATGTCGTCGAGCCAGAGGCTCTGCCCGATATCGTGCAGCTTCGATGTTGCGTTCATTGCGCTCTCTCCCGTCCCATGACCTGCTTCACGGCCGCCGCCACATGCTCCGGGGTGAAGCCGAAATGCTCGGCCACGATCTTGATCGGGGCCGATAATCCGAAAGTGTGCATCCCCAGGACCATGCCGTTACGTCCGGCGTAGCGATCCCAGCCGATCGTGGACGCTTCCTCCACGGTAACACGCGCGGTCACAGCGGGCGGCAGGACGCTGTCGCGATAAGACTGGTCCTGGGCCTCGAACAGCTCCCATGAGGGCATGCTGACGACGCGCACTGCGATCCGTTCGGCGGCAAGCAGGTCGCGCGCCGCCAGGCATAGCGAAACCTCGCTGCCGCTGGCGATGAGGATCGCGTCCGGCCTTCCCGAAGCGGCGTCGGTCAACACGTACGCGCCTTTGGCGGCGCCGCTTGCCGCGCCGAACTGGTTGCGGTCGACAATGGGAAGCGGCTGGCGGGAGCAGATGATCGCCGCCGGGCGGTCCTTCAACGCGAGCACGCAGCGATACGCCTCGGCCATCTCGTTTGCATCCGCCGGGCGCAGCACGATCATGCCGGGGATCGCGCGCAAGGAAACGAGCTGCTCGATGGGTTGGTGGGTCGGCCCGTCCTCGCCGACGCCGATCGAGTCGTGCGTCCACACATGGATGACCGGCAAATTCATCAGCGACGACAGCCTGATCGAGCCGCGCGCGTAATCGGTAAAAATCAGAAAGCCGGAGCCAAAGGCGCGCAGCCCCGTCAGGGTCATGCCGTTGACGATGGCGCACATCGAATGCTCGCGGATGCCGAAATGCATGTTGCGCCCGGAGGGGCTGCCGAGCGCGCCGCCGGCCTGCATGTCGCCCGCACCATCGAACAGAAGGCGCGTTTTGGTGCTGGGGTATAGATCGGCCGCGCCGCCAAGCAGCCACGGGACATTCTGCGCGAGTGCGTTGAGGACCTTGCCGGACGCATCCCGCGTCGCCATCCCCTTCGTATCCGGCGGGAAGCTGGGCAGTGCCTTATCCCAGCCTTCTGGCAGCTCACGATTGCGGATGCAGTCGATCTGTTTTGCAAGCTCGGGGTATTCGGCGCGATATCGCGCAAACAACTGGTCCCATTGCCGGCTTGCCTGGGCACCACGTGCGCCAATACCGGACGCAAAGTGCTGGCGCACACCGTCCGGGACCACAAAGAAACGGTCGGGATCGAAGCCGAAGAACTGCTTGGTGAGGCGCACCTCCTCGTCACCCAATGGTTCGCCATGCGCTTCGGGGAAGTCGTGCTTATGCGGCGAACCGTAGCCGATATGGCTGTAAACGATGATCAGGGTCGGCCGGTTGGTGGTGGCGGCAAACTCGCGATAGGCACGGTCCAGCTGATCCAGATCGTTGGGATCGCTGACGCGCCTGACGTTCCAGCCGTAGGCGAGAAAGCGCGCAGCCACATCCTCGGTAAACGCGATATCGGTGTGGCCTTCGATGGTGACGCGATTGCTGTCGTAGATCCAGCACAGATTCGATAATTGCTGATGTCCCGCGAGAGAGGCGGCCTCGCTGGTGATGCCTTCCATGTTGTCGCCATCGCCACACAGCGCATAAGTGTTGAAGTTGAACAGCTCGAAGCCAGGCCGGTTGTAAGTGGCGGCGAGCCAGCGCCCGGCCAGCGCCACGCCCACGCTGGTGGCGGCACCCTGGCCAAGCGGACCGGTGGTGGTTTCCACACCCGTGGTCCAGCCATGTTCGGGATGGCCGGGGCATCGGCTGCCGGCCTGGCGGAAGGTTTGGATGTCTTCCAGGGTAACGGCGTCACGCCCGGCATTCATCGGTCCTTCACCCTTGATGCCAGCGAGGTGAATCAGCGAATAGAGCAGCATGGATGCGTGGCCGGCGGAGAGCACGAACCGGTCGCGGTTCAGCCAGTCGGGCCGCGCGGGGTCGTAACGGAGGAAGCGCTGCCATAACACATAGGCGGTCGGGGCGGCATCCATCGGTGTGCCGGGGTGGCCGGATTTTGCCTTCTGGACCGCATCGACCGCCAGCATCCGGATCGTGTTGATCGACAGCAGGTCCATGTCCTGGTTCGGCATCAGACTCCCCACTCCGGGACGGCGGTTGTGGCAGATTAGAGCAAGCCTGTGTGCCGCGTCCAACGGCAGACAGTCGCAGGACTCAGGAACGCCCGGATCATCCAGGGCGTGACGGGCTCAATCGTGCCGGCAAGCGCAGCACAAACAACAGCACCACGATAGACAATGCGACCGCCAGCAGATAGCCATTGTGCAAGCCTGCCCCGACCAGCTCGGCGAGCCTCGCCCGATCGGGGGCGGACAGCTGGTCGCGCAGATCGGGCTGCAACAGCCGGTCCACCGCCCCCCACGATCCCGGCGACCGGCGTTCAATAGTAAAGTTCAGCACCGCGCCAAATGATGCCGCGCCGAGCGCCTGGCCGATAAACCGCATGAACAGGCACGAGGACGTCGCCGCACCGCGCTTGCCCCAGGGCACCGCGGCCTGGATCGAGACAATGAAGGCGGTGTTGCAGAAACCCATGCCGAGGCCGATCACCAGGGACCCTGCACTGGCCCAGGCCGGTCCTCGCGCCGGCGTCAAGCCAACCAAAACCGTCGTGCCCAGGATGAGGCACAAAGCCCCGAGCGTGGCTATCAGTCGATAACTGGTCCTCACCATCAGACGCCCGCCGAAGATGCTCGCCAACGCCCAGGTGACGGACATGACGCCGAGGACCAGTCCGGCGGCTGTCGGGCTGAGGCCCATCGGCCCCTGCACGTAGGTCGGCAGAAACGCCGACACACCCATCATCACCGCGCCGGCGATCCCACCGCCGACACTGCCGATCACGATGACGCGGTCACGCCACAGCTCCAGCGGCAGCATCGGCTCGGGGGCGCGCGCCTCATGAAGCAGCAGCAGCGCGAGACCTACCACAAAGACGCCCGCGAGCAGGACCAGGGTGGGTTTTGGAAGGGTTCCGGCCTGGACCAGCAGCAGCAACAGCGACCCGACTGCCACCGTCATCAGCAACGACCCAAGATAGTCAATTCGCCGCTTCCGATGTTCCACCTGTTCTTTCAGGAACACCGAGATCATCGCGATCGCGAGTGCTCCCACCGGCAGGTTCACCCAGAACACCACGGGCCATGCGCCATGCTCCACCAGGAATGCTCCCAGGGAGGGCCCGACCACGGCAGCGACGCCGAAGACCGAGGAGATCAGCCCCTGCACCTTCGCCCGCTCAGCCGGGGTGTAGATGTCGCCGCAGATGGTCATGGAGATGGGCTGCACGCCGCCCGCCCCGATACCCTGAAGGGCGCGGAAGATGACCAGCCAGACCATGCCGCGGGCGAACCCGCACAGGGCGGAGCCGAGCAGAAACAAGCCGGCGCCCGCGTAGAAGGCGGCCTTGCGCCCGAACAGGTCGGCCAGCCGGCCATAGACCGGGATCGTTACCGCCTGCGCCAGGAGATAGACCGCAAAAACCCAGCTAAACAGGCTGAATTCCGCCCAGGTCGGCGACGATACTCGGCATGGCGGTGGCGACGATGGTGCTCTCAACCGCCGCCATGAAGGTCGCCATCAGGCACGCCGCCAGAATCAGCGGCCGACGCATGGTGGTGCCGGCCGGTTGCAGGTGTATCGCGGCGCCGCGGGCCGGCGAAGGACCGTCAGGCGGCATGGTGGATCATGTTGGGCGGATCAAGTTGCGTGGCGCAGGAACGGATTATTCGCGCGCTCTGCCCCGATGGTTGATCCCGGGCCGTGGCCGCACAGGAAAACAATATCGTCGCCCAGCGGCAGCAGTTTCTCGGCGATCGAGCGGATCAGCGCCGCATGATCGCCATACGGAAAATCGGTCCGGCCGATCGATCCCTGGAACAGCACGTCGCCGACAACGGCAAAACGCGCGTCCCGGTGCACGAAGACGATATGGCCGGGGGTGTGGCCCGGGCAGTGCAGCACGTCGAAACGGTGCTCACCCAGCATCACCTGGTCACCCTCATGCAGCCAGCGTGACGGGGTCACGTTGCGCACATCGGGAAATCCATAAGTGCGAGCCTGATCTTCCAGGCCCTCGAGCAGGAAGCGGTCCCGTTCGTCCGGCCCGTCGATTGAAACCGCGAGCGCCTCGGCGAGCTCGGTCGCGCCGGCCGCGTGGTCGATATGTCCGTGGGTGAGAAGTATGCGCTCGACAGTGACGCCCAAACGGGTGATCGCATCGCGGATGCGCGGAACCTCGCCGCCTGGATCGACCACAACGCCGCGCCTTGTGTTCTCGTCCCAGAGGATGCTGCAATTCTGCTGGAAAGCGGTTACCGGAAGCACCGCAGCCTTTAGTTGCGACATCAGTGCAGCTTGGGCGATTTGAGGAATTTCGCGCGGTCTCCGGACCGGACGGAGAGAGTGACTGGTCCGCGGTCGCGCAGGATGCGCAGCCTGACCTCTGCCCCAGCGCTGCCGGAGGCCCAAACCCGGCGCCACAAGCCGCCGAGATCTCCGACATCATCATCATTGACGGCGAGGATGCGATCGCCGGTTTTCAACCCGGCCTTTTCCGCCGGCCCGTCATCGGCCAGGCCGCCGACCACCAGCTCATCGTCCAATTCGGCGGCGTACATGCCGAGCCAGGGACGCGCCGGACGGTTCACGCGGCCATAAGTAAGAAGATCGTCGAGGATCGGGCCGAGCAGGCCAATGGGGACGGCCATGTTCATGTCCAGCCGGCGTCCCTTGCCGTCGCCCTGTTGAAGGATCAGCGATCCGATGCCAAGCAACTTGCCATCGTTGCCGATCAGTCCACAGCCGCCCCAGAACGGGTGTGCCGGGGCGGTGAGGATGGCGTCGTCCAGCACGTATTCCCAATACCCGGCGAACTCCTGCCGGCCGACGATCCGGGTTTCGACGGCATGATGGCGCCCGCCATACGCGGCGAACACGACCTGATCGCCCACTTTCAGCGAATCGGAATCGCCGAGGTCGAGCGCCGGCAGACCAAGTCTCCCGAGCGCCTGCACCAGGCCGAACCCCGACTCCTGGTCGTAAGCCATCGCGTGGCCTGCCACCGCCCTGCCGTCAGCAGTTGTTATCCAGATCGTCTCGGCTTCCATAATGAGGTAGCCGATTGTTGCAATGAGGCCCGAGTCGCGAATGACGATGCCACTGCCGGCTCGCTCGGTACCGAGCGAGCCGGCAGTGAAAGCATCCGGCGGGATGAACGACTTCAGCCCGACCACGGACCCAAGCACACGCTCGAGATCATATGGGTAATCGTCCGGGTCGGGCTGCAGATTGGGCGGAATTTCCCAGTCGGCATTCGGCATGCGACGTGTCTTTCCAGGCAGAGGCGGATGTAGATACCAATATCGACGCTTTTGCGGTTGGTGCAAACGCCGGGTTCACCTTCGTCTGGCAAGAAAGCGTGCGAAGGCCGTCAACGTTTCCTCCGAGGCGTGGTGTTCCATGCCTTCGGCATCGGCCTCGGCTGCTTCCGGCGGGACGCCGACGGCGAGGAGCAGTTCAACCATCAGACGGTGGCGCGCACGGACGCGCTCGGCAAGCAGTCGGCCGGTTTCCGTGAGGAAGATGCCGCGATAGGGCTTCGAGGTGACGAGACCTTCGCGCTTGAGGCGGGCGATGCCCTTCAGGGCGGTAGGATGGGTAACGCCAAGCCGTTTTGCCACATCGGTTGCGCGTGCCTCGCCGCCGGAGGCAAGAAGGTCGGCGATGAGCTCGACATAATCCTCGAGCAAAGCGGCGGAACGGGCCGAGCGCGCTTGACCGAAGCGAAGCGCCTGAACGGGCTCCTCGGGCAGGTCGGTGGATGGCGTGGACGGTCCGGCGATGGTGGCTCGTTTCAACCGGATTCCTCCTGCTCGCCGCAGGTTTAGCAGAGATTTCAGCTTTTGGGCGAATGTCCGCCCTGGCGCGGGTGATGTGCCCGGCACATCTAATGAACGCCAGTTGTTTGAAATGTAGTTCAGGCTATAATTGCCAGCCTAGGAGAGTGCGATTGAGCGACGAGGCCTTGAAAGTTCCGCTGATGATGCCGCCCAGGCGCGAAGGGGCAATGCCGTCGCGTGAGGACATCCTGCGGGCCGAGGCACGGCTGAAGGTGCTGCAGACCCGGTCGGCCCGGAAGCGGGTGCGGCTGCTGTGGTTGCTGGCTGGCCCGGGGGTGCTGGTGATGCTGGGGGAGAACGATGGTCCCAGCATGGTTTCATATGCTACTACGGGGGCCACTTACGGCGTCGGATTTTTCGTGCCGTTCATCCTGCTCACTTTCCTGATGGCGTTCGTGGTCCAGGAGATGACAGTCCGCCTGGGCACCGCGACCCACAGGGGTCATGCCGAACTTATCTATCAGCGCTTCGGACCGTTCTGGGGCCATTTCGCAATGGCGGACCTGGTGTTCGGCAACGTGCTGACTTTGGTGACGGAATTCATCGCGATCCAGGCGGGCGGGCTCTACTTCGGCATCCCCCCATGGGTCTCAGTGCTGGCCGGAGGCGGCGTGGTGGTCGGCTCACTGTGTATGCGCCGCTACGCCACGTGGGAGCGGCTGGTGATGACCCTTGCGGTGGGCAACTTGCTGTTCATCCCGGCGGCTTTGCTTGCGCACCCAAGCGGGGAAGCGCTGGCGCGCGCAGTCACCACATGGAGCCCGTTGCCAGGAGGGGTCGACACGGCTTTTATGACGCTGATCCTCGCCAATATCGGCGCCACCGTCACGCCATGGATGATCTTCTTCCAGCAGAGCGCGGTGGTGGATAAGGGCTTGACGAGGCTGGACATTCCGCAGGCGCGGATCGATACGGCAATCGGCGCCTGCGTCGCGGCGATCGCGGCTATCGCAACCCTGCTGGCTGCCGCCCCGCTGTTCGCGCACCATGTTGACGTGCCGCGGTTCGCCAGCGGGGCCGATTTCGCGACCGCGCTGCGGCCGTTAATCGGCAGCACAGGCGCGACGCTGTTTGCGCTGGGGATCATCGAAGCAGGGCTGGTGGCGGCGATGACGATCTCCACCAGTTCGTCCTATGCGATGGCCGAAACGCTTTCGGTACGCCACAGCATGAACCTCGATTTCAGCCAGGGCTGGCTGTTTTATGGCGCGGCGGTCGTTTCGACGGTCGTTGCGGGCGCGATCGTGCTGATTCCGGGCGCGCCGTTGTTGGCGATGACACTGACGGTGAATGTGATCGCCACACTGCTGATGGCGCCGGCGCTGCTTTTCTTGCTGCTGCTGGTCAACGACCGCGAGATCATGGGAAGGCTTAGGAATGGCTGGCGCGCAAACATGGCCGGGGGAACGATCATAGTGGCGATTTCGCTGGTTGGTGCGTTCTATGGAGTCATCACGGTCTTCCCGAACCTGCTGGGGGGATAGAGGTGGAGATGAAAAGCGATGTGTCAGTGCTGAGCGTGCTTGAGGCAGGCCAGGTAACGGGAAACCAGAAGCCGCTTGCTCGGAAAAAGCTTGGCCGCGGCGCGATGGCGGTGCTGGTTTTGCTACGGGTTTATGCGATCATCGCGATCCCGATCGTGGGGTATGCGTTCGTGCGGGCGCTTCTTGCGTCGTGAATGCAACTACAATTCTGCTCTATCACACTCGCCGGACCACGTACGCCTCGCTAAGCGAGTCCATGATATGGCGGGCATGTTCAGTGTCTCTCGCCTCCACCATCACTTCCAGTTCGGCGGCCTGAACCGATTCGGCAGCGAACAGACGCTGGTGCGACACTTCGATGATGTTGCCGCCGCAACCGCCGATCCGCCCCGCAATGTCGGCCAGCACGCCAGGACGATCCGGGATCTGCATGTGCAGGCGCAACAATCGCCCGTCGCGGAGCAGGTTACGGAGAAGAACGTTGGAAAGGATGCGGGCCTCGATGTTGCCGCCGCAGACCGGAATACCGATGTTGCGGCCGGCAAACCGTTCCGGAAAGGCAAGCAGCGCCGCCACACCTGCAGCACCGGCGCCCTCGGCCACGATCTTCGTCCCCTCTATCAACAGGCCGATCGCGAGCTCCACCGCGCGCTCGGGCACCACAAGCACTTCGATCCCAAGCTCCCGAGCGATGCGGAGCGGGATCGAGCCGGTGTCACGAACCGCGATGCCCTCGGCGATGGTTGGCCCGCCCACGGCGACCTGCTGGCCGGCGAGGCGCTGGGCCATGGCGGCATAGGCTTCGACCTCGACGCCGAACACCTGGATGTCCGGCTTGATGCCGTGCGCGGCGATAGCGCAGCCGGCGAGCAGCCCACCGCCCCCGACGGGAATGACCAGGGTGTCGAGATCGGGCGCGTCCTCTAGCAGTTCGAGGGCCAGCGTGCCCTGACCCGCGATCACACCGGGGTCGTCGTAAGGATGAATGAAGACAAGATGCTCGGCATCGGCCAGTGCGCAGGCGTGAGCGGCCGCCTCGGCCAGCGTGTCACCGTGCAGCACCACCCGGGCACCCCAGGAGGCGGTGCGCGTGACCTTGGTGGCGGGCGTAAATTTCGGCATCACGATGGTTGCGGCGACGCCGCGAAGCTGTGCATGGCGAGCAACCGCCTGCGCATGATTGCCGGCCGACATCGCCACCACCCCCCTCCCCTGCTCTTCGGGGGTCAGCAACGCCAGGCGGTTGGCGGCGCCACGTTCCTTGAAGGCGCCGGTCGGCTGCAAATTCTCGAGCTTAAGGGTCACCTGGGCGCCCGCGGCACGCGATAGCTCATGCGCCCCGAGCGCCGGCGTCCGAAGCACCTGGCCGGAGATTCGGCGAGAGGCTGCCTGGACGTCCGCCAGGCTGACCATACCGGATGTTACGGAAAGCGGATTTCGAGGATTTCGTATGATCGGTCCCCTCCCGGTGCGGGCACCGAAACGGTGTCGCCGGCCTTTTTGCCGATCAGCGCTTTTGCCAGTGGCGAAGAAACGGAGAGCCGGCCGGATTTGATATCGGCCTCATACACACCGACGATCTGATAGCTGGATTCCTTCTCAGTTTCCTCGTCGACCAGGCGCACATGGGCGCCGAATTTGATGTGCTCGCCCGATAATCCCGAAGGATCGATCACCTCGGCCGAGGAGATAATTTCTTCCAATTCGGCAATGCGGCCCTCGATGAAAGACTGACGCTCCCTCGCGGCGTGATATTCAGCGTTTTCCGAAATATCTCCGTGCCCACGGGCTTCGGAAATCTGGCGAATGATGGCGGGGCGTTCCGTGGATTTGAGCTGACGCAGTTCCTCTTCCAGCCGCTGCAATCCGGAGGCGGTCATTGGGAACTTCTGCACGTGATGGTCCTTTGGCCATGAAAGCATCAGGGTTGCGCAAAAGCCGCCCCTGCGGCCGGGCTGTGGCTCGGTCGCCTGGAAGCGGCTTTTGTCCAGCGACCTGCTTCCCCTGTTCGCCGCCTTCCGACGGCACCCTCCGGGCGCAGGGCGCTAGAACGATCCGCGAAAGTAGGCTTGCAGGGGCGCGACTTCAAGCGTGCCGGACTTCAGCGCAGCGATCGCGTGCACGGCGGCACGGGCTCCGGCCATCGTGGTGTAGTGCGGAATGCCGTGGATCAGCGCACTTCTTCGTATCGCGAAACTATCCGCCACCGATTGCGGACCGGATGCGGTATTGATGACCAATTGCACATCTCCGGACCGGATTGCATCCACGCAATGGGGCCTTCCCTCCAGGACCTTGTTGACGACCGTGACCGGCAGCCCTGCCTCTCTGATCCGGGCGGCGGTCCCGCGCGTGGCCATGATGGAGAAGCCCATGTCCGCCAGGCGACGTGCAAGCTGGGGCACGGCGCGCTTGTCGGCGTCCTTGATCGAGAGGAAGGCGGTGCCGGCCATCGGCAGAACCACGCCCGCGCCAAGCTGGGACTTGGCGAAGGCACGCTCGAAGCTGGCGTCCAGGCCCATCACCTCGCCGGTCGATTTCATTTCCGGACCGAGGATGGGGTCCACGTCGGCGAAACGATTGAACGGGAAAACGGCTTCTTTCACCGCGACGTGCGGAGCAATCGCCTGGTCATCCAGGTGGAACTCCGCGAGCCTGGCGCCGGCCATGATGCGGGCCCCGACCTTGGCAACGGCAACGCCCGTAGCCTTTGCAACAAACGGCACGGTGCGGGAGGCACGCGGGTTCACTTCCAGCACGTAAATCGTCTCATCCTTGATGGCATATTGCACGTTCATCAAGCCGACGACGCCGAGCGCCTTGGCCATGGCCTCGGTTTCGGCTTTCAGCTCCGTCACCGCCGCGGGCGGGAGCGTATAGGGCGGCAATGCACAGGCTGAAATCGCCCGAGTGGATGCCGGCTTCCTCGATGTGTTCCATCACGCCGGCGACATAGACGGTCTCGCCGTCGGCTATGCAGTCCACATCGACTTCGATGGCGTCATTCAGATAGCGATCGATCAGGACAGGGTTTTCGCCGGAGACGCGAACGGCTTCACGCATATACCGATGGAGGCCGAGACGGTCGTAAACGATCTCCATGGCGCGGCCGCCGAGGACGTAGCTGGGGCGGATCACGACGGGATAGCCCACGCGCTCGGCGATGGCTTCCGCTTCGTCGGCCGAACGCGCGATTCCGTTGTCCGGCTGCCGCAGGCCGAGTTTCTGGAGCAGTTGCTGAAAGCGTTCGCGGTCCTCGGCGACATCGATTGCATCGGCGCTGGTCCCAAGAATGGGGATGTTCTCGCGGGCGAGAGCCTGGGATAGTTTCAGCGGGGTCTGACCTCCGTATTGCACGATGCAGCCAAGGACCGTGCCGCGTTGCTGCTCACGCCGCACGAGGGCAACAACATCCTCTGCAGTAAGCGGCTCGAAATACAGGCGGTCCGACGTGTCATAATCAGTGCTGACGGTTTCCGGGTTGCAGTTCACCATGATGGTCTCGAACCCGGCATCCTTCAGCGCGTAAGCAGCGTGGACACAGCAATAGTCGAATTCGATGCCCTGCCCGATGCGATTGGGACCGCCGCCAAGAATGACGATCTTCTTGCGGTCAGTGGGATCGGCCTCGCAGACCGGCGTGCCGTAGCCACCCTCGTAGGTGGAGTACATGTAAGGGGTGACGGAGGCAAACTCGGCGGCGCAGGTGTCGATGCGTTTATAGACGGGGAACACCCCAAGCCGGCGGCGCATGGCCGCGATGTCTGCCTCCGAGCGGCGCGTCAGCCGCGCGAGCTGCGCATCAGAGAAGCCAAGTGATTTTACGCGGCGAAGTGCGACGGGGGTTGTGGGAACTCCGTGAGCGGCGATGTCCTGTTCCGCAGTCACGATGCGGGCGAGTTCGCGGATGAACCACGGATCGAACTTGCTGGCGACGTTGATATCCTCCACCGTGAGGCCGGCCCGCAGCGCCTGCGCGGCAACGAGCAGGCGATCCGGGCGCGGCGTGGAGAGGGCGGCGCGGAAGGCATCGGCGCCCCCATCGCCGGGCGGCTCGATTTCATCGAGGCCGGACAGGCCAGTTTCCGTGCTGCGCAAGCCCTTTTGCAGCGCCTCGGCAAAGCTGCGGCCGATCGCCATGGCTTCGCCGACCGATTTCATGGAGGTGGTGAGCAGAGCCGGGGTGCCGCGGAATTTCTCGAAGGTGAAGCGGGGAATTTTCACCACCACGTAGTCGATCGTGGGTTCGAAGCTTGCGGGGGTGACGCGGGTGATGTCGTTGGCAAGCTCATCGAGGGTGTAGCCCACGGCGAGCTTGGCGGCGATCTTGGCGATGGGAAAGCCGGTGGCCTTGGAGGCGAGTGCCGACGAGCGCGAGACCCGCGGGTTCATTTCGATGATTACCATTCGGCCATCGGCCGGGTTGACGGCGAATTGCACGTTGGAGCCACCGGTGTCGACGCCGATGGTGCGCAGACAGGCGATGGATGCGTCCCGCATCCGCTGATATTCTTTGTCGGTAAGCGTGAGCGCGGGGGCAACGGTGACGGAATCGCCGGTGTGGACGCCCATGGGATCAACGTTTTCGATGGAGCAGACGATGATGCAGTTGTCCGCGCGGTCGCGGACCACCTCCATTTCAAACTCTTTCCAGCCGAGGACGGATTCCTCGATCAGGACTTCATGGGTCGGCGAAGCGTCGAGGCCGCCCTGGACGATCTGGTCAAATTCTTCCTTGTTGTAGGCGATACCGCCACCGGTGCCGCCGAGGGTGAAGCTGGGGCGGATGACCGTTGGCAGACCGACTTCGGCGAGGACGGCGCGGGCCTCATCCATGCTGTGGGCAATTCCGCTGCGCGGCAATTCGATGCCGATGGCGGCCATGGCGTCGCGGAATTGCAGCCGGTCCTCGGCCTTGTCGATGACGTCGGCGCGGGCACCGATGAGTTCCACTCCGTGTTTTTCGAGGACGCCAGATTTGGCGAGAGCCATGGCAGTGTTGAGCGCCGTCTGCCCACCCATCGTGGGGAGCAGGGCATCGGGTTTTTCGCGCGCGATGATGCGCTCGACGAAGTCGGGCGTGATGGGCTCGATATAGGTGGCGTCGGCGAGACCGGGATCGGTCATGATGGTGGCCGGGTTGGAGTTCACCAGGATGACGCGGTAGCCCTCTGCGCGCAGGGCCTTGCAGGCCTGGGCGCCGGAGTAATCGAACTCGCATGCCTGGCCGATGACGATCGGTCCGGCGCCGATGATGAGGATGGAGTGCAGGTCGGTGCGGCGGGGCATTAGTAAGACCTTAGCTTTCCGTCAACTTCAAGGCCGATCGCACGTTTCCCGGTGTGGTTTCATTTGATGCTTAGTTTCCAACAGCACTGAAGCCGACCTGGAGGCAAGCACACCGGATCGCCCAGCACACCGTCGTGTACTGCGCCAGCAACGGCGTCGGCGAGCTCAGCATCCGAGAAGCCCGTCGCGGTAAGCGCGCGAATCTCTGCGTAACCTTCCTCGGCGGTATCGGCTTCGACCCCCATGCGGGCGGCGGCCAGCACGGTTTCCCTGGCACCGCTCACCCCCGCGCCTCCATCATGGCCACGAACCGCTGGAACAGATGCGTGCTGTCGCTGGGACCTGGGCACGCTTCGGGATGGTACTGGACCGAGAAGGCGGGACGATCCGAGCAGGCAAGGCCCTCGTTTGAGCCGTCGAAGAGGGAGACGTGGGTGACCGAGGCCGTCGGGGGCAGCGTCTCCGGATCGACTGCAAAGCCGTGATTCTGGCTTGTGATCTCGACCCGGCCGGTGGCCAGGTCCTTCACCGGCTGGTTGGCCCCGCGATGGCCTCGGGCCAGCTTGAACGTGCGGGCGCCCAGAGCCAGGGCGAGCAATTGATGGCCCAGACAGATGCCGAACAGCGGAACGCCGGCGTCCAGCACGCCCCTGATCGCCGGCACGGCGTATTCAGCGGTGGCGGCAGGGTCGCCCGGCCCGTTGGACAGGAACACGCCGTCGGGGCTGTGGCGCAGGATGTCCTCGGTCGTGGCGGTGGCAGGCACAACTGTCACCCGGCATCCGGCCGAGGCGAGGCAGCGCAAGATGTTGCGCTTGGCCCCATAGTCCACAGCAACGACGTTGTAGCGCGGTGATTTCTGCCGGCCTGTACCCGAGGGCCAGGCCCAGCGTGTCTCGTCCCAGGAATACATTTGCCGGCACGAGACTTCCCTGGCGAGGTCCATGCCCTCCAGGCCCGGCCAGGCTGCCGCCTGGGCTTGCAATGCGGGCAGATCGAAACGGCCGGAAACCGGGAAGGCAAGAACGCCTGTCGGCGCGCCAAGATCGCGGATGCGGATGGTCAGCGCGCGGGTATCCACGCCGGCGAGGCCGGCGATGCCCTGGCTGCGCAGCCACTGGCCCAGGCCCTGGGCAGCGCGCCAGTTGGCGGGATCGGTGATGTCCTGCTTGAGCACGACACCGCGCGCGGCGATGGTGGTTGCTTCGACGTCCTCAGTGTTGACGCCGACATTGCCGATATGCGGGAAGGTGAAAGTGATGATCTGCCCGGCGTACGAGGGATCGGTCAGGGTTTCCTGATAGCCGGTCATGCCGGTGTTGAAGCAGACTTCGCCGACCGGGGCGGGGTCGTGGGTATGCGCCCCGAAGCCGCGGCCCCAGAACACGGTCCCGTCCGCCAGGACCAGGGCGGCCGTGGCTCCGTCCGGGACTTCAGGATGAGCGATTTCGCCGGAGAGGTCAGCATAGGTCAGGCCGGTGGCCGCGATAATGGCCGGCCAGTGGCGCGACGGAATCGAGCGCGCCTGTCGCCATTTGCGGACCGCTTCGGTTCCTACGCCCGTCAGACGGGCGGCTGCCTCCGGCCCGCCCATGTGGGCGAGGATCTCGTCGATATCGGGCACGACGCGGATGTAAGGGAAATTCTTTCCCGGCACAAGCTCGACGGCCAACGGCCTCGGAGGTTTTTTCCAGGGGCTGGTTTCTCGTGTTCACTCCCGGAAATCGAGAGCCACTCCGAATGCGTCCCTTGCTGCTACGCTGATGCGATGCGCCTCGGTCGACGCCGGAATGCCTCCCTTGGAAAGCGCGCCTCGGGTCATGTCCAGCGAACGGACGCGCAGACCAAGAGCTGCCATGTACTGCGTGCGGCCGGCGGGGTCGGGGCCACGATCACCCCAGGCGGCAGCGAATTCAGCTGGCGTAACAACGGACAGGGTTGTCAGTCCCATTGCCAGCGCGCCGCCGCGCAGCGCCTCGGGGCCAAACATCCGCGCGAAAACGTCAGCAATATCCTGCGGGTACTCTGCGACGAAGACGATCCGCTCCACGCCGATCACACCATTTGGATGGTGCCACCACTCATCACGCCAGACCAGGTCGCGCGTGAAATGATGACAAAAATAGAGCCGACCGGCAGGCACCGTTCCCGGCTTAAGCCGGACCGTCCGGAACACCGCGTCCCGTGTCCCCGTGGGCAGTTCGACAGGACGCGCAAACTCGTTGGGCGGCTCCACCGGCACACCGGCGCTGTCGAGCGCTTGATATGTCGCCGCTGAGTCCTCCATGCCGAAGACGACGCCGTTCAGGCCGGCCGGCGCATCCAGGATTTCCGCGCGTCCCCGGTAGCCGGAACGGGCGGCAATCAGCTCCAGATACTCGGTGCCGAAAATCGCGAGGTGGTTCATCGATCCCAGCGTGTGATAGCCGCGCGGCGTCAGGGTAAATCCCAGACGCCGGTATTGCTCTGCCGCCTGATCAAGCAGGTCGCGCGTATTGACGACGACGTGATCCAGGGTGGGGAATCGGAAGGAATTGCATTTCGATCTCACCCTTCTCCAGCCGCGCCGGTAAGCAACGGCTCCGCAGCTTCCCGCCCCACGGTTTCGCCTACCGGCGCGAGATGGGACAGGAAAATCTCACAATACCGTTTCGCGGTGGAGTTCCACACGCTGCGGCGCAGAGCTTCATGACGGGCCCGGCGCTCCTCGAAAGTCATTCGCATCGCCTGGTGCATTGCGCTCGCGATCTCATCGGGATCAAACGGGTTGACGATCAAGGCATCGCTCATTTCATCGGCCGCGCCAGCGAAACGCGAGAGGATCAGCACGCCGGGATCGGCGGGATCCTGTGCTGCCACATACTCCTTGGCGACCAAATTCATGCCGTCGCGCAGGGGTGTAACGATGGCGATCCGGGCAATGCGATAGAAGCCGGACAACGTGCGCCGGCCAACGGTTCGCGTCATGTACCGAATGGGCGCCCAGTCGAACTCGGAGTATTGGCCGTTGGTGTCGCCCACAATGCGATCCAGCTCCTGGCGAAGCGCCTGGTAGGATTTGATGTCTTCGCGGGAGCGTGCGGCGATCTGCAGAAAGCTGATCCGCCGCCGTGCTTCCGGATGGTTTTCGAGCAGCCGGCCGAACGCCTCAAACCGGTTCACCAGTCCTTTGGAGTAATCAAGCCGGTCCACGCCGATAGCCAGAACGCGCCCGGCCAGGCTTGCCTTCATACGCCGGGCTTCGGCAGTACCAGCAGACTGGACCGCCATGGCAGCGAAAACATCGGCATCGATGCCGATCGGCGCGACGATCGCGCGCATGGCGCGGGCGTCCAGGCGGAAGATGCTTCCACCGGGTTCGGGCGAGATGCCGAGAAGTTCCGTCAGGCAGCGGATAAACGCGGCGAGATAGCCCTTTGTATGAAACCCAACCACATCGTACGAGCAAAAGGAGCGCAGCAGATCCCTCCCATGCGGCAAGGCGGCTGTGATCTCCGGCGGCACGAAGGGGGTATGCAGAAAAAACCCAATGCGGTTCCTGATGCCCAGAGCACGCAGCTCCTCGCCGAGCGGGATAAGATGATAATCATGTACCCAGATCAGATCGTCGCTATGCAGCAGCGGTGCGAGGCGTTCCGCAAAGCGGCGGTTCACTGCGCGATAGCCCTGGTACTCCTCGGATCTGAAGTTCACGAGGCCCAGGCGATAGTGCAGCAACGGCCACAACACGCCGTTCGAAAATCCCGCATAAAACAGACGGTAATCCGCCTCGCCGAGATCAAGAGTGGCGTAGGTGACCCCCTGCGCCTCGCTCACGTCGGGCGCAAGGCTGCCGCGCGTGGATCGCTTGCCGCTCCAACCAAACCAAAGCGAGCCAGGCCTGAGTGCATCCGCCAGTGCCACTGCAAGTCCGCCCGCGCGCGGCCCCCGTTCGGTGGGCAACGGCACCCTGTTCGATACGACGACAAGCCGTCCGCCCATCTTCTCTCTCCTGCCCCCGCTGATATCCGGCAATTTCTTGGCGCTGCTGCCTCAAAAAAACCTGATCCACCCCGTTAAAGACGGCAAGAGGCTGGCCCGGCGCCGGCAAGGTTTGGAGAACATCGTATGCGTATCGCCCAGATTGCCCCGTTAACCGAGGCCGTACCGCCGAAGCTCTATGGCGGAACGGAACGGGTCGTCTCGTTCCTCACGGAAGAGCTGGTTCGGCTTGGCCACGACGTCACGTTGTTTGCGAGTGGCAATTCAGTGACGACCGCGCAGCTGGAGGCAGTGTGGCCCCGCGCATTGCGGTTCGATACCGACCTGCGCGATCCGGCGGCGCCCCAGATGTTGCTGCTGGAAACCGTATTCCGGCAGGCGGACCAGTTCGACGTTCTGCATTTTCACCTGGATTACTGGCCGTTTTCGCTATTCAGCCGCCAGCGCACGCCCTTCCTGACGACCCTGCACGGCCGGCTTGATCTGCCGGAGTTCGAGCCGCTGTACAGCCACTTTCCGCAGGTCCCGCTGGTATCCATTTCCGATTCCCAGCGGCGCCCTTTGCCCAAGGCGAACTTCGTACGCACGATCCATCACGGACTGCCGGAGACCCTGCTCCGGCCCGTTCCGGGAAAGCCGCGGCATTTGGGATTTCTAGGCAGAATCGCCTCGGATAAGGGTCCGGACAGGGCGATCCGCATCGCGCGCCGGGCGGGCATCCCGCTGCAGATGGCCGCCAAGGTCGACCGCGTGGACGAGACCTACTACCGCGAGAAGATCCGGCCGATGCTGGACGGCCGCCATGTTGAGCTGATCGGAGAGATTGGCGACACGGACAAGTCTGATTTCCTGAGCGCCTGCGTCGGCGTGCTGTTTCCGATCGACTGGCCGGAACCGTTCGGTCTGGTGATGATCGAGGCGATGGCCTGCGGCACACCCGTGATCGCCTTCAATCGTGGATCAGTGCCGGAGGTGATCGAGGACGGTGTTACCGGCTTCATCGTGGAGAACGAGGCCCAGGCGGTCGAAGCAGTTGCCCGGCTGCCGGAGCTTTCGCGGACGAAAATACGCCAGCGCTTCGAGCAGCGCTTCACGGCCAAGCGGATGGCACGGGACTATGTCGAGCTTTATGCCGCCATGGCAGAGCAGTCCCGCCCCAGATTACGCATCGTAGGGTAACGAATCGGGGGCGGCGTTGACTTGAAAATCTGTCCCTCCTCATAGTTGCCATACCCGGCGCGCATGCGTCCGGATGGAAACTGGGGAGGGTAACGTGTCAAGAGGGATGAGTTTTGCGGGCCTTGCTGCCGCCACGCTGATGGCGTGCGGCGCGCTGGTCTGCGGCAAAGGGCCGGCCATGGCGGCCACCGCGGGACCGGTGACGGATCCGTTAGGGGTAGTGGTTGTGCCGCCGGGCGCCCCGATCGTGATTGGAGCCTATTGGGTACTATCCGGTCCTGACACCGCGCTGGGGCTGGATGAGAAGCGCGGCGCCGAAATCGCCATCAAGGACATGGGCGGCAAGCTGATGGGGCATCCGATCGTACTGGATGCGCAGGACGACCAGTGCAACGCCGAGGGCGGGCAGACCGCCGCAACCAAGCTTGCCTCAACACCGAACATGGTCATCGTGCTCGGACCGGCCTGTTCCTCGGCGGCGACACCGGGCGCCCCCATTCTGTGGCAGGCCGGCATTGTGAATATTTGCACAGCTTGCACGGCACCGGCGCTGACCGCCCCGAATCGCAAGCCGGAATATGACGGGTTCGCCCGAACGGTGTTCAGCGACACCGACCAGGGCGCGTCCGATGCCGACTACCTGGCCAAGGTGGCCGGTTACAAAACAATGGTAACGGTGCACGACGGCAGTCCTTACGCGCAGCAGCTTGCTACCGTAGCGGGTAATGATTTCGAGAAAGACGGCGGGAAGGTACTTTCGCGCGAGGCCGTCGCTCCCACCGATGTCGACATGCATCCGCTGCTGACCCGCATCGCGAGCGAAAAGCCTGACGTCATCTATATGCCGATCTTCACCGCCGCCGCAGCACAGATACTGCGGCAAGCCAAGGAAACCCCCGGTCTTGAGCACACAGCCCTGATGGGCGGGGCTTCTCTGCTTTCAGCCGATTTTATCGAGGCTGCCGGGCCTGCGGTGGTTGGGTTCCGCATCGGATATCCGGATCTGTCGCCGGCGGCGATGGGCAAGGGCTACCCTAAGTTCGTCGAGGAGTACAAGAAGGACTACGGCGAAGGCCCGATCTCGGGGTTCCATGCCAATGCCTATGACGGGGCCGTGCTGGCGATCAAGGCGATCGAGAAGGTCGCCAAGGACGACAACGGGACGCTGTATATCGGCAAGAAGGCCCTCCGCGACGCGGTATTCGATACCAAGTTCGACGGCATCAGCGGACCGATTGCCTGCGATCCGTACGGCGAATGCTCGCAGTTCCATGGTTCGGTGCTGGAGTTCACCTCGGGCGATCCGAAAACCTTCGGCGTCGGCAAGAACCCGATCAAAATCTGGCCGAAATGAGTCAGAGCGTCGTTGCGCGCGGGCCATGGCTGTCCGCCCTGGCTCGCGTCAATGCCGTTGATTTCGTTCTCTGGGCCCTGCGCATCGGGATCGTTGTGGTTGTCGTTGGTGGCACGATCGGCTCCTTGATCAAGGACCGCTACACCGCCGCGCAGTGGTTCGACTTCCTGACGTTCGGGCTGACGATCGGCAGCATCTACGCGCAGATCGCGCTGGGCTACACGATGGTTTACGGCGTGCTGAGGCTGATCAACTTCGCACACGGTGACTTCGTGATGGCCGGAGCGTTCGCCGGTTACTTTGTCGCGACACCCCTGCAAGCCTCCGGCTTCCTCGATGCGCATGCCGTACTGGGAATGGCGGCCATACTTGCCACGGCAATGACGGTTTCCACCGCCATTGCCCTGTTGACCGAACGTATCGCGTATCGTCCCTTCCGCCGGGTCTCCGGCCTCGCACCGCTGATCTGCGCGATCGGGGTGTCATTCTTTCTGGAACAGACTTTCCGTGGTCTGTTCGGCTCTGCGGTCAAGGCGTATCCAAGCCCGAGCTGGCAGCAGGATGTGTTTCATCTCGGCACGCTGACCATTCCGCGGGTTGATGTCCTGGTAATGGGCCTCGCGGTGGTGTTCATGGGCCTGCTGTATCTGATCGTGCAGCGTACCCGGATGGGAACGGCGATGCGGGCGGTTTCCGAGGATGCGGAGGCCGCGGCGCTTATGGGCATCGACGTCAACAAGGTCGTGGTCTTCACCTTCCTGCTGGGCGGCGCGATGGCCGGGATCGCCGGCGTGTTTTATGCTTTCCTTTACAAGCAGGTGTATTTTTATATGGGCTTCACCCCGGGCATCAAGGCGTTCGGAGCTGCGGTGCTCGGCGGGATCGGAAACATTCCCGGGGCTATGCTGGGGGGGATATTCCTGGGACTGGTTGAATCCATCGGCCCCTCGCTGTTCCTGGATGGCCTGGGAATTCAGGCGCCCTACCAGTTGCGCGACCTGATCGCATTCACGCTGCTGATCATGGTGCTGATCTTCCGCCCGCAGGGCCTGCTGGGCGAGCGTATGGCCAAGACGCGGGCCTGAGCCATGCTCCAACGAGCCGTTGGCCGTGGGTTGATCGCCGGAGCGGGGGCCGTACACATCGCCGCCGTCGGCGTGCTGTTGATGATGCATCAGCGGTGGGTGGTGGTGGACCACCTGACGCTCGCTCAGGCAACACTTCTGCTGCTGGGAGCCGCTGCCGGCGCTTTTGCTGGCCGGCCCGGGCGCATTCACCTCTTCGCGGGTTCTCTCGCAGGTTTTGCCGCTGCCGTGCCGGTGGCCGCCCTCGCGGTGTTTACGGCATTCTTGCACCCGCAACCGATATTCGTTTCGCTGACCCCCGCTTTGCTGAAGATGCTGACCTTTGGTCTGCCTCTGGCGCCCGGCCTGGTCGCGCTGCTCGGCGGCGGCATCTTAGCCGGCCTTGCGGGAGCACTGCTGCGGGCCGGACCATCGTTCGTGCGCGGCTCCGTACTGGCGGGAATTGTCGCGGTCATGATCGCCGGCGTGTTTCAGGAACTGATCCAGGCGATGCTGCCGTATACCGGCCCCGTCGGGGCGGCACGTCAAGTCGTTTATGTCTGGCAGGGCCTCACGCCAGCGGGCGCAAGCATTATTTTTGTTCTCGCAGCGTTGGGTTATCCGGCGTGGCGAGCAACGCGCCGGCGCGGCGCCATGCCGACGGATCGCCAACTACGCCGCGAACGGATGATACGGGCAGGAATCGCGCTGCTGGCGCTGGTGATTCTGCCGGCGCTGGCGGGTAATTACGTTGGTCAGGTTCTGATGCTGGTCGGGCTGTACATCCTCATGGGACTCGGCCTCAATCTCGAGGTCGGTCTCGCGGGCCTGCTCGATCTGGGATTCGTCGCCTTCTTCGCGGTGGGAGCATACACGACGGCGCTGCTGACCGCCGACAGTCCGCACGCGCTTTTGCACCTGTCGTTCTGGCTTGCCATGCCAGTCTCCGTTGTTCTGGCGGTGGCGGTTGGCGTCGTCTTCGGACTTCCGGTGCTGGGCGTGCGGGGCGACTATCTGGCCGTCGCGACGATGGGGCTGGGCGAAATCGTGCGGGTTTTGGTGCTCTCGGATTTCGCAGCGCCACTGCTCGGCGGCGCGCAGGGAATTCTGCAAATCCCGAAGCCGCGACTTGGCAGCATGGTTCTGGGCAGCCCGGTGCAGCTCTTTTACCTGACGCTTGTCGCGTCAGCCGTGGCCGCGTTCGTCGCATGGCGGTTGGAGAACTCACGCCTGGGCCGCGCATGGATGGCGCTGCGCGACGATGAAGACGTGGCCCAGGCACTCGGGATCAACCTGATCCGCAGCAAGCTGCTGGCGTACGGACTCGGCGCTGCCTTTGCCGGATTGGCCGGGTCGATTTTCGCCGTGATGTTGACATCGGTGTACCCGTCCAGCTTCCAGCTGCTGATCTCGATCAACGTGCTGGCGCTGATCATCGTGGGCGGGATGGGCAGTCTGCCGGGAGTGGTGCTCGGGTCCATCGCGCTGATCGGATTGCCTGAACTGCTGCGCGAATTCGGTGACTACCGATATCTGTTCTACGGCGCCGTACTGATTGTGATGATGCGCTGGCGTCCGGAGGGATTATGGCCATCCGAAGTGCGGCGCCGCGAGCTGCACGAAGCGGATGAAACCGAGGTAGTTGACGAAGGCGCGGATCTTATCCCCGTGCAGCCGAGGTGAGCGACGCGATCCTGATCTGCCGGGCGATGACGATGCGCTTCGGCGGGCTGACCGCGGTCTCCACGTTGGACCTGTCAGTAACGGAAGGCAGCATCCACAGCATCATCGGCCCTAACGGCGCGGGCAAGACCACCGTCTTCAACTGCATCACGCAGGTGATTCATCCCACTTCGGGCGAAGTATGGTTCAACACCCGCCGCATCGACGGTTTCACGCCGGATCGCGTCGCGGCCGCGGGAGTCAGCCGCACCTATCAGAACATACGATTATTCCGCAGCATAAGTGCTATCGAAAATCTGCTTGTGGGCATGCACCTGCACCTGAATTCCACCTGGTGGGGGGCTGTACTGAACACGCCCACGACCCGCGCCGATGAGGCGCGCGCGCATGAAGAAGCAATTCGGCTGCTGGCCTTCATCGGGCTGCGCGGCCGGGGTGATACGCTGGCGCGCAATCTGCCATACGGTCTGCAGCGCCGGCTTGAAATCGGCCGCGCGCTGGCAACCAAGCCGAAGCTGCTGCTGCTGGATGAGCCGACCGCGGGGATGAATCCGCATGAAACGACTGAGATGATGCGCTTCATCGAGCAGGTGCGGGAGCGCTTCGGCATTACCGTGCTGCTGATCGAGCACCAGATGCGGGTGGTAATGTCGATGTCGGACCGCGTCTCTGTGCTCGACCATGGCGTAAAGATCGCCGAGGGCCAGCCAGCGGAAGTGCAGCGCGACCCGGCGGTGATCGAAGCGTATCTTGGCGTGCAAGCTGCCGGAATAGCGCGGAGCGACGGCGGCACCGCGCCGGGGCATGACAAACATGCCACTGCTTGAAATCGACAAAATTCACGTTTTCTACGACAAGATCGAGGCACTGAAGGGAATCTCGCTGGGCGTAGAGCAGGGAAAGATTGTCACGCTTGTCGGGGGCAATGGGGCGGGAAAGTCTACCACGCTCCGTGCCGTCAGCGGGTTGCTCCATCCACGCGAAGGCGAGATCCGGTTCGACGGTCGGGTGCTGGCTGGCCTCGGCGCCCACACGATTGCAGCGATGGGCGTGGTCCAGGTCCCCGAAGGGCGCCGCATTTTCGGACGCCTGACCGTCGAGGAAAATCTGGCCATGGGCGCTTTCACCCGGAACGACCGGGCCGGCGTGACGGCGGACCGAGAACGCATGATGGTGCTGTTTCCCCGGCTGCGGGAGCGGCTGAAGCAGGTGGCCGGCACATTGTCAGGCGGCGAGCAGCAGATGGTGGCGATGGCGCGCGCTCTCATGGCGCGCCCGCGCGTCCTGCTGCTGGATGAACCGAGCATGGGTCTTGCGCCGATGGTGGTAGAGCAGGTGTTCGAGACGATCCGGAAAATCAACGCCGACGGCGTGACCGTGCTGCTGGTGGAGCAGAATGCCGTAATGGCGCTGTCGGTCGCCGAAACCGGCTACGTCCTTGAGAGCGGCCGCGTTCTGTTCACCGGGCCTGCTCATGAGCTGCTGCATGATGCGCGGGTGCGGGAGGCGTATCTGGGCTGAGCAGTTTCGGTGCAAGCACCACCGCCAGCGGCAGCGTAATCAGGGCCGTGGCAGCCGCTGCGAGCGTTGCCCCGACCGGTCCTGTGACATCACCCAAGGCGCCATACAGGATCGGCGCCAGCGCTCCCGCCCCGATCGTGCCGGTATAAAAAATCGCGAAGGCACGTTCGACGCGTTCCGCCCTGGCCAGCTCCGGCACTGTGCCGTACAATACCGATGAAGTTCCGTTCAGCATAACGCCAAGTACCGGCAGCAGCAGCATCGCCGGCCCGAGCGGCAGGATCAGCACGCCAACAATTGCGGCCGCGGTGCCGGCCTCGGTGACAAGCACAGTCAGCAGCAGGCCAATCCGGGCGCCAAGCCAGCCGCAGGCGAACTTGCCGGCGGCGCCCCCCAGGAAAACAAGTGCCAGGCTAAGCCCGACCGTCGGGATCTCCGCACCTTTGCCCTTCATGAGAAACGGCAGGAACGTCAGGAATCCCATACGCACCGAGCTGTCGAGAACGCCGATGGAAAACAGCAACGGAAAACCGCCCCTCCCTTCCCCCCGGACGATTTTGCCCGCTGTTTGCGTGCCCTCGGCGGCCGTCAGCAGTATCCGCACGAGCCCCGCCACCAGCACGCCTAAGCCGGCAACGGCCCAAAGCGCGTGTCGCCAGGGCATGACGGTCAGCAGCAGGGAGGTCAGGCCCGGCACCGCGGCTTTGCCGATATCGCCGGCGAAGTTGTAAGTTCCTAGCGGTCCGCGTGCCCCGGCGCCGTACGCCCGGGAGACCGAGGCGGACGCGAGCGGGTGCTGAGTGCCCGATCCGGTGCCCGAAATCGCAAGACCCACGCATAATGTCAGCAGGCCCGCGGAGAATCCGGCCACCGCATAACCGACCGCGGCGAGAACTGTGCCGATCACCAGTATGCTGCGCGATCCGAGATGCCGCCCCGCGACGTGTCCGATGGGGACCTGCAACACCGCCATGACGCCCGAATACAGACCACGAAGCATCGCCAAAGCGGCGTAATCAAGCCCGAATTCCGCGTGCCATATCGGCAGCAGCAAATAGATCAGGTCAGTGTAGCCATCGTGCAGCGCATGCGCTGCGCAGGCACCGGCAAGAGCGCGGCGCGCCGCTGCAAGTCGCATCGGATTTCACCTCTGTGTGGCAGAGGTATTACAGCAGAGCCTGCGTGAACGTGTAAGCAAGAATGGGTCAGCCGGGATGCTTCTGTTGCGGCCTGTCCTCGTCTTCCCACTGCTGCGCCGTTTCGGTCGCGTGGCGGTCGTGGGTTGGAGTTCCCTTGGGCCGCGCATCCTCGCTTCGCTGATCCGACGGGCGCTCACCGGGTTTTCCTGCCCCCGTTATCCCCGAATGGGAGGGCGGATCGCTGGCGGGAAAACTGTCTTCGCTGGCCCGGTCGACGCGACGGTCATGCTCGCGACGTTTGTCACGGGATCCTGAGGGCATCAAACCTCTCCTTCCTGTGTCCGTGTTGGAACGCAGGGCCGACTGGCGGGTTCGCACACGGACAGGCCGAGGATCGAAGTCGTATGAGCAAGACCGTGGTTGTGACCGGCGCGGGCGCCGGGGTCGGGCGCGCGATTGCGCGTGCGTTTGCGGAGCATGGCTGCAATGTCGGCCTGCTGTCGCGCGACGCGGAGCGCCTGGCGTCCGCCGCAGGCGAGGTCGAGGCGCGCGGAGCCCGGGCCTGTACAGCTCCGGCCGATGTGGCCGATCCGGGCGCCGTGGAGGCAGCGGCCGAGAAGGTCGAGCAGGAACTTGGGCCGATCGATGTCTGGGTGAACGACGCGATGGTGACGATCTTCGCGCCGGTCCACGATATCACGCCGGAAGACTTCAAGCGGCAGACCGAGGTCACCTATCTGGGCACCGTCTATGGCACAATGGCAGCGCTGCGTCGGATGCGGCAGCGCGGACAGGGCTCGATCGTACAGGTCGGTTCCGCGCTGTGGTACCGGGCCATTCCGCTACAAGCAGCCTATTGCGGGGCAAAATTCGCGATCCGCGGCTTCACGGACAGCCTTCGCTGCGAGATTGAGCATGAAAAGCTGCCCATCAATATCTGCATGGTGCAGCTTCCGGCGATGAACACGCCGCAATTCGACTGGGCAATGAACAAAATGCCGCAAAAGGCACAGCCGGTGCCCCCGATCTACCAGCCCGAGGTTGCGGCGGAGGCAGTGGTATTCGCCGCGTTCAACAGGCGCCGGGAAATCTGGCTCGGCGGATCCACCTGGGAGGCAATCCTCGCCGGCAAGATCGCGCCGTGGGTGCTGGATCGTTACCTGGCGAAGACGGGGTATTCCAGCCAGATGCGGAATGTCCCGGTGCCTCCAAATTCGTCCTCGAATCTGTACAATCCCGTGCACGGCCACCAGGCCGCACACGGCTCATTCGATAGCCAGGCAAAGCCTAGCACGAGGACGCTGTGGTTCACGGAGAACCGGAACGCTCTCCTGGCCGGCGGGGCGGCACTGTTCGGCGCTGCATGCCTCGGATTGCTGCCGGGCCAGGGCGGCGGCGGCCGCTGACATTTCGCCTGGGCAGGCAACCTGAGGGTGCGTGATCCATTGGACCTCCATCGCAGCCCGAACAGGAGGTCCGGATGGCTAATCTCAATGGGATGAAAGTGGCGGTTCTGGCCACGGATGGGGTCGAGCAGGTGGAGCTGACCGAGCCGGTAAAGGCGCTGAAAGCCGCCAAGGCCGAGGTGAAGGTGATTTCGCCGAAGCGCGGTGAGATTCAGGCGATGAACCATCACGACAAGGGAGACAAGCTGAAAGTGGACGCCGAGTTGTCCTCGGTAAGGCCGGAACAGTTCGACGCGATCGTGCTGCCGGGCGGTGTCGCCAACCCCGATCAGTTGCGGACGATACCGGAAGCCGTGGCTTTCGTCCGGCACTTCGTGCAGGCCGGCAAGCCTATGGCGGTGATCTGCCATGGCCCGTGGACGCTGTTGGAAGCCGGCGGCGCGAAGGGCAAGACGCTCACGTCGTGGCCTTCGCTGAAGACCGATCTGCGCAATGCCGGAGCGAACTGGGTTGACCAGGAGGTGGTGGTCGATGGCCGCCTGGTCACTTCCCGCAAGCCAGACGATATTCCGGCGTTCAACCGCGAAATGCTGCAGTTGTTTGAGCGGTCGGAGCACAAGGCGGCCGCCTGAAAGCCGGGCGAGCGGGGGTTATTCCCCCGCTTGCTGCCGCGCACGGAAGCAGCTTGCAAGGTGATCGTTGACCATGCCAGTCGCTTGCATGAAGGCATAGCAGATTGTGGAACCGACGAAGCCGAACCCGTCCTTCCGCAACTGCTTGCTCATCGTGTCCGAAATCTCGGTACGCGCGGGCACTTGCTCACGGCCCCGCCACCGATTGATGATGGGTGCTCCCGGAACCAGTGACCACAGATAGGCATCCAGGCTGCCTTGGCGGCTGATTGCCCCAAGGGCCGCCTGGGCGTTGGCGCGAACAGACCACACCTTCATCCGGTTTCGTATGATTGCAGCGGTTTGCAGCACCTGCTGCAGCTCCGCATCCGTCATGGCGGCGACGCGGGGAATGTCAAACCCGTGGAAGGCTTGCCGATAGCCCTCGCGCCTCTGCAACACTGTTTGCCAGGATAGGCCCGCCTGCGCTCCCTCCAGCGTCAGCATTTCGAACAACCTTCTATCGTCATGGAGGGGAACGCCCCATTCCTCGTCGTGATACGCAATCATCGCATCGCTGCCGTTTGCCCAAGCGCAACGCGTTGACTGGCTTTGCTTCGGCTCGTTAGCTTTCTGTCCGGGGCGGGTCATGGCAAAGGAGCGGGTTGATGGACGATCAGATATACCAATTGTGCCGCATGCTGGAAAACTCCCGGCGTATCGCGGTCTTCACCGGCGCGGGGATCAGCACCGAATCCAGCATTCCGGATTACCGCAGTCCGGGCGGGATCTGGATGAGCCAGAACCCAATCTATTTCAACGAATTTCTGTCCTCGGAAGCTGCGCGCAGGGAGGCCTGGCGCAGGCGGTTTGCCAGCGACGCGGTGCTGCGCGCAGCCCGTCCGAACCGTGGTCACGTCGCGGTGGCGCAGTTGGTTGCCGCGGGCAAGGCGAATGCGGTGATCACTCAAAACATTGACGGCCTGCATCAGATGTCGGGCGTGCCTGCCGATCAGGTGATCGAGCTTCATGGCAACACAACGTACGCGGCCTGTCTCGATTGTGCGCGGCGTTACGAGATTGACGAGCTGCGGGAACAGTTTGATCGTGACGCGCAGTCGCCTTGCTGCGCCGGCTGCGGAGGGTTCGTAAAAACCGCAACTGTCTCCTTCGGCCAGCCCATGCCGGCGGAAGCAATGCAGCGGGCAGAGCAGGAGACGCTGGAGGCCGATTTGTTTCTGGCGATTGGATCGTCACTGGTGGTTTATCCTGCTGCCGGTTTTCCGGAACTTGCGAGCAGGAATGGAGCGCGGCTGGTGATCGTGAACCGCGAGCCGACACCGCTCGACGATATGGCGGATCTGGTGCTGCATCGGCCCATCGGCCAAACCCTGGGCGAGGCCGTCGGGATTCAGTAATAAACATGTTTCCCGCCATGGGCGCACTACCCGGAGCAGTACGCTGGATCATCTGATTTTATTTGTCACGCTGGGTGCGATAGCCGGCGGCTTCGTGCAGGGTCTCTCCGGCTTTGGCTTTGGCCTCACCGCGATGGCCATCTGGGCCTGGTCGATCCAACCGGTTCTCGCCGGCCCGTTGGTGGTGTTCGGTACACTGCTCGGACAGATCATCTCCATCGGAGCCGTACGGCGGGGGCTCGATGCAGCGCTCATCTGGCCGTTTCTCGCCGGCGGAGTTGTCGGTGTGCCGCTGGGCGTCGCGCTGTTGCCGCATCTCGATCCGCTCGTATTCAAACTGGGCGTCGGAATTGTGCTGCTGCTGTGGTGCCCGGCGATGCTGCTGGCCCGCGATCTTCCCCGTATCTCCGCCGGCGGACGCCTGGCCGACGCGACCGCCGGCTGGATCGGAGGAATCATGTGCGGAATTCGGCGGCCTCAATGGCCCTGCTCCCACGCTATGGACGACCCTTCGGGGCTGGGAACGGGACCGCCAGCGAGCCACCTTTCAGATCTTCAGCATCGTCACCCAGGCATTCACCATGGCCACCTACCTGGCTACCGGCACCGTCGGGCCCAGCACGCCACGTCTCTTTGCCATTGTCGCGCCGGCAATGTTGATACCCACCTTGGCGGGCACCCGCATTTACCGACGGTTTAGCGACGCTCACTTTCGCCGCATCGTGCTTGGACTATTAACCCTATCGGGCGCGATTCTAGTCGGCACCTCGGTTCTGGGACTCTTGTAACGTGCATTCCCACATATTCTCTACCGGGATGAGTTCGGGCGAGTTATCGGCTGCGCTGGCATCCCAATCGGAATTGCGGGTTCAGCGGAATCCCCCGAGAGTCGCTCTCATCGGGGGTTGGGATCATTATTGTTTCCAGAACAGCATTCACGGGCTCCGACTTTCCACCTCGCGGGGCCTCGCTCGGGCTGCATCCGCTTTTTGCGTGACATCAAGCACCCTCATTCAGGGACGTAGGGCGTTGCGCGCTGCAATTGTAAATCATCGCACCGCGGAAGCGGACATCGAGGCAATCGTAGCGGACGTGAAGGCGTTGATACCAGGCGCGTGATCTGGCGGCCCAGCCGGGGTCGGTCTGGACCGGAAGTCGGTTTCATCGACGGTCGGTATTACCCCGCACGGGCCGCGCGGGTACTCGCGGCGCACGATCTCCATCAGTTCGGGAACCGATGTATCCGCCGCGTTCGACTGGTAGGTAATACGTCCGCGCTGCATCAGGATGATGCGGTCGGCGATTTCCAAAGTCTGGGCGTAATTGTGCATGATCATCGCGATGGAAAGATCGCCCTTCGCTTTCAGGCGGAGGATCAGGTCGATGATCAACCCGGATTTGCGCGCGCCCATCGCCGCCAGCGGCTCGTCCAGCAGCAGGATATGGGAGTTCGAGTTTACCGCGCGCGCCACGGCGATGGCCTGGCGCTGACCACCGGAAAGCCGCTCAACCGGCAAATCAACCGAAGGGATGTGCACGCCGACCTCGTCCAGCAGCTCGCGTGCGCGCTTTCGCATGGCGCGGTGGTTCACCAGTTTGATAGGACCGGGATAGAGGATCTCGCGGTTGAGAAACAGGTTGTGATAGATACTAAGCGAGTTTGCCAGCGCAAGGTCCTGATAGACGCATTCGATCCCAAGCGACCGTGCGTGATCGACCGACCGCAACACTGTCTCCTTGCCATCGATCACCAGACGCCCCGACGTGGGCGGCTGATAACCCGTAAATATCTTGATCAATGTCGATTTCCCGGCGCCGTTATCGCCAAGAATGCCCAGAATCTCGCCGCGGCGGAGCTCGACCGTCACGCCCTCCAGCGCGGTCACGGCGCCGAAGCGCTTGACGATGTCTTCCGCGTGCAACGCAACCGTCATCGCGCGCCCCCTGTGCGGGCCAGGTAGGTCATATGAATGTTGAAAATCATGGCCGCGAGAATGGCGAAGCCCAGAATGATATTGAAGGTGAATGCATTGACGCCGATCAGGGTAAAGCCGTCGCTCAGGATGCCTAGTACACAGGCGCCGATGAAGCCGCCAACAATGGTTCCGAAACCGCCGGCCAGCGAGGTGCCTCCGATCACCCCGGCAGCCACGGCCAGGAACATGATCTGATTGCCGCCCGCCAAAGGATCGATCGATGAAATGCGAAATCCCTCAAGAATGCCGGTCAGGCCAGACAGGGCGCCAGTCAGGACGAAATTCCCGATCTTCAGGCGGGCTACATTGATTCCGGCTTCACTTGCGCCCGTGGCGTTTGCTCCGGCGGCCGTGGTGTGCAGTCCCCACCGAGTATCACGCAGCACCACATGCATGATGGCGGTGATTCCAATTGCCCACAGGATTTCACTGTAGCCCCACCTGCCCATCACCTGCGCCAGCACCGGGTTTCCCGGCGGTGTAACCGGCGTGCCCAATGAAATGGTCAGCGTTAATCCGTTGATCAGAAACAGCGTGCCCAGCGTCGTGACGAAGGATGGGACCGACAGATAAACTGTAACGACGCCGTTGATCAAACCCACAGCGCCGCCCGCCGCCACGCCCAGGATGACCGCAAGCGGCGCAGGCACGCCTGCCTGCGCCGCGAAATACATGACAAACGGCGAAAGCGCAAAGACCATGCCGGCGGACAGGTCGATCTCTCCCATGATCATAAGCATGACCTGCCCGCAGGCGATGATCGCCACCGGCGCAATATACTGCGATAAATTCTGCAGACTGGCGGAAGACAGCAAAAACGCGTGGTTGGCCGTCTCGAAGTAGCCGATCAGTATAAGCGCAACCACGAAGATGCTGGCTTCCTGCCAGTGCAGGAAGATATCCAGGAAGCGCCGGCGCTCAGTTCGCATCATGTAGAGATCGGGCCGCTTCGCTTGACCACCTGCTCCGCCGTCGATGACCCTTCGTAACGCGTATGAGTAGACAGATATGGACCGACGCTCGCTTTGGTGACGAATTTCAGACCCGTATTGATGTCCGCCGGACCTGTCAGCCCGCCGGAGATCTGGAACATGAACAGCTCCATCACCGTGTAGAAGCCCTGCAGATATGCCTGCTGATCAATGGTGAAGTCCAGGGAGCCCTGGCTGATCAGCTCCAGCGTCTTCGGCAGCAAATCGTAGCCCCCGGCATGCACCCCCTTCTTTGCCAGGTCATGCTGCTGCATCACCTCACCCACACCCTGCGTGCTGCCGGCATCCACCGCGAACATGCCTTTCAGGTCCTGATGCCCCAGGTAGAAGGACTGAATACGCGACAGTTCCTCGTTCACTGTCGGGCCGCTGGCGATCGACTGCACATCGATCGGTTTGCCGGATTTCTTGATCGCGGCAATCGCGCCATCCATACGCGGCTGAATATTCAGCTGACCCGGCGTCGCAATAAAGATCGCAACCAGGCCGGAATCGATCATCGACAGGATGCGTCCGCCCATCTGGTACCCGGATTGGTACAGATCCTGCCCGACGTACGCCAGACGCTTGTTTCCGCTATCCGCGGGAGCATCGGCATTGTAGGAAATCACCGGGATGCCGGCCTGCAGAGCTTTCTCCGTCGGCTCGTTGAACGCGTGCGGATCGACGATCGGCACCGCGATGCCGTCGGCCTTGCTGGCAATAGCCGCATTCATCGCGTTCACCATCTCGGCCACATTGGCGGTAGCCGAACCGGTCCACTGATAGCTGCAATCCAACAGCTTGCACGCGTCCTGGATGCCATATTGAGTCGGCACGAAGAACGGATTGGTGGTCACGTGATTGACAAACACAAAGCGCCACTTCGGATGCGATGGAAAAGGTCCGGTCTCCGCGGCGGCTGCGCCTCGGCTGCCAAGCAGCGCCAAGGCGCCCCCAATGCCGGCACCATGAAGCATCGCACGGCGTGCCACAGCGGCGCGAGCGACAGAGTCGAACTCGTGATCGGCTGCCATTTCGTCCTCCCTCGGGGTGCAGTTCCGCACCAAATAACCACGCCGGAGAGCCGGCGGGAATGCCTCTGTACCGGGTTCTCACCGAAATGCGAATAGGTCAGTTCAATCCAGCCAGGGCCTGCCATTCTCCTTCAGTCAGCACTTTCACCCCCAGCTCCGCTGCCTTCCGCGCCTTCGACCCTGCATCGGCGCCCACCACGACAAAGTCAGTTTTGCGGGAGACGGAATCCGTCACCTTTGCGCCCAGTGCTTCGGCTCGCGCCTTCGCCTCCGGCCGTGTCATGGTTTCCATGCTGCCGGTAAAGACGATCGTCTTGCCTGCAAGCGCATTATCAGAGGCATCCGGCTCGGCTGCCTTTTCTATACGCAGTTGCGCCGCAAGCTCGTCGATAGCCGCGACGTTGTGCGGCTCAGCGAAGAAATCCGCCAGTTCCTGCGCGATGGCCGGCCCGATGCCGACGATCGACCCAAGCTCCTCCCGCGCCTCCGAACCGGTCGTGGTCGCCGCCAGCATCTGCGCGCGCCAGTTCGCAAAACTGTTGTAATGCCGGGCAAGCAGCTGCGCGTTGCGCTCCCCGATCCGGCGGATGCCGAGCGCATAAATGAAACGTGCCAGCGAAATGCGGCGCCGCGCCTCGATTGCGCGGGCCAGATTGCGGGCGGACAGCTCCCCCCAGCCCTCGCGCTTCGCGATCTCCGCCTCGCGCGCCGGCAGGCGAAAAAGGTCGGCGGGACCTGATAACCAGCCCTCGTCGTAGAACTCCTGCACTGTTTTTTCTCCGAGGCCGTCGATGTCGAAGGCGGGGCGCGAGACGAAGTGAATCAGCCGCTCGACACGTTGGGCCGGACAGATCAGCCCGCCCGTACAACGGCGGACCGCTTCCCCAGGCGGACGCACGGCGTGACTGCCGCATGCCGGACAGCGATCAGGAAAAGCGAACGGCCTGGCCTGCGCCGGACGGCCATCGGGAACCACCGAAAGGATTTGCGGGATCACGTCACCGGCACGCTGAATCACCACCCTATCGCCGATGCGCACATCCTTGCGCGCGATCTCATCCTCGTTGTGCAATGTCGCGCGCTGAACCAGCACGCCCCCGACATTCACCGGTTCCAGCTCCGCGACAGGCGTCAGAGCGCCGGTCCGTCCCACCTGGATCCTGATTTCCCGCAGCACCGTCGTGGCCTGCTCCGCCGGAAATTTCCATGCTATCGCCCAGCGCGGCGTACGGCCGACAAAACCCAGGCGCCGTTCCAGATCCAGATCATCTATCTTGTACACCACCCCATCGATGTCGTACGCGAGGCTCGCGCGCGTAGCCGCAATCTCCTGATGGTACGCCGCCGCCTCAGTCTCCCCGTCCAGCCGGCGCGAATGCGGATTTACCTCAAATCCCCAATGCCGGAGCTGTTGCAGATACTCCCAATGCGTAGCTGCAACCCGCTCGCTGGCTTCGCCCATCGCATAGGCGAACAACGACAGCGTCCGGCTGGCGGTTATGCCCGCATCGAGCTGTCGCAGGCTGCCCGCCGCGGCGTTACGCGGATTTGCAAATACCCTCTGGCCGGCGGACGCCTGCGCCTCATTGAGCGCCAGAAAATTCGCCTTGGTCATGAACACTTCGCCGCGGATCTCGATCAGGGCCGGCCCCTTCCCCTTCAACCGGCCTGGCACCGCTCGCATGGTGCGAAGATTCGCCGTGACATCTTCGCCCTCGGCTCCGTCCCCGCGAGTTGCGCCACGAATAAAACGGCCATGCTCATAAGTAAGGTTGATCGAAAGCCCGTCGATCTTCGGCTCCCCGACCAAACGCAATTTCGTCGCAGCGCCCGCGCCCAGAAACCGCCGTGCACGCGCGATAAAATCGTGAAAATCCGTTTCGTCGAACGCGTTGTCCAAAGACAGCATCGGCTCGCGGTGGCGAACCTTGGCGAAGCCCGACTCCGGTGTCGCGCCGACCCGCCGGGAAGGCGAGTCCGATCGTATCAAGGACGGAAAACGCGCTTCGATCTCGGCATTCCGCCGGCGCAGTGCGTCATAATCTGCATCGCTGATCTCGGGCGCGTCCTGCTGATAATACGCGCGGTCGTGCCAAGCGATCTCCGCGGCCAGGCGTTCAAGTTCGGCGGCCGCTTGTTCCGGGGTAAGGCCTTCGACCCGGGTTGTCATGCGGGGCTGCCCAAAAGTTCGGCGGCGGCGGCACGGGCGGACTCGGTGACACGCTCGCCGGCCAGCATGCGGGCAATCTCCTCGCGCCGTCCCGCCTGATCCAGCGGCTGTACCAGCGTCGCGGCCTTCCCCCGCCCGGTCGCCTTGGACACCAGCAATTGGACCGCCGCCCGGGCGGCCACCTGTGGACTGTGCGTTACCACCAGCACCTGCAGCCGCTCCGCCACGCGCGCAAGCCGCTCGCCCACCGCGGCAGCCGTCGCCCCGCCGATCCCCGAATCCACCTCATCGAATACCAGACACGGCACGGGAGAGGCCCGCGCGAGCACCACCTTCAGCGCCAGCATCAATCGAGACAGTTCACCCCCCGAGGCGACACGTGCGAGCGGTCCCGGCTCCTGCCCCGGGTTGGTCGCGATCAAAAACCGCACCGAGTTCGGTCCCGCCCGGCCCCCATCCCGCTTCTGCCAGTTCGGTGACCTCGGCGACGAACCGCGCCTTGTCCAGGCGAAGTGGCGGAAACTCCCTCGCGACCGCCTTGTCCAGCCGGGCCGCCGCACGACGCCTTTCATCGGAAAGCCCCTGGGCGGCGGCGGTATAGGCCTGCCGGGTCTTCGCTGCCGACCTTTCCAGCTCGGCAATGCCCGCCACACCGGTATCGAGCGCTGCCAGCCGTTTCCGTAGGGCCTGTGTCAGCGCCGGAAGTTCGATGACCGCGACCCCATGCTTCCGGGCCGCCGCGCGAAGAGCAAACAACCGCTCCTCAATTCGTTCCAGCTGTCGCGGGTCGTTGTCCGCTTCGTTGGCCAGCCGGCTGAGCAGGGCCTCGGCTTCCGCGATTGCCTCCTCCGCCCGTTCGAGCGCGATGATCGCCGGTTCAGCGGGATTTGCGGCGCCATCCGCCCCGGCCGGAATCATGCGCTGCAATGTGCGGCACACCGCCCGGACAGAAACAGCAGGACCAGGACCGCGCCGGTCGCGCGGCGAAAGCTCGGAAAGGGCAGCAGCGATCGCCTCTGCCCGCCGTTCACCCTGTTGAAGGCGCTGGCGCTCTTTCGCAAGCGACTCCTCTTCCTCGGGCTCTGGGTCCAGCTTCGTAAGTTCGTCAACCGCATGGCGGAGCCAGTCTTCATCCCGCCGCGCCGCTTCGATGGCGGCACGCGCTGAATCCAGTGCGGCAAGCGTCTCACGCCACTCCCGCCAGGCAGCGGCGACCGCCACCCTCTGTTCAGGAGCCACACCAAAAGCATCGAGCAGGGCCGAGTGGCTGGAGGGATCAGCCAGGCCCATCTGCTCGTGCTGGCCCTGGATTTCGACGAGCTGGGCGCCAATCCGCCTGAGCAGACCGATCCCGACAGGCTCATCATTGATGAAGGCACGCGACCGCCCGTCGCGTCCCACCACGCGCCGCAGGCTCAGCTCTTCCTCATTCCGCAGCCCCTGCTCCGCCAGGACATCCAGCACCGGATGGCCCGGCGGCGGCGAGAAGACTGCTGTCACACTCGCCTGCGTGGCGCCGGCCCGAACCAGCCCGGCTTCCGCCCGCACCCCAAGTGCCAGCCCCAGGCTGTCGAGCAGAATGGATTTGCCCGCACCGGTCTCTCCGGTCAGGGCGGTCAGGCCGGAGCCGAACGCCAGATCCAGCCGCTCGATCAGAACCACGTCGCGAATCGAAAGCGCGGTCAGCATCCCGCGCGGTCTATCAGAAAACCGAATTCCACATGCGGGAGATAAAGCCGTGACCGCCCCCGCTGGGCGGCGGCAGCCCCTGTATCAGATGGGTCTGGTAAAGGTCGGCATAGGTGTCGGCATACCAGACGCTGCCAGGGTAATTATACCCAAGCACCGCCGCCGTACGCAGCGCCTGGTCCCGCATTCCGAGATGAAGGTAGATCTCCACCAGGCGATGCAGCGCCTCGGCGACGTGATTGGTGGTCTGATAGTCCTGAACGACGCGCTGGAACCGGCCGATCGCGGCTTCATACAGGTGCTGATCCTCGTACCAGCGACCGATGCTCATCTCATGTCCGGCCAGGTGATCGCGCCCCAGGTCGATCTTCAGCCGGGCGTCGCGGGCGTACGGCGTGTCGGGGTACCGGTCCACCACCTGCTGCAGGGCGGCCATGGCATCGGTGGTGGTCTTCTGGTCGCGCTGGACGTCCTCGATTTGCTCATAAAAACACAAGGCGCGCAGGTAATACGCATAAGCCGTGTCCGGACTGGCAGGATGAAGCTGAATATACCGGTCGAGCGTGGCTATAGCGGGTGTATAATGGTTCTGTAAATATTGGGAATACCCCTGCATCAGCTGTGCCTTGGAGGCCCATTCGGAATACGGATAGTCCTGTTCCACCAGGTTGAACTGATCCTCGGCCGAGGAATACCGCTGATCATTCAGCGCATCCATTCCGTTATTGTACAACGTCTCGACCGGTGGCGCCGGACCATTGGAAGCGTCGTCCTTGTTGCCAGACCCTGCGCAGCCGGCCACGGCCAGTGCGGCCGCGAAAGCCAATGGCACATACAGGGCTCTGGCGCGGTGGTGAATCGTGCTGCATTCCATGGCGCGTTTATAGCAGGTGCAGTGGCTTTCGCGACCCTCTGCCATAGTTGACGGGACCAGGAGGGCCTAGTCTGTTGCCCCGATGGTTATCGTCTTCGGCTCGATCAACCTCGACCTGATCTTCCCCGTCCCTGCCCTGCCCCGCCCGGGTGAAACCGTTCTGTCCCCGGCCGTGCATATCCAGCCCGGAGGTAAGGGAGCCAACCAGGCCGTCGCCGCTTCCCGCGATGGAGCCCGAGTGATAATGGCCGGCGCGGTCGGAAAGGATGCCCTGGCACAGGGCGCCCTGGAACTCCTGCGCGAAAGCCGCGTCGACGTGACCCGCGTGGCCGAAGCGGATGCACCGACCGGTTGCGCCGGTATCTTCGTTGACCGCGAGGGCCGCAACGTCATCGGCGTCGGCTCAGGCGCCAATCTGTCGGTCCGGGCAGAACAGATCGGCCACGACCTGTTGGGCAGGCAGACGACACTGCTGCTCCAGATGGAAGTTCCGGCAGCCGAAACCGCCCGGCTGATCGAGCGGGCACGCCTGTGCGGCGCCCGGATCATCCTGAATCTCGCACCGGCGGCCCCGATGCCAAATGAGGCGCTGCGCGCCATCGAGATACTCGTGCTCAACGAAACCGAAGGCGAGTGGCTGGCACAGCAAATCGGAACCGCGCCGGACGCGGCATCGCTGCACCGCGCGCTGGGTTGCGCCGTGGTACGGACGCTCGGGGCGGAGGGTGCCGAAGCCGCAAGCGGCGACGGCGTTATTCGAGTTCCCGGTCGGCAGGTCACTGCCGTGGACACTACCGGAGCGGGCGATTGCTTCACCGGCGTTCTCGGCGCCGCGCTGGACCGGGGTCTGCCCCTGGAACAATGCCTTCAGCGGGCCAACGCTGCCGCGGCGGTTTGCTGCAGCAGATCCGGCTCGCAGGTGACGATGCCCCGTGCACACGAGATCGACACGGCGATAACCCAATTGCCGACTCGACGGAATTAGCGGCAAGCACTCAAGCGGTTCCAAAACCGAGGATCGGGACATGCCGTCATTTCATACTCTCTCCGCACTCGCCCTACCTGCGCTCCTGCTCGCCTGTGCCGCTCCGGCCCCCACGCCCTCTCCGAGTGCAAACGTGGCCCCGGCCGCGCCCATCGCACAGCCCAGCGCCAACGACGTTGATGGCCTTTACTGGGGAACCAGCACCCGCTTTCAGGCCGATCGCCGCAATTGCCCCCATCCAGGCCTGGTCACACTCACCGTCCAGAACGGACAGTTCGAGTACCGGTGGAATCCGCTTACTTACGTCGAAGCCTCCGTGGCGCCCGACGGCAGCGTGCAGGGATCGGGACCCGATGTGACGCTGAGGGGCCGGCTGGATGGACCCACACTTGACGGGGACGTCACGAACGGAGCGTGCGGGCTGCATTTCACCACACGACGGCAAACGTAAGCTAACTACTTAAATCAGGTGCGTTCCCTACACTGCTCGGCCGGGGCGGTTCATGTGACCAGCCAGCGAAAAAGGAAACCCCGCGCTCAGGCGCGGGGTTCGAGGTGGCAGCGCGCAGGACGAATCTGCTGGCACCGCGCTGCTGCTGGGGGAGGAAGCCAGCGAACACGAGATCAACTCGTGTACGATGCTGGCCACAAGTAGGACGGAATGCGGCGAAAATCTGAACACCGGGGTTGACGATGCAACTTTCCGTGACTCGACTGACCTGCGATCGTGCCCTGAACAGTAACTGATTAGTGACACTTAGCGACGTATGCCTATCGCCTCCGGAAGGTAGGCGTGATGCATACGGCTTCGGCATTTGTAACACTGCGACTGCCAGCGCGCATTGACGGCGTCCGGCAGTGGACCAAAGCGGTTGCGATTTCGCCGGGGTGGACCCGGCGACAACTGACCCGCGCCGGTCAAATCGCGTGGTGGACAATGACATTGCAGCTTCACCGGCATTTTCGCTGGTGGCTGCGCGCCCGGCAGGTGCGGCGAGCGCCGGCGCCGGATGTGGCCGTGCCGATACTCGGGCGATTGACGCCGGATGCAATCCGGATCCCATGCAGCAAGACGCCGCTGGTCAGCATCATCGTGACGAGCCATGGCGATGTCGATCACACGCTGCGGTGCCTGGGATCGATTGCGATGTGTCCCCCGAAAGCGCCGATCGAGACGATCGTCATGGACGATGCATCGGGCGATCCCGATCTGCCGATGCTGCAGGAGATCGAGGGCGTACAGGTTCGTCCTGAATGGCAGCAATCTGGGGTATCTGCGCGCCTGCAACGCCGCAGCCCGTCTGGCGCGTGGCGCATTCCTGGTGTTTCTGAACAACGACACGCAGGTGCTGCCGGACTGGCTGGACGCCATGCTGGACGTGTTCCGGACGAGGCCCGATGCCGGGGCGGTCGGCTCGATGCTAATCTACCCGGACGGCCGGCTGCAGGAGGCGGGCGGGATCATCTGGAATGATGGATCCGGATGGAACTATGGACGCGGCGACGACCCGGAGAAGCCGGAGTACAACTATGTCCGGGAGGTGGACTACTGCTCCGGCGCGTCGTTGATGGTGCCACGGATGCTATTTGAGGAGCTTGGCGGGTTCGATGAGATGTTCGCGCCGGCCTATTACGAAGACACTGATCTCGCATTCCGGCTGCGGGCGGCGGGCCGCGCGGTGCTGTATCAGCCCCGGTCACGGCTGATCCATATTGAAGGGGTTTCGCACGGCACCGACCTGTCGCGCGGCGTGAAGCGTCACCAGGTGGTCAATCAGCGGCATATGGTGCAGCGCTGGGGGCCAACACTGGCGGCGGAGCATTTCAAGCCGGGCACACGCGTGATGCGGGCGCGCGACCGGGCGATGCATCGTCCGGTTGTGCTGGTCGCGGATCACTATGTGCCGGAACCGGATCGCGATGCCGGCTCGAAGATAATGGTTGCATACGTTCGTGCGCTGCAGGATTTCGGGGCAGTTGTGAAGTTTTGGCCGCATAACCGGCTGCGCAACGGGCGCTACTGCCAGGATCTGCAGGATTTGGGCGTCGAAGTGATCTACGGCGGGCGGGCGGACATGCTGGAAAATTGGCTGGCGTCGCACGGGGCGGAGCTGGATTACGTGCTGCTGAGCCGCCCGGATGTGGCGCAGGCGTGTCTGGGATGGCTGAAGCGGCACAGCGGCGCGCAGCTTTGTTACTTCGGGCACGATCTGCATTTCCGCCGGGTCGGTGCGCAGGCCAGGCTGAACGGCGATGCTGGTCTGGCGGCGGAGGCCGCGCGGCTCGAGCGAATGGAACGCTGGATATGGCGGAGCGTGGACCGGGTGCTATGCCCCTCAGACGAGGAGGCGGACACGGTGACGGCGCTGGAGCCGATGACCGAGGCGTGTGCGATCGTTCCGTATGGGTTCACGGATTTTGGCACTGTACGGGACCCGCCGCCCGGATGGGATGTGCTGTTCGTCGGCGGATTTGCCCATACGCCGAATGCGGATGCCGTGGCTTGGTGCCTGGACGAGATCATGCCGGCGGTGCGGGCGCGTGTTCCGCAGGCGCGGCTGGTTGTGGCGGGGGCCGGGGCCGGGCGCTTGCAACGGGTTCCGGGTATGGTGATTGCCCCCGACCTGAGCCCGGCAGCATTGCGACGGCAATACGCCGCGGCGCGTGTGGCTATTGCGCCGTTGCGCTGGGGTGCTGGCGTAAAGATGAAATGCGTCGAGGCGTTGCGCGAGGGAGTTCCGCTGGTGACGACGCCGGTCGGTGCACAGGGGCTGCCCGGACTGGAGCAGGTGGCGTGTGTTGAAGAAGGAGCGGGCGCGCTGGCGGACCGCGTGGTGCAACTTCTGGAGAACGATGTTCTGTGGCGGTCGCGGTGCGGTTCCCAGGTTGCGTATGCGCGGTCGCGGTTCACCGATGAGATGATGCGCCGGTCGCTGCTCGAGGGTATGGGGATCTTCCGCGGCAGGAACATCCCTGCGTTTCAAGCCGCAGCCGGGAGTGAGGCCGTTCTGGAGCATCTTCACCGGGAGTGAAGATGCTGCTGTTGGTCATTCCCCGGTTGCGTGTCCGGCGAGTTTTAGCGCCTGGCCATCAACAGACCATCACCCGCAGAGACGTTCGATCACGGGTTTTTCGGATTCGGATGCTTCGCCAGAGCATCGGCGGTTGTTCGGAGAAACGTCTTCCGCGACGTTGCGCCGAATGCTGGTGCAGTGGCCCGCCAGCAGACAGGCCGGTGCCAGGAAGTGAGCGAGATTGCTTCCCACAGCTTTCGCGGTGGTCGCAATAACGCCAGCACCGGACGGTATCATATCGAGTCGGTGAGGGCCGGCGCTTCTGCGGCGATGTAGGAACTGATCAGCTCCCTCGCGTTCCAGGCGGTCATCGGCCGGCCCAGCAGGAAACCCTGTGCCTCGCGGCAGCCTTGTGACACGAGCATATCGAGCTGCTGCTGCGTCTCGACGCCTTCGGCGATGATGCCCAGATTGAGGCGGGAGGCAATGAACAGCGTCGCCTCGACCACTGCGCGCGCTCCGGGATCGTTTTCCTGCCGCTGGACGAAGCTGCGATCGATCTTGATGCGGTCGAGCGGAAAGCGCTGGATGTAGCTGAGACTGGAATAACCGGTGCCGAAATCGTCCAGGGCGATGCTGATCCCGATCTCGCGCAGATCGGCGAGGATTTCGAGCATGGTCTGCTCATCGTCGATCAGCAGTCCCTCGGTCACTTCGATTTCCAGCAAGTGCGGCGGCAGGCGGCTTTCCGCAAGCGCCTCAGCGATATCCGCCTGGACGCGGCCGTCGCGGAACTGGGCCGGCGAGATGTTCACGGCGACTTTGTGCCCTGGCCGCCAGGATGCGGCCTCGCAGCAGGCTTTGTTCAGGACCAGACGGCCCAGATCGCCGATCAGGCCGCATTTTTCCGCGAGCGGTATGAAGACGGACGGCGCAACTGCGCCGTGAGTTGGGTGGCACCAGCGCGCCAATGCCTCGAAGCCGGTGATATGCTGTCCGCGGGTGTCGAACTCGGGCTGAAAGTAAACTTCAATATCGCCGTTCTCGATCGCACTTCGCAGATCAGTCTCCAGCATCTGCTCTTTCTGCAGCGCCTCGATCATGCTGGGGCTGAACAGGCGGTAGGTACCCCGGCCAGCTTCCTTCGCCGTGTAGAGCGCGAGGTCGGCGGCCTTGAGGAGAGCGCCGCTGTTATCGCCGTCGCGGGGATAAAAAGCGACGCCGATGCTTGCGCCGACGCGGATTTCCCGTCCGCGCAGGATATGCGGCCTGGCGAGCTGTCCGGCGATGGCCTGTGCGAGGCTGGCCGCGATCGACGTATCGCTCAATTCGGACAAAACGATAACAAATTCGTCGCCCCCCATCCGGGCCACCATGGTCTCCTGCTCGTCCGACAAAGTCTTGAGCCGACGGGCCACTTCCACCAGGAGCAGATCCCCGGCCTCGTGCCCGAGGGTGTCGTTTATGGTTTTGAATCCGTCCAGATCGATCAGGAGCAGAGCCGCAATACCTGATCGGGAGTCGCCGCGCGCGATAATCTCATCAAGGTGGTCGCGGAGCAGGAGGCGGTTGGGCAATCCGGTGACGCTATCGTGGTGGGCGATGAAATTGATTTTGGCGGTCCATTCGCGCTGCTCGGTGACATCGGCGAAGGTCATAAGCGTCTTGCCGGGTGCCAGATACCGGCGCTGCACCTCGATAATAGATCCGTCGTTGCTGTCGAAATCGCTCACGATCCAATCTGTCCCCTGAGCCGAGGCCGGGCCGGGTGTTGGCGAGAGAAGGCCGGCCGAGGCGATGGCTGTCTTGATCGCGGAACTGTCACTCTGGCTGACCGGCGGCAATCCGAGCAGAGCGGCAGCGCGGGCGTTAGCGACGCGTACGGCGCCGCGCTCGTCGAGCATGACGATGCCCTGATTGATATTGGCCAAAGTCGCCGAGAGAGCGAGAGACGCCGCCGCGGACCGCCTTCGCTGCCTGATCCAGGCGGCTCCAGCGAGAAGGATGATGAGGGTTAGAGCGGTTCCGCCGGCGTACAACGCCAGCCGCATGTTGCGGTAGTGTTCGAGGGCGCTGCGCACATCGAGGCCGACTGCGACGGCGACGGGGTAATTCTGAAGCTGACGGAAGCTTGTCAGGCGATCGAACCCTTCGAGGCTGCGATACCTGAGCCAGCCGGCGGGACTTTGCGAGAGTGCGATGAACAACGGCCGGTCAGTGAGGCTTTGACCGATTCGCCCCGCGAGCATCGGGCCGCGCGCAAGCAGAGTACCGCGCCTGGAGACCAATGCGACAAAACTAGTGGTGGTGCTGAGCGACTGGTAGAAGCTGGAGAGTCGGTCGCAATCCAGTGAGAGGACGATTATTCCGGCGAAACTGCCTTGGACATCGAACAGCTTGCGGCTGAACTGAATGGTCTGGTGCCCGGTGCTGCGGCCGACGACCGGATCGCTGATATAGAGATCATCCTGTGTTGAATCGCGCTGCGCGAGGAAGTGGGAGCGATCGCCAACATAGAGGCGTTCGGGGATCTTCATGGTGGAATCGAAGACGTAACCTTGAGCATCGACGAGGCCGATCTGGGCGGTCATCCCATCGGAGCGGTGCTGAGTTTTGGCCCACTCGGAAACCCGGAAGGCCGCGCCTTCTTCCACGAAGAAGGCTCGCGCACTCAGCAGCGACTGATCGATTTCGCTCAAGGTGCGGCGGGTGCTTTCCTCGAAGGCGCGCGCTAGACTGCCGGTCGAGTTGATCGCTGCGGATAACTCACTGTTTCGCTCGCGGATGAGGACCAGGCCGATGCTCGTCCAGACCAGCAGGACGAAGGCGAGCACGACCGTGGCTTCCGTGAAGAGGGAAGCGCGACGGGCACGCTCGATATTCAGCAGAGTTCTGCCGGCGCCGCCGACGGCCTCATGGAGCCAGACGCGCAGGCAACCCAAGCTGCTCTGCGACCGGATACTCGGTGGGATGCTGGTGGGCGGGAGTTCCTGGACGGATTCCATCCTGTTTGCGTGCCTTTGCAGCGTGACTCACGCTTTCACCGATCCGCTCAAAACGATCGTGCTCTCGTTTTTTTCTGGAGCATGATTTTGCCCTTTGACGGCTCCGCCTTCAGCGATCGGGCTGTCGGAGGTCCGCTCTGACTACAGAACTTGCAGTTAAGCATGGGTTAACCAGAAACGTGGCAATGTCTCTCATACGGAGACGTTATACCGTTTATTGAGGCATCGACATACGACTGAGATGTTGGTGGAGCGGGCGGATAGGGCGGAGACGGACATCGCACAGACCGGGCAGCTTCCGCCCCTTGCGATGAGCAAGCGAGCCGAACCCCATGGCGGGTCGGATTATCGCAGCTCTGATGCAGTTCGGCGTGGTATGGCTGTTCAGCACGAGGAGATTGGGCGGCGTGGTTGCGTTTGTGGTGGTCACCTGCTTGTTGCAGGCGAGTATCATCCTGCTATTTGACAAGGAAACCAAAATGGTTTCCCTCGAGGAACTGGGGGACGATCTCCCCAATTCCGACATGAGCGCCGTGTCGATGGGAGATTAGCGGCCTACGACGATTATTGGCACTTTGGACTGAAGCATTTCAGAGCCTCCGGTTTGCACTTAGCGCAAGATGCGCACCTGTCTTCCTGGCAGGAGCAGGCGGACCCAAACGGTGAGTGGCGTTGCCAAATGGTGGAGGCTCGGATGGGCAATCAAGTTCGCACCGAACTCAATGCAGATATGTGCGACATCACTGGGGCGGTCGAATTTCGTCATTTCGTGGCTGATCCATCCTGGTACGAGCGCTACTGGCTGGAGGAGCGGCCGCCGTCGGCCTGGGGCGGGATCCAGATGGCATTCGGTTGCTTTTTCCGGATTTGCGCGGCGTTGGTGACGGGAAGCGCCTTCGCGCTGGAGCAGTATAGCTCCTGGCCGGCTCAGGAAGACGAAGCGGGAACCAGCATGGGTCGCCACCGAGCGTAGGCCCCGCCGCAAGCCGGATCAACTCGTGGTCGCTGTCGCCATCCGGAAATGGGCGGGCAGCTGCAAGCCGTCACTGCGGCCTTTCAGGTCGCGGTCGAATGCTTCTTCCGGGCGGAAATCGTGCAAACGGGCGAAGCCCGCGCTTTACGGCGTCGAGCGCGGCCAGCAAGGCTTCAACGCTTGCAAAGCCGGCGAAATCGCGCGCAAAGGGGTCCGTTAGGATCTTCGGATCGTCGTCGAGCAATTGGTGACGGCTCGCCACATCGCCGTGTTGCGTGCCGTCCGGGTTGGGACCGCGACCGAGCAAGTTCGTTCTCCTGGCGCCGCGTCCTGCGATCCCGTCTCACTTTGTCGCTGCTATTGCCCTTGTGGCAACAGAAGCCGTCACTCCATAGGAGCCAAGCCATGCTGCTGTCGCTGAACGGCCGCCGAATCGCATACGACCTGCTCGGGGAAGAGCGTGCGCCGGTGATGTGCTTCACCCACTCGTTGGCGGCTGACGGTGGGATGTGGGCGGAGCAGGTGCCGGCGCTGCTGGGGGCGGGGTTCCGGGTACTGCGGTTGGACATGCGGGGGCACGGGGGCAGCGAGCCGGTTCCCGGACCCTACACAATGAGCCAGCTTGCCGGCGATGTGGACGCGGCGCTCGGGGCGCTGGGATTCGAGCGCGTCCACTATATCGGGCTGTCGATCGGCGGGATGATCGGCCAGGCGTTCGCCCTGGAGCATGGGCGGCGGCTGATCTCGGCGATGTGGTGCGACACCTTGCCCGCCAGCCCGCAGGGAGCGCGGGATGTTTGGGACCAGCGGATGAGCACGGTGCGACAGGCCGAGTCTCTGGAGCCGCTGGCGGACGCGACGGTGGAGCGGTGGCTGACCGAAGGGTTGAAGCAGCGCCGGCCGCAGCGGTGGGCGCAGATCCGGGACGGCGTGGCCGCGACCACATCGGCAGGATATCTCGGCTGCTGCGACGCGATCCTGGGGTTCGACTTCACCCGGCAGCTTTCCTCAGTGAAGGCGCCGGTGCTGGTGGTGTGCGGGTCTGATGATGTGGGGACGCCGCCCGAGCAGAACCGGCAGATTGCCGGGCTGGTGCCTGGGGCGCGGTATGAGGAGATCGGGGCTGCTCGGCACTTCCCGAATGTGGAGCATCCGGACACGTTCAACCGGATCATGCTGGGGTGGCTGAACCAGCATCGCGGCTGAGGGCGATTTTCTACAGGCCGAGTTCCCTGTGGGAGCCAAGCCTAGCCAGCTCAAGCATTTCTGCATTCGGCTTGCGATAGATGAGGACGAGGTCTGGACGGATATGGCAGTCCCGGTGATCCCTCCATTCGCCGGTTTTAAGGAATGATCAAGGTTTCGCCGCGGCAGGGGCGTGTCCATGGCGAGCAGACTGAGTATTTCAACGAGCAGGTCATCCAATTTGCCCGCGAGCTGGCCCGATTTTTCGCGCCGATAATCCCGTTTGAAGCGGCTCGTATACTTAACAATCCGCACTCAGACTGGCCACAAGTGAATCCGGCTTGCCCGCCGTGACAAGATCGCCCCGTCGCGCCGCTTTCATCGCCTCGATAGTGTCTTCGTTGGGCACGAGTGGCTCGAAAGGCAGCGCCCTATCCTGCGCGATGCGCACCATCATCAACCGGAGACCGAAAGCCCCATAGCAGCCAGCACGGCGCTTGCCTCCTCTTTGATCTTTTCGTCGATCCGCGCCCGAACGACGGCGTTTTCAGTCATTTTGGCTCTCCTGGTGGCATTTTGGCTCTCCTGGTGGCATTTTGACTCCCTGTCGGGCCACAACGTGCCCATTTGCCCGGACCGTTCAAAGTTCGGAGGAGTACTTCGTCTTCAAACTCCGCCTTGATCGGCTATTGGGAATGCCCGGATTCCGGCCCGAACCTTCCCGCGGGGCCACGGTCATCGGCTTCGCGCTATCACCCGATCCGGGTCAGGCCAATCCCAGAAACAGGGCGAGCGCGCGAGCCACCGTCAACATCGTCTTTTCTTCTGCGTGGCCAATGACGCGACCAATCTTGTCGCGGCGGATTGTCTGCGGGCGGTGCACGACGATCTGTGAGGTTGATCGCAGGCCGTTTGCCTCGGACGGCGCGATATCGACCCGTGTGATGGCCGGCACAAGCTGTCTGCTGACCAGCGGCAGCATCGTGACCGTCTGGAGTTCATCGAACAGACTCGATTGAATGACCAATGCCGGCCGCGGCTTTCCTTTATTGCCCTGCATGGCGACTATCACCGGATCGCGGCGCCGCATTTTTCTTCTATTCGAGGCCGGCCCCGGAGTTGGTGGCGAGGGCTTCCCAAAAAGCTGCTTCCTCGCGAACTTCCGGAGTATTTTCAGCGGCAGCGATCAGCAGGCACTGGCGCCGCACCTCCTCGGCAAAACCGGGGGCGCGCGTGTCCGGGACCCAGACCTGAACGGGCCGGAGGCCGGTGGCACGGAGCTTGTTACGAGCCTTCCTCACGCGCTCAATATTGTTTTGGGGCATTCGCTACATGTAGCAGTGCTCACCCTTTAACTCCTGCGCGACACGCCTGAACAGCGGGGACGGCCGCCCGTTCCTCGTTGACGGACTCCACCCAGTCCGGCAACCAAGCCCCGTGTACTTCCGGCAAAAGCACCTTCTCGCAATTGAGGGCCTGCATCCGCCCGAGATCGAGCAATTGCTCGACCTGGCGGAAAGCTACGTTCTGCTGAACCGGTCGGGGAAGACGCAGCGGGATTTGCTGCGCGGCCGGACGCTGATCAACCTGTTCTTCGAGGACTCGACCCGCACCCGGACCAGCTTCGAGTTGGCGGGGAAGCGCCTCGGGGCGGACGTGATCAACATGTCGGTCTCCACGTCCTCGGTGAACAAGGGCGAGACGCTGCTGGATACGGCGGCGACGCTGAATGCCATGAACTGCGACCTGCTGGTGGTGCGGCATGATCAGTCGGGGGCGCCGAATCTCCTGGCGCAGAAGGTTGATGCTGCGGTGATCAACGCCGGGGACGGAACGCACGAGCATCCCACGCAAGGGCTGCTGGACGCCCTAACGATAAAACGTCGGAAAGGGCGCCTGGAGAACCTGGTGGTGGCGATCTGCGGGGACATCGCGCACTCCCGGGTGGCGCGGTCGAACATCCATCTGCTGACGACGATGGGGAGCAGGGTGCGGGTGATCGGGCCGCCGACGCTGATTCCGGCGGATGCGGAGCGGCTTGGGGTGGAGGTCTTCCACGACATGGAAGCGGGGCTGGATGGCGCGGACATCGTCATGGCCCTGCGGCTGCAGCGGGAGCGGATGTCGCGCGGGCTGGTGCCGAGCATGCGGGAGTATTTCCGGTTCTACGGGCTGGATCGGGACAAGCTGGCTCGCGCCAAGGCGGATGCGCTGGTGATGCATCCGGGGCCGATGAACCGGGGGGTGGAGATCGACAGCGCGGTGGCGGACGATCCGGCGCGGTCGGTGATCAAGGAGCAGGTGGAGATGGGCGTGGCGGTGCGGATGGCCGTACTGGACACGCTTTCGCGGGGGCCGGGGAATGTCCCGTGACGTGCTGTTCACGGAGGTGCGGCTGATCGATCCGGCGAGCGGGCTGGATCAGCCGGGGGAGTTGCTGGTCAGGAACGGGTTGATCGCGGATTTCGGGGCGTCACTCGGGCGGCCGGACGGGGCCGATGTGGTCGCGGAGGATGGGGCGATTCTGTGTCCCGGTCTGGTGGATATGCGGGCCGCGCTCGGGGAGCCGGGCTATGAGGACCCGGGAGACGATTGCCTCGGCGGCACAGGCCGCGGCGGCGGGGGGCATTACGACGCTGGCGGCGCTGCCGGATGCGCAGCCGGCCATCGACGATCCGGCACTGGTGCGGCTGCTGCGGGCGCGGGGCGAGGAGACCGGCAGCCTGACGATCCTGCCCTATGCCGCGGTGACTCGGCGGTGTGCTGGGGAGGAGCTGGCGGAGCTGGGGCTGCTGCGGGAGGCCGGCGCGGTCGCGTTCACCGATGGCGGGCGGGCGATCGGCTCGGCGCGGCTGATGCGGCTCGCTTTGTCCTATGCCTCGGGGTTCGGGGCGCGGATCATGCAGCACCCGGAGGAGCCTTCTCTGGCAGCGGGCGGGACGGCGACCGAGGGAGAGCTGGCCACTAGGTTAGGTCTGCCGGGAATTCCCGCGGCGGCGGAGGCGATACTGGTCGCGCGGGATATCCGGCTGGCGCGGCTGACGGGCGGAGCAGTGCATTTTGGTCCGGTCTCGACGGGGGAGGCGCTGGAGCTGATCCGCCAGGCCAAGCAGGAGGGAATCGCGGTCACCTGCGATACGGCGCCGCCGTATTTCGACCTGAACGAGACGGCGATCGGGGATTTCCGGACCTATGCCAAGCTGTCTCCGCCTCTGCGGCGAGACGAGGACCGGCTGGCGGTGCTGGCTGCCCTGGTGGACGGGACGATCGATGCGATTGCGTCGGACCATCAGCCCCGGGATGCAGACGACAAGCGACTCCCGTTTGCGCAGGCGGCGCCGGGCGGGGCGGGACTGGCAACGCTGCTCGGGGTGGTGCTGGCGTATGTGCATGGGGGCGCTCTGCCGATGATCCAGGCGCTGGATTTGCTCACGAACCGGCCGGCACGATTGCTGGGGGTAGAGGCGGGGCGGCTGGTGAAGGGGGCACCGGCGGATCTGTGTTTGTTTCACCCGGAGCGGATCTGGCGCGTGGAGGCGGGCGCGCTGCCGGGAAAGGCGCAGAACACGCCATTCGACGGACGGGCGCTTGAGGGGCGGGTGCTGGGGACGTGGAAAGGCGGGCGGAGGGTAATGCCAAGCGTCTTAAGGTTCGACCCGTCGCCCCGACCCCCTCCCGCAAGCGGCCCGCAACGGGAGGTGGATTGATTGCGATGGGCGCGCTTGAGTTCTGACCGCAAGGGGAGGGCGATTTCACCCGCCCTAATTTCACCCGCCCTATAGGAGGGTGCGGCCGACGACGCGTTCGATTTCCGCACGGACGAGCCGCTCCACCAGCGGGGCCAAGTGCTGGTCGAGCCAGGCCTTCAGCAAGGGCCGCAGCTCCGAGCGGACGAGGTCCTCGATCGTCGGTCCCCCGGTGTTCAGCTGAGCATTCCGTTCGGCCGCGAGGCGCCGGACCAGCTCACCCATAGAACCGGCCGCCGCCTGGGCGGCCTCGGGGGCCATCAGCGCGCTGTGGTTGTCGGATTGATGGGGATCGGCGGGTGCTGCCACGGTTGCTGCTACTGGCGCTGCCATCGGGGGCTCCTGTTGCTTGGGGGCCTGCTTGTCCTCCGGAACCATCATGGACGTATCCAGCAGCAACACGTCCTCGGTAACCGTAGGTGGTGCGCCGGGAGCAGGTGCGGCGGAGGCCCGCGCCGGCGCGGCAGGCTCGCTCTCCTCCTCGCTGAGGATGCGCCGGATCGAGGCAAGGATGTCCTCCATCGAGGGGTCCGCTCCAGACCCGGACTGCCCTTCTTCGGGGTTGGCGGGTGAGGTCATAGCAAGCTCCGCATAGTCATCGGCCGAAGAATGCGTCCGCGGGGGGTACTCCGATTCCGAACCATTTGTTCTTTACCTGATTGAAGTAGGCGGTGTCGTCGTAGAACGGCACCTGCAGGGCGAGGTCGCGGGCAGTGAGCCGCCCGATAGCCGAGGCCACGCCGTAGGATGCCGTGACCAGGTTCGCCAGGTTCTGCACCAGGGTTACCTGGGAATTCAGCAACGTCTGTTGTGCGTTCAGAACGTCCAGCGTTGTGCGCGTGCCTACCAGGTGTTCGCGCTCCACCCCGACGAGGGCGATCTCGTTGGCCCGGATAGCAGTCTCGGTACTCTGGGCCGCTGCGCGCGCGGCGACCAGCGTCTCCCACGCATTCACTGCATTCTGCGCCGCGGTACGCTGGGCGTCGCCGACCAATTCGGCTTGTTGCTGCTCGGTCTGTCGTGCCTGACGGACTGCGGAATACTCCTGGCCGCCCTGGTATAGCGGCACGGAAAGGTTGAGCAGGGCTTGATAGCCGTTGACGTCGTTGCTGCGTGCGCTGGAGTTGTTGGACTGAAAGATCTGGCCCTGTAGGCTGAGCTGCGGCAGGAGTGCGGCGAAAGCCGCCTCGACCGCGTTCTTGGCGGCTGAGTTGTTGAACCGGGCGGCAATCACCGCGGGGTTGTTCGATGCCGCGAACGCCGCGGCCTGCCGCTCGTTGGCAACGGGCAATTGCAGGGGCTGCGGGGGTGCAAGATCCGCGGGCGGCAGGTAGCCGATCACCTGGAGAAACGTACCCGTCGCAGTCTGCAGGTTGCCCTGAGCGGTCTCGGTCGCCGCGATGGCGCTGGCCAGCGAGGCCTCGGCCTGGGCGACGTCGGTCCGCGTGACCTCGCCTACCCGGTACTGGTCATTGGTGGCGCGCAACTGTTCGCGGAGCACCGTCTCGTTGTTCTGGTTGAGTTGCAGAAGTTGGCGCGCCTCGATCACGCCGACATATGCATTCACTGCGCTGCCGAAGCTGCTTTCCTCCTGAGCTAGGAGGTTGGCACGTTCAGCCATGACTTCGTCGGTGGCGCGGTTAACATTGGCCCGCACTTTGCCGCCGGTGTAAAGCGGCTGGGTAACGGTGGCCTGTGCGGTGGCAATCTGGCGAGTGGTCTGCAACTTCTCCCACTGGCCGGCGGTAGCGAGAAACTGCCTGGAGAGGCCGTTGCCGTAGCCTGCGGGTACCAGCGACGATCACGGTGGGTTTCCAGCCTGCCAGGGCCTGGGGGACGCCTTCATCGGTGGCGCGCAGCTTTGCCCGTTCGGCCTGCAGGACAGGCTGGTTCATGTAAACGGTGGCCAGCGCATCGCTCAATGTGTGTGGGACGCCGGCCGGGGTGGGCCGTGCCGGAACGGCTTTCGGCTTGGCGGGCGTTGAGGGTCTCTGCGCAAAGGCCGGGTCCCAGACCATGGCGAGCGAAACACCGACCAGCAATCCTTTTCGCAGTCCACCGGCTCGCGTCATGTGGCGCTCCTGCTGTTCAGAGTATCCGATTCACGTGGCGACGCGTGGGAGCTTCTGCCACACAAGGAGCAGGTGCGCCAAGCGGCGAGCGGATTTGCGGCACAGGCGGCGGTCAGACCCAGGGCATCGAGCGCGCGTAGGCTTGCTCGAAGGCGCCGATCGCCGGTTTCTGCCGCAGCGTGAACCCCACCTCGTCCTCGCCGGCGAGCAGCAATTCCTTGCGCATTGGGTCGATCGCGAACTGGTCGATGTCGAACCCGTCGTTCACACCGACCGGCCCGGTTATGGTCTGCGCTTTGAGGTCCACCATCATTCGCGCGCCGGGATTGCGCGTCAGTGCCGCGCGTAATTCGGCGCAGCGCGCCTCGGGTAGCACGACCGGAAGCAGCCCGTTTTTGAAGCTGTTGGAAAAGAAAATATCCCCGAATGACGGCGCGATCACCACGCGGAATCCGGCGTCGCGCAGCGCCCAGGCTGCATGCTCGCGCGACGAGCCGCAGCCGAAGTTGCGATCCGCGACCAGCACGGCGGCGCCCCGCGCGGCCTGGGTTTCTAGGGGGAAGCCCGATTTGTCGCGGATGTCGTGAAACAGCAGCTCCCCGTAGCCTTCCTGCCGGGGGCGCCAGAGGAAGCGCGCCGGGATGATCTGGTCCGTGTCGACGTTGGCCATGTCCAGCGCCACGGCCTTCGCATCGACGGTTTCGAACGGGGCCATGTCAGGCATTCCCCACAAATCGGCGCACGTCGGTGATGTGGCCGGTCACGGCGGCGGCGGCGGCCATGGCGGGGCTCATCAGATGGGTGCGCGCTCCCTGGCCCTGCCGGCCGACGAAGTTGCGGTTGGAGGTCGAGGCGCAGTGCGCCCCCGGTTCCACCACATCGCCGTTCATCCCAACGCACATGGAGCAGCCCGCCTCGCGCCACTCGAACCCGGCGTCCTTGAACACCCGATCCAGCCCTTCCGCCTCGGCCTGGCGCTTCACCAGCCCCGACCCCGGCACTGCCCAGGAAGGTACGCGCGCTCTGCGCCCGCGCAGCACGGAAGCGGCCGCGCGCAGATCCTCGATGCGAGAGTTGGTGCAGGAGCCGATGAAAACGCGGTTGATCGGAATGTCCTGCATGCGCATCCCGGGGCTGAGGCCCATGTAGTTCAGTGCCCGCGCCACCGCTTCGCGCCGTTCGGTGGTGGGTGCGCCGGCCGGGTCGGGGATCGCTTCAGTGACCGGCGCGCCATGCTCTGGGCTTGTGCCCCAGGTCGCCATTGGGGTGATGGCAGCGCCGTCCAGCGACACCTCGGCATCGAAGGCCGCGCCGGGGTCGCTCGGCAGGGTGCGCCAGAATGCCACGGCCTGGTCCCACAGTGCCCCCTGGGGCGCGAAGGGCCGGCCGTTCAAATAGGCGAAAGTGGTTTCATCCGGCGCCACCATGCCGGCCCGCGCGCCGGCCTCGATCGACATGTTGCACACCGTCAGGCGTCCCTCGGTTGACATCGCGCGGAACACCTCCCCGGCGTATTCGATCGCCATGCCGGTGCCGCCGGCGGCACCGATGCGCGCGATGATCGCGAGGATCACGTCCTTGGAGAACACGCCGGGGCCGAGCCGCCCGTTCACCGTGATGCGCATGCTGCCCGGTTTGCGCGATTGCCACAGGGTCTGGGTGGCCAGCACGTGCGCTACCTCGGATGCGCCGATGCCGAAGGCCAGGGCGCCGAGTGCGCCATGACTTGCCGTGTGGCTATCCCCGCACACCATCACGATCCCCGGCAAGGTTATCGCTTGCTCCGGCCCGATCACGTGGATGATGCCCTGCCGTGGGTCCTCCAGTCCGAAATGGGTGAAACCATAGGTGGCGGCGTTGCGCGCGAGGTCCAGCACCATGTCACGGCGGAATGTCTCGCTGATCGCCATCACATCGCGGCCGGAGGTGGAGACGTAGTGGTCGGGGGTGCCGTAGGTGTGCGCCGGGTCGTGCAGCGGGAGATTTCGTTCCGACAAAAACCGGAATCCGGCGCGCGAGCCGTCGTGCAGCAGATGGCGCCCGACATGCAGCAGCACCGCGCCGTCGGGTCGGGTGATGACCGCATGGCGCTGCCAGATTTTGTCGAAGAGCGAGGCCGGCGCGGTCATTCGGCGGCTTCCCGGTGCGCCTCCTCGCGGAAGCGGGTGCGGCAGGCGTCCCACTCGGCCGCGCCCATGCGGGCGAAGGCGTCGCGCACCGTCAGCCCACCCACCTCGGGGTGCCGGCGCGTGGTCTTCAACGCGTTGAGTGCCGCGTCGCCGGCCGACAGCATGGTCTTGAACAGCAGGCCGGGAACGATGGTGATGCGGTAGCCCATTGCTTCGGCGTCATCCAGCGGCACATCCGGGCTCTTGCCGGCCTTAACCAGATTATACAGGCATGGCCCGTTCACCCGCCTGGGAACAAGTGCAACTTCCTCCATGGTCTGCGCTGCCTCCAGAAACGCGATGTCGGCCCCTGCGGCGAGCGCAGCATTGCAGCGCGCAACCGCTTCGTCGAAGCCCGCGACGGCTCGGCTATCGGTGCGGGCGATCACCACGAAATCGGCGTCCGGCCGCGCGGCGACGGCGGCGCGGATCTTTGCCAGCCAGTCTTCGCGCGGGACGATCTGCTTGTCGTCGAGATGGCCGCATTTCTTCGGGCTTACCTGGTCTTCGATATGGATGCCGGCGGTTCCCGCGCGTGCATGCTCTTGCACCAGGCGCACGACGTTCAACTCGTTGCCGTAGCCGGTGTCGCCGTCGGCGATCACCGGGGCGGCGGCGGCACGCACGATGCGGGCGGCGTTTTCGACCATCTCGGTCATGGTGACGAGGCCGTAATCGGGGAAGCCGAGCGTTGCCGCGGTGCCCGCGCCGGTCATGTACACAACCGGGAAGCCGGCCTGAACGATGAGGCGGGCGGAGATGGCGTCGTACACGCCGGGGGCGGTGAGCATGCGATGCTCGCGTAGAAGGGCGCGCAGACGGGCGGCATGGCTGGCTGGCATGGGGGCGGTCTCCGGCGGGGTTTCGGGGAGTTTAGCCCCTCAGTGCCGGTGGTCCAGCGCCAGCAGCGCCGCGTTCATCGCCACCGCGATCACCACCACGATCAGCGTCACGGCGGTGGTCAGCGCCACGTCGTGGGCGTTGATGCCGTTGATGATCAGGAACCCCAGCCCGCGCTGCGAAGCGAACATCTCGCCGATCAGCACGCCGAGGAATGTCAGCGCGAAACCGATGCGCAGGCCGGTGGCGATCTCCGGCCATACGGCGGGGGCGAGCACGTGCACCGCCGTAGCCATCGGCGACAGGCGCATCGCGCGTGCGCTGCGCAGCAGCACCGGCGGCAAATTGCGGATGGCTGCGAGTGTGAACAGGGTCACGGGAATGATGCCGTGGATCACCCCGAACGCCACCTTGGCCGGCATACCAAGGCCGAACAGCAGCAGCATCACCGGATACAGCGTCACCTTCGGGATGGTGTAGAGCGAGGTCAGCATCGGCTCGGCCACCTGTCCTGCGAACCGGCGCACCCCTAGCAGCAGCCCAAGCCCAACGCCGCCCAGGGACGAGATCACCAGCGCGAAGGCGAAGGCGGTGAAGGTCGCCCGTGCGTGGCCCCAGAAATCGGCGGACGCCAGCAACGCGACCGTGCGCTCGATCGTGCGCCCCGGGGGCGTGATTGCGGAATCACCGGCCGCGAGCCAAGCGGCGAACCACACCATCCAGATGCCGCCCAACATGATCCCGGTATCGCGGGCGCGGCGCCAGCCCGTCGTCATCGCCCGCGCCGGCGCAGCAAGTGCCCCTCCCACCAGCTCAGCACGCCGTTCACCCCGGCCGCCACGGCCAGCACCAGCAGCATCAGCGCGTACATCTTGCGCGTTTCGAAATTGTCGTAGGCATAGGAGATGCTGAAGCCAAGCCCCGCGCCCGCCAGGATGAACTCGCCGGCGATGACGCTGATGAAGGAGTAGGCGAACGCCAGCTTGAGTCCGGTGAACAGGCTCGGTGCGATGGCCGGCAGGGTCACGAAGCGAAAGGTTGCGGCGTGCGACAGGTGATGCAAGCGCGCAACCCGCAACAGGACCGGCGGGATGCGGTCCAGTCCGGCGATGGTGCCGATCATCATGGCCGGTGCGCCTGCAATCGTTCCGATGACAATGAGGGGGGCGGCGGAAAGCCCCAACAGCGCAACCAGCAGCGGATAGAACACGAAGCTCGGGATCGAGTACCAGCTCGCCAGCACCGGGCTGATGGCGGCGCGCACGGCCGGGCGCGCGTGCACGAAGGCGCCAAGGCCCAGCCCCAGCGCCACGGAGGCGGTGAAGGCGCCGCCCACCTCGATGGTGGTGCGCGCCGCGTCGGGCGCGAGTGTGCCCGCGCGCAGCAGCGACCACAGCTCGCTTACCATCACCGATGGCGCGACAAGAGTGATGGGCTTCGCCAGCCCGAGGCGACAGATCGCCTCCAGGATGGCGATGAACAGCAGCGCGAGCAGCAGGCGGGTAAGTGCCGCCTTGGTGCGCGGGCTCATCGCCCAAGCGCCTTCAGCGATTCCGTGCGCAACGAGCCCCATAGCCGCGCGGTGATGCCGCCAAATTCCGGCGACGCGACGATGCGGGAGTCGCGCTCGCGCTGCCAGCCGGTTTCGACCAGGTCGATGAACCGGCCGGGACGCGCGGACATCACGCCGACGCGGTCGGAGAGCATTGCGGCCTCGTCAAGCGCGTGGGTGATCAGCAGCACAGTGGCGCCGGTTTCGCACCACAGCCGCAGCAGCTCGTCGCCCATCAGCAAACGAGTTCTGCTGATCGAGCGCGCCGAATGGCTCGTCGAGCAGGATGAGGCGGGGCTGCATGACGAGGGTGCGGGCGATGCAGACGCGCTGGCGCATGCCACCGGAGAGCTGCGCCGGGTACGCGCCGGCGAAATCGCGCAGCCCCATGAAGCCCAGCGCGTAGTCGAGCCGGCGTTTAATTTCCGAACTGGCCACGCCTGCGCGACGCAGTCCGAAGGCGACGTTGTCGGCCACGGTGAGCCATGGGAAGGACGAATCCTCCTGGAACACGACGCCGACCCCATCCGGCACAGTGCCGTTCACGGTTTTGCCTTCAAATGAAATCGCGCCGGCGGTGGGCGCGGACAGGCCGGCCAGCACATCGAGCAGCGTGGATTTGCCACAGCCGGAGGGGCCGACGACCGAGAAGAACTCCCCGGTACGGATGCTCAGATCGATCGGGCCGAGCGCATGCACGTCGCGCGCGCCGTGATAGACGCGCGTGACGCCGGTGAGTTGGACTTGCGGAGGCGCCGTGGCAGTTTCGCGGTCCGCCGCCGGCAGGTGTGCCGGCGGCGCGGCGGCAACGCTCATTTGGCGAGATCAGGCGGCAGGAAGGACGTATCGACCAGCTTCGGCCAGTCCACCTTGCCCTCCATCGCACCGACGATGGTCAGGCCTTCGACCATACGGTCCATGCCGGCGTAATCAAGCCGCCCTTCCGACCAGTAGTTCATGGCGTTCAGGTTGTGGAACACCGTTCGATAGAGCTCGGTACGGTCGCTGGAGTAGGCCTTGGCGGTTATGTCGGCGGCCTCGTCCGGATGCGCCTTGATGAAGGCGACGCCTTCCGCGCGTCCGGCAAGCAGCCCTTTCAGCTCCGCGGCGTGATCCTTGGCGTAATCGGTGGTGGTGACGGTGACGGTCTGCATCATGTTGGGCGGCAGCACGTCCTTGACCCAGAAGACCGGCTGCAGGTTGGATGCGTTTTCGCTCCATACCGGCTCGCCGCACATGCCGGTGTCGATGGCGCCATTCAGCACGGCGGTGACGTTGGCGCCGATGCCGCCGACCGGCACCAGCTTCACCGTGGAGGCATCAATATTGTGCGCCTTCATAGCCATCAGGATCAGCATGTTGGTGACCGATCCGGGGGAGGTGAAGCCGACGGTGTGGTGCTCGATATCCTTCAGCGATTTCAGGGGTGAGCCCTTTTTGGCCATCCACAGGATGTCGCCCACGGAATCCACGCCGCCGCCGATGATCTTCAACGGCACGCCGTGATCGGCGGCCTGCACAGCGGCCGACAGTGCGACCTCGCCGAAGGGCAGGTCGCTGGCGAGCAGGTTGCGGACGGAGGTTCCGCCGCCCTGTGAGGTGAGGACGCCGGAGACATTGACGCCGTGTTGCTTGAAGAAGCCTTTGGCCATGGCCACCGCGTAAGGCGCGCCGTAGAACGCGGCGCCCCAGTGGGTGACGGTGATGGTCTGCGCCGTCGCGGGTTTCGCGGCTATGAGGGACGCGGCTGCGAAAATGGCCGCGGCGAGGCGGCTGAAGCGGCTCATGCGCTGATCCTCCCTGTTTGTGTTTGTTCGAATCGGTAGGACGGCGCTTGAGGGGAAGTCAAGGAAGGGTCGCCGGGTCGGTTCGTCTGTCAATAAGGCCGCAGGCGCGGCATAATCGCATATCGGGAGGATGGGCGAGATGATCGAACAGGATGTGGTGGTCACGACCAAGCATGGGGGCATGCCGAGCTTCCTGGTCGCGCCGGAGGGGCAGGAGCGGCATACGGCGTTGATGAACCACCTGACAAATGCGATGGTTACGGACGATATCTCTGGGATGATCGGGTTTCTGGATGCGCAGGACCGTGTCGCGGCTGGTCCGATCGGCTGCGTGGGGTGTTGCATGCGCGGGCGGTATATTACGTCGGTTTCGGCGCAGTTTCCGCGCGGATAAACGAGGCGCCTTCTTTGCACGGAGTAGGTATCGTGACGGATGCGGAGGATTCGCCTCACCGGCTGTTGCTGCGGGGGCGGTGTGCGACACGCTGGCGGCCGAAGCCACATGGGAGACGATTTTTGCCATGTGGCAGCGGCGGCTGAAGTAGCCGCCGATGGCGTATCCCGCGCATCTGCTGCCCACTACGGTGGTGGGCAGTTATCCTCAGCCGGACTGGCTGGTGGATCGTTCGGCGCTGCTGAAGCATGGCGTGCCGCGTGCGCGGGCCGGCGATATCTGGCGCGTCGGTTCTGAGTGGCTGGAGCAGGCGCAGGATGATGCGACGGTTCTGGCGATTCGGGAGATGGAGCGGGCCGGCATCGATATCGTTACAGATGGGGAGATGCGGCGGGAGAGCTACTCGAATCGATTTGCGCTGGCGCTGGAGGGGGTGGATGCGGCGCGGCCGGGCGAGCTGCGGCGGGGCGGGCAGGTGACTCCGGTGCCTCGGGTTGTGGGTCGTGTGCGGCGGGTGGGGCCGGTGGAGACGCGCGATGCGGCGTTCCTGGTGCGAAATACAGGGCGGGCGACGAAGATCACTCTGCCGGGGCCGTTCACGTTGTCGCAGCAGGCGCAGAACGAGTTTTACGACGACGAAGAAGAGCTGGCGATGGACTACGCCGCCGCGGTGAATGCGGAGCTGCGGGACCTCCGGATGACCAGGGTGGACGTGGTGCAGCTCGATGAGCCGTGGGTGCGGACGGCGCCAGAGAAGGCGACGCGCTGGGGCGTGCGGGCGATCAACCGGGCACTGGAGGGGATCGAGGGCCCGACGGTGGTGCATCTGTGCTTCGGCTATGCGGCGGTGGTGCGGGAGAAGCCGAGCGGGTACAGCTTTCTTCCGCAACTATCTGACTGTGCGGCACAGCAGATTTCAATCGAGGCGGCGCAGCCAAGGTTGGATCTGGGGGTGTTGCGGGAACTGGCGGGCAAGACCGTGATGCTGGGGGTGCTGGACCTGGGCGATCCGGAAGTCGAGAGGGCGGAGGTGGTGGCGGAGCGGATCCGGGCGGGGCTGCGGTTTGTGGCGCCGGAGCGGCTGATCCCGGCGCCGGATTGCGGGATGAAGTATCTGAAGCGGGAGGTGGCGTTCGGGAAGTTGCGGGCGTTGGTGGATGGGGCGGCGCTGGTAAGGCGAGAGTTGGGGTGATCGGGAGGTTCGGAGAGCGGGGTTGGAAGGGCCGCGCGGTAAGGCGAGTTGCTGGTGGTTGGCGCCGGGAGAAGATCGGACCGTCGTTCGTTTACTGCTCATTTCGATATTCGTCGTCAGGGACGGTCTTTCACGCGATGTCGGCGCAAGATCGAAATGACGCCCGGCGTGCAAAGTAGAAATGACACCCCAGGAGTGCCTCGTGTACGGGACGACGGAGCGTCAGACAGCGCCGATGAGTGCCAGGCCTTCCGCCACCGATACGAACTCGCCGCCGCCGGTGAGTTTCTCCACCTCATCGACATGATCAACCGGCTGTCCAGCGGATCTTCCAGATAGGCCGTGATCGCCTCCGGTCCTGCCGCGTGGTGGAGGACGGAGCGGCCAGGGCGCGGCTCGGTCCAGAACACAGCAGCGAACGGAATACATCGAGGCTTGCGTGGCGCTGCGTGATGACCGAGCCATCGTCGTGCAGCAGGGCCACGACGCTGTTGGTTGTGCCGAAATCGATGCCGACCGCTTTGACCATTCGGCCCTCCGCCCAAAGGGCGCGGTTCCAAGCTGAATTGGATGCGAGGCAAGAGGGGAGGCTTCATAATGAACGATAACCTAGGGCCGGAGCCGGCAATACTCCTGCGAGCCTTCGAGATTTGGATTGGGGTCTACGTCAGCCCCAGGATCTTGAGCCAACCGTCGGGAAAAAGTGCGACGCACGCGCAAAGTAGACACAACCCTTGGCGCGACGGGCAGGATCAGCGCCACACGGCATTTCCGCAGACGCTCGGGCTGGGGGGTCAGGGGGCCGAAGCCGACGGCAACCGGCGCGCAGCGCAGCCCTTGAGGCCGCCATCCCGGCCCAGCGCCAATGTCGCTGCCGGTAGAAAAGTCACAGTTTCTGCCCGATAGAAATGTCACTCTGCGTGTGATGCGAATCACTGTAGCCCGTTGTTCGTCGTCCCCAATCCCCCAGCCACTCAGCACAGCGAACCAGATCGAGGCCGGCTCAACAAGCCTTTTTTCCGTACCCTGTTAGTGCTGTAATCATCCCACGCCGCCGAGTCCGTATACGAGGCTTGTCAGTTATTAATTGCATCGGTGCAAGCGTCACGTGTCTTGTAAAAACCAATCAAGTGACCTTGAGCGCCGACGCCATATTGAAGATAAAGAAAGGCTTTCTCATCATCACTAGATGGCACAGCGAATTCAATATCGGTGGCGTGATGATGCCTCTCGGCCTCATCAGCAAGTTCCTTTGGGGTTCGTTTTGGCTCCACGCATTGCATCTTGTCGGAATAGTAATCCACATACCAGCTTTCGCCACTACGCCGTGAGACACTAATTGCCTTAGCCTTGTCAGCCTCTGACGGCGGATCGCGATCATCGCAAAACTTGTTTGTGTAATAGTCGTTGTAGTATGATTTGCCATTAAGGTCATATTTAACCACAACATCGGTCGGATTGCTCACGTTAGCTACCTCTAAGCCTCCCTCAATTTCGATGTTTCGCGCTCCTTTCGCCTTTGCTGATAGTGCATCTCCTATCGGCGTAAGTTTCGACAGTTTACATCCTGCCCAGATTTTCGCCCCGTCACTCACCCACCACGGTCCCTTATCCGTTGCGTGCTTTAATGCCTCATCAGCCAGAGTTTGATCGGCCTTGTCTCGATCAGTGTCCACGTCACGACTGATTTGCTGAAGTCAGGCTTTGTCATGTCAGGTGTATGGAACGGATTGGCGCATTTCTCATGGGACACGTAAAACGAATACGAGTAACTCTTATCTTTCAAACCATAAGAGATAACGACATCTGCTTCCAAAATGCCACTGCCCGTAATCTCTAGGTCGGTAGCACCCCTCCTAACAGCGATATCTGCGAACTGCTTCGGTGTCCCCGACAATGCGTGACACCCCGCGTCATCTTCATTGTCATCCTTGTAATACCAGTCTGCCGTCTGGTTAGACGTTACCTGGCCAGCGGTGAGTGCATCGTTGTGGCGCTGGGCTAATGCCTCGAGGGAAGAATATCGTTCAACAGAGCTCTTAATTACATCGAAGAACGATGGGAAGTCAGAGACGTTGTCCATCTGCATCCGCTGATAGTTGGCCCACTCCTTAGGGTTGGCGGTCGGGATCCACTGACAAGAATATGCCTTATCAGAGATGTCTTTGCATTCGAGCGGATGATTCTGATCGACTCCCTCATTGAGGGCGGCACCTCCGAAGTTCACCCACCAAATGCGAGTACCGTTGGGCATCGTCCCTGCATACCGGACGGCGGGCGCTTCCGGGTCACTCATAAAGGTCAATCCCTCTACGCCGTGCGTTGGCGCGAGATAGGAATAGGCTTCATCAATGCTCATGCCCGCCGGATCGAGGCAGGGAGAATGACTCCATACACCACCCGTAAAGTTGCTATTCTGCAGGCAGACAAATACACCTGCGAATTTATGATCATTAGTGTCGCGATGCGCACGTTGCCCAGCAACAGCAGCTAGTGATTGCGACGACGGCAGAGCAGGCTGCGCTGGCGTTGATTGGACTGGCACCGATTGAGTCGGCGTTGGCTGTGCCGGCGCCGTTTGCGCTGGCCCATTCGAGGTAAGCGCATCCAATGCGAAGGCACCCCCGATGAGAACCGTGGCGACCAGGAGAACTCTGCCCTTATGCATAATCGTTTGTCGCTTTGGCGGCCACGGGGCGGGCACGAGCCGGAAGGCGCACGGCGGCCATTATGGCGCCGCAACCGGCCAACATCGCGTTGCTGCGGGCGCCACGGCAGGGCGCCGCACGGGGGGTCTTGCGGGGTGTGGTCACGAAACAAGCCTCTTTTGTATGGGAATTGTCGCAGCTCACGCTGTCGTGAGCAAGCACTTTGCGGCAAAATCGCCCAACGCCGGGGCGGCGCTGCCGCGCACTCGAGGTGCGGCACGATGTCGGTGCCCGGTAGAAAAGTTGCCCTCGCGGGGTGGCGATATGTTGCGGGATCGCCGGTGCGTTTCATCGCCTCATAGAACGGGCCGAGAGGGAGTGTGCGCTCACTCAGTTTCGGGTCCGTCGAGCGCCGTAAGGAATGTAAGGACGACGTGCCGGTCGTCGGATGAGGCGAGCCGGTCCGGGTTCACGCCCAGCCGGGCCAGCCGGACGCGCTCGGTTGCTCGTGTCGCTCCGCCGGCGTGCGTGAAGCGGCATTGGCGGACAGGAGGGGCGAGCCGAGACGTGTATCCACGATCGCGCCCAGCTGTTACGGCGCGCAGCGGGATGCGGCGGCTGGTTTGCAGCGTGAGCGTGCGGTCCACCATATTTGCGTCGGTAATTGTAGGGGGTCTCCGGCGCATCCGTCGGCCAGTGCGCAGCCGATGAGCAGGGGGCGAAGCGTGTCAGGGTCTGCCCTCGCGCACCAGCGAAGGTCGGTGACGGGCAGGCCTGCTTCAGGCACACCGGGGCGGCTCGTCGGGGATCCAGCTTTTGCGCTCGCCAGCATATGCGGGGCCTGGGTTGCCGCTGACGGTGGTGCGCCACATCAGGCGGGTGATGTTGGCGGCGTCGAACCAGGTTGCCGCGTGGGCCAGGCAGCGATTATCCCAGATCAGCACATCGCCCTGGCTCCAATCGTGAACGTAGACAAATTGCGGCTGGGTGAGGTGCGACATGAGCGTTTCGAGCAGTTTTGCGCCTTCGCCATATGGGCCAGGCTCCATACCGACAAACGGGCCTTCAACCCAGTCCATCTGGCCGTATTCGCAGAGGTAGAGCGCACGGCGGCCGGTGACGGGGTGCACGCGCACAACCGGCTGACGCTGGGGGCGTTCATGGGGCCGCAGCTCGCGGGGCGTTTCGCCGGCCAGCACGGCTTTGCGTGAACGTCCCGCGCTGGAGCCGACGTGCAGGCCTTCGCGCCGGTCCGCCCGGGCCTTCAGGTCCCGCGGCAAGGTGTCATAGGCGGCGGCGCCGTCGGCGAACAGGGTCTGGCCCTGGCCGCGCGGGGCGGGATCGACGCCGAGGAAGAGCGAGATGTCGGGCGGCGGACGGCGGTAGCTCTGGTCGGTGTGCCAGCCGCGGCGGTGGGGGAACTGGACGGGGAAGCGGCCTTCGGGCGTGAGCGGCGGATCGGGCAGGGCGGGGGGCTGGCGGGCGACGCGGGGGTTGTTGGAGACGACGAAGATTTCCGGGACGGTTTCGTGCACCATGTTCGCGGCGGTGAGGGTCTGTCGATAGTCCTCGACCTCGGGGCCGAAGAGGCGGCTGAGGCGGACGAGCAGTTCGGGGTTTTCGGCCATGAGGTTCATGCCGGGAATCAGGAGCAGCCCGCCGCTTTCGGCGAGCATCGTGGGAAGGGTTTCGGGACGGGCTTCGGCCGCGCGGACGAGATCGAGGGCGCCGCCATCGCCGGTGAGGGTCACACGGCCGCCGAAGCTTGCTCCCGGCAGGGGGTTTAGTCGTTCGAGTGTGGTTTGCATGTGCGGCGCCCTCGGGATGTGGTCAAGCGGCGGTTTTCTGCTTTATATCCTGGGTTTGAAGCGAGATTCACGCGCTCCGACGTTCCGCCTCGCGATCTCGCTTCAGAGCAAAGCATAACGGGAAACGGTTCCGATGATAGACAAGCGCATCGCCTCGGTTGCGGAGGCGCTGGCGGGGATTCGTGACGGCTCGACGGTGCTGGTGGGGGGATTCGGCGATGTGGGCACGCCGCTGGCACTGCTGGAAGGATTGATCGAGCAGGGCGCGCGGGAGCTGACGGTTGTTTGCACTGCTGGCGGACGAGACGGGAGCGCGATCGCGCGGCTGATGACTCTGGGGCGTGTGCGCAAAATGATCTGCAGTTTCATCCGTCCGGCAAGTGAGGCAGGACGGTTACATATGGAAGGCAAGCTGGAGGTCGAGGTTGTGCCGCAGGGAACGCTGGCCGAGCGGATGCGGGCGGCGGGGGCGGGGATCCCGGCGTTTTACACTCCGACCGGCGCCGATACGATTCTGGCGGAGCGACGTGAGGTGCGCGAGATCGGTGGCAAGCCTTGCATGCTGGAGATGCCACTGGCGGGCGACGTGGCGTTGATCGATGCTTGGCAGGGGGATCGTTGGGGGAATCTGACGTATCGGGAAACGCAGCGGAATTTCAATCCGGTGATGGCGATGGCTGCTTCGATGACGATTGCGCAGGTGGTTCATGCGGTGGAGCTGGGCGATATTCCGCCGGAGCAGGTTCACACGCCGGGGATTTTTGTGAACCGGCTGGTGCATGTTCCGGCGTAGCGGAGAGGGCGCGATGGAGAGATGGACTCCGCTCGACCGCGGCGGCATGTCGGCGCGGGCCGCGGCGGATATCCCGGAAGGATGGCTGGTCAATCTGGGGATCGGCATTCCGACGGAGGTGGCGAATTTTATTCCGGCTGATCGCGAGGTGATCATTCATGCGGAGAATGGCGTGATCGGCGCGGGGCCGGCGCCGGCGCAGGACGCGGTCAATCCGTATCTTATCAATGCGGGGGTGCAGCCGATCACTTTGGTTCGCGGCGGAAGCTACGTGCATCACGCGGACAGTTTCGCGATTGCGCGGGGCGGGCACCTGGATCTATGCATTCTGGGCGCGTTCGAGGTTTCCGAGAGCGGTGATCTTGCGAATTGGGCGCGGCATCCGGACGAGAAGGTGAAGCAGATCGGTGGGGCGATGGACCTGGCGATCGGCGCGAAACGGTTGTGGGTGATCATGGAGCATACCACAAAAGAGGGTGCGCCACGGCTGGTGCGCACATGTTCTTATCCACGGACCGCGCATGGGGTGGTGCGGCGGGTTTATACAAATCTGGCGGTGCTGGATGTCACGCCACGCGGGTTCGTGGTGCTTGAAACGATTCCGGAGCTGACGTTCGAGGAGTTGCAGGAGCGCACGGAGGCGCGGCTGCTGCGGGATTGAGGCCTTCACCCGGATCGCTGCGCGATCCGACCTCTCCCGCACGCGGGAGAGGTGTTCAAGCGACGAGTTCGGTTTGCACAACTCCGAGTAAGCGGGCCTGAAGGGCTTCGTCTGCCTCCAGTGCGCGGGCGCTGCCTTCGTAAGCGACCTGGCCGTTGACCAGCACGTAAGCGCGATCGACGATCGGCAGCACGGTTTGTGCGTGGTGCTCCACGATCATCATGCTGACCCGGCCGCGCAGCTTCACCAGCGCTCCCATGACTTCGTGAACGATGGCGGGGGCGAGGCCCTCGAAGGGTTCGTCGAGCAGCACTAGTTTGGCGGGGACCATGAGGGCGCGGGCGATGGCGACCATCTGGCGCTCGCCACCGGAGAGGGTTTCGGCGCGGGAGCGTTGCAACTGGCGCAGACGGGGGAAGAGGTCGAACGCGTCGTCGAGTGATGCGCCGCCTGGGCGCGCAGCGAGGCGGAGATTTTCCAGCAGAGTCAGATTGGGAAAGAGGCGGCGGCCCTCCGGGACGAGGGAGATGCCTGCCCGATTGATTTCGTAGTGCCGCCGGGCAGTGATGTCCTTGCCATCGAAACTGATCTGGCCAGCACTTTTGGCGACCGTTCCGGTGATGGCGCGCAGGGTAGTGGTCTTGCCCACGCCGTTGCGCCCGAGCAGGGCGACGGCCTCGCCGGCGTAGACGGTGAGGTCGAGGTCGGTCAGGACCTGGCTGCCGGCATAACCCGCGCGTATTTTCTGAACGCGCAGCAGCGGCACCGGCGAGACCCGGTGTGGCGCGTGTTCGGCGGCGGCGATAACGGTGGGTTTCTGGGCCTCGCGCGCCGCGCCGAGATAGGCGGTGACGACTTCGGGGTTGCTTGCGACGTCGGCCGGCTTGCCGTCCGCGATCAGCCGTCCCTGGTGCAGCACGGTGATGCGGTCGGATAAGGCGAGCACGCGATCGATGTCGTGCTCGATAAGCAGGACGGCGTGGGTTTCGGCGAGCGTGCGGATGAGTTTGCCAACGATTTCGCGGTCGGCTTCGGCGAGGCCGGCGAGGGGTTCATCGAGCAGGAGCAGCTTGGCCTCGGTGGCGAGCGTAATTGCGATTTCGAGCAGACGCTGCTCGCCGTGCGAGAGGTTTTCGCACTGCTCTGCGGCGCGATCGGCAAGACCGACGGCATCGAGCAGGGACCAGGTGCGAGCGTTGACGTCTTCGAGCGAGTAGGCGTCGCGGAGAAGGTTGCCGGAGAAACGGCTATGCGCCTGGACGGCGACGCGAACGTTTTCGAAGGCGGTGAGGGTGCGGAAGACACTGAGGATCTGGAAGGATCGCCCGAGGCCGAGGCGGACGCGTTCGAAGACGCGCCTGCGGGTTATATCGTGGCCGTCGAAATGGATGGCGCCGGTATCGGCGTGCAGGAAGCCGGTGAGCATGTTGAAGAAGGTGGTCTTACCGGCGCCGTTCGGGCCGATGAAGCTGTGGAGTCGGCAAGGGTGCACATCGAGGGCGAGGTCCTGGGCGGTGACCAGCGATCCGAAGCGCTTGGAGAGATTGCGTACCGTCAGGATCGGCCGGGACGGGTCGAGGTTGGGATGGACGTTCAGCCAGGGGGCGATGACGGCGGGGCGAGGCGGAATTTCGGGGCGGGTGAGGGTCCAGCGCTGGCGGCCCATCAGGCGCTGCACAAGCCCTTGGATCCCCTCGGGCGAGCCCAGGGCAAAGACGAGAATGATGGGGGCAAAGATCAGCCACCAGTTCTCAGTGAGGGTGGAGAGCTTGTCCTGCAGGAGAACGAAGGCGATGGCTCCCCAAAGCGGGCCGAGGAAGTGGTGGACGCCGCCCAGCACGGTCATCAGGAGCGCGTCGCCGGCGTGCTGCCAGCCGAGATTATCGGCGTAGGCTCCGCGGAGCATGAAGGCGAGCAGGGCTCCGGCGTAGCCGAGCACCGCGGCCATCACGATGAAGGATGTTAGTTTCAGACGGAACGGGTTGTAGCCGAGCCCGAGGACGCGCTGTTCGTTGTCCCGCAGCGCCTGGAGCGTGCGGCCGAACGGCGCGTGGGCGACGCGCCAGAGGAACCACATGCCGATGACGACGGTAGCAAGGACGAAGCCGTGGAAGACGGCGGAGTTGGCCAGCATCGGGCGCGGGACGCCTTGCAGTCCGTTCTCGCCGCCGGTGAGGTCGGTCCATTTATAGGCGATTTCGAAAGCGATCTGGGAAAAGGCGAGGGTCAACAGCGAGAAATAGAGGCCGCGCCGGCGGAGGATGATAAAGCCGATGATGGCGGCCAGCACGATGGAGAAGGCGATGCAGAAGACGAACGCCTCCAGTTCGTTGGTAAAGACGCGCTTCATGCTGACGGCGGCGGCATAGGTGGCGCAACCAAAGAAGACGGAGGCGCCGAAGGGGACCAGGCCGGTGTAGCCGACCAGCAGATTCACGCCGGCGCCGTAGAGCGTGTAGATGGCGATTTCGGTGATCAGGCTTTCGGGGGCGCCGAGGGCCGCCCAGAGCAGGGTGAGGGTGACGAGTACGGCGGCGACCCAGATGACGGGATGGCGTGCGCGGCTGAGCGGGCCCGGGCGGAAGGTCGTGACGGAACCGCCGACACTTTCGGCGCCCTGTATCATTCAAACCGCTCCCATCGCTCCCCGAGCAGGCCGCGCGGGCGTACCAGCAGGACAAGGGCCATGAACACGTACATGACGGCGTTGGCGGCTTCCGGCTGGAACTGGATGGTCATGGTGGTGACGACGCCGACCAGCAGTCCGGCGATGACGGCGCCGGCGAAGGAGCCCAGCCCGCCGATGGTGACGACGACGAAGGCGGGCATGATCGCCCCTTCCTGCATGGCGGGATAGACGGTCCAGAGAGGGGCGGCGAGGACTCCGGCGATCCCTGCGATGCAGCAGCCCAGGCCGAAGACGGCGGTGAGCACGATGGGAAGGCGGATGCCGAGAAGGCCGACCATTTCGGGATCGCGCGATCCGGCGCGCAGGATTCGGCCGTATGGGGTGAACTGCATGAAGGCCCAGAGGGCGACGAGCAGAACCACGGTGGCGGCGAAAACGAAGAACCGGTACCTGGTGATCAGCACGGGTCCCCAGAGAAAGATGCCGGAGAGGAACTCGGGCTGGCTGAAGGGGAGGCCAAGGCCGCCCCACACGACGCGGGTGACCGCCTCGATAAGCAGCGCGAGGGCGAAGGTGACAATCAGGCTGACGAGCGGGTCCTTATCGTAGAGATAGCGGATCAGCAGGCGCTCCAGGATCATACCCAGTACGCCGACGCCGAGCGGGGCGAGGATGATCGCGGGCCAGCCGAATTGATTGACAAGGGTGAGGCCGAAATAGGCGCCCAGGGCGAAGAACGCGCCATGGGCGAAGTTAACGATACCGAGCAGGCCGAAGATGATCGACAGGCCGATGGCGATGAGGACGTACAGCCCGCCGAGAACGAGGCCGTTGGCGAGCTGTGAGATGAGGAGGGAGGTCATGCGGTTAGCGTGGCTTGGCCGGTGCCCAGGCGAGCCGGAGATTGCTTCGCCGCCCTTGGATAGATGGCCGGGTCAAGCCGGGCCATGACGGGAGGGGCCGGAGCTAATTGCAGGCCGCATCAGCTGCTGGGCATTTTGCAGCCATTGTCGCCGAAGATCTTGCCGAGATCGGCGGAATTTTCCGGGACGGTGCCCTTCACGTCGAAATAGTCCCACTTATCGGGGATATGGTCCTTGACCTGCACCACGAGGTTCTTGGCGAGGAACTGATGATCGGACTTGCGGTAGGAGTACGGATTTTCCGCGGTGCCGCCCTTCCAGTTTTCCAGCGCCTCGACGATGGCCATGGGCTCGGTGGATTTGGCCATTTCGATGGCCTCGAACAGCGACTTGGCGGTGACCCAGCCCATCCAGGTCTTGTCGGCGGCGGGCTTGCCGTATTTCTTCTGGAAATCCTCTGCCATTTTCTGCTCGTCGGGCGGGTTGGCGGGGTTCTTGTACCACCAGAGCGAGGTGTAGATTCCGGTCGCGGCCTGCGGCCCGACGCTCCAGATATCGGTATCGCCGATGGCGATCTCGGCGATCGGGATTTTGCCCTTCATGCCCATCTCGTTCCACTGCTTGAGGAAGGTGGAGAGATCGCCGGCGGGCACGCCGCCAAGCACCAGGTCGGGATTGGCCGCGCGGATCTTGAGGATGAAGCTGCTGTAGTCGGGGGTGTTGAGAGGCACTTCATCGTTGCCGACCGGCGTGCCGCCGGCCTTGGCCAGGAGGTCATGGAACGAGCGGTTGATGTCCTGCCCAAAGGCGTATGAGGCGGTGAGGAAGTACCATTTCTTGCCGTAGCCCATGATGAAGGGCGCGAACATGCGCGCCTGCACCGCGACGGGCGTGTTGAGCCGGAAGGTCCAGCGGTTGCAGTTCTTGCCGGTGATTTCGGTGGCGGCGGCGTTGTCGATCACCAGCGGGATTTTCAGGTTGGGGGCGGTTGCTTCCTCGGCCAGGCCGTTGGAGCTGAGGGAGCCGCCGAGGATGGCGACCACCTTCTCCTCCTGCACCAGTTTCTGCATGTTCTGCTGGGCGCCCTGGGGGCTGGGTTCGTCGTACCAGACTATCTGGGCGGGCTGGCCCATGATCTGGTTGCCGCGCTCCTCGAGGGCGAGATAGGTGCCTTTGGCGAGGTAGTCGGTCTGCGCCGCGATGTCGCCGGTCTTGGCGAGCAGCAGGCCGATGCGGATCGGGCCGGCGGCCCTGGCGCGGCCGATGAAGGGCATCGGCAGGGCGCTTGCGGCGCCAATCGAGGCGGCGCCCGCCAAGATCCGCCGGCGGGTCAGCCCACGGGTCAGCCCAATCATGCTCAGGCTCATGTATCCTCCCTGGTGGATGCGCGCCCCGTTCCCGGCACGCCGATAGCGGGGCTATGGTAGAACCGAAAACGGTCCGCAAGGCAAAGGCACGGCGAAGCGCGGCGGCTCCGCAGCTAACGCTTCTCTGCGATCGGATACCGGAGGGAGACCAAGATGGCGGGAGAGGGGCAGGACTGGCTGGGATTGGGCGGCCGGGTCGGCGTGGTGACGGGTGGGGGCGGCGGGCTTGGCCGGGCGATCAGCGCCGCGCTGTCCTCGGCGGGGGCACGGCTGGTGCTGCTGGACCGCGATGGGGCGAGCTGCCAGGACGCGGCGGCGGCCATCGGGGGCGCCGCGCTGTGCCTGAAGTGCGACGTGGCCGATCCGGAGGATGTCGCGGCCGCGGCCGACCGCGTGGCGCGCGAGCATGGCGGGGCGGACATCCTGGTGAACAATGCCGGGCTGCTGCGCCCGGGGCCCATCGCGACGCTGACGCTGGAGGAGTGGAACCGGCTGATATCGGTGAACCTGACCGGGTATTTCCTGTGCGCGAAAGCGTTCGGGCGGCAGATGCTGCGGCGGAAGCGGGGCGCGATCGTGCATGTGGCCTCCATAGCTGCGCGTCATCCGCAGCCGTGGAGTGGGGCGTATTCGGTGAGCAAGGCCGGGGTCGTGATGCTGTCGCAGCAGCTGGCGGTGGAGTGGGGCCCATCCGGGGTGCGCAGCAATGTGGTGAGCCCTGGGCTGGTGCGGACGCCGATGAGCGAGCCGTTCTACCGGATTCCCGAGGTGGCGGAGCGGCGGGCGGAACTGGTGCCGCTGCGCCGGGTGGCGGGACCGCCGGATATTGCCGATGTGGTCACCTATCTTGCGAGCGACCGGGCGGGCTATGTGAACGGCGAGGATGTATGCGTCGATGGCGGCTTCGGGCGGGTGCTGATGGGCCTGGTGCCTCGTCCGGGGTTCGAGGCGCGGGATGCGGCCGAGCAATAGGGATGCTTGCGGCGAAGCGGGCGGCTGTTTAGTGTAGGCCATCTGTTGCGAGTCATTCGCAAAAAGGGGTGGGCCCCGGATGGGCAGTGAATTCAGCCAGATTGCACGACGATGCGAGCGCGCTGTCGTGACTGCGTACCGGGATCTGCGGATGCGGGGAACGGACGACATGTCGGCGTTCCAGGCGTGCACGACACTCTATCGGATCCATCATCCGGAAGCCTCGATCGGGGAGGCACGGCGGCTGGTTGCGGAATGGATCGATCATCACGTGGTCCGGGGCGACCGGACGCCGACGCGGGGGTGTGACTGCAGGTAGGACTGTACATTTCGGCGGTCTGGCGCCGCCGAAGATGTACCAAACGGCCTTTTTGGGCCGGCCAAAGTGTACCGAACCGGGTTTTTGGGGGTCGCGAATTGTACCGAATGCCGTTTTGGCGCCGGGTGAAGTGTACACTACCGCCTGATAGTAGACCTGCATCATGAACTCGCTCGTGCGCAACGCCGTTGAAGTCGCACCTGGAAAAAAGAATGCACCGGCAAATCGACCTCGGTTCAGGCGCGACCACGCGACCCCGATGCCCATCGAGTCCGCCGGGGCAAGGGCAACTGCGGTGAGTTCCACCACCGATATACGCATTGACTTCGCCGGCCGGTCACCCGTGTAGCCGTACTGAAGAAAACCGATAAGACCACTCGTATCTCCGCCAGGATGCTGATACCAAAGACGTTGGTTGCCGAATGCGTAGAAGCCGGTCGCTCCGTTCTCATATGTAAGATACGGCGTCAGAAGTCTGCCGGTCTGGCCCCACATCCCCACCCCGACAAGGCCGGGCTTCCCCTGTGCGCCGATCCGCCACTCGTATCCGATCTCGCCGATATTAAACTTGTATGTGTTGACATGTGGCTCTGCATAAAGGCCGGTCTGAAAACCTCGCGCATTGTTGCCAACGAAAATGGCGTGGGAAAAATAGATCTGCCTGGTCGGCTCGAACGTCACCCCCAGCCCGTACGCGGTATTGGGGTATCCTGGTAGCCGGCCGCACAGCGTGGGGTTCAAGCGGGCGCCACATACAGCAGCCCACTGATTGTCCAATCCTGCAGATTGGACTGGTTTACGAATACCGGGCTCAAAACGACAGCGAGATCACCGGTCGCGTGGATCTTCCCGAATTTGATAATCAGCTTGCCATGGAACAACTTCTGGCGCCACCAAAGCTGAAGTTTTCGCCTAGCGCGATCCTGCATCAACGTTTTCGTTAGGTACTGCAACGCTACCTTGCTGGAGAGCTGCGCGAGAAGGTGCAACAACAGGCGCGGAGTTGCGCACTCCGACTGATCAGATGGCGTTACCCTCTGTCAGGAAACGCCTGGGTGGAATTGAGTACAGGCCCGAACGGCGCCCAAAGCTCTAAGAGTCCATCCGGGATCATATTGTATTCTGGCAAAGCCTTCTGACCATCAGGCGGATGGACGCCCAGCGCAGGAATCCAAGAGCGTTTCGATTCAGACATTCCCAATCCTTGGCCAGTCGCCGACACCGGTTCAGCCAGGCGATGCTGCGCTCCACGATCCAGCGCTTGGGTAGCACCACGAATTTGCCGATATCGGAGCGCTTCACGATCTCCAGGTTGACCTGCTTGCAGGCCACCCGCAGCCCCTGCTGAAACTTCGACCCCTGATAGCCGCTATCAGCATAGAGCTTCAGCAAAAAGGGAAACAGCCCGAACCGCGAACCCATCAGTAGCAAGCCACCGTCACGGTGCTGAATGTCGGCTGCGTGAATGATCGCCTGCATCAGCAGACCCTGGGTGTCGACCAGGATATGCCGCTTCTTGCCGTTGATCTTCTTGCCCGCGTCATACCCCGAGGGATCAATGCAGACCCTCCTTTTCCGCGCCCTTGACGCTCTGGCTGTCGATGATCCCGGCCGTCGGGCTGGTTTCTCGACCCGCCAGTTCGCGGCACTGCACATACAACGCGTGGTGGATGCGATCGAGCGTGCCGTCGTCATCCCAGCGTCGGAAATAGTCATTGACCGTACTGCGCGGCGGCAGATCCTTCGGCAGCGATGCCACTGGCAGCCGGTGCTGAGGATCTACATCAACCCATTGACGATTTGACGCTCATCAACGGTCCGTTTGTTGCCGTCCTTCTTGGCTGGCGGGATCAGCGGTTTGATCAACGCCCATTCCGGCTCGGTCAGGTCACTGGGGTAGCGCAGCTTGCTGCGGTCGTAGCGCCCGCGGTTCTCGGTGGTCCACATTCGGCACCTCGCCATTCGGTGCCGCGTACAGACTCACAGCAATCCGAGCCGGGTCAAGGGCCACCGGCCAGTTCAGCCAACCGACGCAAATGACTCGCGATCTTCTCGGATGGACACTTAGAACACATGGTTCGGAGTCATCTTACAAAAGTAAGGGAGCCCTCCAAATTGAGGAATGTGCCGTCTGGCTTCGTAGTGTTTAAGAAGGAATGGCCACCCTTAAAGTCATATACGTGCACGGCTGTGGTTTTGTCGTTCTCTTGCCAGTATATCAAGTAAATACCTGGCGCGACTTCCTTCATAGTTGGGTTATTGACTGTCAGGACCACTTGGTCTTTTTTTGGTCCGGACCTTGCGACAAAGCTCAACTTGTCCGGCGTCATATCCATCGTCCACCAGCGCGCCTCGCCATATTTCACCTCGTAGGAATGCCCGAAAGGTGAGATTGGAGGTGTGGTCTGCGCTCGGCGTCAGGAACAATATGCACGGCGAGCCAGACCCCGATTGCCAAGCCTACAACGTGCCACCACGTTCAGCCAACGCGTCCCTTCGCGTGACGGCGGCAACCGTGCCGACCAGAGTTCGTCCGGTTGCAGTTGGGTCCACAATTCGCCGGCCAACCAACACGCACCCCATTGCCGGGGCCGCTGCAGCCGCAGTTGGCTCAGTCGCACATGCACCACATCACAATCCAGCGCCGGCGCCGTGCGGTCCTCCGGGAACAGCGCAATCTGCCTGGCGCCGTGGCTGCCTTCGTCAAACGCTTCGATCTTCTGACAGCAAGCCGCCTCTTGCGCGTCGTTGATCTCCCCGAGATACAGCACCTGCCGCTGCACCGTGCGCCCGGCGGTTCTCGACGATGCTCCGGTAGCAGTGCTTCTTGCCGTCTTTATGGCGAGTCTTGTGGCGCAGGAACATGCCGGCAGAGTTCCAAACCGGCGGTCGACGGCGCAAGAGACTTGGTCGGCACCGCTCGCGCTTTTCCGCGGATCGTTCGGGGAAAATCCGCCCTATCCGCACCCTTCACAGCGACGGCGAAGTCCGAAATTCTTGCGAATCGGAGCGAGTTGCGAAACCCGGGCTAAGTCATACCGCCCTTGTCATGTATAGACGGCCCGCTCTGGGCAAGGGCAAATCGACAGAACGGCGCGTTGGTCTGGAGCGTTCATGTATTCGGCCTGTTGGTGCGGTCGGATACGAACCGTTGGCCACGATGGGTCCCGCGGATCGGGATGGGCAGGCCCACCGCATTGCACCGGAGGTGAATTTTGGTGCTGAACCCGCCGCGGGAACGGCCGAGGGCCTGAGTCCCCCTTTCGCCGGCTGCGCAGCGGTGCGTCCGGATGATGGTGCTGTCGATCATCTGCAACATGTCTTTCCCACCGCCGCTGTCGGCGAGCGCCTGCAAGATGATGTCCTACACGCCGGAGAGGCACCAACGGCGGAACTGCCGTCAGACCGAGTTCCAGTTGCCGAACTGGTCGGGAAGATCGCGCCATGGCGCCCCGGTGCGGCAGATCCACAGGGCACAATCCAATGTTCGACGATGGTTCTTCGGCGGCCGGCCCGAGCGCGCGGTGAGAAACAATTCGACGATGGCCCACTCGTCGTCGGTCATTGAGCCTCGGATCATTGCCAACCTCCCAAGAGAGAGGTCGGCCTCGAATCACATCATCCCGCGTCGGGGGAATCCCCCGAATCGCAAAAGCAACAACGGGAATCGCGGATCGGCTGGTGCGATTCTTTTGGCAATGTCAGGCGGCGATGCTGGATTCCTTTATTGCGGGGGCGGATTTCAGCGACAGTCGTGGGTTTGCCCACAGTGCCTAGCGCGAGCTTGCCACCTGCTTACATCAGCGCCTATACATGACGGCGGACATCAGCGCCCGTGGGAGCTTCCTGATGAACCTCGTTGATCTGGTCGTCACTGTTTGCCTGCTGGCGCACCCGCAAAGCTGCCAGGACCGGCACTTGCTGTTTGAATCGCAAGGATCACTCAGGTCCTGCTTGTTCCAGGCGCAATTCTATCTGGCGCAATGGGTAGGGGAGCATCCCGGCCTGAAGATCGTGCGCTGGCACTGCGAGTGGCCGAGCCAGGAGGGCAAGCAGACGTAACAGCGGGATCGCAAAAGGCCGATGGTAAGAGCGCGCTATATCAAACGAGGCGCACCTCCTCGCACAAACGCAATCAGCCGGTCCGGATCGTCCGGCGGTTCATCTCCCCGCCACGCGACGTGCTGATCCGGACGCGCGATGAGCATCGTCCGCGCGTAGACGTCGCGCAGAGCCGGTTCCACATCCAACAACTGCATTGGCAATCGCTGCCGTCGCGCTGCAGCTAAAATCGGATCTGCATCCGCACGCTTGTCAAACCGCAACAACGTGAAATCCGGCCCCAGCGCTTCGTACAGCGATCGTCCGTCCGGCAGCCATACATGCGGCAACCGGCAGCCCGGCACAGTGGACGGCGTATAATCATACATCGTGTACGCCGGAGGCTCTTCGCCATCATCCGCGATGATCGGCGACCGGTCGTAAAAATACCCGAAATTCAGCCCGCCGCAGCAATATTGCGGTGTATTCAGCTCCACCAGCTTGCGCCCGAACGCCGCCCGGATCGCATCCCCTTCCGGCTCGGAAAACTCGATGTCCTCCGGCACCGCACCCCGCGCCTTCCCCAGCGCCATCGCCGTATCCATCGCGTACCGCGACACCTGCTCCGTGATCGGCCAGCGTTCCGCCTCGTGCGCGTCAAGGATCGCCGGATCCGCCCAGCCCTTAAGAACACCTGCTACCATCCAGGAAAGGTTCATCGCATCGGCGATGCCGGCATTCATTCCATATCCTGCGAACGGCACCCAGATATGCGCCGCGTCGCCGCAGATGAATACGCGCCCGCGCCGGAACCGGTCGGCGATCATGCGCCGACCGATCCAGTCTTCCTTGCTTATCACTGTATATGCGAAACCGTCCTCCACCCCCAGGATAAGGCGGATGCAGCGGTCCCGGTCCACCGACTCGAAGCTAGTTTCATCCGTACGCAAATAGTTGTGGATCAGCCAGGTTTCCCGCCCGTCGATCGCAAACACGTTCGCGCTGCGCCGTGGATTGAGCGACTGCGTGGACCACGCCGGCGGCGCGCGCATCCGGGCAATCAACTCGGGCGCGTAGATATACGTCGATTGCGTACGCTGCACCACCGCATCGCCCGTCAGCCGCGCACCGATCGCGCGCCGCACCTCGGAATGCGATCCATCGCAGCCAACAAGAAAAGCCGACAAAATCCGGACCTCCCCGCCCGCGTCCAGATCACGCGCGAACGCCGTCACCCCGGATTCCGTCTGCTCTAATCCGGTCAGCGTCGTGCGGTTGAGAATGCGGATGCGAGGACTGGCCGCAGCCTCCGCGAACAGCACCGGCTCAAGGTAAATCTGGTTGATCCGGTGCGGCGGCTCCGGTGTCGGCCACCATCCGTCGGGTCCGGTCCTGTCGGTGTAACGGTCGCGCCGGCACGGGATATGAATGCGCGCAAACTCGACCCCCGTGGTCGTCGTGCGGAACGCCACGTCATTGGCATGATCCGGCGGCAGTCCCGGCGCATCGCGCACTGCCTGCGCAATCCCCAGTCGCCGGAAAATTTCCATCGTGCGCGCCGCCACATGGTTGCATTTGACACTCGGCTGCTCGCCGCGCGCTCGGGTTTCCAGGACGATTACCTCGATCCCGCGCCAAGCCAGATCCATCGCCAGAGTCAGCCCAACCGGCCCGGCGCCGGCAATGACCACACGCGTGGAAAACGCCCCTACTGGCAAATGACGTTCACAAGGGCTTGCCGCCCGTCACGAACCGAAGCGGCCGCGCGCGTCAGCGCACCCGGCAACTCACCGGGCCGCTCTACGCGCTCGCCATGCCCCCCATGCGCCTCGACAATCCGCTCGAACGCCGGTGCGGGCCCAAGCTCCGCCAGCAACCTTCCGTCGTTTTCCGCTGCAACCGAGGAAGGAAACATGTCCAGCGTGGCCCGGCGCACCGCGCCATACAGTGAGTTGTTATAGATCACCGCCAGCACCGGCAGATTCTGCCCCTGCCCGATGAAATGGCATGCGGTGGGATTGGCGAACATGTAAGCGCCGTCGCCCAGCACTGCGATCACCTGCCGCTGCGGCGCCGCCAGCTTCACCCCCAGCGCCGCGCCGAACCCCCACCCCAACCCGCCTGCCGCACTGACGCCGAACAGGCTGCCCGGCGCCTGCAACGGGCAATATTCCTGCCGGAACGAGTATTCACTGATCACCCCCGTATCACGATCGACAATCTCCCGCAGACAGTAATTCAGCCAGGCCAGCGTGCTGACCTCACCCGCGCCGCCGCGTTCCGCCTCCGCCTGCCATCCGGCCCGCAGCGCCGCCGAGCGCTGCGACAGCGCCGCATGGCGTGCCGCCGTATCGGGCTTCCGTTCCGCCAGTGCGGCGGTAAGATCACGAAGCAGCGTCAGGCTGCCCGACCGTATCGTCAGGTCGCTCGGAAAACTCCGCATCGGGTAGCGCGCGTAAAGCGGGTCCTCGCCGATCTGCACGATGCGCGCCCCAGGCGGCGGTCTCTCCTTGCTGGGGTACCACGGCACATCACTCTCCCATGCCATCACCAGATCGGCCTGTTTCAGCAAGGGTCCCGGTGTCGATCCCATGAACATGGGATGCGCCGACGAAAGCGCGAAGTATCGCGTGTTGAATGGCACCACCGGAATCGCGAACCGGTCCGCAAGCTCCGCCAGGGCTTCCGCCTCGCGCGGATCGCGCCCAAGCATTCCCGTAATAATCAGCGGGTTGCGCGCTTCCGCGATCCACTCCGCCAGCCGCTCCACATCCGGTGGCGCGGCATTCGGCGCGGCCGGCCGTGAGCGTCGCTCGGGAATCTGTGTGCCGGCTGACGGCTCGCCCAGCACCTCGCGCGGCAGGCTGAGATACACCGGCCCCGCCGGAGACGTCGTCGCGATCTCCATCGCGCGCGCCACGACCTCGCCGACATGATCCGCGCGTCGCAGCTCGTAATCCCACTTCACCATCTCGCGCAGCATACCGGCCTGGTCGAACATCTCCTGCGCCCAGTGGATGTAAACGTTGCGCGTGCCGGAGGGGCCCGCTTCGGTGATTGGCGTGCGTCCCGAACTGAGCAGCATCGGAATCCTATCGCGGCTCGCGTCGATCAGTGCGTTGATCGCGTTGGCCGTGCCGACATTCGTGTGCGTCATCACCGCCTGCGGCCGCCCGGTCATCGCGGTATAGCCGTGCGCCATCGCCACCGCCGCATTCTCATGCGGTACCACCATCGGGCGCGGCGTCTTGCGGTTGGAACGGGCGGCGCGGGCGTACGCCTCGATGATCGGCGCGAAGTCGGTGCCGGGATTGGCGAACAAATGGTCGATCCCCTGGGCCGCGAGAGCGTCCAGGTAGTCTTCGGCGGCGATGCGATCGGTCATGCGTCACATGCTGGCGCGCAACGGCGAACCCGTCCACCCATCCCCTAGGCCGTTGCAGAACCGAACCCGGGATCGCTCTGCCCGAAGCTCCAGTAGTACATCACGATATACGCGCCCTGGAACGCTGCACCGATGAAAAACGGCATCGCCAGATCCCCGGCTGCAAACAGCGCGCCCGTCAGCATCGGACTGACCGAGCGTGGCACCTGCATCGACACATTCGCCATGCTCGCCGCAAATCCGCGCCGCTGCGCCCGCACGATGCTGATGCTCAATGCGCTTCGCGCGCCCGTCGTGCCGCGGTTGAACATCCCGCGCAGAACGTACAGCGCGCCCGCCAGGCCAAAGCTTGGCGCAAAGGGCAGAGCGACCAGCAACGCCAGCCCCACCAGGCGCATCGCGACCACCCCGCGCACAATCCCGATCTTGCGCGTCAGCGATCCGGCCCCCAGCGAGGCGACTGCCGCCATGACGAACCCGCCGGCCATCAGGGGTCCAATCTCGGCCGGTCCTTGATGGAACCGCAATGCAAACCAATAGGCGATCAACGGACCCGTCGCGCCGACGCCCACGCCATTCATCACATTTGCGATCATCAACCGCAGCACGAGGCCGTTCTCGCGCTTGCGCACATCGGCTGGCACCGGCTCCGCCGGGGCCTCGCGCTGCGCCGGCCGCGTCTCCACATCCTGCGTAAGCTGGATCAAGATGCAGCAGACAAGCGACGCCGCAAGCGTAATCAGAAACAGCGGGCGATAGGCGAGGGGACCTGGCAGAACGCCCTCAAGTTGGGCGGGCAGTGCGGCGGCAATCGCTCCGGCAGCCATTCCGGAAAAACCAAGGGCCGCGTTGATACTATACACCAGCCCCCGCTTCTCCGCCGGAACCGCCTGCGCCAGCCACGCCTGCTCCACCGGAGAGAACGGGCCCGCCGCGCCATTACCGCCCCGACCGAAGCCCCCGACAACCGAAGCCGCAACCAGGATCGGCGGCGCAGCCGACAACGAAGCCGCCAGGGCGGCCAGCGCCTGGGCGGCTTCATAGCCGAATAAAAAACCGCGCCGGCCGTGCCGGTCACTCAGCGGGCCGGCAATCAGTGTCAGCGCAACCCCAAACAGCAAAGCGGCGCTCAACACGCCGCTGATCGCCACTGCCGACCACCCGAGCGCCTTCAAATACAACGTAAAATCCACCGCCAGTGCGCCCTGGCCAATGCTGCGGATGAACCGCATCGCAATCAGCAGGCGTGTGGTGCGGGAACTCGCATCTCCCATTCGCCGGTGATGACGCAAGCCGCCTTGCCGCGCAATGCGCGCGGCGAGGCGGCTTCGAAAATCAATCGTAATACCGCCATTCAAGGTGGTGGCGGTCCCACTCGCGATGTTTCCAGTGGTGATGGTGCCAGTAGTAATCGGCATGCTGAATGGAATGCCGCGCCGCCTGATGCGCACCGGCGGTGGCCCACCTTGCAGGAGAAGCCTGGGACGTTGCCGGCAGAAGGGCCGCCCCGGCACCAAGCGCCGCAACCAGGAAGAGCGTCTTTCTCATAGGATCATCTCCGTCGTTCCTGCTGTGGCTGTAAAGCGGATCAGGAACGGGATTGCGTGCAGTAGGTGGCGATTTCTGGGCGTAGTGTTTCTGCGCCGTTACCCGACCGCCGCGTGCCGCCGGACAGGAGCAGGAATGACCGGCATCTCATCCTCATCGGGATTGGCCAGCGCCCTCAGCAGCGCCTGGCGAATCGCGCGCAGCTTCCGCTCGTTCTCGATCTTCAGGCCAAAAACGTCCTTCACATAAAAAACATCGACCGCCCGCACGCCATATGTCGTCACGTGGGCCGAGCCGATTTGCAGCCCCTGCTCGCTGATCGCTGCGGTGACGTCGTGCAGCAGTCCTGGCCGGTCGCGGCCATTCACTTCGATCACCGTGTAGGTGTGGGAGGCGTGGTTATCGATCACAACACGCGGAGGCACGTGAATCACGCGCATCCTCTGCCCCAACAGGATCTTCTGCGCCTTTTGGATCTCGCTTGCCAACTTCAGCCGTCCCGACAGCACCTGCTCTATCAGTACCGCGATCCGCGCCAGCCGGTGCGGCGCATCGCACGCCCCGCCGGCCGCGTCCTGAATCCAGAAAGTGTCCAGCGCCATCCCGTTGGTCAGCGTGTGGATGCGCGCGTCCACGATCGAGGCCCCCGCGACAGCCAGGGCACCGGAAATCTGGCTGAACAACCCTGCGTGATCCGCCGTATAGACCGTTACCTCCGTAACTGCACGGGCGGGAAGCGGCTTCGTATCAACCGTCAGCGGAGCCTTTCGACGCTCCGCATCGCGGATCAGCCGCGCATGACGGGCATGCGTCTCCGGATCGAAAGCCAGCCAGTATCCTGGGTAACCAAGCGCCATAAAATGCTCCTGGTCCTGCGGCGGCCAGTCGTTCAGCAAGGCGGTCACGGCGGATTTGGCGCGGGTCACGCGCACGTCGCGCTCGGTCGTCGCCAGAGCGCCCTCCAGCACCTCGGCCACCCTTGCATATAGCTCCCGCAGCAGCGTCGCTTTCCAGCCGTTCCACACCTTTGCCGAAACCGCCCGCATATCTGCGACGGTCAATACCAGAAGCAGCCGCAGCCGTTCCGGCGACTGGATCGTATCGGCCAGGTCTAGAATCGTCTTGGGGTCGTCGATATCCCGTTTGAACGCCGTCTCGCTCAGCAGCAGGTGGTGCAGTACCAGCCAGGAAACCGTCTCGGTTTCCTCCGCCGGCAGCCCAAGATCCGCTCCGACCTGAAGCGCGATGTCGGCGCCGATCGCCGAGTGATCGCCGCCGCGCCCCTTGGCGATATCGTGCAACAGCATCGCCAGATACAGCGCACGGCGCGACTGGATCTGATCGACGATGCCCGAGGCAATCGGCGCAATCTCTGCAAGCTCGCCTCGCTCGATCGCATTTAAAACGCGCACTGCCGCGATCGTGTGCTCATCCACGGTGAACACGTGATACGTGTCGAACTGCATCTGCCCGACGATGCGCGCCCAGTCGGACAGAAACCGCCCCAGGAATCCGCTCTCGTTCAGAACCGCCAGCCACTTCGCGCCGTCCGGCCGATGGTTCTCGCCGTCCCGGCCGACCAGCAGATCAATAAACAGCTCGGCTGCCCGCTTGTCGCCGCGCAGGTTCACTGCGGCCCGCTCGTTCTGGATCATCGAGCGCAGCGCCAGCGCATGCAGCTCCAGCGCCCGGTCACGCGCAACCTTGAGAATGCGCAACATCTGGATCGGCTCGGCGTCGAAATCCCGCCCCGGCACCGGAAGCAGCTTGCCGTCCGCCAGTATGAAGCCGGCGGCGATCAGTGCCCGGTCAGTCTCCTGCGCCCGCGCCGGCGGTCCCATCGCCTCCCGCAGCACCGCCGGCTCCAGCACGTGAGTGAGGCGCACCACGTCCCGCGCGGTGAGGAAGTAGTGGCGCATGAAACGTTCGACCCCATCCTGCCGCCCATGCCGGGTGTAACCCATTCGCGCGCCGACCACCGGCTGCAGATCGAACGTCAGCCGCTCCTCCGCCCGACCGGCAACGTAATGAAGGTGAAACCGCACCGTCCACAAAAACTCCCAGGACCGGCGCCCGTGCCGCGCCTCCCGCGGCGACAGCACGCCGGCCGCCTCCGCCAGCTCGCCCATGGTGCAAGTCCCGTAAACGTAACGGGCGATCCAATAGAGTGTCTGCAGGTCGCGCAGGCCGCCCCTTCCCTCCTTTATGTTAGGCTCCACAACGAACGGTGAGTCGCCGAAGCGGCGATGCCGAGCGTCGCGCTCCCTCTGCTTCTCAAGGATAAAATCAGCCGCCCCGGCGTCGTGGCAGGCCTCGGTGAAGCGTTCCCGGAAGTGATCGAACAGCGCCGTATTGCCCGCCAGCAGCCGCGCGTCCAACAACGCGGTGCGGATCGTCATGTCCCGTTCCGCCGCCGCGAGGCATTCCTCGACCGAGCGCGTCGCGTGACCGACTTTCAGCCCTAGGTCCCACAGGAAATACAGGATGTACTCCACGACCTGGAACGTGTGCGGCGCCGGCGCGGAAGATGTCAGAAACAGCAGATCCACATCGCTGAACGGTGCCAGCGTGCCGCGCCCGTACCCACCCGTCGCCGCGATGCTAAGTACGTCCGCCTCGCCAAGAGTGGCGCCGGCATGCTCGAAAAGTGCGGTGACCACACCGTCGACCAGCCCCGACAACATCCGTGCCGCCCGCAAGCCGGTCAGATGGTCCTGCTCGAACCGCCGCTGCACATGAGCCTGAATGCGCGCCAGATACCGCTGAAACGCCACAATCGCCACTTCGCGTGGCGCGCGCAGAACATGCGCCAATGTCGCCAGTGCGTCGGGATATGATTCGGCCTCGGGTGAGCGTGGGATTGGCATGGCTGTGCAGTTACTATTTCGCAGTATCGGCGGGAACCGGCAATATCGCTTTCAGCCGGTACAGTGCTGCCAATGCATCCCGCGGAGAGAGCCTGTCCGGATCGATCTCGTCCAGAGCCGTCGTCAGCTCCTCGAGCAGATCGTCAGATGGCGTTTCCGCCTTTTCAGTAGAAGAACTCGCCGCAAATAAAGGCAGCGCCTCCAGCGAGTTTCCCGTGCCCAGGGGGCCGCCCTGCTTCTCCAGCGCGGCGAGCAGGGCAGAGGCCCGGCGTACGACGGGCCCAGGAACGCCGGCAAGCTCTGCCACATGCACCCCCCAGGAGCGCCGTCCCGCGCCTTCCGCCACTTCGTGCAGGAAAACCACCGAGCCGCGCCACTCTTTCACCCGCATCGTATGCGGCCGCAGCCGCTTCAGCCGGTCAGTAAGCCCAGCCAGTTCATGGAAATGCGTGGCGAATATGGTGCGGCAGCAGATGGTTCCGTGCAGCGCCTCCAGCACCGCCCAGGCAATCGCCAGCCCGTCCAGCGTCGCCGTCCCGCGGCCGATTTCGTCCACAACCACCAGCGAGCGCGGCCCGGCCTGATGCAGAATCGCCGCCGTCTCGGTCATTTCAACCATGAAGGTCGAGCGCCCACGCGCCAGCTCGTCCGAGGCACCGACGCGGCTGAACAGCCGGTCCACGATGCCGATCTGGGCGCTTTCCGCCGGCACCGGCAATCCCACCTGCGCCAGTATCGCCAGCAAAGCATTCTGGCGCAAAAACGTCGATTTGCCGGCCATGTTCGGACCAGTCAGCAGAAGCAGCCGCCGCTCAGGCGAAAGATCGCAATCATTGGGCACGAACGCATGCACCCCGCCCTGCGCCCCCAGCGCAGCTTCAACCACCGGGTGCCGGCCGCCGCGCACCAGCAAGCCCTCGTCATCCGCCATCACCGGGCGGCACCAGCGCCCGCCTTCGGCCAGCCTCGCCGCGGACTGCACGACGTCCGCCACCGCCAGCGCATCGGCGCACTCCGCCAGCATATCCGCCTGCGCCAGCACGGCCTTCACCAGATGGGCGAACACCGCACATTCGCGCTGCGCTGCCCGCTCCCCTGCCTCACTGATGCGCCTGTCGAGCTCCCCCAGCTCCGGCGTGGTGAACCGGGCACCATTCGCCATTCCCTGGCGCAGCGTCAGGTCAGGATGCTGGCGCAGCCGCTCCGCCGCAGAGGCTGGCGTCTCGATCACGTAGCCAAGCTGCGAGTGATGCCGGATCTTCAGACTGGCCACGCCATAGCGCTGCGCATAATCTAGCTGCAAGGAGGCCAGCACGCGCCGGCTGTCGTCCCGCAGCGCCCGTTCTGCATCCAGCTCCCCATCGAACCCGCCGCAAATGACCCCGCCATCGTCCAGGCGTGTCGGCACCGGATCGGCCAGCGCGTCCGTCAGCAGGGTTTCCAGCCGCACATCAACGGCCAGCGCGGCCAGCACCCCGGCCAGCAGCGCCGGCAGCGGCCCGTTCAGAAGCTGAACCGCCTGCCGGGCCGTCGCCAGCCCGTCCCGCACCGCGGCCAGATCCCGCGGACTGCCGCGGTTCAGCGACAGCCGGCTGAGCGCCCGCGCCATGTCCGGCGCTCGTCGCAGAACCGCGCGCAGTTGCTCTGCTTCGTGCGGGTTGGCCAGCATCCAGGACCACCCATCCTGACGCGCGATGATCCGGGCGGCCTCTGTCAACGGCGCAGACAGCCAGGCTGCCAGCAGCCTGGCACCGGCCGCAGTGACGGTCCGCTGCACGGCGGCGCGCAGAGTGTGCTCGGTTCCGCCATCCCGCGACCGCAGGATCTCCAGGCTGGCACGGGTCGCTCCATCCATTGCCAGCACGCCCGCCGTCCCCTGGGGCTCGGGGCGCGACAGGCGGGGCATCGCCCCTGCCTGGGTGCCGCGCACATAATCCACCGCCACTGCGGCCGCGACCGCCTCCGCGTCGCTGAAGCTGCCGAACGCGTCCAGGCTGGCCACCCCGAACGCCTCCTCCAGCCGCTTCCTTGCCGCCGCCGCCGCCGCCGCCGCCTGCTCCGGTCCGCGCCGCGTCTCGTATTCGCCGAGCCCCACCCCGGCGGGCGCAAGCACCTCCGCAGGCTCCAGCCGGCCCAGCAACGCCGGAAGCTCATCGGGGGAACTGATGGCGGTCGCGAACAGCCCGGTCGAGATATCCACCCACGCCGCGCCCAGCGACTGCTGCTCCTGCGCCAAGGCCAGAAGAAGGTTGGACCGGCCGGACTCGAGCAAGGAGTTCCTCGGTGAGTGTGCCGGGGGTGATGAGCCGCACGACGTCGCGCCGGATCGGCGTCTTGCCGCTGCGGGTCTTCGGGTCCTCCATCTGTTCGGCGACCGCCACGCGGAAGCCGCGGCGGATCAGCCGCGCCAGATACGCATCCGCCGCGTGGATCGGCACGCCGCACATCGGGATGGGTGCGCCGGCATGCTCCCCGCGCGCCGTCAGCGCGATATCCAGCGCGCCGGCCGCCGCCTCGGCATCAGTGAAGAACAGCTCGTAGAAATCCCCCATCCGGAAGAACAGCAACGCATCGGGGTACTCGGATTTCAGCTCGAACCACCGCGCCATGGCAGGCGAGGCCCCGTCCGGCGGAGGGAGTTGCGGCATGGTCATTGCCTGGTGTTTACACGCCCCGGGCGAGCGCGCCATCCGATTGGGGTTGGGGACCAGTCATCAACGATGCAGCAGCCGTAATCTGTAACCGATAAGAAACGGTATTGCCACATCCCTTACCCGGCTGCCATGACGTCCCCCGTTCGCGCAACCGCCCCGCTGCCGAACATAGAGGCGTGGGCCCTCTCACCGATAAAGATGTCACCTCAGGTATGGGTCGTCGGGATGGTCGGAGTGGCGTGCGATGAGGGTGGTTAAGATGAGCCAGCGGGAATTGAGTTGCCTGCGCGTAATGCTCGGCTCGTTGGATTGTCGCCGTGCAAACAAGACAACTGCCAGGTGACGATCAGCCTATCGGTGGCCAATGACCAAGATCGGGCCGCCGTAAGAACATACTGAGCTGGCCCGGCTCGCTATGGTGGGAAGGCTCGGCAAGATCCGACCGGCTCTCGTGTGGACGGATCCAGATGGTCGATAGATGTATGGATATCGACATCGTCGGCGGCTTCTCAATTCTCGGAAGCCCGAAAGCTCGCGGTCATGCTGGTCGCTGATGCGGTCATCCTGGTCGCTAATAAAGAATTAACCATGGGGGCCTATTTCAATCCGGGGCGAAGTCAGGGTCGCATCGACTGGGTTCGGTCGCCTCTGAACGCAGGTCGCGCAACGATGCAAGGGGAATACCCATGGAAGGAATGCTCTCGCCCAATAGCGGAGCGTCTCCAACTCCCGGCGAGGACTGGATCAGGGTGTTTCAGGAGCGTGGCGTATGGCAGTTGACGCGAGAGATCGTAGATCGTTGGGTGGCGCGAAACGCGGCATTCTTCGGCTTGCTCTCGCGTATCGTGCCGCGCGACGGTCGAGTGCTCGAGCTGGGTTGCGGTCCAGGACGGCATGCTTTGGGAGCGGCCACGCTCGGGTATCAAGTGGTCGGCATCGATATCGTTCCACAGATCGTTGAGCAGGCAAGGGTCAACAGGGACGCTGTGGCAGCAGGTTGCCGTGCGTCGTTCCAGGTTGGCGATATGTTCGACCTTGAGGTTGTAGCACCCACTGGAACATTCAAAGCTATCACGCATGGCGGCGTCATGGAGCATCTTAAATCGGCCGAGAGCATTCGTGGGACGTTGCGCAGTCAGCTTGCGTACGCACCGCATGTTGTCTTCGATGTTCCGTTCGACAGCCCAAAGAATCGGCGGCTATTCAGCCGTGATAGTATCTTCCGGCAGTTGTGGACTGCTGAGGAATGGGTCCACGACGTGCTGGCGGGCTTCACCGTCATTGCGGACCACACCGAGCTGCATGAAGCGGACAATATGACTGATGACCTGGTTGTCGCACTCGCCCGTTAGGTGCGTTTAGGCCTCTATCGTCGCTGATGCCAAGGTCGATCCACTTGGCGCGCATCCAACGCGCAATTCGGTGGCGGGCACCAAGTCGTTTTTCTCATCACGTCTGAAGTGAGCGCATCAATCGCCCCCCAGACCCAGACATGAACCGGCGTTTGATTCTGGCCGCATGTATGGCCGCAAGTTTCATGGCGGCCGTTGAGTCAACGATTATTGTCACTGCCATGTCGGGCATCGCGGAGAGACTCGGAGGTTTCGGCTTATTTCCGTGGGTGTTCTCGGCATACATGCTGGCCCAGGCGGTGATTCTCCCCTTGTATGGTCGTCTGGCCGACGTTTATGGTCGACGCCAGATGTTTTTTGTTGGGGCGAGTGTTTTCCTGATTGGTTCCACATTATGCGGTTTTTCGCGAAATATGTTGCAGCTCATGTTGTTCCGCACGATCCAAGGTCTTGGGGCGGGTGGAGTGCAACCAATCGCTAATACTATCGTTGGTGATATATACAATCCAGCTGAGCGAGCCCGCGTACAGGGAATGTTATCTGGGGTCTTCGGTGTCTCGGCTTTAATCGGTCCGCCGCTGGGCGTGGCCATCGTACAGCATGGCATATGGCCCGTTGTGTTCTGGATGAACCTGCCAATCGGCGCCGGAGCGATTACGATGATCGCGCTGTTCCTGCCCGATCACAGCCAGGTCCGCCCACATGTCATCGATTATCAAGGATCACTGCTGCTCATCCTATCGACAGCAGCCCCAATCCTGCTGCTGATACAGGGAGGAGAACTCAATCACCCCATGTGTGCCGCGATCACAGCAGAGTTCTTACTGGCCGCCTCCGCGTTCGTGATGCATGAGCGACGCGTTGCCGAACCGATTTTTCCTTTCGAGCTCTGGCGGAATCGCGTGATCGTAAGCAGCAGCATCGGCAGCTTGGTCACTGGTTACTCTGATGATGGGTATCACCGCCTACCTTCCGGCGTACATCCAGGGCGTCATGGGCTATAACGCCAGCGTCTCGGCCATCATTCTTGCCTCGATGTCGATCATATGGGTTTTGGGGAGTGCCACGGCGGGGCTTTGCCTGCCGCGCACAGCCTATCGGTGCATAGCCACTGCCGGTGCCCTGGCACTTATCGCAGGCGCGGCCGTCCTGGTGGCAATGACGCCGACGCGGGGCGCCGGCTGGGTTGCGACCGGCGCGATCCTGATCGGTATCGGCATGGGGTTCTGCAACACGACGTATATGGTGTCCGTACAATCTTCCGTCGGATGGGAGGAACGCGGAGCGGCGACGTCTTCCACCATGTTCCTGCGTTTCCTCGGCCAATCCTTTGGGGCGGCCGCATTCGGCGCCGTGCTCAACGCCAGCCTGGCAAGCGGAGCCGGGAATGTGGTAAGCGTGCTCGACCAACTCGTGGACCCGCGCCGACGTGGGCTGCTGACGCCCGGTGATCTGTCCCATTTGGTCACTGGGGTTTCGGCTGCAATGCGCCACGCGTATCTGCTGACCGGAGCGCTGGCGGTATTGGCCCTGCTCCTGGCGCTGACCTATCCGACCCACCTCGGTCCTCGCAGCCAAGCACACCTGCGCTAGTGGTGTCGATACAGTGATGGACGGCAAGTACCACATGGCAGTCCCCACTCCCGAGCTACCCGATCTGCCCAATGACTTCAGCAGGGTATTCTCAACCTGATCCCGTCATCCGGCGAGTTCCAGCCTTTGGCCTCGTGTCTAAATTATCCCCGCTTCCTTCCGGTCGGCGATGCCGCACTCACCGTCGAGTTCGGCAACACAATCTCGCCCGAGGTGAACGAAGCCGTAATCGCTCTCGATATTGCACTCGCTGCAGCCGAGCTCGACGGCATCATCGAAAGTATCCCAAGCTACCGCTCTCTGTTGATCTGCTACGAGCCTTCAGAGATTTCGTTTCAGCAGCTGGTCAATGCACTGAAGGACCTGCTGTCTCATGATCGTCGGGGACGGATCGCTGGCCCATCCGCGTGGATGGTGCCGGTTGCCTACGACGCGCCGTATGCAGACGATCTGACCGAGGTTGCGCGGCGCCTTGCGATGCCCGAGGAGCAGATTATCGCCATACACTCGGGAGCGGAGTACCAGGTGTATATGGTTGGCTTTGCCCCGGGCCTGCCTTATCTAGGGGGATTACCGGCGCGCCTGCATATTTCCCGTCGGGAAGCTCCCCGGCCACATGTTCCAGCGGGAGCCATCATGATCGGCGGCATCCAGGCCGCTATCGTGCCGATTCCCATGCCTAGTGCCTGGTTCAGCTTGGGAAGGACGCCATTACGGCTGTTCGATATGCGTCGCCAGAACCCGTTTCTGTTCAGCGCCGGCGATCGTATACGATTCCGTCGCATCGGTTCGGACGAGTTCCAGCGTGTTGCCGAGTTGCCCACCGATGCGCAGATTCCGCTTGTGCTGGAATCCGCATGAAGGGGGCACTCCGCGCGATCGCTCCCGGACCGTTCGTTACGATACAAGACAGAGGACGGCGCGGCTGGCGACGGTTCGGCGTCTCCACAGCCGGGGCGATGGATCATCCCGCTCTGTCGGCGGCCAACGCTCTGGTGGGAAATCAGCTGGATACCGCTGCATTGGAGTTCGCACATGTCGGCGGCGTGTGGGAGGTCGCGACAGAGTCATGTCGCATCGCAATCACGGGCGGAGATTTTGCGATCTCGGCTGATGGAGTTGCATTGGCGCCTTGGCGGAGCCACACAATGCGGCGCGGCCAACAAATCAACATTGGCGGTGCGGCGGACGCGGTGTGGGGTTATTTGGCGGTGGCCAGAGGGTTTGACCTCTCGCCCCAGCTCGGCAGCTGCGCAACCCATCTACGCTCTGGGCTCGGGGGTATCGGCGGGCGGCGTCTTGCCGAAGGCGAACTGCTGCCGTTGCGTGCGCCCCGGGCGCCTCCCGGAGGAGAGCGCCGCATTCCTCGGTTCTCTCGCTCACCCGGGCCGGTCAGGCTGGTGCTGGGACCCCAGGACGATTTCTTTACGTTGGAGACAATCGCGGCGTTCCTCGCTGCCTCCTATCGCGTGAGCCATCGCGGAGACCGGATGGGGACATGGCTCGAAGGTCCGCCGATCGCCCATGCCGCCGGCTATAACGTGCTGTCTGACGGTTTGGTACCAGGTTGCATCCAGGTCCCAGGTATCCGACAACTGGTCGTATTACTGATGGATTGCCAAACGATCGGGGGTTACCCCAAGCTGGCCACCATCATTACCCCGGACCTGCCACGCTTTGTGCAGATGAAGCCGGGGCAAGCCGCGACTTTCAGCGCAGTTGATGTCGGGACGGCACACAATTTATATCGCGAGTACCGCACCAAACTGGACGGAATCGGGCAATGCACCGAGGATATCCGCGGATCGCCGATACGACCGCTTTGGCTTTGAAGTTTCGGCTGTGCCTTGCCGGATCTTCCAAATTGTCCCGACGACGTGTCGGCTTAGGCCAGTTCAAGACGACGGGCGGCCATCGGCACGCCAGCCGCTTCCGCGGGGCGGCTGCTCGTGGGTATGAGTATATCGCTCCACTGGCGCAGGAAAGCGTCGTCGGGTGATAGGCGAGTGAGCCAATCATGATCAAGACTACAGATCGTTTGTCCCTCCAGTGTGGTACGCCGTAGTGGCGTCCCGAGCGCCACCTGGCCGGAATTCAGCCTAACCGAGACTTCCGACCCGCTCACAGCCATGACGAGCCGGGACAGCATCTTGAACCCCCGGGCCGTCAACAGCGCGTGCAACATTATGCGCAGCAGATCCTTTTCGGCAGCAATACGGGGTTGGAAATGGAGAATGACAGCGGCACAGAGTTCTCGCGCGCGCTGGTAATTTCCGGCTCGGGCCAGCTCGACCGCCACATTCACCATTTCCCGAAAAATTGCCTCACTGGCGAGGTTGGTGCCAGGCAGCGGACCGCACGCCGCGTTGCCGTCTGGCCCGAAACGAAACTGCTGCTCCATCATTGTGTCCACACCTTATGCGCTAACGGGGAGCCGAAGCACCGTTCGGGAAATATCAAATCCTTGTGGACCAGCGGCGTTAAGCAGGTCTTAACGATGTTCCGATAAATCTCGACATTAGATCCTCTGTGAGGAAGATGTTCAAAAATGTATCCGACTAGCGAATGCACGATCGGGGTATTTCTGAGCAGGCCAAAATCGGTGCATACAAAACGTGCGATATAACACCAGCACGAGCGGCCCAACCCGCACAGAGAAGGTGTCGACCGTAGAGCCACGGACGGCACACGATGGCAGCAGGCGCAGGAGCTTTCCGACATCGCGACTATGGATGCCCCGGCCGTCTGCGGCGATCTCTCCGTGGAGAAGGCGATTGGACCGCAAGATTCACGGCTGGAGCATACGTGCCCCGGCCGACTCGGTGCTTCCCGAACTCGCTGCTCTGCTTTGCTTTCTGAGCTTGCTATGGGTAGGCATTGCTACCGCGTTGAGCCATGACTATTACTCGGCCCAGGCCTCCGCGGAGCAGACGACCGGTAATCTCGCACTGGCGTTCGACGAGAGTACTCGGCGAACGATCGATGAGATCGACCAGGTTCTATTGAGCGCGCGCGCCTTCTACGCTGCGCAGGGCGAGCACTTCGAGTTCGCGGAATGGGTGCGCAATCAGATTCTGCCCGACCGGATGACCACCGCAATTGGCATGGCCGACCGCTCCGGGCGAGTGTTCGCCGATACGCTACCGATTCCTCCGAACGTCAGTATTGCGGATCGTCCCCATTTCCGGGCCCAAATCAATCCCGCGCATGATAGCCTGTTTATCAGCCGCCCGATACACGGTCGGGTCACCAGCGCAGATACCATTCAGTTCACCCGCAAACTGCTCGATCCAAGCGGCAACTTTGCCGGCGTCACCGTCCTTTCGCTTGGGTGCGACGACCTGTCGCGCTTCTATCAGACGCTCCACCTCGGCAATGGCTTTGTCTCTTTGCTCTCAGGAGACGGGATTATCCTGGCGCGCGGCCCCCTGGTACCAGGACTCATTGGCACCCGCGAAAGGGCGCTCGACGACACGGTGACCCACAGCAGCGGCGTACTCAGGTTCTCCCAAGGACCGAGGCACATCGAACAGATCGCCAGCTTTCGCCGGCTCAGGAATTACTCGCTTGTGGTGATGGTCGGCCTCGATGCGAAGAGCGTGTTTCGGGATTACAGGTCATTGCGCCGTCACCTGATTGTGGGCGGATTTATCGGCACCCTGGCGGTCGGCTTCATCGGTATGTTCTGGCTGAAGCAGAAGTTGCGCAACGTGTCGTCCCGAGAGGCATTGACCGTCACCTTGGGAACTATCAGCCAGGGCGTCCTGATGTTGGATGCAAGCGGCCGCGTTCCGGTGGTCAATGCCCGAGCGTTGGAGTTGCTGGGATTGCCACCGAACACGTCGCTAGAGATCAAGAAGCTCGCAGCCTTGCGAGCCCTCGATCTGATCGACAGCGGCGGACGGGCCGGCTCCCGGGTGAAACGGGTGGCGGGCCGGGGTAACGAACCTTTCTTCGAAGCGATTCGAGACGATGGCGTGATCGTCGAAGTACGTCGCCACATGCTGGCGGACGGCGGATCCGTCCACACGTACACCGATGTGACGGAGCAGCGGTTGGCTGATGCGCGGGTGCGGTATCTCGCACACCACGATACTCTCACGGGACTTGCCAACCGCGTACAGCTGCGCGAACGGATTCCAGAGCTGCTTGATCGAGATCCCGAGGCGCACTCTTTCGCGGCCTTCATCATCATCGACCTGGACGGGTTCAAAGGTGTCAACGACACTCTCGGCCATGATGCCGGCGATCAGCTGCTGATCGCAATCTCGCGACGTCTGCAGGAACTCGCGGGCAATTCCGATTTCGTGGTACGGCTGGGGGGCGACGAATTTGTTGTCGTGCAGCCTGGACTGACTGATCCAGACGCTCCCGCCTGTTTTGCTCGGAAGGTTCTGCAACGCTTGGCCCATCCGATCGACGTGGCCGGCCACCAGGTGCGGATCGGTGCCAGCATCGGCATTGCGGTCCATCCGCGCGACGGAGAAAACGGCGACGCCCTACTAAAAAACGCAGACATTGCGCTATATTGCGCAAAAGGTGGTGGGCGCCATACCTTCCGTTGCTTCGATGAGCAGATGATCCAAGCTGTCAACGAGCACGAACTGCTCGAGAGTGACTTGCGCAAGGCCCTCGAAAACAATGAACTTGAAGTGCTTTTTCAGCCAGAATTCGCCTGCCGCTCGCTTGAGATCGTCGGGTTTGAGGCTTTGGCGCGTTGGCGACATCCGACCCGGGGAAATATCCCGCCGAGCGTGTTCATCCCTATTGCGGAACAATGCGGCCTGATCAATCAAGTCGGTCGTGTGGTTCTTGAAAAGGCATGCGCCACCGCCGCCGCGTGGCAACCACAGCGTCGGGTCGCGGTAAACGTCTCGCCGATGCAGCTCCGCGACGGAAAACTGCGTGACGACATACCAATAATCTTGGCGCGATCGGGGCTACCCGCCGAGCTGCTCGAAATCGAGGTGACCGAGAGTGTAATGGCTGAGGATAACAGGCTGGTGCAAGACACGTTGCGCACTCTGAAAGAGATGGGTATCAGCATCACCTTGGACGATTTCGGCACCGGCTACTCCAGCCTCAGTTATCTGAGGCGCTTCCCGTTCGATAAAATCAAGATCGACAAGTCGTTCGTGCAGGGTCAGGCAAGCGACTCGGGCGTTCGCGTGATCCTGGAGGCCGTCCTGGCCATGTGCCTCGATCTAGGCCTCGCGGTCGTGGGCGAGGGGGTGGAGACCCGGCAGCAACTTGTAATGCTGCAACGTCACGGCTGCACTGAGGTTCAGGGTTACTTGCTGGGGCGGCCTATGCAGTCGGATTCGGTCGAGGACTACCTCCGGCGCCAGGTTACCCAGCTCCCGCCTGCCGTCAGTTCCTCCGAGGTGTGCGCAGAACTCATGTTAGCGTCCTGACCCCACGGTCGCGCTATACCGCCAGCCGATCCACGAGTTGGCGGATGAACTTCTCGCACGCAGCGAGTTGGCTCTCGTCGATCCATTCGTCAGGTTGATGCGCCTGAGCAACATCACCCGGGCCGCACACGACACAGGCGATCCCGGCGGGGTGGTAAAGTGACCCCTCACTGCAGTAGCTGACCTTGCCTCCGACCTGAACCTGAGATACCTCGCACACAGCAGTCGCGAGTTCATGCTGGGGAGACAGTGACAGCGCCGCGAGTTCGAGAAGTACGGTGCACTTGAAACCGGTATCCGGACACTGCGTACGCATCTGAGGCTGTATCGTACTCGTTACATACTCCTGGAACCGACTGAGATGATGCCTCGGGTCATCGCCTGGTATGTTGCGCCATTCCACATCGAAGCGTACTTGGCCTGGAACGGAATTCGGCAGAGCGTTGCAGACTATGTTGCTGACCTGAAGTGTGCTGTACGGCGGATCAAAGCCCGCTCCGGTTGCACCCTGAAGGGCTAGGTTCCGAGATGCGGCGGCGAGCCAGGCAATGGCTTCGGCCGCCGCATGGATGGCGTTCACTCCCCTGTGTGCCTCGGAGGAGTGGGTCGCGTGTCCGTTCACATCTACGCGGGCCATCAAACGTCCCTTCTGCGCGAGAATCGGCAACATTCTCGAAGCCTCACCCACAACGCAGGTCGCCGGTCGTAGCCCTGATGCGTCGAAATCTTCGACTAACCGACGGGCGCCGTGGTAGCCAGCCTCCTCATCATAGGTGAGAAGTAAATGCACTGGGCTCGTGAGCTTGCGAGCTTTAATCTCCGGTACGGCGGCCACTAACGCGGCAACGAAGCCCTTCATGTCGCATGTACCTCGCCCGATCAGCTTACCCTCCTTCCGGCGCAGCCTAAACGGATCTCCGGTCCAGGTTTGGCCATCGACAGGAACGGTGTCGACGTGACCGGAGAAGGCAAGGCCACCCGGCTGTACAGGGCCGAATATAGCGTGCAAGTTGGCTTTCAGGCCCGTATGATCAAAGCTCAGTCGATAGGGCACATTATGCGCATCAAGCCATGCACGCACGAAACTGATGAGATCAAGATTGGAATTACGGCTGGTGGTATCGATAGCCACCAACCGCGCCAGCATCTCAATTGTAGATGGATGTAGATCAGTACTTTTCCAATTCATTCCGACCTCATCCAACCAGGAGGATCGTTGCCGGGCTACGATGCTGTCCCCCAACGACGATTTTCCTGACCGCCGCGGCAGGAGAAAAGGGCGGCTGTCTAGCTAACCAGGGCACCGCGGTTGACATACCGACGCCCATTCATCACTCCAGCGGCAGTTGTTGTGCGAGGAAATGGGCGGGCGCTACCCCGCACCAGAACGCACAAAGTGATTAAGAATAAATGAAGAGTGGGGAATCTCGGAGAACCTAACTCATGCCCCATAGAGGAGCTGCTGCACCCGTCCTCTACTTGGGTGAGGTGTTGGTGCCCGTCGGGTAGGTTCAAAGTAGGCCCTGTGGACAAACCGGATCCATCGGCGAATAGCGCCGAGCAGAACAAAGCCGAGAAAACTGGTGGCGGTCTTGTCGTAGCGCGTAGAAACGCGGCGCTGCTCCTTGAGATGACCGATGAAGCACTCGATGCGTGACCGCAGCTTGTAAAGTCGCTTGCTGACGGTGTGCTGCACCTTTCGGTTGCGCTTGGTGGGGATCTCCGCCGCCGCACCGCGATCGCGCAGGTCCTGACGGATCGCGTCGCTGTCATAGCCCTTGTCGGCGAGCATCGCACCAGGATCGCTGTCGCGCTCGTCCATCAGCGCGTCATAGGCTGTGCTGTCATGCGCCTCGCCTTCGCTCAGCACCACCCCGATGGGCAGGCCCACCGCATTGCAGCGGAGATGAATTTTGGTGCTGAACCCGCCGCGGGAACGGCCGAGGGCCTGGGCCTGCGTCCCCCTTTTTCGCCGGCTGCACAGCGGTGCGCCCGGATGATGGTGCTGTCGATCATCTGCAACATGTCTTTCTCGCCGCCGCTGTCGACGAGCGCCTGCAAGATGATGTCCCACACGCCGGAGAGGCACCAGCGGCGGAACTGCCGCCAGACCGAGTTCCAGTTGCCGAACTGGTCGGGAAGATCGCGCCATGGCGCCCCGGTGCGGCAAATCCACAGCGCACAATCCAATGTTCGACGATGGTTCTTCGGCGGCCGGCCCGACCGCGCGGTGAGAAGCGGTTCGACGATGGCCCACTCGTCGTCGGTCATTGAGCCTCGGATCACTGCCAACCTCCCAAGAGAGAGGTCGGCCTCGAATCACATCATCCCGCGTCGGGGGAATCCCCGGATCACAAAAGCAACAACGGGAATCGCAGATCGGCTGGTGCAATTCTTTCGGCAATGCCGGATGGCGGCGCTGGATTCTTTTATTGCGGGGGCGGATTTCAGCGAGTGTCGTGGGTTTGTCCACAGGGCCTAGTGTGCGTCAAGTTCAGCAGAATCGTTGATGGGTATGCGGGGTCAGTTTCTTGGTTCGGCTGAGCGGCGTTTCCTCGTTCTTTAATCGCGGTTTGGATTGCAAGCCTTCTTTCAACAAACCCCCGCTTTTCTGTTCGGCTGATGGGCCGCTTTCCTGCCCCGGCCCAGTGCATCCGACAGCGCCGCGCGCAGCTTCGGTCAAGACTGGCCGCAGGCCACCGCGAAGCGGCGCGCAGCGGTCTTGACCGAAGCTGCGCGCGGCGCAACACTCGATCAGGTCGGGATCCATCCTGCCGGGTCATGGTTCTTTCCGCGGTCTGCAACCAGCCGCAACATGGCGTCGGAAGGCTGGCCCCCCTATGTCCCGGACGCGGTCCCGGACGCGGTCCCGGACGCGGTCACCCGAATGGGGCCGCAGCGAAGAAAGCGGGGCTGCCGAGCCTCGTCCCGGCGGGACATCCTCCCGCCCGTTCGGGCGGAACTCGGGGTTGAAGCTCAGGCGGTCGCTGGCGCTCCAGCCCAAACGAACTCGCGGTCGTCGCGCCAGATGCGATGCATGAGCACCGCAAGCTTACGGGCCACCGCAACCTTGGCACGGCGCGCGCCGATCCGGGCCGCCAACGCCAGCCCCCAACTGCGCAGTCGGCAGGCCCGTATCTTGCGGGTCAGCATGGCGTTCGCCGCTTGGGACAGATAGGTCCGCAGCAGCCCATCTCCGCACTTCGAGATGTGGCCCGGGTTGTCGACCTCGCCCGACTGGTATCGCCGCGGGGTGAGCCCGAGATAAGCGCCGACCGCGTTGGATCGTCTGAAACGGTGTGGCGTGTCGATCACCGCCATGTAAGCGAGAGCGACGATCACTCCGACGCTCGGAATGCTCATCAATCGTCGCGCTACGGGATCGGCTTTGGCACGCATCAACACCTGGTGGTCCAGCAGCGCAATCTGCTCGCGCAGCGCCTGCCAGGCAGTCAGCAGCGGCTCGACGATGACAGCGAGCGTGGGATTGCCATCCATGAGCTCCCTGACGCGCACCGCGAAGGGACCATGGCTGCCGCGAGACACAATGTGGCCGAAAGTCTTCAACAACCCGCGTATTGTATTGGACAAGGCTTGCCGCTGCGAGACGAGCTGCGCGCGGGCTACCAGCAGCATGCGCAACGTCTGCGCATCCATGCCCTTGATCGCCACTTCGCGGAACCATCCGGTGCGTATCACCTGGGCCAAGCCGAACGCATCATTGCCGTCGGTCTTGTTGATCTGCAGGCTGAGCGCTGCCTCGGCATGACGGGCATCGATGCAGACGACCGGCAGCCCGCGCTGGCGCAAGGAGCGCGTCAACCAATTCGACACCAACCCGGTCTCGAGGCCGATGCGCACGACGTTTGGCGCACGGAGCCGAAGCACGGCGGCGATGCTGTCCGGCTCCGAGCTGGTTTTGCCGCGCCACACGACCGCGCCGGCTTCGTCGATCACGCAAATGGACGTCATGGCCTGGGAAACATCAAGCCCGACATACTGACGCTGTTCCATGGGGTCCTCCGGTCTGGCGTTTCGCCTCGCGGAAGCTACCAACGATCAGGCCAGCTCGCCGCCGCGATTACGCCATGTCCCGACCGCAGATGTTGGGAGGCATCGGGCGCAGCCGCGGTCAAGGACGCATGCGCGCCGCCCTCGGCGGTCGTCTACGGCGATCCTGTGTGCTGGGCATGCCCAGTGTCTTGTGGGGGTGGAAGCCCCCTGTGCAACCTGATGGAGGTGAAGCACGAGTGAAGCGCAAGGGCGGAACCCGCGAGGGACCGTCTGAAGGAAGCGTGGCGCGAAATCGCGGTTCGACGAACAGGAACCGGATACGAGGCAAGCCTGGCCGGACGAGCGGGCAGGAAGTCGGAAAATCCATATCCATCAAGGGCCAGGCGGGTAAATCCGGCGGACGCGCGAGGAAAGACGCCGAGCTTACCCCAGGAGATCTGCACCGTGTCCGCCCGGGCAGCCAGACGGACTGAGGGAGCCGCAAGGCTCCCTGATCACGATGCAGAAGTCAGCAGAGGGCGTAGTAGGCCAGACGACCGGCCGAAGGCCCCAACGGTCCCCGAGAAGGGGTTGAAGGAGAGGGCGAGTAGCCCGGGAGCCTCATGACCACATCGCGGCCGCCGATCCAGTTGATGCTGGACCTGCCCGAACCGGGGCGGGGTGAAGCCCCGCATCTGATGGGGCGGGAGGCCGAAGCGGTCGTGGCGACGCCCGGTCCCGAAAGCCCGGCGAGCACCGGATCGCTGATGGACGCGATCTGCGATCCGGACAACGTGCAAGCGGCGTTGCGTGCTGTGGTACGCAACAAAGGGATGGCCGGCATTGATCGGATGACGTGCGGCAATTGCCGGACGCGATGAAGGCACGCTGGCCGGAGATTGAACGCCAGTTGCTTCAGGGACGCTATCGGCCAAACCCGGTGCTTCGGGTGAGACCCCCGAAACCGCTTGGCGGCACGCGCGACCTGGGCATTCCTACCGTAATGGATCGCGTGATCCAGCAGGCGGTGCTGCAACGGCTCCAACCGTTGTGGGACCCAATGTTCAGCGAGCACAGCTTCGGCTTCCGGCCGGGCCGCTCGGCGCATCAGGCGGTGGCTCGGGCGCAGGCCCATGTCGCCGAAGGATGCCGGTTCGTGGTCGATATCGACCTGTCGAAGTTCTTCGACCGGGTCAACCACGATCGGCTGATGGCTCGTTTGGCGGAACGGGTGGAGGACCGGCGCGTGTTGCGTCTGATCCGGTCGTTCCTGACGGCCGGTGTGATGGACGAAGGCGTGTTCGCGGCCAGCGAGGAGGGAACCCCGCAAGGCGGTCCCTTGTCGCCCCTGCTGTCGAATATCGTGCTGGACGAATTGGATCGCGAACTGGACGCCGGGGCCACCGGTTCGTGCGTTATGCGGATGATTGCAACATCTACGTGCGCAGTGAAAAGGCGGGCCAGCGGGTGATGGTGAGCCTGACTTCCTTGGCTTCACCGTCACGGAGGAACCTGAACCGCGGCGCCGGATCGCCGACAAGGCGGTGCGCCGGTTCAAGGAACGGGCGCGCGAACTGACTCGGCGGCACGGACGGGCACTGCCGCGGATGATCGCAGAGCTCAACCCGTATCTGCGGGGTTGGGCCGGATACTTCGGCTTCACGCAGTGGCGCGAACTGGCGTCCCTCGACGGGTGGATCCGACGGAGACTGCGTTGCGCCGTCTGGGTTCAGTGGAAGACGCGGGGGCCGGCGTTACCAGGAACTGCGCCGCCTGGGTGTTTCAGAGGCCACGGTGGCCCCGGCCATCTTCAGCCCGAAAGGCCCCTGGCGGATGAGTTCGGCGAGCGCCATGCACCGGGCCTTCACCGCACCGGGCCTTCACCATTCGCCGCGTCCAGCGTCTTGGTCTCGTCGCCATGCAGACGCTGATGTTCGCCTGATCCGCCGAACCGCCGTGGTACGGACCGGCATGCCCGGTGGTGTGGGAGGGGTGGCACTGCGAGGTGCCCCCCTATCCCGATTGACGGCGGCGAGCACGAGGCCAGGCTGGAGCGTCGGGATAGCTGGTCTCATGCGGCCGGCCTGAGCACTTCCTTTTTGTGCTCCTTCAGGTGCTCCATGTTGAGATAGCGGATCGCTGCCAGCCAATTCTCGTGGGTCTCTACCGCGAGCGCACGCACCAGCCTGAGACAGCTTTCGGCATTGGGAAAGATCCGCACCACGTGGGTGCGCCGCTTGATCTCTGGTTCAGCCGCTCGAGCATGTTGGTGGACTTCATGTGCTTGTGATGAGCAAGCGGCAGCCGGTAATAGGTCAGCGTCTGTTCGATGTTCTCCTCGACCCAGCTGCAGAGTTTGGCGTACTTGCGTTGCCACTTGGCGAGCCACTGAGCGATATCGCGGCGCAGCTCGGAGAGGTCCCGCCGATCGTAGATCCAGCGCAGTTCCTGCACGCAGTCGTCCAGATGCTTGCGCGGCATGTGGTCGAGCGCATTCCTCAGGAAATGGACATAGCAGCGTTGCCACAGCGCTTCCGGCAGTACTTCGCGGATCGCCGCTTTCAGCCCGGGATGGTCGTCGGAGACCACGAACTCGACCCCGTATGGGCCGCGGTTCTTCAGGCCGAGGAGAAAATCCCGCCAGCTCGACCGGCTCTCGCGGTTAGCTAGCAAGCTCAATGGCAAGCACCTGGCGGCGGGCCCTCCAGATCAACGGCCACCGCAATCAGGACGGCTTGGCTGATGATAACCCCGGCCTCGCGCACCCGCTCGTAACGGGCGTCCAGAATCAAATAGGGATAGGCCTCTTCAAGCCGCCCCTCGCAGAATGCCTTCAGGCTCGCATCCAGCGTCTTGTTGATTTGGCTGACCGCCGAGGCCGAGAACTCGTGTCCGCACAGCTCCTCGGTGATCGCCTTGACCTTGCGCGTGGAAACACCCTGCACGTACATCTCCGAAAGCGCTCCTACCAACGCCTTCTCCGAGCGCCGGTAGCGCTCGAAAAGGGCAGTGGAAAAGCGGCCGGCACGATCCTGCGGAACCCGAAGCTCCAGCGTGCCCACCCGCGTCACAAGCGCGCGCCGATAATAGCCGCTGCGGTAGGAAAGACGCTCCGCCGTCCGCTCCCCCTTCGCCGCTCCGATCGCCTCGCTCATCTCCGCTTCCAGCACCGCCTCGACGATGACAGCGAGCGTGGGATTGCCATCCATGAGCTCCCTGAGAGCCTTCAAATCAACCACGCCAGCCCTAGCTTCCCTCTTGGTCATGGTGTGCTCCCGTCCCACGGGGTTGGTGATTTCAGACATCACCCGCATACCATGACCGCTCTCACGGCCGAATTTGCTGAACCTTCAGGACACTACCCTCGGACGACCATTGTTAACGGGCGCTGGTCTGCATGCGTCAGAGGGCTGGTATTTAATGGAAGGGCACCCAAAACCTTTTGATCAGCCGATCATGGTGAGTTATATCCTGTTTTGTTGAGGCTGAACGTGGGAGGCAGCTGGCGTGGTTAGTGTAAGAAGACCTGAATGTTCAACCCTTGGTGGATTCATTTAAGATGGTGCGTGGCGTCCGCTCTCATCCGATGATTGACAAATGTGCATTGGTGCCGGTTTTGGTGTGCGCTTTTGCGGTGATAGCATCTCCCCTGTTGATTTATTTTACGTCGCCTGATGTGCAAACACTGCAGACGCTCATGGAGGCCCGGCCGGAAACCCGGATTTTCTGGCCTGCAATGGCAGCACTCTCCATTGGATTGGCACTGCGATACCGCTCTCGACTTGCTGGACTTGCCTTTCCTCCGCATATCATTTGCCTTGCCGCGTATCTCGCGCTTGCTGGAGTAAGTGTCGTTTGGGCTTTTAGCCCAAACCGCTCTTTCATCAGGTTCACCCAGCAGGCGATGATTGTTACCTCGATTGTTTTGCCTGCCATGGTGGCCGCCCGCACAGCGGATATGATGCGCGGCGTATTTCTATGCTTCGGGTTCGCTTCGCTGTTGAATCTCCCTTTTGTGCTCGGCGGCTCCGTGACGATCGCCAGTTATGGTTCGAAGTTCGTGGACATTGGTTATCAGGGGTATTTCCAAGGCAAGAACTACCTGGGGGAATGTGCGGCGATCGCTTTCCTGTTATCTATTTACGAGATCCGCAGCTCCGGCTGGGGGCGACGGGCGTTGGGCATTATTGTTTTCGTTACCGCCATGTTGCTCGTCTTCTTGAGTGATTCCAAGACGGCCCTTGGCCTTGCATTCATGTCTCCGCTCCTGGCGAGACTTACGTTGATGGCCGGGAAGGTATTGCGCGTGTCTCCGGCGGTCATCCTGTCATCAATACCGGTTTTGTACACCATCGTATCATACATATCTAATTTTACTATGAATCGCGTGTCGTACATATTATATGGCGATTCCACCTTTACCGGCCGCACTATCATCTGGAATTTTGCGCAGTATGAGATCGAACGTAAGCCGTTTCTGGGGTGGGGGTATCAATCCTTCTGGCTCGTACCCGGTTCGCCAAGCATGGTTGAAGCTCCGGGATGGGTTAAGACGATGCCGAATGCGCATAACGGGTATTATGATACGACACTAGAGCTTGGGTATATCGGCTTCATTCTTTTCATGGCGTTCATCATCTTAACCCTGCATGCAGTCGGGCGGGTTGCGGACCGCGACCCCGCTCGGGCGCGGCTTCTCCTGTCGCTTGCTCTGTTTATAATTATGTATAACTACTTTGAAAGCCTGTGGATGCGCGGGTTTGAATTCCTGTGGGTGACCTTTGTGATCGTGGCCGCCGAAATTGGCCGGTACTGGCAGCCATTCCCGCTGAGAGGGGCGGCGCGTAGATCAAAGGGATCAAGATTGGGCAGTCCTGCCCGGTCGCCGGGCGCGCAAGCGTCGGCTGCGCGGTAGGCGGAAGTGGCCATCCGCTCCGGAATCGACGTCGGTCCGATGTACAAACTCCGGGTCGCTGGCTTACCGTCGGTCCCGCGGCTTCCGGCAGCGGCGAGCGCCCGCGAGCTGCCCAACCTGCGTGGACACCTGCCGGTGCTGGACGGGGTGCGAGGCCTGGCGATCCTCATGGTGCTACTGCTGCACTTTGTTGGCACCCTGCCGCCGAGCAACTGGGCCGAGCGTGCTGTTTTCGGCGTGACCAGCTATGGATCGTACGGCGTGGAACTGTTTTTTGTGCTGTCGGGCTTTCTTATAACTGGCATCCTTTACGACACCAGCAGCCGGGCGGGCTACTTCCGCAACTTCTACATGAGGCGCATTCTGCGCATTTTCCCGCTCTACTACGGCGTGTTGGCAGTCGTTTTCTTTGTGGGACCGCTGATCCCCTTGCTGCAGGGGCCAACCCTGGACTACCTGGTGGACCGGCAGGGGTGGGCCTGGCTCTACGCCGTCAACATTTATATCGCGAGGCGCGGGGAATGGTCGTTTTCTTACCTCGACCACTTCTGGTCGCTGGCCATCGAGGAGCACTTCTACCTGCTCTGGCCGCTGGTCGTGTTTCTTCTGGCCCGCCGGCCACGAGCCCTCGTTGCGGTAAGCCTCGGGATTGCGCTGGGCGCGATGCTCGCCCGCCTGGCCGGATCGCTCATGGGACTGAGCTGGTGGACGACATACACGCTGACCCCCTTCCGGCTGGATGGCCTGGCGCTGGGCGCCTTCCTGGCGGTCGTAGCGCGCCGCCCCGACGGAATGGAGCGGCTAGTAAGGGCGCTTCCCCGAACAGTGGCCGTGGGTGGGGGGCTGCTAGCGGTTACATTCGCGTGGACAGTACTGGTGTCGCGTCAGGGGTTGACGTTCGTGCTGCCGGTGCGCGCGTCGTTGATCCTGATGCTGCTTGCCTGCCTCTTGGTGTGGGCGGTGGTTGCACCGAAGCAGTCGGCCACCTCGCGCTTTTTCCGCAGCCGCCCGATGGGGTTCCTGGGCACTTATAGTTACGGCCTGTACGTTTACCATCACTTCATTTCGTACTATTTCACCGAGAACCGCACTGACCTGAAGCTGGGGCAATGGCTCGGCTCGCATGGGGCCGCGGTGGCGCTGCAGACGCTGGTAGGTGTGTCCGCCTCCCTTGCGTTGGCCTATGTGAGCTATGAGTTCTTCGAAAAGCGGTTTCTACGCCTGAAACGGCTGTTCGAGACCGCCAAGGAACCGGCGCCTACGCCGCTCGGCTCAGCTCTCGACGTAGGGTATCGGCATACCGGTTTCGGCCCTTAGCAGTTCGCTGAAAAACCCGCCCATTGCGCGATCTGCTTGCCATCGAAACCGTGATGTCGCTTATTTGTTCGCGGCGCGGCGAGTGCCTGGGTGGCTGGATTGAGCGATCTGACCCGAGCGCGGGAGGTTTTGCACAGAATCCTCCCTCAGGCAGCGCATAGTTTGGGAATCCGGACCAGGTTATAGGCGATCAGATTGAGCAGGAAATCGGCCGCGACCCGGGCGATGCCGCAATGCCTGGTCTTGCGCATCGTGCCGTGTTGCTTGCCCCAGCCGAAGATGCACTCGATCATCGCTCGTCGCGACTGCGACGTCTCGTAGCCGCGATGCCATGGTGCGGCCATCGATCGCACTGCAACGCCTCTTACCGGTCTTGGTTAGTGCGTCATTGCACGCCACGTGCGGCGTCACGCCAAGCTCTCGCAAAGCTGCGACATGATCGGCGGTGTCGTAGGCCTTGTCGGCACCGACGGTGACCCGAGGCCGCTTGAGCCGCTTCTTCAGCCGTTTCAGCATGCCTTGGCCAGCACGCCGCTCGGCGGTGCCATTCGCTTCTGTTACCATCCCTGCCACCGCCAGACCGTGGCGGTTCTCCATGATGGCGTGCGCCCCATGTAGGACAGCCTGGCCTCACGCCCGCTGGCCTTGCGATAGAGCCGGCTATCCGGATCGGTGGTGCTGGCGTGCGTCTCGTTCTTGCGCCTCTCGTCCGACAGCAAGGGCTTCACCTGCGGTGGTTGAGCAACCGAGCCATGAACTTCTGGAAGATGTCGCCATTCTGCAGCCGCTCACGGTTGTGACTGAAGGTCGTCGCATCCCACACCTTCTCATCCGGCGGCAGACCGACGAACCAGCGATACAGCAGGTTGTAATCCAACTGTTCCATCAACTGGTTCTCCGAACGGATGCCGTAGAACGCCTGAAGCAGCGGAGCGCTCAGCAATTGCTCCGGCGGCACCGAGGGGCGGCCTTCGGTGGAATAAAGCTGCCCCAGGCTCGGGCTCAACTCCTTGAGCACGTCGCGGACCAGTTGCCGGATCCGCCGCAACGGATGCTTCGCCGCCACCCCGCTCTCCGGCAAGATGAAGGAGAACAGCCCCGCTTGATCCTGCAACCTGCCGCGCATTCCCTGACCCCGATCGAGTTGGTGCAGCCATCGAATCATTGCGCACCGCGTCGCACCAAGGGGTTTTTCAGCAAACTGCTAGAGACTTCTAAAGGGCTGGGCTGGTCTGCGAGCGCCATCAGCGCTTATGAATAGGCACTAACGCGGCGCTGGCAACCCTCGAATGGCCACTAAGGATTCATTATCCCCATTATCCGCTCAGAGATTATCGCGGCATCAGGAAACAGATGGGCTAATGCACGACGATCCAATAGACCAAATTCCTGCGCCAATTGTGCCGCTGCACCGAACGTATCACCTTTCGGGAAATGTCCCACCGAGAACCGCATTAGCAAGCTGGCCCGTAAGGGCTCAGGAAGCCAGTGAAAGAACGGAACTCCCACATGTGGTTCAATCGGGAACCAGAAATATGGAACTTGCATATAACAGCAAGGAGCCAGTCGTTCCCATGCCCTACATGCTCGATGACCGAATTGGAATGCACGAGGTCAAATTCCCTATCATGATAGGCGAGATTATATCCATCGCCACTGGCCGTGGAGAATAAATCAGGCTTGGTATTTTCTTGCATTGTTAGGTTGCCGGTGGTGACCCACACGTTGTGTTGCCACAGGAAGTCGTCCCCGATAATATCCCAGTAGTGGAGCATGCCACCGACATCAAGGATACGGCAATGACCAAGCTCACTGAATGTCCCCTCGATAAGTTGTTTGATCCTCAAGCTGCGAGCTTGTCGGAGCTTGAATGCGAGCGATTCGGGTTATCATATCTGGCGATCCTTTGAATGAAGGTGCGCCGCGGTCCTGTGTAGCTGATTTGCAACTCTCCCGACATATCAGTCGTCCTCATTCTGGTTGCGGTCTGCGTAACGGGGTCACTCCGAACCCGGATCCGCTCGGGTGCTCATTCAGCGGGCGCGTGTACTCCGCAGCGATGACCAACCGCGGCGAAGTTTAACAACAATGGAGTCTCGTTTTCAGAGGACCGCCGCGGCGGCACGCCATTCAGGGGCACTGCCCGGAAATGGTGTTAAGGTTTTCCCGTGTGCAACCGGATTTCACGCATTCTCGGTGTAGCAGTACGAAGCGTGTGGCCGATCTTATAATTACTCTTATCGTCGGCGACACCGAATTTTACCCGGATTTTCCTGATCCAGAACTTATTGGGGACTCTCGAGCTGACTTCAGTATTCCTCCAGCCTGCTACGGATATTATGCCCGATCTGACCCTACACAGGTGAGGTCGGCGCCCGGCGCAACATCGTGAGATCTCGAGCAACCTGCGCCACGCGTATCAGCGGCTCATGGTTGAGTGAACGGTGTCCCGGAGTCGTAACGCGCCTTGGCCGGCAGCGTATAAAGATGGGGCGATTCGACGGGATTAATCCATGGCCAAGTGTAGCCTCTTCCTGCGTTGAAGAAGGCCGGCTTCTGTGTCAGATATAGCGAGCTCGGCAGCTTGTGGATGGTGTCGTTCTCAGCCCAAACGGCTGTGTTGGTAAGATAATCGAAGTTGGCGTCGCGGATCGTGGTCTTGGATACGTTGGGATCGTCGATTTGGTTGGGGAGATTATCCCACCCCAGTCGCCAGATTGCCGGCGTACCCTTCGTAAAGGCGCCTTCGTAGGACCATCCGCTCATATGACCCGGTGTCCCGAGCACATTGCCGATGAAAGAGAACCAATAGCTATAGACCTGCGCGCCGGCAGTACGGAGTGGACCGTTGCCACCCGGCAGATTGTTGATATCATCGACGATGGCGTTTTTGTTTACATAGTCCGTGAACCGCGACCGGTAGCCGGTCGCGTAGTTGCGAAAAAATGTGAGATAGATTGAGTTGCCATGTGTCGTATCACTATCGATGTTGAAGCCGTAATTGCCCTCGAATAGCATGTGGTGAGAGCCGACCATGTGGCTCGCGTTGATCCCGATCTCCTGCCAGGCTGCCTGGCCGCTGATGAAGCCGTCATCCATGTAGTTGTAGGCCACCACTGAACCCGCCCCGGCCGAGCGCGATACCATCACCTTGTTGGCAAGAACTGAGATGCCATTATCGATGAGTATTTCGGACGAGCCGTGCGAGAGACTAATGTTGTAACCTCCTCCGCCTGGCACTGGCCAAACGGGTGCATGTACGTAGAACTCCTCCAACTGAACGCGGAAAGAGCTATCGATGGCGAAGCCCTCGTTGAGCCACAACGTACTTTCAACATCCTGCGCCCAGCAATACGCTGCCCAATCAAACCGCAGATTGCCGTCGTCACCGCCCCTTAGAGTTAGTTTCTCCACCCCTGCATTTCGTGTGTGCGGGGTTTGCCAGTGATGGAGTTGGGCCTGATGACTGATACGATAGGATATGGTGACCGGCGAGTCGAAGGTGACAGTTTTGCCAGAAATCGACAGTATCTGCTTGATCTCGCCGGTAGGCCGATCACAGTTGCTGAACCAGCACCCGGCGGTTCCAGGCTGGTATGGATAACCGATCGAGTTGAAGTCGTCCCAGCTCTGAGGGGGGTTGTGCTTTTGCCATACGACCCGGTAGTCCGGCGAGGCCCAAATCTGCCCGAGCCCCTCTATGTCTGACTGCCAGCCAGCGCCAGAAGTCTCATCCAGCAGCACAATCTGCCCCGCCGAGAACCCGGTTGTGCTAGCCACCTGGACCGAATTTGTTCCAGCAGCAGCATCGGCTGTCAGGCTAGTGGAAGTTGTGTTACTGTTCCATCGTGTCGGACCAACGATGATCAACGGCGAAGGCTTAATTCCTGGTCGGTAATTAGCCAGCGTGGCGCCATTTGTTCTCTGTAGCGTCGTGATGCCCGGTCCAGCACCTCGCAAAGTTATTCCCTTGTTAAGCAGCACATACTCACCTTCCGCAACCGTAAAAGTACCTGCCGCGAGCGAAACCACCTGGTCAGGTGGGCAGTTATTGATCGCGTTTTGGATATTGATCGTATCATCCCGATTATTCCCTAGGGGGTTAACCGTAGCGCAAACGTGACTCCGCTTCGGGATACCGCCCACAGTAAGCATTCCCGCCATTCGCCAGTTCGCGGACGCATCCCGATCAGGTGGCAAGAGGCCCGTAGCTGCCTGGGCGAGAGCTGGATCCTGTGTGAGTGCTCGATGGGTAGAACCCTCAAATGCCAAGCCGAATATCAATAAAAATAGTGCAGTGCGAGGAATAGAGTTCATTGGATTTCTCCGAGCGGTGCATCAGTCCAAGAATACAGGGCTAAAATCCTCTGATTAAATCTTTTCGACACGATCACCGAACGGCGCCGGCCGACCGGACGTCCGTGCCAAGCAGAGCTTGTAGTCGAGCCGCGGGGTCCATCCCAAAGTTTCGCGCAGCTTGCGGTTCTCGAAACACAGCGGCTTGAGTCGCGACTCGAACCGGCACGGGATGAGGATACTCGGCACTTTGGTGGCGGTTCTGAACACGGTGGCAGAGGCTAATCGCACCGTCATGAACGCGAGCCAGTAAGGCACGGGCAGGCGCCAACCAGGCTGGCCACCGCCGCGCATGTAATCGGAGAGGTAGGTCCAGATACGTTCCCCGGGGCCGTCGACAACATTCAAGGTCTGGCCTCGGCCGCGCTCGTTCACCGCTGCGAGCGCAAAAGCATCTGCGCAGTTCTCGACATGGGTCATCGGGATCCGGGTGAACGGCCCGATGACCAAGTGGTGGCGTCCGAACTGCTGGCCGAGGGCAGCCATGTAGCCGTGATCGCGTCCCCAGATGAAGCCGGGCCTGAGCACGGTGAGATCCCAGCCATGCTCGTCGGCAAAACGCCTGGTCACCCGCTCTTGCCACCACTTGGAGATAGTGTAGCCGTCTCGGGTGTAGAGATCAGGCGTTTGGTGAAGCGGCAAATCCTCGTCTAGGGTCCGGCGAACCGAGCTGTAATTGTAAACCGAAAAGCTGCTGGACAGGATCAGCCGGCGGCATTCTGTTGTGGCCATTGCTTCCAGCAATCGCTCGGTGCCTACCACGGTACCCGCGAACTGCGCGTCTTCCCCGCCCGAGACGACCGCCGCCAGGTGGAGCAGTACGTCAACTCCTTCGAAAGCGCGCTGGAGATCGCGCGAGGTGCGCAGGTCGGCCCGGAACACCTCCACCATGAAGGACCAGCCGAGCAATTCAAGACGCGCGGCTGGACGGACCAACGCACGAACCTCGACGCCCCGGGCAAGCAGTGCGCCGACAACGTGCCGACCAAGAAAGCCATTCGCACCGGTGACGAGCGCCCTCATACAGGCAGCCTCTGAGGCTTGAGGGCCTCGACCATTCGGTTGACTTCGAGAACGTCGTTTGCCGTGACCGGCAGCGCCGAGCTTTCGGCCAAGGCCCGATAAGTACGAGCAAGCAGCTCCCATAGCCCTTCGTACGCCCCAGGGCCTTTGAACTTGCGGAGCAGCGTCCATAGTGCAGCCCGGCGGATGGTTTTTCCTTCCTCCAGGCCACTGAAAAAGGGGCGCAGCGGCTTGGGCACGCTGCGCGGCCCGTCGAAGGTGAGCCGCGTCTCGAACAGGTTGGCAGTGGCTTGCATCCGCTCCCCGTAAACCCGTAGCCAGAAGGCATCCGGCTGGGAGTTGGAGCTGAAACCCAGGGCCGCAGTCCCGCGCTCGGCGTCCAACACCGCGCGGAACTCGTCGAACGGCAAAGGCGAGGGCTTGCGCTTGGTCCAGACGGTCTGGGCGGTCCGGTGCGGGCCGACGAAGAGGTGCGCCAGGGAGGCCAGGTGGGGCAGGAAATCGGCAATCGCGCCGCCGGCCAGTTTGAGTGTGGGATGCGGCGAGTTCGGATCGGCGAAACCGTCCGGTCCAAGAATATCAAGGCAAATCAGCACCTCGACGTGTGTCACCGCCCCGAATTCGCCGGACTCGATGCGCCGCAGAATCTCCTGCGGGGCACGGTTGAAGAGGTAGTTGTGGTCCTCGATGAGATGTCGGCCTGCATCCTGGGCGCGCCCGATTAGCGTCTTCAGTTCGTCGAAGGTTGGGGTGGCCGGCTTTTCGACTATGACATGGGCGCCAGCGTCGACCGAATCCATTGCCAGCCTGAAATGGGAGTTCGGGGGGGTGGTGACGTGAACTACGTCCGGCCGGATCTTATCCAGCATAGCCCGGTGATTGGTGAACCAAGCGGGGATGCCATATTTTTCGGCGGCAGCTTCTGCGGCGGCGGGTGAGAGGTCGCAAATGGCGGCAATGTCGACACCCTGGAGCGTCCTCAGGCAAGCCAGGTGCTGCCGGGCGATCTGTCCTGCCCCAATGAGTGCTGCTTTCAGGACGCGTTCTCCAAAATCCGGCGGTAGAAACGTTCCAATGCTAGGGCCGCCCCACCCCAGCTATACCGGTCCACTGCCAGCCTCCGTGCTGACTTGCCGATAGGAGCGGCGAAAGCGGGCTCGGCGAGCAGCCGGCTTACCGCGTCGGCGAACGCCGCGGGCTCATCCTCAATGAGAAGGTGGCGCCCGGGGACGGCCTCGATCCCCTCGGCGCCCAGCCGGGTCGAGACGATGGCTTTTCCCATCGCCATCGCCTCGACGATCTTGAGTCGGGTGCCACCGCCCAGCCGCAGCGGCACCACCACGACTGCGGCCGCCGCAAGATGCGGCCGGAGATCCGGCACAAAACCCGTTAGCTCGACCCGGGGGCCGGCCAGCGCCGTCAGCGACGGCGGCGGTCGGCCGCCAATGATCTTGAAACGGGCGTCGGGGTGTGCCGCGGCGATACGCGGCCAGATCTCCCGAACGAAGTGCGTCACGCCGTCAACATTGGGGACGGTGGAGAGCAGGCCGAAATAGACGACGGTGCGGCCGTCCGGCGGGGGATCCGTGGGGCGCGGCTGATAATACTCGACGTCTGCGGCGTTGGGAATGACTGCGGTCGGGACGCCGGGGACCTGGTCGAGCAGGCGCTGCTCATCCGGCGAACTGCAGAGGTAGACGCCGTTGGCATTGCGGTAGATCCGCAACTCCTCGTGCCGAAGCTTGCGCCAGTTCGCCCCTGCGTAGAGGCGACGGCCCAGGCTTCCGCCGGCACGGGCGAACTGCCGGGCCAGATCGTAGGCGATCTCGTGCGAGTCCACGACAAGGGGTGGAGGCGGCCCGCCGGGAGGCGCCTGCCGCAGATTGTATTGTCCAAGATAGGGGAACTCTAGGTTGACGACGTCGAACCGCTCGGTGCGAAGTACGCGGTCCAGGGTCTGCTGCATTGCGGGCAACGTGACCCGCAGCCGTTCGAAGCTCTGGGTCGAGGTGAGGGACCGGACCTGCGTCAGCCGCTTGGTGAGGCCTTCCCGGCCACGTGGGTTCGGCACAAGCACCACCTCGCGGCAATAGTCCTGCATGGCCCCGCGGCACTCCTCGGGGTCAAATTCGTCGTCGATCAGCATCGCCGCCGTCACGTCGTGACGCCGGGCGAGCTGGGTCATAATTCCATGCGTTCGCGCCTGCGCACCAAAGCGCGGAGGACTGGCCGGCATCTGTGAGACGAAAAGGATATTAAGGCGCTCTGGGATCATCCGCTCGGTCTGGGTCGCCTTCAATGGATCCGGCTTTGAGGTCACACTCCTTCACGGATCATATCCGAGAACGGCGATTTTTTCGAGGATTAAACTGTCGGATGGCGGCAGCGCGACACCTGCCTGTCGTAACAGCCGTGGTGACCAGGGTATCAGTCCCGATCTAGAACTGCCAATATAAAAACTCACTTGGGCCGCCCATGGAGACGATCGCGATCGCTCCGATAGCCGACATCGCAATCGCCCAAGGAACCGACGGCCCCCATTCCCAGAACCTGATTTTTCCGATTGCGAGTCTTGTTGGCACCGGCTTCACGCCGAGTGCCGGCTCGTAGCGCCCCAGGATTTGGAGTGTGTTAGGAAGAGCCAGCGCTATGAACAGCAGGAGGCAAATCCATTCTCCTGCACTAATGAAATCGTGGCTGTTCCAGGCTTCACCAGTAATCCCTATGCGATTGAGGATTCCGGTGAGAGGTCCCAGCCTGCCAACCAGGTCCTGCGGTAGTCTGAGACCGTTCAGCCCGACGATACCCTTCACCAGGTCAATGGCGGACTTTATTGTGGAAGCCCGAAAAAAGACCATCGTTGCGCTAACAGTGATAAAAGTAATGAGCTGCCCCACTGGCTTCATAAAGCGGTCGTAGGCCTGCCTGTCTGACCAAAGCCGCTGGGCCGCCAGACGCCATCCGTGATTGATCGTTATATAAACACCATTGAGGAAGCCCCAAATGATGAAACCATACCCTGCACCGTGCCAAACCCCTGAGATGCACATCGTGAGGAGGGTGGGGGCCATCAGCAGAGAGATGAAGGCGCCGGCCGTTGTATTCCGCCCGCCAAACCCAGGGCGTCCCTTTGCCAGTCGACGCCTGGTCAACGATAGCACTAATGGGTTATATAGGTATGCTGTCAGGAAGCGTGTCAGGGTCATGTGCCAGCGGAGCCAAAATTCGACTATACTTGAAGCACGCAGTGGCGAGTTGAAATTCGGCGGCAGCTTAATTCCGAAGAATCGGGCCAAACCAAGCGCCATATCAGTATAGCCGGAGAAATCGAAGTAGATTTGCAGAGTGAAACCGATTGCCGCCATCCATGCCATAACGAAAGAGATATGAGCGCCCGAAGCGGCGTGTTCGTAGATTGGTGTAACCAGGGGCGCCATTTTGTCAGCGAGTACCACTTTTTTAAACAAGCCGAAAAGCAATAACGTAGCACCGACGGCAAAGTTCTCCTTGTCAAACCGGCATGAAGCGGTCTGGAACTGCGGCATCATCTCGCGGTAGTGTACGATCGGGCCGGCGATAAGTTGCGGGAAGAACAGCACGAACGTGCAGTAGTCCTGGAAGGTAAAGGACTTGACGCGCCCTCCCTGCACATCGATCAGAAATGCGATCTTCTGGAAGGTGATGAACGATATGCCCAGAGGCAGGATAATATGCCTCAATATGAGGTTCGCGCCGAAGACATCGTTGATGGTGCCGGATACAAAGTCGGTATATTTAAAGACGCCAAGAAATGCGACGTTGAACAGGATCCCCAGTACCAGGTACTGTTTTCGACGCCCAGCGCGAATTCTCATCCTGGTTCAGTCGCAGCAGAACCGATGCCAAAGCAAAATTGATGATGATCGAAGGAGCGATGATAAGAACGTTCAGCGGGCGCCACCACCCGTAGAACGCGAGAGATACTACGATCAGCCACCGTATCGCGGAAGCGCGGGAGAACCTGCCGAGCAGATAGAACCCCAGCAGTGCTGCCGGCAGGAAGGCGAAGAGGAATTCGGCGGAGTTGAAGAGCATGAGCGGTTCTCCCCTTCGAGAGTTCTTCAAGCCGGTTGACGTGCCTTCAACAAGTTCGTCACCTCCGTGACGATCGCGCCGACATCGGGGAATGACTTAATATCGGCTATCCTGAACTTTACACCGAGCTGCGTCTCGACAGCCACAATAAAGTTGATGTAGTTAAACGAGTTCCCATCCGGGAATGTCCTCACGGCGGCTTTCCATTGTCAGCTCGATCGAGTCGTCGAACAGCAGATCACAAAGGATGCGGTTGAATATGGTCAGAATCTCCTGGCTGGTCATCGTTGTACTCCTTCATAGATGGCGAGGTCGGGCCCCTTGATCGCTCGGAGGACAGGGCCAGTCCGTTATCGGGCAGGGGTGGTGGCGCTTTGGACCGAAGCGGCCGGCACAGTGGGAGACGGACCCTGGCTGTCCGTTGCGTAGCGCTTTGCAAGGCATGACTGGATTTCTGGCCCTGCTGCCTGGAAGAACGCCTGAGACCAGCGCTGCGCACTCGGTTGATCCAAGTGGTAGCCGTCATATGTCCGAAGTCCTTCGACCCTTGGTGTCACCAGCTCCAAACCGGCACCGCTTGCGATAGCTTCCGCAGTTCCGATTTCTGTGCCGATATAAGGAACAATTGTCAGTATCACACACTTGTTCTGGGCGAAGTGTGATAAAAAGGTGATCGCTGTAGCGATGCTCTCCTTAGCCACGTCATTATTCACCGTCGGATCATATGAGACTGGCACTTCTTTGGGTCCGACAGCCCCCTCCGTATAGTACCTCCCGGTCTCGCGGGAGCGAAAGATGACGAATTGCTTTCCACAAAGCAGCGGGAGAGCTTTACAGATCCGCTCATGGGCGCCTTGCCAGAATCGCTTGGTCTCGTACTTGTCCAGCGCCTTCGGATCATTCAGGATCATTTTTACCGGGTCGGATTCGACAGGCTGGAAAAACCCCTCGACATTAATGACATAGACACTGGCGCGGGGATGGATCCTTTCCAGGAGCTTGCCTTCAAAAAGTACGTTCTCGTAATAACTGAATCCAAGCAAGTAATATCCGGCTAGACTCTCTGAAAACCAGTTCTGTGTGGGAACTGTGGAGAATGCTACTTGAGTTCCTGCTGTTTCCGAGGAATAGCACGTCGGCATTCCGGACCGAATTGTCAACGGAAGGTTCCAAGCTGAATTGAAACGCTCCGTGCTCGTAGTCGGCATAATTAGCTCCGTTGCAATACGCCAGGTACCGATCAGCACTGTATCCGTCTGCTTGGCAGGCAAAAATCGTATGTGTTCGAATCCAATATCCATAAGCGCCAACGGAAGCGAACAAAACCACGAATATGTACATCGCGAGCCGGTAAGCATGGAGGCCCTCCCACGCCTTCATCCACGCACTGGATAGCGGCAAGCTGCCCAAAGCGGTTCTTACCACAGGCGCTTTCAGTGACTTTACGGATTGCGAGCTCATTATTCGGGATCCCCCTGCAGCCCTAGCACAAATAATGCCCGTCCAGCAGCAACGGCGATGACCTGACGTCCATCGATCTCGAACGAAATCGGAGCGGCTTTAGTGGTTCCACCGACTGCTACGTGCCAAATCTCACGCCCGCTGGCCGCGTCGAGCGCGAAAAGGACACCTCCTGACGCTCCGAACACCAATCCCGTCCCGGTGGAAAGCAGACCACTGTAACTCGAACCAGTGTGACTCCCGTCATTGGAACTGGTTGTCGGACTCGTATGCTGCCATTTGCGCTGGCCGGTCGCGGCGTCCAGCGCGACAACCTCATTGGTCGCCGGCCCAGGTTGGCTCCAACCGCTGCCAATATACATTCCGTCCGGTTTTTTGGTAACTGCGTCCGGCGCGGGGGCCTTGGTAAAGATCGAGCTGCTTTCCACGGCGGGCATGAATATAGTCCCGCGGCCCTGATCGAAGGTCGGGTTTTGCCAGTTCACCCCACCGTTGATGCCGGGCTTCGCACGGCGGCCCACCGTAGTTACCTTGGCAGCCTCCGTGAGGATCGGCCGTCCAGCCGGGGTAAGTGCTGTAGCCCAATCAGTCTCGACGAAGGGCACCCCGACAAGATACTCTCCGGTGATCCGGTCAAGGACATAATAGAACCCGTTCCTGTTCGGCCAGAGGATCGCCTTGCGCGCGACACCTTTGATTGTAAGGTCGGCAAGAACCGGCGTCTGGGCCGCATCCCGATCGTGCTCATCATGCGGAGTGAACTGGAAATACCACGCGAGCTTGCCGGTGCTTGCGTGCAGCGCAATCGCGCTATCGGTGAAGAGGTTATCACCGGGACGCACGTCGCCGTCGAATGCCGGGCTTGGATTGCCAACCCCCCAATAAAGTAGATCGGTCGTCGGATCATAGCTTCCGGTGAGCCACGTCGCGCCGCCCCCTGTCCGCCACGCATCGTTTCCCCAAGTTTCGTGCCCAACCTCGCCAGGACCCGGAATTGTGTCGAACTTCCACCGTTGCTTTCCGGTGTCCACATCGTAGGCAGCGAGGAACCCGCGAATCCTGTATTCACCTCCTGCGATGCCAACAACGACGGTGTGATTTACGACAAGAGGCGCTCCCGTCATCAAGTATCCATCGGACGGGTTTGCCACCCGTGTCTCCCAGATGAGGCTGCCGTCATTTGCGTTGAGGGCGACCAGGTGCCCGTCCAGACTTCCGAAGAAAAGGGTATGGTCATAAACTGCGACGCCCCGGTTCACCTGTTCGTAGCCTTGCGGCAGGTTGGGCGGAGCTGGTCGCCGGTATTCCCAAATCACATCGCCGGTTCTGGCGTTCAAAGCCAGGACATGCCATGCATCTGGGGTGATGAAGATAGCGCCGTCCGTTACCAGAGGTGTAGCTTCCATGTTCGGATTGGCGACATCGAATTGCCTGACCCACCGGATTTGTAACTGGGTCACGTTCGCCGGCGTGATCTGGTCGAGTACCGTATGCCGCCATCCATTATAGGAACCGGAATACGTCAGCCATTCATCAGGCTTGGTCCCAGCGGCTTGCAGACGTTCGCTGCTGACCTGAACAGACAATCGCGGGCCTGCGGACTCATCAGCCGCAACTGAATGAGCTTTCAATGTTCTCAGATACGCGATGATTTGCAGCAGTTCGCTCGGCGGCAAATTGATGGGCCGCATTGCTGTTCCGGTGATGCCATTCCTCAGCACTTCGTAGATGGCCAGATCGCTATCACCTTCAGTGAACCGGGATCGGACCAGCGACGGCGCAAATGGCCCGCCCGATCCATCTGTCCCATGGCACCCCGTACATGTTGCCCGAAAAATGCGCTCCCCTTCTTTGCGATCGGCTTCATTCGCGACCGAGCTGTACTGCAAGTCAGCTGCCAAGCTGCTGCCCCCGGAGCAATAAAACCCAGGCCTCAGGCGGGTCATGACCCAAAGGTCAGTCCAGGAAAGCTCGGGGACTTCGCCCTGAACCTTTTGAAGATACAGCCGTGCCCGGCATGAGGCAGCGTTCCAGATTGTCTCGCTGGAGTACCCGCCCGGACTTACATCCGATTTCATATATCCTAGTTGCTCGTATATCCCCATGGCGCCGACAACCACGACTGCGAGGGCGATGGCAAACCCCGCCCTCATCTTGGTTTCAATTCGCATCTGGTACCCTTGGTCTTGGTGCGGGCGTGATATCAGGCGGCTTGCAGCTGAGAGGACTGCACCTTCCGCACGAGTGACAGCAGGTGTGCTGCCGGAGAAGCGAGTTGAGTTCCGATGATCGACGCGGTCTGGTCGGTGAGCAGGCGTGGCAGGCGCTCTACGGTGACGTGCAGCGGTGCCCATCTCAGATTCATCTCACTGCAAAGGGTCTCGCCGGCGGCTTTGGCCATGGCGTACTCGATCATGCCGGGAGGCCGCTCCGCCACGAACACCGATGATGGATAGACCAGCGATACGTCACTGCGGCGCGCCCGCAGTGCCTGCGCCAAGTCCAGAAACCCGTCCACGTAGGTGTTCAGGAACTCGTTCAGCCTCGCGCGTGAGAACAGCGCCGACCGTGCCCGGAAGATAGCGGGGGTAGCAAAGTAGTACGCATAAGTTGGCGCGTCGCCGAGCGCTGACAATTGCGGGTCGGCTGCTTTGCCGACATCGTACGCGAGCGCTTTGCAGATGCCTCCGGCAGCACAGATGTCGTGGACGACCGCATCGGCGTCGGTACTGCCGACGCGGTAGGTGATCACTACCTTTGCTCCGCCTAATGCCAACAGCTTCGCAGTCACCTCCCCAAGTCCACGCGATCCGCCGATTACCAGGGCGTTACTGCCTGCGAACTCATTAGGTCTGACCAGGCCGATTAATTCATGCGACGACGCCTGGGGCACGGGCGGTACGCGTAATAAACTGTCGACCGTGCCGGCCAGGCCGCCACCCACAATAGATAACCGCACCAAATGGAAGCGGGTGTCAGCAGGGACGACCCGGAAACCGAGCAAGTCCTTCGGATCCTGCTCGTCGCACGTATCTACGGACAAGCTGCGATAGATGGAATGCAACCCTGGGCACACCATGCCAACCAGCAACGAGCTGGCCGCAAGTGCAGCGACGCGGCGCGACCCCAGCCACCCGGACGCCGCCGGGAACATCGCGGCGACGGACTCAGGTGTGCTGGCGAAGGCGAGCCTCCCGGACAGCCCTTCCATCTGCTCGAATGCCAGATTGCACGGTTCCGCCGGGGCGGAAACGGTATTGCAGGAAAGTGTCTCGGCCATACGGGCGGGCACGCCGAAGTCCACCATAATCTGCGCCACCGTTAGTCCAGCCGCCACTAGATCCAGCACCAAATCAAACCGCGCGTTCGCCTCGTTTCGCTTTGCTCGCACCACGGTCACCACCTCGTCAACCGCAAGGAAACGGTTGAAACGCGCGGTCAGGCGCCGTGCCGGAGGCTGCCCGAAATTGACCCGCGCAAGTACATCTAATGCCCAGAGCAGCAGATGAATACCATGCACCACCGGCACGCCTGCCTGCGTACGGCGCGCCACGACGGGGTCGAGGTGCATCGGATTGTAATCGCCGGAAATGGTAGCAAACCGGATCTGGTCAGCCATCGTGAAGGTACTGCTGGCTAACATGCCTTTTCGCCCATGTGCTGTCGGTGTTTGTGGCAGGGCCAAAACGCGGCCAGCCACCGCATGATCGGCGGCATTTTTGATCGCCTCGGGAACGCGCGCCGAAAACAGTAAGGATGCAAATCAATTCGTATTCGTAGCCGGGATGCGGGCGAAACCCGGCCGCTTCAGCGAAAAACGCGGTTGCGATGGCACCATCGGATCAAGACGTAAACCGACCAAACGCGCGACCAATAAGTGCCGCGTGCACCGTCGAGAAAAGCTCGCCAGAGCCGCTCCACGGCTGCGGCGTCGAGCCCGACGGGAGAGATAGCTTGCGGGTCCCTCAGAGTCTGGTCCATGGCGTTTTTCAGCCCGCGCCGAATCCACCGATCGAATGGCAGCACAAACCCGCTCTTGGGCCGGTCGAACAATGCCGGATCGAGGCCTCGCAGACCGATGCGCCGCAGCATCGATTTTTGGCCAAGTGGCCGGTAGCGTGCCGGATCCGGCAGACGGTCCACGCTTTCAAAGAGGATCTGATCCACCAGCGGCACGCGCTGCTCCAGCGAAGACGCCATGCTGGCAACGTCGTTATCACGCAACAACCGCTCGCCGAGGAATAGCCGCTGCTCCATGACGCTGATGGCTGAGAGCGGCGTGCGGTCGCGGCTCTCGGCTACGATTCGCTGCCGCATTGCCGCGGGGAGGCCACTACTCAGGGCTTCGGCAAAGTCGGGCGCCAGGAGCTCCTGCTGAAATCGGGGGAGGAAGAGCGCGTAGGCGAGCTGATAGAGCAGCAGCAGATCGTCGCCGTGACGGACCATATCGGGAAGCTTGGCCCAACGGGTCTGGGGCGGCATGGCTCCGCGAGGGCATCGCAGCGGCCAGGTTGCCAGCCCCGCCGCGGCCGACCGCAGGCTTTGCGGCACCCAGGCGGTGCGCCGTGACCAGCGGTGCAGCACCGGTAGATCGCGAAAGGAGGTGTAGCCGCCGAAGAGCTCGTCGCCGCCGGTGCCCGACAGAGCTACGGTAAAGCCAGCGGCACGGATGGCGCGCGATATGTAGTAGGCATTGAGCCCATCGAAGGTCGGCTGGTCCAGGCTGTCCAGCGCGGCCTCAAGATTCTCAACAAAGTGCTGGTCCGTCAGCACTACTTCGTGGTGGTTAGTTCCGATCGCGGCGGCGATCCGCCTCGCGATAGGCCCTTCGTTGAGCTCTTGTTCCTCGAAGGCCAGGGTGAAGGTGTGGATGGGATTCTGGGCAGCTCGCTGCGCCAGGTTCGCCACGGCCGACGAATCAACCCCGCCGGAGAGCAAGACCGCCAGGGGCACGTCGCTGGCGAGATGTAGCCTCAGTCCTTCCTCCAGGATGGCGGCCAGACTTTCCTCGTCCATAGTCGGATCGGGGGCGCGATCGGGGATGCGCCAGAAATCCTGCTGGCGAACCTCGTTGCCGGTGCCGTCGAATTCGAGCAGGCGTCCCGGCGAAAGCAAGTCGATGCCTTTGACGGCGGTACCGGGGCCGACCACGAAGCCGTTCCACACGCTGCTGGCAACCGCCTGCGGGTCGAGTTGAGGCGTGCCCAGCAGGCCCGAGGCAAGTAGGCCACGAAGCTCCGAGGCGAAGGCTATCGACCAGCCGGCATTCGGATCCGGCGACCGCGCCAAGTAGAGCGGCTTGATTCCCAGCGCATCCCTGGCCAGCAGGAGTCGACGATCTTTGGGGCTCCAGCAGGCGAAGACGAACATGCCGCGAAACCAGCTTACCGCCTGTGGTCCATTGAGGCTGATGGCGCGGAGCATGACGGCCGTATCGCCGGTCGAGTGCAACTCCTCGCCTTCGCTCACCAGGCGGCGACGCAGCTCAACGAAGTTGTAGATCTCATTGTTGGAGACGATCACGTGCCCGGTCACCGGATCGATCATGGGCTGCGCGCCAGCGGGTGAGAGGTCGAGGATGGCGAGGCGGCGATGAGCCAGCAAAGCGCCCCATCCGCGGGAGTCCGGCTCGGAGACCCACATGCCGCTGCCGTCGGGCCCGCGGTGAGTTAACGCATCGCTCATCCGCTTCAGGGCGGCGCGGTTGCTGTCGTCCAATCGGCCGATAATTCCGGCGATGCCGCACATTGACCAGGTTCCTTGAAAAGTCCTGTGTGGCCTTCGGGTGGTCCGCTGCCCTTACGTGTAGCCATGCGCAGCCGGAAGCCGTCCGAGACGGCGAGCCACTATCTCCTGGCCCGCGAGCCAGATAAATTCGGAGTTCGTGGTGAGATAGCGCTTCCCGAGTTTGCGTGGCTCCATCAGGAGCCGCCACAACCACTCCAGCCCCGCGGCCTGTATCCAGCCGGGAGCACGCCTGATAAAGCCGGCCAGTACGTCGAAACTGCCGCCTACGCCTATAATGACGGGCACATTGAGGCGCTCCCGGTGGCGCTCGCACCAGACCTCCTTGAACGGAGAAGGCATGCCAACGAACAGGATGTGGGGCTGGCTGGTGCGGATCTCCTCAACGATTTTGAGGTGATCGTCTGGGCCGAAATAGCCGTCGCGGAAGCCGGCAATTTCGATCCCAGGGTACTCGGTATGTGTCGTTTCTACCAAAGCCGTGACCACCTCGCGCCGCGCGCCGAGGAAATACACGCGCAGCCGGTGTTTTCCGCTGGCCGCCAAGAGGCGCGCCATGAGATCGACCCCGGCCACTCGCTCTGGCGCCAGTTGTCCTGATGCGCGCAGAGCCCAGACGACCGACATGCCGTCTGCGACGGTAAGGTGAGCTGCGCCGCAGGACAGCGCCAATTGTGGGTCATGGCGCATCATGCACAGGTGAGAGGCGTTGGCGGTGATAACCGTATGGGGGGCGCGTGGGGCGCGGCAAAACTCGAGGCACCGTGCCACCGCTGCTTCCATCGTTACGGCGTCGAAGGAGAGGCCGAGCAGCTCGGATCTTTCAATGGTTTTCATGGGGGCCGTTCAAGACTCGAGGTTGGGGTGGCTGGCGTGCCAGACGCGCGCCTGCTCAGCGTCGAACCGGGCCGTTGCGGCCCGCTTTCCCACGCGCAGGCATGCGTGCTGGTAGGACTGGAGGAAGCGTCTGAATTCCGGGTCGTCGTAGCGGGGCAGACCCTTGAGCCAGCTTCTGAGGTAACCCCAGAGCATGGCCACGCTACCGATCAGCACCGGGTGCGCAGGTAGTCGATAGAGTGCGGCCGCCAGGTAATAGAGGGGCGAGGTGCCCATAAAATACTGTCCGAACCCGGCCCGAAGCCGGCCTGTCCATATGCTCTTCTGGCTAGCTCCTTGCGGGCGCAGGTGGACGAAGCGGAGCGACTCGTCATCGACGCTCTCGGCTATCCAGCCGAGCATGCGGGCCCGGTGGCAGTCGATCCCGTCCCACATCACCTGGCGCACGAAGCCACCGATCTCCTTGAAGCAGGTGACGCGATAAAACTTAGTCATGCCGACAGACATCTCGTCGCCGCATATTTCGGGAACGAGTGCACCGCTTCGGGGCAGGAAGAACCAAGGCTTACCGGAGGTGGTCCCGATGCGCGGGTTGCGTTCCATCCGCTGCATGAGCAACTCAAAGTAATGGACCGGGAGGTCCAGGTCGGTGTCGAGTTTGCAGAGGTAATCGAAGCCCTCCAGGCGCATCGTTTTCAAGCCGGCGTAGAAGGCCTCGATGACCCCCGGTCCCACCTCCCGGCGGCCGCGATCGGCACGCCGTACCACGCGCAGGTAGGGCAGGCGGCGAACGTATTCCTCAAGGATGGCCTGGGTTTCGTCCGTCGATCCGTCATCGACGATCACCCAGGCGGCCGGCGGCACCGACTGCGCGGCTACGCTATCGAGCGTACGGCGGAGGTATCGGGCCTCGTTTCGGCAGGGCGAAATGAGCAGATAGCGTCGCGAGGGGTTCACGGGAGAAGCCCACTGAGGGAGGCCGCCGCGTTGATCGGCAGAGCGGCGGAGGAAGCAGCGAAAGTTTCCGGAGGAGACTAGAGCAGTTTCAGGCCGACTAAATCAGCCCGAAACGCACCAAGCCTTTGTTTTATGGCAGGATTCACGCGCTCCGAGGCCCTGCTCGCGCGATTTCGCTTTACCGGGGCTGGGCGGTTTCAACTGAAAATGCCGGGAGCTGATCGGCGCTGGCGGAAGGATCGGTCAGGTGCATCAGGCGCTGTTCGCGTAATGCCTTGCGCGGCGAGGGTTGGATGCCGATGATCCGCAACATCTCACTCCAGCGGTAAAGCCAGTCGTGATGCAGGAGCGCTTCCCTCGTGTTCCGTCTGCTGATCGCGGCTGTCCGTTCCGGTTCCGAAGCCAGCTCATCGAGAACGGCCATCACGTCGGAACCATCGGGCTGAATTTGAATGACAGCTTCCGGCCAGCCGAATAGGTCCGTGTAGGCGTCGCAATCCGGCGTTTCTCCGATCATCACCGTGCCTGCGGCAGCACCTTCGAAATAGCGGAAGCCGACCTCTACCTGGCCTTGTGTATAATCGTTCTGGTCCATTTTTGCGGCAGCCACCACGAAATACCGGCTGCGTTTGGCGATGTTTGCGAAGAGGTCCCGATGCTGCCGATGGTCGGACACGCCTATCATACCGCCGCCGACATGGGTATCGTGCAGATAGAAGATCTCACCGCGCTTCGCGGCGTTCAGCATCTCGCGGTGAATGCCTTCGTGCCTGCGGCCGATGCTGTAAACGTCAATGACGCGGGCTGCCGGATCAGAAAGCGGGCTGAACCGAAGTGCGTCGACCCCTCCTGGCAGCCAGAAGCAAGGATGATCAGCCGCGCGTGACAGAGCCGGAACCGTGCCCCTGTAACCCACAAATACGTAATCAAATTGTCTAAGGGCCGGAAGCCAATACTTGAAACTTGGGATGTCAGAAACCCACAGTTCATCTAGCCAACAAACGCTGGTACTGCAATGGTCTTTCCACCGTTCGATGGCGTTAATGTAGGGAAGGTCCCAAAACGTGGCGCAGACCGCGATGAACAGGTCATAATTCTTACTGAGACGTACTTTCTTAAGCCCTGGGTTCGCCAATATTAGCTTGCTGAACCTGTCATGATAAAGCGGTGTTCTCAGCCAGTATTCGTCGAGCCATGCCGCCCAGGCTGGCTCAAGCCGGATCAAGTCGACATCGTCGATTTCTGACAGTACATCCTGCGCCTCGTAGAGGCCGCATCGATAGGCGTTTCTCCTGAACTGCCGCCAGGTTGGCATACAAATCCGCGGAGACCGTCCCTGGGGTATCGGGTTCACGGAGCGGCGCATCAATCTCTCGGATTGCGTTCTATGCGGCTTTCGGACGCCGAGTTAACGGCTATGTTCCGTGTCAACGTGAATGGTGGCGGAGCTCCACCCAGTATGTTCGGTTTCGTGCGCGATTGAACCACCTGCCACCGAGCGGTAGTGGTACCCGCCGTGATAGCCGTACCCCCGTAGTTGACTGAGATTAACCTTGTTGAGCACGATGCCGGCGACGCGGTTCGCCTCTGGCCGCAGGACCTTGAATGCTTCAGAGATGCTGGTGCGCGGTGTTTGGCTCCACTCGACAACAACGAGAACCTTGTCTGCGACGGTCGCGAGGACGAGCGCGTCCACTACTGGCAGCAAGGGTGACGTATCCATTATGATATAATCGAACTCGTGCCGCAGCACGGAGATGAGATCCCGCATCCGCTGGGACATCAACCGATCGGCCGCATTGCGTATCATGGATCCGGCGGGGATCACATAAGCCTTCGTCAGCGGGTCCCTGGTAATAACATCCACAAGTTTGGCTGTACCGCGGAGTAATTCGGACAAGCCTGGCCGGTGTTTGTTCCGGAGTGCCTCGGACGTGGACTGCTGGCGCAGATCGCAGTCGAGCAATATGGTTTTTTTGCCCGAACTGGCGCTGGACGCGGCAAGCAACATTGCAACGGTGGACTTGCCTTCGGCGGGTAGCGCCGAGGTAATTAAAACGACTTTCGGATGGGCGCCCGACAGCTCCAGGCTGATCCGGATTGCGTGTACTGCCTCGCTTAAGTGGGAAAGAGGTTCATCAACCATTCTGTGCAATAGCCGGTCATGGGGAATGCTACGCGCCCTACGCTGCGTCACCAGAGGGATGATGCCTAAAACCGGCCGACCGAAAGATTCCTCGAGTTCTGCGCCGGTCTTGACACCGGGCCGAAGATATTCGAGCAGGAAGGCGATCAGGAAGCCGGCGCCGAAACCCGCGATCCCTCCGCCTGCATAAAACAGCGTGCGCCGGGACGAACTAGGCGATCTTGGAAACGTAGCCGGCGAAATGATCCGAGCGCTTGCGTCCTGAAGTGTCCCTCGCTCGGATATCTCGTTATATTGCGAGAGATAGTTTTCGTAAAGCTTATGGTCTGCGTCGGCAACACGCCGGAGTTGCTGTAGCTTGAGGTAGGTTTCCGAGTTCAGGTGTGCGGTCAGGCTCTGCAGATTCGCCTCCAGCGATTGCTCCCTCCGGACAGCGATATCATAGGCATTCTTCATATTGCCGAGGATGTGCTCCGCCTCGTCACTTATTTGCTTATTGATGGCAGCCAACTGCGCGCGGACAGCTATAACCTGTAGGTGATGTTCACCCAGCTTCCTTTGCAGGTTGGTAGCGAGCAGATCCAATTCAATCTGCTTTTGACGCAACCCTGTAAGGGTAGTGGAAGCGGTCAGCTCTGGGATACTTTCGATATCACCGTCAATATCGAGCACATGACGCGCTTGTTCGATGCGGGCACCTTTCTCGTTGACATCGGCGCGGGCGTTCATGATCTGGGTATTGAGCTCGCCAATTTGCTGCTCCTTGATGTTGTTGAGTTCAATGTCGTGGATATCACTATCAGCTTTCAGCTTCTCAATCGCGGCTTCTGTTTCCAAAACACGAGACTGCAGATTATCGACGCGGCCCTTCAGCCAACTTGCGACGCGCTCTAGCGCTTCTTGCCGCGCTTCCCGCTGGCTCGCCAAATAGTCCTTTGCGATCGTCGCCGCCAGGCGCTGTGCCGTGGCTGGGTTCTGCGATGTGGTGGAAACAAATATGGTGTAGGAGTCCTGCCAGACCTGCATCCTGGCGAGCAACGCATCCGCTGCCTGGTCCAGCCTTTCCGCTTTCTCATCTTCCCTCTGGCTGGCGGCTTGGGTCCTGCTCTTATAACCTCCACCGAGGCCGGGGAGACCAAGCCGCGTGACCCAATCCGCTAGTGGGTTGTGGGATTGGAACTCTGGATCCTGATCGAGGCCGAGCTCGTCAGCAACGCGTAATGCGACCGATTTCGACTTGAGGATGTTGATTTCGGTGTTCATTGCCTCGAAACCGATGTCGTCCACGAACGGGGAGATTGGTTTCTGGACTGCTGCATCAATCTGCCGCTCCGGGTCGTAGACAAGTATCTCGACGGTTGATTTATAGGTTCTCGGCACAAGCTTGAGCACGCCGTATGTTGCTATCAGTGAACCCAGCGTGAAAAGCAGAATGAGCTTCCAACGGCGCAGTACGCCTGCGGCCATGGCAATAAGGTCTATCGGCGGCGTTTGTGCGCCGCCCCTATCGTCCATGTACTCGATGGGGACGGCGGGAGCCTCGTTTTCCAAGGGCTTTATGATTCCTCGCCTTTGAGACGGCTAAGTCGGCCTAGGGGATCGGTCCGCGGGGAGCGGTGCGCTGAAAGGGTACTTGCGGGTTATCCAAAGAACAGTAATCGGCGCGGCCCTTTCAGGGACTGACACCGCGGGTGACCACCACGCCGGAGATCACAGGACCCGTAACCGAACCAACCAGCGTCAAAAACTTCTGCAGTTCGGTCGACGACGCGTTCGCCACGTAGATAAGATCGTTATCTTCCATAGGGAAGCGCTCGGCCAGGAAATAGCCATCAACCTGCCGCAGATTGAGGTGGTAGACGACTGGTGAATATCCCCCGGATTGGGTCGCGAGGTGGGGGGTTCCAAGCGCGTTGACTACCGCTGGGGGCTCAAATCTAAATAGAAATACCCCCTCCGGATCGGCGCGCAGGTCCAGGAGCCCACCCGCTTTAGCGATCGCCTGCGCCAGGTCGAGCCGGTCGGCGCCGAATGGAACCTGCGTATTGGTGAAGGTCGCACCGAAAACCGCGAACTTTTCCGGCTTCTGCACGATGGTGATAATGTCTCCGGGCCAGACGTAAATGTCCTCCGCAGGATCCGATACCAGGGTTGTCATCGGAATTATCGCTGTCCGGCCATTGCGGGACAGGCGGATTGAGGTCGAATAGAATGGTGACTTGCTCCCGCCCGCGGTGGCAATCACGTCCAATAAGCGGTCGCCGCCCGGGGAAAGTGGAACTCGCGCTCCAGCAACCTCCTCACCGAAAACCGTGGCAGAATTGGATGTGGTTTTTGTGACTGTAACGAGCACCTGCGGCCGGACAACTTGTTCCGCCAGCCGCTGCTCGATTGACGCCTGGACCTGAACTGGCGTGCGGCCCGCCACGGAAACCCGTCCAGCATAGGGAACACTGATCGCTCCGTCCACACCCACCACCTGATCGGGGAAGCTGACGCTGCCGCCGCCCTGTTCTGGCGACGTCTGCCTCGGCAGGAGCACTTGCTGGTCGGTTGCCTGCCAGATCGAGACCGAAACCGTATCACCTATACGTATGGTCGGGGGCGGAGGTTTACCGTCCGGTTCAAACCGGCTGAGCAGACTTGCCCTGGGTTGCGACGCCAGGGCCGAAACAACCCGGCCGTCGATCTCCACCATATCGAAGTGTCGCGGCTCCTTCGTCGCCTGCTCCATGACTTGAGAGGTCGTGGGGCCGGCGGTCGGAAGGCTTGAGCAGCCGGCCAGAGCAGGCACGGCGATACAACAGGCGAAAACACGAGCTTTCATGCGCGATAACAAGTTCTATAAATGGGAGCCAATCCTTTACGCTTCAGATCACCAATTTCAGAATCATGTTCTTCAGGCGAGCCCCACTACCCCTCAATTGCTGACAATAGGCAGCCAATGGGCAAAACCGCGCACGCGGCAATCATCGCTGAGCAGTTCCGGTATGTCAACAGAAATCGGCGCCTGCTTTTAACCCGCACGTCTCTGGGGCCATCTTTTGACCAGGCTTTCGCGATTTGTGGTCCAGCCTAGTATGCATCCGAGTCAAGCAGCAGGAGGGCCAAAGTGCGAAGAATGATCCAAAGGTCCAAAGATAGTGACCAGTGGTCTATGTAGTAGCAGTCGAGTGCGACACGGCGACGGAGCTTTTCGTGTGAATTTATCTCGCCGCGGCAGCCATTAACCTGAGCCCAGCCCGTGATGCCTGGCTTGAGGCGGTGCCGTGCTGCGTATTCTTCCAAAATTTGCGTCATCGGCAGTCCAACGGATGTCATTCCAAGTGCGTGCGGGCGTGGCCCGACAAACGACATCTCACCGCGGATCACGTTAATGAGCTGCGGGAGTTCATCAAGGCTAAGGCGTCTTAGAAGGCGTCCCACTCTCGTAACGCGACGGTCCCTCCGCGAGGTCTGCCGCACTGCCCCTTCGTCACGGGCCTCATGGTACATGGTCCGGAATTTCCAAACTTTGAATAATCTGTTGTGATAGCCTTCCCGCAACTGGCCGAACAGCACCGGACCCGAACTGTCGAGCTTTATGGCGAGGGCGATAACGGCGAAAACTGGCGCTGCGATAAGCATGATGGAGCAGCTCAGAAACAGGTCCTCCGTGCGTTTCAATGCGACCTGAACAGCGCTGAGCGGGCGAGAGGCGAGGCCGATCGCCGGCAGCGCCCCAATCCGGTCGACGCTCAGCACCGGGGCCTGCAGTTCGGCGAGATCCGGAATCAACGTCACGTCCACCGCGACCCGCATCAATCGTGCCAGAACTGCCCTTGACGGCCCCATCGCTTCTTCGAACTTGGCGATGATGACGCTGTCGATCATGCCGTCGCGGACGGCCTTGTCGACCCACTCGATTGACACGCCATCCGGAGTGCCGGGAATAGCCATCGCGGACACGACGGCGATCTGGCCGCGGCTTTCGCGCTGTATCTCGTCACTCAACTGACGGGCATGCCGACGGGACCCGGCGAGAACCAAGGCCCGGTCGAGGCACTTTCCCCGGCGTAGTGATCGCCGAAGAGAATATGCCCACAGCAATCGCAGGCCAGCGACCCAGACGAAGGCGCCCCATGCCCAGGTGAGCAGCCAGACACGCGAAACGCCGCCGATAAATTTCAGAGCGAACGCGAGGAGCAGGACGATGCCAAATGCGAGCGCACACGCAACGATCCCGTGCATGCTATGTGCCCGAGCCCCCGACAACAGGACTCTCCGGCTGTAGAGGTTCTGGGTATAGGAAGCCACTATCCAGCCGACCAGAAAGCTTGCAAGACCGGCCCACAATTGATCGCCGTTATAGTTGAGAGGGCTGGCATATAAGCGGAAAACGAGTACGGCTATGAAGGCGACGCCGATGACATCAGCCACGGCCAGCCCGGCGATCCATTGCGTCAGAGGTACATAATCCTGACGAACGATGGAGGAGGATGACTCGCGGTGCGGGACATCAAGGCGAAGATCAGCCGTGGCGGTTACGTGCGGCAGCGAATTTGCTCCTTCGTGGTCACATCGAGAGGTTAACGAAGATAATACGCTTCTTGCGACTTTTGCCGGATCAGAGCACGAGCTTTCGTGCGTAGAATGCCTCGGCAACCCCCTCGGGGGCATTGCAACCAATGCCGCGCAGCCAAGCCATTGCGAGGAAAGTTTCCTCGCAAAACCACCGCCGTCGCGTTTGGCTAAGGAAATGCCGGCAAATCATCTCGATTTTATGGTGAGCCTGATCGCGCGTCAGAGGCACGAACAGAACAGGGTTACCGAAATCGCCGTCATATTTGGGAATCTCGTACTCGAGGACGAGATGATCGCGGAATGTATTGTGCGTCAGTTGCGCGATCAGCCGGTGGTCCTGATGAGCATCGTCGTGCCAATGGGTCAGGATCAGGGTCGGTTCAAAGTCGGCCTTTATGGCTTCAAAATAGTCCTTGATCCCGGCGCCCTGAAACGGGAAATACCCATCGCGGAAACCGATCACATCGACGCGCTTGTCCCCGACGTCTTGAAGGAATGCGGCGGCGCTGTCCCGCGCCTCGGCTTCGCGGATCCCGGCAGCACTGAAGACGATCCATCGCACCGCCAAGTCCGGGTTTTCGGCGATGAGGCGCAGAACGGTCCCGCCGCAGCCAATCTCTATGTCATCGGAGTGGGCACCCAAGCAAAGCAGCTTTAGTGGCCCGCGCCTCTCGGGCGAGAAAGTGAGTGGAAGCATCCCTGCTGCTCCGTTTATGCCGCTCGTGGTTCGGACGTCCGGACGAACGCTCTGCAGCGACGTTCAGATCGGGCTGGAACCGAAGAAGTGCTCATACTGCTGACGACGAAATTCATCCGCTAACCGGCCAGATGGCAGAACCACGTCGTCGTACGTGATCACCTGGTCGCGGGAAACCGGCCGCACCAGACGACAGCCCGCGACCAAGCCTTCCGGTAAATACCGGTTCTCCCACATTTCGCGGGCGTTCACAGCCTCTCCATAGGTCATATACATTCCATAGTCATCAAGGATCTCACCCGGTTGCAGGTCGCGTTTCGCCGCCGCGCAAACCTCCACCACGGGCCCGCCCAAGGGGGTCGCAAGCCCGTCGCCGAACAGCGCAACCCGTGCGATGGAGAAGGGCACCTCGAAGTGCACGAGGTGATAAGGGACGAAGAAGCTGTAAAGCGGGCCATCACCCATCTTATACAGACTCAGATAATGCTGCTGCTTCGGATCGGGATGCTCGGCGAGGCAGTAAACCTTGGTCAAGGGCGTTCCAACCACATAATCAACGATACCCCCGATGTCACGCAGCTCATGGACATTATAGAGCTCGCCAATTTTCATGATGTCGCCTCTGTACTCCAGCCCGCGCGACATGCCTCGCGACCGCACCTGAAAACCGGTTGCATTAGCCACAATGGCTTGCTCGAAGCTTATTTTGGAGCCGTCGGCGAACGATGTTACCATCGTGGGGTTCTGGCCCCATTTCTCCGCAAAGCCCGCCTGTGTAGTCGGATTGCGATAGCGATCCTGCAACCCCTTGATGTTGCCGACTACCCTTGGCGTGAGCCCCAGACCCTTCACCCAGCGGTAGAGGTTCATCTGCAGCCCCGGCTCGTCGCCGTCGCAGGCCGACAGGATCACCCCGTAGCGGCGGGCATAGACCTGCAGAATGGGCCCTAACGTCGCATCAAGTTCGGCATTCATCATCACGAAATGCTTGCCGTGCTGCATTGCCTCCAGCGCGACATGCAATCCGAATTCGACCGATCCGGTTACATCGACAACAATGTCGATATGATCGCTCCTGCATATCAGCATGGCATCTTCGGTGGCGATTGGTGTCGTGGCGACGGCGAGATCCTCGAACCGTAGTGCAGTCTCTGCTACCGCTGGCTCAAGACCCGCATAGCGGAACACCGAAATGGCACGCTCCAGGCGCCGGTTTGAGATTGCCACGACGCGCATTCCGGGAACCGAATTGGCGATCGTGTTGGTCAGTCCCTGGACCATGAAACCGGCGCCGACCAGGCCGATCCTGATGGGGTTATTCGCCTCGGCGCGAGCCTTGAGCGCTTTATCGACGATGATCATACTTTTGCTCCGGCATAGTGCCCCGATCAGGCGACATTCGACAGCGTAAAACTCGGCTGGGACATCCGTCGCCGTAGTTCCGCTTCGGTCTCCTCGAGCAGGTTCCAGTTTCGGTCCTTTTCGGAGATGACCTCGACCGGAAGCGGCCAGCTTAGTTCCAGAATTGGATCGTCATGACGCAAGCCGCCCTCGACACCCGGAGTGTAGAATTCGCCGACCATATATATCGTGTCGGTATCGTCCTCCAGCGTCTGATAGCCATGGGCGAAGCGCTCTGGTATATAAATCCCGCGCTGGTTCCTGGCGGAAAGCTCAACCGCGACATGCCGAAGGTAGGTAGGCGACTCCGGCCGCAGATCGACAATTATATCCAGCACGGCCCCCCGGACACAGCGCACGTATTTGGTCTCCGGGGCTGGGGGAAACTGGAAATGCATGCCGCGAACCGTCCCGCGCTGCCGGTTTGCACCAATATTCGCCTGCGCCACGAGAGGTTTCAATCCATGTGCTGCGAACTCGTTCTGACAAAACAGCCGTGCGAAGAACCCGCGGCTGTCCTTGCGCGGCTCCAGATCAACGATGAATGCCCCTGCTAATTTCGTCTCAGTGAAGATCATTTCCGTAACTCCACGTTTGCCGTCCGTCAGATCAACCCATTTCGCCGCTATTCCGCGCAAAGTGGCGCCAGTAGAAGTCGGCATCGATCTGATCGGTGGACATGAGATGCGTCAGCTGTCTCAGACGTGTGAACGCCCGGAAGGAAAACATATCATTGGTCATTTTGACCCGCTCGAAGACCTTCCGGAGCTGGTGTGCTCCAAGTTCGGCGGACCAGCGACACCGGAATTCCGGCAGGTGGCGGCGAATTTTCCCGAACGATGTGCGATAACTGCGATTATCACCACCTGACGGGCCAAAAGTGACTCGGCAGTCGTCGAACACGCGCCCGACGATCGTGGCTATCTCGGCGATGCGGTAATTCTGCTCGTCGTCACCGACATTGAAAATCTCATTATGGACTGCTTCACGCTGGGCGTTCAGAGCCAGGATGATGGCCTGGCATATGTCCTCGACATGGACGAGGGGCCGCCATGGCGTTCCGTCGCTGGTCATTTTGATTTCTTTTGTCGTCCAGGCAAAGCCGGCGAGGTTGTTCAAGACGATGTCAAACCGCATGCGTGGGCTGGTTCCGAATGCCGTGGCATTGCGGAGGAAGACGGGCGAGAATTGGCTGTCCGCCAGACTCCCGACATCTCGCTCAACCAGCACCTTGCATCTTGCATAGGCGGTCTGCGGATTGGGCTGAGACACTTCGGTGCGCTCGTCTCCGTCTTCGGCAGCCCCGTAAACACTGCACGATGAGGTATAGATGAACCGGGGGACACCAGCCTCCTTACAAGCTCTGGCCAGCGATAGGGACCCGAGGTGGTTTATATCGTAGGTGGTTGTCTCACTCAGCTCACCCAAGGGGTCGTTCGAAAGCTCGGCAAGATGCACGACCGCATCAAAACCCTCAACGTCCTTTCGCGTGATTCTGCGTACGTCGTTAGTCAGGGTAAGCGGGCGCGGCCGAGGATCGTTGTATAGCCATCCATCGCGGTAGAAACCGCAATCGATTCCGACGACGTCGAAGCCGCTCTCCAGCAGCCGCGGACCCAACACAGCCCCAATGAAACCATCGATACCCGTCACTAACACCCTTGTTGCTGTCATCTCGCCTCCAAAGAGAGATCCTACGATCTCCGTCTCATCTAGGCGGGGATCATGCCCGCCGACGCAATGGTCGGTATCTCAGTTCGGACGAATGTGCTGTAACGAAGCCGTCCGGGGTGGTTGCTTTGATTGTGATGGCCGTGATGCTCGGAGCTTCTGCCCCGCTGTGCAGAAGAGCTGTGTGAACTGCAGGTCGAGCGCTTGCCGGAACGTGCTAATTCTTTCCCTGATCAAAGGCTTCAATGTATCCGCATTTGCCTCCAGGCGGCAGAACGTTTCGATGAGCCGGCCGGCCGCCAGAACATCCATTCCGATGCAGTAGTCCGACATTCCCATACTGCTCATCAACGACTCGCACTTGTGGTGGAACGAGATCGAGATGATGGGTTTACCGCACAAAAATCCGAGTACCAAGTTATGAAATCGGGTGGCTATCATGAAATCTGCCGCGGCGATTTGCCGCAGCAGGTCCGTGACGGAACTCACCGGTTCATCCACTATTCGACAATCACCATAGGCCGGGTATTCCTGCTCGAGCAACTGCCTGAAGGCGTGCCTGGCCTTGGAGTCTCCGGCATCACCACTCAGCAAGCTGATATCGTAGCCACGATCCAGCAACCATACGGCAGTCTCCACCAGACTCTGCAAATATTTTGTAAAGGCGGTATCAGTTGGGTTGGGTACGCTGTATTTGCCGGCATATTCCATTACATTAAGCCCGACAACCGGTCTGGTATCAGGTACCCTGGCGTGGCACGGGATTTTGCAGTCAGGGATGCTGAAAGCGAGATCGGGACAAATTTCTTCGCCATTTCTGGCGAGCCCGATGCTTTCGAGATACCGGACCGTCGCTGTATCTCGGTAGGATGTGAAGTCCGCCACTGAAAGGATGATGCGTACGAACCACTTCCCCAGTATCCGATAGAGGGGGCCCGCTCCGATACTCATCAGCGCCAACCTGCAGCCGCAAGTTTTCGCTGACAGGGACCACCTGAGCAAGCCATACGGGCCCCAGCCTCGAAGACCGTAAGCGTCAGTCAGCAAGCCGGTCCCTGGGACTATAAATATGTTGGTACCGCGAATACGTCGGATAGTTTCGACCCATTCGAGGGGTTCCCGCAGCGCCGCGCAAAATTTTCGGACGGTTCTCGTCAGCGGATTCGCCGGAACCCAAGATTTAAGAAACCCGCGGGTAATAGGTAGCGCCTCGATACCATATGTCTTCGCAGTGACCTGCGGACCTGAGCATATGCAGGAAACGTGTGCGTCCGGCTGAAGTCGACGCAGGTGATACAGGACGGCCTGCAGAGTGCACTCGTTGCCGAAGTTCGTTCCATCAAAATGCCCGAATAACGCGATCTTCGTCGGACCAGACGCCTGCCGCTTCATTTAACGTCCCCTCGACATCGTGCTACGAGAGCTTTCTGGTCCGAGTCCTGGCGATGGCCACAGGATAATGTGGCTCAAGCCGGTGAGTTGGAAAGCCTGCGACCGGGTTCGGCCGATTCCGAACCAGCTCGGGCCACAGTCGCTCGCAATCCCCTGAGCAGGTCGAGGTAGAGGGATCTTTGGCCTGGTACGAACAGAAGCGCGCTGAAATAGAGGGTGAAGAGAGTCACGTTCTCAAGCGCAAGCCGAAGAACGGGAGAAAAAGCGTCCCCACATAACAGACGCAAACCATAGGCGAGACCCCCGGCCAACACACATGGGATCAGCAGCCTGGCCACCATGGTCAGAACGTCACGGGCTGAGATCGGCGTTCCATGCACGCACCATAGGACGTGCGGGATGGCCCACATACTCATGACGACGGAGTAGGCGATTGCTACTCCGGCGGGTCCATAAGGCAGGCCTATCCAGTAACCGGTGATCATGAGTGGTGCGAAAACAAGCGCGATTCTCAGGGACCTGCCAACGAGACCGAGCGAGTAGATCAGCCATCCCATCGGGTTAATCATGGCCCGGATGGCCACAGTGGGAGCCAGCAGTCTGACGATCTCGACGGAATCCTTCCATTGAGGGCCGAGCAGTACGTTGACGATGTCGTCTGCGAAAAAGGCGCACATGATGGTAATGGGCAGGGTCAATCCCAGAACCAGCGAGAAGCCCTTAAGGAAATAGTTCCTCATACGAGATGGATCATCCTGGAGCCGGGAGAGCGCCGAAAAAGCCACCTCTCCGATTGCCGAGTTAAGGCTATCGATTGGTAGATTAAGCAATTGCTGGCCCCGGCCGTAGACTCCAATTGCAGTGGCGCCCCAAACCCGCCCGATCATGACCTTCTCGGCATTGTAGGCAATATACGCCACCAGGCCGTTAAGGGTCAGAAGCGTGCCGAAATGCATCATCGGGAGAACACCCGACCGACGGCCGGGAAGTCCAGGCACCCAGCCACTGATGCACCAGAAACCGATGGTTGCTGCCGACGGGGTGGCGACCGCCATCGCTACAAGAGCCCAGTATCCGTAACCGGCTTCCGCCGCGATGATGGCGATGGCATTACCTGACACCAAAGAGACGACATCTATCACCGATAACGCGGTAAATCGCATCTGACGCTGCAACCGTGCCGAGTGCTGGACACCCGCTGAATTGATGAAGAACGCCAGGGCCAGGAATACCGTCACCGGCAAAAGTTCGGGATGGCCATAGAAATGAGCAATAGTCGGGGCCATTGCTACGCCGGCGAGGCCCAGCAGCGCACCTATGAAGATGTTTATCCAAAACAGCGTCGATATCTGTTCCTCGGACACGGCGACGCGCTGGATCGTGGCAGACGAAAGGCCGAAGTCACGGAAAATGACGAGAACTCCCGTCATGGCGACGACCATACCTATCAGGCCGAAGTCACGCGGGCCTAAAATGCGAGATAGAACCAGGAGGGAGACGACCCGGACGAGAAGGTTGGCGCCGAGCGCACAGGCTCTCGCCGCGCCACCACGGATCGTGCTCCCCTTTAGGTCTTGTATCCTGCTGTTGGAAATAGCGGTGGTTCCCCGGTCGGTATTTATGGCCAGGAGGCAACCAACTCTTGCGCCGCAGGGCGCTGGTCGGGCCCGGCGGGGACGTTGACCTGAAATGCAGCCGCGTAGCGGCGCATCCAATCGTTTCGCCTTTTATCGAACGGTTCCAATCCACTATAATGGCATGGCCAGAGGTGCCTCAGGCAGGGATCGCCGTCATGGATCTCCTCGAGCAGTTCTTGCACAGGATGCCATCCCAGCTCTTCAGAAAGTTTTGTCCGGACATCCAAGTCAACGCCAGAAACCAACAAATATCCGCCTGGAGCCACCGACTTCGAGATATTGCGAAGATAGGATTCGGCAGCGGAATTCTGCATATGACATAGAAAGTTGTTCGCCAGAACGATATCGTGCAGCCCCAGAAGATCCTTTATCTCTGCCTCTCCTACATCCCCAACGTGCCACTCAATTCCTTCTTTGAGCCATGCTTTGATGGTCACTCTGTTTCCGTCTTGTTCGAACATCTGTCCGATCTCCCAATCGGACATGCGTTGAAAAATGCTCGTTTCTCCAGCCTGTGCTGGTTCGCGGAGGTAAGCCCCATTTTTGCCGGTCTCTACAGCCTGGCTGGAAATATCTACCGCATGCAGCAGCAGTTTCCGATCCGGCCTCACGGAACGTATTATCCACGCCACGGAATAGACCTCGGCGCCGCTGCTGCATCCCAGCACGGCCACCCTCAGAAGATCGTTTTTGGAATGCCGCTGCGCGAGGCGCTGGATCAGCTCCAGCAGCGGCCGGTTCCGAAGAAAGAACGTGCTGCACGCCTGAGCCCGGTTGCCCTGTACGCGAGCTAATCTATGCAAGAACCGTCCGTACGACCGCAATGAGCCGGCAGACGCTGCTCGCGGAGGAAGACGGTCCCAGAGCTGTTGGTTAAGTCGCAGATAGGCCCCCACGGGCGATTTTCCAAACACTCTGAGCTGTATCAGTCGCGTGAGCCACAGCCTATTTTGCGCGGGAGGCGCCGTCTTTCCTACGACCACATCAGGATTCCATTTCGTAAGTTTATCATTGCCTGCGAACCACTTTGGTCTCGAAAAAATTATTAACTTCATTTTGCCCGAGTAGGAATATTCGGCTCCCGGAGGAATCTCCGCGAGCATGCCTGGTCCGACATGATAAGTGAGTCCTTCGATAGTAAAGTGGCCGGTTCCCGATAGGACGTAGTAGGTTCGGGCGATCTTTTTGCTAACCATGAAGGTATCGTGCCCGGTCTCGACCTCGACATAGTAGATGTCAAGGTCGTTCTGCTTGAGCGGTCCGAATTCATAACCTGACAGGCCTCTGTCCCTGAATGACGCTCGGGCCGGCCGGGAGTATATGTATGGCATCGCCTTTCCGCCTGTTCTCCATGGAGAAGCTCGCCCTACTGGCGCAGCAAATGTGTAAGTGGCAGTGCCGCCTTCGGGTGGGTGCCGCCTGCGGCGAGGAGATCACCCTTTCTTCGATGCGCTGCCTTTCATGACGGCGTTGTCCAGCAATGCTTCAGCCAGCAACCGCCTGAGGTTTCCGTTCTCCTCTTCGAGCTGCCTCAGCCGCTTGGCAGTTAAAACGCTAAGTCCACCATATTTCGCCTTCCACCCATAGAAGGTCGGCTGCGAAATGCCATGCCTGATGCAGACTTCCGCTGTCCGAATTCCGGCTTCCTGCTCCTGCAGGATCCCAATGATCTGCTCCTCAGTGAACCGGCTTTTTCTCACCTGGGGTCCTCTCGACAGGGCGGACCTCGCCCAAAGCCGCATTCGTTCGGATTGTCTGGCCCGCACCAGCCAGATATGTCGGCGCGGAGCGGCTACTCAGAGCGCACACACTTCGGCTTTGCTGCCCATAAGTGTCCCCATCTGAGACAGCTCCGTTTCTTTAGGTTTGCGGCCAGTCTGCCTCCAGACCTCCCATGGAGGGTGGCCTCCTTCATGCAGGTCATCCAGAAGTTGCTTGTCCTTGAACGTATCCATGGCAGCGAAAAATCCATCGTATTCGTGAGCGGCCAATTGCCTCTCCCGGATCAAACGCTGGAATGGCTGTATGACCAGCTCCTCGCCAGGTCGGAGATAGCGGAAAATGTCTTTTTTCAGAACGAAAAACCCTGCATTGATCCGAATGCCGCAATGTGACACTTCGTCAATGCTCGTGACCAGGCCGGTATCATTGGTGCGTGCTATATGGTAACTTAGGCTGGGTCTGACGCTTACGAATGTTGCGACTTTGTCCTGCCGGCGCGCGTATTCCAAATACTGATCGAAATCAAGATCTGTCAGCCCATCCGAGTAGTTGGCCAGAAACACTTCCTCGTCTCCGAGGTATTTCTGTACGGCAAGCAGGCGTTCGCCAATGTTCGAGCGAAGTCCGGTTTCAGCAAAGGTTATATTCCAATCTCCGATATCGCTGTTCACGAGTTCGAGGGTTCTTCCTCCGTTGGAGAAAACGAAATCGTTGGATATGCACTCACTATAATTCAGAAAATATTGTTTTATAACATCTCCACGGTAGCCGAGGCAGAGCACAAAGTCCCGATGCCCGAAGTGCGCAAAGTACTTCATCACATGCCAGATAATAGGCCTGTAACCGATCGGTGCCATAGGCTTAGGGATGTGCTCGGCGTAGTCGCGCAGGCGCAACCCTAAACCACCGCAGAAAAGAACTACCTTCATGCCGCGCTTACTCCGGTCCAGAAGCACATTGACGAGAGGCTTGACAGCAATTTCACCTTAGTAACGTGGTCGCGCATCCCAGCAGCCCCGAGATGCAGAATTGACCCCGATTGCCGCGTTCTGAGCTGGCGAGGGTTCCGGGAGGCGTCCGCTATTCGGCGGCGGCCAGCATGTTTGCTGGCATGACAACGCGTCGCTCGGCGTTCATTATCGAAAGCAAGACGGCAATGCGTTCAGTTCCGCTGAGATACCCGTCAAAGACCGCGTGGAGATTCCGGAATGGCCCGCCTATTACCCTCAGATGTGCGCCATGTGAGAAGCCGGGTTTCGAAAAATCAATGGGTCCGTCGGCGCATCTGGAGATCAACTCGTCAATGACCCAGACCGGCACAGCGGCAGCCTGTTCGCCGAATCGTACGACGTCCCGAACCCCCGGCGTATATCGGATCTGCCGCGCTGAGCGTCCCAAGCAGAAGAACGCGAACAAATACGACGGGAAGATAGGCGTGACGCGGTGAAAAATCCGGTCCCCTTGCCGGATTTGCATCTTACCCAGAGGAAGGAGCGTACGTTCCACCACGTGTTGCAGCTGCTCCTGCGCGGTTCTCTCGCCTCCGGTCTTCGTGCGCACCAGGTACCAGTCCTCCATTCTCAACTCCCGAACGATTTCTTGTTTTGTCTTATCGTTGCACTGGAAAGCAGGATCCATTGCGGGCCCGAGATCTAGCTCCAGGCCATTGGTAAGGTCTCGGTCTAAGAGCGCGAAGCTTCGCCGGCGGTGCGGTCCGAAGCGATTGCGCGCTGGGAAAGACCTAATGCTTCCGCACTTACCCTTCCTGCATACCAGAAAGAGCTGCACACTCTTATACTGATTTCTGAGCATCCTCCCTATTGGGATGGCGGTCAGCGCCGGCTCTGCCTCCGCCGCAACGTCCTCGGGTAAATTCTGGAACCGATCGTTAGCGTAAATGTGATTTTATTGATCCAGGAAAGTTTTGCAAGTCCATTTTTCGTATGAAACGGGGGTTTTCCGTATTCCAGCACCAAGCACGACGCCCGAGGCGTTCGTCACTCGCGGTGCCGCCAAGCAAACTCTATTTTAGAGCTGCGAAGCCTTGCGCTTGGAACGGTCATCATGGTTTCTTCTTAGTGTCCGTCCTGCCAACGCTCATCTTCTAAAAAGGTCTCAATGCTTCCGCAGTTACCCTTCCTGTGTAACAGAAAGAGTTGAACACGTTTGTATCGGCGCCCAATCACACACGCATAGCTAGCGATTAGCCGCCGCTGGTACGTCTTCGCTATGTCCCGGCCGGCGTAGAGCCCCGGCAGGCGGCGCGACGATGCTTTCCACCAGCCCGGAAGCGTTACACCAGGCCGGCTCCTAAGCGCAACAAATAATGATGCTAAGTTTTTATTTTTAATGTAGAGGCGGTGCTAACTGACACGTGCAGCGCGGCCTTGATTTTGTGTTCGAAGTGTTTTTGGCCGTCTGCATGCAATCCGAATAAAGTACGCTTATATCGAATACTACCCTGGGTTGAATGACGCTTCGGGGTTCACCGACCGTGCGACCGCCTCTCAGGAGCATCGCCACAACGGTTGTGCAGCGTTGCAGCCAAAAGCCGGGCCGATATGCAGATTAGTACGATCGGAGTAAAACTATGCGGAGAAGATCACCCGGTTTCGTCGGTTGGTTCCAGGGATCAGCGTGCCTGAGGAGGTTGCGATGCTGCCGAACCCTGGGACGTTTATGGTGACCCGATTACCGCGGACGCCCTGCCGAGACGCTGAGCTGCCCGCTCATGCCGAGGAGGCGGTTGCACGGTCCGACAACGGGGTGGTCTTGCAGGTAATGACAGAAACGGGCGTTCAGAAAATGAGCAGGCGCCGATTAGCACCAGCGAAGCTGGAACCGCAAACAGCGGCAAGTCATTTTGGGTGCTGAGACGACACGGGCGTTCTCGCAGGGCAAGCGTGCCGGCGACGATGGCCGGTCTTCGAATCGCGGACCCCCGCCCTTTAACGGAACGGCGCCATGATCCAGCTTCGTTGCTGGGGAAGATCAGGGGATCCCAGCCGGGCTGCCCGGGAGTGTGGCGGACCTCCGAGATGGCTGTTGACGGGCTGATCGACGATCGCCGTATCGCCCGGTGTTACGGGTGCGATGCTAAGAACGCGCGAGCTCAGGTCAGGGCCACGGGGCCGCCACTCGGAACGCCTGACGCCAGAGCGGAGAGCCACATCATGGAGATCGATTTCACGGAACAAGTACCTATACCCCCCTCACGTTCGGTGGAGAGAAGTGTCAGCGCTACCGCAAGGCACTCATCTAGGCGCTCGCCGGGGGCTACACCGTGGTGCAGCCGGACTGGGGCAATATCGATATCCTGGTTGGCGTTCGGCTTGGGATGCGTGCTGTTATGGATTACAACATTGGAATCACGATTAGCAGCCCGCGGGGGAAACGGTGCGACCTTCGGTAGTGTCGGAGGCGTGTCGGATGGACCCAATATCTTGAATGACATCGCTTGGGTTCGGGGCAAATATTGGCGCGAGTATAAGCAAGTGCGCGATTGCACACGAGCCTGCTCGATCTCGATGCAAACGCGCTCTACGGCGCACTTCCAGCCATCGTTCTAATTGAAATCGAAGAGGCGGATCGGCTCCCGAGTTGTGAAACGCTATCATACTCCGCTGCCGCCGATTGTGTGCGTGGTTAGGGCATCCGGGGATAAGCGAAGCAGGCAAGCAGAAACTCCAGGCAGTTCGGATCTCGCACGCCCGCTCCCTGACCCTTCCGCAGCGCAGGAAATCACACGGCGCCGCGCCACGCGAAGGAGTTTTTCAGCAGATGCCGGCGTTGACTGGGCGGTGAAGAAACGCTCCTCCCTTGCAGTCGAGACCATCAGGCAAAGTTTCGTCTTTTTGCTGTGGGTTACTAAACGTAAGTCGAGAGTAGATCAGACGGCGTCATAAGCGCCGAGGATTGTGGGTCGGCACCGAGAACCGCATTTCCCGAACTGACGGTTGCGACGGTCGACGAGTTGGACGACATCGTCATCGGCGCGCCGCCGATCAGGTCCTGCTCCAAGCCATAAAGTCCCGCTATGGCCCCGGACAGCCAGTCACCCTGCCAGGCATGGACAGAGAATGCTGGCGTTCCAAGAGTGTGGGAGACGCCATGCGACGTTAGCAGGGCATCGAAGTCCGTAACGTCAGTTTGAAAATCAGAATAGCCGGAGATCCAGATCCGATCTTGTGAGACGAACGGCGCCTTCCAGTTATCAATGAAGCTGCCGTTCAATCGATAGTTGTCTTGGAAATTTGCATCAGTCCCATAGTTATCACTTGGGCTCGACCCGAGGGAGTTATAGTTTGGCATGTCGGCCGGGAAATCCCATGCGGCGGCAGCGTCGAATACAGAAGGGTGCTTAAATAGCAGATCCAGAGCACCATAGCCCGACTTCGAAAAGCCGACTAGCAGGTTCCTCTCGGTCCCAGTAGTGGCCAGATTGCTATCGACCCACTCGGGCAAGAACGTGCTGGTGAATGTCTCATAGTCCATGGTTGGATCGTTGGGATTGTCCGCAAACCACGGGGAAAGTGGAAAGACTGGTTCGATGATCGTCGTGTTGTATTGGTTCTGCACATCGAGTTGATGGAGTTGGTCCAGACCGGTACCCCACCCTGACTGGTCAAGCCCAGGCTGGGTCGGCAGCGCGAAGAGGAAGCTATGTGGGTAATTCGTCGACGGATGATCAGGGGCGAGCACGCGAACGGCAAATGGATGTGAGCCCAGCACATTCCAGCTCACCTCATACAGTTGGGCGCCGCTTGCATCGACCCCTTCGTAAATGAACTTTGGCGTGTCGTTAGGATCGGTGAATTGTGGAACACCGATTACACCATCCCCGTTCAGGTCCTGCTGGAAACTGGTCTCGAACGATTCCAACTGGCTGCTTGGTCCCGTCGCGGTACTAAACGGACTCGAGAAATAATTGCCATTGTTGTCGAGATCCCATACTGTGAACTGATCGGAGCCCGGTATCGGCCCTGACTCCTTCAAGGCCACCTCATAGCCGCTCGCCGTCTTCTCCGCGCCAATCGGCGTCCACGCGCCAAACTGGCCGACCACAACCGGCGCCCCGCCATAGCTCAGCTCAACCGACGAGCCGTCAGCCCCATCAAGAAAGTAATTGCTCCCGTTCTGAACCAGGGTGGTCAATCCAAATGCCTCGATTACCGTCGGCGGCGGAGGACCAATCCTACCATCGCCATTCAGGTCCTGCTGGAAACTGGTCTCGAACCATTCCAACTGGCTGCTCTCACCCGACACCGTGCCAATCGGACCTGAGACAAAATTGCCGCCACTGTCGAGATACCATACCGTATACTGGTCGGCGCCTGTCAGCTGCAAGGCCACCTCATAGCCGCTCGCCGTCTTCTCCGCGCCAATCGGTGTCCACGCGCCAAACTGACCGACCACAATTGGCGCCCCGCCATAGCTCAGCTCAACCGACGAGCCGTCAGCCCCATCAAGAAAGTAATTGCTCCCGCTCTGAACCAGGGTGGTCGATCCAAATGCCTCGATTACCGTCGGTGGCGGAGGACCGATCCTGCCATCACCATTTAGGTCCTGCTGGAAACTGGTCTCGAACGATTCCAACTGGCTGCTCGACCCCGATGCGGTGCCAACTGGACTTGAGAGATAATTGCCCGTGCCGTCGAGATACCACACTGTATACTGATCGGCGCCTGTCAGCTGCAAGGCCACCTCATAGCCGCTCGCCGTCTTCTCCGCGCCAATCGGTGTCCACGCGCCAAACTGACCGACCACAACCGGCGCCCCGCCATAGCCCAGCTCAACCGACGAGCCGTCCGACCCATCAAGAAGATAATTGCTCCCGCTCTGAACCAGGGTGGTCGATCCAAACGCCTCGATTACCGTCGGTGGCGGAGGACCGATCCTGCCATCACCATTCAGGTCCTGCTGGAAACTGGTCTCGAACGATTCCAGCTGGCTGCTCGACCCCGATGCGGTGCCAATCGGATCTGAGAGATAATTGCCCGTGCCGTCGAGATACCACACTGTATACTGATCGGCGCCTGTCAGCTGCAAGGCCACCTCATAGCCGCTCGCCGTCTTCTCCGCGCCAATCGGCGTCCACGCGTCAAACTGGCCGACCACAACCGGCGCCCCGCCATAGCTCAGCTCAACCGACGAGCCGTCCGACCCATCAAGAAGATAATTGCTCCCGTTCTGAACCAGGGTGGTCGATCCAAATGCCTCGATTACCGTCGGTGGCGGAGGACCGATCCTGCCATCACCATTTAGGTCCTGCTGGAAACTGGTCTCGAACGATTCCAACTGGCTGCTCGACCCCGATGCGGTGCCAATCGGATCTGAGAGATAATTGCCCGTGCCGTCGAGATACCACACTGTATACTGATCGGCGCCTGTCAGCTGCAAGGCCACCTCATAGCCGCTCGCCGTCTTCTCCGCGCCAATCGGTGTCCACGCGCCAAACTGACCGACCACAACCGGCGCCCCGCCATAGCCCAGCTCAACCGACGAGCCGTCCGACCCATCAAGAAGATAATTGCTCCCGCTCTGAACCAGGGTGGTCGATCCAAACGCCTCGATTACCGTCGGTGGCGGAGGACCGATCCTGCCATCACCATTCAGGTCCTGCTGGAAACTGGTCTCGAACAATTCCAGCTGGCTGCTCGACCCCGATGCGGTGCCAATCGGATCTGAGAGATAATTGCCCGTGCCGTCGAGATACCACACTGTATACTGATCGGCGCCTGTCAGCTGCAAGGCCACCTCATAGCCGCTCGCCGTCTTCTCCGCGCCAATCGGCGTCCACGCGTCAAACTGGCCGACCACAACCGGCGCCCCGCCATAGCTCAGCTCAACCGACGAGCCGTCCGACCCATCAAGAAGATAATTGCTCCCGCTCTGAACCAGGGTGGTCGATCCAAACGCCTCGATCGTGGTGAGCGCATCGCTACTCATCTTTGAACCCCCAGGCGATGAAGCATGGCAGCAGTTTCAAATCACCTGAAGAAGCACAGCAGTTCCCGGTGCAAGAAACTCGGAATGCTCTAGATCGAGCATGGCGATATGGCAGCCCTGGAGAAATCATTGCGCGTTGGGATAGTTGCCGCTTATGGTTGGTAAAAATCGTGCGGAATGGCGGACGGACGAGTCGGCAAGGTCTCCGGCGAAGGAGATCATCGCCGCCCGTAATGGCCGGGTTCACTTCCCGACCAAGCGCCTGCTGCCAGCGACGCCAGGGTTCGTGATGCCGCTCTTCTTTAGGAAAAGTTGTGGGCTCAGCGCAGGGGTCGTCGTCACTCAACCGCGGGCGCGAGTAGGACTGCTTGATGCCGAGCCAGTGCAACGAGGGCGGGCCATTGTCCCCATACGATAATGTACAGCGCAGGCATAGCATGCACCCCCTGCCGGCAATGCTAGATGCGGTTGCGGGCTGGAGGAGACGGGCCTGTTCCCGCAGGAAGATCGATTGCCAAGCGTGAGTCAAAACGTCATCCGACTATTTATCCAAAAAATTGCTGACCCGCAAGCATTTCGTTTACAACCTGACGTTGTTCCGTATTGATAACCTATCTTTCCGGTTGTATTTCCTCTGTCCGTTTGGGTCCGTTCCCAACGGTCGTGAGCGTCAGCAGTCATCTGAACAACGCTAAGCGGGAACGCCCCGTGAACGGAAGAGCGCGTCACGCGGCCATTCTTTCTTGGCTGAGGTTCAGCCGTCGACGTTGCTCGGCCGTGGCGGCCACCCGGTCCCATAAGAAGTCGCGGGAGAAGCCGATGTGCTCCCAGATAAGCGGTGAGGTATGGCCGAGCAGCTCGGCCGAGGCGGCATGGCGGTGGTCGATAGCGTCGGCCAGGTAGGTCGAAATCCCAGTAGACGATCGCGGCAATCGCCATGTTCAGCCCGGAGGCGCGGAACTGCTGTGCGTCGGGGCAACAATCGGCGATGCGTCTTGCTTGACGGTACAGATCACTTGGGGCGAGGGAGTGGCGCTGCTCGCTCTTGTTCAGGCCAGCCTGGCCCAGTTGCCGGAGATCGGGTGATTCCAGCCAGTCCAGCAAGAACAGGGTGCGCCCGATGCGTCCGAGTTCCTGCAACGCGAAGTCGAGCTGGTTCTGCCGCTGAAACGCCGCCAGCCGCTTCAGCATAGCGACGGCAGCACGGTGCCCGCCTTCAGTGATGCGACCGGATGCAACACGTACCTCCTCACCGAGCGTCAGCGCCTAGGCGATATCGCGATCGGCCTCGACGAAGACCCATTTCAGGGCGACCGAGGCGTGAATGACGATGGCCATCGTCAGGGCGCGTCCTCGCCACGCAGTGCGCGCAGGCGCTCCGAACGCGCCTCTGCGAGGGGGGTCCGGGCCTCGGGGTTGGCGAGAGCCGCACGCGGAATTTCCCGGTGCTCGCCTCCGCTGACCGTCCGTGCTCGGCGGCGCAAATTCGCAGCCGGCGGATGCGGTCGGCCTCGAGATTTCGGACGGTCAGCATCGCCATGAGGTTTTCTCCGCTGGTGCTGTCATTGCTGTGCTTGACCACCGCTAAGGCCCAGCACTGGGTGGCGTTACCTCGGGGATCACACGGCGGACATCGGTCCGGTAGCGAGTGCCGCATCGGCAATGTCCCGCGGTTTACTGTGAGGTTGTCGTTGCCCCGCCGGTGATCACCGGACTGACCGTCTGCCCAAGCAAGATCCCCCATCGGGGAGGCCGCGGCATACCCCCCATCGCCATCCCACCGCCCAACACGGTCCAGCTGGCATACCATTCCATGAGGCCTTGACGGCAGGCAGCTAACGGCACGAAGCCGACTGCCACAATCAGGGTGCTCACCGCCAGCTAGGGCCAAACTCTGAATGCACGGCATAAGAATTCCTTTTTACGGCAGGCTGCCGTGCATTAAGGTAAGAGTTGACGCATCTGACGTGGAGGTCCAAGGGGAATGCAAGCTGTCCTGCTCGCGAGCGCCTGAATGTTTATCTTCGACCAACTGGTTTGGGGAGTAATGAACCCAGCCAATCTGCTAACTCTCGTTCTTGTCGCCGGCGTGGGACTGTATCTGCTTTCAGGAGGCCGGAGAGGTAGGATATTAGTCGGGGTTTCGGCGTTCTGCTTTGCATTACTCACTGTAGCGCCAATCGGCTCCGCGATGATGTGGCCGCTAGAGCAACGATTTCAGCAACCGAGCAGGCTGCCGGAGCGAATAGATGGTCTGATAGTGCTCGGAGGCGAGGTGAGCCCGGTCGTTTCGTTGTCCTCCGGTGTGAATGTGTTTAGTTGCTCGATCGTCCGGGTGGTTGACGGGGTCGAATTAGCCCGCCTGCATCCCGAGGCGAAACTCGTGCTGGTGGGTGGAGGTTCGTTTCCGATCGGATACTCTGACGTGCGGGAGACTATGAGATTTCTTATCAATGAGGGTATCATGCCCGCGCGTGTGGTCCTGGAAAACAAATCGCGCACGACCCGTGAAAATGCGATCTATGCCGAAGAATTGCTGCGACCGTCGCCAGGCCAGACCTGGGTTCTGATCACCTCGGCTTATCACATGCCCCGCGCTTTCGGGGCGTTTACGGGGGCAGGTTGGCAGATAATTCCTTATCCTGTCAATTTTTCGATCAATAAGAAGTCCATGCGCTTTCGGTTTGACCTGCTCGATCAGCTCAATGACAGCACGTTGGCCGTCCATGAGTGGATAGGACTTGTCGAATACCGTTTGATGGGGTGGTCGAGGGAGCTGTTTCCTGATGCCAAGATTATGGCCTCAGGCTCGGTTTGAAAGTGATTACAGGTTCGGGCGAGCATAAATCATTGAACGGGAGTTGCCGGGACCGAAGTGGACCAGGAGGGAATTTGGCCACCATACAAAACCTCTACCTGCTCGAGGTACTGGTCAACGATCTGCGGCGGGAAAGCATTATACGGGTAGAGCTCAAGCGGGCAGGATGTTTCGGAGTTGCCCCGGTCAAGAACTCGTCCCAAGAGGCGGGTAGAAGCTTCCAAAGAGCGAAGCACCTGGAGGCACACCGTTAAAGCGGGAGCGAAGCTTGGCATGTCGCCGATATGCGGGGAGGCCAGCACACAGAGGCGCAAATCATCGGTAAACTGCCGCGCCAGGATCATGGACATGCCGCTTGGCTGGGGCAGTTGTCCCGGTATTAACGACGTATCAAGCCAACCGTAGCCGTTGTTGGAAAGGTAGAGCAGTATTCCATAGCTCGTATACGGGCATGGTGGAACATAAAGAGTGTGGCCGCTTATTAACTCGCTCAATTGCGTGCGCGACAACATCTGCCCGGGACCCGGCGCGTGCGTGCAACCCGCCAGCAAGATCGCCGCCAAATGGATTTTGAACACCTTGGTCATTTCGAATCAGAAAGGCGAAAGCCGAAGACGGTGAGGCTTGCATCCACGGGGGTAATGCCCTTAATCCGGGTCGGCAGTCCGTGGATCTCCAAATCATCGACAAACATCCGCGGCGTTCCCTGCTCGATCAACTCGAGGAAATTTATGAAGGCTGACCACTGAGGCGCATAGACGGAAAGGCGCAGGCCGATCCGGCGGTATCCGCCTACCTGACTGGTGGACAGCATTTCCGCACTGCTGACGGAAACACGACACCTCTCCGCCACATCCTGGACTAGTCCCTGCAGCTCGGCGCCGGCGATCGGATCAGTCGTTCCAGCGAGCAGCACGCGGGCTGGCGCGGCCGCGACAGCAGCGTCCGCTTGCTGCTGAAGATCAGGGAGGTTAGCAACGATAGCTTCCATATGCCGCGCCAAAGCGCGGCGCTCGGCCATCAGATTGGAGCGGCGCGAATGCCATTCCCCGAGGGGGGCGACTATTCCAAGCCACAGCGAGAATGCGGCGGCACCCGTTAGAATAACCGCAAGAATTTGGCCCGGGCGCCCTCCAGGAAGAGGCATAGCCCAAGTATAACACAGGCGAGACCTCTGTCAAAGCGAACGATATGGTCCGTTTCAGCGGTTCCAATGAGGCGCAATTCGCTCTACACTAGCACTTCTGCGGGAAAGGGAAAATTCGGTGACGCATCCCGAGGATCGAAATCGGGCGAATTGCAGTAGTGACGGTGAAGCAGGGTTTACGCTGCTGGAAATACTGGTCGTCATCGTCATACTTGGTCTGCTGATCGGGTTGGTTGCGCCGGCCGCCTTACGCCAGCTCAGCGGCGCGCGGGTCTCGTTGGCGCACCAATCGATAGAACGGCTTGGATCAGTACCTCGATTTCTATAAGCTTGATGTCGGCAGTTATCCGACGACGGAGCAGGGGTTGAAGGCTTTGGTCGAGAAACCCTCTGATGTGGCCAACTGGACCGGCCCCTATGTCAAAGGTGACCAGGTCCCACTCGACCCGTGGAATCATCCTTATATTTACCGCAACCCGTCAAACCGAAGCGGTCACGACTACGATCTGTGTTCGCCAGGGCCTTCCGCGCATGCTGGTGCTGTGGCGCAGGAAAAGTCGCTGATCTGCAATCCCTGAATGTTGTGCCGCTTGAGTTGCGACCTCTCCCCCTCACCCCCTCCTACGAGGGTTCCGCAAGGGGAGCAACTATCTTGTTGGTCAAGCTCGATCGACCCTGTGATTGCCGCGCCGGGCGACCCGGTACCTCAACCAACTGATCGTCATGGGTAGTGTCCGGAAGGTTCTGCAAAATGATCTGAGGTGGAGCGGCCATGGTATGCGGGTGATGTCTGAGATCACCCCCTTTGGCGAGGGAGCACACCATGACCAAGGTTCAAGGTAAGTGCGAGGTCGTCGATATCAAAGCGGTGTTGGCGGAAAACGCTGACTTTCTGCGCACTGCGGTGAAGGCGGTGCGCGCGGCGGCGCTGGAAGCTGAGATGACGGAGGCGGTTGGCGCGGCGAAGAGCGAACGGACGGAAAGCCGGCTCGGCTACCGGGCGGGTTATTACCAGCGTTCGCTGATCACCCGGGTTGGCACACTCGAGCTTGGTGTGCCGCAGGACCGCGCGGGTCGGTTCTCGACCGAGTTGTTCGAGCGCTACCAGCGCTCGGAGAAGACTTTGGTCAGCGCTCTGGCGGAAATCTATGTGCAGGGCGACCCGGAAGGTCAAGGCGGTGACGGAAACGCTGTGCGGTCACGAATTCTCCGCCACCTCGATCAGCGAGGCCAACAAATCGCTGGACGTGGCCCTGACGGCATTCTCGCACCGCCGCCTGGGCGAACCCTATCCGTATCTGATCCTGGACGCCCGCTACGAACGGATACGCGAGGACGGCGTGATCGCCAGCCAGGCGGTGCTGATCGCGGTGGCGGTGGATGGTGAGGGACGCCGGCAGGTGCTGGCGGTCGAACTGGCCAACCGCGAGAGCCGATCGAGCTGGCGCGACTTCCTGCTGGACCTGAAACAGCGTGGCCTGCATGGCGTGGAGTTCGTCGTCTCCGACGACCATCCGGGCCTGAAGGCGGCGATCCGCGAGGTGCTGACGGAAGCGGTATGGCAGCGCTGCTACGTGCACTTCCTCAGGAACGCTTTGGACGACGTGCCGCGCAAGGTCGATGACGACTGGCTGATGGAGCTGCGGCGGTTTTATGACCGGCGCGATCTGGCGGAGGTCAGACGAGACCTCGCCGCCTGGCTCGGCAAGTGGCAGGGCAAATATCCGAAGCTGTGTGGCTGGGTGGAAGACAACATCGGGGAAACGCTGACGTTCGACCGGCTGCCGCTGGCGCACCATAAGCACATGAAGTCGACCAACATGCTGGAGCGGCTGAACCAGGAGATCAAACGCCGCACGCATCGCACGCATGTGGTACAGGATCTTCCCCAACGCGGCGAGCTGTTTGCGCCTGGTCCGGGCACTGGCGGTGGAGGCGCACGAGAACTGGCTGGAGGCGATGCGCGAAGCGGCATGACTGCCATGCGCCCGGCCCGACCGAGGCTCACGCCGTGCTCGCCGCCGTCAAGGACGCTTCGCGCCGGCTACGCCGGTGGCCTGCGGTCATCCTTGACCGCGGTTCCGCGCGGCGCGGCGATGGTCTCAGGCCGGGACATGGCGTAATCGCGGCGGCGAGCTGGCCTGATCGTTGGTAGCTTCCGCGAGGCGAAACGCCAGACCGGAGGACCCCATGGAACAGCGTCAGTATGTCGGGCTTGATGTTTCCCAGGCCATGACGTCCATTTGCGTGATCGACGAAGCCGGCGCGGTCGTGTGGCGCGGCAAAACCAGCTCGGAGCCGGACAGCATCGCCGCCGTGCTTCGGCTCCGTGCGCCAAACGTCGTGCGCATCGGCCTCGAGACCGGGTTGGTGTCGAATTGGTTGACGCGCTCCTTGCGCCAGCGCGGGCTGCCGGTCGTCTGCATCGATGCCCGTCATGCCGAGGCAGCGCTCAGCCTGCAGATCAACAAGACCGACGGCAATGATGCGTTCGGCTTGGCCCAGGTGATACGCACCGGATGGTTCCGCGAAGTGGCGATCAAGGGCATGGATGCGCAGACGTTGCGCATGCTGCTGGTAGCCCGCGCGCAGCTCGTCTCGCAGCGGCAAGCCTTGTCCAATACAATACGCGGGTTGTTGAAGACTTTCGGCCACATTGTGTCTCGCGGCAGCCATGGTCCCTTCGCGGTGCGCGTCAGGGAGCTCATGGATGGCAATCCCACGCTCGCTGTCATCGTCGAGCCGCTGCTGACTGCCTGGCAGGCGCTGCGCGAGCAGATTGCGCTGCTGGACCACCAGGTGTTGATGCGTGCCAAAGCCGATCCCGTAGCGCGACGATTGATGAGCATTCCGAGCGTCGGAGTGATCGTCGCTCTCGCTTACATGGCGGTGATCGACACGCCACACCGTTTCAGACGATCCAACGCGGTCGGCGCTTATCTCGGGCTCACCCCGCGGCGATACCAGTCGGGCGAGGTCGACAACCCGGGCCACATCTCGAAGTGCGGAGATGGGCTGCTGCGGACCTATCTGTCCCAAGCGGCGAACGCCATGCTGACCCGCAAGATACGGGCCTGCCGACTGCGCAGTTGGGGGCTGGCGTTGGCGGCCCGGATCGGCGCGCGCCGTGCCAAGGTTGCGGTGGCCCGTAAGCTTGCGGTGCTCATGCATCGCATCTGGCGCGACGACCGCGAGTTCGTTTGGGCTGGAGCGCCAGCGACCGCCTGAGCTTCAACCCCGAGTTCCGCCCGAACGGGCGGGAGGATGTCCCGCCGGGACGAGGCTCGGCAGCCCCGCTTTCTTCGCTGCGGCCCCATTCGGGTGACCGCGTCCGGGACCGCGTCCGGGACCGCGTCCGGGACATAGGGGGGGCCAGCCTTCCGACGCCATGTTGCGGCTGGTTGCAGACCGCGGAAAGAACCATGACCCGGCAGGATGGATCCCGACCTGATCGAGTGTTGCGCCGCGCGCAGCTTCGGTCAAGACCGCTGCGCGCCGCTTCGCGGTGGCCTGCGGCCAGTCTTGACCGAAGCTGCGCGCGGCGCTGTCGGATGCACTGGGCCGGGGCAGGAAAGCGGCCCATCAGCCGAACAGAAAAGCGGGGGTTTGTTGAAAGAAGGCTTGCAATCCAAACCGCGATTAAAGAACGAGGAAACGCCGCTCAGCCGAACCAAGAAACTGACCCCGCATACCCATCAACGATTCTGCTGAACTTGACGCACACTACTGGCAGGGGATAACCGCGCCGAGTGCAGCAAGGGGGCCGTGAACTGCCTGCGGGTGAGGTTGCGGAGGTGACGTCAAAAGGGTTTTCAAGGCATCCGGAAATCTATCGCGATGAGTTTCCACCGGCTATTCTGAGACGGTGGTCAACGGGCATGAAATCGCGGCACGACCGCTCGGGGCTGTGGACGGCTCGGGCGATGGAGGACCCGACCCGCCCACAGCCCCTCTTCCCGTTCCAGCCCTCAACATTAATTCAGCTTACATCTCACCGGAGCGCGCCTGGTAACATCCTCAGAATGAGGCAATAGGCCGAGCACGTGCGGACGGTGCAAGGTGCGGTGAAGTCAATGCGATCGGCAGTGGCTCGGGAGCTGGTTGGAGCGGGTCGCAACAATAAGATTGGACAGCACGTCGGAACGGTAACACCTTCTACTTCCGGTGTCGTTGCCAACGACGCCGTCCCCTCTTCCGATCACTTCTTCCGATCACTTCTTCCGATCACTCATTGTGCTTGCGGCCTGAAGACCGGCGTCAATCCCAAGCCGCCTGCGGCGGTCGCTTCGCGAGGATTGACCCCGGTCCCCAGGCCGAAGCCTGAACTCGGGATCGGTTTCAGGGATGGATGGGGTCACCGCCCCGGGCCCGCCCTGCGCCACGACGTTGAGGCGAAAGTCACGACGAGCGACGGCGCGAGGTCGCGGGTAACATTCTGTCGTGAGGCAATACGGGGGTTCCTTTTTGCGTGCCGATTGACAGCATGCGATGCTCGCTGAGCAACCGTTCGACCGTCGGCTTGCGCAACCGGCGTGCTTTGGCCGGCGTCGGGGCGATGGTCCACAGCGCGAGAAACCACGGCGCGACAAGATCGTCGATGAGCTTCTGCATCTGCGGATAGTAGCGCCAGAGTTGCTGACCAACACGGCTGCTCAGCCGGCGCTGCTCCTCCCTCAGTTCCTCGGTCAGGCGCGGCGATCGTCCTTCGCGCCAGCGGGGCTGAAGCGGTCGCGCAAGCGGTCGAGCTGCTTGGGATTGACGGCATGGACGGCGAAACCGCGATCCACCAACGTGTCGACAACCGGTCCATGCGGTACCTCGATAGCTACGCCAACAGTATCCCCCGGCAACCGAGAGCAGCCAATCGCCCAGCTCCGCCAAACCCGCGCCGCTATGCACAAACCCAGGTTCGCCCAGGATGTTGCCTTGAGCATCGAGAAGACACGCCTGATGCCTCGCCGAACCCCAATCAACGCCGGCAAACCATACCCGCCGGGGCACATGTCCAACCGTGGTGTTTCAAACACGGGTATAAGATTGGTCGCTCCCGGCGCGCCGGCCCGCCGGATCAGGCTACAACAATCCCCGATCAGGCGCTCTCAGGCGTACAGGTATAAGATCACCCCTTGCCGGCGATCTCCGCCAGAGCGTCGCCGACCTCGGCCGTGCCAGCCTGTCCCCCCATGTCGCGCGTGCGGGGCCCTCCTTCCCGGAGCAGCGTTTCGATCGCCCCCACGATCGCCTGGCCCGCTGCTTCCTCCCCCAGATGCTGAAGCATCATCGCCGCGGACCACACCTGGCCGATGGGATTGCAGATGTGCCGCCCGGCGATGTCCGGCGCCGAACCATGCACCGGCTCGAACATCGACGGGTGCGCCCGCTCGGGGTTGATGTTGGCCGACGGCGCAATTCCGATCGAACCCGCGACGGCTGGCCCCAGATCGCTCAGAATGTCCCCGAACAGATTCGATCCCACGACCACATCGAACCAGTCCGGATGCTGCACGAAATGCGCCGTCAGGATGTCGACGTGGTACTGGTCCGTCCGGACATCGGGGTACTGCTTGCCCATTGCCGCAAACCGTTCATCCCAGTACGGCATGGTGAACGTGATGCCATTCGATTTGGTGGCCGATGTCAGATGCTTCTTCGGCCTCGTGCGCGCCAGCTCGAATGCGTATTTCAGCACACGATCAACGCCCTTGCGCGAGAAGACCGACTGCTGGGAAACAAACTCCCGATCGGTGCCGACGAACATCCGTCCGCCCACCGAGGAGTATTCGCCCTCAGTGTTTTCGCGCACCACGTAAAAATCAATGTCCGCCTCCGTGCGCTCGGCCAGCGGCGTCCGCACCCCCGGCATCAGCTTGCATGGCCGAAGATTGACATACTGATCGAATCCCCGCCGGATCGGAATAAGCAATCCCCACAAGGAGATATGATCCGGCACATCCGGCCAGCCCACCGCCCCCAGCAAAATCGAGTCGCATTCCGCCAGACGGTCCATGCCGTCGGCCGGCATCATCGCACCAGTTCTCTTATAGGTCTCGCAGGACCAGTCGTAATGGGCATAGCGGAGGTCGAAACCAAACCGTTTCGCTACGGCATCCAGGACCTTGATCAATTCCGGAACGGTTTCCTTGCCGATCCCGTCCCCGGGAATCACTGCAATTCGGTATGAACCAGCCATTCCCCGTCCTCCTGCTCAAGCGGAGGGGATTGGACCCCAGAAAAGGCCTCAGGGAAAGCCGGCAGATCATCGCTCCTTGCCCTTGTCTACGCGCCCTTCGATCGGCAATCGCTCCCAGGGCTCGTGTCTTCGTCGGCTGATCGAATCGGATCAGCACGTCGTCCCCCTCTTCTTCGGTCTTTCAGGTTCTGATCAATGTCAGTATCAGCGGAGGCGGAGCTTTGCTCCGCCTTTTCCGTCCCGCCGTTTCCGGCAAGGATAACCGGATTCCTAGCCGCACGCTCAGCAATATCACCAGACACGCCAGCCAATCCTCACCCTGGCCGATGGCTGCCCATGCCAGCTCCGGGTCAGCCAGCATCCGCGCGAGCCCGGCCGGCCATGCTGCGTGTATGCCTTCAATCGCAACCATCACCTCACTGCGGTGCTCGGCAGACAGACTGACGGTCCCACCCCGCGGCAGACAATCCATCGCCAGAAGCAGGGCATTAAGAATCATGCGGCTCATGGGCACCGGGAAATTGGCCCGTACAGGCAGTCCTGTAAGATCGACGCGCAACCGCCGCGCACGCGGCAGCGCCTGCGTCATGTGCGCAAGTTGCCTCACGCTGATGCCGGCCCGCGTCTCCGCCCACGCTCCCCGGAACAGCGCGATCCGGCCGGCCAGTCCGCCGCTTGCTTCCAGGGCAGAGCCCATCGCCTTTAACGCGGCCTCCCCGCCCTGCCCTGGCTCCAGCTCCAGGGAGCCTTTCAAAGGCCCGACCAAACCGCCAATCTCGTCACAGATGCGGGCGCAAATTAGCTCCGCGACAAGGAGAGACTTCTCCATGACACCCGTTTCGCCTTCATGCCTTTCCCAGGCTCACAAACCAGAGAGCATCGACGTCTATTTAATGATCGATCTCAGCACAAAAAGCGACAGCAATTTTGTGCTACAGCGCAACATATTGTTGTGTGCAACACCCGGCCAATGAGCAGGTCATCGGTCGAACCGGGTCAGTGGGTACGCCACCCGCACCGCCCCGATTGGGGCGTAGGTCAGGTGCAATCAGCGGTGGCTGACCGCGTGACAGTCAATTTCGACCACGCCGGCAAGGTCCTGGTAAACACGCTGATCGTTCAGCTGGAAATCTGTGAACCACCCGAGCCCGGTGATCCGCCTTGAAGCCGCCGCCATGACGGCGCAATTGATAAGCTGATGAGGGAGCGAACCCGCTGATGATCGACCCGTTTGGCCGGGCCATTACCTACCTCCGCGTCTCGGTCACTGACCGCTGCGACCTCCGCTGCGTCTATTGCATGGCGGAAGACATGGCCTTCCTGCCGAAAAAAGACGTCCTCTCGCTGGAGGAGCTGGACCGGATCTGCACCGCCTTCATTCGCCTGGGCACCCGCAAGCTCCGCCTGACCGGCGGCGAGCCACTGGTCCGGCGCGACGTGATGCGCCTGTTTCAGAGCCTGGGGAGCAGAATCGGCAACGGCCTCGATGAGTTGACGTTGACCACCAACGGCACGCAACTGGCCAAACACGCCGAGATCCTGCGTCAGGCCGGGGTGCGCCGGGTCAACGTATCTCTCGATACGCTCGATCCGGGCCGCTTCACCGCCATTACCCGCCGGGGGCGGATCGGCCAAACTCTGGACGGAATCTTCGCCGCAAAAGCCGCCGGCCTCGCCGTCAAGATCAACGCCGTGGCCATGAAGGGTGTCAACGAGGATGAATTCGACACCATGCTGAACTGGTGTGGCGAGCATGGCTTCGATCTTTGTCTGATCGAGACCATGCCCATGGGCGACATCAGCGGCGACCGCACCGAGCAATACCTGCCGCTCTCGGTGGTGCGCGCCCGCCTGCGGCTGCACTGGACCCTGAACGAAACGGATTACCGCACCGGCGGTCCCGCTCGCTACTTCGACGTGGAGGAGACGGGACAGCGCATTGGTTTTATCACACCGATGACCCACAACTTCTGCGAGAGTTGCAACCGGGTACGGCTGACCTGCACCGGCATGTTGTATATGTGCCTCGGCCAGGACGATCAGGCCGACCTGCGGGCAGTCCTGCGATCCGGCGCTTCGGATGCGGAGCTCGACGCCGCCATTCTCGAAGCGATCGGGCGCAAGCCGAAAGGCCATGACTTTATCATCGACCGGCGCCACAACCGGCCCTCTGTGGCGCGGCACATGAGCGTCACGGGCGGGTAATTCGCTCGCCGCTGCAACCGCCGGTCTGGGCTCAGAATCCCTCTCCGCCCCTGTTTGGGCCGAACAGAAAGGTCACAGGGGTTGGGGACATCGGTGACACGGTCCATGACGCGCAGCATCGGCGCAATTCATTCGCAATACGCTAACCGGAAAATGCGATCCCGTCCGCCGCGGCGATCGCCCCCAGAAGCGCCCATATATATGGTGCAAACGACCTCTGCACCTCGAGGCGCCACCTATAAGCCGAATGCCGCCACAGCACGATTTCGGCCTTTTCGCACAGCGTCCGCGTGCACATCCCCGCGGGAAACGCCGCTTCCGCCAAGTTGAGCGGCACCGCGCCGCTTAGGATGTCCGCCGCGCCTTCCCCCGACAGCATCAACCCAAGCTGCCGGTGCGACACATCCACGAGGGCATAGGGCCGGCCCTCCGCCGCCCGGTCGATCCGCGCCAGCAAATCCCCACCGCACCCCTGCTCCGCCAACAGAAGCCACTCGTCGGGTCCGAGCCAGAGTGCCCACTCACCAGCGCACCGGCATGGCATAGAGGGGAGCCCCAGGCCGAAATCAAGGCACGACGCGCCCCTCAGCATGAACCGGTCCTGTTGCGGTAGCTGAGCCAGCTCAGCCATGTAACCGAACGCCCTCCGGATCGTAGAACACCGGACTGACCACGCGCGCCCATATGATCCCCGTCGCGCCGGGCACATGCACCGGCTGCCCGATCCGGTTCCGCCCATCTGCCAACAGCGCAAGAGCGATCGAGCGGCCAATAGCGGCACTCGCATAGGACGACGTCACGTGCCCGATGGGCTCCCGGCCGCCCGCCGGCAGGACAATCTGCGCCCCCTCCTCCAGCACCGTTCCCGGCTCCTCGGTCAGCAGCCCGACAAGCTGCATTCGTCCCGGCGCAACCAGGTCCGGCCGCCCCATTGAACGGGCGCCGACGAAATCGTGCTTACCCTTGCCGATCGCCCAACCCAACCCGAGGTCGTCCGCCGTGACCGTTCCATCCGTGTCCTGTCCCACAACGATGTAGCCCTTCTCGGCGCGCAGGATATGCATTGCCTCGGTGCCATACGGCGCAATGCCGAACGGCGCGCCCGATCGCGCAACCGCGTCCCACACCTCCGCGCCGTGTCCGGCCGGCACGTTTAGCTCGAAACCAAGCTCACCCGTAAAACTCACCCGGAACAGCCGCCCCGGCACGCCGCAGATGCGGGCTTCTCCAATGCTCATATGCGGGAATGCGGCGGTCGAGAGATCGATCCCCTCAACCAGTGGCGCCACCACCCTCCGCGCAAATGGCCCCTGCACCGCGATCACCGCCCATTGTTCCGTCACCGATGTCAGCCACACCTGCAGGTCGATGAATTCGGTTTGCAGGTAATCCTCCATATGCGCCAGCACGTTCGCGGCGCCCGAGGTGGTCGTCGTCACATGAAACCGGCCCTGCGCCAAGCGTCCCACCACCCCGTCATCCATCACGAATCCGGCCTCGGTAAGCATCAACCCGTAGCGGCAGCGGCCCGGTGCAAGCCGCGTCCAGGTGTTCGTGTAGATACGGTTGAGAAATTCCGCGGCGTTCGGCCCCGTCACTTCGATCTTTCCCAGCGTGGTTCCGTCGAACATCCCCGCTGCGTTCCGCACCGCGCGGCATTCGCGCGCAACAGCTTCCGCCTCACTTTCCCCGGCGCGCGGGAAATGATGTGCCCGCTTCCACTGGCCCACATCCTCGAACACTGCCCCGAGCGCCACGGCGCAATTGTGCATGGGCGTCGGTCGCACCGCATCGAACAACTCCCCCCTCGCCAACCCTGCAAAGCTACCGAACGTCACCGGTGTATAGGGCATCCGGAACGTCGTCAGCCCCACCGCCGGCACGCTGCGCCCCAGCGCCGACGCCGCGACCGATAGCGCGTTGATGTTGGACGTCTTCCCCTGATCGGTTGCCATCCCCGTCGTGGTGTAGCGCTTCACATGCTCGATGGAGCGGAACCCTTCCCGCACCGCCAAGCCGATATCCGAGGCTTTCACATCGTTCTGGAAATCCACGAAGGCGAAGTCCTCCGGCGCGCCCGGAACGACGCCCTGAAAGCCACCAGCAGGTATAGTTTCATTTGTGATTATCATGCTTGGCCGCCTGCCGGCCGGTTCGCGTCCCAGCGCCTGCGCCGCTGCCCGTTCCCCCGCAGCGAATCCGTCCTCGATGCAGGCCGCCAATCCTGCGATACCTCGACATGCCCCGGCACAAATCTGCGCCTGCGCCGGTTCGCCGGGAATGAAGATCTGGCGAACCTCATCGAACACCACCTTCCCGCGCGATTGCGAGAACAAATGGAGCGAGGGGGTCCACCCGCCGGCCATCAGCAAAAGATCGCAGCCTACGGTTTCACCCGACGCCAACACGGCGCCACTGACGCGGAGTCGTCCAACGGTATCCTTCACCCCGGCGCCGAACCGCACCGGCAGGCCTGATATGGCGCAGTCCGCTGATTCCCGCAGATCTGCAATCGCCGCAATCACGACCCCCACCATCGCAAGATCGCGCGCCGCAGCGTACCCGCTGTCATCCGCCGTCACCAGTACCGCCCGATCCCCCGGCCGCACTGCCCAGCGATTGACGTATTCCCGCGCAGCCCCCGCCAGCATGATCCCCGGCCGGTCGTTGTTTCCAAACACTAAGGGGCGCTCGATCGCGCCGGTCGCCAGCACCACCTGTTTCGCGCGCACCTTCCATAGCCGCTCACGTGCACGGCCCTCCGGCTTGACGGCAAGATGGTCTGTCAGCCGCTCCGCCAGGCCCAGATAGTTCTGCAGGAAATAACCAAACGCCGTCGTGCGGGTCAGGACGCGGACAAGCGGATTAGCCGCAAGCTCGGTCGCCATCCTCTCGCGCCACGTCGTCGCCGGCGCGCCATCGATGCGCGCCGTCCTCTCCGCCAGCAATCCCCCGCCCGCCTCCGCCTGCTCGTCCACGAGGATTACACGGGCGCCGCTGTCGGCTGCCGCATGGGCCACTGCAAGTCCGGCCGCTCCTGCGCCCACCACCAGCACGTCGCAGAACGCGTACCGCTGCGCATAGACGTCCGGATCGGGTTCCCGCGGCGCCCGCCCCAGCCCGGCCGCGCGGCGAATCAGCGGCTCATACAGTTTGCTCCACGCGCGCCCCGGACCAATAAACGTCTTGTAGTAGAAGCCGGCCGCCAGCATCGGAGCCGCCAGCACGCTGACCTCACCTACATCATGCTCCAGCGACGGCCAGCGGTTCTGGCTCATCGCCTCCAGCCCGTCATACAGCTCCTGCTGCGAGGCCCGCACGTTCGGCGTGTGCCGCCCGCCGATCCCGACGGTTACCATCGCATTCGGCTCCTCAGCCCCCGCGGCAATCGGACCCCGCGGCCGGTGGTATTGAGCGACCGCCCCATCAGATGCACGCCGTTGGCCAGCAGCGCCGAAGCCAGCGTGTCTCCCGGATGACCCGTGAAGCTCCGCCCATCAAACTGGAATCGCAGCACGCGCGAGCGGTCGATGCGCCCGCCTTCAGCGAGCCTGAAAGGCGTCACGCTGGCCTCTCACCCGGCTTGTAGGTCGCGGTCAGCCGGTCCGTCACCGTATCCCGCTCAGCATTAAAGTATCTTCCACAACCATATGTGTGTCGCCAGCGTTCCGCATGCTTGCCCTTGGGGTTATCGCGCCAATACAAATACCCGGTCCACTCCTCGTCGGAGGCCGCAGCCGGGTCGATCGGTCGCGCGATATGAGCCTGCCCGGCATGGCGGAATTCGATCTCCGGGCGGTCCATCTCGCAGAAGGGGCAGTAAATCAGCAGCATTTCAGACAATCACTCGACAGGATTAACGCGATCGCCAATATCCCACAGTCCCGCGTTCAATGTGCGACTGCGGCAGCAGCGGCCTCATCGATCAGCCGGCCCGTCCGGAACCGTTCGAGCCGGAACGGCGCACAGATCGGATGCGGCGCCCCCGTTGCGATCGTGTGCGCAAACACGTGGCCTGACCCCGGGGTCGCCTTGAACCCGCCCGTTCCCCAGCCGCAATTGACGAACAGCCCTTGCACTGGCGTCAGCCCGATAATCGGCGAACGATCCGGGGTCACGTCAACGATCCCTCCCCAGTTCCGCAGCATTCGCAGCCGCCGCACCGCTGGAAACAATTCGCAGATCGCTTCCAGCGTATGGGTGGGGACATGCAGCCCTCCCGCCTGGCTATAGGACGTATAGGCATCCGTGCCTGCCCCGATCACCATCTCGCCCTTGTCGGACTGCGACATATACGCGTGGATCGCGTTCGACATGACCACACACGGCATCGCAGGTTTCACCGGCTCCGACACCAGGGCCTGCAGCGGATAGCTCTCCAGCGGCATGCGCACCCCGGCCATCGCCATAATTACACTTGTATGCCCCGCTGCGACCACGCCGATGCGCCGCGCTTGTATCGCCCCCCTTGTCGTCTCCACGCCGCTGACCGCTCCGTCTGCGCCACGCCGAATGGCCGCTACCTCGCAGTTCTCAACGATATCCACCCCAAGCGCATCCGCGCCGCGGGCATATCCCCAGGCGACCGCATCGTGCCGCGCGGTGCCGCCGCGCCGCTGCAGCGCTGCACCCAGTACCGGATATCTCATCTCCTTTGAAACGTTCAAAATCGGGCAAAACGCCCTCGCCTGCTCCGGCGTCAGCCATTCATTGTCGATCCCCGACAGGCGGTTCGCATGTACGTGCCGCTTCGTCACAATCACGTCGTGATGGTTATGCGCCAGCATCATCACGCCGCGCGGTGAGTACATGACGTTATAGTTCAGCTCGCGCGATAACCCCTCCCACAGCTTCAGTGCATGCTCGTAAATCCCCTGGCTTTCCGGCCAGAGATAGTTCGATCGTATGATCGTCGTGTTGCGCCCGGTATTGCCCCCGCCGATCCAGCCCTTCTCCAGCACGGCAATGTTCCGCATCCCATGCTCCTTGGCCAGATAGTACGCGGTCGCCAGCCCATGCCCTCCGCCGCCCACGATCACCGCCTCGTATTGCGGCTTCGGCGCAAACTCTCGCCATTGCGGGCTCCAGCCGGTATTGCCCGCAATGGCCTGCCGGATCAGTGCGGCAGCGGAAAAACGCGTCATGCCGCAGCGAAACTCAAGGCGCGGAATCGCGCAAGATGGACGCCGGAATCCTGGTATTGTGGGAACATGGATGGTCCGCCATTCTGACCGGTGCCGCCCGGACCCACCAACAGATTGCCCCAGGCGTCGAGCTGACCTTCCGGATCCAACGCAATGCGCTGTAAACGGCCGGGATACGGGCCGACTTCCCGCCGCGGAATGCGGACGGCACCCCGCCCGAGGGCCCTTCCTGCGATGCCGTTTTTTCTGCCTGCCCGCAGTGGCCCCGTAGAAGATTCGCCCCACCCCGTTGGAACCGCGTTACCCCAGCAAGTGATCCGGCAGAACGGTCACCTGTCCAGTGTGGGTCCATACCAGCACGCAGCTTATTTGGCGCCCGGGGAAAACCTGCCGCAGCACATCGCGATAAGCCGCCATTTGCCGGCGATACAGCACCGGCGTGTCCTCGACGCGTGCAGGAGGACGGCGGTTCGTCTTGTAGTCCGCAACAACCACCCGGTCGGGCAGGACAACCATCCTGTCCACCAATCCCCCGACCACGGAAGCGCCCACCACGCCACTGAGCGGCACCTCCGCGCGGCTGCCTGGCGCAAACAGGCCAGCAAGCTCCGGGTGGTTCAGAATGCCCAACGCCTCGGCCACAATCCGTTCAGCCTCGCCGTCCGGCAGATCGTGCCCGGGCCGAGCCAGCCAAGTCCCGGCGGCCCTTTCCCATTGCTCGCGCGGCAAATCCGGCAGGTACTGCAGCAGCGCATGGACCAGCCGCCCCCGCGCGAACCGGTCTGCCCTCCCGCCGAACGGCGACGCGGCCGACGGCACCGGCCCAAGCTCGACCCCCTCCGGGCGGCTCGGCGCCAGGGGCTGCGGCCGGTCGGGTTCCACCGGCACCGGCGAGCATTGCCAGGCCGGCGGCCGTCCCAACCAGCCCGGCAAAGGAGCTGCGTCCCTTGATGTTGCCTGTCGCCCGGCGCGATCGGGCGGCTCGGTCTGAGGACAAGCCACCCGGACCAGGTCGCCCCAGTCAGCAAATCCCTCTTGCACGCCGCCCAGTCGGGCGAAGCCGCGCTCGACTGCCCGGTACCAGCATTCAGCTGCCGGAGCCTTGCGCGCCTCCCAGCCGCACACGACCAAGCGGTCCTCCGTCCGGGTGAGCGCGACGTACAGCAGCCGGTTGTGCTCCTCCAGACAGCGCTGCCAGGCCGCCTCCTTGAGGTCTTCGATGAGAGAGCAGGACAGTGCCTTGCGAGGCGCCCAAAGCGGTATTGCGCATCCTGTCACTCTGTCCGGCGCCCAGACCAAGGCGTTTTCCCGCGGTGGCAGCGACGTCGTATCCGGCAGAATTACGACTGGCGCCTGCAACCCCTTCGCCCCATGCACCGTCATCACCCTAACCGCCCCGCCGCTATCCCCCTGCTCTCGCTTCACCTCAGCCCCGGACCGGCGCAGCCAATGAAGAAATGCCTGAAGCGAAGGAGGGTGGGTGCGGGCGAAAGCCAGCGCCGCATTCAACAATTCATCGACGGGTTCGCCCGCCTGCGGTCCGAGCCGGCCGAACAGGCGCGTATGACCCCCGAGCATCCCGAGAGCATCGGTCAGCAGGGCGTGCGGAGAGGCGTAATCCACCCGGGCGCGCAACGCGGCGAACATTTCCCACGCGGTTTTCCAGTCCTGCCGTTCAGCCGCCCGGTCCCGCAATTCCTCCCAGAGCCGGCCGCGCCGGCCAACCGCAAGCTCCATCAAACCGTTGTCCGACAGGCCGCCCAACGGGCTGGTCAGAAAACACGCGAAACTCAAATCATCTTCCGGCAGCAACAGCGCGTCACAGAGCGCCAGCAGGTCCTGCACGGCAGGTTGCTCCGTCAGCACCAGTCGATCCAGACCGGCAACCGACACCCCACGCGCCTTCAATTCCCGTACCAGGGCGCGAGCGAAGTCATTCCGCCGCCGGACCAGGACCAAAACGTCGTCCGGCCGCATCGCCCGGCCACGGCTTGGCAGCTCCGAGCCCCCCGAGATCTCCGTTGCGATCCACACAGCCAACCGCTCCGCCAGCCTTTGCGGAGCCGACACAAGTCCAGTGTAATCTTCTGCCGGCCTCCAGGGAGGGGGGGCCGCGACATCGGGTACGGGCGCAAGCGGCCATAGTTCCACCGACCCGGCCTGACCCGGTCGGTCGCTCAGGTGCCGCAACGCCTCGCCATCCGTTACCCCCCTTGCCGCGACCGGGTCGGCAAACACCTGGTCCACCAATTGCAGCACTGGCACAGTGGACCGGAAGGAAACCGCGAGCGGCGTTTCGACCCACCGACGGCCGGCGCTGCGCACCATGCCTCGCAGCAACGTGCGCAAGTCATCGAACGCCGCCACATCGGCGCCCTGGAAGGAATAAATAGACTGCTTGCGATCGCCGACCGCGAAGATTGTCCGCTCGGCATCCCGCGCTCCCATGCCGGCGAAGAATTCGGCGACCAAAGCATGCGCCAATCTCCACTGCGCCGGGGATGTGTCCTGCACCTCGTCCAGCAGCAGATGATCAAGCCCGCCGTCCAGCTTGTACAGCACCCAGGCGGCGCCGGGGTCGTGCAGCAAGACGCGCGTGTGGTGGATCAGGTCCTCGTAATCCACCAGCGCGGCCTCTGTCTTCTGCCTGGCGTAGTTCTCCAGCACGGGCACCGCCAACCGCATCAGTGCCGCGGATCTCTCGGCGACGCGGAGAGCCCTGCAGGCGTCATCAACTGCGATGATACGTTCGGACTCTGCAACGAAAATCGCCCCAAGATCAGGCCTTTGCCCATGCAGCCTGGTGTTGACGAAACCACTGGCCGCGCGCGGCTTGCCCTGAGCGGTCACGAAAATCTCGCGCCATGGCAACCACGCGGCACGGCGATGCTCATGCGTTTTGGCAAGCCAATCGAGGATTGCCTGCGCCCGCGCGGCGCAACCATCGGCGCCAAGCTGCGCAACGGTCTCGGCCGCTGCCCGCAGCGCTTCCTCGCTGGGGCAGCAGCAGGCATCGGCAACCAGCACTGCTTCATTTTCGCCCGTCACCGCCAGCACGCGGCGCTGCGCCGCGCCTGTTACTTCCGGTCCTAGGGCGAGCGCAGGGCTCAGCCGCTCGCGGTCCTCATCCATATCGCTAATCCGGCAGCCAAATTGCCGGGCGTTGGCCAGCCCAGCCACCAGGTCCAGCGCCTTCCTGCTCTTCTCAGACCCGGCCGATGAAAGCATGGCCTCTCGCGCCTCAGTCCACACCGCAGCCGCGTCATTGTCTTCTATAAGCCGAAAGTGAGGCGACAGGGCAGCTTCCAACGGAAACCGGCGGAGCAGAGACTGGCAGAACGCGTGGATGGTGCCGATCCGCATTCCGCCGGGCAGGTCGAGCACTTTGGCGAACAGCTCCCGTGCGATCCGATGCATCGCTGCGTCCGGTCGGACGTTCAGGTTCAGCAACTCGCGGTCAAGCGCTGCATCGTCCAGCCGCACCCACTCGCCCAGGCGGCGCTGCAGCCGCAAAGCCATTTCGGCGGCCGCCGCCTTGGTGAATGTCAGGCACTGAATCCGCTCCGGTCTTGCTCCCAAAAGCATCAGGCGCAGCAGACGATCGGTGAGCAGCTTGGTCTTCCCCGACCCCGCCGAGGCCGCGACGAAGGCCGACACCTCGGGATCGGAAGCAGCGAGTTGCGCCCCCGTTGCGCTCTCTCTGACGGAGGTCACTCGCATTCCGCCGCGGCCACCCACTCAGCGACCCGCGCCAGTTGGGAGAATTCCGAAAAGCGCGGCGCTCGCCCGGGATGCGGCTGCGCGAGATAACAGGTTGCCGGATCGTCGAAGCGCGCGATCAGCGCGCGCAAAGCATCGGCGGCTTCGGCCACTGCGGCCGTGATGCGGCCAGCATCGCCGTCGAACAGCGCGCAGGCCTTGCCCGGCTCCCAGCCGCCGGTCAAGTGCCAGTAGGCGAGTTCCGCTGCCGTGGCGCGAAACTCCTCGCCGAAGGCGCCCTTGTCCGCCATCGCGGCTTCCAGCAGCAGCTGCGGGGTCAGACCGGCATCCACGTCCGTCTGGGAAGGCGGCCGGCCCGTCTTGTAATCCAGGATGGTGAGCCTGCCGTCCGCGCCCTGGTCAATTCGGTCGGCGCGGCCGATCAGAGTGAAGGGCATGCCGCCCGCTATGTCCCATGTTCCGGTGAGTTCGGTTCCGATTCGGATCGGCCGGGCGGCAGCGCGGCGAAGCTCCTCCTGGGAAGCGACCCAGTCGGCGATGCGCAGCAGCCGCGGCGTCCACCACGCGGCAAGCGCGGGCCGCAGCCGCGCTGCCGCGAGTGCCATCAGAAGCGACTCCCGCAGTCTTACCGCGGCGTCGCCCGGCCATTCCGTACGGTTTTGCCGGAAAAAGTCGTGCAGCCCCGCATGCACCAATGAGCCGTAGTCGGCCGCGTCGGTATCCTGGTCCAGCTCATCCAGCGCCCGCAGCTTCAGCACGTGCCGGGCATGGATCGCATAGGGATCGCGGATCCAGGTCTCGATCTCGGTCACGCTGAGGCGGCGAGGCCGGAGATGCACCGGCGGGCAAGGGCGAGGCGGCGCGGCGGGGCGGGGCGGTCCGTCCGGCTGGTCCATTGCCTCGGCCCACAGCGCCGCCGGATGCGTGGGAAGCCCGGCTGTCCCCGCCAACATCGCGTCCAGGCGCACCAGCCAGCGGGAGGGCACTGCAGGGGCACCGTCTCTTCGCCCGGGGCAGGAGAACACGACCTGCGGTGCCGCACAGGCGACAGCGGCGAAATCGTGCGCCGTCTGACCCACGATCTCCTCGGGCGAGGGCAGTCCCACCTGCCGGCGCATCGGCCGTGACAACCACGGACCCGGATCGGCCGACGGCGGCCAGACGCCTTCGGCCAGTCCACCCAGAACCATTATCTCCGCGCTTTGCAATCGCGCTTCGAGCAGGCCCCAGATGAAAACACGCGGGTGCTCCGTGCCGTCCCGTCCCCGAAGGGCGCGGCGGCTGCGGACGACCACCCCTTCCAGCAGGGCGTCGAGCAGCCCCGGAAGCGTGACCGGACGTTGGTTTGGAAGCACAGGCAGGACTTTGAGGGCGTTGGCCAGCGTTTCCGCCAGAGCCTCACCCTCCTCCGCGGCCCAGAGACGGCCGGCGCCGGGCGAATCATCCGTTGCCGCAAGCAATTCCGCCGCCTCGATCAGCGCGGCCAGCCAGTCTGCGGGCGCTTCCTCTACCGCCGCGGTCAGCCGCAGCAGGGGCGCCAACCGGCGCTCCAAACGGGCCATCAATTGCTTCACCGCCAGCGGGACTGCCATGGCGCGATCAACCGCTTGGCGCAGCCCGCTGATCCCAGCCATCGGACGGGGCCCGCGCAGACAGGCCAGTTCAAGCGCCCGGGAAGCCGAGCGGCAGGCGGCTGGGGCGAGGCCGAGCGCCGCCAGAGGATGCTTAAGAAGCGCCAGGAGCGGCACCGGGGCGAGTTCCTGGGCGACGGCGTGGGCCAACAGGCGGAGGAAGACCGCGGGTGGTGTTTCGCTGAGTCTCTCTCCGGCACTGTCGTCCGCGATCACCCCGAAGCGGGAGAGTTGGGCGGTGACTCGACGAGCCAGTTCCCGATCCGGGGTAACCAGGGCAGCCCTTGCACCTGGAAGTCTCGATTGCGTCGCGCAGGATCAGCGCAATCGCAACCGCTTCCTGCTGCTCGTCGGCGGTTTCGAGGCGGAAAAGACCCGCCGGAGCCGGGGGGCCAGTTTCCAGCCAGGTAGCCAGCGCCTGACCGGACAGCAGCGCACACGAAAGCAGATCGGGCCTTGTTTCGGGAACCGCCGAGGCAGGTTGCACCGGCCAGTCGCGCACGTCCGCCCGGCCCGCGCCGAGCTGGTTTAGCACGTTCCGCAAGCCGGCCTGATAGTGGCTCTCCTCCAGAGCCTCCCAGACGTCGGCGGGCAGACTGGTATCTAGTCCCGGAAAAACGACTGCGCCTGACGGAAAACTTGCGACGACCTGCGCCAGACGACCCAGGGCCGGGAATCCTGCTGTTACCCCGGCCAGCAGCACGCGCTGAGTTGGGGAGGACTGCCGCCACGCCTTTGCCTGCGCGTCCAACAGCGCCATCGTCCTGGCGCCGGGATTCATCATCTGTTGCTCCTGCAACCAAGCCGGCCAGTATTCCGTAACGATGCGCAGGAATGTCAGCGTGTGCGCCCAGTGCGCCGCGAATTGCGGATCGGCGGCACCTGGCAACGTCCTCGCCAGATCGATCTCAGCTCGCTCGGCTTCGTCCATGAGGAACGCGAGGTCGGTTGCCAGTCGCCATGCCCCATCGGCGGATCGGGGGGCGCCGTTTGCGCCGTTCATGGCCAGGATCAGCCGGGACAGCTCAGCGATTCGCCGCATCGGATCGACCGCTGGCGGCAGGTCCATGGCGCCGGCGAGGGCAAGCGGCGCTTCGTCGAGGGCGCCGATCGCGGTAATGCGGGGAAGCAAGAGGGCCCTGCCGCCGGAGACGCGCAGGAAAGCCTCGGCAAGCGCACGAGCCCCGCGACGGGTGGGGAGGAGGATCAGGCCTTCCGCGACGCCAAGAGAGTCAGGGCCGGCCCGGCTGAGCCATTCCGCCGCGATCGCATCGAGAAACGGCAGGTGCGGCGGGATGTTGAAGAGGTTCATTCCGGCACAGTTTAGCAGATTGGGTGGCCGAGTCGGGTAAGAAGGGCCAGCTGCGCGGGGTCAGAGAGCGTTCGCGCCTAGTAGCCAAATAACGACGCCGGCCAGGTGGTCTGACCTATGCGGTCCGCCGGACGTTCCAGAAAGCTGGCCAGGGCATCGGCGAATAACCGGTAAGATTTTCCGCCAAGGCGAAGGGCGAGGAGAATTCGCCGATCTTCAACGAAGGCGCCTCGCTATAAAATAACCCATGCAGCTGGTTCCAGATTTCCAGCCGCTTGCCGTGGTCTGTCTCGGTCACGAAAGCGTCCGTCACAGCGCGCTTGTCGGGCGTGTCCCACCAACCGGGATAATCGGGGTTGAAGACATTGACCTGAGCAGGATCGGTCTCGCCACCCTCCCCGGTGACAAACGCGTCCCATAAGTCCGGCTTGGTCCGCCATTGCAAGATCGTCGCCCAGTCCAGCACCTGCAGGTCGATGTTGAACCCCGCATCGGTAAGATTTGCCTGCGCCACCTGCGCGACCTTGATCATGTAATCGTATTGCGGCGAGGCGAGGAACCGCATCTTCTGCCCGCTGTAGCCGGCCTGTTTCAGCAGAGAGCGAGCCTTGTCCGGGTTATGCTGGTTATAGCCCTCCGGGTTAGGAATGTACCATTCGGTGCCCTCGGGGAAGATCGAGCCTTCCAGGTGCCAAACCGAACGGTCGCTGAAAGTGGCGGCCATCATGTCCTCGGGCACGATCGCCGCTTGCGCCGCCAGGCGCAGCAACTTGTTGATCATGATCCCCTGCTTCGTGTTGAACATGATGATCGGCCAGGTGGGGATTCGGACCAGGCCGACGGTGACGGCCGGTGCGGCCTTTATCTTCTGATAGCTTTCGGTGGTGAGCTGATCGGCGAAATCGTACTGGCCGGCCAGGATGCCATCGGCCCGGGTGATCACGTTAGGCACGGGGACATAACGCAGCTCATCGAACCAGGCGTGGCGCTCCCCGGCGTAGCCGTCGGGCTTGCCCGGCGGAGAGGCATATTGGGGGAACTTCACGACCCGGACGTAGCGGTCCGGCACATGTTCCAGGAACTTCCAGGGACCTGTGCCGATCAGCTTCGGCACTGGCACGGAGTGCTCGGCCAGGCGCTTCGGGATCACGACCGGGGCGCTGTTCGGGAAGGCGAGCAGAGCGAGCAGCGGGGCATAGGCCTGGTTGAGGGTGAGTTCGATCGTCCGCGGGTTCGTGGCAGAGACCCCAGTGACATACTTCGCGGCCAGCCGGCCCCGCGGTGAAACGGTCATCCAGCGTTTAAGGGACGCCGCGACATCCTCCGACGTCATCGTTGTCCCGTCGTGAAACGGGACGCCGGAGCGGAGCGGGATGGTGTAGCGCTTCCCGTCCGGGGAGATTTCCGGCAGGGCGGACGCAAGAACCGGAGCGAATTGCAGGGCCGGGTCGAAAATGTACAGCAGCTCGAACATGGGCTGCAGCAGTTCGGATAGCAGGCCCGATGTGTCGGCCATCGGATCCAGGGAAGCCGGTTCGCCGACCGTGGCAATTGTCAATACGCCGTTGGCCGCGCCGCTCTGCTGGGCACGCGCCCGAGTGATGGGCAGAAGACCCGCGAGGGCGCCCCCGATCACCAGCCGCCGCCCGGGTGAAGCCAGCTTTTCCATCCTCTCCTCCCTCGCGTGCTTAGCGAAGGACGCTACACTAGGGGGAGCGGGGGGAAGCCGGCTGCCGCTCAGGAACGATAGTCGAACGGCTCTTCTGGGCCGACCTTCTGGTTTTTGGTCCGCCGCAACTCGCAAATGGCGGCGTAGATTGCCTGCCAACGATCAAGCCCCTCCGCATTTCCCTGGATACGCATTTCCTGAACGCGCTCCAGCGCCACCGCCTGGGCCTGCAAGCCGTGGCGTTTGATCATGGCTCGGGCGGCTTCCATGGTATCCTGCATATCCGGTCTCCTTGACAGGTTCGAGGCAGGTTTGGGGTAAGATGTGCGCCCTCGGGCGTAACGAATCCAGTCCCCGCGCCTCGGCGGGGGTCACGTTCGCTTGCAAGCGGGCGGTTGCAAGGGGGCGCTTGCAACCGCACGAGTGATCGCCGAAGAGGCGGCGCATGGCTCTGAAAATCGGCCGAGGCGCGGCGGCCGCGCCTTTTCTGGTAATGGATGTGATCGCCGCGGCCAATGCGCGGGCCGCGGAACTTGCGGAAGGCGCGCCGGGGATCATTCGGATGGAGGTCGGCCAGCCCGGAACCGGCGCGCCGGCGGGAGCCGTGCAAGCTGCCACGGCGGCACTGAAATCCGGCGACCCACTGGGCTACACTGAGGCGTTGGGCCGGCCTTCCCTGCGCCAGCGGATTTCCGCCCATTACCGCGCCTGGTACGGCATCGGCGTGCCCGACGAGCGCATCGCCGTCACAGTCGGCGCCTCGGGCGGGTTTCCCCTGGCCTTCCTGGCCGCGTTCGATCCGGGTGACCGGGTGGCGCTGGCCGCTCCGTTCTACCCGCCCTATGTAAATATTCTGACTGCGCTGGGGATCACACCAGTGATCCTGGAGGCCGGGACGGAAACGCGGTTTCAGCCCAGCGTGGCCGTGCTGGACCGGCTGGACCCGCCGCCGGATGGACTGATCGTGGCCAGCCCCTGCAATCGTGCCGGGACGATGCTGCACCCCGACGAGTTGGTGGCGGTCGCCGCCTGGTGCGAGCGGGAACGCGTGCGGTTGATCAGCGACGAAATCTATCACGGGCTTAACTACGAAAGCGCGATCGCAACGGCCGCGGGGCTGAGCAAGTCGGCGGTCGTTGTGAACAGCTTCTCCAAGTATTTCAGTATGACCGGCTGGCGCGTCGGCTGGCTCGTGCTGCCGGAGGACCTTGTGCGGCCAGTGGAGCGCCTGGCGCAGAACCTGTTCATCAGTGCCCCGCATATCTCACAGATCGCCGCGGAGGCCGCCTTCGATTGCGGCGAGGAACTCGAGGCCAATGTGGCACGGTATCGCCGTTCGCGGGACGTGCTGTTGCGGGAGTTGCCCCGGGCGGGATTCGACCGGCTCAGCCCGGCCGAGGGAGCGTTCTACCTTTTCGCGGATATCGCCGCACGATCGAACGATAGCGTGGCGTTCTGTACGCGAATGCTGAAGGAGGTGGGCATCGCCGCGACCCCCGGCGTCGATTTCGACCGTGGCCGCGGCAGCCGGTTCATCCGGTTCAGCTACTGCGGGCCGGAGGCGGATATAGCGGAAGCAGTGCGGCGGCTGCTTGGGTGGCGGTGACCCGTTCGAAGCGGGCCTGATCCGGTGCGCCGGGGGCAAACAGCCACTCGGGCGGGCCGTTCACCGGCAGGGCGATCAACGAGGTACAGACGGTGCCGAAGCCGCCGCGCGGAGTGACATTGATCTGCTCGTGGGCGTCGCCGGAACGGTCTGAAATCAGGGCGCGCCAAGCGGCCCAGTCATCCTCGTCGGGGCCGGGGGCGGTGCTGAAACACGGCAAATAGCGGGCGACCCGAGGACTGGTTTCGTCGTCCGGATCGTGCGCGGTGATCATGTGCAAACCGGGGTTGAGGGGGAGCGCCTCGGGGTGGCCATGGCCGAGGCCGCGGATGAAAATAGCCCCGCTCCGATCAGCCAGCACCAAGTTGAAGCTCCGGTATTCGGCGGCCTTCAGGGCCGCGATGGCCTCCGCCGCGCCGGCCGCCGTGGGATGCTGCAGGGCGAGCAGCGGCAGTTCACCGCGAGAACGCTTGCCCGGCGCAGGACCAAGACTGCCGGGACGGTTCAGCACGGCGGCCACGACGCCGCGATCATTCAGCCCGAGCCAGGTGCCACCGGCGGCCCGGTCGCGTCCTGCAACGATGCCCGGCCAGTACGGTCCGGGCGGATCCCAGGCCCGGTTGAGCATCTCGTCGCGGTTGGCGGCGATGCAGAGGGGCCAGTTGTGGTTCGGGCGGATGAGCAGGATGACAGTGCACACGGTGTTCGGGGTCCGGGGCTCTTTGCACGCGCGGCTCTAATGTCCCGAATCGGAAGTTCGCCGTTGTGGAATCGCAGCCGAATTCGAGACACTAGCTGTTTCTCTTCAGTTGCCGGCTTATCCCCTCCGTCCGCCGCAGAGGGCGAACTTCGGGGGCAGGACACTAGCTTTCCGGCGTTCCGCCCCCGGGCCCGATCGCGTTGGGAAATCCCGGCGCAATCCTACTCGCCTTTTGCGATCGCCTTGCCGATCGCGAGACCGGCGCCAAGGGCGATCGCGCCAGCGGCCAGGGTGCTTATCGTGATGCTGATCATTGCCGCCTGCAGCCAGGGAGGCTCCGGCGGTTTGCTCGGGCCTTTGGGCGATTGCTTAGACCGGGTTACCATCCTTTATCCTCCCGCCCGCAATGCAGCATGCGGGCGGGTCCAGGGCAAGTCGTTTCGGGGATCATGCGATGATCAGCAAGTTTGTGACAGTTTATCCCGGGCATATCGACCTTCCGGATTTCGGCCAGGACGCCACTCCGGCAAACGCGCGCCGGTTTACCAACAATGAGCTGGCCGGGGTGTTCGAGAAGACCGAGGCGGTCGCCCGGACGATGGACCAGTACGGATGGGACACGCTCTGGCTCGCCGAGCACCATTTCCAGCACGAAGGTTATGAGTGTCTACCCAATATTCTGATGCTGGCCGTTCATCTGGCGAACGTGGTGCCGCGGTTGAAGATCGGGTGCGGGTTCAACATTGCGCCAATGTGGCATCCGCTCCGGCTCGCCGAGGATTTCGCCATGGCGGACATCCTGACCAAGGGACGGACGGTGTTCGGCGTCGGTCGCGGCTATCACACCCGGGAAGTTGAAACGTTCGGCGCCCCGATGCTGGACCAGGAGGCGAACCGCGACCTGTTCGAAGAGCAGGTGGAAATTATTTTCAAGGCGTTCAATCAGGAGCGTTTTTCCCACAAGGGGCGGCATTACAACTTGCCTCCTTCGGTGCCGTACCGGGGCTATCAGCTGCAGGATCTTACTCTGGTGCCTCGGCCGGTAAATCGTCCGGTGGAGTGCTGGCAACCGATCGTAAGCGCGAACCCGAGGGGGCTGGATTTCATGCTCCGGCACGGAATAAAGGGCTTGGTCGGGGGCGGGGCTGCGACGATGGCGGAGGGCCCGATCCAGGGTTACCGGGATGCCGCCGCGCGTGCCGGCAGGTCACTGGATCTTGGGCAGGATCTGACCATCGGGATTTTCTTCCACCTGGCCCGCACGCAGGAAGAGGCCATGCGGGAAATGCGGCCGTGGTTCGAGGAGCATGTGAAGATGTTTGCGCCGCTGGGCTTCGTTCCGGGAATCACTCCGGAGCAGGTGAAAGCGACTCAGCGCAGGGGTGGTTGGGCCGAGGCGGGGGTGCCGACACTGGAGCACTACATGAAGCTCGGGTCCTGGTTTGCGGGAACGCCAGACCGATTAGTGGAGCATTTGAAGGGGATCGAGCAGCGCTTTCCGGGGATGGATTATATCAACCTTAGTACCAGTTTGTGCACGCCGAAGGCGGTGATGCTGGAGCAGTTCCAGTGGGTGGCGGAGGAGGTGATGCCCGCTTTTGGGGGTGCTGGTCGTTAGGTTTCACCAACAAAGCCTCGGTCATGCTTGTAGACCGATTTAGTCATTGCGGTCGGTGGGAACCGCGCGTTCTTCGGGGTTATTTTTTAGCACCGACATGTCACGCGCATCCGGGTCATGAAAACTCGGGCTGGGATTGAGCGCCTTAACAGGGTTTTCAGCACCCAACCCAGCCTCGAAGGAATCAGTTAACCGCAACGTCTGGCTTTTTCCATCCTCAGGCCGAAGGCGGGCTCACGTTGTTATGGAGGGACGCCGGCGCCTCCTGGTCGGAAAGTCTATTCCTGGATTTTGTCCGGAACAGATACAACCCAGCACCGAGCGCGATGAGCCCGGGCAACCCGGTCCCAAGAAGCGGCAGCGGCGCGGGGCCATGCACGGGCGTGGGCCACGGCCCGGGGCCATGCACGGGCGTGGGTGGAGGCAGGGGCGGACCGTGAGGCGACGGCCCCGCCTTCACTTGGCTGGCGAAGCAAAGGAGCACAACTGCTAGTAGGAGTTTTTCCACTTTATCTCCCCAATTTTAGCTACCCCAGGCAAGTCTTTCACTCGCCAAGCGTAATTTGCAAAAACTAACGCAACTTTCTTCTGGTAGCGTATCATGCCCCGTCCGGCATGGAATGTCCAGAACATTAACTTACATTACACTCCTAAACCCTGGTAGGGCTGTTACACGTGTTCGTGATGACCCTTTCGAAATCCGGATGGTTATGGCCGCCGGCATTCCGCGCGCTGATGCTGATCGGAATCGCCAACGGGCTGACGCGCACGGTCGTCAATTCGCTTACGTCGGAGAGCTTCTGGACCGCCTTGGAGAGCACGTTCGGCGTCAGCACGATAACCATCGGAGCGGTCGTCGCCGGCTGGACTTTGGCATCGCGAATGTCGCCCCGGCAGCTGGATCTTCACGACGGCATTCTCCTGACGGTGTATACCCTGATCCTCATTCTTCCCTTCGAGACGACGAGCATGGCCGCCGTATTCATGCTCAGCGTGTACGCCGCATTCCGCGATCGGCATGACATTTGTACGGTTGCCGCGGCGTCGGTTTTCGGCGCGATCGGTTTTGTGGGAGCCTCGCTTGCACTACCGCTACGATTGTTTGGCCCGCCGTTCCTTGCCCTGGACGCACATTTGGCTGCACCGCTGCTGCAAACCATTCACCCTGACGCGGTCGCCGCCGGTAATCTCATCGAGACACAAACCGGCCAACCCCTGGTGGTCGGGACCGGCTGCGCCTCGGTCGCCGTCGTCCTGCAAGCGCTGCTATGCTGGCTCGCAATCGTGCGGGTCTTCCGCCCCGCCTGGAGCCTTCGTGATCTCGCCGCCCTCCCGGCGCTCGTTGCGGGTATGATAGCAATTAATGTTACACGCATAGCCGCGATGGGCATCACTGCATCATCCTATCGCCTCATTCACGGTCCGATGGGTACTTATGCGATCAGTTTGGCCTGCATTTTTCTCGCGGTCGCGGCCAGCCGGTGGACGCTCCGAAGACCGCCCGGCACGTCTCCTGCCACTGCTGATCGTCGCACTGCTCACCTGCATCACAGTAGCCCCTAAGCTGCTGCCGGACGGGCCACGTGCCCCGCAATCCCCGCACGGTTCAGAACAGCGCCTGGTTCTGTTTCTTGCGCGCTTCGGCTGGAGCCGGACCAGCACGGCTGATCTGATCCTGAGCGGTGACGAAACGGTCGACCGTTTCGAGCGTGAGTCATGTCCGGAAGGCGTGCTTGTTTCCAGCATGCCGCCGCAAACCGATGTGCTCGGCCTTCTGACGGATGTGCCTTCCGGCAACACCCGCCGGTGGTTCGTTTACGACGGCATGCTGTCCGACAAGCCCCCGACAGGGCTGGCCCTGCTCCACGGAAGAGCGATGCGTTATTTAACGATGCTGCGGGGACGAAAGCCCGAGACGGAGATGATCCTGGTATTGGCGGTGCCCGCCGGCTGCATGGCTGTAACCGAGCTGCCGTGGCGGGATTTGGGGTTGAATACGCCCACGGATTGACTTCGGTGGTCCTCTGGAACGCTTTCACTATGGCAACCTATAGACGTATCGACTGGCCGGCCAGCGATCTCAGAGTCCGTCCGGATCATTTTGTGGTCTGACAAAGTCTTCTGAACCTCAGGCGGATTGAGGCCCAACGGAGGAACTCCAAATACAGGCCCCGCTTTTTTCCCGCTCTTGACGCTCTGGTTGTCGATGGCGGCCGCGGTCGGACTGGCTTCACATAATGTGCGTGGTGAAAGCGATCCAGCGTCCCGTCGTATTCCCAGCGGCGAAAATTGTCGTTGACGGTGCTCTTGCGCGGCAGATCCTTGGGCAACGACGCCCACTGACAGCCGGTGCTGAGGATGTCCATCAGCCCGTCGATCATCCCACGCACATTGACGGTTCGTTTGTTGCCGCCCCGTTTGCCCGGGGCGATCAGCGGCTTGATCTGCGCCCACTCCTCATCCGTCAGGTCGCTCGGGGCAGTGCATGGCTCCGGTCATAGCCGGGGCGATTTTCGGTCGCCCGCATTCGGCACCTCACAATTCGGTGCAGCGTCGCATCAATAGCCTCGCTGGCCGACCGGTCGACCACCTAAAATGGCTCGCAGTTTTTCCGGACGAACACTAAAGGTTGGCCAGGCCCTATTGGCTGAGACCGCTCTGGGGAGTTGCTCGCCGGTCAGACAATTCAGTGTTTCTCGGCGACTTTCGCGCCGGAGATCGACCTGCTGAGCCGGCTGATCAGAGAGTTTTCGAATAATAATATTATACTGCAATAGTTGCGTATAAATATCTTCTAGGAGGAAGGCCATTTTCCGGGTTGACAGCCCGCCGTTACTGCGTTTTCAGGCAGGACTCTATCGATACGTCTCGAGTTCAATATCGGTCTTTTTTTTGAAGCAACACTCAGAGGAAGAGCGAAATGTTCTATGTTTTTGGCGCTGTACTGTTTCTGCTGACATTCGGTATCGCATCAGAGGGCGCAGCCCAGCCAGCGTCCTCCAGCAACGAGAACACCGCGGCCATGGCGAGCCCAGCCGCCGCCAGCAATGGTCAATGCGGCCCTGCCGACGATGTTTACACAAAGGTTGCGCCTAAAACCGGCCTGTGCACCGCCGGCACGGCCTCCGCAGTCAGCGGCAGCGGCCCGTGGAATTGGACTTGTACGGGATCGAATGGCGCGAAAACCGCCTGCCAAGCCTATAATACCATTCTGCCAGCCGGTCGCGACGCGAGCGCCAACTGGCGGATGGCGGGGATGCTATCCGTGGGCGGCATTCCTAACAGAACGACCGTATGCGCCACTGTCCACCCTCTTGGCGGAGGCCGGGACGACACCAACAGCATTCAGAACGCCATCGAGGCCTGCCCGTCAGGTGACGTGGTCCAGCTCGCGGCAGGGACCTTTACGGTCGCCGAGGGAAATTACGTGCAGGTTGATCGCGGCGTAACACTGCGTGGCGCCGGCCCCGGCAGGTACGCTGCTCAAAAGGACCGGCGGCGCTGTCCTGAACCACGAAGACCCCGGCGGCAACCCTTCGCCGATCATACTCGTGGGACCGATGCGTTGGAATAACAACTTTATTTCCACTAATCTCACGGCTGACGCTGCCGCCGCCGGACGTTCCGTTACAGTAAAAAGCGCCGCCGGTTTCTCAGTGGGACAGATCGTGCTTCTCGACGAACAGTCCGACGCAAACTGGCAGACAGACCCACAAGGACGAGGGAAGATTTGGGCAGAGCCGGACTTCCGGGTCGTCTGGCAGAAGCACAATCCCTCATTGCCGGACATCGACGATTTCGACGCCGGACAAACCCCTGAGACCCCTGGCAGCGCTGGCCAATGGTTCTCGCGACTCGATCGCCCGACCGCTGAGTTCCACCGGATATCATCCATCTCCGGCAATACCATCAGCTTCAACTCGCCGGTGACCATCTCCTACCGGGTGGCCCATCAGGCCCAGCTCTCCTATACCCAGACGCCTTACGTCACCAATGCCGGTGTCGAAAACATGACTCTTAGCAATGGTGATGACGGCCAGCTCCGTTTTGAATGGGCAGCTTACTCCTGGGCGAAAAACGTAGAAAGCACCGTCTGGCTGGGCGAGGGATTCGCCATCGACAATTCCTTCCGCGTCCAGCTTGAGGAGTTTTATGTCCACGACGCGGCATGGGCTGAGCCCGGCGGAGCTGGCTATGCCATCAGCCTGGCCAACGGATCATCCGAGGTCCTCATTGAAAACGGCATCTCCGTTAAAGCCAACAAAGTCATAGTATCCCGCTGCTCAGGCGCCGGATCGGTGACGGCCTATAACTACATGGATGACGGCCATATCAACACCGACGATACTTGGATCGAAATCGGCGCCAATAACTCTCACATGACGGGCTCTCATCATATGCTGCTGGAGGGCAACTACGCCTTCAATCTTGACAGCGATGATACCCATGGCGCAGCCATATATACGACCTTTTTCCGCAATTACGCTCCCGGGGTTCGCCGATCGTTCGTCAGCGGTTACGATGGCAAGACGATTAACGACGTCACGCAATACCATACCAATGGTCCGATCCGCGGCGCCGGAGCACAGGCCTACTCATATTGGTTTTCGTTCGTCGGCAATGTTCTCGGCATGCCCTCAGGAGGCGGGATTCCCGGATGGGTCTACTCCGCAAGCAACTGGACCAACGGCCAGCCCACTATCTGGCAGCTTGGCTGGGACTTATTCTCCCCCTATCCGGTTGACGCCAATGTAGCCAACACCGCGCTCATCGACGGCAACTACGATTATGTCACAAACGCGGTAAAATGGGCGTCCACCGACGTCGTCCACAGCTTGCCGAACTCTCTTTACCTGACGCAGACCCCAGCCTTTTTCACCGCGGGAAAAGGCTATACTTGGCCGTGGGTTAATCCTACCGGGTCAACGCAGGTCTATACCTTGCCGGCGAAGGCGCGCTACGATGCTGGAACGCCATTCACGCAACCCTGAGCTACCGACGGCAGCTACAGCCTCTGAACCACCGCCCGGTCAACGCGGCTTCGCCCTTCTCATCGTTCTCTGGGCGGTGGTTCTCGTGGCATTCCTGGTCACCCAACTCACCGCAGCCGGCCGGCTGGAGACGCATATCGCCTCCAATTTGCGCGGTGCCGCGATCGCCGAGGCGGCCGCGGATGGCGCAATCTACGAGGCCTTGTTTCACCTTTTGGACGGCTCGCCGGAGCGATGGGAAGCAGACAATTCCATTCATCGCATCACCAGCCCCAGCGGTTTCGCCTTGATTCGAATCCAGGATGAAGCCGGCAAGGTCAACCCGAATACGGCCTCCTTCACACTGCTGGCGGCCTTGTTGCGCAACGTTGGTGCGGACCATCAGGCCGCGGCCGCGATAGCTTCTAACATAATTATCTGGCGTACGAATGACCCGACGGCGCAGACTGCCATCACGAACGCTGCCCGCTATCGCAGCGCCGGGCGGGATTATGGACCACCCGGCGCGTCCTTCCAGTCGCTCGACGAGCTGGGGCTGGTCCTCGGCATCACGCCAGAGCTGCTTCGCCGCCTCCTCCCCCACTTCTCAATCTATTCAGCAGGCACCCCGACCTTGGCGAGCGCCGATCCAATCGTGAGAAAGGCCATTACAGAGATGCAGGAAGACGCCAATGCCGGGCTCGATGCCGGTCCCCTGGGCCGATCACCCTCGGTCTCGATCACGGCCGAGGCGCATGACAGAAGCGGCTCGGTCTTCAGCCGATCCGCTGTCATCCGCCTTGAGCCCTCCACCGACGGCCTTCCCTATCAGATCCTGACCTGGGAGGCTCCGGCGTCGTGAAAACTACCGCCGAAGCGGCCCCGCCGTAACAAAGAGCCTGTAGGCCGACCGCATCACCTGCTCCTGATAGGCCTGGTTAAGCGCCGGCGTATGCGAGTGGTAGTCGCCTATCGCGTCCATGAGATCGCCATGCGCCTCATTGAGATAAACCCGCAGGATCGCGCCCGCCGCCGCGATGTTGTAGCAAGGCCACTCGACCAGACGAAAACGCACGGCACTCTCGCTCAGGCCGGTGTAACGGGCCAAAGGCCCCAGCCAGCGCGTGTTCACCTGCATCAGCCCCAGATCCTCAGACCCGTCCGGGTTGCCATGAACCGTGCCCAGCGCACCACCCTCGACCGCCTGAATGGAGGGCAGTACGCGGGGCGGCAACTGGTTGAATGCGGCCACAGCCGCCATGCAGGCCAGATATGGAATCGCCATGGACTCGTCTCTCACGTATATCGCACCATGAAAATCCCGGCTGGAAAAGAGAAGACAATCCGCTGCAGTCCCTGCTTTCCTTGCTCGTCGCCCCCTTGGTCGGCAGCTTCCTTGGCGTCCTGATCCGCCGGCTGCCGAGATCCCAGCCGATGGTCCTCGACCGTTCGAAGTGCGAAACCTGCCGGCGCACCCTCGACCCGGCCGAAATGGTGCCAATCGTAAGTTTTCTGCTCCTCAGAGGGCGATGCCGCGTCTGCCGCGCGCCGATCGCACGTTTCCATCTGCTCGTGGAGATTGGCGCCCTCGCCGTGGCCGCCTGGGCGGCAAGCTTGCAGACCGATACTCTCGGGCTGTGGCTCAGTTGCGTGCTCGGCTGGACTTCTCCTCGCGCTCGCCTGGATTGATGCCGAACACATGCTGATGCCGGATGCGCTCACCTTGCCGCTTATTCTCTTTGGCATGGCAGCAACCTGGCTTCAGGAACCCGGCAGCATGCTCAACCATGCTGTCGGCGCGGCAACCGGGTATCTGGCATTCCGCGGCATCGCGTGGCTGTACAGATCGCTGCGCGGCTGCCACGGACTCGGACAAGGCGACGCGAAATTGTTAGCAGCAGCCGGCGCATGGATCGGCTGGGCCGCCCTTCCCCTCCTGGTTGTGACTGCGGCGCTTGCTGCCCTCGCGACAGCCCTCGTTGCCATGGCTGCCGGACGCCGCATTCACACACGAACCGCGCTGCCATTCGGACCCTTCCTGGCCGCGGCGCTGTGGTTCATGTGGCTCTATCGCCCGGCCTAATCGCGCAACAGCGCCATCGTAAAATCGGAGACGCCGGTTGCCCGGCGCTTCCCTGGCTGACTACCCGTTGGGAACCCTGGCGATTTGCTGCGGGGTGAGATCGTTGGCTGAACAGTGCGGCTGCCAGAAACCCGGAGTTTGCGGCGGGCCGTAGATATCGAGCGTGCTTGGCGGATAAATGATGTTGTCGGCGCCGGCGCCATTGCCGTTCGGCCCGGCTGGAGTCCCATCGAAACCTGCAAGCTTGCGCATGCGGAAAGCTATCGCATGGTCGGCACAGGAGGAATCACCGCTCACCCCTAGCCCGCCAATGACGGACCCATTCTGGTAGAGCGGAACGCCTCCCCCGAAGGTGATGATGCCGCCGGGCACCTGCCCGATGCCTCCACCCTGCTGATTAAAGAACGGATTGAACGGATTGGAGTTGTTCAATCCATAGAGCGAACCGCCCGGCTGGGTCGCGGCATACAGGTTGGCCGTGCTAAGGGCAAACAACTGGTTGCTGAAATCGTTAGCCGTGCTTGCTTTAGCAATCGCAATATCGCGGCTACCGGGCCAGGCATCACCCGTTTTAATAACCGAGCAAAGAACCCCAAAACGATCCACCACCGCCGACCACATCTGGTTGGGGTGGTTGAACAGCCCTCCGTTGTTGTCGGGCAAATTTACCACCGTTCCCAATTCGCTCTGGATCTGGTTCACCACCGAGCGGGGCAGCGCACAACCCGACTCTGGATTTAGATTTTGGGACTGCGCGAAGGATGAGAAACCAAGTAAAATCAACCCAACCTCAACGACCATTTTGTAGAACGATCTCATTTTTCCACTCCCGTTTCGGACACCGCTCCTTTGTTCACAGGCTTACCGCCGCCGGCTCCGCCACGAGGCGGGCGGGGGCGCAACATATAAACTCAGACGATCTCGAAAGGAAACGGAATCTGCTAATGAGGCCGGATATTTTCCTGTCCGGTAGAAGTCGTTCTAATCATTGCTACCATTGCGGGTCTCTCATCAATGTCACTGCCTGAAGGGTTGCGCCGGCCACCCTGGCGGAAGGCTGAACCGGAAGTCCGGCGCAGATCCAGAGCCATTCCACAGCGACGCCAGGTTGCTGTATCGTCAGGCGGAAACGACCTGGAGAGACGCCGCCCGCATGAACTCGTCAACCGCAAGCAGCGGCCTGGCTGGCCCGTGAAACGTGCCGCCGCCGGGGCAGTGCAGCGCCAGTGTCCGGAAAATGCAATCGAAATGCTTGCCAGCCTGCTCGTCACAAGAGGTTTTTGCGATCAGAACACCGTCGAACGCGGGCGCCGCGTCGCTGCCGATAGCGGACAGCGGCTTGATGCGGTGCTGAACCAGCTTGGGCTCGTCAGCGAGCGGGCCTTGGCGGAAGCGTATGCGGCGCTCCTCGCTCTACCCCTCGTATCGCCCGAACGATATCCGGCAGAACCCATCTTCCCCGAGCAACTCCCCCTGCCGTTCCTTCGAAATGCCCGCGCCCTTCCCTTGTCGGCGGAGAACGGGCACCTGGTCGTTGCCGCGGCCGATCCGCTCGACCCCTTTGTTCCGGCAGCAATAGCCGCGGCCGTCGGACAACCAGTTAAGCTGGAAATAGCGGTTCCAATCGAACTGGAAGCCGCCTTCGGCCGGCTTTACCCTGACCTGCCGGAGGTGAATGAAGCGAACGATTCTGCGGCGCAGCCGCTGGAAGAGGATGCCGAGCGCCTCAAGGACCTGGCCAGTGAGGCGCCTGTCATACGTCTCGTAAACCAGATCATCGCGCGCGCTGTGGAGACCCAGGCCTCCGACATCCATATCGAGCCGTTCGAAGACCAGCTTCGCGTGCGCTACCGTTATGATGGCGTGCTGCACGAGGCCGAGTCGCCGCCACCGCGGTTGACCGCCGCCATCATTTCCCGCATCAAGATAATGGCGCGGCTGGATATCGCAGAACGCCGACTCCCCCAGGACGGCCGCATCCGACTCGCGGTGCGTGGCCAGGATGTCGATTTCCGCGTCTCAACAGTTCCTTCTTTGTACGGTGAAACGGTGGTCCTGCGCGTGCTCGACCGCAACGCCGTAGCATTCGATTTCGAAAATCTCGGTCTGCCGCCGAATGTGGTCATGCAACTTTCTGCCGCACTTGAACTGCCAAACGGCATCGTGCTCGTCACCGGCCCTACGGGCAGCGGTAAAACAACTACCCTCTATACCGGCCTGCTCGCGCTTAACTCGGTCACCCGCAAGATCATCACCGTCGAGGACCCGATCGAATACCAGCTTCGGGGCATCAATCAGATTCAGGTCAAACCGCAGATCGGCCTCAACTTCGCCTCCTTGCTCCGCTCCATCCTGCGCCAGGATCCGGATGTCATCATGGTGGGAGAAATCCGCGATCTGGAAACGGCTCAGATCGCAGTACAAGCCGCGCTGACCGGTCACCTGGTGCTCTCCACCGTCCATACCAACTCCGCCGCGGCCACCATCACGCGGCTGCGCGACATGGGACTGGAAGATTATCTGATCACCGCCGTGCTGCGCGGCGTGCTGGCCCAGCGCCTCGTGCGGCGGCTTTGTCCTGATTGCCGCAAAGGAAGCGCCGCGCCGCCGGAGCTCATTTCGCGCTTCCGCCTCGACCAGCGTGGACGGACTGGACCGATCCGCCTCTCACATCCCTCCGGTTGCGCACGTTGCCGCAACACCGGCTATCGCGGACGCCTCGCCATCGCAGAGTTCCTTGTCCCGGATGCCGCGGTGGAGCGGCTGATTTTCAGCCGCGCAGACCACGCCGAAATCGAGCGCACCGCCATCGCGGGCGGGATGACGACCATGTCCGATGCCGGGATCGAGGCGGCGCTCGACGGCGTAACCACCATCGAGGAAGTGGTGCGCAGCATCCGGGCCGAGGCCTGACGCGTCGTGCCGGCCTTCCGCTACATCGCCATTACGCCGGCCGGCGAGACCACGCGCGGCATCATGGAAGCCGCGAGCGAAGCGGAGGTCGTTGCCAGCCTGCAGCGGCAGGGCAGTATTCCAATGCGCGCCGCCCCGGTGACGAGCGGCGCCTTTGTTTCGAATTTTCTGCACATGCAGCTCGGCCGACGCCACGCGCTGCGCGCTCAGGAAATGACCAACTTCACCCGCGAGCTCGCGATCATGCTCGAAGCCGGGCAGGACGTTGACCGTGCACTGCGCTTCCTGGTCGAGACCGCACCAAATGCGCGCGTGCAGCACGTCATTGGCGCGCTGCGCGACGCCGTGCGCGACGGTAGTCCGCTCAATGAGGCGCTGGCCCGGCATCCAGACAGCTTCTCCCGCCTCTATATCGGGTTGGTTCGCGCCGGCGAAGCGGGCGGCACTCTTGCGGCCACTCTGAGCCGTCTCGCCTCCCTTCTGGAGCGCGAGCGAAGCCTTAAGGCCAGCATCACATCCGCGATGATTTACCCGATGCTGCTGGTCGCGGCGATGACCGGGTCGATTATGCTGCTGCTGACCCAGGTGCTTCCGCAGTTCGTGCCGTTGTTCGAAGAAGCCGGAACCAGCCTGCCCGCACCCACGCGCGTCCTGATAGCCTGCGGGAATTTCGCAACGAACTATGGCTTCTACCTGCTGCTGCTGCTGGCGTTGGTATGGCTGCTCATCCGCCAGTTGCTTCGTCGGCACGGTCCGCGCTTGCTTACTGATAGGTTGCTGCTGGCACTACCCATAGTCGGCGCGCTCAGCCGCGAGGTCATCGCCGCGCGCTTCTCTCGCACGCTGGGCACATTGCTGATGAATGGCGTTTCGTTGATCGCGACGCTTGGCATCGTGCAGGATGCGATCGGTAACCTTGCGGGGGCCGCGGCGGTCGAGCGCGCCATCCTTAGCGCCAAGGCCGGCGCAGGGCTGGCGGGCTCGCTGGCCGAATCGGGCATATTCCCGTTGCGAACCACCTATCTGCTGCGCCTGGGCGAGGAAACGGCGCAGCTCGGCCCGATGGCCCTGCGCGCAGCTGAGATACATGAGGAAAAAGCCCGGCTGGGTTTGCAACGCTTGGTTGCACTTCTGGTACCGGTGATCACCATTGTCATGGGCGCCGCGGTCGCGGGCATTGTTGTCTCGCTGCTGCTTGCGATGCTCAGCCTGAATGACCTCGCGCAATAGCTCCGGCTGGTCTTTCATGCCCACGCTACGATCCGCCCAACCAGGCGGATCTACGTTGATCGAAATCATCGTGGTTCTGGTCATTGTGGGCCTCGGTACTGAGCCTGATCGTTTCACACGGACCCATGCGCAGCCGGAACCTGGAAGCGCGAGCGGCCGCACGCGATATTTCCCAGACGCTGCGCGCAGCGCGTGCAGCGGCGATCGCCAGTAACCGCCCGGTGGTGTTCACGCTCGATCCGGCGCGGCACATATTCGACGCCACCGGCGGCAAGATAGGCCAATTGCCGCAATGGCTCGGCATATCCGCCCCCATCATCCAAACTCTGCCGCGCCAAAGCGGTGTCATCGCGATTCGTTTTGCCCCTGATGGCAGCTCTTCCGGTGGCAGGATCGAACTCAGCGATCGACAGTTGCGGATCAGCATCGGCGTCGATTGGCTCACCGGCCGCATAAGTGTTGATGATGTCCACTGAACCCCGCCGCTGGCGACAGGCGCCGGGAAGCTGGCGTCGCGAGCCGGGATTTACCTTGATCGAGGTCCTGGTCGCCTTCGCCATCGCGGCTCTGGCCCTTTCGCTGCTCGTCCAGGGAGCAACGGGGGGGCTGCGCGCGGCAAGCGTGGCCGGCCGCTACGAGGAGGCGCTTTCACGCGCGCGTTCGCACCTGGCGGCGATCGGCGGAGCGCTGACGCCGATGGATACGCAAGGTGAGGAGGGGGGAGTTCCCGATACAGCCGACGAACGCAAATACCACTGGCATGTGCGAATAACCCCGCTCGCCTCCGCGGTGCGTGGTGGTGACGTTATTGGCGGCGCGCCGGGTGTCCGGACCACTCTCTACAGCGTTCAGGTGGCAATTTCCTGGCAGGAGGGGGGCCGAAACCGCGCGGTGGAGCTGGACACAAAGCGGCTGGGCGTCACGGTAACAGCTGCTCCCCAGGGTGGTATGCCATGAACCGGCGTCACGGCGGCTTCACCCTGCTCGAAATGCTCGTCGCCTTGGTCGTACTTGGGTTTATCGTCGCGGGTCTGACTACTGGGATGCGCTTCGGCCTGAGGGGGTGGGATACCCAGGCGCGGCTGATTGGCGAGCGGCAGGACATCGACGCGGTCGATCGCGTGGTGCGCCAGTTGATCGAATCCATCGATCCGGGCACTCTTACAAGCCCGCTGCCCGTTCGCGGGAACAGCAACAACTTGGCTTTCACCTCGGAAATGCCGGCAGGATCCGGGCTGACACTCCGTAGGGCGGATCTGGGCCTCGGCGTGGATGCCGCGCACCGGCTTGTCCTGTGGTGGACCCCGCATCGCCACGCCGTTCGCTTCGGCCCCGCCCCGGTGCCGCAAACATCGGAACTGTTGCGCGGCGTGGATCATCTGGAGCTCGCCTACTGGGGCAAGAACGGCGTCTGGGAAAGTCAATGGACCCAAGCCGCCCTGCCCAGACTGATCCGCATCCGTCTGACTTTTGCCAAGGGAGATCCGCGACGCTGGCCGGACATCGTTGCGGCGCCTTTGCGAACGCCACCGCGAACGGCAACGGAGTCCAACAATTAAGCTTTTGTCTTGCCGAATCGCGTCAAATAATGTGGATTTTGATAGTCGGGGGTTTGGGCCGGCAGGTTCATCGCAAGGGGGCGATGATGTTTGTGACGTACTGGCATGCTGGCTGAGTTCCTTCGTTGGTGGTGGCGGCAACTCTGCGATCTTTTTCCGTTACGCTTGCGTAGCCGCCAAAGCACCCCCGACGGCCTGGTCGTCACGCTTGAAGCTTCCGCAGGAACCTTCGCTGCCGCTCGGATTTCGCAACGGCGCCGCGGGCGGGAAAAAGAACTCGGGCGTTACATGCTCGACGAAGCCGCAACACACACCGCCGGCCGGGCCATTTCCGCAACCGCAAGCCGCAACGCTCCGACAGTGATCGTCCTGCCCCCAAGCATGCTGCTCGAACGGGAGGTCATCCTGCCTCTTGCAGCCGAACGCGATCCTGCCCGCGTCCTCCAATACGAGATGCCCCGGCTTACGCCTTTCTCCCCTGACGATGTGTTCTGGAGTTGGACCGTCGAGCATCGAGATGGGTCGCTCAAACGCCTGCACCTTCAGTTATGTCTGGTTCCTAAGTCGGCTTTGCGGCTCGTATTCTACGCGCTGGAACAGATGGGCATTCGCCCGGCCGTGATCGAAGGCCAGACCCCGCTGGGACAAACGCGGCGGATTCGGCTCATCATGGAGCTTTCGAATGGCCAGCGGTGGAAGCACAGAATGCTGATCGCCGGTGTCGTGATATGCGCCCTGCTGGCAGTCGCTGCCATCGTGCAACCTTTCATCCGGCAGTCGCTGCAGCTAGCGGCGATCGAGTCCCGCATGGCAGAACTTCGGCCTCGGACGGATCAGGCACAGGCAGCGCGCCGCAGAATCGCGGCCATCACCGCGAACGGCGATGTGCTGACGGCAGAGCATGCCCGTCTGGGCGATGCATTGCAGGCAATTGCAGTGACCACTGAGCTTTTGCCTGATGACACTTATCTCACGGATTTCACGCTGCGCGAACGCAAACTGACGCTTACCGGCCAGTCCGCGGCCGCGGCAAAGCTGATTGCGATACTTTCCACTGCGCCAACGATCGGCAACCCGGCCTTCGCCGCTCCAGTAACACGCGCGGAGAACGGACGCGCCGACCTGTTCTCGATACGCGCGGAATTTGCCCCGTAGATGGGCTGGAATGCGCTTGCTGGCGTGATCTTGCTTGCGGTGGCCCTCGCCGCAATCGTCGTCCTCGAAGGTTTCTCCGGAAGCAATGACTTCGAATCCGCGCCTCCCCAAACTCGGGCGGAATCAGCGGCAACCAATCTTACGCCGCTGGCTCAAAACGATCGAAGGGGGGAATGGGTATCAACCACACTCGCACGACCGTTATTCAGCCCCGACCGTCGCCCACCGGCTGCCGCCGGCGTCCCTGCTTCCGTCGACATCCCGCGCCTGAGCGGAATCCTCATCACTCCCTCCGGGAGGAGCGCGATCTTTGCGCCGGCCGGCGCAGGCAAACCCGTCGTGGCCACAGAGGGCACGGCGCTTGGGCCTTACATTGTCAAATTGATCGGCCCGGACGAGGTTACGATCGTCGGGCCATCGGGTCCGCGCTCGCTTCACCCCGCTTTTGATCCCGCCTCTGCCCCTGTCCGACACGCGCCTGCTACGATGCTGGTGCCGCCTCGTCTGGGACCCCCGGCCAATGAAGCCTCTCCAGCGCCGGAGAGTTCTCAGTGATCCTGCGTTTTGTTTTGTTGCTCCTGCTCGCCGTGCTGAGTGGGTGCGTAAAGCCTGAGGAACCCTCGCTGGCGCCGCTGCCCGCTAGCGCCGTGACTGCAGGCGCGGCCGCCCCGCGTATCAACGGCAATGTCGGCACACCAGAGGCAATCCCGCCCGCGCACGTATCCCTTGCGCCCGCTACATCCATTGCCGTACCGAGCGGCCAGGGTGTTGAAACAACTGCGGGAGGCAATATATCGCTCGATTTCGCCGATACTGACATTCGCGAGGTGGTCGCCCAGATCCTGGGGAATATCCTGCACGTCAACTACACCATAGATCCGTCAGTGCACGGCACAGCGACGCTGCGAACCGTTGAGCCGCTTTCCCGATCTCAGTTACTTCCCGTGCTGCAAACGCTGCTGGCGCAGAACGGAGCCGCGCTGGTCACCTCGGATAAGATTTACCGCGTGCTGCCTGCCAAGGACGCTGTGACGGCTTCGGCCGTGGCGATGTCTCCGACGCAGGCAGGGATTGCCGTTGTCCCGCTGCGTTACGCTTCGGCCGAGCAACTCGTGACAGTGCTTCAGCCTTATGTGGCTAATGGCGGCAAGATTACCGCCGCGACGGGCCAGAACGCCCTCGTCGTTTCGGGCGACCCGCTGACCCGGGATACGCTGGTTCAACTGGTGCATGCTTTCGATATCGATATCCTCGCCGGCCAGTCCTATGTCCTGCTCCCCGTCACCACGGGCGACGCGAAGGATTTCGCGTCATCGCTGCAGGATGCTTTCCGCAGCCAAACACGCGGGCCTCTCGCGGGGCTGGTGCAGGTGGTGCCTATGGAGCGTATCAATTCGGTACTTGTGGTGGCCAGCCAGCCGTCCCTGCTTCGGGACGTGCAGCGCGTTTACTCGCTCATCGAGCGAAAGGAGCGCGAAACCGTTCGGAGCTGGCACGTGTACTATCTGCAGGACAGCCGGGCGAATGACGTCGCCTATGTTCTTCAGCAAGCATATACCCCCAATAACGTCACGGCGCAGCCAAGCGGCAGTAGTACCGGTACCCCAGGGTCGGGCACGCAGGGGCTTAGCACGATTGGCCTGAACGGTTCCGTCGGCGGCGGGCTGTTAGGAGGGGGGATGGGCGGCGCCCCGGCAACCGGACTTGGAACCGGCTTGTACCCAGGTGCAGGTGGTGGCGTAGGCACGACACCCGCCGCATCTACGGCTACGCAGCCAGGCGCTGCCGCTGCGACGGCGGCTGCTCAGCCGACCAATCCCTTGCTCGGCGGTCTGGAGCAGGGGGGCGGCGCTGCGAACACCGAACCGACGGCCATGCGCATTATTCCAAACGCCCAGAACAATGCGGTGCTGATTTACGCAACCACCCAGGAGGAGGAGACGGTCGAGGCGATGCTGCGCAAAATCGATATTCTGCCATTACAGGTAAGAATTGACGCGATCATCGCCGAGGTCGATCTGAACGATACGCTCCAGTACGGTACCCAATACTTCTTCAACCAGGGTGGATTGAACGGCGTTCTGGCGGAAACTTTTCCAGGTGTTTCCGCAGGATTTCGGCTGGTCGGAAATCCATCCTCGGCCCAGATAGCCCTGGCCGCGTTACAGGGTGTCACGAAGGTGCGCGTATTATCTTCCCCCGAGATACTGGTGCTGGACAACCAGCCAGCACAACTACAGGTGGGCGATCTGGTTCCTTACCTTACGCAGAGCTCTCAAAGCCAGATCACCAGCAATGCGCCCATCGTCAACTCCATCAACTACATGCAAACGGGGGTTATCACCCAGGTTACGCCGCGGGTGAACAGCGGTGGGCTGGTGACCCTCGATATTGTTCAGGTAGTCAGCAATGTCGATAATTCGGTTACCACGCAGGTGAACTCTCCGGCTTTTCTTGAGCGCACAGTGCAGTCGCGCGTGGTAGTACAGGATGGGCAGACTGTTGGTCTCGCCGGTCTCATCCAGGATAGTGCCACGCAGGCGAATCAGGGTTTTCCCTGGATAAAGGACATTCCATTGGTCGGCGGTTTGCTGGGTCAGCAGAACAACAGTCGCACCCGAACCGAGCTGCTAGTGCTGATCACCCCCCACGTCATCCACGATCAGCGTGATGCGCGGGCTCTGACCGAGGATCTGCGGGATCAGATGCGCAACGCAGCAGCGGTGCCGCAGCAACTGCAGCAGCTCAAGCCCAGCGGCTCTCCGGACCCGACCGAGCCGATCCGACAGCGGCTGAATCTGCACTAGGCCGAGATCGCGCGAGGACCGCGCATATAAACTCCCCGCCCCTTCCAGACCCCTTCCGGGAGGAGCTTATACCAGCCGGCTGACGCGCCGGCTCTAATTTCCGCTTGCCACGGCTCGATGCGGTAGGATTCCTGATTTGCCGGGCCCCATTGGGAGGACGGCAGTGACGGTGAAGATCACCCGGCTGGAGCACAGCCCGCAGGATTTGCGGGCGATTGCGGCGCGGGAAAGCGATGCCCGGCCGGCTCGCCGTCTGCTGGCGATCGTCCTGGTTCTGGAAGATCGCCCGCGCGGCGAAGCAGCGCAGAGCTGCGGGATGGATCGGCAGACCCTGCGTGAGTGGGTGATCCGCTACAACGAGCGTGGTGTGGCGGGGCTGTCGGACCTGTCACATGCGGGGGGACCTTCGGCCAAGCTCACCGACGAGGAGAAAGCCGTGCTGGCACGCTGGGTTCGTGAGGGACCTGACCCCGCCGAGCATGGCGTTGTGCGCTGGCGGCTATGCGATCTCAGGCAACTCATCCTGGCGCGCTTCTTTGTGCTGCTGGACGAGCGCAGCATCAGCCGCATCCTGAAGCAGCTGGGCTTCAGCCATATTTCGGTGCGTCCACGGCACCCGCAGGCGGATGCCGCGGCACAGGAGGCGCATAAAAAAACTTCGCCCCGTTGGTCGCGGCCGCGATCCCGCCGGCCGCCGCCGATAAGCCGATTGAGTTATGGTGGCAGGACGAGACAAGGATCGGTCAGCAGGGCAGCCTGACCTACGTTTGGGGTGAGCGGGGCAGCCGGCCCCGGGCTCCGCGCGATCAGCGTTACAGTTGGGCCTATCTGTTCGGCGCAGTCTGCCCGGACCGAGCGACCGGCGCTGCCCTGGTGCTCCCCTTCGCCAACCTCCAGGCCATGAACCTACATTTGCAGGAGATCAGCACCCAGGTGGCGCCCGGTGCCCATGCCGTGCTGATCCTTGATGGCGGCGGATGGCACAGGCCAGGCGGCAGGCTCAAGCGCCCGGGCAACATCAGCCTGCTGTTTCTTCCGCCATACTCCCCCGAGTTGAACCCGGTGGAGAACATCTGGCGGTTTCCTGCGCCAGAACTCGCTCGCCAACCGGATCTTCGAGACCTACGAGGCTATCATCGACGCCTGCTGTAAGGCATGGAACCAGTGATCGCCGCGCCCGAACGCATCCGCCCAATCGCCACCCGCGAGTATGCCAAAACGGTCATCGCGTGAGTCGGCTGGTATTATATCGACCAACTCACCGGATGACCGCTTTTGCATCATGGCGGCCTGCAGTTGGGCGGATACGGTCAGGCATGACGAAGTTGTGTCCGTCAATCTCTGCAAAATGGCGATTGTGTATACGAAGTGATGTTTCCTTGTTCGGCTGAGCGGCGTTTCCTCGTTCTTTAATCGCGGTTTGGATTGCAAGCCTTCTTTCAACAAACCCCCGCTTTTCTGTTCGGCTGATGGGCCGCTTTCCTGCCCCGGCCTAGTGCATCCGACAGCGCCGTGCGCAGCTTCGGTCAAGACTGGCCGCAGGCCACCGCGAAGCGGCGCGCAGCGGTCTTGACCGAAGCTGCGCGCGGCGCAACACTCGATCAGGTCGGGATCCATCCTGCCGGGTCATGGTTCTTTCCGCGGTCTGCAACCAGCCGCAACATGGCGTCGGAAGGCTGGCCCCCCCTATGTCCCGGACGCGGTCCCGGACGCGGTCCCGGACGCGGTCCCGGACGCGGTCACCCGAATGGGGCCGCAGCGAAGAAAGCGGGGCTGCCGAGCCTCGTCCCGGCGGGACATCCTCCCGCCCGTTCGGGCGGAACTCGGGGTTGAAGCTCAGGCGGTCGCTGGCGCTCCAGCCCAAACGAACTCGCGGTCGTCGCGCCAGATGCGATGCATGAGCACCGCAAGCTTACGGGCCACCGCAACCTTGGCACGGCGCGCGCCGATCCGGGCCGCCAACGCCAGCCCCCAACTGCGCAGTCGGCAGGCCCGTATCTTGCGGGTCAGCATGGCGTTCGCCGCTTGGGACAGATAGGTCCGCAGCAGCCCATCTCCGCACTTCGAGATGTGGCCCGGGTTGTCGACCTCGCCCGACTGGTATCGCCGCGGGGTGAGCCCGAGATAAGCGCCGACCGCGTTGGATCGTCTGAAACGGTGTGGCGTGTCGATCACCGCCATGTAAGCGAGAGCGACGATCACTCCGACGCTCGGAATGCTCATCAATCGTCGCGCTACGGGATCGGCTTTGGCACGCATCAACACCTGGTGGTCCAGCAGCGCAATCTGCTCGCGCAGCGCCTGCCAGGCAGTCAGCAGCGGCTCGACGATGACAGCGAGCGTGGGATTGCCATCCATGAGCTCCCTGACGCGCACCGCGAAGGGACCATGGCTGCCGCGAGACACAATGTGGCCGAAAGTCTTCAACAACCCGCGTATTGTATTGGACAAGGCTTGCCGCTGCGAGACGAGCTGCGCGCGGGCTACCAGCAGCATGCGCAACGTCTGCGCATCCATGCCCTTGATCGCCACTTCGCGGAACCATCCGGTGCGTATCACCTGGGCCAAGCCGAACGCATCATTGCCGTCGGTCTTGTTGATCTGCAGGCTGAGCGCTGCCTCGGCATGACGGGCATCGATGCAGACGACCGGCAGCCCGCGCTGGCGCAAGGAGCGCGTCAACCAATTCGACACCAACCCGGTCTCGAGGCCGATGCGCACGACGTTTGGCGCACGGAGCCGAAGCACGGCGGCGATGCTGTCCGGCTCCGAGCTGGTTTTGCCGCGCCACACGACCGCGCCGGCTTCGTCGATCACGCAAATGGACGTCATGGCCTGGGAAACATCAAGCCCGACATACTGACGCTGTTCCATGGGGTCCTCCGGTCTGGCGTTTCGCCTCGCGGAAGCTACCAACGATCAGGCCAGCTCGCCGCCGCGATTACGCCATGTCCCGACCGCAGATGTTGGGAGGCATCGGGCGCAGCCGCGGTCAAGGACGCATGCGCGCCGCCCTCGGCGGTCGTCTACGGCGATCCTGTGTGCTGGGCATGCCCAGTGTCTTGTGGGGGTGGAAGCCCCCTGTGCAACCTGATGGAGGTGAAGCACGAGTGAAGCGCAAGGGCGGAACCCGCGAGGGACCGTCTGAAGGAAGCGTGGCGCGAAATCGCGGTTCGACGAACAGGAACCGGATACGAGGCAAGCCTGGCCGGACGAGCGGGCAGGAAGTCGGAAAATCCATATCCATCAAGGGCCAGGCGGGTAAATCCGGCGGACGCGCGAGGAAAGACGCCGAGCTTACCCCAGGAGATCTGCACCGTGTCCGCCCGGGCAGCCAGACGGACTGAGGGAGCCGCAAGGCTCCCTGATCACGATGCAGAAGTCAGCAGAGGGCGTAGTAGGCCAGACGACCGGCCGAAGGCCCCAACGGTCCCCGAGAAGGGGTTGAAGGAGAGGGCGAGTAGCCCGGGAGCCTCATGACCACATCGCGGCCGCCGATCCAGTTGATGCTGGACCTGCCCGAACCGGGGCGGGGTGAAGCCCCGCATCTGATGGGGCGGGAGGCCGAAGCGGTCGTGGCGACGCCCGGTCCCGAAAGCCCGGCGAGCACCGGATCGCTGATGGACGCGATCTGCGATCCGGACAACGTGCAAGCGGCGTTGCGTGCTGTGGTACGCAACAAAGGGATGGCCGGCATTGATCGGATGACGTGCGGCAATTGCCGGACGCGATGAAGGCACGCTGGCCGGAGATTGAACGCCAGTTGCTTCAGGGACGCTATCGGCCAAACCCGGTGCTTCGGGTGAGACCCCCGAAACCGCTTGGCGGCACGCGCGACCTGGGCATTCCTACCGTAATGGATCGCGTGATCCAGCAGGCGGTGCTGCAACGGCTCCAACCGTTGTGGGACCCAATGTTCAGCGAGCACAGCTTCGGCTTCCGGCCGGGCCGCTCGGCGCATCAGGCGGTGGCTCGGGCGCAGGCCCATGTCGCCGAAGGATGCCGGTTCGTGGTCGATATCGACCTGTCGAAGTTCTTCGACCGGGTCAACCACGATCGGCTGATGGCTCGTTTGGCGGAACGGGTGGAGGACCGGCGCGTGTTGCGTCTGATCCGGTCGTTCCTGACGGCCGGTGTGATGGACGAAGGCGTGTTCGCGGCCAGCGAGGAGGGAACCCCGCAAGGCGGTCCCTTGTCGCCCCTGCTGTCGAATATCGTGCTGGACGAATTGGATCGCGAACTGGACGCCGGGGCCACCGGTTCGTGCGTTATGCGGATGATTGCAACATCTACGTGCGCAGTGAAAAGGCGGGCCAGCGGGTGATGGTGAGCCTGACTTCCTTGGCTTCACCGTCACGGAGGAACCTGAACCGCGGCGCCGGATCGCCGACAAGGCGGTGCGCCGGTTCAAGGAACGGGCGCGCGAACTGACTCGGCGGCACGGACGGGCACTGCCGCGGATGATCGCAGAGCTCAACCCGTATCTGCGGGGTTGGGCCGGATACTTCGGCTTCACGCAGTGGCGCGAACTGGCGTCCCTCGACGGGTGGATCCGACGGAGACTGCGTTGCGCCGTCTGGGTTCAGTGGAAGACGCGGGGGCCGGCGTTACCAGGAACTGCGCCGCCTGGGTGTTTCAGAGGCCACGGTGGCCCCGGCCATCTTCAGCCCGAAAGGCCCCTGGCGGATGAGTTCGGCGAGCGCCATGCACCGGGCCTTCACCGCACCGGGCCTTCACCATTCGCCGCGTCCAGCGTCTTGGTCTCGTCGCCATGCAGACGCTGATGTTCGCCTGATCCGCCGAACCGCCGTGGTACGGACCGGCATGCCCGGTGGTGTGGGAGGGGTGGCACTGCGAGGTGCCCCCCTATCCCGATTGACGGCGGCGAGCACGAGGCCAGGCTGGAGCGTCGGGATAGCTGGTCTCATGCGGCCGGCCTGAGCACTTCCTTTTTGTGCTCCTTCAGGTGCTCCATGTTGAGATAGCGGATCGCTGCCAGCCAATTCTCGTGGGTCTCTACCGCGAGCGCACGCACCAGCCTGAGACAGCTTTCGGCATTGGGAAAGATCCGCACCACGTGGGTGCGCCGCTTGATCTCTGGTTCAGCCGCTCGAGCATGTTGGTGGACTTCATGTGCTTGTGATGAGCAAGCGGCAGCCGGTAATAGGTCAGCGTCTGTTCGATGTTCTCCTCGACCCAGCTGCAGAGTTTGGCGTACTTGCGTTGCCACTTGGCGAGCCACTGAGCGATATCGCGGCGCAGCTCGGAGAGGTCCCGCCGATCGTAGATCCAGCGCAGTTCCTGCACGCAGTCGTCCAGATGCTTGCGCGGCATGTGGTCGAGCGCATTCCTCAGGAAATGGACATAGCAGCGTTGCCACAGCGCTTCCGGCAGTACTTCGCGGATCGCCGCTTTCAGCCCGGGATGGTCGTCGGAGACCACGAACTCGACCCCGTATGGGCCGCGGTTCTTCAGGCCGAGGAGAAAATCCCGCCAGCTCGACCGGCTCTCGCGGTTAGCTAGCAAGCTCAATGGCAAGCACCTGGCGGCGGGCCCTCCAGATCAACGGCCACCGCAATCAGGACGGCTTGGCTGATGATAACCCCGGCCTCGCGCACCCGCTCGTAACGGGCGTCCAGAATCAAATAGGGATAGGCCTCTTCAAGCCGCCCCTCGCAGAATGCCTTCAGGCTCGCATCCAGCGTCTTGTTGATTTGGCTGACCGCCGAGGCCGAGAACTCGTGTCCGCACAGCTCCTCGGTGATCGCCTTGACCTTGCGCGTGGAAACACCCTGCACGTACATCTCCGAAAGCGCTCCTACCAACGCCTTCTCCGAGCGCCGGTAGCGCTCGAAAAGGGCAGTGGAAAAGCGGCCGGCACGATCCTGCGGAACCCGAAGCTCCAGCGTGCCCACCCGCGTCACAAGCGCGCGCCGATAATAGCCGCTGCGGTAGGAAAGACGCTCCGCCGTCCGCTCCCCCTTCGCCGCTCCGATCGCCTCGCTCATCTCCGCTTCCAGCACCGCCTCGACAACCGACTGAACCATCGCGCGAAGATAGTCCTCCTCCCGCTCCATGAGAGCCTTCAAATCAACCACGCCAGCCCTAGCTTCCCTCTTGGTCATGGTGTGCTCCCGTCCCACGGGGTTGGTGATTTCAGACATCACCCGCATACCATGACCGCTCTCACGGCCGAATTTGCTGAACCTTCAGGACACTACCAGGTTCGAATATGTGCGGGTATTTCAGCGGCTTGTCGTTCCCCTTCTGTAACGGAAACAACCACCACCCGCACTCTCTCCCCCAGGTCGAAAAGTGCCGGGGCAAACCAGATTGCCCACATTCTCGATCAGCAGGATGGAATCTCGCGGTGGCTTCCGGCGCTCGATCCCATGCGTCACCATATGCGCATCCAGATGACAGCCCGTCCCCGCGTTGATCTGCACCGCTGCGGCGCCCGCCGCCCGGATCCGATCCGCATCGGCAGAGGTCGCCTGATCACCTTCCAGCACTGATTGGAACGGAGCCGCCCCATTTCTCGTATCGTGCGCTCCAGGTTGGTGGTCTTTCCCGCCCCTGGCGAACTCATCATGTTCACCGCGAGAACACCGCGCCCCTCGAACCAGCCGCGATTCCGTTCTGCCAACAACTGATTCTTCGGCAGCATGCCCTGTTCTAATGATACGGTCCTGCAGTGCGCCTCGGATCACCATGGTGATGGTGATGGTGATCATGATGGCCATGCGCGTGTGCCTGATCGCCCCGTGCCGCCACACCTCCGATCGTGATTTCGTCCGAACCGCGGCCGCAGTTAGTGCACATCACGCGATCTCCATTTCCTTCATTCGCAGCTCCGTGCCCCCAACGATGCGCAGGGGGGCCGCCGCACGCACAGACGCCGTAAGGGCTTGATAGGGCGATGCCACGGCCACACTCGTCGCAGGTAGCACGTCCTGGTATTTCGAGGATCTCCAGTTCCGCATCCTCCAGCACTGTTCTCTGGACGCAGACATCGAAACAAAACCGCAGCGCGTCCGGCAAGGCCGCCGCAAGTTGGCCAACTTCCACCGTCACGCGCAATACGCGCCCCTCGCCCGCCCGCTCCGCGCAGGCATCGGCGATCGAGCAGGCGAGGCTGAGTTCGTGCATTCAGCAGATCCGAGGCAACTGCTGTCCGGCGAGCGTATCGACGATACGCTTCCATGGCGACCATGCCGGCGGGTTCCCGCATCACTTCCCCAATGATAGCGGCGTCGGCGCCGGCGGGGTCGGCCCGCATCGCCTCCAGCACCCTATACACCTCCCGGGGTGGCACGACGACGATCAGCTCACCCTCGTTCGCAAGCTAGAGCGGATCCAACAACGATCTCGCAGGCGCCCCGCAGGGTTCCCGCATTGGCAGATCGCGTTCGCGAACACGGATACAAACACCCGAAGCGCCAGCAAATTCGTTCAGCACCGTGGCAATACCGCCTCTTGTGGCGTCGCGCAGGCAATGTATTGCCGGGCAGGCCCGCAGCATGACGGCGACAAGCTGGTTCAGCGGCTGACAATCACTGGCGGCTTCGGCTTCGAGCGCAAGCTGGTTCCGGGCGACCAGAATAGCAACGCCATGCTCGCCGAGTGTGCCGCTGACGAGCACCGGGTCGCCCGGGCGGGCGCAGCCGGCGGACAACGCGATTCCCTGCGGAATAACTCCGATGCCGGCAGTATTGATGAACAGCTTGTCGGCCGCCCCGCGCTCCACAACCTTCGTATCACACGTTACGATGGCAATACCAGCGCGGTTCGCCATGTCGCGCATACTCGCCGCGACCCGCCGCCACGTTTCAACTTGCAGCCCCCTCCTTAAGCGCTGCCCCTGAACTTTCGGACGGCATGCGCCAGCGTGTCTCGATCGCTCGCGCGTTACTTGGCGGTCCGAAGCTGCTGCTGATGAACGAGCCGTTCGGGGTGCTGGACGAGATCACGCGGGATCGCCTGAAGGAAGAACTGCTGCGTATCTGGCGGGAAACGGAAACGACGATCCTATTCGTTACGCACAGCATCTACGAAGCGGCATTTCTTGGTCAGCGGGTCCTGATGCTCGCCGCAAACCCGGGCCGCGTTCGGGAAGTAGTGCCGATCGATTTACCAGAACCGCGCTTGCTCACCATGCGGGAAACGCCCTGCTTTACCGCGCAAGCGGCGCATCTGCGTGCGGTGCTGGAGAGCTGTTGATGGGAGTCGATGTGCCGATGCAGGGCGCATCCGGAATCGCCACCGGTCAACTGGGCGGTGCGGCGGATCGGGAGTGGCAGGCGGAGCGCAAGCGAGCTGCTTGGCGTCGGCTTCTGCTGCCATTGGCCGGCAGGGCGACTTTGCTGTTCATTTGGTGGGTACTGGTCGCGGTGTTTCACGTGCGCCCGTTCATCGTGCCATTGTCGCATCTTCGGCAGTCAACCGGCAGATATTGAAGCTGGAGGCGGATCTCGGGGTTCGGCTATTTAACCACATGCTGACGGCATGCGGTTAACGCCCCCGTCGAGATTCTGCTCCGGCACGTGCGAGATACGTTGCGCAATTATGACCGGCTGCTTGCCGAAATTGACGAGCTGCGAGGGCAATTGGCGGACCTGGTGCTGGTGCGGTGGAAGACTGCGAGCACCTTGGCTCTGGAGCTGAATGAGGCGGCGATGGTTCAGCACGCCGCGCCAGAGGCGGTGTAATCCGTGATGGTGGATGGTCGATGGGTCCTGCTCGATGGAGCTATCCTGGCCTTCAACGAGACGGCCGCTATTGCTGATGCAGAATCGGCTATAGCGGAGCTGCACAGCCGCACGGCCGCACTTGTATCAGTGATTGCGGCTGTAGTACCGAAGGTAGCGGCTGCTCTGCCGCGGTTCCGGAAGGTGAAGTGAGAGCGGCAGAAGGAGATGGATGAAAGTATAGCGGTAGGGTAAGAAATGCCGCGCTTCCGGCTTACGATCCGATCTTCCCGCTGCAGGACTGAACCGATCTGTTGAAGCCGTCGAGCGACCCGAAACCATTGTGCGCAGTTGACCATGTAGTAGGCAGGACCGTCACTGGTGGCGAGATCGACCCGCTCGATAGCCGCCGGCAGTGCTTCCCCGGACGGCAACTTGCCATCAGTTTCGACTGTGAAGGAGATTACGGCGGGCATCCCGCACGCCTGCACCGCGTGCACGAAACCAATTGCCTCGTCGGCATAGGTTATGGTGAGGGCACTCACCATGTCCGCCTCGGTATCGCGAAAGGTCTCGATCTGCGCGCGATGATGATGCTCCGCCTCGGCCGCGCCCATTTGCGCATCAGCCCGGTAGGCGTCCCCACGCGGCCGAGCAGTCCGTTGACGACGACCGGCGCTCGCTCAGTGGCGAAAGCGTCGCGCAGTCCTGCAACCCAGACGACCGCCTGGCGGTTAGTGTCCGCGAGCGCCGCGGCGGAATAGCCCAGCTTCGCACCCCAATCGGCCTTGGCGCGCCAGGTCGGCGTGTCAAGGATGAAGCCGACACCGCGTTCGACGGCGGTCCGTAAGTAGGTTTGAAGTAGCGTTCGAACCTGTCCGGCCTGGTTGGTCTGCAACGAGCGGGAACGCCGCGAAGCAGGGCAGATCGATCCCCTCGATAAAAACCAGGCAAGTTTCCAGGCCGCCATCGGCCAGGAACATCGAGCCGTTCAGCTGAGGCAGCACCTGCCGATAGCGGGGTATGCCAACATTCTTTCCATGCTTGCGCGTGTGTTGTTCGGACATGACGGTACCTCTCTGGGTTGTAAGAGCCGCGCGCAGGCGGGAGGTCCGCCGGAATGGAAAAGGCCCCCATCACGGCGGCGCTCCCGCCCGGGGAACGGGCACTGTGATCCGACATCGCTGGGTTGGCCCGGCCCGGGTGGGCCGGCGTCCCCGCCAGAGAGCCCGGATCTATTGTAAGTGGAGGCAGGGGAGTGCCGCTGTGCGTTTTCAAGACCTGGTGACCGCTAAGGAGTGCGTCTTGGCAATTGGGGCACCAGAACCTCGCGAAACGGCTGGTGGCCGCGCCGGGACAGGAAGTAAGGATTACCGCAGAGTCGCAAAGTTTGTAGTAACCGCCTCTGCGGTTTGCTCGCCAAAACCAGCCAATCCACGAAGTATCAGTCGTAACCCGCCGGTACCGCCGCCCTCACCCGCCGCGCTGGCGCGCTCTTCCGCAACGCGGGAAGGTGAAGGACGGGGCAGCGGATTGCGCGCCTCGCAATGACAAGGGAGAGCGTGCTAGGTTGGGAATATGACGTTGCCGTTTGAGATCCCGGCCTGGCTGCCTTGGTGGGTGCCGCTGGTTCTACTGGTGCCTGTTCTGTTGTGGATTCTGGCCTTTTTGCTGATTCCGTTCAGCGTGATCGGGGTGAAGTCGCGGCTGGAGGCGCTCGAGGCGCTGCTGGACGAGATTCATGCGGAAGTGCGCACGCTTTCACTGCGCATGCCGGAAAACGTGCGGTCGGTTGATTTCGACGAGATCTACACGCCGCCGGAATCAGCGTCCGAACCGCGGCGGGAGCGGGTGATCCGGCGGCCCCCTATTCCTCCGGCGACGCATCAGCTGGAAAACGGCCCGGCCGAGGAGACACCGCCGGAGCCGAGCGTCTCGCGACCGGGCGGGCGCCGTGAGGGTCGGACGGAGCCGCGGTTGGACTGGCCTCGCTGATCGCGCTCATCAGAACCCAGTAAGGAGCAAAGGATGCCTCGAGTAACCGTGGTGCAAATGAACCCGGGATCGTCGAAGCCTGACAATATCGAGCAGGCGAAGCGGCTGATCCACGGCGCGATGGCGGAGGACCGGCCGGATCTGGTGACATTGCCGGAGATGTGGAGCTGCCTGGGGGGAACGCGGGAGAACAAGTTCGCGCAGGCGGAGGAATTGCCGGCGGCGGGGTCGAATGCCTCGGGTGGGGAGGCATATGAATTTCTGCGCGAGACAGCGCGGGAGCATAGCGTTCACGTGCATGGCGGGTCGATCGCGGAGCGTGACGGCGAGAAGCTTTTCAACACGACTGTGGTGTTCGGGCCGGACGGCGACGAGATCGCACGGTATCGGAAGATCCATCTGTTCGATATTGTTTCACCTGACGGGACTGGATACCGGGAGAGCGTGACGTATGGCTCGGGTGACCAGGTGGTGACGTGCGCGGCGGATGGGATGAGGCTGGGGCTGGCGGTTTGTTATGACGTGCGGTTTCCGGAGCTGTTTCTGGCGCTGCGCCGCGCAGGGGCGGAAGTGGTGTTTTTGCCGTCGGCGTTTACCTTGCAGACGGGAAAGGACCATTGGGAGGCTCTGATCCGGGCTCGGGCTATAGAGACGCAGTGCTGGTTTGCAGCGGCGGCGACCTGGGGCAAGCATCTGGAGGGGTCACGGAACGAGCCGCGTTACACTTATGGCCACTCCTTGGTGTGTGATCCATGGGGTCATGTGGTTGCCAAGGTGACGGACGGGGTGGGATGGGCGACGGCGCGCGTCGATCCAACGGTGACGGCGCGGGTGCGGCGGGACATGCCGGTGATGGAACACAGGAAGCTGGCGTGAACGTTCCGCTGGTTACGACAGCACCTGGGGCGGTTGGCGGCCGCGTTTTCAGGCCTGGTCATGTCAGTTTCGCGGCAGCACCGACGGAGGTTGCGCTGGATGCGTGCCGGCGGCTTTCGACGCGGTATGGGGATTGCCCGGTTTCGGAGGCCGATGCGATCGTGCCGCTGGGCGGCGACGGGTTCATGCTGCAGACGCTTCACCGGGTGCTGGACCTGGAGAAGCCGGTGTATGGGATGAATTGCGGCTCGGTGGGGTTCCTGATGAACCCGTTCCGGGAGGACGGATTGCTGGAACGGCTGACAGCGGCGCAGGAGGCGGTGCTGCACCCGTTGCGCATGCACGCGATCACCGCGAGCGACGCGGTGGAGGAGGCTTTGGCGTTCAATGAGGTGAGCCTGCTGCGGCAGCTGGCGCAGGCAGCGAAGCTGCGGATCACGGTGGACGGGAGGGTGCGGTTGCCGGAGCTGATCTGCGATGGGGTGCTGGTTTCTACGCCCGCGGGGTCGACGGCGTATAATCTGTCGGCGCATGGGCCGATCGTGCCGCTGTCGGCGGAGTTGTTGCCGATGACCCCGATCAGCGCGTTCCGGCCGCGGCGTTGGCGGGGGGCGCTGCTGCCGAGCACGGCGGATGTAGTATTCGAGATACTGGAGGCGGAGAAGCGCCCGGTAGCGGCGGTGGCGGACTCGGCCGAGGTGCGGGATGTTATCTCGGTTTCGGTGTGCGAGGACCGCGGCGTCAGCGTAAGGGTGCTGTTCGACCCCGATCAGGGCTTGTCGGAGCGGATCATCGCGGAGCAGTTCACGGTTTGACCAGCGGCTTTTTAGTCTGAACTTTCCTGCCTTTCGGACGCAAGCGATTGATATCGCTTCCGCTTGGTGCTGCGCTGCTGGCTACGCGGCGACGGCAAGCGTGACACCGAGCAGATCGAGTGCCCGGCGCTGCACCTTGGTGGGAGAGGCAAATATCGCGCTGGTCCGCTGACCGCCGAGGCGAACGGTGTTGCGGGTCAGGGTGGCGAGGTCGGCCAGCAGCGTGCGGAAGCTATGCACCGGCAGAGGCTCGCCATCCGCCGGATCGGTGTGTTTGCAAGCCGCCTTGCGCCGCGCTGCCTGCGACGGTTTGGCCGCTGTCACCGGGGCGCTTCGTTGCGTCTCTCGCCCGGCCGGATCGTGATCCTCGAACAGCATCGGCGCCAGCGCCCGGCGCATGTGTCATTCCAGATAATAGGCCAGATAATAGGCCAGCATGCACAGCAGCACATGCGCCCTGACCCGTGGCGCGGTCCAATGGAAGACCGGACGCAGTTCGAGATCGGCGCTCTTCAGCGAGCGGAACGCCCGCTCGACCCGCGCGAGGCTTTTGTAGGCCCGCACGGTCGCCACGGCATCGGCCTGCGCGGCGGTCAGATTGGTGCGCAGGACATAAATTCCGTCCAGCGTGGCTTCCGCGGCAATCGCTTCGTCATTTCGGCTGACGCTCAGGCTGTCCTCGCCGATGGTGAGGCGAAAGTGCTTGCCGACCCGGTGCTTTCCCAGCACCGCGCCGACCGCCTGGCCGATGGAAGCGGCGCCACGCAGGGGATCTTTCTCGCGCTGCACGCGGCTTTGGATTCGTTTCAGTTCTCTCTCGGTTGCTTCGAGCAAAGCCTGGCGCTTGCGCGCCCGCTCCTCGCCTAGCAACGGGTTCTTGCACACCACCAGGCGCTCGGCGGGATAATCCGGACCGGTGATCTCAGCCATATCACGTTCATCGAACAGCGAGAGCTGCAACGGCCCTCCGGCTGCCGCCAGTGCCTGGATCGCCGGCGCCCGCAAGGCGGTGATCCAGTTCAGGCCGGCCGGCCGCAGCGTCTGCTCGATCCGCGCGTCGGTGATCATGCCGCGGTCACCGACCATGACCACCCGCTGCAGCCCGAACCGCTGCTTTATCTTGGCGATTTGCGGCCCGAGCGTCGCCGGATCGGCGGTGTTGCCTTCAAACACTTCGGCCGCCACCGGGCAGCCGTCGCCGGCGCACAGCAGCCCGATCACCAGTTGCGGCCGGTCGCCGCGGTGATCGCGGCTGTAACCATATTGCGCCAGCTCGCAGTGGCGGCCTTCGAGATAGGCGGAAGTGACATCGTACAACAGCAACGCCCCGTCGCGCAGATGCCGCCGTGCCAGGCTGTTCTCGATGAACGTCTGCTCGCTGCCCAGCCAATCAAGCGTGGCATACAGTTCGTTGGCCTTGATCTCGCCGAGCGCCAGCACCTCGCCCAGGGAATGGCAGGCCGTGCCGGCGGTGAGCATGCGGGCGGTGGCCAATTTCGCCGCGGGTTCAAGCAGCCGGGCGATGATCAGCGCCAGGGCAAGCTTGCGTTTCCGTTCCGGCCCGCGGCGAGGCAGCAGGGCATCGAGTTCAATCCGCCGTGCCGTGCCGAGCGCGGCGAGCACGTGGCCGTGCGACAGGGAGCGGAGGATTTCCATCGCCTCTGCCGCGGGCAGCAGCCGATCGCCCCGCAACACGGCGCGTATCTGTTCGATTTGCTCGGGGCTCAGTTCCGAGAGGTTGGCGATGGTCTGTTTCTTGGTTTTGCCGTCCTCGCGATAGCTCCGGCGCAGCAGGACGGTGGGCGTGCTGCCGCGGTTGGGGACGATATCGATGTGCATGGGCCGAGTCGATCAGCCCGAGTCGCGTCGGGTCAAGCGAAATCTGCACATTTACATGGGTGCAGCGCCGGCTGCTTTCGCAAAGGAAATCAGCCGAGTAGGCTAAAAACCGGGGAAAGTTCGGTTTAATCCACCTAATAGCTTCAGCTATGCGTCCGGGAATTCGGAGCAACTGTCTCGGTTGGACAGGTATTTTCGTGCTTTGTGGCAGGAAATAAATACGAGCAGTCCGCAAGGCGCTCATTCCTTTGCCTGCGGTCGCTTACTATCGCGCTCGTCGCCGTATCAACGGGATGCCGGAACTCGGTGGAATCTTCAAAAGCGCGCCTGGGAGGGTCGAGGCTTACGTCAACGCGATGGACGCAGGCGCAAATTTCGCCTCCATGTGCCAGTGGCTTTATCTGCGCGAAAACGAAGAGCTACGAGCGCGCGCGAGCAAAAGAGCCGCGAAGGCAGCCGAACTTCCCAATCTGCACGCTGTTCGGCAGGTGTTGAAGTCGTCGATCGCCGGCGTGGAGCGGGTCTACTTTGACGGCAATCCGCCGCGCTTGATGGTTGATCTCGGATCGCAGGACGGCGAGCTCCAAGCTATGGAGCTGGGCCAGCTCAGCGATGGCATCGTAATTTTCTGGCCTTGTTTCTCGATTTTGCGCGCCGGCTGGTGCAAGCCAATCCGACTTGGCCGAACCCACTCGAGGCCCCGGGTATCCTCCTCATTGACGAGATCGAATTGCATCTGCATCCCCGATGGCAGCAGACTGTTATTCTCAGCCTCCGGTCTGCCTTTCCCAATACACAGCTCATTATCACCACACACAGTCCCGCTGTGCTAACGACTGAGGTGGACCCCGAAATCTGGACAGGTGGCTAAGAGAGACTCTCGCCTCTGGAACGGCCGCGGGCCGGGGGTGACAGATGGCGCATATTCGCGAGAAGCACAGCGTTGATTTCAAGGCGAAGGTGGCCTTGGCGGCGGTGCGCGAGGACGGCACCGTGGCGGAGCTATCAAGCCGATATGGGGTGCATGCGAGCCAGATCCATGCGTGGAAGAAGACGCTGGTCGAGGGGGTTGGTTCGCTGTTCGCCCGGGGGAAGGCAGGAACGTCGGAGGGCGCCGTGGCGGACGAGGCGCAACTGGCCAAGCTGTATGAGAAGATTGGCGAGCTGACGGTCGAGCGCGATTTTTTTCGCAAAAGGTCTGGGCCATGAACCAGATAACGCGGCTGTCGCTGGTCGACAGGTCCGACGCGGACCTGTCGATCGTGGCGCAGTGCCGGCTGCTGCAGGTTGCGCGCTCGACGCTGTATGACCGGGCTGCGCCGGTGAGTGCCGATGATCTGCGACTGATGCGGTGTCTGGACGAACAGTATCTGGCGACACCGTTCTACGGATCGCGTCGCATGGTGGCGGTACTGCGCCGGTCCGGCGAAGTGGTGAACCGCAAGCGGGTGCGCCGATTGATGCGTCTGATGGGGCTTGAGGCGATTTACCAGAAGCCGAACACCAGCCGGCGTCACCCGGAACACAAGGTGTATCCTTACCTTTTGCGAGATCTCCTGATCGATCGACCCAACCAGGTGTGGTGCGCGGACATCACGTACATCCCGCTGGCGAAGGGTTTTGTGTATCTGGTTGCTGTGATGGACTGGTTCAGTCGGGGTGTTCTGGCATGGCGTTTATCGATCGGGCTGGACATGGCATTCTGTGTCGAGGCTTTGCAGGATGCGATGGATCGATACGGGCAGCCGGGCATATTCAACACCGATCAGGGTGTGCAGTTCACCAGCGGGGATTTCATTGACGAACTGGCGGCCCGCGGGGTGCGGATCAGCATGGACGGCAAAGGGCGATTTTTGGACAACATCTTCATCGAGCGCCTGTGGCGCAGCCTGAATATGAGGAGGTGTTCATCAAGGCGTACGCCTCGGTTGGTGCGGCACGTGGCGGTATCGGCAGGTGGCTGGCCTTTTACAACGATGTGCGTTTGCACCAAGCGCTCGGTTATCGAACGCCGCGCGAAATGTTCGAGGCCGCGCCGATCTGTGGATATGTGGACAACGCCAGCGCGTTGACCACATCCCCACAGGCACCACAACAGCAACAAAAGGGGTCAATCGACGATCAGAACGTGCTATGCAGCTTCGCTTCCCCCTCGCACGGGTAGCGGGATTCGTAACCGGCGGGAGTCTCTCTTAGCTCAACCCGTTTCCTGTCCAATGGATGGGGTCCACCTCGGACGGTGCGCCGGGAACACATTCATCTCCTTACCTCCGAGCATCAGTTCGAAGCCCTGCCCGACGATGTCGGCACATACGGTGCCGAAAACTCGCGCGTCTTCGCTGAAGTATTCGGAACTCACGCCCGCCCTCCGAGGGTCGAAACCATAGAGAAATTGCACCGCTATCTGGGTGGTCGAGAAGCGCAAACAGGATGGCGACGAGGCTCCGCTTTGCGAACAGAATTGGAGGACGCGCTCGGGAGGAGCGACCCCGACCTACGTCGCGCCGATCTGCGAGTTCGGCAGATTGAGGCGCTGGGTAAGAGATGAAGACGATCACCCGTTCTGCAGAGCCGGCCTGCCTCGCGGGGCAACCCCACGGCCAAGACTGGCGCACGTTCATGGCAACCCCGTCCCACGGCGATCCGCACCAGACCTGCGAGAAGAGCAGAAAGGGCTCTGCTGCTATTGCGAATTGGAGGTCGAAGACGGGGACGGGCACATAGAACATATGGAGCCGCGCAGTCGCAATCCGGCTCGGACCTACGACTACTCGAACCTCGCGATTTCCTGCAACGGTGGACACACCGAGCACTGCGGCCACCACAAGGACAATCGATCGGGTCACTCCTGGGATGCTGGGCGCTTTCTGCCACCTCACGACCCCGTAACCGTGGAGTTGCTTGAGTATTTCCTGGATGGAAGCGTTCAAGCGACCGCTAAGGACCCGCGAAGAGCGTCGTACCTGATCGATTATCTGGGCTTGGATTGCTCTCGGCTCACGGATCGTAGACGAGCGCATGCGCGGAATTTGATCGACACACTGGGCGATCACCCCGATCAGGATTTAATCGACTGGCTACGCCAGGAATATTTGCAGTCAGACGCGAATGACCGACTGAAGCAATTTTACTCTCTTTCCAAGCAGATACTCGAACCATGACGCGCACCAGACGAAAGCTCATCGAGGTCGCGCTGCCGCTGGATGCGATCAACACCGCCTCGGCGCGCGAGAAATCCATCCGTCATGGGCACCCGAGCACGTTGCACCTGTGGTGGGCAAGGTGACCGCTTGCTGCCGCGCGAGCAGTCATTTTTGCGCAGATGGTTGATGACGCTACCGAGTATGTGGACGTACTGCTACGCGATCCTCATACGCGACGCGCGGCCGAGCGCGAGCTGACGCGCCGCCGGAGCCTATATGACAAGCTGGTTGTCGATGCCGATCCCGGTCCCGCACCGAGAATTGAGGAGTGCGCGGCTGACCTCGAACGCCAGCGCCTGTTCCGCATCCTCGAAGACCTGGTGAAGTGGGAGAACACAACTAACGAAGCCGTGCTGCAGAAGGCGCGGGACGAGATCTGGCAGAGCTGGCGGCGCGCCTGCGCCGACAATGCCGACGACCCGCGCGCTGGCGAGCTATTCGACAGGCACAAGCTTCCTGCCTTTCATGATCCTTTCGCCGGCGGCGGCGCGCTACCGCTGGAGGCGCAACGGCTTGGGCTGGAGTCCTATGCCAGCGACCTCAACCCCGTCGCGGTGCTCATCAACAAGGCGATGATCGAGATCCCGCCCAAGTTCGCAGGAAAGCCGCCGGTCAACCCGATGGCGAGGTCCGAATTGGCATGGGGCGGTCGATGGAACGCGACCGGCGCTCTGAGGTGGACCCCATCCATTGGACAGGAAACGGGTGAGCTAGAGAGACTCCCGCCGGTTACGAATCCCGCTACCCGTGCGACGGGGAAGCGAAGCTGCATAGCACGTTCTGATCGTCGATTGACCCCTTTTGTTGCTGTTGTGGTGCCTGTGGGGATGTGGTCAACGCGCTGGCGTTGTCCACATATCCACAGGTCGGCGCGGCCTCGAACATTTCGCGCGGCGTTCGATAACCGAGCGCTTGGTGCAAACGCACTTCGTTGTAAAAGGCCAGCCACCTGCCGATACCGCCACGTGCCGCACCAACCGAGGCGTACGCCTTGATGAACACCTCCTCATATTTCAGGCTGCGCCACAGGCGCTCGATGAAGATGTTGTCCAAAAATCGCCCTTTGCCGTCCATGCTGATCCGCACCCCGCGGGCCGCCAGTTCGTCAATGAAATCCCCGCTGGTGAACTGCACACCCTGGAAGTCTGGGAACGGCTTTGGACAAGGGATCCATGGTGCTTGATGCGTTTCCTTCAAGCGGCGTCGCATCGGCCATTCAGTTGGATGCGGCATCACAGGCAATTTCAGAACACAAGGTGGTTTCAACCGACCCGCCCTACTACGACAATATCGGTTACGCTGACCTATCGGACTTCTTCTACGTCTGGCTGCGCCGCTCACTCCGGCCAGTGTTTCCCGAACTCTTCGCTACGCTCGCGGTCCCGAAGGCCGAGGAACTGGTTGCGACCTCTTACCGGCATGGCGGCAAGGAGAAGGCGGAGGGCTTCTTCCTCGACGGCATGACCCGGGCGATGCACCGGCTCGCGGAACAGGCTCATCCCGCCTTTCCTGTCACCATCTATTACGCTTTCAAGCAGTCTGAGAATGAGGGTGACAAGGGGACGGCGAGTACCGGTTGGGAAACCTTTCTCGACGACGGCGCGGGCCTTCGCCGATCTCTATCAGGCGCAGGCAGCCGCGTTTCCGCCGGAGTGCCGTGCCGGGGACTATGAGCGGCGCATCCAGGCCGCCTATCCCATCCACCCCGAGATATTCGACCGGCTCTACACAGACTGGTCGACGTTGGTGAATTCCAGCGCACGCGCGGTGTGCTGCGCCTAATGGCAGCGGTGATCCACAGCCTCTGGGAGAAGGGCGACCGCAGCCCGGTGATCCTCCCTTCGACGATCCCGATCGACGATCCGCGCGTGCAGTTCGAACTGACGCGATACCTCTCGGACAACTGGGTGCCGATCATCGAGAAGGATGTGGACGGCCCTAATTCGCTCCCGCTCCGGATCGATGGCGAGGTGCCCAATCTCGGCAAGCTGTCGGCAACGCGGCACGTCGCGCGCACGATCTATCTGGGTTGGGCGCCGACCGCGGCGGCCGCTCATCGTGGCCTCGAGGACCGCCGCGTGAAGCTCGGTTGCGTCATGCCGGGCGAGACGCCGGCCGTCTTCGGTGATGTGCTGCGCCGGCTCGCCTCGGCCGCCACCTATCTCTACCAGGACGGACCGCGCGCCTGGTACGCGACCCAGCCGACGGTGACGAAGTTAGCCGAGGACCGCGCCGAGCAGCTCAAGCGCGATCCCGACAAGGTGGCCGCGGAGCTGGAGGCGCGGTTGCGCGCCGACATCAACCGCAACGCCGATTTTTCGCGCATTCACCCGATGCCGCGTTCGGGCGCGGACGTGCCCGACGACTACGACGCGCGGCTTGTCGTTCTCCCAGCTGAGCATGCTTACACCAAGGAGAGCGGCAGCGCCGCCGAGTCGGCGAAGGCAATCCTCGAATCGCGCGGGAACGCCCCGCGGCTCTACCGGAACACGCTCGTCTTCCTCGCCTCCGATAAGGTGCGGCTGCAAGACCTCGACGAGGCCCTGCGCAAATATCTGGCTTGGTCGTCTATCGTCGCCGAGGAGAAAGAGCTTAACCTCGCAAATCGGCTCCCCTCGCATCGAATCGGATTGGCCGGCTCAGGGAATCCCCCGGAGAGTAGGTCGGCGCTTGGTATAATATACCCAACTTCCTTCGGAACTTGGACTGTTCCGGATATCGGCGGATTTCGCCGCATGTCGCAGCATCACCGGCTCCATCGCGACGGCGGAAACCTGCGCCCAGAGTTGGAACCACGGGCCGCTGCCCCCGCCCAATTGACCAGGTGATCAGCGAATCCGATGGAATCGAAACCAAGCCCTCGACTTGCCGGCAGCACCACAGAAATTCGTTCCAGGACACGTTCGGCAGAACACGCACGGTGAATCGCAAATCTGACCCGATCCCCTCAAAGCGGATTGGGGCCCACGACTTCCCACTGGTGGCGCGCAAAGAGTTTGGTGCGCTCGTCGTCGTCGGCCGGCCGGCGCTCAGAAAGCGCCTCGACCAGACGGCCCGCATTGGCCGGGGTGTAGAGAAACAGCACGCGGCCGGTCTCATTGCCCGAATTCTTCCACGCATGTGGAACGTCGCGTGGCATGAATGCGCAGGTGCCGGGTCCACCGACAGTGACTTCATCGCCGATCTTGAAGGTGAATTCGCCAGCGAGCACCCAGGCAACCTCGTCGCTGTCACGATGCAGATGATGAAGGCTTGTGGCGCCGGCGGGCAGGGTCTCCTCGAACATCATGATACTTTCACCGGTTTCATGGCCAAGCAGTTTTAGTGTGAAGGAGCGGCCGGGAGTCGGCGAGTCGAAACGCTTTCCGCCGCCCGCGGGAACGACAAAGCCCTTTGACGCGCTCATGTCTGTGTTCCTCGGCGTGGCAGGAGGACGATAAACCTCGGCGGTTTGATCCACCAGCGCGGGATCGGGTCGAGCGAGCACCGCACTTCTGATCACCGTACTTCTGATCACCGTCCGGCGCCGGCCACCGGCCGGGACCATCAGTTCCATCCGGAACCGCTTGGTCACTCCGCCCCGTGACTGCCCCGCCGGCCGATCGCATGCCAGCGGATCAGCCGCAGCCGACCCGAACGCAGCAGCCGTCCCCGGTGCAGCCAGAACTCCCCTTCCCGTAGCAGCCTCGCCGCCGCGGCAGGCTCGGGGCGCTTCTCCTCCAGCGTCCGCACGATCTCCCGCCACCCCCGCACCACGCAATTCGTATGCTGCTGAGAGACATCCTCGGCCACACGGATTTCAAACCCAAGCCGCCCGAGCGCGCGGCTGATCGCAGCCTCCGTCGGCGGCGGTGCAATACGGCCTTCCAGCTGCATCCACAGGGCGAGTTCCGCCGTCGCACCAGCCGTCCTTTCCGCGCATATGATCTCCAGCAACGCCAATTGGCCATTCGGCCGCAGACCCAGCGAAATGCCCGCCAGCACCGTCTCCGCCGAGGCCGCCCGCATCGGCTCCAGCCCCAGCGCATGGTGATAATACCGGCGCGGAAAATCCGGCTGTTCCGGATCCCATAGCGAGACCTGCGCCCGCTCCCCCAGCCCGGACCCCGCGCACAGCGCAGTCCCGGCCACCACCAGGTCGGGGTCGGCATCGAATCCGCTGACGCACACGCCAAGCCGTCCCGCTATCGAACACACCGCTCCACCTGGCCCGCAGCCCAGCACCAGCAGTCTGGACGCAGCCGACAATCCCAGCGGCCGAGCGAGCCGCAGCGTCTCCTCCTCGCCCCCGGGAAGCACGTAGCCCTCGCCCCACAGCCGGCCTGCCAGCTCGATCCGCTCAGCCGGCCAGACCGCATCCCTCATACACCCCGTCTCCTCCGTCTGCTCCGTGGCAGCTTCGGGCAGCACGGCCGCAGGGTACGGACGGACGAGCCAGCCAGTTCTTCACTCCGGCGAGCAGCATGCTGCTGCTCTACCGCTTAATCGTTTATGTTCGGTTTCTGCGCCCACCCTGAGTGAAAATCCAACCGCCTGCTCCGGTGCTCGAACACCGGGCTGTTTTTTGGCACAGACTGGCCGGCAAAGTAATCGCCTTTCCTGCAAACTTCGTGGCATCGCGGGCGGCACCGCGCCGCCACCCCCATCCGACAAAAACCTCATCCAACAGACATCCAACAAGACCCCCATCCAACAAAAACCCCCAGGTAACAAAACGCCATGTACCAAAACGCCCAGGTAACAAAACGCCAGGAAACAACACAATTTCCGGCCGTGCATTCGGATGGCCGCGAAAGCCGCGAGTTCCTCACGATACACCGGCTGTTGTGCCTCTCATGGAGCAAACCGAAAGTTTTGCGGGATAGTGTCCTGAAGGTTCAGCAAATTCGGCCGGGAGAGCGGCCATGGTTATCCGGGTGATGTCTGAAATCACCAACCCCGTGGGACGGGAGCACACCATGACCAAGAGGGAAGCCAGGGCTGGCGTTGTTGATTTGAAGGCTCTCATGGAGCGGGAGGAGGACTGTCTTCGCGCAATGGTTCAGTCGGTTGTCGAGGCCGTGCTGGAAGCGGAGATGAGCGAGGTGATCGGAGCGGAGAAGGGGGGAAAGGCGTGCCCCATCTCAAGGTGTCCGGCAAAGGCGCCAAGACGCGCTATCTGCCACTCCATCCCGGCACCAACGCGCTCATTCACGAATATCTCGAAGCGGCCGGGCACGGCATCGATGAAAACGGTGCGCTGTTCCGCCCGATACGGAACAACACGACTGGACGCCTGGATAAAGCGATCACCCCGGACGGCATCTACAAGCTGGTGCGCGCTTACTCGGCCGCGCCCGGGTTCGAGATCGGCGCGCACGCGCTCAGGGCGACCGCCGCTACCAACGCGCTCATGCCCCTGTCTATTTCTTTCGGCCTCTATTTTTCTGCCCTGCTACCGATCGGTGATTCTTCATTCGAAGTTCGCCGATAAGTCGACAGTCTTTGCCGCTTCGACTTCGACCGTGCGTTCAGAATTGGTGTCCGGATCGCTGGCACGAGCGACGTGCCACAAGATATTGCCACTCGAACCGCCAGCATTTTCTTGAACTGAGATCGCCAAAAGCTGACTTTCAGGCAGGCGCTGCTGGTTGACGATAACGGGTTGTCCGGTGAGGTTAAGGTCTCGGACAGTTACGATCAGGTCGTCAAGGTCGGCATTGTGCAATTGCACGACGATGGCCATGAGAACTCTCCATTCGGTGCATCGTGAACTCGGATCGACGCGACTTAAGCTCTCCCTATGGACAGGGCCCGGCAGTCGCGCTGAAGAGGTTGGGTGGAAAACCCTGCTGCGCAGCCTGGGTGTTAGCGACAGCCAAAGCCTGGTCGATCGTAAGTCTCGCCAGCGCTGGCGACGGAGCATCGACCACGACCGTCTGGCGCGGTATCCCCTGAGCAATAATGCAAAATGGAAACGGGATGAGAGTTACGCCCGAAGAAAGAGGATTTCCCTCCTCGTCCGACGTTGCAATTAGTGTGGTTGGAACCGTGATACCTGCGGGCAACCCATCGGAATCGGTGTCGCTCATGACTTGGTCCTCGAATGAGCCGGGACAGCGGCCGATCGATCAATCCGTTCTCGACGGCATAGGTGGGGCGCTCCCTGAACAGCCGACCTCCGGTATGGTTTTCAATGCGGCTGTCGCCATCGCCAAAGGGGAACGCCTCGATCTCGTCGCCATCGACGCGCTTCCGTTCGACGGTTCGGTGAAGGACGTCCTCAAGGTTGCTGACGAGGTGGTGTTCAATATTGCGAGCGGACAGGCGATTTCCGATGTCGTGTTCAGCGAATTGCGCGGCAGACTGCCGCCCGAGGCGCAGCTGGGATGGACTACGCCCGCCGCGTCGTCAACGGCGAGAACATTCCCCAGATGGTGCTTGACGATGCCGAGCAGGTGGTCGTGAACGCGGTGAGGCAAAATGCGCAGGAAATTCTGGACATAGCCAAGAGCCAGGGCGTCGATGCCGTGAACGCTGCGCGCTCAAAGGTAAATGCCTTGTTCAATCAGTACACGGTCGAGTGCGGGTACCAAATGGCGCTCGACAGACTATCGACTGAAGCCAGAGGCTGGATCCAGTTGGGCTTCGCCGGAGGCAATGCTCTGACCGCTCAAGCGCCGCCCTTCGTGGGAACCTTCGGGTCCGTGCCCGAATCCAACGCCGCCCAGAACGACAGCTACAGGACCAAGGGCGAGAAGCTCATTGCTACGGGCATAAGGTACAGGAACGTATTGGTTTCCGAGATCCTCAAGGGAACCGCCTTCAGCATCGTCATCGATTGGTACGATGCTCTCAACAACGCATGGACGAAACGTCCGATGATCTACAGCATCACGGATGCTTGGCGGCGCGGCTTCACCATCGCAATCGGGTTGTGCGAGGGAATGTCTGAGCACGGCCCGGGTCAGCTCGCGGTGTACCAGACGCTCGCGGAGGTTGGCGGGCGAGCAGGCTTCGATGCCGGTCAGGCCGTCCAATACAACCGCACGCTTTATGGAGACCTCGGGTTGGTGCCAAGTGAAAACGCCAACGCCAATGTCACCAGTCTCAGGTTGGCACCTGGTACCGGTGGGACGGTGGGGGCTGCCTGAGGGGAGATCGCCCGGCGAGGGCACAAGACGTCGGTCTGGAGGGGCAATCTGAGGTCTGGCTACTCCCTGGGCCTGTACCGGCCGGCGGGAGGTCAGAGATGCCCCATCGTAGGGTTCCCGTCCCCAATTTGCCAAAAAATGATGGTGTGGAGGGCGTCCGCTCCCAGCACCGCAATAATGCCACGGTGGTCGCCGCACCTCACCTCCGCGCTCCGCGAGCGAGAGTCCGGTAACACAGCCGGCCGAGAAATCGAGAACAGCTCTGCCAAGTCGCCGATCGAATATTTCCCCGTGCCGTGCATGCGACGCAGTTCCTTCTGCTGTTTGTCCGACAGCTTCGGCTGCTTGCCGCGCAGGTTCCCCTTTGCGATTGTTGGCCGGCGTCTCCACGCTCGGACTCTGTCCAACCAACGGACCGAGCCGCGGATCCGATGCCACGTGCTCAATCGGATGACAAGGCTCGGTACGCCGGTCCACGTCCGGATCGTGTAATACCGGAACAAGAAAGGGGGTAGCTCCGGCACCCTATTCATGCACCAAAGAGTAGCCGGGCTGCTCACGAGGCAAACGAGATAGCCAGCTTTTGCACCAACACCATGCTGCTGGACAAACCATACCTTGTGTGAAATAGTAGGGAGCTTAGGGCTAAGCCAATTGATTCGAATTTCCGAGGCGTCCGATCGGTGGTCGCGGAGACTTGGCCCGCAGAGTTGCGCCCGAAAACTCCGAGAGGAAACAAAAATGGTACCAAGAAGTATCTTGGGTTTGGCTGTGACTATCTTGGTATACGCGATGGCACTTTCGTGCGGGAAGCCAGTGTTGGCCGAGTCGTTGAACTGCGTACAGGTTCTATCAAGATCCTCCTTCGCCTGCAATGACGCTGGAGGGGTGCCGAGCACATGCGCATCCGCCGATTGTCCAGCGGGCACAACGCTAACTGGGGGGGCGGTTCTTGCTCGGCAGGTGATCGAAAGATCAAAGGCGTTTTTCCACGTCAGCCAGGAACTGGAGGATTCAGCATCACCTGTGAAAAGCAGGGAGTTGCTCCCACGGCAGTCGCAATCTGCTGCAGGATTAAGTAGCCAAACGCGACGGGAGTGGTTGCGAACTGGAGATCAAGCTGCAGGTTGGCTCGCGCCGAGGGCGACATAGGGTTGTGCTTGGACATCCCGGTGCAAGACCCCGGCGGAACGGGGCGGCTGCCGAGCGGTCTTCAAGCACCTGCTGCACAGGTTGAGATACCGCCACGGCACCTCATCAGGGACGGGCTGCGCGCTACAGGGTCCCGCAGGCGGAGCAGCTCGTCGGCAAGTCTCGTCATTGCGAGATCGAAGTAGGATCGAGCTGCAGGGCTCGTACAAGGCCTTGGGTGCGATCCTTCAGGTCCCTGATCCGCGGCGCGAATTGGAACCCGAGCAGGCAACAGAGACCGAACACGCGATCCGTCGCGCCTGCTGTGTCGGTGTAATGCCGGTTGCACGCGCGGCGCTTGGCGCGAACGAGCGCCAAATCCTCGGAGCTGCACCCGCAAGTATCAGGTCTTCATAAGCTCGACTTTTGAGGAGTCGTGGAGATTGTTCTCGCGATGCGGCGCATGCCTGTTGGCATTGTAACCCACAAAAAATGACGAAACCATCCTGCAAATGCTGCGGCGGTCCCTCCGAAACCTTCGCACATTGCGACTTATCGCAGTGCCGTGCATTGGCGAGAATGATGCGAAAGAGCGGAGTTCAGTTTGATGCTTGCGATCCGTTTTTCTCGCCAAGAAGCATGCGAGCTCGTATCTCTCGTGAGTGCGTTTAAGGTCGCGGAGCACTCAAGAGACCCAATAGTCACGTTTGACGGCGTATTGTCATATCTTGAACGCGCGGTCTACTCCGCACCGCTGCACGGGATGCGCGAACGCATCCAGACTGATCTCAGCCAACGCCGCACATGACCGGCGTCGATAAGGAGGAAAGCTCTAAAGAAGCGCTCGGCTGGTATAACAAGGCAGCGTTGGCCGCCGCTGAAATCACCTGACCACCCCCGGCTCCCCCTCCAAAACCCACCCGACGATCCTTATATCCAGCCCGTCACTCGGCAACTCGCCGCGACGCTCAAACCGAATGCGGAACTAAACCCAATTCGGTACAATCCGCTGCCCCCCAAAAACCGGATTTGGTACAAAATCACCCCGCCGAAAAACCCGTTCGGTACAAATCTCCAACCCCGAAATCGCTGTTTTGTACAAACTGCAACCCCCTTAAACCGCCGTTTTGTACAACTTCCCAGAAGCAATCCGCGCCCCCTCCGCCAGCGCGGCAAGCTTCGCCCATACGACGTCCTCCGCCACCCGCCCCCGACCCGCCGAGGTATCGAACCCGCAATCCGTCCCGGCCAGCACCCGCCGAGGATCCCCCACCACCTCCGCCACCTTCTCGATCCGCTCCGCCACCACCTCCGGATGCTCCACGAAATTCGTCAGCACATCGATCACCCCGGCCACGATCACCTGATCCTTCCGGCTCCGCAGCGCTTCCAGGCAGCGGTATTCATGCGCATGCCGCGGATTCGCAAACGGCAGCACGAACCCGCCCACCCTGGCCTGCATGATCGCCGGCAAGATCTCTGCCAGAGCCACATCGCAGTCATGCGGCCCCTCGTAATTCCCCCAGCACGCATGTAATCGCACCCGCTCGGGTGGAATATTTGCCAGCGCCCGGTTGATCACCTGGACCACGCGTTCCACGAACCCGACAAACGCCGAAACAGGCTGGTCCTGGTAAGAAAGATGCCGCTCCAGGGCCAGATCCGGCGCATCGATCTGCAGCACGAACCCGCTCGCCACGATGGCCTCGTACTCCACCTGAAGCGCCTCCCCCAGCGCCTCCAGATACGCTGCCTCATCCCTATAAAACGCATTCCGCATCGCCGCCGCCACGATCCCAGGCGAGGGCGCCGTCATGAACCCCTCAGCAAATCCACAATTCTGCTCCCCCAGGATCACCCGGAAATCCGCGCATTCCTGCTCGATCGCCGCCCGGTCCAGGTAACGCACTTCGCCAACCGCCTCCGGCACCCCCGCCAGATTGCTGATCGACACCCCCACCGCGTCATGCGCCGCCTTCCACGCGGCAAACCCCGGATAACGCCGCACATCGGCGAAAACCGGGCGTGTCCAGCCCCCGCCAAACCCACTCATCCGCCGCTGAACGTAAAGAAAAAACGCCTCGCGCTGCTGCTCGCCGTTATTCCCGATGTCGATCCCCGCCTCGATCTGCTTTGGCACCACCCGCCGCAGCGCCTTCAGTCCCTCTTCCCGCAACGCCCACTCATCCACCTGCTCGCCCCGCGACCGCCGTGCATACAACTCCGTCAGCCGGGCCGGCCGAGGCAAACTCCCCGTATTAAGTCGTCAATATCCGGTTCTCACTCCGCAACATCCGCCCCCCAGGCCATTCCGCAACGTCGTGATCGAGGGCAACATTCACGCCCCCAGCGTCCGCTTCCAAGCCGCCAAGCGCTTCACTATCGGCGCCACCCTCGCCTTCCTGACCTCCAGGAAGCCGTGTCGCCGAACTCCGCCAGGACGCCTACCACCCATATCAGCCCTCGACCGCCTCCACCCGCCACCCCTTCCTGCTGTGGCGTCGCCCGCGGTCAGCTAATCATCCCGCTCGGCCCCAACCACTTCCTCGGCCCCAACCACTTCCTCGGCCCCGCCACTTCGGCCAGTCCGGCGACATCCCCGACCTCTACCGACAATACGGCATGGACACCGATAACGGCGCGCAAAGCGCACGGGGTGGGGGCACAGCCCGCACCGCGGCGACGTAAACTCCGAGTTAACCAATGGACTTTTCCGCAGCAACGCCTCGACGAGCATCGCGCGAGCGGTTTACCGTCACCTCATCCACCCCGGCACACCCAAAAGTGCCGCCGGAGCAGCACAATAGGAGCTGCACATGAAGGCGTCAGCGATCCTTGCCGCTCTCACCCTCCTCATCCTGGCCGGACCTCCCGCCGGCGCGTCGCCATTCAGCGAACTGGTCGATTTCGGCGACAGCCTGTCCGACGTCGGCAATGTATACGCGGCTACCCTCGGCTATGAACCACAGCCACCCTATGCGGGAGGACGGTTCAGCAACGGCCCCCTCTGGGTGGAGGATCTCGCCGGCCTTCTCGGCATTCCCTCCCCCGGACCCGCGCTCACGAACCCCTTTGCCAACACGGATTATGCGATCGGCGGCGCCCAGACAGGAAACACCGTGCTGCATCAAGCTGGCCCGAACGATCTGCCGACCCAATTAAACTTGTTCAACCTCGCGCATTTCTTCCGCGCACCCTCTCAGGCCCTATACACGATCTGGTTCGGCTCCGACGGACTGCTCTTCAGCGACATGCCCGCGGGCGTGCAGCCGACGGCGCTCGGCGCTCCCCCGCCCTATCCTGTGGGCCAGGCCGTGAACAATGAACTCGGGCTCGTCACGTCTCTGGCGAGCAAAGGAGCAACGAACTTCCTCGTGGTCGGCGTTCCCGACCTGGGCGTCACCCCGACGATTCGCGCGCAAGGGCCAGCGGCCATGGCGCAGGCAACGGGACTCGCCCAGGATTACAACCAGGCGCTCCTGGGCGGCCTCGATGCTTTGGCGGCCTCCGGGCTGTCGATCCATTATTTGGACTCGTTCGGTCTGCTCGACAGCGCGGTGAACGATCCCGCCGCTTACGGATTCACCGACGTCACCGACCCATGCTGGAACGGCAATTACACGGGCCAGGGCATAGAATGCGCCTCTCCGGACAGTTATCTGTTCTGGGACACGCTGCACCCGACGGCGCACGCACATCTTCTGCTTGCCGAGGCGGCCTGCGCGGTCGAGGGTTATTGCGCGCCGCCTGCCGCGATGGCCGCCGCCGATCCGAGGCCGGTTCCCGAGCCCCGCGCCCTCGCGCTCCTGATCCTGCCACTCGCTGGACTTCTCCGGCTCCGTCTGCGCAGGTCCAGGTAGCCGGAGCGTCGGTTCGCCTTTGACCAGGATCGCAGCCGCCCCGCGGTAAGCCGCGGATCATGCGGCTGGCGGCATCCCCGCCGCATCCATAGCCTCGCCCCGCGACGGCCGCGCATACACCTCCGTCAGCCGCGCGGGCCGAGGCAAACTGCCAGTATGCGTCGTCAAAATCCGATCTTCACTCCGCAGCATCCGCCCCTCCCACCAATCCGTTCCGCAACGTCGTCAACACCGCCGTGATCGAGGGCAGCATCCGCGTTCGCCCATCCGGCAGCCGCAGGACCCACCGGGCCGGCCGCTGATTTGCCAGGGCTTCCCGCAGCACGAACCGGCCGCCAGCGCCCTCCAGCGCAATCCCATCCTCCTCCACCTCCAGCCGCACCTCCGCGCCCCACAGCCGCACGCAGTCCGTCAGCAGCGCCCGCAATTCCGACTGTTGCACGACCCGTCCTATCCCCCTACAGACCGCCGATGTCCGGACGACGCCCCTGGCCCCTGGTCGCCGCCCTTGCAGCCGCCCTGCTCTTTCCGCCTGTCCTCCACGCCGCGCCGTCTTCCCCAACCGTCCAATGCCTCTCTGCCGTGGCCGCGGCCCAGCAGCACCAGAATACGCCGCCCGGCCTTCTGGCGGTCATCGCCAAAGTTGAAAGCGGCCGGCCCACACCTCCCGACAACACGCTGCAGCCCTGGCCCTGGACCGTCGATGCCGACGGCCAGGGCATCTTCTTCGATACCAAGGCCCAGGCCGTTTCCTGGACCGCCCACGCGCTGGCCAGCGGCGCCGTCACCTACCTCGATATCGGCTGCATGCAGGTGGACCTCCGCATGCATCCCCACGCCTTCGGCAACCTCGAGGAAGCCTTCGACCCCGCCGCCAACGCCGAATACGGCGCCAGATACCTGCGCGAGCTGCACGACACCGATGCCGGGGGGAACTGGTACACCGCCATCGGCTTCTACCATTCCCACACGCCCGAGCTCGCCGCCGCCTACCGCGCCCAGGTCGCCGCGGTCGCCGAGGGCCGGCCCATGCCCGCGATGCCCTCCCACATCCTGCGCCTCGCGCTCGCCGGAGGCGGCATTCTGAAGATCAACGTCTATCGCCAACCGGCCCGGGTGCACCGCAATCTCAGCCCTTGCCAGATCGCAGCCATCCTGGGCTCCTACCTGCCCCGCCGTGTAAGCGGTTGCCGGAAATAGGATTTTGCGGTCGCGAGTAATGGAGAAAGATCGGCTCGCCGCGTTCACTGATGGGGTGATCGCCGTCATCATCACCATCATGGTGCTCGAAATGAAGGCGCCGCACGACACCACCCTGACCGCCTTAAGGCAGACGGCGCCCGTTTTTCTCAGCTACGTCCTGAGCTTCATCTACGTGGCGATTTACTGGAACAATCATCACCACTTCTTCCAGCTCGTCTCCCGCGTTAACGGAGCAGTCCTCTGGGCCAACCTGCACCTGCTGTTCTGGCTTTCGCTCATTCCTTTCACCACAAGCTGGCTGGGCGAACACCCCTCGTCGCCGCTCCCGGCCGCGGTGTACGGGGCCGTGCTCCTTTTGTCAGCCGTCGCGTGGTACGTGCTTCAGGCGGCGTTGATCCGTACCCAGGGCAGCAACTCGGCCCTGGCGCGGGCACTCGGCCGCGACATAAAGGGCAAGATTTCGCCTCTCCTGTATCTCGCCGGCATTGCCCTCGCCTTCGTCGATGCCTGGATTTCGGACGCGATTTACCTGCTGGTCGCCCTGATGTGGCTGGTCCCCGACCGGCGCATCGAAAAGACCGTCGAACGATAATACCAGTTGGCCGAATGGCCGACTGGTATGCGCGCGGTCGGGCCTCAACGCGCTCGTGGCGGCCCAGCAGACCCCTCCCCTTGCGGGAGGGTGAAGGGAGAGGGGTCAAAACGTAGAGCAGACCGCGCTTGACTGGAAACGCCTTGCGTTTCCAGGAGCGCGTGAATTTGCTCTAAAATAATGAAGTCCGAGCGTTTCAGGCTGATACAGTCAGCCTGAAACTGCTCTGGGCCCTCGGATAGAACCTACACCGGCTCCAGTTCGAACGCCGCCGCCATCAGCTCCCGCGTGTAAGCCTCCTTCGGGTGGGCAAAAACGGCCTCGGCCTCCCCCTGCTCCACAACCAATCCCTGCCGCAGCACCACCACCCGGTGCGCCAGCGCCCGCACTACCTTCAGGTCGTGGCTGATGAACAGATACGCCAGTTCGTGATCCCGCTGCAGCCGCCGCAGCAGGTCCACAATCTGCGCCTGCACCGACATATCCAGCGCGCTCGTCGGCTCATCCAGCACGACGAAGTGCGGCTTCAGCACCATCGCCCGCGCGATCGCTATCCGCTGCCGCTGGCCGCCGCTGAATTCGTGCGGATACCGTCCGATCGCATTCGCCGGCAGACCCACCTCCTCCAGTTCCGCCCCGACCCGAGCCTCGCGCTGCGCCCGGGTCAACCTCGGCTCATGAACCCGCAGCCCCTCCGCCACGATGTCCCCGACCGTCATGCGCGGCGACAGGCTGCCGAACGGGTCCTGAAACACCACCTGCATCCGCGCCCGCAGCCGCCGCAGTTCCCGCTTGCTCAGCGTCTGAAGAACCCGCCCCTCGAAGGCGATCCGTCCCTGGGCTCGCGTCAGCCCCACCATGGCAAATCCCATCGTGGTCTTGCCGGAGCCGGACTTGCCCACCAGCCCCACCGTCTCGCCCTGCCGCACGGAAATCGACACACCGTCCACCCCGCGCACATGCCCCACCACACGGCGCAACACTCCGCGCCGGATCGCGAAATGCACCTTCACATCCGTCGCCTCAGCCAGCTGCGGAGCGTTCGCCGGCAATGGCGCGGGCCCGCCCTTCGGCACCGCTGCAATGAGCATCCGGGTGTAGGGATGGGCAGGGCGCGCAAAAATCTCTGCTGTGCGCCCGGCCTCCACAACCCGTCCGCTTCGCATCACGCAGACCCGGTCGGCATATCGGCGCACGATCTGCAGGTCATGGGTGATCAGCAGCAGCGCCAGCCGCCGCCGGATCTTGAGTTCCGCCAGCAGTTCCAGGATCTGGGCCTGAATCGTCACATCCAGCGCGGTCGTCGGCTCGTCCGCAATCAGCAGTGCCGGATCGTTGGCCATCGCCATCGCGATCATGACCCGCTGGCGCTGACCGCCCGAGAGCTGGTGCGGAAAGGCATCCATCCGGTGCTCGGCATCCGCAAACCCGGCCTGCCCGAGCACCTCGATCACCCTGCGCCGCAATGCCGGCCGGCTCATCTGCCGGTGCAGCAGAATGGCCTCCGCGACCTGCCGCCCGATCCGGTGCAGCGGGTTGAGGCTGGTCATCGGCTCCTGGAACACCATCCCCGCCAGCTCACCCCGGGCCCGGTGCAGCACCGCCGGTTTCGCCCCGATCATGCTCGCGCCCGAAAGCGCAATCCGTCCAGTCGGATTGCGGCCCCCATGCGGCAACAACTGCAACAGAGAAAGCGCCGTCAGCGACTTCCCTGACCCGCTTTCGCCCACCAGCGCCAGCGTCTCGCCCCGGCCAAGCCGGAACGACACCCCATCGACAACCCGTACGTCGCCGAACGCGACTGATAGATCTTCTACGACCAACAGGTCGGCATCATTGCGGGCCGTGGCAGCGGCGAAGCAATCTCCCGCCAGATCGTCTCGTCGCTCCGCTCCCCACGGTGACAATTGTTGATTCATCCGGCCAGCCGCCGCGGATCGAACGCATCCCGCACCGCCTCGCCGACGAAGATCAGCAAGGTCAGCAGCCCGCCCAGCACGAAGAACGCCGTGAACCCCAGCCAGGGCGCCTGCAAATTATTCATCCCCTGGGACACCAGCTCCCCCAGTGACGGCGAACCGGGAGGCAACCCGAACCCAAGAAAGTCCAGGCTGGCCAGAATGGTCACCGACCCCGAAAGAATGAACGGCAAGTAGGTGAGGGTGGCGACCATCGCATTCGGCAGGATATGACGCCACATCACCACCGTATCCGTCACCCCCAGGGACCGTGCCGCCCGGACATATTCCAGGTTCCGCCCGCGCAGGAACTCCGCCCGCACCACGCCGGTGAGGTTCATCCAGGAGAACAGCAGCAGGAACACCAGCAGCACCCAGAAGCCCGGCGTGATGATGCTCCCCAGGATGATCAGCAGATAGAGCTGCGGCATGCCGTTCCACACCTCGGTGAAGCGCTGGAACAGAAGATCCGTCAGCCCGCCGTAAAATCCCTGCACTGCCCCGGCTAACACCCCCACCAGGCTGGAAAACGCCGTCAGGGCGAACCCGAACAGCACCGAAATCCGGAAGCCGTAGATCACCCGCGCGAGCACATCCCGCCCCAGATCATCAGTCCCTAGCCAGTTCCGCCACGAAGGCGGAGACGGCGCCGGGCTCGGCAGATCTTTCACGATCGTGTCGTAATGGAAGGGGATCACCGGCCAGATCATCCAGCCATGCTGCCGGATCGATTTCTCCACGTCCGGATCGGTGTAGTCGGTTTCCGTCGGCAGAAAGTCAGCGCCGAACGTGGTTTCCGGATAATTGTGCAGCACCGGCGCATACAGCGCACCGTCGAAGCGGACCAGCAGCGGCCGGTCGTTCGCGATGAATTCCGCAAACAGGCTGATCGTGAAAAGCACCAGAAACACCCAGAAGGAGGCGTATCCCCGCCGGTGCTCCCGGAAAATCGCGAGCCGCCGGCGCGAGACAGGCGAAAGCCTCATCCCGATCGCGCCTCAAAGTCGATCCGCGGATCGACCACCGTGTAAAGCATATCGCCGACGATCTGCATCAGCAGGCCGAGCAGCGTGAAAATATACAGCGTGCCGAACATCACCGGATAATCCCGCTGGATCGCCGCCTGGAACCCGAGCTGACCCAGCCCGTCCAGCGAAAACACAATCTCCACCAGCAGCGCACTGGTAAACAATATCGCGATGAACGCCTGCGGGAATCCGGCCACGATCAACAGCATTGCATTGCGGAAAACATGCCCGTACAGCACCCGCCGCTCGCTCGCGCCCTTGGCGCGCGCCGTGATCGTGTATTGTTTGCGAATCTCCTCAAGAAAGCAGTTCTTCGTCAGCATGGTCAGGCTGGCAAATCCGCCCGCCACCACCGCGGTGATCGGCAATACCATGTGCCAGGCATAGTCGCCGATGCGCGCCGGCAGCGGCCACGCGGCCGACCCCTGGCTGAACAGCCCCCGCAGCGGGAACCAATGGAAATAGCTGCCGCCCGCGAACAGCACGACTAGCAGGATGGCGAACAGGAAGCTCGGGATCGCATAACCCACCAGCACCACAGCCGAGCTCGCAACATCGAACCGGCTTCCATCGTGCACCGCCTTTCTTATCCCCAGCGGTATCGACACGGTATAGATGATCAGCGTGGACCACAGGCCCAGCGAGATCGAAACCGGCAGATGGCTGCCAATCAGCTGCAGCACAGTCTGGCCGCGGAAAAAGCTCCGGCCGAAATCGAACCGCAGATAACCCCAGACCATATCCGCGAAGCGCGTCAGCGGCGGCTTGTCGAACCCGAACATCTTGCGGATATCTGCCAATACGTGCGGATCGATGCCGCTCGCGCCGCGATAGCTGCCCTGCACGCCCACATCGGCTGTCGGCCCGGACAGCGCCCCCAGCTCCGCCTTTCCCCGCAGCTGCGCTACCACCTGCTCTACCGGGCCACCCGGAGCAAATTGCACGACGGCGAAATTGATCGCGATGATCCCGAACAAGGTCGGTATCACCAGCAACAGCCGGCGGATCAGATACCCGGTCACCGGCTACCCTCTACGCCTTGCGCGCGGCATCCGTCTTGGCCGCCTTCGCCGCGTCCACCCACCAGCTGTCGAAATTCACGCCTTCCCTGATGGGTATGCCGGGCTGTCCGAAACGGTTCCACGCCGCAATATGGAACGTATCGGAATCCCACCCCGGTAACCATGTACCAACCCCACAACAAAACCCGGTCCAAAGCCCGGGCCGAGGTCCGCAGGCTCGCCCGATCCGAGGCTGTGATGACCTTCTGCACCAGCGCATCCACCGCCGGGCTGCAGATGGCCGGGAGGTTCATGCTTCCCGTCACCTTGACCGAAGCACACGACCAGTAGTCCTGCAGCTCATTGCCGGGAATGTCACCCTCGGCGTAAATCCACAGCGTCATGTCAAGGTCGAAATCATCCGCCAGGTGCTGATACTGGGCGGGATCGACCGAACGGACATCTACCGCGATGCCGAGATGTTTCAGCGTCTCGGCATAGGGAAGCGCAACGCGCTCAAACGACGGATCGGGGATCAGAATGGTGAAACGCATCTGCTCCCCCTCGGCGTTCACCAACCGCATTCCCTTGACGCTCCATCCCGCCTCCTCCAGCAGTTTCAGCGAGACCATCAATTCCTTCCGGTTGTTCCCCGAGCCGTCGGTGACAGGCAGCGTGAAAGCTTGCGTGAACAATTCCGCCGACAGCTCCGCCCGGAACGGTTCAAGCAGCTTAAGCTCGTCCGCATCGGGCAGGCCGGAGGACGCCAGATCGCTGTTGCTGAAGTAGCTGAGCGTCCGGTTATACGCACCGTAAAACAGGTTCTTGTTCGCCCACTCGAAATCGTACGCCCAGGCCAGCGCCCGGCGCACCCGCGGGTCCTTGAAGACCGTCCGCCGAGCGTTCATCGCCCAGCCCTGCATTCCCGTCGGCAGGTGATGGCGGATGTCCTCCTTCAGGACGAGGCCGTTCTTTACCGCCGGGAAATCATAGCCGGTGGCCCAGCGTTTCGCGATGTTCTCCGACCGCAGATCAACCTGTCCCGCCTTGAACGCCTCCATCGCGACGGAGCTTTCGCGATAGTACTCGACCCGCACCTTGCCGAAATTGTTGGTGCCGCGCGCTGTCGGCAAATCCCGTGCCCACCAGCTTCTATCGAGCTCATAGGTGACGTTTCGCCCCAGATCGGCAGCGGTGATGCGATACGGCCCGGAGCCGATCGGCGGGTCGCGCAGCGGCTGGGTAAAGTCCCGGTCGCCGAACCAGTGTTTCGGCAGCACCGGCAACCCACCCAGGGTCAGCGGTAGCGCCCGGTTGGTATTCGACTTCAGGTGATAAATGACCCGGTCAGGCGCCTCGGCCACCACGTCCTTCACGTCGGCCATCTGCATGGCGAAGCTCGGCCGCCCCTTCGCCAGCAGCGTCTGGAAGGTCCAGACTACGTCTTCGGCCGTCAGCGGATGGCCATCAGAAAAATGCGCGCCGGATCGCAGGTTGAATGCCACCCACATCCGGTCCGCGGGCAACTCCACCGTGCGGGCAATATGGCAATAGCCGGTGGCAATCTCGTTGGCCGAGGGAGCCAGCAGGCTCTCCCAGACGTGCCCCACCGTCGAGCCGCCCTCGCTCCCGCCGGGGAGGATGATCCATGGCCCGATCATTCCCTCGACGGCCGTGCCTCGCAGGATGAACGGGTTGAAACTGTCGAAATTGCCCACCGCCGACAGGGTGACCTCGCCGCCTTTCGGGGCGTCCGGGTTCACATATGGGAAATACGGGAAATCCGCCGGCAGCTGCGGCTTGCCCAGGATCGTCAGACCATGGCTGATCGTCACGCCCTCGTCGGCCTGGACCGCAAGGCTCGAGCGGAGCAGGGCGGCAAGTCCGAGGATCAGAGTGTCACGCCGCCTCATCATTGCTTGATGCCCAGTTTCAGCGTGCTTGTTAACTGGCGATAGGTGAAATTCCTGCCCGTTGGCATCGGAGCCTCGCGCCTATCTCCCGCCCGCGAACTTCCCCAGCAGCCGCGCATGCGAGCGTATGCCGCGATGAAAGCATCGTTGCTCAAACTTCTCGTTCGGGCTGTGCACCTGGTCGTCGTTGAGCCCAAACCCCATCAGCAGCGCGTCGATCCCAAGCACTGACTTCAAGGACGCCACAACGGGAATGGATCCGCCGCTGCCGGCCAGCACCGGAGGTTTGCCGAACTCCTCGGCCAGCGCCGCCTGCGCCGCCTTCAGCCAGGGCGAGTCGTGGGTATTTCGATCCCCGGCGAGCCGGTTCCCGCCTCCACCGTCACCTTGGCATCCTGCGGCACGCGCTCCGCCAGGAAGCGGCGGAACCCCTCGGTGATTTTTGCGGGGTCCTGGTTCGGCACCAGGCGGAACGAGACCTTGGCGAAGGCTTCGGCCGGGATCACCGTCTTGGATCCGGGGCCGGTGTAGCCGCCCCAGATGCCGTTGATATCCGCCGTCGGCCGGACCCAAAGCCGCTGGAGCGGGGCACGTCCGCGTTCCCCGACCGGGTTCTTCAGCCCGATATCGTCCAGGAATGCCGCCTCGTCGAAACCAAGCGAGTCCCACTGCGCCGCAAGCGCGTTCGATGGCTCCTTCACGTCGTCATAGAATGCGGGAACCTGGATGCGGCCCTGCGTATCGTGCAGGTCCCCCAGCGCGCGGCATAGCGCATTGATCGGATTGAGCGCCGAGCCGCCGTAGAGGCCGGAATGCAGGTCGCGACTGGCGGCCCGCAGGGTGACCTGCGTATAGACCATCCCGCGCAGCCGGGTGGTGATGGACGGAGTATCGATGTCCCACATGCCAGTATCGCTGATCAGCGCGATGTCGCTTCGCAACTCATCCTTATTGGATTTGAGGAACGGCTCCAGATTGCGGCTGCCCACCTCCTCCTCGCCTTCGATCAGGGCGGTGATATGCGCCGGGATGAACCCGGTGACCGAGGCCCAGGCGCGCAGGGCCTCGAGGAACATCATCGTCTGGCCCTTGTCGTCCACCGCGCCCCGAGCCACGAAACGCGGGCCGCGCGGGCCGTCCACAAGCTGCGGCTCGAAAGGCGGGGTGGACCATAGCTCGACCGGATCAACCGGCTGCACGTCATAATGGCCGTAAAACAGAATGTGCGGTCCGCGGTAATCGGATGGACCAGCATGGTGCGCCAGCACGACTGGGTGGCCCGCGGTCTCGCGCAGCCCGGCTTCGAAACCCAGGCCCGCAAGCTGTGCGCGGATCCACTCAGCGGCCTCCCGGCAATCCGCCGCATGCGCCGGCTGCGCGCTGATACTGGGGATCCGCAGCAGCTCGAACAACCGCTCGCGCGAGTGATCCAGTTCGGCATCGGCGTGCCTGAGGACAGCCTCGATCGTCTCGGCTGAAGGTGCGGCCATTGGAGTACTCCGGCATTTTTCTGCTGACCGCTATATCACGCGGCGCCGGACCTGACCCACCCCGTCGTCTGAGCGGATCGCGCTTGACCGGAAACGGCCGGCTCAAACTGCGTTCATTCGCGCCATTACAGCCCGCGTCTCCAGCGCAGTCAGCGCCGTTCGAAGCGCCAGCTGGATGACCAACAGGCTCCAGATGACGACCAGGACCACACCTGCCCAGAAGCCGATGATACCCGAGCCGCCGCCGATATCGCTAAGCCAGGAGAGCACCCACATGCCGGCGAACCAGGGGAGCAGCCAGGAAATGTGCCGCCAGGCTATCTCGGCCGACGGCAGATGCGCCACGAACCGGTGATACAGGACGTACAGGATAAACGCGACCAGCACGATGCCGAACAGGTACGAATTAGTGCGGAAACCGGTCCAGTAGATCACCAGATTGCTGCAGATGAAGGCAATCGGCGCGATAATGCCCGCGCCCTTGAGCTCGAACCGTCGGCCGCCTTCCGGCAGGTTACGCCGCAGCACCAGCAGCGTGATCGGACCGAGCCCATAGGTCAGCACCGTTATCGACGTGATGTAGTTCACCATCAACTGCCAGGCGGGGAAGGGCAGCAGGAACAGGATCCCGACGAGCCACATCACCAGCACCGATGCCCAGGGAGCTTTCGTCCCGGATAGCGCCATCAGCCAGCGCGGGCCGGCCTCGGTCTCGCCGATGCCGTAAAGAACCCGCGCGCCCCCGGTGACATAGATCAGTCCGGTGCCGCCGGGGGAAATGTATGCGTCAGCGTAAAGCAGCGCCGCCAGCCACCCCAGTCCGAGTGTTGCGGCGAGGCCGGCGAATGGGCCCGTCTGGCCGGTGAAACTCAGTTTGCCCAGCCGTGCGCGACATCGGCGGGGCTCAGTGCAAGCAGAAATGCAAACTGGAGCAGTATGTAGATCGCGGCTGCCAGAACGACGGAACCGATCACCGCCAGCGGGACGTCGCGGTGTGGATTGGCGCTCTCGCCGCCGAGGTCAATTGCCGTCCGGAACCCAAGAAAACTGAAAATATTCCGGCGGTCGGCAGCGCGGCGAATATGCCGGAGAAGCTGTAGCCGTTCGGATCGGCCGACAGCACTTTGCTGTGCGCGCTGGAAAATCAGCAGGACGACACCGGTCAGCACCGGTACGGCGATCTTCCACCAGGTGATGATGGAATTGACCCGCAGCAGCCAGCCCACGGCAAGCAGGTTCACCAGACAGAAAATGCCAAGAAAGGCCACGCATACGCCAAAGCCGATTCCCGTCAGCTCGCCGTTGCTTCCTGGCCGGATGAAATAGGGCAGGTAATTGTTTGCGTAGGTAACCACCGCCTCGGCTTCCACCGAGGCGACCGGAACGTAGGAAAGGAGGAATAGCCTATCCGAGACGACGAGATAGGAGCCATGGCAAGACAATGTCCGGCCATGGCTCAGTCCTAGTCAGGCACCCGCCGAATCCAATTGCTCGTTTTTGGTCACGACTTCTTGTGCCTTGGCGTAGCTCTCGATGAGCAAAGCGTAGACCGGGAAGATTTTTGTATAGACTTCGGCCCATTCCTGCGCGTCTGGCCGATTCCAGGTCTTCTGCAGTTCAGAGGCGACGGCCGCGGTGTCCATCGGGATCACGCCAGCCTGTACGACGCGTGCGAGTGTGATCTCCTGCGCCATCTTCGAATAGGTGCCGGAAGCGTCGACGACGGCGAAGACCTTGTAGCCTTCATGCACCGCGGCGATCGCCGGGAACGCCATGCAGACACTCGTAATGGTGCCGGCGATGATCAAGGTCTTGCGGCCCGTCGCCTTCACGGCGGCGACGAATTCCGGATTGTCCCAGGCATTGATCTCCCCCTTGCGGGCCACATACTTGGCGTGCGGTGCGTTCATGTGGATTTCCGGAATTAACGGCCCGTTCGGGCCCTGCGGCACCGAGGCGGTCGTGATCACGGGAATCTTGCAGAGTGAGGCCATCTTGGCGAGCGCGGCGGCATGATTGCGCAGCGCCGGCATCGCCATGTCGCCGATCGTCTGGAACAGGCCGCTCTGATGGTCGATCAGCAACATCGCCGCATCATCGGGGTCGATGATGGGTCGTTGTCCATCGAAATTGGCAATCGTGTTCGGGTTGGTCATGATCATATCTTTCCATGCGAAGGCACGGCGGCCCCGATGGAGGCCGTCTGCGCGATTCAGTCCTGCTTGTCGTATGAAAACTGGATGCCTGCCGTTCCGCCGGTCTCGACGAAGAGGTTCATGAAGGCCGGCACAGTTTCGGCGCGCTTCCAGTCACGCTGCAATTGACAGAAAAGCTGCGGCACACTGATCAACTTGGCGCCGGCCTGTTCGACGCGACGCAATGCTGCTTCATGTGCCGCGACCGACGTGCCACCAACAGCATCGATCGGCACATAGACCTCGTAGCCTTCCTTCAGCGCATCAAGCGCGGGAAAGGTCAGGCAGGCCTCGGTCCATAGCGCGGTCATGATGAGCTTCTTGCGGTCTGTGGCCTGGACGGCCTTGCGGAATTCGACGTCTTCCCAGGAGTTGCTCGAGGTGCGGTCATAGGTCGGATGGTTCTCGAGCACCTTGCGGATCGTCGGGATGGGCGGCTTGTTGAGGCCGGTCTTCACATTCACCGTCGAATGCACGATTGGCAGCTTGTAGGTGACCGCCGCCTTGGCGGCGCCGGTAATGTTGTTGACGAGCAGTTGCCGGTCCATCGAGGCGATCGAGTTCACCTGGACAGGCTGGTAGTCGATGATGATGAATGCCGAATTCTGCGGCGTGAGGAGGTGATCCTTCGCGGGATCGCGGATTGCTTCGCTGGCCATGGGCTTTTCCTTCTGTTCGAGACTCGCCGACATGAGGGATGCACGACGCCTCATAGGTTCGGCGGCGGGGCGAGTATCACCGCCGCCGAAAAATAAAAGGCGATGGTTCACCGAGCGGACCATTGCCTCGTCTTGCTATGCCGCTGCGATCTCGCCGAAGCGGCCGTTTTCGAAATCGGCCATCGCCTGACGGATTTCGTCGGCGGTGTTCATGACGAAGGGGCCGTGCATGACGACAGGCTCGTCGATCGGCTCGCCGCTGAGGATCAGCAAAGACGCATCGCTGTTGGCTTCCAGCTTGATCTCGCTGCCCTTGCGTCGAGCAATACGAACTGCGCTTCGCGGGCGACGGCGTCGTCGTTGACCTGGACCGTACCTCTCAGCACGACCACCGCGACAGTGTGGCCTTCCGACATGGCGAAAGAGGCGGCGCCACCCTGATTAAGCCGCACATCCCAGACATCGATGGGCGTGAAGGTGCGGGCGGGGCCGCGCTTGCCTTCATACTCGCCGGCGATGACCCGCAGCTTGCCTGCGCCACTTGGCAGTTCGACCGACGGTATGTCGCGGTGAAGTAGCGTCTGATAACTGGGATCGGTGTTCTTATCTTTCGCCGGCAGATTGACCCAGAGTTGAACCATCTCGAAAGGTCCGCCATTACGGGTGAACGCTTCGGAACGAAACTCCTTGTGCAGGATGCCGCCCGCTGCGGTCATCCACTGAACGCCGCCCGGACCGATCACGCCGCCCGTGCCAGTCGAATCGCGATGTTCGACCTCGCCCTTGTAGACGATCGTCACGGTCTCGAAGCCGCGATGCGGGTGAGTCCCGACGCCGCGCGGCTTGTCGGTCGGCGTGAATTCGGCCGGACCAGCATAGTCGAGCAGCAGAAACGGGCTGACATGCGCGCCATGGCTCATGTGCGAGAACAGTGATCGGACGGGAAAGCCGTCGCCGACCCAGTGGCCGCGCGGGGCGCTGTAGACGCCGAGGATCTTTCTCATGGTGCTTCTCCTTGTCGCTGCGCCTTGCGGCGGCTTGCGTTGGGAGAAAGATACGGTCAGGCCAAAGCTGGCAGTAGATGGCTATATTGCGCCATAATGTCCTGAAAATAGGACAACGGAAGCTTATGCAAGATCTAAACGATCTGCGTTTCTTTGCCGAGGTGGTGGAGCAGAATGGCTTCGCCGCAGCGGCCCGCAAGCTCGGCATGCCCCGCTCGCGCCTCAGCCGTCGCATTGGCCTTCTCGAAGACGGACTTGGCGTACGGCTGATCCATCGCTCGACCCGGCAATTCGCCGTCACCGAAATCGGCCGAGAATATTACCGGCACTGTGTCGCGATGATGGTGGAGGCGGAGGCCGCGCAGGAGACCATCGATCGCTTGCGATCCGAGCCGCAGGGTACGGTCCGCGTCAGTTGCCCGTCGTCGGTGATCTACTTCCAAGTCGGCGAGATGATCGCCCGCTTCATGGAGCAATGTCCCAAGGTCGAGGTCTTGCTGGAAAGCACCAACCGCCGTGTCGACGTGATCCGCGAAGGATTCGACGTCGCGATTCGGGTGCGCTTTCCACCATTGGAGGACAGCGATCTTGTCATCCGGAAATTGGCGGACAAGCCCTCAGCGACTGATCGGCAGCCCTTCCGTCATCACATCCCTCTCGCGCCCGCTCGTCCCGGCGGACCTCTCGACGCTGCCGAGCCTGGCTTGGGACCCAACAAAGCCAGAGCACGAATGGCGGCTCGACGGGCCCGATGGTGCGACCGCTACGATCCCCCACAAGCCAAGTTTCGTCACGGAGGATATGGTGGCTTTGCGTGTCGCGGCGCTGCGCGGTGTTGGCATCTGTCAGTTTCCGGTTTTCATCATCCAAAGCGATCTTGACGCAGGTCGATTGATCGATCTTCTTGCCGAATGGACGCCGAAGGCTGGCGTGATCCATGCGTTATTCCCGTCCAGGCGAGGGTTGCTTCCCTCGATGCGGGCGCTTCTGGATTTCCTAGCCGACCAATATACCGCCTCGGATCATTCAAACCAGCGACTATCGCAGTGAAAAAATATCGGGACGCCTACACCACCATCGACCAGCTACGTTTCGGGACGTCACCCGCCGGCTGCGGCAGCCAACGACAAGGCTTTTGACCAGTAGGTTATGCCCGCCGTCTATGCCGTCCTAATGGTTTCAAATGCACCTGCGGACGGAGTGCTTTCGGCGGCTTCAGTTGGGGTCTTGCGGTCGGTGACGGTATTTTCCCGTGGGTCGGATCGCGCACGGGCAACTGAAGTCGGGAAATCGATCAATCGATATCGATAGTCGCTGAAACCGGGCTGATGTCGAATCGGCGAAATTCGCCTTTGAATTCAAGAGCACAAATTTTTGACGGACCGGAGAATCGGTTCTTCATCGGTCGAGAAAAATTTGCGCTTTTAGGTCAACGCGTCATGGCCACTCAAAACAATCGAGTGGGAGTGAGGGGGAGTACTGTGGAGTAAGGTGGGATAGAGCAGCGCATAAATTGCGATGATGTCCCACCGATAGTTATCGATAGTTCTTGAATTGCTGTATCTAATGCAAGTTCGAAGGAATCACGGGTGTCGCCGCCCGCAAGCAACAACATCCACGCCCAAGACCGGCGTAACTCATGTGCACCAGAGCGCCGCTGTGTGGGAACAGCGCCCCCAGCTCGGCGAAGCACAAAGAGATCAGAAGGATGATGATTGCGCCCGCCACCCAGCTCCAGATCGCCAGCGGGCCGGCGATTTTCGTGGCGTGATAGGCGCCGAACAGCCATCCCGATCCGATGATGCTGGTCGTGCTGGCGAACAGCAGACCGATGATGCCGCCTTCCCGCCGCAGCTTGCCAGTAAGCTTCAGACCGGCGGTATCGGTAAGAGAATCGGGCATTGCGACCGCCTAACTGGAACGAACCAGACCCGTTCTCGGGCCGGGCTTCAAATGCCCCGGCGCCTGCTTTGATCTTCGACCACTCGCCGGAACAGGGCGAGCTGCCCCGCAGTCGTATCGTCCCAGCTGAACTGCTCGGCATAGGCACGGGTCGCGGCGCGATCAGGTCGGTTGGCCCAGAGTTGCCGCAGACCCGCGCCGATCAACGCCGGTTCGCGCTCCACGATTACGCCGGCTTCGGGACTGCGGACGACCTCCGGATTTCCCCACATGTTGGTGGCGATCACCGGTGTGCCGCACGCCATCGCTTCCAGCAGCACGTTCGCCCATCCCTCCCTGCTCGAGGCCAGAACGAGCACATCAGCCGCGCCATACAGCGCCGGCAGCTCGGCATGCGGCCGCGCCCCGATCAACCGGACCCGATCAGTCAGTCCATTCGCCTCGATCAGCGCGGTCAGGCGGTGCCGCTCCGGCCCCTCACCGACGATGATCGCACCCCATTCAGGCAGGTCGCGAAGGGCCTCGATGACGAGGTGATGGCCCTTGCGTTCGATCAGATGACCCACCGAAATGACGGTTGGGCGTGCGAGCCCGATCGCCGCTCGCGCCGCATCCCGGTCTGCGGGAGGGACAAACAGGCTCGTGTCCACCCCGTTCCGCAGCACCGCAACCTTCTCCGGCGCGGCGCCAAGTTCCAGGACGGCATCGCGCAACGCTGCGCTGACGGTGATCAGACCGGCCGCTCCGGCTATCGCGCTGCTGATCAGACGGCGGGGAATACGGTAGCTGGGGATCAGATTGACGTCGGTGCCGCGGCACGTGACAACAACCGGCAATCCCAGCTTGCGGCCGAGCCATACTGCAGCCACCCCGTCAGGGTACATGTAGTGGGCGTCGATCGCGTCCACCCGGCATCCGTTTGCCAGAAGCCGGCGGACGAAAGGCAGGCTGGCCCTGTACAGCAACGCTGGCGCCGCCGTCATTCCAATGCGCGGTATCACCGGAAAGCGCGGGTGATGCACCGTCAGGCCGTGCCGCTCCTCTCGCTGTCGCACCCGCGCATACCGTGCCCAATCGCCAAACCGCGACGCTGTGCTCGGAAAGAACGGAACCGGGGCCACGACTTCGCTGGAAGCCTGGCCGCTTCCCACGAGATGGCGCAACCGGTTCTCGACAAAAACACCGTGATTCGGCTGCTCGGCGTTGGGGAACAGCGTTGAAAACGTCAGAAGACTCAGCGGCCGCACGGTCGCGCGTCAGGGACCCTTGGTCATCTCTGACAGCAGATGCTGCGCGTCGGTCTTTTCCTCAAAATCGCCCGGGACCGAGGCGACGTTCTGCAGCAGTTTCATTGAGCCCTGCCGGTCGCCGGTATCTTTCAATGCGACCGCAAGGTGATACAGGATTCGCGGGTCATTTGACCCGGCCACTGCCTGCCGCAACAGGGCCGATCCCTTGCCGGCGTTTCCGTCGGAAGTCAAAATCCACCCCAGCGTATCCGCCGTCTGCGGCCCCGGCGCCAGCAGATACGCCTGCTCCGCGATTTGCTGAGCGTCGGCCGCGCCAAGCTTCTGATCCACCCATGCCAGGTTGTTCAACATCGCCGGGTTGTGCGGCGCCAGGGCCAGAGCCGCTTGCAAATGCAGCTTGGCGGCGGCGTATTGTCCAAGCCCGATCTCCTGCGATGCAAGCGCCTCGATCGCCGCCAGGTCGTTTGGGTGGCTGGAAACCCACGCAGCTAGGGTCTTTGCGGCATCTCCCGGCTTGCCGGCCCGTTGCTGCGCCCCCGCGAGCCGCAGCGTCAGCAGCCATGATGGCGCGTCTGCCGCCGCCGCCTGATATGCCTTGGCCGCCTCCTCGGGCTGGCCGGCGGCCATGTAGATATCGCCGCGCAATGCGCGCGCATCGGGGTTTCCACGGTCCTGGTTATAAAGGTCCTGGGCTGTCGCCAGGGCGGCATCGAGCCCTTTCGCTTTCAGATCGACCAGTGCATAGTCCAGCCGCAGCTGATACGCCTCGGGCGAGGCCGCCATGGCCGTTTTCAGTACATTGCGCGCACCTTCGTAATCCTTCGCGTCCACAAGCAAAGTCACCAGCCCCCGGACGGCGACAATGTTTCGCGGCTGCTGGTCCAGTATCTGCGTGAGCGTCGCGCGGGCCTGGTTCGTCTGCTTCAGGGCCAGCTGGGCGGATGCCTCCAGCCCGAGATACTGAATGGGGATCGTACCCCCGGCCGATGAAGGCGCAATAAGGTCCAGCGCCTTTTGCGCGTCGCCCAACCGGATGTAGGCATCACCCAGACTGAGGATGAGCGGAACGTTCTTTGGATCGGCTGCATGCGCCTTTTCCAGCAAGCCGACCGCGTCATCCCGGCGATTGTCCCGCGTCAGCGTGGCCACGAGCATGCCAAGCGCAGGCTCACTTGTCGGATCTTTGGCAAGGATGGTCGAAAGCACCTTCTGGTAGCTGGCGTTGTCTCCTTCGCTTGCCAGAACACGAGCGAGGTTGACCTGCGCCGGCAAATAATCCGGATTCGATTTCAGAATGGATTCAAACTCGGCCTTCGCACCCGGCATATCCAGCCGCGCCATCTTCAGCAGCCCGTCGAGGTTCTGCACCATCGGCAAATCGCCCTCGGCCTTGCAAATCTTATCGAGCTCCCCGGACGTGAGTTCGAGGTTCCCGGTTTTCAGTGCGGCCAGAAACAAAGCCTCGGCAAAGCGGGCCTGTTTCGGATCCTGCGCAAACGCTGAATCCAGCAGCTTCACCGCCGCGTCCGGCTGCCCCATTTCAACCAGCACGCCGCCCAGCTGCGCTTTGAGTGCCGGCTGGTTCGGGTCTGCATCGACCGCCTTCTGCAGCGCGTCGCGCGCAAGCTGGGTCTGCCCCGTCGCAAGCGCCACCCGCGCCAGCATTTCCAGCGCCTGCGGATCGGCACGATTAGTCGCAAACAGCTGCTGCAATGGAGCAAGCGCCTGATCCGGCCGCCCGAGCGTCATTTCGAGCTGGGCGAGAAGCTTCACACCGTTCGGATCATTTGGTACCCGCGCGACGTAATCGCGCGCACTGGCCGCGGCAAGTTCGGTCTGGCCCAGCTTCTGCCGTACCAGCGCCTGTAAGTAATAAGCCCGCGGGATGCGGTCGAATATCGGCTGCAACCGCGTGAGGATGTCATTCGCCCCCTGGTCGTCTTTCGCCTCATGCAGCAGGATCGCCTTTACGTACAGCCCCTCGACGTTCTGCGGCTGCATCGCCAGCACGGCGTCATCATCTGCCTTGGCGTCGCTGAACTTTCCTTGCGAAATAAGTATATTGGCGCGCAGCAGGCGAGCCGGCAGCGCCGGCGGCCTGTCGTTCACCGCCTGATTCAGCAGGTTCATCGCACCTGATACGTCCTTGGCCTCAAGCAGGAGTTGGGCTTTTATCAACCGTGCCTCCAGCGACTTGCTGTCGATCGCCAGCGCGTGGTCAATCTGCGTCTGGGCGGCGGCGGTATCTCTTCGCGAAAGTGCCAGCCGGGCGCCGGCCAGCCAGGCCTGAATATACATCGGATCCAGTTTCTGCGCGTCCTCGAACGACTTGCGCGCCGCTTCCATGTCCCCTAGCGCAAGCTGGGCAGCGCCGCGGTCCACCACGATTTCGGCATCCAGCTTGGGGTCCTTGCCGGTGGGCTGAAACTGCTTCAGCAAATCAGCCGGTCGGTTCTGCATCAGCATGGCCTGGCCGATCAGCGGCGTTGTCTTGTTTCTGTCGTAACCGCGCTCCTCGGCCGCCCGCGCCTGCTGCTCGGCAGCAACCGGATCCCCCAGTTGCAGTTGCACCTCGGCCAGGAGAAATCGCGCTTCGGCGTTTTGCGGATCGGACCGGACGGCGTTGCGCAACTCAATCTGGGCGGTGCGCAGGTCGCCTTTCCGCAACGCGCTCTGCGCCGATTGGAGGTAATCCGCGGCTATTCCCGACCCGGCCGCTGCCCCAAGCCAGAGAGCGGCGGCAATTACACTGAGAGCAGGCTTACGCATCGGCTGTATTCCCCTGGAGACGACGGCCGTCGGCAAAAATCACGCTAGTTCCTATCACATCCCCGCTCCCCTGCGCCAACGGGATCGCACAATTCGAGCTTGTTATCTCGAATAGGCCCGACATTGTTTGCCGTTCATTCATCTTCTGCCCGTAGGTGAACCGCCGAAGGGACGCAGGATGCGTCGGCGGCCATGCCAAAAGACGGCGAAACGATCGGTTCGGGCGTGCGCGTCATGTTTCGCGGCCTCCCTTGGAGAGTTTGCGCAACGGAACGTTCAGACACGCAGCAATACCTCCGCCTGCGTTGTCTCAGCCGCGATCTCGCCGGGCTCGAATGGACGGCCCTGCACCCGGCAGACCACGTCACCATCGCTCCCGATGACTTCCGTCCCGACCGGCCTGGCGACCTGCGGCTTTGGCGTCTGCGCCATCAGGCCTTGCTGCTGGAGCAAATCATCGGACCCGCCGCTCTGTTCGCCGCCAGTCCAGGCCGGCTGCGCCCGAAGTCTACCAGCTCGTCCCGGTCATTCGCGCCCTGCAACTGCCGCGGGTCCGGCTGCTGCTGGCGGACGACGTTGGCCTCGGCAAGACCGTCCAGGCTTGCCTCGTCCTCACCGAACTGATTGCCCGCCGGCAGGCGCACCGGATCCTGATCGTGGTCCCGCCGGGGCCGCTGTTGAGCCAATGGGATCAGGAATTGCGCCACCGCTTCGGGCTGCATTTCACCCCCTTGACCGACATCGCCTCACTACAGGCGCAAAAGCGCCGGACCGAGCTGGGCGTCAATCCGTTCCAGGCCACCAGCCTCTGCTTGACGTCGCTTGATTTCGCCAAACAGGAACGGGTGCTCCAGGATCTGGAGCGGACGCGCTGGGACGTTGCGGTAATTGACGAGGCACACCATTGCGCCGCTGATACAAGCACAGTCTCTCAGGACTCCACCCTGCGGCGCCGGCTGGCAGAGGTAGTCGCCCGCCAAAGCGACGCGCTGCTGCTTCTCAGCGCCACGCCGCACGACGGGGTAGAGGCTCACTTCGCGTCACTGATGGCGCTGCTCGATCCCAGCCTGGTCGATGGCAGCGGAGCCCTCAGCGGGCAAGCTCACCGCACTCATATCGTGCGCAGACTGAAAGCTCATATCCGTGATCCGCGGACAGGACGCCCGCTGTTCCGGGACCGGCAGGTCATGCCGGTGCGCATCGTCCCGGAGCAAGCGTGCTACGCACCCGCCCGCGCCTTTCATCATGCCCTGGCAGCCCTCGTCGTGCCGCGGCTTCAGGCGCGCCCGCGCCCGGACCGCGATGCGGACGCGCTCGCCTTTGTCGGGCTGCTGAAGCGATCGGTGTCCACGATCACGGCCTGCACCGCGACGCTGCGCGTGGTGGCGGAGCGTTGCGCCCGGCCGGCGGAGCGCGCCATGACGCGCGAACATGGCCGGGTGCTGCGCGCTTATCAGCGCCGGCTGCGCCGTTTCGGCTTTCTGGGTTTGGCGGCCGAGGCCGATCTCGCGGAGCTGGAGGCAGAGGGAATGGCCGCGCAGCTCCGCCAGGAAATGGCCGCGGAACTTCACCGGCTCATCGCCCTTGGCGAAGCCGCCGCCTCCGCCGATCCCAAGCTGGATCAGCTGGTCGCGGAAATTGCCGCCATACGTCGCGGGCGCCCTGCCGCCAACGTACTCGTCTATACCGAATATGCCGACAGCCAGGAGGCTGCAATTTCAGCCCTGCGGCAGGCTGACCTGGCCGGCGCGGTGCTCGGCATCAATGGCGGCGATCCTGAAAACCGCCGATCCCATCTGACCGAACGCTTCGCAACCGAGGACGCACTTATTCTCGTCAGCACCGACGCAATATCCGAAGGACTGAATCTGCAACGGCGCTGCCGCGACCTGATCCACCTGGACCTGCCGTACAACCCTAACCGGCTGGAACAGCGCAACGGCCGTATCGATCGCTACGGCCAGCGGGAAGCTCCACACATCAGATACCTCTATCTGGCGGGAACGTTCGAGGAGGATCTGCTGCTCCGCCTAATTACCAAGCACGAGGCGGGGCGCGCGAGCCTGGGTGCAATGCCGGACACTCTCGGAGTAACCGCCGACGTGCCCTCGCCCGGCGTCGTAAAGGGGTTTGCGCAACGCCAGGCCGGGTTGTTTCCGCCTCACGCCGCCGCGATCCGGACGCTCGACCGCGAGATAATCGACACCAATCCGGCGGCCTATCGCGCGCTGCTGCGCGACGTGCAGCACGCCTATGACGAGCGTATCGCGCTTCGGTTCGGATGGATGCCCGTGCAAGCTTCCGCCGAGGACACTGCCGGTCTGGCGCAGGTCACCAATGCCGGCAATTGCCACGGGTTCAACATCGACCCCAGTGCATTCGTTGCCGAGGTAATTGAAGCCGATACCGGACTAAGACAGGCACGAGCTGATCGTCTTCGGCTGAATGATGCATGGAGCGCCGGGATCGAGCAACTTCCGGGCTTCGATCCCGAAACCGCCACGCTGCGGCTGACGCGCGATCCCGACAAGTTCGTGGACGGCCCCGACACGCTTGCTTTCATCGGTCTCGCTCATCCCCTGCTCCGCCATGCGCTTGCGCGTGTCCAGCAGATCGGGCCGGAAGAGGATGAAGCGGATCCCCGTGTGGCGGTTGCAAGCTCAAGCCGCGGTGTTGAGCTGCTGCTTACCTACGTGTTCGAAATCCGCAGCGCCCGGCAGGTGGAGGTCAGACAGCTCCTTGCAGTCCTTCTTAAGCGCAACGCCCCCGCCGCCGAACTGACGGATGCACATAAGTGGCTGGCCGTGGCGCGCACCGCCACGGCCCACGCGCCGGATCGCGTCTGGCAACAGCATTTCTCTGGCTGGGCGCCGGCCCGCCAGGCCGCCGCGCGCAGGATGGCGGAGCAGGCGATGCGGCGCGCGGAAAAGGAGTTCGCAACCGCGCACCAGCAACGAGTTGCCAGGTGGAAGGCGGATCTCGATCGCTGGGTTGCCTGCCAGACCGAAGCAATCTGCGGACCTGCTGGCGCCAACATGCCAGACCTGTTCGCCGGTCCCAGGAATGCTGCTGACTGGAATCAGCCAGTCGAGCGGCTGGCCGCGCTATCCACCGACGCCGGTGCGCCGCCCGCACGCCGCAGGGATGCCGCATCGGTGGTCGCCAGTGCAGTCGAGCAACGCAACATCCTTGAACAGCGGGCATCGCTGGCACGCGCGACGCTTCATTCGGCGGGCATGCTGATGCTGGTTCCGTGACGCTCGACCTGGCCGATTGCGCGGTCTCGGGGGCCGCGCTTCCCGAGGCGTTTCTGCGGTTCGAACTGACGTCGCTGCTCACCCGCAAGGGGCTGATCGGACCCACGCATGGCTGGGATCGGCTGCGCGAAGGGCTGAAGGGCCTGCGTGGCGAGGCGGGGGCTGGGCGGGTCCGCAGGAACGTGCTCGACCCTTTGGCTGCCGCCTTGCGCTATGCGCCGCCTCGCCGCGGCGCCCCGGTGGCCACGCGTGCCGGCGCCGAGGATGGGGGCATGATCCTGCGAGCGCCGGATGGCGGGCATCTTCGCGTCTGGTCCGCGGCTCAGGGCATCGACCTTGAGTTCGGCATGGCAGACCGGGCGCGCGTACCGGCTTAGCCCGCTGCGATCCGCCTGCCGCGTTCTGCTCACCTGCCACGAATCACTTGGGCTGATTACCAACGGCGATGAGCTGCGGCTGATGCTCTTCGATGCCGACCGGCAGGACAGCGGGATCAATATCGACCTGGCATCCTGGCGGGAACGCGAAGCCGCACCCAATTCCTTCCGGTTACTGGCCGCACTTGCCGGTCCGCGGGGCATTCGCGCGCTCCCTGAAATATTGCAGGCAGGACGCCTCAATCAGGCGCGGGTGACCGCCTCTTTGCGCGATCAGGCGCGGAGCGCCCTGGAGGGGTTCCTCAACGGCATCCTGAGCCAGCCCGGCAACGCTGCCTCCCGCCTCCCCGCCGATCGCCTGTGGGCTGAAAGCCTCATCCTCGTGTATCGGCTTCTGTTCATTCTGAAACTGGAGAGTTCGGCGCCTTGTCAGGGCGCCTCCTTCACCGCCAGCAATCTTTGGCGCACGGCATTGTCGCCCAGCCTCGTTCTCGCGCCGATCGCCCGGCGCATCCTGGACCAGGCCGCCGAAACCGGACGGCTGCTTGAAGACGGTTTGCGGGTGCTTTTTCGCTTCTGCCGCGATGGATTATCGTGCAGCGAAATGCACATCCCTGCGCTTGGGGGTGCGCTGTTTGGCGCCGAGGCGATGCCATTGCTCGACAGCATCGCCTGGGGCGAACGTACCGTCGCCCTCCTGCTCGATCGGCTGCTCTGGACCAGTCCCAAGGGTCGTGCACGCGAACGGGTGCAGTTTGCCGCACTGAGCGTCGAACAACTCGGCCACGTGTACGAGGCGCTGCTGGAACTGGAGCCGTCCATCTCCGGTCCGTCGCGCAATGAGAAATTCAACCTGCGGGCCGGGCTGGGACGCAAGACAACCGGATCATTCTACACGCCACAAAGTTTCGTACGTTTCCTCGTCAGGGAAACTCTCGGGCCGCTCGTGGCGGAACGCAGTCCCGACACCGATCCCCAGCCCGCCGCCATCCTGTCGATAAAGGTGCTCGATCCGGCGGCAGGCAGCGGCCACTTCCTCGTGGAGGTCTGCCGATTTCTCGGGCACGCACTCTATGCCGCGTGCCGCGCCTGCGACGCGGACCCCACCCTCCGTCCGCGGCTGAACCTCCTGCCTGGGCCAGTCCCGCTGCTCCCCGCCTATCTTCCGTCGCGGGTGCCCGAGGGTGAGCACCCCGGTTTATCCGAGGCACGAGCCCAGGCGATCTGCCGGCGCCTCATCGCGGTGAATTGCCTATATGGTATCGACCGCAACCGTCTCGCAGTCGAACTTGCCCGGCTCTCGCTATGGCTGGAAACGCATGCCGAGGGCCTTCCGCTGACATTCCTCGACCATCGCCTCGTGCATGGCGATTCGTTGACCGGTCCATTCCTGGCGTGTCTTGCCACACTCCCGGTCACCGGCAGCGCCATCGATCCGCTGTTGGCAGGTAGTGTCACCACGCGCCTGACGGAGGCGCGGGCGGCCGCCATGGCCGAGGTCGCCGCACTGGAAGCCTCGCTCGGGCACGACGCGGCCGACCTGCTGCACAAGGCGGCGACGAAAGCGCGGCTGGATGCCTTGCTCGCACCCTGGCGGGAGCTGGCCCGCGCCTGGGCGGGAGCGGTGATGCTGGGGATACGCGAAGCCGATGACGAATGGCTGGCGCTTGCCCGGCACGTCGCGCAGCATGGCCGATGGCCGGAGCGGCTGAGCGGAGCGCAGGCGATGCTGGCCGAAGCCGGCGGACCTTCACTGCCCTGGGATGCCATTTTTCCGGAAGTATTTGCAGGCGCACGAAGCGGGTTTGACGTCGTATTGAGCAACCCACCCTGGGATATTGTTCAGGCCAACACTAAGGAGTTCCTGGCCGAACATGGGGGCCGGGCCAGTTCAGCGACGCTGCGCAGCTACCAGGAGGCTTTCGCGCGCCAGCATCGCGCCGTTGCCCGCCTGTATGCGCATCAGAAGGGTGGTTCGCCAGCACGTCTCGACACGTTCCGCGTATTTGCGGAACGCAACCTTCAGCTTACAAGTGAAACCGGCGCTATCGGCATGGTGGTCCCTTCGGCGTTCCACGCCAACGAAGGTGCGGCCGGAACGCGGCGATTATACTTCGACCAGACCCGAATTGACTGGTGCCTTTCATTCGAGAACCGGCGCAGGCTGTTCGACATTCATGCCAGCTTCCGCTTCGCCCTGCTTGTCGCCCGCCGGCCCGGGCCCACCGACCGGATACGTTGCGGCTTCTACCTGCATAATCTCGAAGAGACTGAACAGCCAGGCAGGACGATCTGCTACGGCCGCGAACTGATCGAGGCCACCTCCGGCGAGACACTCAACTTTCTTGAGCTTCGCTCCGAAACGGATTTGGAGATTGTGCGCCGCCTGTTCCCCGGCCGTCCCACCTTCGCTGAATGGACCGGCGTGCACGGAATGTCAGTCGGGCGCGAGATGAACATCACGGATGACGCGCACCGCGTTGTGCCCATCCGCGCAACAGGCGGCCGGCGCCATATTCTTCATGAAGGCAAGACGATCCATCAGTTCACCGACCGCTGGGGTGATGGGCCGCGCTACGCGGTGCCGGTGCAAACGATCCGCGACAAGCCGGGATGGATTGCGGCAGCACGATTCTACCGCCTTGCCTTGCGGAAGATCGCTCGCTCCACAGATGAGCGTACTGCGATCGCCGCGGTGATCCCACCCGGCTCCCTCTGCAACGACACCGCACCAGTAGAACGCTCGCCGCAAAACCGAACCAATGCAACCGCGCTCCTGTTGTGCGGGATTCTCAACAGTTTCACTTTCGATTGGTGCTTGCGGCAAAAGACCGCAGCGACCGTAAACCTGTTCATTCTCGAAAGCTGCCCGGTGTGCGAAACAGACGCAGATGTCGCGCGGTTTATCGCGCACGGCGCCCTGCGGCTGAGCTGCCGGCATTCCGGCTACGCCGCATTATGGAGCGACCAACTCGGCGGTGCCTGGCGAGAGCAGTCAACGGCCCCAGGCTGGCCCGTGATCAAGGATGCCGGGACGGCCTGGCAAATACGGGCGGCAATGGATGCGGTGATCGCCCAAACCTACGGACTGGGTAAAGATCTGTACGTTCGCATCCTCCAAAGCTTCTCCCACCGGAGCATGCCGGCGGCGCCGGACCTGTGTCTCACCGCATTTGATGATCTGGTTGCATCCGGCACGAGCGCGTTTTGCGCCAGGCATGACCCCTATTGGGATATTCCCCTGCCCCAAGGCCCCATCCACCCGCAGAAAGAAACGGCCTCTTCCCGCAGGGAAAGAGGCCGGTAAACAAAACAGCTGCGAGCTTTGCTCAGCCGGACGCACCGTGCTGGCGCGCCCTGTTCTCGGCGTGAACCCGGAAAACCTGATCCGCGTTCTGCCGCTGCGGCGGCGACATCGAATCATAAAGCTGCTGGAACGCAGAGGAGAGTCGCTCCATGTCCTGCGCATGCAGCTCCGCCAGATGCGTGTAGGACTGCATGTTCTGCTCCGCGTTCATCGACCCCAGCTGCGATCCTCGCTGATAGATTGCCTGCTGCATGTCATCGGCATTCTGCTCCATCGCCTGGGCGAACTGGTCCCATTGGCGCTGCTCGGTCGGGCCGATTTCAAGCTGGTGTGAAGCTGCTGAACGTGCCGCTCGACACGTTCCTGTGTACTATTGGGCTGAGGCTGATTATTCGGCGGTGATTGGGCGAATGCGCCGACGGGCAGCGCCAGCATGGCGGTGGCCCCAATGACAGGCAGCAGCAGGGTACGTTTCATGATCAACCGATCTCCCCTCACGCTAAATCGCTATTGAAGGCTAATACCCGGACGGATAGCCATAGTTGTAGCCATACGCGGCGGGTGGCGGCGGCGCGTAATAGGCTGGCGGTGGAGCCGACGGATAATAAACGGGCGGCGGAGCCGCATACGCCGGGGGCGGAGCCGCCAGCGCGCCGCCGACCAGCGCACCCAGCCCAAGGCCCAGCAGCGCACCACCCACGATCGCTCCGGTGTTATTGTTGTCGTGATAATAGCCGTGCCAATCGTGCCGGTAATCACGGTGATAATCCCCGTGCCAGCCCTGTGCGGCAGCCGGCATCGCAAACGGAACCGCGAACGACGCCGCCAGCGCCAATGCGGTACAGGAACGGGACAGCCTCGAAAATTTCATCGTGTTTCTCCTTCCGGAGAGCAATCGTGGTGTTGCGTCAGAGCAAAATTGTGGTCCATCGCGTCACAATCTTTTCCCGAAGAAACGCGAGACCCATTCAGCGGTGGCAATGCTGGCTGCTCGCGCCTTCGGGAGCGAGTCCACGCCTCCCGACGGCCTGGCCTGAGCCTCCCCTGGAATTTGACATCCCGCCACACAGGCCGCATCCTTGTCAGTCACCGAGGGGGGTCCCGCTATTCTGGGGCTGAGAGTCCGGCAGGGGCGCGACAGCGCCGGCGCCGGTGACCCTTGAACCTGATCCGGGTCATGCCGGCGGAGGGACGGGGCCTGATGACGTACAAACCCCCTGCCCGACGTCGGCTGCCGCCAGAAGGGAGTTGAACGCCCATGACGGTCCAATCCAAAGTTGCCGCCCGCCCGTCCTCGGTGACCACCGGTCCGATCGCCGGATCACAAAAAATCTATACGTCGCCACCCGGACGACCGGACATCACCGTCCCGTTCCGCGAAATCGCCCTCCACCCCACCGCAAACGAGGAACCGTACCGCGCCTATGACACCTCCGGTCCATATACCGACCCGGCGGTAACCATCGGCCTCGAGACCGGCCTGCCGCCGGTCCGCTGTGACTGGCTTGCCCGCCGCGGCTTCGAGCGCATCCCCGCGCGCGCAGTCAGGCCAGAAGACAATGGTGGTGCCTCCGGCGACAAGCTCGTGCCGCTCTGCCCCGCTGACCACCCGGTTTATGGCGGCAAGCCGGGCCAACTCGTCACCCAGCTCGAATTCGCGCGCGCCGGCGTCGTCACAGAAGAAATGATCTACATTGCCCATCGCGAAAACCTCGGCCGCGCCAAAGTTCTTGAAAGCGCCGCCGAACGCCGTGCCGATGGCGAGGATTTCGGCGCCGCGATCCCCGAATTCATCACCCCTGAATTCGTCTGCGACGAAGTCGCTCGCGGCCGCGCGGTCATTCCTGCCAACATCAATCATCCGGAGCTGGAACCGGTCATTATCGGCCGCAACTTCCTGGTGAAGATCAATGCCAATATCGGCAACTCCGCCGTCACGTCAGGCGCCGCCGAAGAAGTGGAGAAACTCGTCTGGGCGATCCGCTGGGGCGCCGACACCGTGATGGACCTCTCCACCGGGCGCAACATCCATAACATTCGTGACTGGATTCTGCGCAACGCGCCGGTGCCCATCGGCACGGTGCCGATCTACCAGGCGCTGGAAAAGGTGGATGGCGACCCGGCGAAACTCGATTGGGAAGTCTTCAAGGACACGCTGATCGAGCAGGCGGAGCAGGGGGTGGACTATTTTACGATCCATGCCGGCGTGCGGTTGGCGTATGTGCCGCTGACGGCCAGGCGCGTCACCGGTATCGTCTCGCGCGGCGGTTCGATCATGGCGCGCTGGTGCCTGTCACACCACAAGGAAAGCTTTCTCTACGAACGCTTCGCGGACATCTGCGACATCATGCGCAAATACGACGTGTCATTCTCGCTCGGCGACGGGCTGCGTCCCGGCTCCATTGCGGATGCCAACGACCGTGCACAGTTTGCCGAGCTCGAGACCCTTGGCGAACTCACCAAAATCGCCTGGGACAAGGGCTGCCAGGTAATGATCGAGGGCCCCGGCCACGTGCCGATGCACAAGATAAAAGTCAACATGGACAAACAGCTGCAGGAATGCGGCGAGGCGCCCTTCTATACGCTTGGCCCGCTCACCACCGACATAGCCCCCGGCTACGACCATATCACTTCGGCGATCGGCGCCGCGATGATCGGCTGGTTCGGCACGGCGATGCTCTGCTACGTCACGCCGAAGGAGCATCTCGGCCTGCCGAATCGCGATGACGTAAAGGCGGGAGTCATCACCTACCGCATCGCCGCACATGCGGCTGATCTGGCAAAGGGGCACCCGTCAGCGAAACTGCGGGACGACGCCGTCAGCCGCGCGCGCTTCGAGTTCCGCTGGGAGGATCAGTTCAATCTTTCGCTCGATCCCGACACGGCGCGCAGCTTCCACGACGAGACCCTGCCGAAGGACGCCCACAAGGTTGCGCATTTCTGCTCCATGTGCGGGCCCAAATTCTGCTCCATGCAGATCACCCAGGACCTTCGCAATGAAGCCGCCCGCATCGCCGGGCTGGAGGAGAAGAGCAAAGAATTTGCGGAGAAGGGGAGGGAGATTTACCTGCCAGCGGCGGAGTAGGTTTCGTTCCACTCGGCCTCGGGTCGGGCGGAAGGCCCCGCCCCGGCCGGCGCTTATTCCATGACCGCGCGTGCGGCGCCAATCTGCTCTCAGAGGGCAGGTCTCCCTGAAATCCCATGCTCCCCGACAAGCGGGCCGCTGAGGTGAAGCCGTGACCGGTATAACAACATAGCCTTCTTGGCTTCTGCCATGTCGGTGAAATCATACCCGCCTTCTTGAAAGCAGCTTTTTTCACCAACAGAAACCGTCGGGTAGGGATTGCATGCATAAAATGCAATGCCAGCATGCAGCCAATCGGGTCCAGCATGGCCGCTCTCTCCATCCGCAACATCGATGCGGACGTGAAAGAGCGTCTGCGCGTCCGCGTGGCCCAGTGTGGGCAGTCCGTGGAAGCCGAGGTGCGGCAGATCCTCGAAACTACTCTCGCCGAACTCAAGGGGCCGCCGCAGCCAAACTTGGCCGAGGCGATCCGCCGACGCTTCGAGCCGCTCGGCGGAGTCGATCTCGAACTGCCGCCGATCAGTTTGTCGACGCACCGCCCTCGTTCGATCCATGATTGTCGTCGACACAGGAACACGCCCCGGAGGTCGACGTCGATGATTCGGTCCCTTTGCGGTGAGAACGGTCGCCGCCATGATCGGCTGCCATCAGGTCGCCGCCATCAGGTCAAAGTGCACGAGCGCACGATGGGCAAGTGGCTGCGCCGGCTTGGTCTAACCCGGCTTCAGCCGCGCCCGTCGCATCCGCAGAAGGATGTCGCGGCACAGGAGCTTTTTAAAAAAGCTTTGCGGATGTAACGACGCCTGCCCTGCCGGCCTCGGCGGCCGGAAAGCCAATGGAAATCTGGTTCGCCGATGAAGCCAGGGGTCGGGCAGAAGGGGACCCTCGCTTATGTCTGGGCACCGGTTGGTTCGCGTCCGGCCATGGTGCGCGACGACCGCCATGACTCCGCGCATCTGTTCAGGGCCAACAAACTCTGCCGCTTGGTTTGGGACAGCTACGAGGCCGTCCTGGCGGCCTGCCGCGACGCCTGGAACTTCCTGATCAATGATCCCGAGCGAATACGCTCTATCGGCACCCGCGACTGGGCGTGCGTCAATGTTTACGGCGGCTGGTATAAATGCCTGATTTTGCTTGGTGGGCGCACAAGGACTCGAACCTTGGACCCGCTGATTGGGAGAAGTCTGGTTTGTCGATGATTTCAAGGACCGGTTTGCGATTGAGTGCCGGAGTTGGCGGGTAGGAGGCCGGTCGGGAGGGGGTGGAAGTGCAAACCGAACACTTGTCGAATAGCAAATCTATCGAGAATCAAGCGACGACGCTTCTCAGAATGAACGGCACAGGAGATTCTCTGGCACACAAGGGCGTGATGATGTAGGTTGCGCGCCCCCCACTTTTACAATCGAATATGGCGCGAGACGAACAGCAGGAGATTGAGCAAGAACCCTCACCGGATCACCCCACCGGAATGCAGGACGGGTTTTCATGCGACCCCGCACCATCACTCTCCCTCTTCTGCTAAGCAGCGAAGATCAAGGAGGGTGTTGGCGGGAAGCATCTGGCCAACGTTCAAAACATTCACTACTGTTATCCTTCCTTGCGTGGTGGCCATCGGTGGTGGTTTCGGTTGGAGCTGGGAGCACTGGATAGCGAAGCCGGACCACAAGGCGGTTTCGAACTCCGTAGCTTCAGCTTCCGCACAGACACAGGTGACAAACGAACAGGTCGTCAAGGTAGTCGAGGCATTACCCGATAATTTCGTGAAAATGCTTGCCGATGCACACTTGGCTGAACGAAACGCCGAAGCCGAGGCTAGTGCCTTATCTCTCAAGCTATCTGCGAACCAGAATGCGGTTATCACATTCTTCCAAATCATCGGACAAAACTCTGTCCCCGCGGGTGATCTCCGAGCGAAGCTGGTCGAAGTGGCCGAGAGCTATATCGCCCTTCGACATACAGTAGATGATCTTATCTCGGATCAAACCGAAACTAGTGGCTTGTTTAGCAAGGCGGTGAGCCAAATAGCTAATGGCCACCTTCATGACGCTGACAAGACACTATTTCAAGCCGAAGAACTAACGCTCAAGAGTGCCGCAGACCTAAACGCCAAGAGCCAGAAGGACGAATACCAGTCCGCAATGGAATCAGTCGCTGAAATCAGGGCAGCTCGCGGGGATCTTGCTCTAACGATGCTCGAATATGTGTCGGGGACCACCCGCTATCAATCTGCCGCAGATGCCGTATCCTTTGAAGATACTATCCAAGCGCAGTACCGACCTGAAGGCGGCTGAAGCGCAATACAGGCTCTGGCTCCGAAGCCAAGATCTGTCTACGCTTGAGAGTTCCGTCAAAATCTATACCGGTGCATTCAAGGTGCTCGATGATTGCATCTGCTTTATAGAGGAATGGGCCCATCATTCTCTACTGTTTGGTGATGGAATTCTCAAGCTTGCACGACGCCAAGCGGGTGAGGTGGACCCCGAAATCTGGACAGGTGGCTAAGAGAGACTTCTCGCTTCTGGAACGGCCGCGGGCCGGGGTTGACAGATGGCGCATATTCGCAAGAAGCACAGCGTTGATTTCAAGGCGAAGGTGGCCTTGGCGGCGGTGCGCGAGGACGGCACCGTGGCGGAGCTATCAAGCCGATATGGGGTGCATGCGAGCCAGATCCATGCGTGGAAGAAGACGCTGGTCGAGGGGGTTGGTTCGCTGTTCGCCCGGGGGAAGGCAGGAACGTCGGAGGGCGCCGTGGCGGACGAGGCGCAACTGGCCAAGCTGTATGAGAAGATTGGCGAGCTGACGGTCGAGCGCGATTTTTTTCGCAAAAGGTCTGGGCCATGAACCAGATAACGCGGCTGTCGCTGGTCGACAGGTCCGACGCGGACCTGTCGATCGTGGCGCAGTGCCGGCTGCTGCAGGTTGCGCGCTCGACGCTGTATGACCGGGCTGCGCCGGTGAGTGCCGATGATCTGCGACTGATGCGGTGTCTGGACGAACAGTATCTGGCGACACCGTTCTACGGATCGCGTCGCATGGTGGCGGTACTGCGCCGGTCCGGCGAAGTGGTGAACCGCAAGCGGGTGCGCCGATTGATGCGTCTGATGGGGCTTGAGGCGATTTACCAGAAGCCGAACACCAGCCGGCGTCACCCGGAACACAAGGTGTATCCTTACCTTTTGCGAGATCTCCTGATCGATCGACCCAACCAGGTGTGGTGCGCGGACATCACGTACATCCCGCTGGCGAAGGGTTTTGTGTATCTGGTTGCTGTGATGGACTGGTTCAGTCGGCGTGTTCTGGCATGGCGTTTATCGATCGGGCTGGACATGGCATTCTGTGTCGAGGCTTTGCAGGATGCGATGGATCGATACGGGCAGCCGGGCATATTCAACACCGATCAGGGTGTGCAGTTCACCAGCGGGGATTTCATTGACGAACTGGCGGCCCGCGGGGTGCGGATCAGCATGGACGGCAAAGGGCGATTTTTGGACAACATCTTCATCGAGCGCCTGTGGCGCAGCCTGAATATGAGGAGGTGTTCATCAAGGCGTACGCCTCGGTTGGTGCGGCACGTGGCGGTATCGGCAGGTGGCTGGCCTTTTACAACGATGTGCGTTTGCACCAAGCGCTCGGTTATCGAACGCCGCGCGAAATGTTCGAGGCCGCGCCGATCTGTGGATATGTGGACAACGCCAGCGCGTTGACCACATCCCCACAGGCACCACAACAGCAACAAAAGGGGTCAATCGACGATCAGAACGTGCTATGCAGCTTCGCTTCCCCCTCGCACGGGTAGCGGGATTCGTAACCGGCGGGAGTCTCTCTTAGCTCAACCCGTTTCCTGTCCAATGGATGGGGTCCACCTCTCCCGCTTGCGGGGCCCGCAAGCGGGAGAGCCTGCCCCAGGGCATCGGCCTCGGGTCGGATCGCGACGCGATCCGGGGAGCGCCCTCAAACCAAAAGCGACCTGTCGGCCGATCACCCCGCCGAGGGGTTTCAATCGCCGACACCCGCTGCTATGTGCGGCTCGGCCCGGCGGGCGCATAGCTCAGTTGGTAGAGCAGCTGACTCTTAATCAGCGGGTCCAAGGTTCGAGTCCTTGTGCGCCCACCAAGCAAAATCAATGTGTTAGCGATCAACTCGTTAATGCCAGATTGCAGCCTAAAGGCGGGTTAGGCATCAGCTAGGCATCATGGATGCACCGCAAGCCCCGTCGGCCGGTTGCCGCGGTCGCAAACGAAGCTTCCGGTCGCGCCCTTTCGAGCAGCACCCAACGGCCCGACATCGCTACTGGACCCCGCGGCTCTTCAACCAGCGCCAGCGCCACCCCCATACCCCCCGGTGGGGAGTGTTGGACTGGCCGGGTATGCCAGCGCCCAGTCGTAATCCCTCGCGCTCAGATGAGGGGCACTTCCAGGGGTTTCGTTCAGCCAATGGAGCGAGAACGGCACGCCGTGCCGGCAGGTTCGGCGCCCAAACCGAGGCACACCCGTGATGCTAGAGGATATCGAACTTCGGCAGCGCACCCACAGTCAGTCCAGATGCGTTCACCAGATCGCCAGCTATGGCATTGATGCATTCGGTAAAGCTGCCCTGATCGGACACTGTAGAATGGGGGAATTTGGTCCTCTGCTCCAGCGGGTTGTATCCGAGCACGTATCTATGACCGCCAATTCGAGGCACAATCGGCGCTCCGCAGGTTCGACCCCGACCTCGGCTGGCATCGATGGCGTTCCCGCCTTCTCTCTCAGCCGATCATAGATCCCCAAGACGCACGCGATCATTCCAACGAGCCAGTTAAAGGGGAACCTGCACCGCGTCTCGCTTGTCGCAGGACATGACATTTGCCTCGATGAACCCGTCGCGCATCACGCGATACGACCGCACGAGGCCCTGCTCTCGCTGAACCTGCTCGACCCCACCCAGCACACGCCTTCCGCCGTGCTCGGTAATCCAAACAACGTCCGCCCCTGGAACGTGCCCAGTGCCAGCCTCCCGTACCTCCCGTACACTCTGAGGTGGCACCAATCCGGTGAGGTGTTCAAGGCGGGCAATGCCAAGGGCGTCATGAGGAACAAGTGTAACGCGCAGACCGAACGCGGCATAATTTTCCTTAGAGAGCCACCTTGACACCCGCAAATCCGCCGGTTCTGGAACGGCAGGCTCTGCCGGCACCTGTTTTACAAGCATCTGGGTAAAATCATTCTGAAAACCCTCCAACCTCTCAATCAGCGTCAAGGCCACAGCATCGAACCTACGGGCATTGCGGATCACCATGTCATGTATCTCTGCCATTGTGAGCGGTACACAACTGTCCCCACGCCGGATCGTAGCTTCTCGCGTCTTGCGGACCCGGTGTGGTCCTAGCCGGGACGGCTCGACCTCTAAGATGACCACCCCGGCCCCTTCCGGCGTGGTAGGTAGGCCAACGACTGCTGCTTGCGGCAACCGCGGTTCTACGCAGTCAACGATCACATCCCGGAGTCGTCGCTCAAGGCCAGCTACGTCAGGCAGCGGATTGAGCACATCAGCACGTGCCGGATGAACATCGGTCTCTACCACGCCAAGGACCAGCACCCCGCCGTCTGCATTGCCGAAGGCCACCAGTTCTTCCATCAGCTTGTCTCGGCCGAAGTCCCTGAGTGGGCGGTTGTCCAGCCATGATCGGTCCGGGGGGTGGCTCCTTGCCCTCCTTGCGTGCGCGCCTCTGGTCTTCGTCGCTGATCGGAATATCACGCTTGTATTCGAGGTGCCGCCCCTCGGGCACTTTATCTGTGGTGAGCCGCTCGATGTCGGCGAGTGTCACTTGGTTCGCCGGTTTTCCAAAGGGGGTCATGGCACCTCAGTGCAGGCAGTTCTGTACTGCATAGGCGCATCCCTCGCCCCGTGCGAGCGATGGGACTGTCGGTCATCATTCACCCGCGAGACCCCCGACCGTTCAGGCCGCCGGCGGTTCCGGCCGGCATCGGGTCACTGGCACTGGGTATGCACGATCCCGTCACCAAACCCCATCGAGGTGCAGTTGAGCGGAGACGATACCGGGGCCGGGGCGACGGGCGCGAAGTAATAATGAGGCTGCGTTGCCCGCTCGATAGCGGCGCCGAAACCGGCGAGCGCCGCAGCCCGCGCCGCCCGTTGCTTGGCCTCGATCTCCTCTTGGCGCTGATACATCGGCACCACGTCACAGGCGTGTTGGTCGCCGGCGCTGCACTGATCCATGAGCGTGTGCAGGCGGTCATAGGTGGCGCTGTGGCAGCCAGCCAAGGTTAGCACACACGCGGTGGCGGCCGCCGCCGCCGCTAAGGTCGTCGCTCGGCACATGGTATTCATGGCGGCTTCTCTGCCCCTTTCTGCTGCTTAGCTAGAGCGGCATATAAGCGGCACGGGTTAATTATTGGTCTTCCTGCAGGCTGTGCCGGCTTGTATGCGTGTCGCGCTGACGCTGGCGCCAAGGGGCGCGGAAGACCCACCCTTGAGCACCTCGACGCGCAGTCTCTTTTGCCCCTCGGATGCCAACTCCCGGTTGATCGACGATAACCGGAGGCTCCGAAGGCTGCTGCAACTTATCCCTACGGTAGTGGGGAATTACTGATTTCCGAAAGCGGCGTGCGTGCGTGCCGAATGAGCGCCGGCACTAAGGGGCGCGGAAGGCCCGCCTGCTCGTTCCGTGCATTCGTATCGTGCGTGCCACCCAACATCCGTGCTATCCGTGCATCAGCGACAACCCAAACCGTTCAACAGCACCATGAGCACCGGCAGACCCTGTTCGATCTGTAGCAGCACCGAGAAAACCCGCATCGCCGCGGAGGTGATCGCCGCGGGTGCCAGCGATCAGGCGATTGCCGACCGGCTCGGCGGCGGGCTGCACCGCATGGCGATATCGCGCCACCGGCGCAATCACGTCGAGAAGCCAGCCGCAGCCATCGCCAAGGCCGCCGCCAAGGGGCGGGATGTGGTCGAAGAACGGGCGCAGACCCTCGCCGCAGCCGAGGCGGGCGACCCGGCTGCCTTTATCGCCCTGAATAACATAGTCGCCGATTTGCGCCGCGTGCATGAGCGCCTCGAACGCACCGCGGACGCGGCAGAGCAGGACAATCAGCGCCTCGTCGTCGGGTCGTTGGCAGCACAGCAACTCCGGGCATCCGAGGTGCGAGCCAAGCTCGGCGGAGTTGGTGGCTACGCGGCGCAGAAGACACCCGGCGCTAGTGAGGGGGCCGTGTTCACCGTCAATTTTCACTTTCGGGGTAAGACCGAGACGGTCTCCGCTAGGGTAGTGGACACCCCTGCTATCCCGCCTGCCGGTGTGAGACACGTGATGGGCACCCTGTCCTTACCGCGAGTATTCGAGCCGCTTCTGCCTGATGCCGGCTTGCCGGACATGGCAGGACACGAAGCCGGCGAGTTCGGCGAAGGCGCGTAGTTGGCATCACAGGTCAGCCTGCGGGGGAGATATGGCTGAGTCGCGTTGGCTAAATGCTCAGGCAACCGCTGAATACATCAGCGTTTCCCCGGCGGCGTTGCCGCGCTTGGTGCGCCTAGGTCGGATTCCCGCGCCAAATTACCAACTCGGACCGCGGTCTCCGCGATGGGACCGTCTGGCATTAGATGAAAACTTCGACGGCGGAACGTCGTCCACCGACCCCGACATCGCTGTTCAAGCCGTAGTCAAGAAAATTGAGGAGGAAGCGGCCCGCCGCCGCAGCGGTCGCAACGCCCGACGATAGCGGATCGCCGCCCCCCTTGCTTTGTTCTGCTCCCGGCTGAGCGATGGGCTTGGGTTTCGCGGGCATGTCGCTGCCCTTCACTGTTCAAGGCGTTGGCGGTTGCTCAATCGTCACCGTGATCCGCGGACCGCCAGTTGCTGCGGCCCACGTATCGAAGGCCATCCGCATAAGCTCCACCCTCGCCATTCTGTCCGCTTCGGGGGTCCCGCGTAGAATGGCCTCCGCGGACTCCCTGACGGCCGCCCAGGCCGCTGCGGTTGCCGGCCCATCTTGCACATTAGCCCCCTCGGCTCCGATGGCTTCCAGCAGCCTCTGTAGACGTTCTGCAAGATCGCCCAGGTCGGGGTCGGACAGTATCCAGTCTGCTATCGCTTGCGCCGCCGCCTGACGCTGCGATGGCGTAGGCTCCGGAGCAGTAGGCAATGGTTCTGGCCCGCTACCAAGAAGAAGATCATCAATATCAGCCCACATCGCGGCACACTTCTCCAAGTGCCCGACGACCGTTTCCGTCACGGCATTGCTGTAAACTTTTAGCAATGAACTCGCGCGCATGTTTCAGCCCATCGCGGCCGGTGCTGGCACGATACCGCCAGCAAGCGTCGGAGAGGGCAGTTTGCGTTTCGCTGAGCTTGAACAGCGGAGACTCAGGATCGAGCGCGGCCGTGTAGACGGGATGGGCGTGGTCACACAGATCAGTATCGGCGCCCCAGTTCTCAATGATCCACCGTTTGGCGCACAACGCGTTCTCGGCTGCCGCTGTGGCTAGCAACTCAACGGCGTCTACAGCCGCTCGCGCTTGCAGTACCGGGTAAGAACGGATAGATGTCCAGCGCATTCGGACGCGCCGGGGTGGGGCCGGCAGGGGCCGGCGGGTAGGTTCCGTCAAACATGTGGATCAGCCCCGCGCCAGTAAGCACCCCATTTCACCGCAACGGCATCATGGTCGGACATGTCCGCCCCATTCCCCCCAGCGCCGCGGTATCGGCGCGTCGTTCCGATACGCGCTTGAGCGATATCTTCGGCGGCATCAATCGCGGTGCAGAGCGCCGGAAATAGATGGGGGCGCGCCCGATCGGGGCCGCCCAACAAATCACCATCAACGATTGCGGCGAAGGCAGGCTTGCCGTCGGTGGTTGGTACCCGCGCCACAGTCGCGGGGTATTGGCCCACAAGCAGCGCGCACCACCATCCGTCACCTCGTGGCCTCCACCAGCCGCCGGGCTGCCAATCCGTATCAACGGTGGGGGCGATATCGTCAGAACTCAGTGCTCATTGATTTTCTCCTACTACATTAATGGAAAGCTGCTTTGCGGACCGGGGGAGGATGGGAAGAAGCATGTTCCCACACGCAGACCCGCAGGTTTCTGCGGTTTTTGGCGATTTTGGGCTTTGGGAAGATGAGTTGTAACTTTGCCCGCGACCGGCGCCGCCCGACCCGATAAGGCACGACCGAAGCACGAGAGCCGCAGGGTTCCGTATTAGCGTTTCTCTCCTGACTAATTACTATTTTTATCCTCCCATCTTCCCAAAAGAAAGAGAAAAGTAAGGAAACGGTAGGTGTTCACGTTGGGAAGATGCGGCAATTCATCTTCCCACCATCCTCCCGATCTTCCCAAGTGCCCCGATGTCATCGGCTGATCTGTCGGATGCCGGCCCGCCGGTCCGACGCTGCAAGGAGCGCCCCCCGGTCTGGTATCGTCCACATGGACGGGTTGTTGCTTGCACTGCGCGCCAACCCCATCTCACTGAGCGCGCGCCCGAAGGCAACTGCGGTCTTTGGCCGCCGGATGCCCTGTTCGTTGGTCCAAGCGATATAGTGCGCCCGGAGCACCGATGACGGGTATGCCGCTCCGAAGCCGCGGTTGGGCGTGTTGGGGATCAAGCATCCTTCTGCAACCGCGTCGGTAATCCACTGCGTCACATCGTCCGCCGAACGGCGCTGTTGTGCGATCAGCGCGGCGGTTGCCGGCACCTCGCGCGGGTTGAACTTTGACAGATCGAGGCGGAGCAGGTCGTGGAGCATTGCCGCGATCCCCCCCGCTTCCGCCTCTGCCCAAAGCGCATCGAAATAGCCCCTTGGCATGGTTGTTTTTACATCCAGGACAAGGAAGCGGCGCGCCCCCGCGCCTGCGGGAACCGCCCATTGGCCGTTTGTGCACATCATGAAATGCAGGCCGTGCGGAATTTCATAGGCCGGGCGCCCCTTGGGGTTGATCCGGAGGGTTTTCGCTGTAATCGTGGCTTTCACCACCTCCGCGCTTTGGCGATCACCTGGAAACATGGCCTCCTCAATCAGCACAAAGCTCCGATTATCGAGGTCAGCATTGAACTCACCGAAGACCTGTTTCGTGTCCGCCACCTCAAGCCCGTGTCGGCCGAACATGCGCAGCATCCATTGTCCGACGGAACTTTTGCCGACGCCCTCGAAATTCGAACGCAGCACCACCATTACCTCGGGGTTGGTTCCGGGATACTGGACTGCGTGCGCAAGCCAGCGAACGAGGTATTTGAACGCCGTTCGGTTTTGCCCGCAGATGACGCCCCACAGATGCCGGCGCATTATGCCCCAGCCTCCCTTGGCGGGCTGTGTAGCGAAACCCCGCCACGTGTTCAGCACGCTCTCGCCGGGCAGTGCGCGGGTGCCCTCCGGGTCGAACAGCACCCGGTCGAAAGCGATTTTACTAGGGCTTTGCGTCCACCATACGGCAGCCGGGATGTCTTTCGTCCCGCCTTTACCGTCAGGAACCTCTACGAAATGGCCCGCCAGAAGTACCGGTAGATCGCGCGGCTTGACATAACCAATGCTGCCGTCCTGGTTGAGCCGCCCGAACGCCGGAGCACCGCCCCAGTCGGTTGCTTTGAACAGCCGCGCGTTTAGATGTGCCTCGGCAACCGGCGCAGTCATGTGGCATGGCATTGTCGAGAATGGCGCACCTTGCGTTATCGGAAACGCATCCCCGGGGTTGGCGCCCGCGCCTGTGTTGGCCACGATGGGGAACGTCGCGCCTGTGCCCGTCTGCTGCACTACCGTAGTGGCCGCGTTTGTCGCTGCCCGCCACGGCGCCAGATCGAGCCCGGCCTTCTCGGCCGTATGAAGCAGCGTGGCAATGGTGATCCCGCCCGGGCGCGGTTTGAACGAGCGCCAATCACGGTCGAAGGCGTTTGCGTCGAACCTCGTGCTTGTCGCGCTCCAAGCCTGCGCCAGTTCGCGCGCTTCGGTCGCGCCGCGCTGGTAGGCGTCAGCAAGGGCGAACAGCAACTGTAGCCACGGCTCTCGGGGCACATCCGCGAGCGCCACGATCCGCGGATCAATCAGTATCGCGCACAACAACCCGTTCTTCTGTTCGGCGGCGAGCTTGTCGAACCAATGGCCGTCTGACAGCCCAGCTTGCGCCGCGGCATTCATGTTGGGCCATTGGCGGCCGGTAAACACCTCGGGTATCTGACCTGGGCCCTGTCCCGGAAAGGGGATCACCCGCACCTCGCCCATGCGGGGTAGGTAGATGGCCGCCAATTCTTCGAGCGTGTACTGAGGAGCGACCGAAAGCACGACCAATCCCGCCGGGCAGGGTGTTCGCCCCGCAGCGCGCTTCTTCGCAGTGGGAAAATTCAACGTAAACGGGACGCGCAGAATGCGATCTATATTTCCCACCGGATCGCCCAAACTCAGTTCGGCAATCCGGCCGCTGATGGCCTCAGCTTGGAGCGCAGTTTCGGCGGACGCAGGAACCGGCTCCTTCAAAAGCCAGACCGGCTGAAAGCCCCCGCCAGTCATGATGGTTAACGACGGTGGGGCTGGTAGTGCGAGGATCGCCCCCCAAGCTTGCTCGCTTGTTCGCCCATCCTTGGCGTCCACGTCGGCATACACGGCGCGTATGCCCTCAATGTCCGCCTTTCTCGGCTTCTTAGATGTTCTGCGCCGCGGTTCGTTTGGGCAGAAATACAGGTTGTAACCCGTCGCGTTCAGCCGCTCCGCCCACTCCGTGGTAGCAGTCAGGGTGGTTGGGTCGAGCCATTTCGCTTTGATACCCCCGCTATCGGGGTGGATAGCCACTACGGTAGTGGGGCCGAGCATATCGAGGATGGATTGTAAGCCCTCGCCGGATGCGTTCTTTGCGATGACGCGCGGCCCGTTTTAAGTCCGTTCGGGCGGCGCCAGGGCGTCGGCCGCGCCCGCCATCGTGGCACCCTCCACTACTGTAGTATTTGCGCGGGGCACGGTTACAAAAAGTGGCCGCGATCCTTGATCGCAGGTGGTGGAAGTGATATTTTCCATTTGCGTCTCTGTCCGAGAACCGGCGTCTGCCTCACCACCGGCTAATATGAACCAGCGACGGCAGATCAATCCGTTGCTGGTTCTGTTTCGGGTTCACACTGCTGCCAGTTGCCCGCGATGCTCCGCGACACGCGCCTGTATCCAGCGGCGCACCTCTGTCAGAAGCCACAGTGAGCGATGATCTACCCTTACGGGGCGTGGGAATGGGTCGGTATCGTCCTTGATCCGCCGGTAGATGTTGGCCACACTCAAGCCGGTGAGGCTCGATACTTCATTCACGCCGACAAAGGCATCACCGGCTAAACGTGCGAGCGCATCATCAACCGCGGTACCGTCCACGCCAAGCAGGTCGATGAGCGTGTCCTTGATCCGCCGCTCAAGCAGCGCAGAGGTCAAATCGTCATGTGGGTTGGCGGGCATCGGGGTCCTCATGTTTGCTCAACAGCCCCCGATATACACGTCGAAACGGTATCTGGCGATTGTCAAAAGCTAGCTCAAGACTATCGTGCTTAGGGGGCGCGGATATGCCTGATCGCCCTCTGAATGGTTGTCTCGCTGCACGGGTCTGGCAGCTTAGAATTGATCGCAGCGACGGTAGCTTTGCTAAAGGGCATGCTTCGCAAAGTCCCCGGCAATGTTAGGAAAATGCTGGCAATCTCCTCCACTCGCTTTGTCGCACGCCGTTTTCGGCTTTCAGCGCCAGCGTTACCACCTTTGACCCGTGCAGCATGATGCTCTCCCAAATTTTCCCGAAGTGCCTTGGACTTTCTCGCCAATTCCGCGGCTTGAGCGAGCCTCTTCGCAACCTCTGCCTCAAGTTCCGCCGCACGTGCACGGTTTGCCACAACAGCTTCTCGGAGCGGCACCGCTATTCGGTCCAGCAAGTCGCGCAACTGCGCTGCTGCAACATCTATCTCATCAATCGGCAACGCTCTGGGGTGTTGTGCGCGATCCAGTATCCGATCAAGAAGGCTGGGTTCGTTAACCCATGACCCAGATCGCCGGGGGCTGGGTTTGCAAGTCACGCCCGTAGCCTAATGATGTTCGCGCCACCGCCGGCAGCGATCCGATCCAACTCATCTGCCACCCCCTGCAACGCCTCTCCCGCTTCTCGCTCATACCGGCTGCGGTTGTAAGTGCTGGCCAGGGTGGCGTTTACGTCACCCGTGCTGCTGCCGATCAGGTGGCCAAGCAGGCTTTCGATAGCGTGCGGCGGATGCCCGAGGCGCCCGGCAATGGTGGCTACGGTGCGCCGCAAATCATGGCGCTGCCAATCCGCCGTGCCGCTCGCCCGATGCAGCCGCTTGGTCACCCGGTCCCAATTCCCGATTGGGTTGCCGGAGCGCGTGGTAAAAACCAGGGCGCGCGGGTCGGGCTTAGGGTCAGCCCAGCGCGCCAGCGCCTCCCGCGCCTGGCCGGGCAGCAACACGCGATGACCGCGCCCAGATTTGTGGCGATCCGCCGGGATGGTCCAGACGCCCGCCGCAAAGTCAATCTCTCCCCATCTCGCCTCCGCGGCTTCTGAAAGCCGGGCAGCGGTCCACAGGATGAACCGGAGGCAGCGCGAATGCGGTTTTTCGGGTGAAACATCGAGCGCGCACAGGACGCGCCTCAGTTCGTCATCGTCAAGAACCCGCCCGCGCTTGCCGGATGGGCTGCCAGCGTCAAGATCGCGGGCGATGCCCCGAGGCACAGAGCCGCGTTTCTCCGCCCAACTGAGGATTGGCCTGATATAGCGCACGGCCGCGCCCGCGCTGCTTCGGCTGGTGTGAGCGTCGGCAATGGTCTGGATAAGAGGCCCGGTCAACTCGGTAGCCGGTTTGGCCAGCAACTCACCGAACACGCTGGCGACGCGGCGGCGCATCTCCGGCCACGTGCGCCGCTTGTGACCTTCCAGCCGTTCGTAGGCGTCCAACACCGCCGAAAGGGTGCCGATGCCCGCCTTGGCGTCCCGTGCCTGCTGACGCTTCGCCCGGCTGTCAGCGATGGGGTCTGCCCCAGCCCTGACCTCTTGCCGGCGGGTGCGCGCCAGTTCGCGCGCTTCGCTAAGCCCCAGCGCGGGGTATTGCCCCAGTGTGAACCGCCGGGCGCGGCCGGCGCTGTCGCGGCACCCCAGTAGCCACGTCATCGTGCCGCCCTGGCTTAGCCGAAGGCGAAGGCCCAGACAGCCGCCGTCTGCAATCTCGCGCTGCCCGTGTTCGGGCGGTTTGACGTGGCGCAACAGCACTGGGGTCAAAGAGGGTGCTTTAGGCATCGCTCGCTCCGGCTTAGGCATCACCTAGGCATCATAGGCATAGCGATGGCATGGTTTCTCATTCCGCATCATGCTATCGCAATGATGCCTAGATGGGGCGCAAACTGGCCTAACACAAGGCAGAGATGAGAGAGAATAAGTGGGTATGAGAGCGCGAGCGAGGGTGGCCGGAACCGTGGACTACTGCCTCTTATCAGTCCTTGTGCGTCCACCATAACTTCTTGAAACCACACACTTCTGCGTTGCGCACTCAGGCTAAAAGTTTGCAGTTTGCGCATCGCATCTGCAAACCCAGAGGTGGAAAAGCTCCGCTGCTCATGCTTCGCTGTGCTTGGGTACGAGGACCAGCTCTGATCCTGGTTCGGTGACGACCCCAATCGCGTGGGCCTCGATTTGAGAGGCGTGGAGGGCGGCGATGCAGGCCTCGGCCCGGTTGGCGGGCACTCCCGCGAGCAATCCCCCAGAGGTCTGTGGGTCGGCCAGCAATGTTGCCATCGTGGCGCTCGCCATCGGCGGGAGCGCCTGCCGGTTCTCCGGGGCGAGGGTGCTCTCCACACCCTCGGAGGCGAGCTGCGCGGCACCGGGCAGAAACATGATGCGGGCGAGTTCGATGGACGCGCCGACGCCGGATGCGCGCAGCATTTCCTGCAGATGGCCGGCAAGGCCAAATCCAGTGACGTCGGTGCAGGCTGTCACGCCGTGCCGTCCGAGGATGTATGCGGCCTCGGCACTGGTCTGGCGCATGCTCTCCAGCGCGGTCAGCAGCCAGCGGGCTTTCGTCAGGCCGCGCATGTGGCCGGCGAGGATCACGCCGGTGCCAAGGGGCTTGGTGAGAATGAGTACGTTGCCCTCCTTCAGCCCGGATTTGCGCCAGATGCGTCGCGGATCGACCAGGCCGGTGACGGCGAAACCCAGCGAGGCCTCCAGTGCCTCGCCGGAGTGGCCGCCGACCAGGGCGCAGCCGTCGGCCTCCAGCACGTCGGTCGCGCCCTGCATCATCGCGCTGAGATCGGTGCGCATCCTGGCACCGCCGGCATAAGGCACGGAAGCAACGGCGAGCGCAGTCCAGGGTCTGGCACCCATGGCGTAGAGATCCGACAGCGCGTGGGCGGCGGCGATTTGGCCGAACAGGAAGGGATCGTCGATGAAGGCGCGGAAATGATCCGCACTTTGCACGACGGCCATCCCAGGCGGTGACTTCAGCACCGCGGCGTCATCGGGGGCCTCCAGGCCGACCAGCAAGCCTTCGGGCGCGGCGACAGCAAGCTGTCCCAGCGCGGCGCGCAGGACCTCCGCGCCGACCTTGGCGCCGCAGCCGCCGCAACGCATCGCGTCCTCGGGGTCGGGCGTCATCCGGAGCTGAAAGCGGCGCATCCAGCGCCGGTCGATCCAGTCCTTCCACCGCCAGATCAGGCGGCCCCACAGGGTAATGCCGTTGCGCCAGGCGAGTGCCCTCCCCTCCCCCAGGCCCAGGATGGTCAGCGCCTGTTGCTGCGGTTTCCAGGCACGCAGCTCCTTGCCCGCCGCGGCAGCGGCCAGGTTGTTGGCCAGCGGCATGCCCGCGCGGACGGCCCAGACACCGGCTTTCGGCAGCGCCCGGCGGTCCAGGGCCGCGCAGTCGCCGGCGGCGAACACGAACGGGTGGCTCAGGGTGCGGAGGGTGGGATCGACCAGTACGCAGCCGGTTGGGTCGCAGGCCAGCCCGGAGTCCGCCAGGAACGGCGGCCCGACGACGCCAGTGGCCCAGAGTGCGGCGTCGGCCTCGATATAGGTGCCGTCGGACAGGGCCAGCCGGCCGTCGTCCAAGCTGCCGGCGGAGACGCCGCAGACCACTTCCACCCCAGCCTCTACCAAGGCGGACCGCGCGACGCTGCGGGCGCGAGCGGGAGCGTTGGCGATCGGTTCGGGATCAGCGGTAACCAGAACGTAGCGACAGTGCTGGCCCATGCGGCGGGCGAGGGCGAGCGCAAGCTCGGTGCCGGCCGGTCCGCCACCGATGATAGCGATCCGCGCGCCTTCGGGAAGCTGCCGCTCCAGGTGATCCAGCCGCATCAGGAACTGCCCGATCGGCTTTACCGGGATTCCGTTCGCGTTTTCCGGCATGGCCGGGATGCCGCCGATATCGATGGACAGCAGGTCGAAGGGGATCGGCGGGCGGGCGTGGACTGAAACGGTTCGTTCGGCGAGATCGATTGCGGTTGCCTCCCCGATGACCAGGCGGGCCGCGGCGGCGGAGACGAGGGGTGCGAGGTCGATATGCGCCTGGTCGTAATCGTAGTCGCCGCGGATCAGCCCAGGCAGCATGCCGGAATAGGGCGTATGGGGTTCGCGTCCGATCAGGGTGACGCGGATGCGGGGGGCGGGGCGCATGGCGAAGCGCCGCAGCACTTCCAGGTGCGTATGTCCGGCCCCGAGCAGGAGGATGTCGGTCGTGACGGGGGCGGGCACGCGCATGGGAGAGGCTTGAAGCAATTCGGCGGAAGCGGCAACACTTCTGATCAAGGATGGGGAGACTTCAAGGATGCACCGTTACCTGCTGGCCGCCTGGGCGGTGATAGCCGTGTTGCCGTTGGCGGTGCGTTCCGTCAGCGCACAGGGAACGTTTCGGATTGCATTGCGGGAGGATGCCGACATCCTCGACCCCACCCTGTCCAGCACCTATGTCGGCCGGATCGTGTATGCTGGACTGTGCGACAAGCTGTTTGACATCAATGAAGAGCTGGAGATCGTTCCGCAGCTGGCCAGCAGCTACGAATGGGCCGACAGCAAAACGCTGGTCCTGCATCTTCGGCCGAACGTGTTGTTCCAGGATGGCGAGAAGCTCGACGCCGATGCGGTCAAGGCGACGTTCGAGCGGTATCTGACCATGCAGGGAAGCTTTCGCAAGAGCGAGATCAACAGCATCGATCATGTGGAGGTGGTCGATCCTCTGACCGTGCGGGTGGTGCTGAAAACGCCGAGTTCGCCGTTTCTTTCGCAACTGGCGGACCGGTCCGGGATGATTCTGGCGCCGAAGGCGATGGCTGCGGAGGGCAAGGATTTCGGTCTGCATCCGGTATGCACGGGGCCGTTCAAGTTCGTGGAGCGGGCGCCTCAGGACCACATCACGCTGGAGCGGTTTGATCAATATTGGGATGCCAAATCGATCCACTTCGATCGGGTGGTGTATCGCGTGCTGACGGATTCCTCGGTGCGGCTGGCGAATTTGAAGGCGGGGGCGGTTGACCTGGTGGAATACATCGTGCCGACGGATGTGGCGGCGGTGCAAGCGGATCCGAATTTGCGGATGGCGATGTCCGACAACCTTGGCTATCTCGGCATCACGTTCAATACGAATCACGGGCGGCAGGCGAACACGCCGATCGGCCAGAACAAGCTGGTGCGGCAGGCGTTCGAGCTTGCGATCGATCGCAAGGCGGCGTCGCAGGTGGTGTTCAACGGGTTGTTCACGCCGACAGCTCAGGCGGTGCCCGCGAGCTCGCCGTTCTATATCAAGTCGATTCAGCCGCCGGAGCGCGACGTGGCGAAGGCGAAGGCGCTGCTGAAGCAGGCGGGGGTGAAGACGCCGGTGGATGTGGATCTGATGGTGCCGAACAACCCGGACCAGCTGCAACTGGCGCAGGTGATCCAGGCGATGACGGCGGAAGCCGGGTTCAACGTAAAGATCCGCGCGACGGAATTCGCTTCCTCCTTGCAGGAGTTGTACAGCGGCAATTTCCAGGCCTACCAGATCGGCTGGTCGGGGCGTGTTGACATAGATGGCAACACCTATGCTTTCCTGCATAGCGATCAGCGCAACAATGTGGGGAACTATTCCAATCCGATCGTGGACAAGACGCTGGATGAAGCGCGCACGTTCACCGATGCCGGGCAGCGTAACGCGCTCTACAAGCAGATGTGGGAACAGGAGAGGCAGGATTTGCCGATCATCTACATCTATAATCCGAAGAACACCCCGGCGATGACGGCCAAGCTGAAGGGTTTCCGACCGATCCCGGATGGCATGATCCGGCTGCAGGGCCTGGAGATGGAGAAGTAGTTTGAGCAGTCATCTGGGGCTGCGTTTTGCACAGATCATCCCAACGTTATTGCTGGTCAGTGTCCTGGTATTCTGCCTTCAGCAACTGATGCCCGGCGACCCTGCGCGGGTCATTGCCGGGGAAGAGCAGGACCCGGCGGTGATCGCGCAGATACGTACCGAGTTGATGCTGGATAAGCCAATCCCGGTGCAATATGCGCATTGGCTGGGGCGGGTGCTGCACGGAGATCTGGGCTACTCGTGGCGCAACCGGGAGCCTGTGACGCGGCTTGTGGAGGAAAAGCTTCCGGTAACGCTGCAGCTCAGCGTCATGGCATTCATTATTGCCATCATGATCGGCGTGCCGGCAGGCGTTATCGCCGCGGTAAAGCGCAATACCGCCTGGGACTGGATAGCGAACGCGGTGGGCCTGGCGGGATTGTCAACGCCGACGTTCTGGCTGGGGATCATGATGATCCTGCTGATTTCGGTTGATCTCGGTTGGCTGCCGCCGTCGGGCTATGTGCCGCTGACGGAGAACTGGCAGCGGTCGCTGGCGACGACCATCATGCCGGCGTTTGTGCTGGGCAACGCGATTTCCGCCATTCTGATGCGGCATACGCGCAGTGCCATGCTGGGCGCGCTGGGTCAGGACTACGTACGGACGGCGCGGGCCAAGGGACTGTCGGAGATCGTGGTGATCACCCGTCATGCGCTGCGGAATGCTCTGATCCCGGTGGTAACTCTGGGAGCTTTGGAGCTTGGCACGTTGCTGTCGGGTGCGGTGCTGACGGAGCAGGTGTTCAGCATACCGGGATTCGGGAAGATGATCGTGGATGCGGTGTTCAACCGCGATTATCCGGTGGTGCAAGGCGTGGTGCTGGTGACGGCGTTTCTTTATGTAGCGCTGAATCTGATCGCGGATGTGTTGTACGTGATCATCAATCCGCGGCTGCGCGGAGCCTGAGCATCGCAGATGAGTGCCACGACAATCACTGCTGCACCGCTGCCGGTTCAAAGCCCGGGCCGGCTCGCGGTTATCAGCTTCGTGCAACGCCCGGCGGCGGTGCTGGGGCTGGGGGTGATCGTTGCGTTCGTTCTCGTTGCAGTCCTCGCGCCGCTGATCGCGCCGTATGACCCGCTGGCGACGAGCTGGCTGGCGATCCGCAAGGCGCCGTCCTGGGCGCATTGGATGGGCACCGACGAGCTTGGGCGGGATGTGCTATCGCGGGTGATTTACGGCGCGCAGGCATCGATGCTGGCGGGGGTGGTCTCGGTGGGCATTGCGGCGGCGATCGGCATTCCGATGGGGGTGATCGCCGGGTTTGTCGGCGGGGTGGTCGACGCGGTGCTTAGCCGGATCATCGATGCGATGCTGGCCTGCCCGTTCCTGATTCTGGCGATTGCGCTGGCGGCTTTTCTGGGCCCGGATCTGATGAATGCGATGATCGCGATTGGCGTCAGCACTGCGCCGCGGTTCATGCGGGTTTCGCGCGCGGCGACGATGGAGGCCGCGAGTTACGATTACGTCGAGGCGGCCTGGGCGATCGGGAATCCATCCTGGCGGGTGGCCTTGCGACATGTGGCGCCGAACATCGTGCCGCCGGTGCTGGTGCAGGGGACATTGTCGATTGCGCAGGCGATTATCGCGGAGGCGAGCCTGTCGTTCCTTGGGCTGGGGCAGCAACCGCCCTTGCCGTCCTGGGGGTCGATGCTGAACGCGGCGCAGCAGTTTCTGACTCAGGCGCCGTGGCTGGCGATTTTCCCGGGGCTGGCGATTTTTTTATGCGTGCTGTCGTTCAACCTGGTGGGGGACGGGCTGCGGGACGCGCTGGATCCGCGGGGGTTGTAGGGTTCCGGACAAACCGGACGAGATTGCTTCGGCGCCGCGCGCCTCGCAATGACAACCAATCCTACATCGTTGCGCCGATCTGCCAGGGTGCGAACTCGGCGGCGCCGAAATCGAACTGCTCGCTTTTGGTTTTCTCCCCGGACGCGACGCGAAGCATCAATTCAAAGATGCGCTGCCCACATTCCTGCACGGTTTCGTCGCCGTCCAGGATGGTGCCGCAGTTCACGTCCATGTCGTCCTGCATGCGCTGATACATCGGGGAATTGGTCGCGAGCTTGATCGACGGGGCGGGCTTGCAGCCGAAGACGCTGCCGCGGCCGGTGGTGAAGCAGACCATATTGGCGCCGCCAGCGACCTGGCCGGTCGCGGCGACCGGGTCGTAGCCGGGCGTATCCATAAATACGAAGCCCTTGGCAATAACCGGTTCGGCGTAGCGGACCACGTCCACCAGGTTGGTGCTGCCAGCCTTGGCCATCGCGCCCAGGGACTTTTCAAGAATGGTCGTGAGCCCGCCTGCCTTGTTGCCGGGTGACGGGTTGGCGTTCATCTCGGCGTTTTCGCGCGCGGTGTATTCTTCCCACCAGCGCATCAGGTCCACGAGTTTCTCGCCGACTTCGCGCGACACAGCGCGGCGGGTGAGCAGATGTTCGGCACCATAAGTCTCGGGTGTCTCGGACAGAATCACGGTGCCAGAGTGGCGCACGACCAGATCGCTTGCGGCGCCGAGAGCGGGATTGGCCGAAACGCCGGAATAGCCGTCGGAGCCACCGCATTGAAGGGCCACCGTCAATTCGCTGACAGGCGCGGGCTCGCGTTTGACATTGTTGGACTCGGCCAGCACCTCCTTCACAAAATCCACGCCGGCAGCGACGGTTTTGCGGGTGCCGCCCATGCTCTGGATGTCCATCGAGCGCAGCCGGCCGGCCAGGCGTTGTTCCTCCATGAGGCCGCCGATCTGGTTGACTTCGCAACCAAGCCCGATGGCGATGACGTGGGAGAAGTTCACGTGGCGCGCGTAGCCCGCCAGGGTTCGGCGGAGTAGCCGCAACGGTTCGCCTTCGGTCATGCCGCAGCCGGTCTTATGGGAGAGGGCGACGACCCCATCGACATTGGGGAAGTCCTGCAGCGGGTTATCCCCGGTGAACGGATTGCGCTTGAAGACGTCGGCGATCAGGCCGGCGACGTGCGCGCTGCAATTCACGCTGGTGAGGATGCCGATATAGTTTCGTGTGGCGACGCGCCCGTCGGGCCGGCGAATACCCATAAAGGTAGCCGGATCATTGACGAAATCTGTGGGGCGGGCGTCCGAGGTGTAACCATAATCTTTGGCGAAATCGCCCATGCCGGTGTTCTGAACATGCACGTGCCGGCCAGGCTCGACCGGCGCCGTGGCGAAACCGATGATCTGGCCGTAGCGACGGACCGGCTCGCCCTGCGCGATCGGCTTCGTGGCGACTTTATGCCCGGCCGGAATACGCTCAGCCGCCAGGACATCGCCGCTGACCGGAGCTCCTTGAAGGAGGGTGGCGCGGGCCATCACCACGTTGTCGTCGGGATGCAGGCGGATGACGGGCGGAGGGGACATTCAGGAGGCTCCGGAAGGCGAATGGGGGCCGCTCGTCGCGGCCCCCGTTTCACAATGCGACTCAGTTCGCGACCGGGCCGGCGGTCTTGCGCACGGTCGTCACGGCTTCCCGTGCGGCACGTGCCATCAGCCCGGAATCGTTTGCGATCGTTACGAACCGGAAGCCCATGTCGATCATCTTCGCGGCATAGGCGGGGGTGCCGTTGTGCAGACCGGCGAACTGCCCCCGTTTGCGCGTTTCCCGGATCAGCATCTCGTAGATGCCCAGGATCTTGGGTTCCTCGCGGTCCAGTGTCGGGATCATGCCGAGCGAAAAGCCGAGATCGCTTGGGCCCACATAAATCCCGCTGATCCCAGGGACGTCGAGAATGGCCTGGATATTGTCGATCGCTTCCTGCGTCTCGATCATCGGGATCACCAGAACCTCGTCATTGGCGATCTTCTGGTAGTTGCTGGCTTCGCCGTACATGGCGGCGCGGATCGGCCCGTTGCTGCGCTTGCCGGTCGGTGGATAGAGGCACGAATTTGCGAGACGCTGTGCCTCCTCCTTCGTGCTGACCATCGGACAGATCACGCCCCAGGCGCCGCCGTCCAGGGCCTTGCCGACGATGCCCGGCTCGTTCCAGGGGACGCGCACCAGCGGCGTTATGGGATGGGTCTGCATGGCCTGGAAGCACTGGACCATGGACAGGTAGTCCTGCACGCCGTGCTGCATGTCGACGGTCACGCTGTCCCAGCCGCACTGGGCCATGACCTCGGCCGAAAACCCGGACGGAATGGCGAGCCAGCCGTTAACGACGGCTTTGCCCTCTTTCAGCCGCTGCTTGATCCTGTTCGCCATCTCGGCGCCCCTCTCTTGTGTCTATTCGTGGAGCGGGACGCTAGAGCGGCGGCAGGCGGAGGTCCAGCCTGCAGCCAATCCTGGCTGGTTTGCCCGGTGCGCTCTCCCGTCAGGCCGGAACCTTTCGAATTCCGGTGCATTTGCGCTGGATGGAACTGTACGGTGTTCGGCTGGTGGGGATCGATCCCCAGACCGGCAACAAGGTGTTGTTCACCCTGGCGCTGGTGGTGATCTTCGTGATCCTGCGCAGCGGGCTGGGCCTGGTGATCCGTTACGTGTCCAGCCCGGACACGCTGCGGTTGCGCTTCTGGGTTCAGCAATTCGCAAGTCTGTTCACTGGCACGATTCTGCTGCTCGGCCTGGTTTCGATCTGGTTCAACAATTCGCAGCAGCTGGCCACGGTGCTGGGGCTGTTCACGGCGGGGCTGGCGTTCGCCTTACAGAAGGTGATCACCGCGATTGCCGGCTACTTCGTGATCCTGCGCGGCAACATATTCCGCGTGGGCGATCGCATCGTGATGTCGCATGTGCGCGGCGACGTGATCGGGGTGGGGTTCATCCAGACGACGATCATGGAAATGGGCCAGGCGGGTGCACCTGCAAGCGAGGATGTGTGGGTCGAAGGCCGCCAGTTCACCGGCCGTGTTGTAACGGTAAGCAACGCCACGATCTTTGACAATCCGGTGTTCAATTACAGCCGCGATTTCCCGGTGATCTGGGAGGAAATGCGGCTGCCGATCCGTTACACGGCGGATCACGCAGAGGCGGAGCGCATCCTGCTCGATTGCGCGGAGCGCCACACCGCCGGCCTGCAGCAGCAAGGGCACGCCGGCATCGCGTTGATGCTCGAGCGTTACGGCATGCCGGATGCGGACCTGCGACCCAAAGTGTTTTTACGATTGACGGACAACTGGGTGGAGCTGGCGCTCCGCTTCGTTGCGCCGACGCATGGCAGCCGAGCGATCAAGGATGCGATGAGCCGCGATATTCTCATGAGGTTTGCGAAAGCCGGGATCGATATTGCGTCCGCGACGTATGACATCGTCGGGCTTCCGCCGGTGCGGGTTCTGCATGAGGTTGCAGGCGGAGACGCTGGGGCGGCTTAAAACAGGTATTTCGGATATTGCTTTTCTGCGGTGGCGGTCCTAGATCCAGGGGGATAAGGTTTTGCACAAGGATTTGTCGTCATGGGAAGCGTGCTTCTGCGTGTTTTCCTGTTTCCCGGGGAGAAGATGTGCGCCGCCCTTGGGGTGAGCGACCCCGAGAGCAAGATGATGCTCCGTACGCTCGTGGACATGCTGTTCTGGAACATGGTAGCGGTCATCATTGTGGTCCTGATCTTCGGCTGAGCGATGCGCCTGACCGCCTACACGGATTTCAGCCTGCGCGTTCTGATGTTTCTGGCGCTGCATCCTGGCCGGATTGCGACGGTGGGGGAAGTCGCGGATGCGTACGGAATTTCCGTGGCACATCTGAACAAGGTGGTCCAGAATCTTGCCGCGGCCGGCGAGGTCGAGACGATACGCGGCAGGAATGGGGGAATTCGGCTGGCGAAATCGCCGGAGGCCATCAATCTTGCCACCGTGGTCCGGCGCACCGAGCCCGACATGGACCTGGCGCCTTGTTTCGCCGGCAGCGGCGCCTGCGTACTGGGCAGGTGCTGCCTGCTTCAAGGAGCGTTGTGGCGAGCAGGGCAGGCGTTTTTGGCGGAACTGGGGCGTTCGACGCTTGCGGATCTGGTTGGCCCGGGGGGGCCGACGGCTGACGTGTTTACCGCTAAGCCTATCCCCCGGCGGACGCGGCCTGCTCCAGCGCCTGGTCAAGATCAGCCGTCAGATCTTCGGCCGTCTCCAGTCCGATCGAAAGACGAATCACATCCTCGCCGGCGCCGGCGGCCTGACGCTGTTCGTCCGAAAGTTGCCGGTGCGTCGTCGATGCGGGATGCAAGATAAGGCTGCGCGTATCGCCGATATTCGCGAGATGTGAAAACAGCCGCACGCTTTCGACCAGCCGCTTGCCTGCTTCATAGCCGCCGCGAATGCCAAAGGTGAAGACCGCGCCTGCGCCGTGCGGCAGGTATTTTCGTGACAACTGATAGTATGGGCTGGAACTCGAGCCCGGCGTAGGATACCCAGCTTACTTCCGGGTGCTGCGCCAGGTGACGCGCAACGTACAGGGAGTTGGCGCAATGGCGATCCATCCGCACGTGCAGCGTTTCGATGCCCGTGATGGTCAGGAATGCGTTCATCGGCGCCAGGGTTGGGCCGAAATCGCGCAGCGCCACCGCGCGCGCCTTTGTGGTGAAGGCGAAGTCGCCGAAGTTTTCATAGAAACGCAGCCCGTGATAGGCAGGCTCCGGCTCTGTCAGCGCCGGGAAGCGGCCGCCCTGTGCCCAGTCGAATTTGCCGGATTCGATGATGATGCCGCCGAGCGAATTGCCATGCCCGTCGAGGAACTTGGTCGTCGAGTGCGTGACGATGTCGGCACCCCATTCGATCGGCCGGCACAGATATGGCGTGGCCAGCGTGTTATCCACGATCAGCGGAATCCCGGCCTCGTGCGCCACGCGAGCTACTGCGTCGATATCGACGATGATGCCGCCGGGATTGGCCAGGCTCTCGACAAAGATCGCCTTGCAGCGCGGGGTCAGCGCGCGGCGAAAATTGTCGGGTTCGTGCGGATCGACGAAGTGGCAGGTCCAGCCGAGTTTTTTGAACGACAGTCCGAACTGCGTCAGTGATCCACCATACAGGTTGCGGGACGCAATAAATTCGTCGCCCTGCTCCATCATGGTTGCGAACACCAGGAACTGCGCCGCATGACCTGATGCCGCGGCGAGTGCCGCGCGGCCGCCTTCCAGAGCGGCCACACGCTCCTCCAGCACCGCCACGGTCGGATTGGTCAGCCGCGTGTAGATGTAACCGAAGTTATGCAGGTTGAACAAGGATGCGGCATGATCCACGTCCTCGAACACGTAGGAGGCGGTCTGGAAGATCGGGGTCGTGCGGGCGCCTGTGGTCGGATCGGGCGCGGCGCCGGCGTGCACGGCCTTCGTCTCGAAGCCGTAGGTTACGTTCTGGGAGGGCAGCTCTCTGGGCCTGGATGGCCTGAGAGTTGGTGCTTCCGGCGCGCGGTTGCGGATAATACCTGAATTGACGCCGCTCCATGACAGCTCGCCGCCGAGCCGGCCGTACTCGATCTTGGGACAGCGGTTCATCACCACTTCCAGGCCCGCCTGTTCGGCGCGCTTCGCCGCTGCATCATTGCGAATGCCGAGCTGCATCCACACCACCGGCGCGTCGATGGCGATCGCGTCTTCGACGATCGGGGGCACCTGGTCGGAGGCGCGGAAGATCTCGACCATGTCGATCTTTTCGGGGATGTCACGCAGGCCGGCATAGACGCGCTCGCCGAGGAGTTCCTGCCCGGCGAGGCCGGGGTTTACGGGGATGACGCGATAACCTTTGCCCTGCAGGTATTTCATCACGAAATAGCTGGGGCGGTTCCAGTTGGAACTGGCACCGACAAGCGCGATGGTGCGCACGGTTGAGAGGATGCGGCGCAGCTTCGCATCGGTGTACTGGATTGGCTCGATCGCGGTCATTCACTACTCCTGGCAGTACTCCTGGAGAGAACGGGGCGACCTGCTATGCCGGCCGGCGCTCGCGTGTGATGGCGGCATCGATTACAGCGCGGTCGAACACACCGCATGGGCTTTCGGCGCCGGGCAGAAAACGGCGGAACACCGCGAACCGTTCCTGGCCGACATGATAGAGCCGGCGGAGCTCCGCCAGCGGGTCGTGATGATCGTCGGCACGAATGTCGAGATCGGGGTAGGGATCAGCCGAGCAGATCTTGAGCGCTGCGGACTGTTTGCCGCGCTTGTCGCCTCCGGCAGCCTCGCCCGCCTCCATGGCGGCCAGAAGCCTTTCGGCCAGCGGACCGGACGCGCCGGGGAATGCCTCCAGGGTGCGGCGAACCACGGCCTCGCCGGTCAGCATGTTGCCCGCGACGGATATGTTCTGCCCGCGGACATGCCCGGCCCAGGTGACGCAGCCTGGCCCTGTGTGCTGCGCGATACGCCCCTGCGCGTCGATAAAGTGGAGCTGGCGCTGATCCGCCCCGGCGTCCGCGGCGGTGAGTGCGGCGATGATCGCGGCGGGGGCCTCGCCGTCGCGCAGCCGGGGCATTGCGTGAACGGCGTACATGGGATTGACCAGAGCCTGGGTGGACAGCGCGCCAACCCCTCCTTCCATGTGCAGGCAGATCGCTCCGGTGGCGAAGAATCGCGAAGCTACTGCGGCCCCGAGTGCGCCCGTCGTGTCGTCGCGCACCAGGATCGACCAGGTCACGCGTTCAGCCTTCCCGAACGGACCCGCCGGGTGTTCCGATCATGGCCAGCAGCTCGCGGCGAGTGGTGGGATCGTCACGAAAGACCCCGAGCATGCGGCTGGTCACCATGGTTACGCCGTGCTGGTGGACACCGCGGGTGGTCATGCATTGATGCGCGGCCTCGATCACCACCGCGACGCCGCGCGGCTGGAGCACGTCCTGGATGGTGTTTGCGATCTGGGCGGTCAGCTTTTCCTGGATCTGGAACCGTTTGGCGTAGGCTTCGACGACGCGGGCCAGCTTGCTGATGCCCACAACCCGGCGATGCGGCAGGTAAGCGACATGCGCCCGGCCGATGATCGGAGACATGTGATGCTCGCAATGGCTCTCCATGCGGATGTCGCGCAACAGGACGATCTCATCATAGCCCTCTGTTTCCTCGAAGGTGCGCTCCAAAATGGCGACGGGGTCCGTTTCGTAGCCGACGAAGAATTCCTCGTAGGCGCGGACGACCCGTGCCGGGGTATCGCGCAGCCCCTCGCGCGCCGGGTCTTCGCCTGCCCAGCGGAGCAGGACGCGGACCGCGTCTTCGGCCTGTTGCCGGGTGGGACGGCCCACGGGTTCGTGGTCGGCCAACGGGGTGGTCTTGGAAATCACATTCACGTAATACTTCCTCCGGCCTCGCGTTCTTGTCAGTGCGATATGGCCCTGCTGATCCGAATGGGAAGTTCGCAATCGCGGACTTGCGGCCCATTCGTGATGCTTAGACGATCATGGCAACCGGGCTTGCCCCTGGCGGCTTCAGTGCACCTGCCCACCCTGGTGGGGGCTGTCCAGACTGAACGCCGGGATCTGCACATCGAACGTCTCGCCCGAGGACGTGGCGATCATGTGGTAAGCGCCCGTCATGAAGCCGGATGGCGTGTCGAGGGGGGTGCCGGAGGTGTATTCGAAGGATTCCCCAGGTTCGAGAAGCGGCTGCTCCCCGATGACGCCTGCGCCATGGACGTGCTGGGTGCGCCCGCGTGCATCGGTGATCCGCCAGGTCCGGCGCAGAAGCTGGACGGTCTCGCGCCCCTTGTTTTCGATCTTAACCCGATAGGCCCACACGTAGTGGCCTTCATCGGGGTCGGATTGGTCCTCCAGGTAGAATGACCGCACCGTTACCCGCACGCCGCGGGTGGTCTTGGCGTAATCTGACGGCATGGCCGCATTCAAAACATGCGGGCCTGTTGTGTCCAGCGAGGGATGGTTCTGATTGTCGGGCGGATGTCCCGCCCTCACCCGGCTCGCGTTGCGAGCCGATCTCCCCCACTTCGCGGAAGAGGTTTATTTTGTTTCAAGTGCCTGCGCCAGGTCGGTGATGAGATCGGTCGGGTCTTCCAGGCCGATTGAAAGACGGACGACGCCATCCGTGATGCCGAGGCGCGCCCGCTCTTCTTCCCCTATCCGTAAATGCGTCGTGGTCGCCGGATGCGTGATCAGCGACTTCGAATCGCCAAGATTGTTGGAGATCACGATGAGCGACAGGCGGTTCAACATCCGATAGGCAGCTTCCTTGCCGCCACGCAGCTCAAATGTGACCACGGTGCCTCCGGCGGTCATTTGTGCCTGTGCGAGTGCGGCTTGCGTGTGGTCCGCCCGTGTGGGGTACCAGACGCGCGAAACTGCGCTGTGATCCGCGAGGTAATCCGCGATGAGCGCAGCGGCCCGGCACGAGGCATCGACACGAATGGCGAGCGTCTCCAGGCCCTTGAGCAGCACCCAGGCGTTGAACGGAGACAACGCGGGCCCGGTGTTGCGGATGAAGGGCTGTAACTTCTCCTCGATCCATTGCTTCCTGCCGATAACGGCGCCTCCTAGCACCCTCCCCTGCCCGTCCATGTGCTTGGTGCAGGAATATACGACCACGTCTGCGCCCTGCTCGAGCGGACGTTGGAGCAAGGGGGTCGCGAAGACGTTGTCGACGACGACGAGGGCGCCCGCGGCGTGAGCCATTTCGGTGACGGCGCGTAGATCGACCAACTCCAGCATCGGATTGGAGGGGGTTTCGAGCAGCACGACCTGCGCCGGTCGTGAGAGCGCGCGCTGCCACTGGCTGAGATCGGCGCCGTCCACGAACTCGCTGCGAATGCCGAAGCGGGGCAGCAAGGTCGAGACGATCCAGTGGCAGCCGCCGAACAGTGCACGTGAGGCTACGATGCGGTCGCCAGTGCTGAGCTGCGTCATCAGGGCGGCGTTCACCGCGGCCATGCCGGTCGCGGTGGTTCGGCAGGCCTCGGCGCCCTCGATTAGGGCAAGCCGGTCTTCCAGCATGGAAATGGTAGGGTTGGCGAAGCGTGAATACTGATAATGCTCGACCGATCCGTCGAACGTGCCCTCGGCCTGCTCGGCGCTGTCGTAAATGTAGCCGGAGGTGAGGAACAGCGCCTCGGCGGTTTCGCCGAAGCCGGTGCGCTGGATTCCGCCATGTACGAGGCGGGTTGCAGGGTGAAACTTTCTCGGGTCGAGGGGCATGCTGTCTGGGCCTTTCCGTCTGCGAATGGCCCGACCGTCGGAGCAGCACCGCGTTCGCGGCACTGGCCTCTTTAGCGCGATTGTTTAGCCTCGCCGCAATCCGGCCGGACAAATCACGAGGGGCGGTTGCCGCCGAAGGGCCGCATACCGCAGATCGGCGCCGGGGGAAAGAGCGCCCCCCTTGAGCGCCCTCTTGCTCCGGCGGGACCGGGGGGCGAACATGGTTCATCGGCAGGAGAGTCCCATGCTGCACTCATCACGCCGCGATCTGTTTCGTGCCGCCACATTTGCCACGCTGGGCCTGACGGCCGCCGGCTTTATGTCGCGGGCGCGGGCAGCGGGCGGCACGGTCAACCTGGCCGATATCGGGGTTGGAGATCCCGGCTCCTGGGCCCCCTATACGAAAGAGAGCGGCTGGAAGGTGAACCTCGTCGCCATCGGCAATGCGCCTTCCGCGATCCTGAATGTCATGGTCGCCGGCGGGGGCACGACGTCGTATGACCTGATCAATGTCGTCGGCGGCATGCAGAAGCCGCTGGTGGACAACGAGCTGATCGCGCCGATCGACACTGCACAGATACCGAATTGGAGCAAGGACAGCTATATTCAGGAATTTCTGTCGCAGGGGAAGCCCGGGTTCGATTTCATAGGCTATGACGGCAAGCTCTACGGTGTTCCCTCGGTGCTTCAGGGCGATTCCTTCGCATATCTGCCGGACAAGACCGGGACGCTGGATTCCTATGGCGCGTTGTTTGATCCGAAATGGCGCGGTTACGTGGCATTGGAGGACAATTACACGACCGCCGGACAGAAAACGGCGCTTTATCTGAAGGCATCAGGCAAAGCGCAGATCGCAGACCCGGCGAACATGACACCCGCGGAGATAAAGGCGGTTGTCGATTACCTCATTGAACAGAAGCAGCAGGGACAGTTCCGCGTGCTGTGGTCCAGTTTCCAGCAGGCTGTCGATCTGATCACCAGGCAGGAGGTCTATGTGATCGACTGCTGGGAACCGATGGTGTTCGCCGCCAAGGCCAAGGGCGTGAACGCGGTGTATGCCGACCCGAAGGAAGGGTATCTGCTTTGGGCGATGGCAGCCTATCTGGTGAACAACCCCAACCGCGACCCAGCTGCGACCAACGCCAGCTACGAACTGCTCGATTTCATGCTGGGCGGTTGGTATGGGGCGAAGATCACGCTGCTGCGCGGTTATATGACCAACCCGGACGCGCCCGAGTTCGCCAAAATGAACACCGTTCAGTTCAGCGCCGCGGAAGCTCAGAAGGTTGCAGCAATTACCCAGGATGTGCGGCACAAATTCGAGCAGGGCGGCACATGGCAGAATCGCTGGCCGACGCATGTGGACACGTATGAGTCGGAATGGTCGCGCTTCAAGGCCGCGTGACGGGTTTCAGGAATATCGCGCTCGCGGGTCTGTTGCGTCGGTTGTTGCTGCTGCTGCCGATCGCATTCATTGTGGTATTCCTGTTCGTGCCGCTGGCGTTTACGTTCGCGGTGAGCTTCTGGCGGCGATCCGGACTGTTGATGGTCCCGGATCTAACGCTTTCCTCCTACGCCGATTTTTTCAGGGGCGCACGGCTGCTGGTGCTGGAACGAAGCCTGGTTGTCGCTATCGAGGCCACGGTTCTAAGTCTGCTGATCGCGTATCCGATAGCATGGTTCCTGGCGACCAAGGCCTCGCGAGGAGCGACGCAAATGGTCCTGTCGCTGATTACGGTGCCATTCCTGATCAACTACATCATCCGGACGTTCGCATGGACGTGGCTGCTGGACCGCAGCGGCCCTGTCAACGCGGTGCTGCAATGGCTCGGGTTGGCACATGGGCCGGTAAACTGGCTCTTGTACAGCAGGTTCGCGGTGTTTGTGGGCCTGATCAGCTCGTACATGCCGTTCATGATCTTCCCGCTATGGCTCGCGATCGACGGTGTCGACGGCCGGTTATATGAGGCGAGCTGGATGCTGGGTGCTGGGCCGGGGCGCACGTTTCTGCAGGTGACCTTCCGGTTGTCGCTTCCGGGGGTGTTCGCGGCGGCTATCTTCGGCTTCGTCGGTTGCTTCGGCGACAGCGCGGTTCCCGTGATCATGGGAGGCGTGGGCTATCAGCTTGTCGGCAACAGCATAACCAGCGCGCTCGATGTGCTGAATTATCCGCTGGCGGCGGCGATTTCCAGCCTGGTGGTCTGGGTCATGCTGCTCCTGATGGCCGGATGGTTTCTGTTGTTCGACATAAGTTCATTTCTCGGGAAAACCCTCCTGTGGCGGATACGGCCGTGAAGCCTTCCGCGACTGTGACCGGCCTTATGTGGAGCTTCATCGGCCTGAGCGTCGCATTGCTATATGTTCCACTCGTGCCGCCCCTTCTGTTTTCAGTCGGCGCGGTGGGCGGCGGGGAAGAGGGGTTGAGCTTTGCGCCTTACGTTTCGATCTGGTCGAACCCTGTATTGATGCAGGCCATCGGCACAACGCTTGTGAGCGGGATCGTGGTCGGGGCGGCGACGCCCGTGCTCGGCCTGCTTGCGGCGATGGCGATCCGCGAGCTGGCTGCCCGTAGGGTTCTTCTGCTGCTGGTCCTGCTGCCGCTGTTCGTCCCAGGGGTGAGCCTTGGGTTGGCCGACGCGTTCTTTTTCCGCCTGCTGGGAATACCGGCGTCGCTGCTGACCATCGTCATCGTGCAGATTCTTTGGGCGTTGCCTTTCGCAACGCTGGTGATCCTGACGGTGATGGCTGGATTTGACCCGGTGTATCTGGAAGCCGCGTATATGTGCGGGGCCGGCCGGCTGCGGGCATTCATGGACGTTGAGCTGCCGTTGATCCGTACAGGGATTGCGGGGGCCGCTTCGTTTTCCCTGATTTTATCGTTCAACGAGACGGTGCGCACGTCGATCGTTCAGGGTCCATTGAATACGGTGCAGACCTATATCTGGTCCACGTACAAACAGATCGGCCTTTCGCCAGCCTTATATGCGCTGATGAGTCTGCTGATTGTGGTGACGCTGGCGCTCGTGCTGGCGTTTCTGGGGGCGAGGAAGATCAGTCCTCGAGAATCAGAAGGTCATCCGGCGCAATTTGCAGCGTCATAGTGCCGCCTTCCGAGATCACTGTCCGCCGGGTGGTACTCGCGGTCAGATGCTGGCCGTCCGCCAGGCGAAACGAGTGGTCGAATAGCGTGCCCCGGAACGTCCAGCTGAGAAGCTGAGCCGGAAGGTGTACGGAGCGTGGGTCCGCGGAGCCATCGAGCCTGACATTCTCAGCGCGTAGCGCGAGATGGATTGGGGTGCCCGCCTGATGCGGCTGCCCGCCGCACTCGGTGAGTTTGATTTCAATGCCACACAGCGACACTGTCGATCCGCCGCGCATCTCGGCCTGCAGCACGTTGCAGCCGCGGAAGAACTCGGCAACGAAGCGCGTTCTTGGCCGGCGATACAGACTTTCGGGCGTTCCGTATTGAACACAGGCACCACGATTGAACACGGCGATGCGGTCGCTCATGGTCAGCGCCTCTTCCTGATCGTGAGTGACATATAGAAAGCTGGTGCCGGTTTTTTGGTGCACCTCTTTCAGCTCCGACTGCATCGCCCGGCGGATTCGCTCGTCCAGTGCGGACAGCGGCTCGTCGAGCAGGAGCATGCGAGGTTGAGGGGCGAGGGCCCGGGCGAGAGCGACGCGCTGCTGCTCGCCGCCGCTGAGCAACGTGGCATTTTTCGTCTCCATTCCCGCGAGGCCGACCAGATCGAGCATGCGGCGCACACGCGAGGTGATCTCGGTCCGGCTGAGGCCTCGGACCTTAAGTCCGTATGCGACATTCTCTGCCACTGTCATGTGCGGAAAGATCGCATATTGCTGGAACATCATGCCCAGATTGCGCCGCCAAGGCGGCACGCCGGAGACATCTCGGCCATCGAGCCGGATTTCGCCCTTATCTGGCCTTTCCAGCCCGCCAACCATGCGCAGGATGGTCGATTTCCCCGATCCGCTTGGCCCGAGAAAGGTAAAGAACTCGCCTGGTTCAATTGCGAGGCTGAGATCCTGCGCCGCGATAGCGGAACCGAAGCGTTTGCTCACCCCCATCAGCTCCAGAATCGGAGCCGATTTCGGGGGATCAGGCGCCACCGAGGACATAAAGCGTTTCGGCCGAGGCCCTCCGCGGGTCAGATGAAAGCTGAGCTATGGCACCGATGCCTGGTAGGCCGCGAGGCACGCTATGTCGACGATCTGGCTCGCCGAGGCATCCATCTGCATGATCTGCACCGGGTGTGTCAGTCCGATCAACAAGGGCCCGATGCTGTTGCCGCCGAGCATGCTGGATGTGATTCGCGTTGTGATGTGCGCTGAATGAAGGCCGGGCATAACCAGAATATTTGCCGGTCCGGTCAACCTGCAGAACGGATACAGTGCCCGCAGGTCCGGTTCCAGTGCGACGTCCGGACTCATTTCTCCATCGTATTCGAAGTCCACCTTGCGCTTGTCCAGCAACTCGATTGCGTCCCGCATCACCGCGGCGGCCGGGTGCATAGCAGCGCCGAATGTCGTGTGGGACACCAGCGCGACCCTCGGCTCGTGGCCCAGATTCTGCGCGGCCTGCGCTGCGCCGCAGGCAATATCCGCGAGTTGCTCGGCATTCGGGCGGAACTGGATCATGGTATCGGCTATGAACAGCGTCCGTCCGCGCAGCCCAACGAGCAGTGTGAGGCCGAACGCGGTGCCGGGCGTCACCGGATCTATTGCATGCGCGATGTCTTCGAGGCAGACCTCGGTGGAACGCGTAAGACCCGTCACCATCGCATCCGCATCGCCGGTCGCGACCATGCAAGCGGCGAAGACATTTCGGTCCTGGTTTACCATCCGCTGGCAATCACGGTGCAGGAAGCCGCGGCGCTGCAATCGCTTGTATAGAAAGTTCACGTATTTCGGGTTGGCGCTAGACAGCCGCGCGTTATGGATCTCGATCCCCTCGATAAGGCCCAGGCCCAGGCTTTCAATGGTGGCGCGCACACGTTCCTCACGCCCGATCAGGATGGGCCGTCCGTAGTCCGAATTGCGATACGCAACGGCCGCCCGGACGACCTTTTCCTCCTCACCTTCGGCGAAGACCACTCGTCTCGGATTTGCTCGCACGCTTTCCATGATGCGGTCGAGCGCGCCGGCGGTGGGATCGAGACGGCCCGACAGCGTGCGAGAATATAGCCGCAGGTCTTCGCACGGCTTCTGCGCAACACCGGAATCCATTGCGGCTTTTGCAACGGCGGGGGGTAGGCGCGAAATCAGCCGCGGGTCGAAAGCATTGGGAATGATATATTCCGGCCCAAAGGAAAGCCGCCGGCCGGCGGATGCCGAGTGCACCTCGTCCGGGACGTCCTCTCGCGCGAGGGTCGCCAGAGCGTCGGCCGCGGCGATCTTCATGGCGTCGTTGATTGTTCGTGCGCGGACATCCAGCGCGCCGCGGAAAATATAAGGGAAGCCGAGAACGTTGTTGACCTGATTGGGATAATCGCTGCGGCCGGTAGCGATGATCGAGCGTGGGCGCGCCGCCCGCGCGTCCTCCGGCGTGATCTCCGGATCCGGATTCGCCATAGCAAAAATAATGGGCTTCTCGGCCATGGAGCGCACCATGTCCTGTGTCAGCGCGCCCTTCACGGACAGGCCGAAGAAGACGTCCGAGCCTTCGATCGCTTCGGTGAGCGTGCGCGCGCGTGTCGCCACCGCATGCGCTGATTTCCACTGGTTCATGCCCTCGGAGCGACCTTGGTAAACAACGCCCTTGGTATCGCACAACGTGATGTGTTGGGGTCGCATTCCCATCGCCTTCAGCAACTCGACGCAGGCGATCGCCGCGGCGCCGGCACCGTTCACCACGAGCTTTGTTTCCCGCAGATCCCGGTCGGTGAGATAGCAGGCGTTGATCAGTCCTGCCGCAGCGACAATGGCCGTTCCGTGCTGGTCATCATGGAAGACCGGAATGTCCATCAGCTCACGCAGGCGCTGCTCGATCACGAAGCACTCCGGCGCCTTGATATCTTCCAGATTGATGCCGCCGAACCCGGGGCCGAGGAACCGCACAGCGTTCACGAATTCGTCCACGTCTTCGGTGCCGATTTCCAGGTCAATTCCATCAACGTCGGCGAAGCGTTTGAACAATGCGACTTTGCCTTCCATCACCGGTTTGGACGCGACTGCGCCGAGGTTGCCAAGCCCGAGAACCGCCGTGCCGTTGGAAATGACGGCTACCATGTTCCCCTTGGTCGTGTAGTCGTAGGCGAGCGCGTTATCGCGCGCGATGTGCAAGCAGGGCTCAGCGACACCAGGGGAATAGGCAAGTGACAAGTGCCGGGCGGTGGTGAGCGGCTTGGTGATCCGCGTCTCCAGCTTGCCGGGCCGTCCTGAAGCGTGCAGCGCCAGCGCCTCTTCGGCTGTAATGCGCGCCGTGCGGGTATCCAAGGTGCCGCCGTCAGCCATATGTGGTCTCCCCCCGGAGAGGCGATGCATCAAGCAGGTATCATGACGACTGAGGGAGGCGGTGGGAAGGCCCGTGCCAGGCCGCCTGGCTTTGTGGATCGGCTTTGCACGTGTCACGATAAGCGCCAATCGGGAGGAGCAGATGCGAACCGCCGTCGCGAAGGTTCACCGCGATTTTGTTCTTGGGACGACCGACCGGCGGCTGTTCGGTGCATTCATCGAGCATCTGGGCCGTTGCGTTTACGGCGGCATTTTTGAGCCGGATCATCCGTCCGCCGATGCGCGGGGCTTTCGTCAGGACGTAATGGCGCTTGTCCACGAGCTTGCTCCCACGATCATGCGCTACCCGGGCGGAAATTTCGTGTCGGGCTACAATTGGGAAGATGGCGTCGGTCCGGTGGCGCAGCGCCCGCGACGCCTCGATTACGCCTGGGCCTCCACCGAACCGAACACATTCGGCACCAACGAGTTTATCGACTGGTGCCGGCATGCCGGCATTGAACCGATGCTCGCGGTAAACCTTGGTATCGCGGGCCGGCCGAAGCCGGGCAGCTGATCGAATATTGCAATCATCCGGGGGGAACCGCGGTGTCCGACCTGCGCCGCGCGCATGGTTGGGAAGAACCGCACGGCGTGAAGTTCTGGTGCCTGGGTAACGAGATGGACGGACCGTGGCAGGCCGGCGCCAAAACTGCCGAAGAGTATGGCAGGGTCGCCGCGGAGACCGCGAAAGTTATGCGGTGGGTGGACCCAACGATCGAGCTGGCCGCATGCGGTTCATCTGGCCGGCACATGCCGAGTTTCGGCGAATGGGAGCGTATCGTACTGGAACACTGTTTCGAGCAGGTGGAGTGGATCTCGCTACATACTTACTTCAACAATTATGCTGAAGATACGCTGGCTTTTCTTGCCAGCCCGGATCTGATGGACAGATTTATCGAGGAGGTTGTGGCCATCGCCGACAGTGTGGCGGCGCGCCGGCGCTCTGCCAGGCGCATCATGCTGAGTTTTGACGAATGGAATGTGTGGTATCGCACGCGGCGCCCGCGCGAAAAGCGGGTGAAGCCTGGCTGGCCGGTGGCGCCTGCCATTCTCGAGGAGGTCTATACGATTGAGGACGCGCTTGTGGTGGGCGGGGCCTGCATTTCGTTGCTGAATCATGCGGACCGGGTGCGGGCGGCCTGCCTCGCGCAGCTTGTGAACGTGATCGCACCGATAATGACCGAAACCGGCGGACTTGCGTGGCGGCAGACGATCTTCTTTCCGTTCGCGCATGTCAGCCGGTACGGCCGCGGCGAGGTGCTGCGCCCGATCATTCAATGTGAGACGTATTCGGCGATCTACAATGATCCTTACGGAGACGCAGATCATCTGGTGCGTCTTCCCGCCGTTCCTTATTTGAAGCTGGCGGCGGTGGCCACGGCCGAGGGCGCGAGTGTGTTTGCTCTCAACCGCCACCTCGTTGACCCGCTCGTTCTGGAGATCACGTTAGGTGGATTTCCGGAAATGTGGATGGATGCGGCCCTTACGCTGCACGATGCCGATCTGACGGCCAGGAATACGGCTGATGCGCCTGAACGCGTGAAGCCAGTTGCGCTCGAGAGCGTTTCCCTGAATGGGGAAAAGCTCAGGGCGGAGTTACCACCGGCATCGTGGTCGATGCTTCGTTTAACGACCGCGGGCCGCAAAGCGTAGCCGGTGAGCTTAGGCAACCGCCCCCGCCTGCACCAGTTCCGCGATGCGTGCGCGGTCATATCCGATCTCGTTCAGCACTTCCGCACTGTGCTCGCCGAGACGCGGAGCTGGGCGGCGGAGCTTTCCGGGCGTGTCGGAGAGGCGAGGAATGATGTTGTGCATAAGTACCCGAGCCCGCTTCGTCATCGGGCGCCTCGATCACGATGCCGCGCTGCTGCACGTGTGGATCATCCAGGAACTGATCGATCTCATAGACGGGGCTCGCCGTTACCTCGGCTTCGCGGAAGATGCGCATGTTCTCCTCAAGCGGGCGGGACTTGATGAATGCCGCGATCGGAGCCTCGCAGGCGTCGATGTTTTGCACCCGATCGGTGTTGGTCCTGAACCGCGGATCGTCGATCATGTCGGGCCGTCCGATCGCGCGGAAGAGACGCTCCGCCATGGCCTGAATTGACGCTGAGATGGCGATGAAGCGTCCGTCCTTCGTTTCCCATACGTTTCTCGGAGAGGTGGTATTGGACCGGCTTCCGCTCCGCTGCGGTTTTTCCCCGGCGACGCGGTAAATGGCTGCATCCGGGCCCAGGATCGAGACAATCGGATCGAGCAGCGGCAGGTCGATCACCTGTCCTTTGCCGGTTTGCTCCGCTATGCGCAGCGCGACCATCACCGCGTAGGCGCCGTAAAGTCCCGCCACCATGTCTGCCAATGCCAGGGGCGGGAGCACCGGCGGGCGATCTTCAAACCCGCTTTTCGCGGCGTAGCCCGACATGCCCTCGACCAGCGAGCCGAAGCCGGGCCTGTCCCGATATGGTCCGTCCTGGCCGAATCCGGAGATCCGGACGATGACCAGAGCTGGATTGCGAGCGTGCAGCACTGCGGGCGCTATTCCCATTTGCTCCAGTGTGCCCGGGCGGAAATTCTCGATCAGTATCTGGCTTTGCGCTGCAAGATCCAGCAGCACCGCCTTGCCCTGTGGCGCACGCATGTTCAGAGCCAGGCTCTTTTTGTTGCGTGCGTACACTTTCCAATGGAGGCTTAGCCCCCCCACCCGCCATGCGCGCAATGGATCGCCCTTCTGGGGGTCCTCGATCTTGATCACCTCCGCACCCTGGTCGGCAAGCTGCAGGCTCAGCATGTTGCCCGAGACCAGCCGTGACATGTCGATCGCGCGCACGCCGTCCAGCGGCGCCGATGCGGACGGGTCAAATTCTGTCTGGGGAATCACCGGAGCAATCTCCTGCCTGCAGCGTCTATTCAGAGGTTGCACGGTATTGCCGGCCGGCCAAGAGGCGCGCGGCAGGGCGCGCCTCTGCCGCCGCTGTGCGTTCAGTCGTTGTCGATCTTATCTCCCGCTGGCGAAACAAGATACCATTCGCCACCCATCTCGTGCACGCCCTCACCGGCGGTGGTGCCAGGGCCTTGATCTTTGGCGAAGTAATACAAGGGCATGCCGTTATAGGTGACCTGATCACGCCCGTCCTTGCGCCTGGTAACGCCCAGCTTGGAGGCAGTGACGCCGGGGCCTGCCGCGGGCTTGGCGGCGGCGAGCAGTGGCGGCCAAACCTGGGCGCAGCTGTCGTTGCACGTGCTGGTATCGTGCTTGTCGGACGTGAACATGTACAAGGCCCGACCGCTCGCGTTTGTGAGATATTTGCCCAAGGAGGGTTTGTCCGCGGTCCGCAACTGCACGTTGGAATTCTGCGCGCCGGCAATGACCGGGAAGATCAGAGCCAGCGCGGCAGCCATTGTCACTGAAGTAAGAACTTTCATGAGTACCTCCTCGTATCGACTTTTTGAGCAAGTCGATACGTTGTTTGTCGCCTGAGTAGCCGGTTCACGCGGCAAGCGTGGCCGCTGCGCAGCCCACGCTTCGCTGCGACGCATGCTGATGTGCCGCAAACGGGGTAGCACAGAGGGGATGACGCGTGGCTGCGCGGTTTATTTCCGGCTCGGGCACGCGGCAGGGGATTATTGCGAGAATCGCGGCTTCCTGTATTTTTCGGGCAGATGCCGGTGGCCCGAGAGGGCTGAAACGGGAACGCCACGGAACCAACCGCGGGCGGCTGCCCCCGCAACTGTTGCGGTGAGCGAAGCGCTAGCACGCCATTGCCGTGATCGCGGCGAGAAGGCGGCGCACTCGCACCGACCCGCAAGCCAGGAGACCGGCCGGCATCGAGACTGCGCGCACGCAGCGGGCGGGGTGTACCGGTGCAGCGGGTGAAGTCCCGCAAGCGGCTGTCGTCCCTCAACCGGGGCCGCCGCGCGGTCCCTGTGCTGCGGAGGACCGCATGCGTCTCGTACCTGCTCTAGTATCGACTTTCAAAGAAAGTCGATACGTCGCTCGTTGTCTGAGTTTTCGATTCACGCGACGAAGCGTGCGCGCTTCGCGACCCACGCTCCTCTGCGATCGGATACTAGTATCGGCTTTCTTTGAAAGTCGATACGTTACTTGTTGTCTGCGTATCCGATTCACGCCGCGAAGCGTGCGCGCTTCGCGGCCCACGCTTCTCTGCGATCGGATACTGGGTATCCTTTTGGCATCGACTTCGCTTAGCCAAGCGCAAACCGCCGCATCGCTGCCGCAAGCCGGCGGCGAATTGCCGGATGTGGTCGTCACCGCGACCCGTGTGCCCACCAGCGTCACCGATATACCAGCCGGCGTCACCGTCATCACTCGCCAGGAAATAGAGGATCGTGACTACAACACCCTGGTCGAGGCGCTATCGGCAGTACCTGGCATACAGGTCGCCCAATCCGGCGGCCCGGGAGGAAATGCCAGCGTGTTTGTCCGCGGAACCAACTCCAACCAGGTGCTTGTTCTGCGGGACGGAATGCCGATCAATGACGCTTCTGACCCGGGCGCCGCGTTCAACTTCGGCACCGACACACTGGCGGATGTGGAGCGTATCGAGATCATCCGCGGTCCGATGGCGGCGCTGTACGGCTCAGGGGCAATCGGCGGTGTCATCAATCTTATTACCATCCGCGGCCACCAGCCGGGTGTACACCTGACCGGTGATCTGGCCGGCGGTTATCCGACGGAAATCCGCAACAGCGAGGTGCTGTCCGGCATCGAGGGCCCGCTCGATTATGCGGCAATCGTCCAGACCGAATCGATGCGCGGCTGGGATTACACGCCACAGCGGGAGTCGATCTTCACCGGGGTACCGCAGGGTTTTCGCGATCAGATCGGCACGGTCAACCTGGGCTATACGCCGGTGCCTGGAACGCGATTTTCTCTACTGTTACGGGGACGTCGTGCGGTTTTCGGCTTCAATCAGCTCGGTAATCCAACGTTCGACGATGCAAACTCCACAGGGCACGATACGTCCCTTCTGGGGCGGGTTGGGGTTACTTCGCTGCTTGGGGGCGGGTTGATGGAAACCGGGCTGTATCTCGGCCGGCTTCAGGACGACCGGCGGTACTTCGAGCCGTTCAACCCTAACGATCCGAACCTCGCCACCAACAACTCGCGGTTCCATTCCTACGAGACCGATCTGCAGTGGAACAACACGCTGCATGTCGGCGACCTGTTCCGCTCCACGGCGGTGTCGGCTACCGATATCACGTTCGGTTTCGAACGCACGGCTGATACGGCGAAAACCCGCATCAACTCCGTCACGGACGGATTTGCCTTCCAACAGAACACCAGCGGCTCGATGACGGACAACGCTGTCTATGCCGGGTTCCAGACGATGCTCATGCGGCGCCTGACCGTCACGGGACAGATCCGGCAAGACTGGGTGCTGAACGACAGCCCGTTCACCTGGCGGCTCGGTGCGGTTTTGGACGTTCGCGAAATTCACACCCATTTCAAGGCGGCTTATGGCACGGCATTTCTGGCTCCGTCGCTGTTCGATCGCTTCGGTGTGGACTCCACAGGTTTTGTCGGCAATCCCCACCTGCTGCCCGAAACAAGCAAAGGCTGGGAGGTCGGATTCATTACCGACCTGCCGGTGCGGGGCCGCGCAGATGCGGTGAGCATAAGCGCCACATATTTCAACGAGCAGATCACCAATCTGATCGAAACCGTGTTTCCTACGCCCACGTTCAGCACGTCGCAGAATATCGGCTCGGCGCATATTGAAGGGGTGGAGACGGAGCTGACCCTGCGGCCGGCCGTATGGCTTCTGATCGACGCAACATGGACGTGGACGCAGCCGCAGGCCGCCGATACTGGCGCGCTGCTTCTTCGCCGGCCCCAGAACAGCGGGTCGCTGGATGTGACCATAACGCCGATACCGAAGCTGCGGATCGTGCCGGAGCTGCTGTTCACCGGTGCGTTTCACGATTTCCTGATCGATGACAATGGCTTCAGCAGCGTCGCACCCGGGACTTCGCGCCAGGGCCTGATCGCGAACCTGACCATAACGTACGACATTACCCCGCGCATCGCCGCGTATGCCAATGGGCGGAATATCTTCAGCTCGCGGTTCGAGCCGGTGAACGGGTTTCAAACTCCCGGGGGCAGCTTCATCGCCGGTGTGCGGTTCAGGTTATAACTCCAATTAGTCCAGCGGCCGGATTAGTGCGAGGAGCCTGGTGGGCCGAATGGCCGCGCCCTTATGGCTGATCCAACGTTCAAGATCCGGACGTGGCAGCCCGCCGCGCCCGAGCAGATAAAGCGCGGTGCCGGCCACCGTGCAGCCGATGGTAAGCATCACCGTGACCCACAGGCCGAAATGCACGCCGTGGACATCGAGATGCCGGGTGGAGGAAACGCGGGCGATCTCCACGATGACAGGCGCCATGATGTAGTCTGACAGTGAGCGAACCAGTTCCACAAGAGCGAACACGCGTCCGATTATCTGGGACGGCAACGGAAATCCGGCGAGGTACAGGCCCGGCGAGACGGTCGCGCCCGCCCCAAGCCCAGAAGCCCGGCCGCGCCAAGTGTCAGTGCTGACTCTCCTTCCGGCGGCATCTTCAACAGCATTGCGCCGGCGCCGATGAGCAAGGCCATCCCCGCGACGATCAGCAGCGGGATCAGCCGCGTCCGCAGGATTGCGCCGAACAGCACGGCGGTGACCAAAACGCCGACTGCCAGTGGCCAGAACAGGATGCCCGTCCGCAGAGGGGTCCAATGCAGCGTCTCGAGATAAAACCGCTCCGCCAGCTCCAGCAGGGAAACGAACACCCCACCGCCGATCATGGCGACCAGGGTGCCGACGACGGAGTGGGTCGTCCACATGGGCTTCACCGGCGATAGCGGTTCCTTCTGGTAATATTCCACCAGCAGCAAAGCGATGAAGCACATCGCGCCCACGAATAGGGGCGCGGCAAAGCGGATTGAGGCGAAGCCGTGGCCAGTGAGCTCGCCAGAAGCCCAAAACGGTAGCACCACCGCCGCGAAGCCGAGCAGGATCGCCAGCCAGTCGAAGCGCAGGCCTGGGTTGAATGGCGGCTGATCCGGCAGAGTTACAAACGCAAGAACGAGGTTGGCGGCACCGATCGCGCCGAGCGCCCCATAAAACCAGCGCCAGTGATGTCCGGCCTCCACCCATCCGCCGAGTAAAGGCCCGATGCAGACCGCGCCGAAGAAACCGATGTTCACGAAGATGACGGTCACCGGCAGTTTGGTCGCCGGGAATTTTTGGATCACCGGAGGCAACGCGACCACTAACAGGAGCCCCGTCGCCAAGCCAGAAAGCACCCGTCCGGCCGCGTAGGTGGGCGCGCTGTAGGCGACCGCGGAGAGAAGACAGCCGACGGCGAAAAGCATCTCCGCTACGAAGAACAGTTTCCGTTGCCGGAACCGCTGCACGAGATCGCCCCCCAGCAGCGCGCCGAAAGCGTAACCGGCGGTGGACAGCCCAGAAATGATGGACAATGCGGTGCGTGACGCTTCCAGATCCGTTCCCACCTGCTCGGTAAACAACGCGTAGGCAGTTGTTACGACGATGAACGGGGAGAGTGCGACGATCGCGCTGGTCAGGGAGGCGGCATAGTTCCCCTCGAGAGGGCGCCAAAAGGATCGCGGCGGGAGATCCGCCTGCTTGGCCTTCTGCTGCCGCGTCGCATCCAGATAACCCGCGACCGCGAGCGCAGTCAGGAACCCGGTCGCGCGCAGCCGACGCGAGGCAGGCCGCGTCAACACACATCTCCGATTCGCCCAGGCATCCGGGGCGGCAACGATTTCCGCGGCCGCCGGTTGCGCGAACGCCAAACCCGAGGCCGTGAGGGCGGCGGGCATTGTGCGCCCGGGGTTCAGCCCTTCACGCTTCCAGCCATCAGCCCACCGACGAACCATCGTTGCAGCAGCGCGTAAAAGACCATCGGCACTACGGCGATCAGGGTAAGAATCGCGAAAAGCTTGCCCGGGTCGGTCATGTATGGACCCTGGTAGTACAGCGGCGCCAGCGGCAGAGTTTTCATGCCGTCTCTGGTCAATATTACCAGCGCCAGAAAAAACTCATTCCAGCTATACAGGAACTGCCAGACGGCGACGACGATGAGGGCAGAGCGGATCAGGGGCGTGACGATGCGCGTGAGGATCGTGAAACTGGAAGCGCCGTCGATCGTGGCGGCTTCCTCCAATTCGTCGGGTATTGCCTCCATCGCCTCTTTGAGGATCACCGTTGCGAAAGGGATGCCAATCGCCGCAGTCGGGCCGATCAAACCGAAATACGTGTTGGTCAGGCCGAGGTAGCGCAGCAGGACGGTAATGGGTATCAGCAACGAGGCGAGCGGCAGCAGCAGGGCCGAGAGCACCACCAGTAGGATGATGCGTCCGCCGCGGATCTTCAGGCGGGCGATGGCAAATGAGAGTGCGGATGCGGAGACGAGCGTCAGCGCGACGCTGCCGACCGCCACTATCACGCTGTTCAGGAAGAACCGGCCCAAATTGCCGGTGGTCAGCACGGTGGAGTAATTCGCCAGGGTCGGATGCGGGGCGAACAGCACCGGCGCGAAGCTCTCAGTGCTGTCCCGGAGCGAGATGTCGAACATATAAACGGTAGGCAGCAGGCTGAGCGCGGTGATGATTATCACGAGGAAGAGAGCCAGGCGGCTTGCCTGGCGTTCAGACCGCGGCATGGCGGTTCGGGGAGGACAGCGTACCCGCGCCCGATGACAAGCCGTATTCAAGCGCTACCAGGATCAGCGCCAATACGAACAGTACGACGGCATTGGCCGAAGCGTAATGCATCTGGTTTTCGTCGAAACCGGTCTGAAAAATGTAGGTCGCCAGCGTCTGGGAGGCATTTGCCGGGCCGCCTTGAGTCATCAGATAGACCAGGGGGAACTGCTGTAAGGCCTGGATAGTGCCAAGCACAACGAGGGAAACAGTGGTGCCTCGGCAAAGTGGCCAGATGATCAGGCGAACCCGGTTCCAGCCGCGGGCACCATCGATCGCAGCGGCATCCAGCAGTTCCCGGTCGATAGCAGCGATACCGACGCAATACATCAGCACAAAGAAGCCGGACCACTGCCATACGTTCACGACAATGATGGATATGGTTGCGGTGCCTGGGGTGCCCAGAAGAGCCGGAAAGTCGCCGGGGATACCCAGTGCGTTGAAGAGCCCGAACAGCAATCCGTAATCGGGCGCATAGAGCGTGGTGAAAACCAGTGCGATAACTGAAGGGGTGATGACCATCGGCAGGAACAACAAGGTGCGGAAGATGGCTCGGCCCCTTGCAAGATACAATTCGATCAGGACGGCGAGTGCGAAGCCGATGGCGATCTCCAGGATCAGCGACAGGATCACCCATAGCAATGAATTCTCCAGCGCGGTCCAGAATACCGGGTCGCGCGCCGCAGCGAGGTAATTACCAAGGCCGGCCTGGCCATGCTCGTTCACCAAGCTTGTGGCGATATTCGCAATGATCGGCTCCAGGATGAAGATGGCGAACAGGATCGCGGCAGGGAGAACGTACAGGGCGGCCTCTATCCCGCCTGTTCCGAGCTTACGAGCCTTGGCCCGGGCAGGCCGCGGCCGAATGCTGCCAGCGCTCGCGGTGTCAGAGCCTGAAGCGATCACGCTCCTAATTGGAATTGGCAGCTTGCGCCTGTGCTACCCTCTGCACCGCGGCCAGCGCCTCCTCCGACGACTTGCTGCCGGCACCGATCGCCTGAAGATTGGCCGCCAGCGTGTCAAACACGACGGGATTGCCTATCTCGTGCGGCACCACGGTCGCGAGCTCCTGGATGTAGGAGTCATACAGTTGCTGCAGCTGGTCCGGCAATTTTTCCGACGGTTTCATCCCGTTGAACGCCGGTAGATCATTCAACTGATCCAGTGCCACCTGCTCTCCGGCTCCGCTGATGAGTTCCTTCAGGACGAGCTTCGCTGCGGCCTCGACCTGCGGCGACCTGGCTGCGTTCTTCGTCAAGCCCCAGCCGAAATCGATGCCGCCCAGCGCCGGAGTAGGCGCAGCCCCCTCATGCAACGGCGGGAAGAAGAATTTCCCGTAACCCGACATAGTGGTCAGGCGCGGATCGGAGGAAAGATGTGTCTCCTGCAACCACCATGATCCAAGCGAAATCATGCCTACCCGGCCGGCCGCAAACAGATTAGCGCCGGTCGGGTACTGCAATGCGCTGAGCGCCCCGGCCTGAACGACATGCCGCGTGAACAATTGTTGCCAGATCTTCGCCGCCTGCAGCATGCCGGGCTTGTCCCAGACGGGGGCGCCGGTCTCGGCTGCCAGCAAGCTCTGGAGGTCCGTCTGGGCGGCAATCTGCATGTACACCCAGTTGACGAAATTCGTAGTGGCGCCACCCTGGTAGAAACTAATGAAGCCTGCCTTGGTCAGCTTTTGGGCATCGGCCACCAAATCCTCGAAGTTCGCAGGAGGCTGGGCAATTCCCGCCTTTTCGAAAGCTGCACGATCATACCAAAGGTTCAGCACCTCCGCTTCCTGGGGCAGCATGTAGAAATGCGTGTCGCCTTTGGGATTGCCGAGTCTCGCCTGAGTCAGCAGTGCCGGGGCGAAGTTCTTCTGCCAGTCCTGCCCCCAAGCGGCAGCGGCGGTGTCGTCCAGCGGCTGAACGTCGGGGCGGTACTCCTGGGTGACGGCTCCCGCCGGAAGTCCGATCAGGTCAGGGAGAGTGCCGGAGGCCTGGGCGGCCTTGAGCGCCGTGAAGTACGGCGTATGGGGCTGAATGGTCGCCTCGACGTGGATGTCCGGATGGGCCTTCTCGATGGCCGCTACCATGGCTTGGGTGGTCGGTGCGACAGGGCTCCAGGACCAAAGGGTCACGGTCGTCGCTGCGCTCGCAAACGTTGCGGTAGCGGACGCGGCCGCGATCGCGATAGCGATAGCGATGGTCCGCAGGCATTTGAGCATCCCAACTCCCCTCATCCGATTTGCCTTTCTCTATATTGTGGCTTCTTTAACCGGAACCGCCGTCTCTGGATCCTCCAGCTCCACGCTGAGCGCCCGGAGCTGGGTTGTATGCGGGTGCCCGGTCCGGCCCGCCCGAAGATCAGCGGCTGACAACTGCTCCACCATCTGTCCGCTTTGCATCACACCGACCATCGGGCAGAGGTGAGCCACGACCGCGAGGTTATGACTTACCAGGATGTAGGTCAGCCCACGGCGGCGCTGTAAGTCGGCAAGCAGGTTCAGAACCTCGGCCTGCACCGAGACATCGAGAGCGCTGGTCGGCTCATCGAGCAACAGAACCTCGGGTTCGGCCATCATCGCGCGCGCGATCGCAACGCGCTGTCGCTGACCGCCTGAGAGCTGATGCGGATAGCGGAAGCGGACCAACTCGGGCAGCGCTACTTCCGCCAGCCCTTGCAGAATGCGGCTTTCGATATCCCCGATGCTGTGCACCAGCAGCGGCTCGGAGAGTGCGCGATCCACTGTCTGGCGCGGATGCAGCGAGCCGTACGGATCCTGGAAAACCATCTGCACGCGGCGGAAGAACTGCTTGCTTCGCCAGGGGCCGAGCGCCTCGCCCTCGAGCATGATGCGGCCAGTCCAACTGGGATTCAGCCCGGAGATAGCGCGAAGCACAGTGGATTTGCCGGAGCCGCTCTCGCCGACTATGCCGAAGCTGCCGCCACGCGGAACGGCGAAAGATATGGATCTGACGACCTCGTTGCTTCCGAAACTGACGCGGAGGCTTTCGACGACGATCATCTCTGTGCCACTCATTGCGTTGCCCAGGACGGGTCGCGCGCAAGGGTGGACAGACGTTCGCGGGGATGGACCAGGGACGGGAGACACTCCAACAATCCCCGCGTGTAAGGATGCCGGGCGCGGGCAAGCTCGCCCGCCACCAGCTCCTCCATGACACGGCCGGCATACATCACCAGGACACGGTCGCAGAAGTGCGAGACCAGGGGCAGGTCGTGACTGATCAGGATCAAACTCATGCCGCGGCGGGCCACGAGATCATCGATCAGACGGAGGATCTCTGCCTGGACCGTCGCATCCAGGGCGCTGGTCGGTTCATCCGCGATCAGCAGCTCCGGATCGGGCGCCAGCATCATGGCGATCATGACGCGCTGCCCCATTCCGCCGGAGAGCTCGTGCGGATAGGCGCGCGCCACCTTTTGCGGTTCCCGTATCCGCACCTGTTCCAGCAGTTGCACCGCCGCGTTTTCGGCGGCACGGCGGGTTCCGCCTTTGTGGATGCGCCAGGCCTCGGCGATCTGGCGGCCCACCGGCATGACGGGGTTCAGCGAGTATTTCGGATCCTGGAGAATCAGCCCCGCGCGTTTCCCGCGAATACGGCGGAGCGCGCGCTCCGGCGCACCGATTATGTCGATTCCGTCAAACCGCAGCGCGGCCGCCGTCACCTGTGCGTAACCGGGGAGCAGACCCATCACGGCGCGCGCCGTCAGCGACTTGCCAGAGCCGCTCTCGCCGACGATGCCCAGCTTTTCGCGACCGAGCGTGAAGGAGACGCCCCGCACGGCGTGCGAAACGCCGGTGGGGGTGGGAAAGGCTATCCGAAGGTCTGCCACCTCCACCAGCATCAGCGTTGCTTCGGGTCCAGAATGTCCCGCATGCCGTCACCCAGCAGGTTGAATGCCAGCGAGGCTATCAGAATGGCCAGGCCTGGGATGGTCGGCACCCACCATTGCTGGAGGATATAGCCGCGCGACGATGCAATCATGGTGCCCCATTCCGGGGTTGGGGGCTGAGCGCCCATGCCAAGAAAACCGAGGCCTGCGGCGGTGAGAATAATGCCGCTCATGTCCAGTGTGACGCGAACGATGACGGAAGAGAGGCACAGTGGGATGACGTGCCGCAGGATGATGCGCGGTGACGGGGCGCCAGTGAGGCGGACGGCGGCAATGAAATCGGTATTGCGAATGGTAAGAGTGTCGGCGCGGGCGAGCCGCGCGTAGGCCGGCCATGATGTCAGCGCGATGGCAAAGACAGCCGAGGTGATCCCCGGCTTGAGCGCGGCGACAAAGGCCAGTGCGAGGATCAGGCGCGGGAAGGCAAGAAAGATATCAGTCAGCCGCATCAGCACGCGGTCGATGAAGCCGCCCATATACCCGGCGCCGCTGCCCACGATCAGGCCAACCGGCGCAACCAGCGCGACCACGGCCACCACCATACCAAGAGTGATACGGCCGCCGTAGATGACGCGCGTGTAGAGGTCGCGGCCGAGTTCGTCCGTTCCGAACCAGTGAGCGGCGGAGGGAGCAGCAAGCCGGTTCGCAAGGTTCTGCGCATCCGGGCTGTACGGCGTGATTATCGGGGCGGCCAGCGCGGCTAAAATGAGCACGATTACTGCGATCAGCCCGGCCATCGCCAGCTTGTTGCGGCGAAAAAGAAGCCATGCCCGATACGTGCGACCCCAGGCGGCCTGACGGCGGGAGGCGGGGGTTTCCGTCAGCAGCCATTCCCGCAACCGAGTGACGGCGCCTGGGGGTGCTCCCCGCGGAGCAGGAGAGAACTGCGATGTAGCGAGGTCCTGGCTCATCTGACTCTCGGGTCGAGCACGCGGTAGAGTATATCGGCGAGCATGTTGAGGATGACATAAACCAGGCCGATGACGAGGGTGGCGCCGAGGACTGCGTTCATGTCGGCATTCAGCAAGGATACCGTCAGATAGAGGCCGATACCTGGCCAGGAGAAGACGGTCTCAGTGAGAACCGCGCCTTCGAGCAGACCGGCATAGGCAAGCGCGATTACCGTGACCAACGGGACGGCGATGTTGCCGAATGCGTGATACCAGAGGATGCGCGTGCCTGAGAGCCCCTTGGCGCGCGCGGTGGTGATGTACTCACCGGACAACGCCTCCAGCATGAAGGCGCGGGTCATGCGCGTGATGTAGGCCAGGCTGAAATAGGCGAGGATCAGGGCCGGCATGGCGAGATGCGCCAGCGCGTTCCAGAACACGGCCCACTGATTTTCCAATGCGGCGTCCACCACCAGCATGCCGGTGACGCGGTCAACCATGCCGTCGTAGAGAACATCGATCTGACCCGTGCCGGGCGCGATCCCCAGCTTGACGTAAAAAATCAGCAGGAAGATCAGGCCAAGGACAAAGACGGGGATGGACTGGCCGGCAAGGCTGACGACCCGCACGATATGGTCGAAGCGGGAGCCTTGCCGGGCGGCGGCAATGACACCCAGCGGGATGCCGATGACCACGGCCAGAATGATTGCGGCGGTGGCCAGCTCGAAAGTAGCCGGGAAGTAGGTGGCGATATCCTGAGTAACCGGGTGCGTCGTCATGACGCTGCTGCCAAGATTCCCGTGCAACAACCGGTCCAGGTAGATACCGAACTGAACAATCAGCGGCTTATCGAGCCCGAGTTGATCGCGCACCCGGGCGATGACGTCAGGGGGCGCGTGATCGCCGACGATGGCAATTACAGGGTCGATCGGCATGACCCGGCCGATCAGGAACGTAACAAGGATCAGGCCGAACAGCGTGATCGGCACGCTTACGAATGGACCAGTGATTGTTTTCAGGCGTTCCAATTTCTCATCGCTCAGGAATTCGCTTGAACGAGCATAAAGAGGCTGCCGCTGGCCGGATCGGTGCCGAAGCTGACAGCCAGCTTGCCGTTACTCAGGTCAGCGCTGGTATAGCCGGCTAGCGTCAGGGAGGCCGTCGGTACGCCCGGGGCGGTGGCATGCAGGGTTAACCCGGTAAAGCCGGCGGCGCCCTGGCCATCCTGCCAGGTCAGCGAGAAATCGGCCGGAGAGACGCCCCATACAGTCGCGGCGTCGCCACCGCGGAAGTCCGCCACCGTGCTCCAGATATCGGCGGCGGGGCTGCGATCATCGACAAAGAAGGTATCGGTGCCGCTGCCGCCGACCAGGAAATTGGAGTTCGTGCCTCCGTCCAGCACGTTGATCCCGGAGAGCGCGACGAGAGCATCGACGCCTGCTCCCGAATGGATGAAGACGTCGGGCGAGGTGGCAGCGATGCTCAGGCTGTCGGCGGTTGTGTTGATGTATTGGGTCTGCAAACCGCTGACGGGTCCGATGTAGGTTACCCCGGAAGCGGCGTAGCTCGACCCGGCCGAGGTATCAGTGACCAGGAAGCTAGCCGATGGCGGCGTATCGTTGCCCGCCACCGAAAACCCAATCGCATCCATCGCCGTGATGTCGACCGGCGTGATCGGGTTCTCCACGCCGAAGTCGGCGAACGCATCGAATAAGTCCGGGCCGGCCGAAGCATTGTTCCAGTCGCCGTAATCCGAAACGGTATCAAAGCTATCGAGCGCGGTTTTGCCGCCGTCAACGGAAAAATATGCCGGCTGACCACCTGCCAATTGCAGCATGCCGGGCGCCGAGTAGCGAAACAAATCCAGCGCGGTGTAGCCGCCGGGCATAAGTCCGGCGATCCGGCCCATTGCATGAGTGAGCTCATGCTCGGCGACACCAACGAAATCTATCCCAGTCGGCGAGGACCGGTTATTGGGATCATAGTTGAGATCCGGATAGGTGCTGGTGAAACCTACGCTTCCATCAACTCCTGTCGCGTTCGCGGCGAGCAGACCCCAGGCCTTTTCCTGACTGGAGGAAATGAAGAAAGCACTGCCCCCGGTCGGATCGGCCGCCGGCAGATTGGCGACCGAGGAAGCATCAACCGGCGATGTGCTGTTACCACCGAGATAAGAGCGCAACTGGGCGTAGGTGACATCCTGTCCTGCCGCCGGGCCGCCTTCGCCGAGGTCGCCGGCGCCAAGCGGAACTCCGTTGACTTCGCCGTACCCGACGCTGATGTTCAGGATAATCGGGTTGGTGATGAGGTTGTCGATTTGCTGTGCAGCGGCGGCTAGGGCCGTCTGGAAGCCGGCGGGCGCCGAGGAAACACTGGGATCATAGAGCAGGTTTATTTGCATCGCATCTCCTGATGGGGGCCCGATCGGGCGTGGCACCCATCATTCATCCACTCCCCGACCGGAGGCGTTTTCGGGTCATGCCTTGCGGATGGCGGCGTAGCGCGTGTAGTCGGGCATGGGACCGATCCGCAGGCCGGTTATGACTTTGTTCATCGTAGCGACTTCGTTTCTCTGAAGCATCATGGCAAACGGCGCCACGCCCCAGAACTGCTGCTGCATCTGGTGATAGATTTCCAGACGCTTCTCCGGATCCAGCTCCTTGACCGCGTCCTCGACCTCCTTGGTCAGCTGCGGGTTCTTGAAGTGGCTGCGCCAGGCAAGAATCTTCAGCTTGCTGTTATCGGAGTCATCCGGGTCGGCACAGAAGGCCTGGGCATTGGAGTTGGGGTCGAAGTAATCCGATCCCCAGTAAAGCATGGCCAACTGGTGGGTGCGGGCGCGGGTCTTGGTGATGACCTGCTTGCTCTCACCCGGCAGGAGCTGCGCCTGTATGCCCACTTTGGCCAGGTCAGCCTGCACCGCCTGCGCGATCTGGTCGTACGGAGGAGCAGACTGGTAATCCATGGTGACCTTGAAGCCATTGGGCAGGCCAGCCTGCATCAATAGCGTCTTGGCGCGGCCGATGTCCTGGGTGAAGGGCTGTTCGGTCAGTGCGCCGGGAATGCCCTTCGGCAGGAAGGCTTGCTGCACCGTCCAGGTCATCGGGGTGATGTTCTTGGCGATCGCCTCGTAATTGATTGCCCATTTGATGGCCTGATGGACCTCAGGTTTCGCCAGTTCCGGCATTGACTGGTTCATGGCGATATACAACGAGGTCGCCTGTCCCGACAACTCGACATGGAGCTCCGCGTTATGGGCGATTGACTTGAGCTGATCGGCCTGCAGGTCGCGCGCGATATCCACTCCGCTTTTCTGAAGCAGGAGCAACTGTTCGGCGGGGTCCTTGACATGCTGCAAGACGATGCGGTGCACACCCGGGCGTGTAGTGGCATGGGGATTGGCGTCGACGATGATGTGGTCCGAGGCCTGCCAGGAGGTGAGCTTGAATGCGCCTGCTCCGGCCGTATGGGTCTTTAGCCAGCCGTTTCCGAGATCGTCGTTTTCGGCATGGGCCATCGCCATGGCCTTTTCCACGATGCAGCCGATATTCGCCGACAGGCAGTAGAGAACGAAGCTGGGCGCCTGCTGGCTCGGCAGCTCCATCACCAGGGTATGGTCGTCGGTGGCGCGGATCAGCTTTTCGACGTTATCCTTGGTAAAGCCAAACTGCGTCAGGATGAAGCCGGGCGTTTTGTTGAGGATTACGGCGCGTCGCAGCGAAAACTCCGCGTCGCTGGCCGTGACCGGCTTGCCAAATTCGAAGCGAGCATTCCGGACCATTTGGAATGTAAAGGTTTGCCCGTCCTTGCTGATGTCCCATTTCTCCGCCAGATCGCCATCGATTTTGGTTCCATTCTGGGCATCCGGCACGATCAACTTGCGGTAGCAGTTGCCGTCCACTTCGTTATCAGTGAATTCGTATGACTCGGCGGGGTCGAAGCTGATGACGTCATCGATCTGCTTGGCCATCACCACGATGCCGGGCGGCGTGGCGCCGAAGGCTGGGGTTCGGAGGCTGGCCGCTCCGACGCCGAGAGCGGCGCTGGACGAAAGAAGGGTGCGGCGGGTCAGCATTGGTCGAGCCTCCTCGGATTGGTTTTTGGGTTTAGCTGGTGGCGAATTCCTATAGCGAGGGTTCACGGGCTCGGGAAGCGGCGGGCCGGCGCCGGCCGGAAGGTTAAACTGCTGTTCACAAGCGCGGCAGAGGGTGGCGGATTGTCGCCAAAGCGTGTTAACGTTGGCATCCGGTCTAGAAACCAGGAGGCGACACATGCCGCTGGACGATGTCGGTGGCCGCTATCAACTGCTTCTCTCTCCGCGCACCTCGCTGGCCGGTGCGCTGACATATCAGGGCCTCGAGCCCGTTCCCCTCGACCTGCTGAAAGCGCACCGTGACGAGCAGGTGCGGCTGAACCCGCCGAGTTTCCTGTATCGGCACCGTTGGGTTGCCCCGGGCCTGACCATGGCGAGTTTCCTGGTCAGCATCGGCGCGGCGGCCCTGGTCGGCACCTCACAGGCCGCGGTTTCGGTGATTCTGGGCGGAATGCTGCCTGCCCTGGCCGGGATCGTGCTGGCATCCCGCCGGGTGCGCGGTGAGGCATACTGGACGGAGCGCCGCGTTTCCGAACATGGCTTGGAAACGGCAGGAGTTCCCCGAGGAATTGCCGAAGTAGCCCATGGGCTGAAGCGGGAATTTCCGACAGCCCGGCTGGTGCTTGGCGAGCTGCGGCAGGACACGGTACTGCTGGACCCCTATCTGGTAGCGGAATACGGGGATGAGCGGGTCGTCCTGGGCATCTGGGACGGCGACGCCGTAATCGCAACAGCGGGGTGACGCGGGGGGCGGCTGGACATACAGCTGGCCGCCCAACGAACCAGCCAGGGGTTTGCGGGGTTGGCTCGTCTGGAGATCGCTTCCTGGCGATCGGGAAGTTGACGCTTGTCCTTCCTCCCCTGCCGCCATGACCCGATAGCCCGTCTCGCGCGGGCGTGAGACCACGAATGCGGCGGCAACGATGCGCTGGGTGTTCGCCCGGCGCTAGGACCCGGCGCTAGTACATGGCCCCGCGGGCTGCAACGGGCCACAAACACTCGACCCGCCCACGCCGTACACCGACGTACCAATCGTAGCGGTCTACGGTGGGGTCGCAGTGGCCGGGAACCAACCTTGCTTTTTCCCCGAGTTTCAGCGCATTAGTTTCAGAGGGAATTTCAAGCTTCCCATGCTCGTCGGAGGCGCTTACGTAGCGTATGTCCGGGCGCTGCCACAGTGTGGGCATACCGCTCTCCACGGCAAGCGCCTTCAGGCCCGCATCAAGCACGGCGATGCCGGTCCGCGGCGTACTCATGACGGTCGAAAGGACAAAAAGGGCGTGGCGAAACGTGCTGACCGGCCGGCCCGCCTCATCGAGATTGCGGGCGTAGTCGGCATCCATGAATACGTAGCTGCCGGCCTGGATTTCGTTGTAGACACCTGAGGCGACCTCAAACTCGAAGGTTCCGGTCCCGGCCCCGCCGATGATCGGGCAATCCAGTCCGTGCTGTCGTAGCTGTTCGACCGTGCGGCGCGACCCGTCCACGGCGCCCTCGATCAACCGCCGCCGCTCGTCCTTGGTGCGCTTGTGCTGCGCGCTGCCGTGATAGGCCTGCAGTCCCCCGAATATCAGATGCTTCGATTGTGCGATTTGCCGGGCCAGGGCGACGGCCTCCGGCCCCGGTGCCACTCCACAACGGCCGGCGCCGATATCGATTTCGACCAGCACCGAAAGACGCACACCGGCATCCGCAGCAACCGCTTCAATCTCCGAGATCTGGGCGGAATCGTCGGCACAAACAGCTACCTTGGAAACACGCGCCAGCGCCGCTAACCGGGCAAGTTTTTGTGCGCCGACAACCTCGTTGCTTACCAGGATGTCGGGAATGCCACCCCAGGCCAGAATCTCGGCCTCGTTCACCTTCTGCACACATTGGCCCACGGCGCCGCGTGCCATCTGCAAACGCGCAATCACCGGAGATTTGTGGGTCTTTGCGTGGGCCCGCAGCCTGACGCCGGACGGCGCAAGCAGTTCGGCCATATGGTCAAGGTTATACTCAAACGCATCAAGATCGATCAGCAGCGCAGGCGTGTCGATCTCGTCTTCCTGCATGCCCGGCTGCGCGGGCGGGGGCTGAAGCATCGTGGAGTCCTCCTGCGATCGAGTTTCGCGCCGGGAGCGAGCTGCTACAAGGGACCCCTGCTGGGGACCGCTGCTAATATAGATCCACGGAAGTTGCGCCTGCAGGATTGCGCGCGGCGGCACGGGCAATGATTTCCGAACGGACCTCCGGCGCGTGCCGGTCGAGCTCGTTTGATACAAAGGCGTCGCGGACTTGCTCCGGGCCGATGGGCTGCAAGTAATCGCCGAAGAAACTGATCAACGCATCGGCAAGTGCATCCACAGCGTACTCGGGTCCGTGCGGCAGGTGAAATCCCAATGCGGCTGCCTCTGCGGCAGCTATCCCGGCTGCCTGCGTCAGTTCGCACCCGCCCTGAAGCGTGATGCACGTAGCGAGGTGACGCAGAATGAAGGGGTCCAACGCAGCGCGTCCGGCAATGCGATCGAGGCGTTCCGATTCGATCTGAGCAATCCGTGCTGCCAGAGCGGTAATCGGAAGCGCCACCGCCGCCTCCAGCCCGATGGCGGGCGCGAGCAGTCCGGCCATTGTCAGATGCAGCGGATCGGCACTGTCGATCAAGTAGGATGATGCTACATGGTGGAACGGACCACGCCCGCGGAGGGGAGACGCTGCAACGGCGGCGTTCAAAAGGGTCGAGCGATCCTCGATCGAGTGAAGACCATCGAGAACGATGGGTTCGCTGACGCCGATTCCGGTACCACGATGATTGTCCCGCGCCAAAATCAGGACACGTTGGTCGGGGCCGGCCGAGGCAGCGGCCCGAGTTGCAAGTGCCCCGTCAGCCGCGTCGACAACCAGCAGGGCGTTCCGACGCCCATGCACACACTCGGAGTGTGCAGCGGCTGCGGCAAATCCGGCATCCCAACCTTCCGCTTCTGCGCACGCGCACAACTCGGCGGCGAGGCGCGTCTTGCCGCTTCCGCCACGGCCATAGATGGTAAGTACAGGGCATGCGTCGTGTCGTAGCCATGCAAGCAGGCGCTGCAACTCCGGATGGCGGCCGATGAGAGGAAGCGCCCGGTATTCCGGTCGCAGCAGTTCGCCGAACTCTGCGGCATATCCGGACGGGAGCTTGGTATGCGCTAACGCTAAGGGGACGCCCGCATCGGTGGGGACGCCCGCATCGGCCAAACTCAGGTCTGGCTCGGCCCCTCTTCCCTCCAGTGCCGCGAAATCCTCCAATTCTATCTCCAGGTTCACAGGGATTCCGGACTCACAAAACGGTGAACTCTTTCCAAGAAATATGGCGGTTCCGAGACGTTTCAAGACCGAAGGCTTTGCTGACCGGCTTGTGAGGGGGATGAAGCGGTCGTGAAGAGCCGACCAGCGCGGGAAGTGCAAAGGTTGCACCTACAGTCTCGTATCCCGAGATGAAGCAGGTGCTGGGCACTTCATGAAGGTTCTTTTCGCCACGAGCGAAATGGCGGATTTCGTCAAGGCGGGAGGACTGGGCGAAGTATCCGCGGGGCTGCCCCGGGCACTGCGTCGGTGCAACGCAGACGTTCACGTGCTGATGCCCGGCTATCCGGCGGCCCTGGCGGCATGCGCTGGAATGCGGGTTGTAGGCTGCCTGCCCGGCCGCGCCGGAATACCGCCCTGCCGGATTGGTTTCGTCCGCACGGCTGACGGTTTGCCAGTGTATTTTGTCATGGCGCCGGCGCTGTTCGAGCGACGCGGCAGTCCATATGCCCGGCCGGACGGAGCCGATTGGGCGGATAATGACCTCCGCTTCGCCAGGTTGTCGCTGGCAGCCGCGCAGATCAGCCAAGGGATGATTCGGGGTCAGGGTGGTTCGGCCTGGAACCCGGATCTGCTACATCTGAACGACTGGCCGTGCGGGATGGCGGCTGCCTATTTGCGTTGGGACGGCGGGCGCATTCCCACTGTGCTGACACTGCACAACATCGCCCATCAGGGTGTTTACGACGCAAACCGCTTATTCGCGCTGGGGATTCCTGACCATGCATTCGATATCAACGGCGTCGAGTTTCATGGACGCATCTCGTTCCTGAAAGCAGGTTTGTTCTATGCGGATCACGTCTGCACCGTAAGCCCCACCTATGCGTGCGAAATTACCACTGAAGCTCTCGGTGCGGGCCTGCATGGACTTACGCGCGGCTTGGCGGAGCGAGGTCAGTTGAGCGGCATCGTGAATGGCATCGACGACAGCTGGGATCCGCAGTGTGACCCGCATCTACCGTCGCATTTTGACGCGGGCGATCTGCGCGGCAAGGAAGAGATCGCCGAGACATTGCGTACGGTGTTGTGTCTGAAACCATCCGGGGGGCCACTGTTCGGTGCTGTGGCGCGGCTTGTGCCACAGAAGGGACTGGACATTGTGGCCGAGGCGTCAGACGACATCGTTCGCCAGGGTGGGCAGATCGTTATTCTCGGACTGGGAGAACCGAAGACCGAGCAGATGCTGAACAAGGCCGCGCGGCGGCATCGCGATAACATCGGAGTGCTGATCGGCTTCAATGAGCATATGGCCCGCCGGGTCGTCGGCGGCAGCGATTTCCTGCTTATGCCGTCCCGCTTTGAGCCGTGTGGCCTGACCCAGATGCAGGCTCAACGCTACGGCACACCGCCGATTGCTCACGCAACCGGCGGGCTGGCCGATACGATCAGCGATGGTGAAACCGGTTTTCTCTTCTCCGATTACTCTCCTGGCGGCTTGCTCTCGGCTTGCCATCGGGCGTTGGATGTGTTCGGCGATCAGCGCAAGCTTAACGAGATGCGTCGTGCAGCCATGGCCCGCCGTTTCGCCTGGGATGAAACTGCCGCCGCTTATGGGGAGCTCTATTCCCGGCTCACCGGCAAACCGCTGGGCGAACCGGGCGTGGGAGCCAGAGCGAGGCGTGCTGTCGCCGGTGTGACACGTAAAGCGGCCTGACGGATGTCGCGTGTCAGCGACCGGCTGGTTCGGATCGCACTGATCTGGTTACTGATCCTTCTCACTCTATGGGTCATTGAACCCTATGCCGTCAGTTGGTGGTGGTCCGGCACGCGCCCGCGTCCAGTGACCCCGCGCGCCGGATTAAGCTCGTATGAGGAGACGACAATCAACGTTTATCGGGAAGCGTCCCCGTCGGTGGTTCATGTTTATGCGACGGGACAGCCCGCCTTCATGAGCGGCGGGCGGCAGGTGCTTCAGACGGGGTCGGGGGTGATCTGGGATAAGGCCGGTAACCTCGTGACAAACAACCACGTCATTCGCGGCCAGACACAATTCGGGATTCGATTGACGACGGGAGAATTCGCGACGGCGCACCTGGTCGGCACGGCACCGAATTACGACCTTGCGGTGCTGCGGATCGATCGGGCGCGCGTGCCGTTGCGGCCCATATTGGTGGGAAGCTCGAAGGATCTTGTCGTCGGCCAGTCGGTGTTTGCGATCGGCAATCCGTACGGTCTGAATCAGACTTTGACAAACGGGATCATCAGCGCCCTGCATGGGCGGTTTCCCGAAAGCAACACGGTCGAAATCGCGGACGTCATCCAGACCGATGCGCCCATTAATCCAGGAAACTCTGGGGGGCCGCTGATCAACTCGGGCGGCCGGATGATCGGCCTGAACACTGCAATTCTATCGGAGTCGGGAGCCTCCGCCGGCATCGGATTCGCGATTCCTGTGGACACCGTGAACCGCATCGCGGCGGACATTATTCGCACGAGGCATGCTCCTGTCCCCGGAATCGGAATTCTCACTGCCAGCCCGGCAGCATCGTCACAGCTGGGCGTTCAGGGCATAATAATCGTACGCGTATTACCGGGTTCGCCGGCCGCGAAGGCTGGCCTTGCAGGGGTAGATCCCCAGACCGGGGCAGTGCAGGACATCATCACGGCGGTTAGTGGAAAGCCGGTCGGCACGATTGCCGATCTGAGCAGCGCGCTCTCCCAGGCGGGTATCGGGCACACGGCTACTCTGACCGTCGAGCGCGATGGCCAGAGCAGGCAGGTGAAAGTCGACGTTACGGATATTTCGGGCGAAGGAGGTGTGCCTTAGAGCACTTCCTTTCTCACCGCCAACTCATAGACACGCAGCACGGAACTCAAATCGTCGCCACCCCATCCCTTCGCCCGGGCCAGCCGCATAAGATTCATCACCTGAGGCACGATCATGCCGGGGAAGCCTGCTTCGTCTGCCATTTCCAATGCCAGGCGAAGGTCCTTGTGGGCCAGGTCCAACGCAAAGCCTAGCTTGAAGTTGCGAGCAAATGCTTTCTGGCCAAGGCCACGGAACGCATCCGAATTACATGAGGCGTTGCAGATCACATCATAGAGTTTATGTAGGTCGATCCCCGCCAGCGCGCCCAGCATCAATGCCTCCGATGCGGCTGCGGCGTTGCAGAAGGCCAGCATGTTATTGCAGAGCTTCGCAACGGACCCCATCCCGACGGGGCCCACGTAAATCACCTCTCTGCTGAATGATTTCAGCAGCGGCAACTGCGCTTCGAATACCTCCTGGTCGCCGCCCACCATGATAACGATCGTTCCGTCGGTGGCGCGCGGGACGCCGCCGCTGACCGGAGCTTCGAGCATGGTGATGCCTTTGACGCTCACGCCCTCATGGACGCGCCGTGCGGTGGCGGGAGAGTTCGTCGAGAGATCAATGAGCACCGTGCCGGGCCGGGCCGTTTCGGCAATCCCGCCGGCGCCGAGCGCGATTTCCTCGACGTGGCGCGGCATCGGCAGGGAGGTGAACACCACGTCGGTGCCGGCAGCGACTGCGCCAACGCTTTCGCCAATTGTTGCACCGAGTTCGATACATGACTGCATGGCCACGGCGTTCAGATCGAACACGGTCACCTGATGGTTAGTGTTTCGGATAATATTTCGGCACATGGGGCCACCCATGTTACCGACACCGATAAAGCCGATTCTCATGGATTCCGCCTCCGCCCCGACTACGACCACACACGACCAGTTGGTGGATGCGCACGCACTGCCGCCTCGTTCACCTCGGCGCCCCAACCGGGGCCGGCAGGCAACGTCAGTTCGCCATCCACAATCACGGGCGCAGGCGTGACAAGCTCATTTTTCCAAGGCACGTCGTCAATATCGATCTCCATGATGCGGAAGTTGGGGATGGATGCACAGAAATGCGCGCTCATCAGCGAGCCCAGATGGCCGTTGAAGTTATGCGGTGCGACGTTGATCTCGTAGGTCTCCGCCATGCCCGCTATTTTCATTGCTTCCAGAATGCCGTTCCACGGCACATCGACGATTGCGACATCGACGGACTGCGCTTCAAAAAACGGGCGATACTGACGGCGGCCGAACAGCAACTCGCACGAGGCGATCCGGGTGCGCGAGCAGCGCCGTATCGTTGCCAGAGCGGCTGGATCATACAAATCCACCTCGAGCCAGGTCAGATCGAAATCCTCGAGTGCCTGCGCGATGCGGATATATCCCTCCGTGCGGAAGTTGAAGTTCAGGTCAAGATGCAGTCCCACGCCGATCCCCGCGCCCGTGCGAAAGGCCGACATCTGTTCGCTTAATCCCCGCACCAGCGCGCGGTCGATCGGCAAGTCCGGAGCAAACGGCACATTAAATCCGGGCATATGCAGGCCGGGTTTATCGAGATCGAACCGCATTATGTTGGTTTTGAGCCCCTTGAATCCGCGCCGCGCCACCTCTTCGCCTTTTGCCGCCACATCGTTCAATGACCGGATCGGCGCACATCCCGTCCACTCGCCGAACTTCTCCCCATGCTCGACCTGATAAGTTCCGCAATGGGACCAATAAAGGCGAAGCCGATCCCGGATGGGGCCGCCCAGCAATTCATAGACCGGAATGCCCAGTGCCTTGGCCTTCAGATCGACCAGAGCATTCTCGAGCGCCGCGATTGCCTGTTGATTGATGCCGCCGGGCGCTGCCCTGGTGACGCCGTGCAGAAAGGCGGTGTGCCGCTCTGCCGGCCGGGGATCCTGCCCGATCAACCGTTCCCCGAGCCGCCGGATCACTCCCGACAAGCCCTGTGACCCATATGACTCCATGTATTCCGACCAGCCGACAAGTCCTTCATCCGTGCTGACCTTCAGGAAGGAAAAATCCCGCCAGCCTGCACTGCAATGCAGGTCTTCGATCTTGGTAATGCGCACGTCATCCTCCGGATTTTCAGGGATGCTATGCCAATGGCCATCCAGTTGCCGAATCGTCCGGAGTGGCCATGCTCGTTCGCCTGCTTGCCGCCCTTCTGCTTTCTGCTCTTTGCGCGCAACCGCTTGCCGCCTCGGCCGGTACCGTTCTGGCAGCCGTGCCCATCGGGCGAACCGACCTGCCGTGGTGGCAGCACCGGCATGAGGAGAAGCTGGCGGAGCTGCATCGCGGACCGGTCGAATTGGTGTTCCTGGGCGATTCGATCACCCAGGACTGGGAAAAACCGGCCTTTCAGCCGATCTGGCAGCGGTTCTACGGCGACCGGCACGCCATCAATCTGGGATTCACTGGAGACACAACCGCGAGTGTCCTTTGGCGAATCGAGCATGGCGAGTTGTCCGGCATTTCCCCGAAAGTCGTGGTGTTGCTGATCGGCGCGAACAACATGGGGCGGCCACATTGGCCCGCGGACGCTACGGTGCAGGGAATCGAGGCGATCCTGGGACAGCTTCACGAACGTCTGCCCCAAGCCAAGGTGCTGCTGATGAGCGTGCTCCCGAGCGACCGGTCGGCCTGGATCACGCAGACGACGGCCGAGATCAATCGCATGCTGGCGGAGCGATATGGCGATCACCGTGTGGCCTGGGTGAATTATGTCAATGTGACGCCGGTTTTCATGAAAGATGGCCGGCTGGACACGAGCCTGTTTTTTGACCCGAAGATGACTCCGCCGGCACCGGCGCTGCATCCTGATCCGCAGGGTCAGGCCGCAATGGCTGCCGCACTGGAGCCGTCGTTATCTGCGATACTGGGCGACCGGGAGCGTGTGGGGGCGAAGTAATCCGCGCCGCGCGTCGCGCCGGGGCGGGCAGGTCTTTCCACAACGCCAATCCAGTCCTGCCTCATATCCCAGTTCCACAAGCAGCGGACCGGCCAGCAATTGCAGGGCCTCGCGGTCAGCCCGGGATAGATCACGGCGCCAGCGGCCCACGGAGGTTTCGAAGATCATGCCGGCGGCGGTAGTTTCATCCGTGTCGCGCAGTTGCGCTGGCTTCGATGCCAGCACGCTGGGATCCCATGGAAGATCGAGAAAGCTCAAGAGAGCTCGCAACGCCGGTTCGGGGCTGCCGACAAGATCTTCGTACCGCAGTTCGTAGTAGGCCGGATCACTTCGAAAGCGACGTGCTGCCTTGACGTTGCCGATCCATTGCACGGCGCATCTCCTTGCCGCAGCAACGCTGTTTTTGTCAGCACCATCAAGCTTGGCAAAGGATGTCTGCCGCAATGAGCAGACCACGTCCCGGCCATCTCGTACTATGTGGACGAGCTTCGCATGCGGAAACTTTCGCCGGATGAAGCCGAACCTTTCAGCGTTTTTCGGGGTTTTTTCCAGCCAGATCGCCTTGCCCGATTGCTCAAGAACAGCGTGGTGGATCCGCTCGATGAACTCGAGTTGTGACCGGCTTTCCTTTTGCCATGCCGCGATCGCCGCAGGTTCCGCATCCAGCCGCTCGGCGAGCGTCTCCGGTGCTGAAATCCGGCGCAAAAACACAGTGGCTTCCGGCCCGCCGGCGATCAACCTGTGACGCGCAAGCAGGGTACGAAGCAGGGTTGTCCCGCTGCGGGCCGCACCGCCGACAACGACGAGTGAGCTTATGTCCGAGCGTCGGGCGGAGAATGGACTGCGGAACAACCACCACAGCCTGTATCCCAGCAGCGCGAAGAGCCGGTCGCCGGGATTCCGCGTGACCCGTGCCGCGCTGATGCGCGCGCCGATGCGCCGGGACCAGCTGACGGCATGAATGCGCGTTCGGAGTGCGCGCCGCTGCATGATGAACCATTGCGCGGCGAACGACGATAACAGCCTCGCCAAAAACATTTCCTGGCGATCGAGGCGTGATTGGCCAGGAAGGTACGTTACACCCCGACGTGCAGCCAACTCATCTTCAAAAGAGAAGGGGATCAGAAGGCGCGCAATAGCGATCCCGGCCACTAAAAAGAAGATCTGATCAGCGTAACCGAAGATGGGAACCCGATCCGGAATCACCTGCCAGGGTGAGAGAATGTAACTGAGCCCAAACGCGATGGCTGTCTTCGATAGAATACAACCTCTGCAGCAGATGGCCTCAACCGCCAGTTGGCATTCGAAGCCGATGATATGATGAGCAGTGGAGTGTTTCATTCGTGTTACATGCGGCGGAAGTTGATCAAGTTTCTCAAATCTCCTATCCGCAACTCTGTAACCAAGTATTTCAGCAGTTGCCAATGCGGCATTCTGGGACAGTGTGTGGCCCTGAAGTCACTCCTATCAACTTTTAGTGAAAGTCTGCACAGCCGCGGGAGAGGCGAAAACTCAGCCTGTCAGGTGTTCGTGCGACCCAAAAGCGCTGCATAGTCGAGCGTCGCCATCACCTGCACGCGCCGCATGTAGCGAGGCTCCTCCGGCAGGTAATCCGCAACGGCATTGTGCAGCGTGCCGATATTGTCCCACATCAGCACGTCGCCCTCTGTCCAGTGATGTGCGTACAAATAATCGGCGCGTTCCTGATGCCGGAAGAGGAAATCGAGCAATTGCCCGCCCTCACGCTCCTCCATAGCGTTGATGCTTATTGTGTATCCCGGATTGGCGTACAGCACCTTCCGTCCGGTAATGGGATGCACCCGAACCAAGGGCTGCGACACAGGCGGGCGCCGGCGCCGCTGCTCCTCCGTCAGAGGCTTGCGCGATGATCCCGGGCGCGTCCGCATCATGTCCCAGAATTTCGCGAAATCGTGTGTCGCCGTGCGCCCTTCCAGCGTTCGCTTCATTGCCTCCGGCAAGTCGGCATACGCCGCATGCATGTTGCGAAACTGGGTCTCGCCCAACGGCTTGCCGTGGCGTCGCGGTACATGGTGACAATGTAGAATATTCGCCAGCGCGATCTCTCGCGCGTAAGACATATCAGTGTGCCAGCCCTGGCCGGCATCGTTCAACCCTAGCGGCTTGCCGGCCTCGTCCCTCATGTTGGAAAGGATCATCACCTCCGGGAAATCCGGATCGTGGAACATGTTGGCGACGTTTACTTCAAGCTCGCCGAATCTCCGGCCGAATGCGGCAAATGCCGCGACGTCCAGCGTCTGCCCCGGGAAACACAGGACGCCATGTTCGCCCAGCGCACGCAGAATCAACCGGAAATCACCATCCGTCAGCGGTTCGGCCAGATTCACCCCTTCGATCCGCGCTCCAAGACCCTGCCCGCTCGGAACGATCTTCACGGCCTGCCTCCGTTACCAGAAAACGTCCCCGCCCGCTCCCAACATCACAGCGCCCACTGCCTCAAAGTGCGCTCCACGCGCCTGGGTTTGCTGGGCTGCCGTGTGCAGATCCCGGAAACGCCGCTCGAATGCGCTGGTGGCAAATATCGCATCGGTTCCTGCCGACTTGTAGGCGTAATCCGCCACATCGATGGCTGCCTCAGTGGCATGAGCGCACGCCAGCCGCACACGGGCACGCGCCGGAATGTCCATCAGCTCCTCTGGCCCGGCCGCATCGTAGGCAGTCTTCAGCTCGGAAATCAGCCAGCATCGCGCAGCATCGATGCGCGCTGAGGCACGCGCCACGCCAGCCTGAGCGGTCGCGCTAGTCGCGAGCGGTCCCAGCCCACGCGGGGTTTTTCGCTTTGCAATCTCCACGAAAGCATCGAGCATGGCGCCCGCCAATCCCAGCGCCACCCCCGCCGCGCCCACCGCATACAAGCCCTGCATGGTGAACGCGTACAGGCGGCCCGGTTCCCGCCGAAGCGAAGGCTCCTCGCGTGATGAAACAAATTCGTCAGGGATGAATACGTCTTCCAACTCGTAGGCGTCCGATGCCGTCCCGCGCATGCCGATCGTCTCCCAGACATCAACCAGCCGCGCCTGTTCCACCGGATACAGGAAGGAGACAACGGCCGGCTTTCCCCGCCCATTGAGTCTTCGACTGCCGTCCTGCTCGATCACCTGTCCGTGGGCACCCATCCAGCTCGCGTGCCTGCACCCGCTGGCAAAGTTCCATCGACCGGTGATTCGATATCCACCGGGCACCGCCCGCGCGGTGCTCGTATTGGGTGGCCCCCACGCCACAACGGCGCGCGGATCGCTCCAAATCCGCCGGGCGCTCTCCGGCGGGAGATACGCCGCCAACAGCGACGAACTGTTGCCGGTAAACAGGCACCAGCCTGTCGATCCATCATGCCGCGACACCTCCTCGATGACACCGAGATGGATCCAGGGCGGCAGTTCCTCACCGCCGAGGGATCGCGGCAGCAACAACCTGAACAGCCGCGCTTCGTGCAGCGCGGTTAGCAGCGGCTCGACAATCCTCCGCTCCTGCTCGATCGCCGGGGAGCACTCATCCAGCAGATCGGCAAGGGCGTGCGCCCGGGCCACAGCATCAGGTAAAGCAGGTCCGTTCATTCCGCAGAGCCTGCGTCAGTTCAATGGCGGCGGCAACGCTGCTGGCGATGCTGCGGTGAGCCGGCGGAATTAGGTTCGCCAGAATCGCCGAAGCGGCCCTTCTGCCCCCTCGACCGGATCGGCGTCAGGCAGGGGGACGGTCGCAATGTTCCGCACCACCTCTTCATGTTCCTCCGGCTTGCCGCGTCTGGTGTCGAGCCGATCGGCCGTTCCGACCGGATAGGCACCGATGATCAGCAGATCCGAAGAGGCGCCCTGGTTGCAGTGCCCTGTTCCCGCCGGCAGTACTACGACATCACCAGCGCTTATCTCGAGTACCTCGCCTTTCGGGCCACCGAAGAGCACGCGCGCATGGCCGCGCGCAACCCCCAGAACCTCGTGCGCCGTGCTATGAAAGTGGTGAAACGGATGCACGCCATTGCGCCATCTGGGCGGCCAGTGGTTGCGTTCGAAAAGGTTCTCGATCGCCTCCGCGTCCGCCGGAACAGCGTGGCGATACACCAGCATCGGCACGCGCGAATTCGGAATCGCCCCATCATCCTGAAAGCTAAAAGTCTCTGGCTCAGCCATCGCTACATCTCCTGTCCCAAAGCCTTGACCTGAAGCTGCTTCAGGCGCTGTTCCCCGCCCGGCGTGTTGGGATCCAGCGCCAGGACTTTCTGCCAGGCTTCATAAGCGCCCTTCCAATCCCGCCGTTGCTCGGAGATTTCCGAAAGGCTTTTGTACGCCATGAAGTTGCGGGGCTGATGCTGGACAGCCAAGGCCAGATCCTCGATCGCGCCCCTCGCATCCCCTGCAGCGTAGCGCGCCAGCGCCAGTTGCCGGTAGCCCTCGGCGGAGTTCGGATCGAGCGTCACCACGTCATCAAACGATTTGACGGCCTGTTGGTAGTCGCCAGCTTTCATTTCCCGCAGGCCACGGCCCATCAACAACCGAACCGCCGGGGATCCCTGGTTCACCCACGCTTCCTCAAGCGTTCCTTCAAGCATGGCGGCACTCTGCTCCGAAGGAGCCACCTTCAACGCATCGAGTAACTTGTTGATCTCCGCTTGCTGCTGTGCCGACTGCGTCTGCGCGAGAGCGGGAATGGCCCATAGCAGCGCTATGGCAACGAAACGCAGCATCGGTCAGCCGCGCCGGATTGCTGGCGGTTCCGGCCCGCCGGACATCCAATCAAGAAGTTGCACCGTGTGCACGACGGTCAGACCACCTCCTGAAAGCTGCGTAATGCAGCCTATGTTGCCGGCCGCAATCATATCCGGCTTCGTCGCCCGCAAATGGTCAAGCTTGCGCGCGCGAAGCTGTTCGGCGATTTCCGGTTGCAGCATGTTGTACGTGCCGGCGGACCCGCAGCAGATATGCGATTCGGTGGGCTCGACGACCTTGAACCCCGCTGTGCGGAGCAAGGATTTCGGCTCGGTCGTGATTTTCTGACCGTGTTGCAGGCTGCACGCGGAGTGATAGGCAACGGTCAGTCCGGATGGGGGACGCGTGGGCTGGTATCCGAGCTGGATCAGGAACTCGCTTATATCGCGCGCAATGGCAGAGACCTTTTCGGCCCGCGTGCGCCAGGGCTCGGGCTCGTTGCGGAACATGAACCCGTAGTCCTTCACAGCTGTGCCGCAGCCCGAGGCATTGATGATCACGGCGTCCAAGCCCTGGCCTTCGATTTCGCGGCTCCAGGCAGCAAGATTTGCGCGGGCACTCGCCATCGCCTGGTCGTGGAATCCCAAGTGGTGAGTCAGCGCGCCGCAGCATCCGGCTTGTTTGGGTGCGACGACCTCAACGCCAAGACGCGTCAGCAACCGGATGGTGGCAATGTTGATTTCGGGGTCGAGCACAGTCTGCGCGCAACCCATCAGCAGCGCAACCCGAGCCCGCCGCGCTCCTGGCGCCGGATGTACGCCGGTTGCCGGACCGGTGGAGGGAAGTTGCGAGGGCGCCAGGCGGAGCATTGCTGACAATCGCCGACCGAGCGGATGGGCTGCCGGGATCACGCCCGCGATCGGACGGCCGGTGCGCGCGGCCCACAGGGACGCACGGAATAGTTTCGGATTGGGTAGAATGCGTGCGAGGACAGCACGCAGCAGTCGGTCGTGCCAGGGGCGCTTGAAGGTGCGTTGGATATAAGTGCGGGCGTGGTCGACCAGGTGCATGTAGTGCACGCCGGACGGGCAGGTGGTCATGCACGACAGGCACGAGAGGCAGCGATCCACGTGCCGCGCCACGTCCTCGGTGGCCGGACGCCCGGTTTCCAGCATATCCTTGATCAAATAGATGCGGCCCCTTGGAGAATCCAGTTCGTCGCCAAGCAGCAGGAAAGTCGGGCAGGTAGCGGTGCAAAATCCGCAATGAACGCAGGTGCGGAGCACCTTATTGGACTCGGCGGTATCGGGATCACGTAGCTGTTCTGCGGTGAAGTTCGTTTGCATCGATCAGCTCGCGGAAAGCCGGCGCCACACCAGCAGGCATGCCGCGGCAAGCCAGATCCAGGCCAGAGCGAAGATGACCAGCGAGATCCAGGGCGAGAGGCCGGCAAGCGAAATCTGCACGAACATCATGACAACGGCCGAAACCATCAGGGCGAAGCGGGCATTCGCCATCGGGCGCAAAGGATTCAGTTGGTAGTGGTCGAACGCCAGGATCACGAAAGAGGCTATCAAGACCGGGACAATTGCATAGGTAGGAATCATAACGTCAAAACCCTGGGTAAAGGCGTCCCGGATTAAGAATGCCGTTGGGATCCAGCGCCGCCTTGACACGGCGCGTGATAGCGGCGAGCGCCGGCGGCTCCGGGGGAATCACATCAACGGCGGCGCGGAGCGCTTCTGGCGCGCGGAACAGGGTCCAGACTCCGCCCAACGCTGACGCGGCGTGCGTGACGGTTTGGTGGGCGGATTCATCGCCCGGTCCGGCAATCCAGACCAACCCGCCGCCCCAATCGAGAAAGCACTGCGCTTCAAGGGACTCCTCGACGGCGCGAATAACCGCAGGTCCAGCGGAGGGGCGGACGGACACGCGCCAGATCGCCTGATGCGGCGCTGCGTTAAGGGGGACTGCGTCGCGGATCGCGCTCCACAGTTTCCGGGATGACTGGTCTTCAATGATCTCGCCGCCCAGCTCCGACTGAAGCCGGCGGGTGCGGTAGGTCACAGAGGCAGCGAAGTCCTCGATCCGTGCCAGCGCCGTGGGACCGGGAAGGCCCACCCGGGCGGCGGCATCCGCGGGCAACCAGGCGGCGGCAGAGACGGAATAGGGAGAGCCGAGAGCTTGCGCCAGTAGCGCGACTCCGGCCCCGGCGTTGTCGGCCTGAACGGCCACTGTGCCGGAGCTTTCGGGCGCCGGAAGTACTTTCAGGGTGATTTCGGTGATCACCGCGAGTGTGCCGTGACTGCCGGCCAGCAGCTTGCAGAGGTCGAGGCCGGTTACGTTCTTGAGCACGCGGCCGCCGGAGCGGAACACCTCGCCCGTGCCGTTGATCGCGCGGACACCGAGCAGGTGGTCGCGCATCGCGCCCCAGGCGACGCGGCGGGGACCGGAGAGGTTGGCTGCCACGATGCCGCCGAGTGTCTGCGGCTCGGCTGCGCCGAACAGGGCGGAGAGATCTGGCGGTTCCGCAATCAAATGCTGACCATCCTCGGCGAGTGCGGCTTCGATCTCCGGCAGCGGCGTTCCTGCGCGGGCGCGGATGACCAACTCGTTCGGCGAATAGAAGACGATGCCCCGGTGGCCGGCGGTCGAGAGGGTCCGTGCGGCCTGGACGGGCCGGAGCATGGCCCGCTTGGTGCCGTTGCCCCGTACCGAGGATTGGCTCACGGACGCGTAACGCATCGGCGATCGCGTCGGCTATCTCCCCCTCGTCATGCGGCTGGAAATTCATGCCGCGAGAGGGAAGACCTTGTGGGGGTTCAGCAACCAGCCGGGATCGAACGCCGATTTGATCCGCCGCTGCTGGTCCAGTTCCGTTGACGTGAACTGCACGGGCATCAGGTCGCGTTTTTCGACTCCCACGCCATGCTCGCCGGTCAGGCACCCGTCCACTTCGACGCAGAGCTTCAGCACGTCGGCGCCGAACGCCTCTGCCTTCCGAAGGCTTTCCAGATCATTGGCGTCGAACATGATGAGCGGGTGCAGATTGCCATCACCGGCATGGAAGATATTGGCAACCTTCAGCCCATACGCCTGGGACATCTCGCCGATGCGGCGCAATACCTCAGGAAGCCGGCTGGTCGGGATCACCCCGTCCATGCAGAGGTAATCGGGGCTGATCCGGCCGATGGCACCGAAGGCGCCTTTACGGCCTTTCCAGATGGCAAGGGATTCCTCGGCGGATTGCGAGACTTTCAGGCTAAGCGGGTCGTGTTTCTCGCAAATCGTCCGGATGCGGGCGAGCAGCCCGTCCTGTTCTTCGGGACTGCCTTCGACCTCAATGATAAGCATTGCCTCGGCATCGAGCGGATAGCCGGCATGGGCAAACGCTTCGCAGGCATGAATGGCCGGGCGGTCCATAAATTCGAGCGCGACGGGGATGATGCCAGAAGAAATGATCGAATTCGACGCAGGCACCGGCGATCTCGTTGGACGGGAAGGCCGCGAGCATGGCGCGGGCTCCTTCGGGACCGCGCAGAATGCGAACGGTCACTTCGGTGACAATCGCGAGCTGACCCTCGCTGCCGGTGAGCAGACCGAGCCAGTCGTAACCGGCGGCATCGAGATGGGCGCCGCCGATGCGGAGGACATCGCCCTCCACGGTGACGATGGTCAAACCGAGTACGTTATTGTTGGTGACACCATATTTCAGGCAATGCGCACCGCCGGAATTCATGGCGATATTGCCGCCGATCATGCACGCAAGCTGACTGGAGGGATCGGGGGCATAGAAGAACCCGTTCTCCGCGACCGCCTGGGTGATGCCGATATTGGTCACGCCGGCCTCGACCACAGCGAAGCGGTCTTCATAGTTGATTTCGATGATGTGATTTATCCGCATGAGGCCGATGACGACCGCATCCTCGAGCGGCAGAGCTCCGCCAGAGAGCGAGGTTCCGGCCCCGCGGGGGACCACACGCACCCCATTCTGATGACAGAAGCGCATCACCGCCGCGACCTGTTCCGTCGTTGAAGGCAGGGTGACCGCTAGCGGGGGCTGGCGATAGGCGGAGAGGCCATCGGTCTCGTACGGTTTCAGGCGGATTGGCTCGGCGATCACGGACTTACCGGGCACGAGTGACCGCAGACCGACCACGATGGCGTCGCGGCGTGCCAGGACTTCGGGCTTAGGGTCGGGCAAGCGGATCATGGCGTCCTCCCTGACGGGAGGAACATGTGTCAACCGGCAGGCAGCGGCTAGCCCTGGCGAGCCTTCATCCGAGGGTTTTTCTTGTTGATGACGTAAACCCGCCCGCGGCGGCGTACGACGCGGCAATTCTTGTCCCTCGTTTTGGCCGAGCGAAGGCTGTTGCGGACTCGCATGACACTGTGAAACCTGACTGGAGCGGAAATGAGCGGCGGTCAGTAGAAGAGGCTTCCCGACCTGTCAATGCGCGCTAGCCTGAGGCGATCTATCGTGCCGCGCCAAGAACCCAGGCCAGCACGCCCTTCTGGGCGTGCAGCCGGTTCTCCGCCTCGTCGAAAACAGCCGATTGTGGACCGTCAATCACCTCGGCGGTGACCTCCTCGCCTCGATGCGCCGGCAAGCAGTGCATGAAAAGCGCATCCGGCGCAGCCTTGGCCATCAAGGACGGTGTGACCCGATATGGTGCGAGCAGGTTGTGGCGCGATTCTGCGGGATTATCGGCCATACTCACCCATGCGTCGGTCACCACGCAGGCCGCCCCGGATACCGCCCGTTCCGGATCATCCGTCAGCTCGATCCGCCCGCCCTGCGCGCGGGCCCAGTGCAGAAGCTCCTGCGGAGGGCGAAGTTCCGCCGGGGTTGCGAGCCGCAGCGTGAATCCGAACCGCACCGCCGCTTCGATCCAGCTCCGGGCGACGTTGTTACCGTCGCCGCACCACGCGACCACGCGTCCGGCGATCGGTCCCCGATGCTCCTCGAACGTCAGTACATCGGCCATCAACTGGCAGGGATGGGATGTATCCGTCAGCCCGTTAATCACCGGCACCGTTGCGTGCAACGCCAGCTCCCGCAGGTTGGAGACACGATCCGTACGCAACATGATCGCATCCACATAGCGCGACAGGACCCGCGCCGTATCCGCCGGCGTTTCGCCGCGGCCGGACTGCATGTCCCGCGCACTCAGCACGACGACCTCACCGCCCAGCTGGCGCATGCCGACCTCGAAAGAGACCCGCGTTCGCGTGGATGGCTTTTCGAAGATCATCGCCAGCATCTTGCCCGCGAGCGGTCGCGATGAAATCCGACCGGCTCGTTTGAAACCAGCAGCCACATCCAGCATCTGCCGCAGCGTCTGGGTATCGAAATCCCGCAGGTCCAGGAAATGACGCAGGCCGGGAGTGCCGGCCTGCGTTCCCTTCTCTCGCCCCGGATTGTGCCGAAGCGAGGCGCTCATTTCGCCGCGGCCCGGCTTGCCGAGGGAAGGCAGCGTCGTGCCGCGCGATCCAACATGCCCACCGCCTCGTCCAAATCGGCGTCGGTAATCACCAGCGGCGGCGCAAGGCGCAGCACGTTTTCCCCTGCGAGGATGGCGAGCAGACCTTCCGCCGCACACGCCGCCTGCACCTCGCCCTGCGGGATGGCACATTTCATCCCCTGCAGCAGACCCAGGCCGCGAACATTCTCGAACACCTGAGGATAGGCGCGGGCGATTTTCTCGAGAGAGAATCGCAGTTTTTTGCCCTTGCGATCCACGTCCCCCAGGAAGCCCGGCGCCAGCATCACATCCAGCACCGCATTTCCGGCTGCGCACGCCAGCGGATTGCCGCCGAACGTGCTGCCGTGCGTCCCGGGGACCATATTCTTCGCAACAAATTCCTTGGCCAGAACCGCACCCAGCGGGAATCCCCCGGCGATACCCTTCGCCACCGACATCACGTCAGGCGTGATGCCGGCCCATTCGTGGGCGAACAGTTTACCGCTTCGTCCCATGCCGGACTGAATCTCGTCCATGCCAAGAACGAGCCCATATTCGTCACATGCCGCGCGAAGGTCCCGCAGGAATTGCATGTCGGCGGGGCGCACGCCCCCCTCGCCCTGCACCGGCTCGACAATGATCCCCGCCGTAGCGGGTCCGATCGCGTCTCGCGCCGCATTCATGTTGTTGAACGGCACGTGGTCGAAACCTTCAACCTTGGGGCCAAAGCCGGCGAGGTATTTCGCGTTTCCGGTCGCCGCCAGTGTGGCCAGCGTGCGGCCGTGAAACGCGCCTTCAAAACAAATGATACGGAACCGCTCGGGCTTGCCTGATTCCGACATCGCCTTGCGGATCATCTTTATCATGCCCTCGTTTGCCTCAGCGCCCGAGTTGCAGAAGAAAACGCTGTCGGCAAACGTGTTCTCCACCAGGCGTGCGGCCAGGCGCTCCGCCTGCGGGATACGATACAAGTTGGAAACATGCATAACTTTGGCGGCCTGATCGGCGATTGCCTGGGCAAGATGCTTGTTTCCGTGGCCGAGCGAGGCGGTTGCGATGCCGGAGCCGAAATCGAGGAATCGTCGCCCGTCCAGCGAAACCAGCCAGGCGCCTTCGCCCCGCTCGAAAGCGAGGTCGGCACGGGCGTAGTTCGGCATCAGGGCGGCTATCATGTGTTGGACCTTCAGGTTGGAAACAGCTTCCCCGTCCCGGCCGCACGCGGCCAGGTTCGTGGGAACGGGAATTGTTGGCGATTGGCGGCGTTGGTGTCAAACGGGGCCAAACCGGAAGGCGGGCGCCGCCTTGCAATCGGCAACCCGGCGGCTATTGCTGCGAGCATGGCGTGTCGGATGTTCTGCCGGGCACAGCCGGCGGCGACAGAACAAACGATTCAGGATGTTCACAAGCGCAGGGACCAGATGCGGCAGTGGAGCGAGAACCGGTCGGATCCGGTTCAGCCGCGCCTCTCCTGCAGGTCTTGAACGTCTCGAAGTCATACGGCCACATCCGGTCGCTCAGCCACATCAGCTTCGACGTGCACGGCGGAGAGGTGGTCGGACTGGTCGGGGATAACGGTGCGGGCAAGTCCACCCTGGTCAATATCATCGCAGGGGCCATCAAACCGTCCTCCGGTGCGCTGCGCATCGACGGCCGGGAGGTTCATTTCGGCTCTGCGCTCGACGCTCGGATGGCCGGCATCGAGGCGGTTTATCAGGATCTGGCGCTGGCGCTCGACCTCGACATATGGGCCAACATCTTTCTGGGCCGGGAAATCCTGCGTCCCGGATTGCTTGGACGGCTGGGGCTGCTCGACAAACGCACCATGCGGCGGCAGGCGGCGGAAGGATTGGGGCGGACTGGAATCCGGGTGGGCTCGATCCGCACGCCCTGCCGGTCTTTATCGGGCGGCCAACGCCAGGCGGTAGCCGTAGCGCGCGGCCTGATCTGGGGCTCGCGGCTGTTGCTGATGGATGAGCCGACGGCGGCGCTCGGAGTGGAGCAGCAGGCCAAAGTGGGCGAACTGATCGCCGCCGTGCGGACCCAGGGCATTCCCGTGATCCTCGTCAGCCACAACATGCCGCAGGTGCATGCGCTGTGCGATAGAATTGTCGTGTTGTTCCGCGGCCGCAAGGTAGCCGACCGCGAGGCGCACTCGATGACTATCGAGGACACGATCGCCAGCATCACGGGAGCGCATTTGCAACCCGGCGCGGCGGCATGAGGCTGCTCGATCCGACGCAGGTCAGCGACGCGGTGCTGTTACCGGACGGTAGCAGCACGTGGCGGCGGGCAAGCATCGAATTCCTGTCGCGTCACGGTGAGCTGTGGACGTTCGTCATTCTGGGCGTGCTGGTGGCGATCTTCGGTCTGCTCAGTCCGGATTTCTTCAGCCGCGCGAGCTGGCTGGCGACCTCGCAATACGCCGTCGAATACCTGATGCTCGGGCTCGGCCAGACGTTCGTCATAATCACTGCAGGGATCGATCTGTCGGTCGGCGCGATCCTTGGACTGGCCGGCATGGTCGGCGCGATCGTGATGCGGGCGTTGATCACCAACGGCGCGCCAACCGGTGTGCAAGTGGCGGCCGGCGTGATCGCCGCGCTGGCGACCGGCACGGCCATCGGTTTTCTCAACGGCGTCATCATCACCAGGCTACGGCTGACGCCATTCGTTGTCACGCTGGGCACGCTGTCGATGTGTACGGGCGGGATCTACCTGCTGAACGGCGGGGAAAACGTCGGCACGATTCCCGATGTGATCGGTAGCGCCGGCTCTCTGGCGATCGGCGGGTGGATTCCGATCACCGTGCTGATCACCGCGGTATTCTGCATCTTGTGTGCTTTTCTGCTCAGTCAGACGCAATTCGGATTGCGAACCTACGCGGTGGGTTCGAACGGGGTCGGGGCATCGCGCGCCGGGGTCGATGTCAGCCGCCATCTGGTGAAAATCTACATGCTGGCGGGCTTCCTCTCCGCCGTGGCCGGGCTGCTGGTGATGGCGCGCTTCGCCTCTGCCTCGGTGCAGGCCGGAGCGAATGACGAGCTCGACGCAATTACCGCGGCGGTGATCGGCGGCGCCAGCCTGTTCGGCGGGAGGGGAACGGTGCTCGGCACGGTAATCGGCAGTTTTGTTATTACCGTCATGGTCACGGGCCTGATCCTGATCGGGGTGCAGCCGTTCTGGCAGCAGGTAGCGGTCGGGGCGATTCTGATCTTCGCCGTCGCGGTGGACCAGTTGCGGGACCGGCTTTTGAACGTGATCTGAAAGGAGCCAAGGATGTCAGGAAAGACAGAGGGTTCGACCGGCCGATGGGCGATCGATTGGATCGCCACACTGGGCTTTGCCACACTGGGCTTTGCCGCTCTGGCCGCCCCGCAGGCCGCGGGCCAGACGATCGCGCTGGTCCCCGGCATTGCCACCGACCCATTCTACATCACAATGCAGCGCGGCGCCTCCGAAGAGGCGAAGAAACTCGGCCTCAATCTGATATGGCAGGGTGGCAGCCAGTTCTCGCCCGAGACCCAAATTCCCGTGCTGCAGGCGCTGTTCGCCAAGCACCCGGCGGCGCTGCTGATCGCGCCCACCAATAACAAGGCGCCGATCAACCCGATCAAGCAGTTCACCAGCGCAAATATTCCGGTGATAACGGTGGATACGACGATCGACGATGCGTCGATTCTGCGCAGCCGCATTACCTCCAACAACGTCCAGGGCGGCGCGGCGGCAGCAGATGCGATCGCCAAATTCACGCACGAGCAGGGCGATGTGGCGGTGATAAATGTGAAGCCGGGGATTTCGACGACAGATGCGCGTCAGCAAGGCTTCATCGCTGAGATGAAAAAGTATCCAAACATGAAAGTGGTGGCGATCGAGTACGACGACGACAGCCCAACCAAGGCGTTCACCCAGACGCAACTGCTGCTGCTGAAATATCCTAACCTCAAGGGAATCTTCGGCACCAACGTTTACTCCGGCGAGGGCGTGGGCAAGGCGGTTGTCGCCAGCGGCAAGAAGGGCACTGTGGATGTCGTCGGCTACGATGCCGAGCCTGACGAGGTGAAATTGCTGAAGGAAGGCGTGATCTCCACGCTGATCATCCAGCAGCCGGCGGAAGAGGGCCGGCTGGGGGTGGAATACGCTAATGACATCCTGACCGGCAAAGCCTCACTGGTGCCGGAATCGAAACAGCTCGACAACGTTATCGCCACCACCCAGAACGCGAACGACCCGGCGATCGCGAAGTATTTCTATCAAACGCAACCGGCGTCCTGAGAGGATTGGGTGTATGCCGCAACGGATTGAGGGTCTGGAGACCGGGCTGTACCGGATCGAGCTGCCGGTCATGCTGTCGGATTCGACGCATGGCACGATCACACATTTCGAGCTGATCACGGCGCGGCTGCGCGACAACGACGGTGCGGAGGGCGTGGGCTACACCTATACGGTAGGCGTGGGCGGGGCGGCGGTACATGCGCTGATCGACCAGGCGCTGCGGCCGGTGCTGATCGGTGCCGATCCAAGCTGCATAGAGGCGCTTTGGCAGCGCATGTGGTGGCGCCTGCACTATGGCGGGCGCGGCGGTTCGGTGAGCCTGGCCGTCTCGGCGGTGGATATCGCCTTGTGGGACTTGAAGGCGCGAAGATTGAACGCGCCTCTATGGCGCCTGCTGGGCGGCTTTGATCCCGCTGTGCCGTGCTACGCCGGCGGCATCGATCTGGATTTTTCACTCGAAGCACTGCTGCGCCAGACCGACGACAACCTCGCCAAAGGGTTCCGCGCGATCAAGATGAAAGCCGGCCGGCCGCGCTTGTCGGAAGACGTCGAGCGGGTACGCGCAATGCGATCCCATCTCGGCGCCGACTTTCCGCTCATGGTCGATGCCAATATGCGCTGGAGCGTCGATGAGGCGATCCGCGCCGCGCGAGCACTGGCGGATCAGCAACTGGTATGGCTAGAGGAGCCGACGATTCCTGACGATGTCGCAGGGCACGCGCGCATTGTGCGCGAAGGCGGATTGCCGATCGCCACCGGCGAGAACCTGCACACGCTGAACGAGTTCATGGCGATGATTGGCGCCGGAGGTGTGACCTTCCCCGAGCCGGATGTGACCAATTGCGGCGGGATCACGGTCTTCATGAAGGTCGCGCATCTGGCGCAGGCACACAATCTTCCGGTGACCTCGCACGGTGCACACGACCTGACGGTTCATTTGCTGGCCGCCCTGCCCAACCGGTCCTATCTGGAAGTGCACGGCTTTGGGCTCGAGCGATACCTGGCGGAGCCGACAACGGTTCGAGATGGAATGGCGATTGCGCCCGAGCGCGTAGGGCACGGATTGACTTTCGATTGGAATGGGCTGGGCCGAACCGCAGCGGCGGGCTGATGTTGGCTGGCTCCCCGCTTGCCCCGTAGCGGCAGACCAGGTTCGAAGAAGCCTGTTTGCAACCGTTCGCGGCGGACGGTAGTCTGTCGCTGGTCGTCTGGGGGTTGAACGAGTCGGCCGTTTCCGGCGATGCGCCGCAAGGAACTTGATGGAATCGCGCATCGAGCGCCTCTGTATTGACCGAGGCCTGAAGATGACTGGCCAACGCCGGGTGATCGCGCGTGTCCTGTCGGAGGCCTCTGACCATCCTGACGTGGAGGAGTTGTACCGGCGTGCTGCAGCGATCGATAATCGCATCTCGATCGCGACAGTGTATCGAACCGTGCGCCTGCTCGAGGAGAAAGGCATTCTGGAGCGGCGGGATTTCGGCGGCGGGCGCGCCCGCTACGAGCCAACCGAGCATGGCCACCACTACCATCTGATCGATGTCGATACAGGCAAAGTCATCGAGTTCCAGGATCCGGAGCATGAACGACTGATGCAGGCAATCGCGCGCCGGCTGGGGTTCGATCTGGTATCCCTGCGACTGGAGCTTTTCGGGCGACGAATTGAGAAGGAGGCGGCGCACATCCGCCGGAAGGAACCGGAGCAGGCGACGGCAGCTCCCCAGGACCGGGCTCCTCGGTGACCGCCGAGTTTCCCATCGGGGGTATTCCTGGTGACTGCCCCGACTTCCCTTCCGACTTCCCTGAGCTGCGGGCAGGACATCTCGGGGTACGCCTCGCCCGGACCCGCGCCGAGCTCGATGCTATCCAGTCGCTTCGATATCGCGTGTTCTACCTGGAGATGGGCGCGCACGCTGACGCAATCACCGCGGCAATTCGCCGGGACCGCGACAGCTTCGATACCGTCGCAGACCATCTGTTGGTTGTTGACCACGCGATTGGCGCCGGGGCGGAAGGGGTGGTGGGTACCTACCGTCTCATCCCGCAGAACCGGGCGTCTGCAATCGGGCGATTCTACTCCTCCGAGGAGTACGACATTGCACCGCTGAAGAACTTTCCCGGCCGCCTGCTGGAGCTGGGTCGTTCCTGCGTCGATGCGCCATACCGGAACCGTGCCGCCATGCAGCTGCTGTGGCGAGGCATTGCCGCGTACGTCTTCCAGCATCAAATCGATTTGATGTTCGGCTGCGCGAGCCTGCCCGGCACGGACCCGGATGTGCTTTCGCAGGAGCTGACCTATTTATATCACAATCATCTGGCACCCCCCGCCTTACGGCCGCGCGCGTTGCCGGATCGCCATGTCGAGATGCGTCGCGTACCGCCCGAGACGATCGACCCGAGACGGGCGCTCAATCAGTTACCCCCGCTCATCAAGGGGTATCTCCGTCTGGGCGAATTCGTTGGTGACGGAGCGGTCATCGATCGTCAGTTCAACACGACGGATGTAGCAATTGTCGTCAAGACCGATCTCGTCACCGACAAATATTACCGCCATTACGAACGCCGACTGCGCGACGCGCTCGACTGAGACTGTTTCCTCCGATCAAGGCAGCATCCGCCGGCTGACCGCCAGCCTGGCATCGTTGCGCGGATGGCGTGCGGATCTCGCCGGCGTGGTTCTCGGTATGCTGTCGGCATTGGCGTATCCGCCGATTTGCGCCCTGCCCGTGCTGCTGGCGGGCATTCCGGGGCTACTGATCCTGCTCGGCGCAACGCGGAGACCGGCGGTGGCAGCGCGCCGTGGGTGGTGGTTCGGGTTCGGCCTGAACCTTGTCGGCCTGTACTGGATTACCGAAGCGATCCTGATTGAGGCCGCAAGGTTCTGGTGGTTTGTGCCGATCGCTGTGCCGGCGCTCTCGGCGCTGATGGCGCTGTTCATTGCTCCTGTCTGCGCACTGGCACGCTGCGCCGCCCCCGGCTGGCGGCGCGTGCTCGTTCTGGCCGGCGCCTGGGTACTGTCCGATCTGGCACGACAGTTCGTGCTGGGTGGATTTCCCTGGAACCCCTGGGGCAGCGTCTGGGAATTCCCTGGGCACCTTGGCGACATTTTCATCCAGCCCGCAGCCTGGGTGGGAGTGCACGGGCTGACCTTCGTGAGCTTACTGCTCGCGGCCACCCCGATGCTCGGCTGGGTCTTCCGCGGGGCCGCGGTCGCGCTCCTGGCTGCCTGGGCCGTTGGCGGGATCCTCCGGCTGGACGTCAGCGCGCCCCCGCCCGCGCAGCCGCTTACCGCGGTGCTGGTTCAGGGGGACATCGCGGAGGGGCAGAAGTGGAGTCCCACCTTGGCGGCCGAAATCTTTCGCCGCTACCTGATCCTGACCGAGAATGGGGTAGCGGCGGCCGGCGTGGGTCCGAAAGTGGTGATCTGGCCTGAAACCGCGAGCCCATATCTGCTCGCGCGTGAGCCCGTTGCGCGAGAGGACATCGCGGTAGCGAGCGGGGGCAATCCCGCTCTGATAGGCTCGGTCAGTTTTGCCTCTGATGGCAAGCCCCAGAACACCCTGTTTGGCCTGACCGGCGATGGGCAGATCGCCGCGCGCTATGACAAGTGGCACCTCGTCCCGTTCGGCGAGTACCAACCACCCTGGGCTGAGATCGGGATCCAGGTCGTTCCGGGAGGCGGCTTCCAGCCGGGCGCCGGTCCCGAGACGCTGCGCGTTCCCGGAATTCCCCCGTTCGCCCCATTCATTTGTTATGAGGCAATCTATTCTCACCAAATCGTGAACGAGGCCGCCCGGCCCGACTGGATGGTGAACATTACAAATGATGCTTGGTTTGGTAATTCGACCGGCCCTCGACAACATCTCGCGGCGGCGCGGCTTCGAGCGGTAGAAGAAGGCCTACCTCTCATGCGCGCCGCGAACACGGGCATCTCGGTAGCCTTTGATTCGCATGGGCATGAGCTAGCCCGCCTGGGCATGAACCGCTCCGGATTTTTGGATGTGCGGCTACCGGGGAAGCTCCCTCCGACCGTGTATTCGCAGATCGGACTGCTCCTTCCGTTGGGGATCGGCGTTCTGGCTGTGGCGATTGGTCTCATACGGGTGTACTCTGTTGCGAGGCGTGAGATGTATTAATATTCTTGACACGAAGTTTACGATTTCACTAAATTGCCTGTAGGTTGTATATGGGTATTGCGTTGCACCCGGCATTATCCGCCGGGCGGGGGATGGTATGTTGGACCAGGCAAGCGACTCGACTAGGAATGAAAGTTCTGTAACGGATCGGGATGCTCGTCCAAGCCCGATCGACGTACACGTGGGCACGCGCATCCGGCTTCGGCGAACATTGCTGGGAATGTCGCAGGAGCGTCTAGGAGAGGCTCTGGGCCTGACCTTCCAGCAGGTGCAGAAGTACGAGCGGGGTGTGAACCGCGTCGGTGCCTCGCGGCTGTTCGACCTTTCCCGGGTGCTTGACGTTCCGATCAGCTTCTTTTTCGACGACCTTCCGGATGGCGTCGCCGGCCTGAGCGGACGGCGCCCGTCGGCTGGCTTCGCCGACGCCCAGGACGGGTTCGGGGATGATAGCATGAACCGGCGCGAAACGCTGGAATTGGTGCGTGCGTATTATCGAATAGGCGACCCGGCGATCCGCAAGAAAGTGTTCGAATTGATCAAATCGATGGCGCCGGGGGAGTAGGCTCTAAGCCTGGACGGCCGGCCCGCCGAATGTAATGGAAGGCGGGTTCTTCAAAGTCTGCAGAATCACGCAGTAGCGTTCCGTCGTGTCAATGAGGCGCCTTAGCTTGTCAGCGTCGGCGTCGGTGTCGATTTCAAACTGCAGCGCGATATCGGTCAGTCCGATAGGTGCGCTGCGGTCGATGCCTAACGTGCCGCGTGCGTCCCAGTAACCCTCGGCTATCACCTTGCCGCCGCGCAGTGGAATGCTCATGGCCGCGGCGACGGCCCGAAGGGTAACCCCAGCGCACGCAGCCAGCGCCTCCAGCAGCATGTCGGCAGAACAGGCGAGTTTGCCGGAGCCGCCGGTGGCAGAGTGCAGGCCGGCACGGGTTTCGCCGTGCCAGGAAGGCACCGTGCAGGCGATATCGCCGGGGTCGAGGCTGGCCTCGGCTCGTGCTGGCACACGGGCCGACCCTGGATTTTCGCGATAACGCTGCTTGATGGGCGCCTGCGCGGCCCGGAGCTGTTCGGCATTCATGGCGTGATTCTCCGAAATTGGGCAGCCGGATGCGACGCAGGAAGGCGCGCTCGGCCTTTGCCATAGAGCTTCTCGCGGAATGTCCCAGGGGCATAGTCGTGTTTGTAGCGGCCCCGGGTTTGCAACTCCGGCACAACAAGATCGGCAATGTCGGTAAAGGTTTCGGGCGTGACCGCATAGGCGAGATTGAAACCGTCCACGCCGGTTTCATCGACCCAGGCGATCAGTTCCTCGGCAACCTCTGCCGCTGAGCCGACGACCAGCGGACTGCGTCCGCCGATGGCCGTATGCGCGGCGATCTGACGCACGGTCCAGGTGCGCGTCGGGTCACCGGTGGTGAACGCTTCCAGGGCGGAGGTCTGAGCGTCGTGCTTTTCGAAGCGGACGACCTCGTCAAGCGCGAGCCGGGAGAAATCGATGCCCGTCCACCCGGACATCAATACCAGTCCTCCCTTCTCGCTGGCGTAACGGCGGTAGTCGGCGAGTTTTTCATGCGCGCGCCTGTTGGTCGTATCCGTAACCACGGTCATCATGACGAACACGATCAGCTCGGCCGGGTCGCGCCCTGCCGCTTCGGTTCGGCGCCGGAGGTCGGCGACGATCGGGGCGACCACCGCCTTGGACGGCCCATTGATGAAGACGCACTCAGCGTGGCGTGCGGCGAACTGTCGGCCCCGCGATGAGGCGCCGGCCTGGAACAGCACGGGCGTGCGCTGCGGAGACGGTTCGCAGAGATGAATTGCGGAAAGACGGAAATAAGGCCCGTCATGTTCCACACGATGTATGCGATCGGGATCGGCAAAACGCCCTGTATCGCGATCGCGCAGCACCGCCCCGTCCTCCCAGCTGCCCTCCCAGAGTTTATAGACCACCTGCATGTAATCTTCGGCGATTTCGTAGCGCGTGTCGTGACCTTCCTGCTTCGGCAGACCCATGCCTTTGGCGGCGCTGTTCAGGTATCCGGTGACTATATTCCAGCCAATGCGCCCGCCGGTCAGATGGTCGAGCGTGCCCATGCGGCGGGCAAACGGATAGGGGTGTTCGTAAGAGAGCGTGCAGGTAACGCCGAAGCCGAGATGTCTTGTGACCATTGCCATTGCAGGGATAGTCATCAGCGGGTCGTTGACAGGAACCTGCACGGCAGCTTCCAACGCCGCACGGGGCGATCCTGCGTACACATCATAAATGCCCAGCACATCGGCCAGGAACAGCGCGTCGAATTTCCCGCGTTCCAGCGTTCGTGCGAGATCGGTCCAGTAACCCAGCGTGTTATAGGTATCGGCGCGGTCGCGCGGATGGGTCCAGAGCCCAGGGCTCTGGTGGACGATGCAATTCATGTCGAAGGCATTGAGACGAATTTGCCTGGCCATCGGCGCCAGCCTTTGCGGCGGAGTGCCCGGGCGGTCAAGAAGGCATGGCAAACGGCGAGCCCGTGCCTTCCCTCCCGATCCAAGTTCTTGACTTGATGCAGCGAAGCTGTTCGGCTCAGGGGCTGTGAGAAGGTTCGGGACCTGAACTAGACAGGGAGGATTTCACCGATGCACGCAGGACGATCTCTCGCCGTACTGACGGCCGTCATGCTGGGCACTGCCACCGCGCATGCGGCGGACATCACGATCGCAACGGTCAATAATTCTCAAATGATCGTGATGCAAAAGCTGTCCTCCCAGTGGGAGAAGCAAACCGGGAATCATCTCAACTGGGTCGTGCTGGAAGAAAATGTCCTTCGCCAGCGAGTGACGACTGACATTGCGACAAATGGCGGTCAGTTTGATGTCGTCACAATAGGCTCTTATGAAACACCCATCTGGGGCAAACAGGGCTGGCTGGATACGGTGGGAGACTTTCCAAGCAGCTACAATTACGACGATGTCTTCAAGTCCGTGCGGGACAGCCTGTCGTCGGACGGCAAGCTGTACGCAGTGCCGTTCTATGCCGAGAGTTCGTTCACATATTATCGCAAGGATCTGTTCGATCAGGCCGGCCTGAAGATGCCGGAGCAGCCCACATACACCGATATCGAGAACTTTGCCAAAAAACTGACCGACAAAAGCAAGGAGCAGTACGGCATTTGTCTGCGCGGCAAGCCCGGCTGGGGCGAGAACATGGCGTATTTCGATACGCTGGTGAATACTTTTGGGGGGCGCTGGTTCGACATGAACTGGAAGCCGCAGCTCGATACACCCCCGTGGCACGACGCGCTTAACTTCTACATCAACCTGATGCGGAACTATGGCCCGCCAGGTGCCAGCTCTAACGGATTCAACGAAAATCAGGCGCTGTTTTCCACCGGCCATTGCGCCATGTGGATCGACGCGACCTCCGGCGCTGGGTACATATCTGATAAGAATACCAGTCAGGTAGCTGAAAAGACGGCATTCGCACCCGCGCCGACCGCCAAGGTGCCTAATGGATCGCATTGGTTCTGGGCCTGGGCGCTGGCTATTCCCAAGTCATCGAAGCAGGCTGCGGTGGCAAAGTCCTTTCTGGCGTGGGCCACGTCGCAGCAATATATCGAGTTGGTCGGCAAGACGGATGGATGGACAGTGGTGCCGCCGGGGACCCGGCAATCCACATATGACAATGCGGATTATCTGAAAGCCGCGCCGTTTGCGAAGGAAGTGGAACACGCAATCCTGACCGCCGACGTGACGCATCCGACGGCGGAGCAGGTGCCCTATATTGGAATCCAGTACGTTTCGATACCGGAGTTTCAGGCCATAGGCACCAGCGTCGGCCAATTGATCGCCGCGGCTCTGACCGGGCAGATCAGTGCTGATGAGGCGCTGAAGCGGGCACAGAGCCAGGTCGCTGCCACGATGCAGCAGGCCGGATACACTCAGTAGGTCACGGCGCGGTCCGGCAGCCGGGCCGGACCGCGGAGCAAGGCATGGACACCGTCAGCACACCTTCCGGTCTGGCCCCAGCGAATCAGCGGGTAACAGGGCGTCGGGTAAGACGCCTGGGCAGCAGCCTGGAGATGCTGCCGCTGATTGCGCCTGCGGTAGGGCTGCTGCTTATCTGGATGATCGTGCCGCTGGCGATGACGCTATGGTTTTCGTTCCGGCGCTATAACCTGCTCAATCCGATGCTCCACGGATGGGCTGGGGTCAACAATTACAAGTTCCTGTTCCAGGATCCGGCGCTTTACTCAGCTCTGCTGGTCACGGTTATCCTGGTTGTGGCTGTTCTGGCCGTGACAGTTGGGCTTGGCGCGATTTTTGCGGCGCTGTTTGCAAATGACTTTCCCGGCCAGGGAGTTGCGCGGGTGCTGATGATCTCGCCGTTCTTTGTGATGCCGACCGTGAGCGCACTGATCTGGAAGAATTTGCTGATGAACCCGGTCAACGGGCTGATCAGCTACATCCTGCGCTCGGTCAACTTGCGCGCGGTCGATTGGTTCGGGCAGTTTCCGCTGGCATCGGTGTGCGCCATCGTCTCCTGGGAATGGCTGCCGTTTGCCTTCCTGATCCTGTTCACCTCCATCCAGTCGCTGGACGAGAGCACGCTGGAAGCCGCGCGGCTGGACGGCGCCGGTGCGATCTCGATCTTCCGGCACATACAGATCCCGCATATGGGCCGGGCGATCAGTGTGGTCGTCATGATGGAGACGATTTTTTTGCTGGGCGTGTTTGCGGAGATCTACGTGACCACAGCGGGCGGCCCGGGTGTGGCAACCACCAACCTGGCGTTCCTGATTTACCAGCGCGCGCTGCTTGCCTTCAATGTGGGGTCAGCTTCGGCGGCCGGTGTGATAGCGATCGTGCTGGCAAACATAATGGCCGCGTTCCTGGTCCGCACGGTCGCGAAGAGGCTGGACGTATGAAGCGACGTGCCCTGCAGAATACACATCCGATTGCCGGCATCCTGTGCTGGCTCGGCGCGCTGCTGATGTTCTTTCCGATCTTCTGGATGCTGCTGGCCAGCTTCAAGACCGAAGTCGAGGCGGTGCAGACCCCTCCCCTGCTGTTCTTCCATCCCACCGTGGAGAACTATTCCGAGATTTTCCAGCGTGCGAACTATCTGCATTTCCTTTGGAACAGCATCATTATCTCCTTCGGTTCAACGGTACTGGTGCTGATCATCTCCGTGCCAGCCGCGTTTGCGATGGCGTTTTATCCGACGCACCGCACGCGGGGCACGCTGCTGTGGATGCTGTCCACCAAGATGCTGCCGGCGGTCGGGGTGCTGGTGCCGATCTACCTGATCGCCAAGGATGCCGGCCTTCTCGATTCAGGTACTTGGTCTTATCATCATCTATCTGCTCAGCAATCTGCCGATCGCGGTGTGGATGCTGTTTACCTTCTTCCGCGAGACACCGAAGGACATAATAGAAGCCAGCCGGATCGACGGTGCAGGTCTGGGACAGGTGATTGTGCATGTGCTGCTGCCGATCGTCGGACCCGGGATCGCATCGACGGCGCTGCTGAATATCATCCTCTGCTGGAACGAGGCGTTCTGGAGCCTCAATCTCTCCGCGCATGGTTCGGCGCCGCTGCCCGCCTTCATCGCGTCCTTCTCGGCCCCGCAGGGGCTGTTCTGGGCTAAGCTGTCGGCCGCTTCTGTTCTGGCGATCGCGCCGATCCTGGCGTTCGGCTGGATCAGCCAGCGGCAGCTTGTCCGCGGGCTGACGTTCGGCGCCGTGAAGTAAGGCCAAAAGGGGGCGCTCATGTATTTGGAGAGATTCAAGCTCGGCGGGCGCGTGGCCGTTGTGACCGGTGCAGGACAGGGGATCGGATTTGCCTGCGCCCAGGCCCTCGGCGAGGCGGGCGCACGGGTGGTGGTGGCAGAGGTTCTGCCGGAGCGGGTGGAGACAGCCGTTCAGCAGCTAAAAACCCTGGGCATCGAGGCGGCCGGCGCGACACTGGATGTGACTGATTCAAAGGCAGTGGATGCACTGGCTGATCGTGTCGAAAAAGACCATGGCGGCGCGTCGATCCTGGTAAACAATGCCGGAATCGCCATCAGCGACGTGCGCGCCGAGGACACGAGCGACGAGCATTGGCGCAAGCATATGGCGGTGAACGTCGATGGGCTGTTCTGGTGCTGCCGGTCCTTTGGCAGACGGATGCTTACACGCGGCAAGGGAGCGATCGTGAACATCGGCTCGATGTCCGGTTTCATCGTCAACAAACCGCAGCCGCAATCGTTCTATAATGCGTCGAAAGCCGCGGTGCACCATCTGACGCGTTCGCTTGCCGCCGAATGGGGCAACCGTGGCGTTCGCGTAAACGCGGTGGCACCTACATATATCGCGACGCCGTTGACGCTGTTCGGCATGGAAAACAAGGCGATGTATGACGTCTGGCTGGAGATGACGCCGATGAAGCGGGTCGGCCAGCCCGAGGAGATTGCCTCGACCGTGCTGTTCCTCGCATCCGATGCTTCAAGCCTGCTGACTGGCAGCATCGTGCTGGCCGATGGCGGATACACCTGCTGGTGACTGACGCCGTCATCGGCGTCGATGTCGGCACCGGCAGCGCTCGCGCTGCGGTTTTCGACCTCCACGGGCGGCGCCTCGGATATGGCAGCAATACGATCCAGATCTGGCGGTCACAACCCGAATTCGTGGAGCAATCAGGCGACAACATCTGGTGCGCGGTTTGCGCTGCGGTCCGGCAAGCGATAGCCGAGAGCGGTCCGAACGTAACTGTTACCGGGCTCGGGTTCGATGCGACATGCTCACTGGCTGTAAGGGACCCCGCCGGCCGCCCGGTTTCGGTCAGCCCATCCGGCGAAGCCGAGCGCGATGTGATCGTCTGGATGGATCACCGCGCGCTGGATCAGACCGCGCGGATCAACCGCAGCGGCAGCGGGGTCCTGAGATACGTCGGCGGGGTCATGTCGCCAGAGATGGAGACGCCCAAACTGCTCTGGCTGAAGGAGAATCTGCCCGAAAGCTGGTCACGTGCGGCACTCTTCCTGGACTTGCCAGACTTCCTGACCTGGCGGGCAACCGGCGCCACTTCGCGGTCGCTTTGCTCCATGGCTTGCAAGTGGACCTATCTGGGCCACGAAAACCGCTGGGACGCGGCATATTTCCATTCTGTGGCGCTGGGTGATCTGGCGGATGAGGGCTTCCGGCGGATCGGCACCACTATCCTGCCGCTGGGACGCGCGGTGGGGTCAGGGTTATCGCCACAGGGAGCAAGCGAGCTTGGGTTGCACCCGGGAACGCCGGTGGGCGTCTCGGCGATTGATGCGCATGCCGGCGGCATCGGCGTGATCGGCACAGAGTTGGACAGCGCTGGCCTCAATGATGAGACGATGTTGCGCAGGCTGGCCCTGATCGGCGGCACATCCAGCTGCCACATGGCCGTTTCCCGCGATCCCGTCTTCGTGCCCGGCGTATGGGGGCCGTATTTCTCGGCAATGATCCCCGGGCTATGGCTGAACGAGGGCGGGCAATCAGCAACCGGCAGCCTGATCGACCATGTGGCAGGCACGCACGCGGCCTTCCCGACAGCCAATTCGCAGGCGCGCGGCGAACAGACGGTTTACCAGGTACTGAACGCACATCTCGAAGGGCTGGCGCGCGATCTGCCGTTTCCGGCGGCATTGACCAAGAACCTGCATGTCGGGCCCGATTTCCTGGGCAATCGCTCGCCGCGAGCCGATCCGACGCTGCGCGGGATGGTTTCTGGACTAAGTTTGTCGGCGACGGGTGACGATCTTGCGACGCTATATCTCGCCACGGTTCAGGCGATTGCGTACGGCACACGCCACATCATCGAAGCCATGAACGCGGCCGGGTATCGCATCGACACGATCTTCGCCTGCGGGGGCGGCACCAAGAATCCGGTGCTCCTGCGCGAACATGCGGACGCTACCGGATGCCGGATCGTGCTGCCGGAAGAGCCGGAGGCGGTGCTGCTGGGCTCAGCCATCCTGGCGACGGTGGCTGCCGGGCACTATGGGACCCTGCCGGACGCAATGCGCTCAATGAGCCGGCGCGGAGGCGTGATCGACCCGGCCGGTGGCGAGGTGCGCCGCTATCATGACGCGAAATACGCCGTGTTTCAGCGCATGCATGCCGACCAGCTAGCCTACCGCTCGCTCATGAGCAGGGCTGGCGGCTAGAGCAGATCGCGCTTGACTGAAAATGCTTGCATTTCCAGGAGCGCGCGAATCTGCTCGCAAATAACGAGGGCAGAGCGTGTTCAGTCACCCTGAATGCGCTCTAAGCTCCGGATCCTGTCAGCCCTTCTGCGGCCCCTGATCTCCGCCCGTCAGCGGAACCGGAACCCATTGCATTCCATCCTGCCGCTGGATCAGCATCAGCACCGAGCGCCGATTTTCCTTGCGCACCGAGTTCCACGTGCTGTTGCACGTCGCCGGGTGAATTCACCTCGCTCTGCTGGACTTCCACGATCACGTCCCCGGGTTTGAGACCCTGCTTCGCAGCCGGACCGTCAGGCGAAACATCTGTGATGACAACGCCCTTCTGCTTCTCGCCGAGCTGGTACTTCTCCCGCGAATCGGGAGTGATCGGCGCCAGGGTCATGCCCAGACTATCCATTTCGGTGGGCCGTGGCGGGGGCAATTTGCCCGGCGTCACCGCAGCAAGCTGCGTCTTGTCTTCTGGCATCTCTCCCAAGGTGGCCTGCAACGTAACCTGCTTGCCATCACGCCAGACGACAACAGGCACCTCCTTGCCAACCTCGGTATCAGCCACCACACGCGGCAAGGCGTGCATGTCCTTCACGTCCTGTCCGTTGAATTGAAGGATCACGTCGCCATTGCGCAGATGGGCCTGATCGGCCGGCCCGCTCGGATTCACCCCCGCTACCATCGCACCCCGAGGCGGCTTAAGCCCAACGCTGTCGGCGATTTCAGGGGTAACCTCCTGGATGCGGACGCCCAGCCAGCCTCGCCGCGGGTGCCCGTATTTCTTAAGCTGCTCGACATCGATTTTCGCCATGTTTGCCGGGATGGCAAAACCGATGCCGATCGAACCGCCGGAGGGTGAATAGATCGCCGTGTTGATGCCGATCACCTGCCCGTCCATGTTGAACAGCGGGCCGCCTGAGTTGCCCCGGTTGATTGGCGCGTCGGTCTGGATGAAATCATCGTAGGGACCCTCATGGATGTCCCGACCGCGAGCCGAGACGATGCCGGCGGTCACCGTGCCACCCAGGCCGAACGGGTTGCCTATCGCCAGCACCCAGTCGCCAATGCGCATGGAGCTCGAATCGCCCCACTGCAGCGAGGGCAATGGCTTGTCCGCGTCCACCTTCAGCAGCGCCAGATCGCCCGCCTCGTCGCGGGCGAGAATCTTGGCCTTGAGCGTCGTGTTGTCCTGCAGCGTTACCGAGACTTCGTCGGCCCCCTCGATAACGTGATTGTTGGTTACGACCAGCCCCGACGGGTCGATGATGAAGCCGGACCCGAGGCTCTGCATCCGGTGTTCCTCCTCGGGAGGCGGCGCGCCACCGGGATGGTGGCGGTTCATGAAGTCCTTGAAGAACTGCTCGAACGGCGATCCCGGCGGGAAGCCCGGGATGTCCGGCCCGCTGGCTGTCTTAACATCCGTGGTGGATGACACATTCACCACGGCGGGGAGCAACTTTGCCGCGAGATCGGCGAAACTATCGGGCGCCGGTCGGGCAAAGGCGCTGGCAATGGGACCGGGCGCGGCCAGGGGCATGCAGAACAGCGCGGCGGAGGCCAGAGCCAGGGTGCGCCAGGAACGGAGATAGGAGGACATAACTCAGAGTCTCCTCAGTCTGAGGATCGGGTCAAGGTGAGGCCGGCGGGGCCAGAAGATAGCGCAGGAAATCATCGTCGGGTGTCAACACCAGGCGCGTTTTTCCGGTTCCGAAGGCGTCGCGGTAAGCTTCCAGCCGGCGCCAGGCCCCGAAGAACAGCGGGTCCTGGCCGAACGCCGCGGCATACAAACGGGAGGCCTCCGCCTGCCCCTCGCCCCGAAGCTCCTCGGCCTGCGCCTTGGCATCGGCCAGGATCACGGTCCGGTCTCGGTCAGCATCGGCGCGTATCTTCTGCGACGCTTCCGCGCCTTCAGCCCGGGCCTGGGCAGCGACTCGCTGCCGCTCCGATTGCATTCGCGACAGCACCGCCTCCGTGTTCTCCCGCGGTAGGTCGGCACGGCGAATCCGCACGTCTTCCACGAACACCCCGAATGAGGTCATTTCCGCATTCACCTGATCGCGAATACTCGCCATGATCCGATCCCGGTCGGCCGAAAGGACGTCCGGCAAGGTTCGGTTGCCCAGGGCGCGCCTGATGGCCGAGGATACCATGGCATCAAGCCGAACCCGCACGCCCTCTTCGCCGGCCCCCACCGCCTGATAGTATTTCAACGGATCGGTGATCCGGAACATTGTGAAGCTATCGACGATGAGCCGTCGCTGGTCACCCAGGATCACCTCCTCACCCGGGGTGCCGAGATACAAAAGCCGCCGGTCGAAGCCGATCACGGCCTGCATGAACGGCAGCTTCACATGAAAGCCGGGCTGCTCGATTACCCGAACCGGCCGCCCGAATTCCGTCACCAGCGCCTGCTCCGTTTGCTCGACGGTGAAGAACGAGGAGAACGCGAGAACCACAATCACAAATAGCGCGGCCAGGCCTGCAACAGCTGTGCGGCTCATTGCGAGCCTCCAGCCGTCTGAGCCGGGGCCGGCGTGGTCGTCGGAGGCGCGGGCGGTGAGCTTGAGGGCGTCTGGGATTCGTTGTTGAGCTGGAGCATCGGCAGAAGCCCCTTCAACTTCCCGTCCACGATCACTGTCTGGCTGTGCGCCAGTACGTCACGCATCGTATCGAGATACATGCGTTGGAGCGTTACATCCTTTGCGACGCGGTACGCCGCGAGAACGGACAGGAAACGCTTGGTTTCACCGGTAGCCTGGGCGACCGTAGCCTGCTTGTCAGCCTGTCCCGCAGCAACCAGCCGCGCGGCGTCGCCGCGGGCGCGCGGGACGATGTCATTGGCATAGGCCTGGGCCTCGTTGCGCATACGCTCGGCATCCGTATTGGCGCGCTGCACATCGCGGAAACTCTCGATGACCGCGGCAGGAGGATCGACCTTTTGGAGCAACACCTGGGTGATTTCGATGCCGGATTTGTAGCTGTCCAGAATCCGTTGCGACTGATCCACGACGTCGCTGGCGATTTGCGCCCGCATCGGACCCAACGCAGGCTGGATCGGCGTGCGACCCATCACCTCCCGCAACACGCTTTCGGCGACCGCCTTCACCGTCACGTCGGGGCGGCGCGTGTTGAACAGAAAGTCCTCCGCATTGCTGATGCGCCAAAGCAGCACAAGATCGATATCGATGATGTTCTCGTCGCCTGTTAGCATCAGGCTTTCTTCGGGGATGCCGCGGGTTACGGTTTGCCCGTCTTCATTCACGCCGGAGCGCAAGCCGATCTCCGTGCGGTTGATGCGGGTGACGGCGGGCGTGAAGACGGTCTCGATCGGCCAGGGCAGATGATAGTTGAGCCCCGGCAGGGTCGTCCGTGTGAACGCGCCGAATCGCAACACCACCCCCTGCTCATCCGGCTCAACCCGGTAGAAGCCGCTCGCGAGCCAGATCGCCACGGCAGCAATACCAAGCAGCACAAGGCCTCGGCCACCTGTGGGCAGCCTCCGGCCCGAACGGGGTCCGAGCAGCCTTCGGATGGCTGCCTGCAATCGGGCGATGAGCTGATCGAGGTCCGGCGGCGCGGGACGGCGCGGGCCGCCGCCTGGTCGCCAGCCGCCCGGTCCCCAGGGCCCACCGCCCCCGGGTGGGGGCATGCCGCCATTTCCGCCCCCCCGCCCACCCGGTGGTGGGGTCGATCCCTGTTCGCCCCAGGGACTCCGGCTGCCAGACTCGGACGGCATAGACACTCCTTCAGGCGGGACCGCACGAGGCGAAATCGCCAGGCACGCGAACGGTCCCGCGAACAAGCAAAGCACCGAGCCCCGATTGGCGACAGGACCATCCCGCGCCACATATGCGGCCGTAAGACAGCGGCTTCGCTGACGTGTCTTATCCATTGCCAGTCAGGAGTTGCAAGCAAATGAGCAAGGCGCCTTCTGCCGAGCCCTCCTCAGGCGCGCTGCGGGAAGCCCTGCGGGGGCTCAGAGATCCGGCCTCGGGCCGCGACATCGTCACGGCAGGCCTGGTGGAGGGGATCGAGGTCCGGGACGGGCTGGTGCAAGTGGCTCTGCTGACCGACCGGCAGCATGCCGCGGCAATGGAACCGATCCGGCGCGAGGCGGAGCGTTTGCTGGGCAGGGTTCCGGGAGTGCAAAACGCCACAGCGGTGCTGACGGCACACAAGCCGGCGGGACAGCAGGCCGCACCGGCTCAGCCGGGAGCCAGCAAGGCCGGACTGCTTCTGCCAGATGTCAAGACGATTGTGGCGGTGGCTTCCGGGAAGGGCGGGGTCGGCAAATCGACGGTCGCAGTGAATCTCGCGGTTGCTCTGGCCCGACAGGGGCTGGCGACGGGATTGCTGGACGCCGACATATATGGCCCCAGCCTGCCACGGATGCTCGGCGTCTCGCGCCGCCCCGAGGTGGAGGGCAACCAGATGACGCCGCTGGAGGCCTGGGGCCTGAAATGCATGTCAATCGGCTTCCTGGTCGAGGAGGAGACGCCGATGATCTGGCGTGGCCCGATGGTTATGGGCGCGCTGGAGCAGATGATGGGCCAGGTGACCTGGGGCACACTGGACGTGCTTGTAGTCGACATGCCGCCCGGCACCGGCGACGCTCAACTGACCATGGCGCAACGTGTGGCGCTGACCGGTGCGGTGATCGTCTCGACCCCCCAGGACATTGCGTTGATCGACGCACGGCGCGGGGTGCGGATGTTCGAGCGGGTGAAGGTGCCGGTACTGGGGCTGGTCGAGAATATGAGCTATTTTTGCTGCCCCAATTGTGGCCATCGGTCAGACATCTTTGGCCATGGCGGGGCGAGGCTCGAGGCACAGCGCCTGAGCACCGATTTTCTGGGAGAGATACCGCTGCTGGTCGATATCCGCACCGCTTCCGATGCCGGGACGCCGATCGTAACCGCCGCGCCGGACAGCGCCGGTGGGAGGGCGTTCGCGGAGATCGCCGCGCGTGTGTGGCAGAAGCTAGGCGCTGGCCGGGGGGCGGGGCCGAGGATCGTAATGGACTGATTTTAAAGGGCTGTGACCTTAGCCCGTCCTGATGTAGTCGTATTTGCCAAGCGCCTGGACGAGCAGATAACGGCTGCTGCCATCTGCTGCATTGCTCACATGATGAACTGTTTTGGGCGCAATTTCACAGCTTTCGCCTGGCCGCAATGCAAGCCTATCAGGCGGGGTCCGGATGTCCACGCCGATCAGCCCCTCAAGGCAGTAAATCCGGTCTGACACCTGGGAATGGTAGTGCCATGGATGACTGTCGCCAGCCTGGAGCGTATATTCAACGATACGCACGTCCGCGGTCTGCACGACGATCTTCACGTTTCGCGTCATTTCAGGAACCGCTGTCGCAGCATGCCGCTGATCTTGCATTATTGTCTCTGGCATTACTGTCTCTGGTCAGTCGCCTACAGCTGCACCACCTGCGAAAGCTCGTATGTCGTGCCCGGCGGGTTCTCGCCGATCCGCACCGTCTTGTCATTGGGGAAAGTATACGGTGGCACGGGCAGATTATCCGGCGCGGGGACGTTCAGGTACACCCGGCCCGCCAGGTCGTATTTCGACCCATGGCAGGGGCACAGATATCCGCCCGGCCAGTTCGCCACCGGGTCGGTGGGATTGGGCTTGGGCAGGTATTCAGGCAGGCAGCCCAGATGGGTGCAAATGCCGACGAGCACTGCGAGCTCGGGCTTCACCGAGCGGTGCCAGTTCTGGGCATAGGGGGGCTGCTGCATCACCTGGGAGTTCGGGTCGGCCAGCCGATCGAGCGTGCTCTTCTCCTGCAGAGTCTTCACCATTTCCGATGTGCGATTAACAAGCAGGATGGGATCGCCGCGCCAACGGATGACGATCTGCTGCCCCGGCTCGATCTTGCTGATATCGATGTCGATCGGCGCACCCGCCGCTATCACGTCCGCCGCGGGGTTCATCGAATCGACCATGGTCCAGGACACAGCGATGACGCCGAGACCGGTGAAGGCGCCGGCGACGAGGTTCAGGAAGTCACGCCGCGTCTCCTCCTGCGGGCCGGGATGGCCGGGCAGGCCGGCGGTCGTCGTCGAGGACATTCTGCGTGGCTCTCCGTGATCGATCGGGTTGCGGGGCGACCAAACGCCATGTTCTGATCCGAATCAACCCATCGTGGGAAAGACGAGGCATGATTACACCGAGCTATGTGCGGACGATGGCGGCCTACAACACGGAGATGAACCGGCGGCTGTATGCGGCCGCGGCCCGCATCCCGGATACTGAGCGCCGGCGCGACCGCGGCGCATTCTGGGGCTCGATCCATGGAACGCTGGTTCATCTGTTGTGGGGCGACCGGGTCTGGATGGCGCGGTTCGACGCGTGGGAACGGCCGCCGGTGCCGATCACGCACAGCGCCGAGATGATCCACGACTTTGACGAGCTGGCCGCGGAGCGGCCCAAGACGGATGCGGCGATCGAGGACTGGTCCCGGCGAATGACCCCTGAATGGCTGGCAGAAGATCTGGTATGGTTCAGCGGCGCAAGCCAGAGGGAGCGACGCGCCAACAGGGGGTTCCTGGTTGCCCACCTCTTCAATCACCAGACGCATCACCGAGGGCAAGTGCATGCAATGATCACGGCCTGCGGAGAGGAGACGGGAGATACCGATCTGATGATCCTGATGGACGGTCCGCAATAAATGATCTCAAGCCGATTCCTTCGCCTGGTGCCAGCTATCTTCTTGTGTTTGCTCTTTTTCCGGAGCGGCGCTCCGGCCTTTTCGGCCGAACTGAAGGTCGCCACGTGGAATTTGGAATGGCTGACATCGCGCCTTACCGGCGACCCCGAACTGCCCGACGATGTCGTGCCGAAGACCTCCGAAGATATCAGCCTGCTGGCCGGCTACGCTGCCGTTCTCAACGCTGACGTGATTGCTATCCAGGAAGTGGACGGGCGGAGGATCGCCTCCGAGATATTCCCGCCGGACCATTACGCTATTCACATGACGCATGATCGGGTTGTGCAACGAGTGGGCATCGTGGTCCGCCGGGACATTCCATTCAGCGTCAATCCCGATGTGCAAAGCCTTGATCTGCCGGGTTCGCATCTGCGTAGCGGCGCCGACATCACGCTGCACCTTGCGCCAGGTCCCATGCGGATTCTGGCGGTGCATCTGAAGACAGGTTGCCGGGATTCCCCGCTGCTGCACACTCATCGCGCGGCCTGTCGCGAGCTGGAGGAGCAGGTTCCGGGACTGACCGGCTGGATCGCGGACCGGCAGGCCGAGGGCGTGCCGTTCCTGGTTTTGGGGGATTTCAACCGCTGGCTGGAAGGCAAGGACCAGCTTTTGCGCGCCATGCAGCGGGCCGCGCCTCTCACGCAGGCAACCGCAGGCGTCGCAAGCCCCTGCTGGGGCGGCGAGCACTTCATCGACCACATCCTGGCCGGCGGTCCGGCACACGACTGGATCGAGCCGGACACGCTGCACGTGCTGGTGTATAAGGAAACCGGCGTTGAGTGGCAGGAGAGACTTTCCGACCATTGCCCGGTTTCGGTACGGTTGCGCGTCCCCGGCTGATTCGGCGAAGAAGTTGTCCGCCGGCTGCTCGGGAGTTGACTGATCCGGCGTGCATAAGCAGAAGGGCTGCGGCGCCCGTCAACCGGGCGGGTTGTTGGTTCCTGATTTGGTATGGTCATCTCTGATGAAATCCGCGCCGCGCCAACGCATTGCTGTTTTATCCGTATTACGTCGTCTTCTGGAGCGTACAAGCGGCCGGCACGGTGCGGAACGGCTGGCAACCGCGTCCGCGCACGCGGCTCCGGAGGTCCATCCGGCGCTTAAGGTTGCATTTGATACTGAATTTTATCTGGCGGAATATGCCGATGTCACCGCGGCCAGGATCGATCCATTGGTACACTTTCTTGATTATGGCTGGCGTGAGGGCCGGCGGCCGTGCCGTGACTTCGACACGGAATATTATTTGCGCGCCAATCCGGATATAGCTTCTGACGGGATCAATCCGTTTCTGCACTACCTTCTGATTGGCAAGCGGGAAGGGCGCCGCGCGTGCGAGCCTCCGCCTCCCGAGCAGCGGCGGGTTCTGAAGGTCAAAGCCCCGCGGGAGCGGATCGCGGATGGTGATCCTAAGCCCAGGCCCGAATTGAGCTTGACGGCAGTACGCGCGACGCTCGAGTTCGGCCGTCCGAAGCGTGGGGCTTGTTGTATCCCTGAGCCACGACGAATACACGCGGTCTGCGGGCGGAATTCAAAACTGCGTCGGCGACGAGGCGCGCCGGTTCGCGGCTGATGGTTGGAGCTATCTGCATATCTGTCCGGCGCGCTCCCTGCCGATCCTCGCTGACCGGCAAGATGCCGAAAATTTCCTTGTCGTCGTTACACTGGGCGGCACCCGTGCCGGAATAGCGCGCTGGAGTGATCTGCAGGAGGCATTGGAAGATCTGGACGGTTGCGCCGAGCGGCACTTGATCCTGCATCATCTGCTGGGCTTCGCTCCCGAGCTTGTCGTCTCCTTATTTCAAAGTTGCCGGATCAAGCGTGCCTTTGCATGGACGCACGATTTTTTCACGATATGTCCCAACTATGCGCTGCTGCGAAATGACGTGGAATTTTGCCACGCTCCGCCGGCCAGCTCAGCCGTATGCATGATCTGCTGCTACGGGGAGGAGCGGCAACGCCATTCAGTCCGAATCCATGATCTCTACTCGTCAGTGAGGCCGACGATTATCGCCCCATCGCACATCGCCCTGGAATTCTGGCTGAAACACGTGGATTTACCGTACCGAGATACCGCCGTTCAGCCTCATTGCGAGATTGATTTCGAGAAGCCTGCGACGCAGCTGGTTGTGAATACACCTGTGCGGGTTGCGTATATCGGAGGACCAGTCGCGCACAAAGGATGGAACGTGTTCCGTCGGTTGGTCGATCTGCTTGCCGGCGATAATCGATATGAGTTCGTGCATTTCGGGGCTGATGGTGCCTCTGACGAGCTGATCCGTTTTATTCGGGTCGAGGTCACTCCGGCCGACCGGGACAGCATGGTGAAAACCCTTGTGCGCGAGAATATCGATGCGGTCGTGAACTGGTCGCTCTGTTTTGAGACTTTTTCCTTCACAGCTTATGAGGCAATAGCTGCCGGCGCATTCGTCGTGACGCGGCAAGATGCCGGTAACGTCTGGCCGGCGGTGCGCGCGCTTGGCGAAGGGGTAGCGCTTCGCACCGAAGCCGATTTACTGGCGTATTTCCGCTCCGGTGAATTGATTCTCAACCTGTCGAGGAGCCGCCCACGGGGACGGCTTATCCCAGGGTCAATGGCGGCTGGCGTCCTGCTGGCGCAAACCGAGGCGGCCTGATGCGAGCAGAGGGGATCCATTGCTTCACCAGCGCCACTTTCAGCTATCTTGATCGGGCCCGCATACTTGCCGAGACGTTGAGAAGACACCATCCGAACTGGACTCTGTGGTTGTGCCTGCCGGATGAGAAACCGCCTGGCTGTGATATCGCTCTGGAAGTGGAACAATTCGATCATATTTTGCGCCTTTCGGATCTTGCTGTTCCGCAGCTCGCCGGATGGGTGTTTAGCCACGACCTTGTAGAGCTATCAACGGCAGTAAAGGGCCCTGCGTTGCTTTATCTTTTGGAGACCGCCAAGGCCGAGAGAGTGATCTACCTGGATCCGGATATCGCCGTATTCGACTCGCTTGATCAGTTGATCGACCTGCTGGATGACCATGCGGTTTTACTCACTCCACATCTGCTGGATCCCGAAGATGAACTTGGCGGGATCGAGGACAACGAAATTCCCTGCCTTAAACACGGTATCTATAATCTTGGTTTTCTTGGAGTGAACGCCTCTGCCGAGGGACTTCGTTTCGCAGCCTGGTGGCGGGAACGCCTGATTTGATTCTGCTATGATGCCATCCCGGAGGGCTTGTTCGTTGACCAGCGGTGGTGTGACCTTGTCCCCGCGCTGTTCCCCTCCGCGGCGATCATTCACGATCGGGGTTGCAATGTCGCGAGCTGGAACCTGGGGCATCGGAGGATCAGTTTCACGCCGGCAGGCGATATCCTGGCGGGTGGCAGTCGGCTGCGATTCTACCACTTCACCAAGGTGCAAAGCGTCGGCGAGGGAATGATCGCGCGCTACGCGAACGAGGACACCGGCCCCTTCGAGCTGCTTCGCTGGTATCGGGAGAGACTGACTGCACACGCGCTGGCGGACTTACCGGGTGGCTGGTGGTATTACGGACGGTATTCGAATGGTGAGCCGATAACCCGGCAACAGCGGCGGCGGTACAGGCAGAATCCAGAATTGAGCAGCCGTTTTCCGGACCCTTTTGCGGTGGGCGCCACCAGCTATCACGCCTGGTGCATTCAAAACGGCATCTGATCCCGTCATGCACCGAATTATTCCTGCTGGTTCCGCCCAGCTTGTTATTATTGCTGCCTGGCTGCTGGTACTTGCACTCAATGCGCCGGGACAGCTCTCCTGGGATTCGATTTACCAACTGACCGAAGGCATCACTGGCGTCTATGCCAGCATGCATCCACCGATCATGTCGGCGTTGCTTGGCTTCCTGCATCGGATATTTCCCAGCACGGGCTTGTATGTTCTGGTTGCCAGCGCACCGTTTTTCGGATCACTGCTGCTGGTATCCTGCTGGCAACGACCCCGTCTGCTTCCGCTTGCTGCCCTGGCGGCGTTGTTGGCTTCACCGATGATACTGATCTATCAAGGCACGGTTTGGAAGGACGTCCTGTTTGCGAACCTTGGCTCGTGCTGCTTTGTCTTGATAACAAACGCGGACGATGCTTTGCGGATATCAGGACGTCGCCACCGTGTGTTTGCTCCTATCGGAGCCGCCGTTGTAATCGCGGGCGCGGCAAGTCTTGTGCGGCAAAACGGTATGGTGATTTTGCCCTTTTTCGGCCTGGCCTCAGGCTGGATGCTTCATGAGCGCGGGCGCTGGCTGCGGACCGTTGCAGCAGGCCTTTGTCTTCCCGCTTTGGCACTTGCCTGCAGCATGGGAATATCATTTGCCATTAGTGCAACAGCTAAGTCCCAGGTGGACGTCATGGCGTTGGGAATGCGGAGCCTTGAGGACTTCGACGTTGCGGGTATCGCGGCAACCGAGCCCACATGGCTACCGAACGTCCCGGACGTGAATCCCAGGCAGGTGCAGGCGTATCTTGACGCATTGCGCCAAAAATACTCGCCTGAGCGGGTAGACACGCTGCAAGCATTGCCAGCGCTTGTGGATTACGACCGAAATGGCGATGGGCAAATGCGGCGCCTCTGGTGGGAATTGATCATACGATATCCCCGCGCCTATCTTTCTCATCGCCTGGCTTTCGATCACTGGCTGTTCTTCCCTCCTGATCCCGGACAGTGCCTCCCGTTTTATGTGGGCGTTGATGGCCCCCCGGATATGATCGCGAGGCTCGGGCTGCAAAGAGGTGTGCGCCCTGGCGACCAGGCGCTGTTTGACTACGGCAAGGCGTTCCTGACCACGCCGATGTATTGGAACGGTGCGTGGGTGCTCCTGGCAATCGCACTGGGCATCGGCTTCATCAAGCGACGCCGAAGCGACTTCCCGATTATTTGCCTGCTCGCTGCGTCAACGACGTTTGCAGCGACATTTCTGATTGCCGGAATCGCGTGTGACGTCCGTTATTGCTATTTCGTCCCGGTGAGCGTGGCGGTTGCACTCGCACGCTTAACGCAAACCGCCGAATCTCACAACCACTAGGCTACCGGTCGTGGAGGCACAATCGCCACTTGGTATGCCACGCCGCTCGCGAATTCCAGTTCCCCGGAGTGCCCGAGGACACTGGGTGTTCTTTCGTGTAACCGGAATCCGGACCGTTGCGGGTCTGTTGCGGGTGATCATCCCTTGGGATATGGCAGACCAGGGGGTTGCCGCAGCCGTTCGCTTCCTGGCGTGACGTACCGTGGGTTGGCTTCTGGACAGTGGCTTTTGTGCCAGAGGAAACCGCATCCATAGAACTGGAAGTGCTGGGACCATCCAGGCTTCGGACCAGTCTATCCGTTACGCTGAGGCCGATCCCGCGCAGAATCGCCGCCTCGGTCGTGGTTTTGCGAACGCCGCTTCTGGTTGCCCGCACGTTGTACGGCGATGGTTCGCCCCTGGTGTCCTGGCCCCGAAGTTCGCCGCACTCTGCGGCGGACGAAGGGGATAAGCAGACCACAGAAAACAAAAAGCGAGTGTCCCGAATTGGTCGCCAGTCCACGATGGCGAACTTTCAATTCGGGACACTAGCATCTCGCTTGCGTAAAGCGATAGCAACGGCAGAACGAGAAGCGAACCAGCCGCATAACTACCGTCACTGGACGTCCCTGTGGGATCACTGGGCGACCGATGAGCGGCTGCGATTGGCTGCTTCGCCTCGGCGCGCACATTGGCCGACAATTTCCGCAGTGATTTTCGGCGCAGGCAGCGCGGGCCACGCCGCCACCCTCGCTTCGATGCGCGCCCAATGGGAGTTTCCCGATCTCGAAGTGCTGAGCGCCTCTGACGACGACGCGAGTCACGTGTTGCAACAGGCAAGCAGCGACTACATGGCTCTGATCGGGTCCGGGGAGGTCATCGCACCTCATGCGCTGGCGGTCCTGGCTGATCAGGCTGTCCAGTTTGAATATCCGGACGTAGTTTGCGCGGATGAAGATCGCTTCGACCGCCTCGGCCATCGGCGAAGTCCCATCTTCAAGCCGGAACTAAATCATGCCTTAATGCTTTCCGGCACGCTGACGCGCGGCCTCTGGTTGGTGCGGCGCGAGGCGCTCACCGGCTTGGATCCTGCGTCGTGCATTGGGGCAGAGGCGGTTCGACTGGAGCTCTGGCTTCGGCTTTACGAACGCAAGTTTCCGCCGCGATCGCGCCGGGTTCCGTTCATTCTTACGCATCGGCGGCCCGATGCCACGGCCGCCCCTGCTGAGATGCTCGCGGGAATCGCTCGCAGCCATCTGATCCGTCATCTTGGATTAGCCGGACATGAAGCCGAGTTGGCTGCCGAGCAATTGCCGCTACGCTGGCGGATGGCGGTATCCACCACCCGCCGGCGAAAGGTCAGCCTGATTGTTCCTTCCGCTGCCCGCAGCGCCCACGTGACCGACTGTCTGGCTGCGGTGCTAAGCCGTACTGTATACGACAACTTCGAGCTGATCATCGTTGTGTCCCAGGACGACCCGCTGCATACCAGTCAGCAGAAGATCCTGACCCCGGTTCTGCTCGACCGGCGTGCTCGATTAGCAATGCTGAAGGCGACCTCCTTTAATTTTTCCAGGGCAATAAACTTTGGCGCGACTCACGCGACCGGCGAAATCCTGTGCCTGTTGAACGACGATGTAGAGCCGTTGGAGACGCGCTGGCTGGAATTTATGGTAGGGCATCTCGCCGATCCCCGGATCGGGGCAGTGGGGGCGAAGCTGATCTACCCGGATAACCGCGTGCAACATGGCGGCGTGATCATGGGACTGGCGGGGTTATGCGAGCATGCGTTCAAATACCTTCCACGCAATGCAGATGGCTATTGCGGCCGCGCGGCCCTGGAACAAGAGGTTTCTGCTGCAACTGCTGCGTGTCTGTTGGTCCGGAAGGAGGCATTTGTTGCAGCACACGGGTTGGACGAAACCTATACCATCGCCTTCAATGACGTGGATTTCTGCCTGCGCCTTCGTGAGCATGGGTGGGCGATCGTGCAATCTGCAGCTGCCGGGTTGCTGCATCATGAATTGGTTTCCCTGGGACATCATTATGCCGGTGAGCGGGCGCCCTTGGAACGCGTCGAAGTGGCGCGGATGCGCCGGCAATGGCATGCGGTATGCGCCGACGATCCGTTTCACAATCCTAACCTGTCGCTCCGGCTGGGGCACGAATGGCAGCTTGCGTTTCCCCCGCGCGTTGCGCGGCCGTTTGGGGAGATACACGACGAATTGACCGCCGGAATGTTTATCGAGGCCGATGGGGAACCAGGCATTTCCACAACGACCAGCAACCCAGGACTGTGAATATCACCACGAAGGGTGAAGCGGGCGAGGCGTACAGAATGCTGTGGGATGGGATGGACGTGACATCCAAATAGGCCAGAAGCAGCGCCCTGCCGGCGATTGCTGCCACCGATGCCAGCGCCATAGCGATCAGCGATATCGGCACAATGCGGGATCGGATCTTCATCACGGCCACAACCAGGCCAACCGCCGCCGCGATCGCCAATGGCGGAAAGGCATGGCTATAAACCCACGCGATCCCATGGGCAATTTTCAACACGATCGATCGGCGCAGCGCACTGGCTGCCCTGACGTCGTGCAACGCGGCGTAGTCGAAGAACACACGCAAGCTGGAATTTGTCACGGCCGGTCCCGGGTGCGCCGCCGGCAGCGGCACCGAGGCGACACTCCCGTCTGGCGCGCGAATCACAAGGTCGCACTCCGCTGGCGGGCAGCTTGTGCGAATATCGAAACGCCTGGCAAGCCAGCCTGGAAACGCGGCGGTTACGTCATCGCCCGGAAAAGTAGAGATCGCGGTATCCACCTGATCCTTCGCGCGGTTCAGTAATGTGACCTCAGGCTTTCCGCTGGGTGACGCGACCCACCCCTGTAAGACCCCTTCGGCACCATGTGCCGGATAGAGATCGCCCACCATGTCCTGGAAGACCGCGAGTTCCGATGGCGGTCCCTCGCTAGGAGCAGAGCCGATCTCCTGATTGCCCATTGTAAAGATGACGCCGCCTATGAGCGGCAGGTCCCGCGCGGTGTCTGCAACGTAGCGCCAATAAAACACCGGCATCAGGGTCGCACGGGGTGGGCCGCACGGAATGCGCTTCTGATCGCATGCCTGATCGATCTCATCGGCGAGGCGATCGTAAAATGCCATGGTGTCTCGCCCCGAGTCATCGTGACCCGCGGCCGCGACCGCTTCGCGCAATGCCCACATGAACCAGCCCGAAAGTATCTCAGGACAATCGGCGGTCTGGGTCTGCTCGCAACCAATCCGGCGCCAGGCTTCCCCCCGCGGTCCATCTAGGTACCGGCGCAAGCTCACGCGCTGCCGGGCTCGCCGAATAGGCTCTTTCCCGCGCGTCTTCTGGAAACACCACATAGCGGTGCCACTCATCGTGCTTGATGCGCGATAACGCGCCGTAAGCACGAAGGAAGGGTGCCGACTTGAATTCGTTAGTGATGAACAGCCGATAATGAATGTAGTTCAGTGTGCACACTGCTCCAATTGCCAGTTCAAACGTCAATCCTGCCGCTGCAAGCGGCAGGGCCACACGGCGCAGCGAGCCGCGGAGACCCTGCATGCTCCACAAAGGCGGCAGCCACCACGCGCTGATCAGTGACGCGACCACGACCACCGCCAATGCGGGTAGGATCCAGGGTCCTTCTTCGCGCGTCAGCCAGAATGCCGCCAGGACGAGACCGAGGCTGACACCCAGAACCAAGGGACGCCACGGCCGCCCGGTTCGCAGAGCAGGAAAGCCAACCGCAAGGGCGAGCGAAACAACGGCGAGCGAGAGACTGATGTACAAGCCTTCGCGGATGACGCGGTCCATCTCCCAGTTCCAGACCACCGGGTTTAAGGCGAGCACCACAAATACAGCGAAAGCCAGGCGACGACTGGCACTCATGCGCAGCACCATCCGTCCGGTCAGCGCCGAGACCCCGAGATACACCACCTGCTCTGCCATACTGAGCGAGATACCGGCCACGAAGGAGGCGAGGATGAACAGCGGATAGAACATCCCTTTGGCCAGGGTCAGATTGTCATATGGCCCCAGCCACATGCCGGCGCCCAGAAACCGGGCCTGGCGCACAAAAAGAGCGTCATCAAAGGCGCCGGTGGCTATGCCGTGGATCGGAAAGCCGGTTCGGAGCCAGAGGCTGAAAACAGCAACCAGCCACCAGAGAGCCCAATAGAAGCTCGACGAACGCTCTACCCGGGTTGAATCGAGTTGCAATCCGGCCGCCGGAGTCACCGCTTCGTCACCAGAATAAGGTTACACACGGCGCCTTCCCTACCGGGACGACCGGCGATTGTCGATGCGGGAGGACCGACGATATGTCTGGTTTCGGAGTTGACGCCACCGGCCCGTGCTTTTACGCAGAATCGAGCCACGAACGATGAAAATACGAAAGGCTCGTCATCTGGCGATCATCCGGCTGGAACCGCAAAGTATCGAACACCCCGACATGCGGAGCTTCGCCGGCACGATCCCAACGGAACTTCGCCATTCCTGGAACCTGCTCGTAGCGCGCGTACCCTTCCCGGCAGGGGCAGTATGCCGCATTCGCCTGGGCGGCAGGCTGCACGGGTCGTTCAACGGCCGCGAGGGATTTCCTGTTGGAGTCCCCTGGGGCCGAAGGAGCAGTCTCCGATTCATCACGGGATTTGTGAACGCGGGGGACGATACTGCGCTTATCGAATTGTTCGGCGATCCCGGGCAAAACAGCCAGCCCATCGTCCTGGCGTTGCACATCCACAGGATTGCAGCCGCGATTCTTGTTTTCCTGGCGAGACCAGCTCGCCTCTTTGGCGCGTTGCGAGGCGGCTACCGCCAGGCTTTCCGACACATGCGTACGGTCATGGCGGTTACGGCAATGTCGTCCTCACGGTGGCCGCCCTACGCAACATGGATCGAGCATTTCGATAAATGTCCCCGGGACAGCCTCAAAGATCAGCTGCTTGCGTCCACCAAGATGAATTTGCCGCGTGTCGCGGCGATCGTCTTCCGCCAGGCATCCGGCGGCCAGGATGCGCTCGCCGCCACTATTTCCTCGCTCGAGACCAGTTGGCTTCACACAGATTATCACATTGCGGGCGGAACCCTGTCCGAGTTGCGGGACATGGCCGATGACCTCGCGAAAAGCCGGATTGAATACGTTGCGATTCTCCAAGCGGGGGAAATCGTTCCGACGCATGCGCTTGCGGCGGTGTCCGCAACGATCAAGCGGCTTGGGGAGCCCCCAATTCTCTGTGCCGACGAAGACGAGCTGGACGAGCAAGGCCAGCGCCGGCGGCCGCTCTTCAAACCGCAGGCAAACCGAATGCTTATGCTGTCCGGGATCCTTACCCGTGGGCTTTGGGTATTCCGCCGCGATATCCTCTCCCTGGTGACGGAGGAAACTTGCCGCTGGGCAGAGGCGCTTCGCCTCGATCTGTTGCTCAAGGTGCAGGAACGGGAACCGCAGACCAAAGCACATCACCTGCCGTTCGTGCTGGCGCACCGCCGGAGGGACACGGAACAGGCGCCGCCTGACGCCCTCGCTGGGGTGGTTCGGAACCATCTCTCGCGCACGGGTTTCGGCGCGCAAGTGCAATCGGGGCAATTCCCGTTGGTCGTCATCCCCGATCCGGATCCGGCTGCGCTGCAAAAAATCAGCATGATCGTCCCGTCGTCACTTCGAAGTCCGCAATCCGCGAAATGCCTTGCGGAAGTGCTGACTAGGACCGACTACCCGGATTTCGACCTTCTGCTTGTTGTCTCGCAGCCTCAGCCTCCCGATCCCGATCAGCTGCAGCTCGTCCGAACGGTGCTTTCCGACCGCCGGGTCCGGCTGCTTCATATGCAAACCGACAGTTTCAATTACGCCGCCGTTAACAATTTCGCGGTCCGCAATTCCGGTGCCGGTCTGGTGTGCCTGCTGAACGACGACGTGGCCCCGATCAACCGCGACTGGTTGCGTCTCATGGCCGGCCACCTTGCTGATCCCACAGTGGGCGTGGTCGGCGCCAAGCTCTACTATCCCAACCAGACGGTGCAGCACGCTGGGATCATCATGGGGCTCAATGGCATCTGTGAACATGCCTGGCGCTTCCTCCCGCGCGGAGAGGGCGGTTACGCCGGGCGCGCCAACCTGGATCAGGAGATGTCCGCCGTCACCGGAGCCTGTCTGGTGACGCGCCGCTCGGTCTTCGACGAAGTCGGCGGGCTGGATGAGGGATTCCCGATCAGCTTCAATGACGTGGATTTTTGCCTTCAGGCGCGCGCGCGCGGTCACGGCGTAGTCCTGTCGGCGCATTCCGAGCTGTTTCACTACGAATCCCTCAGCCTCAAGCGGCACTACTCCGCCCGTGGCGAAGCCGAAATCTTGCGCGACAAGCAACGCTTCCTTGGCCGGTGGGGAGATCCCGGCTCTGAGGACCCGTTCCACAATCCGAATCTGGCACAGCAGGCGGGCAACGAGTGGCAGCCGGCCTTCCCCCCGCGGGTAAACCTGGACTCTTTCGGCCCTTAGTTAGAGTATCCGTCTTAGTCAAGCGAGGTTAGGCGACCGATCCGGCCGGTGGATTTGTGGACAACCCAAGCACGTTGCCCACAACCCCACCCGCCCCACATCAACCAAAGCACAGATAACGATTTCACCCGCGCAGACGGCCATCGCACGCCTCACGCAACCGCCATCCAGGCCCGCCCCTCGCGCAGCAAGGCGTTCGCCAGAATGACGAGCTTGCGCATGATGGCAATGATCGCAACCTTGGGCGGTTTGCCGCCGGCGATGAGGGCCTGGTATTTCCGCTTCATGTCCGCGTTGAAGCGGGTGGCGACCAGGGCCGGCATATAGAGCGCCTGGCGCAGCGGAGCGCGGCCGCCGCGGATGAAGCGCTTGCCGCTGTGCTGGCCTGAGTCGCGGGCGACCGGCGCCAGACCGGCCAGGCTGGCGGCGCAGTTGTTTTCCAGGCTGCCGGGTTCCGGCATTTCGATAAGCATGGTCAGCGCCGTCAACTCGCCAATCCCGGGGATGCTGACGAGGATGGCGAGGCGGGCTTTCAGTGCGGCATCGGCTTTGCACAGCTGGCGCAAGCGAGCATCGATCGCGGCAATCTGGCGCGCGATCTGGCGCAGCCGTTGGGCAGCCAGGCGCTTGAGCAAGGACGAACGCAGCACCTGATCGCGGTTCAATGCCGCCACCTGATCCTTCACCAGGGCGCGTCGCGCGACCAGCAGTTCCTTCATGGTGGCGATCGTTTCACTGACCATCGGACGGTCCGGCAACTGGCAGAGCGCGCCGAAGCGGGCGAGCATGGCGGCATCGACGCGATCGGTTTTGGCACGCCGGCCGATGGCCTCGGGTGCCTGCAGCGGGCTTAGCTTCACCAGCTTCAGACCGGCTTGGCTGAGACGCCGCTCGAAGGCGTGATGATAGGCCCCGGTCGGTTCAAACACGACACGGTCCACGCTGGCTTTTTTGAGCCACGCCGACAAGGCCGCGAGGCCGCCTGGGTGGTTGGCGAACTGACGTGCCAGGCCACTGGGATGGAGAGAGACGTCGAGCGAGGCTTTGGAGATGTCAACGCCAGCGGTTTGCGCTAAAGTGGCGGTCAGCTTTTCCCTGTCCTTTGCTTGTCATCCGGGCCGTGAGCCCGGGTATCCGTTCAGGCCGCAAGGAAAAGAGAGGGGTGGTCAAACTCTAACGCGGCCCATCACGGCCGGCAGTTTCACGACCCACCCCCTCCCGTCGCCGGCGAGCTGCGAACTCGCCGGCGACACCCCATTCTCACCGAAACGGCGGGGGAAGTCATAAGACAAGCAGATCGCGCTTGACTGGAAACGCTTCGCATTTCCAGGAGCGCGTGAATTTGCTCTAAAACAACGAGTTAGAGCTACGCTTTGATCTGCGTCCGGTGCATGACCCTGCGCGCCGAAGCATCGAACGGGTCCCGCCGATGCATGGTGCAGCGATTGTCCCAGAGCACGACGTCCCCCACCCGCCAATCGTTGTACCACGCCAGCTCCGGCCGGGTCGCGGACTGCCACAACTCGTCCAGCAATGCCTCTGAGCCAGCGCGCGACAGCCCCTCGATGTAGGCGTTCCGGCGCCGCCCCAGGTAGAGCGCCGCGCGCCCCGTCTCCGGGTGCCGCAGGCCGATCGGGTGGTATGTCCCCGGCGAGGTCACCGGATCGTCGGTGGCCGCGACGCCTTCTCGCAGGTAGCCCCCGCTGTTGTACGTGCCGTCGTGCTTCAGGCGCCGCCCCTCGGCGCGGCGCTTCAGCTCCGAGGGCATGTCCTCCCAAGCCCGATACATGTTGCAGAACCAGGTATTCCCGCCAGTGGGCGGCACCTCCAGCGCGTACAGCATGCTGGCCTTCGGCGGATCGGGCAGGTACGACATGTCGGTGTGCCACACCGCCTCGCCCGCGCCGAGACTGCCGATCGCCACCCCGCTTTCGACGACATTAGAGACCACGTAGATTTCCGGGTGGCCCTCGACGAACCGCCGCCCGTTCTCCTGGATCGGCGCCCAGTCCAGCTCGCCAAACCGCCGGCTGAAGCCAATCAGTTCCTGATCCGACAAGGACTGGTTCCGGAACAACAGCACCAGGTGATCGAGCCACGCCTGATGGATCAGCGCGAACGCCGCATCGTCCACCCGCTGAAGATCGATGGCGCGGACCTCCGCGCCGAGCGCAGCCCCGGTCGGCACGACCTCCACACCGGATTGTGCTGGCGTCACCACTGCTGGTGCGGACATTCTCGCCTCCTGCCTCGGCCTTTTTTGGCAGGATACGACGCCGCGCCCCCGGCGCAAGCGGGCGGCGCCGGCGAAGGAGAAAGAGATGAAGATCCGCGATACGCGGCGGAGCAGGCCTTGAAGGTACTCTGGACGGTGCTGGCAGGAGTGCTGCTCGCGGGCTGCGCCAAGACCAATAACGCCCTGTTCGGTGTGGGCGACTGCCACCTGGAGCAGCTCGGGCAAACTCCGCTCGAGATCAACGATGGGCTGGACATCGTGATCGTCGGTATCAACGGCCATCCGCTGCGGCTGGTGGTCGATACCGGCGCCGAGCACTCCCTGATCAGTGCCGCCGTCGCCCGTAAGCTGGCCCTGCCTACCGACATGGAACATGCCACGCGCAGCTGGGGGATCGGCGGTCCTACGGCCCGGTTCGACGCGCGGGTCGACAGCTTCATGCTCGCCGGCCTGTCGCTTCCTGTGCGTGAGGTTGCGGTTGGCGATCTGAGCGTCGGCGGTATTGCCGGCTCACCTGACGGGTTGCTGGGGACCGACGTGCTGCGCTGGTTCGACCTGGACATCAATCCGGGGGGGCACGTGCTAACGCTCTATCGCGGTGAGCCCTGCTGGCTGAAATCGCCCCCCTGGCCGGAGGCCGCCGTGGCCATTGGCGGGGTGCAGGGCATCCGCAGCCAGATCGAGGCGCCGCGTGATCTGCTTGTACCCATCAATGTGGATGGCACCAAAGCCCTGGCGCTGTTCGACACCGGTTCCCAGGCGAGCGCCATCTCACTTTCCTTGTCGGAGGATGTAGGTGTGCCGCTCAAGACATTATCGGCCGATCCGACCGTCACCGTCGGCGGAGCAGGTCCTGCATCTGTCGTCCTGCCGCTGCACCGCTTCCACACGCTGCAGGTCGGCGCCTGGGTCGCCCGCGACCCGGTGATCCCTGTCCTGGACGTGCTCCAGCCCGAGGAGGAGGACCCCAGCGTTATTCACCGCCGATGGCAGGGTGTTGTCGGTCAGGACCTGTTGCGGAACCACCGGGTGTGGGTTTCGATGGCGGGGTGGCAGATTTTTCTGTCCCAGCCGGATGCGGTGAAATAATCGTGGAATCGTCGGCCAGTCCGAGGCATGACAAGCCAGGAGACTAAGAATGTGCGGCCTGGCAGGAATTTTCGACCCGAACGGGTCGGCGCGGATCGATACCGGGTTGCTCCGGCGGATGACGGACCTGCTCAGCCATCGCGGGCCCGATGGCGAGGGCTTCCATGTCGAGCGCGGGATCGGCCTGGGCCACCGAAGGCTGGCGATCATCGACCCGGCTTCCGGCCAGCAGCCGATGTACAACGAGGATGGCTCGGCCGCGATCGTCTTTAACGGGATGATCTACAACTACCGGGAACTACGACAGGAGTTGCAGGCCCGCGGCCATATCTTTCGGTCGCGCTGCGATACCGAGACGATCATCCACGCCTGGGAAACCTGGGGACCCGACTGTCTGGAGCGGCTCAACGGCTTCTTCGCCTTCGCCCTTTGGGACCGTAACCAGCAGACGCTGCTTATCGGCCGTGACCGGATGGGCAAGAAGCCGGTCTATTACGCCACCCTTCCGGATGGCCGGTTGGTTTTCGGTTCGGAGATGGTGGCCTTGAACGCCGTCCCTGGTATTTCGCGCCGCATCCGCCCCCAGGCCGTCGATGATTTTTTCGCCTATGGCTACGTCCCCGATCCGGCCTCGATATACGAGGGCGTCGACCGCCTGCCGGCCGCCCACTACCTGCTCCTGAAGCGTGGAGAGGCCTGGGGAGGTCCACGCCGCTACTGGCGCGCGCGGATTACCCCGCTGCAAATCACGGCGCGGGAAGCGATCACCGAGATCAATGCGAAGCTGATTGCGAGCACGGAAAAGCGGCTTATCAGCGACGTGCCGCTGGGCGCGTTTCTCTCCGGCGGGGTCGATTCCAGCGCGATTGTCGCCAACGCGGCCCGCCTGCGGGAAGGGCTGGATACCTTCACGATCGGGTTCGAGGGGGCCGAGGACGAAACCCCGTACGCCGAGGAGGTGGCGAAGCGCTACGGCACCACCCAGCACAACGAGGCGGCCGCTGCCATCGACTACGTCGATGCTGCGCGGGAGCAGGGCCGGATTTTTGGGGAGCCGTTCGGAGATCAGTCGTCGGTTCCGACCCATCGGGTGTGTGCCGTTGCCGGGCGGTATGCCAAAGTTGCCATTTCGGGGGATGGTGGCGACGAGGTTTTCGCCGGGTATCGCCGCTACCGCTGGCACAGCCTCGTCGAAGGCGCGCGCCGGGTACTGCCCGCCGGGCTGCGGCAAGGGGCGATCGCGTCCCTGGCGCGCGTTTATCCGAAGCTCGATTGGGCGCCGCAATGGCTTCGTGCCAAGCACACATTGACGGAACTCAGCCTGGACAGCGCCCTTGGCTATTATCGCACCATCGCCCGCGTGCATCATGACCGCCGGCGCGCCCTGTTGTCGCCCGACCTTGAGTTCAGCGCTTGACGGCTACGACCCCGCTTGGCGCGTTCCGGCGCTGATCGAGGAAAGCGGCAGTGACGATCCGCTGGCGCAGGCGCAATACGTCGATATCAACACCTGGCTGGTGGGTGACATCCTGACCAAGGTGGATCGCGCCAGCATGGCGAACTCGCTTGAGGTGCGGGCGCCGTTCCTGGATTACCAGCTTGTCGAATGGGGACTTTCGCTGCCTGCTTCGCTGAAGCTGCACAATGGGGAAGGAAAATACGTTCTGAAAAAGGCGCTGGAACCCTGGCTGCCGAAGGGTGTGCTGTACCGGCGGAAGCAGGGCTTTGCCACCGCCCTTGGCCCGCTGTTCCGGCGGGAGATCGACCGGGTCCGTACGCGGTTGCTCGGCGAGCCCATGCTCGATTCAGGTCTGTTCACCCCGGCATCGCTGGCGCAGATGGTGGATGAGCATGAAGCGGGCCGGTTCGATCACAGCCTGGCGCTTTGGCACCTGCTGGTATTTGAAGGGTTCCTGGCGTCGGAGGTGGCAGGCGTTGGGCAGGAGGCGGTGGCGGCGTAGCGCCGCTTCACGGTTCGGCTAATAGCTCGTCCAAATTAAACGGGCAGGTCTGCGGCAACGGCAGCGGCGGGCGGCCAGCAATGTGACCCGGAAAGCGGTGCCGCGTCCGGCGATAGATCCAGTCCATATCCAAATGCTGGCGCATCGATCCCTGGAACGCCCGCCCCGCATCCATCTGAAAGATGATGGCTTCCTCCTCCCAGTGAGACACTTCGCTGGAGTCAGGCCAGGCTAGCATTTTCAGCCGGTGGCGAAGCGCCTGGATCAGCAGCGACTCGGTCCTGTGCAATTCGCTTCGGCCCACGCTTTCAACTTCCTCGACCACGTGATCCCAGTCGATCTGATCGTTTAAGCGTTCGCCGGCGGCCAACCGGCGCAGCAGCCGGCCTTGCCGCTCGCTCCACAGCAGTACGTCCGTATCGTAGTCGCTCATTCCCGAGCCCCAATCGCGGCTTGCACCCTCGCCCCCTCCGGTCTCACCTTATATACCCAACCTCCTTCGCAAGTCGGGTGAGTTTTTGTTTCGCGCGCGGCCGCCCCACCAACCCGCGCGCGGTACCAGCGGGCGAGAGCGTTGGGGGAATCAACGTTTTCGCCGGCTGGTATTACTTTGTCATTTGGGAGGCCACCATGAAAGTCGCAGGTACTGGACGATTGGCAGGGCGTTGCCCGCCGCTTCGCCGACTGGCCCAGGCTGCAGGCGCAGGCCGAAGTGGTTTTCTTCAACGAGGCCTTCGCTGACGAGGACGATGCCGCAGCGAAGCTCGCCGACTTCGAAATCGTCCTTTCCATGAGGGAGCGCACCCCCCTCCCCGGCTCGCTCATCAACCGCCTTCCGAAACTGCGCATGCTGGGGATGACCGGGGCGCGTAACAACTCGCTTGACCTTGGCGCGTGCACCGCCCGGGGCGTGGTCGTGTGCAATACTGCGGGGAGCTCATCGAACGAGGCGGCCACGGCCGAACTTGCCCTTGGTCTGCTGATCGCCGCGGCCCGGGCCATTCCCCAGGCTGATGCCAATATCCACGCCGGGCGGTTCCAGGAGGATGTGCCGATCGGCGTCAGCCTCGCGGGCAAAACGCTTGGCGTCATCGGCCTGGGCCGGCTCGGCTCCCACATGGCCCGCTATGGACGCGCGCTGAACATGAAGGTCATCGCGTGGAGCCAGAACCTGACCGCCGAGCGCGCGGAGGCGGCCGGCGCCCATCTGGTAAGCAAGCCGGAGCTGCTGTCCACGGCGGATGCCATCAGCATTCACCTTGTTCTGTCAGCGCGCACGCGAGGGCTGATCGGCTCGGCGGATCTGTCGCGCATGAAAGATGGGGCGATCCTGGTGAATACGTCCCGCGGTCCAATCGTGGACGAGGCGGCGCTCATCGAAGCGGTAAGATCGGGGCGGATTATCGCTGCGTTGGACGTCTATGACCGGGAGCCACTGCCGAGCGATCATCCGTTGCGCCGCGCCCCCAACGCCGTGCTTACGCCCCATCTCGGCTATGGGGTGCGGGAGACCTGGGAGTTGTTCTATCCGCAGAGTCTGGAGAACGCGCTGGCTTTCCTGGATGGGAACCCGGTGCGCGTGGTCAACCCGGAGACGCTACAGGGCCCCAAGGGTTAATGACCCGTGAAGGCCGCGCGAGAGGCGGCGAGGTGAGCGATCTCTACGAACGCGACATCCTGGCCTGGAGTGAGCAATAGGCGGGGCTGCTGCGGCGCATCGCGGCCGGCGAGCGGATCAGGTGGACTGGCCAAACGTCATCGAGGAGATCGAGAGCGTGGGCAACGAACAGGTGCACGCGGTCCGGTCGCTGCTGATGCGGGCATTAAAGCAGTTTCAGGCTGACTGTATTCAGCCTGAACGCTCTAACTCATTGTTTTAGAGCAGATTCACGCGCTCCTGGAAATGCAAAGCGTTTCCAGTCAAGCGCGATCTGCTCTAGAGCATGACCTCAAATGCGAAGCGTTGCCGCTTTCCTGCAAAGTGCCCCAGTGGCGGGCGGAAGCCGGACGATTCCGGATCGAGGCGGCGGATCGCTTTACCGAGGCGATGCGGCCAAAGATCGACCTCGCGGTGCTGTACCGCCGGGCCAGGCGCCTGCTGCCCGACTTAATCAACGAGACCCCGCCGGGGCCGTTGCCGCAGATCTGGCCGGTGGCGCTCGATGAGCTTTTGGCGGAGCCGCCCGAGGCAACCCCCAGGGCAACCCCCAGGGCAACCCCCAAGGCAACCCCCTGAGGACGCCGGGGGGCGCCAGGTCAGCGCGATTGCCCAGGCGGGTAACGGAGGGTATCTTGCTTCACTCGAGGCGGAAGCCATCGGGAACCGGAGCGGTGAGATGCTGAATGGAAAACGGCTTATCGCCGCAGCGCTCGTTCTGGGCGCGCTGGGCGGCTGCGGCCCCTCTCGCTCGTTCCAGGCCGCCCTGTCGCCCCCTATCAGCGGAAATCCGGCCGTCACCGTCAGCGGAAGCCATTTCCCCGCTGCCACCCCGTTCAACGTTGGCGTCAGCACGATATGGTCGCCGGAGTTTGTAGGACAGGTTCAGACGGACGCCGCCGGCAACATCGCACCACAGGCAATATCGTTCAGCTGCTACAATATCGTCGGCTCGCCCATGAACGTTGGCCTGTACCGGAAAGACGGCGTCCAGGTTGCATTGGTAACCCTCCCGGCCCCCCCGTGCCGTTCCTGAAAACGAGAGCGGCCCGGCAGAGCAGGCCAGTTCACGCCGATTAGCGAGGAAAATATGACGTTCTCCAACACGCCCGATCCAGCCGCTCGCGAAGCCATCGTGCAGCGCGACTTGCAGAACGTGCTGCACCCGATCATCCAGCACAAGGTGCTGGAGAGCAAACAGATGGTCGTGGACCGAGGTCAGGGTTCGACGGTCTTTGATGCCGATGGCACGGCGTATCTGGACGGCATGGCCGGGCTGTGGTGCGTGAACATCGGCTATGGGCGCACGGAACTCGCCGATGTGGCGGCGGAGCAGATGCGCCAGCTGGCCTATTTCCCGCACACTGCGATGAATGAACCGGCGGCTGCATTGGCCGAGAAGGTCAACACGCTGTTCGGCGGCGGCTATCACGTCTATTTCGTCAATTCCGGCTCCGAAGCGAACGAGGCCGGGTTCAAGATCGCGCGGCAGTACATGAAGCTGGAACAGCAGGGGCAATTCCGCTTCAAGACGATAAGCCGCTACTACTCCTATCATGGGACCACGCTGGCGACGCTGGATGCCGGCGGCAATGGCGATCGGAAGGCGAAGTTCGAGCCGTATTCCGGCGATTTCGTGCATGTGGCGCCGCCGATCTGCTACCGCTGCCCGTTCGGGCTCAGTTACCCGAGTTGCAATCTCGCCTGCGTCAAGAACATGGAAACCACCATCCAGGGTGAGGGTCCCGAGTCCGTTGCGGCAGTGCTTGTGGAGCCGGTGCTGAGCGGGATCGGGGTGGCCGTGCCGCCTGACGAGTATTTGCCGGAGGTCGAGACGCTCTGCCGGAAATACGGCCTGCTTTTGCATGTGGATGAGGTGATCAACGGGTTCGGCCGGACCGGCAAGATGTTCGCGCACCAGCATTACGGGGTGAAGCCGGACATCGTGGCGATCGCCAAGGGCGTCTCCAGCGCCTATCTGCCGATCGCCGCCACCGTGGTGCGCGACAACGTGTTTGCCAGTTTCTATGGCGATCCGGCGGAAAACCGGCAGGTCGCGCAGGTGAACACCTATGGCGGCCATCCCGCGGCTGCGGCCGTGGCGCTCAGGAATATCGAGATCATTGAGGCCGAGCGCCTCGCCGAGCGGTCGGCGGAGATGGGCGCTTATCTGCTCGATGGCCTGCGGACGCTGCTCACGCACCCAATGGTGGGCGACGTGCGCGGCAAGGGGCTGCTCGCGGCCGTCGAGCTGGTGAAGGACCGTGAATTAAAGGAACCGCTGAGCCCTGCCGAGCTGACCGCGATCATCGATGCGTGCAAGGAAGATAGGGTGATCGTCGGGCGCGGCAGCGGCGCCAACCGGATGACGGTCATCGTGCTGTCGCCGCCATTGGTGATTACCCGGGGTGAATGCGATCGTATTGTGGAGACGCTCGACCGCGTGCTGTCCAGGCAGAAAATTCAGTAATCTAAATCATGTAGGCGATATCGGAGGCGCTGGTCGGGTAGGCGAAGACCATATCCTGTAGCTGGCTGGTGGTGAGCCCGTGTCGGATCGCCAGGGCGAAGATGTTGATCACCTCCTCGGCATGGGGTCCGACGAGATGCGCGCCGAGGATGCGGCCGCTCGGCTCCTCGATGATCGTTTTGAAGCCATAGACCGACTCGTTGAGCCGCCGGGCGGTGTACCAGGCGGCCGCTTTTTCGCAGTTGACCCGGACCTGCCGGCCGCCGGAGCGGGCTTCCGACTCGCTCATTCCCACGGCGGCGATCGGTGGCAGAGTGAACGCTACACTTGGGATGCCATGGTAGTCGGGACGGCGGCGATTCCCCTGGAGCAGGTTCATGGCGACGAGTTGTGCATCACGGCTTGGACCGGGGTGAGCGGCGGACCTGAGCCGGCGGCGTCGCCCGCGGCATAAACCGCCGGATTCGAAACGCTTTGGAGGAATTCATTGAGAACCAGCCGGCCTTTCTCGACCCGAACGCCCCCGGCAGCCGGATCGAGCGGCCCAAAATCGGGAGCCCGCCCTGCCGCATGAACGACCAGGTCAGCGGTGGCGGCAATGGGCTCACCGTTTGCCTCGGCATGGACAATGCAGGCGCTGTCCGTCTTTTCGACGCGCTCGACAGTTGCGTTGGTATGCACGGTGATGCCGAGCGAGGTGAAGCTTTCCATCAGCCAACCGACCAGATCGGCATCGAAGGGGGGAAGCATGCGGCTGCCGCGCTGAAAAACCGTAACCGCCGCGCCAGCCCGTGCGGCGAGATGAGAGAATTCCGCGGCGATGTATCCGCCTCCGATAAAGGCGATACGGGCTGGGATCGATTCGAGTTCCAGGAAGTCGTCGCTGGTTTTGACATGCTCGGCGCCGGGGATCCCCAGCGGCACCGGGCTTGCCCCGGCTGCGATCAGGACATGGCGGGCCTTGAGCTGCTGGCCGTTTACGGTCACGGCATCCGGGCCGGTGAAGCGGGCCAGGCCGGAAAACGCATCGATTCCCTGGCTGGCGAGGCTTTCCCGCTGCCGTTGCGGTACAGGGTCGGTAAAGCTGCGCTTGAATGTCATCAGCGCCGACCAGTCGATCCGGACATTGCCGTCGATGCCATGGCTGCGCATGCGGGCGATTCCGTCCATGGCTTCCTCGCCGGCGACCAGCACCTTTTTCGGGTCGCAACCCCGCAACTGGCATGTGCCGCCGAAGGGGCGGTGATCGATGACGGCGACCTTCCAGCCCGCCTCGCGCACCTGAGCGCTTGCGACCTGGGCCGCCGTTCCCGATCCGATAACCACCAGATCATAGGTCTCTGGCATGTCTCTCCTCCCTGACGCCGGACTGTGGTGCGGCCCCTCCTTCAAGGTCGCGAAGTATGGGGCATTCCGGCCGGTGGTCGCCCTCGCATCGGTCTGCGAGTTCCTGCAGCGCGTCGGCCATCGCGGCCAGTTCCTCGATTTTTGCCCGCCATTCGTGGACATGCTCGGTGGCGATGTGCTTCACCTCGCTGCTGGAACGGCGCCCTCGCCATAGGCTCACCAGTATGCGGATGCGCTCGACGGGGAAGCCGAATTCGCGGGCGCGGTGAATGAAGCGAAGGGTGTTCACGTCGGCGCCGGTGTAAACGCGATAGCCGGCCTCGGTCCGTTCGGCGGCAGGAATAAGACCGATGCGCTCATAGTAGCGGATCATTTTTGCCGAGGCGCCGGATGCCCTGGCGGCTTCGCCGATGTTCATGCCGGCGCCGTCGCGCTAAGCAGACTTTCGTGGCTTTGCCACGCAAGTCTGCTTAGAAGTTGTTGAAGACTTATCATCTTATCGGCGCAGAGCCGAAACGCTCCGCCGGATGATGCTTAGGGCGCCAGCGCCGCAGCAGCAATGCATTGGTTATGACAGAGACGCTGCTCAGCGCCATGGCAGCGCCGGCCAGGACGGGGTTCAGGAAGCCGAGCGCCGCCAGCGGGATTCCGGCGATGTTGTAGATGAACGCCCAGCCCAGCCCCTGACGGATCTTGCGCCAGGTCCGCCGGGAGATATCGATGGCGTCTGCGACCAGGGCCGGATCGCCGCGCATCAGGGTCACACCTGCGGTGTGCATTGCCACGTCCGTGCCTGTGCCGAGGGCGATGCCGATATCGGCCGCAGCGAGCGCCGGAGCGTCGTTAATGCCGTCTCCCACCATGGCGACGACCTCTCCGTTGCGCCGGAGGCCGCTCAGAATCCCGGCCTTGCCATCGGGGAGAAGCCCCGCCGCGACGTCATCGATCCCGAGATTACGGGCGACCGCCTGAGCCGCGCCGATGCTGTCCCCGGTCAGCATGATGGTCCGGACCTTCTGGTCATGCAGTCTGTCGATGGCCGACCGGGCGTTCGCCTTGACCACGTCACCGAAGGCAATGAGGCCAAGCGTGCGGCGTCGCGGCGAGATCTCGACCAGAAAGGCGACGGTGTGGCCGCTGTTTTCCAGTTGCTCCGCGGCTTCGGCCAATGGGCCGGGGGCGACCTGGTGCTCCTCGATGAATTTGCGGGTGCCGAAGATCAGGCGGCGCCCGTCCACCTCGGCGGCGACACCCTTTCCGGGAAGCGCACGGAAGGAGCCGGCCGGTTTTTCCGGAACCCCTTCGTCCTGGGCACGAGTCCGGACGGCACGGGCCAGCGGGTGCTCGCTTCCGGCCTGCAGGGCAGAAGCGAGTCTCAGGACTTCGCCGGCATCCGCGCCTTGGGCCGGGATGATATCAGTGACCCTTGGGTGCCCCTCGGTGAGAGTCCCGGTCTTGTCGAAAGCGACCACGGTGACGGCATGCGCGCGCTCCAGAGCCTCGGCATCCTGGATCAGGATCCCGTGCCGGGCGGCAACGCCGGTGCCGGCCATGATCGCAGCGGGCGTGGCGAGGCCGAGCGCGCATGGGCAGGCGATGACCAGGACGGCGACGGCGTTCAATACTGCCGCGACCGCATTTCCCGTCGCCAGCCACCAGCCGAAAAAGGTGAGAATGGCGATGGCCAGCACGACAGGCACGAAAATGGCGCTGATCCGGTCCACAAGACGCTGCACTGGCGCTTTGGAGGCCTGCGCACCTTCGACGAGCCGGATGATTTTGGCGAGCATGGTTTCCGCCCCAACGGCGGTGGTCGCGATGACCAGAATGCCGTCGGCGTTGATCGAACCGGCGCGGACCTTTCCGCCGGAGGCCTTGTCTGCCGGGATGCTCTCGCCGGTGAGCATGGATTCGTCCACCGATCCGGCGCCTTCGATCACCATGCCATCGACAGGGATGCGTTCACCGGGGCGGATCACCACCACGTCCCCTACTGCGACCTGGGACAGCGGGATTTCGGCGTCCATGCCGTTCCGCCTGACGCGGGCGGTATCGGGACGCAGGCGCGTCAACGCCCGAATAGCCGAGGCGGCCTGCCGCTTGGCTCTGTTCTCCAGCCATTTCCCCAGGAGGATGAAAGTGATGAGGAGGGCGGAGGTCTCGAAATAGAGTGCGGGCTGCTGCCCTCGAGGGGTAGTCAGAAGCTGATAGACACTCAGTGCCCAGGCCGCGGAGGTGCCGAGGGCCACCAGCAAGTCCATGTTGCCGGAGAGGGTGCGGGCGGCTTTCCAGCCGGCGGCGTAGAAGCGCCAGCCCAGCCAGAACTGGACGACGGTCGCCAGGGCAAACTGCGTCCAACCGGGGACCATCCAGCGAAGGCCGGCGAGATGCGCGGCCATACCCGCCACCAGCGGGGCGGAGAGCAGGACGGCGGCGAGAAGGTGGATGAGATCAGAACGGGGTCGGGCGACGGGTTGCACTGCGGCCGTTACGAGGTTGGCTTCATAGCCCACCCGGCGGACCGCGCTGACGAGGGCCTCGATTGTGCCTTCGCCAACCGTGACCCTTGCCTGTTCCGAGGCGAGGTTGACCTCGGCCGAGATCACGCCCGGAACGCGGCGAAGCGCCTGCTCGACGCGGGCGGCGCAGGAGGCGCAGGTCATCCCTTCGATGCTGAGATCCAGGGGCGTGCCGGCCGTAAGCAGCGGCCCGGCCGGGGTGATCGCGTCCATTCTATGTCCGGTCCTGTCCAGCAGGCGGCGGATGTGGTGCTTACCAACATGGGAAGGTCAAGCGCAGGAAATAGGGGGGGCGATTAGCCGGAATGGCTGGCTGGTGATCCTCTCCTGGGTTTCGGTCCTGTCGGGGCTGGGGACCGCGGCGGGGATTGCGGCGGATGTGAAATCTCGTCCGCAGCGGATGGGGATCATGAATGTCGTCTGGCCGGTGAGCGGGCTTTACACCCCGGGGTTTGGCTATTTGTTGTATCTGCTGCTGGGACGGGCCCGGGACGCGCCGGGGACCGAGGAAGAGACGCCGTTCGGGAAATCCGTTTTTCTGTCAGCGACCCATTGCGGCAGCGGGTGCGTGCTGGGCGATGTCATTGGCGCGCCGATCGTGTTTGCGGCGGGCTGGACGGTTTTTGGGCAGCGGTTATTTGCGGATTACGTGACGGAGTTCATAATCGCTTATATTTTCGGCATAGCGTTCCAGTATTTCCCGGTCCGGGTCATGCGTGACCTCTCGCCCGGCGAGGCGGTGCGGGATGCGGTGAAAGCGGACAGTTTTTCACTGATCGCCTTCGAGGTGGGGATGTTCGGCTGGATGGCGCTGGTGGTCGTTGTGCTGCTAGCGGGTCGGGCGCCGGAACCTTCCACGATAGTGTTCTGGTTCATGATGCAGATCGGCATGGTGCTGGGCTTTTGCACGACCTACCCGGCCAATGCGCTGCTTATCCGGGCGGGTATCAAAGGCGGCATGTGAGAGGTGGGGCGTTAAGTTTGGACCCCTCCCCTGCCCCCTCGGGTCCGGCCTCCGGCGGGCCCGAGGGCAAACCTCCCGCAAGGGGAGGCGGAAGTTTGGGCAGTTGGTGGGGACTATTTCATTCGAATCTCTACGGCGTCGCCACCGAGGCTCAGCATGAGGCCCTCGCGTTTGGCGTGCACGTGCATGATGACGCCGGGATCGTTCTGCAGCCACAGATCGCCGCCGCTTTTGTTTCCGAGGGCATAGCCGTAGCGGGCCTGGACGTAGGTGCCGGGGAATTGCGAGATATTGGCAAGCTTATAGACCTCGCCGGTGGCATCGAGCGTGGAAGCGCCTATGCCACCGATGCCCAGCCCGGCGACGATGAATGGGTATTGCCGGCCCTGGTAGAAAAGGGTGCCGCTGCCTCCGCCTCCACTACCGATAAAAGCGGCCTGGACCTGGTGCATCTCCACCGAGGCGTCGGGGGTCAGTCCTGCGACGGCCTCGGGCCCGACCTTGACCGAGCTGGTGCAGGCGGCGACAGCCAGCGACAGGAGGGCGGCGGCGAGTAGAGAGCCGATGCGGAAATAGCTGGTCATTGGGGGCGCCCTTGATGTGACGCCGAGCGGCTCCACGTTGGCAGAGTTGTCCGGGGCGGGGTTAAATTAGTGCCCAACCGGTTTGTACAAAAGGCCGGTTTTGCGTTCGGCATTATGTACAAACCACCGGTTTTCAGGGCTTGCAAATTGTACAAAAGCCGGTTTTGGGGGCCTTGCGTTTCGTACAAACCTCCGTTCGGGACGTCTCCAGTTGGTACCGAATGCCATTTCGTTGCCTATACGTTATGGTTCCGCGTTCAGGCGGACACGAGAACCGACGCTGCCGAGCAGGGAAATCGCGCGGCGCATGGGCAGATCGGACAAGTGCATGACGCCGCCGTAGGGGTTGTTGAGTTGCAGGATCAGGAAGACAGCGGCGGCGACGGAGGCGGCACCGATCAGCAACGCCGCGGCGACAGTTGCGTGAAAGCGCGACAATAGCCCGAACCCAAGGAACAGCATGGAGATCCAGCCGACGAGCACGGCGAGGAAGGGCCAGGGAATGGAGCCGCCGGCAGTTTCCAGCATGAGCACCCGGGTCTGGGCGAGGTTCAGCCCCAGATCGAGGGCCTGGTTGCGGGCAAATTGCTGGAAATCGGTCTTCGGGGACAGGGCCCGAAGCGCGCCGGCGAGTTTATCGGCCCCGGCCTGAACGTCCTGGGCTGCGAGATTGGCACCCCCGAGACCATTGCTGGACCAAATGCGGTCATGTGCGGTGACAATCACTTCGCGCAGCACCATACGGGCTTGCTGCGCGTCGGGACCATATCCCTGAAGAATGCGATCCAACTGCACCACGTCGACTGCGAGTTTTTGCAGCTGGGCTTCCTGCGCGTTGTAGGAGCTACTCGCCGAGGCGATGAGAAGGCTGAGAACCAGCGCGGAGATCGTGGCAATAAGTCCAATCACCAGCTTGACGACGTCCCTCGATTCGCTGTCGAGGTGATGTTCCGGCAGCAATTTGCGAAGCGTTGCGCCGAACAGAGAAGCGGCGGCGGTAGAGCCGAACACGATCAGGGAGATGGCGAGGGCGCTCAATACGGTTTGCTGAGCCCGGGGAGGGTGGTTGTTGCCATCGTGATTTTTCGCTGCGGTCAGGGCGACGGGACGACCTGGTAGTAGATGCCGTTTGCACCGTATGCCGGTACAAGCCACATCGAACCGCAACTATACTCGCGTGGCAAGGGGCTATGGATGTACCCGGCGGGCAGCGCCGCATAGGCGACCGGCAGGGGCGCTACGGCCGCGGCGCCGCTGCTGCAGGAGCCGCCGTAGCAATTCACGGTTGTGGGCTGATGACCTGTACGACGTTGTGGTGGTCCCGCAATACCCCGTATGGCGTCAGTCAAAAGTAATCGGCGGAACGACAACCGATATGACCGCCGTCGCAGGGGATGACGTGTAGACTATGGATCGGCGTAGAAGGCCGAGTTGATGCCGTCTTCCTCGAACACCGCGCATGGTTTCGAGAAGACTACGTCGGCGAATGGGAAGTAGATGGCGGCTGTTTCCCAGGCCGCGTCGATTCATCTGGTCGATGGTGGGGGGAGCGTCGGCAACAGCGACCAGTAACGTGGTTGAGCGTCGAATAAAACAGCGGCGACCATTTCGCCCGGCGCGTTCGTAGGTGTTGAGCGCGTCGAAGGACATGGCCTTGGCGCCGGCGAGAACCTCGCATCCGGCTTTGAGGATATCTACCGCTTTTTGTTTGATGGCCGGCGGTTGAGCAGGAGCAGGCGGGGTTTGCTGCGCGTGCGCGTGGTGGACCGATGCCAACAAGCCGATGAGTGTGGCCAGGATCGGGAGATTGCGCCGCTTCGAGGATTTCATCTGTCTCTCTCCTCTCCGCGCAGTTTGTCTACGCGGCCGTGAAAATACCCTCGAGCGGGAGGGAGCGGCTATGCGATTTTGGCAAGTTCCGGATGCGGGTTGCGGATTGCTGATAGTGTCAAAAAACGAACGCGATCTGTGTCCGCAGCTGCCAGGTTGCCCCATATTGCGGTCGCACTGCGTTGTAATAGGCGCCGACGAGCAGGTTTACGGGCAGCTTGCCGCCGAGCTTGACAAGCCGGCCGAACTGGCCGCCGATGGGTAGCGTCCATTTCTCGCCGCCGGAGAGCCAGTTAGCCGTGATGATTGGCACACTGCCGATAAACCAGCCGCCCCTGAAGTTGTAGTTCAGGAAGGGATTGAGGGTAAACAGGCTGTATCTCGTTCCCCCTGCTCCGCTTGTGCCGCCGAGCGAGAAGACGTTGTTGATCAGCACGCCACCGACCCAGGGACTAGCGAGCTTGACAATCACGAAGGCGGGGCCAGCTCCCCAGACATTAGAGCCCAGTGTTTTGTTGGTTATTGTCGGCAATTCAACGATCGGGCCGGCGCCCCAAAGCCATCCGTTGACGGGTTTGCTGGGTGCGAGAAAGGCGGTGAAGGTCGTGGGGCCGAGGCCGAACGGCACGCTGGGCGCGGGCTGATTGGAAGGGCTCCAGATCAGTGGCAGGATCGTGCGGGTGATAATGGTCCAGTCAGGCGTTATGTGAAACGGGATGACCGGCTGGATATTCAGGATATCCTGCGTTCCTTTGTGAGGCCCGACGTTAAAGTTGGTGTTGTTCTGGAACGGGACGCTGATCAGGTCACCAACAGGGTTTTGCAGCTTTTCGGCAAGCGCACTGGCATCCTGGCTGACCCCGCCTGGGGGCGGGACGTTCACCCTGACTTCGGGGGCGGCGGTTGAGGGTGCAGGCTGGGCCATCACCGGGGCGGCAGATGCGAGGACGGTCAGCAGCGCCACACAAGCGCCCGCGAATCCCGGCGATGGTTCTTTTTTCAGGTTACGTATCCGCGTGTAATCGTTGTCCATCGGCTGCAAACTCCTCTGGAGTTGCGCGGCTTTGGCTGCGCGCCGGGCGAAACATAGCTGGCCGGAGATGGGCGGCCCATGCAATTGCGGCAGACAGTAGGCGGTCGTGCCGGTTACCGGTGGTTTGCCATTTACGCATAGTATTTCGAGCTGCGCAGGCTGAACCTTGACGGCCATAATGCGCAGGCTTCAGGTGGGAGTGACTGCGATGAGGGTGCATGGTTCAATGATGGTCGCGGCGATCGGTGTGCTCGCCGCGATTACGGGCTGCGGCAATAGTGAGGTTCGCGGCGGCCTGGCGGCGCCCCCGCCTTCTCTCAGCGCACCGGCAAGGCCGAACTCACCGCGCACCGCCATCGCTCCTGCGTCTGCCAACACCAACGTCCCCAGTGTCAATAACGCCGCCCCGCCGCCAGCTCCCGAGATGAGCTCCCGTTTTCCCCGGGTGGTGCCTGTAACACCCGGAGCGGGGGATATCCTCGGGACCCAACCCTACAGCAATCTTGGCGGGCCGCCTCAGTTGCCAGGCGGCCCCTCGGGTATTCCTTAACGAGAGGTGACCTCTACTGGGCCTGGAGCGCGGCCGGCTCTCCTGCCCTTGCGACCGGCGGGGATTCCGAATTCCGGTCAGAACCGGGGATTGAGGCGCGTAAAGCCGCATTGTGAGATTGAATAAGCCCTTGGGGGTGGGCAGCCAGTTCGCTTGCTTATCCGGTCCGGGATTTTCGTTCTGGAAATAGAGATCGAGCGACCCGTCGGAGTTGAAATCGAATGGCATCCAGCTGCTCACGGCGAACCGGTTGAGCGCGTTCGCTACCTGGTATCCCTGCTCATCATAGAGCGTCACTGACCAGAAGGCCGAGACGGGTGGCAAGGCGTCCTTTTCGAAGTGCAGGATATATTTGTTTGCGCCATCCAGCGGCTTGCCGGTTTCGTCGCCAAGGTTGACGGGATAGACTGCGTCCTCTGGCAGGTTCGCGCCGAGGCCGTATTGGGCGACGATGGCGCGCTTGAGATAATAATTTCCATAGACGCCCATTGTGTCCGTGTTCATGGACCAGTTGTTCACGACACGGGCGAGCGTATTGAGTTTCCAGGCCATGAGTTTCTGAGCGTCCCGGGGCACGCTCTGCAGTGCCTGTTTTGCGGCCGGATGGGCTTTTTCGATGTCGAAGCTTTGTCCGGGTTCAAGACCGACGCGCCGCATCAGAGCGATGATCGGCTGATCCGTAATATGCGGCGGCTGAAGCTTCATGATTTCGGCGGCATAGGAGAAGAACTTGCCGGCCGACATCGAGTCCACCTGGGCCTTTGGCGGTGTTTTCATATCCACGCCTGGGTCGATCTCTCCGGTGATGGGCTCGACCGGCTTACCCCAGCGAGATAGCGGCGTGATCTTATAGCCGGCCTGGATTTGGTGGACGGCGTCGTAATCGGCGGGCCCATCGGTCTTGGTACGGCCGATGATCCAGACGTAAGGCGTGGGGGCATCGATCCGGTCAACACCGGCCGGCAGGGTTCCGGTCCAGCCCGGGGGGACGACCGCCCAACTATGCGCCGCGGTTCCGGTGGTGCGCCATCCCGGTGAAGCGAAGACATCGGTCCACATGTCCAACATGGGGAGAAGATAGTAACGGCCGTTCGTGTCGGGCGCCGAGACAATCATCGGCTCCTTTGTGAGGTCGAGCCAGGCGCTGGAATAGAGCGTATCAAAGTTGGGCCGGACGACCACCTTCATATCCGCCGTGGGGAACGCCGGAACATTTGCGAAGGAGTTCGTCGGCGCATTGATCGCTGCGGGATGCTCGACATTGGTGAGCTGCCGCCGGGTAATGTCCATCGTGACCAGAGGATAGAGATAAAGATAGGCCTGAACGCCGACGGCGTGAGCCTCCTCCGCGGTGATAGGCTCGGCGGCAGGAGCTGGATAGATGGTTGCCGAGGTCATGATCGCCGCGATAACCGCTGCCCGAAGGGCCAGGACAGCCAGCTGCCGGCGCCGGAGGATAATCCCGGTTCCGTATGAGACTTCAATCATTTGCATAGAAATGTCTCCAGTTCGGGTGGTCTTTATCAGAGCACGGGCGACCCAGTCACCTTATGTTTCCATAATCTTGCGGAATTTGGTTACTCGTGGTTTGGCGCGCGGCCGCCCCGCCAACCCGCGCGCGATACCGGGCGGTGAAAGCGTTGGAAGCGTCAACGCCTTCGCCGCATGATATGATATCCTATTGATTTCGCGCGCGGCCGCCCCACCAACCCCACGCGCATACCAGACGCCGTTAAGGCCGACTCATCGATACGGCGGGTACCATGGATTCCCGCCTTCGCGGGAATGACGGGTGGGTGCGGCTGGGCACGGAGCGCCACGGACCCGCGTAATATGCAGCAGCATCACCGACTCGCCGCATTGTCCCGATGAGCCTGCATTAGTTTCATTTTGTCGGCTTCGGTCAGTACCGGCGGTTCAACGCGCAGGACCAGTTTCCTCCCATGTCACGTCCTTCGCTGGTTTGAGGTTGGTCGGCCCTGCCGCATCCCAGGGCGGGCGTGTCACCTTCCTGCTCGCCCGCCGGCAGGGACGCCATGCATTCCGGCAACAAGATGACGGCCGGGCTGAAACTGCTTGTCAGCCCGGTTCTAGTATCGACTTTCTCTGAAAGTCGATACGCCGCTTGCTGTCTGAGCATCCGATTCACGCAGAGAAGCGTGCGCGCTTCGCGACCCACGCTTCTCTGCGATCGGATACTAAGCAGACTTTCGTGGCTTGTGCCACGCAAGTCTGCTTAGAAGTTGTTGAAGACGCATCATCTTATCGGCGGAGCGCCGAAAGGCTCCGCCGGATGATGCTTAGACAGTTAGGCACGCTGGCTCAGCCTGCGGAGGGACCCATCAGGGTCGGCACAGGGCCGGTCTGGATCGAGGCGTTAGAGCAGCCTTGACCCTTGAGGACGCCATTGAAGGCGCCGTCAGGTGAAGTGGAACCGGTCACGACTCCCACCGGCCCGTCACCATCGAGGTTTGTCAGTGTGATCTGGAACTGGCCGGAGGGGTCGACCGAGCCGGTCGCCTGACTGACGCCACTGGCATTGGTAAAGAAGAAGTAACCAACCAGCGAATTGTCGTGTTTGCGGTCGATGTACCAGCGGATTGCGGGGCAACCTGGTGTGGTGCCTCGGGCTGAGTCGGTATAGGCGACGGCTGTGGTCGGGGTGCCGGGTGGAGGGGCTGCGGCCGTTGCGGCCGGCGGCGTAGCGCCCGGCTGGGTGCAGGCAGAAGCGAGGGCGCATATGGCGCCGATCGCGGAAAGCTGAGTAAGTTTCATCCTTATGTCTCCCCCAAGGTGTCAGTCAGCTCTGGTTCCTTGATCAGCCGGCGCTGGGGCCCATCAAGGGCTGCGACGGGGTCATGTTAAGCTGGAGATTGGCGCAACCCTGACCGGTCAGTTCACCATTTATCAGCCCATTCGGACCGCGACGGCCCGTTGCTACGCCCACAGGTCCGTTGCCGCTGAGATTGGTCAAGGTGATCCGGAAACGGCCCTGGCGATCGATACTGCCGTTTGCTTTGCTGACGCCGCTGGCATCGGTGTAGAAGAAATAACCCCAGATTTGTCCGCTGGCACTTCTGGCGAGATACCATTGGATTCCGGGGCAGGTCGGCGCCGCGGTGCTGACAGGAGCCTTCTGTCCTGCGGGCGGGAGGTACACGGCGTTTGGTGACATCGCGCCCTGGGCGAACGCGCCATTGGCGCCGGCAGTGACACCGACGGCGCCAACGGCCGCCCAAAAAGCCGCGCGGCCTAAGCTATAGCTTATGCTGCGAAACATCTCCTGTCTCCTTCCTAAGTTCTTCAGGCATCTCGGCAGAGCCGGCCGGATTTAGGCAAAACGGGTCGTTATTGTATTTTTTTCTTGTTGCCTAGAGGATAAGCCGTTCTCGGCCGGCTGCCTGTGCAAATTTGGCACAGTGTTGCCTGTTGGGCCCGAAGGTGAAGGCGGGTGGATCGCAGGGCTGATGATGGCTCATTAAACGTGGCATGATAGGTGAACGCGACCCGTCCCAGCTCCCAAAAACCGAACTGCGTGGCAATTTCGGTACTGTTGTCTCATGCAGAGAGGCACGGCGGAACGACCGGCTGAAGCCGGGCGGCCGCCAGGTTCGGTGCCAGCGTGATTGCGAGCGGGCAGGAGCAGCTGTGGGGGCCGAATGTCGGGGTGGGCTTATCAGCGGGCGCGACGGGGTTCCCAAAGACGCGATTTCGATCCAGGGTTGGGAGATGCATCTGCTGGTTCCGACCGGTCCCGGTGTGCGGGAGCCGCAGAACCGGCGGGTTGAGATTATTATCCGTTAGGGGGGGACTGCACGCTCGTGATCGACGGCCCAGGTCTGGTAATCCAGTGTCCACGGTAATCCATCCGGCGGGTTCGGTGCGGGCGCGCGTGACGCGGCGCGGGCGCTTTTCGCCGATCTGGCTTATCCCCGTCATCACGCTTCTCGTGGGCGGCTACCTTGCCTGGAACACGCTTTCGAAGCGCGGGCCGACGATAACCATCACCTTCGAAGGCGGCGAGGGTTTGCAGGCCGGCCAGTCGCACATCAAGCACAAGGATGTGGATTTGGGTCTGGTGACCAGCGTGGTATTGAGCCCGGATGCGTCGCACGTGATTGTTACAGCCGAAATGAGCAGGGCGGCGGCGCGGTTTTTGACGGATCGGACGAGGTTCTGGGTTGTGACGCCGCGACTGTTTGCGGGCAGCATCTCGGGGCTCGATACACTTATCTCCGGCGCGTATATCGAGCTGCTTCCGTCGGAAACGAGCGGCGCCAGGGCAATGCATTTCACCGGCCTGGAGAATCCGCCGGTTCTTACATCCAATGTGCCGGGGCACACGTTCCTGCTGCACGCGGCCCGCATTGGCTCTGTGAATGTTGGCTCTCCGGTCTTTTACCGCGGCATCAATGTGGGGACGGTACTTGGGTGGGATCTTGGGGACATGGCGAAGGACGTGACGATTCATGCCTTCGTCCGGGCGCCATTCGATGCTTACGTTCATGAGGGATCGCGGTTCTGGAATGCCTCCGGCGTTTCGGTGAAGCTGGGCGGAGGTGGGGTGCAGGTGCAGTTGGAATCGCTCAAGGCCCTGCTGCTGGGCGGTCTGGCTTTTGACACCACACCGGAGGCGTTGAAGACGCCGGTCAGCACGGCCAACGAGGTATTCCCGCTTTTTGTGAATGAGGAGGATGCGCAGAACGCCTCCTACGAGCGGCGGATCCCCGCGATGGGGTATTTCCCGGGTTCGGTCGCGGGGCTGGCGGCGGGTTCGCCGGTGACGTTCCATGGGATCCGCATCGGGGAGGTGACCGGCGTCTCGATAGAGTACGATCCCGCGACCGATACGATACGAACCCCGGTTCGCTTTGAGGTGCAACCGCAACGAATTGCAAACAGCGAAGCGGCCGCCAGGCGGGGGCCGCTTGGCAACGCCGAATTCATGGTGCAGCACGGGATGCGTGCGCAGATCACCAGTTCCAATCTTCTGACCGGAGAGATGGCGGTTTCGCTTGACTTCTTTCCGAACGCGCCGCCTGCCAGCGTTTCCGTGCATGACGGGGTTATTGTTTTTCCGACCGTCGCGGGCCAGTTCGCCGATCTCAGCCGGTCGGTGAATGACCTGCTGGCCAAGGTCAATCAGATGCCGTTTGAGCAGATCGGCAACAATCTGGATGCACTTCTGGTTGGGGCGAACGCCATGACGAGCGGGCCGGAGACCAAGGAGGCGTTGCAGTCGCTGTCGGCCATGTTGAAGGATACCCAGGCGCTGATGAAGCGGCTCGATACCTCCCTGACGCCGGCGTTGCGCGATTTGCCGGCGATGACCGCGAGCCTGCAAGCGATGCTGGCCAATACGAACAAGCTGGTGTTGTCCACCAACGCCGGTTACGGAGATAATTCCAGCTTCCACCGCGACCTTCAACACATGATGTCGCAGCTCAGTGACATGGTGCAGTCGTTGCGGGTGTTGGCCGATCTGCTCAACCGCCACCCGGAAGCGCTGATCCGAGGACGAGCCAACGCCGGGGCAGAGTGATGCGCGGCTTCCCCCGCAGGAGGCTTCTGCTGGCGGCGGGGGCGGGCGTGGTTGTTTCGGCATGCAGTTCGCCGAACCCGTCACTTTATACACTCGCACCGGTGCAGGGGACGGTGGCAGGGGGCGGTCCGAAGGTTGTCGTGCTGCATCAGATCTCGGTCGCCCGGTATCTGGAGCGGCCGGAGATCGTGCGGTCATCGGAGAATTACCGGCTGGACGTCGCGGGGAACGACATGTGGGGAGAACCGATTGCGCCCATGATCGGCCGGATTCTGGCTGCCGATCTGACCCAGCGGATGCCGGGAACGACCTTCATCACCAGCAACGGCGCCATTTCTGCGCAAGGGAATGCCGCCGTTGAGGTGAATATCCAGCGCATGGATACCGGCGCATCGGGCGCACTGGTCTTCGCGGCGCAGGCGGCGGTGGAATTCACCGCGCCCCGGCAGGCCGAAGCGACGCGGACGATCAACACGACCGTGCCGGTAGCATCAACCGCCACTGCCGATGAAGTGCGCGCCATGAGCATTGCGATCGGCCAGCTTGCCGACGCGATCGCGCAGATGCTGCGGGAGGCCGGTTCACGCGCCGGCAGGGTGTAAGCGGAGGATGGCAGCAGGAACGCTTTCCGATGAGGATGTACTGGGGCTTCCGCTGCCGGAGGCGACCACGCCGTCGCGGCTGCGAGAGTGTTTCGATTGCGGCCAATACCAGGTGGTGCCGGCGATGGCGCCCGGTCATGCTGCGCGGTGCATCCGTTGTGACGCCGTTCTGCGCCGCTCGAGGCGAGATCCTCTCGGGCGGGGGCTTGCGCTCAATCTGACGGCGCTTGTGCTGCTGGTGATCAGTTGCACGACGAGCCTTATGACTGTCAGCACATTCGGGATGTATCGAACCGCCACCGTGTTTTCGGGCCCGCTGGGTTTTGGCCGTGACGGGGTCTGGGAGCTGGCGATGGTGGTTGCCTGTCTGACGATTGCCGTACCTTTGTTGCGTCTGGTTTTTGTCGGTTACGTTCTGATTGGGCTGCGTTTGCCCCGGTCGCCCATGCATCTGCGAACGGTTTTTCGGTGGGCCGAGCGGCTGCGCCCCTGGGCGATGGTTGATGTGTTCCTGATCGGTGTGTTTGTTGCGTATGCCGAGCTGCCCGATTTGGTGCACTCCCGTCTCGGCACTGCGATGTATTCGCTGATCGCGTTGATGGTCGCGATGGTAGCCGCCGATGCCGTGCTGGATCGTCAGTCGGTGTGGGAGGAGATGGAGTTTCGCGGCATTGCCGAGGAGGAGGACGCGCAGCCTGCAGGGATCGTTGCTGCTTCGCAGGGCGATGCGGCGGTTGTCGCCTGCCACGCGTGTGGTTTCGTCAGTCTGCATGGGGCCGAGGCAGTGCCGGGGTGTCCTCGGTGTGGTGCGCGGCTGGAGGAGCGCAAGCCCAACAGCATAGCCCGCACCAGGGCGCTGCTGATCGCTGCGGCGATGCTTTACATTCCCGCCAATACGCTTCCGGTGCTTGCGTTCGTCTCGCTTGGATCGGGATCACCGCACACCATTCTTGGTGGTGCGCGCGAACTGCTGAATGCTGGCCTGTGGCCGCTGGCGCTGCTGGTGTTCCTGGCCAGCATTGCGGTGCCGTGCCTGAAGATTCTGGGGCTGACGATTCTGCTTGTTACGACCGGGCGCGCCGCGGCGTGGCAGTTGCGTCAGCGCACGGTCCTGTTCCGGATCGTGGGCACTATCGGCCGCTGGTCGATGATCGACATTTTCATGGAATCGGTTCTGATCGGTCTGGTGCAGTTCGGCGCGGTCGTGACGATCGGGCCGGGTTTTGGCGCAGTGGCGTTTGCGGGCGTGGTGATTTTGACGATGTTCGCGGCGGAGTCATTCGATCCGAGACTGATGTGGGATGCCGCCCGCCCTGAGACAGTTACGCCCGCCGTGCAGCTTCGATCGGGATGACATTGACGGCCGCCGGCTTTGATTCCAGGACGCGTGCAATGACATCCAGCAGCTCATCCTGCTGGAAGGGTTTTGCCAGCCTGGGGATTTCGACATCGCCGGATGCTGGGGTGTCGGCATAACCGGTCGTTAAAATGACCGGCAATGAGGGCCAGTTCTGGTGGAGCTGCCGGGCCAGCTCCAGCCCGGTCATGCCGGGCATTGCCTGATCCGTAATGACGATATCGACGCGCGCACCGAGACGGAGCAGGTCCAGGGCGCGCTGACCGGAGAGTGCCTCGATGACGGTGTGTCCCGAATCCTCGAGCAGCGCGGCCGTGCTTGCAGCGACGAGCGGATCGTCATCAACCACTAGAATGCGGCAATGCGGTGTGACCGAGCAGGTTCTGGGTGCGATATCGGCTGAATATTCGCTGGTTTTTTCGGTGACGGGCAGCCAAAGTTGCACTGTGGTTCCTTGGGCGATCTTGCTGGCGATGCGCATGGCACCACCGGACTGGACCACCAGCCCGTGCACCATCGAAAGGCCTAGGCCGGTTCCCTTGCCGGTGCCCTTGGTTGTGAAGAAAGGCTCGGTTGCGCGCTTCAATGTTGTTTCATCCATCCCGTTGCCGGTATCGGCAACCGAGACGCGGATGTAATCCTTTCCGGACGGCAGGCCGGCGACGCCTTCGGCGGCGAGTTCCCGTTCGGCGCCGATCTGCAGATGCCCGCCGTCGGGCATCGCATCGCGCGCATTAAGCGCGAGATTCAGCAAGGCAAGCTCGAGCTGGTGGGGATCGACGTGAATTGCCGGCAGTTGTGGACCGAAGCCGAGCGCGATGCGAACGGCGGGTCCAATTGTGCGCCGGAGCATTTCCACCATGCCTTCGACAAGGGCTGGGAACTCCACTGCCTCAGGCTTGAGTTCCTGCCGCCGCGCAAAAGCCAGCATACGCTTGGTCAGGGTTGCGCCGCGTTCTGCTCCCTTGATCGCCCCATCGACGAGCCGAACGAGCGCCGGTTCGTCTTGCATACGGCGCTTCAGTAATACCAGATTGCCCAGCACGACCATAAGCAGGTTGTTGAAGTCGTGGGCGACGCCGCCGGTGAGCTGGCCGATGCTTTCCATTTTTTGCATTTCATGCACCTGGGCAAGCGCGGCCTCGCGTTCACGCGTGCGCTCCTCCACGCGCTGCTCCAGTTCGGCGTTGGTGCGCGCCAGCTCCGCGGTACGTTCTTCGACCCGGCGTTCCAGTTCCAGGTTCATTTTTTCCAACTGGCGCGTCTTGCGGTACAGCTCCGCAAAGACCTTGACCTTGGCACGCAGGAGCTCCGGGATAACCGGCACCGGCACGTAGTCCACCGCGCCGGCCGCGTAGCCCCGCAGCAGGTCGGGCGCGCTCATGTGAATGCCGGAGACGAAGATGATGGCGGTGCGCTGAAAACGAGGGTGCTCACGAATCATCGCCGCCAATTCGAAACCATCGAGTTCCGGCATCGAGACGTCGGTGAGCACGATTGCGATGTCGTTGCGCAGAAGATATTCCAGTGCTTCCCGGGCTGATCCGGCCTTGATCAGGTTCTCCCCAAGCTCCTCCAGGATGACCTCGTAGCTGAGGAGTTTTGCAGGCTGGTCATCGACCAGCAGGATGTTGACTTTTTCGTTCGGCGACATGGCTTTTACCGTTCAGCGATGCAGCCAGATCCGCAATGCGGATAGCAGTTGCTCGGTGTTGACCGGCTTGGCGAGATAGTCGGAAGCGCCGGCTTCGAGGCATTTTTCGCGGTCACCCTTCATGGCCTTCGCCGTGAGGGCGATGATCGGCAGACGGCGGAATTGCGACTTGGTGCGGATCACCTGCATCGTTTCGTAACCGTCCATCTCCGGCATCATGATGTCCATCAGCACGATGGCCACGCCTGGCGTCTGCTCCAGCAGCGATATCGCCTCGCGGCCGGTGGTGGCGGTAAGCACCTCCATCCCGCGCCGCTCCAGCACGCTGGACAGGGCGAAGATGTTGCGGGCATCATCGTCCACGAGAAGGACCTGGCGACCGACAAGGTTTTCATCAGAGCTGTGCAGCCGTTCCAGCATGCGCTGCTTTTCGGGCGGCAGGTCCGCCACGACGCGGTGCAGGAACAGCGCGGTTTCGTCCAGCAGCCGCTCCGGCAATTCCACGCCCTTGACTACGACGCTGCGAGCCATGGTGTGCAGCTGCGCGTCTTCCTCCGGCGACAATTCACGGCCCGTGAAGACGACAACGGGGATGTTGGACAGGCCATCATCCTCGCGGATGCGATCGAGCACGTCGAAGCCGGACATATCTGGCAGGCGCAGGTCCAGGACCACGCAATCCACCGCCTCATCTTTCATGAAATTGATCGCTCCTGCTCCGGTTTCGGCAGTAACGATCTCGATGTCGTCGTGACCGAGCAGTTCGGTGATGCCTAGCCGCTCACCGGGATTGTCTTCGACCACCAGAAGCCGCTTACGCCGCGGGCGGACATAATCTGTGATGCGCGACAACGCGTCGTCCAGGCCCTCGGTGCTGGTTGGTTTGCTGATGAAGGAGAATGCGCCGCGGGCCAGGCCGTGTTGCCGATCCTCGTCCAATGTCACGATCTGCACCGGGATGTGTCGCGTGGTGGGATCCTGCTTGAGCTGGCTGAGCACGGTCCAGCCAAGCATATCGGGCAGGAACACGTCCAATGAGACCGCCGTCGGGCGATATTGCCGCGCAAGCGCCAGGGCTTCGGAGCCCCGGGTTGCGACAATCACCTTCAGCCCGTGATCGCGTGCCAGATCAACCATGATCCGGGCGTAATGCGGGTCGTCTTCAACAACCAGCAACACCGGATCGTTTGGCTCGATACGTTGCCGGTCATCAGGCACCTGCTCTATCGGGTGCTCGGCAAGGCGCGCGCGGATCGGTGCCGGCGTATCCACGGACTGTGGAGGTTCGCCCGCCGAGATGCGAACCGGGGTGGCGGGACCGATGTAGCTGAGCGGCAGGTAGAGCGTGAAGGTGCTGCCGGAGCCGGGCGCGCTGCGAAGCTGGATCTCGCCGCCAAGCAGGCTGGCGAGTTCGCGCGAAATGGCAAGCCCCAGTCCGGTGCCGCCGTATTTCCGGCTGGTGCTGGCATCTGCCTGCTGGAATGCCTCGAAGATGATGCGTTGCTTCTCGGGTGGGATGCCGATGCCAGTATCCGTAACTTCGAATGCGACAACGGTTGGCGTCTGCTTCAGGATCGGATGGTCCTTGCCGAAGCCGGGCTTGGCGGCTTCGATCGACAACCGGACCCCGCCCTGTTCGGTGAATTTGAACGCGTTCGACAACAGGTTCTTGAGGACCTGCTGGACACGCTTCGAGTTGGTAGTGATCGAGCGAAGCGAGGGATCGATCTCGATATCGAAGAACAGGCCGCGATTTTCCGCTTCGTGCCGGAAGGGACGGGTCACTGTTTCCTGGAGTGTGGACAGCAGAATCTCCTCGGCGTCCACCGAAACGGTGCCGGATTCGATCTTGGAAAGATCGAGAATATCGCTGATAAGGTTCAGCAAATCGGTGCCCGCGCCGTGGATGGTTCGTGCAAATTCGACCTGACGGGGCGACAGATTGCCGCCCGGATTCTCGGAGAGCTGCTGGCCCAGAATGAGAATCGAATTCAGCGGTGTGCGCAGTTCATGCGACATGTTCGCCAGGAATTCCGATTTATACTTCGAGGTCAGCGCCAGCTCGGTCGCCTTTTCCTCCAACGCGCGCCGCGCCTGCTCTATTTCCTGATTCTTGCGTTCAACTTCGACATTGCGCTCGGCGAGCTGCTGCGCCTTCTGCTCCAACTGTTCGTTCGTCTGTTGCAGCTCCCGCTGCTGGGTTTGCAATTCAGTGGCAAGTTGCTGCGATTGCTTTAACAGGCCTTCCGTCTGCATGGTGGCTTCGATGCTGTTGAGCACGATGCCGATGCCGCCGGTAAGCTGCTCCAGGAAAGCTTTTTGCAGGTCTGTGTAAGAGCCGACCGATGCCAGTTCGATCACCGCCTTGACCTGACCTTCGAACAACACGGGCAGGACAATGACGTTGCGGGGCGTTGCCTTGAACAGGCCGGAGCGGATGGGCACGACGTGAGTGGGTACTTCGGAGATCAGCATGCGGCGCCCATCAGCCGCGCACTGACCTAACAAGCCTTCGCCGATCGCGAGGCGTTCGGAGTGGCCCTCTATGGAACTGTCCGCATAGGCCGCAAGCAGCCGCAGACTCGGCAAGAGTTCCAGGCTGACTTCCGATTCCACCAGATAGATCACACCATTCTGGGCTTCGACGAGCGGCGCAAGCTCTGACAGCAGCATGCGTCCGACCGTGGCCAGGTCACGCTGGCCTTGCAGCATGTTCGTGAACCGCGCCAGGTTCGTCTTCAGCCAGTCTTGTTCCGTATTGCGGTCGGTGGTGAGCCGCAGATTGTCGATCATCGTGTTGATGTTGTCTTTCAGCTCCGCCACCTCGCCGCGGGCATCAACCTGGATCGACCGCGTCAGATCGCCCTTGGTAACAGCCGTGGCGACCTCAGCGATTGCGCGCACCTGAGTGGTCAGGTTAGCGGCAAGCAGATTGACGTTGCCGGTGAGATCTTTCCATGTGCCGGCGGCGCCGGGGACGTGAGCCTGCCCGCCCAAACGCCCTTCCACGCCGACTTCGCGCGCCACCGTCGTGACCTGATCGGCGAAGGTTGCAAGCGTGTTAGTCATGTTGTTGATGGTTTCGGCCAGGGCCGCGACCTCCCCTTTCGAGGTCATTGTCAGGTTCTGCTTCAGGTCCCCGTTCGCAACCGCTGTAACGACTTTTACAATGCCGCGCACCTGCTCTGTCAGATTTGCGGCCATGACGTTCACGGTATCGGTCAGGTCTTTCCACGTGCCGGCCACGCCGGGCACCTGCGCCTGACCGCCCAGCTTGCCTTCGGTGCCGACCTCGCGCGCAACGCGCGTGACTTCCGAGGCGAACCCGTTGAGCTGATCCACCATTGTGTTGATGGTGTTCTTCAGCTCCAGAATTTCGCCTTTCACATCGACGGTAATCTTGCGCGAGAGATCGCCGCGCGCAACGGCCGTGGTGACCTCGGCGATGTTGCGCACCTGGGTGGTGAGATTGGCGGCGAGCAGGTTGACGTTGTCGGTGAGGTCTTTCCAGGTGCCGGCAACCCCGGGGACCACGGCCTGGCCGCCGAGGCGTCCTTCCGTGCCGACCTCGCGCGCGACGCGGGTAACTTCCGCAGCGAAGGAGCGCAGCTGATCAACCATGGTGTTCAGCGTTTCCTTCAGCAGCATGATCTCGCCGCGGACATCGACCGTGATCTTCTTGGAGAGGTCGCCGTTGGCGATGGCGGTGGCCACCTCGGCGATGTTGCGGACCTGGCCGGTCAAATTCGAGGCCATGAAGTTCACGCTGTCGGTCAGGTCCTTCCACGTGCCGGCGACGCCGGACACCTGCGCCTGCCCTCCGAGCTTGCCTTCGGTGCCGACCTCGCGCGCGACGCGCGTAACTTCGCCAGCGAAGGCGTTGAGCTGATCCACCATCGTGTTGATGGTGTTCTTCAGCTCAAGAATTTCGCCCTTCACGTCGACCGTGATCTTGCGCGAGAGGTCGCCGCGCGCCACGGCCGTGGTGACCTCCGCGATGTTGCGCACCTGACCGGTCAGGTTGCCGGCCATGGAGTTCACGTTATCCGTCAGATCCTTCCAGGTGCCTGCCACGCCCGGAACCTGCGCCTGCCCGCCCAGCTTGCCTTCGGTGCCGACCTCGCGCGCCACGCGCGTCACCTCGCCGGCGAAGCGGTTGAGCTGGTCAACCATCGTGTTCAGCGTTTCCTTCAGCTGAAGGATTTCACCGCGCACATCAACGGTGATCTTGCGTGACAGATCGCCGCCGGCGATGGCGGTCGCCACCTCGGCGATGTTGCGCACCTGTCCCGTCAGGTTGGACGCCATGGAGTTCACGTTGTCGGTCAGGTCCTTCCACGTGCCGGCGACACCCGGTACCTGCGCCTGACCACCCAGGCGACCTTCGGTGCCCACTTCACGTGCGACGCGCGTCACCTCGCCGGCGAAGGCGTTGAGCTGATCGACCATCGTGTTGATGGTCTCTTTCAGCTGCAGGATTTCGCCCGATACATTCACTGTGATCTTCTTGGACAGATCGCCCTGTGCGACGGCTGTGGCGACCTCGGCGATGTTGCGCACCTGGCCGGTCAGGTTCGACGCCATCGAGTTCACACTATCGGTCAGGTCCTTCCAGGTGCCTGCCACGCCGGGCACCTGAGCCTGCCCGCCGAGGCGCCCTTCGGTTCCGACTTCGCGTGCAACGCGCGTGACTTCGCCCGCGAAGCGGTTCAGCTGATCCACCATCGTGTTGATGGTTTCCTTAAGCTGCAGGATTTCGCCCGACACGTTCACGGTGATCTTTTTCGACAGATCGCCATTGGCGATAGCGGTCGACACTTCGGCGATGTTGCGCACCTGAGCGGTCAGGTTCGACGCCATGGAGTTGACTGACTCGGTCAGATCTTTCCACGTGCCGGCAACACCGAGCACGTTCGCCTGCCCGCCCAGGCGGCCGTCGGTTCCCACTTCCCGCGCGACGCGCGTCACCTCGGAGGCAAAGGCGTTGAGCTGGTCCACCATCGTGTTGATGGTTTCCTTCAGCTGAAGGATTTCGCCGGACACATTCACGGTGATTTTTTTTGATAAGTCGCCTCGTGCGATGGCGGTAGCGACTTCGGCGATGTTGCGCACCTGGCCGGTCAGGTTTGACGCCATGGAGTTCACGCTGTCGGTCAGGTCTTTCCATGTGCCGGCCACACCGGACACCTGGGCCTGCCCGCCCAGGCGGCCTTCGGTGCCGACTTCACGCGCCACGCGGGTGACTTCCGAAGCGAAGGCGTTGAGCTGATCGACCATGGTGTTGATGGTGTCTTTCAGTTCGAGAATTTCGCCGCGCACATCCACGGTGATCTTGCGCGAAAGGTCGCCGCGGGCCACGGCCGTGGTCACCTGCGCGATGTTGCGGACCTGGTCGGTCAGGTTGCCGCACATCGCGTTCACGCTATCGGTCAGGTCTTTCCATGTGCCCGCCACACCCGGAACGATGGCCTGCCCGCCCAGCTTGCCCTCGGTTCCCACTTCGCGTGCCACGCGTGTCACTTCCGATGCGAACGACCGCAACTGATCGACCATCGTGTTGATGGCCTCCTTCAATTGCTGGATTTCACCGCGCACATCCACGGTGATTTTTTTCGAAAGGTCGCCGTTTGCAACTGCGATGGTGACATCGGCGATATTGCGCACCTGTGCGGTGAGGTTGGACGCCATGGAGTTCACAAACTCGGTCAGGTCCTTCCAAACGCCGGTGACTTCCCGCACCTGTGCTTGCCCGCCCAGCTTGCCGTCAGTGCCGACTTCGCGGGCAACGCGAGTAACTTCGGAAGTGAACACGCTAAGCTGCTTGATCATTGTGTTCACGATGTCGGCGGAGCGCAGAAACTCGCCTTCCAGCGGGCGACCATCGATTTCCAGCGGAACGGTCTGCAGCAGATCACCCTTGGCGACCGCGCTGATCACGCGCGTCACTTCGCGGGTTGGCCACAGCATGTCCTCGATGAGCTGATTGACCGAGCTTTCCATGCCCGCCCACGCGCCGCTTTGGATACCGAAGCGCACGCGCTGACGCGTACGGCCTTCGCGTCCCACGACCTGGCCCACGAGTTCGAGCTGCTGGGCCATGCGCTGATTGGCAGCGACAATGTCGTTGAACGTATCGGCTATTTTGCCGGCCAGTCCGGTCATCTGCCCTGGCAGACGCACCGAAAAATCGCCGACCCGGACCGCCTGCAGGGCTTCGAGCAGCTCGTAGCCGCTGAGTTCGGTGAAGTCCTTGCGATCAACGACCGTGGCGGGCGGCGGCTCCGTTTCCAGGTTGCTTCCGTTGGCATCTATTTTGTGAGTAAGTTCCATAATATGCTCCCGGCAGCGCCGTATAAATGACGGGCCGCCCATCCAGCATGCGGATCCGCCGGCGCGATGAACAGCCGTTCAGGCAGGCCACCATAATGCGCTGGATCAAAGCAGGAAAACGGCGACACAGGCGGCTCACGCTTTGTTTATTACGAGCTGGCGTCAATCCGTTTAGCGGTCCATCGGCCCGAGGTCACGGTTTTTGTGCAGAATGGCCACAACAATCAAGGCGAATGCCGCCAGGCGAACCAGATAGAGCAAGCTTCGCTCCTCCAGCGGGATGTCGCTCAGAGTCACGACCGCCTGGTTAAGCGCCGGTAGGGCGAAGGCGATCATGAAGGTGACGAGCAGCAGGTCGCGGTGCGCCACCAGAAGCGCGCGAAGAACAGCCGGCCAGAAATCCGGCCGTGATCATCCCCGACAGAAAGGGGGCAGCATCCCGCTTACAGGTCCCACACGAACCCAAAGATGAGCACCGTCAGCACCGCCAGCGAGAGGGCGAAGCGCAGCAGGGTGAGGTCCGTAGCGGGTAACAGAATGACGTCGGTGAAAACAGCAACATTGTTGATTGTCAAGAACAAAAAGCGGACCCCGCTCCAGAACAGCATCGGAAGCGGGGTGCGCCGGTAGCCGCGCCAGAGAAGCCAGTTACACAGGCCGCTGCTGAGGCCGCAATCGCCTTCAACACGCCCAGAGGCATTTGTTCGTAAAGTTCGGCCGGGCGGTCAGTTGCACGGTGGACGGGTCCATTGCCATCGGCAAAGGTGGCACATCTCTGTTGCGACTCCTCAACGAGGGTCTGTTTCCAGTCTGTGCCAAGGTGAGCCGGTTTTCGTCATCGGGGTCCCTGTCGGGTGTCAACCCAAAGGGCAATTGCACGACGGGCTGGCTGGATCAGGTCCGGTGGGTGATCGGCATCTTGTTACACAGCATTTATCCGGAGCGGGCCGGGCGTGGCCGCATGCCTTCGCACCCTGGCCCGACCTCGTTTTCGGGTTTCACCTTTCCGTGAAACGTGCTAGGTTCGGGTACAATTACCGAATCAGGAGAATGGCAGTTCCAGGCCGCGTGCTGCGTCTGCCCGGACCAGCCTTGATCGCTATCGCGACAGCTATACTTGTCGCGCTGATTTGGTTCGCCGCGTTCTCCACGGTCCGCGCGCACCGCGCAGCCTGGCAGGCGCGCATTGAAACCACTATCCAGAGCAAGGCTGATCTTCTGGCCGGAGAATTGCGGCGGCAGTTTCTCGTAACCGATCAAAGCCTGCACATCCTGGAGCTGGAGTGGGAGCGCGATCCCGCTTCGTTCGACTTCGACAGCTGGCGGGAGCGGGTCCTGGCTCTGACGGATATATCCCTGCAAATCATGATCACCGACGAAAAGGGCATTATACGCCAGAGTTCTCGACCGATGCTGATCGGCGTCGATCTGGAACAGCGAGATTATTTCCAGCACGAGAAGTCGCTGGCCCACGACGATGAGCGGATGTTCATCGGCTCACTCGTGCAGGGAATGAGAACCCGTATCTGGCAGATCAATTTCGCCCGCAGGCTCGACAACCACGATGGTTCGTTTGGCGGGATGATTTCCGCATCGTACGACAACAGTGCGTTCAGCAACCTGGAGCGGGAGCTCAGCCTTGGGGAAGCAGGGCTTTTGCTTGTGGTAGCGCCGGATGGCTCGATTCGCGGCATGGGCGATGCGGCCATGTTGTCGCAGGAGCTGAACATTGCCGGATCGCCGGTATTCGCCGCGATGCGACACTCCACACGGGGTGTCTGGGATGGTGCCTCGCCCCAGGACCATATCGACCGGATTGCGGCCTTCGCGCCAATTCCGGGCTATGGGCTTCAGGTGCTCGTCGGAATTGGCCGTCACGAGGCCATGCGTGTTGCCCAGGAATGGGAGATGAGCGCCCTGGCGTTCAGCACGGCCGCGACGCTGCTGGTTCTGGCGATCGCAGGTGCGATCCTGTGGGCAGACCAGACCGCGCGCCGGCGGCATGCACTGATCGTTCGCGACAGGGCCGAACTCGCACGAACGAATGCGCAGCTTGCGGCGACCGAGAGCAGCGAGCGCACCAAGGCGATGCAGCTTGAGGCGACGCTTACCGGGATGACGGACGGCGTCATGATGGTCGACAGCCGGATGCGATTGCTGGCATGGAATGCGCAGTTTCCGGAATTTACCGGGGTTCCGGCCAGCTTCCTGCGGGTGGGGCTGGCGATGGAGGATATTCTTCGCGCCCAGGCGAAAGCAGGGGAATTCGGCAACGTTGATATTGAGGCGGAGGTGAGCAAGCGGGTCGAGCGCCTGCGCCAGGGCATCAGTATGGGTACATCCGAGCGGCAACGTCCGAACGGACGCATCGTGGAGATACGGCGCAATCCCCTGCCCGGAGGCGGCTTCGTGACGCTGTATTCGGATATCACGACACGCCGGATGGCCGAGGAGCGGGCGCGCCGTGCCGAGGCTCTGGCTGCCACCGGACGGCTGACCGCCGGAATTGCTCATGATTTCAACAATCTGCTGGCGACGATTGGCGCCAACACGGAAATGCTTCTGCAGGGCTGCGTTGCCGGGTCTCGGGAAGCACGCCGGCTCTCGATAATTTCGCAGGCGGCAAATCGAGGCGCCGACCTGATACGGCAACTGATGGCCTTCGCCCGGAAGCAAACGCTTGCGCCGGCGCCTGTCGATCTGAACCAGGCTCTGCGCGGGATAAGCGAACTTCTGCGCAGCACGCTCGGCACAAACGTTACCGGAGACCTGCGCCTGGCAGACGATCTCTGGCCCGCGCTGGTCGATCCGGTTCAGATCGAGCATGTCGTCCTGAACCTGGCGATCAATGCGAGGGACGCGATGCCGCAGGGTGGCCGCCTGACGATCAGCACGAGCAACGTTTCGGCTGACCTGCAGGACAGTCCCGAGGAGCTGCCGGCAGGACATTATGTCATGCTTGCCGTGAGCGACACCGGGACCGGAATGACCGAAGAGGTTTCGCGCAAGGCGTTCGAGCCATTTTTCACTACCAAACCACCCGGCCGTGGGTCCGGGCTGGGCCTGAGTCAGGTGTACGGCGTAGCGCGTCAGTCCGGCGGGGCGGTGCAGATCGAGAGCAGGCCTGGCGAGGGAACCATTGTGCGCGTTTTCTTACCTCGTGCTCCCGATCGCCCGCGTGCAGGTGGTCTGGCCATGGCCGCTGCTTCGGGATAACCTCTTTCCGCTTTTGGCCTCAAAGACACGGCCAGCTCCGCAAAAACCTTGAGTTACGCTGGATAAATTCAACGCGTATGCTGCCGGAGCGGGGCTGAACGGAACAGGGCGGATGCCGGCAGAGAACTCGCGAGATCTCAGGATCCTGGTGGCGGAGGACGATCCGCTGTTCGCAGCTACCGTTGAGGATTTCCTGACGCAGGAAGGCTACACCGTGTCCATCAGTGTTGATGGCCAGGACGCTTTGGAAACCGCGTCGAGCATGCACATTGCGGCGTTGGTGACGGACCTGCGAATGCCGCGGCTGGATGGGATCGCCCTGGTCCGCAAATTGCGGGAGGCTCGCCCTGATCTGCCGGTCGTCGTGATGACCGGATACGCGCCGGATAACTGGAATTCTTTCTTGCAGCGGGAGAGCGAGGCGCCGCTCATTTTGCTGGAAAAGCCCGTCCGGTTGAGCAACCTGGTGCGCGCGCTGGAACAGGTGCTGCACTCGGGTGCGGGTTCCTAAGCAGACTTTCGTGGCTTGTGCCACACAAGTCTGCTCAGGAGCTATTGAACATGCATCATCTTATCGGCGGAGCGCCGAAACGCTCCACCGGATGATGCTTAGGATCAATCATAGGGACGGAAGCCCGACACCAATGCCGAACCTGATGCCCGGGAATCAGTGATCCCATCCCAATCGCGTATAAATCTTTAGTGAATCGGCTTATTTTCAGCATCGCGACCGGCCGAGGCTGATCGCGCGGATGTGCGTGCCCGCACGGCAATAAAACCGGATGAAACATCTTCAGCGCTACTGAAGAACGGCGTTCCTGTTTGAGAGAAGATCCGCGCATTTTGGGAGGAGATCTTTTCGCTGCCCCATCTCCGGCCGGCAGCGAGGCACCCTGATCGGCCCTTCCGCCCTAGGTCAGCGCCCGGCCAGACTTTCGCGTGCTCTCTTTCGGAGCGCGGCCGCTTGACACAAGATTCGGCCCTTGCTATCTCCTACAATGCGAACACAAGTTCGCATTCCGAACGCGAATTGGAGCGAGCGGCCGAGCAATGCCGGAAAACGCGAAAAACCTCGTGCAATCGGCGGCAAAAGTCTTCGCGGTGCTGCGCGCCTTCGACGCCGGCTTGCCCGAGCTCACCATCACCGAGATCGCCGGCCGCGCCGGGCTCGACCGCGGCACCACCTTCCGACTGATCCATACCCTGCTCGCGCTCGGCTATCTCCGCCCCGTACCCGACAGCAAACGCTACCGCCTGAGCCTTAAATGCCTGGAGCTGGGCTTCCTCGCCCTCTCGTCACAGGATCTGCGCGCGCACGCCGCACCCCTGCTGCGGGAGCGCGTGCCGGCCATTGCCGACGCAGGATCGCTGGGCACCCTGGACGGGCCCGATGTCGTCTATCTGGAGCGTGTGGATGCGCGCCCGGGACGCCACGACGTGGACCGCCGCCCGGGACGCCGGATCCGTGCCTACGGCGCCGCGCTCGGCCACGCGCAGCTCGCCTTTCTGCCTGAAGAGCGTCAGATCGCCATTCTGGAAAGCGCCGAACGCGTGAAGCTCTCCGAGCGCACCCTGGTCGATCTGAACGCCCTGCTCGACCGGCTGCGCGAGGTGCGCGCCCAGGGCTACGCCGTCTCAGACGGGGAGAATGCGTACGGCCTGCGAACCATCGCCGCCCCTGTGCTGGACACCGCCGGAGCTCCGGTCGCGGGCGTCAGCTTCACCATAGATGCGGGCCGGATGGCGATGGACGAGTTCGTCGCCTCCGCCAGGCCGGAGGTTCTGCATGTCGCCAGGGAGCTAACGGACGCCGTCCGCAACTCCGCGGGCGCTATCGGTGTTGGATCGCGACGGCCATCATCTACATGACCAGCCTCCGCCTGCTTGCCGACGATCTTACGGGGGCCCTCGATACGGCGGCCGAGCTGGTCGGCGTCAGCGGGCGGGTCGAGGCGTTCTGGCAAGGCGCCATCCCGCCGGCGCTTCCGGCGAATGCTGCCGTGGACAGCGGAACACGGGAGCTCGACGCAGCCTCGGCAGCCGGCGTGGTCAGTCGGCTCGCGCATATGCTCAACGGCGCGGCGATTTCGTTCAAGAAGGTCGACAGCCTGATGCGGGGACCCGCCCTGGCGGAGACGGCCGCCTGCATTCGGGCCGGCGAGTGGGAACGAGCGGTGTTCGCGCCGGCCTTTCCCTATCAGGGACGGATCACCCGTGAAGGGGTCCAGCATGCCCGGGGTCCCGACGGGACGTGGTTCCCGGTGGGCGGCGATATTATCGCCCGCTTGCGGAACGAGGGCGTGGCCGCCCGCCCAGGCCGGCTTGGTGCACCATTGCCGCCGGGCATCAGCGTATTCGACGCGGAAACCGACGAGGAACTGCGCTGCATCGCAACGCTCGGCAAGGCCGCGCCGGGCCCCGTGTTGTGGGTGGGCACAGGCGGCCTTGCCCAGGCGCTGGCCGGCGACGCCCCCAGCCACGCCGTTAGCCCCCTTCCCTTCCCGCTGCTGGGCCTGTTCGGCTCAGATCAACCGATGACCAGACAGCAGCTTGCGGCCTGCGGCCCCGATTGGGTGCGACTTCAGGTCGGCGGTCCGGGCGCAGTAGCGGCGATCGCGGCGCGTCTCTGTGCTTCAGGCCGCGTCATCGTCAGCCTCGACCTGCCGTCTGGTCTCGCGCGCGACGAAGCGGCGCGGCGCATCGCCAATGAGCTGCACGAGCTGGTCCGGAAGCTGCCGCCACCCGGCACGCTGCTGGTGGCCGGCGGGGAAACCCTGCGCGGTCTATGCCTGTCACTCGAGGCGCGCAGCCTTAACGTGCAGGGCCGCATCGTGCCGGGGCTGCCGCGCTCCGTACTGCGCGGGGGTGCCTGGGATGGGGTTACCGTTGTCTCGAAATCCGGCGCCTTCGGACACCCCGATCTTTTGCGCGACCTGCTGTGCAGTGCCCATAGCCAGCCACTGAAAGGACGTAGCTGATGGCTTCCCGCCACCTCGCGATCACCATGGGCGACCCCGCCGGGATCGGCCCGGAGATCATCGTCAAGGCGGCGGCCCGGCTCCGCCCTCGTATCAATTCCGGCCATCTGGCGCTGCTCGTCATCGGCAGCAACGCTGCGCTGGAACAGGCCCGCGCGCGTTTTTCACCCGCCATCGAGATCGCCGAGGTGACCGAGGCGGATACTGCCTGGCCATCGCTCTGCATGATGCAGGCCGGACCCGAGGGTCAGCCGATACCGCCCGGGGAGCTTTCAGCTGATGGCGGGCGGTTCGCCTTCCAGGCCGTGGAGCGCGGGGTGCGCCTTGCCCAGTCCGGGCGGGTCTCCGGCATCGTGACCGCCCCGCTGAACAAGGAGGCGCTGAACAAGGCCGGATATCACTATCCGGGCCACACCGAGATGCTGGCGGAACTGACCGGCGTGAAGGGCTCCTGCATGATGCTGGCGCACGGCAACATGCGTGTGAGCCACCTCACCACGCATATCGCACTCGAAGACGTGCCGAAGCGGGTGACCGCCGAGCGCCTGCGGCGGGTGATCGAGCTGACAAACGACGCTCTGCTTCGTCTCGGCGAACGCGGCAGGCGCATTGCAGTCGCCGCGCTGAATCCGCATGCCGGCGAGGGCGGCCTGTTTGGCCGGCACGATATCGACGTCGCGGCTCCCGTGATTGCCGAGGCAGTTGCGGCCGGGCGCGATGTGGTCGGCCCGGTGCCCGGCGACACGGTATTCGTGAAGCTGCGCGCCGGTCAGTACGACGCCGTCATCGCGAACTACCACGACCAGGGCCACATCCCGGTGAAGCTGCTGGGCTTCGAGGTCGATCCTGCCACCGGCAAATGGAACGACCTGTCGGGCGTCAACATCACCCTCGGCCTGCCTATCATCCGCACTTCGGTGGACCACGGCACCGCCTTCGATATCGCCGGCAAAGGGATCGCCAACGAACAGAGCCTGGTGGAGGCGATCGAATATGCGGAGCGGCTTGCCGCCCCGGCCAGCCGGGCGCACGCGGCGTGAACGGGCTGCTTACCCCGAGCATGATCGAGCGGCCCGCCGCGATCCGGTTCGCGCCTGGGCTCGCAGCGGAAGCCGATGGCGGCCGAAGCGCGCACGCCATTCGTCGCATGCTGGACAACAACCCGCGCGACATCAGCCAGGCGGAGATCCTGGCGCTGTGCCGCGCCGCATACTGAGAGGATTGTTATGACGGACCTGCCAATCGCCGGCGTTTTCTGCGCCTCGGTGACCCCGGTCACCGCCGATCTGACCCCCGACCACAAAGCTTTCGTCGCACACTGCTGGCACTTGCTGGAGCAGGGTTGCGATGGAATTGCGTTGCTTGGAACGACGGGCGAGGCGAATTCGTTTTCCAGCAGCGAGCGTAGGGCGCTGCTGGAGGCGGCTGTCGGCAGCGGCATTGCGCCGAGATGCCTGCTGCCTGGCACCGGTGTTACCGCGTGCACCGAAACAGTCGAACTGACCAGGCATGCGCTATCGCTCGGCGTGACCCGCGTGGTGATGCTGCCGCCCTTCTATTATAAAAGTATTTCGGATGACGGGCTGTTCGCAGCGTACGCCGAGATCGCTGAGCGCGTCGGCGACGCCCGCCTGCAGGTGGTACTTTATCACATCCCGCAGTTCTCCGCCGTGCCGATCACCTTCCCGGTGATCGAGCGGCTGCGCGCCCGTTACCCCGCAACTTTCGTCGGCATAAAGGATTCAAGTGGCGATCTCGCCAACATGCTGGCGATGGTGGAGCGTTTCCCTGGCCTTGCCGTCCTCGCCGGTGCTGATCCGCTGATGCTGCCGCTGCTGCGCCAGGGAGGCGCGGGTTGCATCACTGCGACCTCCAACCTGGTCGCGAGTGATCTCTCACTGATTTATCGCCATTACGCTGATGCGGCGTTCGCGGCGGAGGTGGAGGCGGCGCAGGCTCGCGTTGTAACTGCACGCACCCAGATTTCGCAATTCGCACAGATCGCCTCGATCAAGACGTTGATCGCGCGCCGCACCGGCCACGCGGGTTGGAGCAACGTCCGCCCGCCCCTGCTTCCGCTGACCGCGGACGAGGCCGCGCTGCTCTAAAACAAATCCCCAGTCTACCGCAGAGGAACGCCAATGGCGCAATTCAGCAATCTGGACACTGCGATCATCGTCGCGATGGTGATCGCCTACATCCTGTTTACCGGCTGGCTCACGGTACGATTGCGAAGCCGGACGACGGATCAGTTCATGACCGCCTCGCGTGCGCTGCCGGCCGTGGTTGTCGGCGTGCTTCTGATGTCGGAGTTCGTCGGCGCCAAATCGACGGTGGGCACCGCGCAGGAGGCGTTCATGTCCGGCTTCGCCGCCAGCTGGTCCGTAATCGGCGCTTCGATCGGTTTCCTGTTGTTCGGCCTGTTCTTCGTCAGGAAGCTCTATGGGTCCGGCGAGTACACGATTTCCGCCGCGATTGCGCAGAAGTATGGACGCGGCACCATGCTGACGGTGTCGCTGATCATGATCTACGCGCTTCTGTTGGTGAATGTCGGCAACTACATCAGCGGCGCGGCGGCAATCGCCACCGTGCTCAAGATCAATCTTCCGGTTGCGATGTGCATCATCGCGGTGGTTAGCACGTTTTATTACGTGATGGGGGGCATGAAGGGCGTGGCATATGTCACCGTCCTGCACACGGCGATGAAGATCATCGGGGTTGCTCTGATCCTTGGCGTCGCACTCTACGCAACCGGCGGAATTCACCCGATGGTGTCCAAGCTGCCCCCGCAATACTTCACCTGGGACGGCAGCATCGGCGGATCGACTATTCTCGCGTGGACCATCGGGACGACGGGCGCGATCTTCTCGACGCAGTTCATCATGCAGGCCATCTCCTCGGCCCATAGCGCGGCCGATGCGCGGCGTTCCACCTTGTATGCCGCCGCGCTTTGTCTGCCGCTTGGCCTCGCCCTGGGACTGATCGGCGTCGCCGCGAAGTTCCTCTATCCGTCGATGAAGAGTCTGTATGCGCTGCCGGTCTTCCTGCAACGGATGCACCCATTGCTGGCGGGGCTCGTCACCACATCGCTGGTCGCCTCGGTGTTCGTCAGCGTCAGCACGGTCGCGCTGGCGATCGCGTCGCTGATCATGCGTGACTTCTACGAACCATATTTTCATCCGACACCAGATCAGGAGCTGCGGGCGACGCAGATTATATCGTTGGTGATCGCATTCGTGCCGCTCATCTTCGTCTTCTTCGTGCCGGTCATCCTGAAACTGTCGTTCTTCACCCGCGCGCTTCGGCTGTCGATCGGCATCGTCGCGGTGATGGGTTTCTACCTGCCGATGTTCAACAGCGGCCGTGGCGCCACGCTTGGCCTGCTGTCGGCGGCAGTGCTCACCTCGGTCTGGTACATGCTCGGCAACCCGTACGGCATCGATAACATGTATGTGGCTGCGGTGACGCCCATCGTAGTGATGGTGATCGAGCGCGCCCTGAGCTGGCCAAGGCGCGCGATTGTCGTGTCCTGATGATGGAGGGATCGTCCATGAATCTCACAATCGACCCCGGAGTGCGCACCGACCGCCTCGGGCAGCCGGACGCCGCGATTGTTCGCGCGTCTACCAGCGATCCGGCGCGGTTGGAGGCGTACCTGCCCTCCCCGTGCGTGCAGAACCATGCCGCCAACATCATGCCTCTGCCCAGCGGCGACCTCGGCTGTGTGTGGTTTGGCGGCACGCAGGAGGGTATTCCTGACATCTCGGTCTATTTTTCGTGGCTGCCCGCGGGACAGGATCGCTGGTCGGAACCGGTGCGGCTCTCGGATGATCCTGCTCGCTCGGAGCAGAACCCGATCCTGTTCCCCGCACCGGATGGACGCCTGTGGCTGCTGTGGACGGCGCAGCTTTCCGGCAACCAGGATACGGCCATCGTTCGCCGCCGGATTTCCGTTGACAGCGGCCGGAACTGGGGGCCCATCGAGACGCTGTTCGACCGGGTGGGCACATCGGGCGTCTTCGTGCGTCAGCCGCCGGCGGTGCTCGATAATGGCGACATCGTGCTGCCGATATTTTACTGCCACGCCCGGCCCGGCGAGAAATGGGTCGGCAGCTACGACACGAGTGCCGTGCGGATTTCCGCCGATGGCGGTCGCAACTGGCAGGAGTATCCTGTGCCGGACAGTACCGGCTGCGTTCATATGGGTGTTGAGCAACTGAAGGACGGCTCGCTGCTCGCTTTGTTCCGGAGCCGTTGGGCGGACAGCATCTACGTCAGCCGCTCGGCGGACCGCGGCCGCACCTGGTCCGTTCCCATGCCGAGTGCACTGCCCAACAACAATTCGTCAATCCAGTTCACCGTGCTCGCCAATGGCCATCTTGCGCTGGTATTCAACGATATCAACGCCGACGGCGTCACCGAGCGCCGCGCCTCGCTGTACGACGATATTGAGGAAGGTGGCACGGACGTAAAGGAACCGGACGTAAAGCCGCACCAGCGCGCGGCGTTCTGGGGTGTGCCCCGCGCACCGATGACACTCGCGATCTCCGAGGACGGAGGGTGGACGTGGCCTTGCAAGCGCAACCTGGAAGTCGGAGATGGTTACTGCATGACCAACAATTCGCGCGAGCAGTTGAACCGCGAATTCTCCTATCCCTCCATCAAACAGGGATCGGACGGCGCGTTGCACATCGCGTTCACCTACTTCCGGCAGGCAATCAAATACGTTCGCGTCAGGGAAGATTGGATCCGGTCCGGCGAGCAGTAGGGCGCGGCGGATGCCACCCGAGGGCCATGCGGTCGTCACCGGCGCCAGTTCCGGCATCGGCGCGGCGGTGGTTGCGCGCCTGCTCCACGACGGCTGGCGCGTTACCGGGCTGAGCCGAACGGCGCCCCCCATCGCCACGCCGGGATTCGAGCACCGCGCGCTCGATCTGCTCGATGCGGATGCGGGCGCGATCCGTGCCGCGGTCGCCAACATCGAGGCGGCGGCGCTTGTTCACGCGGCGGGCACGCTGAGAGTCGGCGAACTGGGCGAACTCGACCCAGCCGCGGGCGCGGCGATGTGGCGCCTGCATGTCGATGCCGCGGTCGCGCTTGCTGATGCGCTCGCGCCGCGGATGCGCGCCGGCGGACGCATCGTGCTGATCGGCAGCCGTACCGCTGCCGGGTCCGCCGGGCGCAGCCAGTACGCGGCAAGCAAGGCGGCGCTGGTCGGGCTCGCTCGCTCCTGGGCGATCGAGTTGGCGCCGCGCGGGGTGACGGTCAATGTCATTGCGCCGGGTGCGACCGAAACGCCGATGCTGCGCGATCCGACGCGCGCGGGCGTCGCGCCGCGCCTGCCGCCTTCGGGCCGCTTCGTGCAGCCCGAGGAGGTTGCCGCCCTCACCGCTTTTCTGCTTTCGGATGCGGCGTGCTCGATCACTGGCCAGCAGATCGTCGTCTGCGGCGGGGCGTCGCTATAGGTTCAGGCAACGAGGAGACCCGTCATGTCCGTCCGCATCACCGACATTCGCGAGATCACCCAGCTGATCGCCTCGCCGATCCGCAACGCCTATATCGATTTCAGCAAGATGACGACGAGCCTTGTGGCCGTGGTCACGGATGTCGTGCGGGATGGACGCCGCGTCGTTGGGTATGGTTTTAATTCCAACGGACGCTATGGCCAGGGGGGACTCATACGCGAGCGGTTCGCGCCCCGCATCATGGAAGCGCCGCCCGCTACCCTGCTCAACGAGACCGGCGAGAACCTCGATCCCGATCGCGTCTGGTCGGCGATGATGGCAAACGAAAAGCCCGGCGGCCACGGTGAGCGTTCGGTTGCAGTCGGTACCATCGACATGGCGGTATGGGATGCAGTTGCGAAGATCGCGGGCAAGCCGCTGTTTCGCCTGCTTGCCGAGCGGCACGGCGTGGCCGCCGATCCCCGCGTTTTCGTTTACGCAGCCGGTGGTTATTACTACCCCGGCAAAGAGATCGAGGGATTGCGCACCGAAATGCGCAGCTATCTCGACCGCGGCTACTCCGTCGTTAAAATGAAGATCGGCGGGGCTCCGATCCAGGAGGATCGAAAGCGCATCGAGGCGGTGCTGACAGAGATCGGCGGCCAGGCCAAGCTTGCAGTGGATGCTAACGGGCGCTTCGACCTGGAGACGGCGATCGCGTACGCGAAAATGCTGCGCGATTACCCCCTGTTCTGGTATGAGGAAGCAGGGGATCCGCTCGACTACGCGTTACAGGCGACGCTGGCGCAATTTTATCCCGGGCCGATGGCGACCGGCGAAAATCTGTTCAGCCATCAGGATGCGCGCAACCTGCTGCGCTACGGGGGGATGCGGCCGGACCGCGATTGGCTGCAGTTCGATTGCGCGCTGTCCTATGGACTTTGCGAATATCAGCGCACGCTCGCTGTGCTGAATGCGGCGGGATGGAGCCCGCGCCGCTGCATTCCCCATGGTGGGCATCAGATGTCGCTCAACATTGCCGCCGGTTTGGGGCTTGGGGGCAACGAGAGCTACCCCGACCTGTTCCAGCCCTATGGCGGTTTCCCCGACGGGGTGCGTGTGGAGAACGGTTACATCGCCATGCCTGACCTGCCGGGCATCGGCTTCGAGGGCAAATCTGATCTTATCCGGGTGATGCGCGACCTCGCCGAATAAGGTGCCGCAGGGCCTGCCCGAGGGGCCGGAGCATTTCCGATAGCATCACCCGCTCCGAGGCACCGCATAATCCGCCGGATACGTCGCCTTGAATTCCTCCCGCGCCTCGCACCGAGCCGAAAGCGCCTCCAGCACCGGATAGCGCCCAGGCGCCAACAGCTCCGGATCAGCCATCCGGACATGACGGATCATGCAGGAAGTGGTGATTCGCGCCTGATCCAACCCAGCATCCCGCGCCCAGGTTTCACCCGCAAGCACCCCGATTGCGCCCGCGGCCTGCGTTCGGCAGCGCTCGATCCACGCAGGCCAGCGGTACTCCGAAGGCCGGATCAGCCGCTCGTACGCCGCCGCCCCAGCCTTCTCGATAGCCCCCGTCGCCAGCGCAATCCGGTGCAGCGCGCGTCGCCGCTCCGCCCCCGCCGCCGGCACCAGCGCCCGCTCCGGCCCCACGGTCTGGTCCAGCCAGTCCAGGATCGCCGCCGAATCAATCAGCGTTTCGCCATCGCCAAGGACGAGCGACGGTATCCGCCCCAGCGGATTGACCCGGCGCATTTCGTCAAAATCCGCGAAAACCGAGCGCGTATCGTGCTCGTACGCAAAACCCAGCACCCGCAACGATATCGCCACCCGCCGCACGAAAGGTGAATCGTATTGCCCGACCAACGTCATATCGGCCCACCTCTCAGCCCCGCTACCCGCCGGAAATCTACTCCTATCCCGAATCAAACAAAACGGGAAACCGGTTGCGTCAGTAACCGACCTGCTTCGCCAGATGCTCCCGCCACCGCAAAGACGACGCCGGCAAAACCCCCCGCCCCGTTTCGCTGTCCAAAATCTCCGGCTCGCTGTCCGGCTGCGCCAACACTACCTGCCGCACCTGCTCGATCGCCGCTTCCTGCGAGGGGAACACACCAATGCATTCCCCATTCACGCGCACCTCGAACGCCATCACACCCTCCGCCCCATTCCGCGAACCAACGCCCCGGAGTGACCTCAGGTTGCGCCCCCCTCAGCCGCCCAAAGGCGACCAGGCCGGGTCCGAGGCATTCGTCGCCGTAAGGATATTCCGCTGGTTGAACCCGGTGATATCCGTCGAGGCCAGGTGCGAGGAGAACCCCTCCCCCCGGCTTCCCGTCGCCCTGGTCGTGCCGAAATACATGATCACCCGCCCGTTCGGCGCAAAAGTCGGGCCTTCCACGTCCCAGCCTTCGGCCAGAATGCGCTCCCCGCTCCCATCCGGGTGCATCACCCCGATCGAGAACGCGCCCTCATCCCCGCCATACCGGGTGAAAGCGATCAGATCGCCCCGCGGCGACCACACCGGAGTCCCATACCGCCCATGGCCGAAGCTGATGCGCCTCGCGCCGCCGCCCCCAGCCCCCATGATATAAAGTTGCGGATCACCGCCCCGATCCGAATTAAATACAATCTGCGACCCATCCGGGCTGTAACACGGGCTCACATCGATCGAATCCGAATTAGTAAGCTGCGCCGTTGCCCTGCTCGCCACGTTCACCGTCACGATCGACGATCCCTGCCCGTGCGCCAGGGCCATGATCACGCTGCCCCCGTCCGGTGAGAACCGCGGCGCAAACGTCATCCCCTGGAAGTCGCCCAGCACGCTCTGCCGCCCCGATCCCAGATCGAACAGGTACACCCGCGGCCGGTTGTTTGCGTAGCTCATGAAGCAGATCTGGTCGTTTTTCGGCGAAAACCGCGGCGTCAGCACCGACCACGACCCATCCGTCAGGATCCGGTTATTCGCCCCGTCCTGGTCCATGATCGCCAGCCGCCGCGTCTCCCGCCCCCGCGGCCCGGTCAGCGAGACATACACGATCCGCGTATCGAAATACCCCTTCTCGCCCAAAAGCCGCTCATAGATCGAATCGGCGATGATGTGCGCGATCCGCCGCCAATTGCTCGCCGTCGTCGTATAGGCCGTGCCCTGCAACTGGGTCTGCGGCAGCACGTCCCACAGCCGGAACTCCACCCGCGTATTCCCGCCGCCGGAGACCCGCCCGGTCACCAACGCCTGCGCGCCGATCGCCCCGTAGCTCGGGAAATTCGGCACGTCGCTCGCCGGGCCGCCCTGCGTAAACGCCGCCTGGCTGATCACCCGGAACAGGCCGGAGCTGGCCAGGTCATTGCTGATCACCTGCACCATCTGCGCCCCGAGCTGCTCGCTCTCCGGATCGGCCCCGGCGAAATTAGGTATGGCGATCGGTATCGGCGCCGCCCGCGCCCGGTTCACGTCGATCACCGCGCTCTGCCCGCCGGCCGCGGGGGCAGCAGCCGCTCGCGCCGATTCCGGCAGCGGCAAACTCAAAAGCCCCGCCGCCCCCGCCAGCAGCGAACGCCGCCCTATTTCCCCCCACCCGTCATTCCCGCGAAAGTGGGAATCCAGGCGTTTCGTGAAGTCAGTTCCCCGATTGCTATCACTCATGCGTCTCTCTTTCCCCCCTCATGGGCTGAACCGGAACGTAAGCACGTTGATCTTCCCCAGCATCGCCTTCGGCAGCGGCAGGGAAGCGCAGGCCGGATCCATAACCGCCCGCACCGCCCGCTCGGCAAACGCCCGAAACCGCGGGTCACCCAACCTCCCCTGGTCGGCCGCCGCCACCAGCGCCTGCCGCACCACACCGGACTGGTCGGTCGTGACCGTCAGCAGGGCCTGCATCTTGTCCAGATCCAGTGCTCCGGGATCCGACGTCCAGCACGGCCGCACATGGTCCCCGATCGCCCCCCGCTGCGCGGCCGTCAGTGCCGAGGTGTCGTTCCCTGTCAGGCTGCCGCCACCGTTGGGCGCTCCGCCCTGCGCCGGGTTGTACCGCGCCACCGGGGGCGCCTTCTGGTGTTCCAGCGCCCGCAGCTTCTCCAGCGTGTTGTCCAGTGCATCGCTCTGCGGCGCCGGGTTCTTCGTTGGGTTCGGCTGTGACGTTGCACTCGGCAGCGGCGGCGGAGGCACTGGCACCGGCGGTATCGGCAAGGGCGGCGACTGCGGTGCCTGCGCCTGGGTCGGCTGCGGCGGCGCTGGAACCGGGGGTGGCGGTACGGGCAATGTTGGCGCCGGCTCCGGCGAGGGCTGAGGAGGCGGCGTCGGCACAGGTGGCGTCGGCAGCGGCACGGCCGGCGCCGGGGAAGGCGGTGGAGGCGGCGGTGGCGGAGGCGGCGGGGGCGCCGCCTCATTTGGCTGCGGCTTCGGCGGCTCCACCGCCGGCGGGGCAGGCGTCGGCGCAGGCGTGTTCGCGGGCGCAGGCACCGCCGCCGGCGCCTGCGCCTTCATGGAGCTCTGCGCCTGGCCCTGGAACACCATCGCCACCGACTCCTCCGGCGGAGGCTCCACAGGCCGCCAAAACGGCAGCCCGATCAGCAGCAGCACAATCAGGACGACGTGCAGGCCGGCGGAAATAGCCGCTCCGCGCCGCAGGTCCTGATCGATCCCCGACTGCGTCAGCCAGTCCTGCATTCAGCCGGCCTTAGGGGTCCCTGGACTTGCCCGAGACGACGAGGGTCGGTTCTCAGCAGGCGCCGGCGGCGGCCCAGACGGCGGCTGCGCCAGCAGCGCCACCTTCGTGAACCCGCCCTGAGTGATTGTCCCCATCACCTGCATCACCAGACCGTAGGAGATGTCCTTGTCACCACGGACGAAAATCCGCCGCTCGTTGTCGTTCTGGGCAACGGCCTGCAGCCTGGCGACCAGCTCCGGCAGCTGCACCTCCTCATTTTGCAGAAAGATCTTGCCCTCCGCGTTGATTGACACGGTCAGCGGCTGGCTGTCGGTGTTCAGCGGCTTGGCATCGGTTTTCGGCAGATCGACCGACACGCCGGAGGTCATCAGCGGCGCCGTGACCATGAAAATGATCAGCAGCACAAGCATCACATCAACGAGTGGGGTGACATTAATCTCCGACAGCGGCTTGTAGCGCCCGCGGACCTTGCCGCCATTCAGCAATCCCCCGGCCATGGCTCAGGCCTTCTCTTCGCTCTGCCGCGACAGAATGGCGCTGAACTCCGCCCCGAACCCTTCCAGGCGCGCCGCAAACCGCGCCAGATCGGTGCTGATCTTGTTGTACGCCAGCACCGCCGGAATCGCCGCCACCAGGCCGATTGCCGTGGCGAACAACGCCTCGGCAATGCCGGGTGCAACCACCGCAAGATTGGTGTTGTGCATCGACGCGATGGCCGAGAAGCTGTGCATGATGCCCCACACCGTGCCGAACAGGCCGATGAACGGCGCCGTGGCGCCCACCGAGGCCAGGAACACCATCCAGCGCTCCAGCCGGTCCATCTCTCGCTGCACGGTCACGCTGATCGCCCGGTCGATGCGTTCGCGAACGCTGGTGTGGCTGATATCGGCGCCGGCGACCCGCACTGTGCGCCGCCATTCGGCCATCGCCGCCGCGAACACCGACGACATCGGATTGCCCGGCCGCGTTCCCTCCTGTTCGTAGAGATCCTCCAGGCTGCCGCCGGACCAGAACTGGTCCTCGAACTTGTCGGCATCCTTGTTGACCTTCCGCAGCGCCGACCATTTCTCGAACACGACCGCCCATACCCAGATGCTGGCGACCAGCAGCCCGATAATCACTGCTTTCACCAGAATATCGGCCTGCATGAACAGGCCCCAGAGCGACAGGTCGGCTCCCGCCGCCGCCAGATTCGCCGCATCAACCGCCCGATCCACTCTATCCAACTCCTAATCCGCGGGCGGCCCGGCCGCCTGCATGGCATTGAAAGCATCCCGCCAGCGTTGCGGGATTCGCGCCGGCCACGTACCACCTGGCGGTACGCAGGCAAGTTCCACCTCGATCACCGCGCAGGACCCGTTCGGGCCTCGCACGTCCTGATGCAGCACCACCGAGCCGGCCCGCATCGCCCCGACCCGAGTCACCACTTCCAGCGAATCGTCGAGCAGGGCGGGACGGAGATAGTCCACTTTGACACGGCGCACCACGAACATGAGGTTACAGTCGCGCAGCATTTCCGCATGCGGGACGCCCATCTGCCGCAGGGCTTCGGTGCGGGCCCGCTCGGCGAAGCGCAGGTAATTGGCGTGATAGACGATGCCGCCCGCATCGGTGTCCTCGTAATAGACGCGGAGGACGTAGCGGTGGCTCACTCTGGTTCCCCCACCTCACCCCGGCCCTCTCCGCCCCCGGGGGCGGAGAGGGTGAAGAAGTCGGCCTGATCGGGCTGGCGCGGCGGAGGCAGGATGTTGAGATGCCGCCAGCCGGGCTCGCCGAGCATGCGGCCGCGGCTGGTGCGCAGGACGAGGCCTTCCTGGATGAGGTAGGGCTCGACGACGTCTTCGATTGTGTCGCGGGCCTCGGCGAGGGCGGCGGCCAGGGTTTCGACGCCCACCGGCCCGCCGGCGTGGTGCTCGGCGATGCGGAGCAGATAGCGGCGGTCCATGGCGTCGAGGCCGCGGGAATCGACTTCGAGGCGGGTCAGGGCGGCGTCCGCGGTGGTTTTGTCGATGCGGGCCGTTTTAGCCACGGCGGCGAAGTCCCGGACGCGGCGGAGCAGGCGGCCGGCGATGCGGGGGGTTCCGCGGGAGCGGCGGGCGATCTCGGCCGCGCCGTCCCGGTTCAGGTCCATGTTCAGTTTTTCGGCGCCGCGGCGGACGATCAGTTCGAGTTCCTCGGGGGTGTAGAAGACCAGGCGGAGGGGGATGCCGAAGCGGTCGCGCAGTGGGGTCGCGAGCAGGCCGGCACGGGTCGTGGCGCCGATGAGGGTGAAGTGCGGCAGGTCGATGCGGACGGAGCGGGCCGAGGGGCCCTCGCCGATGATCAGGTCGAGCTGGAAGTCCTCCATGGCCGGGTAGAGCACTTCCTCGATGGCCGGCTGGAGGCGGTGGATTTCGTCGATGAACAACACGTCCCTGGGCTGGAGGTTGGTCAGGATGGCGGCGAGGTCTCCGGCACGCTGGATCACCGGGCCGGAGGTGGCGCGGAAGCCGACGCCGAGTTCTCGGGCGACGATCTGGGCCAGGGTGGTTTTGCCGAGGCCGGGGGGACCGTGAAGGAGGACGTGGTCGAGAGCTTCGTTGCGGGAACGGGCGGCCTCGATGAAGATGGCGAGGTTTTCGCGGCTGGCGCGCTGGCCGATGAATTCGGACAGGCGCTGGGGCCGGAGGGAGGCTTCGGCGGCGTCTTCTTCCGTGCGGATGGGGGTGAGGGGGGAGGTTTGGCTCACGGGTGGGGTTTGGTTGGCGGTGTCGGGGGATACTCCGAGGGAGGAGTTGAGGGCAAACGGACGCTGGGTTGATGGAAGGGTTCGAGTGGGATGAGGGCAAGCGGGAGAGGAATATTGCGAAGCATGGGGTGGATCGTTGATATGCCGCCCCTTTTTGAGGGGCGCTATCTAGAGGTGACCGACAAGCGCCGGGATTATGGGGAGGAGCGCATTATCTGTACCGGCGAGATCAGCAGCCGGATTTTTGTGGTGGTCTATACCCGGCGGGGAGGCCGGCGCCGGATCATCAGCGCGAGGGACGCAAATGCGAAGGAAAAGCAACTCTACTACCGCAGTCGTCGATGAAACCCGGCCATGGCCGCGCGGCCGTACGGGGCCACCGCGGAGCGATGAGGAGATCGCGGCGGCGGTTCGGGATGATCCGGATGCCGCGCCGCTGGATATCGATTGGGAGGAGGCTCGGTGGGTGACGGATCCGCCTGGGGCGGAGCCGGTGACCGTGCTGATCGACAGGGACGTGCTGGCCTGGTTCCGGGCGCAGGGGAAGCGGCTGGATACGCGGATCAATGATGTGCTGCGGGCGCATTATGAGGCGAATCGCCACTGACGAGCCTGCTTACTCGCCCGGTCCTGCAAAAACTCGGATGCGGGGCGGGTCGCGGAAATCATGAGCCGGTCGCGGGCCCGCGTGCAGGCGACGTAAAGCAGGTGGCGCTCCGTCGCGTACACATCATCCAGTTCGAGCTCATCGGCCCGGGGCCTCCTCGGACTGTGTTGGGCTGATAGGCCTGTATAGACCTCCGGGACCGGAGCGAGGCCTCGGCGGCATCTTCCTCGGTTCGGATGGTGGTCAGCGGGCGGTCGGACACGTGGCGGGCTTTCTGCGTCGCCTGTTGGGATTCAAGGGGGGGGTAGGAGCCGAAGGCAATGGAGGCGCCTGCGACGGGCAGGCAGCAACGGTCCCGGTGCGTGGGCGACAGACCGGGATTAATCCTTACTTGACGCGATCACGTGAATCCGACGATTGGAGCGGTATCCGGGTGGCGTAGCATGGCGATCAAGAAATCCGAACTTTACTCCTCTCTTTGGTCAAGCTGCGACGAGCTGCGCGGCGGGATGGATGCCAGCCAGTACAAGGACTACGTGCTTGTTCTGCTGTTTATCAAATACATCAGCGACAAATACGCCGGGCAGCCGTTTGCGCCGATAACCATTCCCGAAGGCGCAAGCTTCAAGGACATGGCCGCGCTGAAGGGCAAGCCGGATATCGGCGAGCAGATCAACAAGAAGATCATCGCGCCGCTGGCTAACGCCAACAAGCTGTCCGACATGCCGGACTTCAACGATGCCAACAAGCTTGGCAGCGGCAAGGAGATGGTGGACCGGCTGACGAATCTTATCGCCATCTTCGAGAAAAAGGCGCTCGATTTTTCGAAGAACCGTGCCGATGGCGACGACATTCTGGGCGACGCGTACGAATACCTGATGCGGCACTTCGCCACCGAGAGCGGCAAGAGCAAGGGGCAGTTTTACACTCCCGCTGAAGTCAGCCGCATCATCGCGCAGATTATCGGGATCCGCGACGCGAAGACGAGCGCCGCCACGACGGTGTACGATCCGACCTGCGGATCGGGCTCGTTGCTGCTGAAAGTGGCGGACGAGGCGGGTACCGCGGTCACGCTGTATGGGCAGGACAAGGACGCGGCGACAAGCGGCCTCGCACGCATGAACATGATCCTGCACAACAATCCGACCGCGTTGGTGGTGCAGGGCAACTCGCTGACCGATCCGAAATTCAAGGAAGGCGGGACGCTCAAGACGTTCGATTATGTGGTGGCGAATCCGCCGTTTTCCGACAAGCGCTGGAGCACCGGCCTGGACACGCTGAACGACCCCTATCAGCGCTTTCAGCCGTTCGGCACGCCACCGGCGAAGCAGGGCGATTATGCCTACCTGCTGCATATCATCCGGTCGCTGAAAAGCACCGGCAAAGGCGCGTGCGTCCTGCCGCATGGCGTGCTGTTCCGCGGCAACGCGGAGGCTGACATCCGCCGCAACCTTGTGCGGAAGGGCTACATCAAGGGGATTATCGGGCTGCCGCCCAATTTGTTTTACGGCACCGGCATTCCGGCCTGTATCGTGGTGGTGGACAAGGCAGAGGCGCAGACGCGGCGCGGCATTTTCATGATTGACGCCAGCGGCGGCTTCATGAAGGACGGGCCGAAGAACCGGTTGCGCGCGCAGGACATCCACAAGATCGTGGACGTGTTCACAAGGCGCGTGGAGGTGAAGCGGTTTTCACGCATGGTGAGCTTCGCGGAGATCGAGAAGAACGAGTTCAATTTGAATCTGCCGCGCTACATCGACAGCCAGACGCCGGAGGATGTGCAGGACATTGCCGGGCATTTGCAGGGTGGCATTCCGGAGGCGGATATCGAGGCGCTGGAGCGGTATTGGGAGGTTTGCCCGGAGCTACCGCGGACGTTGTTTGCGCTGCGGCGGCCGGGCTATTTTGACCTTGCGGTGGGAAAGCAGGCGATCAGGCCGGCGATTTATGAGCATCCTGAATTTGCTGCGTTTGTTGAGGACATGAATGCGCATTTCGCTGCCTGGCGGGAGACGAGCGCCGCAAAGCTGAAGGCGCTGACCGGCCGGCTTTCATCCGAAGCAGGTGATTACGGAATTGGCTGAGGACCTGCTGGCGCACTATGCCAGCAAGGAGCTGATTGATCCGTACGACATTTACCAGCACCTGATGGATTACTGGGCGGAGACCATGCAGGACGACTGTTATCTGATTGCCGCCGATGGGTGGAAGGCGGAAACCTATCGGATCATCGAGACTGATAAGAAAGGCAAGCAAAAGGACAAGGGCTGGGATTGCGATCTGATCCCGAAGGCTCTTGTTGTCGCTCGGTTCTACGCGAAAGAGCAGGAGGGGATTGATGAGTTGGCGGCTGAGCTGGAGGGCGTGAGTGGCAAGCTCGCGGAGCTGGAGGAGGAGCATGGCGGCGAGGAGGGGGCCTTTGCCGAGATTGACAAGATAAACAAGGCCAATGTCGCGACCCGCCTGAAGGAAATCGAGTGCGATAAGGAGGCCGCGGACGAAGCTGCCGCGCTGACTGCATGGCTGGCGTTGAATGCTGAGGAGTTTGACCTGAAGAAGCGTCTCAAGGAAGCCGAGGCGGCGCTGGATGCGAAGGCTTACGCGCATTACCCGAAGCTCAGTGAAGGTGAAATCAAGGCGCTCGTCGTCGATGACAAGTGGCTGGTGGCGCTGGATGCGGCTGTTCACGGCGAGATGGATCGGGTGAGTCAGGGGATTACTCGGCGGGTGAAGGAGCTGGCCGAACGGTATGAAATGCCGTTGCCGCAGATGGTGGACCGCGTAGCGGAGCTTGAGGGCAAGGTGAGCCGGCATTTGGAGACAATGGGGTTCTCGTGGAACTGAGAGCCGGTTTTAAGCAGACTGACGCTGGCGGTATTCCGGCGGACTGGGTTTGTGACGTTTTGGGCAACCTGGTGACGTTCCTGGATGGTAAGCGTCGACCAGTAAAGGATTCGGACCGAGAGAGGATGCGTGGCTCTATCCCTTATTTTGGGGCTTCGGGGATAATCGATTACGTAAATGACTACATTTTTGACGAAGACCTCATACTTCTCGGCGAAGATGGTGAAAACATTCTTAGCCGAAATTGTCGTCTGGCATTCCGAATATCTGGAAAGTCCTGGGTCAATAATCACGCCCATGTGCTTCGGCCGAGTCCGGAGGTAGATATTCGGTATCTTACAGATTATCTAGAGACTTTGGACTATGAGCGCTTTAATTCCGGAACGGCGCAGCCGAAGCTAAACAAGCAAGCGTGTTGCAGCATTCCCATCGCTCTTCCACCGACCAAAGCGGAACAAGAGGCCATAGCAGAGGCGCTGAGCGATGCGGATGCCCTTATTGAATCCCTGGAGCAACTCCTCGCCAAGAAGCGGCAGATCAAACAAGGGGCTATGCAGGAGTTGCTGACTGGCAAGAGGCGGCTGCCGGGTTTTGACGACAAACCCGGCTTCAAACGGACTGAGGTGGGCGTTATTCCGGTGGACTGGGGGGTTACCAAACTCGCCGCAATCTGTTCGATGAGGAGTGGGGAAGGGATCACGAGCGCCAAAATTGATCAGTTCTCGAGATATCCCTGTTACGGCGGGAACGGTCTGCGTGGATTCACTGGCCGCTTTACACACGAGGGTCGCTTTGCGCTCATTGGGCGCCAAGGGGCGCTGTGCGGCAATGTTCTCAATGTGGATGGGCGCTTCTTTGCGTCGGAGCACGCCATCGTGGTTACAGCAGGCTCGGACACGGACGTCACATGGCTTACGTTCATATTGAGCGATATGCGGCTTAATCAATACTCTGAGTCTTCGGCGCAACCGGGCTTGTCCGTTGAGAAACTGCTGAAGCTCTGCGTGGCATGCCCGCCGACAAAGCCCGAACAGACCGCCATCGCTGCTATTCTCTCCGACATGGATACCGAAATCGTCGCGCTGGAAGCCAGGCTCGCCAAGGCCCGCGCGATCAAACAGGGGATGATGCAGGAGCTGCTGACGGGACGGATTCGGCTGGTATGAGCACAGTCGGCCAGCCCGAACGCGCCACCCAGAACCGTGTCGTCGCCCTGTTCCGCGACGAATTAGGCTACCGCACTCTCGGCGACTGGGCCGATCGGGCCGGCAACAGCAACATCGAGGAGGCCCTGCTGACAAGCTGGCTGGCGAAGCGGGGCTACACACCGCAGCAGATCAGCGTCGCACTGTACAGGCTGCGCACCGAGGCGGACAACCACAGCCGCTCGCTCTACGGCAACAACCAGGCCGTCTATGGCCTGCTGCGTTATGGCGTGCCGGTGAAGACCGAGGCGGGGAAGGTCACGGAAACCGTGCACCTGATCGACTGGCAGAGGTCCGAACGGAACGACTTCGCCATCGCCGAGGAAGTCACGCTCAAGGGCAGCCAGGAGCGGCGGCCTGATATCGTGCTGTATGTGAACGGCATCGCCATCGGTGTACTGGAGTTGAAGAACAGCCGTGTCAGCATCGGCGACGGCATCCGGCAGAGCCTTTCGAACCAGCGGCCGCAGTTCAATGCCTGGTTCTTCAGCACCGTGCAGTTCGTTTTCGCCGGCAACAACTCGGAGGGGCTGCAATACGGGACCATAGGGACGCCGGAGAAGTACTTCCTCCAATGGAAAGAAGACGAGGCGGACAACACGCGCTTCAAGCTGGACAAGTATCTGCTGAAGATGTGCGCCAAGCCGCGCCTGATCGAGCTGATGCACGATTTCGTGCTGTTCGATGGCGGTATCAAGAAGCTGCCGCGGGTGCACCAGTATTTCGGGATCAAGGCCGCGCAGCAGTACGTTCGCGACCGCAGGGGCGGGATCATCTGGCACACGCAGGGGAGCGGCAAGAGCATCGTCATGGTGCTGCTGGCCAAGTGGATTCTGGAGAACAACCCCAACGCACGCGTGGCGATCATCACCGACCGCGACGAGCTCGACAAGCAGATCGAGCGCGTGTTTACCGAAACGGGCGAGGCCATCAAGCGCACCAGCAGCGGGCGCGACCTGATGACCCAGCTCGGCCACGCGACGCCGCGCCTGCTCTGTTCGCTGGTGCATAAATTCGGCCGCAAGGGGGTGGACGATTTCGACGCGTTCATCCGGGATTTGCAAGCGCAGCCCAGCCGGACGGTGGGCGAGGTGTTCGTGTTCGTGGATGAATGCCATCGCACGCAAAGTGGCAAGCTGCACCGGGCGATGAAGGCGCTGATGCCGAACGCGGTGTTCATCGGGTTCACCGGGACGCCGCTGTTGAAAAAGGACCGGGCGACCAGCCTGGAGGTGTTCGGCGGCTACATCCACACCTACAAGTTCAGCGAGGCGGTGGAAGACGAGGTGGTGCTGGACCTTGTTTACGAGGCGCGGGACATTGATCAGCGGCTCGGCTCGGAAGACAAGATCGACGCGTGGTTCGAGGCCAAGACCAAGGGGCTGAATGAGTGGCAGAAGGATGAGCTGAGGAAGAAGTGGGGCACGATGCGGAACGTGCTCAGCTCCAAGGCCCGCATGGACCGGGTGGTGGCCGATATCGTGTTCGATTTCAGCGTGAAGCCGCGCCTTTCCAGCGAGCGCGGCAATGCAATCCTGGTGACGTCCAGCATTTACGAGGCTTGCAAGTATTATACGTTGTTCCAGGCGACTGAGTTCAAGGGACGGTGCGCAGTGATCACGTCCTATAACCCGCTGGCCAAGGACGTGACGCTGGAGGAAACCGGCGCCAATACGGAGACGGACAAGCAGTTCATTTACAACACGTATGTGGCGTTGCTGAAGGATGTCGAGGCCAAACCGGGGATGACCAAGACCGAAACCTATGAGGAGCAGGCCAAGAGCCTGTTCATCAAGGAACCGGCGCACATGAAGCTGCTGATCGTGGTGGACAAGCTGCTGACAGGCTTCGACGCGCCGCCGTGCACGTATCTTTATATTGATAAGTCCATGCAGGACCATGGACTGTTCCAGGCCATCTGCCGGGTCAACCGGCTGGACAGCGACGACAAGGATTTCGGCTATATCGTGGACTACAAGGACCTGTTCAAAAAGGTTGAGAACGCGATCGCGGTCTATACGTCGGAGCTTGATCACAGCGCCGGCGGCGCTGCTCCCGAGGTGCTGCTTCAGGACCGTCTGACCAAGGGGCGGGAGCGGCTGGATAACGCCATCGAGGCGCTGGTTCTGCTATGCGAGCCGGTCGAGCCGCCGAGGGGCGAGCTGGAGCACATCCATTACTTCTGTGGCAACACGGAGATCGCCTCCGATCTTCAGGAGCGGGAGCCGCAGCGCGTTGCGCTGTACAAGGCCGTGGTGGCGCTGGTGCGCGCTTATGCCAATATCGCGGACGAGCTGGAGCAGGCGGGCTACAGTGCGGTGGATGTGGCGCGGATCAAGCAGCAGCTCGATCACTATCTTAATGTGCGCGACATCGTCCGGAAAGCGAGCGGAGAGACGCTGGATCTGAAGCCGTATGAGGCCGACATGCGGCACCTGATTGACACGTATATCGAGGCCGCCGAACCGCGGACGATTTCACCGTTCGACGGCATGGGTCTTTTGGACCTGATCGTTAAGACCGGGATCGCCAATGCGATTGCCACGCAGCTTGCGGGGCTGAAGGGCAATAAGAACGCCGTCGCGGAGACGATCGAGAACAATGTCCGCAGCAAGATCATCAAGGAGCATCTGAACGACCCGGCATTCTACGAGAAGATGTCAGCGCTGCTGGACGAGATTATTGCGGCGCGGAAAGCCAAGGCGATCGAGTACGAGGCGTATTTGAAGCGCGTCGCCGAACTGGCGAAGCGAGTGGGGGCGGGGCAGGCGGCGGAGACTCCAGCGGGGTTGAATACACAGGGCAAGCGGGCGCTCTATAACAATCTGGGCCACAATGAAGAACTGGCGCTACAGATCGACGAGGCGGTCAGGCGGGCGCGACCCGACGACTGGCGCGGCATCCAGGCGCGCGAGCAGGTGATAAAGGGGGCGTTGCATCGGGTTCTGCAGGATGTCGCGGAAGTCGAGCGTATCTTTCTGATCATCAAGGCTCAGCCGGAGTATTGATGCCTACGCGGTTCACGCTCGGGGATGTCGCCGTGGATGTTGTCCTGAAGGACATCAAGAACATTCATCTCAGCGTCTATCCGCCTGCGGGCAGGGTGCGGGTTTCCGCTCCGTTGCGCATGAGCCTGGACACTATTCGGGTGTTTACGATTTCCAAGCTTGCCTGGATCAAACAGCAACAGAAGAAGCTGCGGGATCAGGAGCGCGAGACGCCTCGTGAGTATCTGGAGCGCGAGAGCCATTATGTCTGGGGCAAACGGTACCTATTGGTGATAGCGGAGACCGTCGCCACTCCCGGCGTGGAGCTGACGCATCGCCGGATGTTACTGCGCGTCCGTCCGGGAACGGATGAAGCGAAGCGGGAGGCGATTGTACGGGCGTGGTATCGGGACCAGCTCAGGACCGCGGTGCCACCGCTGATTGCGAAATGGGAGCCTATCCTGGGGGTAAAGGTAGCGCGGTTCTTTGTGCAGCAGATGAAAACCAAATGGGGAAGCTGTGTCCCCGTCCCATGCCATATCCGCCTCAACACGGAGTTGGCGAAGAAGCCGCACGAATGTCTGGAGTACGTCGTGCTGCACGAGATGGTCCATTTGCTGGAGCCGACCCATAATGCGCAATTCGTAGCTCTGATGGACCGCTTCATGCCGAGATGGCAGTATCACCGGCAGGCTCTGAACCGGCTTCCGGTGCGGCATGAGCAATGGGAATATTGAAATCTGGGGGCTGGGGCGACTCAGGTTCGGCCCGGCTCTGTCAGGTGCTGCTGCAAAACTTGCGGGTGAAGCGACCGGGTAGGTGAATGGCGTCCCATACCGACGTATGAAGCGTTTCAGGGCCAACCCCCCCGCTGCGGTCTACAGGACCGCCCCAGCGCGGCAGCATCGCCGCGCCCGCCAGGAGGGTGGCTCAGTGACCGCAATTGCATTCAAACCACAGCCCGACAATTTGGCCCAATACAGCAGCATCGCATCGGCGATTCTCACGAGCAGCGTGCATCGGGCCTCCGGCCAAGCAACGCGGACTGCCTTGGAGTTGGATCAGGATCAACTGAACTTCGTGCTGGACTGGGCCCGCTGGGAACCCGCTCTGGTCGCGAAATATCACCGTGACTGGTTTGGCTGCTAAAGCGCGGTTTTACCCTGCCTGCATCAGGTTCAACCGTTCCAGCCGCTTTGTTAAGAGCGGGACTCAGGCGCTCTGACGTTTCCACTTCGGTGGTTATGGCCCGGCGAACGCAATGCGAAGACCGGACACGATCTCAGGGCGTCGAGGACGCACTTGGTCACGTGAGATGCCGGTAAAGCATGTGCGGCGGGCCTGGATCGCCACGCCGCTTCGCGGCTCGCGATGACGATAGGGCAGCGCAACGAAGGCCGGACACGATCTCAGGGCGTCGAGGACGCACTTGGTCACGTGAGATGCCGGCAAAGCATGTGCGGCGAGCCTGGATCGCCACGCCGCTTCGCGGCTCGCGATGACGATGGGGCCGCGCAACGAAGGCCGGACAGGGTCTCAGGGCGCCGAGGACGCGCTTGGTTACGTGAGATGCTGGCGAAGCACGTGCGGCGGGCCTGGATCGCCAGGCCGCTTTCCTCGCGATGACGATGGGGCAGCGCAACGAAGGCCGGATACGATCTCAGGGCGTCGAGGACGCGCTTGGTCACGTGAGATGCCGGCAAAGCACGTGCGGCGGGCCTGGATCGCCAGGCCGCTTTCCTCGCGATGACGATGGGGCAGCGCAACGAAGGCCGGATACGATCTCAGGGCGTCGAGGACGCGCTTGGTCACGTGAGATGCCGGCAAAGCACGTGCGGCGGGCCTGGATCGCCACGCCGCTTCGCGGCCCGCGATGACGATGGGTGGCGCTCACGATGGCGTTGGGGTGCGGCTGAAGGAGCCGACACGAACCCTCTGCGGTCGCCTCACCGGCTCAGGCGGCCCTCGAGCGGCGGACCGGCAAGGCCACGGTTTCGAGCGCCGAGAGGTCGAACCGTTCCGAAGCGTGGTCGATATCAAACCCTATGACGCGTCCGGCCTCGTCCAGATCCACCTGCAGGCCATCGGCAACTTCGCGGGTCTCAATACCCGGGCCGGGCCGGAGCTCGATGTAAAGGCTGTCCGTGTCAGCGTAATAGGAAAGCTTCATGGCGCGTCCTTCCGAAAGTCGCGATCGAAGAAGGCGTTGTGCGCCGTCTCGCCATCTTCGAGAGTGACAATGCGAAGATATCGCTGCTTTGCCTCGCCCGACATCTGTACCTCAATCCAATGCCTTATGCGCTCGTCCGGCTGCGGTTCCCGACGAATGGGGTTGGCGATCGCCGCCTCGCACCACTCGACACGTATATAAGGGCGTCTGGGTAACACCTGCTCATCGAAATATCTCGTGGTCTTCAATCGACCGGCTCCGGCTTCGAGACGACTATGGTGTTCCCTCGTCCGGAGGTGCAGCAAGCGCCGGAGGGACAGAAAGCGGGACACGACATCAGGGCGTCGAGGGCGCACTTGGGGAGGTGCTGGCAAAGCACGTGCGGCGGGCCTGGATCGCCACGCCGCTTCGCGGCTCGCGATGACGATGCGGCCGCGATATAAAAAGCTGGACACGACCTGCGGTTGTATGATAAGAACAAATAGGCAACTTTGCAGGCCCCAATGCCCCCTCGCGAGCACCATTTCCCCGAGCGGCTCGCGAACAGCGCGACGCTCCGCCGGCCCGACGAACCGGCCAGCTATCGCAGCGCCGTCCAGGAGGAGTACCACCACACCCTGCTCAATGCGGCCGAAAAGCTGTTCGCCGAAAAGGGCATGTCGCAGACAAACCTGCACGAGATTGCGGCGATCACCGGGCTGCCGACCTATGCCGTGCGCGCGCATTTCGGCAACAAGGACGTCATCCTGCAGAGCCTGCTCGACCGGCATCTCGACCGGCTGATCGATCGGACGGCGCTGTTCGAGTCGACCAATACGGAAACGGACCCGGTCGCGCGGCTGCGGCTCGCGGTCCATGGCTTGCTGGAGGCGCTGAACACGTATCGCCACGCGCAGCTTGTGCACACGGCGGGGTCTTGCGCCGCCGCGCCGCACCTGATGCGGAGCCTCCGGCTGCGGCAGCGGCACCTGGCGCACTACTACGCCGGGCTGATCGCCGCGGCGGTGCCGGGGGCCGAGGGCGAGACCGAGCTGGTGATGCCGCTGGCGATGAGCCTGATGGCGATGGCGTGCTGGCACGTGCTGTGGTTTCGCGACGCGGGCGCGATCTCGCGCGAGGAATACGCCGGGCTGGTGACGCATATGCTGATTGCGGGGGCACGCGAGGCGATTGCGGAGGGGATCGGCGCGCTCTCGATTCAGCGATGACGCTGTTGGCGCCGCGCCCGCGGCGCACCTATGTGCGGGAGCCGGTAGAGCGGCGGGCCCGGCTGCGCGAAGCCGCGATGCGGCATGTGGCGCGGCACGGGCTGTATGGGCTGAACCTCAATGCGATCGCCCGCGATCTGGGCGAGAACCACGCGATCGTGCGGTGGCATTTCAAAACGAACGAGGCGCTGCTACTGGATGTCGTGCAGAGGCATCACGTCCTGCTGGGGGAGGCGCTGGCGGACCCGATCCTGGCGGCGCGGGCGGTGCCGTTTGAAGATCGGCTGCCGGCGCTGATCGGCGGGGTGCTGGAGGGGATGATCGCGGCGGGGGACTGGCACCGCGCGGCGGTGACGGTCCTGGCGGCGTTGCCCGATGTGGCGCGGGCGTTGCGGAACGCGGATCTCTGGTTGGTCGACGAGCTTGCGGAGGCGATGCGGCCGCGTGATGCCGTGCGGGCGCGGATGCTGCTGATGCTGATCGAGCAGTGGGCGCTGCGGCTGGACCGCGCGGGTGCGGAGGAGCGCGCGGCGTGCGTGCGAACGCTGGCGGGGATGCTTGGCCTCTGAATTTAAGTTCGACCTCTCCCCTGACCCATCCCGCAACGGAGGGGAATTCGATTTCAGCGGGCTAGTTCTTTCAGGCTTTCGCGGATCACCGCATCGAGCGGCGCCGGGTCGCCCAGACGGGCGATCACCCGGGCGACCACGGGCTGGGCCTCCGGGCGGCGATAGCCGAGATTGACCAGGGCGGACAGGGCGTCCTCGGCAATGCCGCCTGGCAATTCGGCCGGCGCGACGAAGCCCGGGGTCGAGGGCATGGCGCCGGCCTTGTCCTTCAATTCGGTGAGCAGGCGGATGGCGAGGCGGGAGCCGACGCCGGCGGCTCGGGTCAGGGCGGCCCGGTCGCCACTGGCGATGGCGCTGACCAGGTCCTTGGGCGACAAGGCGGAGAGGATATTCAGCGCGACGCGCCCTCCGACGCCCTGCACTGTGGTCAGCAGCCGGAACCAGTCGCGCTCGGCCGATTCGGTGAAGCCATAGAGCAGGATGGCATCCTCCCGGAGGTGGGTCTCGATGAGAAGGCGGGCGATCTCCGGCGGGTTCGGCAGGGTGGAAAGGGTCCGGGTGGAGGCGTGGACCAGGTAGCCGACGCCGTTCACGTCGATGATGGTCGTGTTTTCGTCGCGGGCGGCGATCTGGCCGGTGAGCCGGGCGATCATGGGTCTTGTTCCGCGCGCGGCCGCCCCACCAACCCCGCGCGCCCGGTCCAGGCGAGGCGGCTGGAGCGGTGATGGGCATGGCAGATGGCGACGGCCAGGGCGTCGGCTGCATCGGCCCGGGTGATGCAGGCGCCCGGCAGCAGACGCCGGACCATCATCTGCACCTGTTCCTTCTCGGCCGCACCGGTTCCGACCACCGCGCGTTTCACCGCCTTGGCGCCATACTCCGCCACGGGAATGCCGGCCAGGGCCGGGGCCAGCAGTGCCACGCCGCGGGCATAGCCGAGCTTCAATGTCGCGGTGCCGTTGCGGTTGACGTAGGTTTCCTCGATAGCGGCCTCGTCCGGGCGATGGGTGGCGATCAGGGCCGCCAGGGCGTCATGCAGAGTCTTGAGCCGGGCCGGAACTGGGTTGTCCGAGTCCGTGGGAATGACGCCGTCGGCGAGGTAGCGGAGCCGGGTGCCGGTGGCCTCGATCAGGCCCCAGCCAGTGAAGCGCAGGCCGGGATCGAGGCCGAGAAGGAGGGGCATGGGTCTGGGGCGACTCGGGGTGCGTTTAGGGTCGGCCGGGAGTGTAGCGCAGATGCCGGTATCGCGGTTTGTGGTCTTGCTGCGTGAGCAGCCGCGGCGGGACAAAGCCGTAGGCGAAATCGCCCGCGAGCCGGGAATGGGCGGGTCAGGGCCGACCACAATTCACTTTGGGTGAGGCCCCGCTCGACACCACCGCTGAAATGTCCGGTGCGGTGGTGCCCGATCATCCACACGATCATCCCGACCAGGATTGCTGCACCGACAAGCAGAAGAAGGGCTTGCAGGAACCAAGCCGAGATCAGGCTACCGATAATGTCCAGCCGGTTTAGGCGGATCACTCCGATGCCCAGTCCGGTCGTGTAATACGGCTGGGTGAAGTCGACGCTCTGTTCGCGCATAGCGGTAATCGCCGCGATTGCTGATCGAGCCTTCCGGTGGCAGTTCCTTCGATAAGTTCATCGAGGCCTCGCCTCCTGGAACCGGTAACGAATATGAAGCTGATCGGCAATTCGGCGCCACAACTCGATGCTGATCCCACTCCACGAGCCGCATTGCCCCTTCATTGCAAAGGGCGGCGTCCTTGGTCCCGATCACCATCACGCGGTCTGTTGTGGCATCGGCACGCTGCGCGGTTGACTCGGCATCGGCGCGCCAACCGGGACACTAGAGGCCGCGGGAAGCAACCTGACTGGCCCAGGTCGGGCGCGGATGCGACAAGATCCCAGCCAATCGCGAGCCGGCGGCGGCTTGACCGAGGCAGTGATTACTGACGAAACCGTCGACGCCTTCCCAAAATGATGATCGAAGAATGTAGCGATTTCCTCGAACGCCTCCTTTGTCTCCGGGGCGGTGGGATCGGCCATGTATTGGGCGTGCGACTGACCCTCGAACACCTGCAGTTGCGCTTCCACGCCGGCCTGACGCAACTTGCGATGCACGCGGACCGCGTCCGAAAGCTGCAGGTCGCGGGTCCCGCTGGTGAGGATGGCCGGGGGAAGGCCGTGGAAATCGCCGTAGATGGGCGACAGCAGAGGTTCCTTCATGTCGTGTCCGTTGGCATAGATCCGGGTCGTCGTTTCCAGCATTGCTTCGTGCGATACGATCGAATTGTCGACCCCGGCATTGGTGAAATTGCTGTCGCGGGTCTCGGTCAGGTCCGCCGCCGGCGTTCCGGGCGCCATCGCTGCCGGCAGTGGCAGGCCTTCCTGCTTCGCCCGCAGCATCAATGCCAGCGTCATGCCGCCGCCGGCTGAAGTGCCAAATACCGCGATGTTTTCCGGCTTCGCCATCTTGATGGTTTCCTTGTAGACCGCCATCGCATCGTCCAGCCCGGCTGGATAGGGGAAGTCGGGCGACATGCGGTAATCGACGCTGATCACCTTCATGTGGCCATATCCGGCCATCAGAATCGCTTCCTTGGTGCCCGATTCGCCGGGGAAGAAGATGTAGGCGCCCCCATGGAAGTGGATCAGCAACCTGTCGCGGTTCTGCTCTGGCATGGTCCGCGGCGTGAAGACGTAGCAATTCACACCGGCCAGTTTTGTATCCTCGACGGTAACTCCGAAGCGCTCCCGCAGCCGCGGCAATTCCTTCAGCCGATTGGCCGCGATGGTGTCGCGGAGCGCCTTCCATTCCTCATTCGTCTTCGGCAGCGGCTTGCTGGGAGGAAGTGGCGCGGCGATGACCCGCTGCATCTCCGGGCTTACTGTTGCCGGTACCGGGATGCTGCGCGCCGGCACCGCCCGCGTCGGAGGGGTCGGACCTTCCTGAGCGAGCGCAAGCATCGGGATAACCACTACCATTACGATAGGAATTGTTGCGATTCTGCGGCCGCCCATCTCGTTTCTCCTAAGTTATATCTCTCCCACGTGCCAGCACACGGTTCGTTTTCGTCTGCACACAGCAATCGTCGCTATGCCCGCCTCGCCTTACGCCTTCACGATACCAGCATAGCGGTAGTAATCGGGAATCGGCCCCAGCACGAGGCCGGATACGCCCCGGCGCATGGCGACAACCTGGTTCATTTGCAGCAGTATCACGAAGGGCCCATGGTCCCACATCTCGCGCTGCAGATCGGCATAGATCGTCATTCGCTTTTCCTGATCCCGCTCTGCGAAGGCGTCCTCCACCTGTTTCGTCATTTTCCGGTCCACGAAGTGATTGCGCCAGGCAAGGATACCCATTGTGGGTTTTTCGGAATCCTCGGGGTTGGCGCAGAAAACCCAGGCGCATCAAGGCCATCTCGTGCTGGCGGTTACGGAGTTTTGTGATCACCTGCTTACGCTCGGCACTAACGAGCCGCAGCTTTATTCCAATATCGGCAAGATTGGCCTGTACCACCTGCGCGATCGCAGGAAACGGAGGATCGGCAAAGTGAAGCATCTGGACGGAAAATCCATCCACCAAGCCGGCCTCCGCGAGCAGTTGCCTGGCTCTCGCTGCGTCCCTCCGGAATGGTCGCTCATTCAGCGCACCTACCATACCGGGCGGAGGAAGCTTTGCGTGACCACATAGGTTTGCGGTGTGATGTTGTTGGCGATTACATCGTAGTCGATCGCCCATTTGATCGCCTGCACCACTGGAGTTTTGCTCAGGTGAACATGCCCGCGGTTGCAGTAGATATTCAACGTTGTTGCCTGCAGCGCCGAGATTGTCTCGACGTTCGGGTCACTGGCCATGGTCTTCAGCTCGTCTGCTCCCAGATTCCAGGCCATGTCGACATCGCCCTTCTGCAACAGCAAAAGCTGCGCAGCCGGTTCCCGGACATGGCGGATGACGATTCGCTTGACCCCGGCATTGAGTCCGGATCGCGGATTTGCATCGAGCACTACCGTATCGCTGGCCGCCCATCTGGTCAGTTTCAGCGGACCGGCGCCGGCGCTGTTGCTCTTGAACCAGCCATTACCAAGATCACCGTTCGATTGAGGAGCCAGCGCAACCTGTTGATCGACGATGCCGCCGACAAACTCGGAAAGGCAGGACATAGCCAGGCTGGGCGTCACGGGCCGTGGCAGTTGAATGGTCAACGTCTTTTCATCTACGGCACGGATCAACTTTTCCACGTTCTCTGGGGTGAAGCCGAGCTACGTGATGATGTACGCCAGTACTTTGTTCAATTTCACGACCCGATGGAAACTGAAGGCGGCATCCTGGGCAGTAACCGGGCGACCCGATTCGAACATTGCATCGTTGCCAAGTAAAACGTAATGAGTCCGTCGGGGCTCATGTCCCAGGATTCTGCGACATCGCCGGTGATAGTGGCACCGGTTTTCGGGTCCGGGATGATAAGCTTTCAGTATAAATTATTGGCGAGTTCGAGGGTGGTGAACTCAGAAGCTTCAGCGGGATCCAGGCTGAGCATGTCATCGATCTGCTTGGCCATGACCAGCACGTCAGCCGGTGTGTTGGCGCGGGCGGAGCCAAGACGGGCGGGCGCAACCACCGGTGCGGTAGCGGCGCTGGCTAGAAGGGTGCGTCGGGTCAACATGGTTGTGTTCTCCTGACGGCGTTGCGGTCCTTGGCTGTCGGCCCAGAAAACAGCAACCTGTCTATAGGTACAAGTACCCACTGCCTCCATAGTGCGGGTACCGGCATCACGAAGGTCCGTCAATCGCCACGTTCAGCCACGTTCTCCAGATATTAGATCAAGCCACAAAGCCGCGGATCTGGACTTCCGCCCAGGCGAGCGCTTGCTTGATCGACTGGCCCGACTTGAGCCGCGCCAGCATCCCTGTGTGGATGGCGTTCTGATAAATCTGCACCGCCACCGCAGGGTCGGCTTCCATCCCCGTCACGCTTGATCTGGCATTGTGCCACGGCCGAATCGGATAATTGTAAAGAGTGCCGGATGGTGGTGCGACACTCTCCCATATCTTGAAGTCACGCCGTCCGACGAAAGGCGGAATGTCGTAGCCGAACACGCCGTTGTCCCGCTCTTCCACCTGCTCGCGCTGCATCAGATACTCGATCAACTCCTTTCCGGCGGCTTGGTTTTTGCTGAACGACCAAACGGCCCAGAACCAATTGCTCGTCGTGACAAAGCGGCCCTTCGGCCCCGCCGGTGCGGGAAAGGTCCAGCAATCGGCGCTACTTCCGGAGCATCGCGTTTTGCCACCGCCCAGGCTGAGGGCGGGTTGAAAATCAGTGCACTCTTTCCTGAAACCAGTGCCCGGTTGTTGGACGCGTCATCGTAGCTTGGCACGTTATCCGGCAGAAACTTCACCAGTTTCGCCGCATATTCCACACCTCCTGCACCTCTGGCGAGTTCAGCAAAACATTACCCTGGCGGTCCACCAGGTTGGCCCCAAAGGCATGAAACATCGCCCCCACCTGGTCGATGCCATCGAAGTTGTTGGCCCCTCCGAGCCCCATGCCGAAGGTCATGCCTTCCTTCTGCGCCTGTTCGGCGAGTTTCAGCAGAAGGTCGTAGGTCCAGGTATCGGTCAAAGCGGTGTACACTGGCTTTGCGGGAAATGCTGCAACCGGATCGAATTCATGCGCCTTCATCCAACTTATACGCGCGCAGGGCGGTTTCACTTGCGAACCGGAGCTCGTCGGCACCGCCGTCCAGCTTCCTTTAGTTTTTGCCAGATATTCGGCGGTCGGATCGACCGCACCATTTCTGGCGATCAGCCGCTCCATCACGTTGTCAACCGGTGCGAAATGGTCATGAAGATTGTAGACGTCCCAATCGCTGAACGCATACACGTCATGTCCGGATTTTGCCTGCTATTCAGCGACCCCAGTCAATTGCAGAGCACCCTTGACCCCGCTGATGAAGTCGGCCTGCACATCCACTTTGTTCTTCTCTGCCCAGGCATTTACCTGCTTTCGCATGATATCGTTGCCCCCAGGCACCCAGTGATCCCAGAACACAACTTTCAGCTTGCCGGCGGCTCCCGCCGTTCGGATATGGAACAGGGGCTGAGCACCCGCCGCCACTCCCATCTGCAGCGCACGACGACGTGTGATGCGTGCTATGTTTGGCATCGAACTACTCCTGATCCAAGAAGGTCACCGGAGGGATTAATTTCGCCGCACAGGAATGGTGGACACTGGCTGGATCAAAGCGCCACGAGATCGTGCTAAATCGCTGCTGCAAGTCTCTGAAAAGTTGTTAAATGGTCGCTGGACGACGTGTGTCTCTGGGCGACGCAAGGCGCAAGACAGGGCGGATTTGCGACCGCCTCAGGGGAGGGGCCATGGACGCAGCCGACAGACCGGGGATCTACCTGTTCGAAAGCTTCGCCCTTGATCGGGGTGGGGGCGGGCTGTTTCGCGTCGCTGCATCGGGGCTTCACCCTCCTGTGGCGATCGGCTGGCGGGCTCTCGACGTGCTCTCGGTCCTGGTCGAGCAGCAGGGCGATTTGATCTCCAGGGAGAAGATCATGCAGGCCGTGTGGCCAGGAATCGCGGTCGAAGAGGGCAATCTCACGGTTCAGATCGCCGCGTTGGGCCGCATCCTTGATGAGGGGCGCTCGGACGGTAGTTGCATCCAGACCATACCCGGACGCGGCTACCGTTTTGTTCCAAATGTCTCGATAGTGCGGAAGGAGACCCGCCCGGCCAGCGTGCAACCCGAAATTCCCGTTACTCCGCCACGGCCGGGGATGGCACACGCGCCACGGCTCTCAATCGTGGTCCTGTCGTTCAGCAATCTCGGCGGCAGCCGCGAGGAAGACTATCTGGCCGATGCGCTGACCGACGACCTGACCACCGATCTCTCCCGTATGCTATGTGCGTTCGTCATCGCGCGGCACTCGGCCATGAAGTACAAGGGACAGCCGGTTGACATCAGGCGGGTGGGCGAGGAACTCGGTGTTCGTTATGCGGTCGAAGGCAGCGTCCGCATGGTAGGTGATCTTCTGCGCGTGAACGTGCAATTGCTTTCCACCGAGACGAACACGCGTCTCTGGGCGGGCCGCTTCGATCAGGATCTGCACGACCCGGCGCAAGGACAGGAAGAAGTCGCCAGTCGCCTGCGGTCGGCTCTGGGGCCACAGGTGGTCAACGCGGAGCGCGACCGCGGACTGCAGGAGCGGCCCAACCAGCCAGATGCTTTCGACCACTTGCTCCGCGGGTGGTACGCATGGGCCAATCCGCCGGGCCGGGAGGGGTTGCAGAGGCGGCGGATGCGTTCAGGCAAGCGCTGAAGCTGGATCCCTCACTGATTCCGGCCATGTACGGCCGGGCAGACGTGCTGATCAACCAGTTCATGATCGCCGGCGAATCGAACTGGGGCAACGAGAACGCCCTCGAAGAAGCCGCCGAACTGCTCGCAGCGGCCGCTGCCATCGAGCCGGAAAACGAGCGGGCGCTGTTCTGCCAGGGGTACCTTCTGCGTGCACACGCTCGTTTCAGCGAAGCAATCGCCCTGCTCCGGCGGGTGATCGAGATTGCTCCAAATGACTACGCCGCCTACCGGCAACTCGGGTTCTGCTTGATAACATCCGGCCGGGCGGAGACCGCACTGCCGCTGCCGAAAAAGGCCATCCGTCTTGACCCGCTTTCGGTCAGCAACCGTTTCGTTTGCTGCTGGATGGGATTAGCGCCGGTCCTGCTCGGGCGTGACGAGGAAGCCCTGTCCTGGCTGCAGCGGGCGCTGGCCGGAGGCGCCATGTCACGGCCCATCTGGCGCTCACGGTGCTATCTCTACATGGCGAGTGCGCAGGGGCTGATCGGCAACATGGACGAGGCCCGGTGGGCTCTGGCCGAGGCCAGTCGCCTCTGGCCGTTCGCGACGCTCCGCGCCATGGCACCCGCAATCACCGGACCGCGTGGTTTGCCTGGACCTGCACTGCAATCGCAATTTCGCCGCATCCGCGAAGGCGCGAGAACTCGCCGGGCTGCGTGATCACGCAGATGAACAGGCTGATCACTTTGTCGCGCCGGTCGACATGCCGCATCAGGAGCTGATCGGCCCGACGCCGATGACGGCTCCCGGGGCAAAAACCATCCGTACCAGCGAAGTGGCAGAATTGCTGGACCGGCAACACCCGATACTGATCGACGTTGCTTTTGAAACCTTGGGGTGGTCCATCCCGGGTGCGATCGGACTGCAGGGAACAGGTCACGGCGCTGCTTTTTCCGACACGCTGCAAGACCGGTTTCGGGCTGAGATACGGAAAATCACCGGCGGCGACCTTTCGGCCCCGATTGTTGCCTTCTGCGCGAACGCGGAGCGCTTCACCGGCTACAATCTTGCCCTGCGGCTGGTCGGCCTGGGCTATAGAAACGTCTACTGGTATCGCGGCGGTAGGGAAGCATGGGCGCTCAACAATCTTCCCGAAGGCGAGCTGGCCATACATCAATGGTAACGCTCGGCTCGATGTGCTTGCCGGATGCCAATTTGCGGGGCACTGCCGTATGCCTTGCCATAGTGTTTGATGGAGTCCTTGGGCAGCCTCGGAATCAGTGTCAACGGTAGCCAATCGTAGGAAGCAAACCAGCGGACGCCACCATCGGTCGGCACAAACGAAGTGCCCGGGATCTCCACGTGCCGCCAAACCGGACTACCGCCATCGTCGCCGAAACTAAACCGAAGTTGCCCGGAGCGTTGGACGCAAGTTCCTGATAACTTTCGGGAAATCGCATTGCGGGGTGGGGTTTACTGGCTACGGACGGGCGGCGAGGCCGAGCAGTTCGAAGGCGCGGGTCTGTAGCGGGGTCATCTGCGGATAGAGCAGGAACGTCTCTTCTGGAGCTGCGCCAATCGCGGCGGTGTTGCGGCTGAAGGTGGCGAGTTCGCCGAGCAGCGAGCGGAAGCTGTGCACCGCCAGCGCATCGGCGGTGCGCATGCGTGCCGCTTTACGGCGGGCCGCGGCGGAACGGCGGGGTGGGGCGACGACGGAGCTGCGCTGCGCATCCGCCGCGGTTGGCTCGTGGTCATCGAACAGAATCGCGGCGAGCGCCTCGCGCAGGTGCCACTCGACATAATAGGCGAGCATGCACAGCAGCAGGGGCGCGCGCACGCGATCGGCCAGACGATGATGGATCGGACGCACCTCAAGATCGACAGTCTTGATCGACCGGAAAGCCCGCTCCACCCGGCTGAGGGATTTATACCAGGCAACTGCCGCAGGAGCCGTGAGTTGCTCGGCCGGCACACTGGTGCGGATGACATAAATCCCGTCCAGGCGGGCTTCCGCGGCGATGGCCTCGGTATGACGGGCGAAACTGAAACTATCATCGGTGATGGTCAGGCTGAAATGCTTGGCCATCTTGTGCCTGTCCAGCACTTTGCCCACCGCCATCCCGATCTGATCGGCGCCGCGCAGGGGTCTGTTCTTGCGGTTGACGGCTGTGGCAATTCTGGCCAGTTCGGTTTCAGCGGCCGCCAACAGGTCGTCGCGTTTACGCGTCCGCTCGGCCCCGAGCAGCGGATTGCGGCACACCACCAGCCGTTCGCCGGGAAAATCCGGCGAGATAACTTCGGCCAGGTCGCGTTCATCGAACAGCGAGAGCCGCACCGTGCCGGCCTCGGCCAGCGCCTTGACCGCGGGCGCCCGCAGCGAGGTGATCCAGTCCAGGCCGGCGGGTTTCAGCACTGTCTCGATCCGCGCATCGGCAGTTCAGCGGCAGGTTCGGCAACCGGGCAGGCAATCGCACCGTTTCGGCGGACGGCAGGTACTCCGCCAGCAACAACTCCCGCTCAAAGCGGTCAAGGTTGAACTTCGGGTACACCAGCACACGCAACAGTTCGGTGACAGTCTCCCGGCAGACGATGGACGTTACGGTCCCGGAACCCCATGCACGCCGAAGCCAGCTCAGGCGGCCACCAAACACCAAAGCGGATACAACCACATTGGTATCGAAGACCGCCCGCACCGGGCTCGGTCCGGCCTACTCCTGCTCGGCTTCGCTAGGCAACCTGCGCCTGGCCCAGGCCACCGCCTCCCTAACATCCACCTCGGTGATGCCAAGCTCTGCCAGTTTGCGCCGTACCGCGTCCGCCGAACCCATCTGGGTGGGGGTCAGGACGATACGCCCATTATCCACATCGACCTCAAAGAAAGCGGGAGCCCGGCCGACCCCAACCCGCTTCGGTAGCGTGAGCTGATTCTTGCTGGTGAGCTTTGCGAGCATGCAGGAGGAAGTAAGAAGGAAGTAAGGAAGTAAGGAGCCGATAGCAAGACGCTCACGGCTGAACAACCAGACCCCCGGCCATTGGCCGCGGCACACCTGTCGTCTCCGGGAAACTCAGCGGCAGCCCGGCCGCCACGCGCGCCGCGAGGAACCCGAAACACTGCGCCTCCAGCGCATCCCCGTCCCACCCGACCGCCTCGACCGGATCGACATCAACCCCAAGCCGCGCCCGCAGCGCCTCCATGATCGCAGGGTTGCGCCGCCCGCCCCCGCACACCAGCCACCGCAGGGGCCGTTTCGGCAGCCTTGCCGCAGCTGCCCCCGCCGCGGTGAAAGCCACCAACGTCGCCGCCCCGTCCGCCGGGGAAAGCCCCTCCAGTCCGCTCGCCGCCAGGACCCGCGAAAACTCCAGCCTGTCGAGCGACTTCGGCGCCGGCTGGGCGAAATAGGGATGCCCCATCAGCCGCCCCAGAATCGTCGGATCGGCTTTCCCTGACCGCGCCAGCACGCCACCTTTATCGAACCGGGCGCCGGTATGCCGCGCCGCCCAATCATCGAGCGGCCCATTCCCCGGCCCGGTATCGAAGGCGACCAGCCGACCGTCCCCGCCGATCCAGGTCACATTCGCCACCCCGCCGATATTCAGCACGGCAATCGGCTTGGGCAGTTCGCGCGCCAGCGCCGCATGATACACCGGCGCAAAAGGCGCTCCCTGTCCCCCCGCTGCCACGTCCGCAGTACGAAAATCACAGGCAACCGGGGACTCGGTCAGCTTCGCCAGCAGCGACGCATCGCCGATTTGCCAGGTCCGCCGCCTCGCCGGGTCGTGCAGGATCGTCTGCCCATGGAACCCGATCAGGTCCGGCTCGCCACGCACAGCCAGCACCGCCCGGGCGTGATATTCCGTCAGCGACTGCTCCGCCTCCGCCAGTTCGGCATCGCCCGGCACCAACTCAGGCGCCTGGTCCAGCAGCCGCCGCAAAGCCGCCCGCAGCCCATCGTCATACGGGATCGTAACCGTCCGCCCGAACCCACCGATCCGCTCGCCGTCGGTCTCGATCCACGCCGCATCCACCCCATCGAGCGACGTGCCGCTCATGAGCCCGATAATCCGCAGCATTCGAATCGCCTCTCTTTTCCGGTGCGGGCGGCTTCTCTATCACCTCTCACAACCAAAATGAGCCGGACGATGCCGAAGAGCGACTTTCTCCACGAAGCCACCGAGCGGGGCTTCGTCTTCCAATGCACCGAACCCGAAGCACTGGACGAGCGCATGAGTGCGGGCGCCATTGCCGCCTATATCGGCTTCGATTGCACCGCCGACAGCCTCCACGTCGGCAACCTCGTCGGCATCATGAGCCTGCGCCTGCTGCAAAAGCACGGCCACAAACCGGTGGTACTCATGGGTGGCGGCACTACCCGCATCGGCGACCCCTCCGGCCGCGACGAAACCCGCCAGATGCTCACGGACGAGCAGATCACCGCTAATCTGGCCGGCATTCGCCGCTGCTTCGACCCGTTCCTCCGCTTCGGCGACGGCCCCTCCGACGCGGTCATGGCCAACAACGCCGACTGGCTGAACAATCTCGGCTACATCCCCCTGCTCCGCGAGGTCGGCACCCACTTCACCATCAACCGGATGCTCACCTTCAACTCGATCCGGCTGCGCCTGGATCGTGAGCAGCCGCTCACCTTCCTCGAATTCAACTACATGATCCTGCAGAGCTACGACTTCCGCGAATTATCCCGCCGCCTCGGAGTGGAGTTGCAGATGGGCGGCTCGGATCAGTGGGGAAACATCGTCGCCGGCATGGAACTCACCCGCCGGACCGACGGCAGGCAGCTGTTCGGACTGACCACCCCACTGATCACCACCTCCTCCGGCGCGAAAATGGGCAAAAGCGTCAGAGGTGCGGTCTGGCTGCGCGGCGACCGCCTCTCGCCTTACGAATACTGGCAGTTCTGGCGCAACACCGAGGACGCGGACGTGGGCCGCTTCCTCCGCCTGTTCACCGATGTGCCGGTGGCCGAAATCGCCCGGCTGGAAACCCTGCGAGACGCCGAGGTCAACGAAGCGAAAAAGCTGCTGGCAACGGAGGCCACTCGCCTCGCCCACGGGACCGAGGCCGCCGAACAGGCCGCCGAAACCGCACGCCTCGCGTTCGAGGAAGGCGAAGCCGCCGGCACCCTCCCCGGCGTGGATGTCCCTGCAGCCGAGCTTTCGCAGGGCATCCCGGCCTTTCGCCTGTTCGTCATGGCCGGATTGGCGGCAAGCAACGGCGAGGCGCGGCGGCTGATCCGCGGCGGCGGCGCCCGCGTAAACGACGAAACAGTAGCCGATGAGGCCGCCGTGATCGCGGCCGACCATCTCCGCGACGGAGCGATCAAGCTCTCCGCCGGACGGAAGCAGCATCGGCTTGTGCGGCCCCTCGATGTGTAACGACTACGGCAACGACATCCCCTACAGCGCTTATCTGGAGGCGTTCAGCCAATCGCGCATTCCCGTGCGCTTTCCGCTTGCCGCGCCAAATCTGCAGCCCCGTGAAGACATCTGGCCCACCGACACCGCGCCAGTCATCCGCCAGACGGACGAGGGTATCGAGTTCGCACAGCTGCGCTGGGGTTTTCCTCCCGCCCAACCGAAAGGCCCGCCCGTTATCAACTTCCGCTCGGAGAATCGGCGTTTCCCCAGGGGCCGCTGCCTCGTGCCCGCCTCCCACTTCTTCGAATTCACGGGTACAAAGTCGCCCAAGTCCAAGTGGAAATTCACCAGGGCCGGCGAGCCCTGGTTCTGCTTCGCCGGCCTCTGGCGCCCTATGCCAGACAACGGCGACGCCTTCACGCTGCTGACCACCGAGCCCGGTCCGGACGTCGCCCCCATCCACAACCGCCAGCCCGTCATCCTGGAGCGCCCCGAATGGCTGACCTGGCTTTGCCTGGAAAAGCCCGAGGCTGAACTCCTGCGCCCGCTCCCGGCGGGAAGTCTCGCCGTCAGTCAGATGCGCTAATCAGAGCAGGATCGCGCGAGGCCGTAGGTCGGAGCGCGTGAATCCTGCTCCCAAGTGTCAGCCCCCTGGATCAGTTCAATCAGCACGTTCTCCAGTTCCCGCAGGAACGCAATCCGACGCAACGTGGTAGACGGGCGGCGCTCAGCCTTGGGGCAGCTGGCGCGGGTTGCGCGCGCCTCCACAATCAGAGGGTGGTACGGAATGGCGATTTCGGCCAAGGTTTGTATCGTTGGAGCCGGCCCCGTCGGAGGCGCGCTGGCGTGCCGGCTCGCCTCTGCCGGCGTACCGACGGTGGTCGTGGACCGGTCGCCTCTGCCGCCGATGGAACATCCGGCCTTCGACGGACGCGCTTACGCCATCGCCGCCGGATCGAAGCAGTTGCTGGAGGATTCGGGGCTATGGGACAGGTTGCCGGCGCCGTCCTGTCCCATCCTGGATATAAGGGTGACCGATGGGCGCCTCGGGCGGCCGGCTTCCCGGCTGCATCTTCACTTCGACCACGCGGAGCTTGGTCCGGGTTCCGGGCCGTTCGGCTGGATGACCGAGTCGCGGAGCCTGCGAGTTGCCCTGAACGGTCATCTTCACGCGCTGTCGGCGCTGTCGGTGTTCGCTCCTGCTGAAGCCCGGGTGGAACGCGGAGCCGAGGGGGCGATCGTGCAACTGGGCGATGGCGAGGAGATTGCCTGCCGGCTTGTTGTGGCGGCGGAGGGGCGATCCTCGCCGTTGCGGGAGCAGGCGCGGATTCCGGTGACGAGGATTCCGTACCGGCAGACTAGTATCGTATGCGCGGTCGCGCATGAACGGCCGCACGGGAACTTGGCTTTAGAACACTTCCTGCCGGGCGGACCCTTCGCCCAGTTGCCGATGAGTGCCAGCGAGGCGGGGCCAAACGTCTCGGCGATCGTGTGGACGGAGCGCAACGATGTGGCCGATCGCATGCTGGCGCTGGATGATCCGGCATTTGCCCGGGAGATCACGCGCCGTCTCGGCGATCATCTGGGGGTTTTGCGTCCGGTTGGACGGCGATGGCGGTATCCTCTCTCGGCCATGCTGGCGCATCGCTATGCCGATACCAGGCTGGCGCTGGTGGGCGACGCGGCGCACGGAATTCACCCGGTTGCCGGGCAGGGGCTCAATCTGGGTTTTCGGGATGCCATCGGACTGGCCGATCTGGTGATCGCGGCTTACCGAGCCGGGGGGGATGTGGGGTCCCCGCGGCTGTTGGAGCGATATCAGCGCCAGCGGCGCCCGGATAACCTCGCCATGCTGGTTGCCACGCACGGGCTGGACCGTCTGTTCAGCAACGATAATCCGCTGCTCCGGGCAGCCCGGGATTTTGGCATCGCCGCGGTGAACCGGACCCCCCCGCTGAAGCGCCTGTTCATGCGGCAAGCGATGGGAGTTGGCGTACTTCCTGGGCTCGGCTGAGCCCCATATCTTGGCGGTTATCGTTCGAGGAGGAAGCGAATGGCGCCAACGATTCTGGTCAGTGACAACCCACTCAGCGCAGCGGAGGTGATGCGCGAGCTGGCGCCCCCCGGTTTTGAGGTAGTGCTGGCGCGGCCAGGCTCGCCCCGGTGGAGTCAGGCTTTGCCAAATGCGGAGTATCTCGTCGGCCTCGGCGAAGTAAAAATGGACGATGCATTCTACAAGTCCGCGCCCAAACTGAAGCTGATCCAGCTGCTGAGCGCAGGTTACGACCGGGTCGACATCGAGGCGGCCCGGCGGGCACGCATGCCGGTCTGCAACAATGGCGGAGCGAACGGGATCGCGGTCGCCGAGCATGCGCTGATGCTGATGCTGGCGGTATCGCGCCGGCTCGTGTGGCAGCACTCCATGACCGCCTCTGGTCGCTGGCGGGGCAATGACGTGGCGAATGTAAAACTATACGAGCTTTACGGACGCACGCTGGGGATCGTCGGACTAGGCGTTATCGGCAAGAAGGTCGCGCGGCTCGCTCAGGCCTTCGGAATGAGCGTGCAGTATTACGATATCGTGCGGCTGACCGAGGATCAGTCTGACGCGCTTGGCGTGCGATTCCGGCTGCTGGGCGAGTTGCTGCGCGCGTCAGACATCGTGTCGCTGCACGTGCCGCTGACCCCCGGCACGCGGCATTTGATTGGTGCACGCGAGTTGCGCCTGATGAAGCCTACCGCGTACCTGATCAACACGTGCCGCGGGCCGGTTGTGGACGAAGCGGCGCTGTACGAGGCGCTGACGAATGGAACTTTCGCCGGCGCCGGGCTGGACGTTTTTGATATGGAACCTCCGGCAGCAGACAATCCGCTGTTCGGACTGGACAATGTGATCCTGACGCCACACTTCGCCGGTCCGACCTGGGATAATCAGTACGCTCGGTTCCGCAATGCGTTTGACAATGTGCAGCGGGTCGCGCGAGGCGACAGGCCGTTATGGGTGATCCCGGAGCTGCGCGGCTAGATACGGCGTTGGATCGGCCAACTCGGCACGCGTTGCAGGTTGTCGGGCTGGGCTAAGCGCATGCTGATATCGGGCCGGCGGGCGGAGACATCGCCTGCCGCGAGGAAGGAAATACGCATGGCGGCGCTGCCTGCCAGAGTCAGCAGAGCAGCCAGGCGCGACAGAGTGTTGGAGCGGCGCCGGCCAGTGAGCGACACCGCCAGCAAGCCGAGCGGCAGAGCCGTGCCGAGAACCGTCCCTCCAGCCTCGTCGATCATGCCAGGAGTGCTCTTCATCGCGGGTGCCACGCCTGTACGGTGATAAGTCTCGTCCGCGGAGATCGTCGCGGCCAGCTCCAGCGCAAGCGCGGCGAGGGTTATTTTGTCGAGATCACGGGTAAGCCGTGTCTGATTTTCTCCGAGGTTTAGCGTGGCGGCGCCGGCGGCGATGGAGGAGGCGGCAAAGCGGATCGCCGTCGCGCAGGGGGCGGCAGCCCAGAGCGGCGTACTGGTTGCGGAGAGCAACGAGGCCGTGTATGTCCCAAGTCCGGCGCCGGTTATTGCAAGCGGGACTTGGGCAACTTTGCCGAGCGGGCGAAGCCGGTGCAGGCCCGGCAGTTCCGCCGCCGCGGTCAATGCGCTGAATCCTCCAAAAGCGACCAGCAGCCAACTGCCGATCGACATGGGTGAGGTGGCTTTGAACAGACGCAGCATGTTGTAGAACCGCTTGGGCGTGTGCAGATCCATGATCAACCCAAGCGTGCCGATTGTCGGGCCGGCCAGCGAAACCCAGCGGCCGCGCCTTACTGTTTGCTTCGCTTTATCGCCGCGCGTAAAATCGAGCATCGTTGAAAGCAGCGCAGCGCCGCCGGACAGCCCGGCCAGAAAAATATAACCACCTACAAACCACTTGTTAAACGGTGCCGGCTTGAGCTGCTCTCTGCCATAATATGTCGCGCCACCCCACCGGGAGGTTGCGCGGCCGAACCCTGCGTCGTCGGGCATCAGGACGTCTCCTTCAGCGGCGGAAGGCGGAAGCGGCGAACACTGCCAGCACAGCCATCGCGGCAAGTCCCGACATCAGGCTCGGCATGACGCGATTGGCAGGGCGAGTGGGCGCATAAGGCAAGTTGTAAATTTCCGGCGCATCGGTCAGCAAAAAGAAGGCGTGCAGATGCTCCAGGCCGCCAGTCGCACCGGGAGCGCCAGGTGTGCCGTATAAATAAGCGTCCGTACGTCCGGCTTTATGCAGGGTATCGATGCGGGCGGCCGCACGGGCGTGAAGTTCGGACAGCTCGCCGAACTGGATCGAGTCAGTCGGGCAGGATTTGGCGCAGGCGGGCTCCAATCCGCCCTTCAGTCGGTCGTAACAGAGCGTGCATTTATGCGCCTTGCCGTCCTGCACATTGACCTCGATCACCCCGAAGGGACAGGCAGGCTGGCAGTAGCCGCAGCCATTGCAGATATCCTGCTGAACAACCACCGTATCGAACTCGGTGCGGAACAGGGCGCCCGTGGGGCAGGCTTCCAGGCAAGGCGCGTTGTGGCAGTGTTTGCAAACGTCGCTCATCATGAGCCAGCCGCTCTGGAATGGCGTCTGCGTGTCATCGCGCACCGATCGTTCGATGAAGCTGACGTGGCGCCAGGTATTGGCGGAGAGACGCCCCGTGTTGTCGTAGCTTTCACCGGTCAGACGAAGTTCGTCGGCGGGCAGGTTGTTCCATTCCTTGCAGGCGACCTCACATGCCTTGCAGCCGATGCACAGCGTGGTGTCAGTGAAGAAGCCGTAAGACTTTCCGGGAACCACCTTCACGCCCGCGGTAAGTTCAGCTTCATCTGGGATCATCCGGTCCAGACTGGACTCGGGATATTCCAGGGCGCGGGGGTGCATATCCATTTGTTTTGTGCCGCTAATCGAGCCGGGTTACCGAGTGAGCAAGGAAGCCAATGATACCGTGAGCCGTCGCGTACCTCACCCGCACACGCGCCTGCTCCTGTGGCAGGGGTGCGAGCTGCTGGGGCTCCAGCGGAGCCTTATGGGAAAGCAAAAATGTGTGAGAAGCGCCTTTCGGGTCGCGGAGCTCGAACCTGCTCTCCTGCACGATGGTGACAATGCCGTCCATGGACTCCATCGGATGATCCCGCTCGCCCGCGAGGCTTAAACGCGACGGCTTGTCTTGGTTCCCGCCCGCAACCGGTCTGGGCCGTCCGCGTTGGAAAACCGCGTGAGGCCGTGAGAGTCACGATGAAGAAAATTCGCCAGCGCATGGCTGACCGGGTGTCGGGGTTCGTCCGAAATTGGTCCTTGCCGCGCCAAGCGGCGGGTCAGAGCGTGATGGGCGAAGCCGCGAAAAGTGAGCTATCCCGGCAGCTCCGACCCCGGCTGGAGCAGGCCGACCGCGTCGGCACCTCGATTTGCCCGTTCTGCGCGGTGGGATGTGCGCAACTGGTCTATGCGAGAAACGGCAAACCGATCCATGTGGAGGGTGATCCGCGAAGCCCGGTAAACCAGGGTACGCTATGCCCCAAGGGAGCCGGCACGCTCGGGATGATGCTCAGCCCGAAGCGGATCACGGATGTGCTCTACCGTGCTCCGCACTCAGATCATTGGGAGCCGAAACCGCTTGACTGGGCGATGGATCGCATCGCTGAGCGCGTCAGACGAACGAGAGATGAAACCTTTACGGAGAGGCTGCCTGACGGCACCCTGGTAAACCAGACCCTCGGGATCGGTTCCCTTGGTGGCGCGACGCTGGACAACGAAGAAAATTACCTGATGAAAAAGCTGTTTGGCGGTGGCCTGGGGATGGTGAATATCGAGAACCAGGCAAGGATATGACACTCCTCCTCGGTGCCCAGTTTGGGCACCTCGTTTGGACGGGGCGCCGCGACAATGGCGCTATGGGATCTGGCGAACGCCGATGTGATCACCATCATGGGATCAAACATGGCCGAGAATCATCCCGTCGCATTCCGGTTCGTAACCGAAGCGCAGGCGCGGGGGGCGACGATCATCCATGTTGATCCGCGGTTCACGCGGACCTCGGCCATTGCAAACATTCATGTGTCTATCCGCTCAGGGAGCGATATCGCGTTCCTTGGGGGGATCATCCGCTACATTCTGGAAAATGACCTGGGGTTCCGGGATTTTGTGATCCCATACACCAACATCGCTACCATTATCGATGACGGCTTTCAGGACGCGGACCAGAACGAGGGGGTGTTCTCCGGATTTCAGCCGCGAAATGCGGCCTATAAGATGGACACCTGGCAGGTACAAGGGCGAAGTCGTCGCATCGCCCCTTGCGGAGCACAGCCCGCAGCTTGAGGCCAAGGATGCGGAAAGCGGCGAAGCGGCAATGACGCGGCATCCACCGCCGTCCGATGAAACGCTGCAGCATCCAAATTGCGTATACCAGATAATGCGGCGTCACTTCGCGCGGTACACACCCGAGCTCGTGGAAAAGGTGACTGGCTGCCCAAAGGCGACATTCCTTAGGGTGGCCGATGCGATCGCGCGGAATTCCGGGCGGGAGCGGACCGGCGCGTTCTGCTATGCCGTGGGATGGACGCATCATTCCACGGGCGTGCAGATGATCCGTGCGGCCTCCATCATTCAGGGGTTGCTGGGAAATATCGGGCGGCCGGGCGGTGGCATGATGGCGCTGCGAGGACATTGCAGCATCCAGGGCAGCACCGACATCCCAACGTTGTACAACATGCTACCGACGTATCTGCCGCAGCCGAATGCTTTGCTGCCGCATCACTCGCTGAAGCATTATCTGGAAGCTGAAACACCGCCGACCGGCTGGTGGAATAACCTGCCGAAATACGTGATCAGCCTGTTGAAGGCATGGTACGGGCAGGCTGCGACAGCCGCTAACGACTACTGCTACGACCTGCTGCCCAAGCTCACGGGCGATCACTCGCAATTGCCAATGACCTTGGCGATGGCTGATGGGTTGATTAAGGGGCAATTCGTGCTCGGGCAGAACCCGGTGGTCGGCGGTGCAAACTCCGGCCTGATCGAACGCGCGATGACCAGGCTGGAGTGGTTGGTCGTGCGCGATTTTGCGATGACCGAGACTGCTGACTTCTGGCAGAAGGGCCGGCTGGTGCAGAGGGGAGAACTCAAGCCGGAGGAGATTGGCACTGAAGTCTTTTTCCTGCCGAGTGCGATGGCGGCGGAAAAGGAAGGCACGATAACCAACACGAGCCGATTGGTGCAGTGGCACGACAGAGTTTGCGAACTGCCAGGAGATTCGCGATCGGAGACGTGGTTCGTGTATCACCTCGGGCGACGGCTGAAAAACATGTATGCAGATAGTTGCGAAACAAAGGACAAGCCGATCCAGACGCTGACCTGGGAGTATCCGGTCAGCGGCGCCGCGGAGGAGCCCGACGCAGCCGCAGTCCTGAAAGAGGTCAATGGTTACACGGTCGCCGACCGCACCCAGCTGAAGAACTTCCAGGAATTGAAGGATGACGGCTCAACGGCCTGCGGCGGCTGGCTGTACACTGGGGTGTTTCCGGGAGAGCACGACAACAAATCCCGGTCGCGCAGGCCGGACGGTCCATCGGGTCCCGGCAGCCACGCGGGATGGAGCTGGTCCTGGCCATCAAACCGGCGAACGATGTACAACCGGGCGTCAGCCGATCCTGACGGCAATCCGTGGTCCGAGCGGAAGAAGATGATCTGGTGGGACGCGGACAAACAGGAATGGACGGGCAACGATGTGCCCGATTTCACCAAATCGACTCCTCCGGACAGGCGCCCGGACTATTCGTTGCATCCAACAGGAATGGAGGCGCTCGGTGGCGCCGATCCGTTCATCATGGAGGTGGACGGCAAATGCCACCTGTTCGAACCATCCGGGCTGAAGGACGGGCCTCTGCCGACATATTATGAACCGGTCGAGAGTCCGGTTCGCAATGCGATGTATCCGAAGCAGCAGATCAACCCGGCCGCAAAGTTGTGGCCGCGTCCGGGCAATGAGTATCACGCGCCAGAGGATCCACGCTTTCCTTACGTGTTCACCACGTTCCGGCTGACCGAGCTGCACTGCGGCGGAATCGCAACCCGCGTGATGCCGCACACGGCGGAGCTGCAGCCTGAAGCATTTGTCGAAATCTCTCCCGAGCTGGCAGGCGAGGTCGGCATCAAAAGTCTTGACTGGGTGGTGCTGTCCACAGCCCGGGGGGAGATCGAAGCGAAGGCGATGATCACGCGCCGGCTGCGCCCATTCGTTATCGAGAGCCGCCGCATTCACCAGGTCGGCATGCCGTGGGTGTATGGCTGGGATGGCTATGCCCACGGCGATATCGCCAACGTGCTGCTGGCGATTCATGGCGATCCAAACACCAGCATCCACAGTACGAAGGCCCTGACCTGCAACCTGCGGAAGGGGCGCCTTTTGCACCCGGAGGGTGCGAGCCATGGACAATGAGGCGACGACGATCGGGCGTCCCACGTCCCGTCAGCATGGGCGTGCAGCACTACGGATGCTGGATAAGCTGCTGGCCGAGCGGCCAGAAAAGGTTGGACACGATTTCTCGGAAGCAACGCGCTGCCTGACCGCGTTTCGCGATTCACTGATCGCCCGCTGGCGCGAAAGCGGAGCAGAGCAGGACCGGGAGCGCTTGGGGAAGGCGAATGCAGTGCTGGCGGTGATTGTTGGAGGACACTTCCCGTTAGGCGGAATTCCGTGGGGGCATATCGAAAAAGCGCGCGAGGAACTCGCAGGGATTATTTCGGATTGATCGTTCCCACCAGCCATAGATGGCGCGTCAGCGCGTCCATGCTGCCAAGTCCGAGGATCACGATCAGCCAGAACACCGCGGCGACGGCGAATCCCCGGGCGACGATCGGCGCACTGCCAAGGTTCATGTACACGAAAGCAACGGTTACAACCATTGCTCCGGCCAGGAACAGCACGACGGGCCGGTCCTGCGGCGACATATGAATGCCGCTGATCAGGAACTGGCCCCCCGCAAGCGCCAGCAGCAGCGCCCAGGTCAACCCGAGCCATACGATGCGGCCGATCATGTTCCCCTCCCGATCAGGTAGATTAAGGGCCACAGGATGATCCAGATGATATCGACGAAGCTCCAGTAGATGCCGACGACCTCCACCGGGGTGTGATACGCCGCGGAGAAGTGGCGGCGGCGGGCACGCAGGATCAGATAAAGAACGAGCGCGATGCCCACGGACATGTGGGCGCCGTGCAAGATGGTAGCGATCCAATAGAAGCTCCAGAACAGTTTGGCGCCGCCCTGCAGCGCGCCTTTCACCTTGAAGTCGGGGTCAAGCACCCAGGTGTGGTCATCGAAGTCGAGATGCCATTCGTAGCCCTTTAGACAGAGAAAAATCACGCCGAGCGACAGCGTCACCCACAACGCCATACTCATCGGTCGGTCGGCGCCGCCGCGGATAAACGTAAGGGCTACGGCATAGGCGAAACTGCTGGTCACCAGCACACCGGTGTTGATGCTGCCGATCCACAGTTGGGTTTCGGCGCTGCCGGCGTCGAATCCGGCAAGATTCCAGTAGCGGCTGTAGATCCAGGTCAGGAAGAGTGCGCCGAAGAACAGGCACTCCTGCGCCAGGAACAGCCACATCCCGGCGATCGCCGCTTCCCGCTGATGGAACAAGCTGGCGTACTGAAATTCCTGCGGCAGAATCAGCACGGCGCCGGGGGGCTGGGGTTCAGCCATGGTAATTCCGCTGCTCCAGCCGCTCCGGCTCCTTGTAGTCGTACGGATCCCAGGTCACGAGCGGGGTCGAGTAGAAATTCACGGTGGGCGGCGGCGAGGTGGTTTGCCACTCCAGCCCGGTGGCGTCCCAAGGATTGGAGGAAGCGCGCGGACCACGGAACAGCGACCAGGGCAGATAAAACAGCGGAAGCAGGTAACCCAGCGCGAGGATCGACGCGCCGGCCGAGGACATGACATTCAGGACCTGGAACTTGGCGGGGTATGTGGCTTCGCGCCGCGGCATCCCGGTGAAACCGAGGATGTATTGGGGCGCGAAGGTCATGTTAAAGCCGAGGAATATGATCAGCGCGGCGGCGCGGCCCCACATCTCCGGGTACATCCGGCCGGTGATCTTCGGCCACCAGAAGTGCAGCCCGCCGAAGAACGCGGAGACCATGCCGCCGACCATCACGTAGTGGAAATGCGCCACGACGAAATAGGTTTGACTAAGATGCACGTCGGCCGCCAGGCAAGCGAGCCACAGCCCGGTCAGACCGCCGCTGGTGAACAGTCCGATGAAGCCGATGGCGTACAGCATCGGTGCATCGAAGCGGATAAAGCCCTTGTGCATGGTGCCGATCCAGTTGAACACCTTGATCGCCGAGGGAATGGCCACCGCATAAGACATCAAGGAGAACACCACGCTGGCGTACAGCGACTGGCCGGAGACGAACATGTGGTGGCCCCAGACGAAGAAACTGATCACCGCGATGGCGATGCTACACCAGACGACGAACTCGTAACCGAACAGCCGCTTGTGCGCGAAGCAGGGAATAATTTCGCTGACCACGCCCATGCCTGGCAGGATCATGATGTACACCGCCGGGTGGGAGTAGAACCAGAACAGGTGCTGAAACAGGATCAGATCGCCGCCGATCTGCGGATCGAACGGACCCACGTGGAACATGCGTTGGAAGAACACCAGGAGCAGGGTCATCGCCAGCACTGGCGTGGCCAGCACGTAGAGGACACTCACGGCGTAGTGCGACCATATGAAAACCGGCAGGCGGTTCCAGGTCATGCCCGGTGCGCGCAGCGTGTGGATGGTGACGATGAAATTCAGGCCGGTGGCGATGGAGGAGAAGCCGCTGAGAAAGATGCCCCACACCGCGATCAGCACGAACCCGTTGCTGTAGTCGGTGGAGAGCGTGGGATAGAACGTCCAGCCCACGTCCAGCCCGCCCACAAACATGGCGTACAGCTCGACGATTCCGCCGGCGACGAACAGGTACCAGCTCATCAGGTTGATTTTGGGGAAGGCGAGGTCGCGCGCTCCGATCATCAGCGGGATGCAGAAGTTTCCCAGCGTGACCGGGATGGAGGGCACCAGGAAGAACCACACCATGATGATCCCATGCATGGTGAACAGGCGGTTATACGTCTCCTCGGAGCGGAGCATCCCTTCCGGCACGATGAGGTTCCACCGCATGAAAGCCGCGGCGATGCCGCCGACGAAGAAGAACGCGGTGATGCTAACAAGATACAGGACTGCGATTCGCTTGTGGTCCGTCGTGGTAAGCCAACCCCTCAGCGTGAAGCTCTCGCTGAGGTAGCTTTCGGCGACCTCGCGGGCGTCGATAACGGTGCTGCTCATGGGTTCTCCGCGCCGAGGGACTTGATATAGGCGATCAGGCTTTGCAGATCGCCTTCGCTGATCTTGCCGTCGAACGACGGCATCACGGGCACATAGCTGGCGACGACCTGCTTTTTTGGATACAGAATCGAATCGCGCAGGTAGGCTTCGTCGGCGATCACGGTGGTGCCGTCGGACAATGGCACCGGACTGCCATAGACCCCGTTGAGCGAAGGGGCGCGCACCGTGCCGCCACCCTCGTGGCAGCCGCTGCAGCCGAAGCGGATGAACAGATCCTTGCCCTGCGCCACGAGGGTCTGGGAACTGCCGTTCTGTTCCAGCCAGCGCTGATAATCGGCGGGCGGCATCACCACGACCTCGCCCCGCATACGCGAGTGCTCGGTGCCGCAAAAGCGTGAACAATAGAAATCATAAGTCCCCGGCACGTCGGCGACGAACCAGAACGTCTCATAGCGGCCGGGCAGTACGTCGTGGCGCAGTCGAAAGGCGGGGATGGAGAAATCGTGGATCACATCCTCCGACGTGAGAACCAGCTGAACCTTGCGTCCGGCGGGCACGTGCAGTTCGTCGATCTCCCGCTGGCCACCGGGATATTCGATCTTCCACATCCACCGCTTGCCGACGACGGAGATCTTCATTGCGTCGGGAGGCGGCTGGTACATACGGAGGTAGACGTCGGCGCCCCAGTAGAACAGACCGATGAACACAAAGAACGTGGCTGTGGTCCAGGCGATTTCGAATCTCCAGGTCCGCTCGGCGATTGCGCCGCGGTCGATAGGGCTGCCGGCGCGGTACTTTATCATGAACGTCCACATGAGCCCGAAGACCAGCAGCAGAATCGCCGAGCTGATGACGAGCAGACAGATCAGGATGTGATCGACCTCGGGGGCAAAGTTGGAGGCGACGGGAAGCTGGAAATTCACGCGTGCATCCTGGTTATTCCTTGGGCCTTTCCGATGTGGGCCAGCCGGGGATGCCTTGACTGGCGACTTTCTGCATTGCGCGGTCGATCGGGATGTGCACGACGCCGTGCGCTTGATCGACCCAGCCGTAGCTGTTCAGTCGCTGCATCTCCTCGGCGTAAAAGCGCTTCCAGTCGGCGGTGGCGTCTGGCTGCAGTTGCGGCGCGGGGAAGGCGGAAACGCTGCTGGCGATCTGCTTGTCGGCGACGGAATGCGGAAAAATGCCCCAGACGACCAGACCCACGGCGGCGACCGAGGTGACCAGCAACAGGAAGGCACTCAGGATAAAGCGGCCGGACACATCGCGCGGCTCGTGCTGCGCCTCGGGGATCAGGGTTTTCTCAACCATGCTGGGTTACTCCATGAGCCAGCCAGGCGCGGGCCCGCGGCAGGCGTGGGATGCGCAGTGCCAGGCCCACGACGACGCCGAGCATTCCGGCCATTGCGGACACATCAAGCCAAGAGAGGGAGCGGTCCGCCGCCGGCACCACCAGCCACCAGGCGCGCGGCACCTCTGCCGCCATGAGCAGAAAGGAGACGAGAAGCATGGCGCGGCGGGAGCCTTGCACCTGTGGCCAGAGCAAGAGCAGGAACGGAACGGCGAAATGCGTTGCGAAGGTGATGCAGGCGACGATGCCCCAGCCATGTTCGGATCGCGCGACGTACCACGGTGCATCGGCGGCGAGATCGGAATTCCACACGATCAGCAGCTGCATGAAGACGAAGTAGCCCCACAGCACCAGCAGGCCGAGAAGCAGCTTGCCCAGGTCCTCGGTCGCGCGTGGGCCAGGGTCGGAGATCGCCAAAGTGAAGAACGTTGCAACCGAAAGCGCCAGCAGGACCGCTTCGCCGGCCATGATCATGCCGTAAATGCTGGAATTGAAGTGCGGATCGAGCGACAGCGTCGCGTCGAACCCGGCGAAGGTGCTGCTCAGCATTAGGGCAATCAGCCCGAACGGAGCCAACCGGTAGAGCGCGGCATCAGGGAAAGGCTGGCGCAGCGCGCGCAAGATCAACGCCCCGATACCAAGCCACAACGCCAGGTACAGCACGCCGCGGCCGCAGAAGAAGGGGACGTTCAGATAACTGGTGTTGCCCAGGTCGCGCGCGATCTCTGGGCGCCCCCACGGATACAGTCCGTGCAGCACCGGCAGCAGCGGCACGACGGCGATCACCAGCAGCGGCAGGGTCATCACGCCGATTGCGAGTTGCGGGCGCACCGCATATCCCCAGCGGCCGCCGGTAATGGAGTGGATCAGCAGCAGCGCCATGCTGCCGAGTGGCCAGCCGACCCAGCACGACACTGCCGCCAGCCACGCATGCGGAAACAAATGTGGCGTGACGATCCAGCCGATAATCGACGCGAGCAGCCCAACCGCTCCGACGACCCACGCAACGCGTTCCACCTGTTCCATGCGCTCGGCCGTCATGGCAGCTTGCTCCGCTCGTCCGGCGTGAGATCGCTGAGCATAGTACGCCGGCTGAGCTGCAGTGCCCGGATATAAGCGGCGATGGCCCAGCGATCCGCCGCCAGCACCCGGTCGGCGTAGGAATACATCACGCCATGGCCATTAGTGATCACGTCGTAGAAGTATTGCGGCGGAGCGTCGCGTAGACGTTGTTCCTCGTAATCAGGCGGGTGCGGGAAGCCGCGCTGCACGATCATGCCGTTGCCGTCGCCCAGCTCGGAATGACAGGGTGTGCAATAGATGTGGAATTGCAAGCGGCCGCGCTGCAGCAGCGCCAATGTCACGGGGGGCGCCGTGACGGGCTTTTCCTTGTATTGCACGACTCCTTCGGGCCGCTGGGCCGGGCCGACCGCTGGGGAATACTGCTTCTGGCGGGGCTGGGTGCTCATGTCGTCGCAGCCGCCGAGCAGCATCACCATCCCGAGCGCCAGGACCAGCCCCGGCCTCACGCCGGCCAGCCCCCCGGCTGACCGGTATTGAGTTTTTGTTTTGCGCGCAGCCGCCCCACCAACCCTGCGCACGATACCGCTTCGCATGAGTCAAGGCTCATACTGCACGGTATCACGCCGGCACCTCCTGCAGTTCTCGCGCCAGATGCTCCACCGACAGCGGCTGGAGAGAGTCAATGATCTGGCGTGCTTGCGCCAGCTCCCTGTGGTCCTCGCTCTGCACCGCTACGACCCATTCGGCCCGCATCGCCTGCCGCAGGGCAGCGCATTCGTCCACCGGATCCCACAGGCGTGGCAATCCATTAATTATAAAGTAGCCGAAGAAACCAGTGGTCACAGCGAAGAGCACGCCGATCTCGAATGCGATGGGCACGAAGGCTGGCCAGGAGAATGCCGGCCGGCCGCCGACATTGACTGGCCAGTTCAGCACGTCGGCGTAGGTTTCCAGCGCGTACATTCCGGCCGCGCCGATCATGCCGGCGATGAAGATTATCAGCGGGAGCGGCGAGCCGGTGCCCTTTTCGTCCGCCGACAGCGCCTTCGGCGTGTAGGTTTCGATGCCACTGATGCCGGCCCCGCGCAGCCGGGCCAGCACCTCCTCCAACCGCTCTTGGGTATCGAATGCCGCGACCACTGCGCTCATGGCTGATGCTTCTGCAGCAGGCCGCGCATCTCTGACATCGAAATCAGCGGCACCAGGCGCACGATAAGCAGCATGCTGAAGAAGAAGAATCCAACGCTGCCGACCAGCGTCGCGAGGTCCCAGTAGGTTCCATGGAAATTACCCCAGGCCGAGGGCAGGTGCGTCCGGTGCAGGCTGGTCACGACGATCTCGTAGCGCTCGAACCACATACCGATGATCACGCCAATCGAGACGATCAGCACGACGACCTGGTTCATGCGCATGGAGCGCAGCCACATCAGCTGCGGCAGCAGGACGTTTAAGGCAATGGTGCACCAATACACGTAGAGGTACATGCCCGTGGTGCGCGCGGCGAACATGGTGCGGTCGGCGATCTCGGCGCCGTACCAGGTGGTGAAGGCGTCCATGATATACGCGTAGCAAAGCGCCAGGCTGCTGGTGGCCATCAGCCGGCACAGCACGTCGAGGTGCCGCCCGGTGATCAGTTGCTCCAGCCGCATCAGCCGCCGTAGCGGGATGATCAGGATGATCACCATGGCGAAACCGGACAAGAAGGCGCCGAAGATGAAGAATGGCGGGAACTGCGTGGAATGCCAGCCCACCGTGGCCCCTCCGGCGAAGTCCAGGCCCACGATGCTGTGCACGGAGCAGACCAGCGCCGCCATGATCGCCGCCAGAATGGCGTAAGTCCCGTGCCAGTGCCGCCATTGCTTGCTCGTGCCGCGGAAGCCGAACGCCAGCACGCCGTAGAACACTTGTTTGCCGCGGGTACGAGCACGGTCGCGCAGGCTCGCCATGTCAGGCACCAGGCCGAGATACCAGAACAGGATCGAGGCCGTAACGTAGGTCAAGATGGCGTAGAAATCCCACAGCAACGGACTGCGCCACTGCGGCCAGTAGCCCATCGTATTCGGGTACGGGAACAGCCAGTAGAACAGCCACGGCCGTCCGAGATGCAGGATCGGGAACAAGCCGGCGCAGGCGGCGGCACACAGCGTCATTGATTTGGCGATGCGGTTGGTTGCCGTGCGCCATTCCACACGGCATAGAAAAAACAGCGCGGAGATGAACGTGCCGCCGGAGGCGATGGCGATCCACCACACGTATTCGATTATGGCGAACCCCCACATCACTGGCCAATCCACGCCCCAGATGCCGATCCCGGCGTAGAACAACCAGATGATGGAGCCGAACAGCACCAGTGTAAGAAAGCCGGCCGGCAGCATAGCCAGCCACCACCATATGAAAGCGCGTTCGCGCAGCGCCAGCGCGCAGATCCGATCAGTCATCGAGCCGAGCGTCAGTCCGGGCAGGACAATCGGGTCGCTGATGCGCGGCCGCGCCTTGCCGGCCAGCGGCTCCTCGGCAATGTCGCTCACGCGCTGGTCTCCGATATCTTCGGGTTGGGATTACTTACCCGGGCCTCATACGTGGTGCGCGGATGCGTGTGCTGATCTTCCAGCAACGCATAATCGAGCGGGCTTTGCTTGCGCTTCGCCACGTCGCTCGACGGGTTGGATTTGTCGCCGAACGTGAACGCCCGGGTAGGACAGGCGGCCTGACAGGCGGTGCGAACCTCCTGCGGCCCGACCGGACGGTTTTCGCGGTCGGCAGCGATGCGGGCCGCCGCGATGCGCTGCAGGCAGTAGCTGCATTTCTCCATCACCCCCCGCGCGCGCACCGTCACATTGGGGTTCCACGAAACCGCCGGCCGGCGCTGTTCATCGGCGAAGGCAAAGAAGTTGAAGCGGCGCACCTTGTACGGGCAGTTGTTTGAGCAGAACCGCGTGCCGATGCAACGGTTGTAAACCATCACGTTCAGGCCCTCTGAATCGGTTACCGTCGCACCGACCGGACACACCAGTTCGCAGGGCGCCTTTTCACAGTGCATGCAGAGCATCGGCTGGAAGTAGGTGTCCGGCGCGTCCACCGTGCCTTCGTAATATCGGTCAATGCGCAGCCAGTGCATCTCCCGCTCTCGTTCCACCTCCGCCTTTCCAACGGTGGGGATATTGTTTTCCGCCTGGCAGGCGATCACGCACGCGTTGCAGCCGATACAGGCGTTCAGATCGACGCTCATTGCCCAGGCGGCGGGGCCCGGCGGCCTACGGTGATAAATCTCTGGGCGCTCGGGGCTCTTGGCGAAGGTTGGGCGCTCGAGGAACTCCTGCAGAGTGGCGTGCTTCACGATGTGGGTCACGTCGGGAAAGAGCAGGTTGTGGTAGATCGTACTGGCGAGTTCGTAGCGGCCCTCGGCCTTGGTCACCGTCGCCGCCATGCCGCGGCCGGTCAGCGGATAGAAGTCGAACCCGGCGTCGTGCCCGGCGCCCGCGGCAACGTGGCGTCCGTTGCCGCACCACGCCACCACTACGTCGGATGCCTGGCCCGGTTGCATCCATACCGGTGCCGTCAGGCGCGCGTTCCCGATGGTAATTTCCACCATGTCGGCGTTGCCGAGGTGAAGCGAGTTGGCCAGCGCCGGCGGGATCAGCAGCGGGTTGTCCCAGGTCATCTTGTTCAGCGGCCGCGGAAGCTCCTGCAGCCAGGGATTGTTGGCGTATCGCCCATCCGAGATCGAAGGGTCGGGGCGGAACAGGATCTGCAGTCCAGATGCAGGGTCCTGGAGGGGGATGCGGCCGGCCTCCGGCCGCAGTTGCGCCAGGGATTTTGCGCTTGCCGTGTTCGCCACCACGCCGGCTGCCAGCGAGTCGTGCCAGATGCGGTTGAAGTCCGACCCTGCCTGCTTCCGCCAGGTTTCCTGTACGAGAGTGAGCGCCGTGCCGGCGAAGGGGTTGGCGAACATCGCCACCATCTCCGCCGCGGCAACCCCGTTGTACAGGGGCAGCGACTGGGGCTGCATAATAGTCGCTGTGCCGTCGTGGCCGCGCGCATCGTCCCAGCTCTCCCACGGGTGAGTCATCGGCGCGAGCCAACTCGCGAGCTGCCCCGTCTCATTTGGTTCGCGCGCCAGCGCGAAGCTGGTCGCCACCTTCTGCAACGCCTCGACAAAGTCGAGCGAGCCGGGTGCCGTGAAGACGGGGTTGGTGTCCACAATCAGCAGCGTGCTCACCTTGCTGGCGTGCATGTCGGCTGCCAATTCGGCAAGTGAGTCGCCCTGCAAGCGCGGGTCGTACGCCACCGGCACAATCAGGTCGTATGTGCGGCCGCGCCCCCCCAGGGCTTCGTTCATCGCATGCACCAGCCCTTGCACTTCCGCCGGCTGATTGGGCCCGGCACTGATGAACGCACGCCCCTGATGTGCCTTCAAGTCGGCGACCACCTCCGTGACCCACTTAGGCGCGTTGGTCACGGGTGCGCCCCCCATTATGCCGGCCGCGAGCGCTGTGATGATGCGATGCATTTCCCGAGGCCCGGCGATGAATTGGTGATCCGCCACGGAACCGAGCAGGGTCGGCGCCGGCTCGACGGCATAGACGCGGCTCATTGTTTGTGTGCGAGTCGGATTGCGCCGGCTGGCGAAATCGCGCGCGAAGCGAACCCATCCCGGCGCGTCCTCGATCAGATTGCTATCGATGCCAACGATCACATCCGCCTGCTCCAGGTGCGGCAGCACATCGAGAGGCTGGCCATAAGCGATCTGTGCGCCCTGCAGCGCGCTGTCTCGGTTGAACGGCTCCCACTGATGCCAGCGTGCCGCGGGATAGGCATGCAGCAAGGCATCGATCTGCGCGGCAAGCGTGGGCGATGTGACTGTGCCGGTCAGCAGCCGGAATCCCTCGCCCTTCGTTTCGGTCAGGCGCGACCGGGCGCCGCTGATGGCGGTAAGCAGGTGCTGTCGGTCGGACAACTCGCCGCGCTGGTTTACCTGCATTTCGCGCTGTGGGTCGTAGAAGCTCAGGACCTCGGCCTGGGCGAAGGCGCTGGTCGCGCCAAGGCTCGAGGGATGCCCGAGATTGCCTTCCACCTTGATGGGCCGGCCCATTTGGTGCGTCACCACGGTGCCCATCGCGTATCCGGCGTGCACGTGCGCCGTTGCGTAGTGATCGGGCTGACCCGGCACCAGCCCGGGCGGCACGCGCACCGCAGGGATCAGCACGCCTCCCGGCTCTCCGGCGTAGCAGCCGGCAAGTCCGCCCATCGCCAGTGCGGCGCCCAACAATCGCAGCGCCTGACGCCGTCCATGCGGCGAGGGGCCTAGCGCCGCGAGCGCCTCCCCCAACGACGGAAACTCCTGCGCCGCGTGTTCCAAGAACGCCGGATCGCCCGCCAGTTCCTCGACGCTGCGCCATTGCCGCTTCGGCTGGCGCGCGCTCACCGGTGGCACACCGAGCAGTCCAGCAGGTCGCGATTTGGCACATGATATTGCGCGAGCAGCGCCTTAGGTGAGGGCGTTTGCGGCGTGCGCTTCCACTCTGTGTTGTAAATCTGATCGGCCGGCCGCAGGCGCGGTCCAGGGTTGGCATGGCAATCGATGCAGAATGTCATCGTCATATTTTTTGCCTTGTAAGTCAGATCCATCTGATCCACGGCGCCGTGACACTCCGAGCAGCCGACGCCCTTGGAGATGTGAATCGCGTGGTTGAAGAACACGTAGTCAGGCAGATTGGTCACGCGGTTCCAGACCAACGGCGTATTGTTTGCCAGGCTGTCGCGCACCGGTGCCAGGATCCGGGCGTTGGTCCAGATCTGCGAATGACACGTCATGCAGACATGGGTGGGAGGCATGCTACCCATCGCCGCGTTTTCGATCTCGATGTGGCAGAACCGGCAATCCAGCCCCAGGCCAGCCACGTGATGCCGGTGGCTGAAGGGCACAACCTGATCAACCGTCCAGAAATCGTTGCGTCGGTAATCGGTGCGGGGATAGCCCCACCACCAGCCGATACCGGCCAATATCATGCCGATTGTCGCAGCCACCCCCAGTTTTGCCGCCAAATTCGCCCCAGGCTTGAAAACCGCTGCCATCCCGCCCCACACGTGCCGCGTGCGATATCAACCATCCAAACCGGGGTTTCGGGACTCAAACGGGCGTGATAGTAATGACAGATGCTTGTGCGCTACCAAGGCATCCGCCGAACCGGAGCGTCCATAGGCACGTTTTAGTGTGTTTGCGAAGGAAACCCGCGATGGCCTCACGCCCTATCTGGCGCGGACATCTCCGTCTCGCCCTCGTCTCTTGCCCGATCGCATTACACACGGTCCACCGCGCGAGCGGCGATCTGCATTTCCACTATATCAATCCGGAAACGGGCAACAGAATCCGGATGGTGACCCAGGACGCCGAAACAGGCGAAGAGCTTTCACGCGGAGACCTCGCTCGCGGCTTCGAATTCGAAAAGGACCGTTACGTGTTGCTCGACCCGGAGGATTTCGAGCGGGCGCGCATCGAGTCCTCTAGTGTGCTCACGATCGAGAAATTCGTGGATATGGATGAGATTCCGCCCATCTATTTCGACGCAAGCTACTACGTTGCGCCGGATGGGGAGGCGGGGCAGGATGTTTATGCCGTCTTGCGCGATGCAATCCGGGACACCGGGAAGGCGGCGCTCTCACGCGTGGTGCTGTCACGACGGGAAAGACCGGTTGCTATCCTGACGATGGATGGCGGGCTGGTGCTGCACACGCTCCATGAAAAGCGGGACATCTATGACGCCAAGCCCCTTTTCGAACCCATCGCGGGGGAAAAACCTGATCCTGAAATGGTAAAACTTGCTGAACAGCTGATCGAGCGTCAGGTGGCGCAGTTCACGCCCTCCGATATGGAAGACCGCTATGAGGCCCGGCTGAGGGAAGTGATCGAAGCGAAGCTGAAAGGTCAAGGCATTCAAGCTCCGCCGCAGGAACCGGCACGCCGCGATAACGTGGTTGACCTGATGGGGGCGCTGAAAGCGAGCCTCGGGCGCGCCGCCAGCAGCGCTGAAAAAACGCCGGTGCCGGCCAATGAAGCGAAGCGCGCTCCAAGGGCCGCCGCCGCCCGCAACCGGGCCCCGCGAAAGCGAGCGTGATCACGCTCGCGCGAGCCACGCGGGTTTCACGCTCATTCGTTGGCCTGCCTTATTGCGCCCTGCCGCGGAATGCATCAGGTCCGAAATCAAGCCCTGCTGGCGGAAAACCTCGGGGTGCTGGCGCTTGTTCGATCGAACGTCCACACAGGAGTGAGGAATGGTCAAGCTACGCGACTTCGCCACTGCCATGGCGATCAGTGCTCTGCTCGGAGTGACGGGATGCTCCGCTTTGGGCATCGGCGGCTCTAATGAGCAAACGGCCGCCGCCCAGCCGGCGCCTCCTCCGGCTCCTCCACCCGCTCCAGCGCCGCCGCCGCAGAATGTGGAGCTGACCAGGAGCCTGGTTCGCCAAGTGCAAGGCGTGCTGCGCGACAACCATCTCTATAGCGGGCACCTGGATGGCGTTTGGGGTCCAAAGACCGAGAGCGGCGTAACGCAGTTCCAGCAGAAGAACAACCTCGAAGCCACCGGCAAAATCGATGGGCCGACGCTGCAGGCGATGAATCTCGGCAATGAGGGAGCCAGCGCCGGTATGGGCGGCAACATGGGTGCCGCCGGCAGCAACATGAACACGGGCACCAGCGGCGGCACAGGTGCCGGCGGCAGCATGAATACCAGTGGCGGAAGCGCTGGCGGAGCCGCCGGTGGTGCGGCCGGCACTGGAAATGGCGGAACGACCTCGCAATAGCTGCCGCTGATTAGTATCCGGTCGCGGGCGGTCCTGGATCACCAGGGCGCCCGCTTCCAAAATGGCGCCCTTCGCGGCATCAGCACGGTCCATGTCCGAAGCCGATCCCTTCGTTACTGAAACCCGCTCAGGCCATTTAGCCCTTCTCCTGCTCCGGCGGCCTCCCAACAACTTCGTAAGCGTGGGGATGGTCGCTGCGCTTGCCACAGCACTCGAGCAGTTGGACGCGGACGCGTCCTGCCGTGCGATCATCCTTTCGGCCGAAGGCAAGCATTTCTGCGCGGGAGCGGATCTGGGCGGTCGCGCGGAAGGCGGACGAGCCGAGGCCGTCGAGCATAGTCGTCACCTTTATAAGGAGGCGATCCGTCTCTGGCGAACGGCGAAGCCAATTGTAGCGGCGGTGCAGGGTGCGGCTATCGGAGCAGGGCTCGGCCTGGCAGTCATGGCCGACTTCCGCATTGCCAGCCCAGAGGCGAGGTTCTCCGCAAACTTTACCCGCCTGGGTTTTCATCCCGGCTTCGGCCTGACCGCCACGCTGCCACGGCTGATCGGCCACCAGCATGCTGCCAAGATGTTCTATACCGGCCGCCGCCTGACCGGCGAGGAAGCAATCCGCACCGGCCTGGTGGATGAGCTCGTCCCTCACGATCGCCTTATGGAAGCCGCCCTGGCGCTTGCCACTGAAATTGGGCAATCCGCCCCGCTGGCAATCCCGGCGACCCGAGAGACACTGCGACGCGGTCTGGCGCAGGCCGTCCAGGCGGCCACCGAGCGCGAGTACCAGGAGCAGGCCTGGCTGCGGCAGACCGAAGACTTCCGGGAAGGGGTCAGGGCGATGGCAGAGCGGCGTCTGCCAGATTTCAAAGGACGCTGACCCGGGTAACCTGCTAAAATCAGGCACGTTGCCGAGTTGCGCATGGACACCGAAACCGCACGCTACGTCCTGAACCTTGAGGGCCGCATCACCGCACTCTCAGGCGTTGTGGCCCTTCTGATCTGGGCGCTGCGCCAGCGCGGCGTACTAGATCCAGGGATCGAGCACCAGATCTATGCGCATGCAAGCGATGCGATCGGAGGCTTGCCCGCGGAGGTCGAAGCCCCGGCGGACCGGCTGCTGCTTGCGTTGCAAGCGTCAGCCGGCGCTGTCGGCTCCCCGATCAGCGACTAAACGGGCCCACGGATCGGATGCGGCTCCAGCGCGCGCAAGGCGTTCTCGGTCACCTTTGACAGCGTTTGCAGTATGGCATGGTTCGCAGCCACGGCCTCGTTGATGACGTCGGAGTAGATGTCCCGCTGCCACTGCGCCAGCTCGGTCAGCGACGTGCAACGCGACAAACTCTGGGGCGCGTTGCCGAACCTGGTCATGAACCGCTGTGACAGATCAATCGCCGTTTTTTGCCAGTCTTGTACGGCCTGACCGATCTGTCCGTATGACATCAGCATGGATTTCGAGATCGGCCGTGGTGCGATCGGCCGATTGAAGATAGATTTTAGCGATCTGTGCGGCGCTGTCCGATACCCGGATGCAATCGGCCAGGCTACGCTCCGCTACCGGCGCCTGAGCTGCGGCAATCGCCTGAAGGGTCAAACGAACCGCTTCCTCGCCCTGATCCATGGCGCGCCGCGCGACTTCCGCCATCATGTCAGCGGGTTTGTGCCCCGCGATATCCCCTTCTGCCGCTCGTGCGGTTGTGTCAGCCATTCCCCGCTCCTCCTGTGTTCGCAAACCCGAGGATAGTTGCAGACCAGCGATAACGGCAGACGAATCGCCAGTCATCGAGAGATCGTGAAACCAGCTACAGTTTTTCGACTGTCATCTCATTAACATGAGGCAGCACAACTTCGATCAGCCGCTTGGTTTGCGCATACATGTCGTCATCGCTGCGCGACACGGGACGAAGAATGAATTTCGAGACACCCGCCTGTACGTACTCTGTGACACGTTGCAAGATTGTTTTGGCATCACCGACCGCGAAATAAGCTTCGGGCTCGCGTCCCGTCCGCCTTCTATAAGCGGCAAACGCATCCCGTGCGACCGGATCGCCTGTCTTGCCAAACCGGAAAGGAATTCCGGTGCCGTAGTGATCGGCATCGATTGCGCGACCGGTCTGTGTCAGGGTCGCCTTAATCCGCCTGATGGCTTCGTCCGCCTGGGCCGGAGTTCTCGGGGCCAGCCTGCCAGCCCGTGCCGAATTGGGCCGTACGCCATATGGCAGCCTCCGACGACCCCCCGATCCACATCGGCAGTTCGGTCGTTGCGGGGCGGGGTGATATCGATGCCTGGTGCAGGTGAAAGAAGCGGCCTTCAAAATCAACCGCGTCCTGCGTCCACAACCGCCGTATGATCTCGAGGGCTTCGTTCGTCCGGGCGCCTCGCGTCCGCGTTTCGATCCCCATGCTCGCCCATTCAGGGGCCAACGGGCTGCCGATGCCGAAACCCGGCAGCAATCGCCCCTCGGACAACACATCGATCGTCGCACATTGCTTTGCCACGAGCACCGGTTCGCGGAGTGCGAGTGACAGCACGTTCACTCCGAATTTCAGCCTGCGCGTGCGGCCGGCGATCGCAGCCAGCGCGGTCATGCTCTCGAGGATCGGCGTGCGGCTGACAATCCGGTCCGTCTGCCACAGCGAGTTGACGCCGCCGGCCTCGCAAAGATCGACAAACCGCCAGAATCCCGAAATGGTGTCGAATGGGAATTCGGCCAGGCCCAGTCCTGCCGCGATCTTCCGCACTACCCTACCCTCCGGTTGCCATCGGACGCCAAGCGGCCCAGGATTGCGCTGGCGAGAACCAACCGCAAACGAGGAACGCCCACCCTGTCTATAAGCTGCTCCATCACGGCGCGTCCGCTCGCGCGGCTGCGCTCGTTCGGTGGGGCCGATTTCTGGCGCCTCTGGTATGCCGGCCTGATCGCATTCTTCATTCGCTGGATGGAAACGCTGGCGGTCGCCGTTTTTGTGTTTCAGCGCACGCACTCGCCCTTTCTCGTCGCTATGCTGACGATGCTGCGAATACTGCCCATGGGACTGTTCGGCAGTCTGATCGGAGTATGGGCCGAGCGGGTCCAGCGGCGCACCGGCCTTGTCATAATGATCCTGCTGCTGGGGGTAACCGACATTGTGCTAGCGGCGCTGGCCGCGTCGGGCAGGCTGACCATATGGCAGATCGCGCTGGGAAGTTTCGTGAACGGAGTTGGCTGGGCTGCCGACAATCCCGTCCGGCGCGTCGCAATGGGGGAGGTCGCGGGCAGCGGCCGCATGGGTACCGCAATGTCGATCGATGTTGCGGCCAACAACGCCGCGCGCATTTTCGGACCGGTGGTCGGAGGGTCGCTGCTGGCTTTTGCCTCTATCGAATCCGTGTTCGCATTGGGCGCGGCACTCTATGCGACATCTTTGGTCGCGGCACTGACGCTGGGCTACCGAAACCACGCGGCATACAAGGTTCGGGGATCAGGTACTCGCCGGAATCGCGGATAGTGTGCGTTATGTGCGACAGGACCAGCTTCTGTCCGCCACGCTTGTGGTGACATTGCTGTACAACGTTTTCGCCTGGCCCTTCACCAGCATGGTTCCGGTAATTGCACAGCAGAACCTCCATCTCGGGGACGCAGCAACCGGCACGCTGGCAAGCATGGACGGGGTAGGCGCCTTCATCGGCGCACTTGGTATGGTCTTCGTGACCTCCAGCCGGAATTACGGAGCATTGTACGTGGGCGGTATGGCGATCTACAGCGTGATGGTTACATGCTTCGCGCTGTCGCCGGTGCCGCTTTCGGCCGGGCTGGCGCTGCTTATCGAGGGATTAGGCGGCGCCGCCTACAGCATATTGCAGGCGACACTCGTCTATCAGTTCTCCCCGCCCGAAATGCGCAGCCGGTTGCTGGGGCTGGTTTCCACTTGCATAGGCATTGGGCCGCTCGGTTTTTTTCATCTCGGCTGGATGGCAACTTCTATCGGCGCTCGGTGGGCCACCGCGCTGACCGGCGTGGAGGGGTTGATCGCGCTGGCCGCAACATACCCGTTCTGGAAAGTCCTTCTCACACCCGCTCAAAGCCGCAAACCCACATAGTTCTCCGCAAACGAAGTGGAAGCGGCAACCGACGAAGCCACGTAGTCAAGTTCAGCCATCTGAACGCGCCGCTCGAATGCGGTGTGATTTTCAAACCGGTGCAGCATGGAAGTCACCCACCACGAAAATCGCTGCACTTTCCAGATCCGCGCGAGGCACGTGCTGGAATATGATTCCAGCAAATCGGTGCGCCCGTTGCGGAGAAAAGCTTCAAAGGCCGCCGCCAGTACCCAGATATCGGCGACCGCCAGATTAAGCCCCTTCGCTCCCGTCGGTGGCACGATATGTGCGGCGTCGCCGGCGAGAAACAGGCGCCCATACTGCATCGGCTCTATGACAAAGCTTCGCATCGGGGTAATGCCCTTTTGCAGAATTGGTCCGTCCTTAAGAACGAACCCGTCGCGTTCCGTCCGCGCGCGAAGTTCCTGCCAAATACGGTCATCGGACCACCGGGTCAGGTCCTCGTCGGGGGCGCATTGCAAATAGAGACGACTGACCCGCTGCGAACGCAGTGATAACAGCGCAAAGCCGCGCTCGTGGTTCGCATAGACAAGCTCGTGCGACGAAGGCGGCGCCTCGGCCAGAATACCAAGCCAGCCGAACTCATACTCACGATCGAACCCCTGCAGCGCGCTCTCTGGAATCGACGGCCGGCACACGCCATGGAATCCGTCGCATCCGGCGATGAAATCGCATTCCAGACGCTTGGGCTGCCCGGCCTCTGTCCAGGTAATGCCTGGCCGGTCACCCGCAATGTCCTGCAAAGCGACATCACTCGCCTCGAACACGATCCGCCCATGCTCAGCCATGCATGCGGCGACGAGGTCCTGAACCACCAGATGCTGGCTGTACACCATCACATGGCGACCGGTAAGCGCCCGGAAATCGATCCTGTGGTCGCGACGGCCAAAGCGCAGCAGCACCCCTTCATGGGGGATTCCCTCACGCCGCATGCGCTCGCCCACGCCGCACTGATCCAAAATCGTCTCTGTAGTGTATTCAAGTACACCGGCGCGGATCCGGTTCTCGATGTAGTCGCGGCTGTGCCGCTCCAGAATCACTGACTCGATCCCGCAAAGATGCAGCAGATGCGACAGCAGCAATCCTGCTGGCCCGGCGCCGACGATTCCGACCTGGGTGCGGATCGCGCCGGCGCCCATCACCCCGGCATTTTCGGGAAACTCTTCATCTCGTGGCCAAGCTGAACCCATGGCTGGGCACTGTCGCAGTAAATCTGCATCGCGGGCTTCACCCAGCTTTTGTCGTGCAACGTTCCCGCGGCGATCATCACGACATCCGGCAGCGCCGCAGCTTCATCCGCGATGGAGGCACCGCAATTCGGGCAGAAGCTGCGCTGGACCGGCTGCCCGCTGTCACCCAGTTTCGTGAAACTCTTGAGATCGCCGGTCACGCTGAACGCCGGTTTCGGCACGCCGACAACCACGGAAAAAGGGGCGCCGGTGAATCTCTGACAATCAATGCAATGGCAAATGCCGGTGAAGACGGGTTCCCCGCTGGCGGAATAACGGATACTGCCGCAAAGGCACTCGCCGGAGATTTCCGGCATGACCTTGCCTCCCGTGGTTGTCGCGCTCCGACGTTGGCACGGCCGGCCAGTCGCGCGCAACGGCGGATCGGGCGTGCGCCGATACTGCGATAGGTGTATGGTAGCTTCGGCGGGCAATCGGTGGGCCCATGTCCGGCGTTGTGCTTGCGATTCCTGATCGTCCGGAAAACGCCCCGCGGGTGCTGGCAGCCGCAATGCGCCTGGCCGAAGTCACCAATTCGTCGTTGATAAACGTGCTGGTGATCCGGGTTCCGCCTGCCACAACGATCCTGCAGACCGAGGAGATACTCAGCAGGCGGGACGCGTTGCGCATCAACGCCGAGGAACAAGCCCGGGCCGATGCCATCAGGCGCGCCTGCGATAACTGGGCCGCGAGGGCACCAGGTTCCGCTGCAATTGTTGAGTGGTTCGACTTCGAAGGATTGCCCGATCAGCTCGTTGGTGAATGGGGACAGCGTGCCGATTACATAATTTTGCCGCGGCTGGCGGAGCACCCGCGGGAAGCCGAGCGTCAGGCGATCCGCGCCGCTCTGTTTGACACCGGCCGCCCGGTTCTCCTGGTTCCACCAGGGTCATCGCCGATGGAGTTCGGACGCCGGATCGCAATCGCCTGGCGCCCAGACGAGCGAACCGTAAAAGCCGTGCTCTCGGCGCTGCGATGGGCCGAGCGCTCGGACGAAGTGCACGTTCTCGCCGGGGCCCGGGACATGGCGGCATCGCCCCGGCTTCCGGAGATTCTGGTCGAGCATGGCGTGAAGGCGATGCTGCACCTGCTGCGGGTGGGCGGTGAGCGAGCCTTTGGGGAAGAGTTGCTCGAAACGGCGCACCGGCTCGGGGCCGACATGCTTGTCATGGGTGCATTCGTCCACCACCCGGTCCGCAACATGGTCCTTGGCGGTGTTACCCGCTACATGCTGACACACACCGATTTGCCGGTGTTGCTGCGGCACTGAGCAGACCTTCGCGGCTTGTGCCACGCAAGTCTGCTTAGAAGTTATTGAAGCGCATCATCTTATCGGCGGAGCGCCGAAACGCTTCGCTGGATGATGCTTAGCCGGAGGCGAATCATGGCCGATGTGGTTCTGGTGGTGCTGAGGCGTCCCGAGATGGCGCTGAACCTGCTGCATGCCGCACAGCGGATGGCGACCCTGATGGGCGGAGCCCGGATCAACGTTCTCGCAATTCAAGAGCCGCTTCAGATAAGTGCGCTGGCGGCGGAAGCGCTGATCCAGGAGGCGGATGCGGTTGTCCAAGCGAAATACCGGGAACGGCAGCGCGTGGCGTCGCTAAGCGAGCATTTCAAGGCTTGGATTGGCACGGCGGGCGCAGATGCCTCCTGGATGGGAGCAACGGGAAATCCCGCCGATGTCGTGAGCGAACGGGGCCGCCGCGCCGATCTGGTGGTGGCGGGTCAGCCCTCGCAGGGCGACCGGCTGGCCCGGCAGATGTTCTCAGCGGCGGTATTCAGCACCGATCGCCCGGTGCTGATTGTGCCGCCGGCCGGCAGGGCGATATTCGGCCGGCGTGTGGCAATTGCCTGGCGGGACGACAAGCAGGCGATCAAGGCGCTGATTCCGGCGCTCCGCTTTCTGAGCAGTGCAGAGGAGGTGCATGTCCTTGCAGGCGTGCGCGCAGGCGCACCAGCCCCGCAGATGCCCAGAGTTCTGTTGGAACATGGCGTCTCGGCCAAACTGCACGTGCTGCAGATTGGATCTTCACCGTTCGGCCAAACACTGCTGGAGACTGTCGGGCGCTTGTCCGCTGACCTTTTGGTGATGGGTGCCTTTGCCCATAGCTGGCTGCGCGAAACGATCCTGGGCGGCATGACGACCTACATGCTCGATCACGCAGACCTGCCGGTTCTGCTGCGGCACTAGAGCAGATCGCGCTTGACTGGAAACGCTTGCGTTTCCGGCAGCGCGTGAATCTGCTCGCGGACAGTGGGCAGAGCGTGTTCAGTCCCCCTGAACACGCTCTAAGCTCCGAGCCTAATCTGTCCCGAGCCTAATCTTGAACCGGCGGTAATAGTGTCCTAGGCTATAGGCGCTGTTGATGGGGATGGGGTTCCCCAAAACCGCCCGTACACGGGCTGATGACCCCTACCGCGCAAGGGATGCGGTGGGGTCCCAACGCCTCCTTTGCGTGTCGCTGAATCGACCGGTGATCCCGGTCGCTGAACGACGCCGCACCCGCGCGGCAGGGGGATGGCATGGATAATATCTGGCTGGCTTCGGCCCTGTGGATCGGCCTCGCGCTGGTAGCCTCAATTCTTTCGATCTGGGTCGCGATTTCGGTCGCGTTGACGGAGATCATCGTTGGTGCGGTGGCCGGCAATATCGTCGGCCTGCCACTCGCGCCATGGGCCAACTTTCTGGCTGGCTTCGGCGCCATATTGCTGACGTTTCTCGCCGGCGCGGAAATTGATCCGGACGTGGTGCGCAGAAAATTCTGGCCAAGCATCACCATTGGCGTGGTGGGCTTTGCGGCACCCTATATCGGCGTGCTGCTGTTCGCACGCCATGTGGTCGGATGGCCTTGGCCTCAAGCACAGATCGCCGGCATTTCCCTGTCCACCACATCGGTTGCAGTCGTTTACGCCGTCATGGTGGAGACCGGCTTTAACCGGACCGAGCTAGGCAAAGTCATTCTCGCAGCTTGTTTCGTGAATGACCTCGGCACGGTCCTGGCGCTCGGCCTCGTGTTCGCTCACTACGATCTGTGGCTGGCGCTGTTTGCCGGCGTAACAGTTGTTGCGCTCTGGTTGCTGGTGAAATTCGCGCAACCTGTGCTGCAGGCACTGGGAGAGAGGGTCAGCGAACCGCAGACAAAATTCGTGGCCTTCGTTTTGCTGCTGCTCGGTGGGCTCGCCAGTATTGCGGGAAGCGAGGCGGTTTTGCCCGCCTACCTGGTTGGGATGGTTCTTGCGCCAACCTTCCTGCGGGACCGTGAATTGCCAAACCGGATGCGCATCGTGGCCTTCACGATCCTGACGCCGTTCTATTTCCTGAAGGCCGGCTCATTGGTGGAGGCGCGTGCTGTCGGGAGTGCCGCAGGGCTGATCTTGCTCTACCTGGCAATCAAGATGCTGACCAAGTTCGTGGGAATTCTGCCGCTGACGCGGGTGTTCGCATTCGAACCGCGTGAGGGGATGTATACGACACTACTGATGTCCACCGGACTTACATTCGGCAGCATCTCCGCACTGTTCGGATTGACTAATCACATTATCGACCAGCAACAATACACGATCTTGGTAACCGCGGTGATCGGCAGCGCCGTCGTGCCGACCCTCATCGCCCAGCGGTGGTTCGTACCCAGTCTGGAACCGCTTGGGGTCGGGCCGGCACAGCTATTGGAGCGGGCAGTGATGCCGGCTCAGGATTGCTAGACTTCTAGGCTCCTATCCGCCAAAACCATCCAGCACGTTCCCCCGCATGTAATCCATATCCATCTCGATCCCCAGGCCCGGCGCCGGCGGCAGGTGCAACCGCCCCCGGTTGTTGTCGAGCGGCGTCTTTATGAATACATTGTATCTGCTCAGATCATGCCGCGATGTCTCCACGCGATAAAAATTGGGGATGGTCATCATCACATGCGCGCCCGCGACCACGTTTATCGGACCGCTGGCATCGTGTGGGGAGACAGGCACGTAATAGGTCTCTGCCAGCGCCGAAATCTTCTTAAGTTCGGTGATGCCGCCTGCCCAGGTCACGTCCGGCATGATGTAATCCGCCAGCCTGTTCTCCAAAACCGGCAGAAACTCCCAGCGCGTATGCAGCCGCTCACCCACGGTGATGTGGGCCGCGACGCTTTCGCGAACCTGCCTCAATGCGTGATAGCTTTCGACGGGAACCGGCTCCTCGAACCAGTCTATGTCGGCATCCTGTTCAAGCCGGCGGCACAGGCGGATAGCAGTGGGGACATTGAAGCGGCCATGGGCATCGATAAGTATCTCGATGTCCGGTCCGGTTATCTCGCGAATGCGCGCGGTCAGCTCCGCGGCAATGTTCTCGCCGCGCTTGCTCATCCCGCCATCCAGGTAGTCGTCGTTGTTCCTGCCCTCGGCATCGGGGTGCGGGAACGGATCGAATTTCAACGCCGTGTGCCCGGAATCCAGAATACCGCGAATTTCCTGCTCTATTCCTTCAGGCGAAGTAAACTTGCTCTGATCGGGATGGGTGTAAAGCAGAATGTCATCGCGGAGCTTGCCGCCGAGCAGCTCGTAGACCGGAAGATTAAGCGTCTTTCCCCGAATGTCCCACAACGCGATATCGATCCCGCTCACCACATGCGATGTCGCCCCGCGCGTTCCCATATATGTGAACGAGCGGAACGTCTTGTGCCATATGCGCTCGATCTGCGAAGGATCTTCACCCGCAAGCAGATCGTTCAATTGCCGGATGATCCCCGCCACGGCCCGGTTGGCCGTGCGAGTCGTGGTGGTGATTTCGCCCCATCCGTTCACCCCCTCGTTTGTGCGGATTTCTACGAAAAAATACTCGCCCCAGTGCGTCCCGGCCGCGCGAACCAGCCAGGGAATCAGCTGCGTTATCTTCATGTGGGCGTTCCTTCTCCGGAGCGGCGCAACCATAAGCAAGGCGACGCGGCCTATCAAACCCTTGCTAAAGCACAGTCAACAGCCGACAATGGGACCTCTTGCCACGAAACACACGCAACCGTGCTTTCCAGAACACGTTTGAGCGGGCGTCGTGCCACACGGAATTTATGAGATCATTGGCCCGGATCGCGCCTCCATCGCATGGTGGCAGATCTGCGTCCGGGCCTCCGTCATCTTCGTTTATGGAGTGTTGATCATCCGGGTCGCGGGTAAGCGCGCATTCGCCCGGCAGAGTGCGCTCGACATCATCCTCACCGTGCTCATCGGTTCGGCCCTGGCCCGCGCAATGACCGGAAACGCTCCTTTCTTCGGCACGATCGCGGGTACAGGCTTGTTGACGGCACTATATTATGGCCTCATTCACCTCACGCAGAAATCCGACTCTGCCGGCTTCTTATTGAAAGGCGAACCTCTCGTCCTGGTGCGCGACGGAACGCCCGACGAGCAGGCTATGCGGCAGGCCGGAGTCAGCCACCTCGATCTCGAGGAAGCAGTTCGCGAAAGCGGCCTGCTGAGCCTGAACCTGATCGACTGCGCCACGTTTGAACGAAGTGGCCGCATCAGTGTCGTGCCGCGCAAGGTCTCCGGGATTTCAAAGCACTGAGCCATGCTACTTCAATGAGCAAACCTCTCGAAGATTACGGACTGATCGGTGATGGCGAGACCGTCGCTCTCGTCGCCCGAGATGGCTCGATCGACTGGCTTTGTTGGCCTCGCTTCGATAGCGAGGCCTGCTTCGCCGCTCTGCTCGGCACCGAGGAGAACGGACGCTTCCTCATCGGGCCCGAGTACCAGGGATGGCAGATCGAGCGACGCTATCGCCATGATACCCTGGTGCTCGAAACGGAATTCCACCGCGGAGACAACCGCGCACGCTTGATCGATTTCATGCCTCTGCGTAACGGAGCATCCTCGATCATCAGGATCGTCGAAGGGATCAGCGGTCATGTCCCCTTCCGGCTCGATTTCGCCGCATGCTTTGACTACGGCCTGCTTCCTCCTTGGGCGGAACACCACTCGGAAACCGAAATAGCGGCCACAGTCGGCCCGCATATGGTCGTCCTTCGCGCGCCGGTGCCGCTCCACCTGAACGGGTACCGCGCTGCTTCGGCATTCACCGTTTCCAAGGGCCAGCAATTGCCCTTCATCCTTACCTACAGCGACTCGACCAGACCACCGCCGCCAGCACCTTCTCCCACTCGCGCCTTGGCAGCGACCGAGCGATGGTGGCGCAACTGGACCGCCAAATTCCAAAAGCCGACGCGCTGGCGCGATCCCATCGTGCGGTCCCTGATCACCCTGAAGGCCCTGATCCACGATCCAACCGGTGGAATCGTCGCCGCGCCGACAACATCCTTGCCGGAAATCCTCGGTGGTCACGCCAATTGGGACTACCGCTACTGCTGGCTTCGCGACGCCACGTTTACCGTGAGTGCCCTGCTGAACGCCGGCTATCACGCAGAGGCGGAAGCGTGGCGAAACTGGATGTTGCGTGTCATCGGCGGCAGCCCCGATAAGTTGCGCATCATGTACCGCGTCGATGGAATCCGGCATCTTCCGGAATGGGAGTTGGGATGGCTTCCGGGGTACCAAACCTCACGGCCGGTTCGAATTCGGCAACCAAGCCTCCGCACAGGAACAGATCGACCTTCATGGCGAGGTGATTGAGGCCCTGCATCTGCTGGACAAGGCTGGAATTGAACGTACGGATCACGGTTTCCTGGTCGAGAAGCGCCTGATAGAGCGGCTGGAGCAGGTGTGGTCGGACCGGGGGCATGGGGTTTGGGAAAATCGGGGCGATCCCAAGGAGTATGTGTACTCCAAAGTGATGGCATGGACCGGAATTGATCGGTTCCTCCGCGGATCGGTGGCCCGCAGACAAGCCGCCCCCCTGCTCGCTCGGCTGAGGCAACTGCGGGACCGGATCCATGCCGAGGTTTGCGACAAGGGCTACGACCGCCGACGAGGCCATTTCGTGCATTATTACGGAAGCCACGATCTCGACGCCAGCTTACTGCTGATCCCCGCAACCGGGTTCCTGCCCATCGAAGACGAGCGGATTGCCGGCACCATTGAGGCTATCGAGCAGAACCTGATGGAAGATGGCCTTGTTCTGAGGAAGCCGCGCTCCGCGGCCCCGGAAGAAGGTGCTTTCCTCGCGTGTTCTTTCTGGCTGGCGGATTGCCGGTCCATGCAAGGCCGGCAATCTGAGGCCGAACAGCTTTTCGAACGCGTACTTTCGGTCAGCAATGACCTTGGTCTGCTCTCCGAAGAGTACGACGTTGGCCGCAAGCGGCTCTGCGGCAACTTTCCCCAGACCTTGACTCACCTGGCCCTCGTTACGTCCGGTCTGGGACTGTCCGGGTCCGTGCTCCGCCGCGCGGGTGGATGAAGCAGCCGTCCGGTATACTCTTGCGGCGCAGGAAGGCCTGTGTTGTTAGTGCCTGCCACCTTAGAGGGCCTACCCTGACATGGCGTCCACGTTCGAGACTGTTTCTGGCATCATTTCCGAAACGTGTGATATCCCGCGGGAGAAGATTTCCCCGGACAGCCATGCCATCAACGACCTCGGCATCGACAGCCTCGATTTCCTCGACATCGCTTTCGCCATCGATAAGGCCTTCGGTATCAAGATGCCGCTGGAACAGTGGACCCAGGACGTCAATGAGGGCAAAGTCTCTTCGGATCAGTATTTCGTCCTTAAACACCTCTGCGAAAATATCGACTCGCTGCAGGCCAAAGCCGCCTGAAATCCTGAATGCATCTTGAGACCTTCCAGATGGTGGACCGGATCGGCGTGCTCGATCCGGAGAACGGGCTGATCCGGGCCGAATGCGCCGTCCCGGAACACAGCTCCGTCTTCCAAGGCCATTTCCCTGGTTATCCTCTCCTTCCCGGCGTGCTGGCGATCGAGGTGATGGCGCAAACCGGAGGCTGGCTGCTCATCGTGGCGCAGCGCTTCAGCCGAATGGCGCTCCTCGCCCAGGTCCGGCGGGCCAAGCTGCGCGAACCGGTGCACCCGGGCCGCAATCTGATCGCCGAGTCCCGCCTGCTGCACGAAGGCTCGGGTTATGCCGTGATGTCGTCCCGCCTTGAAGCTGACGGCCGCCCGCTCGCAGAAGCCGAGCTCACGTATCGGGTTGTCCCCTTTCCCGTCCCGGCGCTTCGTGACCACCTGATCGCGGCGGCTCGCCGCGCGGCCATTCCCGAGCCCTACCTTCATGCTGCGTGATCGCGACGCGGTTATCACCGGCATCGGACTGGTCTCCTGCCTCGGCGACGGGCTGGATGCGCACCGCCGCGCGCTCGCGGATTTCCGCCCGGTCATAGACGAAACCCGCTTTGCCCCAGCGGTGATCCATCCTCCCGTCACCGTGGATTTCGACCGGCATATCTCCAGACGCGACCAGCGGCAGATGGAGCTCTGCCAGCGCCTTGGTACCTATGCAGCGGGCCAGGCGCTGGAATTGGCCGGATTGAAAAATCAGCCGGCTCTTCTTGAGCGGATGGAAATGATTGTCGCGACACCTGGTGGTGAAAGGGACGTCGGCCTGGACGAGGCCATGCTCTCCCAGCCGGCCTCGCCCGACCCCGAGATCGCGCTCAATCTCGGCCTTGTATCAGGGCTGCGTCCCACACTGTTCCTCGCCCAGTTGCCGAACATGCTGGCCGGCTGCATCTCGATCGCACATGGCGTTGCAGGCTCGTCACGAACCTTCATGGGAGAGGAAGCTTGCGGAGCGGAGGCCGTCCGCATTGCCTGCGCCCGGATTGCCGCGGGTCAGGGCGATCTTTTCCTGGTAGGTGGCGCCCAGAGTGCCGCCCGGCCTGAACTGCTGCTTCAATATGCCCTGGGCGGGCTCCTGGCCACTTCACCCTTCACACCCATCTGGGCCCGCCAACAGGTGGGCGGGGGGATGAATTTAGGATCGCTCGGCTGTTTCCTGGTCCTTGAAAGCCGCGCTCACGCCGGCTCACGCGGCGCCCCGGCGATCGCTTCCATCGCCGCGATAGGCACCGGACGCTGCCTCCGCGAGCCCGGGCAGGCCGGCGGCAACGCGGCCCGGCAGCTCGAGGCGATGCGCGGGCTTCTTGACCCGCCGCGAGCCGCCGTCATTTCCGGGGCTTCTGGCGTATTGCCGGCCACAACCGAGGAACGTGCCTTCCTGGATGGCCTCGGGCTGCCCACCCGCGCCGTCGCGAGCGCCCTTGGCCACGCCATCGAGCCGGCCTTCTTCGGCGCGATCGCCCTGGCATCCCTTGCCCTGGCCGACGGCCGGCTGTTTCCCCCGCTTGAGCCGGCAGAGCAGGCGATGAACGGCGAACTGCGCCAGGCGCTTGTGACCGGCTGGGGCCATTGGCGCGGCGAGGCGCTCGCTCTTATCACGCGCGTCTGAGGGAGAGAGCGGCATGACACAGGATGTCGATAAGGCCGGTCGCCCCGTGATCGTCGTCACCGGAATGGGGGTGCTGACCGCACTCGGGGAAGGTGTCGCCGAGAACTGGCGCCGCCTCACCGCTGGCCAATCCGGCATCCGGACGATCACGCGCTTTCCACTCGAAGGGCTTAAGACCACGATAGCCGGCACGGTCGATTTCGTCGGGCCGCGGGATCAGCCAACCCCGGAGCGAACCGAGGAAATGGCCCGGCGGGCCGCGCAAGAGGCTATTGCCCAGGCCCGCATCGGAGACCGGGCTGATTTTCCCGGCCCGCTCCTCCTTGCGCTGCCGCCATTTGAAATGGAATGGCCCAATCGGGTCGCTCTCGCTGCCGAGACGGGCGCCAACCCAGTGACCTATGCGGGCCTCATCCGCCTGGCCCGCTCCGGCCGCTTCCGTCATCTGCATCGACGCTTTCAGGTCGGCACGATCACTGAAACCCTCGCCGTGGAATTCGGCACCAAAGGCGCCCCCATCGGCCTCACCACCGCATGCGCCTCCGGCGCCACCGCCATCCAGCTCGGCCTGGAGGCAATCCGCCGTGGCGAAACCGGGGCCGCACTCTGCGTGGGGACCGACAGTTCTATCACCGCCGAAACCCTCATTCGCTTCTCGCTGCTTCAGGCCCTGTCGACGCGCAACGACCATCCCGAGGCCGCCTTGCGCCCGTTCCATAAAGACCGGGACGGTTTCGTCATGGCCGAAGGCGCCGGCGCCCTGGTCCTTGAAAGCCTGGCACACGCCCGCGCACGCGGCGCCGAAATCCTCGGCGTCGTCGAGGGTGGCGGCGACATGGCCGATTGCTTCCACCGCACCCGCTCATCCCCGGATGGCAGGCCAATCATCGGCTGCATGCGCCAGGCCATTGCCGATGCCGGACTTTCACCGGACGACATCGGCTACATCAATGCCCACGGCACCGGCACGCCCGAAAACGACAGGATGGAATGGCTCGGCGTGACCGCCCTGTTTGGCGAGCGTGCAAGCAGCCTGCCGATTTCCTCCAACAAATCGATGATCGGACACACGCTCTCCGCCGCCGGCACAGTCGAGGCCGTCTTCACCCTGCTTTCCCTGCGCGACGGGCTGCTGCCGCCAACGATCAGCTACGACGTCCCCGATCCTGCCCTTCCCGCGGACTGCGTGCCGAACGTGGCCCGCCGCGTGCCGATCCGCCACGCCTTGTCCAACTCCTTTGGCTTCGGCGGTCAGAACGTAAGCCTCGTCTTCGGAACATCCCCGGCCTGATGCGCTCCCTCCAGCTGCTCGCCGACCGCGAGCTGGACCTGCGGGATATCCCGCCGCCCCCGCCGCCGGGCCCCGGCGAAGTCCAACTCCGCATACGGCGCGTCGCCCTGAACCACATCGACCTCTGGGGCTTTCGCGGCATGGCCTTCGCGAAGCGGCAATACCCGCTGATCGTGGGCGCGGAAGCCGCCGGCGAGATCGCGGAGCCCGGCCCTGGCGTGACACATCTCGCCCCCGGCGACCGCGCAATACCCTACGCCGCCATCATCTGCGGCGCATGCCGGTTCTGCCGCCGCGGTCAGGAGAATCTCTGCGAGAACCCGTCCGGCGTCCGTGGCTTCCACATCGGCGGCTTTGCCGCCGATCTGGTCAACCACCCCGCAAGGCTCACCGTGAAGATACCAGGCGGAGTCACTCTGGACGATGCCGCGTGTGTCCCGGTCGCCTACGCGACGGTCGAGCACATGCTCATCGACAACGCCCAGCTCGAGCCGGGCGAGTGGGTGCTGATCCACGCCGGCGGCTCAGGCATCGGCTCAATCGCCGTCCGCCTCGCGAAGTCTCTCGGTTGCACCGTCATCACCACCGTCGGTTCGGAAGCGAAGGAGGAAAAAGCCCGTGCCCTCGGCGCGGATCACGTCATCAACTATCGCCAGGACCGGTTCGAAGGAGTCGTCCGCAAGCTCACCGCGAAGCGCGGCGTTGACGTGGTATTCGAGCATGTCGGTGCGGATACCTGGAACGGCTCGCTCCTGTCTCTCCGCCGCGGCGGACGTCTGGTTACCTGCGGCGCCACGTCCGGGCCCGCCGCCTCGCTCAACCTGATGCAACTCTTCCAGCAGCAGTACCGCATCATCGGCTCGTTCGGCTCCCCGCTTTCCGCGTTGAGCCGGGCACTCGATAGAATCGCGAACGGTGTTCGCCCCGTCATCGACACCGCGTATTCCGTCGCCGATTTCCGCACCGGCCTGGACCGCCTTCAATCCCGCGACGTCTTCGGCAAGCTTATCGTTACGCTCTAGAATCCCCCTCCCCTTGCGGGAGGGGGTCAGGGGGAGGGGCCAAAGCGTAAGGCTTTGGGTGAGACAACATGAAAGCCTCCCGCCTCTTGGACCGCCTTCTCGGCACCTCCGTCGCCTTACTCCTCCGCCGGCTCGCCGGTACGGACCCCGACCGTGCTTCGGCGATTTGCGGCGCGGCCGCGCGCCGGATCGGCCCGCTCCTTCCCGTCCACAAAACCGGCCGACGGAATCTGCGCGCCGCGTTCCCGGAGCGCGACGACACTTGGATCGAATCGACCTTGCGCGGCGCATGGGAAAATCTCGGCCGTGTGGCCGGAGAATACGTCCATCTCGGGCGCCTCTGGGACTACGACCCCGCCTACCCCAATGCCGGCCGGGTCGAAAGCGACGACGAACCGCTTTTCCGCCGGCTTCTCGAAGACGGCCAGCCGGCGCTCTGCTTCACCGCCCATCTTGGCAACTGGGAGCTCCCCGCCGTCATGGCGGCGGCCCACGGCCTGCCATCTGCGGTCGTCTATCGAATGCCTAATAACCAAGCGGTTGCGGCCGAGATCCGCCGCATTCGCGGCCCCCTCATGGGCCGGCTCATCCGCACCCGGCCGGAGGCCGCGCTGGAAATGGCCGCATCCCTCCAGCACGGCGAGCACCTGGGGATGCTGGTCGATCAGCACTTCTCTCGTGGTGTTGACGTGACCTTCTTCGGCCGGCGCTGCAAGACCAATCCCACCATTGCCCGGCTTGCCCGCCGGTTCGAGTGCCCCGTGGTCGGGGTCCGCGTGATCCGTCTTCCGCATGGCCGGTTTCGGGTCGAGGGCGTCGGGCCGCTCGATCTCCCGCGCGACCCCGAGGGAAAGGTGGACGTCGCCCGCACCACCCAGCTGATAACGCAGATCATAGAGGCCTGGATCCGCGACCACCCCGACCAGTGGCTCTGGTTCCACCGCCGCTGGCGATGATCCGGGCTCTCAACTGTCTGGGAGAGGAACAGGAAACTCCTGACTGGCAACGCTATTATTATGTGAGAGCAGGATCGCGCGAGAGCCTGTTCCGGACCCTGACCCGGGGCAGAATCAGTCGTGCGCGTCCTGCTCCGAACAATAAGCCAGGGTGGTTTCAGGCTTATGAAGCCGCGCCGGGCAGATGTGCATCAGAAAGGAGCCGTCAATGCGAACCCTGTTCCTCTCCGCCGGCGTGCTTGCGTTGCTCGCCGGTCCAGCCATAGCGCAAACCGTCCAGCCAGGACCGGGTAAAGTCGTGACCGGCCCGCCGAGCCTTCCCAGTGTAGAGCCGCTTGTCCATCACCCCACTAATCTGAACGAAGCGACCACACGTTCGCGGATTTCCCCTGCCCTGCCGACGGCAAATCTCGGCCCGAACGCGACCGCGGCTGATTACCTGCGTGCCGCCGAGCAGGCGCTCTCCGCCAACCGGCTCGGGTTGGCCCAGTCCTCGATCGAAAGCGCGAAGGTGCGCCTTCTCACCCGCTCGGTCCCGATGGGGCAGGCCGCCCAGCCTGATGAGAGCCCGGCGGTACAGAATCTGAGCCAGGCCCTCCAGGCGCTCGCTAACCACGACAGGCAGACTGCGATGAACCTGGTGCAGCAAACCCTGTCGATGGCGCCCGGCATGACCGCCCAGGCAATGCCGTCTGCCGGAGCGCCCGGCATGCCGCCGCCGCCCCCGCCGCCACCGGCACCCGCTGCGCAATAGGTTCCTCTGGGCCGGCTGGACTGGGAGTGACCTTCAGAGCCTGATACCTTCCTCGCCCCGAAAGCGGAGGACGCGGTGAAGAAGGTCACTTTCCCGGTCGAGAATTCTCACATCCTGATGTTCGCGCGTGCCGTCGGCGACACGAATCCCGTGTACCATGATCGTTCGGCCGCGGAGTCTGAGCCGGGCAGCATAATCGCCCCGCCGACCTTCCCCCAGGCCGTGGCTCAGTTCGACCCGGATTATCACCTGCGCCCAAAAGCGGGTGAACCCTGGTTCGGGTCCGGCAAAACGCCCTCAGGCGTAGACAAGTCGAGGTCGCTCGGCGGCCTCCATGCCGAGCAGCATTTCGAATACTTCCGTCCCCTTCGCCCCGGTGATGTACTTACTGTGGAGTACCGCGACGGCGAAACGTGGGAAAAGGAAAGCAAGCGTGCCGGCAAGCTGACCTTTCGCGAGCGCATCGCAGAGTATCGCGACCAGGCTGGCAACCTCGTCGTTCGCGCCCGAAGCGTTGGCGTCACCACCGAACGCCCCGTGGATCAGGCTTAAGGAGCTCGCCGTGCCACTGAAATCCAGCGACCTGAAGATCGGCGACACACACTGTGAACGCGTCGTGGAGAACCTGACCAGAACCCAGATCGTGCAGTACGCCGGCGCGTCCGGCGATTACAATCCCATTCATACGGACGAGCTCTACACCACCAAGGTCGCAGGCTATCCCGGTGTCTTTGCACACGGCATGCTGACAATGGGGCTTACCGGAAAAATGCTGACCAACTGGGTTGACGCGTCACGCCTCACAAAATTTGGGGTGCGCTTCACCAATCAAGTCTGGCCGGGCGACACGTTGGATAGCACCGCCACCGTCACCGCGATCCATGACGGCCTGGTCGATTTGGACGTGGTCACGGTCAATCAGGACGGCAAGGAAGTGCTCCGCGGCTACGCCCAAGCCCGAATCGATTGACTACGCCTTCCCAACCTCCATTGGGCGCTCCGCCGACGCTTCGCGCCAAGGCCGAGGCTCAAGGCGCAATGACACGGATAGCGTATGCCGTGATCGTCCTGTTGTTTCTTATGCTGATAATTGCGCCGTCACCTCATGCCGCCCCCGCTGACAACGCCACCGAACGGGAACTTGTCGTGGGGACCAAGGTCGCGCCTCCCTTTGCCATGCAGGATGCCGATGGAACCTGGCATGGAATAGCCATCGATCTGTGGCGCCGCATCGCCGACCAACTCCACCTGCGCTATCGCTTTGAGCCAGCAAGTCTCCAGGAGCTGATCGACCATACCGGCGACCGCCATTTAGATGCGGCTGTCGCGGCGCTGACCGTGACGGCGGACCGGGAACGCCGGGTTGACTTCACCGAACCGTACTATTCGACGGGTCTCGGCATTGCCGTACCATCGGCGAAAGCGATGACCTGGTGGCCGATCGTAGCGAGCATCTTTTCCATCGGGTTCGTTCGCGCGCTCGCAGGTCTTGTCGGTGTTGCGCTGACGGTCGGTCTCCTCGTCTGGTTTTTCGAGCGGCGACATAACGAACACTTCAGTGGTCCGGCGACGAAGGGAATCGGGTCCAGTGTCTGGTGGTCGGCGCTGACAATGACGCAGTCGGGTGGTGCGTCCGGAGACAGGGTACCCATAACGCTCCCAGGCCGCGTCGTGGCCATCGTTTGGATGACCGCATCGGTAATAGTAATCGCAAGTTTCACGGCTGCGCTGACGACGCAACTCACCACCCGAACCTTGCTGGGTCTGGTGCACAGCGAGGCTGACTTGCGGTCAGTGCGTGTTGGTGCAGTGGGTGGCTCAGAAACCGTGTCCTACCTCGATCACGAGCGCATCGAGCACCGTGAGTTTCCGGATGTGATGGCCGGGCTGCGCGCCTTGCGCTCAGGAAACATCGACGCATTTGTCTATGATCGACCGCTGCTCGCCTGGGCGATCCGGCAGAATTTTCCCGGTACGCTGGAAGTTCTGAACGTGACGTTCGATCCGCAAGTTTATGCTATCGCGTTGCCGCAGGACAGCTCGTTGCGGTCGGCGCTTAACCTCAGCCTGCTTTCAGTCGTCGAGAGCGATTGGTGGCGACAAACGTTGTTCCGGTATCTCGGCTCAAACTGAACCTGCGCGGCGCGACTGTTGGGCGCTTTAGCTCGCCGCATCCAGTGCCTGGCTCAGATCGGCGATGATATCGTCGATATGCTCGATCCCGACCGACAAGCGCACATAGCCCGGGGTCACACCGGTCGCCCGCTGCTCCTCCTCGGAAAGCTGCGAGTGTGTCGTGCTCGCCGGATAAATCGCCAGGCTCCGCGCATCGCCGATATTCGCCACGTGATAGAACAGCTTCAGCGCATCGATGAAGCGCTTTCCCGCCCCCATTCCCCCGGCGAGCTCGAATCCGACAAGCCCTCCCTGCCCCTGCGGCATGTATTTCGCCGTACGCTCTGCCCCGATGCCCTGATGGTGCGCCGGATGGATCACCCGCGTCACGTCGCGCCGTGTCGCCAGGAAATCGGCCACAGCCCGCGTATTCCGACTATGTTCACGCATCCGCAGCGGCATCGTCTCGATCCCCTGCAGAAACAGGAATGAGTTGAATGGGCTCAGTGCTGCCCCGAGATCGCGCAGCAACGTCACTCGCATCTTCAAAATATACGCGATCGGCCCCAGCGGCTTTGCCGCCTCCGCCCACACCGCGCCATGATAGCTCGGATCGGGGGTGTTCAGCGCAGGCTGACGCTGCGGATAGGCACCCCAATCGAAATTCCCACCGTCGATCACCACCCCGCCGATCGAGGTCCCGTGCCCGCCAATATATTTGGTTGCGGAGTGCATCACCACCGCCGCGCCATGATCGAATGGACGCACCAGGATAGGCGCGGCGGTGTTGTCCATGATCAACGGGATGCCAAATTTACGGCCGATCGCCGCGACCTCCGCTATCGGGAACGGGATCAGCTTCGGGTTCGGCAGCGTCTCTGCGTAGTAAGCACGCGTGCGATCATCGGTTGCCCGGGCAAACGCCTCCGGATCAGTCGGATCAACAAACCGCGTCTCGATTCCCAGGTCCTTCAGCGTATTGCCGAACAGGTTCCACGTGCCGCCATACAGGTCAGTGGATGAAACGATGTTGTCCCCCGCCCGCGCCAAATTCAGCACGCTGAACGCCGAAGCCGCCTGACCCGAGGCAAGCGCCAGCGCCGCCACGCCCCCCTCGACCGCCGCGATGCGCTTCTCGAACACATCGGTCGTGGGATTCATGATGCGCGTGTAGATATTTCCCAGGGCCTTCAGTCCGAACAAATTCGCCGCATGCTCGGAGCTGTCGAACTGATACGACGTGGTCTGATAGATCGGCACCGCAACCGCGGTCGTCGCCTCGTCGCGCCGCCATCCGGCATGCAGGGCGAGCGTTTCCGGATGCTGCATCTGGTTGCTGGACATTCTTGTCTCCTTCACGCGGCGCGATTGCGCAGAATGGTGGTGGCACGTCGCAGAGCTTCGGTCATCTGCTCGGCCGGAACGGCTCCGGAAAACAGACCGTAACCGTCCAGGAAGAAAGAGGAAACGCCGTTCACCCCTGCCTCCCGCGCCGCGCGATCCGCCTGGCGGATCTCCTCGACGGCCGTGTCACCCTCAAGAAACGCCACTGCCGCGTCTCGGTCCAGCCCTGCATCCACTGCGCAGCCGGCCAACACCGTTGTATCGCCGATATCCTGCCCGTCGATGAAATATGCCTGGAACAATCGCTCCACGAGCGCGTCCTGCCGCCCCTGCCGTCCGGCGAGCCAGACCAGCCGGTGGGCGTCCAGCGTGTTCGGGGTACGGACGATCCGGTCGAGATGAAAATCCAGACCGACGGCCGCAGCGGCAGCCGCTACGCGCTGGTCCAGCTCGGCTGCCCGCTCGGCACTACCGAATTTCGCCGCGCGATAGGCCGCCCGCTCCACGCCCTGCTTCGCCATATCCGGATTCAGCTGGAACGGATTCCACCGGATGCTGAATGTCAGCCCCTCATCCGCCAGGACCGGCAGCGCGCGTTCCAGCCGCTTCCCGATGTAGCACCACGGGCAGATCGCGTCGGAGACGATGTCGAGCTGCATGCATCCCTCCTTTTCCGGACAATGGCCCGTCGGGGGATGGATTTCCAGCCGGACGCTCTATGCTTGCCCCCGAATGCCCGGCAGCGACAACAAAGGATTCTCCGCATGACCCCCGATCGGATCGCTGAAGCCGCCCGCCTGCTCGTGCAGGCCCGCCGGACCGGACAGCCGATCGAGGGGCTGCCTGAGCACTGCCGCCCCCGCTCCGTCACCGAAGCGCACGCCATCCAGGACGCGGTAACCGCTGCGCTGGGCCTTCCGATCGGCGCCTTCAAGGCCAATGCTCCCTCGGATGAGGAGCCAACTCGTGGCGTCATATACGCCTCGGCGATCCACGCATCACCCGCCGCCATCCCGGCCGCAGAGGCGCCCCTCTGCGGCGTGGAGGGCGAGGTGGCGTTTCGCTTCACACGCAACCTTCCGCCGCGCGATGCTACCTATTCGCGCGAGGAGGTCGCCGCCGCGGTCGAAGCGTGCGCGGCCATCGAGGTGGTGCATAGCCGGTTCCAGCGCCCGATGGAGCGGCCCCCATTGGAGCGGCTGGCCGACAGCATTGCCAACGGCGCCTTCGTTCCGGCGGCAACCCGCACCGATTGGCGCGGCCTCGAGCTGGGCAAGCTGCATGTCACCCTGCTGGTGAACGGCCAGGCGGTGCTGGAGCAGGACGGAGGGCATCCGACAGGAGATCCGCTGGGAGTGGCAGCGGCGCTGGTGAACATCATGCGAACCGGTCCGGGCGTGCGTGCCGGACAATACGTTACATGTGGAAGCTGTACCGGGCTGCGCTTTCTGAAACCCGGCGACACGTGCGTCGTCCGTTTCGACGGCTTGGGAATCGCCGAGGTCAGCTTTACCGCTTGATGCGAAGGATCATGGCGGTAGCGAACCGCGAACGCCAATCTGTCATGTATGGGTGGCCCCCTCGGGGCAAGAGCAAATCGACAGAACGGAGCGAACCGCCGCGGCGGGGTTCGCCGCCGTTCCCCCCGGTCAAGCAGCATTGCATCCTGTCCGAGCTCCAGGATACCGCCCGCGTTCGTAAGGTAGCGGTGTATCTTCAGCGTTGTGTCAGCGTCGAGACGAATGAGGGTGGCCGCGTCGGCGATCCGGGCAGACGGCAGGGCTGCGGCGAACCCGGCCAGGATGCCGCGCCGAGTGGGTTTCATGATCCTCGCTTAGCACATTGCGACCTGCATGGGGTCAGTGTTGCCAGCCCCAGCCGTGGTCATGCCAGCCATGATCGTGCCAGCCGCCCCAGCCGCCGATGCTGAAACCGACCACGGGCGGAGGTGCGTACGCGTAGTTGTAGGCGTAGCCGGGGTAGTAGCCGTACCCGTAGCCGGGATAGGCGACACAGCCGCCGAGTGCGACGGACAGTGCGGCCGCACCGGCAATCAGCAACGTGCGAAGACGGAACCGTGTCATGGCGAGACCTCGTGTTTTCGTTCCGAATGCATCCTAGGGATGGTTCGCGGCGGTTTCTGGGCGGGCGGCGTCGCGATTTCGCCACCTTGCGCTGATTTCCTCTGCCACTGAACGACCGCACCCGAGTTTGGGTTCGGAGCGCCGGAGCAAGCCCATGCAACCGCAGAAAATTGCGTATCGAATTCTGGCCGTGCTCGCCGTGAGCGGGATGGTGTTGGGGCCGGCGGCGCCGCCGGTTTACGCGCAGGACGCGGGCCCCGTGCAGGAAGGGCCGGAGGTGAGCCCCGCGCAACAGGTCGGCGCCCTTGCGTGGATGCAGGGGGAGGTATCGTTCCACAGCGCGGATCAGGACACATGGAGCCCGGCGGTGGTGAATTACCCGGTCACCACCGGGGACGGATTGTGGACACAGCCTGGGGCGATCGCGGGTATCGATGTGGCCAACACGCTGATCGCGATGGGCGGCGGCACCGAGCTGGATGCCGGGCAGCTGCAGGACAACAGCTACGCGTTCACGGTTCCGGAGGGTGAGGTGTTTCTGCACGTCCGCAGCGTGCTTCAGGGCGAGAACTACACGATCATCACGCCGCGCGGCACGGTGAACATCGCGACGCCGGGGCGGTACGAGATCGCCGCGGGAACGACTCAGGATCCGACGCTGGTCACCGTGCTGGAAGGCGCGGCGCAGGTCAGCGGAGCGGCGTCCGCCAGTGTAGGAGCAGGCCAGACGGCGGAGATCACCGGGGATCAGGCTTTCCAGGTGCAGATGGCCCCGGCCATGCACGATGCGTTCCTGACCGACATGCTGGCGCGGGAGCAGCCGGCCCCGGCGACCGCCGCCGCGGTTCCGCCGGTGGTCCAGCAGATGCCAGGCGCGGCCGAGCTCTATAACTACGGCAGCTGGTCGCAGAGCCCGGACTATGGTCAGGTCTGGTATCCCACGGTCTCGGCCGGGTGGCAGCCATACCACGACGGCCAATGGGCGTATGTTCAGCCCTGGGGCTGGACCTGGGTGGACAATGCCCCCTGGGGCTTTGCGCCGTTCCATTACGGGCGCTGGGTGGAGATCGGCGGGCGCTGGGGCTGGGTTCCGGTGAGCGTTGCGGTCGCCACCGCGCCGCCGGTGCCTTGCTACGCGCCGGCGCTGGTCACCTTCTTCGGGATAGGGGCCGGCATCGCGGTCGGGGCGGCGCTGCTGTCCGGCTCGGTGGGATGGGTGCCGCTGGGGCCGCGCGAGGTCTATCACCCGTGGTTCCGGGCCAGCCCGACCTACGTGCGGGCGGTCAACATCCATCAGGTCACGAATATCACGAACATCACCAATACGACGGCCAATAACGTGACCATCAACAATTTCCGCAATGCGCATGCCGCGGTGGTGGTGCCGGCGGCAGCCATGGCGACGTCGCGGCCGATCCAGGCGGTCGCCCGCGCTCCGGCCGCCGCGCAACTGGCCCAGGCCCGGCCGATAGTGGGACGGCCCCCGGTTCCGCCGACGACCGCGACGGCGGGAGTTACGCCGGCCGTGGCGCGGCAGGTTCATGCGGTGCCTCCGCCTGCTGGCTTCGCTGCGCCGGCGCGGCAAGCGGCAGCGGGACCGGCCATCACCAGAGCGCAATTCCAGGCGGGGCATCCCGTCCAGCCGGCATTGCGGGCGGCCGGGCCTGGCGGAGCGGCCACCCCGGCGGCGGTGGGGCGTGCAACACCTGAATTGCGGCAGCCGGGCAGGCCGGGGGCCCCGCCGATGATCGAGCATCAACCGGGAGCCACGACGGCGGCCGTGCGGCCTGAGGCCGCGGCGCCGCATGCGGCAGCACCGGAAGTTCGACCCGCTGCGCCGGGCGTCGCGGCGGAGAGACATACGGTACCGGCCCTGCGGCAGCCAGGGAGCACCGGGACGCCGCCGCCGATCGTGCATCAGCCGGGCGTTGCCGCCGTCCGGCCCGAGGCAGCAGCTCCGCACGGGGCAACGCCGGAGGTTCGGGCGGCCACGCCGGGGGCGGCCGTGCCGGAACTCCGCCAGACCGGGCGGCCCGAAGCGCCTCCGGCCGTGCATGCGCCGAGTGTGACGGCGGCAACGCGGCCGGAAGCGGCGGCGCCCCATGCCGCAGAAATCCGTCCGGCGACGCCCCCGGCGGTGCGTGAGGCCGCTCCGGTGCATCCGCAGGCGATGGCGCGTCCCGTTCAGACGCCGCATCCCGCGCCTCGGCCGGAGGTCCACGCAGCGATGCCCGCGCCGCAGGTTCACATGCCGGCGCCGCAGGTGCATGCCGCACCGCCCCCTGCCCCGCGACCGGAAATCCATGCAGCGGCGCCGCCGCCGCAGGTGCACATGCCGACGCCGCAGGTGCATGCCGCGCCGCCTCCTGCCCCGCGGCCGGAGATGCGTGCGGCGGCGCCGCCCCCGCAGGCGCACGAGGCGCCACATCCGGCACCGCAGCAGCATGGAAAGCGGCCGGGAGAGCCATGACCGCCAATTGACGCCGGGGTGAAGAGCGCCCTCAATCGGCTGGAATAAGCGGGAGGGCGCGCCATGCGGGTTCTGGTCTTGGGCGGCGGCGTGGTTGGGGTGACCACGGCCTATCAGTTGCAGCGCGACGGGCATGAGGTGGTGCTGCTGGAGCGCAATCCGGGCGTGGCGGAGGAGACGAGCTGGGGCAACGCCGGGATGATCGCGCCGGGGCATTCCTTCGTATGGTCCTCGCCAAAAGCGCCGATGATCCTGTTGCGGTCACTGGTGCAGAAGAACCAGGCGCTGCGGTTCCGGCCGTCGCTCGATCCGCGGCTGTGGTCATGGTCGATGCTGTTCCTGTCGGAATGCACCGGGGCAAAGGCGCGGCGGAACACGCTGCGGAAGCATCAGATCGCCGTCTATTCTCAGCGAATCCTGCACGAGACACTGGGGAACGAGTGCGATCCAGTACGACCGGAATGACCGGGGCATTCTGTATTTCTACCGCGACCAGGCGTCGCTGGACGCCGGGGTGGCGCATATGAAGCTGCTGGCCGATGACGGGCAAGAGATCCGGGTCCTGGACCGGCAGGGGCTGCTGGCGATCGAGCCGGCGCTGTCGGGCGTGGCGGGGCGGATTGCGGGAGCTATCCACTGTCCCACCGACGAGAGCGGAAGCTGTCACAAGTTCACCGCGACCTTGGCGGAGATTTGCCGGGGGCGCGGGGCGGATATCCGCACCAATGTCGAGATCACGGGCATTTCGGCCGAGGGTGACGCGATTACCGGCGTAAAAACCCGTTCCGAGACGCTGACCGCCGATGCGTATGTGATGGCGCTGGGATGCCAGAGCCCGGTTGTGGCGAAGCAGATCGGCGTGTCGCTGCCGATCTATCCGATCAAGGGGTATTCGCTGACGATCCCGGTCGGGAACCACCAGGCGCCGCCGACGGTCAGCACCATCGATGAAAACAACCTCGTGGCGATCTCCCGCATGGGGGACAAGGTAAGGGTAACGGCGACCGCGGAGTTTGCCGGGTGGGACAAGAGCCACAAGCCGGGCGACTTTGCGTTCATGAAGGGGGTGGCGCAGGAGCTGTATCCGGACGGGGCAGATTATGACCGGGCGGAGATGTGGGCGGGGCTGCGGCCGATGACGCCGGATAATCTGCCGATCATCGGGCGAAAGAAGCACCGGAATTTGTGGTACAACACAGGGCATGGCCATATCGGCTGGACGATGTCGCACGGCACGGCACGGATGGTCGCGGACCTGATTGCCGGGCGGGAGCCGGCGGTTCCCGCGGCGGGTCTGGCGTAAGGATGGAGATGGTGGATTTAGGCGTTCTTCCGTGCCGGCTGGACGAGGGGATCGGCTGGCGCGCCTCCATCGGCCTGCTGGTGCTGGCGACGGATCAGACGATGGAACATGAGTTCCGCCAGCTCGTGCGGGGGCGCGGGGTGGCGCTGTACGAGAGCAGGCTGTGGAACGATGCGGAGATTTCCAGGGCGACGCTGCGCGCCATGCGGGAGCTGATCGCGCCGGCGACCAAACTGATATTACCGGGATGCAGGCTGGATGTTGTGGCGTTCGGCTGCACCTCGGCGAGCATGGAACTGGGCGAGGAGGAGGTGTTCCGGCAGATTCGCTCGGTACGGCCGGAGGTGAAATGCACCACGCCGGTGACGGCGGCGTTCGCGGCCTTCGAGGCCCTGCGGGCGCGGCGGATCGGGGTGCTGACCCCTTATGCGCCGGAGGTGAATGAGAACGTGCGGGCGTATCTGACCGCGCGAGGGGTGGACGTGGCGGCATTCGCGACTTTTGACAAGCGCGATGACCGGGATGCGGCGCGGATCGCGCCGGAATCTGTCGTGGAGGGCGTGCGGGCGCTGGCCCGAAGCGCGGCGCTGGACGCGGTGTTCGTGTCCTGCACCAGCCTGCGACTGACGGAGGTAGTGGAGGCGGCGGAGGAGGAGGCGGGTGTTGCTGTTACCTCCAGCGACCATGCGATGGCGTGGCATTGCCTGCGGCTGGCTGGGGTGAAGGATCCCGTGCCGGGCGCCGGGCGGCTGTTTCAGCTCTAGCGTGACAGCGCCGATCAGCCGTTTTCCGGTTCCGACGGTTGCGGAGCTGCCGGAGGACATTCGCGAGCGGGTGCTGGCGGTGCAGGAGAAGTCCGGGTTTGTTCCGAACGTTTTTCTGGCCCTGGCGCACCGGCCGGACGAGTTCCGCGCGTTTTTTGCCTACCATGATGCGCTGATGGACAAGCCCGGCAACCTGACCAAGGCCGAGCGCGAGATGATCGTGGTAGCGACCAGCAGCATGAACCAGTGCCAGTATTGCGTGGTGGCGCATGGGGCGATTTTGCGCATCCGGGCCAAAAATCCGCTGATCGCTGATCAGGTGGCGGCGAACTACCGCAAGGCGGATATCACGGCCCGGCAGAAGGCGATGCTGGATTTTGCGGTGAAGGTGGCGTTCGAGGCGCAGGCGGTGGGAGAGGAGGATTTCGCGGCGCTGCAGGCGCACGGGTTCGATCAGGAGGATGCGTGGGACATCGCAGCGATTGCCGCGTTTTTCGGCATGTCCAACCGGCTGGCGAACGTGACGAACATGCGGCCGAACGATGAGTTTTATGCAATGGGGCGATAGGGCAGGATCACGTGAGGCGAAAACGTCAGAGCGTTTCAGGGCCGACACCGTCAGTCTGAAACTGCGCTAGCTAGTGTCCCGAATCGGAAGTTCGCCATCATGGAATGACAGCCAATTCGGACACTATTTCTTTGTTTTCAGTGGGCCCGCTTATCCCCTTCGTCCGTCGCGGAATGCGGCGAACTTCGGGGCAGGACAGTAAGCAGACTTTCGTGGCTTGTGCCATGCAAGTCTGCTCAGAAGTTATTGAACACGCATCATCTTATCGGCGGAGCGCCGAAACGCTCCACCGGATGATGCTTAGGGTCGCAGAAGGCTCGCGAGGGATTACCTCGCGGCACGCCGAGGTGGCGGCGGCTTGGTTCCCGGCGCTTTCTTACCTGCCTGGGCCAGCAGGGCCTCGCAACGGTGCTGATCCTTGGTGCCGAATTGAATCGTGGGTAGCGCCGCGAGCGGCGGGAAAACCGCAGCTAATGCGCCCACAACACCGCCGCGCACTACCGTCTGCACGCTCGGACTGATCGCCGGATGCTTCAGCGTGCCGGAGATGTTAATCGGACCGGGCAGCGAGCCGATGCTGAAATGTTTCGGTGCGGTGCGGATTTGGAACCGCATCTCCTCGGTTTGCAGGTTGACGCCGCCGGCCACATTCACGATCGCCGAGCCAGTATCCAGGATCAGCGCGCGCGATTGCAGAACCCCGTGTTCCAGCCCGAAATCGGCGACCAGGCACTCCACCTCGGTTCGCTTCGGCCGGCCGAGAGCCGAGAACAGGGCGTTTCCGAACTCCAGTCCGGACAGATCGACCAGCATCGCCGAGAGATTGCCGCCGGACATGCCAAAAATGACCTCGCCATTGCCGTTGGCGGCCATCGCAGCAACCGAGTTCCCTTCCGCATCGATCCTGGCGCTGCCGCTGATCGGCCCTGCTCCCTCGAAGCTTTTCGTCGCCTTCATGATCTGCGACAGAGCGACGCTCTGGAAGTTCACCTGGGCCTTTGTGTGGATCAGGTTGCCGGCGGGATCGAGCTCGATCGTGGACTCGATGCGACCCGCGCCGACACCGAAATTCAGCGGGTGCAAGGCGATCCGCCCATCCACGATGTCGAGCCGCGCCGCCAGATTGTCGAGCGGCATCGAGCGGCCCCTGATTGAGCGGGCCCGATACCGAAGATGCACATCCGCATAGTGGAACTGGGGAATGCTCAGCGGGGTGGTCGGGAACAGATGCGGCGATGCCGCAGCCTGTGCCGTCTCTGCATGTCCAGGGCGAGCACCGATGAAACCGCCAAGATCCGCCAGATCGACCGCGCGAGACTGCAAGTCCGCCTGCATCACCGGGCGCGGCTCACCGGGGCTTACCTCGATTGTTCCCTCCAGGTCGCTGGACCCCACCACCCCGTGGATGTCGTAAAACCGCACGTTATGGTTGGCGAAGTCCAGGGCGCCCGTGAGCTGATACGCCGGGGTCTCCGGTAAGGCGATGCCGGTCAGCGGTTTGAGTTGCGCGAGGCTCGGACCGGCTAACCGCAGCCGCAAATTGGCCCCGGAAAGCGCCAGCGGATCGGTGATGGTGCCTTCGAGCCGCACCTGGGTGGGACCGTTGGCGACCATCAAGTCAACCGGCCAGGGCTGCGTGGTTTCGCGCACGGCCAGAATAGCCCCGCCACTCATGCGCGCCTCGATGGGCTGGCCAGCGTAGGTACCGCGCGCTTCGGCGATCAGCGAGGCCGGCCGGTCCCTGGGCTGTTCCGTATTCACCGCCACCTGAAAGTCGGCGCGCAGCGGCGCCAGTTCCGCCCGGACCTGGCCCCCATCGATGCGCAGCACGCCTATCCGGGTCTGGGCACTGCTCGTCCCCGTGTTGGTCGCCAGCCGGTAATTGGCATCGTGGTTCGGCTGCTCGGCCACGAAAACCTGCGGCCGGCGGATTTCAATTTCGGGAATGATGACCCGGCGGTGGCGAACATAGTCCCACAGATCGAAGCGGATCGTTAGCTGCGGGATGCGCGCCAGCGGCGGGCTGGGTTGCGGCCAGTTCGGGGGCTCGGCCACTACCACGTCATCGGCCGTGATCGTGGTGATCCGGCCTGGATGGATGTGCAGGGCCCCAATGGTCACAGTGCGGCCGATCGCCGCCGAGGCGCGCGAGGCGACGATGCCGGCCAGCACCGGGCCAGAAAATTGCCAGAGCCCTATGGCGATGCCTGCCAGCACCACGAGGATTGCCCCGCCGAGTATCCAGAAGCGGCGTCCTCGATGTGTCATCGGGGATACGAACGCGGGGCGAACCATCGGGATGCGAAATCGCCGCGTCGCGAAAAGACAGCTGGGCAGCGAGGGCGAGAGCGGCACTCCGCCCAAAGCCCTCATAGCTGACCGGCACGTTGTCGAGCACCTCGTTCGTCTTTTAGCTGTCACCGGCATCGGTCAGGTCGGACGCTGGCTTGCCCGGTGCGATTGGCGCCAGCAAGGGCAACCCTTCCTGCTTCGCGCGGAGGATCATCGCGAGTGTAAGACCGGGTCCTGCATCGCGAGTGCCGCTTTCCATACCGCCCTCGTGGCGTCCAAAGCCACCGGGTAAGGGAAATCGGGCGGCATCCGGTAATCGAATCCGATCACTTTGTAGCCGCCGTAAGCAGCCATCAGGGTCGGTTGGAGCGTGCCTGATATGCCTGGCCCGGAGACGTAGTAACCACCGGGGGCTAAGCGCTTCCCTGAGGAGCGAGGGGATCATTGCCGGTGATGCGCACCAGCGTGGCGAACAGTCGCAGGGCATCGGGGCCGCCCAGATCGACGATGCAGCCGCTTTCGATTTCCTCGGCCAGGGTTTCGGCCTGGTTGGCGATGGTCAGGGCGGCCCGGCTGATCGCGGCCTGAGAAAGAGTGATCTGAAGATGTTCCGGGAGTGAATTCCATTCGGCGAGCATGGCTGACCCTTTCTGTGAGGGCCATTCTGGCCGGGAGGTGTGAACGAAACGCGGACAGAGTGTGGCGGGAATCGGTTACTGAAGCGTTAACGCGACGGGCGGAAGTTGATCGAAAATGACCTCGATCTTGCCGGGGCCGGAAAGAAATAGCGGCGGGGTGACGCTGCCCAGCATGATGAGCTGACCGGCGCGGAGGCCGCCGAAGACTTTGGCGACCTCGGACCCCGCGAGCCAGGCGAGGCAATTCATGGGGTGGCCGAGCAGATCGCCCGAGACGCCACGCTGCTGTTCCTCTCCGTTCAGAAGCAGGCGGCCGGGCAGGCGGGCGAGATCAAGGCTGCGCCAGTTTGCGGCGAGGGCGCCGGTAACGGCGCCGGCATGGAACATCTGGTCGGCGACCAGGGTGGGAATGCCGACGGACTGGAGCTCGCCGTAACGGTTTTCCACGATTTCCATGGCGGCCATGAGGTCGGAAACGGCGTCCGCTGCCTGTTCCGGGGTACAGGGGCCCGGAGGCAGGTCGCGGCCCAGGCGGACGGCGATTTCGCACTCGGCGCCGGGGTTGTGCAGATCTTCGAAACGAAGCGTAGCGCTGGAGGGGTGCAAATTCCGGGCTTCCATGAAGCCGGCGACCGGGGTGGCGATGCCGAGAAATTCTTGCATCCGCTTGCCGGTGGCGCCGATCTTGAAGCCGGCGGGCGGATCGGCAGCGATCAGGCGGGCGAGGGCGTGCTGGGCGGCGGCGCCTTCGGCTTCTGTGGAGGGGGCGCCAGGCTGGGGTTCGATGCGGGTCCGGGAGTGGCGGAGTTCGCGGAGGCTTGCGGCAAATTGCTGGGGGTCGAAGGTCATTCGGTCCTCGCGAGCTCGTAAAGGGCGACGGCGGCGGCGGCGGAGACGTTGAGGCTTTCCATCGCGCCCTTGGTGGTCAGGCCGACGGCTTCGTCGCAGGTTTCGCGGGTCAGGCGCCGGAGGCCGGTGCCCTCGGCGCCGAGGACCAGGGCGACGCGGCGGCCCTTATAGGCGGGGCCAGAAAGCGGGGTGGCGGTTCCGACGTCTAGGCCGAGCGTCCAGATATTGGCCGCCTTCAGGGCGATCAGGGTGCGGGCGATATTGACGGCGCGGAGCAGCGGGATTGTCTCCAGAGCGCCGGAAGCGGCCTTGGCGAGGGAGCCGGTTTCCTCCGGCGCGTTGCGGTCCTGGGTGATCAGTCCGGCGGCGCCGAAGGCCGCGGCGGAGCGGAGGATGGCGCCGACATTGCGGGGATCGGTGACCTGGTCGAGGACGATGATCGGGCCGGGACGCTCAAGCAGTTGGGCTAGGCTTGGCTGGGGGAGCGGGTCGGCGAGCAGCGCCGCGCCCTGGTGGACGGTATCGCGGCCGAGCAGGTGGTCCATGCGGCCGCGGTCGGAGCGCTCCGGGGGGAGTGCCCAGGGGGGCGGGAGGCGCTGGGCGAGCTCGGCCTCGGTTTCCTCGGTGAGGAGCAGGCGGCGGAGACGGCGGGAGGGGTTGGCGAGGGCGGCGGAGACGGCGTGCAGACCGTAGAGCCAGAGGGTGCCGCGTGGGGCTTCCGGCGGGCGGGGAGCGTGGTGGTGGTGCTGGTGTTGGTCGGACCGGGGACGGTTCTGGTCGTGTCGGTCGTGGTCGTGTCGGTTGTGGTCTGGGCGGGGGCCGCCGAAGCCGGGCCGGTGGGGCTGGCCGTGCTGCTGGGGGCGCTGTCCGGTCGGAGGGCCGTGAGGCGAATTCCCTCGTGGGGCGTTTCCGCCCGGGCCGTTTCCCGGGCGGCCATCTCCTCGGGGGCCGCGGTTGGGCCCCTGGGGCCGGCCGGGCCCGCCTGGACGGCTATTGTGCGGTGGTTTCATCCGGGCGGTATAACGTTGCCGGGAAGCGGTGCCCAGGAGGGGAGGACAGAATGATGCGACGAGCGATCGAGGGGCGGGCGGTTTGGCGGGGAGCCGAGCTGGAGCGGAGTGGCGACTGGATCAGGAGCTTCGACCAGGGGCAGCTTGCGGAGGTTGATGGGGCGCTGGCGGCGGTGAAACGGGCCGGGTTCGGGCGGTTCGGGTTTGGCCGGCGGGCGTTTCCGCTGGAGCGAACCGCCGGGTTGCTGGCAGAGGTGAGCGAGCAGCTGGAGAACGGGCGGGGAGCGGTGCGGCTGCGAGGCCTGCCGGTGGAGCGGTACAGCGAGGAAGATCTGCGGCAGATTTTCTGGGGGATCGGGCAGTATCTGGGGACACCGCTGTTTCAGAGCAGAAACGGGGAGATCATGGGGGAGGTGCGGGACGAGACGCGGGATGCGGCTCCGAGTTTCATCGAGTCCGGACCGGGAAAGGTGGTTTCGTCGCGGGCTCGGTCGCGGTCTTCGGGGCCGCTGCGGTTCCATACGGACCGGTGCGATGTGATCGCGTTGTTATGCGTACGGAATGGGATTGCTGGCGGGGTTTCGAAGCTGGCAAGTATTCCGGCGATTTATAACGAGATGCTGCGGCGGCGGCCGGATCTGCTGGAAGAATTGTTCAGCGATTACTGGCGGTCGAGGCCGGCGGATGAGGATGGCGCTCATGCCGAGCCGGTATTTGCCCTGCCGGTATTTGGGCTGATGGATGGGAGGATTACGAGTTAATATTCCCGGACTTATGTAGAACAGGGGCAGGAGTATTCGGGAGTTCCGCGGCTAAGAAGAGAGCAGAATGAGGCGCTGGATTTGCTGGCAGAGATAGCGGAGGAGGTGTGTTTATACTCGGCGTTCGAGCCCGGCGATATACAATTGCTGAATAATCACGTGGTCTATCATGGCCGGACGGCGTACGAGGATGATCTGGGGGGCGGGCAGAGCAGGCTGTTGCTGCGGCTATGGCTTTCGATGCCGAACAGCCGGGCGTTGCCCGAGGGGTTCGATGTCCTGTGGGGCAGTGTGACTCCGGGGGCACTGCGGGGTGGGGTTGTGCAGGCGGACGGACGCCGAGGTTGGGGCGGGTAAGGAGCGTACGAAAGGCGGATTTTGGGGGGTTGCGTTTCGTACGAACCCCCGTTTTGAGGGTCGGTGTTTCGTACGAACACCCGGTTATCCACAGGGGCGTTTCGTACGAAAGGGGGTTTTCAGGGGGTGGTGTTTTGTACGAAACAGCAGTTCGATTCGAAATAGGATCTATTGGGCACGGACTACTGGAGGGCGAGTAGGGGAGATTGTGTCGCCGGCAGACTGTTTCAATGGGGCGGCGGCCCACCGTCCGGGTCGACGCGACAGATGGATGGTTTGAATTGTGACAAACATATAATTGCGCGAGAAATCATCAGCTGATGGCCGGATCTGCAGGTCAGTCACATGCCGGTTTCCGATCCGTGAGCGAGGTGCGCTTGCGCCGGTTGAATGGCAGGGCCACGGTAGCAGCGCAATCACCTGGAGCTTCGAAGATGTCTGGCACTTCCGAATACGTGCCCCCGAATGTCTGGACCTGGAACAAGCCGAGTGGCGGCCAGTTTGCAAGTATCAACCGCCCGGTCTCCGGCCCGACGCAGGAGAAGGAACTGCCGGTAGGCCGCCATCCGCTGCAGCTCTACTCGCAGGGCACGCCGAACGGTGTGAAGGTGACTGTGCTGCTGGAGGAGCTGCTGGCCGCGGGCCATCGCGGGGCAGAATACGATGCCTGGCTGATCCGGATCGGCGAGGGCGATCAGTTCGGCAGCGGTTTCGTTGCGATCAATCCCAACTCCAAGATCCCGGCGCTGGTGGACCGGAGCGGCCCGAAGCCGATCCGGTTGTTCGAGTCCGGTGCGATCCTGCTGTATCTGGCGGAGAAGTTCGGCGCGTTCCTGCCGACAGAGCCCAGTGTGCGTGCCGAATGTTTGTCCTGGCTGTTCTGGCAGATGGGCAGCGCGCCGTATATCGGCGGCGGGTTTGGCCACTTCTACGCCTATGCGCCGGCGAAAATGGAATATCCGATCGACCGGTTTACCATGGAGACGAAGCGGCTTTTGGACGTGCTGGATAAGCGGCTGGCGGTGGCCGAGTACCTGGCGGGCGATGTGTATACGATCGCTGATATGGCGGCGTGGCCCTGGTACGGCGGGCTGGTGAAGTTCGGGCAGTACGGGGCGGCGGAGTTCCTCTCGGTGCACGAGTATAGGAACGTGATCCGCTGGGCGGATGCGATCTACGCGAGGCCGGCGGTGCGGCGCGGGCGGATGGTCAATCGGACCAGTGGCGAGCCAGCGAGCCAGTTGCACGAGCGGCATGATGCCGACGATTTTGCGACGAAGACGCAGGACAAGCTGGCGGCGTCGGAGTGATGCCGTTTTTTGAGAAGGGTGATGTACGCATTCGCTACGAGGAGGCCGGCAGCGGGTTTCCGCTGCTCGTGACTCCGGGTGGCGGGTTGAATTCGCGCGTCAGCAACTGGCCGACCGCGGTGTTCAACGCGATGGAGACGTTCAAGGACGATTTCCGCTGCGTCACGATGGACCAGCGTAACGCGAATGGCGGGGAGTCAACGGGGCCGGTTCCGGTGGATGATCCATGGGGGGCGTTCGCCGAGGATCAGCTCGGGCTGATGGACCATCTGGGCATCGGGCAGTTCTTTTTTATGGGCTACTGCATCGGTGGATGCTTCGCGCTGAAACTGATGGAGCAGGCGCCCGATCGCGTGGTGGCGGGGGTGCTGTGCCAGACGGTGGGGCACCGGCCGGAAAATCCGGACGTGATGTACCGGTCTGGGCGGGACGTATGGGCGCCGGAGTTTATGGCGCGGCGGCCGGATGTGACGATGGCGGCGATCGAAGCGTATCTGGACGCGCTGTACCGGGTGCGGGCGGATTTTGTTTACAGCGTGTCGCGGGAGTTTGTGCGGGGGTGTCAGACGCCGATGCTGGTTATGCCGGACGACACCCCGGCGCATCCGTTGCAGGCATCGCTGGATGTGGCGGCGTTGGCGCCGCGGGCGGAAGTTACTGCGTATCCCTGGCGAGAGCCGGAGGAGCTGAAGGCGCGGACGATTGGGGGGGTGCGGGCGTTTTTGCGGGGTGCGTGCCGGGTGCCGGTATGAGCCGGAGCAGTCAGATCGAAGGTTAGGCAACTTAAGTCGAAATCGTCGATTGCCACTGACAAGATCCGCAACCCGACACCGGGCGAGATCCTGCTGTCTGATAATGAGACGGCAAAGTTGGCTGCACCGCTGGTCCAACGTGCGATCGGACTTGACCCGCATGATGCCGATGCGCAAGCGGCAGCAACTATCGTCGATGCCTGGTCCGGCGATTGGGAAAGCACCGCGATCCGCAGAACTGGCTCGCCCTGCTGCAGGGTGGCAATCACATATTATCTCGACGGTGACTACCCGGCAGCGCTTGAAACAGCGCAGAAGGCTGCCAGGCTCTACCCGAGCGAGCCGCAGATCCACACCTTTTTGGCCGCCGCGCTCGGACAGCTTGGACGCCAGTCGGAAGGCCAGGGAGCATTGCGGCGTGTCGAGGCATTGCTTCCGTCAGGTGCGAGTCTCAGAATTCCGTTCCGCGCGCCATTCGAACGTTCCGAGGACCATGAGCCACAATTTTGACGGTCTGCAGAAGGCGGGCTGGCGGCCGAATCCATGAGGATTGCCTAGAACCAGCAGGCCCATCGGCGCTCCCCCGAAGGCAGCGCCGCCGCGCCAGCAACAAACCGCCGAGGCCCAGCCCGAACACGCCATTGCTGGCGGGCTCGGGTACGCCGGTTACAAGTGGTGTGATGCTCCCGGTAAAATCGCCGCCGCCTTCGAACGAGACGGCAGTGGCGAACGGGAGACCTGCGTCCGCACCGAAGCTCTCGCCGTCCACCAGAACCTCGAACTCACTGACCCCCAAGCCCGCGAAATCGTGGATTTGGTCGGGCGCAAGCGGTACGTCGCAGGCGAAGCCACCAGCCGAAGGCAGGCAGAGTGTGTAGGAAATGCCGGCACCGAGCGAGGGCATTTCAACGCTCGCGAATAGCGGATCACCGCTCCCCGTGCGATACAAGTATCCCGTCGCCACCGCCGGATCGAGATAGTAGACCTGTCCCGGTCCCACGGGAAAATTGAAGTTGTAGACTGGCGAGTTGCCGGACACGGTGACGACCGGCAACTCGAGGATGGTGCCGAGCGGCAGGCTGTTGTTTTACACGAAGTCGACGAAACTGCGCGATCGGGCGATTAGGGCGCCATCCGATCGCACATCCTGCTGTACAGAGAACGTGTACTGGTGGTTCGCGACCAGAACGCCGGCCGGGATGGTGAAGCTGGTCTGTGTGGGCGAGAACTGGCTGCTGACATAGACGAGAGGATGCCCATCTGGCGTCACGACGGAGCGGTCGAAGATGTAGATGGTCTGAGTGGTTGCGGGACTAGACGGCGGAAGCGTCCATTGAATCGTCGGAGTAAGGCCATCGGTTACGAGAGTGACCGACGTGACGAATGGCGGTGCGCTCAGTGTTGCTAGCGGCGCCGTTGGAATTGTCGCGACCGCTCCACCATTGACCGAGGGATTGCTGAGCGAAAGCGTCCATGCCCCAGTCGATAGCGTCCCTCCAATCGAAGCGAAGAACTGATCGGGCAAGGCCGGTGAAAACAGGTATGGCACCACAAAGTTCACCGCGCCCTGAGACGCGCGTACGGTCCTTCCGTCTTCCGCCGTCACTGGCTGAGTGCCGACCGGTGTCACGTCGAGCCCACGGCTATCGCGCGTCCCGACACGAATGCCCGCATCGTTCGATTCACCAACGTCTATAAAATTGAACGTGTCGATCACGGTGAAGCCGCCTACCATAACCGAGGCTCGCCCTCGTTGCGGCAGCACGATCGCTGCAGTGCAGCCGGCAGAAAAGAGAACCCAGTTTCGTAGGCGCATTTATCTGCTCCGTTTTGTTACTGAGTTGACATTTGCAGCACTAATCCACGCAGCCCGACCAGCGGGACACCGATCGGCACCGATATTGTTCTTCCAGCAGCGCAATCACGTCATCACCCGCGCGGGTGATGATGTGAAGAATTTCCCGCCTATACCTCGAACGCGGCCAATCCGCGCAGGCCGAGCCGAAGCAACTCGATCTGACTGCGGGTGCCGGTCTTCAGAAAGATCGACTTCAACTGCGACCGCAGCGTCTCTTTGCCGACACCAAAGCGGTTGGCGGCGACATCAAGCGTCTCCCCGGCGAGCAGAGCCTGCATGAGCCGCGCCTCCGCCTCGGTCAGCGCATAGAGACGCCACCGCCGATCCGTCGGCGCGGTGACCTGTGCCTTGGGATTGCGGACAAATACCCCAGCCAGCGGTCCACTGAGGTCGACACTGAATGTGCTATTGGATAGCGGAGTCACCAATGTCTCGTAAGGGGCCTGCGCGGACCGCCGGCTGATCCGCATCGCAACGCCTGGGACAGCTTCTGAACTACGCGACGACTCCAGTACCCCGGCGACAAGCCGTAGCAGATGTTGGGTTTCATCTCGGCTCGCGGCGGTGAGTTTCCTGTTCGTGATCGAGAGATAATCGCCGGCGGCGACGATTTGCTCGGCTGCCACGTTCAGGTGCACAACGTGCCCGAAGCGGTTGACGACGATTACAGCGGTGGCCAAGCGATCGAGCGCGAGTTCAGCGGGAATGGCTCGCGTTTCGAGTCTGGCCAATTGCTGGTTAAGCTGTGCCACTCGCGACAGTTGTGGAGCATCCGTTTCGGACGGAACAGGCGAGTGCGTGGTCTCCTGGCGGACCGCGGCGAAGCTCGAACCGACTTGCGGCTGCGATTGCGCGGTTCCGAAGGCTTGATCGGCTGGTTTCACTGGCCTGAGACGGCGTCGAATGGTGCTGACCGAAGGCGGCGGCAGGTGTCGCACACGGCACTGATCCTCAATGAGGACAAAGGTTTCCGCGGCACTCTTGCGCGGTGCAGCGTGGTGCGTTTCAGCAATGGCCTCGCGGAGCACTTGCTCGGTCGCCTCGCTCAGGCGAGGTTTGCCCACGCCGCCGCCATGCCGCTCTGGCTCACCGATTATAATTTCTGTCGGCCCCATTCGGCGCTCGGCGGCAAGCCGCCCATCAGCCGCATCACCGCTGCGCGGACGGCGGCCACAACCGTCCCTGAAACCGATCCCAAGCCATGCTTCGGCCGGCTGAGCGGGGTCAAGCCTCGCGCAGGGACCCCCGTCGCGCTTGCGCGATGGGTCCCGCAGCGACCGCCGCAGGCGGCTTGGGCTTGACCCCGTTCAGCCGGCCGCAAGCACAATCGGTGATCGGCGGAGGGGACAACGTCCTTGGCAACGACACCTAGAGTATCCGTCTTGGTCAAGCGAGGTCAGGCGGCCGATCACCGGCCCCGCATCAACAAAAGCGCAGATAACAATTCATTCTCAAAGGCGGACATCGCCAGGCCTCACGCGAGCGGGGTCCAACCCCGCCCATCGCGCAGCAAGGCGTTGGCGAGAATGAGAAGCTTGCGCATGATCGCGGTGATCGCGACCTTGGGCGGCTTGCCAGCGGCGATGAAGGCGGCGATGAAGGCCTGGTACTTCGCCTTCATGTCCGCGTTGAAGCGGACGGCGACCAGTGCCGGCATGTAAAGCGCCTGGCGCAGCGGAGCACGGCCGCCGCGGATGAAGCGCTGGCCGCTGTGCTGGCCTGAAGTCACGGCTGGCCTGAGTCACGGGTGATCGGTGCCAGACCAGCCAGACTGACCGCGCATTTGTTTTCGATGCTGCCGAGTTCCGGCATTTCGATGAGCATGGTCAACGCCGTGGCCTCACCAATCCCTGGGATGCTGACGAGGATGGCGAGACGGGCCTTCAGCGCGGCATCGGCGTTGCACAGCTCGCGCAAGCGAGCATCGATCGCGGCAATCTGGCGCGCCACCTGCCGCAGCCGCTGGGCGGCCAGGCGCTTGAGCAATGATGAACGCAGGACCCGATCGCGGTTCGACGTGGCTAGCTGATCCTTCACCAGGGCGCGGCGCGCGACCAGCAGTTCCTCACGTTATCAAGCGTTTCACTAACCATCGGGATCCGGGCCGGCGACACCCGGGTATCCGTTCAGGCCGCAAGCACAATCGGCGACCGGAGGAGGGGACAACGTCCTTGGCAACGACAGCCAGCTGTCCGGGCAGAGATTCGCGGCTTGGCTGACGGAAGCACTTGGCGGTCTGTATTCAGCTCGTCGACGGCTTGGTGGATCGCCCGATCGAGTAACGAACCGTTGCCCGGATCGCTGCGAGGTCCGAGCCTGGGTCGATGCCCGAGGGCAGGCTGTCTCCCGCCCGGCGGGAGAGGTAAAGGGGTGCGCCCTCTGTCAATTCCCGGCTCAGGCGTATAAGCCCGCGCCAGCAAGATCGATGGGTTCCGGAGCCGGCTAGCCGCGATGATGTATTTCAGCCGCCTGAAGAGCGCCCTGGTTCTGGGTGCGTGCCTTCTGGGCGTCCTTTTATGCCTGCCGAATATGGGCGCCAATCCCACGGGGTGGCTGCCGTGGCGGCAGGTCCACCTGGGTCTCGACCTGCAAGGCGGCAGCTATCTGCTCATGCAGGTCGATATGAGCGCCGTGATCAAACAGCGCCTGAACGGGCTGGTGGATTCCGCCCGGCAGGCGCTGGCGCAAAAGCAGCTTTTCTACAAGCGACTGCAAGCTCAGGCGGCACAGAACCGCGTTCTGATCGAGTTGCAGGACCCGGCACGGACGCAGGACGCGATTGCGGCTCTGCAGCCGCTGGTCTCGCGCGAGGGCCCGATGAACACGCCGGATCTGAACATCACCTCGGCGGCGCCGGGACAGATCACGGTCACTTTGTCACCCGTGGCGCTGCATGACCGCGCGGTCGCCGCTGTCCAGCAATCCATCGACATCGTCCGGCGGCGCATCGATGCGACCGGGGTGGCCGATGCCCAGGTAAGTCCGCAAGGCGATTCGCGGATCGTGGTGCAGCTTCCGGGCGTAGGCGACCCAGACCGGATCAAGCAACTGCTGGGCACCACGGCGCACATGACATTCCAGCTTGTCGACGAGACAGCCGATCCGGCCTCCGGCACCCCGCCACCCCCCGGCGTCAGCTATCTGCCGATGGAGGAAAACCCGAACCAGAAGATCGCGGTCTATGACCGGGTGGATGTGGACGGCGGTGATCTGACGGACGCGCGGGCGGGGAACGATTCGCAGACCGGGCAGTGGGTGGTGAATTTCACCTTCAACTCGGTCGGCGCCCGGCGGTTCGGCGACGTGACGCGGGCGAATGTGGGCCGGCGCTTCGCCATCGTGCTGGACAATAAGGTGATCAGCGCTCCGGTGATCCGCGAGCCGATCCTGGGCGGGCGCGGTCAGATCAGCGGCAATTTCACCCCGGCCTCGGCCTCTGACCTTGCTTTGCTGCTGCGGGCTGGCGCGTTGCCGGCGCCGCTGACCGTGGTGGAGCAGAACAGCGTCGGGCCCGAACTGGGTGCGGATTCCATTCGCTCCGGCGCCATCGCGCTTGGCGTCGGCTTCCTGCTCGTCGTGGCCTTCATGGGGTTCTTCTACGGTCTGCTGGGCTGGGTCGCGAATATCTGCCTGGTGGTGAACCTGGTTTTGATGCTGGCGATCATGTCTTTGCTGCAGGCCACGCTGACCCTGCCGGGCATGGCGGGCATCCTGCTCACGCTGGGGATGGCGGTGGATGCCAATATCCTGATCAATGAGCGGATACGCGAGGAGCAGCGCAACGGCCGGCCGCCTCTGGCCGCGCTCGAGCATGGATTTCAGCGAGCTTACCGGACCATTTTCGATTCGAATGCGACTGCCTTCCTGGCGCACGTGATGCTGTTCATCTTCGGCTCGGGCCCTGTGCGCGGGTTTGCCGTGACCATTACCGTCGGCATTGCCACCAGCCTGTTCACCGCCTGGCTGCTGACGCGCCTGCTTGTATCGCGCTGGTATATCGCCACGCGCCCCCGTCTTTTGCCGGTCTGACCGCCATGTTCAGCTTTTTGTTCCGCCCGCATCTCCGCCTGGTTCCGGACGGCACGCGCATTCAGTTCATGCGCGGGCGGTTCATGGGGCTGCTGACCTCGGCGGTCCTGTCCACCGCTTCGATCATCCTGTTCATCCATCCGGGATTGCATCTGGGCATCGACTTCTCGGGCGGCATCGTTATGGAGGTCCGCACCCCGGGCCCTGCCGATTTCGGCCAGATCCGCGCGGGTCTGGCAGCGGAGAATGTGCCGCAGCAGGGGGTGCAGCGGTTCGGCGCGGCGGATGAGGTACTGATACGGCTCGGCACTCAGCCGACCGCGGCCGCGACCGACGCGATGGTGAACAAGGTCAAGGCCGCGCTGGACAAGACTGAGCCCGGCAGCAAGGTGCTGCGAACGGACGCGATCGGCGCCTCGGTTTCCGCACAACTGTTGCAGAACGGGATCCTGGCGCTGGTCGTGAGCCTGGCGATGATCCTGGTCTATATCTGGTTCCGCTTCGAGTGGGAGTTCGCGGTCGGCGCCGTGGTGACCCTGGTGCTGGACATTACCAAGGCCGTGGGATTCCTGGTGATCACGCGGTTCGACTTTGATCTGGTAATGGTCGCCGCGATCCTGACGATCCTGGGCTATTCCACCAACGACAAGGTCGTGGTGTACGACCGGGTGCGGGAAAACCTGCGCAAATACAAGACGATGCCGCTGCGCGAGCTGATTGACCTGTCGATCAACGAGACGCTGAGCAGGACCCTTGGCACGTCGATGACGCTGTTTCTGGCGGCGCTGCCGCTGGCGTTGTTCGGACCGCGATCTATCTCGGATTTCGCGTGGGTGATGCTGTTCGGGATCGTGGTGGGCACGTCGAGTTCGATCTTCATCGCGGCGCCGATCCTGCTGCTGCTGGGCGAGGGGCGGTTGCGGCGGGATTCGGCAGCGCCGGTTGCGGCAAAGGGGAAGGCGGGGCCGCCAGTGGGAGGGCCGCCGCCGAAGGCGGCTGCCGCGAAACCGAAAGCGCCGGCGGGGCCGGCAAAGGCGGTGGTGCGACGGCCCTGACTTAGGGTTTTGCCCAGGCAATTGCCCCCCGGGCCAGGGCGTCGATCGTGTCGATCAGCGGAACGCCAAGCGTATGCGCCGGCCCGGCCTGGATGCCGAGCGGTATTTCAGTGCAGCCGAGGACGATCGCGGTGGCACCCTGCCGGGCGAGGGAGCGAACGGTTTCCGCCAGGGGTTCGTAGGATTCGGCGACACGATTGGCCTTGATCAGGGCTATTGCCGGGGACACGAGGCGGCCCATCTGATCGTGGTCCGGAACAATGCAGGTCCAGCCCTGGGCCTCCAGCCTGTCCTGGTAGAGGCGCATCGCGAGGGTCGCCCCGGTACCCATGACGCCGATCCGGCCGGGCCGGATGCCCTGGCGCTGCAGGTCGGCGGCGGCGGCGGCGACGATATGAAGGATCGGGCAGCCGGCCTCGACCTGCATTTCGTCGAACCAGCCGTGGGCGGTGTTGCAGGGGATGGCGATGGCCTGCGCTCCAGCCTGTCGAAGGCCGCGAATGCCGCGGAGAAGCCAGGGAAGCGGATCGTCGCCGCCCGCGAGTTTGCCCCGGGTGCGGTCCGGTACGCGGGGATCGGACCAGAGGATGGTGGGGATGTGGTCCTGGTCGCGCTCGGCCGGGGTGAGCAGGGTGAGGCGGAGCATGAACTGGGCGGAGGCGAGGGGGCCCATGCCGCCGAGCACGCCAAGGGTGCGGGTGGGGGTCATGGCGGGGTTATAATCCCGCAAGGACGAATTCGTCCCAGCCATCCACCACGAATTCGTCCCAGCCATCCACCCATTGCGAGAAACTGCCCTCGGAAGCCGCGAGCACCCGCGCTATGGCCGCGCGTCCGGATCGCGGGGGCGCACCATAAACTCGCATCCTGGGTCCGGCCCCGTGTCACATTCCTCCTTGGGCCACCCGAGCCGTAGGAGTGGCCAAGAAGGCTGCTCCTAAAGCAGCCCCTTCGTGGGCCTCCAAGCCAAGAAAGCGCCGGCGATCTGGCGGGGCGTCTTAGGCTGCGTAGTCCGCCGCCACGTCAGGCACTTGCCTTCCCCGCCTTGCATGGCGCGTTCGGCGCGTTGCGCGTCTTGGATGCCGAGCTTGGAGCGGTTGTTGTAACGGAAGGTGAACTCGTCCAGATAGCGTTGCCAGATAGCGTTGTAGGTGTTGCTCGCCACAGTGCTGATACACGCCGATCATGCCGCGCTTTAGGACGCCGAAATGGCCTTCAACGGTGTTCGTGGTCACGTCACCACGGGCATATTCCTTGGCGGAGTGATTGACCGTCTCGTGTCGATCAAACTCCTCGCCAATCTCGACATACAGCTTGCTTTCATTGGCATGTAGGCGGCTCTGGCGATCCGCGTTGCGCACGATGGCTTCGCGGATGTTCGTGGCCGTCACGACCGGCACCGACATCGCGCGGGCCTCTCCGCCGCGCTCCACCAAGGCGAAGATGGGGCGCTTCTCCGTCACCCCTTCTCAAACTCCGCGCCCGTGGGGCCGCCCCATCCCCCTCTCCCAGGCCCCGCTGAAGCAGCACTGAATCCAGCCAGCGTCCGTGCTTGTAGCCAACCGAACGCAGTGTCCCGGCCAGCCGAAATCCATGCCGCTCGTGCAATCGGATCGAGCCCACGCTCGCGCTGTCCCCCACCGCCGCGATCCTCTGCCGGAAGTCCGCCACCTCGCAGGCCGCAATCAGCGCGGACAGCAGCCGCTACCCGAGCCCTGAACGGGTCGCGTCGGGCCGGACATAGATCGAAATCCTCGACCGTATTCCCGTAAGCCATGCGCGGGCGGTAAGGCCCCGCATAGGCATAACCCAGAACCTTCCCGCGGCCGGCGGCCACCAGATACGGATAGCCCTGCGCCGCAAGCGCGGACCGCCGCCGTTCCATTTCCGCCTGGGCGGGCGGCTCGATCTCGAACGATGCCGTCCCGCGCAGCACGTGATGGCCGTAGATCGCGGTTATCGCCGCTATATCCGCGGCCTCGGCCGGGCAGATGACAACTCGGAAACGGACGAACTCGGGTCGGATCATGTGGCCCATGCTCTTCCCCGGGCGGCACCCGGCAAAGAAAAATATCCGGACGCGACGCATCCAGATAAATGATGCTTATGACGGGCCAGCCGACGCTTCGCCAGCTCCGCACATTCATCGCCGCCATCGAGACCGGCAGCGTTACCGAGGGCGCCCGCTCCCTGAACCTCACCCAACCCGCCGCCAGCCAGCAACTTCGCGAACTGGAACGCATCCTCCGGCTGCGGCTCCTGGAACGCGCGGATGGCCGGATCATTCCCACGGCGGCCGGATCGGCCATCCTCGATGCCGCGCGCCGGACCGAAGCCGCCGCCGCCGAAATCACCTCGCTCGCCGCCGCCTTCCGCAGCGGCGAAACCGGGCGCATCCGCCTCGGCACCGGTGCAACTGCCTGCATCTTCCTGCTCCCGTCCATTCTTGCCGCGGCTAGGCAGCGTATGCCCGGGCTGGAGATCATCGTCCTCACCGGGAACTCCCCGGACATCATCGGCCGTATCGCGGGCGGCAGCCTGGACGCCGGCCTGGTAACCATGCCCAGGCGAATCAGCCGCGCTCTGCATCACGAACCCGTCTTGCATGATCCTCTCCTCGCCCTGCTCCGCGAGGGCTCGACTGCCGCCGGCACCCTTACTCCTGCGGCTCTCGCCGCCATGCCGCTGATCCTGTTCGAACCCGGTGGTGACACGCGCGGCATTGTGGACGAGTGGTTCCGCAAGGCTGGCCTGATGCCCCGCCCGATTATGGAGCTGGGTAGTGTCGAGGCCATCAAGGTTCTGGTCGCCAGCGGCCTTGGCGCTTCCGTCCTGCCATCTCTCTCCCTTCGCCAGCCGATACAAGGGGCCGAAACACGCCTGCTCCGCCCCAAGGTGTCCCGCGAGCTTGGCCTGCTCATGCGCAAGGAGAAGCTGTTGGATCGGGGCTTGCGCGTGCTTATCGAGGCATTTCGAGCGAGAGCGCGCGAGCCGGCACGTCGGAGCGCGTGAATCTCGCACTTGATCAAAGACATAGAGCATTTCAGGCTGACACGGTCAGCGTGAAACTCCTCGAGGCCCGCCTGATGTTTGCCGATGCGTCAAAGATCCCGACAACAGAGCCATACCGCCCCCAAACCTCTGTCGCGCGGAACCTGAAGAGCCTTCGTCAGCGCTGCCATCTGCTTCACAGTGATCTGTTCCTTGGATTCTGCGCGCCATCTCACGTCGGCGATGATGCAAGGGAGGTTGCTCGGAAGGCGAAGACCGACCGGCCTCACCATTCGTGCTCATGCGTGCCTTCACGGTGCGACGGTCGGCAGCGGAGACGAAGTAGCGTGAACCGGCGGGTGTTTCAGTCCCCGTACGGCAGTGAGGTCGCCAAAGCGGCTTCTCAGACTGCGGAATCCGATGAAGGCACTTGGCTTACCACCGGGTTGATCGAGGCGATTGCCCGTTGCGCGGTTCCAATCCGAGGCCATTTGCACGGATCTTCGCCAGGAGCGCACTCGTTGCGCATCGCAACGTCGAATTTGATTGCACCCCCTGCCCGGACGGCTCAGCATTGAACATAGGCGTTTGAGGGGACTGCTCTATATCTTGGCCGAAGCCGATGAGGTCGTTACATGCGCATATTTACATTAGGTTCTGACCGGCTAACGTTGAGCGTAGGTCTGTGTCTGTCATTATTGGTAGTAGGTTCAGTTTCAGGAATGGCGGACAATGTCCGGCCCGGGCAGCCTGCACACGACGGCACCGACACCTATACGATTGATGGCCTCGCTGTCGTGGGCGGCAAGGTCGTCCGTCAAAAGGTTACAGTGGCTGTTCCGATCTTGAAGAGCGATACTCCTAAATCGAAGGCTGAGAAGATCGATGCCGCAGTAACTGCTGCCGGTTTCGCTTCCGTGGTTTTGGGAGCTAACGGGCTGTCACCGACAGTGGAGATATTTAAGGCGACGGTGCTTCAGAAGCATGATGGATCTGGGGAGGAGATTGCGATTTCGAAACCACTGCTTTCGGCGGGAGAGTCCGCTGTGGCGATAGTCGACCTGGAGGGGATGCTCAGCGGGGTAAACTCGAGCGGTAATTACTCCGTGTTTCACGCAGCGATCGGGTATGATGGCCTTCTAGATGAAGCCAATCTGACCTTCAAAGATCTCACCACCCCTACGACGGCAGCGGTGCTTACAGACTTTTTCGAGCAGCTCCTGCCAGGGCTTCCCATTTCGCAAAGATCACTGCTTAGCCTTGATCTTGCCGATATCGAAATCACTTTCGCTTTACCGCCGGGCCGGACGAACTACTTCGTCGACACCTCTACAACTGATACGACCGCTTTCCCGTCCGGCGGATTTGTCAATGTTCCAGAACCCTCGAGCTTCATGCTACTTGGTTTCGGCTGCGCCTTAGTCGCGGCTGCTTGCCGCGGGTTTGTAAGACGGCATGTCCCTTAAACGAGCGCTAAAGCCTGAACGAATAAAGACCGCCGCCGAAAAGGTCGATCATCATAACCCGCGCAGGCTTGGTGAAGGTGCCGTGCACGTCCGGACGCGCAGCACGCCGGCCGGATCTGCTTGATGAAGTCGATATGCGGCAGCAAAGCCCGGCTGGGTCCGGTATGTGGGTTCAGGATGCCCATTTCCTTGCCAAGCTCCTCGCGCACAATGAGTATCGGCTCCAAAGTTCAGTGGTCCTCAACGGCGGGTCCACTTCACTCCGTTCTAGCCGTAATTTTGTCTCGCTGTGGCCAATGAGAGAAGAACAAGGCTATCAGAGCTAGCGAAATCAGCCACATGCCGGGGCATTCCGGGATGGGCGATATGACGTCTCCTTCAACAGAGGATCCAGGTACGCTTAATTTTGTCGATCGTTTTTGAAAATCGAAAGAAGGTGAGCTTTGTCTTGCCGTCCTTTATACTGAAATCAATTTTGATGGTCGGAAGGCGATCCTTGCTAAACGTTCCATTCGTGCTCAAATCATCTACGCTCACCTGACCGGTACTGTCCAATTGAGCAAGCCCCGTCAGCGTTAAACTCAGGGGAGTGGTGCCCTCAGTCGCGTCCGTCGTAACGGTAAATGTCGTCCCCCCAGCCGCGGCAATGAATTGACCGGTCCCCCTTTCAGAATAGGTCTGGGTGGCCGCCGTGCCACTTGCGGTCCATGTAATCGAACCCGTCGTCTGGTAAAGAGATGTATCGCCAGTATAGGCGAGCGCGATCGTGCCGCCGGTCAGCGTCCCCTGCCAGCCGACCGACGTATCCATTGCGTTATAATTGTATGTGAGAGTGGGACCCAGATCCTGCGTTATGCCGACGACGTCGGCATCCATGGACCAAGATTGTACTAGCAAAAGTGCAGCTTGGATAGGAATTACGTTAGCTCTAGCCATCCCGCACTGGGAAAGCAATGTGACCACGGGGATCAGCGTAGTCCAATTGTAGCGACCTCTTGCCCGTAAGTACCGCATTTGGTTCTCCTCCGTTCTACGTCACATTCCTGCCTCTGGCCTGTAGGTACTATACTCCGGATCGGTTCAAGACCCTCCATCAGGGATAGGGTCCATTGTTGCTTTGAACCTGGCCTCGCGCGGTTGACGGTTCAGCCGCGGCGCAGGGTTAGAGTTCGTGCGGTTCTGAAGCCAGGCCTCATGTTTGGCCCATGCACGGGGGAGCTTTTCCAGCCCGTTTCGGCTGCCACTGGAGCTATCTAAGCATCATTGCCGTTGCAGGAAAAGCCCCGAGTTTCATCAGCGTCTTGGTTGCAAGAATAAGAGAACATCTCGAATCCAGCAAATTTTCCGCATGATAACGTCCTTATCATATCCCGCATGCGGACCGAGGGCTTGAGCTCACCACCATTCGGCCGATGCACGCAGCGGCATGGATTGAGCAGCCGCAGGAGAAGCAGGGGGGCGCCGGGTGTGAAGCAGCAGCTCGCCGCCGTCCGGATCCTGCTTGACTTGCTCATCACTGGCGAGGTGGCGCCGGCAAATCCCCCCGCCGCGGCGGGGCGCCGAAGCATGTAGTGAAGGCCCGGTAAGACGCCCGTGCTCGATGCCGCCGAGTGGCGCAAACTCATCGACAACATACCGATCGAGACGGTGCGCGACCTCCGCGACAGCGCCTTGATCGCTACCCCCCCTTGAGCACCCCCCCGCATCGCACAAGACTGTAGCCACAACACAGATCGGATCGGCTCATGGCATCGTTCGAGGCGAAGCCGCTGCGGCGGCGAGAGGATCGTCGTCTGCTCACCGGGGCAGGCCACTACACCGCCGATCTCGCCCCGCCCGGCACGCTCCACGTCGCCTTCGTCCGCTCCCCACACGCGCACGCCGAAATCCGTGGAATCGGCCACAGCGAAGCGAGGCAGATGCCAGGAGTCGTCGCGGTCCTGACAGCATCCGATCTCGCCGGCACGCAGCCGATCCCCGGCGGCATCGGCTTCCCGCGCCCGGACGGCTCCCCCGCCCCGAAAACCGACCGCGCCATCCTGGCCGCAGGCCGCGTTCGATTCGTGGGTGAGCCGGTCGCTGCGGTGCTGGCCGAAACGAAGGCCGCCGCCCAGGACGCCGCCGAGGCCGTCATGGTCGATTACGAGCCCCTGCCGGCCGTGGTCGGCGCACATGATGCCCTGAAAGCCGATGCCCCCCAGGTTTGGGACATCGCCCCGGGCAACATCGCCTTCCTGTGGAAGGGCGGGAAGCGCGACGAGACCGAGGCTGCCTTGGCGAAAGCCGACCACGTCACGCGGCTGCAGTTCGGTGTCTCCCGCGTCACGGCCAACTCGATGGAACCGCGAAACGCCCTGGCGCGAATCGCGCCTGATGGCCGGCTGGAAGTCACCGCGAGCCACCAGAACCCGCATTCGCTGCGGACCGGCATCGCCCAGGCGATCGGGGAAGCGCCCGATAAGGTGCATGTGAAGATCGGGGATGTCGGCGGGTCGTTCGGCATGAAGTCGGGCGTTCACCAGGAAGTCGCTCTGACCGCCTGGGCCGCCCACAAATTCGCCCGTCCCGTGCTGTGGAATTCCGACCGCAACGAGGGATTTCTGACCGACGAGCAGGCGCGGGAAATCGCGATGGACGTGTCGCTCGGGTTGGACGAGCGGAACCGGATCGTCGCGTTGAAGCTGCACTGGGACGTAAATCTCGGCGCCTACGTCTCCGGCCGGTCCGGCTGGGCGGTCGGCAACATCGGCGGCACCGCCGGGGTTTATGACATTCCGGCGATCTACGCCGAAGTGCAGGGCGTGCTGACCCACACCGTCCCCACCGCGGCCTATCGCGGGGCCGGCCGCCCGGAGGCCACCTTCACCATCGAACGCGCCCTGGACGTAGCCGCCCGCGAACTTGGCATGGACCCGTTCGAGCTCCGGCGCATCAACCTGATCCGCCCCGACCAAATGCCCTATAAGACCGCGCTGGTGTTCAACTATGACTGCGGCGAGTTCGAAGCCGGCATGCTCAAGGCGGCCGAGGTCGCGGATTTGGCCGGCTTTTCTACGCGCCGGCAAGAGGCAGCGCGGCAGGGCAAGCTTCTCGGTGTTGGCGTTTGCAACTGCATCGAGGTCGCCGGGGGTCCTTTTTTGCGCCCCGGCAAGGATCAGGCCGAGGTCGCAATCGGCGCCGATGGCCACGTGGTTGTCCGCACCGGCACGATGTCCGTCGGACAGGGATTGGAGACCAGCTTCCCGCAACTGGTCGCCGAACGCCTCGGGATACCCGTCGAGAACGTCGGCTACCAGCAGGGCGATACGGATCTTCTGTCCTTTGGCCGCGGCAGCGGCGGATCAGGGGCCATGCCCATTGGGGCGTCTGCGATCTGGGTGGCGGCCGACAAGGTGATCGAAAAGGCCAAACGGATCGCCGCGGAGTTGCTGGAGGTCGCGGCCGCCGACGTGGAATTCGACCGCGGCCGGTTCCGTGTGGCCGGGACCGACCGGGTCGTGAACCTCACGGAGGTCGCCCGCGCGGCTCATGATCCGGCCCGGCTTCCGGCCGGCGAAACACCCGGGCTCGACGAGCTTGGCGAGTTCCAGGCGATCGCCGTCACCTTTCCGAACGGCACGCATATCTGCGAAGTGGAAATCGACCGGGAGACCGGCGTGACCGAGGTCGTCCGCTACACCGCGGTCGAGGATCTGGGCCGGATTCTCAACCCCCTGCTCGTTGCCGGCCAGATCCACGGTGGCGTTGTCCAGGGGCTTGGCCAGATCCTGGGCGAGCAGATCGTGCATGATCAATCAGGCCAGATGCTTACTGCCTCGTTCATGGACTACCAAATGCCTCGCGCCCACGACATTCCGCATTTTCGGGTCGCCACAAGGGAGGTGCTGACCAAGGTCAATCCGGTCGGTGCCAAGGGTGTGGGAGAGGCCGGAACCGTCGGTGCCCTGGCGGCGGTTGCCAACGCGGTCAATGATGCGCTGGCGCCTCTCGGCATACGACACTTCGACATGCCAGCGACCCCTGCGCGGGTATGGCAGACAATCCAGGCGGCAGCGACGTGAATTGATACCGGACTTGCAGCGTCGCTTCGTCCATCAGGTACGGCCCATCCAGCAATTCGAGCTGCAGGCTCCCTGGCCCTTGGGCGCATTCGGCAGCGGCCTCGCCGGCAACGCCGATAATGCCAAGCCCCTGCGCGGCGGCCAGCAACGCGCCGGGCTGCACCGCAAGGCATGCCCCGATAATCGCTCTGGCGGTACATCTAAGGCCGGTGACGCAACGCTGTGAATAAGCGGCGCCTGCTGGCGTATGGCCGACAGGTCGCCCAAACGCCGGCCGCGTCGGCTCCTGCTCTGGATCAAGCCCGGGGCGGGCTCTCGCGCGATCCTGCTCCGGCCGCATTGTCCTTGCACCATTGCGCCACCTGGGCATGGGTGGCGAACCAGCATTCTCCCTTGGCCTTCATGTGCCGGATCAGCCGTTCCAGCACGGGTAGGCGCGAGCGATGACCGGTGATGTGCGGATGCATGGTGAGGAGAAACAGGCCCCGCTCCTCCCAAGCGCCGTCGAACTCGGCGCGGAAGATTTCCTCGACTGAAGAGGGGGGCGTGTAGGGACGCAAAGCCGAGAAGCGGACCATGTTGTAGTACACCGCGTCGTCGCGGATCCACTCGGGCGGAAGTTCGACGATGCCGGTGGGTTCATCATGGTCCATCAGCTCATAGGGTTCGTCGTCCGCCATCAGCGAGCTGTCATAGAGCAGGCCCAGTTCTCGGATGATGGCGAGGGTGTTAACGGAGAAATCCCAGCTCGCTGTGCGTATCCCGACCGGCTGCTTGCCCGAAAGCTTCGCCAGCACCTCGGCGGCCCGGAAGGTCAGGTCGCGTTCTGCATCTCCCGGCAGCGTGGTGTTTGCTTCGTGGATCCAGGAATGTATGCCGATCTCATGGCCCTCGGCCGCTACGCCGCGCACTTCATCCGGATGCAGCAGCGCCGAGACCGCCGGGTAATAGAAGCTCGCCGGCACCTGCTCGTTCTGCAGCAGGCGGCGGATGCGCGGCATCGCCGAGCGGGCTCCGGTACCTGGCCCTGGCTGATCCGCATCGGGCTCTCATCGGCATCGCGCAGCGGGATCGTCTCGTGGTCAGCATCGAAAGAGACCGCGACTGCGCAGCGGGCGCCGTTCGGCCAGGATGCAGGCCGCAGGCTGCGCCCGGCCCGGCCCCGCCCTACGATCCGCCGCCAGACAGCCTCCGGCCATGTCCACGGCTCGCCATCAGGATGGGTGCTGCGCAGCTTGTCGCTCATTTTGCGGGTTTCCATCGGGTGTGATGCGGGGTCATGCTGCGCCGGATGAGCGGTATCGGAAAGTCCTGGACATGAGCGATGTGGCCTGCCTGTCGGCCGAGGAGATGCTGGCGCTCTATGCGCGCCAGGCGCTGAGCCCGGTCGAGGTTTTGCAGGCAATCACCGAGCGGGTGGCGCGGCTCAATCCCGGCCTCAACGCATTCGTGGTGGTGAATCCCGGGGCGCCGACTGCCGCGGGCGAGAGCGGGGCGAGGTGGCGCGCAGGACGGCCGCTCGGGCTGTTGGACGGAGTGCCGGTGACCGTAAAGGATCTGGTGGATGTCGCCGGTTTCCCAACACGTCGGGGCAGCCGGCTGACCGATCCGGCGCCGGTTGCGGATGATGCGCCGCTGGTGACGGGGCTGAAGGCCGCCGGGGCGGTGATTATCGGCAAGACCTGCACCACGGAGTTCGGGTGGAAGTCTCCAGGGGACTGCCCATTAAGCGGAATTACCCGAAATCCGTGGAATCCGAGGCTCAGCACCGGAGGATCCTCCTCCGGCGCGGGAGCGGCGGGTGCAGCCGGGTTCGGGCCGCTGCATGTCGGCACCGATGCGGGCGGGTCGATCCGGATACCGGCAGCGTGGTGCGGGTTGGTGGGGCTGAAACCTACGTATGGACGGGTGCCGCAATGGCCAGCAGGAGCATTCTCGTCGGTTTCCTGCGCTGGGCCGATGACGCGGACGGTGCGGGATGCGGCGCTGATGCTCTCGGCGATGGCGAAGTACGACGTGCGAGACCCGTTCTGCATCCCGGATGACGGGCGGGATTGGCGAGACGGCATCGAGGATGGTGTGAGGGGGTTCCGGGTGGCGGTGCTGAGGTATCCGGGATTCGAGGCGCCGGCCGATGCCGATAGCGTGGCCGGGGTCGAGCAGGCGGCGCGATTGCTGGCGGATGCGGGTGCCGAGGTGGAGGAGGCAGATCCGCGCCTGCCTGATACGCGGGAGGCATTCAGTCGGGTCTGGGGCGCGGCGTTAGCGCAACTCGTGTCCTCGTTTACCGAAGGGAAGCGTGGACTGCTCGATCCGGGCCTGCTTGAAGTTGCAGCTAGTTGCGGCAGCATGCCGGCCGCCGCGTTCATCGAGGCGGAGGCGATGCGGGTGGCCGCCGGACACGCCATGGCCCGTCTGCATCAGCGCTATGAGCTGGTGCTGTGCCCGACCGTGCCATGCGGCCCGCCTGAAGCAGATGCGCCGACGACCGATCCGGTGCAGGCGTTATGGACCCGCTGGGCGCCGTGGACATTCACGTTCAATCTGACCCGGCAGCCGGCGGTGACCGTGCCTATGGGGCTGGGGGCGGGGGGCATACCTCGATCGGTGCAGATTGCGGCGGCGCAGTACAGGGATGACCTGGTATTGTGTGCAGCCCGGGTGATCGAACGGGCGGCGCCGTCCCCGACAATCAGCGGATGATTGCCTGCCCTTGGTATGCGGCTGGGGGCGCCGCATCTTCGTTTCGCTGTGTCTTGTGAATTGTTATTGTGGTGGAATTCGCCTGGAGTTTGCCGATGTTGACCGAGGCTGACCGCGCAGCCTGGGCGAGCTACGCGCGGCTTGTCTCGCCGTTGCCGGGGCATGAGCTGCCGGATGCGCCGGCGCCGGAGCCTTCTCGCGCGCCCGTCGCGCGGGTGGAGGTGGCGGGCAGGCCCCGGGCGATGCGGCCGGCTGGCTCGCCTATCGCCATCGGGGCGCATCCGCCAGGGGTGGACAAGAATACCTGGAAACGATTTCGAACCGGCAAGCTGCCGGCCACTCGCGTCTTGGATCTGCACGGGCACACAGCGCAGCGTGCGTTTCACGCGCTGTGCGCTTTTTTGAGGGCCGCGCATGCGGAACGGCTGCGCTGCGTTGAAGTGATAACCGGCCGGGGAGGCAGCGAAAGCGGCGGTGTTATCCGGCGGGAGCTGCCCATCTGGGTCAATCTGCCGGAGCTTCGTCCATTCGTGCTCGCGGCGGCGCATCCACACGCCGCCAATCCCGGTTCGGTCCGGCTGCTGCTGCGGCGCCAGCGCTAGGCAATGCCGGGCAGGGCGGGCGAGCTTGAAGCTATTGTCCGCGGCGACCCTGATTTGATGGAACTGCTGCATCGGTTCCGTGCCATCGGTCTTCCACAATGGCGGCTTGTTGCCGGGTGCATCTATCAGACCGTCTGGAACGTTCTGACTAACCGTTCGCCAGGTACGGGGATCAAAGATTACGATGTTATCTATTTCGACGCCGGCGATCTGTCGTGGGAAGTGGAGGACCGCGTCATCAGAAACGCTTTGCATCAAACTTCCGACTGCACGGGCCCGCTGGAGATTCGCAACCAGGCTCGGGTTCATCGGTGGTTCGAAGAGCGGTTTGGTGTTGCATACCCTCCGCGGTCCTGAGCCGATGAGTCTCTGGACCGGTATGCCTCCTGCGTTCACAGCGTGGGCGTTCGTCTCGAGAATGACGGACCGTTGGATATCGCGGCACCACCGTTGGGTCTTAACGTCTATTTGCAATGGTTATCCGGCCCAATTACCTGCTGGACAATGCGGTTTCACACATGCGGAAGGCGGCGAAAGCGAAGGCAGTGTGGCCAGAGGTCACGGTTCTGCCATGGGAAGCTGACGCCTTGGGAGCGTCACGTGGTTGACGATGCAAACCGATCCGGTTTACCATCCGCGTTCCTGTGCTCAGAGCCGCAGGCCCCGACCTCCGGAGCCGTTATAATGAAATCTTTGATACTTAGGCCGACCAGGAAGCTTGGGACAAAAGGACTGGCCAGGGGGCGTATTCCTCGTCATCGCCTTCCTTTTCATTAGGGCCAAGCCCTGTGGATCAGGTGCGAAACTCGATCCTGCAGGATCAGCAGAAGGTCGAGAGCGAAGAGTGAAATGGTAACCGCCTCCGCCTCGTGGGAACGCCATGCGCGTCCGGCCTAATCGTCCAAAGCAAGACTACGTTGACGGTTGCGGTGTTAAGGTCATGAACCGGCATATTGCCTCGATACGTGCTGGTCTGTGCATCTCGAAAGAAGTTGACAGTGTGTCGGAAATGCTGCCTGTGACAAGCTTCGCAAATCGCAGATGTTCATGCAGCCGGGCCTGATCCATTTCGAACATGCCGCTCTGCCAATGGTAGGATTGGATCCCGATAATCGACAGGGTCCGGCGAGCCGGTCCCGATATCAAAGCCGAAAATCTCGCCATCCGTGCGCAGATTCTTTTTAGCTTCGATCGCGTGGCTTTCGAGGCTAATCAGCCCATAATCGCCAGCTACCCCGAATTCCAGGACGCTGATTTCGACTGAGGCCAAGCTGCTTGGCCAGCTTAGCCCGCCTGAAAAACGCAGTATCCGTAATGCGGGCGCTCCACGGCATCGATAGCCAGTCGCAAGGTATATGGAACAAACGGCAAGCTCCAAACAACCCGGCGGGTCAGAGCGGCATGAAGCGACCCTCGATAAGCGAGGAGCTTGACAAAGGTGTCAGGTAAATTCGCTACCCGCGCTGGTATGGTAGGCATGTACGCAACCATCAGTTATCCTGGGCGTCAAACGCTCGCTTCGAGCCTTTGCGCCCACGGCTTCTTGTAGGATATCTTCAGAGGCTCTGATAGGCCTTTGTTCTTTGCCGCATCAAAAACCCGCCGTGTTTTTCAGCGGGTATTGCAAAATCGAGGCGAAAATCATGACCGCACAGAAAGTTACATAGAAGCAGGATGGTGCAATCGTAACAATCACATTGAATGCACCTGAGATGCGCAATCCGATTTCCGAACCCGTCATGGTGGATGCGATTGCTCGTTCACTGCTGCGGGTACAGATGGATAGCAGTGTCCGGGTGGCCATCCTGGCGGGCGCGGGAAGCGCGTTCAGCTCGGGCGGGGATATGCGCGCCATGAAGGCCGCAGCAGGATAGTGTGCGGCGTCGCCCGTCAGCACGCCAGCTTATTACAAAGGGGGCGTTCAGCGCATTCCCCTGGCATTCGAACGTGTGGATGTGCCGATCATTGCGGCGGTGAACGGGTCCGCAATCGGAGCAGGGCTCGATCTGGCGTGCATGTGCGGCATCCGCGTTGCGGCGGAAAGCGCGCGATTCGCCGAAAGTTTCGTAAAGGTGGGAATTATCGCGGGCGACGGCGGCGCGTGGCTGCTGCCGGGGATCGTCTGCTACTCCAAGGCCTGCGAGATGGCCTTCACGGGAGACATGCTGAATGCCCAGGAGGCACTGGCCTCCGGGTTGGTGTCACGGGTAGTACCCGATTCGGAGCTGCTGCATTCGGCGCGCGCGCTGGCGGAGCCCATTGCGGCCAATCCGCCGCATGCAGTGCGCATGACCAAACGGCTGCTGCTGGAGGGGCGCTACGTGCGGATGGACACCCTGCTGGAAATGGCGGCTGCAATGCAATCGCTCGCCCATGCGACGGCGGATCATCGTGAGGCGGTGGACGCGTTCCTGGAGAAGCGGGCGCCGCGATTCAGCGGCGAATAAGCACCGGGTAGCAGGCACAAACAGCAATCCCGCCGCGCCCGGTTTCCCTGGCCGCCAGGCAACCATATGAAGGCGGCACCTCACCAGGGAACACCTCATGGTCGCCAGGATCATTCCGGTTACCGTCTTCGATTGCGTCGTGTTCGGCGCCACTGGGGATCTGACGCTGCGCAAGCTTGTCCCGGCCCTCTACTGGCGCTTCCGGGACCGGCAGATGCCCGAAGGGTCGCGGGTGATCGGCGCAGCCCGCTCGGACCTGGACGATGCGGCCTTCCGCGGCCGCGCCCGCGCCACGCTGGAGGAACATGTCTCCCCCGAGGCGCTGGATGAGGGTACGCTTCAGCAATTCCTGTCGCATCTGTTTTACGTACCGTTGGATGCGGTAAAGCCGGACGGCAACTGGGAGGCCCTGGCCCAGCTGCTCGACCCAGCGCGGGTGCGGGTGTTCTATCTGGCCACAGCGCCAAGCCTGTATGGGCCGGTCTGCCACAATATCGGCGCCCATGGACTCGCCACCGCAAAATCCCGGGTGGTCCTGGAAAAACCCATCGGCCACGATCTGCAGTCCGCGCAGGCCATCAACGATCAGGTCGGCGAGGTGTTCGCCGAGGATCAGACCTTTCGCATCGACCACTACCTCGGCAAGGAGACCGTCCAGAACCTGCTTGCTTTGCGGTTCGCCAATTCGATCTTCGAGCGGCTGTGGAACACCGACGTGATCGATCATGTCCAGATCACGGTCGGGGAGACGGTCGGCCTGGAGGGCCGCGCCGACTATTACGATCACGCCGGCGCGCTGCGTGACATGATCCAGAACCATCTGCTCCAGCTGCTTTGCCTGATGGCAATGGAGCCGCCGGTCTCGCTTCAGGCGGACCGCGTTCGCGACGAGAAGCTGAAAGTGCTTCGCGCGCTGCGGCCCTTGGAGCCGCATGAAATGCCGCATCTCACTGTTCGCGGGCAATACGGGGCGGGCGCGGTCAATGGAAAGCCCGTCGGCAGCTACGCCGATGACCTGGGGCGGCCCGGCAGCCTGACCGAGACATTCGTCGCCCTGAAGGCCGAAATCCGCAGCTGGCGTTGGGCGAACGTGCCGTTCTACCTGCGCACCGGTAAGCGCCTGCCGCAGAAAGTGTCGGAAATCGTGGTGCAGTACCGGGCACTGCCGTTCTCGATCTTCCCGGCCGAGGCTGCCGCGCTCGAACCCAACCGCCTGGTGATCCGGCTGCAGCCGGAGGAGGGCATGCGGCTGGAGATGATGACGAAGGAGCCAGGCCCGGGCGGGCTGCGCCTGTCACCCACCGCGCTGGACATCAGCTTCGAGAAGACTTTCGGGCTCCGGTATCCGGATGCATATGAGCGCCTGCTGATGGACACGGTCCGCGGCAATGCCACTCTGTTCATGCGCCGTGACGAGGTGGAGGCCGCCTGGTCATGGGTAGAGCCAATCATCGAAGCCTGGGCCGCAAGGGGCGATGCGCCCAAATCCTATGCTGCGGGTAGCTGGGGCCCCACCGCCGCGATTGCCCTGATCGAACGCGACGGTCGGACCTGGCATGAGGAGTGACAATAGAGGCTGGACGATCCAGCCATCAGCCACTTACGATGAGACTTTCTTCGCCCGTTCGGGCGCAACAAGGACCAACAACACATGAGCGGCTCGCCGGCCTTGCCCTCTGCGCGGGCCAACCCGCGCGCCATTGTTCTTACCTCGCACCCCCGCCCGGGCCGGACCGTGAAGCTGCACTGGGGCGCCGCTGATCCGACGGAGCGTGGCCCCGTCATTGCGACGCTGCAGGATCCGGCGTTGCGCAACGCCATCGGCACTCACTCAGGTGCGTATGCAGTTTATCGAGCGCTGGCTATCGCTGCCGGCCAGCTCGCCGCCGATCACCGTCCAGACCTGACCGATACCAGCCCGGCCGCCTCCATCGGCCAGTTCCCACAATGGAACGATCCGGACCGCATAGTTTCGCTCGATCCATGGGGCCACATGACAGCCCAGGTGTTTGCTGACCGGATCGCCGCCGGCACTGATATCCGCCCGACTATCGCCATCACCAGCGCGCATATCGCGATGCCGGAGATCGCCTCCGCCATGCGCGACGGCCGGCTTGCGGCCGATGGTGCGGTGCTGACCGCACAGGGCCAAGTGCGGGTAACGAAGATCGCCATCGAGCCCGTATGGTATCTGCCGGGCGTTGCGAAGCGGTTTGGGATCAGCGCAACAGAGCTGCGCCGGGGCCTTTTCGAGAATACCGGTGGTATGTTCCCGGAACTGGTCACCCGGCCTGATCTCGAAGTTTTCCTTCCGCCCATCGGCGGCGCCTCCGTTTATCTCTTCGGCGACCCAGTCCTGCTCGGCCGGGGGGAAACCCGCATTGCCTGCCGGGTACATGACGAGTGCAACGGCTCGGACGTGTTCGGATCGGACATCTGCACCTGTCGCCCGTATCTCGCGCACGAAATCGAGGTCTGCGTGCAAATGGCTCAGAGCGGCGGACTGGGCGTGGTAGTCTATAATCGCAAGGAAGGCCGTGCGCTTGGTGAGGTGACCAAGTTCCTGGTCTATAACGCGCGCAAGCGGCAGAAGGGCGGTGACCGGGCGGAGGCCTATTTTGCGCGGACCGAGTGCGTCGCCGGCGTTGCTGACATGCGCTTCCAGGAATTGATGCCGGACGTGCTGCACTGGCTCGGCATCGCCCGCATCGACCGGCTCGTTTCGATGAGCAACATGAAATACGAACCGATCGTAAAGAGCGGGATCGAGGTGGTTGAGCGAGTACCGATCCCGGACGAGCTGATCCCGCCGGATGCCGGGGTGGAGATGGATGCGAAGAAGGCCGCCGGTTACTTCGCGGTGCGGGTGCCGGAGGCGGCGGAGCTGGCGGTCGCCAAGGGGCGGGCGTTGGGGGAGTGATATTGGTTTACACGGAGGCCACTGAGAACACACGGAGAGCCACCGAGATGGACAAGCTCAGTGGCTCTCTGTGCATCCTCTGTGGTTCTCGGTGTAAATTTCGCTGAAATGATGTACGCGAACAGCGTCACGTACCTTGGCGGGAGCGTCTGGCCTTCAAGCTAACCTCTCTTTTAAAGCGACGTCATCCGGGAAAGGCCGAAAGTCATCGCGTGCTTTTCCGAGATCTATGCTGATCGAAGAGGCTCCCGCGCGGCTATTAAACACGTCGAACTCGCCTCAGAGTTGAGATTGGCCCTCCACGGTGACCCTACCCAACTTCGCGGATTCGCCCCTGTCAGAGCCAGCTAAATCATTGATATTCCTGATCCGAGGTCTAATACCAGCCGCCCTAAGTGTCCATCCGAGAAGATCGCGAGTTATTTGCGTCGGTTGGCTGAACTGGCCGGAGGCCCTTGATCCGGCTCGGATTGCTGTGAGTTTGTAGGCGGCACCGAATGGCGAGGTGCCGAATGTGGACCACCGAGAACCGCGGGCGCTACGACCGCAGCAAGCTGCGCTACCCCAGTGACCTGACCGAGCCGGAATGGGCGTTGATCAAACCGCTGATCCCGCCAGCCAAGAAGGGCGGCAACAAACGGACCGTTGATGAGCGTCAAATCGTCAATGGGTTGATGTAGATCCTCAGCACCGGCTGCCAGTGGCATCGCTGCCGAAGGATCTGCCGCCGCGCAGTACGGTCAATGACTATTTCCGACGCTGGGATGACGACGGCACGCTCGATCGCATCCACCACGCGTTGTATGTGCAGTGCCGCGAACTGGCGGGTCGAGAAACCAGCCCGACGGCCGGGATCATCGACAGCCAGAGCGTCAAGGGCGCGGAAAAGGAGGGTCTGCATTGATCCCTCGGGGTATGACGCGGGCAAGAAGATCAACGGCAAGAAGCGGCATATCCTGGTCGACACCCAGGGTCTGCTGATGCAGGCGATCATTCACGCAGCCGACATTCAGCACCGTGACGGTGGCTTGCTACTGATGGGTTCGCGGTTCGGGCTGTTTCCCTTTTTGCTGAAGCTCTATGCTGATAGCGGCTATCAGGGGTCGAAGTTTCAGCAGGGGCTGCGGGTGGCCTGCAAGCAGGTCAACCTGGAGATCGTGAAGCGCTCCGATATCGGCAAATTCGTGGTGCTACCCAAGCGCTGGATCGTGGAGCGCAGCATCGCCTGGCTGAACCGGTGTCGGCGACTGGCCAAGGATTGGGAATGTCTGAATCGAAACGCTCTTGGATTCCTGCGCTGGGCGTCCATCCGGCATCAGCCCGGCGGGCGGTTGTGCGTGCCGGACAACATCACTCTGGTGCATCTGCCGCCCTACTCGCCCGAGCTCAACCCGATGGAGAATGTGCGGGAGTATCTCAGGGCCAACAAACTCTGCCGCCAGTGTCCGGAATTTGAAGTTAGTCACTCCGTAATGCCCTTCGGTTCGGGCCATTACCTTTGTTTTCAGTGGCCTGCTTATCCCTTTCGTTGGCCGCTTGATGCGGCGAACTTCACGGGCAGGACACTTGCGGGAGCGCCCCTGTAGGCGATCCCGCCGGCAAGCCCTATTCTCGATCCGTGGCTGCCAGACGCGCTTCCGCATTAGCCGACGCCCAGGACCTCTTCGGCGAACCTGAAACCGCCGAGGCCCCGGGCTCGTCCGGTCCCCGTCCGCTCGCCGATCAGCTCCGCCCGAACAGCCTGGAGCAGGTGGTAGGGCAGGATCACCTGGTGGGGGCGGAGGGGGTGCTGACACGGATGCTGGCGCGGGGCTCGCTGGCATCGCTGATCCTGTGGGGGCCGCCGGGGTCGGGGAAGACCACCATCGCGCGGCTGCTGGCGCAGCGGGCGGGGCTGCATTTCGTGCAGCTCTCGGCGGTGTTTTCCGGGGTGGCCGACCTCAAGCGGGCCTTCGATGAGGCGGGGCGGCGACGGCGGGCAGGGCAGGGGACGCTGCTGTTCGTGGACGAAATCCACCGCTTCAACCGCGCCCAGCAGGACGGGTTCCTGCCGGTGGTTGAGGATGGAACGATCACGCTGATCGGGGCGACGACCGAGAACCCGTCCTTTGCGCTGAACGGGGCGCTGCTGTCGCGCTGCCAGGTTCTGGTGCTGCGGCGGCTGGACGATGCGGCGCTGGAGCAGCTGCTGGATCGGGCCGAGGCCGAACTCGGCCGCGGGCTGCCGCTGACGGCGGAAGGGCGTGCGGCGATGCGCGCGATGGCCGACGGCGACGGGCGCTATCTGCTGAACATGGCGGAGCAGCTCGCCGCGCTACCCGCGTCCACGGACGCGCTGGACCCTGGGGGGCTGACCGAGCTGTTGGCCCGTCGGGCGGCGCTATACGACAAGGACCGGGAGGAGCATTACAACCTGATATCCGCACTGCATAAGTCGCTGCGGGGCTCCGATCCGGACGCGGCACTGTACTGGTTCGCCCGTATGCTGAATGGCGGCGAGGACCCCCGCTATATCGTGCGGCGGCTGGTGCGTTTCGCGGCGGAGGATATCGGCCTGGCCGATCCCAATGCGCTTTCGCAGGCGCTGGCGGCCTGGGAAAGCTATGAACGGCTTGGCAGCCCCGAAGGCGAGCTGGCGATCGCCCAGGCAGTGGTCTATCTGGGCACCGCGCCCAAATCCAACGCCCTGTACACCGGCCTGTCCGCCGCGCGGACGGCTGCGAAGGCGACCGGCAGCCTGATGCCGCCGTCGCATATCCTCAACGCGCCGACGAGGCTGATGAAGGATCTCGGCTACGGCGCCGGTTACGCTTACGATCATGGGGAGGAGGACGCGTTCTCCGGCCAGGACTACTTTCCGGAGGGGATGGCGCGTCAGGAGTTCTACCGTCCGGCCGACCGCGGGTTTGAGCGCGAAATCGCTCGCCGGCTGGAATACTGGGCCAAGCTGCGCAATCAACGCAGGGCGGCGAAGCCGCAGGAGCAGGAGCGATGATCCGACTTTCCCGCCGTGCCGTGCTGGGCGGCGCCGCCACTCTGGCCGCGCCGCCGATCATCCGGGCTCAGGCTCAGCCGCCGATAAGGGTGGGAGAAATCAACAGCTACTCGACGATCCCGGCCTTCACCCTGCCGTATCGCAAGGGGTGGGAGATGGCGCAGGACGAAATCAACATGGAAGGCGGCGTGCTGGGCCGGAAGATCGAGATCATCTCGCGCGATGACGCCGGCAATCCGGCCAATGCGGTGCGGCTGGCGCAGGAGCTGGTGACGGAGCAGAACGTCGATTTGCTGGCGGGCGGGTATCTGTCGAATGTTGGGCTGGCGATATCGGACTACGCGCTGCACGCAAACAAGCTTTATGTCGCGGGCGAGCCGCTGACGGATGCGCTGGTGTGGAGCGACGGCAACCGCATCTGTTTCCGGCTGCGGCCTTCCACCTACATGCTGGCCGCGATGCTGGTGCCGGAAGCGGCGGCATTGCCGGCGAAGACCTGGGCGACGGTCGCGCCGAACTACGAATACGGCCAGTCGGCGGTGAAGTGGTTCAGGCAGCTGCTGAGCGAAGAGCGCCCGGATGTGCGGTTTATCGCCGAGCAATGGCCGGCGCTGGGCCATATCGACGCGGGCGCGACCGTTGCCGCCCTGGAAGCTGCGAAGCCGGAGGCGATCTTCAACGCTACATTCGCGGGGGACCTGACGAATTTCGTTCGCCAGGGCAATACCCGCGGGTTGTTTGCGAACCGGCAGGTTGTTTCCTTGTTGACCGGGGAGCCGGAGTATCTCGATCCGCTGGGCGCCGAGACTCCCCCCGGTTGGATCGTCACCGGCTATCCGTGGACGCAGGACGATACGCCGGCAAACCTGGTTTTTGCGAACGCCTATGAAGCGCGGTTCGACGAGGCTCCGTTCATGGGTTCGGTTGTCGGCTATTCGCTGGTGCATTCCATTATCGCCGGCATCAAGGCTTCCGGCAGCACCGGCACCGATGCGATGGTGCGGGGGTTCTCCGGCGCGCATTTCGAGACGCCGTTCGGGCCGGTGGTGTACCGGCCGATCGATCACCAGAGCACGCTTGGGGCCTATGTCGGTAAGCTCGCGGTGAAGGACGGCAAGGGGATCATGGTCGATTGGCGGTATATCGATGGGGCGTCGGTGATGCCGTCCGACGCGTTCGTGCGAAAGATGCGTCCGCAGTCTTAGTCAAGTATCGAAATCAACCCCGTTTCTGCGGGAATTGAGAAGCGGGAGAGATACGGCATCCTATGCTGGAATATCGCGGCTGGGTACCCGAAGAGTGTGAGCGTCACATCCAATCGATTGCCGAGCGCGTTTGCCGGCAGGACGTGGATGCGACTGAGCGGGAGCTGAACGCGCTTGTTGCGGCGAACCGTAACATTCATGAGTTGCAGAGCATAAACCTCAATCCGGCATCCAACGTGATGAACCCGAAAGCGGAGGCGATGCTGGCGCAGGGTATGGGGTCGCGGGCGTCACTCGGCTATCCCGGTGATAAGTACGAAATGGGACTGGGGGCTATCGAAAAGGTCGAGGTGATTGCGGCTGAGCTGGCGGCGGAGGTGTTCGGAGCACGGTTTGCCGAGATACGCGTGCCCTCGGGCTCGATTGCGAACCTTTGCGTTTTCATGGCGACGGCGAAACCGGGTGAGACGATCATTGCTCCGCCGCCGGCGATAGGCGGGCATGTGACGCATCATGAGGGGGGCGCGGCGGGGTGCTACGGGGTCGTGACGCATCCGGCGCCGGTCGATCCTGACCGATATACCGTCGATGTCGAGGCGCTGCGGAAAGATGCGCGGCGGTTGCGCCCGAAACTGATTACCATCGGCGGCAGCCTGAACCTGTTTGCGCACCCGGTCGGCGAAATTCGCCAGATTGCCGATGAGGTGGGCGCGTTTGTGATGTTCGATGCGGCGCATCTGTGCGGGATGATCGCCGGCCACGCCTGGCAGCAGCCGCTGGAGGAAGGCGCACATGTGATGACGATGAGCACATACAAGAGTTTGGGCGGCCCTCCGTCGGGGTTGATTGTTACCAATGACGAGGAGCTGGCGAGGCGGATCGACGCGATCGCGTTTCCGGGGCTGACGGCGAATTTCGATGTGGCGAAGTCGGCGAGCCTGGCGGTGACGCTGCTCGACTGGAAAAAGTATGGGCGTGCGTATGCGGCGGAGATGGCGGCGACCGCGCGTGCGCTGGCGGAGGCATTGGTGGAGCGCGGGGTTCCGGTGTTTGCGCGGGACCGGGGCATGACAGCGTCGCATCAGTTCGCCGTTGAGGCGGGGCGTTATGGCGGCGGCCAGACGGCGGCAAAGCTGCTGGCGAAGGCGAATATTCTGACATGCGGGATCGGGCTGCCGGTTCCCGCCGTGGAGGGGGATTTGAACGGGCTGCGCATGGGCACGCCGGAGATTGTGCGTTGGGGGATGTTGGCGGGGGACATGCCGAAGCTCGCGCGATTCATCGCGGATGTGCTGGAGGGCGTGCGGCCGGCGGAGGCGGTGGGACGGGAAGTGACGGCGTTCCGAAGCAGGTTTCGGACGTTATGGTTTGTGAGGTAGGGAGTCCCCCACCGGCTTCGCCGATCCGCTGGTGATGAAACGAGGCGCGGCAGCGAGGAGGTTCGCCTGGATCGCCACGGCCCGCCCCGGGTCCGGCCGGTGGTCGGCCGGAGGACATGCTTCCCGGACCTCGCGATGGCGGCCGCGGCCCGTCGCCGCAATCGAGCAGGTTTCTTGTCAGGTGTGAGGCACCTTAAGTTTTGACCCCTCCCCTTGCGGGCTCTGCAAGGGGAGGGGAGAGTTCTGAAGTCAGACCGAGTAGTACATCTCGAACTCGACCGGATGCGGGGTGTGCTCGAAGCGGTACACCTCGTTCCATTTGAGTTCGATATAGCTCTCGATCTGGTCGGTGCCGAACACGTCACCCGAGAGCAGAAACTCGTGGTCGCCTTCGAGGGAGCCGATGGCATCGCGCAGCGAGCCGCAGACGGTGGGGATGCCTTTCAGTTCCTCCGGCGGCAGGTCGTACAGATCCTTGTCCATGGGATCGCCGGGGTGGATCTTGTTGCGGATGCCGTCGAGCCCGGCCATCAGCATCGCGGCGAAAGACAGGTAAGGGTTCGCGCCCGGATCGGGGAAGCGCACCTCAACGCGCTTTGCCTTGGGGCTGGTGGCATAAGGGATGCGGCAGGCGGCCGAGCGGTTACGGGCGGAATAGGCCAGCAGCACCGGCGCCTCAAAGCCGGGGATCAGCCGCTTGTAGCTGTTGGTCAGCGGGTTGGTGAAGGCGTTCAGCGCCTTGGCGTGCCTGATGATGCCGCCGATGTAATAGAGCGCCGTCTCTGACAGGTCCGCGTAGCCGTTGCCGGCGAAAAGCGGCTTGCCGTTCCTCCAGATGGATTGATGAACGTGCATGCCCGAGCCGTTATCGCCATAGATCGGCTTCGGCATGAATGTGGCTGTCTTGCCGTAGCTGTGTGCGACGTTGTGGATGCAATATTTGTATATTTGCAAATTGTCGGCCATCCGCACCAGCGGGCCGAACTTCATCCCGAGCTCGTGCTGGCTCTGCGCCACCTCGTGGTGGTGCTTTTCAATCACCACGCCCATTTCGCCCATGGTCGAGAGCATTTCGGCGCGCAGGTCGCTTTCGGAATCGACCGGCGGTACGGGGAAATAGCCACCCTTCACGACGGGGCGGTGACCCATGTTGCCTTCGGGGTAGTCCTTCAGGCTCGCCTGCGGGCCTTCCATGCTGTCGATCTGGTAGATGCCGTAATTGCCGCCGACGCCGAACTTCACGCTGTCGAAGATGAAGAACTCGGCTTCCGGGCCGAAGAACGCGGTGTCACCCACGCCACTCGATTGCAGGTAGGTCTCGGCCTTCTTGGCGGTGGAGCGCGGGTCGCGGCTGTAGGGCTGGCCGGTGGAAGGCTCGATGATGTCGCAGAACAGGATCAGGCTCGGCTTGGCCGAGAACGGGTCCATGACGGCAGTATCGGCGTCCGGGAGCAGGATCATGTCGGATTCGTTGATTGCCTTCCAGCCGGCGATGGAGGAGCCGTCGAACATGATGCCCTCGCTGAACACCTCCTCCTCGATAGTGGAGATGTGCTGGGCGGTGTGCTGCCATTTCCCGCGGGGGTCGGTGAACCGCAGGTCCACGTATTCCACGGAGTGCTCTTTGAGCATCTCCATAACCTTGCCGACGCCGTTTTTCGCCATTCCTACTTTCCCCAGTTGTTGCCCGGCGATGTCCGCCGTCGCCACAAGGGGCGCACGCCGCGCCCCTGATCACCCCGCCGTGTAGTCGTTCGCACCGCCGGCCGGAAGCGGCTTGTAGTCAGAGCCCCACCTCACCCCGCCTTCTCCGCGCCCAACCTGCCCCTTGGGGGGCGGAGAGGGATCAAACTTGGAGCAAGGTTCCCGCGCTCTGACGTTCCGCCTCATGCGATCTCGCTCTAAACCTTGGAGCGAGATTCACGTGCTCTGACGTTCCGCCTCACGCGATCTCGCTCTAAACCGCGGCTTCCCCCCGTTCGCCGGTGCGGATGCGGATCACCTCCTCGATGGTGGAGATAAAGATCTTGCCGTCGCCGATACGCCCGGTCCGGGCGGCGGTCATGATCGCCTCGACCGCCCGCTCCACCACCGAATCCTCGCAGATCACCTCGATCTTCACCTTGGGGAGGAAATCGACGACGTATTCCGCGCCACGATAGAGCTCGGTGTGGCCCTTCTGGCGGCCGAATCCTTTCGCCTCGACAACCGTGATGCCCTGCAGCCCCACCTCGTGCAGGGCCTCTTTCACTTCATCCAGCTTGAACGGCTTTATTACCGCCTCGATCTTTTTCATCGCTCCCCCTTTGGGCCTCGTTTTCGGGTTGCATATGCCGTGCCACGCCTAAAGCGAGGGCGGCGACCCTTCTCAGCCGCTACTAGACCAGTTTCAGGCTGACTGTATCAGCCTGAAACGCCCTGACTTCATCGTTTTAGAGCAGATTCACGCGCTCCTGGAAACGCAAGGCGTTTCCAGTCAAGCGCCATCTGCTCTAAGCAGACTTTCGCGGCTTGTGCCACGCAAGTCTGCTTAGAAGTTATTGAAGACGCATCATCTTATCGGCGGAGCGCCGAAACGCTCCGCCGGACGATGCTTAGCCCAGAGCCTGGGCGCGGGCGAGTTTGTTTGCCTGCGATTTGGGCAGATTCGGTTGACCCGAGCGCAACAGCCTGGTCAGGAGCATGATCGCTTGAGAGCCTGCCCCGGCCTGATCCGGGGCGGAACGTCGGAAAGCGTGGATCGCGCTCTCGGACAAAGAAGGTAGAGCATGATCGGTTCAACCTGAGCCGATCATGCTCTATTGCGCCGCAGGACGGACGCGGCGAAAGGGTTCAGGGTGAAGAGCGTCAATGCGCTGCTGGGCGGGCTGGGGACCACGATTTTCACGGTCATGTCGGCCCTGGCGGTGGAGCACCGGTCGATCAATCTCGGCCAGGGATTTCCCGATACGGACGGTCCGGACGATATCCTGCGGGCTGCCGCGGATGCGCTGATGGACGGGCGCAACCAGTACCCTCCGATGCCCGGAGTGCCTGAGCTGCGGCAGGCGGTGGCCGCGCACAACCGGCGCTTCTACGGGCTGGAGGTGGACGGCATGTCGCAGGTGGTCGTCACTTCCGGCGCCACGGAGGCGATCACCGCCTGCCTGATGGCCCTGCTGAACCCCGGCGACGAGGTGGTGCTGATCGAGCCGCTGTACGACACTTACCTGCCCGTGGTGCGGCTGCTCGGGGCGGTTCCGCGCCTGGTGCGGCTTTCGCCTCCGGACTGGACGCTGCCGCGGGCAGAGCTGGAAGCGGCCTTCGGGCCGCGAACGAAGGCGATCCTGATCAACACGCCGATGAACCCGACGGGAAAGGTGTTCACGCGAGAGGAGCTGGGGGTCATCGCGGACCTGCTGATCCGGCACGACGCCTACGCCATTTGCGACGAAGTGTATGAGCACCTCGTGTTCGACGGCTGCCGGCATATCCCGTTGATGACGCTGCCGGGAATGCGCGAGCGGGTGATGCGCGTCGGCAGCGCGGGCAAGACGTTCTCCCTGACCGGATGGAAAATCGGTTATGTGACCGCGCCGTCGGCGCTGGCTCCGGTGGTGGCAAAGGCGCACCAGAACCTGACGTTCACCTCGGCGCCCAATCTGCAACGGGGGGTTGCCGTTGGGCTGGCGAAGGACGAGGCATATTTCCGGGGGCTGGCTTCGGAGATGCAGGCCAAGCGGGATCGCCTGGCTGCCGGGCTTGCCTCGCTGGGGATGTCGATCCTGCCCACCCATGGCAGCTACTTTGTCACCGCGGACTTCCGCCCGCTTGGCTTCAACGGCGACGACGTTGCTTTCTGCCGCCACATCACGATCGAAGCCGGCGTGACCGCCGTCCCGGTAACAGCATTCTATGACGGGCCGGAGCCGCCGCGGCATTATGCCCGGTTCGCATTTTGCAAGCGCGATTCAGTGCTGAATGATGCGGTGGCGCGGCTGCGCGCCCATTTCACCGGTCGGCGGTAGTATAGTCGATACGCCGCTTGTTGTCTGAGTATTCGATTTACGCGACGAAGCGTGCGCGCTTCGCGACGCACGCTTCTCTGCGATCGGATACCAATCCTCTAATTGACGGGACGGGGGCCGGGACGTAAGTCCCGCGCGGATGGCGGGCGTAGCTCAGTTGGCAGAGCGCCAGGTTGTGGTCCTGGATGCCGTGGGTTCGAGTCCCGATCGCTCGCCCCATATCTCGTGTTCCGCATCGGAAGTTCGCCATTGCGGAAGCGCGGCCGATTCGAGATGCTAGCTGTTTCTTTTCAGTGGCCTGCGTATCCCCTCCGTCCGCCGCAGAGTGCGGCGAACTTCGGGGGCAGGACACTTGCCTATTTACTGCGTATCCGATTTACGCGGCGAAGCGCGGTCGCTCCGCGACGAGCGCGTCTCTGCGATCGGATATGCACGAATGATCTTCGGCGTGGCGTTGGCCGGAGGCGAGGCCCGGCGTATGGGCGGCGGCGACAAGCCGCTGCTGGAGATCGGTGGCCGGTCCATGCTGGCGCGGGTCGTGGATCGCCTGCGCGGCGAAGCCGCCGAGGTCGCGATCAGCGCGAATGGCGATCCCTTGCGTTTGACGGCATTCCGCTGTCCTGTGCTGCCGGACGGTGACTTCGCCGGCCGCGGGCCACTGGCAGGCGTGCTGGCCGGGCTCGAGTGGGCGGCTTTCCGCGGCGCCGATGCTGTTCTGACCATCCCCGGCGATGTGCCGTTCGCGCCATCCGGCCTGGGTGTCGCACTGGCGCCGGCACCGGCCTGGGCTGCCTCAGGCGGGCAGGTGCATCATCTCGTGGCGCTGTGGCCCGTTTCGGCGGCCGTGCCGTTGCGGCGCGTTCTGGAAGGCCCCGGGCCGTTCGCGGTTCATGCGTTCGGGCGCCGGATCGGGATGCGGACGGTGTGTTTCCCCGAGGCGGACGAAGGGGCGTTCGTGAACGTGAACACGCCGGCGGAGCTGACGGCGGCGCGCCGGATCAGGACCTGAACTTGTCCTTGAGCCCGGCCCAGCGATCGAGGACCGGCAGCACGACATCCGCTTTCGCCGAGGGCAGGCTGACGGACACGCGTACGACGCCCGCTTCCTGATAGCGGGCGAGCTTCGCCTCGTCCTCTGGCGCCCCAAAAATGCTGATCGGCAGCTCCTTCGGATCGCGCTTCGCCTGCTCTGCCATTTTGCGGAATTCGGGGAAGAACACCGTGACGTCCTCGTATTGCGGGCGACTGGCCAGGGGAATCCAGCCGTTGCCGTAGCGCACCGCGCGGCGCGCGCCATAGGGCCAGGCACCGCCGACGATAACGGGCGGATGCGGCTGCTGCACAGGTTTTGGCCAGACCATCATCGGTGGGAAATTCACGAACTCCCCATGATATTCCGGCTTGGATTTGATCCAGATCTCCTTCATGGCCTCGACGCGCTCACGGGCGAGCTTATGGCGTGTTTCAAAAGCGGTGCCGTGGTCCTCCATTTCTTCGGCGTTCCAGCCGTTGCCGATCCCGAACAGGAATCGTCCGCCCGAGACCTGGTCGATGGATGCCACCAGCTTTGCCGTCTGGATCGGATCCCGCTGAATCACCAGGCACACGCCGGTGCCGACCCGCAGCTTTTTGGTGGCGACGGCGGCGGCGGTCAGCGTCACGAACGGGTCCATCGCGTCGTAATAGTGCTTTGGCAGGTCGCCGCCCCCCGGGAACGGGGTCCGGCGCGACAGCGGAATGTGGGAGTGCTCCGGGGCCCAGACGGACTCGAATCCCCGCTCCTCCAGGGTCCGGGCGAGATCCGCCGGCGACATCGAGTAGTCGGTAAAGAACATAGATGCGCCGAAATCCATCCCCGATCTCCCGTGAGTGTCCCTAAGCAGACTTTCGTGGCTTGTGCCACGCAAGTCTGCTTAGAAGTTGTTGAAGACGCATCATCTTATCGGCTTAGCGCCGAAACGCTCCGCCGGATGATGCTTAGTGGAGGGAACCTAACGGCAGAAAATCAGGAGGCCAATCGTAGCTTCGTAACGTGGAAGGATCGGTACCGGTAGGTCAGGGACGCAGGGGCGTCAATTCCTGCATAAGATCGCCGAGGCAAAGGCTGCGGAAGGCCGGTCCATTCATCGGCTCCAGCACGAAATAGTCGCTCGCGCGCCAAATGGTCCAGCCGCGAAGGGCGCTGTCTTGTTCGTAGAAGGCGAGCACTTCCTCATACTCATCGCCTTCGACCCAATGGTCGAGTTCCACGACCATTCGGAGGTGGCGTGAAGCCGCCCAGTGCGACAGGTGGGTGAGATCCTCGATCTCGAACGCGATGCCCTTCGGCGGAGGCGGACTGTCACTCGATAGGCTCATCGCATACCCCCTGAATTCAGCCTGGCCCAGGCCGGCTGCCGCCCGTCCCGGTGGGTTGGTTCCCGGCCCACCCGAACGCGGGATTGGCCCCTGACATGAATTGATCTTAACGATCACGATCCCGTGAATGCAAGTCTCATAACTGAGATTCCGCAGATAACACCTGATAATTTCGCATCGACAACGGCCCGGTCCGGCCCGGCCGACGAAGGTTCAGCATTGCTTGCAGGAAAACTGCGGCGGCTCAAGCACCCAGACGCCGCTCGGGGAAAAAGACCGGGTCCGCGGCTGCCGGGACACGGCCCGGGAAAGCTGTTGCGGGGTCCGCTACCTCCGTTCTAGAGCGTGTTCAGGGTGGCGGAACACGCTCTGTCCTCATTGTGCGAGCAGAGTCACGCGCTCCTGGAAATGCACGCATTTCCAGGAGCGCGATCTGCTCTAGCCCATGCACCTCATGCTACCTGGAGCATTCATGGAAGGTTCGCCGTTCCGGCATTGGCGCCCGCAAGCGAGCGGTCAAGCCGCGCTGGTTGCCATCGCCCGGTGGGAGACACAGTACGCTCCTGAATGGCTGGCCTATCATCGCTCGATCGGGTTCGGCCACGTGTTCCTGACCTGCAATGACGATGACCCGACCGCCCTGTGGGAGGCCGTGCTGCCATTCACGATGGGGTCGGGGCCTTTCGTCACGTTCACCCATTTCCCCTGGCGCGGGCAGCGATTCCACATGCTGATGCAGGGGCTTCGCCGGGCGCAGAGGCACTATCCCTGGCTGATGATCCTGGACCTGGACGAGTTTCTGCACCTGCCCCGCCATCATGACGTGGAGCAATTCCTGGACGAGGCAGCGGGCGACTGGGACGCTGTCCATTTCAACCGGATCGGCTTTGGCAACAGCGGCTACACGGAGCGGCCACCGGGCGGCGTGCTGCGGACGTATGTCCGCCGCCAACCCGATCTCACAGCTTCGACCCGCGTGCTGGTCCGGTCCTCGCGATTGCGCCTTGAACCTGCTCCCGACCCGTCTCCCGTGTGGACCGATCCGGCGCCGCTGCTGCTACCCGATGCCCGGCACGTGGATGTGCTGGGCCGGATGATGCGGGAGCCGCCGCGGGGCAAGATCGATCCGGAGAGCGCCGTGCGGATGCGCGAAGCGGGACTGATCCACCACTATCAATTCAAATCGGAGCAGGATTTTTTGCTGCGCTGCGCGCGGGGGATGGAGGGGGCGTTTGCGGGGCAGGCGCTGTGGCGCGAACTGCACCAAAAGGGTCAGCATCGCGCGGTTCTCGCGGAGCTGAATGCCGTCGAAGACCGATCGCTGGCGCAGTTCTGGACGGCCAGGCTCACAGCCGGCGCAGCCCGCGCCACGACCTTGCAAGCGCCCGCGCGGCCCAATCTCGCGCTTAATAAAGACGCCCGGCAGAGTTCGATTTCAGACTGGTCCAGTTCGCCCGATCCGGCGAAGGATGCCGCCGGTCTGGTGAGTGGGAGGATTACCGGCAGCTATCAATGCCACACGCGCCACGAGGAACATCCGTGGTGGTCGGTGGACCTCGGCGCAGACGCCCAGGTGGGCGAGATCCGGGTGTTCAACCGGTGCGACTCGCAGGAGCTTGCGCAACGGGCCCGGGCGTATGAAATGGCGGCGTCGCGGGACGGGCGGGTCTGGCTCACGTTGCGACGGCAGGAAGACGGGCCGGCATTCGGCGGGGCCGATGGGAACCCGCTGGTGGTCCAACTACCCTCGCCGGTGCCGGCCCGGTTCATCCGTGTGACATTGCTGTCCACCACGAACCTCCACCTGGATCAGGTGGAGGTCTATGGTCGGATGGCTTAATCGGCCGATTTATGGCAGGATTCAGCCGTTGTTGGCGTTGCCCTGGTTCGGGTTCACCGCAACGAAGGCTGATTGGCCGTCGTGTATGACCCGCAGGGCCACAGCACTGTCACCCGTACGCTCGGCCTCGCGAATGGCCTGCGCGGCCTGGCCGACGCTGTGCACCGCGCGGGTGCCCACGCCGACTATGACGTCACCGGGCTGAATGCCTGCCTGATCAGCTGGCGATCCCGGCTGAACCTGAGTGACCACGGCTCCCTGAGTGCCATCCGGCAGATCAAGCTGAGCCGAGGTGTCCGGGGTGACGGGCCCCAGCGCGAGGCCGAGGCGATCGCTCTCTGATTGGCCAGCCTGGCCGTTCTGCGCCGTTTGCTGCTCGCTCGGCAGCTGAGCGACCTTCAGGTCGATCGTCTGCTGCTGGCCATCGCGCAGGACGCCCAAATGAGCCTCATCGCCCGGCTGAATACCGGCGACGTCCACTGCCAGTTCACGCGGGTCTTTGACGTTCTGGCCGTTGACCGAGCGAATCACATCACCCGGCTTCAGGCCCGCATGCTGGGCCGGCGTATTCGGTTCCACCGCAGCAATGAGAGCGCCACCTTGCTCAGGCAAATTCAGCGCCTTGGCCATGGCCGGAGAGACCGGCTGAGCCTCCACGCCGATATACCCGCGTGTAATGTGCCCATAGTGCTCCAGGTCAGCGGTGATCGTCTTGATCAGGTTGGAAGGGATCGCGAAGCCGATGCCGATCGAACCGCCGTTCGGCGACAGGATCGCGGTGTCCATGCCGAGGACCTTGCCGTCCTGCGTCAGCAGCGGTCCGCCGGAATTGCCTTCGTTGATCGGCGCATCGACCTGGATGAACTGATCATAGGGTCCGGCGCCGATGTTGCGGCCGATCGCGGAGACGATGCCGGCCGTCACCGTTTCAGACAGGCCGAATGGATTGCCGATCGCAATCACCCATTCTCCCGGCTGCGCGTCGTCCGAATTGCCGAGCTTAAGGTAGGGCAGCGCGTGACCGGCGTCGATCTTAAGCAGGGCGATATCAGTGCGCGCGTCGGTGCCCACGACATGGGCCGGAAGGGTCTGGCCGTCATCCAGCGTGACCGTAAGACGCCGCGCGTCCTTGACCACGTGGTTATTGGTGACGATCAGCCCGTCGGCATTGATGATGAAGCCGGAGCCGCGCGCCTCGACCGCCCGCCGCTCGGGCTGCATCGGGCCGGACTGGCCAAACTGGTTGAACGGGAACGGAAGCTGCTGCGGCCCGGCGTTCTGGTCGGATTCCGGAGCCTGCTTCAGGTAGTTGGTCACGGAGACGACCGCGGGCTCCACCTGCTTCACCAGCTGGGTGAAGTTGGGAAGCTGTTGCGGCATGGCTTGTCGAGCCTGGGGCTGCGTATTGAGCGGCGCCGTTCCCTGGGTCGTCCCCTGGGTCGTTCCCTGGGCCCCGGGATTGTTAACCTGGACCTGCTGCGTCTGGCCGGCTGTCTCCGCCGGAGATGCGGCAGCCCAGGCCGACCCTGAAAGGGCGGTGGTCGCAAGTAGTGCGGCGCCCAGAGCAACGCGCGGCCATGAGCCGCGGTGCGGCACAAATCTCCTCATAGAACCTCCTCGGATGAGAGTTAGGCGGCGAGTGTGGTGACATCTGCCGCTCACAAAAAAAATAATGGGTGTCACTTAAATGTTCGTCCCCTGTAGCGATTAAACTCACGTCATCCTGGTTAAGTCTTTTTCACTCCGCAGAAGCTGCAGAGGCCGAGGCATGGGCACGCTGGAACAGCATCCGCCGTCGGTTGTGCTCTTCGCCCATCAGCCTCGCCCGGACCTGCAGCAGATCCTGTCGGCTCAACATTCCAACGAGCACGCCCCTCTCGGGTTCAATGATGGGGACGCGTCCGGTGTCGGTCTGGACCATCCGGACAACGAGTTCTGAGAGTGGTTCCTCCGGATAGCCGACCGGCATGGCCCGCCTGCCGAGAGCTTCTTCCAAAGTTAGCTCATGCCGGGTCGGGTCCTTGACGAAGGCGAGGGCGTCGGCGCGGGTGGCGAGGGCGACCGGCCGGCCGTCGTGATCAATGACGGGGTACGCCTTATGTCGTGCGCCGCCATGGCCGAAGAAATCAATCAGCTCCTTGACCGGCATCGCGGCCGGCACCGTCTCCACATTATGGACCATCACATCCTTCGCACGGGCGATTTCGAGCGGGTCGATAGTGTATTCGCGCGTGAGGTGATGGCCGCGCCGCGCCACTTTTTCGGTCAGGATAGAGCGCTTCAACAGCAGCACGGTAAAGGCATAGCTGGCGCCGCAGGCGGTCAGCAGCGGCACGACCAGGGCCGCGTCACCAGTCAGCTCGACGGCGAACATCATGGCTGTCAGCGGCGCCCGCATGGTTCCGCCCATAGTCGCGGCCATCCCGATCAACGCCCAGTCGCCTGCGCCCGCATGCGGGAGCACGTTGCCGAACAGTGCGCCTACGCAGCCGCCGATGATCAGCAAGGGCGCCAGAACGCCGCCGGAGGTGCCGGAGCCGAGCGCAACCGCCCAGATGATCGACTTCACCAGCATGAGGCGGAGAATCCACCCGAAGCTCTGCTGGCCGTGCAGCAGCAACTCGATGTTGGGATATCCGACGCCGAGGGCATTCGGGTCGAAAACGCCGCCGATGCCCACGACCAGGCCGCCGATCACCGGCCACCACATCCAGTGGATAGGCAGCTTGAGGAAGGAATCCTCGGCTGCATAAACCATTCCGGTCAGGAGCGCGGAGGCGAAACCGCAGACAATCCCGAGCACGACACAATCCAGCAGCGAAACGGGATCCAGCGGCATCTGGCCGGTGTGCGGGAACAGCGGCAGCGAGCCGATCACCCACCCGCGCACCACGATCGCCGTCATGCAGGCAACCAGCACGGGAATGAAGCTTCGCGGCTTCCATTCGAACAGCAGCAATTCGACCGAGAGCAGCACCGCGGCGATCGGCGTGCCGAACACCGCTGTCATGCCCGCCGCCGCGCCGGCCACCAGGAGCGTCTTCCGCTCGGCCGCACTCAGGGAGAAGCCTTGCGCGAATAGTGATCCAAGCGCGCCGCCGGTCATGATGATCGGGCCTTCGGCGCCGAACGGGCCGCCCGTGCCGATCGAAATGGCCGAGGAGAGCGGCTTCAGCACCGCGGTTTTTGCGTCGATCCTGCTCTGGCCGATCAGTATCGCTTCAAGGGCCTCGGGGATGCCGTGGCCGCGGATCTTTTCCGAGCCATAGCGCGCCATCAGCCCGACAATGATCGACCCGGCGACAGGTATCAGGATCGACCAGTTGCCCAGCGTGTCCAGCGAGATCAGTCCGCCCTTGGTGGACCAGACCCCGTGATAGGCGATGTTGGTGACAAGAGCGATCAGCCGCAGAAGAACCCAGGCCGATGCCACACCGAAAAAGCCGCAGGCCAGGGCCATGATCGCCAGCACCAGGACGCGCGGTTTGGTGGTGAAATCGCCGAGTTCCTGAACCCGCGCATGCGGCGTTGTTTGTCGTGACATTACTGCCGTCTTTCTGTGGAGGTCATGGGGGGCGGGCAGCGGCTATATATCGCGCCGCGACATAAACGCCAGAGCACGCGGCCAGTATCCGATCACAGAGAAGCGTGAGGCGCGCCGCGACCCCGCTTTCGTCGCGTGAATCGGATACTAGAGCAGTTTCAGGCCGGCTGTATCAACCTGAAACGCTCTAATTCATTGTTTTGGAGCAGATTCACGCGCTCCTGGAAATGCAAAGCCTTTCCAGTCGAGCGCGATCTGCTCTGGGGTCAGGGCATCATGCCGAGAGTTTGACGAATGCAGACCGACCGCCCGTCAGGCTCGTGCCGCCACAACGACGGCCGTCCGGCCTGAGTTGCTGCGTTACCGGGGTTTCCTCATCGCTCCGGCACGCCAGCCAGCCGAAGCCCTTCCTCGAACACCTCGCGATCCTCGGAACGGCTGAAGGGAAATTCGAAGCGCGCGGCGGAGAGAGTAATTCCGGGCTTCATGGCGTTCAGGCGGGCGAACAGGCTGGCTGAAAGCTCCGGACGACCGAGATGTCCGGCTGCCGAGAGCCAGATCTCAAGGCCCAGCCGTGAACCCGGGCTGATCTGGACCAGGGACCGGGCTGCTTGGGCTGCTCCGGCGAAGTCTCGCTTCAGCAGCGCGATCAGGCCGATGGCGGGATCGAGCCACGCTGCCCAGGGGTGGGAGGGGGTCAGGCGCTTGTAGCGTGCGGCACGGTGCGCCGCCTCATCAAGCTGGCCCTGGAACGCGAGGGTCGCGGCGGAGAGCGCCCAGGCCATTCCGAGATTGGGGTTGAGTGCCAGCGCCCGGTCGTGGAGGGCGGCAGCCTCATCGATTTCGCGCAAGACGACAGCTCGCAAATGCCCGGCCGCGGTCAACGCGCGCGCATCGGAGGGATCAAGCTGAGCCACCCTGCTCGCCAGGGAGGCCGCATCCTCATGCGATTCCGCCTCAAGATCGGTCCACCGCTGAGTTTCCGTCACAGCTCGCCAGAGGGCGCGCCACGCATGTGCTGGGGCCAGGTCGGGCTCGCGCAACATTGCGCGGCGGAGCAGCTTTCCGGCTTCGCGGAACGAGCCGGCCTCCACGCGCTGGAGCAGGGGCAGGGCGCGGAGCATTGTTGCATAACCGCCGGGTTCGGCGCCGCTGTCAGCAGGCGCCTGCCGCGAGGCGGTGTCCAGCACGGCCGTCTCGATCCGCGCCGCAGCCTCACCGGCAACCTGCTCTTCCAGGTCAAGCCGGTTTTCGACCGTGCGGTCAAACCGGCCTGTCCACACGATTTGTCCCGGCCGCTGGAGATCGAGCAAACGTAAGCTGACCCTCACGCGACCGCCCGCGCGGTGCACCGAACCTTCAAGCAGGAAATGCAGGCCGAACACGCGGCGGATCGCGCTATCGTCACGCGCGCTGCCGGCGTAGCGGGCCAGCGAGCCGGGGGCGACGACGTAGATCCAGCGGAAGCGGGCCAAAGCGGCGGCGAGTTCCTCTGACAAACCATGCGCCAGGTCGGCGTCGGCGGCATCGCCGCCCACCAGCGCGAGGGGCATGAGGCCGACATGGGCGCCGCCGCGTGCGGGTCCAGGCAGGGCAAACTCGGCCGGCAACTCGACGGCCGCCGACGCTTCGGCAGTTGCGGGGCGGCGAAACGGCCCGCGGATTTCGCTGAGCAGCCGCTGGGTCTCAACGGATGGAGCAGCATCCAGCAGATCGGCAAGAGCGGTGCGGCAGCGATCATAGGCCTGGATCGCCATGCCGCGTTCACCCCGAGCCGCGTGGGCGCGCATGAGGGCCCGCCAGGCCCCTTCATGGGCGCGGTCGATCTGCAGCAACCGTTGGGCGGCAGGTATCGCTTCCTCAGGCTCCATGTCGCCGGAGAGCACTTTTTCTGCGACGGCGCGGCCACGGTCCCGCAGCCGCTCCCGCTCGGTCGTCAGCCAGGTATCGAAGCCCGGATCGAGTCCTTCCAGACCCTCCAGCAATTCGCCGTCCAACCTTGACAACGCTGCCGGGTTTTCAGGGCTTGCCGAGAGCACCTCCGCCACATCGACCCAGGCTGCGTCGGGGCGCATCGCGATATGGTCGCGTGTTACCTGCAGGATGGACTCCCCGTGCGGGGCGAGCGTCTCCATCAGGCGGTGCACCTCTTGCCGCAGGGACGCGCGGGCCTGTTCCTCGGGGCGGCGGCTCCAAAGCAATTCCGCAATGCGCCCGCGCAACGCCGGACGCGGAGCCATGAGTGCGGCGATCGCCAGAAGCGCGCGTGTCTTTCGCCCGACCGGCAGCACGGATGCACCGCCCGGGAAGCGCGCTCGCATCTCTCCGATCAAATGCAGTTCCAGAAGCGTGCCCGAAGCGATCACCTGCTCCGGCAATTCATTTATCATGCACTCATTACGACAGTTGCGTGCTCGGCTGGCAAGCGGCGAATCAAATCCCTTCCCGAATTAGACTACGGGAAAAATAGCTGAGTATCAAATCCGCTCCTGCGCGCTTGAACGCCCCTAATGTTTCGCGAACAACTCTGCCTTCGTCGATCGCTCCTGCCAAGGCGGCAAAGCGGATCATCGCGTATTCACCGCTGACCTGATACGCGGCAACAGGAAGCAGCGTTCTCTCCCGAAGGCGGGCCAGCACATCCAGGTAAGCCAGTCCTGGCTTGACCATCAGCAGGTCGGCTCCCTCGGCTTCGTCGAGCAGGGATTCCCGCAGCGCTTCGCGGGCGTTCATCGGGTCGAGCTGATAGGTTTTGCGGTCGCCCTTCAGCTCGCAGCCGGCGGCGGCGCGGAACGGTCCATAAAAGGCCGAGGCGAACTTGGTCGAATAGGCCATGATCGCCGCCTCGGGGAAACCTGCGGAATCCAGAGCATGGCGGACAGCCGCGACCTGCCCGTCCATCATGCCGGAGGGAGCAACCATGTCAGCGCCCGCCTCTACGGCGGCCACTGCCTGCCGCCCCAGGTTCTCGATGGTGATGTCGTTCGCTACGTACCCATGCTCGATCACGCCGCAATGACCATGATCGGTATATTCGCAGAAGCAGAGATCAGGGATGACGACGAGCTCGGGGACCGCGCGCCTGGCGGCACGAGTCATGCGGGAAACCAGCCCGTCCGGCTGCCAGGCGTCGCTGCCGCTGGCGTCCTTGTGGTGGGAGACGCCAAACAGCATCACGGCGCGGACGCCGTCGCTGGCGATGGCCTCGATTTCACGTTCCAGGTCACATTCCGGGACGCGATCGATCCCTGGCATGCTGGCGACGGGGATCGGGCGATCGATCCCCTCCTCGACGAAGATCGGCTGGATCAGGTCGGATGGCGTGAGGGTGGTTTCGCGCACCAGGTCGCGCAAGACGGGCGTGCGGCGGAGTTGGCGCATACGGGTTTCGGGGAAGCGTGAAGCGGCCATAAGATAGGGATAGACCCGCCGTGGCGGCGCGCCAAGTTAAGCCAAGGAACGTTTAACCTGCGGGCGCATAGGCGCCCAGGGGGCTGCGGTCCGGCTCCATTCCTCTTTCTACGTTATTTCCGTTCGGCTTGACAGGGCTGCCTCAGGGGGCGCGATGATCCCGCTGTTTCAGGAGGATCGTATCATGCCGGACGACGCTCGATCGCTTCGCGCGCCCTTGCGACGGCTGCTTGGTGATGGACCGTCGCCGCCTTCAGTCTATGTCGATGTCGTGGGGGCGCCGTGGCAGACGTCGCAGTTTCCCGGGATCGAACATAAGGTCCTGTATTCCGACCCGGCCGGCGGAATGTCCGCGCTGCTGTTCCGGCTAGCTCCGGGGGCGGTCGTTCCCCTGCATGAGCATACGGGCGTCGAGATGACTTATGTGCTTGAGGGCAGTCTGGAAGATGAGGAGGGCGCTTGCACGGCGGGCAATTTCGTCTGGCGGCCGGCTGGAAACACGCATGTGGCGCGGGCGCCCCATGGCGCGCTGATTCTGGGCGTATTTACCAAGCCCAACCACTTCGCCGAAGGGCAGAAATTCTTTACCGAGACCGGCGCCGCCTGATCAGGATTCGCCGGCGAGGCCGGCCATTCGGCTGAGCTGTTCGGCCTGGCGTCCCAGCAATCCGATGTCGTGGCGCAAAGTGCAGAGGCGCGCGGCATAGCAATGAACGCTCTGATCAAGCCCCTCATCGCTCGTCTGCAGTTGCTCCAGGCGATCCCGCCAGGCAGCAATCGCGCTTTGCTGGGCCGCGAGCGCCTGCGCCAAACCGGTGAGCGCCCTTCCGAGCTGGGCGGAGTTGGGCGTGGCGGGCTCCGTCCGGGCAGGGAAAGGAATGACCACAGCTTCCGATCGCGTTGACATCTTCAGTCATCTCATGCGGTGTGAGAATGGTTAATAAACCATGAACGGAGACAATGCAGCAAAAAAGATTGCACATGCAATGATATGCGTTGCTGGAGCAGACGGATGAATGTCGGGATCGAGGTTCTGATCATTCTCGTCCTGATCGGGATCAACGGTCTGTTCTCGATGAGCGAGCTCGCACTGGTGTCCGCCCGCCGACCCCGACTGATGGTGCTGGAACGCCGTGGTGTTTCAGGTGCGGCCACGGCACGCGCCCTGGCGGCCGAGCCGCAGCGATTCCTGCCGACCGTGCAGGTCGGCGTGACGCTGGTCAGCGTTCTGCTCGGCGTATTCAGTGGGGCCAGCATAGGCGAGCATGTCCAGGCTGGCTTTCGGGCACTCGGCGTGTCGCCAGCCGGGGCTGCGACCTTGGCCCTGGTGGTCGTTGTGGTTGGAACGACCTATTTCACATTGGTGCTCGGCGAACTGGTGCCCAAGCAGATCGCTCTGCGCCGCCCGGAAGTGATGGCAGCCCGGATTGCCGTGCCAATCGCGTGGACGACGCGAGCCATGGCGCCTGCCGTATGGCTCCTTGGGCATTCCTCGGCTCTTGTGCTGCAGGTTCTTGGCTTATCACGCTGGGTTCGCCAGACCGTCACCGAGGAAGAGCTCCGCGCCCTGCTGGCGGAGGGCACGCAGACCGGGGTGCTGGAGGCGGAGGAGCGCGACATCATCGAGCGGGTGCTGCGCCTGGCCGACAAGCCGGTGCGGGCGATCATGACGCCGCGAACCGAGGTGGCCTGGATCGACCGGACCGACCGGCGGGCGGAGATCATCGCCACCTTGAGGGCGGCGCCGCACTCGCGCTTTGTCGTCTGCGACGGATCGGTCGATAATGTGGCGGGTGTGGTTCAGGCCAAGGACATGCTCGACCGCATTCTGGAAGGGGGGGATCTTTCACCCGGCGCCACGCTGCGCCAGCCGATCATTGTGCCGGACACGGTCAGCGCCCTGGATGCGCTGGAGCGTCTGAAGGCGGATCCGATCGGCATGGCTCTGGTGATGGACGAGTACGGCAGTTTCGAGGGCGTGGTCACCGCGGCGGATCTGCTGAACGCGATCGTGGGCGATCCGACGGACGCCGAACCGGCGCACAGCGAGGCCGGCACCTCGAGGGAGCAGGGCACGCTGGATGTGGATGGATTGATGCCGGTGGACGAGCTGAAGTCACGCCTCGACCTGCCCGACCTGCCCGCACCGGGCACATATCATACAGCCGGAGGGCTGGTGCTTGCTCTGCTCCGGCGTGTACCGCGGTCGGGTGACCGGATCGTGTTCGGCGGCTGGCGTTTCGAGGTGCTGGAGATGGATGGCCGGCGGGTCGGCAAACTACGCGTCAACCGGGAGCCTGCCGCGGGTTAGAGCAGATCGCGCTTGACTGGAAACGCTTTGCATTTCCGGGAGCGCGTGAATCTGCTCTAAAACGATGAAGCCAGAGCGTTTCAGGCTGATACAGTCAGCCTGAAACTGCTAGTCAAGATGCGAGACGGGCTGGCGGTCCAGGATCGCCCGTATCAGTCGAGCAAGCTCGAGGCGGGTGAACGGCTTGCTCACGACCTCCAGGCCCAACTCCATGCGGCCATGCTGAATGACAATCTGCGAATAGCCGGTCGCGAAAAGCACTTTCAGGCCTGGGCGTAGCCGCGCAGCCTCAGCCGCGAGCGCGCGCCCGTCGATCCCACCGGGAAGGCCGATATCGGTCAGCAGCAGATCAACTTCAGCGCTTCCGCGAAGGAGCGCCAGGGCCTCGAGAGCATCCTGTGCCTCGGTAACACGATAGCCGAGTTCCCGCAGGGTCTCGGCGGTAAAGGATCGGACGCCCTCCTGATCCTCGACGAGAAGAATTTCCTCATTCGAGTGCCCGGCCGGTGGGGTCTCCGGGCCGGCTGACCGCTGAAGTACCGGCTCATCCAGTTCCAGGCGGGGAAGATAGATGTTGACCCTCGTCCCGCGCCCGACCTCGCTTTCTACGCGGACGAGCCCGCCCGACTGGCGCACGAAACCATACACCTGCGACAAACCGAGCCCGGTGCCCTGGCCGATATCTTTGGTCGTGAAAAATGGCTCGAACACCCTCGCCAGAACCTCCGGTGGCATACCGGTTCCGGTGTCCGTCACGGAAATCAGCACGTAGTCCCCCGGCCTGGCGTCGTCCTCGGAAAAGACGGCGGCGTCGGCCGCGCTCAGCGTGTTGTTGCTGGTCTGGATTATCAACTCGCCGCCCTGCGACATTGCGTCACGGGCATTCACCGCGAGATTGAGCAGCGCACTTTCCAACTGGTTCTCGTCTGCGAAGGAGCGCCAGACACCCCCGCCCAGCCTGGTCTGGACCTCGATTGGCTCGCCGATGGTGCGGGTAATGAGTTCGAGCATCCCGGAAACCAGTCGGTTGACATCGAGCGGCTTCGGTACCAGCGGCTGGCGGCGAGAGAATGCGAGCAGACGCTGCGTCAGGAGGGCCGCGCGCTGCGCGGCGCGCATCGCGGAGCCCACCATGCGTGTCAACTCGGCCCCGGAGCTCGCCGCATCGCCCCGCCGCATGAGGCGTTCGAGATTGCCGAGGATGACCTGCAGCAGATTATTGAAGTCATGGGCAACGCCGCCGGTCAGCTGTCCGATGGCCTCCATCTTTTGCGACTGCCGCAGCGCAGCTTCCGCTTTCTCGCGCTGGATCATCTCCTCCCGGAGGCTGGTATTGGCCGCTGCCAGGTCGTCGGCCTGTCTGGCGAGTTCGGTGTTGGCGCGGGTCAGTTCACGCTGGGAAAAGCCCAGCATGCCGACAAACAGCACCGCCATGCTGACAAGGGAGCCAATAAGCCCGTAACGTTGCAACCGGCGCGCCAGCGGTTCGATCTCACTTTCGAGATAGACACCGCCGATTTGGGTCTGGTTCTGCAACACCGGTTCGGTGACGATGAGCCGGCCGTCGCGGATGGCGGGCGGTGAGTCGTGAAAGACACGAGGCGGGTCCGGGACGTTCGGGCGGGACCAGAAGACAAACAACGCTCCGCTGGCATCATAGACGGCCGCCTGCTCCACGTCGGGATTGGCGCGCACAGCGTTGACGTATTCCCGGGCGGCTTCGCGGTCGTTGAATGCCAGTGCGGCAGGAACCGTCGCGGCCAGGGTGCGTGCCTGCACGGTGACTTCGCTGATCCGAAGAGCAGCGTTGGAACGGTCGATGTAGAGGGCGATGGCCAGTCCGGTGGCGAGCAGTCCCGACACGGTAAGGAGTGCAACAGCCGGGGCCAGCGACCCCAGACGAGGCAGGCGGAGGCGCATCAGTCAGGGGGCGGGTGCGGCTTCACGGAAAGGCTCAGCAGCTTGGAGCTGAACCGGAGGTGGTGCAGCGCTGCCTCCCGGTTATCGATCGTAAACCGCAGATGCCCGTCTTGCGAGACAAGCTGGATGACCCCGCCAACCTGGGGACTGTAGGCTCCATCCGTGACAGTTAGCACGGTGGCACCGTCCAGGGCAGCCATGGCCTCTGCCTGCGGCTGCTCGGGCGATCCGGCCACATATGCCTCGCTGCACCCCGGATCGCCGGTAATTGTCGAATACTGCCGGACGACGATCGGATGCCCGTCGACGGTGTGGCCGGCGGCTGTACGCTCCAGCAGGCCGCGGAAGGGGTCGGTGCCGATTACGCAGATGACGAAGTTGCCGCTGGGGAATTCGGCCTGCTGGCTCGGCCATCGCGTAAAGGAAGCGAACTTGTAGAGAAACGCCGCCTTCACGGTGAGTTCGAACACATCGGAGCCCCCGGCGTCGGCCCCGGGCCCGTTCAACGCCAGAATGACCGCCGGCGCCCTGAAAAGTAGTTGCCGGAACCAGCGCGACCGCCGGGGCATAAGTCAGGCGACCATAGAGGCGAGTCGGACATCGCCCTCAGACAGCGGGCCGATGCCGGCTATTCCGGCATCGGGCTCAAGGTTGTGCGGCAGGTTCATTGATGACCCGGTAAACAGATGGTGATCGGGATCGTCGCCGATTGGGAGGACGCCGGCAATGACGTTGACTCGCTATTTTTCCAACCCGCAGGGTGTCGCACGATTGATCAGCAAAACCCGTAGCGCAGCGCGATCCAGAGCTTCTGCAGCCTGGTCAGGCTGACCCGTTGTTGCGGAGGGTCCCAGCCGGCCTGCTCCAGCCGTTTCAATAGGGCAGCGTAGGTAGCGCCCATCAGCCGGGCCGGCTTCATCGCTTTGGCGTCGCACTGGCGCATGGCTTCGGCGGCGGCGGTGAAGTGCTGATGGGCGAGTTGGGCAACGCGGCGGCAGACCGCGGTCAGGCCAGGCGCGGTGAGTGCCTGTTGGGGGTCGGGAGGCACGCCGGCTTCCTGCAACCATTCGGCCGGAAGATAGAGGCGGCCGCGGGCGGCGTCTTCGGCCACATCCCGCAGGATATTGGTGAGCTGCAGGGCCCGGCCCAGGTGCCAGGCGACGCGGTCGGCCTGCGGGGAAGCGTCACCGAATGCACGCACGGATAGCCGGCCCACCGCCGCAGCCACACGGTCGCAGTAGAGGTCGAGCGTGGCGAGGTCGGGGGCGGCGATGACCGTCTCGGCATCCATCTGCATCCCGTCGATGACTGCGAGGAAGTCTTCCTGGCGCAAGTGAAAGCGGCGTTCGGCGGCGAGCAGAACGCGGGTTACAGGGTCGCTCGCCTCGCCTCGGTAAAGCGCGGCGATGCGGCCGCGCCATCCATTGAGGCTGGCAAGCTTGTCGCGGAGCGGGGCTTCCTCGTCGGCGATGTCGTCCACCTCGCGGCAGAAGGCGTAGATGGCGTACATGGCCTGCCGGCGGTCCGGAGGCAGGACGCGCATGCCCCGATAGAAGGAGGTGCCCGCTGCCCGGACGATCGTTTCGACCGCCTGAAGGTCCTCGGGGGCGGCGAGACCGCTCACCGCAGGAACCTGAGGGCGCGGAGCAGGCTGGCGGTGATGTCGGATTTGTGGAGCTTGACGCGGGCGGCGAGGGGGTCCTCGCGGCGGAGCCGACGGGCGAGATGGTGGGCGAGTTCCACGATGACGCCGGTTTCGAGGCGAAGGCGGCGGTCGCTGGTGCGCCGGGGCAAGCCGATGGCGGTGCGGTTCAGGGCGTCCACGCGATCGAGCAGGTCGGAGAAGACGGCGCGGAGGGCGAGGGATTCGGTGGGACGGCGGAGGGCGTCCACGGATTCTCCGTGAGTGGCCAGGAGGTCCTGGGGGAGGTAGCAGCGGTCCAGGGCGTCGAGATCGCGGGCGCAGTCCTGCAGATGGTTCAGCACCTGGAGGGAGGCGCAGAGAGCGTCGGAGGGTTCCCAGGTGTCCCGGGATTCGCCGTGCAGGTCGAGAACGTGGCGGCCGACCGGCATCGCCGAATTGCGGCAGTAGTCATACAGCTCGGCCCAGGAGGCGTAGCGGGCCTTGGTTGCGTCCTGGCGGAAGGCGATCAGCAGGTCGGTGGAATGCTGGGGAGTGACCCCGGTCTCGGCGAGGCTGGCGCGAAGGCGGAGGCCGCTCGGGGAGCCGGTCTCGGCGCGGCCCAGCAGAACGGCCTCCATAATATCGAGCCGGGTGATTTTTTCGTCCGGGGCGAGGGTGGGGCTGTCGGCGATGTCGTCGGCATTGCGGGCAAAAGCGTAGAAGGCGTGGACGTGGGGGCGGAGATCGCGGCGGATCAGCAGGGAGCCGACGGGGAAGTTCTCGTCGGCCCGGTCCTTGCCGGACCAGGCCTCGATGGTGGCGACCTGGCTCACGCGGCGCCGGCGCCGTAGGCGCGGCCTTTCCAGGCGGCGCCTGATCCGGCGTAATGGTTCACTGCCGAAGCGATAGTGGCCGCCATGTAGAACAGCGCGACCAGGGGGAGGAAAGGCGCCCAGACGGAGGAAAGACCGAAGCGACGCAGGGTAGGCAGGTAGGACCAGACCATGCTGGCCCAGGCGAGGGCGCCAAGAATCCGGGCGGAGGTGGGTCCCCGGATCGTGGCGAGCGGGGGGACGATCCAGACCAGAGCCATCCCCAGCGTGCAGAGCACCAGCAGGGCGGGTGAATAGCGAAGCTGGACGTAGGCGCTGCGGGTGATCATGCGCCAGATGTCCAGGACCTTGGGATAGGGGCGGATGGACCGGGCCAGGCTGGAATGGCCCAGCCAGATGGACCCCCCGATTTTGACCCTTGCTGCCAGGGCGACGTCGTCGATGAGGGAAGTGCGGATGGATTCGATGCCGCCGATGCAACTCAGGGCGCGGCGGCGGATCAGGATCGTGCCTCCGGCCGCCGCGGCAGTGGCGTGCAGGGGATCATTCACCCAGGCGAACGGGTAGAGAAGCTGGAAGAAGAACACGAAGGCGGGGATCAGGGCGCGTTCGGGCCAGGATTCGCAGGAGAGGGCGACCATCTCGGAGACGAGGTCGAGGTTCCGGCGCTCGGCCTGTGCGACCAGGGCGGCGAGATGACGCGGGTCGTGCTCTATGTCGGCATCGGTGAGGAGGTAGAATTCGGGTGCGCCGGCTTCCGCGGTACCCTGGGCGACGGCCCAAAGCTTTCCGGCCCAGCCGGGAGGGCGCGGAAGGCCGGGGAGGATGGTGAGGTGCGCTTTGACCCCTCCCCCGGCCCCTCCCGCACGGGAAGGGGAGGATTTTGGGGGGGCAGTTAGCGCGCGGGCTAACCCCCCAGTCCCGTCGGTGCTGTTGTCATCCACCAGGATTATACGAAACGGGCCGGGGTAGTCCTGAGCGAGCAGAGAGCCGATGGTGCGGGCGATCAGGGGCGCCTCGTTGCGGGCGGGGACGATGGCAACGACGGAGGGTGCCACAACGGCGGGGGTGGAGGCGGGCTGCCCTGGGGTCAGCATCTCAGGGGTCCGCATCTCAGGGGCCAGCGTTGGACCGGACTGCCAGAACCGCCCGTGACCCGCGAGAAGATAAACCCAGACTGCAAAGGCCAGCGCGGCAACGACGATCATCGGTGGAGCATTCCCGCCTGTCTGAACCAGGCGACGGCGTCAGCGACGGCCTGGCGGGCCGGACGTGGGGCGTAACCCAGCTCCTTCATCGCCCTGGCGGAGGAATAGAACATCTTCTTCCTGGCCATTCGCAGGTGGTCGCGGGTGACGCGCGGCTCGATGCCGAAGCGGCCGAGGGCTTCCATGGCCGCCGCAATGGGCCAGACGACCTCCACGGGCAGGCGGATCGAGGGCGGCCGGCGGCCGGCAATTTCCGCGATCAGGGTCAGAAGTTCCTTCAGGGTCAGGTTTTCGCCGCCAAGGATGTATTTCTCGCCGATGCGGCCGCGTTCCAAGGCCAGCGCGTGGCCCTCCGCCACGTCGTCCACGTGGACGACGTTGAGGCCGGTATCGACGTAAGCGGGGGTCAGGCCCGAGGCGGCGTCCAGCACCATCCGGCCGGTCGGGGTGGGTTTGATGTCACGGGGGCCGACCGGGGCGGCCGGGTTCACGATGACCACTGGCGCGCCCTGGCGGGCAAGGGCCAGGGCGGCCTGTTCCGCCTCGTATTTGGAGCGCTTGTAGGTGCTGACGATGGCGGCGGGATCGACCGGGGTGTCCTCGTTGGCCGGGGTGCCGTCCTTGTTGAAGCCGAGGGCGGCGACAGAGCTGCAATAAACGATCCGCTCGGCGCCGGAATCCTGGGCGGCGCGAAGCATGGAGACGGTTCCATCCACATTGGCGCGAAGCATCTCGGACGGGTTGGGGACCCAGATGCGGTAATCGGCGGCGACATGGAAGAGGTAGCGGCAGCCGGCGGAAGCCTGGAGCAGGGAGGGCGGGTTGGTAAGGTCGCCGGTGACGAGTTCGGCCTGGAGGCCCTCGACGTTACGGCGATTGCTGGAGGGACGGACAAGCAGGCGCAGCCGATGGCCACGGGCGGCGAGAACGCGGGCGACGGCCGAGCCGACGAAGCCGGTCGCTCCGGTGACCAATGTCAGCGCTTGCTCTGCCACCGTGCGGCATCCCCTGCTTTCCCGGGGTCTATAGAGCGTTTTGGGGCGATTCTGTCAGCCCGAAGCGTTCTAAACGTTGTTGGGGGGCTATTCGTTTGAGGGCGGGATTCACGCGCTCTGACGTTTCCGCCTCGCGCGACCCCGCCCTAAGCAGACTTTCGTGGCTTGTGCCAACGCAAGTCTGCTCAGAAGTTATTGAAGGACGCATCATCTTATTGGCGGAGCGCCGAAACGCTCCACCGGACGATGCTTAGTATCGACTTGCTCTGAAAGTCGATACGCCGCTTGTTGTCTGATACCAGGCGGCCGAATGGCCGACTGGTATGCGCGTGGGGTTGGTGGGGCGGCCGCGCGCGAAATCAATAGGATACCAGCCGGCCGATCATATACCCAAGAGTCAAACTCTCGGCCGGCTGGTATGGAGTTCGCCACCGGAACACCGACCTGCCGTGGATGAAATCTGAGCCGCAGCGGCGAGCGGCTGGCCTGGATCGCCACGGCGCTTTGCGCCTCGCGATGACGGCACGGGCCCTCGGTCTCCGTCGAGCCGGTTTCTGTTTAGTTCGCCACCGGAACACCGACCTGCCGTGGATGAAACCTGAGCCGCAGCGGCGAGCGGCTGGCCTGGATCGCCACGGCGCTTTGCGCCTCGCGGTGACGGCACGGGCCCTCGGTCTCCGTCGAGCCGGTTTCTGTTTAGTATCCAACTCACGCGACGAAGCGTGCGCTTCGCGAACTCACGCTTCTCTGTGATCGGATACTAGCCCGGCGCATCCAGGCTGGTGTAGAGGCGGCCTCCCGATCCAACGGACCCCTTCGATTGAAGAAGCTTTCCCTTGTGCTGGCGCTGCTGGGGGTGGCCCTGGGGACCCTCCTGGTCGGCGCATTCGGCTTTCAGCGCGTCGTGGCCAGCCTTTTGTCGGTCGGAGTGCTGGGGTTCTGCCTGATCTGCGCCTGGCAGCTTTTGTTGTTCGTGGTGCTCGGGCTGGCCTGGGACGCACTGGCGCGGGCGGTCGGGGAGAACCGGCCCGGGTTGTTCATCTGGGGGCGGATGGTGCGGGACGCCTCGACCAATCTGCTGCCGTTTTCCCAGCTGGGCGGGTTCTTCTTCGGGGCACGAGCGGTGATGCTGCACGGATTGTCGTGGCCCCAGGCTACGGCGACGACGGTGGTGGACCTGACCACGGAGTTTCTGGCGGAGGTGGTGTTCGCGGCGATCGGCCTGACGATCCTGCTGGTGCGCGATCCGGATACGGACATGCGGGTGCCGTTGGAGATCGGGATCGGGCTGGGGGCGCTGGCGGCGACGGGGTTCATCTGGCTGCAACATGGGTCGGCGGATCTGTTGGGCCGGTGGAGCAGCCGGATTGCGGCGCGGCGGATTACCGGGGCGCGGCAGCGGATGGTGCTGGTGCAGGAGCAGATAACGGCGATCTATGCCCGGCGAGGGCATCTCGCGGTGGGGTTCCTGCTCCATCTGGCCGGCTGGATCGCGACCGGCATCGGCGGGTGGATCGCCTACCGGTTGCTGGGGGCCCGGCTGGATGTGGCGAGCGGGATCGCCATTGAGTCGCTGGTGGCGGCGCTGGCTGCGGTTACGTTTCTGGTGCCGGTGAGCGCGGGGGTGCAGGAGGCCGGATATACCGGCCTGGGGGCGCTGTTTGGCGTGCCCGCTGAGATTTCATTGGCGGTGTCGTTGTTGCGGCGGTCGCGGGACGTGGTGGTGGGCGTGCCGATCCTGTTGATCTGGCAGACGATCGAGGTGAAGCGGCTGAGAGATAGGCGCGGGGATGCCGAACGATTAGGCGAGATGGATCCCCGCCCCACGCCTTCGCCGGGGCAGGCTTTTCGCGGGAATGAGGATTAAAGCCAGTGGGCGGGGACCCAGGCCCAGCCGGAAGTTGTCTGCTGCCAGTACCCGGGCATGAACATGTTGCTGTGGCCGGCTTGCGTGACGTACTCGCCGGGCTGCCAGACATAACCGCTACCGTTCCAATTCCAGTGGCCGGGCTGCCAGATCAGCGGCATGCCGGTGACCGGAGGGTTGGGGATGATCTCCTGCTGGGCCGGGGGAATCGGGGGCGGCGTAAAGGCGGTCGTTGTGCTGGTGACGCAGCCGGAGAGGAGGGCGAGGCTTCCGGCCAGGGCGAGGGCGATTGAGGTCTGCCGCATCGGGTGAACTTTCTGCCGCGGATTGATACTAAGCGCCTTAAGTTTTGACCCTCCCCCGGCCCCTCCTGCAAGGGGAGGGGAGCTTGGCGGGACCCCTTCGCGCAAGGGGAGCGGCGTTTGGGGCTTAAGCTTTGACCCCTCCCCCAGCCCCTCCCGCAAGGGGAGGGGAGTTCCAGGGCAGTAAAATGGTGGCGACGGCCTGGGCGGCGATGCCCTCGCCGCGGCCGGTAAAGCCCAGGCGTTCGGTGGTGGTGGCCTTGACGGAGATGCGGCTGGGTTCGGTTTGAAGCAGGGCGGCGAGGCGGTCACGCATGGAATCGGCATGCGGGGCGATCCTGGGACGTTCGCAGATAAGTGTGACGTCGGCGTTGGCGAGGACGCCGTTGCGGGCGGCGATGCGGCTGGCGGCGTGGGTGAGGAAGCGGGCGGAATCGGCGTCCTTCCAGGCGGCCTCGGAGGGCGGGAAATGGCGGCCGATATCGCCCTCGGCCAGGGCGCCGTAGATGGCGTCGCAGAGGGCGTGGATGGCGACATCAGCGTCGGAGTGGCCGGCAAGGCCTTTCTCATGAGGGATCGGGACGCCGCAGAGAATGAGGGGGCGGCCGGGTTCCAGGGCGTGGACGTCGAAGCCGGTGCCGGTGCGCGGGATCATACGGGCAGAGAGGATGCGATCCAGTCGCATCAGATCCTCCTGGTAGGTGATTTTGATGTTGTCCTCGGAGCCAGGGACGATGGCGACGGGTTCGCTGATGGCTTCGAGCAGAGCGGCGTCGTCGGTGGCGGCCTGGGCGCCGGAGCGATGGGCGCGGAGGAGAACGGGAAAGCGGAACGCCTGGGGGGTCTGGGCGCGGTAGAGGCTCGCGCGGGGAATGGTGGCGATGATTCGGCCGTTTTCGCCGCGTTTCAGGGTGTCGGCGACGGGGGCGGCGGGGATGGCTCCGGGACTGGTTTCCAGCGCGCGGAGCAGGGCGGGGATGGTGCCGGGCGGGATCAGGGGACGGGCGGCGTCGTGGACCAGGACGATGTCCGGGGTGTGGGGCTCGAGGGCCTCGAGGCCAGCCAGGACGCTCTCCTGACGGGTGGCTCCGCCGGGGACTGGGTGGAGGGTGCGGAGGTCGCCGAGGACCCGGGCGATGGATTCGGGATCGCCGACGGGCTGGAGAAGCTCGGCATGCCGGGCGAGGGTCTGGGCGGCGTGGCGGATGACGGGCTGGCCGGCAAGGGGGAGGAATTGCTTGGGGGTCTCGGCCCCGAAGCGGGTTCCGGTACCGGCGGCGACCAGGACGGCGGCGATGCGCATCCCGGGTGGTTGCGGGGAGGGGGGCGCGTCGTCAAGGGGCGGCGGAGGGTTGTACAGAAGGGGGTTCAGGGCGGTTGCGGATGTACAGAACCCGGTTCTGGCGGGGTGGGATGTGTACCAAACGGCGTTTTACGGAGTGGCGAATGGTACACAACGGGGTTTTTGCGGGAGACGTTGTGTACCAACTCGGGTGCAGTGATTAACCGGCAACAAACCGAGGCGCCGGGCGCGAGAGCCGGGCTTTACTATTCTACAGGACGCGGGTTAATTCTCTGCTAACCGGCGGGAGTGGAGCATGAGGGCACTGACGAAGGTTGCCGCGGTGTTGTGGTGCCTTTTGGTTTGTCTGTTCGCGATCCCGTCGGGGGCGCAGATGAGCCCGTTCCTGAACCAGTTCGACAATACTCTGAACGGCGACGACATGAATGCTATCATGGCGGCGGGGCAGCGGCTTTATGGACGTGCCGATGTCGCGGATGGGGCGAGCGATACGTGGGCTAATCCGAAAACAGGAAACCGGGGGACGATCACGGTTCTGCAAAGCTTTACCCATGAGGGCATGACGTGCCGGAGAGTGCGGTACGATAACAGGGTCGCGGGTCTTGCCAATACGCGTTCCTATACATTGAACTGGTGCAAGACCCCGGCGGGGGAGTGGAAGATCGCCTGAGGACCGTCAGCTTTCGAGCCGGACGATAATTTCTTCCTTGCCGATGGACAGAAGAACGCCGGAGCTGGTGCTGTAGAGGTGCATGATGACGCCACCCTCGTTTTGCAACCAGAGCTGACCCTGTCCTGAGCGGGAGAGGCCGGCGGCACCGCTTCCCTGGGTGTAGCGGCCGGGGAAATCGCTGACTTTGGTAAGTTTGTAAACTTCTCCGGACGCGGTAATCCTGTCCGCCCCGCCTGGCCCTATGACGGAGCCGATGAGGCGGAACGGGTAAGTCTGGCCGTTGAAGGTAAGCGTGCCGCTGCCTCCGCCATAGCCGGCGACGAAGGTTTCGGTCAGGGTCACGGTGCCGGAGGGCGTCAGACCCTGGATGCTCCGTTCGGTCGGGACCTTGAGGGCTGAACATCCGCCCAGGGCGAGTATCGCCCCGAGAGTGGCGGGCCGGACGAGTTTGGCGATTGCGTGGAGGTTTCGTGACACTCGGGCTCGCTGCATGATTTGCCTGTGGGTTGAAGGGCGGTTATGTTGGTCGGCGGGAGCGCGAGCAGAGCACGGTATTCGCGCCGGTGCTATGGAGAATCGGCAAACGCAGTTAGTCATGTGGCTGGTTTTGTGATTTCCGGAGCGACGCTTTAGGCCTTCGTCGGGCAGATAAGATGCTCCTCGCCGGGCGGGGGCCGAGAGATGCCGAGCAGCGCGGTTCGAGAGTTTGCCGACCCTGAGGGCTATCAGCGCACGATCAGGGCGGCGGATATGAAGGTGTTTGTAACGGCGGCCGGGGCGTTTCAGGCGAGCCTGACCCGGATAGACCTGCACCGGTTGTGGATGCAGCGGGGCTGGACCTCGCTGCCCTATATCGCGCACTCCGCGCTGAGCAGGGCACGCAGCCCCATTTTTTTCCAGACGAAAACGCATCAGGCAGTGATGCACCATACCGGTATCGAGCTGCGATCGGGTGAGATAATGTTCACCTCCTCCGGCGCGGAGCATTATCATCGGCTGGGCGCAGACAGTCATTGGGGGGCAATGTCGCTGGCGCCGGAGGACCTCGCGGCCGCGGGTCGGGCGCTGGCGGGCTGTGATGTAACTGCTCCGCTGGTGACGACGCTGATCCGGCCGCCGCCGCCTCTTATGGCGCGGCTGTTGCGTTTGCACGAAGCGGCCGGCCATCTGGCGGTGACGGTTCCGGAGGTTCTTGCGCATCCCGAGGTGGCCAGGGCGATCGAGCAGGGGCTGGTGCGCGCGATGGTGGCGTGCCTGACGGAGGGCATAGCGGTGAGCGAGCGCGCGCTGCGCGATATCAGGGTGCCGGTGATGCGGCGGTTCGAGCGGCTGCTGGAGGAGAACGCGGATCGCGCGCTCTATGTGACGGAGATATGTGCAGCGATCGGCATTTCTGAACGGATGCTTCGCCTGCGGTGCATCGAGGAAACGGGAATGAGTCCGCACCGGTATCTGTGGCTGCGGCGGATGAACCTTGTGCGCCGGGCGCTGGCGCGCGCGGTTCCGAGGACGACGACAGTTACCGCAATTGCCGCGGATTACGGGTTCGGGGAACTGGGGCGGTTTTCCGTTGGCTACCATAAGCTGTTCGGGGAGACGCCTTCGGAGACGCTGGGACGGCCGGCGGATGACCCGCCAGGCGTGTGGGTGCGGAAGGATCGTCTCGGCCGACTGGCGGTTCTGGCATGATTTCCTGAGAATCATACCGGCGGTCTACGTTATCGAACTCACGATTGAGGCCCCGCTTTCGCGGGGACGACGGGTGGGTCAGGCGATTGCCGCTTTTGCATAGCCGGACCTGCTGCTTCTGCACAGACTTACGGGAGAAGGCGGTTACCGCGCTGCAAAAGGAGAGGAGCCATGAGCGACGAGACAACCCGCAGATCGCTGGGGCGGCGGGACATGCTGTTGCGCAGCGCTGCGATCGCGGCGGCAGGCGGTGTGGCCGCGGGCGGCGGGATCAAGGCCGCACAGGCCGAGGCTCAGGCGCCAGCGCCTGCCCCGAGTGGCCGGCGGCCGAATATCGTCATGCTCATGACAGACGATACCGGGTGGAACGATTTCGGCTGCTACTCCGGCGGGGGTGCCGGGCTTGGGCATCCGACCCCGAACATCGATCGGCTGGCGAAAGAGGGTGCGGTTTTCACGTCCTGGTACGGGCAGGCGAGCTGCACGGCGGGCCGCGCATCCTTCATTACCGGGCGCATCCCGATCCGCTCGGCGCTGTCGATCGTGGTAGCGCCGGGCGATGAGAACCGGCTCCGGAAGGAGACGCCGACAATCGCCGAGTTTTTCAAGCAGCATGGCTATTCCACTTACTTCTCCGGCAAGTGGCATATGGGCGATAAGCCGGACGCCTATCCGACAGAACATGGCTTCGATGAGATGCGGCATTTCGCCGCCTATTATGCCGGCGTTTATGCATATGACGACACCAGCAAGTTCTTTCATCCCTGGTTTCCGTCGTTCAATCCGCAATACCAGGCCATGTATGACTCCATCGTCAATCTGAACGAGTGGGACGGCGAGGCGGGCTCGCCTGCCAGGAATATGGGCCGGATCACCTACGATTCGCTGGCGACGTTCGATATCCGGCAGACGGTTTCGGCGATCGAATATATCAAGCAGCACGCGAAGGGCGATCAGCCGTTCTTCATGGATATCAATTTTATCAAGATGCACAACCCGACCAACGCGGCGCCGGATTTCGCCGGCAAGTCGCACCTTGGCGACTATTCTGATTCGCTGATGGAGCTGGATGCCGACATCGGCAGGATCATGGACACGATACGCGGGGAAGCGCCCAATACAATCGTTATTCTTACAGCCGATAATGGCGCCTGGCTGGATGCGTATCCTGATGCCGGAACCACGCCGTTTCGTGGCGAGAAGGGAAGCCCGTTCGAAGGTGGATGGCGCGTCCCGGCCGTGATGTGGTGGCCGGATCACGTCCCGGCGGGTGTCCAGTATCACGAGATGATGTCGCATATCGACTGCTGGGCGACGCTCGCAGCGATGGTGGGGCTGGCCCCGCCGCCGCATGACTGGGTCGGCAACGACGGCAAGCCGATCTATTTCGACAGCATCGACAACAGTGCGTACATTCTGGGGAAAGCCGACCACTCGGCGCGGAATTCATGGATCTATATCGATGGCGAGACTTTCAACGGGGTGCGCGCCGACATAGGCGGCGATCCCAACGAGCCCTGGGTGCACATCGGATGGAAATATCTGTTCACGGCGAAAAACTCGTGGCTTGGCGCGATGGCAAATCTCGGGGCGATCGGCGCGCTGTATAACCTGACAATGGATCCGTTCGAGAAATACGACATGATCTTCAACGGCGCCGCGCCGACGCGCGTGCTGACATCATCGCCGGGAAGGTATTCCGGGGAGGACAATGGCTGGGCTCTGTCGCTGATCGAGCCAGTCATGATCGCGTTCGATCAGACCGTCATGAAGTATCCAAGCATTCAGCGCTCCCCCGGCGGTGCTTCGACCGATCTGATTCCGGACCTTCAGCATCCGGACAACCCGGTTCCCATTCTGAAGAATGCGCCACCGATAAAAGTGCAGGGTGGCGGTGGCTGAGGATCGAGGGACAGGGACAATCAATCGGACAGGAGAGCACGATGGAGATAGCAAAACAGCTGGCAGCCAGCGCCGCGAGCGTGCGCGCCAACCTGGCGACGCCGGCCAGCGCGCGAAACGAAGGCAGCGTGGAGGCCTTTGCCCTTCAATGGTTCGAGCAGATGCGGACGGGGAAGATCAATCGGTCGCAACTGTCCGCCGCGTATAGCGCCCAGCTTCCCGCCCACGCGATTGAAGGAATGTCCCGGTTCCTGCAGGCTTATGAGTTCGGCGCGACTCCGCTGGGGGCGCATGTCGTGCGGACGCATGTCAGCGGGCACCAGACATTCTATCTGACAAAGCTGTTGTTCCCGCGTGGGGACGCAGCAAGCCTTCTGTTTGGTTTCGACAGCGAGGGCAAGGTTACCGGCGTGACGCTGATGAGCATGGCGGGAGATTGAGCTGCTGGTATCAGTTCGAGGCTAGGAATTTTGCTCCGAACTCCAACTATTGATTGAGCTGCTCCACGGGCTGCCGTGATCCACCGCTATCTTAACATTCGTACCAGGCGGCATGATAAAATTGCTGGCTTGCAGGCGTGCGCCGCTTACTCCGTCTAACGTGATGGTATTACCGGCGTACATAACGAGTGCGTTGCCCATAAACTCGTGCACGTTGACCACCGCCGCGCCACTCGCAAGAACGCTGCTGAAGCCGTTAGCCGGTGCACTTGTACTGGCGGCGTTCGAGGTTCCTGACTGCAATTGCAGCTTATCCAGCGCCGCGTTGAAATCTTTGATCGAATCAATGTGGTCGCCGCCATCGAATACGAAGACGTCGCTGCCGCCACCCCCGGTTAGTACTTGATCAAGCCCCTGACCAGCAACGATGGTGTCATCGGCGGGCCCACCAGAAATATGTGCTCCCGCAGTATCGACGCCTATGACCAGTTGCGGTGCGTTCGGGTCAGCAGCGGACACGGTGCTAAGATGACGTTGAGCGGCAATAAAGACGTTCTGCTGTTCCACGGCGGTGGAAGTATCCCGCTCTATGATATCGCCCAGCGTTGTCTGAGCGATCATCTGCCGTGCTGCTGGACCGAACGGCTCGTTTTGCCAGAAAAAGCGATCGCCGGCGCGCAGCGCATTGAACTGATCAGCAATGATCGTCTGGAAGGTTGGTCCCACCGTAGCACCCGGGGCGTGTTTCTCGGCCAGACCGCCGATAAACAGATCGACGCTGTCAATATTGCCATAAACTTTCTGCAGGTTAGCTTGCACGGTGGGACCGCTGGTCAGTTGGGCAAAAGACGTGTATGGCTTCAGGCCCAGGGCGATACGGGTTTGGTTTAAGGTACCCAGCCCCAAATCACGCTCGCGCTGAATATCGATCGCGATTAGGTCCATTTGATCGGGACTGGCAGCCAGCAGGTTCCGCAAGCCGCTAACCGCATAGACGTCGGTCGCCTGAGAGACGTCGGAACTGAGGTCGCGCAGCAGCGAATCGATCCCATTATTGGCTGCGTCCTGAGCTGGGGTATTGAAAAAAGACTGGCCCAAGCTCTCGGTGAATGTGATGTTGCCGTCGTTATCCAGCCCGGTTTGGTTGTCTGATACCTCGGAATGGCCGACTCGAAACGCCGCGGTAGAGAATTCCTGATTTACCTGCGGGTTGACGTCTGGATTGTAGCCTGTGTATCGCCCGACCGCACGATTGCCCAGTAGCGCCGGCAGATATTCTTTATAAATAATGTGCTCGTATTCAGCCGTAGTTATTGACCTGGCCATATTGTAGAGCTGATCGCCAGTCCAGTCGGGATGCTGAGTTTTCAACTGACCCACCCAGTAGTTGTGCTCGCGCACGAACACCGTGGAGATTGCGGTCAGTTCCGGGTTTTCGTCCACCCGCGTATCGCCCGAAACAAACTCTCCGTTGACAATCGGCAGCGCATCTCCAGCCGACGTCTTCAACATGCCGTCAGGGTCACGCAGGCTAGCGGCCGTTGCGGCGTTCGAGCCATAAACCTGCGAAAGATCGAGATAACCTGCAACGGTGTTTATCGCGGTGCCCGTATTCGGACTCGTTATCGCACGGTTGAGCGGTATCGAGCTGCCCTGAGGGAAGTTAGGGTCTCCCGGTGGGATTGGGATATTGATCGGCGTATTGCCGACTTCCTCCAGATCAAGATCATGATCGACAAACTGTCCGAACGCGTACAGCCACGCCGAACGCGTTGGATCATCGACATTGGCTTGCGGACCGCCGGCAACCACGTTGCTGATGGTGCGCGGATTGGGTCCAGCCATCAGCCTGTCGGTGGTGCCTAGAGCGAAGCTGGGCGCAGCCAACCGCAACTCGGGGCTATCAGGAACCGGATCAAGCGGTGGGTTCTGCAAATTATTGCCAACCGCGCCGATCGGTTCGAAATTCGGCAGCAAAGATATAAGGGTCATGAACAGGATCCTCTGGAAACGGGGTGGCCGAGAAAGGGCAAGAGGACAGTGCGACAATGGCAGCAAGCGGCCACGGCTGTGCTTCGTTTCCTTGAGCGCCATCTGCAAGAGACAAAACGTCTGCAACTCACGAGTTGTCCAGTCAGCTGTCGGCGCGATGTTCGAAATAGGAGGAAGTTCCTCATCTTGGATCATATTGACGATAAGTTATTCACAAGTAACGCCGTGTTATTTATAAGCAACGCTTTCCGGATCAACCTGATCACGGCCAAAGCAACGTTGCACGCCGTTTGCGATTCTCAGGAGAGCTATGCGGCGCGGTCGATCAGAATATAAGCGGCAAGACCTACTTCACCCATGACGGGCGTATTATCAGCCGTTTTGCAGCGGCAGCAGCGTGATCTACATGGCGGTGGTAAAGCCGGCGTAGCAGCCGCGCTTGTGCCGTTGCCCCCGCCTCACCTAGCCTCTCGGTCTGCTGGGCTGTCTTTGGGGTTTGCCGCGGGGGTGCCGATGATCACACGCAGACTGTTTTCATCGGCCGTTCTGGCCAGCGCCGTCATCCGGGCGCAGGCGCAGACAGCGGCCGATCCGCTGGCGTCGTGGAACGACGGTCCGGCGAAGCGTGCGATATTGGAGCAGGTACGGACGACCATCGATGCTTCGAGTGCGCAGTTCGTCCCGCCGGAGGAGCGTATCGCCACGTTTGACCAGGACGGAACGCTGTGGGTGGAGCATCCGCTGTATAGCCAGGCCATGTTCGCGCTGGACCGGGTGCATGAAATGGCCTCGAAGCATCCGGAGTGGCGGAGCCAGGAGCCGTTCAAGGCGGTTCTCGCCGGCGACCGGGCAGCCATGGCGCACTTTACCGAAGGCGACTGGGCGAAGATCGTGTTTCTCACGCATGCGGGCATGAGCCAGGCGGCGTTTCAGGAGATCGCCGCGAAATGGCTGGCGACGGCGAAGCATCCAAGGTTTCAGCGGTTCTATACGGAGCTCGTGTATCAGCCGATGATCGAGGTGCTGAGATATTTGCGCGATAGCGGGTATAAAACCTACATCGTCACCGGCGGCGGGCAGGATTTCGTGCGCGCCTACAGCCAGCGTGTATATGGCATACCGTCAGAGCAGGTTATCGGTTCCAGCCTGGTGACGAAATACGAAACCGACAACGGCAAACCGGAACTGATGCGGCAGCCCAAGCCGTTTTTCAACTGCAACTTCGATGGCAAGCCAATCGCGATCGACCTGTTCACCGGCAAGCGCCCCTGCGCCGCGTTCGGCAACTCCACCGGGGACCGGCAGATGCTGGAGTGGACCGGTGCGGGGAACGGTGCGCGGCTGAAGATGCTGGTTTATCATGACGACCCGCAACGGGAGTATGCGTACGGCCCGGCGGGCGGACTTCCCGACACCAGCGTGGGCACGTTCGACCAGTCGCTGATGAGCGAGGCCAAGGCACGCGGATGGCCGGTGATCAGCATGAAGAACGACTGGAAACGGGTATTTGCGTTTGAATAGCGGGCAGGGGATTGAGCCGAATCCAGAGCGTGTGATAGCGGCGGGCGAATCAGGAGAGGTTTCGGATAATGAAACGAATTCTGCTGGCGGGCCTTCTTGCACTCGCGCCGGTTGTGGCCCACGCCCAGACGGACCAGCAGGCGCTGGTGGACCGGTCCACTCTGGCGCTGCAGGACGTGCTGACCTTGCAGGCCACTTCGCAGCCGCGGATTTCGCTGACCCATGCCAGGGCGGCGTTGCTCTGTCCCCGGATATTCAAGGCGGGGTTCTTTTTCGGCGGCTCGGGCGGGCAGTGCGTGCTGATTGCCCGGGCGGCCAATGGGACGTGGTCGTATCCGGCGTTCTACGCCATCGGCAGTTTGAGCTTCGGGCTGCAGATCGGCATCCAGGACAGCGAAGTCGTGATGCTGATCATGACGAATCGCGGGCTGAACGCGATCCTGAACAGTAACTTCAAGATCGGCGCGGGCGGGTCGGTGGCGATCGCGATGTTCGGCGGCGGGGTGCAGGGCGACACGACGACCGCGGTGGGGGCGGACATACTGGCGTTTCTGATTTCTCGCGGGGCGTATGCGGGGATTTCGCTGGAAGGGTCGGTGCTGGATCAGCTCACCGGGTGGAACCGGATCTATTATGGGCAGGAACTCGATGCACGGCAGATCGTGATCCAGATGGTGGGGCGGAATCCGGGAGCCGATCCGCTGCGGGAGATGCTGACGCGGTATGGCACGCCGCAGGCTCCGGCGGTGGCGGCGTACACGCCGCCTGGGCCGGCGCCGGGTTATGCCGCGCCTGGGTATGCCGCGCCGGGCTATCCGGTGCCCGCCGCGCCTCCGGCCGGGTATGCACCCCCGGGAGCCACGTATCCCCCGGCGGGGGCGGGGTATTCGCAAGGGCCGGTCAATCTGCAGCCGGATGCGATCCAGCAGCAGAGCCTGCCGCCGCCGAGGTAGGGGGTGAAGGTTTGGAGCCGACGTGTTCGATGGCCTCGTGTCACTGCGCCCGCTGATCCCGTGCTGCTCAACGGCAACCGGCTGTGCGGAGGGCGGACACCAAACCCGGTCGACGCAAAGTGCGAAACGCGATGGAGGGGACCGGCTAACCATTGAAACGGATGGTAGCGGCGGGCGGATTTGAACCACCGACCAACGGATTATGATTCCGGTGCTGAATCCGTGTTGTCAATCCCGTTTGGCAGTTCCAGGGTGAAATCTCTGGTCAGGGATTTCAACGGCTTGCAGCCGAACTGCCAAACCCGGACTGCCGATTTCGTTATTCGAAGGCCGGCCGACCGGTCCGGTAGGCAGGTTTGAGGTCTCGCGGGACCCGCGGGAGGAAGAGGGTGTTAAGCCTGTCGGGCGAACAGCCATAGTGGCCAGTCTGAGCCGGGACAGTGTGCGGCTCGAGGCGGCGGCCCGGGTCAATTCATGCCAGCCGATCCGTCCACCTCCAGGGGCGCACTCCACCGGGCGCCCAAGAAAGAGGGCGGCTGCTTTTGATCGGGGCCGCCCTCGCGCCGCGAGGGCGTCCGCAGTGTCGGGACGGAGGAATGGGTCTGTCTGCATGGAAATTCGGACCCCGTCATTCCTTCGGCACGCCGGCCTTGCGCAGCCCTTCCGCTAGACGTGCGACGAGCGCGACCGCAGCGCCCCTCCCGACGCCGCTCATGAGGCAAGCGATGGTTGGCTCGTCACCAGATTCCTTGAACCGTCGAACGCACGCCGCGGCTTCATCGACCCGGCCGAGATGGCCGCACAAGCTCAGCTTCAAACGCAACGCCGGCATCCCACAATTTTCCCGCAGCGCTTCTTCGGCCCACCGTAACGCAGCCTCGTAGCGACCCGCCGCAAAGTGCGCGACCCCAAGCGTAGGTACAGAAGGAAAACATGCCAGGGTCGAACGGACTGAGGCGGATCGCTTGCTCCACGGATGAGATCGCCTCTTCGGGCTGATTGAGATACGCTAGAACCAGCGCGCGATGCCCAAGGGCCAGCGCGAAGTTCGGGTTCAGCACGATCGCCCGGTTAAGCGCACTGAGCGCCGCGTCGTTGTCGCCGGCGAGCACCGATAAGGTCAGCCCTGCAAAATCGAGGACCAGAGGATCGTCTCGGCCGGCGGCAATCGCCTGCCGTGCCATGCGGATTCCTTCCTCGACTTCCCTGCCGGCGGCGGGGATCCAGTGGCGCTGATACCGCATCATTTGCGACAGGCCGAGCCGTGCCATCGCCGGTGCGTAGCCGGGATCGAGTTCCAGTGCTCTGCGTGCCAGCCGGACCGATTCAGCCATGCTCTGCTCAGTGCGCTTAAATACCTGTGCCTGTGCGCGCAGATAGAGGTCGTATGCATCAAGACTTTCAGTTGGCTTTCGTCCAGCCCGTTCGATTTCAGCGAGGCGCAGCTTCGGCTCGATCGCCCCGGCAACCCCCGACGCGACACGGTCCTGCAAATCGAAGATATCATCTAGGGTGCCGTCAAAACGCTCGGCCCAGATATGCGCATCGGTTGCAGAGTCTATCAACTGACCAGCGATGCGTACCCGCCTTCCGATTTTTCGCACGGAGCCTTCGAGCAAGTAGCGCACCCCCAGTTTGCGCGCCATCTGATTTACGTCCCCTGCGCGGCCCATGTGTGTGAGTTTCGAATTGCGCGCGATCACAAAGAGCCACGAAAAACGGGCGATAGCCGTCGTGATCTCTTCGACCATGCCGTAGACGAAGTATTCCTGCTCCGGGTCGCCGGTCACATTTTTGAACGGTAGCACTATAAGAGATGGTTTTTCCGACCGCGGCAACGGGTCGGGCGCAGCACCGGTCGCGAATATGTCGTCGGCTACTTCGGTGACTTCGCCGATGAAGCGTACCCCCTTGCGGATAAAAGTACGAACAAGCCGCTGTGCGGTACCATCGTCGCCCACCGCGTGACGCACGGCGTTGATTCGCGTCGTCAAGGCGGAACTCCGAGACGATCCGACCGTCCCAGACTGCCCGGAGCATGTCGTCCTTGCTGACCACCCGATCGCGGTTCAGCACGAGGAAGGCCAGCAGATCGAAGGCCTTGGGTTCGAGATCGACCAGTTCGCCGCGGCGCCGCAACTCGCGCCGTCCGATGTCAAGCCGGTGGTCGCCAAACGCCAGAACCACGTCCGCCCCCAGGAAACTCCGTCCTCTTTTGCCGCAACATAAGCCTGCCGTAAGGGAGAAAAAAGCCCGCCGTAAAGCGGAGAGCCGGCTCCTGGAGCATGAGTGGCAGGCCTCAGCATCAGGAGAAGGTGATCCATGAGACCTCGGATCGGTTTAGCCGCTGCTCCATGGCACGAAATTCGGGTTCCGGTCCTTTACTGCTGTTTGCTCCAGACTGGGAGAACAGTGACGCTCGGAGGTTGCGGTTTCTCCTTGCGTCGAGACGCCGGCCGGGCGAAAAGCAGGAGGAAATTCGTGCCGAGGCACGTCTTGGTTGGGACGGGCGAAAAACTTAAACGCAGCAGTCTCAGTATTTTCCTCGTGAGTATGTTTTCTCTGTTCGCCGCTACAGGTCACGCTGCTGGAATCAAAGTTATGTGCGACAGTCCTGTGGAACCGGCCTTGGGCAAGGTCGCCGACCTCTTTCGCCAGGAAACGAACAATCAGGTGACGTTGGCGTGCAACCCAGGGCCTGCCATAAAAAAGAGGATCGAAGACGGCGAAGTCGCCGATGTTGTTGTCGTTGAGCCAGATTTTGTCGAGGAGCTTACCAATTCGGGCAAAGCGCGCCCTGGAGACAGACCGATGGTCGGTTATGTTGGTGTCGGCCTTGGGAACCGCGTAGATAGCCCCGCCTATGACATATCGACCATCGACAAATTCAAGAACACTTTGCTTGCTGCTGATTTGATCGTTTTTAACAGTGTCAAATCGGGTGCGGCGTTTGCAGCGGTTCTTGAGCGGCTGGGAATTGCCGAAGTGCTCAAACCCAAGACTGTGCGCACTTCCCCCAATGGCATTTTCGGTCCTGTGTTGAAGGGCAAAGGAAACGACATAACGGCGGGTACGATGCCACTTATCGCGACGACGCCGGGCGTAAAGCTCCTTGGACCGTTGCCGGGTGATTTACAGAGTTTTATCCCGTTCACCGCCGCGCTGATGACAAACGCTCCCCAGCGCACGACGGCCGAAAGCTTCATTAAGTTCTTGGTGTCGCCGAAGGCAAAGGAAACGTTCGCGGCGAACGGTATCACGTCAAAATAACGCTCGAACCTGAACCCGCATTCGGCTTTCCTCCTTTACTGCTGTTTGCTCCATACCGGGAGAACCTCCATATCGGGAGAACAGTGATGCTCGGACGTATCCTACTTTGTGCGGTGATCGTGGGCGTTCTGCTGACAGGGCCAGCCCGTGCGCAGCAGCGAGCGCCCACCCCACAAGAGATCAATCGTATCGAAGCGCTGGTGACGAAGGCTGCTGCTTTGGTCGAGGGCAAAGGAAAGCAGGCTGCCTTCGCCGAGTTCGGAAAGCGCGACAGCGAGTGGTGGCATGACGACACTTATCTGTTCGCTTATGACCTGAACGGGAATGTCCTCCTAAATCCTGCGGCTCCGAGCCGGGTCGGGACCAACCCGACCGCGGAAAAGGACGCGAACGGCAAGGCGTTCCACCAGGCCCTCATGGAGATGGGGCGGGCAAATGGGTCAGGCTGGGTTGACTACCTGATTGCGAGACCGGGGAAGCCAAATCCCTCGCCGAAGTGGAGCTACGTAAGAGCGGTTAAGTTCGACGGCGTGCCAGGTGTGATCGGGGCCGGCTTCTATCTAGACTAGCGGGCCAAGAGTGCGCCGGTGGGGCCACGCGGGAGTCGGTGCCAGGCCCGTGGTTCCCGCGATTATGCAAGAACGGTCACCGCGTAAGTCGGCTGGTATGAGCGGTGACCTCACCCAAAAGATGCCTGATGGCGTAAAACGTGTCTCGGCTGGTCAGTCCATGCTCGGACATTCGCCTAACACGCCGATGCAGGTGTCCAGCAGCGGCCCTGGTGACCTAAGCGTCTTGATCATGTTTGTGACTGATGCAACTAAGCCCTTCTCGTCGCCGGCCACCATGCCGTGAGAGTTGTGGTTGTCACTCGCGACGCCGGGTCAAAGCTGGGGCATAGCCCTTATGGTGACTCACACACATTCAAGCTGAGTAACTCTGTGTCATAACGCGATCATGCGTTTGGATTCGCGGGCGCTAGGGTGCCACCGAGTATTCGATTGCAATCTAGCCGCGGACTGGCTTCTCAGCCTGGCCGTCCGCTCTTGTCGCTCCGCCTCAGAAGTAGCCGTCCGATAGCGGCCAATTCCAGTCCGTAGATCCTATCCCGCCCTGTCCGCTAATCGGCGGACGCAGGGAACTCAAAGTGCCAAACGCGACAGGAGAGACCGGCTAACTTACTGAAAAAGTTGGTAGCGGCGGGCGGATTTGAACCACCGACCAAGGGATTATGATTCCCCTGCTCTACCGCTGAGCTACGCCGCCATGCTCGCCCGAAAGCGCCGAGGCAGATAGGGCGGCGGGCCGGTCCGCGTCAACCTCCGGCCGGCGGATGAAGCCGCCGCCGAGGACGCGGTCGCCGTCATAGGCCACGCAGGCCTGCCCGGGGGCGGGAAGCGCCGGTTCGTCCAGCTTTACGGCGAAACCATCACACCCGGATTCGATCCACGCCGGGCGGGGCTCATCGCGGGCGCGCAGCTTTACCGTGCAGCGCCTGGGGGAGACGGGCGGCGCGACGAGCCAACTGGCCTCCCGCAGTTGCACGACCCGTGTGCGCCCGCCACGCGGCCCGACGACCACGCGCGAGCGGGCAGGGTCGATTTCATGCACCACCAGCCCGGCGGCGGATGCCGCGCCGAGGCGCTTCGCCTGCCCCACCGTATAGCGGGCCACGCCGGCATGGCGGCCGAGCGTCCGGCCGGCGGCGTCAACGATCTCTCCTGGTTCCAGCGCATCGGGGCGGAAACGGCCGACGATGTCCGCATAATTGCCGGACGGAACAAAGCAGATGTCCTGGCTGTCGGGCTTTTCCGCCACGGGCAGGCCGAGCCGCGCGGCCTCTCGCCTGACGGCCTGCTTGTCCGCCATGTCGCCCAGGGGAAAGAGCGCGAAGCTCAACTGGTCCCCGGTAATCGCAAACAGAAACCAGCTCTGATCGCGGGAGAGGTCGCGGGCGCGGTGCAGTTCGGGGCCGTCGGGCCCGTCGACCCGCCGGACGTAGTGGCCGGTGGCGAGGCGCTCGGCGCCAAAGCTGCGGGCGAGCCCGGTCAGATCGGTGAACTTCACCGTCTGGTTGCAGCGGACGCAGGGGACAGGGGTCTCGCCGGCGGCATAGGAATCGGCGAAATCGGCGATGACGGCCCGGGCGAAGCGCGCCTCGGCGTCGATCACGTAATGCGGGATGCCCAGATGATCCGCCACCCGGCGTGCGTCGTGGATGTCCTGCCCGGCGCAGCAGGCGCCTTTGCGGCCAGTCGCCGCACCGTGGTCGTAGAGCTGGAGGGTGACGCCGATGACCTCGTGGCCGGCCTCGTGCAACAGCCCGGCGACAACCGAACTGTCCACGCCGCCCGACATGGCTACGAGGATGCGCACGACTTACTCGTTCAGCAGGTTGCGGCTGCCGGCGGGCAGCTTCACGATCAGCCCGTCCAGTGCGTCGGTGATGACGATCTGGCAGCCCAGGCGGGAGGTTTCGGTCAGGCCGAAGGCGAGGTCGAGCATGTCCTCCTCATCCTCGGTGGGGGATTCCAGGCGGGTGAGCCAGGCCGGATCGACGATGACGTGACACGTGGAGCAGGCGAGGGAGCCTTCACAGGCGCCTTCGATGTCGATGCCGTATTTGTGGGCAATCTCGAGCACGGAGAGGCCCAGCGGCGCGTCCACTTCGCGGCGCGTGCCATCGCGCTCGATAAAGGTCATTTTCGGCATTCAGACGTATTCCGTTCAGGCCGGGACGGGTTCACCGGCATGGGCCGCGGCCAGTGCGGCGGCGGCGTAGTCGATGTCGGCGGCGGAGGTAAATCGTCCGAGCCCGATCCGCAAGGAGCGTGCCGCTTCCTCATCGCGGAGCCCCATCGCGCGCAGGACGTAGGAGGGCTCGATCGCCGCGGAGCTGCAGGCCGATCCGGTGGAGAGGCACAGGTCAGGGGTTCGGGCCATCAGTTCCTCGGCGGGGAGGTCGGGGAAGGTCAGGTTCAGGTTGCCGGCAATGCGCGCCTCTATACTGCCGTTGATGCGAATGCCGGGAATCGCTTCGCGCAGCCGGGCAACAAGGCGATGGCGCAGGCTGAGGAGCCGGGCGGTTTCGTCGGCCATCTCCAGCGCGGAGATGCGGCAGGCCTCGCCGAAGCCGACGATCAGGGGGGCGGGCAGGGTGCCGGAACGCAGGCCGCGCTCCTGGCCGCCGCCGGAAAACAGGGGTGCGAGCCGGACGCGTGGCCGGCGGCGAACATAGAGAGCGCCGACCCCTTTGGGTCCATAAAGCTTGTGGGCGCTGATCGACGCCAGGCTGATACCCCAGGCCGAGAGATCGACAGGAATTTTGCCGGCGGCCTGCGCGAGATCCGTATGGAACAGAGTGCCCGCCTGAGAGGCGATGGCGGCGAGGCCGGCGATGTCCTGGATGACGCCGGTCTCGTTGTTCACGGCCATGACGCTGGCGAGGAGCGTCGGGTTTTCCAGCGCGCGGGCAAACTCATCCGGATCGAGCAGCCCGTCGGAGCCGACGGGCAGGAAGACGGGCTCGAAGCCCTCGGCGGCGAGGTCCCGGACGGATTCCAGGACGCATTTGTGCTCGGTGGCGAGGGTGACGATGCGCCGGCGTGGATTGCCGCTGGCGAGGGCGAATCGGGCGGCGCCCTTGATGGCGATGTTGTTGCTTTCGGTGGCGCCGGAGGTGAAGAGCACCTCCTTCGGGTCCGCGCCGATCAGCGCGGCGACGTGGCCGCGGGCCTGTTCCACGGCGGCCTCGGCGTCGCGGCCCATGACGTGTTCGGCGCTGTGGGGATTGCCGAACCGTTCGGTGAAGATGGGCAGCATGGTTGCGACTACCCGCGGGTCGCACGGGGTGGTGGCCTGATTGTCCAGGTAAACCGGCCGGTTGGGCCGCGGCGGCGGTTCCGTCATTACCGGGATTTAGGCCCAGGCGGCTGCCGGAACCAGGGTGGCGCGGAGCCGGGCGGCCATGCGGGCATAGGCGTCGGCGACCTCCCTGGCGGCGGCCGGATCGGCATTCCATGGGAGAGAGACGCGGATGGCCTGACCGGCGAGTTCGCCCAATCCCATAGCCTGAAGCACGCGGCTGGCGGCGATCTTTCCCGAGCTGCAAGCAGCTCCGGCGCTGACGGCGAATCCCTCCAGGTCGAGGGCGATGACCTGGGCATCGGCGCGCACCCCTGGCAAGGCGAGGCAGGTGGTGTTCGCGAGCCGGGGTGCCTCCCCGCCGCAGACCACGGCGCCGTGGATGACGGCGGCCGCTTCGATGGCGTTGCGGAGCGGCTCGAGGTGTTCGGCAGTGCCGGCGTCCTGGGCGGCGGCGGCGAAACCGGCGATGGCGGCGAGAGCGGGGGTGCCGGCCCGCCATCCGCGTTCCTGGCCGCCGCCGGCGATCAAGGGGCGGACCGCTGCCGGGCTGCCGGCCAGCAACAGGGCTCCCGCGCCGAGCGGCCCACCAAGCTTGTGGGAGGAGATCGCCAGGCTGTCAGCCTGCAGGTCGGTGAAGTGGAGGGGAATGCGGCCGGCTGCCTGAACCGCATCGACGTGCAGCCGGGCTCCGTGATGGCGGCACAGGGCGACGGCCCGGGCCACCGGCTGGATCGTGCCGGTTTCGTTGTTGGCGAGCATCAGCGCCAGCAGGGCTGGTCCCCGCGAGAGCATGGCTTCGAGTTGTTCGAGGTCGGCGAGGCCGTTGCGGTCCACGGGCAGTATTTCGGCGTTCGGGGCCTGGGCGAGGATCGAATCATGTTCGGTGGCGCCGATGATGATCCGGCGTTCAGCGTTCAGGGGACGCTGGGGGAGGTGCAGGGGTGCGTGCAGGGCGAGCGCATTGGCCTCGGTCGCGCCGGAGGTGAAGATCACGTTTGCGGGCCTCGCACCGAACCGGGCGGCGATCGCCTCGCGCGCATTTTCCAGGATTCGCCGGGCGGCGCGGCCTTCATGGTGCACGGAGGAAGGGTTTCCCGTCGCCTCAAGGGCAGCCAGGACGGCTTTCCGGGCCGCCGGCCGGAGGGGTTCAGAGGCGTTGGCGTCCAGATAGCGGCGCATCAGTCCGCCGCGGCGGGTCGGGGCTGGGTCTGCTCGCCGGTTAGTCTTGCCATGCGCGCCTCGAGCTCGCTGAGTTCGCTGCGCAGATCCTCGAGGTCGCGCAGCAGCGGGTCGAGGCTGTCGTCGCAGGGCATGCCGTAGGGGTCGAATCCAGGCTGGCGGCGCAGACGACGGTCAACCGGGCGGGCCGGGATTCCGACGACGGTGGTATCGGCTGGAACCGGGTCCACGACGACGGCGTTGGACCCGACCCGCGCATTGTCGCCCACAGTGATCGGGCCGAGCACCTTCGCGCCGGCGCCGATGATCACATTGTTGCCAACGGTAGGGTGCCGCTTGCCGCGCATAGTGCGGGCCACCCCGAGCGTGACCTGATGGTAGAAATAGCAATCGTCGCCGATTTCGGCGGTCTCTCCGATAACGACGCCCATGCCGTGGTCGATGACCAGACGACGTCCCAGCTTTGCTGCTGGATGAATTTCGATACCTGTCAAAAACCGAGCGACGTGTGACGAAAAACGAGCGAGAAACCGAAGTCTCCAGTTCCAAAGCGCGTGCGAGAGCTGATGCCAGATGACGGCGTGCAACCCAGGATAGCAAAACAAAACCTCAACGGACGAACGAGCTGCGGGGTCACGTTCGCGATAGGTCCGAAGGAGTTCACGCAAGAACATGAAAGGCATGCGACAATTCCATTATACAACTCCGGTGAAGCGTGATTATAGTCGGAGCAGGTTGAGTGGTGGCGGACGCGTATCGTTTCGTTCTGGCCAGCCATTCATTTTGTGGTATAACGGCGCTGGGGAGTGCATAGCGGGGAACAGACCTCACCAGTTATGCGGACGTCAAGTTTCTGCCCTGCCGGACGAAGATTACGCTGGTGCTGGCATGAAACTCGACCCCTTTGATACTAACTAGGCCTCAAGGCCGTTGAGGCGATGGCTCCGGCGGCTAGTTTAACGATTGGCAAGAATTGGCCTGCGGGAGCGAGCCCACAGGAATGTGAACGACAAATAAGAAGCGGAAAATCGGGGCGCCATGCCTGAAATCATGTTTGCTGGGCCAGATGGCCGGTTGGAAGGACGCTACCACCACGCGAAGGGTCGGGGAGCGCCCGTCGCGCTGATACTACACCCGCATCCGTTGCATGGCGGGACGATGAACAACCGCGTGACATTCACGATGTACCAATCCTTTCAGCGGTTGGGCTTTTCGGCGATGCGGTTCAACTTCCGTGGCGTGGGGCGCAGCCAGGGACGCTACGACGGCGGGATCGGCGAAATTTCGGATGCCGCTGCGGCGCTGGATTGGATGCAGGCGGTCAATCCCGGCCATGGAGGGCTGTGGATTGCCGGATATTCGTTCGGGGCGTTCATCGGCATGCAACTTCTGATGCGGCGACCGGAGATTTCCGGTTGGGTGAGCATCGCGCCTCCGGCCAGCCATTACGATTTTGGATTCCTGGCACCCTGCCCCTGCGGCGGGCTGATGATTCACGGCGATATAGATGAGCTGGTTCCCGAGAACTCCGTGCGCAAGCTGGTTGAAAAGCTGAACACCCAGAAGAATGTGCGTGTTGACTACAGGGTGTTTCCCGGTGCGGACCACGTTTTTGCCCATCATGCGGAGCAGGTGGGGGAAGCGGTCGAGGATTACGTGGGGAAGACAATGGCCCGGCGGCACCATATGGAGCTCGCCGCGGACTAATGCGCGGCCCGCTTTCGGCGCCCGGTATCAGGCCGCCTTCGCCATCTCCACGCCGCACGCATCGAACGCAGTGAACAGCTTCGCTTCCTGTTCCGCCGTAAGTTTCAGGTGCGGCGGACGGATCGTTTTCCAGCCAGGGTCGCCGGTATTGCGCGCAACCAGGGATTTCAATCCAGGGATCAGCGGCAGGGTAGTGACGGCCTTCCGGGTGCTGGTAAGAACCAGCTGTGCCTGCCTGCCGGCATCGCTGTTCCAATTGGCGTAGACCCGGGCGCCGACCGAGCAGTTCACGTTGGAAGCGGCGGTTATGCATCCGGCGCCGCCGGCGTGGAGGTTCGACAAGAGCAGGCTGTCGTCACCGGCATAGACTTCGAAACCATCTTTGGCGAAGTGATCGACGTAGCTGCGCGTGGTCTCCCAATCGCCGCTGCTGTCCTTCACGCCCTTGATCACGCCGGGAAATGCCTTGAGCAGACGGGCGACGAGTTCGATGCCGAAGGGCACGGCCGATTGCTGGGGAAAATTATAGAGATAGATGCGGATGCTGCCGCCGACGCGCTGAACCACTTCGCTGAAATAGGCAAACAATCCGTCGTCGGACGGGTTCTTGTAGTAGAAGGGCGGCAGCAGCAGCACACCGCGGCAGCCGAGCCCGGCGGCTTTGCGGGTAAGCAGCACGGTGTCGGTCAGCGCCGGCGTGCCGGTGCCGGGCATCAGCTTCGCGGCAGGGATGCCGCGGGATACCAGCCCTTCCATGACCGCGATCCGTTCATTGAAACCGAGGCTGTTGGCTTCGCCGGTGGTGCCGAGAATGGCCAGGCCGTTGCAGCCGTTGGCGAGCAGCCAGCGGCAATGCGCCTCCATACGGTCCAGGTCGGGGGAAAGATCGCCGGTCATGGGGGTCAGGACGGCGGCGTTGATGCCGCCGTGGATGGCGTCACGCATCACGGCAAGTTTCCTTTTCTGCCCGGCGTGCGTGGCCGGCGTGCGCGTGGGTTGCGGCCAGGCCAGGCCTGGACGTGATCTTCGAGAGCGCCGGCGTTGCGCTCGCTGATGGCGCGGCCGCGAACGGAAATGCCGGCGGTATGCACCGTCTCGGGGTCGCCGGAGACGAGCGGGTGCCACCAGGCGAGATCCTTGCGTTCAGCGAGCCGGCGATACGCGCAGGAGGGCGGCAGCCAGTCGATTTCGCGGACGGTCGCGGGGGTGAGGGCGACGCAATCGGGCACCCAGCGCTGGCGGTGCTCATAGTCGGCGCAGCGGCATGATTTCAGGTTGAGCAGATGGCAGGCGACGTTGGTGAAAGAGAGGGCGCTCGAGTCGTCATCGCGCAGCTTGTGCAGGCAGCAGCGGCCGCAGCCGTCGCAGAGCGACTCCCACTCCTCGCGGGTCATTTGCTCGAGCGTCTTGGTTTTCCAGAACGGAGCGGGCGCAGGCATGGCGCTGAAGTTAGAGCAGATCGCGCTTGTCTGGAAATGCGTGCATTTCAGGAGCGCGTGAATTTGCCGAGCGGACGCGTTGCGCCCTCACCCGAGCAGGGCTTCGATTGCAGGGGCCTGCAGCGCCGGGTCGCCGACTGCCAGCACGCGGCCGTCTCCGTCCGGATGCAGGGGGCGGCCGTCCCAGTCCGTGATGCGGCCGCCGGCGCCTTCGATGACCGGGACCAAGGCGGCCCAATCCCAGACTTTCATGGTGGATTCGGCGATGATGTCGATCTGGCCCAGGGCGAGCAGCCCATAGGCGTAGCAGTCGCCGCCCCAGGACACGCGGCGGACTTGGCCGGCCAGTTTCTCCCACCTTCCCGTGTCATCAGCGAGCAGATAGGGGCCGGTGCAGGAGAGCTCGGCGTCGGCCAGCGCGGCGCAGGCCCGGCAGCCGGGCTCGCCGCCGAACGCCCCGTGAAACCGGGTTTTTCGTTCGGCGACACCGATCCAGCGCTCGCGCGTAACAGGCTGGTCGATGATGCCGAGAACCGGTTTCCCATCTTCCAGAAGAGCGATCAGGGTGCCGAAGACGGGGCGGCCGGTGATGAAGGCCTTGGTGCCGTCGATCGGGTCCAGCACCCAGCGAAGCCGCGCGTCCGGGCGATCCAGGCCGAATTCCTCGCCCTGCACGCCATGTTCCGGAAACCGCTCCTTCAGCACGGCCCGCATCGCCTGCTCGGCCGCGCGGTCGGCGATGGTGACGGGCGTGCGGTCGGCTTTCAGATCGGCGGAGAGTCCGGCACGAAAGAACGGCCGGATCACCGCGCCGGCAACTTCGGCCGCCGCCTCGGCCGCTGCCACCAGCGCATCCATGACGGGCGCTATTGCTTTGCCGCCGTCGTGCCCTGCAACGGCTCCGGATTGTCGGAGAGCGTGCGCAGATAGGCGATCACGTCGGCACGCTGCTGCGTGTCTTTCAGGCCGGGATAAACCATCATGGTCCCTGGGGCGTAAGCCTGAGGATCGTACAGCCATTTGTTCAGCGCGGCATAGGTCCAGGGCTGGCCCTTGTACTTCTGCATCGCCGGCGTGTAATTGAAGCCGGCCATGTGGTCATGCGGCGCACCGACGATCCCATAGAGGTTGGGGCCGACGATCGCCGGACCGCCCTTGTTAAGGCTGTGACAGGCCGCGCAGATCTGATGGGCGATGTTGTCACCCTCCTTGACGTTGGCGCTGGCCAGCAGCGGTTCGATCGGCTGCGGTCCCGAGGTGGTTGCGGCGGTTCCCTGGGGCTGAACGCCGCCCGCACTGGTTCCGGCATTCGGGGCCTGGGCGTTGGGGTTGTATGCGTTGCCCGGTGGTCCGATGACGTTCGGCGAGCTTGCCGGGGCGCTGTTCGGTCCCGACGCGGCACCCACCGCACTGTGATTGCCGGCCGGCGCCGCTGAACCGGGCGCGGGCGCCTGCGCACTCGCCTGGGCGCCCGCTGGGGCCGCCTCGGGCTTTGGAAGCGGTTCCGGATTGTCGGACAGGGTGTGGAGATAGTCGATGACGTCGGCACGGGTCTGGTTGTTTTTGATACCGGTGTAGCTCATGCGGGTGCCGGGGGCGTATGTCTGGGGATCATCGAGCCACTTGTTCAGGGCCTCATAAGTCCAGGGCTGGCCTTTGAATTTCTCGAGGGAGGAGGAGTAGTCGAATCCCAATTCATGATCATGAGGCGCGCCGACAATCCCGTAGAGGTTAGGTCCTACGATGGGTTTGCCGCCCTTGTTGAAGCTATGGCATGCGGCACAAACCTGGCTGACGAATTGCTCGCCCTTCTGGATATTGGCGGAGGCGAGCAGGGGCGCGATCGGGGGGACTGCGGCGGGCGCCGCTTCCCCGCCGCTGCTGGGGGCTTCCACGTTCGGGATCGAGATCGGGGGTTTGGCCGGCGGCTGATCGAAGACGAAGTTGTCTCCGAGCAGGCCGGTAACGAAGAAGGCGATCCCCGCGACCAGGACGGCGGCAACCGCCTTGTTGACGTCCATACTGTCCATGCGACGCGTCTTCTCCGCCCTGTCCGGTCCAGTTCACGGCGGACGCGAACAATCCGCGCGCGTTGCGCGCGGTGCCACGCCTCCGTAAGGTGCTGTGCACCATAGGGAATCGACCCGAGGCAAGCAATCCGTTGAACCCGATCATCGTGATACCCGCGCGGATGGCATCGTCGCGCCTGCCTGGGAAGCCGCTGGCGGATATTCACGGGCGGCCGATGATCGTGCACGTGCTGCACCGGGCGATTGCGGCGCGGGTCGGGCCTGTGGCCGTGGCCTGTGCCGAGCGGGGCATCGCCGATGCGGTCCGAGAAGCTGGGGGCCGCGCGGCACTGACGGACCCGGATCTGCCGAGCGGGTCGGACCGCGTTCATGCCGCGCTGGCGGAGCTTGACCCGGACGGCGAGCATGATGTGGTGGTCAACCTGCAGGGCGATGTGCCCACTGTGACGGCCGAGCAGATTCGGGCTGCAATCCTGCCCCTGCACGACAGCTCTATCGATATCGGCACAGTGGTGGCGCCGATCGCGTCTTTCACGGAGGCCAATACGGCGTCGTTTGTAAAGGCAGCCTGCGTGTTCGATGAAGATCGCGACGCTGCGCGAGCGATCTACTTCTCGCGCTCGCCCGTGCCCTGGGGGGAAGGGCCGTTATGGCATCATGTCGGGATTTATGCTTACCGCCGGGCGGCACTGGCGCGGTTCGTGGCGCTGCCGCCAACTTTGCTGGAGCGGCGGGAGCAGCTTGAACAGCTTCGCGCAATCGAGGCGGGGATGCGCGTTGGCGTCGCGCGGGTTGCGCATGGGTTGTTTGGGGTCGATACGCCCGAGGATCTGGAGCGCGCGCGGATGATGCTGGCATGATCGCTTTTCAGGGGCTTCCGGGGGCGTATTCCGATCTGGCGTGCCGGACGGCGTATCCCGGAACGAAGACGCTTTCTTGCGTAAGTTTCGAAACGGCGATCGAGGCAGTGCGCGAGGGGACCGCCGAGCTCGCCATGCTACCGTGCGAGAACTCGCTGGCGGGGCGGGTGCCGGACATGCATCATTTGCTGCCCGAGTCGGGGTTGTATGTGATCGGGGAGCATTTCCAGCGGGTCGAGCACTGCCTGCTTGCGCCGAAAGGGGCGCGGAGCGAGACGCTGAAGCGGGCGCACTCGCATGCGGTCGCACTGGGTCAGGTGCGGCATTATCTGCGCAAGCTCGGATTGCAGCCGGTGATCGAGGCGGATACGGCCGGTGCGGCGCAGCTTGTGGCGCAATGGAACAATCTGGAGGACGCCGCGATTGCGTCCTCGCTGGCGGCGGAGATTTATGGGCTGGAAGTTCTGCAGGCGAACGTTGAGGATGCGGCGCATAACACGACCCGGTTTTACGTGATGGCGCGGCGGAGGCGCACGCCCGATGCGTCCGCCCCCAATCTGATGACGACCTTCGTGTTTCGCGTGCGCAACGTGCCGGCGGCGCTCTACAAGGCGCTTGGGGGATTCGCGACCAACGGCGTGAACATGACCAAGCTGGAGAGTTACATGATCGGGGGTCAGTTCGTCGCGACGCAGTTTCTGTGCGATGTGGAAGGGCATCCGGAGCATCCGCCGTTGCGGCGGGCGCTGGAGGAGCTTTCGTTCTTTTCGACGGATGTGCGGATTATGGGCGTTTATGCGGCGTCGCCGGCGCGAGTGGCGCATGAGGCGGGGTGCTGAGGGGCAATCGGCAAGCCCGTCCGTGGCTCTGGAAGGGTTAACACGGAGGGCTGGTTCAGCGAAGCAACAACCGCCTTGCCGCCAGAACCGCCGCAGCCGCGCGGTCCCGCAACCCGTCATCTCCGGCGCTGCTCACCGGATGCTCGATCACCGCAAACTCATAGCCAGGAAACCCCAGCACGCGCGCCATCAGATCGGCCGCCGTGACAAAGCGCGACGTCATCACCGCCAGCGCCGGGACGCCGAGCCGTTCCGCTGTGATTGCGTCATGCAAACTGCATGACGAACAACTGCCTCAATCACCTAATCCGGTAATCACCGCGTCCCAGGCACGCACTTCATCCACGATGTGCGCATCGGCCGGCGCACTGAAGTTGGATTTGACACGTATCGCGACCTCGGCCGCGCCGAGTTCCTCCCGCACCATGCGTTCCAGATGGGCAAAAAATCCCTTGGTGCCTTCCTTGCCGTTGGAGATGATACCGATCCGCCTGCCCGCAAACCCCGCCAGGCGTGGCGCCAGCTCCCCGCTTAAAGCAGCAGCTTCGTTGGTGGGATCGAGCAACTGAAGAACCATTCGGGCGATCCTTGTTATCGCGGCGGCTCGCAATCAATGCACAGGCCGACCGGCATTGTCACCGCCCGGCTCTTGCTCCCCAGCCAGGGAGGAATCACCGCACCAAATCCCCCGGCCGGGCCACCGGCGGCGACCACCAGCAGATCGTCCGGCGATTCAAGTGCGGTGTAAACCGTCTCGCCCCGATCGCGCACCACCGCGGCCTTGCCGACCTCGGCCCATTCGCGCCGGTAGACCCGTGCCTGCTCGAACAGGAACGCCGCTATGTCGGATTTGCTCCAGCCCGCCGCCTGCAGATGCTCGCGCAACTGCCCGGGGACGATCAGCGCATAGTTGCCCGCCCAGATCGAGTAATGCCGCATGTTGGCGCGCATCTCGGCGGCAAACGTCTCCAGGATCTCCTCCGGCTTCGTCGTCCACTCGTTCATGATCTGCCGCGGCGCGCCCGCCGCCATCACCGTCACGGCCGATGCGCCTTCCGGCATCCCGCGCTGCACCGACAGCGGCGCCCACCCCAAATCGTCCTCATCCTCGGCGATGCAGTACGTGAACTTGCCGGGATGACCCAAAGTCGATCGGTCGATGCCACCCGGCCGCACCTCCAGCACATTGATCAGCGCCAGGCGCAGCGCCCGCCCGATCACCGCCGTGGCCCGATCGCTGTTGCCCAGCGCATTGAACGTCCCGCTCGCTCCGATTTCGCGGCACACCGGCCCGTTCACCACCACCAGCACCGCGCAGCCGCCTGTGGAAGCTGTGGCGCCATGCAGCAGAAATTCCGGCCGCAGCATCGCCGCGAATGCCGTCAGCACCACCGGAAAATGCATCGGCAGGCAACCCGCCATGACCGCGTTGATCGCAAGCTTCTCGGCGGTGATCGCCACGCCCCGCACCGGTTCGACGCCAATCAGCTGGTCCGGTAGCGTCATCGCCCATTCCAGGCATGCGGACACCGCCTCCGCCGTCGGTGGCACCACAGGCAACCCGTCCGTCCAGCCGTTGCTATGAAACAGCTCCTGCGCGGCGGCGAAATCGGCTGTTTCCAGAATGCGGGACGCCAGCTGCATGGGCGTATTCCACCACTCTCATCGCAAAACGCATAGCCGTCCCCCCTTCATCTCTCCCTCCGGCACCTCTCCCTCCGGGTCCCGCAAGGGGAGGGGGATTTGGACCGACGCTTCGGGTCATCACGCGCTAGAGCGGATTCAGGCTGACTGGATCAGCCTGAAACGCTCTAACTGGTTGCTTTAGAGCAGGCTTGACGCGCTCCGACGTTTCCGCCCAGCGCGATCCTGCGCTAGGCAGCCGCGGCGGTCTTTTCCGCCTTTTCCTCCGGGCTGGGCCCGGCTCCCTTAAGCCGCGTAATGCGCTGCAATGCGTCGAACCAGAACGGTGCGCCGAACAGGCTGGCAAGGGCGGTGATCAGCCAGCCCAGGAGGGCCGGGCCCAGCGCTTTGCTCCAGAGATTTACGGACTTGCCGTCCGCGTCACGCAGCGGCCAGCCGAATGGCAGCGCCTCTGCGATTTTCTGGTTGTCCGTGAAAGTGTTCGCCGCGTTGCCCTCTATTTGCAGGGTCTCAGCCAGAGTGGGCTGTGCCCATACCCGCTGCGCCACGAGCAGCGAATCGGCATTGACGATGCCGCAGATCACGAAGGCGCAGAGAAAGGCGATCACCTGCGTGTATCGCTTATAGAGGCCACTCAGGCGTGACATGGCGTTGTCGAACCACCCGGCAAGCTCGCTATTGATTTTTGTCAGATCTCCGTTCGTGCGCCGTATGATGCCGGTCAGCAGCTGATTGATCTGTGGGTAGGTGGACTGCGGCACCCGCGTGTCCACTGCCTTTTGCAGATCCTCGGCAGTCGGCATGTTGCCGGGGGCGGGCCACAGCGAGAGCACGTCCATAAGGGCCGAGGCGAATTGCTTCGGATCGATGTAGGATGGCAGGTTTTTGCCGAGGTTAAGCGTCAAGGCGCGCTTCGCGTCCTCATCCCCCTTCGCGAGAATTTCCTTGATGGATTGAGATACATCTATGCCGGGCCGGTTTTCGGCGGGGGGAAGGCCTGGCGCGCGTGGGTTGATCAGCGCATGCCCATATAGCTCCGCGGCAAGGTCACGGAACTGCTGATCGTTCAGCAGATCCTTGATGCCGGTTTTCAGCGTCCTTGCGCGCATTCCGGCGATCGAGGAAATGGCCTCCACCGCTGCGCCGGAGGCCAGGCTGACCGCCAGGAAGGTGAAAACCAGGGCGGTTGCGACGTCGAGGATCGTGCTCCCGAACATGCTTTTTGCTTTCGGCTGGCGCTCGCGCACAGTGCGCGAGCGGATGCGATGCTACTCAGGCGAGTGCGGACCCGCCATGAAATGTTTCAGGGTCGCGGGGTTACCACCTCGCCGACCAGCACCACATGCAGCCGCCGCGGCCCATGTGCGCCAAGCTCCAGCGTCTGCTCGATATCGGCCGAACGCGAGGGGCCGGTGACCAGCATGACATTGCGGGGCATGGTACCGAATTCAGCGCGGAGCAGGTCCCAGGCTTCCTCGTAGGCGCCGAGGATACGGCCGGTCTGAAGGACGACGATCGCAGTATCCGGCAGGAGATTGAGGGTGGTGGGCCGGTCGGGCGCGGACGGCAGCATCAGGGTTCCGGTTTCGGCGATGCCGGCGAAGGCGTGCTGAACGCTGACCAGATCGGTCGGGGCGGCGCGGCCTTCGCGAATACGCAGAAGAGGACGTGCCGACCAGTTGATTTCTTGCAGCGTTTTGTTCGGAGCCATGACGAACTCGCCGGGCAGGTTCTGGGCGGCCAGGTAGTCCGCGACGGCGCCGGGGATGGCATCCGGATCGGGCACCCTGGTGACGCTTCCGAATTCCTTCTGGACGTTTGCGGTGAACAGGGCGATCTGGGCCTCGTGGGGCAGGCGCGACCGCGCAGGGATCAGGTGGCGCGGGTGTGCGGCGAGCCGGCGGCGTAGCGTGACCTGCATGTCCGGGGGCAGAGGACCGCGTCGCAGGCCACGGCGGATCGCGGTGAGCATGGCTTCGCGGCTCATACCCGCGGCCCTTTGTAGTGACCGATCTGAAGGAGCAGGGCCGCTGGTATTAAGTCTTGATTTTGCGCGCGGGCGCCCCACCAACCCCGCGCGCGATACCAGCCGCCGAAAGTGTTGGAAAAGCCAACCCCTTCAGCGGCTGGTATCATGTGCGGCGCCCGGCCCGCTGGGCGCGGGCGTAGCGCGCGAAGAACGTGTCGCCCTCGGGGGCAGGCAGGTCCCGCCCCGAGGTCCATCCGGCCGCGAGCGGCAGGCGGGAGAAGCGCCCGCGACGGGAGCCGAGTGCGCCGAGGCTTAGGGCGGCTGCGCGGGTGGCAAGACGGTAGAGCAATGGGCGGCGGGCCAGCCAGGCCCAGAGCGCGAGGTTGTGCCGCTGGGCGGCCGGGGTGAGGTGGCGTTCAAACTCGCGCTCGCGCCAGTGGCGCATCAGCCCAGGGAGGGGGATGCGGACCGGGCAGACGCTTTCGCATTTGCCGCAGAACGTCGAGGCACCAGGCAGCAGGCCGGCCTGATCCACGCCGATAAGCGCAGGGGTGAGGACGCTGCCCATCGGTCCGGGATAGACCCAGCCATAGGCGTGGCCGCCGACGGCTCCATAGACCGGGCAATGGTTCATGCAGGCCGCGCAGCGGATGCAGCGGAGCATGTCCTGGAACTCGGTCCCGAGCATGGCCGAGCGGCCGTTATCGAGCAGAACGACGTGGTATTCCTCGGGACCGTCGAGGTCGCCGGGGCGGCGCGCGCCGGTGGAGAAGGTCGTGTAGACCGAGAAGTCCTGTCCCGTGGCCGAGCGCGCCAGAACGCGAAGGAGGCTTATGCAGTCCTCCAGGGTGGGGACGATCTTTTCGATACTGGCGAGGACGATGTGGATGCGGGGCAGGGTCTGTGTGAGATCGCCGTTGCCTTCATTGGTGACGATGATGCTGCTGCCCGTCTCGGCGATGAGAAAGTTCGCGCCGGTGATCCCGACATCCGCGGCGAGGAATTTGGCGCGGAGGCGTGAGCGGGCCTCGGTGAGGAGGTCGCGCCGCTCAGCGAAGACGCGATCGGCCGGCAGATCGGTATGGGAGGCGCGGAACGAGGCTTCCCAGTCTTCCCGGTTCAGGTGGAAGGCGGGGGCGATGATGTGGCTCGGGGTCTCATGGCGGAGCTGGAGGATGTATTCGCCAAGGTCGGTTTCGACGGGCTGGATACCGTGCCTTTCCAGGTGGTCGTTGAGGCCGATTTCCTCGCTGATCATCGACTTGCCCTTGGTCACGGTGCGGGCATTGGCGTTGCGGCAGATTTCCAGTACCTCGGCGCGGGCATCCTCGGCGGTGGGGCACCAGTGGAGGGTGCCGCCGGTTTCGGTCAGCTTTGCTTCGTACTCCTCCAGGTAGAAGTCGAGATGGGCGAGTGTATGGTTCTTGATGTCGCGTGCGATGTCCCGGAGCTGTTCGAATTCCGGTAATGCGGCGGCAGCGGCCGCGCGCCGGGCAATGAAGGAGCTTCCGCTGCGTGCGAGCGCTTTTTGCAGGCCCGGGTCGTTCAGGGCAGCGCGGGCATTCTGCTTGAAGGCCGGGCTGGTCGCGAAGTGCATGGGTGGACGATAGCCGGGGTGGTTTGGCGCGGCCAGGGCGGCGGAGGAACGGGACCGGGCGAGGCGCCGGGCCCCTTGGCTCCTTACCGAGTGCGAATGATCTTGATTCGGATTGTCAAGATCACCACAATCGGCAAGAGCCTGCGATGGTGGTGCATCGCAACTCCTCCGAATGCGGGCGGGCAGGACATCCGGCCGCCCGATCGGACGCCGGCCAGACCACTTGGCCGGCGTCGCCGTTTTAGGGGCGGATCGGTTACCGAAAGGCGTTAACCCGCCAGCAGCGTTTTCATCGCGTCCCACTGGCCGAACAGGCGCAGCAGCACGCGAATGGCGCGGCCGCGTTCGCCTTCCAGGCCGGGATCCTTCTCCACCAGCAGGGCCGCGTCCCGGTGGGCCATGTGGAGGAGGCCCTCGTGTTCGACTGGGTCTGCCACGCGGAAGCCGGGGGAGCCGGCTTGGCGTGTGCCGAGCAGGTCGCCTCCGCCGCGGAGGCGGAAGTCGGCGTCGGCGATGGCGAAACCATCGTCGGTGTCGCGCAGCATGGTCAGGCGGCGGCGGGCCGTGTCGGTCAGGCCGTCTTCATGCAGGAGGAGACAGAAGCTGTCCGCAGCGCCGCGGCCGACGCGGCCCCGAAGCTGGTGAAGCTGGGCGAGGCCGAAGCGTTCGGCATGCTCGATCACCATGACGGTGGCGGAGGCGACATCGACCCCGACCTCGACGACAGTAGTGGCGACCAGAAGGCGGATATCGCCGCGGGTGAAGGCTGCCAGGGCGGCATCGCGGATCTCAGGCGTTTGCTGGCCGTGGGCCAGCCCAACTGAGTTTCCGAAGCATTGGCGGAGGGCGGCGAAGCGTTCCTCGGCTGCGGCGAGGTCGAGCGCCTCGCTTTCAGCGACCAGGGGGCAGACCCAGTAGATCTGGGCGCCCTCCTGCAGCTTGCGGGTGAGGCCTTCCAGGACGGCGGGCAGGGTGGCGAGGGAATGGAGCGTCGTCCGAATGGTGCCCCGGCCGGCGGGTTTTTCGGTCAGGCGGCTGACGTCCATTTCGCCCCACTGGGTCAGCAGCAAGGTGCGGGGGATGGGGGTGGCGGTCATGACCAGCACGTCGGTCTGGGCGCCCTTTTCGCCCAGCATGAGGCGCTGGGTCACGCCGAAACGGTGCTGCTCGTCGATGACGGCAACTGCGAGGTCGCGGAAGGCCACGCTTTCCTGGAACAGGGCGTGAGTGCCGACGACCATCCGGACCGTGCCGTCGGCGAGATGGCGAAGCAGCCGGGTGCGGGCGACACCTTTTATGGAGCCGGTGAGCAGGGCGACGGGTTCCGGCGACAGGCGTGAGAGGGTGCGGTGGTGCTGTTTGGCCAGGACCTCGGTGGGGGCCATGAGGGCGGCCTGGGCGCCGGCCTCCACGGCGCGGAGCATGGTGAGGAGGGCGACGAGGGTTTTGCCTGATCCGACGTCGCCCTGGAGAAGGCGGAGCATGCGGTGGCGGGCGGCAAGGTCGGTGTCGATTTCGGCGAGCGCCGCGAGCTGGGAGAAGGTTGGGGGGAGGTTGAAGCGGGCGAGCGCGCGGGCGCGAAGGGTGCCGTCACCGGTGAGGGGGCGTCCGGGGCGGGCGCGGACCCGGCCGCGGACGACATGGACGGCGACCTGCCCGGCGAGGAGCTCGTCGTAGGCGAGGCGGCTGCGGGGGCGGTCGCCGGGCGGATCGGTGGGGGATTGGACGGCGCGGAGGGCGTCGGCGAAGGCGGGCCAGCGTTCGCGACGGAGCAGGGCGGGGTCGTGCCATTCATGGAGGGTTGGAAGGCGGGTCAGCGCGTCGGCCATGGCGGTCCCGATCTGGCGGGGCCAGAGGCCGGCCGTGAGCGGCCAGACCGGTTCGATGGCGGGGAGGCGCTCGGGGTGATCGGCAGGGATGACGTGGTCGGGGTGCGGGAGGGTGAGGCGGCCGTTGAAGAGTTCCGTCTTGCCGGAGACGAGCAGCCGGGCGCCCGGGGGCATCTGGGACTCGCGGTTGAAGTGGAAGAAGACGAGCTCGGCGGTGCCCGTTTCATCCTTGACGATGACGCGCCAGGGCTGTCGGTGGTTGGCGGGGCGCTCGTGACGGACGACCTCGACGGTGAGGGTGGCGAGCTGGCCGGGGCGGGCTTCCCGGATGGTGGGGCGGGCGCGGCGGTCGAGGTAGGACTCGGGGAGGTGGAAGAGAAGGTCGAGGACGCGGTCGCCTTCGGTGACACGGGCGAGCAGGGGGGCGACCGCCGGACCGACGCCTCGGAGGGTGGTCAGGGAGGCGAAGAGGGGCGCGAGGGGGTCATGCTCCACGGGCGGGAGGGATAGCGCGTTCGGGGTGGAGTTGGGAGGCGCGGGCGTTTTGGGGTTGTACAAACCGGGGGTTTTCGGGGGTGGTGGTTTGTACGAAACCCAGGTTTGTGCGGTGCGGAATTTGTACGAAACCCGGGTTATCCACAGGTGGGGTTTGTACGAGACCGGGGTTTTGAGAGTGGTGGTTTTGTACAAGAGGCGGATTTGTTTCGGAGGCGGTGCGGCGAGTAGGGGTCCTGTTGTGGTAGCGAACGGATATGGGGAGGGGAAGGGCGGGGGTGTAGGGGGGCCGTCGTGGCCCATGGCGGCGTTCTATATCGTTATCGGTGCTAGAGGCTGCGTGGCCACGGTGGCCCTGCAGGCCGGGTGAGCTTTTCTGATCGGTCGTGTTTAAAGATTTCACACGGAGGACACGGAGGGTGTCACGGAGGGCTAACGGGGTGCTCTTTTTTGCTGCGCGGGCGGATTTCTGTTCATTGATGGTTGCGGAGGCAACTGTGCGGGCCGCTTTGTGCTCATGCTGCTGTTGGCCTGGTCGGATGGCAGGACCGCGCGGGCCCTGGCGAGCCGTTTGGGGCGTCTTCTTGGGCCGGCGGTTCGCTGGGAAGTTTTGACCAGACCTACTGCTTATCGACGATCAACAGCGGCTCGCCGTTTGGCAGTTCGTGGCGTGGGCTGAGGCGGTGTTTTCCGGCCGCCGGTATAAAGCAGGGGACCGCGCACCGGCCGGCGCCGAAGACGGGGAGTAGCATCATGCCCGACCGTAAGCAGGACATTCACCCGCGCACGCATGATCCCATAGAGGCCGAGCTCAGCCCAGCCGACGACCGCCTCCTCCTGAACCATTGGCTGCCGCCACAAGAGGGCATTGTTCCGCGTATTCGCATCGGCCGGCGCTGGATCAGCATCCTGTGGGCGTTACCGATCGCAGCTGTGTCGCTCATTTTCGTGATTGCCCTTGCCCAGAGCTTGCGGGAGCTTCCAGGCGTCCAGGCCTTCATCAAGCAGTACGGCGGGATTCCGCAGACCGCGCCCTCGGTCGATTCCGGGTTTCCGTGGTGGCTGCGGCTGCAGCACTTCCTGAACATGCTCTTTATGATGTTCATCATCCGTGCCGGGATCCAGATCCTGGCCGATCACCCTCGGCTCTATTGGAAGCGCGACTGCACGCCCGGCACCGACTGGTTCCGCTTCCAGAAAGCTGTCCCGACCGGCCGGGTCTGGACCTCGAAGGACGATTCCGTGACGCTGCCAGGGTGGCTGGGCATTCCCGGCGTCCGGCACACCATTGGCTTGGCGCGCTGGTGGCACTTCTCGGTCAACCTGCTGTGGGTGCTCAACGGGGTCGCCTTTTACGTGCTGCTGTTCACGACGAATCAGTGGCTGCGTCTGGTGCCCGTTACCTGGGAAGTGTTCCCGAACGCGGTCTCGACCGCGATCCAATATGCGTCGCTGGACTTTCCGGTGGACCACAGCTGGACGCGGTACAACGGCCTGCAGCAAATCACCTATTTCATCACCGTGTTCATCGCCGCGCCGGTTTCGATCGCGACCGGGTTCATGCAGAGCCCGGCGATCTCCAACCGGCTGGGCTTGCTCGGGACCGTGCTGAACCGGCAGGCGGCCCGATCCATTCACTTCATCTCGTTTTGCTGGTTCGTGCTGTTCATCCTGGCACACGGGATCATGGTGTTCGTCACCCGTCTGCGGCAGAATACAAACCATATGTTCGCCGGTGTGGCGAACAGCTCCTGGGTCGGGATTCCATGGTTCATCGCGGCCATGGTGGTGTTGGGGCTGGCCTGGTGGGCCGCCTCGCCTTTCACGATCCGGCACGCCCGGGTGGTCCAGAGGGTCGGGTCGTTCATGGTCGGGTGGCTCAAGGGCCTGGCCGAGTGGTGGGAGCCGAACGCACAGCTCACGGAGAAGGACATCTCGCCGCATTTCTGGATCAACGGCACCATGCCGAAATGGGACGCGTTCGATGCGCCGCTGGCGGACAATTTTGCTAATTACCGGCTGCGGGTCGGCGGGCTGGTCGCGCAGCCACGGGAGTTCTCGCTCGCCGAGCTGCGGGCGATGTCGAAACAGGAGCAGATCACGACGCATTTCTGCATCCAGGGCTGGTCCGGCGTCGCCAAGTGGGGCGGCGTGCCGATGCGCCACATCATCGACCTCGTGCAGCCGACGGAAGAGGCGCGTTACGCCGTGTTCTACTCCTTTGCCGACGGCGGCGACGCCGGCCGCTACTATGACGTGCACAGGATGGAGAACATGCGCCACGAGCTGACCATCCTCGCCTACGACATGAACGGGGCGCCTCTGACCGTACTGCACGGAGCGCCGCTGCGACTGCGCTGCGAGAATGAACTCGGGTTCAAGATGGTGAAATGGATCGCCGCGATCGAGTTCGTTCATGATTTCGCCGATCTCGGCGCCGGTCAGGGCGGCTACAACGAGGATCATGAGTTCTACGGTTATCGGATGCCGATCTGAGGCGCTGCATCAGGGAGTCGAGACGATGGCCATACGCCTGCAACAGATGCACCCCGCTTTCGTCCACCTGCCCATTGCGCTGCTGCCCCTGGCGGTCGGCGCCGATCTGCTCGGGTGCATGAGCGGCAACAAATCGCTCCTTTCGTTCGGACAGAAGGCAATTGGTATCGCGGCAGCGGGCGCCGTCGGCTCCGCGGTCACTGGGCTTATCGCCGGGGAGGAGGTCAACGTCGAGGGCGCCACACACGACATGCTGGTGACGCATCGCGATCTGAACTTCGTCGCCACAGTCGTCGCCGGCTGTATGGCATTCTGGCGTGCCGAGCATGACAGGCCAAATGCTGCCTACCTCGGCACCGGCGCCGCGGGAATCGGCATACTAGCTTACACGGCTTATCTTGGCGGAACGCTCGTGTATGACTCCGGCGTGGGCGTGCAGCCCTGCGCACGGGGTCTATCGCGACGACGCACCGGCGTTGCGGGGCGGACAAGTCGGTGCGTTCTTCAAGACGGCAGGAGCCGACCTCGTGGCCGGTGTGCAACATATGATCCAAGAGTTGCGGAAAGGGCAGTTTGTCCCGGCGATCGCGGCTTGGTGTGGAAAGCATTGCGGCGCATGAGCACAAGGATCCCAGCGGGCAACGTCCGATTGAAGCGGGCGTACGAGGCCCCGGCAGCCGAGGATGGCACCCAAATCCTGATCGACAGATTGTGGCCGCGCGGAGTCTCGAAGGCTGACGCCGCTCTGGATCAGTGGATGAAGGACATAGCGCCCAGCACCGAGCTGCGAAAATGGTTCGGTCACGACCCAGCCCGTTGGAAAGAATTCTGTCGGCGCTATGGCGCGGAAGTTCACCAGAACGCCGCTCTCCTGGGTCAATTGCGTGCCCTTGCGCGGCAAGGCCCGGTGACGCTGGTCTATTCCGCCCACGACGAAGTGCATAACGACGCTGTCGTGCTGAGGGACCTGCTGCTAGGACGGTAGGCAAGTCTTCGTTGCGCGTCGCTTTGCGGTGGGCAATTCCCTGCTCCGGAAACGGGCGGCTCGCTCAAGGATATTTGTCATATCGAGGGCCGCATGGATCGTCAGCGGGTGATGCGCAGCGCCGGGCCTTGGAGAGATGTAGGCCGCCATTTCGCGAGCAACCTCGAGCTGCGGGTCAGTTGCTTGCGCGAGCAACGCGATTACCAGGTTCTCCAGCGCGATAACGCGGATCCGAAGCTGCACCAGCTCGGTATTTGTCAATTGAGGAATCCCGGATTCCAATTCGCCGGAACCCAGGACTTCTTGCGGACCCTGAGACACGGCGCCACCCTCGTTCTCCCATCTTGAAAGCGACATTTGGGGCTGGTGTGACGGATCGAAGACACCCGGTTTTCGATCAGGCATGAGAGAGCTTCCTGAAGATGGAGACCACGGATGGATCACCCCTTTTATGCCGGCGGGTCAGCTTTTCCAGTTGTGGAGGCGAGGCCGCCTGAACACCACCAGAACGAGGGCCTGGCAATCGAGCCCCGTTCGCTCGGAGCCTATACGCCACATTTTGCCGGTCGCAAGACATCCGACCGGACTGCACTACGGTTGCAAGTCAAGCCCAATGGACCCAAGCTTGGATGGTTGTTAGCCGCGGAAGGAGAACGTGATGTTCGTGGAAAGCATGCTGTCGGCAGCACGCAAGCGGCTCGTCACGATCTCCGAGGATGCGCCACTCGTCAGCGCGGCGAAACTTCTGGGTGATCTCAATGCCGATCTCGTGGTGGTGTGCAATTCGGATGAACTGCTGGCCGGCGTTATCACCAAGACCGACGTGGTGCGTCAGATCAGCGGTTGCCAAGGAGCAGGGTGCGCGAGGGCAATATCGATTGTCATGACACGGGCCGTCAGCCTCTGCCATCCCAGCGACTCATTGCACGATGTCTGGTCAATCATGAAGGGGCGAGGCCTAAAGAATATCCCTGTCGTTGACCGTGACTCACGGCCTATTGGAGTGCTCAACGCGCGGGATGCGCTTGAGGGGCTCCTGGGAGAGGTCGAGCATGAAGAGGTTCTGCTACGCGACTATGTGATGTGTGTCGGGTACCATTAATTGCGGTGGCCGAGCGGCCGGCCCGGTCCGAAACTGCTTCGGCCCATCACGACCTTGTGTCGTCTTCCCGTTGCGACCATCCGAACCGGGGTGCTGATCCCAAGCTCTCGAACAAGGGAAATCCACGCAGGACGCAAGCGGCATGCTGACGCGTATCGCGATATACGAGGGCAAAATTCTTCCTGGCCGGGAGGACGAGTTCTTTGAGTTGGTGAAATCGAAGCTTGAGCCTTTGTGGCGACGGTTTCCTCACGTCATTGCGGTCCGCGTGCTGCGCCTACGACAGGCCGACCCGGACGCGCCGCCGATCCCGATGATTCTGGAGATGGACTTCCCATCCATGGCGGCGATCAAGAACGCGCTTGACTCGCCGCTCCGCCCGCAGGCCCACGCGGCGACCCTGGAGGTGCTGCGTCTGTTCGAGGGCCGGTTCTATCACCTAATCAACGAAAGCCGGGCTTTGCGCTCCGACGCGCCGAGCAGTCCGGAGTGATGAATGTTGCTTGAACTAAGAGTCGGCCCGCAGCAGCTTGCACTCCACCAAGGTTACGCGGTGCTGCTGAGCGATCCGGACGGCCAGATCCCCTGGCCGAGTAACAAGGGTTTGTGCTTCCGCGACACGCGGCTGATCAGCAGCTGGAAACTGTACGCCAATGGCAAGTCACGGGACCTGTTAAACGGCGGCGCTATTACGTCCTTCGCTGCCCGCATCTTCCTGAAGGCCGGCAGATCAACCAAGGCTTGCATGAGGACTTCGACCTGACGAACGATGGCATGGAGAACGCGCGTTTCAACCTCGAGATCGCGATACGCTGCGACTTCGCCGATCTCTTCGAGGCGCATAGATATTTCTGCCGAAAGTGCCGGGCGCGAGCCATTCTTCCTCACCGCGCGATCCGAGCACGACGAGCGTTTTGCCGCCGACCAGAGTCTTCAGGAACGACTGAAGGTCCTGGCGCTGCACGGCGTCCAGACTGTGCGGGATGGCGAGTGGCGCGGCGGTGATACTTTCGAGATTGTCGAGAATGAGCAGGAAGCGTTTGGCGCGAAGGGCGGACGCAACAGCCTGTTGCTGCGCGCCTTCGGACATGGAGTCGAAGCTATTCGCAACATCACGCGCGAGAACCTGAGGGGCGAGCTGCCGTAATATCTGCGCACGGGTCCAGGCTCGTTCGTCCCAGCCGAAATAGAAACTTCGATCAACCAGGCCGGTGAGTTCCCACCAGTGCGCCAGATGCCGCAGGAGCGTGCTTTTGCCGCTGCCGCCCATGCCCTGGACGAGGAGAACGTTGTATTTGCTCAGAAGGGCTTTTTCGATCCGCAGCACGTCCAGGTCGCGGCCGAAGAAACCGTATGTTGTTTCGGGTTCGGGCGAGCGGGCGGCCTGACGCTCAAACCAGTGCTTTGTTTCCTCGGCGGTGAAATCCCGGGGGCGGAACAGGGGCTCGCAGTTTCGGTATGCGATCGGGAGGAGCCAGTCCTCAAGTTCGATGGTTTTGTTGAAATAGGCGCGCCGAGCCTTGTCGGCGGCCAATGCGCGACGGCCGGCTAGCACGGCGGTGCTCAGTGGGTTGCCGGCGAAGAGTTCGCGGTAAAGGACGGGAATGAGTTTTTCCGCCGCGCTGACCGTTACCGACCAGCCATGGCGAGCACGCTCTGCGCGCCGGCCTCGAGCAGGCGGGCGCCGAGACTTGTTTCGTCGGAGCCGATTTGCTTGCCGGACTGGCAGGCGTTGAGGATGGCGATGGGGATTTTGTGCTTGAGAAGAAGGGCGGCGACTTCGGAGGCTTCGGCGAGGTCGGGTGCGGCGCCTTCGGCGTGTTCGAAGAGCAGGAAGGCTTTGACCCCTTGATAGGGCGGGATATCGGTGCGACTCCAGCGGGGGCGGAAGGTGTGCTTGTTCGTCTGGGTGATCTGTTCGGCGGCCTGGAAGGATGCGTAATCCAGAAGTCCGCCGTGCAGGTCGAAATGGATGGCGTGATAGTGTCCGGCCCCGTGGTCGCGCGTGGCAAACTCCAGGTGCTCCGAAAAGGCCTGCCAAGTGCCCGGCCGGACGAAATCGACCGCGACGCGGAGACGGGCCTGGCGAAGTGTTTCCATCAGAGGGCGGGTGATGGTGCGGTAGCCGACATCGTGCGCTTCGCCGGGGCGCGCGGTGATGACCAGCAGGTTGAAGGTTGGTGATGGCGCGGGATTCGCCTCGAGCGGGGGCGGGGCGGCGAGCCGGCGGCGGACAATGGGGTGCATCGAGGGCGAAGGGGCGGGGCAGCCTTGGGTCTTTCAGCGCCTCCCAATGGTGGGACTGGAAGGTGGGGCTGCCGATGATGGCGACGGACAGCTTGTCCGGATAGGCGCGGTTTTTCAGGCTGCCATAGGCTTCCCGTGCATCGTCGGCGGCAAAAGAGCTGGAGGAACAGTGTTTCGCCGTACGCGCGGATGCTGGCGCCGGCATCGCGGGCGCGGACCTCGTCGGTGAAGGGGAAGCGGAGGTGCTGTTCGAAATACCAGTCGAGTTCTTTCTCGGCTTTTTCGTCGAGCGGGGGCGTGATGGTTGCGGTGAAGTCGTAGCCGTCGGCACGCAGGATGGCGCCGCCCCGCCGTGTCGCGTCCTCGCGGATTTCCACCAGTTCCATTCTGGAACGCTTTCCCTGTCGGTCTGGATGGTAGGTGAGCGGGTGTGCGGGGGGCAACTGAAAGCTGGCAGCCCCTCACCCGGCGCCCCATGGGCGCCGACCTCTCCCTCCGGGCCTTGCGGGAGGGGGCAGGGAGTGGGATCAAAACCGGCCTCCCGCTCCGGAAACGGCTACCCGCCCGCGATCTTCGGGATCAGGTAAATCTCGGCATTCTCCGGAAGCGCGACCCCGTAGGCGTCCTGATAGATCACCCCGTCGATGGCGACCGCCATTCCGTCCTCGACCTGCTTCCCCAGGCCCGGAAACCGCTCATCCAGCTCCCGCACCAGTTGCCGGAACGTCCTGGCGGCGACCTCCAGCTCGGTCCTGCCGCCGGTGAGCGCGCCGGCGGCCGAACCCGAGAACGCAACTCTAGGCAGCCTTCTCCCCCGCCTCTGCGTCCAATGCCGCCCGTACCTTGGGCGGAGACATCGGCAGATCGGTCAGGCGCAGCCCCACCGCGTCACGGATCGCATTCGCAACAGCCGCCATTGGCGGGATGATCGGCACCTCGCCTACCCCCTTCGCGCCGAACGGATGACGCGGGTTGGGCACCTCCACCATGATCGCTTCGACCATCGGCATGTCGGAGGCGACCGGGATACGGTAATCCAGGAAACCCGCATTCTCCATCTGACCCTTGTCGTTGTAGATGTACTCCTCGTTCAGCGCCCAGCCGATGCCCTGCGACGCCCCGCCCTGGATCTGGCCTTCCACGTAGCTGGGGTGGATCGCCTTGCCGACGTCCTGCACCGCCGTGTAGCGCAGGATTTTCACCTGCCCGGTCTCGCGGTCCACTTCCACGTCGCAGACATGGCAGCCGAACCCGGGTCCTGCGCCTTGCGCATTCAGCGACACTTCCGCGCTCAGCGGACCGCCGGTCTTGCCCGCCCGCACGGCGATGTCCGCGAGCGAAAGCGGCTCGAACCCGCCAGCATTCGACCCGGCCGGGTACGCCTTGCCATCGCGCCAATCGACGGCCTCGGCCGGGATTTCCCAGATCGCCGCCGCGCGGGCCTTGAGCTGTTCCACGACGCGCTCGGCGGCCTGGGTCACGGCCATGCCGGTGGCGAACGTCACCCGGCTACCACCGGTCATGTGCGTGAACCCGATGGACGCCGTGTCGCCCACGATCGGCCGCACCTTCTCCACCGGGATGCCCAGCACCTCCGCCGCCATGATCGCCATGGAGGCGCGTGACCCACCGATATCCGGGTTGCCGGAGACCACAGTGGCCGTGCCGTCCTCGTTGATGTGACAGGCGCCGGATGATTCCCCGCCGATATTGAACCAGAAACCGCAGGCAACCCCGCGGCCTTGCCCCGGCTTCAGTGGCGTCCGGTAGTGTTCGCTGTTCTTCGCGGCCTCGAGGGTCTCGATGAAGCCGATATCGCGCAGCGTTGGCCCGTAATGGGTCTTGCTGCCGTCCCGCACCCCATTCTTTTCGCGGAGCGCGACCGGGTCCATCCCCAACTTGCGGGCCAGGTCGTCCAGCGCGCTTTCGACGGCGAAGGAGGACATCGGCGCGCCCGGCGCGCGATAGGCCGCCACCTTCGGGCGGTTGGACACCACGTCGTAGCCGATCACCTCGACATTCGGGATGTCGTACATGGCAAAGCCGCACATGCAGCCTGGCTGGATCGGCGAGCCGGGGAACGCCCCCGCCTGATATTTCAGCACCTCCTTTGCCGCGACGATCGTGCCGTCGCGCCGGGCCCCGATCTTCACCTCGATGGCCGAGCCGGATGTCGGGCCGGAGGCGCGGAACACCTCCTCCCGCGTCATTTGCATTTTCACCGGCCGGCCGCTCTTTTTCGCCAGCGCCAGCGCCAGCGGCTCCAGATAGACCAGCGTCTTGCCGCCGAACCCGCCGCCGATTTCCAGCGGCACCGCCCTTATGTTGGCGATGTCCCACCCGAGCAGCTTGGCGCAGTAAGCCCGCACCATGAACTGCCCCTGGCTGGAGCTGTAGACCACCGCCTGGCCATCGGCGGCGACCTGCACCACGCAGGCATGCGGCTCGATATACGCCTGGTGCACCGGTGCCGTCGTGTAACGGCCTTCAACCACAACCTCTGCGCCATTGAACGCCGTCTCGGCATCGCCCTTGGCGAAATAGACCCGCTTCGAGACGTTGGAGGGCCTGGTCGGCTTCGGCTCGACATTGGCCGTGAACAGGTCGTCGTGCAGCAGTGGCGCGCCGGGCTCCATCGCCTCCTCGACGTCGATGACGTGCGCCAGCACCTCGTACTGCACATCGACCAGCGCCACCGCTTCGTCGGCAATCGCCTGCGTGGTGGCCGCCACGGCGGCAACGGCGTGACCCTCGTACAGCGCCTTTCCCGACGCGATGCAGTTGCGCGACAGGTCGCGGAAGTTCATCGGGCCTTCGCCGACGAATGCTTCCTCACTGGGAATGCTCGGAAAATCTTCGGCGGTAACGACGGCCTTCACGCCCGGCAGCTTCAGCGCGCGCGAGGCGTCGATCTTCACGATGCGTGCGTGCGCGTGCGGGCTGCGCACCACCTTGGCCCACAGCATGCCGGGCAGGATCATGTCCGCCCCGAACTGGGCCTTGCCGGTAACCTTGTCCACGCCGTCGGGACGGATCGGCCGCGTGCCGACAACCTTCAGCCCGGGCTTTGAAACGATGTAATTCATGCTGCCCTCGATTCTCCTCGGATTTCAGCTGCGGCGTCCATAACGGCGCGGATGACCTTGTCGTAGCCGGTGCAGCGGCAAAGATTCCCTGCCAGCCAATACCGCGCCTCCTCCTCGGTCGGGTCGGGGTTTTCATCCAGCAGCGCCTTGGTCGCGACGATCAGCCCCGGCGTGCAGAAGCCGCATTGCAGCGCCGCGTGTTCAAGGAATTTCTGCTGCACCGGGTGCAGGGTTTCGCCGTCGGCAATCCCCTCGATCGTCACAATGCTGCGGCCCTCGGCTTCCACGCCCAGCATCAGGCAGGAGCAGACCAGCTTGCCGTCGCAGATGACGCTGCAGGCGCCACAGTCGCCGGAGGCGCAGCCTTCCTTGCTGCCGGTCAGGTTCAGCGTGTTGCGCAGGACATCCAGCATGGTTTCCTGCGTTTCGCACAGGAATTCGATCGGTTCGTTGTTGATGGTGGTCGTGACGTGATGTTTGCTCATTTCAGTGGGCCTTTCCCGGCGCGATGCCTAACAAGAAACCTGCTCGATTGGGGCGAGGGGCCGCGGCCGTCATCGCGAGGTCCGCGAAGCATGTCCTCGGGCCGGCCACCGGCCGCACCCGGCGGCGGCCCGCGGCGATCCAGGCGAACCTCCTCGCTGCTGCGCCGTGTTTCATGCCCAGCGGGTCGGCGAAGCCGGTGGGGAACTAGTATCCGATCGCAGAGAAGCGTGAGTCGCGAAGCGCACGCTTCGTCGCGTGAATCGGATACTCAGACAACAAGAGCGGGCTGGCTTCATTTCCTCAAGCTATCCCGCTCGAGCGCGCGCTGGAATGCAATGGCGGCGGTGCGGCGAGCCAGCACGCCGGCCACCTTGGTCCGGTAGTCGATCGTGCCGCGCTTGTCGTTGATCGGGCTGCAGGCGGCGCGCGCCGCGGCATCGAGCTTCGCCAGCGTGGCATCATCCAGCGTGCGGCCGATCAGGGCGTCGGCGGCATCCTTGACCACCAGGACCGTGGGCGCGACCGCGCCGAGCGACACCCTGGCCGCCGTGCACACGCCCTTTTCGTCCAGGATCACGCACACGCCGCAGCCAACCACCGCAATGTCCATCTCGGTCCGCGGGATCATGCGCAAATAGGCATCTCCCGTGCGCGGAGCTTGCGCCGGCAGCTTGATCGCGATCAGGAACTCGTCCTTCGCCAGTGAGGTTCGCCCCGGTCCGACCGGGATCTGCTCCACCGGCACTTCGCGCGTGCCCTTCGCCCCGATCACCACGGCGAGCGCGCCTGCGGCGATCATTGCCGGCACGCTGTCCGCTGCCGGCGATGCATTGCAAAGGTTTCCTGCCAGTGTCGCGCGCCCCTGGATCTGCGTGGAACCGATCAGGTCCATCGCCTCGACGACCCCCGGCCAGTCGCGCTTCAGCCCGGCATGCGCCTCGATCACCGCGCCGGGCGTGGCCGCGCCGATGACCCACTCCCCGTTCTCCTGCCGGATCTCCATGATGCCGGCGATGCGCTTGGTGTCGATTATCAAATCCGGCTTCACCCGCCCGGAGCGCAGCTGCACCAGAAGGTCGGTGCCGCCGGAAAGAACTTTGGCGACGCCGGAGGCGCCCGCGAGAAGGGCGACGGCCTCCTCGGCCGTTCCCGGTGAAGCATAATTGAGGCTCGGCATGGTCGCTCCCGTGTGCGATATCCGGATGGGTGCGGCCGCTACAGAGCGGCCGGCGAAATGGTCCTTGATATAATACCGCTCACCGGTGCCGGGGGGTCAAGTTGACCACCGGAATGGATGGCGCATGGCTGACCGGGAAGGAGGTTCTGAATGGATGCTGCGTTGCGGCAGATCGACCCGGGCGCCCGGTGAACGCGCACAGCCGCTGTCGCAGCGTAAGCGATGAACCAGTAAGGCAATGAACCAGTAAGGCAATGAACCAAGGGGGCGATGAAAATGTGTGTCTCGATCCGCCGCTCCCGCACCTCCTGGAGCAACTCCTGATACCCTTCGGAAAAACCCGAACCGTCCCGCCCGTGACGGCGCCGGATCGCCGTCCTAACTTCCATCCATGACGCAAGGGCCAGCCTCCCTCGCCGGTATCGCCGCCAGTGTCGGCAATCCAGCCCGGGCCAACATCCTTCTCGCCCTTCTCGACGGCCGGGCGCTCACCGCCAAAGAGCTGGCATTCGCGGCCGGCGTGTCGCCGCAGACCACCAGCGAACACCTGGCGCAGCTCCTGGCCGCCGGCCTCACCGCCGTCACCCGCCAGGGACGCCACGCCTACTACCGGATCGCCTCACCCAACGTCGCTCGCATGATGGAATCCATCATGGCAGTCTCCGCCGATCAGGCGGAACGCACACCGCTTCACTGGCGTGGCGGCGAGGCCCTGCGCCAGGCCCGAACCTGCTACGACCACCTGGCGGGCCGCCTCGGGGTCGCACTCTGCGATGCGCTCGTCGAGCAAGGCCACGTTGTTCTCGGCGACGACGGCGGCGAGGTCACCCCCGCCGGCACGGCGTTCCTGAGCGATCTCGGCATGACGCTGCAGGGTCGGCGCTGCTTCTGCCGCCCTTGCCTGGACTGGAGCGAGCGGCGCACGCATCTCGGCGGCGCCGTCGGGGCGGCGATCTGCCGCTACTGTTTCGACCACGGCTGGATCGCGCGGATGAGCGGCAGCCGCGCCGTTCGCATCACCCCGGACGGCGCTGCCCGCCTGCCCCAGACCTTCGGAATGACGCTCGATGTCTGCCAAGGTTGATGCCAACCGCCATCAAGGCAATCAATGCGGCGGCGGTCCACGCACCGATGCCAGATCCCGCACAGGGCCTCGGCATCGCGGCGCAAAGTCGGGGAACGCTTGATCAGCCCTGCGATGTCGCCGTCGATCGCCGCGATCCCGGCCGCCAGGCACGCGACCAGCGGCTGGATATAGCGGCCCAGCTCTATTGCGCCGGGGGTGGTTGAATGCCGGGGGCCTCGGCGCGATTGCCCCAGGCCGTGCGTTGCGCCACCAGCTGTCGTCCAGGTCCTGAGCGAAGCCAGCCAGGGCCTCGGGCGTGTTGCAAAGCGTTCGGTTCCGTCGGGTGCGACGGTCGAAGATCACGATCTCCGCCTTGCCGACGTCGCAGCCGATGAAGGCGGTTGGAGAGAAAACGGTCATGGGGCGCCTGCGAAATTTTCGATTGTCTGCGGGCTTGCGCGGCCACGCGCGGCCATTCAACCCACCAAGCGTTGCAAACGAGGCGGCCGGAGGACCATGATGACGGCGGCCAACAGGCCCAATCGCGAGACGGTCGCTCTGGCCGCGCGCCGTGTCGGGCGGCGACCCGGCACGGCGCATCCCGCCTGGGCGGAACACCCGCTATATATCGAAGCTATAAGATTAGAGCAGCGTCACAGGATTAGGCCGCACCGGGATACCGTTCGCATCAATGGTGTCGGCGGACCCGTCAGGCGGCTTGGCAACGCTCGCGAGCTGGGGCGGGGCAATCATCCGCCATCACCGGCATGGACGCGCTGTCCGTCTCCCACGCGGCACAGCAGGCGGCGGTGGTCGCGTTGGTCCAGGGCAACGCCGTGGCGGCGCGCGCGCAGCTTCTGAACCTGTGTGGTTGATCGATGCGCAGGCCGAGGCCGCCGCGGATGCCGGCGTCACCCCCGGGTCAAGCCCGGGGGCATGGGACGCGCTGTATCAAGCCTGGCGCGGGCCGGAAGTCCTGGCGATGCAGCAGATGATTGCCACCGCGCAGGCGCTGCCTGCGCTGACCACGTACGCACTGAATGACACGATGCCGAGTGTGGTTCTGGCGCAGATGCTCTATCAGGATCCGACGCGGGCGCAGCAACTGGAGGATATGAACGACGTGCCGCACCCGCTGTTCATGCCGGCGAGCGGGATCGCGCTTGCAACTTAGCGCGCACCGCCTCGGCGATATAGCCAGAGCGGGACGTGCCGTCGGCGGCGGCGGCGGCATCGAGGCGCGCGAGCAGGCCTTCGTCCAGAGTGATGTTGGTGCGGATCGACCGTCCTGGCAGTTCAACGGGGACGAGCACTCGCGCGACGATCCGGCTGGGTGGGTCGGCCGGATCGTCAACTGCAACCCATTCGGGAAGTGGTGCGTCCGGCGCCGATGGCTCTGGGATGGCTTCGCCGTCCTCGGCCATTCCCTCGATATGCAGGCTCAATGCCTCGGCCGCATTCACGGCGGCCTCCTGCACCGTGGCGCCACCGCTGATGCAGCCCGGAAGGTCCGGGAAGAACACGCTGAAGCCGGGCGTTTCGCCGGCCTCGATGCAGGCTGGATAGAAAGACAAACCCATTCTCACCTCCGGCGGAACTGCAGGCCTGACTGGCGTTCGATCATCCGCAGCGTCTTGGGATGGATCTCTGCTCCGGCATGCCATGGCACGGTGACCGTCCCGGGCTTGGTGGGATGCTTGAACTGCCGGTGCGATCCCTTCTTTGACCGGACTTCGCGCCACCCATCCGCTTCCAGTTCCCTGATCACGTCACCGCGATTTCATGCGCATATAATACGCACTAGCCGCGAAAGCGAAAAGAAAATGCGCATAGGATGCGCATTAAACAGGCGCTCTATTATGCAGAAAATTTCCCCCCTGGCCGCAGCGCTGCTGGCCTCGGCGGCCCACGCGGCAACGCCGCCTGGTCCACCAGGTCCGGCGCATGTCTGGTTCGAAGCGCCCCACGGCGTCGTCCGCGACTGGTGCTGCAAGGTAAGTGACGGCCATTTGCCGGCGGATGACGACTGGCGCGAGGCGGCGGATCACTACGAGGCGCGGATCGACGGCGTCTGGCGCGCCTGGGCCGCTTGTCCGGCGTGCTGCTGACGGACGATCCGCAAGGGCGCTTTGTTGACCACGGCGGGGCACGCCCGCGCCGCCGGACGGGCGAGAACGTTCAGGAGGCCTCGGCCAAGCTGACCGCCAGCAAGCGGTTCTGCATCTACATCGTCAAGTGCCAGCACGGCCTCGCTTCCGGCGTCTCCGGCGTATCGAGCTGGGCCGGCGCCGATGGCACCCAGGCGGACGTGAAGACGGTCGGCGGCACCACGGTGGTGACGCCCACGCAAGGCGCCGCCGGTGCGCCCAAGGGCGGCGTGCAGAGGCAGATGCGGGCGGTGGCGCACGAACAAGGCGTGCCGCGCCACCGGCCGCGCGTTGTGCTGGCGGAGAGCCCGGTTGACCTTGCAGCAGATGCGGCCTGCGGGTGAACTGGATGGCGAGCTACACCGCCGTTACGCGTGCGGCCGCCGCGAATTCGCAGGTGGCGCAGCGCACGGTTCTGCAAGTGAGGGGGCTCGATAGCGAGCAGGCACAGAACGTGGAGCTGTTGCTGCAAGGTGTTTCAATTCGCCTGGTCGCAGTCGCCGGCCCCGGCGACACTGCCCGCGATTCTTCGGCCCGGCGCCCCCGCTTCAATTCGCCCCCTCCGCGCCTTATGTTCCGCCTATGGAGACAACGCCGCCATTCGGAGTCACCGACCGCGCCGCCAGCCGCATCGCAGAAATCGCCGCCACCGAGGGCCGCCACGCCGCCCTCCGCGTCGCCGTCCTCGCCGGCGGATGCAGCGGCTTCCAGTACCGCTTCGAGCTGGACGAATCCCCCCAGCCGGATGATCTCGTGATCAACCGTGGCCCCGCCCGCATCCTGGTCGATCCGACCAGCCTCGATCTGCTCTCCGGCGCCGAGCTCGACTATACCGATGAGCTGATGGGCAGCCATTTCGCCGTCCGCAACCCGAATGCCAAATCCGCCTGCGGCTGCGGGACGAGCTTTTCGGTCGACTAACCGGCCAACCACCGCAAAGCTGTTGGCGCTGACCTCGTCCCGGGGATGAGAGCCTCGATAGTCAGCTCCGATAGCGTCACCCGCTCAGCAGTCCGAACACTGTGGAGGTGGGTATCAACGACAGCCGCCCTTTACCACCCACTCGCCTCAGCTGTTCCCATGCACGTACCATATACGAGCTGCCGCCGAGCGAGCCGAAGCTTACAGTAAGCCGCCCGTCGCCTGAGATCGGCGGTCGTAAATCCGGCTAGCGTCAGAGATGCGGTTGGCCCTCCAGAGGCCGTGGCGTGCAACGTCAATCCCGTGAAGCCCGTAGCTCCCTGGCCATCGACCCAGGCCAGATTGAAATCCTGCTGGGTCACGCCCCAGATGGTTGCGGCGTCCCCGGCATGGAACCCGGCAACCGTGTTCCAGATGTCGGCCGTGGGGCCGCGGTCATCCACAAAAAGCGTGTTTGACCCGCTGCCTCCAACCAGGAAGTTGGAGCCGGTACCCCCGTCCAGCACATTAGTGCCGCTGTTGACCGCAATCGCGTCGTTGCCGCTGCCGCTATGGATGAACCAGTTCGGAGTGCTGACGCTGATATTCAGGCTATCCGGGCTGATGTTCAGATACTGCTCCTGCAATCCGGCGACCGGCCCGGTGTACTGCTGGGCGGTCGCGCTTGCCGACTGATTTGTCGTCGTGTCAAAAACGGCAAGGCCGGGACTTGGTCCGGGCGACGGAGGCGGCGAGCTGCCATTCGCCTCAGTAATGGTGGAGACAGCGAAGAAGCCGGTTGTGGTCCCCGCTGTGGCCACGAAATAATCGAAAATGAGGAACCTCCAAGCGTACCGTCACCGGGTCCTAGAGTATATGTTGCAAATGGAGCTTCCCAGTTGTCAGTCGCACTGAAGGGCGGGTATCCCCTGCATAATTAATTCCGACGAACAGATCGTCGGACGGGAGGGTGCCTGAGATAACCGGCGAGATCTCAACGAGTATCCTCCAGCGCCACATCGAGCTGGCTCCGCGACCGCCGCTGTCGGCATTCGCGCAGCAGCAGCCCGATTTGACCGGCTGCGTTTCTCCCGGGATCTCGGCCCGGCGGGCCAAACAACGAAATCAGAGCGTTTCAGGCTGATCCAGTCAGCCTGAAACCGCTCTAAGCGCCGGGTCGTGTTCGCCGCCGCGCTTTACGCCAGCCAGCTCTGCCCCGACCTTCCGCCCCCATGGGCGACCCGGGCACCAGGACGGCAAGGCAGCGAAGCGATGCAACGCCCGCCAACTGGCAACGATCGATGTGGGCCATGGTGGGCATCCAGTTCATCATGACCATGTCCTTCACCATTCTCACCCCAATTCTGCCCCTGTTCCTGCCCGATCTCGGCGTGACCGGAGCATCCCGGATCGATCTCTGGGCCGGCATACTGAATGGCACCACGTCCTTCGTCGCCGCCTTCGCCTCCCCAGTCTGGGGCCGGATCTCCGACCGGCGCGGCCGCAAGCTCATGCTGCTGCGGTCCAGCTTCGCCATCGGCTTCTTCACCATCCTTATGGGCCTGTCCCAGACCGTCTGGGAATTCCTCGGCGCCCGCGCCCTGATGGGCGCCTTCGCCGGCTTCTCCGCCGCCGCCATCGCCCTCGTCGCGAGCCAGGTGCCAGAGAAGCGCCTCGGTTACGCGCTCGGCTGGCTCAGCACCGGCCAGCTCGTCGGCGGCCTGATCGGCCCCGTGCTCGGCGGCGTCCTGGCCGACGCCACCGGAAGCTACCGAATACCCTTCTACTGCACCGCCCTGATCTGTTTCGTTGCACTCGGACTCGCCTGGGCCTTCGTGCACGAGCAGTTTACCCCCGCACGCCAGACCCGCCGCGGCCGCTCCACCTTCGCCGGCCTGAGTCTGCTCACCCGCTCGGGCAGCCTGCTGTCGCTCTTCTTCGTGCTGCTGCTTGCCCAGTTCGGCGCCCGCACCGTCCAACCGATCATCACGCTTTACGTGCAGCAGCTCGTGGGCAACCCGGGCAATCTGGCCACCCTTGCCGGGATCGCCTTCTCGGTCACCGGCGTCGCCGACCTCGTGGCCTCACCCTTCCTCGGCAAGCGCAGCGACCTCATCGGCTATCGCCGCGTCCTGCTCATCTGCCTTCTCGGCGCCGCCCTGGCGACCATACCGCAGGCATTCGCGCAAAACTTCTGGGAATTCACCGCCGAGCGCTTCGGCGTAGGCTGTTTCATCGGCGGCATCCTTCCGACTGCGAACGCTCTCGTCGGCCGCCAGGTCCCGCGCGCGCAGCGCGGCACCGTCTATGGCATGACCGCCTCCGCAACCTTCCTCGGCAACTCCCTTGGCCCAATTACCGGCGGTGGCGTCGCCGCCATCCTCGGCCTCCGCTTCGTCTTTCTCGTCACCGCCGCCCTGCTGTTCGCCAATCTCGTCTGGGTATTCTTTTCGGTTGAGGAGCTGAAGCAACCGTGACGCCCGAACATCGACGAAAAACAGCCGATCATGACGAGAGGGGAAAGAACAAGCGTCAAATCCTGCCGCCGCACCAAACAACCCGGCCGACGACCACGACCTCGCCGGCTCGTTCGGGAGGGATGCGCTCGGGCTCGTAGATTTCGTTGTCGCTGATGAGGAGCAGGGAGCCATCCAGCTTGCGCTGGACCCGCTTCACCAGCCGTTCCCCCTGAAACTCCAGGATGTAGATGCCGAATTCACGCAGCTTTCGGTCGGTCGTGTCAACGAGGAGCAGATCCTGATCGACCACGGTCGGGCTCATTGACTCGCCCACCGCGGTGTCGAGGAGCAGATGCTCGGGGTCCACGTGAAGAACCGAGCGTATCCAGTCGTGGCCGAAGGCGATGAACTCGCTGGGGGTCTCGGGCGCCGGGGGTGTTCCCGCGCCGGCTGCCGCCGCTTCGGGGCGTTTCGGCAGAACCACGAACTGCGAGGGGTTGAAGCCGTCGGAGCTCTGTCCAGGCGTCAGTGCCGCGCTGGTTCGCAGATCGCGCAGACGGGGCTCCGGTCCTTCGCCCGATGCGAGCCAGGCGATGCCGACGCCGGCGGCATCGGCCAGGGCAACGAGGCGCTCGCGGCTGGGCTCCGCCTCGCCCTTCAGCCATTTGCGGAAAGCAGAGGGTGAAACGCCGACCGCGCGGGCGAGACGGTCGGCGCTGGGCCAGTGTTGCAGGATGAGGCGAAGCCTGGCGGCGAAGGCGTGCCGATCATTGGACCGGCTGGCCTCAGGGTGCTTCAACTCATTCGCTTTTTGGCGTGGCATCTTCGCCTCTAAAGCGTGACAGCAGACAGTAAAACGACCACAGTGCCGACACTTTCCGGACAGGACTCCGCGCTGTTCGGGTCACTGATCTGCATCATAGCCACTTTTCCGGGGCATGTCTGCAAAGAGAATTGCTTAGATCGCATGACTGACAAACCTGGCCTTCCTTCAGATCCTTCCGACTGGCATCCGGCCGACGTGCTGGCCGCCCTGAAAAAGCGGGGGCGGACGCTGGCAGGCGTCTCGGTGGCCCACGGCTATCATCCGACCGCGGCCGGCAAGGCCCTGAAGCGGGCATGGCCGACGATGGAAGCGATCATTGCCAGGGAGCTGGGGCTCACGCCACAGGTCATCTGGCCGAGCCGATATGAAGCGGGTGCTCCCAAAAACCGCACGCGAAAGTGACAGCGCGCGAAGAGTGCGGGCACCAGTATCCTGCCCCCGAAGTTCGCCGCACTTTGCGGCGGACGAAGGGGATTAGCAGGCCACAGAAAACACAAAGCGAGTGTCCCGAAGCGGTCGCCAATCGACAATAGCGAACCGCCAATTCGGGACACTCGGGCGGCTTCGTCGCGCCGAGACGCCAAAATCTGCCGCAGGGATCCGCCTGGGAGAACGCACGCGACAACCAATGAGCATGGCAGAACGCTTTCCAACCGGTTTTCCTTCCAAAAAAGCGCGAACCGTCAGAACAGGTTTATTCCTCCCCTTTCGCCTTCCAGGTTTATTCCTCTCCTTTCGCCTTCACCGACCGGACCACTCATGTGAACGCCGACCTCCCGCAGGAATGCATTAAGCTGCTTACATTCAGATGCTTGGCGCACCGAGTTCACCGCGTAACGGACGTTTGTACTGCAATGCACGAAACTCGCTTTCCGGCGCCGGGTTCCCGCCCTCCGGCCGTTCTGCTGGTCGATGACGACGAGTTGGTGCGGGAGAGTCTGGCCGGTCTGCTGGAAGAGTTGCCGGTTGGGGTGATCGAGGCGTCCGGCGGAAGGGAAGCGCTGGAGTTACTCCGCCGACACCCTGAGATTGCGGTGCTGATCACGGACATGATGATGCCGGGGATGGACGGGCGAACATTGGCCGAAGCAGCCCGTGCGCTGCGGCCCGGGATCCATGTGCTGTATCTCAGCGGGCTTTTGCGTCCGCCGATCGGGGAATCGTTTCTGCCCAAGCCGGTCGCCGGGGAGACGTTGTTGGCGGCGGTGAAGCAGATGGTGCCGCCATCGGCCGGGTAGGCGGCGTGACGACTTAATCGCGGCGCGGGATGAATTCCGCGATGGTGTCCATCAGCCCCGAGAGCGAGAATGGCTTGAGGATGAAGCGGCGGTTTCCGCCCACCTGCTCGGCCCTTTCGGGGTTGCCGGACATGAGGATCAGGGGAATGCCGGCATTGTCGGCAGCCGCGATGAACTCGTCGCCCAGCCCGCCCGGAAGTGAGCAATCGAGCAGAATGAGGTCGATACCGCCGCGGCGGAAGCAAGCGAGAGCGGTGGCCGCAGAATCGGCCTGGCTGGTATCGTAGCTGTCCTGAAGTGCGTCGAGGACAACTTCCGCAACGAGCGGCTCGTCTTCGACCACCAGAATGTGCGCGCGTTTTGCCATCAGCAGCAATTCATACCACCCGCCTCACCCGCCGCAGAGCCACACCCACCCGTCATTCCCGCGAAGGCGGGAATCCATGGTACCCGCCGCACCGGATGAGCCTGCCTCTACCGCGGCGCGCGCGGGGTTGGCGGGGCGGCCGCGGCGCAAACCAGAGACTCACCCAACTTCCCAAGGAAGTTGAGTATATCATTCAGCACTTTCAGGGAAAGTCGATACCTCGGTTGTTTTCTGCATATCCGGTTCACCCGACGAAGCGTGGGCTCCGCAGCTTATATTACATGATCTCTGCGACCAGATGCCGGGGTGGCCAGCCTTTTTTGGTCAGCCTTTATGGAGGACCCAGGCCGGCCGCGACTTTCCGCCGAAGAGCGGTCGTCTCGCGGCCCGCGCTTCTCTGCGGCCGGATCGTGGTTGCAGCCTCGGATCAGTCCCCCACCGGCTTCGCCGACCCGCTGGGCATGAAACAACTCCCGCTCACCCCGTCATGCCGGGCGTACGCTCCTCGTCATGGCCGGCCCCCGAGCCGGCCATCTTCGTAGTGGCGATCTGGCGCCGTTTGCTTTTTAGATTAATCGATTATCCAACCGGGCGGGCTATGGGATTTGCTGTTCCATCTGGGCTCCAAATCGCTGGCCCGGTCTGCTGCGCGGGGACAGGTCCCGGGTCAACACCAGACGGCTGCATCGACAACCAAATGTCCCGCGAAGTCACCGGTCGCCCCTCTAACTCCCCAAAAAAGAAGTGATAAAATTCGTCAAGCCAGGCCAGAAACCGGTCACGGTCAGCCTCGGTCCTTACATACCGCAGGTTGCCCGGAACCAATGACGGCGAATGATAGCTCAGCACAAAGATCTTTTGCCCCCGGGCCAGCATGAACTTTACCAGGCGCTTCGCCTCGGTGACACTGATACCCTCAGGGGACAGCCTGATTCGCTCCAGAACCCCCATGTGAGCCAACGCCCCCGGAATCCCAAGCCGCTCGCTCATGGGCGAAAACACCGAGCGGGTCAGCCAAAGTGGTGCGTCCGCCAGGTGCCCGACAAGACCCGCCGTGCCAGGCACCTCCAGCAGCGACCGATCCGCATCGGTCCAGAACGGCATGGCCGATTGCATGCTGAAGTCCGGCCCGCCCGTCCGGGAATAATCCCATCTCGGCATGACACTCGCATCAATCTTGTAACCCAGATGTTTGAGAATATCACCGGTCCGGCGCCCTGCTCCGTACCGCCCTGATCGATACAAAATCGGCCGGACCCCGAACACATCCTCAATCAGCGTCGTGAGATTGCGGACCTTCTCAAGCTCCAGGGAAACCGGAAGATTCCCGGCGTACGTGTTTGCTCGCGTCAGCTCCTCTACAATCGGGGGCGTCACCCAGGGATGTAGCTGGGTGGCAACCTCGCAAGCCCCGTCCTCCAGGAACTCCAGCACAGGCTTGTAACCGGCCTCTTGAGCCACCACCGGGTAATCGCACGCATAAACCGGAATCACGCCATGACGGGCGAAGATCGCCTGCGCCAGATGCTGCGCCGACATCGAGCTGACGTCAGTAAGCAACGGAGAACACGGGGCGCGCCAGTCAAACGCCTCCTCCGCGTCAATCACCGTCAGAAGCATGGGCAGAGTGGCGGGATCCGGCCGGCATGGCGAATGAAAGCGCGGATTTACGATCGAGCTCGAATTGGGCAGCGACATGAGCTCCCGCCACAGCTCGCCCGAGTCATCCTCCGAAACCAAGGGATCACGAAACTCCTTGACGCCGTAAACCTTCAGATACCGGCTGGCCGCCTGCCGCATGCCGAACCGCTGCCGCACGAAACTTCGTGCCTGGGTGCCGATCTCCCTTCGAAGCGCCGGATCTTTGATAAGCTCACTCAGCCGGTCCACATACTCGGCATCGGTGTTGAAAAGGAAACCGGTCTCCCCATCGATTACGAAGAAATCGTTCACCTCGGGAAGATGTCGCACCAGTACCGGAAGGCCATGCGCCATTGCCTCCGGCACAACAGTCCCAAAACCTTCCGAGGTGGATGCGAACACCATCACGTCGGCCGCATCGAAAGACGGGTGCGGGTTCATGACTTCGCCGGCGAATACCACATGCGCGGCAATCCCGGCGCTTTGAACTTCCATGCGGATTTCGTCAGCGTATGTGCTGTCGAGTTCCGGCCCGACCAGCAGCAGGTACGTATCCGCGCGAAGATCCAGCACCGCCGGCAGATTTCGCGTGAGCAGCTGCGGGTCCTTTCGCCGAATGATCCCACCAACATAAATCAGCACCAGCGCGTCGGCCGGTATCCCCAGTTCGCGACGCACATCCGCTCCCCCCGTTCGATCAGGCTCGGGCATCTCGATACCGCACGGAATCAAGTGGCATCTGGATGGGGCTACCGCGCTCTGCATTTCCTGCTGCAGCTTGGGGCTGATCGAGACATACGCGTCAAACAGTCTGAACAACCACAGCGCCGGCCGTCGAAACTGCTTGCGGTAGTCACAGACGACACTCGGCACACTATCCCGCAGCGTGGCCGACAATACCAGACGCCGCCGCGTCAGCTTGGTGATAATGTAAGTGACGAAATACCAGTCGGCATGAACTCTGGCATGGATCGTGTCATAACGGTGGAAATTCCGGATGAACCACCAGATCAGTTGCAGGTTGCGCCGGCCCGCCGTCACAGGGCGCCTCGACAAATAAAACAACCGGTCCAACGTCGAGCAATGAGAAGGGATGATATCTGGCTGCACTGTCTCGGTGATGACCAGGTCGTGTTCGACATGTGGCGCCAGCGCCTGCATCGCCTTCGAACACCGCTCCAGGAACACGCCCTCACCCGTGAAAGTGGGCCGGTAGGTCTTGAAGTAATGCAGCACGCGAAACGGGCGGGCCATTCAAAAACTCTTCTTCATCCAGATTCGGCCGCTTTCACCAGGTAGTACTTCTCATATCCGTCCCGCGATATTTTCTGCAGCTCCTCGGGCCGGAAGGCAAGAAACTCATCAACCGCCTGATTGCATCCCGGCCACGGGGGATCATTATACTCGTCGAGTAAAATGATCCCGCCGGGAACCACCCGTTCATAAAAATATCGCAGGCACAACTGATACGATGTATAAATATCGCAGTCAAGATGAACAAAGCAATAACGGCGCTCAGGTTCGGCAGTCAGCGTGTCCCGGAAGTATCCCCTCTTGACAGCGATCTGCCTTTCCAATCCCAAGGCCCTGACCCGTGTCCCTACATATTGCTCTGACGTTGCCCGAAATCCGCCAACCGCTTTGGTCTGATCCTTGGCTCCTCCGAGCGCAATATCAAAGGCAATTTCGCCGTCGAACCCCTCAAAACTGTCGAACCCGAACACCCGCTTCGCTACATCGCGCTGCGCCAGGTACAAGCCCGTCGAAAGCAATGTCGCACCACGAAAAACGCCACATTCCGCTAAATCTCCGTCCAGTACCGATGGCGCGGCTGACCAGCTCAAGAATGATATTCACATTCGCCGGCCCCTGCGGCCCGGGCGGAGACTGCGGGCGGACGTTCGCGGGAACCCTGATTTCCAGCAAATCGCCGCACCACGCCGGCCATGACTTCAGCGGCACGTGCCGAAGCGCCGGCCCGCTCAGGTTCACACCAATCCGCCGAACCAGCCCCTTGAACCCGCTCATGACCGCAGTGGTTCGTTCCAGCAACCTACGGCCCAACCGGCCCGCCGACCATCGCCCGGTAAAGCCGCTTCAACGGCCGTTTGATCCCGAGCGCTTCGGACCTGCCCCGTAGCCATGGCAAAACGCTCTGATTCGTTTCAACGCTCACCCGGTGACGCAACGTGGCGGCCGGATTCCGCCGGAAATACCTCCACAAAAACCGCCGATACTCGGCCTGCGTATACACCTTCGCGCTCCCGCCCACTTTCGCCACCAGCGGCGAAAAGCGCGGATACAATGACATGTTGACCAGTTGAACCTTCATGAAATTACCGATCAACAGGTCGTCGAGATAACCATATTCCACCGTCTTTAATAGTGAGCTCCTGGGCACTACGAAACGAATGCCGCGGCGCTGGGCCTTCCGGCGACCGGGGCGATTGAGGTCGAAATGCCGCGTTTCGCCGCCAACCGTGAACTCGGCAAAGTCCACATAGCGCCGAACCAGTGCAAAGCGCCGGATAAAATTCTCTATCTGTCCCCATTCATCCTCGGACGGCTGCTCGGACCAGTCATCGTCGCCCGTGCCCGCCGCGATCTGGCTCACATCCGACTGATGCGACGGGTAATTCGCAACCACCGATCCATCCGCCAGGTCCACCGTCGCGAACGGCTCGATCAGCCGGATATCCGGCTGACTCCAGTGGCGTTGCATGTCGGCCCAGCCGATCCGATACGGGTTGGCCCAAATGCTGTCGGCCCGAACATAAATGTGCTGCGACGACGAGCAGCAGAAATTCCCAACCCCCAGCCGGGCCGCCCGGCGTCCCACCGCCCATATCGCCCCGGGCTTGCGCTCCTCCGCAGGGCCCACCAGTGAACGGCCCTCGCCATCCACCAGATTGAACATATCCGCATCGACCGAGCACAGCGCCAGAAGATATGTTTTTTGCCGCGGATGCTTCCGCACCAGCCCACGAAGGAACGATGTCTCTCCGCACAGCGGCAAATCATTCAGATCTATGATCAGCGACTGACCGGCCTCGATCACCAGCATCGCGTCCTGGTTCATGTTGTCCATGCAAAGCACGCGTATGGTCTCGGAGATCTGAAACCACTTCCTGTAAGGCAGAACCGTAACCTCGAATTGTTTGCCGCGGAGATACGCCGCGATCTCTGCATTATAGTGGTCCGGGAGCAGAATCCGCTTGCCCGGCGGCAGTCGTCCCAACAACTCCTCATGCAAATGATCCGGATGACCATGTGAGATCCAGATGTAATCGGCGCCAACAACGTTGGCGATCTGTTCCCCGGTCAGAGGATGGTCTAACGCCCAGCTTCCGTAATAGCAGGTACCGCCCAGCCAGGGATCCGTCGCGAGCACAGGATGTGATCCATCAAACACCACAACAGTCGCATTGCCAAGCGTCTCGAACCGCTCGCTCATTGTCGGCCCCTCTTCCCCTTGAAGGGCACGCTACGAGACCTCAACACTCAGCGCAATATGTTCAAAGAAACACAAATTGGAGACATCCACGGCGCCTGTCTCGCGCAGCGGAGACGTTCGCCGATTGGCGAAATTTGCCAGGCTCGCGAAACTTGCTGCGGGCGACGGCCTCGCCGGTGAACAAGGTGTTAAAACGTTAAAGCCGGGCGTACACGCCCCTAACCGCTAAAACGGCCCTGATGTACCACTCGGAACGCCGGAGAACCCCGTCGTGTACATCTCGCCCCGCCCGAAACGGCCGAGATGTACAACCCGCAACCCCCGAAAAACGCCGTTTCGTACAACCCTACAGCAGCCGCTGCAGAATGATCTTCTGCACATCGGACGTGCCCTCATAAATCTGGCACACCCGCACATCCCGATATATGCGCTCGACCGGATAATCCGCCAGATACCCATATCCGCCCAGCGTCTGAAGCGCCACCGAGCAGATCCACTCCGCCGCCTCCGAGGCAAACAGCTTCGCCATGCACGCCGCCTCCAGCGCATTCTTACCTTCCGCCCGCAGCCGGGCCGCATAAAGGGTCAGCTGCCGCGCCGCTTCGAGCTTCGTCTTCGCTTCCACCAGCCGGAACGCGACCGCCTGATGCTCCAGGATCGGCTTGCCGAACGCCGTGCGGTCCCGAGCGTAGCCCACCGCTGTCTCCAGGGCCGCCCGCGCCATCCCGATGCTCTGCGCCGCGATACCGATCCGCCCGCTCTCCAGAGTGGAAAGCGCAACCTTATACCCCTCGCCCTCCGCCCCGACCCGCTGATCCTCCGCCAGCTCCATATCCTCGAATGCCAGCGCACACGTATCAGAGGCCTTCTGCCCCAGCTTTTCCTCCTTCCTCAGCACCTTGTATCCAAGCGTCGCCTTGTCGGCCACGAAGCACGACAGCCCGCGCTTCCCCGCCTCCGGGTCCGTCACCGCAAAAAACACAATGCTTCCCGGCAGAGCCCCGTTGGAGATGAACTGCTTCGCTCCGTTCACCACATACCGATCGCCCTTCCGCACCGCCCGGGTCCGCAAATTCGCAGCATCCGAACCCGCCTGAGGCTCCGTCAGCCCGAACGACCCCACATGCTGCCCCGTCGCCAATGGCCGCAGCCACCGGTCCCTCTGCCCATCCGTCCCGTACTGGGCCAGAACGGCGCAGGTCGGCGAGTTATGCACCGAAACCAGCGTGGAAACCGAACCGTCCCCCGCCGCGATCTCCTCCAGCAACAGCGCGTAAGTCACTGGGTCTAAATCAGATCCATCCCACTCGGCGGGCGTCGTGGTCCCCAGAAAACCTAGCTCGCCCAGTTCAGCGATGACTTCAGGCTCGATCGCCCCCACTTTCTCTCGCGCAGCTGCTCCGGGAGCCAGCCGCTCCGCCGAGAACCGCCGCCCCATGTCCAGAACAAGCTGGTCAGCTTCCCCACTCATTCCGCCGCCTCCCGCTCTGCCCCCGCCACACGCGTCCGGGTCCGCATCGTCACGAACTCCTCCGCGGCCGTCGGGTGAATGCCTATCGTCCGGTCAAAATCGGCCTTCGTCGCCCCCATGACCAGGGCAATCGCCAGGCCCTGCATAATCTCCGGCGCATCCTCGCCCAGCATATGCGCCCCCAGAACGCGCTGGGTCGCCTGATCCACCACCAGCTTTACCAATGACTTACGCGACCTTCCTGAGAGCGTGTGTCGCATCGGGGTAAACCGCGTCACATAAACATCCACCACCCCCCGCGCCGCCCCCTGCTCTTCCGTCAGCCCCACCGTCCCCACCGGAGGCGTCGAGAACACCGCCGTCGGCACATTCTCCAAGGAAATCCGCCGCGGCTTCCCGCCGAACAGCAAGTCCGCCAGCGCGTGCCCCTCCGCCGTCGCCACCGGCGTCAGATTCAGCCGGTTCGTCACGTCCCCAATGGCGAAAATATGCGCCTGGCTGGTCCGCAGATGCTCGTTCACCACCACCGCTCCCGATCCACTAACGTCCACCCCAGCCGCCTCCAGCCCCAATCTCCCGGTCGCTGGCCTCCGCCCCGTGGCGAAGAACACCAGATCGGTCTTGATCACCTCGCCGCCGGCCAGGATCAGCCGCTTCCCCTGGTGCTCAACCCGTTCCGGCATCGCCGAGGGATGCAGCCGGATCCCCTGCGCTTCCAGCGCCTCGCACAGGGCCTCCCGCAGATCGTGGTCAAACCCCCGCAGCGGCAGCGGCTGCCGGTACACCAAGTCTACCTCCGCCCCCAGGGCCGCGAAAATCCCCGCGAACTCCACCGCGATATACCCGCTGCCCAGCACCGCCACCCGCCGCGGCATTTCGTTCAAATAGAAGGCGTTATCCGATACGATTCCATGCTGCGCCCCGGGGATATCGAGCCGCACCGGATGGCCGCCGGTCGCAATCACGATCCTCTCTGCCCGCACTCGTTTTCCGCCCACTTCCAGTGTATGCGGCGCCGTGAACTCCGCCCGCGCCTCGAAAATCTCCGCTCCAGCGCTCTCCAGCAATTTCCGGTAGATGGCGTTGAGCCGCCCGATCTCGCGGTCCTTCGCTGCGATCAGCTTGCCCCAGTCATGCGGCCCCTTCGTGATCGTCCAGCCGAAGCCTGCCGCGTCATCCGCCCAACCGCCATATTCGCCCGCCTGCACCAGCAGCTTCTTCGGCACGCAGCCTACATTTACGCAAGTGCCGCCCCAGAATCGCTCCTCGGCGATCCCCACCCGCGCCCCATGCGCCGCGGCAATCCGGGCGCACCGAACCCCGGCCGAGCCACCGCCAATCACGAACAGGTCAAACTCCATCCGTCGCCTCCCGGTCCAGGCGGGATTGAATTCCGCGAGCAAACAACTGCGGGATCGCGCGAGGCCGAAGGTCGGAGCGCGTGAATCCCACGAGCAAACAACTGCGGGATCGCGCGAGGCCGAAGGTCGGAGCGCGTGAATCCCGCGAGCAAACAAGTAAGTACGGTCCGGTTAACGCCTGAGCAACCGAGGCGCCTCATCCTGCCGCAATGCGCAGGCCGCTTCTCGATCTGGCGACGCTCGCGGCGCTGGCCGGTGCCGTCCTGATCGCTGCGGCACTCATCGGAATCAGCGCCGATTTCGACCTCCGCAACTACCACATTTACAACGGCTACGCTCTGCTGAACGGCCGCCTCGGTATCGACCTCGCCCCTGCTCAGCTCCAGACCTTCTACGCCCCCACCCTCGACGCCGCGTACTGGCTCCTGCTGCGCGCCCTGAACAACACCCCCCGCCTCCTGAACGTCTCCCTCGCGCTTCCCCACGCCCTCGCCGTCTGCCTCAGCTGGGCCATCTCCCGCTGCTTTCTCTCGCGCTTGCAGGCTCTTGTCGCCGTTTGCATCAGCGCGACGGGAGCCGCCATGCTCTCCACCCTCGCCAGCGCGATGTCCGAGGCGCCGACCGCCTGCCTGATCCTCGCCGCCCTCTGGCTCATCCTTCGCCGCCCCGACCAAAGCCTGACCGCCGGCCTTCTCGCCGGCATCGCCGTGGGCCTCAAACTCACCGCCGCCCCTTACGCCATTGGCCTGATAGCCGCCGCCGGAGCCAAACGCCTTCCCTCGGTCGCCACAGGCATTGCCCTCGGCGCCGCGCTCGCGGGCGGATGGTGGTGGTTCATCCTCTGGCGCCACTTCGGCAACCCGGTCTTCCCTTACTTCAACGACCTCTTCCAATCCCCCTGGGCGGCACCGACCCGCATCGCTGATCTTCGCTTCATGCCGCACGGGCTTCTGCAAACCCTGCTCTATCCGTTCTTCTGGGCCTTCCGCCCCGTCGCGCTGGTCTCCGAGCTCCCCCTCCGCGACCCCCGCATCGCCCTGGCGCTTGTCGCCATCCCGCTCGCGTCATGGCGGGTCTTGCCCGGGCCTTTACGTCCCGGGCCTTTACGTCATTGCGAGGCCCCCAGGTTTGGCCCCGCAGAAGCGGGGAGGGCCGAGGCAATTTCGTCTCCTACGGGCTGCCTCATCGTCTTCTTTCTCACCTCCATCACCCTCTGGGAGGCCCAGTTCTCCGTCTACCGCTATCTCGCCACCCTCGAGCTCCTCTCCGGCACCCTCATCGTCCTCGCCTGCCGCCGCTTTGCCCCGCTGATCGCTCTTGCCGTCATCGCCGCAACAATTTGTCCCGACTGGGGCCGGATGCCGTTCGGGCCCAGGGCGGTGAGCGTCGCCTTTCCTGCGCTCCCCCCTGACAGCCTCGTGCTTCTGCTGGACCCTGCGCCGATGGCCTACGTCGCAGCATTCGCCCCGTCCGGCCTCCGCTTTATCGGAGCTGACAACATTCTGATTCATCCCGGCGACCACAACCGCCTGGCCGCGGAGATCGCCAACAAGATAGGCACCCATCCCGGCGCATTATGGGGCCTGGAAATGCCCGGCATCGCCCCCGGCGTCGCTGATGCCGCCTTGCATTCTTACCGGCTCGCCCGGGGACCCGGCTGCCAGCACATCCAGTCCAACCTTGACGCCAACGGCATTCTCGCCTGCCCTCTCCGCCGGCAGCCCTGATCTGCCGCTTGCGGTCATCGCGAGCCCTGTAAAGCGCGGCATGAGGATCCCACCCTGTCACCGCGAGCGATCCGGTGGAGACCTGGCATCATGCAACAAGCCCCAATGTCCTCCCGCATCTTCCTGGCCGGCGCCTCCGGCGCTATCGGCCGGCGGCTGGTGCCCATGCTCCACGATGCCGGGTATGTCGTCGGAGGCACGACCCGATCCGCCGACAAGAGCCAGCTACTGCGCAGCCTCGGCGCCGAGCCGATGGTGGTGGACGTTTATGATCAACAGGCGCTCGCTGCGGCAGCGCTGTCCTTCCGGCCCGACGTCATCGTCCATCAGTTGACCGACCTGCGGCACATCCGGGATCCGAACCGGCGGGATGAGTTACTCGCCAGCAACGCCCGCATTCGCAATGAAGGCACCCGAAATCTCGTCCAGGCCGCAATCGCCGCGGGCGCACACCGCATCATCGCTCAAAGCATTGCCTGGGTTTACGCGTCCGGACCGCTCCCGCATAGGGAGGACGATCCGCTGGATAGCGCCGCCGAGGGCAATCGAGCTGTCAGTATTGCCGGCGTTATCGCCCTGGAAGACCAGGGTACTGCATTCGCCGCCCCTGCGGGGGATCGTGCTGCGCTACGGGTATCTCTACGGCCCCGGAACAGGAACCGAAACGGCCGCCGGAGCTCCGCCCCTGCACGTGGACGGGGCCGCTCGCGGCGCGCTGCTCGCCGTCCAACACGACGTCGCCGGAATTTTTAACATCGCCGACCCCAACGACCTTGTCGCGACCGACAAAGCACGCGCCGTTCTCAGCTGGTAGCTCCGCCCGCGCCAGCCTGATCCGCTGCGTCCACGCCGCCACATAGGCCAGCGCCAGATCCGGACACGACAACACCCCCGCGTGCCGAAATGGTGCTCCCCGATCCACGCCGAGTGGAACCCAAGCTGATCGGCATGGATCGCCTCATCGATGATATCTGCCACGAAAGCGTTCGAACACCGGGGATTCTGCTGATAATGCTTGTCGCTCAGCGTGAAACAGCCGGACTTGATGGCCTACCCTCCCTGGTCTGCCCGACCGTTCCGGGTATTGTAGCCACCCAAGGCCCCGTCCAGGAGAGAAAACCAATGAGCCCACCGCCCTTCGGCGCCAACTCCGCCGCCGCCCGGGACATCGCCAACGTCCTTCACCCCTACACCGACCTGAAAATGCATCAGGAGATTGGCCCCGTCGTCATCACCCGCGGCAAGGGCGTGCGGGTCTGGGACGATAACGGCAAGGAATACATCGAGGCAGTCGCTGGCCTATGGTGCGCATCGCTCGGCTTCGACAACGAGCGCCTGGTGCAGGCGGCCGCCAATCAGATGCGGAAACTGCCCTTCTATCACGGCTTCACCGCCAAATCGCACGAGCCCTGCATCGACCTCGCGGAGATGCTCATCCAGCGCGCCCCGGTGCCGATGAGCAAGGTGTTCTTCGCCAACTCCGGCTCCGAGGCGAACGACAGCGCAATCAAGATGATCTGGTATTTCAACAACGCCATCGGACGCCCGAAGAAGAAAAAGATCATCGGCCGCATCAAAGGCTATCACGGCATTACCTTGGCGTCTGCGTCGTTGACTGGCATCATCCATAACCATCGCAGCTTCGACGTGCCGCTGCCCGGCTTCATTCACACCATCACACCGCACTACTATCACGGCGCCCAGCCCGGCGAGTCCGAAGATGCCTTCGCCACGCGCTGCGCCGATGAGCTCGAAAAGCTGATCCTCGCCGAAGAGCCGGAAACCGTCGCGGCCATGTTCGCCGAGCCCATCATGGGCGCTGGCGGCGTCCTTTTGCCCCCGCGCGGCTACTTCGAGAAAATCCAGGCGGTCTGCCGAAAATACGACATCCTGTTTGTCGCCGACGAAGTGATCTGCGGCTTCTGGCGCACCGGCAACTACTGGGGCAGCCAGACCTTCAACATCCAGCCGGACATCCTCACCTGCGCCAAGGCGCTGTCCTCCTCCTATCTTCCGATCAGCGCCGTCATGGTCAATGACCGCGTGTTCCAGGGCCTCGCCAGCGAGAGCAATGCGATCGGCACCTTCGGCCACGGCTTCACCTACTCGGGCCACCCGGTCCCTGCCGCTGTCGCGATCGAAACGCTCAGGATCTACGATGAAACCGATATCGGCGCCCACGTCCGCGAAGTCGGGCCGCACATGCAAAAGGCGCTGCACGACCGCTTCGCCGATCATCCTCTGGTCGGCGAGATCCGCGGCACCGGTCTCATTGCCGCCGTTGAACTCGTCGCCGACAAGGCCACCCACCAGAACTTCGATCCCACCGCCAAGATCGGCGCGCGCTGGGTCAAACTGATCGAGCAGAACGGTGTCATCGGCCGCACCGTGCCCGGCGAGATGCTCTGCTTCAGCCCCCCGCTGATCATCACCAAAGCCGAGGTGGATGAGATGATCGATCGGATCGGCCGCGCGCTCGATGAGCTCACCGTCCAGTTGCGGCGGGAGGAAATCGCCGTCGTCTGACCAGCTACGGGATGCTGCTGATGATGATCAGCAGCACCCCGCAGACCACCAGAACCAGCCCGCTGACATCGCCTGGCTTCAACCGTTCTTTCAGATAGAAACGACTGAAGCCAAGCGTGAACACCACTTCAATCTGGCCCAGCGACCGCACCAAAGCCACATCGGTCATCGTGAACCCGGTGAACCAGCAGGCCGAGCCTGACGCCGACAGGATTCCCACCCAGCAGGAGCTTCGCCATTCGCGCAGCGTCTTCCGCAGCTCCTCCGGCTCGCGCACCAGCAGATAGGCGCCCTGCATCAATGTCTGCAGCGCCGTCGTCACGAGCAGCACGAACAGCGCGCGGACAAACACGCTGGGCGCCTGCACTGACTGACTGGCCAGTTTCACGAACACCGTCGTCAGCGCGAACATGAACCCCGCCCCCAGCCCGCTGAGCGCGGCCGGCTGTACCGTCGCCGCCGCAAGCTCTCGCGGCCGCAGCCGGCGCCCCGCCAACGACAGCCTCATCACGCCGATCAGCCCAACCCCGATACCCGCCCAGGCCAGCGGATGCAGCACCTCACCCAGCACGATCAGCGCGAGGATCGCGCTCTGAGCAGACTCGGTCTTGGAGTACGCGGTGCCAACCGCAAAATTCCGGTAACCGAACGCCATGATCAGCAGATTGGTCGCCAAAATCTGGCACAGCCCGCCGGCTGCGGCGTAGCCGAACATCGCCCAGCTCGGGCTGGGGAAACCGTGCCATGAACCGACAAGCGCGGCGATCATGAAAGCCAGTGCGGCCGGCGCGCCATACAGGAACCGCACGAAGGCGGCGCCATTCACCGACAATACCCCGCGCAGCTTCTGCTGCATCGCGGTGCGCCAGCACTGGAACAGCGCCGCGACAATTGTGATCGGTATCCAGACTGGCATGCGGCCCTGACGGTAACGGCGAGGTCTTGTCCGTCAACCCGCGTGCAGGGCAGTGTTCGCCAGCTTTGTGGAGGAAGCCGGATGCCACGTGCAGCAGCCATCCTGACGCTGGTCCTCATCGCCAGCTCACCATCCTACGCCGCCACGATCCTGCACCTCTCCGACACCGAGGTGGTCATGGCCCATCCGGACCTGCTCGTCGCCCTGCTCCAGGCCGTCGGCAGCGGTGCCTCGGCCAGCGCAGCCCAGCAGCAGGTGAACGCGGCGGTCTCCGCCGCTTTGACCCGGGCGCGGGACGTCGCCGGCATCACCGTCTCCACCCAGCAATACACAACATGGCAGCCCAAGGAGCAGGGGCGATGGCAGGCCAGCCACACGATCATGGTCAGCAGCCATGACGGTCCCGCCCTGCTCACCCTGGCCGGTCAGCTCCAGGCAAGCGGACTGGCGGTGACTGAGCTCGACTGGCAGCTCTCCCCCGATGCATCGCGCAAGGCGCGCGACGAAGCCATGCGCGAAGCCATCGCCCACCTTCGCGCCCGCGCGGACGATGCCGCCGGCCTGCTCGGCCTTCGCTTTGAATTATTTCAGCGGGTCAGTATCGCCTCGCCGGAGGCCATGCCCGTTCCGCGCATGGCCGCAATGGCGATGGCCGCTGCCCCTCCCACGCCACCTAGCGCGGTCGCTCAGGACGTGCCGGTCAGTTCCACGGCGGAAGCCGATGCGGTGCTGGTGCCGAAATAGCTACCCCAGCATCCGCCCTAGCCGCCGGATCGACCCCAACGCCTTATCCTGCTCCAGCCCCGGCCACTGAACGCGCATCACGAAGTGATCCACCCCGAGCGCCTCGCGGTACCGCGCGATCTCCTCCTTCACGAACGCCTCATCCCCAATGATAAACCGATCACGCACAAAATCCTCAAACGGCATCTGCACGCTGCCCTGCAAGCCCCACGCTGCATAGGCCGCATATTTATACTCCAGCGGACCCCGGCACTCCTCCAGTGCGGTGTTATGGTGGGCCCCCACATAACACTCCCGCTCGATTGGAAACGTCTCTACGTGCCGTCCTGCCTCCGCCAGCGCCGTGCGATAGATGCGCATCTGCGCTGCGACTTCCCCCAGCATTGCAGACGGAACGATCAGCCACGCATCGCCGATCCGCGCCGCCCGCTTGATCGCCGCCTCCGCCTGTGCGGCCACCCAGATCGGAACACTGCCTCTGACCGGCCGGATGCTCAAACCCGCATCCTCCACACTGAAGAACTTCCCGTGATGCGTAACGCGATCCTCCGCCCACAGCCGCCGCACCAGCCCGATGCTTTCAGTCATCCGCGCCACCCGCTCGGATAACGGTATGCCGAACGCACTGAATTCCGGCTCGCGATAGCCCAGCCCCACCCCGAGCACGTAATTTCCCTCGCTCAATACATCCAGCGTCGCGGATTCTTCAGCCACATGCACCGGATTTAACAGCGGCAGGATCAGAATACCCGGAGCGATAGTCATTCCCTTGGCTTCGGGCAACAGATACGCCATCAGCGGCGTGATCTGCAGCATCTGCAGCGGCGCCGTCAGGTAATGATGCGGAAACACCACCGAGGCAAACCCGCTCTCCCGCGCCGTCCGCACCTGCTCTTTCAGGTCCGGCACGCGTGAAACAACGTTCTCCCCTTCGGGAAACTGCGTATTGATGAACAGACCGATTTTCATGGATGCCCCCCATCCCCCTACGCCGCCGCCTGCAAATCCCTCACCTGCTCCAGCAGAAAATCGATCACCACGCGGGTGCGCGGAGGAAGATGCCGCCGTGAAGGATACACGATGAACCCAGGTTGCGCCGGCGCCTGAAACTCCGCCAGCACATGCCGAAGCTTCCCGGCATGAACGTCGTCGATTACGCGCAGCTCCGGCAGCATCGCAACGCCCTGACCGGAAAGCACCGCGGCGTGCAGCACTTCGCTGTTGTTCGCGCAGAAGCGGCTTGAAACACGCATGCGAATCGGCCCGTTCGGCCCTTCGAACCGCCAGCCTTCCGCATCGTGCCAGTCCTCGTGCAGCAGGCAGTCGTGGTCCTGCAAATCGTCCGGCACCGTGGGTACGCCGCGCCGCTCCAGATATGCAGGGGCAGCAACCGCAACCCGCCGGGCAGACAGAAACTGACGCGCGACAAGTGATAAATCGGTGATGGGGCCGACGCGCGCCGCAATGTCAAGCCGCTCTTCGATCAGGTCGGTGATATGGTCGCGCACGACCAGTTCCAGTGCCAGGCCGGGATAACGCTCAAGCAGCAATGGTATGCGCGGCACCAGGAACAAACTGAAAGCGATGGTCGTGCCAAGACGAACCAGACCATGCGGCGACGTCCGCTGCTGGCGCAACGCGCCCTCCATCGCATCCTCCATCTCCAACAACTGATTCGCATAACCCAGCAGCTCGCGCCCGTCATCGGTCAGGCTCAGACTGCGTGTATTGCGGTGGAACAGCCGCACGCCGAAATGCGATTCGAGCTGCGCGATCTGCCGTGTCACCGCCGAATGGCTCTCATGCGTCTCCCGCGCGACCGAAGCAAACGACCCGGTCTCGGCGGTTCGTGTAAACGTGCGGAGATTTCGTATTTTATCCATCAGAGCTCACATCCACGGATTTCACCGATTTCGGAAAGAATGATGTGCCGAACCTGTTGCTTATCCTTCGCGCCTTGGCGGACCATCTCCCCGCCTGTCCGCCGGCCTCAGGCTCGGGGTCGCCGGACCAGGAGCATTCCAAGCTCCGGCATATAGCAAGACGGGATACAAAGAAAAATGAGCAAAATCCTTATGTCCGCTGCGACACTCATCATGTTCTCGGCGGCGCCGGCACTGGCCGGCGAGCATAGCGTTGCAAATGGAACAAGCATCATCATGGCCAGCGAGGGCGGCGGCGACGGCGGTTCGGACCGCCGTGCGATCGAGCAGGCTGACTATGATCAGTCTTACGGACCCGTGGTCCAGCAGGCCGAAGGCAATGGCGGATCCGATCGCCGCGCGATCGAGCAGGCTGACAACGGCCGATCCTACGGACCCGTGATCCAACAGGCCGAAGGGGACGGCGGTTCGGATCGCCGGGCAATCGAACAGGCCTGATCTCCATTAAAGCGAAAGGCGCCCTCGCAACCGCGGGGGCGCCCTTCTGCATCAGAAACAAAAGGCTCAGCTTCGGCGGAGCCTTTCTGATTCACTCGCGTCCGGCACTGCGCGCACCATGCTCGGCCGCGAAATCGGAATCGAAGACGCGCGGAATGTCGTAGCGCGACAGCCCGAGATCGCTCAGATCGCGATCCGAAAGCGCGGCCAGCTCATTGATCACGCGCCGCCGCTCCGCCATGCCTATCAGCCACCGCTTCGTCGTGCCGGCGGCCCGCGCAACCCAGCTCTCACGCCGGGGAGGCAGCACCGGCGCGTAGTCGGCGTCATCCCACGTGCTGTGGTAGGACAGCATTTCGGGCAGTTTGAAGTGGAATTCGTTCTTGTTGATATGTGCGGTCATGGGAACCATCCCCCATCCGAGGCCTTCGGGTCAGGCACGGCGTCCTCACGGCGCAGCACCCCCGGTAGCCTTTCGCACTGCAACATAGTAACGGACGAATTATGTATCATTCCCCTTTGTCACCAGACAGCTATGCAGAAATCGCATGCGATGAGGAATTGTCATACCAATGAGTAGGACCTGGGCGTCCGAGGCGCTGCGATGAGCATCAGCTCGAAGCGCCTCGCCGCCGTGCGCGCTGAACTTGCCCGCCAGGGTATGGACGGCTTCATCGTGCCGCGTGCCGATGAGCACCTCGGCGAGTACGTCCCGCCTTCGGCCGAGCGCCTCGCCTGGCTGACCGGCTTCACCGGCAGCGCGGGAATGGCCGTCGTCCTGGCGAACAAGGCCGCCGTCTTCATCGACGGCCGCTACGTGCTCCAGGTCGCTCAGCAGACCGAACCCGAGTTGTGGGAACGTCGCCACATCACCGACGATCCCCCACCCTCATGGATCGCGACGAACGCTCCTGCAGGCGCGCGGATCGGCTACGACCCGTGGCTGATCAGTCAGGAAGCACTGGGCCGCTTCGTGGACGCCGGTCTTGCAATGGAACCTGTCGCAACCAATCCGATAGACGCCTGCTGGACCGGCCGCGCGCCGCCGCCCACTCACCCTGCCGTGCCTCACCAACTCGAATATGCGGGCCGCACCTCCGGCGAAAAGCGCCATGAGATCGGCCGCACATTGCAGGATGCCAAACAGGACGCCGCCATCATCACGGATCCGGCCTCCCTCGCGTGGCTTCTTAATATCCGTGGCGCCGACGTGCCCTTCACCCCCTTCGCGCTCGGTTTCAGCATCGTGCATGCCGATGGCTCGGCCGAGCTGTTCATGGACCCGGCCAAACTCAGCGAGGAGACCCGGCGCTGGCTGGGTAACGAGATATCGGTCGCGGATCGCTCCGCCCTGCCGCGCGCTCTGGAGCGGCTCAAGGGGCGCCGCGTCCGCCTCGATCCCGCCAACTCACCGGTCTGGTTCGCCCAGCGCCTGCGCGCCGTCGGCTCGGTCGTCACCGAGGGCCCCGACCCCTGTCTGCTGCCCAAAGCCTGCAAGAACCCAGTGGAGCAGCAGGGCGCCCGCAACGCCCACCTGCGCGATGCCGTCGCCGTGTGCCGTTTCCTCCATTGGCTCGCCTCTGCCGGCCGCACCGGCGACGAGACCGAAATCTCAGCCGCCACCCATCTTCTCGGCCTCCGGGAAGCCATTCCCGACTTCCGCGGCGAAAGTTTCGGCGCCATCTCCGGCGCGGGCGAGCATGGCGCCATCATCCACTATCGTGTCACGCCGGAGACAAACCGCCATCTGGGGGCGAACGAGACATACCTGATCGACTCGGGGGCGCAGGACCCTGGGCGGCACAACCGACATAACGCGCACCATATGGACCGGACCGGATCCGGCCCCCGATGAAATCCGCGATCGCGCCACCCGAGCCCTGAAGGGCCATATCGCGATCGCCACCACGCAATTCCCGGCCGGAACCACGGGCGCCCACCTCGACGCGTTCGCCCGCCGCGCCCTCTGGCAAGCTGGGCTGGACTACGACCACGGCACCGGGCATGGCGTCGGCAGCTATCTTTCGGTCCATGAAGGCCCGGTCAGCCTCTCCCGGCTCGCCCGTCCCATCCCCATCACCGCGGGGATGATCCTGTCAAACGAGCCCGGCTTCTACCTCCCCGGCCACTACGGCATCCGCCTCGAAAACCTGGTTCTCGTCCAACCGGCGGAGATCCCCGGTGCCAGCAAACCCTTTCTGCGGTTCGAAACGCTCACCCTCGCCCCTTTCGATCGTGCCCTGATCGACACGGCCATGCTCGACCAAACCGAGCGCAACTGGATCGACGCATATCACCGCCGCGTGCTGGAGGAGGTCGGCCCCGCCCTCCCCACCGATGCACGCGACTGGCTGACCCGCGCCTGCGCCCCGCTGGCGTCGCAAAGCGCCCGCGCTCCGCCGCCGACCGGTTGACCACTCGCACCCGCCGCCGCACATCAGCCCGGATGACAGCGCCCTTCGTAGTCCCGCAGGAACCGTCCACCACCGACGCGATCGCCGCGATCGGCGATGAGCTCGGCGTCTTCGATGATTGGATGGATCGCTACCAGCACATCATCGAAACGGGCCGGCTACTGCCGCCCTTACCCGCCGAGTGGATGGACGATCGCCACCGCGTCCCCGGTTGCCAGAGCAAGGTCTGGATGGAGGCGGTGCTGCGGGATGGACGCCTTTGGTTCGCCGGCGCTTCGGACGCCGCGATCGTCTCCGGCCTGGTTGCGCTGTTGCTGCGTGTCTATTCCGGAAGAACGCTGGCCGAGATCCTCGCGACCGATCCCGTTTTCCTGAAAGACCTCGGGTTGCTCGAGGCGCTGTCCACCAATCGTGGAAATGGTATTGCCGCGATGGCCCGCAAAATCCGCCAGGTCGCAGCCCTGCAGCAGAAGGCCGCTTAAGCCGCCCGCGGCTCCAGCCGCATGGTCGTCCCCAGAACCTCCGGACGCACCATCGGCTGGGCGTACGGGCTTTCCCGATATTTCGAAAGATATTCGCGGCTGGCCCGCTCGACCGAAGCCGTGTCCGTCGCCGGCACCGCCGTCACGGCGACCGTACGCCCGGCAAACTCCAGCGTCGCCGGTCCTCCACCCGTCAGGTCCCGGAACCATCGGCCCTGCGGGCCCTTCACCGAGCGGATGAACACCTCATCCCCGCTCACCACGATCCAGATCGTTACCCCAGTCCCCGGGTGCTTCGGCGTCCGGATCGCCACCTCCTTGCGATCCCGCAACTCACGCAGAACTCCCTGCTCAAAACCGGCCATGCTGCCTTCTCCGCCATATAGTCAGCCTGAAACCTCTCTGACCGCCCCACCCCACACCCACCAGCCCCGGCCTGCAAGCAGGGTAGCCGCATGTGCCGCCTCCTGTGCCGAGGCAAACAGCCCGAAACACGTGCCCCCCGACCCGCTCATCCGCGCAAGCAGGCAGCTCCGCAGTTCGCCGATCGCCGCGAGCACCGACCCGATGACCGGACATAACCCGATCGCCGCAGCCTCCAGATCGTTCCTAAGCTTCGAAAGATCGCCAGCCATTTGCACCGCATCCGCCCACGCCTCGGGCAGATCGGCTGCCGCCGAAAATGGACCCCGGCGCGCCCGAAAGACATCCGCCGTTTGAACCGGCACGCCCGCGTTGGCCAGCAGGATGCCGAATTTCGGCAATTGGGGTGCCGGATCGAGGCATTCGCCGATGCCGCGCATCCGCACCGCACGGCTCCCTAAACACATCGGCACATCGGCGCCGAGGCTTGCCGCTACGCCCGGCAGATCGGCTTCAATGCCCCAAAGCCGGCTGACCAGCCGCAGTGCCGCCGCCGCGTCGGCTGACCCCCCACCGATCCCCGACGCCACCGGCAGGTTCTTCGTCAGGACAAGTCGCGCCCCCCTCGAGCTCCCTCTGGGGGCGCCGAGCGATCGGGCTGCGCGAACAACCAGATTGTCGGCGCCGGCCGGCAGATCGCGCGCAAACGGCCCCGCCAGCTCCAGCGAGACCTCCGGGGCCGGACTCCCGCGCAGCACATCGCCCACCCCGGCAAACACCGCCAGGCTATCCAGCACATGGTATCCATCCGGCCGCCGGTCCGTGACCAGCAGGAAGAGATTGACCTTCGCCGGCGCGAACTCGGTGAAGCTCTCAGCCTGGCTCAGGGAATCCGGGCGGGATTCGTCGTTGCCTGAGCAGTCGTGTCGTGCAGCTTGGCCTCCAGTTTGGCGGCATCTGCCGGAGCCGGATTGAAGATCAGCGCGCGCCGCCACTGGTACGTTGCTTCCACTTTTCGGCCGGCCGCCCAGTACGCATCGCCAAGATGGCCATTGATCGTCGCATCCGCCGGATCGAGTTCAACCGCACGTTCCAGCATGGTCACTGAATCCGTGGCGTCACCCTGCCGAAGCATCACCCACCCCAGACTGTCAATTACCGCAGCATCATCCGGGCGCAGATTAGCCGCGGTTTCCAGCATCTCCCGGGACTCCGTCAGACGCTCGCCGCGGTCGGCCCAGCTGTAGCCAAGATAATTCAGCACCAGAGGCTGATTGGGCTGCAGCTTCAAAGCATTCTCGAAATCCGCTTCGGCGAGCGGCCAATTGCCCGATTCGGAATACGTGATGCCCCGGTCGTAAAATAGCGGCCAATCGGTCGCCGACGGCGTCGCGATATGCGCAATGGCCTCCGAATAGGCTCCCGCCGCTCCGGCAAAGTCACCCCGCATGCGCAGAGCGTCGCCGATCTCGCTCGACGGCAGCGGGCTCTCTGGAAATGCCTGCGCCAGCACCCTGAGTTCCTGCAGCGCCTGCTCCTGCTGACCCGCCCGCGCCGTCAACTCCGCTTGCCGCAGCCGCGCGGCGGGAGCCAGCGGGTCGGAATCCTGCACCGCGGTCAGCATCCGGATCGCACCATTCAGATCACGCTGCGCCTCCGCGATATCCGCCCCAAGCAGGCGCGCCGCGGCAAAATCGGGGCGGAGGTTCAGCGCAAGCCGGAGAAGGACTGAAGCGAACTGCTCGTCTCCGTCCTGATGAACAGCCGCCGCGAAGCCGACATAGGCTTCGGCCAGCCCGTCAACAGCATTGCCGACACGCTCTTGCCGGAGGTGCGAGGCCATCCCGGGCAATGCCAGGCGGAGCAGTGGCGCAGCATTCGTAACTGCATCCAATGTTTGAAGCGCCTCGCCATCGCGATGCTGCCTCGCGTCGAAGCTGCCAATCAGTTGTGCCAACCGCAATACAGGCGTGCCGTTCCCCACCCGTGCGGCCATGTACAGCGTGTCGGCGGTCGCCATTCGCCCTGCCAGATCCGCAATCAGCGCCGCATGCAGGGCATAGAAGCCCGGCAACTGGCGGCTGGTCGTCAGCGGCTGAAGCGTCGCCAGGCCCTGGTCCGTGTGGCCCCCTCCCTGCTGAGCCCAGGCAACCAGCACGGGCTGCAGAAGCTTCGTGACTCCGTCGGTCGGAAGACGTGCAAAGCGCTCCTCGGCATCCCCCCAGTCCCCGGTGCGGGCCGACTGCGCGGCAAGCAGCATTTGCGCAACCGCGCTGCCTGGCAGCCGACCGGCCAATGCAAGAGCCTCGGGGCAGTCGGCTAGAACGCATTGCGTGAACGCCTGCTGAGTCAGATCCGCATTCGACGAATCCAGCGCCAGCGCCCGCAGCCACTCAGAAACTGCGCGGGTCGGATCGGCATCGCTGGCCGCGAAATGACCCTCCAAAAATCGCGCATACACCCCGGTTTCATCGTCCCCCAGAGTTGCCGCCCCTCCCGGCCAACTCAACACGGCCCCGCCAGAGAAAAGGGCCACCGACAGCAGAAGCGCGCGACGAGTTTCTTTCATGACTGCCGAGCTTAACGATTCCGTGACCGCCGGTCATCAGGATTTGAAGAGTGACCTGCAAAAAACGGTACCGTTGCTCCCCTGCGTCACATCCCGCCGGGATAGTTCGGCCCGCCACCCCCTTCCGGGGTCACCCAGTCGATGTTCTGCGTCGGATCCTTGATGTCGCAGGTTTTGCAGTGCACGCAGTTCTGGGCATTGATCTGTAACCGGGGGTTGCCTTCTTCGGCCCCGACAATCTCATACACGCCGGCCGGGCAGTAGCGCACCTCGGGGCTCCGGTATCGGTCCCAGTTCACCTCGATCGCTTTCGCCGGATCCCGCAGGTGCAGATGAGGCGGCTGGTCCTCCTCATGATTCGTGTTGCTGATGAACACGGATGACAGCCGGTCAAACGTCAGTACTCCATCGGGTTTCGGATAGTCGATCCGCCGCGCCTTGTCGGCGGGGATCAGCGTTTCGTTGTCGGGATGCGTGTGATGGAACGTCCACGGCGCCTTACCCCGGAACACGTATGTATCACTCGCCGCGTAGCTCAGCCCGCCGCTCAGCCCGAACCTGGCAAAGGCCGGCCGAATATTGCGGACGGAGTACAATTCCTCCCACACCCAGCTCTCCCGCAGCTTCTGCGGATAGGCCACGAGCTGTACCGGCCGGTCACCGGTCAGCGCCTCGGCAACCGCTTCGGCGGCGAGCATGCCGGACTTCATCGACGTATGCGTTCCCTTGATCTTCGGCACGTTCACGAAGCCCGCGGCATCGCCGATCAGGGCGCCCCCTGGAAAGATCAGCGTCGGGATCGACTGCCACCCCCCCTCGTTCAGCGCGCGCGCGCCGTAGCTGATCCGCTGCCCGCTCTCGAAATGGCCCCGAATCGCGGGATGGGTCTTGAACCGCTGCATCTCGTCGAACGGCGACAGCCAGGGATTCCGGTAGTCCAGCCCGATGACGAACCCATAGGAGACCAGATTGCTGCCGAAATGATAGACGAACGACCCCCCATAGGTCCGCTCGTCCAATGGCCACCCGACCGTGTGCTCGATCAGCCCCGAGCGATAATTCGCCTCCGGTATCTCCCAGAGCTCCTTGATGCCGATTGCATACGTCTGCGGGTCATGTCCCTCACGAAGCGCGTAGCGATCCATCAGCCATTTGCTGAGCGATCCCCGACATCCCTCTGCGAACAGCGTGTATGGCGCCCGCAGCTCCATTCCACGCTGGAAATTACCGGTAGGCTCCCCGGACTTGCCGATCCCCATATCGCCGATCGTGACTCCGGTGACCCTGCCTCCCTCCTCCAGCACCTCGGCCGCGGCAAAGCCGGGATAGATTTCGACCCCCAGCGCCTCCGCCTGCTGGCCCAGCCACCGCACCACGTTCCCCAACGATACGATATAGTTTCCATGGTTATTCATCTGCGGCGGGGTCGGCAGCCGTACCGCCCTGCTCGCCGTCAGATAGAGAAACCGGTCCTCGCGCGCCGGCGTCTCCAGCGGAGCCCCTTTTTCCTGCCAATCCGGAATGAGCTCCTCCAGTGCACGCGGCTCCAGTACCGCCCCGGACAGGATGTGGGCGCCCACCTCGCTGCCCTTCTCCACCACACAGACCGAGGCTTCGGGCGCGAGCTGCTTCACCCGGATCGCCGCGGCAAGCCCCGCCGGCCCTGCCCCGACGATAACCACGTCGAATTCCATCGCCTCCCGCGGCCCCGGATCTGCCACAGCCTGTCCTTCCACCTTGTCATTGTGAGCCGCGGAGCGGCGAAGCAGTCTAAAGCAGACGCCGGCTGGTTGGCCACCGATTGGTCTCGCAATTCGCTGCCTGGATCGATTCACTATCGATTGACTGAGGTGCCGCATGAGCGGTTTCAACTGTGGTTGCCGACGGGATTTCCCACGGGTTGGCCCGCACCGAAAAGTGACAGAGGCAACCGCTAGTAGCCCACCGCCGTTAACGCGAATGTCAGTAACTGACATCGCCCGGAGGCGCTGCATGTCTGCGCCCAGCCTGAACGTATCGCTCGACTCCTCACCTTGAGTGCTTCATAGCGGGCTTGCTTGCCTCGGGCCGGTATCAGAGTGCGAGCGAAGTTGTTCGGGCCGGCCTGCGGCTGCTGGAAAAGTTTGAAAGCCGTGATCCGCCCGCCGGCATAGATGGCTCCAACACACACCAGGCCAATAAGGGAGAAAGAGAGAGCGCATCGGCGGCTCTCGCCAAAGACGAGGCACGCGCAGAACCTTCCGGCCAGGCAACACGGCAGACCTACGAGGGCGAACCTTTAGGGCTTCGTTTTCGCGATGGCTGACGCGGATATCCGAAGCGAGGCCGCCCTCGGGAAGGTGATCGTGATCGGCGCCTCGGCCGGAGGGCTGCAGCCATTGCATCGGATCCTGGATGACATTCCCCCCGATCTCCCGGCTGCCGTCTTCGTCGTGCTGCACATTGGTGCGGCAAGCCACCTGGTCGAAATCCTGGGACGCACCGCTGCTCTGCCTGTCATGCCGGCACGAAGCGGGCAGAGAATTGAGCCCGGGGTGATCTATGTCGCGGTACCGGACAAGCATCTGCTGTTGCACGATCAGCACATCCTGCTGAGGCGCGGACCGCGCGAGAACCTTGCGCGCCCCGCGATCGATCCTCTGTTCCGATCTGCGGCCAGCACATTCGGCGCCCGGGTGATCGGCGTCGTGCTTTCGGGCGCGCTGAACGACGGGACCGCGGGGCTGCGCGCGATCAAGCGATGCGGCGGAATAACCGTCGTGCAGCAACCGAGTGACGCGGCTGTTCCCGGCATGCCGCTGAGCGCGCTGCTTTACGCCGAGATCGACCATGTGGCACCCGCCGGCGCTCTCGCGGGTCTGCTCGCCCGCCTGGTCAGGGAGCCGGCCGGCGAGACCCCGCCTGTCCCGATCGAAATCAGGCTGGAAGCGGCAATCGCGGCGCAGGAGTTGGTTGGCATGGAAACGGACGAACAGCTTGGCAGGCCATCCCGGTTCACCTGCCCCGAGTGCCATGGCGCCTTATGGGAAATCGACGACGGTGCCCTGCTCCGCTACCGCTGCCATGTCGGCCACGCCTTCACGGCCGACGTCGTGCTGCAGGCCCAGGCAGTGCAAGCCGAGGAGATGCTCTGGAGCTTGATGCGGGCGCATCAGGAACGTGCCGCCCTGGCGCGTCGTATGGCCAGCCAGGAGCGCATGCAAAGCCGGCACGCATTGGCCGAGCAGTTGCTGCAACGCGCTCGCGGTTATGACGAGGATGCCGAGGTCATCCGCCGGCTGCTGCGCGAACACATGCCGGGAGTTGCCGTTGAAGAGGACGAGCAGGATGTGACGTGATGTCCGACGAGTTGGACGAGACGAGATCGCCAGAACAGCTGGAGGAGCCGCGGCCTGCGTGGGCACAGCCGGCTTGTCCTATCGTCGGTATCGGTGCGTCCGCTGGCGGGGTCGGTGCCCTGCGCCGCTTTTTTCCGAACGTCGCACCCGATTCAGGCATGGCGTTTGTCGTCGTGCAGCATCTCGATCCCGATCACGGAAGCGCGCTCGCCGAGGTCCTGGCGCGCAGCACATCACTCCCGGTCACACAGATCGGGGATGACACGGCGGTCGAGCCCGACCACATCTATGTCATTCCTCCGAACGTCGCACTGACCATCCGGGAGGGGCGGCTGCTGCTTTCGCGTCCGGTGGCACCCCGCGGGCAGCGCAACTCGATCGACGAGTTCTTCATCTCGCTGGCCCGCGACCAGGCGGAAAATGCCGCCTGCGTGATCCTGTCGGGGACCGGCAGCGACGGCACGGTCGGGTTGCGAGCGATCAAGGAAGGCGGTGGCCTCACGCTGGCGCAGTCGGAAGCCGAGTATGACGGGATGATGCGTAGCGCGGTGGGCACCGGCCTCGTCGATTTCGTCCTGCGCGCCGAGGAAATGCCGGCGAAGCTTGCCGATTATTTCAGCCATGTCACGCGACTGGTAAACCAGACGGACGCAGGCGCCCGGCCGAATGCGGCCGACCATCTCGAGCAGATCAACGCCCTGCTGCGCGCTCAAACCGGCCACGACTTCAGCGATTACAAGGATCGCACGATCGTGCGCCGCGTGCAGCGGCGAATGCATGTGCTGCAAATCGATGATGTGTCGGCGTTCGTCGAACGCCTGCGCGGGGACAGCCGCGAGGTAACGCTGCTGTTCCAGGATCTGCTGATCGGGGTCACCCATTTCTTCCGCGACGCCGAAGCTTTCGCCGCGCTGGAACGCGAAGTGATACCGCAGCTGTTCCAGGACAAGGGACAGGACGATACGGTCCGCGTTTGGGTCCCTGGTTGTGCCACGGGAGAGGAAGCGTACTCAATCGCCATCCTGCTGCGCGAGGCCACTCCAAAGTCGGAAGTCACACCGAAGCTGCAGATCTTTGCCAGCGATATCGATGAGCATGGGCTGGATATTGCCCGTGTTGGCCGCTACCCGGCGACGATCGCGAAAGACGTTCCCGCGCACCGGCTGGAGCGGTATTTTCTACGCGAAGACGGCACCTACAGGATCGTCAGCGATCTTCGTGAGATCTGCCTGTTCTCGCTGCACAACCTTCTGCGCGATGCACCGTTTTCGAAGCTCGACCTGATCTCCTGCCGCAACCTGCTGATCTATCTCAGCCCCGAGCTGCAGAACCGGGTGGTTCCTCTGTTCCATTACGCGCTGGCCCCGAACGGCTATTTGTTCCTCGGCGCGTCGGAGAATGTGACCCGGCACTCGCGGCTTTTCCTGACGGTCGATAAGGCGCACCGCATTTTCCGCCGCCGGGCGCATCATGAGAGGCATATTCCGGAATTCCCGCTCACTGCCCCCGGCCCGTTGCGTCGCTCGGCGCCATCATCGTCGCATAACCGCCCGTCGGTGGAGCCCACCCTCAAAGCGACCGCCGAACGTCAGATCCTGGAGCATTTCGCCCCGGCTTTCGTCGTAATCAACGGGGAGGGCGACCTGTTGCAGTCGTCCGGCCGCACCGGAAAGTATTTGGAGCTGCCGCCCGGGGTGCCGGACACGAACATCTTCAACATGGCCCGCCCGGGCCTGAGGCTGGAACTGCGGGCAGCGATCCACAAAGCTCTCGGCAACGGTCAGCTTGCCGTGCAACCCAAGGTGAACATCGGCACGAACGGCGGCCGGCAGGAGATCGATCTCTATGTCCAGCCGATGCGGTTCGGAACTCCCTCTGATTCGCTGTTTATGGTCATCTTTCAGGACCTCGGCGGCATACAGCCGGTGTGGGATCGGGAGACCGATCGAAACGAAGATGTCGAGGAAACCAGCGTGCGTCAGCTTGAGGCAGAGCTGCGCGCCACCAAGGAGCGTCTTCAGACGACGACCGAGGAGCTGGAATCATCGAACGAGGAGCTGAGATCCAGCAACGAAGAACTGCAGTCGATCAATGAGGAATTGCAATCGACAAACGAGGAGCTCGAGACCTCCAAGGAGGAGCTGCAATCGATCAACGAGGAGCTGCAGACCGTGAACTCCGAGCTGAACGCCCGGGTGGAGGAGCTGAGCCGCGCCAATAGCGACATGAGCAACCTGCTCGAGAGCACGCAGATCGCCACCGTGTTCCTCGACCGGAACCTCACGGTCAAAAGTTTTACCCCGGCAGCGAAAGACGTATTCTGGCTCGTCGAGAGCGATGTCGGCCGCCCCATCATGCAGGTCAGGCCGCGTTTCGACAGCGACACGCTTCAGGAAGACGCGGGGCGGGTTTTACGGACCCTCGGCACCACGGAGCGGCCGGTCGAAAGCAACGAAACCGATACGCGCTATGTGATGCGAATGCTGCCGTATCGCACCACCGATAACGTCATCAACGGCGTGGTGATGACCTTCACCGACATCACGCGCATCAGCGCCGCCGAAGCCCGCATCGAGGAACTGACCCTCGACCTGCGGGCGCGGGTCGACGAGCTGGAAACGATCCTCGGTCTGGTTCCTGTCGGTGTGATGATAGCCGAAAGCGACAAAGGGTCCGAAGTGATGATCAACGCTCATGGCGCCCGTCTGCTTGGCGCCAGCGAGGGCCACAAGGGCCTCAAGCGCGTCGTGACGCCGTTCCGGCTGTTGGAAAGCGGCAACGAACTGCCACGCTCACGACACCCCTTGGAACGGGCCCAGGCGGGCGAGGCAGTGTCGAACTGGCAGGGACAGTTGCAAAACGACCAGGGCGGGGTCGCCGAAGTGATGATTTCCGCGACTCCGCTGTTTTCCGAAGGCGGCAAGACCCGTGGTGCGGTGGCGGCGATCGTCGATATTTCGCTGCACAAACAGGCGGAAACTGAGACGCAGTTCCTGCTGAGCGAGCTTCAGCATCGTGTAAAGAACATCCTGGCGACGATCGCGGCGCTCGCCATGCGCATGTCCCGTGAGCCATCCTCAATCGAGACTTTCCGCAGTACATTCCTTGCCCGGCTCGGCGCGATGGGCCGCACCCATGATTTGCTGACCGGCGGCGCCTGGAGCGGCGCTAATCTTCGATCGTTGCTGGAAACCGCTCTCGAGCCGCAGGCAACCGGCCGCACGGACATCGTGCTCGACGGTCCGGAGGTCCGGCTAGCGTCGGACATCGCGACGACGCTCGGCATGGTGTTCCACGAGCTGGCAACCAACGCTTCTAAATATGGCGCCCTGTCCAAGTCTGGTGGGCGGATCGAGATCCACTGGCGGCTGCTCGACGCAGACACTGCCAATCCCCGGCGCGTCGAGCTGAGCTGGTCCGAACACGAGGGCCCGCCGGTCAGCGCCCCCAAATTACTCGGCTTCGGCGCCGGATTCATCACCCGTAGCGTTGAATACGAGCTGGCGGGCAAGGCCACCCTGGACTTCGCGCCGGACGGACTTCGCTGCACGATCGAATTTCCTCTTGATCGCAAGCCTGCACGACTTTCCCCGAACAGGAGGGCGTGATGCCTCTCTCTGCCTCACCCGATCTGCACGGCCTTCGCGTTCTCGTCGTCGAGGACATGCTGCTGGTTGCTGATGTAATCGTAGAGGATCTGCGCGATCATGGATGCAGCATTGTCGGACCCGCCGCGCGTCTCGACGAGGGAGTGGCCCTGGCGGTCACCGCGCAACTGGACGGCGCGCTGCTGGACGTGAACCTGGCTGGGGAACGCTGTTTCCCGATCGCCGACGAGTTGGCGAGGCGGCACATCCCATACGTCTTTCTGACCGGATACGGCGACGCTGGCATCCCCTCCCAGTATCGGTGCGTGCCTCGGCTGGCAAAGCCGTTCGAGTCGGCCGTTCTTATCGACATGGTGGCGCGTAGCTTCGCGCGGCCTCTGCCGCAAAGCTCGGGATAATCGCCTCGCTGGTGGAGCTGAGGGGGATCGAACCCCTGACCTCCTCATTGCGAACGAGGCGCTCTCCCAGCTGAGCTACAGCCCCGACCTCGGGGCGCGGAAAATGGCCGTGCCCCATGGTTAAGTCAAGGCAAGGCGCGTGGTCACATCGTGGTCTGCATATCGGCATCCACCGAGATGGCCTGGCCGCTGATCGTCGTGCCGAAGGGGCTCGCCAGATAGAGCGCCATATTGGCAATGTCCTGCTGGGTCACGAAGCAGCGGAGGCTGGTGGTGGCCACGGTCCGGTCGGTCATTTCGTTTTCCGAGATGCCGGCGGCCTCGGCCTTTGCCTTGATAACCGCCCGGATACGGCGACCATCGACCGGCCCCGGCAGGATGGCGTTCACCCGGATGCCGTCGGGTCCCAGCTCGATCGACAGCGACTTGGTAAATCCGATGACGCCCCATTTTGCGGCGGAATAGGGGGCGCGGAGGGGGAAGCCGAACCGGCCGGCCGCGGAGGAGAGATTGACGATAGCCCCACCTCCGGCGTTGCGCAGGAAGGGAATTGCCCGGCGGGCGCAATGGAACATGCTGGCGAGGTCGATTTGCAGCGTGGCGTCAAGTGCGTCGGGCGTCACCTCCTCGACGCGGGCGGTCGGGCCGGCAATGCCCGCGTTGTTCACCAGGACGTCGAGTCCACCGAGAGTTTCGGCCGCGTGGTCGATGAAGGCCTCGCAGTCGGCGACCGATCCGGCATCGGCGCGCATATGCGGATGCGGGCAGTCGGCCAAAACGGCAGGGTCGACATCCGAAACGAAAACCCTGGCGCCGCAGGCGGTGAAGCTGTCAGCCATTACCCTGCCGATGCCGCCGGCGCCGGCCGAGATCGCGACGCACAGGCCGGTCAGATCAACGGTGAGAGGTGTGCGTGCGCCGGTGACCATCTGATCCTCCCTGTTCCGGTCCTGGTTCGCCGAAGACCCGGGTGTAGATTCGGTCAATTTCGCGGATATGGAACGCCGGGTCCATGGCGCGGTCGATTTCATGCGCGGGGACGTGGTCCGTGATTTCGGGATCGGTCAGCAGCCTGTCGCGGAATCCGGGCGCGCCGGGCTGCCCGAGCGATTGCCAGGTTGCCATGGCGTGGCGCTGCACCAGGCGGTAGGCGTCCTCGCGCAGGATGCTGGCCCGGGTCAGCGCCAGCAGCACCTCGCCGGAGTGGACCACGCCGCCCAGGGCTTCGAGATTGGCGGCCATCCGATCGGGATAGACGGTCAGCCGTTCCATGAGGCCGGCAAGCCGGGCGAGAGCGAAATCCAGTGCGATAGTGGCATCGGGTGCGATGACCCGTTCCACGGAGGAGTGGCTGATGTCGCGCTCGTGCCAGAGGGCGACGTCTTCCAGGGCGGGCACGACGGCGGCGCGGATGATCCGGGCGAGGCCGGTCAGGTTCTCCGACAGCACCGGGTTGCGCTTGTGCGGCATGGCCGAGGAGCCTTTCTGCCCCGGATGGAAGAACTCCTCGGCTTCGCGGACCTCGCTGCGCTGGAGGTGGCGGATTTCGGTTGCCAGCCGCTCGATGGCGCCCGCGATGACCGCGAGGGTGCAGAAATAGGCGGCGTGGCGATCGCGTGGGATAATCTGGGTGGAGACCGGTTCGACCGCCAATCCCAGGTTTTCCGCGACATAGGCCTCCACGCGCGGATCGACATGGGCGAAGGTGCCGACGGCGCCGCTGATCGCCGCTGCGGCGATCTCCTCCCGGGCGGTGGTCAACCGGGTGCGATTTCGGGCGAACTCGGCATAGTGGCCGGCCAGTTTCAGCCCGAATGTGGTCGGCTCGGCGTGGATGCCGTGGCTGCGGCCGATTGTCAGGGTGTGCTTGTGCTCGAAGGCGCGGGTTTTGAGGGCCGCCAGGATGGCGTCCAGGTCTTTCAGGAGCAGGTCGGTGGCCTGGGTGAGCTGGACGGAGAGGCAGGTGTCCAGGACGTCCGAGGAAGTCATCCCCTGGTGAACGAAGCGGCTTTCCGGGCCTATCGCCTCGGCGAGCCAGGTCAGGAAGGCGATGACGTCGTGGCGGGTTTCGCGCTCGATGGCGTCGATCCGGTCGATGTCCGCTGGGGTGATTGCCGCGGCCTTGGGGCCGCCGCGTTCGCGGATCGCCTTGGCGGCTTCCGCGGGAATGGCGCCGATGCGGGCCATGCCCTCAGCGGCGAGGGCCTCGATCTCGAACCAGATGCGATAGCGGTTCTCCGGCGCCCAGATGCCGGCCATTTCGGGGCGGGAATAGCGGGGAACCATCGGCGGGCCTGTTTCAAACGGAGGGTGCAGGTCCTGTAGCGCGTAAGTTCGTGTACTTTCGACAGCAGAAGCTCTAGCAGTTCGCTGAAAAACCCCTTGGTGCGACGCGGTGCGCAATGATTCGATGGCTGCACCAACTCGATCGGGGTCAGGGAATGCGCGGCAGGTTGCAGGATCAAGCGGGGCTGTTCTCCTTCATCTTGCCGGAGAGCGGGGTGGCGGCGAAGCATCCGTTGCGGCGGATCCGGCAACTGGTCCGCGACGTGCTCAAGGAGTTGAGCCCGAGCCTGGGGCAGCTTTATTCCACCGAAGGCCGCCCCTCGGTGCCGCCGGAGCAATTGCTGAGCGCTCTGCTGCTTTTGGCGTTCTACGGCATCCGTTCGGAGAACCAGTTGATGGAACAGTTGGATTACAACCTGCTGTATCGCTGGTTCGTCGGTCTGTCGCCGGATGAGAAGGTGTGGGATGCGACGACCTTCAGTCACAACCGTGAGCGGCTGCAGAATGGCGACATCTTCCAGAAGTTCATGGCTCGGTTGCTCAACCACCGCAGGTGAAGCCCTTGCTGTCGGACGAGAGGCGCAAGAACGAGACGCACGCCAGCACCACCGATCCGGATAGCCGGCTATCGCAAGGCCAGCGGGCGTGAGGCCAGGCTGTCCTACATGGGGCACGCCATCATGGAGAACCGCCACGGTCTGGCGGTGGCAGGGATGGTAACAGAAGCGAATGGCACCGCCGAACGGCGTGCTGGCCAAGGCATGCTGAAACGGCTGAAGAAGCGGCTCAAGCGGCCTCGGGTCACCGTCGGTGCCGACAAGGCCTACGACACCGCCGATCATGTCGCAGCTTTGCGAGAGCTTGGCGTGACGCCGCACGTGGCGTGCAATGACGCACTAACCAAGACCGGTAAGAGGCGTTGCAGTGCGATCGATGGCCGCACCATGGCATCGCGGCTACGAGACGTCGCAGTCGCGACGAGCGATGATCGAGTGCATCTTCGGCTGGGGCAAGCAACACGGCACGATGCGCAAGACCAGGCATCGCGGCATCGCCCGGGTCGCGGCCGATTTCCTGCTCAATCTGATCGCCTATAACCTGGTCCGGATTCCCAAACTATGCGCTGCCTGAGGGAGGATTCTGTGCAAAACCTCCCGCGCTCGGGTCAGATCGCTCAATCCAGCCACCCAGGCACTCGCCGCGCCGCGAACAAATAAGCGACATCACGGTTTCGATGGCAAGCAGATCGCGCAATGGGCGGGTTTTTCAGCGAACTGCTAGGTCGTTGTTTTAGAGCTAGAGTATCCGTCTTGGTCAAGCGAGGTCAGGCGGCCGATTGGCGGCCGATGCGGGGCCGGTGGGGTTGTGGACAACGCAAGCGCGTTGCCCACAACCCCACCGGCCCCGCATCAACAAAGGCGCAGATAACAATTCACTCTCAAAGTCGGACATCGCCAGGCCTCACGGGAGCGGGGTCCAATTCCGCCCATCGCGCAGCAAGGCGTTGGCGAGAATGACGAGCTTGCGCATGATGGCGATGATCGCAACCTTGGGCGGTTTGCCGCCGGCGATGAGGGCCTGGTATTTCCGCTTCATGTCCGGGTTGAAGCGGGTGGCGACCAGGGCCGGCATATAGAGCGCCTGGCGCAGCGGAGCGCGGCCGCCGCGGATGAAGCGCTTGCCGCTGTGCTGGCCTTGGGTCGCGGGCGACCGGCGCCAGACCAGCCAGACTGGCCGCGCATTTGTTTTCCAGGCTGCCGGGTTCCGGCATTTCGATAAGCATGGTCAGCGCCGTGGCCTCACCAATCCCTGGGATGCTGACGAGGATGGCGAGACGGGCCTTCAGCGCGGCATCGGCGTTGCACAGCTCGCGCAAGCGAGCATCGATCGCGGCGATCTGGCGCGCCACCTGCCGCAGCCGTTGGGCAGCCAGGCGCTTGAGCAAGGACGAACGCAGCACCTGATCGCGGTTCAATGCCGCCACCTGATCCTTCACCAGGGCGCGTCGCGCGACCAGCAGTTCCTTCATGGTGGCGATCGTTTCACTGACCATCGGACGATCCGGCAACTGGCAGAGCGCGCCGAAGCGGGCGAGCATGGCGGCAGCGACGCGATCGGTTTTGGCACGCCGGCCGATGGCCTCGGCGAAGCGGCGTGCCTGCAGCGGGTTTAGCTTCACCAGCTTCAGACCGGCTTGGCTGAGACGCCGCTCGAAGGCGTGATGATAGGCCCCGGTCGGTTCAAACGCGACACGGTCCACGCTGGCTTTTTTGAGCCACGCCGACAAGGCCGCGAGGCCGCCTGGGTGGTTGGCGAACTGACGTGCCAGGCCACTGGGATGGAGAGAGACGTCGAGCGAGGCTTTGGAGATGTCAACGCCAGCGGTTTGCGCTAAAGTGGCGGTCAGCTTTTCCCTGTCCTTTGCTTGTCATCCGGGCCGTGAGCCCGGGTATCCGTTCAGGCCGCAAGGAAAAGAGAGGGGCGGTCATACTCTAGCTGTCCCTGCTACGGAGGTTGTCCCTCCGGGGCCGGGGTGAGAGGCTGTGGTTGCCACACTCGCAACCCCTGCCCGGAGCTCCCGGATGGACATCCATAAGAATGCCCGCACCCCGCCGCTCTGTCGAATGCTGATGGCGCAACGCCTGGCCAGCGGCTCGACGGTGGCGGCGGTCGCCGCGGCGCATGGGGTCACCCCCCAGAACCGTGCGCAAATGGCGTGATCGCTATGCACTGGAGGACGAGGCGGACCTGGCCGATCGCTCCTCGCGGCCGCAGTGCAGCCCAAACCGGCTCAGTGATGCCGCCGAAAGCGAGGTTATTGCGCTGCGCCAACAGCGCCTGACCGCCCCGGTGATTGCGCGCCGGCTGAGCCGGCCGGTCTCCACCGTGGGCGTCGTGCTGCGCCGGCACGGTCTCGGCAGGCTGCGCGCCCTCGACCCACCGCCGGCTGTGATCCGATACGAACGCCAGCGTCCTGGCGAACTGGTCCACATCGACATCAAGAAGCTCGGCCGCATCGATGGTGTCGGTCATCGCATCACCGGCGACCGCAACGGCCAGAGCAGCAAGCGCGGCACGGGCTGGGAATATCTGCACGTTGCTGTCGATGATGCCAGCCGGCTCGCACATACCGAACTGCTGACGAGCGAGCGCAAGGAAAGTGCCGTCGCCTTTACCGCTCGGACGATCGCCGTCTTCGCCGGCCACGGCGTTCCAGTAGAACGTATCATGAGCGACAACGGCTCGGCGTATCGCAGCTTTGCCTTCCGCGATCTGCTGGCGGCGCACGGCATCGCGCATAAGCGCACCCGCCCTTATACGCCGCGCACCAACGGCAAGGCCGAGCGCTTCATCCAGACCTGCCTGCGCGAATGGGCCTATGCGCGGGCGTTCCACACCTCGGCCGATCGCGCCGCCGCCATGCCGCTCTGGCTCACCGATTATAATTTCTGTCGGCCCCATTCGGCGCTCGGCGGCAAGCCGCCCATCAGCCGCATCACCGCTGCGCGGACGGCGGCCACATCCGTCCCTGAAACCGATCCCAAGCCATGCTTCGGCCGGCTCAGCGGGGTCAAGCCTCGCGCAGCGACCGCCGGCGCGCTTGCGCGATGGGGTCCCGCAGCGACCGCCGAAGGCGGCTTGGGCTTGACCCCGTTCAGCCGGCCGCAAGCACAATCGGGATCGGCGGAGGGGACAACGTCCTTGGCAACGACAGCTAGCTCGACCCTCAGTGGTCGGCACGATCACGACCCATCCCCTCCCGCCGCCGGCGAGCTTGCGGCCCGCCGGCGGCACCCCTTTCTCGCCGAAACGGGCAGGGAAGTCATAAGACAAGCAGTTTCAGGCTGACTGTATCAGCCTGAAACGCTCTGACTTCATTGTTTTAGAGCAGGTTGCGAGTTGGCTGACCACCTGGTCCGCGAAGATGACCTTGGAGGCGGTTACGGGCACGCCAGCGGTGTGGAGCGCCTCGGCGGTCCACGTGTTGCACGTGTACGCCGCGCTGTAGGTTCCGGTGTCGGCGAAGAAGAGGCTACCGGGCCAGGGGCCGGGCTCGAGCGGCTGGAGCTTTTGCATAGTTGATTTACGGAGACCGGTCCAGATGAGGTCGGAGATGCGCGCGAATCCGGCTGTGCTAAGCGTGATCGGGAAGATTCGGCGGGCGACGGCGTTCGCCTGGATGGGGATCGGCAAGGGAGTGATGAGGAGCACAGCGGGGCCAGGGAGGAGCGCACGCAACGCGTCGAACGAGTCAGGATGCTTACTGGTGTAATAGCTGCGTGCACCCCAGCCGAACAGAAGATAGCTTGCATCGGGGAAGTACGGGAGCAGTTCACTGAGCGGAGATTGTATCGCGGTCGCTGGAAGAGCGATACCCGTGTGCCATCCGGCGGCAACCGCGTAGATCGTTGTGCCGGCGGCGAATGATTGCGGGCAGGGCTGCATCGGCGGTGTTGCGCATGATGCGAGTGCGGGCAGAAGGGGCGTGGCGAGCAGGGTGCGCCGGGTGATTGCAGGGATATCGGCGGGGGCAAGCACAGTTGGCATTTTGCTCCTCACCCGCAACCCATAGTTCGAATACTATACCGTTCGCAATCCGAGGGAGTTTCCCGATGCGGATTGGTTGGGGAGGTTGCAGTGATCCGAGGCTTAGAGCCTGCTCGGTAAAGGGGAATCACTCACGCTCTGACCTCTTTGTTCGACGTTTCAACGGCTGATCAACTTACCCTGTCCAGTGCTTAAAGAAACGCGCGCACGCGGTGGCTAGAAGTACCCATAGATTTCCCCAGCTCTGACACATTTATTTTGCTTATTGGGAGCGCATCGGTTTCCCAGGTGCTTTTGCGGCGTCGCAATATTGCTTGCTAATGATATGGCAGTGGCCAGGTAGGTTTGTTTATGCGTAAGCTACTTATCGGCTTCCTTGAAGCCTTGATCATTCTGCCCGTTGCACGCGCCGGTCCTCCGCCTGCCGACAGCTCCGAGGCAAGGGAGCTGGGGCAATTCCGGCAGACGCAGAATGGCCCGCTGGGCTTGTGTTGCAAGCTGGGGGATAGTCGCATCGTCGATGTACGTATCTACGGGGGACATTACGAAGTCAAATTTCTGCCCCGAGACCATCACCACTGACATAAAGCCTGACCCTGAGATCTACTATCGTGTCTCAGAGCATGCTGTTTTCCGCGTGCATAACCCAACCGGTCATGCCATCGCCTGGTGGAGCCCGGACGAGTTGTTTGAAGACGGCAACTCATTGGGGCGTATTCGCTGCTTCGTTTCGACGGAACTCTTCTGATGCTCGGAGCGGCGGTCACCGGGTGCAGATGATCCAACCGGCTGGTCTGTCCGCCGCATCGGCGCAGCGTTCGCTCAGTGTGCTCCTTCTTCCAGCGCCGCTACGCGAGGTGCGAGTTGGTCACGACGCGAATGCTTGGCCCGGAGTTCCTGCAGCAAACCCGATATCGTGCCATCGATCCGAATCAGCATCGCCAGCATGACGCGCTGATCTGTTTCTGTTAGCAAACGATCAGGTCAAAGACTTCACCAACGTTTCCGATACCGACGTTTCCGGCTGGGATCAAAGACGCCGCCGTCGATCGTAAGGTTCGTGCCGGAGGTGTAGCCGGAGCGTGGAAGGCGACGGCGTTGGTGATTTCCTCCGGGCTTGCGTGGCGCTGGCATGCGTCTCGTTCTTGCGCCTCTGGCCGTGGAAGTGGTTGCCATCCGGATCGCTGACATCCTTCGGACGAAAGCTCTTCTGTGAAGCCCATGCTTCAATCAGTGTACCGTCCCCCAAAAAATGTTCATCCGACAACAGCGGCCTGACCTGCGGGTGGTTGAGCAGCCGGGTCATGAACGTCTGGAAGATGTCGCCGCCTTGCAGCGGCTCGCCGTTGTGGGTGAAGGTCGTAGCGTCCCACACCTTCTCATCCGGCGACAGACCGACAACCAGCGATACAGCAGGTTGTAGTCCAGCTGTTACATCAACTGGTTCTCGGACGTTTGCCGTAGTCCGGATCACGCCGAAGGTCCTGCACGACCGGGTGGAACTGGACCTGCCGCTCACGCTGGCGCGCAAGGCAAGCGGAACCATGACCGCTTGGGCACGAGCGAGCCGGACCGCCGCCAGACCGTCAAGGCCGGCGCGTTCCGCGCCACCGCTTCGCGGGTGCGGCGTTGGCCGGCTGTCGCCGGCCCGGCGAGGGCCTGCCAAGCGATCAAGGTTCGAAATGAGCGTAGCCGCTCCCTTCCTCACGAAGTAGTGTGCGTCAAGTTCAGCAAATCGTTGATGGGTATGCGGGGTCAGTTTCTTGGTTCGGCTGAGCGGCGTTTCCTCGTTCTTTAATCGCGGTTTGGATTGCAAGCCTTCTTTCAACAAACCCCCGCTTTTCTGTTCGGCTGATGGGCCGCTTTCCTGCCCCGGCCCAGTGCATCCGACAGCGCCGCGCGCAGCTTCGGTCAAGACTGGCCGCAGGCCACCGCGAAGCGGCGCGCAGCGGTCTTGACCGAAGCTGCGCGCGGCGCAACACTCGATCAGGTCGGGATCCATCCTGCCGGGTCATGGTTCTTTCCGCGGTCTGCAACCAGCCGCAACATGGCGTCGGAAGGCTGGCCCCCCCTATGTCCCGGACGCGGTCCCGGACGCGGTCCCGGACGCGGTCACCCGAATGGGGCCGCAGCGAAGAAAGCGGGGCTGCCGAGCCTCGTCCCGGCGGGACATCCTCCCGCCCGTTCGGGCGGAACTCGGGGTTGAAGCTCAGGCGGTCGCTGGCGCTCCAGCCCAAACGAACTCGCGGTCGTCGCGCCAGATGCGATGCATGAGCACCGCAAGCTTACGGGCCACCGCAACCTTGGCACGGCGCGCGCCGATCCGGGCCGCCAACGCCAGCCCCCAACTGCGCAGTCGGCAGGCCCGTATCTTGCGGGTCAGCATGGCGTTCGCCGCTTGGGACAGATAGGTCCGCAGCAGCCCATCTCCGCACTTCGAGATGTGGCCCGGGTTGTCGACCTCGCCCGACTGGTATCGCCGCGGGGTGAGCCCGAGATAAGCGCCGACCGCGTTGGATCGTCTGAAACGGTGTGGCGTGTCGATCACCGCCATGTAAGCGAGAGCGACGATCACTCCGACGCTCGGAATGCTCATCAATCGTCGCGCTACGGGATCGGCTTTGGCACGCATCAACACCTGGTGGTCCAGCAGCGCAATCTGCTCGCGCAGCGCCTGCCAGGCAGTCAGCAGCGGCTCGACGATGACAGCGAGCGTGGGATTGCCATCCATGAGCTCCCTGACGCGCACCGCGAAGGGACCATGGCTGCCGCGAGACACAATGTGGCCGAAAGTCTTCAACAACCCGCGTATTGTATTGGACAAGGCTTGCCGCTGCGAGACGAGCTGCGCGCGGGCTACCAGCAGCATGCGCAACGTCTGCGCATCCATGCCCTTGATCGCCACTTCGCGGAACCATCCGGTGCGTATCACCTGGGCCAAGCCGAACGCATCATTGCCGTCGGTCTTGTTGATCTGCAGGCTGAGCGCTGCCTCGGCATGACGGGCATCGATGCAGACGACCGGCAGCCCGCGCTGGCGCAAGGAGCGCGTCAACCAATTCGACACCAACCCGGTCTCGAGGCCGATGCGCACGACGTTTGGCGCACGGCCGAAGCACGGCGGCGATGCTGTCCGGCTCCGAGCTGGTTTTGCCGCGCCACACGACCGCGCCGGCTTCGTCGATCACGCAAATGGACGTCATGGCCTGGGAAACATCAAGCCCGACATACTGACGCTGTTCCATGGGGTCCCTCCGGTCTGGCGTTTCGCCTCGCGGAAGCTACCAACGATCAGGCCAGCTCGCCGCCGCGATTACGCCATGTCCCGACCGCAGATGTTGGGAGGCATCGGGCGCAGCCGCGGTCAAGGACGCATGCGCGCCGCCCTCGGCGGTCGTCTACGGCGATCCTGTGTGCTGGGCATGCCCAGTGTCTTGTGGGGGTGGAAGTCCCCTGTGCAACCTGATGGAGGTGAAGCACGAGTGAAGCGCAAGGGCGGAACCCGCGAGGGACCGTCTGAAGGAAGCGTGGCGCGAAATCGCGGTTCGACGAACAGGAACCGGATACGAGGCAAGCCTGGCCGGACGAGCGGGCAGGAAGTCGGAAAATCCATATCCATCAAGGGCCAGGCGGGTAAATCCGGCGGACGCGCGAGGAAAGACGCCGAGCTTACCCCAGGAGATCTGCACCGTGTCCGCCCGGGCAGCCAGACGGACTGAGGGAGCCGCAAGGCTCCCTGATCACGATGCAGAAGTCAGCAGAGGGCGTAGTAGGCCAGACGACCGGCCGAAGGCCCCAACGGTCCCCGAGAAGGGGTTGAAGGAGAGGGCGAGTAGCCCGGGAGCCTCATGACCACATCGCGGCCGCCGATCCAGTTGATGCTGGACCTGCCCGAACCGGGGCGGGGTGAAGCCCCGCATCTGATGGGGCGGGAGGCCGAAGCGGTCGTGGCGACGCCCGGTCCCGAAAGCCCGGCGAGCACCGGATCGCTGATGGACGCGATCTGCGATCCGGACAACGTGCAAGCGGCGTTGCGTGCTGTGGTACGCAACAAAGGGATGGCCGGCATTGATCGGATGACGTGCGGCAATTGCCGGACGCGATGAAGGCACGCTGGCCGGAGATTGAACGCCAGTTGCTTCAGGGACGCTATCGGCCAAACCCGGTGCTTCGGGTGAGACCCCCGAAACCGCTTGGCGGCACGCGCGACCTGGGCATTCCTACCGTAATGGATCGCGTGATCCAGCAGGCGGTGCTGCAACGGCTCCAACCGTTGTGGGACCCAATGTTCAGCGAGCACAGCTTCGGCTTCCGGCCGGGCCGCTCGGCGCATCAGGCGGTGGCTCGGGCGCAGGCCCATGTCGCCGAAGGATGCCGGTTCGTGGTCGATATCGACCTGTCGAAGTTCTTCGACCGGGTCAACCACGATCGGCTGATGGCTCGTTTGGCGGAACGGGTGGAGGACCGGCGCGTGTTGCGTCTGATCCGGTCGTTCCTGACGGCCGGTGTGATGGACGAAGGCGTGTTCGCGGCCAGCGAGGAGGGAACCCCGCAAGGCGGTCCCTTGTCGCCCCTGCTGTCGAATATCGTGCTGGACGAATTGGATCGCGAACTGGACGCCGGGGCCACCGGTTCGTGCGTTATGCGGATGATTGCAACATCTACGTGCGCAGTGAAAAGGCGGGCCAGCGGGTGATGGTGAGCCTGACTTCCTTGGCTTCACCGTCACGGAGGAACCTGAACCGCGGCGCCGGATCGCCGACAAGGCGGTGCGCCGGTTCAAGGAACGGGCGCGCGAACTGACTCGGCGGCACGGACGGGCACTGCCGCGGATGATCGCAGAGCTCAACCCGTATCTGCGGGGTTGGGCCGGATACTTCGGCTTCACGCAGTGGCGCGAACTGGCGTCCCTCGACGGGTGGATCCGACGGAGACTGCGTTGCGCCGTCTGGGTTCAGTGGAAGACGCGGGGGCCGGCGTTACCAGGAACTGCGCCGCCTGGGTGTTTCAGAGGCCACGGTGGCCCCGGCCATCTTCAGCCCGAAAGGCCCCTGGCGGATGAGTTCGGCGAGCGCCATGCACCGGGCCTTCACCGCACCGGGCCTTCACCATTCGCCGCGTCCAGCGTCTTGGTCTCGTCGCCATGCAGACGCTGATGTTCGCCTGATCCGCCGAACCGCCGTGGTACGGACCGGCATGCCCGGTGGTGTGGGAGGGGTGGCACTGCGAGGTGCCCCCCTATCCCGATTGACGGCGGCGAGCACGAGGCCAGGCTGGAGCGTCGGGATAGCTGGTCTCATGCGGCCGGCCTGAGCACTTCCTTTTTGTGCTCCTTCAGGTGCTCCATGTTGAGATAGCGGATCGCTGCCAGCCAATTCTCGTGGGTCTCTACCGCGAGCGCACGCACCAGCCTGAGACAGCTTTCGGCATTGGGAAAGATCCGCACCACGTGGGTGCGCCGCTTGATCTCTGGTTCAGCCGCTCGAGCATGTTGGTGGACTTCATGTGCTTGTGATGAGCAAGCGGCAGCCGGTAATAGGTCAGCGTCTGTTCGATGTTCTCCTCGACCCAGCTGCAGAGTTTGGCGTACTTGCGTTGCCACTTGGCGAGCCACTGAGCGATATCGCGGCGCAGCTCGGAGAGGTCCCGCCGATCGTAGATCCAGCGCAGTTCCTGCACGCAGTCGTCCAGATGCTTGCGCGGCATGTGGTCGAGCGCATTCCTCAGGAAATGGACATAGCAGCGTTGCCACAGCGCTTCCGGCAGTACTTCGCGGATCGCCGCTTTCAGCCCGGGATGGTCGTCGGAGACCACGAACTCGACCCCGTATGGGCCGCGGTTCTTCAGGCCGAGGAGAAAATCCCGCCAGCTCGACCGGCTCTCGCGGTTAGCTAGCAAGCTCAATGGCAAGCACCTGGCGGCGGGCCCTCCAGATCAACGGCCACCGCAATCAGGACGGCTTGGCTGATGATAACCCCGGCCTCGCGCACCCGCTCGTAACGGGCGTCCAGAATCAAATAGGGATAGGCCTCTTCAAGCCGCCCCTCGCAGAATGCCTTCAGGCTCGCATCCAGCGTCTTGTTGATTTGGCTGACCGCCGAGGCCGAGAACTCGTGTCCGCACAGCTCCTCGGTGATCGCCTTGACCTTGCGCGTGGAAACACCCTGCACGTACATCTCCGAAAGCGCTCCTACCAACGCCTTCTCCGAGCGCCGGTAGCGCTCGAAAAGGGCAGTGGAAAAGCGGCCGGCACGATCCTGCGGAACCCGAAGCTCCAGCGTGCCCACCCGCGTCACAAGCGCGCGCCGATAATAGCCGCTGCGGTAGGAAAGACGCTCCGCCGTCCGCTCCCCCTTCGCCGCTCCGATCGCCTCGCTCATCTCCGCTTCCAGCACCGCCTCGACGATGACAGCGAGCGTGGGATTGCCATCCATGAGCTCCCTGAGAGCCTTCAAATCAACCACGCCAGCCCTAGCTTCCCTCTTGGTCATGGTGTGCTCCCGTCCCACGGGGTTGGTGATTTCAGACATCACCCGCATACCATGACCGCTCTCACGGCCGAATTTGCTGAACCTTCAGGACACTACCTCCTCACGATCTTGCCGGGAGGGAGAAGGGCGTCGCCGGATAGACATGGGTTGTTCGCTTGGAAGTCGCCCGGCGCGATGCTGCCGAGATGTCCCGACCACGTGTCACCTTCGGCGTCTTGCCCCACGATCTTTACGTTGAGATCGAGCCGTGGCCTCGCATTGGCCGGCCGCCGAAGCACGATCTCTCGGCCTGGACCGTCACGGACGATTAACCCGAGCGCGTTCCGGTTACGCAGACCGAGGTGGACGTGTTCGAGGCGTGGTTCGGCGACCTCTTTGATGAATTGTTCGGGTCCGGCCGATAGTCCGAGCGGAGTTTTGCTACGACCGTGCCGCTACGCGCCGCCCTCTACCTGCGCGTCTCGACGGCGCGACAGGCCGAGCACGACATCTCCATCCCAGCGCCGGCAGGAGCGAGTTCGAGCGCCGCCGCGAGCATATCGCCGAGCTGAACCAGCGGGCCGCGGAAGCCGAATTGCGGCTCATTCGGCTTTACGGCGCCATCGAGAGCGGCGTGGCCGATCTGGACGACCCGGCGCGCTCCGGGAGCGCATAGCCGGGCCTGAAATCAACCCGCGGTCAGGCGCAGGGCCGATGCGGAGCGGACGGCTGCCGTCCTCGAAAGCGCCGGGCAACAGACCATCACGCCGGCCATGGTGCGGAAGTTTGCCGCGACCGCCCGAGAGCGGCTACGAATCACCGGCGGCGGCTACCGTCGCGACCATCTTCGCGCGCTCGCGCAGCGCGTCGAGGTCGCCGACGGCGAGGTCCGAATCGTGGGATCAAAAAGCGTTTGTGGAGAACGCTTGTAGCCGCCTCGGGCGGAAAATCCGCCGTCCCCGGCGTTCGCAGTTCTGTTCCGAACTGGCGTCCCGTACGGGATTCGAACCCGTGTTACCAACGTGAAAGGCTGGTGTCCTAGGCCTCTAGACGAACGGGACCGCGGCGCGCCGGGTGGTTAGCTGTGCGCCTCCCCTGGGTCAAGGTGAGGGGGCGCGCAGGCGCGGTCTTTCCCGGTTGCGAGCTCCGCCAGAAAGCGGCCGCCACCTACATCTGCTCGGTATTGCCGGCCCTGATCGCGACGGTGGAGGAAACCAAGCCATAGGGCAGGACGAAGCTGCGCGTATCCCCGTCCCGCAACACGCACCGCTCAGCATTCTGGTGCGGATGCCGCCAGCGAGCGCACCAACGGCCGTCGTCCGTGATGCGGCAACTGCCGGTATCCCTGAAAGACCCGGCCTTCATTTTTGTCGTGCCATCAGGGCGATGTAGCTGACGAGATTACCGCACTGATCGACACGGCAACTATACCACCGCGTACTGCACCCACTCGCGGCTGGCGAGGAGCGGCAGCGCGTCTTGCGGGATCAGCTTCTTGAAATGCTGCGTCCGCTGATGCGCATCGAACGCCGCCTGGTCAGAGAACACCTCATAGAACAGGAAATGCCGCGGGTCCGTGACACTCCGGGTCACCATCAGCAGTTCCACGCCTGGTTCCTCACGGGCTTCCGGCGTGAAACGGGTGATAATGTCTGCCGCAACCTCCTCGTTTCCGGGGCGAACCTGCCAGGTCACCGTGAAAACCGGCTTGCGATTGGTTTGCATTTTAACCTCTCGGATATGCTGAACAGCCGATCAGCTACGACCTGTTCGCCGCTTATCCAACGACTTTAACTTCGGTTCCGGCCGAAGCATCACGACGCCATCGCCATGTCCGCTACCGCGAACCCCACACCAATCGCGCCGTTCCACTCTTCCGCCCGCACATGCCCTGCCAGGTGAATGGGCACGCCTCCCGATCCCAGCAGCGCCTCTGCCAGCACCCCATCCTTCGCGCGGAACAGCATCGCCTTCAGCCGGGGGCCGCCACCTTCACCCTCGACCCAGGCGCGGATCGCCGTCTTTTCCCGCCCCACGCGGTCCGCCCGCACCACTCGTGCGTGACTTAGCACAAATACCGGTTCCTCGTTTCCCGCCCCGAACGGCGCCAGCCGGGCGACATGCGCCGCCAGCTGGATTGTTGCACCCGAAACCGCCAAGGTGCCCTCCACAGCCAGATGCGCCGCACTCGGCAACGCCGCCGCGTCCGACAGCCGTTCATTCAAAAATGCCGCAAAGGCCTTCACCTGCTCCGCGACGAGCGAAAACCCCGCGGCCATCGGATGCCCGCCGCCGGTCAGCAGAATCCCGGCCTGCCGAGCGGCGATCACCGCGGCCCCGAGATCGACGCCCGGCACCGAACGCCCGGACCCCTTTGCAACACCCTCCGCTGTTCCGGCCACGCAAGCGGGCCGGTTGAAACGCTCCTTGATCCGCCCGGCCACGATCCCGACCACGCCTGGATGCCAGGCCTCACCCGTAACGACCAGCGCAGCGAAACCCGCCTCCGCCTGAACCTCGGCCGCCTGTAAGGCCGATTGCAGAATGCCGGCTTCCACCTCCTGCCGCTGGCGGTTGACCGCATCCAGCCGTGCCGCCAGCGCTGCCGCTTCCGCTGCGTCCTCGCACAGCAGCAGCCGCAATCCGAGATCCGCCTCGCTGATCCGTCCGGCCGCGTTGATCCTCGGACCGAGCACAAACCCGCACGTGCTCGCGGTCAACTGACCCCGCGCCTGCGTTACCGTCAGCAGTGCCGCCACACCCGCCCGGGCCCGCCGTGCCATCACCTTCAGCCCCTGGCCGACCAGCGCACGGTTAACCCCGGTCAGCGGCATCACATCGCAGACCGTCGCCAGCGCCACCAGATCAAGCAGTCCCATCAGATCCGGCTCGGCCCGCTCGGCGAAAAAGCCCCGCCGCCGCAGGCACCGCACCACCGCAACAGCTGCCATGAATGCCACCGCCGCTGCGCACAGCATCGAAAGCCCGGACGAATCGTCCAGCCGGTTGGGATTCACTGTTGCGAAGGCCGCGGTAGGCATCGTCTCCGCCTTGTGGTGATCCAGAACCACGACATCCGCCCGTCCCCGCAACCCCGCCAGAGCCTCCCCGGAGGTGGTGCCGCAATCCACGCAGACGACAAGTGTGGTACCGCGCGCCGCCAGCCCGAGCAGCGCGGGAATGTTTGGCCCGTACCCCTCCATCATCCGGTCCGGCACGTGGTGCAGCACGGTGCAGCCGAGGCTGCGCAGCAGCATGATCATAAGCGCCGCGCTGCACGCGCCATCAACGTCGTAGTCGCCAAACACGCCCACAGTCTCGCCGCGCACCACCGCATCGGCTAGACGCTCCGCCGCGGCATCCATATCTGCCAGCCGCGATGGATCAGGCAGCAAGGCTCGCAGCGTCGGATCGAGGAAGTGGCACGCCGACTCCAGATCGATTCCCCGTGCTGCGAGCAACCGCCCGATCACCTCCGGCACGCCGACGCGCTGGGCGATCCCGAGTCCAAGCCGCTCCTCACCGGTACGCCACACCCACCGGCGGCCGCTCAGGCTGCGCGCGACTCCAAGGACTGGCTCATTCATCGAATCACTTTACTGCGGCGTCCAGGTCTTCGTCTCGAAATTATGCTGGGCCTCGATCAGCCGGACGGTACCCGACTTGCTCCGCATCACCACGGAATGCGTCGACGCGCCGTGGCCGTACCGGCGCACCCCGCGCAGCATCGCACCCGACGTCACCCCTGTTGCGGCGAACATCACGTCGCCCCGCGCCATCTCGGTGATGCTGTATTTGTGCTTGGGGTCATTCACCCCCATCTCTCTCGCCCGCGAGATCTGGGAGTCGTTCTCGTACAACAGTCGGCCCTGCATTTGCCCACCGATGCAGCGCAGGGCGGCGGCGGCAAGCACGCCCTCCGGCGCGCCTCCCGATCCCATGTAAATGTCGATTTCCGCATTCGGCATGGCGGTCGCGATCACGCCGGCCACGTCGCCGTCGCTGATCAGCATGATTCGCGCGCCGGCTTCCCGGCATTTCGCGATGATCTCCTTATGCCGGTCGCGGTCGAGGATGCAGACGACCAGATCGGAGACGTCGCGGCCTTTGGCGCGCGCGAGGTTCCGCAGATTCTCGGTTGCTGGCGCGTCGAGGTCCACCACGCTGTCCGGTAATCCGCCCCCGACCGCGATCTTGTCCATGTAAATGTCCGGTGCGTGGAGAAATCCGCCTTTTTCGGCCATCGCGACCGTGGCAAGTGCGTTCGGCCCCCCTTTCGCGGTCAGCGTGGTCCCTTCCAGCGGATCGACGGCGATATCCATCGCCGGCCCCCCGCACCCTACCTTTTCCCCAATATACAGCATCGGCGCTTCGTCCATTTCGCCTTCGCCGATGACCACCGTGCCGTCGATCGCCACCTGGTCGAAGGCCTTGCGCATCGCGCCGACCGCCGCGCCATCGGCTTCGTTCTTCTGTCCGCGGCCGATCCAGCGGGAAGCGGCAAGCGCTGCTGCCTCCGTGACACGCACGAGTTCCAGCGCCAAGTTGCGGTCCGTTACCTCGCCGGGCCTCGGTCGAGCAGCCATCGGTTCCTCCTGCCTGAGAGTGAGGCCAGTGTAGCAACCTCTTGTCATTGGGCAGAAGTACGAAGCAAACGAGCGAGGCGGGGTACGTCCTTACCCCGCCCCGGAATGGCAGTTCAGGCGCCCACCGGCAGCGTTATCTCCGCGGCTAGCACCTTGCCCCGCGTCTCCGGCCCGATCAGCAGGGCGAAAATAAACACGACGGCGGCCCCGATTGTGGCGACCAGCATCGGCAGGGCGAATCCGCCTGGCTGTCCTGCTGCGAAAATAGCCAGCACGGGCCCGGTGAATCCTGCCCATATCGCGCCCTGGTGATAGCAAAACCCCGATGCGGTCGCGCGCACCTCGGTCGGGAACCGCTCAGCCAGATAGCTCGGGTTCTGCCCGTAGATCGCGCCCAGGAACGCGCCCTGAACAACGTAAGCGACCACAATCACCGTATAGTCGCGCGTGAACAGGTAGAGAGGCGTGATGAAAATCCCGATCGCGGCTGGAATAATCATCGCCCAGCGGCGTCCGTTCCTGTCTGCAACCCAGCCCCAGAACCCGCTGGCGAAAAACGCCACCAGGTTCGAAAGCGCGATGGGCGTTGCAACGAGTGCCGGGCTGAACTGCAGGTCCTTCTGCAGATGGGTTGCAAACATCCCATAAACTGAATAATATACGATGAAACCGCTTGCCATCCACAGGCACGCGGTGATCGTGTTCCACAACACGCTCGGGCGGAAAATGTCGAACAGCGGTGCCCGGAACTCCCGTTGCTGCTCTCGCTGCAGCCTTCGGTTTTCCGCCCAGACCTTGGGTTCCTTCACGTAGCTGCGTATCCAGATCACCGCCAGTGCCGGCAATATCCCGAGCATCAGCAGGCCGCGCCAGCCGATTGCGTTGTACAGCAATCCGTAGGCGACCGAGGACAGCAGAAACCCGATGCTCCAGGAGCCTTGCAGCACGCCACTCATGAAACCGCGGGAACGTGCGGGCCAGGATTCCATAGCCAGTGCCGCGCCGGCGGGCCATTCGGCGCCCATTCCAATTCCGAGCAATGCACGGAACAAAAACAGCAGCCAGAAGGCTGGTGACAGGCCGGCCGCAAAATTGCAGACCGAGTACCAGCAAATCGAGATCATCAGCGGCTTCTTTCGCCCGATACGATCCGCCAGCCAGCCCGATCCCACCGCCCCCACCAGCCGCAGCCACAGCGTGATGGTGAAGACCGCCGTCACCGCCACCAGCGGGACCCCGAAACTCTGCGAGATCGGCAGCATGATGAGCAGGAAAATAGTGAAATCGAAGGCGTCGAGGGTCCAGCCGAGCCAGGCGGCAATCCACGCCAGCCATTGATCCTTCGTCGGTTCTCGCCACCACGGAATTGTCTCGGCGCGTGCAAGCGTCGCTTCCATTGACATGTTCTCCCTGATTTTTTCCTATAGACGCTCGCAGGCTATCGGAAATGAGCGCCTGTATCGCCCATAGCCCCAAGCCGCCCGCGTAATCAAGCGCGGCTGGACCGCCTTGCAGCCGAACGGAAGCAGACACTTCACGATGATCAGGCGGCCAGGACGGGCAGTACCACCTTGCTGGGCCGGGCGGCATCAACAAACACGCTGTTAACCGCCACCCGGCGCAGCAATGCCGCCCCCTCTGCTTCGCCGGTGTTAGAGTTCACATCAAATTTCGGAAAATTGCTCGAAGAAATATCGAACCGGATGCGATGGCGCGGCAAGAACAGATTGGCGGTCGGGAACAGCGTGATCCTGATCCGCAAGATCTCACCTGCTTCTGCAAACCGGGTACGCGCGGGATCACGCGCGTAACGCAGCCGCACGATTCCGTCCGTCAAATTCATTGCATAGCCGCGCGGATAGTCTTTGCTCGGCGGATGCACATCGATGAGCTTTGCGGTGAAATCGGTATCCGGCCCATCAGTCGCCACAAACAGCTCCGCCTCCACCGGGCCGGCGATCTCCACTGCCTGATCCAGCGCAGCCGTCTGGAACACCAGCACATCCGGGCGCGACGCCAACGGCAGATAGGGCGGCACGCAGCCGAGGAATTCCGGTTTCTCCGTCTGGTCGAAGGCACCGGCCGCCGCCACCGGTTCGAGGCTTGAGAACGCGCCGCCGATGGTGGGCACCGGATGCGCCGGATCGAATCGGAAACGGAGCGCTTCCGCTCCCGCTTTCGGTGCAGCGGGATCAAGCCGCCCATCCCGACGGAGATGAAAGGCCTGGAACTGCGTGCCTGGCAACGGCCATTCCGCGGCGCCGATCCAGCGCCCGCCATGATCCAGATGGCCCGCCGGGGTTCGGCGCCCCGAACCACCGCCCATCACGAAGACCCGCACCGCCGGTTCGTTCAATGCAGCGCCCCGCACGATCTGATCGAAGAACCGCAGGCGGTACGCACGCCAGTCGCCGGCCCACGAGTCCAGGGTCGCATCCGGCCCGAAATCCACATCACCGAACACCCGGTCGCTCCGGTCCCCATGCGTCCACGGCCCGAGGATCAGTCGCTGCTCGCCCCGTTTCGCCCGCCGCAATCCCTCATAGTTGGAAACCGCCGTCAGCGCGTACGGATCGTACCAGGACGACATATGCACGCAGGCTGCCTGGCTGTAGCGCTCGTGCCAGCCCTCGGCCCAGATGCCCAGTTGCTGCCAGAATGCATCGAACGGACCATGCGTCCATTGTTCGAACAGATATGCCTCGTAATCCGGATGGTGCCGCAGAGGAGAATGTCCTGGCTTCCACGGCATTCGCGCGAACCAGTCGCGAATGTCCTCGCTCTCCAGCGCCGCCTTCATCACCGGATCGGCTGCTGCTTCCGGCGAGACCGCCGCGTTGCGAAACGCCCAGGTCGCCTGTTTCAGCTCGAACGCACCTGACTGGCGAATGCCGGAGCGCCAGGAGTTGGAGAAACCGCCGCACTCCAGCACTTGCGCTACCAGCCCAGGCGGATCGAGGCACCCCAGGGCCGCCTGCGTATGCGCCGCGTAGGACAGGCCCATGGTGCAGATGCGGCCGTCGCACCAGTTCTGCTCGCGCAGCGAGGCGCAGGTGTCGAACCCGTCTTCGCCATCGGAGAGGTATTTCACGAACCGCCCTTCCGAGCCGTAACGCCCGCGGGTGTCCTGAAACACCACGGCGTAGCCGTGCGCGGTGAAATATGCCGCCAGCTCCGCCCGGCTGGCCGGAGTGCGGTCCGCTGCGGTGATCTCGCTGCGGCTCGGCAGATGCCGCCCATAGGGTGTCCGCTCCAGGATCACCGGGAACGGGCCTGCGCTGTGTGGCAGGTACGCATCCGTCGCCAGCCGCACCCCGTCGCGCATCGCCACCGACCATGTCTCTGCTTGCCTCACCACGCCCTCCGCCTTACCGCGACCTGTCACTCTGGCCTATGTCACCACGCAATGCCTATCGGCCCACAAACGCTTCCGCGCCGGCTCGTAGAAGGGCCCGGCCAACGAATTCGCCGTTTCGCCCGGGCCGCGTGGCGCCGGTCGCACGGCCATCTCTGGTTTCCGCATGTTCCGCTTTTTCTGGTGGTCGGTTGCCTGGGTCTGCTGCAGCTGCGCCATGCGGTCAGCCTGGGCTTCATGCAAAAGGTCGCGGCAACGGACATAATCGCCATGTCCAAGGCTGCCCTGGACGACGTGATCCGGGGCGCCCCAAGCGCCACCGCGGGTGTCTTTCTGGTCGTTATGGCCTTCGGTCTGCTCACCCGCTCCCGTCTCGCCTGGGTGATCGCCCTGATGGCTGCCGCCGTAAGCGCAATGCTCATCTGGCTTGTCTGGCTGGGGATGCCCGCCGACAAATCCGGCCTGCTGGCCTACAACCTCTTTGCCCTGCTCGCCCTGCTCGCCTCCGGCCGGGCGTTCTCTCGCTCCAGCCTCGCCAGCGCCACGCTGTTTGCGATTGCCAGCATTGTGCTGCTGATCGCCTACGCCGTCCTGGGTTCCTATCTGCTCGGACCGGGCTTCAATCCGCCGATAACTGACCTCATCACCGCGCTCTACTTCGCCGTCGTCACCATGACCACCGTCGGCTACGGCGACATCGTGCCGAAAACCACCGAGACGCGCATGTTCGCCGTCTCCGTGATGATCCTCGGCATCACCGTATTCGCCACCTCGGTCAGCGCCCTGCTTGTGCCGCTGATCAACCGCCGCATGGAAAATCTGCTCGGCGTCAGGGAGAAGGACGTGTCACGCAGCAATCATTACGTCATTGTGGGGGACAGCTCGCTCGCCCGCAACACCAACAAGGAGCTGATCCGCCGCGATCAGAAGGTCACCTTCATCCTCTCCCGTGTACCCGAAGCGGGCTGGGAGGAGCGCGATGTCGTGGTAGGCGAGGGCAGTGATCTCGACGTATTGCAAAGGGCCGATGGGCAGCACGCCAAGGCCGTGCTCGCCCTCAGTGATGACGACTCGGAAAACGCTTTTGTCGTTCTGGCCGCGAAAGAGCTTTCCGGCCACGTGCAGACCGTGGTTGTTGTGAACGACGCACGCAACATGGAACGCGTCAAACGCGTGCGGCCGGATGTGATCATCGCGCCCCAGGTGCTTGGCGGCGAGCTTCTGGCCATGGCCTTGTCGGGGGAGGCGGTGGACAGCGAGAAGCTGCTGCAGCAATTGCTGCACGTATCAAATTGACGCACGAGGCCTGGTGCGCATCGTCATCACCGGCACGTCCGGCGCAGGCAAGACCACGCTCGCTCGCAAGCTTTCCCGGCGCCTTGGAATTCCTCACATCGAGCTGGACGCAATCAACTGGCAACCCGGCTGGCGTGACCTGACCCGTCACGATCCGGACGAATTCGCCCGCCGGGTTGCAGACGCAATCAAACCGGAGTGCTGGATCGTGGACGGCAATTACGGTCCGGTGCGCGAGCTTGTCTGGCACCAGGCGACGCACCTGATCTGGCTCGACTATTCACTGCCGCGCATAATGCTCCAGGTCATCAGCCGCAGCCTGTTCCGGGCTGTCCTTCGCACCGAGCTCTGGGCTGGCAACCGGGAGCGCTGGTCGCACATGCTCCGCCCGAGCCATCCCATCCGCTGGGCCTGGAGCACCCATACCCGCCGGCGCCGCGAGACGGCCGAACGCCTCGCCAGAACCGATTATGCCCACCTTGCTGTCATCCATCTGCGCCGTCGTTCCGAGACCCGGGCGGCGATCAACCGGCTTATGCAGCACGCCCGCCACATGAGCTAGTATTGACTTTCTCTGAAAATCGATACGCCGCCTGTTGTCCGAGTATCCGATTCACGCTCGGCGATCGGATACTAAGCAGACTTTCGTGGCTTGTGCCACGCAAGTCTGCTCAGAAGTTATTGAACACGCATCATCTTATCGGCGGAGCGCCAAAACGCTCCCCCGGATGATGCTTAGCCCAACTACGACACCGCCGAGCTTTGCGCGAGCGGCCCGAAATCGGGTATGCCCGCCAATGAACCCACGCAGCGATCTGCTGCGTCAGCTTGAAAGAGACAGGTTTGGCAAGTCGTGGTTCAACCCGCTCCACTGGTTCGCGTAAGCGCGCCCGAGCGCTATCGCGCGGCCATGCAGCGCAAACGGCCCGTTCAGTAATCGTGTTCGGGCTCGCCTTGCTGGCGTTTGCAGTGGCCCTTCTGCTCGACACGACCGTCGTGCTGCGCGTGGTGGTCGGTGCTTTGATATCCGGGCCCAAAGGCATGGCGTTCTGGATGGCGCTTGTTGCCACCGGCGCGTCAGCGATTGCCGTTTTTGTTCTGTGCAGGCGTTTGGGCACACCGAGGGCACCAGCGCGCAGGAACTCCCAGAGGGGGCAGGGATCCGGGCGATCGAAGCAGGCGAAAACAGCTTCTGCGCGAGAAAGGCGGGCGTTGCCAGAGACCACGGCTACCAACACTCTGGCCAAAGCGCGATGACCGGCAGGGTCACCACAGGGTCGGCGGCAGACAACGACATCCTGAAGGGCCTCAGACTGGCCCTGGGCCGCACCGCTACACGATCAGCATCAACTTGCCGATATGCATGCTGCTCTCCATCATGCGGTGTGCCTCTGCCGCCTGCGTCAGCGCGAAAGTTTCACATATAACCGGACTGCACCGCCCCGCGTCCAGCACCGGCCATACCTTTTCTCGTAATTCCCGCGCGATGGCGCCCTTCTGCGCCGTGGTCCGTGGCCGCATTGTCGAACCCGTAATCGTCAGCCGCCGCACGATGACGGGTGTCAGATCGAAATTCTCAATTCTGGAACCCTCGAGGAATGCGATCTGCACCAGCCGGCCGTCCATCGCCAGAACGCGCAAATTGCGCGGCGTGTAGGAACCGCCGACCATATCCAGCACGACATCGACACCGCGGCCGCTCGTCAGGCCCTTTAGCTCCTCGACGAAATCCTGTGTGCGGTAATTTATCGCATGTGCGGCGCCCAGGCGTATGCAAGCCGCACATTTCTCGTCCGATCCCGCCGTAGCGAACATTGTCGCCCCGAATTCCCGCCCCAGCTGGACGGCGGTCACACCAATCCCCGACGTGCCCCCGTGGACAAGCGCGGCCTCGCCCTTCATCAACCGCCCATGCCCGAACAAATTCGCCCAGACGGTGAAATATGTCTCGGGCAAAGCCCCCGCCTGCACCGCGTCGTATCCTTCCGGCCAACGCAGACACTGCGGTTCTGGCGCGACGCAGTATTCCGCATAACCGCCGCCGTTCACCAGCGCGCAGACCCTGTCGCCGGTGCGCAGCGTTTTCACCGAATCGCCGCAGGCCACGATTTCTCCGGCCACCTCCAGGCCGATCACCGGGCTGGCTCCGGGCGGCGGTGGATAGGCTCCCCTGCGCTGCTGTACATCCGGCCGGTTCACCCCGGCCGCTTGCACCCGGATCAGGACCTCGTCCGGCTTGGGCTCAGGCAACGGCCCATTGGCGGGTTTCAGCACCTCGGCGCCTCCTGCGCCGTCGGCAGCGATGTAGGTCATGGTCTGCGGCAAGCTCATTTCAGGAACTCCGGTCAGGAACTCCGGCTCCGGACGGGCCGGAAGCTTCTCGGCTCGCCTCTCCGCGTCAAGCCTCAGCCCGGCGTCGCGTGCTGCTGCGCCCCGGGAACGGCTTGTTGCGGGATCGACAGCCCTTCATTCCGCACGACGATCTGGGTGTCCTTGCAGTTATGTAACTCGCTCAATGAAAGTACCTGGCCATTCTTGAACTGCACGCGCACGTTCGCGATGCAATCCCCGCCCGGTACGATGATTTCGGCCGCCTGGTTCCTCGGGATCGAGCCCCTGGCCGGATGCCAGACCCTGCCATCACTTGTCTGGACTTGCGCCTGCGCAATGTCATGGGCGCTCCAGTTTTGCAACGCGATGGAGCGCAGAGTCCTGCTGCGTGTAGAGATTGGCCGCCGGGGGGATCTGGGCGGCCAGCGCGGGCGTCCCCGCCAGCACCAGTCCGGCGATCACCAGGGAACGGCCCATTGAAGCAACTCCTTCGTTTCCATTGCGAGTGGAACCCGGAAACAGGGTGCCGCGACGCTCGCCTGCGAGTCATGTGTTCGTGAGCGTCTGGCCTCCTTCGCCGGCGCGCACATCCGCGACGGTGCCTCCCGTGATACGCCGGAGATCGGAAGCGGTGGTGCGAAAGACGTGCCGGGGCGAACCGGCCGCGGCCCAGATGGGATCGAGGGCGAGCAGGTCCTGGTCCAGCAGCAGCAGGGGAGAGGATGCATGGCCGATCGGCGCCACGCCGCCCACCGCGAAACCGGTGGTAATGCGCACCCAGTCCGCATCAGCACGAGCCAGTTGCACGCCGAGCGCCGCTGCGGCCTTGGCAGGGTCAACGCGATTGGCGCCAGAGGTCACGACAATTGCGGCGCGTTCGCCGGCCCGGAACACAATTGATTTGGCAATCTGCGCAATCGTGCAGCCGACCGCCTTGGCGGCGTCGGCTGCTGTACGCGTGCCCTCCGGGAACGTGGTAATGGTGTCCGGATGACCCGCGGCGATCAGGGCGGCGCGCACGCGCTCGACCGAACCGCCCGGGGCGGCAGCAGTTTCCAGGGGAGGCATGGTGACTATCTCTCTCCGGTGATCGAACCGCTCGCCCTGTATATCCACTGGCCGTTCTGCCTGGCCAAGTGCCCCTATTGCGACTTCAACTCTCACGTGCGGGATCGCATCGATCAACAGCGCTTTGCCGCGGCTCTGCAAACGGAGCTGGCTTGGGAGGGCGAACGGCTGGGGCGGCGGAAGCTGGGCTCGATCTTCTTCGGCGGTGGGACGCCAAGCCTGATGGATCCGGCTACCGTGGCGGCGCTCATCGATGATGCCGGGCGGTTTTTCGATCCCATGCCCGATATGGAAGTCACGTTGGAGGCCAATCCCACCAGCGTGGAGGCCGGCAAGTTCGCGGCCTTCCGTACCGCGGGCGTTAACCGGGTTTCGATCGGCGTGCAGAGTCTGAATTCAGGCGCCCTGACCATGCTGGGGCGGCAGCACAGTGCGACGCAAGCGGTTGCGGCGCTGGAAACCGGGCGTCGCATTTTCCCGAGGGTCTCGTTCGATCTCATCTATGCTCGCCCCGGGCAGGATGTGGCGGTCTGGCTTGGGGAGCTGCGGCAAGCGCTGGAGCTCGCTTCGGACCACCTGTCGCTGTACCAGCTGACCATCGAGCCTGGAACCGCTTTCGAGGTGCGACACAGGCGAGGCGAGATTGTGCTGCCAGATGCGGAAACCGCGGCCAGTTTGTACGATGCGACCATTGAACAGGCCAGCCGGTTCGATTTGAAACCGTATGAGATTTCGAATTTTGCAAAAGAGGGAGCAGAGAGCAGGCATAACCTGGCGTATTGGCGGTATGCGGATTATGCCGGCATTGGTCCTGGGGCGCATGGCAGGGTTACCGTTGACCGGCAGCTCCGTGCGACGCGGCGCCACCGGGCGCCTGAAGAGTGGGCGTCCCGGGTCGAACAGACTGGCCACGGCACAACTGAGGAGGTTGCGCTCAGCAAGCGGCAGCGTGCGCGGGAAATGCTGATCATGGGACTTCGTTTGGCGCAGGGGGTGAGTGCCGAAAGATTTGAGAAGCGCACAGGGCTTTCACTGGAAGATTCTTTAGATGGCGAGGTGCTTAAACAGGCCATAAGGGAAGGTTATCTCACCTGGGGAGAAAATCGGCTTTTCCCGACTCGGGAGGGCATGCTCCGGTTGGACGCCCTGCTTGATGCCGTGGTTTTGTAAGGTGCAATTTCGTTGCGCCCTCTGGACGGATTGGCTGTATGCATTTATATTCGAGTGTTTAGGTCCGGATGCGTCCGCAGTTCCGGGGAACGGAGAGTTCATTGAGTACCTTACTACCTTCCGCCCTGGCGTCTTGTCGATGGGAGTTGGAGCGGCGGCATTTGGTTCCGCCTTCCAACGATGCGTTGCGCGAAATTATTGAAAGCGATGTCTCGCTGACGGAAGAGCTGAACGCGTATTATGGGGAAATCCCGCCCGATGGTGGCCTCGACAAGGTGGAATGCGAGTTGCTGCTGGATCTCCTGGCGCGGCATTTCACCGGCAAGCTTTGGCCCCGTAGCGGCGGGATGGAAGCTACGCGGCGCTTCACCGCAGGGCTGCAGCGGGCCATGGCCAAGGCTGGCTGGAAGGTAGATCTGTTCGCGGTCGCCTGATCATATGGCGGCAGGGGACGGGGAGCTTCTGGCGATCATTCGCTTCAACAAAGCGGGGCTCGTGCCCGCTGTCGCCCAGCAGCATGACACAGGCGAAGTTCTGATGCTTGCCTGGATGGATCGTGCGGCGGTGCGGGAAACCCTTGCGACTGGCCGTGCATGCTACTTCAGCCGGAGCCGAAATTCCTTATGGCACAAGGGCGAGACATCCGGCCACGTGCAATTGCTGAAGGAGCTGCGCATCGATTGCGACGGTGACGCGGTGTTGTTGCTGGTTGATCAGCAAGGGGTGGCTTGTCACACCGGTCGCCGAAGCTGCTTTTTCAGGGCAGTCCGGAATGGTGATTGGATTGAGATTGCCGCACCAGAAATTTCGCCGAAGGCGCTTTACGGCAGCTAGTGCCAGTTTTTCGAGAAGATCGCGCTGCCTGTCGCACGCCGCGAAAATGACCCGATGGCATTGATCTATTTGGTGGCGGGGGAGCAGAGCGGAGACGTTCTAGGTGGTCGGCTCATGGCCGCCCTTCGGACCCGGTGTCCCAATGTGGCGTTCGCGGGAGTTGGCGGCGCGCATATGGCAGTACAGGGCCTCACCAGCCTCTTCCCTATCAAGGAGCTGGCCTTGATGGGACTTCTGGAGGTGGTTCCCCGGCTTCCTCGCCTCCGGCGGCGCCTGCGCGAAACCCTCGCGGATATCGCGGCGCGCCAGCCCGTCGTCGTTGTCACAATCGACAGCCCGGGATTTACGCTGCGGCTGCTGCGTGCGGTGAGCAAGCTTGGGTTTCGGCGGGTCCACTACGTCGCCCCCCAGGCCTGGGCCTGGCGGGAAGGCAGAGTAAAGCGCTATCCGGGACTGTGGGATCGGCTGCTGTGCCTCCTGCCGTTCGAACCGGCATTTTTCGCGCAGCACGGAGTGCCAGCGCAGTTTGTGGGCCATCCGGTGCTGGAAAGCGGGGCGGATTGCGGCGATTCCGAGCGGTTTCGCGATCGCCACGCGATTCCTGCCGGCGAGCAGGTCGTGACCATGATGCCGGGCAGCCGACCGACCGAAACCGCCCGGTTGCTGCCGATCATGGGCGCGGCGCTCGGAATTCTGGCCCAGTCTCGTCCGGTGGTCCCCGTGGTTCCCGTGGCGGCGCCGGTCGCCGGCTCGGTGCGGGAAGCGACCGCAAATTGGCGGGTTCAGCCAATTCTGGTGATCGAAGCTCAGGAAAAATATGATGCATTCGCGGCTTCGGCGGCGGCACTGACGAAGTCGGGCACCTCGACGCTGGAGCTGGCCCTCGCCGGTGTGCCGATGCTGGTCACTTATCGGGTGAACCCGGTTTCGGCAGCGCTTGCACGCCGGATGGTGAAGGTCCGGCATGCCTCGCTGCTCAACCTGATCTCTGGCCGGGAAGTTGTGCCGGAATTGCTGCAGCAGGCATGCACGCCGGAACGGCTGGCAGAGGCGTTGGGACGGTTGCTTCAGGATCACGCATCAGCTGCGGCCCAGCGCGGGGCCTTTGGAGAAGTGATGAAGTTGCTGGCGCCCGGCGGGGGCTTATTGCCCTCCGAAGCCGCCGCCGATGCCATACTCGAGCTGATCGAGAAGCCCTGAAGCGACCATCCGGACGCGAGTGGCCGCGATGGCATCAGAAACGGCAAGGGCAGCGGCGAGGGCGCGACGGCCGGCCGCGGCATCCACAACAACCGGCGCACCATCGAGAATCGCCGCGAAGAATGCCTCCTGCTCGGCGGCAAGCGCATCGTGTTCCTTCCAGGAGATTGTTTCACCGCCAAAGCCAGGCAGATTGGCAACCGGTTCTCCCTTGCCACGGCGAATGACGCTGAGCCGGCGGTTGGCGAAGTCCACCGCCAGATAGCCATCCCGCCCAAAAATGCGCATGCGCCGCTCGGTGCGGATTGCCACCCGGCTGGCGGTAATGGTCGCGACCGTGCCAGAGGTGAAGCGAATTCGGGCGTTGGCAATGTCGTCCTGTGTGCTGGCGATCGGGGCGCCGATCGCGTCCACCGATTCGATGGTGCTGCAGCTGAGGGCCAGGATCAGGTCGAGATCGTGGATCATCAGGTCCAGCACGACCGAGACGTCGGTGCCGCGCTGCTTGAATGGACCGGTCCGGGTGGCCTCGATGTACAGCGGGGGTCCGACCATGCCGGCGAGCATGCCGTGGGCCACGGAGAAACGCTCAAGATGCCCGACCTGAAGGATGCAGCGGTGCTCATCCGCCAGGGCGGCGAGATCGTCGGCTTCGGCGAGTGTCGCGGTAATCGGCTTTTCGACCAGAACGTGCCTGCCTGCGCATAAAGCGGTTGCGGCAATGGCGTGGTGGGAGGCGGCCGGCACGGCGACCACGATTGCGTCGCAGACGGCGAGAAGCTCCGCAAGGGACCGGGTGGGGGCATCCGCTTCCTGGGCAACCGCGTTCGCATGGGCGGGGTTGTGGTCGTGGATACCGGCAAGTGTGGCGCGCGAAGAGGCAGCAATTTTGAGGGCGTGAAAACGGCCGAAATGGCCGGCGCCGGCGACGCCGACGCGAAGCGGAAGGGACATGGCGCGGGTTGTGGCTGGAGACGAGACGGTGGGCAAGCCGTGCTGCTTGCGGGGGAGCGTGGCATCGGACACAAGGCGCCTGCGTATCCTGGATGCCTGCGTATCCTGGATGCCTGCGTATCCTGGATGAATGGAGGGCTTATCGTGAGCGAAACCGTCGGCGGGCTACGCGTGTCGCAGGCCCTCTATGCATTTGTCAACGATGAGGCCATCCCGGGCACTGGGGTGCAGCCCGAGGCGTTCTGGCAAGGCTTCGGTGAACTGGCGCGGGAACTGGGTCCGGCGAACAAGGCGCTTCTGGCGCGTCGCGACGAGCTCCAGCAGCAGATCGATGATTGGCATCGTGCACACAAGAGCAGGCCGATCGATGCCGGGGAGTATCAGGCGTTTCTGCACGGTATCGGGTATTTGCAACCGGAACCGGCTGCTTTCTCGGTGGAGACGCGTAATGTCGATCCGGAGATCGCCCATATCGCCGGCCCGCAACTGGTCGTGCCCGTAACCAATGCGCGCTACGCGTTGAACGCCGCCAACGCGCGTTGGGGAAGCCTGTACGACGCGCTTTACGGCACCGATGCGATCCCGGAAGACGGCGGCGCGACACGCGGGGGCGGCTACAACAAGCTCCGCGGCGAACGGGTTATCGCTCGGGCGCGGGCCTTTCTGGATGAGGCGGCACCGCTTGCTCATGGGAGCCACGAGGATGCCGCGGGATACCGGATCGTCGCCGGCCAATTACGGGTCGCCATGCGCGGCGGCAACGAAACCGGCCTGGCCGAACCCGCGCGCTTGTCGGGGTTTACCGGAGAACCCGACGCGCCTTCGGTAGTGTTGTTCGAACATCACGGGCTGCATGTCGAGATAGTTATCAACCTCAACCATCCAATCGGGAAGGATGATCCGGCCGGTGTGGCGGATGTGATTCTCGAAGCTGCAATCACCACGATCCAGGACTGTGAGGATTCGGTGGCGACCGTCGATGCGGGCGACAAGGTGGTTGCGTACCGCAACTGGCTGGGTCTCATGAAAGGCACGCTGGAGGCAAGTTTCGAAAAAGGCGGGAGCACGCTGCTGCGCCGGCTTGCGGAAGACCGCCGCTACCGCAGGCCGGATGGTGGGGAGCTCGTGCTGCCGGGCCGCAGCCTGATGCTGGTACGGAATGTCGGGCACCACATGTACACTGATGCGGTGCTGGATAACCGCGGTCAGGAGGTGCCGGAAGGCATGCTGGATGCAGCGGTAACGAGTTTGATCGCGATGCATGATCTCCGCAGGACCGGGCGCTTCCGGAACAGCCGGACAGGCTCGGTTTACATCGTCAAACCCAAGATGCACGGCCCGGACGAAGTGGCGCACACCGATGCGATCTTCTCACGCGTGGAGGATTTTCTCGGGCTGGCGCGAAACACGTTGAAAATGGGGATCATGGACGAGGAACGGCGCACTTCAGCCAATCTGAAAGGATGCATCGCCGCGGCGAAACAACGGGTGGTGTTCATCAATACCGGGTTCCTGGATCGGACCGGGGACGAGATCCACACTTCGATGGGAGCCGGCGCGATGATCCGTAAGAACGAGATACGGAACTCAGTGTGGATCAAGGCATACGAGGACCAGAACGTGGATATCGGGCTGGCCTGCGGGCTGCGCGGCCGGGCCCAGATCGGCAAGGGCATGTGGGCCGCACCAGACCAGATGGCGGACATGCTGGCGCAGAAGATCGGGCATCCCAGGGCAGGCGCGAATACCGCCTGGGTGCCGTCCCCGACCGCGGCGACACTGCACGCCCTGCACTATCACGCAGTCGATGTAGCGGAGCAGCAGGAGAAACTGGCGGGCCAGAAAAGGGCGAAGCTGAGTGAACTGCTGACGATCCCGCTGGCGGACCGGCCCAACTGGTCGCCCGAGGAAATCCAGCAGGAACTGGATAATAACTGTCAGGGGATACTCGGATACGTTGTTCGTTGGATTGACCAGGGAGTGGGGTGCTCCAAAGTGCCGGACATCCATGATATCGGGCTGATGGAAGATCGCGCGACCCTGCGGATTTCATCCCAGCACATTGCTAACTGGTTGCATCACGGGATCACCACCAAGGCTCAGGTTATAGACACGTTGCGTCGCATGGCGGCGGTGGTCGATCGCCAGAACGCGGACGATCCGGCGTACCAGCCGATGGCGCCGGCGTTTGATGGACCGGCGTTCAAGGCGGCCTGCGATCTGGTGTTCAACGGGCGGGCGCAGCCGAACGGCTACACCGAGTTCATTCTGCATTCCCGCCGGCGAGAGGCGAAGTCGTCCAGGTAAGCCAGCAAGGCATCCCGAAAGCGCGCAAGGCTCTTGTAGCGCGCTGTTTCGGCCGGCAGTGCGCGGATCGCTTCGGCGAGTTGCGCCGCAATCTCCGGCCGGGCAATCATGCGTTCCACTGGGTAAACATGCACGCGGATTGTGAACAGTACGGCCGCACTTTTGGGCAGACGGGTCAGGGTTTGCCTTTCTACGCGGACAAAAAGTGAATCTCCGGCGTTCCCCGGGGTTATCCGCTCGTTACGATCAGTGCGAAACTTCCCGCCAAGCTGGAACAAAGCGCGATCTTCCAGCACCGACCAGTTGAATCGGACTGCGATATGCCCCGGCTTCACCATTGCCATGAACCGGTCCACGGGCCGGCTCAGCTTCTCGGCATAGAACGGCACCGGCCCATGCACCTCCAGCAGCGGGCGGCCGATCTTGTCCCGCAGCCGCCAGCGGCTGGGGAAACACACCGCCCCGGCCATGAGATACGGGGTGCCATCGCGAAGCTGGATGACACACAGATCTTCCTGGATCAGCCGGGCGCTCAGTTCCAGTGGCCCGAGGAGCGGGTCTTTTAGGTCCCAGGCCTCGCCCGTCAAGTGGTTTTTCAGAATGTCGCCGCGCCGGCTGAACCAGTCCGGATGGTGCTCCGCCAAGTGCGCGGCGACGCGGTCCAGGGTCTCCCGGCAGGCCTCCTCGCTTCCCGCTGTAAGGATCAGCACCTCCTCGCGCTGTTCTTGCAGGAGCGTGCGGCGAAGCGAAAGCTCGCCGGGGTAGCGATCATCGATCTCCAGCCATTCGGGCCAGGATGCGGCCGTCAGGCCCATTGCCATCCGGTAAGGACCGGGCTCGAACGAGAGGTGCAGGGCCTCGGGCGGCAGGGGGCGCATGGTCGATGTAGTATACCCGCAATCCGGCGGAATTCTGGGTATACCGGCGCGCGGGGTTGGTAGGCCAAGCCAAGACTTCCCGAAATCCGAAGGATTTCGGGGTATATGCTGCATCCGGCGAGTGCAGCCGAGGCGTTACGAAGCAAGGAGTGCCGGCAATGCCTTCCTACGAATACCTGACCGTGGGCGTGTTCACCGACCGGCAGTTCAGCGGCAACCCGCTGGCCGTGTTTCCTGATGCGCGCGGCCTGAGCAGCGAGCAGATGCAGGCCATTGCGGCGGAGTTCAACCTGTCGGAAACGACATTCGTGCTGCCGCCGGATAATCCGCAGCACCATGCGCGGGTGCGCATCTTTACGCCGCGCACCGAACTCGGCTTTGCCGGTCATCCTAACGTCGGAACAGGCTTCGTGCTCGGACGCCGCACACGGCATCCGCCGGATCACTTCGTCTTTGAGGAGGACGCCGGGTTGGTCCGCGTGCATCTGTTGCACAGCTCTGATGGCGCCGTCGTCGGAGCGCGCGTTTCAGCACCCCGCTCCTTGTCCATCGGCGATGATGTTCCGTTGGACATGGTCGCGGCCTGTGCATCGCTGCGGCCCGAGGAGGTCGCCACCGGCGCGCACACGCCCCTTGTTGCATCCGTCGGCACGGAATTCGTGATTGCGGAGGTGACGAGCCTGGACACCCTGTCGCGTGCGGCGCCCGATCTGGCGGCGTTTCGCGATGCCGCCAGGCGCCTGCCGCATCTTGGCGCCCGGTTCGCCCTGCATCTCTACGCGTGGATGGGTGATGGAGAGCGGCGAATCCGCGCCCGCATGTTCGCACCTTTGGGCGGTGTGTTCGAGGACCCTGCGACCGGCAGCGCCAATGCGGCATTGGCTGCCTTGCTCACCTCGCTGGCTCCGGGCTCCGACGTCGATCTGCTGTATGAAATAGAGCAGGGGATCGAGATGGGGCGGCCGAGCAAGATCGTTGCAGGAGCAAGGAAGGAAGCCGACGGTCCCGTCGTCGCCACCGTCTCCGGAGAGTGTGTGCCGATGATGCGCGGATCGCTGGACCTGTAAGCAGGGAGAGGCGCGTGAGCGTCGCGATATCCGAACCAGGCCGTGCTGCCAGTCCTGCGTGGCAGACGATTTCAGCGCTGTTGCGCCGCGGCAACGTGCGGGTCGGAATTGCGATCGTGCTGTTGTTCCTGGCCGCAACTGTGCTCGCCCCCGCAATCGCGCCATACGATCCGACTGACCAGGACTTATCCAATGCCCTCTCTCCGCCCTCACTCGCGCACATTTTTGGCGCGGACCAATACGGGCGTGACGTGTTCAGCCGCGTCGTGTTCGGCACACGCGATGCGCTGCTGGCGATCGTGGTGGCGGACGGGATCGCCTTGGGGGCCGGCGGCCTGCTCGGTCTTATTGCAGGGTTCGTCGGTGGCGCGGCGGACGCAATCATAATGCGTATCGTCGATGTGCTGCTGGCATTTCCCTATTTGCTGCTGGCGCTTATCATCGTGGCCGCGCTGGGGCCAAGCCTGACGAATGCGCTTATTGCCATCGGCATCGTCTATACGCCGCAATATGCACGAATGATGCGCGGGCAGGTGCTCGCCGTGCGCAGCGCGGATTACGTGCGAGCGGCGCGTGCGCTAGGCAGCTCGCGGATGCGGCTCATGCTGCGCCACGTACTGCCGAACTGTTTTACACCCGTCCTGGTGCTGGCGACTTTGCAGGCCGGATCGGTTGTCGTGGAAACGGCGGGGCTGGCATTCCTGGGGCTGGGCGCGCAGCCGCCCGCGGCGGATTGGGGCGCGATGCTGGCGGATGGCCACGACTACTTCCTGTCGGCGTGGTGGATCGCAACGTTTCCCGGGTTGGCGATATTCGTCGTGGTGCTGGGCTTCAACCTGATCGGCGATGCGCTGCGCGATTATTCGGATCCGCGGCGGCGCGAATGACCCAGCTGCTGAGCGTCAATGGACTTTCAGTCGGATTCGGTCCTGTGCCGGTCGTGCGGGACATGTCATTTTCGCTTGACCGGGGTGAGACCTTGGTCATCGTCGGTGAGTCCGGATCCGGAAAATCGATCACCTGCCTGGCACTCATGGGGTTGTTGCCGCCGCCGGCGCGCCTGCTGGCCGGTGAGATCCGATTCGCCTGCAAGGACGGGGCAGTTCGCGACCTGGCCCGGCTGGATCAAACCGGCATGCAGCGCATCCGCGGCGCCGAGATCGCTATGATTTTTCAGGAACCGATGACGTCGCTCAACCCGGTCTATACGATCGGGGCACAGATCGTTGAGGCTGTGCAGCTCCATGAATCCATCTCCGCTCGCGCGGCCCGGGCACGTGCCACCGAGATGCTGGCGCTCCTGGGAATCCCTGATCCCGCAGCTCGGCTGGACGCTTATCCCCACCAGCTATCCGGCGGAATGCGTCAGCGGGCCATGATCGGAATGGCGCTCGCATGCCATCCGGCGCTGCTGATTGCCGATGAACCCACCACCGCCCTCGACGTCACCGTCCAAGCCCAAATCCTGGACCTGCTCCGTCGCCTGCAGCGCGAGTTGGGCATGGCGATGATCTTCATCACTCACAATCTGGGAGTAGCCGGGGAGATCGCCGATCAGGTGCTGGTCATGTACGCGGGACAGTGCGGCGAGGCTGGTCCGCGGGAGGCGGTATTCCGGACACCGCGCTTTCCCTACACGATGGGGTTGATGCGCGCCGTGCCGCGGCTGGGCTTGGATCGCGCGGCCGGGCCACTTGCAACCATCGCCGGAACCGTCCCGAACCTCGCCCATCTGCCCTCAGGCTGCAGCTTCCATCCTCGCTGCCGCTTCGTGCTGCCGGGCCTTTGTGATGCACAGGTACCTGCGCTGGAGATGTGCGGCCCGCGGCATATGGCCCGATGCCTGCGCTGGCGAGACATCGCCCCGACATGACGGCCCCGTTGCTGGAGCTTCGCGGCCTTTCGGTGCATTTCGCCGCCGGCGGGCTGCTATCCGGCCGAAGGCCAATCCGGGCGGTAGATAATGTGTCGTTTGGAATCACCCCACGCGAGGTCGTGGGCCTCGTGGGCGAGTTGGGCTCCGGCAAAACGACCATTGGCAACGCAGTTCTGCGGCTCACCGAACCAACCGCGGGGCAGATCCTGTTCGAGGGGCAGGATGTAACCGCCCTTCCGGAACGGCGGCTGCTGGAATTTCGCAGGCGTGTACAGCCGATCTTCCAGGACCCGTTCGGCTCGCTCGACCCCCGTATGACCGTTGAAGCGATCCTGACCGAGCCGCTGCTGATCCACCGCATGGGACGGAAACGCGCTGATCGCGCCGAGCGGGCCGCGGAGCTGCTGCAGCTGGTCGGCTTGCCCGCCAACTCGCTGCGCCGTTATCCGCACCAGTTCTCCGGCGGCCAGCGCCAGAAAATCGGCATCGCGAGGGCGCTGGCGCTGGAGCCGGCGCTGATTGTGGCGGATGAGGCCGTGTCGGCTTTGGACGTGTCGCTGCAAGCGCAGATCGTGAACCTGTTATGCGAGCTCCAGGCGCGGCTGGGGCTCGCGATGCTCTTCATCGCTCATGATCTGGCGGTCGTAGAATACATCTCCGACCGGGTGATCGTGCTGTACCTGGGACGCGTGATGGAAACAGCACCCGCACGCTCTTTATACGCGCGGCCCCAGCACCCTTATACGGAAGCGCTGCTGTCCGCCGTGCTCGAGCCCGGAACAGGTGCCACCCGTGAGCGCATTCTGCTTGAAGGCGACCCGCCAAGTCCGGCAAATCCGCCATCTGGCTGCGTGTTCCGCACCAGATGCCGTTACGCGCTGCCGGCTTGCGCCGGAGACGTACCCCGGTTGCGCGAGGTCGCGCCTGGACACTCGACGGCTTGCATAAGGGACGACGTTCTGTAGGGCGCGATCATGGGTTGCGTGGCCGGCGGCCCTCGATCGGATATTGCGGGTCGTTGTAACCCGCAACCGCCGGATGGCCCGGAGCCACAAGCACGTCAAGGAAGTTTTCGTCTTCGGCAGTAACGCTCACGTTGATCGCAGAGAGATAATCATCCCATTGCGCTTCGGTGCGCGGCCCGCCGATTACGGATGTCACCAGGCAGTTGTTAAGCACCCACGCGATCGCCCAGTGAGAGAGAGCCATTCCCCTCGCTTCGGCATGGTCGCGAAGCTTCTGCGCGATCCGCAGCGCGTCCTCATGCCACTCCGTCTGCATCATGCGGCGGTCCTTGCGCGCGGCACGGCTGCCGTCCGGCGGGGTAGCGCCGGGTTGATACTTCCCGGTGAGTACTCCGCGCGCCAGGGGACTGTAAGTAACCACGCCCAGGCCATAATTGTCGCAGGCCGGAAGATGCTCGGTTTCCGCGGTGCGGTTCAGCGCGTGGTAGTAGGGCTGACTCGCAACCGGCCGGTCGATTGCCATCTGATCGCAAAGCTCACAAATTCTGGCGACGCGCCAGGCCCGGTAATTGGAAACACCGAAATAGCGGATCTTGCCGTGATGGATGAGGTCAGCCATCGCCCGAAGGGTTTCCGGCAGCGGTGTCGCGTGATCTTCCTTGTGCAGGTAGTACACATCCACATAGTCCGTTCCGAGACGTCGCAGGCTGTGCTCGATTGCGCGCATGATCCACTTGCGCGAGAGGCCGCCACCATTGGCGTCCGGTGCCATCGGGTTGGCCAGCTTGGTTGCCAGCACCCATTCATCGCGATTGGCCGCAATGGCGCGGCCGGTGATTTCTTCCGAGCGGCCCGCCGAATAGGCATCCGCCGTGTCGATGAAATTGATGCCGGATTCGCGCGCCCGGCCCACGATCCTCACGGCGGCGGTTTCGTCGGTGGGACCGCCAAAATTCATCGTGCCGAGGCATAGCGGGGACACCTTCAGGCCGCTTCGTCCCAGCGTGCGGTAGTTCATGGTATCGCTCCGGATATTTTCGCGTCTGCAGGCTAAAGCCGGGCCCCCGTGGCCGCGTCAAACAGGTTCAGGCGGTGGCCCGGTAACAGCACAGGCAGGCAATCGCCTGCCGCCAGCCTCGTTTCGGCCGGCAGGCGGATCGAGAACGGGCGATCGCCAAGCCGCGTCCACGCCAGTACATCGCTGCCCATGGGCTCCGTCATTTCTACGGTGACGCGATGGGCCGTATCGTCACCAGGAGCAAGGGTGATGTGTTCCGGCCGGATGCCCAACTCCACCGGCGTCTCCGCCACTGGTTGTTGAAAGAAGGAATACTGCGAAAGCGGGAGTTGCAGCGCGGTTAAATCGAATACAGCGCCTCCCGGCTGGACCACGACCCGCCCTGGCAGGAAATTCATTGCGGGCGATCCGACGAAGGTCGCGACGAAGCGGTTCGCCGGCCGAAGATAAATTTCCTGAGGTTCTCCGATCTGTTGAAAGCGGCGGTCCTTCATCACCGCGATCCGGTCGGCAAGCGTAAGTGCCTCGATCTGGTCATGCGTCACGTAGATCATGGTCGCGCCGAGGCTTTGGTGCAATCGTTTGATCTCCACCCGCAATTCGGCACGAAGCTGCGCATCGAGATTGGACAGCGGTTCATCGAACAGAAACACGCCTGCGTCGCGCACCAAGGCGCGGCCGATCGCCACCCGCTGGCGCTGGCCTCCAGAAAGTTCCGCCGGGCGGCGATCCAGCAGATCGCCGATCTGCAGCATTTCGGCGGCGCCCCGTACGCGGCGAGCGATATCGGCGCGCGGCAGACGAGCGACCTTGAGTCCGAAGGAAAGGTTGCCGCGAACGCTCATCCTCGGATAAAGCGCATAGGACTGAAACACCATGGCTATCCCACGGTCCTTCGGCTCTTCCCAGGTCACGTTGCGGTCACCGATCCAGATTTGCCCCTCATCGATCTCGATCAGGCCGGCGATGGCGTTGAGCAAGGTGGATTTCCCGCAGCCGGAGGGGCCGAGCAGAACCAGGAATTCCGATTGCGTGACCTCCAGATCCAGCCGTTCGAGGACACTGACCGCGCCATACCTCACGGCGACGCCCCGCAGCGAAACGTTGCTGCGTCCCGTCACGATCAGCCCTTGACTGCGCCGGCGGCGATGCCACGCACGAACCACCGGCCGGAAACGAAATAGACAAGCAGCGGGACGGCCGCCGTCAACAGAGTAGCCGCCATATCCACGTTGTATTCGCGCACCCCCTGGGTCGAGTTGACGATGTTGTTCAGCTGCACGGTCATCGGAAGATTGACGCGCCCGGCGAACACGAGACCGAACAGGAAATCGTTCCAAATACCTGTGACCTGCAGGATCACCGCCACGACGATGATCGGCAGGGCCATCGGCAACATGATGGCATAGAGGATCCGCCAGAACCCGGCGCCATCCACGCGCGCGGCCTTGAACAGCTCCTCCGGCAAGGCCGCGAAATAATTACGGAATATCAGCGTCATCGTCGGCAGCCCGAAAATCGTATGGACCAGCACGATGCCCTGGATCGAGTTGTTCAGACCGAGGTGAGAGAAAATCCGCACGAGCGGATAGATGAACACCTGATAGGGGATGAAGGCCACCGCGATCAGGGCGCCGAACAACAGCACGGCCCCGCGCGGCCGCCAGAACGAGAGTGCATAGCCGGTGACCCCGCCGATCGTGATGGAGATGATAACACTTGGGATCAGGATGCGGATCGAGTTGACGAATCCTACCCGTATGCCATTGCAGGTAAGGCCGGTACAGGCGGAAAACCAGGCTTTGCTCCACGCGGCAAGACTGGGAGCGTGAGGCAGGCCCAGCAGGTTGCCCTGGCGAATTTCCGGCATGCTCTTGAGCGAGGTGACTATCATGACGTACAGCGGCGTAAGAAAGAACGCCGCGCAGATGATCAGAAACGCGTAAATGCCGATGCGCGCAGGAGTCATGTGTCGTGGCCGCCGCCCTTGAGGAACGCCACGCCGCATCACGCAGCACGCCCGGCCGGACGGACCGAACGCCAATAGAACAGGGGCGCAAGCACGATCACTACCGTGACCAGCATCGTTGTGGCCGCGGCCGTCGCCAGGCCGATATCCGCGCGGTCGAACAGGTAGTCCATCACAAACTTGGCCGGCACTTCAGAAGCAATACCAGGCCCGCCGCTGGTCATCGCGACCACCAGGTCATACAGGCGAGCCACGCTGGTCGCGAGGAGGATCGCCGCGGTAGCGAAACTCCCGCGCAGCAACGGTGCTATGACAAAAGTATAGACGCGCCAGGCCGGAATGCCGTCCACGCGGGTCGCCTTCCAGATATCCGGATCGACGCCGCGTAACCCCGCCAGCATGATAGCCATGACGAGGCCGGATGCGTGCCACACAGCAGCCAGGACCAGCGTGTAGATCACCCGCTCCGGGCGAACCAGCCAGTCAAGATGCAGCCAGGTCAAACCCATGCGGTGGGCGATCGCCCCCACTCCGAGCGTGGGGTCAAGCAGCCACCGCCAGGCCAGTCCGGTAACGATGAAAGACATGGAGAAGGGGTAAAGGAAGGTCGTGCGGAGCAGCAATTCGGCACGCACCCGCTGGTCGATGAATGCGGCCAGAATGAAGCCCAGGATCAGGGCTGAAAGGATAAAAAGAGCCCCAAAGATGAAAATGTTCCCGACGGAAACCTGCCAGCGGATATTGGCGAACAGGTTTCGGGTACTGCCGCACCCCGACAAACACGGAGCTCGGCAGCATGCGGGAATTGGTGAACGAGATCCACACCGTCCATCCCATGCTGCCGCAATACGCGACCAGGGCAATCAGAAAGGCCGGCGCAAGCGCCAGATGAGGGGCGATGCGCCAGTGCGCGCGCACGCGGCGATGCAGCTCAAAGCTGCTGGTTCATCGTGCTCGCGACCCGGCTAATGAACGTGTCCGCCGTCATAGAGGGATTGTTCCAGTATTCGGAGATGACATCCTCGATCGCCCCGGTCAGGTTGGGTGGCGACAGCATCTCGTTCGCCGGCACCTGGGCACTGGCCTCCTTTATCCACCCCGCTGCCTTTTGCGCACAGGCGTCCAGCGAGCTGTCATCGACGTCCAGACGCACCGGGATAGACCCTTTCTTCTGTGCAAAAGCGATCTGCACTTTGGGATCCAGCAAAATATCGGCGAGCAGAACCTGGGATTTTGTGAGGCCCTTGCTGCCCGACTGGCGCGGAAAGGCAAAAACATCGCCGCCCATGACATAGGCGGTTCCGTGATCGCTCAGCACCGTGCACCCATACTCCTTCTCTGGCGTCTGGCGGGCGGCGGTGAATTCACCCTTGGCCCAGTCGCCCATGAACTGCATGCCGGCCTTGCCCTGGATGACCATGTTGGTCGCATCATTCCAGTTTCGTCCTGGGCTGCCCTCATCCACGTAGTTGTGCAGTCGCTTGAAGGTCTCGGCAACCTGGCGGAACGCCGGGCTCTTTATGACCGAAGCATCCCGCTTACCCCAGAAGGCGACAAACATGTCGCGCCCGCCTTCCCCAACGAGCACGTTGTTGAACAGATTGCGCTCCCAGTTCTTCTGGCCACTGAAAGCCAGCGGCACCAGCCCGGCGCCCTTCAGCTTGTCAAGCGCCGGAAACAGATCGTGCCAGTTCGTGGGTGGCTGCGCGCCGGCCTTCTCCAATGCGGAGTTGGAATAGAACAGCCAGTTCTGCCCGTGAATGTTCACAGGCTCGGCGTAGACGTGACCATCGCGGGTGACGGCCTGCAAGAACGCCGGCGGAAGAACCGACTTCCAGTTTCCCGCCACTGCCTCTGCGTCGAGATTGGCGAGCAGATCATTGGCGACGAGATCGTCGAACTGCTTGCCGGTGTTGAACTGCATGGCAGTCGGCGGATCGCCGCCGATCGTCCGGCTTATCGCAGCGGCGCGGGCATTGGCGCCGCCCGCGATGGCAGTATCGACCCACTGACCGCCTTGCGCGCGATACGCGTCGGCAAATACCTTGACCGCGGCCAATTCGCTGGCGGACGTCCACCAGTGGACCACCTCGGCGCGGGGTTGTTGTGCGCCAGCCCCGCCCGGCAGGGCGGCCAGCGCCGTCAGCGCAACACAAAGCGTATAAACCCTGTGCATCGCGAGCCTCCCTTAAGTTTTACTTGCCGAGCGACACTTTCTCCATGTCGAAGAACATCTGAGTCGGGTTCAACTGGTACCCGTGCACATCGCTGCGCATAGCTCTGACCTGCTCGACGGAGTTCACGAACAGCCAGGGCGCGCCCTGCCAGACCAGCTTCTGAAGCTGCTGGTAGATCGCCACACGTTTCGCATGATCATTCTCTGCCAGCCCGTCTTCACAAAGCTTGTTTACCTGTGGATTGTTATAGCGCGTCGTGTCATCCACCGTATTGCGTGAGCTGTACAGCTCACAAACGAAATTGTCCGGATCGCCGTTGTCTCCGGTCCAGCCGACCATAAACAGGTTTTGGTACTTGCCGCTTCGCACGGTCGCCAGGAACGCGCCCATATCCAGCTTGCGAACCTGTGCATCAATGCCGATTTTTTTCAGATAGCCCTGAATGGCGACGGCCAGGTCGGGGCCTGCCGGATTATATCCACGCGGTGTGTTATAGGTAAGGAACTCGATCGACATCGGCGTCTTTACGCCAGCCTCCGCAAGCATCCTTTTCGCCAGCTCGGGATTGTAAGTATAGAGCGGCTGTTGCGGCTGGAAACTCCACTCCGATGCCGGCAAGGGCGAGACCATCGGCACGGCGAAGCCTTTGAACAGTGCTTTGTCGATCGCGTTGCGGTCGATGGCATAATTCAGCGCCTGCCGCACCTTCTCGTTATTGAACGGCGCAACGTCGGTCGGCATGCCCATTCCGCTGCTCGCCAGCCCCGGTTGGGTCAGGATCTTGATCGACTTGTCCGCCTGCAACGCAGGAATGATTGTCGCGCTGACATCCCCGAGGATTTGGATGTCGCCCCTCTTCAGCGCCAGCAACGCCGCCTGAGGATCGGGATATTCCTTGAAGATCAGGTGGTCTAGATGCGGCTTGCCGTTCCAGTAGGCCTCGTTGGCGTCAAGCGTGATGGAATCCCGTGACTTCCATTCCTTGAAAATGTACAGGCCGGTACCGACCGGATTGTTGCGGAAATCCTTGCCATATTTCGCTGCGGCCGTCGGACTCACCACACCGTTCCAGACCATGGCAAGGCTGGTGATGAAAGGCGCGTTGGGCTTCTTCGTCTTGAACTCGACCGTCTGATCATCGATCTTGTTCAAGGAGGAAACGTCGCCATAAGTAAAATCGATATAACCCTCGACCGGCCCTGTATTGTAAATCGAGATCGGGCTGGACTTGTCCAACAGCCGGTTGACTCCCTGGATGTAGCTGTCTGCATTGAAGGGTGTTCCATCCTGGAACTTCACGTCCGGGCGCAGCTTGAACCGATACGTCAGTCCGTCTTCCGAAACCGTCCAGCTTGAAGCAAGACCCGGCGCTGGTTCCACCGTGCCCGGCTTGTATTTCACCAGGCTGTCGTAGATCATCGCCATGACAAATCCGGACGTGTTGTTCAGAACGGCTTCCGGATCGAGACCGGTCGGATCGGCGGCGATGCCGATCACCAGGGTGGACTCGGCACGGGCCGTATTGAACGCCAGAACACTGGCCAACCCGGCCGCGGCAAGCAGCGCTTTCATCCGTCGCTCCCCGTTTTCTTAGTGATAAGACAGTTAACGCCCGGTTCTCACGGGGAACAAGAGCCTTCCTCGATGCGCTCGATCGCCTGATTTGACTTGCACTTCACGCCACCGTGAGCCACTTGCTCCTTCCGGAATTGAGGATTCGACGGGGCCGCCTGAATGACGACAATCGCCTGGGACGGAACCACGCTGGCGGCCGATCGCCGCATCTCCAGCGGGACCGTCACCTATTCCACCACCAAGATCCGCCGTACCGAAGATGGCAGGCTCATCGGCGCCACCGGCGACTTCGGAGTATGTGCTGAAATGCTCGATTGGCTGGAAAAAGGCGGCCCGCGCCCCGCCTGCCAGGACAGCGAGCGCTGGGCCTCGGCCCTCGAGATCAAGCCCGACGGGACCTGCTGGATGCATAACCGGGACAGCCGCTGGCGCGTGGAGGACGAATTCGTCGCCATCGGCTCGGGACGTGATTATGCGATGGCCACCATGGCCCTGGGATACTCGGCGGAAAAGGCGATCGAGATCGCCTCCCGCTTCGATCCGGGCACAGGCAACGGCATCGACACGCTCGAACGCGTCGCAGCGGCGATCAAGCTCGCCGCGTAGCGCCTGGGCGTTCAGGCAGCATCCACCAGCACGACTTCGGCGTTCTCCACCGCGGTGATCCGCAACACGCTCTCGTCCTTCACCGCCGCGCCGTCGCGGGCGCCCACCTTCATGCTGTTGACCACCACGCTCCCGGACGCAGGCACCAGGTAGCCGAGCCGGCCCGGAGGCAGTTTATACTCAACAGACTGGCCGGCGGTCAGGGTGATTCCCGCGACCCGGGCATCGCTCCGGATCGGCAATGCGTCGCTGTCCTCGGGGAAGCCGCTCGCCAGGGTCACAAACCGCCCTTCCCGGGCGGATTTCGGAAACGGCCTGGTTCCCCAGGATGGATCGCCCCCGCGCTCCCGCGGAATGATCCATACCTGAAAAAGTGTCGTCGTCCCCTGCTCTCGATTGTATTCGGCGTGCCGGATTCCCGTGCCGGCGCTCATCACCTGGACGTCGCCCGCCTCGGTCCGGCCCCGGTTCCCCAGACTGTCCTCGTGCGTGATCGCCCCCTGTCGCACATAGGTGATGATCTCCATATTGGCGTGAGGATGCGGCGGAAAGCCGGTGTCCGGCGCGATCTCGTCATCGTTCCACACGCGTAGCGCCCCCAGTTCATGCGCCCTGGTTCCTGGTAATCGGCAAAGGAGAAGTGGTGTTTTGTCTTGAGCCAGCCGTGATCTCCTCCGCCCAGCCTCGCATAAGGCCTTACTTCGATCATTGTAATCTCCTGCTAAGGCAACCTGCGTTGATCGCGCCGCAGATAGTGCGTTAAGCGTCGCGCTGCATGCCCCGGCCAGATCATTCCAGACGCGCGAAGTTGGTCACCGTGTTCGGCTTGCTTTGCGCTGTCGGCGTAATGACCACCCTGGTCTCCTATTCGGTCACCCTCTACCGCCTGTTTTGCCAGACGACCGGGGCCTACGGGACGACCCAGCGCGCCACCGCAGACCGCGTCGGGGAGTCCAGCCGGATGGTCACCGTCGCCTTCGATACGAATGTGGCGCCAGGGATGGACTGGAAGTTCGAGCCGGTGCAGCGGCGGGTGCAGGTCCATCTCGGTCAGGATACGCTGGTCTTTTTCCGTGCGGAAAATCTGACGGACCGTGAAATGATCGGGCACGCCACCTTCAATATCACTCCGCTGAAAGCCGGGACTTACTTCAAGAAGATCGAGTGCTTCTGCTTTACCGAGGAGCGGCTTGGGCCGCATCAAAGCGTCGAGATGCCGGTCGATTTCTATGTCGATCCCAGGCTGGGGACCGATCCCAACACCGCCGAAGTCGGCTACCTGACGCTGTCCTATACGTTCTTTGAGTCACTCCGGCCGAAAGGCGCCCAGGACCTGGCGCGGTTCGAGAACCGCCCAGCCGATGCCGAGGCGGGGCGGAAACTGTTCGCGACCTCCTGTGCGGAATGCCACGACCTCGACCGCGACAAAGTAGGGCCGAGGCTCGAGGGCGTCGTGGGCAGGGAAGCCGGCACCACCCCGGGCTATCCCTATTCGCCGGCCCTTTCGGCGGCGCATTTCGTATGGGATGCCGCCACACTGAACCGCTGGCTCGCCGGGCCGCAGGAAATGCTGCCGGGCTCGACCATGCCCTTCCATTTGCCCGATGAAATCAGCAGGCGGGATATCATCGCCTATTTGGAGACGCTGAAGTCTCGGGCGGCCCGTCAGGCAGCCTCCGGCGCGCCATAGGTTGCTTCGGTCCTGCCGCCCGCAGCCGCTCCTGGAGCAGGATCGCTCGAGGGAGAAACTTCAGAGCGCGTGAATGCTGCTCTAAGCCATTGAGTTATTAGGTGAGTTCCACCGAGGAGGCTTCCGGACCCTTCTTGCCGGATACAACCTGCAGCCGGACCACCTGCCCGGGATTGAGATCCGAGATCCCGCTACGCTCCAGTGCAGAGGCGTGGACGAACACGTCCTTGCCGCCATTTTCGGGTGTTATGAAGCCGAAGCCCTTCTGGGCGTTGTACCACTTCACTGTGCCCATCATTTCCTGCCCTGGGCCGGGTGGCGGGCCGGGCGTGTAACTCGGTGCCGGGCGGCGTGGCGGCGGTGCCGCCGTTGGATCGGCCGGGCCGAGCTCAAGAAGTTCAGTCACCTGGGGACCTTTCGGACCGCGACCGACGCGGACGCGGGCTGCCGCACCCGGTCCGGGCACACCCTGGCCGTAGCGCTCCACGACGCTTGCATGCAGGAAGGCATCGCCGGAGCCGTCGCCCAGCTCCACAAACCCAAAGCCCTTACCGGTGTCGTACCATTTAACCTTGGCCTCCAGTTCGGGTCCCGACGCTACTACGGGCATCCGCGGCGGTCCGCGCTGGAATCCAGGCTCTGTACCCGGCGGCGGGCGCCACCCCATATCCTCCGGCCCTGGCCCATCATCCCCGAACCTGCGCTTCCGTCGGTCACGGTTGCGCCAGCCGTCACGCCTATCCATACTTTACCCCGTCGTGTCCGCACCGCGGACGAAAACTGGTCGGAGCGGCGGGATTTGAACCCACGACCCCCAGTCCCCCAGACTGATGCGCTACCAGGCTGCGCTACGCTCCGACCGCCCTGATCCGGTGTAGCAGTCTCGGCTAGTGGCTGGCAATCTCGCTCGAACCATCTCATTTTGGCAGCAGCGCGCGCAAGGCTTCCAAATCGCGCAATGTGTCCGCCAAAACAGTCCGCAACCGCTCTGCGTCCAGGTCGGCCCGCCGTGGGATTCGGGGCGCAGCCGGTTCGGGCCGCTGCAACTCCGGTATAGGCAGCACCGGCTCACCCGATACCGCCGCCTGTTCGGCTTCGGCAGCGGCGCGCTCATCGGGGGTTGCCGGGGGAATGTCGTCCGAAAGCTTGCCGCCGCCCTCCCGGAGCAGGCGCTGGACGCCTTTGATCGTGTAGCCCTGGATGTACAGAAGGTCGGAAATGCGGCGCAGCAATCCTATGTCGTCCGGGCGGTAATAGCGCCGCCCGCCGCCCCGCTTGAGCGGCTTCACCTGGGAAAACTTGGTTTCCCAGAAGCGCAGAACGTGCTGCGGAATATGCAGCTCCTCAGCCACCTCGCTGATTGTGCGGAAGGCGGTGGGCGCCTTCTTGAGACGCGCGCGGCCACCGGGAAGCTCGGGGCCCTCATCCTCGACATCGCTCATTCGTCATCGTCGTGAGCAGATGCCCCGGCGTCGGTTTGGGGTGGAGGAAGACCGTTGATGCGGGCCTTCAGCACGTGGCTGGGGCGGAATACCAGGACGCGGCGAGGCAAAATCGGCACCTCCTGCCCGGTCTTGGGGTTGCGGCCCACGCGCCGACCTTTCTGCCGGACGGAAAAAGTGCCGAACCCGCTGATCTTGACGGATTCACCGGCCTGCAGCGTGGATGCCATCCGTTCGAGCACGGTTTCCAGCAGGTCGGCGGACTCGTTTCGGGAGAGCCCGACCTGGGTGTAGATCGTCTCGGCCAGATGGGCCCGTGTCACCGTATTCATGAAGGGGACGCTAGGAAGCCGGTTCGGGTCCGTCAAGGAATTCGGCGCTGGCTTGCCGTCGGCTCAAGCCGGGCTATCTGCTAGGGCATGCAGCGGCCGGAGGCTATATGACCCCGTTCGCACGCCTGCTGGGTTTCGCGCTGCCGGCTTGCCGCGAACCTGACACAGCGGGGCTGCCCGCCCCGCAGCCGCTCGACTTCACCCGGCTGAGAAGGGAGCCGAAGCCTAACAGCGCCCTGGCGGGGCCCGCCGGATTTCACCCCACGCCCGACATCGTCACGCCGGTATACGGCGTCCTGGCCACGCAGCTGATCAGGATCGTGGAGCAGGTGGGAAAAGCGCAGGACAGAACGGCGCTCGCGGCAGCATTTCCCGTAAGGATGCAATTGTGGTTCGTCGTCCGGTCCCGCTGGCTGAACTTCCCGGACCTGCTTACCGCCCAGGCGGTGGCCCACGATGAGACCGCCAGCACTCTTCTACTGTATTCGCGGAGCTTTTACGGGTATTCGGATTTCGGGGTGAACCGGCGGCGGCTTGCTGCGTGGATTGCCGCCATTGACGCTGTCCACCGCCTATCAGCCGAAAGCTGAACCACCGGATGAGATCCATTGGCTCGTTCTTACATGATGTCTGGCGCCTTTCACGGCCCTATTTCCGTTCCGAGGAGAAGTGGTCCGCCTGGGTGCTGCTGATTTCAATCATCGCGCTCAATCTCTCGATGGTGGGAATGAGCGTGGTGCTGAATTTCTGGAACCGGCAATTCTTCAATTCGCTGCAGGCAAAGGACTGGGAGGCGTTCCTCCAGCTTTTGTTCACCTGGCGGCGGGCGCCCGGCGGCGGAATCATGCCCGGATTTTGCGAAGTCGTAACGGTCTACATTTTCGTCTTCGTTTATGCCACGTACCTCAATCAGTGGCTGCAGATTTGCTGGCGCCGCTGGCTGACGCGCAGCTTCCTGGATGAATGGTTGGCCGACCGGGCCTATTACCGCATCAGCCTGACAACGGACGCCGCGGCCATCGGCACCGACAACCCCGACCAGCGTATTGCCGAGGACCTGCGCGATTTCGTCGCCACCACGCTTTCCCTCAGTGTCGATTTCCTGTCGAATATCGTTTCATTCGTCAGTTTTGTCGGGATCCTCTGGGGCCTTTCGGGGCAGATAACGTTATTCGGGGTCACCATCCCAGGATACATGGTCTTCGTTGCCCTGGTTTACGCCGTGATCGGCACCTGGCTCACGCATCTGGTCGGCCGCCCGCTGATCGGGCTGCGGTTCCGCCAGCAGCGGGTGGAGGCCGATTTCCGGTACGCCCTGGTCCGCTTGCGGGAGAACATGGAGGGCGTGGCCCTGTACGGCGGGGAGAAGGAAGAGAAGGACGAGCTGATCGACCGGTTCCATAACGTGATCACCAACTGGTGGGGGATCATGATCCGAACCAAGAAGCTGAATGCCCTGGTCTCCGGCTACAGCCAGATCGCCGTGATTTTCCCCATCGTAGTGGCTGCGCCGCGGTATTTCGCCGGCCAGATCGAGCTCGGCGGACTGACGCAGACCGCGGGAGCGTTTGGCCGCGTGCAGGACGCCCTGTCCTGGTTTGTGAACGCGTACGGAACCCTGGCCCAGTGGCGCGCCATCGTCGAACGTCTGACGACCTTCCATCGCGCGATCGTCCTGGCGCGCGCCGCCAGCGGGCGCGGGCTGCTTCTGGACCCGGCCACCGACGACGAGGTGCGGCTGGAGGATCTGACGCTGGAGCTGCCGAACGGACAGAAGCTGCTCGAGGGAGCCAATCTGCGTTTCGAGCCGGGCGTGTCCGTGGTGGTGACCGGGCGCACCGGGTCGGGCAAATCGACGCTCTTCCGCGCTCTGGCCGGGATCTGGCCGTTCGCCGAAGGGCGTGTCCACCGGCCCATCGGGCGCTGCCTGTTCCTGCCCCAGCGGCCCTACATCCCGCTGGGGACCCTGCGGCACGTGATCACCTACCCGAAGGCTCCGGACTCCTACCCGGATGCGGAGGTCAAGCAGGCACTGTTGGACGCGGGGCTTCCCGGACTGGTTGCGCAATTGGACCAGGACCGGAACTGGCCCCAGGTGCTGTCGGGGGGCGAGCAGCAGCGGGTCGCATTGACGCGGGCGCTGCTGGCGAAGCCGGACTGGCTGTTCCTCGATGAGGCGACAGCCAGCCTCGACCCCGAATCAGAGGCGCATCTGTACGAGACGATCAAGGAGCGGATGCCCCGCACGACGATCGTTTCCATCGCGCACCGCCCAACGGTGGCCGATTACCATGACCGCAAGCTGGTTATGCGGCGCGAAGGGGACCGCCCGGGGCGATTGATAGCGGACGCCATCGGCGTCGCGGCGGCGGAGTAGACATTCCGCGCCCAGCAGGCGCCCAGTAATGAATGTAAATTGCGAGGCCGACATGGCGATGACGCGAGCCGAGGCAGCGGCGTGTCGGGAGGAAAACGCCGAGACATGGGCGCGGCATGCGCGCCGGGCTCGATGTCTACCGTGACAAGCTGAACGCGCCGGCTTTCCAATCGGTGCGGCCGCCGGTTGCCGCACTGTGCAGTCTGGATGTCGGTCGCGGCGAAGGAGCCAATACCCGCCAAGTCGCCCAACGACAGGATGCCGCCGCGCCGTCGCTGGGTCTATACCACAAGCTGCACGCTCTCCACCCCGACGGCACATCCTTTGTGGCAGGCGGGGTGGATGTGGCGCAGACAGGCCGTTATGGTCGTGCGACCATCACGCATGGACAGAACCAACTACGCGGTCGAATCGGCTCCGCGAAACGCACCTGCGGCCTTCGGCGGCGGGGCAATCATCGGCGCGCTTGGCGGCCTGATCGGGCTCGGCGGCGCGGAATTCCGCCTGCCGCTACTGATCGGCGCTTTCCGGTTTGCGGCACTGGAAGCGGTGATTCTCAACAAGGCCATGAGCCTGATCGTCGTCGCCTCGGCGCTGCCTTTCCGGGCCGGGACGGTGCCGTTCGGTGCCGTCGCCGCAAACTGGCCCATCATCGTCAACTTGCTGGCGGGCAGTTTGCTCGGCGCGTGGTTCGGGGCCGGCTGGGCGATCCGGCTCCGGTCGCAAACCCTCTACCGCGTCATTGCCGTCATGCTCGGGCTGATCGCGGTTGTCCTGCTGTTCGGTCATGGCGTGACGGGATCAGGGGCGATGCTGACGGGCACGGCGCAGGCAGTGGCGGGGGTGGTTGCCGGTTTCTGCATCGGCATCGTCGCAGCGTTGCTCGGGGTCGCCGGGGGCGAGCTGCTGATTCCGACGCTCGTTCTGCTGTTCGGGGCCGATATCAAGCTGGCGGGCAGTCTGTCCCTCGCGGTGAGCCTGCCGACGATGATCGTCGGCTTCACCCGATACAGCCGGGATCAGAGCTTTTCCGTCCTCGGCAGAAATCGGGCCTTCGTTGTAGTCATGGCGGCCGGGTCCGTGATCGGAACCTTCATCGGCGGCCGGTTGCTCGGTCTGGTGCCGACCCCGGTCCTGCTGCCGCTGCTCGCGGTCATTCTGGTGATATCGGCGATCAAGCTCTGGCCGCGCGGGCCTCAATAGACACGACAAAGCCGGAAGGACGGCTGTACTTCGCCCTGTTCGCGGCGCTGGGTTTGCGAGCATGGCTTCTCCCAGCCATGCGAATAAGCGGCCCTGCCCCGCTGTAGATCGAAAGTCCCGCCCGAGCACGCCGCTACACTGGCCAAACAGAGCCGCCCAGCGTTCATGGTCGCCGGAAAATCTGACTGACGTTGACCACCCCTACCAAGCCATCCGAGGAGGGCTCGCGGTCGACTAATCCGACTTTCGCTCCGGTGATGATGGCGCCGAACCACTCCTCGAATCCGTCGGCATCGGTGAAGGGCTGCGCCCAGGGTCCGTGACAGGCGCGCGACCGCGGATTCGCCTGAATGAGCTCCGCGGCATGGGCGCGGCTGGCCGGCCAGATCGCGCCACGCTGCGGCAAGGCGGAAGCAGCTAAAACTTTGCCCTTGTGTAAAGGCAGCGCGCATTTCCTTCGAAGATCTTCCACCGGTCCTCATCCGAGAGCCAGGAAATCGCCTTCACCATCGGAACCGTATCGTCGTAGGTGCGCCCGGTGGTGGGATCGACCGCCTTGGCGGTCCCGAACATCTCGCTGGCGTACAGCACCCGGTCCGGCCCCATCCGGCGGATCAGCAGTTCCAGCGAGTCCTGGTCGTACAGCGCGGCGTCGAAATAGAGACGCTTCACCATCTCCTCGAACGGGCGGCGCTTCTCCAGCGCGTGCAAGGCTGAGTGGCGCCGCCATTGGAAGGGTATCGCCCCGCCGCCATGCGGAATAACCAGCTTCAGTTTCGGGAAATCTTCGAACACGCGCGAGTTACACAATTCGATAACGGCTGCGGTATCCCAGTTGACATAGTGCGCACCGTTCATGTGCTGGCCGGGGTTCAGCGTGGAGCTGGCATGGATCATCCCCACCAGATCCAGCTCGACCATCCTCTCCCAAAGCGGGTACCACCAATCGGACCCGAGCGATGGCGTAAATGGCTGCGCGCCGGCGGACACGTCGGGGTTGACGTTGAATCCGACGAATCCCATATCGCTCACGCAACGGTAGATTTCTTCCAGGCAATTTCTGGGACTGACGCCAGGCGATTGCGGCAACTGGCCGATCGGCGAGAACTGCTCGGGAAACAGCTTGCAGACCCGGCCGATCAGGTCGTTGTTGTGCTCGGTCCAATAACGGCTGACGAGCTCGGGGCCGAATTCGTGCCCCATGCCGGAGGCCCGCGGAGAGAACATCAGCCGGTCGATGGCGCGATCCTTCATCTGGCGGATGTTGCCCTGCAAGGAGGCGATGATCTCGTCATCGCTGATATTCAGCGAGCCCTTGCCGGGCTTGTTCAGCGAGGACACCTGCCGCCCGCGATAGGCGTCCAGCCTGGGCGGGGCCTGGGTGTAATGGGCATGGACATCGATGATCATGGCGAGGCTCCTTTACGCGCGCCCGCAGGCGCGAAGCCCAAGCTCCAGGGCAGAGAAGGAGGTGACCGGTGCGGGCATCAGCCAGCGGAATCCCTGCGCGATCAGCGATTCGACATTTTTCGTATCGACGTGCGGGTGACCGCAAACCACGTTGTAATGCTTGCAAATGGCCAGGATGTCCTTGATCGCGGAGGCGACGACCAGGTGCTCGTACTGCCGTGGGTGGCCCAGATCCTGCGACAGATCGCCCTCACCGATCAAAACCACCCCAATCCCCGGCACCTGCTCCAGTATTTTTGGCAGGTTGGCGATGGCGCGCTTCTCCTCACACATGATGACCACGAGGATCTCGCCCTGCCTGTTCAGGGGCCACACATCGGCGCGCTGGTAGTATTCCGCCGCGGTCAAACCCCAGGTACCCGGGCGGCCGCGGTCGGAGCGTCGCCGCGCTGGCCGGCCGGGTCGTAATGCGCCGCCTCGACCGGGCGCGGATAACGGCAGGATGCCACGGCGTTGCGGGCGTCCTCCACCGTGCTGACATGGGGCCAGACCACGCCATAGACGCCCAGGTCCAGCACCTGCTTGGCGATCCACTGGCTGTTCTCTCCGCCATTCGGCGGGATGCGCACGAACGGCGTCACGGCCGGGGCCACGGACCCGGAGGCGACGATCTGCCGCCGATTCAGCATGTGTTGCAGGCAATCGCGCAGCGCTTTCACGTCGTAGGGGTTGTGCTCCATCTCGAAGACGACCCCGTCGCAACGGGAGGCGCTGAACGTGAGGGCGTTGCTTATCTCGGCGCTGGTGAACGGGGCGAAGGCCGGCTTCCCCGACTCCAGGGCACGGATGGCGCCATTCAGGCGGGGAATTTCGGTCATGGCTTGGGTTTCTCCGTCACGCGGCAAATAGCTCCTCGGCCGCATAGCAGCGCGGCGTCAGCCCCTGCCCGGCGGCGTAGCCGGCCAGAACTTCGATGCTCCGGCGATTGGCGTCCAGTCCGTAGGGCAGCGCCTCGCCGGCAATCGGGTGCGGCTCGGGCCGGGCGGCATCCCGCGCGGCGGTAAACAGCGCCATCAGCTCCTGGGCGAGCCAGGGATAGTCCGCCAGCAAGGGTCGCCGCATCACCAGGGCGTGGTTGACCGGGTAAATACCAGTAGCCGCGTACCAGCGCGCGGCTTCCCTGTCAGCCTCGGGGATAACCGTGCGGCTTTCGCCCGGGCCCAGGCCCCGCAGCGCGACAGCGGCATCGATCCCTCCACGGCGGAACAGGCTGTTCAGAGGCGCCTCGGCACGTTCGACAAGCGGCGGGTCGATATATTCGGCTACATGGGCATCCTCCTCGGTCACCCAGGTCATCGCCATCGGGTCCACGCGATATTCGTGCTGGAGAAGGCCGCGGACCCACACGCCCGTGGTCTGCGACCAGGCACGAACCCCGATCCGGCGACCGTGCAGCCCCGACGGGCCAACGAGAGAGGAGCCGGCGGGACAAACCAGCGCATTGTGATGGAAGCCGCGCATGAGCACAGCGGAAAGCCCGGTGACCGGCTTTCCGCAAGCGATGGCCTGGGCGAGCGTGGTCACGGCCATTTCGCAGAGATCGAACTCCAGACTGCGCACCATGCGGCGAAATGCGCGGGTGATCGGCTCGACCTCGACGAAATTGAACCGGATACGGGGCGAACTGACCGTTCCGTCCCGCAGGGCCAACACGTGAGGATACGGAGCGATGGCGGTACGGAGCGTCAGCGGTTCAGCCATGGTCGGAGGTTGGCATGCCCCGGCTCGTCGCGGCAAATTGGGAAATCGAGCGCCCGGGAGGCAGAGAGCAAAGATGGCCTACTACCACAAGGTGCTGCAACCGGATGAGACCGTGCGGGAGATCGGGCGCCTGCACTGGTCCATATTTGTGCCGGCGGTCTTCTTTGCCCTGATCGCGATCGCCCTGGCCATCGTGGGTCAGTGGGTTGCGGTGGAGGAACCGCAGCGGAGTTACTGCTTCTATGCCGCCGCGGCGGTGGCAGTGATCGCGGTGCTGGTGTTTCTGTCCGAGTGGCTGCGTCGGGTCAGCACGGAGATCGTGGTGACGGATCGGCGCGTGATTTACAAGCGCGGCCTGCTGTCCCGCTTTACGGCAGAGATGAATATCAGCCGCATCGAGACCGTCGATGTGAAGCAGAGCATCACGGGGCGGATTTTCAACTACGGCACCGTCGTGGTGCGCGGAACCGGCGCTGGCATCGAGCCGCTGCGCCGGGTGGGCCACCCGATCCGTCTGCGGAACGCGATTACTGTGGGATAGCTCAAACCCAGCACGGCGACGCTCGGCGCCCAACCCGTTCAGCGCGCTTTTTGCGGGGCAATATTTCTGGTCGGGAAATCCGCTGGCGAACCGACATTTATCCACGCCGCGAATTTTCAAGACGTTCGAACCTTGGTCCCTGGTGTATGGCTGATTGAAACAGCACCAGACTGAAGCGATCTTTTGTCAAATCCAGTGGATTGCGGATCGATAATGCAGCGGATGAGTCCCCTTTCGCCTTGTCCGTCGCGCCGATATGCGAGGCAAATCATGCACGCCGTGTAGTCGCTAAAGTGTTACGTTAACGGCAGACAAGTGCTGGACTCCGATGCTAGCTGCTTTTTCGCCAGTATGTCAGTCTCGGTTTCGCACCTCGAAGCAATAGCGATTGTCAAATCCGCGTTTCGCGCGGAAGTGAGACGGAAATCCCGGAGGGGAAACATGGAGCTTCGCAACCTTCTTAAGGCTGGTACCTCGCTTCTATCCGCCGCCATGCTCGGTGGACTCGTCATAATGCCCGGTACGTCGGTCCGGGCACAAACCACGCCCCAGGCTCGTCCCCGGGTCACCTCGCCAACGGCGGCCGTGCAGGCCCAGGCTCCGGCGACCCCGGGTACCGAAGCCGCCACATGGCCGACGGAGCAGGACTTCATCGATGCCGCTGCCGATAGCGCTGACTGGGTTCTTCCTGCCAAGAGCTACACTGGCAATCACTACACCGGGGCGACGGACATCAATCCGGAAAATGTTAAGTCGATGAAAATGGCCTGGCGCTTCGTGATGGACGATGATGCGCCGGTCGAGAACTCGCCAATCGTCTGGCACGGCACGATGTACGTCACTTCGGCGCATGATCACGTCTATGCGCTGGATGCCGCGACCGGTAAGCTGAAATGGAAATTCGAGGACAGTCCGCATGTGATTGCCTTCGCCGCGAATCGCGGCATCGGTCTGCTCGACGGCAAGGTATTCGTCGGGACGCTCGACGGTCATTTGATTGCGCTTGATGCGAATACCGGTCAGAAGGTTTGGGATGTCCTCGCGGTCCATGACCCCAAGAACTCGTTTTATACGATGGCTCCAGTCCCCTACTTCAACCCGCAAACGCACCAGCCCGCGCTGCTGCTGGGCGTGTCCAACGGCGATTGGGGCGGGATTGGCTACATGACTGCATTCGATCCCAAGGACGGGCATCGTGTCTGGGAATACGAAACTATCCCTGGCCCCGGTCAGCCAGGCCATGAAACATGGGCCGGCGACTCCTGGAAGCGCGGCTGTGGTGCTACCTGGGGCGGCGCTACGGTCGACACCGCTGCTAACGTTCTTTATCTGAATGTCGGCAATCCATGCCCGGATTTTCTCGGCACTGCGCGCGAAGGCGACAACCTTTATACCGACTCGATGATTGCGCTTGACCTTTCCGGGTCACAGCCGACGATGAAATGGTATCACCAGTTCATTCCGCACGATACACACGACTGGGATCCGCCGATGCAGCCCGTGTTGTTCACCGGCAAGGTGGGCAATGACGAGCACCAGCTCCTCGCGACCGGGGATAAGGCCGGCAACTTCTGGATCCTGGACGCGACCGACGGAAAGCTTGTCGACCATACGGTTGCGAGCTTCCAGAAAAGCGTAGGCACGCCCCCCAGCCCCGAGGGCAACATTGCCTGCCCCAACACGTTGGGCGGGATCGAATATCAAGGTGGAGCGTTCGATCCGGCGACCAACACATTCTTCGTACCGAGCCAGAATGAATGCGGCTTGTGGACAGCGGAGAAGGAGGCGGTCTATATCGCCGGGCAGTTCTATACCGGCGGCGGTTTCCCCAAGCTGGTCGGTCCGGACACCGGCCAGATGAACGCGGTTGATGTATCAACAGGCATCTTCAACTGGCGCCACCACTTCGACCTGCCGAATTACGGCGGTGCACTGGTCACCGCCTCCGGTCTGGTGTTCTCCGGCAATCTGGGAGGTGTGGTGAACGCCTTCGATACCAAAACCGGCAACATCCTGTGGAGTTATGACACCGGTTCGTACATCCAGGCGCCGAGCGAAGCCTATGAGGCGGACGGCAAGGAGTACATCGTTGTCGGATCCGGCCCGGCGGGAAACGCAAAGATTCCCGAACTGCCCGACACGCCCGGCATGCCGGCCGTTATCACGGCGTTCACCTTGCCGTAGAACATCGCGGAACATGATGAATTTTCCTGTCAGGCCGGTCCGCATCGTCGGGCCGGCGCTTCTTCTGGCCGCGGCGATCGCGGGCAACCCACGTGTCGCCGCCTCGTCACAGTTGCAGGATCATCACGCGGCGCTTGCGGCTTTGAATGACACGCGGGCCGCCGAATCCGAACTTATTCAGGCGGACGCCAGCAACTCAACCGACAAGGAACTTTATCACCGAGCCAGCCAACGCGCGATCAACGCGATCGAGGGTGCGCGCGGGGAGCATTATAAAGCCGGAGCCGGAACGCCAGGAGACACGCAAGGTGCTATGGGCCAGGTCGACGCCCTGCTCGACCGGGAGGGCGAGGCTGTCTGGGCCGCTCCGTTGCGCAGTGCAGAAGCGAACCTTCGCGTCGCAGTAATCAATCTTCAGGACGCCGGGCATGCTCGCGAGTTGATGGACTACCAGGTCGCCGTCTCACGCGCGCTGCTGAATTTGGAAATGGCCAGAGGACGTCCGGATCAGGTCGGGGTATTCGGCGGACTGGAAGGAGTACTTGCCACCACCGTTCTTGGGGTGCCCGGAGATGCGCAAGAGGCAGATGCCTGTGCAGGACCGGCCACCGCGCCCGCTTATGGGACGCATGATGGCTATCTTGCTTGGATCGCCGTGCCAGCGAGTTCCGGCGATCATCAGGTGCCGGAACCGTTCGGCGTAAGCAACATCAGCGTCGCAAACAACTTCGTTGTGCTGCACACCGCCGCCGCTTCCCTCGTGGCGAAATCCTGCGCCGGCGTCCGGCCCGCTGCCCAAATCACGCAGCAAGGCGCGAACGCCTCGCCACCCACCTCCACTGCGCCAGAAAGCGAGCCATCTGCTGCCCGGCCGAAGCTCTATACCGAAGCACAGGCGCAGGCCGGGAAGCAGATTTTTGGATCGAAATGCGTGAGCTGTCATGGAGCCAACCTGCAGGGCGTCGCGGCCCCGGCCGTTGCCGGTAACGACTTCCTGCAAACCGCTGAGCAGGATGAATGGACCGTCGGGATTATCCGCTATATCGTTTTCAACACGATGCCGAAGAACGAGGCAAAGTCGCTCAGCCCCGAACAGTATGCAGACGTAATGGCCTACCTGCTGGCCTCAAATTGTTATCCTGCCGGAAATACGCCGTTCCCCACAGGGGACCAGCCGGACCTCAGGTACAATCAAGCTGGTGCCATCAGCCAGGCACCCCCCCGATCAGAGCTCAAGTGGTGTCTGCCCGGTCGAATAGGTCCTTATCCGCGGATGCCCCTGGTGAGATAGTCCGGAGCGAGACTTCGAAGGCGGAACGGCAATCCTGCCATCACGCGGAAAGGATCATCTCCTCAAGGCCCAGCCCCTCGAGCGCCTCCGGCAGGGAGGGGAACGAGAGTGCCGGCCCGCTATCCGGCTGAGCCACGACTCGGTCGCCGCTTCGCCACAACGTCCAGTATCGGAAGCGCGGGAGCGAGAAACACAGAACCTCATCGCACATTGTGCCGCAGATGAGACGGTCCAGCTCGATCGTAAAGCTGAGGCCGTGATAGTCGGCCCACGCCCGAGCGATGATCAGGTGGGGAAGCTCGAAAGAGAGACCGATCTCAGGCCGGATTGAGAGGTCGTCCATGTGAACCTCTTGCTTAAGCTCACGGAATTGTGAGTATTACAGAGTTTTGAGGTGGCGTCAAGAACATCTATTCGAGCGCCATCACGAAGCCATCGGATCAGAGATTTTCCCTTGACGCTCTGAAATGTTTCACAGCTCACGCAGAGCGTAGAGCGAAACTTGTCGCTGGAGCCGGTCCTCCAGCTCCAGCGTGGTTGCCACGGCGTAGGTCGCGAACGCATCGAGGCCCGACGGAAGATAGGCGCGGCCCGGGTCGGCGATCCAGACCTGCGCACCGGCGGCCAATCGGCGCAGCCAGGGCAGGATGTGGGCCGTCATTGGCGCCTCGTAGCAGACGTCGCCGCAGATGATCAGGTCCCAACGGCAGGGCGATCCGACGACGTCCGTCTTGGTATTTTCAACGGGCACGTGGTTGGCGGCGGCGTTGAGACGGATGGCGGCACACGCGAGGGGATCGATCTCCGCGGCCTCGACCGAGGCCGCGCCCGCCAGCGCGGACGCAATAGCGGCGATCCCGCAACCGGAAGCGAAATCCAGCACAAGCCGGCCCGATACCGTGGCCGGATTATCGAGAATGAAGCGAGCCAGTGCCTGACCGCCGGGCCAGGCAAACGCCCAGAAAGGCGGAGCCAGATTCCTTGCCGCCAGCCAATCCTCGGTGGCCTGCCAGATCGGGGTGATCTCGCTGGCGAGATGGAGTACGATTTCGGGAACCAAAGGCGCGTGGCTCAGAATGGTATGCTCGCGGATGAACGCTTCAGGTTCGTTCACGGACGGCCAAGAAGGATAACGAGGCCGATCAGCAGCCCGGCTTCCCGATTGGCACGAAACAGCCGAAGGCATAGCGCCGGATCGTCGATGTCCAGGCTGCGCACCTGCCAGGTCAGCGCGGCAGCGGGCAAAAGCAGAAGCGGGTAGAATTTGAGATTGAGGCCGGCAAGCGCGCCGGCGAGCGCCAGCAGCGCGATCGTTGCGGCATAACAGGCGCCGAGGAAGGGACGGGTTCGGTGACCGAACAGACGCGCGGTGGACTTCACCCCGGCCAGCGCGTCGTCCTCCCGGTCCTGGTGGGCGTAGATCGTGTCGAAGCCGAGGTCCCAGCAGATTGCCGCGGCATAGATTGCGACCCAGGCAAAGTCGATTTGCCCGGAAGCGGCGGCGTATCCGAGCGGTGCACCGAAGCCGAAGGTGAAGCCCATCATAAGCTGGGGCCACCAGGTGACCCGCTTCGCCAGAGGATAGATTGCGACAAGGACGAGCGAAGCTGCCCCGAGGATTACCGCCAGCTCATTGAGCTGAAGCAGGATGATCAGGCCGGCCAGCAAAAGCACCGAGAGGAGCGCAAAGGCCTGAGCAGAATGGAGTGCTCCGGATGCGAGGGGGCGGGAGGCGGTGCGCGCGACCTTGCGATCGATGTCGCGGTCCCAGAGGTCGTTCACCACGCAGCCGGCGGCCCGCATGATCACGCTGCCGAGGGCAAAAAGCAGGATCAGGCGGATGGTGGCGAGCGGCGGCTGGCGAGCGAGCAGGATGCCCCAGAGGCCGGGGAGGAACAGGAGCCATGCGCCGATCGGCCGGTCGAGCCGGGTCAGCAGCAGATAGGGTTGCCAGGCCGGTGGCATGCGGCGGACCCAACCCTGCGTCACAATGTCGGTGTGTGCCGGCATGGGAGGTAATCTGCGCGGCGGCATGTCCGGGTCAATCCGTCTGTTCGTTCGCCACAGGCTTGAGAGCGGCGCCACGGTTCCGGCGACCGCGGCGCAGGGACGCTATCTGCTGACCGTCATGCGTCGGACGGGGGGCGATCCGGTGCGCCTGTTCAATGGCATCGATGGCGAATGGAGGGCGCGGATCTCGCGCCTCGGGCGTGACGGCGTGTTGCTGACCCCCGAGGAGCGGCTGCGAGCACAGGCGACGGACGGGCCGGAGCTCTGGCTGGCTTTCGCGCTTCTGAAGCGCGATGCGACCGATCTGGTCGTGCAAAAGGCGACGGAACTGGGGGTGGCAGGAATCCAGCCGGTCATTACAGCGCGGACCAATGCGGCGCGTGTAAACTTGGAGAGGCTGGGCGCAATCGCTGTGGAAGCGGCGGAGCAGAGCGAACGCCTGACCGTGCCCGAGGTGCGGCCGCCGGCGCCACTGCTCCGGTTCCTGGAAGCGTGGCCGCAGGATCGCGTGTTGTATGCGGCGATCGAGCGTAACGAGGCGCCGGCGCCGGTCCGCGCCGAGAAGGCGGCGGGGTTGGTCGTGGGACCGGAGGGCGGATGGTCGGAGGAGGAGAGGATTTCGCTTTTATCACAGGACTTTGTGCATCCCATCAGCCTGGGACCTCTGGTGTTGCGGGCAGAGACGGCCTGCATCGCCGGGCTGGTGCTGTTGCAGGCCGGGCGGGGACACTGATACTGCCGCTCCTGTTCCCGAAGGTCCGGAGACCATGTCCAATCCCGGAGACGCCGACGTAACGCCGATCCAGTCGGTTCGGCAGTTGGCGGACTACATTGCTGGCGGGTGCAAGCCGCGCAGCGAGTTTCGCATCGGCACCGAACACGAGAAATTCGGGTTCCGCCGCTCTGACCTGTTCCCACCGGCCTATGAGGCGCGGGGATCCGACCATGCGTCCATACGTGGTCTGCTGGAGGGGCTGGCGCGATCGGGTGCCTCGCCGATCCTGGACCACGGTAACGTCATCGGGCTGAAGCAAGGGGATGCTTCGATTGCCCTGGAGCCCGCCGGCCAACTGGAGCTGTCTGGCGGGCTGCTGGAAACGCTGCACGAGACGCGGGCGGAGATGGAGGGGCATTTCGCCGCGGTACGTGCGGTGACGCAGGATCTGGGAATGGGTTTCGCGCCGCTGGGGTTCCACCCGTTCTGTAGGCGCGATGAGATGCCCTGGATGCCGAAGGGACGCTACGCGATCATGCGGCGGTACATGCCGAGCGTAGGCGCGCGCGGGCTGGACATGATGACGCGCACCTGCACGGTGCAGGTAAACCTCGATTTCGCATCAGAGCAGGACATGGTGCGGAAGCTGCGGGTGGGGTTGCTGCTGCAGCCGGTGGCCACGGCGCTGTTTGCGAACTCGCCGTTCACCGAGGGCCGGCCGAACGGGTTCCTGTCTTACCGGGCGGATGTATGGACCGATACGGATAACGAGCGATCGGGGATTCCGCCGGTGATGTTCGAGGACGGGTTCGGTTTCGAGCGGTATGCGGAATGGCTGGTCGATTCCGTGCCGATGTATTTCATTTACCGGAACGGCAGGTATGTGGATCTGGCGGGCGCCTCGTTCCGGGCGTTCATGCAGGGGCGGCTCGACAACGTCGCGCATGAGACCGCCACGATGGGCGATTTCGCCGACCACGTGACCACGGTGTTTACCGATGTGCGGCTGAAGCGGTTCCTGGAGATGCGCGGATCGGACGCCGGGACGCCGGAGATGATGGCGGCGCAGTCGGCCTTCTGGGTGGGGCTGTTGTATGACGAGCCGACGCTGGCGGCGGCAGAGGCGCTGCTGCGGGGCATGACATGGGAGGACGCGGTGGCGCTCCGGGCAGCGGTGCCGCGTCAGGGGCTGGAGGCGCCGTGGCGTGGCCAGAAGGTCCGCGCTCTGGCGCGGGAAGCGGTGGCGCTTGCCCGGCAGGGCCTGCGGGCGCGGCGGCGGCTGGACGCAGCCGGGCGCGACGAGAGCGTGCATGTGGCTCCGCTGGAAGCGATTGCGGATGGTGCGCCGTGCCAGGCGGAGCACTGGCTTTCGCGATACCACGGTCCCTGGGGAGGCGATGTGCGGCGGGTGTTTGAAGAGGCGGAGGTTTGATCTGAGGGTTACACGGCTTAACCCTTCCCCTGATCCCTCCCGCAAGGCTGCCAGATTCGCACATCTTGATCCTTCAACGTAATCAATGTGTGCTTCGCGGCCTGGAATTTCTGCCAGCCGTGCAGCAGAACGATAGGGCCGGGCTCGCCATAGTAGCCGGTCCATCCACCAAGCCGATCGCACACCCAGGCCGCCTGAGCCAAAGAGTCCGGTGGATGGCGATTGCGCTGCTTGGCGGTCTTGCCCTCGACCGAACGGTTGAGCGCGTGCAGCAGCGGGGTATCTCCGGGGGCAAAGACAACGCGCAGCGGCCGTGCGCTCTTGCCACTTCGCACCGGCCATGGCTGTTGACCCGACAGCAATGATCGCGGCCATCGAGACAATACGGCCGTTCTGCCGCACTTTGAGGTACATCGCGTCGAGCCAGAGATAGGACCAGTCCCCTTCCAGCGGACGGTCGAGGAAGCTGGCGACCTTCTCATCAATTTCGCTGCAAAGCCGGCTCACCCCCGCCTTCGCGGGGGAAGGCTCTGGCTTTTGGAGATGCCGCTCATACCAAGCGCTTTGACGAGGTCATCGACCGAGCGGGTGGAAATGCCGCCGACATAGGCCTCCTGGATCACTACCGTCAGTGCCTTTTCCGCCATCCGGCGCGGTTCGAGAAAGGCGGGGAAGTAGCTGCCCTTGCGCAGCTTTGGGATGCGCGGTTCCACGGTTCCGGCTCGGGTTTCCCAGTCCCGCTCGCGGTAGCCGTTACGGCTGTTGATCCGCTCCGGCGCGTGCTCGCCATAGGCGGCGCCGGTCAACGCAACCCCCGAAAAACCGAGGGTCGTACAAACCTCAGCAGTCGCATCCCAGCCCAATCCCCTGTAACATCCCCCAACCGAGAGCATCCGCAGGGGCAACAAAACCACATGGCCGACCCGAACCCCACCAACCCGGGACCCCCTGCCCCCACCCAACCCCCGGTGGTGGTCAAGAAATATGCCAACCGTCGCCTCTACAACACCGAAACGTCCAGCTACATCACCCTCGACAACCTGGCAGACCTCATCCGCGAAGGCCGCGACTTCGTGGTTTACGACGCCAAAACCGGCGACGACATCACCCGCTCCGTCCTCACCCAGATCATCGTCGAAGAGGAAGGCAAGGGCCGCTCCCTGCTCCCCACCACCTTCCTCCGCCAGCTCATCGGCTTCTACGGCGACCAGATGCAGGCCCTCGTACCCCGCTTCCTCGAACAATCCATGACTGCCTTCGCCCAGCAGCAGGACCAGATCCGCGCCGCCATGCAAAAGACCGTCGGCAACTTCTTCCCCTTCAGCAACGCCGCCATCGAGGAAGTAAGCCGCCAGAACGTCGCCATGGTCGAACGCGCAATGAGCCTCTTCACCCCGTTCTACCGCCCGCCCGAACCCCCGGGCCAGCCACAGCCGCAACCCAACGCGGGAACCCCAAACCCGGAAATCCCAAACCAGGAGCTCCCAAACCAGGAGCTCCAGGCCGAGCTCGCCCGCCTGCACGCCGAAAACGAATCCCTGCGCCAGCAACTCGCCGCCGCCAAGGCCCCCAAACCGCCGCGCAAAGCCCCGGCCTCGGGCTAGCGCAGGATCGCGCTGGGCTGGGCGGAAACGTCGGAGCGCGTGAACCTGCTTGTCTTATGACTTCCCCCGCCGTTTCGGTGAGAATGGGGTGTCGCCGGCGAGTTCGCAGCTCGCCGGCGACGGGAGGGGATGGGTCGTGAAACTGCCGGCCGTGATGGGCCGCGTTAGAGTTTGACCACCCCTCTCTTTTCCTTGCGGCCTGAACGGATACCCGGGCTCACGGCCCGGATGACAAGCAAAGGACAGGGAAAAGCTGACCGCCACTTTAGCGCAAACCGCTGGCGTTGACATCTCCAAAGCCTCGCTCGACGTCTCTCTCCATCCCAGTGGCCTGGCACGTCAGTTCGCCAACCACCCAGGCGGCCTCGCGGCCTTGTCGGCGTGGCTCAAAAAAGCCAGCGTGGACCGTGTCGTGTTTGAACCGACCGGGGCCTATCATCACGCCTTCGAGCGGCGTCTCAGCCAAGCCGGTCTGAAGCTGGTGAAGCTAAACCCGCTGCAGGCACGCCGCTTCGCCGAGGCCATCGGCCGGCGTGCCAAAACCGATCGCGTCGATGCCGCCATGCTCGCCCGCTTCGGCGCGCTCTGCCAGTTGCCGGATCGTCCGATGGTCAGTGAAACGATCGCCACCATGAAGGAACTGCTGGTCGCGCGACGCGCCCTGGTGAAGGATCAGGTGGCGGCATTGAACCGCGATCAGGTGCTGCGTTCGTCCTTGCTCAAGCGCCTGGCTGCCCAACGGCTGCGGCAGGTGGCGCGCCAGATCGCCGCCATTGATGCGGCCTTGCGCCAGCTGTGCAAAGCCGATGCCGCACTGAAAGCCCGCCTCGCCATCCTCGTCAGCATCCCCGGGATTGGCGAGTTGACGGCGCTGACCATGCTTATCGAAATGCCGGAACCCGGCAGCCTGGAAAACAACTGCGCCGCCAGCCTGGCTGGTCTGGCGCCGGTCGCCCGCGACCCAAGGCCAGCACAGCGGCAAGCGCTTCATCCGCGGCGGCCGCGCTCCGCTGCGCCAGGCGCTCTATATGCCGGCCCTGGTCGCCACCCGCTTCAACGCGGACATGAAGCGGAAATACCAGGCCCTCATCGCCGGCGGCAAACCGCCCAAGGTTGCGATCATCGCCGTCATGCGCAAGCTCGTCATTCTGGCGAACGCCTTGCTGCGCGAGGGGCGGGCCTGGATGGCGGTTGCGTGAGGCGTGCGATGGCCGTCTGCGCGGGTGAAATCGATATCTGTGCTTTGGTTGATGTGGGGCGGGTGGGGTTGTGGGCAACGTGCTTGGGTTGTCCACAAATCCACCGGCCGGATCGGTCGCCTAACCTCGCTTGACTAAGACGGATACTCTAACGTCCCGGACCAGCCCCCCGCGCCGCCTCAATGAACGCCCGGATCAGCTCCGGATCCTTCCGCCCCGGCGCGCTTTCCACGCCCGAAGACACGTCCACCGCCGCCGCCCCCGTTCTCCGCACCGCCTCCGCAACGTTCGCCACACTCAACCCGCCCGCCAGGGTCCACGGAACCGGCGCCTTCCACCCCGCCAGCACCTCCCAGTCGAACCGCGCCGCATTCCCGCCCGGCCGCGTCGCCCCGGCCGGAGCTTTCGCCTCGATCACCAGCCGCTCCACCCCCGCCGCCTCACACGGCAGGTCGCAAACGCCCGAAACCCCCACCGCCCGCCAGACCGGCACACCCAGTTGCTCCCGCAACCCGTCCGTCGGCCCGTAAATCTGCACCGCTGCCAGCGGCACCGCCTCCAAAATCCGCCACATCGCCTCCTTCGCGAATGGCACCACGAACAGACCTACCAACCCGGCCCCGCCGCTATCCCGCCGCGCCAGCGCCGCCGCCTCGGCCACTGTCACGAACCGGGGCGACGGAGGGAAAAACACCAACCCCAGCCAGTCGGCACCCGCCGCCACCGCCGCATCCCACCCGGCCGCGTCCCGCAGGCCGCAGATTTTTACCCGTACCGTCACGCGGCAATGGACTCCGCAATAGCCCGCGCCGCCGCCCCCGGATCAGCCGCCCCCGTCACCGGGCGCCCCACGACGATGTAATCCGCCCCCGCCGCCACCGCCCTCTCCGGCGTCATCACCCGCGCCTGGTCCTCCACCGAAGCCCCACGCGGCCTGATCCCAGGCACCACCAGCACCGCCTCGGGCCCCAGCGCGGCCCGCAGCGCTCGCACCTCCAGGGGACTGCACACCACCCCATCCGCCCCGTTCCCCACCGCGACCCGAGCCAGCCGCACCACCTGCGCCTCCACGCCGCCGCTCACGCCCATCCCGCCCAGATCCGCCGCATCCAGGCTCGTCAGCACCGTTACCCCCAGCAGCAAAGGCCGCTCCGGCCCCTCTCCGCATGCGGCCCGCGCCGCCGCAATCATCGCCCCGCCGCCCCCTGCATGAACCGTTAGCATACGCGGGCGCAGCGGCATCAGCGCCCCTACTGCTCCCCCCACCGTGTTCGGAATGTCATGCAGCTTCAGGTCCAGGAACACCGGCCGGTCCGCCAGCGCCCGCACCCCCGCCGGCCCGTTTGCCGAAAAAAACGCCAGCCCCAGCTTCACCAGCCCGCAATACGGCCCCACCGCCATCGCCCAGCTCGCAGCCCGCGCGCAATCGGCGGTATCCAGCGCCACGATGAGTTGCCCACCCCATCCCCCTGCGGGAGGGGGCATCAAGCCGCCTGGCGGCTTGATGGGGGAGGGGTCCACTGCTCCATCCTCGCCTTCAGCTCCGCCACCTGTTCCTCCAGCAGCCGCGCCCGAGCCTCCGCCCGCCGCGTCCGCCGCCGCTGCCCCAGCTCCCCAACCCACACCAGCAGCGCGCCGAACAGGAACGCCACCGCCGCCGCGATCAGCACCGCAATCGATAGCGGCACCTGCCACGCCACGTCCGTCGGCCACAGTCCGATCGCCACCGGCTCTCGATTCGACAGCACGAACAGCACCAGAAACAGCAGGAACGGCGTCGCAATCACAAGGCGCATCGAGGCTCCGGAACGCGAATACTCAGGCGATCAGAAAACTCAGGCCGTCACGAGCCGGGCCGGCCCTCGGGCGTTCACCGCCTGACCGCTGTTCACCCGCTCGCGCAGCTCCTTCCCCGCCTTGAAGAACGGCACCGCCTTCTCGTCAACCGGCACCGTCGCCCCCGTGCGCGGATTCCGCCCCGTCCGCGCCTGCCGCCGCTTCACCGTGAACGCGCCGAACCCGCGCAATTCCACCCGCGCGCCTTGAGAAAGCGCACGCGTGATCTCGTCGAATACCGTCCCGACGATCACTTCCACATCGGCCGCGCGAAGATGCGGATTGGCAGCCGCAAGTTCGGCGATCAGCTCGGATTTCGTCATCCTCGCTCGCCCCATTTAGCGGGATCGCGCAAGGCGCGCCCACCAGTCGGCTCAGCCGAACGCGGGGGCAAAATCGTCAGAGCGCGCGAATCCCGCGATGACACCAAAGCGGTTTACGGAATGGAACGTTGCCAGAAACCCGACCACGCGTCAAGTATAAGCCATTGCCCTACAAGGCTTTTCCAGAAAGCCCCCGGAATCGGCGAAAGGCTTCCCTCAACCGCCCGCGCCACGAAACCCTGCGTCGAAACCTCCTGCACCGGCAGATCGGCCGATACTCCCTTCGCCGCCAGCCAGGTTCGCGCTTCGGGCTCGCCGCCGATCGCGTCGATCAGCCCCAGCTTCATTGCCTGCTGCCCCGTATAGGGCCGCCCGTCCGCCAGTTGCCGCACCTTCGCCGGGTCCATGTGCCGCCCATCCGCTACCATCGTCACGAACTGGTCGTACAGATCCATCACGATGCCCTGCAGCATCTGCCGACCCTCCGGCGATAGCGGCGCGGTAAAGCTCGGCTCGTCCTTCAGCGGCCCGGATTTGATCACTTCCGTCTCGATGCCCAGCTTGCCCAGCAATCCCGAAATATCAGCGGATTGCAGAAACACGCCGATCGATCCCGTCAGCGTCCCTTCCTGTGCGAATATCCGCTGCGCCGGCACTGCGACCATATACCCGGCCGAGGCCGCCAGGCCGCCCATCACGGCCACAACCGGCTTGGCCGCCGCTACCCGGGCGATCGCATCGTGCAGTGCCTCGCCCCCGCCCACGCTGCCGCCGGGGCTGTTGATCGCCACGATCAGCGCCCTCGCCGAAGCGTCCTTCGCCACATCCCTGATCGCCGCATCCAGCGCCAGATCGTCGGTGATGATGCCGTTCACCCGCAGCAGCGCCACGTGCTGGCCGTGGCCGCCCACCAGTCCGCGGCCCCGCAGCCCGACCAGCACCGCGGCAACCACCGCCAGCACCGCCAGCACCCGCCAAAAAACAAGGCGGCGCTTCAAGCGCCGCCTGTCTATCAAAAGGTCCGTCTCAAACGACATGCCGCTGTCACTGCGAGGAACCCCCGCGAAAGCGGGGGGACGAAGCAATCTCGTGCGTCATGGGGAACGAGTTCACCAGAGCAGATCGCGCTTCCCTGGAAACGCTTGCGTTGCCACAAGCGCGTAAATCTGCTCGCAATAACGAGTGCCGAGCGTGTTCAGTCACCCTGAACATGCTCTAGCTCTCCGACTGCGCCTGCTGGTTCCGCCGCCGGATCGCCGCCCCAAGGATATCGCCCAGCGATGCCCCGGAATCGGAGGAGCCAAATTCCGCCATCGCGGCCTTCTCCTCCTCCATCTCCTTGCCCTTGATCGTCAGCTGCAGCTTCCGCGCCGACCGGTCGATCGAGGTAACCTTGGCATCCACCTTCTCGCCCACCGCAAACCGGTCCGGCCGCTGATCTGCCTTGTCTCGCGCCAGCTCCGATCGGCGGATGAACCCGGTCAGCACGTCCCCGATCTTCACATCAATCCCGTTCGACTGAATGGCGGTAACTATGCAGGTCACGATGCCGCCCTTGTGCACGCCCTCCAGCGCCGCGGCCGCCGGATCATCCTTTAGTTGCTTGATCCCCAGGCTGATCCGCTCCTTCTCCACATCGACGTCGAGCAGCTTGGCCTTCACCACGTCGCCCTTGTTGTAATGGGCGATGGCCAGCTCTCCCGGCTCGTCCCACGAGATGTCGGACATGTGCACCATGCCGTCGATATCGACGCCGAGCCCGATGAACAGCCCGAATTCGGTGATGTTCCGGATTTCTCCCTCCACCACCGACCCGATCGGGTGGTCGTCGACGAACTGCTCCCACGGGTTCCGCTGCACCTGCTTCAGCCCCAGTGAGATCCGGCGCTTGGACGCATCCACGTCCAGCACCATCACTTCCACCTCCTGGCTGGTGGAGACGATCTTGCCCGGATGCACGTTCTTCTTGGTCCAGGACATTTCGCTCACATGCACCAGGCCCTCTACCCCGGGCTCCAGTTCCACGAACGCCCCGTAATCCGTGATATTCGTCACCCGGCCGGTGAACTTCCCGCTCACCGGGTATTTCACCTCCACACCTTCCCAGGGATCGGTCTCCAGTTGCTTCATCCCCAGGCTGATCCGCTGCGTCTCCGGGTTGAACCGGATCACCTGCACCCGCACCTGCTGGCCGATCTGCAACGCCTCGCTGGGGTGATTGATCCGCCGCCACGCGATGTCGGTCACATGCAGCAGCCCATCGACGCCGCCCAGATCCACAAACGCCCCATAATCCGTGATATTCTTCACCACACCGTCCAGGATCTGCCCTTCCTTCAGCCCTTGGATCAGTTCGCTTCGCTGCTCCGCCCGCGTCTCCTCGAGCACCGCCCGGCGGGAAACCACGATGTTCCCCCGCGCCCGGTCCATCTTGAGAATCTGGAACGGCTGCGGCGTGCCCATTAAGGGCGTCACATCCCGCACCGGCCGTATATCTACCTGCGATCCGGGCAGGAACGCCACCGCGCCCCCCAGATCGACCGTAAAGCCGCCCTTCACCCGGCCGAAGATCGTGCCGTTCACCCGCTGCTGTGTCTCGAAAGCCTTCTCCAGGCTGGACCAGGCCTCCTCCCGGCGCGCCTTCTCCCGCGAAAGCACGATGGAGCCGTCCTTGTCCTCATACCGCTCCACATAAAGGTCGATCGTATCGCCCGGCTGCACCTCGGGCTTGCCGCCGCCAGGCGGAGCGAATTCCTTTATCGCTACCCGCCCTTCCGACTTCAGCCCCACATCGACAATCACGAATTCGTCGGTCAGCCGAACGACCCGGCCTGTGACAACCGAACCATCGAAGCCACTGTCGCGGCCTAATGTCTCATCCAATAAGGCGGCGAAGTTCTCGCCTCTGAAGTGATCCTGCGCAGGTTCGAAGGCACGTGCCGCGGCCGATGCTGCCATGTGGTGGTTCTGTTCCGTGTACCTGTGTCCGGTCGGTCATCGCGACCACGAGCCGGAAAGAAGGCTTGGTTTGCGCATTTCCAGTCCTGAAATACGACTTGCCCGCAGGGAACACTGCCCCGCGGGCCGGGTTGCAGATTGAAGCGAAAGACACGCCAGATCGCGTGATGAACGACAGATACGCACGTGATCACCGAAGTCAAGCGGAACTCCGCATTGCCCCAACCGGCCGCTGAACGGCTCAGAATTTGCCGATGCGGCATTCTGTCGCAAAAACAGCGAATTGAAATGCAACCTTCCTAAGCCGGTCACGCAACCCGCCACGGCAAGAGTTCACGGGTTCGTCATCGCTTGACGCTCGGCACTACTCGCCGCACCCTGTCAGACACCTCCTTCAGGAGCCACCGATGACGCGGTTCCTTCTCGCCTTCTCGCTACTCGCCGCCACGACCGCCGCCCGCGCCGCCCAGCCCGTAGACGTCGCCCTGGTGATCGTGGACGATGTGTCCGGCAGCATCAACGACGACGAGTACAAGCTTGAAAAGCAAGGCTACTACGATGCCTTTACCAACCCCTCTGTCATCTCCGCCATCCAGGGCGGGCCGCTCGGCGCCATCGCCGTCACCTTCGTCGAGTTCGCCGGGGCGGGTCAGGTCGAAACCGTCCTGCCCTGGACCATCCTGAAAGACGACGCAACCTCCCGCGCCTTTGCCCAAAAAATGCAGGATGCCCCCCGCTCCGCCTGGGGCCATACCGCCATCGGCGATGGCATCACCGCCGCGGAGCAGGAGCTCGCGACTGCCGAAGTGAAGGCAACCCGCCGGATCATCGACGTGGCCGGCGACGGCGCCAATAACTCCGGCCGCCCGGTTCAGGACGCTCGGGACGAGGCGGCCAAGCAGGGCATCATCATCAATGGCCTCGCCATCGCTAACGAAAGCGACATCCCCTGGCTGCAGGCGCATACCCATCCGCCGGGCGGGTTGGCTAATTACTACCGGCAGAACGTGACCGCCGGCGAAACCAGCTTCGTTCTTGAGGTCCACGACTACAAGACCTTCGGTGAAGCCGTCCTGCGCAAGCTCGTCCAGGAAATCGCCTCAAACCGCTAACAATCCGCCACCTGTTCCGCCATTAAAGCCCCGCCGTTCCATTTCTCGTCATGGCCGGGCCGAAGCCCCCGGTCTTGTCCCGGGGGTCGGACCCGGTCATCCACGGCGTCCGGCAAACAGCTAGGCCTAGTATCCGATCGCAGAGAAGCATAAGTCGCGAAGCGGGCACGCTTCGTCGCGTAAATCGGATACTCAGACAACAAGCGACGTATCGACTTTCAGAGAATGTCGATACTAGCGCCTCCTCAGACGCCGCGCATTCGCCCTGGCCCTCCGCCGCCATGGGCCTGTCAGCGCCGAGGCCGAGGGCGCACCTTTCGACCGCGCGAGCAGGCCGGCGGTCTCCCAGAACGCCGCACACTTCTCTTCCACCATCCGCCGGTACTCGGCCGGAGAGCATGTACCACGGCTCATCATCAGGCCGCGGCGCGCCATCGTCTCCCACGAAGCAAGCGTCAGCTCCATCATGCTGAAGCCGAATCCCGCCGACCGCTGACCCCTACGGCGCTTCATGCCCGCCCCCTTCCTGCTGTTCACGCCTCGAAATTGGTGACACGAGCCCCAATGGACATCCCCGCATTTCGCGTGCCAAGTTCTGCCGGGCCGCCCAGCCGCAAATGCAGGGCAGCTCCCGAATAACCAACAACCGTCACGGGGACCGCGATGTCGAGGAAAACGGAAGATGCCAATATTTCGCTCCTGAAAAAGGAGCTCGCCGACGGCCGGATCGACCGGCGTGAATTCCTTCGCTTCGCAACCCTGGTCGGAATGGCCGCTGCGGCCGCCTACGCCTTTGTCGGCGCCAAGTATCAGCCCGCCCTGGCGCAGGAAACCGCCATGCCGAAAGGCGGAACCCTCCGCCTCGGCACCCGCGTGAAATCCCTTACCGACCCCGCCACATATTCATGGGGCGGCTATGATTCCAATGTCACCCGTCAGGTCTGCGAGTACCTCACCCTTACCGACCACAATAATGTCACCCACCCGTACCTGCTTGAAAGCTGGCAGGCCAGCCCGGACCTGAAGACCTGGACTCTCAACGTCCGAAAGAATGTCAAATGGCATAATGGCCAGGATTTCACCGCCGATGACGTCATGTGGAATCTCAAGCGCCTGACCGACCCCGCGATCGGCTCCTCCTTCATCGGCCTCATTCAGGATTTCATGCTCAAGCCGGTGCCCAACGGCACCGACAAGAACGGCAAACCCCAGACAAAGCTCGAATGGTGGGACGCCAACGCGATCGAAAAGATCGACGCCCACACCATCCGCCTGAACGGAAAAGTGCCCCAGGTCGCGATCCCGGAATACCTGTTCCACTATCCGGCGCTCATGCTCTACCCGGGCGATAAGGGTAAATTCGACGTCGGTTCACAGGGCACCGGCGCCTTCACCATGACCGAGTATCAGATCGGTAAGATCGCGACGGTCCACGCGGCGAAGAATTACTGGGGCGACGGCCCGTATCTGGACGAAATCCAGTTCATCGACCTCGGCGACGATGCAGCAACCGGCATCTCCGCCATGGCCTCCCAGCAGGTGAACGGCCTGGTCGTCACCGACCCCAGCCAGGCGCCCGCCTTGCAGGGCATGCCCTTCCTGCAGCTCCACAAAGTCGGCAGCGCACAGTGCGCGGTGCTCCGCTTCCACGTGGACCAGAAGCCCTGGACCGACCCAAGGGTCCGCATGGCCATGCGCCTCGGCCTGGACAATGCCAGCTTCATCGAGCTCGCCCTGCGCGGTCTCGGCACCTTGGGGCAGGACTGCCACGTAGCGCAGGTTCTGCCCGACTACGGCAAGGTCCCGGATATCAAGCGCGATGTCGCCAAGGCGAAACAGCTCCTCGCCGAAGCCGGTTATCCTAACGGCCTCGACACTGAACTGGCGGTGCCTTCCGATACCGGCTGGATCATCGCCCAGTGTCAGGCCGCCGTCGAGCAATGGAAGGATATCGGCGCCAGGGTGAAGCTCAACGTCATGCCAGGTGCCGAGTATTGGAACGTCTGGACCAAGGTGCCCTTCGGCTGCACCATCTGGTACCACCGCCCGCTCGGGGTGATGCTGCTCAACCTCGCCTACCGCACCGGCGTCCCCTGGAACGAGAGCGGATATTCCAACCCGGATTTCGACAACATGCTCAATCAGGCCGGCGGCATTCTGGAATCCGAAAAGCGTGCCGCGGTCATGCAGAAGTTGCAGGAAATCCTGCAGAACGACGGGCCGATGGCCCAGCCAGTGTTCGCCGAATCCTTCACCTTCATGGACCAGAAGGTGAAGGGCTTCGAAATGCACCCCAGCAACTACGTCTTTGGCAACCGCATCGGCATGCAGACGTGACCGGGGCCACTTTAACACTCCCCCTTCTCTTGCGGGAGGGGAAGCCGCTAAAACTCCCCCTCCGCTTGCGGGAGGGGGTCGGGGGGAGGGGTCAAGACCCAGCCAACAAACCGAAGCGCCCCCTATGCTCACCTTCCTGACACACCGCGTTTCGGCCCTGCTTCTGACGCTGGTCGCCGCCACCTTCCTGGTTTTCGCCGTCACCCAGTTCTCGCCTAGCAACGTCGCCCGCGAGACCCTCGGCGCCTATGCCCTGCAGGAGCAGGTGGACCTGCTGTACCAAAAGCTTCAGCTCAATGACCCGCTGGTCGTCCGCTATGCGCGCTGGCTCGGCGTCCTGCTGGGTTTCCACAAGGACCCGCTGGACAATCCTGATCTCGGCCTCAACGTCAACGAACCGCATGGCGGCCGATTTCTAGGCAATTTCGGCTACTCGACCCTCTTTCGCGTCCCCGTGGGCGAAGTCCTCTGGAACCGTCTGGGAAACACGGCGGTGCTGGCCGGTATCGCCTTTGCCATCATCGTGCCGCTCTCCATCCTGATCGGCGTGCTCGCCGGTATGCGGCCCGGCAGCCTTCTAGACCGCGCCCTCTCGGTCACTTCCGTCACCATGACGTCCATGCCGGAGTATGCCCTCGGGGTCATCCTGGCCGCGGTCTTCGCCGTCTGGCTTAAGGTCCTCCCAGGCACCTCGCCCTTATCCCGGGGCACCGCCTGGCCGTTGCCGACCCAGTTCGTCCTCCCCGTCCTGGTCCTGGTCCTCTACGATTCCGGCTACGTCGCCCGCATGGTCCGCGCCTCCATGATCGACGTCCTCAGCAAGCCCTTCATCCGCACCGCCACGCTGAAGGGCATGCCGCGCCGCCGCGTCATCCTGCGCCACGCCCTCCGCAACGCCATGATCGCGCCGTTCACCGTCATTCTACTCCAGATCAACTGGCTCATCGGCGGCGTCGTCGTCACCGAGACCGTTTTCGCCTACCCCGGCTTCGGCCGGATGCTCCTGCAGGCCTCCCTGTTCGGCGACATCGCCCTCATCGAGGCGGCCACCCTGATCGCCCTCATCCTCGCGATCTCCACGCAGCTTCTCAGCGATATCGGTTACTGGCTGCTCGATCCGCAGGTGCGCTGATGCATCCAGGGCTAATGCACACCGAGCCGGTCCGCGCGCCATCCGATATAGCTGCCGGTGCCGGCCGCGGGCTCGACATCGACATCGCCGAGCCCGAAAGCCAGGCCCCGCCAAGTCTGCTCCGCCGTCTGCCTACTTCCGGCGTCGCCATGGCCGGCCTCGGGATCATCCTGTTCTGGGTGATCTTGGCATTGATCACCCCGCTGCTGCCCCTCGCCTCCCCCACCGCCCAGGACTACAGGGCGATGGCCCATCCGGGCCCCTCCTGGCACCACCTGCTCGGAGTCGATTCGCTGGGCCGGGATACCCTGTCCCGGCTGCTCTGGGGCGCACGCGTGGTCCTCGCGCTCGCCCCGGTTTCGGTCATCGCTGCCTATACCGTCGGCTCGGCGATGGGGCTGGTGGCCGGATACTATGGCCGATGGGCCGACGCGACCATCAGCCGCATCAGCGACGTCATCCTGTCCTTCCCCGTGGTGGTGCTCTACGTCGTGCTGATCGCCGCGGTCGGCGCCTCGGCCATCAACATCGTCGTGGCCGTGATACTCGCCTCCGCGCCGGGGATCTCCCGCATCGTCCGCAGCCTGACCATCCAGCTCGTCCGGCAGGACTTCGTCGCAGCCGCACGGCTGCGACGGGAATCGCCCCTGTTCATCATGGTCATGGAAGTGCTGCCGAACTGCCGCGGCCCGCTGATCACCGATTTCTGTCTGCGCCTCGGCTACACCATCATCATCATCGGTACCTTGGGCTTCCTCGGCCTCGGCATCCCCCCGCCCGCCCCCGACTGGGGCGGCATGGTTCAGCAGGCAACGCCAATGCTGACCGTCTATCCGGCGATGGCCCTGTTCCCCGTCTTCGCCCTCGTCTCCCTGGTCCTCGGATTCAACTTGCTGGCGGACGGCGTGAATGAACTCGCAAGAGCAGATTGAGGCAGCAGTCCCCGCCGCGACAGCCCACCCGCAGGCTCTCCTCGAAATCCGCAACCTGCGTGTGGAATACCGCACCAGCCGCGGCAGGATGGTAGCCCTCCCGGACTTTTCGATCCGCCTGAACGAAGGCGAAAGCCTGGGCCTCGTCGGCAAATCCGGCTGCGGCAAGTCCACCCTGGCCATGGCCGTCATGCGCTATCTGGGTCCCGCCGGCGTCATCGCCAACGGCCAGATCATCTTCGAAGGCCGCGACATCGCCCACGCCTCGGAGAACGAGCTCCAGCGCGTGCGCGGCACCCGCATGAGCATCGTCTATCAGGAACCCGCGACCGCCCTGAACCCCAGCATGACCATCGGCCGCCAGCTCATCGAGATCCCGATGCTGCATCAGGGCATGTCACAGGCGCAGGCTTACAAACGCGCCTCCGAGGTCCTGGCGGAAGTCCACATCCCGGACCCCCGGGCCTTCCTCGCCTCCTACCCCCACCAGCTCTCCGGCGGCCAGAAGCAGCGCGTCGTCATCGCCATGGCCCTGCTTGCGAACCCGGCGCTCCTCATCCTGGACGAACCGACCACCGGCCTGGATGTCACAGTGGAAGCCGCCGTGCTGGACCTCATCGACGAGATCCGCCGCAACCGCGGCACCTCGCTTCTCTACATCTCCCACAATCTCGGACTGATCGCCCGCGTCACCGACCGGGTCGGCGTGATGTATGCCGGCGAGTTGGTAGAAGACGCCCCGGTGCGGGACCTGTTCACCGAAGCCCGACACCCTTACACGCGCGGACTGCTCGGAGCCATTCCCCGCCCTGGGGCCGACAAACGCCAGGCCGCCCTGGCGCCGATTGCCGGCACGGTGCCCAGCCCCGGCGCGCCACGCCGCGGCTGCGGCTTCGCAAACCGCTGCGCCCTCGTTGTCCGAGGCCTGTGCGATGTCGCACCGGTGCCGCTCACGGATATCGGGATTGGCCACCAGGCGCGCTGCCTACGCTGGCAGGAGCACTTTACGCCACCCACCCCGGATATCCCGACCGTGGTCGACACGGCCGCCGCCGCCCCCGTCCTTGAGGCCGACGATCTGTCGCGCTTCTACCCCATGCGCCACGGCACCATCCGGGCGCTCGACGAACTGGGCCTGAGCGCCCGCCAGGGCGAGGTGCTCGCGGTGGTCGGCGAGTCCGGTTCCGGCAAGTCTACCTTCGCCCGCGTCCTGGCCGGCCTGGATGCCGCCACCGGGGGCAAATTGCGCTTCAAAAACCAGGACATCGCCCAGCTCGCCGTGGACAAGCGCGATCCCGCCCAGGTCGCGGGCATCCAGATGGTGTTCCAGAACCCGGAAGGGACGCTCAACCCCTCCTTCCCGGTCGGCTGGCCCATCGGGCGCGCGCTCCGCAAGTTCGGCCTCGGCCGCCGCCGCGCCGAAATCAACTCCAAGGTCCAGGCCCTGCTGAGCCTCGTCCGGCTCCCGCCCTCCGCCCGTCACGCCCTGCCGCGTCAGCTCTCCGGCGGGCAGAAACAGCGCGTCGCCATCGCCCGCGCCTTCGCCGGCCGGCCCGAGATCCTGATCGCCGACGAGCCGACTTCCGCCCTCGACGTGTCAGTCCAGGCGGCCGTCGTGAACCTGCTGCTGCGCATCCAGGCCGAAAACGCCACCACGATGGTCTTCATCAGCCACGACCTCGGCCTGGTCCGCTACATCGCGGACCATGTCGTCGTGATGTATCTCGGCCGCGTCATGGAATCCGGCCCCACCCGGGCACTCTACGCCCCGCCCTTCCACCCGTACACCGAGGCCCTGCTGTCGGCCATACCGACCCTCGACCCTGCCGCCGACAAAAGCCGCATCGTCCTCAGCGGCGAACTCCCAAGCCGCTTCACCCCCCCGAAAGGCTGCCGTTTCGCCACCCGCTGCCCGCGAAAGGTCGGTCGCATCTGCGATGTCGAGCCACCCCCGGCTCGGCAGGCTGGCGATGATCACGTGATCTTCTGCCATATTCCGCTGGACGTGCTGCGCAACCCGCCGCCGCTTTGACCAGGAAGGCCGATGCCCCAGGATCCGTTGCTGCAGCCCCTGCAGATCAAGCATCTCACCCTGCGCAACCGGATCATGAGCACCTCGCACGAGCCGTTCTATTCCGAGGACGGCATGCCGAAGGACCGCTACCGGCTGTACCACGTCGAAAAGGCTAAGGGCGGCATCGCCCTCACCATGACCGCGGGCTCCGCCATCGTCTCCCCCGACTGCCCGCCAGTGTTCGGCAATCTCCTCGCCTACAAGGACGAAATCGTGCCCTGGATGCGCCGTATGGCGGATGAGTGCCACGAGCATGGCGCCGCCATCATGATTCAGATCACCCATCTCGGCCGGCGCACCGCCTGGAATAAGTCGGACTGGCTGCCGGTGGTCGCACCCTCCCCCGTCAGGGAACCGGCGCACCGCTCCTTCCCCAAGGAAGCCGAGGACTGGGACATCGACCGCATCGTCCGCGACTACGGCGCTGCCGCCGCGCGTATGGAGGCTGGCGGTCTGGACGGTCTGGAGATCAATGCCTACGGCCACCTGCCCGATCAGTTCTTCTCCCCCGCCACCAACAAGCGCACCGACGAATATGGCGGCAGCCTCGATAACCGGCTGCGCTTCACCTTCCGCGTCCTCGATGAAATCCGCCGCAGCACGGGACCGAAATTCCTCGTCGGGGTCCGCATGACCGCCGACGAAGACTGGGAAATCGGCCTTTCCCGTGAAGAAGGCGTGGAGATCGCGAACCGCCTCGCCGCGTCCGGCAAGGTCGATTTTCTCAACATTATACGCGGCCATATCGAGACCGACGCGGCCCTCGCCCGTGTCATCCCGATCCAGGGCACGCCCTCCGCACCGCATCTGGACTTCGCCGGCCAGGTTCGCGCCGCCACGAAATTCCCGGTCTTCCATGCCGCCCGCATCCAGGATGTCGCCACAGCCCGGCACGCCATCGCCAGCGGCAAGCTGGACATGGTGGGGATGACGCGGGCCCACATCGCCGAGCCGCATATCGTGCGCAAGATCGCCGCGGGGCGAGAGGACGAGATCCGCCCCTGTGTCGGCGCCACCTACTGCCTGGACCGGATCTACGAGGGCAACGACGCCGTCTGCGTGCACAACCCGGCAACCGGCCGGGAAGCGACGTTGCCACACGTCGTCGCCCGCACCGCCGGGCCGCATAAGAAAATCGTTGTCGCCGGCGCCGGTCCCGCCGGACTGGAGGCCGCGCGCGTCGCCGCTGCCCGTGGCCACGCCGTCACCCTCTTCGAGGCCACCGAAAAACCCGGCGGCCAGATCCTGCTCGCCTGCCGCGTCGGCCGCCGCAAGGAGCTGATGGGCATCATCGACTGGCGCATGCAGCGGCTGGAAGCCCAGCGCGTGGCAATGCGCTTCTCGACCTGGGCCGAGCAGAACGACGTGCTTGCCGAGGAGCCCGAAGTCATTTTCGTCGCCACCGGCGGACTGCCCAATACCGAGGTGCTGGAACACGGGAACGATCTCGTGGCCTCTACCTGGGACATTCTCTCAGGCGAGGTGAAGCCCGCCGGCCGGGTGATGATCTTCGACGACAACGGTGCCCACCCGGCCATGCAGACGGCGGAACTCTTGGCCGAGTCCGGCGTGGAGGTCGAGCTGGTGACGCCGGAACGCTTCTTCGCCCCGGAAATGGGCGGCCTAAATCACGCCGCCTACGCCAAAATCTTCCTCCGCCACGGAGTGAAGATCACCATCAACACGCGGCTGGTTGCCGTCCGGCAGCAGGGCAACGCACTCGTGGTGACCCTCGGCTCCGACTACGGCAACGAGCGGTCCGAGCGGGAGGTGGACCATGTTGTCGTGGAACACGGCACCTTGCCGGTCACCGATCTCTACGACGCGCTAAAGCCGCTCTCGGTCAATCACGGGGAGATCGACCACACCGCCCTGCTTTCCGGCCGCCCGCAGGAGGTCGTTCGCAACAAGGACGGCAAATTCCGCCTCTTCCGAATTGGCGACGCGGTCGCCAGCCGCAACATCCACGCAGCGATCTACGACGCGCTGCGGCTTGCAAAGGACCTTTGATACCAGCGGCAGCCCCCCGCCTCGCGGGGGTGTCCAAGCTCCCCCTCCCCTTGCGGGCACTAAAGGAGAGGTGAAAATTCAAACGATTTGTGATAGAACACAAACGGAACATAGAGGCGAGCGGAATGATGTCTTTTGGCCATGCGGGGCCGCTGGACTATATGCCGAAGGAGCGGGCGGTACGGCCGGACGGGTGGGTGGCGGAGCAGGCCAGGTAGGCGACGGTGCGGGAGGCGGCGGCGGACCTGCTGGGCGATGTGCTGGCGGACTTTGTCTATGGGCTGGCCGCGGGGATGTGCGGGGCCTTCGATGCGGGGGCGGCGTTCGGGCCGGTAGGGCTGGAGGCGGTTGTCCGGGGCTGGCTGGATTACGGCGCCTCTCGGGCAGCGGCGCAGCGGGCTTTTCTGCTCTGCCTGTGCCGGGCGGAGTAGCCGCACCGGTCGTAAGCGGCGACCAAATACTGGTCGGCGGTGGGCACAATCGCGGAGGCGTTGCAAAGGGCGGCCCCGGAGTTTGCCATCTTGCGATCACGATCTTGCCTAGTCGTTCAAGCCGCCCGGTGAGATGCTGAAACAGGTCCGAATGGATCACGTTCTTGACTGGGAACAGCCGAGCAAACGACGTTTCAACTGTCGTCAGAGGTCGCGCTTGGATAATTGCGGCCGTTCCCAGATGTCGCCGAACAGCCATTGCTCGGTGGCCTCGACCAGCTTGGGGACGGTGTTGCGGACGCGGTCCCGGGCGGCGGTTGATGGCTGCTTTGGCATTGGTTACTCCTGTTATCCTTTGACCGCCCCGAAGGACAGTCCGCGGGCGAGGTAGCGCTGGAAGAAGAATGACAGCAGGACGGGAGGGCCGATCGCGAGCAGAGTGTTCACGGCGGCGAGGTTGAAGTCGATGTCCCGGGTGCCGCGAGATGCGAGGATGAACGAGGCGAGGGTCTGTGCGTTGCGGGAGGTGAAGGCGGAGGCGAACAGCGCCTCGTTCCAGCCGAAGGCGAACACGTTGATGGCGGTCACCACGATGCCGTCGAGTGACAGCGGCAGGGCGATGAGCAGGAAGATCTGCCAGGCGGTGGCCCCTTCGACCTTGGCGGCTTCCTCGACCTCCTTGCTGACGTCGCGGAACACGTCGCGCATGATGACGACGCCGAAGGCGAGGCTGAAGGTGGAGTAGGAGATGATAAGGCCGGTCCAGGTGTCGATCAGGCCGAAATAGACCATCATCAGGTAGAAGGGCACGAGCACGACGGCCGGGGGAAGCACACGTTGCGAGAGAAACCACAGCGTGATGTCGCGCGACGAAACGGGAAACTCAAACCGCGCGAGGCTGTAGGCGGCGGGAATGCCGATGAGCAGAACGAGGATGGTCGCGCCGCCGCTGACGACAATGCTGGAGAGCAGAGCGTGCAGAACGCCGGTGCCGGTCAGTGCCTGACGCCAGGAATCCAGCGTCGGCTGGAACTGCAAGAACGGGATGATGGCGCCAGTCTGGAATGTCTCCTCGAGGGTTTTGATGGAATTGAGGATCGCCCAAAGGAACGGCACCAGTACCCAGATCGCGGCGCCGAGAAGGATCGCGTAAATTCCCGCGCGGGAGCGCCGGCGGGCACGCGTCCAAAGTACGTTTCTGGTTGCCGCCATGGAGCTACCCGATCCGCCGCCGCATCTGGCGGAAGAAGATGGTGATCAGCACGGAAATCATAACCAGCACCACGATGCCCATGGCGGAGCCGTGGCCGAAATCGAAGAACTGCATCGTGGTGAGATAATTGTAGATGCTGAAGAGTTGGGTGCTTGTGCCTGGCCCGCCGCTGGTGACGGCGAACGGCAAGCCGAACGCCTTGAAACCTTCGATCAGGCGCAAAAGGATTGCGATGCTCAACACCGGCCACGCGAGAGGGGCCGCGATGTGGCGCATCACCTGCCAGTGGTTTTCACAGTCCAGGACGGCGGCATCGTAGATCTCCTCGGGGATGGCGCTGAGCGCGGCGAGAGCGAGCAGAAAGACAAAGGGCGTCCAGCGCCAGACTTCGAGGATCATGGCGGCGGTCAGTCCCCAGGTTGCGGTGGACAGCCAGGGAATCGAAATTCCCACCTTGGCGAGCAGCCAGGTGACAAGCCCGCCCTGAGAGCTGAACAGCGTTATGCCCAGATAGCCGATGGCGACTTCCATCGTGAACAAGGGCGAGGTGATCAGGGCGCGGAAGAAGCGCGTGCCGGGCGCGCCGAGATTGACCACCCAGGCGAGGACGAACCCGAGTACGATCTGGATAGGGATGGTGACCACGACATAGATGACGGTGACCAGGATGCTGTTCCAGAATTGCGCGCTCTGGAGCACCTGGACGTAATTGTCGAAACCGACGTATCCGGTGATGCCTCGTCCGAGGATGTAATTGGCGAAACTGTAGCGGATGACCTGCGCGAGGGGGAAGAAAGTGAGGCCGAGCACCCACAGGATGGCCGGCCCCAGCATCAGGTATTTGAACGCGACCTCATCGCCGAAGCGGCGCTTGCCGGCGCGGCGGATGGCGGCCGGTGCATTCCGGTGGCTGCTGAGGAGGACGGCGTCGGTCACGCGGCGAAGGAGGCGAGGTATAGTTTCTTTTGCTGCTCGCGCCCGTAGCGATTGGTGATTTCCTCCCAGGCGGCGGCGGTGTCGTCGAGCGCCTTTTGCGGGGTGGTCTGACGGGCGAGCAGGGCGGAGAGGCGGATATCGAGTTGGTGCCAGTAATCGGCGGCGCCGGGGATGCGGAGGTAGGGTTCCTGCACCGGCAACGCGAGGTTGGCGAAGTAGGCGTCCATGAAGGCTTTTGCGTCGTCCTCGTTCCAGCCCTGCGCGTGCCATTCAGCGAGGGTGGCGGTGCCGGCGGGTGGAAGGTATTCGTCACGCATGCCTGGCTGCACGCCGGTGAAGCCGTGGGTGACGTTGTAGAAGGCGTTCTTGCGGTTGGCCATGAAGGCCAGGAAGTCGTAAGTGGCTTCCTTTTCCTGCGTGTAGCGGGAGATCACGCAATGCCAACTTCCGCCGTTGACGTTACCGGCTTGGTTGAGCTGGTATTTTTGCCAACTTCCCTTAATGGGGTCATAGGCTTCGGGCACGCCCGGGATCGGCGATGAACCGATCTTGCCCTGCACCGCGGAGGATTTGGGGTCCTGCGCCAGGGTGGGCAGATCGCCCCAGGTTGCCTCCATGACCACCTTGCCGGTGAGGAACAGGTTCCAGCCCTGGCCGAGAGTCCAGCTGATTTCCTCGCGCGGGCCGTTGGGCAGGAATTTGACGTAGTTTTCCAACGCCCGCAGATGGCCTGGGGAGTTGATCAGCGGCTTCATCGTTTCGGGGTGGAAGTAGAAATATTTGTTTTCAGGCGAGCAGATGTAGGGCGCGGCGAGCGTGAGGAAGTGGAAAAAGCCCTGGGCGTTGACTTTCGCGTGCAGCGCAAGGCCCCAGTCGTTCGCACCGTCGCCGTTCCAGTCCCATCCGGTGAAGAAATCGGCGAGATCGTGCATCTGCTGCATCGTGGTGGGCGGGATGGGCAGATCGTAATTGTATTTAGCCTTGAACTTTGCCTGGTTCGCCGGACTGGCGAAAATATCCTTGCGGTAGTACAAGGTTTGCGCGTCTGCATCGAACAGCACGCCATAGAGTTTGCCGCCCCAGGTATAGAGTTCCTTCATGGCGGGGATGAAGTTGTCAGGATCCCAGTATGGAAACCGGCGGTCACTCAGAAACGGCTCGATCGGCAGGATGTAAGGCGTGCCGGTGGTGAAGAAATCGCCATAGAACCAGGCGGCGGTCATGTACGCATCGTTGCGATGCAGACCGCTGGTGAGATCGGAGAAGATCTGGGTGTAGAGGATGTCGATGGGAACTTCGGCGACGCTGATTTTGCCGCCGGTTTCGTCCTGCCAAGGCTCCACGTGGTGTTTCAGGCCCTCACCGACTGAGCCTTTCAGGGCGAGGATGTTGATGGTCTTTCCGCGGTATGGCTTCGTCTTCAAGAAAGCCGCGCGTTCGGGGGTGATGGGGGATTCGTATGGCGCCTCCGGTGCGGAATTGAGCAGGCCGCTGGCTGGGGCGGCGCGTGCGAATCTTGGGAGCGCCGCGGCGGTGGCACCGGCTCCGGCACTGCGCAACAGGGTCCGCCGGCCGAGCAGTCCGGCGCTGAAGGTGGGATCTGTGCGTGGCATGCTTTTTCCTCCGTGACCCAATCCGGCTGCCGGGATTGCGGGGAGCATCTGGACTGGACGGGGGTGTGTCAACCCGAGCGTGTTGGGGCGTGCGGCTTTATTGGGGCTTGATCAACTCGTATATGAAATAGGCCGCGATGAAATCCTGTAACGGGCGGAATTTGACAAGGAATCGCCTGGCGGGATTGGTGCTGCCGAAAACCTCCCGGCGCGCGATTCGCAAACCGGCGTCTCTGGCCACTTGTTCGAATACTGACGTGGTCAGGCAATTGAGGTCGGCGTACTCGGTCTCCCCTCGATAAAAGTTTTGTATCCGAGCGCCGGATTCATCGAAGTGCCACCAACGCGGTTGAAACTTCGGTGATTTATATACCCTGTGCGCGACGCGGAGCAGCGGTGCCGGGCCTAGCAGCATGTGGATCCAGGGTATCGGCACGATGGTATGAAGATGGTGACCATATGGGTGACGCCAGACCGACCAGAGGATCAGAACCTTTCCGCCTGGCACAAGCACGCGCGCCCATTCGCGTATGGATTCTCGGTAGGTCATGACGTGTTCCAGCATCCAGAAGGACAGGATCACGTCGATGCTGTTATCGGCGAGCGAGATGCGCGCCGGATCAGGCTCGAGCTGGAATTTGACGCGATCATGCGGCAACTGGAGCGCTCGTTCGATCGAGCGGGGGTTGATATCGATACCCGTGACTTCCGCGGCATCCATCTCCGCGGCGAGGCGCGACAGGGCGCCGGCGCCGCAACCGAAATCGAGGACGCGCTTTGCCTCGATGGCGGAAGGGCTGAAGTGGCGCCCGAAAGACCGTTTAAGCCCTCCTTCCCGCCAATCGTCATAGTGTTCTGCCGAGGATGTTGCCTGCTCCTGTTCCGGGGTGAGGGGCGCCGTTCGGCGGATCGAGATTTGATAGGCCGTTTCTTCAACCAGAGTGGTAAGTATGTCCACGGCAGCACCGTAGGTTTCAGGGTAGCGGAAGAGTTGCCAGTTTGCATCCGCCAGCCGGAACCTGCAACGATAGATAGTGAGCCGGAACATAACAGAACTGCGCAAGACTTCGGGAACGATGAACCGGTTTCTGCCGTACCCTTCGGCGCTGGCTTGGCATGGCCGATAATTGACCCGAGGCGATCCGCGTGCTGCGCTGATGCTAGCTGACAACTGGAGGAAACCCCGATGGCCCTGGTGCAGAACACGGCGAAACGGAAACTGGCAGCGGGGGATGTCGCGCTCGGCTTCGGCGTGCATCACCTCAGAAGCATCGCCGCTCCGTTGCTCGCCACGGCCGGGGGGCACGACTTCCTGTTCATCGACATGGAGCATGGAGCGTTCACCGTGCAGGAGGCGACGCAGCTCTGCATTGCGTCACTACCCACGGGGATCACGCCCATCGTGCGGGTCTGCGCCGGCGCGCTGGATGAAGCGACGCGGCTGCTGGACAACGGCGCGCTCGGGATCGTCGTGCCGCACGTGGATACGCCAGCGCAGGCGCAAGCCATTGCGCGGGCGTTCCGGTACCCGCCGCAGGGGAAGCGAAGCTGGGGCGGCCCGCCGGCAGTGTACGGCTATCTGCCTCCCGCGGTGGCGGAGGCACAGGCGGCGATCAATGCCGAGATCCTGACGGTGGTCATGATTGAAAGCCCGGAGGGGGTCGCGAACGCGGATGGGATCGCCGCGGTGGACGGGATCGACGTGCTGCTGATCGGCAGCTTCGACCTGACCTCCGAGCTGGGGATAGCCGGGCAGATGAATCATCCCAAGCTGGTCGATGCCTATGCCCGGATCGGCGCCGCCTGCCATAAGCACGGCAAGGTCCTGGGAATGGGAGGCATCGGGGGCGACGAGGACTCGACGCGTTATATCGGCATGGGGTCCCGGTTCATCACCACCGGATCTGACCACAGTTACATCGTGTCGGGTTCAATACAGCGGGCCAAGTTCCTGCGGAGTTTGAAGGTCGGAACACCGGGCTGACTGACATGAAGCGTATCGACGCTGCGACTCTCCAGTCCTGGATCGGTGGTGGAAAGGAACTCGCGCTCCTCGATGCGCGGGAGGAGGGGGAGTTCGGCACAAGCCATCTGTTTTGGGCGATGCCGTGCCCGCTGTCGAAGCGCGAAATCCGCGCGCGGGCACTGCTGCCGCGCAAAGCGGTGCGGATCGTGTGCCTGGATGATGGACGCGGACTCGCCGAGCGCCTCGCGGAATGGCTGGAAACAGACGGCTGCACGGATGTCTCCGTGCTGGAGGGCGGGGCTCCGGCATGGAAAGCTGCAGGCTTCGTGCTGTTCAGCGGTGTGAACGTGCCGTCCAAGGCGTTCGGCGAATGGGTCGAGCACCATTACGGCACGCCGGGCGTAGATGCGCCGGAGCTGAAATCCTGGCTCGATTCGGGACGCAAGATGGTCGTGCTCGACAGCCGCACGCATGAGGAATTCGTGCGGATGTCGATCCCCTCGGGCGTCAGCGTGCCGGGCGGGGAGCTGGTGTATCGCGTCGGCGACCTCGTGCCGGATCCGGAAACGCTGGTCGTGGTGAACTGCGCCGGCCGGACGCGCAGCATCATCGGGGCTGAGAGCCTGCGGCGAGCCGGCATCCCCAACAGGGTGGTTGCTCTGCGCAACGGCACGATGGGGTGGGAGCTGGCCGGGTTGCGCTGCGAGCGGGGACGGACGGAGAGCTTTGCGCCGGGGACGCCGAAAACCGCCGCCCACGCATTGGCTCGGGCGAAAGCCTTCGCGGAGGCATCGGGCGTGGGCGTGATCGGGGCCCTGGACTTGGCGCGGTTCGAGGACGATCTGGATCGCACCTTGTATCTGCTGGACGTGCGCGATCCGGCCGAGTTCAAGGCGTGGCACCGGCCGGGGAGCAGGAGCGCGCCGGGCGGGCAGCTGGTGCAGGCGATGGATCAGTGGATCGGGGTGCGCAACGCCCGGATTGTGCTGCTGGACGATACCGGCGTGCGAGCGCGAATGGCTGGCGGGTGGCTGCGGCAGATGGGGCACCGCGATGTGTTCGTGGTGGAAGGCGGGCTGGAGGAGGTGCGGGATTCGGGGACCTCGCTGACGCCCATTCCGGAACTGGCCGCGCCGGTTCCGGTGATCGAGGTGAAGCGGCTGACGGAGCTGCTCGACTCGGGCGAAGGCACGGTGGTGGTGGATCTGGCGCGCAGCATCGACTACCGCGAGGGTCATATTCCCGGCGCGCTGTGGGGTATCCGCACGCGGCTCGAGGGATTGCGGCAGGCTCTGGCTGGCGCGCGCCACGTGGTGCTGACATCTCAGGACGGAATGCTGGCTCGGCTTGCGGTCGACGAGGTCCGCGGGCTGACGAGGGCGGATGTCTCGGTGCTTGAGGGCGGGACGGCAGGCTGGCACGCCTTTGGACGGCCCCTGGTGAAGGACCGGACCAATCCGCCCGATTCGGCCTGCGTCGATTTCTATTTGCGGCCGTATGACAGGAACTCAGGCGTGGAAGGGGCGATGAGGGCCTATTTGTCCTGGGAGATCGACCTGGTGCGGGAGATCGAACGCGACGGGACCGTGCGATTCGGATAAGCGTTTACGATTGATGCATTTACGATTGGTGCATTTACGATTGATTCAGGGCTGCGGCGCAGGCTCGGCGGGTGAGTTCCCTTAAAGAACGTCTGAGCCGGGCGGCCCGTGTCTACGATCGGATACTGGATGCGCTTCTGCCGCCACGATGTGCCGTGTGCGGGGGCGAAGGGGTGGCCGGCCATGGGCTGCTCTGCACTGCTTGTTTTCAGACTATCACCTTCATTGGCGAGCCATGCTGTGCACGCTGCGGGGTTCCTTTTGCGTCGGCCGGAATGGGCCCTGAATGCGTGTCCTGCGAGGCTCTGCCGCAGCGCTTTGATCAGGCGCGAGCGGCCCTGCGCTACGATGAAGGAGCAAAGCGCCTGATTCTGCTGATGAAGCACGCCGGGCGGATGGAGCTGGCAAAGGTGCTCGTTCCGTTCATGGCCCGAGCCGGGGCAGCACTGCTACGCCGGGCGGACCTGGTCGTGCCGGTGCCGCTGCACCGCGCCAGGTTGCGGCGGCGGCGGTACAATCAGGCGGCGCTGCTGGCCCAGGGACTCGCCCGATGCGGCGACCGGCCAGCGGTCCCGGACGGGCTGCAACGGTTGCGCGGGACTGCGGCGCTGGGCGGCAAGACCGCAGCCGAGCGGGCGGCGGAGCTGACAGGCGCCTTCGGCGTGCGGCCCTCCCGGCGAGGGCTGATTGCGGGAAAGCGCGTGCTGCTGGTGGATGACGTGATGACCTCCGGGGCGACGGCGAATGCTTGCGCGGAGGTTCTGCTATCCGGCGGGGCGCTCGCCGTCGATATCCTGGCCGCGGCGCGGGTGCCTGACCCGCGAGCGTAGGTGGTACACCCATAATCCTCCAACCCCGCGCGCGATATGCCCGGATTCCTTCGGATTCCGGGTATATCCTACGGAAGGCCATGAGCCTGTGCCGGGCACCCCATTTTGTGCCGGTGATCTGAGGGGAGAGCAGGAACGATGCCGGAGGTAGAAATCTACACCCAGCCGTGGTGTCCGTATTGCGCGCGGGCGCTGCGGCTGCTGACCGAGAAGGGCGTCGCGTTCCGCGAGATCGATGCGCCGAATGGCACTCCCGAGCGGGAGGAGGCTCGGCGGCGTTCCGGCGGTCGGACCACCGTTCCCCAGATATTCATCGACGGCGAGCCGATCGGGGGCTCGGACGAGCTGGCGGAACTGGAGCGCGCTGGGAAGCTGGATGCAATGTTGCGGGAATGAGCGGTGGTCCGGCGAGAGCGGTTTTGCTAATTCGCTTGGTAGTTCATTGCCGGGAGTGCCAAATCACGCCATGTGACTATCGGATTTTACGTATCGTAGAACGGCAGATCGCACGATGATCCATTACCAGGTGCGGTGCAGCCAGGGCCATGAATTCGATGGGTGGTTCAGGGATAGCGCCGCGTTCGATAAGCAGATTTCTCTCGGGCTTCTGGAGTGCCCGAACTGCGGGGACAAGGACGTTGCACGCGCCCTGATGGCCCCCGCGGTGGTGAGCCGCGCCCGGTCCGCGCCGGACCTGCCCCGCGTTCCCGTACCCATAGCCGCTGCGGCGCCGCAGCCAACGCCGCCTGCTCCGGTTGGCAATGTGGCCGGACCAATCCCGGATCACCTGCGCGCCATGCTGCAACGCATGCGCTCTGAGGTTGAGAAGAACTGCGACTATGTGGGGGGGCAGTTCGCAGACGAAGCGCGGAAGATTCACCGCGGCGAGAGCGAGAAACGGGGCATATATGGGGAGACTTCCACCGAGGAGGCGGAATCGCTCGCCGATGAGGGCATCAGTTTCTCCCGCATCCCGTGGATTCCGCGCGCGGAGAGCTGAGGCTTTGCTTCGCTGATTTTGACGGTGGCACCAAGTCTTTCCGGGAACTGCTGATGCCCAAATCTGACTTTCGCATCAGACTTTCGCAACAGCTGGCCCAACTTCGCGGATTCGCCCCGCCCAAGCTACGTGATTGATATTGCTAAGCCGAGGCTCGGGAGGTCGGCACTACAGAGGTGGGTGGAGCAATCTCTCCGGCAGGGATTTTTGGCGGCGGTTGGGCCGGCAAGTCGAGCCGGACGTCCTAGGCGTGATCACAAAGCAGCGGTGACAAACACTTCCTCGCCCATTTCGCGCCCCAACCCCACTGCTTGTAGCCGCCGAACGACGACGAGGCCTCGAAGACGTTGTGGCAGTTCATCCACGCGGTGCCGGAGCGGATGCGGCTGGCGAGATTATGCGCAGTACCGCCGTCGCGCGTCCACACGCTTGCGGCGGGCCATGGATCGTATCGTTCGCCTGCTTCGCGATCTGGTCCAGATCGTCGTCGCCGAATGGCGTTGCGCATACCACCGGGCCAAAAATCTCCTCGCGCACCACCTTCATGTCCGGCACGGTAGGCTGGACGAAGTACCCCAGATTGCCGACGCGGTTGCCGCCTACCGCGAGCTTGGCGCCGTACCTGCGGCCGTCTTCGATATAGCTGGTGACATGGGCGAACTGTTCATCTGAAACCAGAGGTCCCATCTCGGTCGCGGGGTCCAAACCAGGTCCAAGCTTGATTTTGCCGATGATATCCGCTACCCCGCCAATCACCCGGTCATGGACCGATTATGCGCGTAGAGCCGGGATCCGGCGCAACAGCACTGTCCGTGGTTGAAAAAGATAGCGTTCGCCGCGCCGGCAATCGCCAGGTCGAGATCGGGGTCAGGAAGAATGATCGCCGGCGATTTGCCGCCCAATTCCAGTGCCGAGCGGAGCTTCGCATTTCTCACAAAAGGTCTGTACATCGGCGGTCCGAATCGGCAAAAGTGCTTCTGCGACAAAGCGTTTTGCGCTGGCCGGAGGAGCCCGCCGACGCCGACAGAGTGTAGCCCAGAGCTGTTCGAGTTTGCACGTGTTGACGGCCGTGCGGTGGTGGCATCGTTTGACGGCGGACGGATTACCTCTGACGCCGGGGCGCCGCTGCTCGGCGCGGCCAACCGGGTGATGGGACTGACGCGCAAGCTGGCGGCCTGTTTTAGCGATATGCCCAACCCGTCATTTATTGAACATGACGTGGAAACCCTGGTGATGCAGCGGATGTGGTGATTGCCCTTGGCTACGAAGACCTCAATGACCACGATGAGCTGCGGCATGACCCGGTGCTGGCTACGCTTGCCGCCAAGCTCTCCGCTCGGCGCCGAGATTGCGCGCCACTGGCGGGCAAAAGCACGCTGAACCGGCTGGAACTCAGCCGCGCCGAACCGACGCGCTATGCCCGGCTGGCAGCCGAGACCGTGGCGATTGAGAAGCTGTTCGTCGAGATCTTCCTGGATGCGCACAAATCGGCTCCGGAGCAGATCACGCTCGATCTGGACGCCACCGACGATCCGCTGCGACGATCCGCTGCACGGACATCAGGAAGGCCGATTCTTCCACGGTCATTATGACTGCTAGTGCTATCTGCCGCTCTATGTGTTCTGTGGCCGGCATCTGCTGGCGGCCAAACTGCGGCAGTCCAATGCTGATGCCAGTGCTGATGCCAGTGCTGATGCCAGTGCCGGTGCGGTCGAGGAAGTGGCTCGCATCGTCGGCCAGATCCGCGCCCGCTGGCCGCGCGTGCGCATCCTGCTGCGGGCCGATAGCGGCTTTGCCCGCGAGGCATTGATGGTGTGGTGCGAGACCAACGGCGTTGATTACCTGTTGGGGCTGGCGCGCAATGCCCGGCTGACCGCCGAGATCGAAGCCGAGATGGGCGAGGCGCGTGCCGAGGCGGAGAAGACCGGCAAGCCGGTGCGTCGGTTTCGCGATTTCATCTGGAGCACGCGGGAGAGTTGGAGCCGAGCGCGGCGTGTCATCGGCAAAGCCGAATGGACCGGCGGGGAGGCCAATCCGCGGTTTGTCGTGACCTCACTTGGCGCGGCCGAAGCCGAGGCGCGACATCTCTACGAACGGATTTATTGTGCGCGTGGCGAAATGGAGAACCGCATCAAGGAGTGCGAGCTCGATCTGTTTGCCGACCGTACTTCAGCTGCCACCATGCGGGCCAACCAACTGCGGCTGTGGTTCGCCTCCGCCGCCTATGTTTTGTTGTGCGGATTGCGCCGCATCGCTCTGGCACACACAAGATATGCCAATGCCACGTGCGGCTCGATCCGGCTCAGGCTGCTGAAGATCGGTGCGTTGGTGCGGATCAGCGTGCGCCGGGTCATGGTCGCTATGGCTTCCGGCACTCCGGCGCAGGAGGAATTCGCCCGGGCTTACGAAACGCTTTGTGATGCTGCCACGGCGGAAGCGGCGATGGCCTGAAGCCTCACGAACCAGACACCGCAAGCCGAGATCCAGCGCTAGCGCCTACTCCCGTCAGAAACGGCAGCGATCCCGTGCACCCGCGGCCAACCGCACCACCAACGCCGGTGCGAAATCGATCCTAATATCCGTTTCAGCAACCGCCGTTATCTTCTTGGCCGCCTGGCCGGTGAGAAACGCGGGCTAATACGGCCGTGTGGCCTCGCCTCTGTCAGGTGGCCCCGAATCTAACACGAGGGTTCGAGACTACATAGTTGCAACAGCAAGCTTTACTGTCCAGCTCTTTGACGTGAGCTCGGTCCGGGAATTCTTTCGTCATTTAGGTGGTGCCTTGTTATCAAGGCCACCAATTGGTGTGACAATGTATGCCGCCTCACTTATTACGCTAACGTTGCTTTCTCGATGTTCCGGCGTGCTATAGTCGGTTGGTATTTGGGTTCCTTCGTTATGGTTAGCGGAAAATCGATAATCGGAAAGGCGTGCCCGCCGATGGGACGGACACATCGCGGACACAATAGTGCCGCTCTTTGAACCCCGCGCCAAATCTGCTTCTATGCTGCTGAAACAGTCAGGTAAATTGGTTGCGGGGACAGGATTTGAACCTGTGACCTTCAGGTTATGAGCCTGACGAGCTACCGGGCTGCTCCACCCCGCGTTGGGAGCCGCGCGGCTGGCGCGGCGGGACGGATCGGCTGGAAGATCTGGCGGCGGCCTACTCTCCCGTGACTTGAGCCACAGTACCATGGGCGCTGGGGGTTTTCACGGCCGAGTTCGGGATGGGATCGGGTGCGGGCCCCCCGCCATAGCCACCAGATCGTCCAGTCGATCCGTCGGTGATCAGTGGCCAGTTCCCCAGGTAGGGCCTGGGGACGCAAGCGCCAATGATCAGCATACAGGTTCCGGTGCAATGATGTTGCGTGCTGCTGAGGATGATTTCCATGCATGGGGATCAATCGCCACTGATCCAGTATCCCCAGGCCTGACCCGGGGAACCGATCACTGACCACCGATCACTGTTCTTGAGCCGTTCGGGCGATTAGGACCGGTCAGCTCAGTGCGTTGCCGCACGTATACACCCGGCCTATCAACGTGATGGTCTGTCACGGCCCTTAAGGGAGACCTGGTTTTGAGGAGGGTTTCCCGCTTAGATGCTTTCAGCGGTTATCCCGTCCGCACATAGCTACCCGGCGGTGCCGCTGGCGCGACAACCGGTGCACCAGAGGTGCGTCCATCCCGGTCCTCTCGTACTAGGGACAGCGCCTCGCAAGTCTCCTTCACCCACGGCAGATAGGGACCGAACTGTCTCACGACGTTCTAAACCCAGCTCACGTACCACTTTAATCGGCGAACAGCCGAACCCTTGGGACCTGCTCCAGCCCCAGGATGTGATGAGCCGACATCGAGGTGCCAAACCTCCCCGTCGATGTGGACTCTTGGGGGAGATCAGCCTGTTATCCCTAGAGTACCTTTTATCCGTTGAGCGATGGCCCTTCCACGCGGGACCACCGGATCACTATGGCCGACTTTCGTCTCTGCTCGGGCTGTCACCCTCGCAGTCAGGCGGGCTTGTGCCATTGCACTCAGCAGCCGATGTCCGACCGGCCTGAGCCCACCATCGCGCGCCTCCGTTACACTTTGGGAGGCGACCGCCCCAGTCAAACTGCCCACCATGCAGGGTCCCGGACCGGGCTGACCGATCGCGGTTAGACAGCAGAAGAACTCAGGGTGGTATTTCAAGGTTGGCTCCACGCAAGCTGGCGCCCACGCTTCAAAGCCTCCCACCTATCCTACACAGAGTTCTCCTGCTGCCACTGCAAAGCTGCAGTAAAGGTTCATAGGGTCTTTCCGTCTGACCGCGGGTACCCCGCATCTTCACGGGGAATTCAATTTCGCTGAGCCGATGCCGGAGACAGTGGGGAAGTCGTTACGCCATTCGTGCAGGTCGGAACTTACCCGACAAGGAATTTCGCTACCTTAGGACCGTTATAGTTACGGCCGCCGTTTACCGGGGCTTCGGTTCGGAGCTTGCACCCCTCCCCTTAACCTTCCGGCACCGGGCAGGCGTCAGACCCTATACGTCGTCTCTCGACTTCGCAGAGCCCTGTGTTTTTACTAAACAGTCGCCACCCCCTGCTCTGTGCCACCCACACCCGGTTGCCCGCATGCAGGTCTCGCTTATCCCGAAGTTACGCGAGCAATTTGCCTAGTTCCTTCGACATCGTTCTCTCAAGCGCCTCGGTATGCTCTACCAGTCCACCTGTGTCGGTTTCGGGTACGGTCTATACGCTGGAGCTGTTTCCCGGAACGCCTCCCCAGCACGGGCAATCCACTAAGCCCGCACACAGTTCAGCGTTCGTCACTTCCAGCAGGCCCAGGACTGTTGACCTGGTTCCCATCGGCTACGGCTCTCGCCCTCGCCTTAGGGGCCGGCTCACCCTGCGCGGATTAACCTTGCGCAGGAACCCTTGGACTTTCGGCGACAGAGTTTCTCGCTCTGTTTGTCGCTACTCATGTCAGCATTCGCACTTGCCATACCTCCACCACTCCTCACGGATATGGCTTCACAGGCTTAGGCAACGCTCCGCTACCGCTGCATTGCTGCAGCCCATAGCTTCGGTAGATGGCTTGAGCCCCGTTACATTTTCGGCGCAGGATTTCTGTTAGACCAGTGAGCTATTACGCTTTCTTTAAAGGATGGCTGCTTCTAAGCCAACCTCCTGGTTGTTTTGGAATTCCCACATCCTTTCCCACTTAGCCATCATTTGGGGACCTTAGCTGATGGTCTGGGCTGTTTCCCTCTCGACGACGGACCTTAGCACCCGCCGTCTGTCTGCCGCGCTATACTCTGCGGTATTCGGAGTTTGGTTAGGTTTGGTAAGCCTTTGGGGCCCCCTAGCCCATCCAGTGCTCTACCCCCGCAGGTAAACACACGACGATCTACCTCAATAGATTTCGCGGAGAACCAGCTATTTCCGAGTTTGATTGGCCTTTCACCCCTAGCCACAGCTCATCCCCGACTTTTTCAACAGGCGTGGGTTCGGCCCTCCAGTGGGTGTTACCCCACCTTCAGCCTGGCCATGGCTAGATCACTCGGTTTCGGGTCTTCCACATGTGACTGAAACGCCCCGTCGCGCAAAGCGCGACAGAACTACGCCCGCTTCAGACTCGCTTTCGCTGCGCCTCCACCTAACGGCTTAAGCTCGCCACATACGGAAACTCGCTGACCCATTATACAAAAGGTACGCCGTCACCACACCCGCGCTCGCGCGCCTCGGCGGCTCCGACTGCTTGTAGGCATCCGGTTTCAGGTCTCTTTCACTCCCCTCTCGGGGTGCTTTTCACCTTTCCCTCACGGGTACTCGTCCACTATCGGTCACCAGGGAGTATTTAGGCTTGGAGGGTGGTCCCCCCATCTTCAGACAGGATTACACGTGTCCCGCCCTACTCAAGGACCATCAAAAGCCTATGCATACGGGGCTGTCACCCGCTCCGGCCGGCCTTTCCAGACCGTTCTGCTTCACTTCCAATGGCCACTGGCCTGCTCCGCTTTCGCTCGCCACTACTCGCGGAATCTCGGTTGATGTCTGTTCCTCCGGGTACTGAGATGTTTCAGTTCCCCGGGTTCGCCTCTGCACACTATGGATTCATGTGCAGATACCCCAAAGGGGTGGGTTGCCCCATTCGGACATCCACGGATCAACGCCTGCTCGCGGCTCCCCATGGCTTTTCGCAGCGTGCCACGTCCTTCATCGCCTCCTGATGCCAAGGCATCCACCGAATGCCCTTCTCATGCTCAAAACTCGCCCTCGGAATTTGATCCGAGGGTCCCCATGCACGGAAACCATCCTCAGCGATCAGTCGTCACCCCCCGGCCGTCACCCCACGGCGCAAGCCCGGGAACAGCGACCAGCGATCAGTAAGAACGATCGATCAGTAA
>CAWCHQ010000001.1:1577500-2916319 GCA_963795415.1 uncultured Pseudomonadota bacterium
GCCTAAACGCCGCCCGCGTATCCCTTCAGAACAGATTTACTTGTCAAAGAACGCAGGCAGCAACCGGGCACCCGCTACGCGGGACTACATCCCCCACTTGCCACGCTGAGCACCGCCTAGTGCAGACCGACAAAGCTACTCAATCCGTCAGGCGGTTTCAAGCCCCCCGCCGGAGCGGTGAGGGCGGCTCTCTATCCCTGCCCGCCGGCCACGTCAATACCATTTCTGCTCCGCTCACCCCGAGTGGTGGAACTCTCGAAACCACGCAGCAAAACGGGCAATCCCCTCCGAGAGACAAACACTCGGCGAAAACCCTGCCAGATCGGCAATAGCGTCGACCTCGGCGAACGTCTCCGCGACATCGGCAGCCGGGCGGGCAGCCTCCCGAACAATGGCCGTTCTCCCCAATCCTTGCTCAAGCAGTTCCACCAGCGTCCTCACACTCTCGCTTCTGTGATTGCCGAGGTTGAGAAGTCGGCAAGGGGGAGATCCGGTGGGCGGGCGATCGAGGACTCCAGCGATCCCCGCGATGATGTCGTCGATATAGGTGAAATCCCGCTTGAGCCGGCCGCCGTCATAGACGCTGATCGGCTCTCCAGCCGCAATTGCCCGGGCAAAACTGTAATACGCCATATCCGGTCGGCCCCACGGGCCATAGACCGTGAAAAACCGGAGCCCGGTCTGGGGAATGCCAAACAGATGCGCATAAGCGTAGCTCATGAGCTCATCCGACCGCTTCGTAGCGGCGTACACCGAGAGCGGCGTATCCACGCGGTCAGAACTCGGAAAACGGCAATCGGCTGTTGCCGCCGTACACCGAGGAAGAGCTGGCATAGACAAAATGCGTCAGCCGCGGCAGCAGCCGGGCCGCTTCCAGCATGACCAGATGCCCCATCACGTTCGACTGCACGTAGGCGTACGGATCCACCAGTGAATGGCGCACCCCGGCCTGCGCCGCCAAATGAACCACCAGTGCGGCATCCTTGTTCTGTTCACACAGCTGGTGGACAGAGCCTCTGTCAGAGACATCCATCCGGTGGAACGCGAAACCAGGCTTGTCCCGTAGAAGCCCGAGCCTCGCCGTCTTCAGGCCTGGATCATAGTAATCATTGAGATTATCGATCCCGATGACCGCGTCACCGCGCCGGAGCAAGGCTGTGGCAAGGTGGAATCCGATAAAGCCGGCGGCCCCAGTGACGATAATCTTCATGCCGCCTCATCATATCACTGGCGGAAAGGCTCGCAAAGCGCCGGGCAAGCCGGCAGCACTGGCCGTGTTCCGTCCTGCGGCGCCACCGGGAAATCAAAGAGAAAACCATGGAACTGCGGACAGCCCTCCTCGGCCATACCCAGGCAGAACGCGCAATGCCGGTCCGGCTCTCGCCCAGGATCGAGTGGATCCGGGTCTTTGAAAATGGTTGCACGAGCGCCGATCCCTTGGTGTGGAGGGCGCACGACGTCAATGCTCCGATAATAAGGCGTTTCAAACGCGTTTTCTGCCGCCGATCATTGAAGATCAAACCACTGGCATGAAGGGCGTCTGATGGTCTGCGCGCGAATCTCTACAACGGCCCCGGATAGCCCATTACGAAAGCCGAGCCGCTACGCAATGCGGGACCCCGGTCGCATGCTCGCAAACTGTGGTACGTTGGATACGGTTCGGAGTAAAAATCCAATGTGGCTTCAGGCTGCGTCCCGCTGCCGGTCGGGTGCAGTCTCCGCAAACGCCGGCAGCTTAAGTGCCTCCGCTTCCGCGCGAAGCAGGCTCGGGTACGCCTCAACCGGGCAGTTCATCCGCCTTGCGTTTGCCATTTGCGGCACGAGACAGACATCCGCCAGGGTTGGAGCGTTGCCAAAGCAGAACGGCCCGGACACGCCCGCCAGCATGGCCTCCAATGCCGTCAGGCCCTCGCCAATCCAATGCGCATACCAGCGGTCGCGAACGGCATCCTCCTGCCCCATGTCACGCTTGAGGTATCGCAGGACCCGCAAATTGTTCAGCGGATGGATTTCACAAGCAATTGTCAAAGCAAACCCGCGAACACGGGCTCGCTCGAACGGGTCCTGTGGTAGCAGCGGCGGCAAAGGATGCGTCTCCTCCAGCCACTCAATGATTGAAACAGACTGTGTCAGATTGCGCCCCGGCTCAACTTCCAGGGTCGGAACCAGTCCGGCCGGATTCCGCGCGCGATATTCCGGCCGAAGCTGCTCACCGCCATCTCTTAGCAAATGCACAAAGACAGGTTCAGCCGTGACCTTTTTCAGGGCCAGGGCGATCCGCACTCTCCACGCCGCGGATGACCGGAAATAGGTATAGAGCCGCATCGGCTTTCTCCTTTGCCCAGCCCATCTTCCGAATGGGGGCAGCCGAAGCAAGTTTCTGTCAAGAAGTGTGCAAGAGGGAGGTTTCGTCTTGGCGAAAAACGGTTATAGACGTGCCCGCTTCGGTTGCGCCTGGTCCCGAGTTGGGGCTGGGGCATTTTGATCCGGGGGGAGATTGATTCTTCGATGAGCACGAAACCTGTCAGCCGCGACACCTCCGAGGAAGAGGTGGACGATGGCTTTAGACTGGAAGACTACATGCCCTACCGCCTGGCGGTTGCCGCCTCGAGCGTTTCGCGCCTGCTGGCACGCCGCCTGTCGGAAGCCTACGGCATCTCCATAGCGGAATGGCGGGTCCTGGCCATGGTCGGTCGCTTCGGCGTGATGTCGCCCAGTGTCGTCGGCGAACGCACCGCCATGGACAAGGTAAAAGTCAGCCGGGCCGCCGCCAGCCTGGTTGCGCGGGGCATGATAAAGCAAAGCCAGGATCCGGCAGACGGCCGGGGACGCTTGCTTCGCCTGACACGCAAAGGTGTCAGCGTGCACAAAGGCGCGCTGCCGCTGATCCGCGGCCTGGAGGAAGAACTCGCGAGCGGGCTCAGCCGGTCCGAATGGTCCTCTCTGAATAAGGCTCTCGCGCGGATTGGCGCGCATGTCCAATCCCTCGACGAGCCACTGCAGGATGAGGAAGAGGCGGCCTGAAACTCGCCTGTCCGAACCAGGCGAGAACAGGTCGTATGGATGCGGCTGCAGCGCGGGATTCTTCCCGGCCAGAGAGCACGCGCGCCCTGCTCGGCAGGCTCTGGCGGGAACACATCTCGCGCTACCGCAACCGTTTGCTCGTGGTGCTGCTGCTCACGGGGCTAATGGCTGGCACCACCGCACTGTACCCGGTGGTCATTGATCACGCCTTCGCTATGTTCACGGCAAAAGACCGACGCATTCTGTACCAGGTCCCTGCTCTGGTCGTTTGCATCACCTCGGTGAAGGCCCTCGCCCAGTATTTCCAGACGGTACAGGTTCAGCGCATGGTCCTGCTGGTCATCCGGGACATGCAGTCGCGGATGTTTCACCACCTGGTTCACGCAGATCTCGCCAGGGTGGAACGAGAATCGCCCGCGCAACTGGCCGCCCGGTTCACCACCGATGCGACGATCATCCGGGATTCCCTCAGCCGCACCGTCCAGGGCGTTGCAGACGCGATCACGGTCATCGGCCTCGTCGCCTCCATGCTCTATCTGGACTGGATGCTCAGCCTGATAGGTGCGGCGCTCTATCCGCTGGCCGCGCTGCCGATCCAGCGTTTGGGCCGGCGGGTCCGCCGGGCGTCAGGCGGAATGCAGGAACGCATGGGCGAAACAGCTGCCCTGCTGAATGAAAGCTTCGCTCAGGCCCGTACCGTTCGCGCCTATCGTCTGGAGAAGATGGAGGAGGAGCGGACTGACAAGGCCTTCGGTCAACTCGCTCGCGCATTGCTGCGGATGACAAAGGGACGTGCGGCCATCGATCCGGTGCTTGAGGTGCTCGGCGGCGCGGTCGTGGCGATGGTAATCGGGTTCGCCGGCTGGCGCGCGGCAATGGGCGGCCATACCATTGGCAATTTCACCGGTTTTGTGGCCGCCCTGCTGATCGCCTCACGTCCGCTCCGCGCACTCGGCTCGCTCAATGCCTCGCTGCAAGAGGGTATGGCGGGGTTGGCGCGCGTCTTCGGCGTCATCGACGAACCTCCCGATATTTCCGACAGTGCTCGCGCCCGGCCGTTGCCCGGCGGTCAGGGGCGCGTCGTCTTCGAGTGCGTGCGTTTCACCTATCCGGATGGCCGGACAGCTCTGAATTGTTTGACGTTCGATGCCACGCCAGGAGCAACTGTCGCACTGGTGGGACCATCAGGCGCCGGAAAATCCACTGCCCTGAGCCTGATCCCGAGGCTGCACGATGTGACAGCGGGCCGCGTTCTGGTGGATGGGGCCGACGTGCGGGATCTGACCCTCGCCAGCCTGCGCGGCGCCATCGCCTATGTCGGCCAGGAGCCATTGCTGTTCGACGACACGATCGCTGCCAACGTGAAGATCGGCAACCCCTCAGCAACCGATCTGGAACTGGAAGCGGCACTGGAAGCCGCGGCGGCCGACTTTGTTCGCGACCTGCCCGATGGGCTGCAGATGCGCGTCGGCCCCGGCGGACAGCGCCTGTCCGGCGGGCAGCGTCAGCGGATCGTGCTTGCCCGCGCCCTGCTTCGCAATCCCCGCATCCTGCTGCTCGATGAAGCAACGAGCGCGCTGGATGCCGAGAACGAGGCAGCCGTGAAGACCGCCCTCACGCGTCTTCGCCAAGGCCGCACAACCATCATCGTCGCTCACCGCCTTTCGACGGTCTGCGATGCCGACCTGGTGATTGCCATGGCCGATGGACGGGCCGTGGAGCAGGGAACGCACGGTGAGTTGGTGGAGCGTGGCGGGCTGTATTCCCGCCTTGTCCGAAGCCAGGAGTTGGTAGCCTCCTGAACGCTCGATTCGCTTGACGCTCCGTTTGCCGCAGCGTACCCGGATCACGCATGACCGAGCGCCTGGATGGACGACCTTACCAGCACCACTGACCGGCTGCAGCCAACAGGGCGCCGCGGATTCCCGCAACGGCGCCGTTCGCATGCCCGTTGGGCGGTACTGCTCGTTGTGGTGATCGCGGCGCTCGGCGCGACGGGGTACTGGTATCTAACCAAGGACATCATCAGCACCGATGATGCCTTCACTGACGGCCGCGCGATCATGGTTTCGCCGCAAGTCTCCGGCGCGGTTACCGCATTGAACGTGAACGACAATCAACGAGTCAAAGCTGGAGATACATTGCTTCAGATCGACCCTCGTCCATACACGGCCGCACGCGACCAGGCAGCCGCCAGCCTGCGGATCGCGCAGGCGGATCTCGATGACGCACGGCTGAAACTGGAAACCGCACGGATCGATTATCCGGCCCGGCTCTCCGCCGCGCAGGCGCAGCGCGATGCAGCGAAGGCCACGCTCGTGAAAGCCGAAGCCGATTACAAGCGGCAAATGTCGATGCCGCGGCAGGCCACCACGCAGGAAGTGATCGATGCTGCCACGTCCGCCCGCCAGTCCGCAAAAGCGCAACTCGACCAGGCCGAAGCCGGCGTGGAACAGGCGAGCATGGTGCGTCAGCAGATCGCCGAAGCCGAGGCCAACGTGCACGACCTCGAGGCCAAGGTCGCGCTGGCGAAGGCTGCCCTCGATCAGGCCGAGCTCAATCTCGGTTGGACGAAAATCACTGCACCGCAGGACGGCTGGATCACAAGGCGGAACGTCGAGACCGGCGCCTATGTTCAGCCGGGCCAGTCACTGTTCGCCATAGTGACTCCCGATATCTGGGTGACCGCCAACTTTAAGGAAACCGATCTCGGCCGCATCCGCCCCGGGCAGAAGGTGATGCTCAGCGCCGACGCCTATCCCGACCTGCGGCTCGAAGGGCACGTGGACAGCATCCAGCTCGGGTCCGGCTCGCGGTTCACTGCTTTTCCGCCGGAAAACGCCACCGGCAATTTCGTCAAGATCGTTCAGCGCGTGCCGGTGAAGATTGTCATCGACAAGGGCTTGGACCCCAACCATCCCTTGCCGCTCGGCATCTCGGTGACACCCACGATCCGGACCGATCAGTGAACGACGCCGTCTGGCGTCCACACGGGAACCCCTGGGTGATCGCCTCCATCGCGACACTCGCGCCATTCATGGAGATCCTCGACAGCACGATCGTGAATGTAAGCCTGCCTTATGTTGCAGGCAGTCTTTCCGCAAGTTTCGACGATGCGACCTGGACCCTCACATCCTACCTGGTTGCCAATGGCATCGTGCTCGCCGTCGCCGGTTGGCTCGGACGCCTCATCGGGCGCAAACGTTACTTCCTGATCTGCATCGCCATGTTCACCCTCTGCTCGTTCTTCTGCGGCATCGCCACCAGCCTTCCCCAGCTTGTTGTTTTCCGTTTGCTTCAGGGCCTGTTCGGCGGCGGACTGCAGCCCAACCAGCAGGCGATCATCCTGGATACGTTCGAGCCCTCGCAGCGTGGCCGCGCTTTTTCCGTGGTGGCGATCGCAATCATCTTCGCACCGATCGTCGGCCCCACGCTCGGCGGTTGGATCACCGACAACTACTCCTGGCGGTGGGTGTTCCTGATCAACGTGCCTGTCGGGATCGTCGCTTTTTTTGCCTGCGCGCGCCTGGTCGAGGATCCGCCCTGGGTCAGGCGTGATCGGGCCCATTTGGCAGACGTGGATTATGTCGGGCTTGGCCTTATCGCGCTTGGTCTGGGATGCCTGCAGATTGTCTTCGACCGCGGCGAGGATTGGGACTGGTTCGGCTCTCCTGCCATCCGGCTCTTCGCGCTGCTGGCTGCAGTTGGCATCGTCGGCGCGACACTTTGGCTGCTGCTGACGGACAAACCTGTCGTCAATCTTCGCGCTCTTGCGGACCGCAACTTTGCGGTGGGCACGATCACGATCTCCGCGATCTTTGCCGCGCTTTACTCCAGCAATCTGCTGATTCCGGCTTTCGCCCAGCAATGGATGGGCTACACGGCGATGCTCGCAGGCTGGCTGCTCTCGCCGGGCGCCGCACTGATGATCGTGTTGATCCCGGTCGTCGGCAAGTTCGCGCTGCCACACATCCAGACGCGTTATCTGCTCGCCTTCGGATTGATCGTTCTTGGTCTCTCGGCGCTCTACGCACACCGGCTCACACCGACCCTTGATTTCTCGACGCTCGCCCTGTTCCGCGCCTTCCAGACGGTTGGCCTTGCATTTTTGTTCGTACCCAACAGCACCCTGGCCTACTCAACCTTGCCACGCGCGCTGAATGCCGACGCCACCGCGCTTTACTCCATGTTCCGAAATATCGCCGGATCCTTCGGCATCGCGGCCGCCACATCGCTGGTGTCGGAACGGCTGCAACAGCACCGCGCTTATTTGGCGGCGCATATGTCGCCTTACGACCAGGGCTATGTCGACACGCTTCATCGCTACGTGCAGGCGCTGCGCGACATGGGGCATACGGCTGCCGAGGCGCAGCAAGCGGCGATGGGGCTGCTCAACCACATGCTTACCCAGCAGGCAGCGGTCATGGCCTATTCCGACATATTCGCCTGGATCGGCATCGGCGCTTTCTGTGCGGTGCCGCTTACGTTCTTATTCCGCGCCAGCGTGGCGAGGGGCGGGCATTAGAGCAGATCGCTTGCAACTGAACCAGCAGACGCGGCACCGTGACGCCCGCCTTCGCGGGCGCAGGCTCTATCCTTGGTGGTATTGCATCAGGACGAAACGCCGCAGTTCGGACCAAAGTGGCCGCTGATACCAGCGGGCAACCCGCAGCTTCATGAAAGTCTGCTCAGGCGCTCAGCACCTGCCGTTCCTGGTGCTGGCGCAGCCAGGCGCGCGCCAAGTGATCCTCCATCGGACGGCCCGCCAGATAGCCCTGGACAAGCCGGCATCCGAGTTTCCGCAGCTTGTCCAGCTGAGCCCCATTCTCCACGCCTTCGGCGACGACGCTCAGATTGAGCCGCTCGCCCAGCGACAGAATCGCCTCGACAATCGCAAGCGCGCTGTTGTCGCTGCACACACTCTGCACAAATGACCGGTCGATCTTGATCCGGTCGAACGGGAACCGGCGCAGATAGCTCAGGCTCGCGTAAGCCGTGCCAAAGTCGTCCAGCGTGATCCGGATGCCCTTGTCCCGCAGGCGTCGCGTCGTCTGCAGCACGAGATCCGAGTCCTCCAGCAGCAGACCCTCGGTGATCTCCAGGTCAAGCCGCGCAGCCGGAAGTCCCGTCCGGCTCAGCACCGCCGTGATCTCGTCCGGCAGGTCGGGCTGGCGGAACTGTAGCGGTGACAGGTTGACGGACAGACACACCGCCGGATCCCATGTCGCGGCCTCGGCGCATGCCATTTCCAGAACCCAGCGGCCAAGCGGGACGATAAGCCCGCTCGATTCGGCAACCGGAATGAAAGCATCCGGACGGACGGGGCCACGGGAGGGGTGATTCCATCGCAACAGCGCCTCGAAACCCACCACCGCCAGCGAAGAGATGTCGCATACGGGCTGGTAGTTGAGCAGAAACTGCCGCCCTGCCACGGCATCCCGCAGGTCCTGCTCAAACCCGCTCCGCTCCTGCGGTTCGGCCTGCGTCTCCGAAGAGAACATCCGGTACGTGTTGCGTCCGGCCTTCTTCGCCCGATACAACGCAACATCGGCGTTGCGCAGCAGAGCGTCGGCGCTTTCCCCGTCGTGCGGGTGAATAGCAATCCCGACAGACGCCCCGATATTGAAGCGCTGCCCAGCGAGCTCGAACGGCTGGTTCAGCGTCGCCAGCAATCTTTGCGCCAGTGCCCTGGCCGCCAAAGGTTGCCCCCCGAACGGCTGGATGATGGCGAATTCGTCACCGCCCATGCGGGCGATGATGTCGCTCTCACGCACGTTCTCTTTCAGCCGCTGCGCCACCGCGACCAGCAGCTTGTCGCCGGCTTCATGCCCGTTCGTGTCGTTGACCGACTTGAACCCGTCCAGGTCCAGGAAAAGCAGCGCGAAATTCTGATCACTGCAGCGGGCCAGCGACAAGGTCTTCTCCAGCCGCTCGTGGAACATCAGGCGATTGGCGAGCTGGGTCAGGTTGTCGTGGTGCGCGATGAAGCGAATCCGCTCCTCGGTCACCTTGCGGAACAGCACCGGCCTGATCGTGTCCGTCAGCGACGCGATATCCGCCATGACAAGATCAGGATCCAGGCGTTCGGCGGTGAACGCCAGCACGATGCCGAACCGCTGCTGCTGGACGCTGACCGGGATACAAACCTGGCTCACAACGCCCGGGGCAATCGGACTATCACCGCCCTCCGCCGCCTCGCGCGAGCCAAATCGCGTCGCGAGCGGCTCATTGCGGCGGATCGACGTTGCAATGGCGGGATTCGCGACCGGCTTGACCTCCGCCGACTCCGAACGACCCTGAACCAGCTGCTCGGCATCAAACCGGCTGATTTCAAGCAGGGCCTGATCCGGACGCACCAGTTGCAGGATCCGGCCCATCGCGGCATCGTGGAACCGGCAGAGCTCCTCAAGCAGGCTCGTCAGCGCCTCCGCGCACGAGGCCGCCTCGGAAACCAGCCGCAGCATCCTGTCCACGCGCAGCGCCCGGTTGGCCACATGCATCAGATGCCGATGACGCTGCTCTTTCCGACGATCCGCGATGATCATGTTCGCAAGGTCGATCAACGAGGCGGACTGCACTCCGGTCAGCCCCTCCCGCGGCGAGACATCGAGGACGGCAATGAAACCGACATGCTCGCCGCCGGCTGACACCAGCCCGACATACGCCAGAAAGCGCAGCTCTTCGGATGCAGACGACAGAGCCGTGTTCCGGAAGCGAGGGTCTTTGCGCAGATCGGGAACAACCGTCAGCTCGGGTTCAGCCCGCAGAACCGCGTCTACCTCCAGCGCGAGCGATGCGCGATCCGCCAACAGGCCGCATGCCGCCAGACCGGGTGCCTTGTCCTTGCTGCGGCCGAGGACGCCGATAGCGGCCGAGGACGTTCCGGCGAGATGGGCGGCTAATCGGGCAAAGTGCTCAAGCATCGGATAGAGGGTTGGCACCGCTCTCCTTTAGTTTGCTTTGTGGCGCGCTGCTGCAATCCTTGGTCGAGTTCTATAGACCTACGAGCTACCGGGAATAGAGACGCTAAAGGCTTGGTTTCTGCGTAGCGGCGCCACGGCCGCATTGCAACGGGAAAATTCCGTGCCTGGCCGGGTCGCGATGGCCTCAAGAGCGCGAAGCACCTATCGGGTCGTGACATGGACCGTCCAGTTGCTCGTTTGAAGCCAAGGCAGGGACGCCGGGTACGTGCCGGGGCGCCCTGGGTGTTCAGCAACGAGATCATCATGACATCCGGGCTTCGCCAGGTTGCACCGGGCGCCCTGGTCCAACTGGAGGGTGACGACGGCTCGCGTTTTGGTGTGGCGATGTTCAATCCGCACAGCCTGATCGCCGCACGGGTGATGGATCGCGATCCTGACGCGGAGATCGGCGCCGGATGGATGCGCGCCCGCCTGCGTGACGCCATCGCCTTGCGGGAGAAGGTGTGCGACGGCCCATTTCATCGGCTCGTCCATGCTGAGGCTGATCTCCTGCCCGGAACTCGTCATCGACCGGTACGGTGATGTGGCGGTGGTCCAGGCAAATACGGCCGGGATGGACCGGCTGATGCCGGTTGTGCTCGAGGCGCTCCTCGTCGAGTTGGAACTGCGTGCCGTCGTCGCGCGGAACGACGCCAGCGCGCGACAGCTGGAGGGCCTCACAGACGAAGTGCGGCTGCTGCACGGCGACGATGCCGCTGCCAACGTGCACGAAGGGGGTCTGCGATTTCCCATTGATCCCCTCTCTGGCCAGAAGACCGGCTGGTTCTTCGACCAGCGGCAAAACCGGGACCGCATCGCCGCCCTCGCGTCCGGCGCGCGAGTGCTGGATGTATTCTGCCATACCGGGGCGTTCGGCCTGCGAGCGGCCGCCGCCGGGGCACAGCAGGTATCGCTGGTGGAACTCCAGCGCGCCCGCGCTGGTGCAGGCGGCGCGCACCGCGGTGCTGAATGGCCTGGAAGCCAAAATCGAGACACGGCGCGACGATGCCTTCGCCGCCATGACCGCCCTCGCCCAGGCCGGCGAGCGGTTCGACATCGTCATCTGCGATCCGCCTTCCTTCGCACCGTCCCGCAAGGACGCCGAAGCCGGGTTGCGGGCCTATGCGCGCATGGCACGGCTGGCGGCCGCGCTGGTCGCTCCAGACGGATTCCTCTTCGTCGCATCGTGCAGCCATCATGCCCCGCTGGAGCCGTGGTCGGCACGTATCGCCGAAGGCCTGCATCGTGCCCGGCGGCAGGGACGCATCCTGGCAGCCTCGGGCGCCGGGCCCGACCACCCCGTGCATCCCCAGCTTCCCGAAACCGCCTATCTGAAGACCCAGCTCATTCAGCTCTTCTGATCTGCGGCTTGGCGTAGAAGCCACATCCGGGCACGATAAGCAAACCTCGGAGAACGACTTCATGGCCCATCGCGGCATGACCTTCGGCATCTTTCTCGCCCCCTTTCACCGGATCGGCGAAAACCCCACCCTGGCGGTCAACCGCGACATCGAGCTGCTCGAATGGCTGGACTGGCTGGGCTACGACGAAGCCTGGATCGGCGAGCACCACTCGGCCGGCTGGGAACTGATTGCCCTTCCCGAACTGGTAATCGCCGCCGCTGCCGAACGGACCAGGCATATCCGGCTGGGCACCGGCGTGACCTCGCTGCCGTATCACCACCCGTTCATGGTGGCACAGCGTTTCGTCCAGCTCGACCACATGACGCGCGGCCGGGCCATGCTGGGATGCGGTCCCGGGGCGCTGACCTCCGACGCCTACATGCTCGGCATCGATCCAGTCACCCTGCGCCCGCGCATGATCGAGGCGCTGGACGCGATCACCCGTCTGCTCCGGTGCGACGAGCCAGTGACGATGAAGACCGACTGGTTCGAGATGAAGGAGGCGCGGCTGCACCTCGCGCCCTACACCGATCCACGGTTTGAGATCGCCGTTGCCAGCACGATCACGCCGTTCGGGATGATTGCCGCCGGCCAGTTCGGGGTGGGCGTGCTGTCGATCGGCGCCGGGCTGCCCGGTGGTCCGGATGCCATGGCGAAGCAGTGGCAGATCGCCGAGGAGACGGCGGCCAAGCACGGCCAGAAAATGGACCGCAGAAAGTGGCGCATCGTCGTCAACGCGCACATCGCCGAGGATGACGAGCAGGCGCTGAGAGAGGTTAAGGCGGGAGAGCGGGTCGAGACGGTGACATATTTCGAAGATACTCTCGGCCGCCCGCCTGGCCGGCAGGATGATCCCCTCCGCGAAGGCGTGAAGATGGGGACCACATTGGTAGGATCGCCCGAGACGGTGGCGAAGGGGATCCGGCATCTGCTGGAGCTGAGCCAGGGCGGGTTCGGCGGAATTCTGTTCCGGGCGCATGAATGGGCCAATCGCGAGCAGACCATGCGCAGCTACGAGCTGTTCGCGCGCTATGTCATGCCGCAGTTCCAGAGTTCACTCGACACGATTACAGGTTCCAATGCCTTCGTGCGGGCCAACCGTGCGCGGGTCGTCGGCGGCACCGTCGAGGCGGTCCGCCGCGCCTTTACCGATCATGGCCGCGAAGTCCCCGAGGGCTTCCGCGACCGGACCATCGGCGCGCGTGACGTGGGGGATTAGTCACCCGGTAAATGGAGCAGGGAGTAACAAGGTCGTCGCGAATCTCGGGATCAGCTCGGTGACTGGCTCGGTGGTAGGACTGCTCCAAGGGCCCGCGTAACCATGCCAGGGCCGGAGCCCCGCATCCCTCCGCGATGACAGGATCCGGATCTCACCGATGCATGCGTCGATTCCAGACATCCCGAGGCGGCTTTCCGAAGAGGGGCCTGGGTTCTGGAATTGGCAACAACTGAACTGCTGGCCCCTGCCAGATGGGGGCCGCCTCAGGCGTATGTTGACTGATGAAACTGAAAAAAAGACCGAGGGCGGCGATCACCACGCTCAACCCGACCAGGAACTTGACGACTGCCCAGACCCCCTGCACCAGCATGAGGACCCATCCCGGGGCTGCAACCGCAGCTTCTGCCACCATTACTCGCTGCGTGCCCAATTGCGTTTCTGGTAGGAACTCCTTGACGGACCCGACGAGCTCGCTCCCCTGTAGAACGGTCTCGATATGGTCCCTGGTTTGATCGCTGATGCCCCAACGCTCAAGGTCGATCTGCCCGATACCTTGACAAAACAGTAGAAAAGTGGCGATTAACGAAACAATTTTGAGCATCCTACGCATGGATCACGATCCCCGCGGATCCTGTTACTGTCCGGCTAGCGCCGGCAAGCGGCTAGTTGGCCGGCCAAATCGGCCGGGGACCGCACACGCGGTTAGCCATCAAGTGAACCGAAGATGCTAATAGCGCTGTGTTGCGTCGACTATGAAGTGCTTCACACTTGCGAGGTGTGCAGAGCCATTCGCTGGATACCATCGCTGGCTCGAACGAATTTCGTCAGCGCCAACCCTACCCGCGTCGTCGGCGGCAAGGTCGAAGCCGTGCGGGATGCCTTCACCGACCACGGACGCGAAGTGCCCGAGAGCTTCCCCGAACGCACCATCGGCGCCCTCGGCGTGCCGATTAGCCCGTGGAACCGGCCTCCTCGCTCAACCGATGTAGAGCTCCTCGACAGTCATCGTGATGCCTGGAGGATCGAGTCTGATTTCTCCAGATACGAAAATCCGTGTAACGATCTCGTCGCCTGGCATTCGCCAGTGGTGAACGATGCGCTGCTCATCAGGCCAGACGATCAGGTAATGCTGCACCGAGGGCAGCTTGAAATAAGCATGTAACTTGGTGCCCGATCCCTTGTGATACTGTCCGCGGACAAGACTTCGACAAGCACCCGAGGGTCGGAGACTTTGGTGGAATCACCTGGCAGCCGTGATCCACCACGCAGAAGAGCGTCCGGCTCGTAATCACTTTTTTCGACCTGGACCGCCACCGCTGAAAACCTCGCAGGACGTTCGTCCCGCCCCTCTGAGGGCGCGCCGCAAGGCGTCTCTCGCCGATCCCTTTCGCAAGTTGTGCGAAGCCCGCTCGGGCGCCATCGCAACTACGATGCCGTCGATACGCTCAAACCGGCCGGAAGGCTGCTGTTCAACCCAGGCCAGGAACTCCTCCCGGGTCACCGGGTTTTCGGGCTCGTGACTCCGGGCGTGTGCCATAACGGGACCAGACCTGCAAATCGCTCCCGTTTGAGGTAATGCTCGGGAAAGGTCGTCAACGGTGCGAATCGCCGCGAGCCGTCAGGCGCCAGGCATCGTAGCGCACGGCCATGGCGTCAGTGCGTTCAGGGGATTTTCTTGGGATCGCGCCTTGCCCCTTCGGTGCGCCCCTGGCAGGAAGCCGCGGTGGCCTCGCTGATCCTCGACCGGGCCGGGCTGCTTGCCGTGCTCGCGACCCCGCTTTTCCTGCTCCACGCCCCCAGCGTCGCGGAAGGCACGATCGCGATAACCAGCGTCTGCTTCGTGGCGCGCTCCGCCATCGCCTCCGACTGGTCCTGGCTGCGCACCCGCTGGATGTGCCTCTCTCTGCTCTGGTGGGGTTGGATCGTGTTCTGCTCGCTGCCGATCCCCTGGCTGGGGCTGGGGCCCGGCGCCTTGCATTCGCTCGCCGAGGCCGTGGCGGTGATCCGATTCCTCCTGTTCGCCGCCGCAATGGAACATTGGATCCTGCGCGACCAGCAGATCCGCCGCTGGATGTTCGGCATAGTCGCCGCCTCCGCAGTCTGGATCGGCGCAGAATGTCTGCAGCAACTCGCAACAGGCCACGACCTGTTCGGTTACGTGCGCGGCCGCGATGGCGAACTGACGGGCCCGTTCCGCAAACCCAGGGCCGGTCCGGCCCTGGCCCGCATCATGCTGCCGGTCCTGATCCCGCCCATCGCCATCCTGCTCGCACGAAGGCGCGCCGCCATGACTGCCGCCGCCTATGCCCTGCTTCTGGCGGGCGTGCTCGTCATGGTGCTGATCGGCCAGAGAATGCCCCTGATGATCACGGGACTCGAACTCGTCGTCAGCGCGGTGTTTCTTCCGCGGCTGCGGCCCGCCGTTCTGGCCGCCGGCATCGCGGGGCTGATCCTGGTTGCGGCCTCGCCGGTCGTTTCCCCGCCTACCTATCACCGCCTGGTCGAGAAATTCTCCCACCAGATGGAGGATTTCACGACCAGCCAATACGGCCAGCTCTACGCCCGTGCCTGGCATATCGGCACGGCCCGGCCGATGGTGGGACGAGGCTTCGATGGCTTCCGCACCGGCTGCCCCCTGCCCCGCTATTTCGGCCCGACCTTCGGGGGGGCGCAGAAGGATGGCGGCGGAGCCGACATCTGCGCCTCCCATCCGCATAACTTCTATTTCCAGGCGCTGGCGGCGGGCGGCTTTCCGGGCCTGATCCTTTTCTGCGGCATGGCGCTGGGCTGGCTGACGCCGCTCGCCCGCGGCTTATGGGCCCGGCCGGATCCGCTCCGGGCCGGTCTGTTCGCCGCCGTTTTCATCCAGCTTTGGCCGTTGGCTTCCACCAGCGATTTCGTCAACATGCCCATCGGCGGCTGGTTCTTTCTGCTCCTGGGCTGGGGCTTGGCCGAGGCGCGCTGGCGCGTGCCGGCTCTCTCTCCCGAAGCGCAGACGGCAAGGGACCGATCAGCCGCGCTGATAAAGGAAGCTGAGATTGCCTGACGCCACCGCCGTGATCCAGCCGCTGCCAGGAATCGGCGACATGATCTGGCACGTGCCGCATATCCGGGCGCTCGCCACCCACTGGGGCGCACCGGTCACGCTGGTTGCGAAACCGCGATCCGCTGCCGACCAGATATTCGCCGGAGACGATTCGGTGGCGGAGGTGCTCTGGATGGATCGCAATCCCGAGCGGCGGCGCGGGGACCATGACGGCCCGGGTGGCATCGGGCGTCTGATTACCGCCCTGCGGGAACGGCATTTCAGTCGCGCCGTCCTGCTGCACCATAGCCGCACCCTGGCTTTCGTGCTGGCCGTGGCGCGTATCCCCGAGCGCCACGGATACGGCTCCGGGGCGCAACGCCTGTTCCTGAACCGCCCGCCCTGGCTCGCAAGGCGCGACCTGAAACTGCACCCGCATGCCCAGGCGACCGCCTGGCTCAAGGCGGCCGGCATCCACCTGTCCGATCCCGAGCCGCGGCTGGCAATTCCCGAGCGGGTGCGTGAAGCAGTCCGCCGGCGGCTGCCGCCTGGCCGCGGACCTCTGGTCGTGCTGGGGATCGGCAGCTCCGAACCCTACAAGCAATGGGGCGCCACTCGCTTCATCGCCCTCGCGAGAGGCTTGGCGGACGCGAGCTGGCGCCGTTTCGCCATCGCCGGAGGTGTCGCCGAAGCGATGCTGGCGGAGCAGATACGCGCCGGCCTGGGCGAGCGGGCGGAAGCCGTTCCGGTGATCGCCTGGACTTTGCCGGAACTCGCGGCCCTGTGTGCCGAAGCGGCATTCTACGTGGGCAACGATACCGGTGTGATGAACCTGGCAGCCGCCGCCGGGATTCCCGCCTATGGGCTGTTTGGCGCCACTCCGCCGGTCGATCATGCCGCGCGTATCGTGCCGATCCTGCCGCCCGACGGCGTACCCGACCTGCGCAATGGGATGCGGCGGATAACGCCGGGAATGGTGCTGGAAACAATTCGCCACCAGGAGCAATCGCGCGTCAGAGCCGATCGCGCCTGACGGGTTTCGCTTGAAAGCCGCACCGCTCGCCCTGGCCGCGCGGGCGAAGAAATGCCATTCTGCTCGCACCGAACCGCCGTCCCGAAACGGGTAAAACTCATGAAACGCCGCACCTTCCTGACCGGAACCGCCGCCTCCGCCGCAGCCCTCGCCGCCACACCCCGCATCAGCCGGGGCGCCGACGCACGCGTGTTGAAATTCATCCCACAGGCCGATCCGACGATCATCGACCCGATCTGGACCACCGCATATGTGTCGCGGAACCACGGGTTCATGATCTTCGACACGCTCTACGGCATCGATAACGCCTACAAAGTTCAGCCGCAGATGGTGGCCGGTCATAGCATGGAGAACGACGGCAAGACCTGGCGGCTCACCCTCCGGGATGGCCTGATGTGGCATGACGGAGAGAAGGTGCTGGCGAAGGACTGCGTCGCCTCCATCAGTCGCTGGGGCAAGCGGGACGCGTTCGGCCAGACCCTGATGGCCTACACCGATGAGCTCTCCGCGCCGGATGACAGGACCATCCAGTTCCGTCTGAAAAAGCCGTTTGCCCTGCTCCCCGATGCGCTGGGCAAGCCCGGCAGCAACATGTGCGCCATGATGCCGGAACGCCTGGCCAGCACGGATCCATTCAAGGCGCTGACCGAGATGGTCGGCAGCGGCCCGTTCAAGTGGAACGCCAAGGAACGGGTGGTCGGCTCATTGGCGGTGTATGAGAAGTTCACCGGCTACAAGCCGCGCGAAACCGGTACACCCGAATGGACCTCCGGCCCGAAAATCGTGAATTTCGATCGCGTCGAGTGGCATGTGATCAAGGACCCCGGCACCTCCGCGGCTGCGATGCAAAGCAAGGAGATGGACTGGTGGGAGAATCCCACCAACGACATGCTGCCTCTGCTGGCGGGACAGACGAACCGCATCACCGACCCCACGGGGCAAATAGCCTGCATGCGGCTGAACCAGCTTTGGCCGCCGTTCGACAATCCGGCGATCCGCCGCGCCATGCTGAAGGGGATCGACCAATCCGAATACATGATCGCCGTGGCCGGCGACAATCCGAAGATGTGGCACGTCCCCACCGGCTTCTTCTGCCCCGGCCTGCCGATGGCCAGTGACGCCGGCCTGAAGGTCTTCGAGGGCAAGCGCGACGATGCGGCCGCAAAAAAGGAGATCGAAGCAGCCGGCTACAAAGGCGAGAAAGTCGTGATCCTGGTGCCGACCGACTTTCCCATCCTCAAGGCCGAGGCGGACGTCTGCGCCGATCAGCTGAAAAAGATGGGTTTCAACGTCGATTACCAGGCGATGGACTGGGGCACGGTCGTGCAGCGCCGGGCGAAGGAGGATCCACCCGACAAGGGCGGCTGGAACATATTCAACACCTTCTGGTCCGGCCTCGATCAGTCAAACCCGGTCGGCCACACCTTCCTGCGCGGCAACGGCAAAGCCGGCACCATGGGCTGGCCCACCGCTCCCAAAATCGAGGAGCTCCGGACCGAGTGGATCGATGCGCCCGATGAAGAGGAGCAAAAGAAAATCGCGGTGGAAATCCAGCTTCAGGCGTTCCAGGACGTGCCTTACATCCCGCTGGGCCAGAACTTCTACATGACCTCGTACCAGAAGGACATCACGGGCGTGCTCAATGGTTTCGTAATCTTCTGGAACGTCAAGCGGGTCTAGGCTAGAGCGGATCGCGCTTGACTGGAAACGCTTTGCGTTTCCAGCAGCGCGTGAATCCTGCTCTAAAACCATGAGTTAGAGCGTGCCAGGCTGATACAGTCAGCCTGAAACTGCTCTAGTATCCGATCGCAGAGAAGCGTGAGTCGCGAAGCGCGCACGCCTCGTCGCGTAAATCGGATACTCAGACAACAAGCGACGTATCGACTTTCAGAGAAAGTCGATACTAGCCTAGTTCGCCCAATCACGAGTTGTGCCCGCCCTGATGCAGGCGGCCTGGTGATCCGGGGCGAACGGGGCGAGCGCGGGAATGGCCCCGGTGCATTCGGGAATGGCGAGCGCGCAGCGCGGCGCGAAGCGGCAACCGCGGGGCCGCGCGCGCGGGTCGGGCAAAGTGCCGGGGATAGCGAGCAGGCGCTCGCTTTCGCTGGCGAGCGAGGGCACGCAGGAGAGCAGACCGCGCGTGTAAGGATGCAGCGGATTGTCGAACAGCGTCGCGACGGGCGCCTGTTCGACGATGCGGCCGGCATACATAACAAGCACCCGGTCGGCAGTTTCGGCAATGACGCCCATGTTGTGGGTGATGACGACGACCGCCATGCCGAGTTCGTCACGAAGATCGAGCAGCAGATCGAGGATCTGCGCCTGGATGGTTACATCGAGGGCCGTGGTAGGTTCATCCGCAATCAACAGGCGAGGGCGGCAGGCGAGGGCCATGGCGATCATGACGCGCTGCCGCTGGCCGCCGGAGAGCTGGTGCGGATAGTCGTCCATGCGACGGGCAGCGGAGGGAATGCCGACTTTCTCCAGCATCTCCAGCGCACGGGCGCGCACGGCGGCACTGGAGCCGCGCTCGTGCGCGTGGATGGTTTCGGTGATCTGATCGCCGATGGTGAAGACGGGGTTTAGCGAGGTCATCGGCTCCTGAAAGATCATGCCAATTCCTGGACCGCGGATGCGCTGCATGCGGGATTCGGAAAGTTGCGTAAGGATCTGGCTGCCGAAGCGGACCTCGCCGGCCGCGATACGCGCGGGGGGCTGAGGGAGCAGGCCCATGATAGTGAGTGCGGTTACGCTTTTGCCGCTGCCGGATTCGCCGACGATGCCGAGGATTTCGCCTTCGTCGAGGGTGAAGGAGACGTCCTCGATGGCGTTGATTTCGCCGCTGCCAGTCTGGAAGGCGGTGGTAAGGTGGTGGACTTCGAGGAGGCTCATACGTGCGGTTCGGCTCTCAGGCCGTTCGGGATCGCTTCGGCCTTGCCGGGCCTCGCATTGACGGCGCTTGTCACTGTTGGATCCGGAGGCGGGGGTCGAGCACGTCGCGCAGGCCGTCGCCGAGCATGTTGAGGCCAAGCACGGTGATCATCAGCGCGGCGCCGGGAATGGCGATGATCCAGGGCGCATCAGTCATGTACTGGCGGCCCTCGGCCATGATGTTGCCCCAGGTGGGGGTGGGCGGCACGGCGCCGACGCCGAGGAAGGACAGGGTGGCCTCGGTCAGCACGGCGTAGGCGAAAAGGAAACTAAGCTGCACGATCAGCGGCGCCATGGCATTGGGCAGGATGTGGCGGCGGAGGATGCGCATGTGGCCTGCGCCGGCGGCGACGGAGGCCTGCACGTATTCCATCTCGCGCAGCACGATGACCGAGCTGCGGACGATGCGGGCGGTGCGGGGCGTATAGACAATGCCGAGGGCGATGATGACGTCGCCGAGCGACGGGCCGAGCACGGCGGTGACGGCGATGGCGAGAAGCACGGGCGGGAAGGCCATCAGCGCATCGTTGATGCGCATGGCAACGTTGTCGATGCGGCGGAAATAACCGGCGGCGGCGCCGATGAAGGTGCCGGCGATGGCGTTGATGGCGACGACCGTGACGCCTATCAGCATGGAAAGGCGTGCGCCCCAGATCACGCGTGACCAGAGGCTGCGGCCGAAATTGTCAGTGCCGAAGGGATGGGCCCAGGAGGGTGGGGCGAAGGTCGCGCTCATGTTGAGCTTGTTGGGATCGCCGGGGGCGATCACGGGGGCGAATATGGCGGCCGCCAGGATGATTACGAACAGAACCAACCCGGTGAGAAAGAGGCGGTGGTGCAGCAGGCGCCGAATGGCAAGGGCGGCGGGATGGCGGCGGGGCGGCTCCTCGATCGCGGCGGCATCGACGGTGAGGGCGATATCAGGCGGCATCGTAGCGGACTCGGGGATCGAGCAGGGCGTAGAGGAGATCGACGCCGATGTTCACCAGGACCATCAGGGCGGTGACGACGAGGACGCCGCCCTGGACCATCGGGTAGTCGCGGTTGAGGACGGCCTGCGTGAGAAGCTGGCCGATACCGGGGATGGAGAAAAGCGTTTCGGTGACCACGGCGCCGGAGAGAAGCAGGCTGACGATGATGCCGATCACGGTGACGATTGGAATGAGCGCGTTGGAGAGTGCGTGCTTGATGACGACCTTGCGGCGCGGAAGGCCTTTCGCCTTAGCGGTGCGGACGTAGTCCTGGCGCAGGACCTCCAGCATGGTGGAGCGGGTGATGCGGGCGAGGAGTCCGGTAAGCAGAAGCGCAAGGGAGACGGCGGGGAGGGTCATGGTGGCGAGCCATCCGACCGGGTCTTCGGTGAAGGGGGTGTAGCCGCCGGTGGGCAGCCAGCCGAGATCGACGGCGAAGAAGATAATCAGCAGCAGGCCGAGGTAAAAGTTGGGGACGGAGATGCCGATCATGGAGAAGACCATGGCGGCCTGATCGACCCAGGAGTTCTGGCGAAGCGCGGCGATTATACCGCTGAAAAGGCCGAGAATAAGTGTGATGACGAGGGCATAGAGCGACAGGCCGATGGTGATGGGCAGGCGGATGGCGATGGCGTGGCTGACGGGCTCGCCAAGCAGAAGCGAGGTGCCGAGATCGCCGTGGAACAGGGCAGCATACCAGCGGACGAGCTGGGTGAGGATGGGTTCATCGAGGCCGAGATTATGGCGGATCTGGGCGATCTGGTCGGGGGTTGCGGAGATGCCGGCGATCGCGGCGGCGGGATCGCCCGGGATCATGTGGATCATGCCGAACGTTATGAGTGAGACGATCAGTAGTATCGGGATGGCGCTGCCGATCCGGCGGAGGATGACGGAGGTCATCTCGACCCCTCATCCGCCCCGGCCCGCGCCGGGGCGATCCTCGGGTCGTAGCCCGAGGGCAGGCTCTCTCCCGCAAGGGGAGAGGTGAAGATGTTACTTCTGGAACCAGACATTGTACATGCGGGGGATGCGGAAGGGGACGAAGCCTTTGACATCGGAACGGACCGCCTGGACCTTCGTCAGCGATCCAAAGGGCACCGCATACACCCGCTCCAGCACATATTCCTGCATATGGGCCATCACCTTATTGCGGTCATCCTCGGTGGGGACCGAGTTGAGTTCGGTCCATAGCTTGATCACTTCGGGATCGGGCTTGCCGTTCTTGCCGGGGTGGTACGCGGGGTTGTCCTGAGCGAAGAAGGACATGACCGACAGGCCGCCGAGGGCGGGTTGGGTGCCCCAGCCGGTGAAGAACCAGCTCCACCCGGTATCATCGTTGAGGTTGATCTGCACCGAAGTCGGCCAGTCGGTGACCTTGAGCTGGGCGTTGATGCCGACGGCCTGGAGCTGCTGCTGAACCACCAGGGCCGAGTTGTACATCGGCGTATAGTCCTTGTCGGTCAGCAGAATTACCGGCTCGTTCTTGTAACCGGATTTTTCCAGATATTGTTTGGCGAGTTTGGGATCGTGCAGGTTGTAGGTTGACTTGCCGGCGCCGGAATAGTCGGGCTGGTTGGGGTACTGGAAACCGACGTTCAGGCGATAGTTGCCGTCGGTTGCCGCCTGCATGATCTGGTCCATATCCAGCGCAGCCTGCACCGCCTTGCGGAAGTCCAGATTGTTGGTGGGCGGGGCGGCGGTATTGGGCACCATGATCTGGATCCACCAGTTGGGCAGCGGGATCAGCGTGATGTTCTTGTTGCCCTTGAGCATGGCGATCGACTTGGTGGGCACGTCTTCGACACCCTGCAGCTCGCCGGTCTGCAGGCCGGCCACGCGAGCGCCGGGTTCGGTGACGATACGGAAGGTGACGGTATCGAAGCAGGCCTGCTTGTATCCGCCGAAACCGGTTTTCTGGTCGAAATGGGTATTCGGCGTATAGCCATCGAACCGTTTCAGTTTGACGTAACTGCCTGGGACGGACTGCACGAGCTCATAGGGGCCGGTGCCGACCGGCTTGAGCTGCATGGGCGGGGTGTCCTTTTCCTCCGCGGGGATGATGACGATGGGCACGCTGAAGGAGCTGAGCAGAGTAACGAAGGTGGGCTGGGCCTGCTTCATGTGAATGACGAAGGTGTCCGGATCCGGTGCGTCCCAGTGATCCACGTTGATCAGGTTGCTGCGTTCCAGTCCCACCTTGTTGTATCGCTCGAAAGAGGCCACCACGTCGGCGGAGGTCATCGGCTTGCCGTTCTGGAAGTGGACGCCCTCGCGCAACTTGAAAGTATAGGTCATGTGGTCAGGCGATTCGGCAACCGAGTCCGCGAGATCGGGGATGACGTGATTGTTCTCATCCCGCGTCATCAGCGCCTCGAAGATGTTCATGGCGATGTTGCGCGTGGAGATCGTGTTGGACGTCATCTGGTCGAGGCTGTTGATGTTGGCTTCCTGACCGAAGACGAAATCGCCGCCCTTGTGCGGGCAGGAGAAGTGTTCGGCGTAGCCGGGCGAGGCGAGCATGGTGGCGGCAAGCAGTGTCAGCCCGGCGACGGTTTTGATGGCCATTCGGAAGCTCCTCCCGCGTATGTCAGCAGCGTGCAGTCCCCGCCATCTGGCGTCAAGGGCGTTCATTTCTCGAACCACACATTATACATGCGCGGGATACGGAACGGCACGAATCCCTTCACGTCGGCTCGGACCGCCTCAATCTGCGTCAACGATCCGAATGGAACCGCATACACCTGCTCCAGTGCATATTTCTGCAAGGCCACGAATGCCTGGTGGCGCTGTTCCTCACTCGGCAGCGTGTTCATTTCGTTCCAGAGCTTCTGCACTTCGGGATCCAGCGTTCCGTTTTTGCCGGGATGATAGGCAGGCTCAGGCGGCACGAACTGGGCCATGGCGGCGAGCGGACCAAGGGCGGTGCCGGTGCCCCAGCCCGTAAAAAAGAAATTCCATCCGCCATCTTCGTGTTCATTGATCTGCACGGAGGTCGGCCAGTCGGTCACCCTCAGTTGAGCATCGATGCCGATCGCCTGAAGCTGCTGTTGCATCACCACGGCCGAGTTGTACATCGGCGTGTAATCCTTGTCGGTCAGCAACACCACCGGTTCGCCTTTGTAGCCGGATTTCTCCAGATACTGTTTCGCCAGCTTTGGGTCGTGCAGGTTGTAAGTTCCCTTGCCGGTGTCGGTATAGTCGGCCTGCGTCGGATACTGGAAGCCGACATTCAGCCGATAGTTGCCATCGGTTGCCGCCTGCATGATCTGATTCATGTCGAGCGCGGCCTGCACCGCCCGGCGGAAATCGAGGTTGTTGGTCGGCGCGGCGGCGGTGTTCGGCAAGGCGATCTGGATCCACCAGTTCGGAAGCGGCAGGAGCGTGATGTTCCTGTTCTGCGCCAGAGCGGCGGCAGATTTGGCCGGAATGTCCTCGGCACCCTGCAACTCGCCGGTTTGGATTCCGGCGACGCGGGCGCCCGGCTCGGTAACGATGCGGAAGCTAACAGTATCGAAGCAGGCCTGCTTATAGCCGCCGAACCCGGTTCGCTGCTCAAAGTGCTGGTTTGGCGTGTAACCATCGAAACGCTTCAGCTTGACGAAGCTGCCGGGAACGGATTGGACCAGCTCATAGGGGCCGGTGCCGACCGGCTTGAGCTGCATTGCCGGCACGTCCTTGTCCTCTGACGGGATAATGACGATCGGCACGCCGAACGAGCTGAGCCGGGTAAGAAATGTCAGCTGCACCTGCTTCATGTGAATGACGAAAGTATCTTGGTCCGGGGCGTCCCAGCGTTCGGCGTTCGCCAGGATGCTGCGTTCCAGACCGACCTTGGCATACCGGTCGAACGAGGCAATGACGTCCGCCGACGTCATCTGCTTGCCGTTCTGGAAGTGCACGCCTGGGCGGAGCCTGAACGTGTAAGTCATGTGGTCGGGTGATTCTTCGACGGCATCAGCGAGGTCCGGGATAGGCTGGTTGGTCTCATCCCGGGTCATCAGCGTCTCATAGATGTTCATGGCGATGTTGCGCGTGGAGATCGTCGTCGAGGCCATCTGATCGAGGCTGTTGACGTTGGCCTCCTGGCCGAAGACGAAACCGCCGCCCGTTCGCGGACAGGTGAAATGGGCGCTGAAGCCGGGAGAAGCGAATGCCGTCGCACCAAGCAGCGCCAGGCCCGCGACCGTCTTGTGTGCCATTCGAAGCTCTCCCGTATTGTGTTTTGGATAGCGTGTGGAGGTTGGCACATGACCGTCAAGGGCGCTTGGCCGGTTCGGATCGGGCTGGCATTGTGCCGGGAACGCTTTGAGGAGATTCGTTGATGGCGGAGCAGTGGGTGCGCGTGGCCGGGAAGGGTGACGTGCCCGAGAACAGCGTGATCGGGGTGCGGGTGGGGAAGCTCGATATAGCGGTGTACCACCTTGAGGGCGACGAGGACCCGGGCGACCGACAATGTATGCACGCATGAGTACGCACAGCTTTCGGACGGATGGCTGGAGAACGGCGAGATCGAGTGCCCGCTGCATGCGGGACGGTTTGATGTGCGGACGGGAAAGGGGCTGTGCGCCCCGATCGAGAAGGATCTGCCGATTTATGAGCTGCGGGTCGAGGGGAATGATCTGATGGTGAAGGTACCGGGGTAGGGGCGGCTGTCGGTCAATTCGTGTCAGTTGCTTGGCGGGCTCGATGGATTCCCGCTTTCGCGGGAATGATGGGGTTTGGCACCGGCGCGGGCTCGTCCAGCGCATCGGCGCTGCGGGGGACGGTAAGCCAGACCCAGGCGAGATTGGCGGCGAGCAGCGCGGCTGTGACGACAAAGACGTAACGAATGCCGAGGCCGGCGGCGACCCCGCCGCCGGTGAGCGGGCCGAGGGACGTGCCCATGAAGGAGGCGGAGGAGGTCAGGCCATAAACGAACCCGCGGTTGGCGCGGGAAACCAGGCGGCCGACGAGGGCATTGGCGGTCGGCAGGATGCCGCCGATGAACAGGCCGACGCCGAAGCGCTCGGCGAGGAAGGCCCCGTAAGAGTGAGCGAGAGCCTGCGGCGCGGTCAGCAGTGCGGCGCCGCAAAGGGAGATGAGCAGAACGCGGCGGTAGCCGAGCTCGTCGCTGCGCTTGCCGAGGAAGGGCGAGGCGAGCAGATCGGCCAAGCCGGTGATGGAGAAGGCCATCCCGGCGAGGGTGGCGAGTGATGGCACGGGCCCGAGGAGCTGCTGGACATAAAGGGTGACGACGGGCTGGACGGCCTGGACGGCGAATTGCGCCAGCAGAAGCACGACAAGCAGGGCGGCAAGCCCGGTGGTGCCGGTAAGAAGGGCGGTAGCGGCGGCGAAGGAGGTGCCGCGTCGGGTCTCCTTGGGGCGGGTGAAGCGCTCGGGCACGAACCACCAGGTGAGCATGAAGGCGACGGCGGAGATCAAGGCGGAGAAGAAGAATGGCGCGCGATAGCTGCCGGTCAGGTCGGCGACGCCTCCGCCGAGGACGGGGCCGATCAGGGCGCCGACAAGCTGGCCGGTGGAGAGCCAGCCGAGCGCATAGCCGAGGCGGCGGTCCGGCACCTGGCTGGCGACCAGCGCGATGGCGGAGGAGTTGAAGCCGGCGAAGAAGCCCATGAACAGGCGGAAGGCGAACATCTGCCAGACGGTGTGGGCCACGCCGATCAGGCCGGTGAAGACGGCGATGCCGAGGGACGAGCGCAGGACCATGACCTTGCGCCCGTAACGGTCGGCCATGCGACCCCACACGGGGGCGGCGAAGGCGCCGACGAAGGAGGTGATGGCGGAGAGGATGCCGGCCCAGAGATCGACGTCGCTCGGGTTTCGCACGCCGACCTGCGGCAGAAACAGCGGCATGATAGGAGCGAGGATGGTGAAGGACAGGCTCATGACGAGCTGGAGCCCGACCATGCTCCAGAGGGTGAGGGCCCATTGCGGGTTCGGGGCGAGGGAGTTGTCTGGAGGCATATTCCCTTTTGGGGGCCTCGCGATGGCGGGACTTACTGGGAGAAGCGGCGTTCCATTTCGCGCCGGGTGCGGATGGCTTCGTTATCCGGGATTTCGATGTCGGACCAGCGGACGATCTGGCCGGCAGGGATGTTGTGCAGCAGCTTGACTTTGTGGGCGAGGCCGATCGGGAGGGCGGATTCGGCCAGGCTGCGCCGGGCGGGCAGGAGTTTGCCCCAAACGGTGTAGCCGCCCTCGCCGTCCAGCGTTTCTCCGGCGGCAAGGGCGCGCTTGGCGACGGCAACGGCGTCGCCACGGAAGGATTGCGTCTGGCCGGTGGGTTCGTTGCGCAGCGCCGCCGAAAGGACGGAGATGCCGAGTTCGAGGCCGATCAGGTGGTAGGGCTTGTACAGGGCGGCATACCAGCCGGATGCGTCGGTCTTCAGGCCGTATTCCCTGAAGCAGGCGCGGGCGTATTCGGTGGGCGCCTTCAGGACGACATAGACCCCCCAGCGGAGGTCGCGGAAGACGGGGCGGCCGTCACGCTCCAGGCAGGAGACCACCTCGACCATGCCGGGCTGTTCGAGCACCCCGCCTTCAAGTTTCGGGCGGAGGATATGCGGCAGGTCGTCCACGCCGCAGGGCGGAAAGCCCAGGCCGTCCTCGGGGACGGAGAGGCCGGCGGCATTGGCGATGGCGGCCATCTCGATGGCGGATTTGGTGCCGTCGAGGAAGGAGTTGAACATCTGCGGGTTCATGCCGCCCTGGCGCGCCTGCTCGGGCGTCAGCCCGTAATGGGACCAGACATCGTCGGGGGTCACGGCATGGTAGGCGGGGAGGTATTTGGTGCCCTTTCCAGCGGCAATGACTTCGAACCCGCAGGCATGGGCCCAGTCCACGAGTTCGGCGGTCAGCGCCGGCTGGTCGCCATAGGCCATGGAATAGACCACACCCTTTTCGCGGGCTTCCTCGGCGAGAAGCGGGCCGGCGAGGACGTCGGCCTCCACGTTGACCATGACGATGTGCCTGCCGGCGGCGATGCCGGCGCGGGCGTGGGCGATGCCGGCGGCGGGGATACCGGTGGCTTCGACGATCACGTCGAGATCGGGGTGGGCGCAAGCTTCGGCGCCAGAGGCGACGAAAGCGGTGCGGCCGATGCGAGCCGTATCCCAGCCGACGGCGCGGCAAACGGCGCGGGCGCGATCGGGGTCGAGGTCGGCGATGACCGGGACTTCCACGCCCGGCATGGTGGGGATCTGCGCGAGGAACATGGAGCCGAACTTGCCCGCGCCGATGAGGCCGACGCGGACGGGCGGCCGGTTCTTGGCGAGGCGTTCGCGGAGGAGGCGGTGGAGGTTCATAGTGCGGCTTCGTCCTTTGAGTACCGTCCGAACTGACGCGGATCCGATACCACGAGCCTGAGAATGCTTCCTTGCAATTCCGTCGCCTGCCATATCCCGCTTGTAGCTACGCGAGGCAGCTACAGAGCTTACCTGGGTGTTACGATATGATGCGCAATAATTTCATCACTGTGCAGCTGGCCTGCAGGGCTGGCGATGGTCTGGGCTAAGCAACATTGAAAAACACAAGCTGGATTTTGCCGATGCCATTGACGTACTCGACGGTCCCTGCCTGGGGATTTCCGCCAGAACAGTCGGGGGAGAACGGCGGTCAATGGTCATCGGCATGCTGACGATGTTTGTGTAACCATCATCTACACGATGCGGGGGTCTGCATTACGTGTAATCTCGATGCGGAAGGCGCGACATGGGGAAAGACAACGGTACCAAGACGTTTTCGGCCGCCAATCTGAGGAACCGGGATCGCCGGAAGAGTCAGAGTGATCTGGCCAGTCTTCGCCGGATGACCGAGGCGGAGCTGGAGGAAAGTATTGCCGGAGATCCTGACTGGCAGCACATTCCGAAGGACTGGCATTTGAAGGCCGAGGCAGTCATGCCGGTCGGGAAGAAGCTCGTCTCGCTACGCCTGGATGCTGACGTGGTGGATTGGTTTCGCAGCACAGGGGCGGGTTATCAGACACGCATGAACGCGGTGCTGCGGTCATTCATGGAGGAAGAGAAGAAAAGGCGCGCCGGCTGACGCTGTTGTCACCCTTTTTCGCGGTCGTAATAGCCGACCGTGTTCTCGGCGCGGAACATCTTGCGAAGGCCGGACTTCCTGGTCACGACAAGGATCTTCCGCGAGTCCGGGTACTCGCAGACTTCGACATCGACCAGCGTCGAGAGCGCCAGGTAGCGCATCGTCGTTGTGCCGGTATTGATGATCTGATGCGCCACTTCCGGACCGCCGGGCGGGCAGGCGATCACGTCATGTTTGCGGATCGGATACCGCTTATCGCCGAACCGTAATTCGCCTTCTCCTTCCAGGATGAAGAACATCTCCTCCTCGCCATGGTGGCAGTGGAAGGGGCACTGGGCGTTCCCGGGTGGCAGGACGGTCAGGTTGTAGCCGAGATGCCTGGCGCCGATACGGGTGCTGATCCGGCCCCGGCTGGAGGTGTAGAGGCCATTTTCCTCTACGTCGTCGAACTCGACCTCGTCGAGGTTCAGGATGGGCTTCACCATGGTTATTCCGCGGCGGCGCGGTAGTGGTTGCGTGCGAAGTCAAGTAGAGCGCTGTCTGGCACCGGTGTAATCGGGGTGAAATCGCGATGCGCGATCCACTCCGGGCGGGTGGGTTTGCGGATATGGTTGGAGACGGCGCAGAGCGTCAGATACACGATGCGGCGCGGATAGGGCGTGATGTTCGGCGCGGAGCCGTGCACCAGGTTGCCATGGAACATCAGCACGCCGCCGGGCTTGCCGGTGGGTGCGACGATGCCGCCTTCATTCGCCAGTCTGGTGACGGTTTCCTTGTCCAGGGTCCAGAGCGGGTAGGAGGTGGTTTCGAGGTCGTGCCCGGCCTCAAACACGCCGGCTTTATGGCTGCGCGAAATGAGCATCAGCGGGCCGTTGATCGGCATGACCTCGTCCATGAAGACGGCGATGTTCATCGCGCGCGATTCGGGCATGCCGTCGTCGCGCGCCCAGGTGCCGTAATCCTGGTGCCACTGCCAGACATCGCCCTCGAACGCGGCTTTGGCATTGATCTTGAACTGATGCATGTAGAGCTGTTCGCCGAAGATCTGCTCCAGCGGTTCGATCAGACGCGGATGCGCGCCGAGCAGGCGGAAAGCCTCGTTGTAGGTGTGGGCGGCAAAGGCGGTGCGGGGTGCGCCGGTTTTTTCGCGCCACACTTCCTGGCGGTCGGATTTGTAGATTTCCTCGGCTTCGTCGCGAAGGACGGCGACTTCGGTCTCGGAGAAGGCTTCGGGGAAAAACAGGTAGCCTTCGTCCCAGAACCGGGCGATCTGGTCTTGGGTGAGTGTCATGGCGGGTGTCCTCCTGGCGGGCGATTGTAGCGCGAACCGCTGAATGCGCCTACCGCTTGGTAGAGGTAATAGCCCGATATCGCATGCGGATTTTCGATCTGATTTACCCACGGCGTGTTCGGTTCAACCGCGGCTCTCAGCTTTTGGTCAATGCATGTTGCGGAGTGCGAGAGCGTGGCGGATCGTGAAGCTCGCCCGAAGTTCATGCTACACTTGTCCCACATGAACGGTGATTTTGCACCCCGCCTCGACATCCTCCCCAAACCGCAACGGCGGCTGTGGGACGAGCTTGCCGCCGTTCCTGCGGAATTCGTGCTCTACGGCGGAACGGCGATTGCACTGCATCTGGGGCATCGCCGCTCGGTGGACTTCGATTTTTTCGGCAACCAGCCGTTCGACCCGGCGAAACTGGCCGCTTCGCTTCCCTTTATGGCCGCCGCCTCGATCACGCAGCGCGAACCGAACGCTCTAAGCGGCACCGTGGATCGCGGCGGGCAGGTGAGGATTTCGTTCTTCGGGATCCCCAGCATCGCGCGCCTTGCGCCACCCCATATCGCCCCGGATAACGGATTGCGCATCGCATCCCTGCTCGACCTTGCCGGGACGAAGGCGTCCGTGGTGCAGCAACGCGCCGAAGCAAGAGACTATATCGACATGGACGCAATTTTGTGCGACGGGCGCATCGACCTGCCGGCCGCTTTGGCAAGCGCGAAGGCGATTTTCGGCCCATCGTTCAATCCGCAGATCACGCTTAAGGCGTTGTCTTATTTCGCGGAGAACAGTTTGCGCCGTCTTCCAAAAATCGTGAAAGAACGCCTCGCCAAAGCGGCGCGCGAGGTTGACCTCGACCGTCTGCCGCCGATTGCCGCCGATCCTGGACCGTCGCAATGAAACCGATCCCGCTCAACCCCGAAACCGAGGCCATCGTCCGGCGTATCGTCTGGTTCGAAGAACCCCCTGAAGCCCTGGAAGACCCGATCCGCTTCATGGCCTATGCGATGCGCCATGCCACGCATGAGGACATGCAGGCGCTGCGCCGCTACGTTTCGGATGATGATTTCCGTGAGGCGCTGGAAAAGGCGCCCCCAGGCATCATCGATCCGCGCTCCTGGGCTTACTGGAATAACGTCATGGGCCGCTATCCCGCGCCGCCGATGCCGAAGCGCAGATTGGGCTAGTAATCGATCGCGGAGAAGCGTGGGTCGCGAAGCGCGCACGCTTCGTCGCGTGAATCGGATACTCGGACAACAGGCGGCGTATCGAATTTCAGAGGAAGTCGATACTAAATACGTTCCGAAAAGCGTAATACCCGCGGGGCGAATATAGTGCTTGTCAAGAAGGTCGGCCCTATGCCTGGCGGCCTTGGCAAACGGCGCCAAACCCAGGCGGCCTTCGGCAAGCATGCCCTGCGCTCTTTTCGCGAGCAGGCGATCTGATGTGGTAATCAGCGATCTCTTACGGTTATATTCGCCCCGGCCCAGAGTAGCGAGGCGGGCAAGTGAACGATTTCGTAAGCTTCCTTCTAACGATCCCCGGTTTCAGTTGGGCATGGGGCGGCCTCGTCGAGTGGTGGCATCTGCCGCCCCCGCAATTGTTCACGCGGGCGGGCGAAGTCGTTTTGCAGGTCTTTGGCGGCTTCGAGTTCGTCAGATTGATCGACAGGCGTGTGTTCAAGCGACGCAGCCGCCTGGAGGAAGAGAGGGAATTGCTCGAACATCGGGTAAGCGAACTTGACCTTGCGATGGCCGGCCTGCGAAACGCCCAGAAGCAATTGAATGCCGATCTCAACATTGCGCGCGGCAAGCTCCCGGAAGCCGCGATCTCGCGCGCTGAACGAGAGTTGAGCGATCTGAATCCGGAAGCGGCGGTCCGCCATCTGGAACAGTGGTTCGAAGATAACGCGGAGAGCATCGCCAAAATTGCCAAGCATCTCGCCAGACACCACATAGTGTATTCGGTGCCCGATCCGGCTGACCATCTGGAGCGTGCGCGCAACATGCTCCGGCTTGCGCGCAGCGCTTCGCCCCTCGATCAGGAGGTGCATGAGATTTCCCGGGAATTCGATCTGGTGAACGCCGATTTGCAGGCGCAGATCCTGCGGGATGGCGACACTCAGGTAGTGTGGAACTCGGCGATGATGGGCCGTGCGAGTTTGCAAGGCGACCGGCTGGTCCCAGTGATTATGACGCTTCGCGATATAGCGGATTGGCTGTTCAGGAAAGGTTTGTGGCGACTGACGCCGCTATTTGCGGATCGCGCGGCCGAACTGGCATGGGAAGTCGGAAGCCAGCACCGGCGGATGTGGTGTCAGCAGGAGAGCCAGGCGGCGTTCTATCAATTGGCGCTCGGACGGCCAGGCGATGCGCTACGCCGCGTCGATAGATTGTTAGCATACGCACGAGACTTCCTGACTGGCCGCGACACGGAAGTCATCGACGCCCAATTCGTGCGCGCGTGGGCGTTGAGCAACCTCGGGCGCAGCCGTGAGGCCTTGGCGGAAATCGAGGCGTTTGCACCGATCCAAGCGGCGGTGAAGGGCGAGCACCATCCCGATACGCTCACCACCCGATACCTGCGCGCGAAGGTGCTCAGGGATCTCGGGCGCAACCGTGAGGCGCTGGCGGAGATCGAGGCCTTTGCGCCCATCCAATCGCAGGTGATAGGCGAGCGGCATCCGGATACGCTCAACATCCGATACCTGCGCGCGCAGGTGCTCAGTAATCTCGGGCGCAACGAGGAGGCACTGAGGGAGATCGAGGCGCTTGCGCCGATCACAGCGGAGGTGAAGGGCGAGCACCATCCCGATACGCTCACCACCCGATACCTCCGCGCGCATGTGCTCAGCCGTCTCGGACGCAACGAGGAGGCGCTGGCGGAGATCGAGGCGTTTGCACCGATCCAAGCGGAGGTGAAGGGCGAGCACCATCCCCATACGCTCACCACCCGATACCTGCGCGCACTGGTGCTCAGCAATCTCGAACGCAACGAGGAGGCGCTGGCGGAAATCGAGGCGTTCGCGCCGATCGAAGCAGAGGTGAAAGGCGAGCCTCATCCCGATACGCTCAGCACCCGATACCTGCGCGCGAAGGTGCTCAGCAATCTCGAACGCAACGAGGAGGCGCTGGCGGAAATCGAGGCGTTTGCGCCGATCCAAGCGGCGGTGAAGGGCGAGCACCATCCCGATACGCTCACCACCCGATACTTGCGCGCGCTGGTGGTCAGCAACCTCGGACGCAACGAGGAGGCGCTGGCGGAAATCGAGGCGTTCGCGCCGATCGAAGCGGAGGTGAAAGGCGAGCACCATCCCGATACGCTCACCACCCGATACCTGCGCGCGCAGGTGCTCAGCAACCTTGGGCGGAACCCTGAGGAGCCACCGCCTGCGCCTTGACGCCGTACCCGTCAGCGCCCCCGAACCCCCGCCTGCCTTAGCCCCACCCGCACATTGCACACCTCCGGCCGACAAGCTTAACTCGCCACCCCAGCGCCGCCATCGGCGCGCAAGGCAAAATAAAAACGGGGGCTTCGATGAAAAGACGCGCCTTCCTGCAATCAGCGGTGGCCGCCACGGCAGGCCTTGGCGCCCCGCACATAGCCCGCGGCGGCGACGCCAAGGTGCTGCGCTTCGTTCCCCAGGCCGATCTGGCGAACCTCGATCCGATCTGGACCACCCTCTACGTCGTGCGCAACGCCAGTGTGCTGTTCTGGGACACGCTGTACGGCGTGGACAGCAGCCTCACCCCCCGCCCGCAGATGTGCGAAGGCCACGAGGTCTCCGATGACGGGCTGACCTGGACGTTCAAGCTGCGGCGCGGCCTGAAATGGCACGACAACGAGCCGGTGCTGTCGAAGGACTGCGTCGCCAGCCTCAACCGCTGGATGGTGCGCGACAATATGGGGCAGATGGTCAAGTCGCGGCTGGCCGAGATCACGACCGTGGATGATCGCAGCTTCCGCATCCGCCTCGTCAAACCCTTCCCGAAACTGCTCTACGCCATCGGCAAAGTCGGCACGCCATGCGCGTTCATGATGCCGGAGCGGATCGCCATGACCGATCCGTTCAAGCAGGTCAGCGAGTATATCGGCTCCGGTCCGTTTCGTTTCCGCCGGGACCAGTGGGTGCCGGGGTCGTCGGCGGTGTTCGAGAAATTCGACGCCTATCAGCCGCGCGAGGAGAAAGCCGACTGGCTGGCGGGCGGCAAGCGCGTGGCGTTCGACCGCGTGGAGTGGCGGGTGATCAGGGACCCGGCGACCGCGGCGGCGGCGCTGCAGAACAACGAGGTGGACTGGTGGGAAACCGCGCTGCCCGACCTGGTGCCGGTGCTGCGGGCCAATTCCAGGCTGATGGTGGATATCTCCGATCCGCTGGGGAATATCGGCGATCTGCGGATGAACCATCTGTATCCGCCGTTCAACGATCAGCGCGTGCGGCTGGCCGCCCTGATCGCCACGAAATCAGGCGGATTACATGCAGGCGGTGGTCGGTGCCGATCCCAATCTGTGGCAGGAATCCGCGAGCTTCTTCACGCCGGGGACGCCGCTTTATACCGAATACGGCGGCGACAATCTGAAGCGGCACGATCTCGCGGCGGCGAGCAAGCTGGTGTCGGATGCCGGCGCTAAGGGCGCAAAAGTTGTCCTGATCGCCGGCACGGATGTGCAGATCGTGAAGGCGCAGTGTGACGTCACCGCCGATACGCTGCGCAAGATAGGTCTGGACGTGGACTACGTTGCAACGGACTGGGGTACCGTCGGCGCACGGCGGGCGCAACGGAAACCTCCCGCAGAGGGGGGATGGAACGTGTTCCACACCTGGCACGCCGGCGTGGATTGCGTAAATCCAGGCGCGCAGCCGGCCTATTACACGACGGGCGACAAGGCGTGGTTCGGCTGGCCCAAATCCGACGAAGTCCAGGGCAAGATCAATGCGTGGTTCGACGCCCCCGACCAGGCATCGGAGAAGGAAGCGGTTCGGCAGATCAACAAGGCCTCGATGGACTTCGTAACATTCGTTCCGACCGGATTCTTCAAAGGCTATCAGTCCTGGCAAAAGGGCCTGAAGGGGGTGGTGAAGGCGCCGTTCCCGGTGGTGTGGGGCGTCAGCAAGACCTGAGATGTTCGCCTACGCCGTCCGCCGCGTCCTGACGACCATCCCCGTGATGCTGTTCGTCGCCCTCTTCGTATTCAGCCTGCTTTACATCGCGCCGGGCGATCCGGCGGCGATCATTGCGGGCGACCAGGCGACGCCGGCGGATATTGCGCGCATCCGGGTCTCATTGGGGCTCGACCGGCCGTTCGTGGTGCGGTTCGGCGACTGGCTCTGGCACGTGCTGCATGGCGATCTGGGCACGTCGATCTTCACCAACCTGCCGGTCACGCACATGATCTCGCAGCGGCTGGAGCCGACCTTGTCGCTGATGGTGCTGACCCTGGTGCTGTCGATCGTGGTGGCGATCCCGATGGGCGTGATCGCGGCGTGGAAGCAAGGATCGTGGATCGATCGGGCGGTGATGGCGCTGGCGGTGTTCGGGTTCTCCACGCCGGTTTTCGTCGTGGGGTATCTGCTGGCGTATTTCTTCGCGCTGAAACTGGGATGGCTGCCGGTGCAGGGATTCACGCCGATCAGCCAGGGCTTCTGGCCATTCCTGCGCACCTTGATCCTGCCGGCAATCGCGCTGGGGCTTATCTACATCGCCCTGATCGCGCGGATCACCCGCGCGGCGATGCTTGACGTCCTCAGCCAGGATTACGTGCGGACGGCGCGCGCCAAGGGCGTGGGGCCGAACGCGATCCTATATGTGCACGCGCTGAAGAATGCTGCGGTGCCGATCGTGACGGTGATCGGGCTCGGCGTCGCATTGCTGATCGGCGGCGCGGTGGTGACCGAAACGGTGTTCGCAATACCGGGGCTGGGGCGGCTGACGGTGGATGCGATACTGCAGCGGGATTATCCGGTGATCCAGGGCGTCGTGCTGATGTTCAGCTTCGCCTATGTGATCGTGAACCTCATCGTCGATCTGCTGTACACCCTGTTTGACCCGAGGATCCGCTATTGAGCACGACCTTTCCATCCGCAACTTCTCTGCCGGATGTGCTGCCGCCGGTGCAGCGGCGCGGGCAGGTGCGGACGTTCGTCCGCCAGCACCCCACGATCATCCTGGGCGGTCTGCTTTTGGGCGTGATGATCTTCATCGCGATCTTCGCCCCCTGGCTGGCGACCGTCGATCCGACGGCGATCGCCCCGGCGAAGCGCATCCGTGACCCATCGACGCTCTACTGGTTCGGGACCGATATGCTGGGCCGGGATGTCTATTCGCGCGTGATGTATGGCGCGCGCATCTCGCTCGGTGTGGGATTTTCGGTGGCGGTGGTTGCGTCGGTGATCGGCACGGCTATCGGCGCGGTGGCCGGATTCGTGCGGGCACTCAATTCGCTGATCATGCGGATGATGGACGGGCTGATGTCCATCCCGGCAATCCTGCTGGCGATCGCGCTGATGGCGCTGACGCGGGCATCGGTTCAGAATGTGATTATCGCGCTGGCAATCCCCGAATTCCCCCGCGTCGCCCGGCTGATCCGCGGCATCGTCCTCAGCCTGCGGGAGCAGCCGTTCGTTGAGGGCGCGGTCGCGGCCGGCACGCGCATGCCGGTCATCATCCTGCGTCATATATTGCCCAATGCGTTCGCGGTGCTGCTGGTGGCGGCGACGTTCATCTGCGCCTCGGCGATGATCAACGAGGCGATATTGTCCTTCATCGGCGCGGGGACGCCGCCGACCATCCCGAGCTGGGGCAATATCATGGCAGAGGGACGGGCGTTGTGGCAGATCAAGCCATATATCGTGTTCTTTCCGGCGATTTTTCTGTGCGTGACGGTGCTCGCGGTCAACCTGGTGGGTGATGGGCTGCGCGACGCGCTCGATCCGCGGCTGGCGAAGCGGCTGTAGGATGCTGCTGGAGGTAAAGCAGCTTCAGACACATTTTCGCACACCGGAAGGCGTGGTGCGCGCGGTCAACGGCGTCTCGTTCAGTATCGATGCGGGTGAAACCGTCGCCGTCGTGGGCGAATCCGGGTGCGGGAAGTCGGTTACATCGATGTCCATCCTGCGGCTGATCCCGGAGCCGCCGGGTCGGATTGCCGGGACGATCCGTTTCCAGGGCCGCGATCTGCTCAGCCTGTCAGAGCAGGAGATGCGGGGGATTCGGGGGAATGAGATCTCGATGATCTTTCAGGAGCCGATGACCAGCCTGAACCCGGTGCTGACCGTCGGCCGGCAGATCGGCGAGACGCTGAGGCTGCATCAGGGTCTTGGCGCGAAGGCGGCGGAGGCCAAGGCGACCGAGATGCTGTCGCTGGTGGGAATTCCGGCGCCGGAGCGGCGGGTGCGGGAATATCCGCACCAGCTGTCCGGGGGGATGCGGCAGCGGGTGATGATCGCGATGGCGCTGGCGTGCAATCCCAAGCTGCTGATTGCAGATGAACCGACCACGGCGCTGGATGTAACGATCCAGGCGCAGATTCTGGACCTGATGCGGGATCTGAAGCGGCGTCTGGGCTCCGCGATCATGCTGATCACGCACGACCTCGGCGTGGTGGCGGAAATGGCCGAGCGTGTGGTGGTGATGTACGCCGGGCGGAAGGTGGAGGAAGGGACGGTACGGGAGATTTTCGCCCATCCGCTGCATCCGTACACGCAGGGACTGCTGGGGGCGGTGCCGAAGCTTGGCTCCTCCGTCGGGGCGCGAGGGCGGTCGCGGCTGACGGAAATTCCCGGCCTGGTGCCAAGCCTGCGCGATCCGATCGTCGGGTGCGCGTTTGCAGGGCGATGCCCCTTCGCGACCGATTTGTGCCGCAGCGTGGCGCCGGCGATCGAGGCGAAGGCGCCGGGGCATGAGGCGGCGTGCCACTATGCCGAGCGGCGAATGGCCGCATGACCGGCCAATCCGAATCGTGCGTTCAAGCACCTCTCCCCTTGCGGGAGAGGTCGGCGCGCGCAGCGCGGCGGGTGAGGGGTCGCAGTGTCCTCAGTGGATTTCTGTGTGAAGCATTCTTGCAAGAAGGTGCGGCATGAGCACACCGCTCTTGCAGGTGAACGGCCTCGTCAAGCATTTCCCCGTTCATGGCGGCGTGCTGGGTGGCACGACCGCGGTGGTGCGCGCGGTCGATGGGGTCAGTTTCAACATCGCCCGCGGCGAGACGCTGTCGCTGGTGGGCGAATCGGGATGCGGGAAATCGACGGTCGGTCGGGCGATCCTGCGGCTTATCGCGCCGACCGCCGGCGAGGTGCACCTTGATGGGCAGCGGATCGACAACCTGCCGGCGGCGCAATTGCGCCCGCTGCGCCGGCGCATGCAGGTGGTGTTTCAGGACCCGTTCAGCAGTTTAAATCCGCGCATGACGGTGCGTGGGCTGCTGGCGGAGCCGATCACTAATTTCGGTCTTGCGCACGGGGCGGAGCTGGAGGAGCGGGTCGCCAGGCTTGTTGAAAAAGTGCGGCTGCCGTGCGATGCGCTAAGCCGATTTCCGCACGAGTTTTCCGGGGGGCAGCGGCAGCGGATCGGGATTGCTCGGGCGCTGGCGCCTGGCGCTGACCTTATCATCTGCGACGAGGCGGTTTCGGCGCTGGACGTTTCCGTCAAGGCGCAGATCATCAATCTGCTGGCGGATTTGCAGGATGAGCTGGGGCTGACGCTGCTGTTCATCAGCCATGACCTGGCCATCGTCGAGCATCTGACGCACCGCGTGGCGGTGATGTATCTGGGAAAAATCGTCGAGCTGGCAGACCGCGCAACACTATTTTCCACGCCGCATCATCCTTATACGCGCGCGCTGCTATCTGCAGTGCCGGTGCCCGATCCAGACGCAAAACGCAGCCGCATCATCCTGACGGGCGATGTGCCGAGTCCGATCAATCCGCCGGCCGGATGCCGGTTTCATACGCGCTGCCCGTTCGTCTTCGACCGCTGCCGGGTGGAGGAGCCGCTGCTGCGGGAGATTGGAGCCGGGGGCCACGTTTCGGCCTGTCATTTGCCGGCGGGGCCAGTGACCCAAATGCAGCCTGCCCACCAGGCAGAAGTCGCGGGCTGAACCGGCCGCGCCTCAATTGCTGGACTTCGATTTCCGCCCGCGCGACAACGCCGCCATGACCGACGCACCCGGACACCCCGGTATCCCGCCGCGCTGGACCTCCAGCGCCAAGACCGGAGTTGGCACTTCGCTCTCCCCGACCAGCCGGGTCTGGTTCACCCTCAGCCATGGAATCCTGAACGAGATCTATTATCCCCGCGTCGATCAGGCCTGCACCCGCGACTTCGGCCTGCTGCTGAGCGACGACACCGGATTTTTTGCCGAGGAAAAGCGCGACTGCACCTTCAACGTGGAAACGCTCGAAGACGGCGTTCCCGCCTTCACCCTCACCAATGTTCACGCCGAAGGCCGCTTCAAGGTGATCAAGCGGATCATCACCGATCCCCGCCATGACGTCGTGCTTCAGCACATCCGTGTCGAGCCAAACGGCGCGCCGCTGAATGTCTTCGCCCTGCTCGCACCGCGCCTGGTCAACGGCGGCGCGGATAACTCGGCCTGGCTCGGCGACTACAAGGGGCAGGAGATGCTTTTCGCCTATGGCGACGGGAGTTTCCTCGCGCTTGGGTCGAACCGGCCCTTCCTGGCCCGCTCGGTCGGCTTTGCCGGCGTCTCCGATGGCTGGCAGCAGGTCCACAATACCGGCCGGCTGACGCAGTACGACAATGCGCAGGATGGCAACGTCGCCCTCACCGCGCAGCTCACCGTCGGCGATGGCGCGCCCACCCGCCTCGCCCTCGGCTTCGGGCGCAGCGCCGCCGAGGCCGCCTTTCGCGTCCGCGCCAGCCTGCTCCGGCCGTTCGAGCAGGCGGAGGAGGAGTATGCATCGGACTGGCGCGGCTGGCAGGCGCATCTTAAGTCGCTCGACCGGCGGAGCGCCGGCCGCAACTCTTACAGGATCAGCACTGCGGTGCTGCGCACTCACGAAAGCCCCACTTTCCCGGGCGGGCTGATCGCCAGCCTGTCGATCCCCTGGGGCTTTTCCAAGGGCGACGACGACCTGGGCGGCTATCACCTCGTCTGGCCGCGCGACCTGGTCGAGACGGCAGGCGGCTTCCTGGCTTGCGGCGCACCCCACGAAGCCCGCCGCGTGCTGCGCTATCTGCGCGCCACGCAGGACGGCGACGGAAGCTGGCCGCAGAACTGTTGGCTCGACGGTTCGCCCTACTGGCGGGGTTTGCAGCTGGATGAATGCGCCTTCCCTATTCTGCTCGTGGATCTCGCCTGGCGCGCCGGCGCCCTCGCTCAGCCGGAGCTGAAGGATTTCTGGCCGATGATCCGCAAGGCGGCCGGCTTCGTCATTCGCCGCGGCCCCATTACCTCTCAGGATCGATGGGAAGAGAACGCCGGCTACACCCCGTTCACGCTTGCCGTGCAGATCGCCGCGCTGGTCGCCGCCGCGAATATCGCTGAAAACGTCGAAGACGGCGTGGTGCCGAGCGTGCTGCGGGACACCGCCGATTCCTGGAACGCGCGGATCGAGGACTGGCTGTATGTGACGGACACGAACCTCGCCCGCGATTGCGGCGTGGAGGGCTACTACGTCCGTGTGGCGCCCAATTATGATCAGGAAGCCCGCGCCGCCCGATGCGACGAGGTCGAGGTGCGCAATCGCCCAGGCACTGACAGCGAAATTCCCGCCGACATGCTGGTCAGCCCGGATGCGCTTGCCCTGGTGCGCTTCGGATTGCGCAGCGCGGACGATCCGCGGATCCGCAATACCGTCAAGGTCATCGATTATCTGCTCAAGGACGACCTGCCGCCCGGTCCTGTCTGGCGCCGCTACAACGATGACGGCTACGGCGAGCATGCCGATGGCGGCCCCTTTGACGGCACCGGGACCGGCCGCGCCTGGCCGCTGCTGACCGGGGAGCGTGCGCATTACGAACTTGCCGCGGGCAATCGCGCCGAAGCCGAACGGCTTCTGGCGACAATGGAGGCCTGCGCCAGCGATGGCGGCCTGATCCCCGAGCAGGTGTGGAACGCCGAAGCAATTCCGGAACGTGAGCTGTTTCCCGGCCGGCCCAGCGGCTCGGCCATGCCGCTTGTGTGGGCGCACGCCGAGCATCTGAAGCTGCTCCGGTCACTCGCCGACGGCGCCATGTTCGATCTGCCGCCCCAGACAGTCAGCCGTTACGTGAAGCGTCCGCAGGCCGCCCGGTGCCTGACCTGGCGCCCCGACTGGCGCAGCGAAACCCTGCCGAAGGGCCGCGTGCTGCGTATCGACCTGCCGGGGTCGGCCACGGTCCACTGGAGCGCCGATAACTGGGCGACGACAACCGATACCGCCACACAGGATACCGGGCTTGGTTTCGAGGTTTGCGAATTGCCGACCGAGAAGCTTCCGGCTGGCGCGCGCGTGGTCTTTACCTGGCGCTGGCGTAGCGGTGATTGGGCAGGACAGGACTACGTCCTCACAGTCGAGTCCGATTAAGCTTTGCGTCGATGCCCGGTGAACCGATCGAATCCACTCCCTCTGCAGCTGATGATCTGATCAACCGAGGCATCATTCTGCTGGGGCCCCCCGCCGCTGCGGCCTCCCTTCCGCGCACTTTCATCGTCACTGGGCTGGGCCGCTCCGGCACCAGCATGGTCGCCGCTATCCTGGCCGGTACGGGGCTGTTATCGCGCGGCTCGGCTTACGACGTCACCCTGGATGACCGGGAATTTTTGCATCTGTTGTCGACGGGGGACCGAGTTCGGTCTGGCGGCGGCAATCGCGCAGCGCAATCAGGCGGAACCGGTCTGGGCGTTCAAAATTCCATCAATTCACGGCTACCTGGAGCCGCGGGATCTCGGCCTGTTCCGCAATCCGCACCTGATTGTCGTGATGCGCGACATCGTTGCGACGGCGCGCCGCCATGCCACGTCCGAGCACATGGATCCGGCGTGGTCGCTGCTCGAAACCGCGCGCGGCCAGGCCGACCTGCTGGTTTTTCTTACGAATGCGGGCTGCCCGATCCTTTCCTTGAGCTATGAAAAGGCCGTTTTGCATCCGGAAATCGCGGTCCAGGCGGTCGCCGATTTCGCGAATATCCCGATCGCTGATGACCAGCGGCTCCGGCTCGCCGCGCTGATCGAACCGGACAACCGGGTATATGCGCAGACCGCGACCCGTCGTTTCGATGGCAACCTTGACGGCATTTTCCAGGGCCGCCTTGTGGGTTGGTGCCGCAACTCGAACGACCCTGCTCCGGTCTCGTTGGACTTGTTAGTAAATGGTGTAGCGCGCGGCTCTTTTCCGGCGGACCACTTCCGCGACGATCTGAAGCAGGCCGGGATCGGCGAGGGAAACCACGGGTTCGATATCGATACCAGGCCACTGGGGTTGTCGCCGGGAGCAGTCCTGGCTTTGCGCGTCACGGGCCGCACGTTCATCCTGCCTGGCAGCGGCAAGGCGGCGTGGATGTATCACCGTTGAGGCCGGGGCAACCGCGGGCGCGCGTTAAGTCGACGGCCGCGAACCAGAATGCCAGTATGCTGAACGCCCTCGGCGCTGGTATTGATCAGCATCAGCATCCGTCTGTCGGCCGGTGAATGGAGGCGGCATGAGCGAGTACGACAGCGACATCCTGATCTGGTCGGAGCACCAGGCCATGCTCTTGCGCCGCATGGCGGCCGGCGAGCGTGTCAACGATCAGGTGGATTGGGAGAACGTTGCCGAGGAGATCGAGAGCTTGGGTCGGAGCGAATTGCACGCCGTAAAATCGCATTTGGTCCAGGCCCTGCTGCACGATCTGAAGGCCGAGGCTTGGCCGTCATCGCGGGATGTGCCGCACTGGCGGGCGGAAGCGCGCGGGCACCGGGCCGACGCGCGCCGAGCTTTCGCGCCCTCTATGCGACAGAAGATCGATGTCGTTGAGCTCTATCGCGACGCGCTGCGCCGGATGCCAGATACGATCGATGGCCAGCCGCCCATGCCAGTACCGGCGGAGCCTTCGGTCACGCTCGACGAGTTGCTGAGCGCAGAGCCGTGACGGGACCCATAGCGCGCGACAAGTTCATACCGACGCCCGAAACGCACGGAGCGCGATCGTCAGATAGGGTTATCCCCCCTCGATCTTCGGAATAAAAAACACCTCCGCCCCCGGACCCACCGCCTGAAAATACCCCACCTCGTGCAGCACGCCGTCAATCGCGACGGTGGTCTCCTCCTCCAGATGCTCCCCCAGACCTGGAAACCGCCGGTCCATCTCCCGCAGCACCCCGCGAAGGTTCTTCGCCTCCACCTCGAACTCCGTCACCCCGCCAGTATAGCGGCGGCTGAAGCCCGAGGTGAAAACGACCCGCGCCAAAGTCAGGCCGCGATCGCTGGAGGCGGGATCGTCGGAACGCGTAAATCGCGGTCTGGATACATGCCTAGCCTCCCTCGATCGCCGCCAGCACCTTCGGCGGCGACATCGGCAGCTCCTTCAACCGCCGTCCCGTCGCCTGCTCGATCGCGTTGGCGATCGCGGCCATGGGCGGGCAGATATTCACCTCGCCCACGCCCTTCGCGCCGAACGGATGCGCCGGGTTCGGCACCTCCACCATGATCGCCTCGATCATCGGCAAATCCGAGGCGACCGGGCAGCGGTAATCCAGGAAACCGGGATTCTCCAGCCGACCCTTCGAAGTCGTAGATGTATTCCTCGTTCAACGCCCAGCCGATGCCCTGTACCACGCCGCCCTGAATCTGGCCCTCGACATAGCTGGGGTGAATCGCCGTGCCGACGTCCTGGGCGGCAACGAAGCGCAGAATTTTCACCTTCCCCGTCTCCGGATCGACCTCCACGTCGCAGAACTGCGTCGAGAAACCGGGCGCCTGCCCGCCGGCATTCACCGAAGCCGCCGCGGTCAGCGGCCCGCCGGTCTGCGCCGCCTTCGCCGCCAGATCCTTCAGCGACAGCGGATCGAAGTTCCCGGCATTGCTGCCGGCCGGCCAGGCCTTGCCGTCCTTCCATTCCACCGCCTCGGGGTCGATATCCCAGATCAGCGCGGCCCGCTTGCACAGGTCCTTGATCACCGATTTGGTGGCATTCACCACTGCGGTGCCGGTCGCGAATGTCACGCGCGAACCCCCGGTCACATGCGTGTACCCCACCGACCCGGTATCGGCGACGATCGCCCGCACCTGGCTGTAGTCCACCCCCAGCGTCTCCGCCGCCATCAGCGCCTGCGAGGCTCGCGAACCTCCGATATCCGGGCTGCCCGTCGCCACCAGCACCGTCCCGTCGGCATTGACCTGCACGGTCGCGCTCGAACTCCCCGCCGCCGTTGAACCAATAACCGGAGGCGACACCCCGCCCCTGGTTCTTGCCCAGCTTCGCCCTGTAGGCCGGGTGCGCCAGCAGCGCATCCACCGTCTCGGCGTAGCCGTTATGAGCGTGTTTCGGCCCGGCCACCGTCGGCGCCCCGATCCGCGCGGCGTTCTTCAGCCGGAACTCCAGCGGGTCCATGCCCAGCTTCTGCGCCAGAATGTCCAGTACCGCTTTCGACCGCGAAAGCCGAGATCGGCGAGCCGGGCGCGCGATAGGCGGCCGCCTTGGGCCGGTTGCAAACCACATCGTACCCGACAGTCTTTTGGTTCGCCACGTCATACGGGGAAAAGGCGCACAGGCACGCATTCATCACCGGCGAACCAGGAAACGCCCCGGCCTGGAAGCGGAACTCGCCCTCCGCGGCCGTGATCTTCCCGTCCTTCGTCGCGCCGATCTTCACCCACATCGACGAGCCGGAGGTCGGGCCAGAGGCCTTGAACACCTCCTCCCGCGACATCTGCATGCGCACCGGCCGGCCGGTCTTCTTGGCCATCAGCGCCGCCACGGGTTCCAGATACACCACGGTCTTGCCGCCGAACCCGCCGCCGATCTCCGCCGGATAGACCCGCAGATCGCCCACCGGGACGCCCAGCAGTTTCGACGTCAGTGCGCGGACGGTGAAGTGCCCCTGGCTGGAGCACCAGATCTCTCCCTGACCATCGGCATCGAACCGCGCCACGCAGGCATGCGGCTCGATATACGCCTGGTGCACCGCCGCGGTCTTGAACGTGTCCTCGACCACCACATCCGCCCGCGCGAACCCGGCCTCAAGATCGCCGATCTTGAATTCCAGCCGCTTGGAGATGTTGGACGGGCCGGCGCCTTCCATGTTGCGGGGGATCATGTCCTCGAACAGCAGCGGCGCGCCGGGCGCCATGGCCTCGTCCACGTCGATGACATGCGGCAGAACTTCGTAATCGACGTCGATCAGCCGCAGTGCCTCCTCGGCCACCGCGTCGCTGACCGCCGCCACCGCGGCAACCGCGTGGCCTTCATACAGCGCCTTCTCGCGCGCCAGGATGTTGCGCGTGACATGCCAGAAATTCACGGCGACCCGCTCGGGGCCGATATACTCGAATTTCTGCTGCGGCAGGTCGGCCGAGGTGACGACCGCCTTCACCCCCGGCAGTGCCGCCGCCCTGGAAGCGTCGATCGAGCGGATGCGCGCATGCGCGTGCGGCGATCGGAGCACCCGCCCCACCAGCGTGCCCGCCATCTTCATGTCGGCGCCGTACAGCGCCTTGCCGGTCACCTTCGGCACTCCATCCGGCCGCACCGGGCGCGTGCCGACCCATTTGTACCGCCGCACGTCCTCGCTCACGATTGCATCGTTCACGCCGCATCTCCCGGTTGTGGGTGTCTGTCGGGCTGAAACGTTACCGGGCGCGCGGCGGGACGCCAAGGGTGGGGGCCGCGGGCGTTCACCCCTGGCAGGGTTCACACGGAGAACCACAGAGGACAGTTCGGCTGGAGAGATCGGCTACGCCGCTTCGCCTCTAATCTCTCCGTGGCGCTCCGTGCATTCTCTGCGGCTCTCCGTGTGAACCCACGAGCACGTCTCAGACCACACACTTTGTAAAGCGCAGCCGGTCACCGTTTAGCAAGAATTCACACGGAGAACCACCGAGGGCACACGGAGAGCCACGGAGGTAACCCGTGCTGCCGGATGACAGCCTGCGCCTCGGCTTAAAGACAGGCTGCTCCGGTTCGCAATCCAATCTCTCCGTGGCGCTCCGTGTATTCTCTGTGGCTCTCCGTGTGAATCCGCAAGCACTTCTCAGACCACACACTTTGTAAAACGCAGTCGGTCACCGTTCAGCAAGAATTCACACAGAGAACCACCGAGAACACACAGAAAACCAGCGAGGTTACCCATGCTGCCGGATGACACCCTGCGCTTCGGTTGAAAGACACGCTACACCGCTCGCAATCCATTCTCGCCGTGGCGCTCCGTGTATTCTCTGTGACTCTCCGTGTGAACCCCGCGAGCACGTCTCAGGCCACACACTTTGTAAAACCCAGTCGGTCACCGTTCAGCAAGGATTCACACGGAGAACCACCGAGAACACACAGAAAACCAGCGAGGTTATCCATGCTGCTGGATGGCGCCCTGACGGAGCAGGTGATCGGACTGGCGATTGAGGTGCACCGGCGACTTGGACCCGGATTGCTTGAATCGGCCTATGAGGCTTGTCTTTGTTTCGAATTGGATCAGGCTGGGATTGCATTCGAGCGCCAGGCCGCCATCGCGATCGTTTACCGGGATGTTCGCTTGAATGCCGGATTCTGCGCCGACTTTGTAATCGCGGGCAAAGCTCATCGTGGAAATCAAGTCGGTTGAGGCGATCTCGGCAATTCACGAAGCTCAGCTCCTCACCTATCTGCTCCTTGGCTGCTACCGGGTCGGGCTAATGCTGAACTTCAACGCGCTTCGTCTGAAAGACGGGCTACGCCGCTTCGCCATGTAATCGCTCCGTGGCACTCCGTGTGTCCTCGGTGGCTCTCCGTGTGAAATCCCTACGCTTCATCGCCTGGATCGGATACCTCGGTAAAAAACCAGCATGCTGGCTTTCTCTGAAAGTCGGCATCCACCGCCGATGCTTCGGCGGAAACCGAAGCATTGGCGGCTCGCGAACGCGCAGTGCCGCCCCTATGTTTCGACAATGCCACACGATGACACCACCGACCCGATGCCAACACACTCGCCCAAGCTGCACAAGCGGGAGGAGCATTTCCGCATTCGCAGCCACATTGGCAGATTGCATATGTTCCTCCGCCGCCTGCCGCCGGGACCGCATTGCACGGCGACAGCGGGAGTCGTTCTGTACGTCCATGGCGGCACGTTCCCTTCCGCGCTGTCCATCGCCCATCCGTTCGACGGTCGTTCATGGCGCGATGAGTTATGCGCGGCCGGGTTTGACGTCTGGGCGGTGGATTTTCTCGGCTTCGGCGAATCCGACCGCTATCCGGAGATGGAGCAGCCCGCCCAACGAGACGCGCCGCTCGGACTTGCCGAAACCGCCAGCCGGCAGCTTGAACAAGCCGCGCGCTGGATATGCAGTCATCTCGGCACACCTGCTATCTCCACCATCGCGCATTCCTGGGGCACAATTGTCGCGGGCCGCTTCGCCACGGAGCATCCCGAACTGGTGAACCGCCTCGTCTTTTTCGGCCCCGTCACCTGGCGGCCGGGCGCCGGCGAGCCGCAACGCTACCCGGCCTGGCGTCTGGTTTCACTCGACGATCAGTGGAATCGCTTCACCGCGGATGTGCCTCCGGGTGAACCGGCTGTCCTTTCGCGGCGTCATTTCGATGAGTGGGGACCGCGTTACCTCGACACCGATCCGGAAGGCCGTACGCGAACACCTGCAAGCGTCAAAATTCCAAGCGGACCCTGGCAGGACATCGCCGACGCATGGGCTGGGCGGCTTGCCTATGATCCGGCGAGAATCCGCGCGCCCATCGCGATCATTCGCGGCGAGTGGGACAGCGTTGTCACCGACGGTGACGCGCGCTGGTTGTTCGACGCCTTATCCGCATCCCCGGTGCGCCGCGACATAAAGATCGCGCGAGCGACGCATCTGATGCATCTGGAGGAGACCCGCTACGCGCTCTACCGCGAAGCCGAGACGTTCCTGAAGGGCGGAGACCTCGATCTGTGCAGGAAGGATTTTCAGCATGACTGAAACAATCGGCATCCACGGCTACGATTACGGCAAAACCCCGCGCTCACCAGTCACCATGAAAGAGTTTGAGGAACTCAAGGCGGCCGCCGGATGGACGGCTGCCGATGAGCAGGTGCTGCGCCGGACGCGTGAACTGCTGGAAGATGAAGCCGAGGCGCTGGTTGACGGCTGGCGCGAGATCATCGGTGGCCAGCCGCATCTCGCGCACTGGTTCACCCACCCGGACGGCTCGCCGAACGACGAATACAAAGCCGCGGTAAAGCGGCGCTTCGTCCAATGGGTGCGCGATACGCTGAGCAGGCCATTCGATCAGGCGTGGCTTAACTATCAGGAGGAGATCGGCAGGCGGCACACGCCCGCGGGGAAAAACAAGACCGATGGCAGTGACACACCGCCGCTGGTGCCCTTGCAATTCCTGATTGCCTTCATGCCCCCGACATTGTTTGCCGTTCCCGAGCGGCTGCGAAACAAAGATCTCCCGCCGGATGAGTGCGAGCGCATCGCCTGCGCCTGGACGAAAGTGGTTGCGCTCACGATCACGCTGTGGAGCAGGCCCTACGTCCAGGAAGGTCTTTGGTAACGGCCGTCACTAGAGCAGATCGCGCTTGACTGGAAACGCCTTGCGTTTCCAGGAGCGCGTGAATCTGCTCTAAAACAACCAAGTCAGAGCGTTTCAGGCTGATACAGTCAGCCTGAAACTGCTCTAGTGTCCTGCCCCCGAAGTTCGCCGCACTCTGCGGCGGACGGAGGGGATAAGCAGGCCACTGAAAACAAACAGCTAGTGTCCCGAATCGGCCGCTATTCTACAATCGCGAACTTCCGATTCGGGACACTAACCTAAAACCAGTTCGCCTTGTCCACCACGTTCCGCAACGACTCACCCGCGCCGAAGGCGCGGCAATTATCCAGTATGATCTGAAACCGCCGCTCATCCAGATACTTCCCGAACCCCGCCGTGTGCGGCGTGATCAGCACGCCCGGCATTGTCCACAACGGATGGTCCGCCGGCAGCGGCTCCGCCTCGAACACATCGAGGCCCGCGCCAGCGATCTCCCCTGCGCGCAGCGCCGCCACAAGGTCGTCCAGCCGCGTCGTCTTGCCCCGCCCGATATTGATGAAAAATGCCCCGCGCTTCATGCGCGCAAAGCGCGCCCGGTTCATGAACCCCTCGGTCGCGGGCGTATGCGGCACCGTCAGGATCACAAAATCGGCCTGCGGCAGCAACCTGTCCAGCGCCTCGGCCGGATGCAGCTCCGCCACACCCTCCGGTGCGTCCTTCCGGCGCGCATCCGTCGCGATTACCCGCATTCCGAACGCCGCCGCCAGCCGCGCCGTCTCCGCGCCGATCCCGCCGACGCCCACGATCAGCGCCGTACACTCCGGCAGATGCAGCACGCCGGTATCAAGCGGGCGCGGCTTCCACTCCCGTCGCGATTGCTGCGGCAGATAGGTCTGGAAGTCCCGCGCAAACGCCAGCACAAAAGCCATGATGTGCGCGGCGATATGGTCGTTGTAGATCTCCCGCATGTTGGTGACGACCGCCGGGTGCGCTACCAGCTCCTGGTAGTAATACCCGGCCGGAGGCGCGGCCTGCGGCGCCTGCAGCCATCGCAGCCGCCCCGCCTTGGCGAGCAGGGCCGGGGAGATCACCCCGTACGCTGCTTCCGCCTGGCCGATCTCCCGCTCGGCCTCGGCCTCCGATTCTGCAACGACAACTCGAACCGAGGGCATTTCCCGCGCCAGGCGATGCCTCCACTCCCGCGTCGTTTCGCTTTGCGGCGGCAGCATCAGGAATGTGAAAGCCATGCCTCAACTCCCATGCCGCGACTCCCGTGCTTCGGCTCCCATGCTTCGGCTCCAGGTACCTACGCCTGTGGCCCCGTCAGAACGAGCTGGCCGGCCGCCCCCGCCAGCGGCTCGAAAACCAGAGACGGCGCATCCGCCCGGCACGCCCGGCCCGTATCGTCCAACTGACACCACGCCGGCTGCTCCTGAGCCGGCGGCCCATAGTGCTCGACCACCGCCTCCCGCACCAGATCACGGTCCTGCTCTCCGCGCGCGCGGATCGTCAGCCGGATCCGCCAGACCCGCTCCTCATGAGTTCCCCACTCATCCCGGAACGTCACCTCGATCCGCCCGTCGGGCAGATCGGCCGTCATGGAAAGGACGCAGCTTTGCTCCACATCGCTAACACAAGGCCCCTTGCGCTGCTCGATCCGATGGCTTTGCCGCCCAAGCACCGTCTGCACCGCTTCCGGCGTCAATCCCAGCCGCACCCCCATCACATCGAGCCCGCCTGGGGTGGCGGCCCAGCCAATGCGTCCCCCGCCCAGCAGAATGCCCAGGGAAATGAAGGCCACCACAAGCGCCCGTCTTGAGATCATGCCCATTCCTCGGCCGAACGCGGTTAAGGTGCGGTTAAGGCAAATCCCGCCGGCTGAGATAATCTCAGCTTACGACCCCTTTACCCACCGCCTGGTTTACCCTACAGCAACCCGTCCGGCAAAAAACCATGCCGATCTTGTAATGAATTGCGCCCTTCAACGCGAAATATATATATTGAGGCCTCGCCATGCGAAAATGGCACCCCGCCCGGCTGCTGCTGATCATCCCCTTTGTCGCGGTACTTTGGGTGCCCTGGTACAACAGCATTCAGCCCACGCTCGGCCCGTTCCCGTTCTTCTACTGGTACCAACTGCTCTGGATCATCCTTAGCGTCGGCATCATCGGCCTGGTCTATATCCTCGATCACCGGCCGGAGCGCTGAGCCATGAACTGGACAGCAATCGTCGTCTTCGTCGCTCTGTTCGTGTTCATCACCTGGCTCGGCTTCATCGCGGCCCACTGGCGCCGAGCCGACCTGAACCAGCTTCACGAATGGGGCCTTGGCGGCCGCCGCTTCGGCACCTTCGTCACCTGGTTTCTGCTCGGCGGCGATCTCTATACCGCGTACACCTTCATCGCGGTGCCGGCGCTAATGTATGGCGCCGGAGCAATCGGCTTCTTCGCCGTGCCGTACACCATTATGATCTTCCCGATCCTGTATTTGGTGTTCCCGCGCCTCTGGTCGGTCTGTCACCGCCACGGCTATGTCACCGCTGCGGACTTCGTACGCGGCCGCTTCGGCAATCGCTGGCTCGCCCTGGCGATCGGCATCACCGGCATTCTCGCGACCATGCCCTATATCGCCTTGCAGCTCGTGGGCATGCAGGTCGTCATCGGCGCGCTCGGGTTCCAGACAACCGGCCTCTCCGGAGACCTGCCGCTGATCATCGCTTTCGTCATCCTCGCCGCCTTCACCTATACGTCCGGCCTGCGCGCGCCGGCCATGATCGCTGTCGTCAAGGACCTGCTGATCTACATCGCGGTGATTGCCGCAGTCATCGTGGTGCCGATGCAGCTCGGCGGCTTCGGCAAGGTCTTCAGCGCGGTTCCGGCGCCCAAGCTGCTCCTCGCCCCGCCCTCCGCCGGCTCGCTCGGCAGCTTCAGCGCCTACGCCACGCTGGCTTTTGGCTCGGCGCTCGCGCTGTTCCTTTATCCCCACTCCGTCACCGGCATCCTCGGCGCCTCCGGCCCGCGAGTCATTCGTCGCAACGCCGCCGTGCTGCCGGCCTATTCGCTGATGCTCGGCTTTCTGGCGCTGGTCGGCTTCATGGCCATCGCCACCGGGGTCGCATCGCTTCCGGAATTCGCTGCGGGCTTCAAGCAATACGGCAACAACTTCGCCGTCCCCGCGCTCTTCCTGCACGCCTTCCCGTCCTGGTTCGTCGGCGTCGCCTTCGCCGCCATCGCCATCGGCGCGCTGGTTCCGGCCGCCATCATGTCCATCGCCACCGCCAATATTTACACTCGCAACATCTATCGCGAGTTCATCAACCCCGAGTGCACCGACGCGCAGGAAAGCGGCATGGCCAAGCTGGTTTCGCTTATCGTAAAGGCCGGGGCGCTGATCTTCGTTTTCGCTCTGCCCGTCCAATATGCGCTATACCTGCAGCTGCTCGGCGGCGTGTGGATCATCCAGACCCTCCCCGCGGTCGTCCTCGCTCTCTACACTCGCATCTTCAACGGCTGGGCGCTGCTGATCGGCTGGTTCGCGGGCATGGTGCTGGGAAGCTGGATGGCCGTTTCCGTGAGTTTCGCGCCGGTCTTTCCGCTGCACCTCTTTGGCACGACGATCCCCTGCTACATTGCGCTCTCATCGCTGGTGGCGAATCTCGCGGTGGCGTTCGTCTGCTCGCTTTACCTGAACGCCGTCGCCTCTGACCGCCATCGCGATCTGACCACGGCGGGGGATTACGCCTGAGCAAACCTGGCCGCCGCCGGTTCCTCGCGCTCAGCGCCGCCACCTGCGGTGCCCTGACCGCCTGCTCGGCGTTGCCGCGCCTGGACGCCGTGCCTCCCCAGGACGAAGCGGAAACCGCGGTCCTCGGCCTGAGCGATATCCGGTATTGGGGAGACGTGGCCTCACCCGCGATCCTGGCCGAAGGAAAAGCGGCCTACGACCGCGAGCTTGCTGTTTATCGCAGCAGCGGCAACACCGGCCCGCTCCCTCCCGCATCGTATCTCGCGATTTCGGGCGGCGGAGAAAACGGCGCGTTCGGCGCCGGGCTGCTGGCCGGCTGGACAGAGCAGGGCTCGCGGCCGCAGTTCAAGCTGGTGACCGGGATAAGCACCGGCGCACTGACCGCCCCCTTTGCGTTCCTGGGGCCGCGCTACGATCCACAGCTTCGCGCGATTTACACGAGCATTTCTGCAAAGGATATTCTTGTAGAGCGAGGCCTGATCGCCGCGCTGACCGAGGATGCACTCAGCTCCAATGCTCCCCTCCGGCAAACAATCGCCCGCTTCATTACTCCCGCCCTGCTCGATGATATCGCGGCTGCGTACCAGCAAGGCCGGCTGCTGATGATCGGAACGACCAACCTTGATGAGGGGCGCCCGGTTATCTGGAACATCACTAAGCTGGCCGCCAGCAAGCATCCTGGCGTGCCGCATCTCGTCCGGCAGATCCTGATCGCCTCGGCCGCCATTCCGGGGGCATTTCCGCCGGAAATGATCGATGTCGAGGTGAATGGGCGGCCTTACCAGGAAATGCATGTCGATGGCGGCGCCAGCGCGCAGGTCTTCGTTTATCCCCCCTCGATACAAGTAAACGTGCAAGCCCGCGAAATGGGCATCGAGCGGTCGCGTTATCTTTACGTCATACGAAATGCTCGCCTGGATCCGCAGTGGCAGGAAATCAAACGCCGCACCTTGAGCATTGCGGGGCGCGCAATTGCCTCGCTTATTCAGACCCAGGGCATCGGCGATTTGTACCGGATCTACATTGCGGCCAACCGCGACGATATCGACTTCAATCTCGCGAATATCCCGAAGTCCTTTACGATGCAGCTCCCGAGCCCGTTTGACCAGGCATATATGCAGGCCCTGTTCAACCTCGGCTACGACATGGGCCGAAAAGGGTACTCGTGGCAGAAAGTCCCGCCTGGATACACCGAACTGGGCATCGGCCCGACACTTAAGGCCGGATCGGCAAAAACGTCAGATCGCAGCTGATCCAAAACTGCTTCAGGGTTTGCGCGACGCCGGCATGCCGGCGAAATAAACGCCGCTTCCGCCGCTTCACCCTCCCTTAACCGCCCCCGCCCCATGCTTCCGGGGTGAACGCCGCCATTCTAACAACCGCCCTCGACGCTCTCGAACGCAACGACTTTCCTGCCGTCGAGCGCCTCTGCCAGTCCGCTTCGTCAGCCGAACGCGCCCACCCGGGACTCGCTCTCCTCCGCGCGCTGGCACTCGGTGGCGCCGGCGAGCTACGCCGCGCCGGCCGGCTGCTCGACCGGCTGGCCCAGCCCGGCAACGCCCACCCCCGCCGTGATCTGGGCGACCTGCTCGCCCGCCTTGGTCGCCACGGCCAGGCCGCGGTCCAGTACCGCGCCGCCGCTGCCGCCCTGCCGGACGACGCTGCCGCGTGGCACGCGCTCGGCCTCAGCCTCGCCGAAGCCGGCGACCTCACCGCCGCCGAAGATGCCTTCCGTCGCACCATTGCGCTCGACCTGGCGCCCGCCGCGCCCTGGTCCAATCTCGGCATGATGCTGAAAACCCGGCTTCGGTTTGAAGACGCGCTGGCCGCCCACAACGAAGCCGTCGCCCGTGCCCCCGCAGACCCCCAGCTTCGCGTCAACCGGGCGGTTGCCCTGCTCCATGCCGGCCGCCTGACCGAGGCCTGGGCCGAATACGAATACCGCCTCCGCCTCGATGGCCGCCCAAGGATGCCCGCTTGCCCGCTGCTGCCCGATCTGGCGGCCACGACGCTGACCGGCCGCACCATCCTCGTCTGGCACGAGGAGGGCTTCGGCGACACCATCCAGTTCGCCCGGTACCTGCCGATGCTCGCCGCCACAGGCGCCCAGGTCGTGCTTGCCGTCCCCACGCCGCTGGTCCGGCTGCTGGGCCGCCTCCAAGAGACCCCGCTCCCCTTGCGGGAGGGGTCAAAACCTAAGATCCCAAACATAACTATCCTCGATCCCCACACCCAGTTCCCGCCTTACGACTATCACTGTCCCGTCTTCAGCCTGCCCCGCGCCTTCGGCACGACGCTTGAAACCATCCCCGGCCGCACGCCTTACCTGACGGCCGATGCCGATCTCGCCACACACTGGGCCGCCCGCCTGCCACCCCACAGCCTCCGCGTGGGCGTCGTCTGGACCGGCCAGGCGCGCCCCTGGCTGCCTGGTTTTGCCGCACTCAACGCCCGCCGCAGCATCGATCCCGCAGCCCTGCGCCCACTCGCCGAAATCTCCGGCCTCCACCTGATCAGCCTCCAGCTCGGCCACCCCGCCCCGGATTTCATGCTCAACCTCCCCGGCGACATCACCGACTTCGCTGATACCGCCGCCATCATAGCTAATCTTGATATCGTCCTGAGCGTGGACACATCCGTCGTTCATCTCGCCGGCGCGCTCGGCAAGCCGGTCCTGCTGCTGGATCGCTACGACAATTGCTGGCGCTGGTTCAGCGGGCGGGAGGACAGCCCCTGGTATCCAACGCTTCGTATCCTTCGTCAGCACCGGATGAACGACTGGTCCGTTCCGCTGCAGCGCGCACACGACATCCTGTCGCAGCTCGCCGGGCAGATGGCGCAGCGGTGATGGTGCGAAATCTTGCTACCAAGACCCCCACCGTGGCACCGTCCGGCCGTGTCCAACGTGGAAAAGCTCAGCATTGCCCTCACACCCGACATGATCGCCGAGGTTCGCGCGGCAGTGGAAGCCGGCGACTACGGCAGCGTCAGCGAGGTGGTACGGGATGCACTCCGCGACTGGCGGCGGAAACTCGAGACGCTTGAAACCGACGAGCTCCGCCGCCTGGTGCAGGAGGGAATTGACAGCGGTCCGGAACTCGACGCCGCGGAGGTGTTTGCTCGCCTCCGCACCCGCTTTGCTCGCCCAAAACTTGGATGAGCCCGCCCCGCCACCTTCTTCTCTCGCCCCGCGCCGCACAGGACCTTGAGGAAATCGCCGAATACATCGCCCGGGATAACCCCGTCCGGGCAAGCACTGCCGCCTCGTTGGGTCGTTACATCGCTTCCCACTTACCCGCCTGCTCGAAGGCATGCGCGGCGCGATAGATCGTGCTTTCGTCCCAGTCCTTCCCAATCAGCATCACACTGCACGGCAGTCCGTCACTCATGCCGCACGGCACCGCCATCGCCGGGTGGCCGGTGATGTCGAACGGGCAAGTGTTGGGCACCATCTCGAACGCACGCTGGATATATTCACTCAGCGGCGCGTCCGCGGGCGGGATCGGCGTCGCCTTCACCGGCAGCGTGGGCATCAGCAGCAGATCATACTTCGCGAGTTGCGCGTCGTACGCAGCCTTGAGCGGCCTCACGAGGTTCTGCGCCTTGGCATAGAAGCGCCCGCGATAGTGACGATTGAAATATTCGCCGACAAACATCGTGATCTTCAGGCTGTCGGAGAGTTCGTTCGCCCGCTCGCGCCAGTTCGCGTGCGCATCGAGCAGGCTGACTGTGTAGAAACCCTTCCAGTTGAAACCCATGCCGTTGCCGGTCATCATCATCGCCAGCGCGCCCTCGGCCGCAATCGGCAGCCAGATATCCTTGCCCACGCGATGCAGTGGAATGCTTACCGCTTCAACCGTAGCGCCCAGTTTGCCCAACAGCCTGACGGCGGCGCGCACCTTTGCATCCAAATCTTCCTCCGAGTTCGGCCAGCCGAACCCCTCCTCGACCACGCCGATCTTCAGACCGGCAACGCCCGCACCGAGCGCCTCGGTGTAGCGCGCCGTCTTCACGCCGCCCTGCCGCGGATCGAGACCATCCGGCCCCGCCAGCACTTCAAGCAGCAGCGCGTTGTCGGCCACTGTCGCGGTCATCGGCCCGGTGTGATCGATACTGGCCTCGATCGGCATAACCCCGGTGTAAGGCACCAGCCCCCAGGTGGGCTTCATCCCGTAAACGCCGCAATACGCCGCCGGAATGCGGATCGAGCCGCCCTGGTCGCCACCGATCGCCATATCCACCTCGCCCGCCGCCACCAGCGCGGCGCTGCCGGAGGAGGATCCGCCGGCGGAATAGCCCGGCTTGCGCGGATTGGTGACAGGACCGAGCGCCCCGGTGTGGCTGCCGCCGGAAAAGCAGAAGAACTCGCAATGCGCCTTTCCTTTGATGGTTGCACCGGCATCGAGCATGCGTGTAACGATCGTGGCATCGATGTCCGGAACGTAGCCTTCCAGCGTGGATGCTCCGTTCATCATCGGCACCCCGGCGACGCAGACATTGTCCTTCACCGCAACGGTTTTACCCGCGAGCTTGCCGGTCGGCGCACCTTTGATGTCGGTCTTCACATACCAGGCGTTGTATTCGTTCTCCTCGGGCCACGGCTGACGGCCGTGCGTGCGCGGCCACTTGACCTCGGGCTTCACGTCCGGCAGCCGCTCCACAACGTCGTACGACGCAACCGAGCCTTCCATCAGCCCGAGGAACTCGCCGGCCTGCTCTGCCGACAAATCCATGCGGAAATCCATTGCGATTTCCTGCAACTGGACGAGCGTGGGGCGCTTGATGGTCATCGGTCATCCTCCCGTCAGCACACGACAGATCCGACCCTACCGCAGGCGCAGAGCATCCTCCAGAAACGCGGCCAATTCGACCCGCGCGCATCATGCGCTAAACTCCACCCGCCCGCAGCAAGGCCCCGCCCCGCATGAACGACGCCCTCGCCCTCGCCCAACCCGTTGTCCACACCACGACCGAACACTTCGACGTCCTGATCGTCGGCGCCGGCATCTCCGGCATCGGCGGCGCCTATCACCTTACCATCCAGCGCCCCGGCACCAGCTTCGTCGTCCTCGAATCAAAGAAAACCTTCGGCGGCACCTGGATCACCCATAAATACCCCGGCATCCGTTCCGACAGCGACCTTCATACTTTCGGCTACCGCTTCAAGCCCTGGACCGGCGTCCCCATCGCCACCGCCGAGGAAATCCTCGCCTACATGGGCGAAGTCATCGAGGAAAATCATCTCGCCCCATACATCCGCTACCGCCATAAAATCACCGATGCCGCCTGGTCCAGCCGCGATAATCTCTGGACCATCGAAGGCGTCCGCACCGACACCAATCAGAAATTCCGTTTCACTGCCAACTTCCTGTGGATGTGCCAGGGCTACTACAACCACGACGAGCCCTTTACCCCGCAATGGGACGGCATGGAAACCTTCAAGGGCCGCATCGTCCACCCGCAGACCTGGCCGGACGATCTCGAGTACCAAAGGCAAGAACGTCATCGTCATCGGCTCCGGCGCCACCGCCGCGACAATCATCCCCGCCATGGCATCCGGTGTCGGCCACATCACCATGCTGCAGCGCTCGCCCACCTATTTCCTTCCAGGGCGCAACGCCATCGCGCTGGCCGAGGAGCTCCGCACGCTCCAGATCGACGAAACCTGGATCCACGAAATCGTCCGCCGCCGCATCCTGCTCGATCAGGCAAACTTCACCAGACGCACCTTCGAGGAACCCGAGAAAGTCCGTCAGGAACTGCTCGATGCCGCCCGCGCGCATCTCGGCCCCGACTACCCGATCGACCCGCACTTCTCGCCGCGCTACCGCCCCTGGCAGCAGCGCCTGGCCTTCATCCCCGACGGCGACCTCTACAAGGCAATCGCCACCGGCAAGGCATCCGTCGTTACCGATGAAATCGAGCGCTTCACCGAAGCCGGCATCCTGCTCAAATCCGGAAACCACCTCCCGGCCGACATCATCGTCACCGCCACCGGCTTCCATCTCCACGTTCTCGGCGGCATCGATTTCACCATCGACGGCAAGCAACTGAACTTCAACGACACGATCACATATCGCGGCATGATGTTCACCGGCGTGCCCAATATGGTCTGGGTATTTGGCTACTTCCGCGCGAGCTGGACCCTCCGCGCCGACCTCGTCGCCGACTTCGTCTGCCGCCTTCTCAAACATATGAAACAAAAAGGCGCCCGTAAAATCGAGGTCGCCCTCCGCCCGCAGGACAAGAACATGCCGATCCTTCCATGGATCGACGAGGAAAACTTCAACCCCGGCTACATGCGCCGCGGCATGCACCTGCTTCCCAAACGCGGCGACAAGCCCGAATGGGCCCACACCCAGGACTACTGGAGCGAAAAGGACGCCTTCCCCGCTACCGATCTCGATGACGCCGCATTTGTTTATTCGTGAATGCCTCTTTGTTTATCACTGGCCGTGGTGCCGCCGAACCCCCCGGCCAATTCCCCTTGCCCAGCTATCCCCCCTTGCGCTCTAATCCCGTCTCACCAACCCCCCCGGCGCAAGCGCAGTCCCACCACCTGAGACCAATCCAAATCCGGGGCCGGAAATCGTACCATCCGAGACCACGAAAAATCGGCTTTCGTACCAAACGCCACCCCCCGTAACCAGGGGTTCGTACAAAATACAAGCCCCCCAAACCCACTTTGGTACAATCCTCCACCCGCAAAAACGCCGTTTTGTACAACCCAGCCTCAATCCCGCGCCCCAGGTTGTAACAGGACGCCCGCAGGCAACAATTCCGCTTCCCCCGGCTCGCGATTCCATGCAAAACACCGGGATGCGACGGGTGCTCTGGCTGCTGATCGGTACTCACCATCCCAGCCCAGGCCCGAACGTCCCACCCCGTACCAGTCTCCTGCGATAACGCCATCAGCGCCGCCGAGGGCACCTCCCGCGTTCCACCCGACCTCCTGCACGCCATCGCCATCGTCGAATCCGGCCGCCCAGACCCCCGCACCGGCGCGATGCGCCCCTGGCCCTGGACTATCAATGCCGCCGGCCAGGGCTTCTTCTTCCCCTCCAAATCCGCCGCCATCCAGGCTGTGCAGCAGCTCCAGGCGGCCGGCATCAACTCTATCGATGTCGGCTGCATGCAGATCAATCTCCGCTACCACCCGGCGGCCTTCCGCAGCCTCTCTCAAGCCTTCGATCCCACCGCCAACGCCCGCTATGCCGCCGTCTTCCTCACCGCCCTCTACGACCACTCGCAGGACTGGACCAAGGCCACCGGCGACTATCACAGTCAGACCCCCACCCTCGCCGGGCCTTATCAGCTCCGCGTTCTCGCCCACTGGAACGCTCCCTTCGGCACGGTCCGCCGCTACGCCGCGTTCGCTCCTCCCGGCCAGGTCTACCGGGGCTTCCTCTCCTGGGAGGAGCTCGCCCGCCAGGCCCGCTCCGCCCAATCCCCCTATTTCGACACGCGGCAGAAGGCCTACGAAGCCGCCCCCTGAACCCGGCCGCCCCGCCGCCCCTACAGGAACACGATGACCGATGGGCTGCCCACCGGAATATACCGGTTGGCGAAGCTCACCGACCCGTTTGCCTGATTGACCCGGAACGCCGTGACATGGTCGCTGCGCTGATTGCACGCGAACATCCACGACCCCGACGGATCGAGCGCGATGTTCCTCGGATAGTCGCCGCGGGTCCATTCCTCGCCGACCCAGCGCACGCGCCCATCCCCCAGCACCGCAAACCACGCGATGCTGTTGTGCAGCCGGTTCGCCACGTAAATGAAGCGCCCGTTCGGCGTGATCAGGATTTCCGACGTGAAATTCGTGCCCGCGAAGCCGGGCGGCAGGGTCGAGAGCTTCTGCCGCAGCGTCAATCCGCCGGTCTGCCCGTCCCAGTCATACACCGCGAGTTCCGAGGCCTCCTCATACAGGTTGTAGAAGTGCCGCCCATTCGGATGGAACACGAAGTGCCGCGGCCCCGCCCCCGCTGAGGCCGCCGGAATGAACGGCGGATTGTTAGCCGTCAGCTTGCCGCTGGCCGGGTCGAGCTTCCACACGAACGTACGGTCCAGCCCCAGATCGTTGACGATCACGAACCGCCCCGAGGGATCAGCCGCAATCATATGCGCATGCGGGCCGTTATGGTCGCTTATCGAGAAATTGCCCGGCGGCCCATCGGCAGGACGCCCCGCACCGGGCGGTCCCTCATCGCCCTGCACATCCACCGCCTCACCCAGCCCGCCATTCGGCTGCACCGGCAGAACCGCCACATTGCCGCCCCCGTAATTGGCGACGAATACGAACTTGCCGCTGGGATGCACGCTGCCCTGCGCCGGCCCCTTGCCGCGCGAACTGACCGAGTTGAGCGCCGTCAGCTCGCCGGTCCCCGGGTCGACCGCATACGCCGTCACCGACCCCGCCTCGCCGCCGCCGAAATCGTCGATCTCGTTGATCGCGTACAGGAACCGCCGGTCAGGGGCGAGCGCCAGCCAGGACGGGCTGGCCGACTCGTAGGTTTTCACTCGGGAAAGCGCGCCCGTTCGCGGATCGAGCCGCATCAGATAGATGCCCTCGCCGTGGCCGACCCCGCCATGAACGACATGCGGCGTATAGGTGCCGACATAAGCCAGCAAGCTGCGTTGCGCCGGTGCCGTCCGTCTTGTTTGCGCCCGCACGGCCGTGGCGCTCAGCATCGCCGCCGTCCCGCCCGCCAGAATGCTCCGCCTCGCCAATCCGGCCTGATCCCCTGCCATGGCCCCTCTCCCGCCGTCATACCGAGCCCTGCCAGCATGATCCCTTCGGCCGCCACCGTCACCCCGCCAAAAACCACAGACGGAACATCAGCGTCTCCAGCGCCGTCTGCCGCCGCAGTCCCGGCATCCGCAACACCGCCAGCCGCGCCGCCAATCCCCCGCCCAGACCCGCCGCCAGCGCCGCCAGTTGTTCCCTCGACGAAAGCGAGAGAAGCTCCTCCTGCGCCCGCAGCGCCGCCACATGCTGGCGCAGCAGCGCCATGAACGGCCCAGATCCTCGCCTGACCGCCCCCAGCCCGCGCCGAACTGCCGATTCCGGCGCGCCCACAACGTTCTCCGCGTGCTGCCGGTAAAGGACCGTGGCCGCATCGTCGGCGACGACGCGGCCGCCCGCGGCGGCAATCACCAGGTAGCACCACCAGTCGTGGAATGCCGCCACCGGAGGAACGCTCGCCGCCACAAGCCGCGCTCCCGCCCGGTTCAGCACCACCGTGCATCCGGTCGCGACGTTCTGGATCAGCGCCCCCGGAAATCCGGGCTGCCGGCGTATCGGCGGCGAAAGTCCCCGCCGCCGCAAGACTGCATCCACCAGCACCTGACGCGACAAATACAGTGCCGGCACATCAGTGGGCACATCGGCCAGGGCAGCCACCGCCCGCGCCAGCTTCTCCGGCAGCCAGACGTCATCCTGATCGGCAAACCCCACTGCCTCGTGTTCCCGCGCCGCCGCATGCCGCAACAGGCACAGGAAGCTCTCCGTGGCACCGAAGCGCCCCCGGCCGTCCAGGCACTGACCCCGCCCGGATGCCAGAAAGGCGCGGACGATCCCTGCCGTCCCGTCCGCCGAGCCGTCGTCCCGCCAATACAGCGTCCAATCGCGGTGCGTCTGGCGCTCGATGCTGGCCAACTGCTCGCCCAGAAACCGCTCTCCGTTGAACGTGGAGAGCAGGATCGCAACGCTCAAGGATTGCCCTCGCCGCGGGACCCTACACTTTCGCCCCGCCGGACAGCTTCGCCATCATCAGGCGGTCCTTGTTGTCCTGCATCAGCATCGAAAAGCTTGGGATGGTGGAGAAACCCAAACCCTGCGGAAGTCCCGTATCCGGATCAGCCGTCACCTTGTCATAACTCGCCCCGGCAACCTTTTCCCATTTGCCGGCCGGCTTCTTGACTTCCACATTCACGACCGTGGCCTTGAACACCATGCGCACGATCGCCTCCTTCGGCGCCGAGGGCTTGGTCAGGCTCGGGCAGCCGCCCATCATTTGCCATCCGTTCGCCAGCGCCCAGGCGCTCAGCTCGTCCTTGCTCATGCCGCACTCGCCTCCGCTTCAAACCACACCCTTCTCCCGCAGCGCCTCCATCTCCGCCCTGCTCATCCCCAGGCGCCCGGCCAGCACTTCCTCGGTATGCTGGCCCAGCAGCGGTGGCGCGATCCGGTAATCGGCTGGCGTTTCGGACAGCCGCACCGGATTGGCGACAACCTTCACCATGGCGCTGGACGCCCCCCGCATTTCCACCACCATCCCGCGCGCCTGCACATGCGGGTCGGCGAACACCTCGGACAGCTTGTTGATCGGGCCGCAGCCGATCTTCAGCGCCTCCAGCCGCTCCACCCACCAGCCCGTGTCGTGCTGCCGCATCACCGGCGTCAGAATGTCCGTCACCAGTTGCCGGTTCTGCACCCGCGCCGCATTGGTCGCGAACCGCTCGTCTTCCAGCAGATGCGTCAACGCGAAATTCTCGCAGAACCGCTTGAAGGTCGGGTCATTACCCACCGACAGCACGATGTAGCCGTCCTGCGTCGGGAACACCTGGTAGGGGACGATGTTCGGGTGCTGGTTTCCCAGGCGTGGCGGGTTCTCGCCGGTAGCCAGGTAATTCATCCCCTGGTTTGCCAGCCAGGCGACATGCGTATCCAGCATGCCGATATCGATCTGCTGGCCCTGTCCCGTCGCGTCCCGGTGCCGCAGCGCCGCCAGGATGCCGATGCAGCCGTACAAGCCGGCAAACAGGTCCGCCACCGGCACGCCCACCTTCTGCGGCAGCCCCTCCGGCTCGCCGGTCAGGCTCATCACCCCGCCCATGGCCTGGATCAGGCTGTCATAGCCGGGCCTCGGCGCATAAGGTCCGGTCTGGCCGAAGCCGGTAATCGAGCAATAGATCAGCCGTGGAAACTCCCCGCGCAGCTGCTCGTATCCCAGCCCGTATTTCGCCAGTGCGCCGACCTTGAAATTCTCCACCAGCATGTCGCTCTTGGCGATCAGCCGCCTGGCGATCGCCTGCCCCTCCGGTTGCGCGATATCCAGCGTTACCGACCGCTTGTTCCGGTTTACCCCGGTAAAATACGCGCTCTCCTTGGTCCCGGGCATGTACGGGGGCGCAAATCCCCGCGTGTCGTCCCCGCTGCCCGGCTTCTCGATCTTGATCACGTCCGCCCCGAGATCGGCCAGCATCTGCGTGCAGGTCGGGCCCGCCAGCACGCGGGTCAGGTCGAATACCCGGATTCCGGCCAGCGGCCCGGCGGGATTGGCGGCCATTGTCTGATCCTCGGCGCGGAAATTTACGTCCCGACAATGCCGCCCGTGCGGCGACGCCACAAGCTCTAACGCCCCGCCCATCCGTCATGGGCCGGCCATCTTCGCAGTGGCGATCTAGCGCCGTTTTCGTTCTGAGCGTCATCCGGCAGAGCGTTTCGGCGCTCCGCGATAAGATGATGCGTCTGAGGGGCCGTGCCCGTCATCGCGAGCCGCCGCGCAGCAGCGGCGTGGCGATCCAGGCGAACCTCCTCGCTGCCGCGCCTCGTTTCATGCCCAGCGGTCGGCAATGCCGGTGGGGACCAAGCAGACTTGCGTGGCACACGCCACGAAAGCCTGATCAGGCCGCCGCCCAGAGCATCCCGCGCTGGAGGATGGTCCGCATCTCCGGCACCCGGAACTCCGACGCCACATGGCCCAGCGACGAATAAAACACCCGGCCGGCTCCATGCCGCCGCTTCCACACCACCGGCATCACCGCACCATCGATCCACGGCGCATGGGCGCCCGAGAAGGTCGTCGCCGCCAGCACCTCGTTCGAGGGATCGACGTGCATGTAATACTGCTCCGAATGATACTCGAAGCTCCCGATCCCCTCCATGATCGGATCGTCGGGACGGGTGATATCCACACGGTAGTCGATGACGTTCCCCGGATGGGCCACCCACTGGCCGCCGCACATGAACTGGTATTCCGGAACATCGCGAAAGGCGTCGCACATCCCGCCGTGGTATCCCGCGAGCCCGACGCCGCTCCGCACCGCCGCGGTCAGGTTCGCCACCTCCTCCTTTTCGATCTTTGACATCGTCATGATCGGCACGATCAGGCTGAGGTCCTTCAGCGCCGGGTCGGCGAACGCCTCGGTCGATGTCTTCAGATAAACCTCGAACCCCGCCTCCCGCAGCATATCCCCGATAATCTTCGCCCCCTGCTCCGGTTCGTGGCCGCTCCACCCGCCCCAGACAATGAGTGCCTCGCGCATTGCTCGCTCCTGTTAACTGGCCGCGCCGATATGTCCCGAAAGCGGCGCCGGCCGCTCGACCGTGGTGCCGATCCTGACATGCTGGCCGGTGTCGGACGAGCGGCCGAACGCCTCCATCACCTCCAGCACGTGCAGGGCCAGCGCCCCGCTCGCCCGATGCGCCCCTCCGGTCCGGATGGCGCATGCTATGTCCGCTGCGCCGATGCTGCGGTAATTGCCGTCGGCATAGGGGGCCTCGACCGGCATCTCCTCCTACTCGCCGCCCTTGGCCAGAAACTGGATCGGGCCGCCGAACCGGTTCGGGTCAGGCACCAGCAGCGTGCCATCGGTGCCATAGAGCTCGATCGGCGCATGGCGCTGCCCCGCGACGTCGAACTGGTGGCGATCTGGACGATGGCGCCCCAGGCAAACTGCAATGCCCCCGCGACATGCGTAGGCACCTCAACGTCGATCATTTCGCCGTGCCGCTTCTCGCTGGTGATTTCGCGCGTGCGACGGGGTGTGCTGACCATACCCGCCACACGCTCCACCGGCCCGAGTAAATTCACCAGTGCGGTGAGGTAGTAGGATCCCATGTCGAACATGGGGCCGCCTCCCACCTGGTAATAGAAAGCCGGATCGGGATGCCAGCGCTCGTGTCCGGGGCACATGAAATACGCCGTTCCACCGACGGGCGTGCCGATCGCCCCTGATCGATCAGCCGCCGGCAGGTCTGATGGCCGCCGCCAAGAAACGTATCCCGTGCGCAGCCCACACGCTTCCCCGTTTCCTGTGCGGCCGAGAGCAGACGGTTGCCGTCCTCGAACGGCGTTCCGAGCGTTTTTCCGAATAGACGTGCTTCCCGGCCGCCGGCGCCCCCAGCCCCACACTCACATGCGATTTGGGCGTGGTCAGATTAACGATCAGTTCGATCTCGGGATCTGCCAGCAGCGCCTCCACGCTCCGCGCCGGCACACTGAACTCTTTCGCCCGTGCTTCGGCGGCCGCCGGATCGGCATCGGCGACGCCCCGGATCGAAAGGATCGGGAAATACGGTGCAGGCCTTCAGATACGACGGCGAGATATTGCCGCACCCCATGACCCCGACGCCCACCTGAGCCCCCTCTGCTATCGCCCCCTCCGTTATCGCCATCCGATTCCCTCGTCCCCCTTGCCAGGCATCCGCGGGCGGACCGGACCCGTGGTGCCCCACGGTGCGCCATACAGTTCCCGGAGCGCCGCGCCCGCCGCTCCTCGTGCCCACGCGGTATCATCGATCTGGTCCACCGCGATCTCGGAAATGTCCGCGAGCCAGGGCGGCAGCGACGCTGCCAGCGCCTTCTGAAGCCCGCCCAGAAGTGGGTCCCCGAACGCCAGGCTGGCGCCGGCCAGAACAACACGCGGCGGCGCGAACAGGGTGATCAGGTTGGCGATCGCGATCCCGACCGCCGCGCCGGCGCGGCCCAGGGCATCGGCCAGCGCGTCGCCCAGCGGGCCGTCAGCCGCCTCCTGCCGCTTCAGGGCAAGCGACAACCCATCCCCGGCCTGCATCGCCTCGGCAAACCCAGGAGCGGCGCTGAGCGCGCGAAGGATGGCCGCTTCCGAGGCCACATCGGACAGCCGCGCATCCCTGGCACCGGCACTCGCGACCACCAGATCGCCGAGGTTGAAACTGATCCCCCGCGCACCCCGGAACAGCGCGCCGCCATGCATGACCCCAAGTCCGAGCGCATGCTCGATCGTGACGACCAGAAAATCATCGAGGTCGCGGCATCGCCTGAACCAATGTTCGGCAACCGCGGCGGCATTGGCATCGCTTTCGACCAGCGCCGGCAAACCGAGGCGGGAGCGCATCGCCGGGCCAAAGGCGACATCGTGCTCCCGCAGGATGGGACTGTAGCGGACCAGCCCGATGGCATGCTCCACCACCCCGGGCAGGGCCACGCAGACGCTGTTGACGACGGCAAGGGTCAGTCCGGCGTCGGCGACGCACCGGCGCACCCCGTCTTCCACCAGGTCGGCGATCACCTCCGCCGGCTGGCGGCTGACGCGCACGGGCATGGCCAGGTGGGCAAGCACATCGCCCTGAAAGTTGGTCAGTGCACAGACGATCCGCTGCGGAGCGATCTTCACTCCGATGACCCGCGCGGCATCGGCATTCAGCTCCAGCATCACGCGCGGCCGGCCGCGCTGGGCGCAGCGTATGTCCCCGATGGCGCGCGTGGCGATCAGCCCGTCATCCAGCAACGAGGCGGTGATAGCTGAGACCGTCGTGGAACTGAGGTCCGTGTACTCGCAGATTTCGGTGCGCGAGACCGATCCATGCCGGCGGATCGCATCCAGCACGTGGAAGCGGTTGATCGCCCGCATCAGTTCGGGATCGGCGGTTTTCATCAGGATGGGAGGCGGATGCTTTTTAGTGGATCGCGGCGTAAATCTCACCCTTGCGCTGCGGCAATGTCAAGCGCACCACGTTCTTGCCTCTTGACGGACCGCCGCACGCGCGTCCATTAATCCGTATCACGCGAAAAAGGTGCCGCCATGGGGGAGGAATTCCAGAATAACGTGCTGTCCCGTCCGGTCAGCCGGCGCGGGCTGATGACCGCAGCCGCGGCGGGCGCAGCCATGGGGCCGTGGATCCGCCGGGCCTCGGCCGCCGAGACGACGATCCGCTGGCTGCACCTGGAAGTGAATCCACAGATCCTGAAGATCTGGAACACGGCAGCCGCCGAGTTCGAACAAACCCATCCCGGCGTCACGATCAAGCTGCAGTTCCTGGAGAACGAGGCCTTCAAGGCCAAGCTGCCGACCTTGCTGCAATCGCCCGACGCCCCGAGCATGTTCTACAGCTGGGGCGGAGGCGTCATGCGCGCCCAGGCCGATACCGGCGCGCTTCGGCCGATCGGCGCCCAGATGGACGAGGCCTGGCAGAAGCGGCTCAATCCCGCCGCGCTCGACGCTTTCCGCTACCAGGGCAAGATCTGGGGTGCGCCGCACCAGCTGGCGGTCATGGATCTGTACTACAACACATCGATGTTTCAGAAGGCCGGCGTCTCGGCCGACCAGATCAAGACCTGGGACGACTTCCTGGGCGCGGTGAAGGCGCTCAAGTCAGCCGGGATCACACCCATCGCGATCGGCGGCGGCGACAAATGGCCGATCATGCATTTCTGGGCCTATTTGTCGTTGCGGGCCGGCGGCAAGCAGGCCTTCCAGGACGCGATGGCGGGCAAGGGGGAGGGTTTCGCGGGCCCCTCCTTTGTCGAGGCCGGCAGGCTGCTGAAGCAGCTGGCGGACCTGCGTCCGTTCCAGGAAGGCTATCTTGGAGCGACGTTCCCGGCGATGCTGGGACAGTTCGGCGACGGGCGCGCGGCCGTCATCCTCAGCTTCAGCGGTACCTATCAGCGGCAGGCGCATGCAGCCGCGGACGGCAAGGGCCTCGCCGAGGACAATCTGGGAATGATCCGCTTCCCGGTTGTCACGGACGGCAAGGGCCTGCCCACGGACACGATGGGCGGCATCAACGCCTGGCTCGTCTCCCGCAATGCGCCGCCGCAGACCGTCGATTTCCTCAACCTCCTGACCGACCTCAAATACCAGTCCGCGACCGCCGCGACCGGCATCTATCTGCCATCGGTCCCCGCGGCCAATGCCGCCATTACCGACCCGCTGCTGAAGCAGGCCGCGGAGGAGCTCGCTCACTCCACCTATCACCAGAACTATTACGATCAGGATCTCGGACCCGATGTCGGGCGGGTGGTCAATGACCAGACGACGGCGCTGGTGGCCGGATCGGCGACGCCGGAGCAGGTGGCGAAGCAGGTCCAGGAAGCGTGGAGTCTGAACCACTGAGAGGGAGCTTTCCCGCGGGCCGGCTCGGCGGCGGGTCCGGGATGGCGGTTGCCTTCGTCGCCGGTGCCGGCCGGACGCGGCCACACCGCTGGCTGCGGGAGGCCGAACCCGTCCTGGTGCTCTTCCTGCCGCCGGCCCTGCTTCTGTTCACCGTTCTGGTCGTGCTGCCTATCGGCGAGGCCGGCTGGTACAGTTTCTTCGACTGGAGCGGCTACGGTCTGCCAACGAATTTTATCGGCTGGCGGAACTTTCAGCTCATTGCGCGCTATCCGGCATTCCGTACGGCGCTGGGCAACAACCTTCTGATCATAGCAGTTTCGCTGATTGTGCAGTTGCCCCTCGCGCTGTGGCTCGCAACGTTGGTTTCCGAGCGTATCCGCGGCGCGCTCACCTTCAGGATGATCTTCTTTCTGCCTTATGTGCTGGCGGATGTCGCCGCGGGCCTGATCTGGCGCTTCATGTTCGACGGCGATTACGGGCTGATGGCGGCGCTGGCGCGTGCTTTCGGGTTTCAGTCGCCCTACGTGCTGGCCGATCCCAACTGGGCCATGTACGCGATCCTCGTCGTGATCGTGTGGAAGTATTTCGGCTTCCACATGATGCTGTTCATCGCCGGGCTGCAGGGGATCGACCGTTCCCTCTATGAAGCAGCGGATATCGACGGCGCCCGGCGGTTTCAGCGGTTCCGCAGCATCACCTTGCCCCTGCTGATGCCGACGGTCCGGCTCTCAGTATTCTTTTCCGTCATCGGCTCGCTGCAGTTGTTCGACATGATCATGCCGCTGACCAAGGGCGGCCCGGCTGACAGCACGCAAACACTCGTCACGTTCCTCTACACCTACGGGATCATGCGCATGAAGGTCGGGTTCGGCAGCGCCGTTGGCGTGGTGCTGTTCGCGATCTGCGTGATTTTTGCCTTCAGCTACAAACGACTGGCTTTCCGCAATGCCTGACGCGTCCCTCGCAGCCACGCTTGGAGCGCCCCGGAACGCCGGCCGGGGCCTCCGGCCCGGACGGCGGGGCGATTTCATGGTGAAGCTTTATACCTACGCGGCGCTGATCCTGGTTGCCTGCATCATCCTGGTGCCGCTGATCGCCACCGTGCTCGGCGGCTTCAAGAGCCTCGGCGAGTTGCGCACGAACCCGGTCGGACTGCCGAGCCACTGGGTCTGGCAGAACTACTGGGGCATCCTCTCCGGCTTCCGTTACTGGCGAATGCTCGGGAACTCGCTGCTGATCGCGGTGCTGACCAGTGTGCTGACGATCACCGCGGCGTCGATGGCCGCGTTCACCTTCGCCCATGTGAAATTCTTCGGGCGCGAGCTGCTCCTCAACTACTTTCTGCTCGGTCTGATGTTTCCCGCGGCTACGGCCGTGCTGCCGCTGTTCATCCAGATCCGCGATTTCGGCCTGCTGGACACCTACTGGGGCGTGATCCTGCCGGAGGCTGCGTTCGGCCTGGCGATGAGCATCCTGCTGTTCCGGGATTTCTTCCGCGCTGTGCCGAGAGACCTGTTCGAGGCGGCCTTTGTTGACGGCTGCGGCTACATCCGGTTTTTTCTTTCCATAACGCTGCCGCTGTCACGTCCCATACTGGCAACCGTCGGCATCTTCAGCTTCGTGCGGAGCTGGAACGGATATCTGCTTCCGCTGATCCTGCTGGACAGCGAGTCCAAATATCCCTGGCCGCTGGGAATTATGGTCTATCAGGGGGAATACAGCACCGACTGGCAGCTTGTGCTGGCATTCGTGACCCTGACAATTCTGCCGGCGGTGATCGTATTCTTCGCCGCCCAGAAGCATATCGTTGCCGGACTGACGGCCGGGGCGGTCAAGGGCTGAAGCCTGACCCGCCGCGCGGCCGGATCATCCCTCAGAACCCGCTAAAGAACCTGTCGCGGTTCGCGTGCGCCTGCTCCTGCTGCGCCTGCGCCGCTTCGGCATTTGCGGCCGCCTGCGACTGCTGCGCCGCGTAGTAGTTGCCGCTCTGTGCCTCCCACTGCGCGGCCTGGGCGTTGCGCTGCGCCATATACCCGCTCTGATCCGCCTGCCGCTGGCGATAGTTGGCGTAACCGGCATAGCCGGCCGGCCCCGGCGCACAGCCCGCAAGCCCGCCCGCAACGGCCAAGGCCATCCCTATCCCGATGAAACGTGTGTTCATGGCGCTGCCCTCCGAGACAAGTTGTTTCCCGACACAAACAACGGAAATGCCTGTCCCGGGTTCCACCTGACAAGAAACCCGCTCGATTGCGGCGAGGGGCCGCGGCCGTAATCACGGCGTATCGACTTTCAAAGAAAGTCGATACCAGGGCTTGCCGTTGCCCCTCACGAACGCGCGCTCTAGGAATTGGGAAGCAGCACCGCAGGAACAACACATGCAGAACACCGAAGAAATCTGGCGTCTGGTTGACGCCCGCAGGGATATTTACGAGCAGCTCAGCGATCGCATCTGGGAAATCCCAGAACTCGCCTATACCGAGCACAAATCCTGCGCCGAGCACACCGCGATGCTCGAAAAGGAGGGATTCCGGGTCACGCAGACCGTCGCGGGTATCCCCACCGCCGTCATGGGCGAAGCCGGTGAAGATGGCCCGGTGATCGCCATCCTGGGCGAATACGACGCCCTTCCCGGGCTGAGCCAGGAAGCCGGCGTCGCCAAACACCGCCCCCTTCCGGGCGCCGGCTACGGCCACGGCTGCGGCCACAACCTGCTCGGCTCCGCCTCCCTGCTCGCCGCCGCCGCAGTGAAGGACTATCTCGCGAAAAACAACATCAAGGGCCGCGTGCGCTACTACGGCTGTCCCGCCGAGGAAGGCGGCGCCGCCAAGGGCTTTATGGTCCGCGCCGGCGCTTTCAAGGACGTGGACATCGCCATCTCCTGGCACCCCGCCGCCTTCTCCGGCGTGAACGAGGCGCTGTCGCTCGCCAACACCCGCATCGACTTCACCTTCCACGGCCGCGCCTCACACGCCGCCGCCGCCCCGCATCTCGGCCGCAGCGCGCTTGATGCCGTCGAGCTCATGAGCGTCGGCGTGAACTACATGCGCGAGCACATGCCTTCCGACGCCCGCGTCCATAGCGCCATCCTCGATGCCGGCGGCATCGCCCCCAATGTGGTCCAGGCCCGCGCCAAGGTCCGCTACCTGATCCGTGCCGCCGACCTTCCCGCCCTGCGCAGGCTGAAGGAGCGGGTCATTAAGATCGCCGAAGGCGCCGCCCTGATGACCGAAACCAGGGTCGAGCACCGCGTCATCTCCGCCGTCTCCAACCTGCTCGGCAACGGCCCCCTGGAAAAGGCGATGCACGACAACCTCATGCGCCTCGGCCCGCCGCCCTTCGACGAGGAGGATCGCACCTTCGCCGCGGACATCCAGGGAACGCTGACCGATGAGGATATCGAGTCCGCCTTCCGCCGCGTCGGCGTTCCGGTGCGAAAGGACGCGCCGCTCTGCGACCAGATCGTTCCCCTGGACGCAAGGGGCGCCAAAATGGTGGGCTCAACCGATGTCGGCGACGTGAGCTGGGTCGTGCCCACGGTGCAGGCGCGTGGCGCGACCTACGCCATCGGCACCCCGGGCCACTCCTGGCAGCTCACCGCCCAGGGCAAAACCCCGGCGGCACACAAGGGCATGGCGCACGTGGCGAAGGTCATGGCAGGCACAGCAATCGACGCAATCCGCGACGAGACCCTGGTGGCGCGAGCCAAGGCCGATCTCGCGGCGCGAACGAAGGACACGCCCTACGTATCGCCAATTCCGGACGACATCGATCCACCGATCGAAATGTCGAAGGCGGCGTAACTCGTTTTCCCGGCGCCCGGTGAGAAAATCACAGCGGCCGGCATCGAATTCGCTCACACGACACCGGCAGAAGCCGGGTTCGCTCCGGACCTGGAGGAGCGCTTCGAAATCGCCCGCCAGGCCGGAACGCTGCCAAACCTGCACGGCGTCGTGGCGGCGCGCCACGGGCAGATTTTCTTTGAGCACTACTTCGCGGGACCCGATGCGGCACGAGCGAGGCCGCTGGGCATCCTCCGCTTCGGACCGGGCATTCTGCACGACCTGCGATCGGTAACGAAGAGCATCGTTGGTCTGCTCTATGGGATCGCGCTGTCCCAGGGGAGGGTGCCAGCCCCCGAGGCGCCGCTCCTCGAGCAATTCCCGGAATATCCCGACCTCGGTGCCGATCCCGCGCGGCAGCTTCTCACGGTTCGCCATGCCCTGACGATGACGCTTGGGACGGAGTGGGATGAGCTCACCATTCCCTATACCGATCCCCGCAACGGCGAGATTGCGATGGACCGGGCGCCGGACCGCTACCGCTACGTGCTGGAAAGGCCAATCGCCCGCCCACCCGGGGAACGCTGGACCTATAATGGCGGAGCGACGGCTCTGCTCGCCCGGTTGATCGCTAAGGGAACGAAAAGACCGCTGCACGAATTCGCCCGGCAGGCATTGTTCGGCCCGTTGGGGATTGGCACCGAATGGGAGTGCGGCAAAGACGGCGAGGCGCTCGCGGCGTCAGGATTGCGCATGACGCCGCGCGATCTGGCACGGATCGGCGTGATGGCACTGAATGGCGGGCAGTGGGGCGGGCAACAGGTCGTGCCGGCGGAGTGGCTCGCCGCTTCCTTCACGCCTGCAGTGTCGATGCCGGATGCGCGGCGCTACGGCTACCATTGGTATCTGGGCGCGGTGGCCATGGACGATGGCGCGGGCGGCGCCCGCTGGGAGGAAACGGTCAGCGCCATAGGCAACGGTGGCCAGCGGCTCTTCCTGGTGCCGCGCCTTGCGCTCGTCGTCGCAGTCACTGCCGGCAACTATGACGCCACCGACCAATGGCGGCCGCCGCAGGTCGTGCTTCGGGATGTGCTGCTGCCGGCCTTCCAGGGATAGCGTCATTTGTTAGAGCGTCGCCTCGTCCCTGCTCGGCAGCCCATGCCCTAACCCGGCCGGAGCCGCCCGCGCTTATGATCTCGGCAGTGACGTTGGCATCGAGCAGCCAGCCGATCAAAGAGCGGCGTCTCGGCCGGCATCGCGGTCGCGGGTGAGGTCAAGACCATCCACACTCAGGGTCTCCATAAAAGCGACGAACAGTAGCTTGTGGTTGGTGGCTGGCAGCAGCCGGTCCAGCTGGTCTGCCGCGATCACCACCACCGCGTCGTGGCCGCGCACGGTGACGCGCTGAGGGCCCTCGGTGCAGGCGCGGCGGACCCAGCTCGCTAAACGCACTTTGGCGTCCTGGAGCTTCCAGCGGGGGCCACCGGGGTCATTGGGCGGGGGCTTTCGTGGCACGGGGCATCGGCAGCCTGTTCGTGACTATCTGACCAGGTATGGGGCAGCAAGCCCGCGCCACCACTGCGTGCTGGAGCAGATCGCGCTTGACTGGAAATGCCTGCGTTTCCAGGAGCGCATGAATCTGCTCGCAGTAACGAGTGCAGAGCGATGTGGGCCAACGGTGGGACCCTCTGACCGGAAAAGTATCTACCCATTCCGCCCCTCATACGCCTCCAGCGTATTCTGCAGCAGGCAGGCAATCGTCATCGGCCCGACCCCACCGGGAACCGGCGTGATCGCGCCTGCCACGCACGCCACTTCCTGGGTGCGCACATCCCCGACGAGTTCTCCGGACGCGATCCGGTTGATGCCTACGTCGATAACGATCGCGCCCGGTGCCACATGCTCGCGTCCGATCATTTCCGGCCGCCCGACTGCCGCAGCCAGAATGTCCGCCTGGCGGCAGACGGCGGCCAGGTCCCGGGTGCGCGAGTGGGCGATGGTGACCGTGCAATCCTGCTGCAGCAGCAACTGCGCGAGGGGCTTGCCCACAATGTTCGACCGTCCCACGACGACGGCACGCAAACCCCGAAGGCATGGCTGCACCCGGCGTATCAACTGAACGCACCCAAGCGGTGTGCACGGGACCAGTCCTTTCTGCCCGGTCGCCAGCCGGCCCGCATTCAGCGGGTGAAACCCATCGACGTCTTTTGCCGGATCGATGGCGTTCAGCACGGCCACCGTGTCGATGCCCGCCGGCAACGGAAGCTGCACCAGAATCCCATCTACGGCATCATCGGCGTTCAGCCCCTCGATCAGCCCCAGCAACTCGGCTTGAGTAATCCCGGGCGGTAGCAGGTGATCGAACGACCGCATGCCCACCTCGCGCGTCAGCCGCATCTTGCTCCGCACATAGACCCGCGACGCGGGGTTTTCCCCGACCAGGACCAGTGCCAGCCCGGGCAGGCGCCGGCCGGAAACGGCCAGCATGGCAACCCGGTCCGCCACATCGCGGCGCAGTTCCGCCGCGATCGCCTTGCCGTCGATGATCGACGCCGCCATGCTGCCTCCAACGCCGAACGTTCAGGTAAGGAACTTTCGGGAGGAGGGAACAGGATGAAGCTGGCCTTTTTCGGCGATTTCCGTCTCGGCATCGTGGACGGCGAGCAGATCGTGGACGCGATGGAGGTGGTCCACGACATCCCCCATACCGGCCCGTACGACCTGATCAGCAACCTGATCGCACGGTTCGAGCAATATCGCAGCCGTCTCGAGAAGCTGGCGGCTTCCGGCGAAAAGCTGCCTCTCGCCGGACGACGGGTCCGCCCGCCTCTGCCAAGGCCCGGCAATATCGTCTGTATGGCCGTCAATTACATGGAGGATGGCACGCGCCAGGAACCGGCGCCGCTGAATGCGTTCCACAAGGCGCCCACCGCCATCATCGGCGACGGCGACACGATGGTTCTGCCGGACGTGCCGGCCACGATCTTCGAGGGTGAGGCCGAAATGGCCGTGGTCATCGGCAAGCATGCCAGCCACGTGCCGGCCGCCCGGGCGATGGAGCATGTCTTCGGCTATGTCAACTTCATCGACGGCTCGGCGCGCGGCCTGCCTCCGCCCGGCAATGTGTTCTTCCAGATGAAGTCGCGCGACACGTTCGCGCCGATTGGCCCTTACCTGGTAACAGCCGACGAAATTCACGATCCGCACAATCTTCAGGTGCGCCTGTGGGTGAACGGCGAGCTGAAGCAGAATTTCAGCACCAGCGACATGGCCCATAAAATTCCCCGCTGCATCGAGTGGGTCAGTTCGATCCATGCCCTCGAACCGGGTGACATCCTCGCCACCGGCACCAACCATCGCGGGCTGAGCGCCTTCCAGGATGGCGACACGATCGAGCTGGAAACCGCTGGGCTGGGACCTCTGCGCGTTCACGTCCGCGACGAGTTGAAGCGCCGCTGGGGCCGCAAAACCCGGCTGCAGCGCCAGGAGCAGGGGTTCGATACGCCGACGCCGCAGATCAGCGGGAAATACGCCCCCGCCCGTTAACCCCTACCAGATCCGGCTTGCGCCGGCCGCCCGAAGAATGTCAGCGGCCCGGACGCGTCGTTCCTCGTCGGGCGCTCGAACCGCCAGTACGAGCCGGCCTTCGGCAGCACGGAGGTCTCGTTCCCGCTGTTCCTCGGTGCTGGCATACCGGCTTATCGCGTGCGCCGCCGCGCCGACGGCCAGCCCCGCACCAATGGCCGCACCTGCGACCGCCGCCGCGACGCCCCCCGTAGCGGCCGTGGCGGTCGCAGCCGCCATGGCCGCAATCGAACCGCCCACGGCGCTATGCACGACCCGCGCCTGCTGTGCCTCGACGTCCGTATCCGGCTCGTCAGCTCCCGCTTCAGGCGTCGCCCGCTCGGGCGGCGGATTGATTTCCGGGATGCTGAGGTCTGCGCGATCGAAGCCGGCTGCTTCCAGCTCCTTTATCGCTGCATCTAGCTGCTGGCTGCTCGGCATCAGTGCCATCACCAGCGCGCCCGCTTCGGTCCCGGCAGCTGCCAGGGGCGGCGTTTCAGTGGTCGCGGCCATGGTCGCGCCGCACGAATTTGAAGAACCGGCTGGTCCCTTTGCCCTGATGGTCCTGATGCAGGAAAGCAAGCTTCCGGTCTTCAAAGGTTTCGAAAAACTCCTCCCAGGAGATCGGCTCCAGCTTGGCATCGGGTTCCCGGAAATCGACGCGGAGAATACCTTCCCCGTCCCCGCCTTCGGTACCCTTCACTTTGCTCGGCCGGCCGCCGCGCTCTTCGATCCACTTGCGAATGAATTCATGATCGGTGGTCGTGGTTGCACTGCTCATGATCGACTCCGGTTCGGCATTTGTCAGATGGTCAATCGGCAGGGAGGGCGGTTGTTTCCCCGGCGACTGACCCGTCACGCGGTTTTGCGGCCCCAAAGGAAGCGCCCCAGAGGGATCGCTAGGGGGGATCGTGGGCAGCCGGGGCGGGTCGCGGTTCTCGTCTCCGTGGGGTTCATCGAAAACGCCGGGCAGCGAACCGGGCGGCAATGCCGCCCGTTCGCCCGGCATACCGTCGCTTTCACGCATGAACTCCGCCACCCGATCATCCCTAATCGGCGGGCTTCTCCGCTCCGGCATCTCGACCGCGCTCCTGCTTGTTACTCCGAACGAGGCTGCGCCGGACAAGTTGCGCCAACTACCGCGGCGTACCTGGCGTTATTGCAACGTACGGATCCAGGACAGGAAACGGATGCTCAAGACCAATGCGCCCATTGACAGGGGCGTGTTCCGCGCCCGGCTGGAGAAGATGGACAGCAATCTTTATCGCGCGGTTTACCTCGGTGAGCTCAACCCCGAGCATTCTGCCGGGGGCCAGGCCTGGCCCGACGCGCATGTTGGCGACACCCCGGAAGGAGTGAAAACCTGGGTCGAAAACCTGGCGCGTGAGATGGGATATACCCGCGTCGTCTGGGAACCGTGATTTCGGCCGACGCTCTTAGCTGCTGCCGATAAGGATTCCGCAGGCGAAAACCAGGGCGCCCCCGAACGCCACCTGGGTCATGGCCGAAACCGGCGGCGTATCCATGAACTTCCACCGGATCCAGCTGATCGCCCCAAGTTCCACCACGACCACCGCGATGGCCACCGCCAGCGCGGTGGTCCAGCTCGGGATCAGGAAGGGCAAGGTATGCCCGATGCCTCCGACGGTCGTCATGAGCCCGCAGATGGCGCCCCGCGCGAGCGGCGCCCCTCGGCCGGTCAGGCTGCCATTATCAGAGAGAGCCTCGGCGAAACCCATGGAAATTCCGGCCCCGATCGACGCCGCCAGCCCCACCAGGAAGGCGTCCCAGGTGTTGCGCGTGGCAAACGCGGTCGCGAACACCGGGGCAAGGGTGGAAACCGATCCGTCCATCAAGCCGGCAAGGCCTGGCTGCACGACCTGCAGCACGAAGCGCCGGTGCGCCGAGCGATCCTCCTCGGCACGGACCGAATGCGGCAGGTTCACCTCTACCAGCCGCTCGGCCATCCGCTCGTGCTGGATTTCCGCATCCGCGAGATCCCCCAGCAGCTTCCGGACCGAGGCGTCCGAGGTGCGGCCGGCCGCGCGCCGATAGAATTGCTGGGTTTCGGCTTCCAGGTTCTCGGCCAGCTTGCGCACCGCATCCAGCCCCAGTGGCCGCACCTGCCAGACTGGCTGATGCCTGACGAAGCCGCGCACGTCCTGCCGCCGGATCAGGGGTATGTGCTCACCGAATTTTACCCGGTAGAGATCTATCAGTTGCCGCCGGTGATCCCCCTCCTCGGAAACCATCTCTTCGAACACCTTGGCTGATGCCGGATAGTTGTCCCGCAGTCCCTCAGCGATGTCCGCGTAGATCCGGCCGTCTTCCTCCTCGTTCGCGATCGCGAGAGCGAGAACCTCCCGTTCGGAGAGATCGGAAAAATCGCGCATCGGCGCGTATGTGCGGCCGGTCTGTCCTGAGTTCAACCCGGGCGTGCAATGATGCAACTGCTTCTCAGGCGCAGCCCGCGGCCCCGCGCGCCCGTTTCGTTTGGCGTCGGTGTTCGACTATGATGTGGTCCGGGGTCGGGCTACCGGCCCGGCAGGGAGATAAACAGACATGAAAGCAAAGCCTCAGTACGCATTGCCGCGCCGTTCGGCGCTCAAGCTTGGTGCCGCCGCCGCGGCCTTGCCGCTGGTCCATATCCGCACCGCTGGAGCCGCGGGCAAGGTCTCAATTGGCTTCTGGGATCACTGGGTGCCCGACGGCAACAAGGTCATGCAGCAGCAGGTTGACGCCTGGGCTAGCAAAAACAAGGTCGATGTCCACGTGGATTTCATCACCAGCGTCGGGAACAAGCTGCTGCTTACGGCCGCGGCCGAAGCACAGGCCGGGACGGGGCATGATTGCATCGCGCTTTACATGTGGGATGTGGTGAACCACGCCGACAAACTGGCGAACCACGACGATCTGCTCAACCGGCTGATGGCGAAATACGGCCCGGTGAACGAAACCTCCACCTACATGGCGAAGATTAACGGCCACTGGCGCGCATTGCCGACCAGTTCGGGCACGCAGACCAAGCCGCCCTGCGCCCGCATCAGCTGGTTCAAGCAGAAGGGCCTCGACGTCACGGAGATGTATCCGGTGCGGCCGGAGCATACGAAGCTCCAGGATGACTGGACTTACGATACGTTGTTCAAATACGCCGAGATGGCGCAGAAGGAGAACCTGGGCTTCGCGATGGGGCTCGGCAGCAACCTTAATACGGATGGCATTGATCAGGTCGGAGCGATGTTCCGCGCCTATGGCGCCGCTCTCATCGATGGCGAGGGCAAAGTCCAGGTCCACTCCGACAAGATGAAGCAGTTCCTGGAACTCGCCCAGAAATGGGTGAAGTTCTACCCGGCCGATGCCGTCAGCTACGATGACGCCTCCAACAACCGCGCCCTGATTTCCGGCAAGTCGGCGCTGATTTTCAATCCTCCCTCGGCCTGGGCCGTCGCCAAGCGCGATGCACCGCAGGTCGCCGCCGATTGCTGGACCTTCTCCTGCCCCGCCGGACCGGAAGGCCGGTTCGTGCCGTCGCTCACGTATTTCTGGGGCGTGTGGGAATACAGCCGGAACAAGACCGCCACCTTCGACCTTATCGAGTACCTGATGCAGCGCGAACAGGTCGAGGCGCGCGACAACGTGGTGGAGGGCTACGACCTGTCGCCGTTCCCCTCGATGCTCGATTTCAAGGTCTGGGAAAACGTCGAGCCTCCCAAGGGCACCGTGTACAACTATCCGATCCGTCCCTGGCATGATGCCAAGCCGAATATTACCGGAGCGGAAGCCCCGCCGGATGTGGCGGTGCAAATCTACAACCGTGCGACCCATAACGGCATGCTGGGCCGGCTGAAGCAGGGCCAGTCGGTCGCGCAGGTGATCACTTGGGCCGAAAGCGAACTGGAGGGCTTCACCCGGTAGAACGCGGGCCCATTCTTGACACTCTGCTAACCCCCCTGTAGCAAGCGCCCGCCTTCCGGCAGGGCGACTTGCCAGGAGCGGTCATGAACGAGGAAGAGGGTAGCCGGCCGCAATCTTTTGACGAGCGGTTGCGCGCCGCCCGTGAACGGCAGGGGCTGGAGCCCAGGCCGCCAAAGCAGGACCACGTTCCCAATGGGGAGCCATCCGCGTTGGCTCTCGGCCTGCGGGTGGGGCTGGAGCTGGTGGTCGCGCTGGCTCTGGCGTGTGCCATCGGCTGGGGGCTCGACCAGCTGCTAGGCACCAGGCCGATCTTCCTCATTGCGTTCGTGCCACTCGGGGCGGCGGCCGGCATCCTGAACGTGCTGCGCATCTACGCGCCGCCACGCCAGGACAAACCCGGCGGCAAAAGATGAGTTGGGGCGTGGGGGACGGGTAGCTTGGCCGCTTCGGGCAATATCGACGCACTGAGCCAGTTCGAGTTGCACACATCCCTGGGGACGGCCGGGCGTGCAGTGCATTTCAGCCAATCAAACCTCATGATGCTGGTCGTCATGGTGCTGACGCTGCTGTTACTGTGGGCAGGGATGCGGCCGCGTGCGATGGTCCCGGGACGGCTGCAGGCCACGGCCGAGATGATATACGAATTCACCTACAATATGTGCGTGGAGACGATCGGGCCTGAGGGAAAACGTTTCTTTCCCTTCATATTCACACTCTTTCTTTTTATTCTATTGGGCAACTTGATCGGCGTCTTCCCCTATTTCTTCACCTTTACCAGCCATATCGCCGTCACCCTCGCCTTGACCCTCGTCGTGATCATCATGGTGACTTTGGTCGGCCTGTGGATCCACCGGCTGCATTTCTTCAGCTACTTCGTCCCGCAAGGCGTCCCCAAGGTTCTGCTCCCGCTACTGGTGCCGATCGAGGTGCTCTCTTACCTCTCACGCATCATCTCCCTTTCGGTTCGTCTTTTCGCCAACATGATGGCGGGTCACGTCATGCTGGAAGTCTTCGGCGCGTTCGTGGTGATGCTTGGCGCTGCTGGACTGATCGGCTGGATTCCGGCCGCCTTCGCGCTTGGCGTGAATACCGCCCTGATCGGGTTCGAAATCCTCGTCGCGGTGCTGCAGGCCTACGTGTTTGCCATCCTGTCATGCATCTATCTGCATGACGCAGTGCACCTTCATTAACCACTTCCCCTCGGAAAGGAAACCGACATGGATCTTGCTTCCGCCAAGAATATTGGTGCGGGCCTCGCTGTCATCGCACTGTCCGGCGTGGGCGTCGGTATCGGTCACATCTTCGCCGCGCTGGTGAGCAGCGTCGCGCGCAACCCCGCTTCGCGCGATCGCATCTTCGGTCTGGCGATCCTTGGCTTCGCGCTGACGGAAGCCGTTGCGCTCTACGCACTGGTCATCGCGTTCATTATTCTCTTCGTCTGATCCGGATGCGCCGCGCCCCAACCATCGCCTGGCTAACCGTCGCAGCCATGCTCGGAACGCCGGCTGCGGCCTTCGCCGAGGGCATGCCGCAGCTTAACTTCAAGAACCCCCTGACGGTCGATCAGGTCTGGTGGGGCGCAGTCATCTTCATCGTGTTTTTTCTGCTCTGCTGGCTATGGGGGTTGCCTCAGGTTGCCGGCGTGCTGGAGCGCCGTTCGGCTGCCATCGCCGCCGATCTGGAAACCGCCCGTCAGTCGAAAGCTATGGCGGACGAGTTCGTGGGGGAAACGACCCAGGCAATCGCCCGCGCCCGCGCGGAAGCCCAGGGGGCAATCAACACTGCCCTGGACGGTGCAAAGCAGCAGGCCGCCGCCGGGGCGGCGGAATTGAACGCCCGTTTGGAAGAGCAGATCAAGGAGGCTGAAACCCGCATAAACGAGGCCCGGCAGGGGGCGTTGCGCGCTCTGCGACAGGTCGCCACCGACACCGCGGGGGCGGTTGTCACGAGGCTGACCGGCACCGTGCCGCAGCCGGCCCGGCTGGAACAGGCGGTCGGCGCCGCTCTGGCCGCACGCAGCCAGGCCTGAGCGGAAGGAAACTGAGCCATGGAAGCAGGGGGCTTCTGGACCGAATCCCGCACCTGGGTCGCGATCGCGTTCTTCCTGTTCTTTATCCTGTTCGGTAAACGCCTCTGGCAGGCGATCGCCGGCCTGCTGGACAGCCACGCCGATGCCATCCGCAAGGAACTCGAAGAGGCGGCCCACCTGCGTCGGGAAGCCGAGTTGATGCTGAAGGAAGCTCAGGAACGCCGCGAGGCAGCCCTGGTCGACGCGAAGGCACTTATCGAAGGCGCCAAGGCCGAAGCCGACCGGGTTGCCGCCGCCGCCACTGAGGAAGCTCGTGCCGCGGCGCATCGCCGCGAGCAGATGGCGCTGGATCGTATCGCCGCGGCAGAGAAGTCAGCTGTCGACGAGGTGCGCGTGACCGCTGCCGAAGTCGCCACTTTGGCCGCACGGGATGTTATCGCGGACGGGCTGTCGCCGGATGCCGATGCACGCCTGATCGACAGCTCGATCGCCCGGCTGCCGGCGGCCCTGCGGGCCGCCTGAATTTGAAGCTCCCGCGTGGGTGCGGGGAAAGCCCGGATGTGCTAAGCAGCGTCCGGCGGAGCGTTTCGGCGCTCCGCCGATAAGATGATGCGTCTTCAACAACTTCTAAGCAGACTTGCGTGCCACAAGCCACGAAACTCTGCTTAGATGCCGGTGATGGTTGGCCTGGCAAAGCTTCCCGTCCACATGGCGGTTTAGGATTTTCTGGTCTGGGACTCCGGTGACTATTTCCGCTATGAGCTGGTGGACGGCGAGCCGTGCGCCATGGCGCCCGCGAGTACGGTCCACGGGCTGCTGCAAAGCGAGCTGGGCGGTCTGATCCGAAATCATCTACGCCAGCGCGGCACCACCTGCGAGGTACTGACCGGCCTTGGCGTCATCCCGCGCCTTCGATCGGCGCATAATTTCCGTGTGCCGGACCTGGGCGTGACATGCTCGCCGGTAGTGCCCGGCCAGGCGACGATGCCTGACCCGGTGCTGCTGGTCGAAATTCTCTCACCGAGCAACGAGGCCAAAACCTGGTCGAATGTCTGGGCCTACGCCAGCATCCCGACTGTGCAGGAAATTCTTGTCCTGCACAGTGCCCGTATCAAGGCGGAAATTTTGCGGCGAACTGCGGATGGCATCTGGCCCGATGGGCCTCAACAGGTGAGTGGCGGCGATCTGGAACTGACCCGTATCGGGTTCCACGTACCGCTGGCTGACCGCTGGCTGAGCTCTATGTGCGCACGGGCCTCGCCGAAACCGGGCCTCGTTGACAAACCGCTACGCCCAGGTCCCGGTCCGGGCTGCGCCACGCGACAGCGAACGAAAGTCCCAGCGGAACGGCAGGGCCCCTTGGCGCCGGCACCCCCAAACAACCCGGAACCGCCACAGCCGCTCGGCCCCCTCCAGGCGCTCCTCCTCCGGCATTCTCCAGACGATCTCGGTCTCACCCGCCAGATGGAGCATGTCGCCGCTCTCGAAGTCGATGAACAGGAGCCCCGCTTTCGGGTAAATCAAAAAATTACCGAGGGTGTTGTAATACCGGTTACCAGCGAAATCCGGCACCGTCAGCACGTCCCCATCCATGCGCACAAAGCCGGGCCGCCCACCGCGATGCGAAATGTCCATGCCGGCCCGCTTGTCGTCGGCCGGCCCTGACGACGAAGCCGCAAAGAACGTGTCTGCCTGGGCAATCATCCTTCGCGCCGCTGCATCGAGCCCCGCGAGGCGTTGCGCTGGAGCAGGCGCGGCCGAGACGTAGCGGAGATCCCGGCTCTGGATATACTGCGGGCAGTTGCCGAAGCTTTGGGTGACGGCGATTGTGATCCCGTCCGGCCCGCTGGAAATGATCCGGCCGTTCGCCCGGTTGCGGCGGCGAGTCGCAAGATCAATGCCCAGCATCCCGAACGCGGCTCCAGCCGCCAGGCCGAAGCCGGCTGGATCGTCCGGCGCAGGCCGCGCCGCGATGTGGAGCGTGCGGGCATCCGGCGTCGCCACAAAACCGGCCGGCCCGGTCAGTACCCGAAGGAACCGGCCAACCATCCCCATCCAGCACGGCAAACACCACGAACGGCAACGCCGCGAAGAAATCGCGATGCTGATCCGGCATCCAGCCGCGAATCGAGGCAGCCCCGGGCGCCGCCATTTGCTCGCGCACCCCCGCATGCTCCTGCGCCGCGTGTTCCCCCGCATGAAACGGTTCGTTCATAACCTGCATGCCTGCTCACCGTTTGAATTGCGGAAAGATTGGCATGGGTCCGCGCGCGGCAATGCGCCGCCCGCGGGAATCAGACTTCCTCCAGCCGGGACAATTCCTATCCGCGCTCACGCGCCGCGCTTCGCCAGCGGTTCGCTGAACTGAAGCTCGGTATCCCACGGAAACAGGATCCAGGTGTCCTGCGACACCTCGGTGATGTAGGTATCCACCGCCTCGCGGGCGGCCGGTTTGGCATAGATGCAGGCGAAATGCGCACGCGGCAGAAGCGCCCGCACCACCCGTGCCGTGCTGCCCGTATCGACCAGATCATCGATGATGAGGAACCCGCTGCCGTCGCCCGCCGCCGAGGGAGGTTTCGTTACCACCGGCGTCCCGCGCGAGCCCGCGGAGTCCCCGCCGTAACTCACCACCGAGACGCTTTCCACCAGACGGCAATCCAGCTCGCGCGCGACGATTGCCGCGGGGATCAGGCCGCCTCGCGTCACTGCGACGACGCCGGTGAACGGCCCCTTGTCGATCAGCCGCCACGCCAGCGCCTTCGCATCGCGATGCAGCTGCTCCCAGCCGACCGTATAAAAGTGCGCCGGCATCAGAACAGCCTGCCGCCATTCGGCACTTTGAAATCGGGCTTGATCAGGACGACCGCGCCATCCTCGTCCGGCATCCCCAGTGTCAGCACCTCGCTGATAAACGGCCCGATCTGGCGCGGCGGAAAATTCACGACCGCACATACCTGCCGGCCGATCAACTGATCGCATCGGTAATGCACGGTGATCTGCGCCGAGGATCGCTTCACCCCGATCTCCGGGCCGAAATCGACGAACAGCTTCACGGCTGATTTGCGCGCCTCGGGGAACGGCTGCGCATCTACGATCGTGCCGACGCGGATATCAACACGCTCGAAGTCAGCGTAGGCAATCGGATCCATGACGAACCGGGCCTTGTTGCTATGGCCGGACCATACTACCGAGAGCCGATAACTGGCCACAGAGGCTCCCAGAAGGGTCATATTACATGCGCGATTTCCACCTTCCCGGACGAAGCCAGGTTTATGCGACCCACGGGATGGCGGCGACGTCGATGCCGGCGGCGACGCTGACCGCACTTGACGTACTGCGTAACGGCGGGAACGCGCTCGATGCCGCGGTGGCTGCTTGCGCCGTACTTTGTGTGATCGAGCCGCAGTCGACCGGCATCGGCGGCGATTGCTTTTGCCTTTATGCGCCGGCCGGAAGCGGCGAAGTCATCGCGCTGAACGGTTCCGGCCGCGCCCCCGCGGCAGCAACGATTGACTGGTATGAAGGGCAGGGGATCAGCGCCATCGACAATATCTCGGCTCATAGTGTTACCGTACCGGGCGCCATCAGTGCGTGGGAGGCGCTGTTGGCCGCGCATGGCCGCAAAGGTCTGGACGAACTGCTGCGGCCTGCCATCGGTTTCGCCGCGGAAGGTTGGCCAGTGCATGACAAGGTGGCGTGGGACTGGGCCAGGCTGGAAAGCAAATTGCGCGGCAACGGCACAAACGCCTTCCTTCGCGGCGGCCACGCCCCCCGCCCGGGCGACATGTTCCGCCAGCCGGCGTTGGCCGAGACCCTCCGCGCCATTGCATCGCGCGGCGCCAAAGCGTTCTACGAAGGCCCGGTTGCCGCCGACATTGTCGCCACGTTGCGCGAACGGGGGGGCTGCACACTGAGGAGGATTTCGCAGCCGGCGCCCACGATGCGGAGTTCGTCAAGCCGATCAGCCTGCGGTGGCGAGGTTACGACGTATTCCAATGCCCCCCGAACGGGCAGGGAATTGTCGCTCTGGTGATCCTCGGCATCCTTGAAGGACTTGAAGCGCCGCCCGAAGGCCCAGCCAGCGCGCTGCGCTATCACCGGCACATCGAGGCTGCGCGCCTGGCGTACCGCGACCGTGATGCATTTGTGGCCGATCCTTCGCAGGTTGCCGTGCCGCTTAAGAAGCTGCTCGACCGCTCTTATTTGGATGGTCTGCGGGACCTGATTGACGACCGCCGCGCCATTCGCAACCTGCCCAACGCCGGCGAGGCCATTTTACCGCCGCATAAGGACACGATTTACCTCTGCGTCGTTGATCGCGATGGCAATGCCTGCAGCTTCATCAACTCGCTTTTCGAAGGTTTCGGCTCGGCGATCCTTGCCGAACGCTCGGGCGTGATGCTGCACAACCGTGGCTTCGGCTTCCGCGTACAGCGCGGCCACCCCAACTGCATCGCGCCGCATAAGCGACCGCTTCACACGATCATTCCCGGCATGGTGATGAGGAATGGTGAAGCGGTCATGCCCTACGGCGTCATGGGGGGCCATTTCCAGCCCATGGGTCACTCGCTCTTTCTCACCAACCATCTGGAATTCGGCCTGGATCTTCAGGAATCCATTGAGCTCCCCCGATTGATGCCGCTGAGAAATAAGGTGCAGATCGAGCGTGGCATCGCCCCGGAGGTATGCGATATGCTCGCGCGGCTGGGACACGAGCTGGAACTTGTCGAACGTCCGCATGGCGGCGCCCAGGCAATCTGGATCGATCGCGCGCGCGGGTGTTTGATCGCCGGATCGGAATCGCGCAAGGATGGCTGCGCGCTGGGTTACTGAAGACCATGCATATCGAAACCGACGCCACCCAACATCTGCAGCCCGCGGCCGCCGTGGCCCGAGATGCCGCGCGCGTTCTGGCGCGAAGTTCCGGCGAGCACCGGAACGCCGCATTGCACGCCATGGCTGCCTCGCTGCGCTGCGCCGCGCCCGACATCATGGCTGCGAACGCAAACGACCTTGCCTGTTGCACGGGCACTGCCGCGTTCCGCGACCGCCTGGCATTAACGGCGGCGCGGGTGGAAGCAATGGCCAAGGGGCTGGAGGAAGTTGCTGCCCTGTCTGATCCGGTGAACCGCACCATCGCGGACTGGACTCGTCCGAACGGCCTTCGCATTCAGCGGATCGCTACGCCCGTTGGTGTCATCGGCATGATTTACGAAAGCCGGCCTAACGTCGGTGCCGACGCAGCCGGTTTGTGCCTCAAATCGGGCAATGCCGTCATCCTGCGCGGCGGATCGGAAAGCCTTCACAGCGCACGCTCCATCCATTCCGCGCTAGCTAAGGGCTTGCGCGCGGCTGGGCTGCCGGAAACAGCCGTCCAGATCGCGCCTTCGGCCGATCGCGCCTATGTCGCCGCCATGCTGTCCGCGGCCGGGCTGATAGATTTGATCATCCCGCGCGGCGGAAAGTCGCTGGTCGAGCGTGTGCAGCGTGAGGCGCGTATTCCTGTGCTGGCGCATGCCGAGGGGCTTTGCCACACCTATGTGCACGAAGGTGCCGATCCGCAAATGGCACGGTCAATCGTCGCCAACGCCAAAATGCGGCGCACGGGCATCTGCGGCGCAACCGAGACCCTGCTTATCGACGCAGCGATCGCACCCAGGCTCTTGCCCCACATCGTTGCCGACTTGCAGCGCCTGGGTTGCGCCTTCCACGCCGATGCGGCCGCTCGGGATATCGTGCCTGGGTTGCCGCAAGCTACTGAGGCGGACTTCGACACGGAGTGGCTGGACGCGGTGCTTTCCATACGCGTGGTGGACGGCGTCGATGGCGCGCTGGCCCACATCGCGCGGCACGGCAGCGAACACACCGATGCCATCGTGACGAATGATCATCGGGCCGCCGAATACTTCCTGCGCAACCTGGATAGCGCGGTGGGCATGTGGAACGCATCGACGCAGTTCTGCGACGGCGGCGAATTTGGCTTCGGCGCCGAGATCGGGATCGCAACCGGGCGCATTCATGCGCGTGGGCCGGTGGGCCTGGAGCAACTCACCACTTACCGGTACGTTGTGCGGGGTACGGGTCAGGTGCGTCCCTGACAAGGGAGAAGCTTCCGCGATTTGGCGATCGCCGGCGCATCCGGGTCGGCATCCTTGGGGGATCGTTCAATCCTGCCCATGTGGGCCACCTGCATGTTGCGCGACTGGCACGGATGCATCTGCGACTCGATCAGGTGTGGCTGCTGGTCTCTCCCGGAAATGTTTTGAAACCCCAGGCAGGGATGGCATCATTTGAAGACCGGGTCGCATCCGCCATGAGCATAGCGGACGGGCAGCGGGTCGTGGCAACCGGGATCGAGGCGGCGTTGAGAACGCGCTATAGCATCGATACAATCACTGAACTTCAGCGGCGCTTTCCGCGTATAGAATTTGTCTGGGTGATGGGGGCGGACATATTGGAGCAACTCCCGCGCTGGCGGCGCTGGACCGACTTCGTCACGCGCGTGCCGCTCCTGGTGCTACCCCGGCCGCCGTTCACCCATCGCGCCTTGGCCGGCAAAGCGGCAAGGCGTTTGCGTCGTTACCGCCAGCCTGTCGGCGCTACGTCCGTTCTGGCCGGTGCTGCCACCCCTGCCTGGATCGCCTTGCTCGCTCCGCAAAATTCTTTGTCGGCCAGCGCCATTCGCGCGGCCCGTGAAGGAGTTGTGCCATAGTCAAACTGCCTGCCACTCCCGGACCGCGCAAACCCGTCAAGCGCAAGGTGCCGCGTCCGTTGCCTGCAGCCGACAAAACACCAGGAACCGCGTTGAAGAAGGCCGTTGTCGCAGGCCCGCGCAGAGTCCTGGCAAATCGCGACGAGGGCGCTGCCACTCGCGCGCAACTGGAACGGCTGCAGCACATCATTACCGCTAGCCTGGAGGACGACAAGGCCGAGAATTTGGTGGTTTTGGACCTTGAGGGGAAAGCGACATTTTGCGATCGCATGATCGTTGCGACCGGATTGGCCGACCGGCAGATCAACGCAATGGCCGAGCATCTGGTCGAGAAGCTGCACGAAGCCGGGCTGAAGCGCGTGCAGGTGGAAGGCACACAGGGCGCCGAATGGGTGTTGATCGATGCGGGTGATTTTGTCGTCCACCTCTTCAAGCCCGGAGCGCGGGCAATGTACGCGCTTGAGCGCATGTGGGGGAGCGATCTGGACGAAGTGGTGGAGGGCTGATTTCGCCGGCGCAGGCGGGCGCTATCCCCTCTGCCGTGGCTTCATGTGGGGCGATCCGGCTATTGCCTGTATTCGCACGCCTTGTGGCCCGGTAATTGGGTGATCGCGAAAAAAGATTTTCAGCGGCGTGCAATAGAACGCATTGCACAGATCGGAGCGCAGCGAGCGCGGCAGGGCGCAGCCGGCCGCAGCGTGGAAGACGCAGCTACCGGCGAAACTCTGATCAGGCAGATAGGAAGCGTAAAGTTCCGCAAGACCACGCCGGCCAAGGTTCGGGCGTTCCCGCGCAACACGTTGCATAGTGTCGTCATCAAGATACGCGTGTGTGCCGCCCTTGGAGCAGCACTCGCCGCAGCAGGCCGTACAAGCCCAGGCGGCAAGATCTTGCTGCGCAGGTGTGGGGCCGCTGTCGGCCCGTTGGCGGCGGGGCCGCGGGGCTGCCTCCATCGCCTCCCAGATGATTTGCCGCAAACGGGCCAGGAACGCGCTCCTGCGCTCCCTAGGTGACGGCGCGAGCGTGCCTCGGTAGGATGGAACCGTCAGGACGACGGGCCTTGTGTCGCTGGAAGTCATGGCTCCTTTGGTATACCTCTTTGCCAAGAGTCCGTCGCCAAGGGTCCGTCCGGAATTGTTTTGTGGTCTGACAAAGCTTTCTGACCATCAGGCGGATTGAGGCCCCAACGCGACAGCAAGCGGTTCCAGTCGTCCCGTCGGAGCGGTTCGGCAGTAGATGAAGCGCCAGTGTCCCGAATTGGCAGTTCGCCGTTGTGGATTGGCGGTCGGTTCGGGACACTGGCTCTTTGTTTTCAGTGGCCTGCTGATCCCCTCGTCCACCACACGATGCGGCGAAGTTCGCGGGCAGGACAATAGATCGGCTCATGGGACGACGGCGATGCGACGATGTTGGTGCTTCAGCGGCGTCTTCACCCGGAACCATCCGCCATTCCGCGCGACAGCCCCTATGAACAAGCACTGAACTGTGAGTGGGCCCCGCCGCTTCCGAAGCGTTTCCCCTGTGGCGCCAATCCCGGCGCAGCAGGAGAGATGAACCCATGCGGACACTGATGATCGCCGCCGTCGCCACGGCGGTTGGATTTGCCGCGCCTGCGTTCGCGCAAGGCAACAACGGATCATGGAATGGCCAAGCCTATGACCAAGGCTCCAGCCAGCAGCAGCAATTCCAGGGACAGAACTTCCAGGGGACCCAGGAAAACGGACGAATGCTCCAGCAGAAAATCTATCAGGATCTCAGCGAGGGCGGATTCACTGATATCCAGGTGGTTCCCCGCTCCTTTGTCGTCCACGCCCGGGACCGCGACGGCAATCCGGTCACGATGATGATCTCGCCCAATTCCGTAACCGCCCTGACCGCCCTGTCACGGGGTCAGAACGGGAACAACTCTGAACAGAATGGCCAAAATTTCGGACAGAACCAGGGTCAGAACGGCCAGGGTTACGATCAATACGGTCAGAACAGCCAGAACTCTGGCCAAAATGGCTGGTACGGTAACCAGAACTTCAGCTCCAACCCTGGCCAGAACGGCTGGAATAGCGGTCAGAGCTACGGCGCAAACTCCGGCCAGAACGAATGGAGCGGCGGTCAGAATGGGTTCGCCGGCCGCCAGAGCTACAACAACATGAATAACGGCCAGAACGGTCAGGTATATGGCCAGAATGAAAGCGGCGGGGGCGGCAACCAGGCCGATAACGGAATGATGGGCAGCAACGGCATGAGCAACTCCGCCCAGTCCGGAAACGCCATCAATTCCCCGAACGGAAACGGCTCCTACAGCCGCTAAAGCAGGCGCGGGGCGTGTTCAGGCATGCCAAACACGCTCTGGGTGCAAAAAGGGGCGGGCTTGCTCGCCCCGTTCCTTCCTGTTCGACCGACATCGCTCTATCGTTGCTCACTAGGCGTGAGATCGCTTAAGGCGTAACAGCCGAAAAGTGGGATTCCCGCGCTGAAACCAAAAAGTCGGGAGCGCGTGACCGGCTCAATCCGAACCGGACACGCTCCCAACGGGGGGCAACCAGATGGGCGAGGCAGGAACGGTTCGGCTGGACCGTGAAGGTGAGATCGGCGTCATCACGGTCGATAATCCTCCGGTAAATGCCCTCGGCCCTGGCATTTCGGACGGTATCATCGCCGCGGTGCGTGCCGCTGCCGCGGACCCGGCGATCCGCGCGATCGTGCTGCTCGGCGCGGGAAGAAGCTTCATCGCCGGGGCCGACATCCGGCAATTCGGCAAGGCTCGCGAAAGACCTCCGCTCGGCCAGCGCGTTTACGACATCCTGGACGCCAGCGAAAAGCCGGTGGTCGCCGCCATCCATGGTTACGCGCTCGGCGGCGGACTGGAGATCGCGCTGGCCTGTAATTACCGCATCGCCGTTCCCACCGCCAAAGTAGGATTGCCGGAGGTTCTGATCGGCATCCTGCCGGGTGGGGGCGGGACCCAGCGCCTGCCGCGTCTCGCCGGCCCCAAGGCGGCCCTGGAAATGATCACCTCCGGGCGGCACGTCCCCGCGCCCGAGGCGGCGCGGCTTGGGATCCTCGATGCCGTGCTGCCGGACGGCGCTGACCTGCGCGCCGGCGCTCTCGCTTTCGCAGCACAGATCGCGGACCGGCACCCGCTTCCCCGGGTGCGGGACTGCGAACGCCTGACCGACGCAAGGACCGACCCCGGCCTGTTCGACGCCATGCGGAAATCGATCGCGCGCCGGGCGCGCAACCAGAAGGCACCCTATCACTGCATCGCCGCCGTGGAGGCGGCATGCACTCTGCCATTTGATGATGGTCTTAAACGAGAACAGGAGCTGTTTGCGGAGCTGGAGAACTCCGAGGAGGCGCGGGCGCTGCGCTATGCCTTCTTCGCGGAGCGCGAGGCCGCCAAGCTTCCCGATATTCCCACAACCGTCCGCCCGAAGGAATTTCGCGCGATTGGCATCGTTGGCGCCGGAACGATGGGCGGCGGCATCGCCATGACATTCGCCGACGCCGGCTATTCCGTGCGCATTCTTGATGCCACACCTGAGGCGCTGGCACGCGGGATGGAACGGGTGCGGGGCAACTATGCCACCTCCGTCCGGCGCGGCAGCCTCGCCGGGGAAGAAATGCAATGGCGTCTTGCCCGCATCGTCCCTGTCACCGGCTACGAAGCCATCGCCGACTGCGACATCGTGATCGAGGCGGTCTTCGAGGAGATGGACGCCAAGCGCCCGGTCTTCCGCAAGCTCGACGCCGTCATGCGAAAGGGCGCGCTGCTGCTGTCGAACACCTCGGCGCTGGACATCAACGAGCTGGCACGCGAAACCGCCCGCCCCGGCGAGGTGGCCGGCGCGCACTTCTTCAGCCCAGCAAACGTCATGAAACTGCTGGAGGTGGTGCGGGGCCGGCAGTCATCGCCCGAAACCCTCGCAACGGTCATGCAGATGGGTCGCAAGGTCGGCAAGATTTCGGTCATGGCCGGGAACACCGATGGTTTCGTCGCCAACCGTTCGCGCGCGCCCTTCACCACTGAATTGGTGATCCTGTTGGAGGAAGGCTGCCTGCCGGAGCAGGTGGACAAGGTGCTGGTGGATTTTGGGTACCCGATGGGGCCGTTCGCCGTGGGCGATCTTGCCGGTCTGGATATCGGCGCGGCAAGCCGGCGGCGCCGGGCCGCGACGAACCCGGGGTATCGGGCGCTGCCCATCGCCGACCGGCTGGTGGAACTAGGGCGCTACGGCCAGAAGACCGGTGCTGGCTGGTACAAGTACGAGAGGGGCGACCGCACGCCCCGTCCGGATCCTAGGGTGGCGAGTATCATCCGTCAGGTTGCTGTCGGCCTGGGCATACGCCAGCGCAGCTTCACGGACGACGAGATATTGCGCCGGCTGCTCTTCGCCTCGGTGAATGAAGCCTGCCGCATTCTGGAGGAAGGCAAAGCCTACCGCGCCAGCGACATCGATGTGATGTGGCTGCACGGTTTCGGTTTCCCCCGTTACCGCGGCGGTCTCATGATCTGGGCGGACGGGATCGGCGCGAGCGCGGTTTACGAGCAGGTCTCCGAATGGCACCGCGAATACGGCGATCGCTGGGCGCCGTCACGGCTGCTGCGGGAGGTCGCGGAAAACAACGGCAGCTTCCGAGAGCTTCGGGCGTGACGAGGGCTGGAATGGCGCAGGATCGTGGTCGAATAGCTGGACCATCTGGCTTCACCCTCACCGCTTCCGCCCAACAGCAACTCGCTGCCGGTTCCGCCCAGCCAGCTGATTAAGCAGCTCGACAAACAGCGAAAAGCTGATCGCCGCGTAAATATAGCCCCTGGGCACGTGCGCACCGAAACCATCGGCGATCAGCGTCATGCCGATCAGAAGCAGAAACGACAGCGCCAGCATCTTCACTGTCGGATGCCGGTTGACAAAGCCGGAAACCGGCGCAGCCGCAATCATCATCACCCCGACCGCAAGAGCCACCGCGGCCATCATCACCGGAAGCCGGTTCGTCATCCCCACCGCCGTGATGATGCTGTCGAGCGAAAACACAATGTCGAGCAGCGCGATCTGCACGATTGGTGCGGCAAGGCCGGCACGCTCCGCCTGCGTATCCTCACGCTCGCCGCCGCCCTCGATCCTGTCGTGAATCTCGCCGGTACCCTTATAGACCAGAAACAACCCACCGCCGATCAGGATCAGGTCGCGCCAGGAAAACGCCCACCCGGCGACACTCAATACCGGCGCGGTCAGCCGCATGATCCAGGCGATGGCGCCGAGCAGACCAAGCCGCAGCCCCAGCGCGAGCGACAGCCCGATCCGCCGCGCGATGACCTGCCGCGGCGGCGGCAGACGCGCGGCGAGGATCGACAGGAACACCACATTGTCGATTCCCAGCACGATCTCGAGCGCGGTCAGCGTCAGCAGACTCGTCCAGATCTGCGGATCTGAAAGCCAGTCCATCAGTGGTGCTAAAAGCGCGCTCCCGTCTCAGTCCACGGGTCAGGGGTGTAGGGTGTCATGCATCTCTCGTTTTGCGTTGGGTTGGTCGGCGGGTTCCCGCCCACCAGCTCTCGGCCGCGTTGATCGCCCGGACCGTGGGCCCGCGGACCAGCGGAAAGTCTTCCGCCAGTAGCAGCGCACCCAGCGGCAGCATCCATATCCCGAGGATCGGCAGAAAGCTCAGCAGGCCGCCCGCGATCAGCGATACGCCGAGCGGAATACGCAGCCATTTCGCCTCAGGCTGCAGCACGCGGGCTACCGCCGTCTGCACCGGCCGGGGCAGCCGCGCTGACAGCCGCCGCAGGTGGTGGGTATGTTCGGCCGTCATGCCGTGACCGATCGCTGCACGCAGGCCACGTAGCGTTCCGGCACGCCGGGCGGCAGATCCAGCAGAGTGCGAATGGCGTCGATCTGCCGCGCCTCCGCGCGGTGGATGGAACCATCGGCAGCAGCGACATGCTCCGCGGCGCGCAGGATGATCCAGGCCCACGGCGTCCCCTCGAAACCCGCCAGGGCGCCCGCGAGCACGCGCCGCGTGCTCGCCGGGTCGCTCCCGAGTTCGCGCAGGCATTTATCGAACAGCCCCTGCGCTAATGGCGAGGTCAGGCACTCCGTCCCGCAATCGGCGAGGTAGGAGCCGAGCTGGCGGCGCTCGGCGCTGTCAGCCTGGCCGTCGGCACGCGCAACCGCGGCAGCCGCGGTGTGCACCGCCCACAGCAGGTTCCATGGATGGGGGGCAAACGAGGTGGTCGGCACTGAACAATGCTCCTCTGGTTGTTGCACTTGCGCGCCCAGGGAAGGAGCCGATCGTCTCGTGGGAAAGAGGCCGAGCAACGGATCGACAACGCACCGGGGCGCGCGGCGATCCGACATCGCGGAGTTGGCTGGCTATGTGGCCTTTGCGTCTCCGCCAGAGGGGCCCGGATCCTCTTATGGCGAGGTATGTGGGGGCGGGAAGTGCGCGTTCAACTGTCCGCGGCCGCGGGTTCGTCCTCCGCGATCGCCTGAGCCGGATCGGCCGCCTGCAGCTGCCACGGCACCGATGAAACCACCACGCCCGGGCCGCCATAGCGCAGCAGCCGGGCGCGCAATCTGCGCTCGCGATTCGTGTGCATCAGGTACCCCCACCAGCGCCCTTCCACGAGTTCCGGCAGAACCACCGTGACCGGCCGCCCTGGCCACCGCTCCTGCACAAATTGGATCGTTCGCAGCAAAGGGGCCGCCATGCTGCGGAACTCGGACGAGACGAACCGCAGTTGCGGCGGTTTCACCCCCGCCCGAATCGCCGGGGCTTCTGCGAAACTGCGCCACTCGGCCCGGAGCTTTTCCTGCCGATCCTCCGCATCCGGCCCCTCCAGGGCCGTGAGGTGAAGCGCGGTGACCTCATCGGAAAGGCGCAACGCATACTCCAGCGCCTTGCGCGCCATCCGGTCCCATCGCTTGATTGGGACCAGCACGACCGGCGGTCCGAGGTGACGTAGATCGAGGCGCCGGTCACCGGCGGCCAGAACCTGCCGGTCTATGTCGTCGTAGTACCGCCGGATCGCCCGCAGCAGAAACACTGCAGCCGGAATCACGATTACCGTCAGCCAGGCGCCTTCGGTAAACTTGGCCATCAGAATGATAACCAGGGCCGCACCGGTCGCTATGGCGCCGAACCCGTTCACCGCCAGCTTCGCCCGAGAGCCGGAATTACCGCTTCCGGCGCGTAACGCATGAAGCCAATGGGCCGCCATCCCTGCCTGCGACAGCGTGAACGACAGGAACGCTCCGACCGCGAAAAGCGGGATCAGCCGGTCGGTTATGCCCCCGAACGCAATCAGCAGTGCAGCCGTGCCGCTGGCCAGGAACAGAATCCCCGCCGTGTACACCAGCCGGCGGCCTGGCACCGCGAAGGCGCGTGGCAAAAAGCCATCGCCTGCAACCAGATGACACAGCCGCGGAAACCCTACGAAGCTCGTATTCGCCGAAAGGCACAGCACTGCGAGCACGCTGCCGATTGTGACGTAGTAAAACCAGCCCCGCCCGTAGACCGCGGCGATAAGCTGCGAAAGCACGCTCTGATAGCCCGGCTTCGTCTGGTCCATCGCCCTCACGCCATAGGCCCGCGCCAGGTATGCAATGGCCAGCAGCAGCAGCCCCAGGATCACAACAATCGCCGCCAGCGTGCCGTGCGCGTGCCGCACCTTCGGCTCGCGGAAAGCACTGACACCGTTGCTGACTGCCTCCACCCCCGTCATCGCCGTGCAGCCACTGGCAAATGCCCGCAGCAGCAGCCACAAACCCACGGCCGCCGTCGCTTGCGGGACCTGCGGCGGAGCGACGACCGGATGTGCATGCCCGGCCGAAACGCCGATTTTCCAGGTCCCCCAGGCCAGCACCAGGCCAAGGCTGGCGACGAACAGATATGTCGGCCCCGCCCAGGCCAGGCCGGATTCGCGCGTCCCACGCAGATTCGCCACCGTCACGCCGGTCAAAATCCCCAGGCACAGCCATAGCGTGTAGGGAAGCAGCAGCGGAATCGCCGAGGTCAGTGCGCCGACGCCCGCAGAGATGCCCACCGCCACGTTCAGCAGATAGTCCACCATCAGCGCGGCAGCCGCCAGGAGCCCGGCGTTCGTTCCGAGATTTTCCTTGGCGACGACATACGATCCGCCATTGTTCGGATAAGCCGCGATTGTCTGCCAGTAGGACAGGAACAGGATCGCCAGCAGGACGAGAATCACCCAGGTGATCGGTCCGATAGCGCCAAGCCCCGCTGCTCCGGTCACGGCGAGTATGCTGAGCGCCGCCTCCGGCCCGTAGGCCGCTGACCCGAGACCGTCCAGCCCCATCGCGGGCAAGCCCGTAAGGACGCCGAGCTTGCGGCTCTCCATCTCGCGGTTGGCGACCGGGCGGCCAATGAAAAGCTTGGTCAGTCGCTTCAGCACGGCAATTTCGTTCAGGGATGTTCCACAGGGATGTTCCAAAAGCGCCGTGAGTGAACGCACGGCACGGTTCATGGATTCTTTGGCCTTATACCAGTCGGCGAAAGCGGCGACTCTTTCGGCGCTTTCACCGGCTGGTACTGTGCGCGGGGTTGGTGGGCGGCCGCGCGCAAACCAAAGACTCACCCAACTTCCAAAGGAAGTTGGTATATTAGAGCGGGATGCGTTCAGGTTGGTTCACGCACCCCGCTCTAACCGTGGTTTGAGCGCGTGAACCAGACCTCCGACGATTCCGCCTCCGGTCATCACGCGCTAATCGGCGTTCTCTGATGCCGTCAGGACACGCGGCTGCGCCTCGCCCGGCGGGCCGGACCGTGCCGCCGCCAGACAGGCTTCCTCCGCCTCGCGAAGCGACGTGACATAGATATCCGCCCCCATCTGCACCCGCGCGCCCCGGTCGCGCAGGAACGGGTCTTCGGGTGACCACAGCCCGGCCAGAATCCGCGCATCCGGCATCCGGCCCCGCAGCCGCCGGATCAGCGTGCGCAGATGCACCGGACTGCCCGCGATCTCCACGCACGCGATGCACGCCACGGCAACGCCGGCCGTATCAAGTGCATTGATGGCCACCTGTGAGACAAGCCGGTAAGGAATAAGGCGCGCCTGAATACCGTGTTTGCCCAGCAGTTGCTGCAGCATCGCCGCGGCCGCCTCGTCCAGCGCGCCACGGCCAGAGATGCACAGAACCGGCGTTCCCTCCCGCCATTCCGGCCCCACGCCGTGCTCGATCGCCTCCGGCCGGTGCCCTAGCATCCGTTGCAGAGGATGATGGCCCCCCTGCTCGGTGTCCGGATGGGCCGGCTCCTCATCCACATGATCCGAAAGGTCCTGCACCAGCTCGGTGATCGCGTCCCGCATCCGTTCCAACCGGCCAGCCGAAAGCGCCCCCCGCCGTGCGTCCACCGCCGCCAGCCGCAGCCCCGCCAGCGCAACGGTGTCGTAATATGTCGTCAGCGAATGCTGCGTGAGTAACCGTTCCGCATGCTCCTCTGCTTCGCTCGGATCGCCCGCCAGCAGCCGCTGGTAAAAATTCTCGACCGGCGTAAGCGCCGGCCGGTCCCCCAGCATCACTTCGAGAAACTGCAGCCGCTCCACGTGATGGCCGAGCACCACCAGGCACAGCGTCAGTGGGGTGGAAAGAATGAGCCCGATGGGGCCCCAGATCCACGTCCAGAAAATCGCCGCGACAACCACGGAAAACGGCGAGAGCCCGGTGCTGTGGCCATACACCGTCGGCTCCACCGCCTGGCCTATGATCAATTCGGTCACGATGTACAGGACCGCCGTCCAGATGGCCAAGCCCCATCCCGATCCGACCGCCGCCGCCAGCAGCACCGGCAAGGCCGCCGCGATATACGAACCGATATACGGCACGAACCGCAGCAGAGCGCCCAGAATGCCCCACAACACCGGGCTCGGCACGCCGATCAGGAACAGCCCCGCCCCGACGATCACGCCGAAGCTGCAATTCACGCAAAGCTGCGTCAGGAAATACCGCGACAGCCGCCGCCCCGCGTCGTCCATCGCCAGCGTCGCCCGGTGCAGATCATTCGCCCCGAACAATCGTATCAACCGGTCGCGCAGATCCTCTTTCTGCAGCAGCGAGAAGATCGCAACCACCAGAATGATGCCGAGCGTCGCCAGCGGGTGCAGGATCGGCGAAAGTATCCGTTCCCCCAGCTCAAGCGCGGAACTTGTGGTCGATTGCGTGATCACCACGGGAACCGGCTTCTCCGGTTGCGTGTTCTGCGCCGTCTGCTCCTGCGCCGGCGGTTGCTTTGCCGGAGCCAGCCCGCCCATATTCTGCAAGTGGTTGGTGATGAAGCTGATGCGGCTGGCCAGCTGGTCCGCAATCAGGTGCTGCAGTGAGTTCACTTTCTCTTCGATCGTGTACTGATATTGCGGCACCTGCCCGGCAAGGCCGGCGATCTGCGTCCCGATGATTCCGCCCAGTGCGATGATGATCCCGATCGCAACCAGCACCGCCAGCAAGGCCGCCAGCACCCGTGGAACCCACACCCGGCGCAGCAGTTCCATCAGTGGCGACAGCACGAAGCTCAGCAGGATCGCCAGCGTGATCGGAATCAGCACCTCGGCCGCAAAGTACAGCGCCACCACCACAACGACCGCGACGACAATACCTGTCAGCGCATACAGGCTCGGCCGGTCCGCCGGCGGAACGGTGGCCGGTCCACCCAGTCCGGGCGGCTCCAAAACCGGGTCAGCCATCGCACATCCTGATTGCCTGCCTCTGCGCCGCGACCCCATCAGGGCCGTCCCGCAGGGCGATCACCCCGTGGGCAGCCTGCGGGATTGGCCGTGGGATTGGCGCTGACCCGCCTTTCCGGCCATAAAGCCGCGATGGGCCATGCCGCGGCCCATCCAGGAGCATGCTCATGACCGCGACCCTTTCCCGCTGGACCCCTGACTCATGGCGTGACCGCCCCATCGGGCAGGCCCCATCATACCCGGACAATGCAGTATTAGAGACGGTCGAGGCAAAACTGCGGCGGTACCCGCCCCTGGTCTTCGCCGGCGAGGCCCGGCGCCTCAAATCCGCGCTCGCAACGGCGGCGGAGGGCAGGGCATTTGTCCTTCTCGGCGGAGACTGCGCCGAAAGCTTCAACGATTTCACCGCCAACATCCTGCGCGACACTTTCCGCGTCCTGCTGCAAATGTCAGTCGTACTCACCTTCGGCGCCAGCCTTCCCGTGGTGAAGATGGGACGCATGGCCGGCCAATTCGCCAAGCCGCGGAGTGCCGATACCGAAACCCAGGACGGTGTCTCACTGCCCAGCTACCGCGGCGACATCATCAACGCGCCCGATTTCACCGCCGAGGCGCGCCGGCCCGATCCCGCCCGCATGGAACTCGCTTACTTTCAGTCCGCCAGCAAGCTGAATCTGCTGCGCGCCTTTGCGTCCGGCGGCTACGCCGACCTGCACGAGGTGCACCGATGGAACCTGGGCTTCGTCGAGCGCTCGCCGCTGTCCGAGCGCTACCGCGACCTCGCTCACCGCATCGACGAAACCCTGTGCTTTATGGCCGCCTGCGGGATGACCAGCCAGACCACGCGCGATATGCGCGAAACGGATTTTTACGTCGCGCACGAGGCGCTTTTGCTGCCCTATGAACAGGCCCTGACGCGCGTGGATTCCACCACCGGCGACTGGTACGGATGCTCGGCGCACTTCCTGTGGGTCGGCGACCGCACGCGCCAGCCTGATGGCGCGCACGTCGAATTCCTGCGTGGCTTAAAGAACCCAATCGGCATGAAAGTGGGCCCGACCCAGGACGCCGGCGACCTTCTTCACAATATCGGCACCCTCAACCCGCAGAACGAGCCGGGCCGTCTGACGTTGGTCAGCCGCATGGGTGCCGACAAGATCGAAGCGAAACTTCCGCCGCTGATCCGCGCGGTCGAGCGCGCCGGGTGCAAGGTGGCGTGGATCTGCGACCCGATGCATGGCAATACCATCTCCACCTCGGCCAACCTGAAGACCCGCAGCTTCGACGCCATCCTGTCCGAGGTCCGCAGCTTCTTCGATATCCACGCCGCCGAGGGCACCTGGGCCGGCGGCGTGCACGTGGAAATGACCGGCCAGAACGTCACTGAATGCGTGGGCGGCGCACACCGCCTGACCGAGGCCAATCTGTCGGAGCGTTATGAAACCTTCTGCGATCCCCGCCTGAACGCGGAGCAATCGCTGGAGCTGGCCTTCCTGGTTGCCGAGGAATTGAAGCAGCGCCGGGAGTCCAGCGCGCCCATGCCGGCTGTCGCGGCGCAGTAGCCGCCGGCATGGACGACCTCGCGGCCGATATCGCGGCGCGTACGGATACCTATTTCAACCGTACGCGCCAGGTCGTCGCGCGCTTTGGGGACAAGCGCGTCACCTATGCGGTGTTTCTGCGCCGGCCCGTCATTAGCGCGCCGCGCCTGATGCTGGAGTGGCTGGAACAGGTGGCCAGGTCACGGCAAACGCAGTTTGATATCGACCTGATTTATCCGGAGGGCACGTGGGTCGGCGCGGGCGAGCCCGTGATGTACCTCACCGGCAGTTTCGAACAGCTCTCAGATCTTGAAACCATTTTCCTGCAAAAACTCGGCCCCGCGTGCGTCGCCGCCCACAACGCCTATCAGATGTGCCTCATGCTGCCGGAGGTGGGCTTTCTGGCAATGGAGGCTCGCCATTGCGCCGGCGCCGAAATGCAGGACTGCATGGCCTATGCGGCGAGCGTCGGCAGCAAGGCTGCACAGCGCGAGGGCGCCAGAGGTTTCATCGGCAACGCCAATGACGGCACGGCGCACTGGTTCGGCCAGCAGCGCGGCATGGGCACCATGCCGCATTCGCTCATCGGCTACGCCGGTTCCACTGTGCGCGCCGCCGAGATGTTTCAGGAAACCTTCCCCGACTCGCCGTTGAGCGCACTGGTCGATTACTTCGGGCGGGAAATCACCGACGGTCTGTCCGTGTGCCGCCGGTTTCCCGACCTTGCTGCGGCTGGCCGGCTTTCCGTCCGGATCGATACGCATGGCGGTCGCTTCCTGGAAACCCTCGATCCCGCCGAGAGCTACGCGGTGCTGGAACGCCATGTTCCCGGCGCGATCCGCCGATACCGCAGCGACACCGAGTTGCGATATCTGGTCGGCACCGGCGTCTCCGCCGCCGCTGTCTGGCGGATGCGCGACGCGCTGGACGAGGCCGGGTTCCCCGCGGTTCGCATCGTCGTCTCCTCTGGCTTCGGGGTCGATAAATGTCGCGTCATGGCCGACGCGAAGGCCCCCATCGATGTCGTTGGAACCGGAAGTTTCATTCCCGACGGCTGGCACGAGACCTACGCCACCGCCGATATCGTCGATTATGACGGCGTCCCAATGGTCAAAGTCGGCCGCGAGTTCCTGCTCCGCCGCAACGGTGCCCGCAAGAAGAGCGGTTGACCCCCTCAGCCCGGCATCTGCAGCCTCATCCGCACCTGAAGCCGCACGGCGTCCGAGATCAGCAGCGGATCAGCCGTCATGCCAAAAGCCGTCCGCGACAACTCGCCGGAAGCATCGAACATGACGCGTTGATCCCGGGTCGAGACACGCGCAGTCAGCGAAAGCGGCCGGCCATTCCCGCGCATGTGCAGAATCCCCTGGACCTCCCACAGCATCGGTTCAGCGGTCTTGACCGACGTGCTGGCAAAGCGGATCGCGGGATAGGCTGCCACGCTCAGAAAATCGGGCGAGCGCAGCTGCTGAGTTCTCGTCGTGTCGGACATTTCCACGGAAGTCGCATCGAGTGTCAGATCGATGCGCGTCTGCTCCGGCTTGGCCATGTCCAGAACGAGATTGCCCGAGAAGCGGCGAAAGACCGCCTCGACCTCGAATAGGTGAAGCTGACGAATGAACAGGACCACCGAAGCAACAGCAGGGGTGATTTGAAACGTCGAGGGCGCCGCCCCGGCTGTCTGTCCGGTGAGCAGAAGACCCGCGCCCACGAGCAGGGGGCGCCGCCTCATCAGGGTCAGTTTCAACACCGCTTGCTCCCACAGCAGATCAGACGACCGGCACGCCTCCCGCGGCGCCGTCAGCACCGAGCCTACACCAAATATAAGTCTGCGGCGGCCGATGAGCAACAAACCGCCCGCCGGCATGGCCGGGCTCGACACGGCCATCCACAAGGTCGATTGCCCTGATCTCGCCCCGGAACGCCAGAAGGGCAAACTAACTGGCGGATCCAGCGATACAGAGGATGCGACGGCGGAATATGTCCAGCAGGTCGCCTATTCTGGAGCGTCAATCAATGCTTTCCTTTGTCCTCTTCGGACACTGCTTCCTCCCATCACATCCAGGACGCCAACATCATCTTCTGCGTCCGGGCCAAAATCACCCATCCACTCCGGTCTACTGCGTTTCGATACTGCTGGTAATATTGAACTCTGCCGCCTGGTTTGGGACAGCTACGAGGCCATCCTGGCGGCCTGCCGCGACGTCCGGAACTTCCTGATCAATGATCCCGAGCGAATACGCTCTATCGGCACCCGCGACTGGGCGTGCGTCAATGTTTACGGCGGCTGGTATTACATCCGAGTCGGCTCTTCGTCTGGTGCCATCATAACCATCAAACCTGCTTCGAAACCTTCCCCTTCCCCGACGGCCTCACCCCGAACCTCCCCACCACCGCCTACGCCACAGACCCCCGCGCCGAGGCCATCGCCACCGCCGCGCGCAACCTCGTCTAAAATCCAAAAACACGACGCCTGGCTCAACCCGCCCGATCTCCTCGAACGCGTCCCGGAAATCGTCCCCGCTCCCCGATCGGCCAATCCCCCGCAACGAAAAAGCCGCCGCCATCCTGAAGACCCGCACTCTTACCAATCTCTACAATACCCGAGGCACGCCCGAAGGTGCCTGGCTCGACAATCTCCACCGCGCCGTCGATGAAGCGGTAGCCGCCGCCTATGGCTGGCCCGCCGATCTGTCCGAAGATGAAACCCTGACCCGGCTTCTCGAACTCAACCGCGCCCGTGCACCGAATCTCCGTGGCCCTCCGTGAAATCCTCCGTGTCCTCCGTGTTAAACCCTTAACGATAGCGCCGCTTCCGCAACGAATCCCCAATTCGTACGAAATCACCCCCTGCCTGACCCCCTTTCTGTATGAAACGCTCCTGTGGATAAGTGGCGGTTCGTACGAAACGCTCCTGTCGGTAACCGGGGGTTCTTACGAAATCCGCCCTTCGATCACCCCGGCATCCACGGACCAAGCACCTGACTCGCAGCCGCTTACCATGCTCTGCTAGCTCCGCCTCGGCCACCATCCGGGCATCCGCCAATTCACCCTCGATCAAGCCCACGATCGTCGGCCCCAGACTCGGGCTTTCCTTCACCAACCGACGCACCCCAACCCGCTCATGGACAACAGTGCTCCGCCCCACCCCGCCCGCGGTCCCATAGCTGGTGATGCCTCCAGCTTGATTAGATGCGCCACTATGCTGCCGAGACGGCTAACTCGCCCTTATCGCTCCCAGCGACTCGATTTCCTCCGCCACGTTTGTCCAATCGACCTGATCGTTGACCCGCTCGCCCGGCCCCATCCGGCGCAACAAACCGGCCTGACGCTCGCTCCAGATCAGCTGATCCATCTCATAGTCGCTCACCACACGCCCCTTTCTATCCCAGCGGGACAATCCGGATCATTTAGCATTCGATCGTCCCGTTTCACCGTCGACCCCGCCCCCAAGACCACTCCGCCAACCGGTGCTACCCTCCCCACCATGCCAAAAGATGCCCCGCCCCGAGGCCTCGCCCGCGACACCGCCAATTACGGCGACCGCGACTTCTCCCTCTATCTCCGCCGGTCCTTTGCCAAATCCATGGGCTACTCCCAGTCCATGCTAGACCGCCCCGTGGTCGGCATCGTCAACACCGCGTCGGACTACAATAACTGCCACCGCACCGTCCCCGAGCTGACCGAGGCCGTCAAACGCGGCGTCCTCGCCGCCGGCGGCCTCCCGCTCGCCTTCCCCACCATCTCCCTGAACGAGCCCTCGCTCTCGCCCACCTCCATGCACTACCGGAACCTCGCCGCCCTGGACACCGAGGCGATGCTCACCGCCCAGCCGATGGACGCCGCCGTCCTGATCGGAGGCTGCGATAAAACGGTGCCGGCCCAATTAATGGCCGCCGCGGCGGCAAACATCCCCTGCGTCCAGCTCGTCACCGGCCCCATGCTCGCCGCCCCCTTTCATGGCGAGCGTCTCTCCGCCTGCACCGACTGCCGCCGCTACTGGGCGCAATACCGCGCCGGCCGCGTGACCGCCGCCCGCATCGGCGAAATCGAATCCCGGCTCGCCACCACTGCCGGCACCTGCGGCGTCATGGGCACCGCCAGCACTATGGCCTGCATCGCCGCCACGCTGGGCATGATGCCGCTGGAAGCCGCCTCCATTCCCGCCGTCCATGCCGACCGGCTCCGCGCCGCCGAGCAAGCCGGCACCATCGCCATGCAGCTCATCGCCCAACCCATCCATCCCGCCGAAATCATCACGGAGCATGCGGTCGAAAACGCCCTCCGCGTCCTGCTCGCTCTCGGCGGCTCGACCAACGCCTTGATTCACCTCACCGCCATCGCTGGCCGCCGGGGCATCGAGATCAGCCTGTCCCGCCTCAATCAGCTCTCCGACGGCACCCCCGTCCTGGTCGATCTCAAACCCACCGGGGAAGGCTACATGGAGGACTTCCACGCCGCCGCCGGCCTCGCCGCCCTGCTCTGGGAGCTTCGGGATCACCTCCACCTCACCACCATCGACATAACCGGAGTCACCCTGGCCGACCGCCTGTCCGAGCCCGCTTTCACCGACCGGCACTATATCCGCGCCCGCACTGAACCGGTCTCCCCCAACGGCGGCCTCGTCGCCCTGTTCGGCTCCCTTGCGCCCCGCGGCGCCATCCTCAAGCGGAGCGCCGCTACGCCCGCCCTGTTTGAAACCGAGGCGCGCGTGATTGTCTTCAACGGCCTGCAGGACCTGGCCAACGGCATCGACGACCCCACCCTGGACGTAACCGAAAAGGATGCCCTCGTCCTCAAAAACGCCGGCCCGCTCACCCCGGCCGGCATGCCGGAGGCCGGCTATCTGCCAATCCCGAAAAAACTCGCCCAGGCCGGGGTAAAAGATATGCTCCGCCTAAGCGACTGCCGGATGTCCGGCACCGCCTTCGGCACCATCATCCTGCACATCACCCCAGAGGCCGCCGCCGGCGGCCCGCTCGCCCTGATCGAAACCGGCGATCATATCCGCCTTTCGGTAAAAAACCGGAGCCTTGATCTGCTAGTGCCTGATGAAGAACTCGCCCGCCGGCGCTCTCGCTGGCGCCCGCCCGAAAAGCCCGCCCGCGGCTGGGATCGCATCGTCGCCGACCAGGTCCTGCAAGCCGATCAGGGCTGCGATCTGGCCGTGCTGACACACCGAGGCCCATTGTAGCCGCGGATGCCAAATACGCAGGAGGCAATCCGTGTCCTTCGCGACGCAGCAGTTGAACACCGCGCCCGTTGTCGTAGCACCCGACGGATCAGAGGTCCGCATCCTGTGCAGCACGGACCGAGGTAGCATGGCGCAGTTCTCCCTTCCACCCGGAGCTGTCTCGCGCCCCGTTGCGCATCGCTCGGTCGAGGAAATCTGGTATTTCGTCGCGGGGCGCGGCCGCATGTGGCGGTGCCTGGATAACCATGAGGAGATTATTGATGTAAGCCCCGGGATCTCGATCACGATTCCCGTGGGCACGAGGTTCCAGTTCCGCTGCGATGGCGAGGAATCGCTGGCCGCCGTGGCGGTGACGATGCCGCCCTGGCCCGGCGAGACGGAAGCCTATCCAGTCGATGGAGGCTGGCCTCCTACCGTGTAGGAGCGGCGGAAGACCGAGACGAAACGCTCGACATCAGCCTCGTCGTTATAGACATGAGGACTGATGCGCAGCCGCCCTAGCCTGGGGCTGGCAAATACTTTCTGCTCGGCAAGCTGCCGTGGCAGATCGGCCGGCATACCGCGCGGGAAAGCAAGACTCAGAATGTGGGGCGCCCTGATCCGCTCTTCTGGGATTCCGGCACCGGCCTCACGCAGGCCGTCCGCCAGCCGCCGCGTAAGCATCAGCAGCCGTTCGCTGACCGCTGCCGCTCCCCAGGATGCCATCAGCTCCATACCAATCGCAGCCATTTCCACTGTAATGAAGTGATCACGTTCCCCCATGTCGAAGCGGCGGGCATTGCCGACATAGGCAGCGTCCCGGATATAGGGCGACGCCTCGGAATTGACCGCTCGGCGCCCGGCGCTGGTTTGTTCGAGCGGGGTTCCCTCCTGCCAGCGCTTCGCCACATACAGGAACGCCCGGCCATAAGGCCCGAGCACCCATTTGTAAGTGGGGAAGATAAGAAAATCCGGATCCAGCCGCCCCACGTCGATCGCCAGCACGCCGACCGCGTGCGTCCCATCTACGACAATCGCCGCACCCGCCCGTCGCGCCGCGGGAACGACCCGCTCTAGATCGACCATCCCGCCGTCAGACCAATGGACGGACGACATCGAAACGACTGCGAGTGGCGCAGCACCCGAACGGTTGATCGCCCCAGAGTACCGCTTCGGTCCAGTCTCCGTCCTCCGGCCGGCGCACAATCTCGAGGACCGCGCCCGCGCTTTTCGTCCGTTCCATCCACTCCAGCACCGGCGAGGTGTGATCGTCCTGCAGCACCAGTACGCGTGTCCCCCGCGGCAGCTTCAGGATGCGCCCGGCCGTCGCCACGCCGTAGCTGACGGATGAGATCAGCGCGACATCCTGCGGGTCGGCGTTGATCAGCCTCGCCGCCGCGCTGCGCGCACGCTCGATCTGGCGTGACGGGTCTTCGGGCCGCATCTCCCACGGATGCACCTTCCGGAGCACCCCTTGTTGCCCCGCTTCTCGCGAGGCAACCGGCAGCGGCGACCACGCCGCAGCATTCAGCCAGCACACGTCGCGGGGAATATCGAACAAGTCGCGTTGACAGGGCAGCATCATACGGGCTTCCAGTTGCGATCAACTTCCACATCGATCAGCATCGACCGATCTGATTTCAGCGCCTGTTCGAGCAGGGCACGGAATTCCGGGAGATTGGCGGCGCGATGGGCGGCAATGCCCAGACCGCGTGCGACGCTAACGAAATCGATGCGGGGTTTGTCCAGATCCATTCCGACGTAACGATCGGTTTGCGCCGCAAACGCCTTCATCGCGTTGGTCCGCTGCTTCAGGATGCGATACGACGAATTATTCACGATAACAAACACGACCCTGATATCCTCATGCGCTGACGTCCACAGCCCCTGGATCGCGTACATCGCGCTGCCATCGCCGATCAGCGCCACGACCGGACGCTCCGGCAGCGCCAGCTTCACCCCGATCGCGGCGGGCAGCCCCCAGCCGATTCCACCGCCGCGAAGTCCGAAAAAGCTCTGCGGATCGTCGCTTTGCAGCAGCTGGCGGAGCCCCGCACCCGACGAGACGGTTTCGTCCACAACGACCGCGTCGTGCGGCAGCATGCCTGCAACCGTGTGCATCAGCGCCAGGGGCGCGATCGGTGCCCGGTCCATCGCCGCCTCTGCCGCCGCGCGCAGCTTTGCCAGGCGCGCCCGACCCTCCGCTTCCGCGCCCTCCTGCCGCCGCGCCGCACGCTCCTGCTCTGTTCTGGACATCAGCCGCATGATCGCCGCCGATAAATCGGGCAATGACGCTTTCGGATCACCAAGCAGCGACACCGATTCGGCAAAATTCTTCGCCAGCTCCCAAGGATCCGTGTCAAGATGAATGACCGCCATTCCCTCGGGCAGCGCCTCGACGGCCCCCGGCAGCGATAGGGTGAACAAATCCGCCCCGATAGAAACCAGCACGTCGTATTCCTGCAGAATGCCGCGGATCACCGGCGCAAGCCGTGCGAAGGACCCGCGGTAGAGCGGGTGCGACGAGGGAAACATCGCGCGGCTCGCTATACCCTCATCATAAACTGGCGCACCCAATTGCTCCGCGAGCTGCACAAGCTCCGTCAGTGCCCCGGTCTGCGGTACCGCGTCCCCCGCAATGATCACCGGCCGCTCCGCCTTGGCAAGCAGGCGCGCCGCCGCCTCTGTCGCCGGCGCATCCGCCCGTATCCCTGCCGCGACCCTGCCCGGCGCCCCCAGCTCCAACTCGCAGCTCGCATTCAGAATGTCGCCGGGCAATGACAGGAACACCGGCCCGGTCGGGGGAGCCAGCGCCGTCTTGGCCGCCCGGTGTACGGCGCGGGGCAGATCCTCGAGCCGCCGCACCTCGTACGACCACTTCACGAAGGGCCGCGCGATCTCCGGCAGATCCGCCCACAGGATCGGTTCCGTGATGTTGAACGTCTGCTCATGCTGACCTGCCGTAACCAGGACCGGCGCACCGGCCTTGCGCGCGTCGTACAGCATGCCCATCGCATTCCCGAGGCCCGGCGCAACATGCAAATTTACCACCGCCAACCCGCCTGATGCCTGAGCATACCCGTCCGCCATCGCCATCGCGGGCGCTTCCTGCAAAGCGAGTACGTAACGAAGCTCCGTCTCGACCGCCAGCGCGTCCATCAACGGCAGTTCCGTCGTGCCCGGGTTGCCGAACATCACCCGCACGCCTTCCTGCTTCAGCAGCTCGAGGAAAGCGGTCTTTCCGAACATGGATGGCATGCAATCTCTCCGCTCGCGTCGGGTAAACTATCGCGCGGATGCGCCAAGCGGCAATTCGCGCCCCCTGAGGAGGACGTGTCGGAGGCAGGCGTGGATGCCGCGCGCAGCCAGGATCGGCTCGACGTCACGCAGGCTCAGGCTGGAGCAGTGATACAGCCAAACGGCATGCTCGATCACCTCGGCCGGGTACCGAAAGCGGCGGTAAGGGCTTGAGGTCGTCACCCCGGCCTGATCAATGCCCGCCAGTACATTGTTGGACGGCGCCGGCGAGGTGTCTCTGTTGGTAAGGCGCCACACTCGGTCGCAAGGAGTTTGTCATTCATCTATCGGTGTTCATGCGCTCGGTCCACCGATATGACCTGAACTGTCCACGCGACGCCTTGGGCAAGCGCCTCACCTGCCGCGACATCGAAAGCAGTGATGATGCTATCAATCCTGTTCTGAGACGCCGGCGTCTGAGCTGAAATCAATCTCCGGCCGACCAACCGGCCTTCGGGACCCGTTGAAAGCTGAAACTCGAGAAGCACGACGATCTGAGGCGGACCTGGGCCCGGGCTCGTATATTGCGCCTCGAACCGGCGGATTTCGGTCCGGAGCAGGTAGCCGTGGGTAAGGCCGTACGTGTCACGCCCGACTTCTGTAATGCGCCCGTCGGCCTCGAAGGCCTCAACCATTAGGGTTTGCAGAAGTACAGGTAGCCGGTCAGTCCAGACGGAATCGGCATAGTAGTCGAACCGTGTACGGCCTTGCGTCAGCGCGATGCGATTCGTGTCGAGGCTCTCTGAGATTACAGGCAGATCGATCATAAGCGCGCTGTGCGGGATCGAAGGGCCTGGAGGATCGTCCACCTGTGGCGAGAGCCGGTAGATCTGTGCAGCCCGGGGCGTGGGCAGCAGGCTGCATGCCGCGGGGGCTGCCAGCAGCGGGGCGGCGAAAAGGAATGTGCGGCGCGGTAAAAGCTCGCGTCTCATTTTGGCCTGTAGCCCTGCTGGTTGGCGCCGAACAGGAGCGTGCTGGGATTCCGCTCCAGCTCAGCGGATACACGATCAAGGCTTGCCGCAAGCCGATTGGTCATTGTCAGGAGGGCATCCAGGCGCGCCGGCACGGTGGTTGTTAACTGATGTAGCCCCGGGCGGCTTGTTCGCACGACATCATCAAGGTTATCGGCGAGCAGTGTAGCCCGGATAAATGTCAGGTTGGCCGATGCGACAAGCCGGTCAACATTGGTCGATGTGCCCTGAAAATGTTCCAGCAGAGTATTCAGGGTCGCGCTCGCTTTGGCTAGGTTGTGCAGGGCCGAACCGCCATCAGCCAGCAGATGGTCCAGGTCCCGTGAGCGCTGGTCCAGATTGCCTGTCAAATCGCTGAGGTTGCCCAGGGTCTCGCTGATCGCTCGGAGGTTCCGGTCGTTCAGCACAGCTTGCAGCCGCTCCGCAATCCCGTTCAAAGCTGCCATCAATTGCGGGGCGCTGTTAAACAAAGCATCCAGGGATGACGGGCGCGAGGCAATAACCGGATATGGCGGTCCTGCGGTGGCGGTCAGCTTGGGGGAATCAAGAGTTCCACCAGTTATCTCGACGTAGCGTCCCCCAGTAAGGCCCTGCATCTCGAGCGATGCGACCGAATCGCGGCGAATAGTCGCGTCCTGCCGTATCTGAAGCAGCACAATCACATCGTCAGGATTCTGAGCATCCTGATCTATTCTGGCCACGTGACCCACACCAATCCCGTTCAGCCTTACCGGAGCCCCGGTATCAAGGCCGCTTACCGAACCGGAAACATGGGTTTCAAAGAGGCCGTAGTGCGTATTCCACTGTGCACCTGCCAGCCAGAGGGCGGCAATCACGATCCCAGCGAGCACCAGCAGAACGAAGGCGCCAGTGGCTACGTAATTTGCTCTCAATTCCATGAACCAGGTTTCCGGCTAGTTTACTTCAGCTTTGCGGGCACGCACTCCATTGAAATATTCGTGGATCCAGGGATGGGGGTCACGTGTCAGACTGTCCATGGTGCCTAGCTTGATCCGGCGATCAACCAGGACCGCGATGCGATCGGTCGTTGCACGCAGGCTATCGATATCGTGCGTTACCATAAAAACGGTAAGCCGTAAGCTTTTCTGCAATTCACGGATCAGCACATCGAATTCGGCGGCTGAGATCGGATCGAGCCCTGCGGTAGGCTCGTCCAGGAAGAGCAGCTCGGGATCCAGTGCAAGGGCGCGCGCCAGGCCCGCCCGCTTGCGCATGCCCCCGGAAAGTTCCGCCGGATATTTGCCGGCGGCGTCGTGAGGAAGACCGACCATGCCGAGCCTCACGGATGCAATCTCGTCCATTAACCGCTGCGGCAAATCGGTATGCTCGCGCAGTGGGATTTGGACATTCTGCGCTACGGTCTGGTCTCCGAATAACGCGCCATCCTGAAAGAGCACGCCCCAACGCACCTGCATTCGCACGAGGTCATCGCCATCGAGGGTGCAGATGTTCTCACCGAGGACTTCAATTCTGCCCCCGGCAGGTCGCTGCAGGCCAACGATGGACCGCAGGAGGACCGACTTTCCCGACCCGGAACTTCCGACCACGCCCAGCACCTCGCCGCGGAACACCTCCAGATCGATGTGATCATGCAGCACGCGTCCGCCCACGAGCGTAACCAGCTCGTCGATGCGGATCACCGTATCACGTTCCGCTGAAGAGCTCATAGGCCGAGGGTCGAAAACAGGATGGAGAACATCGCATCGGCAGCGATCACCAGGAAAATTGCCTCGACGACCGCATGGGTCGTGTGCTGTCCCACGCTGGCGGCGTTCCGTTCAACCTGCAAGCCCTGGTGGCAGCCGACGAGGCCAATGATAGCGGCAAAAACCGGAGCCTTGATCAGGCCAAGCCAGAAAGTCCCGCCTGTTACTGCAGAGCGGAGCTGGTCAAGAAACACCGGCGTGACGATTCCCAGGTCGAAGTGGCAAATCAATCCGCCGCCGATCAGACCCATCATGTTGGAGTAGAATGTCAGGAGCGGTAGGGTGATTATGATGGCGAAAAGCCGGGGCAGGACCAGCACCTGTATCAGGTTCAACCCTCCGACCTGGATTGCATCGAGCTCTTCGTTCACCTTCATCGTGCCAATTTGCGCGGTGAAGGCGGAGCCAGAGCGTCCGGCGACGATAATGGCCGCCATTATTCCGCCGAGCTCCCGCAGCACACCGACCCCAAGCAGGTTGACGGTAAAAACATCAGCCCCGAACCGATGCAATTCGTCCGCGCCCTGATAGGCAAAGACGACGCCGATCAGCAGCGAGAGCAGCCCCACGATGGGCAGCGAATTCAGCCCGGTTTCCTCCATCTGGTGAACCAGCGCTGCGACGCGCAATTTACGTGGCCGCAGAACTGTCGCAGCGGCTTCGACCACAACGAGGCCGAAGAATCCGATCAGGCCATAGGCTTGGTCAAGTGCGTGCCAAAGGCCGCGGCCTATGCGCTCAAGGGGCGCTGTGAACGCGTGACGGGGTGGCAACTTCACAGGGGGAGCCTGGCATTCGTGATTTATCGTGTGGACCAGCGCCCGGGTACTCGGCGGCGACATTGACCGGGTCCACAGTGACTCCCTCATGCTGGAGAATCCGACCCGTGCGCAGCAGCAGCCATGCCCCGACCGTGTCCAATCGAGACAGGGCTTGGCAATCTATCTCCACCCGGCGGTAGCCCCGCAGGCTGAGAGACCGCATCAGCGGGTCGAGGCGCCGCGCCGCGCCGCGCGTCCAGGCGCCACCAACAATGAGCCGCATCATCTCGCCTTGAGGCTGCAAAGCATACCAAGCGTCATCGAGCACGGATGTCATGGAGTTCAAGGTTCCGTGAGACGATTTGCGTTGTGGCTACCGGGCCGAAAAGGTTCGGCCCTTAGGCAACAAGCATTATGTAGCGAACCTTCATCTGTCCAGATACGCCTACGCCTACCGGCCCGAATCCAAAACGGCAATGGCGAGCAACTGCAGGTTATCCTCAAGGACGCACCCCCCTCTGCAAATGGCGCTCGCGTCAACGCCGGAGGCGGGGCGCCAGACTTCCACAACCTTTTCAAACCGGGCAAACTGTCCGGATAACGAACGTCCGGGGAGCAACCATGTCCACTATCACGCGCCGTGCGGCGCTGGCCGGCCTGGCCGCCGCGCCGCTTGCGAAACCTGCACTCATTCGCGCCCAGACCTCCTCAAAGCCCGTGCGCATCGGCCTGCTCAGCGATGTGGGCGGACCATACCGCGATGTCGGGGGGCCAGGCGCGCGCGTGGCCGTGGAACTGGCGGTGCAGGATTTCGGCGGGTCCGTCCTGGACCGCCCGATCGAAATCGTCCAGGGCGACGATCAGAACAAGCCGGACGTTGCGGGCGCTCTGGCGCGACAATGGGTGGATGACCAGGGCGTCAACGTTCTCGCCGACGGCGCAGCCACATCTGCCGGGCTGGCAATCCAGCAAGTGGCTCGTGAAAAGAAGGTGATCTATCTCATCACCGGCCCAGCCTCGACCGAGTTCACCGGCAAGCTTTGCTCGCCTTATGGATTCCATTTTTGTTATGACACCTACGCGCTCGGGAAGGGGACTGGCGGTCTGCTCACCAAGGCCGGCGGCGATACCTGGTTCTTTATCACCGCCGATTACCTGTTCGGCTACTCGCTGCAGGCGAATACTGAAACATTCATCAAGGCCGCGGGCGGAAAAATCCTCGGCAGTGTGCGCGCGCCGCTCGGCACCAGCGATTTCTCCACCTACCTGCTTCAGGCGAAAGCATCAGGCGCCAAGGTGATCGGCTTTGCCAATGCCGGAACCGACCTGCAGAACTGCGTCAAGCAGGCCGCCGAGTTCGGCATTGCCAAGGGTGGGCAACGCCTGGCCACTTTGCTGATGTTCATCACAGACGTGAACTCGCTGGGACAGGCCACCTGCGAAGGCTTGGTCCTGACCAACTCGTTCTATTGGGATCTTACGGACAAGACGCGCGCCTGGACAAAACGCTACGTCGCCAAAATGCGCACACCGCCCTGCATGCTGCACGCCGGAAACTACGCCGCCGCGACCCATTGGCTGAAGGCAGTTAAGGCTGCCAATTCGCTCGACGCCGACACCGTGGCTGCCAACATGAAAAAGCTACCAGTCAACGATTTCTACCACGATAACGTTCTGATCGAGCCTAATGGCCGGGTCGAGGACACGATGTATGTCTGGCAGGTGAAACCTGCATCGGAATCGCGTTACAAGTGGGACTTTTACAAACCGGTTGCGACGATGGCCGGGCCGGACGCGACAATGCCGCTATCTGAAACCGGGTGCCCCCTGGTTCATGCCTGAACTGCGGCCGGACTTTCCTTCGCCGGGAAGCCCAGCAGCCGGGCCGCCGTTCCTATCGTCCAGCCTTGGATCACCAGCGAGGTGATAACCAGCACAAACACGCTTGCGAACAGTGCGGCGTCGCGGCTGGGATCGACCAGCGCGGGCAGGAAGCTTATATAGATTGGGACCGCTCCCCGCAGCCCCACCCATGACGCAAAGGCGCTTTCCCGCACGCTGAAGCCGAACGGCAGCAGGCAGGGAAACACGCTGATCGGCCGTGCCAGAACCATCAGCGCGACCGCGGCGGCGACCGCGTGAGGTATGTATCGCGGCAGATCATGCGGCGTGACGAGCAAGCCCAGCATGACGAACAACACGATCTGCGCGAGCCATGTCAGGGAATCGATAAATCGCTCTACATCCGCCGCGAAGCGGTACTTCGTGGCCCCGGTAATCAACCCGGCCAGGTACACCGCGAGAAATCCGCTCGTGCCCAGAAACTGGGAAAGCCCGAACAGAGCCAGCGCCCCGGTCAACGCCATTACCCCCGCACCGGCAGCTTCCAGGCGGAGGTACCGAAGCGCGAAGCTCAGCAGGAAACCTCCGGCGCAGCCCATCGCCGCGCCGCCCGCCATTTCACGCACGAACAGTAACGCTGCGGAGCCCACATGGAGCCCCTCGGGCGCCGCGATGATGTGCAACAGAAGAACCGTCAAAAAGATGGACATCGGGTCATTGAAGCCAAATTCCGCTTCCAGCACCGCCGGCAATCGCGGCGGCAGCACTGCGCCCGAGCGGCGCAGCAGGGAATTCACCGCCGCCGCATCCGTTGGCGCCGCCGCCGCGCCGACCAGCAGCCCCGAACTCAGCTTGACGCCTGCTATGAGCGAGACGAATAGGCCCAGAACGCCGGCCGAAATCGCCACTCCTGCAGTCGCAAGCAGAACCGCCGGCCAGAACACGCGTCGAAGCTGCGGCAGCGGCATCTTCAGCCCGCCCTCGAACAGAATGATGACAAGAGCGATGCTGCCGATCAGGTACGCCGCTTCGAAGTTATTGAACGTCAGGCCAAAAGGTCCGTCCTCGCCCTCGACCATCCCCAGCAGAAGGAACACCAGCAGTGTCGGCGCGCCGATCCGGCGCGACAAAACGCCCGCCAGTATTCCGGAAAGCCCGATTGCCGCACCCAGCAGTATGAGCCCATGCGCCTGATGCAGGGCCGCCTGGCCGGCGGCAAAAAGATCATGTTCCACAACGGACCCCTTTTGACCGCAACGGCCTCACAACCTGTCTCGGCATTGCACCGGCTTACAGGCGATGAGACGGCGACCGCGCTTCCGGATAAAAACTCCGAACGTGGCCGGCTCAGCCTGAGCCGGTCATCCAGCAACGTCCAACCGCACGAGACGCGATAGATATTGCTTGCTTGAGGCCCGCGAAACAGTCAATGTCGCTCGCCGGTTGAAGATTCCCCGGGGGAAGGAACGTGACTCTCCGCCGTCGCTGCGTGTTGGCCGGCTTCGCTGCTATATTACCACCACTGAAGGGCACCTTCGCAGCAATCGCCCAAACTACGCCCCCAACCACGCGTCCCTGGCCGCACGAATTCTCCAGCAATGGTGCGCAGGTTACGATTTACCAGCCGCAGGCCATCGCCTGGCCCGACCAGAAAACACTCACCGCGCGCGCCGCCCTCGCGATCACGCCTGCCGGGGCCAAGCAGCCGGTGCTCGGCACCATTGAGGTCTCGCTCGCGACCACAACCGATGCCGCCTCGGGCATGGTGCATTTGTCCGATCCGAAATTGCTCTCGTCGCATTTTCCAACGCTCGACACCCAGCAGGCTTCTGCGATGCAGGCGAAAATCAGCGCCGCTCTGCCGCAGATGGAGATTAGCGCCGTTCCGCTCGATAGCGTCATCCTCAGTCTCAAGGACACGCAAACTCCCCCCGTGGCCGTGAGCAACAACCCGCCGGCGATTTTCTCCAGCGCCAAACCCGCCAGTCTGGTCGTGTTCGATGGCAGCCCGGTGCTGGCGCCCGTGGGCAAAACCGGCGTCGCGTATGCAGTGAATACCAATTGGGACGTCTTCACTTACGGCGGCACCTGGTATCTGTTGAACAACGGGGCATGGCTGCAGGCTCAAGACGCATCGGGCCCCTATACGCCGGCGGCGAAACTCCCCGCTGCCTTCAACAACCTTCCGAACGACGCTAATTTTGCTAATGCACGCGCGCACATTCCGCCGAAACCGTTGCCCGCATCGCAGATGCCACCGCAGATCTTCGTCAGCAACGTCCCGGCCGAAATCATCGTCACGGAAGGTCCACCCAAGCTGATTAGCGTGCCCGGTGTCCCGCTTCAGCGGGTTGCGAACACGATCAGCACGGTATTCTACGATCCTTCGGGAAAGCTGTTTTACTATCTCGTCTCCGGCAGATGGTTCTCGGCGGCGGGCCTTAGCGGCCCGTGGCAATACGCCAGCGATAAGCTGCCCCCTACATTCGGCCTGATTCCGCCGCAGGGTGAGGATCAGACGGTGCTCGCGTCCGTGCCGGGCACGGCCCAGGCCCAGCGGGCGGTGTTGCGCGCGCAACTGCCGCAGACCGCGACCCTCAAGCGGGACGCCGCCGGGCTGACCGTGGCGTACTCAGGTCCGCCGAAATTCGAGCCGATCCCCGGGACAACAATCCTGTATGCGGTGAACACGCCGGATCAGATCTTGAAAGTCGGAGAGAAATACTACGCCTGCTACCAGGGAGCATGGTTTGTATCGGCGTCTCCCTCCGGCCCCTGGGCGCTGGCCGACGGCGTGCCGCAGGTGATTTACACGATCCCGCCTTCCAGCCCGATGTACAACGTCACGTACAGTCCAGGTGTACGGGTCCTCCCCGGCCGCAGTCACTTACGGCTACACGGCGGGTTATTTGATGGGCTTCGTTTCCGCGGGCCTGCTGGTTTACGGGACCGGATATTATTACCCTCCTGTGGTCATCCCAGGAGCGGTCCCGATCTACTATCCGTATCCGTACTCCTACGCCGGGAATGTCTGGTACAACTCGGCCACCAGCGCCTGGGCCAGGGGCGGATCGGTGTACGGCCCATACTACGGGGCCGCGGGGGCTCGCTATTACAACCCCGCCACCGGCGGATGGGCCCGGGCGGGCGCGGTTTATGGCCCATACGGCGGAGCTGGAGCCTGGTCTTACTACAATCCTCACACCGGCACCTATTCGCACGGCAGCGCGGCATGGGGCGGCGGCAGCGGCACGGCAAACGCCAGCTTCTACAACCCGCGCTACGGCATTTCCGGCTCCACCACGCAAAACGCGAATGCCTATTCGCGCTGGGGCTCCAGCACGTTTGCCGGCCCGAACCAGACCGTCAACACGGCCAGCGGCCGCAACTCAAACGGAGCGGCGGGCGGCTTCAATTCCTCTTCCGGTGCAGCCGGTGCGGGCTATCACAACAGGGCCACCGGCAACAGCGGCGGCGCCGTGAGAACTTCCAGCGGGAATGTCTATGCGGGCCGTGACGGCAATATTTATCGCCACACCGACAGCGGCTGGTCGAAATGGAACAACGGCGGCTGGAACTCAGTCAACCCGCCAACCCGTCAGTCGGGCCAGACATTGGGATCCCAACAACAATTCCAGAATCGGCGCTCCTCGCTCGACAGCTCTGATTACCGCCAACTGGAGCAGGACCGGTTCGGACGCGAGTACGGTGATAACCGGTTCGGCCAGGGGCGCTTCGGCGGCGGCCGCTTCGGCGCGGATTCGGGTGGTGGACGGTTTCGGCGGTAAGGAGATCCAGCAGCAATGAGAATCCGGGGGTGGGTGGCCGTTTCCTTGCTTTGGATGTGGAGCGGCCTCGCATTCGCCCAGCAGCCCACGCAGGCTCAGGCCAACGCGATCCGTCAGGCTTGCCGGGCCGACTACCAGTCGCGTTGCGCCAGCGTGCCCACCGGCGGCTCCGCCGCCATGGAATGCCTGCAACAGAACGCGTCCAGCCTGTCCCCGGGCTGCCAGCGGGCGCTGGCAGCCGCAAGCAGCGGAGGGCCAAAGCCCCCAGCGCCAGCCGCGCCAGCCGCATCATCAACACAGCAAATGTCGCCCGGGGAAAAACTCGCAATCATGCGGCGCGCGTGTGGCGGGGATTACCGCGCGTTCTGTTCCGGCGTGCGTCCCGGCGGAGGCCAGGCGCTCGCCTGCCTCAAGGCACATGAATCGTCACTGTCCCGCCGCTGCCGGGTCGTCCTGCAACAGGCGGCCAGCCACGCCGGAGGCTGACATGATCCGCCGAAGCTTCTTGTTCGCGCTGCTGATTCCTGCGCTTCTTCTGGGCTGCAAAAAGGAGAACGCCTATGTGCCCCCGCCGCCGCCGCAGGTCGGCGTGGCGCATCCAATTCAAAGACAGGTCACACCGTATCTGGCAGCTACCGGCAACACCGTTGCCTACAATCAGGTTAACCTCGTCGCCCGCGTGGAAGGATTCCTGCAGGAAATCGACTATCAGGATGGTGCGACCGTCAAGGCCGGCACCAATCTTTTCGTCATCGAGCCAGCACCGTATCAGGCGAAACTGCAACAGGCGCAAGCGCAGCTGGATGGCGCCAAGGCCGAACTGGCCAATGCCGAGGCTGTATTTGACCGCCAGAAGACCTTGCTTAGTCAGAACGTCACGGCGCAAAATACCTATGACCAGGCGCTTGCAAACCGTGATAGTGACCGCGCCAATGTTCAGAACCAGACCGCCGGGGTCGCGCTCGCGGGAATTAATTACGGCTACACCCATGTAGCCGCTCCCTTCGACGGTGTGGTGACCAACCACCTCGTCTCTGTCGGTGAGCTTGTCGGCGTCAACAGCCCGACCCAGCTCGCCACGATCGTTCAGCTGGATCCGATCTACGTTACGTTCAACGTCAGTGAACAGGACGTATTGCGTATCCGGACGGAGCTGGCGAAGAGCGGACTTACCCTGACCCTGGCAGACCTGCAGAAGGTTCCGGTGGAAGTCGGGCTCATGACGGAGCAGGGGTATCCGCACAAGGGTCATCTGGATTATGTGGCGCCGGATGTTGATTCCTCGACTGGCACGCTGATGGTCCGGGGCGTCTTCGAAAACGCCAGGCGAAGTCTGCTGCCCGGCTATTTCACCCGCATTCGCGTCCCGATGCACAATCAGACCGGCCCGGCATTGCTTGTGCCTGACACGGCTATCGGAACCGATCAGGCAGGCCGGTACCTGCTCGTTGTCAACAAAGACAATCTTATCGAGCAGCGCAGTGTCCAGACAGGGCAGCTGGATGGTGCGCTGCGCGTTATCACCGAGGGCCTGAAACCGGACGATCAGGTCGTCATCACTGGGCTGGCACGCGCCGTTGTTGGCGAGAAGGTTGCTCCGCAACCGGCGCCGATGCCCAAATCATGATCACCAAATCATGATCTCGAAATTCTTTATCGACCGGCCGGTTCTCGCCAACGTTCTGGCAATCCTGTTCGTGCTTCTCGGCGGGGTGGCCCTGTTCGTGCTGCCCGTCTCCCAATATCCGAACGTCGTCCCACCGACTGTCTCGGTGACGACCAGCTATCCCGGCGCCTCCGCCGAAACCGTGATGAACACCGTCGCACTGCCGATCGAGCAGCAGGTGAACGGCGTGGAACGCATGCTCTATATGCAGTCCACCAGCGCTTCGGACGGGACGTACAACCTGACGGTTACCTTCCAGATCGGCACCGATCTGGATTTCGCTCAGGTCCTGGTGCAGAACCGCGTCGCTTCCGCCATGGCGCAACTCCCCAGCGCCGTGCAGGCACAAGGCGTCACGGTCCAGCAGAAATCGACCGCAATCCTCCAAATCGTCGCCCTTACCTCGCCGGACAACCGTTACGACAGCCTCTATCTCAGCAACTACGCCACCATAAACTTGCTGAATGAGCTCGCGCGTATTCCGGGCGTCGGCAACGTGAATGTCTTCGGCGTCGGACAGTATGCCATGCGGGTCTGGCTGGATCCGCAACGGCTCTACACATATGGCCTCACCCCGTCCGATGTCATCAAGGTCATCCAGCAGCAAAGCCAGCAGGTGGCTGGCGGCCAGGTCGGCGCGCCGCCCGCACCTACCGGTCAGCCGTTCCAGTACACGGTCAACGTCCAAGGCCGTCTCGCGGACCCGGCGGAGTTCGGCGCGATCGTAGTTAAATCGCAAAACGGCTCCATCGTGCGCATACGGGATGTCGCGCGGGTCGAGCTGGGCGCCCAGACTTACTCGCAGGCGTTCCGCCTGAATGGCCGGCCCGCTGCCGGCCTCGCCATTTTCCAGAACCCCGATGCCAACGCACTGGCGGTCGCCACGGCAGTTCGCGCAAAAATGCAGGAGCTTTCACGCTCCTTCCCGCAGGGACTCGCCTACTCGATCCCGTTCGACACCACCGGCTTCGTCAAAACCTCAATTCACGAAGTCTATAAGACGCTCATCGAGGCCGGCATCCTCGTGCTGGTAGTGATTCTTGTCTTCCTGCAGGACTGGCGCGCTACGCTGGTGCCCGCGACGACGGTCCCCGTTACGATCATTGGCGCCTTCGCGGCAATGGCGGCGCTCGGCTTTACCGTCAACCTCTCCACGCTCTTCGCCATTATCCTTGCGATCGGCATCGTCGTGGACGATGCGATCGTCGTCGTTGAGGGTGCCGCGCACCACCAGGAGCGGGGCTTGTCCGCGCACGATGCCGCCATCAAGGCGATGAGCGAGCTGTTCGGGCCGATCATCGGCATTACGCTGGTGCTGATGTCGGTCTTCATCCCCGCCGCCTTTTTGCCGGGCCTCACCGGCAAGATGTACGCCCAGTTCGCGCTGGTGATTGCCGCGACCGCGCTGATCAGCGCCATCAACGCCGCTACGCTCAAGCCTACGCAATGCGCACTCTGGCTGCGACCGCCCGTGCCGCCCGAACGGCGCAACATATTCTTCAGGGGTGTCAACTTCGTCTACAACCCGGTCGAGCGCGCCTATGCCGGCCTCATCGGCCGCATGACCCATCACAGCCTGCTTATGGCGCTCATCGCCATCGGACTCGCCGTGGTTGCCTTCTGGGGTATCGGCCGGCTGCCCACCGCCTTCATCCCGACCGAGGACCAGGGCTACGTACTGGTCGCCACCCAGCTTCCCAATGGCGCCTCGCTGGAGCGCACACAGAACGCCATGGCGGAAGTTACCAAGGTCGCGCTCGCCACCCCGGGCGTTGAGCAGGTGGTTGAAATCAGCGGCATGTCGGTGCTCGACAACAGCGCCACTCTCTCAAGCGCCGGCGTCGCATACGTGATCCTCAAGGACTGGGGCGCACGCGGCAAGGCGAAGGGACAGGACCTGCGCTCGATCTATCTTCATCTGCAGGGTCAGCTCGATAAGCTGCCCGATGCCAATGCGATCGTCCTCGTGCCGCCTCCCATCCAGGGCATCGGCAACGCCAATGGCTTTACCATGCAGGTCGAGCTGAAGGACGGGAACGTGGACTGGCAAAAGCTGGACCGCATAACCCGCACCATTGTCGCCGATGCCAACAGCCAGAGCACCCTGCAGCGTGTCAACACATCCTATCGCTCGAACGTGCCGCAGATCGAGGTCGATGTGGACCGCACCAAGGCCGAGACGCTGAACGTCTCCGTCGGAGACATCTTCAACGTTTTGGCCGGGTATATCGGCTCAAGCTACGTCAACCAGTTCAATCTGTTCGGCCGCACCTTCCAGGTTTATGTGCAGGCCAATTCCAAGTACAGGCTGCTTCCGGCCGATCTCAAATCGCTTTATGTACGTAGCAGCAACGGCAACATGGTGCCACTCGGCGCCCTGGTGACGATCCACCCGGTCGTCGGGCCTGCCCTTATCAGTCTCTATAACCTTTATCCCTCGTCCAGCATCATCGGCCTGCCGGCCCAGGGGTTCAGCTCCGGCCAGGCGATGTCGCTCATGGAGGAGATCGGCAAACAGGTTCTCCCGCCGGGCACAGGCTACGAATGGACCGCCATGTCGTATCAGGAGAAAGTGGTCGGCGGACAGATCTATGTCGTGTTCGCTCTGGCCATCGTCCTGGTTTACCTCTGCCTGGCCGGCCAGTACGAAAGCTGGATCGCGCCGCTGGCGGTGATCCTGGCGGTGCCGCTGGCCCTGCTCGGCCCCGCGATCGCCCTCGGCTCGCTGGGGCTTGCGAACAATCTCTACACCCAGATCGGCATCGTGCTGCTGATCGCGCTGGCGGCCAAGAACGCTATCCTGATCGTTGAGGTGGCGCGCGAACGCCGCGCCGAGGGCGAAACGATACTGGAGGCCGCCGTGGACGCCGCGCGCACACGGTTTCGCCCCATTCTGATGACCTCGTTCGCCTTCATACTTGGCGTGGTTCCGCTGGTCACGGCAACCGGCGCCGGCGCTGCGGCGCGCGTTTCGCTCGGCCTCGCGGTATTCAGCGGAATGATCGCGTCAACCTGCCTGGCCGTACTGTTCGTGCCGTCCTTCTTCGTCGTGCTGCAGCGGCTGGAAGAGCGCTTGAAGGCGCGCAAGCAGCGTGCGACAGTTCCGGCCGCGCACGCCGCCGAGTAGTCGGCCCACAGGAAACTTGGCGTTACCGCGAATAGAACTCGACCACCAGGTTCGGCTCCATCTGCACCGGATACGGCACGTCCGACAGCTTCGGCGGCCGCAAAAACCGGCCCTTCATCGCCCGATGGTCCACTTCGAGATATTCGGGCACGTCCCGCTCCGCGCTCTGGGTGGAATCCAGCACCATCGCGAGCTGCTTGGACCGATCCTTCACCTCGATCGTGTCGTTGTCCTTCACGATATAGGACGGGATGTTCAGCCGCTTGCCGTTCACCAGCACATGCCCATGCGAGACGAACTGCCGCGCGGCAAACGGCGTGATCGCGAACTTCATCCGGTAAACGACGGCGTCGAGCCGCCGCTCCAACAGGTCGATCAGGTTCTCTGACGTGTCGCCGTGCCGCCGCACCGCTTCTTGATAATATTTGCGGAACTGCTTTTCGCTGATGTTGCCGTAATAGCCCTTGAGCTTCTGCTTCGCCATCAGCTGCACGCCGAAGTCCGAAGGCTTCTTGCGCCGTTGCCCGTGCTGCCCCGGCGCATAATCGCGCTTGTTGATCGGGGATTTCGGCCGGCCCCACAGGTTGGCGCCGAGACGCCGGTTGATCTTGTACTTGCTCTCCACGCGCTTGGTCATGATGCGCGCTGCCCTTTCATTCCGTTTGTTGCACCGGTAGGCCACACATGCGTGCAGCGGGCGCAGGGTCTGAGCCCCGTCCACGTTCCCGGCAGTGCCGGGCCGTCTAGAACCCGCGCGGGGCCATGTCAAACCCGCTATATTTCCCGGATGCGCATCCACATCCAGAATCCGGAACCCGGCTCACCTCTGCGGATCACACCAGAGATGTGGCAGCAGGCCACCGCCCGCGCCGGCGAGGCCGAAACCGGCCACGACGTCTCATTCAGCGATGCCAGGCAGGGCTTCGCAGCCGCCATGGCCGAAGCGGAAGCCGTGATCGGCGACAAGGACGTGCTCCGCCCTCTGCTGCCCTGCGCCGCTCCCCGCCTGAAGCTGATCTATGTCTGCAATGCCGGCCTGGACAACCTCGCGCCGTTCGACTGGCTGCCCCCTGGCGTCGCCCTGCTCAACAACCGCGGCACGCACTGGGTCAAAGCGGGCGAGTTCGGGATCATGGCCCTGCTCATGCTGGTCAACCGCATACCGGAAATGGTCACGCATCAGCGGGCTGGGCGCTGGCATATGATCTGGGGTACGGCAATGGCCGGTCGGCGTGTCACGATCGTCGGGCTCGGCACACTAGGTGGAGCGACCGCCGAACATGCCGCCCGTTTCGGCATGCGCATCACAGGGGTGCGGGTCAATCCGGCGCCGCACCCGACCTGCGGGACTGTCATAGGAACCGGAGAGATGGACCGCATCCTTCCTGAAACGGAGTTTCTCGTGCTGGCTTGCCCGCTCACCCCGGCCACTCACCATATCATGGATCGCCGGCGAATAGGTCTGCTGCCTCGGGGGGCTGGCGTGGTGAATATCGGCCGGGGGAAGCTCCTGGATCAGGAGGCGTTGTGCGACCGTTTGGATGCGGGCGAACTCGGTGGTGCCGTCCTGGACGTTTTCGACCCCGAGCCGATCCCGCCCGGCCACCGGATCTGGTCCACGCCGAACCTGATCGTCAGCCCGCATACCGCAGCCGACGATCCGAACACCTACAATCCGCGGAGTTTGGATATTTTCTTCGACAATGTGAGGGCCCTGCGGGAAGGCCGGAAGCTGACGACACAGATCGATCCTACTCGAGGCTATTAGAGCAGATCGCGCTTGACTGGAAACGGGTGCCTTTCCGGGAGCGCGTGAATCTGCTCGCAAACAGAGTGCAGAGCCAACGCCGCGACCCTGCTCTACATTCTTACCAGCGCCGATCCCCACGTGAGCCCGCCCCCCAGCGCCTCCATCAGCACAAGATCGCCCCGCCGGATGCGCCCGTCCTGCACCGCCTCGGCCAGCGCCAGCGGCACGGAGGCCGCCGAGGTGTTCGCATGCCGGTCCACCGTCACCACCACGCGATCCGGGCTCAGGCCCAGCCGTTTGCCCATTGCATCGATGATCCGGAGATTGGCCTGGTGGGGGACGAGCCAGTCCACGTCGCGCCGTTCCAACCCGTTCGCCGCAAGCGCCTCGTCCACCGCCTCGGCGAGCCGGATGACCGCGTGACGGAACACCTCCCGCCCGTTCATGACGAGCACCCCCGGCCGGTCCTGCCGCCCGACCGCCCCATCGACGTAGAGGATATCTCCCAGCCCACCCTGGGCATGCAAATGGGTAGAAAGCACCCCCCGATCGATCGAACCGCTGCCCTGGCCGCGCCGAAGGAATACCGCCCCTGCGCCATCGCCGAACAGGACACACGTTCCCCGGTCCTGCCAGTTCAGGATGCGTGAATAGACCTCGCTGCCAATCACCAGGACGCCGCGGGCCTGCCCGGCCCGGATCATCGCGTCGGCAACGGATATGGCATAGACGAAGCCGGCGCAGGCCGCCGAAAGATCGAAACCGAAGCCCTGTGTCACACCCAGCATGGACTGCACGCGCAGAGCGGTTGCGGGAAACGCCTGATCGGGCGTGCTGGTGGCGAGGATGATAGCGTCCACGTCCTCCGGTCCCGCACCGGCATGACGCAGGGCGGCTTCCGCTGCTTTGGCGCCCATGAAGGCGCAGGTTTCGTGCGGTCCGGCGATGTAGCGCTGGCGGATACCTGTCCGCTCCCGGATCCACGCATCCGAGGTTTCGACCCGCATGGCAAGTTCATCATTGCTCACGGCGCGATCAGGCAGGTACACGCCTACCCCGGCGAGGATGCAGCGGATAGGCATCGGACTCCTTACAGGGCGGTGGCGAGGCGGGCGCCGCCTCCACCGTTATTGGCCGGGACCTCAGGGGTGGTCATCACGCGGGCCAGGCCCTCGCGGATGCGGTCATTGAAATGATGCACGACCATGTCCATCGCCACGTCCATCGCATGCGCGAAGCCTTGTGCATCGGTCCCGCCATGCGACTTCACCACCACGCCGTTCAGGCCCAGCATCACAGCACCATTATAGCGCCGGGGATCGAGCCACTCACGCAATCTTTCCAGCGCCGGCCGTGCGAGCAAATAGGCGATCCGGGCGGACCAGCTCGAGCGAAACACGAGTTTGAGCAGATCACCGATGAGCCGCAAGGCGCCTTCGCCGGTTTTCAGCGCGACATTGCCGGTAAATCCGTCCGTCACGACCACGTCCGTGGTGCCGGCGGCGATATCGTGGCCCTCCACGAAGCCGTGAAATTGCGATGCCAGCGGACTCTGCCGCAGCACCTCCGCGGCGTCGCGTATGCGCTCGTCGCCCTTCTGTTCCTCCGATCCGACGTTCAGCAACCCGATCGTGGGCGCCGTCAGCCCGAGTACCGTTCGGGCAAACACGTCGCCCATCACCGCGAATTCGACCAGGTTGCGCGAGTCGCAGGTGAGGTTCGCGCCAAGGTCCAGTATCACGACGTCGCCCCGTGCCGAAGGCCCGATGCCTGCCATGGCGGGCCGGTCGATCCCCGGCAGGGTTTTGATGACGATCTTGGCCAGCGTCAGCAAAGCACCGGTATTTCCCGCCGAGACGACGCCGGCTGCCTCGCCGGCCGCCACAGCGTCGATTGCCACGCGCATGGAGGCATTGCGGACCCGCAGCGCGGCCGTGGGTTTCAGGTCGTTGCCGATGACGTCCGGCGCATGGCGTATCGTGCAGACCGCGGAAGCTCGCTTGCGCCGCGCCAGCAAGGGGGCGATGCGCGCCTCGTCGCCCACCAGTAGAAAACGGGCTTCAGGGTGACGTTCCGCCGCAAGTTCAATGCCCGCGATAACCATCTCCGGGGCACGGTCCCCGCCCATTGCGTCCACGGCCAGTGTGAAGCTCTCGGTCACGAGGACACGGCCGGCTACCCTGCCGGGGTCAGGCGCGTATCGCGCCCTTCAGGGCCTTGCCGGCAGGCACGACCTCGCGTCCGTCGTAGTGCCCGCAGTGACTGCAGACATGGTGCGGACGTTTCAGTTCTCCGCAATTCGGGCACTCTGCATGGACCTCCCGGCGCAGTGCCTCGTGGCTTCGGCGCATGCCGCGCCGCGATGGCGACGTTTTTCTCTTCGGTACAGCCATTAGAACCCGCCTCTCCGGTTCCGGTGACGCCCCGCACGGCCCGGAAAGAAGAACCGGGCGGGTCGGATGGGCGGTCACAACTGTGCAAAACTGCGAGCCGGGGCCTCTAGCAGAGCGACGGCCTGCTCGCAAGGCAGCAGACGCCGGGCCATCGCCGGACCATCCTGCTGCGCGCAAGTTTTTGCCCGGCGATGTGCTCTGCCGTGGATTGAGCGGCATCGTCTGAGGGGTACTCAACCGCGGTTTTCTCATTTCCCCTAAGGAACGGTGATATGAACCTGTTCGCGACAAAGGACGGCACGTCAATCTACTTCAAGGACTGGGGCACCGGTCAGCCGGTGGTGTTCAGCCACGGCTGGCCGCTTTCTTCCGATGCTTTCGAGGACCAGATGATGTTCCTCGCACGCCATGGTTACCGCTGCATCGCCCACGACCGAAGAGGACACGGGCAATCCAGCTAGCCTTGGCACGGCAATGACATGGATACCTATGCCTCCGATCTCGATCTGAAGCAGGCCGTACATGTCGGGCACTCGACGGGCGGAGGCGAGGCGGCCCGCTACGTCGCGCGCCATGGCAGGGGGCGTGTCTCGAAACTCGTGATGATCGGGGCTGTGCCTCCGATCATGCTGAGGACGCAGGCGAATCCGGTGGCCTGCCGATCTAGGTCTTCGATCAGATCCGGGCCGGCGTTCTGTCTGATCGCTCGCAGAGCTTTCGGGACCTGGGGGCGCCCTTCTATGGCGCGAACCGTCCAGAGGCCAAGGTCAGTCAGGGCTTGCGAGAATCATTCTGGATGCAAGGCATGATGGGCGGCCTGAAAGAACGAGTACGGCTGCATAAAAACGTTCTCGGAAACCGATTTCACCGAGGACTTGAAGCGGATCGAGGTGCCCACGCTGATCCTCCACGGTGACGACGATCAGATCGTGCCGATCGAGAATTCGGCCAGGCGTCAGGTTGAGCTGGTGAGGAACTCCACTCTCAAAGTTTATCAGGGAGCTCCCCGAGGGATGTGTTCAACCCACAAGGATCAGGTCAACGCCGACCTGTTAGCCTGCATTCGCTGCGGATGGTTGGCCCCATGATCGGCGACCAACAGATCGGCGACCAAGCCTTGCCGTCATCCGCCTGAGCCTGCCATCCTGCGCCGGACATGACCCGCGTCCTCCACCGCTCCGGCGCCATCCCGCCAATGGCAATCGGAGGCGAAGGCATCCGCCTTCACCTCGCCGACGGCCGCAAAATTATTGATGCCTCAGGCGGCGCGGCCGTTGCCTGCCTCGGCCACGGCAACCGCCGCATAGCCGAGGCTATCGGCCGCCAGGCCGCCGCCATGGCCTACGCCCATACCGGCAGCTTCATCAGCCAACCGGCGGAAGACCTCGCCGACATCATCCTCGATGGTTCCCCCGGCGGCCTCACCACCGCCTATTTCTGCTCCTCCGGCTCCGAGGGAACGGAGGCCGCGCTCAAGCTCGCCCGCCAGTACTTCGTCGAAATCGGCCAGCCGCAGCGCACAAAGTACATCGCCCGGCGCCAGAGTTATCACGGCAACACACTCGGAGCGCTCGCCGCCGGGGGTAACATGATGCGCCGCGCCCTCTACGAGCCAGTCCTCAGCCCCGCCTTCAGCCACGTCTCGCCCTGCTTCGCATACCGCTTCAAGCCGGACCATCAGTCCGAAGTCGAGTACGTCGACGCTCTGGCTGAGGAACTCGAAGCCGAATTCCAGCGTCTCGGGCCCGACAAGGTCATCGCATTCATCGCCGAACCAATCGTCGGCGCGACCGCCGGGTGCGTCACCGCGCTTCCCGGTTATTTCCGCCGCGTCCGCGACATTTGCGACCGCCATGGCGCCCTGCTGATCCTGGACGAGGTCATGTGCGGCATGGGCCGCTCCGGCACCACTCACGCGTGGGAGCAGGAGGGGATCGCCCCTGATGTCCAGATCATCGCCAAAGGCCTCGGGGCCGGATATCAGCCCATCGGCGGTATCCTGATCGCCGGCAAGATCGTGGACGCCATCCGAGCCGGCTCAGGTGGTTTCATGCACGGCCACACCTATCAGGCGCATCCCGTGGCCTGTGCCGGCGCACTCGAGGTTCAGCGCATCATCAAGGAACAGAGCCTGGTGGCCAATGTCCGCGAGATGGGTGGGCGGCTGGAATCCGCCCTGATCGAGCGTTTCGCCAATCACCGCCATGTGGGCGACATCCGCGGGCGCAGCCTGTTCTGGGCAATCGAATTCGTCCGGGATCGCGCCGGCAAAACCCCCTTCGAACCCGCCCTGAAGCTGAATGAGCGCGTCAAACAGGCGGCCATCGAGGCCGGCGTCGCCATCTACCCCATGAACGGCACGATCGACGGCAAGTTTGGTGACCACATCATCGTCGCTCCGCCCTATATCGTCACCGCACCCGAGATCGACGAGATCGTGGACCGGCTTGGCCGGGGAGTTGACGCTGCCCTCGCTGCAACCCCTGCATAAAGCGATTATCATCTCCTGATGGACCGCATTATCCCTCCCGCCCGATCTGGAGCGCTTCGCCGCCGAAGCCGTGGCTTCCGACAGGTATCATCAGGTAATGATGTCTCATAGGTGGTCACCGCCGGCCTGCGTCTGCTTGCGCAAGCCGAAACCGAGGTCGCGGAATTTGTCAGATCCCTCGAAAAAGCCCGCACGGAGGGCGAACGGGACGGATTTATCTCAATCGAGCAACTCGCCACCGAACTGCATAGCATCATAGGCGAAGCGGTTAGCGCGAAGCGTGACTGCCTCCGCGTTTTTCACTCCGGTTGCCCGGCGCGAAGCCCGGGAGGCGGTACGCTGGCTGGCAGAGCGAAATCCCGCCGCCGCTCACGAACTGCGTCAGGCGCTGTTGAAAGCTGCTGGATTTCTCGCGGAACACCCTGGCCGGGCGCCAGCAAGTTGACCTCATAGGGGATCGGTACCGGCTCTGGGGCACCTACCCGGTTGCCGCATCTTCCCGCCTGCGATCCCTACACTCGGCCTGTACAAATCCTTCGGATTGTCCACCTGAAACGCGACCTGCCCCGCGCGTTGGCAGATTTGCCCGGCTGATTCGGTGCCACCCCTTTCTTTCGCCAGCCAACCGGCGTGCTATCAGCCTCACGCCCTATGCTCCTCTCCGTTTCCAACCTGACGATCAGCTTCCCCGGCCCCACCGGCCGCGCCACCGTCGTCCGCAACCTCGACCTGTCCGTCAATGAAGGCGAAACCGTCGCGGTCGTCGGCGAAGTCCGGCTCCGGCAAATCCGTCACCGCCCTCGCCATTACCCGCCTGCTCGACTATGCCGGCGGCACCATCGATACCGGCGCGATCAACCTCCGCCTCCGCGACGGCACCGACATCGATCTCGCCCGCCAGCCTCAGGACCGCATGCGCCAGCTTCGCGGCCCGGAGATCGCAATGGTCTTCCAGGAACCGATGACCAGCCTCAACCCGGTCTTGCGCATCGGCGACCAGATCGCCGAGGCCATCATGCTGCACCAGGGCCTCGCCGCCGCGGCCGCCCGCGAGGAGGCCCGCCATATGCTGGAGCGGGTCCGCATCCCCGAAGCCGCCCGTCAGCTCGAACGCTACCCGTTCCAGCTTTCCGGCGGCATGCGCCAGCGCGTCATGATCGCCATCGCTCTCTCCTGCCGGCCCCGCTTACTGATCGCCGACGAACCCACCACGGCGCTCGATGTCACCGTGCAGGCCCAGGTTCTCCGCCTGATGCGCAGCCTCCAGCACGAATTCGGCATGAGCCTGCTGTTCATCACCCACGACATGGGCGTCGTGGCCGAAATCGCCGACCGGGTCATCGTCATGCGCCGCGGGGAGAAGGTCGAGGAGGGCGACGCCATCTCCATCTTCACCGCGCCCCGCGAACCTTACACGCGCACCCTGCTTTCTGCCGTCCCTATCCTCGGCAGCCTCTCCGGTCAGCCGTTTCCCCGCCCGTTCCGCGAAAACGGCGACGAACCGCCACCCCAGGACACGGTCGAACCAACCCGCCCCCCGGTCGTGGAGGTGGACAGCCTCGTCACCCGATTTCCGGTAAAGCGTGGCCTGTTCGGCCGCACCATCGGCCGCATTCACGCCGTCGAGCATGTCAGCTTTGCCGTCCGACCCGGCGAAACCCTCGGCCTCGTCGGCGAATCAGGCTGCGGCAAATCCACTACCGGCCGCACAATCATCCGCCTCGAGCAGCCGGACTCCGGCCGCATCCTCCTCGAAGGCCAAGACGTCTCCAATCTCGACACCGAACGCGAGAAGCTCCTCCGTCGCGCGGTCCAGTACGTCTTTCAGGACCCATTCGCCTCCCTCGACCCGCGCCTGACGATCGGTTTTTCCATCGCCGAGCCGATCCGCACCCACGGCCTGCTCTCCGGCCAGGCCATCGAGCGTCGCGTCACCGAACTCCTCACCCAGGTCGGCCTGCCGGACAGCTTCTCCCGCCGTTACCCGCACGAGCTTTCCGGCGGCCAGCGACAGCGCGTCTGCATCGCCCGGGCGCTCGCCAGCGAACCCCGCCTGATCATCGCCGATGAAGCGGTCGCTGCCCTGGACGTCTCCATCCGCAGCCAAGTCGTCAATCTGCTCATGGACCTGCAGCGGCGCTTCGGTCTGGCCTACCTGTTCATCTCCCACGACATGGCCGTGGTCGAACGCGTCGCCCACCGGGTCGCCGTGATGTATCTCGGCCAGATAGTCGAAATCGGCCCGCGCGACGCCGTCCTCAACGATCCCCAACACGCCTACACCCGCCGCCTTCTCGCCGCCGTCCCGGTGCCCGACCCCCGCCGCCGCGGCCATGAACAAGGCCTGGACGACAGCGAGGTGCCAAGCCCGTTGCGGAAACTGGACGACCCGCCCATCGTGGAGAGACTGGTGCAGGTGGGCGAGGACCATTTCGTCGCCCGCCACCCAGTGGGAGGTCTCTACTGACATAACAAAATGGGGAGAGTCTCGTCATGCCCGCACCCATTCCGCGCCGCTGGTTCGGCCGTCTCCTGCTGCTCGCCACGCTCTATCTGCCTGTCTCTGCCGCGCTCGCCTCGTCAGACCTCGTCGTCGGCGTCCCCGATACTCTGACCGGCCTCGATCCGGCCGATCTGAATGACAATCTGTCGCAATCCGCCGTCCGGCTGATGTTCGAGGGCCTCTACATACTCGACCGCAACATGAAGCTTGTCCCCGCTCTGGCCGAAAGCTACGAGGCGAACGAGACCGCAACCGAGTTCGTCTTCCACCTGCGCAAGGGTATCACCTTCCATGACGGCACGCCCTTCAACGCCCAGGTCGTCAAATTCAGCTTCGACCGGGCGGGCAACCCGGCCAACCATCTAAAGCGCCAGAGCCTGTTCGTCATGATCGACCACACCGACGTGGTGGACGACGACACAGTGAAGGTGGTCCTGAAATACCCGTTCGGCGCCTTCGTGAACGACATCGCCCATCCCGGCGCGATGATTGTCAGCCCGAAATCCGTCGCCGATTACGGCAAAAACGTGACCCGCCATCCCTCGGGCACCGGCCCCTATGAGCTCGTGAGCTGGACCGCGGACACGCTGAAACTGAAGAAGAACGACTACTACTGGAAGCCCGGACTCCCGAAGATCGACACGCTCACCTACCGCACCTCGCCGGAAAACGGCGCCCGCATCGCGATGCTGCGTGCCGGGGAGGCGCAGTTCATCTACCCAGTGCCGCCGGAGTTGATGCAGTCTCTGCAGAACGACCCGAATATCGCCGTCTCCGATGAACCCTCGATCCTGACCCGCTACGTCGCACTGAACAACCTGCGTAAGCCGTTCAGCGACAAGCGCGTCCGCCAGGCCCTGAATTACGCGATCGACAAGCAGGCCTTCGCCAAAATCGTGTTCAGCGGTCATGCAGATCCGATGGACTCGCCCATGCCGTCGGGGCTCGCCTTTTATCAGAAGCAATGGGTGTGGCCCTACGATCCGGCGAAGGCCAAGGCCCTGCTGGCGGAAGCCGGTTATCCGAACGGGTTCGAATCCACGATCACCGGCCTGTCCAACACCATCACGGTTCGCGGCATGCAGTTCGTGCAGCAGCAGCTTGCCCAGATCGGCGTCCGCATCAAGATTGAGGCGCTGGATGCCGGCGTGATGACCGCAAAGGTTTTCAACGTGCAGAAGCCCGAGGACGCTACCATCCTGATGGACTACACGGCGTGGTCGTCCTCCACCGGCGACGCCGACTGGGGCATGCGGCCGATCCTTTATACGAAATCCTGGCCGCCGACCCTGTCCAACCGCGCCTGGTACAGCAATCCCGCCATCGATGAAGCGATCGAGCAGGGGCTGAGCACGACGGACCCGAAGGTCAGGGCGGTCGCGTACGAGAAGGCGCAGAAGGTCGCTTGGCCCGATGCGCCCTGGATCGCCCTGGCCGTCGAGCACAATAGCGCGGCGTACTCCAAGCGGCTCTCCGGTGCCTATATGCGTCCGGATCAGCAGTTCTCGTTGGAACCCGGCGCAACATTGAACTGAGACGGAGGTCTGTATGCCCACTCGCTTCGATCTGTCCCGCCGCGCCCTGCTTGGGTCGGGCGCTGCCCTCGCGAGTGGCCTCGCGTTCCGCAATCTGGCCTATGCCCAAGGCAAGTCCGGCTTGCTTACCGTCGGCGTGAACGCCAATATCCTCACCCTCGATCCCGCTGACGCCAACGACACGCTCTCCCAGTCCGCCGCCCGGCTGATGCTCGAAGGCCTGCTGACCTTCGACAAGGACATGAAGGTCATTCCCCAACTCGCCGAACGCTATGAGGCGAACGACAAAGCGACCGAGTTCACCTTTCACCTGCGCCAGGGCATCAAGTTCTCAGATGGAACTCCCTTCGACGCGAACGCGGTGAAGGCGAATTTCGAGCGCGTCGCCAATCCTGCCAACCACCTCAAGCGGCTCAGCCTGCTGGCCATGCTGGACCACGTCGATGCCGTGGATCAGTACACCGCCAAGTGCGTGCTGAAGACGCCGTTCGGCGCCTTCATCCCCACCGCCGCCCATCCCTCGCTGCAACTTCTCAGCCCGGCGGCGATCCAGAAATACGGCAAGGATGTCGGTCGCAATCCCGTCGGCACAGGTCCTTTTATTTTCAACAACTGGGTCCCCGACACGCTGAAGGTCCGCAAGAACCCGGATTACTGGCAGAAGGGAATGCCCTATCTGAACACGGTCACCATCCGCAGCAATCCCGAAGATGGCGCCCGGATCGCCATGCTGCAGGCCGGAGAAGCGCAGTTCATCTACCCGATTCCGCCCCAGCTCGCGAAAGTCATACAAAACAACCCCAAGCTGGATCTGGTAAACAACCCGTCGATCGTTGCGCGCTACATGGCGATGAACGTGCAGAAAAAGCCCTACGGCGATCCGCGCGTTCGCCAGGCGCTGAACCATGCCGTCGATAAGCAGGCATTCGTAAAGGTTGTGTATAACGGCTTCGCCGACCCGCTGCTCTCGGCCGAGCCGCCGCACATCACCTTCTACACCCAGCAGAAGGAATACGAATACAACCCCGGCAAGGCGAAGCAGATGCTCGCCGCGGCCGGTGTTCCGAGCGGCTGGGAAGCCACGATGTGGGGCGCAAACAACACGCTCGCCATCACCGCCATGCAGTTCCTGCAGCAGCAGCTCGGCGCTATCGGCGTGAAGGTAAAAGTCGAGCCGCTGGAAGTCGGCGTCATGACGTCACGCATCTTTAGCGTGCAGAACCCCGACCAGTCGCAGCTCGAGCTATATTACGGCGGCTGGTCGTCCTCGACCGGCGACGCCGACTGGGCGCTTCGGCCCCTTTTCGCCACCAGTGCCTTCCCGCCCAAGCTCTACAATGTCGGCTACTACTCGAACAGCGCTGTCGATGCCGATCTTCAGGGCGCGCTGGAAACCGCCGACCCGGAAAAGCGCGGCATGCTCTATGCCGATGCGCAGAAGCGCATCTGGGACGACGGGGCGTGGGTCTTCCTGGGCGTCGAGCGCATCATCGACGGCCGCGACAAGAATCTCCAGGACGCCTACCGCCTGCCCGACGGCGGCATGATGATCGACGCCGCTAAATATACATGACCTTGTCTTTGCGAGGCCCCGAATGGGGCCGAAGCAATCCCGTGCGGTCCGTCGCACGAACCTGAATGCTCGCCTTCCTCTCCCGCCGCGTTCTCGGCATCATCCCCGTTCTTCTCTGCGTCTCCCTCTTCGCCTTCGGCTTCGTCCGCATGCTCCCGGGCGACCCCGCCCGTCTCCTCGCCGGCCCCGACGCCACATTGCAGGAGGTCCAGGCCGTCCGCGCCTCCCTTGGCCTGGACAGGCCGCTCTGGCAGCAATACTGGACCTATATCGGCCAGACCGCCCAGGGAAAACTGGGTAACTCCTCCCGCACCGGCCAGCCTGTTTCGACCGTCGTCGGCGAGCGTTTCATGCCCACCCTGCTGCTGACGATTGCCGCAATGGGCTGGTCCACCATCTTCGGCGTCGCCCTCGGTGTCCTCGCCGGAGTCCGCCGAACCCGATGGCAGGATCAGGCCAGCATGGTCCTCGCCGTCTCCGGCATCTCCTTCCCCGCCTTCTGGCTCGGCCTGCTCCTGATCGATCTCTTCGCAGTCCGCCTCCACTGGCTCCCCACCGGTGGCGAAGAGGGCTGGCGCAGCTTCGTCCTCCCGTCCTTCACCCTCGGAGTTGCCGTGGCCGCTGTCATGGCCCGCTTCACCCGCTCGGCTTTCGTCGAGGTCGCCTCCGAGGACTACGTGCGCACCGCTCGGATGAAGGGCATTCCCGAACGGCGGGTGGTCTGGACCCACACCTTCCGCAACGCCCTCATCCCGGTCATCACCATGGCAGGGCTGCAATTCGGCTTTCTGCTGGGCGGCTCCATCGTCATCGAGACGGTCTTTGCCTGGCCTGGCCTCGGTCGCCTTCTGGTCGATTCCGTCAACTACCGCGATTACCCGGTGATCCAGGCCGAAATCCTTCTGTTTTCCTTTGAATTCGTCCTCATCAACCTGCTCGTGGACGTGCTCTACGCCGTGGTGAACCCGGAGATCCGGCTGGCATGACCTACCGGAACGATGAAGGCGTTCGGGTATGTCGCGCGCCGGGTTGGTGTGGCGGCTGCGCGCGAAACAAAACTCATATCTTCCTTCTCCGGAGGAGAGGGGAGATATGAGCACCACCATTGTCGCCACCCCGACCACAATACGATCGCCGCTCTCTGAGTTCTGGCGCCGGTTCCGCTCCAAGCGCATCGCCATCGCCGCCGGGATCGTCCTCCTGCTGATCATGCTGGCGTCGCTGCTCGCTCCCTGGACAGCGCCCTACGATCCCGCGGCGCCCGATTATCAGAACGTGCTCGCCGGGCCATCCTTCACTCACTGGTTCGGCACCGACGCCTATGGCCGCGACATTTTCAGCCGCATCATCTGGGGCGGCCGGATATCGCTGTCGGTCGGGTTCATCTCCGTGGCCCTTGGCGGCACGGCCGGAGTTATCCTCGGCCTTATCAGCGGCTATTTCGGCGGCTGGATGGACAGTCTGATCATGCGGCTTTGCGATGTGTTGCTGGCGTTCCCAGGCATTTTGCTTGCCATCGGCATCGTCGCGGTCCTCGGCCCGGGCGTCACCAACGTGATCTATGCCGTCGCCGTCTTCAGCGTGCCGGTCTTCGCCAGGCTGGTGCGCGGCAGCACCCTTGGCCTCAAGCAGTCCGTCTATGTCCAGGCCGCCCGCAGCATCGGCGTTCGCCCGATGCCGCTGGTTCTGCGGCATATCCTTCCCGGCACTCTGCCCGGCGTGATCGTCTATGTCTCGCTCCGCATCGGCACCGCAATCCTGACCGCGGCCGCGCTGAGCTTCATCGGCCTCGGCGCCCAGCCGCCCAGCCCCGAATGGGGCGCGATGCTCGCCGACGGGCGCAGCTATCTTGGGGTCGCCGATCAGGTCACCATCTTCCCCGGCCTCGCGATCTTCGTAACGGTACTCGCCTTCAATCTCCTCGGAGACGGACTGCGCGACGCGCTGGATCAGCGGCTGCGATAACTATCTGACCCCCATGTTGCTTCGAAAGGCGACGCGATGCGCGAGCATGTGAATATCTGCGAAGTCGGCCCGCGGGACGGCCTGCAGATCGCCAAGACCCGGATGGAGACCGGCGCCAAGCTGCGCTGGATCGCCGCCATGGCCGCCGCCGGCGTCAAGGAGATCGAGGTCGGCAGTTTCGTGCCGCCCCGGGTCATTCCCCAGATGGCCGACACCGAGGAGGTTGTCCGCCGCTCGGTCGAAATTCCGGGGCTGACCGTCATCGCGCTGGTGCCCAACCTGAAGGGGGCGCAGCGCGCCTACGACGCCGGCGCGCACAAGATCAGCGTTCCGGTCTCGGTCAGCGAGGGCCACAGCCGCTCCAACCTCAACCGCACGCCTGAAGGAAGCATCGTCGAAATGCACCGCCTGGCGGAGTGGGTGAAGGCCCAGCCCCGCCGGATGGAGATCATCGCCGGCGCCTCCACCGCTTTCGGCTGCTCCATCGATGGCGTGGTGACAACAGAGCAGGTGGTGCGGATGGCGTCGGGACTGGCCGAGGCGGGGATCGATAAACTCATGCTCGCGGATACGGTGGGCTATGGTCACCCGGCCCAGATCAAGGAGGTCGTCCGCGCCGTGTGGGCAGCCATCGGCCCGGTCCTGTACGGACTGCATCTGCACGACACGCTCGGGATGGGGATCGCCAACGCGCTCGCCGGGCTGGAAGAGGGCATCCGCGCCTTCGAACTCATGCCTCGGCGGCCTCGGCGGCTGCCCTTACGCGCCAGGCGCCTCCGGCAATGTCGTGACCGAGGATCTGGTGTTCATGCTGGAAAGCATGGGCTACCACACGGGCATTGACCTGCCGAAATTGCTGGACGCGCGGCGGATCCTGCACGAGGGCCTGCCCGACGAGCCATTGCACGGTCAGGTGTCCAGGGCGGGTATTCCGAAGACGTTCCGGTCGGCGGCGTAGGTCAGGCGGTCGGCAATCACCTCACGGAGTTACCTCGTTCCGATGATCCGGCTCCTCTGGACAGGTTGATCGCGACGGCGTTCGACGCTACGGCTGCTCCTTCTGCCGTTCAGGGTTGTGCAAGGCCGCATGTCCACATTTATTCCGGGTTTTCGTTTGTTTTTAGTCCGGATGCCTTCCCGCTGAACCGGGGCACACGATGACGGCAGGGCTTGACCAGTATTGTGAGCACCTTCGCGGGCTCGCCCGCGGAGGCAGACCGGATAAAGCACTGAGAGCTATCGCGGATCTGGTCATCAACGTGATCAGCCGGCAATCCAGTGTCGCCCGGGTGTTCTCATCCCCCGCTCTTGACCAGCTTTGTTCCGAAATAGGAGCGGAGCTTACCTCGGACCTTCCCTGTCCGGCTATCCATCCAAACCGGATTGTCTATTTGGTGAGCGAAATGGCCCCAACCGGCGGCCACAGCCGCGTACTGTTAGACTTGCTTGGCGCCGAACCGGACGCCGAGAAGGCGGTAGTAATTTCTCATATTTTGCCCGGCATGCGGACATCGTTGGAGATGCTGGACATGAAGGGAGTTGATGTGCTCGTAGCCCCCGAGGGCGATCCTGAGACAAAAGTACGCTTCGTAGCTCAAAAGCTTGCAGAACTCGGCCCTCGCAAGACCTACATGATGCCACACCATTTTGATTCGGTTCTGACGGCCGCTGCCCAAAAATTTCTTACAGGTCGTTTGGTCTATCTGCACAACTGCGATCACTCGCTGGCGCTCGGGGTTCATCTCCCCCATGCGATCCATGCAGACTTCCATGCGAAGGGCATAGCGCGATGCCGCCGGGAGCTTGGCATAACCAATTCATTCCTGGTGCCGCTTACGGCCCAGGATCGCGGACACAGAAAGAACCTGCCTTTCCTGGTGCATGGCCATTTTATTACTTGTACCTCAGGTGGTTCAGAGAAGTTTACCAACGAGAGATATATCGAACCCCTTCCTTATTTGTACAATTACCCTGACGGTGTGGTGGAGATCCTGCGTGCCTCGCGCGGCACCCACATACACATAGGGTTCTTGCCGCCGAGGATGCAGGAATCAATCCGGCGCCGTCTAGAGACTGCGAGTATCGCGCCTGAGAGGTTTGTCTACATCGCTGAAGTGCCCAGTCTCTGGCAGGCTCTGCTTGACCATCACGTGGACCTCTATATCGGCTCGTTCCCCTATGGTGGTGGAAGAGCCACGGTCGAAGCAATGGGCGCCGGCATTCCGGTACTTGTCCACTCAAATTACTGGTCGGAGTTCCTGAGCGTGGAATTCGAGGTCTATCCTGGCGCGATGATCTGGCATGACTTTGTAGATCTTCGCGAGAAAATTGTCGGCCTGAGACCGGAACAGCTGAAGAGACATGCTGCGCTATCCCGGGCATATTACGAAACTTACCACACGCCGGCCAACCTGCTGGATGCGGTAGCCCGCATCGATAGGGGTACTGCCCAGGCGATTGAAGAATCCCATTTTTACCGGCCGAATGACCTGCAATATTTCCTCGATAACCATTCCGGTCTGGTGGCCATCGACTCGGTCCAGGGGTGATCATTACCGATTTGATGGATTCCCGCAACGCGTTGACCCGTATTCGTCTGTAGCGTACAAGGCTCGAATTCGACGGGCGTCCATTTACCCGAAACGAGGGAACTGAAATGGATGACAACCATGCCGGAAGCTGGCGGCTTCTCGAAATGCCGAAGATCAGCGATGTTCGAGGGAATCTGACCCCAATAGAGGGCGGTCGCCAGATTCCGTTCGATATAGTACGAATTTATTACATTTACGACGTTCCAAGCGGCTCGGTGCGGGCGGCTCATGCGCACAAGAGTTTACACCAGCTATTCCTGGCGCTTTCGGGCAGTTTTGTTATCCATCTCGATGACGGGCGCGAGAAGGCCAGCATCACCCTGAACCGTCCCCATGTTGGCCTGTATGTACAGCCCGGGGTCTGGCGTCTTATCGACGACTTCTCGGGCGGCGGCGTTTGCCTCGTGCTGGCATCAGCCCGATACGATGAGGCCGATTATATCCGCTCGAGGACGGAATTCGACGATTATGTTCGCTCCAGGGCGGCTCGATCGCGCGGTCTCGACCAATGACTGAAGTGCCATTCATGAGTTTGAGCAGGCTGCATGCCGAGCTCCGGCCTGCGATTGAAAGTGCGGTTTCCCGGGTGCTGGACCGTGGACAGGCCATTCTGGGAGAGGATCTGGAAAACTTTGAAGCCGCCTTCGCCCGCTATTGCGGTGTGGAACACGCGATTGGCGTGGGAAATGGCCTCGATGCCCTGGTTCTTATACTGCGGGCTCTCGGTATAGGACCTGGCAGCGAAGTTATCGTCCCCGGACACACGTTCATCGCTACCTGGCTCGCCGTCAGTCAAAGCGGCGCGGCGATCGTGCCGATCGATATCGATCTGGAGACGTACAATATTGACACGGCAGCTGTCGCCGACGCAATAACCCCACGTACGCGAGCCATTCTTCCCGTTCATCTGTACGGTCAGATTGCCCCAGTTCACGACCTCATGGATATAGCGAGCGACCGAGGGATTTTTCTCATCGAGGATGCGGCTCAAGCACATGGTGCCCGCCTCAACGGGCAGCGCGCCGGAAGTCTTGGCGTCGCCGGAGCTTTTAGTTTTTATCCGACCAAGAATCTCGGCGCCTTGGGTGACGGCGGGGCCGTTACCACCAATGATTCGGCCATCGCTGAGCGTGTGCGCAGTCTCAGGAACTACGGTTCCGCCGCCAAGTATGTTCATCATCAAAGGGGAATCAATTCCCGCCTGGACGAACTGCAAGCCGGCATCCTTGCCGCCAAGCTTTCGGGCCTCGATGCCAAGAACGCCCGCAGACGCGAGATTGCGGGTATCTACGGAGAAGCCCTGAGCAATCTGCCGGGGATTTTTCTGCCAAAAGTGCCCGCCGGATCCGAACCGGTTTGGCATTTGTTTGTTATACGGACCTTGGCGCGGAACCGAATCCAGGCCGCCCTGCACGAGCAGGGTATTGGCACGTTGATCCATTATCCGGTACCCCCGCATCGGCAGGCTGCTTATGCTGATACCCCACTGCGGTCGGCGCGCCTGCCGCATAGCGAGCAGGCAGCGCGCGAGGTACTTAGCCTGCCCATGTGGCCTGAAATGACGGATGATGAAGTCGCGCTTGTCTGCAATTGTGTCCGGAGAGCAGCGTATGCCGCTGCGGAGGGGCGCCCGTTATGATGACAGAGCAACGAGCGCAGCGATGACAACCGCTTCGCCGCTCTCCGCGGAGGAGGTCAGCTACGACGTTTCCGGTTACGAGGAGTTCCGCCGCCGCGCTCTCGACAGCGGGCTTTCTCCGAATCAACGAGCCGGGTTTCCCGACAGCTATCGTGCGGGCCGCAGCGACAGCATCCTCCGCGATATCACAAGCAAGCTTCCTGCAATGCAAAGCGCCAGCAGCCGCATTCTTGACATAGGTTGCGGGTGCAGCGAGCTGACACATGCAGTGATGGCCTCTGCAACCAAGTACCGCCAACATCTGACCTTGATCGATTCTCCCGAGATGCTGGATCAGTTGCCGGACTTGGCGGGTATCGAAAAGCTGACAGGAGTGTTTCCCGATTGTGTCGTCACCCGAGCCGACGATCTGGGGTCTTATCACGCCATCCTTGCATATAGTGTTGCGCAATATGTTTTTGTGGAAGGTAACCTGTTTGCCTTTGTGGATGTCGCGCTGCAGCTGCTCGCGGAAGGAGGCGCCCTGCTTATCGGCGACATTCCGAATGTGAGTATGCGCAACCGTTTCCTCGGAAGCCCGGCTGGCAGCCGCTATCACAACGCGCATTTTCCCGACCGTCCCGAGCCGGACGTAACATTCAACAAGCATCAACCGGGAATGATAGATGATGGTGTAGTGCTAGGACTTGTCGCGCGGGCGCGGGCGGCTGGATTTCAGGCGTTCATCATGCCGCAGGCTCCGGAGCTTGCCATGTCCAATCGCCGGGAAGACTTGCTGATAAGGAGGCCCTGAGGATGCCCCGGCGCCGTCTGGTTATTGTGGGCGATAGTTCTTTTGCGGAAGTGGCATGCGAGCTGTTCGATGTCCATCCGGATTTTGAGGTTGCTGCATTCACGGTGCACGCAAGCTTTCTGAAGCGCGACAATCTGCTCGGCCGACCGGTTCATCCGCTGGAAGACATCTTGCGCCTGTGCCCGCCAGAGACCCACGATGCCTTCGTCGCGCTCACTTACCGCGAGCTGAACCGCGCCAGAACCCGCATTTGTGATGAGATGAAGGGAAAGGGGTACAAGCTCGCCACCTACATCAGCCCGAGTGCCTTCGTCTGGCGCAATGTTCCTGTCGGCGCCAATTGCTTCATTTTCGAAAATAACGTCATCCAGCCATTCTGCCGGGTGGGAGACAACGTGATTATGTGGTCCGGGAACCATATCGGCCATCATAGCATAATCGAGGATAATGTATTCCTTGCTTCGCACATTGTCATTTCCGGGCACTGTCATGTCTCCCGCAACACCTTCATAGGAGTGAATGCAACCGTTGCCGACACTGTGAAAATAGGCGTGGATAACTGGATCGGGCCCGGCACCCTGATTACCAAGGATACGGAGGAGGGGGCGATGTACCGGGCAGACTCTACAACCAAATCTTCGGTCGGAAGTTTGCGCTTTTTCAGGGTCAAGCCGCCTTCCTAGAATGTATATTGTACGATCCTATGTGCCGCAAGATCGCGAACTCTGGAATGAGTTCGTCACGCACAGCAAAAATGGGACATTCTTGCTGAGGCGTGAGTACATGGACTACCACAGCGACCGGTTTGCTGATTTTTCCGCGGTCATCGAGGATGAGGCGGGTCGTGCAGTTGCACTGTTTCCGGCAAACCGGGTCGGCCCCCGGCTGACAAGCCACGGAGGTTTGTCGTATGGCGGGATGATTTCAGACAACTCGATGACAACGTCGAGGGCACTCGACATCTTTCCGGCGTGGTTTGAGTTCTGCCGTCAGGCCGGGGTTCGCGATATCATATACAAAGCCGTGCCCCCTATTTATCACAGAATTCCGGCAGATGAGGATCGATACGCCCTTTTCGTCAATCGTGCGTGCTTGTATCGGCGAGAGGTGTTATCCGTGGTCGATCTGGCGAATCCCGCACCGACGCAACAACGCCGTCGCCGTGGCGCTGAACGTGCCCGGAAGCTGGGTATGCGGTTTTCAGAAAGCGAGGACTTTGAGTTGTTTTGGCCAATACTTGAGGCCAATTTGCAGGAGCGGCATGGCGTCCACCCGGTTCACAGCGTTTCCGAGATCCGTACGTTGAGGGACCGCTTTCCAGATAATATCAGACTTTTTGTCAGTTCGAATGTGGGCCAAATATGCGCAGGGACAGTGCTCTTCTGTTCCGGCTTAACGGTGCACGCACAATACATCGCCTCAACTTCCGAAGCCCGGGCTTCGGGGGCTCTCGATTTATTGTTTGCAGAACTGCTGCAGGCAATCGCCGGAGAAGCGAGATATTTTGATTTTGGCAACTCGAACGAGCACCAAGGACGGTATCTTAATCGCGGGCTGGCGGATTTTAAGGAGGGCTTTGGAGCGCGAGCAATCTGCCATGATTTTTACCAGATTGGACTGTAGGCATAATGGGTGCTTGGCGAAAACTTGGACTTGTTGTCGCTCCGCCGGGCACGGAGCGCATGAGGACCCATGCAATGCTGCCAACTCCCATTGTGTTTGCGGATCGGATTCGTGTGTATTTTTCTTCCTGCGATACTTCTCTCCGAGGGCGTATTTACTACGCCGACTTAGACAGACACGATCCTCGGGTAGTACTCCAGCTCAGTCACCAGCCGTCTCTTGATCTTGGCGAGAGCGGTGCTTTTGACGCCGACGGCGTAAATCCGGGCCATATCGTAGCTCGGGATGGAGCGCTCTATCTCTATTATATAGGGTGGCGCCGACGAAGCGCCGAATGTCCGTACACCCTTTTCACCGGTCTCGCGATCAGCGATGACGGCGGGTGCCGGTTTCGACGTTATTCACGTGATCCGGTATTGCTCCCGACTTTGGGCGAAACCTTGTTCCGCACTGCGCCCCATGTTTTTCCATATCGGGAAGGCTGGGGGATGCTTTATATTGGCGGCAGAACATTCTTAACCAATACTCAGGGGAAACGCCTCCCGATTTACAACCTCTGTATAACATATTCCTGGGACGGAACAGTTTGGGGCCAGGCTGGAAAGGTACTCATGGAACCCGATCCGTCGACTGGACAGATCGGATTTGGCCGACCAGCGATATGGCACGATAATGGCGAGCAGGCGCTGCTGATCTCGACCCGCAGAGAAAGCGGCTATGTACAGCTCATCGGTCTTCCTGGCAAAAGTTGGCGAGAGGTGGTCCCATTCGGTGGGAACGGATGGGATTCGGAAATGACCTGTTTTGGTGCTCCCTGCGCGGTGGACAACCGAGAATATCTCTTCTACAATGGCAACCAGTTCGGTCATACGGGATTCGGGGTTGCTTGCCGACCCAGCGAGCGCGCTTCATCGGGCGGGGTCGCCGACCTGATGGAATATCTTACGGCCAGTGCTTCTGGGCGGCGGGCATAGCAGTAGATGAATGGAACCTGATGAGAGAATTCGAGAGCTACGGCGTGGTCAAGGGCCATGATGCAAGCACTGTGCTGGACCAAATGACGGAGGCGGTGCTTGTCCGAGGTTTCGCCGTAATGTCTGATGTGATACCACCGAATGAGATCACGCGGCTGACGGAACGCCTCCAGGAGGTTTATGCGAAACAGTGCGCAGAGATCGGCGGCGAGGCGGTTCTTAATGAGTTGAACGACGCTGATATAGTTCGTTGTCCGCTTGCTTATGACAGTGCTTTTCTTGACTTGGCTCTCAACTCGCAGATTATCGCTATGCTTAAGCGTTTGCTAGGCAGTAATTTTGTCTTGCTAATGCAAAATGGCATCATAAACCGGCCGGACCGCTTGCAGACGCAGACGCGGTGGCATCGCGACCTCAACTACCAGCACTGGGTCTGTTCCGAGCCTTTGGCGATCAGTGCGCTTGTGTGCCTTGAGGACTTCAACCGTAAAACCGGAGGCACGACATTTCTTCCAGGAAGCCACAGATTTCCTCAGTTTCCGTCTTCTGCGTTGATAGCCGAAAGTGAAGTGACGGTAGAGGCTCCGCGAGGCTCTGTGCTATTTTTTGACTCGATGGTTTTCCACCGTGCGGGCGTGAATTCCTCTCCTTGGATCCGCTGCGGCATTAATCATGTTGTCGGCCGTCCGATTTTGAGCCAGCAGATCGACATCCCGACAATGCTGGCCCGGCCCGAACCAGCCGACGCGTGGCTCGCCGGCTTTCTTGGATATCGTTGGAATCCCGTGCAGAGTGTCCGCAGCTGGCGACTTCGCAAGCTCGCTCAATCCGGCCAGGCGCCCATTACTAACAACCCCTTGAGCGTGGCATGAGCGGTGAGCTGGCCGCAAGCTTTAGGAGCGCCAGCAGCTTTTGCCAGATGGTCCGCGGGGTCGCCGAGAAGGGCCAACTGGCAGATGCCTTGGAGATGATCACCAATTTTGTTATCGATGTGATCTCCCGCGAGAGTTCGTTCGGGACGGTCTTTTCGTCGCCTGAGCTGGATAGGTTGTGCATCGACTTAGGCCGGCCTTCGCGAATGATGAGCCTGACTGTACCAGACCAGGATCAGGCCGTGATCCTGGTGACCGCGCTTTCCCCGGCAGGTGGGCACAGCCGGGTTGTGCTCGACATCATGCGTGCCGATCCAGGAAAGAAGACAACTATTTTGGCGAGCAACACAAACGCCGAGATGCAGCAATGGGATCTGGACTGGTGGCTGCAGGACCAGGAAGCCGAAATCGAGGTAGCACCACCCGGGAATTTGGCGAACCGGCTTGCCTGGATGCAAGGCCGGCTCATTGCATTGCGTCCGGCCCGTACTTACATCCTCGCGCATCATTTTGACCCGATATGCATCGCGGCAGCTCAGCTTGAGATAGCGGGCCAGCTTTTTTACTACCACAATTGCGACCATACGCTTGCGCTGGGAGTCCACATTCCCCATGCGACGCATGTAGATTTCAATGGGAAATGCCTTCACCACTGCCGGGAGGTAAAGGGCGTCAGGAACAATGTATTCTGGCCTCTCGTCGCCTCAGTACCCAGACATCGTGCTGACCGGCCTTTCCTGGAACGCGGACATCTCACCACCTGCACATCCGGCGGGATCGAGAAGTTCGACAACTCGCGGCTGTTGGAGCGACATCCGTACCTTTACACTTACGCCGAGATAGTTCCCTTGATTATCCGGCAAACCATGGGAACTCATATCCATATCGGATACTTGTATGCTTCTATCCTGGAAACTATCGCGACCAGGCTGGAGGAACTGGGGATCCCCAGAGAGCGGTTCATCTACGTTTCGCAGGTACCGAACCTTTCCCAGGCGTTCCTTCGGTATAAGGCCGATCTCTACGTTGGTTCCTTTCCTCTTGGCGGCGGTCGAGCGGTCGTTGAAGCCATGGGTGCGGGAATGCCGATGATCCTCCACAGCAATTATCGTTCGGTATTCTTTTCCGATATTGGGGAAGCTTATCCCGGCGTGATGGCGTGGCGCACGCCCGACGAACTGCTGGCAAAAATTTCGCAGATAAGACTGCTGGACCTCACGGAGCATTCGCAGAGGGCACGCACCCACTTCGAGGAACATCACGCTCCGGAACGACTACGCGCAGCACTGTTGGACACCCTTGCCGGCCGGCCCCCGACGGCTCCCCCCAAGCCTGTTTATTATCCGGATCTGCTGCAGGCCTGGCTCGACAGCCGGCCGATGCCCACCGTTGCCGCGATGAGCGGTGCCGGCGACGCTGAGGACAATCCACCGGCGTCACCGCTGCTTGAGGCCCCCGAACCGGAGGCAGCAAAACCACTGGAATACAGCCCTGCTTTGGACGGTAGCGGTGTGCTAGAGGAGGAACTGCCCATGCTGTTCATTAGCAGCGACCAGGCCGTAGCCAATGTCCGCACAAAAGAGCTCGCCTGGGTGCTGCTACAGAGAATCCGGCTCAAAGCGAGCCATCTGCTGCGCAGGCGCTAAGCACCGGCCGCCCCGAAGCAAACGCCCGTCGCCGCCGTCACCTGCACTGCGATGCCGACCGGCATTGCAGCAGGGCGGGATGGCAGCGCCAGACGATTTTTCGGCGCTATACACTGCCCAAATAACCACCCCGGCCCTGCCATGCATCCCCGCCGGCATTCCGAAGACCTTCCACGCGCCGGCGATCTGGCGCCGTTTTCTTTTTAGCATCTCGGCTGGCATCAGCCTCCCGGTGGTTCTTTCTCGATGGGATGGCCGGCCAGCGCCGTAGCCACGAGCCGCAAAAGGACGGTGATGGAGAACGGCTTGCGGAGGAAAGCGGCGTAGCCGTTCCCACACTCCTGCCGCACCTTCGTCTCCTCCAGCGAAGTCATCATCACAACGGGGATTCCGCGCAATGCCGGGTCGGCCTGCATCGCGCGCAGCATGCCGGGGCCATCGAGGATAGGCATCATGAAATCGAGCAGGACCAGATCGACCCGTTCCTGGGCCAGCCGCTCCAGCCCCAGGCGGCCATCAACGGCGGTCAGGACGCGGTACCCTGCGTCCTGGAGGGCAACTTCGATGACCTCGACAATGCCGAACTCATCATCCACCACCAGCACGTTAGCCATTGTCGCTATCCGCCAGGCAGACGTTTAGGCGCCCGCGGTGGTCGGCGGAGACCGGACTGACTGACCTGGAGTTGGGCAGGGTCGAACACGTCCCTGAGGGCGATGCCGCTCTCGGTAATCCGGAACTCGCGCAACCGGTGATCGAAGCTGCTGCCACGGACCTTCATGATCGAAATAATGCGGCGCAACCGCACGTCGAGTTCCACACAACGGAGCAGGATCAGATTTTCCACGGTGGCCGAGATGCCCTCGGCGGGTACCCTCACCTCGGGGCCGAATAAATTCTGGGTTTCCCCGGTGTAGAGCGTTGTGACACCCTCGCCGCGCAACTCGTTTGCGAGCGCGGTGACGAATCGGCTGACCCGCTCGGGCCGGTCCGCAGCTTCCAGATAGCCGCCAAGGCCGTCCACAAACAGCCGGCGAACGCCGCGGCGGTGAACTGCATCGATCAATTGACCGCCGAGGTCGTCCAGCATCTGCTCCGATGGCGGGCGCCAGATAACTTCAAGGTGGCCGTCGCCGACGAGCCCAGCCAGATCCAGCCCCATTCCCGCTGCATTGGCGAGGAGTTGATCAGGCATTTCGTAGAACCCGAAATGCAGGCCGGGCTCCGTGGCGCTGGACCGGGCAAGAAAATGCATGCCCAGCGTGGTCTTCCCAGCACCCGAGATACCGAGGATGAGGGTCGTCGTGCCGCTGAGGGGACCGCCACCCATCATGGCGTCAAGTTCTGGGACGCCAAGCGGAGTCCGTTCGGTCGAGCTCTTTTCGAGACGCGACGGATTGGACAGCAACGCCTCGATGCGCGGGTAAAGCACGATGCCCGCCTCGGTAATGCGGTAGGGGTGGGAGCCGCCCAGCGCATCGGAACCCCGCGACTTCCTTACTTCCAGGTTGCGCTGGGTGCGATTCCCGAGGCGAACGTCTTCGAGCATTATCAGCCCATCGACCATCGTGTGTTCGGCGTGGCTGTCCGGTGGGCGGCCATCGCTGGTGAGCAGCAGTGCTACGCAATCAGACGTCCTCAGGTGGGCCTGGAGCTCGTGCACGAACTTTCGGAACGCGCGGTCGGAGACGGCGCTCTCGGTCAACGAAAGCATTCCGTCCAGGACGAGAAGAGAGGCGCCGTGGGCGCGCAGTTCGCGGCGCAGAAGGGTCATCAGGCCGCCGAGGCCTTCAGCCTCCAGAGTACGGAAGGCGCTGATGTAGTAAACCTGATCGGGAATGAGGGTGGGGTCGTAGAAGCTGAGGGTCGCAAGATGCTGGAGCATCCGGACGTGGCTCTCCGCGAGCAGGGTGACGAACAGCGCCCGGCCGCCGGCCCGGATATGCTGAAAGCAGATCTGATTGGCGAGGATAGTCTTCCCCGTGCCCGGGCTTCCGTTGATGATATACGCGCCGCCCGCGAACAGGCCGCCCCGCAGCACTGCGTCAAGGCCCGGCACGCCGGTGGGGACACGCCGCAGGCGTAAGGTTTCGTCCGGTTGCTGGTGCTGATAGCTGGTGTTTTCCGTCACGTAGACGACTCCCCGATTGCAGGCGAGCTATCCCGGGCGAGACGGACCGTGAAGGCTGCGCCCTGGCCAGGAGCGCTCTCCACCGTGATGCTGCCACCCATGGCGCCGACCAGCGAGCGGACCAGCCAAAGCCCGACCCCAAACCCCCCATGCTGGCGCTGCCCAACCGCCTGCTCGAAACGGCCGAAAATACGCGCCTGGTCCTGCTCGGAGATTCCGGCGCCTTCATCGCGGACGGTTAGCGTGACACAGGACTCGTCGGCAGCGAGGCTGACGGACACGGCCCGGCCGGCGCCGAATTTGAGGGCATTCGAGAGCAGGTTGTCGAGAATTTGCTCGACGGCGAGATGATCCCAGACGCCGGCGATTTCAGGTTGGACATCCAGCTGCAGCGGGCAGCGGGCCCGCTCGGCCGCAGGAGCAAACCTGCTAACGGTCTGGCACACGAGTTCCGCTATGTCGAAAGCTACCGGCTCCAGTGGAATCTGGCCGGAATTGGCGCGCGAGACGTTGAGCAGAGTGGTCGCACGGCGAACGTAGTGGCGAATGGATGCCTCAAGACGCTCCAACCCAGCAAGAATAGCGGACGGAACCTCTTGGCGACGTGCCATCCGGAGCAGCAGTTCCACCTCCCCGGCGATCGGGGTCATCGGGTTTCGCAGCTCATGCGCGGCAACCGCTATGAAGTCGTCGCGGGCCCGAATCGCAGCCCTCAACTCCTCGATCGTAACGCGCAGCTCGTCTCTGCCGGCGGTGGGCTGTCGATCAGCTTGGGGCACGGCCTATGCCGCAGGCCTGGTGAGGGCCGGCACGGCGGAACGGGTTGGCGGAGGCACGGTCATGCAGGCGGTCCTAAATCCGAGCCGACCTAAGGACATGCTTCCACGAGCACCAGAACCCTGAGGATCACGAAACCGCTTGCAGCGAAGAGGGGACGCGCTGCGGGCAGGAGTATTCGGCGGTGCTGCGGTGTTTTCCCCTCTATTCGTTTTCATTCTATTGAAGACGCCTCACCGGACCGGCTCCTTCATGCATCCCGCCTTCATTCTGCTGGGTTACTTCTTTGGCTCGATCCCGTTCGGCCTGTTGCTGACCCGCGCTGCGGGGCTCGGCGACATACGGGCCATCGGTTCTGGCAATATCGGCGCGACCAATGTGCTGCGCACCGGACGGAAAGAGCTTGCGGCCGCGACATTGCTGCTGGATGGCGCAAAGGGCGCCGTGCCGGTGCTCATCGCCGGCGTCTGGGCCGGGCCCGATGCCGCGCTGTGGGCCGGGGGCGGGGCGGTGCTGGGCCACGCCTTTCCGATATGGCTGCGGTTTCGCGGAGGAAAGAGCATCGCCACCGGCCTGGGCGTCCTGCTCGCGGCGGATTGGCGGGTAGGAGTGGTCGCCTGCGCCGTGTGGCTGGTGATGGCCGCCGTATTCCGCCGCTCCTCGGTGGCCTCGCTCACCAGCTTCTCGGCCGCCCCGGTTGCCGCGTGGGCATTCGGCGACCTGGGCGTGGTCTGGCTGTCATTGGGAATCGGGGCGCTGATCTATCTCCGCCACCACGCAAATATCCGGCGCCTGCTGGCCGGGACAGAGCCGAAGATCGGGGGTAAGGCATAAGTTCGCCACCGCAACGCCGACCCACCGACGATGAAAAGGGCACCAGCCCCCTTCCGTCATGGCCGGGCTTACCCTCCTCGTCATGGCCGGCCTCCGAGCCGGCCATCTTCGTAGTGGTAATCTGGCGCCCCTTTCTGTCTAGAGCAGATCGCACTTGACTGGAAACGCCTTGAGTTTCCAGGAGCGCGTGAACCTGCCCTAAAACAATCAAGTCAGAGCGATTTAGGCTGACACAGTCAGCCTGAAACCGCTCTATAGCCGCGAGACGCACGCCGAGACCACTCGGCGACAGGCCTCGTTAAGCCCTCCTTCGCAATTCCCGTGTTGATCTGCCGGTATCACCCGGAGAAAGATGATTGCCGCACCGCTCCACCGTGCCTGAAACAAGGGATGTGCTGCGCCTCGCGCGGGCAGAGGGCGTTGGACCGGTGTCGTTCCGGCGCCTGCTCGGGCGGTATGGCTCGGCCGCGGCGGCAATTCAGGCGCTGCCCGGGCTGGCACGGGCGGGTGGACGATCCACCGCGCCTACGATCCCATCCGAGAAAGATGCGGAACGGGAACTGGAGCGGCTGGAACGCATGGGCGGACGGCTGCTGGTTGCCGGCCAGCCCGACTACCCGAAGCTGCTCGCCCTGCTCGACGATGCGCCGCCAGTGCTCTCGGTCCTCGGCGATCCGCAGGCATTGAACCCCAGGGCGGTGGCACTGGTCGGCGGACGCAATGCCTCGGCCAACGGTCAGAAAATGGCGGAGACGCTGGCCGCCGAGCTGACGGCCGCCGGCCTCGTGGTAGTCTCCGGCCTGGCGCGCGGCATCGACGCGGCGGCGCACCGGGGTGCCTTGACGAAGGGAACCACCGTGGCCGCCGTGGCAGGAGGCCTGGACGTCACCTACCCGCCTGAGAATGCCGAGCTCCAGGCACGTATTGCCGCCTCGGGCGCCGTGGTGACCGAGGCACCGCTCGGGACGGAGCCGCAGGCGCGCCACTTCCCCCGACGCAACCGGATCATCGCGGGTCTGGCACTGGGCGTTGTGGTGGTCGAGGCGGCGCCACGTTCCGGCAGCCTGATTACCGCGCGGCTGGCGCAGGAAGCCGGGCGTGAGCTGTTCGCCGTGCCAGGCTCCCCGCTCGATCCACGCGCGCGAGGAACCAACGATCTGATCCGGCAGGGCGCCCACCTGGTGGAAAGCGCGGCCGACGTGCTGGACAATCTACCCGACCACCCTGCCCGACAGGGTCTGGCGCGGGACCCGCTGTTCCGGCGCGGCGAATTATCGGGTTTCGCCGATGAACCAGGCTGGCAAACCGAGGATGAGGCGGAGGAAACCGAGGTCATGGCGGCCCGCTCCGGGGTCGCAGCGCTGTTGGGACCGGATCCGACGGCTGTTGACGATCTCGTGCGCCGCTGCCAGTTGTCCTCGGCTGCCGTAATGGCAGCCTTGTTGGAACTTGAACTGGCCGGCCGGATCGAACACTTGCCGGGACAGCGTGTGGCGCTGCTTCCGTAATATCCGCCGCCCGACATAGGACGCAATGCCCGACGTCGTCGTTGTAGAATTGCCCACCAAAGCCAGGACGATCAACCGCTATCTCGGTGACAAATACACCGTTCTGGCGAGTCTTGGCCATGTCCGCGACCTTCCGCCCAAGGACGGCTCGGTCCGGCCCGACCAGGATTTCGCGATGGACTGGGAGTCCGACGCGCGAGGCGAAAAGCAGGTCGGGGCCATCGCCAAGGCTCTCAAAGGCGCCCGGACGCTATATCTGGCAACCGACCCGGACCGGGAAGGCGAGGCGATTTCGTGGCACGTCCGCAACATGTTGGACGAAAAGCGCGCCCTCACCGGCGTGGATGTCCGGCGGATCACCTTCAACGAGATCACCCGCTCGGCCATTCGGGCCGCCATCGCTCAGCCGCGCGACCTGGATCAGCCGCTGATCGAGGCATACCTCGCACGCCGGGCGTTGGATTACCTGGTGGGATTCACCCTCTCGCCCGTTTTGTGGCGGAAACTGCCTGGCAGCCGCAGCGCCGGCCGCGTCCAGTCCGTTGCCCTGCGCCTGATTTGCGAGCGCGAGGCCGAGATCGAGGTCTTCCGCCCGCGCGAATACTGGACGGTGGAGGCGCTGTTCATCACCCCGGCGGGTGCGCCGTTCACCGCCCGGCTCACGCATCTGGACGGCAGGCGCCTCGACCAATTCGACCTGCCGAACGAGGCGGCGGCGCTACGCGCGAAGCGGGCCGTCGAGGCCGGCTCGTTCACGGTCGGCTCGGTCGAGCGGAAGCGGGTCAAACGCAACCCCCCGCCGCCGTTCACCACTTCCACCCTGCAGCAGGAAGCGTCGCGCAAGCTCGGTTTCGGCGCGCAGCAGACGATGCGGCTGGCGCAGCAGCTCTACGAAGGCGTGGACCTCGAGGGCGAGAGCGTCGGGCTGATTACCTATATGCGGACCGATGGCGTGCAGATGGCGCGGGAGGCGGTGTTCGCCATCCGCGACCATGTGAAGGCCTCGCATGGGCCGGATTACCTGCCGGGGACGCCGCGTGAATACACGACCAAGACGAAAAACGCGCAGGAAGCGCACGAGGCAATCCGCCCGACGGATGTGAGCCGCACGCCCGATAGCGTGGCGCGGTTCCTGAACCCGGATCAGCGGCGCTTGTATGAGCTGATCTGGAAGCGTGCGGTCGCCTCCCAGGTGCAGTCGGCGGAGCTCGACCAGGTGACTGTCGAAGTGACGGATGGGAAGGGTCTGCGGCTGCGGGCCACCGGTTCGATCATGGCCTTCGACGGGTTCCTGAAGCTCTATCGGGAAGACCAGGACGACCCGTCCGAGGAGGAAGAGGGGCGGATGCTCCCGCACATGGCGGAACGCGATCCCCTGAAGCGGGGCGACGTCACGGCGACCCAGCACTTCACCCAGCCGCCGCCGCGCTACTCCGAGGCGAGCCTGGTCAAAAAGCTGGAGGAGCTGGGGATCGGCCGGCCCTCCACCTATGCCTCGATCCTGTCGGGACTACAGGACCGGAAATATGTGCGGCTCGAGAAGCGGCGCTTCATTCCGGAGGATCGCGGCCGCCTGGTAACGGCGTTCCTGACCAGCTTCTTCGAGCATTACGTGGAGACGGGCTTCACCGCCGAAATGGAGGAGAAGCTCGATGACATCGCCGACGGCGACGCCGACTGGCGGGCGGTGATGCGGGCCTTCTGGGACGATTTTTCGAAGGCGGTGGATCAGACCAAGGACCTGAAGATCAGCGACGTGATCGACGCGCTGGACCAGGACCTGGGAGCGCATTTTTTTCCGCCGCGAGAGGACGGAACGGATCCGCGCGCATGCCCGGCCTGTAGCAATGGCCGGCTGGGGCTGAAGCTCGGGCGATATGGCAGCTTCATCGGATGCTCCAACTACCCGGCATGTCAGTACACGCGCCGCCTCGCGATCGAGACCGGCGAAGACCAGGGCGAGACGCTGAAAGAAGGAATGCGGGTGCTGGGGCAGCATCCGGAGACGGGCGAGGACGTCACCGTCCGGCGCGGCCCCTATGGCTTGTATGTGCAGCAGGGCGAGGCGAGCGAGGATAAAAAGGCGCCCAAGCCCCGACGGACCTCGCTGCCGCGCGGTATGGACGGCCAGCAGATCACGCTGGAGCAGGCGCTGGCGTTGCTGAATTTGCCGCGGGTGGTGGGAGTGCATCCGGAGGCCGGGGAGTTGATCGAGGTGGGGATCGGCCGTTTCGGGCCGTACGTGCGGATGGGCGCGATCTATCAGTCGCTGGACCGCGACGACGACGTGCTGGCGCTGGGGCTGAACCGGGCGATGGATCTGCTCGCGAAAAAGATGGCCAGCGTGCGGACGCTGGGGACCCATCCGGGCGACAAGCAGCCGGTTGCAGTGCGGAAGGGCCGGTTTGGGCCATTCGTGCAGCACGGCAACCACGTGGCCAACCTGCCCCGTGGCGTGATGATGGACGATGTCACGCTGGACGAAGCGATTGCGCTGCTGGCGGAGAAAGGGAAGATACTGAAGCCGCGCGGCGCGGCGGCCCGAAAGAAGGCGGCTGCCGCGAAGAAGGCTACCCCGGCCGCGCCGAAAAAGGCGCCGGCAAAGAACGCCGCCCCAGAGAAAACGAGGCGGCCGCCTTCAAGGAAGCGGCCTGTAGCAAGAAAACAGGCAGCCGAGTAACCCGGTAATGACCGAAACAGCGGTTGAGTTGACGCCTGGACGTCGCAGCCGAGTGCGTTTCAGCGCTCCGCCGATAGGGTGATGCGTCTTCAATAACTTCTAGCAGACGCGCGTGGTACAATCGCGAAAGTCTGTTAGTCGGTACGCGGCGGCGGGCCTGTTGAACGAAGGACCGCTTTGAAGCAACGTATCGCCGCCCCACCCACAAGCAGACGGTCGCGAGACCACACGACCGATTGGGGGCGTTGAGGCTTCACGAGGCGCTCCGATGGCCGTGTTCGAACTCGTGCTGAGCCTCTTGCTTGGCGGCGTTGGTCTCGCCCTGCTAGCACCGCGCCTCGGCCTGCCCTGGCCGGCGCTGCTGGCGCTGGCCGGCGCCGCGCTCGCCTTCGTGCCGGGTGCGCCCGAGGTTGCGCTGAACCCGGGGCTGGCGCTCGCGCTCTTTGTCGCGCCCGTGCTGCTGGACGCTGCCTACGATGCGAGCCCACGCGACCTGCGGGACAACTGGGCGCCGGTCGGCGGCCTCGTACTGGGCGCCGTCGGCGTGACCACGGTCGCGGTCGCCGCGGTGACGCGCTGGCTGGAGCCGTCTCTGCCTTGGGCCGCAACCGTCACACTCGGCGCAATCGTGGCGCCCCCGGATGCCGCGGCCGCGACCGCGGTGTTGCGCCAGGTGCGCCTGCCGCACCGCCTCGTGGTCATCCTGGAAGGCGAGAGCCTGCTCAACGACGCCTCCGCGCTGCTGGTCTACCGCGTGGCTGTGGGCGCGGCGGTGGGCGGAGTAACGGTCTGGACGATGCCTCTGCTGGCACTGGCGGCCTTGGGCGGGGTGGCCCTGGGCGTCGTGCTCGCGAAGGGGGTCCTGGTCGTGCTCGCGCGGGTAGAGGACACGGCGCCGAGCGTGGTGCTGCAGTTCCTCAGCACCTTCGGCGTGTGGCTGCTGGCGGAGGCGCTCGACCTCTCGGCGGTGCTCACGATGGTGGCCTACGCGGTCACCTTGGCGCGGACGGCGCCGGAGCGCATGGGCGCGCGCCGGCGCCTGAACAGCTACGCCGTGTGGGACGTGGCGGTGTTCGTGCTGAACGTGCTGGCGTTCATCTTGGTGGGGCTGCAACTGCGCGGCATCCTGGCGCGGCTCGATGGCCAGGCCGGGCGCTACGCCCTGGTCGCGGCGGCGGTCCTGGCCGTGGCGGTCCTGGTCCGTGTCGTCTGGGTGATGGGCTACTACGCGGTGGCGCAGTGGAAGGACCGCCGCTTCGGCAAGGGCAACGCACCCCGGCCGTTGTCGCCGCGCAGCGCGCAGGGCGGGATCGTGATCTCCTGGTGCGGCATGCGCGGCATCGTCACGCTGGCGGCGGCGCTCGCCCTGCCCGGCGGCTTCCCGGGGCGTGACCTGATCGTGTTCGCCTCGTTCTGTGTGGTTCTGGGCACTCTGGTGGTTCAGGGGCTGACCCTGCGTCCTTACTGTCCCATCTGGTGCTGCCGCGGGACGAGAGCGTGGAGGAGGAGGTGGTCCTGGCCCGGGCCGAGGCCGCGCAGGCCGCGCTCGACGCCCTCGGCGCGGCGGTGGACGCGGGCCGGGACGGGGAAGCCAGGCACCTGCTGGAGCGGGAGGACCGGGCACGGTTGCAGGCCTGCGCACGGCCCGGCGGGAGGCCCGCCGACTCCACCGGCCTGGGTGCGCTGCGTCGCCGGACGTTGGGGGCCGAGCGCGCCCGCCTCGCGGCGCTGCGCCGGGAGGAACGCATCGGCGATGACGCCTTCCACCGCGTCGAGGAGGAGCTGGACTGGGCCGAGGCCGAGGTGGACGGGTCGGGTCGCTGAGGGGGTCCATCCTATTCTTCTTCTTCTCGGCTGCATTCAGCGGCTCGGCGAAGCCGAGCCCCAGACCTCGACCAATGTCGATCGCTGCCATAGCCGCTCCGGCGGAGCATCCAGATGTGCCCGGGGTCGTGAGAGAAGCGGCCATTGCAGTGCTTCGTGCCGCTTCCGGCCGCCATACCCCTCCGGCGCGGCTGCAAACGGCTGCGCGGGAAGAGAAGTGCGCCCCAGTTGCGGATATCAGTATTACAGTTGCAGACGTGGTGAGAGTTGATTTTCTGGCTCCCCTGATACGGGAGGAACTGGAATTTGGCAGCAGGAACTATCCAAGCTGAAGGATCGTCTGGGGCCGGTGTTTCGTTCCGGATCGCGGAGACCGCGCCGGAGCGGGTGGCGGTGACCGAGAGTGCGACCGACACGCTCAGCCTTGCCGCCATCCTGGGCCGGAGGGCCGCGACGCTCTACGTCTCGACAGACGGCGGGGAAACGGTCCGGACCGCGTACCGGGCAACACCCGGAGGCGGATAATGCTCAAGCGCCGACGCGTGCTGGAACATGTGGCAGCGGGTTCGCTGCTGCCCCTGTGCTCGGCATGGAGCGAGCGCGCACCGGCCTTCGCCCGTGTCCGCCCCGGCGACCGGGGCTGGCCTGACGCATCGGAATGGGAAGCCTTGCGGCGACGGGTGAACGGGAACCTGATTGCGGTCCAATCACCTCTGGATGCGTGCCGGGCCGCGCCTGAAGGTCCGGCGTGCAGCGCCCTCTTTCGCGAGTTGAAGAACCCATACTTCATCGGTGACAGCCCTGCTCTGACCCAAACCTCCGGCTGGGTTGGCGCCTGGACGTCGCAGCCGAGCGCCTATGTCGTGGCTGCGCGCACCGCCACGGAGGTTGCCGCGGCGGTCGATTTCGCGCGCGAGAAAAACCTGCGCCTGATCGTGCGCGGCGGCGGCCACTCCTATCTCGGCACGTCGAATGCAGCGGACTCCTTGATGATCTGGACCCGCGCGATGGACGACATCGCCGTTGTCGGTGATTTCGTGCCCCGGGGCGCGCCCGCCGGTCATCCGCCCCAGCCGGCGGTCTCGGTGGGTGCCGGCGCGATTTGGATGCATGCCTATCAAGCCGTGACGTCGGGGGCAGGGCGTTACGTCCAGGGCGGCGGTTGCGGCACGGTCGGCGTCGCCGGTCTGGTGCAGGGCGGCGGATTCGGAACTTACTCCAAGCAGTTCGGGATCGCGGGCGCGAACTTGCTGGAGGCAGAGATCGTGACGGCAGACGCCGCTCTGCGGATCGTGAACGTCTATTCGGAGCCCGAGTTGTTCTGGGCGCTTAAAGGCGGCGGCGGGGGAAGTTTCGGCGTGGTCACACGGCTCACGCTGAAGACCTGGGATCTGCCGGGGTCTTTCGGACTGGTCTCGACGCATATCCGCGCGCGTTCGGAGTCCGCTTACCAGCAGCTGCTCGCCCGGTTCATCGCATTCTACGCCGAGTCGCTGTTCAATCCGCATTGGGGAGAGCTTGCCAAACTGCTTCCCGGCAACCGGCTCCAACTCGACATGAACTTTCAGGGCTTGAGCAGGGACGATGTGGACGGGGCGTGGCGGCCGTTCCTGGACTGGGTGGGGGCGCAACGCGATCTGGAAATGACCTCGCCCGTGATCGGGGCGATCCCCGGGAGGTATCGCTGGGATGGCGAGGTGCTGGCGAAGTATGCTCCGGGCAGCGTCCTGCACGATGACCGTCGTGGCGCCCCGACTGCGAACTTCTTTTGGGCAGCAAATCTGGCTGAGGCCGGGCACGTCATTTATGGCTTCAACTCGATCTGGCTGCCTGCGGAATTGCTTGAGCCAACCCGCCAGCAGGAGTTGGCCGCGGCGTTGTTTGCCGCCTCGAGATATTGGGCGGTGGAGATGCATTTTCAGAAGGGCTTGGCGGGTGCGCCGTCCGGCGCCATCGCGGCGGCGCTGGATACACCGATGAACCCGGTGGTGACGAAATCATCCGTGCTGGCGATCATCGCGAGCGAAGGCCCGCCGGCCTTTCCTGATTTGCGGGGTCATGAGCCGGATATGGCCGCGGCGCAGCATGACTCTGCCCGGATCGATCTGGCCACCGCCGAACTGCGGAAGATTGCGCCGGACGGCGGAGCATATGTTGCGGAGAGCAGTTATTTTCAGGCGGATTGGCAGACAGCGTATTGGGGGCAGAATTATCCAAGGCTGCTCGCGGTGAAGCGGCGATACGATCCCGGGACTCTGTTTTTTGCTCGCCACGGAGTGGGAAGCGAGGACTGGAGCGAGGACGGCTTCGAGCGACTGGTGACGCCATAGCCATCTCGCCGGGTGTGCCTCCGGCCGATTTTGCGATTCCGCGAAGCAGGCTGCATATTAAATAGGCAGGCGCTCGAGAGCCCAACGACCCCGTGGGGATTATGGGGGCAGATCGGCACATCTGTCCCGGCGGCACAATTCTTGAAATGCACCGCCCGCAGTGCAGGACAGGGGCCAGCCGCCGATGAAACTCATCATGGCCGTCATCAAGCCGTTCAAGCTCGATGACGTGCGCGAAGCTCTCATGCCGCTCGGCGTGCAGGGGCTCACCGTTTCCGAAGTTAAGGGTTTCGGCCGCCAGAAGGGCCAGACCGAGATCTACCGCGGGGCGGAGTATCACGTGAATTTCCTCCCCAAGGTGAAGATCGAGGTCGTCGTAAGGGAAGACATGGCCGAACAGGTGATCGAGGCGATCTCCCGTACGGCGCATACGGGAAAGATTGGCGACGGGAAGATTTTTGTCGTGGATGTCGAGCGGGCCGTCCGGATTTGCACGGGCGAGCTCGACATGACCGCTCTCTAGAGCGTTGTTCAGGATGACTGAACACGCTCTGCACTCGTTGTCGCGAGCAGGTTCATGCGCTTCTGGAAATGCAAGCATTTCCAGTCAAGCGCGATCTGCTCTGGAAATCACGCACACGGGGAACGAAGGACAATGACCAGAACCCGTCTGATCCGCGGCGCGGCATTTCTGCTGCCCGCGATACTGGCCGCTTCACCCGCGCTGGCGGATACGGCGCCGCCCAGGCTGGATAGCGGCGATACGGCCTGGATGCTCGCCAGCACGGCTCTGGTGCTGATGATGACGATACCCGGTCTGGCGCTGTTCTACGCCGGCATGGTGCGCAAGAAGAACATACTCGCCACCATGATGCAGTCCTTTACCGTTTGCTGCCTGGTAACGATCGTCTGGATGGTGGCGGGATACAGCATCGCGTTCACCAACGGCACGCCGTATTTCGGCGATCTGTCGCGATTTTTCTGCAAGGCATGGGTGCGACATGGGACAAGCCGTTCACGCTCGGGGCAGGCGTCAGCAGTGCGACGCAGACCACGATCCCCGAGACGGTGTACATGATGTTCCAGATGACGTTCGCGATCATCACCCCGGCGCTGATCGCCGGGGCTTTCGCGGACCGGCTCAAGTTCAGCGCACTGCTGGTGTTCATGACGCTATGGTCGCTGTTCGTCTATTCGCCGATCGCGCACTGGGTCTGGAGCGCGACCGGGTGGCTGGGCGCAGGCGTGTTCGGGTTGCCGGGCGCGGCTGACTTCGCAGGCGGCACCGTGGTGCATATCAACGCCGGCATCGCCGGGCTGATGTGTGCGCTGGTGCTGGGCAAGCGCGTTGGCTACGGCCAGGACAACATGGCGCCCTATAACACGGCGTATGCGGTGATCGGCGCCTCGCTGCTGTGGGTCGGCTGGTTCGGCTTCAACGCCGGATCGGCGGTGGCGGCGAACGGGCGCGCGGGCATGGCCATGGCGGTGACGCAGATTGCAACCGCCGCGGCGGCCCTGGCCTGGGCGTTCGCCGAGTGGGCGGCGAAAGGCAAGCCTTCGGTCCTGGGAGCTGCTTCCGGTGCAGTGGCGGGTCTGGTGGCAATCACGCCGGCATCCGGCTTCGTTTTGCCCGGACCAGCGCTGCTGATCGGCATCGCCGCCGGCGTCGGCTGCTTCTGGTCTGCCACCTCGCTCAAGCACCTGCTCGGTTACGACGACAGCCTGGACGCGTTCGGCGTGCATGGCGTTGGCGGCATCATCGGCGCGCTGCTGACTGGCGTGTTTGCCTTCGGCCCGCTGTCGGGAGGAGCCAATGTGGGCGGCTTGCCGCAGTTTGAGGCGCAGGTGATCGCGGTGCTGTCGACGCTTGTCTATAGCGGCGTGATGACCCTGGTCATACTGATGGTAACCAAGGTGCTTGTGGGCCTGCGGGTCGGCGAGGAAGAGGAGCGCGAAGGGCTCGATCTCGTGCTCCACGGCGAGCAGATTTTCTGACAATCACCAAGGGGGCGCTTCGGAGGAGCGCCCCTCTTTTTACGCCGCTATCGTTCAACATCAGCAACGATGTTATGCTCACCTGCTAGAGCAGATCGCGCTTGACCGGAAATGCTTGCATTTCCAGAAGGGCGTGAATTTGCTCGCGATAACGAGTGCAGAGCGAGATCGCGCGAGGCGGAACGTCGGAGCGCGTGAATCTCGCTCTGAATCAAAAACATAGAGCGTTTCAGGCTGACACAGTCAGCGTGAAACTGATCTAGGGGATGCAAAAAATGCGCACCATTGCTGCTTCGACTATCGTTACGATCGCCACAATAGGCGCAGGTGCGCCGGCTTTCGCTCAAACCACCACGCCGGCGCCGGCAACCCCACAAACGACATCTCCAACACCCGCGCCGGCCCAGACCGCGCCCGCCGCTCCGGCCTCCACCAACGTCACCCTGCCAACGCCCGGCATGAGCGGCCCTCTGGCGTTCAGTCCCACCCCGTTCAGCATCGACCTCGGCCCGCTCGGGAAAAATTACATCACTGGCGCCCTGAGCGGCCTTGGCTTCGCGCAGAGCAACCCAGTCCCGGGCAACAGGAACGGCCAGATCGATCTCGATAATGCCCAGATCATGATACAAAAAACCGATGGTCTGTTTCAGTATTACGTGCAGATTGGCGCCTACACGCTCCCCTCCCTGGGCACGCAATATATTCCCGTAACAAACACAAACCCCGACTTCTTCGGCCCGGTGCCGCAGGCCTTCATCAAAATCGCACCGACAAGCAACTTTTCGATCGAGGGCGGCAAGCTCCCCACGCTGATCGGCGCGGAATATACCTTCACCTTCGAGAATATGAATATTGAACGTGGCCTCCTGTGGAACCAGGAGCCAGCCGTCAGCCGCGGCGTGCAAGCCAACTACACCTGGGGACCGGTCGCCTTCGCGGTGTCGTTCAATGACGGCTACTACTCCGACGTGTTCAACTGGATCTCCGGCTCAGCGACCTGGACCATCAACAGTTCCAACACCCTGGTCTTCGCGGCGGCCGGAAATGCCGGCAGCACCGGGAGATCCACCATCGCCACGCCGCTCGCCCAGAACAACAGCTCAATCTACAACATTATCTACACTTACTCATCCGGGCCTTGGACGATCACGCCCTATGTGCAGTGGAGCCACGTTCCGAAGAACGTCAACTTTGGCTTCCAGCAGGACGCCTGGACCTACGGCGGTGCCGTGCTCGCCAACTATGCGTTCAACTCCCATTTCAGCCTGGCGGGACGCATCGAATACATCGGTTCCACCGGCAGCCTTTCGCAAGGCGCCCCCAACCTGCTCTACGGCCCGGGCAGCAAGGCCATGTCACTGACGCTGGCGCCGACATTCCAGTGGAACCGCTACTTCCTCCGCGGCGAAGTTTCTTATGTCGCGCTCCTTCACTCGATCGCGGGTTTCGCATTGGGACCCGATCTCAATAAAACGAGCCAGGTGCGCGGATTGCTCGAAACCGGCGTGCTGTTCTGACCTCAGCACACGAGTTACGATCTTCGGGCAAGGTCAACCAGGCGGTCGACAAGACGGTCAATGGAGGTGTCGTCCTCCCAGGCTAGCGAGACGCCGATTACCTGGAAGGCGGCGCGGTCCTCGGGCGGCAGACGGACCGCGTCCTTGGGCGTAGTGACCAACGTCAGGCCTGACCGGGCGGCCCGATCCTTAAGTCGACACAGTTCTCGCCGGGTGAAGATATGATGGTCGGGGAAGGCGGCGCGCTCAGCCACGATGAGTTCCGCTGTTTCGAGCATCGAGAAGAACTTTTCGGGGCGGCCGATGCCGGCGACGGCAAGGAAGGGTTTGCCGGCCAGCCCCGAGATCGGGGGGTGGGGACACAGGGTCGCCGACAGGGCTGGCAGGATTTGGGCCAGCGCGGTGCGCACGCCGGCCTGATCCGGCCCGATAAGGATCGCCGCAACGCATCGGACCGCTCCGGCGGCAACGGGTTCGCGGAGCGGGCCGGCCGGCAAGACAAAGCCGTTGCCAAACCCCGCGGCGCCGTCCACGACCAGCAGAGAGAGATCTTTGGCCAGGGTACGGTTCTGGAGTTCGTCATCCATCACCAGGATTTCGGCACCACCAGCGATGGCGGCGCGCGCAGAGGCGGCCCGGTCGGCGCCGGTCCAGGTGGGAGCGACCTCGGCAAGCAGAAGGGGTTCGTCTCCGGCAAGCCTCGGCGGATCACCCGGCTGCACCCGGCGAACACCGCGGGAGGACCCCCCATAACCGCGGGTGAGAAATGCAACCCCGACCCCGCGGGCCAGCAACCGGCGGCCGAGATCGAGCGCCACGGTCGTTTTGCCGGCGCCCCCGACAGTTACGTTACCGCAACATACCACCGGGACGGGTGCGTGCCAGCCGGGCCGGGCGACGCGCCGGGCAGTCGCGACAGTGACAATCGCGGCAACCGGGGAGAGCAGACGGGCGGGCAGAGTTGGCCGGTTCTGCTCCCAGAAGTGAGGCGGGATCATCGCAGCAGGCTCAGGACGGACCCGGCGGCGAGGCGAGGCAGCGCATCGCCGCCTCGGACCGCTTCTGCAGCACGGCGGCCGGCTTCCTCTCGCCGCGCGGTGTCGTCCAGCATCGTTCCAACCCAGCGGACAATGGCGGGAACATCGGGCAGGATGGCGAGGGCATTGGCGCGTTGCAGCGCCTCCACCGGGCCGGTGAAGTTAGCGGTGAGCGGACCGGTCGCAACGGCGCAGCCGAGCCGGGCGGCTTCCAGCGGGTTCTGGCCGCCCCCGGGGGGAACAAGGCTCCGGCCAAGCAGGGCGATGGGGCCGACGCGGTACCAGAGACCAAGCTCGCCGAGCGTGTCGCCGATCCAGATGCCACCTGGGATGGGGGGTTCACGAAGGGACCGGCGGGCGCCCAATCGTGCCAGGTCGGCTCCGCGTTCGGGATGACGGGGGACGATGATCGTCACCAGACCGGGATGGGTTACCACAAGCTGCTGATGGGCGGTGGCGATCAACTCCTCCTCGCCGGGATGGGTGCTGGCGGCGACCCAGCGAGGGCACGCGTCCAGGATGGTTGCCGCTTCGGCGACCGCGCTTTCGTCTGCCGAGAGGGGTGGGGCGGCGAACTTCAGGTTGCCGGGGGATGACGCAGACTTGGCGCCAAGTGCTCGGAGACGCTCGGCATCCATCGCACTCTGAGCCTGCAAGATGGAAAAGCAGGCAAGCATGCGGGCAGCCATGCCGGGCGCCCGCTGCCACATCCGGAAGCTTCGATCGGATATGCGCGCGTTCAGCAGCGCCAGGGGAACACCGCGCTTGCGGCAGGCGAAAAGAAGATTGGGCCAAAGCTCGCTTTCCACGAGCGCGCCCACGTCCGGGCGCCAGTGGTCGAGGAAGCGCCCCACCCAGCCGGGCACGTCCAACGGAGCGAAACGGTGGATCACGCGGCCTGTCAGGCCAATCTCCGCTAGGCGTTTCTGCAGCAGCGCGGCCGAGGTGACGGTACCGGTGGTCATCAGAATGGTGGTGTCCGGAGCCCCGGAGACGATCTCGCAAAAGACGGGAAGGACGGAGACCATTTCTCCCACGCTGGCAGCGTGCATCCAGATCAGGCGGCCAGAAGGGCGGGGCGTGTCATCGATCCCGAAGCGCTCGGGCAGGCGGGCCGGAATCTCCTTCCCGCGCCCCGCACGGCGGCGCAGCATGACGCGCAGCGCCGGAGCCGCAAGCGTGGCGCCGGCAGACCAGGCCGCCTCGGCTGCGGTCATCCGGCGCAGATCCGGTCCGCCCGATCAGCCGCTTGCGTCAGCGCGTCCGCAATCCGGTCGAGGCCCGCCCGCCAATCCTCGAGGGTGACGCGGATCGGCGGAAGGCAGACGATCACGCCGCGGCCGAACGGCAGAGGCAGCACCATCTGATCCCAGGTGCGCAGGATCCGCCGGCGCGTGGTCTGGGCGGCGCAGGGCAGCACCGGAGCGCCGGACAGCGCGGCGACCTGTGCCACACCTGGCGCGGCCTGGCGCCGTGGTCCGCGTGGACCATCGGGGGTGAGGGCAACGTGATTGCCCTCACGGAGGACCCTGGCAAGTCCCTGCAGCGCCGCGATCCCACCCCTGCTCGAGGAACCGTGCACGAGGCGAAGGCCAAGCAACCGCAGAATTTGGCCGATAAGCTGACCATCCCGGTGCTGGCTGACGAGCGCGTAAATATTGCCCTGAACAGCCCCGGGCAGCTGGCGGGACATCGGCCAGAAGATCGGCATCAGTGCAAGCCGTTCATGCCAGAACGCCACGATTGCCGGCGCGCCGGCTACGTGCGGCAGGAGATAGCCCTCGCCTTCGATGGTCCAGCGCGTCGTCCGCAGAGCGAGCATAAGGTAGAAGCCTATCAGCCGTGCCAGGGCGGCCTGGACCAGCCTGTGGCGCAACAGGCGCTTCATCGGGCGGGTGATTACACGCGGCTTGCCGGCTGCGCCAGCGCCCCCTAGCGTTCCGGGTGCGAGGGCAGGAGGGAGCGGCAAGATGAGTGGAAACGCAGCTGACGCACGGGCCTATCCGCATCCGAAGGTTCGGCCTGAATGGCTGGATGTGGTGCAGGAAGACATCCTCGAGCCGGAGCTGCCGATTGTCGATCCGCATCATCATCTGTGGCACGACCGTCCGTCCGGCCGTTATCTGATTGAGGACCTGGCTGCCGATCTGGCCAGCGGACACAACGTGGTCGCAACCGTATTCATGCAGTGCGGGTGGAATCACCGCAAAGACGGGCCTGAGCATTTCCGGCCCGTAAGCGAGACCGAAGCGGTGAACGCCGTGGCGGTCCTGTCGGCGACCGGAGCGTACGGCAAGGCCCGCGCGTGCGCGGGTATCATCGGTCACGCTGACCTGCGTAGTGATCAGCTGCAGGCTGTCCTGGAGGCGCACAAAGCGGCCGGCGGGGGACGGTTCCGCGGCATCCGGCATACCAGCGCCTGGAACAATTCGATCGTCCCGACCACTTCGACTGTCCCGCCGCGGAACCTTCTCGACGATCCCGCCTTTCTTCGCGGCCTGCGCCTGCTCGGGGCGATGGGGCTGACCTACGATTCCTGGCAGTATCATCCGCAACTGACGGCCATCGCCAGAGTTGCACGCGGCGCCCCGGACACGCGGATGGTGATCGATCATGTCGGCGGGCCGCTCGGGTGCGGGCCGTACCGGGGCCAGCGAGACGAGGTGGTTCGGGAATGGGCGGCAGGAATGAAGGAGCTGGCCACGTGCCCAAACGTCTATGTGAAGCTGGGTGGTCTGGCGATGCCGGTGAACGGGTTTGATTACCACGAGAATGCCCGTCCGCCGGCTTCCGAGAAGATCGCCGCCGACTGGAAGCCTTGGATCCAGCCCTGCATCGAATGGTTCGGTGTGGACCGCTGCATGTTCGAGAGCAATTTCCCGGTGGACAAGGGGATGGTGAGCTATCCGATGCTGTGGAACGCATTCAAGCGTTTGGCTTCAGGCGCCTCTTCGGCGGAGAAGGCGGCGCTGTTCAAGGACACGGCGACGCGATTCTACAAACTTGATGTCTAGTGTCCTGCCCCGAAGTTCGCCGCATCGTGCGCGGTCGAAGGGAATCAGCAGGCCACTGAAAACAAAAAGTTAGTGTCCCGAACCGGCCGCCAATCCACAATGGCAAACTTCCGATTCGGGACACTGGACCGAAGTTACGTGGCTGTGGCGGGGGCAAACCCGCAGGGAAGCTGAGATTTGGCTGTGATGGCCTCTTCGGTGTTGGCATGTAAGTGGCAAGATAATGCTTGACACGACGCAAATCGATCCGATTCGCTCACCGTGTGTATGTCGCCCGTGTCCCAAACCGCAATTCGCCCCGGCCTACCTGCTGCGCCAGGGTTACCGCGAAGCTGGCAAGGTCAAGACCCGCACCCTCGCAAACCTCTCGCACTGGCCAATGGCCAAAATCGAACGGCTCGCCCGCGTGCTGCGCGATGAAGGTCTGACGGAACCGAACGAGAAGCTGACCATTCTTCGCAGTCTGCCGCATGGCCACGTCGCCGCGGTGCTGGGAACCGCGCGCAAGATCGGACTGGAGCGCCCGCTGGCCTCGCCCCGTTCCCCGGCCCGGCAGGTCGCTTTGGTGCTGGCGATGATCGTCGCCCGGATCCTCGATCCCGCCTCCAAACTGGCGACCGCACGCCAGCTCGACGAGGTCACGGCGACCAGTTCGCTCGGTCCGCTGCTCAACCTCGGCGCCGTAAGCGAGCAAGACCTTTACACCGCGCTGGATTGGCTGCTCAACCAGCAATCGCGGATCGAGCACCGGCTTGCGGCGAGGCATCTCCAGTCAGGGCACCCTGGTGTTGTATGACGTGACCGCGACCTATTTCGAAGGCCGCACCTGCCCGCTCGCGCGCTATGGTTACGGCCGCGATCACCGACGCGACCGGCCGCAGATCGTCTTCGGCCTGCTCTGCGCCAGCAATGGCTGCCCGGTCGCGGCGGAGGTGTTCGAGGCCAATGCCTGTCCTCGGGCCGGCCTTGGGCCGGACCAGGGGGCCGCCGATCCCGCAACCGTGGCGAACCAGGTGGAGAAGCTGAAGCAGCGCTTTCGCCTCAACCGCGTCGTGCTGGTGGGGGATCGGGGAATGCTCACCGTGACAGGAATGACGCCGTGTTCCTGCATCTGGCGACAGTCAGCCGGGCCGACTTTCTGGTCAGCGGCGATGCCGATCTTTCGGATGTGGCGGTCTCGTATCCTGTTGTCTCCCCATTGGTTCTACGGCGGCGTTTGGAAGGCACAGCTAACTTGTAACCGCAACGGCCGCTTCTGCGGTGAACTCATGGAAGGCGGGCGAGGAGCCATGTACTCTACGCATACCAGGGATTCCCTGTACGTCGCGGTGCCGTGCTGTACAAATCCGAGCAAACAGAGGTACGGTCCCTCAACCCTGGGAGGCCCCGATGGATTGGGAGCAGCGGATAGCTCATTACACACGGAAGACAGGATTCCCACGAAGCTTGTTCGTTGCCGAAGATGGTCGCGTCGTGGGCACGTGGATCATGGGCAACGATTATAGGGTCAAATCGGCATATTATGGCGGCTATCCGGCCGGATACTTGCGACGGGTGCAGGCGTTATTCCCTGAAAAGCAGCAGGTTCTCCATATTTTTTCGGGAAAGGTCGATCTCGACGCGCTGCCGGGTGACACTGTCGATCTGAATCCAGCCCTTCAGCCGACTTATGTTGATGACGCCCAAACCCTAAATAATGTGCCGCTTGAACAGTATGACCTAGTGCTGGCGGACCCACCCTACAGCGTGGAAGACGCCGACAGGTATCAAACGACGATGGTAAAGCGCAACGCAGTTATGAGGTCGCTGCAGCGTCTTTCGACCGGAGCCCATATTGTTTGGCTTGATCAAGTGCTTCCCATGTATCGCAAGGATGTCTTCGAAATCGAAGCCGTCATTGGAATGGTGAAAAGCACAAACCATAGATTTCGTGTCTTGACGATATTTAGGCGGCTCCAACCGCCTTCAACGATATCACAAGCCAAGCATGTCTCGAAGCGGCCGCATAAAGGCCCTGCGCAAACGTCCTTGGAAACCGCCTGACCCATATTGCGTCATGTGCCGGACAATCCTGCCGAGCTGGGCATCCGTCAGGTCGAGGGTTGAGTTGCCGTTCTCAAACTGCATGCTAAGTTCCTCCTGAAGTTGTTGATGGCCTCCTTCTCCGGAGGGGGCCAGCAACTCAGCGGCCTCATCCGGGGTTAAGGTGATCTTAAATGGACGAGGCTCTCGGCTCATTGCTCCGACTCCATTGGTGCCCGGGATAATAGGAGTCCTCGTATTGATCCGCTATCTGCTGAAAAGCCTGAGTCCAAGGCAGTCTTGAGTTCGGCCGTCCGGTGTTGCCGATGCCAAATTTTCCCGTGCCATCTGGCGCTCCGTCATTGACGCGGCCGTAGACTCCGGCGAAGGATCGTAGCGCCATGATCCTCGTCATCGACAACTACGACAGCTTCACCTTCAACCTGGTCCATTTCCTGGGCGATGTCGGCGGGCGCTGCGAGGTCTGGCGCAATGACAAGATCACGCCGCAGGAGGTGCTGGCGCGTGCGCCGGAGGCAGTGGTGCTCTCGCCGGGGCCCTGCACGCCGAAGGATGCCGGCGTCTGCCTCGAACTGGTTCAGGCCGCGGCCGGCAGGCTGCCGGTTCTGGGCGTGTGCCTGGGCCATCAGGCGATCGGGGAGGCCTTCGGCGGCCAGGTGGTCCGGGCGCCGGCGCCAATGCACGGCAAGGTCAGCCGGGTGTTCCATGCGGGGACGGACATATTGGAGGGTGTCGTCTCACCGTTCTCGGCCACGCGGTATCACAGCCTGATCGTTGATCGTGCCACGTTGCCGGCCTCCCTGGTCCCAACCGCCTGGACCGAGGATGGAATCCTGATGGCAATGCGTCATCGCTCGCTGCCGATTTTCGGGGTGCAGTTCCACCCGGAGAGCATTGCCAGCGAAGCGGGCCATGACACCCTCCGCAATTTCCTGGCGATCGCACGGGGCAGCAACGCTCCGGCGCGGGCCGCCTGAGCCGGTGTGTCGAGCAACCTGAAACCCGTTCTGGCCCGGCTGGCTGCCGGTAGCGTGTTGAACGAGCAGGAGGCGGAAGAGGCGTTCGACGTGATCATGTCGGGCGAGGCGACGCCTGCGCAGATCGGTGCCCTGCTGATGGCCATGCGGGTGCGGGGCGAGAGCGTCGCGGAGATCACCGGGGCAGCCCGGGCGATGCGGGCCCGGATGGCGGTTGTGCCGACACCCCCAAGTGCGATTGATGTCTGCGGCACCGGCGGGGACGGGGCTGGGACGCTGAACGTCTCGACGGCGGTGACTTTCGTGGTTGCAGCCTGCGGGGTTCCGGTGGCGAAGCACGGCAATCGCGCTCTGTCTTCGCGTACCGGCGGGGCCGACGTTCTGGCGGCACTCGGCGTGGAGGTGGAGGTGCCACTGGAGCGGCTGGCGAATGTGCTGCGAGCGGCTGGATGCGTATTTTTGTTTGCGCCGCGGCACCATCCATCGATGCGTCATGCGGCCGGGCCGCGCGTGGAGCTTGGTACGCGGACGATTTTCAATCTGCTTGGGCCGCTGTCCAACCCGGGGCGGGTGCGGCGGCAACTCGCGGGGGTGTTTGCTCCTGAATGGGCGCGGCCGATGGCGGAGACGCTGGGGCGGCTTGGCAGCGAGCGGGCCTGGATCGTGCACGGAAAGGGACTGGACGAGCTGACGGTGGCGGGCGAGAGCCAGGTGAGCGAATTGCGGGGCGGCACGGTGCACAATTTTACGATCGGCCCGGAGGATGCCGGGCTGCGGCGGGCGCCGATCGAGGCGATAAGGGGCGGGGACCCAGCCCGGAACGCCGCGGCGCTGACTGCCTTGCTGGAGGGGATGGACGGGCCGTACCGTGACACCGTGGTTTTGAACGCGGCAGCGGCCTTGATCGTCGCGGGCAAGGCCGGAAATCTGCGCGAGGGCGCCAGCCTGGCCGGCCGGGCCCTGGCTTCGGGTGAAGCGCTGGCGGTTCTGGAGCGTTTGCGCCAGGAGACCAGATCCGGTCCGGACGCCGGAGATTAGGGGCAGAAAAATGGCCAACGACTCAGAGGCAGCGGTCCGGACCGACTCCGGTGATGACGTGCTGGCCCATATCTGTGGCAAGAAGCGGCTTGAGGTCATTCAGCGCAAGGCTGCGGCGAGCCTCGAGGCGCTTCGAGCGCGGATTGCCACGCAGCCCCCGCCACGGGGTTTTGGCCTGGTGTTGAAGCACGCGGTCGGGGCCGGCCGATTTGCGTTGATCGCCGAGATCAAAAAGGCGTCGCCATCCGGGGGGCTGATCCGGCCGGAGTTCGATGCGGCGTCGCTGGCGCTGGCCTACAAGGCCGGCGGGGCGACGTGTCTTTCGGTGCTGACGGACTGGCAGCATTTTCTGGGCAGCGACAACGATCTGGTCGCCGCCCGGAAGGCGGTCGAGCTGCCGGTGCTGCGGAAGGACTTCATTCTCGATCCGTGGCAGGTCTACGAAAGCCGGGCCATGGGGGCGGATTGCATTCTGCTGATCATGGCCGCGCTGTCCGACGAGCAGGCGCGGGAGCTTGAGGATGTGGCGCGGTCGGTGGACCTGGATGTCGTCGTGGAGGTGCATGATGAGCGCGAACTGGAACGGGCGCTGGGTCTGCAAACTCAGCTGATCGGGATCAACAACCGGGATCTGAAGACGCTCGAGACCGATCTGGGGATCACGGAGCGGCTGGCACCGCTGGTGCCGCCCGACCGGTTCCTGATTGCCGAGAGCGGGGTCAAGAACCACGCGGACCTGCAGAGGCTGGCGGCAGCCGGGTCGCTGTGCTTCCTGGTCGGGGAAAGTCTGATGCGCCAGCCGGACGTGACCGCGGCAGTGCGGAAGCTGTTAGGGGGCGGCACGGCCAAGGCGGCATGAGCGGCCGGCTTACTCATTTCGATGCGGCGGGAAACTCGGCGATGGTCGACGTTTCCGCCAAGCCGGTGACGGAGCGGACCGCAACTGCCCGGGCGCGGGTGGTGATGCAGCCGGAGACGCTGCGGCTGATCCAGAGCGGCACGGCGAAGAAGGGGGACGTGCTAGGGGTGGCACGGATCGCCGGGATCATGGCGGCCAAGCGCACGTTCGAGCTGATTCCGTTGTGTCATCCGTTGCCGATTGCCGCCATTTCGGTGGATTTGCGGGCGGACGAGGCCGGTCCGGCGGTGGAGATCGAGGCCACTGTGCGGACGACCGGCCAGACCGGAGTGGAGATGGAGGCGCTGACGGCGGCCAGCGTGGCGGCACTGACGGTATATGACATGTGCAAGTCGGCGGACCGGGGAATGCGGATCGAGGCGGTGCGGCTGGTGCACAAGGCGGGCGGGAAGTCGGGGGAGTTCCGGGGGGAGTAGTCGCGGGCGAGGATGGCCGGGTCAAGCCCGGCCATGACAGGAGGTTCAGGGGCGGAGGCTTTCATAGAGAATCATCCGGTGGCCCTGCTGGGTGAAGGTTTCGGCCTCGTGCATACCGATTCCACCCAGGACGGTGCGGGAGGCGAAATTGTCCTCCCGGGCGACGGCAATGATACGGGAGAGGCGGGCCTGTTCGTGGCCGAACTGGAGGGCGGCGCCGGCGGCCTCGCGGGCTAGGCCGCGGCCACGGCCTTCGGGCCAGAGGGCGAAGCGCAGTGCGATGCCGCGGCCGTCCGGGCGGTCCATGAAGCCGGTAAGGCCTTGGAACTGGCTGGTGTTTGCTTCGCGAACGGCCCAGATGCCGTAACCGTTGGCGCCCCAGAAGGCGATGTCCTGGGCGAGTTCCTGGGCGGCGCGGGCGGGCGTGCGAACGCCTCCGAGCATAATGGCGAAGACGCGGGGATCGGCCTTGATGGAGGTGAGGTCCGGCAGATCAGTCCAGGAGATGGGGGTGAGGACCAGCCGGGCGGTTCGGATGGTCCAGGCGGGACTCAAGTGCCGGTCAGGCCGGGGGTCGTCGGAGCTCCCCGTTGGGGGCCGGGTGATTGGGTTGCGGGCCGGGGGACGTGCTGGGCAGCAGGGGTCGTTCCTTTCGTGATCCGCCGGGCGGGATGTTAGCGGGTCTGGGGGGCCGGGGTAAGGGTGGGTTGAAACGTCTTGATGGCGTGATCAGATAGCGGGATAGCGGCCGGGCTGCGGCGGCGATAGGTTTCGTACGAAAGGGGGTTTGAGGGAGTGGCGTTTTGTACAAACCCCCGGTTATCCATCGGGGTCTGAATTTAGTGTCCTGAACCAGAAATTCGCTACACTCCGCCACTGCATCGTCCGCACATAGTACCGCTCAACCGCGGCAAGGATGTCATTGGCCGACTGATCCACTTGAACACCTTCGCATTGGCATTGCATCTGGCGGCAGCCTCACCGTTTCGGCCGCGAATGCAATAAGTGAAAACTGTTATAGCACTTCTGACTACACGACGACACTTTGTGTGGGGTAGACGACCACACCCTACGGCTGTTGAATATCATCCGAGTACTGCCCGGCTGCCGCTGGATGAAAATTGGCAGCAGCCCGACAAAGGGCGAAATAGAATTGACATGTCGTCGAACGGAAGGAAATGGTCCAGCTCCTATGCGGCCTTTCATATATGCAGGCTATTCAGGTCTTCTACGACTAGCGGACTGGCTGCTGACCGAAATGCAATTGATTGTGCTTCGCCTGATCGATTGGCGCTACTGCACCTTGTCCAATGTGGTGTTGCTGGCTGGCGGTCTTTACCTGGTCGGCCCTATCGACCTGATACCAGGAGGAGTGCCGTTTTGGGGACACGCCGACGAGGTTGGCTTCCCAATCCTCGGACTGATCGGCTCGCAAATACTGGTTCCGCGGCCGGTTCGAACCAGATTGCGCCGCTCTACGGTCACTGGCGCGGACCTCCGCCTAATGGCACGGCGCGCGACGCGAGAGATCGGACTCGGTACCCGCGCCATAGCGCGTACCGGCTTTGCCTACCTGGGAGCACGTTTCACCTTGCGGATGGCGGTCGGCCGCTGGCCCACTGCAAGTGAGACTCGGCAATTCATCGAGGGCTTTCGACGTCACGGCACATTGCCGCCGATTCTGCGGGGGTTGGTCCAAGTGCCCGTCGCACAGCCGTATCTGACGCGCGCAATGCTGGGGTCGTGGATATGGACAGACGAATCCTCTCGAAGCCAAATCCGCAACGAGCTCGCCACATCTACGCCTGCATCATCGTGCGACGTCCTGCATGTCTGGACAGGTCCGCGGATCTCCTTTCTGCACATTCCGAAAACGGGGGGTTCCTCAATCGGTTACGCCCTAGAGTTGAGGTGCCATCCTTTGCAGATCGACATTGAGCGAGATACCCGACATCGCCTTGGCGATATGGTTTTCGAGCATCCACACATCCTCCGACAAATAAGGCGCTGCGCCGTTCTGTGGGGCCACCACGATCTGCCGAAATTGCTCCGGCTTGATCCCGGGCGGTTCACATTCACCGTATTCCGCGAACCTGCTCACCGTATTGTTTCCCTGTACGAATTTTGGCGCTCGCACGATGTCACTCGCCTACCTGAATCGTATGGCGAAGCGGGATACCTTTTGATCGCGCAGTCACACGACGTGTTAGATTTCCTATGTTCGAATGACGTTGCGATACGCAATAACATCGACAATTACTACATCCGGTTGCTAACGGGACGCTGGCGTAGCGGGGGCGAACCGGACTTGGCAGATGAGCCTGGCAATTCACTCGAGCAAGCTATGGCGGCGTTCTCGAGGTTGGATTTCTCCGGGGTCACCGAACGGATGGATGAGAGCATGGCAGTGCTGGGACATCTGTTGGATGTTGAGCTTCCACGCTCAATCCCTCGCCTCAACCGCACCGACGCCAACCAGGACGCAGGAATGCCTTTATACCAGCCGATCAAGCGTGCCCGGATTACGCCGGAAGTCGAGGCCGAGCTAAACCGACTTACGCGGCTTGATCGCGTGATTTATCAGGCCAGCTGTAACCAGCTGGACACGCTGAGCAGGGCGATGCTCGCGAGTTGAGCCTTCAATGCAAAGCGCCACGTAGTCTGCCATCGGGCAGCTTGCAGCAAGCTGTCTGCCCTGTTTTCGGCACGTTTGTGTATATGCGTGTCGATCGGCGTGAAATAGGTGGGGTTCCTGCGGCTTACGCCGCGATTGTTGTCCGACATGGTGAAAAGGCAACGCGGCGTTCAGCCTTGATTGCATCGGCAATTTTCTCGGCCATCATCAGCACGGGGACGTTGAGGTTGGCGCAGGGAACGGTGGGCATGATCGACGCGTCGCAGACGCGGAGGCCGCTGATGCCGATGACACGGCCGGCCGCATCGGTGACGGCCATGCGGTCGGCCGGATCGCCCATGCGGCAGGCGCCGCAGGCATGCCAGGTGCCGCCGACACAGCGGCGCAGATGATCCTCGAGCGCGCCTTCATCCTGCGCGAGGATCTCCGCACTGTGCTGGGTCTCCATCGCGTAGGCCATGAAACGACGGCGGAGACTGGAGTTGTGATCCATCAGCGGCGCGGCGGCCGCCATGATGACGGCGTTGCGTGCTGATGGACGGGTGAGTGCGCGGATGCGGCTGGAGAAGCCGGCGGGGAAGATGTCCAGCACGAGGCCGCGCAGCGGGGCGGAGGTGAGCGCCTGCACGCCCATGCGGAAGGCGGCCTTGAGGCGCGCCATGTCGCGGGGATCCGACAGCATACGGAAGTCGATCTCAGCCGGGGCGTCCGGCGGATCAGAGAGGCGGATACGGCCGCGGGAGAAGGATTGGTTGACCCAGAAACCAAGTCCGCCGATGCGGCGCCCGACCGAATGCCAGGATGAGCGTGTGGAGATGGCGACGTGCATGTCGCCCGGCGTGGTGCCGGGGAGCCGGGAGGAGTAGCGGAGCAGGGCCTGGAGGTGGTGGCTGTCGCCCGCTGGAAGACGCGCCTTTGGCACCAGGAAGGCGGAGACGCCGATATTGGGGTGCTCGAGCAGGTTCTCACCGACGCCGGGACGGTCGGTGATGACGGGAATGCCGCGATCGCGCAGATAAATCGCGTCACCGATGCCGTTGCGCATGAGCATGACCGGCGATTGCAAAGCGCCGAGCGACAGGATGATCTGGTTTGCTTGCTGGGTGATGGTTTCGCCGCCACGGGTGAGGCGTGCGGCGGAGGCGCGGCCGTTGACGATAACCAGGCCGGCGATGATGGTTTCAGTAAGAATACGGAGGTTGGGGCGGCGGCGGACCTCCGGCGTCAGGTAGGCGACGGCGGCGCTGGCGCGACGGCCGTGGTCGTCCACGTTGTGGGTTGTAGGAAAGATGCCATCGGTCCAGATGCCGTTCTGGTCATCGTTGATTTTGTAACCCATTGCCTGGAACGCTTCGACGACACCGCTTGTGAAACGCGTCCAGTCGGACGGGCGATGGCGACGGATAGGAAGCGGGCCGTCTTTACCGTGGAAGGGCTCGCCATAGTCGCGGTCGGATTCCAGTTTGCGGAAATAAGGGAGCACCTGGGTCCAGGCCCAGCCGTGCGCGCCGGCGGCCTCCCAGGCGTCGTAATCGTACGGGGAGCCGCGATTGGCGCAGATGCCGTTGATGGAGGAGCCACCGCCGAGGATACGCGCCTGTTCGTAGAAACGGGCGAGGCCGGGGCGGTTGGTTCCGGTGTCGCCGCGGGATGCTTGCAGCGTGGGCCAGAGCCAGCCGCGGTCAAAATAGGCGCGGCCGGGATAAGCGGCGGCGAGGCGGGCGGGGAACAATTCCGGGGTGAGGTCCTTGCCGGCTTCGACGAGCAGGACGGTAGTGGACGGGTCTTCGGAGAGGCGGGCGGCGAGGGCGCAGCCGGCGGAACCGCCGCCCGCGATGAGGATTTCGACTGATTCCGGCAGTGTGGCCATTTCACGTTCCCCTCCGCTGGGCGCAGGGGTTTTCAAACGCCCCCGGCTTCTGCCAAGCTGGCAGCAATATAACCAAAGGCACGGGAGGAGCCGCAATGGATCGGCGCGGGTTTCTTTTGGGTTCTGCTACGAGTGCGGCGTTTTTGTCATCGCTTCGGGCGCGGGCCGAGAGCGCAAGCGTATTGAACGTGGCGACGACGGGCGATCCGGGGCCGCTCGATCCGACGCCGGTGACCTCGGACCTGCTGTCGGAGATCACGCAGCATTTCTATGAGACGCTGTATATTTTCGGGCCGGATTTCGCGATTGCTCCGCTGCTGGCGGCGGGGATGCCGCAGATCAGCGAGGACGGCAAGGAGTACGCGATCAAGCTGCGTAGCGGCGTGCCGTTCCATGACGGCAGCACGATGAATGCCGATGACGTGGTGACTTCGTTGCAGCGCTGGGGCCGGCTTTCGCCGCGCGGGCGGACGCCGTGGGCGATGCTGGACCAGATCAGCGCGACCGATCCGATGACGGTGAGGATCACGCTGAAACAGGCTTACTCGCCGCTGGTCAATTTGCTGGCGTTTCCGAATGGCTCGCCGGTGATCATGCCGAAGCGCATCGCGACGGCGCCTGATCCGCTGAAGGAATTTGTCGGAACGGGGCCGTGGAAGCTGATCGAGTACAAGCCGGATACGTGGGTGCGGATCGGGAAGTTTGCACAGTATGTGTCTCCGCCGGGGAAGCCGGACGGTTATGTGGGGCAGCGCGAGGCGCTGATCGACGAGATCCGGTTTTTGCCGGCGCCCAACCCGAATACGCGGACGGACGGATTGCTCGCCGGGCAGTATCAGTGGGCGGACAATCTGACGCCGGAGGGTTATGCGCGGATTCACGGCCAGCCGAATATTACTCCGGGTGTGCTGACGGCGGCCCTGTGGGTGTTGTTCATCATGAACAACAAAAAGGGTGTGATGGCCAATCCGATGATGCGCAAGGCGGTGCAGGCGGCGATCAACTGCTCGGACGTTCTGGCGGCGGCGTTCGGGGACAAGAGCTTGTGGATTGCGCAGGGGTCGATCTATCCGAAGGGAACGGCGTGGTACGATCCGGAGACGCCGGGATACAACCAGGCCAATCCGGACAAGGCGGCGGCGCTGCTGAAGCAGGCGGGATATAAGGGCGAGTCGATCCGGGTGCTGACCAGCGTGCAGTATGACTATCAGTTCAAGACGGCGCAGGTGGTGCAGGCCAATCTGACGGATGCGGAATTCAAGATCGACCTGATCGTGACGGACTGGGCGACAATTTTGCAGCGGCGGCAGAATCCGGATTTGTGGGATGCGTTCGTGACAGGTCATGGCGTGGTGCCGGAGCCTTCGTCGATCACGATATTCAACCCGAGCTATCCGGGATGGTGGGACACTCCGGACAAGCACGCGGCCCTGGGTGCGTTCACGACGGAGAGCGATCCGGAGAAGCGGATACCGCTGTGGCACAAGCTACAGGCGCTGTTTTATGCCGAGGTGCCGACCGTGAAGATCGGTGCCGGTTATACGACGTTCGGAGCGAGCAAGAAGCTGACAGGGTATTATCCGGGGATCTGGCCGGCGTTCTGGAATACGAAGCTGGCGGGGTGAGGGGCCCTCACCCGGATCGCTTCGCGACCCGACCTCTCCCGCGTAGCGGGAGAGGTGAATGACGCGTTACCTACTGCGGCGGCTGGCGGGAATGGTCATCGTGATGTTCCTGGTGGCCAGCATCGTATTCATCATCGCGCATATCATCCCGGGGGACCCGGCGGCGGTGATGCTGGGGCCGGCGGCGACGGCTGCGGATATCGCGGCGCTGCGACAGCGGCTCGGGCTGGATGCGCCACTGGTGGTGCAGTACGGTGCAATTCATGCACTCGGTGGTGCAGCTTCGGCTGGGCGAGTCGATTTTCCTGGGGCGGAGCGTCACACAGGCGCTGGCGGAGCGCGCCCCGCTGACATTGCAGCTGACGGTGCTGGCGGCGGGGCTGGCAGCGCTGATCGGGATTCCGGTGGGCGTGCTGTCGGCGGTGAAGCGGGGCAGTTTCATTGACCAGGCGCTGACGGCGATCTCGGTGGCTGGGGCCAGCCTGCCAAGTTTCTGGATCGGGCTGACCCTGATCGAATATCTGGCGGTGCGGTGGCATTTGCTGCCAGTGGCGGGGTATGGACCCCCGGGCGCAAGTGCGCTGGAGCGGCTGACCTATCTGATCATGCCGGCGATCGCGCTGGGGATCCCGAACTCGGCGCTGATCATTCGTTTCACACGAACCAGCATGCTGGATGTCATGTCAGAGGATTACGTACGGACGGCGCGGGCGAAGGGGCTGCCGCCGCATATGGTGATTTTCAAGCATGCGTTCCGGAATGCGCGGACGCAGGTGCTGACGGTGATCGGACTGACGGTGGCGGGGCTGATCGGCGGGGCGATCGTGACGGAGACGGTGTTCGGGTTGCCGGGAGTGGGGAATTTGGTGGTCTCGGCGGTGCTGCGGCGGGATTATCCGGTGATCGAGGGGGCGCTGCTGGTCATTTCGGGCGCGTATGTGCTGATCAATCTGGGAATTGACTTGTTGTACGCGATGCTGGATCCGAGGGTGAGGTATTAGTGTTGCCCTCACCCGCCGCGCTGAACGCGGCGACCTCTCCCGCAAGCGGGAGAGGTGAATTTTTCAGGTCGCCGGCGTGGATGCTGTTGCGGCGGCTGGTGCGGCGGCGGCTGGTGCTGATCAGTTTGATCGTGTTGGCAGTGATGGTGGTGGCAGCGGTTGGCGCGCCCTGGATCGTGCCATATGCGCCGCGGAAGATGGATATCGCGCATCGGTTATCGCCACCTTCGATGGCGCACTGGTTCGGCACGGACGAGTTCGGGCGCGATACGTTGTCCCGTTGCATTTACGGAGCGCAGCTGTCGCTGACGGTGGGCGCCTGCGTGGTGATCGTATCGGTGATCTGCGGGACCATTCTGGGCGTGGTCTCGGGCTATGTGCGACGGCTGGACGGACTGCTGATGCGAGTGACGGACGCGCTGATGGCGTTTCCAGACATATTGCTGGCGATCGCATTGATGGCGGCACTGGGTGCGTCCGTGACCGACGTGGTGATTGCGCTTGGAACGGTCTATACGCCGAGGGTCGCGCGGGTGGCGCGTGGCGCCACGCTGGTGTTGCGCGAGCTGCAATTCATCGAGGCAGCGGAGGCGCTGGGCGCCACCGGACGGCGCGTGATCACCGTGCATCTGCTGCCGAACCTGCTCTCTCCGCTGCTGGTGCAGGGGACGTTCGTGTTTGCATATTCCATTCTGACGGAGGCGGCGCTGTCGTTTCTCGGGGCCGGCGTGCCGCCAACCAGCCCGACCTGGGGCAATATGATCGCCGCGGCGCAGGAGTACATGCAGAATGCGTTCTGGCTGATCCTGGCGCCGGGGTTGTGCATCGTGCTGAGTGTGCTGTCGTTGCAGGTGGTGGGGGACGGGCTGCGCGACGCGCTCGATCCGCGGCTGCGCCGGGTGACATGAGCGAACCGCCGCTGCTGGAAGTTGCCGGGCTGCAGACATGGTTTCACGCCGAGGGGGAAACGGCCCGCGCGGTGGATGGCGTTTCGTTCAGCGTGAGACGCGGCGAGACGCTGGCGATTGTGGGGGAGTCAGGCAGCGGGAAGTCGGTCACATCGCTTTCGATCATGCGGCTGATTCCGAACCCTCCGGGGGAGATTGCGGGTGGCGTGGTGCGGTTTCACGGGCGGGATTTGCTGACGCTGCCGGAAGCGGAGATGCGGCGGATCCGCGGCAACGAGATCGGAATGATTTTCCAGGAGCCGATGAGCAGTTTGAAATCCTTTGCTGACAGTTGGGGAGCAGATCAGCGAGGTGGTGCGGCTGCATCGGGGGCTGGGCCGGAGCGCCGCGCGGCGTCATGCGGTGGAAATGCTTTCACTGGTGAAGATCCCCGATCCGGAGCGGCGCGCGGGGGAGTATCCGCACCGTTTTTCGGGCGGAATGCGGCAGCGGGTGATGATCGCGATGGCGCTGGCGTGCCACCCCGCGCTGCTGATTGCGGATGAACCGACCACCGCGCTGGATGTAACGATCCAGGCGCAGATTCTGGAGCTTATGCGCGGCTTGCAGGCCGAGATGCAGATGAGTGTGCTGTTCATCACGCATAATCTCGGGGTGGTGGCGCAGATCGCGGACCGTGTGGCGGTGATGTACGCGGGGCGGATTGTAGAGCAGGGCGGGGTAAGGGAAGTATTTGGGCGACCGTTGCATCCGTATACGAGGGCGTTGTTGCAGAGCATCCCGCGGGTGGAGGGGGGCGGGCATGATCCGGCGCGGCGATTGCTGTCGATCCCCGGACAGGTGCCGAGCCCCGCGCATCTGCCTGGCGGGTGCAGCTATGCGCCGCGTTGTGCACTGGCGGTTGAGCGATGCCGGGCGGCGATGCCCGAGATCGAGACGGCGGTGGCGGGGCATGATGTGCGGTGCTGGCGGTGGGGGGAGGGTTGAGGGCGGTCGTCGAGGCGCGGGAGCTGAGCGTGCGCTTCCCGGCGGGGCGAGGCGCGTTCGGGCAGAGCAATGTGTGGCTCCGGGCGGTGGACCGGCTGAGCGTGACGGTGGCCGCCGGAGAAGTTGTCGGGCTGGTGGGCGAGTCAGGCAGCGGCAAGACCACGGCCGGCCGGGCGATACTGCGGCTGATCGAGCCGAGCGGTGGGACGGTGCGGTTCGAAGGAAACGATATCACGCATCTCGACAAGCCGACGCTACGTCCGATGCGCCGGCGGATGCAGATGATTTTTCAGGATCCGTATTCGAGCCTGAACCCGCGGCTGAAGGTCCGGGACATTATCGAGGAGGCTTACAAAGTTCACGGTATTGGCACGCGGGCCGACCGGGGCGAGCGCGTTGCGGCGATGCTGCGCCGCGTGGGGCTGCCGGCAGATGCGATGGAGCGGTATCCGCACGAATTCTCCGGCGGGCAGCGGCAGCGGATCGGGATTGCGCGGGCGCTTGCGGTGGAGCCGGTGTTTGTGGTTGCAGATGAACCGGTCTCGGCGCTGGATGTTTCGGTTCAGGCGCAGGTTCTGAATCTGCTGCTGGATTTGCAGCAGTCGCTGGGGCTGGCGATGCTGTTCATCGCGCACGACCTGGCGGTGGTTCAGTATGTGAGCGACCGCGTGGTGGTGATGTATCTGGGCCGGGTGATGGAGACGGCGCCGAGCGAGCTGATCTATCGCCGGCCGCTGCATCCCTACACGGTGGCGCTGCTGGAAGCGGCGCCGGAGCCGGATCCGACTTCCCGGCGGAAGCTGGTCGGACTGCAGGGGGAAATGCCAAGCCCGTTCGCGCCGCCCTCCGGCTGCGTGTTCCGGACGAGGTGCCCGTATGCAATCGCGGATTGTGCGCGGATTGAGCCGGTGCTGACCGAGGTTGCGCCTGGCCACAGCAAGGCGTGCATCCGGGATGATATTCTTTAAGGTGCGACCACGGGCGCGGGATTGCTTCGGCCGGCTTTGCCGACCTCGCAATGACAGGGGACGGGCACTTGCGGGGTGAGGCGCGCGGCCCGTATTCTGATTTTGTTCAAAAACAGGGGGAGCAAATGTTTCGACACAGCACCGTGCTGGGCGCTGCGGCGGTCCTGGCGACGTGGGTAGGCTTCGCTATTCCGGCTTTGGCACAGAACGTCAAAAGCCCGACGATGGATGCGATCAGGGCACGAGGGCAGTTGGTGTGCGGGATCGACACGGGGATTCCAGGCTATGCGTATCAGGACTCGTCCGGCAACTGGCAAGGGCTGGATGTGGCATATTGCCGGGCGATCGCGGATGCGCTGCTGGGTTCGCCGGACAAGGTGAAGTATATCGGCACGACATCGAAGGTGCGGTTCTCGGTTCTGGCTTCAGGCGAGATCGATACGCTGATCCGGGATTCGGAGTTCAGCTTCATCCGGGACACGCAGCTCAACCTTCGTGAAGTTGCGGTGAATTTTTACACGGCGCAGACGTTCATGGTGAAGAAGAGCCTGGGCGTGCAGCATACGAAGGATCTGAACGGCGCGACGATCTGCCTGCTGACGGGAACCACGCTGGAGACGAACATTGCGGATTACAACCGCGCCAACAACATCAAGATCAATACACTGCTGTTCGACAAATCCGAGGAGGCATTTGCGGCGGCGGATGCCGGGCGGTGCGACGGCTATACGGATGACGGCGGGTCGGTTGCGGCGGCGCGGTCCACGATGAAGCAGCCGAATGACTGGGTGTTTCTGCCGGAGACGATCGGCGGGCTGGAGCCGCTGGGCTCGTTCACGCGGGCCGGGGATGAGAACTGGACGCGGCTGGTACGCTGGGTTCACTACGCGATGCTGGAGGCGGAAGTGCTGGGCATCACCAAGGCTAATGTGGATGAGATGAAGGCCAAGACCGGCAACGATCCCGACCTTCGGCGTTTCTTCGGGAAGGAAGGCGATTTCGGCAAACTGCTGGGCGTGGATAACGACTGGTCGTACCGGATCGTGAAGGATGTCGGCAATTACGGCGAGGTTTACGAGGCGACGTTCGGCAAAGGCGGTCTTGGCCTTCCGCGCGGGATGAACGCGCTGTATAATGGTGGCGGGTTGCAGACCCTGCCGACGTGGCATTGAGGCATCCCCCTCTCCCTAACCCCCGGGTCAAGCCCGGGGCAGGCTCTCTCCCCCGACGCGGGGGAGAGAGGATTTGTGTGGCACTGAGGCTGAGGCGATCCTCCTCACCCCAACCCTCTCCCCCGACGCGGGGGCGAGGGAGATCGTTTCGGACGCTCTAAGTTGGTGCGCCGTCCTTCTGCGCGGGCGCGCGCCGGCCAGTGGATCGTACTGGCGCTGTTGATTGGTTGCGGCTGGTATCTGGCTCATATGGCCGGCGCGAACCTGGCGCGGCGGAACACGAATTTCGGTTTTGGGTTCCTGGCGGACGGGGCGAATTTCGATATTCCGTTCCGGCTGATTTCCTGGGCGGTTGGCGACACATACGCGCGGGCACTGCTGGTCTGCGTCCTGAACACGCTGCTGGTTTCGGCGATGAGCATCGTGGCGGCGACGTTGCTGGGACTCGCGGTCGGAATCATGCGGCTGTCCAGCAACTGGCTGGTGAACAAGATCGCGCTGGCGTTCATCGAATTCGTGCGGAACACACCGCAGCTCGTGCAAATCATTTTCTGGTACGTGGCGGTGTTGCAGACGCTGCCCTCGCCGCGGCAGAGCATTCATCTGCCGCTCGGGTTGCTGTTGAACATCCGTGGGCTGTATTTGCCGCAACTGATCCAGGCGCCTCGGGCGGCGGTGCTGTGGCCGATCGCCGTGGTGCTGGCAGGGCTGGTGCCGTTCGTGTGGCGGGCCGTGCTGGGTGGGCGTCCGGTTGGCGGGCGGGCGTTATGGCTTCTGGCTGGGGCGGGCGTGCTGTTTGCTGCGGGATTTGGCGGCGCTGTGCAGCCTGCGCTGCATGGATTCAATATCACCGGCGGCGTGCAGGTGCCGCCGGAGCTGGCCGCATTATGGGCCGGGCTTTCGATTTACGGCGCGGCGTTTATCGCGGAGATCGTGCGGGCCGCGATACTTTCGGTCGATAAGGGGCAGCGCGAGGCGGCGCTGAGTCTTGGGCTGCGGCCAGGGCAGGTGCTGGCGAAGGTAATTCTGCCGCAGGCGTTGCGGGTGATGATCCCGCCACTGACCAGCCAGTACATGAATATCATCAAGTCGAGCTCGCTTGGGGCGGCGGTGGCCTATCCGGAGCTGTTCCAGATTTTCGCCGGCACGGTGCTGCAGCAGTCGGGCCGCGAGATCGAGACGATTCTGCTGCTTATGGCGGTGTTCCTGTCGATCAACCTGGCGGCCTCGGCATTCATGAACTGGTACAATCACCGCGTAGCATTGGTGGGGCGGTGAGCGGGACGGCGACCGCCGGACGGTTCGTTCCGCCGGCAACGGATGGGGTGCTGCCGCGCGCGACGGGATGGTTGCGAACGAATCTGTTCAACTCGCGGCTGAACACGTTGCTGACGCTGCTGGTAGCGGTGCTGGCGTGGTTGGTGATTCCGCCGGTGTTTCGCTGGGCGGTGACGCAGGCGACGATTTCCGGCGTAAGCAAGTCGGCGTGCGTCGGCGGCGGCGCGTGCTGGACGTTCATCCGGATGCGGCTGCCGACGTTCTTTTACGGGCATTACCCGTGGGCGCAGCTGTGGCGGGTGCATCTTTCGCTGGCGCTGCTGGCATTGTTCTGCTGGCCGGTGCTGCGCGCGCGGATGCGGCACCGCTGGATCTATGTGGTGCTGCTGCTGACGGTCTTCCCGGCGATTGCGGGCGTGTTGCTGACCGGGGGCGTGCTGGGTCTGCCGTACGTCGATACGAGCCTGTGGGGCGGGCTGATGCTGGACGTCATCATCTCGTTCACGACGGTTGCGGGATCGTTACCGCTGGGCGTCTTGCTGGCGCTGGGGCGGCGGTCGCATCTGCCGGTCATCCGCGTGCTGTCCACGTGCTTTATCGAAATCTGGCGCGGAGTGCCCCTGCTGACCGTGCTGTTCATGTCCGCGGTGATGGTGCCGCTGTTTCTGCCGCAGGGAGTCAGCCTCGATCGTCTGTTGCGGGCGATGGTGGCGCTGATCCTGTTCAATGCCGCCTATATGGCGGAGGTGGTGCGCGGCGGGCTGCAGGGCGTGCCTGCGGGTCAGGAGGAAGCCGCGACGGCGCTCGGGCTTTCGTGGTGGAAGCTGCAGGCGTTCATCGTGCTGCCGCAGGCGCTGCGGATCGTGGTGCCAGGGATTATCAACACCGTGGTCGATCTATTCAAGGACACCACGTTGGTGACGATCATCGGGCTTTCGGATCTGCTCGGTGCGGTGGAGCAGGCGCTGAAGGATCCGGCGTGGCTGGGCTTCGCCACGGAGGGGTATGCGTTCTCCGCGGTGGTGTTCTTTATATGCTGCGCGGCGATGTCGGCGTATGGGCGGAGTTTCGAGCGGCGGCTGGCGCGTGGAGTGTGACCCTCACCCGGATCGCTTCGCGATCCGACCTCTCCCGCATGGCGGGAGAGGTGAATGGCAGCTTACTGGGCGGGTTTTTTCAGGACGGGTTTTTCGCCCGGGGGCAGTGGGACCTGGGCGACGTTCAGCACGAGCGAGACGATGCTGTAGTAGCCGCAGGCACCGACGAGGTCGATGACGCCGCGTTCGCCAAAGCGGGCGAATGCCTGCTGGTACAGCGTGTCGGAGACCTCGCCGGTCTTCAGCAGCGTGGTAGCGAAGTCGTATACCAGGGTTTCATCCGCATCCATTCCCTCAGGACGGCGGTGTTCGGCGACGGCATCGGCGATGGAGGCTTTGAGGCCGGCCTCGAGCGCCATCCTGCGATGAGCGTAAAACTCGTATTGGGCGGTCCAGTGGCGGCCGGTGATGATGATCGCGAGCTCGTTAAGCTTACGGGGGATGGAGGTTTTGAAGCGGACGTATTCGCCGACTTTCTGCACGTAGTCACAAAGCTCGGGGCTGCGGAGCAGGGCGTTGAAGGGGCCGCGAAGGCCAGCGCCGCGGGGGCCGGACTGGATGGATTCGGCGACGCGGCGCTGCTCCGGCGTCATGGTTTCTGATGTAAGTTCCTTGAGGCGCGGTTCGGGCATGTGCTGGGTGCTCCTGTTATGGCGAAGCGAGGATGAGGCCGCCATCGACGACGATCTCGGTGCCGGTAATGTAGTTGGCTTCATCGGAAACCAGGAACAGCGCGGCGTGAGCGACGTCCCAGGCGGTGCCCATGCGGCCCATCGGGCAACGGGCGTTGCGGCTGGCTATGAGGGCTTCGGTGTCGCCACCGGCGACGGTTTTTGCCAGGCGCTGTTCCACCAGCGGCGTGTGCATCAGCCCGGGGACGACGGTGTTGACGCGAATGCCGTCCTTGACGAAGGCGCCGGCGGTGGAGCGGCTGAACTGGATCACGGCGGCCTTCGAGGCGCTGTAGGCGACGTGCTGGCGGCCACCGTGGCCATCATTGCGCAGTCCGGCGACAGATGAAACATTCACGATTGCACCCTTGCCCTGACGCTGCATCACCGGGACGACGTATTTGCAGCCGAGGAAGGGTGTTTTCAGGTTGAACCCGATCTGGCGGTCCCAGACCTCCTCGGTCATGCTCACGGCGTCACCGGGGGCAGAGCCACCGACATTGTTCACCAGGATATCGATGCGGCCGAAGCGTGCGAGGCAGGCCCGTGCCATGGCTTCGACCTCGGCGGCGATGAGCATGTCGCAGCGATGCACAACGCTGGTGCCGTTTTCCGATTCGATGATGGCGTGGGTTTCGTGCGCGGCGGCCTCGTTGGTATCGACAAGAAGGACCGCGGCGCCCTGGCGCGCAAACAGCACGGCGGTCGCCTTGCCGTTTCCCCAGCCGGGCCCCACGGAGCCAGCGCCGGTGATGATGGCGACCTTCCCGGTAAGGTCCAGCATCGGCGTTTCCTTCTGGGGTGGTGTACCCGAAGGATGCTAACGGACGGAGCCGGGCGGAATCCACCCCTGGGCCTCGGCGAATTTGCCGATCTGGCTCGCGAGCATGTCAGCGAGGCGGTTCGCCGCGGTGGAATCGGCGGTAAAGGCCTGGAGCGGTTCCGGGCGCGATGAACCGGAAGCGTAATAGAGCTGAGCCTCGGCGGCGAGCCTGCCGGAGCCAGCGCGATCATCCGGGTCGTCCGGCAGGATGCGGCCTTGCACCAGCAGCGTACGCGGTGGCGGAGCGACACCCGGCGGGATGCGCATGATGGGCAGCCCGTAGAAGGCCAGCCTGGCGGTGAGCTGCTGCGCGAGCGCGATCTGGGTGCGGCTGGTGGGATGCAGCCTTGCTCCGGTCTGAGGCGGCAACGAAAAGTCGTAGATGGCGACGCCCAAGGGAACAGGCAGCTTTGCCGGATTGGCTGTCTGGTTGACAGCCGGCAACGTGCACGAGGCCACCGCGAGCGCCGAGACCAAAGCCGCGCGCCTGGTGAGAACCGCCATGCAGCTTACCGGTGCTGAATGGCGGCGGGTTTGTATATCTGGCTGTAAAGCTGGGCGATGATCAGGTTGCGTTCGATGATCTCGTCGTTGAATTGCTCCTGAATGACGGCCGGCTCACTGTTATCAGGCGCGGGCGGCCAATCGGCGCGGTCGTAATGCAGTTTCTCAAAATCCGGGCGGTAGATCGTGAACAGCTTATCCGCCATCGGCTGGTCAAGCGAACAGGAGCATGACGGGAGGGACTGATTCATCACCGGAGGGACCAGGGTTTCGCTGAGGCCGAGCCAACGCGAGAAGTCTGCCACGAATTCGCCGAATCGTTCCACCCTCCCGATCAGGCGGAACCCGATCGCATCGAAGAAATTCCAATCAGTTTGCGGAGCCCAGTGGGGGTCATAAGCGCCGGGTGCCTGGCGGGCGACGAAATCGATGAACTCGGCCAGGCTGACCAGGGATTTGCCGCCGAGTTCCGGCAGGCGGCCTTTAATGGCGAGCTGGACATGCTCGAAGCCCGGCTCGCACAGATAGACCTTGTTGCGCCATGCGGAGAGCAGGCGGGTATAGGGGTTGCGCACGACGGTCATGCGCAGGAAGTCCGGTGACTCAAGCACTTCCCGTTGAGTGGCATCATCGAGGTCGGCGAGGGAGGGAAGGCAGCTGTTTTCCCTGGCGTGAATGAACATGTCGCGGCGGGTTTCGCGGTGGCCGCCCTGGAACAGGCGGATGTCGGGGGCGCCCTCCAGCTCGTTGAGCAGACGTTTCATTGTGGTGCAGGCGGCCTTCGGCACTTCGAAGTAGAGAAAGCGCCGTGGAAGGCTCACGAAGGTGGCGTAGCGTAGCCGGCCTTTGACGAGTTGGGGGTTCAGGCCGGGGCAGCAATCGAGCACGCGGCTGACCGCGTAGCTGGGCGCGGTCCTTCGGGCCCAGGGAAGAATGGAAAGTCCCAGCATGTGTCAGCGCCTTTTGCACCACGACCGTGCCAGCGCGAGGCCGCGCCCCGCCCTGGACGCCGTGATCTCGCCGGGGGTAGTCCGCAGCATTCGCAACCCGCTGGAGATTCATTCTCGATCATGGTTCATGACCAAACAATTAATATGGGTCAGGCTCTTCGGCGGCTGTGATTCCGGCGGCTCGCCACGCGGCTTCGATTGAGCTTCTCGCGGCGATCCACCGGGACCTCCGCCCGGCGGATGCCGTGGCCAACGAGTATTTCCGCCAGCGCCGGTTCATCGGCAGTTCGGACCGGAGGGCGGTTTCCGAGCTGGTGTGGAACGCGCTGAGAAGTGGGCGGCGACTTGAATGGTGGCTGGCCAGGGCGGGGGCGAACGGGTCGCCGCGGCTGCGCATCGCCGCCCTTCTTGTGCTGGAGGGCGCCGGATTGGCTGTGGTCTCCGGTCTTTTCTCCGGCGGACGCTTTGCCCCGGCGTCGCTGTCCCAGGGCGAGTTGCAGGCCTTGCAGAGGCTGGCGGGTCACACGCTGGACCATCCCGAGATGCCCGAGTCGGTGCGATACGAAGTTCCGGACTGGCTGCTCGGCCCGCTGGCGGCCCGCTTCGGAGCCGCGTTGCCCGCCGAGATGTGCGCGATGCTCCGCCCGGCGCCGGTCGATTTACGGGTCAACCTGTTGCGCACCAGCCGAGATGAGGCATGCTCCGTCCTGGCGGCGGAAGGGATTGCCGCCGAGCCGACCCGGCTCTCCCCATGGGGGCTGCGGGTTCACGTCCGCCGGCCGATCACCAGCGGTGCGGCGTTCCGCGCCGGGCTGGTTGAGATCCAGGACGAGGGCAGCCAATGCGTCTCATTGCTTGCAGATGCGCGCCCGGGGCTGCGGGTTGCGGATTTCTGCGCCGGGGCGGCCGGGAAGACGATGGCGCTGGCCATGGCGATGCAGAATCGCGGGCAGATTCTGGCGTGCGATGTGTCCGCCCCGCGCCTGGAGAGTGCGGTGCGGCGGCTGCGGCGGGCCGGGGTACACAATGTCGAGCGACTGGTGCTGGCTGCGGGGGAGAAGCGGCTGAAGCGGCTGGCGGAACGGTTCGACCGGGTACTGGTGGACGCTCCGTGCACGGGAACGGGCACATGGCGCCGCAATCCGGATGCGCGGCGGCGACTGACCCCGGGCGATGTGGCGGAGCTGGTGGCGACGCAGCGGGATATTCTCGATTCCGCCGCGAAGCTGGTTCGCACTGGCGGCAAATTGATCTACGCTACATGCTCGTTGCTTAGCGAGGAGAATGAGTTCGCAAGTGACTGGGTTTCTGCAGCGCCATCCCGGATTTGCCGTGGTTCCGTTGCGGCGGGCCTGGCCGGCGGGCAGTGCCCCCGGATCCGGGGATTTCCTGATGCTTACCCCGGCGCGGCATGAAACGGATGGATTCTTCGCGGCGGTGCTGGAGCGGGTGGCGTGATCGGGATCAGGCGGGCCCGGACGGGAGATTCGGTGGCGATCGCTGCGGTGCATGTTGCCGCGTGGCGCAGCGCCTACGCGGGGATTTTGCCGAACGACTATCTTGCGCGGCTGTCGGTGCCGCGGCAGGCCGCTTTCTATGACCGGGCGATCCGGTCGGCCGTGGGTGTGTTTGTGGCTACCGCGTCGGGGATCGATGTACCGAGCGGGGAGCGTGCGCGCATTGTGGGGTTCGCGACGGCGGGACGCGCCCGCATGCAGAAGCCGATTCTGGCTGAAGGCGAGATCGAGACTCTATATGTGCTGGATGACTGGCGGGAGCGGGGGATAGGACGCCGACTGATGCGCGCCGCCGGGGCCTGGCTCGCCGACGAGGGATGCCAATCTGCGTATCTGTGGGTGCTGCGGGACAATCCGAGCCGGTGGTTTTATCAGCGGCTGGGCGGGCGGCCAGCGGCCGAGAGCGAGGTCGGGGTCGCCGGCCGCAGGCTGATGCAGACGGCCTTCCTGTGGGATCCGATCGAGCGGCTGCTGACGGAGAGCACCTCGGCGGCGTGATGCAACATCGCGGCCGTTGCCGCGTTTCATTGCATCGATTCTCGTTTTCTGGAGCATCACGATGCGTGGAATGGCAGTTATGGCTGCCGCGGCGGGGCTGAGCATGGCGCTCGCGTGCGGCACGGCACAGGCACAGACACAGACGGTGCAGCTTACGTACACACAGCCGCTGGCATCACAATCGGTGCAGATGGTGCAGCAGCGGCTGCAGCAGCTCGGCGAATATTCGGGCAATATCGACGGCCAGTGGGGGCCGGACAGCGTGATCGCCCTGCAGCGGTTCCAGGAGCAGCATGGCATCCAGCCCACCGGACAATTGAATGAATCAACCGTGGCATCCCTGGGGATGAACCCGGCGATGCTGCTGGGCGAACCGGCGCAGACGACCGCGGCCGCGCCCGCGTATGCGGCACCTGGCTATCCGCCCCCGGGGGCGGTGAACCCGCGGGGGATTGCCGCGGTGCAGGGAAGGCTGCGGGACCTGGGCTACTATCACGGCGGGCTGGACGGCGTGTGGGGGCCGGATACGCAGCAGGCGCTGGCGCAGTTTCAGCAGCGGAATGGGCTGCAACCGAATGCGGAGCTTAATCCGGCGACCATCACCGCATTGGGGCTGAACCCCGGATGGGTGTACGCGGGGAGGTAGGTCGAGTCTCGACGAGCGTGGAAGCCGGCTCAGGCCGGCTTCGTCCCTGAGCCGCTGATCGGCAGGGCGCGATGGCCTGGCCCATGGTCGACGGCCCATTTGATGAGAGCGGCAGTCGTCGGAACGTTCAGCTTGGTTTTGATCTGCGCCGCAATACCGGCGGACGTCCGATAGCTGATTTTCAGCGCTTCCGCGATTTCCCCCAGGGTTCTGCCCTGGCCCAGCAGTTCCAGAACGTCGCGTTCTCGCGTCGATAAGTCCTGTAGAGGATCGCGGGCGGAATTGGCTGTCATCAGTGCCACTTTCGCGGCCATTGCCGGTGTGAGGAAGATCCCGCCCTCACTTATCCGCTCAATTGCCTGCAGAAGGACATCAGGATCATCGTTCTTCGTCATGTATCCTCGGGCGCCCGCCACCAGGGCGCGCGTCGCGAAGGCCGGATCGTCGTACATGCTGAACACGATGATTTTCGGCGGCATCTCCGGCGGAGAGGGATCCGACATCAGAGACTCAAGCAAATTCAGGCCGCTCGCATCAGGCAGCTTCAGGTCGAGCACTATGATATCTGGGGCGAGCTCGCGATTGATCCGCAGTCCGTCAGCGGCAGTCGCTGCTTCAATCACCTCCACGCCATTATTTCGCTCGAGCATGCGCCGGCAGCCTGCCCTGACGATCGGATGGTCTTCGATCAGGAGGATGCGCATATGCCGACCCCTTCGTGACCATGCAGGCGCCGCTCAGGGATACGAACATTGATGACGACGCCGGATGGCCGCGCATTCTCGATCGAAAGCGTTCCGTCGAGCTGGCGGACACGCTCTGTCATCCCCAGTAGTCCGAATCCATGGCGGAAATTCCCGGGCAATCCTCGACCGTTATCCGTTACCGACAACGCCACGTCCGCGCTTTCATCATTAGCCGGCCGTCTTCCAAGCCGGATCCTGATCGCCGACGCCCCTGCATGCCGGATGGCGTTGGTCATGCTCTCCTGCACGATCCGATAGACGGTCAGGCTCAGTGCCTCTCCAGGATCGTCGAAATCCCGCTGGATCTCCAGGGACCAGGTGATGTGCGGATAGCGGACCCGCCAGGAGGCGACCAGCCGCCGCAACGCTTCAGAGAGCCCCATCTGGTCGAGGACCAACGGACGCAGCCTGTCCAGCATTCTATAGTTCAGCTTTTGAACGCTATCTGTAAGCTCGGCGATTGATCGGGCACGCGCATGGGCGTCCGTATCGCGCGGCACTGATTTCATGATGCACGCTGCTTCCGTCCGGATGCCAAAAAAGGCCGGACCAAACTCGTCATGAAGCTCCGCCGCCACCTCCTTTCGCTCCTGCTCTTGCAGCGAGAGAAGCTTGTCGATCAGAAGGTGATTATCGGCCGTCACCCGATGCAGAGAGCTCACGAAGTGATTGAACTGCTGCCCGACGCGGCGAAACTCGGCGATCGGGATCGGCGCAATCCGGCTGTAGTCTCCATGCTCGACGCGATCGAACCCGTCCGCCAGCGACTGTACGGGACGAAGGGCACGCCGCACAGTCCATAACAGGGCGCCGATGATAAGCAGGCACATGCCGCTGAGGGCGCTGGAGAACAAGGCTGCTTCACCGAGTATTTCGGTGATCTCGTCGGCGGAGTTCGAGTGCAGGCGAATCTGACCGATCGTAGCGTCGCGTACGACGATCGGCAGATTCTGCTCGACCGGCGGAGGCGCCAGCAAGCGTGCGAGCCACGAGCGTTCGCGGGGTGGCGGCTCTCCGATCTGCAAGTGCGAACCGCCGAACAGGTTGCCATCCACGGGAACCACTTCGAACCGGACATGCCGAACCCGGGGCAGATCCTGCGCCAGCTGCTCGAACGCGACGGCCGGGCTGCTGGCATTCGACACGTTGCGCAGCGCTGTCGTGATGAGATCATGGCCAAGCCGCATACCTGATGAAATCTCGGCGGCGATCCGGGCCTGGGCGTGCGAAAAGATGAGGCCGACCGTACCGAGCAGCCCGAGGAACAGGACAGCCGTGGGGATCAGGATCAGCTGGCCGCGAAGTGAGCGAGGCCGGCGCCGCGCGCGCGCGTCCGATCGGCCGTCAGCTTCCCAGTCCCGTGCCAGTTGCATTTCGTACCTCGGCCAAACAACGCGGCGACAATATTCTGGGCGCCGGGTCGTCGCGCAACCCTGTGCGGCCGCCCGGGGCCGGATCAACGTTTCGATTCAGGATGCAAAATGTGCGGTCTTTGCTGGCACTTTCTGATGATACGATGGCACTTTGTGCTGTAGACGGCCACATCCTGCTGCTGTTGAATATCGATCGAGTCACCGATTGGTAGAAAGAATAAGGTGAAGAGGGGCGCCAATGAGACGTCTTGCGGAACCGGTTGTACTCGCGTTGTTTCTGCCACATCTGGCCCTGGCACAAACGGCGCCTGAGAACCCAATGCCTTCAACATCCTCCGAGCCGCCGGTCACGCCTCTGCCGCAGGTCAATGTCATCGCCCCGACGCCGCTTCTTGGTTCTGGTGTGGATCGCAACAAAGTGCCATCGTCGAGCCAGGTTTTCACAAGCCATGATGTGAACCTGCAGGGACCGGCGAATTATCTATCGACACTGCAGGATCAGGCACAGGGCGTGCAGCTGGACAGCGCCGCCGGCGGGCCGTTCCAACCCAACCTGAATTATCACGGCTTTATTGCGTCCCCACTTCAGGGCACGCCGCAAGGATTGGCGGTCTACTTGAATGGCGTTCGCTTCAACCAGGCATTCGGTGACACCGTCAACTTCGATCTTATCCCAAGTGTGGCGATCGATACTATGAACCTGGAGGGTGCTAATCCCGTATTCGGGCTCAACGCCCTCGGTGGTTCGCTTGCGGTGCAGCTCAGGAACGGGTTCACCTATCATGGAGGCCAGCTCGATTTCTATGGCGGCTCCTTCGGGCAGATCGCCGGTGATTTCCAGTTCGGCAAGCAGATCGGCAACACAGGAGTGTATGTCGCCGCCTCCGGTCTGCACGAGAATGGCTGGCGCGACTTTCAGTCGTCTGGTCTCAAGCAGTTCTATAGCGACGTGGGCTGGCGGAGCGACCGTGCCGAGGTGCACTTGAATGTCGCGCTGGCGCAGACCAGTCTGCAAGCCCCCGGAGCCACACCGGTAGAGTGGCTGGCAGCCGATCCGCGCGCGCAATTCACCGGCCCGAGCCCCATCGACAACAACTACGTTCTGATCAGCCTGAACGGCAGTGTGCAACTAAACGAAACAACGTCAGTGCAAGCTCTGGCGTATTATGATTATTTCCTGCAGCGAGTCGGCAACGGCAATGTCGCAGACTTTGGGCCTTGCAATACCATCACAGGCTTCCTGTGCGAGGAGGGTTCCGATGTGCTTGCCACCGACCGCAACGGCAATGCCATTCCGGACTTCCTGAGCGGCGGTCCCTCTTCCGACTGGGACAGCGAGACAACCAACACCAACGGCTACGGCGTCGCCGGCCAGATAACTAATGAACATACGATTTTTGGTCACAACAACCAGCTGGTGGTAGGGGCGAGCTTCGACGGTTCCAGCACCCTGTTCGGAGCTACCACTGGGATCGGTGGGCTCGCAATGTCCCGGAACTTCTTCGGGCCTGTCGGTTTTCCCCAGGGAATCATCGTCGATCAGGCGGACGGTACCGACGCGCCGGTGCGGGTTGGTGTGTCCACTGCGTATTACGGCGTTTACTTCAGCGATGTTTTCCAGATTACACCACGGCTCTCGGCGAATGTTTCTGGCCGCCTCAACGCGGCGCTGATCGATCTGAATGATCAGTTGGGGACCGGCCTCACGGGCAACCACACCTACACTCATTTCAATCCCGGGGTAGGGCTGACTTTTCGGCTGTCGCCTGCCCTCAGTGTGTACGCTTCGTACTCGGAATCGAACCGCGCACCGACCTCTGCCGAGTTGAGCTGCGCCAGCCCGACCAGCCCCTGCAGTCTCGCGAACTTTTTTACTGGCGATCCCAATTTGAACCAGGTCGTGGCGCATACTTTCGAAGCCGGTTTTCGCGGCCGGCTGGTACCCTATGCGGGTGCGAAACTGGACTGGAACGTCGGTTACTTTCACTCGAATCTGGACAATGACATCGCGTTCGTGCAGAGCGTTATATTAGGCCGCGGCTTCTTCCAGAATGTCGGCTCGACGCGCCGTCAGGGCATTGACGCGGGATTTCGGCTGTCGAGCGATCGTTGGCTGGCCTGGATGAGCTATACTTATACAAACGCCACCTTCCAGAGTACGTTCGAGGAATCGAGCCCTGAGAACCCCGGCGCGGATGCGAACGGCAATCTCCTGGTGCAGCCGGGCGACCGCCTTCCCGGCGTTCCGGCACACCTGCTGAAACTCGGGTTGCAATACAAGGTGACCGACGCCTGGACAGTGGGCGGCACTGGTGTCGCAGCGAGCGGACAATTCCTGTTCGGAGACGAGGCAAACCTGACAAAGCAGTTGCCCGGCTACTTTGTTTTCAACCTCAACACCAGCTACCAGGTCTCACGCAACGTCCAGCTGTTCGCGTTCGTGCAGAACGTGCTGAACACTAAGTATTACATTTATGGGACTTTCTCTCCGACGTCCACGATCGCGTTCGCGCAGGCACCAGGAACCACCAATACGCGCAGCTACAACATTGCTGCCCCGATCGGTGGTTTCGGAGGGGTCAAGGTGACGTTCTGATCCCCGCGGAGGCAGCTTTCGCGGGACTGATCGGGTCGCGGGTGCCGAACGAAATGAGATCAGCAGGGCGCCCCATCCTGGGCAATGACCCGGCCGGATTTGATGGTGGTGCGGCGGCCGGGATGCTGGGCGACGGCCTCGGCTACCGTCTCCGCTTCGACCAGAACGAGGTCGGCGGTATTGCCGGGTTGGAGGCCGTAGTTTTGCAAGCCCAGGGCCTGGGCGCCGCCGGTTGTGATGGCACCCAGCGCCAAGGCCAGCTCGTCGTCGCGGCACAAATTGTTGCGGAGGCCAAGAATGGTTGCGCGCTCCAGCATGTCGGCGTTGCCGTACGGCCCCCAGGTATCGCGGATGCCGTCCGAACCGGCGCACAGGATGACACCGGCGGCAGCCAGCCGCTTTAGCGGAGGCACGGGGCGAGAGGACGCGCCGGTGGTCATAATGGCGATGCCGGTGGCGGCGAGCCGATCCAGCATGGGATCGACCAGCGCAGCGTCCGGGTGCCCGAGGCAGAAGGCGTGGCTCACCATCACCCGGCCTGACATACCCAGGGCGCGCGTGCGTTCGACGATCAGCTCCAGCGAGAACAGGCCGAGCTCGGCGGGTTCGTGAAGGTGGATATCGACCGGTTTGCCGTGCCGGTCCGCGAGGCCAAACACCGCGTCCAGATGGCCCTTGGGATCGCGGTCGATGGCGCAGGGATCGAGCCCGCCGACTGCATCCGCCCCGAGGCGCAGCGCCCGGTCCAGCAGCTCCAGCGTGCCGGGTCGTGTGAGAAGGCCGCTCTGGGGGAATGCGACCAGTTGGATGGTGCATAGATCGCGCGTGGCTTCACGCGTGGCCAGCAGCCCCTCGACGCCGGACAGGCCGCATTCGGTGTCCACGTCCACGTGGCTGCGGATATGTGTGGTGCCGTGGCCGACCGAGAGCAGAACCTGCTGGGCCGACTGCCGTTGCGGGGGGATCGGGAGATCGCGGCGGGCGGCGCGTTCGTTCTCGATCTTGTCGATGAGGCGCGGCCCGACCTCATTACGGTACCACGGCATGCCGAGCAGGGATTTGTCGAGATGGGTGTGAGCTTCCACGAGGCCGGGCAGGAGCAGCCGGCCGCGTCCGTCGATTATCGTTGCGGTGCCGTCTGGGGGCGTTGGGCCGCCGATAGCGGCGATGCGCCCGTCCTGGAGCAGAATATCGGTGGCGTTCGCGCCGAGGGGGTGGATGTTCCGCAGTAGCAGCCCCGAGTTTGGTTCCTGCATCCATGCTCCCCTCTTGGGCCACAAGTGTATCAGGAGCGGTAACCGGCCGTAACCGCTTTCGGGGTTGGGATGAAACGGTTAGGTTCGCGGGATCATAGGAGGTTGGTTCATGTTCACAACCCGCCCCGAAATTGCCGGGACATTCGGCGTGGTCGCCAGCACGCACTGGATCGCCAGCCAAGCCGGCATGGCCGTGCTCGAGCGGGGCGGCAATGCGTTTGATGCGGCCGTGGCGGCAGGTTTTGTGCTGCATGTGGCGGAGCCGCACCTGAACGGGCCGGGTGGGGACGCGCCGATCATCCTGCACAGCGCCCGCAGCGGCACGCAGCACGTGGTTTGTGGTCAGGGCGTGACTCCGCGGAAGGCCACGCTCGATGCGTTCCGCGATCTTGGGCTGGAGCTGATACCGGCGACCGGATTGCTGCCGGCGGTGGTCCCAGGGGCTTTCGATGCCTGGTGCCTTCTGCTGCGCGACTGGGGCACGTGGGAGCTGAAGGACGTGCTGGAATACGCGATGGGGTATGCGCGCAACGGCATTCCGCTGGTGCCGCGGATCAGCGCCACGATCGAAGGCGTGCGGCCGCTCTTCGAGGAAGAGTGGACGTCCTCGGCGGCGGTGTTTCTTCCTGGCGGCAAGGTGCCGGCGCCGGACAGCTTGTTCGCGCGCCCCGCGATGGCCGCCACGTATGAGCGGGTTTGCCGCGAGGCCGCGGGGAAAACGCGGGAGGCCCGTATCGAGGCGGCCCGAAATGCCTGGTACCGGGGCTTCGTTGCGGAGGCGGTAGACCGGTTCTTCCGTTCCACTGACATTCTGGACGTGACTGGGCGGCGTCACCGCGGGTTGCTCACGGTCGAGGATTTCGCCGGGTGGTCAGCGACGGTGGAGGATCCGGTCGCGTACGATTACGACGGCCACACGGTCCTGAAATGCGGTCCCTGGAGTCAGGGACCGGTGCTGCTGCAGCAACTGGCGTTGCTGCGGGGCTTCGATATCGCCGAAATGGACCCGTTCGGGGCGGATTTCGTCCACACCGTGGCTGAATGTGCGAAGCTGGCTTATGCGGACCGGGAGGCATGGTACGGCGATCCGCAGTTCACCGAAGTTCCGCTGAATACGCTGCTGTCGCCCGCCTATAACGACGCGCGGCGCAAGCTGGTGAGGGCGAAGGCCGCAATGGAGCTGCGCCCCGGCGCGGTCAACGGGCACACGCCGTGGGTGGACCGCCATGCCGCCGCGCGGGCCGTGATGCTTTCCGGCGTGGCCGGCGCGGGCGAGCCCACGGTGTCGCGGCTCGGGGTGATCGGCGCGGATACGTGCCATATCGACGTGATCGACCGGGACGGGAACATGGTGAGTGCGACCCCGTCCGGCGGATGGCTGCAGTCCTCGCCGGTGGTGCCGGAGTTGGGGTTTCCGATGGGCACGCGGGGCCAGATGTTCTGGCTGAAACCGGATCTGCCGGGCAGTCTGGCGCCGGGGAAGCGGCCTCGGACGACGCTGTCGCCCAGTTTCGCGCTGCGGGGGGGAAAGCCGTGGATGTCGTTCGGCACTCCCGGTGGCGACCAGCAGGACCAGTGGCAGACGATCTTCTTCCTGCGAATGGTGCATCACAGGCTGAACATCCAGGAGGCTATCGACGCGCCTTCGTTCCACTCGGAGCATTTCCCGTCCAGCTTCTGGCCGCGCGTGGCCCGGCCGGGGAAGCTGGTGCTTGAGGGGCGGTATGATGACGCGGTGGTGGACGAGCTGACGGCGCGGGGGCATCGCGCGGAGAAGACGGGGGACTGGACGGAGGGGCGGCTGTCGGCGGCGCGGATGGAGGACGGGCAGTTCCGGGCGGGGGCCAATCCGCGGGGGGTGCAGGGTTACGCTGTAGGGCGGTGATGCGGAGGCTGGTTCAGCCCGGCCCCGCGCCTTCGGAGCGGATCGAGGCGGCGCTGGGGCATGGCCGGACGTTGGAATACGAGTTGCAACCCGGTCTGGTGCTGATCGAGGCGCTGATGCGGCCGGTCGTGTCGGCCGGCCTGCGGGGCGGGACCGCAGTATTCAGAGATGCGGTTCTTTCGCCGTTCCGTTACGTATTCCCCGGGCCCGCCACGCGACGAGCAGCACGTGCCTGGTTCAGCGAGCCTCGCGCGGCGCCCGGGTCGCGGATCGAAACCGCCAATGCCACGCTAGGATGGCGAGACGGAGCGCCCTTTGTGCATTGCCATGCGGTCTGGACCGAACCGGACGGGTTGCGGCGTGGCGGGCATATCCTGCCCGATAAGACGGTGGTGGAAACGGGCGCGACGGTCCGCGCGTGGGCGGTCGAGGACGTATCGATGACGGTTGCCGCCGATCCCGAAACCAATTTCAGCCTGTTTCGTCCGGAGCCGGCGGCCGGAGGAGCCGGGCAGGGTCAGACCTTGATCCTGGCACGCATCCGACCAAACCAGGAGATCGGTGAGGCGCTTTCCGCAACCTGCCGCCGCTGCGGGCTTTCGCGGGCGCATGTGCGCGGAGGCGTAGGAAGCCTGCTCGCTCCTCGGTTGCCGATGGCCGTCAAATTCCGGATTCTGCGACCGAAGTGCTGGTGCAATCCGCCGAGATCTGGCCGGGGGCGCGGAGATCAAGATGGCCGCCGTGGATATGCGCGGGATAGTGCACCAAGGCCGGCTGGGACCGGACGAAAACGCCGTCTGCATCACCTTTGAGGTGATGCTGGGCCGCGCATCCGGTTGATCCGGGTACACTCGCGAACCGGTTGTGCTTTTAGGGCGTTACCGTTCCTGGATACCATGACAGGAGGGTACGATGGATAAGGACCGCATCGAGGGCGCCGGCAAACAAATGAAGGGCTCCGTCAAGGAGACCGCCGGGAAGGTGATGGGCGACCGCAAGACCCAGGCGGAAGGCGCGGCAGACAAGGCGGAAGGGAAGGTGCAGAACGCAGTCGGCAGCGCGAAGGATGCGATGAGGGACGCGACGAAGAAGTAACCCGCCAGCGGCATGGTCGCTGTCGCCCTGGCTATCCTCGTCCTGTTGCTGATAGTGGCTTTGCCGACATGGCCCTACAGCAGCAGGTGGGGTTACTACCCCAGCGGCAGCTTTGGCCTGCTTTTGCTGATTGTGATCATCTGGGCGCTGTTCATCTGGTGGTGAGCGGCGCCGTTGTTATGCTGCCTCCAGTTCGGCGCGCATGTCCTTTACATCGCGGAACGCGATTGCCGGATTCATGTCCGCGGCCCGGCGCATCATGAAGGCTGAAGTCGCAAGGAACACCGGGTCACCGTCGATGTCCTCGGCGACGGCCGAGCCGTTCTGCGCGAACAACCGGGCCATGGCGGCGGAATCTGCGGTGGAGATCCAGCGGGCGACCGCGTAGGGCGTGGTTTCGAAGCCGATGGCGACGCCGTATTCGGCTTTCAGCCGTGTCTGTAGCACGTCCAGTTGCAGCGCCCCTACGACGCCCACGATGGGTGGTGCACCATCGTGCGGGCGAAAGAGTTGCACGATGCCTTCCTCCGCCAGCTCAGCCAGAGCCTGGCGGAGTTTTTTTGCCTTCATCGCGTCATCGAGGCGGACGCGGCGCAGGATCTCGGGGGCGAAATAGGGCACGCCGAGGAAGTTCAGGTCGTCGCCGTCGGTCAGGGTATCGCCGATACGCAGCGTGCCATGGTTGGGGATACCGACCACGTCGCCGGCGAAGGCCTCCTCGGCGAGTTCGCGTTCTCGCGCGAAGAAGAACTGCGGAGCGCGCAGCGGAATGAGTTTGCCGGTACGCACTTGTTTCAGCCGCATGCCGCGGACGAGCCGACCGGAGCAGACGCGCGCGAAGGCGATCCGGTCGCGGTGGTTGGGGTCCATGTTCGCCTGGATTTTGAAGACGAGAGCAGTAAGGGCCGGTTCCGAGGCCTCGACGGTGCGGCGGTCGGCGGCCTGGGCGCGCGGCGGCGGGCCGTATTTGGCCAGGCCATCGAGCAGGTCGGAGACGCCGATCCCTTTGATGGCGCTGCCGAAGTAGACGGGCGTGAGATGGCCTTCACTGAAGGCCGCCCGATCGAATTCGGGCATGGCGGCGCGGACGAGGTCGGTTTCTTCGCTGAGGGTTTGCAGGCGCGGGTCGGAGTGTGGAAGTTCGGCGGTGAGATGAAGAGCGCCGCGGCGCAGGTCGTAGGTGCCGGCGAAGCCGGCGGCGCGGCCGACGGGCCATGTGACCGGAGCGGGGTCGAGGGCGAGGGTCGAGGCGATTTCGTCCAGCAATTCGAAAGGGTCGCGGGATTCGCGGTCCATCTTGTTGATGAAGGTGATGATGGGAATGTCGCGCAGGCGGCAGATTTCGAAGAGCTTGCGGGTGCGTTCCTCGATGCCTTTGGCCGCGTCGATCACCATCACGGCCGAATCGACGGCGGTGAGGGTGCGGTAGGTGTCTTCCGAAAAGTCCTCATGGCCGGGCGTATCGAGCAGGTTGAAGACGCAGGCGGCGTATTCGAAGGTCATGACGGAGGTGACGACGGAGATGCCGCGTTCGCGCTCGATATTCATCCAGTCGGAACGGGTGCGGCGGCGCTCACCCTTGGCGCGGACGTTGCCGGCGAGCTGGATGGCGCCGCCGGCGCGGAGCAGGTGCTCGGTAAGGGTGGTTTTGCCGGCGTCGGGATGGGAGATGATGGCGAAAGTCCGGCGACGGGCGATTTCGGCGTGGGGGTCGGTCATTCGGTCCTCATGCGAAAGCGCCGGGCGGGGGCCCGGCGCTTGTGCGAGGGTCGTATATAGGGTGGCCTGGCGGCCGTGACAGGGGGTTGTTCGGCGGGTGGTTTCACCCTTTCCAGACCGTTGCCTCGGTCCATCCCAGTTCGTTGAAGTCAGCCTCGCGCAGAGGTGCCTCGGCAGCGCAGAAGAACTCGTCAAGTTGCGGCGGCGGCACGGGCGTGCCGCTGAGCATCGCATGTGCCTGGCCGCGATGATGGATCTGGTGCTGGAACAGGTGCAGCAGGACGCGGTCCGCTCGCTCCTTTTGTATCCGCGTGCCTCGATGTAGTTGGATGATCTGACTGATCCCGGCTTCGTCCAGCGCCTCGCACCACGCGATCAGGCGGCGATCCATCGCCGTCTGAGCAGGCCACAGCTCCGACATGGTGGGACAAGGCACTCGATTGGCCCATGCGGCGGGACCGAGCGTGCCACCTTCCAGCGCATCGACGTAAAAGCGATCGACGATCAGGATATGGTTCAAGGTCGCATGGATTGACGGGAAAAAGCTGGTTCGCGGGGCTTCGAAATCCGCCTGCGTCAATTGGCTGCAAGCGGAGAGAAGGCGATGGTTCGCCCAGGCGTTATTATATGCCATCGCACGCAATGTCTGTAGATGTGATGCAGGCATAGGAACCTCCGAGTTCGCGTTGCCGAATCCTCACCAGAACCTCGCCGAACATAGTCGGCAGGAGCCAGCACCGGGGAAAGGAAATGTCCGACGAAAGGGCGAGCGCATTCAACGGCACGTTCGCGGAGCTGTATGATCGCTATCTTGTGCCGATGCTCTTTGCACCTTATGCCCAGTTTCGCGGATCGAGCGAAGGCACTACGGCCGCGAAATGTCCTCGAAATCGCGGCAGGCAGCGGTATCGTAACTCAGGCGCTGACACAGGCTTTGCCGGCTGGCGTGGCTGTCACCGCGACCGATCTTAGCGAGCCGATGATTGATCTGGCGAGAACAAAACCCGGGATTGATGTCGTCTTCGCCCCTGGCTATCGCCGCTGGCGTTATCGGCGAGATATTGGGACGTGACCCATCGTCTCTGGTGAGTCCGCCATACCACGATAAGCGCACCATTCGAGCAGATCTTGCCGCAGCGGATTTCGCAACTGTCGAGATTGAGCGCATTACCCGGCTGGTCAGCGCGACCTCTGCGCGCGAGGCCGCAGTAGTCACGGTCCATGGATCGTTGATTCGGACCGTGATCGAGGCGACGGCGCCAGAGAGATTAGGCCCTGTAGACAAACCCACGACACTCGCTGAAATCCGCCCCCGCAATAAAAGAATCCAGCGCCGCCGTCCGGCATTGCCGAAAGAATCGCACTAGCCGATCTGCGATTCCCGTTGTTGCTTTTGTGATCCGGGGATTCCCCCGACGCGGGATGATGTGATTCGAGGCCGACCTCTCTCTTGGGAGGTTGGCAGTGATCCGAGGCTCAATGACCGACGACGAGTGGGCCATCGTCGAACCGCTTCTCACCGCGCGGTCGGGCCGGCCGCCGAAGAACCATCGTCGAACATTGGATTGTGCGCTGTGGATTTGCCGCACCGGGGCGCCATGGCGCGATCTTCCCGACCAGTTCGGCAACTGGAACTCGGTCTGGCGGCAGTTCCGCCGCTGGTGCCTCTCCGGCGTGTAGGACATCATCTTGCAGGCGCTCGTCGACAGCGGCGGCGAGAAAGACATGTTGCAGATGATCGACAGCACCATCATCCGGGCGCACCGCTGTGCAGCCGGCGAAAAAGGGGACGCAGGCCCAGGCCCTCGGCCGTTCCCGCGGCGGGTTCAGCACCAAAATTCACCTCCGCTGCAATGCGGTGGGCCTGCCCATCGGGGCGGTGCTGAGCGAAGGCGAGGCGCATGACAGCACAGCCTATGACGCGCTGATGGACGAGCGCGACAGCGATCCTGGTGCGATGCTCGCCGACAAGGGCTATGACAGCGACGCGATCCGTCAGGACCTGCGCGATCGCGGTGCGGCGGCGGAGATCCCCACCAAGCGCAACCGAAAGGTGCAGCACACGGTCAGCAAGCAGCTTTACAAGCTGCGGTCACGCATCGAGTGCTTCATCGGTCATCTCAAGGAGCAGCGCCGCGTTTCTACGCGCTACGACAAGACCGCCACCAGTTTTCTCGGCTTTGTTCTGCTCGGCGCTATTCGCCGATGGATCCGGTTTGTCCACAGGGCCGTCATTTCTGTCTCCCCTTCCAGTTCTCTATTTTCTTATAAGCCAACAAAACTGCTCCGGGTATGCAGGGAAGCATACCATAGTCTGACATACTTAGTTTCCGACGGGACGCAAATTCTCCGCCGTGCCCACATGAATCCCCGTAATCAGCCCGAGCACGTCGTTCATCTGCGCCTCGCCGGTGCGCAGATCACCCACCTGCCGGCCGTGGCGCATGATGAAAAGCCGGTCCGCAATTTCGAACACCTGCGGGATGTTATGGCTGATTAGCACCACGCTGATCCGCCGCTCCCGCACTCGGCGTATCAGGTCCAGCACGCCCTGAGACTCCCGCACGCCCAGCGCCGCCGTCGGCTCGTCCATGATGACGACCTTCCGCCCCCAGCTGATCGCGCGCGCGACCGCCACGCTCTGCCGCTGTCCGCCCGACAGCAGCCCCACAGCCTGACGGACCGATTGAAGTCCTACCTGCAAGGAAGCAATATGTTCAGTCGCCTCCCGCCGCATCGCCGCCTTGTCCAGCAGCCACCAATTCCACCAGCGCGATCCCGTGATCTCCCGCCCGAGAAAAAGATTTGCCTCCACATCGAGCTGCGGCACGACCGCGAGGTCCTGATAGACCGTCTCGATCCCCAGTTCCCGCGCCTCGAGCGGAGAGGCGATGCGCACCTCCCGCCCATCGAACCGGATCACACCGGCATCCGGCTGGATCGCCCCCGACATCACCTTCACCAAGGTCGATTTGCCGGCGCCGTTGTCGCCCACCAGCCCGACGATCTCGCCTTCATTCAAATGAAACGAGACCCCGTCCAGCGCATGGACCGGGCCGTAGTGTTTCACGACGTCATGCAGTTCCAGTATCGGGGACGTCATTTCTGGATCGCTTATTGGTTCACACAGAGAGCACAGAGAATGCCACGGAGAAGTTGATTCAAGGAATTCCACGGCCCACAACATGCCACCTCAATAAACCGCACTCCGTGGCCCTCCGTGACATCCTCCGTGATCTCCATGTGAAACCGCCACAGCCGCGAAACCGCGGCAAACATCCGCCTACATGCAGCCCAGCGGCGCCTCCTTGAACGCTTCGGCGGCGCCGGCCGGCGTTTCCGCCTGTTTCCACTTGGCGATCCAGTCATCGACGTTTTCGGCCGTGACGACCGGCATCGCCTGCGGCACCAGCTCCGGGTAATGGCAGTTCTTGTCTGTCAGCAAATTGTGCAGGATTGAAACCGTCTGATATCCCCAGCCCCAGTAGTCCTGACCGACCAGAGCCTGGACATAACCCTCCTTCACATAGGGCAGTTCCGGCGCCAGCACGTCGGTGGTGATGATCTTCACCTTCCCCTTGTTCTTCACCACTTCCGGCAACGCGCTGATTTTCCCGAAGAAAGGAACACCTGCAACCATCAGGATCGCGCCCGCATTCGGATGCGAAACCAGCAGGTTGTTGGTCAGTTGCTGCGCCTTCACCAGGTCGTCGTCGTGGAAGAACGGCCCGATGGTCTTGATATTCGCGTACTTCTTCAGCTCATTGGTGGCGCCCTTCAGTCGGGCGTTCAGGTTCGTCGCTCCCGGTCCGCCGCTGACCAGGATCACCGTCCCTGAGTCGCCCATGAACTTCACCGTCTGCTGCGCCAGGGCCTTGCCCATGGCGTTGCTGTCAACGCCATAAAACAGCAGCCGCTTGCTGTCCGGCACGTCCGAATCCCAGGTGATGACTTTCATCCCCTGCGCCACCGCCTGGGCAATCGGCGGGATCAGGGGCTGCGGCGCATTCGCATCCACCGCCATGCCGTCCGCGTGCCGCGCCACCAGGCCGGCCAGCACCTGCGCCTCCTGGTTGGCATCCGAGGTTGAGGACGCCGTCCAGATCACGTCCACGTCGCCCAGCTCTTTCGCCCGCTGATCGGCGCCGTAATGCGCATAATAGAAGACCGGGTTATCCAGCGCCTTCGGGATCACCGCGATGGAAAACTTTGCCGCCCGGGCGATGTAGGGCCGCGCCAGCCCGCCGGCGAGCACCACGGTTCCTGCCAGCGCCGCCCGGCGGGTAATCAGTGGCTTTTCCGTCTTGATCATGGACTGTCCTCCGACCTGGTTTACGTGCTCCGTTGAGCTTCCAGCCGCTGCCGTGCGACATCAAGGGTCGCCGCGGCGCCGATCACAACCCCGGTGATCAACTCCTGCCAGTATCCCGCCAGTCCCAGAAGAACGATGCCGTTGTTGATCACGCCCAGCAGCGCGGCGCCCACCAGCACGCCGGGAATAGTCCCCCGCCCGCCGTACAGGCTCGTCCCGCCGATGATCACCGCCGCAATCACGTCGAGTTCGTAGCCCGTCGCCGCATCCGGCAGCGCCGTCCCGGCCTTCGCCGCCAGCAATACCCCGCCCAGCGCCGCCAGAACGCCCGACACCATATACATCGCGAACTTCACCTGCTCGACCTTCAAGCCGAGCAGCCGCGCCGCGGCCTCGTTCCCCCCCACTGCGTAAATGTGCCGTCCGAACGTGGTCTGGTTCATCACAACCGTCAGCAGCAAGCCGATCGCCAGCATGATCAGCACCGGCACCGGCACCAGCCAGACCGCCGCCGTACCCAGGGCCGCGAACGCATGCCCCGCCGCATCCTCAGGCGGCGTGATTGCTGCGCCTGAAACCATCCCGTAGGTCAGCCCGCGCACCACGCTCAGCGATCCCAGCGTCGCAATGAACGGGTTAAGCTTGATGCGCGTGATCGCGAACGCGTTGGCCGCTCCAACCGCCAGACCCGCGGCCAGGCCGACGATCACCGCCACCGCGGTCCCCATCCCTGCCGCCAGCATCATCGCCGCGAGCATGCCGGCAAACCCCATCGTCGATCCGACCGACAGATCGAGCCCGCCGCCGATCATCACGATCGCCTCGCCGAATCCGGCGATGCAGATCCAAGAAAAATATACCGCGACATTCCCAAGGATGTTCGACACCGTCAGGAAATACGGCGACGCCGCAGTGATTGCAGCCGAAACAACCACGAGCGCCACCAGCACGCCCGCCCACGGAACCAGCACAAGCCGGGATAAGGCGCTGGGACGGTGCCGCATGGAGGTCGCTTCCGCCCTCTTGATCGTGCCGGGCAAAACCGAGTTCCCAAGCATGGCCTGATCGTCAGGTGTCCCAAGCCCCGCCGTCAAGCCACCACCACAACCAGCCCCGATTGGCCCCCCGATTGGCCCCCCGATTGGCCTCTGCTTTTGCTTGGCTCGACTCACAATAGCATGCTAGCCCGCGCCAATGCCGAGTCCTGATGCTTTTCTTCAGAAGGGTGGGGAGCCCGTGTTCAAGCGACGCAAAAGCGACGATCCAACCAGCGAGCCGGAGGCCCTGCCCGCCGGCCTGTCAACCAGCTCTGACTTCGACCGGCCCGCGGGGCGGGAGTCGAGCCATAGCTTCACCGCCGATCCCGGCCTGGGCGTTCCGCCCTTCCGGCCAGCCCCACCCAAGGAGCCCTCAATGTCACGCCCGCCCCTGATGCCGTCAGCCCCTGCACCCGTCCAGCCTGTCGCCCGCCCAGTCGTGCCCCCCACCCGCAGCATCCCGCGTGACCCCTCCGAACGTCGCACCCTGGTTGTCGGTCGCGGCATCAGCGTGCAGGGCACAGTGCAGGACGCCGAGCGCCTGGTCGTCGAAGGCACGGTCGAGGCAACGATGATCCACGCCACCGAGCTGTCTGTCTCTCCCGGCGGCATGTTCAAAGGCGAGATCGAGGTAGAAGACGCCGAGATCGCCGGCACCATCAACGGAACCCTCACCGTCCGCGGCAGCCTCATCGTCCGTTCCAGCGGCCGGGTCCTCGGCACCGCCCGCTATCGCCGCCTGCAGGTGGAGGACGGCGGCCAGATCTCCGGCCAGATGGAAATGCTTGCTGAATCCGCCAGGCCCGAGGCTGCCCGCATCCCCGAAGCAGCAGCCTGAAGCCACGTCATTGCGAGGCCCCCTTGGCCTCGGGCCGGCCTGAGGCCGGACCCGTCGGCTGGACCCGAGGGGGCGGGTCGAAGCAATCTCCAGCACGCGATTGCATGGCAGAGACGTGTGCCGCTGGTTAATTCCGCCCCTACCGCGTATAGCCAATGCTGCCGTCACCCGCGGTCTCATGCGCCGGAAAATTGCATTCCGCTGCTAGCGCGTCGGGATCGTAGTAGAAAAGCTGGGTCATGTTCATGCGTGGCAACTCGGGCTCGTAGTACCGGATTCCCCGCCGTTTCAGGTTGGCCTTCATGTCTTCAGCCCCTCGCAGGCGAAGGCGATGTGGTCCAGCCGGCGGATTTCATTGGGATCGGACGAGCTGTCCGCAACGAGCGGATCGCTTGGGCAATAGCCTACCAGGTGAACGTCGCGCAATCGATAACATCGGTGCAGAAGTCTTTGGTCGCCTCCAAGTCACGAACCCGGATGGTGTAGTTGTTCAGCGACTGTGCAGGCATTGTCTTCCACGCGATCAGAACTCGCTTTCCGCCGGCAATCCGAGAAAAATCTGGCCGACGAACTCGTAATGCAACTGTCGGCCCTGGGCCTGCTGAGCCACGGTATGGATGTCCCGCAGCCGCCGCTCGAACGGGTGATCCTCGAATATCGCGACCGAACCGGCCGCATGGTACAGCGTGCCGACGACTTCGCGCGATTGCTGGATGGCCCAGGTGGATGCAAGCCGGATCATGGACCGGTCTTCCTGCGTCTGGTCTCCGGTTTGCTCCACGTGCTGCCATGCTGTGTCCCAGGCGCTGTGCAGGAAGGCGCGGGCGGAACGCCAGCGTGCCACGCTCTGCGCAAGCTGAGATTGAACGACGTTGTTCTGCTTTATCGGCTTGGGGGCGCCACGCGAAGTCTTGTGCGCCGCCAGCTCGATGAATGCGTCGATCACCGCCCGGGCAATGCCCAACCCGACCCCGCCGAACCCGCAGGAGTAGAGCTGATTGAACGTGAATTTATAGAGCGGCCCATGCTCGCGCCGCTCGGCCGGATTGTCGCGATCCAGGGTGTGCTCATACGGCACGAACAGATCGTCCACGACGTACTCGTCACTTCCCGTGCCGCGCAGGCCCACGACGTGCCAGATGTCGTTCATCCGGGCACTGCCCTTGGGGAACAGCAGCGTGCGCACGCGGTCGGTTCCGGCCACTGGGGTGTGTGCGCCGAGCCAAGTGGCATGATGGCTGCCACTGGCGAAGCGCCACTTTCCCGTGAGACGGAACCCACCTTCGACCGGGCGGGCGGGATACGGAGCGCCTGGCGGCCCCCAGGCCAGGATTCCGGTGTCCGGCCCGAAAATCTCCCGCGCGACGGCCGCTTTCAGCCAGGCGGCCGACATTGCGCAGCCATTGTTCTGGCAAACGCACCAGCCGACCGAGGCGTCCGCCCGCGCCAGGTTCTCGGTGACTTTTGCAAAACTCACCGGGTGCAGTTCCGCTCCTCCTATGGAGCGCGGGTGAAGTAGGCGAAAGAACCGGCCCTCTATGAGCTTCTCGACCAACCAGCGGGGCAGCTCGCGGCGGCCCTCGATTTCATCCCCAGCAGCGTGGATTTCTGGCGCCAGTGTCCCGGCATGGAGAACCAGCTCGGTGTCTTCGTTTGTCCGAGTATCCGACCCATGCGAAAAAGCGCGCTCGCTCCGCGATTTGCGCTTATTCGCGACTGGATATTCGGTCCGTACTGCACCCATGCCAGGCCTCTCTCGCCTTGCATCCTGGTTTTCCAGGCGTGCAATGGCAACTGGCCGTCAGTCAGCTGAGAAACCGGGGAATTGGAGAGAAAGCCCCACGCATCATTCCCGGAAATCATGTGCTAGGTGTCGTTGCCAAGGACGTTGTCCCCTCCTCCGATCAACGATTGTGCTCGCGGCCGGCGTAGCAGGGACAGCTAGGGCAGATAAGCCAGGACCGGCGAAGTCGGATCCTGGGGAGAGAGCCCAAACGCCTGGGATCCCGACCAACCCCTTGAAGAGCGAGGCGTGCTCGCCGGCTGGCGAGAACAAACAGACCTGCGGCCGCCCCTGATCAGCGCCCCTGATTGGCGCCACCCCTGGCGGTCGCGTCCGCTCCCGTGCGGCGGAAGCAGTCGAGCGGTTATCGAAGGGTGAAAAAATAATTGCACCACTGGTGTTAACTGCTTGCAATCGGACGCATGGGGATGCATTTTGCCCGAGGCACAACTATGCCGGGAAGAAGACCTCCAAGACGGAGCAGAGAGATACATGCGATCCCTAGGCTCACGTACCCAGGGCTTACTCAGGACGGCTTCGGTAGTAATCGGCCTGACGATTGCAACCCTCGCGACGGCATCGGCGGGAACGGTAACCTTCACCTGGAATCCTTCGGCCACCGGCAATAGCTCGGTCGGCCCGTTCACGGCGGATAATTTCGACCTTGGCGATTTCGCCACCATCAAGCTGCCATCGAACCCATCCGGCCTGGGCTCCGTATCCGAATCGGGCTTCCTGCTCCCGACGAGTTTTTTGGACAATACCGCAACGGTCAGCAGCGCCAATGTCAAAGGCACCTGGGGCATCTACGAGGCATTCACCGCCACATCCCATCTTTCCGCTTGCAGCGGCGGATTGTGCGGTGCGTTCGATAGCGTAACCGCCTCGGTTTATGTCTATTCCACCGCGAAGGGTGTCGCGTCCGTCACTTTTCCTGGCACTATCCCGACGATCCACCTTCCAAAAAACGCGAATCCGGTGCTCGTAGCGACGGAAAGCGGGCCTATTAGCGGCACGCCGAACCTCGTCCAGATCATCGGTGGAGTTCCCAACGCGACTGTTGGCACGCTTTTCACACCCAATGCCGCCGAGGCCGGATTTTTTGTCAACCCGACGGCAAGCACTCTCCTGGACCTGGAGCAGGCCTTCACGAACACGGTGGGTGTTATCACGAAAGTCGGTGGCAAGCCTTGCACCACAGTCGGCTTTCCTTGCACTTATGAGATAAAGGCCGGCGGAGGCAACGGAGACTTCTTCAGGGTCCCGGAGCCCGGCACACTGTCCATCCTCGGTGTGAGCTTAACAGCGCTCGGACTTGTCCGCCGACGGCGGATCTGACAGGCGGAGCAGGTCAAACAGACGGTTTCCAGCCCGGCAATGTGCTTGCCCTCTAGTAATTGCCGGTCGGTGCGGCGGGCATGTGGGAAGCAAAACTCAGTGGGGACGCAGTGCCTCCACCGCGGCCAGTAGTTTGCCGGCAGCGCAGGGCTTTTCCAGAAATCGTTCTTGCGGACGCAAGAGGTGCTGGTCCATCAGCCAGGGGCGACCACTGATGAAAACAATACCCACCTCCGGCCACCGGCGCGCAACGTCATCGGCGAGTTCGCAAGCCGCCTACACCCGGCCCCAGATCGAGATCGGTGACCAGCACGTCGGGCGGTCCGGCACGAGCAATACAACAAAGCGCCGCCTCGCCTGAGGCCGCCTCCGCCACTTCCAGGCCAGCGTCTTCCAGCAATTCGGCCAGGACCGCCCTGACCGGGCCCTGGTCTTCCACCAGCAGCACGTCCACCATCTGCTTCCCCCAAACCCGGTTCCGTTCCTTTTTTCAACCGCGCAGTAGAAAAACCCGGCGGAAAACCAGTGGTCGCCTGCGCAAACCGGAGAGCCCCCGCACGTTTGGGCGAGCCAATGCTACCGGCCGGTATCTTTCGAGCCGGCACCGCGGCTAACCGATCCGCGCGGCGGTTCGATCTGCAAGCTTACCGAGCGCCTCGCTCATTGCCGGAACAATCGCCGCCACCTTGCCGGAGGTGGCCTGCGTCGTAATGACCTCATGCCCGCTCCGCAGCACGTCGGAACTCCCCGCGCGCAGAAGGACCCAGTCCGCCGTCAACACCACCCGGCCGTCGGTATCAGCCATGAACTGCTGAATCGTCAGATGGAGCACCCGGAGATTTCTGTGGGGTGCCAGCGAGCCAGGCGCCAGCACGCTGTCCCTGCCAAGCCGCGATTGAAGGTCACCGGTCAGAGCCTCGCGGATCAATGATCCGAGCGGCGCCGCCCAGGCATCATTGGGGGGAATGTATAATTCCCCGTTGCCCTTGTTCAGGACGATCCCGCTGCGGTCAATCGTTGCAGGCAGAGGGACGTCAGCCACCTCGATAACGTAGCCGGCTGAACCACGCGGCGCAGGGTGATCCGCCCCGACGGGCGTAAGCGTATAATACTGGGTGGGCGCGCTGGCGCAGGCGCCAAGCAGCAATGTTGTCAGCAGGGCGCCAATCCTGATTGCCGTGCGCATCCTCTAGCTTCTTCCGCGAATCAGTGCTGACGGATTGCGATCGAGGTAATCGGCGAGCTGCCGCACGGCGCGCGCGGCCTCGCTCAATTGATATAGAGTTTGCGACAGCCCCGTGGTTTGCAGCCCGGTCGCAGTGACCCCCGACTGGTTGTTCAGCAAGGAGTGGGCTGACTTGATCGTTGCGTCCGCCTCCGTCGCCACCTGACGGAGCTGCGCGATGATCTGCGGCACCTGCCGGTCCGCGCTCGCCGTAAGGTGCTGCACATTGGCCGCCGTGCTGTCCAGGTTTTGCAGCGCCTGTTTCAGCTGCGGCGATGTGGCCAGCTCGGCTGCCCTGGCGGTTATCGTTCGGATGTTCTGTGCAATCTGATCCAGCGGCAGGGAATCGAGCTTGCCGGTAATCTTGTTCACCGCCGTCATGATGCCCTCGATCCCGCCGCCACCCGACTGGCTAGGTATCTGCGGGGGATTGCCCGCCATCAGGGACGCGTCAGACGGTCCGGCTGCGAAGGTCAACTGAACCTCCTTCGCCCCGACCACGGGCACCGATGAGCCAAGTTCCGCACGCAGGCCACGGGCGATGAGCTTATTCAGCAAGTCGTTCATCTGCTCCCGCGGATGATCCCACGTCGCTCCGCCCGCGAGCTTCATTCTCGAGGGCTCCAGCGCCAGGGTGACCTGTTCCTGCACGGCGCCGGTTTCGGGCTCAAACAAAAGCTCCGTATCCTGTACAGTGCCGACCCGTTTGCCGGCCAGCTCCACCGGGGCGTTTTCAGCCAGCCCTCCGCCGGTGGCATCGAATACCGCGGTATACGAAACGGCGCCCGGACCGGCGGCGTACTCGGCCGCATCCTTATCGGGGTAAAGCTTGAACTGGGCCCCTTGCTGCGCCACGCCGCCCGCCGCCGAACCCGGCGGGGTCTCAAAACCGATTGCTCCTTGCAGCACGGCCATCGGTGATTGGATCTGCAGCCGAGGACCGCTTCCTTGCATCGAAAGCTGCACCGCGCCGGCATCCCAGAAGCGCGTTCCGGTAAGCACCAGGGCGTCGTATGGCGCCTTGATGAAGATGCCGATCTTGAAACTCTTATCGGGTTGCAGTTCGGTCCAGGCCACCGCGCCAACGTTCTCGCCCTTGAAATAAATATCGGATCCTCGGTTCAGGTTCCCCTTCTGCCCCGCCAGCAGCACGTAATCGCGACCCGGTACTGTTTCGGGCAGCACCGGCGGCTGCTGCAGCCCTACGAAATGGTGCTGGGTCTTCCCGTCATGCGGCGCCATCTCGATCGTCGGTCCCGAGATGATCGACCGCAGCGAGGACAGGTTGCTCAGGCTGGGGCTCGCGCCGGTGATCCAGAACTCGGTTCCCGAGCCAAGATGTCCGTCCATGTCCGAATTCATCTGCAGATGCACCTCGACGTGCCTGAGATCCTTGGCCAGATGGACCGACTCCACCTCGCCGACCTTCATGCCGTCGTAGTGGACCTGGGTATTTCCCGCGCTCACGCCGGCGGCGTTGTCGAACGTGACCACCACCGAGGGGCCAGTCGCGGTGATCTGCTTAAATGCAAGCCAGGCGACAATGGCGATGGCCGCGATCGGGATCGACCATATCCAGCCGGGCCAGCGGCTTGTCTGTTCCTTGGCCGGTGGGGGTTCAGGGGCGACGCGGTATTCCTCGCCCGCATGCTCCGCGTTCCGCGGCGCTCCGTCGGGGCTCATGCCGGCTCCTGTGCGCTTTCGGCCCAGCTTCCAGCCGAAGGCCGCTGCGGCGCCGGGCGGTGCGCAGCCGCACTGCCGATGTCGTATTCGCTATACGCCGGCGAGTGCGCATCCCTGGCATCCCAGAGAAGCCGCGGATCGAACACACGCGCGGCAAACATCGTAAGCACGATCACTGCGAGAAAGGCCGGCGCTCCCACCGCCGCGTGCACGCTCACGAAACCGCCGATTTGCATGATCGGCAAAAAGATCACGATGGTGAACACATCGATGTTGGACCAGCGGCCGATTTCTTCCACGAACCGATAGGCCCGGGTCTTGCGGCGGAGCCGCGAGTCGGATCCGCGATGCACCGACCAGATGAGCCAGCTCATGACCACCAGCTTGGTGACCGGGATCATGATGCTGGCGCAGAAGATGATGATCGCCAGGGGCAGGAAGCCCGCCTCCACCAGCCGGTCCACCCCATACATGATCGTTTGATTGCTGGCATGACCAAGCTGCGTCGTGACGTTCATCGGGAAGTAAACGGCGGCGAGGTAAAGTGGATACCCGGCGACGATCAGGGCGGTGGTCCGCATGATGGAAAGAGGCTTCCGTCGCCAAAGCCGCGCGCCGCATCGCGGGCAGCGGTTGCCGGCCATGCCGGTGGGCAGCACCAGCTCGCATTCGGTACAGGCGATGTGAAGCCCTTCTTCGGTGCCCTCGGGCGTTTCAATCGCCCGCCACACGGACCGGCTGTCCAGCGTGGCGCGCGTCAGCATGGTGAAGAAGGCGGCGGCGATCAGCGACCACCCTCCCGGCCCGATCGTCACTGGTATCAACGCCGATATGCGGCTGTAGCCGATGATCCCGCCCACCAGAAACACATCGGGCATCGACCAGAGGTCGAGATGCTGCGCCCAGCGGAAGACGACGCCGGTCCATAACCCCTGTCGGCCGAGCTTGATGCCGGCAAGCGCCGAGGCCAGCAGACCGAAGCGGACAAACGGCAGAATGACCCCCTGTAGCGCTACAACGAGTCCGATCAGGGGCCATCCCTCGCTGAACAGCGCCAGCACCCCGGAGCCCAGCCTGCTCGATCGCTCGATACCCAGCACCTGAATCGTCAGCAGCGTGCTGAGATTCGCCGGGAACCAAAGAATGAAGGTCGCGGAAGCGAGCGCGAGCGCTGCGTCGATGCTGCGCCCAGCCGTCCGCTCGAGTACCTTGTCACACCTGCGGCAAATCAGGCGGGCCCGCGGCTGCAGCGGAGGAAAACTCTGGATCGTGCCACAGTCTGAGCATGCAATGATCATGGACGGATTCCGGAACGTCCGGCGTTGCAGCTGGTTGCGCCGGTCGCCGGAAGCTGAAGCGGCGGATCAGGGCAGCTGCGCGAGCGCCTCGTCGATCTCCCGGCTGGTCATGCGCCAGGCGTTGTCCAACTCGGCGATGACGCCCGCCATGAAAGCCTCGGTCAGCGCCAGCGCGCGCTTCGGATCCCCTAGATGGTCCGCCAGCAGCGCCAGAGCGAGCTGCCGCGGACCGTCCCCAGCATAGGTCCATTCGAATCCGGTCCGGCTGAAAACCGTGATGTCATAACGGGGATCCAGCGGTGCGCCGTCCACCGTTACGATGGCGCCATCGAGACTGCGCCCTCCCTCATAAACCTTCATCGGCCATCCAGGCGGTCAGGGAGATCTCGGGCGCCCGCAGCCCGCGGCCTTGTGTCCTTAGTGCGCCAGCTCGTCATGGACGGCGTCCTCCAGCTCCTGCATACGAAAGGGTTTTCGCAGGACGCGCCACATCACCTGCTGGGAGACAAAATATCCCGAAATCAGAATGACCCTCAGCCCGGGCCGTTGCTGAGTGGCCAGATCCGCCAGCTCGATCCCGGACATGTCCGGCATTCTGACGTCCGTGATGACCAACGCGAGGCCGGGAGATTCGGCGATGACGTCCAGTGCCTCCAGACCGCCGCCGGCCCGCAAAACGCTATAGCCGAAATCGGCGAGGAACTCAGCCACGACCTCCTGCACCTCGGGATCGTCATCGACGATCAGGATGGTGGTGGGGCGCCCCTCCTGGGCGTGAGCGTGCCCGATCCTTTCTGCGATCATGGGCTGCTCCGCACCCAACAATTTCTTCCCTCCGCTGAGATGGTCACAGGGACGTGAGACGATAATCGAGTTTTTGCTATCACTCCCGCATGCCCCGACGCACAACAAATCGGTAAGGCGCGGGTAACAAATCCGTGACCAAGCGGAGGAATAAGGCCAGAGTTAGCGTCTTTTCAGGGAACTCCATGAGGGACCCGCGGCATTCCGTCGAACTCGACCTCCCTGGTGATCCGTGGCATGCCTGCTCTCTCTGGTTGTGCAGGACCAGACACTAGCCGTTCGCAGCAGTACATCAAGCAGCTAACGTTTTTGTGAAAAGCAGGTCACACTTATGCCCCCCGACAGCTCTACCCAATCCGGTCCCCTGTCGCGCTTCACGGTGATCGACCTGACCAGGGTGCGGGCTGGGCCCACCGCCGTGCGGCAGCTGGCGGATTGGGGCGCCAGGGTCGTCAAGGTCGAGGCACCCGAAGGTGACGCCGGCCTTGGCGGCGAGCGGCACGGGCCAGACTTCCAGAATCTGCACCGTAACAAGCGGAGCCTGACGCTGAACCTGAAGACGCCGGACGGGCTCGAGATCCTCAGGCGGCTGGTGACCGGAGCCGACGTGGTGGTGGAGAATTTCAGGCCTGACGTGAAATTCCGCCTTGGGATCGATTACGAGTTGCTGAAACCGCTCAACAAGGGCCTGGTCTATGCCTCGATATCGGGCTTCGGACAGGATGGACCGTATCGTGACCGGCCCGGCTTCGATCAGATCGCTCAGGGCATGGGCGGGCTGATGTCTATCACCGGATTGCCGGGGCAGGGGCCGGTGCGCGTGGGCATTCCCGTCGCCGACCTGACCGCGGGCCTCTTCTGTGCGATGGGTATCCTGATTGCCCTGCTGGAGCGCGAAAAGTCAGGCGAGGGCCAGTGGGTGCAGAGCAGCCTGCTCGCATCGCAAATCGCCATGCTGGACTTTCAGGCGGCCCGCTGGCTGATCGGACACGAAGTTCCCGGACAGGCCGGAAACGATCATCCGACCAGCATCCCCACCGGCGTGTTCGAGACGAAGGACGGGCACATCAACATCGCCGCGTCCGGGGACGAAATCTATCGCCGGTTCTGCCAGACAATCGACGCTCCGCAACTCGCGTCCGATCCGGCCTTCGCAACCGGCAAGCTGCGGTCGGACAATCGCGCGTCGCTGAACAAGGCGATAAACGAGATCAGCCGCTCGCGCCCATCGGCCGAATGGATCGAGCGGCTGAACAAGGCCGGCGTGCCTTGCGGACCCATTTACAGGATGAACGAGGTCTTCGCCGACCCGCAGGTGCAGCATCTGCACGTAACCCGCTATGTGCCGCATCCGGTGCTGGGCGAGGTGGAGGTGGTCGGTCAGGCGGTGGAACTGTCGCGCACGCCGTGGTCCGTGCGAACCACCACGCCGGAGCAAGGCCAGCACACGGAGGAGATTCTGCGCGAACTCGGTTACACCGATGATCGCATCGCCGAACTGCGCGCGCGGCGGGCTGTCTAGTCCCGCGTGCACAAAGGCAAACGGATTGGGCAACGTGGTTGTCGGCGGGCCGGTGGTCGACGGATCACCGCAAACGCCCCAACGCCCCCTCCTGCCTTTTCAAAAAGACAGTTGCTCGAGCCCTATGTTGGCTCCTCTACCGTCGAGGCGCCTCATCCTCTCTGCCGACGATTTCGGCCTCTCGGAATCCGTCAATGAGGCGGTAGCGCAGGCGCATCGCATGGGTGTGCTGGGATCTGCCAGCCTGATGGTCTCCGGCTTAGCGGCAACCGATGCAATTCGCCGGGCTCGTGCCATGCCTTCGCTCCGCGTCGGCCTGCACCTAGTCACCATCGAGGGCCCGGCAACGCTCCCTCGCTCCCAAGATTCCCCTCCTTGTCGGCGCTAATGGCGACTTCCCCTCTGGCCAGCTGGCGCTTGGCCTGCGCTACATTCGGCCCACCGCACGCCGCCAGCTCGCCGCGGAGATCGAAGCCCAGTTTGCCGCCTTTGCCGCTACCGGGCTTCCGCTCGACCACGCCAACGCCCACAAACACATGCATCTTCACCCCGTGATCGGGAGCCTGCTCACCCGGATCGGACCCCGTTACGGCCTGCGCGCAATCCGCATCCCCGCCGAGCCGCCCGCGATCCTTGCTGCAGCAGGCACAAAGCCTCGCCCCGGTGACCGCGCCCTGTATCGCTGGACGGCGTTGCTCCGCGCCCAGGCCCGCCACGCCGGCCTGCGCACCAACGACCACTGCTTCGGCATCGCCTGGTCGGGCCAGATGGACTCCGACCATCTGCTCCGCCTGATCCCCGCGCTTCCACCCGGTGTCAGCGAAATCTACTTCCACCCCGCCACCGCCCAGACCGATCCCATGCGCCGCGTCATGCCAAACTATCGCCCCGAGGCCGAACTCGCCGCCCTTCTTGACCCGCTTGTGGCAGCGGCGCTGAAACAGGCTGGAGAACTCATCACCTACAGTGACCTGACGGAGGCTCCGGCATGATCAAGCAGCCCAAACGCTATGAGGACATGGCCGACCCGCAGGCTCGCGCACGATATACCGGCATCGCGACCTTCTTCCGCACCCCATTCACCCAGGACCTTGCCGAAACCGATATCGGCATGATCGGCGTGCCCTTCGACGGCGGCGTCACCAACCGCACGGGCACCCGCCACGGCCCCCGTGCCGTCCGCGACCAAACCTCCCTGCTCCGCCGCATCAATGCCGCCACCCGCGTCCAGCCCTTCAACGTCGCCCGCGTCCGCGATCTCGGCGATTGCTGGATCGAGCAGCCCTACTCGCTGGAAGGTTCCCTCGAGGAGATTGCCGCCTTCTACCGTCAGGTCGTCAGCGCGGGAGTCACGCCGCTTTCGGTCGGTGGCGACCACGCCATCAGCCTGCCCATCCTTCGCGCCGTCGCCGCCAATGGCCCGGTCGGCATGATCCATATCGACGCCCATTGCGACACCGGCGACGACTATCTCGGCTCCCGCTACCACCACGGTGCCCCCTTCCGCCGCGCCACCGAGGAAGGCCTGCTCGATCCCCGCCGCGTCATCCAGATCGGCATCCGCGGCACCAGCAACGACCCCGACATGTGGGCATACAGCCGCGACGCCGGCATGCGCGTGCTGCCGATGGACGAGTTCCAGGACAAGGGCTGGCACTTCGCCGCCGAGGAGGCATGTCGTATCGTTGGCAATGGCCCTGTCTATCTCTCCTACGACATCGACAGCCTTGATCCCTCCCAGGCTCCTGGCACTGGCACGCCGGAGGCCGGCGGGATGATGGTCATCGAGGCCCTTCGCTTGTTGCGTTCACTGCGCGGGGTGGATTTTATGGGCGGCGACCTGGTGGAGGTGTCACCCCCATTCGATGTCGGCACCCTGACTTCCTTCAATGGCGCCTCGATCCTGTTCGAGATTCTCTGTTTGCTCGCTGAGGCGCGCCAGAGACGGAACGGCTGAAACCCCTTCACCTCCCCGCCGTCAGAGAGAGCCTACCCGCGGGCCATGACCCGACGCTCGTCACCGTAAAAGCCGGAGCGGGTACTCGTCGCTCTTGTTCCCCGATATGCCGCGACCGAGAGCGGTCGAACGCCATCGCTCAGTCATCTCACCGCCGGCCTTTTCGGCAGATACGACCTGGATCATGGCATTCGCGATGCTACCCTTCCCCAAACGCGCCAGCCGCCAACGCGCCTATACAAAACGCTAACCGCACTGCAGAAACACTTCTCCGAAGATCTCCGTGCCTCCGCGCCTCCGTGGTGAATCTTCTCCTGACCTCCTGACCCTCAACACCCCAAGGCCCCGCGCCCCAGACCCACATGCCCGACCCCCAGGCCGCCCTTCCCATCGCCATCATGCGCGGCCACTCGCGCCTGTGGACCGCGTTCATCTGTGGGATCATCACGTGGTGGCTTTTGCCCGCACATCTCTCGACCGCCACCCACGCGGTCGTCGCCTGGGATACCGGCGTGATCATCTTCCTCGCGCTCATCTCACTCCTGCTCATCACCGGCAGTCATCACCGTATTGCCAACGACGCCGCCCGCATGCAGGAAGGGGAGTGGACCATCTTCGCCCTCACGATTGGCGCCGCAATTTTCAGCCTGCTCGCCGTGCTCGGCGAATATGCCGCGCTCAAGGATGCCCGCGGCGCAATCCGCAACCTGCATCTCGTCCTGGTCACCATCACACTGCTCGCCTCCTGGCTGATGGTCCATACGACCTTCGCCCTCCGCTACGCGCACGAGTTTTACTCGCACGATGTCAGCGTGGATGCATTCGACGCCGGCCTGGATTTTCCCAACGAAAAGGCGCCGGACTACCTCGACTTCATTTACTTCGCCCTGGTTCTCGGAATGACCTTCCAGGTCTCCGACGTGCAGATCACGTCGCGCAAGATGCGCCGGCTCGCGACCTTGCATGGGCTGCTGAGCTTTCTCTTCAGCACCATCATCATCGCGCTAACAGTCAATCTCGCGGCCAGTCTGGTCTGATACTCCCCGGCCTTACCGCCCCAGCCGTTCCAGATGCCGCCGCACGAACGCCCGGCAGCGCTCCGTCTCGGGGTCAGCAAAAATCTGCCGTGACGGCCCCTCTTCGGCGATCACCCCCGCATCCAGGAAAATCGCCCGCGAGGCCACCTCCGCCGCGAAGCTCATCTCATGCGTCACGATCAGCATCGTCCGGCCTTCCTCGGCCAGGTCGCGGATCACGCGCAGCACCTCCCCCACCAGCTCCGGGTCCAGGGCGGATGTCGGCTCGTCGAACAACAGCGCACGCGGCCGCATCGCCAGCGCCCGGGCAATCGCCGCACGCTGCTGCTGTCCGCCCGAGAGTTCCGCCGGCCAGGCATCCCGCTTCTCCGACAATCCCACCTTCGCCAGCAGCGCCTCGGCTTCGTCCACGCAGTCCCGGCGCGGGCGCCCCTGCACATGCACCGGCGCCTCGATCACATTGCCCAGTACCGTCCGGTGCGGCCACAGATTGAAGCTCTGGAACACGAAGCCAAGGGTGCTGCGCACCCGACCGATCTGTCGCGCATCCGCCGCAACCCGGTGCCCGTTGCGGATCTTCATCGCCAGCACCTCGCCGCCGATAAGAATCTCGCCTTCGTCCGGCACTTCCAGCAGCGGAATGCAGCGCAGCAACGTGCTTTTGCCCGACCCGCTCGCGCCGATGATCGCCACCACCTCGCCCTGATGCGCGGCCAGCGAAACCCCACGCAGTACCTCATTGGCGCCGAAGCGTTTCCGCAGATCCTTCGCGGCAACAACCTCTTCAGTCATGTCCGGCGCGCCACCGGGCCGAGCGCCGCTTCCATCGCCAGCACCGCACGCGTCAACGCAAAGTTCAGCGCCAGATAGATCACCCCCGCACACAGGAACACATCCACCACGCGGTACGTCTCTGAAATGATGGCGTAGGCGATCCCGGTGACCTCCATCAGTGTGATCAGAGAAGCCAGTGACGTCGCCTTCACCATCGCGATCAGCTCGTTGCCGTACGCCGGCAACCCCTGCCGGATCGCCAGCGGCAGGGTGATCCTTCGCAGCAGCATCAGCCGCGACATGCCGCAGGCGCGGCCCGCCTCGATCGCTCCGGCCGGCACGGACGCGAATGCGCCGCGCAGGATTTCCGCCTGATACGCGGCGGTATTGAGCGCCAACGCGAGGATCGCGCAGCACCACGGCTGGCGCAGGAACGGCCACAGGATACTCTCGCGGATCGCGGCGAACTGGCCCAGCCCGTAATAGATCAGGAAGATCTGCAGCAGCAGGGGCGTGCCACGGAATACAAACACATACGCACTTACGAACGCCGCCCCGATGCGCGACCCTGCGCGGAACAGCGCAAGGCACAGCGCGAGGCAGGACCCAAAAGCAACCGACGCCAGGGTCAACACGACAGTCAGCGGGATCCCGCTGACCAGCTGCACCATCGTGTCCCTCAGGAACGGCAACTCCTCCATCAGCGTCTCACCCGCTCGCCATGGGCGACCGACAACTCCACGCTCCGGAACACGCCGTTCGACAGTGTCGTCAGCGCCAGGTACAGCACGAATCCCCCGATCGCGAAGTCGAACGGCAGGCGTGTCGAATCGGAGGCGATGTTCACCGCCCGCATCAGTTCGGATAACCCCGTCACCGAGATCAGCGCCAATTCCTTCAGCACCTGCTGCCAGACATTGCCCATACTGGGCAGCGCGAAGCGCAGCGTCCGCGGGGCGATGACGCGGCGGAACAGCAGCAACCGGCCCATCCCCACCGCGCGCCCGGCCTCGATCTCGCCGCGCGGAATGGCCAGGAAGCCGCCCCGAATCGCCTCCGTCTGGTACGCCCCGGCGACCACGCCCACGGCCAGCGACCCGGCCATAAAGCCATTGAGCCCAATGAACCCGGAGCTGCCCAGCACATGCCCCGCCGAGGTCAGCAGCTGGCTGCCGCCGAAGTAGACCAGGTAGATCACCAGCAGCTCGGGAACGCCGCGGAACACCGTGGTGTAGAAATCAACGAGCCGTCGCGCGCCCGGCCCCCCACCGACCTTGCCCCAGGCGCCCAGAGCACCCAGAGCCAGTCCCACAAGATAGGCCGCCGCCGAGACGGCCAGCGTCATCAGCGCACCGGTGATCAGCGACGCGCCCCAGCCCGTCGGCCCAAAACCGAGCAGGCGAAACGTGTCGCCCACGCTGGCGGATTAGCTCTGCGGCGCGATGTCCGTCTTGAACCACTTCAGCGACAGCGCGCGGATCGTCCCGTCGTTCTTGGCCGCCTCGATCGCCTTGTTGAACATGGTCACCAGTTCCGGATCGTCCTTGCGGATGCCGACCCCGGTGCCCTTGCCCAGCAGCCCGCCAGTGAACAGCGGCCCGACCTCCTCGAACTTGTCGCCGCCCGGTTTGCTCAGGGTGGAAATGAAATAAGAGGTGGAGGCAAGCGCCGCGTCGATCCTCCCCGCCGACAGGTCCAGATCATGCTCCTCGGTGGTCTTGTAGGTGCGGATAGTCACCACGTTGGCCAGATAGGTCTTGAGAAAATTGGCCTGAATCGTCGCCACCTGGGCACCCACCGTCTTACCCTTCAGCATGGGCGTGATCGCAGCGATCGCCTTGTCCATTGCCGCCTTGTCATCCAGCGACACACGCGTGCCGGTGTCCGGCATCTTCGCCAGCGAACTGTCCTTCGGCACAAGGAAGGTGGTGGGGGACTGGGTGTAGGGGATAGAAAAGGCGATCACCTTCTCCCGCTGCGGTGTGATGGACATGCCGTCCATCACCGCATCGAACTTCCCAGCGTTCAGTGCGGGGATCATACTGTCCCAGTCCTGCGAGACCCAAGTGCACTGGATATCCATCCGCTTGCAGAGATCGTCGCCCAGGTCGATCTCGAAGCCGATCAACTTTCCGTCCGGGGAATGCATGTTGTAAGGCGGATAGGCGCCCTCGGTAGCGATGACGATCTTCTTGTAGTCTTTCGCCTGCGCCACCCCGCCGGCGGCTGCCATTACGGCCAACGCAAAGGCAACGGCTTTCGCCCAGTTCATCGCTCTCTCCCCGTTGCAAGCAGGTTTCATGCCATCAGAGCGGACGCATCGCGGATTTGGCCGCGTGCGTCAACTGGGTGGATTTTTGCGGTCGTCGCTATGTTTCACACGGAGAACCGCGGAGGACACACGGAGGGCCACGGGGATATTGGGATCCCCGGTAATCGGACATTCGGTTCAAGGCCGGGCCTGGCCGATTGCAGACTGTCCGCTTTCGGGCACGATAGCAGCTGAAGCGAACGCGGGGCCGGCATCCGCGCCGCTACGATGCGAGCGCCGCAGCAGCCAACAGCACGGCGTTTGCGCCGCCGAACAGCACCACCAGCGCCGAGCAAGCGATGTAGTCGAGGCGCGCCAACGTCGCCGGCGCAACGCGCTCATTGAGAACGCTGGTCACGACGGTGGCAAAGGTCGCGGCGACGATAGCGGCCAGGCCGAGGATGTTAAGTTTATCAATCAGCGTCGGGCCGTGCGCGCCCCCAAGCATATCGCTGGTCGTGCGGATGTTGATCACCACCGCGAACAGCGCCGCCGCGAGCAGCGACATTCTGGCGGTTACCACACTGCTGCCGAGCAGAAAGCTCACCGCCGTCAGCAGGAATGCCGCATACAACGGCGCAGAGAGATTCAGGAACGTGGCGAGGCTGGTGCGCCTCAGCGTCACCGCTAGCTGCATCTCCGCATAGTTGCTGCCGCTGGCCGCCGCCGGATCGCCGAAGGTAGTGGCGTAGTGGGTGACGCCGCTGTGCAACGTAACACCCGTGATCCGCCATCCCTTCAACTCGGGCTGCGGGCGGTAGCCAGCGTCGGCGCGGTCGGATTCGTAGAGGAGCGTGTTGCCGTCGCTCACCCCCTCCTCGAGAGCGATGGTCAGCGTCTGCCGATCGAACGGGAAATTGCGCAGGTCCCAGTTGTGTCGGAATGTGCCGCTGATCTTGCGCTGCCGCCAGACAAGCTCGCCGCGCTGGGTGCTACTCTCGAGCCGAGAGGTGACGCGGTCGGCGTTGATGAACTCCATGCTCTGCAACGGGTCGCGTGTCGGTGACCGACCGACGCTCCAGAGCCATAGATCAGCGTCGAAGGTGCCACGTGCCTGGTCGAGCTTGTTGAGCGAGACGATATATGCGCCGATCAAGTAATGATCCGGCGCTTCGCTCGCAGCGGCATGACCGGAACGGCCGAGCCCACCTGCCAACAGAAGGACCAGCACGCCGATCGAGAAGCGGACCGCTTTGCGCATCCTCGACCTCCCAGGAGAATCGCCCAAATCTGATAATCACGGCATGAAACCCCATTGGATACCCCGTCCACATCCCCATCATCAGCTGCAGCACCGCCTTCGCCACGCTCGGCAGAAAATTGCCATCACCGGCCTTCTCCAGAAGCTCGGCCAGCGCCAATCTCTCCTCGGCCATCGGTTCCTCTCTCGGCTTGGGTGAAGTCGAACACGGCGCTCAGCCGTACTGAGAAACGCTCGCCACGTGGCCACCCTAATTTGCTGAACTTGACGGACACAACTCGCCTACACCGGCAGCGCGGGCCGAATCTCCACCACTTCCGGGGACACTAACCGCGCACCTCGGTGTGAACCGCCCTTAAGCTGGACCATCAGCCACCATGCAACGCAAATGGTGGTTCCACATCATCGGGTACCGGGTTGATAAACTCCCGCTCCCCCAACCTCGCCCGATGATCGGCTTTGGCCTGCGCGATCAGGCCGTTGTCCCGCAGCAGCTCCGCCGCCGTCGAGGCCATTACCTTCGCTGCATGTTCCATCCCCTTATGCGCCGCGGGCATCTTCCCCTGCGCCACGAGCTGCCAGGAGTGTCCCGGCGTCCCGACCGCGTAAGTAGCCCCCCGCATCTGCACCGTCGGCACCACCCAGCTCACCATTCCAACATCCGTCGACCCGACCAGCGTGCCGTCCCCGCCCCCGAGCGGCGGGATGAAGTCGCACAGCGTCGCCCCCGGCTTCGGCTTCATCCCGAAGCGCGCAAAAGCAGTAGCAATATCCTCTTCGGAGAGCGTCGCCTGGATTTCAGCAGCGAACGCGCGATCCTGTTCATCGAAAGGCGGCGGTCCGAGCCGCTCGATCTGCTCCTGCATCAGCTTCTCGAGCGGCGTGCAGCCGATCAGATTGGCGTCCCCGCTGATGATCTGTGCGCGCACGGTGGTTTCCGTCATCAGCGCCGCGCCCTCGGCGATCTTCTTCACCCGCTCATTCAGCCTGTGCAGTTCCGGCAACTCGCGCGAACGGATCAGATAGCGCACGGTCGCCTTTGCCTGCACCACATTCGGCGCGATTCCGCCCGCATCGATCAACGCGTAGTGGATGCGCGCCGTCGAAGGCATGTGCTCGCGCATATAGTTCACGCCGACATTCATCAGCTCCACCGCATCCAGCGCGCTCCGGCCGAGATGCGGCGCAGCGGCCGCATGCGAAGCGCGGCCGGTGAAATGGAAATCGATCTCGTTGCACGCCAGGGAAATGGGATTGTTGACGCAAGCGAACGGCGCCGGATGCCAGGAGATGGCAATGTCCACATCCTCGAACAGGCCGCTGCGCACCATGAATCCTTTGGCGGAGCCGCCCTCCTCGGCTGGGCAGCCATAATAGCGCACACGCCCCTTTATGCCGGCAGCAGCGAGGTAGTCCTTCACCGCGGTCGCAGCCAGCATCGAAGCCGATCCCAGCAAATTGTGGCCGCAGGCATGGCCGTTGCCGTTGGTTTCAACCGGGCGTTTCTCAGCCACGCCGGCCTCCTGGCTCAACCCCGGCAGGGCATCGAACTCGCCCAGAATGGCGATAACCGGGCCGCCCTCCCCTGCCTCTCCGATCACGGCGGTCGGCAACCCCCCCGCATTCCGCGTCACCCGGAATCCCTGCTCTTCCAGCATCGCCGCATGTTCGGCGCTGGAGCGGAACTCGTTGTAGTTCAGCTCCGGCATGCCCCAGATACGGTCGCTGAGCGCGACGAATGGTTCACGCTTCGCCTCGACCCGGGACCAAATCTCTTCACTGTTGCGCATCGATCAACCCTTTATCTAAGAGCGTGATTCACGCTTTCTGACGTTCCGCCCCAAGCGATCACGCTTTGATGCCTGTCAGCGCCATATTATCGATGATCCGCCGCCGCAAGATCAGGAAGATGACCAGCATGGGCAGCGTGCTGATCGTCGAACCCGCCATCAGCTTCCCGTAATCGGTACTGAAACGGAACTGGAAAGCCGTCAGGCCCACCTCCGTGTTGAACAGCAGCTGGTTGTTGGCGACCAGCAGCGGCCAGATGAAAGCGGTCCAGCCCTGAATGAAGGCCAGAATCGCGATCGCGCTCATCGCATTGCCTGAAAGCGGCACCAGGATTCGTCGGAACGTCCACCATTCCCCGGCGCCGTCAACCCGGGCCGCTTCCAGAAGCTCGTCAGGAATCGCCGAGGCGACGTGCTGGCGCATCAGAAAGATGCCGAAGCTCATCACCAGCGTGGGCAGGATGATCGCCTGGTAGGTGTTGATCCAGTGGATGCGCACCAGCTGGATGTAAAGCGGGATCATGTAACCCTCGAACGGAACGATCGCGGTGGCGAGTATCACCGTGAACAGCAGCGTCCGGCCCGGGAAGCGGTATTTGGCGAAGACCGCGCCGGCAGCGGCGGACGTCGCCACCACGCTGACCGTAGCCGCGACCGAAAGAAACAGGCTGTTGACCAGAAAGCGCCCGAACGGCACTACGCTGAACACTCCAGCATAGTTCGCAAGCGTCGGTGCGCGCGGCAGAAGATGCGGCGGCCAGACTGCGATCTCGCCCGGCAGCTTGAACGACGTCGCCAGCATCCACAGCATCGGCAACAGCATGAGCACCGCGCCGGCCGCCAGCACGGCATGAGTCAGCAGACCAGCAATACGCGTGCGCAACCGACGACGCCGCTGACCGGGCCTCATGCCGTGTCCTCGCGGAATGCGCGGAACTGGATCCAGGTAAAGCCGAGCGCGATGAAGGTCAGCGTGACCGCCTCGGCCGAGGCATACCCCATACGGAAATACTGAAACGCGTTCTGGTAGATGTCATATACCAGCACGCGCACCGCCTGCCCCGGCGCCGCCTGCGAGCCCAGGGTCATCACATACACCTGGGTAAACACCGTGTAGGAGCTGATAGTCGCAGTCACCAGCACGTAAAGCAGAATCGGTCGCAGCAGCGGCAGCGTGACGCGCCAGAATTTCTGCGTCTCGGATGCGCCGTCCAGGCTCGCCGCCTCCAGATAATTCGCCGGGATATTGCGGATGCCGACCAGGAAGATCACCAGATTGTAGCCGAGCACTTTCCAGACGCCCATGATGATCAGCGCCCATAGCGCGATATGCGCATCGGTCAGCCAGGCGATCGGCGGAATTCCGGCAAATGACAGGATGTAGTTGAGCAAGCCGTAATTGTAGTCGTAAATCCATTTCCAGGCGATCGCCATCGGCACCACCGGCGTGATCACCGGCAGGAAGTAGATCGTCTGATACAGCGCGGAAGCGCGGCCGCGCCGGGCCAGCACCACCGCGAGCGGCAGCGCCAGGGCGGTGCTGATCAGCACCGTCGCGAGCGAATAGACGGTCGTGTTCCACAGCGCGATGTGGAAATTGCCGTCGCCAACCATGCGAACATAATTCTGCAGCCCGACAAACGGACGCACCCGCGCGATCAGCCGCCAGTCATACAGGCTTAAAACGAAGCTCCAGACGATCGGGACGATGCGCACATAAACGTAAATCGCCATGACCGGCAGCAGCATGGCATAGCACCAGACCCACAGCCTGGCGCGCCGACCCAAAACCACCGGTGCTTCAGGCCGTCCCGTACAGATTTGCGTCCTTGAGGATCTGGTCGGTCTGCTGCGCCATCTGATGAATCGCCGCCGCGATCCTGTCCGGATTTCCTTTCAGCGACGGATCGACATAGGCGGCGGTCAGATGGTCGGAAAGCCGCGTTTCGATCTCGTCGAACGCCGTCAGCACCGGTTCAACATAGAAGTGCACGTCCGATGGCGGCGAGACGAAGGCCTCGAACTGCGGCGTCTTGGCGAGCAGCGGTTTCCAGTCGATGTCCTGCCGCGGCGAGAGCCAGCCGGTCATTTCCGTCAGTTGCAGTCCGTTCTGCGGATTGGTCAGGAATTTCAGGAAATCATAGGCGGCCGCCTTGTTGCTGCTCTGCCCGTTCACATACACGCCCCAGGGCTGCAGCATCATCATCCGCGGTCCTCCCGCCTTCCAGGCCGGGATCGGCGTCACGCCGTACTCGAGCTTCGGGTTCTTCTGCTGGATTTCGCCAATCACCCAGGCCTCGCGGAACAGCATCGCAGTAGCGCCGGACGCAAACGCATCCGCATCATGCGGCACCTTCGGGTCGTCGATATGCCAGGTCTGCACGGCATCGACATAGAAGGCCAGCGCGTCGCGTCCGGCCTGATTGTCGTAGCCATTGTGCCACTTGCCGCTCGGGGTCCGCTCGATCATCGATCCGCCGGCAGCCTCGACCACATAGCGCCATTTTTCACCGATGCCGCTGCCCTGGCCCGACAGGCGCAGGCTGATGCCACTGCGGGTCATGCGACCCTGGCTGTCAAACTTCACCAGCTTTTTGGCGTCATCGATCAGCTCGGGGAAGGTAGCGGGAGGCCCGGACAACCCGGCTTCCTGGAAATAGGCCTTGTTCCAGTACATGCAGGCGCGACTGCCTTCCATCATCGGCAGGCCATAGGTCTTTCCGTTCAGGGTAAAGAAATCGACGTCGAATTTGTCCCATTTGCCCGATTTCAGGTAGGCGTCGACATCGGGGGGATTGGGATCGATCAGTCCATTATCGATGAAATTCACGCTGATATTGGTGCCGATGTCGTAGATATCGGGCCCGGTCCCGGTTGGCACCGCCGCGGTCAGCTTCTGCTCGGCCTCGCGCAATGAGGTGCTGAAGAACTCGAAACTCACGCCGGGATGGGTCTTCGCGTATTCGGCTGCGACCGCCTGATACCAGGGCTGGAGTTCGGGAAAGCCGGTCCAGATCGCCAGATGCGTGTCGGCCCGCGCCGGGCGGGCCGCAAGGGCCGCCGCGCCCAAGAGACTAAGCGCGTGTCTGCGCGAAAACTGTAGCTGAGCGGGCATCGTGTGTCCTCCGGTTCTTGATTACCTGGAGATTCACACGCGTCCCGCAGCCTGTCCAGCCGCGCCTACAGACTACTCGCCCGCCTCTCCGCATCGCGCTGGAAGACCGCATAGATCGCCTTGCCGATCAATGAAGTCTCCGTCTCGATGCACCGGTGCCGGACGGACGCTCGCACTGCTTGAATATGCTTGTCCCGCGGCGCGGCGGCGCCGGCGACGGACGGCGGCCAGAGTCTGGCTTGCAGTCCCGGGCTTCGCGGTGTCGATAAAAACAAGTCCCTCTGCCGTGCGAATGGCGGTTACGCTGCCGCAAACATAGGTGATCATGCTTTCGGCGTGATGGCACCGTCCGATATCGCCTGCTGGGCTAGAACGCGCCCAACCCCGGCGCCACGGCGCCCAGAATACCCAATCCGATCCCGGCCGCTCCCAGAAGCAAGGAAAACCGCAGCAGCAGCCCCGAGGCGGTGATCACCGAAGCCGTCGCCAGCACGATGCCCAGTTGCAGCGCCGCCGAAGCATTGTCGTACGTGTGCGACCGTTCGAGGTTGAACTGCCGCGCCTCCTCGTAGCCGCGCGCCCGCTCCGCGATCGCCGCCTTGCCGTCCTTCGGATCCGTCTCGTACTGCGCCTGATCCTGCGTCAGCTGCTTCAGCACCCCCGCCCTCGCCGCCGCCTTGTCGGCGGATGCCGGCGGGTCCAGCGTCTGGCCCAGCCGGGCGATATCCAGCGCGACCGCGGCCCGGATCGACTTCGCCTGGTATTGGTTCCAGGAGTCCACCGCCAGAATCGAGTTCTGCGCGACTGCCATCTCCGCGTGCTTCGATTGCTGCTCACAGACAGCCAGAGCCGCAGCCAGCACCGCAATCAGCAGCGCCGCCCGCTTGGCCCCATGCTCGACCGCTTCTTTGACATGCTCGTGATGCTCAAGGACTTCGCTCATGCCCCTCTCTGCCGTTCCCTGAACTCGTTGCGGGTCGGGGCCATCATTGCGGCTGACACGATGAACGCGCAAGAACTGTCGCGCTGCTTGGAGCGAGGGATCCTGCGCTAAGGCATCATGGGAAAGCAGCGTGGCCGGCCCCAGCCACGCGCAATTACCCCAACGCCCGGCAGGCCAGCCCATTGAAGCGCCTCCCCCGGCTTGATACCCTCCTTCGAAGAGCGGAAGAACGGATAATCCTCGCGTTGAACGCCAGTTTGGTAGAGTTCCGCAACGTCGATAAGTCTTACGACGGGCGGGTTCTGGCGGTGGACAACCTCAACCTTAGCATCGCGCATGGTGAATTCCTCACCTTGCTGGGGCCGTCCGGCTCGGGCAAGACCACCACGCTCAACATGCTCGCCGGCTTCGAGCGGCCGGTCCGCGGCCGCATCATGCTCGACGGGCAGCCCGTGGACCGGCTGCCGCCGTACCGAGCGGAACATCGGCATGGTGTTCCAGAATTACGCGCTCTTCCCCCACATGTCGGTCGCCGAGAACGTCGCCTTTCCCCTCAGCGTGCGCCGGCTGGGCAAGGCCGAACGACAGGCGCGCGTGCAACGGGCGCTCGAGATGGTGCGACTGGGGGAGTACGGCCCGCGGCGACCGGACCAGCTCTCCGGCGGGCAGCAGCAGCGGGTCGCCCTGGCCCGCGCGCTGGTCTTCGAGCCCAGGCTCGTGCTGATGGACGAGCCGCTCGGCGCGCTCGACCGCAAGCTTCGCGAGCACATGCAGATCGAGCTGAAACAGCTCCACGACATGCTCGGCATCACGATCCTCTATGTGACGCACGACCAGGGCGAGGCACTGACGATGTCGGATCGGGTCGCAGTGTTCAACCGCGGAGCCATCGCCCAGGTCGGCACGCCGCACGAGTTGTACAATTCACCCAGCAATACCTTCGTCGCCAGTTTCATTGGCGATAACAACCTGCTCGACGGCGTGGTCGAGTGCGCCGACGGCAAAACCTGCCGCGTGCGTCTGCCCGGCGGCCAGCCGGTCATCGCCCGCCCCAGGAATCTGGCCGGTCCCGGACGTCCGGCCGTTATCGCGGTGCGACCGGAACGCATCCTGCTTGATGCCAGTGGCCACGGCGAGAACAGCATGGCCGCCGCTGTCGAGGGCCGAATCTACCTGGGCGACCATCAGCAGGTGCTGACGCGGCTCGTGAATGGACAGAAGATTATCGTCAAGACGGACGCGGCGTTGTTGCCAGTGGCCGGTGCTTCGGTAACTCTGAGCTGGTCGGCGACGGATTGCTGGGCCCTTCCCGCAACCACTTCCGATCTGCCGAACGATAACGGGAGGAGCAAATGAAAAGACGAACCCTGTTGCAGTCGCTGGCCGCGGGCGTGGTTGTGTCCGGCACCGGCCTGCGCGCCCGCGCGGAAGAGGGAAAAAGCCTGACCATCATTTCGGCTGGCGGAGCCTGGCAGGCGGCGCAGCGGGCCGCCTGGTACGAGCCGTTCGCGAAAAAGCTGGGAATAACTTTCAACGAGGAGTTCGATACCTCCGCCCTCGCGAAGGTCACCGCAATGGTCCGCGCCGGCAGCGTGACAGTTGATCTCTGCACGGTTGAAACCTCCGAAGTGCTGCAGGGCGGCAATTCGGGCGTGCTGCAAAAGCTCGACTACTCGCGCATCGCGCCGCGATCGGAGTTCGTCGAGGGCGGCACGCTCGATTACGGCATGGCGATCGACGTGTACGGCGACATCCTGGCCTACGATACGACCGTGCTGAAAGAGGGTCCCACCTCGGTCCTCGCGATTTTTGACACCAAGAAGTATCCGGGCAAGCGCGCGCTGCGGAAGGTGGCGACCAACAACGTGGAATGGGCGCTGATGGCCGATGGCGTGCCGCCGGACGAAGTGTACAAGACGCTCGCAACCCCGAAGGGCGTCGACCAGGCGTTCCGCAAGCTCGACACCATCAAGAATGACACAGTGTGGTGGACGGCGGGCGCGCAGCCGCCGCAGCTCCTCGCTTCGAAAGAGGTGGTGATGTCCACGGCCTGGAACGGTCGCATCCAGAACCCGATCGATCAGGATCACGCCCCGTTCAAGATCGCCTGGGAGAACCAGATCCTGGAGTTCGACATGATTTCCGTCCCCAAGGGTGCGCCGCACGAGGAACTTGCCTACAAGTATCTCGCCTACATCGCCGACCCCGCAGTGAACGCCCGTCTCGCGAGCCACATCCCTTACGGCCCCACGGTAAACGCGGGGGTCAAGGACGTGCCGAAGGATGTCCTGCCTAAGCTGCCGAATGCGCCGGACCATCTGGGTAAGCACCTCATTTCCGATCCGGAATTCTGGGGCGACTACAGCGAGGATCTCAACCGGCGTTTCAACGCTTGGCTCGCGACCTAGCTGCGTCACTCGGCGCCCCCGCCGGGCGGGCGGGAGCGCCGCCGCGGGATCGCTCGCTGGCCCGCGCGGTGCGACGCGCCGGCGCCGGCCAGCGCATGCGGGCGGCCGCGCTCGCGAGCCCGCTGATTGCTCTCGTTTTCTTTGCCTTCTTCATCCCCATCCTGGCCCTGCTCACCCGCGCCGGCTACGACCCCACGATCAGCAACGGATTGCCGCAGACCGCCCGCGCGCTCGACCACTGGGATGGAAACGGGCTGCCGGATGACGCTGCATTCCGGGCCTTCGCCCAGGACCTCGCGCGCGACCACGCCCAGGGCGACATCTTCGAGCTCGCCAAATCCCTCAATTTCCGGCTCGCGGGCATCCGCAGCCATGTGCTGAGCACCGCGCGCAAGGTCGGGGACGCCGCCGAGGTCTCGCGCGAAAAGCTGATCTCGATCGATCCGGTCTGGGGCGATCCCGCGACGTGGCATGTCATCAGGAACGAACTCAGCCCGTTCACCAGCTTCTATCTCCTCAATGCCCTTGACCTGCGCCTGACCCCGAGCGGTCTTCAGTTCGTGCCGCCGGATCAAGCGCTCTATCTGCGCGTATTCGGCCGGACATTCCTGGTCGCGATCATCGTCACCCTGGCAACGCTGGCAGGCGCATTCCCGCTCGCCTGGCTCGCCGCCAACATGCCCCCGCGCCTCGCCGCCGTGCTCATCATCCTGGTCCTGTTGCCGTTCTGGACCTCGATCCTGGTGCGCACCGCGGCATGGACCGTGGTGCTGCAAAAATTCGGGCTGCTTAACGACTTTCTGCTGCTGCTCGGCATCACGCACCATCGGCTCGATCTGATGTACAGCCGCCTCGGGCTGATCCTGACGATGACCGACATCCAGCTTCCGTTCACCCTGCTGCCGATCTACAGCGTGCTGCGCGGCATCCCGCCCTCGCAGATGCGCGCCGCCTATTCGCTGGGAGCGCGCCCCTTCATGGCCTTCTGCCGCGTCTATCTGCCGCAGGCCATGCCTGGCGTGCTGGCGGGCTGTCTGCTCACCTTCATCCTGTGTCTGGGCTACTACATCACGCCGGCCCTGGTCGGCGGCCCGAGCGATCAGCTCGTCAGCAACTTCATCGCCAATTACATCAACGTCGAACTCAACTGGCACATGGCGGCGGCGCTCAGCTTCATCCTGCTGCTACTGACCTTGCTGCTGTGCGCGGCCTTCGGCCGCCTGGTCGCCTCGCGCCGGCTGCGGCTGATCTGAGGCATGCTCCTCTCGCCATACCCAACGGTCGGCGAGCGCCTCCGCATCGGACTGATCGGCGCCTGGTGCGTGCTGGTCATCATTTTTCTGATCGCGCCCATCCTCGTCCCCATCCCGCTCTCGTTCAACAGCGGGACGTTCTTCACCTTCCCGCTCGCCGGCCTTTCGCTGCGCTGGTACGAGGTCGTGCTGGGACCGGGGAACTGGCGCGCAGGGATTGAACACAGCCTGCTGATCGCGGCGGTAACGACCATCGCCGCGACCGCGCTCGGCACCCTGGCGGCGGTGGGTCTGGCGAACCCGCGCCTTCCGGCGCGCCGAGCCGTCACGGCGCTGCTGATCTCCCCGCTTGCCGTGCCGGTCGTCATCACCGCCGTCGGCACGTATCTGTTCTATGCCCCGATTGGCCTCGCCAGCACATTCCAGGGAATCATCCTCGCGCACACGATCCTGGCGGCGCCCTTCGTCGTCGTTACCGTTGGCGCCAGCCTCGCCGGGTTCGACCAGACAGCGATGCGAGCCGCGGCCATCTGCGGTGCACGCCCCCTCTTCGCCTTCCGCCACGTGATGCTGCCGATGATCCTTCCCGGCGTACTCTCCGGCGCCGCCTTTGCGTTCGTGACCTCGTTCGATGAGGTGGTGGTAGCCCTGTTCCTTGCCGGCGCGCCGCAGCGGACGTTGCCGATGGTCATGTTCACCGGCCTGCGCGAGCAGCTAAGCCCGGCAATAACCGCCGCGGCCATGCTCATGATGGCCATCTCGATCCTGTTGCTCGTGGCCGCCGAGGCGTTGCGGCGTCGGACGGTTATACGGACCGCGAAGCCCGGCCCGGGCTGATGGGCGCCTGCAGAGTAGTGCGCTCCCCCGGGCCCGCCCCCTTTGCCCCTCGCCGGCCCACCTGTATGTATCCGCCCGAATCTACCGGAGCGTTGCGTGCCCGATATTTTTGACGAGGTCGAGGAGGAACTGCGCGCTGAACGCACCCGGCAATTCCTCACCCGCTACGCAGGCCTGATCCTGGCCGCCGTTCTGGTTATCGTCGCCGGGGTGGCCGGTTGGCAGGGCTGGCGCTGGCGCCAGGCCCAGCAGGACCAGAGAGCCGCCGCCGTTTATATGCAGGCGATGTTCCAGGCGGATCAGCCCGCCGGTGACGCCGCCGCCCACCAGGCCGCTCTGGGCGCCTTCACAAATCTCGCGCAATCCGCGCCGGAGGGCTATCGGACCGTCTCCCGCCTGCGGGCGGCCGCGATGGAGGCGAACGACGGACACATGCCGCAGGCGCTGAACCTCTGGAACGAGGTCGCCGCCAACTCCTCCGCCGATCCCCTCCTGCGCGACCTCGCGACCCTGCTCTGGACCCAGCACCAGATCAATTCCGGCGATCCGGGCCTGCTCGAAGCCCGGCTGAAACCCCTGACCGAACTTGGCAACCCCTGGCATCACCTGGCGCAGGAGCAGCTCGCGCTGTTGGACATGCGTCAGGGCAAAAAGGATCAGGCAAAGCAGGAACTGACCGGTCTGGCGCAGGACCCGTCCGCTCCCGGCGGCGTGCGTCAGCGAGCCACTGCACTGCTGACGCAGCTCGCCGGATGAACGCCGCCCTGAAGCGCCGTGCCGCACTGGCACTGCCGCTCGCACTGGGCGGCTGCGGGCTTTGGGACCGCTGGTTCGGCGAGGAGAAGGCGCCCATCCCCGGCAAGCGCGAACCGGTGCTCGCCACCGAAAACGTCCTCGCCATCACCTCGGGCGCGCCGCAGGTCGTCCTGCCCCGGCCGGTCCGCAACGCGGCCTGGCCTCAGCCGGGAGGCAACCCGGCCCATTTGATGGGCAATCTCGACGCCCGCCCCGTCCTCGCCCAGATCTGGGACGCGCCGATCGGCGATGGCGGCGGCTACCGGCAGAAGATCCTCGCCCAGCCGGTTTCCGCCGGAGGCCTGGTGTACACGATGGACTCGGCGGCGAACGTGACCTGCTTCGGCCTGGCCGACGGCCGGCGACGCTGGCGGGTGGACACCAGGGGCAAGGACGTCCGCAGCAGCAATCTGGGCGGCGGGCTGGGTTTGGCGGACGGCCGGCTCTACGCGGTGAACGGGCTGGGCGACGTGGTCGCCCTGGACCCGGCGCAGGGGACCACGCTCTGGCGGACGAATGTCAAGGAGCCGGTGCGCGGCGGCCCTACCATCGTCGAGGGCCGGCTGTTCCTGACCACCATCGCGGACCGCATCATCGCGCTCGAACTAACCGCCGGGAAAGAGTTGTGGCGCTACCAGGCCACCAATGCCCAGACGGCCATGCTGGCCGAGCCCGCGCCCGCCTACTCCGACGGGCTGGTCGTGGCCGGCTTTGCCTCCGGTGAGCTGACTGCGCTGCGCGCCGATACCGGCACCGTGGTCTGGACCGACAACCTCGTCGCGCCGGGGATCGGCGGCGGGCTGCTGGACGTGAACTCGGTCCGCGGCATGCCGGTGATCAGCGGCAACCAGGTCTTCGCCGTCGGCGATGGCGGGCTCGCCGTCTCGAACGACCTGCATTCGGGCCGCCGCATCTGGCAGCACGCCATTTCGGGCGAGGACAGCCCCTATGTTGCCGGCGACTGGGTCTTCATGCTCACGCTGGACCAGGTGATGCTCGCGGTCCACGCCCCGGACGGCGCTATCGCCTGGGTGCGGGGCCTGCCGCGCTGGGGAAACCAGGAGAAGAAGCGCAATCCGCTCACCTGGTTCGGCCCGACGCTTGCCGGCGACCGCCTGGTACTGGCCGGCACCAGTGAGGAGGCGCTGGCCGTCAGCCCGTTCACCGGCCAGCTTCTGGGCCGGCAGAAGCTCTCCGGCGGCGCCGCCCCGGTGCAGCCGGTCATCGTGGACGGCACGCTGCTGCTGATCACCGAGGACGGGCGTCTGATCGCCCTGCGGTAGTATCGACTTTCTTTGAAAGTCGGTACGCCGCCTGTTGTCTGCGTATCCGATTCACGCAATGAAGCGTGCGCGCTTCGCAACTTACGCTTCTCTGCGATCGGATACTGGTATCGACTTTCTGAGTCGATACGCCGCCTGTTGTCTGAGTATCCGATTCACGCGACGAAGCGTGCTCACGCTTCTCTGCGATCGGATACTGGTATCGACTTTCTGAGTCGATACGCCGCCTGTTGTCTGAGTATCCGATTCACGCGACGAAGCGTGCTCACGCTTCGCTGCGATCGGATACCAGATGTCATTGCCCGTGGTCGTCATTGCCGGGCGCCCGAATGTGGGCAAATCGACGCTGTTCAACCGCCTGGCGGGGCGGCGGACGGCGCTGGTCGCTGACACGCCTGGGGTCACGCGCGACCGCAAGGAAACCGAGGCGCTGCTGCGCGGACGCCGCGTCCGGCTGATTGACACGGCCGGGCTGGACGAGGCCGCGCCGGAGACGCTGGCCGGCCGGATGCACACCTCCTCGGCCACCGCGGTATCCCAGGCCGATCTGGTGCTGTTCGTGGTGGATGCCCGGGCCGGCCTGACGCCCGCCGACCGGCATTTTGCCCAATGGCTCCGGCGGCAGGACCGGCCAGTGTTGCTCGTGGCCAACAAGGCCGAGGGCCGGGCGACGGAATCCGCCTTCTACGAGGCCTATGCCCTGGGGCTGGGCGACCCGGTCGCGGTCTCGGCCGAGCATGGCGAGGGCATCGCCGATCTGATGAGCCAGATCGCCGAACTGGTGGCCGTTGAGGATCAGGGGGAGGGGGATCGGCCGCTGCGGATGGCGATCGTGGGGCGGCCGAATGTCGGTAAATCCACCCTGCTGAACCGGCTGGTCGGGCAGGAGCGCATGGTGACCGGACCGGAGCCCGGCCTGACCCGCGACGCCGTCGCCGTCATGCTGACCGACCCGGAGGGACGGCGGATCGAGCTGGTGGATACGGCAGGGCTCCGACGGCGGGCCCGGATCGAGGCGCCGCTGGAGCGGATGTCGGTCGGGGCGGCTATAGACGCCCTGAAGATGGCCGAGGTGGTGGTCCTGGCCGTCGACGCGACGGAAGGGCTGCACGACCAGGACCTCCAGATCGGTCAGCTGATTGAGCGGGAAGGCCGGGCCTGCGTGATCGCGCTGACCAAGTGGGACGCGGTGGAGGACCGGGCCGTGGTCCGGCGGGCGGTTTCGGAGCGGCTGGAGGCGAGCCTGGCCCAGTTGCGGGGGGTGCCGGTGGTGGCTCTTTCCGCTGTGACGGGCGACGGGATGGGTGGGTTATTGCCGGCGGTGTGGCGGGCCCATGAGATCTGGAACACACGGGTGGCGACCTCGGCTTTAAATCGCTGGTTCGAGCAGGCCCTGGAGCGGCATCCGCCGCCTTTGGTGGAAAAAAGGCGGCTGAAACTTCGCTATATCACCCAGCCCAAGGCGAGGCCGCCCACTTTTGTGGTGTTCGGGACCAGGGCGGAGCGGCTGCCCGACGATTATCGGCGGTACCTGGTGAACGGGCTGCGGGAGACGTTCGGGCTGGCCGGCACGCCGATCCGCTTGCAGTTGCGGGGCACGACGAACCCCTATGCCGGGCGTTAAGGATTGTACGAAAGGCCGATTTTTGGGGCCTGGGATTGTACCGAATCCGGTTTTTGGGGGGCGCGTTCTGTACCGAACGGCGATTTGGGGGGCGGCGTTTTGTACCGAATCCCGTTTTCGGGGGCAGCGGATGGTACATCCGATGCAATGATTAACGGGCGATGCAATGGTTAACGAACTCTGGGTCCACTCCGCATTCTGCCGCGGCGAGGTGGCGGAATTGAGGCACCCTGCTGGTTCGCAAGACTGCACGTGCGGTCTGTGGCGTGTAAAGCGTCAGGCTGTCTGTGCGGCTTGGAACTTTCTGTTTGGCACACAGGGGCACTGAGAATAGCCCGAGAGCGCTGAGATTTATCTCGGTGGTCCCTGCGAGTGACGGCAAATCCTTCGGGCGATTTCCTTCGTAAGGACCGCCTGCGCCGCACCGATCTCGGTCAGAGATGCAGCGTGGGTGCGATGCGATCAACAGCCGGTGACATGTCCTTTCCAGGCATATCATCGTTTGACAGCATGCTCCGGGTGCAGGGATGGTAACTGTGAGTTGCTTGCGTTGAAGGAGGCTGAAAATGGGATTCCTCGACGATGCCGTCCCGGGCGGGAACGTCGCCAAACCTTTGTTGGTTGCGCTGGGTGCTCTTCTGGTTGGAAAGATGATGAGCGGAGGTTCCGCGCCGCAGCAGCAGACTGCCACAGCGCCGCCGACCGCCGGGTCCGGCGGCCTGGCAGGCGGGCTTGGGGGATTGTTGGATCGGTTATCAGGCGCCGGTCACGGTGAAACAGTTCAGTCGTGGCTCGGCCCTGGCACGAACGCACCAATTCCACCGGATAGACTCGGAGCAGCCCTGGGCCAGACCACAATCAGCGACCTTGCCCGCCACGCCGGCATGAGTGAACAGCAGCTCCTCGCTGAGCTTTCGCGCGTGCTGCCGGGCGTCGTCGATAAGCTGACACCGAACGGGCGCATTCCAAGTGCGGGGGAGATCCAGACGGCACTTGGCCGTTAATGTCCCGAATCGGAAGTTCGCCATCGTGGAATAGCGGCTGCTTATCCCCTCCGTCCGCCGCTGAGTGCGGCGAACTTCGGGGGCAGATACGAGAGCAGGATCGCGCTTGACTGGAGGTGCTTGCATTTCCAATCAAGCGCGTGGCGTCACACAGTTCGGCGGGCGATGGCGTGGTAGATCACAAGAACAACGATCGCGCCGATTATGGAGACGATGAGGCTGTAGAGATTCAGACCCGTAACCCCGCTGGCGCCCAGTGCGGAAAACAGCACGCCGCCGACGACCGCGCCGATGATGCCGAGGACGATGTCGAGAATTACGCCCTGGCCGCTTCTGTTGACGATCTTGCTCGCGATAAAACCCGCGATCAGTCCGAGGATCAGCCACGCTATTATCGACATGAGCTCGCTCCTGTTGGTTACCGTTGGTTCTTGTTGCGACCCGTCCCAGGGGTGCAAGCGCGGCCTGCTTCTGCGACGTTAGCCTCAATGTTGAGGGAAAGTCGATACGTCGCTTACTGTCTGAACATCCGATTCACGCGAGAAGCGTGCGCGCTTCGCGACCCACGAATCGGATACTAGCATCAGCTGTCAGCAAAAGTCGATACCACGCATGAGGCATGAGGTCGGCGTGCGCACGCATGCCGGCCTCACGCGGTATGACGCACTTGTGGCTTCGGCGGCATGACCGTACGATGCCGTGGAGTAAGGGCAATGTGATCGGGAGAGGATCGTCCGGCATGAAAATCGCGCGGATTGAAAGCTTTCTGCTCTACCCGGGCAGCGGAAAAAATCTGCTGTTCTGCCGCGTGGAGACCGAAGACGGCATCCATGGCTGGGGCGAAGCTTATGTGACCCGTGGAAAGGAGAAGGTTATCGAGGAGTGCCTGCGCTGCATGGCGCCTTATGTGATCGGCCGGAGCAGCTTCAACATCCGTCACACCGGCCAGGTGATGTTCGATGATTTCGCCATCCGCCGCAACTCCATGGAACTGCTGTCGGCCTGGAGCGCCATCGAGATCGCGCTCTGGGACATTCTTGGCAAGCGTTGCGGCCAGCCGGTGTACAACCTGATCGGCGGAAAGTCGCGTTCCCATGTGCGCGTCTATGCCAATGGCTGGTCGCACGGCACGTCCGTCGAGGAGAATATTGAGCGCGCGCTGCAATTGAAGCAGGAAGGCTTCACGGCGGCGAAGTTCGACCCGTTCCCCGGCCCCTGGCGCACGCACGTTGACCCGAAAGTGGAGGATTTTGCCATCGGCTTCGTCCGGCGAATGCGCGAGGCCGTGGGGCCGGATTTCGAGCTGCTGATCGAGGCGCATCGCCGGTTCTCGCCCGCCCACGCGATCCGCATCGGCCAGCGCCTGACCGAGTTTAATATCACCTGGTACGAAGAGCCTTGCCTCGCGGACAATATCGAATTGCTGGCTGAGGTGCGCCGCGCCGTGCCGATCCCGATCGTCACCGGCGAGGCAATGTACTCCAAGGAGTCGTTCTTCCAGGCGCTGGCGCGACGGGCCGCCGATATACTCAATCCGGATATCTGCGCCATCGGCGGGATCGGCGCCATGCTGGATATTGCCGCGATGGCGCAGCCTCAGGCGGTGGTGATGGCGCCGCACAACTATAACAGCGTGCTGTGCGGGTTTGCCGCGACCGTGCATGTGTGCGCCACCATCCCGAATTTCCGCATAGCCGAGTACTTCGTGAACTTCCGCGAGGCGTGCGGCGCCGTCGCCATGAAGCAGATCAAGGTGGAGAACGGCTGGGCGGAGCTGCCGGAGGAACCGGGGCTCGGGATCGACATCGACGTCGAGCGCCTGCGGGCAAGACCGTATCGTGAGTTCGGGGGAAGGGCGCTCACTGAATTCTGGGAGGAATTTCCGCGGAAGAATTATGTGCCGGGGTTGGGGCGCGGATAGCTTGTGTCACTTGCCGACCATTCCCATCCACCACAGGGTGCGGCCGCCGGCATCGATATCATAGCGCCGTACGTAGCTCAGCCGGCCGTCATCCCCGATGCGGAACACCGTCATTCCCGCCGGCACCACCCCGCTTCTTGTAGGTACCGGGGCGATGTGCGCGGCCACCAGGATCCGTCCAGACGGATCGATTTGGAACGTACGGCAATGGATGCCGTGCGTATCGGTGAGTTGAATTGCGTTCGGCTCGCCCGTTGACGGATCGATTTGATACACCGCCAGCGTGTTGTCGCCGCCGGCGAACACCTCCTCGCCATTCACCATGGCGGTCGCGTCACCGCGGTTGGCCGCATATACATAATATCCATTCGGGTGAACATGCACCGTGCCGCCAAGCTGGCGCGGATGCACGCTTTCCGGCGACGCGAGCAGCGGCTTGCTGAAGCGGGGCGTGGGCGACAGCGCGCCGTCGGCGATCTCGAACATCTGGAGCAGGTTCTGCCGCTCCAACGAGACCTAGGCCCACGGCTTTGATGGATGAAAATCGAGATGGCGCGGGCCGAAGCCGTAACCGCCATTTGGCGCGACTGAAACTTCTTCTCGCAGCAGCCCGTCATCGTAGCGAAAAACTTTCAGCGCGCCGGGATCTTCCGGTTTGCCGTTCGCCGGATCGTTGCCGCGGGCAACCAGGATGGCGAGCGCGTTGTCGGCGGTGACGCGGACCTGATGCGGGAATATGCCGGGATCGAGCGCTTCGGGCTGCGGTCGTTCGTCACTCAGCGTGTCGTCGGCATTGACGGTATAAACCCGCAGCGCCGCTGGATTATTGAAGGCAACCAGAACATGCCGAGACGGTGCATCAGTGCAAATATGGATCGGCCGTGCCGGCAGCGGGATCGCCGGCCCGTGCGGGCTCAAGGTGCCGGAGCTCTGATCGATCCGCAGCGCCGTCAGATGATGCGTCCTGCCGCCGACGCCATCGCTGGAAGCAACATAGAGCACCTGGCGCGACGCGTGCGGCCACGCATATTGCACATTCGCCGGCAACGTGACCGCAGCGCCCCGGGTCAGCGTTCCGGCATCGACATCCACGCCATACGCCGTCAACTCAGGACCAAGGCCGGCATAAAGAAAGGCTGATGGCATCGATCGCTTCCGGGTGATGGCTGGAGGAAGCGTAGCAGACCCGCAGAACCGCGGCCAATAAGGGCGTCATTGAGCGGCGCACAGCGCCGAGGCAATCTGCGCCGGGGCGGCGCCGTACATTGTGTTCCAGGCGTTTCGTTATATTAACAACCAACAACCCGCGGCACTAGAGCAGATTCACGCGCTCCTGGAAATGCAAAGTGTTTCCAGTCAAGCGCGATCTGCTCTAACCCCACCAGCTGCCCCACCAACTCCCCCCATTAACCCCGTATTAGCCTCCGCGAGTGAGGATAACCGCATGCTGTTCACCTCACCCGTCTTCGTGCTGGGCTTCCTGCCCGTTGCGCTGGGCGGGTTCTGGGCGCTCGGCCGGGCCGGAGCAGGCGCGCTCGCCCTTGGCTGGCTGCTCGCCGCCAGCCTGTTTTTCTACGCCTGGTGGAACCCACCCTTCCTGCTGCTCCTCGCCGCCTCCATCTCCGTCAACTACGCCGCCGGCCGCGCCATTACCGCCCTCGCCGCAAAACAACAGCCGCGCGCCGCACTAACCTTCACTGTCGCCGGCGTCGGGGCCAATCTCGCTCTGCTCTGCTGGTTCAAATACGCCGGTTTCTTCTTCGGGTTGAACCGTGGCGCTATCCTGCCTCTTGGCATCAGCTTCTTCACCTTCCAGCAGATCTCCTTTCTGGTCGATAGTTACAAACGAGACATGGGGCCGACCCGCCCCACTGCCTACGGCGCGTTCGTTGCCTTCTTTCCCCATTTGATCGCCGGCCCCATTGTCCGCGCCCGCGAAATCGTCCCCCAGCTCCTCCGCCCCGATCTCGCCGAACTTGATCAGCAGGAAATCGCCGCCGGCCTCACGATCTTTCTGCTCGGCCTCGCCAAGAAACTCGTTCTCGCCGATACCTTCGCCCAGTTCAGTGATGTCGGATTCGGCGCCGCCGCCCACGGAGCATCCCTCACCTTCTTCGAAGCCGGTACGCCGTTCTCGCCTACGCGCTGGAAATCTACTTCGATTTCTCCGGCTACTCCGACATGGCAATCGGGCTGGCCCGCATGTTCAACATCCGCTTTCCGCTTAATTTCGACAGTCCCTATCAGTCCGTCAGCATCGCCGATTTCTGGCGCCGCTGGCACATCACCCTCAGCGCATTCCTGCGTGATTACGTTTACATCCCGCTCGGCGGCAATCGCCGCGGAGAGCCGCGCCGGCTTCTCAACCTCATGGTTACCATGCTGCTGGGCGGGTTATGGCACGGCGCGGCATGGAGCTTCGTGCTGTGGGGTGGCCTCCACGGCCTCTACCTGGTTGCCCACACGCTCTGGCGCCGCACCGGCCTCACCCTGCCCCGCACCGTTGCAACAGCAATCACCCTGCTTGCCGTTCTGATCGCCTGGGTTCCGTTCCGTGCCTCGGGCCTGGGTGCCGGCATCGCAATCTGGCGCGGCATGGCAGGTCTCAACGGCATCGCCCTGCCGCGCATGGTGATCGGCTGGCTGCCCCCCTTGGGCGCCGTTGCCCGGCCGATCGGCTCCCTGCCCTATCTCGGCGATGGCCGCACCCTCAGCTTCCCGGAAGTCACCGCCTGTCTTGCGCTAGGCTGGTTTATCGGTACTCGCCCTGCCCAATCTCCATCGCTGGAACGAAACCTGGCGAACAAGCGGCATTGCCGCCAGCTTCGGCTTTGCCGTGCAGGCGATGTTGTTCGCCCCCAGCATTACACCCTTCCTGTATTTCCAGTTCTGATGCGCAAGCTTGTCCTCGCCTGCTTCGCATCAGTGCTCCTCTACGCCGTGTTGTTCGGTTTCATCCTGGATCGCCCGCTCGCATATGGTTTCCTGCAACATCAGATCGACGCGAAACTTGCCCGCGCCGCGACGCTGCACGGCCCGAAACTGGTCATCCTTGCCGGATCGAACGGCCCCTATTCGCATCGCTGCGAAACCATCGAGCCGATCCTGCACATGCAGTGCATCAACGGCGGCGTCGCGGTGGGCATCGGCCTCGACTACCTCTTCGCGCGTTGGCAGCCGCTGCTCCATCCAGGGGACGTCGTCTATCTGCCGATGGAGGAAGCCCAGTACGTCCGCTCCCGCGTCAGCACCGAAGTGGGCCCTGACGCCGCGATCATGTTCCGCCACGACTGGCGCACCCTGGCGAACCTTCAACCGGGGCGCTGGGCCGCCGCCCTGTTCTCCTTCGATCTCCGCTTCGGTGTAATGGCAATCATCGAGCATGCCCTGGTCTCAGCCCGTTTCCACGACCCGCGCGCCGAGGTGACCGGCAGCATGAACCTGTGGGGCGACCACATAGGCCACATCGCCGCGCTCGGCGACCCCGAAGGCGTCGCGGCGCACCCAGGTCACGATACCGCCGCCGCCGTCCAGCGCGGCTTCGGCGCCGCCACCATCGCTGTCTTCATCCGCTGGAGCAACGTCAATGGAGTCCGCGTGATCGGCGGCTGGTCCACCGAGCCGGATGACTCGGCCATGCCGCCGGCAACGCGTGCCGCGATCCGCGCGCTCTACGCCGATAACGGCGCCTCCTTCCTCGAGCTGCCGAACCAGAGCCTCTATCCGCGCGCCGCCTTCTTCGACACGCCCGATCACCTGAACGAGGAATGGCAGATCCGCCACTCCATCGCGATCGCCAACGCCTTGCGCCAGATGGTCGGTCAGCCGGCCGTCCCGCCCCTGGAAAGCGAAACCAGCTCCCGCCGCACACCCGCCGGGTCCGAAACCGGCCCCGACCAGGCGACCCGCAGCACCTGCTCTTTCTGCGCCAGGTCGCAGCCATCGACATCAACCGCAACCATCTGCCAGGCCCCCTGCCCGCCCGCGATCCGCGCCAGCGCATCCGGGTGGTCCTGGTTGCAATGAGCCATAATCCCGGCTTCGGCCTCGCTTAGCGCCGCAACTGCCTGCGTATCGGGCATCAGCTCGGCTTCGCTCAGCCGGGCGGCCCGCGCAAATCCACCGACGTAAGCCCCGCCCGTCACCCGGACCCGCCACAGATTGAAATCACCGAAATCGGCGTAAAGCGCCGCGTAAGGGTGGATCGCCAGATAGCGCGCCTTCAACGGCGCATCGTCGATCACCTCCGCAGTGCCCGTCAGCGTGATCCGCGGCGCAGTCTGCGGGTTCGGCTCGGGCGCCGATCCGGTCACCAGTACGGCGCAGCGTGGGTCGGCCTTCAGATGTCGCGTATGCGGCGACAGGTCGGAGAGGAGCAGCAGGATCGAGAAATCGGGCGCGGTCGCCGGCGTGATCAGCGACGCGAACGGAGCCCCCTTATCGGATGTCGCCAGGGCAGCCGAACGCGCCGCGCGAACCAGCTTGCGTGACTCCCAGATGGCTTCGGGTTTCATCGTCCCAGATTGGATGATCCCGCCGGGGATTGCATCAGTGCCGTTCATCATCATCATCGCGAGCCGCTGCTTGCCCCCGGGCCGCCGCCGGCCTCATTTTACGTGTCGGCTAACACATGATCACGACTGCCGGTTCGCGGGTGTTGCTTGGGTATCAAGCCGATGATGATAAAGGACGTCATCATCAAGGAGATCAGCCGGATGGGGCAATGGGTGGCCGGTCAGCTCATGGCAGTTTCGGGGTCAGGGCTCCGGTGACCCGGCGTCGTGGCACGCTGCCCTGGCTAGCGAGGCATATCAACCCGATCCACCTGCCCGGTCGCCTTGGGCCGGCACTCTCGAAGGAATCTGTTTTAAATAGTAAATCGGGCCGAGGGTGATTTCATGACCAGACAGATGTTGGTCCTGCTTTACGTTGCGGTGTTGATCGCCGTTGTTGTCGGTGTAGATCTCCTGCTCTTTAGGAACAGGTTTTGGGAAAGGCTGATAGTGAACATCGGAATTGTCCTGGTGTTTGCGGCGTTCTATTTAAGATTCTGGAGGAGTCCATAACCTGAGCTGTTATTTAGGCGAGGTCCGTGTAACCGTATTTCCTGTAATCATTACGCAGTGGACTTGCGCAGCAAAAAAGCCATTCTGTTCGGAGATATTATTTTTGCTGCGAAATTCTTGATTTGTTTGGCAAACTGCGGGAGAAGCAATTACGTGCTTGGGGGGAAGTATGGAATCTCGGCTTGCGACATGCGCCTGCGGCTCGATCCGCTTGATCGTGGAGGGGAATCCGCACCTAATCTCTATGTGTCATTGCCAAGCTTGTCAGCGGCGCACAGGAACTACCTATGGCGTGAATGCGTATTTCTCTCGAAGCTCGGTGAAGATCGAAGGGTCGCCTAAATCATTCCGGCGAGTTGCCGAATCAGGACGGACTGTCGAGTCCCACTTTTGTCCGGACTGCGGCTCGACCATGTGTTGGGACCTTCCTCTGGTTCCTAACCGAATTGGCATCCCGATCGGGGTTTTTGCCGACCCGTCGTTCCCTCCTCCGGACCGATCAATATTCATGGCCTATAAACGTCCATGGGTCGTCATACCTGAGGGTGTTCCGAGTTTCGAGGGGCACAGCTCCGGGATGCCCGGTTCCATGCCGAGCGCATCTTCGCTCAAACGAAGCGAGCCGCCATAATTCAAGCAAAGACACGCTCCTGAAAGTCTCCACCGGCGCTGCAAAAATTTGATATACGCAAAATGTGACTCCCGGCGCGCGCCGACAGGATGCGCAAGCGCCGAACCCTATGAGTGGGTAGCGAAAAACAGACGCATCAATGGAACACCGAGAGGCTTGTGCAGCGAAGGGGCATGGTTGCGGTCACACCCGCGACCATGCCCCTGGCGCTCATTTGGCAGCGACCGTTAGCGGCTGCATGCAATGCTCTACGGTGTAAGCACCGATTTTCCAACCCATGTCCTTACCTACCTCAGTCGAGAACCGCCAGTGAAAGCCGGCGGCGATGCGGGCTTCGGAAACCTCATCGTTGAAGGCATGCAGGCTGGTGAACTTGTGCGTTACACCGGGAGCTGTCGGAGACGTCAACACAACTTCGGGAATTTCGTCACTACCCAGCATCGCCTGGATGGCTCCCGTCATGGCGCCAGTGATGATGCAGTGGGCGCAAGGATACTCAGGATGCGCTGGGGTGATATCGATCGGTTGCCAGGTCGCATCCCTCTCGGTCGCTGGATTACCGTCGATATCACCATTGCGGATCGCGGTGATCGGACGCCAGAAATTGTAGTGATACTTGGCGTCGAACACGGCAATGGCCGCATCCATCTGCGCCATGTCCACCACCGCCATGAAGCGGGCGCTTTCCAGCGGAGACATATTCTTGGCGATGACGATCTGGCGAGCCAGGGGATTGTTCGATGCTGGCGGCACGGTCAACCAGAAGCGAGCATCCTCCGTCTGCTTCGGCGTGCGTGTCGTGCTGTTCTTGGCGCCGACACCCTTTATCTCGTTGTAGTCCTTCGCCCAGCGCTCACTCGTCAGAGCGACGGGTGGCGGCGGACGAAACTGATCGGGGCTCTTCATGACGAACGGCGCCATGGTCACATTTTCCCAACTTACAGTGACCTGAGTCCCCGTATAGACACCAGGCTGTGTGATGGGCCGATACGAATTCGGTGTGTCGTTTCCATCATGAGCGCGAAGCTCCATGACTTTGACAGCCATTTCTTCACCGAGCCTGATGCCGCGATCTTTGGCCTCCCCGTCCGAGATTTTGCTAAGGTATGCATTCAGCGCTTCCTTCGTCTTGGCGGCGCTCTCCGGATGCATGGTGACGAGCACCTTGGCAGCGGCAGAAGCGGCGGCAGCGTCTTGCGAGCATCCGGGGTCAGGTTTACTGATCGCTTTGTATGTCTCATAGTGCGGATCGATTGCGTTGATCGCCTGGAACATCGCCAGATGCATCATCGTAATGATCCGGAGGCCACCGGTCGGCCCAATCCGGGGTGGAGCAGGGGCATTGCCCTGAATGAAGAGAATACCTTGCTCGTCCCAATCGGTGACAACATTGGCCGAAGCGCTCGCTGCCGGTGCAACTATCAGAAGCGCGGAGATTGCCAAATTCCGAGCTCGCATGCATCCCTCCCCAGAGATTTAAGTTTGCAGTTAGTCTAAAGGCAAATTGCAGCTGCAAGCAATGCAGGATTAATAAAACTTTGGACACTTAGCATCCGGGGAGCAACGTCCTGAGGATGGTTTTCCTATGAATCTGGATAGTTCCCAGATATTCTCTGGGATCTTGCCTGTTGCAGAATTCTTGAAGTGTTGCACGAGCATTGGCGGCTTACCCGGCGGCGCCGATGCACCTTTCGGCCGAGCCGAGTTTACGGTTCAGGCAAGCTTGACCAGCCGATCTTAGTGCGAAGACCGCGCTCGAACGCCGTCGAACGATTTTCCGTCAGGTGTGGGCGACGATCCGACCCGAACAACCGGAGCGAATCCCCGCCTGCTGGCGCAACCTCAAGCGGGCTCCGCTCACCGCCGTCAGTTTCCGCCGGTACCAGCCATCGCTAACGGTGCTGCATGCAAAGTTGGCCGCCCCACCAACCGCGCAGGATTGCATCGATCCCCATTACCGCGCTCAATCCGACAAAGCACAGGAGCCAGGTTCATGCGCCGCAGGACTTTGCTTGCATCCGCCGCTACGTTCGCCCTCACGCCCCGCGCCCGCGCGGCCAAAGGGCCCGTTGTCCTGGAGCTGTTCACCTCGCAGGGCTGCTCTGACTGTCCGGCCGCCGACAAGCTGATGGGGGTCTGGGCGCAGCGGCCGGATGTGATCGGGCTCAGCTGGCACGTGGATTACTGGGATCGGCTGGGCTGGCACGATCCGTTCGCCTCCCGGCTCTCCACCGAACGCCAGCGGGCCTATGCGAGCCGGCTCGGCGGCGAGGTCTTCACCCCCGCCCTGGTGGTGGATGGCGGCCTGATGCTGATCGGCTCCGACCGGACCGCGGTGGAGAAGGCGATTGCCGCCGCGCCCCCGCTGCCGGTCTCAGTCCGCATCGCGGATGGCGTCGCGCAGGTCTCCGCCGCCCCCGCGCCGGTTACGCTGCTCTTCGCGGCGATGGACCCGGAGCAGGAGACGTCGGTTGGGGCGGGGGAGAATAGCGGTCGGCGGCTCAGGGAGTTCCAGGTGGTGCGGGAGAGCGTGGCGCTGGCATCCTGGGATGGCGCCGCCCGAACCGTCCCGCTGCCGCCGGTCGCAAACGGGCGAAAAGCGGCGGTGCTGCTGCAGAGTGCTGATCTGCGGGTGATCGGCGCGACCCTGGTATGAAACGCCGCACCTTCCTCGCGAGCACCGCCGCCGCGATAGCTGGGCCGGCCATCGCCCGCGCCGCAGACCAGAGCGTGATCCGATTCACCCCGGAGGCCGATCTCGCTGTTCTCGACCCCGTCTGGACCACCGCGTCCCAGAGCACCCAGCACGGGTATCTTGTTTACGACACGCTCTGGGGCCAGGACGCGCAGTACCAGCCGCAGCCGCAGATGCTGGCAGGCCATACCGTCGAGGAAGACGGGAAACTCTGGCGCCTGACGCTGCGCGAGGGGCTGAAATTCCACGATGGCACGCCGGTGCTGGGCCGTGACTGCGCGGTCAGCGTGCATCGCTGGGCACAGCGGGACGTCTTTGGCCAGGCGCTGCTTGCGGCGCTCGACAGCGTCACCGCGCCGGACGACAAGACCATTCTGATCCGACTGAAACAGCCTTTCCCGGTCGCCGATGCAGTCGGCAAGAGCTCCGGCAACATGTGCGCGATCATGCCGGAGCGGATCGCCGCTACCGACGCCTTCACGCAAATAAAGGAAACCGTCGGCAGCGGTCCGTACCGCTTCCGGCCGGACGAGCGTGTACCGGGCTCACGCGTAGTCTATGAGCGCAACACTGCCTATGTGCCGCGGCCGGACGGCGCGGTTTCCGGCACCGCCGGTCCGAAAATCGCGCATTTCGACCGCGTGCAGTGGGTGATCCTGCCCGAAGCCGCCACCGCGGCCGCGGCGTTACAGCAAGGCGAGATCGACTGGCTGCTCACCCCCGATGCCGACCTGGTCCCCAGCTTGCGCGCGCACAAAGACCTAGTGGTTCGCGTCAACTCACCCACCGGATCGATCTCCTGCATGCGCTTCAACGCGTTGCAGCCGCCCTTCGACAATCCGGCGATCCGCCGGGCGTTTTTCCCCGCCATCGTGCAATCCGACTACATGATCGCGATGAACGGCGACGATCATTCGCGCTGGCGCGCTGGCGTCGGCTATTTTTGTCCCAACCTGCCGATGGCCAACGATGCCGGCATGAGTGCCCTGACCGGTGCCCGCAGCCTGGATGCAGCGAAGCATGCGTTGGAGCAGGCCGGATACAAGGGGGAGAAGGTGGTTCTGCTGGGGCCGGGGGATGTTCCCTATGCCAAAATACTTGCAGACGTAACGGCCGATCTCTACCGGCGGCTTGGCCTGAACCTGGATTATCAGGTGATGGATTGGGGCACCCTGGTGCAGCGCCGCGCCAAGATGGACTCCATCGCCAATGGCGGCTGGAGCGTGTTTCAGACCAACTGGCCCGGTCCGGACCAGGCCAATCCGGCCGTCAACGTCTTCCTGCGTGGCAATGGCAAGGCCGCCGCCCCCGGCTGGCCGAGCAGCCCGCGCATCGAGGAGCTTCGCGCTCAATGGCTGCAAACCCCCGATCTGGAAGGTCAGAAGAAGATCGCCAGCGAGGTCCAGTTGCAGGCGTTCCAGGACGTGCCCTACATTCCGCTCGGCCAGACCATCGCCAGCACCGCTTTCCGCGCCGATCTGACCGGCATCCTGCAGGGCGCGGTGCCGGTGTTTTGGAACGTCCGCCGGTCCTGATATCGTGCGGATTCCTGGTAACCGGGCAGAGGCGTCGCCATGCGTGCCATCTTCATCATGATCAAGTGTGAAATGGGACAGGCCTATCGCGTGGCCCAGGAAGCGGCCGACGCGATCGAGGAAATGTCGGAGATCTACTCCACCTCCGGCCAATATGACCTGCTGGGCAAGTTCTATCTCGATCCCGGGCAGGATATCGGGCGGTTCGTCACCGAGCGGATCCAGACGATGCCGGGCGTGAAGGACACCTATACGCTGATCACGTTCAATGCGTTCGCCGCCGGGGGGTAATCTGCTGGGTTTCAGCGTCCCCACTGTCTGGAAACCCGGTCCTTCCCGTCCCGCGCGATCCGCTCTAAATACCCCCTATCGATGGGGATGGAGTTCCCCGAAACTGCCGAGAACGGGCTGATGACTCCTACCGCGTGAGAGTTGCGGTGGGGGTCGCGCATGACCCTCCATACGAAGCACAGGAGGGGACCGCTGATGTCCGGGCTGGCCTATGTCCTGATCGCCATCGGAAGTGCCTTGGGCGGGGTATCCCGCGCCTGGGTCGCTCTGGCCGTCGCGCGCCTCGCCGGTCCGGCTTTCCCCTGGGGCACCATCCTCATCAACGTGGCCGGGTCGTTCGTCATCGGTTTTTTCGCTGCGATTTCGGTGAGCAACGGGCGCTGGCCCCTGCCCCTGGATGCGCGCGCCTTCATCATGGTCGGCTTCTGCGGCGGGTTCACCACGTTCTCCTCCTTCAGCCTGCAGACGTTGGAGCTGGCGCGTGACGGCCGCGCGCTCCAGGCGCTTGGCAATATCGTCGTGTCAGTCGCTGTCTGCCTGCTTGCTGTCGCCGCCGGCTTCTATGGGGCAAAGGCACTGTCGCCACCGGATCAGACGGCCTCAGCCTTGCCCGCAACGCCGCTTCCGGTCATCGCACTGATCGACGGCTCGGAGTCGGCCGCCGTCGTCCTCCAGGCCGCCGCCCGGCTTGCTTCCCTGACGCGCGGGGAGGCCGAAACGATCGCCCTGACGGCACCGCCGGCCGGGGCCATTCTACTCAGACAACCAGCGGCCTATCGACTTTCAGAGAAAGTCGATACCAGCGAAGAGATCTCGACAACCGAGCGCGAAGTTCGGGACGCGATGGCGGCGATCGAAGCCTCGGCGCGAGGTGGCGCCATGATCGTCGTCACCCCGGATGCGCTCTACCCCCCGGTTTTCGTCTCTCAAAACCCGGTTCTGGTAGTGCCGCCGGACACGCAACCCGGCTGGGGCCGGATTGTCGCGATCGCCTGGAAGAACGACGGGCGAGCGTTGCGTGCAGTCCAGGCCAGCCTGCCCATCCTGCGGCAGGCGGATTGGGTCCATCTGATCCACGCCGCGGCGCAGCCGTCGGATACGCAAACCATCGCCAGCTTCCTGCACAATGCGGGAATCCCGGCCGAAACCCACGTGCTGCCGCTGGACGGGGTACCCATCAGCGCGCGCATCCTCGCCCAGGTCCACGCCCTGCAAGCCGACCTGCTCGTCATGGGGGCATATGCCCACCAGCAGTGGCAAGAAGGATTACGCGGCGGCGTCACGCGATACATGCTGCTGCATGCGGACATTCCGCTTTTCATGCGACATTGAATACACTTGCATCTGCGGCGCTTTGCGCTATGCCCCCGCCGACCTGGGGGCACGCGAACTTGGACGATTTGATAGAAGTCGAGCGGCTGACTAAGTTTTTTGGACGCCTGCGCGCGGTTGACGATATCTCGCTTTCGGTGCGGCGCGGCGAGGTTCTCGGTTTCCTTGGCCCTAACGGTGCCGGCAAATCCACCACCATGCGCATGTTGGCGGGGTTCATGGCGCCGAGTTCTGGCACAGCGCGGATCATGGGCCACGATGTGCAGACCGACTCGGTGGCGGCCCGCCGGTCTCTGGGTTTCCTGCCGGAAGGCGCGCCGACCTACCCGGAAATGACCGTGATCGGCCTTCTGCGCTTCGTCGCCCGCATCCGCGGCTATCGAGGCCAGACACTCGATACCAAGGTGGAAGATGCCATGGCGCTCACCCAGCTTGGTGGGGTGCGGCTGCAGACGATCGAGACTCTGTCAAAAGGGTTCAAGCGCCGGGTCGGGCTCGCTCAGGCGCTGCTGCATGATCCACCGGCGCTGGTGCTGGACGAACCGACTGACGGCCTCGATCCGAATCAAAAGCACGAAGTGCGCGAGCTGATCCGGCGCATGGCCCCGGACAAGGCGATCGTCATCAGCACCCACATCCTGGAGGAAGTGGACGCGGTCTGCACCCGGGCGGTGATCATCGCGCATGGCCGGGTGGTCGCCGACAACACGCCGGCCGAACTTCAGGCGCGCCATCCGTCCGGAAAGCTGGAAGAGGTCTTCCGCGACCTCACCACCCAAAGCCAGGCCCGTGCGGCCTGGGAACGCAGCCGCTCTCCGGCGGAGGCCGCGTGATGCGCAACGCCCTCATTGTCGCCCGGCGCGAGCTGGGCGGCTATTTCGCGACGCCGGTCGCCACGGTGTTCATCGTGATCTTCCTGGTCCTTCAGGGCGCGCTGACGTTCAACGCCGGCAATTTCTTCGAAAGCGGCCAGGCCAGCCTCGCGCCGTTCTTCGCTTTCCTGCCCTGGGTCCTGCTGCTTCTGGTGCCGGCGGTCGCCATGCGGCTGTGGGCCGAGGAGCGGCGGCTCGGCACGGTGGAGATGCTGCTCTCGCTGCCGATCCGGGACTGGCAGGCGGTGGTGGGCAAGTTCCTCGCGGCCTGGGCCTTCTGCGCGGTGGCGATCATCCTGACATTCCCCTTCATCATCACGGTGAACATCCTGGGTCACCCGGATAACGGCCCGATCTTTGCCGGCTACCTCGGCGCATTCCTGGTTGCCGGCGCGTTCCTTGCCATCGGAGCGACCGCCTCGGCGCTCACCAAGAACCAGGTCATCGCCTTCGTGCTGAGCCTGGCGGTCTGTTTCGTCTTCGCCGCCGCGTCCTACCCGCTGGTGACGGACTTCCTGGGCCAGAATGCCCCCGTGGCGGCCGCCGCAGCCGTGCGTATCGCGGTGCTCGAGCGGTTCCAGGACTTCACGCGGGGCATTATCAGCCTGCGCGACGTGATCTTTTTTGCAAGCTTCATTGGCTTCTGGCTGTTCGTGAACACAGTCGTGGTTGAAGGACGGAAGGCGGCCTGATGCGCGGACGTTTCTGGTGCGCACTCGCCGGAGTGCTCGGGGTCCTGGGGATCGTCGCCGGGATCAATATGTTCGCCGACACGCGGCTGGCGTGGACGCAACTCGACCTGACGCAGGGCAGGATCTACAGCCTGTCCCCTGGCACGCGGCAAATTCTGGCCGGCCTCAAGGAGCCCATCACTCTCCGCCTGTTCTACTCGCGGGCGCTTGGCGCGGCGGCGCCCTCCTACGGCGCCTACGAGGAGCATGTGCGGGAGATGCTGACGGAGTATGCCGCCGCGTCGGATGGCAAACTGAAGCTCGAGACGTACAACCCGGAGCCCTTCAGCACGACCGAGGACCGCGCCCTGGCCTACGGGCTGCAAGGCGTGCCGCTCAATTCCGGCGGGGAGAAGGTGTATTTCGGCCTTGCCGGGACAAACCTTCTGGACGACCAGCGGACCATCCCGTTCTTCCGGTCCGACCGCGAGCGTTTCCTGGAATACGACCTGACCAAGCTGGTCTATGAGCTGTCAAATCCGGCCCGCCCGGTCGTCGGCGTGATGTCCTCCCTCCCGATCGACGGCAACCCGCAGCTGATGATGATGGCGATGCAGCGCGGCATGCCCCCGGGCAGCGTCGGCCAGCCTTACGCCGCCTCCATCCTGCTCCGCCAGACCAACGACGTGCGCTCGGTGCCGACGGACACCGCGACCATCGACCCGGCCATCAAGGTGCTGCTGGTGGTCGGCCCGCAGCATCTGTCCGACGCGACCCTGTATGCTATCGACCAGTTCGTCATGCGCGGTGGGCGGCTGATGGTAATGGTCGATCCCTGGAGCGATACCGCCGCCTCTACCCCCAGCTCCACCGGCATGCCGCCCGCGGACACAAGTTCTGAGCTGAACAAGCTGTTTGCCGCCTGGGGCATTCAGTACAATCCGGGCGAGGTGGCGGGCGAGCTGGACGGCGCCTGGCAGGTGCAGGCGCAGAATGGCGGTTCGACCGACTATCCCGCCTGGTTCAGCATAACCAGCGGCATCAATCACGACGACCCGGCCACCGCCGACATCAAGCAGGTCAGCGTGGCCACGCCTGGCTGGATCGCCAAGGCGCCCGGCGCGTCAATCGCATTCACGCCGCTGCTGACCACCGACAGCGATGCGGGACCCATCCCGGTGGCCAGCGTGAAGACGCCTGATCCCGCTTCCGTGCTGGCAGCCTTCAAACCCGAAGGCGGCAAGCGGGTGATCGCGGCGCGCATCAGCGGCGAGCTGCACTCGGCGTTTTCCGGTCCGCCCCCGGCAGAGAAGGGAAAACCCCCGCTCCCCTACCTGTCCCAAACCAAACAGCCGGGGCAGATCGTCGTCGTCGCCGACACCGACCTGCTCGCCGACCGGTTCTGGGTCCAGCAGCAGGATTTCTTCGGCCAGAAGGAGGCAATCCCGTTCGCCGATAACGGTCCGTTCGTGGCCAATCTGGTGGATACGCTGGCTGGCGGGAACGCTCTGATGGGGCTGCGGGCGCGCGGGACGACCGCCCGGCCGTTCACGCTCGTTTCCCACATGCAGGAGCAGGCGGAGGCGAAATTCCGCCGGACGGAGCAGGGGCTGCAGGCGCATCTGGACGAGCTGCAGAAGAAACTGGCGGCGCTCCGGCAGGGTACCGGATCGGGCGGACAGGCCGCAGTCATCACGCCGGCCCAGCGTGAGGCGATCCACCAGGCCAACCAGGAAATCCTCAGCACGCGGGCGCAATTGCGGGCCGTGCAGTTTGACCTGAACCGGGATATCTCCCGGCTGAAGACCGGGCTGGTGCTTCTGAACGTGGCGGCGATCCCGGCGCTGCTGACCTTGCTCGCGCTCGGCATGGGGCTTGCGCGGGCGTATCGCCGCGGGCGGGTGCGGGCATGAGAGCGCGAACAGGGCTGGGACTGCTGGTGGCCGGAATCGTGGTCGCTGGTGCCGGCTGGTATTTCGGGCCGGGGCAGCTACCCGGCGCCTCGGAGCAGGTGGCGGCGGGACAGTTGATGTTTCCGGGGTTGGCCGGGACGATGCAGGACGCGGCCGAGGTCGATATCGTTCACCAGGGTAAGGCCGTGGCGATCCGCCGCAACGGCGATGTGTGGGGACTGGCGGACCGCGGCGGCTATCCGGTCGAGACCCAGAAGCTCCGCGGCGTTCTGACCGGGCTGACCGAGCTGCGGCTTGCCGAGGCCAGGACGTCCGATCCGGCGAACTATGGGAGGTTGGGCGTGGACGATCCGGAGTCGAAAGCCGGTGGGTCTAACCTGGTTCGGGTAATGGACAAATCGGGCAAGCCGATCGCCGAAGTGATCGTCGGGCACCGCCGCGTGCTGACCCAGGGCAACGTGCCCGACGAGGTCTATGTCCGCCGCCCGGGCGAGGCGCAGAGCTGGCTCGCTTACGGCACCTTGTCGGTCGATGCCGACCCGCAGCGCTGGCTGGCGCGGGACATTATCAACGTGGAACACAGCCAGGTAGCGCAGGTGACGGTGGATCGCGACGGGTCGAAGCTGGTTCTGGACGGGAAGGACGGCAAGCTGACGCTGACGCAGCCGGCGGAGCAGGGCAAGCTGGACAGCTACAAGCTGGACCAGGTCGCGAGCGCGCTCGAGCAGCTCACCTGCGATGACGTGCGTCCCGGACCCGCCCCGTCATCCGGCGCGATCGGAACTTCGGTGTTCACCACGGCGGACGGAATGCATGTCGCGATCCATCTCTTCAAACAGGACAAGAACCTGCTTGCCCGCTTCGACGTGACCGGCGACGGGGCGGCGAAGGCGGAGGCAGCGAAGATCGCGGCCAGGGTCGGCGGGTGGACGTATCAGATCGGCTCCTGGAAGGAGAGCGAGCTGGTGCCCGCGTTGTCCGATTTGGTAGAGAAGCCGGCGGCCAAGCCCGCCACCGCGGGCGCCACTGAGTGAGCGATCGGGAGTACCCCGTTCGCCCGATTGTTGGCATCGGCATCGTCGTTTTCAAAGGCTCCCAGGTTTTGCTGGTCCGGCGCGGCAAGCCGCCGAATGTCGGAAGCTGGACCCTGCCCGGTGGCGCCCAGGAGCTGAACGAGACGGTCGAGCAGGCCGCCAGGCGGGAATTGCTGGAGGAAACCGGCGTGGCCGTGGGGAAGCTGCACCTCGCCGCCGTGGTGGACAACATTCGCCGGGATGACGCGGAGCGGGTGCGCTTCCACTACACGATCATCGATTTCACCGGCGCCTGGGAGGCCGGGGACCCCGTGGCCGGGTCCGATGTGAGCGAGGCGGTCTGGGTGGAGCTGGAACGGCTGGCCGAGTACGGGCTGTGGAGCGAGGCTCACCGGGTGATTGCCGTCGCGCGGGGGTTGGTGGCGGGCGGGTGAGGCGCCCCTTGTCTTCGAATTTGGCTGTGTATATTCTAAGAATATCCAAAGGAGAGTCGGATGGTGCAAGTGACGGTTGGCCGGTGGGGGAACAACCTGGCGGTGCGCCTTCCGGGTGAGGTCGTGGAGGCCGCGGGGCTGCGCGATGGCGAGCGGGTCAATGTGGAGACGCGGGACGGTGATGTGGTGATCCGGCCGGCTGAGCCCCGGATCTTGTTGGCGGAGCTGTTCCGGGGGAAGGCGCCGGAGGAATGGCGTGCCGAATATGCCGGCGCGTACGACTGGGGTCCTGATGTTGGCCTTGAATCCGTTCCTGAATGAGGGGATCTGAATATGTTCCGGCAGCGGGCGACCTGATCTGGACGGACTTCGATCCGACCTTGGGCCGAGAGCAAGCGGGGCGGCGGCCGGCATTGGTCATTTCAGACGCGGTTTTCAGCGTGAACACTGGCCTCGCGGTGGTATGCCCGATCACGTCGCGGGTTCGTCCATTCCCAACCAGTGTGGTGCTGCCGCCCGGCCTGCCTGTTTCGGGTGAGGTTCTGACGAGCCATGTCCGGAGCATCGACACGCTGACGAGGCCGATCCGCTACGCCGGGGCCTCGGTTCCCGCGGATGTGGCGCGGCAGGTGCGGGTCAGGGTGGAGAGTTTCATCACCATCTGAGCGCCCGGCATGCCTTGGCGCGCGGGTGGTCGGCGCTCAAAGTCGGGCACGATTGCTTCGCAATGACGTCGGTTCTTGCCTGGGGGATGGACGGGCCGCAGCATAGGACATGCGGCTGACACACCCCTCGATCCAGCCAACCGGGATGCCGGTTCGGTTCTCATTTGACGGGCGGAGCACCGAGGCGCTGGCGGGCGAGACGATCGCGGCAGCATTGTCAGCGGCGGGTATCGTGGCATTTCGCCATACCCCGACCGGCGCACCCCGCGGACTCCATTGCGGCATGGGCGCCTGTTACGACTGCGTGGTGACGGTGGATGGCCGGATAGGCCAGCGCGCCTGCCTGACCAAGGTTGCAGGGGGGATGGTGGTAACCGGCGCCCCACCGGACCATCCGGCTCCACTCGCCCCCGAACCGGAAGTGCCGGCCGAACAGGTCTGCGACCTTCTGGTGATAGGCGGCGGGCCGGCGGGGCTCTCGGCGGCCATTGCGGCAGCGGAGGCCGGGGTGGAGGTGGTGCTGCTGGACGAGCGGGCGGCGCCGGGCGGGCAGTATGCCAAGCCGCTGGCGGAGAGCCACACCGATAGCACGCCCGACCGGCAGTTCCGGTTCGGGGAGGAGTTGCGGCGGCGGGCCACCGCGGCGGGGGTGCGAATCGAGACCGAAGCCTCGGTGTGGGGCGCGTTCGGGCCGGAGGAGATCGCGGCGCTGATCGCCGGCCGGGCGGTGACGATCCGGCCGAAACGCCTGGTGCTGGCGACGGGGGCGCATGAACGGCCGGTTCCGGTGCCGGGATGGACCTTGCCGGGGGTGATGACCACCGGGGCCTTGCAGACGCTGGCGCGGACTCAGCGCGTGTGTCCGGGGGAGCGGGTGCTGATTGCCGGGAATGGGCCGCTGAACCTGCAGCTTGCCTGTGAGCTGCTGGCCTGCGGCGTGAAGCCGGTCGCGGTGATCGAGGCGGCGCCCCGGCCGGGACCGGGTGTGTGGGCAGCCGCGTGGGCGATGATGCGGGCTGCGCCGGACCTGGCGCGGGAGGGGCTGGGGATGCTGGCCCGGCTGAAGCTCGCTGGGGTCCCGGTAGTCTGGGGCAGAGAGATCGCCCGGCTGGAAGGCGACGGCCGGGTCCAGCACGCTGTGGCGGACGGGCGGATTTTCTCGGCCGATGTCGTGGCCCTGAACCTCGGCTTCCAGCCGGAGACGGGGATTGCCCGTGCCCTTGGTATTCCCCACCGGTTCGTGGACCGTGGGGCCGGCTATCTGGCCACCGAGACGGATGAGGACGGACGGACCCCGCTTGGCCAGGTTTACGCCGTGGGCGATGGCGCGGACCTGGGCGGCGCCAGGGTGGCTACGGCACGGGGACGGCTGGCCGGGCTGGCGGCCGCACGGGATCTCGGTTTTCCGGCTGCCGACGATGCAGCCGCGCGGGCGGAGTTGCGGCGCGCTCTGGCGTTCCAGGCGGCGCTGTGGATGCTGTTCCGGCCTCCGGCCTTTGCGCCCGGGGGGTTGCCGGACGATGCGGTCATCTGCCGCTGCGAGGAGGTGACGGCGGGGCAGGTGCGGGCGGTTCTGGCGGAGGGGTTGGCGTCTCTGCCGGCGGTGAAGAAGGCGACGCGGGTGGGAATGGGACGGTGTCAGGGGCGGTTCTGCGCGGCGACGGTGGCGCGGCTATGCCCGGAGGCGCCGGACGATTTCGGGTTTGCCGCGCCTCGGGCGCCGCTGCGGCCGACGCCGGCGCTGCCGCTGATGTTCGAGGCGCCGGAGTTCGAGGCGCCGTTGCTCGATCCTCCGGCGCTGCCGGTGCGGCTGCACCGGGTGGGGACTGGGGCGGTGGGGACTGGGGCGCCGCCGGGGCGCGAAGCGGAGGTGGCGGTGCTGGGGGGCGGGCTGGCGGGGCTGTGCAGCGCGCTTTTCCTGGCTCGCGAAGGTGCGGACGTGCTGGTGATCGAGCGCGACGAGGCCGGCATGGCCGCCAGCACCGCCAACGCCGGAAGTCTCCACGTGCAGCTCCTGTCCTACGATTTCGACCCGGACGGGCCGGAGGACGGAGGACCCGCCGCGCATGCCCTGCCGCTGGCACCGCAAAGCATCGCGCTGTGGAGGGAGCTTGCCGGCGAAGCGGGTGAAGACCTGGGTATCCGCACCGAGGGCGGGCTGATGCTGGCGGATTCCGAGGCTGGCCTTGCCTGGCTGCGCCAGAAGTCCGCCATGGAGCGGCGCTGCAGGATCGAGAGTCATGTGCTGGGGGCGAACGAATTGCGGAGCCTGGCCCCGGCGCTGTCGGATCGGATGCTCGGGGCGGATTTCGTGCCCGCGGAGGGGTATGGCGATCCGTTGCGAGGAACGATGGCGGTGGTGAAACTGGCCTTGAAGGCCGGAGCGCGGCTGATGCGGGGGGCCGAGGTGCGGGACATCGCCCGCGACGGGACCGCCTGGCGGATCGAGACGAGCAAGGGCGCCGTGCGGGCCGCGAAGGTGGTGAACGCCACCGGGCCGTGGGCTGGCTCGGTCGGCCGGATGGTGGGGCTCGGTCTTCCCGTGACCGGAACCGTCCAGCAGGTGATCGTGACCGAACCGGTAGCGCCGATGACGCGGCATCTGATCGCTTATGCCTGCCAGCATTTGTCGCTGAAGCAGCAAGCAAGCGGGGGCTTTCTGATCGGCGGAGGGTGGTTTGGGGAGGTGGACCCCAGGACGGGCCGGAGCAGGAATGTAAGGCGGAGTATTGAGGGGAATTTGTGGGTTTGCGGGCAGGTTCTGCCGGTTTTGCGGGGGTTGCATTTCATCCGGAGCTGGACGGGGATCAATACGGCGATCGACCGGGCGCCAATTCTGGGAGAGGCTCCGGGCGTGCCGGGATTTTTCAACGTGGTTTCGGCCAACGGCTATACGCTGGGACCGATCCTCGGGCGGCTGACGGCGGATGCGGTGCGGGGGCGGGGGCGGGGGGTTGATGCGCGCTATTCGCTGGCGCGGTTCGGGTAGGTTCCGGGGTGTACCAAACGGCGGTTTTGCGGGTTTGGGTTTGTACCAAACCGGGTTTTCGGGGCTTTCGGTTTGTACCGAACACCCATTCTGGGGGCCGGCGATTGTACCAAACGGCGATTTCGGGGGGTTGCCAAACGTACAAGACTCTGACTGTTAGGGTTTCGGCGTCTTTCCTGCGTCGCGGCGGGTGGCTAAACTTATGATCTTTCCGTGTAGATCTGGTTAACGACATGACGGCGATGATTGCCGGGCGGCTGGCGCAACTGGTGCTGGTGATCGTGGGCGTCAGCGTGATCGTGTTCCTGCTGATGCACGTGCTGCCGGGCGACGTGGCGCAGATGCTGCTGGGCGATCACGCGACTGTGCAGAGTCTGGCGCGCCTCCGGGCGCAGCTCGGACTCAACCGGCCGATCTGGGTGCAATACGCGCGCTTCGCTGGGGAGGCGCTGCACGGCGATTTCGGCATTTCGTTGCAGACGAACCATCCGGCGTTCGACGACGTGCTGACGGCGTTTCCGGTGACGCTGCAATTGTCGCTGGCCTCGTTGGCGATCGCAACCATCTCCGGCGTGCCGCTGGGGGTGACTGCCGCGCTGAAACCGAACTCATGGTTCGACAACACGGTGCTCAGCACGAGTCTGCTTGGCGTTTCCATGCCGATCTTCTGGCTTGGGTTGATGTTGCTTCTGCTGTTCGGCGGAATACTGGGATGGCTGCCGATCGGTGGATTGATGCCCCCCGGGTTGCCATTGCCGCGAGTGACAGGATTGAGCGTCATCGACGCGCTGATCACGCTGCGGCCGGACACGATCTGGGAGAGCGTGCGGCACATGATCCTGCCGGCCTTCACGCTGGCGACGGTTCCGCTGGCGCTTATCACCCGCATCACCCGGTCGGAGATGCTTGCCGTGCTGACGCAGGATCATGTGCGCACGGCATGGGCGAAGGGGCTGCCGGGGCGGCGGGTGATCGTGAAGCACGTGCTGCGGAATGCGTTGATTCCGGTCGTAACGGTCATAGGCTTGCAAATGGGATTGCTGCTGTCGGGCGCGGTGCTGACTGAGACGATATTCTCCCTGCCCGGGCTGGGGCGGTTGATGGTGGATTCGATTCTGTCGCGCGATTACCCGGTGGTGGAGGCGGGTGCGCTGTTCATCGCGGTTGTGTTCGTGCTGGTGAACCTGGCGGTGGATCTGAGCTACGGGCTGCTCGATCCGCGGATACGGGTTGGGTGAGATCGGGCGGCGGGAGAGGAAGGTATTCACCACGGAGACACGGAGGGCACGGAGCGGGTGGACGGGCCGGGCCGGCCGCAGGGCGCCGCTCGGCATCGCTACTCCGGCAGACCGGCACGTTGCAGGCCTTTGAAGAGCATTGGCGATTTCAGGCTTTCTGAAGGGATGCTTCATAAGGAGTTCAACAAAAATAGCCTAGCCGCAAGAGCGTCAGAACCGGATTCCTGGCCAGCATCTTCTGCACGAGCTGGCTTGCGACATCGATTCGCCGCAGAGCGCCAGGAGCGGCAGCTCCGTAGCGAAAGTCGACCATGTCTGGCACCGAACGCCTGAGCCCTCGCTCGTTCCAAGTCCACGCGTCCTCGTAGCGGCGGTCGACGAAATGAGCGAGCGCAAACCGGGAGGCTTTGATACGGGACCCAGAGCCACAATGGAAAGAGGCTTCGTGATTTCTCCGGATCATCCAAAGCTGCTTGGACGTCGTTCCAGGCAGTGCGACAACAAGCGCCGAAAAAGCCAGCACCTCGGGTCATCACGGCTTTGTTCGACCGCAGTCTTCGCCGATTGGGCAACGCCGGCTACCTCCGCCTCCGATGGGAAATGCAGCATCTGGGAGCTGAGATTCCAATGGTATCGGTACAGCAACACAGAGCCTAGGGAATAGGCGGGATCGATTTCGAGAGCCCTTCACAGCAAAGTGCGCGGCCGTGGAGCCTTCCCCGGGAAGCTGGGCACGTCGAATCGAAAAATCAGCCGCGCCGGAATCGGCTATTTCGCACGTGCGTGCCTATCGCCAACTGCTGTTGCAATCCGGGCTCAACGGCTTCATCAGACTTCGGATGCGCCGCCTGCCGCGAATTGACGACAGACCCTAGATGACTGCGACCTCAGGGATTGGAACCACGAGCTGGGCTCCCCACTCGTGGGCGTAGGCGAGCTGGGCCGCGATCTCATCCTTCAGGTTCCAAGGCAGGATGAGGATGTAGTCGGGCTTGGTTTCCGCGATGTGCTCCGGAGGAAAGATCGGGATGTGAGTCCCAGGCAGAAACTTCCCTTGTTTGTACGGATTGCGATCCACCGTGTAGTCCAGGAAGTCCGTCCGATGCCGCAGTAATTTAGCAGTGTGTTTCCCTTGCCTGGCGCCCCGTAGCCCACCAGAGACTTTCCCTGGCTCTTCGCCTCGATGAAGAAGCCCAGCAGCTTGCGTTTCGTCGCGCGAACCCGCTCCGCAAAGCCGGCATAGGTCTCCAGCCGGTCAAGGCCGTATTCCCGCTCGCGGGCAATACAGGCTGCGACAGCCGGTAGTGTCGGGTAGCTGTCGTCCGACGCATGGCAGCCGAAGATCCGCAACGAGCCGCCATGCGTCGGAAGCTCCTGGATATCGAACAGGCGCATTCCATGTGCGGCGAAGATATGCTCGGCCGTAATCGCCGAAAAATACGAGAAATGCTCGTGATAGATCTGATCGAACTGGTTTCCCTCCATTGTCCGGAGCAGGTGCGGAAATTCGATCGTGCAGACCCCGTGCGGCTTCAGAATGATCCCAATGCCGGATACGAAGGAGTTGAGATCCGTGATTTGAGCGAGGACATTGTTGCCCACAACGAGGTCGGCCTGGATCCCGGCATCTGCCAGTTCCTGCGCGGTCCCGGTGTTGAAGAACGCTACCAGTGTCCGAACCCCCTGCTTTTCGGCAGCGGCAGCAACATTACGGGCAGGATCAATACCCAGGACAGGTATTCCCTGCTGCACGAAATACTGCAGTAAGTATCCGTCATTACTCCCAAGCTCGATAACACGATTGTCGGGGCCAAGCCCCAGACGCTCCGTCATCGTGGCCGTGTAACGCCGCGCATGATCGAGCCAGGAATCGGAATATCCCGAGAAGTAGGCGTATTCCGAAAATATGTGCTCGGGCGCCACATATTCCTGAACTTGCACGAGCAGGCAGTCGCGGCAGATATGGGTTACGAGAGGGTAGAAAGGTTCCATCGTATTGAGTTCGTCGGCGGCAAGGAAACTCTCGCAAAGAGGCGACATCCCAAGGTTGACGAACTCGGAGAGCAATCCGCCGCCGCAGAAGCGGCATTTGGGTTCGCTGATCATTAAGTTGGGAAGCTCTTCTGCAAATAGAGTTCCGCCAAGGATACCCGGAGACACTTACTAGCAACATTAAATGTGGGCTCTTGCAACGCCCATTCTGGCGGGGGCGGTTGAGACTACCGCCCGGCGAGGATGGGCCCAAGGCGCGGCCCAGAGGGACGCCGTTTGGGCTGGTGTACGGGTCCCTCACAACCATGGCGGGCATTAGAATTCGGCCAACGACTTCCGAGAGCTTCCCGTTTGTTCTGCTTTCCACGAGAGCTGCGTCCTGGAATCAGGATTCCACTGGTATTTTAATTTGGGTAAGTGAAAGATTGGTTATAGTGGGTTTCGGGAATCATGTGCTACAATCAGAAATTGTGTGATCTCAAATTTTCAAAAGGTTGCGAGACGGTGCGGGACTAGCGCAATGCCGAGACGTTCTTTCGCAACAGGATTCCGTGGATCATTTCCGCTCCTCGCCCCGAGTTTTTCCATTGGGATGGCAGGGACGAAGCCCGGGAAGCTGAATTTGGCGCGGACAGTCTGGGGGATGACGGGCGGGGAGCGGCGGTGCTCGTATGAATGATCATGAGTTCACCCGAGAGCGCTCTTTTGCGGGCGACCAGAGCTTGACCGGCGTGCGGGCAGACGGCGACGCTATGATGGCGCTGATCGAGGAGCTATTCCCGATTTGCCGGAGCATCACCGGAAACGGCTTGCGCCGCAGCTTGGATATAATCGGGCGCCTTGTGCCGCTCGAAATTCACGAGATCCCCTCCGGAACCGAGGTTCTAGACTGGACCGTGCCTCTGGAGTGGAACATCCGCGATGCGTACATCGAACGCAGTGACGGTAATCGGATCATCGACTTCAGAGAGAACAATTTGCACGTTGTCCAGTACAGCCATCCTATTGACACGGTCATTCCACTCGCGGAACTGAAGCTGCATCTGCATACGCTTCCCGACCACCCCGACTGGATACCGTATCGGACATCCTATTACGCTAAGAACTGGGGATTCTGCCTTGCCGATCACGACCGTTCAAGCTTGCCGGACGAGCCCTATCACGTGGTGATCGATTCAGACCTCGCCCCCGGCCACCTGAGCTACGGGGAACTGCTGATCCCCGGCCAGACCGACGGTACGGTGCTGTTCTCCTGCCATATCTGCCACCCGTCACTTGCCAATGACAACCTTTCCGGCGTCGCAGTCGCGACGATGCTGGCCCGTCATCTGCAGTCACTACCGCGCCGTTACAGCTATCGGTTTCTCTTCATTCCTGGGACGATCGGCTCGCTCACTTGGCTCGCGCGCAACGGGAGCGCGGTCCAAAGCATCAGCCATGGGCTTGTCCTCTCCTGCCTCGGCGATCGCGGCGTCCTTACCTACAAGCAGAGTCGACAAGGGGACGCAGAGATCGACCGGATCGTCGCGCACGTGCTCGGTCACGACGGGCCGCCTCCCCGGATCCGCCCGTTCATACCATATGGCTATGACGAGCGTCAGTATTGCTCGCCTGGGTTCAACCTTCCGGTTGGCCGTCTGACACGGACCCCGAACGGCGAGTATCCCGAATACCACAGCTCCGCCGATGACCTGTCGCTCGTCCGACCCGAAAGTCTCGCGCACTCGCTCTCCGTGTTGAAGCAGATCGTGGACGTGATCGAGGGCGATACCCTCTTTCGCAGCCGTAATCCGAAGGGCGAGCCACAGCTCGGTCGACGCGGCCTCTACGGCACGATTTGAGATACACCTCATCGAACGGCGTTACCGCGGCAGCGCCGTCGGTTTCGGCACCCGGCGTGCCCTCGGCGCGGATCCCAGGTCTGCCGCACAACGCGCTCACAGGACTGAGCCGCCAGGATGAGCGTTTACGAACGGATGTGGGCACGTAAAAAATGGCCGCCCGTGTCGTGTGGGGCGTCGACTAAAGTCGGTAGGGACGCCCTCGATTATCGCCCCCGAGCTGGCGGGTCTATAGGTACTTGTACCCACGCAACCGGCGATGGTGTTATGATCCGAACGCCAGGCTCGATCTCGCGCGCGTAGCTACGGCTTCGGTTCGGGATCGTGGTCCAACCGCGCCTGCGGTCTGTGCGTCTGGCATGCCATCCGCGCGGATCCATCTGGCGTCCGAATCAAGATCGGCGCGTTTCGCGGTCTGTTTGAGCCTCCGAAGAGCACTCGTGTCCTTTATGTCACCAAGGAAGGTTTTGTGCTTGCTGAGTATGGCCTGGGATTCGCTGTGCCGTGGTAGCCGCCAAAAGGACGTAGGGGAGTGCCAAGGGGCAGCAAAGACTGCTTTAGAATATCTGCGGGCACCGCCACACCAGACAGATGTTGTTGGTTCCGTCTGCGAGACCAGCGCCACGCTCGTGCGAAGCCGGATGTTGCCTGACCTTGAGCCGAACTCAATGATGGCTTAGCTCCCGGTGGCTTTTAATAGGATAAGCGGCGCGGAGATGCAGCCCTGGATCGCGACCACCAGCTTATACCAAGAACTCACTGATCAGACCCATGGGCCCCCAATTTCGGAGTCCGATGGACATGATGGTTCATGGCATCACGAGCCGCATCCCGAACTCGCTGATCAATGGCGGCCAGTTGCTCGCGAAACGCCTCGCGCGCCCGCAGCAAGGATTCGAAGTGATTGCCAGGCTCGGCGCTCGCCGGACAGTTACGAAGCGCGCCTTTTAAAATACAAACCAAATCCGGACAGAGCTAGAATCCCAGCCACGAACAAGAGGCTGGACGGAGGCTCGGGTATCGGGGCCCCCAGCGGTCCGATTGTACTGTCGAGACTCTGTTCCGGGATGTTTATGATCAAATGCCCGGTAGTGTTCGGGCCGATGGTAAATGTAAATAGATCATCATTCTCTATTTTTTCGCGCGGGCCAAAGTCAAAGCCCAAATCGAATGGTGCACTATCAGCTCCTCCACTGACTTGCAGTGGGCTGACGCCGAGGTGTGGATGCATCAGGTAATCGAAGGTAGCATTGGTGTTCGGAATTATTTCTCCATCTTCCTGCCGAAGGCGTGTGATTTCCTTCAAAGTGCTAAGAATAACTGGGTTAGTGGGTTCCTCTTCGAGCGATATATACAATAGGCCGTGAATGCGAGTGCGGTCCTCCTCCTCGGTATCGACCGTAAATGTCCGGGTCCAAGCAAGCTCTAGTGACAAAGACTCGTTGTGCGTGGAGGGGTTAGAGAAATCGACGCCGGTCGTGCCGAAGACGCGAAGGCCTGTGTCTAGCGGGACAGCGGTGATATCCTTCAAGGGTTTTTCAGGCTCCGGATGATCGTTCCCGGAAAAGAACACGCCAGCATATCCTCTGGACGTGAACAGGATCGCTAATATGCAAGCCGCCGTTACTGTCGGTAATCTCAGCACGGCAAACCTCCCCAAAAGCCGCCAACTCAGCTACGAGTGAAATCAATAACATTGCTGCTGGGCGCTGTCACCTTGGCTGGTGGGTCAATATGTCGTGTCCACGCCGCCCAAGAGATAAACCGATCAGACGACCCGAATGCCCGGGCAGAAGCCGCCCCACAAAGGGGCGGAAAGTGGGACGCCGTGGGGTTGATACCGCTCGTAAGGGGGGCGGTCTATGGGTACAGTACCCAGCTATGATCCGAACGCCAGGGAGGAGGCGGCGGAGCGGTTGTGACGAGAGCTGGTGCGCCGAGTGGAAGCGAGGCAGGGGCTAGGTGGAAGTCGGAATGTTCGTAAACAGCTGCAGCGCCATGGTTGAGCTCACGCTCGATGACGAGGAGCAAGCCGCGACTTTCCGGGACACATAGCTCAGGGCGCACCCTTCGATGTACGGTCTCCACGGATGGCAGCGTGGCGGCCAAAGCGTTACGCCCGCTGACCAGATGGCGATCCTCTGGGTTCTGAACCTGGCTGACGGCACTCATTCGTTGCTCGACATGGCGGAACGTTCGGGGCTGAGTTTCGCAGCGGTCCACAAAGCTGCCAACGCACTCATCGACGCTAATCTCCTCGATCCGGTTTCCGATGAACCTGAATGATGCAGTCGTGCTGGTGGCCGGCGCGTCCGGCGGCATCGGGCGCGCAGTTTCCGAGGCACTTCTCAAGACCGGGGCAGACGTCTTTATGCTCGGACGCAGCATCGCGCGGCTGGCGGAATCGGTGCCGCCCGCAGCGGCGGACAAGGCATATTGCGTCGCCGCCGATCTGAGTGCACCCGAAGCCATCGATCGCGTGGCGATGGAGATTGTTCCACGAGGACGGCTCGATGTGCTGATTCTCAGCTCCGGAATCTATGCTCGCTCGGTCGAAAGCGAGATTTTCGCCGATCAGATCGCGGCGAACCTTCTTGGCCCGTACGCGCTTATACAGCGTCTTCTGCCGCTCTTGGTAAAGACGCAGGGGCAGATCGTCTTCATGAATTCGACCCAGGGGCTGCGAGCGGCAGCGGAAGTCGGCCAGTATGCGGCGACCAAGCACGCGCTGAAGGCCGTTGCCGACAGTCTGCGTGACGAGGTGAACCCGGCGGGCGTCCGCGTCATGTCCATCTTCCTGGGACGGACCGCTACCGAAATGCAGCGTGCGGTCTTTGCCGCGGAGGGGCGCCCTTACCGGCCGGAGCGTCTGATCCAGCCGGATGACGTCGCGGAGCTTATTCTGTCGCTCCTGCAGCTGCCGCGAACGAGCGAGGTCACCGATATCACCTTACGGCCCATGCAGAAGTTCTAGAAAATGGCTGGCGGTGTGTACGCGACGGATGCCTTTTACAACGATTGCAGCCCAACCATTTCCCGGGCGCCGTCACCACGAATTTGCATGCCGACCTGGAGAGACTTCAAGAAGAATGCCTACCGATGCGGCCTTTACGAGGCGCAAGATGTTCTTGTCGAGACAGATTATGTAGACCTAGTTCATATCGAGATGACCTGGGGAGCGTGGCTTGATGAATACTGGCTGAGAACCCCGCTCTATCATGATGTGTCCGGCAGATTGATATTCGCGAATCCTGGACTGAGAAAGGTACGGCTCAGTAAAGACTATGACGTATTCATCGCCGTCTGCGCCACATTGTGGGATCTTCCTTACATCAACGCTATTGAGCGGTGGCGAGACCACTGCAAAATCGGCGTGTGCTGGGTTGATGAGCTGTGGCTGTCTGATATACCCAGTTACAAATACTGGATCCCCGCTCTCAGACAGTTTGATTACATATTCGTGGGATTGAGGGGCACGGTCTCCGCTTTGTCACACGCCACGAATTGAAAATGCTTTTGGCTACCAGGGAGCGTGGACGCAATTCGATTTCGTCCGTATTCCCGCTTGGCTCGCCGCGTTGTTGATGTTTACAGCATCGGGCGCAGATACGAGGGCGTCCACCAGGAGCTGCTCAAGGCAGCAGAGCGAGAAGAATATATTTTATCTGCATGACACCCATTCGAGCGGTGGTATGTTAGAGGTTAGCGATTACCGCCAGCATCGTGGGCACTTCGCGAACATAGCCAAGCGCAGCAGGTATTTTGTGGCAGCTGCCGCAAAGATGGATCAAACAGAGTACCGGCAGGGTCAGGTTGAAGTCGGCTACCGCTATTATGAGGGCGCGGCTGCAGGAGCAGTCATGATTGGAGAAGCGCCAGATTGTGACGGGTACAGGGAGTTATTCGGGTGGCCGGAAGCTGTTCTTCAGCTCCGGCCGGATGGATCCGATACCACGGCCATAATTGCAGAGCTCGATTCCAACCCAGAGCGGACAGCCGCTATTAGCCGACGAAACATGAATGAGGCGCGGCTGCGCCATGACTGGATGCACAGATGGAGCGAGATGTTCCGAATCATCGGTATTGAACCGTCACCGCGCAGGGCGGCACGTGAAGAGCGTCTGAACCAGTTGGCGGATTTTTCCGCCTGCCTGGCTCTGGAGTAGAATAGCCGCGCTTGGGCAGGGATGACGGGCGGGGTGCGGCATAGTTGCGCGAGGACGCGCATCAGCCGAGGGGGGCGCGTTGGCGCACGCGCCCCCAGCCTGCACCCTACTTCAGTTCGTCGCCTGAGCGGCCGAGCCGAGTGCGAAGATGGCGATCGAGTCGCCGTAGTTGAGACCAAGCTGCTTCATGAGGATGTTGTTTCCGTTGGCAGCATTGCCGCCGGCGGCGACCGCAACATACTGGCGGCCGTTGACCATGTAGGTGACCGGGGAAGCGTTAACGCCGGCGCCAAGCGGGAAGTGCCAGAGCTTTTCGCCGGTTCTGGCATTGAAGGCGTTGAACTGGCCGTCGAATTCTCCGGCGAAGATGAGATTGCCGGCGGTGACCGTGACGCCGCCGAGCATCGGGTAGTTCGAATGGTACTGCCATTCGATCTTGCCGTTATTGACGTTGATGGCGGACAGCGTTCCTGAGGGTGGGATGGCGCCGTCCGTATGCTCCTTGGTGTTGCCGGCATCAGGTTCACCGAGTTCCATGGGGCCTTCCGGCGTGATGGGCTGAAGCACGCCGCCGAGCCGCAAGTGGCCGGTGACTGTTTCATCCGGATGCGCCGTATATTCCCAGGATTCGTTGGTGCCCTGGACGTAGAACAGGTTGGTTATGGGCGAGAAGGCCTCGGGCGACCATTCGTTGCCGCCTTGCGCTCCGGGATAGATGTTGACGTAACCATTATCCGGTGGCGGCGTCCACATGTTGGCGCTTTGCGCGACGAAGGGTTCGGATTTTCTGATAAGCTGGCCGTTGTCGCGGTTGACGAAGAAGACCTGTCCTTCCTTCCCGGCCTCGGCGGCGGCGGGTACGATGTGGCCCTGTTCGTCGCGGAGGTTGAGCAGAACGACGGGCGCCATGGCGTCGTAGTCCCAGACGTCGTGCGGAACCTGCTGGTGCCACCAGGCGAGCTTGCCGGTGTTGATGTCAACAGCGACGATCGAATCGGTGTAGGCGTTGGCGCCGAGCCGGCTGGAGCCGTCGTTATCCGGATTGGGATTGCCGGTGGCGAAGATTACCAGCCCACGGGCCGGATCGATTGCCGGCGTGTTCCACATGGAGCCGCCACCGGTCTTCCACGAATCGCCGCTCCAGGTATCGCCACCAGGCTGGCCGGGCGCGGCGGTGGTGTAGAAGCGCCAGACCTCCTTGCCGGAATTGGCGTCATAAGCGGCGACGAAGTTCCGCGTGGGGAACTCAGCGCCGGATGTTCCGATGATAACCTTGCCGTCGAAAACCTGTGGGGCCATGGTGATAGAGAAAGCCTCACGCGAATCGGCGACCTGATTTTTCCACACGACCTTTCCGGTGTAGGCGTCCAGGGCGATGAGGTGCGCATCGAGCGTGGCGAGGTACACCTTGCCATCCACCACCGCGACGCCGCGGCTTTCAGGACCGCAGCAGAGCTGATTGTATCCGAGATCGGCGGTGTACGACCAGAGCTGCTTGCCGTTGGTCGCGTCATACGCCATGACGTGATCATAGGGCGTCGAGATGAACATGATGCCGTTGTCGATGATCGGGCTCACCTCGAAGCTGCCGGCGACGCCGGTCTGGACGATGGCGACTGGCGAGAGGGCGCCGACATTGCTGCTGTTGATCTGCTCGAGCGGTGAGAAGCGCTGGTTATCGTACGTGCGACCGTAGAGCATCCAGTTGCCAGGGTTCTGGTTTGCGCCGAGCAGGTCCTGATACGAGATGTCCACATTGACCGGGACCGGCGCGGAGACTCCGCGCTCGACGCCTGTTGACTGGGTATTTGCCTGCCCCTGGGGAGGCGCAACAGCGGGCGTGCGCGGCGCCTGTTGTGCGTGGGATATTGCGGCCCCGAGGCAGAGCGTGCATGCCAACAGGCTGGTGCCTGCCAGGGTTTTGGATCTAAATTTCATTTTTGTCTCCTCCGTTGTGTCACAAGGTCAGGAATCCGTCCCGGTGGGACAGGACTCTTCGATAGTTCAGGCATGCGCGCGGATCGAACTTTCCTGCAGCGCCAGTTCGCGTTGGCGCACGCTAATGCTGAGGCTCGATCTTTATTCCTTTCAGTTCGTCGTTGCTGGCGGTCATTTCGTGCGGGCCCGCGGGATAGCCATTCGCCTGCAGAAGATAGGCCATTAGATCGAGATACTGGGTTTTGGTGAGACTTCCCGGCGCGTTCAGCGGCATGTGCGTTGAGATGAAGTGATAGAAGTATTCGGCGGAGATGTGCTGGAACTGGGATACACTAAGAAACTGCTCACCGGCCAAAGCGGGGCCCGCGCCCCCCTGCAGGTTCTTGCCGTGGCAGATCGCGCAGACCTGGTCGAAGACTTGCTTGCCCGCCTGCGCCTGCGCGTCAGTATAGTATCCATTGCCCGATTGCGTCTTGTCCTGAGCCAATGCAGCCGGGGCCAGCACAGCCGGGAGGGCGACGATTGCGAAGAGGCTGCAAATCGTGGCGTGCAGCAATGCGCAACCGGTTCCATGTTTCGGGAAGCGTATTGCTCGCGGCCATAGCTGGACCATTCCTCCGTCCCGGCGTGTCCGTTGCGCTGTCTGGTGATTTAGGCTTGCGGTTGATTTTGCGCTTTGCCTGCCGTGGTGCCAACCCGATGGGACACTACTTACTACGTGATCGAGCGATCGTGATGCGCAAAAAGCAGCGTTGAACAACCGCGGCTTCACGAGTTCATAACGGCAAATTGACGGAAGTGCAGCCGCCAACGCGCTCAGGAATTATCGCAATTCAATCGCGGAGAGATCGGTCAGCTCCGTCATACTGCCGCGCAATCCGTACTCGTCAGGCGCGCGGTTCCGATTTACCCAGAACACAGTGAAGCCGAACTCGCGTGCACCGAACGCATCCCACGGATTGGAGGAGAAGAACGCGACATCGGCGGCCGAGACGTCGAACTTCTCCGTCACCAGCCAATAGGCGCGCGGGTCCGGCTTGTAGACCTGCAGCGCATCGACGCTCAGCACTGCATCGAGCAGAGCGGAAACGCCGGCGGCCTCGGCCGCCTCGGCGAGCATGTCCGGCTCGCCGTTGGACAGGATCGCGCGCGCGATGCCCTGGGCCTTGAGCCGGCGCAACATCTCCGGCACTTCGGGATAGGCATCGAGCCTGCGGTACGCGCGCAATATATCATCAAGCAGCGCGCGGTCCGTGATGCCGTGACGCTCGGCGGTGACTGCAAGCGATTCCTGCGCCAGCGCCCAGAAGCCGCGATAGCGCTGCGCGAGGCTGCGCACCCAGGTGTATTCGATATGCTTGGTTCGCCAATCGAGGCTGATGCGCTGCCAGTCCGGCCCGAGCCGCCCGGCATGCGCCCGCATCGCCGCGTTCACGTCCAGCAAGGTTCCATAAGCATCGAATACCGCGAGCTGGATCATCACGGTTACTCCTGACGATAGTTCGGCGCCTCCCGCGTGATGGCGACATCGTGCACATGGCTTTCGCGCAGGCCGGCGCCGGTGACACGGCGGAAGCGCCCGTTGCGCTGGAGTTCGGCGATGGAGGCACTGCCGGTGTATCCCATGCCTGCGCGAAGTCCGCCGACCAACTGGTGCACCACGGCGGCCACGGGTCCCTTGTAGCCGACGCGGCCCTCCACGCCTTCGGGGACAAGTTTCAATTGATCCTTGATATCCTGCTGGAAGTAGCGGTCGGCGGAGCCGCGCGCCATGGCGCCGATGCTGCCCATGCCGCGATAGGATTTGTATGAGCGGCCCTGGTAGAGGAAGACCTCGCCGGGGGCTTCATCGGTGCCGGCGAGCAGGGAGCCGACCATGACGGCGTCGGCGCCGGCGGCGATTGCCTTGGCGATATCGCCGGAATTGCGCATGCCGCCATCGGCGATGGCGGGCACGCCGCGCTCGCGGCAGGCTGCCGCGGCTTCGAGGACCGCGGTGAATTGCGGCAGGCCGACGCCGGCCACGACGCGGGTGGTGCAGATGCTGCCTGGACCGATGCCGATCTTCACGGCATCCGCGCCGGCCTCGATGAGCGCCAGGGCGCCTCCCGGCGTCGCGATATTGCCCGCTATGACCTGCACCGAGTTCGAGATCGACTTGATTGCCTCCACCGCCTGGAGCACGCCCTGTGAGTGGCCATGCGCGGTGTCCACCACGACCACATCCGCCTCGGCGTCGATCAAGGCGCGGGCGCGCTGCGCGCCGGCGGCACCGACCCCCGTGGCGGCGGCGACCCGTAGCCGGCCGAGCTCGTCCTTGTTGGCGAGCGGGTGGGCCTGGGCCTTATCCATGTCCTTGACGGTGATCAGCCCGACGCAGCGATAGGCGTCGTCCACGACCAGCAGTTTTTCGATGCGATGGCGATGGAGCAGGCGGCGGGCTTCTTCGGGGTCCACGTCGCCGTGCACGGTGACGAGGTTCTCCCGCGTCATCAGCTCGTAGACGCGCAGGCCAGGGTCGGTTGCGAAGCGGACATCGCGATGGGTGAGTATGCCGACCAGGCGGCCGGTCTGGCGCTCCACGACGGGGATGCCGCTGATTCTGTGGGCGGCCATGAGCGCGCGGGCGTCGGCCAGGGTCTGATCGGGATGGATCGTCAGGGGATTGATCACCATCCCCAACTCGAACTTCTTCACCTGGCGGACCGCCGCGGCCTGTTCCTCGGGCGTGAGGTTCTTGTGGATGACGCCGATGCCGCCGAGCTGGGCCATGGCGATCGCCATCTCGCTTTCGGTCACGGTGTCCATGGCGGCGGAGATCAGGGGAATATTCAGCCGGATGTCGCGGGTCAGGCGCGCCCGGGTATCGGTTTCGGTGGGCAGAACCTGGGAATAGGACGGCACAAGCAGCACGTCGTCGAAGGCCAGAGCCTCGGCAATTCGCTGCGCGTCAATGATGGGATGATCGAACGCCATGCCCGGTGAGCCTTTCCGAAGCCTGGCGGCTCCTCATACGCGCGAGGGGGATGCTCTGCAAGGACTGGTCAGCCGCTCGCTGCGGCGGCGGGAGATCCAGGGCCGAGCCGATCGAGCACTTTCAGCAGAGTGGGGCGCATCCGGTGCAGTTCCTCGAAGTGGATGGCTGAGAGCTCTGCCAGACGATTTTCGGCCGCGGCGGTGAGCCGGAGATGGACGCGTCGGCGGTCGGCTTTGGCCTGCCGGCGGACGATCAAGCCGGCTTCGACGAGGCGGTCGACCAGTTCGACCGCGCTGTGGTGCTGGATCAGGAGGCGGTCTGCCAACGCACCGACGGTCGGGTCTTCCTCGCCGGGGAAACCCTTGATTGCCAGCAGCGCCTGGTGCTGGCGCGCCGTCAGCCCGCTATTGCGCGCCGCGGCGTGGCTGAAATCGAGGAAGCGCCGGACGATGTAGCGGAACTCGGCAAGCGAGCGGGTACTCTTCGCGGCTTAGCGTGGTCCGGGCGGGCAAGCGGGGCCTCCTTGGCGGTAGTAGAGGTATATCGTGCGAAGGGTGACGGCTACGCCAGCACCTGGCTCGCGTCGGGGCCCTACTAACCATATCCGGGCACCCACATGGATATCGATAGGTCTGGAGGGGCCATCAAGCCATGGAACCGCCATCGATCAGGTTCCTCAGCATCGTTCTCGCTTTCCGGATAGCGCCTGGAGCCTCGCGTACAGAATGCGCATCGAACCACGCACAAATCGGCAGAATAAGTCGATGAGCTTGAGCTCGCTTGCCCTCCCGCACCCACAGACCCGCAAACTCAACCGTGGCTTGCATTTCGAATAATCTTGCTGCCTGGCTGCGCTTCCGCCTCCATCTCTGCCAACAGCGTTGCAAGCAAGGGTATAAAAAGCTTCTGATGCTGCGAACGCATGAGTTTCAGACCTTCGCGCATCTTCGCCGTGCCGGCTGCCACGGCTACGGGACAGCACCGCACCCAGCCTTCAAGGTAGGTGCTGAACGCAAGCCAAAGCGGCATTCCGTGCTTCTGAGCGAGGGCGCGGAGTGCTTGCGCGTGCGGCGCCGGCCGTCTCGCTGGATAATCGCGAAGATTGCGGCATGGGCATGAGCATAGGCGATCGTCGGCACATGCTGCGTCGCGAGAGCGCAGCTGATCGCCTCGTCGGCAAGCGAGCAGGCGTGATCGAAATATCCGAGACACCAGAGCACGATCGACTGATAGGTCATCGCGGGGGACGCCACGTCCTGACCGAAACGGTAAAGGATCTCCCGATCCCTGCCTCCGTCGCCATTGGCCAATGCCTGCCCGAGATATCGCCGGGCTTCACGGAAGTTGCCCTCAAACCAATGGGTCATTCCGCAGATCCGATAAGCGATCGCTAACTCCGGCGATTTTGGAAAGTCTTCACGTCACGCAGGAAGGTCGCCACCATTTCCTGCATCGACACCAGATCCCCGCGCAGGAAACTTGCGCTCCACAGACCGTAGTAGGCTGGGGAACGCTCGGGAACGTCCTCGATGGAGGCGGCAATGTTTCGGGCGGCTGCGAACGCTGCCTGCGTTTCCGGCATGCCAAATCCTCACGCAATCCGCAGAGCGTTGGCGTAGGCGGTTTGCAGTCGCAAGCGCAGAGATCGATTGCGAGGAGTTTCCTCCAATCCATCGGCAAGCCGAAGCGCAGTTTCGAGATGCGCCGTAGCGTCGGCATAGGCGGAGCGCCGCAGGGCCAGATCGCCAGCCTTGGTCCACCACTCCAGAGCCGGTGCGGGAAGATTCGCTTTCGTGAAATGATGTGCCACGATCTCCGGCTGTTCGTCCGCCCATTCGGGGAATTTATCCAGAATGGTCTGCGCGATCCGCTCATGAAAGTGTTCGCGCCGTGCGATGAGGAGGCTTTCGTAGGCAGTCTCTTGCAGTAAAGCGTGCTTGAACGTGTAGATTACATCCGGCGGGGCTCCTCGATAGAACAATAATCCTGCGGCTATGAGTTCGTCTGTACCCTTGTGTGAGCTGGGACTCCGGCAAGCCAGCAGCCTCGATAAGGAGGCTCTGAGGAAATTCTCGCCCTATCACTGCCGCGATCTGTGCAACTTGCCTGGCCGCCGCCAGCTGGTCGAAGCGCGCCAGTAAAGAAGCTTGCAAACTGGCTGGAACAGCCGATACCAGTTGCGAACCGGGTGCAATCGCCAGGACTGCTTTGGTCAGTTCCTCGATAAATAGCGGGACGCCGTCAGCTTTATAGGCGATGTGTTCCAGGAGTGGCCGAATCAACACTTGCGCCGCAGCCACACGCTCGGCGAGCGAGATGGATTGCCGCCCATCTAGCCGGGTAAGCGTCACGACACTCACGCCAGCATGGCCAATCCACGGAGGGTTGAATGCTGGTCGGAACGATACGACAAGCAGAATCCGATGTTCGGTTATCTGCCTTATCAATGTATCGAGCAACTCGCGAGAACTGGAATCGATCCATTGCGCGTCTTCGAGCTGCATCAGTACAGGCTGCCTTTGTGCAAGGCGCACGAGTCTGTTCTGCAGAACGGTGAAGGTTTGTTCTTTACGTTGCCTGGGGCTGAGGTCAGGCCGCTGGTGGTCCTCGGCGGTTGGTATCCCGATCATGTCGGCAATCAAGGCGATCTCCGTGGGAGAGAGTTCCTGCCCAGCAACGGCAGCCTCAAGTTTGCGCCAGCGTTGCTCTACGGTGTCGCCACTCCTGAAGCCCGTTTCCTGCTTCCAGCGGGCTATGATCGGATGCAGCGCGCTGCCTTCATGCAGAGGTGAACAGAAATAGCGCAGGCTCGTGTACGTCTGTCCCGCCAGCCGGTTCTCGAGTTCCACAAGCAGGCGGGATTTCCCGATGCCCGGGTCACCCGACAGCAGCACTGCCCGACCCTCGCCAGCCTCCGCTTGCCGCCAGGCGTGTAACAAAGGTTCCAGTTCCGGTTCACGGCCAACTAAGGGCGTAATTGAACCTTGACACAGAGCCTCTGATCGGCTCACGTGTTTGTCGCTGTAGAACGCGACTGGCTTGCCGTGCCGATGCAACAGGAGTGCGGTCGGTTACATCGGCAACCGAGAGAACATGGAGGGGACCATCTCCGCGATGCCCGGCGCCAGGGCCGCCGAAGAACGTCTCCGCGCGCGGGTATACCCGAACTCTTCGGATACCGGGGAATACCGGACCCCGTTACGCCGCGCTCACGGTGTTGCCGGCGGCCCCCAAAGGGGAGTGCCAGATGGCCGGGTCAAGCCCGGCCATGACGCGGATTGGTGCGACCGATCCCGGGGCGAGGAAAGCGGATATGACGCGAAGCACTGGCAGGGTCGTATAATGCGCGGTGATGACGCCCGACCCTCAAGGCTACTACGCGCGGCTTGGCGTCTCGCCCAATGTGGAGCAGGCGGCTATTGTCGCGGCTTTCCGGCGTGAAGCGAGGCGGCTGCATCCGGATGTGCCCGGTACCGGCGATGCCGGAGCCTTTGTCGCGCTGAAGGCGGCGTATGACGTGCTGGGCGACCCCGGCCGTCGCGCGGCTTACGACCGTGCCGCGCGATCGTCCTTGCCCCGGGCGCCGGCCGCTTCCTTTGCTCCGGCGGCGCCGTACCCGAATTTCGGCGACGTGCCCTGGATGGTCTGGGTCAGCCTTATCGGGGTCGCGGTGGTTGCGGTGATCAGCGCGGTGACCGGCCTAACTGGCGGGAGGGATACGCCTGTCCCGCCGCAGCAGACCGCGGCGGTGCGTTCGGCAGCGGCGCCAGAATCCTCGCCGCGGATCATCCGGCTGATCGGTCCATGGACGCATTACGTTACGCCGGGAGATGGCCCGGCGATTCTCTGGCAGCCGGACGCATCAGGACGCCGGCTGCTGCCGACGGGCAAGCTGCCGCCATTCACGCCGGTACGCGCGATCGGGGCACTGCCGGAACATGGGCTGATCATGATCGCGCTGGGCGGCGGCGGACACGGGTTTGTCGATGGTGTCCGGCTTGTTCCCGGCGGAGCGGCCGAGGCAAGGCGCGCGTTCTGCACCGATCAGGCCGGCGCGCCGCCGGGTCAGGCGGAGATCCTGGGTCAGCGCGGTGCGGGCACGGCGAAGCTGGTGATACAGAATCGGGGCGAGGAGCCGGCCGTGGTGAAGCTGCGCGACATGAGCGAGCGAACCGAGGCGGCGATCTACGTCTCGCCTGGCGTGACGGCGACGGTCGTGAACATCCCCAGCGGTCCATGGCATGTGGATTTCGCGACGGGCGAGATGTGGAGCCGGGCATGCCGGATCTTCGCCGCAGGCATGCGAGCGCAACGGATGCCGGGGGTTATCGAGCAGGGGGGCTTGTTGACGGTGCCGCAGGCGCTTTCGGGGGAGGCTCCGTTGACGGATATTCCGGACCAGGTTTTCACGCAGGACTGAGGAGATCGTCATGCCGCACGCCAAAGCCGAGGACGGCGTACGCCTCTACTATGAGGAAACCGGTTCCGGGGTCCCGGTGATTTTTGTGCATGAGTATGCCGGCGATTTCCGTAGCTGGGAGGCGCAGCTGCGGCATTTCGGCCAGCAATACCGGGCGATTGCTTACAACGCGCGTGGGTATCCTCCGTCCGACGTGCCAGGCGACCCGACGGCATACTCGCAGCGACACGCGGCGGATGATATCGCGGCTGTTCTGTCGCATCTGGGGATCGACCGGGCGCATGTTGTGGGCCTGTCGATGGGCGGGTTCGCCACGCTGCATTTCGGGTTCCGGCATCCGGCGCGGGCGCGATCGCTGGTGGTGGCGGGATGCGGCTACGGGGCTGAGAAAGACACGCGCGAGAAGTTCCGGGCGGAAGCCGAGGCGGTCGCGGCGTTCATCGAGCAGAACGGCATGCATGCGTTTGCGGAGAAATACGCCTATGGGCCGACGCGTGTGCAGTTCGAAAACAAGGATCCGAGGGGATTCGCCGAATTCAGGCGGATGCTAGCTGAGCATGATCCGGTTGGCGCCCGGTACACGCAACTCGGCGTGCAGCGCGAGCGACCTTCGCTCTACGACCTGATCGATCAGATGAAGTCCCTGCGCGTGCCGACGCTGGTGCTGACCGGCGACGAGGATTGGCCGTGCCTGCGGCCTGGACTGCTGATGAAGCAGACGATTCCGTCGGCCGCGCTGGCCGTGATGCCGAATTGCGGCCACGCGATCAATATTGAAGATCCCGACGAGTTCAATCGGATCGTGGGTGCGTTCGTGGCCCGGGTGGATGCGGGACGCTGGCCGGCGCGCGACCCGCGCGCGATCTCGGCCTCGATCACCGGGATCAAGGACTGAATCGCAGGGGCGAACTTAAGCGTCCGTCTTTTTTGGAAGGGAAGTGGTTTTGACGGTTGCCGCAGCCTCGGCTGGGAGGCGCCCGCGATCACCGGACTTTTCCGTCCTGGTCGCGGTGCTTGGGGTCGTGTACGGCGACATCGGGACCAGCCCGCTTTATGCGTTCAAGGCCAGCCTGGTACTGTTCAAGCAGTTTGCCATCAGCCAGACCGAGATACTCGGAGTTCTTTCACTGGTGTTCTGGTCGCTGATCCTGATCGTTACCGTTAAATACGTGACCTTGGTGATGCGGGCGGACAACAATGGAGAAGGCGGGATACTCGCGCTGATGGCGCTGGCGCTGCGGGTCTGCTCGCGAACCTGGACACGTGCGGCGGTGGTGTTGATCGGGATTGCCGGTGCATCACTGTTTTTCGGCGACGGCGTCATCACGCCGGCCATTTCGGTTCTGTCGGCGATCGAGGGGCTGGAGGTCGCCTCGCCGGATTTCGCCCCGTATGTGCTGCCCATCAGCGCGGTGGTGATCATTGCGCTGTTCGCTGTGCAGTACCGCGGGACGGGCAGCGTCGGCCGGCTGTTCGGTCCGGTGATGGTGTTGTGGTTCGTGTCGATCGCCTTGCTTGGGGCGAGCAATATCGCGCAACATCCGTTCGTCATGCTGGCGTTGTCGCCGTCCTATGCCGTGGCGCTGGGCATGCAATACAAGGCGATGGCGTTCATCGTGCTGGGCTCCGTGGTACTGGCGGTGACGGGCGCCGAGGCGCTGTATGCCGATATGGGCCATTTCGGCGCCGGTCCGATCCGCAAAAGTTGGACATTCTTCGTACTGCCATCGCTGGTGCTGAACTATTTCGGGCAGGGCGCACTGGTGGTGACGGATCCGAAGGCCGCGGACAATCCGTTTTTTCTGTTGGGTCCGCACTGGATCACGATTCCTCTTGTCGTACTCGCCACATTTGCGACGATCATTGCCAGCCAATCGGTTATTTCAGGCGCCTATTCGATGACACGGCAAAGCATGCAGCTTGGTTTCCTGCCGCGAATGACCGTGCGGCATACGAGCTCGCATACCGAGGGACAGATTTACGTTCCTCAGGTGAATTTGGCGTTGGCGATCGGCGTGCTGGTGCTGGTGTTCGGATTTCGCAGCAGCGACAGCCTTGCCTCGGCTTACGGGATCGCGGTGACCGGCACGTTCCTGTGCACGGCGCTGCTTGCGGCGGTGGTATTCCGGCGGCAGTTTAAGTGGCCCCGCTTACTGGCCATCGTGGTGTTCGGGTTTCTGTTCACCATTGATTTCATTTTCTTCTCCGCCAACACGATGAAGCTGGTTGAAGGCGGCTGGGTCCCACTGGTTTTCGGGCTTTCGATGATGGCGCTGATGACGTCCTGGAAGGAAGGCCGCGATCTGCTGCTGGCGCGGTGGCGGCAGGACAGTCTGCCGCTGGCCTCGTTCCTGGCGCGGCTGCCGCAGTCCCGCACGATAATACGCGTGCCTGGGCTGGCGATCTTCCTGACCGGCAACCCCGACTATGTGCCGGCGGCGCTGCTGCACAATCTGAAGCACAACAAGGTGCTGCACGAGAGAGTGTTCTTCGTGACGGTGCAGAACCTGGATGTTCCGGAGGCGGGGCCCGATCAGCAACTTGAGACGGCGGAGCTTGCGCCGGGAATCCAGCGTGTGATTTTGCGTTATGGGTTCATGGAGAGTCCCGATATTCCACGTGATCTGGAACGGCTTCGCGACCACGGTGTGGCATTCGATCCAATGCAGGCGAGCTACTTCCTCGGGCGGGACGTCATGGTGCCGTCCATGGCGCCCAAACTGCCGCTGTGGCGACGCTGGCTGTTCCTGCTGATGGCACGCAACGCTGTTCCGGCAACGGAGTTCTTCCGCATTCCATCGGACCGGGTGGTTGAACTCGGGGTACGGGTTGCGGTGTGAGCGATGGACGAACCGAAGCTTTCACGGGTAACCGCGCTGCTGGCCAGAGGGCCGGACGAGCCGAATGGGGACACGCGCTGCGGCATCGAGCTTGAAGTTTGCCTGACGCCGCCGGGCTATCTTTATCCGGGCGCGCAGCCGGGACGGGTGCGGCGCTTCTGGCGGGATCGCCCCGACTGGCTGGGGACGCTCCAGCGGATTGATGACGGACGATGGGGAATGCAGGCGGCGAGGAACCCCGACGAGCCGCTGCGCGAACTGGTGGGCCAGGTGTTCCGGCCAGGCGAGTACATCATGTTGCGGCGCCCGAACGGTGAGGAACTGGTGTTCCGGATCGTCAGCGTGGAAGCCGTCTGAGCGGTCCGGGGCCCTCACCCGGCGCCGATTGGCACCGAGCCCGGGTGACTAGCAGGGTGGGCTTTCTCCCGCCAGCCGGCGGAGGCAATCTTCGTTGTGCGGCTCAGCCGGGGACTTCCTCCTTCTGAAGTGAACGTACGACGCCGAGTGACGTCGCGTCTGCCTGTGGGGCTTCCAGACGAGTTGACCGCGGCGCTTCTGTGTCATCGGCCATGTTCTTCTTGAAGGCTTTGATGCCCTTGGCCAAGTCGCCCATCAAGCCGCTGACCTTTCCGCCGCCGAACAGCAGAAGAACAACGGCGAGAACTATGAGCCAATGCCAAATGCTAAATTCACCCATAACCTGACCCTCCTGAGCGGTGAGGTGGGCAGGTGAAATAAAGGCCGCAACCGATATTTCAGGCATACGGCCAGGGCTTACGTTGGATTAATCGCCGCCTGATCCGTATCGGATGTGGACGATTTCAGTCCGCCGGCAACGGGTGGACGCCCAGCGAGTTGGCCGGGTCAACCCCGGCCATGACGAAGGGGCGGGGGAACGGCGCGGCAGAGCCGCTCAGCTTTCCGATGCGACCGTGTCGCGCTGGGCCTGAGCCTTGGTGGCGGTGGCACCCGGACCGGAGATCGTGCCGGCCGGTTTTTCGACGTTGGCGGCCATGGAGATGTCGTCGTCCTCGGTCATGTTCTTCTTGAACGCCTTGATGCCCTTGGCGAAATCGCCCATCAGTCCGCTGACCTTTCCGCCGCCGAACAGCAGCAGCACGACCAGCAGCACGACCATCCAGTGCCAGATGCTGAAGCTACCCATGGTTCCTCCAAACTTCGGCCGCGAGTCCGATTGCGGCCATTCGTGCCAAGACATGGACCGGGGCGGAGCGGGATGCAAGCGCCCCATAAACAGAAGCGCTGAGCCTGCGGGTGGAGAATGACTTCGCGCCGCTGCTTTCATCGCGCGGCGCGGCCGGTACGGTCGCACGACCCCGGCAGTTGTGGCAAAAGCCGGTTCAGATCGCCGTCGGTTGTACACAGCAGATAGCGCCGTGAGCGCGGGGTTTCCTCCCCACCCTCGGGAAGCGGCATTCCATCGGGGCCAAGCGGATAGGGAGCCAGACCAACGCCGCCATAAATCTTCAGCAGTTCCGGCCCGGCTTGCCACACCGCCGGATGGCGGCCCTCCTGCCGCGCCAGATCGCGAAACTGCCAGATCGCGGAGACACGGTCATTGTCGACCCCTACGGGATCACCCAGCGCCAGCAAAACCCGCTCCAGGCGCCGGAACGGCATCGCGGCCAATCCGCCTTCGCCCCAAACGACGCCGTCCGCCTCGTGCGGCAACGCCCCCAGCGTTCGAAGCCGCCGCGCCGTCTCCGCATCCCAAGGCCGCCATCGGACCCGGCAGGGCCGCACGAGCGACCAGAGTGCAATCACTGCCACGGCCATCGTCACAGCCACGCTGGCGCGCAGGCTCCATGGCATATGACCTGAGAGGATGATCTCCCACCATGCGTTATTAGGGACGCCATGCAGGCGGCGGCGAAACCCGGCCAGCGCCAGCACGCATACCGCCAACGCGAGCAGCGAGGCCGCCGTGCCGGGCTCCACCGGACCCCGAAACAGCCGCGCGCGCCGGTAAAAGAACGATCTGAAGGGGGCGATGAGTGCCGCGGACAGGACCAGAACGGCCGCGATCCAGGCGCGCTCACCCTCACCTGCGATATAGGCCGCGCCAACGATCAGCAGCACGACGGTGGTCCACCAAGCCAGCCTGACGCGCTGCGCCAGTCCGATGCCCAGAACCAGCAAGCCCGCCCCGATCAGCGAGGGCACGAACTGTCCTGCATGAACTGCGACTCCGGCCAGATCCGGGTCCGCCCAAGACAGATCCGGCGTCCTTCGCGACAACACCCCCACGCCGAGCAGGAGCAGGCCAGAGAGAGCCACCGATCCGGTCGCCGCGCCGACGGCGAGATCGGGCTCGCTCCAGCGGCCGATCGCATCGAACCCGGCGCGCTGCGCCATCCGCGACAGGACATCGGGTCCGTGCAGCAGCGCCTCGTTCGTCCCGAACAGAATGCCCGCCAGAAACAGCGGAATGACGTAATAAAACAGCCGGAACACCAGAATGGCCGCGATCACTTTGTCTGCCGGAAGAAACGGTTCGAGGCCGAACAGCATCGCGCTATCAAACACCCCAAGCCCGCCCGGCACGTTGGTCAGCAGCCCCGCAGTGAACGACCCGACATAGATGCCCAGGAACAACAGCCAGGTCAGTCCCTCGGCGTGCGGCAGCAGAACCCAGAAGATTGTCGCCGCCAGAGAGACATCCGCCGTGGCCACCGTGACCTGGCCGATGGCCATTCGCCAGCCGGGAAGCTCGATCGGCTGGCCAAACAGGAACACGCGGCGAAGCAGGGCTGCGGCGCCCAGATAGGCAAGCACCAGGCTCAGCAAAATACCGCCGAGACCATACAGGACGCCGCGCGGCAGATGCTCTCCGAAATACGGTACCGCCTGTGACTGGGCGAACAGCACGGTGCTTGCCAGCATCATGGCGCCCAACCCGAAACTCAGGCTGCAGAACGCCACCACTTTCGCGATCTGGACCGGCGTGAGCCCCCAATGCGAGTACAGCCGGTAGCGCACCGCGCCGCCGGACAGTGCCGAAACTCCCAGATTATGCGCCAGGGCGTAGGCGCAAAAGGACGCAAACGCGACCTTCCGGTAGGTGACCCGATGGCCGGCATAGATCGTGCCCAGCCGGTCGTACAAGGTCAGCACGCCGTACGACAGGACCGTCACGAGGAACGCCAAGCCCAGCGCGCGCGGGGTTATGGCGCGCAATGCGTTTTCGATGTCCTCCAGCCGCAGCTGCCGGAACTCGCGCTGCACGGCATAGATCGCACCGAACAGCAAAGCGACGCCGAGAAGCGCCGGCAGATGCCAGACTGCCCGCGGAAGCGAGGCGGGCGAGGTGCCCGGACGCATGGCTCAGGCCGCGTCGGCGGCCTGACCCGCTTGACGCGCCAGGGCCGCCTCGATCAGCGCGATCGTTTCCGCCATGCCGTAGAGGGCCACGAAGCCGCCGAAACGCGGCCCCTCCTGTTGGCCGAGCAGAACCTGATAGAGGCAGCCGAACCAGGCGCGCAGCTCCGGAAAGCTGTGGCGTTTGCCCACCTCGTAAACCGCATTCTGGATGATCTCCGCGTCGGCACCCAGTTCCATGCCGCGCAGGGTTTCGGCGAGGTCGGCCAGCGCCTCCCGTTCCATTTGGGTCGGCTGGCGGTATCGCTTCGCCGGCCGGACGAAGTCGCGATAATAGGCGATCGCGTGGTGGACGAGACCGTCCAGGAACGGCCGGCTCTCCGGCGTGGCGTCCGGCGCGTAGCGACGGATGAAGCCCCACAAGATCTCCGACGTCTCGGCGTTCACCACGCTGGCCAGGTTGAGCAGCATGGTGAAGGAGACCGGGCTGCCGCCGTGATTGGGCAGACGGCCGGCGCGGATGTGCCAGGCGGGGTTGGTGCGCTGGTCGGCTTCGGGCTGGGCGGCCAGCTTCGCCGCATTGGCGAGATATTCGTCGGTGGCACGCGGGATCACGTCGAAATACAGCCGCTTTGCCCGCTGGGGCTGGCCATACATGAACTGGCCGAGCGATTCCGGCGGAGCATAGCGCAGCCATTCTTCCACCGACAGGCCGTTGCCCTTGGATTTGCTGATTTTTTGCCCCTGATCGTCCAGGAACAGCTCGTAGGTGAACCCTTCGGGCGGCGGGGCGCCGAGGATGCGACAGATGCGGCCGGAGAGGCGGACGGAATCGATCAAGTCCTTGCCGGACATCTCGTAATCGACGCCAAGCGCGAACCAGCGCATGGCCCAGTCGGCCTTCCATTGCAGCTTGGCCGCACCGCCGGTGATGTGGGTTTCGAAGCGCTCGCCAGTTTCGGGGTCCTGCCAGGTGACGGTTGCGGCGGCGGGGTCGCGGGATTCCAGGGGCACCTGCATGACGCGGCCGGTGTGCGGATGGATCGGCAGGATAGGGGCGTAGGTGGCGCGGCGTTCAGGGCCGAGGGTGGGGAGGATCGTCTGTATGATCTCGTCGTAGCGTTCAAGGACGCGGATCAGGGCGGCGTCGAACCGGCCGGATGCGTAATAGTCCGTCGAGGAGGCGAATTCGTAGTCGAAGCCGAAGGAATCGAGGAAGGCACGAAGGCGGGCGTTGTTGTGGGCACCGAAACTTTCGTGGCTGCCGAACGGATCGGGGATGCGGGTCAGCGGCTTGCCGAGATGCCGGGCCAGCAAATCCCGGTTGGGGACGTTGTCCGGCACCTTGCGCAGCCCGTCCATGTCGTCGCTGAAGGCGATCAGCCGGGAGGGGCGGCCGGTGAGTTCGGTAAAGGCGTGGCGGACCCAGGAGGTGCGGGCGACCTCGCCGAAGGTGCCGATATGGGGCAGGCCGGAGGGGCCGTAGCCGGTTTCAAGCACCGCGGTCTGTTTGGGGGTTTTGGCGAGGCGCACTGCGAGCTTGGCCGCCTCCTCGAAGGGCCACGCCTTGGGGAGCAGGGGTTGGGCGGGACCAGACAGGGGATCAGACACGGGATTAGACATGGGACCAGACATGGGACCGGACATGGGGGGTTACTTAGAGTGGCGGGGTGCGTGGGGAAAGCGGTTCCCCGCCTTCGGTTGAACATGCGGGATACCACTCGATGCACGGCCACGGCGGAACCCTCACCCCCATTGGGCGAGCCGACCGGCGAGATAGCGTCGAGCACGGAGAGGGGGCTAACCAACCGGAAGCTTGAACGCGAATGTCGGCTTCGGGTCGGGAGCGGCTACCCCGTGGCCATTCAGAAACAGCCTCAGCCGTCGGCAACGCGACTGCCTTGCTCCCCTGGCGGGTGTTTCTCCTGCCAGTGCCGGGCGATATCGATGCGGCGGGCGATCCAGACAGCTTGTTGCGCGAGCAGGTAATCAGCAAAGCGCGCGACAGCCTGTGCTCGCCCCGGACGGCCGGCCAAGCGACAGTGCAACCCAATGCTCAGCATCTTGGGCTGGCCCGCTTCCCCCTCGCGTCGCAGCACGTCGAAGGAATCTTTGAGGTACGTAAAGAACTGCTCGCCGGAATTGAAGCCTTGCGCGGTGGCAAAGCGCATATCGTTGGTATCCAGCGTGTATGGGATCATCAACTGGGGCCGATCTGGTCCCTGCACCCAATATGGCAGGTCGTCGGCATAGCTGTCCGAGGAATAAAGGAAGCCGCCATGCTGCATGACCAGATCAAGCGTGTTCATCGAGCAGCGGCCCAGATAGAAGCCTGGCGGCTCGGCGCCTGTCGCTTCCTTATGTAGCGCGACTGCCCGACTCAGATGCTCCTGCTCGGCCTCGCGGGAGAAATCTTTGTAGTCGATCCATTTCAGCCCGTGCGAGGCGATTTCCCATCCCGCCTCCTTCATCGCCGCGACTTGCTCAGGCCCCCGCATCAACGCGGTGGCGACCCCGAAGACCGTTATCGGAATGGAGCGCTCGGTGAACAGCCGCCAGAGGCGCCAGAAACCCACGCGGGCGCCGTACTCGTAGATCGAACTCCATGTTCCAGTGGCGCTGGCCCGGCCAGTGCGCCGCGCCGACAATTTCCGAAAGAAACGCCTCGGAGTGCGGATCACCGTGGAGAATGTTGCTTTCGCCGCCCTCCTCATAGTTGAGGACGAACTGAACGCAGATTTTTGCTCCGCCAGGCCACGCGGGGTCCGGCGTGTGGCGTCCATACCCGGTCATGTCGCGGGGATAGGAGGGCATGTTTCCGGCCTCCCGTTTGCAATGCTGATCTGGCCGCAACAACTACCCCCGAGCGGGGTGGGGCACCAGCGTGTGACCCGCTGCTTGACGGCTCGAGCGACGACGGGCCGTGAGCCAGGCTGAGACCGACGTTGTTCCCTTGTGGGAGATGGCCGGGTCAAGCCCGGCCATGACGAGGGGGACTTGATGCTCCGCTACCGCGATCTGCGTGTTGACGGCGTTCCGCGGGCGTTCCAGGGTTCGCGCGACGGAGGAGCCGGCATGAATGACACATCGCCGCTGCGGCGGAACGCGAACCCATATCTTGCGCTCGGCGTGCGGCCGTTCATCAACTGCGGCTCGGTGCGGACAGCGTTGAGCGGCAGCCTGATGCTGCCCGAGGTGCGCGCGGCGATCGACCAGGCTTCGCGGCATTTCGTCAGCATGGACGAGTTGATGGAAGCGGCGAGCCGGCGGCTTGCGGAGCTGACCGGGGCGGAATGGGGAATGGTGACGTGCGGCAGCGCAGCCGCATTGACGCTGGCCGCCGCGGCCTGCATCGCCGGCAATGATCCGGTGAAGATCCTGCGGCTGCCCTTCACCGATGGCTGGCCGAACCGCGTGATCCTGCCGCGCACCCAGCGTTTTGCCTACGACCAGTCGATAAGGGCGGTAGGCGCTCATATCGTGGAGATCGAAACGATTGCCGATCTGGACGCGGCGCTGCGTGAGCCGGTGGCGATGATCGCGGTGCTGGGGAAGGAGGAGGCGATCTCGGCGGTCCGGCTGGAGGACATGGTGGTGCGGGCGAAACCGCGCGGCATCCCAATCATGGTGGACGCGGCGTCGGAACATATCGAGCGGCCCATCCCCTGGCTGGTGCGCGGCGCGGACATGGTGATCTACAGCGGCGGCAAGTTTCTGCGCGGCCCGCAGACCAGCGGGTTGCTGCTGGGCCGGGAGAACCTGATCCGGGCGGCGTGGAGCAATGCCTCTCCGCATCAGGGTTTCGCGCGCGGGATGAAGGTTTCCAAGGAAGATATCATGGGCGTGCTGGCCGCGCTGGAAGTCTGGTTCGAGCAGCGTGATTCGGCAGCAGAGCAGGCGCGGTGGCAGCGGGATGTGGAGACGATGCAGGGGCACTTGAAGCTTCCTGGGGTTACCGCCGAGGTGATCCCACCGGAGGGGGTGGTGCTGGTGCCTCGGCTGCGCGTTTCCTGGGACCGCGACCGCTACCCGATTGACGGGGAGGCGCTGCGGCTTCGGCTGCTGGAGGGCGAGCCACGGATCATGCTGGACGACATGGCCGGCGGAGCCAACTCGGTGGAGGTCGATCCGTTCGGGCTGCAGCCTGGAGAAGCCGCGCTTGTGGGCGCCGCGATCGCGGAGGGGCTGGCCGCCGCGAAGCCTGCGCCGGCGGCCTCGGCTTTGCGCGATTGGCCGGATGTGTCGGGAGATTGGTCCGTGCAGGTGCAGTTTCAGCATGGACAGCGGCGCCATCGCATGAGGCTGCGGCAGGACGGCGAAACCCTCGACGGCGAACAGACGTCCGAGCAGTTTGCCGGACCGGTCACCGGCCGGCTGGGACCGGACGGTGTTTCGCTGGTGCTGCGGGCGCGCTACGAGGGCAATACGATTTCCTACCGGCTGGATGGCGCGGTCGAACCGGGCCGCATGTACGGCCGGGCGATCCTGGGCAGCATCACCGACCAGCATCAGGGACCGATCAACCTGAGCCAGTTCGGCACCGGCTTGTGGGAAGCGCTGCGGAGAGAAAACGCATGATGGATGGCATTATCGGCAGCAACGCCGGAGCGGGCGCGCAGGAGCGCCTGCGGATCCGTCAGAACCGGTTCGACGGCCCGACCGCCGGCTTGGCGCCGGGCAATGTCCAGGCGAACCTGGTGATCCTGCCGAAGGATCTCGCGCACGATTTCCTGCGCTTTGCGCAGGCAAATCCGAAGCCTTGTCCAATTCTGGGGGTGACCGAGCCGGGCAGCCCGCACCTGACCGCGCTGGGGCAGGACCTGGACCTGCGGACCGACCTGCCGCGGTACCGGGTGTGGCGCGACGGCGAGCTGACCGACGAGCCGACCGACATAGGCGATCTGTGGCACGAGGATTTGGTGGGATTCGCGATCGGCTGCTCGTTCTCCTTCGAGGAGGCGCTTGTCGAGGATGGCATCGAGATCCGGCACATCGCCTGCGGGTCCAATGTGCCGATGTACCGGACGAACATTCCCTGTGTGCCCGCGGGCGTGTTCCAGGGGCCGCTGGTGGTGTCGATGCGGCCATTGCGTCCGGCGGAGGCGATCAGGGCGATCCAGATCACGTCCCGTTTTCCCTCGGTTCACGGCGCGCCGGTGCATATCGGGCTGCCACATCTGATCGGCATCAAGGACATCGCGCAGCCCGATTACGGCGACGCGGTTCCCGTGCATGGGGATGAGCTGCCGGTGTTCTGGGCCTGCGGCGTGACGCCTCAGGCGGTGATCGCCGCGGCGCGGCCGCCGTTCTGCATCACCCACGCGCCGGGCTGCATGCTGATCACGGACCTGCGGAACAGCAGCCTGGCAAGCCTTTGAATGAGGCCGGCCGGCGGGAGCTGATCGGTCGCATCGAGGGGCTGATTCACGAGGATGTCGGCCGCAAGATCGCGGCGCTGTTCGATCATGCCCGGGGCGGGCTGTGGGGGGCCGCCGGGTCGCTGGCTTCGACGCCCGGAGTGTCTGTTGGCATCGTTACCGGATTCTATGTGCCGGGGGGAAAGCCTCCGGCAGCAGAGACGGATGGGCCTCCTGCCTCGGCGCTGCTCGCCCGCGGACTGATTGGCTGCGGCGTGCCGTGCCAGATCGTCACTGATGAACCCTGCCGGGGTGCCTGCGCGGCTGCGTTGGAGGCGGCGGGGCTGGATCGGACGGTGCTGCACGTGGCGCAAGGCGGGTTTCGCGAGGCGTGGCTGGAGCGGGGGGTGACGCACGCCATCGCCATTGAGCGGTGTGGGCGGTGCGTGGACGGACGCCCGCGGAATATGCGGGGCCATGACATCAGCGCGTTCACCGCGGCGTTTGACGACGACTTCACTGGAGGCCCGTGGACGACGATCGCGGCGGCCGACGGGGGGAACGAAATCGGCATGGGGTCGCTAGCGTGCGAACTGATCCGGCAGCATATTGCGTATGGAGAACGGATCGCCTGCGTCACGCCCGCGGACCACCTGATCCTGGCGGGGGTTTCGCATTGGGGGGCCTATGCGCTGCTGGCCTCGCTCGCGGTGCTGCGGCCGGACTGGGCCGAGCGCCTTCTTGCCTGTCTGGACGAGGCGCTGGACCGGCGGATCATCGAGGCGACGGTGCGCGAAGGGCCAGCGGTTGACGGGGTGTCGCTGGCCCGGGCGGTGACGATCGACAATCTCGGGCTGGAAATGCACCACCGGAAGCTTAAGGAGATCCGGTCGCTGGTAGATTTGCGGCCTTGACGGGAAATGGCCCCGAGCATTGAAAGCGCGGGCGGAGCGGCGTGAGGCGGCGCAGCTTCCCGGCTGGCAGTAGCACCGCAACGCCTACGGCGACCTCAGAGAATGGGTTGCGGGAGCCGTCACAGATAATGGTTGATTGGCCGCAGACTGTGCGCATCTCAGCAATGAGTGAGGTGATCGGTCAGCTTGATCCGGCAATTATGCGGAGCATCACCGAGCAACTCGCCATCGTGCTCGGCATCGGTTGAGCCTTCAATCCAGCCGCCCAGTTCGCCGGGCCGAGGTTCTCTCACGGAGAAGACGTGCTGGGATTTGGGGTTCATTGCTGAGCTGCTAAAACTCCCGAATGCAAGCGAAATGGCAGTTCTGGATCGACCGGGGCGGCACGTTCACCGACATCGTTGCTCGCGCCCCGGATGGCCGACTGCTGACGCACAAGCTGCTGTCGGAAAATCCCGGACGCTATCGTGACGCGGCGCTGGCGGGCATTCGCGCGATGCTGGGTATGGCGGTGGATGCGGCAATTCCCGGTGAACTGATCGATAGTGTGAAGATGGGCACGACCGTCGCCACCAACGCGCTGCTGGAGCGCAAGGGCGAGCGCACGCTGCTGGTGGTAAATCGCGGCTTCGCGGACATATTGCGGATCGGCAATCAGGCGCGGCCTCGACTGTTCGACCTGGCCATTGCGCTTCCATCGATGCTGTACGAGGAGGTTATCGAGATCGGTGGGCGCGTCGATGTGCAGGGCGCGGAGATCGAAAAGCTCGATGAAGAGGGTGCGCGAGCGGCGTTGAGCGCGGCGTGGGGGAAAGGCATTGCGGCCTGTGCCATCGTGCTGATGCATGCGTGGAAGCATCCCGCGCACGAGCAGCGTTTGGCGGCGATTGCGCGTGAAACCGGATTCAGTCAGGTGTCGGCAAGCCACGCGGTAAGTCCGCTGCTGCGTCTGGTCCCGCGCGGCGACACGACCGTAGTGGATGCGTATCTCTCGCCGATCCTGCGGCGCTATGTCGGTCACGTGGCGAGCGAGCTGGAGGGGGTGCGGCTGTATTTCATGCAGTCGAACGGCGGGCTGGCCGAGGCGCATTCGTTTCAGGGAAAGGATGCGATTCTATCGGGGCCGGCGGGCGGAATCGTCGGGGCGGCGCGTACGGCGGCAATGGCGGGGCTCGACCGGATCATTGGATTCGACATGGGCGGCACATCGACCGATGTGGCGCTGTATGCCGGCGGGTTCGAGCGGGCGTTCGAGACGGAGATTGCCGGGGTGCGGATGCGCGCGCCGATGATGGCGATCAACACCGTTGCGGCGGGCGGGGGATCGATCCTGCATTTCGACGGCGCGCGTTTCCGCGTGGGGCCGGAAAGTGCGGGGGCCGATCCGGGGCCAGCGTGTTATCGCCGGGGCGGCCCGCTGACTGTAACGGACGCAAATTTGTGCGTCGGAAAAATTCAACCGCGGCATTTTCCGGCGATATTCGGACCTGGTGGCGATGAGATGCTGGACCGCGATGCGGTCGTGTCGAAATTCGCTGCTCTTGCCGAAGAGATTGCCGCGGCGACCGGTGAGCGCCGCTCGGCGGAGCAGGTGGCGCAGGGATTCTTAAGGATCGCCGTGGCGAACATGGCCAATGCGATCAAGCAGGTTTCGGTGCAGAAGGGCCATGACGTGACCCGCTTCGCTCTGCAGTGCTTCGGCGGGGCCGGCGGGCAGCATGCGTGCATGGTAGCGGACGCATTAGGGATGGAGACAGTGTTCATCCATCCGTTTGCCGGCGTGCTGTCCGCCTATGGCATGGGGTTGGCGGACCAGGCGGTGCTGCGCGAGCAGGCGATGGAGGTCGTGCTGGATGAGGGGGCGATTGGCGGACTGGAGAAGGCGCTGGCGACACTGGAGCGACAGGCGGTTGCCGAGTTGACAGCACAGGAGGGCGATGCCGTTCGGATCACGACGCGCCGCACGCTCCACGTGCGCTACGCCGGGACGGAGGCGGCGCTGGTCGTCTCGTTCGGTACTTTCGCCGAAGTGGCGGCAGCGTTTGCCGATGCGCACCGGGCGCGGTTCGGGTTCGTGACACCGGATCGGGCGCTGATGGTGGAAGCCGTGGCGGTGGAGGCGACCTCGCCAGGTGAGGACGTGCATGAGGCGCGTGTGTCTGAGCGCGGAGAGGATGCGCTGGCGCGGATCGACCATGTGCGGATCTTCACCGAGGACGCTCGACACGAAACGCCGGTGTTCGACCGCGGCGATCTGCGGGCCGGCGACGTAATAACCGGACCGGCGCTGATCCGGGAAGCCAACGCTACCACGGTGATCGAGCCGGGTTGGGCCGCTTCAGTAACCAGTCTCGACCATCTGCTGCTGCGCCGCGTGACGGCATTACCATCGCGCGTGCCTGCGGGAAGCGAACGGCCGGACCCGGTTCTGCTGGAGTTGTTCAACAATCTGTTCATGAACGTGGCGGAACAGACGGGGGCCGTGCTGCAAAACACGTCGATGAGCGTTAACATCAAGGAGCGACTGGATTTCTCCTGTGCCATTTTCGATTCCGAGGGGTTCCTGGTGGCGAATGCGCCGCATATCCCGGTGCATCTCGGGGCGATGGGGGAGAGCGTGCGCACGGTGCTTGCTCGGCGGCGGGACACGCTGAAAGCGGGTGACGTAATTGCGCTGAACAATCCGTATAATGGCGGGACGCATCTGCCGGACGTGACCGTTATCACCCCGGTGTTTGATGAAGCGGGCGGGCGCATTCTGTTTTTTGTGGGCTCGCGCGGGCATCATGCGGATATCGGCGGGATAACGCCTGGCTCAACGCCGCCTGCTTCGCGCACGCTGGAAGAAGAAGGCGTGGTGATCGACGATTTCCTGCTGGTGGATGGCGGGCGCTTCCGCGAGGCGGAGTTGCGGGCGTTGCTGTTGGGGGCGCGGTATCCGGCGCGCAGCCCCGAGGTGAATATTGCCGACATCAAGGCGCAGGTCGCCGCCAACGAGAAGGGCGTGCAGGAGCTGCGGCGGGTGGTGGGGCAGTTCGGGTGGGATACGGTGGCCGCGTATATGCGCCACGTGATGGACAATGCCGAGGAGAGTGTGCGGCGGGTGATCGACCGCATCGGGGATGGAAATTTCGATTACACGATGGATGACGGGGCGCCGCTGCGGGTTTCCGTGCGAGTGGATCGCAAGTTGCGGCGCGCGGTGGTTGATTTCACGGGCACCGCGCCGCAGCGGGATCATAATAATTTCAACGCGCCTCCCGCGGTGACCCGGGCGGTGGTACTTTATGTGTTCCGTTGCCTGGTGGGCGACGAGATTCCGCTGAACGACGGCTGTTTGAAGCCGATCGAGATCGTGATTCCGCCCGGAACCTTCCTGTCCCCACATCCCGGAGCCGCGGTGGTGGCAGGCAATACTGAGGTTTCGCAGGCGGCGTGCAACGCGCTGTTCGGCGCGCTCGGGTCGATGGCCTGTTCGCAGGCGACGATGAACAACTTTCTCTTCGGAAATGCAACGCGGCAATATTACGAAACGATCTGCGGCGGCACCGGGGCGGGGCCTGGGTTCAATGGGACCTCGGCGGTTCAGACGCACATGACCAACACCCGCATGACCGATCCCGAAGTGCTGGAGCTGCGCTACCCGGTACGCCTGGAGCGTTTCGGCATCCGCCGGGGATCGGGCGGTGCTGGGAAGTGTCATGGCGGTGACGGCGCGGTGCGGCGGATCAGGTTTCTGGAGCCGATGACGGCGGTGATTGTCTCCTCCCGCCGCAATGTCGCGCCGTTCGGGCTGGATGGCGGGTCGGCGGCCTCGGCCGGGCGACAGTGGGTGGAGCGGGCGGGTGGGGCGGTGGAGACGCTCGGCGGAACGGACAGTGCGGAGTTGCGGCCGGGCGATGCTTTCGTGATCGAGACACCCGGCGGTGGCGGGTTCGGGGCCGTATTCTGAGTCGCCGTCTGGACCCTCGGTGCGGGCCGCTTTAGCCTTTCCAGCACAACAGGGAAGGGTCTGGCCATGCGCGTCCACCGCCGTAATGTGTTGGGAATGGCCGGTGCAGCGGCGCTGGCGCCGGCGGCCCGCGCTGCCGGGTTCGACTGGAAGCGCTTCTCCGGCAAGCAGCTTCGTTTCATGGTGTCGGTGCACCCGTGGACGCAATGGGCGCAGGGGCAGCTTGCCGCGCTGGAGCGCGAGACAGGCATAAAGGTGAACTGGGAGATTCTGTACGAAGACCAGTTGCGGCAGAAACTTCCATTGACCTTGCGTTCCGACCCGGGCGCGGTGGACGGGTTCTTCACTCTGCCATCATGGGACGCCGCGGCGTTCTCGCGCGCGGGGTGGTACGAGCCGCTCGGCAAGCTTATCCATTCCGATCTGACGGCCCCGGATTACGATTATGCCGACTTCTTTCCGAACATCCTCAAGATCCAGGAGTATAACGGGGCACAGATCGGCATTCCGATCACCATCGAGCTGCAGGCGCTGTTCCTGAACAAGGCGATGCTGCAGGCGAAGAGCCTGAGCGTGCCGACCACACTGGACGAGCTTATGTCCACCGCCAAGGCGCTGAACGAGCCGGGCAAGGATGTGGCGGGAATTGTGACGCGCGGCGACGGCGTGCAGGCGGTTTACACGTTCGCGCCGTTCCTGTTCGCGTTCGGCGGGCGGTGGCAGGACGAGAAGGGCAATCCGGAGCTTGCCAGCCCGGCCGCGATGAAGGCGCTGCAATACTACGGCGAACTGTTGCGCGCGGCCGGTCCGCCGAACATCCTGGGTATGCAGTGGAAGACCACCTATCCGCTGTTCCAGCAGGCGCATGCGGCCATGTTCATCGATGCGACCAACTTCCTGGCATATTTCAAGGATCCGTCGCAGTCGCGCGTGGTGAACGATGTTGGTGTGGCGACGCTGCCGGCGGGGCCGGCCGGCGAGCACAGCACGGTGATCTCCTGGGGACCAGCGATCGCATCTTCCTCGCGCAACAAGGACGCGACCTGGATCGTGATCCAGTATCTTACGTCGAAGGCGGCGATGGCCGATTCGACGAAGGCAACGCATCTGCCGCCATCCCGGCAGTCGATTTACAACAGTGATGTCTATACGAGCTCGGTGCCGCCGGACATGATCGCGGCGACCAAGGCGGAAATTCCCAACGCGGTGCCGAACGGTGCCAATCCGCTGGTCATCCCGGTGCCGGAGGTGCGCGCGGCAATCGGTGAGGCGATTACCGCGGCGCTGGAAGGCAAGAGCGCAGCGGACGCAGCCAGCAAGATGCAAAAGCAGGTAGTGCAGATCCTGAATGGCTGACGGGATCGCGCGGCTGCGCCCGGCGCAGTCGGCCAGGCGGACGCGTGCACACCGCCGCCGTGACTGGACGCCGGACCTGCTTGCCGCGCCCGCACTGGTCGCGATGGCGGCGGTCATGGGTTTTCCGTTGCTCTATTTGTGCAGCATGAGCCTGCACCGGTGGTCGCTGATCGGGTTCGCGCCGCCGCGATTTATCGGGCTGACGAATTTTGCGGCGCTTGGCGGCGACGAGCGGTTTGTGAACTCACTGTGGCGCACGCTGTATTTTACGGCGCTGGGGCTGGCATCCAATCTGCCGCTGGGGCTGGGCATCGCGCTTTTGCTGGATCAACGCTTTCCCACCCGCAATCTGCTGCGCGCGCTGATGATCCTGCCGATGGTGGCGACGCCCGCGGCGATGGGGCTGGTATGGGTGGTCATGCTGGACCCGTCGCTTGGAATCATCCGCTACATGTTCCGCGCGATCGGGGTGGCTACACCGCCGTTGTGGCTTTCCAATCCCAATTGGGTAATTCCGACGCTGGTCGGCGTGGATGCGTGGATGTGGACGCCAATGGTGGCGCTGATCTGCATGGCAGGGCTTGCGGCGCTGCCGGCGGAGCCGTTCGAGGCCGCGCGCGTCGACGGAGCGGGCGCGTGGCAGCGCTTCCGCTTCATCACCTTCCCGCTGCTGGCGCCGACATTGCTGGTGGCCGCGATGCTGCGGGTGATGGATCTGCTGAAGGTGATCGACATCGTATATGTGATGACCGGCGGTGGTCCCGGTCACGCCTCGGAGACGATCAACCTGTATAATTATCTTGTGGCACTTTCGTACGATAAGATCGGCTATGGGTCGGCGGTGGCGCTGGTACTGTTCGCGCTGGTGCTGATCTGCACCGTCGCGCTGATCCGGCTGCGGCGGGCGGTCGCATGAGGCGGCACACGATTCATCAAGCCATGCTGATCGCCGGGGGATGGCTGGTTGCCGTGGCGTTTCTGGCGCCGCTTGCATGGATGGTGCTCGGATCGTTCAAGACGACGGTTGATTTTCTGGCGTATCCACCCGTGTGGATATTTCGTCCCACGCTGGAGAATTATGCGCAGGTATTCGCAGACAACAATTTCCCCAGGTATATCGTCAATAGCATCGTGGTTGCCGCGGGGGCGACGCTGGTGGGGTTGTTGCTTGGTATTCCCGCTGCGTACGCGCTGGCGCGGTGGCGGCGGACGGCTATCGGCGTACTGCTGCTGGCGGCGCGAATGGCGCCCGGGATTGCGTTTTTGATTCCGCTGTTCGTCATGTTTCTGTCGCTGCACCTGGTCGGCAGTTACGTCAGCCTGATCGCAAGCCACCTGATTTTCACTCTGCCGCTGACAGTGTGGATGATGGTGAGCTTCATTGAAGCGATTCCGAGAGAGATAGAGCAGGCAGCGCTGATTGATGGATGTACAGTCGGGGGCATTCTGGCGAGGATCGTCACGCCGCTGACGGCGCAGGGGATCGCGGCTACCGCCATTCTGGCGTTCATAGCGTCGTGGAACAACTTTTTGTTTGCACTCGTGCTGTCCAACGACCGCACGAAGACGCTGCCGGTCGCGGTGCTGGGCTATATCGGATACAACTCGATACAGTGGGGTACGCTGATGGCCGCGGCGACTTTGATAACGCTGCCGGTTCTGGCGCTGGCGCTGTGTGTGCAGCGGTATATCGTGCGCGGGCTGGTGGCGGGGGCGGTTGCGGGTTAGGGCCGGCTGGCCACGCCGCGCGGGCTATGCGCATATGTGCCGGATGAAGGCAACCCTATATATATTTCTGTTCCTTGCAGCCTCGGTTGCGGCACGCGCGGCGCCTTCCGGAGATTCGTTCGCGCAATGCGAGCAGGCGTTTCGGAAGACTGAGGCGATGGTGCATACGCCACCCGGGATGCTGGCCGCCATCGGACAGGTGGAAAGCGGGCGGCCCGATCCGCGAACCGGCGCGATGCGTCCGTGGCCCTGGACAATCGATGCGGACGGCACCGGACAGTTCTTCGCCACGAAGGCGCAGGCGATCGCTGCGGTTACCGCGCTGCTGGCCGAAGGCGTGCGGTCAATCGATGTGGGCTGCATGCAGGTCAACCTGATGCACCATCCACACGCGTTCGCATCGCTGGATAATGCGTTCGATCCAGTTTCAAATGCAAACTTTGCGGCGAGGTTTCTGAACGAGCTGCATCGCCGGACCGACAGCTGGCCGAAAGCGATCGCGGCTTATCATTCCGACACGCCCCAGATCGCCGACGACTATCGGCGCCGCGTCATGGTAACGTGGCAACAGCACGGGCACGCACCCGGCGGTGGTGGCCTGGTCTATGTAGATAGCGGTTTTATTTATGGAGCATTCGGCTCAACCGGCCGGGTGTATGGGCTTATCCTGCCGTCACGGTGAGGCATTCCTTTCTGGTGCCAACCGGTGCTGTCGCGGTCAGCACGGCGATGGAGCCTGGCGTGAGCCGTGTGCTGATCTCCTGCAGGTGCAGGTTCATGCATTCGGTATTGGCGGTTGGCGTGATAATGGCCGCCCCGACGCCACGTGCCGGACAGATCGCGCCGAACAGGTAGGCGGTGTCATTGCGGTTATCACGCACCATCGGCGGTCGTGAGCCGACCGGTGCCCAGTCGTAGGTCAGGCTGCCTTTCTGTCCGGCAAAGCACCGGGCCACTTCCTCGCACAGATCGAGGCAACGCCAGCGCACCACCCCATGGACCCCAGGGTCAGGGCCACTAAGAGGCACGGTATCCGCGACGACACCAGAAGGCCCTTTTCTGTGGCGCGCTCCGCCCGGCCTTCACAACCCGGCCCCCTCTAACTTCATGATCGCGCGCGCACACGCCTGCGCCCGAGGCACCAGCGTCTCGATCCGCAGAAACTCGTCCGGGCTGTGCGCCTTGCCGCCGACCGGTCCAACCGCGCAGATCGTCGGCGCGCCAACCGCCGCGGTGAACCCTGAATCGGCGCAGCCACCGGTGAACTCGCCATCCGTCCTGAATCCCGTCTCCGTCGCAGATTCCCGGTACAGCTCGAACAGCCGTTTCGCTGCAGCGGTCTGCGTCAGGGGCAGGAACTCGCCACGGATCGTCAGCTCGGCCCGGGTCCCAGGCACGAAACTGCGCTCCACGATCTGCCCAATCCGGGCCATCGCGTCCTCGCGGTCGGCCGGCTCGACATACCGCAGATCGATCTCTCCTTCCGCCCAGGGCGCCACGGTGTTGACGCTCTGCCCACCGCGCACCAGCCCGACATTCACGGTGATGCCGCGATCCAGATCGGTCAGCGCGTGCAGCGCCTGCACCTTGCGTGCCAGCTCCTCGATCGCGCTGATGCCTTCCGTAAAGCTTCCCCCTGAATGCGCCGCCCTGCCGGTGATGCGCATCGCCATGAACACGCCGCCCTTGCGCCCGGTCACCACGTTGCCCGAAACCCGCCCCGGCTCGCTGTTGAACACGGCGCGCGCCCGGCGCGCCTCCGCTTCGATCACAGGGCGTCCTTCGGGGCTACCGATCTCCTCATCGCCAGTGAACAGCCCCAGCAGCGGCGCCGGCGAGCCGCCGAACTTCGCGAATGCCGCCAGCACGAAGCAGTTCATCACCAGCCCGGCCTTCATATCGGCCACGCCCGGCCCATAGGCGACACCGTCGCGGACGGTGAACGGCCGCTGCTCCGTTTCGCCATCGGGAAACACCGTATCCCGGTGGCCCATCAGGACGATGTTTCCGCCCGCATTCCCGGAAGGTCCGTCCCACGGCACCGCGGCCCGCAGGCAGTCCCCGTGCTTCTGCTGCGCAATCGTCTCCACAGGGATTCCGTTCGCCGTCAGAAACCGGCGGATCACTTCGCCGACCGCGTCGATCCCAGATTTGTTGTAACTGCCGCTGTCGGTGTTAACCATCTCGCGCAACAGCCCGAGCATTGCTTCCTGCTGACCTGCCAGCCAATCGATGATCCCGTCCTGCATGCGACCCCCTGCTCCCGTCGTGCCGTTACGCCTGCGCCGCCCGGACAGAGGCTGCTTCCTCACCGCCGCGCTCCGGCCGCAACGCCGCCGCACCGGCCAACCCCAGTGCACGCAATGACAGCCCGAACAGCATGCGCCCGCCCAGCCAGTTCACCCCCAACGTGCCGAACGCCGCGCCCGCCAGCAAGGCAAGCCACAGCACGCCCTGCAGCGGCCACGACGGATCCGATGGCTGCCCGCACACCGTGCGCGCCAGCCCCTGTGCGAACTTGACCAGCGTGCCTGTCACATAGGTCAGGCTGACGCCCGTTGCTCCTGCGCGCTGCATGGCCGCGTTCAACCCTCCCATCGCCAGCACCAGCGCGGCTATCGTGACCCTCGGCCAGCACGCCGCCAGCAGCAACAGGGCAGCGACCGCCAGCGTCACCGCCACTCTATGCCTCCGGCCCGACAACACGGCGACAATCGTCCCGAGGAAGGCGCCGGCGACAAACAGCGCCACCAGCCACGCTATAGCCACCGCCCGCCTGAAATCCCCGTTGCCCAGAGCGAAGGCCAGCAGCGTCGTGTTGCCGCTCATGAAGGATACGAACATATCATGCAGCCGGGACAATCCGCAGACATCGGTTGCCCCGGCCAGAAACGCCATCCCGCACGCAATCCCGAACGCGGCCGGATCGGCCCCGATGCGCGGTGTCACAATCGGTCGCACTGCATACACTCGTCCGCATGGAAAACGCCTTCGCCCCGCCATCCTCCTTTATGGGCATCCCCTTCTCCCGCGACCTCACGAACAGCCGCGTCGCGATCATAGGCGTACCGTTCGACTACGGCACCCATCCGGTGCGCATCGGCTCGCGCCTCGGCCCCGCCGCCATCCGCGAACAATCCGCCCTGGTTCGTCGCTACGAGCCGCCGCACGACGACTATGATCCCATCGCCCGCCTCGGCCTCATCGATTGCGGCGACGCCGCGGTTACGCCTGGCGCAATTATCGAATCACACGAACGCATCGAGGCCGCGATCTTCCACATCGTCTCCGCCGGGGCGATCCCGATCGCCCTGGGCGGCGACGGCGCCATCAGCCTGCCGCACATGCGTGCCCTGCACCGAGGCCATCCCGGCCTCGCGCTGCTGCACATCGACGCGCATACCGACGCCTATCCCAGCCATAGCGCCGGCGAACGGGACCGCTACAACACCGCCACCACCTTCACCCGGGCCGCCGAAGAATCTCTTCTCGACCTCTCCTGCTCTTATCACGTCGGCCCGCGCGGACCAGTTTTCACCGACGGTGTATTCGAGCACACTCGCCAGAAGGGCTACCGCCTTATCCCCGGCGAGGACCTGTTCGCCCGCGGCTTCCAAGACGTTCTCGGCGAATTGCACGAGCGGCTCGCCGGCCGGCCCGTCTTCCTCTGCTTCGACATGGATTTTTTCGATCCGTCCTGCGCGCCCGGCGTCTGCACCCCCACCTGGGGCGGTGCCTCGGCTCGCGAGGGGCTAGCCTTACTGAAGGGCCTGGCCGGGCTGCGTTTCGTCGGCTTCGAGGTCAACACCGTCAGCCCGCCGCACGATGTCGGTGGCATGACGGCTTTCCTGGCAGCGACGGTGGTGCATCAGTTTCTGCTTCTCGCCTGCCGCATGTGAACTGCCCGTCTATCGCTAGTATCCGATCGCAGAGAAGCGCGAGTCGCGAAGCGTGCACGCTTCGTCGCGTGAATCGGATACTCATACCAGACGGCCGAATGGCCGACTGGTATGCGCGTGGGGTTGGTGGGGCGGCCGCGCGCAAAATCAATAGGATACCAGCGGGCCGATTATATACCCAAGAGTCAAACTCTCGGCCGGCTGGTATCAGACAACAAGCGGCGTATCGACTTTCAGAGAAAGTCGATACTAGCGACTACCTCGGACGATAGCGATCCATAACTTGCAGCAGCCGATCATGCGGCAGGGCATAAGCTTTGTGGCCGTCACAGCCCGTTATCGTTTCCGCCGCAATCAGTGCGTTCAGGATCGCCTCCTCTGTTGCCTCTGCCGCCGCCTGGAACAGAGGCGTCATCGCGGAGGGTGCGATCATCCGCACATTACTCATCGGGTTGTCGTGGAGCACGTGATTGCCGGTGCTAAAGGCCAGAAAGATATCGCCGCTGCTATCGGCCCCGATACCCCCCACCCAGGCCAGGCCGGTGGTTGCACGACGCGCGAGCCGTTGACATTGGATCGGTAGCAACGGCGCGTCAGTAGTCAACACGACAATAATAGAGCCAGCATCCGGTAGTAGCGCTCGCGCGGACGGTACCACGTCATGTCCGATCTCCCTTCCCACCGGCACGCCGTCGACCCGGAACAGGTCCCGCGCACCGTAGTTGGCCTGCACCAGAGCGCCGATCGACCAGATCCCGCCTGCAGATTCCACCACGCGTGAGGCGGTGCCCGTGCCGCCTTTGAACTCATGGCTGATCATCCCCGTGCCGCCGCCGACATTTCCTTCAGCGATAGGACCTGACGTCGCCTTTTCGAGCGCTGTGAACACGTGGTCGGCGGTTATCGGAAAGCTGGCGCAGTCACTCAGCCAGCCGTCATATGTCTCCGCCACGACAGGGAGGTGAAAAGAAAACGGCGATCCGGCACGGACCGCCGCGGCGCAAAGCGCATCCCGAACGACCCCGACGGAGAAGGTATTCGTGATGCAGATCGGCGCACCGATGAGACCCTGTTCGCCGATCCATGGCTGGCCGGTCATCTCGCCATTGCCATTGAACGAATGGAACCCTGCGAACACCGCATCGGTCCAGATGTCGGCCCGCGGCCAAATGGCAGTCACTCCGGTTCGAACAACTGTTGGCTCGTCTTGAATGAGCGTACAGTAGCCCACCTGCACGCCGGGGACATCGGTGATTGCGTTGCAGGGCCCGGGCGGCAGCAAGCCGGTGCTTATGCCCAGGTCGCGAAGTCTTCGTGAAGCCAAGTTGGCGACCCCTGCTGCCCGCACGCACGAATGCAGCAAAGCCGGCAATGCGGTCAATGCCGTGCTTGCCACGGTGGCTACGTGCTGACCTGGCTGGCAGTTCTTTTGCGCGTATTTCTGGCGGCACTCGATGCCTATGCACATCGCAATCCTTGGAACGGGTCCTGCGATTTCCTACGTTCGCTCTTCGGAAGATGAGGAAATCGGATAACGGCAATGGCCAGCGGTTGGGCTCGGGACGGGGCGGTCCAGGACCAGATCGATGATACCGTCATGGACGGCGTGCTGAAGGCGCGGGCGGGCATGCCAACCGGTGAGAGCGCGACCCATTGCCTGGAATGTGGTGACGAAATCCCGGAAGCGCGCCGCCGCGTGTTGCCCGGAGTCCGGACCTGCACCACTTGTCAGTCGGCGCGTGATCGCCGCCCGGTGAACATTGGGTTCAACCGCAGGGGCAACAAAGATAGCCAGCTCAAATAGCGCGCGCGATTGTGGTTCGCGTAGAATTCGCTTCCCTTAGAGCAGATCGCGCTTGACTGGAAACGCCTGCGTTTCCAGGGGCGCGTAAATCTGCTCTAAAACAATGAAGTCCGAGCGTTTCGGGCTGATACAGTCCCCTGAAACTACTCTAGTGCTCGCCTGCCAGCAGCTTGTCCAACGTGATCGGCAGCTCGCGAACGCGCTTCCCGGTCGCGTTGTAGACCGCATTGGCGACCGCCGCGCCCGTGCCGGTGATGCCGATCTCACCGATGCCGCGCGCGCCCATCGGCGTGTGCGGATCGGGAATGTCGGTCCAGATCACGTCGATTTCCGGCACGTCCATGTGCACGGGCACGTGGTACTCGGCGAGGCTCGCGTTTACGATGCGGCCATTGCGCTCATCGAACTGCGTCTCCTCCATGATCGCGAGCCCCAGCCCCATGATGATGCCGCCCCGAAACTGGCTGGCAGCCGTCTTGGCATTCATGATGCGGCCGCAGTCGAACGAGCCCAGGAATCGGCTGATCCTGAGTTCCCCCGTGATCGCGTTCACGCGCATTTCGCAGAACATCGCGCCATAGGAGTGGATCGACCAGTGCTGCATCTCGAGCGACTGGGGCGCACTCGCTTCGGCGGTTACTTCCTCGCGCTGCGACCGCTCCAGGATTGAGGCGTAGCTTTCGCACCCCGCCGGGGCGTCCAGCTTGCACAACCCGCCGTCCCGGCTGCCCACCTCCTCCACCTTCAACCCGGCCAGCGGCGAATCATTGCCGGCGAGCTTCAGCAGCTCAGTCACCAGACCCCGATGCGCGGCAATCACCGCCCCGCCGATCGAGGCGGTCTGCGACGAGCCACCGGCGAGGAAGGCGCCAGGGAACGATGAGTCGCCGTACGCAACTGTCACCTGCTCGATCGGCAGCCCGAGCCGCTCGGCGGCGACCTGCGCGTGCACGGTCGCGGTGCCCATGCCCATCTCATGCGCGGGCACGTCTATCCTCGCGTGCCCGTCCTTCGACAAGGTGATCCGCGCCGCGCCGCCCGGCATCCGATAATACGGATAGGTCGCGGTCGCGCACCCCATGCCGATCAGCCACTCGCCCTCGCGCCGCATGCCTGGTTTCGCGTTCCGCTTTTCCCAGCCGAACCGCACCGCGCCGGCGCGATAAGCTTCAACGATGTGCCGCGAGGAGAACGGAAGGCCGGACGTCGGGTCCTTCTCCGGCTCGTTGCGAACCCTGAGTTCGATGGGATCGATCCCAATCTGCTCCGCCAGTTCATCGATCGCACATTCCAGCGCGAAAGTGCCGATCAATTCACCCGGCGCGCGCATCCAGGTGTTGGCGACCATGTTCATGTCCGCCACACGCTGCTCGAGCTTGAGGCTGCCGGCCGCATAGAGGTGCCGCGCAGGGAAAGTGAATTGCTCCGGACAGTCGTTGTGCGCCGTCATTGCCGCCGTCCCGGCATGAATCAGCCCGAGGAAACGGCCATCGGCATTCGCGCCAATCGCCACGCGCTGTTCGGTGCAGGTGCGCCCGCCGACCGAACGGTAAACGCCTTCACGCGAGAGCATGATTCTGACCGGGCGCCCCGCAAGCTTCGCTGCGGCGGCACCGAGAACCTGATGATACCACAGCGTCTTGCCGCCAAATCCGCCGCCCACATACGGCGACCGAACATGCACCTGCTCTTCCTTGATGCCGAACACTTGCGCGAGCGTCCATGCCGTCTGCGCCAGGCATTGTGTAGCGTCGTGAACGATCAGCTCGTCGCCGTCCCATGCGATGGTCGCCGCGTGCAGCTCGATCGCGTTGTGATTATGCCGCGGGGTGCGGAAAACGAGATCGACTTTGTGCGATGCGGCGGCAAGCGCGGCCTCGGCGTCGCCAATTGCGACCCTGGCGGGCTCGCCGATTACCGCATCGGGCAGCCGCGCCCGGCCTTTGGCCTGCTCGAACGCGGTCACCGCGGGCTCGGCCTCGTAGGCGGCGCGAATCAGTGATTTCGCATGATCCGCCCGCTCCTGTGTGTCGGCGAGCACCACCGCGATCGGCTGACCGTTCCAGTGGATATGCTCATCCTGCATGATCGGCAGATCGCTGGGTCCGGCAGCTTTGGGCTGCGTGCCGAAAACCGGCGTGGGCTTCATCCTGGGCGCATTCCTGTGCGTCATCACCAGCACGACGCCGGGCGCCGCCTCTGCCGCACTGGTGTCGAGCGTCGTGATGCGACCCTTGGCAACCGTGCTGTAGGCCAGCGCGGCATAGACCATGCCGTGTATCGGCACTTCCGCCGCGAAGCGGGCCGCGCCCTTCACCTTGAGCGAGCCGTCGAGGCGCGAGACAGGCGCACCGATCAGCCCGTGCTTGTGCTCAATCAGCGGATCGGGCGTGCCACCGGGCATCCAGCTGTCGGGCGCAAGCGCGACCGCTTTTTTCATCACCGCCTGCGCGGCGTCCTGGATGATGCTCATGGCTTCACTCCCGCCAGTTCGCCCAGCACCGCGGTGATCGTCCGTTTCGCAAGCTCAATCTTGAAGCCGTTGTCGCGTAGCGGGCGCGCATCGGCGAGCTCAGCCTCGGCCGCGGCGCGGAAGCTGGCCTCGGTCGCCGGCATGCCCTTGAGCGCACCTTCGGCCTTCCGCGCGCGCCACGGCTTGTGCGCGACGCCGCCCAGCGCGACCCGCACATCCTTCACCGTGCTACCGTCGAGCTCGATTGCAGCGGCGACCGAGACCAGCGCGAAGGCATAGGACGAACGGTCGCGCACCTTGCGATACGTCGACCGCGCCCCGAACGGCAGCGCGGGAATCGCGACGGCGGTGATGAGCTCACCGGGCTCGAGCACCGTCTCGATTTCGGGATGATCACCGGGGAGCCGGTGCAGGTCCGCCAGCGGCAGTGTGCGTTCCCCGCCCACGCTCCGCAGGTGCACGGCGGCGTCGAGCGCAACCAGCGCCACGCACATGTCGGACGGGTGGGTCGCGACCCAGGCGGACGAGGCGCCCAGTATTGCGTGCATGCGGTTGAATCCGTCGATCGCATCACAGCCCTGGCCGGGGCTGCGCTTGTTGCAGCGCGATCCCTCGTCGTCATAGAAATAGGCACAGCGCGTGCGCTGCAGGATGTTGCCGCCCACCGTCGCCATATTGCGGATTTGCGCTGACGCCCCGGCAACAATTGCGCGGGCGAGCATCGGGTGGCGCGTCCTGACCGCGCGGTGCTGAGCAACGGAGGTGTTGGTCACCGCAGCACCGATCAGCAGCCCGCCGTCGTCTCGCTCCTCGATCGCGCGCGAAAGCCCGGTCACATCGACCAGCGCGGCCGGGCGCTCGATCGTCTCGCGCATCAGGTCAACCAAGTTGGTTCCAGCACCCAGATATTTGGCGCCGGCTGCGCCGCCCAGCCGGACCGCGTCGGCCGCATCGGCGGCGCGCGTGTAGGTGAACGGGGTCATTCTGCCGCCTCCGCATGGATCTCGGCCGCATAGGCCTCGACTATCGCGGCGACGATGCCGTTGTAGGCGCCGCAGCGGCAGATGTTGCCGCTCATCCTTTCGCGCAGCTCGTCGTGGCTCAGCGCGATAGTCCCGGCCGCGAGGTCGCCCGTGACATGGCTCGGCACTCCGCGCTTCACCTCTTCGGCCATGCCGATCGCCGAACAGATCTGGCCAGGGGTGCAATAGCCGCACTGGAAGCCGTCATGCTCGATGAACGCCCGCTGCAGTCTGTGCAGCGCGCCGTCGGTGGCGAGGCCCTCGATCGTGGTGACCGCGCGCCCCTCATACTGCACCGCAAGTGCCAGGCACGACAGGATGCGCTCGTTCCCATCCACAAGCACCGTGCACGCTCCGCACGCGCCCTGGTTGCACCCCTTCTTGGTGCCGGCAAGATGGAGGTGCTCGCGCAGCAGGTCGAGCAGGGAAACGCGCGGGTCATCCGGCAGCTTCGTCTCTGACCCGTTGATGGAGATGGGCACGACGAAGCTCCTTCCTGGCCTGGGTATCCCGAAGCCATCCGCTCGGGGGGAGAAAGCTTCTAACTCGCCCGAGGGCGGCCTGGTTTCAGGGAGCGGGTCTGGGAGCCGCCTAATAAACCTCCAGCTTCCGGCTATCCGCGCTGGGTCGCCTCAACGGACCATTACGTTACTATTACGACGCCATTGCTTGCCCGGAAGCATTCGGTTCGGGTGAAGCAGCTCGGAGTCTGCCATCCAACAATATTTTGCACGTTAGTTCCCAACTCTCTCAAGCTGCGCGACTGGGTGAAGTCGAGCGCCGAATGGATTGAGGTGAAGAACTCTTTAAAACGAGCAGTCTAAGCAGCAGCGGTCTTGCCCTACCATCGTCTTTTGCGCTAATCGTTGCAGCAGACAATATCAACGCCTAGAGAGTGAATACCGTGTCCCTCGCTATAGTTGTGAAGCGATATTTATTCCACCGCTTGGTTGAATTAGCTCGCGCAAGCTCGCGAATTTGGTGTAGAAAGGGTCAGCAATTAGCGCCCCTTCAGCCAAGCCGGCTTGGAGGACCCGTCGGGTGAAGGTCCAGGATGGTAGCTGTAGTCCATGCGCTGGCTCCTAGTCAGCCTCGCCCAAACTCATGAAAAATTTCCGAAATCCGAAGAATGCCGGGATATTATTGAAGGCAAACTTCCGAAATCTCCGCAGAATGGGCCCACCATGGCTGATGACTTGATCGCCGTTGACGCAAGATATCAACAAGCGTTCCAGAGGGCGAATTCCACCATAGAGCCGACTGCACTGGTGACGCTTTGTTTGGTTGGCCTTATTCTGAGGTGTGCGAGTTTCTTAATGTACCCAAACATTGCCCATCCTGACGAGGTATACGACTACCTCGAGCAAGGTTATCAGCTTGCTGCCGGCTACGGCACTCATGTTTGGGCCTATGAAGTAGGGATGAGATCGTATCTCCTGCCTGGAATATTAGATCTCATAATCCGACTGGGATTACTGATCTCCACCTCCCCACAATTCTACCTCGGCGCTGTATCTCTATTTTTATCGTGCACCTCTCTGGTCATTATTATAGCTGCTTATTTGTGGGGTAGTGAGGCAGCGGGACAGACCGGCGCCGTTGTGTGCGGTTTTTTCGCCGCAGTGTGGTATGAACTAGTTTACTTCGCCCCACATGCCCTATCAGAGACGTTTGCAACGAACTTTCTAGTGGTGGCATGTCTTCTGTGCTCGCTAAAGAGGGTGAATTCCAAATTGCTTTGGAACATTCTCGCTGGCATAAGTCTGGCAGTTGCGGTTTTCGTGAGAATTCAACTGGCACCTGCCGGATTGGCCCTGCTTTTATGGACATGGTGGGTAGGGGGCATCCGCCGCCCGATGGCGCTGGGAGTGACATTCGCCGTGACCTTCATGATCTTCGGGCTTTCGGACTGGATCACTTACAAGTACCCGTTCCAGTCCGTCGCTCTTAACGTCCTGGTGAATACGCTAGGCGGAGTGGGGTCGGGTTACGGTACGATGCCTGTTTATTACTATTTGGATCTGGAGTTGCGCTACGACGGCGGGCTATTACTTCTTGTGCTTATCGGCTGCCTTGCGGCCGTTACTCGCTTTCCGTTATTATTTCTGGAGGCAGCCGTCATCCTTTGCAGCCATTCTTTGATTGTACACAAGGAGTATCGGTTCATTTACCCCGCGATGCCATTTGCAGTAACGCTTGTTGGGATAGCGGCCACTGACCTTACAATGGCCCTTACGAAGGGGACATCCAGGCAGGTGCAGATCGGCGCTGTTGCGGCTATGCTGTCACTTTGGGCAGGGGTATCGTGGGCGCAGGCCTTCGACGGCCCATTCCGGCAGCAGTGGTTTCGTGGTTCTGGCGAGATAGCGGCAGCCAACTGGATCTCCAAGATCGAGAATGTATGCGGCATCGGTGTTTATATCATCCATCGGTCCGCGTTAGCGGGCCTGTCCCGGTTCCATCATGATGCTCCCGTTATCTATAAGGCATCTTCCGCGACGTTTAGTGATGCCTCAAATGCATTCAACGTCGTGATTGCGCCTGACAACAATCTTCCGCTGGATCAGCGTTTCAAGCTACGCCATTGCTGGTCAGATGGCTTCAACGACGGGACCGTTAATCGGCGCATGCCGCGGGTGTGCGTGCTGGAACGTCCCGGGTCATGCACGCCCGGGGCAGCGAGTGATCCCGATCCCGATGCTCCGTGGTTGCGGCTTCGACAGCCGTGGCGTAGCATTTTGGAACGGATCAAAAGAGAGCAGGAATCTGACGCGCCGCTCAGCGATGGATAGCCGCGTGAACAACCTGTCGAACGCTGGCGGGGGAGACTGGGCTGGCTCAGAGCTTCGTCTCATGAGCTAGCTAGTGTCCGTCGCGACATTTCGCAAAGTCAAGGCCGGCGGTTTCGGTTATGTTCGGCAGCACACCACTGCATCCGCAGCCAAATCCGCCACCGCCGGAGCCCGATCATGCGTCAGGAACGCATCATCCAAGCCAGTCTATTCGATATCTTCGCCACGCACGAGATCGGCCGCGAGTTGCAAGCAGATCTCGCAGTGGCTCGATCAGCATCGGCCATTGCTACGCCTGGTCAGCAACGATTTGCGCCGCGACGGGGTTCGCGAGACGGGCCGGCGTGGTCTGCCGGCGGAAGCCGTGCTGCGCTGCGCGCTGCTGAAGCAATACCGCCAGCTGAGCTACGAGGAACTGGCGTTTCACCTGGAAGATTCAGCGTCGTTTCGCGCCTTCGCACGGCTGCCAGTGGGCTGGACGCCGAAGAAGGCGGTGCTGCAGAAGACCATCAGCGCGATCACCGCGGCCAGCTGGGAGGCGATCAATCAGGCGGTGGTGCGTCAGCGCCCGGCAAACCAGGCTTGAGCCGGCGACGATGGTTCGCATCGACAGCACGGTCACCGAAGCGCTGATGCATGAGCCCAGCGACAGCTCGTTGCTCTGGGATGCGGTGCGGGTGATGGTGCGCTTGCTGGAACGGGCGTGCGCGTTGGCCGGGCGCCGCCGCGATCAGCCTGGCGCGATCACCGCCGGTTGGCCAAAGAAGCGTGCGCACGCCATCCAGCACAGCCGCGGCAAGGAGCGCAAAGGCCAAGCTGTATCGCGAGCTGATCGCGGCCACGCGTGCCACCAAGGCGGCGCTTGAGCGAGCGCCCTGCTGCGTGCTGGCGGCATGCGCTGGACCCGGCCGCCGCGGATTGGTGCCGCGAAGTCCGCCATTACCTGCCCTTGATCGAGCGCGTCATTGACGCAGACCAAGCGTCGGGTGTTCGACGGCGAAGCGGTGCCGGCCAGCGAAAAAGTTGGTCAGCCTGTTCGAGCCGCACGCGGACATCATCGTCAAAGGCGGCCGCGAGGTGCAATACGGCCACAAGATCAATCTGGCGACCGGTCGCAGCGGCCTGATCCTCGACGTCGTCGTCGAGGACCGGCAATCCGGCCGATGCCGAGCGCTTTTTGCCCATGCTGGAGCGCCACATCGCGTCGTCACGGCCAGCCGCCACGCCAGATCGCCAGCGACGGCGGCTATGCCAGCGCGGCCAACATCACCCAGGCCAAGGCGCTTGGCGTGAGCGATGTCGCCTTCCACAAGAAGGGCCGCCTCGGCATCGAAGCCATGGTCAAAAGCCGCTGGGTGTATCGCAAGCTGCGCAACTTCCGCGCCGGCATCGAGGCCAACATCTCCTGTTTGAAGCGGGCGTTTGGCCTGGCACGCTGCACTTGGCGCGGGCTGGCGCACTTCACCTCATACGTTTGGTCCTCGGTTGTCGCCTACAACTTGGCTCTCTGTGCCCGATTAGCCGTGGCCACGACCTGACCGCCGCTCGCACCGGGCGCAGCACGACATATTGATCGCCGCCCGACCTTGGCCTACCAACCGACGTACACGCATAGGTTGCCATCGCAACGACCCAGTAACTTACGCGGGAAATCTCCCGTCCGGGCCGTCCAGGGCCCGTCGCTCGAGGGCCTCTCCGAAGAGATCCGTCCAGGAAAAACCTCATTTATGGACGGACACTAGTTAGGCAACTGCGGCTCAAGCAGAAGCCTCAATAAACCTCCAGCTCCGGCATCGGACGGTTGTCCCGCACCCGCTCATACCCGAGCGGAGTCAAATCCAGCGTTTGATACGCCCCGAACCGCACAAGTTCCGAAACTGCCCGCCCCGTCGCCGCCCCATGCTGCACGCCATGCCCGGAAAACCCGGCAGCAAAAATCAGCCCGCCGATCTCCGGATGCGGCCCGATCACCGCGTTCTGGTCGAGCAGGCACATGTCGTAATGCCCGGCCCAGGCGCGGGTCATGCGCAACCGCTCGAGCGCGGGGATACGGTGCGCCAGCTTCGGCCAGACGGATTCCTCCAGCAAATCGAGATCGGGGTCGAAATCCTCGCCGGGATCGGGATCATCCTCCGGCGGAGGCGATATCCCGCCGATGAAGCCATCCCCCTCGGGCCGGATCCACGCGCCGGACGTGTCGAAAATCAGCGGCATCCCGGCATTGTCCAGCGGCGCCTTCAACACAAAGACGGTCCGCTTTCGTGGCGCGATCGGCAGAGGCACCCCCGCCCTTGCCGCAATTTGGCCAGCATGCCGGCCGGCCGCGATCACGACATGCGAGGCCGCCAGTCGTTCCCCCGACGCAGTGCGCACCCCCACAGCACGCCCGCCTGCAATCTCGATCGCTACCGCCTCGTCCTTCACATACCGCGCGCCTCGCGCAATCGCGTCTTCCTTGACGCTCTGCAGCAGCGAATACGCGTCGAACCAGCCCTCATCCGCCAGCCCCAGCGTCGCACACGCCAGATCCTCCGCGTTCAGCCACGGAAACCGCTCGGCGATCGCGCGCCTGCCGTCGAACAACGCCACCTTCGCGCCTTCGGCCAGTTGCATCTCGCGATTGGCCTTCAGCTGCCCCGCTCCCGCCTCCGACGCCAGCACCAGATACGCCCGCCGCACCAGGCTCACCCGCTCGCCCCGCTCGCCCAGGAATTGCGAGCCGAACCGCGACATGTGCAAATTCACCGCAAACGAAAATTGCTGGCGAAACGATGCTGCCGACAGAGTGGTCGAGGCAAACCGGTAGCTCGGGTCCCGCTCGACGACCACCACTGGATGGTATGGCGCCAGGAAATAGGCGGTGCAGGAGCCCATGATCCCGCCGCCAATAACGACAACCGGCTCCATCAACCCGCCTGCGCCGCCGCCCACCGTGTGACCACCGCGCACCCCGCAGCGAAATCCTCCATGCGCATGGCCTCATGCGGATTATGGCTGCCGTTCTGGTTGCGCACGAACAGCATTCCCGCCGGCACGCCCGCCTGAGCGAAAGCCGCTGCGTCGTGCCCTCCACCGGACGGCATCACCCGGTAGGTAATCCCCAGACCCTCCGCCGCCCGAACCAGTCCTCGCTGGACCTCGGCAGCCATGAGGCTGGGTCCCCCGGCATTCTCTACCCCCAGCTCGAAGCGTACGCCGCGCCGGGCCTCAATAAGCGGAACCAGCCGGTGCAACTCGTCGAACATCGCATCGACGCTCTCCGGCTGCACGCTGCGGATATCCAACTGGAACACCGCCTCGCCTGAAATCTTCGTAAATCCCGCCGCCTCGGTCGTGGCCAGCACGCAGAACGTGCACACCAACTGATGCCCCTGCGTTTCCAATGCCGCCCAGTGATCGTCCAGCCGCGACGCCAACTCCGCGAGCGCAATCGCCGCATCCCGCCGATATCGCCGCGGCGTCGCCCCCGAGTGGTTGTACTCGCCAATTACCCGTGCCGCACGCAGTCGCCGCGAGCCTGGAATCCCCGTCACCACCCCCACCGGGATCCCCTCCGCGTCCAGCACCGGCCCCTGCTCGATATGCAGCTCCAGATAGGCGGCGGTGTTTGCGGGGGTCAGCCGGGCCTTGCCCGCTCGCACCCATTCCGGGTCGAATCCAAGGTCCCGCATATGCTCGGCCAGCGTCCGCCCGCTATCCAGGCGCCTGATCTCCAGCTGCTCCGGCGGCAGCCGCCCCAGCGCCGAGCTGCTGCCGGGATACGATGCCGGAAACCACGCCCCCGCTTCCTCCGCCCGGATCGCCATTACGGTCACATCCCGCGCCGGCTTGAATTCCGCCCGTTGCATGCCGGCCACCGCCGCCAGTCCGGCGAGTACGCCCGCCGCGCCATCGAAATTCCCTCCGCGCGGCACCGAGTCCAAATGGCTGCCCAGAACAATCCGCTTCGCTGCCCGGTCGGCGCCCGGAAGCGTCAGATACAAATTCCCCGCCGGATCGGTCGCGACCTCCAACCCCAGCCCGTCGCCCGCAGCCCTTATCAGATCATGCGCCGCCTGCTCGCCGGGCCCGTATGCCTCCCGCGTGACGCCGACGCCGTCGAACGTTTTCTCCCGCAGCGCTTCGAACAGCCGGGCCGCGAGAGCAACGTCGGGGGTCAGATTGGCGCACATGGCGCAGCGTGACGCCCCACCGCCGGTTTCGCAACCCGCACCGCCTGCGGCATAAGGGTGCGAGCAGGGAGTGAAGCCGATGAAGCACCGCCTGGTCGTGGCCGCGGGGTTGGCCCGCGATGTCGTTACCCGCGCCCGCACGGAATTCGACGCCCTGGTCCATGAGGGCGAACACGACATGACACCCGATCAGGTCATCGACGCGGCGGCGCGCCACCGTGCCGATGCCATCCTCTTCATCCACACTCTGCCGCTCCGCGCGGACGTCATCGCCCGCCTGCCAGCCAGCGTGCGTATCGGCGCCACCAGCGGTGTCGGTTACGACCATGTCGACGTCGCCGCAGCCAAGGCCCGCGGCCTGATCGTTACCAACACACCCGGCGTGCTCACCGACTGCACCGCCGATTTTACTTTCATGATGCTGCTTGGCGCCGCCCGCCGTGCATCAGAATACGACCGCATTATGCGCGAGGGCTGGCGTCGGCGCTTCGGCCAGGGTGATCTGCTCGGTATTCGGGTCAGTGGCAAGCGCCTCGGCATCCTCGGCATGGGGCGGATCGGCCGTGCGGTCGCAGAGCGCGCGTGGGGCTTTGGCATGCGCGTCATGTATCACCAGCCGCGCCGGCTGCCGCCGGAGATCGAAAATAATGCCGCCTACTTTTCGGCGTTCAGCGAAATGCTGCCGCACTGCGATTTCCTGTCGATCCACGCCCCCGCAAAACCGGAAACCGATCATGTCATCAACGCCGCCAGCCTTGCCAAACTCCCGCGTGGCGCCGTGCTCGTGAACATCGCTCGCGGCAGCCTGGTCGATGAAGACGCACTTTACGATGCGCTCACCTCCGGCCAGATCGCCGCCGCTGGGCTCGACGTGTTTCGCTCCGAGCCCGACTACGACCCGCGATTTGCATCCCTGCCGAACGTGCTTCTCGCGCCGCATATGGGCAGCGCCACCGTCGAGACCCGGAACGCCATGGGCTTCCGTGCGCTGGACAACATCGCCGGCGTGCTGGCAGGCACCGGCCCTATCGACCCGCTATGGCGCTAATCTTTATCGCCTCGCGGGGACTAGAGCAGATCGCGCTTGACTGGAAACGCTTTGCATTTCCAGGAGCGCGTAAATCTGCTCTAAAACAATGAGTTAGAGCGTTTCAGGCTAATACCGTCAGCCTGAAACTGCTCTAATTCTCGCCGTACCAATACCGGTCAAACCACGATGACTGCGCAGCGAACGGCCAGAACACCATCGTGAACGCATCCGGTTGCGGCTTCCGGGTCCGCGGCTCTGCGTTATCCACCTCCCGCACATACGTCAGCGGAAGCGGAGACGCTTCGGCCTGCTCGAAACTATCCTCGTCCCGCTTGTAAGTCCCCTTAACGATGGCAGGAAAGTCCGCGCGCGAAATCCCGAGATCCGCTAAATCGCGGTCATCCAGCCGTTGCAACTCCGCCAGTTGCTCTCTCCGCTGGCGCCATTCCGCAAAATGCTGTGCGGACCGATCGGTAACCTTCCGCAAAAACTGGTGAAACCGCTCTTGCAACCGCGAGCCCGCGGGCCGCGCCGAACCATTCGCGAAGTTGATATGAGCCCACATAGGTCCCTCCGAATCTGAACCGTGGGCGTTCCCTCCTGGCCCGGCGACAATCGCCGGACCCGGAAAACAATGGCAATGCCGCTGACCGTTTGCCTCTGTGCCGTCATGTGGCCATGCACGAAATAAATGACGTGGAGAATCACCTCTCCCGCTGGCGCCGCCCGCCATCCGGGATATGTCGGCTCGCAAACCGAGCCGGATGAGGGTGGCCCGGCGGGCCGGGTGATAACTCACCGTCCCGCCGCCAGCCGCACCATCTCCCGCAGCCAGCGATGTGCCGCATAATTGTCCACCCGCCGGTGCCACAGCATCGATAGCGTCACCCGCGGCGAGCCAAACGGCAGCTCCCGCACGACAAGCGGACAGATCGAGGCCAGATCCGTCGCCACCCGCCGCGGGATTACTGCGATCCGGCGCGAATCCACCAGCATCAGTGCTATCGAAAGAAACGGCACGCGCGCCGCGATCTTGCGTGACAGTCCGCGCGCCTCCGGCGCCTCGTCAACAAACGCCGTGTCGTCGCCCTTCGAGCTGATCGCGATATGCGGAATCTCCGCAATATCATCGACCGAAAGATGACTCTCCCGCGCCGCCGGATGCGTGCGATCCAGCGCCGCCACATAATCGCCCTCCATCACCCGCACGCACTTGAAGCGCTCGCCGCCGTCCGCAGGCTCGTTCAGCGCCATATCCACCCCGTCATCATCCAGCCAGTCGAGCACATCGACATTCCCCACCGGCCTGATATCCAGACGCGCCCCCGGCGCCGCCTCCGCCACACCGTGCACCAGAGCCGGCACCAGGGCGCGCGCCGCATAGTTGTTCACCGCCAGTGTGAACCCCCGCGTTGACGTCGCCGCATCGAACCCATGCGGCTCCATCGCGAGCCGCAGCACCCGGAGCGCATCATGCACCGGCCGAGCCATCTCCTCCGCGCGCTGGGTCGGCTGCATCCCTTCCGGCGTCCGGATGAACAACTCGTCGCCTAGCGTGGTCCGCAGCCGCGCCAGTGCGTGGCTGGTCGCCGGCTGGCTCAGCCCGAGCCGCCGTCCCGCCCGCGTCAGATTTCGCTCCTGCATCACCGCATCGAAGGTGACCAGCAGATTGAGATCGAGTTGGTCCAGGTTCACGAGTTTCCGCCCGCGTCAGATGTTCCGATAGATGGATGCTGCGGTGCACAAATCGAGATCCTGGGCTGCCGATTGACCTTGCTGTTGGCCGGGATCAAAGCTGGCGCATGTCTTCCCTGATCAACCGGACCATGATTGGCTTCATCGCCGGCGCCCTGTCGGTGCTTACCTTCCATCAGGCGATGATTGGGCTTCTCCACGCCACCGGCCTGATTGGCTTCGCCCCATTCCCCCTGGGTGCGGTCGGCCCGCTCCGCGTCCCGCATCTGCTGGATATGTGCTTTTGGGGCGGAGTCTGGGGCATCCTGTACGGCATCCTTGCGCCGCGCCTGCCCGGACCAGCCTGGCTTCAGGGCGTTCTGCTCGGTGTCGCCGCCGTGCTCGCCGGCCACCTGCTTGTCACCCCCCTGAAGGGAGGCTCCATCTACCAGGGTTGGGGCGTCCACTCGCTGGCCATCGGCCTTGCCATCAACTGCTTCTGGGGCATCGGCGTCGCTCTGCTTCTACCCTCCCTGCAACCTGGCCGCCGTCTCGCGCGCCCCTGACCGCCCATCCGGAGAAACCCCATGCCGAGCAGCTTCCCCCTGCCCGAGAGCGACCCTGCCAGCCTTGGTCTCGCCGCCAGACCCCTCGGCGCGCTCGATAGCCTGATCCGCCAGCACATTGAGGAAGGCCGCTACCGCGGCGCCCAGATCGCCGTCGCCCGGCACGGGAAGCTCGCCCTGTTCCGAACCTATGGCCACGCCCGCACCGAACCCGCTCACCTTCCCGCCGCCAACGACACGCTTTTTCTGCTGTTTTCCCAGACCAAGGTGCTCACTTCATCGGCCGTTTGGGCTCTGATCGAGGAAGGCCGGCTCTCCTTCATGGACCGCATCGCCGACCACCTCCCAGAATTCGCCGCCCGCGGCAAAGCCGCCATCACCCTGCACCAGGTCATGACCCATCAGGGAGGCTTCCCCAGCGGCGACGTGTCGAAAGCCACCTGGACCGACCACGCCCGGATGCGCGCCGAGGTCTGTGACTTCTCCCTCGACTGGACCCCCGGCACCCGCGTGCAGTACCACGGCCGCGCCGCCCACCTCGTCCAGGCCATGGTGATCGAAGCCGTCACCGGCCAGGACTATCGGGACGCGATACGCACCAGGGTCATCGAGCCTCTCGGCCTCGGCAACGAGATCTTCGTCGGCGTTCCCGAAGCCCAGCAGCACCGCTGTGCCGACACCTACGCGCCCGAGCCGCGCGACAACTCCGCCGAAATCCGCGCCGCCGGCCTGCCCAGCGGCGGCGGCTTCGCCACTGCCCGCGGCATGGCCGCCTTCTATCAGATGCTGGTCAACGGCGGCCGCCTTGGGAATGTCCGGCTGCTTTCCCCCCGCCTGATTGCCTACATCTCCCGCAATCACACCGGCGAGAACCCGGACGCGCAGATGGATGGCATCCCCATGCACCGTGGCCTCGGTCCGCATGTTCGTGGTGAGAGCGAGCGCATCCGCGGCCTCGGCATCATCGGCGCACCGCAAACCTTCGGCCACGGTGGCGTCGGCTCGAGCTATTCCTGGTGCGACCCGACCAGCGGCGTGTCCTTCACTTACATCACCAACTATGTCCAGCCTGATCCCTGGCACTCTCTAAGATTGGACCGGGTGAGCAACCTGGTGCATGCGGCGATTGACTGAAACCGCTGCATTGCGCGCCGCCTCGTGCGTATCGCAAGCCGGGACGGAGAGACGACGCCCCAGCTGAACTGAGAAACATTCGTATGCGAACTTTGCCACCCTAAGATTTGCTTAACTCGACGGGCACAACTTGATGCGGCGCAGCGGGATCACCTCTCCCGCCGTGACGAGAGAGATCCTGCCCCGAGCGTGACCCGGGATCGGCGGTCGTCAACCGTCACCGCGGCTCAGACCGTCGCAGCGGCGGGCCAAAATGCCGGAGACCTACGGGAATGAGTTAGCCCGGGCTGACCCCGACTCTCGTCCGATTCCCAAATGCTCGGAAGCGCGATTCCCTGACAGCGATGCGGCAATTCGCTACCCTGGAGGATCGAATGAGCGCAGCTGTCAAAAATCACCCGCAGCGAGCACGCGCCAGCGGAGCTTCGCGCCGTTGCGGTCAGGTATCGTGATGCTGCTCAGGCCCGCCGGTTGTTGGCGATTACGATGGTGCTGGAAGGGGAACCCGGTTGGATGCCGCGCGGCAGGCGGGCAGGACCGGCAGACCCTGCGGGATTGGCTGCATCGCTATAACGCAGCCAGGGTTGATGGTCTGAAATCGCGCACCGCGCCGGGCGCAAAGCCTGGCCACAGCCGCGCCCGTCCAACATTGTTATTGCGAGATTTGGTCCGGGTGGCGGTAGCCGATTGGGAGTCGCTTTCATATCGCGCCCTGTAGTCCATCCGTCATTCTCCGGCGGATAACTCAGTCCCCGCCCAGCGCGGCCTCCACGGTCCGCACCGCCTGCAACGGCAGCGCCGCCCGCCCCACCACCTGACCCCCGACGCACGCCAGCCAATCGGCCCCATCCGGAGGGGTTGTTGGCCGCAGCTCAATCACCTTGGCCTCCTCGTCCAGCGCCACGGCCCGGTCACTGCCGCCAGTTCCGCCACAGCGGACCCTGCAAACGAACAACGCGGGCAATGGCCTTGCCCGCGTCATCCAAGCCGACCCACTCGATGGCGCGAGCAAGCCCGGCGCCGGTCTCCTCGCGCCCCCGTGTCCAGTGAAGGCGGGGCACCGCCATTTTACATACCTGCCGTCATCAGGCGCTCTTCGCCATGATTTCGTCCGCGATGTTCCGTGGCACCGGATCGTAGTGATGAAACTGCATGGTGAATGAGGCGCGCCCCTTCGTCATGCTCCGCAGATCGGAAATATAGCCGAACATCTCCTTTAAGGGAACATGCGCCCGCACGATCACCGTGGAACCCGAACTCTCCTGGTTCTGGATCATGCCCCGGCGACGGTTAATGTCTCCTACCACATCGCCCACGTGATCCTGCGGCGTGGTGATTTCAACATCCATCAGCGGCTCCAGGATAATCGGCCCGGCCTTTTTCATCCCATCGCGGAAGCACGCTTTGCCGGCGATCTCGAATGCCAGCGCCGAGCTGTCCACATCGTGGTACTTCCCGTCCACCAATGTGTATTTGAAATCGACCGTGGGGAACCCGGCCAGAACCCCGGTTTCCGCCTGCACCTTGATGCCCTTTTCTACCGCCGGAATGTACTCCTTCGGCACCGCACCGCCGACCACCGCGTTCTCGAACACCACGCCGCCGTTCCGCTCCAGCGGCTCGAACACGATCTTCACCTCGGCATACTGGCCGGAGCCGCCCGTCTGCTTCTTGTGCGTGTAAGTCTCGGTGTAGGCGCGGGTGATAGTCTCCCGATACGCGACCTGCGGTGCACCGATATTGGCCTCAACGCCATATTCGCGCCGCAGCCGGTCGATGATGATTTCCAGGTGCAGCTCGCCCATCCCCGAAAGAATGGTCTGACCCGTCTCCTGATCCGTACACAGCCGCAGGCTGGGGTCTTCGCCCGCCAGCTTCTGCAGTCCGATGCTCATCTTTTCGATCGAGTCCTTTGTCCTGGGCTCAACCGAGATGTCGATAACCGGCACCGGGAACGCCATGCGCTCCAGCACCACCGGATCGCTCGAAGACGCCAGCGTATCCCCCGTTGCCGTGTCCTTCAGGCCGACGAACGCCGCGATGTCTCCCGCCGACACCTCCTTGATTTCCTGGCGCTTGTCCGCATGCATCTGGAACATCCGCCCGATGCGCTCGCGATGCCCCTTGGTGGTGTTCAACACCATATCGCCGGATTTCAGCGTGCCGGCATACACCCGCACGAAAGTCAGCGTGCCGTACTTGTCATTGATGATCTTGAACGCCAGCCCGGCAAACGGCGCGTTCGGGTCGGCCATGATCCGCCGCCGCTCCGGATGCTCGTCCTCGCCGTCCTCGGCAGCCACCAGGATGCCCGGCACATCAACCGGGCTGGGAAGGTAATCGATCACAGCGTCCAGCAACGGCTGCACGCCCTTGTTCTTGAATGCCGTGCCGCACAGCACCGGCCGGAAGACGCCGGAGATCGTCCCGGCCTTGACGCAGCGTTTCAGCGTCGCTTCCGAAACATCGCCATGCTCGAAATACTCCTCCATCGCCGCGTCATCGACAGACAGAGCGGTATCCAGCAAATTCTGGCGGTATTCCTTGGCGCGATCCAGCAGATCCGCGGGGATTTCCTCATCATGGAACCGCGCGCCCAGTTCACCGCCTTCCCAGACGATCGCCTTCATGCGCACCAGATCCACCACTCCGACAAACTTGTCCTCGATGCCGATCGGCAGCTGCAAAGGCAGCGCGACGATATCGAGCTTCTCCTTCAGCGTCGCAGCCGCGCGATAAAAATCCGCTCCCGTGCGGTCCAGCTTGTTGATGAAAATGACGCGCGGCACGTTGTACCGGTCGGCCAGGCGCCAGTTCGTCTCCGACTGCGGCTGCACGCCGGCCACGCCCTCGATGATGAAGACCGCGCCGTCCAGCACGCGCAAACTCCGGTTCACCTCGATGTTGAAGTCGATATGGCCGGGCGTATCGATGATGTTGATGCGGTGATCCTTCCACTCGCACGTCACCGCCGCCGAGGTAATCGTTATTCCCCGTTCCCGCTCCTGCTCCATGTAATCGGTCGTGGTGTTGCCGTCGTGCACCTCCCCGATCTTGTGCGAAACGCCCGTGTAATACAGGATACGCTCGGTCGTGGTGGTCTTTCCGGCGTCGATATGCGCCGTGATCCCGATATTGCGAATTCGGGCAAGACCAGAGGGTGCCCCATGGGCGGTTTCGTGGGCGGTTTCGTGGGCCGGCATTAGAAAGGGTCTCCATATCACGACGGGCGCCCCAGGGACGTATCCACACGGATGTCCCCGCGCGCCCGCGGATGACCGGCCGTCCGGGCCGGCGTCTGATGACCCGCATGTGCTTCACCCAGGCCGATTTTGCAAGCACCTGATGGTGATTGCAGGGCAATCATGCATCCCATCATCCGCCCCATGGATGCCTCAGGGAGCGCTCACTCTTCGTAACAGACGCAGAGGGCGGTTCGCATTACAATGGCCCCATGGATACCCTCCCATTACAATGGCCCCATGGATACCCTCCCGATGCAGGCCTTGCTGCGCTTCGGTCTGGGCGGATCGGCCGAAGCGGCCCCACCGGCAGATCCCCAGGCCTGGCTGCGGGTCCAGTTGCATGAGCAGGATCCGGTCCGGCTCGATCCCGAGCCCTCCACAATCAGCGCGCTGGCGGCGCTCGAGGAGGACCGGGCCAACAAGCCGCCCGCCGGCAAATCGCAGACCCGAAACCTGTACCGGCGGGATGCGCTCGCCGCGCTGACCGCTTCACTCGCCACCCCGACCCCGTTCCGGGAACGCCTCGTCTGGTTCTGGGTCAACCATTTCACAGTATCGACCCGGCGCGGCCAGTGCGCCGGCCTCATCGGCCCGTTCATCCAGGAAGCGATCCGGCCTCATGTCACCGGGCGTCTCAGCGACATGCTGCTGGCGGTCATGCGCCATCCCGCCATGCTCATCTATCTGGACAATCAGGGCTCAGTCGGGCCGGAGAGCCGGGCCGGACAGCGCTCCGGGCGAGGACTTAACGAAAACCTCGCCCGCGAGTGTCTGGAACTCCACACCGTGAGCCCCGCTTCTGGATTCACCCAGGCCGACGTTACCGATTTCGCCCGCATCCTCACCGGTTGGTCGATCGATCTAAAACAGGACCCGCCAGGCTTCCGCTTCCGCCCCTTCGCCCATGAACCTGGCGAACAGGTCCTGATGGGCCACCGTTTCCCGCCGGGAGAACAGGGCGGAGTGGATGCCCTGGCTTTTCTCGCCACGCATCCCGCAACCTACCGCCATCTCGCATCCAAGCTGGCCCGCCATTTCGTCGCCGACGACCCGCCACAAGACGCAGTGCGGCAAATCGAGGCCGTGTTTCGCGACACGCACGGTGATCTTCGCGAGGTATCCGAGGCTCTGATCGATCTGCCCGCAGCCTGGCAGCCCCAGACCAAGCTGCGCGCCCCCGCCGATCTGGTCATCGCAAGCTTCCGAGCCCTGTCCATGACCGCAGCCCCGCCCCAGGCGCTTGGCGCACTCGCCCTGTTGGGTCAGCCGATGTGGAGCGCCCCACAGCCGGATGGCTGGCCGGATCGAGCAAGCGACTGGACGGCGCCCGAACCGGTCATGCGCCGCATTGACTTCGCGTACGCCGTGGCTGGACGTGCGGCCAGCCAGGACCCCGATGCCATTGCCACAGCCGCGCTCGGTCCCCTGCTCCGCCCGGCAACCCTCCAGGCGGTCCGCCGCGCCGGCTCCCGCCGCGAGGCAATCGCCCTCCTGCTCGCCTCGCCGGAGTTCCAGAGACGATGACGATAGCCATCCCAAGTTCTCCCCTCCCGTTGCGGGAGGCCTGCCCTCGGGCCGGCCGGAGGCCGGACCCCATGCTCACCCGCCGTGCCACCCTTCTCGGCCTCGCCGCGATTGGTTTCGGCCGGTCCTCTCTGGCCCTCGCCGCCGCGGACACCGACAGGCGCTTGATCGTCGTGATCCTGCGCGGTGCCATGGACGGCCTCGCAGCCGTGCCCCCGTATGGCGATCCGGCACTGACCGGCCTGCGCGGCGAGATCACCCCGCCCGCTCCCGGCCAACCCGGCGGTATGCTCGATCTGGGCGGCTTCTACGGCCTGCATCCGTCTCTCACCGGTTTGCACGCCATGTATCGCTCGGGCGAGCTTCTTCCGGTCCATGCCGTCGCCGGCCCCTACCGGTTCCGCAGCCATTTTGAGGCGCAGGATTGCATGGAAAGCGGCGCTGATCACCGCATGACCAGCGGGTGGCTGAACCGCGCCATCGCCGCACTGCCCCAAGCCCCCGGCCATCCCGAGGGCGAGGCAGTCGCCGTCGGCGTCGCCACCCCTCTGCTCTTGCGCGGCCCGGTCCAGGTGGCCGGCTGGGCGCCGGGCGGTTTTGCCACGCCGGAACCGGACTTTTACACCCAGGTCGCCGCCCTGACCGGCAATGATCGACTGCTCGGCCCCGCCGTCCACGAGGGAATGAGCGAACGCGGCTACACCGCGACCGTGATGGCCGGTGGGACAGCCCCCCACCGTTATGATTTCACCGCGCTGGCGGGCGCAGCCGGCGAACTGCTGGCGCGGCCTGACGGCCCTCGCATTGCAGCGCTGGAGATTGATGGCTGGGACACCCACGCCGCGCAGGCGCCACGGTTGAGTGCCGTCCTTGGCCAGCTCGACGCCGGGCTGAACGCCCTCAAAGCCGCCCTCGGACCTGCCTGGCGCGAGACCGCAATTCTCTGCATGACCGAGTTCGGCCGTACCGTGCGAACGAACGGCACGAAAGGAACCGATCACGGTACCGCGTCCGTCGCCTTCGTTCTGGGCGGCGCAGTCGCCGGCGGTCGCGTGCTGGGCCAATGGCCCGGTCTCGGCCCCGGCCGCCTGCTGGAAGACCGCGACCTGCAGCCGACGACGGACCTGCGAAGCGTTGCCAAGGGCCTGCTGAAACAACACCTCGGCCTGCCTGAGGCTGCGCTGGCGCGGGTCTTCCCGGACAGCACCGCCTTCCCGGCGATGCCCGGTCTGGTCCGCCTCTAATTAGGCTCGTCGGGCCGGTGCCCTTCCCCAGACGAGCCCGCCTCAGCGTGATTTCGGCCAGGAACTTTCATCCACGCGGCCGGCCGAAAAGCAATCAACGGCAACCGAGCGGCGGCCCTCCGTCGATCAATACCAGAGCCTCCGTATTGCCACCCCAGCAAACGGCTCATGACCATTCGGATCACGGGTGCGACAAGGCGGTGCCGTCGCTCATATCGGGCGATGACCTCGGACGCCTCATCCAGATCGAGAAACCGACACGCGGCCACGAACCGGCGCGTTCCTATCACAACTACGGGGTTTGGCGCCGCCCTGATGTTGGCCAGCCACTGGGCGTTCGGACCGAAGCCGCTGATTACGATGGCTTCCGGCCCGTCATTCCGATACTCCATGACTTCGAGCACAGTCTGGTGGCTGCGCCCACTGCGCCGCCCGACATGGATCAGAAGCAGGAACCGGCGCCCCAGAAGCCAGCCGCACTTCCCTCGGTACAAATACGCGGGCGCCTGCAGCGCCCGCCGCAAGCCAGTTTTCATGACACCCCATGCTCCGCTGCTCACCTTCGGCATACGTCTTTGTCACTGCCGGAGACGATGCAAAGCAGGTAGGATAGTCCCATGGACATCATCGCTGCACAGGCCATGGTGCGCTTCGGCTTTTCCCGGCGCCCCAGCGAACCACTCCCGTCCGACCCTCAGGCGTGGCTAAGAAATCAATTGCGCCAGCCGGATCCCGTCCCCGCCGATCCGCACGCTTATCTGCTGGCGCAGGCCGGTTCCACCGATAACGCCATGGGTTCCCAGACGGAAATGGGCGGCATGAGCGAGATGGGCGGCATGGTAGGTGGCCACGGCACCTATCCGCTGGTCCAGAAGGGCGCGATCGATGCCGCCAGCACGACAACATCCCCCTTCCGGGAGCGGCTGGTCTGGTTCTGGGCCAATCACTTCACAGTCTCCCTTCGCAAGCCGCAGTGCCAGGTCCACATCCCAGCTTTCTACAGCGAGACAATACGGCCGCACGTCACCGCTCGCTTCGACCAGCTCGTGCTCGCCGTCATGCGCAGCCCGGCCATGCTCTCCTACTTGGATAACGCTGGCTCCGTGGGCCCCCATAGTCGCGCCGGGGCCGACGGCAAACATGGGCTGAACGAAAACCTTGGCCGCGAATGCATGGAGCTGCACACGGTCAGCCCCGCCGCGGGCTATACCCAGACGGACGTGACCAGCATGTCCAAAGTCCTCACCGGCTGGTCGGTTCGCCCCCGGCCCGGTGGCGGGCTCCAGTACACGTTCAGGGCAGACGCCCATGAGCCTGGTCCGAAAACCGTCATGGGGCGCACCTTCCCCGAGGGCGAACAGGGCGGCGTCCAGGCACTGACCTTTCTCGCCAATCACCCGGCAACCCACCATCATCTCGCGACCAAACTGGTTACCCACTTCGTCTCGGATAACCCGCCGCCCGACGCCGTCTATCGAATCGAAGGCGTCCTCCGCGATACGCGCGGCGACCTCACCGCGGCCTCCGAGGCCTTGACCGCTCTGCCCGCGGCCTGGCAGCCCGGGACCAAACTCCGCTCGCCCATCGATCTGGCCATCGCATCCTGCCGGACGTTGGAACAGCCCTTCCCCCAAAACGGCCTGCAAGCCCTCGCCCAGCTCGGCCAGCCGCTCTGGGCCGCCCCGCAGCCGAACGGATGGCCAGACGACACAATCTCCTGGGCCGCCCCGGAAGCGATGGTCAGGCGCGTCGATTTCGCCTACGGGATGGCCGGGGAAAAGGAAGTCGGCGCCCCTGACGAACTGGCGGAGGCTGTCCTCGGCCCGTTGCTTCGGCCCGCGACGCTGCAAGCGATCCGCCGAGCCGGATCACGTCAGGAAGCCGTCGCGCTCCTGCTCTCCTCCCCGGAATTCCAGAGGCGCTGAGATGAACCTGACCCGCCGTTCGGCCCTGCTTGGGCTCTCCTCCGCGCTCACCCTCGGCCGCGCGTCCCTGGCCCTGGCCCACGCACCAACAAACGGGCGCTTCATCGTCGTTATCCTGCGCGGCGGCCTGGATGGAATGTCGGCCGTGGTGCCCTATGGTGATCCCGCCCTTATGGGCCTGCGCGGCGAAATCACCCAGCCGCAACCGGGTCAGGAAGGCGGCCTGCTTGATCTCGGCGGCTTTTATGGTCTGCATCCCGCCATGACCCGCTCGCACGAGATGTTCAAGGCCGGCGAAATGGCAGCGATCCATGCCGTGGCTGGTCCCTACCGCACCCGCAGCCATTTTGACGCCCAGGACTTCCTGGAATGCGGCGCCGGTTACCGGATGGACAGCGGCTGGCTTAACCGCGCCGTCGCGACACTTCAACCATCCTCGCGGGATGCCGAAAAAACCGCCGTGGCGATCGGCGTGACCGTGCCGCTGCTGCTGCGCGGCCCAACGATGGTCGCTAGCTGGGGGCCTTCAAACTTCAAGCCGCCGCCTGAAGACCTTTACCTTCGCGCGGCGGAACTCGCCGCCTACGACCCTGCAATCGGCCCGGCCCTCGTCGCCGGACTGCGGGAGGACCGCCACATGGCCGAAACCCTCGGCCGCGGCATGCCCCGGAATGCTCACGATTTCGCCCAACTCGCCGCGGCCGCCGGCAAGGTCATGGCACCGGCAGAGGGCCCGCGCATCGCCGCCCTCGAGCTCGACGGCTTCGATTCGCACGGCAACCAACCCCCGCTGCTGCACCTTTTGCTCGGCCGCATCGATGCTGGAATGGCCGCACTCCGGCAAAGCCTTGGATCCGCCTGGCAGAATACTGTCGTCCTTACCATGACGGAGTTCGGCCGCACCGCCCGGTCCAATGGCACCAAAGGAACGGATCACGGCACCGCCGGCGTCGCGTTCCTCGCCGGGGGCGCAATCAACGGCGGTCGTGTCATCGCCACCTGGCCGGGCCTCGGTCCGGGCCGCCTGCTGGAGGATCGCGACCTCCAGCCCACCACCGATTTGCGCAGCGTGGCCAAGGGCATCCTCAAGCAGCACCTGGGCTTCAGCGATGCCGGCCTGGCTCAGGTCTTCCCGGGAAGCGCGGGCGCCGCGCCGATGATGAATCTCGTCCGAAGCTAGAAAGAAGACGGCGCCAGATCGTCACTGCGAAGATGGCCGGCTCGGAGGCCGGCCATGACGGGGAGGGCGGGAGTCGTTCTTGCCCAGCGGGTCGGCGAAGCCGGCGGGGGACTAAGCTTAGAAAAGCTTATCCTTGTCGGCATAGGGAACGATAAGGTCCCCGGGATCGGACAGGTTCAGCATGGCCCGTGCACGCTCGTCGAGCATGTCGGCGTCCAGATGGTCCATGCGAAGTGCGGCGACCCTGCGTTCCCACAAGGTTCGGTCCGCCTGTACTTTGGCCAGGTCGTCCTGGGCCTGCTGGAGCAATCTCTGCCGCTGCGCGTAAGCAACCAGCCCATGGTCGCCCTGGGTCGCGCTCCAGCAGAAATATCCGACGAGCGAGAAAAAGAACAGCGGCGCAATGGACGCCCGTAACCTGCGTTTCAGCTCGCGACCGAATGCCATGCGCTACGCTCCGATTCCGTAATATCCATCTTACAGCATCGCGAAGCGCCGGGGGAACCGCCGTTTACATCTGCCGATCCGAACCTTAGCACTTCCCCATGCCTGCCGCTCCACCTGCTCCGCTCGACCCTCGTGCCGCACTGGACGCGATCGGGTTCCTGCCGGATACGGAGATCGACATTGCCGAGGCGGCGCTGCAGCTCGCACGGGTCGATTTTCCGCGCGGAGACTGGCAGGCCGCGCGCGAGGAGCTTTCTGCCATTGCGCGAGAGGCGGTGGCGATGACGCGTCGGATCACCAGCACCGAGCTGCCGGCACGGGGTGAAGCGCTGGCCGGGCTGCTGGCTGTTCATCACGGCTATCGGGGCGACAGCGAGACCTATGATGATCTGGCGAATGCGAACCTCATACAGGTGATCGAGCGCCGGAAAGGGATTCCGGTCGCGCTGGGCGTGTTGTGGCTGCATGCGGCCCGGGCGGCGGGATGGGGCGCGCATGGGGTGAATTTTCCGATGCATTTCCTGATCGCGTTGGAAGGCAAGGGCACAAAGCTAGTTGTGGACGTGTTCGCGGGCGGCGAGGCGCTGGACGCGCGGGAGCTGCGCGCTTTGCTGAAGCGCGTCGAGGGCGACCGGGCTGAACTGCGGCCAGGGCTGCTACAGCCGATGAGCACGCGCGACGTTCTGCTGCGCCTGCAGAACAACATCAAGGCGCGCCGGCTGGATGCTGGCGACTTGCAGGGTGCTCTGACGAGTGTCGAAGACATGCTGAGGATTGCCCCGGATCACGCGGCGCTGTGGCGTGAAGCCGGGCTGATGCACCAGCGCCTCGATCATATCGGGGCGGCGTTGCGTTGCTATGAGCGCTTCCTTGTCCTGGTGCCGGAAGGCGATACCGCGCAGCGGGCGCGCGCCGCGATCGAAGAACTGCGGGGGAGGCTGAACTGAAATTCCAGGAAGCTCGGCGCGTGGCGGGATTTACGGGCACCGCCAGTTATATTGCGACGCGTGACCTGGAGGTCGCAGTCAACGCCTCCGTAACGCTGGAACGTCCCCTGCTGGTGAAGGGCGAGCCGGGCACGGGCAAGACGATGCTGGCGCATGAGGTCGCCCGTGCGCTCGGCCTTCCGTTGATCGAGTGGCACATCAAATCGACCACCAAGGCGCAACAGGGCCTGTATGAATATGATGCCGTGTCGCGCCTGCGGGACGGGCAGCTTGGCGATCCCCGGGTGCATGAGATCGGCAATTACATCGTGCCGGGCAAGCTGTGGGAGGCCTTCGAGGCGGATACAAAGACGGTTGTGCTGATCGACGAGATCGACAAGGCCGATATCGAGTTCCCCAATGATCTGCTGCTGGAACTCGACCGGATGCAGTTCCACGTCTACGAGACGCGACAGACGGTGCTCGCGAAACAGCGGCCGGTGGTGGTCATCACCTCGAACAACGAGAAGGAGCTGCCCGACGCGTTTTTGCGGCGGTGTTTTTTCCATTACATCCGGTTTCCGGACCGGGCGACGATGGAGCGGATCGTCGAGGCGCACTATCCGGGGATCAAGCGTGACCTGGCGCGGGAGGCGCTGAACGTGTTCTTCCAGATCCGCGAGGTGCCCGGGTTGAAGAAGAAGCCGGCCACGTCCGAACTGCTGGACTGGCTGAAGTTGCTGATGGTGGAGGATCTGCCGACGGAGGCGCTGCGCACGAAGGACAGTCACGTGACAATTCCGCCGCTTTATGGGGCACTTCTTAAGAACGAGCAGGATGTGCATCTTTTTGAGCGTATTGCGTTTTTGGCGAGAAGGCAGGGAGTGTAGGGGGTGTTTGCCGAGTTCCTGCTGTCGCTAAAGAAGGCAGGGCTTCCGGTCTCGGTTACGGAGTATTTGTCGCTGATGGGCGCGATGAAGGCGGGGATCGCTGCCTATAGCGTTGATGATTTCTATTATCTGTCGCGGGCCGCGCTGGTGAAAGACGAGCGGCACCTCGATCGGTTCGACCGGGTTTTCGCGACCTGTTTCAAGGGGCTGGAGAGCGCGGAAGGGATCGAGGCGCGGGAGCTCTCGGACGAGTGGTTGCGCAAGTTGGCGGAGCGGGTGCTGACTCCGGAGGAGATGGCAGAGATCACGGCGTTAGGCGGTTTCGAGGCGCTGATGGACCGGCTGCGCGAATTGCTGGCCGAGCAGAAGGAACGGCATCAGGGCGGATCGAAATGGATCGGCACGGCCGGGACGTCGCCCTTCGGGGCGTATGGCTACAATCCGGAAGGGGTGCGGATCGGGCAGACGGAATCCCGTCACCGGCGAGCCGTGAAAGTGTGGGACCGGCGGGAGTTCCGGGACCTGGATGGCGATTTAGAGCTAGGGACGCGGAATTTCCGGCTGGCGCTGCGCCGGTTGCGGCGGTTTGCCCGGCAGGGCGAGGCGACGGAACTGGACATGCCGGAGACGATCCGGTCCACGGCGGCGAATGCCGGGCTGTTGGATCTGAAGCTGGTGCCGGAGCGGCATAACGCGGTGAAGCTGCTGCTGTTCCTGGACGTCGGCGGCTCGATGGACGAGCATGTGCGCCTGTCGGAGGAGCTGTTCTCGGCGTGCCGGTCGGAGTTCAAGCACCTGGAGCATTTTTACTTCCACAACTTCGTCTACGAGCGCGCGTGGAAGAACAATCGGCGCCGGCATGACGAGACGATCCCCACCTATGAGGTGCTGCGGACATATGGGTCGGACTACCGGCTGATCTTTGTCGGCGACGCGGCGATGAGCCCGTACGAAGTGCTGATGCCGGGCGGCAGCGTGGAGCACTGGAACGAGGAGCCGGGGCGGGTGTGGCTGGAGCGGTTGTGCTCGCATTACCGCCGGGTGGCCTGGCTGAATCCGACGCCGGAGCGCGCCTGGGGGTATACGCAATCGATTATGGTGATCCGGCAGCTGATGGAGGGGCGGATGTATCCGCTGACCTTGGCGGGGATCGAGGAGATGACGCGGGAGTTGGGGAGGTAGTAGATACCGCCTACCGCTTTAATGGCGGGCTTGCTGTCCCCGAATATATCGGTGAAATGGCGAATGCTTCGAGAAAGTCATGCCGCGGTCCGTCCCCCTTCATACCAAGCCCGCGTGCGGCGGACGATGTGCACGACCGACAGCATGACCGGCACTTCCACCAGCACACCTACGACAGTCGCGAGTGCCGCCCCTGATTGAAATCCAAACAGGACGATGGCCGTTGCCACGGCCAGTTCAAAGAAGTTGCTGGCTCCGATGAGTGACGACGGCCCCGCCACGCACCACTCGACGCCCAGGCTCCGATTCAGCCCGTAGGCAAGGCTCGCGTTGAAATAGACCTGAATGACAATCGGCACCGCCAGCATGACGATGACGAGCGGTTGATGCATGATCTGCTCGCCTTGCAGACCGAACAGCAGCACCAACGTGAGCAGCAGCGCCGACAATGAAAGCGGCGCCAGCCGATGAAGCGTGTTGGCGAGCGCCGTTTTCCTACCGTCTGCCAGCAGCGATCGCCGCCAAAGCTGGGCCACGATTACCGGGACGACGATGTAAAGCACGACAGATAGTATGAGCGTGTCCCACGGCACCGCGATCGAGGACAGGCCGAGCAGCAGCGCAACGATCGGTGCGAATGCGAAGACCATGATCGCGTCGTTGAGTGCGACTTGCGACAACGTGAAATGCGGCTCGCCATACACAAGGTTTGACCAGACGAATACCATCGCCGTGCAGGGTGCCGCCGCCAGCAGAATCAGGCCCGCGATGTAGCTATCGATCTGACCGGGGGGCAGGTATGGCCGAAACACATGCGCGATGAACAACCAGCCGAGCAGCGCCATTGAAAACGGTTTGACCAGCCAGTTGACGCCGGCCGTGGCGGCGATACCGCGCCAATGCTGGCCCACTTCGCGCAGCGCGGCGGGGTCGATCTTAAGCAGCATGGGCACGATCATGAGCCAGACCAGCACCGCGACGGGGAGATTGACCTGCGCGACGGTCGCATTGCCAAGGAGACGGAAAACGCCCGGCAACATCTGGCCGAGAATGATCCCGGTAACAATGCAGAGCGCGACCCAGACCGTCAAAAAGCGTTCGAACAGGTCCATCCCAGGCTTTGCCCGACCGGCGGCGATAGTGGATTCACTCATGAGGCGCAGTCCTTCAGTGCGCTCCGCGCCGAATTGCCGGTGCAGAGAAACAGCACGTTGAAGGGTGGGCGGCGGGAGATCCCGCCGCTCACGAGCAGCAACTTGTCGCGCAGCAAGCGTCGCCCGACGCGGGGTCAGGCTTGCGGGCCTCGATAATTGCCGATGCGACAAAGTTCTCGATGCCGCGTCCGGGTGCCCAGGTTGCTATCATATCACGGCTTTCCGGCTTCACCATCACGCATACATCGCGAAACCCTGCCGCTTGCAGCCATGCCTCGATTTCCAGCACGGGGGCCGCACCGGCTACACAGCCGCAAACGAGGGCACGGTCCGCGGCGAGATCGGGTGTCAATGGCCTCGTGTTCACGACATCTGAAATCGCCAGCCGTCCGCCGGGCTTCAGCACGCGAAACGCCTCGCGGAAAACCTGCGGCTTATCGGGCACAAGATTGATGACGCAATTCGACAAGATCACGTCGGCGGTGTTGTCGGCGACTGGAAGGTGTTCCAATTCCCCCAAACGGAACTCTACATTCGTTGCACCGACCTTGGCGGCGTTCTCGCGGGCCTTTTTCAGCATTTCATGCGTCATATCGACGCCGATCACATGCCCCGCCGTGCCGACCTGACGCGCGGCCAGCAGGCAGTCGAATCCGGCCCCGCTGCCGAGGTCAATTACGACCTCGCCCGGCTTCATCGCGGCGATAGCTTGCGGATTACCGCAGCCAAGTCCGAGATTTGCGCCTTCCGGCACAGCCGCCAATTCATCGGCGGAGTAGCCCATCTCGCTAGCCTTCACATCAACGCTGGAATCGTCGGGTGACGCCGCCGGGGCGCAGCATGAAGACGCCGCACCCGCAGCGATACCACCGTACCTGGTTCGCACCATTTCCTTGATTTCAATCGTGCTCATGTCTGAGTCTGACATAATTCACGTTTTCCCTTTTGCTGGTGCCCCGGACGAGGAGGCTGTTTCAGGCGCACAGACAGGCAGGCGTCCGGTCGTAGGACGGCCGCAGCAGTTTTCGGTGAGGAAGAACAGCAGCGCATTCATGACGCGATATTCGGCCGCGTAGATCAGCGACCGGCCATGGCGCGTGCATGTCGCGAGTTTCGCGTTCTTGAGGTCTTTGAGATGGAAGGCGAGCGTCGCGGACGGCAGACCGAGCCGTTCCCCGATCTGCCCGGCGGGCAACCCTTCCGGTCCCGCCTGGACCAGCAGGCGGTAGATGTCGAGGCGGGTTTCCTGCGCAAGCGCACCCAAAGCGGCCAACGCTTCCAGCTTCTCCATATCTCCAACATAGTGGAGATACCCAACCAGTCAAGGGCCTGACGATAAACCGGGCAACCGCCAAGCAGAAGCGGGCACGATGGGGAAGACGATAACATGGATGAGGAAATCTTGATCCGCTATTCGGATGATCGATTGTATGCCGTCACCGTCATGCGGCCCGACAGCGGCAACATTTTTTACCGGATTGTCACACCCGCAGCTATCCCGCAAAGTGCTGGCGAAGGATTGAGCGAGGAATACCGGCACGGCGTAACTCGCCCTGGTGCGCCCGCAGGATGCCAATGATTCGCTGGACCAAGTCGGCGTTTGTCGTGCTCATGGCACAGGATTGCACGAAATTGAGTGTTGTGCTGGCGGAGGGAGGTCAAAGCCCACCGAGATAGTGGGAGAGCGCGTCTAGCTCTTGCTCTGGGTAAGTTTTGAGCAGGGCGGACATCCAGGGATTGTTGGCGCGGGTGTTGTCGTGGAAGGCGTTCATGGTGGTGCGGAGATAATCAATCTCCTGCCCGGCGAGGCGGGGGTTGGTGCTGTCGCCCAGAAAACCTCCGAGATGGCACTGCGTGCACTGTCCGGAGGCGATGTCCGCGGTAGCGCGAGCGCTCTCGTCGTGGGAGGCGCTGGGCTGGCCGAGATCCGGCCACTTCTTTTGTTCGAAATACTCCCCCAGTGCCAGCATCTCGTCATGGCTGAGGGGCTGGGCGATCGGAGCCATGATCGGGCTGCTCCGGGCGCCGGTTTTGAAATCCCGCAGTTCCAGAAAGATATAGCCGGCGTGCTGGCCCCAGATGACGGGAATGTCCTTGCTGACCGGGACGCCCTGGGCGCCGTGGCACGCGGTGCAAATGGCGGCTTTCTGGCTCATGGCGTCGGGGGCGGAGGATTGGGCGAGGGACGGGGTTGGGAGGAAGGGAACTAATGCCAGGAACCATAAGTTTCGACCCCTTCCCCTTCCCCCTCGCGGGCTCCCATTGCGCTCCGCGCTATGGGGACCCGGTGCAAGCGGAGAGGTTGGTGTGGCGAACAAACGATCAGTCGAGCGTAAACGCGATGAGGGCGTTGCCGCGCTTGTAGTCGAGTTGGGTGTTACCGCCGGCGGCAACCACGATGTACTGCCTGCCGTCCACGGTATAGGAAGCGGGCGGGGCATTCACGCCGGCGCCGGCCTGGAAGCGCCACAGTTCGGCGCCGGTTCCGGCGTCATAAGCCTTGAAGAAGCCGTTGCCCTCACCGGTGAAGACCAGTCCCCCGGCGGTCGCGAGGACGCCGCCGATCATCGGCTGCTGGGTCTTTACCTGCCAGGCGATGCGGCCGGTGTTGTAGTCCACGGCGGTGATGTTGCCCCATTGCTCGGCGCCAGGAATGATCGTGAAGGCGCCGCCGAGCCAAAGCTTGCCCTCGGGGTAGGGGGCGGGGGTGACGGTGTAGGTCATCGGCTGATGCAGATTGATGGCGTAGGCGAGGCCGAGGCCAGGCTGCACGGCGATCGGTGACCACTCCACGCCGCCATTGGCGCCTGGCAGCATGACGGTGCCTTTCTCGGTGGGCAGCGCCCACATGTTCTTTTGCGGCACCATCGGTTCCGAGAAGCGGATCGGGCTGCAGTCTTCCGCCTCGTTGACATAGAGGTGGCCGGATTTTCCGGCCTGAAGGACGCCCTCGACCGGGTTGCCCGACTGGTCGCGTACCTGCACCAGCACGGGCGGGCTGACCGCATCGAGGTCCCACACGTCGTGGGGGATGAACTGGAAGTGGCAGACGTATTTGCCGGTATCGAGGTCGAGGGAGACGAGCGAATCGGTGTAGAGATTGTCGCCGGGCCTGACGGCGCCCTCGAGATCGGGGGACGGGTTGCCGACGGCGAAATAGATCCGATGGTGGATCAGGTCAACCGCCGGATTCTGCCACACGCCGCCACCGAGTTTTTTGTACGGATCGCCGGTTTTGACCAGGGTTTCCTTTTCCGCGGCGATATCGCGGTGCAGATCGCGGCCGGTGGCGTCGGTGGTGGCCCAGACGCCGATCGAATTCTCGGGGATTGTGTCGAAATTCCAGATCAGCTTGCCGTTTTCGGCGTCGTAGGCGCGAACGAAGCCGCGGATGCCGTATTCTCCGCCATTGGTGCCGATAAGGATTTTCCCGTTCACGGCGGTGGGCGCCATCGTTTCGCTGTAACCGAGGGTCGGGTCGGCGATCTGCACCTGCCAGACGACGTCTCCTGTCTTGGCGTTCAGCGCCACCAGCTTGGAATCGAGCGTAGCAAGGTAGACCTTGTCGCCATAGGCGGCGACGCCGCGGTTGTTAGGTCCGCAGCAATATACGGTCAGCGGGCCGAGTTTCTGCTGATATTCCCACACCTGCTCGCCAGTCCGGGCATTCAGGGCGAAGACATGGTCGAAGGAGGTGGTGATGTACATCACGCCGTTGACAACAATGGGTGTGGTCTCCATCGATTCCTTAACGTCCGTCTGGAAGATCCAGGCCGGCCGGAGGCGGTTGACATTGCTGACGTTGATCTGGCGGTTGGGGTAAAACCGCGTCTGCGCGTAGTTTCCGTTGGTGTGGAGGAAGTTGTTCCCGTCGCTTCCGGCGTTATCAAGCGCATCCTGAGTGACAACCGAAAGGTCGCCGTAGCGGGGTGGAGGCGGCGGTGGCGGGTTGGCTTGTTGGGACCATGCCGGTGAAAACATGGTCACGGCCGCCATTGCGGACGCGCCCAGCAACAGGGCGCTTTTTGCGCTCGCTCGCAAAGTTTCCTCCTGGGTTTTGTTGGTGGAAGTGGCGATTTAAGCTTAGCGAAACGAACACTAGGCCTCGGTCGCTCGCCGTGTAAAGCACCTGCGCGGGTCGGGGCCCGAAGGCAGGCGCTTAAGCGATCTTGCTTCAGCGTTGGGCGCCGGCAACGGCGGAGGGCAGGTTGAGGCGGTTTTCCTCGAGCATGGCGAGATCGTCGAAGGCAGTTCAGCGGCGGCTGGGGAAGGTGCGCAGCTGGGACAGGTGGTAGGCGCCGAACAGCGGCAGGCCGATGGTGTAAGCGAGAAGGCCGCCCGCAATGAGCGCGGCGAGGGCGAGCAGCCTGACGCCGCCGACGAGGTGATGCGCGAAGAGAGATTTGTCGAGGACCGCGACGACGACCGCCATCAGGATGGAGGCACCGAGGATCCGAAGGGTGCGGGAGATCAGGGGGGCATCAAGGCGGAGTTGGCCCCGACGGGCCAGGGCGGCGCCCAGGCCCAGCATGTTGAAAATTGCGGCGAGACTGGTGGCGAGGGCCGGGCCCGTGGACTGAAGGGGGCGCATGAAGGCCAGGTTCAGCGCCAGGTTCAGGACCACGGCCGTGACGCCGATCCTGACAGGGGTGGCGGTGTCACCTCGGGCGAAGAAGCCGGGAGCGAGCACCTTCACCAGGACGAAGGCGGGAAGGCCGACCGCGTAGGCCGCGAGGGCGCGGGCCGAGAGGGTGGCATCCTGGGCGCTGAACGCGCCGCGGCCGAACAAGACAGAGATGATCGGGTGGGCGGCGACGATCAGGGCGAGGGCGGCGGGAAGTGTCAGGAACAGGGCGTATTCGATGGCGCGGTTCTGGGTGGCCAGGGCGGCGGGGCCATCTCCGGCGCGGACCTGGCGGGAAAGCAGCGGGAGCATGGCGGTGCCAACCGCAGTGCCGATGACGCCCAGGGGAAGCTGCTGGACCCGGTCGGCATAGTAGAGGACCGAGACGGTGCCGGCCGGAAGCAGGCTGGCTATGATAACGTCGATGGCGAGATTGAGCTGGGTTACGCCGGCGCCGACGAGACCTGGCAGCATCCGGCGAAGCAGTATGCGGATCTGAGGGGTGAGGCGTGGCCAGGGGAGGCGGAAGCCGACGCCGGCGCGACGCAAGGCGACCATGAGCACGGCGAGCTGAGCCACCCCGGAGGCGGTGACGCCCCAGGAAAGGGCGTGCCCGATAGTGGGCACGTAGGGGGCGAGGCCCAGCATGAAGGCGATCGAGATGAGGTTGAACAGGACGTAGGAGGCGGAGGCGGCGGTGAACCGGTCCATACCGTTCAGGACGCCCGAGATCAGCGCGGCGAGGCAGATAAGGATGAGGTAGGGAAAGGTGATCCGGGAGAGGGTGACGGCGAGCGCGAACTTGGCGGGGGTGGCGCTGAAGCCCGGAGCGAGTACCAGCATCAGCTGGGGCATGAAGATCTCGCCTGCGATAGTGAGCAGGCCGAGCCAAAAGAACATGATGGCGAAGGCTTCCTCGGCGAAGCGGCGGGCGGCCTGGGGGCCCTCGGCTGCCAGCATGCCGGAGAAAGCGGGGACGAAGGCGGCATTGAATGCGCCTTCCCCGAACAGGCGGCGGAAGAGGTTAGGGAGCTTCAGGGCTACGAAGAAGGCGTCGGCGACCGGGCCGGCGCCGATCAGGGCGGCGATGAGCATGTCCCGGGCGAAGCCGAGGATGCGGCTCGCCATGGTCCAGCCGCCGACGGTGAGGACGCCGCGGAGCATTTAGCGGATCAGTTCCATTTGCAGCCCAAGCGGGCCGGCGACGCGGGTGAAAGCCCGGTCGGCCGCCAGAATCGGTTGATGCTCACGACGTGCCAGGGCCAGACAGACACGGTCTCCGGAGGGAGAGACCAAACGGTCCCGTTTCTCGAGTGAGGCGGCCGGCCGTCACGGCAAGTGGCAGGTCAACACCGACGGGGGTGAGCGGCAATTGTTCGATAGTCAGGTTGATGTCGTGTGCCGGCACGTTTGACCGGTCGAGCATAGCGGAGGTGTCCACGATCATCCTCGGTTTTGGCGAGCCGCCTCGGCTCGCTTCTCGGCGATGAATTGCTCCACGGTGAGACCGGCCACATATGGCCGCAGTCGTTCCTGAATTTGACCGAGAATCGCGTGCAGCGGGCGGATCCGCAGCTCTCTATTTTCGACCCAAGGTCGGACACTGGAGCCGTCCTTGATGTGCGCTTGTGCGAGCTGCTCTGGAGCGATGACGAGAGCCCCGTCCTTCCTGATCTTCACGACGGTTTCGCTGTAATCGGGCATGTTCAAGTTATGGCACGCCCGAGAGGCCGTGCAACGCGGAAAACCTTCGCTTTTCTGGAGGGCAAAGCATTAGCGGATCAGCTCCACCGTGACGCCAAGGGCTGGGCCGACCTGGGTCCAGGTGCGGTCAGCGGTAATAGCTGGGCGGTTCTCGTGGCGAGCAAGGGCGAGGCAGACGCGATCCCCCAGCGAGAGGCCGAACTGGCGGGTTGCGGCGTAGAGCAGACCGGCCTCAATGGCGAGGTCTCGGGTCAGATCCATGACATGGATCGGAAGCTCCTCGACGATTGCGCGGGCTTCCTGCGCCGAACCGGTGCGGGCGACCAGGCGGGCGGCGACCTCGGCCAGGTTGGCGGCCGAAATGGCGGCCTCGCCCTCGGCGATAATGTCAGCGACCCTCTGATGGCCCGGTTCGCGTTCGAGCAGGGCTATGATCGCGGTCGCGTCCAGGATGCTCATGCGTGGGAGATTCCAGACTTGCTTGCGATTCGGCCAGTTCGAAGGCGGGAGTGGCAAGATCCTGGGACGGAAGGTCCTGCCTGCGCTGGTTGAGGAGCCACTCGACGCCGCTTTCTCGGGCGGGGAAACGGCTGAGGCGGTCCTGGAGCGCAGCCAGGACGTGACGTACCGGGCGAAGGCGCAATTCTCCATTTTCGACGCGAGCAGTCATTGTGGCACCATTATCGAGGCCGAGCATTCGCCGGTATTTGGCAGGGATGGAAATCCTGCCGGATTCGGCGAGTTTGACAAGATCTCCGGGCATGGCAGGACAATAGGAGGGGGAAGGGGGGACGGCAAGGGATGATTATTCGTCGCGCGGGGGACGGGCGAGAAGGTCGTTGATCGCCTGCGGGAGGGTGATGGCGCCCGAGAGAAGGGCGGCCACGGCGTGGCAGACGGGCATATCCACGGGCATATCCAGCGCGGCGGCACGGGCGACCAGGGCGGGGGCGGTGGCGACACCCTCGACCACGCCGGAAGCACGGGAAACGGCCGTGCTGAGGGCTTCGCCGCTGCCGAGGGCAAGGCCCAGGCTGTAATTACGGCTGGCCGGGCTGGTGCAGGTGAGCAGCAGATCGCCGAGTCCGGAGAGGCCCATGACGGTTTCGGGGCGGCCACCGAGCGCGGCAGCGAAGCGGGCGAGTTCGGCGAGGCCTCGGGTGATCAGGCCGGCGCGGGCATTTTCCCCGAGGCCGGCACCGATGACGGCTCCGGCGGCGATGGCGATGACGTTCTTGGCGGCGCCTCCGACCTGGGCGCCGATGGGATCGTCGTTGCCGTAGATGCGGAAGGTGGGGGTGGCGAGCCGTTCGGTGATCTGGGTGCGGAGCGCCGGGTCGGAGGCCGCGATTACCGCGGCGGCGGGCAGGCCGGCGGCGATTTCCCGGGCGAAGTTGGGACCGGTGAGCATGGCGGCGGAGGCGGTCGGGTGGAGCTCGTCGAGGATTTCCAGAGGGAGGCGGAGGGTGCCGGTTTCGATCCCCTTGGCGCAGCAGATGAACGGGCTAGGAGGCAGGCGGGCGGCAACCGGGCGGAGGTGCTGGAGGGGCACGACGAGGAGCTTGGGTTCGGCGGTTTGGGGCAGCTCGCCAGTGATGTGGATTGCTTCCGGGAGCTTGTGGCCGGGGAGGCGCGGATTTTCACGGGTTTCGGCGATGGCACGGGCGCGGGCCGGGTCGCGTACCCAAAAGGTGATCTGGGTGCCTGCTCGATGGGCCTGGATGGCGAGGGCGGTGCCCCAGGCTCCGGCGCCGATGATGCTGATTTTATTCATATTTCACGCGGGTGAGGGTGGCGGACTGGCCGGCTTCGCCGGTTCCGAGGCGATCAAGCAGGGCGGCGAGGATGGAGGTGGCGGTTTCCTGGAAGCGGTAGGGCGGGTTGACGATCAGCAGGCCGGCGCCGTTGAGGCGGGCCGGGTCGAGGGGCTCGCGCAGGCAGAGCTCGGCGGTGATTGCGTCCCGGATGGGGCTCGACTGGATGGCTTGATGGAAGGCGCGAACGGGGGTCCGGTGCTTGATGGGATACCAGGCGGCGAAGATGCCCTGGCGGAAGCGGAGGTATGCGGCGGCAAGGCCGGCGGCGAGTTTGTTGAATTCATTCGGGTCTTCGAAGGGCGGGTCGATGAGGACGAGGCCGCGGTGCTGTTTGGGGGGCAGGAGGGCAGTCAGGGCCTCGTATCCGTCGCGGTGGTGGATCGCGGTCTGGGGATCGCGGGCAAAGCGGCGGTGGAGGGCGGCGTAGTCCTGAGGGTGGAGCTCGCAGCAGGCAAGGCGGTCCTGGGAACGGAGAAAGGCGCGGATGATGACGGGAGAGCCGGGGTAGAGACCGAGGTCGGTGACCAGTGTGACGTAGGATTCCAGGGGCGGGGGCGGATTGTCGAGCAGGCGCAGGATGCCGGAATGGGCTTCGGCGGTTCGGGTGGGTTCGGGAGCGGAGAGGTCGGTGCGGCCGGGACCGGCATGGGTATCGAGGACGAAGAAGGGGGTGGGCTTGAGTGCGAGATGGCGCACGAGGGGGATGAGCAGGGCGTGCTTGAGCACGTCTCCGAAGTTGCCGGCGTGGAAGGCGTGTCGGTAGTTCATTTCGTGAGCGCGCGGGGTGGATTGGAGGGTGCCGAGGGGCAATATAAGGAGAGTGGACGGACGGCGGGTTTTTGCGGTTCGTACAAGAGCCGGTTTTCGGGGGATTGCGAGATGTACGAAAGGCCGGTTTTCGGGGATTGCATTTGGTACAACACCGGTTTTTGAGGGGTTGAAATCTGTACGAAACGGGATTTTGGAGATAGCTAAATCGGTACACAAACCGGAACTCGTTGCCCATTCGAAAACGTTTTGCAGGGAGGGACGGGGCCATGGACGCATCGGTAGGCCGGCGGGGGTTCCTGCAGCGATCGGCCGTGCTGGGTGGTTCGCTGCTGGCGTGCAGCATACCGCTGGATCGCTCGGCGCGGGCGGCACCGATGAGGGTGGAAGCGCCGGTGGTTGACGAGATCGTCATACAGGAAATTACCGACAACGCGCATGACTTGTTTCTGCGGGGCGCGAAACTGCCGGGTGTTACCGTGAGCCGGGTGGGGTTTCCAGAGGCGGCGCAGGGCAAGACGCTGGAGAGCGAGTGGGGACTGGCACTGCATATCCAGTCGCGGAAGGGGCAGGAGGAGCGGCGGTATCTGCTCGATTTCGGGTTCACGCCGGATGTGTATCTCAACAACGCGGATATCATGAAGATCGATCTGGCGCAGGTGGATGCGCTGATCATCAGCCACGGACATTACGATCATGTGGGCGGGCTGATGGGCGTGCTGGAGGCGAAGCGGCCGGTTATGCGCAAGGATTTGCGGCTTTACACCGGCGGGGAGGATGATTTCTGCCATCGCTATTCGCGGAACCCCGATGGGAGCTTCACCGAATTCGGCAATCCGCTGGACCGGCGGAAGCTGCGGGCGATGAATGTGGAGACGGTGCTTTCCGAGGCACCGATCGTCATAGAGGGTCAGGCGTTCACGACCGGGGTGGTGCCTCGGACCAGCATGGAGCATGTGCTGCCGAACACGTGGGTGAAGTACGGCGTCTATGATGGTTTGGGGTGCGAGCCGACTGCGTATGGGGACCATCATTTCACGCCGGAGGAGCTGGCGGGCAAGCCGGAGCCGGATCAGCACTGGCACGAACATGCGACTTGTTTCCGGCTGGGTGATCGCGGGCTGGTGGTGATTACGTCCTGCGGGCATTGCGGCATCATCAACACGCTGCGGCGGGCGCAGGAAGTTTCAGGTGTGGAGAAGATCTATGCGCTGGTGGGCGGGTTCCACCTGGCGCCGGCTCCGGACGATTATCTGCGGCAGGTGATGGCGGAGCTGCAGAAATTCGATGTGGAGCATGTGTTTCCGATGCACTGCAGCGGGGTGAATTTCATCGAGCTGGCAAAGAAGGAGATGCCTGAGAAACTGGTGTTGTGCGCGACGGGGAGCAGTTTCACGTTTACGGCGTGAGCGGGTTTTGGGTCGAGTGCTGGCCGGCGGGATTGAAATGCACGGCCAGCCAGATGGTGGGCGGTGAGGCGGAGGTTCGCTCGACCCGGTGGCGGAGGCCGGCCGGCAGCAGGACGTGATCGCCGGGGCGAAGCGTGCGCGGGGTGACTTCGCCGGCGATGGTGAGTTCTGCCTCACCTTGGAGGACGGCGACCCATTCGGTCCATTGCTGCTGATACCAGAAACCAGGCGGGCTGAACTGGCCGGTTGAAACGATCCGTTCGATGCGGATGCCGGGGGCGGAAAGCAGTTCTGTAAAGTGTTCCTGATCGGTCTGGCGCGGAACGTTGGCAAACAGGTTTGTCATGGCGGGGTTCCGGCGGGCTGGGCGTCGTGGACTTTGGGGGGCTGTGGCTTTATCGCGGGTGGGGCGAGGCGGCAAAGAGGGGCCTTATGGTTGTGGGGGAGACCATCCGGCTTGCGGATGCGGCGGATTGCGCCAGGGTAAAGGAGATCGTGCGGGCGGCCTATGCGGTTTATGTGCCGCGCATCGGGCGTGAACCGGCGCCGATGCTGGATGATTATGGCGCGCTTATCCGCGCGCGGTGCGTTCATGTGCTGGAGCAGGGAGGGGAGGTGCAGGGGATTATTGTGCTGATAAGGGAAGAAGGGGCGATGCTGCTGGACAATGTGGCGGTCGATCCGGAGATGCAGGGGCGGGGAATCGGGCGACGGCTGCTGGATTTTGCCGAGGAGACGGCTCGCGCCGAATGGTTTCGTATGATACGGCTTTATACGAATGAGGTGATGACGGAGAATATCGCGCTTTATGTGCGTATCGGGTATGTTGAGACGCACCGGGGCGAGGAGAAGGGGATGCGGCGGGTGTATATGCAGAAGGCGCTGGGGTGAGGGGCGTTCTGCAGTCTGATCGGCGGCTGTGCTCTCGTAACGGCTGGCTGGAGTGCCGCCATTCACCGATCCGTTATCTCTGACCCGGATCATCTGATGTAGGCTGGCGGAAACCGGCGAAAAGCCCGGAAATTCCAGCGGAGGTCCGATGCCTATCTCGACAGCGACGGAACAGGCGCTTTTTCTCAATCAGTTAGAGTGGCAGCCGGCCAATGATCCGAGCGGGGCTGCAATGCCTCCCAACTCCGTCGATCTCCTGCGCCAGACCGAAGGGCTAGACGGCCCGAATATGGAGGAGATCATCAAGGCCCATAGCTGGAAGATCATTATGGCGTATCGGGCCGGTAGTTACTGGGGCATCGGTGTGGTGCCGGCGAATGCGTCATCTTCGGCGCAGAGCCAAACAGAAGCGGAACCAATTCGGACTGTTCTCGAAAAACTCGAAGCGCTGGAGCCTATGGCCGCGCCGGAACCGATATGTGTCAGCGGCAGCTTTTTTCCGTGTCTGCTTTTGTTCAAGGGATGGTGGGCCCGCCAGGAGAGGCCGCTACTAATTCCGAGAGATGACACGAAAACGGGCAAAGGGAGTAATATCCGGAATGTCCAGAACTGGCTGAATGCCGGATTCGAGCTGTGGGGTCCGTCCTGGGATCTGGCTGATCCGGCTCGAGACGACGTTGAGCTGTTTGCCCAGATCGGGACGCTCGATGAGGCTAATTCGCTGCCGGTGGTAGTGGGGCGGGGCAAGGCCCGGAAAATTCTGGAGGATATGGAAGGGCGGCTGGCGATCGGCGCCGAAGTACGTGGCATGCTCTGTCACCGCGACCATCTTGGAACGCAGCTTGAACCAAAGGCTCGGCTAAAACTGCAGGAAATTCTGGAGCGGAACACTGACCTGAATTACTATATTCTTGTGCTGGATGAAGTGCCAGGCCATACGATCGTCAGACGGAAATCATCCGATCTGTATTCGGCCTATTTGTGGCAATGCCTGATCCGCCAAACTGACCTGGAAAAGGCGCAGAGTGGGCTGCTTCCGACGAACCGGGCAATCTTCCTGTGGGAGCACACCAATCTCGTGGACCCGGACAGTGTAAAGTTCAACTATGAGGCTCTGCAATTCAAGAAGCGCTATCTCGAAGACCACCTTCAGGAGAAGCTTCTGGTGCTGCAGCATTCCTATCGAGTGGACGACATTGTTCAGGATGATCCCGTCAAGCCGGCACTCACCGTCGGGACCATGACCGACCTGATGGACCGGACACGGGAGGCGTTCCGAAGGCGGTACGGCCAAGGCGGAACGGGGACTGATCGGTAGTCCGGGCGGCCGATGAAATCTCAATTTCCTCGAAGCGGCTTTGCGGCTGCTTTGGCGATTTTAGTTTTGGCTGTTCCGGTGTTGCACGCCCAGCCTGCCGGCCCGCCCGCTCCGCCCGGTGTCGCCGCGGTACCAACTCCATCGGCCGGGACTTCTTCACAGCCTGGCACGGAACTTGGCGCGTTAAGGACCGAACTCAACAAAGCCGAAGGCACGCTGGCGACGACCGCAGCAACAATGGAGAAGGTTGAAGACCGGAACGTCGCCTGGTTCAATGTCATTGTCGGGGCGATTGCTGGGTTAATAGGTGCACTGAGCTTCGTAGTTACCGGGACGGTGATATTCTTTTCGCTCCGGTCAGTCGAGCATGCCAAAGCCGAAGCCAGGAGTATCATGTTGGACGTCGAACGGGAGTTTAGAAAGAATCTGGAGGACGTGAGAGAAGCGGTCGGGGAGGCGCAAGGCAACCTTCGCCAGACACAAGACAATCTCAATGAAGTCTTGCGCATCCGGCTGGTTGCCGCGGATGCGGAGAAGGACATCAGGAAAGCCAGTGAGCTAGCGGACCGGTTCGCGCGCGAGCAGGCTCAGAAGGCTGCGAACGAGGGACCGGCGGCCGCTCAGACGCAAACTGCTTTGACCTCCGAGGAAATCGAGGAGCCGGATGCTTCCGCGGCGGCGGAACCGCTGACGTTCGAAGAAGTATTCGACGCCGCTTCGGGGGCGGAGAGTGCAGGCAACTGGGACCAGGTGATATCGCTCTATCGGAGGAGTCAGGATCTCGCGCCGGACACCGCGTCGCGCATACTCGCGATCTACAGCGAAGCTTTTGCACACTGGAGGAAGGGAGAGCGCAAGGAAGCGCTTGCAATTCTGGACCGGGGCATACGGACGTTCGGGCCGGCTGCCCGCGGTCAGGACAACCTCAGGCCGGGGGTTGCCCGCATGATGGTTTACAGGGCCATCATGCTGACGAATCAGGGTGATAGTGAGTCAGCGGCGGCACTTTATAGCGACGTCATTCGCGAGTTCGCTGATTCCGATGACAGCCGGCTTCACGAGCCGGTGGTTATGGCTCTGCTCTACCGTGGCCTGCTGCGGCGGGATAAAGCTCCGGAGCCGAGCCTGGAAGACTTCCGTGCGATAGGTCGGCGGTTCGCCAATTCGACGGAGCCTCCGGTCCGACGCCTGGCGGCGCAAGCCCTCAATGAGGAAGGCCGGCTGTTGCTGGAGCGACTGAACCGCCCTGCCGATGCGATCAAGTGCTGGGACGAAGTGGTACAAGATACGGCAAGGACAGCGATCTTCAGATCCGCCGAGTAGTCGAGATGGCCCGGCGGAACATGCGGCGGGGATCATCACCCGGCGTGTAGTGAAGGGATCACTGGGTGCTCACCGCCGCAAGCGCGCTGATGCTGTCGCTCGGCTCCGTTCTATCGGCGCCGCCCTGCTCTAGCCGAAAGCGGTAATCCGAATCGTCCGCTCTTATTAAACAGACCTTAGAAACGATCGCGGTCAGTGCGTCTGACTGTACCTCGGACCCGCCGCAGGACATTCGTATTGCGCACGCGCTGGAAATCCTGCTGCGTCTCGAACTGTGAACGCTCATCCCGCTGTGCTGGTACCACCCTCACGAGCTGAGATTCGCCGACCGCCCGTTCCTGGCTGTCGCCCTCCCGTCTCACCCGGTATTGCCACCCATTCGCCTGAGCAGGGAGCATGCGCGAGATGGCGTAGACGTCCTGCGGATTATGGTTCGAGAAGGTGTCGAGAGCCAGCCGCACGCGATCGCCGACGGCGAATTTACGCCAAATCATGGGTATGACCTCCAGTCGCCAGACGCCGCAAGGCGGCGCACGGCGTCGATCTGGTTGCTAGGAGGCCTGCAGGTTGACCGCGGAAGTCTTCCCCTGCCGGCCCAGCTCAACGTCGTAGCTGATCTTTTGCCCTTCGTTCAGCCCGCGCAGCCCGGCCTGCTCCACCGCCGAGATATGCACGAAAACGTCCTTCGAGCCATCGTCGGATTGGATGAAACCATACCCCTTTTGCGCGTTGAACCATTTAACTGTTCCTGAAGACATCATGTCACTCCGGTGTTCGGCGATCCGCACTGCGCGGACCATAGTACTTTTCTTCGAGGAAGTGCTTGATGCGACAGGTCGCGGACCTGAAACCCTAGCGAAAAGCGCCGAGACCGAGTATATGGGGAATTGGCAGCACAATACCAGAGCCGATGGGCACCGCCGCGCGACGGCACCGAAATGGCTGGAGCGTTGCCGCAAGCTAGAGCTTCGGCGCCGGTCGCGCTCGATGAGCGTCAGCGTGCGCGAGCGTGACCGGCGGCGATCATTCTGTTTCGTAATGCAAGGCGGGTTCGGGATTGGTCCCGCCTTCGCGGGGAGAGCGCTTTCCTTGTTGGTGCCCGCCAGGCGGTCTGGCGAAGGTTGCGACGATGGCCGGCTCCAGGCCGGCTATGACGGAAAGAGCCCGGCCTCTCCCGCAAGGAGAGATGATAGCGTAGGAGGCTCTCCCATGGACGACCCCAGCGGCCAAAACTCTTCCCCGCTCCTTTGCACCGACCGGGCCGACGTGGCGTGGCTGATACTGAACCGGCCGGGGGCACGAAATGCGCTGTCGCTTGGGTTGATGGAGGCGCTGATCGCGGAGCTGGAACGGATCGGGGCCGACAAAGCGATCAAGGTCGTGGTGATTGCCGGCGCCGGGCCGGCGTTCTGCGCGGGGCACGATCTGCGCGAGCTCCGCGCCAATCCCGGACGGGACTTCATCGAGCAAACCTTCGCCGCCTGCTCGCGGCTGATGCTGGCGATCACACGGCTGCCCAAACCGGTGATCGCGCGGGTGCACGGGGTGGCGACGGCGGCAGGGTGCCAGCTAGTGGCGACGTGCGACCTGGCGGTGGCGGCGGAAACCGCGCGGTTCGCAACACCGGGGGTGAATATCGGCTTGTTCTGCTCTACGCCGATGGTGGCGCTCAGCCGGGCGGTGGGGCGGAAGGCGGCGATGGAGATGCTCGTGACGGGCGATCTGATCCCGGCGACGGAGGCACGGCGGCTCGGGCTGGTCAACCGGGTGGTGCAGGAGGCGGAGCTGGATGAGACGGTCGGCGCGCTGGCGGGGCAGATCGCCGGGAAAAGCCCGCTGACGCTGGCCATTGGCAAGGAGGCGTTCTATCGCCAGGCGGAGATGGGGCTGGAAGCGGCGTATGCGTATGCCTCGGAGGTGATGGTGCGGAACATGATGGCGCGGGATGCCGCGGAGGGGATCGACGCATTCCTGGCGAAGCGCGACCCGGTGTGGACCGGCCGCTAGTATCGACTTTCTCTGTAAGTCGATACGCCGCCTGTTGTCTGAGTATCCGGTTCACGCGGCTTCGCAACTTACGCTTCTCTGCGATCGGATACTAAAGCAGGTTCAGGCTGATTGGAATCGGGGCTGCCGGTGGGCGCGAAAATGATGTTGCTGCCGCCCTACAGCCCCGACCTCAATCCGATCCAACAGGCATTTGCCAAGCCGAAGGCGCGATTGCGACAGCAGGCACATCGGACACTTGATGCGTTGTGGAATGGGCTGGGCCGCCTCTCCGAGTGGTTCGCCGCAACCGAGTGCGCCAACTACTTCCGCAATGCCGGTTATTTCCAGTCAGCCTGAATCCGCTCTAACTCATTGTTTTAGAGCAGGTTCACGCGCTCCTGGAAATGCGAAGCGTTCCAGTCAAGCGCTCTGCTCTAGTTATCCGTTATACCCGATCCGTGAAGATTGGGTCCGCTGCCCCTCAAACCAGGCCGTAAAACCCCAGCGCCGTCCCACCAAGAATCGCATCGCGGTCCGCACTGGAAAGCCTTGCCAGCAGCGCTATGGTCGCCTGCCGCCAGCGCGCATACCCACCCGCCAGCTCAACAACCGGCCAGTCGCTTCCCCACATCAGGCGTGACGGTCCGAACACCCAAATCAAATGCTCCACGTATGGCCGCAAATCATCCACCCGCCAATCACGTCGTGCCTCGGTCACAAGCCCGGACAGCTTGCAAACCGCGCTCGTCTCACGTGCAACCAGCGCGATCTCCGCCGCCCACGGCTCAAATACGCCACCAGCGACATCCGGCTTCGCGCCGTGATCGATCACCACGCGCAACTCCGGATGCCGCTCGCAAAGCCGCAGCAGAACGCCCAGATGCCGCGGCTGTATCAACGCATCGAACCGCAGCCCGGCGGAAACCATCGCCCGCAGCGCCGGCTGCATCTCCGCGCGCAAGATCCACTCCGTCTCGGCGATATCCTGCAGCATCGGCCGCAAGCCCTTCAGCAGCTTATCCCCCGCCATCGCCGCCACCCGGTCCGGCGCGTCCTCCGCCACCAGGTCTGCCCAGCCGACTACGCCGCGCACCAGCCCGCCCGAACCGCGCGCCACATCCAGCATGAATGCTGTTTCCGCCTGTGTCGGCGCAGCCTGCACCAGGATGGTCACGGAAGTCTCGTCAAGCAGCCGACGCAAATCGGCGAGGCCATAATCCCGATAAATCGGCAGATCAGGCGTCAGCCAGCCGTAGTCGCCGCGCGCCAACTGCCAAACATGATGATGCGCGTCCACCCGCACGCGTTACCGTCCGAATCTCCGCTCGCGAGCCTGGAAGGTCCTTATAGCGCGCAGCAGATCAATCCGCCGGAACGCCGGCCAGTGAACGTCGGTGAAATGGAACTCACTATAGACGCTCTGCCACAGCAAAAATCCGGACAGCCGCAGTTCGCCGCTCGTGCGAATGATCAGGTCCGGGTCGGGCAAGGTCGGCAGGTACAAATGCCGCCGTATCGCCTCCGGAGTTATTTCCTTTGCCGCGTACTCCGGCGGCAGCTCCCGCTCGGCGAACTCCCGCAGCAAAGACCGCATGGCATCGGCGATCTCTTCCCGCCCGCCATAATTGGCGGCGATCGTCAGCGTCATCTGCCGGTTCGTTAAGGTCGCCTGGCGCGCCGCCTCGATGGCTGCGGTCAGCGGGGCCGGGAGCAAATCCAGCCGGCCGATTGCCTCCACCCGTACCCCCAGGCGGTGGATCCGCGGGTCGGCCGCCAGGCTGCGCATCTTCGATTCGATGGCGGCCAGAATGCCGGACACCTCCTCCGGCGGGCGGGACAAATTATCGGTGGAGCACACCCACAGCGTCACCGCCCGCACCCCAAGTTCCGCGCACCAGTCCAGCACCTCATCCAGCTTTCCGGCGCCGACCTCGTAGATTCGGCGAAAGTCGCGCAGCCCCTGCACCCTGGCGTGCCGGCGATTGCCGTCGAGGATAATCCCCACATGCCGCGGCATCGAGCAGCCGCGCATCTGCCGCAGCAGACGCTGCTCGTAGCTCCGGTACAACACTTCCCGCAGCAGCGTGCGCAGGCGCTGGCCGAGTCCGCCTAAAACACCCGCCGCGGAATTGATGAAATCCGGGCCAGGAAGTTCAACGGTCTCGCGTGGCGAGCTTTGTATCGAGGAATCAGCGAGCGGGGGCACGGGGCTGCCCTATATCATAGTAGCGCCGTCGAATCGAAGCATAACTGGAGGACCCTAGATCTAGCCTGCCCTGCCCACATGCGTTACGCCAAAGACGGTGCGCAAATGGCCGGATCGCTCCGCCGCCGAAGGCGACGGGGGCCTCACCGAGCGCTCTCTCGCGGCCACGGAACAAGTCCTCGCCGGTAAACGCCCGGAACCGCTTTCCGCGATTTCGCTGGCGGCCCACGTCATCACCCCAGGCGCGCCCGCCCGTACGCCCCACGCGCGAACGGAAAGAGCCTACCCCGCGAAGGCGGAGGCAGATGCTTCATCCAGACAGCCTGCCCGAAATGGGCATATGCGGGCGTTCGAGACCTCTGCCGATCGCGCCGCTGCCATGCAGTTGAGCGATTGCAATTTTCATCACCGCATTCGCCTCTCAGTACGCACCCCCCATCAGCGGGATTACCGCCGACCAGCCTCGCGCTACGACCGTTGAGGGCGGCTTAGGCTTGACGCCGGTCACCCAGCCGCCAGCGCAATCCGATGATGGGACAAGGCCCTTGGCAACGACGTCTAGAGCAGTTTCAGGCTGACTGGATCAGCCTGAAACGCTCTAACTCATTGTTTTAGAGCAGGATTTACGCGCTCCGACATTTCCGCCCAGCGCGATCCTACTCTAGCCAGCTCAAGGGGCCCAGGGCGCGGCTCCTGCCGGGGCGGCTTCCTGGCGCCGGGACAACCACGGAATAAAAGAAGACGCGCCGGGCTGTCCCGGCGCGTCTGAGGTGGTTCGTTGGGAGGAACTCAACACGCGCAAAATTACACATCACTCAATCGTGTGCAAGCATAAATTGCATTCTCCTCGATCCGATTCGGCGATGCAGCATCGACATCGTGCCAACCGGGGCGGCACGTCTACCGTCCTGCTGCGCAGAAGCTACCGCGCGGACGGCAAAAACCAAGCAGCAAACCATCGCCAACCTCTCGGACCTGAACCCCGAGCGGTCGTGCAGATGCGTAGCATTTTGCGCGGCGAGAGACTGCCTCCCGCGGGAGGACAGGAGGCAGGGAGCGGACGATTTCGATGGCTTGCGCTCGTCGCGAAAGCAGCCTTGGCCAAACGGATCAGAAGGTGCCGGGTGCCGTAGCGGCCATGTGCTGGCCGCGCATGGCATGGCACGGCGGGTGCCCCGACGCGGGCCGGGGCGAAAACGTAAGCTCGCGCTGGCGCTGATCATCGCCCGGCTGCTCGCTCCGGCTGCAAAGTCTGGACCCGGGCAAACTGTTCGGGCGTGAGGTGAAGGACGGCGCCGGAGTCCTCCCCACCGGCCCAAGGGCAAGTAGGACCTCGCAACGACATCACCGAACTTCAGGTCGAATAGTCGCTGAACGCCGCCCCGGCATAACGCGCGCGGTAGTCGGTTTTGACGTTGACCAGCGCGACCATCCCTTCGTCCACCTTGCGCTGGGCGCGCTCCAGCGCGGGGCGGATATCCTCCGGCCGTTCGACGTACTCGCCATAGCAGCCAAGCGCCTCGGCCATCTTGTCGAACCGGGTGTAGCCGAGGTCGCGCCCGGGCTTCTCGCGCTTCGGGTCCGCCGTCCAGCCGCCGTTAAGGCTGATGACGACCAGGATCGGCACCTTGTGGCGAACGGCGGTGTCGAGTTCCATGGCGTTGAGGCCGAATGAGCCGTCGCCGTGGACCACGATCACCTGCTTATCGGGCTTGGCGATTTTGGCGCCGACGCCGAAGGGCAGGCCGACGCCCATCGTGCCGAACGGGCCGGAGTTCAACCGGTGACCAGGCGCGAACGTTGGCATCGTCTGGCGGCCGAAATTCAGCGTCTCTTGCCCATCGACGCACAGGATAGCATCCCGCTGGGCGAAGTTCCTGATCTCTTCCAGCAGACGGACCGGGTGGATGTCGCCGTCTTCGGCGTATTTGTTGGCTCCTGCGCTGCTGCGCTTGGCGGCTTCGCCCTCGGCGAGCTTCTGGCGCCATGATTTGTAAGTATCAGTGGTGATCCGGTTGCTGATGCCGTCGATGAGCTGCTGCAGCACCATCTTGCAGTCGCCGACGATGGGGATATCGACGTAGCGGGCGGCGGCGGCGATTTCCTCGGGGTCTATGTCGATCCGGGCTATGGTTGCATTTGCTCCGAAGCGCGGCGGGGCGGCGTGACCGATAATGTAGTTCATGCGGGTGCCGAGCACGACGATCAGATCGGCATCGCGGAAGGCGGAGCTGCGCATGCTCATATATGAGCAGGGGTGGTCGTCGGGGACGACGCCGCGGCCTTGTGGGGTAGTGTAGAAGGGGATGCCGATCTTATCGACGAGCGCGTGCATCTCCTCCCAGGCACGGGACCAGATCACGCCACTGCCGGAAAGCAGGATCGGCTGCCTGGCATTGACCAACGCATCGACCAGCATCGCGACCTGCTGCGGGTTGCCCGGCGGACGCGCCTGCAGGATCGGTCGGCCGGCGAAGCTCCAATCGACCAGGCTTTCCTCGATCTTCTGGTAGAGAATGTCGCCAGGGAAATCGAGATAGATGGGCCCCGGCTTGCCGGTGATCGATTTCTGAAATGCGAAATTCACCTGCTGCGGAATGCGCTTTAGATTATGGACCCGGTCGGCGTATTTCACGCAACCGCGCATTATGGCGACCTGGTCGATTTCCTGGAACACTTGACGGCCGAACTGGCTAATCGGCGATGATCCGCCGATGGCGACGACCGGGCAGCAATCGATCAGGGCATTGGCGACACCGGTGACAAGATTGGTGACGCCGGGGCCGCTCGCGGCCATGCAGGCGGATGGTTTCTGCAGCAGCCGGCTGTAAGCCTGGGCCATGAAGGCAGCCGCCTGTTCGTGGCGGACGTCGATCATACGGATGCCTTCCTTGATGCAGGTGGCCTCGGCCAGCAGCATCGGTCCGCCCATGATGAAGAACAGGTCCTCGACGCCCTCCTTTTTCAGGCATTTGGCGAGGATTTCGGAGCCGGTGAGTTCGGCCATCGGTGGGCGTCTCCTGGTTGTTTCAGCCGATGATGTTTTGCTGGCGCAGCGTGCCGATCTGGTCGGGGTCCATGCCAAGCCAATGGTTCAGCACGTCATCCGTATGCTCGCCCAGGAGCGGAGCGGGCTTCAAGGTGGGTGGCCTGCCTGCAAAGCGGACGGGCCAGGCCGGCATCTTGTACGGGCCGGCCTTCGGATGCCGCACGGTCTGCATGATACCGCGCTGCTCGAAGCTCGGGTCGTGCAACAGTTCGGCCGTGTCCAGCACGGCTCCCGCCGGGATGCCGGCGGCGCCGATGATGCGCATGGCTTCGTGCTTGTCGTGATGGCGGGTCCACTCCGAAACCATCGCGTCCACTTCGGCCTCGCGCTGGCGGCGGCCATCGGGGCTGTCGTAGCGGGGATCGCCGATCAGGTCCTCGCGGCCGATGACCGCAAGCAGGCGGCGCCAGTGCTCGGGGTTGGCGCGGGAGGTATAAACATAAACGTAGTCGTTGGGGCCGCCGCCCTTGCAGGGATAGGTACCCATCGGGGGATTGCGGGCGAGCACGCTGCCGGAACCGGCGCGGTGGGCGGCCTCTTTCGTGCGGGTCTGGGTGGCGAAGGCGCCGCGGATGTACTGGAACATCGCGTCTTGCATGGCGATCTGGATATGCTCGCCTTCGCCGGTGCGAGAGCGCCGGTAGAGTGCGCCGAGGATGGAGATGGCGAGCAGCATGCCGGTGCCGGTGTCACCGATAGTGGGGCCGGGCTTGAGGGGTGGTCCGTCCCTTTCGCCGGTGATTGACATTGTGCCACCGCAGGCCTGGGCAATCATGTCGAAGGCGAGGTTCTTCTCGAACGGGGAGCCGGCGCCGAAGCCCTTCACCTGGGCATAGATCAGTCCGGGGTTGATCGCGCGCAGCACATCCGGGCCAAGCCCCAGCCGCTCGATCGCGCCGGGAGCGAAATTTTCTGCAAAGATGTCGGCCGTGCGCGCCAGGTCCTTCACCAGCTCCAGCCCGCGCGGTTCCTTCAGGTTAACCGTGATGGACTTCTTGTTGGCGTTGTATTGCAGGAAATAGTGCGCGTCGGCGCCCTCGGGCGGGTTGATGCCTCGGCCCGGATCGCCGTTTTTAGGATTTTCGACCTTGACGACCTCTGCGCCCAGCCAGGCGAGGGCTTCGGTGCAGGAGGGCCCTGCCTCGAACTGGGTAAGGTCGAGCACGCGGACGTCGGACAGACAGTTTTCCCCACTCATCGTTGGACGGCTCTCCCGGTATTTCGGCGAAGCTTAGGGCGGTATCCGCGGGGCGTCGACCCTTGCAGCCCGGCGAGGTTCGCGCGGAGACTTCCGCGGAGACTTGTGGGAGCGTGACGACTTCACATGCTCTCGGTGGAGGTAATCATGGCAGCCGACCTCACTCCCGAAGCAGCATTCGGGCAGCCGGACACATCGGACCAGCCGGTCATCGACACTACGCCTTATGGTTCGGGACCGGACGATTCGCTGCCGAGTGCCACGGAAAACGCCGCGATAACGCATCACGTGGCGACGGTCGGGGGCTTGCCGATCCCCTATACGACGACGGTCGGCCACCTGATCGCAGTCGATCCGACCAGCTCAAAGCCCGCGGCCTCGTTCTTTTTCGTTAGCTTCACCGCCGACGGGCAGGACCCATCGACGCGGCCGATCACGTTCTTCTACAACGGCGGTCCCGGCTCCTCCTCGGTGTTCGTGCTGCTCGGCTCGTTTGCGCCGATGCGCATCAAGACCAGCCTGCCCGGCTTCACGCCGCCGCCGTACACGCTCGAGGAAAATCCGGACACGTTGCTGGACCGGAGCGACCTCTGCTTCATCAATCCGGTGGGCACCGGTTACTCGACCGCGATCGCCCCATACAAGAACCGCGATTTCTGGGGTGTGGACCAGGACGCGCGCTCGATCCGGCAGTTCATCAAGCGGTTCCTGACCGCCTTCAACCGCTGGAACTCGCCTAAATTCCTGTTCGGCGAATTTATGGAACGGCGCGGAGCTGCGTCCTCGGATGGTTGCTGCACGAGGATGGCATCGACCTGAACGGCATCACGCTGCAGTCGAGCGTGCTCGACTACACAGCCAATTTCAGCAGCGCACCGGGTCTGATGCCCACCTTCGCTGCGGATGCCTGGTATCACAAGAAGGTCCGGATCGAGCCGCCCCCGCCGGACCTGCCCGGCTTCATGGACACGGTTATGCGCTTTTCCGCAGGCCCCTACACCCAGGCGCTTGCTGCGTTTCCCGATGCCGATCCGGCGATCGTGGACACGTTGAGCAAGTATCTCGGGATACCGGCGACGACGCTCAGGGGCTGGGGGCTCAATGTGGAGGCCTCCGACCGGCTGGGTCACGCGCTGTTCCTGGTCACGCTTCTGCAGGATCAGGGGCTTGCGGTCGGCGCCTATGACGGGCGTGTCACCGGCGTAGACACGGGCATCTCCGCGATCGTGTCTCCGGACGGCGGGATGAATGATCCAACGATGGCGGCAGTGGGCGGCGTCTATACCGCGATGTGGAACAATTACCTTAACAACGATCTGAAGTTCACGGCAACGGCGAACTTTGTGGATCTGAACGAGCAGGCGTTTCAGTACTGGGATTTCCGGCATGTCGATCCGGCGGGGCGGGTGCAGAAGCCCACCAGCCAGGGACTGCCGACGCTGTATACCGCGGGCGATCTCGCCGCCACGATGGCGGCGGTGCCGACCTTGCGGGTGCTGTCGGCGAACGGCTATTACGACTCAGTCACGCCGTTTTTCACCACCACCATGACACTCGCGGGCATGCCGCTCGATGATACGCATATCCGCGCCAACCTGACGATCGGGTATTATCCCTCCGGCCATATGATCTATCTTGACGGCGCCTCGCGCACCGCCATGAAGGCGGATCTCGCGGTGATGTACGACGCCGTGTTCGCCAACGTGGCCGCGCGCAAGCTGCGGATGGTCGTGCTGGCGCGGGCGCTGCCGGCGAACCGGCGCATCAGGTCTTACCTCCAGCGGCCGCGTCCCGGGCTGCGGCCGGCTGACCAGGCGACGGCCCGGCCGTGGCGGATGGGAGATCTCTGTGCGGCATATGACTGGCCGTCGAAATGCCCTGGCGGTGGCGTGATCGCCATCCTGGAGTTCGGCGGCGGTTGGGTAAAGAGTGACCTGGACGGGTTTTTCAAGCAGGCCGGCCTGCCGGCGCCGCGGATTACCGATGTCGTGGTGAGCGGCCCCGGGAACACGCCTAACCGGCACCGCAATGACCCGGCGGGCGACCCCGACGGCGAGGTGGCCCTGGACATCCAGATCGCGGCAGCGTCGTACAGCATCGCGACGGGCGAAGCGGCCGAGCTGCGGATCTACTGGTGTGATCCCGCCGATTTCGGCTCGATGGCGTCGGCAATCGCCGCGGCCGCGGCAGATGGCTGCGATGTTTGCTCGGTTTCCTGGGGAACTGATGAGGCCAACTGGCAGATGATCAGCCAGCAGGCCGGGGTTGACTACGTCGGCAGACTGAACGCGGCGGCGCAGGCTGCAACGAAGACCGGCATGGTGGTGTTTGCCGCCGCTGGCGACAATGACAGCTCCGATGGCGGGCCCGATCCGGCCAATGTCGATCTGCCGTCGTCCAGCCCGTTCGTTGTGGGCTGCGGCGGGACGCGGAAGAGCGCCACCGGCGAGACGGTTTGGAATGAGGATCCGGGCAATCCGGACGGCAACGGCACCGGCGGGGGGTTCTCCCGCTTGTTCCAGCCGATGCCGCCGTGGCAGGCGAACGCCCCGCACGGCCCCGGACGCATGGTGCCGGACGTGGCCGCCGACGCCGATCCGCAAACCGGCTACACGATTTTCGTGCACGGCGCGACGGAGGTGGTGGGCGGCAGCAGTGCCGTCTCGCCGCTGTTCGCAGGGTTGTTCGCCTCATTCGGCCGCAAGCTCGGGTTCGTCACGCCCACGTTGTGGATGAATCAGACCGCCTTTCACGACATCACCGAGGGTGACAACGGATATTTCCGGGCGGCACCGGGGCCAGACCCATGCTCGGGGCTCGGCTCGCCGATCGGCCAGCGGCTTGCGGCGCTTTTTGGAGTGGTTCCGGCGGAGACGGATGGCGGGGGCGCGCCGCACCATGTCCGGAGGGCCCGGCGCCGCAAGTAAGCCTCGCGCGAGGCGGGCCCGGAATCCGGGCCGCCGGCGGTCGTTCATTCAGCGAGCTCGCTGAGGGCGCCAGACGGGCAGACGACGCTTTCGACACTGGCGAAAAACTGCGCGATCGCCTCCTGCATTGCAGCCGCGAGCTCGTCTGTCCCGGTGTCCTGCCCGACGCTGCGCGCGGCTTGCAACGCGAGCACCTTCCGCGTGGCGAGCCACCGTTCCGGATCATCGTCGCGCACGGCCAGCCTTGTCACGAGCTGCCCAAGAACCGTCTCGAGGGCGAGCAAGCGCGCTGAAAGCTCTTGGAAATCTGGAGACAAGTCGCTCTCCTTCTTCGGTCAACAGCCTGCGGAAGGTAGATGCGCGCAGGCATGAGATCAGCGCCGTGACGGTCACGGCTGAGTGATCACACCGGTAGTGGCGCCGATTTCATGCGCTCCATAGCGAAGCGGCTGGTCACGTTGCGCAGCGGTACTGCGGCGATCAGGCGGCGATAAAACGTGTCATAGGCGGCGATATCCGGCACCGCGACATGGAGCAGGTAATCGACATCACCGCTCATGCGCCAGGCGTCGACGATTTCTTCCATGCTCGCGACAACATTGGCGAAGCGCTCCAGCCAGCCGCTGGAATGATCGGCTGTCTCTACCGCCACGAACACAGAGACGGGGAGGCCGATCTTCTCGGCATCCAGCACTGCCACCCGCCGCAAGATAACCCGGTCCTGCTCCATGCGCCGGACGCGCTTCCAGCATGGCGTGGGTGTCAGTCCGACGCGGGATGCAATTTCGGCCAGTGAGAGCGAGGCGTTCGTCGCGAGCAGACGCAGGATTTCGCGGTCCACCCGGTCCAGATCCTTCTCTGCTGCCATGATGTTGTCCTCCCTGGAGAGGGCGTTAGCGCGGGTTTGTGAAAAATTCTACTCCGAGATGCGGGAGCATGGGTGAAACTTCCGCTGGACCGGGTAAGCTGGAGCGCCCCCGCGTCCGGCGGCAACAAACTCTTGGAGGCGACGAATGCCTGACGGCTTCATACATCCGGAATTTCTCGTCGAACCCGAATGGCTGGCCAGCCACCTCGCCGATCCGGCGGTTCGCATCTTCGATTGCACGACCCACCTGATCCCTGACCCCAAGATCACCTATCAGGTGGTCGGGACGCGCCGATTTCGAAGCAGCCCATATTCCTGGGGCGCAGTTCATTGACCTTCAGGCCGATCTGTCCGACGACACACACCGGTTTCGCTTTATGCAGCCTCGCGCCGAGGCATTCGCCAGCGCCATGCGTGATTTGGGGGTGGATAACGCCAGTCGCGTGATCCTGTACAGCACCGCCAATGTGTGGTGGGCCACACGCGTCTGGTGGCTGCTGCGGGTGTTCGGTCACGACAACGCGGCCGTACTGAACGGCGGGTTTCAGCGATGGAAGCGCGAGAACCACCCGGTCGAAATCGGGCCCCGCGAAGCCCCGGCCGCGAGGGAATTTCAGCGTCTATGACGTTCGCAACCTGATGGTCGGCAAAGAGGAGGTCCGGGCAGCGATCGGCAATTCCGCGACGTGCACGATAAACGCGCTGCTGCCGCAGCAGCACGCAGGGACCGGAGGAAATTCTTATGGCCGGCCGGGCCGCATCACTGGCAGCATCAACGTCCCGGCCGCGCATCTGGTAAATCCTGAGACGAATAACTTTCTTCCGGCGGATGAGCTGCATGCCCTTTTTGCCCAGCGTGGGGCGTTGGACAGGCGAGTGATCACCTATTGCGGAGGTGGCATCGCGGCGAGCGCCGACGCCTTCGCGCTGGTTATGCTGGGCCACACGGATGTGCGGCTTTACGATGCATCCCTGTCGGAATGGGCGATCGATCCGGAGCTGCCGATGGAAACCGGGGTGTAATGGGCGAAGCGCTGCTCTTCGGTCGATCCTGCTCTATCCCGCAATCCGCTCGATATCCGCCCCGCACGCCGAAAGCTTCTGCTCGAGCGCCTCGTAGCCCCGGTCGAGGTGGTACACGCGGTTCACGATCGTCTCGCCCTGCGCCGCCAGCCCTGCCAGCACCAGCGAGACCGAGGCGCGCAGATCCGTTGCCATCACCGGCGCCCCGGATAAAGACGGCACGCCGCGGATGATCGCGGATGCGCCATGCACGTTGATCCGCCCGCCCATCCGGTTGAGTTCGGGCACGTGCATGAAACGGTTTTCAAAGATCGTTTCTGTTACCATCGCAGCGCCTTCGGCCACCGACATCAGCGCCATGAACTGTGCCTGCATGTCGGTTGGGAAGCCGGGATAGGGCTCGGTCATCACATCGGTTCCGTGCAGCCCGTTCAGCCGCCGCACCATCAGCCCATCCTGCTCTTCGGTTATTTCCGCGCCGGCCTCACGCAGGATTCGCACCACCGCGCCGAGATATTCCAGCCGGGCGTGCCGCAGCAGCAATTCGCCGCCGGTAACCGCCGCGGCGCAGGCATAGGTGCCCGTCTCGATCCGATCCGGCAGGATCGCGTGTTCCGCGCCATGCAGCCGGTCCACGCCCTCGATCACCAGCCGGTCAGTTCCGATGCCTTCGATATGGGCGCCCATCCTGACCAGGCAGGCGGCGAGGTCGCCGATCTCAGGCTCCCGCGCCGCGTTGGCCAGCGTGGTCACACCGTCAGCGAGCGTTGCCGCCATCAGCAGGTTTTCGGTCGCACCGACCGAAACGAAGGGGAAGACGATGGTTGCGCCGCGCAACCGGCCCTGCACGCCAGCATGGATGTAGCCGGAATCCAGCGAGATGTGCGCACCCATCTGCTCCAGCCCCTTCAGGTGCAGATCCACCGGCCGGGTCCCGATGGCGCAGCCGCCCGGCAAGGAAACCCGCGCCTCGCCGGTGCGGGCCAGCAGCGGTCCGAGTACCAGCACGGATGCGCGCATCTTGCGCACGATGTCGTAGGGCGCCTCGGTGTTGGTGATCCGCCCACCCAACCAAAGGGTGCGCCGGTTCTCCCCGACATGCTCCACCAGGATCCCGTGCTGCGACAGCAGCGCGCCCATCGTGTAGATATCTGCGAGCTGCGGCACGTTCCCCAGCACCAGTCGTTCCTCGGTCAGCAGCCCGGCTGCCATCAGAGGCAGCGCTGCGTTCTTGGCCCCACCGATTCGAAATTGAGCCCGACAGTGGCCGGCCGCCGCGGATGCGGATCCTGTCCATCGCTTACAACCTTGGGAGCGCAACGCCGCGCTGGCGCATGTATTTCCCCGACTTATCGGCATAGCTGATTTCACAGGGCTCGTTTCCTCGCAGGAACAGAAACTGACATATGCCCTCGTTCGCATGGATCTTGGCGGGCAGGGGTGTCGTGTTGCTGATTTCGATCGTAACCTGCCCTTCCCAGTCAGGTTCCAGCGGAGTGACGTTGACGATGATGCCGCACCGTGCGTAGGTCGATTTGCCAAGGCAAATCACCAGAATGTCGCGGGGAATGCGGAAATACTCCATCGTATGGCCCAGGGCGAAGCTGTTTGGCGGGATGATGCAGGTATCCGTCTCCCGGTCCACGAAGCTTGTCGGCGAAAACGCCTTCGGGTCGATCACCGCCGAGTCGATGTTGGTGAAGATCTTGAACTCATTGGCGATCCGCGCGTCATAGCCGTAACTGGAAAGCCCGTAGCTGATCACTCCGTCGCGCTTCTGCGCCTCCACGAACGGGTCAATCATCCCATGCTCCAGCGCCATCCGGCGGATCCAGCGATCGGACATCACGGCCATTTTGGGCGGCAACTCCAGAGAACGGCGAGCGGTCTAGCGGCGAGGTTTAGCGCGTGCAATCGATTCGGGCGAAGAAGCTGCGTCGCTGTGCTGTTCCTGCACGTGCCTGGCGGTTTCATCCGCCGACTTTTTTTCCTCGCGTGCGCGCAGCTGCGCCTTCCGCTTCACAAGATTTGCGCGCAACGCCTCGGCTTCCCGCGAGTGGCGATCGCTGGCCACGCTATGGTTCCAGCAGCGCCTGCCGCAGCGCCTCCCAACTCGCCCGGTCCGGCGCGCAAATAAGGCCGCGTGTGACCCGGCTCGGCGCGTAGGGCGTGCCGTCGAAATGCGCGGAATACCCGCCGGCCTCCCGGTGCAGCAGCCAGCCGGGCGCGTGGTCCCATGGCAGCAGTCGGTGATACAGCAGGAAGTGGCAGTGTCCGCCGGCTGCGACGCGGTATTCGTGCGCGGCACAACGATAATTCCAGGTGGCCGCGAAACGCGGCAAGTTGCCGCAGACCGTGCTGCGGAGGGGCTCCGGCAGGAACTGCCATGAAACCAGTCCCGTCATGTCACCCGGCGCCGCTGCTTCCGCCGCGCGGAGGTCGGCCCGCACGCCGTCCGAACGCTCGATCCATGCGCCCTCGCCCCGCAAGGCGAGCGCCGTATCGTCGCCCAGCGGATCATGTATCGCAGACAAGACGACCTCTCCCCGGACGATCGCCGCAGCCATCATGCCGAACAGCGGCACGCCGGAAGCGTAGTTGTACGTTCCATCGATCGGATCGAGCACAAGCGCCAACTCGGCCTCGGCGAGCCGGTCCAGCAGGCCAGGATCGACCGCTGCCGCCTCCTCACCCACGATCAGCGCGCTGCGGAAGCGGGCCGCCAATAAAGGCATCAGCATGCGCTCGGCTGCTTCATCTGCATCCGTTACCAAATCGAGCGGGCCGGCCTTGGTACGAACCGCTCCCGTCCCCAACCGGCGGAAGCGCGGCATCACCTCCGCACTGGCCGCCTGGCGAAGGATATCGGCCAAGTCGGTGGCATCGCGGGCCGAAAACTTCAAAGTCCGCGCTCGAAGCGGGCGCGATCGGCCGGCAGAAGCCGAACCGTGACATGGATGGTGGATTCGGCATCCTTCCGGTTCACGATCTCCCCGTGCCGGTACAGCCATGCCAGCCGCGCCCCATCGCCGGGGCGGATGTCGTAATCGGCGACCTCCATCGCGGCACCGATCCGCTCATCGATGGCGTCCAGCAGCGCACCCAGCCCTTCGCCCGTCAGGGCCGAAACCGGGATTCCGTCACCACGGCAGGCCAGACTCGCCACGCCGCCGAGAAGATCCGCCTTGTTGAGCACCTCGATCGTGCACGACCGCCAGTCTGGATCCAGCGCCCCATCCTTCGCCATACCATCCAGCACCGCCATCACATCGACTTTCTGTGCGGCGCTGTCCGGATGCGCCGCATCCCGCACATGCAGCATGACGTCGGCTTCCGCGACCTCTTCCAGTGTCGCGCGGAAAGCCGCGATCAGCTCGGTCGGCAGATCACTAATAAACCCACCGTGTCCGACAGGATCGCCCGCCGCCCGGAGGGCAGGCGGAGATTCCGCATCGTCGGGTCCAGCGTGGCGAATAGCTGGTCCCGCGCGGTCACCTCGGCGCCTGTCAGCGCGTTGAACAGCGTCGATTTGCCGGCGTTTGTGTATCCCACCAGCGCGACGACCGGGAACGGCACCCGCCGCCTCGCGCTTCGGTGCAATCCCCGCGTCCGGCGCACCCGCTCCAGCTCGCGTTTCAGCTTGAAGATGCGCTCGCCGATCAGCCGGCGGTCCGCCTCGATCTGCGTCTCACCCGGCCCGCCCAGGAAGCCAAAGCCGCCGCGTTGACGCTCGAGGTGGGTCCAGGATCGCACCAGCCGCGAGCGCTGATACTCCAGATGCGCAAGCTCCACCTGCAGGGCGCCTTCGCGCGTGACCGCCCGCTCGCCGAAGATGTCCAGGATCAGCCCGGTCCGGTCGATGACCTTGCAGTTCCAGGCCCGTTCCAGATTGCGCTGCTGCACCGGGCTGAGCGCGGAGTCGACAATGGCGACAGTCACGTGGGTGCCGGCCAGGGCCGCCGCCTGGGCGCTCGCCTGGCCCTCGCCCAGCAGGGTCGCGGGACGCCGGTGCCGCAACGGCAGGATCGCCGTGTGCACGACAACCAAATCGATCGAGGCAGCCAGGCCCACGGCTTCGGCAAGACGCGCCTCTGCCGCGCGGGGTTGGTCGCCGGAGGGCTTCTCCCACGGCAGGATGACCGCCGCGCGGACGGGCGCGTTGTTGCTCAACCCATTCGGACGGGCACCCTCAATCGGTCGCGGCAGGTGTCATCTCCCGCTGGGCGGGGGCAGGTGCACCGGGTTCGGCCTTTGTTGCGTCGAACAACTGAATTGGCGCTCCGGGCATCACGGTACTGATCGCATGCTTATACACAAGCTGTGTGTGACCGTCCCGGCGGAGCAGGACGGAAAAGTTGTCGAACCAGGTGATGATCCCCTGGAGCTTGACGCCATTTACCAGGAATACGGTAACTGGCGTCTTATTTTTCCGCACATGGTTCAGGAAAACGTCCTGAACATTCTGCGCTTTCTCATTGGCCACGGCATTTATCCTTCTTTTGGGACTTGTGGCATTGAACCGCTCTCCCGGCGGCAGCCAGGATCAGAACAGTTTAACAGCGCCGACCTCTCAGGCAAGGGCACGAAGGCGTGTAGCCAGATCCAGGGCCGAGGGGTAATGGAGGTCCGGTGCGGCGCGTTCAATGCCGCCGTCGTGCAGCGCATTTCCAATGAGCACGGCTGTGACGCCCGCCGCGCGCGCGGTTTGCATATCAAGCGCCGTATCGCCCAGGTACCAGACATCAGTTGCCGACTTTGCGTCCAATCGCTTCATCGCCAGCAGGATCGGCGCTGGATCGGGCTTGTCGGCAGCCGCATCACCCGCACCTATTACGATACCGAAATGGCGCGACCAGCCGAGATGCGCGACCTCCGCCCGCAGAAATCGTCCGGTCTTATTGGAGACAACACCCTGCTTCCGCCCGGCGCCTGCCGCCAGCACGTCCGATATTCCCGGCATGGGCGTGACATGGTGCAGATGTTCGCGCTGGAGCGTCGCGTAGAATATGTCGCGAGCTCTTTCCCATGCATCACCGAACATGATCGGAAAGCTCTCCCGCAAGGACATGCGCACGCGCGCCCGCGTTTCGCTGACAGTCCATCGTGGCAGCCCAAAGGCATCGAACGTCGCATTCAGCGCCGCCGTGACGCCCGCCCAGGCATCGACCAGCGTGTTGTCCCAGTCGTAGAGAAGCACGGCGGGGGCTGAGCTCAATATTGATCCTGTCTCGAGAGAAGGGGAAGCGGATGCAGCGCGAACACAACTGGTCGGACAACTACACCTATCGGGCCGCCCGCATCCACCGGCCGGACACGATTGCTGAGATAAGCCGGCTTGTCAGAAGCGTGGGCAAGATTCGCGCGATCGCTACGCGCCATAGCTTCAACGCCATTGCAGACACCGATGGGGACCTGCTCGATCTGCGTGGACTTTCCTCTGAACCGGAGATCGACCGCGAGCAGCGGACCGCCAGCGTCGCCGCCGGCACGCCATACGGAATGCTTGCCCGGGCGCTGCAGACGCAAGGATATGCCCTGCACAACATGGGCTCGCTGCCGCACATATCGGTCGCCGGCGCGATCTCCACCGGAACGCACGGCTCCGGCGATAAGAACGCCAATCTTTCCTCGGCCGTCGCCGCACTGGAATTTGTTACCGCGACCGGCGATCTGATCCAGGTCCGTCGCGGCGACGATAGCTTCAACGGGATGGTAATCGGGCTTGGCGCGTTCGGCATCATCACGCGCGTCACGCTCGACATCCAGCCAAGCTTCGACATACGCCAGGACGCGTTTGCGGGCCTGCCGTGGGCGACGGTTCTTGCAAATCTGGAGCGGGTGATGGGTGCGGCCTACAGCGTCAGCATCATGACCCGCTGGTCCGGCGATACGGCTGACCGGCTGTGGTTGAAGACGCGGCTTTCCGACGGATTGCCGCTGGAAGTGACGGCGGAGCATCTCGGCGCGAAGGCCAGCGCGCATGCGAGTGCTTCGGGGCGCGATCATGTCGGCACGGGCCTCACGCAGTTCGGCGTGCCCGGGCCATGGAGCGAGCTCCTGTGCCATTTCCGGCCTGACTGCGAGCCGGGCGAAGTCGCGCAAATTCAAAGCGAGTACATGATCCCGCGCGACCGGGCCATTACAGCCATTACCCGCCTGCGCGCAATCGGCGATCGTATCGACCGATGCCTGCTGATGGGGGAAATTCGCACGATGGCGGCGGATGAATTGTGGCTCAGCCCGTCTTACGGGCACGATACGGTCGGGCTGCATTTCACCTGGAAACGCGAAGCGGGTGCGGTCGACGAAATTACGGCTGAAATGGAAGAGCTGCTTTTGCCGCTCGGTGCACGCCCGCACTGGGGCAAGCTGATCCACGCGCCGGCGGGCCGGCTGGCGCCGTTGTATCCCCGGATGGCGGAGTTCCGGGCGCTGGCGGACGTGCACGACCCTGGGGGAAAATTCCGCAACGCATTCCTCGACTACCACGTGTTCGGGTCGTGAATCGTCCGCGACCTGCCGGGCGTCATTCGCCCGCGGAATACCAGTTGCCGTGCAGGCCGAGGGGCACTCGCTGCGGCAGTTTCACCACGGCGACAGGTTCGCCGGCAAAATCGGCTGCATCCAGCACGACGAAGGTTGACTCCAGAGTCACCGCATCGGTTGCGAACGTAAGCACATAGCCCGCGTCTTCCTCCCCCCGCCCGGCTTTCGGCGCGAACACCGCTTCCCCGATGACCTGTCCGGGAAACCCATGCACCTCGGCCGTTCCGCGCGAAAGATCGAACCGGAGCAGTTCGTCGAACGCGCCGGGCGCGAGCGCGCTGGAGCGCGATCCGTGGGAGAAGTATGCATAGCGGGTCGGGCGGCCTTGGCGGCGGTCATCGACGCGGGGGAACTCGGCCGGCCTGTCGTCCAGCATCTCCAGCCGGCAGCTGCCAACGGCTGGATCGATGCGAGCTTTCGCCACGTATCCGGTGGGATGCGGCAGGTTGGGAACGCCGAAACCGAGATGGCTCCACCAAGGGAAGCACGTGAGGATTTCGCCCCCTTCCTGCCAGGCATTCGCGTAATGCCAGCACCAGAAGGCGTCGGTTTCGATCCAGCGCACGTTCCTGGACGAACCGCGGCGCGGAATGACGGCGATCCGAGTCCCGCGGGCGGGCTCCCATGCCAGCGGACTGCCGCCCTGGACCGCACGCGCCAGATCGAACGTCGCCGGGTTGATCACCAGGATCAGGTAGTCCCCGGTGACCATGAAATCGTGGATCATGTAACCACGATCAATCTCGGCGATGACATCGGGTTCGTGCGTCACCTTGCCGTCCGCGCCGATCGCTGCCCAGTAGAGGTAGGGCGCTTCCAGGCCGTAGCGGAACAGGATCATCTCGCCTGTAACCGGATCGATTTTGGGATGCGCGCACATGCCAAGCGGCAGGGACCCGCCAAAATCGCAGCGCCCCACGGTCGCAAGCTGCGCGGTCAGCTCATAGGGCGCGGTCCCTTCCGCGAGCGCAAGGAGGCGGTGCCCATGCTGGATGGTGTTGATGTCGGGCAGCAGCTTGCTGCCCTCCGGGTCCTGGTCCGCGCCGGCTACGTTCGGGGCCGGGCTGGAGGGTGTCATGATGCCGCCCCACAAGGCTCGTCCGGCGCGGATTTCCGCCTGCAACCCTTTGGTCAGGACATAGCGGTTGCGGTATCGCGCCTTGCCGTCCTCGAGCCAGACGGCGTGCACCATGGCGTCGCCGTCCAGCGGATAGGTGTAGCTTCCGAGCGGCGGAAATTTCGGATTGGGGCCGTTGCGCAGATAAACGCCGCGCAGGTCGGGGGGTATGCGGCCGGTGACGGGAAGATCCTGGGCATCGATCTCCCGGTCGACGGGGGCAAAGACGCCGCTGAGATATGGGTGGACGGCGGGATCGACCGGCTTCAGGGCCTCGGCACGGGACATGAGATGCAGCTTTCCTATCGCAGCGCCGGTTGGTTTCCGCCCGGCGCTTCCCGCTGCAGCGATGCGCGGACATGCTTCGGATACCAGGCGGTAAACCTGGCCGCGAGCACCAGCGCGGCGATGCCCGCGACCCGGTCTGCCGAGTGCGGAATTGCGGGGGCCAGCATTCTGGTTACATCGGCCAGAACGCCGACCGCAAAAGCTCCGGCCCAGACCCGGCTTATGCGATAATTGGTGGCGATGAACGCGGGCGCATTCCAGAGATGCTGCGGCGCCTGTTCGCGAGCATATTGCAAGGTGAACGGGCGCGCGGCGGCGATGGAAGCGAGGACGGTCGCCAGCAGTCCGGCATTGATGATGACGCGGATTGATGCCTCACCCCAGGCGGGATGGAAGAGACTGTCGATCAGCGCAAGCAAACCGAAGAGGCAGACCTGGCTGGCGTCAAGCAGCTTGACCGAGCGGTGGGAAATGAGTGCGTCAGCCAGAATCGCCAGGATGGCAACTGCGGCGGCAGCCCACAGGCCGAGGCCGGTTGAATAGAACCCCGCGATGATGGGGAAGAGAATGAGCGGGACGAAGCTGAGCAGGACCCGCATGTATCAAAATCCGGTTCGTTTTGGTGCGGTGAGCAGGCTAAAGCTTCGGCGGAGCGTTGTCTACAACTCACGGAGCCTGCTGCTGTGGGCAATACCCGGTGCGACGGAAGAGCCGCCGCTTCCCATGTCCGAATTGGGATCCTCATTTCGTTAGAAACCTTTCGTGGTGCTGGCTGACCATGATGTAGTAAGAATCAGCTTTCGGCGCACTCCCGTTATCCCGGCCTGATCGCATGCGCGGCTTCGAGCCGGCGCAAATTCTCGACCAGCCTTCCCGTGACCAGTCGCATCAGTGAGACAGCAAAGGCCGGATCCTGATGGAATGCCCGGGTGATCGCCGCGGCGTCGATCCGGTACAGTTCAACATCGGTCAGGCACACAGCCGAGGCAGTCCGCATGCCATCCGGCGAGAGCAGCGCGACTTCCCCAAACAGCTGGCCACCGCCGAGTCGAATTTGCAACTCGGGAATGTTCACCTCTCCCTTGTCCAGCAGATAGGCGACATCACCCCGGTCGCCCCGCACGAACAGAGTCGTTCCCGCCGGATAGGATTCCGGGCGCAGGCTGCTGCCCAGGACACCCAGATCGAGACCGCCGCCGCGAGTCGCCTCGATCCTGGCCAGAAGGCGGCGGATCTGGAACAACCGGATGAGGTTCAGCGGCAGCAGGACCGCATGCAGGATCACAACGGGCCAGAGCTGAAGTGGAACGCCATAGCTGATGAAAGCCACGTTGCTTGCGATTGCCACCCAGCGCAGCGGCAGCATGGTGCGCATGTAGAAGGCAACGAAAACCAGCGCAGACGCAATATAGCCGAGCATTTCAACCATCATTCTGCTCTCCGCGACGGCCGGCGCGGTCCGCAGGTCCCGCCGCCCTATCTTGTGCGGCAGGCGCGACATGTCGGATAGCTAGCGGCCAGACAGCACCAGCGAAAGTCACCCATGCAACCCGAATCCGTTGGCTTTTCAGCGTCCCGCCTGGCCCGCCTCGATCACGTGATGACCAGCCGATACGTGGACAGCGGTCGGCTGCCCGGCATTCTTACGATGGTCTATCGCCGCGGCCAGCTCGTCCACACCGGGCTTGCCGGGCATATGGACGTTGAGCATGGCAAGCGGATGCGCGAGGACGCCCTCTTCCGCATCTATTCCATGTCCAAGCCGATCACCGCGGTGGCGCTGATGATGCTCGCCGAGGAAGGGCTCGTCGGGCTGGACGACGATGTCGCGACCTACATTCCGTCGTGGAAGGACCTGGGCGTCTATGCCACGGGCCTTCCCAGCCTGATCCCCACTGGAACAACGACCTATATGACCACGCCGCCGTTGCGGGCAATGAAGGTGATCGACCTGGCGACCCACACCGCCGGGCTGACCTACGGCTTCATGAACCGCACCGAAGTGGATCGTGCCTACCGCGACAGCGGCATCGCCGCCTTCACTAGCGAAGGCGGGCTCGATGCGATGATCGAACAGCTCGCAAAAGTCCCCCTGGAATTCTCTCCCGGGACGGCGTGGAACTATTCCGTCTCCATCGATGTGCTCGGCTACCTGGTGCAAAAGCTTGGCGGAATGAGCTTCGGGGAGTTCCTGCGCAAGCGCCTGTTCGAGCCGCTGGGCATGACCGACACCGCCTTCTTTTGCCCCCCGGAGAAGTGCGACCGCTTGAGTGCGTGCTACATGCCCAAACAGGGCGGCGGACTGAAAGTTGAAGATGATGCCGGGGACAGGAGCAGGTTCACCAATCCCCCGAGTTTGGAGTCGGGCGGCGGCGGGCTGGTTTCCACCGCGCATGATTACATGCGGTTCTGCCGCATGATGCTGAACGGGGGCAGCCTGGATGGAGTGCAGATACTCAGCCCTAAGACAGTTGCCCTGTTCAGCATGAATTTCCTTCCCGGCAACAAGGAGCTCGGGGAACTGGCTCCGCCCGGCCTGTTCAGCGAGGCAGGTTACGCCGGGATCGGTTTTTCACTCGGCTGCGGTGTGAACATCAACGTGGCTCGCACGCGCCTGCCCGGAACCTTGGGCGAGTTCTTCTGGGGCGGGGCCGCCGCCACCGCGTTCTGGATCGACCCGAAGGAGGAACTGGCAGTGGTCTTCATGACCCAGGTGCTCGGCAGCGACGCAAGGCTCACGCTGCGCCGCGACCTGCGCACCCTGGTCTATTCGGCGATGACGAAGTCATTCGTGACCTGAGGCGGATCACCGGGTCGTGGAGTGCTGTTGCCAGTTCAGAAATTGCCGGAACAGCGCTTCCTTCGCCGGGTCAGTCATTTTGGTGAAGTCAATCGGATTGGTTTGCGAAAGGAATTCGTTGAAGCGCGCCTGAGTCGCGCCCCCGGCGTTACCCGCCAGCGTGTGCTGCTCCAGCCAATCCTGAGCGGGCTGGAAGCGGGTCCAGCCTGGCACTTCGGCGGCCAGGTTCACCTCGCGCCATTTCGGATGGCGAGGTGGCTTCTGGAACTCGTCGAATTTGCTGAAGAACGCATCGATGAAGCGGGTCACCTTATTGTACCGCTGGGTGTGCGGCTGCCACGCGTATACGGCCATCACATCCGCCACGGCGATTGTGGGTATGGTGGTCCCAGCGGGTACCAGATCCGGGTATATCTTGTTGGTGAATTCGGCCGGCAAGTACGTTTGCAGAAGGGTCTGGTCAACCGGGATCGGGAGAAAATGCAGTCCGCTGCCGGGCGCCACACCAGCCAGCAGCGGGATCGGAGCGCCGCCCACGTGAACGATGGCGGCAATATCGCCCTGCTTCAGCGCCTGCAGTCCGGTCACTTGCGGCTGATTCTCGACCTTCGCATGGATCCCCTGCTCGTCCAGCAGAATCTCGGCCGTCATCGCGGAACCGCTGCCAACCACATCCACATTGACCCGCTGACCGTCGAGGTCCTTGAGCTGCGTGATGTCCTTGCGTGCCAGGACATGTACCTCTTCATCGTAGAGTTTAGCGATGTAGCGAATGCCATCCGCCAGGTTCGGAAACATGTCGTGCTGCTTCGCGTAGGTCAGGGCGTCGGCCTGCACGAAGCCGATATCTATCCCCTTCAGGTAAAGGATATCGGAGAGATTCTGCAGCGATCCCTTCCCCAGCATCGGCAACACGCGCAGGGTGTCATCGTCCAGGATCGTCAAATCAGCAGCGGTCTTCGCGTAGGTTCCGCCCTCCATTCCGGTGATCACGCCCACGGTGCCCTGATTGGCGCGAACAATCAGCTGCTGAGGATCCGATTGTGCAATCGCAGGCATGGCGAGCAGCACGCCAGTGAGTGTAAAGATAGAAGCGCCAACAACCATAGGTCGTATGGCGCGGGTGAGCCAAGGCTTATTGGTTAAAGGGGACATGTCACCTCCCTGATCGCTGGTTGCCTTACCCAATGAGTGCGCAACCAAATTTTTCCTCGCCTGAGGCGAGGCCAGCGATTTCCATGAAGATGCAACACAAGGCTCGCCTGTCGCACGCTTCCCGAGCTTCGAGTGTATTCACAAAATCGTGATATATGACCCCACCAGGAATAATCTGGTAGTTTCACGCCATGCTTCTCGCGTCCACTTGAGCAGCGCGAATGCTGGGCGGGAGGAAGAACGGTAGGCCGGCGCATCGCCGGAACATCCAAAAAATTCGAACAGGTCCCGCAGGACGTCGGGGGAGGAAAAAATGCTACGATGCCAATCCAGCGGCGGCCGCGGATCTGCCTCGGTTCTGGCCGTGGTGTCCGTGGTCGCCGTAGGCGTGGCGCTTTCATCATATCCGGCCTACGCCGAGAACCCGTCGTCGGTACAGGGCGTCGGATCGGCGGCGGAGTCACCGGCGGCTCGGCAGCAGGCCGATACGCAGATCGCTGCCATCCTTGCAAAAATCCAGACCGCGATTGCCGAGGGACACGTGACCTCGCCGGCCGGGGACAACGCAGTAGATATGTTCGCCTCCGCACTGACCGTTTTGCCACTCGCCTCACCGCAAGGCGTCCACGAGATGGCGAATTTCTCAGCCGTGCTGAAGCAGCGCGCCTCCGCTGAGCAAGTGGCCGGCCATGTCGGTAACGGCATGCAGTTCGCGATATTTGCTGACCTGGTGAGTTCAATTCTCGCGACCGAGTATCCGACGACCCAAGCTGGCGTGTCGGCGCTGACTCCGGCCAAGCGGCTGGCGGAAGCCACGCAACCCACAACCGGAGGCTCGGATCCACCGGGCGCGGCGGGGACAGTGCCAGTGGACCCCAGCAAGCCGGATCTGCCAGCGCAAGCCCCAGGCGACCCGGTCGCCGCCGCTCCACCGGCCGTCACTGACCCCGCTCCCCGTGCCGAGATCGCAGTGGAATCAAATCGGCAAGCTTCGGAAGCCGCCGGCACCGCCGCGGGGACGTCTTTCGAAACGGCAGCCTCCCACCTTGGCGCTCAGCGTGCCGCTCTGCCATCCTCGCCGGCGGCCGGTAAGCCATTGGACGCCAGCAAGCCAGCCGAAACCGGTAAGCCGGCCGAGAGCAGCAAGCTTGCCCCGAACGCCAGCAAGTCAGCCGAAACCAGTAAGCCCACGGAAACCAGTAAACCAACTGAGACCAGCAAGCCTGCCAAGAGCAGCAAGCCAACGGATGCCAGCAACCCAGTCGAGGACAGTCCGCCCGGATCGAGTGCCAAGGCAGCGGCGAGACTTCCCCCGCCCACTGTGACCAAAAATTTTCAGGTCGCGCTCGCACCGCCCATTACTTCGCCCGTCACGGATCAACCCGCCCAAAGCCAGCCGGGGGACAATCCGCTGAAGCTGCCGCCCGAGATGATTAAGACGCTTATGAGCCGTGGAGACGCCATGCTGGCTCTGGGCGACATATCGGCTGCCAGGCGGCTCTACGGCCTAGCGGCCGAGGCGAGAAGCGGTGAGGCCGCGATACGGCTCGGCCAGACATACGATCCGGAATTTCTCGCCGAACATGCGGTGCAGGGGCTACAGCCCGACCCGGCTGTCGCGGAAGCATGGTATCGCAAGGCGGTCAGCTTTGGCTACGCCGATGCGACGGCCCTGCTTACCCATCTCGCGGCGGAGAAGCTGGCAAGAGCGCCGTCCAATCAATAGGAGACGGCCTGGCAATTGCGCTGGCTCTCGCAGCGGACGCTGCAGGAGCGGAGCACCTTGGCGGAACGACTTTATAGACGATATCCATTCAACGTGGCGCTGAGACTTGGTCGGGGCAGAAACGACATGGTCGGATAGTATCATGGCCTTGAGGTCTTCGCCCGGCTTAGCGGATGCCGGATCAGTCGTTGACCGCCGCCCTGATGAGCACCTCTCGCTTGCCGACATGATTGGCGGGCCCGACTACGCCCTCTTTCTCCATCTGCTCAATAAGCTTGGCCGCGCGGTTGTAACCGATATTGAGATGGCGCTGGACGAAGCTGGTGGACGCCTTGCCCTCCCTGGCAACCAATGCCACTGCCGACTTGTACAGACCCTTGTCGCCTTCTGCGCCAGAGAAGCCGGGCAGGGGCGAGGTGCCGTCATCGTCCTCCGCCTCGGTAACAGAGTCGACGTAAGCCGGCTCGCCCTGGTCGCGCAGGAATTCCACGACTTTTTCAACCTCTTCATCTGAAACGAATGGCCCATGCACGCGCGTGATCCGCCCGCCTCCAGCCATGTAGAGCATGTCGCCCTGTCCCAGCAATTGCTCCGCCCCCTGCTCCCCGAGAATCGTACGACTGTCGAATTTACTGATGACCTGGAAGCTGATTCGGGTCGGGAAATTGGCTTTGATGGTTCCGGTTATAACGTCCACAGACGGACGCTGAGTTGCCATTACCACGTGGATACCAGCAGCCCGGGCCATCTGAGCGAGTCGCTGCACGGCGGCCTCAATGTCCTTGCCAGCGACCATCATCAGATCCGCCATCTCATCAACCACCACCACGATAAACGGCAGCGGCTCCAGGGTCAGCGGCTGGTCCTCGAAGGTCGGACGACCCGTATCGGGATCGAAGCCGGTTTGCACACGCCGGGTAAGGACTTCGCCCTTTGCGCGTGCATCGGCCACGCGGTCGTTATAGCCGCCGATGTTCCGCACACCGAGCTGAACTCATCGCGCGGTAGCGCCGCTCCATCTCGCGGACTGTCCATTTCAGTGCGGTGACCGCCTTGGCCGGTTCAGTGACAACCGGCGCCATCAAATGCGGGATGCCCTCATACATCGAAAGCTCCAGCATTTTCGGATCGATGAGGATCAGCCGACACTGGTCGGGCGACAGACGATAGAGCAGTGACAAAATCATCGCGTTGACGCCGACCGATTTTCCCGACCCGGTCGTGCCTGCGATCATCAGATGGGGCATACGCTGGAGGTCCGCCACAACGGGCGCTCCGGATATGTCCTTGCCAAGTGTCAGCAGCAACCTGGCAGGATGGCGCTGCACCTCGTCGGAGGCGAGCAGTTCCGAGAGGAACACGGTTTCGCGTTTCGCATTAGGAACTTCGATGCCGATCACGTTGCGGCCTGGAACCGTCGCAATGCGAACCGCCGTGACGGACAGGCTGCGGGCGACATCATCGGCAAGGCCGATCACGCGGGCGCTACGGATTCCGGGAGCCGGCTCGAGCTCATATAGCGTTACGACCGGACCGGGGCGTATCTCCACGATACTGCCTTGCACGCCATAATCCGACAGCACGGTTTCAAGCAATCGCGCGTTGGCCTCAAGCGCCTCGGTGCTCGGGCCGGTGGCTGCCCGGGCCGGGGCGGGTTTCAGCAACGACAGCGCCGGGAAGCGCCAGCCCGCCTCAGGCAAGGGCAAGCTCTCCTGACGGGGCTTGCGAGAGGCGGTGGTTTGCATTCGGGCGTGGATTGTGGGCGCAACTCCTTGCGGCTGATCAGCAGGGCGCAGCCCCGACAGCCGAGGCTCGGTCTCGGCTGCAGTCGAGCGTTCGGCCGGACGACGATGGAGCAACCGCACCGCCGCCGTAGTCATTCGCACGAATGGACTGGTGATCCGCGCGAGCAGGGATGCCGCGCTCCAGCCTGTCGAGATGGAGAATCGCGCAATCCGGGCTGCCGCTCGCCAGGTAGCCCGCCATTCACTGCCCGATATTCCGAGCGCCAGCAGCAACAGGGTCATCGCGAGAGCGGCCAGGATAATCCACACCAGAACTGCACCGACAGGGCCAAGTAAGCCGCGACCAGGCTCCAGCAGGGCTGGAGCGAGAATCCGGCCGATGGCTCCGCCAGGTCCTGCGGAAGCCGGCCATGCAACCGTCGCAAGCTGCGGAATGGCTGACACCGCAGCGCCGGCAAGGGGCATCGCAGTAGCCACAACTGCCAGGCGCACGGCAACGCTGCCCAAGCCGCGTCGCGAGGCGATCCGCCATGCCCAGGCGAGCATGGCCAGCCCCGGCACCGCGCCGAAAACGCCAAATCCCTGCAACAATAGATCGGAAACGACGGCCCCCACGGGTCCGGCCAGATTTGTTGCCGCGTGCGTGGTCGATGTGTTGAGGCTCGGATCGGATGGATTGTAGCTGACCAGAGCAACAAGCACTGCCAGACCGCCGCATCCAAGGGCGAGACCCGTCAACTCCGCGGCGCGTCGCTGCATCAACGCGTGAATGGCGGGGGATACCATGTGGCGCGGGCGGGGTAACGAGCGGGCGGCAGCGACCATGCGAACTCGGCAGCCTTTCTTGCTTTGAGATGACAAGCATAGAGCCGAAACGTCTCGGAGTTTTGGATTTTGCCGCCATATTATTGCCGGCTGTTGCACCGGCCCGGAGATGCGGTTAATCCGCTACGCTGCCGCAGACTGAGAATCCCGCTTTGGGCCTGTCCCCTCTTCGTTCCCTCGAGCCGCCCAATCAGCAGCGAGTTGTCCAGATTGCCACCTTGCTCGCGGGTGTCAGCCTCGTGCTGGTGATCGTCAACATCGTTCTGGCGAGCATCAATCAGTCCGCTCAGGCCGAAGCGAACCAACGCCAGCAGCTTCTCGCTCAGGCTGCGCAGATGAACGTGGTAAGCAACTTGTTGGAGCGCGCGTTGATAACACAAGCCGAAAACGGCGATAGCGCGAAAATACAAGATCTCCTCAAGCGGGCGGGGGTCGCCTTCACCGCTCCAGCGAAACCCTGATGCGCGACATGATTCGTCTCGATATCCCGGTAGCGTTGGTCGTGCTGGCGTTCTTTCTGATTACCGCATTCCAGACCGAGCAACTGGTGCGGGAGCACAATGCGTTGCTGGCGCTGCGGGCCGCGCAGGAGACTGGCCTGACCCAGGCGGCGAAAATGCGCGCAACCTTTCAGATGCTCGCCACGGAGACGGATAAACTGGCTCAGGCTGGCGATCCCGCCGCGAAAGCCGTCCTGGATCAGTTGAAAGCGCAAGGCTTAACGGTCCATTTGGGCGCCCCTGCGAGCCAGCCCTGAGCACGTTTCTGGGGCTATTTGCGGACGCTAGCCAGCTGCAGGACTTACCCCGAGCAGGCGGTAATCCCCGGCCCGCATGGCGTCACGGTTTCAGCCAGCCTTGGTGAGGCCCAGGGGCCAGGCCCGGACCCCTGCATCGTGGCGCTGCACGGCCCGGCGGGTCACTTCCGGTGCGCGACACGCAACGAGACGCAAACCTGACGGATATTCGAACAGGGGCGGCATTTTCCTTCAGGCAGCATCCTCACGCCTGTCGCGGATTTTCACATACGCCACAGCAGCATGCTCTTCACAGTACGGCTTGCCGGGAACCGAAGCCGTATCGCAAAAGCGGAAGCTGCGTGTCCCCGGTTCACCGATCGGCCAGCAACAGGTAATGACCCTACCATACCGGGGCGGAGCGACCGGTTGCAGGCGCGGTGGTGCTTGCATGTGAGACGGTGTGGAGCGCGCGCTAGGAGCGGATACAGCGGTCGATTGGGCCCGGACGCTTGCCAGCGGAGGGAGTGTGGGCCCGGGGTCACGACGGACTGGGGGTCTCCGAGGGCGGGGTTCACCGGTGCCGCGCCTGATCGGCGACGGCCGAGCGGGCAGGTCGAGCCGGTGGGCCTTTCCTACAACCGCGTTCTTTGACATGCCGAGGCGCCGGCCGATTTCTGCCGTGGACAGACCCTCGCTCCAGAACATCCGCAGGCGCTGAATTACCTCGTCCGTCCACTCCATCTTGGTGTCTCCGCATTAACCAGCCCAAGATATGGTAGGCCATGCAAGACCAACATCTCAACCGAACAAATCAGGATCGCCACAAAAAGTTGTGGAAAACTCGCGCGTCCACCTCTGGATGTTGTGTTCAGAGTTCGAGAACAGGGTCCAATTTGAGACGGCCCTTAATCGCTCTGGATGTACCGCCCCGTATCGCGGCTGAGGGGCGGCGTATCCAGACCCGGCCAGTACGTCTATTCATCAATGAGCGCAGGAGCAACGGAGGCCGACGCCACGGCTGACCCATCGCCTGAGGGGGCACGACAGGTTTCCGCCTCCCGCGGAAATGATGGTGGGGAACGGAGGGAACTCAACGCTGAAATACTGGCGACTTGCCGTACCATTCTTTTCCTTCGTCCTGGCAATGACATTGGCCGCGGCGATCGGCGCCGGTGTGCTGGCGTGGCGGCTGGCGCGGGAGCCGCTCGAGTTGCCCTGGCTGGTTCGACAACTTCAGGCCCAACTGAACACTGACTTTGCTCCTGCCCGCGTCACTATTCAGTCCGCGGCGTTAGCGTGGGAAGGCTTCAGCCAGGGACTCGGATCTCCGCTTGACTTCCGGGTTACCGGGATAAACCTGCGCACCGACAAGAATCCGGGTCCGGTCGAGATACCCTACGCGCGAATGACCTTCGGACTCCTGCCGCTGCTCGCCGGCCGTCTGGAGCCGCGTCTTGTCGAGCTCTACCAGCCCAAGATCATTCTCCGCCGGTCGGAAGGAGGGGCGATTCGCCTCTCCGTGGCCAAAGGAGGTCAGCAGGGCGCCGAAGGTGATATCCCGGACCCGACGGTGATTCTGAATGAGCTTGGCGCCCCCCCAGGGAAGGCAGGCAGCAACCTTCCTCTAATACGAGAGCTGTCTGAGCTGCGCATCCACCAGGCAGACCTCTCCCTGATCAATTCCTTCGGAGTGATCTGGCGCTCTCCGAATGCCGATTTAGATCTGCGGCGGGCATCAGCTGGAGGCATGGAGGCGCGTGCAAACCTGACGTTGCGCCTGGGTCACCACCCGACAGAGATCGCGGGAACAGCGAGCATACCACCTGGAAGCACGGGCGCTGAGGCGACATTCAGGTTCAGCGGGCTGACACCGGAGGACCTGCCCGCGATAATGCCTTGGCTCAGTTTTCTGAACCGCGCCAACGTGGAGATGAGCGGTGCCGGCCATATCAGCCTTTCTCCAGATCTTGGCGTCCGGCATTTCACGCTGCAGGCGCAAGCGAAACAGGGGGCGCTGCAGTTCGGCGGCACTTCCCTGCCTTTCAGCTCAGCTGAACTGCAACTCGATGGAACGCGGGCCGACGTCACATTGGACCAGTTCCGCGTGGCGCTTTTACCGCCAGGGTTTTCGCCTCCTGTGACGCTGAGCGCTGCCGGCACTCTGCAGCGCGGACCGGTGCAGTCCACTGCCAGCCTGAAGATCGATTTGGATCGCGTGCGGTTTGCCGATTTGCCGGGTCTGTGGCCCCAGGGGCTACTTGACGGTGCGCGCGCCTGGATATTGGAGAATATTACCGAAGGGACGGCTCATCACGGCCACTTTGCGGTCGAACTTTCTGCCGGGCCCGGATTGAACGATCTTCGGGTTCTCCAGGCCTCAGGCACCCTCGCCGGAAATGGCCTGAGCGTGTTCTGGCTTCGGCCCATGCCACCGGCCGTTGACGGACAGGCGACGCTGCGCGTTGCCGGTCCTGGCATCGTGGACATCGACATCTCCTCGGCTCGCCAATTGACGGAGGCGCCAACGGCAGAGCCCCTCAACGTAAGGAATGGGACGGTTCGCATCAGCGGGCTCGGGGAGGCCGTCCAGACTGCGGCCGTGGACCTGAAGGTTTCGGGGACTGTGCCGTCTCTGATTGGATTGCTGTCCGATCCGCGGCTGAACCTTTTGTCGCGAGCCCGAATCCACTTTCGGGATCCCGAAGGCCAACTGGACGGCTCCGTCTCCGTGTCACTGCCGTTGCTCGCTGACCTCAGGATGGACCAAATTTCGGTCACAGCCGATGCACATCTCTCCGGGCTTCGGCTGGGTGGTTTGCCAGGCGGGGAAGACCTGGCGCAGGGGGCTTTCGCTCTTTCCGCTGGCAACGACGGCATGACGTTGAACGGCCAGGGTTTGCTCGGCGGCATTCCTGCCCGCGTGGCGGCAAGCCTGGACTTCCGTGCCGGCCCCGCTACCCAGGTGGTGCGAAGGATCGCTCTGTCCGGCGAGCCCGATACCGATCAATTGGCGGGAATGGGGCTGGACCCTGCGGGCGTCATCAGCGGAAGCCTGCCCATTACGGCCACGGTTATTGAGCAACGGAATGCTGCTGGCCGAGTCGAGGCGCATATCGACCTGACTCGGGCGAGGCTGAACTTGACTTCGCTCGGCTGGGACAAGCCGGAAGGTCAGGCCGCCGGCGCGGAGCTGGAAATACTGCTGGACCATGATCGGGTGCAGCGGATCAATTCGATCCGGGTGCATGGCCACGATCTGCTGGTCGAAGGATATGCAAGCTTCCTGAACGGCCGCATATCCAGCCTGCGAGCGGACCGCCTCACGCTGGGTCAAACCAAGGCGCAGGCAACTGTGCAGTTCCCAACGCCGACCGCGCCCATTACTGCTACGATCTCCGGCTCGTCTCTGGATTTATCGGGCAGGTTCGCCGGCAGGACAGCCCCGGGAGCACGCAGGCTGTCGCGGATCGAACCGGCTCCGCAGCGCGGACCGGCCTGGCAGGCGGATATCCGCTTCGACAGAGTGGTTTTGGCGCACGGCCTGGCTCTTCTGGGGCTCGCCGCGCACGCAGTGGATGACGGCGAGACCCTGCGAGATCTGCGCGTGAGCGCAGTTACCGGGCCCCACGACCCCGCGCTGATGGTCATCGCCCCGGAGGGGAGCGGCCGAAGTGTTCATGTAGTGGCGGCGGATGCGGGAGCGCTTCTGCGCGCGTTGGACCTGGTGGAGACAATGGACGGCGGCAAGTTGCAGATCGCCGGACGCTATCACGACCAGGATCCCGGGCGACCGCTTATAGGCACGCTGGAGCTGAATGATTTCCGACTGCGGAATGCCGCAGTTTTCGGCAAGTTGCTGCAAGCGGCCACCCTCTACGGCCTGATTGATGCCTTGAAGGGTCCCGGCGTTGGCTTCAACAAACTGGTTGCGCCGTTCCGGCTTGCGGATGGCCGGCTCAGCGTTGAGGAGGCACGGGCGTTCAGCCCGTCGCTGGGCCTGACCGCCAAGGGCCTGATCGATCTGGATGCCGGCGTCATCGACCTGCACGGAACTGTGGTTCCGATCTATTTTTTCAATTCCCTTCTCGGGCGGATGCCGCTGGTCGGCCGTCTGTTCAGTCCTGAGGAGGGTGGTGGTCTCATCGCGGCCAGCTATGGGTTGAAGGGTTCGCTGGCCAATCCGGCGGTGACAGTCAATCCGCTGACCGCTCTGACCCCTGGCTTTCTGAGAGGGGTTTTCGGGAGTCGCTGACGGCTCTTGAACCCGGGAGGGATTTGGGGATGATGCGCTGCGATACCGTGCCGAGGCGGACTCCTCGGTCCTTTGCGTCATGGTCCGGGGCATGAGCGAGCACGCGCACAGCGGCACTGTTATCGAGAGCTCGGGGCTGAAACAGCCCTATCATCTGGTCGACCCCAGCCCGTGGCCCTTGGTCGGCGCCGCTGGCGGGTTGCTGGTTGTGCTGGGCATCATCTTCGCTGCGCATTACGGGGACTACATCGTGCTTGCGATCGGCGCGGTGATTGTGCTGACCACCATGTTCTTCTGGTGGCGCGACGTGATCCGCGAAAGCCGGACGCCAGGATTGCACAGTCCGGTCGTGCGTCTCGGCCTGCGCTACGGGATGATGTTCTTCATCACCTCCGAGGTGATGTTCTTCGTTGCCTTCTTCTGGGCCTTTTTCAATTTTGCCCTGTTTCCGGAAAATGTTGCCGGTTTGGCGCATCCCGTCTGGCCGCCGCCAGGCATTCACACCTATGACCCATTTCACATTCCCGTTCTGAACACGATGCTTTTGCTGTTATCAGGATGCACGATCACCTGGGCGCATCACTCACTGATCGAGAATGATCGCAAGGCCTTGCTGTTTGGGTTGGCGCTAACGATCTTGTTGGGCGCGTCATTCACGGCGTGTCAGGTGATCGAGTACTCCCACGCGCCCTTCAAGTTCGTCGGTGGTGGCGTGTACCCGTCGGTTTTCTTCCTCGCAACCGGCTTCCACGGTTTCCATGTGATCGTCGGCACCTGCTTTCTGATCGTTTGCTGGTTCCGTGCGCGTGCCGGACAGTTCTCGCCACAGCGGCACTTCGGCTTCGAGGCAGCAGCCTGGTACTGGCACTTCGTTGACGTCGTCTGGCTGTTTCTTTTCACCTGCATTTACTGGTGGGGCGCCAGCGCTATCGTCGCTGCGCCCTGAAAGGCGCGATTTGCTCTATTCCGCCGCAACCGGCTCCCGGTCAGGCTCGGATGCTGCCAGGGTAGCCAGAAGTTTTTCCCTGCGGTCCATCGCCTTGGCCCGGTTTGCCTCCTTCACCGGGCCAAAACCGCGGATCTGATCGGGCATCTCAGCCAGAGCAATCGCCGTGCCGAGTGTCCGCGGGCTCAGAACGTCCAGGGTGGCGCGGATATCGGACTGATACTGCTCCACCAGCGCTCGTTCCCAACGGCGCTCCGCCTGCCGACCGAAAAGATCCAGTGAAGTTCCTCGCAGGCGTTTGCCCTGGCGCAGCATCCTGAACAGCGGCAATGCGGCCCAACCCGGGATGGCGATCTTCCGGCGCCGGCCGGTTGCCGGATCCATTCGCGACACCAAAGGTGGCGCTACATGGAAGACGGGTCGCCTGCCGTAAGACGCAGCGGTGTGCAGCCGGGCCACCTCGTATTCGTCTTTGATGGCCATGAGACGGTACAAGCCGTCCGCCACTGCTCGCGTGAGCCTTCCAGATGCTCCGAATACCGCGGCTTCCTTGGCAGTGACCGCCTCGATGAAGCCTTGGTAACGGGTGGCGTAGGCCGCATCCTGATATTCGGTAAGTCGCGCCTTGCGATCGGCAATGAGTGCCTCAAGCGTCGCTGGAGGCTCCAGGGAAGCAGCGAGTATGTTCTCGGCCAACTCAGGCCGTTCCGCCAGGATTCGGCCCCACAGGAACGCCCGCTTGTTGAGGGATACGGCGGCTCCGTTCAGTTCGATCGAGCGCAGGATCGCGGCCTCACCTACGGGCACAAGCCCCCGCTGCCACGCGAGGCCGAGAAGCACCGTGTTCATCGCCTGCGCATTGCCGAACAGCTTCTCGGCGAGCCGCACGCCGTGCAGATAGGTGCTGCGGCCCTCATCGGTTACCTTCTCGATAGTCCGGCGATGAAGGCCGGCATCGATACCCAGCCGCGGATCAAATTTGAATTCTGCCGTCGCGGCGAGGTCGAGGTTCCCCACCACCGCGCAACGGGGGCCGCAACGCTCCAGCACGCCTGGACCGGCGCCCACCACCAGGTCGGCCGCGATCATCACCCGCGCCTCGCCAAGCGGGATGCGCACCACGTCCAGATCGCCGGATTCACCGATCTGGACATGGGCCACGACTGTGCCGTTCTTCTGCGCCAGCCCGGTAAAATCAAGGATGGAGACCTGGCGTCCCTCCAGATGAGCCGCCATCGCCAGGATCGCCCCTGCCGTCACGATGCCGCCGCCGCCGATGCCGGCAAACAGGCCGCGCCACGGCCCAGCGTCAGGCAGCTGCGGAACCGGCAGATGCGCGGACAGTTCGCCTTCACGCGCGGCCCAGCGAGCATCGACGTCCGGGGCGCGCGGCGGGCCGGCGACTGTTACGAAGCTTGGGCAAAATCCTTTGAGGCAGGAGAGGTCCACGTTGCAGGCAGTGGGGCTGATCCGCCGCTTACGGCCCAGAGCCGTCTCGACCGGCTCAATTGCGATACACCCGGATTGAACCGAGCAATCGCCGCAATTCTCGCAGACCTCAGCATTAATCACGACACTCTGGGTCGCTTCAGGCATTTTTCCACGTTTGCGGCGGCGCCGCTTTTCCGTGGCGCAAACCTGGTCATAGATGAGCACCGAGACACCCTCGTGCTCGCGAAGCTCTTTCTGCACCGCATCCAGCTCGGTTCGGACGTGCCGTGACACACCAGCGGGCAGCGCCGAAGACGGCGGCAGCCGACCGGCCTCGTCCGCGACAATGGCAATACGCCGGACTCCTTCCGCACGCACCTGGGCGGCGATTTGCGGAACCGTAAACCCACCTTCGGCAGGCTGGCCGCCGGTCATGGCCACCGCGTCGTTATACAAAATCTTGTAAGTTATCCGCGACTTGGCGGCGACTGCCTGACGGATCGCCAGAATGCCAGAGTGCGTGTAAGTCCCGTCGCCGATATTGGCGAACACGTGAGGGACTTCCGTGAACGGTTGCAGGCCAACGAACGTGACGCCCTCACCCCCCATATGGGTGAATGTCCGCGTCGAATCGCTATGATCGAGCGCCATAAAGTGGCACCCGATCCCCGCCGTCGCGAAGCTTCCGTCCGGCAAACGCGTGGACGTTCCGTGCGGACAGCCGGCGCAAAACGCCGGGATGCGCCGCAGCAAGCCCTGAGGCCGCTCAGGGTACGGATATGCCGGTGGCTCCGGCACATCCAGGCCATAGCGAGTCAGGAAGCCCGCCAGTCCCGCAGCGACCGACTCGGGCGACAGCTCCATCAACGGGGACAGCAGCGGCGCGCCGGATACATCAGTCTTGCCGGACACCTCTGGCCGCCGATCGGCCGGCATGTTGTAGAGCGCGTCCCGGATCTGCGCCTCAACGAAGCTCCGTTTCTCCTCAATGACCAGCAAAGCTTTCCGGCTGCTGGCAAAGGCTCGAATTCCCTCGGCTTCCAGCGGCCATGTCAGTCCGACTTTATACAGGGCGATCCGCCGATCCCCTTCGAGTCCCAGGCGGCGCAAAGCGTGCAGCACGTCGGTGAATGCCTTGCCAACGGCCACCAGACCGATCGGCGCGTCCGATTGCCCGAAAACCAGCCGGTCCAGCTGGTTAGCGCGCGCCCAGGCCATAGCGGCAGGCAGCCGCTCCTCCATGACGCGCCGCTCCAGCACGAAGCGGTCAGCCGGATAAGACAGGGTGGGGTCGTAGCCGATCGGGTGCGGAAGGCTGCGCCACTCCGGCCGGACGAACCGCCGCTGAGCGGGCACCACCACCGTACCTGACTGCTCTGCGGTCTCTGCCGTGACCTTCAGCACCGTCCATAATCCGCAAAACCGGGACAGGGCAATTCCCGCGAGGCCGAAGTCGATGATCTCCTGCACCGAGGCCGGGTTCAGTACTGGCATCATCCAGCCGGAAAAGAGCTGCTCCGTCTGATGCGGATAGGTGGAAGACTGCGCGCCGTGATCATCCCCGGCGACGGCCACCACACCTCCAAGAGCGGAGGTCCCGAGCATGTTGGCACACCGGAACGCGTCGCCTGTGCGATCCACGCCCGGGCCCTTGCCGTACCACAGGCCAAACACACCCTCGACCTTCTTGCCGGGAAATGCATCGATCTGCTGTGCCCCCCACAGCATCGTCGCCGCCAAATCTTCATTCAGCCCGGGTTGAAATTTTATGTCATAGGCCGTCAGCAGCTTTTGCCGGGCCCACAACTCCTTATCGAGGCCCCCCAGCGGCGAACCGCGGTATCCCGAAACCAGACCCGCCGTCTTGTGCCCGCTCGCACGGTCCAGCCGAGCCTGCTCCAGCAGTACGCGAACCATGCCCTGGACACCGGAGATGAGCACCGGCGTATCCAGATCAGCAAAACGGCTCTCAAGGGTAATCGCGCTGGCGCGCGCGAGACCGACATCCATTGGTACGTCCCTCCGGCCGGCCCCCCGGCGGGAGCTGACACCCTGTACAAGTTGGGGTGCCGGAGCGGGGGAACGCAATGGCCTGAAAACAAAAGCAACGGCGCGCCGGGCCGCGAGGCAGGAAGCGCCAGGAATTGAAGTTTCGCGCAACCGGGGGCAAAATAATGTTTCGCCGACGCGTCCAGGAGCCTGCCATGACCACCCAGCGGATCAGCCAGCGCCAGTTAGCTTTCAGGGCAGATTTCCGCTCCCGCATCGCACAAGCGTATTCGGGCCTCTCTCATGTCGCCCTCATTACCGTTATCGGGCTGGCCGCGATCTGGCTATGTGCCCGTCAGGTCAGTCACCCGGCTTGGTACGAATGGCTGGTCATCCCCGCGGCTTTCTGCATCTCGAATGCGTTCGAGTGGTGGATCCACCGCTATGTTATGCACCGGCCGGTCAGGGGACTGATGGGCATCTATAAGCGCCATACCCTCGCCCATCACCAGTTCTTCACCGACATCGAGCCCAGTTTCGATAACCCTCGGGATTTCCGGATCGTCTTTTTTCCGCCTTACGCGCTGGTCGCATTCATTGGGCTGTCCCTTCCGCCGGCGGCGATCCTTTACGGCATTGGCGCGCCCAACGCCGCCTGGCTGCTGATTATCACCAATGTAGCGTTGTATCTGAATTACGAGCTGTTCCACTACTGCTGCCACGTGAAGGACGATCATCTCGTTCGCCACATCCCTCTGGTGAATTCAATCCGTCGCCATCACATCGCCCATCACAACGTGGCAATCATGATGGAGCGGAACTTCAATCTGACTTACCCGATCGCCGATTGGTTCTTCGGCACATCGGACCTGCGCTGCGGGCTGCTGAAGCACATCTTCAACGGCTATGATCAGGCCAATGTCGTGCATGGACTGAAGCGGGTGCGCAATACGGTGGACGATCCATTGGTTGGACACATCCGCCCTGCGGTCGCGGAGTAGAGTGATGGCCTCCGGGCAGCTTCCCTTGCTTCAACCGAAGCTGAAGCGGGGCAAGGCAAGTCTGATCGGCGGCATCGGCGTAGGTCTTTGCGTACTCGTGCTATGGTTCGCGGGGATGCATGAACTGGGAGCGTCCGGGATCGGCGCAGGAGTGGTTGGGCTGCTGCTTTCGGGCGGGATTGCTGCTTGGGTGCGGCTGGCGGACCTCTGATGCACAGTTGCGCCGTGCCGAGCCGGGACTTTTGTCGTTCCGAAAATGCGGAAATGAGGTTCCCGCTGGCCGCGGGGAATAATTAGCCGTAGGCTTGCGTCTATTCGTCTGCCTAGCAAGGGCGGATCCCATCCGAAATGTCAGGCGTGATGGCGAGCATGGAGGCATGCATTCCCGCACTCCGGCGCTACGCCCGGGCGCTCTTGCGCGACCGCGATGAGGTTGATGATCTGGTGCATGATTGCTTGTTAAGGGCCCTCGATCAGCTTCATACCCGGCGCCCGGATGGCGATCTGCGCGCCTGGCTCTTCGCCATCATGCACAATCTCTTCATTAGCCGCACCAGGCGGAATAAAACCTGGGCCAAGACGGTCTTTACTCACCAGCTCTTTGAGGACGGGCTTGGCCTCCGGCCAACCCAGGACATCCACATGCAAGGGCGCGACCTCATACGGGCGCTGGACAGTTTGAGTGAGGAGCATCGCAGCGTGCTGCTGCTCGTATCTGTCGAGGATCTCTCATACGCCGAAGTGGCTCAGGTGCTCGGCGTTCCGATTGGAACGGTTATGTCTCGCCTGTCCCGCGCACGGGAGAAATTGCGCCTGTTGATGGAGGGCGAAGGCCCCCCACCGGTTCTCAGGAGGGTCAAATGACCACTCTGGAACTGCCGGTCACGGAGGACGACCTGCACGGGTATGTTGATGGCCAGATCTCGCCCCAACGACGCTCCGATGTCGAGCGGCATCTTGCCCAGACTCCCGGGGCGGCACGGCTGGTAGCGGCTTGGCAGGCGCAGCGGGCGGCGCTCCGCACAGTCTTCGCTCAACCTGAGGAGCCGCTGCCTGAGAGGCTGCAGTTTGCACGTCTGCTGAAGGAGCACCGACAGATGCGTAGCCGCGCGCGCCTTCCCGCGTGGCGAACCGCAGCCGGGTTCGTTCTGGCGGCCAGCTTAGGAGCAGGGGCCGGCTGGTATTTTCATACGCCCCCTTCGCGATCACGTGCGACACTGGCGCTGGACCTGCTCGGACAGGAAGCCGTGGCGAGCCATGTCGTGTATGCTGCCGACCGCCGTCACCCCGTAGAGGTGGCCGCCGCGGATGAGGCGCACCTGCGTCAATGGCTTTCCAACCGGCTGGCTCGGCGCGTCACGGTGCCGGACCTGTCCGCGGCCGGCTATCACCTGATGGGCGGTCGGCTCCTCGCGACAGAGCATGGCGGCGCCGCTGCTTTGCTCATGTACGGTGATGACGCAGGGAAGCGTATATCTCTGCTGCTTCGCCCGATGTCCGCCAATCTCAAGGTACCCCGAACCGACATCACTCAGGGCGATGTGAACGGCTGCGTCTGGATCGATAATGGAATGGGCTACGCGGTCGTCGCAACTTTGCCTAACTCGGAGCTGGAAGGTATCGCCGGCGAAATACGAAACGAACTCCGTCAAGGGTGATCCAGCGTCGATTTCGCAACCGAGTTGAGAATTTCCCAGACTATCCACAGCACAAAGTGCAGAAACCGTGCATCGGGGGTCAGGGAACAAATCCCGAAGCCGATTTAGTCCACTGATTCAGGGGTTGCGTCCCGGGCAAAATACCTCCAGTTTGGCATTGGTTAGGGGCTACATAACCAGTGCGGAGCAAAAAATGCTGGAGAATCAGTCTGCTCACGCTTTCTTGGCAGTACAACCAACGATTACTGGCGAGCAACGCTCAGCGGGATTTGGCCGATACACTCCCATTCCCGGGCCTTCTACCACGATGCTTGCGGCGACTTTCGGCGGTCCGAGACGCAGTCCGCGCATGTTCTCACATCTAGCCTCTCATTTCAGATTGCTATCCGTTGCAGCGCCGATTTCATGCTTTTTTGCTGCCGCTGCGCTGTTCCTTTCATGCAGTCAGGCGCTCGCCAGGAGCGGCGCCGGGGCCGATTCGGCCGCGGAAAAGGGGGTCGCTTCGTATTATAGCGGGTCGTATTCGGGCCGGCACACCGCCAGCGGGGCGCGCTACAACCCCCAAAACCTTACCGCGGCACACCCGTGGCTGCCGTTCGGCACCAGGCTTCGGGTCACGGCGGAGAACGGGCACACTATCGACGTGATCATTACCGACAGGATGACCGCCGCCCATCGCATCATTGACCTCTCGTACCAAGCCGCACGGCGCCTCGGTATCGTCCGGGAGGGTGTGGCGTACGTGTCTCTCGCACCGATGTAGCGACGACTATCGGAGAGGGTCGGTGCGGCAGTGGCACGCGCCGTCAGGCCGTGCCGAAATCGATCAATTGCCGCACAGACGCACCTGATTTCAGCCGCGCGAAGCCCTCGTTGATTTCGCCGAGCTTGATCTGTCCCGAGATGAGATGGTCGAGCTTAAGCCGTCCCTGCTGCCACAAATCCAGCAGGCGGGGCATGTCGACCCGGAAGCGATTGCCGCCCATCGACGTACCCTGGATCTTCCGATCCCGCAGGAAGTCTGCGCCGTGCAGCTCGATCTTGGTGCCGAACGGTATCATCCCGATGATCGTCGCCGTTCCCCCCGGCTTCAGCATCGCGAACGCCTGCTCTGCCGTGGTTTTGGTTCCTATGGCCTCGAAGGAGTAGGGCACCCCGGCGCCGCCGGTCATTTCCTTCACGGCTTCCACCGGATCGACGTTCGAGGCATTGATCGTGTCAGTCGCGCCCATCTGCTTCGCCAAGTCCAGCTTTGATGGCACGGTATCGATCGCAATGATCTGCGCTGCGCCAGCCAGCGCAGCTCCATTCACTGCGGACAATCCGATCCCGCCGCAGCCGATCACCACAACGGTGCTCCCCGGCTCGACCTTCGCCGCATGAAACACGGCGCCGACGCCGGTCATCACGCCGCAGCCGACCAGCGCGCCACGGTCCAGCGGAATGTCATCGCGGATCTTCACCACCGCGTGCTCGTGCACCACCATCTGCTCGGCGAAAGCCGACAGATTGAATGCCTGGTTCAGCACGTCGCCCTTCCAGCGCAGCCGTCGGGCCGCGCCTGGCATCAGCTTGACCTCGGTGTTCTCGCAAAGGTTGGGGTGACCTGTAAGACATTGCGGGCACTCGCCGCAGAACACCGACAGGCAGGTGATGACATGATCGCCAGGCTTCACATAAGTCACATCCTCGCCCACCGCCTCTACAATTGCGGCGGCCTCGTGCCCCAGCACGCAGGGAAGCGGCATTGGATACAGCCCCTCCATGAAGTGCAGGTCCGAATGGCAAAGTCCGGCGAACGCGGTGCGCAGCAACACCTCACGCCGCCTGGGCTTTTCGATTTCCACATCCTCAATAGCGAGCGGCGTATTGGTTTCGGCAAGGATCGCGGCTTTCATTGTCTCTCCCCTCTGCTTGAGGCAGCACCAGCTTGTCATTAGTCTTGCTGCTCAATCAACCGGATGAGGTGGCGCAATGGATGAGATGACCCCGAACGCGGAGCTTTTGCTCGATCTCGACCGGCGGCGCCTCGTCCACCCGCTGCATCATCCGAAGGAGCATGCGGCGGCCCGGATTTTCGTGTCCGGCCAGGGCGCGATGTTGCGCACCGCGGACGGCAAGGAATACATCGATGGGCTTTCCGCGCTGTGGAACGTCAATGCCGGTCACGGCCGGAAGGAGCTGGCAGCCGCGGCGGCCCGGCAGATGGAAACGCTGGCCTACGCGTCGGCCTACGCTGGCTTTTCCAACGAGCCTGCAATCCGTCTGGCGGACCGCATCGTTGGCATTGCGTACCGCAACTCTGCGGCGGTCTATTTCACCACCGGGGGGGCGGAATCCAACGAAAGCGCCTTCAAAACCGCGCGCTATTACTGGAAGCGGATGGGCAAGCCCAACAAAGTTAAGATCATCTCCCGCTACTTCGGTTACCATGGTGTGACGATGGCGGCGATGTCCGCCACCCAGCTTCCCGGCTACCAGAAGATGTTCGGGCCGCTCGTGCCGGAATTCATCCAGGTCGCACCGCCCTATCAATATCGGTGGCCCGGCAACGGCGATGCGGGGATCGGCGCAGCGGAAGCCGTCGAAAAGACTATCCAGGAACATGGGCCCGACACTATCGCTGCCGTGATCGCCGAACCGGTCATGGGGGCCGGTGGCGTCATTGTCCCGCCGCCCACGTATTTCCCGCGGCTCCGTGAAATCTGCGACCGCCACAACGTGCTGCTGATCGCCGATGAAGTGATCACGGGGTTCGGGCGGACCGGGCGCTGGTTCGCGCTCGGCCATTGGGGCGTGGAGCCGGACATTGTGTCCTTCGCCAAGGGCGTCACCAGCGGATATCTGCCCCTGGGCGGCAACATCCTGTCCGAAAAGGTCCATCGCGTGCTGGAGGATGCTCCCATGGCGGAGCGGTATATGCACGCCGCGACGTATTCCGGGCATCCCACATGCTGCGCCGTCGGCCTGGTGAACATTGATCTGATGGATCGCGAGGGCCTTCCGGAACGGTCGGCGATAATGGGCAAGAAGCTGCTCGCCGGACTGGAGACGCTGCGCAGCTTCCGCTGCGTGGGAGAGGTGCGCGGGCTCGGGATGATGTGCGCCGTCGAACTTACCGATGACGCGAAGGGGTTGGGACCCCGGATCGTCAATGAGGCAATGGAGCGGGGCCTGATCCTGCGGCAGCGCGGCGCCGGAACAATGGGCAACATCAACGCGGGGGACACGCTCGGTACTCGCACCGCCCTTGATGACGCCCGAGCCGACCTTGGAGCGGATCGTCCAGATACTCGCGGATTCGATGGCTGCGGTCGCCTGAGCTGGCCGGCTCTTTCTCCCCGCGCCTCGAGAGCTCCGTCGCCGCCCTGCCCATTGCCTACCCTGGGCCGGGCGGTGCGGTCGCTGTGTTGCGCAAGGGCGAGGTATTGATCAGTCACACCTGGGGCTGGGCCAACGCCGAGCGGCGGATCCCGTTCACACCGCATACGCTGTTCCGGATGTGCTCCATCACCAAGCAGTTCACCTGCGCCCTGGTGCTGGACGCATTCCCCGATCCGTCGGTTCTGGATGCGGATGTGCGCGCCCGATTACCGCTGCTCGAGCAGCCTGCCCCTACTGCACTGCATCTTTGTCATAACCAGTCCGGCCTGCGCGATTACTGGGCTCTGGCGATGTTGCACGGCTCGCTTCCCGAAGCGCCGTTTGGGGAGACCGAGGCCAGCCGCGTGATAGGCGGCGTCCGTACGCTGCAGTTTGCTCCAGCCACCCGCTATTCCTACGCGAACCAGAATTTCCGGATGCTTTCCGACACCCTGCAGGAGCGCACCGGCCGCAGTTTCTCGGAGCTGCTGCGCAGCCGCATTTTTGCGCTCGCCGGCATGGAAACTGCGCTGCTGGCCGCGGATACGCGGGCCTTGCCCGATGGCACGGAGGGATATGAGGGGACGCAGTCAAGCGGATTTCGGGTGGCCGAAAATCGGATTATCTGGACGGGCGATGCCGGGCTGGCGGCAAGCCTTGCGGACATGATCGCCTGGGAGCGACACATCGACACGACCCGCGAGGACCCGGATGCGCTTTATTCCCGTCTTTCAGCGCCTGTGAAATTCCTCGACGGCAACGAAGCCACGTATGGGTTTGGCCTCACCCGGCGCACAGAACACGGTCGGTCCGTCACCGGACACGGCGGCGGGTTACGGGGGTGGCGCAGTCATCGCCTGTACGTGCCGGCGGAACGGCTCTCGATTGTCGTCATGTTCAACCACTGGTCGGACGCTCAGGCGGCTGCCTTAACCGTTCTTTCCGCTGCTCTGGATGAGAAGCCGCCATCCCTTGCGGAGGTCGCGGCTCCTGATTGGGTTGGGAATTACGTCGAGCCGGAAACGGGGCTTGCGGTGCGGATCGACACCCCCGCTCCCGGGCAGGTGAGGCTGCGTTACAGCAATCCCGCGGAACAGCTGCAGCTCCAGCCCAATGGCACGGCAAGGAACGGCAGCGTTAGCCTGCGACCTGGCTCCGGCGGCCTATGGATGGACCGGTCACAGGACAACCAAAGTTCTTGTCTTGAACCTTGCCGGGGCGAGCCCCCGGGCCACATCGCCGGACGCTATCGGTGCGAGGAGCTGGGCACCGAATTGACAGTAAGCGGTTCTGGCGCGGTCCTGTATGGCGGCTTCTCCGGCTGTCTCGGCCAGGGGAGGATGGAGATGCTGAAGCCGGTCGGCCCGGATGTCTGGCTCCTGCCGTGCCATCGGGCGCTCGATCACACGCCACCCGGCGATTGGACGTTGGCGTTCAGGCGCGAAGCGGACGGGCGGATAATCGAAGCGGATGTTGGCTGCTGGCTCGCCCGCCGGCTGCATTATCGCACCGTCGCTTCACCCGGATAAGCCGTAACGGCTGCAGAAACCGGTATGTTCTGGCCGAACATGGGGAACCGTTTGTTCCTTCTCTCCGTTAGCGCCGCGAACGGATCATGCGCAGCGCTGCTTACATAGCCGGCTGTTGGGCCACCTTGTTCGCGCTCTACCTGCTGTTCGCGGGCGGGACCAGCAGGGCCGAGCTGTTGGGCGGGATCTGCACCGCCACCGTGGCGATCGCAGCACATGTGAACACATCGCGGGTGGCCCACCGCGAGCTTCGCCTTTCGGCGCCATGGGGTCGGCTTGCGATGCGGCTGCTGATCGCTCTCATTCGGGACACCTGCCGGGTGGGGCAAGGACTTGCCTTCGCGGTTGCGCTAGGGAAGTTGCACGGCGCGATGTCCATCCAGCCGTTCGAGCCCGGCGGGTTCACGCCTCAAGACGCAGCGCGCCGAGGGATTGTCATCCTGGCAGCATCCGTAACCCCGAACAGCTTCGTCATCGAGGTGCGGGAGCCTCCCCAGGGCATGCTGATGCATCATTTGCTTCCACACGAGCCCGAGCAGTACCGACGATGGCCGGTGTGAATCCGTTCATCGCGGCGGCGACCGCGATGATCCTTGCTATGGTCCTGCCAGGATGCATTGCATTCCACGGCTCGACACCGCAACGCCTGGTGGCGGTCCAGCTCGCCGCCGTTATCACGGCTCTGGTGCTCGTGTGCCTCAGTCTCGGGTTCGGGCAGCCATCTTTCCTCGATCTGGCCGTTACACTCGAGCTGTTGTCGCTGCCGGGGACGCTCGCGCTGATCGTCTGTCTGGAGCGCTGGTTATGACGGACGCCCTCTCGGATGCTTTCCTCATTCTGGCTGCTGCCTCGGTGTGGCTCGGCTGCGCCGGTTTCATGCGGCTGCAAAGTGCTTACGACCGGCTGCATTGCGTGACCTTCGTCAGCGTCAGTGCCGGGTCGGCGGTGATGCTCGCAGGTTGGCTTCACCTGGGCGCATCGGTTGCCATGCTGAAAGTCGTCTTCCTGGTCTGCTGCGCTCTGCTGAACGGCGCTGTACTCGCGCATGCTACAGGGCGGGCAATCCTTCATCGCGAGCGAAGTTCGAAAGGGAGCCCCGCATCATGACGCTGCTGTTGGCCTTGCTGTTCGTCGTGACCGCGCTAGCAGGAGCGGGCGTGGTGTTTGCCCGCAATCCGAGGAAGCAGGTCCTGGCGATGTCGATGAATGGGCTGGTCCTGACGCTGCTTTTCTTCGCCTTGCAGGCACCTGATGTAGCCTATTCGGAAATCGTTGTCGGCGCCGCCGCCGTACCCCTGCTGTATTACGCCACGCTGTCGAGCATTCGCGCCGGCCGCACCCGCGAATGAGCTTGCGGCTTATCCGGCTGGTGCTGTTCTGCCTTGGGACCGCAATTGTCGCCGCGGGGCTGCCATCCGTCTACGGCGCCATGCCACGATTTGGTGCCCATCCGTTGCCTTACGGAGACATGATCAACCGGCTGGGGCCGGCCGAGCGGCACGTTACGAATATGGTGAGTGCGGTCAATTTCGACTTCCGGGGTTTTGATACCCTCGGCGAGGAGATCATGCTGATGACCGCGGTCACTGGAACAGCCGTTCTGCTGCGCGGGTCGCGAGGCACTAAGATGACAGCCAAGCCAGCGACCGTCCCGGGGCGCCTGATCCCACCGCACAGTGAGGGCCTGCTGATAGCGGGACGGCTTGCAGTCCCGGTCATCATGCTGTTCGGCCTTTATGTCGTCCTGCACGCGACCGTCACGCCCGGGGGAGGTTTTCAGGGCGGAGCCATCATCGCCTCGGGTGTGCTGATGCGATTCCTGTCCGAGGGCTACGAAAGCTGGCGTCGGTTGATGCGCAATTCCATGCTTGACGCATTCGAGGGAGGCGGCGCCGCGGCGTACGCGATCGCGGGTCTGATCCCGATGCTTAGCGGCGCGACGTTTCTCACCAACACGATGCCGCTCGGACAGCTGAAGCAGATGATCTCCGGCGGATTGATGCTTGTGCTTAACTTCGGTGTCGGTTTCGCCGTCGCGGGCGGATTCGGCATATTATTCGTGGAATTCCTGGAGGAGACCCGGGCGGAGGAGCCGGGATGAGCATTCTCCCCTGGGGCGTCTGCGCCTGGCTTTTTCTGATCGGGCTCTACGGCATCATCACGAGCCGACATTATGTCCACCTGATCGGATGTATGTCGGTCGTGCAATCGGCGACCTATGTGCTCCTGCTGTCGGCCGGGTTTCGCTGGGGCGCTCCAGCGCCAATTTTCTATGACACGAAGGTCGGAACTCCAGCCGTCGATCCTGTAGTGCAGGCGCTGGTTCTCACCGACATCGTCGTGGGTGCGGCGGTAACCGCCCTCCTGCTCGCGCTCGTGCTCCAGTTGCACAAAGTGAGAGATACGCTGGATCCGGAGAAGCTTAGCCCGATGCAGCGATGATCTCATCTTTGGTGCCGCTGCCGGTTGCGCTGCCGCTCGCGGTCGCCGGATTGCTCCTACTCTTCGACAAATGGCTGCCCGGACGAATCCCCGACGTCATCGCCATATGCACGTCGGCATTCGCCGGGCTGCTCGATGTCCTGCTGCTGATCGCGGCGCGCCACGGACCGCTGACGTATTGGTTCGGCGGCTGGGTTCCACGACAGGGACAAGTGATAGGGATCGCCTTCGTTGTGGATCAGGGTGGCGCGCTTCTGGCTGCATTCGCCGCACTTCTGGTCGCCGCCGACTTCGTCTTTGCCTGGGGGTTCTTCAAAGCCACCGGCGCCCGGTTCCATTCAATGATGCTGGTGTTCCTCGCAGCAATGATCGGGTTTGTCCTCACGCACGACCTGTTCAATCTGTTTGTCTGGTTCGAGGTAATGAGTGTCGCGGCCTTCGCCTTGACCGCCTACGACCTCAATGAAGCGTCGCTTGAAGGCGCACTGACTTTCACGGTCACCAACGGCATCGGCAGCTACATGATGCTGGGCGGCATCGGGCTGCTTTATCTGCCGGCGAGCGCACTTGATTTCGGAGCGCTGGAGAATTTCGTCCGTCAGACTCCGCATTCACCATTGGTTGCCGCGGCATTTTGCCTGATCGCGGGCGCGCTGTTGATCAAGGGCGCGATGGTGCCATTGCACTTCTGGCTCTCGGATGCCCACGCAGTCGCACCAAGTCCGCTCTCCGTGATCTTCTCGGGGATCATGGTCCCGCTCGGACTGTTTGGGGTGTTGCGACTCGTCTGGACGGTTTTTGCGCCGGATCCTCTGGTGCAGCGGGTCGTACACGGAACGCTGCTGTGGCTGGCCGTTGTGACCATGGTCTTCGGCGGGGTTGCTGCGCTGGAGCAACGGCACCTGAAACGCATGCTGGCCTTTTCCACGATAGCGCACATGGGGGTTCTGATCGCCGCCATAGCATTGGCCACTCCGGAGAGCGTGGCGGCGTTTCTGACCTATCTGCTGGGACATGGCCTGATCAAGGCGGCTTTATTCATGATTGCCGGCATCGGCCTCACCCGTCTGGGCGGCGTGGACGAGATTGCCCTGCGTGGTAAGGGAAAGGGCTACTGGGCAACCGGTCTGAGTTGCACTCTCGCCGGCCTTCTGCTGGGGGGATTGCCTGCAGGCATCATGGACGCCGGTTCGCGCTTGCTCGATGCGGCGGCCAGCGCCGCGGGTGCCGGGTGGTTGTACCTGCCGTTTATTGCAGGTACAGGCTTGACTGGAGCGGCTGTGCTGCGTGCTACCGGTCGTATATTCGCGGGGCTCGGGCCGGTAGCCGGTCTTGAAGCCGAAGCACCTACCGTTCAAGAGCAGGAACCGGAGCAGCGGCCAATCTGGTTGATGCTGGGACCAGTGTTGCTGTTGCTAGCTGGCTCTCTCCTTTCCGGTGAGTGGGTCAACGAAGCGGCCCGGAGCATAGCGGGCGGATTTTTGTTGTCAGCGGGCTTGACTTATCCGCTCGTCCCAGAGCTGCCGGCTCCGCATTCCTTCACTCCTTGGGCATCTCTGGCTTTGGCGCTGGCCGTCGCGGCTTTCGAACTGTGGCGCCACAAGATGCCACGTCTGGTTACCACGGCCGTGGATTGGGGCAGCGCCCCGGTCGCTCTGGGAGTGGCCCGGCTGCACACCGGTTTGATCGGAGATTACGTGACCTGGATCTTGGTGGGCTTGGCCATTTTCACGATCAGCTTCGCACTCGGTTGATCATCCGATAGATGTGCGGGTGGTCCCTCCAGTCGTGGATGCTCCGTTTTCCGATTTGCGCCCTTCGGGCGGTGGTGCAACAAGGAAATATGGGAGAAGCGCTCGTTCTGGCGGATCGCCGGTTTCTGCCGTTGCGGAAGCAACGCAGCCGGCCCAATGGACGGCGGATCGTGTTCCATGCCGTGACACCCGATTGCCGCATCGCGCTATGCGGGGACGAGCCGGGCGCAGCCTCGGGATGGGCCGAACCGCCAGGCTCGGGGGTGAGCTGCCTCAAATGCCTCAAGCGTATCGCGCGACTCGCTCAGCCTTCGCGCTAACCTGACGGAACGCTGACCCGCCTGCCCGTGTTGCCGGCTCGTTCAAGGTCGAAGGGGACGAAATGAGCGAGATACAGCGGAAGCCTCAGGCGCAGCAGCATCAGCCTGGCAGCGAGCAACAGATGGAGCCTCGACCTCAGGCCGAGATGCGGAACTATCGCGGCGCGGGCAAGCTGGACGGCAAAATCGCGCTGATCTCAGGCGGGGATTCCGGGATCGGGCGAGCCGTGGCGATTGGCTTCGCAAAGGAAGGAGCTGATGTCGCGATCACCTATCTGGACGAGCATGCGGACGCACAGGAAACGGTGCAATTGATCGAGGCGGAATCCCGGACGGCGCTCGCCATTCCGGGCGACATCGGCAAGTCGGATTTCGCCCGGGAGGTAGTACGCCAGGTTGTCGCCAAGTTTGGCCGCATCGACGTCCTGGTCAACAACGCAGCCGAGCAGCACCTTGTTGAGCGACTCGAGGAGCTTAGTGACCAGCAACTGGAGCGAACATTTCGAACTAACATTTTCGGGCAGTTCTTCCTGACAAGAGCGGCGTTGCCAGAAATGCCGGACGGCTCGGCCATCATCAACACGGCCTCCGTGACGGCGTACCAAGGAAATCCAGTTCTGCTCGACTACAGCAGCACGAAAGGTGCCATAGTTGCGTTCACCCGGGGTCTCTCCAAACAGTTGGAAAAACGAAGGATACGGGTGAATGGCGTCGCCCCTGGGCCGATCTGGACGCCTCTTATCCCGGCCAGCTATCCGCCGGAGAAGACGGCGAAGCACGGCCAGCAGACACCCATGGCGCGTGCCGGCGAGCCCGATGAGGTGGCCCCGTCCTATATATTCCTGGCCTCGCGGGATGCATCCTACTTCTCGGGACAGGTGCTGCACCCCAACGGCGGCACCATTGTGAACGGTTAGGAAGTCCTTGCGGGAGGACACAATTTTTGCCGTCGCGTCGGGGGCCGGCCGGACAGCAATAACTGTGATGCGCATCAGCGGCCCAGAGAGCCAGCGCATACTCTCAAACCTCTGCCGCCGCGTTCCAGCGCCCCGGCGCGCCTCGTTGCGCAGCTTGCGAGATACTGAAGAGGGAGTGCTGGATCGCGCGCTCGTCCTTTGGCTGCCCGGACCTGGCAGCTACACCGGCGAAGACTCCGCCGAGCTACACCTCCATGGGGGACGTGCTGTGGCCGAGGCGACGTCCGCCGCCTTGGTCCACCTTGGGGCCCGCCCAGCTGAGCCCGGCGAGTTTACGATGCGTGCGTTCCTGAATGGCCGTCTCGACCTTCTGGAGGCCGAAGCCATAGGGGATCTCGTCGATGCGGAGACCGATGCGCAGCGAAAACAGGCTTTACGCCAACTCGGGGGCGAACTGGGAGAACTCTATCACAGGTGGGCGGACCGACTGCTGCGGCTGCTGGCTTCCCAGGAAGCCCTGATCGATTTCCCCGATCAGAATGTGCCGGAGGATCTGAACCCGATGATCCTCGATGAAATCGGGCGGCTCCGGGCGGACATGACCGCGCATCTTTGCGACGGCAGGCGAGGCGAGCGTCTGCGGGAAGGGTTGGTGTTCGCGATCGCGGGGCCACCAAATGTCGGAAAATCCACCCTGATGAATGCACTCGCCCGGCGCGAAGTGGCGATCGTGTCGCCCATTCCCGGTACGACGCGCGATTCGCTGGAGGCGCGGATCGTCCTGAAAGGCATCCCGGTAACCTTGGTGGATACCGCCGGGCTGCGAGAAACGGCGAACGACATCGAGGCGGAAGGCGTGCGGCGCGCCCGAGCGCGCGCTGCGGAAGCCGATCTCGTCTTAAGCGTGACCGACCCCTGGACGGGTCCTCCGTTCGCGGAGGGTCTGGTGATCGTCAACAAAATCGATCTTTCGCCGATGGTGCCGCCCAGGGCCGTTGGCGTCAGCGCCTTGACAGGCGAGGGGCTGGACGAGTTGCGGATCACTCTCGAAGAACAGGCGCAGCTTCTAACCGATTCGTCGGGCCCACCGCCCCTGACCCGCGCGCGCCATCGCGCGGCGCTTCAGGAAGCTGCGGCGGCGCTTGATGCCGCTGCTGCCGCAGAGCTGCCCGAGCTGCGGGCCGAGGATCTGCGGCTTGCGCTAGGATCCCTGGGCCGCATCACTGGGGCGGTCGAGGTTGAGGATATTCTCGGGTCAATCTTTGCTCAATTCTGCATCGGCAAGTGAGCGATGGCACAGTCATGGTCCTGTAGCTCATCGGCGGCACCGGAATACGGGATAGTCGGATCGGCCCGGCTCTCAAGCAGATAGAAGCCGGGATCGCCATTTGCGAAGGTGGCGCCCACGACGGCCAGCGTTTCGCGGCTCATGTCTGGCTCGGCGCGTGCAAGCAACTGGAACGGATTGGCGCCATGCTGCTGGAGCGTGTCCACACGCATGGCCCGATACGGCGTCCGCCCTATGTGGGCAGGAAACGGAGCCCAACTGTCGCCGATCTGAGATCCGTATGTGTGAAGGGCCTTGGCGACCTCGGGCCTGATGCAATCGATGTGGATATGGAGTTGGTTCTGAGTGCGCGCGTAGAGCGAGTTGATCGCAAGGGACAGGTCTTCCCTAGGAAGCTGCTTATCCCCCAACGCCTCGACGATCTGCGTTGCGCGCCAGGCGGGCTCCCAGTAATTCGGAGCACTTGGTGCGAGGATGGCGGGATCCTCGATGCCGCTGAGGCGCGCGGTGGGAATGAGCAGAAGTTGCGTTTTGCCCGCCCGGTCTTTCAGGATCGCATAGCCAGCCTGCTCATCGACGGAAATGCATGGAACGGGGGAGGCGAATTCTTGCTGATGGGGCACGCATCTTGTGTGCACGATTTGCCAGAGTGCGTTGGGGTCGTCCGCCCAGGCATGACCGGCGTATAAGGCTAACAGCGCCACGATGGCGCAGATTCGGCTGAACATACAGGGCTGGTGACGCGACGTGCCGCCAGCGTCAAGCGGAGAAGCGATGACGGAGCGATTTGATGTTGTCGTGGTGGGCGGTGGCCATGCTGGCTGTGAAGCGGCAGCTGCCGCCGCGCGGGTCGGTGCGCGGACACTGCTCCTGACGCACCGGCTAGAGACCATTGGAGAGATGTCGTGCAATCCGGCCATAGGGGGGATCGGCAAAGGGCATCTCGTGCGTGAGATCGACGCACTGGACGGAGTTATGGGTCTGGCCGCCGATGAAGCTGGGATCCACTTCAAGCTGCTGAACCGCAGCAAGGGACCGGCTGTCCGGGGCCCGAGAGCCCAGGCGGACCGAGTCCTGTATCGGCGGGCAGTTCGATCGCTCCTGGATGAGTTTCCTGGATTGGAGCTGCGCGCCAGCTCGGTGGAGGATCTCGAAGTGGCGGCCGACGGCCGGCTGTCTGCGGTCGTTTGTGCCGGTGGCTCGCGGATTAGCTGCGCCGCCGCAGTCCTCACCACGGGGACCTTCCTTCGTGGTGTCGTTCACGTGGGTGACTCCCAAACGCCCGCGGGGCGGGTCGGTGAGAAGCCGTCGGTCGGCCTCGCTCGGACATTGGGACGGCTTGGACTCCCACTCGGACGTTTGAAGACCGGCACCCCTCCGCGCCTTGACGGGAGAACAATTGATTGGGCAGGTCTCCAGGAAGACAAGAGCGACCCCGAGCCGGAGCCATTCAGCTCACTTACAGCACGGATCTCCAACCCGCTGATCGCGTGCAAGGTGACGGCAACCACACCTGCTACACATGCTCTGGTCCGCGCGAACCTGTATCGGTCGGCTGTGTATTCCGGAAAAATCGAGGGACCGGGACCGCGTTATTGCCCGTCGATTGAAGATAAGGTGGTCCGTTTCGCCGAGCGGGATCATCACACGATCTTTCTTGAGCCTGAGGGGCTCGAAGATCATACGATTTATCCGAACGGAATCTCGACAAGCTTGCCCGCGGAAGTGCAGTGCCAGCTGGTTGCGACCATCCCAGGCCTGGAACGGGCTCGTATCATCAGGCCTGGTTACGCCGTCGAATACGATTATGTGGATCCGAGATCCCTTTCGGCCTCGTTGGAGCTGAAGTCATTGCCCGGCCTGTTCTTAGCGGGGCAGATCAATGGCACAACGGGCTACGAGGAAGCTGCGGCTCAAGGGTTGATAGCCGGGCTGAACGCTGGACGGAAAGCGGGCGGGCTTGCGCCAGTCACCCTGGACCGCGCAGAAGGCTACATCGGCGTGTTGATTGATGACCTGATCACGCAGGGCGTCACCGAACCATATCGGATGTTCACAGCTCGCGCCGAGTTCCGCCTGCAGCTTCGCGTCGACAATGCCGATTTGAGGTTGACCGAGAAGGGTCTCGGATGGGGCTGCATCCGCGCGCGAAGGGAGGCGGCCTTCAGCGCATACAAGTCTGAGGTTCAACAAACACTCGCACGCGCTCGCGCTGAAGAGGCACCTTCCCGAGTGCTCGGCCGGTCCGGTATGGCGATCCGGCCCGACGGACGGCCGCGCTCCGCTTTCGAGTTGCTAGGGCGTGAAGCAATCGGAACTGATGATCTTTGCCGGTTGTTCCCCTGGCTGAGTAACGTGCCCTCGCGGATCCTGGCGCAGCTCCAAGCGGACGCTCTTTATGCGGGATACTTGCACCGGCAGGACGCGGACATCCGAAGTTTCCGGCGTGCGGAAAACGCCTCGCTTGCCAACGTTGCCTTCGAGGAGATTGATGGTCTTTCCGCTGAGCTTCGGGAGAAGCTGAACCGTCATCGCCCAGCCTCTGTCGGGGCGGCCAGCCGGCTACAGGGGATGACACCCGCGGGCCTTGCAGTTCTGATTGCTCACGTGCGCCGGCGGGAGGCGGCCCGCGTTCCACGTGGAACATAGTTTGAGCTCGAACGACCCGAGCTGGCGCGGGGTCTTTGTTGATCTGCTTCTTCGCTGGAATCGCCGCATCAATCTCGTTTCCTCTTCCGACGCATTTCGGATCACAAACAGGCATATTGAAGAGAGTTCTTCAGCTCGGTCTCCTCATCCCCCCCGGGGTCGGTAGAGGGATCGATCTCGGATCCGGAGCCGGGTTCCCGGGACTTATTTTGGCGAAGGCGCTCGGGCTGCATTTCGACCTTATCGAGGCGGACAAGAGGAAGGCTGCGTTCTTGCGAGAGGCGGCGCGTGCCCTATCGGCGCCTGTGACTGTGCACCCAATACGTATCGAAACGGCGCGGATCGAGCCGGCCCGACTTGTTACCGCCCGTGCGCTTGCCCCCCTTCCCCACCTGCTTGCGCTTGCTGCACCGTTACTATATCGGAACGGCATCTGCCTGTTTCCGAAGGGTACAGGCTACGAGGCTGAATTGACGGACTCGTCGACAGAATGGCACATGCGCGTCGAACGGTTCCGCAGCCGAACGGCGCCCGGCACCGCCATTCTTCGGATTACAGAGTTGCAACGTGCTGATCTCATCGCCTGACGAGGCTGAACCTGCGCTCAGGCCCACCCGAATACTTGCTGTCGCCAACCAGAAAGGGGGGGTTGGAAAGACAACGACTGCGGTGAATTTGGCTACGGCCCTGGCCGCCGCCGGCGAATCGGTCCTCCTGATTGATCTTGATCCGCAGGGGAATGCCTCTACCGGTCTGGGGATCACCCGCGAGAGTCGCACTCTCGGTGCTTATTGCGTGCTCATCCTACACACGCCCCCTGGCGATGCTGCCCGGCCGACAGGCATCCCCAACCTTGACGTGGTCCCCGCAGAGCCCGACCTCGCCGGCGCAGAAATCGAGCTTGTTGGGATGGATCGCCGCGAATACAGGCTCAGGGACGCCCTGGCGCCTCTTCGTTCCGGTCCTCCCAGCTACGGCTTCATTTTACTCGATTGTCCGCCGAGCCTCGGTCTGCTCACCATAAACGCTTTGGTAGCCGCTGACGCGACACTCGTTCCGTTACAGTGCGAATTTTACGCTCTGGAGGGAATCAGCGGCCTCGTGCGCACGATCGATGCTGTCCGCCGCGGGTTCAATCCTGGCTTGCGACTGCAGGGGATCGTTCTTACGATGTTTGACAAGCGGAACAATCTTTCGGATCTTATCGCCGCGGACGCGCGAAGTTTCTTTGGTCAGGCGGTTTACGAAACCGTAATTCCGCGAAATATTCGCGTCACGGAAGCGCCGAGTCACGGGAAACCCGTGTTGCTGTATGATTTCCGCTCACCGGGCGCACAAGCCTACATCCGTCTCGCAGGAGAACTCTTGAAGCGTGAGCGGCCGGGCAGCCTTTCAGGAGCAAGCGCATGAGCGTCAAAGAAGCCGGCCCACGCCTTGGCCGCGGCCTTGCCGCCCTTCTCGGCGAGACAGCATTGAATATCGACGGATCCGGCGGAGTCCGGCAGACGCCCATTGATCTTCTCGGACCGAGCCCTTTTCAGCCGCGCAGACTGCTCGATGATGGCGCATTGCAGGAATTGGCCGATTCGATCCGCGCACGCGGCATCCTCCAGCCGCTGCTCGTGCGTGCCCACCCAGCCGAAGAAGGACGCTTCCAGATCGTGGCCGGCGAGCGGCGGTGGCGGGCTGCGGCTATGGCCGGCTTGCATGAGGTCCCCGTTCTCGTACGGCCGCTGACCGATACAGAGGCGATGGCAGGCGCTCTGGTCGAAAACCTACAGCGCCAGGATCTAAATCCGATTGAAGAAGCCGAGGGATATAGCCGCCTGCTGGATGAGTTCGGAATGACGCAAGAAACGCTGGCCCATGCAGTCGGAAAATCACGATCTCACCTTACGAATACGCTCCGATTGATGAATCTGCCCGAGCCAGTGAAGCAGGCGCTCCGCAACGGCGTCATCTCCGCCGGCCACGGGAGGGCGCTCCTCAGCACGGCCTACCCTGAAGCAGCGATGGCAACAGTCGTGGAGAAGGGACTCTCAGTGCGCCAGACTGAAGCTTTGGCCACAAGGAGAGTGAGAGAGCAGGGGCCAAAGGGCAAGGACAAGGACTCCGATCTGGTCGCATTGGAGCGTAATCTATCCGAGGAAATCGGGCTGAAAATTGAGATTGCCGCCCGAGGTCAATCCGGTTCCGTGCGGATACACTATCGGAATATGGAACAGCTGGATCTGCTACTGGCGCGGTTGCGCAGTGCGTCCCCAAATCCCAGCTTCTGACGCCCCCAGCGGGAAAAATGGTTGCGGAGACAACGAAACTCTCTGCGGTGTACAAGCGGCCAGCGGTCTTGAAGCCCCGTTTCTCCGGAGCGGTCGCCGGCTTCTACCAACCTCCCCCTCCTTTGGAAACTTATCCACGATGTGTCGCAACAGCCACTGTATGATTGTATGTGAGCCGGGCTCGCGGGCCGCGGCCGGTTCGGGCCAGTTTGAGAGCGGCGCCTTGGTGATTCCGGCCGGGTCGCCTCTCCAAAACCTATGGACACCTTTCCCGAATTATAATTCATTCAGGCAGTTGTCGCTTGCCCGGAGGTGGCCGGGGATCGTGGGCGACCAGGCGGTTTCCCGACCTGTGTCAACAGTGGGCATACTACTACCCTGGGGAGAGATTCCTTAGAGCTTTACTCGAGAAAGTCGTTGCCGAACTGTCGGTTGGCTGCTAATCCGAGTTGCCAGCGCTAAGTCCTGCCTAAGCACTAGCGGAGAACGACGTTAAATGGCTTCTGTAACCGTACCCGGATCACCGTCTCCGATCAGTTTGTCCTTCGGCAATCCTTCGAACTCGGCGCTGGCGCAACAAATTGCCAACCAACTCGCGCAGCTCAACACGAGCGGCTCTCTATTCGTGGGCACATTCAGCGGCAGCACCACGCCGGCCGTGCCACCCGGCCAAACGGGAGAGCTTGTTATCCCAGCAGGCTTCACCGGGCCGGTCAGTGTCCCGAGCGGGTACAGCTTCGTGGTGGACGACACTGCAGGCCCTGTCACCATCGCCAGTTCGCCGAACGTATCGCTCATCGGCGCGGGCGGCACCGCCACGATCACCGGCTCGGGCAGCGCCATCGCCCAGGGGGATAACGCCAGCCCCTCCAGCCAGGACATTACCCTGACTACACTGGACTCCCCTTACAACGTTGCGCTCGGGAACGGCACAAATACGGTCTTCGCCGGTGGCGCAGGAACCGTTGCGGGCGGGCTCGGGGCAAATCTGCTGGACGCCAATATTTCCGGAGCAGGTGGGAATCTGCTGATCTCCCAGGGTGTCAACGACACGGTCCTCGGCGGCACCGGCAATACAACTGTGAGTGCAAGCGGTCATGGTGGGAACATCCTCGACGCCGGCACTGGGGTTTTCGTCGTCAGCGATATCGGAACGTCCGACACAGTCGCGCCGTTCAATGCCAGCAGCGCCTCCATCAACCTGGGCGGAACGAATGCCCTCGCCTTCAGCGGAACGGGCAGCTTCTTCCTAAACGACGACGGCACGAACGATACTGTCGCCGCGTTTGGTTCCGGTTCGGCGACGGTCCAGGGTAACGGCTCTGGTCTCATTGTCGGCACGGGAACCGAGAGCTTTACCTTTATCGGCGGAATCGGCTCCGCGACCGTTAACGGCACAATGGGAGGCTCCCAGTCGATCTTCGGCGGCAGCGGCGGCGTGTGGTACACCGGTTATGGAGCAAACGCGACCATTACCGGCGGAGCTGGGTTAGTCACCCTATTTGGCGGCGCCGGGGGCGCACTCACGTACAATGGATCGGCGGCGGGCGTCCTCTACACCGGTCTGACCGGGAACGAGACGCTCAATGCTGCAGGTTCGTCAACGAACAACCTCCTGGTCGGGGGCGCGGATCACTCCGGTACGTACTCCATCGTTGGGGGCAGCGGAAACAACTCCATGTTCGCCGGCGCCGGCAGCGAAACACTTACCGGCAATGCCGGAAACAACCAGTTCGATTTCTACGCCACCCATACCTCGGGCGGGAACGTCACGGTGACGGATTTCAACTCCAACGACGTCGTCCTCCTAACAGGATATGGAGCCGGGGAAGCAGCGAACGTCGTGGCAAACGCGACGGTCAGTGGCGGCAACACAACTATGAAGCTGGCCGACAACACCACAATTACGTTCATCGGTGTGTCGAGCACCTCGGCGTTCACCGATCACATCGCGTCAACATAGCACAGCTGCCATTGCCTCTCCGTGCTGAGCAGAATAGGCACTGTCGCGGTCCGTTAGGTACTATGTCGCCCGTGATCGACGGAACGGAGATGCCAGTTTTCGGAGGGGTGCAATCCTGCTGACCAAGCGCCCGAGAACCGTCTGAACTTCTGCCAACCGACCGGACAACTCCTGGATTTCCGTGGCTGCATGCGCGATTTGGTCCTCCAGCTCGGTCATCCGGCTATCCTGATGCGACAGCCGCTGCGCAAAGCGCGCAGCCATCGCCCCGGTAGATAGACCGGCCGCCGCTGTGATGCCTCCAGCAATAGCGTAGTCCAGTTGCTCCCGCCATTCGGCCAACTGGTCCAGCAGCAACGTCATGCGCCGTTGCTCCACCTGCTGAGTCCTGTCGAACCTCTCGGTGCCGCGTCGCAATGTAACTAAAAACTCACAACCTTCTGGCCCGTACATCCTATCGACATGCCAATCGATGACGCCGAGCAGGCCCAGTTCCAATACGATCAGGCTGAACCCAGCCGGCGTGAATTGCCATGCATGGCAGTCCACGTATTCGCCGCCGGGGCCCGCCTGGAATCCTCGAAACACCTCCTCCAAATCTTCGAACGGCGCGATGAAGCCCGGGTTGAAAACCGCATGCTGTCCCCAAGCCTCGAGCCCGTCCATGCGCATCGCGTAGGCCGCATGATTCCAGGCTGACCGGAGAGAATGCCGCGCACGACCTTCCATGAATGCCTCGAGAATGTCGCCAGTGCTGCTGGGCGGCTTGAAGTAATCGAAACAATAGCGCCGATCAGGAATTGCCAGTGAGACCGCACCTTCGGGCTTCAAAATCTCCGCCGCAGAACGAAGAAATCCCGCCAGATCAGGCACGTGCTCGATCATGTGACTGGCGATAAGCAGACTGCAGCTACCGAGGATATTCGATGGCACCGCCTCATGCAGCAGCCCTCGCCGCCAGATCGTGTCCACCTCCTCAAATGCATCCAAATTCACCGGCGCCCCGGTATATTTTTGCCGAAGTTCCTCCCGGGATGCATGGTCTACCACGTGGGTGTTCCAACCCTTCGCCTTTGGCGCGACTGGGTTGTACCCCGGCCCGATCTCGATAATCCTGCAGTCCTTGGATACGCCGCTTAGCAACCGCTCCTCGCGCGTCATCTCAAGACCAGCCGAGCGAACGGTCGCAATGCCGATACGAAGGGGATCAAGGTGCGGCACAACGCCGGCCTTTTGAGGACAGGTAAGATCGCCAGCATACACAAACGTATTTTGTTTTTGTGCAGCCGTGATACGAACTCCAGCTCGTCTACAGCGCGCCTCATCCCCTCCTGCGAGCCCGAAAGAAGGGCGAGGCGGAAATCGCGTACCGTTAGCGGAAAGAACCGCGGCGCGAGGCAATCTCGGGCAATGGCTCGTCCTCGATCAAGATTATCTGGAAACTCCCTTAATAACTTCTTCAAGTATTTGGTGCGACTCGCCGCCATCCGGTAAGAATATGAAGAGCTCCTTGGGTGGATGCGCCACCTTGTCAGCGGTCGGTCCAGGAAAATGTTGTCATACCCCGCCCGAAACACACGCAAAAATAGATCATCATCCTCGTATCCCGTGAGATCTTCATCGAAACCCTGAACCGCCTCGAACGCGGCTTTGCTGAGGAGCGAGCTGGACGGCAGCACGAACATATCAAACGAAAGGCAGGCAAAAATGTCCGTCTTAGGATGATGGAATGGTAACATCCGCAAGCAAGAGTGATATACCATGTGCCCCTGCTCATCGACCTCATCGAGGTTGCTGTAAACCCACCCGAGCGGTCTTACTCTGGGCTCCAGAAAAGGCCTGATCAGTTCGGCCAAGTGGTCTTCATACCAGGCATCGTCCTGATCGAGAAGCGCAACGAGATCTCCGCTCGCGTGGCGAATTCCGAGATTTCGCGCCGAGGATTGGCCTCCATTTGATTTCGTTATCAGCTGGATGGGTCCCAGATGGGACATGCGTTCAACGATGCCGGGCCCGGAATCAGTCGATCCGTCGTCCACGACGATGATCTCATCAGCCGGGCGAGTCTGCGCCAGAACACTCTGCAACGCTTCTTTGATGTATGCCTCTCCGTTGAACAACGGAATGATTGCACTAATCCGAAGGTGGCTGCCATCGCGTTCCCGTTTTGCTTTGTCCTCTGCTTCCCGCTGCGCCTCGTCCGCGAGAATCCTTGTTTCCAGCTTGTTTATCAGCTTGTCCTGCTGAAGATGGGTGGCCTCTGCCACCCATCTCTCGCCCAAAAGCGCGCACTGCTCCCGCGCGCGGGCCGCACGCGGTGATCGAGCGTCACACAGTTCCCGGATGTACGGGGAAACTCTTTCTCCCACTGCAAGCACGCCGAGTCCGCTGCCGTGGAAAAACTGGAACGAGGAGTAGCGCTGCTTTACCTCACTCCAGAATTCCCAAACGCCGAAACCGCCGCTTCTTACGTTCGTATCGTGGAACAGCACGATCGCCCTTTCGGATAACTTTGGCAGCCAGGTTTCGAAATCGTGGCGAACGGACGCGTACCCGTGGTCACCGTCTATATGGAGCAAATCGATCGAGTGGTCTGCAAAGTAAGCAGCAGCTTCATCAAAGCGCATCCGCATCAGGGTCGAAAACCCAGCGTAACGCTGCTGATGCACCCGGTTCAGATCATCGAACACCTCGGGACCATAATGCCCCGCATATGCATCGCCTTCCCACGTATCGATTGCGTAGCAGGTGGTTGAAAGTTCACATCGAAGGACCGCATCGCAGAATGCGCAATACGATATCCCCCACTCGGTGCCGAGCTCCACCAAGGAGGAAGGCTTTGTTTCAGCAATCAACCAGAATGCGAAGGGCAGATGTCCGTACCAGGCGCTGGGCGGCCCGATCCGCGTGGGCCGCCAGCAGAGGGGAGAGAGATCCTCAGAACCCAAATCTCCGCGCTCAGGTAACTCCCGTATCGTATTATCCAACTCAGCCGATCTCCTGGCGTGTACTGAATCCGTCTGACAGTGGACGCGACCCGGTAGCCGGAGGCGTCCCCGATGCAATCGTCTCGACCTTATGCCTCTCATCCCCCGCGCGGGCAAATGCGTCGCCGCCGGCACCCAGCAACGTCACGGCCGGCGATCCCACCTCAAATGGCTATGGACAAAATCGGTAATCCAAGCGAAATGGTCTGCCACTTGATGGCGCCTAGACCCTGCCCCTCGACCAGCCCCTGACCGGGCGGTAGGCTGCGCGCTCAGAAGACAAACAACTTTCGAGCGGCTGCAGCCGCACAGACGGGAGATCACACATGATATCCACGGAAGGCCTCGGCCGCCGCACCCTCCTCAGGGGCGCGGGCTCGCTGGGAGCCATTGCCCTTGCTGCACCGCCGATCATCTCGGCCCGCGGTGAGGAGCCGGTGAAGATCGGCTTCATAGACCCACTAACGGGGGTGCTGGCGGCTCTTGCCCAAACGGAAGTCCAGGGCGCCAAATACGCGGTTGGCGAAATCAACAAGAACGGGGGTATACTTGGCCGGCAAGTGCAACTACTGGTGGAAGACTCCGCGAACGATGTCGGAACCGGCGTCGAAAAGGCACTGAAACTCATTAATCGCGACAAGGTCGATCTCATCTGCGCGGATGTAAACTCTGCAATCGCTTACGCCGTGTCCCAGGTCACCAATGAACACAAAGTCTACCACATCGTGCCCGGCGGCCACACCGACCCGATCACAGGAACAAGCTGCAAGTGGAACGTCTTCCGCATCTGCAATACCACCTCGATGGATGCGAACGCGGTTTCCGGCGAGCTAATCAAGCGCTTCGGCAAACGCTGGTATTTTATCACGCCGGACTACGCCTATGGCCACACCCTGCAGGACGCCTTCGTGCGCAACCTTAAAAAAGCCGGCGGAGAATACCAAGGCGATATGCTGCCCATCAGCACCACCGATTTCTCCGCCAGTCTCATCAAGGCCAAGGCATACAAGCCCAACGTCCTGCTCAACAACATGGGCGGTCTGTCGCAGATCGACTGCATGAAGCAGTTCGTGCAGTTCGGAATGGACAAGGAAATGGCACTCGGCGGCGCCTTGTTCGAGCTGGAGAGTGTTGTTTCCGTTCCCGCACAGGCTCAAACCGGCTGGTGGGACATGGAGTGGTGGTGGAACCAGCCCAATGTCCCCCATGTCGCGGAATTCAATGACGGCATCAAGAAGATGTGGAACGTCCCAGCCGCATCCGCGCGACACTGGTTCGGCTACGTCGCGGTCCACACCATGCGACTCGCGGCTGACGACGCGAAATCGCTCGATGCGGTCAAACTCGCTAAGGCAACCTCCGGTATGACACTCCCGCCCGAGGTTGCCCTGCAGCCAGGCAAAATCGTCTACCGCGAAGGTGATCACGAGCTTATGGCTGGCATTTTCGTCGGGCAGGTACATCCCGCGCAAGGCAATCCCGGAAATGTCTTTTCCGTGGCCGCGATCGTGCCAGGTGAGGATGCGGCCGGATCAGTCGCCGAGACCGGGTGCAAGATGCAGATGCCGACGGCATAAGGGCTCCCTGCGAACCGAGGCGGCTCTTCCTGCCCGGGGTTGGATTTCCTCGCGGCTCGCGCCTGAGCCGCGCCCGATTGAACCGCTCGGGCGCTCGACGGAGTCAGACCGATGCTCACGCTTGTACTCTTCAACGTCTTCAACGGGCTGATAATCGGCCTTTTCTACGTGCTGATGGCGCTCGGGCTCGCAATGATCCTGAACCTGAGTAATGTCATCAACTTCGCGCACGGCAATTTTCTGGCTCTCGGGGGGTACTTCGCCTTCGTTCTCGGACGTTACATCGGTTATTGGCCCGCGCTGGTCATAGCCCCGTTCGGGGTTGCCCTGATCGGCCTGGTCATGGAGCGCACAATGATCCGCCGCGTCTATTCGCGGGATCCCGTCTACAGCCTGCTCCTTACGTTTGGCCTCGCTTTCATAATTCAGGATGTCTGCCGCACCGTTTGGGGCTCCAACGGCCTCCCCCTCTCGGTACCCGACATTTTGGGCACGCCGCTCAGCAGTCAGTTCTTTTTTCTCACTGGCTACCGCCTGTTCGTCATCTTTGTGGTGATTCTAGCGGTCGCCGCCCTGTTTCTTTTCCTCAGCCGTTCGCGAATGGGCGTGCGTATCCGCGCCGGCACCCTCGACCTCGACACCGTCGCCGCACTGGGTATCAATGTTCGCCTGCTCCGATCATTCAACTTCGCACTTGGAATCTTCCTGGCCGGCCTCGCGGGCGTGCTCGCGGGAGGGCAGATCGGCCTCAACCCCAATATGGGTGACGACCTGCTCATGCCGAGCTTCATCGCCATTATCGTCGGCGGCGTCGGCAGCCTGACGGGGACCCTCGTGGGCGGTTTGCTTATCGGCGTGGCCGGAGCCCTCACCACAGTTTTCTGGGCATCAGGCAGCGAGGTGGTGATCTACATCATCATGACCCTGGTTCTGCTTCTGCGCCCGCGCGGGCTTATGGGTGAGGAAGGAATGCTCACATGAGCACCACCACGGCGCCTGCCGCGATTCCTGGTCGCACCGACCGCAGCAACGCACTCGGTCAGGCGCTGATCTGGCTGCTTCTTCTGTCCGCCCCTTACTGGATGTCCGCCCTCGGCGGCTACACCGCCCTCGCCTCTCGCGTCCTCATCTTCGGCCTTGCCGCAATGGGTCTGAACTTTCTGCTCGGCTTCACGGGCGTGATGAGCTTCGGTCATGCCGCCTATTTCGGGCTGGGCTGCTACGGCGCGGGCCTAACCCTGCGGTATCTTGCACAAAGCACGCCGCTTGCAATGCTTAACGGCATGCTGCTCGGCACAATCGGTGCGGCCTTGTTCGGCGCGCTGATCGTTCGGCGGAAGGGAGTCTATTTCGCCATGCTGACCATCGCCTTTGGCCAGATATGCTACTACATCGCTTATAGCTGGAATGACTTCACCGGAGGTTATGACGGACTCCGCGGTTTCCAGCGCCAGCCGATCGGCCCCTTTGATATCGAGAGCAACGCCGAAATCTTCTATTATTTCGTGCTCGTCGTCTTTGCCATCTGCGCGGGTCTTATGGCGCTCCTGCTCCGGTCTCCATTCGGCCGCAGCCTCATCGCTATTCGGGAAAATCAGCGTCGAGCCTTGTTCCTGGGCATCCCCGTGGAGCGCCATGTGTGGCTGTCCTTCACCATATCCGCGCTTTTTACCTCGGTAGCCGGCGCCCTTTATGCTCTGCTGAACAACTTCGCCGATCCAAGCTCGCTCAATTACGTCATTTCCGGCGATATCGTAATCATGGCAGTGATGGGAGGTATGCGCAGCTTCTGGGGCCCGCTGATCGGCGCTGCATTGTTCGTGGTGCTGCAGGACTACATCTCGTCCATGACGGTCAATTGGATGAGCTGGATCGGCGTGATCTTCGTGATCGTTGTGCTGTTCTTCCCCCGTGGAATTCTCGGTTTCATCCGCCGCCGTGCACAAGCATGAGCCTGCTGGAAGTCCGATCTGCCATCAAGACTTTCGGCAACCTGGTCGCGGTGAACAACGTCTCTCTGAGCGTCGGACAAGGGGAGCTGCGGGCGATTATCGGCCCCAACGGAGCAGGGAAGACGACGTTTTTCAATTTGATTACCGGCTTCTTTCCGCCGACTTCGGGCCAGATCCTGCTCGACGGCAAGGACATCACGCGCACCCCCGCCGTCGAGCGCGTCGGTATGGGTATGGCCCGTACTTTCCAGGTGACGGAGATATTCCCGGAACTGACCATCCGTGAAAACGTACGCATTGCCGTGGAATCCGCCGCCGGTCTCCGGCTCCATCCCTGGCTAAGCCGCAACAAGGAAGCCCAGGTCCGGGACAGAGTTGATGAGATCCTCATAGCATCGCGCCTGACTGAACACGCTGACCGCCTGGTGGGCGAACTCTCGCACGGCGATCAGCGTTCGGCAGAAATCGCCATGGCGTTGGCGCTAAAGCCACGGATTTTGCTGCTGGACGAACCCACCGCCGGGATGGGCGAGCAGGAGACATATCAGGTGGCGGGGCTGATCCGCCGCCTGCATCGTCATACCGGCTATACGATTGTCCTGATCGAACACGACATGCGCGTGGTCTTCAATCTCGCCGATCGCATTCTGGTGCTTGCCGAAGGCTCCGTTCTGGCCGAGGGCACGCCCGAACAGATCGCGGAAAATCCTGTAGTACAGCAGGCCTATCTGGGAAAGAGCCAATGAACGCACTGGAAGCCGAAGGCCTCAACACCTTCTATGGCAAGAGCCACATTCTCTATGACGTTGGGCTCGCCACCGAGGAAGGCAAGATCACCACCCTTCTCGGCCGCAACGGCGCGGGCAAGACGACCACCCTTCGCAGCCTGGTCGGGCTGACCCCGCCACGCTCGGGTCGCGTAACAATCTTCGGCCAGGAAACCACCCGCCTTCCCCCTTTTCGGATTGCTGCGCTTGGCGTGGGATATGTACCCGAGGGCCGAAAAATTTTCCCGAACCTCACCGTTGAAGACAATCTGCGCGTGCCGCTCGAACGGCCCGGGCCGTGGGATATGGATCGCGTATTCCGCACCTTTCCGCGGCTGAAGGAGCGCCGGCAAAATAAAGGGCGGCAACTCTCCGGCGGAGAGCAGGAGATGCTTTCGATTGCCAGGGCGCTGTTGCTGAACCCCAAGCTGCTGATTTTGGACGAACCCTCGCAAGGCCTCGCACCTCTCATCGTTCAGGAGGTGTTTCGTATTGTCGCTGGGATGCGCTCAGACGGCATGTCAGTCCTGCTCGTCGAGCAGAATGTCCGAGCCAGCCTGGAAATTGCGGACCATGCTTACGTGCTGGATCACGGCGTTACGGCATGGTCTGGCCCAGCCGCAGACCTCGCTGCGGATGAGGACCGCATCCAGTCCCTCGCCGGCGCTTCCGCCGAGGAGTGGAACTTTGACGACGCGTTGACCACCCAGGAAACCCAGGCGTTCCGGCATCAGGCGGAGATGGCGGGATAGAACGCAAGGATCGATCTGACCGGCACCGCAGCCTTGCCGCGGCGATTGCGTCCGTCGCTGTATTCGGGCTGAGCATCGGGGAAGGGGCGCCGCTCTTGTCCCTGTTGCTGGAACGGCGAGGAACCGATGCCACCGTTACCGGCTTCAACGCAAGCGCTGCTTTCATCGGCGTAATTGCGGGGCCGATGCTAACGCCACTCTGGGTCCGACGGCTCGGGATCCGCACCTTTTTGGTTTGCAGCTTGTCTGCCGACATCGTCGTGTTTCTGTCGATGAAGGTGTTCGACGGCCTTCTCGCCTGGTTTGTGCTGCGCATCCTGTCGGGGTTGATAGGCTCCGGTCTGTTCACCGCCAGCGAAGCCTGGATCAACCTTCTAGCAGAAGACGAGGGCCGCGGACGGGTTATCGGCGTCTATGCAGCTGCCTTGTCCGCCGGGTTTGGCTTGGGGCCACTGCTGCTGACTCTCACCGGTATTACCGGCTGGGCTCCGTTCCTCGCCAATGCGGCTATTGTCGTCACGGCGATGCTGCCGCTGCTCGCCGTTCGCGATGACACCGCTTCCCTCGGACGGGACCGAATCACCAATCCGCTGATCTTCTTTTTCCGGGCGAGGCAGATCGTTGCGGTGGTTGCTATGTTCGGCTTGTTCGAAGCCGCGATGCTTGCGCTGCTGCCGGTTTGGGGCGTCCGCTCTGGGCTGACCACTGCGGAGGCATCCGCGCTCGTCTCCACGGTTTATTTTGGTGCAGTGGCTCTCCAGGTGCCGATTGGTGTTCTCTCCGACAGGCTTACGCGGCCGGCGGCGTTGCGTGTCTGTGGTGCCGTGGGCCTGGTGGGCGCTGTCATCCTTGCGGGGACACATGCGTCGCCTTTTGTGCTGTATCCTCTGCTGTTCGCCTGGGGCGGTCTCGCCTTGGGGATCTATCCGGTCGCGCTCGGTATGGCGGGCGACCGGTTTCAGGGTAGTGAGATGGTGGCCGTAAATGCCGCGATCATCGCCGCCTACGGGCTTGGCGCGCTCATCGGGCCTGGTATCGGCGGCTTCGCCATGGATTTGTGGAACCCGCAAGGTTTCCCGGCGATGTTTGCTGTTCTCTTTGCGGTTCTGCTTTTCACCAGCTTGACAGCCGTAAGGAAGTAATCTCGGCTTCCGTCCGAAAAGGAGAGCCCATGTACGTCGGCACGCAGATCAGTCCCCGAGATGATACCGATTACCGCATGTGGGCCCAGCTCGGCGTCGAGCATGTGTGCGCCGATCCGCCGGGCAACCCGCACCGCTGGGACGCGGATACGCTTGCCCGCCACCGCGAGCATGTCGAAAGCTTTGGCTTGACGTTGGACATGGTCCAACTTCCCCTTTCCTCGCGTCCGATCGAAGAAAGCCAGAGCCCCGCGATCCTGCTCGCCCACGAGCCCGACCGACAGCAGCAGCTCAATTCCATCTGCGCCTTGATCGAGCGGCTGGCCGCGGTAGGCATCCCCGCTGCAAAATACAACCTCAATATCATCGGCATTCCGCGCACCGAGGACGAACCCGGACGGGGCGGATCGCGCAATGCCGCATTTCGATGGGCAAAAACGGATCAGAACGCGGCGCCCGGCGTCGCCGGCGCACTGGACGAAGAAGAGAACTGGACGCGCATTGAGCATTTCCTTCGCACGGTCGTTCCCGTCGCTACCGCTAACAAGGTGCGTCTCGCCTGCCACCCGCACGATCCATACACGCCGCCAGGCTATAAGGGAGTTACCCGTGTACTTGGAACAATCGAAGGCCTGAAGCGTCTCGTTATGATGCACGAGAGCCCCTATCATGGTCTGAACTTCTGCCAGGGCACGGTCGGGGAAATGCTGGACGATCCGCGTCGCGAGATCGGCGACGTGATCCGCTGGTTCGGCGAGCGTGGCAAGCTGTTCAACGTTCACTTCCGCAATATCCGCGGCCGCCGTCTCGACTTCATGGAAGTCTTCCCGGACGAAGGGACAATGGATATGGCCGCCTCTCTCCGGATCTACCGGCAGGTCGGGTATCAGTACATGCTCATGCCCGACCACGTGCCCCATATCGATGCCCGCGATCCTTCCGGCACGGCATTCGCGTTCTGCTACGGCTATATTAGGGGTTTGATGGACGCGATCTCATAACCCGGCACGAGCGGCTGCTGTCTATCCGGGTATTTCTATATTCAGCAGCGGTCCGTATTGCTGGCTGCCGAAAATATCGCCGTCGCCCGGGCTGCCGCTCGGTATGCGCCTGCAGATGGTGAACTTGATCGCAAGCGCGGGATCGAATTCGACGTGATCCGTGATCCGCTGCGGCGCAATACCAAACGCACGGCAAACCGCTTCGCGAGACAAAGCTCCGCTCCGCCGCACGAGATCATAAGTCGCGCGGTCAGCAAAAATCACATCGAATGTGATCCGGTCCACGCCGGCATTCTTGCTGCGTATGGTTTTTGCCAAATCGAACAAGCGCGCGGTTGCCCTCGGAGTCACACGCCGACCTCGGTCAACGAGGTGGGGAAAAGCTCCATTCGATCTGCCACCCGCATTGTATGGTTCAGGGTCCAGCGATAGGCGGAGCTGGCCGGGAATACCTCATCCAGAGCGAAGGCCACCCCTCCGGCTGTACCCTTCACCTGCGGCAGCCTTGCGTAGAACATCTGGCGCAGGCCCATCATGCACACCTCCTCCGCCATTTCCTTCGCCGGCGCCACTGCCTGGACTACGACGCATAATTCGTGCCCGGGGCGATCACGCAGCGGCTCAAGCTCGCCCATCACGCCATCACGCCCGTACACGTTGTAGTGCAGTTCGTAGTCCTCACTACCGAAGCGTTCGCGGGCCTGTCCGCGTGCCCACCCGATCACCTCGTCAATATGCGCGATCGTATAGGGGTCTCGCACGCCAACCATGCCAACATAGCGCTCCCCAATCTTGCCGGCGCCCTCAAGCTTCACGCGTAAATCCGCTGCCGGAATGAAGCGTGGTCCGGTCACCCGGCAGGTCCGTTCGTCGTACTGCTCATACACGCATTCACGCATATCGAGCGCACCACCCAGCACGTGCTCGTAATACGGATTGGAACGTTCATACATCGCGTGCCCGGCGACCGACGCAATCGTGCAGCGCTGGGTCGACAGCAACGGCGTGATTTTCACGTCCTCCATAGTGATCTCACCCAGCACGGACTCCTTCCCCGCATACGGTTCTGCGCAGAAGGATGCGCACTCCATCACCTTGCCAAAGTAGTATGCCAGGGCTTCGGGAAACCCTGCCCTGATCGCCGGTGCCGCGAAGATCGCACAATCGCTGCTGCGTCCGGCGATGATCACGTCGGCCCCGGCATCGAGCAGAGAGATGAAAGGGTGCACGCCGGCGACCGCCACGATCCGGTCCGTCGCCTGTAGCGTTCCGGCATCCAGCGGCGGCCGGCCATCCAGCCCTTCGATCGTTTCGCGGTTCGCCAAGCGCGCCGTTATCATCGACTTGGGAACCTCCGAATAAAACCAGCCAAGCCGGAATCTTGGCAGCTCATGCTTGAGGGCCAATTCCTGGATAATCCGCAAGTAGAGGTCCACTCGGCTGTTGGTTCCGGTGTCCCCCGCCGATCCGATGATCATCGGCACACCTAGTCGTCGCGCGCCTAGCAACATATGTTCCAGGTCATGCTTCTGCCAGGCAATAGGGCTCGATGAGATGTCGGCGCCCAGCGGTCCGGGCCCGATGTCGCAGGAGCCGGAATCAGCGCAAATCAGGTCGGGGCCGGACTCCAGGCCAACCTTAAAACTTCCTGTCTTAATCGGTGCAAATCCGAGGTGTCCGTTCGGGCACACGATCCGCAATGTGCGATTGGCTGAACGTTCGTGCCGAATGGATACCGTCATGATACGTCCTTAGCCGGAGACCAGGAAGCAGGCATCACTTGGGACCGACCAATAAATCGTTCTGCCGGGCTGCAAATCGTCGCGCGACAAGCCTCTTGCGCAAATCTCGATCTCACCGGCGCGAAGCTCGTATTGCATCAGATCACCGAGAAAAGTCGCTCCGGTCAGCAGTGCCGGATACGCGCTGAGCTCAGGCTTCGTGGACAGGCGCACGTTGATGGGTCTGAAGCATACCGAAGTCGCCCCTGCTGGAACCGTACCCCGTGTGTGCAGACGCACGCCGCTTTCCAATATGGCAATAATCTCGCCGCGGTCACGCGTTATCGAGCATGGAAGTACGTTTCGCACGCCGACAAACTCGGCCACGAAGCGCGAACCTGGTGAATCATGAATATCCACGGCGGAGCCAATCTGCTCGATCCTGCCGTCGCGCATGACCGCAATCCGATCGGAGAGCACCAACGCCTCTTCCTGGTCATGTGTGACGTAGATCGCTGTCAATCCAAGCCGACGCTGCAACGCCTTGAACTCCGCACGCATCGACAACCGCAACTGCGCATCAAGGTTGGATAACGGTTCATCGAGCAGGATCACCCCCGGATCCCCTGCGATGGAGCGCGCCAGTGCAACGCGCTGCTGTTGTCCGCCCGACAGTTGCGTGGCTGGCCGGCTCGCCAGTGAGGACAAGCCCACGAGTTCCAGGCTTCGTTGCACGGCGCCAGGTAACTCGGATTTGGTGACACCACGAGCGCGTAAGCCGAACGCCACGTTCTCGAACACCGTCATGTGCGGCCATATTGCGTACGACTGAAAGACCATCGCGAGCCCGCGGCGCTCTGGCGGCAGATCGATGCCTCGCTCCGCGTCGAATACAGTCCGCCCGTCGATTGTGATACGGCCATTCAGTGGCTTTTCCAATCCCGCGATGGCACGAAGTGTGGTTGTTTTCCCGCAGCCACTGGGTCCCAGCAGCGTCAGCACCTCTCCTTGCCTGGCGAGGAAACTCGCTCCCCGCACGGCCGTGACCGGCCCATGCGACAGTTCGAGATTGTCCACGGAAACGGCTCTGCGGACTGAATCCAGCTGCGCCAAGTTCGTCATCTCAAGCCTCGCCGCTGGCGCACGCCCAAGACCAACGTGACAATGACGAAACTCACCGCGAGCTGTATAAATCCCAGTGCAGCCACGTCGTTTGGGTTCCCATTCTCCCACAGATCGAAGATCGCGACGGATAGAACAATACTGTGGCTCGTATAGAGCAGAATGGAGGAGCTCACCTCCTGCATCGCCATGACGAACAGAAGAATCCAGGCAGCCAGCATCGCTGGCTGGACGAGAGGCAGCGTGACGCGGCGCATCGCGCTGAGCCAGGAAGCGCCCGAAATTCGCGCTGCCTCCTCCAGTTCCGGATGCAACTGCCGAAGTGCCGCGTTGCTGGTTCGCACACCAAAGGGCAGGTAATGCGTCGCGTAGGCGATCAGCAGCACGGCCAGAGTGCCGTAAATTGGCAACGGCACCCGCACATAGACCCACAGTAGTCCCAGAGCAAATACCATCGCAGGCATGCTCAGCGGCAGCATGCTAAGCTGATCGAGCGCGCCCCGCCCAGGGCTGCGGCCTCGCAGCACTATCCAGCTGACCGCCAGCCCTACACAGCACACGAAACTGGCCGTCAGGGCACCGAGCAGCACGGAATTGCCTGCCGCGAGCCATGTCTTCGGATAGTCGAACAGGACAAAGCTGAAATGGCGAGAGGTGAAGCGCGTCAGCCGGAAATTGGCGGGTATAAACACGCTGTCGGCAGCCCAAAGCAGGGCAAGAAGCGGAAGCACCGCTGCCAGCGAGATATAGGTCCAGGCGAACGCCGCCCTCAACAACCGGCCTCCCGGGACACGAGAAGACGGCCGGAAACCCTTCCCGGTAATTGTCACGAACGACCTGCGGCCCAGTACCACGGATTGCGCGAGCGTCAGCAGCAACGATACGGCGAGAAGCAACACACCCCAAGCAGTCGCGTCCGCCACTCTGGGAGGATAATTTTCCAGTAGTTGAAATATCTCGGTCGTTGCCACGTTGAATCCGGCGGGGAGACCCAGCACCGCCGGCACACTGAACATGCCAACCGCCTGCACGCATACCAGCAGCGCAGAGGCCAGACACGCGGGCAGTAGCAATGGTGTCTGTACTCGCAAAAATACGCGGCACGGGGTAGCACCATGCACACGCGCCGCCTCCAGCAAGGACGGGTCTAACCCCCGGAGTGCGTCGGAAATCAGCAGGAATGGTACCGGCGCCATCGCCAACGCGCTGACCGCAACCACGCCCGCGGGCGAGATGACGTTGATCTTCACAGCGGGCCCGAAAAGCGCCCGCAAGAGCAGGTTCACTAGCCCGCTCTTAGGCGATGCCAGCCAGTTCCAGCCCATGGCGGTCAGCAGTGGTGTGAGGTAGAGCGGCATTACGACCAGTCGCTCTAGCATTGCCCGACCCGGTACACCGTTAACAACTGCCAGCGCCAATGCGCCGCCCAGCATCAGCGCACAAAGTGTGGTGGCCGAGCCGAACAACAGTGTGTTGACGATGATGCCCGGCTCATCGAATGGGGCAAAATCGAGCCGCGCTCCCGCAGCGACAACGGCGAGAAGTGGCGGGAGCACGAGCATGGCAACAACGCAGCTGACTGACAGCGTCAGCATAGCCTCCGGCCGCACGCGCGGAGGCAATATCGTCAATGAAACAGTTCCTCGAAATGCTTCGGGAAATCCTTGCTCGCCTGCAGATAGTTATCGAGGTTCGCCGGCAATAGCGGATGCACCTCCGACAGGGGTTTCTGCCCGGCTGGGGGCTGCACATCTTCCCGCATCGAATACATACCATACAACTTCGTATCGAGCAGCTCCTGGCCATCCTTCGACAGGATGAAGTCGATAAACAGCCTCGCCGCGCTCGGATGCGGAGCTTCCGCCAGGATACCCACCGGCGCGATCGTCAGCGGTACGCCTTCACTCGGGTACACCGCAACCAGCCCCGCCTGCTCTCCCTCTGACGTGAAGGCGCGCCAATGATCCAGCGCCGCCCCCAGCACCACCTCCCCGCGCGTAATCGCATCCGTCATCTGCGCGCCGGTGGCCATCACCACCGGCTTCTGTTGCGCGAATTTCCGCTCGTAATCAGGGCCAAGCGCCTGTCCCAGCAGATAACTCCAATTGAATTGGGTTCCCGCGGCGGCATTCTGGATCGCCATCTTCTTATTCGCGAAACGCGGCGCCAATAGGTCAAGCCAGCTCTTCGGCGCGTCCGCCGGCGAAAGAATGTTCTTATTGTAGACCGGGACGACGCCGATCGCCTGTGCTGCCGCCCAGTATCCGTCCATTTTGGCGTTTGCGGGATAGGCGGCATATTCCGGCGACGCGTAACGCGCGATCCTGCCCTGACGCGTCATGTCTATCCACGCTGCCATGTTGGCCGCCAGCATCACGTCAAAGCTGAGTTGCCTGGCGTCGATCTCGGCATTGACCCGCGCGAGCACCCGGCCAGTCGGACCCGAATAAAACCCCGTCGCAACGTCGATAAACGGATATTTCGCGCTGAATGCAGCCATGAACTTCTGGAAGTTCTCGCCTGGCGCCGAATCGGCAACGGCTAGTGCACCTTCGTGCCGCGCTGCCTGGATAATCGTCGGATCGGCCGCGCGGACCAGACCGGGCGCGAGTGCAAGCATGCACACCACCCAGAGTTGTTTGATCATGGCTCCTCCCCAACCGCGGCTTTCGCGCTGCGGAATTCGATCGTTTGGTGATAGCGGTCCGGCCGGCAAAAGATCTGTGCATGCTCAAGCGCAATGGCATCGCGAGTAAAGAACGTCCGCTCGAGCACCAACAGAGGAGTGCCCTCGAGAACCTCCAGCAACGTCGCGGTCTCACCCTCGGCCGTGGCAGCACGGGCCGCCTGGACCGCCCGGTGCACCGCGAGCGCGTTAGCGGTCGCAACGAGCCCGACGAATGGCTCGCTATCAAGCCGCGATTGCCAGCCCTGCGGCAATTTCGCGGCGAGCGGACCGGGGACATGAATGACAGAATGCGCATACGGCCCGGCCTCCGTCCGCCGGAGCACACGAATCCTGAAGCCATACGCATCGTCCTCAAGCCCAAGTGCACTTGCGATCGGCGGCGGAAACTTTGTCTCCTTTACATCCAGCAGGGCCGGCGCCGTGGGAAAGCTGCTCAGCACCAAATCTTGCAGCGACGTCAGCATCCAGGTTCCGCCGCCATTCGGCCGGCCGGCGACGAACGTGCCCCGCCGCCGGTAGCGCTTGATCAGGCCGTCAGCGACCAGAATGTCCAGCGCCGCTCGCACGGTGAAGCGGCTGACGCCGAACATCTGCATGAGTTCTTCATCGGTGGGAATCTGGTCACCAACCCGCCACTCCCCGCCGGCAATCCGGCTGCGAAGCGACTCCAGGATCCGAAGATACGCAGGCTTCGGCATTCTCCCCGAGGCTGCCATTTTGTCCGGACAAATACAAGTCCTCGCGCAGCGCGATCACTCCTGGACGCCATAGTTCGCCAGCTTCGCGATCGCCTCGACCATCTGGCGGTCATTCAGCAGCACCGGCCCGCCGATCAACAGGCTATGCCAATATTGGCGCGCAACCGTCTCTAGCTCTGCTGCCAGCCACATCGCACGCTTCAGCGTCGGCCCGCAGGTGATCATGCCGTGGTTCGCCAAAAGGCATGCGTTCCGCCCTTTGAGCGCGCTGAGCGCCATGTCCGACAATTTCTGCGTGCCATAAGTCGCATAGTCGGCGCAGCGCACATCCGGTCCGCCAAAAGCCCCGACCATATAGTGACACGGGGGAATTCCCCGCCGTGAAATAGCAAGTGCCGTGCAGAAGGTCGGATGCGCGTGAACAACGGCGTCCACGTCCGGACGGTCTCGCATGATGTCGCGGTGGAACCGCCATTCGCTGGAAGGTGGACATGGTCCCTCCCACTCGTCCTTATTATTCCGGATACACAGGGAGGCCACTTGTTCCGGGCGCAGCTCTTCATACGGAATTGAGGAAGGAGAAATCAGCAACCGTTCACCCCAGCGCACGCTGATGTTCCCGGAGGTGCCCTGGTTGATAGCCGCCGCGTTCAGGTCACGGCAGGCACGCACGACGGACCGCCGCGCTTCCGCCTCGGTCACGAGCGCACCTGCTCACTGTCCAGCATCGCCAGCTGCGCCGGGGCGTAGCGCTCCCCCGCGGCGGCACCCTTTGGCACGGCACGCTCGATCGCGGCGGCATCCTCCAGCGTCAGTGCAACCTGCAACGCGCCCAGCGCCTCCACAAGGCGGTCCCGTCGCCTCGCCCCTACCAGCGGCACAACGTCACTGCCCCGGGCCATCACCCAGGCTACGGCAAGTTGGGTCGTGGTTATGCCTTTGGCAGCCGCAACCGCTTTCAGCGCCTCCACAAGCTGCAGGTTTCGCTCGACATTACCTGCCTGAAACCGAGGATTGTGGGTGCGAACATCTCCTGGCTTCGTCCCGCCCATCTTCCAGTGGCCGCTGATCAGCCCACGGGACAGAACGCCATACGCGGTAATCGCGATGCCTAACTCGCGGCATATCGCCAGGATCCCATCCTCGATGCCTCGCGAAATCAGCGAATACTCGATTTGAAGATCGCAGATCGGATGCACCGCTGCGGCCCTGCGGATCGTCTGGGGCCCCACCTCCGAAAGCCCGATGTAGCGAACGTGTCCTGCCTTTACCATCTCGCCGATAACGCCGATCGTGTCTTCGATCGGCACATTCGGATCGAGGCGCGCGGGCCGGTATATATCGATGGCATCAACGCCCAGCCGCTGCAGCGAATAGCTCAGGAAGTTCTTCACCGCCGCGGGTCTGGCATCATACCCGCCCCATCCGCCCGCCGGATCACGCAGTGCACCGAACTTGACGCTGATCTGGAAACGGTCCCGCGCGATCCGCTTTACGGCCTCGCCGATCAACATCTCGTTGTGACCCTGACCGTAGAAGTCACCCGTATCGAGCAGCGTTATTCCCGCATCCAGCGCTGCGTGGATCGTGGCAATGCTCTCTGCACGATCCGACGGACCGTACATGCCCGACATCCCCATACAGCCAAGACCAATCGCCGATACCCGAGGTCCCGCCACACCCAGCTGCTGCATCTTCATCCCTGATTCCCCGGATCGAGCTGCTGATCGCCAACCTGCCTCAGCCGGTCCTGACAAGGGCCGGCCAAAAGCCTATCTCCTCATTCTGAGGCACTGAAGGAGGGACCGCCATGCTCAATCCCGCATCACCGTTGCCGCTCAAGGACCCCACCCTGCTCCGTCAGGCAAACTACATCGACGGCAAATGGGTTGAGGCCGATAGCGGTCGCACCCTCACCGTGAACAATCCCGCCACCGGTGAAGCCGTGGGCGAAGTGCCTGCAATGGGCGCGGCGGAAACCCGCCGCGCCATCGAAGCCGCTTTCCGCGCTTACCCCGCCTGGCGCGCCATGCTGGCCAAGGAGCGGGGAGCGATTCTGCGCAAAATGGCCGAGCTGATGCTCGCCAACACCGAAGACCTCGCGATCATCATGACCGCGGAGCAAGGCAAGCCTCTGAACGAAAGCAAAGGCGAGATCGCATATGCCGCCAGCTTCATCGACTGGTTCGCTGAGGAAGGAAAACGGATTTATGGCGATACGATCCCGCAGAACGCGAAAGGCCGCCGCATACTGGTTCTGAAGGAGCCAGTTGGCGTTTTCGCCGCGATCACGCCCTGGAACTTTCCCTCGGCCATGATCACCCGCAAGGCCGGCCCAGGATGGGCTGCCGGATGCACGGGCGTCGTCCGTCCTGCGTCGCAAACCCCGTTCTCGGCTCTCGCTCTAGCGGTTCTGGCCGAACGAGCAGGCATGCCCCCAGGTGTCTGCAACATAATCACCGGCCCATCATCCGAAACGGGGGCCGAACTCACCTCTAACCCGCTCGTCCGGAAACTATCCTTCACGGGCTCCACTGAAGTCGGCGCCAAGCTGCTCGCCCAGTGCGCGCCCACAATCAAAAAAACCAGTATGGAGCTAGGCGGCAACGCCCCGTTCGTCGTTTTTGATGATGCCGACCTCGATGCCGCCGTTACCGGGGCCATGGCCAGCAAGTACCGCAACACCGGCCAGACCTGCGTCTGTGCCAACCGCGTTCTGGTTCAGGATGGCGTTTACGACGCTTTCGCGCAGAAATTCCGGACGGCCATCGAACAGATGAAGGTTGGCAATGGCATGGAGCCTGGCGTTGGTCAGGGTCCTCTGATCAACGCCGACGCGGTGAAGAAGGTGGAGGAGCACATTGCAGACGCCACACGCCGTGGAGCCAAAGTCCTCACAGGAGGGCACCGCCACAAACTGGGTGGCAATTTCTTCGAACCCACGCTGCTCGCCAACGTCCCGCATGACGCCGTTATCTTCCGTGAGGAGACGTTTGGCCCAGTTGCCCCACTCTTCCGCTTCACGACGGAGCAGGAGGCGATCGAGCTCGCCAACGATACTGAGTTCGGCTTAGCAGCTTACTTTTATGCGCGCGATGTCGGGCGAATATTCCGAGTCGCAGAGGCTCTTGAGTATGGGCTGATCGGCATCAACGAGGGGATCATCTCCACGGCCGAGGCGCCTTTTGGTGGCATGAAGGCCTCCGGCCTCGGTCGGGAGGGATCGAAATACGGGATCGAAGAGTACCCTGGAGATTAAATATCTGGCGATGGGCGGCCTCGACACTTAGGCTAAGCTGGTCCTATGCCGCCCTTTTCGTAACATGCGGCCCGTGGCCGACCGCAGCATGGCCGGCCTCGGTCGCCGCCGACCGGAAATACTGCAGCAGAAATACCCGAACCGCGCTGGTACGGCCGCCCGCGCACCGTAACGCGTCGACCTGCATGATCAGACTATGCAGATCACGCTCTTCGCGCTGGCACACCTCCCCCAACGCCTCCCACAGCTCCGGCTCCAGCCGCATGCTGGTGCGGCCGGTACCCGCAACAACGTTCCGATTGACGAGACAACTCATGATGTCCTCCATCCAGGCATATCCGATTTGACCTTCTCAATGTTAAAAGACGGCAAAGACGGGCATTTTTTATGTCTCGCTCTGCTGCGCAACACGCCAGTGCCCGCGCGCATCTCGCTTTACCTGTTGTAAAGCCATCTCAGCCTGGCGGACGACCTCGTCCGCCTCGGCATCACTGCCGAACGGGCGTGTCGCTATCCCGATCGACACCGTGATTCGCGGCAATGCCGCACCGATGGATTCCGACAACCGCTCCGGCGCAGTCTTTCGCAAATATTCGGCACGCTCGGCGGCGGTAAACTGATCCGCCCCGTTCAGCCACAGGGCATAGTCATCAGCGCCCAGCCTTGCGACAAGATCCGTAGGACGCACCGCTATGCGAAATGCCTGTGCAGCGCACAGCAATGCGCGGTCCCCGATGATCATCCCGAACCGCTCATTCACCGTGCGGAAGCAGTCGAGATCGACCAGCATCAGGGTTCCCGGAAGCCGCTCGCGCTCAAGCCGGCCAATGTGGCGTGGCAGTTCCTCAAAAAACGCCCGCCTGTTCAGCAGACCCGTGAGATGGTCCGTCCGGCTGTGCCGAGCCATCTCCCGCTGGATCTCCTGGTGTTCGAGCAGTAGTGCGAGAAGGCCTGATGCTCCTTCCACAAGAAGCCGGTCGTCTTCGCTCCAGCCCCCCGAAGTGCATTTCCGCCAAAGAACGACCCCGGCGCGCTTGCAGAACCGTGATGGTAGCGAACAGACCAACAGCTCCTTTTCTCCCTCAGTTCGCCCCTCGCTCACAGCCTCCGCATTATCTGCCGCCAGGATTTCCGCTGCTGTCGCGATGGCCAATGCGGCATCAGGTTCGTCCCTACCAAGAACATCTTCCCCGTCTCTCACCACTGTGCCGCCATCCGCGATCAGTGCGTTGGCCAGCAGACGCACGGCGGCGAGCAGGCTGCGCTCCGGCAGAATGTCCTGACGCATCCGCCGGAGCATGCCTTGAACGACATCCGAGCGACGGGCGGCCGCCAGGAGGCGTTCCAGTTCCGGCCCTGTTCGCCGTAGCGTTCCGAAGTGCTTCATCTTTGGACATGTTCCTCTGGAGGAGCCATGCCCCACTTTGGAGACAAATCGTGAACAAACAGTTTCCGGAACGCCCATTAGTCTTGTCGCACCCAATATTAACGGCTACGCCCACCGGTAGACGGCCCCGCGAGATGCCCCGATATGCCAGTGAGCGACCTCGAACCAGCCATCAACGAGCTCTGGGAGCGGCGCGAAACTCTGTCACCCCGGACTCGGGGACAAGATCGCGACCTGGTCGAAGCTGCGCTGGAGGCACTCGACTCTGGGGCAGCCCGCGTGGCTGAGCCCGCCCAAAGTGGCTGGTACGTCAATCAATGGCTCAAAAAGGCTGTGCTGCTTTCTTTCCGCTTGATTGATTCCACCCCGATCCAGGGAGCCGGGGGCGCGCCGGCATTCGACAAGGTAGCGATGAAATTCGCTAACTGGGGCGAGAACCGCTTTCGCGAAGCAGGGTTTCGAGCAGTCCCGGGCTCGGTTGTCAGGCGCTCAGCCTACATCGCGCCCGGCGTCGTTCTGATGCCGAGCTTCGTCAACGCCGGTGCCTACGTGGGCCGGAACACGATGGTCGATACCTGGGCGACTGTTGGAAGCTGTGCCCAGATCGGGAAAAATTGTCATCTCTCCGGGGGCGTCGGAATCGGTGGCGTGCTGGAGCCGCTTCAGGCAAATCCCGTGATTATCGAAGATGATTGCTTCATCGGCGCCCGATCTGAAGTGGCCGAAGGAGTCGTCGTGGAGCGGGGAAGCGTGCTTTCCATGGGCGTTTATATCGGAGCATCAACCAAGATCGTGGACCGTGCGACCGGCGAGGTCCTTCTCGGGCGCGTACCCGCCTATTCGGTCATCGTTCCAGGATCGCTACCAGGAAAGCCTCTCCCGGACGGATCGCCCGGTCCCGGATTATACTGCGTGGTGATCGTCAAGCGCGTAGACGCCCAGACCCGCGCAAAGACCTCCATCAACGAGCTCCTGCGCGATTGACTGACCCCACCGATCCCGTCGGCCTCGCCCAGACCCTGATCCGTTGCGAGTCGATCACCCCTGCTGATAGGGGGGCTCAGACGGGTACTGGCGAACGTACTGCAGCAGCTTGGCTTTGCGGTAACGCGGTTGCGCTTCAACCGGACCGAAAACCTGTTCGCCCGTCGCGGCACGGGAAGCCCCCATATATGTTTCGCCGGGCACACGGACGTGGTGCCGCCTGGAGCCGCAAACTGGAAGATGGATCCGTTCGGCGCCACGGTGGAACACGGCGTACTCTATGGCCGTGGGGCTTGTGACATGAAGGGAGCCATCGCCGCGTTTGTTGCTGCCATCGCCCAGTCCGAGCCGGCTGATGCCTCGATCTCGTTGCTGATCACTGGTGACGAGGAGGGTCCCGCGACGGATGGCACCGTTCGCGTCCTCGAGTGGATGGCAGCAAGCGGACAGCTACCCGATTTCTGCCTGGTCGGGGAGCCAACCTGCGTAGAGCAGCTCGGTGACACTATCAAGATCGGCCGTCGGGGCAGCCTGAATGCGCGTATCACCGCTCACGGAGTCCAAGGGCACGTCGCCTATCCCCATCGGGCTGACAACCCCGTTCACAAGATGGTCCGCGGCCTCGGGGCGCTTACTGCCGCGCAGCTGGACGCAGGCAGTGAGTGGTTCCAGCCATCCTCTCTTCAGCTGACCTCTATCGATGTCGGAAATCCTGCAACGAACGTGATCCCGGCGTCAGCACGTGCGGCCCTGAATATCAGGTTCAACGACTGTCATACCGGTTCGTCGCTTGAGGCATGGCTACGGGCGACACTCGCCCAATATATCGAGCGGTTCGATCTGGAGGTTACGATCAGCGGCGAGCCATTTCTCACCGAACCTGACAGGTTGGTGGCGCGGCTTCGCGATGCGGTCGCCGCAACAACCGGCGTTATCCCGCAGCTGGATACCGGTGGCGGAACATCCGACGCCCGGTTCATTTCGAGTTATTGCCCTGTCGCCGAGTTCGGCCTTGTGGGCTCCAGCATGCACCAGGTGGATGAACACGTGCCGGTCGTGGAGCTGCGCCGGCTCTCGCGTGTGTACGCGGCCGCCCTGACCGCGCTTCTGAAATGAACGGCCGCCTCCACAATCGTGCTGGCAGTGGAAGCGTCTTGCGAGGCATCGTCCTCATTGCACGTGGACGCCCCGACGGATTGAACCAGTTTGCGAACACGACCCAGGCCTTTCTTGCCAGCCTCGCGCCTCTCGTCGCATTCCCGCTCGTCGGCGGTCTGCTGATGCTCGCAGGCGACGAGCCTCGCTCGGCTCTCTCAGGCTTTCTCGCCACCTTGGTGGCCCTGCTCGCTCCTGCTGTACTCTCTTACGAGCCTGCACGCTGGTGGGGCCGTCAGGATCGCTGGCCCCGCTTCGCGATCGCCGTTAATTGGTGTCAATGGACTATTCCCGTGCTGGCGGTGATTCTTTTGGCTTTCGCGTATCCCGTATTGGAGGCCGCCGTATCACCGCATGCGGCCGGATTCGGGGTGGTGGGGCTTCTCGCACTATACGGTCTTTGGCTGCATTGGTTCATTGCCCGGCACGGGCTTGCGATTTCTGGATTTCGTGCGGCGCTTCTGGTTTTGTGCGTCAATCTGGGCACGGTGCTATTGGTGGTGGGCCCCCAACTGCTTGCCAGCGGACGGTTGGAACCGGCTTTGAAATGAGTGCGCTGGTGCGATGGCCCGGTTTGGCGGGTGCGATTTTGCTCGCAACGGGCCAGTCGGACGGCCTGCGATGTTTCCCGGAGGACATGCGCTCGGCTGCACGCAGCTTTAGGGCTGCCGCTATTTGCGCTCCACTCTACCTCGCCATGCTGCTCCTGACATGGCAGCAGACCCGCTGGCCCGCGCAGCTGCCGCATACCATCGCGGTTGAAGCGCTAACCTTCATCCTGGGATGGGCCGGCTATGCCGTGATTTCACATGGCGTCCTACAATGGCTCGGCGTCACGCGGTGCTGGCCTCGCTTCATTATTGTCTGGAATTGGGTGAATGTCGTCCAGTACGTGCTGCTACTGACTGCGGCCCTTCCCGGCGCCGCCGGTGCCCCGGATTGGTTCTCGGAAGCATGTTTATTGATCGCGCAGGGTTGGGCGGTGTGGCTGGAATGGTACGCAATTCGGCTGGTGCTTGCTTGCTCCGGCGTTCAGGCCGCATTGGTCATGGCCCCGGATGTCGTTCTCGGGCTCGTCCTTGCGGGGCTTCCCGCGGGGTGATCCGTGGGTCCTATCGAGTGGGGCGAGCCCGGTAACCTGGCGCGCTATCAGAGCTCTGCAGCCAACCGCCGGGAAGCGGCCTCTTCAGCTGAAGAAACCCCGCCATGAGCAGCCGACCAGCCAATCGGATCCTCCAGGAAACGCCGCACCTCAGCCAGCGCTGACTCTGAGAAATACGGCCGGTCGCGGCATGCCTCCAGCACGTCCCACCAAGTGCAGAGGTGATGCAGTGCAACGTCCATCCGCGCAAGCGTTTCGAACGCGCCAGGAAAGACCCCGTAGAAGAACACCACGAAGGTATGGTGGACGATAGCTCCCGCGTCGCGAAGCGCCTGGCAAAACCGAATTTTCGATTGTCCGTCCGTGGTTAGGTCTTCAACAAGCAGCGTGTGCTTGCCTTCCGGCACGTCGCCTTCAATCAGGGCGTTGCGCCCAAATCCCTTGGGCTTCTTCCGCACATAGGCCATAGGCGCCGACATCCGGTCGGCGATCCAGGCCGCAAACGGTATTCCCGCCGTCTCTCCCCCGGCGACCGCCTCAATCGTCTCATAACCCACGTGGCGGTTGATCTTCTCTACGCCCAGCTCGCATATCCGGGCGCGGGCGCGGGGGAAATAGATGATCCTCCGACAATCGATATAGACCGGAGATTTCCACCCGGAGGTGAAGACATAGGGCTCCTCGGGGCGGAAGTTTACCGCCTTGATCTCCAGCAGGATGCGGGCGGTCGCCAGTGCTGCGTCGCGATCCCAGTCGGTCATCGGCGGTGCCTTGGGTGGGCCGAAACCTGGTCTGGCCATGATTAATTCCCCGGTTACCGTCAAACCGTAACCGCCGCGGGCTCGCAGGACCAGGGATCGCGGAACCGTGCTGCCGCGGATCGTTCTACGCGGCCTCGAAATGGCCGTTATACTCCCCTAACTCCCTTGTAGCTGCCCGAAGGAGACCCACCGCATGGCCCTGTCCGATCGATCGATCCCTGGCGCCGAGGACGCCGCCGAGCAGATCGCTAAGTTGCGAGCACAGGTCGAGATGTTGATGAAGGAACGCGTCAACCCGGCCTTGGCCGACATCGCCGGACGGGCAGAAACCGCCATGGGTGCAATGCGGGACCAGACCGATGCCTTCTCCGGCCGCGTTCGCGACAAACCTTTGATTGCTATAGTGATTGCTCTTGCCGTGGGTTACGCCATCGGGCGTGTGCTGCGCTGATGCGGAGCTTGCAACTCGCGCGGATCGCGTGGGAGGCCGAAACCCTCCGTCTGCGCCGGATGGCCAAGCGCACCACAACCCGCCTCGTTCTCGCCTTTGCGGCGATCCCGTTCCTCCTTGCCATGCTCGGATTCTTCGAAGTCGCTCTTTGGAGCTATGTGGCCAGTCAGCTGATCGCCCCCTTTGCAGCCCTCATACTGGCGGGCGTCAATATCGTGTTTGCTGGGGTGCTCCTGCTGGCGGCTGCGCTGTCGTCTGACTCGCGGGTGGAAATCGAGGCATTGAAGGTACGACAGCGGGCTCTGGAGGACGTCAGCCGGCAGATCACCATTGCCGCGATGGTCGTGCCCGCGACCCGCTTCCTTCTTGGCCAGCTCAGGTCGAACCGCTCAAAAAAATAGCCGCCACGAGCATTTGATCGACGGAACTCTTTGGCGTGACAACCCCAATGGGTCAAGGTTTGTGCATGGCGCCCGTAGTTGCCGGCGTGAGTTGTTCATGGGCGATCTCCGAGGATTTGTAGGAGCAGCCCCGCGTCGCCGGCGGCGCCTGATTTGGCAATTAAGCAGACTCCGTCCCAGCGTCCTCCCCGCAGGAGCGACACGGACACTCCTGGCATGATCTCGCCCTCCAGCTCCAGATACTTAACCTCCAGCACGTCACAAACCGTCCGCAGAGTCTCGCCGCCGGATACCAGCAACGAGCCAGGCGCCTCGAGCTGACGCAGTAACACCGCAAAGCACCGCTCGATCCGACGTCGAGCCTCATCCCGGTGCACTCCTGGAGACAGTGTAACCGCTACGGCCGCAGCGGAAGCATTGCCGAGCCGACGGGCAACCGGCGCAGCTTCCTCCGGGTCACCTCGAGAAATGCGATGAACGTGGGCCCACGCCGCCGAGAGTTGCGCAGTTGTCGTCGGATGGTCCGATCCGATCAGGGCCAGCACCGGACGCGGCAAGGGAGGAGGTGGGAGAGCAACCCCCGAAACGAGAGCGCCGGCCAAGCCGCCGGAGCCACACCACAGGACACGGCCCCTCAAAGTGGTGCCGGCCGACACAACCGCCAGCAGATCGGCCTCACTTTCAGAGTCCCACAAACTTGTGCCCGCTGGAACGGCGTCCCCTGGACGGCACAGGGAGACCGTCACCCCCAGACGCCGCAGGTCAGCTTGCAGCTCAACACCCACATCGCGCCAATTCTCGCCAACACGGGCCATCTGACGACCCTGGCAGGTAACTCGCTCACGGTAAGGAAAGGCTGGAGCAATAATGCAGTGGTCAAACAGCCGAACACAGCCAGCAATCTCGGCCGCGGGATGCCCCCGCAGAAGACTATCAACCTTTTTGAAGGCCACATCCGCATCTTGCAGCACAGCTACGAGCCGCCCAGACATCGCGGTCGCCTCCGGCTCATTCAGCCGGCGCGTATCGCCGTCGATCGCCGCGCCTCCCTTTATCATCCATGGAGGCTTCCAGAAGACCGGTAACCGGCCCGTCATTGGCAGAAACCGCGCACCCGTATCCAGTGCTCCGATCAGGTCATCGGCCAAGACCCGAACCAGGGGCATGTATCAGTGCTCGCGGACCGCCACTTTCGCTGCTGCCTTCCGCCTGCGCTCATGCCATGCTTCTATAAGTTGCAGGACGGTTGCAGCGGTTTCCTCGATAGACCGTCGCGTGACATCGATTACCGGCCACGCGTTGGTGTTGCACAGCCGGCGCGCCCACAGCAACTCCGACTTCACGATGTCCTCATCCACATAATCCGAACTGTTCTGCCGCATCAGGACAGCGTTATCCTGGCTCGCAATAAGCCTCAACCGATGTCTGCGGATTTCGATCAGCGCCCGCGGCTCCAGCGTCAGCCCAATAACAGGCACCCGCAACCCGTGCAACGCGTCCGGCTCCGGAAGACTCGGAACCAGCGGAATGTTAGCAGCCTTGATCCCCCGGTTAGCCAGATAGAAGCACGTCGGCGTCTTCGAACTCCGTGACACTCCGACAAGAACCACGTCCGCTTCAGCCAAGCCCGCCTGTGCCTGCCCGTCGTCATGGGCCAGAACGTAATGCATAGCGTCGATGCGCTGAAAGTAATCGGCGTTCAGAACATACTGCCGCCCGGGTCGGGACCCTGGTTGCTCGCCGATGTAGTCCTGCAAGAGGTTCATCACGGGATCGAGAACGTTGACCAGGGGAACACTCAGCCGCTGACACGTCGTATCCAGGTCGGATCTCAGTGCCTTGTCCACCAGAGTCGACAGGACAGGACCGGGATCAGCCTCGATGCCCTCCAGCACCCGATGCAGCTGAAAACGTGTTCGGATCAAACTCCACCGATGAAACGCGATCTGCACATGGTCGAATTGGGCCGTCGTGGCGCGGGTGACTGCGTTCAGCGTCTCCCCAGTAGCCTCCGAGACCAAATGCAGGTTGATCCGTTCGCGCGACATGCCGTGGAACCTCCCAAGACCTCCCCGCAGCATCATGGTATAGCCACTTTCCCCACTGCCGGGTATTGCCGTGAGTCCCGGGGATAACCGGCCAGTTCTCCGGGCCGCTCACAGCACCGTGAGAATAACGGGGACAACATCTCGGCTTCACACGCTCGTGAGCAACGGACGCTGGGTCTATCGGCTCTCTGGGAGCTAGTCGGATTCCGACCCTTCCATCAGTCACTTGTGGTCACTAGCTCCTGTGAATATCTCTTGATTTTCCAATCAGCAATCGGGGTACCCCAGCACTCACAGCCCCAGAAGTCACCCCAAGAATTTTTTTCTTCTCTATCTATCTGTTAAGCGGAGCCATGACGAAACGCCTGCTGCGTGTCCTTGATGGGGAAGCCGTGTGGCCCCCGCCGGTCTGGCTGATGCGTCAAGCCGGCCGCTACCTACCGGAGTATCGTGCGATCCGGGCGAAAACCGACAACTTCGTCGAGCTTTGCACCACACCCGAACTTGCGGCGGAGATTACGCTCCAGCCAGTACGCCGCTTTGCCTTCGACGCAGCGATCCTGTTCAGCGACATCCTGATAGTGCCTTGGGCTCTGGGCTATGAATTGGCCTACATGGAAGGAGAAGGACCGGCGCTGCCACCGCTGCGAGATGCGGGGGCGGTCAGGTCGTTGGACATGTCGCGCTTCTCGGAGACCGTCAGCCCGGTTCGGGCAACTGTCGAACGCGTATCCGCAGCACTGCGGATGAGCCATCCTGAGGTAGCATTGATCGGCTTTGCGGGTGCGCCTTTCACCGTCGCTTGCTACATGATCGAAGGGGGAGGATCGAAGGACTTCGCGGCGGTCCGCCGGATGGCTTACGCGGAACCCGCGCTGTTCCAGGAGCTAATGGAAATTCTTATTCAGGCGACCATTGGCTACTTGGCGGTTCAGATCGAAGCTGGTGCCGAAGCCGTGATGCTGTTTGACTCCTGGGCAGGCGTACTGGCGCCCACCTTGTTCCGCCAGCATGTCACCCAACCGGCGGGGCGAATAGTGCGTGCGTTGGCCGAGCGTTTTCCCCACGTAAAGGCGATCGGTTTTCCGCGTCTGGCTGGGCTGATGCTCGGTGAATACACCCATCGGACCGGGATAGCGGCGGTGGGTATCGACACCAGTACAGACTTGGCACTTGCACGGCGGCTAGTACCTTCTTCCGTCGCCCTCCAAGGTAATCTTGATCCTCTGGCGCTGGCTGCCGGTGGTCCGGCCATGCTCGAAGAGACGGCGAGCATTCTAGCCGCCGCACATGGACATCCGTTCATTTTCAATCTTGGCCATGGGATCGTGCCCGATACCCCACTAGAGCATGTGGCTCGTCTCCTGGAGTGTGTGCGTGCAAGCTGAGGAACGGTCACGCGTTGCCGTGGTCCTGTTCAATCTGGGCGGGCCGGACCGGCCGGAAGCGATTTGTCCTTTTCTGCTCAACCTTTTCCGCGATCCGGCCATCTTGCGGGCACCCTTCTTGATCCGGCCGTTTCTCGCCCGGATCATCGCCGGCCGACGTCTCCCCGCCGCGACGGCCAACTACGCTCTGTTGGGGGGAAAATCGCCCTTGCTGGCGCTGACTTCAGAAACAAGCCTCCGAGCTGGAGGCAGCGCTTCCCGAACTCGACGTCCGCTGCTTCGTCGCTATGAGATACTGGCATCCCTTCAGCGGAGAAGCCGCTCAGGCGGTGAAGGCTTGGAAGCCTCATGAAGTGGTATTGCTGCCTCTCTATCCGCAGTTCTCAACGACGACCACAGGAAGCTCCTTGGCTGCGTGGCGCCGAGCGGCAATAGCAGTAGGGCTGATCAGTCAGGTCACAGCGATATGCTGTTACCCGGATGACTCGGGTTTCATTGCGGCTACCACAACCCGGCTAAGAACCGAGTACGACAGGGCGAAGGCCGCTTTGCCGCAGGGAATCCGTCTGCGCGTGTTGTTCTCCGCCCATGGCCTGCCGGAGGTCATCGTTCGGCGCGGTGACCCATATCAATGGCAGGTGACACGAACCGCCGCTGCCCTGGCTGACACGCTACGGCGATCGCTGCTCGATTGGGTCGTCTGCTACCAATCCCGCGCCACTCCGCAGAAATGGCTCGAACCCAGCACCGAGCAGGAGATAGAGCGCGCCGCGCGGGACGGTGTTGCGGTGCTCGTCGTGCCCCTGGCCTTTGTTTCCGAGCATTCCGAAACCCTGGTCGAGCTTGATGTCGAGTACCGCCGCCTCGCGGAAGGCCTAGGTGTACCGGGTTATTTCCGTGTCCCTGCCCAGAACGCCTCACTGGACTTCATCACCGCCCTTGCAGATCTCGTCCGTCACGCCCGGTGTCGGGGACCCGGACTTTGCAGTGCTGTCGACGGTCGCTTATGCCCTGAAGACCGGGCTGGCTGCCCGCTTACTTCCTGAACCGCTTGATCCGGCTTTCGTGAAACGCCAAGCCGCGTCCACGAAACCTCCGTGTCCAGTGAGTTTACTTCATGGCAATACTGACACTTGAGGAAGAGCATTTCGTGGCGATAGTGCTCACCCATGGCGCATCCGTAATGTCATTGGACCTGTTGGGACACCCTCGCGCAACCAACATCCTTTGCCGCCGTTGCATACTCGGGAATGGGTTCGCTTCGGCGGTTTGAGCAGGCAGACGGCCTATGTTCAGGCCGATAGCCCGAGCGCCCCGTCTGGGCAGAAGAACAGGTGTCACATGAACGGCAACATGACTGAAGGGAATGATAGGCTTGCGGGCGTGCTCCGGACGACTATCGTGGAACTTGTCCGGCGCGATGGACCGGATCTCTCCGCTCGGCAGCTTGGAGTTTTTCTGACTTGCTACCTCGAAAACGAGGCACAGACCGTCCGCGGGCTCGCTGCGCAGCTCGGCGTCTCTAAGCCGGCAATCACCCGCGCCCTGGACCGGCTTACGGAATTTGACTTGGTGAAGCGCAAAACCGACCCGATGGACCGCCGCAGCGTGCTCGTCCAGCGCACCCCGACAGGCATGTCCTTCCTCCGTGAACTTCGGACCATCCTTCGTGACGCGTCCTCGGAATTGAGGAGTGAAGCCGAACTGACCACCAGCCGGACCGGACGGCCGCAGGAAGTCCGGGCTCACTGACCGAGTGGCCCTGAGTGACACATGACCCGGCAACTCCCGCGCCATGGACCGCCACCGGGTGGGGCGAGGACAAGGCTACCTTGTATCGCGAGCTGACCGCAGCGGTCGTCTCCCTGCTGGAAGGCGAACGGGATCCAATCTCCAATGCTGCGAATGCCGCGGCCGCCATTTTTCATACGCTTCCCCGCCTCAACTGGGCTGGCTTCTACTTGGCCCGCGGTGAGGAGCTTGTGCTCGGGCCTTTCCAGGGCCTCCCCGCTTGCGTCCGAATCCCGTTTGGCCGGGGTGTCTGCGGTATGGCCGCGGCTCAGCGCCGCTCTGTCTTGGTGCCCGACGTGGCCTCCTTTCCCGGACATATTGCTTGCGACACCTCCTCCCGCTCGGAGCTGGTCAGTCTTCTCCTGACCGATGGACAGTTACTTGGTGTGCTGGACCTCGACAGCCCCTTTCTGGCACGCTTCGATGAGGCCGATCAGTCGGGTTGCGAAGCTCTCGCCGCCGTGATCGCCCCCTATTTGGACTGAGCCAAATAGGATCTGACGGGGGAACCAGCTCGCATGAGTGATACCGGTTTGCAACCGCGGTTTGCCGTCGGCGACCGCCCTAGGACATCCTGGGGATGGTTCGTCGTGCTCGGCACACTGCAAATTCTGCTCGGCGTCTTCGCCTGGTTCGATGTACTGGCAGCAACCCTGGCCGCCACCCTCCTGATCGGCGCTGCCCTGTTTGTTGGCGGAATACTGCAGGTGGTGCACTCATTTCTCGATCGCGAATGGGGTGGCTTTCTGCTGCATTTGCTGGCCGGAATTCTGTACGCCTTTGGCGGATTATTGATTATGGCCGAACCTGTGCGGGGAGCACTTGTGATTACCGTTGTGCTGGCTGTCGTGATGATCGTTGCTGGCATGTTCCGAGTTGTCCTCGCGGCACGCCATTGGCATATTGGCGGGTCTGGGTTGATGCTGGTCGGGGGCCTCATCAGCATCCTGGTCGGTTTCGTCCTCTACCTGATGCTACCGTGGTCCGGCTTGTGGGTTCTGGGTACGCTGATCGCTATTGAGCTGATCGTTCACGGCGCTTCCTGGCTCGAGTTCGGACTGGCGCTCCGCCGGGGGAGCTGAGGCCGACGGGATCCCGGACGGACCGGTCTGGGCTCCGCCGCAAACCGCGAGACCCAAATGTACCCGGCGCCGCGCTGAGACACCCTTCCAGCCGGCTTCACCCTTCCCGGCCCTGCCATCATCACTCAGCTCGATGCGACAACCCTGCTATCACCCCGCTGAAACATGGCTGTAAATGAATTCCGCCTTTCTGCTGCTGCGCCGCGCGGGCGCAAAGCCACCCAGATCAGCAGTCACGTAATGTCGTCATAGCGCACCGGCGAGCCGTGCCAACCTTCCTCATGGCGTTTCCAGTAGTACGCTTTCAGACGAGACGAGATCGGGCCGGGACGGTCATTCGCCATTATATGAGTCCCGATGCGCGATACGGGCATGACTCCACCCGCCGTCGTGGCGAGGAATACTTCGTCGGCACCTTCGAGCATAGTCTGCGGGATGTCGGCGACCTCGGCCGGAATGCCGAGCTCGGCGCACAGCTCCAGCACTGATCTTGCCGTGACTCCACGCAGGCTGCCGTGGCGAGGGGTAAATACTGTCCCGTCCTTCACGACGAACACATTGAAGCCTGGGCCTTCCGTAACCAGACCCGCAGCATCACACAGCACAGCGGTGTCGAACCCATGGTCGTGCGCCTCGAACAATCCGGTTTCCAGATCACCCCACATGTAGTTTTTTATTGTTGGATCGAAGGAAGCGTCCGGGACGCGGGGTACGGACGCGATCCAGACATGTGCTCCGCGCGCTTGCACTTCCGGCGTAATAACGTCGACCCATGGCAACGCATACGCTACCAAATGCGGATCGCAGTCCTGCGGGCGGCGGGAACCTCCAATGCGGGGCCGGCCACGCAATGCGACCATCGCTACGTATGCGTCCTGCAAACGCGTCAGCGCTACGACCCGGTGGAGAATTGCTTCAATTCGCGTGCGGTCTTCCGGGACTGCCAGCCGCCGCTTGCGCATAGATGTTTCGAACCGGTCAAGGTGATCGACAAGGCGGAAGAACCGTCCGTGTCGCACGTGAACGACGTCATAGGTGCAATCGGATCGTGTGAGGCCCCAATCCAGCACCGAGATCGTGGCGTCGGCTATTGGGACGAACTGCCCCCGGACATACGCCGCGCCGTTCAGAAATGCTTCGATCATGTGGTCCGCACCAAGGGGAAAACCTCTCGCGCCAGCATCTCTATCTGCTCCACAGCCACAGCCGGTGACATGCCAGGTAAGTGGATACCGATGCAGAAATAGCTGACACCGAAGCGGCGGCGGAGCGCAAGGATCTGTCCCGCTATCTCATCGGGCGTTCCGAGCAGGAACCGATCGGCCATCAGGCCGGAAAAGTCACGGTCGAAGTGATCCTCCTCAGGCATCACCTTATCCTGCCCCCACTCCCGATAGGCCCTGTACTTGGCCTCCAACAATGGCTTAGCCAACCGCACCGCCTCTTCCCGTGAGCGCGCCACAAACACCTCTCTCACCATCGGCAGTTCCGGTGGAAATGGCTTGCCGGCGCGATCCAGCTCTCGGCGATAAAGTTCCATCTGCTTTTCGAGCGTAGCTAGCGTGTTGTGCGGATTCACCAACCAGGCGTCAGCCATGCGCGCAGCGCGCCGGATCCCGACATTTGCGTTGGCGCCGATCCATACGGGCGGCATGGGTTTCTGAACCGGCCGGACTGAGCAGCTCGCATTCACCAGCTCGAAATGCGAGCCGGTCATTGTGACGGTCTCCTCCATCCACAAACGCCTGATGGCGACCAGGTTCTCCTCAAACCGCACGCCGGCTTGGTTTCGGGCCGTTCCGAAGGCACGGAACTCTACATCCCGATACCCGACGCCAGCACCAAAGATTAGCTTCCCGCCGCTCATTACATCGAGGGTGGCCAGCTGTTCGGCGAGATCAAGCGGTTTGCGCAACGGGAGCAATACAACGCCGGAGATAATCCGTAACCGCGGGGCGAGAGCAGCCACTTGGGCTAGAAAGGGAATTTGCTGGGTCATCTGCCACGGCGCGGCGCTGTAATGAGAGGCCATCCCGATGCCGTCGAAACCCAGTTTCTCGGCCAGCCGCACCATTGCCAGATCGTCCTGGTGGCAACGGACCATGTCCTCATTTTGGCGATACTGGCCCCGCAGCATGAGTGCGAACTTCATCCGACGAGCTTGGCTCCGCCAGCGATCGTCCGCAAGGGAATGTGCCAGGAGCCAGTCTTGCCCCGGTAGCGGCCCCGTGGTTCTCTCCGGCGCGCCAGAGGGGAGGAAGTATGAAGGTTGAACGCCTGGAGACCCTGCGGGCCGACGCCGGCTGGCGGATGTTCTCCTACCTGAAGGTCACCACCAGCGATGGCATCACGGGCTGGTCGGAGTTCAGCGAGAGCTTCGGCTCGGCGGGCCTCGGCGAGGTTATCGGGAAGCTGTCGCCACTGGTGATTGGCAAAGATCCGCGCCGGTTCGAGGCGATTACATCACATCTGCATGTGATGACCCGGCAATCACGAGGCGGTATAAATCAGCAGGCGATCGCCGCGATCGAGAACGCGCTGCTCGACATTGCCGGCAAGGCGTACGGTGTACCCGTCTGTGCCTTGTTCGGCGGCCCGGTGCGCGAACGAATTCCGGTTTATTGGTCGCATTTCGGCACATACCGGGTGCGTAGCGCGCAGCTGATGGGTGTTCTACCCCTGAATAATTATGACGACCTGGCGCGGCACGCGGCCGAGGTGAAGTCGCGAGGATTTCGTGCGCTGAAGACGAATCTTCTTCCGGTTCAGGGAGAAGGGCTGGGAAGCTTTAATCCGGGTTTCGGACGCACTACGGGCTGGCCGGAATTGAACTGGGACAACCGCATTCGGGAAACCGCAACACGGCAATTGATGGCAATTCGCGAGGCGGTCGGCCCGGAGATGGGGTTGATGCTTGACATCAACTTCCACTTCAAGACGGAGGGGTTCCGGCGGATCGCGGAAGCGGTTGAAACGGCGCGGCTGACTTGGCTGGAGGTGGACACGCATGATGCACCTTCGCTTGCGCTGATCCGTCGGGATGCACCGTGCCCGATCGCATCGTGCGAGACGCTGCATGGCAGGCGAGAGTTCAAGCCGTATTTCGAAAACTACGCGCAAGATGTGGCGATCATTGACGTGATCTGGAACGGGCTCGCAGAGTCGCTGAAGATCGCGTCGATGGCCGATGTGTACGAAACGAATGTGGCGCCGCATAACTTCTATGGCCATCTGTGCAGCGCGATCAGCGCGCATTTCAGCGCCAGCGTGCCGAACTTCCGAATCATGGAAATCGACATCGACAGCGCGCCGTGGCGGGATGAGTTCTACACGAGCGTTCCGTTGATCGAGAATGGGGAGTTTGTTTTGCCGATGAAGCCAGGCTGGGGCATTGAGATAGACGAAAGAACCGTGCGGGCACGTCCGCCGAAGTAGGGAGAGAGAGCAAGGTGGCAAAGTTCAGGATCGCAACGCCTGCTGGGGCGAGCTTTACCGTGGCCGGGGGCGGCTACGATCATGAGGTGGCCGGCATCCGCGACATGGGCGTGCATGATGCTGAGATTGTTGAGGGGCCAGCGAACGAAGCCGGCTTTATCGAATTCGCTCGCACGGCAGATGCTGTCTATGCCAAGGGCATGAAGTTCACCAAGAAGGTGATAGACGGGCTGGAGAAGGTGCGCATCATCTCACTTGCCTCCGTAGGTGTGGATAGCGTCAATGTCGCGGCGGCGACCGCTCGCGGGATTCCGGTGACGAACTGCCCGGACACATTTATTGACGAAGTTGCGGACCACGCCATGGCGCTGTTGCTCGCTGCACACCGGCGGGTGATCGAGCAGGACCGGATGGTGCGGGAAGGGCGGTGGACCGAGGGGCGGCCGCAGCTGTTGAAGGTGCCACGGCTGTTGGGCCAGACGCTTGGTTTCATTGCGTTTGGCCACGTGGCCCGGCTTGTGTCGCGCCGCGCCCAGGCGTTCGGCCTGCGCATGATGGCCTATGATCCTTTCATCGAAGAACTGGTGATGATCGAGCATGGCGTTATCCCGGCCACGCTTGAAGAGGTACTGCGCGAGTCGGATTTCGTTTCGATGCACGCTCCGGCCACGCCGGAAGCGGAAGGGCTGCTGCGCGAGGAACACTTCCGGCAGATGAAAAAATCGGCGGTGTTTATCAACACGGGTCGTGGTCCAACCGTACAGGAGGCTGGTCTGATCAAGGCGCTGGAAGAAGGCTGGATCGCGCATGCGGGGCTGGATGTTCTGGAGACGGAGCCACCAGGACATAACAACCCACTTTTGAAGATGAATAACGTTACGCTGTCGCCCCACAACGCATCGGCGTCGGCGCGATTCGATCCGGCGCGAAAGCGGCATGCGGGACGCGAGCTCGGGCTCGCACTGTCCGGGCGCTGGCCAATGAGCTGCGTCAATCCTTCGGTTCTGGCGCACTCGGAGTTGCGACGCTGGCAGCCTTATTCGATGGAACGCGGCCCGAACAGTTAATGACCGCGCCACGGACGAGCGGCGTCCTTGAGACGTCGCTTTACGTGGCGGACCTTGACCGCGCGCAAGCGTTTTACGAGCGGGTATTCGGGTTCGAGGCGTTCGTTCACGACGGGCGGATGTGCGCGATGGGCGTGCCAGGATCGCAGGTGCTGCTGCTGTTCAAGCGCGGCAGCACGAGCATTGCGGCACCGACGCCTGGCGGGGTCATTCCGCCGCATCATGGTGATGGCAGGTTGCATGTCTGCTTCGCAATCCCGTTCGGGGAACTTGCCGCCTGGGAAGCGCATCTGGGCTGCGAGGACATCGCGATCGAAAGTCGTGTGACCTGGCCCCGGGGTGGAACCAGCCTGTATTTCCGTGATCCTGATGGAAACTCCGTCGAGATAGCAACGCCCGGCCTATGGCCGAACGCGTGAATTATTTGCTGCATAGCGGCAATGCAGCTCTGATACGGAATCATGTTCGCTGACCCCATCACCGCCGAATTGTTTCGCAATGCTCTAACGGGCATCGCCGATGAGATGGTGCGGACAATCAACCGCACGGCGTATTCCGGCGTGCTTTAGAATATCATGGATTACGGTGCGATGCTATGCGATGCGGTTGGCCGGCTGGCAGCCCGGGGATAGTCTCCCGGGTCATCTATGCAGCATTCCGGTGACGCTCCAGACGGCCCGCGTGCCGTCCCGAGCCACCGGCCGCCTGACCTGCCGCCGGTTGTCCCCGCGCTGGGGAACAGACTGGAAACAAGCGGATAACTGGTGTGCTACGTAAGTCGGACAACTTAAATAGCTATCGACACACACCGATATGGGCGGAAGGATGCGGGGATCCAATGCGTCTGACAGCACGGAAATCTTTGCGGAGCTTGAGGATTCCGCCGCTGTGGAACGTGGTCGGGAGCCGCGGGAGGGAGCGCTTTTTGCATTCGGCGGCAACGGGCCGCTATTTGCGGCATGGATTGCTGAGGAATTGGGCATTTCGCGTCTGATCGTGCCGCGACGCCTGGGGTGCTCAGTGCCTTGGGGCTGCTGGTCGCAGATGCGGAGCACCATTTGCGCCGAAGTCTGCGGGTTCGCCTGAATATTGCAGACTGGGCCGAGATCGATGGGGTGATGGCCGAACTCGTGGTCAATGGGCGGGAGCCCCGGCGCTGGAGGGGTTTTTGCCGGATCGCCTGTCCCGCGGGCGGCGCAGTTGCGTTACATCGGACAGTCGAGCGGGATCGAGATAGCGGTGCCGAAACACATGGCGGCAACGGGGTGGGGGATGTTGCCCGGGCTGTTCGCCGCGAACACGCGCCGATCTACGGATTTCGCGCGCCGCCCGGTGAGCCGGTGGAGCTTATGGCCTTATCGGTCGCAGTCCGTCGGCTTGTCGAGCAGCCGCGCATGCCAATTTCGATCCCGGTCGATTCGGAAGGCGTTATCAGCGTTCACGATGCCTGGCTAGCAGCGGAGGGATGGATCGACCTCCCGGTTCTGTCCCGTGCGGCACTGGCTGGTTCAGCGAGGAGAGGCCCGCCCATTATCCAGGAATATGACAGCACCTGCCTCGTCCCATCCGGCTGGGTGGCAACTCTGGATGAGTTCGGAGATATCCGACTGATCAGTTAACGTCATGCCTCGGCGAGCGCCGGGCCGGAAACATTCGCCCAGACCGAATCGATTTCCGCGAACAAGGCGCCATGCGCCGGGAGATTGGCGGCCGCGTCCGAGAGCTCAGCCCGGAAACCGGATTCGGGCATGAGGCGGATCGTTCCGAAGCGGTCCAGCGGGAGCAACACCGCCTGCTCAGAGAGGTTAAACGCCACCAGTATGCGTTGGCCGCCATGGGAGCGGATGAAACCCACCAGGGGTTCGGCAAGCTCGAGTTCGCTCGAGATCTCCGTACAGGAGAGGTGGCTTTGTTCGACGCCAGAGCAGGAAGCGTCGGAACGTATGCAGTAATCCGTCCTGATCTTGCTCCAGCCGGTCCACGGCAAAGGCCCGATGCGGATCTGGAACCGGCAGCCATGGCTCGGCCGCGTTCGTGAAGCCACCGAACGGAGCCTCCGATTCCCATGGCATTGGGGTCCGGCTGCCATCACGCCCGCGAAACTCCGGCCAGAAGGCGATCCCGAATGGATCGCGGAGGTGTTCCATCGCGAGTTCGGCTTCGGTCAGGCCCAGCTCTTCGCCCTGGTAGAGCGATACGCTCCCGCGTAGCGACAGAAGAAGAGCCATAAGCAACCGGGCAAAAGCCGGGTCGGGAGGGGCGTAGCCGCGACGCGGGTTCCAGCGAGAAACTGCCCGCTCCACGTCATGGTTGCTGAAGGCCCAGCATGGCCAGCCGGAGTCCCTGGCACTGGCCAATTCCTGAATCATTGCGGAAACCGTTGGCCAATCGAATGCGCCACGCAGAGGCCGCAAGGTGTAGGCCATGTGCAGCCGCTCGGGACCAGAAGTATAAGTGACGACGCGGCTGAAGGCGCCCGGCTGGCTGGACACCTCTCCCATTGTAACGGCGCCTGGGAAACGATCCATCAGACCGCGGATCCGGGTCAAGAGGCCGAGGGTTTCAGGCTGAAGCATGTCGTTGTGATGATGCTGCAGGCCAAAGAGCTTGGCGGGCAACTCGATCGGCCGTTCAACGGCAGGGTTGGATTTCAGGTCCCGATCGTGGAGCATAAAGTCGATCGCATCGAGGCGGAACCCGTCCACACCTCGACGCAGCCAATAATCGCCGCCCTCCAGAAGAGCCTCCATCACGGCGGGGTTATGGAGGTTCAGCGCCGGCTGCTGAGCCAAGAAATGGTGCAGATAATATTGACGCCGCCGCGGGTCCCAAGACCAGGCGGGGCCGCCAAACACCGAGAGCCAGTTGTTTGGGGGCGTTCCGTCAGCTCCCGGATCGGCCCAGACATACCAATCCGCGCGAGGGTTGGTTCGGTTCGCTCGACTCTCCAGGAACCAGGCATGGTGTTCCGAAGTATGGCTCCAAACCTGATCGATCAGGACCTTAAGCCCGAGCTCATGTGCTCGGGCCAGCAATTGATCGAAGTCTTCCAGGGTACCGAACAGTGGGTCCACGCTTAGGTGGTCAGAGACGTCGTATCCGAAATCCTTTTGCGGGGAGGTGAAAAACGGGCAGAGCCAAATCGCATCGACACCGAGGCTGACGACATAGTCGAGTTTGGCCGTGATGCCGGCCAGATCGCCGATGCCGTCGCCATTGCTGTCGAAAAAGCTGCGGGGGTAGATCTGGTAGACAACCGCGCCCCGCCACCAGTCGGACTGCGCCATTCGCTCTCCTCTGCGCCCGATTTATTGATCACCGGCGCGTGAGGAAGCAATTCGAATCCGACGAATTTAAGATCGAACGATCAAATCTTTCGCCCTGTCCACATCGTGCAACACCCGCAGGAATGCGACCGCCCGCCCGCGGAAGTTGGTCAGGGTGTCAGTCAGGGCGTGCGGACTCGACCAACGGACATTGGCGAACGGGCGGGAGGGGCGGCGTGGAGAGAGGCCCACGAGCCAGTAGCCACCGTCGGAGGCCGGGCCGAACACCGCAGTAGCTGTGCCAAGAGCACGAAACGCGGCCTGTAGGTCAGCGGGGCGCAGCTCCGGAATATCGCATCCGACGAGTGCGACCTGGGTTCGCGGGCTTTGCCTGAAAGCGCGATCCATTCGCTCGCCCAGATTGCCGCGCCCCTGCCGCATGATGCAGACTCGGATGGGAGCGCGGACGTGGGCCCGGTCGGGGGTGATGGAGAGGAGGGTCCTGAAACGTCGGTCCCGGGAGAGGCGGAGGAGCAGAGCCGAGAGGGTATTCTGGTGGAAGCGAAGTGCGGCACGCTGGCCGATATCCTCGGCGAGGCGGCGTTTGACTGTGCCCAGGCGGGGTGCCCGGGCGAACACCACGGCCATTCTTTTCAATGATAGAGACGTGCCAGCCGGTGTTCGGAGAGTCCAGCATACCAAAGGGAAAGGCAGGCCAGATTGCGAAGCGACCGCCGATACCAGCCATCTCGCTCCCAACGGATGGCCGAGGTCACGGCAGTGGCGTTAAGCGGCTTGAGCCAGCGGCGGCCCAAGCGTCGGGCGAGGTCCACGTCCTCCATGATGGGCAACGGTCTGATACCGCCGGCTCGATGTAGCACGGAGCGCGAGATCAGGAGACCCTGGTCGCCATACGGCAAGGCGAGCACGCGACAGCGCCAGGCCACAAGCCTCTCAAGCCGGCGTGCGCGCGGGTCAGTGCTGCGAAGAGCGAACCGGAAATAGCCCGCACAATCCGGGTGTATCATAACGTGCTGGGTGGCGATTGCGTCCCACCCGGGGACAAGTCGTGTATCGGCGTGCCAGAGGAGAAGCCAGGCAGACTCTGCGGCCGCCACCCCGGCGCGCAGTTGAGGCCCGCGCCCTTGCGGGGCGTGTATGACTCGAGCTCCCCACTCCACGGCCAGCTGCACGGTACCATCCGTGCTTCCGCCGTCTGCGATCAGGACTTCTGTCGGCAGGCTTCCGATCGATTGCAGGGTGGCAGGCAGCTCCTCAGCGGCGTTCAGCGTCGGGATCACGACCGCCAGTCGCACGATCACGGACCAGTCATGCTCGCCGATTTACCGGCTGAACGGGTTCTTGGCGCCAGTGACCCGGCCGAACATACGGCTCCAGGCTGCGGTTCGGAGCAGTCGCCGGACATCATCATCGTCCGGCATGTCGCGTGCGGCGGAGGAGCGCGTCGCCGGCTCCCGAGTCGGCTTTTGGGCTGGCCTTTCCAGTTTCGCTTTCTTGGTCGCCATCATCCATCCCCATGGGCTTGATGAGGGCTGATACGATACCACCCTTGCCGGGAATGGGAAGCTGCAAGGTGAGGGCCTCGATTGCCATGCAGGACGATATGTCGCGAAGGCTGGTCGGATGAATGGAGAGGTGCGTTAACCGAATCTTAAACCCTTGTTTGTAGTCTGTTCTTGCCGGAACGGACCGATTTGGTGCGGTTCCGCGGGAGATCCGCATAGTGGCAGACCCGAAGCCGAGTGTCGTCCTCCCCGGAACGCAGCTCCACCGGCCCGTCTCTTGGCTGGCTGTCGGCAACGGAATGGGTTTGCGGCGGCTTGGTTCGTCACGCTTGCGCGTGCCGGGCCATCTTCATGTTTGCACGCGCGTTCTGCCACAATCCCAACACCTCCGGCACCTTACTGCATGCCACTGAGACAGACCTTGCCCGTAGAGGAGTTTGGGCATGAGGGGCGCAGGCAGGCGGAGAAGAGTCCTTTGTGCGATTTGCGCCACGGCGAAAAAAACTTGCCGCGACGCGGGGCTCTTCGGCTACGCTTGCGCCCATCTTGCATTCGGGCACCCAACGACCCCCACTACAAACGGAGCGACCGATGCTGACGACGGTCGATGACATTTTTACCAGTTACGCCCGGAGCTTCGAGGCGACCCGCGAATCGGAAGTGTCGCTTCGCGAGTATCTGGAAGCCTGCCGCGACCAGCCCATGATGTACGCCACGGCCACGGAGCGGTTATTGGCCGCGATCGGCGAGCCCGAGATGGTGGATACGTCGAAGGATGCCCGGCTGGGTCGGATATTCATGAACCGGACGATCCGGATTTACCCGGCGTTCAGCGAGTTCTACGGCATGGAGGAGACGATCGAGCGGATCGTCGGCTTCCTCCGTCATGCCGCACAGGGGCTCGAGGAGCGGAAGCAGATCATGTATCTGCTGGGCCCGGTCGGCGGGGGCAAATCGTCCCTGGCGGAGCGCATCAAGGCGCTTATGGAGGTCCACCCGATCTACGTGCTTAAGGCGGGCGACCAGATCAGCCCAGTGTTTGAAAGCCCGCTCGGGCTGTTCAACCCTGAGCGGATGGGCCCTGTGCTCGAGGATCGCTATGGTATTCCTTCTCGCCGGCTTACCGGGCTGATGAGCCCCTGGTGCATCAAGCGGCTGGATGAGTTTGACGGCGACATTTCCCGGTTCACCGTCAAGCGACTGATGCCCTCCCGGCTGCGCCAGATCGCCATTGCCAAGACGGAGCCTGGCGATGAGAACAATCAGGACATCTCCTCGCTGGTAGGAAAGGTGGATATCCGCAAGCTGGAGTTGCACGCTCAAAACGACCCAGATGCGTACAGCTATTCCGGCGGGCTCAACCGGGCCAACCAGGGTATTCTGGAATTCGTGGAGATGTTTAAGGCGCCGATAAAGATGCTGCATCCGCTGCTGACGGCGACGCAGGAGGGGAACTACATCGGAACGGAAAACATCGGCGCCATCCCGTTTTCCGGCATAATTCTGGCCCATTCCAATGAGGCGGAATGGCAGACCTTCAAGAACAACCGGAACAACGAGGCGTTCATCGACCGAATCTATGTGATCAAAGTTCCGTATTGCCTACGCGTTACGGAAGAGATCAAGATCTATGAAAAACTGCTCAACGGCAGTGAGCTGTCGGATGCGTCGTGCGCACCGTCGACGCTGGAAATGCTGGCCCGTTTCTCGGTGCTGAGCAGACTTCGGCGGCACGAAAACTCGACATTGTTCGCGAAAATGCGAGTGTACGATGGGGAGAGCCTGAAAGAGACGGATCCTCGCGCCCGGAGTCTGCAGGAGTACAAGGATGCAGCCGGTGTTGACGAGGGGATGGACGGAGCGTCAACCCGTTTCGCTTTCAAGGGTACTCGCTGCAACCTTCAACCACGATACGACCGAGATTGCCGCTGATCCAGTTCACCTGATGTATGTGCTGGAGCAGTCGATACGCCGGGAGCAGCTTCCAGCTGATGCCGAAAAGCGCTACCTGGAGTTCATCAAGGGCGAGCTCGCGCCTCGGTATGCTGAGTTCATTGGCAACGAGATACAAAAGGCCTATCTCGAATTGTACCATGAATATGGACAGAACCTGTTCGACCGCTATGTGGCGTATGCCGACGCCTGGATAGAGGACGTGGACTACAAGGATCCGGATACCGGCCAGTTGTTGAACCGAGAGTTGCTGAACCAGGAGTTGACTAAAGTTGAGAAACCGGCCGGGATAGCCAACCCGAAGGATTTCCGAAACGAGGTCGTCAAGTTCAGCCTGCGGGCGCGAGCGAACAACAATGGGCGGAACCCCTCCTGGACCAGCTACGAAAAGATCCGCGAGGTGATTGAACGGCGCATGTTCTCTCAGGTTGAAGAACTGCTTCCGGTAATCAGCTTTGGATCGAAGAAGGACAGCGATACCGAGAGGAAGCACGATGAGTTCGTGGCGCGCATGACCGAACGGAGTTATACCGAGCGCCAGGTTCGACGTTTGGTGGAGTGGTATATGCGGGTGAAGCAGGCGGGGTAATTCGCAGCGGGGAAAGTCAGGCTCATGCATATTGTTGATCGTCGCCTTAATCCTGGCGGCAAGAGCCTTGCCAACCGGCAGCGCTTCATGCGCCGCGCCAAGTCGCTCATCCGAAAGGCCGTCCATGAGAGCACGGCGACCCGGAGCATAAAAGACGCTGATGAGGCTGGGGAGATTTCCTTGCCGGCTCAGGGTGTGCATGAACCATCTTTCCGCCGAAACAACAGCGGCGGTATTCGTGACCACCTGCTGCCCGGCAACAAAGAGTATGTCGCCGGCGATACAATTCCGCGCCCGCCGAGTGGCGGCGGGGGCTCCGGCAGCGAGGGGAGCCCGGACGGCGAAGGACAGGACGACTTCCGGTTTGCACTATCGCGGGATGAATTCGTGGACCTGTTCCTGGAAGACCTAGAGCTTCCGGATCTCGCTAAGCGGCGCGTAGTAGATACCGACTCGCTGACCTGGGAACGAGCAGGTTATTCGGTAACCGGGTCTCCGGCTAACCTGGCATTGATGCGGACCATACGAAACAGCATGTCCCGTCGGATCGCTCTGCGGCGGCCCAAGACGGAAGAGCTCCGCTCCTTGCGCGATCAGATCAATGCGTTGAGTGAGGATGACCCCCGGCGCCCTGATCTGCTGGAGGAGCTTGAGCGCAAGCTGCGGCGGACGGTTCAAATCCCGTACATCGACCCGCTGGACGTCCGCTACAGGCGATTCGAGTCGCATCCCAAACCTGTGGCCCAGGCTGTCATGTTCTGCCTGATGGACGTCTCAGGCTCAATGACGGAGCACATGAAGGATTTGGCCAAGCGGTTTTATGTGCTCCTGTACATCTTCCTACGGCGAAAGTACAAGCATGTCGAGGTCGTTTTCATACGGCATACGCATCAGGCAGCTGAGGTTGACGAAGATACTTTTTTCCATTCGCCGGAAACGGGCGGGACGGTTGTATCCACCGCCCTCGAAGAGATGCGGCGGGTGGTAGGAGAACGTTACAGTCCTGATTCATGGAACATCTATGCCGCACAGGCCTCCGATGGAGACAACACGGCCTCGGATAACGAGAGGACGGCAGACCTTCTCGTGAACGTCATTCTCCCGGTATGCCAGGACGTATGCGTACCTGGAAGTCGGGCGCGACTCCGAGCACTTCCCCCCCGGGTTTATTCGGCGCGATAGTGATCTATGGCAGACCTACAGCGACATATGCCGCACCGGTGCGCCGATGGCGATGCGAAAAGTGAGTCACAGGCGGGACATCTACCCGGTGTTTCGGGAACTGTTTGCGAAGAAGGAAGCAGTCACGGGGACTTCCAGCGCATGAACTACATTAACCCGAACATCCCTCGACCGCTGTTTGAAGGCGCAGACTGGGAGTTTTCAACAATTCAGCGGGTTTACGACGCCGTCGAGCGGATCGCACTCGGCGAGCTCCGCCTGGATTGCTATCCGAACCAGATCGAAGTCATCAGCACCGAGCAGATGCTTGATGCATACTCGTCCGTCGGCATGCCCTTGTTCTACAAGCACTGGTCGTTTGGCAAGCATTTCGCGCGCAGCGAGTTGCTGTATCGGGCCGGCATGCAAGGACTGGCGTACGAGATCGTCATAAATTCCAACCCGTGCATCTCCTATATCATGGAGGAGAACACGGCCGCCATGCAGACCCTGGTGATTGCCCATGCGGCATTTGGGCATAATCACTTCTTCAAAAACAATTACTTGTTCAAGCAATGGACAGACGCCAACGGCATATTGGATTATCTTGAGTTTGCGAAGGGGTACATCGCAGACTGTGAAGAACGGTACGGCGAAGCTGCGGTCGAGCGTTTACTCGACTCTGCCCACGCCTTGATGAGTTACGGAGTGCACCGCTATCCACGCCGCCGGGCAGCTGATTTGCGTTCCGAGGAGCGCAGGGAACGCGAAAGGCGCCTTTACGAAGAGCAAATGTTCAACGACCTGTGGCGGACCGTGCCGCAGAAGCAGGGCGTGAAGCCTGATAAATCATCTGAGGAACGCCGCCGGGCTCTGCTTCAGCTACCCCAGGAAAACATCCTGTATTTCCTGGAGAAGACGGCACCTCGCCTGCAGCCCTGGCAGCGGGAGGTGCTGCGGATCGTGCGGCAGATTGCACAGTATTTCTATCCGCAATCACAAACCAAGATCATGAACGAGGGCTGTGCCACCTACGTGCACTATCGCATCATGAACCGCTTGCACGAAAAGGGCCTGCTCAACGATGGAGCTATGGTCGAGTTCCTGAAAAGCCACACGAATGTGGTGTTCCAGCCAAGTTTCGATGATCCCCGGTATTCCGGCATCAACCCATATGCGCTTGGTTTCGCCATGATGCAGGATATCGAGCGAATCTGCACCGACCCGGCGGAGGAGGATCGGAAATGGTTCCCGGCCATCGCCGGTTCAGGTGATTCGATGGGTGTGCTGTCCGATTGCTGGGCTAACTATCGCGACGAGAGCTTCATCCTCCAGTTCCTAAGCCCTCGGCTGATTCGTCAGTTCGCGCTCTTCCATGTGGCCGATGACGCGAATGAACCGAACCTGGTTGTTGAGGCGATCCATGATGAGCGCGGGTACCGCAAGATCCAACGGGCGTTGGCGAGGCAATACGATGTCGCGTGGACGCTCCCGGACATCCAGGTTGCTGATGTGAACCTCGACGGCGACCGGCGGCTGATCCTGCACCATCGTGCGCTCAACCGAGGACTTTTAGACGAAAAGGATGCGCGCCTCGGTACTGCAGCATCTGGCTGATCTGTGGGGGTACGATGTGCTGATGCGCGAGGTCGATCCGGGCACAGAGGCAGTGTTGAAGGAACACGCCGCCAGCCCGCGGCCGGGAATATTAGGCTCAATCTAGGTCGCCAGTTCCCCGAGTTCGTGAAGGCCGATCCGACCACGGATAATATCAGCGGCTTTTTCCGCGATCATCATGGTGGAAGCATAAGTGTTTGCTGACGGGATGGTGGGCATCACCGATGCGTCAACCACCCGAAGCCGTTCCATCCCGTGCGCACGCAACTGGGCGTCAACAACCGACATGGGATCTGTGGACGAACCCATGCGCGCAGTCCCGATCAGATGGTATGCGGTTGAGCCATACCGGCGCGCATAATCCATCAGCTCATCGTCGGTCTGGACCTGCTCTCCCGGGAGAGATTCGCGTTCGAAGTATGGCGCCAATTCCGGCACGCGAAGAAGCTGCCGCGCCAGCTTCATCCCAGCCAGAAGCACCGCACGGTCAAATGGGTCGGCAAGATAGTTCGGTTGGATCGCCGGATCTTGGAATGGGTCTGGACCGCGAGCACGAACATACCCCACGCTTTCCGGCCGGTGCTGCCAGACCCCACATGTCATGCCCGGGTAATCATCTAGCAGGCCGACAAACCCTTCCTTGTATGATGCCGGGCTAAAGACACCCTGAAGATCCGCAAAATCCAGGTTCTCGTTTGATTTCCAGAACCAATGGATGATCGACGGGCTCAGTGCCAGGATACTGGGCCTTCCGACCGCCCAGCGCGCGATCTGGCCGGCGAGACCCAGGCCCCGGGAAAGTTCGTTCATCGTGGTGACGCCCTTGGCGCGCGCCACGATCCGAACCGCATAGTGATCCCGAAAGTTTTCGCCCACGCCGGGAAGCTCGTGAACAACCGGAATACCCAATTCGCGCAGCAGCGGCGCCGGCCCCACGCCCGACAATTGCAGAAGCTTCGCAGTATTCGCCGTGCCGGCCGAGACAATCACCTCGCGCCGGGCAAAAACATCGCGTCGCTCGGAGTGATTCCGCTCGTTGACGTACCGAACGCCGGCAGCCCGTTTCCCGTCGAACAGTATCTTGGCCGCGCGCGCATCCGTGCACACAGTGCAGCCCCGATGCCGAGATGGACGCAGGAAGACCCGCGCGGCACTGTGCCGCCAGCCCTTATGGATGACGCGCTGAAAATAACCAACGCCTTCCTGCGTTTCGGCATTGTAATCCGGGCACCGAGGAATTCCCGAGCCTACCGCGCCAGAGATAAAAGCCTCGGAAATCGGGTGAATCCAATCGATATCGGTGACCGGTAGGTTACCTTCCGTGCCGTGGTAGCGAGCATCGCACACGCCGATCCGGCGTTCGGTTCGCTTGAAATAGGGCAGCACGTCCTGGTAGGCCCAGCCTCGATTGCCGCGTTGCGCCCACGAGTTGAAGTCGGCACGCTGGCCGCGATTATAGACCATCCCATTGATGGAGCTCGAACCACCGAGCGTGCGCCCCTGGGTGGTGGGGATTCGCCGTCCCGCGGTCCCCTCGCTCGGTTCGGTTTTGAATTGCCATGTGTATGCGGGATTGAACAGCATTTTGATGAAACCGCCTGGCACATGGATGAAAGGATGACGGTCTGGCGGCCCGGTCTCCAGGACGCAAACCGTGGTACCGGGCGTCTCGGTCAGGCGATAAGCCAACACCGACCCAGCCGCTCCACTGCCGACAACGACATAGTCGAACACCTCGCCGTGTTCCGGTGTCATTCCGCTCCCCACTATTTGCCCCGCGGCAGTCAACATCCTAATCTCGGGCGCATCAGCAATCCAAGGCGGCCTGCCACGCCGGGAGGGGACGCATGGAGTATGTCTGCGACGCGCCTGGAGACATGACGTGGTTTCGCATTGTCACAGAGGGCGAAGCCGTAGCCGAGTCGCAGGAAATGCGGCATGCGGTGGAGAAGTATTTCCGCCGAGAGCGGGAGAAGGCGGAAGCCAGCTACAAGCCGCCGACCACTGTCTTCATAGAGCAGGCCATCGGACTGGAGGGGTACGTACGGCGGGCGATGCCGTTATTCCTGACGCTGCGGGACATCAACGGGAAGGCCCATGTGACAGCAATGCTTCCCGCGGGCGGCAAGCCAGACCGGTCATTCTCACCCATTATCGTGGGGGCCGGTAACGCTGATCCATACCCCGTTCACGGCAAATCCATCCAGGCCTTGGGCGACCACTTCGGCCTAACCCTGGACCGGGTGCGGTGCTACCCGTATCGGCGGTGATAGATTATCAGGAGGGTCTCATGAGCTGGTCGCTGGAAGAGTTAGCCCAGGCCTGCCGGCAGGCGCTCACGGCCGATCCCGGGCCGGGAGGACGGCAGAAGGTCCGAGCGCTCGTGCAACAGGTGCTGAAGGACCGAGAATTTATAGACCGCCACATCCCCGCGGATGCGCCCGAGCGGAAAGTGCTTTATGAAGATCCGCAACTCGGCTTCACGATCCTGGCGCACGCATACCAGGGAGCCAAAGGGTCAAAACCCCATGATCATGGCCCATCTTGGGCCATTTATGGCCAGTCAGGCGGGGAAACAATCATGACCGACTGGGAATGCCTGGAGCGCCCGACCGACAGCACACCCGGCAAGGCGCGCCGCATCCGAGATTATACGCTGACGCCCGGAATGGCGTATTTATATGAACCTGGTGTCCTGCATTCCCCTCGACGCGAAGGGTCGACGCGGTTGCTGCGCATCGAGGGCGTCAATCTCGACAGGGTTAAACGCCTGCCGTACCGAGGCGGTGGAGGCAGGGGCCGCCTAGGTAAACCCGGCGCTGGTCTCTCGCAGTTTTCGGGCGAGGCTGCGCCGGCACAACTGGAAGATGGCCGCAACGGGTATTTGCTTGATGCAGGCCAAGCTGCGCATGCAATCCGATGGACGATGAAAATAGCACGGACTGCAACGCATGACCCGGGCAATAGCAACCAATTCCTGCCCGAACGGTGCCCACTCGGTCGGATCAACGGTTCCCGAGTGAATTCCAATCGTAGGTACGCCCACCAAAGCAGCGATATGTTTAGGCCCACTGTCGTTTCCAACGAATAGCGCGCAACGCGAAATAAGAGCTGGCAGTGCCCTTAGCGGAACGAAACCCGCCACGGAGCGTACTCCTACCGGATCGGCGGCACCGGCGGCGACGCGATCAGCGATATCGGCTTCGTCCGGACCGCCGATGACCAGCACATTAGCTCCCAGCTCCTGGACCAGCAGATCGGCAAGAGCCACAAACGAGTTTTCCGGCCATTGCTTCATTTCGTTGCCTGCGCCCGGGTGAAGGCAGACGACTGGCCCGAGAAAAAAGGTCCGAAATCCATCGGGGGGTGGATTCGCCTCCCGCAGCGCAGCGATCGCCGCAGCGGACAACCCGACGCGATTCTGATCGGCCGCGGCGGCGATGCTTTGCACCAGGTTCAACAAATCGTCGGCGATGTGCGATCGCTTGGCATGTAAGCCCAGATCGCCTTCCCATTCGAGGGCGATATCAAGCCAGGGAAAGTCCCCCGCACGATCAAACCCGGCAAGCAGGCGGGCGCCGGTAGCGAGCAGCAATCGTCGCGTGTCGAGCTGCTTGCGCAGATCGACAGCGAGATCGAATTTCCGGGGGGTCAGGCGAGCACGGAGCGCGGCCAGATCCGCCTCCGTTATAGTCTTCTGACCCAGAGCCGAACGCGCATGAAAGAACTCAAACGGAAGGATCTCCGTGATAGCTGGTTCAAGATCGGCGAAAGCCACTGCCGCGGGTGCCGCCAGGACTGAGATTTCAGCATCCGGAAAGTGCGACTTGAGCCGGCGAATGGCAGGCAAAGCGGTGACGAAGTCGCCTATGTGGTCAACTTTGACCACAAGGATCCGCTGGATTTCCCCAGCGTCGAACAGGGGATGGCCGCTTCGGACAATTCGTACCGGTTCTTCGTTGAGGGTGAAATCGTCACTGCTCGTGGATAGATTAGGATTGTAAAAGGGGTCGCCCTTTGCGAACCGTGTATACCATTTCATGTTAAACCGTTGCAGGTCGTACTTGTCCGGCATTGCCGCTCGGCTGGCCTGTTCATGGTGGATCAGTGTGGCATAGGGCGTGTAGACGACTTGCCGATTGGCATCTGTGGTCCGCAGGCAAAAATCCAAATCATTGTTGACGACCTCATGGGTCTCATCGAACCCGCCAAGCGCCTCAAAGTGCTGCCGGCGCATCAGCATGCATGCGCCGGTAACCGCGCTGACATCCCGGACGGTCAGAGCAAGTCCGAAGTAGCCGGGATCGTCCTCGGCGGCAAAGCGAAACGCATGTCGGCCGATTCCGGCCTCAGACAGGAACATGCCCGCGTGCTGAACGGTCCGATTCGGATATAACAGACGAGCGCCAACCACGCCGACCTCTTCGCGGGCCCCATGTTGCAGCAGCGCATCGAGCCACCCGGCGCATTCAGCCTCGATATCGTCGTTCAGAAACAGTAGAAAGTCGCCGGATGCATGCCCCGCAGCAATGTTGTTGAACCGCGACCAGTTGAACGACTCACCGGTTGAAACAACCACCTCCACATTCGCCTTCAGCCAGACTCTCCAATGCGCACTCTCCGGCGCGATGTTCTCGATGCAGACAATCTCAATGTCATGGTCGGCGGTGGTCGCGCGAAGGGAGCGAATGCAGCTTTCGATGTGTCCGCCGGCGGCGCACGTCGGAATGATGATGGAAACGCTCGACCGCCTCGGAGCCTTGCACAGCAGGTGCCAGCTTCCGGCAATCAGGCCAGGTGTTACTTCGCCAGCCAGGCCACGTCGTGCTGTCGCGGCCCGCAAGGCATTGTGTTCGCATTCAACGGTGTCGCCATCAGCTCCGCGTTCGCACAGTAATCGCGGCACGTGCCGCACATCGCGCATAACCTCAGCGCAGCGCAACAAAGCGTCGTACTCCCCTTTGGATAGCAATGATCGGGGAGTGATGCCGGCGCGACGCAATAATTGGACGGAGGCGAACCAGGGTCGGCCGATATAGTTAGTCGCCAACAGCAGATTGGGTGAGTAATCTGGCTTGTAAAACGGTTCGTGCGGATCGCCACAAGCCGGGGGCCGGTACTCGTCGGCATAGATAAGTTCGGCCGAAGGGGACAGTGCTGCCTCAAGCGCGATCTCGGCCAGAGCATCCGCCCCCAGGATGTCGCCTACCCCCAGGATAGCAACAAAGTCCACCCTATCTTGCCAATCGCCGCCGTCCTGGTGAAGAAACCGCCCCAGCAGATCGGGCGCGAGATCAGCGCCCCGGACCTCATCGGGAACGATGACCTGCCAGTCGCGATAGATCTGCCCGGATAACGACCGCAAAGTACGGCGAAGCCCATCCGGGTCTCCCGGACCGAACATGCGGAGCATGATGCAGAAGCGACTTGTCGCACCTTGGCGGGCGAGCATGGCCCGGTAATCATTGGCCTCGGCCAGCGCTATCCGATGGCGGACCGGTGTTCCCCCGCCCCGTTCATCGATTGGCCGGACCTCGAAAGAGATGCTACGGCGCGTGAGCAACTCGCCGTCGCGTGCCCGGACGACAAGCTCCGCAACATGGCCGCCGGCCCGAAGCAGCCGCGGCGGGCAGTGGAATGCGAAGCCGCAGCGGACGGCATCCTCCCGCCCTGGAAAAGCACGCGCTACGTCCTGCCGTACAAGACCGTAATGGGCTGCGCCAATCGGGTGGCCATCCATCAGCACATCGATGCCGGCAATACCGGAGTGGCACAACGCCCAGCCATCTATCGTAAGCCGGTTTCCCACCGGCTCAGCCGCCACTCCGTCCACCAGCACGGGTGTGTCGATCTCGATACGAAAATTTCGCTCCCGCTGCTGTGCCGCCGGAGCAACGGGAACCGCAACGGCAGCCGCAAGTTCGACCGGGCGCACGAAGTCGTTCGCATCGCCAAGCGCATTATGTGCAACGACGCGCAGCGCCGCATCGCGCGGGACGTTTAGGGGTACTGCAAACGCCGCCTTGAATCCCGAGTGTCGGGCCATGGGGATGGTGGCGTACCTCGTCCGCCACATCGTCTCGCAGCAGGCCAAACTCGGCCCGCCCGAGAACATGCTCGCCCAGTGCCAGGGTTACCTCGCGAATCCCGATGGCCGATATCGCCCAACCGGACACGCTGAGTCTCCCGTCGGAGGACAGGATCGCCTCGTCGCAGTAAAGCTTTATGTGCCGCCGCGGATCAGGCGGTACTCCGGGCAACTCAGGCTTGACAGGCTGCAGCTTCCGCGGGGTCAGCCGGATCGCCTGCTCCGCGCCGGAGGCGCTGGCGGCGGAAAGCAGCAGCGCCCCGTCCCCCATATCGTCGATCAGGGGCAAAGCCAGGTCGAAACCGGAACGCCCTGCGTTCGCATACAGCGGACGCGACTTGGCGACATCCGAACGCGGTAATTCGAGCTCGGCGTTTACTGGCGTTCCGTTGAGCTTCAGTTCGGTGACCGGCGACTGTGCGAGGATCCAGCCGCGAATCCGCAAGACATTGTCCGATGCCAGGGTTGCATACTCGGGGTGCAGCACCATCGGGGTGCTGTCACCTCCCGCTAATTCCACAGCTACGGGACCGGCTTTGACCGCGGCGCTGTTCCCGTCCAGGACCACCACGTAGCTGACGCGCTCGGCATGCCCGCTTGCCTGGCGTGCTTCCAGCTCAAATGCCCACTCCGTCTCGGCCTGGGTAGCTTCACGAAGCACATTGAGCTCGAAGCGGAGGATTCCCTGTGCTCCCCCCGCCCGTCCGTATCGTAGGCTGGCTGCCAAGCCGGACCGGTCGAAAACCGCGATCTCCTCCAGGGGAGCCGCAGAGATCACCTGGCCGCATACTGACAGATGCTGGCCATCCTCGGCGGCCCGGCACGCGAGCACCGGCAGAAGCTCGATACTGGTCTGCGCGCCAGGCCGGCGGACCGAAGAGGGCGCGTGAGAGATCCTTGCGGGACCTGAAGCTTGCCGAACTTGGCGAGGCATTACCGTTGTCTTGCAGTGGTGAAAGAAACTGCCGAGGGGTAGTTATTCCCCTCATGCCTCAACTGGGGCGTTCATCTCAAGCCTTGAGATCGCGTGGCGGGCGATAAACAATGAACCCGAGGATGGCGTCTGCCAGCTCATCCGGTTCGTCCACTCTGATTGAGTGGCTGCTATGCTCGAAAATCCGCAGATCGGAGGCCGGAATAAGCCGCTGGATTTCCTCGGCGTATTGCGGCGGGCAAATCCAGTCATGCCGGCCCGCAAGGAGCAATGTGGGCGCTTTGATGCGGCCCAGCTCAGGCCGGAGATCGAACCTTCGCAAGAACCCCTTCGGGCCGAATGCGCGGTTCAGCGGCTCCGGCGAATAGATCGCGCGTCGGCGTGACGCGTCAGAGGTGACCGGATCGTGTCGCCGGGAATAGAGTGATCCCATCACCTCGTAATAGTGGCGCATCTCGTCGGGTGTCCGGAATCGGCCCGTCCAGAGCAATTCGCAGACAGATTTCTGCTCCGGCGTGCCGTGCTCGGCGACGAACTTCTCGGCATCGCGGATGAACCCGCTATGCGAGGCCGTCACGATAAGGATCAGGCACGAAACGCTGTCGGGGTAACGTGCCGCATGCGCCATCGCCACCATCCCGCCGTAGGAGGTCCCGATGCTGACCACCTGGCCGAGGCCGAGGTAAAGCCGAAGGGCCTCCATATCCTCGACGTTTTCATCCAGGGTGCAGGTTTCCGGATCGACTGGATCGGACCGGCCCTGCCCGCGATGATCGAAATAAATCAACTGCATCCGTATCGAAAGCCGCTGCATGGATGGCTTGAAACCGGAATGATCGCCCCCAGGCCCGCCATGAATGATCATCGCCGCGGGCCGCTCGCGCATTTCAGGCCCGTCCGGAACCAGTCCGGACCCCTCCACATCAAAATAAAGGCGCGTTCCCCGTACGGCGGCGAACATCGTCAGCCCGCCAGGGCGGACGCATAGGCTTTCACTGCCGGCCCAAACCCCATTTCCAATGCGTCAGCCGTGAGTTCGTGGCCGATCGACGCTTCGGCCAGGAAGGGGATTCGGCCCACCAGGGGCGGGATGTTCCTCAGGTTCAGATCGTGCCCCGCATTCACCACCAGATGCTGTGCTTCCGCTTGCCGCGCAGTATTGGCGCAGTCCTCAAGCCATGCTGCATGATCACCGTCGCGGAACGCCTGGGCGTACGAACCCGTGTAGATCTCGATCCCGTCTGCCCCCGACTGTACCACGCGATCCAGCACTGCGGGATCCGGGTCGATGAACAGAATGACGCGTGCGCCCAGCGCCTTGAGCCCGACGATCGCAGGCCGCGCAATCTGCATCTGCGCCGAGTCGAGTTCCCACCCTTTATCCGACGTGAAGGCGCCGGGAGCGTCCGGCACCAGCGTGCACTGCTCCGGCCTCGCATCGCGCGCGATCTGCAGCAGCCGGTCTTCCGGATAACCCTCTATGTTAAGTTCCATGTGCGGCCGCTGCCCGCGCATCATCTCAGCGATCGCCGGAACATCGCTGCGCCGGATGTGCCGTTCATCGGGGCGAGGATGCACGGTTATCCCCCGGGCCCCTGACTTCAAAGCAATCCGGGCGAAGTGCAGCAGATCCGGCACGCCCGTGCGCCGCGAGTTCCTTAACAGCGCGATTTTGTTGAGATTGACGCTCAGCCGCGCCATCGGGTTACTCCGTTGCCGCGGCAATCGCCGCGTTCATTGCTCGCACACCCACCGCGGGCCCATCGGGGTGGTTCCATACGGCTCCCACCACTGCCAGAAAATCGGCGCCGGCCCGGACCAGCCGCTGGCAATTTTCCGCCGTAATCCCGCCGATCGCACAGCAAGGCAACTCCATCAGTTCCGACCACCACTGTAGGATGCCGGGCGAAATTGTCCGGGCGACTTCTTTGGTTCCCGATGGGTAGAACGCGCCAAAGGCAACGTAATCGGCGCCGTCTTCGCCGGCACGCATCGCCAGGTCCCGGCTGTCTTTGCATGTGACGCCCAAGATAACGTCCGGACCGATCAGGGCGCGCGCCTGTCGGGCCGGCATGTCCTCCTGGCCGACATGCACCCCGTCGCTGCCAGACCCGGAAACCAGATCCGCCCGGTCGTTCACCAGGAACGCAACTCCCCGCGACTGCGCCACGGGCCGCAGCAAATCGATGGCGCTGCGCCATGTATCGTCGTCGGCCTCCTTCAGCCGTAATTGCAGCGCTGCCACGTCGCCCGCGTCCAGCGCCGCCGCCAGCAGACCGGGAAAGCTGCGCAGGTCGATGCGCGGCGGCGTGATGACGTAAAGGCGGCAGCCGTCACCGCTCATTCCGGCCACCGGAGCCTTTGCCGAAGCACCCACCGCTACGGGCGGTCAGTCCTTGCCGAGGTAGATGTTGATTATCTTTCCGAGCATATCCAGCGCCTGATCCTTGGGCCGCTGGAATGTATTGCGGCCGATGATGCTGCCGCTCGCGCCGCCATCGCGGATGCCGCAAATCTCCTCAAACACGGCGTCAAGCCCCTTCGCCTCGCCGCCCGAGAATACGACCACCCGCTTGCCGTTGAAGGCACACTGCATGATGTGCTGCACCCGTTTGGGCAGGCTCGAAATATCGACGTTTTCGTATGCCTTGCGTGCTGCCTCCAGACCGATATGGGCGGTCGGCGGCTTCACTTTGATGATGTTGGCGCCCATCAGCGCGGCCATGTGCGCGGCGTAGGCGCATATATCGACGGCGGTCTCCGCTTCCTTGTTGAGATTAGGCCCGCGCGGATAACTCCAGACGACTACCGCCAGCCCGCAGGACTTCGCCTCCTCGGCCAGTTCCCGCAATTCCTCCATCTGCTGGAATGCGTATTCGCTACCAGGATAGATGGTGAAGCCGATCGCCGCACAGCCGAGCCGAAGCGCGTCCTTGACGCTGGCGGTCACCGCCTGATCCTTGCTGGTTGCCAGGCTGTTGGAGCTGTTGAGCTTCAGGATCGTCGGAAGAGCGCCGGCATAGGTCTCCGAGCCATTGGCGATCATTCCCAGAGGTGCGGCATAGGCTGAAAGGCCGGCTTCGATCGCAAGCTGGTAATGGTAGTGCGGGTCATAGGCCGGAGGATTGGGTGCGAAGCTGCGCGCCGGGCCATGTTCAAACCCCTGGTCCACCGGGAGGATCAGCAGCTTCCCCGTGCCGCCGAGTTTCCCATTCATCAGGATGCGTGCAAGGTTAGCCTTAACCCCGGGTGGATCGCCTTCGTACCAGTCCGAAATCTTTTTCACGCGCTCGGTGACGTGCATTCCTGGCTCCCGCGGCTGGTCGTTTCCGATGCGGCGTACTACTCCAGCCCTGGGTGATTGTCATTAGTAACAAGCCAGCGTTCAAGCTGCCGCAAAGCTCCGCGCCGCCCCAGGTCCAGCGTCGGCGGGCGTTCGGCAAGGACAAGCCGGCCCTGGCCGGTCGCGATGGCGCGAACGGCCTCCCATCCCGGAGCGGTCGGGTGGAGCACGAGGAAGTGTTGGCCGTTTCGCAGCGCCGCCAAGGCCTGGCCGGACCCGTCGGCGCAATCAAGCACATCTTGCAACGGCGTCGCGGGAAATGCCGTTCGCGTCATGCTGACTAAGGCCCGCCACCACCCGCACCCTGCATAAAGAGCCGCTCCTGGTTCCGATATCAGAGTGACCGGCAAGCCCGGCAGCATGGCTGCAACCGCCTCGTCGAAGCTGCGGATTATTACCGCGGGATAAAGCCGCAACATGCTTGACGCTCAGACGTTTGCCGGGTCAGTTCACGGCAGGGCGAAACGGCGGCCGGCGAGCGGGGGAGAATGGCGAGTGATACCGAAGACGCCGAGATGGCCGCGCGGCGGCTTAAATCGGCGCTGGACCGGATAGCCCGCCTGGCTGCTCGAGCAGGTGGCGCGGGCGCAGGGCAATTCGATCTCGCGCCGGAAACGGCACAGGAGATCAGGCACCGTCTCGACGCCATGATCGAACGGCTGCGTGCCGCCCTGAACGGCACAACCTGAGCAGGCACGAGGGATCCCGCGATGGCGCAAGTTACCGTTCGCATCAACGGCTACTCCTACACCGTCGGGTGCCAGGACGGCGAGGAGGACCACCTGCTGGCCATGGCTGGGGATGTTGACCGGCGGATCGACAGCTTGAAGGCAGCAGCGGGCCAGAGCGGCGAAGCCCGCATGCTGGTAATGGCCGCGCTGCTGATGGCCGACGACCTGTTCGAGATGAACAAGGCGCTGAAAGAGGCGCAAAAGCAGGCCGACGCCGCGGCCAAGGCTGCGGCGCAAGCCGCGCAGACCGCAGGAGATCCGCGACTGGAGCGAAAACTCACGCGCCTGGCGAAGCGCGCAGAAGAGATTGCGGCGGGCCTCGAGCATCCCTAATTAGGCGCGGCGGGACTGCCGGGTGCGTCAGGCAATTCATCCCCGGGGCCAGTAAGCATTCCTCCGGGAGCTGGCTCTGCCGAGGCCCTGGTCTCGGTACCTGGCGCCCACCTGCAAACGCAGGCTCTGGGAGGATGTCACGCCAACGGCCATGGTGGTTCCGCACTCTTCACCCGCGCTGATCGAGGCGAAGCGCGCTGCCCGCGCAGCGGCCCTCGAGCGGCGCGCAGGCTGTGATCCGGCGCTGGGCGTCCGGCTCGCCGAACATGTGCTGCGCGAGTGCCGGCCGTCCGAAGGCGCTGTGGTGTCAGGCTTTTGGCCGCTGGGGCAGGAGATCGACATACGGCCGCTCATGGAGGCCCTGCATGCCCGAGGGCACGATATTGTCCTTCCGGTCACCCCGAAGCGAGGCAGTCCGCTGACGTTCCGGGCCTGGCGTCCCGGCGACGCTCTGGAACGCGAGCGCTTCGGAACAATGCGCGCCGCTGGCCCCGAGAAGACCCCCGATTTTCTGCTAGTTCCTTTGCTGGCATTCGACCGCCGAGGCCACCGGCTGGGTTACGGCGCGGGCTATTACGATCGGACCCTCGCAGGACTTTCGAATGTCTTCGCGCTGGGCTGCGGGTACGCCGTTCAGGAAGTGCTGGAGGTTCCGGCGGGTCCGCACGATGTCCGACTGGGCGCCGTGGCTACCGAGCAGGGGGTGATCTTTTGCTAGTATCGACTTTCTCTGAAAGTCGATACGCCGCTTGTTGTCTGCGGCGGACGAAGGGGGCAGGACACAAGTATCCGGCCGCAGCGATCGCGTGAGTCGTGGAGCGGCCGCGGTTCGCCGCGTGAACCGGATACGCAGACGTCGATATCGGGACGGATGAATGCGGATTTTGTTTGTGGGCGATGTGGTGGGCCGGTCGGGCCGAGAGGCCGTTGGCGCGGCAGTTCCGGGCTTCCGTGACCGGCTCCGCCTCGACCTTGTCGTCGTGAATGCCGAGAACGCGTCCCACGGTTTCGGGCTTGGGCCGGACATGGCGGAGGCGCTGTTCGCCGCCGGGGCCGACGTGATCACGCTGGGCAATCACGCCTGGGACCGGAAGGAGATCATTCCTTATATCGCAAATCACCCCCGCCTGATCAGGCCGCTCAATTTCCCTCCTGGGACGCCAGGCGCGGGAAGCGCGGCGATCACGTTGCCCGATGGACGAAAGGCGTTGGTGCTGCAGGCCATGGGCCGGCTCTATCTGGACCCGCTGGACTGTCCGTTCCGCGGCACGGCGCAGGAATTATCGCGCCACCGGCTGGGCGTGACGGTTCAGGCGATCGTCATGGATATCCACGCCGAGGCCAGCAGCGAAAAGATTGCCTTCGCGCATTCCTTCGACAGCCAGGCGTCGCTGATCGTCGGCACACACACGCATGTGCCGTCGGCTGATCACCAGATCCTGCCCGGCGGAACGGCTTTTCTGTCGGATGCGGGGATGTCTGGTGACTATGACAGCGTGATCGGGATGCAGAAAGAAATCGCGACAACCCGGTTCTGGCGAAAAATGTCCACCGAGCGGCTGAATCCGGCTGAGGGTGAGGTGACCATTTGCGGGGTGTTCGTCGAGACGGATGACGCGACCGGTCTCGCCCGGCGGATCGAGCCGCTGCGGATAGGGGGAAGGCTGTCGCAGGCTATGCCAAAGGCGGGTTGAAGGCATTCTGGCCGAGGGGTCGCGACCAGCCACTTTGGGTCGTGGCGGCGAGGGGTTACCCGGTGGCATGCCATCTTGCCATCTCAGCCATTTGTCCCACCTTATCGCGGGAGTCCCTTGCGGCACGAGTGTAGAATGGCAGAACCGCAGCTCTCCGTCACGAGGCGCGCGACCTCGCCCATCGGCTAGCGCGTCGCGAACGCCGATCCGTTGCGGACATGGTGGAGCGCGCTCTCGAGGCTTATGAAGTTCGTGAAGCCGGTCGCGAGCCGGCATCGATCTTCTACGCACGTCTGTCGAACGACTACGGCAGCGATGTTGATCTGGAGGCCCTCGTACGGGAGAGCCGGCAAACCCACCCAGGGCCGGAGCTTTGATTTTACTCGACACCAACGTGGTCTCGGAGACGCTTCGTAGGAGCTCCAATAGCGCGGTGATCGCTTGGCTTGTGCGGAACGATGCAGAGCTGGGATTGCCGACCGTGACGATCGCCGAAATCGCCTTCGGCATCAGGAAGATCCCTCCTGACCAGCGGGCTGTGCGGTAGGAACAGGGTCTGACTGATTGGCGCCACCGCTTTGCCGACCGGATCTTCGGTTTCAACGAAACGGCCGCCTTGGCATACTGCGATATCATGAGGCACCGCGGTTCGACACGGGCGGCCAATGACCGCCCCGACGGAATGATCGCCGCCATCGCTCGCATCAACGGTGCGGGTCTGGCGACGCGGAATCTGGCGGACTTCGCTACAACCGGCCTCGAACTCCCTTTGTCCGTGGGACTTCTAGTCTAGTTCAGCTAGACGGCGAGCTCCTCCGGATCGTCACTGTCCAGCTCAACGCCCTCATAGATTTCGGAAAGCGGCAATGCGATCCCGATTTCGGGCAACGAGAGAGCCGCATCCGAGCCGGCGGCGACTTCCGATACCCAGTCTTCACCCTTTCGAGAAAACATAATCGCTGCTGCGTGGCTCTGTTCGAGCACCACGTAGCGCTCGATTGACCGGGTCTCCCGATATTCCTGGTTTTTCTGCACCAGATCCTTGTTCGTGGTGCTGGGGCTGAGGATTTCGAACACAATCCTGGGCTCGTCCACCACCGTATCCCGGGGCGGGATCGGCTTGCAGACGACGAATGCATCCGGGTAGCGGATGCAGCCGGCCACGTGGATCTTCAGGTCGCTTCCGTGGGGCTGGCAGGGCTTGCCGCGCAGCCGGCCCGTCAGGGCGAACAGCAGGTTTCGCTGAATCGTCGAATGGGCCGCGGTGCTGCCGACCATAGCGACCGGCTGGAACCCGTCGAACTCATAGCGAAGCTCCTGCCGCTCCTCCCACGCCAGGAACTCATCCAAGGTCATCCGCTTGCGCAACGCGACATTCATCGGCGCATCTTACCGCTTTGCAGGTGCACGGAAAACCGCTGCTCCCCCCGCAATATGGGCCGCGCCTTATCCTCCACCAGGAACAGGCCGCCATGCCCCTTCGTGTCAACATCCAACGCCCCAAGAGCCACAAGCTGCCGGATCACTCCGCGCCAGAATGTCGTCGGCTGGTCTCGCCCGACCCCGAATGTTTGCAAGCGGTCGTGGCGATGGCGCAGCACGGCCTCGGTCCGCTCGCCTCGCAGCACCGCGGTGACATGCTGAGCGCCGAACATTTGCCCCGTCCGGTACACGGCGGACAAAACTTTCTGGGCCTCCACCGTGCCGTCCGAGGTTTTCGGCGGCGAAAGGCAATTGTCGCAATGTCCGCAGGAGCCGGGAAAATCCTCGCCGAAGCAGGACAGCAAGGCACGGGTGCGGCAACCGGTGGTCTCCGCCAAGGCAATGATCTGCTCCAGCCGGGTCCGCATGACCCGCTTCTGCGATTCCGGAGCCGCGGACTGCGCCAGCCACCGCCGTGCCTGCGCTATGTCCTGCCCGCCATAAAGCAGCAGAGTTCTCGGAGTCCGCCCCGTCCCGGCCAGCCCGTCCGATCTGCTGATACCAGGCCTCCGGGGTGTCCGGCATATCTAGATGCACAACGAACCGGACATCGGGACGGTCTATCCCCATGCCAAAGGCGATGGTGGCGACGATGATGACCGGCTCGCCGGAGCGGAAACGGGCGGAAGCGGCACGCTTATGCGTGGGGTCAAGCCCCGCGTGAAAAGCGGCGGCGGGCCAGCCACGGCGCTCGAGCTGCATCGCAACGCGTTCGGTTTTGGCGCGTGACCCGCAATACACGATCCCGCAGGCGCCACGATGCCGCGCCAGCAGCGCCAAAAGCTGGGCCGTCTCTCTCTCCTTCGGCTGGGCGGCGAGGCGCAGGTTGGGACGGTGAAAGCTGGCGACGAATACCCGGGCCTGCTGCATGCGGAGGGCAGCCAGAATGTCGGTTCGCGTCCGCGGGTCCGCGGTCGCGGTCAGCGCAAGCCTCGGCACGCGCGGGAAGCGGTCCGCCAGGCATGCCAGTTCGCGGTACTCCGGCCGGAACTCATGGCCCCATTGCGAAACGCAATGCGCCTCGTCGATCGCCAGAAGCGCCAGCTTGATGCGCCCAAGCCGGTCCAGCATGCCGTTGCCAAGGAGCCGCTCCGGCGAAACGTATAAAAGATCGAGCCCGCCTTCGATCAGGTCTCGCGTCACCCCACGCGCTTCGGCCGGATCGAGTTCCGAATGCAGCGCGCCGGCGGCCACGCCCAGGCGCCGCAGCGAAGCGACCTGATCCTCCATCAATGCGATCAGCGGTGACACGACCACGGCGGTGCCTATCCGGCACAGGGCAGGCACTTGATAGCAAAGGCTTTTCCCCCCACCGGTGGGCATAAGGACCAATGCATCGCCGCCGCCCGCGACGTGCCCGACGACCTCGCCCTGCAGAGCCCGGAATGCGGGAAAGCCGAAAACCCGCTGCAGCACAGAGTCCGGCTCGCGGGCCGGAATATCGAGCATCAGTGGGCGATGAAGCTCACCTGGACGCGCCGGGCCTGCTGTTTGTCGAGGGCCGATTTCACCGAACCCCGTCCCACGGGTTGGATGCGGCTCGCCGCTATGCCATCGCCCGTGAGCTGATCGACGACCATTTGCGCCCGCAGTTCGGACAGCAGGAGGTTTGCGTTCTGGCTGCCCGTGGTGGCTGCGAAACCCGTGACCACGACCTCAGTGCCCGGGTGCGCCTTGGCCCAGCTGGCAGCCTGCGTGAGCACGCCCTGGGCGGAATCATCAAGCGCCGCCGACCATTCCTGAAAAAATACCACGAAGTTGGGCGTGGTCTGCGCGTCCGCTCTCCCGGCAAGCAGGCCCAGGAGGAGCAGAGGGAGAAAGCGGCGCATTACGGAGTCCTTCGCGGTGGCAGAATGGCAATTTAACCGCAAGTTGTTATTGAGGCGAAGGTGATTCGCAAGCTTACCCGAAGACTAAGCGGACTTTCGTGGCTTGTGCCACGCAAGTCCGCTTAGAAGTTGTTGAACACGCATCATCTTGTAGGCGGAGCGCCGAAACGCTCCGCCGGACGATGCTTAGGGAGCCCTACCCAGCCGGAAGCCGGACGGTGAACCTGGCCCCGAGCACCGAACCGCCCGGTCCGCGCCGGTTTTCCGCGATGATCCGGCCGCGGAGCGCCTCGACGATCTGGCGGCTGATGGACAGACCCAGTCCCGAGTGTGTCCCGAACCGCTCCTCGCGGGGGCGTTCCGAATAGAAGCGGTCGAAAATCTGTTCGAGTTTGCCGTCCGGGATGCCTGGTCCCTCGTCGTCGATCACGACCTCCACGGTACTGCCGCTCTGGCGGGCCGCCACACCGATCCGGCCGCGCGCGGGGCTGAACGAATTGGCGTTGCTGAGCAGATTCCGGAACACCTGAACCAGCCGGTCCTCCACGCCGCGGACGAACAATCCTGACTCGGGCGCCTGCACCTCGATGTGCGGGTCCTGCTCTCCCCGGGTCGCGTCCTGGAGTTCCTTCAGGGTGCGAAGCATGGGCGCAAGATCCACTCGTTCCGTCATGACGCGCGACAACTCGGCATCGACCCGGGACGCATCGGAGACATCACTGATCAGCCGGTCCAGCCGGGTCACGTCATCTGTGATGATGGCAAGAAGCTGCTTTTGGCGGTTGGCGTCTTCGATCCGGCGCAGCGTTTCGATAGCGCTGCGGATCGAGGAGAGCGGGTTTTTGATCTCGTGAGCGACATCGGCGGCAAACCGCTCGATGGCATCCATGCGCTGCCAGAGCGCCGCGGCGGAATCAGCCAGCGCGACGGCGAGGGCGCCCACCTCGTCCCTGCGGCGCAGCAAGGAGCGCGGGACGCTGCCCGTGCGCCCCTGGCCCTCGCGCATCTCGGTAGCCGCCTCGGCAAGCCGGAGAATCGGCCGCGCGATCGTCAGCGACAAATACCATGAGAGAAGCACCGTCAGTCCGAGTGCCAGGCCGAACAGGCCCAGGATGGACATCCGGACGGCGAACAGGCTGGCATCGACCTCCCTCGCCTCCCGCGTCAGCAGGATGATTCCGACGGTGTGGTGGTCACGTTCGACGGGTTCGGCCACGGTGACGAGAAGCCGGTTATCCCGGGTTCGCCGGATGTATGGCGGCATTTCGCGGCTTTGGTCGGCGCTGGAGAGGCGAACCTCTTCCTTGACGTCGGGCTGCCATTCCGGCCCGGCCCCGCTCGGAGACAGGTCCACCGGATTGGGCGTGTGATGGGGCAACATGGCGAGGGCCCTGTCGTAAACCCAGCCGATTGCACCCAGGAGGGCCCCGTGATTGACGGCTGGCGGGAATTGCTGAGTTTCCTCTTTGCCTCCACGGTTCTGTACCGCGGAGTCCGCGATCAGCGTGCCGTCAGGTCCGTAAAGCTTGGCTTCCGCATCGGGGGTCGGCTCGGTCAACCGGTCGAGCAACGGGCGGGCGATCTCAGCCACGATCTTGGGATCGGTCGGATGCGTGGTGTTAACCGCGCTTTCCGCCAGTGCACCGGCATAGATCCTTGCCTGCTCGCGGAGTGCTCCGATTTCGGCCTCGAGCAACCCGTTCTGGTATTGATCCAGGTAGAGCAGGGCGGCCAGCAACAGGGCCAGCGGAAGAAGATTCACCAGCAGAACCCGCCGGAGCATCGGCGAGACCCAGCGTGAACGCATCCGCGGGTCGGAGGGCTTGTCCGGGGCCGAGAGGGCGCGTGAAAATTGCCGCCCGCGAACCGGCAATTGCAGCAAAATCAATGCCCTTTCAGCGCGCGTCCATCACGCGCTAATGCTCTTTATACCGGTAGCCGATCCCGTACAGCGTTTCGATCTGGTTGAACGCGTCGTCCACATTGCGGAATTTCTTGCGGATGCGCTTCACGTGGCTGTCGATCGTGCGGTCGTCCACATAGATGTTCTCACCATACGCGGCGTCGATCAGTTGGTCGCGGCTTTTCACCATGCCTGGGCGGGCCCCGAGCGCCTTGACAAGCAGGAATTCTGTGACCGTGAGCTGAATGTCCTCGCCCTTCCAGGTGCATTGATGCTTGGTGTCGTCCAGGACCAGGTCGCCGCGGACCAGCACGCCGCCCGGGGAGGCACCGGATCCCTCGGCACGGGAGGTTTCGTTTCGGCGCAGAAGAGCGCGGATCCGCTCGATCAAAAGCCGCTGAGAGAAGGGTTTTGTGATGTAGTCGTCGGCCCCGAGCCGAAGACCCATGAGTTCATCGACCTCCTCATCCTTCGAGGTGAGAAAAATCACCGGCATGCTGCTGCGTTGGCGGAGGCGCTGTAGCAGCTCCATCCCATCCATGCGGGGCATCTTGATGTCCAGCACCGCCAGATCGACCGGTCGGGAGGTGAGGCCCTGCAACGCGCTCTCGCCGTCGGTATAGGTGCGGACCTGGAAGCCCTCCTGCTCCAGGGTCATGGAGACGCTGGTCAGGATATTGCGGTCGTCATCGACCAGAGCGATCGTGTGCTTCATCCGGGCCTCCCCTTGGCACGAGTCGCGGCCAGCATTCCAAGCCTCGCATTCTGGCGCATCACGGCCCAAAGATGAAAATAGCACGCCCAAGCCATGATTTTTAGATGCGGGGCGAAACGGTTCAGCCGACGAGAATTTCCAGCCACCCTCGCCCGTCGAAGTGTCCGGTATCGCCCGGCCGGAGCAGGACAGTCGTGGTATCCAACTCTATGAGAGCAGGGCCATCGGGGTGTTGGCCCGCGGCGAGGCGAGAGAAGTCGTAAACCGGCACCTCTGTCCAGCCGCCCAGATAGATAGCCCGTCCCGATTGGGGGCCGGCGGGGGTTTGGCGGGGCGCCTGCGCTGCCGGGGCGGGCGTCAGCCGGCCAATCACGGACATCCGGGCATTCACGAGCACCACGTCCTGATCCGGAAGAGAGTAGGTGTACAGAGCCTCGTGCCTGCGCTGGAATGCATTTTCGATGTCCGACGCCAGGTCATGGCGGCCCCAGTCCTGGTCATCGAGCGGCACCGCAATCTCGAATACCTGCTCACCGTAGCGCATATCGGCTGAGCGCCGCGTCTCGATCGGTCCGTCGAACCAGTGCAGCCGGCGACGCCCCTCATTCTCCATGTCGGCGAAGGCGGATTTGAGTGAAGCGGTGTCGATCCCGCCGGTCTGCGGCAGGCTGCGCGCCAGCTCCACCCGGAGATCCGTATTCAGCATGCCCCAGGCGGACAGCACCGGGGCGGCGAGCGGCACGATGACGCGGTTGATGCCCAATTCGGCGGCAACCGCTGCGACATGCAGGCCGGCAGCCCCGCCGAAAGCGAGCAGCACATGCCGGCGGGGATCAACGCCGCGCCGGACGGTGGCGACCCGGACGGCATCGGTCATGCGGGCGTTGATGATCCGGTGGATGCCGGCGGCGGCCTCGACGGCGGTTACACCAAGCGGGGTGGCCACGCTGCCTATCGCATCTTCCGCGGCCGAGCGATCGAGCAGGCGACGGCCGCCGAGGAAGGATGCCGGGTTGAGATAGCCAAGGATGAGGTTCGCGTCGGTAACCGTCGGCTGGGTTCCGGCCTGACCGTAGCAGGCCGGGCCGGGGACGGCTCCGGCGCTCTGCGGTCCGACCTGCAGTAGGCCGGAGGGATCGAGATAGGCGATCGAGCCGCCTCCGGCGCCGAGGGTGACGATATCCAGGGCGGGCAGGGCGATGCGCGCGCCGGCGACGGTTCGGCCCGATGAGAGCGACGGCTGGCCGCCGCGGACTACGGCGATGTCGGTGCTCGTGCCGCCCATGTCGAAGGTAATCAGATCAGGGGTTACCCCTTGCCGAGTCAGTGCGACCGCGGCGGCAACGCCGCCCGCGGGACCGGACAGCGCGGTGCCGACGGCCAGCCGGCAGGCCTCGGCCACCGAGGCCACGCCGCCATGCGAGAGAATGACAAACAGGTCGCCCCCGAAGCCGACTTCCTGGAGCCGGGTGGCGAGGCGATCGAGATAGCCGCCAATTACCGGGCCGACGGCCGCGTTGGCGACCGCGGTGGAGAAGCGCTCGAATTCCTTGATTTCCGGCAGCACGTCGGCTGAGACGGTGACATAGGCGTGTGGGAAGCGGGCGCGGACGGCCGCTTCGGCCTGGCGCTCATGGGCCGGGTTCCGCCAGGAATGGAGAAAGCAGATTGCGACGGCTTCGATCTCGGCGCGGGCGATTTGGTCCAGGGCGGCGCTGATTGAGGCGTGGTCGAGGGGATTTTCCGTCGTTCCGTCGGCACGGAGGCGTTCGGTGACGGGGAGCCGGAGATGGCGGGGCACCAGCGGCTCGGGGGCGGGCATCCGCAGGTTGTAGCGGTCGGGCTTGAGGCCTTCGCGCATTTCGATCACGTCGCGGTGGCCAGCGGTGGTGAGCATGGCGGTGCGGGCGCCTTTGCCCTCCAGCAGGGCGTTGGTGGCGACGGTCGTGCCGTGGACGATGCGGGTCGTGGTTTTGAGAAGGGCAGCGGTGGTGATTCCGAGCAATTCGGCGGCAAGAGTGAGAGCCTCGATCACGCCGACGGACTGGTCTTCCGGCGTGGTCGCGGCCTTGGCGGTGATGGTCCGGTCGTCCGAGCCGGCAACGACAATATCGGTGAAGGTTCCGCCGACGTCGATCCCGATGGTGTGGGTCATGGGGGTCAGATTGGCGGCGGATCGACGGTTCGGCTAGTATCGACTTTCCCTGAAAGTCGATACGCCGCCTGTGTCTGAGTATCCGATTTACGCGACGAAGCGTGCGCTTCTCTGCGATCGGATAGCAGCTGTTTGTTTTCAGTGGCCTGCTTATCCCCTCGGTCCGCCGCATAGTGCGGCGAACTTCGTGGGCAGGACACTAGCTCCAGCCGAGCTGCTTCATGGCCCAGGGAGCGTTCCAGATCTTGGTCATGTGGCTGATTCTGCCATCCTGGAACTGCATGACGTACACGTAGTCGGTGCTGGTGGATTTGTTGGTTGGCGGGCAGGGGCCGCCCTGGCCGGTGTGGGTCCCGTGGAAGACGGCGTAAGCGGCGACGTTCTGGCGTTCGTTGTCGGCGGCGAAGGATTTGAGGTCGTAGCTTGCGCCGGGGAGAACGGTTAAGATTTCCTTCATCCATTCGGTGTATTGTTCGAGGGTTCGGGTCTCGGCCAGCGGTTCCGCCTGGGCGGAGAAGGTCGCATCGTGCGTGCAGTGGGCTTTGCACGCGGCCCAGCCCTTTCCGGTTTCGCAAGCTTCGAAGAACTGCCTGGCGGTATCGGTTATCGACGGCATTGGCGCCCCCCGTGTTTTGTGGACGGAGGGAGGTTATTCTATTTTCGCAGGGTGCGGCCAGTTATTTAGATGCGCTTCGGAGCAGCGGGCCTTTCGTACGAAAGGGGGATTTTGGGGGGTTGCGTTTCGTACGAACCCCCGGTTATCCACAGGTGGGTTTCGTACCAAAGGGGGGTTTGGGGGAGTGGCGTTTCGTACGAAAGTGGGGTTCGGCGGGGGCCGAAAATGTACCAAACGGCCGTTGGGTTTTTTAGACGACGGTCAGGTCAGCCGGTGCCCGGGCGCGCCATGAGAATCAGGGTTAGCAGCGGCGACATTTGCGCGAGCGAGACGCCGAGCCGGCCGGAGGCATTCCTTCTCATCGGCGCCAGGTGCACCACGACGAGGTCGTAGGCGGGGATGACGATGACGAACTGGCCGCCGTTCCCCCAGGCGAAAAATGTGTCAGGAGGAGCGGCGGAGGGTGACCGCAGCTCGGCAGAGACGATCCACCAGAGGAAGCCGTACCCGAAGCCATCATTCGCCGCGGAGTAGGACCTGGTACTCTGGTCTATCCACGCGGCGGGAATAATTTGTTTATCACCCCAGCGGCCACGGCGAAGGTAGAGCAGGCCGAAGCGGGCCAGATCCCGCGCGGAAGCATAAAAGACATAGGCGGGGTAAATCGAACCGGCGCCGCCGACGTATTTGCATTTGGAAGGATCGAAATCCTGCATTTGCAGCGGCGCAGCGATCTGCCGCGCGAAGGCGGTAAAAATGGGCGTGCCGACGGCATGTTCATAGATAGCGCCGAGGACATTAAAGTCCCAGTTGTTATAATACCAGAAACTACCGGGCGCGTGGCTGCCTCGCGGCGGGCGTTTTGCGGCCATCCCAGGCGTTTCGTAGTTGGCCGGATGATAGATGCCGGACCGCGCTTCGAGCAGGTCGAGCACGGTGGCTTGGTTTTCTGCGGGGGTAAGCGCGGGAGGATTATCGTCGATCCCGAGCTGCGCCATCGTGGCATGCAGATTTATCTGGCCGTTGCCCACGGCGATGCCGATGAGGCCGCTGAGAAGACTCTTCCGCGCGGAGTTAAGAAGAAGGTCGGTGCTGGTCTCGCCCCAGGCGCCGACAATGGCGCCATGCTGCACGATCACGACGGCGGCGGAGCCGATGGCGTCGGACCATTCCTTTGCAGCGCTCAGCCATTTGGTGGACCAGCCGGACTGGGCAGGCGTTAGCTGGTCCCAGGCGACGCCGGGGTAGCGCAGCTGCGTCTGCGCGAAGGCGGTGGTAGTCCATGCCAGGATTGCAATGGCCGTAATGGCGACGCGGAACAGGCGTTTGGCTGCATGCATGCGAGGCGCCTCCGGCTCCGGGTGGAGGCGGAGCGTTTAAGCCGCGGGGGTAACGGCATGCAAGATGGCGTACCAAGGGTCTTAAGTTTGCCCTTGCCCCTGACCCCTCCCCTTGCGAGGCCCGCAAGGGGAGGGGGTTTCTTGGGCGGGCTTTATTGTTTCGCGGTCGCGGCCACTTCGGAAGCGAAGTCCGGACCCTGCGTCTTATCGATGCCTTCGCCGAGCGCGAAGCGGGCAAACTCGGAAACGGTTACGCCGGCTTTACTCAGCACGGCCTTCACCCGGCTTTCCCCGTCATGCACCCAGACCTGCTCCAGCAGCACGACTTCCTCGTAGTATTTGCGAATGCGACCTTCGATCATCTTTTCGATGATCGCGTCGGACTTGCCTGATCCCTTCGCCTGTTCGCGCAGGATCGCCTTTTCGCGCTCCAGCGCGGCGGGATCGACGCCAGCGATATCGACGGTCTCGGGGCGAGAGGCGGCAACGTGCATGCCGACCTGACGGCCGAGAAGTTCCAATGCGTCGAGCGGGCCGTCCGCCTGGATAGCGACGATCACGCCGATCTTTCCAAGACCAGGGCGCAGCGCCTGATGCACGTAGGTGGCGACGGCGCCGGAGCGGGTGCCGATCACCCGGGCGCGGCGCAGTGTCATGTTCTCGCCGATGGTTGCGACGAGGTTGGTCAGTTCGTCAGCGACGGTGCCTTCGCCGCCAGGGAAGCGCGCAGCTTTGATCTTTTCGATGTCTTCGCCGACATCGAGACCGATTTTCGCGACCTGTTCCACAAACGCCTGAAACCTGTCGTTGCGGGCGACGAAATCGGTTTCGGCGTTTACTTCCACCATGGCGGCCTTCAGCGGGACTGAAGCAACACCGATCAATCCTTCGGCGGCGACCCGGCCGGATTTTTTTGCGGCTGCGGACAGGCCTTTTTTGCGCAGCCAGTCCACCGCCTGTTCCAGGTCGCCCGAGGCTTCGGTGAGCGCCCTTTTGCAGTCCATCATCCCCGCGCCGGTCTTGTCGCGGAGTTCCTTTACCAGTGCTGCAGTGATTTCAGGCATAACAATCGTTCCAGTCGTCGATGGTTTCAGGCGGCCGGCTGCTCGGCGGTGGGCTCGGCCTGCGGCAGGCTCTCGGCGGGCGGCAGCTCCTCGGCGGCACCGATATCCGCGCCTGACGCGGCGAGTTCCGCGCTGATCCCGTCGAGCACCGCGCCAGAAACCAGGTCGCAATACAGCGTAATTGCCCGGATGGCGTCGTCGTTCCCCGGAATCGGGTACGTGACCCCAGCGGGGTCGGAGTTGGAGTCGAGCACCGCGACGACCGGAATACGGAGCTTGTTGGCCTCCTGAACCGCGAGCTTTTCCTTGTTCGTGTCGATGATGAACAGGATATCGGGCAGCCCGCCCATTTCCTTGATACCGCCGAGGGCACGCTCCAGCTTGTCGCGCTCGCGGCTGAGGTTCAGCAATTCTTTCTTGGTGAGGCCCTGGGCTTCGCTGCCCAGCGTTTCCTCGATGGAGCGCAGGCGCTTGATGCTGCCGGTGATGGTCTTCCAGTTGGTCAGCGTGCCGCCGAGCCAGCGATGATTGATGTAGTACTGGCCGCAGCGCTTGGCCGCGTCAGCCACGTATTCGGCGGCGGCGCGCTTGGTGCCGACGAACAGGACGCGGCCGCCCCCGGCGACCACGTCGCGCACGGCGCGCAGGGCGCGGTCCAGCATCGGCACGGTCTGCTGCAGGTCGATGATGTGGACCTGATTGCGCACGCCGAACAGGAACGGCGACATGCTGGGGTTCCAGCGGCGGGTGTGGTGGCCGAAATGCACGCCGGCTTCGAGCAGCTGGCGCAAAGTGAACTCGGGCATCGCCATGGCGAAATGTCCTTCCTGACGTCCGGTTGAGCCTCCGCGGGGCCGGCCTTGCGGCACCGGACCTGGCGGCTGCCAGGAAGCTGCCCCGCGTGTGAATTACCGGCCTGGGGCCGGCGGGCGCGATATGGCGCAGGGCCGGGGGAAAGGCAAGGCGCGTGGATCCTGCTCCCAAGCGTCAGCCCCTCTGGATCAGCTCGATCGGCACGCCCTCTGGTCCTCGCAGGAACGCGATCCGCACCCCCGGACGCACCGTGGTCGGTTCCATCGTGAAACTGACGCCCTTTCGCTTCAGCTCCGCCACTGCGCTGTCGATGTCCTGCACTGTCAGGCCGATATGCTCCAGGCCAAAATAGGGTGCCTGCGGCGGCGGAGAGGTCGTCTGGTTCGGGTTGGCCGGGGCGATGAAGACTTTCTGTCCGCCCCCCAGCATGAGATCAATCCGCGTATTGCCATCGCCCTGAGGTGTCCGGATGACCTCGGCTTCCAGCATCGTGTGATACCAATTCGCCGTCGCCTCCGGATTGGGACTGCGAAGATGAATATGCTCCCATGTAAAAGTCGTCATTCGCGCGGTTTCCTTCCGAACGGCTCACCAGTGCAGCCGGAGTGAGCGGGTAACAGTTTTTTACACTCCCGGCCCGCTTCGTTCCTGAAGCCGGGATTTGCTCCTCTAGCGGAATCCGTTCTCCGGGCCTACCTCCCTGTTGCCGCTGTGGTGCGGTGCAATCAGCAGATCGCTGGAAATGGACGGAGTAGTCCGATGGGCGTTCGTCACGGTCGGGTAGTTGCGCGCGTCTCAATCGTGGTCCTGATCGCAATCGCCGGGTTCGCCGGATTTAAAAGCTTTGGCCAGCACCCCGCGCCGCACGAGAGCGCCCAGACTGCTCCCGCAGTGCCGGTGGCCGTCGCCAAGGCCACTCGCCAGGATGTGCCGGAGTTCGCGGAGGGCGTCGGGACCGTGCAGGCCTATAATGCCGTTACGATCCGCTCGCGTGTCGATGGCACGCTGACGGAGGTACCGGTCAAGGAAGGGCAGGAAGTCAAGGCCGGCGACGTGATCGCGGTGATCGATCCCCGACCGTACAAGGCTGCCCTCGACCAGGCCATGGCGAAGAAGGCGCAGGACACGGCCACGCTGACCAACGCCAAGCTGGATCTGGCTCGGTATGCTTCCCTCGCGAAGCAGGACTTCGCCTCGCGCCAGCAACTCGATACGCAGCAAGCCACGGTTGCACAGGACACTGCAGCCGTGCAGGGCGATGATGCCGCGATCGAGCAGGCGCAACTGAATTTGTCATTTTGCTACATAACGTCTCCGATTCCGGGGCGCGTCGGGTTGCGGCTGGTCGATCCCGGTAATCTGGTGCATGCGACCGACACGACGGGAATCATAACGATTACCCAGGACCATCCGATTTCCGCGGTATTCACCCTGCCGCAGGAAGATCTGCCCGACGTGACACAAGCTATCGCTAACGGAGCGGTGCCGGTGCTGGCATACTCCAGCGACGGCAAGCGGCAACTCGATTCAGGTACGCTGCTGGCGCCGAACAACCAGGTGGATGCATCAACAGGAACGATACAACTGAAAGCGGAGTTTCCGAACGCCAAAAGCACGTTGTGGCCCGGTCAATTCGTCGATGCACATTTGCAGACGGGCGTGGCACGAAATGCCGTGACCGTGCCCCAGTCTGCGGTCCAGCATGGGCCGGACGGCCTGTACGTTTATGTGATCAAACCGGACGAAACCGCGGCACTGCAACCCATTACTGTCTCATATCAGACACCCTTGCTGGCGTTGGTGAGCCAAGGCTTGTCCGGCAATGAGACGGTGGTCGTGGATGGCGCTTTGAGACTGCAGCCGGGGACCAAGGTCACGATTGCCCCGCAGGCTGCGAGCTGACCGGATGAGCATTTCGACACCGTTCATACGACGGCCCATCGGTACTTCCCTGCTGATGGCGGCGATCTTTCTGGTGGGGCTCGTGGCGTATCCCTTGTTGCCGGTCGCACCGCTGCCGCAGGTGGATTTCCCGACGATCACGGTCACTGCGCAATACCCAGGCGCCAGCCCCGACACGATGGCATCGTCGGTCGCGCAGCCGCTGGAAACTCAATTCAGCCAGATCAACGGGCTGGCGCAGATGACCTCGATGAATGTGCTGGGCACGAGCACGATCACGCTGCAGTTCGATCTCAACCGGAATATCGACGCGGCCTCGACGGATGTGCTGGAAGCGATCAACGCCGCGCAAGGGCAATTGCCCAAAAACCTGCCCAGCCAGCCAACGATCCGGAAAATCAACCCGGCTGACGCGCCGATCTTCATCCTGGCCGTGCAGTCCGACACGTTGCCGCTGACCACGGTTGACGATTACGCCGAGAATATACTCGCCCAACACCTGTCGAAGATCAGCGGCGTGGCTCAGGTGCTGGTCGGAGGGCAGCAGAAGCCGGCCATTCGTGTGCAGGTCGATCCGGCGAAGCTGGCCTATATGGGGCTCACCCTGGAAGACGTTCGCAACGTTCTGTTGAACGCGACGGTCAACGGCCCGAAAGGCAGTATCGACGGGCCGGATAAATCGTACACCGTGCTGGACAACGACCAGCTGACGAACCCCGATCCATACAACGACATCGTCGTTGCGTACAAAAACGGAGCGCCGATCCGGATCAGGGACATTGGTCAGGCGATCCGCGGGCCGCAAAATCGCGAGCTGGCCGCCTGGCAGAACGGCAAGCGGGGCGTGTTGCTGCTGGTGTTCAAGCAGCCTGGCGCCAACGTGATCTCCACCGTGCAGAGTGTCAAAGCGGCTCTGCCGCCGCTTGAAGCCAGCATTCCTCCGGCGGTCCACCTCAGTACGATCGTGGACCGGACCCAGGTGATCCGGGCCTCCGTGCGCGACGTGGAATTCACGCTGTGCCTGGCGGTCGGCCTGGTGGTGATGGTGATATTTCTGTTTCTCCGCAACTTCTGGGCTACGGTGATCCCAAGCGTCACTGTGCCGATGGCGCTCACCGCTACTTTGGCGGTGATGTATCTTCTCGGGTTCAGCCTGGATAACCTCTCTCTCATGGGCCTGACGATCGCGGTCGGGTTCGTCATCGACGATGCGATCGTGATGCTGGAGAATATTTACCGCTACACGGAAGCCGGCATGCCTCCGATGGAGGCAGCTCTGAAGGGCGCCGGCGAGATCGGCTTCACCATCGTCTCGATCAGCTTCTCCCTGATCGCGGTGTTCATCCCGCTGCTTCTGATGGGCGGGATCGTCGGCCGCCTGTTCCGCGAATTTGCCATGACGGTCTCGACCGCGGTCCTGGTCTCAGCCTTCGTGTCGCTGACGCTTACGCCGATGATGTGCTCGCGCTTCCTTAGCGCCCAACACCGCGAACATGGGCGTGGTTACAGGGCACTGGAGGCGATCTTCGACGCTATGATCGGCTTCTACCAGCGCAGCCTGGATCTGGCGCTCAGATTCCGGTTCATCACGTTGATGATATTCCTGGCAACGGTGACAGCCAGCGTCCTGCTGTTTACGGCAATTCCGAAGGGCTTTTTTCCGACCGAAGACGTGGGCCTGATCATAGCGGTCACAGAAGGCCCGCAAGACGCATCCTTTCCGCATATGGGTGGCTTGCAGGAAAAGCTGAACGACATCGTGCTGCACGATCCCGCCGTGGCATCCTTCGCTTCGCAGGTGGGGGCAGGCACGGCGGGCCAGCAAGGCAATGACGGACGGATGTACATCAACCTGAAGCCACGGGATGAGCGGCCCAACGATGGGGTGATGAAAGTCATCGCCCGGCTGACCCAGAAGACACAGGCCGTCCCAGGCGTCCAGGTTTTCATGCAGCCGGCGCAGGACATCAACGTCGGTGGACGTCTTGCCCGCACGATGTATCAATACACCCTGCAGGATGCCGACTCGGCCGAGCTGAATGCCTGGGCGCCGAAAATGCTGGCCGCCATGCAGAAGATCCCGCTGTTGCGGGATGTCGCTACGGACCAGCAGATCGCCGGCACGACCGCAACCCTCACCATCAATCGGGAAGCGGCACAGCGCTTCAACATCCAGCCGCAGCAGATCGACGATACGCTCTATGACGCGTTCGGCCAGCGCGAGGTCACGCAGTACTTTACCCAGGTGAACTCGTATTATGTGATCCTGGAGGTTCCGCCCCAGCTTGCGGGTGACTGGACGACGCTACAGAAGCTGTATGTCAAGTCGCCCAGCGGACAAGCAGTTCCGCTGTCCGAGTTGGTAAGCATCGATACCAAGCCAGTCACGCCGCTCGCCATCAATCATCAGAGCCAGTTCCCGGCGGTGACGATTTCATTCAACCTGGTTCCGGGCGCCGCACTGGGCGATGCCGTGCAGGCGATCCAGCAAGCCCGCAATCATCTTGGGGCGCCAATTTCGCTGCAGGGATCGTTCCAGGGTTCCGCCCAGGCGTTCCAGAGCTCGCTTGCCAGCGAGCCTTACCTGATCGCGGCCGCCCTGGTTGCCGTCTACATCATCCTCGGCATCCTTTACGAAAGCTACATTCTGCCACTGACGATTTTGTCCACGCTTCCGTCGGCCGGCGTCGGCGCGCTGCTCATGCTGATGCTCGCGCATACCGACCTCTCCGTCATCGCAATGATCGGCATCATCCTGCTCATCGGCATCGTGAAGAAGAATGGTATCATGATGGTTGATTTCGCCATTCATGCCGAACGTAACGAGGGCAAAGCGCCGCTCGAGGCGATCCGGCAGGCATGTCTGTTGCGCTTCCGGCCGATCCTGATGACGACGATGGCGGCGCTGTTAAGCGGCCTCCCGCTCATGCTGTCGTCCGGCGCGGGATCAGAGCTGCGGCGCCCTCTGGGTCTGGCTATGGTGGGCGGGCTGCTCGTCAGCCAGGTACTGACGCTCTACACCACGCCCGTCATCTACCTGTACCTGGATAAGCTCCAGCACTGGTTGGCACCGGCACGACAAGACGCCATGCCGCATCTGGCCCAGGCGTTGGGAGACGACTGAGCTGCCGGCTATTCGCCGGCCAGCCGGACCGGGGCGGACGAAGCGGGCGTGGCTTGCTGGTACAGGCCCGATATATCGGCCAACTGGTCGATACTCAGCATAGCATCCGCGAGCAGCGAGGCCCGGTTGCCGCCCAGCAACCCATCCGTCAGCCCATGGAACTTAGCCCGCAGCTCCTGCTCCGTGAGGAAATTGTCCGGCTCGCCTTTAGGAATGACGACTTTGCGGCTGTGTGTCGCATTCCCGGCACGAATCGTCAGCTTCCCGGCCATGTTGGCAGGGAATTCGGCCTGGATCTCGTCGTCGTGCTCGCAGGCAACTTTCGGCAGCAGCCGGCGGATCGCCAGGTCGTGCAGCCGGCGATAGCTGTCCCAACCCATCTCGCCGGTCGCCAAGGCACAGGCGACCACAAAAGGCCCGCTGAACTGTCCATCCACCACATTCTGCGGGTCCGCCTTTTTCGCAGCAGGCTCGCCGATCAGCAGCATCCCGGCCTTGGGAAGACCGACCGTCACCGCCTCGATCGTGTCCGGCTCAAGCCCAAGCTCCTGCCTGAGTGCGAGTGCCGCATCGATCGCCGCATGGCCGTAGCGGCATGACGGGTAAGGCTTGACCGCGGTCTGCATCAGCTCGAAGCGCTCGCCAAGCCGGTCGATCGCGCGCTCCGGCACCGGGTTCGGCGCATAAGCGTGCAGGAACCCGTGCGGACCCTCAATCGCGTCGGCCGCACCCTTGAACCCTTCGCGCACGAGCGTCGCCGCAACCAGCCCGTTGCACGCTGCCCAGCCCACCTGAGAACGCTTCGTCCAGGCGCCGTTGACCAGGAACTCCAGACTGCCGGCGCACTGGCTGAGCACGGTGCCGAGAGCGCCCGCAACGCCGTGCGCGTCGAGACCGAACACGCGAGCTGCGGCGGCCGCCGCGCCGAACGCGCCGCATGTCGCAGTGGGATGAAACCCCCGATCATAGTGGTCCTGGGCGGGAAGCGCGAGCGCGATTCGGCAGGTGATCTCATAGCCGACAATAATCGCCGCCAGCACGTCGGCTCCGGATGCGCCCGTCATCTGCCCGGCTGCCAAGGCGGCCGGGATCACGGGCGCGCCCGGATGCAGGCTGGCCGCAGCATGCGTGTCGTCGAAATCGAGCGAATGCGCCAGCGCGCCATTCAGGAACGCAGCTCCGGCCGGACCGTAGCGCGCCGGGTCGCCAAACACCCCGCAGGAGCCGCTCGCCATGCCTGTCGCACGAACCATCCGAAGGAAGGAGTCCGTGCTTTCCGCGTCATGGCGCGCGCGAACGATGTTCCCCACAAGGTCGAGCAGCAGGAAGCGCGCGCGCTCGACAACCTCCTGCGGCAGTTGCGCCAGCGAAATCTTTGCCGCGAACTCGGACAGGCGCCCGGTAATGGCCATAAGCGGTCTCCTTCGCAGGCAATCTGGCGTCTGGCGCACCGTAAAGCAAACCGTCACAATCGGCGCCGCCATGTCCGGATCGGACCACCGCGTTCCACACCGCCGGCTCATCACCCTGTGCGTCATGATGGCGACGCTGATGCAGGTGCTCGATTCCGCGATCGCCAACGTGGCGCTGCCCTACATGCAGGGGAGCCTCTCGGCGACCCAGGACCAGATTACCTGGGTGCTGACGTCCTACGTCATCGCCGCGGCAATCATGACCGCTCCGGTTGGCTGGATGGCGATCCGGTTCGGTCGGAAACGCCTGTTCCTCATCTGCCTGGCGGGGTTCACGGTCACCTCGATGCTGTGCGGCGCGGCGCAGTCGCTGCCCCAGATGGTCGGATTCCGCATTCTACAGGGGATGTGCGGGGCCGCGCTGGTGCCGCTGTCGCAGGCGACCATGCTCGACATCTATCCATTCCACCGACGCGCCCACGCGATGGCCATCTTCAGTTCGGGTGTGATGTTCGGTCCGATCATGGGCCCAACGCTCGGGGGATACCTGACCGAGGTCTATAACTGGCGATACGTGTTCTATGTGAACCTGCCGTTCGGCATTCTGGCAATTACCGGTCTCGCCATCTTCATGCCCCGGACCGACCCGAAATCGGAGATGCGGTTCGACTGGTGGGGCTTCAGCGTGCTCGCCATCGGGGTTGGCGCACTGCAGATGATGCTGGACCGCGGACAGTTGCTGGACTGGTTCAGCTCCAGCGAAATCATTCTGGAGGCGACGCTTGCCGGTCTGGGGTTATATCTGTTCGTCGTGCATATGCTCACGGCGCGCAAGCCCTTCCTGAGTCCCGAACTCTTCCGTGACCGGAATTTCATCGCCTCGGTGGGAATGCAGTTCTGTGTCTCGATGCTGATGCTGGCGACATCGGCGCTGCTGGCCCCGTATCTGGAGAATCTGGCCGATTATCCGGTGTTCGACGCGGGAATTTCGCTGGCACCGCGCGGGCTGGGCACGATGGTAGCCATGTTCTTCGCAAGCTGGCTGTCGAACCACGTGGACCGGCGCAAGATCATGGGAGGCGGCCTTATCATCCTCGGCCTGGCGTTGCATGAAATGAGCCGGTGGACCCCGGACGTGTCGCAACAGCAGATGATGGTGACGCTGATTATTCAGGGCGTGGCGACGGGGCTCATTTTCAATCCGATGACGGTTTTGGCGTTCGTCACGCTGCCCGCCCGGCTTCGGGGGGACGCGACGGCGATGCAGGCGCTGTCACGCAACATGGGGTCGGCCATTGGCATTTCGGTCACGACCTTCACCCTGGCGCGCAGCGCCCAGGAGATGCACGCGGACATCGTGGCCGGCATCACGCCGTTCGACCGGCTGTTGCAGGCCGGCAATGCCGTCTCGCACTTCCTGTCGCCGCAAACCAGGACCGGGGCCGCCCTGCTGGACCAGACAATTCAGCGACAGGCGGAAATCATCGCGTACAACAACGATTTTCCCATGATGGCGTTCGCGGTCATTCCGCCGCTTTTGCTTCTGCTGTTGCTGCGCCCAAGCCGGGCCGCCGTTCGCTGAACCGAAACCCCGTGGGGTGCGAAGACCACGACATGGGAAAATCGTGGGTCATGCAGCCGTGTTTGGCACTGGAGGCTTGCATGGAATCGGCTCATTGGATCATCATTGCTCAGCCGGGACGTGCCGGAGAGCGGAAGGTAGTCGGGCCTCCGTGGCCAAACGAATATGTCGTAGATCGAGTGAAGGAGGCGGGCCCGCCGACATGTCGAGCAAAATTGGTTTTCGGGTTTATCTATTGACGCTTTCCAAAGAGCGGGACCGCAAACCTCTCCCATTCGATTCTGAAGGCATCACGACGCCAGTTCCGACATTCTTGACAAAATTCGTCGAGGAGCATTCTCAAGCCAATGCCGGCGCCAACAAAGATGCCGAACGCCAACGCACTTGGTATTTTGACCCTAAGCCGACGCAAGAAACTGGAACCGATAAAGGATACATTAGATACGGCACCTTCGGCTTTGAAAGCGACCTTGTAGATTCGAAAACAAAGGCACATAAGTATCGGCGGGAGACAAACGACGTGGAGATCATCCCGCTCTTCTATGAATTTTGGCAGCCCCAAGGGCTTAACCACGCCTTCGCTGCTTTCCAGTCGTTCCAAGGGAGGTCATGTATTGAACTTGTTACATCTAGGATGTGTGACGCTTTCAGCAAGCAAAACCCCAAGTTTAAATTGATCATTAAGAAGCTGCTTCCGACCGGGTCGGGCGGAATATATGGCTCTGCGTCAGTCAAAAGCTTGCGCTTGATTAAGAAAAATGCTCCCTCCGACGTCGCAGACAAGTATCTCAAGTCCCATACCGACCGTGTCATTGATTTCGAGATTACGCTGACCGCTCATCGCAAGGGTTTTCTGGGAAAGCTGAGTGCGCTAACAGACTTTATGAAGTCTGCAACTAGTGGAGTTGTGGAACATGATGGCGTTGTTTTCGAGGAAGCCGTTGCTGAGATTGACTTTGGTGGTCGGCGGCGGCGCGTGGGAATTTTTGGTCACAATTCAGACGCGGGAGTCATCGATCTAACCGATTCGATAGAACGGGGATCTGATGGCCATCCTACCTTTGACTCAATGAGCAAGGAGTTGGCGAATTTACTAATGGAATTTCAGACAGTTTTGGGGAAGCGCCCGCCGTGAAAATCGATATTTCAGAAATCGTAAGGGATCACCTTCGAACGCTGCGCAATGATGCGTCCGGGAAGCGGTCTCTTTGGGATTTGGTCGTCTTTTATTTTCTCCCAATCGCGATTGGAGCTGTCGTTTATGCAACAAGCGTTGAGGTTTCAAAGGACATCTATAATATGTCATTGACTTTATTTGGGATATTCGTGGCCTTGCTTCTTAATCTTCAAGTCGCCGTATTCGGTATATACAACAGGAAATGGAATGCGCCGTCAGATGAGAAGCTGGCCAAAATCCAAGCTTTGTCCGTAGAAACTCGTCACATGATATTACGGGAGCTGAACGCAAACATATCTTATCTCATACTCCTCTCTACGATCGCTATTATGTTTTTCCTTGTCGCTTATGCCACAAAGTGGATTGGAAAATTGCCATCGTGTTTATCAGCTACCATCTACTCTCACTTCGTTTTGACATTGCTCATGGTTGTGAAGAGGGCACATATTCTGTTCCAGGCGGAGTACGACCAAGGCTAGTATCCCGAGAAGCGTGCGTCGTGAAGTGAGGCTGGGCCGCCTAAATGGATATCCCTATAAAACCGATAAGGAGCCGATACCAGGCTCGCTCCCCGGCTTTCCGAAACGGCAAACCTGGCAAATGCGCCATGATCACGGATTAGAGAGCCGCCGGCATTTGATTGCCTGAAGGGCGCATTTGCGCTCTTTGCGCCCGGTCCGTCCCGGCGGTCTTGCGGAAATCAGGCATGGCCCAGGACGGACAAGGAGAATTCCATGGATTTCGAAGCCTTCTTTCGCCAGCAGCTATCCGAACTCAGGCGTGAAGGACGTTATCGGACCTTCGCGGACCTCGAGCGGAAGGCCGGCAGCTTCCCGCGGGCGGCCCACCACAAGGGACGCGACCGGACCGAGGTGACCGTCTGGTGCTCCAATGATTATCTCGGCATGGGTCAGCATCCCCTGGTCTTGCAGGCGATGCATGAGGCTCTGGACCGATGCGGCGCTGGCGCAGGCGGGACGCGCAACATCGCCGGGACTAACCATTATCATGTGCTGCTGGAGCAGGAGCTGGCGGATCTGCATGCGAAGGAGGCGGCGCTTCTGTTCAACTCCGGCTACATGTCGAACTGGGCTACGCTGAGCACTCTGGCCGCGCGGCTGCCCGGCTGCGTGGTTTTATCGGATGAACTGAACCACGCCTCGATGATCGAGGGCATACGCCACAGCCGGGCGGAGAAAATCACATTCTTGCACAATGATGCGCGTGATCTGGAACGAAAGCTTGCTTCGCTTGATCCGCAACGGCCCAAGCTCGTCGCCTTTGAATCGGTGTATTCGATGGACGGCGACATCGCGCCGGTTTCTGCTCTTTGCGATGTGGCGGATGCTCACGGCGCCCTCACTTACCTGGACGAAGTCCATGCCGTGGGTCTCTATGGCCCGCGCGGCGGTGGGATTACGGAGCAATCAGGGCTGGCGCACCGCCTTACGGTAATCGAAGGGACGCTGGCGAAGGCCTTCGGCGTGGTGGGCGGCTACATCGCCGGCTCGGCGGGGCTATGCGACTTCGTTCGCAGCTTTGCCTCCGGGTTCATTTTCACCACGGCTCTGCCGCCCGCGATTGCCGCCGGAGCGCTTGCCAGCATCCGGCACCTGAAGGTCAGCGCGGAGGAACGCAACCTGCAGCGGGAACGCGTTGCTCTGGTACGGCGGCGGCTGAATGAAACCGGCATACCGCATCTGGACAATCCCAGTCACATCATCCCCGTGATGGTGGGTGATGCGCTGTTGTGCAAGCAGATCAGTGACCGGCTGCTCGAACAATTTGGCATTTATATACAGCCGATAAATTACCCTACGGTTGCCCGGGGCACGGAGCGGCTGCGCATCACGCCGTCTCCGTTGCATAGTGAGGCGGATGTCGAGCATCTGGTATGCGCTCTTCGCGCTGTCTGGTCCGACCTGAATGTCCGCCGGGCGGCCTAACAAGAAACCTGCTTGATTGCGGCGAGGGGCGCGGCGGTCATCGCGAGGTCCGCGAAGCATGTCCTCGGGCCGGCCACCGGCCGGACCCGGGGGCGGGCCGTGGCGATCCAGGCGAACCTCCTTGCTGCCGCAAGGACTTCGAACCTGTCGGCGTCTGTTCGGACCTTTCTGTCGGCGACACTACCTGCGGCAGCGATCGGGCATGTGACCGTGCTCGCTGCAGTCACTAGCCTGCTGTGGTCGCGAGCCGAGAAGGTGCGAGAGCGGGCACTTCAATCTTACAATCCCTTTCGCCAAGGGCGAAGCACGGATCCGGTGGTAGTGCGCCATTTACTTCTGAGTTGGTCGATCGCGACGATCGAACTCAGTGATCCCGAATGGCGCGCGAAACTCGGTGCTGCCTTTGAAGCCCTGGGTGCCTGCCGGCTAGCTGCGAGCGCAACGAATCCGCGGCTCTTCGCCAGGCAGTCATTCGTTCCGTCGCGACTCCTGTTGATGTTGGCGTCCTGCAGTTCTTCCCCGTCGTCGAGCGTATTGACGCGCCGAAAGCCGCATCCTGATCAGCCTCACGCTGAGGGAGCAGGTCTGATGCCGACGGCTTCGCGCGATCTCCACGGCCCCGCGCAATCGCGCGCTGTCAGGGACCTCTTCCAGAGCTTGTTCGCCGCCGAATTAATCAACCCGAGCCCTAAACTCTGGCTGTTCTTCGCTTGGATCTCAGACGTCGAAATCCTCGACAATTCAGCGCGTCAGTTCGCGGCCCTGGAAACACCGATCGACGATGCCCGCAACGCACTCGTGCAGGTCGACGCAATCGACAGCGTCGATGCACTCGCGTCCGCGGTCAAGGCCCTGGCGAAACTGAGTCCGGAAGATCTTGCACAACTGCGCGAAGCGGAGCCGTTCAGGTCGGCGTTCCATGTCACCGAGGAATCCTCGGATGCCGTAGTCACGACCTCTTGGATCACATGGTTCGAAAGGGCGGTCGACCCGTCGTTCACCGCTGCTCTCGACATTGCGCGCCACGGCAAAGATGAATGGCCAATCGAATTCGGGGCTGGAGACCCAGCGGCAGTCCAGGCATTTGTATCAGCGCTTGAAAAGGCTCAGAGCGACGATCTTGCCTGCGAGCGGACTGCACACGCGCCACCGTTTCTCGTTGCTTGGCTTTAACGCGATCCGGACTTCCCGCGGGCCGCTATGGTGCCGATCTACGCGAATTTGCTGACCTTGTTCGCTCTCGGGTCCGCGCGCGGGAGCGGCACCTACGAACCGAGCCAGATCTTGCTCAGCGCCCTGCTGTCTGCTGGCTTGGACGTCAAAGCCTACCGGGCCCTGATTGCCGATGTCGAAGAATTGGCTGGCGAAGGTTTCGGCCTAGACATGGTCTATTGGGTACTTGAGATCATCGAAGACTTCATGCGGGCAAGCATCCCTGCCGCCGAGGCGCGAGAGACCTTTCTGCACGGCGTCCTGTGTGTCAACGCACATTGGCGTTTTCGATGTTCTGCTGACCGAAGGCCGGAAGACGCGGCGGTTCTGAACGCAACCACGGATTGGCGCGGTAATGCGAGCCTGGGCGCGGGATCGCTGGGCAAGCCGCGTTATCCAGCGGGAACCCGGCTGGTGATCGTCGGCGACAACGGCGCCGCTGGGCATGCGCAGGCCGATGCCCGCGGCAGAGGCACCCCGCTCCCGCAGGTGCATCGTTGACGTGATCTACCCCCCAGAAGGGGTGAAGGATGTCAACGATCTGCTGCGAGAGCGCGGCGCAGAGTGGGTGCGCGTATGGATGCAGACCGCCCTCGCGCCCTCCCCCGCCGAGGCGTCGTTCAAAAGCTGCGAACCGCCCAGGCGGCTGCCAACCGCAACGCTCGCCGAGGCCTATGCCTATCACGCCGGCACCATGCTCCAGTTCTACCGGCCCCTGGAGGACGGCGAGCAGCCGCCGTGAATACTGATGGCCGGCCAGGGCGGGACTGGCAAAACCGAAAACGCAGCGCGCTTCGCCCGCGAGGAGCCGCGCCGGCAGATGGTGCTGGTTCCGGAGCACCGGGTCCTCGGCTCGCAGGTGATCGAGCGAGACCGCGGGCTCGGTATCGATGCCGCGTCGCTGCTCGGGCGGGGCGATCCGTTCAATCCGAAACCGACGGATTTATGCTCCCGGCCCGAAGACGTGGCCCGAGGCGCTGAAGGCCGATCAGGACATATCGAAGACGGTTTGCGGCACGCGGGATGGGCCGCACTGCCCCGACTTCGCCACCTGCCCGTATCAGGCGATGAAGCAGAAGGCCGCCCAGGCGAAGGTGGTAGTGGGGTCCAGCAACTGGCTGTTCCACGCCCTACCCAAAAAGGTTGCGAAGGATATCCGCCGGCTGGTGATCGAGGAGGACTTCACCCAGTAAGGGATCTGGCTTCTTCGCCTGTCCTTGGAGAGCTTCGGCGCAGCCGCAATCGCGAAATGGCCCGTGCGGAATGACGGCGAGCCGGGCCTGCGTGCAGGATGGCAATCTCACTCCGGAAGCGATGCGCGCCGCAGGCCTGCGCCAAGAGGATTTCGTCGAAGCCATCCGCCTGATCCGCCGCTGCCGTGTGGAATTGGTAATGGTGCCGGGAATGTCTATCGAGGCCCGACGCGAAGCTGCGGCGAATGAGGCTATCAATGGGCAGATCGGGAAGCTCGTAACAGCTGTTACCATCATGCAGGAGGTGTTGGACGGTTGCGGGCCGGGCCGGATAACGATCGAGACCACCACCACGAAGCCCGGCGTATCGCGCTCGATCGTCGTGCATACGCCGTTGAAGGTGGCGGACTGGGCGCGCGAGCTTCCGGCGCTGCTGGTGAACGGCACCCCGCAGGTCGAGACGGTGCGGCAGCTTTTCCCGCGCGTGATCGAGCGCAAACCGCCCGAGGTAGCCGCCCATCATGCACAGACGCATCTGGTGCTCGGCGGGTTCGCAAAAAGCACGGTCGCACGGAGCAAAAGCAAGCAGGCGGAGTTGAATTGGTTCATCAAGCTGCAGGCGCTAGGGCAGGAGCGGGTGAGCCTGGTCTCGTTCAAATCGTTGAAGCACGTCCTGGCAAAGGATGTGCCCGGGATGCTTCCGCCGCGGCATCACCTCCAGAACGCCGGCGATGACGAACTTCGCGATGTGTCCTTGCGCGTCGTGCAGGACGGTATTCGCCCGCCGACGCGCGAGCTCGCGCGGCTGATACGCGCCAAGACGGGCCGCGCCCCTTCCCCAGCCACGCCGGTGATGGCCCCCGCCCGGGTGATGAAGGCGGACCGTACCGGCATCGAGTTTCCAGTGCTGCGGTACGAGGATCCAGACATGCAGGCGGAGTACGCGCACCACCTGAACGGCAGCGTATCCCAGGGCCTAGCGCGCTCGCGTTCAGTGATGCGCACGGCGCTCAATCCGGTCAGAAATATCCTGTTGGGCAACGTCGCGCCTCCCGGCTGCGGCGGGGGTGGGCGCGCTGACTGGCCGGTCTTGCGACCGGCCGAGATCAGGTATCGGATGGAGCACCCGCCCGATGGTTAATCAACCGGCACAAAGTAATTGCAAATTCCGCGAAGTTTTCGGACGCGAAGGGCGAAGCTACGGCCGCCAACCTCCGGGAACCCAGAGGACAGACCACGATGAGCAAGGGCCACCTATGACGGGCGCAGATCGAATGCGCGCCCGAGTCCGCTTTCGGCGCCCGACAACGCGGCGCGGCGACCGAGAAGCGCTGGAAGCAGCCTGACTGTTTTTGGCCGAGACCAGACGATCTGCTTTGGACAACCGACGGGCCGGAGCGGGCATTCGGATGCCCGCCGCTAAGTAGCGGCAACCGGCTCGGGACGGGCTTTTGCACCAGGCCTCTTCACGAAATGGCCCTTTGATTTCGGGCGATTTGAAACCTGGCGCAAATTCTTGCGGACTGTGTGTAAACTGAATCGCAACGGGTTCCCACTCTGGAAGCCGATGTCCGTGAACCTGGCGGTCAGACGCTTGGCGACGGCCGCGCACCTGATACACTATTGGTCAGAGCGTATAAGGCCAGCCGGCGAGGTAATCCTGCTTGGCGACCTCAAAAATCTTCAGTGTAATCCCACCTGGAAGCACTTTGGATCACTCGACATATGGCCGTATATAACTTGCTCATAGTCATCTCTTGGCTTGTCCTCATCGCGTACTGGGCTATCTCGGCCATCAGTGCGAAACGGAATATCGGCGGCGGTTGGGCTTGGCGTCGAGAGATCGGGTTGCGCCTTGGCATTCTCGTCCTGGTTTTGCTCGCATTGCGTATTTGGGGCTCCATTCATCCGCTGCGCAACGCGCGATCACACATGGTCAACATGAACCTGGCCGTCGGCTTTGCAGGAGCCGGGCTCTGTATGCTGGGTGTGGGCTTCGCCGTTTGGGCCAGGATCTGTCTTGGCAGGAACTGGGGCATGCCCATGTCCCGGAAGGCGAACCCTGCGCTCGTGACAAATGGCCCGTACGCATATGTACGCCATCCGATCTACTCTGGCATCATCCTTGCCATCCTCGGCTCAGCGATCGGCGAGAGCATGCTCTGGGTGATACCGTTCATTCTATCAGGAAGCTACTTCGTGTACAGCGCGCGGCAGGAAGAGAAGCTCATGGGCGAGTTGTTTCCGGAAACATATCCCGCATACATGAAGCGGACGAAGATGCTGATACCGTTCATTTTGTAGTCCGCTACGCGATCGGTCCCTTCGTTGGTGCCCCTATTTGGCTATTGAACCCGCAGCGTCGCACTATCATCACCTGCGATTATGCGGATTGTCGCGTGCACCGCTTCTCCCCCCGCGTCCAGCACCGTAACGCGATAGAATCCCGGGCTCGGCGGCCTCCATTGCGTCTGGCGCAGCGCCTCGACCGACTGAATCGGCGCGCCGTCAATGAGGAACCGCAGCGGCCGGCGCCCGCCCATGGCTTTCAGATCGAATGGCCCCATCCCCTCGATGACCGCGCCCGATACGGGAAACAGCAGGCGCAGCGGGTCAGGTGTGGGGGCGCTTGCAAGCGACCACATCCGTGCACTGTGCGGTGCCACGCGTGGCGCCGCCGGCAGCGCCCCGAACAACCGTGCCAGTATCGGCAGGGCGTGATCTGCGGCCGCGCCAGCGTCCATTGCCGATCCGTCCGGGCGTCCCACCCACACCCCGATCAGGCGCGTCCGATCAAAGCCGAACGCCCAGTTATCGCGGTCGCCCCAGCTCGTGCCGGTCTTCCAGGCCACGCCGCGGTCGTCGGCCTCGTTGGGAAAAGGGCGGGTCAGGATATCCGCAACCACCTGCGCCGCAGACGGAGACAGCAGGCGGTCTACCTCTGCGGCGGGCTCGGTCAGCGACAACGGCACGACCCGCCCATCCGTTGCCAGTCCGGCATACAGCGCCATCAGCTCTCGCATTGTCATCCCGGCACCGCCCAGGATAATCGGCAGACTCGGCGCGGCATCCCGTGGCAGGTGGAGCGGCGTGCCGGCTGAGGTCAGTGCGGCGCTGAAGCGTAATGCGCCGTAGCGGGCAAGTAGTTCCACCGCCGGCAAATTCAGCGAGCGCCGCAGCGCCTCCGCCGCCGTCACCCGTCCGGCGAAGCGGCCGCTGAAATCCTCGGGCCCGTACGCACCGAAGCGATCCGGCACGTCGGCCAGCAGCGTGTCGGGGTGAACCAGCCCATCGGCAAAGGCCAGGCCATACAGAAAGGGCTTCAGCGTCGAGCCGGGACTGCGCAGTGCGAGACTCGGATCGACACGCCCGGACCGCGCCGCATCATTCCAATCGCCCAGCCACAGCGCCGACAGCGTGCGGCTGCGCAGATCCGCCACCATCACCGCCAGGGCCACCCGCGGCGGCAGGTCCCCAAGCGTCGCCCTCGCAATGGTCGTCACCGCCGACTGGAGCGCTGGGTCGATGCTGGTGACCAGGCTTGGCGGGTGACGCGCCGCGACGAACAGTTGCGGCAGGCCGCGCGGCATAGGCAACCGCCGGTCCGGCACCGGCTCAGCCATCGCCGCCGCGGCTTCGGCCGGGGTCAGCAACCCACGCGCCGCGGCCAGCGTCAGGATACGGTCGCGCAGCCGCTTCGCCGCCGCCGGATGACGGTCGGGGCGCAACGCCTCCGGCCGTCGCGGCAGAGCGATGAGCAGCGCCGCCTCCGCCGCATCCAGGGCGCCGGGCGGTTTGCCGAAGTAGGCATAGGACGCCGCCTCGACCCCGACCACGTTTCCGCCGAACGGCGCCAGCGACAGCCACAAACTCAGGATCTGGTCCTCGGTCAGGCGGCGCCACAGGTCGATGGCGCGTGCTGTTTCCACGATCTTCGCGAACAGACGCCGCGGCGTCGGATCCAGCAGCCGGGCAACCTGCATCGTCAGGGTAGAGCCACCGGAGACCACGTGCCCCGCCCGCGCCATCTGCCAGGCGGCGCGCAGCACCGCGCCTGGATCGACGCCGGGCTCACTCGTGAAGTGCTGGTCTTCGACGGCAATCAGAAGCTCCCGCAGGAACGGCGAGACCTCTTTCGGTGCCGTCTGCAAGCGCCAGACGCCGCCCGGCGCGGGGGCTAGTGCCAGCAACGAGCCGTCACGTGCCAGGATGCGTGTGCCCCAGAATTGCGTTGGCGGCAGCGGTGCAGGAGAAATCCACCCTAACGCCACAACTGCTGCCGCAGCGGCCACACAGCCAGTGCATAGCTCCAGCAGGCGCCGCCGGCACGTCACGGCGTCGCCGGTGTTACCGCAATATGCACCGCCCCCTGGCGGGCGAAAACCGCCGGACGATACATGTCGGCCACCGTAATGCCGGGATACTCGAAACTGCCTGGCGTCACCGCCCGCAGGATCACCCCCAGCCGGAACGACGGCTGGTGGGCAGACAGGCTGACGACAGCCGCGTAGCGGTCATCCGCCGCTGCCTGCGTTTCTGTATCGCTGAGTTCCCCGAGCCACTGCATGCCGGAGACCTTGCCGGCCGGGAAGCGGCCGGCGATCTCCCACCCCGCGGGCAACCCCGCCAGCACAACGGCATCATGCGCCTGACCGTCCGTCGCCGCACCCTCGAGGACCATCACGAAGGTGCTGTTCTGCGGCAGCTTGTCGGGGTCCACCGTCGAGCCGTCCATCCCGTAGAAGCCGCGGCGTATTGTCATGCCGGACCGCGCAGCTGGCGGCGGCGTTACCGGCACACCCTGAATCACCAGGCTGCCCGGGATCGCTGTGCTGCCCGGGTTGTGCACCGTGACCGAGCCGGGCAGCGGCAGAGTAATGCTCGGCGTCGGGCCAACGGTTTTGCCGTCCGCGACAACCGTCACCGGTCCCGCGCCCACCTCCATTGCCGCCGCGGCCGCCCCCGCCCACCCCTGCTCTTGTGTGTTCAGCGCATCGGGGTTGAGGTTGGAGCCCGGCAGCGCCGCCCGGATCGCGGTCACGCTTTGGGGCATCGCTCCACTCTCGGTGATCAGAACCGCGGTCGCGAGTTGGTCGCGCAGCGCCGAACCGTAATCCGCGTACCAGGACCGCCGAGCGGGATCGGCCAGTACCCTGGGCGAAGATCGCCCGCGCCTGGTCGTTCTGCCCGAGACGTACCAGGGAGGCCGCGATCTGCGCCCTGGCAAGCGGCGTCGGCTCGGAGTCCAGGCCATCAGCCGCGACACGAATGGCGCCCGCTGGCGCCTTGCCCGCCATCGCCAGCACATACAGTGCGTAGGCTTGCGCGGCGTACTCCTTCGGGCCGGAGGGCGGCGTCGCCACCTCGTTTTCCAGCCACCCCAACGCCTGGTCCAGCATCGGCCCCGGTACCGGCGCACCGGCCTTGCGGGCGCGCAGCAGCACGTCGGTTACATACGCCGTCAGCCAGGGTTGTGCATCACCGTTCGAGGACCACAAGCCGAACGCGCCATCATAGCGCTGCCGGTCCCCAAGCGCCGCGACCACCTGCTCCAGCCACGCCGCGCGATCCGGGCCCGCTACCGGTCCCGTCAGCGTCGCCAGCGGCAGGCCGCGGCTCGCAATCTGTTCCAGGCAATCGAGCGGATACGCTTCCAGCGCCCGCACCAACGCGGCGGCGTCGTACCGCACGCCGAGGCCGAAGGATGCGCTGGCATGCCAGGTGCCGGGGATAAAGGCGGCGGCATCGGGCTCCAGCGTCTGGCTCGCCTCTGGGGCGAGCGTCAGCGGCGTCACCTGTGCCACCGCGGCCCGCGCTGAGTGGACACTTAGTGTCGCCGTATGCACCACATGGAACCCATTCGGCCCGTCCGCCTGCACCGTCAGCCTGCCGAGGCCGGCATCCCCGGCGGTCAGCGTCAACGGCACCAGCACCCGCTGCTGTGACGCAAGGTTCAGCGCCGGCGGATCGCCGCCCACGACCGTCAGGGCGCCCGAGACGGTGGCATGCACCGAGAAGCTGCCGGCCGGCAGCTCCAAGTTCTGCAGCATCACCGCGATGCGTGCCTGGTCGCCGGGTGCCAGGAAGCGCGGCAGCAGCGGCTCCACGATCGCCGGATCGCGCATCACGATGTCCTTGCCGAGGCTGCCGGTCTTCGTGCCGTCCCAGCCCACCGCCATCAGCCGTAGCGTGCCGTCGAAATCCGGCAACGCGATTGGGAATTGCGCCACGCCGTCCGGTCCCGCCTCCACGGGACCGGCGAACAACGACACGATCTGCTGCGGAATCGGATTGGACTGCGTGTCGATATCGCCGCCCGCGCCCTGCCGCAGGATGGTGTTCGCCGCGCCGGCCGGAGCCAGCAGACGCGCCCAGTCATCATGGATGCCCACGCCCAGCCTGCGCTTGCCGAAGGAATGGCCCAGCGGATCTGGCGTCTTGAAATCCGTGAGCGCCAGAATGCCCTCATCCACCGCGGCCAGCGTCACCCAAGCGCCCGGGGTCGTCTTCACCGCGAAGGTCGCCGCAGTGCGCGGCCGATAGGTCGGTTGCGTATCGATACCGAGCGGCAAAGTGCGCGCCGTGGGGTCGAGCGCCACCCAGGTCAGACCAATAGCCCGCGCCGGCGCCTGCTTCGCGTCCGGTCCGGTGCCGCCAGGGCGGAACACATGCACCCCGACATAGGCCCCCGGGCCCCAATCGGCTGTTACTGGGATCGATACGTCGAAGCTGCCTGCGGACGGTGTGACGTCGATCAGCCGCTTCACCCGGTCGGTCATCACCAGGACCGTGGCCGGCCCGGCATAGGGCGCCTCGACATGGATCACTGCCGTGTCGCCCGACTTGTAGTGTTGCTCACCGGCGCGCACCGAAACTCGTGCCGGCACGTCCGGATTATCGCTGACCGCCCAGCCCGAGTAGAACACGACCGAGGTGGCCGCCATGCCGCCCTGGGCCTGCAGCACCTGCAGCCGATGGCGGCCGAACGGCAGGGCTCGCCCGTAGGCGAACGGCGCTCCGTCGGCGGGCAATGTCACGCTCTGGCTGTCCACCGGCTCATCGCGCCACACCGTTTCGTACCGCGCCTGCCCGTTGCTGACGGAAAGCCGCCAGTCCGGCGTCTGGCGCACCAGCCGGATCTGCACCGGCATCGCCACACGCTTGCCGTCCGGCGCAACCGCGACGATGCGGAATCCGGCCCTGGTGTCGGCGTTGACCGCATCGCCTGAGAAATCCTCGGCGATGCCGATCATCGGCGCGGCCGGGCGGATCGGCAGCGTGATACTGGTGCTCACGCCACGCCCGGCCGGATCGTTCACATCCACCGACACCGCCGCCTGCAAGGCGACTGAGGTATCCGGCAGCTTCGACAAATTCACCGGCACATTCGTCCGCCCGTGCGCATCCGTCGCGACGAGATCGACCTCCGACCGATTGGCGGTGAACGCGTCATCGCTCAGGCCGAAACGGTACGCGGTAAAATCCGGAAAGGGCTTGGGATCGGGCGTGATTGTGATGCTTGCCGAGCCCGACAGATCGTTGCCCGGCGCGCCGTAGAGAAAACGAACATCCACGGGCAGATCGGTGATGCGCCCTGGCTCCAGGATGTGCGGCGCGGCGGGCGCGAACTCCACCGCCAGGCGCGGCGGAACGAAAGCATCGACCTGGAAAGTCTGGTCAGCAATGGCGCGCCCCTTCGGATCAGCCTTCAACACGATGTCCCACGTGCCGAACTGCGCACCTGCGGACAGCGTCACCGCCTGATGGATCGAGGCACCATCCGCGCGCGGCGGCACCGTGTCCTGAAACACGCGGCCATCCGGTCGGGTCACGATCAGATGCAGCGGCAAATCCACTGGCGCGCCGCTCTCGTCGCGCAGGAGCGCCATGACCTGCACGGTCTCGCCGGGACGATAGATGCCGCGATCGGTCCAGATGAACGGATCAATCGGACCCGGCTGCGGCGTACCCGATGCACCGCGATCGGACAGGTCGAAATCCGGCGCGGTCAGGCTAAGCCGGGTGAAGTCCTGCCCGTCCGCCCCACGGATGTGCAGAGCCGCGGGTGCGAGGCCGTTCTGCCCTGCCAGCAGCGGCTGGGCGAATTTCACAACGCCATCTGCATCGGTCGTAGCGCTGGCGAGTATCTCGTTGTCGGTGGCCAACAGATCGATGGTAGCGCCAGCGACGGGCAAGCCGGACGCGTAGCTGCGCAGCTGCACCGTGTCGCCGTCTGCCCCGTGCCAGACGGTTGGCGCCAGGTCGGTGCGGAGAATGAGCTGGACGGCCGCTGGCGCCTCATCCTGATTGAACGGCGTGCCGTCGCCCGGCTCCGCGATCAGGGCGTAGAGTCCGGGTGCCGACAGCGCCGCGGGCAACGGCAGCACAGTATGGTTCAGCACGTTGCGCGCAAAGCCCGGGACATCCGCGAGCCCGGTCCAGACCACCCGGCCCTGATTCTGCTTCAGCTCGGTCGCGCCGTCGCTGCCGATCGGGCTCTGCGACGGCGGATAGGTCTGCATGACATGCAGCAGATTGCGCTCGTCGATTTTGACCAGGGTGAGCTTCACGGCCGAGAGGTTCACGCTATCCAGCGCCACGGTGGCACGGAAATCGCGCGGCTGCAGGTAGCGTGCACCGTCCAACACTAACCGCGGCTTGCGATTCGGCATGGCGATGGGGATCGCCATGTCCTGCTTCAGCGACAGCCCGTTGTCGCCCGGCATGCCGTGGCGCAGCGTTGCGGTCGTGGTGGCGCCGGCGGGCAGGCCGCTGATGCAGATCCGGCGCAATTCCAGCGTAACGGCGGCATCCTTCACCGCCGGGCTTAACGACAGCCAATCGCCCGGATGAAAGTCCGGCGCGCTGGATGGGTCACCCTCGAAGCGCAGGCAGGCGCGCGTCGGGAATGCCTCGGCGTCGGTGGACAGGCCGTCGAACAGCAGCCCGAGTTCCTGCTGGCGCTGTACCAGCTCCTGCTGGGCGGCAGGATCATGCGGCAGGCGGCGGGCGATGGCCTGCAGCACCTTCACCTCTGATGACGGCTTATTCAGCCCCGCGAGCGCCTCGCGCATAAGGCGTAGCGCCAAGACCTGGTCGGCCGCCGTGCTGCCGTTGCTCCGATCGACGCTGGTGAACGCCATCCAGCCAGCCTGTAGGGCTCGGTTCAACTCCTGGGGGGTGGCGTGCAGCTCCGCTTGTGCCAGTGCCAGCCAGGTCCGCCAGTTCGGTGTGGTTCCCTGGGGCAGGCCGCCGACGATCATCTGCAAAGCCGGCAGCGCCTCGGCGTAGTCGTTCGCCGCCAGGGCCTCCCTGGCGGTCGCCTCTGCTTTCCGCAGCGAAGCCGCCGACAGCCCGGCCGGGTAGTCGTGGCGCAACGTATTCTGGAAATGCTGCGCATCGCTCTGAAGGCCGGGAAGCGCGAGCTCCTGTGCCGCCTCCTGCGACTTGGCCGGCAACGCAAAGGCGATCACGCCGAACAGGCAAACCAGTTGGATAAATCCAAGGCGACGGAGAAGCGGCATCGGCGTCCCTTCCTGTCGAGCTCACGCCCTGAGAGGTGATTTATCGCCTCATGGCTCACAATAGGATCTTAATGAGCGCCGCGATCAGATGCCAAAAAAGATCCAGGTCAGTACTGAGCTAATAAACCCCGAACCCGTGTCGGGAAGAGATCAGCTCAGGTGCGGTAAGAGCCCCAGCGCGTTGTCACAATCAATCTTTTGCAGCGCGCGATCGAATTCTTCAACGAGCGAGCGAAGTCTGACCACGGTCGAACGGACGGTCGTCGATGTCCTGCACCGCCCGGACCTCGCGGGCGGCGTTGAGGAAGTCCTGAAGTCGTTGGACCTGGTGCGCTATGTCGATCCGGCGAAGATCGCCGACTATGTCGAGCTGCTGGACAACCGCTCTATCGCTTCTGTTTCCGGCTGGTGGCTCGAAAAGCGGCGCGCGGCGCTCAGTGTTACTGACGACGTTCTGGCGCGCTTGCGGGCCCGGCTCCCACGATCGAAGCACTACGCGCTGGGCGCCGAATCTGGTCATGCCGTTCTCGTCGAGCCGTGGCGTGCGCTTCTCCCCGCGGCAGGCCGTCGACGCCGCGTTTGAAGGCATCTGATGGTCGCTTCGCGAGAAACCCCTCAGGACCTTGCGGCCGAGCGGCAGCTTCAGCCTGCGACGCCGGAGCGCGTGATCCGGCTGATCGACATTCTCGACACCTTCGGCGCCGACGCGCTGATCCGGCCGCGCATCGCCTTGAAGGGCGGCACGGCGCTCGACGTTTTCTATCCCGATCCGGACCGCCTCTCGGTCGATATCGACGTCAACCATGTCGGCGCGATCGAGAAGGAGCGAATGGATGCAGACCGGCCGGATCTAGAGGACCGGATCGAGCGACTGATGGAATCGAAAGGCTATGCCGCTCGACGCGGGCCGTCGGAGCATGCCGGAGGCAAAGGGATCTACCGCTACGCCTCGGCGCTCGGCGGGGCGGGCACCATCGAGATCGACATCAACTATCTCTTCCGCGGTCCCCTTTAGGGCGTGGATCGCATGTCGTCTGCGGCCGTCGAATCGTATCGAGCCACGAATGTGCCGGTACTCGACATCCATGAGATCGTCGTCGGCAAGGTGGTCGCGCTGGTGACGCGCCGCGCGCGATCTGTTCGATGCGCATCGGATCATCGCCATGTCCGATCTGGATTTGACGAAGATCAAGGTGGCCACCTTGATGATCGGTGCGAGTGCCAAGAGCTTCGATTGGCGCACAGCCTCGCCCGATGCGATCGGGTGCGAGTCGGCGACATCACCGGCAAGCTCACCATGTGCCTGCATGATCGGTATTTCGATGCTTTCGGCGGCCCGGCAGCCTGGATCGAGAGCGTCACGGCCGAATGCCGAAAGAAACTCGCCCCGGTGTTTCCGCTGACAGCAGGAGAGAGGGCCTTTCTGGATGCCGTGCTAGAGCGGGGCGAGATCGATGTGTCCTCGCTGGACGCTCCGCAACCCGTGCGCGCCGCGATAGAAGCTTCTCCGGCACTGCGGTGGAAAGCGCAGAACGTCAAAGCGTGGAAATCTGCGGAAAAGTCGCTAGCTCCACGCACCAGGCGGGGGCCGCAGCCCGAGCGTCGCGCTCCTTGATCGCCATCCGTGGCCGCGCATATCCAAGCCTAAATCTCGAATAATGCCAAGCGCCGATGAGACCAACTCTCCGGGGGGATTCCCCTGAGCCCGCAAATCCGATTCGATGCGAGGGGAGCCAATTCGCGGGAGCGGGATCGTGGGACAGCCGATTGCGATCACACGCCAGGACCACGGCGACGGATCTGAGGAAGCTTGCCGGCCAATGCGACAAGGCTGATGTGGTCCGTCGCATGCTGGCGATTGCGGCGGTGCTGGAGGGCTGCCCGCGCGGCGAGGCGGCGCGGAAGCACGGGATGGACCGCCAGACGCTGTGCGATTGGGTGCATCCCTACAACGGCGAGGGGATCGCCGGGCTGACCTCGCGCAAGAGCCCCGGCCGTGCGCCGCTGCTCAGCAAGGAGCAGCAGATGCAGGAGCTTAAAACCCTTGTTGTCGACGGCCCTGATCGCCGCCATCAGGTCGCCGCCATCAGGTCAAAGTGCACGAGCGCACGATGGGCAAGTGGCTGCGCCGGCTTGGTCTGACACGGCTTCAGCCGCGCCCGTCGCCGATCCCGTGAAGGTAGGTTGCTTAATCCCCGCCCTCGAAGATACGCCGCCTGGCGGACAGGTCGCGCTGCGTAATCTCAGCCAGCAAAGACCAGACCCGCGCCGGCTCCATGGGAACTTCCGGGTCGTTCAGAAGGCGATCGAGTTCGTCAAGCTTCCTGGCGTACTCGGTCTCCGTCATCGATCGAGCCTCCTTGCATTGCACCATGACGTAGGAAGAACTCGAGGATGGTGGCAGATGCGTGGCAGCTTCGTGAAGGAAGAGGGCAGAGCGTCGGTTGTTATCTCAACCACGCTGAGCGCGAACTTTCCGTGAACAGGGCTGATCAGTTACGAAGAGTGACGCGGAGCGCGGTGTTTCCGGCCTTGAGCAGGACTGCCGCCTCGCGCACGGTGAGCCCCTTGGCGATGGGAGTGCGGTCGGTCGCGCGTTGCGCCAAAGCACGGCGTCTATGGGCTCAGGCGGCTTTGGGTGTGAGAGTGACAGGCGGGAGAGCGGATGGATTCGCCGTCGATCACCTGCGCCGGCACATTACCCATGGCCTCCACCCGCTTATAGCGATGCTGCAGCGCCCATTTGTCATGGCTTCCAGGAGCACCGCGCCAATCAGCTGACCCGTTTGAGGGTGTTGGTGCTGTGTAGTTTGGCCCGATGCTGCGTGGGGAATGCCAGATGGCACTGTCAACCGACACTCAAAACGACGCCAGCGGCGACATTGAAAACGAGGCCACGATTGCTGTCCTCCCGATGCCGAGGGTGCAGACGAATCCGATGCCGAATGATTCGCGATCCCGCTTCACGCCGAGGCAGGGGCAGTACCTCGCCTTCATCCACGCCTACACGCTGGTGATCGGCCGTCCGCCGGCGGAGGCCGATATGCAGCGGGTCTTCCGGGTCAGCCAGCCGGCAGTGCACCAGATAGTGGTCGGATTACAAAAGGCCGGGCTGATCAGCCGCCAGTCTGGCATGCCTCGCAGCCTCCGCCTGCTGGTTGGCAGCGAAGCTCTCCCAGAGCTACGGTCAGCTCACGAGCAACCAGTCAAAACCTCTGTGCAGGGGTACTAAGTTGCGCGGCCATTGGCTCACGGGGCATGGAAGCCCGCATGCGGTATGTTTCGACGCGTGGCGCGGCGCCGGTTGTGGATTTTGCAGGAGCCCTGCTGACGGGGCTGGCGGAGGATGGCGGGCTTTACGTGCCGGAAGCCTGGCCCGAGTGGGGCGCCGAGGAATGGCGGGTGCTGCGGTCTCTGCCTTACCCCGCCCTGGCGGCGCGGGTCATGGCACCGTTCGTGGGCGGTGCCGTGCTCGAGCCGGTGCTGGAGGCGATATGCCGGGATGCCTATGCCGGGTTCGGGCGCAAGGCGGTGGTTCCGTTGGTGCAACTCGATACCGGCTTGTTCGTGCAGGAGCTGTTTCACGGCCCGACCCTCGCGTTCAAGGATATGGCGATGCAGGTGCTGGGGCGGCTGTTCGAGCATGTGCTGGCCGCGCGGGATGAACGCATCACCATCGTGGGGGCGACCTCGGGGGATACCGGCTCGGCGGCGATCGAGGCGTTTGCCGGACGGGAGCGGGTGCGAATCGCGATCCTGCATCCGTTAGGCCGGACGAGCGAAGTGCAGCGGCGGCAGATGACGACGGTGCTGGCGCCCAATGTCGCGAATATCGCGGTCGAGGGCACGTTTGATGATTGCCAGGACCTGCTGAAGGCGATGTTTGCCGATACGCCGTTCCGGCGAGCGCTGCGGCTGTCGGCGGTGAACTCGATCAACTGGGCGCGGGTGGCGGCGCAGGTGCCGTACTACGTGGCGGGGGCACTGGCGCTGGGCGCGCCGGACCGGGAGGTGGCATTCAGCGTACCGAGCGGCAATTTCGGCAATGTGCTGGCGGGCTGGGTAGCGCGGCGGATGGGATTGCCGGTGCGGCGGCTGATCGTGGCTGCGAACCGCAACGACATTCTCGCGCGGTTTTTCGAGGCGAACGATATGTCGATCCGGGCGGTGGAACCGACATTGTCGCCGAGCATGGACATTCAGATCAGCTCGAATTTCGAGCGGCTGCTGTTCGAGCTGCTAGACCGCGATCCCAAAGCGACTGCGTCGGCGATGCGGCGGTTCCGGGAGTTGGGGCGGATGGAGGTGCCCTCGGCGGCATGGGACCGTGCGCGGGAGGTGTTCCGCGGGTTCCGGCTGGATGACGCCGGGACCGAGGCGGAGATTGCGTATTGGTTTGGCGCGTGCGGCTATGTTGCGGACCCGCATACGGCGATCGGGCTGGCTGCTGCGCGCGAGGTGGCGGAGGGCGGTGCGCCTGTTATCGCGATGGCAACAGCGCATCCGGCGAAGTTTCCAGAAGCGGTGGAGCGTGCCACGGGGATCCGGCCGACCCTGCCCGCGCGGATGGCGGACCTGCGCCAGCGCGAGGAGCGGTTTGCGATCGTTCCCAACGAATTGCGCGCGGTGCAGGAGCAGGTAAGGGCGTTGGCGGGACGGAATTAGGGGTCAGGTGGTGTCAAAGGGGGCGGCTCCGACATAACGATACTGGTGCACGATGTCGTCGGTGGGGTATTTTGAGTCATATTGCACCTGAAACACGCTGACGACCCGCTGAGCGATGTCGCCATTTGCATCGAAACTGATTTCTCCCTGCAGCGTTTTCACGTGGGCAGCGGCAATCGCGTCGCGAACATTGGCACGCCTTACCGGCAGACCGGCGGCGTCGAGGCGCTGGATCGCGTCGATCACCACCATGGCCGCGTCGTAGGCTGTGATGGAATAATCCGATGGCTGCCGGCCGGTCTTCGCGACGAAGCGCTTGACCCAGGGCTCTAACTCGGACGCGCTCATCATGTGCGGACTGGCGACGGTCGCGTACCAGCCATTTGCAGCAGGGAACCCGGCGCCCTGCAAGACCGAGGGACCGTACATGCCGTCACCGCCGCCTTTGATAGCGTTCGGGATGATATCGTAGGACTGTTTGGCGAGTTTCACGCCGGCCTGGGCATCGCCGCCATAATAAATGGCGTCAACGTTAAGGGCTTTAATCTTGGTAAGTGCGGGAGTGTAGTCTGCGGCGCGCGGGTCGAGGCGGTCGTGGCCGAGGACCTTGATGCCCTTCTTGGCGGCCTGCACCTCAAACGCGGTTGCGATGCCGATGCCGTAGGCGCCACTGTCGTCGAGGCCGTACAGGGTTTTCACTTTCAGCGTATCCGCGAAATAATTGGCGAGATTCGGGCCCTGGTAAGCGTCGGTCGTGACGGTGCGAAAATAGATGGGTTTGCCGGCGGGCCGGTAGATCGAGGCGAATTTCGGATCGGTGATATCGGGGTTGGTAGAGGTGGGCGTGATGGTAGCAAGCCCGCCCTGGCTGAAGATCGGCGACATTGCCTTGCCGGGTGTACTGCTCTGGGGACCGAGAGCGGCCACGACTGTTGGATCGCTGACCATTTTGCGGGCGTTGGTTGCGCCTTGTGCCGGATCGTACTGACGCGCGGTGGCGGTGCCATCGTCCAGCAGGAGAATGTTCAGATGGTATCCCGCGGCGCCGCCCTGGGCGTTGCATTCATCTATGGCCATAATGAACCCGTCGCGGATGCGGACCGCGGTTTCCGCGTCGGCCCCAGTCAGGGATAAATCAATTCCGATGGTAACCGCTTTTTCGGCGGCGAGACCTGGACGCGGAGCAGTGCCTGAGGCAACGGCACTTGCGGTGATCAGATGCAATGCGGAACGGCGCGTCAAGTACTGCATGAGGGTTCTTCCAGCGCTGGAGAGCGTCCTGGCCTGGACGATAGGCAGTATTGTCGTTGCCGACTGTTCGAACTGAAGCTTACTCGCGGGCGTTCGCCGGGTCCAGCCGTTTCCTCCGAGGAAGAATCGTTCGCCCTCAAATAATCACACGCGCAACCGCAAAGGCGCCAAGCTGCACCTGACCGCCTTCCAGAGGGCGCAGACCGCGATGCCAGAAACCGTCGGGCTCACGGGTTGCTTCAATGAAACTGTCCTGGTCGAGCAGCCGGGCATGCTCGCCCGGCGTGGCGACGGTAAGGGGCGCGGGGCCGAGGTTTGCAAGCCATAAAGCGTCGGCAGTGGCAAGCGCGGCGATCTTATCCGGCGCCGTGTTTTCGACGCTGCGATATGGGGTGTGCGACAGCGGTGCGAGAGCTGCCAGCACTTGGTAAACGGGGTAAACGGTGCCCTCCGGCTGGTCGTCGTACCATGCGGTGGGAAACGAAGCGCGCGTGTGGATGAGGCCGCGTGGCCCGAACGGGGCGTAAAGCACCAGTGTATCGATCTCAGCGGCTGCCCAGGCCGCTATCTGGCCGAGCGTGAAGGAGGCTGCAAAAAGGCCGCGCTGCCGGGCATCCATGTCGGGCGGCGGCGTCCCGTCAGGCGGGGGCAGGGCAGGGCCGGTCGCGTTTGGATTGAAGCGCATCCGCAGGGTGACCGGCCCGCACCATAGTTTCGCCTGCCGATAATGGGCGCGGGCGGTTGCCGCCTGATCCCTCAGCACGGCGAGGGTCTCCATGATCGAGGCGTCATCCTGGGCGTGGACGGTGGGATTGACCGTCCAGAACGCGAAATCCGCGGAGACGGGAGGGTTTCGGTTGAACTCGGCGAAGAACGCGTCGGTGCCGGCTCCGACAGCGGCATTCGGGAAGAGGCGACGAGCTTCCGTTACCAGCGCGTCGTCTGCGCCTGCCAGGGCAATAGCATCGGGCTTAACCGCCACGAGCGGTTGCAGTTCATTTGTGTTGCGGCGGAGCATCAGCGCGAGGCGTGCGCCGGTGCCGGACTGCGCGGATTGGACCGAGTTGAGGGCGTCAGCGTCAGCGCCGGGGAGGTCCGGCTCCGCCAGAAGCATGGGCGGGCGCAGGGCGGCGAGCCTGGACAGGGCGATCTCCCCGGCGCGGTAGTCCTGTGGGCGCCCGCCGATTGCGAGCATCGGCAGCCGTCCGGCGGGTTGATCCAGAACGCGGATCATGTGTTCGGCCGATCTGGCCGGCCGATGTGACGCAGGCTGCGTGACGACGCGCAGGCGCACGGTCTGCCGCACGGTCTGGCTATCGCGAATGGTGTACGGGTACGGGAGAGTGAGCGGCCGGCTGTAGGTCTTGAAGGAAGCGTCGGACCAGTTGCGCTGGTCCTCCATCTCGAAGACCTCGCCTTCGAAGGAGGTCTGCACCGTCACGCCAGGAGCCGCGCTGTGCTCGATCGATGCCATCGAAAAGAACGGCTGGTGCGGGCTGACTAGCTGCGGGAACCCGCCGGCCGTGACGGTGCCGTCGGTATGGGCGACGCGCGCCGGCTGGCCGGCGCAGGCGGCTGGGTGGAGGACCACGAAGCCGGTGCGGTTGGTGACGAAGTCGCCTGTGGCGGTCGCCTCGGCGGTAACAGTGAGACCAGCGTCAGAGGCGCTGATGCCGATGCGGCACGCGAGGCGGGTGCCGTGTGCGGCTATTTCGGCAGAAAGGGAAAGAGTTCCGTACGCCAGTGGCTTCCCCCGCATCCTGCACTTGCACGTCCGGAAAATAGGTGCCCCAGTCGGCATCACGGACGACAAAGGCCAGGGCACGCAGCAGCTCGGTATCGCCCAGGCGAATCCAGCGGAGCGCCATGCCTTCGATGGTGAAGGTCAGGCATCCGGTGGTTATATTCCGTTGTTGAGCGGGCGACCGAGGCTGGCCATACAGGCGCAGCGACAGATCGGGGTTTGTTTCGGTTGTGCTCATCCCTGCACTGCCCCCAGCGTGAGCCCGCGCACCAGGTGGCGCTGCACCAATATGCCGAGCGCGATCGATGGAATGAGTGACGTAACGGCGAGCGCGCTCGATTCGCCGTATTGCGCACCCTGGAAGCTGACGAAGGAACGGAACACGGTCGGCAGGGTGAAGGCGTGGCGACTTGTAAGGACCAGGGCGAAGAAGAACTCCGTCCAGACGGCGATAAAGGCGAACACCGCCGCGGCGACGATGCCCGGCACGGCGAGTGGCACCGCGATCTTCCAGAAGGCGAGCCACCAGCCGCAGCCATCCACCAGCGCGGCTTCTTCGAGCGAGCGCGGCACCTGGCGGAAATAGGCGTACATCATCCAGACCGAGAGCGGCAGCGTGGCGACGGTGTAGATCAGCACGAGGCCTATGCGGGTGTCGTAGAGTCCGTAGCTGCGGTAAAGCAGAAAGATCGGCAGGACGATGGCGATCGGCGGCAGGAAGCGTTGTGACAAGACCCAAAGCGCCAGGTGTTTGCCGCCTGTATTGAAGCGGACGAAACTATAGCCCATGCAGGTGCCGAGAAGGGCGGACAGCACCGTGGTTGCCGATGCGACTACCAGGCTGTTGAGCATGCCTTCCAGGCCACGATAGGCGAACAGGGCGGCGGCGTAGTGGACAAGAGTTGGGTGCGCGGGGAACCAGACGGGCGGGATCGACAGATACTGATCGCTCGGCTTGATCGAGGTCACCACCACCCAGTAGAGCGGCGCCAGAACGAAAGCCAGGAACACGATCAGCAGCAGAATTCGCAGAATGCTGGAAATGCGCATCAGGCGGTCTCCACGCGCAGCAGCCGCCGAACCATCACGGTGATGACGATCCCGATGAGGATAAGGAACATCCAGCTACCGGCGGTGGCTTCCGAGAGGTGGAACTGGGCGAAGCCGATCTGATAGAGGTAGAAGGATGCGGTATAGGTGCTGGTTCCGGGGCCGCCGCCGGTCATCATGAAGATCGTGTCGAACAGCTTGACCGCATCCAGCACCCGGAACGTCAGCGCCAGCATGATCATGGGCCCGAGCTGCGGGAGCGTGATGTAGCGGAAGGCCTGCCAGGCATTTACGCCGTCGATCTGCGCAGCCTCGTAAGGCTCGCGTGGCAGGGCGGTGATGCCGGCGAGCAGGATGACGAACATGAAGGGAGTCCATTGCCAGACATCGGCGAGGATGATGGCGATGAAGTTCCAGGGTCGTTCGCTGAGCCAGTTGATCGGGACATCGTGTCCGAGGAACTGGCTTAGCAGGTAGTCGGTGGGGCCGAAGGGACGTTGCAGCAGAAGCGCCCAGAACTGGCCCACGATAACCGGGCTGATAAACAGCGGCACGATCAGGATGGACATGATGGCGCCGCGGCCGCGGAACGTCTTCTCCATGGCGAGCGCGAGGACGAGGCCGAGAAGGAACTCCAGCGTCACATCGGCGGCCGCAAGCCAGATTGTCGTCACGACCGAGGAGATCGCCACCGGATCGGCGAGCACCTCGGCGAAATTGCGCAGTCCGACGAAAGCGTGGCCGGGAATCAGGAAATCATAATTTACGAACGCGACCCAGACCGAATAGATCAGCGGATAGATCGAGAGTGCGAGGATCAGCAGAACCGCGGGCGCAACCAGCAGCCAGTCGATGCGCCGGTCTGCCCAGGCGGACAGTGCGCCCCGACGGAGTGGTTCGCCGGGGCGTGTCAGGGTTCTGGCTTCAGCGACAGATGCCATTATTGGCGGGCTTAAGCCAACCGCGCGTTTGTCCGGCCTCGGCTCACGTGATGTGCACGGCGAGGCCGAGTTTTTCGATCGTGTGGTCGGGGTATGAGCCTGGCAGTTTCATGAATTGCTCGTATGCCGCGCGCTGCGTGTCCACGCCGATTTTGTGCGTGATGGCGTCCCACTCCGCCGCGGCCTTGGTCAATGCCTGCTTGGGGTCCTCGCCTGCCCAAACGGCGGTGCACATGCGGTCGAGCGTCAGGGCGTAGTCCTGCCAGCCCGGCATGATCATGTCCACGACGGCAACATTCGCAGCATCGGACAGCGTTATGAGATACTCGTTCGCCGCCGGCCAAAGTGAACGGTATAGCGGCGAGGTATATTGCGACATCCGGTACGGGTCGCGCAGGGTGTATGGCAGCATCACCCGGACCAGCGAAGTGGGCGGCGACGTTGTCCACTGCATGAACAGGTAGGCGGCATCCTTGTTCTGCGAGTCGGATGCGAGCGATTTGACGTAACCGGAAGCCATTTCCCCCGTGCCGCCCGGCATGATCGCATAACCCACCTTGCCGGCGATCGAGGAGGACGGGACGAAATTGATGGCCTTGGCGCGCTGGGAATAGTTTTCGCTCATGCGCCCCGTGGGCGGCCAGGAATAAAGCATGGCGACCTTTCCCTGCAGCCAGGCCACCCAGGCGGCCACGGCGTCGAAGTCGTTGTTGCCGGGGATGGACGCCTTGTTCTGCGCAATCATCTGTTCGAGCGTGCGCTGGCCCGCTTCGGAGACGAGTTGCGCCTTCATCGTCTGCGGATCGAAGAAGCGCCCTCCGTTTGCACGGAATTCCTGCAGGAAACCGTACTGGTTGCCTGGGCTGCCGGCCTTGCGGAAATGCGCGGCGCCATACATTTTCGGCGCCATCTGATCGCTGACGAACTGGGCGACCCGTGCATATTCGTCCCAGGTGCGCGGCACACCCAGGTTCGTGTTGTACTTCGCCTTGTAGGCGGCCGCGAGTTTCGGGTCTTCCAGTATGTCCTTGCGGTAGTAGAGCGACAGCACATCGCCATCGTCGAAGAAGCCCCAGCGCTTGCCCTTGTAGGTGGGGAGGAATTTGTACAGCGGATGATAGTCTTCCAGGTCCGCCGGATTCATGTATTTGGCGACGTAATCGTCGATCGGCGCAATAACGCCACCATCCGCGAGGGAGGGAATCCAGGCCGGCTCGATATCAAGGATGTCGTATGCGCCCGATTGCGCGATGTGCTCGGCAATAGGCTTCGAATATTGATCCGGATGGGACAGCTCGACGACATTGGAGGCGATGCCGGTCAGGTCCTGCCATTGCGGGCCGGAGTAGTTGCGGGGCTCGAGGGCTTGCAGTCCTGCCTCGTATGTCATGGCGAGTGTCGCGCCCTTGAATTGCTTGGCGGCTTCAACCGCGCGATAGGCGGAACCGTCCTTCGGACCCTCAGTTGACGCCCTCACCGCGTCCGCCTGCGCTTTGCCAAGCGGCGTGTCTGGGGAGGCGAGCTCAACGGCCGCCTGTTGTAGCAGGTGATTTGTACGCCCCAATTTTTGTGCGGTGGCGGCGAAGGCGCTGGCGCCAGAGAGCGATGCGGCGCCGAGACCGAGCAGGCCGGCGAGGATGTGGCGGCGGGAGTGATCGCCGCTTAGCCAAATATCGATTTCGCGGGACAATTCCGGGTCATGAAACGCTATTTTTTGGTCTTTGGCCATGAGTTATCCTCCCGATTTTTGGTGTTGCTTAGTGCGACGTGTTTGCGGTGAGCCACTCGGATAATCCGGGATTTTCGAATACTTCCGGATTGACAACGGCCTTCGGCCGGTCGCCGTGGAGGGCCGCGACGATACCGTGCAACGCACTCTCGGCAAGGCCGGAGAAGCACTGGTCGGTCCAGCACAAAGCGTGCGGCGTGACGATGGTGTTGTCCATCGAGAGCAGTGGGTTTTGCGGATCGACCGGCTCGGTTTCGAACACATCGATTCCAGCACCCGCGATGCGGCCGCGTTGCAACGCCGCGATCAGCGCCTTCTCGTCCACGATGGGGCCACGCGCCATGTTGATGAGGTAGGCGGATGGTTTCATCAGTTCCAGCTCACGCGCGCCGATCAGGTGGCGAGTTTCCTTGTTCAACATGCACATGACCACGACGAGGTCGGATTCGCGCAAGAGCGTGTCGAGAGGAACCGGCGTGGCACCCAGAGCGCGGATAGTCTCCGGATCGACATATGGATCATCCGCCAGCATGCGCACGCCGAACACGGGAGCAAGGCGCATGATCTCGCAGCCGATATTGCCGGCGCCAATGATGCCGAGCGTGCGGCCGATCAGGCCGGTGCCCATGTGGCCGAGCTTTTCGCCCCAATGGCCAGCGCGGGTGAGCTGGTCCTTGATGCGGAGTTTTCCAGAAAGTGCGAGCATGTAGGTGATGGCGGCCACCGCGACGGGGCGACGCACGCCGTCCGGCTGGATCGTCAGGATGACGCCGTGTTGCGTGCAGGCCGGCACGTCCACCGAATCATATCCCACGCCATGCCGCGCGATCATGCGGGTGCGTCCGTTGCCCTGGGCGAAGCTGTCGCGCGTGACCAGCGGGCCGTTGATGTAAAGCGCGTCGTAGCGCGCCAGATGGACGGGCGTTATCTGTGTTGTTTGCTCGGGAAAGTACTCCCATTCCAGCTCGGGGCGGTCGAGGAGCTTCAAGGGCGCGGTGCCGAAGCTTGGTTCGCCGTTGGCGTCCAGCACATCGCGCGTGATGCCGATTCGGAAGCGTGCCATCGGGTCAGCCCCTGGCTGCTTCTTTTAGCACTGACAGGCCGCGGGAGAGGCTTTGCTGATAGAGCGTGTGCTCGGGGCCGATCGCCATCATGCGGAAGCCCTTGGCGAAGTAATCGCGCGCCCAGGCATCGTCCATCGCCATGAATCCGGCGATTTTGTTGTTGCGGCGCGCGGCGGCGATGATCGCGTCCACCGCCTTCAGGTAATCCTGATGCTGGAACTGGCCGGGGATGCCCATGAAGTTCGTCAAATCGAAATGGCCGAGCCAGACCACATCGACGCCGTCAATAGCGGCGATATCATCGACCGCAGCAACGCCCTTCGGCGTTTCGATCTGTAGGATCACCTGGGTGCGCGCCAGGATCGTTTTAATCTTATCGGCGACCGAACCGCCCAGATAGTCGTCATGCGCCATGCCGAATCCGGCACCGCGAACGCCGCCGGGCGGGTAGCGCGTTGCGGCGACGATCTCTCGCGCCTGGGCGGCGGACTCGACCATGGGCACCATGATGCCCATCGCGCCCGCATCAAGGACGCGGGCGATGAAGTGGTATTGTCCGGACGGCACGCGGACCAGCGGGACGATCTCGATGCCGCGGCACCAGGCCATCTGCTGCTTGATCGTGTCGATGCCGGCACCGCTGTGCTCCATATCGTAAAGCAGAAACTCCGCGCCGGCGGCCCGGACGATCTGTGCCAGGCCGGGGGTGAAGAATTCGAAGGCCATCGCGCCGAACGCCGGCTCGCCACGCGCCAGCTTCTGCTTCACCGGATTGTCGCGCATGCCCGTTTCCTTATGCGTCTTGTGGGGGGAGGCTGAGGAACTGCGCCGGGGCGCATGGCTCAGCTTTCGCCGGGGTTATCCAATCACGCGGGCGGAGGCGGCGTCAATTCGGCGGGGTCGGCGGGCAAGTTCATTGCACCATCGACCGAAGCTCCTTGGTGCGTTGCTTCGTCAGCCACGCGCGCAGCCCGTCAACATTGATGCCGGGATACTTCACCGCCGCGAAACGCAACCCAAGCGTCCCGGTAGTGAAGCCAGCCGCGCTGCGAGATGAAGCCTCGCTTTCATCGAACCTCCCGCTGTAGTCGGGTGCCAGGAGAAGCTATAGCTGGTTCGCAAGCGCGGCAAGGTTATTAAAGAACTGGTAGGCGACTGGGGAGTCGCAGCCGTGCCTCTCGCAAAACAGTTGTGCGTCCTCTTTCGCGTTGCTCAGCTTTGCGATCACGCGATTATCGAATCCCATGCCTGCGTCCAAGCCGGACTGGGCAGCCGCCCCGAAGTCGCCCGGCCGATAGTTCCGGTTAGCACCTGCGAGCGCGCTAAACATCCCGGCGACCATGCCGGTCTGGGCAGCCATGTAGAACTTTGCGTAGGTCTGATCCGTCATCACCCTGCTACAATCCGGTGTATCATGGAACCGGTCCAGGAAGGTAAACCAATAGACGGCCTGGCTTCGGATGCTCGCGACAGAGAGTCGGCCATCGTAGAGGGCCTGGAACACCTGCGGACTTGAGTAACCATCGCTCAAGAAGACGAAGAGGCGAAATGCGTTCTGGGCGGCGTTCACGCCACCTGCCTCTGCCTTTTGCAGCAATTTCTGGGCGACATCGTTGTCCTTCGGAACGCCGTGGCCATACCCGTAATTCACCCCGAGGTTGTAGAACGCCGCGGCGTAACCGGCGGCTGCGGCTTGCAGATAACTGGCGTTTGCGCTGGAGTAGTCCTGGCCTGTCTCCTGTGCTCTGCCCAGTTGGAACTTAAACCTCGGCGTGTTTGGAAATTTGGCGATGGCGCGTTCGCACTCCTGTTGGGCCAGGCGAGGCACGATCTTATCCATCTGAACGCCGCTAGCCATTCTGTTCGGATCGTATGGACTGGCGGCCTGTTGATCGCAGCTATTCGGAGTGTCTGCACCAGCATCCTGCTTGGGAGTGGTTGTAGGATTTATCTCTGCCAATATCTGCGCAAGTGAGGGCTGGGGCCGTGCGCTCTCCTTGAGTTGTGACTGATTGGGTTGTGACTGGGCGACCCGAGAGGCCGCAACTGCCAATTCGTAATCCGCCTGGAGCTAACTCATTTGTTCCGGGGTCGAGGCAACCTGGTACCGCAGGACGGCTGCGTCGGCCATGTGCCGGGAAAGCACCCGCAGCCCATCGTACAATTGGTCGCGGGTGGCGAACGAGATGATCCCCGCTGCTTCGGTGAAGGATACACCAGCGTCTTTGAGGGCGGCTAAAATTTGTGGCCCTTTTGAAGCGTCCGGGACATATGCTGTCAGGATTCCGTTTTCGAGCGTCATCAGACCGTAGTATATTTTGGATCCCATGATCAACTGTGCTGCGTAAAGACGGGCAGCGGAGTCCCACATCCGGACTGTCAATATGAGGTCGCCGCCCTTTCCGGACGCCGTGTAGGAGAGGCCGGATTGCTTGAAGTCGATGAAATCACCCGCGCCGTCTCGATCGACGATAAGCTTTCCTGCTCCGTCAATTGAAGCGAGCCGGAACGTCGCGGGGAGCGGTGTGTCGCCGGCATCGAGAAGGGGTTTATCGGACGTGAAACACCCTGAGACAAGAAGCAGCGTGAGTATCGCCAATCGCGACATCAGCCAACGGATCTGCTTCCGGCTCATGGCATGGAATCCTTTGTTTCGCTAACCCCACCTTCGTCTTTAAGCAAACATAGCAGACATTTGTTCCATTATACTGGAAAGGAATAGCTGTGCAAGGAATGCCTTCATTGATTTTATGGGCCGATGGATGCAGGCGGCCCGGATCAAGCCGGGGTCGAGCCCGGATCAAGCCCAGGCCCGGGATTGCTTCGTCCAGCCGCTTTCGCTGCTCGAAACCGGCTGTTCCTCGCAATGACAGGGAAACGTGCGGATCGATGTCAGTGTCCCGGCGCTGCCGGTATCGTCCATTCCTCGCCGCGTGGGGTCGCGACGTATTCAGGCCAGCGGTAATGGATGGGGGCGGCGAAGTCCTTCGGCAGCAGAGGCGCGACCCACTTCGTCCCGCCGATCCCTCCTCCGGTTCGTTCGCGAAATTCGGCCTGCGCCTTTTCCAACCAGGCGGGTTCGCTCAGCAGATCGATGATGCTGAGAGCGATTACGCGCGCGGCGATGCTCCACATCGGATCGATGCAGGCGGGCGTGCCGCCCATTGCAAAGCGCGTCCATTCGGGGATGGGCGTGCCGGGCGGCGCCGCGATCAGGGGTCGCGCGACGTAAAGGCGGACGGTCGGCGCGTGCCAGCTGTACTCAACGTAGTCGTCGGCGCCGAAATGCATCTGCCAGGACGGAAGCTGGGCGCGAAAGGCAGCTTCGGCTTCCTGCGGCGGCATCAGGCGTTCGAGATCGGGAGGGAAAGGGTTCTCCATCGGTTCGATGCCGAGGTTCCTTTGTATTTCGCGTGCGAACGCGCGGGCCGGTTCGGTGAATTTCGGCGGTCCGACCTGCTCGAAATTGCGATGGGTCAGTTCGGCCATTGCGTGATTAGGCAGCCCGACCCGCGTCCTGGTGATCCAGGCGCTTTGCAAAGTGCAGTGGGTCATGGCGGCGCAGTGTTCGGCGTTGCGGTCCAGCACGCGCATGACGCTCCCGCACATCTCCAGGCTCGGAGCACGGATCGCGTACTGGATCTGGCCGATATTGGGCGCGAGGTTGTCGGCGGTGGCCTGGCCGGCGATGGGAATGAACTCGTTCAAGCTCCAGCTGCCGCGGTGTGGCAACATTGCTTCCTTCATGTATTTGCTGGAGGTGTACATCAGGCAGACGGCGTCGATCGCGCCGGGCGCACGCGCCGAGGCGTGCGGGTGCGCCAAGCCGCCCGCGCCGGTGCTGGTGTTCCACGCCTCTGGCTCGTTGCACTCGAAAGTGTAGATGCGGCTCCAGTAGGCGCTGCATGACGTGTCCCACATCACCCCGTTGGTGAGATTGGGGAAGGAATGCGGGTGGAAGCTGAACGCGGCGTCGAGATCGTCGTAGTAGCCGTGGGCAGCGTGCACCGGCTTGGAGCCGCAGATTTTCTCGGCGGGTTCGCCGAAGAATTTCAGCCGGCCGGAGATGTTGTGGCGCTGCATGACGTGCTTCGCGGCGAGGAATCCGGCAAAGCTGCCCATGCCAAGCGCCGAGTGCGGATCGGTATGGCCGGCGGCATAGCGGCTGACGGCATCCCGCGGCTTACGATACGGAACCGCGGCCTGAGACCGGCCGGGGACCGCATCGTATTCGGCGAAACCACCGATTGTCGGTCCACTGCCGTTGGACCAGGTGGCGCAAAAGGCGGTGGGCATGCCGGCGGAGCCTTCCTCGACGGTGAAGCCTTCTTGCCGCAAGCGATCCACGTACCAGCGCGCGGAGCGGTATTCGCGCCAGGACGGTTCGTGGAAGTTCCAGAGGGTGAGGTGGTCGGCGGAAAGCGCCGCGTGATGTTCACTGAGGAAATCGAGAGCGGAGTGCTTGGGCTCGGTCAGGTTCGTCATTTCAACTGCAACTCCCAGTTTTCGCCACCAGTTCGCCCCGGCTCTAGCCGGCCTCGCGCGCAAAGCGTACGCATTCATCCATCAGCAGCCCCCCGATGCCCAGTCCCCCGATGCCCAGCCCCCGTGCCTCCCCAGCCTGTGCGGCGGCTGCGCGGCGGCATCAGTGGAAATCCCGGGCTGCATTACGTATATGTCGCATTGCGAGGCATACAGGGCCGGGGCTGCAGAAGAGGCGAAACGTGAAGCAAGGCGATGTGCCCAAGCCGGGCGCACAAACGGTCGCCCGCGCCCTGAGGGAGGAGATCAAGCATCTCGGGGATTTCACGACGGGTCCCCGGGTTCTGGTGATTGCGGCGATCGCGGTGGTGGTTGGCACCGCTGGCGTTATTTGCGGTGTCTTACTGCTCCGGCTCATTCGCCTGGTCACCAATATCGCCTATTTCGGCGCGTTCAGCCTCGCCAACCTGAAAATCGGCAATTCTCCGCTGGGCGCCGCGGCCATTGTGGTTCCGGTGATCGGTTCGCTGATCGTCGGGCTGATGGCGCGCTACGGGACCGAAAAAATCCGCGGCCACGGCATCCCGGAGGCGATCGAGGCCATTCTGCTCGGGCGCAGCCGGCTCGATGTCAAGGTTGCGATCCTGAAGCCGCTGTCCTCGGCGATTCGCGATCGGCACCGGCGGGCCGTTCGGCGCGGAAGGCCCGATTATTATGACCGGCGGCGCCATCGGCTCGTTGATCGCACAAGTGCTGCCGACCAGCGACGCCGAGCGAAAGGCGCTGCTGGTCGCAGGCGCGGCGGCCGGCATGACGACCGTGTTCGGCACACCGATCGCCTCCATCATGCTGGCTGTTGAACTGCTGCTGTTCGAATGGACCCCGCGCAGCTTTGTGCCGGTCGCGGCGGCCGCAATCGTTGCGGATGTGGAGCGAAACTGGCTCGCTCTGCCCTCGCCACTGTTCCCGTTCGCGGGCGGCATGGCGACTTCGTGGCTGGGGCTGGGGTGCTGGATCCTCATGGGACTGCTCTCCGGCTTGCTTTCCGGCGTGCTGACGCAGCTCGTTTATGCCTGCGAAGATCGCTTCATGAAGCTGCCGATCCACTGGATGTGGTGGCCGATGATCGGCGGGCTGGTGGTTGGCATCGGCGGCCTGATCGACCCGCGGGCCCTTTCGGTTGGCTACGACAACATCGCGTTGATGCTGCAGGGCGGCATTGGACCGGCAAGTGCCCTACACCTGCTGGTGGTGAAGGCGATCATCTGGGCGGTGGCGCTCGGCTCGGGAACGTCGGGCGGCGTACTGGCGCCACTCCTGATAATGGGGGGTTGCCTGGGCGCGGCTCTGGCGCACATCCTCCCGGCGGCGAGTTCAGGCTTCTGGCCGTTGCTCGCGATGTGCGCAACCATGGGCGGCACCATGCGGTCACCGCTGACCGCCACCTTCTTCGCCGTCGAGCTGACCGGCAACACGCATGTGCTGTTGCCGCTGGTGACCGCCTGCGTCACCGCGCATGTCGTGACGGTGCTGTTGCTGCGACGCTCGATTCTGACTGAGAAAGTGGCCCGTCGCGGACATCACCTGGCACGCGAATATCACGTTGATCCATTCACTCTCACGCGTGTCGGCGACGTGATGATGACCGAGGTGGAGACGCTGCCGGATAGCATGACCTTGCACCAACTCGCAGCCTTTCTGACGAACCCGGACACCAAGCACCCAAGCTTTCCTATCGTGGACACAGAGCGTCACGTGCTGGGCATTGTTGACCCACCGACGGTGCTGCGTTGGCGGCGCGCAGGCCGGGGCCGCCAAACACCGGCACGCGAGTTGCTTGCAAATACGCGGCCCACAGTGGCGTTTCCGGACGAGTATCTGGATGGACTGGTGGATCGGATGATGAACGCGAACGTTGCGCACCTGCCGGTGATTTCGCGCGAGGACACGCGGCTGGTTGGCTATATCGGGTGGAAAGATCTGCTGCGGGTCCGCGCTAGGTTGCAGGCGGAAGAACGCCAGCGTGTCGTGCTCTATCGCGTGCGTTGAGGTGCTTTGTCCGTGCTAGAGCAGATCGCGCTTGCCTGGAAACGCCTTGCGTTTCCAGGCGCGCGTGAATTTGCTCTAGAACAATGAAGTCCGAGCGTTTCAGGCTGATACCGTCAGCCTGAAACTGCTTGTCTTATACCAGCCGGCTGACGCGCCGGCTCTAATTTCCGCTTGCCGCGGCTCGATGCGGTAGGATTCCTGATTTGCCGGGCCCCATTGGGAGGATGGCAGTGACGGTGAAGATCACCCGGCTGGAGCACAGCCCGCAGGATTTGCGGGCGATTGCGGCGCGGGAAAGCGATGCCCGGCCGGCTCGCCGTCTGCTGGCGATCGTCCTGGTTCTGGAAGATCGCCCGCGCGGCGAAGCAGCGCAGAGCTGCGGGATGGATCGGCAGACCCTGCGTGAGTGGGTGATCCGCTACAACGAGCGTGGTGTGGCGGGGCTGTCGGACCTGTCACATGCGGGGGGACCTTCGGCCAAGCTCACCGACGAGGAGAAAGCCGTGCTGGCACGCTGGGTTCGTGAGGGACCTGACCCCGCCGAGCATGGCGTTGTGCGCTGGCGGCTATGCGATCTCAGGCAACTCATCCTGGCGCGCTTCTTTGTGCTGCTGGACGAGCGCAGCATCAGCCGCATCCTGAAGCAGCTGGGCTTCAGCCATATTTCGGTGCGTCCACGGCACCCGCAGGCGGATGCCGCGGCACAGGAGGCGCATAAAAAAACTTCGCCCCGTTGGTCGCGGCCGCGATCCCGCCGGCCGCCGCCGATAAGCCGATTGAGTTATGGTGGCAGGACGAGACAAGGATCGGTCAGCAGGGCAGCCTGACCTACGTTTGGGGTGAGCGGGGCAGCCGGCCCCGGGCTCCGCGCGATCAGCGTTACAGTTGGGCCTATCTGTTCGGCGCAGTCTGCCCGGACCGAGCGACCGGCGCTGCCCTGGTGCTCCCCTTCGCCAACCTCCAGGCCATGAACCTACATTTGCAGGAGATCAGCACCCAGGTGGCGCCCGGTGCCCATGCCGTGCTGATCCTTGATGGCGGCGGATGGCACAGGCCAGGCGGCAGGCTCAAGCTCCCGGGCAACATCAGCCTGCTGTTTCTTCCGCCATACTCCCCCGAGTTGAACCCGGTGGAGAACATCTGGCAGTTCCTGCGCCAGAACTCGCTCGCCAACCGGATCTTCGAGACCTACGAGGCTATCATCGACGCCTGCTGTAAGGCATGGAACCAGTTGATCGCCGCGCCCGAACGCATCCGCTCAATCGCCACCCGCGAGTATGCCAAAACGGTCATCGCGTGAGTTGGCTGGTATGAGAAGTGCCAGCCGGTTCACACGGAGAGCCACCGAGGATCTCACGGAGAACCACGGAGCAATTACATTCCCGAACTGCCAACGCGCCTTTTCAGCCGAAGCTTCTCAAAGCTCGGCAGCATAGTTCTATAGTTTCAACTGCAACTCCCAGTTTTCGCCGACCAGGTCGTGGCCGAAGCTATGGTGCTGTTCCGAAACGACCAGCTTGAAGCCCGCGGCCTGGTAGATGCGCCGGGCTGCCGTAAGCACGTCGTTGGTCCAGAGCGTCACCCGGCTGTAGCCGGCCTCGCGCGCGAAGCGGAGGCATTCATCCACCAACCGCCGTCCGATGCCCAGTCCCCGCGCTTCGGGCTCGACATAGAGCAGGCGGAGCTTGGCGATTGCGTCGGACTCCTGGACCAGGAAAACGGATCCGACGGCGGCTCCTTCGCGTTCTGCGATCCAGCAGCGTTCGCGTTTCGCGTCGAAATTCTGCACGAAGCGGGCGACGATTTCCGCAACGAGTGCCTCGAACTGCTCGTCCCAGCCGTATTCCTGGCGATACAGGATACCGTGGCGGTGGACGATCCAGCCCATGTCGCCCAACCTTGGCGGACGCAGCAGGTAGGGAACACGCGGCTCGTGAGTGCCGCCGAGCAGACGCTCGGCGATGGCGAGGGCGTGTGTGAGCCGCGCCTGGTCGGGTTCGGAAAGCTGCGCAAGCATGGCGCCGATTTCGGTGCGTGAGCGCGCGTCGATTTCGGCAAACAGCGCGCGCCCGGCATCGGTAAGGGTGATGACGCTCTGCCGCGCGTCGGTGTCGGACTGGCGGCGGACGATCAGGCCGCGATCGTCGAAGCCACGCAGGATGCGGCTGAGATAACCGGCGTCGAGGCCAAGACCGGCGGCCAGTGCGGCCGCGGTGGATGGGTTGGTTTGGGCGATTTCGTAGATTACGCGGCCTTCGGTGAGGGACAGGGGACTGCCGAGCAGGCCTTCGTGCAGGACGCCGATCTGGCGCGTGTAGAAGCGGCTGAAGCGGCGGACAGCGTCGATGCGGGCGGGGAAGTCTGGACTGGCCATGGGCACCTCCGGTGGCTGACTCAGTCAACGAACAATTTGACTGAGTCAAGTAACCGGCCGTGGACCTTCCCGGCAGGGTCCCCTACCCTTTCCTCGGATCGAGGAGAGACGCGGTTGGAGCTGCAAGAAGAACACCGGATGCTGGCCGAGCTGGTCGCGAAATTCGTGGACCGCGACCTGATGCCGCTGGAACGCGCGGTGCTTGCCCGTGAGGCACGCGGCGAGAAATACGGCCTGAGCAGCGAGGAAGAGCGACCGTTACTGGAGAAATGCCGCGAGCTCGGCCTGTGGGCGCTGGATGTGCCGGAGGAGCTCGGGGGCGCCAACCTGCCGACCGCGGCACTCATGGCGATCAACGAGGAGCTTGGGCGGACGGTCGTGCCGTTCGTGTTCCCGCCTGACAGCCCGAATTTGCATATGCTGCTGGCGGTCGCGAGTGCGGAACAGCGGGAGCGGTATTTGAAGCCGTATGCCTCGGGCGAGGCGATTTCCGCTATCGCCATCTCGGAGCCCGGCGCAGGCGGGGATCCGGCGGGGATGACGACGCGGGCGGTGCAGGACGGAAACGACTGGGTCATCAACGGCCGCAAGATATGGGTGAGCCGCGTGCCGCAATCGGACTTCGTCATTGTCATGGCTCGCACCGGGGAAGGCAAACGCCACGAGGGAATTACGGCGTTCATCGTGGAGCGGGGAACGCCCGGCTTCATCATCGAGCGCGAGATCAGCATGATCGGCGGCCGGCGCACTTATGAGCTGGTGTTCGAGGATTGCCGCGTCCCCGAGTTCGCAGTTGCTCGGGCAGATCGGCCGTGGGTTTGCGCCGATGCAACTCCGGCTGACGGTGCGCCGGCTGCAGATGGGCGCCTGGTGCATCGGCATGTCGCGCCGGGCGCTGGACATGCTGTGTCGAACATGCGCGACAGCGCGTCACGTTCGGCGCCAAGCTGGCCGACCGGCAGGCGATTCAGTGGTGGGTGGCCGACGCGGCGACGCAAGATTCACGCCTGCCGTCTGATGGTGATGGACGCGGCGGCCAAGCAGGATGCCGGCAAGGACGTGCGCACCGAAGCGTCCATGGTGAAGGTGTTCGCGACCGAGATGGCCTCCGAGATCGTCGACCACGCCATGCAGACCTACGGCGCGATGGGCATGACCAAGGAACTGCCTTTGCAGCTGCTGGCGAGCCAGGTGCGCGTGATGCGGGTTTACGAGGGACCGAGCGAGGTCCATCGCATGGCTGATTGCGCGCCGCATACTCAATGCAGTCGAGCGCGGCGGCCGAGCGCATGCACGGCCGGTTCTTCTGCGGTCGAACGGGCTGCGCACCTGGTTCCATACCCGCGCGCGGCGTTGTGAAAGCGGTGGACGACGTTTCTTTCGCCATCAATCCGGGCGAGACCCTGGCGATTGTCGGCGAGTCGGGTTGCGGCAAGAGCATGACGGCGCTTTCGATCATGCGGCTGGTGCCTCCGCCAGGCCGGATTGAGGCGGGAGCGATCCAGCTGGGCGAGACGGACCTGCTGCGCCTCAGCCCGGCGGGGATGCGCCGGCTGCGCGGCAACGAGATCGCGATGATCTTCCAGGAGCCGATGACGTCGCTGAACCCGGTGCTTACGATCGGCCGTCAGATCGCCGAGGCGGTGGAGCTGCACCGCGAGTTGTCGCACGCGCGGGCGATGGAGCATGCGGTGGAGATGCTTCGGCGGGTCCATATCCCTGAGTCGGAGCAGCGGGCGCGGGACTACCCGCATCAGTTGTCGGGCGGGATGCGCCAGCGGGCGATGATCGCGATGGCACTGGCGTGCAATCCCAAGCTGCTGATCGCGGACGAGCCGACGACGGCGCTGGATGTAACCATCCAGGCGCAGATCCTGCGGCTGATAGTGGAGCTGCAGCGGGAAACCGGCGCCGCGGTGCTGCTGATCACTCATGATCTCGGCGTAGTGGCCGAAACGGCGCACCGGGTGATCGTGATGTACGCCGGGCGGAAGGTGGAGGAAGCTCCGGTCGAGCTTTTGTTCGCCGCACCTCAGCATCCTTACATGCAGGGCCTGCTGGCCTCGATTCCCCGCGGCGGGTTGCTCGCCGGAGAGGCCGGCGCGGATCAGCGTTTGCGGAGATACCGGGCATCGTCCCGCCGTTGAGCGCGCTGCCGCCAGGCTGTCATTTCGCGCCGCGTTGTCCGCGAGCCGACGCAACCTGCCGGGACGAATATCCGATGCTGGAAGAAAAGATGCCCCGGCATTTCGCCGCCTGCTGGCATCCGGGTTAAAAATGCCGCTGATTGACGTCGAGGAAAGCTCAAAAAGCATTACCCGGTCCGCCGTGGCTTGCTGCGGCGGGTGGCGGGTTATGTTTACGCCGTGGACGGCGTGAGCTTCTCCATTGCCGAAGGCGAGACGCTTGGCCTGGTGGGCGAAAGCGGGTGCGGGAAATCCACAGTGGGGCGCTCGGTCATGCGGCTGATCGAGCCGACATCCGGGAGCATAAGGCTGGCCGGCACCGACATCACCCGATTGTCGCGCAAGGCGCTTCGCCCCTGGCGGCGGCAGATGCAGATCGTTTTCCAGGATCCGTTTTCCTCGCTCAACCCGCGCATGACGGTGGGCGAGATCGTCGGCGAGCCGCTGAAGGTTCACGGGATCGCCCGTGGGCGCGAACGTCAGGAACGCGTGGCGGCACTGTTCAGCGTGTGGGTCTGCGTCCGGCGCAGATGCGCAATTATCCGCATGAATTCTCCGGGGGACAGCGCCAGCGCGTCTCCATCGCCCGGGCGCTCTCGCTGGAGCCGCGCTTCATCGTTGCGGATGAACCTGTCTCGGCGCTGGACGTGTCGATCCAGGCGCAGGTGATCAATCTGCTGATGGACCTGCAGCGCGAGCGGCAGCTGTCTTATCTGTTCATTCAGCCATAATCTCGGTGTGGTCGAGCATATCAGCCACCGCATCGCGGTGATGTATCTCGGGCGAATCGTGGAATACGCCGACAGGGTCTCGCTGTTCACCCGGCCGCTGCATCCTTATACAGAGGCGCTGCTCGCCGCGATCCCCATTCCTGATCCGAGCTGAAGCGCGACAAGCGCGTCCCCGAGGGGGATGTGCCGAGCCCCGTGCACCCGCCGGCCGGCTGCCACTTCCACCCGCGCTGCCCGTATGCCGAGGCGCGCTGCCGGGTGGAATCACCGATGCTGCGGCAGGTGGCGCCTGGGCATTGGGTGGCGTGTCATTTGCGATAATGTTTCTGCGGTAGGGCGTCCGTCAGCTTTCGCCCGCGTGCCAGATTGCATGGAGCCGCGCCATGACGGCATCGGTTAAGCGCTCGCAACGCGCGCCGTCGAACGGGAAGACGTCACCGAGCACAGGATCGAGATGCTCGGCGAGCCTGGCTTTGAGTTGCCGGCGGGCGCGATAAAGGCGGGTCTTTACCGTCTCGGGGCGGAGGGAGAGAAGCTCGGCGGTTTCCTCGATACTCATATTTTCGAGGACGCGCGCGACAAGCACGGTGCGAAACTCCGCCGGAAGTTCGTCGATGGCGCGTTCCAGAAGGCGGCTGAGTTCGCGCTGGGCGAGGCTGCGTTCGGGGTCCGGGGAAGCATGACCAGGATAGGGGAATGACAGCACGTTCTCCGCGGTTTGCCCGCCGGGCGGCGGCAGCTCCCCATTCCGGCGGCGGAGGTGCTGCAAGGCCTGGTTGATGACGATGCGGGTGAGCCAGGTTGCGAGGCTCGATTCGCCGCGAAAGCCTGCGATCGACAGGAAGGCGCGCAGATATGATTCTTGCACCACGTCCTCGGCTTCATGGTCATCGCGCAGCATGCTGCGCGCAATGCGAAACAGGCGGCGATTGTGCTGCCGGATGAGTGTGCGGATTGCGGCCTCATTTTTGTTGGCGGCGCCGCGGATGAGGTCTGCCTCCGTCGGTTCGGCGCGGGCGGGCTGGAGCTGGAGCATGCAGAACCTTTGCAGGGCGGGTGGGCTTGGGCGTTGGATGCGGGTTTGCCGGAAAGGTTCCCCAGATAAGCGGGGGTTTTCGGCGGCTGCGACGCGACGGCCAGGGACACCGGCAAAATTTCCCGCCAGCTTCCATGGGAAGCGGGGACAATCGATCGTTCGGATTCAGCCGATGGCGCTGACGCAAACCATCGTTCATGTTTTCGCTCCGACTTAACAGAACGTGCAGTTACGATAACATCCGGATCAACCATTGGTAGAAATTGGTATTTTGCCCGTTGATCAGTTAGTACAACGTCTGTTGCAATCGATGCGGGTAAGCGCGGTCGTAGGCCTCGCCGCCGGTGCGGCCGGCGCTGAGGTCGTGCAAAATCGTTCCGGTGCTGGGCAGGGCCGATCGCGGCAGACGTTTGTCGGGGTTCCACAGGTCTGAGCGGATCACCGCCTTGCCGCATTGGAAATAGACGCTCTCCACATGGACGACGATGATGGAACGGGGGAGGGAAGGGGGCGGGGCGCTTGTGGCGGCTGGCGATAGAACGGACGGGATTGCTCCGGCCTCCTCGCCATGACGGGAAACGGGCGGTGGCGCGCGGTGGCGGGAGGGAGAGGGGAAGCGGGCGAGCAGGGCCGGGTCGATCGAGATGGCCGCACGGCCGTTGACGCGGAGGGTCTCGTTGATTCCCGGGATCAGGAACAGCAGGGCGATGCGATCGTCGTGAACAAGGTTGCGGAGCGTGTCGGTGCGGTTGTTGCCGCGGCGGTCGGGGATGAGCAGCGTCTTGGGGTCCTGGACGGTGACGAAGCCGGCGGGGTCGCCGCGGGGGGAGACGTCCATGCCGCCGGGGCCGCTGGTGGCGAGCGCCATGAAGGGTGCGGCCTCAATGAAGGCGCGGTAGTGCGGGTGGATGTGATCGACTTCCTTGAGCACCGCGGGCTCCGAGGGAGCGCCGTAGATGGCCTGCAGCGTGGCCTCGTCGTGAATGATGTGGCCGTTCATCTTCGGTTTCGACCCTCCCCCTGGCCCCCTCCTGCGAATGCAGGGGGGAGTCACACTTGATTCCCGTCTGCATCGTCACCGGGTTTCTGGGCAGCGGCAAGACCACACTGATCGCTCGGTTGCTGAAGGATCCTGCGTTCGGGCGGACTGCGGTGATCGTGAACGAGTTCGGCGAGGTGGGGCTGGATCACGCGCTGATCGCACGGGGCGACGAATCGGTGGTGGCACTGACCACGGGCTGTCTGTGCTGCCGGATGCTGGGCGGTCTGGCGGCGACTCTGGGGGCGCTGGAACGCCGGGGCGGCTTGTATGAGCGGGTGGTGGTGGAGACGTCGGGGCTGGCTGATCCGGCGCCCTTGTTGCAGGCGCTGATTGCGGATCCCGCCGTGTCGGAGCGGCACCGGCTGGCCGGGGTGGTGACGCTGGTGGATGCGGTGCACGGGGCGGCGGCGCTGAAGCGGCATGTGGAGGCGCGGCGTCAGGTTGCTCTGGCGGACCGCGTGATCGTGACGAAGACCGATCTGGAGGCGACCGGGGAGGCATTGCTGGCGGCCGTGACGGCGCTGAACCCAGGTGCGGCGGTGGCGCAGGCGGTGCGGGGGAACGGGGCGGAGGGCCTGCTGTTCGGGGGGTCGGGCGCCGCCGCGCGGCTTGTCGGCTTGCCGCCGGGCGTGTGGCACTCGGCGGGATTGGGCAGCGTGGTGATCGAGCGCGAGGCGCCGGTGCCGGCGCTGGCGTTGGCGTTGTGGTTGCAGACGCTGGCGGAGCATGCCGGGTCTCGGCTGCTGCGGGTAAAGGGGATTGTGGGCGTAACGGAGATGCCGGGGGAGCCGGCGATGATCCATGCGGTAGGACACAGCATCGCCGCGCCGGAGTGGCTGGAGGGCTGGCCGGCGGGAGAGGCGCGAAGCCGCATCGTGGTGATCGGGCAGGATATGCCGCGGTATTTTCCGGCCCGGCTGCTGGATGCGATCGAGGCGGAGGTGCGGGAGGAGAGCGGGTCGGTTCAGCCGGTGTGACTGGTTCCTTCGGTTCCGGATGATTTGACCAGCAAAGGTCCCGCTGGTTGGCCACGTAACCGGGAGGGCTTTCAGTTGGCAGGTGGGCGCATGTCCGTCAGTGAGCAGACCGGCGATGCGGAGGTTCGGAACCGGCAGTCCCCGGCTTCGTGGAGCGGTACTACACAACGTATCTGGTCTGTGTCGCCCTCGCCGGTTGGTCGCTCGCCTCCTACGACTTCAACCTGCTCGTCCTGACGTTTCCCGACATCGCCAAGAGTTTGAATCTGGCGCCGTCGGCGATCGGGCTGCTGGGCTTCATCATCTATGCGGCGATATTCATCATCACGTTCCTGGCCGGCTGGCGGATGGACCAGTACGGCAGGAAATGGATGTGGATGTTCTGTCTGACGGCGGCGGCGGTTTTTACTGGTGTCACTTATTTCGTACAAAACTATGCGGAGCTTGCCGTGGTGCGCGCGCTGGCTTCGGGATTTGCCAATTCAGAACTGGCGATTTCGATCACGTTGGTGAACGAACAGGTGCCGTCGGCGCGACGGGGATTTCTTTATTCCATCGTGCAGGGCGGATGGCCGGTGGGGGTTTTCCTCGCATCCGGAGTTTATCTGCTGTTCAACCACCTGGGCTGGCGCATGGTGTTCGTGTTCGGCGTGGTGCCGATCATCTGCGTGATCCTGGGACGGTTCTGGGTGAAGGAGTCGGACCGGTTCGAGCATCTGCGCGCGGTGCGTGCGGCCGCGGGTGCGGGTGACCGTGTGCGCGTCGAAAGGCTTCTGACACGCTACAAGGTGGATGTCGCGGAGGTGACGAAGGTCACACTTCGGCAGTTGTTCGGCACCCCCGGGCATGGTGCGGCGGCGCGTCGGTTTATTGACGATGGTTTGGCTGTTTTATGCGACGTCCTGGGTCGCGACCCACGTATATATTACGTATTGGCTGACGCACTACCGGGGCTGGAGCGGAGACGGCGCGGGGCGGCTGCTGCTGATCTGCGGCGGCATCGGGTTCTTTTTCTATCTGCTGGGCGGGTTGCTGGGCGAGCGGTATGGCCGCGAGAGGTGCTGGTGTGGACCGGCATCGTGACCGGGCCGCTCAATCTGGCGTTCATGTTCGTGCAGGCACCGTCGCGGTGGCAGTGATTTACTTCGCGATCTATCAGGCGACGAATGGCACCTGGTCTGGCGCGGGATATGCGTATTGGGCCGAGTGCTTCCCGACGCGCGTGCGCGGGACGGCGATCGGCTGGCTGGGCGCGATGTTTACCGCCGGGCTGATCATCGGCACTGTGGACGGCGCTGATTACGGTGACCTCGCCCGCGGTGACATGGCTGGTGATAGCGGTGATTTTAGGCTTCGGGCAGTGGACGGCGCTGCCTTTGCCGAAGATCGAGCCGGGGCAGACGCTGGAGGCAATTGCGATTTAGAGCAGCTTCATGCTGACTGTATCAGCCCAAAATGTTTTGACTCGTTGTTTCAGAACAGGATTCACGCGCTCCGACGTTTCCGCCCAGCGCGATCCTGCTCTAACTCAACGTATTGATCGCGCGATGGATTCCTGCCCCACCCCTTCGCGGGGCAGGCTTCTCCGGGTCCGGCCTTTGGCCGGCCCGGGGACATGTTCGCGGGAATGACGACGTAGGTCAGGCTTTTGCGGGGAGGTCAGGCGTTCGGGGGAATGCCGATGATAGTCCGTGCTTCGCGCCGCCATGAGCGGCGGATCGCTCGCGCACCCAGTCGGCATCGAAGGCGAGGTCGGGTTCGAAGGCGCGGATCAGCGGGGCCATCAGGCGGCTGACGGCACCGGCCCAGGCATTGGCAAAACCGGCCAGGGGAAGGTCGAGCCAGGCGGCCCGGTGATCGCCGATGGCAGTCCCGGTGCGCGCCCATGCTGCGTCGTGATCGGATAATACGCGGCCAGCCAGACCCCACCACTCGCAGCGGGCGACGACATGCGCCGGGGCGGGGAAGAAGCGGGCGAGGGAGTTTGCGTGCCAGAGCAACTCAGCCAACTCGCGGGCGAGAAGGGAGGCGCTGAGCCAGGGGGTCTCGGTGTGCTCGGGTGTGGGGGTTTCGGGCCGATCCTCGGTGTAGTCGCGTACCAGGCTGGCGAAGCCGGCCGGGGACACGCGCCAGAGATCGACGGTGGCGGGGGCGGGATAGACGCGGAGCCAGGCAGTTTCCAGGAAATCGGTATCGGGGTCGCCCGTCGCCGGATCGGCGACGTAACGGGGGCGGGCGGCAATGCGATAGGGCGGATCGAACATCCGGGAGCCGTCGCCGAACCTGCTCTGCGCGTCGAAGGCACAGCGGCGGAGGAACTCGGGAAGCTGGGCATGCTCGAGCAGACGGTTCTGGGGTGCGATAGCGTAGCTGAGGACGTAGTGGGCGCGGGAAAGCCGCTCGGCGTGGGGGCTGCGGTGGGTGAGGGTGAGAAAGGCGGTCCGGGCGGCGCTGTGCCAGGCGAGGAGGTTTTCGCGGATGGATGGCGCGGGGCCGCGGTTTTCCAGCAGGGCGTCGATCTGGCTGAGAAGAGCATCGCGGTCCTGGCGGGTGCAGCGGCGGATGAGGGCAGTCCAGTCGGAAGCGGTTTCGGCTCGGGCGGTTTCAGGGCGGGGTGGACCCGGCAGCCCCCGCTGATGGGCGTAGCGGCGGATATAGACGGCGCCACGCTCGGTCAGCGCGCCGGCGCGCTTGGCGCAGACGGGGACGGGGCCGTGGCATTCGATGCGGATGACGGGGTGGATGTCGCCGCGGGCCGATCGGACATTGGCGACATGGGTCGTTGGCGGTGGGTCCAGATAGGCGGCCGTAATGCCGGTAATGCGGGCAGGGCAGCAGTTGACGGCGAAGGGATGAAGGTCGGTCGGGGTGAGGCGATCTTCGTGGAAGCCGAAGATGATATGCCCGCCGCCGGCGTTAGCGATTGCCGCGATGTCGCGGGCGAGTTCCGACTGGTCCTCGGTGTTTTCGAGATTGCGCCAGCTTTTGTAGTCGATTTCCAGCGCAGGGCAGGGGTTGTCGACCAGGTCCTGGAGGGAGAGCGGGGGTGCAGGCGCGCAGAGCGTCTCCACTTTCGATAAGTGGGTGGCCGATGTTGTCTCGTCCGGCAGTTGCAGCCTGAGAGACACGTGTTCGTTCATGGGGCGGCTTCGGCTACGGGGCAGAAGTGAGTACCGTATCGCGAGCCGTTACGCGGCGCTGCATGGATTTTGCGGGCGGCTGATCAGTGTTGCAGGTTTGCCGCGGTGATCCGGTAGAGAACGTGCGACCGGAGAGGGTGTCCCGGGGGCAGATTGGGGTGGAGGAAGTCGTCCTCCGGCGAGCAGGTCATGCCAAGGCGTTGCATGACCGCCTGTGATCTCTGGTTGGCGGGCACGGTGAAGGCGACGATCTGATCCAGGCCGAGTGAATTGAAGCCGTAGGCGAGGGCGGCGGACGCAGCCTCGGTGGCATAGCCGTGGCCCCAATAGTCGAAGGCCAGGCGCCAGCCGATTTCGATGGAGGGGGTGAAGTGGGCCTGGAACGAGGGGCTCGAGAGCCCGGTGAAGCCGATAAAGGGGGCGCTGCCGGGGATTTCGACGGCCCATAAGCCGAAGCCACGATTGTCGATTGCGGTGCGGATGCGGGCGGCGAGCTGATCGCTTTCCTCGCGGGTGAGGGTCTTGGGGAAGTGCTGCATGACGCGGCAATCGGCATTGAGGGCGGCGAAGGGTTCCAGATCGTCGTCGCGCCAGGGGCGGAGAAGGAGGCGCGGCGTGGTGAGGGTGGGTGCGGGCACGCGATTCAGCGGCCCTGGAAGTTTGGTTGGCGCTTTTGGTTGAAGGCGCGGATGCCTTCGCGGCGGTCCTCGGTGGGGACCATGCGATTATAGGCTTCGATTTCGAACATCATGCCGCTGGCGAGGTCCATGTTGAGGCCGTAATTGACCGATTGCTTGATCTGGCGGGTCGAGATCGGGGCGTTCGCGCAGATAGTTGCGGCTGTTTCGAGTGTTTCCGGGAGCAGGGCTTCGGGCTTGCAGATGCGGTTGACCATGTTCCAGTCGTAAGCCTGCTGCACGGTGAAGGGCTTGCCGGTCAGCATGATTTCCCTGGCGCGGCGGGCCCCGACGGCGCGGGGCAGGTTCTGCGTGCCTCCGGCACCCGGCATGATGCCGAGGGTGACTTCAGTGAGCGCGAAACGGGCGTGTTCGGCGGCGTAGATGAAGTCGCAGCAGAGGGCGATTTCGAGCCCACCCGCGAAGGCCGCGCCGTTGACGGCGGCGATGACCGGGACGGGGCAGTTGATGATGGCGCGGATGGCGCGCTCGAAGATCAGGTGCTGATCCTGCCATTGCTGGTCGGTCATGCCGTCGCGCTCTTTCAGGTCGCCGCCTGCGCAGAAGGCGCGATCGCCGGCGCCTGTGATGATGATGCAGCGCTGGGCGGCGGGGTCAGCGGCGATGGAGTCGAACAGACCGAGGAGGTCGCGCCCCATCTGGGTGTTCATGGCGTTGGCGAAGCCGGGGCGGTTGAGGGTGACGAGGACGGTGTGGGGCTGCGGCTGGGTGACGGCGAGGGTGGGGTAGGTGGGCATGATGCAGCCTATTCGGCGGATCGCGGGATTGGAACGGGCGAGATGGAGTGACGCTGGTGAAAAGCGCATCAAGGTGGGTTGCGTATAACGATGGTCACTGAACTGCGTGCGTGCGGTCTGCCACGCGGCCATATTCAGCAATGATCACGAGCCGGCACATGTACACGTCTTCGGCGACGGCGAGACAAAGATCAGCTTGGTAGGTGTAGACGGAATTCCTACCCTGATCTGGGCTGACGCGATGATCCGCACCTTGCCCGCGTAATTGTTGCGCTGACCGATGGTGGCTGCAGCTTCTCCTTTCCGCCGCGCCTGACTCAGGGGCTGGAAAGGGCCGCGCGAGACCAACTTGCTTAGTTCGAGGTTCTGGAACGTGGCTCCGAGAAGGCGCTTGCGCCGTAGCTCCGGCCTGCGCCACACAGCGATCTGGCCGGAGATGTTCTGGTAGCGGCAGCTTTATTCACGACGATCGCCCTCTTTGGTTACTGGAGGGGCGGCCGGTACAGGGTTCGTGAAATATTTTCGATATTTGCTGACGTCGCTGCCCCGAGAGACCCAGGAAACCTTGATCGGTATGGCTTACGAAGAGGCTAATCTGATTGCTGTATTTCCGACGCCGCAAGCCATCGCCGCTCCGCATAACAGGGCGAACGGCCAGGGCAATCCGAAGCCGGAGAGACTGGCGACCGGATCGACTCCCGGCCTCGTCGAGGGGCGCCGCACCGCCTCGCGCTCCAGCATCTCATACGTGACTCACTGAGACAAACAGCAGCGTTGCAATGCCAATGGCCGCTTCCGTCGCCAGGAAAGCCCGCATGCAGCGATACAGGGGCAACGCAGGCAGCCATCGCCCTACCGAATGCGATTCCTAGAGCACGCATCTGGGTAGCCCCCGGTTGTCTGTGCTCTGCCCCGGTCTGGTAAAATAGTCGAATTTCAGGCGCGCGCCTCTAACCCGGACCGGGCGCCACGCGGTAAGCTACACGAACCGAGCCGGGTAGCACAACTATCATGTCATTAAGGCCTACGCCGAGCCGATGATTGGACCCCTATCCGTCTGCCCCGTTCAGAGCAGATGTGGGTGCTACGCCCTGCCCGGCGCAATGAACTCCCACGGCGCATACTCTAGCGTAACGTCAGTCACTACCTCGATCAAGACCGGGCTGTTCGCCCCCAACGCTTGCTTTAGCGCCCCGCGGAGTCCGTCCGCGTCCCGCACTTGCCAGGACGGCACACCAAAGCTCCGCGCATATGTCTGGAAATCCGGGTTCCGCAGTTCCGCCCCCGCATGCCGGCCCTGGAACAGCCGCTTCTGGTCCCGCAGCACATTGCCGTAGGAGGAGTTGTTGAACAGCACGGTCACCAGGTTGATCCCGAACTGGACGGCCGTCGCCAGCTCCGAGCCGCCGAACAGGAACCCGCCATCCCCCGTCAGCGCCACCACCGGCCGGTCCGGCTGCCCCACTTTCACTCCCAGCGCCATGGGAAAGCCTGCCCCAAGCGTGCCGGAGAACCCGGACGTGATCAGCTTACGCGGGGCGTAAACGGGGAAGCCGAACCAGGAAACGTAGCCGACCTGGGTCATCTCGTCGCACAGGATGCCATCCTCCGGCAGCACCTCCCTAATGGCCTCCAAGAAGGAGATCTGTGGCTGCACCTTCTGGATGGCCTGCGCCGTCTCCCCCTTCACCCGGGCGATTTCCTCCGCGCGGGCAGGGTCGTGCCTGGGGGCAACCGCCTCGGCCAATGCCCCGGCACCGGCCGCGCTGTCTGATACAATGCCGATATCGACCTTCAAGCGGCGCATCTCCACGGGATCGATGTCCACCCGCGCCACCTTGGTACCGGCGGGCAGCCCGCCCCAGCGACCGGTGGGGACTTCCAGCCGTGTGCCGAATCCCACGATAAGATCGGTCTGCGGCAACAATCTGTACGCGGCGGCCACGGTAAGGCTGAGCGGATGGCGATCATCCAGGATGCCTCGGCCGGTCCGGAAGGAGACTACGGGTGCTCCGATTTGCTCCGACAGGGCCTTGATCTCACCCCCGGCATGTAGCGCCCCTCCCCCCATCCAGATCATCGGGGCCTTGGCTTCGTTGATCAGCTTTGTCAGAGCTGCGAGCTTGTCCGGATCGGGCGTCGGAGACGGGATGAGCGGCAAGGGGTCCCTCGGCGCCACCTCGGCTTTGGACGCGAACTGGTCCCACGGCATCTCCAGCGCGACCGGCCCCGGCCGCCCGGACTGCATTTCCTGGAATGCCCGCGCGACGAGATATGGCGCCTGGGTGGGATGCTCGATCCGTTCGGCGTATTTGAGCAGGGAACGCAGCGTTGCGAGCTGGTCGGGTAGCTCGTGCAACTGGCCTCGCCCGCCGCCAATCAGCATGCTCGGCACCTGGCCGGTCAGGCAGAGGACTGGCGCATTCAGGCCCCAGGCTGTGGCCAGTGCGGCGGTGGTGTTGAGCACCCCAGGTCCCGGCACGACAGCATATACAGACGGCCGCCCGGTCGCACAGGTATATCCCAGCGCCATATAGGCCGTGGTCTGCTCATGTCTCGCGTTGATCAGCCGGATGCGGTTGGCGTTGCGCGCCAGCGCGTCGAACAAGCCGTAGGTCTGCACGCCGGGCAGTCCGAATATAGTGTCGATTCCGTGACGCAGCAATGCATCGACGATAGCCTCGCCGCCCGTCATCCGTGGCATGCCGGTATCTCTCCTGATTGCCGCCTTAACGTGCCACGCCCATGAGGTGCGGAGAAGCCCGGCCGGCCACTGGGCTAGCGGTTCCCCTGCCTACCCGGCAGAAGTCGTTACGGTTCTTGATCAACGGCAAACAAAAAAACCGGCGCCGCTTCCGAGCGCCGGCCACAGGTTCGTACGAAGTCCTTTATTGGCTGGACGTAGGCTGACCACCCAAGGTCGCCGTCGGCCCGGTCACCGTCTGCCCATTCAGCGTTTTCGTCTCCCGGCCCTGGCCGGCCCAATGTTCAGAAGATGTCGCCGATCCGGTGGGCGTGCTCGAAGATACGCCATAGCTTGGCGCTTGGGCGCCCTGACTTCCCTCGGAGTCAGTTGCCGAGACGTTCGGTGGGGCGGCGCCGCCATTCCCGCCCCCAGCATCGGCCAGGGCCATACCGGATGACAAGGCTAGCACCGCTGCCGCGATCAGCATCGATTTCATGGTTTTTCCTTTCGGTAGGTTTGCATGGCGGTCAACGCGGCAAGCGGTGCCGAGTTTGCCTTTTGGCCTTAGAACGCGCAACGCAGAAACATGAACGCGTGCAAGCCATGTTCTTAAGCGGAAATTGTAGCCGAAAATTATGCCCAACCCCGAAGGTACTTACCCTTTCAGCACTGGCAGCGGAGCCTATGACGTGCGCCAGCAACCTGCTCGACGAGAAAGGCTACTCCAGCGGGTCGCCGATGTTGCCGCGTTTCAAGATGATGCGGTCGCTGGACTACTCTTTGCCTCAAATCGGGCTGGACTGAGCCTCGATGTGGCAAGGTCCTGATTATTTGACTCCGACGACCAGCCCGTGCGGTCCGGGCAACGGCACTACGCGCGCACTCGAGAATTCTGCGTCGTGCATCGTCGATCAACATTTCGCAGACGACCAGCCAGCCGCCTAGCGGCGACACCGCGTACGCTTTCTCGATCAACATGCGTTTGGTGGCAAATCTCAGTCGTGCAAAATCTTGCTCATGATCAGAGCGTCAGCTGACGGCAGTGCATCCCGGAAAAAGTCTCCTGCAATAAAGCGGATACGTTGCGATATGCCGCTAACGCCGCCCGCCCACCTCATCGAGGTGCACCAGAAGGTCGGCCGGATCCTCATAGACGCGCGCGGCCCCGGCCCGTTCCAGTTCCTCCTGACCGTATCCTCCCGAGAGCAGTCCCACCCCTAACCCTCTGCAGCGGCGAGCGGCCAGCATATCCCAGATCGCGTCCCCCACGATCACGGCGGTCTCGATCGGCGCATTCAATCGCGCGGCCGCCGCCAGAAACAGATCCGGATCGGGCTTGGCATATTTCACCTGGTCGCGGGTCACCACCGGCCTTTTTGCCGGATCCACGCCGAGCGCCGCAAGATTCGGCGCGGCGGTCTCCATCCGGCCGCTGGTGGCGATCGCCCAGGGGATGCTGCTTGCCTCCAGCGCTTCCAGCAAAGCCCTGGCGCCCGGTAAGGGGCGTATGTGGCCAGCTCTTCGCTGGTAGGCCTCAGCGTGCAGTCGCCGCAGCCGCTCCACGCGCTCCACGCTGATCTCCAGCTCCGTCTCGCGCAGCAACTGGTTCATGAACAGCCCGCCGCTCATGCCGATCTTGCGGTGAATTCGCCAGACGGACAGTTCGATGCCTTCCTGATCGAGCGCCTCTTTCCAAGCAAGGACATGCTGGTACACGCTGTCCACCAGGGTTCCATCGAGATCGAAAAGGAAAACGGATTCGATGCGCATAGCGAACTCCCGGAAACCCGTACGACGGCTCATCTTAGCTTGGCCTCTGCCCGCGGCCCAATCTGGCAGCGCCTCAAGAGGACCCACATGACTGACCGACCCCGGATGCTTGTTGTTCCACCCGGCGGGGGAGATCAGCATTGGCAGCCGGAGCCTGCCAACGGGTGGATCGAGGTGCTCACCTCTCCCCATTCACCCGGCGCGCCCACGGGCTTTTCGGCCGGGCTGCAGGAGCTCCCGCCTCTTGGCAAAATTCGCGAACACGCTCACCCGGCGCAGACCGAAATCTTCTGGATTGCCTCGGGTCAGGGCCTGGCACGGCTCGACGGAACGGTTCGGGCGATCGGAACCGGCACGTTCATGGTCGCCATGCCGCATGTGCGGCACGCCTTCATCAACGATGGCATTGAGCCGTTCCGTTTCCTCTGGCTGCTGGTTCCGGCGGGGCTCGAGGATTTCTTCATTGGCATTGGCCGCCCCAAACGCCCCGGTTTGCCGGACCCAACGCCCTACCCAAGGCCCGACGAAACTCCTGCCATTGAACTCGCTACGGTGTTCGAAACGCTGGACCCGCCGGCGGAGCCGCCCTGGGACACCGTGCCGATCACCGATCGCTCGGTGCTGGAAGCGCTCCGGCGCCAAGCCTACTAAATCGCGTGGTATATTGCCTTCAGCCAGACCACGACGGCCTCGGCGCCGGGGTCCGGATGGCCGATGGCGCGCTCCCCCAGATAACTTGACCGCCCCCTTCGTGCGACAACCGACGCGGTCCGTTCGGCCCCCTGCTGTGCGGCGTTGATCGCCCTGATCAGGGCCTCCCGCGCAGGCTCACCGTTTGCCAGAGCCTCCTGCAATGCCGCCGCCGCCGGGTGCAGCGCGTCGAGCATCGTCCGGTCTCCCGGCGCGGCGCCACCGAGTTCGGCAATCGCATCGATCCCGGCCTGAAACGCCGCCGCCCAGTCCACGGCGGAGGGAGCCGTGTGGCCCCCGATCGCCGCCGCGCCGCGCAGCAGGAACGCCGCATAGAGCGGCCCGGACGTGCCCCCGAGGGCACGCATGAGCGTGGCGGACAAGCTGCGCAGCGTGGCAGCCGGGTCTGCCAGGTCGTAGCCGGTCATATTGCGCTCGACGGCTTCCGCACCCCTCGACAGGCTGATACCAAGGTCCCCATCCCCGACCGCCTGATCCAGCGCTGTCAGCCGATGTTCCTCGCGACGCAACGCCGCACAGACTACACGCAGCACCGGACCCAGCGGACCTGGTTTGCCCCCGTGCGCGGCAGCAATCTTTGCACCGGGCACAGCAATGTGCGGTCGATCAAGCGAGGCAGGTCCGGCCTGTGTTCCCGGCCAGGCTGGGGCGGCGGTCGGAGCATCCAGCAAAGAAACAATATCGTCATCGACCCGGAGCAGGGACAGTGAGCACCCGGCCATCTCGAGCGCGGTGAGGAACAGTCCGCTCCAGGCACGCGCCACGGTGATTGCCCGGGATCGCAGCCAGGCGACCGCACTGCGCGAAACGATGGAAAGTTCCATAACGGGGGTGCCGCCCAACCCGTTCACCAGGAGGGCAACGCTGTCTCCGGCACTTATCCCACGATCCTCAACGATGCGGGCGAGCATCTCGTCTACGACCTGGTCGGCGGGGGCAATATGTCCGCGGCGCACCCCAGCCTCGCCATGAATGCCCAGGCCGAGTTCAATTTCGCCCTCCCCAGCGAAAACCCGGGCCGACCGGCAGCCGGAACAGTGCAGGGCGTCAGGGCAACACCCATGGTCCCCAGTTCGGAGATCGCGCGCTCCGCGATGCGCTTCAGCTCCACGAGCGACCGCCCCTGGGCAGCCGCCGCGCCCGCGATCTTGTGAACCAGCACTGTACCGGCGAGTCCCCGCCGCCCCGCATGACCGCCGGTCGCCGCCAGTGCCACATCGTCATCAACGACGACCATCTCGACCGGAATTCCCTCGCTTTCGCCACCTCCGACGCAAGGCCGAAATTCAGTCGATCGCCAGTGTAGTTCTTGACAATCAGCAGCACGCCCCGGCGGGTCCGGATACAGCTCGAATCGCCGCCAGCACCGCATCGATTGACGGCGATGTGAACACATCGCCGGCAACCGCGGCCGTCAGCATGCCGGCGCCGACATAGCCCGCATGCGCCGGCTCATGCCCGCTGCCGCCGCCGGAAATCAGCGCCACCGTATCCCGTAGCGGAATGTCGGTCCTCACCACCACAGTCCCGTTTCAGCAGCGCCAATCCGGGGGTGATCGCAACCAAACCCTCCAGCATCTCGGAACAACCTGCCGAGGCGCATTGATGAGTTTTTTCATGAGCGCTCTCGATTTCAGCGGGCAGGGCGAGTGGCGCTCAGGATGCGCGGCGTGTCGGGCAGCCGGACACCCCGCGGAAAAATACGGCGTGCTGGAGTGGGCATTCGACGGCCACTTCGTCGCCGATAGCGTGGCTTCGCCCCGCCGGCAGTTTGGCATTAAGCCTGCTCTCTCCAACGGCAAGCGTAAGCAGCAATTGCCCGCCAATGGTAATGGCTCGGCGGAGCACACGGGCTCGTGGCGCGCCTGCCGTTCCTGGCGGCAGCACCCGCACATATTCCGGTCGGATGCCGAGCCGGAGACCCGCTGCTCCGCCGACAGGTTCGGCGATCGGCGCTGCAAACACGTCGAACACCAATTGCCGTCACGCGTCCCACGTGGGGAAAGAAGTTCATCCCCGGATTGCCAAGAAACCAACCACCGAATTCCGTGTCCGGCTGCTCGTAGAGTGTCGGCGGCGCTGTGCATTGCGAAATGCGCCCCTCCTGCATCAGCGCAATCTGATCTGCGAGCGTCATTGCCTCCGTCTGGTCATGCGTGACATAAATGATCGTCTGGCGAAACCGCTGCCGAAACTGCTTGAAGGACGGATCAGTTGCAGTTTCGCGTTGACCTCTACATTGGTGGTCGGTTCGTCAAACAGGATGACGTCGCAGCTTCGCGCGATGGCTCGTCCCACGGAGACCTTCTGTCGGGTGCCACTGTCGAGTTCGCTGATATGGCGATTCCGATGCGGTTCAGCTGCAAGAATATCGATGAACATCATCCAGCCGTTGACAGCCGGTCGGCCGCTGACAGGCGATGCTCGCTGTGCAAGGCCAGTTCGATATTCTCCTGCACGCTCAGAGGGCGATACATTACGGGGTATTGGAACACCATGCCGACATCGCGGCGGCGCGGCGGCAGGCGAGTGACATCACGATGGCCAAACCACACTGCCCCGCTGTTGGCGTTTCCAGCCCGGCGATCATGCGCATCAAGTGTTGTCTTGCCGCAGCCGGACGGGCCGAGCAGGCAAGTAACGGTGCCTTCCGGGAAGGTGATCGTTACATCGTTCACGGCGATCAGCGGACCGAAGCGCCGTGTCAGCGAACTCAGCCGGATATCAGGCACGGGCACTCTCCCGCCCGCGTCCGACTAACGTGCCAGCCGACCGGTCGTAGAGCAAGATCGTCTCCGGACGGAGGCCAAATGGAAACCGGTCGCCAATATCGAGTCCGCCACGGCGGGGCTGGGTGCGGTGGTGACCAGCGTCTGCCCGCGAGTCGAAATAGACGACACTTTCGGCGCCAAGGTTCTCGATCAGCCGTATCTCGCCGCGCCCGCGGTGGCACACTTGTCATGCGCGATGCTTTCCGGGCGGATCATCACGGAGACCTCGGATGCCAGGTCGTGATCGAGCCGAGACCGGAAAGCGCAGCAGGTCCGTGGAGCAGTATCCATCGGCGATCGTCCGGGAACCACATTGCACCGGGGAAACCCGACGAGCTCCGCGGCGCGGAGAATGGCCGGGCTATCAAGTAAACAGTATCGACCGGCCCGGCCTGGACAATCCGGCCGCCATCCATAACTACAAGATGCTCGGCCATCATCAACGCTTCCAGCGAGTCCGACGTGATATAGAAAAACGTCGCCTCAACTCGGCCCGCAAATCCTTCAGGTCGTCCATCAGGCTTTCGCGCAGCTTGAAATCCAGCCCGACGAGGGGATCGTCCAGGATGAAGATATCGGCATTCTTGAGCAGCCCTCGGGCGATCGCCGCACGCTGCTTTTCGCCGCCCGAAAGCTCGCTGGGCCGTTTGTTGAGAAGTGGCGTTATGCGCAGCATGTCCGCCGCCTGTCTGACCCGGCTGGCGATCTCGGATTTCGGAACGCGTTGTAGTGCCATAGGATAGGCGACATTTGCGAAAACGCTCATGTGCGGAAATAGCGCGAAAGATTGAGGCACGTAGCCGATCGAACGCGCTGCGGCCGGCAGGCGGGTGATGTCGGTTCTACCCACCACGATGCTTCCGGCGGAAGGGGCCTCCAGTCCGATGATAATCCGCATCAGCACCGATTTACCGCAGCCGGGCGGACCGCAGAATACGGTGAAGCTCAGAGGTTCAATTTCGAGATTTATGTCGGACAGCACGGTCATGCCGCGGTAAACTTGCTTAGCCCTCCGATGGAAATTCGGCTCACGTGATTATTGTCCGAGCTCTGCAAGATATGGGACAAGCAGGATCCCCAGGCCGAATACACCTCCGGTAACCGCCAGGATGATTATGATGGCCCGAAGCGCCCTCCAACCCCGAGCCGCCCGCGGCACGTTGCTGACGGCGATGTTCAGGATGGTTGCTCCAATCACGGTCAACAGCCCTATTCTGTAAAGGCCGAAGCTCCATTGCTGGGTGATGAGCAGGAAGCCGAGCACCATCAGGATAATCAGGTGGACTCGGCGCGGGCGAGGACGCGGCTTTCCACGGGCCTAAACCTCTCCGCGCACTGTGCCGAATGTCATACCCACAAGCAGAAAGCGCTGGAACAGATAGACGATGACGATCGGCGGCAGGATGTAGATGGTGGTAAGCGACGACAGGAACGTCCAGTCGATGCCGCCGCCATTGGAAAGCCCGGTGGCCAGCATGACAGGGATGTTGGAGGTATTGATGCCGCCGATGATATAGTTGAATAGGAACTCATTCCACACAAAGATGAAGTTGAAGATCATGGCGGCGATCACGCCGGGGAATGCCTGGGCAGAATAAGCCGGGTAATGATGCTGAACCAGGACGCGCCGTTTACCAGGCCCGTTTCGTCAAAACGGGGGGAAACGCCATCGATGAAGCCCTTTAGAATCCAAACGGAGAACGGGATCGAGAACATCGCGTAGAACAATGCCATGCCGATGAAGCTGTCTTTCCAGCCAAATGCCACATACATGAGATATACCGGCAGGATCGCCGCCGACCCCGGCAGCATGCGGATGGACAGCAAAAGGAACATCAGGAAGTTCGTCGCGGCGGGCTTGAAGCGGGAGAATGCAAAGGCGGCCATAAAGGAGACCGAACCGCGAGCAGAACCGCCGTCACCGATAGCAGAATGCTGTTGATGAAATGGTGCTGAAAGGCGGGCTGGGCGAATAGCCTTGCGTAGTTCGCCAGCGTGGGCCGGAACACGATGATCGGGGGAACCGCCAGTATCTGCGGCGCCGTCTTGAACGAGGACAGCGCGATCCAGAAGACCGGTGCGAAGAAGAACAGCGCCACCAGCCAGAGCACGAGATAATAGAGGCCTCGGCGCAGCCATTCCATCATGCCGCCGCCTCCCTCCGTTCCCGAAGATAGAGCACGTACAGGAATGTGGCGGTAAACGCGATCGAGATCAGCAGCAGGATCACCGCGAGCGCGGACGAGCTGCCCATGTTGAATGCCTCGAACGCGCGGCGGAACAGAGTCATGGCGATAAGCTGTGTCGCGGTCCCCGGACCGCCGTAGGTCATGTCGAATATCAGGTCCATCGTCTTGAACGCGTCGATCGTCCGCAGCAGCAGACCGAGCATCAGGATGAACTTGCCGTGGTAGAGTATGACGAGCCTAAAGCGCTGGAGCCATGAGAGGCGATCGATTTCTGCCGCTTCGAGTTCAGCTCTCGGCACGCTTGCAAGCGCGGCGAGCGCCATCAGTACCATGAACGGCGTCCACATCCAGATATCCACCGCGAGCACCGCGCCGAAGGCCACGTTGGCATCACTCAGGAAGCGAACGGTGCCGAAGCCGGCGAGCCGAAGAAACCAGTTCAACACGCCGAATGTCGGATCGTAGATCAGCCGCCAGAACGTGCCGGCCGCCACGGGTGTCACCACCATCGGCGCGAACAACAGCGTAAGCGCGAGTCGCCGGCCTGGAAGCCGGTCGCTGCGCCAGAACAGCAGGCCGAGGAAAAATCCCGCCACCGTTTCGATCCCGACCGCGAGCACCACAAAGATGAACGTGCGGCTCAGATCGAACCAGGTCGCAGCGTCGTTCAGGATCGAGACGTAGTTATAAACGCCCGCATAGATCGGCGGGCGCCCGCTGGTCAGCGAAAACCGGTAGAAACTCAGCCCCAGGAGCCAAAGCGTCGGAATTGTATTCCAGACGATGAAAAACACCAGCACAGGGGCGATGAGGACGGTGGGCAGAACCTCTCGCCGGCCGAAAAACGCCAGCAGCCTGAAAGGCTCGCGACCCCGCACACCTGGGCGGGAAGAGACAGCAACCGACAAGCCTGCTCCTCCCGCCATTCGGTTACAGCGTGATCCCGCTGCAGGCGGAGGTCGGCTCCTTCTGTGCCGTGCCTTCGTCGAACAGGATCTTTTGCTGTTGACATGCAGTCCATTGCAGAGCGTGGAGCGGATCGGCAATCTGTCCGGTGTAGTAGCCGGTGAATGCCTCCTGCTGGTCAGACAGCATCTCGGAGTATTTCGGGTCGTGCCAGAAATCCGAGCTTCTCAGCAGCATATACTTGTAGGTCTTGTTCCATGCATAGATATCGTCGAAGTCCGGGCGCGAGCATGTGGCTTTGTCGCACGGCATGCCGCCTCGCATGAGGTAGTCGTGAGATGTCTCCGGAAGATACCACCACTTCATGAAGTCGATGGCCACCTGCATATGCTCGGCGTCGTTGAACGCGTTGAGGACCCAGGGCTGGCCGCCGATAATGTAATTGCGGTTCAGCTTGCCATCGGATCCCTTGAATGCCGGCGGCGGCACGACGATCACTTTGTCCTTCATGTTCGCGGGGATCATGGTCGCGCCGGTAGCTACCCACTGCCAGGCAGCAAACACCTTACCCTGCGTGAACGCGTCGATCACCTCGGCGATGAAGTAGTTGGTTGCCCCGGGCGGCTGATATTTCAGCCATGCCTTGTACATTTCCATTGCTTTGGCGTTGGACGGCGTGTCCAGGATGCCCTGTACCTGTCCGGTCTTGGGATCCCACACGTCGCCGCCGGTCGAGCGCATGATCGACATGGTGGGGCAGCTCGCCGCATCGTACTCGCGCGAGGACCTGCGCCGCGAGACCATAATATCCCTTCTCTGGCCGATTAAAGAAGCTGATCAGATCGCTCCACTGATCGTAGTCCATCTTCTCGAAATCGTCCCAGGTGGCCGGCAGCGGACGGCCGAACTTCGCCTTGAACGCGTCGGCCTCGCCGGGAGCTTCAAGAATGTCCTTGCGAATGAAAATGCCATACACGTCGCCGACTTCCGGGAATCCCCATAGCTTATTCGTACCATCGGGGAACACCTGGTAGCTCGTGCGGATAGACGGCGACCACCATTCGATGTTCAACTCGGGGTTCTTGGCAACGATGTCGTTGATCTGCACGATCCATTTCGGGGTGGCCAGCGCACCCAGCCACTGGCTGTCGCTGATAATGATGTTATACTCTTGGCTATGCGTGGCAAGCGATGTCGCCGCCTTCTGGAACAGCGTTCCGAATGGCGCGTCCGCGAAGGAGAAGGTCACGTCGTAACCGTACTTGTCCTTTGCGTATTTGGCGAAATCGGGTGACATATCGACGCCCAGCTTGCTTGGCAGCCACCCGGCGACGCCCAGTATCTGCATATGAACGGACTTGCCCGCCAGCGGGCTCTTTTGCGCCAGGGCAAGCTTGGGACAGGCGAGCATGCTCGTTCCCAGTGCCGCCGATCCCTGCAACAGCTGGCGCCGCCCGATGCGGGCGGTGGAATTGCCTTCGGCCATACGCTGTTTTGACATCGAACCTCCCGTTCCGGGCTTCACAGCCCCATTAACCCGGGAGGGTATCGGCGCTCTGCGGCGAGCGTCAAGGGACGCTTTCCTTCGGCACTGCATTGCGCTTTGATGCAGGCCGGCTGACGGGAGCGGGAGGGCAAGCTGGCGCAGCGGTACATTTATGTGGCCGGGACGGCTGACACGAAGGGTGCCGAACTCGGCTATGTTGTGCATCTGATCTCCAGCCAGGGCGTGCCTGCCGTCATTGTCGATTTGTCCACCACAGGCCCCACAGGCGTAAACGGCATTTCGCCGAGGGATGTTGCCGCGCATCATCCGCTCGGCGAGCAGGCGGTGTTCACCGGGGATCGCGGGACGGCGGTTGCGGCAATGGCCGTTGCATTTGAGCAGTTCATGCTGTCACGCCAGGATGTCGCCGGGGTCATCGGACTCGGTGGATCCGGCGGGACCGCGCTCGTTACGCCGGCGATGCGTGCACTCCCGATCGGCACACCCAAGCTGATGGTTTCTACCGTTGCTTCCAGCAACGTCGCCCCGTATGTCGGCCCGAGCGATATCGCCATGATGTATTCGGTCACTGATATCGCCGGGCTGAACCGCATATCGCGGGTCATCCTCGCGAACGCAGCACGTGCGATTGCCGGAATGGCAAACGCCGCACCCCCTGTTTCTACGGACGACAAGCCGGCCGTAGGCCTCACCATGTTCGGGGTAACAACCCCCTGCGTGAACCGCGTCGTCGCAGCGTTGCAGGCGGAGTATGACTGCCTGGTCTTCCATGCTACCGGAACCGGCGGGCAATCGATGGAGAAACTCGCGGACTCCGGCCTGCTGACCGCTGCACTCGACATCACAACTACCGAAGTCTGCGACAGGCTTATGGGAGGCGTATTCCCCTGCACCGACGACCGTTTCGGCGCGATTGCGCGTTCGCAAATTCCGTATGTCGGCTCGTGCGGCGCCCTCGACATGGTCAATTTCGGAGCGATGGATACCGTGCCGCCTCAGTTTCGGGACCGGAGGCTGTACGCCCACAATCCGCAGGTGACGTTGATGCGCACCACGCCCGAGGAGTGTGCACGTATCGGGCGATGGATCGGCGAACGCCTGGACAGCTGCGAGGGCATCGTGCGCTTTCTGTTGCCAGAGGGCGGTGTATCGGCGCTGGACGCGCCCGGCCAGCCCTTCCACGATCCCGTCGCCGACGCCGCTCTGTTCAGCACGTTGGAGGAAACTGTGCGGCAAACACCGCGCCGCAAGCTGATCCGCCTGAGGCAAAATCTGAACCATCCCGAATTCGCTCAGGCGCTGGTGCAGCATTTCCGCGAAACCATCGCCAGGTCCTGAATCATGCCGCGTATCGCCCGAAGCGACATATTGCAGCGCCTCCGGAGTATGATTGCCCGCAACGAACCTATTATCGGCGGTGGTGCGGGAACCGGGCTGTCGGCGAAATGCGAGGAAGCGGGCGGCATCGATCTTATCGTGATCTACAATTCCGGCCGCTATCGCATGGCTGGCCGCGGATCTCTGGCCGGCATGCTGGCCTACGGCAACGCCAATGAGATCGTTGCCGAGATGGCTAAAGAAGTGCTGCCTGTCGTGCGGCGCACACCGGTTCTCGCCGGGGTCAACGGCACGGATCCGTTCTGCATAATCGACGATTTCCTTGACCGGCTCGCCGCACTCGGCTTCTCCGGTGTCCAAAACTTTCCGACGGTCGGGCTTATCGACGGCGTGTTCCGCGCCAACCTGGAAGAAACCGGCATGGGATACGCCCTGGAGGTGGACCTGATCCGCCGCGCGCGGGCGAAAGACCTGCTTACGACCCCCTACGTGTTCGACGCGGAGGAAGCACGGCAAATGGCCGAAGCCGGCGCCGACATCGTTGTCGCGCATATGGGGCTGACAACGGGTGGCACGATCGGCGCCGGCACCGCACTCACGCTGGACGACTGCATCCCACGCATCCGCGCGATCGCCGAAGCGGCGCAGAAAGCACACTCTGAAACCATTCTTCTTTGCCACGGCGGTCCCATCGCGCAGCCGGAAGATGCCAGTTACGTCCTGTCCCGGTGCCCGGAAATCCACGGCTTCTATGGTGCCTCCAGCATGGAGCGGCTGCCCGTCGAAACCGCGCTGACGGAACAGACCCGACGCTTCAAGGCAATCCGCCGCTGACAGGAGACGAAATGGCAAGAGCCTATGCAAGCTGCATCATCGACGCCCCGATCGAGGCGGTGTGGGAATTCGTGCGCGATTTTAACGGCCTTCCGGTCTGGCTGACCGCCATATCCCGCAGCACCATAGAGGGCGGGCTTGACCCGGACGTGGTCGGCTGCATCCGTTCCTTCTACCTCGGCGAGCAGAACGTGCGCGAGCGCCTGCTTTTGCTGGACGACAGCCTATACCGGTTCGCATACAACTTCGAAACGCCGGCCTTTCCCATCGGCAACTATCTCGCGCATTTCGAGCTGATCCCCGTCACCAACAGCGACCGCACCTTCGCGCAATGGAGCTCGATTTTCGACGAGGCGCCGGAGGATGCTGGCAAATACACCAGGATCATTTCGCAGGATGTGTTCGCCGCCGGACTTCAGGCGGTTGCCACCCAGGTCCGCGGGCGAGCCGCGCCGGCCGGCGCCGTTCGCTGGCAGGGGTTTCGCCCCGCGAAGGTTTGCTGCTCCTCGGTTATCAACGGGCCGCTCGATGCGGTCTGGCGTCGCGTCCGTGATTTCGCGGGGATGAGCGAATGGCATCCGGACATAACCCGCATGGCGATGCTCGGCAGCGCACGACCCGACAAGATCTCCGGCGTGCGCGATTTCTTTTTTGGCGAAGGTGAATTGCACGAACAGCTCACCATGCTTTGCGACATCACCCACAGCTTCCGTTACAAGATCAACCAGAGCGAAATGCCATGGCTGAACTATCATGCCGGCGCGCAATTCTATCCGCTGACTAGCGTGAACACCACTTTCGCGGTCTGGACGGCCGACTGGGTCGCTTCACCCAACGACGACATGACGCTCATCCCAACCGTCCACCAGGACGTCTTCCAAAAGGCGTTCGACACTCTGAACGAACGCTTCTTCCATCAGTAGCACGGAGGAACTCCATGAACTCGATTTTGTTCACCAACGCCCGCGTTCTGGACGGCACCGGCAAGCCGCCATTCACCGGCCACGTTCGTATCCAGGGCAACCGCATCCAGGATGTCCTTCCAGCCGAAGCACCTCTTCCCGCCGGCCCGGAAGCCGACATTGTCGATGGAACCGGCTGCACGCTGATGCCCGGCCTCACTGAGGCGCACGCGCACCCGAGCTTCGCCAACATCTCCACCTTGCACGCCCTCGGCGAAATCCCACCCGAGGAACACACCCTGATCACTGCGCGCAATGCGAAGCTTATGCTGGACCAGGGCTTCACCAGCCTCAACAGCGCCGCATCCGGCAAGCCCCGCCTCGATGTTGTGATCCGCAATGCCATCAATGCCGGCGAAATTCCCGGCCCACGTATCCTCGCGGCCAGTCCGGAACTCACCACGACGGGCGGACTTGGCGATCCCAGCATGATGCACATGCACCGCGACACATTCGCGGTTGTGCTGGATGGCCCGGAGGAATTTCGCAAATACGCCCGCCTGATGTGCCGCGAAGGCGTTGATACCATCAAAATCAATCCCTCCGGCGATGAGTTCGTCCCTGTCGCGCGCGCCGAAATGACCGTGATGAACGAAGCGGAAGTCGCCGCCGTGGTGGAAGTCGCAACCACGCGCAACAAACGCATAATGGCGCACGCGCGGTCAGCCGAATCCGTGAAGATGTGCCTTCGTCAGGGAATCGATCTGATCAATCACGCCACCTTCACGGATGAAGAAGCCGTGGACATGATGGAGGCGAAAAAGGACCGCATCTTCGTCATGCCCGCGATAGGCGTGATCTTCACCGCGCTCTATGAGGCAGCCGAATGGGGCCTCACCACCCCGGTCGCCGAAGGTCTCGGCATGCGGCGCGAACTGGACCACGCCTGCAAACGAATGGCTGAATACAAGCAGCGTGGCATCCGCGTCCTGCCGGGCGGCGACTATGGTTTCGCCTGGAACCCGATCGGCCGCAATGCGCGCGACCTGGAACACTTTGTCAACCTGTTCGGCTTCTCGCCTATGGAGGCAATCGTCGCCGCCACCAAGCTCGGCGGCGAGTTAATGATGCGCGGGAACGAGTTGGGCCAGATCAAATCGGGCTATATCGCTGACCTGCTTCTGGTGGATGGCGATCCTTTGGCTGACGTTCGTATCCTGCAGGATGCGAACCGGCTGATCGGTATCATGAAGGACGGCTCCTTCCACAAGCGTCCATCATCACACCGGCAGAGAAGCAGTATCGCGCCTGAGTAATGGTTCGTCTGATACAAGCCGGCATAAGGACGGCTGATTCTTAGCCGCCTTCGCTGGTGCCGACGCTCGGATTTGAACCGAGGGCCTACTGATTACAAATCAGTTGCTCTACCCCTGAGCTACGTCGGCCCGCCAGGAACAGCCGCCCTATAGCGGCCTAATACCGCCGGAGCAATGCCACCAGGTGCCCCTGAACCCGCACCCGGTCTGCCGGAAAAATCCGAGTCTCGTGCCGGGGGTTGGCCGGCTCAAGCGCAATCGAGTTTCCGCGCCGCCGCAATCGTTTCAACGTCACTTCAGACTGGTCAACCAGCGCCACCACGATCTGCCCATTCTCCGCCTGCTGGCTTTTGCGGATCACCACGGTGTCGCCATCCAGAATGCCGGCCTCAACCATCGAATCGCCGGCTACCTCCAGCGCGTAATGCTCACCTCCGCCGATGAGGGCCATCGGCACCTCGATCGTTGAGCCTTGATCGCGCAGCGCCTCGATTGGCAGGCCGGCGGCGATCCGGCCGTATAGCGGCATTTGCACCGCAGCGGCCTCCGGCGCGGTACGCACACCGCTCAGACGCGGCGAGAAGTCCCCGCGGATCACTGTCGCCGCAAACCCCCCGCCCCGCTCCGAGGAACCGAGATCGACCTCTTCGCGCTCCTGCCGGTCATCCGGCAAACGGAGGACCTCCAACGCGCGCGCGCGATGATGCCGTCGCCCCAAGAAACCCCGCTCCTCCAGTGCCGAGATCAAACGATGGATCCCCGACTTCGACCGAAGGTGTAAAGCGTCCTTCATTTCCTCGAAGCTCGGGGAAAACCCCGTTTCCTTCAAATGCCGGTCAATGAAGACCAGCAGCTCATACTGCTTGCGAGTGAGCATCGCAGCCCCCAAACCGTCCAACTATTTGGAACAAACCAGCAACAGGGTTGATGTTCTAGGTTGGTTCGCGAATCGGCGTCAAGTACAACCGCGAAATCGGCCTCAAATGCCGGCCGAACTCGAGCGGAATCACCTCCACCGGCGCCCCTTCCACCAGCGCCGGCGCATGCGGGGCTCGCAAGATCAACCCATCCGCCCTCGCCAGCCGGCGAAGCATCGATGAATCCTGCAAGGGGAAAGGCGTCGCGACCAACACACCCGCCCCACCCCGCCTCAAGGTCGCGCGCAAGTGGTCCGCCCGCCCGTCATTCGCCGGGACCGCGGCGCCGAGTACCGTCGAAACAGTCGCGGGAGGCCCCGCCGGCAAGCCGGACAAGGCGTTCAAGGCTGGAACGAGGAAAAGCATTGCACATACCAGCGCCGATACCGGATTGCCGGGAAGCCCCAGCACCGGTACCGGTCCCAATCGCCCAAACACGAGTGGCTTGCCTGGCCGCATCGCAATCCTCCAAAAATCCACCTCCAGCCCGCGCGCCTTCAGCCCCTCGATCACCAAATCGTGGTCCCCCACGCTGGCCCCGCCGGTCGTTACCAGCATGTCCATTCCGTAAACCGCATCCGCAACCGCCGCGATTGCCTCGCGGTCATCGGGCGCAACCGGCAGCACGGAAGGCGAACCGCCATATGCGCGCACCAACGCCGCAAGCGCGTGGCTGTTGGAGCTGACGATGCCGCCCGGTGGAATGGGTTCGCCGGGTAATGCGATCTCGTCACCGGTGGCGAGCACTCCCAACCGAGGCCGGCGCCGAACATGTATCCAGGGATGGTTGGCTGCTGCGGCCAGTCCGATATCGCGTGCCGTCAGATGCCGGCCGGGCGGAATCACCTCATCACCCGCCGCAAAATCCTGCCCGGCGCGACGAATATGCCGCCCGGCGCGCACCGTCTCGTTCACCCGAACCCGTTCGCCGTCCCGCGTCGCGTCCTCCTGCAGCAGGATCGCATCCGCGCCAGCCGGCACAATGCTGCCGGTAAAGATCCGCACGGCCTCGCCAGTTGCCACTTGCCCTGCAAACGGGTGCCCCGCCGGTGCGCTGCCGATCAGCCGCAGCACCGCTCCCTCCACCCCGTCCTGGGCGCGCAACGCATACCCGTCCATGGCCGAGACATCCGCAGGGGGCTGCGTCAACCGGGCCGCCACCGGTGCCGCCGTCACGCGTCCCCAGGCTTCAGCCAAAGCCACGATTTCCGCCGGCACCGGCCTCAGCCCGGCGACTACCCTGGCTCGAGCCTCTTCCACGCTGATCATCCCGCGCTTCTACTCTTCGCCCGCCCCTGTTGCACGCACCCCTCCTCAGCCGCCAACATCCCCCGGCAACCCGTGGAGAAGGCAATGGACGGAACAGTCGCAACCAGCCTGGCCCTCGATGGCAAGGTCCTCGCCGAACTGACCGAGCAGCTCTCCAGCCTGCTCAAGCTCCGCACTCTGCCCATCGGCATGAAGCTGTTTGAGGATCCGGACACCATGTCCCAGGTCCCAGGCCTGCGCCGTCCGCCCAAGGGGAAAATCTTCTCCACCTGCCAGCTTGTTACCCAGGCCCGCATCGCCGGTTTCACCGTCGGCATCACGACCGAAAATATCCCCGCGTTCTCCTCCTGCTCATCGGTCATCGGGCTGGATGCACCCGGCGAGATTTTTACCTCAGGGCGCAAGATGGAGGGTGTGTGGTTTGAAAATCGCGAAGCCGCGGCGGCGCACCAGGCAGGCATGTCGCGCGTTCCGCCCGGCCGCTATCACGGACTTGTCGTATCACCGCTGCGCAGCGCTCGGCTCGATCCGCCGGACATCTGCCTGTTCTATGCCAACCCCGCGCAGATGATCCTGTTCATCAACGGGCTGCAGTGGAAGAACTACCGCCGTTATGATTTCAGCGTCACCGGCGAAAGCGCCTGTGCGGACTCTTGGGGCCACGCGCTGAAAACCCGTGAGGTGAGCCTCTCCATCCCCTGCTATGCGGAGCGGCGTTACGGCGCGGTCGCCGACGACGAGCTGCTGATGGCCTGCGCACCCGAGGACCTCGAGCGGGGCGTGACCGGACTGCAGGGTCTGTCCAAGGCCGGCCTTCGTTATCCGATCATGCCGTACGGACCACAGGTGGAACCGGCCGCAGGCATGGCGAAGAGCTATGCCGGGAAAAGCTGAAGAATTCCAGGAGTGCCGGGGTCAGCTGTTGGTAAGTTTGAGCGTCAGCGCGTCAGGTTGGCCGCCAAAATATTTTTGTAACCCCTCCCGGAAAGCGGGGTTATCGGGTGCGGCCTCGGCAAACAGAGTGAGGCAGGAGCGGAACTTCAAATAATCCGGATAGCCGAAAATTCGTTCAGCAGAGCGATTCTGGAGTGCGTTGACGATTTGACAGCAGGTTTCGAGCCGCGGCCCGAGGATGGGGTGCCGGAGATAGGCCTTTGCTTCCTCCCGAGAAGCTATAGCGAAATGCTGAGCCGTGGGGCTGTGACCGAGGCCGCCCAGCTGAGGAAAGATGAACCACATCCAGTGTGTCTGCTTGCGGCCCGCTGAAAGTTCCCGGAGGACCTGATCGAAGACAGGCTCCTGGGCATCGAGAAAACGATGAAGCTTGTGGGGGTCGGACATCGCAGCAGGAGGATACGGCAAAACGCAGCGCGCGATAGAGCTTGTGAGATCCGCGAGAAAGCGCCGGCCATCAGTTTGGTAACCATCGACAATTCGCCACAGCCGTGTGCCGGTTGACGACCATTGCCGGCCCAGCGAAGATTTCGCGGCACATCCACCCAGCGGAGGAAGCAGATGATCACAGTTTACGGGGCACCGCCAACAAGAGCGATGCGGGTGATCTGGATGCTCGAGGAAATGGGACTGGCTTACGAGGTGCGCGCCATCGATTTCACCAAGCGCCTCGAAGACCAGGAATTCCTGTTGGCGAGCCCGACCGGCTCTATGCCAGGGTTGTGCGACGGCGACGTCAAGATGATGGAGTCATGCGCCATCCTGGAATATCTGGCCACAAAGTACGGCCCGACGCCACTCGCCCCTTCACCGGGCGATCCGGCCTATCCGGCCTATCTCTCGTTTCTTCATTTCGGGGAAGCGTCGCTTACCGCGCCGCTGAATGTCGCTCTGATGAGCCGGTTCTTCGCGCCCGAGGACCAGAAGGAGAATTGGGGGGCCAGGGCCGCGGTGGACATGTTCGTCCGCAAGTCGGCCGCCCTTGCCGGACCGCTTGGACGCCACCCTTTCATTGCAGGTGATACTTTCACGGCGGCTGATATCTCCTGTGGCTACGCCGCGGGGTTCGGGCAATTCCTTGGCGTGGAGGACCAGCTGCATCCGATGGTGAAGGAGTATCACGGCCGGCTTTGCGAACGGTCCGCATTTCAGCGCGCCATGCGGCACGCTCCGCCGCGAGACTGAGGATACTGTCCTGCTTGTGGCGAAGCGTGGCCGGAACGCAATAGCTAGCACCGCAAGCGGCGCATGACAGGAGGAGCGCAAGTGGACACCGAGACCGACTTCATCATGACCCCCAATGGGCTGCGCCATCGACTGCAGGTGCACCATATCGGAGCGGGGAGCTTGATCCAGCGTGGCCAATCATTCTGGCGGAAGCTCACGGCAGACGGGCAGGCCATTACCGCCAGTTTCCCCATTGCCTCAACACCTACACCTCCGCCTGGGCCGGAGACCGGCTGGGTGTCCTATGCCGATTGGCGTAACACTATGGGCCGCGCGATTACGTTGTTTGAGACAAGGTGGGAGGTGCCGCCGGCGCCGGCGACCGGCGAGGGCCAATTGATTTACCTGTTTAACGCGCTGCAGACCCGGCAGCAGGATCATATTCTCCAACCTGTACTGCAATGGGGAAAATCGCCTGCCGCCGACCAGCCGTCGGGCTGGGCAATCGCAAGCTGGTGGGTGGGGCAGAAGACCGATCCTTCGTTCATCACCGATATCGTCCCGGTGAAGACCGGCGATAAGTTCACGGGCAGAATCGCTCTGATGAGCAGCAACAATGGCCTGTTTAAGTATGCGTGCGAGTTTGTAGGTACTCCGGGCACCAGGCTTATTGCCGATAAGCTGCCGGAGCTAACTGACTGCACCGCAACTTTGGAGGCTTATCACATCGCGACGAATTCGGATTACCCAGCAGTAGGGAAGGTCGTGTTCGAAGGGGTGAGCCTGCAGAGCGGGGGTGGTCTGGCTGAGCTCGCGTGGGTTCCAGGCGGTCCGTTCCCCGCTGTTGTCGTGAACGGATCTGCGGCTGGCGGGGAGATTCACATTATCTTTCCGAACGGCGAACGCTGACGGTCACAGAAGAACCAGGTCGTCGCGGTGAATCACCTCATCCCGGCCGCGCCACCCCAGAATCATCTCGATCTCATCCGAACGGTGCCCTGCTATTCGGACCGCATCCGTGCTGGCATAGGCTGACAATCCGCGAGCAAGTTCGCTCCCGTCGGTGCGCCGCACGACGACAGGATCGCCCCGCTCGAACGCACCTTCCACAGCGCGGACGCCGGCGGGCAGCAGTGAGCGGCCAGCGGCGAGGGCCCGCGCGGCGCCTGCATCCACGATAAGCGTCCCAAGCGGTGCCAGCGCGCCGGCGATCCACCGCTTGCGCGCTGAGCGGCCTTCCGGTGCGGGCAGAAACCAAGTGCAGCGCGCGCCGGAAGCGAGCGCCGAGAGCGGTCGATCCGTCCTTCCGAACGCGATCGCCATGGCGCAGCCGGCCTGGGTGGCGATGCGCGCGGCCGCCAGCTTGGTTCGCATGCCGCCGGATGAATAGCCGGGCGGCGGCTCTCCTCCCATTGCCTCGATCTCCGCCGTGATCGTCTCAACCGTTTGGATGTGCGCCGCGGCAGGGTCGCGGTGCGGATCGGCGGTATAGAGGCCGTCGATGTCGGAGAGCAGAATGAGCTGATCGGCCTCGACCATTTCGGCAACGCGCGCGGCGAGGCGGTCGTTGTCGCCGACACGAATTTCCGACGTGGCGATCGTATCGTTTTCGTTGATCACCGGGATGCAGCCGAGGGAGAGCAGGGTATTGAGGGTGGCACGAGCGTTGAGGTAACGGCGGCGGTCCTCGGTGTCGTCGAGTGTGAGCAAAAGCTGGGCAGCGGTCAGACCTTGGGCCGAAAGCGCCGCGCTCCAACCTTGCGCGAGCCGGATCTGCCCGACGGCGGCGGCGGCCTGCTTGTCCTCCAGCCGTAGACGCTTGCCTGTCATTCCCAGTATTGGGCGGGCCAGTGCAATGGCGCCCGATGATACGACGATTACGTCCACGCCCCGCGTGCGCAGCGCTGCGACGTCTGCCGCCATGCCGGAAAGCCAGGCCCCTCGCAACGCACCCTCCGCCTGGTCAACAATCAATGCGCTGCCGATTTTCACAACGAGGCGGTGGGCGGCAACGAACTCGGGCATCACGCCACCTGATCCTGGCGGGCGGCGATAATCATGTGCTGCAGTTCACGCAACGTTTCGGGCACGCCAGCGCCCGTCGCGCCGGAAAGCACCATGACCCGCCGACCGGACGCGCGTTGCAGGGCGGTGCGGCGGGCAGCGATTTCCCGCGGGGTCATGGCGTCCGCCTTGTTCAGGCCGATGAGCTCCGCCTTGTCGGCGAGTCCACGGCGATAGGCGGCAAGTTCGTGCCGCACCGTGCGCCAGGCACGCACCACATCGCCGGCGGCGCCATCGATCAGGTGAAGCAGTACCGCACAGCGTTCCACATGGCCGAGAAAGCGGTCTCCCAGCCCCGCGCCATCCTGGGCACCCTCGATCAGGCCGGGTATGTCGGCAAGGACGAATTCCTCTGTGGTGGACAGGCGGACGACCCCGAGCTGCGGGTGAAGCGTGGTGAACGGGTAGTCGGCGATCTTGGGACGGGCCGCAGACGCCGCTGCGAGAACGGTGGATTTACCGGCATTGGGAAGGCCGACCAGGCCCGCATCGGCAATCAGCTTCAGTCGCAGCCAGACCCAGGCTTCCTGGCCAGGCCAGCCCTTGTCGGCCCGCCGCGGGGCACGGTTAGTCGATGACTTGTAGTGCGTGTTGCCGAAGCCGCCATCGCCACCGTGCAACAGAACCACGCGCTGCTCGGAGCTGGCGAGATCGGCGAGCAGAGTTTCGCGGTCATTATGCATGATCTGGGTACCGACGGGGACTTTGATCACAAGAGCCGGGGCGTTGGCGCCGGTGCAATCCGAGCCGGCGCCGTTACCCCCTTTTTTGGCACGGAAATGCTGGGTGTAGCGGAAGTCGATCAGGGTATTCAGGTTGGGCACAGCTTCGAGGACGATGTTGCCTCCCTTCCCGCCGTTGCCGCCGTCCGGGCCGCCGAACTCCAGAAATTTTTCACGGCGGAAGCTGGCCGCGCCATCGCCGCCGTCACCGGAGCGGAGATAGATCTTGGCCTGGTCGAGGAATTTCATGGGATGAGCCGAGGACGCGCTGGCGCACCCCTTCCTGGATTACTCCGCCGCGGCCGGAACCGGCCGGACCGAGACATGCACCTTGTCCCCGGATTTGCGCCGGAACTCCACGCGGCCGTCGATCAGCGCGAAAATCGTGTGATCGCGGCCAAGGCCGACGTTCTGCCCAGGATGCCACTTCGTCCCGCGCTGACGGACGATGATGTTGCCGGCCACCACAGCCTCGCCGCCGAATTTCTTTATGCCGAGGCGACGGCCTTCTGTATCGCGGCCGTTGCGGGACGAGCCGCCGGCCTTCTTGTGTGCCATCTCAGGCTACTCCTTCCGCCGACGGCGCACCGGCCTCGTCCACCGTCTCGCCCGCCGAAAGCACGGCGGCCTCGCCGCCCGCACCGGAAATGCCAGCGACGCGAAGCACCGTCACGTGCTGGCGGTGGCCATTTTTCCGGCGGCTGTTCTGCCGACGGCGCTTCTTGAAGATGATGACCTTGTCAAGCCGATCCTGCGCGATCACGCTAGCGGTGACGGATGCGCCTTCAACGGCCGGAGAGCCAATGGTAATGCCGGTGCCGTCGCCGACCGCGAGGACATCAGTGAAGATGACCGTCGCACCGGGTTCGGCGTCCAGTTTCTCCACCTTCAGCACCGCATTCGGCGTGACGCGGTATTGCTTTCCGCCGGTGCGGATGACTGCGAACATCGATCCAATCCTGAAAACAGACCAGACGCCGGCCGCGCAGGGGTCCGGACGGGAGGGCGGGTTATAACGCCGCGCCTGCGGCAGTCAACGAGCGGAGAGAGGCGAAGACCGGTGGCAAGCATGATCGGCTGGGACGTGGGCGGAGCTCATATGAAGGCGGCGCGGGCGGAGAACGGCCGCATTGTCTCGGTTGTCCAATTGCCCTGCCCATTATGGCTCGGGCCGGACCGGCTGACCGATGCGATCGGCGCTGTGCTGGAACGGCTTGGGCCGGCGGAGGCGCACGCCACGACGATGACGGGCGAGCTGGCAGATATTTTTCCCGACCGGGCCGATGGAGTCGAGCGTATCAGCCAAGCGCTGGCCGATGCCGTGGGCCAGTCCAGGCTCGCTCTGTACGGCGGGCGGGCCGGCTTTTTGCCGCCCTCCGCTGCGCACTCCCGCGCCGAGGATATCGCCTCGGCGAACTGGCACGCGAGCGCGGCGCTGACGGGGCGGTTCGTGCCGGAGGGGCTGTTCGTCGATATCGGATCGACCACCACTGACCTCATCCCGGTAAGCGGCGGGGGGGTGTGCGCGGCGGGCTATACAGACCGCGAGCGTCTGGGATGCGGCGAGCTGGTCTATACCGGATTGACACGAACTCCGGTCAGGGCAATGGCGGGTCGTGCCCCTGTCGCCGGAACATGGGTATCCATCGCGGCCGAGTTGTTCGCGACCAGTGCCGATGTTTACCGGATTCTTGGCGAGTTGCCGCAAGAGGCTGACCAGATGCCCGCGGCGGACAGTCGAGAGAAAACTGTGGTGGCCTCTTGCGCGCGACTGGCGCGAATGGTGGGGGCGGATGCCGGCGACGCGTCCTGGCGGGATCTGGCTGCATGGTTTGCCGAGGCACAGCTTCGGCAAGTAGTGGATGGCGCGATGCTGGTATCGTCACGCGCTGTGCTCCGGCCAGAGGCGCCGGTGGTCGGTGCAGGCGCGGGGCAGCATCTGGCGGCGCGGCTGGCGGCACGGCTGGGACGGCCATATGTCGATTTTTCGGAGCTGATCGCCGAGGTGGTTGCGCCGGACGCCGGGCGTGGGGTTTCCCCCGCGCAATGCGTGCCGGCGATCGCGATGGCGCTGCTGCCCGATCAGGGCAGCGCCCCGGCATAGTGAGCGGCGATCGCCTCCATGAGCCAGGTCCAGGCCTCATATTCCGCGGGGCCGGCGGTTTTGCTGATCGCCGATTTCAAATAGGCGACCTCGCGCTCCACCTTCTCGCGCGGGAGCATGAAGAGCCTGCTTACAAGGATCGCTGCCTCGAGCACGGCTGCCTGGGCACGATTGAAACCTTCGAATGGTGCATGCATCTGCCGATGGATGACGCGGCAACGAAACCGTGGGCGTTGCGGGTCATCCTTGACCGACACCACGGCCATTTCATCGTGCGTCAGGGCGGCCGCAAGCCGCGGCGGACGGACGAATCTCACGGGCAGGCAAGGCCAGTCACGCCGCCCGGTCAGGCAACCCGCGATGATGCGCATATCTGCAACGTGGCTTGCGACCGCTTCGGGTACGGCGCGCAAGTTATCGAGGGTTTTCGATGGGTAAAACGGGGCGATGATCCAGTCCTGCTCTTCCGCAATCAGCCCGATGGGTGCGATGTGCACCTGACCCTCGGGCGAGATGGTCGTTACTACCGTTTCGCGGATCACGGGCATGTCAGTCGTTTTCAGCCGATGCTTTTCGCGCGACGCGGAGCGTATGTCCGGCATCCTTAAGGCCGGTGGCATCGTGATCGGAGCGCGGCACAGCACAACCCCAGTCGATCGGCTCGTCCTGGATGTAACGCTTGCCGAGCCGCGCGGCGATGTCGGCCTTCATCAATTCGGTCCCGAGATAGAAAGCGTGGGCTCCATCACGCTCGACGCCAAGGAACGGGAAAAATTCCATCGCATCGCGATGTACCTCATGCATGCGGCTATTATAGATGTGGATGCCGTCCTCGGCGGTGGTGATGCGGAAGTTCGCGTCTTTCAGGGATGCAGCCAGCGCCGCGATATCAGCCGGCGTTTGGGTGTAGGGAGCGCGATCGTGGACCTGTAGCAATCCAGGGCCGTAATTGCGCGGGAGTTCGGAGTCCGCACGCGCGGCGTACATCAAGCGGCGTGCCGCGTCATGCTCGGCGACGGTTCGACGAGTATGTGGGCTCACTTGCACCACGAGAACGTTGCGGATTCCCAGCTCGGAACAGATGCCCATGAGCACGGCAGTCACGCCCGAAGAATCGGCGTCGGTCAGCTCGGTCAAGTTGCCCGTCCCCATCAGTATTTCAGCGTCAGGCAGCCTCTGTCGCAGTTCCGCGTAGCGGAGCAGGGACGCGGTGAAGCCGAAGTGGACAGGATCGAGGATCGGATCGAGCAAAAATTCCTTACCGCGGGCGCGGGCCGCTTCGGCGGCACGCACGAGGGAGTCAAGGTCGCCGTGAGTGGCGGGGATAAGCACCGGGATCGCGGCGGTTCCCGACGCAACGTCCAGCGTCGATTCGGTAAGGCTGAGCAGAAAATCCGCTCCGGCAAGCCCGCCGCGACGCAGCTCGGCGGTGTCGCCGGAATCCACACTGACGCATATTCCATCGGATTTCAGCAGACCGATCCGATTCTCCAGATCCGGAAACGCTAAGCCAGGGCGGCAGCCGATGTCGATAACGTTGGCACCCTGCGCCTGCAGCTCCCGCGCACGGGTCAAGAAGGTGTCACGATCCAACTTCGGCGCATCGACGATTTCCGCGAAGATCCGCACATCGTAGCGGGATAGGTCGGGCGGCTTGCCGCCGCGGCCGAGATAGCGCGGCAAGTCCGCAAGCTCGTCGGGTCCACGCTCGAAGGTCACGCCGAAGGCCTCAGAGAGGCGCAGGGGATCCATTCCGGCGCGCCCCGGAAAGATCACACGATCGGCGTTCAGCGGTGATTTCATGCGGCGCAGCACGATCGGTTCGGTCATCAAGGCCGCGACTTTCACGCCGACATTGGCGATATCCCAGTCGAAGCCGGGCGTTTCGATGCGAGAGAGCACCTGTCGAAGCCGGGGCTCGGCGAGGTGACCGGTGAGGAAGAGAAGGCGTTCAGGCACGCGCGGTCAGCTTGCACTGTAAGATGGCGCGGCGCCGCTCCACGACTTCGGCCGCGGCGCGGCTGAGAAACAGATCCACCTGACCAACGGAGCGGATCAGATCGAGGGATTTGTTCAGGAAATACCCTGATCCAGTCAGTGCCCAGGCCCACCGCGGCGTGCCGACTCTCCTCATGGCGGAACGAGGACTCCCGGCGGTGTGGCGGTGTTCAAACCGCGCACCGGTACATCGTCGGGTCCGGCGAAGCGGATTTCTCCGGTATAGGTCGGCAGAAAGCGGGAAAAGGCGGCATCGATCAAGCCGTCCCGTGCGAGAAGCCGGCAGCTGGTCGCCACGGGGGCGGCGCGGTGTTTTATGAGCAGAAGCCGCGGGACTTTCAGGGCACTGGCGAGCCACAGGGCGAGACTGTCGGAGGTCACATCCCAGGAAGTTGGAATATCCGGCGCCCCACGCAACATGGGCCAGGGGGACCAGACCGGGATACGGCCGGCGACGCAGGCGAAGCGGATATTATCCGCACTGTCCGCGAGTTCCAGACGCGGCTCCAGCGAAGCAAGGGCGCGGCCATATTGTGCCATTGCCATCAGCGCCATGTCGTGTGCGGCGCTGTCGTCGAATCCGACGACGGGTTGCGCACGGCGCACTGCATCGGCGAAAGACCCTCCGCCCGGAACCAGCACCAGCCCGCCTTCAGCGGCCGCGATAGCACGAAGCCAGTTACGCAGAAGACGCGAACCGACGTGACTGCCGCCGAGCTTGACCACGAGCTCGGGCGTCACTTTGCCTCCGCACCGAACGCCAGCTCAATTGGGGGCACGGGATCGTCACGGCGACGCTCGATTGTGACGCCGACAATGCCGTTGCCCACGCCGAGCTTCTCAACTGAAACGGCGACCTTGACCACACGCTGATGGGTCAGGACAAGCGCGGCGATGCGCTCTGCCAACGTCTCTACCAGAACAACATGCTGTCCTTCGGTAAGCATGCGGATGCCGTCGCTGATTATGTCATAGGAGAAGACATCACCCATGTCGCGTGCCGGTCCGGCGGAGCGCACCACCTCTGCTTCGACGGTGAAGCGCACAGGCTGCGGGGCTTCGCGTTCGCGAGCATACGCGCCGATGCGCACCGGAAGAACCCAGTCGCGCAGGAAGACGAGATCGGTGGGGGGTGGGTCTCGGCCATAGCCTTGCGCGGCGAGGGTCAAATGCTGAGTTTGGGTGACATTCAAAGCCGACGCTTCAGGCGGGATCAGGGCACGGATAGCCCGAACCGCCTCGTGATCGATAGGTCCGGCGCGGCCGTGGCCACCGCAGAGCGCGCCGCGAAAACCGAGCACGGCAGGGTGGAGGACGAGCAGGCGCGGGATGTCTGGCGCCTCTAGCGAACCGGCCAGTCCGGCGAACAGACCATACGTGCGGCAGTCAGCTGTGAATTGGCGCAGACGAGGCAGGTCCATTGCATCGAGCAGACGGCCCGACCCCTTTCCTGCGGTGTCCAGCATGGCGCCGACAAAGCCACACGTCGCGAGTAACGGCAACAAGGAGAAGTCTGGGGCGCGGTCAGCGAACATGACAGCCACGAGCTTCGCGCGTTCCGCAAGTGGTGCGATGGCGCGCAGGCAGTTCTCGGGCTCGCCCCCGGGAAAGATTCCGATCTTGACGATTTCGGCTCCGGCTTCGATGACGACGGATGCGGCGGACGCCACCTGGGCGGGGTTCATAGGCAGGTCGCCGGTGACGGCGCTGAGAGGTTTCCGTCCCTGAAGCAGAGCGGAGACCTCACGGATGATTTGCGGTGCAACTGCCCCGAGGGCACCACGGGACGGGTCTTTCAAATCGATTATATCAACTCCGCCATTCAGTGCGATCTGCGCTTCCTCACGCCCGGTCACGCTGGCCAGCATTCTGGTCATTGCGCGATCACCTGGTTTTTCAGCAGAATACGCTCGGTCAGCAGGTAATCGAGGCCACGGCGCCAGGACTCATCGGTGTTGCCGCGGATGCTGACACTGCCGGCCCGGACGATATCGCCGGTTTTGGCATCGCGTATGACGAGATTGATGTCCAAAATAAGGTTGGAGACCTTTTGCACCCAGCCAACAACGGAGACATTGGCACCCAGGCGGCGGGCCAGTGCAACATCACACCCGGCGCAATTCTGAAAATCCTGCTGCTTGATTTGGGTGGCGACGGGCGCAGTATCCACGAGGTCATAACCCGCCTGAGTGAGCTTTTCGTTCAACAGTGTATCCAGCATTTGCACCCGGGCGGTTTCGGTCGGGTTCTTGCCCTCAATCTCGCCTTGCAGGCTGGTGTCGTCCCATTGGAATCCGAAAACGGCGGCGCGGACCGGCGCGGCATGGGTGGCGAAGGCAGGAAGCAAAAGTAAAGCGTAGAGTGTGAGCCGGAGTGATCTCATTACGGTACCGGTGCTTGTGAACGCTTTTGGCAGGTGGGCGGGCGCTTGAACGCCGCTACCGCCCAGGTATCCTTTTTTCATGAGATGTCCAATCGACGCGGGCCGCAACGCCAACCGGGTAATAGCGGGACTAGCCGCATTGATGGCGGGCCTCGCGGTGGGATCCGTAGCAATCGCCGCACCTCCAGGGCCACGTGATCCCGATTGGCCCTGCATGTCGATCAAGGTTCCGGAGCTGTCGCTGGGAGCGCTGTGGGCGGGGCCGCCGATTGCCAGATATGAAAAGACATGGGCGCAACAAAATGACGTGGCGCAGCTCGCGGTGCGCTTAGCGCAGCGCCGCCTGCCATTGAAGCAGGCCCAGGCGGAGATCGAAACCTTTGCCAAGTCCGCCGGGGACGACAGAGAATCCAAGTTGCTCGCGCTGGTTGCCGGTCTGTTCGACACCCTGAACAGCGAGCGTTCCAGCGTGATTGCCGGACTTGACCGCTTCGGGGCGAGGCAAAAGGAGCTGGCCGATCAGATCCGCACTCAGCTTGATGCGCTGCACACTATGCAGGGGGCAACGGATCAGGATACCGCGCGCATTACGGCGCTGGGCGAACAACTTCAGTGGGAGACACGGCTTTTCGAGGAGCGCCGCGAGACCACGCAATATGCGTGCGCCGTCCCGGATCTGATCGAGCAGCGGTTTTTTGCACTGGCGCACACCATTCAGCAGAATTTGAGCAACGGATGAGTGGTCGGTGGGGCGGTCGCCAGCCGGAACGGCTGATCGAACCGCTCGGGCTTCTCCACGGCAGCGAGGCAGACGAGGCGGTTGCGGCCGGAGCGGCCCTGAAGCTGGCTGGCGGCAGGATGGCTTACGCCCTAGCACGACTGGTCGGCCCGGATGGACCCGAGGGAATTGTGCCCGTCGCAGCGCTTCCTGATGCATGGCGTGAGGCCGCCACACGGCTCGCTATGGCGCCCGCAAATTGGGCCAGGCTTGGCCCGGGACTTGGCGGGGGGGCGGCGGTGATGGGCATTATCAACGTGACACCGGACAGTTTCAGTGATGCCGGCGATAATTTCGATCCGGGCCGCGCCGCGGAAGCAGGACGGGCGATGGCTGATTTGGGCGCCGCGATCCTCGACATAGGAGGTGAAAGCACGCGGCCCACGGAATCGGATGTGGTGCCGCCGGAGGAGGAGCAGCAGCGCATCCTGCCGGTAATCCGAGCCCTGCGCGATTGCAGCGCGGCGATCTCGGTCGATTCGCGAAACGCGTTGACGATGGCGGCGGCCCTTGATGCGGGAGCGTCGATCGTCAACGACATCTCCGGGCTGACATATGATCGCGAAGCGGCCCGGCTGGTGGCCAGGCGCGGTTGCCCGGTGGTGCTGATGCACATGCGTGGTACACCGCAGACAATGAACGCATTCACGAATTATTCGGATGTGGCGCTGGAGGTAACACGAGAGCTGCGGATGCGCGTCTATGCGGCGGAAGCAGCTGGAATTGAGCGAAAGCAGATTGCGGTGGATCCCGGAATTGGCTTCGCCAAGCGGGCGCGGCAGAACCAGCAGCTGCTGTCGCGGCTGCCGTTGCTGATGAATTTCGGCTGTCCGATCCTGCTCGGACTGTCGCGCAAACGCTTTGTTCGCGAGATAACCAAGACCCATGCACCGAAGGAAACCGGACCCGGCTCACTGGCCGGCGCACTCCATGCCCTATGGCATGGCGCCAGCATCCTGCGCGTGCACGATGTGCGGGAGACGATTTAGGCAGTGCAGGTGTGGCAGACTCTGACGGGGGTGTCCTAGCAGCCGGTACGTGGCCGGAACCCATCGCGCTGAGTGAGGGTTATGGACCCTGCAGCACCATGAACAGAGGCCATCGTGGCCGAACGGGATACTGTGCGAACCAAGGACGCGCGCAACACCGGAGAAGAACGCCGAAAAGCAGAAATAGCCGTCGTTACTCGGGGTGCGGTTCCGGTTGCCGCAATTGCAGGGGCAGCCCTGACTTCTCCCATTCCGGAGCGCCCCCGGGATACCAGGCCACGCGCGTATAGCCGAGCACAAGAGCGCGTTTTGCCGCGTTCCAGGACATCCAGCAGTCCGGCTTGCAGTAGAACACCAGCGGCTTGCGCCGGTTGCCACTGGTTGCCGCGCTGAGTTCGCGTTTGAAATAGTCCAGCATCGGGGCTGGTAGTTCTCCGTAGCCGGTGTCGGGCAGCCATATGCTGCCCGGAATGTCCAGCCGCGGTTTCGGGTTCCAGATCGTGCCAGGGGCCAGGCCGGTGGGCCGGGGCGGCTGCGGTAACACGTCAACGAAGACAGCTGCCTTCTTGCGCCAGATCGCCACGGCCTGCGCTGTTGTGAGTACCGGTTGCGCCGTGTAGCGTACGCGGCGTGGGCGCGCCGTACTCGTCCATTCTGTAACCAGAGGACTCCGGAACGGAAGGTTGAGGGGTCGCCCAGGCGAAGGGCGAGATTGCTATTTCGGCTGCGAGACCGAGCGCCAGCGTCGCACGCCGACCAGGTCCAGTCTCCACGGTGTTAGCCCGCAGCATCCACCTTGATGGGTTCTTTTTGATTATTGAGTAGCGGCACGCCGTAATCGGCCAGGATTTTGTTTATCGCATCCTGATTGGCCTGGATCAATTGATTAAGCTGCCGCTTCCATGCCTGATCGGAATGACGCACTCCCATTGTGATGCGGAAGTCCATCGGGATCGGCCCTGGTTCCTGCAGCAAGGGAACCACGGTGATTGGCGTGCCTGCCTGCTTTATGTAGAATCCGGCCAGCGGACCCCACAGCACGGCAGCATCGATCTGATCGGATACCAGGTCACTGATCATCGCCTTTACCGGAGCGTCGCCCTGATCCGCCAGCGACATCGGGTACGGTTTGGCGCGGGCCATCAAGCCATCCACCGCCATCAGTGTGGCGGGCGGTGTCCCGCCAACGATGCCGATACGCTTGCCCTGGAGACGCTTGTCCTCGAGCGTGGTGACACCGTCGAGGCCGGTATTAGGCCTGAATGCCAGAACATAGGCGGAATGATAATACGGGTTGGTATTCTGGACAAGATCCGATCCCTCGGGAACTCCCATGACCACATCGCACCGGAACACGTTGAGGGTGTTTCTGAAAAATCCGATGACCTGAGGAAACCAGACGTAGCTGATCGATTTTCCCAGTTGTTGGGCGAACAGTTCTGCGATCTTGTTTTCGAACCCCTGCCCCTCCTTGTTGGACAGCGGCAGATTGTTCGGGTCGGCACAGACCCGGAAGACCTTGGGGTCCACTAGCTCCACCGACGCACCAAGCCCAGGTGCTTGCGCCGCGGCCTGATGGGCGACGGTTGAAACCAGAAGAAGAAGTGCCGCCACCAGAGTAGCCTTGCGGAATGGCGTGCGGTTCATATTATTCAGCCCATGCACGAGTTGACTTCCTTGTTGAAATCGGGGGGCACGGGCACGTGCTTTTCGGGCCGTCCGCGTCCGACCTCCCCGGCCGCCCTGGCGCGAAGATACACGTAGATCGGGTTGATGTAGCACATCACATTCTTGTTCGTCCCGAAGGACGGCATGACCAGGTCCTGCGATGTTGAGACGGCACGCTTGCCGGCGGCAACCGTCGCGAGAAACTGTCCGTAGCTGAGGGTTTTCAGCGCATCGACCAGATTCGGCGCGTAACTCGAACCCAATCCGTCTGGCCCATGACACTGCAAGCAATTGGCGGAATATTGCACGAAGCCTACATAAGTGAATGGGTCGACCGCGCCGCCCTTATCGATCTTGAAGGTCGGGGTTCCGGCCTTGTCCGTCCACATGCCATCAGGCTGCTGCTTTACCGCCTCTGAAGAGTCCGAATTGTTTGCGCCGACCGCAGCACCGGCAGCAACGAGCGCACCGATCACAGCGGTGGCAAAAATTATCCTTTTCAAGCTTCATTTCCCCGTTGTGCGATGGGTTATCCGGAAAAGGCAGCCGGCGCCAGGGCATTCTGCCGCGGCACCGGCCAAGCTTCAGATGCTTACGACGATGGCAGAGCGAAGACGGTCAGTTGTCCGCCCAGCGTCGTGTAATCGCTCAAAGCCTTGTAGCCACCCACCGCGCCAAGCCCGGCGTGGGGGTCGGTCAGTCCGGCCGCGAGGCCGATTCCAGCCCAACCGCCGACACCCGAGAGCACCGCAACGTACTGCTTGCCGTGGTGCTCATATGTCATAACGTTGCCGATGATACCAGATGGTGTTTTGAAGCTGTAAAGTTCCTTGCCCGTCTGGGCATCAACCGCCTTCAGGTAGCCCTCCAGCGTCCCGTAGAAGACCACGTTACCGGCGGTGGCCAACGCTCCGGACCACACGGAGAAGCGCTCCGGAATCGACCACGCGATCTTTCCGTGCTGTGCATCCCAGGCGATGAAGTTGCCCATGTTGCCTGGGCCCGGTCCAGGATACATCGACAGCGTAGCCCCGACATAGGGCTGACCGGCCGCATAGGCCACACGGAACGGCTCATAGTCCATGCAGACATGGTTGGTCGGTACGTAGAATAGCCCAGTATCAGGCGAGAAGGCTGCGGGCTGCTCGTCCTTGGAGCCGAGCGCAGCCGGGCAGATGCCGGTGTTGTTGACATTCTCTCCGTTCTCACCGGGAGCGTATTTCTTGACCACCTCCGGCCGGCCGTAATTTGCACTGTTGGGATCCATATCGATCTTGGTTGCCCAGTTCACATCCGGGTCGTATTTGGCGGCGACCAGCAGTTCGCCCGTTTCACGGTTCAAGGTGTAGCCGAACCCGTTACGATCGAAGTGCACCAGCGTGGGAACGGTCTGTCCGTTGACCTGTGCGTCGGCGAGAATCATTTCGTTGACGCCGTCGTAGTCCCACTGGTCGTGGGGGGTCATTTGATAGACCCACTTCGCCATTCCGGTGTCGGGGTCACGCGCAAAGATGGTCATCGACCATTTGTTGTCGCCAGGGCGTTGCACCGGGTTCCAGGTGGATGGATTGCCCGATCCGTAATAGATCAGATTGAGTTTCGGATCGTAGGAATACCATCCCCAGGTATCGCCGCCGCCGATCTTCCACTGATCACCTTGCCACGACTTCAGGCTTGAATCAGCGCCGATCGGCTTGCCGAGCATGGTCGTTTTCTGCGGGTCAACAAGGAGGTCCTTGTCCGGCCCTTCGGAGTACGCGCGCCAGACCAGCTTGCCGTCCTTGGTATTGTACGCGGATACCCAGCCGCGTACACCGAACTCTCCGCCGGAGACGCCGATGATGACCTTATCCCTCACCACCATCGGTGCATCAGTACCCGTCTGCCCCTTTGACGGATCGCCATCCTTTACAGACCAGACGACCTGGCCCGTTTTGGCATCGAGTGCGGCTAGGGTCGTGTCCGCCTGATGGAGGAAGATCTTGCCGTCACTATATGCCAGTCCACGGTTCACCGTGTCGCAGCACATCACGCCAATGACCGTAGGGTCCTGCTTGGGTTCGTACTTCCACAATATCTGCGCATTGTGGTTAAGATCGAGCGCATAGACGATATTCGGGAATGGCGTATGCACATACATGACGTCGCCGATAACCAGCGGCTCGCCTTCATGCCCGCGCAAAACGCCGGTGGAGAATGTCCAGGCGACCTGAAGGTGGCCCACGTTATCGGAGTTGATCTGATTGAGCGTCGAGTATCGCCAATTCGCGTAGTTTTGCGTCGGCATGACCCAGTTGGCGGGGTTCTGCGACATCTGCTGCAGATCGCCGGAGGATTGTTGCGCACGCGCCGTTCCCACCAGCACCGCCGATGACAACAAGGCGCCGCTCAACAGAGCAAGCCTGCTTGACGCTGATTTCATTGGACCTCCCATTCCATGGGAACCCCTTCCGGCAGCGTGTCACGGTGCTTTGCACCTGCGAGGTCCGGCCGCCTCCCACCGCGGCCGCCCTTGAAGCCGGAAGCGTAGCTGGACGCTAACTGGTACTTCAGGGAAGTTCAACTACTTGCAGAACAGGCTTCTGCTCACGAATATTTGTACAACCCCGCCCCCCACAATACACCTCACATTGGCGGCAAGCGCGAGTCATTCGAGGAGATGATCAGTTGAAGCTGGCGCGGCGCGAAATTCTTGGTATCGGAGTATCACTCTTGCCGCTGTCGCCTGCATTGGCTGCCCCGACGATGGCGTCTGCGGCACCTGTTTTTGAAAAGGCCGCCGCTGGCGCTTACGTCCATTTCGGACAGATCGCTCTGACCACTCCTGCCAACAAAGGGGATATCGCCAATGCCGCAGTGGTTATCGGCGAGGAGGGCGTCGCTGTAATCGATACCGGCGGCAGCGTTGCAGTGGGACGCGAGATGCTGGCGGCTATCCGAACATTGACGGATAAGCCGATCCGATACGTGATCAACACGCATGAGCATCCCGATCACTCTTCGGCAACGCGGCTTTTGCTGAGATGGGTGCCACTTTCGTGGGCCACCACAGGCTGCCGCGAGCGCTCGCCGAGCGTGGCGCTTACTACTTGCGGTCCTACCGGGATCAACTCGGCCCCTCTGAGATCGCCCTCGTTCGCCTCATCGCCCCCACCCTGCTCGTTGTCAACGAAATGATGCTCGATCTCGGGGCACGGAAGCTGACGCTGACGGCCTGGGGGCCAGCTCACTCAGACTGCGACCTGACCGTTTTCGATGAGGCGAGCGCCACATTGATTTCAGGTGATCTGGTCTTTATCAATCATGTCCCGGTGCTGGACGGCAGTTTGCGCGGTTGGCTAAAGGCGCTGCCAGTGTTAGCGGCATCACCGGCCCGACGGGTCCTGCCCGGGCACGGACAGCTGACCGCCCCCTGGCCGCAAGGATTGCAGGACGAGCGGCGCTATCTGGGCACCGTCAAGACCGACACTGAACGCATGATCAGCCAGGGGGTGCCGCTTGCCCAGGCCGTGGAACAGATCGGTGCTTCGGAGCGCAACAGATGGCAGCTCTTCGAGGCTTACAACGGCCGCAACGCGACCGCGGCGTTCAGCGAACTTGAATGGGAGTAACCAGGAAACAAGCCGGGCTTTCCGCCGTGCGCCGGAACGGATTACCTGTAACATATGTGAGGGACCCCGGTACCTCCGGCGTCCCACTGGGCAGCGAGGCCGTCATGGAACAGCGACATCACTTCACGCGGCGAGGATTCGGAACCGCGACGCTGGCGGGCATGGCAACGATAGGATTGCGACCAACCCGGGCGCAATCACCTGGCACGCCGGACGCATGGCCGGTGGTTGCGCAGCAGATCTTCGGTACGAAGCCTATCCAGGACGGGAGCAAAATCGTCGGGTTGGACGCGCCCGAACGCGCGCTGGATGCGGCTGATGTTCCGATATCCATCCGATTGCTGCCGGCAGATCGCGGCGCGCCGGCAGTGCGCAGGATAACGCTGGTGATCGACCAGAACCCATCGCCCCTGGCGGCGAGATTCATTCTTGGGAGCGGCAGTGGGGTCGATCGTGGGGTCGATATGATCTCCACGCTGGTTCGGGTGGACGACTACACGAATATCCACGCCATAGCCGAACTGGACGACAGCACGCTTCACGGCGTGAAGCGCTTTGTGAAGGCGGCAGGTGGATGCTCGGCTCCCACAGTGAAAGAGGAGACCAGCGACATCCCCGAGGGGACGATGCGGTTTCGGCAATTCCCGGCGAAACCCAATATGACAATGCGGGAGGCTCAGCTTATCGTTCGCCATCCTAATAATTCAGGCATGCAGGTGGACCAGCTGACCCGTCTGTATGTGCCCGCGCACTACATCACCTCGGTCAAAATCTTTCAGGGTGATGCGGTCCTGCTGACGGCGGCCACCGGGATCTCGATGTCGCAGAATCCCGAAATCCGATTCAGGTACCGGCCGGACAGTGCCAGGTTCTTCCGGGCTGAGGCAATGGACAATAAGGACGGGCACTTTTCCGGCCAATGGCCCGTTGCGGCGACGGCTTAACCGATATCGCCGCCAAAACGGATCAGAAGCAGCGGACCGTTGCCTCCGCCTGGGCCTCGCGCAGGCGGCGAACGATGTTGCCGGCGATATCCGTTCTGAACTCACTGGCGAGGTATCCGGTTGTCTGGCGCATGCTAAGCACCGTATCTGCCGCTTCATAATCCTTGTACGGCAGCAGCGAGGCGACTACGTCGATGGCGCAGGAACACTGGCGCAGTGCCTCCCGCGTACCGCCATTTTCATTCATGCAGGCGAACACAAAATCGGCGCGGGCAGCGGTTGGGTAATCGTCCGTCGCCGCCTGAAGCTGCGATTGGTCCGCGGCAGCACCGGACGGAGCATGCAGAAAAGCGAGGGCGGCGCCCAGAATGAGGCAAGCTATTACTGCGCGATATTTCATGGGGCGATCTCTGACCAGGCTGGGAGCATATCGCGACTATGGCCGGAATACCATCCGCCCACGTGCCGTCCGCCATCTCAAAACCCTTTGTGCAGGAAACAGGAGCAAACCGTGGCGTTCAGGGAGCGTTTGCCTGCGGACTCCGCCTTTGGGAACGGTTCGCGCGGGGTTATTACGACGTGACAAGAAAGGCGCTCCAATGAAGCCGGTTTCTCTTACAATCGCGCTGGCCACTTTGTCATTTATGGCCGTAGGCGCATTCGTTCCTCAAGCGCTGGCGCAGACCACCAGCCAATCAGGGGTTACGTCCGGCCCTGCCACCGGCAAGGCAGTGGTTCCCAACACGGCACCTTACAACGGTGCCAGCAACGCCCATGCGACGACGCTCAAAGGGGCGGTCGGTGCTGGCGCACCCGGCATGCCGGCAAAGACAGGAACAGAAGCGGGACGCATGCCAGGCAAGTCAACCGGATCAAGCAAACAAGGCTGACCATCACGGGATGGTGACGATGGATCCAGCGGTTGACAAGCGGAATATTGCTGCGCAGAGGTAACTTGTATCGCGGATCAGGGAGGAGGCGTCGTGAGGCAAGGGCACCTGTTGCCTTTGGTCGTTCTGCTTGGTGCAGGCACGTTATCGGCGCCGGCCTTATGTCAATCCACACCAGCGCCGGCGGCAACAAGCGAGATCACCGGCAACGCGGCTGCTGGGAAGTCGGATTTCGTCATTTGCAGCGCGTGCCACCAGATAGGGCCGCAGGCGCAAAATGCGGTCGGGCCGGTTTTGAACGGGGTAGTCGGGCGTAAGGTCGCATCCTATCCGGATTTCGACTATTCCCAGGCATTGAAGACCTCCGGCATCGAGGTTTGGACCGTTCCCGAACTCCAGAAATGGCTCGCAGGACCGATGAAGGCGGTGCCCGGGACGAAGATGATTTTCGCCGGTTTTACCGACCCGGCGCAGGTCAACGACGTCATTGCCTATCTCGCGCAGTTCAACGACAAAGGCGAGAAGAAGTAGCTTCGTGAGCTACCACCCGCAGTCTTTCCGATAGGCGTTCGAGGTGGCGAATGCGTAAGGTCGGTTCGCCTTCAGCTCCACATTTCAGCTCCACATTATGGACCAGATAAGTCTGGCCGTGCGCATTGGTCAGTCGCACGTGGTAAGCGCACTCACACCAGCCGGTTACCGCTCTCCGCCAGTCAATTCCTCTCCTGTGCTGCCAGAAAATCAAACCGGCCGGTCAGCTCCTCGTGCATCCGGGCGCGTAGCGCGGCATCGCCGTCGGCGGGAACGGCAATATCGCCGGCAAGCGTCGCCGGCGAACCCGACAGAACCAGGACACGGCTTGCTGTCTCAAGTGCGAGGTCGAGGTCATGAGTTGAGAAAAGCACCAGCGTTCCACGCTGCTGCGCCCTTGCACTGAAAACGGCGCCCAGTCTTGTGGCCAGGCTGCGATCGAGCGAGGCGAATGGCTCATCCGCAATGATCGTGCGCGGATTGAGAGCAAAAGCGCGTGCAATGGCGGCCCGCCGCGCCATGCCAAGCGAGAGCTCCGCAGGCATCATCGCGCCGATGGCGGGTAGCTGCGCATCCTGCAAGGCTGCCGCAATGTCCGGACGCTGCATCTCGCGGCTGCGCACGAGCAGCAGGTTTTTGGCGACACTCATCCAGGGCAGTAGACGCGGTTCCTGGAAAATCGCGCCGACAGGTGCGGGCGGCCCGAGCAATTCGCCTTTGAAATCGCCATCAAGGCCGAGAATAATCCGCAGCACGGTGGTCTTGCCGATGCCCGAAGGACCGAGCAGGGCGATGACCTCACCAGAGGCGGCATCGAAGCTGATATCGCGCAGGATCAGGTGCTGAGTACCCGGTTCCCGCGCATAGGCCTTGGTTTCAATCCGCAGCCTAAGCACGCCGGCGCCAGGCGTTAGCGCGCCTTTCCCAAGGCTGTAGCAGCGCGGTTTCGACCACAAGCATCAAACAAGCGAAGGTCAGTCCGTAGGCCAGGATGCCCGCGACGTCGAAGCTCTGGAAGTACAGGTTCAGAACGAAACCGACCCCATTCGGCCGGCCCAGAAGCTCGACCAGCAGGACGATTTTCCAGGTAATGGAGAGGCCGCTGCGGGCCGCGGCTGCGATATAGGGCATCAGCTGCGGCAACTCGATATGCCGCAACCGCCGCCAGCGGGGAAGGCGGTAAACCAGCGCAAGCTCCTGCCATTGGGGGTCCAGCGTGCGCGCACCCTCACGCACCGTGATGAAGACGGTGGGAGCCTTCCCGATGGCGACCGCGAGTATCGCGGCGAGGTCGTTCAGCCCGACCCAGATATAAACAAGCACCACGACCACCAGTACGGGGAGGTTGAGTGCGACAACGACCCAGGGGTCCATCAACGCGTCCGCGCGGGGCCGGCGCCCAGCGAGATACCCGCCCGCGACCCCGACGATCATGGCGAGGGCGAAAGCGGCGGCAACGCGTGCGAGAGTTATGCCGATATTCCACGGCATCGCTCCGGTCAGGCATTGCTGCCAGGCAAACGCGAGAACACGCGCCGGCCCAGGCAACAGTTGTGGGGACGCGGCGTGGACCGAAAGCGCCCACCAGAGAACGATCAAACCTGCCAACGATGCTGCCCTGGTCCATTTGAGCGCAAGCAGACGCAGCTTCGCCGTCGCTGGACGCATCTGGCCCGCCTGCACCCCGACCGGGAGCGGACGGGACGTGTCGGCATCAACGGTCTGGGTCGGCAGGATCGCGTTCTCCGTGGAAACTTGGCTGGCAGGCCGGATCATCGCTCCGGGGCGGGGGTCAGTCGAGCACCCCGACATGTGGGTCGTACCGGCGGGACCTTGCAGCCCAGGCGTGGGACTGAGCCGCCTCTATCGTGGCACCTGCAGGGTGATCCCGTAGCGCTCGTAAATCTGTTTGATAGTGCCGTCCGCTGTCAGCTGAGCGAGAGCATCATTGATCGCCTGCTGAAATGCCGGGTCGGGACGGCGCATGCCGACCGCGACGTTCCAGACGAGATCATGCTCAGCCTCATCCGGCGGAAGAATTGTCACCTGACCCCCAGGGTGCTGCTCGTTGTAGTAGCCGGCACTGACGGGAGATACCGCCGCGGCGTCGATTTCGTGGTTTGCCAGCGCATCCAGCATGTCCTCATCGAAGCCGAAGATGGAGATGGGCACATGACGTTTATCAAGCATCATGGCCGCGAGCGAGCCAGTCTGCACCCCCACCTTGGTATGACCGTTGAGGGCGGCGAACGACGTTACCGAGCTTCCCTTGGGCACAGCCAGAACGACGCCGCTGCGATAGTAGGGATTCGACAGCCGGATGCCGAAGTCCTGCGGGGCGTCCGGCGCCGCGATCACATCAAGGATGATGTCGCAGTTTGTGCGAGGCACCTGGTAGGAGATCAATATCCAATCGGTGGCTAGGGACACGTCCAGCGACTTTGCGATGGCGCGCCCGAGTTCAACCTGAAACCCGGGCGGCTCCGCGGTCTTGCTGGCGAACGGCAATGAGTTGGGATGGGCGCACATGCGGACAGTGCCGCTTTCCTTCACCGCAGCGAGGGTGCGTGCCTGCGCGCCGCCGGGAAAACAAAGCAGTGCAACAGCGGCTATCGACGCGAGCAGGGCGCAGCTGGCTGGCATTGAGGGAGCGTTCCTTTCTAGTCGGGTTTCAGCGTGCGGATGTAGTGGATTATGGCATCGATATCCGCGTCGCTGAATTGCGATCCGAAGGCGGGCATCGCGCCTTCCTTGCCATTTTTTATTCGAAAGCGGATGAAATCATCACTCCGCTTGGTGTTCATTAGCTGTGGACCCCGGCCCGCGGCACGGCCCCCGTCGCTGTGACACCAACCGCATGTGGTGGCGAACAGTTGGGGAACGTTTAGCGTGGATTTAGAAGGTTCAGCCTGCGCGGCCATTACAAGCGCGGCGGCCACGGCAATCAGCCAAAACCTCATCGGCGAAAATGGCATTAAAATCGCGCGTTCAAGGCGCCCGGGGGCAGCGGCGCTGCCCCCGGATTGCGGTCTTCTTACTTGAGTGCATAAACCACGAGTACCCCGTCATCGCGCGGCATGCTCTTATACGGTTCGCCGAAAGTCGGAGCGAAATCGTCGCTCACCATCCCGCCAAACCCGGCTACCACAGCGATATACTGCCTGCCGTTTGCAGAATAGCTCATGATTCCGCCCTGGTGGCCGAGACCATCGCTGTGATTCCAGAGCTCGGCGCCCGTCGAGGCGTTATAAGCGTGCAGAACGCCGCGGCTATCCGGCACAAAAAGCAGGTTGCCGGCAGTGGTCAGGATGCTCGCCATTGGCGGTTCGGGGAAGCGGATTTCCCACTTCTTGGCACCGGTGATGGGGTCACGTGCATCCAGATGGCCATAGATCTGCCCCCCCGGAGGCGGCACGAGCTTGAAGTTGGCGCCAATATTCAGCTGGACGACAGGTTCCGTGACCGGCTGGGTTTTGACGACATCCAGATCGATGCACCACTCGTTTCCGATCTTGTAGTACATTCCAGTCTGCGGGTCGTAACTGCCGGAATTCCAGCTCACACCCCCATCAATCGCTGGGCAAAGCGGCTCGCTCTGCTTGCCGGCGGTGAAATCGCGGCGCCCTATGAGCTCGCCGGATTTCGGATCGATAGCCTTGACGAAGTTATAGTTTGCCAGCAGCGGGTAAACATTCTGCAACTTAAGCTGCGGATCATAGACAAACACGAAGCCGCTCTTGTTTGGATGGACGATGTAGCGCTGTCCATCCCGCTGCAGCAGGACGAACTCGCCGACCGCACTATCGAAGTCCCAGGTGTCGTGCGGCAGTTCCTGATGATAGAACTTGAGGTTTCCCGTGTTGATGTCCAGGCCGATGACCGAGGTGGTATAAAGATTGTCACCGGGACGAGCTCCCGTGTTTTTCCAGTCTGATCCCGCCCAGTCATATAGCGGAGCGGGATTGGCGGTTCCCCAATAAACAGTGCCGCTGGACGGATCGTACGTGCCAGGCATCCAGCCGCCGCCACCGCCGGTACGCCACGCGTCGTTGCCCCATGTCTTCATCGCTTCCTCGGTGCCGCCGACCGTAAGGAAGGTCCACTTCACCTTGCCTGTCGAGGCATCAACGCCATAAATCGGTCCGCGACCGGGCCACTCACCGCCCTGGCTGCCGATGACCACGGTGCCGTTCGCATAGAGCGGCGCGCCCGTGAATCCAACTGTCAGTTTCTCCAAATCCTGCAGCTTCGTATCCCAGACCGGCTTGCCCGTTCGCATATCGAGGGCAATGACTCGGCCATCAACCGTACCGACGAAGACCTTGCCCTCACCCAGCGCGACACCCCGATTGTACGGGGAATGAGTTTGGCGCGCGACCAGCGCCTCATCCAGTTCTGGGGTGTAAGACCAGATTACTTGGCCGGTCGCGCCATCGAGGGCGAAGACGCGGCTGTACGAACCAGTATAATAGAGCACGCCATCAGCGGCGAGCGGCATCGATTGCAGACCGCGTGTGGATTTGCCGGGCACATGGAGCCAGGCAACCTCAAGATCCTGGACGTTGTTGCTGTTGATCTGACTTAGCCCGCTGAAGTCCCAATCGTTATACGACCCATGATAGGTCAGCCAATCATTGGGATTACCGGCGGCGATGCGGGCGGTATCAATAGGTTGTGCAAACGCGGGCGCCGCGGCGAAGGCGACGCTAACCGCCAACACGCCACTGGCAATAAGCCCGTGCGCTGTTCTGGACATGCCTGTTTCCTCCCTGTGTCGGCGCAAATTACGCACCGCCGCCTGGGCCAAATGACCTCAGGTTCGTATGCGATACGGTAGATTTGCCCACTGTCAAGGCGGCCATCAACTCGCGCCCTCGCACGCAGATCGAAAACAAGGATGCGAGTCTCTCTATTTGAGACATCATCCGCTGCCGGTTCGGCGAGGCTCACTCTCTTCCGCCGTCGCAGCGTTTTATAGCCCAGGCAGAAAGATGTGCTGTTTGCTGGCTTTCAGACGACGCCCTGAGCTAATAGTTCCGTGTGCAAACAACCAGCAGCTGCCAGAAAACATTGCCCTTCCAACTGCCACCGAGGGCCTGGTGCAACCTAGCGGAGCATCGCTCGCAAACTCGTGAACTCTATAGGACGATGCTTTCACCCTGGTTCCCGTCCTGGACCTGTCGCGAACCCGGGGCTAGCTTCAGCCGTCACCCCCGCGCGAAGCTGAAGTGCAGGAGAAGCTGAAGTACAGGAAATGTCCCGCCGCCCGTTGCCGCATCGCACTCCCGCATGAGAGCTATCGTGCTCGGCGCCGGCGCCGGCGGCGGCGTTCCACAGTGGAATTGCGGATGCCGGCAATGCCGCCTTGCGCGTGCCGGCGATCCACGCGTCAGATCGGCAACACAGGTCAGCGTCGCGGTGACCGCGCATGAGGCGGAGTGGGCTGTCATCGGAGCCTCACCCGATCTGCGACAACAAATTCTGCAGACGGAAGCTTTGTGGCCGCGTGACAATGGGCGGAATTCGCCAATTAAATCGGTGGTGCTGACAGGCGGAGATATCGACGCCATAGCCGGATTGCTGGTCCTGCGCGAACGTCACAGGTTCAGCATCTACGCTCCCCAGTTCGTGCTCGACCTGCTGGCATCCAATTCCGTCTTTGGCGTGCTCGACCCTGATCTGGTGAAGCGCGTGCCGCTCGTTCCACTCGAACCGTCCGCTTGCGGGGCCGGACTATGCGTGAAGCTGCTCCCGATGCCCGGGAAGACGCCGCTGTACTTGGAAAATCGTGACGTATCGGAACCCGAGGCCGCACCGGTTTATGCCGCGCTACTGGAGGCGGATGGCACCCGGATGATCGTCGCACCTGCCTGCGCGCGGATAACGGATGAGGTGCTGACCGGGCTTCGCGAAGCAGACGTCGTCTTCTTCGACGGCACGCTATTCCACGATGAGGAGATGATCACCGCCGGACTGGGCCCGAAGACGGGACACCGCATGGGCCATGTCTCACTCGCCGGCCCGGACGGCACGCTCGCCCGGCTGCGCGATTTGCCCAACCGACGCATTCTTCTGCATATCAACAACAGCAATCCGGTTCTGCTTGCCGGATCGCCCGAGCGGGAGCAGGCGGAACGGGCGGGTTTCGAAATAGCATATGATGGGATGGAGGTGCGTCTGTGCGCGAGCTGATGAGCCCCGCCGAACTGGAGGCCCGCCTGCGCGAGGTCGGGACCAAGCGCTACCACAATCTGCACCCGTTTCATCGTCTGCTGCACAGCGGCAAGTGCAGCAAGGGGCAGGTGCAGGCCTGGGCGCTTAACCGATACTACTATCAGGCGATGATCCCACTCAAGGACGCATCCCTGATCGGGCGCTGTGAGGATCAGGCGTTGCGCCGCGAATGGCGCAAGCGGCTGGAGGATCACGACGGCGATGATACCCGTCCCGGCGGCATCGAACGCTGGCTCAAGCTGACCGACGGACTCGGCCTCGACCGCGCCGAGGTCACCTCCCTCCGCCTGCTCTTGCCGGCCACACGTTTCGCCGTCGAGGCCTATGTGCATTACGTGCGGGAGCGTAGTTTGCTCGAAGCCGTGGGGTCGTGCCTGACCGAGCTGTTCTCGCCTCAAATTATCACGGAGCGCATGAGTGGGATGCTGGCGCATTACGATTATATAACGCCGGAGATTTTGTCGTATTTTGACAAGCGCCCGCCGCAGGCAGAGCGGGATGCGAATTTCGCCCTGGATTGGGTGAAGCAGCATGCGCGAACACTGGAGCAGCAGCGGGCGGTGATCGATACACTGATCTTCAAGTGCGATGTGCTGTGGTGCATGATGGACGCGCTGCACCATGGCTATGTCTCGCCTGGGCTGATACCTCCCGGCGCATTCGTCCCCTCCGATGTCTGATATCCCTGCCCGCCCGCGCCTCGCTCCCGGCGTGCGTTTGCATTTTGACAAGACGCGGGATGCCTGGATGCTGCTGGGTCCCGAACGCGTCATCGAGACTGAGGGACCGGCGAGCGAGATATTGCGCCGCTGCGATGGAACGCGCAGCTTTGATCAGATCATTGGTGAGCTCGCGGAAGCCTACTCTTCGGATCGGGGCACGATCGAGCAGGACGTGCGGGAGATGCTGGCGGAGCTTGTCGGGAAAGGACTGGTGGTGAAATGAGCATCGCGCCGCTCGGGTTGCTGGCTGAGCTGACGCATCGTTGTCCGCTCGCGTGTCCGTACTGCTCCAATCCATTGAAGCTCGACGATCGAAACGAGGAGCTGGAGGCCGCCAGTTGGGCGCGTGTATTTCGCCAGGCAGGTGAGATGGGCGTTTTGCAGGTTCATTTGTCGGGCGGAGAGCCGGCGTCCCGACGCGACCTTGTGGAGATCACACTGGCTGCCAGCGAGGCCGGCCTATACACAAACCTGATTACCTCGGGAATCGGACTGAACCGAAAGCGGTTGCAGGAGCTGAAATCGGCCGAATTGGATCATGTGCAACTGTCCATCCAGGATTCCGATCCTGCCAGCGCGGATCATATTGCAGGCTATGATGGAGCGCATGAGCGCAAGCGTGCGTTCGCAGCAGCGGTCGTCGAGCTTGGTTTTCCGCTGACAGTAAACGTCGTGATGCACCGGGCGAATATCGCGCGCCTTCCGGCGATGGTGGAGCAGGCGGTTGAACTGGGGGCGCAGCGCGTGGAGATTGCACACACGCAATATTACGGCTGGGCTCTACACAATCGCGAGGCTCTCATGCCAACGCGCGCGCAGGTGGACCACGCTATGCAGGATGCAGCGACAATGCGTTCGCGTCATGCTGGCCGGCTCACGATTGATCTGGTGGTCCCCGACTATTACGCGCGCCGGCCAAAGCCCTGTGTTGGCGGATGGGGGCGCCGGTCGCTCAATGTGACACCCTCGGGCGTGGTGCTCCCGTGTCATGCCGCACAGACCATCCCAGGATTGGAATTCTGGTCGGTACGGGATCACGCGTTAAGCGACATCTGGGAGCGGTCGCCCGCGTTCAATGCATTCCGCGGCACAGCTTGGATGAAAGAACCGTGTCGCAGCTGTGAGTTCCGCGAGCGTGATTTTGGCGGTTGCCGCTGCCAGGCGCTCGCCATCGCCGGAGATGCGGCGGCAACCGATCCCAGCTGTGAACTTTCACCTGATCACGGCGCCATGCTGGAGATCGCGGAAAATGAGTCGGCGGGCACAACCATCTCGTATCGTTATCGTAGCTATCAAACGGCCGACTCGCTTGCGGCTTCGTTGAGCTGATATACCGCCGGGTGCGATGCACAAACCGACCGCCATCAGACTCTCACGTCGCAACTGGTTTGCCGCGGTTGCCGGCGGGCTGGCCTGTGCATCTTTCCTTCCACCGTGGGCCTCCGCGGCCGCCCCGATCGAGGACATCCGTCTGGGCGTGCTGCAATTCGGCACGGTTCAGTGGGTTACAGATGTTATTCTTCGCAATCACCTGGATGAGGTCGAGGGGGTGCGGGTGAAAGCAAACATGCTGGCTGACACAGCGGCGGGCCGCATCGCCCTGCTTGCCGGCGCCGATGACGTGATTGTTTCCGACTGGATGTTTGCTGCCGCACAGCGCGCAGCCGGTACTCGGCTATGCTTTTCGCCGTTCTCTACTTCGGTGGGCGGGATCATGCTACGGCCCGGCCTTTCGCTCACCGGTTTTGCCGATCTGCAGGGACGGAAACTGGGGGTAGCGGGTGGTCCGGTCGATAAATCATGGCTGATCGTGCAGGCAGCTTGCCATGCGACGACTGGGCTTGATCTCACCTCCGCAGCCCGGGTGGTTTACGGCGCACCGCCTTTGCTCAACGCCAAGCTGCAGCAAGGCGAACTCGATGCGGTACTCACGTTTTGGAATTTCGCGGCCAAGCTCGAGGCCGCTGGTTGTCGGGAGATGATTTCAGTTGCGGATTGCGCGCGCGCGCTTGCATTGCCTCCGGAACTCAGCCTTGTCGGGTTTGTCTTCCGGCAGGACTGGGCCGAGAAACATCGTTCCGCCATCGACGGGTTTCTCAAGGCAGTGGCGGTTGCGCAGAAAAAGCTAGCTGACTCCGGCGGCGAGTGGCTGCGCATCCGCCCCCTTATGGAAGCACCGAATGATGCGGTGTTCTCCAGCCTGAAGCGACGGTTCATTGACGGCATTCCTGCCGCTCCCCCCAGCGAGCAGCAGAAGATCGCAGAGCAGGTCTTCGCTGTTCTGCTGAAAACCGGGGGCACGAGAGCAACCGCGGGATTAACGTCCTTGCCGGCTGGCACATTCTGGCTCGGACCAGACGCGGCCGGCTAAGATAAAATCTCACCTCATGAGCACCGCAACGACATCATCGCCCGCCATAATCGCAGTAAGCGAAACAGCCGGCGAGATCGCCGCGCCCGCGCCCGGCGTGCCAGCGCTTGAGGTGGCGAGCGTCAGCCATGCATATGGCTCGCGCCCGGCCCTGCAAGACGTTTCTCTCGTTGTACACCCCCGCCGGTTTTACCGTGCTGCTCGGGCTCAACGGGGCCGGCAAGACCACGCTGTTTTCCCTGATAACCCGACTATTCGACACGCGCAGCGGCCGCATCCGGGTGCTGGGTTATGCCGTTGACCAACAGCCGGGAGAGGCATTGCGGCGCCTTGGCGTCGTATTCCAGGCCCGCACACTGGATCTGGACCTGACGGTGATGGACAATCTCCTTTATCACGCGGCGTTACACGGCATCGGGTCGCAGGAGGCGCGCGTTCGGGCCAAGGCGGTTCTGGCAGAAGTGGAGCTGGCTGACCGCGCGCGCGACGCAGCGCGTAAATTGTCGGGCGGGCAGATGCGCCGGGTGGAGATCGCGCGCGCGCTGCTCCATCACCCTCGGCTGTTAGTGGTGGACGAACCGACCGTGGGACTGGACGTGGCATCCAAATGGGCGATCCTGCGGCACGTAAGGGAACTCGTGCGGGACCGCGGCGTGGCCGTGCTTTGGGCGACGCATCTGCTAGACGAAATTGAACCTGATGATGACGTGGTGGTGCTCCATCTGGGGAAGGTGATGGCCAGCGGCAACGCGGCCGTGGTTATCGCGGCGACCGGAAAGGCTGACATGCGCGCTGCATTCGGAGCCCTGACGGGAGTACGGGAGGAGGCATGAGCGTCGCACTGGCGCCGATGCGGCGCGGGTTCAGCTCCTGGCAATACGCGATTTGCCTGAGCGGCATCACCTGGCGGGAAGCGCTCCGGTTCCTGCATCAGCGTGAGCGCTTTGTCGCTGCCCTGGTGCGTCCGCTGGTGTGGCTGTTCATTTTCGCCGCGGGTTTTCGCCAGATCCTGGGCGTTTCGATCATTCCCCCATACCAGACGTACATTTTATATGACGTCTTTGTCGTGCCTGGGCTGATCGCGATGATTCAGCTTTTTAACGGCATGCAGTCGTCACTATCCATGGTGTACGACCGGGAAATGGGCAACATGCGCATGCTGCTCGTAAGCCCCTTCCCGCGCTGGTTCCTGCTAATTTCGAAACTATTTGCCAGTACCGGCGGTCTCAATTCTGCAGGTCTATACGTTCTTGCTGATTTCTTGGCTTTATGGGATCGAGATCCCGGCCTGGGGATATCTGGCCGTGCTGCCGGCACTGGTCCTGAACGGGCTTATGCTTGGTGCGCTGGGAATGTTGTTGTCGTCAGTGGTGAAGCAGCTGGAAAATTTCGCTGGCGTTATGAATTTTGTGATTTTCCCTATGTTTTTTGCGTCGTCGGCACTCTATCCGCTGTGGCAGGTTCAGCAATCGAGCCCACTGCTTTACGACGTGTGTCGCGTAAATCCATTCACGTATGGCATAGAGCTGGTGCGGTTCGCGCTATACCTTCGGGTGGACTGGCTGTCGCTGGCGGTGGTTGTGGCGGCGATCGTGCTTTTCACCGCAAGTGCCATTCTCGCTTATGATCCAGCGCGTGGGTTGCTGGTGCGACGTGGCGGTCCGGGTTGACAAGTATCAAGCTGCGGGGAGGAACCGTCACCGTTTGTTCCAAACGGTGACGGCGTGTTAAAGGGCTAGAGTTCGGCCGGAAGATAACCGTTGATCTCCATGCCCATGCAGATTTCACGAAGTTTCGGGCGTGTCCAGGCCATGTCGTAAACTCCCGTGGTTGGCGCATCTGTAAGCGCATTGTGGGTTTTACAGGGGTGCACAACCGGTGTCCAGCGCCGGCACTGGCAGACGGCTCGGTAATACCCGGAATCCGAAGCAATCCGGGTATACCGCGCGCGGGTTGGTGGGGCGACTGAGTGCAACCAAACGCTCACCCCCCAACTTCCGAGGAAGCTGGGTATATCGCCGGAATGGGCCTTGATCACGATTTTGTGCGCAAATATCCTGATCAGGCACGCCCGCCAGCCCCCGCCATTGTCTTCCGAAGGTCCGGACGGCATCCTGACCCCGATGGGAGGGAGAACGCTTTTTCAATATCGATCGGCTCAGCACGCGCCGATGCCGGCCTGGGGCCGGGAACCAGTTCGCATAAACTTCCGCGCCCTCCCCCAGCACCTGACAGAACCCGACCGCCTGGCTGACCCATTGCGGCCAACGGCGGTTTCACCCTCCAGTCTGGCGCTGGCGATCGCGTGGCATCTGCTGGTCCTGGTGAGTGTCGTATGGCTTTCCGGGTCGGTGACCGAAACGATTTTGGTGCCGCCGGAGCCCCCGTTTTCGATGATATTTGAGCAGGCGCCGGTGGTTCCAGCTGCCGCTGCCCCGAACGAACCGCAGACGTCAGCGGCGCCGATTGTTCCGGTGCCAGCCGCACCATCTTTGCGTGAGCACACGGATCTGCCGCCGCCAGCGGAGCCCGCTCCGCCGCAGGCGGAGGCTCCCGTACCGGCAGAGCCGCAGACACTTCCCCAACCACCGGCTGCGCAGGTCCCGGACCAGCCGGTGGCGCAGATAATGCCGGACCTGCCCTTGCCTCCGGTGCCACCGGCCAGACCCCCGAGGCCGCGAAGCGCGGTCACTCCACAGCCATCACGGGAGACCCTGCCCTCAGGACCTGCGCCTGCGGCTGTCGCCCCGGCCGCGTCGGTGGCGATCGCGCGAGGGACGCCGGTGCTGATCCCGCCGCGGCCGGTGGCGGGAATGGCCTCGGACCGCGCCCCGGTCTATCCGGAAACAGCTCGCAGGCGAAACGAGCAAGGCCGCGTAGTGTTGCGGGTGAACGTTGGACCGGCGGGTACCGCGCTGGCCGTGGCAGTCGGCCGTTCCAGCGGTTTTCCGGTCCTGGACAATGCTGCTGTGGATGCAGTCAGAAATTGGCGATTTATCCCTGCGACGGAAGGCGGCCGGCCCGTGCCAGCCACCGCAGAAGTGCCGGTTGTTTTTCGGCTTGAAGACTGAAATAGCCCATTATACCGTGGATCGAGGACCTTGCCGCCACCAGGGCGGACAAATCGCCGAGGTAATCGAGGCCACCCTGCCCTCAAGAATTCCGACGGATACGCGTGATTTGCCCTACCGCGTGCAGTCGCCGGTCAAGAAAGGCCAGCGTCGCTTCGTCGGCTTCCGAGCCGTCCCGCAGCCAGAACAGCACCGTCGCGGTATACACCCCCGCCAGGATCGCCCTCTTGGTGTACCAAGAAAAATCGGTGGCCCGGTCTCCCGCCGAATGCCACATCGAGTCCACGGTCCGAGCGGTGCACCTGGCAGCGATGCGCCCATTGGCCGGCAGAGCCAGCACCGCAAGCGCCCGGCGGATCGCTTCTTTGTAAATGCGGTTCTGCTCCAGCCGCAGGATTAATATACGCCGCACGCGTTGCGGGGTGCGCAGACTGGACATGTCCTCCGCCGCGGCGGCCTCTTCCATCCGCCGGTCAGCAAGGTCGCAAAAACCCTCGATCATGTCGGGCGCGCCACCCGGAAAAAGCACCTCGGCGTCCGCCGGATCCCCACCCGACGCTTTCAGTCCGGCGCGCAGCGCGCGATACGTCCAGCCATCGAAAGACACGTTTGGAAGCATGGCTTGCAGCGCCGCGTCCCGCTCGGGGCTGCGCTCGGGGGTCATGCTCGTGCGGGGGGTTGCACTGCGAGGCGCACCAGTTCCTCGGTGAAACCGAACAGGCGGAAATCACTCATCCGCATCGGATAAAGAATCCCGTCAAGGTGATCATATTCATGCTGGACGACGCCGGCATGAAAGCCGGAAACCGCGCGCTCGATCACGTTGCCGTCGCAATCGACCCCGCGATATCGGACTTTGGGTGACCGGGGCACGGCCGCGCGCAAACCAGGAATGGACAGGCAGCCTTCCCAGCGCAATACGCGCTCCTCAGACAGCAGTTCTACCTCCGGGTTAATTAGGACGGTGTTCGGGACCGGCAGATCTTCGGGGTCATCCGACCGGCGTTCCGCGGTCACGCGGAACACGAACAGCCGCAGCGGCGCATGCACCTGCGGCGCTGCCAGACCGGCCCCAGGCGCGTCCTCCATGGTTTCCATCATATCGGCAACAAGCCGCCGGACCTCCGGCGCCCCCGGGTCCGGGATGGGCTCGCAGCGCTGCAGCAGCACCGGGTGTCCCATACGGGCGATCTTCAGGATGGCCATTCCCGAGTTTCCTTATGCGATCGCCCAGGCAATGTCGGCTCGGGCGAAGTCCCAGCCCATGCGCCACCGGAGCACGTGACACGACTGAATGCCGGCTTTTCCGTATCGCAGAAAAGCACGTCACGCCATAAGGCATGGGCGGCAAGCTGCAACCCATTCCAGTGCGTTTCCAGGTGTTCCCGCCACTCGCGACGGCATGAACCAGGCCGGCGCCGTGGCGCCTACTTGCCCTCACACGAACGCAACAAACCGCATTCCTTTGCCAGCAGCGCGTACGACCGCTTCCGCGCCTCGGGGTCATGAACCGTGGTCAGAATAGCGATTTCGGAAACACCGTACAGCTCGGCCAAACCTCGTAGCTTCGCGCCCACCGACCCCGCGGTGCCGTAAATCGCCCGTTCCCGCAGGCCGGCGATGCGCGCATGCTCCTCCTCCGTATATTTTCGTGCCCCGGCCTCCTCGGGAGACGGCAACGGCAGGAACAGCCCGCGGTCCCGGCCGAGCCGCCATACTCCGCGCGAGCTGAACAACCGCGCCGCTTCGGCTTCCTCCTCGGCAGCCAGCGCCCACACGCAGAGCGAGGCATAGGGCTCCGGATGGCGGACACTCGGCCGGTACTGGGCGCGGTACAACGCCAAAGCCTCCGCCACGCCGCGGCCGTCGGTGATGAAGTGGGCGAAGCAATAAGGCAGGCCGAAATAGGCCGCGACCTGGGCGCCGTAGTCGGAGCTGCCGAGGATCCAGATCTCGGGTGTGGTCGGCCCTTGCGGCTGGGCGATGACGTCCCGGAAGGGGTGACCCTCCACCAGCTTCCCGCCCGCGACCCAGGCAAGGAGGTCCCGCACCTGCGCCGGGAAGTGATCCGCAGCGGTGTCGGCGAGGGGATTCAGCGCGAAGGCCGTGCGCCCGTCGGATCCTGGAGCGCGGCCCAGGCCCAGGTCGATCCGCCCCGGTGCGATCGCCTCCAGCACCCGGAACTGCTCGGCCACCTTCAGGCTGGAATAGTGCGGCAGCATGACGCCCGCGCTGCCCACGCGAATGCGATGGGTGGTCGCCGCGATGGCGGAGATCAGCACCTCCGGCGCGGTGCCGGCCTGACTGGCGGAGCTGTGGTGCTCGGCAAGCCAATACCGCGCGTAGCCGAGCGTCTCGCAATGCTGGGCGAGCGCCAGGCTCTCGCGAATGGACTGAGCCGGCGAACGGCCGGTCACGACGGTAGATTGGTCCAGCACTGACAAACGAAGCATCCACCAAACATCAGGCTGCTGTAATGCCCCTGCAAGATCGTGCCCGCGGGTTTAGAATGCCGCCCAGCCGAAAGCGGCATACAGAATGGCATAGAGCACACCGCCCACGATGAAACCCACCAGCGTGCCATTAACGCGCACAAACTGCAGGTCCTTGCCGACGCGCAGCTCCAGCTTGTCGGCGATAGTCCTGGCGTCCCAGTTGCCGATCACAGTGGCAATGAAATCAGATAGCTGAAGCTGCGCCGCCGGAAGCAGAGTATGCACCAGGCGCTCCGCCCCATTCTCTACCCGCGCGCGGGCTGCCGGATCGTTTTCCAGCATCGCGCCCAAACTGTCCAAGGCCCCCTGGATCACCGTCACGGTGCGGCCTGCCGGACGCGCGGCGTCGGCCTCAATGGCACCGCGCATGCGCAGCCACAAATCCCAGGCCCAGGCAGTGACAGTTTCATGCGCGACAACACGGCGGATGGCCGCGCCGATCTCGGCTGCCCGGGCCGGATCGGTTTCCATGCGCTCGATTTCACGATGCACCCATTCGTCGAAGGCGGCACGCAGTTCGGAACCGTCCGGGCTCATCTTGTCCAATTCCGCCATCACCACGGCCAGGACACGCCGCGCAATCGCCGCGCCCACCGCCCACCCCAAAAGTCGCCCGCCCTGTTCCCGCACGCGCTCCTCGATTGCGCTCTGCAGCGTCTCCTCCTTCTCGGCGATCACTTGGCGCATCTGCCCCAGGACGAATCCGAATACTTCCTGATGCTTTCCACCCTCCACCATGTTCCGTAGAGCGCGGGCAACGATCTGCCCGGCTGCGGCGCCCCCGATCAACCGAGGGATCAGATGCCCCATCAGACGCCGCGCGCGGCCATCCTCCAGGGTTGCAAGCACACGCGGCAGCGCACCGGCGATCGACTGCGCCGCCGGGCGGGCAAACTCCGGATCGGAGAGGAACCGGTGGAGGATCCCGGGGACGTCCAACCGCGCGAGCACGCTGGACACCTCTGGCCCGGTGAATACATGCGAGGCGACGAAACGCCCGAGCGCACGTCCCAGCCGTTCCTTCTCGTGCGGGATGATAGCGGTGTGCGGAATGGGAAGGCCCAGCGGATGGCGAAACAGCGCGGTGACCGCAAACCAGTCGGCGATGCCGCCGATGAACCCTGCCTTGGAGGCGGATTGCAGCAGCGCGGCTCCCCAACCTGTCGGCAACGCGTAGCTCACCACCATCAACACGCCCATCACGACCAGGAGCGAGGTCGCGATCAGCTTATGCCGTCTGAGCGCCTCTCTCAGCGGAGCTTCGGGGTCGATTTCCGGCATGGGGGTAGATACCGGCGCCCAGCGTCAGGCGGAAGCCACCGGGTTGGCAGCTATCAAAGAGCGAAATCCGGATCGACGTCCTCGCCTGGCGCCCGTTAACCCGACAGTCGCGCCCGCAACGCCTCATTGACCAGCGCCGGATTTCCCTTTCCCGCCATCGCCTTCATGACCTGTCCGACGAAAAATCCGAACAGCTTGTCCTTGCCGCCGCGGTACTCCGCCAGCTTATCCGCGTTCGCCGCCAGCACTGCCTCGATCGCCGCCTGGATTGCCCCGGTGTCCGTCACTTGGCGCAATCCTTTCTCATCTACGATGGCCGACGCATCCTTGCCCGTCTCAACCATCGTTTCGAAAACATCCTTGGCGATCCGGCCATTGATCGTCCCGTCCGCCATCAGATCCAGCAGCCCCCCCAGAGAAGCTGCGCTGACTGGCGAGTCCTCGATACTCCGCCCGGTGCAATTCAAGGCGGCGAAGAAATCCCCCATCACCCAGTTGGCGGCAACTTTCGCATCCCGCCCCTTCGCTACCGTTTCATAAAAATCCGCCGTCACCTGCTCTGCCACCAGCACGCCGGAATCATACACCGACAGCCCATAATCTCGCATGAAACGAGTCTGCTTCGCATCCGGCAGCTCCGGTAGCCTCTCCTTCAACGACGCAACCCACTGTTTGTCCAGCACCAGAGGCAGCAGATCCGGATCAGGGAAATAGCGGTAGTCGTGCGCATCCTCCTTGCTCCGCATCGACCGCGTCACACCCCGCCCGCTATCGAACAACCGCGTTTCCTGCTCTACCGTTCCACCGGACTCCCAAACCTCGATCTGCCGCTTTGCCTCCGCCTCGATCGCCTGCATCACGAACCGCACGGAATTGACGTTCTTCACTTCGCAGCGGGTTCGGAAAGGCTCGCCATGCTTGCGTACGGAAACATTCACGTCCGCTCGCATGGAGCCTTGCTCCATATTCCCGTCGCACGTGCCCAGATACCGCAAAATAGTCCGCAACTTCCGCAGATATGCCCCCGCCTCCTCAGGCGAGTGCAAATCTGGTTCGCTGACAATCTCCATCAGCGCCACGCCGGCCCGGTTAAGATCGATCAGCGACTTGCTCGGGTGCTGATCGTGTAGCGACTTCCCCGCGTCCTGTTCCAGATGCAACCGTGTGATGCCGATATGCTTCGTGCTGCCGTCCGTCAGCTCGATCTCGATCTTCCCCTCGCCGACGATCGGATGCTGATACTGGCTGATCTGATATCCCGCCGGCAGATCGGCATAAAAATAGTTCTTCCTATCGAACCGGCTGACAACGTTGATATGCGCGTTCAGCCCCAGCCCCGTCCGCACGGCCTGCGCCACACATTCGCGGTTGATCACTGGCAGCATTCCCGGAAACGCCGCATCGACGAAACTGACCTGCGTATTCGGCTCCGCCCCGAAATCCGTCGCCGCGCCGGAAAACAGCTTGGCCTTGCTGATCACCTGCGCATGGACCTCCATGCCGACGACCACTTCCCACGGTCCGGTCTCGCCTTCGATCACATAAGTCACGATGCAACTCCCGCCCGCACGGTCGGCAGCGCATCAAACCCCGCCGCCGTTTCCAGCGCCGCCGCAACCGCAAACACCGTCTCCTCGTCGAACGGTTTCCCGATCACCTGCAATCCCAGCGGCAACCTATTCGCATCCAACCCGCCGGGAACCGAAATGCCCGGGACTCCCGCCAGGTCCGCCGGTACCGTAAACACATCGTTCAGATACATCTTGATCGGATCGTCCGACTTTTCCCCCTGCGCGAACGCCGCCGAGGGCGCCGTCGGCGTCAGCAGCGCATCCACCTTCGCAAACGCCTCGGTGAAGTCCCGCAAGATCAGCGCCCGGATCTTCTGCGCCCGAAGATAGTATGCATCATAATAACCGGCCGAAAGCACATACGTCCCGATCAGAACCCGCCGCCGTACCTCCGCGCCGAACCCCGCCGCCCTTGTGCGCTCATACATCTCCCGCAAATCCTCGCCGTCCGGCAGACGCAGCCCAAATCGCACCCCATCATACCGCGCCAGATTGGAAGACGCCTCGGCCGGCGCCACTATATAATACGTTGGCAGCCCGTACTTGGTGTGTGGCAGCGACACGTCCACCACCTCGGCCCCCGCCTCCCGCAGCCAGGTTACACCCTGCTGCCATATCGCCTCGATCTCGCCCGGCATTCCCTCTGACCGGTATTCCCGCGGCACACCGATCCGTAGCCGTTTCACCCCACGCCTGCATGCCGCCTCGTAATCCGGCACCGGCAGATCGATGCTGGTGGAATCCTTCGGGTCGTGCCCCGCCATCGAGCGCAGCAGCATCGCACAATCCCGCACACTCCGCGCCAACGGCCCCGGATGATCCAGTGACGAGGCGAACGCCACCACGCCCCAGCGGCTGCATCGCCCGTAGCTCGGCTTCAGCCCCACAATCCCGCAAAAACTCGCCGGCTGCCGGATCGATCCGCCGGTGTCGGTCCCTGTCGCGCCCAATGCCAGCCGCGCCGCCACTGCGGCCGCTGATCCGCCGGACGATCCGCCAGGCACCAGCACCGCCTTCTCGTCCTGCCGCCGCTTCCACGGATTCGCCACTGGCCCGAACCCCGAAGTCATGTTCGACGAGCCCATCGCGAACTCGTCCATGTTCGTCTTGCCAACAAACATCGCCCCGTCCCGCAGCAGGTTGGCGCTGACCGTGCTCTCATATGGCGGCACGAATGGCTCCAGGATCCGGCTCCCGGCCGTGGTCCGTACCCCCGCTGTGCAGAACAAATCCTTGACGGCCAAGGGAATGCCCGTCAGCGGCCGCGCCTCTCCCCGCGCCAACTCCGCATCCGCCGCATCAGCATGAGCCAGCGCCTGCTTGTCCATGACCGTGATGAACGCGTTCAGCCGCGGATTCAGCACCGCGATCGCATCCAGATGCGCCTGCGTCAGCTCCCGCGCCGAGAAATTCTTCCGCCGCAATCCATCCCGCGCCTCAGCAAGGGTGAGATCCGTCAGCCTCATTCCACCACCTTCGGCACGGCGAAGAACGTCCCTATCCGCTCCGGTGCGTTCGCCAGGATCTTCTCCCGATAACCGCCATCCGTAACCACGTCGTCGCGCATCTTCAGCGCCATGTGTACGGCCCCGGTCAGCGGTTCGACGCCCTCCACATCCACCTCATTGAGCTGTTCTATCCAGCCCAGAATGCCGTTCAACTCCGCCTGCAGCCGCGCAAGCTCGTCCTCTTCCACCCTGATGCGGGCGAGCAAAGCAATACGGCGAACGGTCGCGGCATCGAGCGACATAGGCAGGCGCTGTCCTTGGCTGGAAACAAGTGATGGATCATAACTTCGCCAATGCCCCTGTTCAACCTGACCGAACTCCCGGGCCTCCTCGTCAAGGATCAGCGCCTGATCGGCATCGATCCAGGCTGCAAATCTATCGGGCTTGCCCTCTCGGATGTCCGCCTGAAAATCGCCTCGCCCTACGGCACGCTCCGCCGCGACAAACTCAAAGCCAATGCGGCGGAAATTGAAGCCATCGCACGCAAAGAGGGTGCAGGCGGCCTGGTAGTTGGACTGCCGCTTTCAATGGACGGCAGTTTCGGCCCCGCCGCACAGGCCGCCCGTGACTGGGCTCTCGCCCTTTCCGCGGCGATCCGCCTTCCCGCTGCGATGTGGGACGAGCGCCTTTCCTCCTCGGCCGTCAATCGCTTCATGGTCTCCGAGCTTGATCTGAGCCGGAGCCGCCGCACTGCCGGCGTGGACCGAATTGCCGCCGCCTGGATGCTGCAGTCTGCCCTGGATTCGCTCGCAGCCGGCGCCCCCGAGACGGGAATCGTTCGCCGCCCGTACGGGGGTGACCGAGACTCTCCCATCATAAGGTTTCAAGAGCAACGAAACCGGGAGCGGAAGGCCCGCACACGCCGAGTCCTGTAAAGCAGGCGGGAGGATCGACGAGCTGCGACAATCCACGACGCCGGCGCGGAGAGGAGTTCGAGCTTGGGCGGTCGCGGCTCAGCACTGTTAAACCAAGGGGAGCATTTCGAAGCAAAACTGCCCGCCCTGGCGAACCTGGTCGTAGACCAGCCGAGCGAGTTTCGGACCCATTTCACCTGGATCGAACTGGCGAAACTTCGCGTGCTGTGGCGCGCGAGACCACCCCGCTGGTCATCTGGTTCTGCCTCCGGCCCGAATGGTGTGATGTTTCCGGCACGCCGCGATCTGCCGGCGGGGCAGCCGGCGACAGTGAAAATCGGTCAGTTTCCGTTTTTGCCATAGCCAACCTGCTGCGTCCGCGCCAAAGTGGCGGCCTTGTGAGCGACGATCTCCTGCCTGGAGGAAGTTTCTTGAACTATCACATGGACAGCGGATCACCCGGTGATGCGCTAACACGCACGCAGCCGCCCCATCCGGGCATGGCGCTGATACCCGGTGGCACTTTCCGCATGGGCTCCGACAGCCACTACCCGGAAGAAGCACCCGCGCACTGGGTGACGGTCAGCTCTTTCTGGATGGACGTCACACCCGTCACCAACCGCCAGTTTCGCGAGTTTGTGGACGCCACCGGCTATGTCACGGTGGCTGAAATGCCGCCGGACCCGAAAGACTATCCGGGCGCGCTGCCGCACATGCTGAAGCCCGGCTCTCTCGTGTTTACACCACCCCGGCATCGCGTCGACCTTCGCGACTGGTCGCAATGGTGGCGGTTCGAGTTTGGCACGAGTTGGCGTCGCCCATACGAGCGGGCTCGCGCGAACCGCGCTCTCGATAACCATCCTGTGGTTCACGTCGCGTACAAGGATGCCCGGGCCTACGCCAACTGGTCCGGCAGAGAATTGCCCACCGAAGCCGAATGGGAATACGCGGCCCGCGGCGGCCTTGATGGCGCGGAATTCGCCTGGGGCGACGAACTTGCGCCCGGCGGCCGTCATATGGCCAATACCTGGCAGGGCAATTTTCCCCAGGAAAATCTTGCCACCGATGGTTACACGCGAACTTCCCCGGTCACGGCCTTCCCGCCCAACGGCTATGGCCTATCCGACATGATCGGAAATGTATGGGAGTGGACAGCGGATTGGTATTCACCTCGGCATCCGGCCGATGCGTCAAAGCCATGCTGCATCCCCGAAAATCCCCGCGGCGCCCCTGAACTCGCCAGCTACGACCAGTGCAAATCAACGGTGCGGATCCCGCGCAAGATCGTCAAGGGCGGATCGCATCTCTGTGCGCCCAACTATTGTCGCCGGTACCGTCCGGCGGCGCGGCATGCGCAGCCGGTTGATTCCGGCATGAGCCATGTCGGCTTCCGATGCGTGATCCGGGGATGAACGACACCGCCACGCAGGAGCTGGGTTTTCTCGCGAGGCTGGTGCTCGCGCTGGGACTGCTGCTGATCGTCGCGGGCATCGTGTGGCATGGCATTACGGTTGCGACCTTCCACCGCTTTGTGCACAATTTGGTGGAACGACCAGACGGCCCGATGCGATTCCGCTTTGTCTTGCAGCCCGTGATGGCGATGATCGCTGCTGTTCACGACGGGCTCAAGGACGCTCGGGCAGGACGATCCCCCTATTTTGTCACAATGCTGCGAAGCAGGCAGGAACGCCTGGGGCTGCTGCGCGAGGGAGTCAATGCGACCGCGAGGATAATCCTTCTCGGGATTGCGATGGATGTGGTTTACCAGGCTCTGGTTCTTGGCACGTTTTATCCGAACGAAGCAGTGATGATCGCATTGCTGCTTGCGTTCGTTCCGTACCTGGTGCTCCGTGGGCTTGTGCGGCGGGTTGGCGGGGCAGTGAACCGCATTCCATGAGAGTGGGTCAGCGACGAGGTCTTTCGTATGGCAGATTTGCGCACGGCGGTTGCTAGCCAATTCGAAGTACGGGTTACGTCGGATAGTCATTTTGGGTGGGTGCGCACGAGACTGAGCGTGGAACGCACCATGATGTCCTGGATCCGGACCGCGGTTTCGCTGATTGGATTTGGCTTTGCCATCGTCCAGTTTTTCGAGCGCCTGGATCAAATGCCCGGCGCTCGATCGGCTTATCGGCCGGATGCTCCACGATACCTGGGGCTAGCGTTGATCGGGTGCGGCGTCCTGGCGCAGCTGATTTCGATCTGGCAGTACCTGGTGGACCGTTCGTTATCTCTGGGACGAACCATTTACCCCGATCGCCGGCCTCAAAAGAGAGGGTATGCAATCCCCTGTTCTGGCGGTCGCCGCCCTGCTCATTCTCATCGGCCTGTTTGCCTTCTTTGCCGTGCTGCTGCGTCTCGCTTAGCCGCCCGGAGCCAAGTACGACCACTCATCAGAGAAACCACGAACACAAGGAGATTAGCAATGGCCAGCTCAGGAAAGCCGAACATCCTTATCCTCTGGGGTGATGACATCGGCTGGTGGAATATAAGCTACAACAATCGTGGCCAGATGGGCTACCGAACCCCCAACATCGACCGCATCGGGCACGAGGGCGCAACCTTCACCGACTATTACGGCCAGCAGAGCTGCACCGCAGGCCGCGCCGCATTCATCACTGGGCAAAACCCGATCCGCACCGGCCTGACCAAGGTCGGGATGCCCGCCGCCGATCTCGGACTCCGCGCAGAAGACCCCACTATTGCCGGCTTGTTGAAGCCGCTTGGTTACACCACTGGACAATTCGGCAAAAACCATCTCGGAGACAAGGACGAGTTCCTTCCCACCATGCACGGCTTCGACGAATTCTTCGGCAACCTCTATCATCTGAATGCCGAGGAAGAGCCGGAGGATGTGGACTATCCGAAGGACCCGGCATTCAAGAAGCGGTTCGGACCTCGGGGCGTGCTCCATTCCTGGGCTGATGGCAAAGGTGGACAGAAGGTCGAAGATACCGGTCCGCTGACAAAGAAGCGCATGGAAACCATCGATGATGAGGTAACAGAGCGCGCCCTGGGGTTTATCGCTAAGGCGCACAAGGAAGAAAAGCCATTCTTTTTATGGTATAATACCACCGCCATGCATTTCAGGACGCATTGCGCCGAAAAGCACAGGGGGAAAAGCGGTCAAGGCTTTTATAACGATGTGATGGTTGCCCATGACGAGAATATCGGACGAATGCTCGCCAAACTCGACGAGTTGGGTATCGCGGACGACACCATCGTGATGTACTCGACTGATAACGGACCCCATTACAACTCTTGGCCAGACGGCGGGATCACTCCGTACCGCAGTGAAAAGAATACCAACTGGGAAGGCGGATGGCGTGTGCCCATTTTCGTGCGCTGGCCCGGGAAAATCAAACCGGGCGCAGTGTTCAACGATCTCGCTTCCCATCAGGACTGGCTCCCAACCCTCCTCGCCGCAGCCGGTGACCCGAACATCTCAGCAAAGCTCCTCGACGGCCATAAGGCAGGGGACAAAACCTATAAGGTGCACATAGATGGGTATAATCTCCTGCCCTACCTGACCGGTGAAGCTAAGGAAAGTCCCAGGAAGTTCTTCTTTTACATTAGCGATGACGGTGACATCCTGGCGATCCGGATGGGCGACTGGAAAATGGTTTTGATGGAACAGCGGGCAAAACAACTGATGTGCTGGTTCGAACCGTTCGTGAAGTTGCGCGCACCGAAGATGTTCAACCTGCGGCGCGACCCGTTCGAGCGAGCAGATGAAAATTCGAACACCTACTGGGATTGGGTGATCGCCCACGTGTATCTTCTTTATGAGATGCAGGCGATCGTATCCCAGCAAATCCAGAACTTCGTGAAATTCCCTCCACGGCAGAAGCCCGCTGCCTTCAATCTGGACGAAGTGCTCCGTAATCTGCAAAAGGCGTCCAGCAGCGGCAGTCACTAGCCTATTTCCCACGGGGCGGGATCATCACGATCCCGCCCGTGGCTGCACCCGGGCGGGAGCAAACCATGGCGAAGACGCCAATCGCCGCGCTGGCAAGCGCGACCGAATCGATCCGGCTGGAGAGGCACACGAGAAAGGGACGCCTTGGCGGCAATGGGGACCGTACCTCAGCGAACGCCAGTGGGGCACCGTCGGGGAAGGCTATAGCAATAGCGGCGATGCCTGGAACTATTTCAGGCACGACCAGGCGCGCTCGCGCGCTTGTCACTGGGGCGAAGATGGTCTTGCCGGCATCAGTGATGACAGGCAGCGCTTGTGTTTTTACTGGCCCCGTGGAACGGCAAAGACCCGATCCTGAAGGAGCGGTCATTTGGACTGACTAACTGATCGAAATCTTCGGACGGCTCGACCCACACACGTTTCTAGAAGCAGGCCGGGCTGCCGCCTTCGGGCGCGCGTAACAGCGCTCTGCTGACGCGACAGGCTTGATTCCCTCGCCCGCCGGGCCGATCCTGCGTCCGCACGGTCACAAAGGGCAAAAGATGATCTACGAACTACGCGTCTATGAATGCATTCCGGGCCGCCTTCCGGATCTGCTTAAGCGCTTCGACACCATCACGCTGAAAATCTGGGAGAGGCACGGCATAAAACAGGCCGGCTTCTGGACCACACTCATCGGCGAGTCCAACCAGACCCTCTATTATCTGCTCGCCTGGGAATCCCTCGCCGACCGCGAAAAGAAATGGGGCGCCTTCATGGTCGATCCCGAATGGATATCCGCTCGCTCGCAGACCGAGGCTAACGGCGCCATCGTCGCCAAGGTCACCAACGGAATGCTCGCGCCGACCTCGTTCTCCTCAGTCAAATAGCGCGAACCAACGTCATTGCGAGGCCCCGTAAGGGGCCGAAGCAATCTCCGCCACGCTACGCCGCCTCGCTCTCTACCCGCCGCTGATGTCGCTTGCGCTGATGCGGATCGAGCCAGCGCTTGCGCAGCCGAACCGCCCCCGGCGTTACCTCCACCAATTCATCATCCTCGATATACGCAATCGCCTGCTCCAGGCTCATTTTCCGCGGCGGAGTGAGAAGCATCGCATCATCCTTCCCCGCCGCGCGAATGTTCGTAAGCTTCTTCTCCTTGATCGGGTTCACATCCAGATCCGTGCCTCGGTTATGCTCCCCGATAATCATACCGACATAAACTTTCTCGCCAGGATTGACGAACAACGGGCCGCGCTCCTGCAAATAGAACAGTGCGTAATGCACCACCTCGCCATCGGCGTTCGAAATCAGCGACCCGCTCCGCCGTCCCTCGATCGCGCCTTTCCACGGACCGTACCCCGCAAACAGCCGGTTCATGATACCCGTCCCGCGCGTATACGTCAGGAACTCCCCGTGATACCCGATCAACCCCCGGCTCGGGATCAGAAACGTCAGTCGCAGCTTTCCTCCGCCCGAGGGACGCATATCGCGCAGCTCGCCCTTTCGCTGCGTCATCTTCTCCACCACCACGCCGGAATAAGGCTCATCGACATCGATCAGCGCCTCTTCCATCGGCTCCTCGCGCTCGCCCGTCTCCTCGTTCCGCCGGGTCAGCACGCGCGGCCGGCCAATCGTCAGCTCAAATCCCTCCCGCCGCATCGTCTCGATCAGCACGCCCAACTGCAGTTCACCCCGCCCCGCGACCTCGAACGCCTCCGTCTCAGTGCTATCGGACACCTTGATCGCGACATTCCCCTCGGCCTCGCGCAGCAGCCGCTCGCGGATCTGCCGCGAAGTCACCCTCTTGCCTTCACGTCCGCCCAGCGGTCCGTCATTGATACGAAAGGTCATCGCCAGTGTCGGCGGATCGACCGGAATGGCAGGCAGCGGAGCCGCAAGCTCCGGCGCGCCGATCGTATCCGGCACAGTCGCATCCTCCAACCCGGCAATGGCGATGATGTCCCCGGCTTCGGCCTCCTCCACCGGTACCCGGTCCAGCCCACGGAAAGACAGCAGCTTGGTCAGCCGCCCCGTCTCCACCACCGTCCCATTCGCGTGCAACACCTTCACCGGCATGTTCAGCCGGGCCCGCCCCTGCTCCACCCGCCCGGTCAGCACACGGCCCAGAAAATTGTCGTATTCCAGGATGCTCGCGACCATCGCGAAAGGCGCGTCCCCATCCAGTGCCGGCGCCGGGACATGCCGCACCACCAGCTCGAACAGCGCCGACAAGTCCTGGCGTGGCCCGTCGAGCGCCGCGTCCGCCCAACCCTGCCGCCCCGACGCATACAGCATCGGGAAATCGAGCTGCGCGTCGTCCGCCCCCAGCGCCGCGAACAAGTCGAAAATCTCGGTATGCACCTCGTCCGGCCGAGCATCGGACCGATCCACCTTGTTCACCACCACAATGGGCCGCAGCCCCCGCGCCAGCGCCTTGCCCACCACGAACTTGGTCTGCGGCAGCACCCCCTCCGCCGCATCCACCAGCACCAGCGCGCCATCCACCATGTTCAGGATGCGCTCGACCTCGCCCCCGAAATCGGCGTGTCCAGGCGTATCGACGATGTTGATGCGGGTTCCTCTCCAAATCACCGACGTGCACTTCGCCAGGATCGTGATCCCCCGCTCGCGTTCCAGCTCGTTCCGGTCCAGCGCCCGCTCCGCTACCTGCTGGTGTTCGCGGAAGGCCCCGGATTGGCGCAGAAGCTGATCGACCAGGGTGGTCTTGCCATGATCGACATGCGCGATGATCGCGATGTTGCGGATATCCATGCTGGTTCCTGGGCAGGAGATCGGACTTGTCTGCCCGGACGGGCACGCTACCCGCTACTACATAGGGGCCCGGCTGCAAAAATGCGAGCGGAACACCTTGATCGCACACGCCTGACAAGCTAGCTTACAGCCTAGCTTACGGAACAACGCCATGATGGAAATCGGGGCCTTCGAGGCGAAGAACACCCTTGGCCAGTTGCTGGATAGGGTAGAGCAGGGGGAGGAGATTGTGATTACACGCCGCGGCAAGGCTGTGGCGAAACTCGTGCCTGCCGCCGCGGGTTTCGACCGAGAGCGTGCCCGGCGTGCCGCCGAGGCAATTCGCGAACGCCGGAAGGGCGTCACGCTGGGCGGTATTTCGATCCGGGAGTTGATTGACCAAGGCCGGAAGTGAGTTCTGCTCGTGATTGACGCCTCACTGACGATGGCTTGGTATTTCGAAGACGAAAGCACGCCGGCCACGGAAGACGTTTTTAACCAGGTCTCGGACCTTGGGGCCATCGTGCCCTCGATCTGGCGGCTGGAGGTAGCGAGCGCCCTTCAGTCGGCGATACGGCGCGGACGTATCGATGCCGAATATCGCGACGACTCTCTCGCGGATCTCGCGCAGATGGCCATCACGATCGACCCCGATACTGACGCGTATGTCTGGAGCAGAGCGCTTCGCCTCGCCGATAGGCTCGGGCTGACGATTTATGGCGCAACCTATCTCGAGCTTGCCCATCGCAGACACCTCCCGCTTGCCACGCTCGATCAGGATCTCCGTCGTGCTGCTTCACTCGCCGGAGTAACGCTGCTTGGCAGCGAACCAGATTAGCGCTCTGCGCCGTGTCATCGCGAGTTCCTTACCACTACCACCGCGACGAATGGCAGCGCCCTTTCGCGTCATTGCGAGGAGCGAAGCGACGAAGCGATCCAGGCCGACCGCACGCGAGCTGCCTCACATCAACTCCGTCCTCGTCATGCCGGCAGGACGGCTGGGGAATTGCGCCCTATTGCTTACTCTCCTCTGCCCCTAGGCGGGGCGGCGCCACCTTGCGACCGGCGCGCGACCTGCGGACCTCTGCTATAAACCTGCTAAGGCTGCCAGGGGAAACCGAGTGGACGTTTATCAAAAATTGAATGATTGGTCGGAATGGTTTTTAACCTTTATTCGAGCGCGCGTGCTCTATCGTTTACTCCATAATCGCTTAGGACCGCTGGGCAGTAAAATCGGGGAATGGATTATTCTGCTATTTTTCACCTGCTTTATTCGTCCAACTGATTTGACGCACGAAAGTGAGTTGCCAGTGCCGTTTAAGCGATTCGGAATTCGCATATGCGCTGCCGCCAGCCGGAGTTATGCTTTTGCAAGCGCTGCAATGTTCAAGAACATGGGGGCAATGGTGCCGCCGCCGCCACCGAACGCTCCAGTCCCTGCGCTTATGCTTTTCCTGGGCATGGACAATCTCGTGAAGGCTTTGTCCTTCTTGATTATATTTGCGGCTATCTATGCCTGTGGAGTTCCTGCGCTGGTTATACACTCTTCTGATATGCCTCGTAATGGGCCCGGAGAAATCGAATCGGAGCCGCGCTTCTTTAGCTTATTTTCTGCTGAGATCGTGCGCTAATGTATTTCTTTTTGCATTAGTTGCTCGGCTGCTTGCGTCGGCATGGACACTCGACCAAAAGACTATGGATATGATCGCCGCCATTTCTAACCGAGCAGCTTTGTTTCTGAATGCTCAAAGCCACTCTATCGTGTTCTCCGCTGTCGTGCTGACAATTGCCATTATAGGACTGATGTGCTTCAAAACTTGCAACGCCAACGGAAGACTGGCCATGCGTGAGATATACCTCACAGACGTTACCTCCGAACAAGTGATGGAGATCAAGATACTTGTCGCGGTCAGCTTATTTGCGCTTTCCACATTTCTATTGCGCTTTTGATAGGATTTCGCAGTTTCTTCGCTGTCCTGTGGGGACATCCCGCGGATGAGCCACCACGCTCAGATTGGTTGAGTTTGCAGCTGGCAGTCGGGCGGCTTGTGGTATTCTTTCTGATGTTCCGTGCCGCAAAGGCGATCTCGCTTGTGCTGGGGGCGCGCGACTACGAGGCTCTAGCAGTGGGTCTCGCAATGGGCGTCTATGGATTAGTAGGCTTCCGATATGTCCTTCTAGGAATTGATAGATACACCGCGAGCGTGAAAAGTGCCTCCGGGCAAGTTCTATTAATTTGCCTCTGGTTTTCCGCCCTCGGCGTTCCTGTGCTGTTGCTCAGCATCTGGTTGTCTTTGCAGCCGTTCCCCAACACCACGTGGCGTGGAAGAGTCGTGTACCCTGCGCTAGCAATCGTCCTGATCATTGCAGGTATCCGACAGGCGATAAGTCTTGGAGCTCAAGCCATTCGAAGACAGGCATCTGATGACAAGTAAATCCGCGGCCAGAGCCAAGCTTTTCCCCCAAAAGGGCTTCGACCACGCTCTGTCGCGGTCCGGAGAATAAACCGCTACAAGCAGCGCCAATATTGGTCGTCCTTCGTCTACGATGTGCCTCATAGGCGGTTAGTGCAAAAAACCATAATCCCTTTGTCGGTAGCCCAAGTCTTCCCGCCGGTATCAGTTCGCTCTCCCTGCTGGCTCACTGGTGATAGGTGTTCGCCATCGCGTCCCCTAGCCGAAAATGCGAGCCTAGACCGCTGAACGGGGACTGGCGGCCGGCATCAGGCGAGCCAAGGTGACCACCCTCATATCCCACGCACATAGTCAGAGACGCCGCTTGGGATTGTATGGGCTTGAAGGGTTGACATCGAGATCAACGGTTTCGACACAACCCTGTGGTCGCGTATGAATATTGCCGTCGTGCCACGGGCCGCTCCGGAGCCGAACATTCGTTATTTTCGACAGCCACATACAGCGCCATTCGCCTCCCCTGGGCAAGCCGGATTTGCTCTGCCCGGCAAACTGATATGTCAGCGCCTTTTCCTGACCTTGCGAGTGGCCGAGAATGATGGGGCACAGCTCGCGTGGGTATCCATCGTAGAGGCAGAGAACCTGCATCCGTTTAGTCATCGCTTCGCTGAACAGATCGTAAGCTAAGCTCGATATGTAACTTGTCCTTCGACAAGATGCCGCATATCCACCCTACCAATTCGCCCCGTCGCGCATCACCTTTCGCGCCAAACTCCATCGGTGCACCTCGGACGGACCGTCGTAAATTCGGAACCCCCGCACCTCGCGGAAAATCCGCTCCACCAGCGTCTCCCCCGTCACCCCCTGCCCGCCCATTGTCTGCACGCACCGGTCCGCGACGCGCCAAATCGCCTCGGAACAGACCACCTTCGCCATCGAGGACTCCGTTCCCCCACGCTCCCCCTGGTCCAGCACCCAGGCCGTGTGCCAGATTGCTAAGCGCGCCATGCGGATATCGATCTCGTTGTCCGCCAGCATGAAACCCACGCCCTCATGCTCGCCCAGCCGGGAACCGAACACCTCCCGCCGCCCGGCATAACCGGCGGCAATCTCATGCGTCCGCCGCGCCGCCCCCAGCCAGCGCATGCAATGCGTCAGCCGCGCCGGAGCCAGCCGCACCTGCGCATATCGAAACCCCTTCCCCGGCTCGCCCAGAACATCCCCGGCCGGCACCCGCAAATCATGAAACCGCACGACGCAATGGCCCCCGGGAAAGCCCTGATCCAGGCTATCCATCCGCCGCACCATCTCAATGCCTGGCGTATCCATGTCCGCAAGGAACATCGTCGCCCGCCCATCCTCCCCGGCAGCCATGATGATCGCGAACCCCGCGCCATCCGCTCCCGTAATGAACCACTTCTCGCCATTGATGACCCAATGGTTGCCGTCCTGCACCGCCTTCGTCTTCAGCGCCGCCGGATCACTCCCCGCCCCAGGGGCCGGCTCCGTCATGCAGAAGCACGACCGAATCTCCCCCCGCGCCAGTGGCCTCAGCCACCGCTCTTTCTGCTCCGCCGTCCCCACCTGCTCCATCAGGTGCATGTTGCCTTCATCGGGAGCCGAAATATTCATCGCCAGCGGGCCCAATAACGAATACCCCGCCTCCTCGAACACCAGCGCCTTCCCCACATGCGAAAGCCCCAACCCGCCGTATTCCTCCCCCACATGCGGGGCCAGCAGCCCCGCCGCGTCCGCCAGCGCATTCAGCTCCCGCCGGAAATCCTCACCAGGCCCGTGCCGCCCCTGCCGCGAATCGCCCTCCAGCGGCACAATCTTATCTCGTATAAATCCACGAGTCCGATCACGCAGATCCACCAGTTCCGGCGGGATCGAAAAATCCATCAGAACGCGCGCCCCCGCGCTATTTCATGGGTGAATTCCAGTATCCCCGTCCCGATCCCGCTCAGCGGAGCATACCGCGCATCACTCGTCGCCCCCGTCCGGTACCGCAGCCCAAGCTGCAAAAAAATCACCGACAGCTTGTACATTGCCACTACCCGGTGAAACAAAAAATCCGACATGTCCCGCCCGGCTATCGCGCCATAACTCTCCACCGCCTGCCGTCGGTTCAGGAACCCCGGCTCATCCGCCGGCATCTGCGCCATCTCATGCATCGCCGGCGGATCGTCCTGCTCCACCCAATAGGAAAGCAGCGTGGCGAAATCGAACAAAGGATCGCCCCGCGTCCCCTGGTCCCAGTCCACCACGCCCACCGGAGACAGATCGCGCGGATTCAGAATCATATTGTCCAGCTTGAAATCATTATGCAGCAGCGCCGGAGCCCCGTCGGGCACCTCGTTCAGCTCCAGCCATTCCCCCACCGCCCGGTGCAGTCGATCCGTCCCATCCTCCATCGCCGCCAGCCCGCGCTTGCGCCAACCCGCAACCGCCCGCCCCAGGAATCCCTGCGGCCGGCCCAGATCACCCAGCCCGATCGCCTCCGCATCCACCCCGTAAATCGCCGCGAGCGTCTCCAGCAAAACCTGCGACAGCCGCGCTCCCACTTCCGGCCGCCCCGCCAACTCGGGAGGCATTGTGGATCGGATCACCAACCCTGGCCGGTATTCCAGTATCTGAAACGGCGCCCCCAGCACCGATGCATCCGCGCACAACAGCAGACTTCGGGGCACAAACGCCAGAGCATCCGCGAGGCGACTCAAAATCCGATGCTCTCGCACCATGTCATGGCTGCCGGCCGGCAACTCTCCCACCGGGGGGCGGCGGAAAACCGCCTTTTTCCCGTCCACCTCGACCAGATAGTTCAGGTTTGCCAGCCCGCCCCCGAACTGCCGCGGTGGCGGATCTAATGTGAGATCCAGTCCCTGGCCTCGCAGCCATTCCCGCGCCCTTGGCCAATCCAACTGCACACTCTGGTCTGCCGACCACAGATCAAGCTGCTCATCCACCATCCCCACACCCTGCAAACCACCGCAAACAGGGTCAACCCACTCGACAACAACCACGATTTCACAGCACCTTAACCCTCGGCATCGGGTCGTGGCGGTAAGCGGTCGGGCGGCGATCGCACTCGCCGCGTGCATCGGATGCCCAGATAAGAAGCGACGTATCGGCCTTCCGTGAAAGCCGATACAAGCGACGCGGTTTGGAGATTATTCGCCGCAAATGCCGGATGCCACCCTGCCCGCCTCTTTCGGGCCCGAACTGATCCTCCGTGACCTGACCAAGTCCTGGGGACAAGTCCCCGTACTCGATCGCCTGAACATCGCCATGCCCGGCGGCCGATTCACGGTCCTTCTTGGTGGCTCCGGGTGCGGCAAAACCACCTGCCTCCGTATGATCGCCGGCCTCGACCAGCCAACCACCGGCCGCATCCTCATCGGCGGCCGCGACGTCACCCCGCTCGCCCCCGCGGCCCGCGGCGTCGCCATGGTGTTCCAAAGCTACGCCCTGTTCCCCCACCTCACCGTGGCCGAAAACATCCTGTTCGGCATGAAAGCCCGCGGCGTGCCGAAAGCCGAGCGCAACCGCCGCCTCGCCCACGCCGTCGATCTGCTGGGCATCCGTTCGCTGCTCTCCCGCAAGCCCAGCCAGATCTCCGGCGGCCAGCAGCAGCGCGTGGCCCTCGGCCGCGCCATCGTCGCCCAGGCGCCCGTCTGCCTCATGGACGAGCCACTCTCCAATCTCGACGCCCAGCTCCGCGCCGAGATGCGCCGCGAGATCGTCGCCCTCCAGCGCCGCCTTGGCCTGACCATGATCTACGTCACCCACGACCAGGTCGAGGCCATGAGCATGGCCGACCAGGTGGTCCTGCTGCGCGCCGGAAAGCTCGAACAAGCCGCCTCACCCGACGAGGTGTACGACCGCCCGGCCAACACGTTCGTCGCCGGTTTCATCGGGGCACCGCCGATGAACCTGCTTCCCCTCGCGCGCGCCGAACCCGGCATGGTGATTGAGGGCACATCCGGTCCACCGCTCGCGCCTCCCGGCTCCGAAAATCTCGTCGCTGGCCTGCGCCCCGAAATCCTCTTCCCGGCGCGCCCCGGCAGTTTCGATCCAATCCTGGACCTTACCGTCGAACACAGTGAATATCTCGGCGCCGACACGGTCCTCACCGGCCATCTCGGCGCCGCGCGCCACCGCATGCAGGCGCGCCTGCCCGGCCGCCACCTGGCGCTCCCAGGCGAAACCGTCCGCCTCGGCTTCCCGCTCGACTCGCTTCACCTGTTCGACGCCCGCTCCGGCGCTCGCCTTTCCCGCTCCTGCGTGCCCGAACCCATCACAAACGGAGGAAACTGATGAGTGCACTTAGAACTACCTCGCCCCTCGCGGCAGAGGTCGCCGGGCACAGCCCAGCCGGTGAGGGGGGCCTCACCCGCCGCGCCACCCTCGCCGGCCTCGCAACCTCCCTCGCCGCCCCCGCCATCGTCCGCGCCCAGAATGCGCCGATGGAGATCCAGTTCTTCTTCCCCATCGCGGCCGCTGGCCCGATCACCAAAATCATCGACGGCTACGCCCGCGACTTCGAAGCCGAGCACAAGGACATCCGCATCAAGCCGGTCTATGCCGGCAACTACGACGACACCATCGCCAAGGCCATCACCGCCTTCAAAGCGGGTAAGGCGCCGCCGCTCGCCATGCTCGGCGCCATCCAGGTGTTCAGCCTGATCGATCTCGATGCCATCGTGCCCATCGACGAACTCGCCAACACGCCCGACGACAAAAAGTGGCTCGACGGATTTTGGCCTGCTTTCATGGCCAATGGCAACGTCGATGGTCATGTTTGGAGTATCCCGTTCCAACGTTCCACCGCCGTGCTCTACTGGAACAAGGACGCTTTCAAACAAGTCGGACTCGACCCCGAAAAACCGCCCGCGACCTGGACCGAGCAGACCGATATGGGCCGCAAGCTCGTGGTCAAATCCGGCGGCACCGCCAGGCGCTGGGGCGTGCAGATCCCCGCGACAGGCGGCACCTACTGGCTCTACCAGGCGCTCGCCGCCGAGGCCGATCAGCCGCTCATGAACTCAGCCGGAACCGAAACCTATTTCGATAAGCCGGGCGCCGTCGAGGCATTGCAATACTGGGTCCAGCTCGGCAAAGGCGGCGTGCAGGCACCGGGCGTGGTGGATTGGGGCGCCACACCGAACGATTTCGTCGCCGGCCGCACCGCCATGATGTGGATTACCACTGGCAGCCTGACTTTTGTGAAGAACAACGCCAAGTTCCCCTTCGGCGTGGCCATGCTGCCCGCCGAGAAGAAGCGCGGCTCGCCCACCGGCGGCGCAAACTTCCATATCTTTTCAACAGCAACCAAGGATGAGCGCGCAGCGTCGCTGCTGTTTATCAAATGGGTCACCACGTCCGAGCGCGCCGCCCAATGGGGCATGGACACCGGTTACGTCGCCACCCGCCCGGACGCCTGGGAAACCGCGCGGATGAAGGAATACGTCGCCGGGTTCCCACAAGCCGCCGTCGCGCGTGATCAGCTTCCCTATGCGGTGCCGGAACTCTCCACCCATCAGAACCAGCAGGTCACCTTGCCTCTCAACAGCGCCCTGCAGGCCGCATTGGCACAAACCAAGCAGCCCAAGCCAGCTCTCCAGGAGGCGCAGGCAAACGCCGACCGCCTGCTGCGTCCGTTCCGCAAGGCATGATCCGTCCCACCCAGGTGTCATCGCCAGGCCCGGGTAGCGGGCCGAAGCAATCTCGATCCCGCCTCTCGCGCTGAATGAAACGCGAAACCCTCCACGCCTGGCTCCTCATCCTGCCGGCCGTCGCGCTGCTGGCTTTGTTTACCCACTTCCCCACCGTGGAAACCATCTGGGCCGCGCTCCACTCTACCCCTATCCCGCACCACCCATCGGTCTTCAACCCCACCGTCAACTTCGCCGCCATGGCCGCCGACCCTGTCTTCTGGCAGGTCCTGCGCAACAACGCCGTCTATGCCGCCTGCACCATCCCCGCCACCATGGCTCTCTCGCTCATCATGGCCCTCGCGGTGAACCGCCGTACCCCCGGCCGAGCCTTCCTGCGCCTCGCCTACTTCACCCCCACCGTCCTACCGATGATTGCAGTCGCAAACATCTGGCTGTTCTTCTTCAGCCCCGGCTATGGCCTGATCGACCGTGCCCTCGCCCCCTTCGGCTTCGGCGACTGGAACTGGCTCGGCTTCGCCTCAACTGCGCTGCCGGCCATGATCATAATCGCCATCTGGAAGATGGCCGGCTTCTATATGATCTTCTACCTCGCGGCGCTCCAGTCGTTTCCGCCGGAACTTTCCGAGGCCTCCGACCTCGAAGGCGCCTCCCGCTGGACCTTCTTCCGCCGCGTCGTCTGGCCGCTGCTCATGCCCACCACGCTGTTCGTCTTCGTCAACACCGTGATCGACGCCTTCCGCCTCGTGGACCAGATCATCGTGCTGACCCGCGGCGGCCCCGACAACGCCACCGCCATCCTGCTCTTCTACATCTACCAGGTCGGCTTTCAGTACCTGGGATACAAACTACGCCGCCGCCCTCACGGTGGTGCTGCTGCTCATCCTCTCCGCCGTTGCCGCGCTGCAATTCGGGTTGATCGAGCGCCGGGTCCACTACCGATGAGCACCACGCTTACCGTACCAAGCGTAACTCGTATCCGCCTCCCCGCCATCCGCCTCGACACCATCGGCGCCTGGCTGCTCGGCATGATGTGGATCCTGCCATTCCTCTGGGCAGTCTGGAGCTCCATCCACCCTGCTTCCGCCGCCGCCACTTTCCACCTTTTCGCTCCCATCACTCTGCGCAACTTTGCCGTCGCCTGGAACATGGCGCCGTTCGGCCAATACATGGCCAACACCGTGATGCTCGTCAGCATGGTCCTGGCCGCGCAATTCGTCCTCTGCACGCCCGCCGCCTTCGCTTTCGCCCGCCTCAACTTCCCAGGCCGCGACATCGTCTTTGCCCTGGTGCTTATCCAGCTCATGATCACGCCCGATGTGCTGATGGTCGAAAACTACAAGACCATCGGCTCGCTCGGCCTTGTCGACTCCCTGCTCGGCATCGCCCTCCCCTATCTCGGCTCAGCCTTCGGCATCTTCCTGCTCCGCCAGGCCTTCCGCACCGTCCCGCAGGATCTGGATGACGCGGCGAAGCTCGCCGGCCTGAGCCTGATTGGCCGCCTTTGGCGAGTTTACGTTCCCCTCGCCAAACCCACCTACGTCGCCTATGGGCTCGTCCTAGTCAGTTTTCATTGGAACAACTTCCTCTGGCCGCTCGTCGTCACCAACTCCGTGAACGTCCGCCCCATCACCGTCGGCCTCGCCATGTTCTCCACCACCGATCAGGGCACCGACTGGGCCATCATCACCGCCGCCACCCTTCTCTCCACCGCTCCCCTCGTCATCGCCTTCCTGCTCTTCCAACGTCAGTTTGTGCAAAGTTTCATGCGCAGCCGGTCGGGGTAGTGGATGTCGGGGTAGCGGATTAAGTCGAGCGCCCGTTTTTGGGTTATTTGCGCAGATAGCCTAGTCAATCGGTGCAAAGTTCTGCTTAAATCAGGGTCGCAATCCCACGAGGCCCTCAGGTGTCACTGACAATAAATCTGACGTTTGATCCCGGGGTCCCATCGCCGATGCAGACGATCCTCGCCGCAGCGGCTGTATACCTCGAAAGCCTTTTTTTCGACCCCGATCACCATCGACATCGACGTTGGGTTCGGTGAACTGAATGGCCAGCCACTCCTAACAGGCGGTCGAAGTTTTTTCGATACTAGAGCAGATCGCGCTTGACTGGAAATGCTTGCATTTCCAGAAGCGCGTGAATCTGCTCGCGATAACGAGTGCAGAGCGTGTTCAGTCATCCTGAACACGCTCTAGTATACCCGTAACTTATGAGCCCCTTCGCTCCGCCTTGCTCGCCTGTACGGCGACAGCGGACGAACGGGCTGCGGGGGGCAAGCCTCCCGGTTAGTTCGTGAACCGCGCTGGCTACGGCGAAAGCGCCACAGAAGCGGGTAATCACCCGCGCTCCTCCTCACCCACCCCCGACACTTCGGCCATACCCGAAGCGTTTGCGGTTGCCGCGCCGCGCCCGCCTCCCCACGCTGAACGGCGAAAGGAGACCCCGCATGATAACGCTCTGCATCCGCTACACGCTCAACGCCAACAAACTCGCTGAATTCGAAACTTATGCGCGCGCACTGCCGAAACCCGTAGAACGCTGCGGTGGTAAGTTCGTCGCCTACTATCTGCCGACAAAAATCGCCGGATCCACTAACACGGCGATCGGATTGATCGACTTTCCCAATCTTGCCACCTACGAAGCCTATCGCGCAAAACTGCTGACCGATCCGGAAGCCTTTGAAAGCCTGTCCCGGGCCGAGGCAGCCGGTTGCATCCTCAACGAAGATCGATCCTTCGTCCGACGCGTCCCGGAATGATGACACCCGATACCGTCATTAACTTGAAAAACCTGCCCCCGCGGTGCGCGTTCCTCGATCGCGCGGCTGCCTCGGCGCTCGGCAAGCCGCTCACGCTCGCCGGAATGAGCCTCGGCTACGCCGTCGTCCAGCTCGACGTGACTATCGTCAACACCGCCAGCATCAGCGCATCCCTGGGTGGCGGCGTGTCGAAGCTGCAATGGGTGGTCAGCGCCTACACTATCGCGTTTGCCGCTCTGATCCTCACCGCCGGCGCGCTCGGCGATCGGATCGGCGCCAGACGAATCTTCGCCGCCGGATTCGCCATCTTCACCGCCGCATCCCTCGCCTGCGCGCTCGCGCCGACCGCCGCCATCCTGATTGCGGCAAGGGCTATACAGGGCCTCGGAGCAGCCATTCTCGTTCCAAACTCCCTCGCTCTCCTCAACCATGCCTATCCCGACCAGAAAGAGCGTGGCCGAGCCGTCGGAATCTGGGCCGCCGGCGCAAGCCTGGCTCTCACCGCAGGCCCGCTCGTCGGTGGCGGCCTCATCACCCTCGTCGGCTGGCGAAGCATATTCCTGGTCAATCTGCCCATCGGCCTCGCCGGCCTCTGGCTTACCCGGCGCTACTCCCAGGAAACCGCACCTTCGCCCCATCGCGAACTTGACCCGTTGGGCCAGTCGGCAGCCATCATCGCGCTGGCTTGCCTTGCCGGCGCCATTATCGAAGCCGGAGTGGCCGGTTTTCGCACACCTCTTGTGCCCGCCGGGTTTGCGGTCTTCGTCCTGGCCGTTGCGCTTTTCCTGCACCAGGAACGCCGCGCGCGACAGCCCATGCTGCCCCTTTCCCTGTTCAGAAACCGGCTGTTCTCGCTCACGGCGGTCGTCGGTCTGCTCGTGAACGTGGCTTTCTACGGCCTCATCTTTGTCCTCAGCCTCTATTTCCAGCAGATCAACGGCCGTTCCGCCCTCACGACCGGCTTGGCCTTCCTGCCGATGATGATAGCCGTCTTCTCCATGAACCTCCTCGCCGCGGGCGCTGCGGAGCGGTTCGGCGCCATCGCGATTATCGCAGCCGGTTCGGCGCTCGCCGGCGCCGGTTGCCTCGCGTTCCTCGGTATCGAGCGTGACACAACCTATTGGGCAATGTGCGCCCAGCTCGTGGCCATGGGAGCCGGCTTGGGGTTGCTCGTCCCGCCGCTTACCTCGACGCTGCTCGGCAGCGTGGATAAGGCGCGCTCGGGCTTGGCAGCCGGCGTTCTCAACTCCACCAGGCAAACCGGCAGCGTCCTTGGCGTCGCCCTGTTTGGCTCACTCGTGACGAGCACGTTCATCACCGGCGTCCGGGAAGCCCTGATCCTCTCGGCGGTGCTTCTGCTCGGCGCAGCTCTCGCGACCGTCGTCGGCGGACATAAATAACCGATCGGCCCTTCCGCCCGAACCCCGGAATAGCACCCCCGGAATAGCACCATGGGACGAATGTCTCTAACATCACGCCTCGTGAGCACCTGCTCCGCTGTTCAACCCCCTGACCCAGGAGGAAGGGAATGCTGAGAGGCTTCAGAAACTTCCTGATGCGCGGCGATGTCGTTGTCGTTGCCGTCGGACTGGTTGTGGCGCTGGCGTTCAGCAACCTCGTCAAGGCGTTCACCGACAGCATCATCAACCCGCTCATCGCGTCGGCCCAGGGAGGCGTCAAGGGGCCTGGGCTGGGATGGCAGTTGGTGAATGGCGGCGGCGACGGCACATACCTCAACCTTGGTGCCTTCATCTCCGCCATCATCTACTTCATCATCTTTATGGCGGTCGTGTACTTCTCCATCGTCGTGCCCTACAAGCTCGTCATGGCCCAATTCGGCAAGAAGGTGTTCGGCGATCCGCCGCCCACCAAAACCTGCCCGTCCTGCCTGTCCGACGATCTCAACCCCGCCGCCAGCAAGTGCAAGCACTGCGGCTCATACGTCGGCAGCGTCACCACCTGATCGCTTCTCGGCGACACGCCTTCCGGTATGCCCCCCCTGCGTGCCTGTCCCCTTGCCACACCTCCGCTTTCGCCCGATGTAGCCTTCCGAGAGGACCGTCCCGGTCCAGTTTCCATCCGCACCCAGGACCATGCCATGTTCATCGAGACCGAAGGCACCCCCAATCCTGCTACCCTCAAATTCCTCCCCGGCCGCGACGTTATGGGCGCCGGCACCGCCGACTTCCCCAGTGCCGAGGCGGCAATCCGAAGCCCCCTCGCCACCGCCATCTTCGCCCTTCCCGGCGTCGCCCGCGTCTTTCTGGGCAGCGATTTCATCACCGTCACAAAGGACCAGGATATCTCCTGGCAATCCCTGAAGCCCCAGGTCCTCGCCGCCATCATGGACCACTACACCGCCGGCCGCCCTGTTATTGAGGGTGAAGCCCAGGAAGACCTCATCGAGGATACCCTCCCCGAAGATCAGGAGGTCGTCGAGCAGATCCGTGAGCTGCTGGATACCCGCGTGCGTCCTGCTGTCGCTGGCGATGGCGGCGACATCGTCTTTCGCGGCTACCGCGACGGCATCGTGAAGCTCTACATGCAGGGTTCCTGCTCCGGCTGTCCGTCATCCCGCGCCACGCTGAAGCACGGCATCGAGAACATGCTCCGCCACTACGTACCCGAGGTCGTTGCCGTGGAGCAGGTGGATCTTTGATGCTGGATGAAACCGCACTGAATGCGTTGTTTCGCGAAGCGCGTACCCACAATGCCTGGACCGACCGCCCGGTTTCCGATGAAACGCTCCGCGAAATGTACGATATCCTCAAAATGGGACCTACATCCGCCAACAGTTCTCCCGGGCGCTTTCTTTTCCTTCGCACGAAATCCGCCAAGGAACGCCTCGCTCCCGCTCTCTCCTCCGGCAACCACGATAAGACCATGGCCGCGCCGGTCACCGTGATCGCCGCATACGATCCCAAATTCTACGAACATCTCCCCAGGCTTTTTCCGCACAATCAGGATGCGCGCTCCTGGTTCGCCAGCAACGAAGCGCTCGCTGCCACCACCGCCTTTCGCAACGGCACGCTGCAGGGCGCGTACCTGATACTGGCGGCCCGCGCCGTCGGCCTCGACTGCGGCCCCATGTCGGGCTTCGACAACGACAAGGTGGACGAGGAATTTCTTCGCTGGCGCGGCTGGCGCTCCAACTTCCTCGTCAATCTCGGCTACGGCGATCCCTCCGGCGTCTATCCCCGCTCGCCCCGCCTCACCTTCGAGGAAGCCTGCGATCTCCTCTGATCCAACACTGACATCTCCCCGTTTTGGGGGAGAGCTCAGCGCCCAAAGGGCACCGGATGCGGGGAGAGGCTCTATCCTCGCCCTCGACGGCGCCCTCCGCCGCTGCGCCGTCTGGCTGATTTCCGGAGAAACCATCCTCGCGCACCGCGAAACCGACGGCGACCGCGCTCAGGCCGTGCATCTCGCCGCCATGGCCCGGGATATTCTGAATTCATGCGTCATGACTGGGCCCGCCACCCCGGTCACGGGCGGGCTGGAGCCCCGGGCTCGACCCGGGGCTGACCCCGCCATCTCGCCAGCGCCTGCAACTACCCACCCCACCCTCATCGCCGTAACCATCGGCCCGGGCAGCTTCACCGGCATCCGTGCCGCTCTGGCCCTCGCCCACGGTCTCGCCCTCAGCAGCGGCGTGCCCGTGGTCGGCGTCACCCTCGGTGAAGCGCTGGCGGAAGCGGTGCCCCCCTACGCCGGCCGCGAGCTTTGGGTCGCCACCGACAGCCGTCGCGGCCGCGTCTTCCTCGAACGCGGACAAGTCGCCGAGGCCTTCGCGATGAACGAAATTCCCTCACCCGAAGGCTCGGTCGTAATCGGCGGCGATCAGGCCGCTCAGGTCGCGGCGCAGCTCACCGCCCGTGGCTTCGACGTCACGCTCACCAGCACCCGCCAGCCGGACGGCATTGCCATCTCCCGCGCCGCCCTCAAACGCCACCAGGGCGCCCTTCCCCACCGCGCTCCCCTCCCGCTCTACATCGACGCGCCCGAGATCCGCCTTCCCCCTGGATACCTGCGCCCGCCGCCTCTGCCGTGATCCTCGCGGCCGCTTCCCACGCGTTGGTTATGGCGCAAATACACGCCGCCTCTTTCCCGCCGGGCGAAACATGGGGGCCCGATGCGATCGCGCTTCAGCTCGGTCTGCCAGGGACGTTCGGATTACTGTGCCCCCAAGGCGGCGTGATTCGCGGCATGATCCTCTGCCGCATTGCCGGCGACGAAGCGGAAATCTTGACCATCGCTGTGCATCCCAGCCGACGGCAGCGCGGAATAGGCACTCTGTTGCTCCGGGAAGCACTTTGTAAAGCCGCGCATCTCGGCGCCGACCGCGTCTTTCTTGAGGTAGCGGAGCGAAACGAACCGGCTCGTGCTCTCTATTCGGCCGCCGGCTTCCGGGACGTGGGCCGCCGTCCCCGTTACTATGCCGACGGCGCCGACGCCCTGATCTTTCGCGCCGATCTCACCCCTTGCGCAGCAGCAGGCTGACCGTCCCGTCCGAGCCAATTTCGCTGGAAAGAACTGTATGCCCCTGCTCTTGCGCCGTCCGCGGTACGTTGCGTGCGGGTTCCTCCCCGCGCAGCAGAACCAGCAGCGTCTGCCCGCTGGCAAGCCGGTCCAGCGCCAGCCGGGTGCGCACGAACGTCATCGGACAGGTCTCGCCGGTAATGTCCAGGACTCTGTCTGCAGGTGCCCTGTTCGTCACGATACTAGCTCGCTTCTTTCTGCGGCAAATAGCATTGCGTAATGGCCCAATCCTCACCTATATAGAAGTCAGTAGTTCTGCTCTACCGGAAGGGATCGCAATGGCAGAGCATCCGGCAAATGCAAACGTGCTCGGGCTGACCGCACAAATCGTCTCCGCCCACGTCTCCAACAACTCCGTCTCCCCCGACGCGCTGCCTTCCCTCATCCAGGAAGTCTATCGCACCCTCGCCGGCGTAGGCCGCGATACAGGGGAAATCGAACGGCCCCAACCCGCCGTCCCGGTAAAGAAATCCGTCTTCCCCGATTACATCATCTGCCTCGAAGACGGCAAAAAACTGAAAATGCTCAAGCGCCACCTCAAAACTGCCTATAACATGACCCCGGAACAGTACCGCGATCGCTGGGCCCTCGGACCGGACTACCCTATGGTGGCCCCCAACTACGCCAAGCACCGCTCCTCCCTCGCCAAAAAAATCGGCCTGGGCACTAAGCCCCGCTCCTCCCGCCGCTAATCCAACTTGGCCATGGCCGGGCTTGACTGGCCATCTTACTGGGGCGCCCAAAGTCCTGCCTCGTGGCGGTCCTGCAAAAACCCCCGCCCCGTGCGGGACCTTGCGGGAGAAGGCAGGGGGAGGGGTCAAACTTAAAATATCACGCAAGCGGCCGATCGCGGCAGCCTTACGGCCGCAGGAAACCAACCAGCCGCTCGGCCTCCGCGACAATCGGATCCGCCAGCGCCGCTGCACGCCCCGCCCCGTCCCGCAGGATCGCATCAATCTCTCCGGCATCGTTCAGCAGCCGCGCGGTCTCCCGCGCGATAGGCGACAGTTCGGAAACCAAAAGCTCGGTCATCGCCTCCTTGAAGGCCCCAAACCCCTTCCCGCCATGCTCCTGCAACACCCCGGCGTAATCGGTGTCCGCCAGCGCGGCGTAAATCCCCACCAGGTTCCTCGCCTCCGGTCGGTGCGCCAATCCTTCGGGCGCGAGCGGCAGCGGTTCGGGATCAGTCTTCGCCCGCCGTATCTTCAACGCCATCGTATCAGCATCATCGTTCAAATTGATCCGGGACTGATCCGACGGATCGGATTTCGACATCTTCTTCGTTCCGTCGCGCAAACTCATCACCCGCGCCGCGGGTCCCAGGATCAGCGGCTCGATTTGCGGGAAGAAATCCACCCCGTAATCGTGATTGAACTTCTGTGCGACATCGTTCGCAAGTTCCACATGCTGCCGCTGGTCATCACCCACCGGAACGCGCGTCGCATGATAGGCAAGAATATCCGCTGCCATCAGGCTCGGATACGCATAAAGCCCAACCGAGGCATTCTCCCGGTCTTTCCCCACCTTGTCCTTGAACTGCGTCATCCGGTTCAGCCACCCAAGGCGCGCGACGCAATTGAAAATCCAGGCCAGCTGTACATGTGCCCGCACATTTGATTGCAGGAACAGAATGTGCCGCTTCGGATCAATCCCGCAGGCGATCAGCACCGCTGCCATCTCCCGCGTCTGCGCCGCCAGGGCCGCCGGCTCCTGCCACGTCGTGATCGCGTGCAGATCCACCACGCACCACAGGCACTCGTGATCGTCCTGCAGACGCACCCAGTTACGGAACGCGCCCAGATAATTGCCGAGGGTGGCGCCCCCCGACGGCTGTACACCGGAAAAAATGCGAGGCATGGCGCTTTATGGCCGATCCCCGCCCGCGTGCAAGCCGCCCAGATGCGCCTCTCCCACGCCGCGGAGAGAGCCTGCCCTCGGGCCCGACCCCATAGGCGCTAAAATATGTGCGGCAGCTTTTGGTACTGCCGCTTTTTTCGCGGCGGTTCGTGGAGATGGCGCCTGAGCGTGCGGTAGGCGCGTTGTAAGCAGGTGATGCTGGGCTGCGGCATGATGGCTTGTATCAGCGTCACCACCAACTGCTGGAGCAAACGCCAGAGGCCGGGTCGTGTCAGACGGCACAGGCCCAGCGGGGAGAGTCCTCGAGCGCGTCAACCCGCGGCTCGAGTAGAAGACATAGCAGCAGATGGGCCAGAATAAACGATCTGGCGGAGCGCGGATCGCGGCCTGGTGGGCGACCCAGCCCGATGAGGCTTTTCAAGCGCTTGAACGCAAGTTCAACCCGCCATCGTAGCCGATACAATGCCAGAACGTCTTCGCTGGAATATTCCTCGCCTCGCAGCGATGTCACGAGAATGACCCACTCGGCCGCCGCCAGCGTTTCCTGAGACACTTGATAGCCCGCTTTTCTGGCCTGACGGCGGGCCTTTCGGCGGGCCGCCTCAATGGCTGAATCGGGTTTCCGCACAGCTATCAGCCGTAGCGCTAAGGGGGCACCATGCTTGCGGCCCACCCAGACCGGGCAGTCGATCACGCGATTGGCGGCATCGCGGAACCTGTTCAACAAATCGAACGGCTCGCCGTCCGCTTGCAGCCAGCGAGCGTTCCGCCATCCAGAGCGAACGAGTACATCACCGCCTTGCTCCTGCACCGCCGCCACTCGGTCCGGCTGCATGTGCACCGCATCGGCAATGCCGATCTCGCCGGGGATGACAGCGATCCGATCCAATTGCTCGCCACCGTGTTCATCGGTCAGTTCGAATTGTCCGAACCGCTCGGCCGGAAGCTCGAAGGCGCTGTGGATCCGCCACACCCCATTGCCGCGCTTAGCGGCACGGCCGGCCTTCAACACCATAGTGGCGTCGATGATGCCGATCAGCCGGCCTTTCGTCTGCGCCGGCGCTTTGGCCGCCAGCAGCTGGCCTACCAGCAGACCCAAGGCCGCCGCCCAGGCCGCGGTGGCACGCAGGCCTCGCTCACCCAGACAATAGGCCAGCACCAGACGCAACAAATCGACCGCACTGGAGACCCGCCGCGCTCGCAGCAGGGCTTTGGTTTTGGCTGCACCCTCGGCCAGCGCCGCCCAGCTGCTCGACGGTCGCCTGCCAGTCGGCGTTCACCAGCGAATCGGGAGTCATCCCATTCTTGAATCGCAGCGGATTCCGCGATGCAAGAGGGTATTTTAGCGCCTATGGGGCCCGACCCGAGGCTTGGATCGCGATGCGGTTGAGCGTGCCCGCTCTGGATAACAGCTCCGAATATACCCAACTGACCCGTTACGACCTGATCACCGAGCACGGGAGCCGATTGATGCCGCAGCCTGCCGTCCTCTTCCGCAAGGCCTGTGTTTCCCTGCTTTGCGCAGCCTCCATCACAACGTTTGCTGCATCACCCGCGACCGCGCACGTCGGCGTGTTCTTCGGATTTGGCTTCCCTGCCTTTTTTCCGCCTATCTACTTTCCGCCGCCGGTGTACTGACCCGCCGCCCGTCGTCTACGCGCCGCCGCCAATAGCCTGGAGCGCCCCGACTTCCCCAGCCCCGCGACCCTCCATCGCCCAATCCTGCTACGCCGGCCCATACGTCTGCCCCATGGAAACCTTCGGCCCGGTCGGCAGGACCTGCTGGTGCCCCGGCAATTCAGGCGGCCGGACGTATGGCCGGGCAGGTTGAGCGCCCCCGCTTGCCGGAATCGCTGCAATTCGCGCCAAATCTCGAGGAATACGGCCTGATCGGCGACTGCCAGACCGCCGCCCTGGTCAGCCGCAACGGCTCGATAGACTGGCTCTGCTGGCCCCGCTTCGACAGCCCCTCCTGCTTCAGCGCGCTGCTCGATACGCCCCAGGCCGGCAGATGGCAGATCGGCCCGAAAGATCCGGCCGCCCGCATCACGCGCCGCTACCGGCCCGGCACCATGATCCTCGAAACCACATTCGAAACCAATGATGGCGCCGCCCTTCTGATCGACTTCATGCCGATCGACGCCACCAACTCCTCCATCGTCCGAATCGTTAAAGGCCTTCGAGGGCGCGTCCAGATGCAGCTCGAAATCGCCCTCCGGTTCGAATACGGCTCCATCGTTCCCTGGGTGACGCGGATCCGCACCGGGTTCGGCATTCGCGCCATCGCCGGGCCATCGCTCATCGTCCTCCGAGCCACCATCCCGCTCGAACCCAAACCCGACTATCTGCACCGCGCCGAGTTCACTATCGAAGCCGGAGCCGACGAGGTCTTTCTGCTCTCCCACGGTCCGTCGCATCTGCCACCGCCCACCACACCCGATCCGGACGAGGCGTTGCACGCCACCGAAGCCTATTGGACCGATTGGTGCACTCACGGAACCTATCGCGGCGAATGGCGCGATGCCGTCCAACGCTCCCTCATCACCCTTAAAGCCCTGACCTACGCCCCGACCGGTGGGATCGTCGCCGCCCCAACCAGCTCTCTCCCGGAACAGATCGGCGGTGCCCGGAACTGGGACTATCGCTATTGCTGGCTGCGCGATGCCACTCTCACGCTGCTCGCCTTGATCCATGCCGGCTATCGAGAGGAGGCACGCGCCTGGAGCGGGTGGCTCCGCCGCAGCGTCGCCGGCGATCCAGCCCAGATCCAAACCCTCTATGGCCTTGCCGGTGAACGCCACCTATCGGAGTGGGAGGTTCCCTGGCTCGCCGGCTACCAGGGTGCCAAGCCGGTCCGCATCGGCAACGCAGCCGACGCCCAGCTCCAAATCGACGTCTTCGGCGAGGTCGTGGATGCCCTCTACAAGTTCCACCCGCGGCGGACTGTCTCCGCGCCAGGAAACCTGGGAACTCCAGCGGGAAATCGTCGAATACCTCACCACCCTCTGGGACAAGCCCGACGAAAGCATCTGGGAAGTTCGTGGTGGTCCCCAGCAATTCACTTTCTCCAAGGTGATGGCCTGGGTGGCGCTCGACCGCGCTGTAAAGATAGCCGAGGAACACGCACTCGACGAGCCCTTGGACGGCTGGCGCAAGCTGCGCGACAGCATTCATGCGGTCGTCTGCGACCAGGGCTTCAGCACCGAAAAGAACAGCTTCGTCCAAAGCTTCGGCTCATCGGTTCTCGACGCCAGCGTGCTCATGATCCCGCTGGTCGGCTTCCTGCCCGCCACCGACCGCCGCATGACCTGTACCGTGGCCGCAATCCAGCGCGAACTGATGGAAGACGGGCTTGTCCGCCGCTATCAGACCCAACAAACCGCGGATGGACTCGAAGGCAGCGAGGGCGTGTTCCTCGCGTGCAGTTTTTGGCTCGCTGACAATCTTGTCCTGCAGGGCCGCTACGACGAAGCTCGCGCCATGTTCCAGCGCTTGCTCGCCCTTCGCAACGACCTCGGCCTTCTCTCGGAGGAATACGACCCCACCACGCAGCGGCTCGTCGGCAATTTCCCCCAGGCCTTCTCCCATTTGGCGCTGATCAACACCGCGCTTAATCTTTGCGATCATGGACCGGCCCACCAGCGCGGCAAGGACTAAAACCCCCCTTCCTTTGCGGGAGGCGGAAGCGGGAGGGCCCCGCGTCGTCATCACCCGCGAAGGCCTTCTCGACGGCTCCCTTCTCGCCCACGTCCGCACCAACCTGCTCCCCGGCATGACGGTCCGCACCGATGCCGAGATCGAGGCCTCGCTCGACGCGATCCTCACCAACCACAATCCCGCTCAGGACGTCTCGCTGTTCGCTTACGGGTCATTGCTCTGGAACCCGGCCATCCACTTCGTGGCACGCGAACCGGCGCTGCTTCGCGGCTGGCACCGCCGCTACACCTTCTGGCTTCGCTCGGGGCGTGGATCGCCGGAGTGTCCAGGGCTGATGCTGGGTCTCGACCGGGGTGGCTCCTGCCACGGCATCGCCTACGGCATTGCCGCCCCCGCCCGGGACGAGTTGCTGCTGGTCTGGCGGCGGGAAATGTTCGGGCGTGCCTACATCGCCCGCTGGGTCACAATTAAAACTGCGAGCGGCCCGAGCCGCGCTATCACCTTCACGGCGAACCGCAACCACGAAAACTACGTCGGATCCCTTACCGATGACGAAGCGGCGCGAGTCATCGCCCGTGCCGGCGGCGCACTTGGCACCTCTGCCGAGTATCTTCGCGAAACCCTCGCGCATCTCCACGAAGCGGGCTTGGCCGATCGCGGGCTTGAACGCATCGCCCGTTTGATAAACAAACGGTCCCTCACGGAATAGCATCGTCGGCAGCCTCGGAAGGCCGCCTTATACCCACGGCAGAAAACCTTGACTCGCGGCAACCCGCCCAGGTTCCCCCGCTTGCGGGCCCCGAGGGGAGAGGTGAAACAGCTAAGCATTGCGGCTGCCGTAGCGGCGGACGCGGAGGTCGGCCTGTTCCTTGTGGGCGGCGAAGTTCTCGATAGTGCAGAGGCGCGAACAGTATTCGCCGATCATTGCCGAGGCTTCCGGACTGACTTCCTGGTACGTGACGGTCTTCAGGAATTTGCCGACCCAGAGGCCACCCGTGTAGCGCGCCGCGCGTTTGGTCGGCAGCGTGTGGTTGGTGCCGATCACCTTGTCGCCATATGCGACGTTGGTTTCTTTTCCGAGGAAGAGTGAGCCGTAGTTGGTCATCCGGTCGAGGAACCAACGTGGATTGCGCGTGAGGACCTGAACATGCTCGGAGGCGATGCGGTCGGCTTCGGTGAGCATTTCCTCATCGGTGCCGCACAGGATGATCTGGCCGCAGTCGCGCCAGGCGACGCTTGCGATATCAGCAGTCGGAAGGCGGGTAAGCTGGCGCCGGATTTCGGCGTCGATGCCGGTGGCGATCGCGGCTGAAGTGGTGAGCAGGATAGCGGGAGAGGTGGGGCCATGCTCGGCCTGGCCGAGCAGATCGGTGGCGCACATTTCGGCGTCGGCGGTATCATCGGCGATTATCAGCGTCTCGGTGGGGCCGGCGAGCAGGTCGATGCCGACGCGGCCAAAGAGCTGGCGCTTGGCCTCGGCGACATAGGCATTACCTGGTCCGACCAGCATGTCCACGGCGGGGATGCTGGCGGTGCCGAGGGCCATTGCGGCGACGGCCTGGACGCCGCCGAGGACGTAAATTTCGTCGGCGCCGCCCAGGGCCATCGCGGCGATCGTGGCGGCCGGGGGCGCTCCGTCAAGCGGCGGGGTGCAGGCGGCAACGCGTTTGACGCCGGCGACCTTGGCGGTGAGGACGCTCATGTGCGCGGAGGCGACCATGGGGTAGCGGCCGCCGGGCACGTAGCACCCGACGCTGGAGACGGGGATGTTCTTGTGACCAAGGCGGATGCCGGGGAGGGTTTCGATCTCGATGTCGTGGAGAGCGGCGCGCTGGGCCTCGGCAAAGCGGCGGATCTGGGTCTGGGCGAAGCGGATGTCTTCGATGACCTGGGCGGGCAGGGAGGCGGTCAGGGCTTCGATCTCGGATGACGACAGGCGAAACGAAGGCGGGTTCCATTTATCGAAGCGCGCGGAGAGGTCGCGGACGGCAATATCGCCGCGGGTTCTTATGTCGTCGAGAATTTGCTCGACGGTTTCGCGGACCTTGCGGTCGGCTTCGAAGGCTGCAGCCTCGGAGAGGCCTGTTTTGAGGTCGCGGATCATCTGACCCCTCCCCCCCGCACGGGGAGGGGGAGTTTAGTAGCCGGCTACGGGATCTCGTAAACCGCGACCTCGTTGCCGATGCCGCGAAGCGGATACTGCCCGGCGACCGGTGTAATTCCGTCCCGTTCGAGCAGCGGCAGGGACTGTGGATGGCTGACCACCGATCCAGTCGCGAAAATGGCCCGTGAAGTGGTGAGGCTCTGCACGCGGGCGGCAATGTTTACCGTCTGGCCGAAATAGTCCTGCCGCTCGTTCAGCATAACCGCCAGGCAAGGGCCTTCGTGAATGCCGATCTTGAGCAGGAGATCGCCATGCTGGTGGCCCAGGCCCTCGATGGCTTCGCGCATGCGCAGGGCGGCGGAGAGCGCGCGATCAGGCGTCGAGAAGGTGGCCATCACCGCGTCACCGATCGTCTTGACGATAGCGCCGCCCTCGGCAGTGACGATCTCGCTGAGGACGCGGAAATGCGCGCGCACGAGATCGAACGCATTGAGGTCCCCCACCCGGTCGTAAAGCGGCGTGGAGCCCTTCAGATCCGTGAACAGGAACGTAAGGCTCGTTATCCTGAGAGACTGATCGACGTCCAGCGTGTTGGTCCCGTAGATATCGCGAAACGTCTGGTTGGTAAACAGCCGCTTTGCGGTCAGAAACGGCCGGCGGCGACCCATCAGGTCGTGCAGCTTGTCGTTCGCGACCCAGACGCTCGGCAGGGCCCGCCGTTTGGCATGATTGTCGAACGCCAGTCGCAGGTGGCCCGGGCGCAGCTCTATTGAGGGCGTGATCGGATGCGCCGACTGATCGAACACCGCCGCGAGATTCTGGCGCTCTCGTGTCGGCTCACCTGTTACATCAATGAACTGGGCCCAATGGGTGACCGGTTCGATGACGATGATGAACTCGGCGGGCAGCTGCAGGGACATGACTGCCCTTTCGCCGGCCGGCAAATCCAGGAAATCCAGGCATACGTCCTGCCCGATCTCGTCCAGGTTTTCGGGAAGATCCATCCCCGATGACCAGAAAACTTGCCGAAAATACTCCCAGAATGGAAGGGAATCCGGATCGTGGGCGGCGATCGCTCGCGCCCGGGGGCTTACGGTGAAGGTCACCTCGACCATTTCGTCGAGGGTCGGCTTGTAGCCGGCCGCACAGACGGCGCAGGCATAGTCATCACGTTTCATTGATCTCAGGCTCTCGTTCGCCTCAAGGACGCCCCCGCATCCCGGGCAGAGAACGTTCCATGACATTTCGAACAGGCCGAGGCGGGCGGCTTGCAGGAACGCCGCGATCACCGTCTCTTCGCCGAAGCCGTGTTTGGCGGCGAAATCGAGCGCGTTGACCCGGTTTAGGGCACGATCCGAGCCCTCACGTACCATTGTCTCTATCGCTGCCACTACCTGCCGGTCTGCACATTCCAGCAAGGCGGCCAGCAGTTTGGCTGCTTCATCCATCGGTCACGCAAGTCTCACCACGGCTTCGGATCAAAGTGGTACATCACGCGCGACGCGCCAACCCCCTGCTCTTGGTTGGGGGGCGGCGAGTAGTGGGTCAGCACTTCCATTTCAGCGAGAGCTTGAACGAGCCCTCGGCGGCGGTTTTGGCGATCACAGCGCCAATTTCGCCCTTGAGCGAAAAGCCCAGCTCCAGCTCCACTTCCTGGGGGCCGTCGATCAGTGCCCGGATCTCGGCCATGACAGCTTCGGTGGCCGGGCGCAGGGCAGCCAGAGCGTCTTCAAACCTGTGACGCGCGGTCTCGACCACATCGCTCTGCCCGGCGTAGCCACCGCGGTCATCGACTGTCTCCTCGACGATGACGCTTCCACCGCCCGAAAGCTCGTAACGGACCAGTTTTGTCGCCATTGCTCTCCTCCGTTCTTATCGGTGATGCCCCATCAGTAGGGGCAGCGTCCCTCGTCGTCAGGGGGTGGGATGAAATCGCGCGGCCGGGACGTGTCCTGGACGGCCAGACCGAAACGCTCCCGCTGACCGATGGAAAGGCAGCGGCTCAGGCGGGCAACGACGAGCGCGGACATTTCGGAGATGTCGGGATAAGTCTCCCACACGATTGCCGTCTTGTCATTGGAGGCGGTGACGACGCGACGCCCGTCCGGGCTGAAGGCGGCCGACCGCACCCGAATTCGTGTGCCCCTCCAGCACGGTGGCGGCGGGACGCGGGCCGGACAGGTCCCACACTCGCGCCGTGTTGTCATCGGAGGCGGTGATGACGCGCTGCCCGTCCGGGCTGAACGCGGCCGACCTTACCCAATCCGTGTGCCCCGCCAGCACGGTTGCGGCGGGGTCCGTGCCGGACAGATCCCACACTCGCGCCGTGTTATCCGCGGAGGCGGTGACAACGCGGCGCCCATCCGGGCTGAAGGCGGCCGACGCTACCCGATCTGTGTGCCCCTCCAGCACGGTGGCGGTGGGAGGCGCGCCGGACAGGTCCCACACGCGCGCCGTTTTGTCATGGGAGGCTGTGACGACGCGGCCCCCGTCCGGGCTGAAGGCGGCCGACTCCACGCTGTCCGTATGCCCCTCCAGCACGGTTGCGGTGGGGCGCCGGCCGGACAGGTCCCACACACGCGCCGTGTTGTCATAGGAGGCGGTGACGACGCGGCCCCCGTCCGGGCTGAAGGCGGCCGAATCACACCGTACCCGTGTGGCCCTCCAGCACGATTGCGGTGGGGCGCGGGCCGGACAGGTCCCACACCCGCGCCGTGTTGTCACGGGAGGCGGTGACGACGCGGCGCCCGTCCGGGCTGAAGGCGGCCGATAACACCCAATCCGTGTGCCCCTCCAGCACGGTGGCGGTGGGGCTGCGGCCGGACAGATCCCACACCCGCGCCGTGCTGGTCAAGGGAGGCGGTGACGACGCGGCGCCCGTCCGGGCTGAACGCGGCCGACGTCACCCAGATTCGTGTGCCCCTCCAGCACGGTGGCGGTGGGGTCGCGGGCCGGACAGGTCCCACACCCGCGCCGTGTGGTCATCGGAGGCGGTGACGACGCGGTGCCCGTCCGGGCTGAAGGCGGCCGACGTTACCCAATCCGTGTGCCCCGCCAGCACGGTAGCGACGGGGCGCGGGCCGGACAGGTCCCACACTCGCGCCGTTTTGTCATGGGAGGCGGTGACGACGCGGCCCCCATCCGGGCTGAAGGCGGCCGATAACACCGAACCCGTGTGGGCCTCCAGCACGGTAGCGACGGGGCGCGGGCTGGACAGGTCCCACACGCGCGCCGTTTTGTCATGGGAGGCTGTGACGACGCGGCCGCCCGTCCGGGCTGAAGGCGGCCGATAACACCGAATCTCGTGTGCCCCTCCAGCACCGTAGCGGTGGGACGTGGGCCGGACAGGTCCCATACGCACGCCGTCTTGTCCCAGGAGCCGGTGACCACGCGGCGCCCATCCGGGCTGAAGGCGGCACGATAACACCGAATCCGTGTGCCCCTCCAGCACGGTTGCGGTAGGGCGCGAGCCGGAAAGGTCCCACACTCGCGCCGTGTTGTCATCGGAGGCGGTGACGACACGGCGCCCATCCGGGCTGAAGGCGGCCGACGTCACCTGGGCAGTGTGACCCGCGAGACAGGTCTCGCGGTTTCGCATCCAGGCCTGGCGTAGCGCGGCGGCAGCCTCGGCCGACATCGGTCGGTTGCCGCCGCGGGCCGGCTCCGGGAGCGCCTCCAACGCGAGCAGCATCGCGGTCATGTGGTCGCCGCGCGCGCTCTCCTGCTGGGCGAAGGCGGCGAGGGCACGCGATTCCTGAAGCAATGCGGCGTTCCGCGCCTGGTTCGCCTCGGCTTCGGCGGCGCGCGCCTGTTGGAGCAGGGTTTCCAACTCGCGGGTGCGGCGGTCGTGATGATCACGGCTTGTGGTGATGAAGGCTGCTTCCGCCGGCGTGGGCCGCGGCCGGTCGCGCCGGTCATTTTCCAGCCAATCCAACGCCGTCGACATGTCCTGCCGGCGGAGCAGGTCATCCTCTGCGCGGCCGCGGCTGCCCCAGGTCTGGAATTCGCGATCGAAGCGGGTGCGCCAGAGCAGGAAATCGGCATGGGCGGCGATCAGATCCGCGAGCAGCGGCCAGGAGGTCATGACCGATTCGTGGACGAGTTCGGCAGTGCCCTGCTCACCGGACAGGGTGACGAGGCGGTGCTCGGCCAGTCCCTCCAGCACGGCCCAGTCGGTCGGCGGCGTGTCGATGCGGAGCAAAATGCGGCGTGTTGCGGAGCCTGCTTCCAGCCGCACGAGGCTGAGGAGAACCCGGCGAAGGTCGTCATCGGCGATGCCGGGCCGGTCCGAGCGTCCACGCTTCAGCGCAGCCGCGGCGGCGTCGCCCTGGGTGCGAATTGCCCCATCCAGTAGGCCGGTTCCCGGGGGAAGCCGGGGGCGGCCCATTCGCCAGGCGCCGCCGGGAGGCCGCGTCAGCCCAGACCATGCCTGACGAAGCGCCGCCTGCAGGAGCGGCAGGCGCCCCTCGGCCCGCGTCGTCTCGGCTGCGAGTTCGGCGATGAAGGCGGGATCGGCGGTCACGCCGAACGCCTCGGCCGGTCCGACGACCGCCTCCGTTGCCTCATCCAGTCCCATGGCGGTCAGGATGTAGGGCGGGTGGGGATCGCCGAGCATACGTGCAGCCACCGTGTCGCCGGTGACCATGCGTTCGATCAGATCGAGGCGGCCCGTCAGCAGGCAAAGCGTATCTGGCCGATCCAGGGAGGAGGCCAGGAGCTGCGGGAGCAGCACGCCGCGCTGGTGGGCGATGTCTTTTTCGCGCGCCGGATCGGTGGTGAAGAACTCCTCGAACTGGTCGACGATGATCAGGGTTCCGGTCGCACCTTTCGCGCAGATGGCATCGAGTGCGGTCTTCAGGTTGCCTGCCTGCAGGCGGTTGACCCACCGCTCGATGGCGGCGATGCGCGCCTCGCCGGGTGGGGCGCGGTCGAGCTCGATGGCGATCGCTTCGGCGAGATTCTGCAACGGGGTGAGCCCGGGCCGGAACACCAGCACCATCCAGCCTTTCTGCTCGTAGAAGGGCGCGACGCCGGCTCTGGCGAGCGAGGATTTTCCGCTGCCGGACGCCCCCATCAATCCGACCAGACGCTGCAATTCCAGCCGCTCGATGAGCTGCCTGAGGTGGCCGGCGGGCGGATCGCCGGGACGGCGGGGGCGGCCGCGGCCGAAGTAGAGATGTGCCGTCGCCGGGTCGAAGGCGGACAGGCCGGGATAGGGTTGGGCAAGCGGTGGCCAGGCCTGCGCGAGCGCGAAGGCGGGGATCAGCAATCCTTGTTTCGCCTCGCGTTCCAGGCGCTGTGTCACCATGCCCAGAACCGCGCCGTTGGCGTAAACGGGCGCGCCACTCAGTCCCTCCTCGATGAAACGGCGGAACTCCGCGTCACCGTCGGCGACGAACCAGCCGCCTAAATCCACGGCGGTGAGCGTGCCGCTGCAGGGCACGCCGTCGGCGGTGGCCATGTAGCCGAAGCTGTGGAAGTCCTCGCGTCCGCCCGGCGGGACCACGCGGTTGGGCGGCTCGGTCCGCAGCCCTGGCATGAACGGTGCGGCGAATGGGTCGTGGGGGGCGAAGACGGCGATGTCGGCGACGGCGGTAGGTCGTCGCTGGCCAAGCGGGGGCGGGGGGAACCAGGCGCGCAGATGGAGCGTGATTTCCGTCCGGTCGAACAGGTCGGCCTTTGTCGTGCCGGAGGTCAGTTCCTCGGTCGAATCCTTGGTGCGGCCGAACACCAGGTTGGCCACGTGTGCGCAGGTCAGGGCATAGACGCTGCGGTCGGCTCCGGCGGCGAGAAAACCGGTCCCCGCCACAGCCCGCCCTTGGGCGGTCGGTCGCCAGAAGCGCACAATCGAGGCGTAGAGCGGCGGGGTCATCAATCCGGTCCGTCTCGCTTGCGGGACTGTAGGACCCGGATGAGAGGCGGTTCAATACGATCCTAACTGGCGGACCTCTTAGAGCAGGTTCAGGCTGACTGTATCAGCCTGAAACGCTCTAACTCGTTATTTAGAGCAGGATTCACGCGCTCCGACGTTTCGGCCTGGCGCGATCCTGCTCTAGGCGGGCGGCTCGACCTCGTTGTTCCCTGGAATGGAGCGCGAGCGGGGGGCCCATCACGGGTTCTCTGCCAGCAGTTCGTCCAGTGTCACCGGGCAGGCGGAAGGTACCGGCAGCGGCGGCGTGCCGTCCATTGTCTCCGGCAGGCCTGCCAATGCGTCGGCATAGAGGTTGGCGACATCGATTTTCTGCCGCATGGAGGGCGTGAACCGGCGCCGCGCCTGCCGGCGGTACAGCCGCGCCTCGGCCCGCCAGCTGTCCGCGGAGAGCGATTGGGGCCAAGCCTGCGCTTTCAGGCCGTGCAGGAGTGACAAGGTCAGCAGCGACTCGGCGGAATGCCATTCGCTGCGCCCCACGTCCTCGACCTCCTCGATAAGGTTCTGCCAATCCACCTGATCGTTGATCCGCTCGCCGCCGGCGATCCGGCGCAGCAGCGCAGCCTGCTGCTCGGACCAAGCCACGATGTCGGTGTCATAGAGGTCGCTCATGTGGCCTCCGCAGTTGGCCAGCGTTGCTTTATCATCTTCCCGCAGCACCTCGGACATTACACCGTCTCCTGCTCAAGGCCCGCGCGACCATTGACGGTTCGCGGGACGGAAATCAGCCGGGATGCTTCCCCGCGGACGGTGTCACACCAAGGACCCTGAGTTTTGACCCCTCCCCCCTGCCCCCTCCCGCAAGGGGAGGGGGTTTTTGCTGGACCACCCCGAGCGCCAGCGACACCCATGTTTTGTGAGGTTTACCTGCGCCGTAGCTTGATCAAGAGGCTATTCGACCACCGGACCAAGTGGCGGGAGGCCAGGGGCGGGGTGGGCGGGCGGCGGCGGAGGGGGAGGTGGCGCTGACATCGGGGGCGGCGGTGCCGGCGGGTGCGGCGGCGGCGCAGCGGGCGGTGGTGGGGCGGGCGCGGCCTGGAGCGGCGCCTGCTGCACGGGAGCCGTGGCCGCGCCGGCGGAGACGAGCCATTTCCCGAGCGAGCGGCGGACCTGGTATTCGAACTCCACGTTCATCTGCTGCAGGAGCCCGCTGGTGAGCGTGTAGAGCGCGCCGCCGAGATCCTCGCCGAAGCCTGCAATCTGCCGTGTGACGGTGGCCTGGGCGTAGCCGGCCCGGGCTCCGTTCGGGGCGTAGAGGGTGAGGGTGACGGAGAAGGCGCCGATGAGCGTGTCGCCCTGCTGGATGACCGAAGCGTTGTCGATGGCGAAAACTGCGCGGCCTGACGTGCCGACGGCCTGCAGGCGCTGCTCGGCCATGAGTTTGAGGGCGGCTATCGGGTCGATCGGGTCGTAGTGGCTGACATCGGGTGGCAGGCCGGAGGGGATGTAGTGCTGCTTCACCTCGAGCTGGGCGATATTCAGCCGGAGTGGCGTGAGATAGCTGAAATCGGGCGGCGTGAAGCTGGTCTGGGCCGAGGGCTCCTGGGAGACGCAGGCGGCCAGGGCGAGCGGGATCGCGAGGGGGATCGCCAGAGCGAGGCGGCGGGTCAGCATCGCGCGTGATCTCCGGAACCGTTTGGCCGGCGAAAGGGAGCAAAGCCGCCGGGGCAGGTCAATGGCGGGCCGCCCGGCTGTGGACTGCGTCGCGCGCGAAGCGGAAGTCGAAATTGCAGAACTCGCAGGTCATGACGATGTCTCCATCCACCGCCATGTGGTCGAGATCGTCGTCGGGGAAGCCCTCCAGAATGTCGGCGAGGCGGGCGCGCGAGCAGCGGCAGCCGTAGGAGAGGGCGCGGGCGCGGTTGACGGCCAGGCCTTCGGTGGCGAAGAGCCGCTGGAGCAGCCGGTCGGGAAGCAGTTTTTCGTCCAGAAGTTCACCATCGGTGACGGTGGCGGCGAGGGCGGTGGCGGTGCGCCAGCTTTCTTCCTGGTCTTCTTCCGACATGCCGGGATCGATCCCGCCGGTGCCGGCGACTTTCTCCAGGATGAGCGCGGCGGCGCGCCAGCCGTTGGCGGTTTTTTCGCAGGCGAGGCGGAGCCAGCAGCGGAGCTGCTCGGAGGTGGCGAAGTAGTGGAGCGCCATCTCGGCGAGGGTGGCCCCTTCGATCGAGACGATGCCCTGGTGGCGGTTCCGGTCGGGGCCCTGGTCCACGGTGAAGGCGAGATAGCCGGTGCCGAGCAGGTGGCCGGCGGTGGGGGAGGGGTTGTCTTCGAGGGCGGCGTGGAAACGGGTGGCGTTAACTCGTGCGTAGCCGCGGAGGGCTCCGCCATCGGTGCAATCGGCCAGGAGAAGCGGGACGGGCCCCTCGCCCTTTGCCTGGACGCTGAAAGAGCCCTGGAATTTCAGGGCGGAGGCGAGGGCGGCGGAGAGGGCGAGGGCCTGGCCTAGCAGCCGGCGGACGATGTCGGGGTTCTCGTGGCGGGTAATCAGGGTGCCGGCGAGGGGGCCCAAGCGGATCAGGCGGCCGCGGACGGGGCGGCGGGGCAGGTGGAACGGGGTGATCCCGCGTGGGACGACCACGTCCGGCACAGCGGGACGGTTGCTGTCGAGGAACGCTGGAATTTCAGGCATCGGCTGTAGATAGGCGCGATGGCGGGCAGGGGCTACCGTGCAGGCGTGACGAACGGGGCGATCATGATCCGGCCGATGCTGCCTGCCGACGCTGAGACGGTAGCCGGACTGGTTGTGGCGGCTTTCGCAGTGCAGCCGGCGGAGGTTGATCCCCGGCCGTCTGCGCTCGGCATCAGTTCGGCGGCAGTGGCCGCTCATCTGGAGAGGGGCGGCGGGGCGGTAGCGGAGCAGGAGGGGGAGGTTGCCACGGAGGTTATGGGGGCGGTGCTGTGGGAGGCGAAGGATGGCGGGCTCTATGTCTCGCGGCTATCGGTGCTGCCGGAAAATCGCGGCAGGGGTGTCGCCCGCCTGCTGATGGCGGCGGCGGAGCGTGAGGCGGTGCGGCTGGGGATGGCGCGGATGCATCTGGGGACCCGGCTGGCACTGGGCGGAAATCGCCGGTTGTTTGCGGCGTGCGGTTTTCACGAGGTCGCCTTCCATGCGCATCCTGGTTACGCGGCGCCGACCTGGGTGGAGATGGAGAAGTCTCTGACCTGATGGGTGCGCGTCCCTGGATCATCCTGGCTGCGATCGTGCTGGCACGGATCGGGTTTGGGTTCCAGTTCCAGACGGTGGCGACGCTGGGGCCGGATCTGATGGGGCGGTTCGGGCTCGATTTCGCGGGACTGGGGTCGCTGATCGGGGCCTATATGCTGCCCGGAGTGTTCGTGGCGCTACCGGCCGGGCTGCTGGGGCGGCGGTTCGGGGACGGGCTGGTGTTGGGGAGCGGCCTGGTTCTTATGGCGCTCGGAGGGGTGATCAGCGCGGCTGCGGACGGGATCACGGGCATCGGGGCCGGGCGGGCCGTGGCGGGCCTCGGGGCGGTAGCGATGTCGGTGCTGCAGTCCAAGGTCATCGCGGACTGGTTCCCCGGCAGGCGGTTCATGCTGGGAATCAGCATCTCCACGGCGAGTTATCCGATCGGGGTAGGGCTGAGCCAGATTTTCGTGCCGGGCCTGGCGGGGCGTTTCGGGCTGGGGGCGCCGTTTCTGGCGAGTGCGGGCGGGATGGCGATTTCGGCCTTGCTGTTCGCCGGGTCTTACCGGGCGGCGCCCGGGGTGGCGAGGGATCGGCCGGGGTTCGCCTTCCCGACTGCAGGCGAGTGTCTGCTGCTGGTCATCGGGGGGATGATCTGGGCGGCCTATACCGGGGCGTATGCGGGGTATCTGGCCTATCTGCCTTCGTTGATGAACGAGAGGGGCCGGAGCCTGGCGCTGACGGCGCTGGTCGCGACGATTGCGACCTGGGGGAACGCGCCGGCCACGCTGGCCGGGGGAGGGCTGGCGGCGCGGTTCGGGATGTGGCGGATTTTCCTGGTTGGGACGCTTAGCCTGATCCTCGGGATGGCCGGGACGGGCGGGGTGGACTGGCCGGTGCTGTTCGGGGCGATGATCGGGGTGCCTGGCTCGATGCAGTCAGGGGTGATCATGGCGGTGGGGACGCTGTCGGCCAGGGCGGAGCACCGGGCGGCCGGGATGGGGTTGTTTTACGTCGTCTATTATCTCGGCGGGGCGGTGGTGCCGGCCTTATGCGGGTGGGCGGCTGACGCTTATGGCGGTGCGGCGGGGGCGATGTTTGCCGCCGCGGGGGTGGCGGTGCTGGCGGTTCCGATGTTCATGCTGCACCGGCGGCTGGCCGGGCACGAGGCGATGCTGGCGCGGGCTTAGGGTGGGGCTGGGTGCGATACAACCTGGGACGCCGGCGCGCGGTGGGGTTGTACGAAACGGCGATTTTCGGGGGTTGAAAAGTTGGTACGGAACCCGGTTTTTCGGGAGGGCGGATTGTACCAACCCGGGTTTCGGCGGAGGCCATTTTGTACCAAGTGGCGGTTTTGGGCGTTTCGGTTTGGTACCGACCTGGATGCGGGATTTGGATGAGTTGCAGTAGGTGAGAATTTGCGGCTGGGATGTGAGTGTGGTTTGGCGGGCGGCTTTGGAAGGTTTGACACGGAGATCTCGGCGAGGGTCACGAAGCACACAGAGTTAGTTTATCGGAGAATTCTGGCTTTTTGGCGGCAAAGCGTCTGGTATCGACTTTCTCTGAAAGTCGATCTCGCCGGCGCGGGACGAGAACCGGCGGGGATCGAGGATGTGACCGGTCGAGTTGTGATTGTTTTTGTATGATACTATTTACGTCAGCTTGAACAGGAGGTCGGCACTCATGCGGCTGAACTATGCAACGGTCGCGCCGGAACCGGTGAAGGCGCTGGCGGCGGTGAACGGCGCATTATTGCAGGCAGGGCTGGACAAGCGGCTGAGGGATCTGCTGTTTCTTCGTGTGTCGCAGATCAACGGCTGTTCGTACTGTGTCGATCAGCATGCGCGTGATCTGCGGAAAGCGGGGGAGACGAATGAGCGCCTCGATGGCCTGGCGGGTTGGCGCGAGAGTCCGTATTTTACCGGCGCGGAGAAAGCAGCGCTCGAATGGGCAGAGGCCCTGACGCGCGTGGAGGCGACCCATGCACCGGAGTGGGCATATGCGCCACTGGCGCGCCACTATGACGAGAAGACAGTTGCAAACATTACTTATGCCATCGCGCTGATGAATGCCTTGAACCGGATCGCGATAGGGTTCGGCCAGGGGCCGGTGGCGCATGCCGGCGAGCGGTCCGGATGAGAAGCTGATATGGCGGCGTGGCCTTGAGGCTGTACCGCTTGTTGGAGAGCGTGGTTACCTGGTCCAAGGGGGCCGGTGTCGCCGCGGGCAGATTTGCTCCGGCGGCTTTGCAGCGGGTGGAGCTTCGGGTAAGTCCTGCCTATGGCAGCTAACGTCAAACGCGTGTTTTATGTCAATCAGCCGGCGCATCCGGTGTTTGTGGAGATTCTGAGCGCCGTGCCGGACATTCAGCTCGAGCACCTGACGAATGAAAGTGCGGAAGAGGCGGCTGAGCCGGTGCTGGCACTGGCACATGTGTATCAGATTGGCGCGACCCGCGACGAACTTGCCGTGAAGTATCACGGCACCACGGAGCTGCTGGCCCGGATGCCGAATCTGCTGGCGATTTCCTCGAATGGCGCCGGGTACGACACGGTTGATGTTCCGGCGTGCACGGCGGCCGGGGTCGCGGTGGTCAATCAGACCGGCGGCAACAAAGAGGGCGTTGCGGAACATGTACTGGCGATGATGCTGACATTGTCGAAGCGCATAGGGGAGACGGACCGGTACATGCGAAACCGGTCGGATATTCCGCGCGTGCGGTTCATGGGGCATGATGTGCTGGGGCGGACGATCGGGATCATCGGGATCGGCAATATCGGCTCGCGGGTGGCGGAGTTGTGCCGCGGGCTGTTGCGCATGCGTGTGCTGGCGTACGATCCCTATTTGTCGGCCGAGCAGATCGCGGCGCGCGGGGCGGAGAAGACGGATCTCGATACGCTGCTGCGCGACGTGGATTATGTGTCGGTGAATTGCCCACGGACGGTGGAAACGCTGGGGATGATCGGAGCGCGCGAATATGCACTGATGAAACCAGGTGCGTATTTCATCACGACGGCGCGTGGCGGCATCCATGACGAGCAGGCGCTGGCGGATGCGCTGGCGGCGGGGATGCTGGCAGGGGCGGGGCTAGATGTATGGGCGAAGGAGCCGCCGGAGCCGGATCATCCTCTGCTGCGGTTCGACAATGTGCTGGTCAGCCCGCATACGGCGGGGGTGACGCACGAAGTCGCGGCGGAACATGGGGCGTTATGCCGCGGAGCAGATCATCGGGATTTTGGAAGGCGGGCGTCCGCCGAGGCTGGTCAACCCGGAAGTGTGGCCGCGCTACTGCGAGCGGTTCGCGCGGGTTCTTGGGAGCCTTAGAGCAGTTTCAGGCTGACTGTATCGCCTGAAACGCTCTGACTTCATGGTTTTAGAGCAGGTTCACGCGCTCCTGGAAATGCAAGGCGTTTCCAGCGAAGCGCGATCTGCTCCAGGCCTCGACCCCTCCCCCTCCCGCAGGGAGCGGGGGTTTCGTTGGCCCTCCTGCAAGGGCTACACGAGGACTGGTTCTGCGCTTTCGCGTTGTCATTGCGCGGCCCAAAGGGCCAAAGCAATCACGAGCATGGGATTGCTCCGCTCGCCTCCTACCGCACCTCAATCCTAACAACGTCCCGCACGCTCCGGCCGCCCCGCTTGTCGCCCGGTACGACCAGCCGCAACTCGCCGCCCGGCAAAGCCTCGCCATCCCGCCGATAGGCAAGCAACACCGGCTTTCCCTCAAACTCCGGATCGATCTCGGCCAGCGCCAGCGCCGCCGTGTAACCGTCGCGCCCTGTCACCAGGATTGTATGGTGCAGACGTGCGCGAGGCTCGGCGCCGCCCAGCACGCCCGTCTGCTCCAGCACCGCCCACAGCAGCGCCCCCGAATAATGCCCCTGCTCCTGTCCATGGCCGGTTAGAAACGAAACCATCAGCTCAGTCGCCGGAAGCTTCTCGATCGAGCCCAGATCAATCGGCCGGGTCTGCTCCATCGAAGCCGCAACCACCACACTCTGCGCCTGTGCCGCAGGCGCGGCGAAAATCGCCAGGGAGCCAGCAATGAGCGTCGCCAGAACGGCCCGGCGCATTACTTTGCAACCATCACATCAGAAGCCTTGATGACCGCAGTCGCCTCATCGCCCACCCGCAACGCCAGCTCATCAATTGCCTCGTTGGTAATCGACGACGTCACGATCACCCCATTGCCGATATCGATACGAACGTGGCCCGTGGTTTGCCCTTTCTGGACACCAACGACCTTGCCTTTGATCTGATTCCGCGCGCTCAGCTTCATTCCCACCTCCATCCGACACAGTCGCACGATATATCCGAACGGCTACACCGGCCACCCCCGGCTGATCGCCCGTCCCAACGCCGCGACCGCGAAAACAAAAACCAGGCACAGCACCGACGCCGCTGCCGCGGCAGAAATGTCGCCACCCTCATTCAGCCCGAAGATCAGAACCCCCACTGTCTGGTTGCCCGGCGACCACAGCAGGGCCGAAACCGTAAGCTCGCCGAACGCCGTCAGCAGGACCAGCGCAGCCCCCGAAGCGGCCGCCGGGCCGAGCAACGGAACCGCGACGCGCCGCATCCTGCGGAAGAACCTCACCCCCTGAGCCCGTGCCGCCTCGTCCAGCCCTGGGTCCAGGCGCGCCAGCGCGGCTTCCACCGGCCCAAGCCCGAGCGGCAGGAAGCGCGGAATATAGGCCAACAGGATGATCCAGGGCGTGCCATACAGCGATCCGATCCCCGGAACGGGCGCGAGATAGAGCAGGATCATGCCGATCGCGAGAACGGTGCCGGGAAGGGCGAAGGGAGCCTGGATCAGCGGCCCCAACCCTGACATCGCCCGCCGGATCGAAGCAGAGCCGCCCCAGCTCCCGAGCACCGCGATGGGCATGGCGAGAACCGCCGCGGCCAAAGCAGACGCCCCCGCCAGCCACGCCGAAGTCAGGAAGGCCCGCCCCGTCTCCGCCGTGCCGAGTACCGTTGCATAATGCGCCAGCGTGAACGTGCCGGGCCGCAGCGGAACGCCGTATGCGGTTGTAACGGAAATGGCCAGCAGCGATCCCAGCGGGACGACCACGGCGACGGCTGCCACTGCCGCAAGTATCCCCACGGCGGGCAGCTTCCAGGTCCCGAGCGCCACCGGCCCCGCGACAAGTCCGATCCCGGACGTTTTTGTATCCGTCCGCCTCGCCCAGCTCGCTATTAGCACCGCCGTCGCCGCCGACAGTGCCATCAGCGGCAAAGACAGAGCTGCGGCATCCGGCAAGGCGCTCGTACCGATTCCCGAGAGGCGCTGATAAATCAGCACTGCGAGTGTCGGGTAGCGCGCCGGTATTCCGATCATCGCCGGCACGCCGAAACTCCCCAGGCACGAGACGGTCGCCAACCCAAAACCGGCCGTCAGCCCGGGGCGTGAAAGCGGCAGAAGGATGCGGGTCAGTAACCGGAAACGGGAAGCCGCCTCGGCACGCGCCACCTCCACCAGCTCGGCCGGAATGCCGGCCATGGCCGCTCGAGCCGCCACGAATCCTATCGGCATGTGCTCGATGCCCAACAGCAGGATGATCCCGCCGGGAGAATACAGCGCCTGCATACCCGGCACGGTCTGCATCCACGCAAGCGCGATGATCTGCCCCGGGATCAGCAGGGGCAGCAGCGCTGCGCCGGAAAGAAGCCGCCGCGCCGGAACATCCGTTAGCACCACCGCCGCCGCAAATGGGGCGCCCAGCAGGACCGCAAGGGCACCTCCGCCCAGGCTGGTGATCAGAGATCGCGCAAGCGCCCGCATTGCTGCAGGCGAGGCGATCGCCGCCAGCCCGGTAACCGCCTCTGCGGCAACCCGCACCAGCGGCACAGCCGAAAGAAGAACAACCAAAAACACGAGAGCGGCAGCACTCCAGCGCTCTGCATCGGTGCGTCGTCGGGCTGCGCCGTAAATTGTTGCCATTGCGCGGTTGGAACGGGCCGAAGCAATCCCCTGCGGTCGAAGAAAAGGCTGAATCGAACTAAACAGTTTGATGCGGATCGATCAACACCCGATTTTATCGTCCTTCGCACACGGGGCCACTGACGCAAGCACAAGGCCGGGTCATTATCTCTCTCAGGCATCCAACCGCGCTGCTCTGCGCTACAACCACTAACTTATGCTATCTCAATTCGCCACTATCAACCCCCAAACGCGTCGATAAACTCCTGCTTTATCTTCCCCTGCTCCTTCACCAACCGCGAAATATCCGGCGTCATCAATTTGATCGTATCACGCGCCGGAAATCCGGGCGGCGCCGGCACATCCGCCCGCACCGGTAAATAACCCTGCGATGCCTCAAATCTCTGCCCCTGGTCTGAAATTAGAAACGAAACGAATGCCTTTGCCGCCGGAACATCGTGTGCCGTCTTCAGAATCGCCACCGGCTCGGTGATGACCGTCACCCCCTCCCTGGGATAGACGAAATCAACCGGCGAACCGTTCTTCTTCGCGTTCAGCGCCATGAAATCAACGATGATCCCGTACTGCCGCTGACCTCCGGCGACCTGCGCCAAGACCTGGCCGTTGCCAGCCACCGCAACCGCCCCGTTCTTCGACAATCCATCCATATAGGCGGTCCCCATGGTGCCCGCGAAAATCATCGCCGCGCCGCTATATAACGGGCTGGGCAAAACCGTCTGATCATGCGCCGCCTTGCCGAGCAGGTCGTTCCACGAGTCCAGTTTCGCCGCGCCGGCATGGAACATGATTTCGGTGGCGATGAGCTTCGTCCCGAAATACATCCGGTCCGGGTCATACGCGGCCTGCGGCAATCCGCTCACATCCGCATCCGGGTCCGCCATCAGCCGGTTCTGCTCCTTCAGCGCTGCCATCGACATGGCATCGGCGATCAGCAGCACGTCCGGCTTGGGAGAGCCGGCGGCAAATTCCGCCTGCAGTCGGGCCATCAACTCCGTCGTGCCGTCGCGAATGAAACGGACATCGATGCTCGGCTGAACCTTGCGAAAGGCCGCAACCAGCAGCTCGGCATCCCGCGGCGGTTCCGACGTATACAACACAAGCTTCTCAGCCGGTTGCGCCCGCGCGCCGGAAGCCAGCAGAACCAGGCCCGCCAGAACCAGGAACGCGGACCGCATCGGCTAATGCCGCGCTTCCGGTAGCGGCCGCGTCATCTCCTCGGGCCGGACCCAATGTTCGAATTGCTCCGCGCTCAAATGCCCGCTCCGCAGGGCCGCCTCCTTCAGGCTCAACCCCTGCCGGTGTGCCGCCAGTGCGATCTCCGCCGCCTTCTCGTATCCGATATGCGGATTGAGCGCGGTCACCAGCATCAGATTGGCCTCAAGATGTTCCTTGATCCGCTCCTCATCCGGCTCGATGCCACGCGCGCAATGCTCATCGAACGAAAGACACGCATCCGCCAGCAACCCGGCACTCTCCAGCACATTATGCAGCATCACCGGCTTGAATACATTCAACTGAAAATTCCCCTGACTCCCAGCAAAGGCGACTGCGGCATCGTTCCCGAACACCTGCACCACCACCATCGTCATCGCTTCGCACTGCGTCGGATTGATCTTCCCGGGCATGATCGACGACCCCGGCTCGTTTTCCGGAATCCGCAGCTCGCCGATCCCCGTCCGCGGCCCACTTGCGTACCACCGCACGTCATTCGCTACTTTCATCAGCGCGCCCGCAAGCGTCCTCATTGCCGCCGAGGCGTTCACCATGTCCTCATGCCCCGAAAGCGCGGCGAATTTGTTCGCTGCGGACACGAACGGCTTGCCGGTTTGCTCCGCAATCTTCTCCGCCGCCAGCTCCCCGAACCGCGCGTGCGCATTCAGCCCGGTGCCTACCGCCGTGCCGCCGATCGCCAACTCGTACAGCCCCGGCAAAGCCCGCCGCACTGACGCCATGCCGTCGTCAATCTGTGCCACCCAGCCCGAGATCACCTGCCCCAGCGTGACCGGCGTCGCGTCCTGCAAATGCGTCCGCCCCACCATCACCACGTTTGCATAGGCCGCCTCTTTCGCCTTCAGCGTGTCTCGCAACCGGCCAACGGCCGGAAGCAGCCGGTCCTGCATCTGCTCCACCGCCGCAATGTGCATCGCCGTGGGAAAGGTGTCGTTCGACGACTGGCTCATATTAACGTCGTCATTCGGATGGATCGGCTTCTTCGATCCGACTGTGCCGCCCGCCAGTTGAATCGCCCGGTTCGCAATCACCTCGTTGGCGTTCATGTTGCTCTGCGTTCCCGACCCGGTCTGCCACACAACCAGCGGGAACTCGGCATCCAGCTTGCCCGAGATCACCTCATCCGCCGCGCGCACGATCAGCTCCGCCTTAGCGCGCGGCAGCACGCCCAGCTCCGCGTTCGCCTGGGCCGCACACTTCTTCAATATGCCCAGCGCCCGGATCACCGGCCGGTCCAGCACGAATCGGTCCATCCCGATCCTGAAATTCTCCCGCGACCGCTGCGTCTGCGCGCCCCACAGCCGGTGCGCCGGCACCTTCACCGGCCCCAGCGCGTCCTTCTCGATCCGGAAGTCCTCAGCCATGTCAGCACTCCGTCCGCCACGGGTTCAAAATCCGCACCTCTGAAAGGTCAAAATCGCGCGTGTTGCGCGTCACGAGCGTCAGGCCATGAACCGCGGCGGTGGCGGCGATGAACCCGTCCATCGCGCTGATCGCGTGTCCCCGCGCCTCGCGCTCCGCTGCAATCTCTCCCCATGCATCCGCGATTGCCTGATCAATCGGCAGAATACGTCCCTCGAACCGAACCGTCACATCGTGCCGCAGCCACTCGTCCAGCCGTCGGCGCCTGGCGCTTTCGGTCATGCATGCAATCCCCCGGCGAAGCTCCGCGATCGTCACCACGCTGAGGAAAACGCGGTCCTCATCCGCCTCCGAAACCCACGCCCACACACCGGGATCAGGAGAGGGCTTGGCCCATTCGGATACCACGTTGGTATCGAGCAGGAAGCTCACAGATCGAGAGGTCGGGGGCTGTCCTTGACCCGCTCAAGATCGATCTCGGCGCCACCCAGCGGGGAGGCATCCAGGAAATCCGCCAGCGTACCGACCCGTCTCGTCTTGCGATCCCATTCGGTCGCCGAGACGACGACGACCGCAGGACGGCCATTCCGGGTGATCGACTGCGGCCCCTCCGACAATGCGCGATCAATCAACTGGCTCAGCTTGGCCTTCGCCGCGGCCACAGTCCAGTTTTCCGCAGGCATGGGCACCTCATCACAGGGTCTTTGTTGGACTATGATAGACATGATAGTCATTTGCCGCTACCGCCGCAAGGATGCCCGTGCCTCTCCCCCGTATCGCCCCAGCCGAGGCCGGCCGTGGCCCCGTTCGCCTGGCCGAAGCCGACCGGAGATTGTGCCAGTTCACCGACTATGGGGTAATCACTGATCCGGTGGGCCGCAGGAAGCTGCGCCTTTGGAGGCCATCGGGTCAGCGGGCGGCTGCGGCGGCTGTGTACCTCTTCACGAGGCGGGCTGCCCGGATTCGGCCGGAGCTTACGCCCGTGGGCTGAGGCTGAGGAGACGGAGTTTCGGCGTGATCGGCGGCTGACGCCGGCGCTGCGCTGATGGTGGGTGCCAAAGGTGCCCTGCGCGGTCTGCTCTCGGTTTTGCGTGGAGTGGGGGTGTTCTGACACCCAGGATCGTGGCTGACGAGCAACAGCTCCCCTGCATTTAGGGTTCCATCTGCCGTCGCCATCCCATATATAGTTTGACGGCTTGGCTGACCGGCCTCGAAATGACGGCTCGGGACGAACCCAAGGGAGTCAGGAATGCTTGATGCAGTGCAGCTGCGCGGCCACTACCAAGTTCACGTTGACCGGTCGCGCGATGCTCTGCTGACCGATTTTGGCCGTGCGACTCTCTCCGACCGCTATCTGATGCCGGGCGAGGGCTTCCAGGATCTGTTCGCCCGCGTGGCCTCCTACTACGGGGACGACCAGGCGCACGCCCAGCGAATCTACGATTACATGAGCAGGTTCTGGTTCATGCCGGCGACTTCGGTGCTGTCGAACGGCGGGACGGCGCGGGGCCTGCCGATCTCTTGCTTCCTGAACGAGGCCTCCGACAGCCTGGAGGGCATTCTCGGCCTTTGGAATGAGAATGTCTGGTTGGCTGCCAAGGGCGGCGGGATCGGAAGCTACTGGGGCAACCTACGGTCCATCGGGGAGCGGGTAGGCGCGGTAGGCAAGACGTCCGGCGTGATCCCGTTCATCCGGGTGATGGACAGCCTGACCCTGGCAATCTCCCAGGGCTCGCTGCGTCGAGGCTCAGCCGCGGTGTATTTGCCGGTCTCGCATCCGGAGATCGAGGAGTTCATCGAAATGCGGCGCCCCACCGGGGGCGATCCGAACCGCAAGGCGCTCAATCTGCATCATGGCATCCTGGTGCCAGACGCGTTCATGCGGGCCGTCGAAGCCGATGAGCCCTGGCCACTGACCTCGCCCAAGGATGGTTCGGTGGTGCGGACGATCTCGGCGCGCAACCTTTGGATTCGCATACTGACGGCACGGATCGAGACAGGCGAGCCTTACCTGGTGTTCTCCGATCACGTGAATCGTGCCCGGCCTGAGCATCAAAAGCTGGCGGGGCTGGAGGTGAAGACCTCCAATTTGTGCAGCGAGATCACCTTGCCGACAGGGCGCGACCAGCACGGGCAGGAGCGGACGGCGGTCTGCTGCCTCGCGTCGGTGAACCTCGAGAGCTGGTTCGAATGGCAGGACCATCCGACCTTCATTGAGGACCTGATGCGCTTCCTGGACAATGTTCTGCAGGATTTCATCGACCGGGCACCCCCGGGGATGGAGCGGGCAAAGTATTCGGCGATACGGGAGCGGTCGGTGGGGCTGGGAGTAATGGGGTTCCACTCCTTCCTGCAGTCGCAGAACGTGCCGTTCGAGAGCGTGATTGCGAAGGTCTGGAACAAACGGATGTTCAGGCACATCCGCGCGCAGGCCGATGCCGCCTCTCAGATGTTGGCTGAGGAACGCGGGGCCTGCCTGGATGCGGCCGAGTACGGCATTATGGAGCGCTTCAGTAATAAGCTTTCCGTGGCGCCGACGGCGAGCATTTCGATCATCGCCGGAAATGCGAGTCCGGGGATCGAGCCGATTGCCGCGAACGTATTTCTGCAAAAGACGCTGTCCGGCAGTTTTGCCGTGCGGAACCGGCACTTGCATAGATTGCTGGAGGAGAAGGGGCAGGACCGGGAGGAGGTCTGGTCTTCCATCACGACGAGTAACGGGAGCGTGCAGCACCTGGCGTTCCTGACGGAGCAGGAGAAGGCGGTTTTCAAGACGGCGTTCGAGCTGGATCAGCGATGGGTGGTCGAACATGCTGCCGACCGGGCCGGGTTCATCTGCCAAAGCCAGTCGGTGAATTTGTTCCTGCCTGCCAACGTGCACAAGCGCGACCTGCACCAGATCCACATGATGGCGTGGAAGCGCGGGGTGAAGTCGCTATACTACTGCCGATCACTATCGATCCAGCGGGCGGATGCCGTGAGCGAGCAGCCGGTACGGCCGGCGGAGACAGCTCCGGTTATTACGGAGTTACCGCTGGCAGCAGCCGGCGCGCGGCGGGTTGATTACGAGGAATGCCTGGCCTGTCAATAGTGGTTCGCCGGTCGCTATGATGGGGGCGACGTGAAACTAACTTCGGCGCTCCCAGTCGTTCACCTCGATGCGTGGCATCTCGAATCGGTCGGTGGTCCGCGCATACCAGCCGCGCCCGTGCATCCGCCCGATCAGCTCCAGCTTCGGCGTATCAACGTAGCAGCGCTCCTTGTCGAGCACGCAATCGTCCTTGATATGCACCGCCACGGCGCGACCCAGGATCACCGCACGATCAATTCCCACGTCAACTATCACCAGACGCTCGCATTCAAATGAAACTGGTGCCTCGGCAATCCGTGGCGGTCTCACCTTCGCGGAAGGTGCGATCGTAAGCCCGGCCTCGGCCAGCTCGTTGACATCTTTGCCGAAATCGATGGCGGTGATGTTCATGCGGTCGGCCAGCGGATCACTGACCAGATTCACCACGAACTGCCCGGTGCGCCTGATGTTTCCACCGGTGTCCTTTGCATCGCCCGGGGCCCGGCCGCCGATCCCGATTGCCAGTACCGGCGGGTTGCCTGACACTGCGTTAAAGAACGAAAACGGCGCCGCGTTCAGCGTGCCATCGACATCCTGCGTGGTAACCCAGGCAATCGGCCGTGGCACCACGGTCGAGACAAGCAGCTTATAGACATTGTCCTGGCTCATCCCGGCGAAATCAAACAGCATGAACAGCTTCCCGCGCGATTGCGGGCGCAAGCTGGCGCGTGCCCGCGCCGCTGTCCAGCGGTGGGCGGTTCAGCCCCCGTTGACCTCACCCGTGCAAGCTCGCTGGCGGCATCTTTCGGCGCTTTTTTGATTTTTGCGCGCGTTTCTGCGCCGAAACCGAGCGCCCTGAGCGCGGCTCAACGTTAGCAGCTGCCGTAGGCCCGCAGGAATGTTTCCACCGCGGCGGTAACCGTCGCTTCGATTTCCGCCTGATCGGGCGGGGGCGGGACGCCGAGCGCCGCTCTTGTCCAGGCGCCGCATTTCAGCATGCCGACGAACTGGTCCGCCGCCCGCGCGGGGTCGTCCAATTTCAGATGGCCGGCCTGGGCCTGTTGTGCGAGCCAGTCGGCGAACACACGGCAAAAGGTCTTGGGACCGCCCTCGTAAAAGGCACGGCCAAGCTCGGGAAACCGAACACTCTCCGCCATTACCACCCGATGAATGGCGAGCGCCCGGTCCTCCAGAAGAAAGCGCAGCACCTGCGACGCCAACCGAATGAGTGCCGAGCGGATGTCGGGCTCGTCGGGCAGAAACTCCTGGACGGCCATATTCGTCTGGCAGGCTTCCCGGATGATGGTGGCGAAGAGCTGATCCTTGGAGCCGAAATGCGCGTAGAGCGTCGCCTTGGACACGCCAGCCGCGCGGGCGATCGCATCCATGCTGATGGCGCCGTAGCCATGGGCGATGAACAGGTTGGTCGCCGCATCCACAATGAGCTGGTGCTTGGGCGTATCGGGCTCGGTGGGCCGAACCAGTGTGACACTCATGGGCACAGAATTTGCAGAATCGAGCCCAGGGTTCAAGGGGAAAATTGAACTGGACGGTTCAGTTCTGCCTTGACCTCCCGACATATCGCGCGATATGCTGCGGCCTGTAAACTGAACAGTCCAGTTCAGGAGGGCCGATGAACGCAATCACCGACAGGCTGGCCCCGCAAGCCGCGGAAAACCAAAGCCGGCCGGTTCGCTCGCGGCGGAGCTTCAAGAAGGCGCTCCGCGTTGCCGCCGCGGGTGCCGCTTTGCTCGCGGCCCTCGTATTCGGCAACTGGTGGTTCACCGAGGGTCGCTGGATCCAATCGACCGACGATGCTTATGTGCAGGGCGATATCGCGGTACTCAGCCCGCGGATCGACGGCGATGTGCAGGCCATTCCGGTGGCGGACAACCAGCGTGTGCACGCGGGCGATCCGCTGATCATCCTGGATCCGAAGGACTGGCAGGCCCGGCTGGATCAGGCCCGGGCGGCCTCGGCCGAAGCCGACGCCGCGGTCACGACAGCTGCACGACAGATAACCCAGCAGCAGGCGACTATTGCCGCCGCACGGGCGGCCGTTAGCCAGGTCAGCGCCCAGCAGACACTGGCCACGGCTGATGCCGGCCGCGCGGCGGAACTCGTGCGGACCGGCGCCATGTCCAGGCAGGCCAACGATCAGGCCGTCGCGGAGTGGCGCAAGGCCGACGCGGCGGTGGTCTCCGCACAAGCGCAACTGGCGGCGGCGCAGCAGCAGCTCTCGGTCCTAACCGCCCAGCTGAGCCAGACCCAGGCGCGGGCGCAGAGCGCAGCAGCCGCGGTAAAACTGGCGGGAAATAATCTTTCCTACACAGTGATCCGGGCGCCGTTCGATGGCGTCGTGGGGAACCGTGCGGCGCAACCTGGGGAGCATGTCGCCGCGGGAACCCAGCTGATCGCGCTGGCGCCGCCACCGGAGAAGCTCTTCGTGACCGCTAACTTCAAGGAAACGCAGCTCGTCCGGATGCACCCAGGCATGAAAGTCCAGGTCGTGGCGGACATCGATCCTTCCCATCCCGTGCAGGGTCGGCTGGACTCCCTCGCACCCGGTACGGGCGCCCTTTTCAGCCTGCTCCCGCCCGAAAACGCGACCGGAAATTTCACCCGGGTGGTGCAGCGCGTTCCGGTAAAGGTGGTGCTGGATCCGGCTGAGGCCACGCAAGCCGGGTGGTTACGGGCGGGGCTTTCCGTCACCGCCAGTGTCGATACACGTGGGGCTGACGCCAGGGAACTGGGCATGTTCGGCGCGGCCGCCGCGACACTCCACCGGTTCGCGCCGTGACCACTGAACGCCGCCTGACCTGGCGCGAATGGGCCGGGTTCATGGCCATGGTGGTCGGGATGTTCATGGCGATTTTGGACATCCAGATCGTCAGTGCCTCCATCACCGACATCCAGGCCGGCCTTGCGGCGAGCCCAGATGAGGCGGCCTGGGTGCAGACCAGCTACCTGATCGCCGAGATCGTGATGATCCCGCTGTCCGGCTGGCTGTCGCGGCTGCTCTCCACGCGCATCCTGTTCACACTGAGTGCGCTCGGATTTACGGTTTTTTCTCTGCTCTGCGCCGGAGCGGACAATCTCGGCGCAATGGTGGTGTTCCGCGCCGCCCAGGGCTTCATCGGCGGGGCAATGATACCAACCGTGTTCGCCACCACCTTCCTGCTGTTCCCCGGCGAGCAACGTACGCGCATGTCGGTGGTGATCGGGCTGACGGCGACGCTTGCGCCGACGATCGGCCCCACATTGGGCGGCTGGCTGACTGACCATTACTCCTGGCACTGGCTTTTTTTGATCAACGTTCCAGTGGGAGCGGCGGTGGCAGCCGCGGTATGGACGTGGCTCGACATCGACCGGCCCGACTGGTCGCTGGCGCGCGGCTTCGATCTAACCGGTCTGATGCTCATGGCCGGCTTCCTGGGTGCGCTGGAATACGTCCTGGAAGAAGGCGAGCGCTGGGACTGGTTTCAGGATGACACGATCTTCTGGGCGGGAATCGTCTCGGGCGCGTGCGGTGTTCTGTTCTTCTGGCGGATGCTGACCCGCGCGGAACCGCTGGTCGAACTGCGCGCATTCCGCAACGCCAATTTCGCCTTCGGATCGCTGTTCAGCTTCGTGCTGGGAATCGGGCTTTACGGATCGGTGTATCTGCTGCCGCTGTTTCTGGCGCGGGTGCGCGGATACAACAGCCTGCAGATCGGCGAGACGATGTTCGTGACCGGTGCGGCGATGTTCCTCTCGGCCCCAATTGCTGGCACGCTGGCACGGTTCATGGATCTGCGCGTGATGTTGGCGGCCGGGCTGGTGATGTTCGGCGGCGGGCTGTGGTGGATGGCGAATTTGACGGTCGATTCGGCCTTCTGGGAATTGTTCTGGCCCCAGGCGCTGCGTGGCGCCTCAATGATGCTGATTATGCTCCCCGTGAACCAGATCGCTCTCGGCACCCTGCCGCCAGCGGCGGTTAAGAATGCGTCGGGATTGTACAACCTGATGCGAAATCTTGGCGGAGCGGTCGGCCTGGCGCTGATCAACACGATCGCGACCTCGCGGCTTGCGGCGCATACCCTGCACCTACAAGAGAGCGTCAGTTGGTCCCGCCCGGCGGCAATGAACGCGGTGCAGAGCATCACGCATGCTATGAAGGGCGCCAAGGGCGAGGCGGCGCCATTGGCGGCGCTGAAGCAGCTGGCGCAAATGGTGCAGCAGCAGGCGCTGACACTGACGTACAACGACGTGTTGATGCTGATGGCCGCAGCGTTCTTTATCGTGCTGCCGCTGACACTGGTGCTCGCCAAGCCGAAAATCGGCAGCGCGGCCGAGGCGCATTAGAGCGGGGTGCTTTCCCGCTTTAGCCGCCGGTCGCTTGCAATGGCGAGACTGCGCCACAGCCAGGGTGGGGCTTGACCACCCGCTGGGTCGATGCCGGATGCGCGGACAGCCGGGCCACCGGCCGGATCGGACGCCGCACCAGCTCGCCGCCGCAGTTGGGGCATTTGCCGGCAAAGCGCTCGCCGCAAGCCCGGCAGAAGGTGCATTCGTAGGAGCAGATCAGCGCGTCCAGCGAGCCAGGCGGCAGGTCACAGTCGCAGCATTCGCAATTGGGACGTAGAGCAAGCATTGCGGAGATCGCCTTAACGGCATGCTAACCATCGTCACGTATGTCAAAACGGCATGCAAGTCGATCTATGTTTGCCTGCTCTGCCCCCACATCGCGAAGATCCGGTCCTCTCGGTGGTCATACCATTGCATGACGAGCAGGAGGCGCTGCCGGAATTATATACGCGGCTGAGGGCGGCGCTGGACACCGTCGGGCACCCGGCCGAGATCATCTTCGTCAATGACGGAAGCCAGGATGGTTCGCTGACCGTGCTGGAAATGTTGCGGGCCGCCGATACCCGGGTGGCAATCCTGAACCTGTCGCGGAATTTCGGGAAGGAAATCGCTACCACGGCCGGGCTCGACCACGCGCGTGGCGAAGCCGTGGTGGTAATGGATGCCGATCTGCAGGACCCGCCGGAGCTGATCACCGATCTGGTGGCGGTCTGGCAGGAGGGGTTCGATGTGGCGTACGCGCAGCGGCGCACGCGTGCTGGCGAAGGGTGGGCGAAGCGTGCCACGGCGGCGGTGTTTTATCGCCTCATGCGCCGGATCGGCCCGGCACCGATCCCCCGAGACGTCGGCGATTTCCGGCTGATGAGCAGGCGCGTTGTGGATGCCGTGGCGGGGATGCGGGAGCAGCACCGGTTCATGAAGGGGCTGTTCGCCTGGGTTGGATTTTCCAGTCGCGCGGTGCCGTACGACCGTGCGCCGAGTTGTACCGGCCGCAGCAAATGGGGTTGGTGGAAGCTGTGGAATTTGGCGCTGGAGGGGATCACCAGCCATACGGTACTGCCCCTGAAGATGGCGACCTTCCTCGGGCTTTTCGTCGCCCTGGGTGCGGTGGCCTACCTGCTGGAGGTGGTGATCCGCACCTTGATCTGGGGAAACCCGGTCGCAGGTTATCCGAGTTTGATGGCCGTAGTCCTGTTTCTGGGCAGCGCGCAGCTGATGACTCTGGGTGTGATGGGCGAATACGTCGGGCGCATCTTCAATGAATTGAAGCGGCGCCCGCTGTACATAGTGGAGCGGTTCTACCCGGCCGCCGGAGATCCGGCCGTGGCCGACCACTGAAGAGTTTCATAGCAAACTCCTTCCCAACGATCCCATATCCCGGAGCGTGGCACAACAGGGAGCCGTGCCATGCAATCCGAAGGACCGAGCCGTACGGCGGTTGCTAGCGCCGTGCACCGCGCCGCGCATCTGCTGCTGGATGCCGAGCCGAAAATCCTCATTGACCCGTTCGCACGGGCCTTTGCGGGCTATGACAGCGACGCCGGTCTGCTTCACGACATCCGTTCCAGGGCATTGCATGAGTTTCCTCGCATGCGAACAGCCCTCACGCTGCGGCACCGCTATGCGGAGGACGAGTTGGCCGTGGCTATGGCAGGCGGCGTCGGTCAGTTGATCATCCTGGGCGCCGGGCTTGATTCCTTTGCCTATCGGCGCCCCGACCTCGCCGGCACGCTTGAGGTGTTCGAGGTGGACCAGTTGGTCAGCCAGGCCTGGAAGCTTGGGCGGGTCGCGGAACTGGGGCTCGCGCGGCCGCCGCACCTGCACCACGTTCCGATTGATCTCGCGCATCACAAGCTGAAGGAGCACCTGGCTGCTGGCGGTGTAGATTTCTCCAGGCCAGTGTTTCTGACCTGGCTTGGGGGCATTCAATACCTTACGTCCGAAGCTGTACAACAGGTATTGGCAGAACTCGGCGATATTCTCGCGTTGAACAGCGGGATCGCAATCCAATATGTCGTTCCTCCTGATACGCTGGCGCCAGGCGAGACTGCGCTGGTTGAGAAACTGGCAGCAAAAGCGGCCAGTTTTGGCGAACCGTGGCACAGCTATTTCTCGCCCGCGGAAATCGGTCGTATGCTGAAGCGGGCCGGGTTTAACGGTATTTCGCATGCGGGTCCCAGGGAGGCGACCGAGCGCTACCTCAACGGGCGCAGCGACGGGCTGAACCTTCCGGCATATTTTCACATGGTGCAGGCGTGGATCAGGTGAATTGGCGCCTGATCGCAGAACCGCATTTATGCTGGATGCGCCTCAGGTGCAGCTGGTGATTTTGAAGCCCGGAACTCGCGGGGGTCATACCAAAACGGCAGCGGAAGAGCCGAGCAAAATACACTGCGTCCTCAAAAACCGCAGTTGGTCTCCGCAAACGCCTTGCGTTTCCAGGAGCGCGTGAATTTGCTCTAGCCCGAAGTTGCCCGGAGCGTTGGACGCAAGTTCCTGATAGAATCATTCTGCGCCGGTGCTGGCTGGCTCGGGTCAATCCGGGCCAACCTCCTCATCAAAGCTGCTCATGTCGCGCATTATTCAGCAGGATGCTGGCGGTGCGAGGCACGACGCATCAGTCTGCTCACTCGCTCCGTCAGAAGCTCGAACGCGACAAACAGCACCGGAATAAACAGCACGCCTATGAACGACGCGATCAGCATGCCGCCGAAGACCGTGGTGCCAATCGATTGCCGTCCGCCCGCGCCCGCGCCGGTGGCAAGCACAAGTGGGATCACCCCGATGATGAACGCAAGAGCTGTCATCATGACCGGCCGGTAGCGGGTCACCGCGCCGGCCTCGGCGGCTTCGCGAACAGTGATGTTGCCGCGCTCCAGGCGGTCCTTTGCGAACTCCACGATCAGAATCGCGTTCTTGGCGGCCAGGCCGACCAGCAGCACGAGGCCGATCTGCCCATAAACATCCAGCGCGATGTTGCGAACGAGCAGGGCCGCGAGGCCACCGAGTGCGGCGAAGGATACGGGCAGCATGACCGACAGCGGCAGCGTCCAGCTTTCGTACAGCGCAACAAGAAACAGGTAGGCGAAGACCAGCGCAAACAGGAAAGCCTGGGATTCCTGTCCTGCGGCGGCGAGCTCCTGATAGGACATGGCGGTCCAGTCGTACCCATAACCCTGCGGCAGATGCTGCGTCGCCACCTGCTCCATCGCTGCGATGGCCTGGCCGGAACTGGCCCCGGGCCCCGCCGCGCCGTTGATCAGTGCGGCGGGATACTCGTTATAGGTATTGATCGCATTCGGGCCTTGTACCGTGCTGATGGTGACCAGACTGTTGAGCGGCACCATCGCCCCGTTGGCGGACTTTACATAGAGTTGGTTTATATCGCTGACAGTATCGCGAAACTGCGGCTGATCTTGAACAATCACCTGGAAGGTAAAGTTCTTGTAGTTGAAATTGTTTACGAACTGACTGCCAAGATTTGACTGCAACGTATGGTAGATATCCGCCGGTGTAACGCTCAGCAACGCCGCGCGTGCCGTATCCACCTTGACCATGATCTGTGGCATCGCTGCCGAGAAACTGGTGAAGACGTTGCTAAGGGACGGATTTTGATTGGCTGCGAAGACCAGTGCGCGCGAAACGGCGGCCAGATCCTGGTAGCTTTGGCCGTTGCGAGCCTCCAGCACGAAGTTGATGCCGCCTGTGGTGCTGATGCCGGGAATTGACGGCGGATTGAAACTGACTATCTGAGCAGAGGGAATGGCATTGAAGACAGGCTGCAGTCTCGCGATCACCGCTGGTATTGACTCCGAACGTCCGCGCTCTCCCCACGGCTTCATAATGGCGATCACTGAGCCCGCATTTGGCTCCTGCGCCCCGGATACCAGGCTGAAGCCCGTCAACTCGATGGCGTGCGCCACGCCGGGTGTTTTGAGCAGAAGTTGGCCGATATCGTGGACCACCGCCTGTGTGCGTTCCAGCGATGCTCCTTCGGGTCCAGCAACATTAATGAAGAAATAACCCTGATCCTCTTCCGGCAGGAAGCCCGACGGTGTTCTGACAAACAGCAGATATGCCACTGCGAAGGAAACCAGGACGCCCGCAATGCCCAACAGCAGACGGCGGGAAAGGAAGCGGACGCTCCGGCCATAGCCATCGCGCGCCAGATTAAAACCCCGGTTGAACAACCGGAAGCCAATAAAACGGGCCGGACGGGGCCGCCGGAGCAGCTGCGCACATAGAGCCGGGCTGAGAGTCAGCGCGTTTACCGCCGAAATCACAACGGACACGGAGATCGTGACCGCAAACTGCCGGTACAGCGCGCCGGTGATGCCGGAGATGAATCCAACCGGCGCGAACACCGCGACCAGCACCAGCGTGGTCGCGATGACCGGCCCGGTAATCTCCGCCATAGCCTGTTCGGTTGCCTGGACCGAAGTCCAGGATGGATTTTCCTCCAGGTTCCTCGTGGCGTTCTCTACGACGACAATTGCATCGTCCACCACAAGCGTGATTGCGAGCACGACCGCGAACAGGTCAACGGTATTCGCCGAAAAGCCGACCGCGTACAGAATGGCGAAAGTGCCGATCAGCGACACTGGGATGGCGATCAGCGGGATCAGCGTGGCACGCCAGTCCTGCAGGAATATGAACACCACCACGACCACGAGCACGAGAGTGATCGAAAGGGTGCGAAGGATCTCAGAGATGTTGGCGCTGACGAAGTTGGTCGCATTATAGACTATGGCGTATTTCAGCCCGGGAGGAAACTGCTTTGACAGCGTCCGCATCTGCTGCTCGATCGACTTCGCTACCGCCAGTGCGTTGGCGTCGGGCGTCTGATAGATTGCCAGAGTTGCAGAAGCATGCCCATCCAGCGAGGACGAATTATTATATTGCTGGGCTGCAAGCTCGACTGTCCCGATGTCCCTGACGCGGACGATCCCGCCATTCGGATTGGTGCGGATGATGATATTGGCGAACTGCTCCGGATTATTGAGCTCGCCAGGGGCGAGTACTGTCAGCTGCCGCTGCTGATTGGTTCTGGTCGGCGGAGCGCCGATCTCTCCCGCCGCAACCTGGATGTTCTGCGACTGGATCGCTGTAATGACGTCGTTTGCGGTAATGCCAAGCCCGGTCATCTTAGCCGGGTCCATCCAGATCCGCATCGCGTACTGCCGCTGGCCAAAAATCTGCGTGTTGCCGACCCCGGTGGTACGCGCGATCTGCTGCTGCAGGTGCATGTAAGCATAATTCGAGACGAACACCTGGTCATACTTGTTGTCCGGCGAATAGAGATTGACCGCGAGCACGAAATTGCTGGATGCCGCCCGGATCGTGATTCCTTCCTGGGCGACCTCGGCCGGCAATAGCGCCTGCGCAAGCTGCACCCAATTCTGAACATTCACTTCATCAATATCGGGGTCGGTTCCGATCGCGAATGTCACGTGAAGAGAATAGGTGCCCGAGCTGGAACTCGTACCCTCCATATAGAGCATGCCGGGAACCCCGTTCACCTGTTCTTCAATAGGTTGACCGACCAGGTTGGCGACAGTCTCGGCGCTCGCTCCCGGGTAGTCGGCAGAAATGGTGACCGCAGGCGGAGTGATGTTCGGGTATTGCGAGACCGGAATGGCGACGAGAGCCACAAGACCCGCCAGCGTGATTACGATGGAGATGACCAGCGCGAATTTTGGGCGGTGGATGAAAAAGCTGGACAGCACCTGCTCAATCGCTCCGGGTCGTTTGCGCCGGCGGCTTGGCCGAAGCGGTCTGGGCCGCTGGCGCCGCGCTGGGGTTGACCTTCTCGCCGGGCCGCACCTTCTGCACGCCCGCGACGATCACCATCTCCCCGCCGGTCAGACCCTTGTTGATGATGTAGTCCTGCCCGATCTGGCTTCCCAGCGTGACCGGCTGTTGCTTCACCTTGTTGTCCGATCCGACCACCAGTACATAGCTGCCGTTCTGTTCGGTCTGAATTGCGGCGGCCGGAACAACCGGCTTCTCCTCGGGCTGCTCGCGGCGAACATTCACATTCACAAAGGCGCCAGGCAGCAGCAGCCGATCGGGATTGGGAAAATCGGCGTAAACGCTAACCGTTCCGGTCTGCGGATCAACCTGGTTGTTCAGGAAGGAGATCTTGCCGGCTTGCTTGTATTGGCTGCCATCGGGAAGCAGCAGGCCAACCACAAGCTTGGAGGCGATCTCGTTTTGCGTGGCACCGGTTTGCTGCTCCACTTTTACGATAACGCTGTCGCTGACGGAAAACACCACGCGGATCGGATCGAGCTGATTGATCGTGGCCAGCGCGGGCGTGCTGGGTGTGACGAGGTTGCCCTTCGTCAGTGTGATGGCGCCAATCCGCCCGTCGATCGGGGAAACAATGGTGCAGTAGCCCAGGTTGAGTGCGGCCTGCGCCAGATTGGCTTCGGCGGCGAGCACCTGAGCCTGGTCCTGATCGCGCGTGGCGGTCGCCTGATCAAGGTTCGCCTGTGCGACAAAACCCTGCTTCGCGAGCTGTTGGGCCCGCTGGTAGGCCAGCTGGGCATTCTCCAGCGCGGCCTTGGCGGAATCCACCTGGGCCTGGGCGGCCTGAACCGCAGCCTGGTACTGGGTTTTCTGTAGCTGGAACAACACCTCGCCGGCCTTGACGTCGCTCCCCTGCCTGACCGGGACATCCTCGATGAACGCGGTCACTCGCGGGACCACCTGCACCGACTGGATGGGCGTGACACGTCCGATGAATGTGTTGGCGGGAGCGACATTCTCTACGGCGACCGGAGCCACCGTCACCGCCGGCGGGGGAGCGGCAGCGTGCACGGGGCAGAGGTGCGACAGCAGCGCCGAAAACAGGGCGAACATCAGGGCAAACAGAAGCGCCAGGCGGATCTGCCGCTGTGTTGATTGCATACCCCTTCCGTTCGCCCGGTGCGCAACGGAACAACATGCGGCCGATGCCCTGCCGCGGAATAGGACGCACATGAAGATGTGACTCACGCCCGCGGATCGGCTCCAGGTTGCAGCACCCGGATCAGCCGCGCGCCCAGGGGAAGATTGCTCCATTGAGCGCCGAGCATGAACTCGGCAAGCGAGCATGTCGGAAAAGAGTTGGACCGGTGCCCGCCGCCGCCTTGATCGAGCTTCTGCACGACGCCGCGGATCCCGGGATTGTGCCCGACCAGCAGTGCACTTCTGACGGTCTCCGTCACGTTTCGGAGAACATCGATGATCCGGGTCTCATCCGCCAGGTAAAGCTCCTCGACCGTTTCGGTCAGCGGCGTGTCGTCCCATGGCTCGAGCGCGTCCAGGGTCTGCATCGTGCGCCGGGCCGGCGAAACGAGTACCAGGTCCGGCGCCAGGCCAAGCCGGCGCATCGTGTCTCGCAGGGTGGCGGCATCGCGCAGCCCTCGGTGGGTGAGAGGGCGCTCCCGGTCGGGGAGCCGTGGATCATCCCGTGAGGCCTTGGCGTGCCGCAGGAGGAGGAGCTGATGCATGGGCTGATCCTGGCACGCCGGCGGAGAGTTCTACAGATCGATCCAGGAAAGGTGCCCGCCCTTTCCGGCGCCGGTGTCGAGGAAAATGGCGGTTCCCCCCAGCGTGCCGTGACGGACATATGGGCGCCCGTCACTGCTGCGTCGGTCATGGCCGCAATAGACGGTCAGGCCGGGCGGTATCCGGTCCACCCAGCGAAGGCTGCGTTCGGGATAGCCGTCTGGCTGGGTTCGGCCGGTCGGTTCGCCGAACAGCGCGCGAGCGACCGGACCCTGGGGCCGACCGACACCGATCAGCGGGGATGGTCCCTTCAGCATGTCGGTGTGAAAGCCGCCATGGACGAACATGCGGTTGCCGTGCCGGATCCAGGCGGGGGCACGCTCAATTTCGGCGAGAGTGCGCGAGCGCAGATGAGGTTCGATTTGGGCCAGGGTAGCGGTCAGCTGCGGTTCCATCCGCACGGGCTGACCTGCGAGCGCGCGGGCAAGCTTGTGGTCGTGGTTGCCGAGGAGAAACAACCCCCGGCCCTGGTCGATGACGCGGAACATCAGGGACAGGACCTCTGCGCTACGAGGCCCGTAATCCGTCAGGTCACCGAGCTGGATGATGAACCGGTCGGTCGCGGTGGCGTAGGCGAAGGCCGAAGCCTCGCCGTGGACGTCGCCGATGACACGCAGCCTGGCGCCGGGCGGGATGGACAGTGCGGTCATTTGCCAGGACATGCATTGCAGGCAGGCAGGAGCAAGAGCTGTCGCCGTCAGGTCCAGCCGGCCTTTTTGAGTCCCGCCTCGATATGGCCCTGGGCAGGCTGGATCATGTTGATCCCTTTGAAATACGCCATCGTGCCAGCCAGGTTGCCATCCAACCGGCGCAGCTTCGCCAGCAGCGCCCGGGCCTGCTCCAGGAACCCGAGCTGCCCAAGCCCGGCGACGGCGAAGCGGATCGTACCTGGAAAATCGGGCATTGCCGCCAGCGCTTCCTGGGTCGCCTTCAGATACCGCCCTGCCAGGTAGTGGCTGGCGACCAGTCCGGGCACCCAGAGGAACCGGCGGGGATCATGCGGACTGAGGCGCAGGGCCAGCTCGATATGGGGCAACGCCTCATCTGGACGATTCAGGTCGTTATAGGTGTGGGCAAGTCCGGCATGCGCGGCGGCGTAGCTCGGGTTCAGCCGGATCGCCTCGGCATAGGCGGCAAGCGCCGGCTCCAGCTGACCCATCATGCGGTACACTGCGCCACTGGCGAAATGACCCATCGGGTGGCGGGAATCGGCCCTGAGGGCGTAGCGCGCGAGTGCCAGGGCGCGATCCAACGCCTGGTTCGGCGTGTCGGACCATCCGGTCTGCACGGAATGGACCAGGCAAACGGCGAAATTCGCGGCGGCCTGGACGTAGTCCGGATCGAGCGTCAACGCGCGGACGAAGAGCCGCTGGGCCCGGATATTGTCTTCCTTCGTATAGCGGTAGTGATGCCAGACCGCGCGGTGATAGCTCGTGTAGGCGTCGACATCATACGGTTTCAACCGCCTGGCCCGCTCCTGCTCGTTTTGCAGCAGATCAGGCTCCAGTGCGCCGACGACGTCGCGCACCATTTTGTCCTGGACGGCGAAGATGTCGGGGATGTCGTATTCGTATTGCCCGGTCGAGAGGGGCTGGCCGGACTCGACGTCGAGCAGATGGGTTGCCGCGCGCAGCCGCGAGCCGACGCGGCGGATGCTGCCATCAACCACGTATCGGGCGCCGAGCCGGCGCCCGAACGTCTGACGGTCCAGGTTCTGGCCCTTGAAGGCGAAGACCGAATTGCGGCTGATGACCGGAAAGCTGCGCCAGCGGGCAAGAGCGACGATAAGATCCTCGGTAATGCCGTCGGCGAACTGAGCCTCGTCCGGATTGTCCGAATGCTCGAATGGCAGGACGGCGATGGCCGGCCGGTGTCCGAAGCCTGGCACCGTGGTGCCGGATGGGGTGCCGCCCTGAAGGGCGCTGGTGCCGAAGGACACGCCGTCGCCCGCCAGAGTGGCCAGCGCGCGTCCCTTTATGGGCCGGTTGGCGTCGGCGGCTATGAGCCCAGGGTTATCGAACTGGTAGCCCAGATGTTCGGTCAGGCGGGCGGCGGTTTCCGACACGACGATCCCGCCGGGCTCGGCAAGCGCTTCGAGCTTGCGGGCGTCATCCACGCCTCCCCCACGAACCTGGCCTTGATCCACCAGCACGTCGCCGAGGCAGATGCCCATGCGAAAGCGGATCTGGCGCTCCGCGGCAAAGTGCGCTTCATCGGCGCTTGTGTTGCGTTGGATTTCGACGGCGCAACGGACGGCATCAACCACGCTGTTAAAATCCACCAGGGCGCCATCGCCGGTTTTTTCGAAGATCCGGCCTTGGAACGCGGCAACCGTCGGGGCGACCACGGTGGAGAAGATGGATTTGATACGGCGGTAGGTACCTTCTTCGTCCGCACCCATCAAGCGGCTGAATCCCGCAATATCCATTGCGAGGACCGCCGCAAGCCTCCATTGCGGGCGCGAGCCATCCATCCTTTCGATCCCCACGCAATTTTATCAGTTCGTCACAGGCCGCGCTATGAAGTGGTTCAGAGCAGGCGAGAGCGGGCAGTTGTAAACTCGTCTTAAGGCCTGATGAAGAAGCTTGCTTTGCAGGCTGGGGTGGGGAACGTCACAAGGTTCCGAGGCTCACACAAAACTGTGGCAGGGGGCTCTCAATGACGACATTTGTGCGGTATTTTTCTGCTCTGGCGGTGTGTTTTCTCGCCGTTTGTGCGGAGGCATTGGCGGGCAACGGCCCGATGCCCAAGGTCACCGGCGGGATGCCGGTTTCTGAGAAGATCGGGATCGCCATACTGATCCTCGGCGCGGCAGTGATCGTGCTCTGGCGGTTTCGGCGGCGAAGATAAGCCGGAGCCAGGTGTTGACGCTGGCGGGAGCAGTCCAGCAGGCGGCGCCGTATTTTTCTCTGGCGGGGGTCGCGGCGTTTCTTGTGCTATCTATGCTGGAAACGGTGCGCCCGGCACGGGAGCCGGGGGGCCGGTTGGTATGGCGCTGGTCCAGCAACATCGTCCTGTATCTGATCAATGTCTTTGCGGTTCCGCTGATATTCCTGGCCGGCGTGGCATCCCATGTTACTGACGGCAGCAGGATAATAGCCGCTCAACCAGCTGCAATTATACGCTGGTTGGCGGGAGACTGGGGGCTGCTGATATTTGGGTTCTTACTGTGCGATTTGCTGCTGTATATTGCTCATCGTTTTGAGCACAGGGTGCGATTTCTGTGGTATCTGCATGCGGTGCATCACTCCGATACCGAGCTCGATGCCAGTACCGGGCTGCGGCACTATCCGCTTGAAAACCTGCTTCATCTGATTATCGGCGCGGCGGCGTTCGTGCTGCTGGGCATTCCCGCCTGGGTGGGGGCCGCATATGGGGTGGTGAGTTACGTCATCGGGCTGGCGCAGCATGCGAACCTGGTGTTTGGCGGATGGGGACTGGATTGGATCCTGGTGACGCCCTCGATGCACCGGGTCCACCATTCGGTCCGGCAAAGCGAGCATGATTCCAACTACGGAAACATACTGGCGATCTGGGACCACCTGTTTGGCACGTTCCGTGCGGTATCGCCCGAGCAGAACGCCGCAATGGTCTTCGGGGTGGACGGGTTTCGCGACGCGGTGGATGCCCGGCCTGATCGTGTCCTGCTTCAGCCGTTGCGGGTTTCGAGGGTGGGTTCAGCGCTGCGGGTGGGTTAGGCTCCCGTTGGGGCTTCGCAATGACAAAGCAGGGTGCGGTGGAGGGCGCTCATTCCTCACGCGGTCTGACTTGAGGCAAGCAGAAGGGCCACTGCGGCGGTCCAGGAGATATGGCCGCCGCCGAGGCCTTCCCCGGTCAGCGGATCGAAGTATTCGCTGAAGCCATTGTGGGCGATCAGGGCGGCGGTTTGCGAGCGAAGGTCGGTGGCGAGCTGGGACTGGCCGAACTCGCCCAAGCCTTCGGCGATCATCCAGTTGACGACCGCCCAGATGGGACCGCGCCAGTAGCGGCGAGGCTCGAAACTTGGGTGGTCCGGGGCGGTCGAGGGCACGAGTGTCCCGAACCGGAAGTTCGCCATCGTGGATTGGCGACCGATTCGGGGGCAGGACACTAGATGCCGGGCGGACTGGCCCCAGCGGCGGATTGTGGCGGTCAGCGCAGCGGTATGGGGGGTGCCGCTGAACAGGGGAAGAAGGCCGGCGGAGGTGGGGACCTCGATGGCCGCGTTGGTGATCAGATCGCGGGAAAGGTAGAGGCCGTTTGGTTCGCTCCAGAGGCCGGCGATCGCGGCTTGCATGCGATCGATCCGGGCGGTGATTTCGGTCTGCTCGGCGGCGGAGCCAAAGCGGCGGGCGAGTTTGAGCAGGTCTCGCTCCGCGCGGAGGAGGATGGCGTTGGTGGCGATGTCGGCGACGCGAAAAGGCGAGGCCGCCAGCATCCGGGGCGGATCCCAGCCGGCGTCGCGGAAACATTCGACCAGGTGGATAAAGCGTTGATATTCCTCGGCGCGGGGACGCATCGAGGCGTCCACGTGGGAGGTATCCCGCCGGCGGATTTGCGTCCTGGTTTCGGCGGGGACGCGGGCGAGGGCGGCATCCCAGGCCGGGCTGTTGTCCATGCCGGTTTCCCAGGGGTGCAGCGTGGTCACCAGGCCGGTGCGGCCGGGGTCGCGGGCGTGTTCCCACCAGCGGTGATACGCCAGCAGGCGCGGGTAAAGGGCGGCGGCGCGGGAATCGGCTGCGGCCCGGCCGCGGGCGCCGGCCCAGATGCGGTGGACGGCGACGGCCAGGATGGGCGGCTGGGTGATGCCGGAAGTGGGAGGTGTGCGGCGGATGCCCCAGACATCCGGCCCGGGGAAGTAGTCCTCGGACGGGGCGTGGAAGACGATCTGCGGGACGAGGCCGTCTTCCCACTGGCCTTCGAGCAGGCGCTCGATCTCCTGGAAGGCGCGGGGTTCGTCGAAGGTGGCCCAGCCGAGGGCGACGAAGCCGGAATCCCAATTCCATTGGAACGGGTAGAGGCGATCGGTGGGGACGGTGTAGCCGCCGCGGTCGTTGGCGCGGAGGACGGCGCGGGCTTCTTCAGTCATGGGGGTGTCCAGGGGGTGTCCAGGGCCAGTCCCGTATCGGGGTGCATCCAGGCGAGGTGGGATTCGTCCGGCCGAAGGGTGATGGTGCGGCCGGAGCTGACGGCGGTGTCGGGCGGGACGAGGACCCGCATGCGCTGGCCCTCGGTATCGCCGGTCAGGAGCAGATGCGGGCCGAGGGGCTCGATGACCTGGACGCGGAAGGGAAGGCCCTGGTCTGAAAGGGCAAGGTCCTCGGGGCGGATGCCGAGCATGACGGCGCCGTTGGCGCCGGTGGGTGGGCGGAGCGAGAGGGCGCCAAGCTGGACGGCGCCGTTTTGCACGGGAAGGCGCAGGAAGTTCATGGGCGGGTTGCCGACGAAGCCGCCGACGAAAATGGTGCGGGGACGGCGATAGACCTCGGTGGGTGGGGCGTTCTGGACGATGCGGCCCTGATGCATGACGGCGATCCGGTCGGCGAGGCCCATGGCCTCCGTCTGGTCGTGAGTGACGTAAATTGTTGTGGTACCGGCGTCCTGGAGTACGGATTTCAGCTCGGCCCGCATTTCCAGGCGGAGCAGGGCGTCGAGGTTGGAGAGGGGTTCGTCCATGAGCAGGACGGCGGGTTCGACCGCGAGGGCGCGGGCGACGGCGACCCTTTGACGCTGGCCGCCGGAGAGCTGGGCAGGATAGCGATCGAGCAGGGGCTCGATATGCATGAGGGCGGCGGCGCTTGTGACCTGGCGGGCGATGCGCTCGGCTGGGGCGCGGAGCATCGAGAGGCCGAAGGCGACGTTTTCGCGGACCGTCATGTGGGGGAAGACGGCGTAGTTCTGGAAGACCATGGCGAGGCCGCGGGCGCGGGGCGGCAGGCCCGACACGTCCCGGCTGCCGATCAGGACGGCGCCGCTGGTCTGGGTCTCCAGCCCGGCGATGATGCGGAGAAGAGTTGTTTTGCCGCAGCCGGATGGGCCGAGCAGGGCGACGAAGTTGCCGTCAGGGACGGTGAGCGAGACGTCGTGCAGGACCTGCGTGGCGCCGAAGGCCTTGACGATGTTTTCGACTTTTATCTCGGCCATCGGAGGGTCCGGCGGTCGCGGAGAAGGTTCACCACGGAGACACGGAGACGCGGAGGAATTGGCATGAGCTAGCGGCTTGCGATGCCCCAAACGGAGAACAGGTAGCGGCGGACGAGGAAGATGAACAGGACGGAGGGGATGATCAGCAGGAAGCCGCCGGCGAACTGAGCCTCCAGCGGGGATTCGGAGAGGACGGAGAGCAGGAAGGCGGTCAGCGTTTTGTGGCGGACGGTGAGGACGGAGGCGGCGAAGACCTCGTTCCAGGAGATGACGAAGGCGAAGATGGCGGTGGCGGCAACGCCGGGGATGGCGAGGGGCAGGACGATGCGGCGGAAGGCCTGGAAGCCGGAGCAGCCGAAGACCCAGGCGGCTTCCTCCAGTTCCTTGGGGATGCCGAGGAAGAGACTGGAGGTGACCAGGACAGCGAAGGGGAGGGCGAGGGCGGTATGGATCAGGGCGACGCCCAGAACCGTATCGTAAATGCCCAGGCGCACATAGCTGACGGCGAGCGGCAGCGCGAGGATGCCGACCGGGAAGGCCCGGGTGAGCAGGATGATGAGGCGGTAGGGGTTGGCTCCGGTGAAGGCGTAGCGGGCGAGGGCGTAGCCGGCTGGGGCCCCAAGGGCGATGGAGAAGGCCATGCAGAGGATGGCGACCTGAATGCTGCGGAACAGGGCGGGCCAGATGCCCTGGAGGGCGAGGAAGCTGGTGAAGTTGTGGATAGACCAGGCGAGGGGGAGGAAGGGCTTGGGCCAGGCATAGACGACAGGCTGGCCGCCGAGGCCTCCGAGGGCGATCAGGTAGATGGGCACGAGGGTCCAGGCGCAGATCAGGACGATGCCGGTGATGAAGGCGGAGCGCCTGAGGACGATCATCGCGCGGGTTCTGTTGCGGGGCGGCGATCGGTACAGCATGGCTGGGCCGTGGCCGTCGAGGCGGGTGGGCGGAGCGTACGAAATGGGGGTTTTCGGGGGTGGCGTTTCGTACCGAAACCCCCGGTTCTGGGGGTGGCATTTTGTACGAAAGCGGGGTTTTGGGGGCTTGTGTTTCGTACGAACCCCCGGTTCTGGGGGGTGGTATTTCGTACGAAACGGGGGACTCGTTTCGGGGCCGGTGTGGCGGCTCTGGTGGAGATATGGGGGTAGTCAGGGCGGTTGGGTAGGGTGGTGCGGAATTGCGCGGGGGTGGGAGGCGGGTGGCCAGGATTTTAACACGGAGGGCATGGAGGAGCGGAGTTTTTGGTGGCACAAACCGTTTCATTGCGAGGCGGTTCGTTTGGCGCGGTATCTACCCTGGCAGAGTCGGCGCCGACCGGGTGGCTAAGCGCCGTGAACGCGCGCTTAGTATCAGTCGGCGGCTTAATTTTTCGCGGTATCGGTCCCCCGAAAATCGCCGATGATCCGCAGGCACATGTTTACATTGGCGATGGCTGTGTCGAGATCAGATAGGTCCGGCAGGGCGTCGTGATGGCGAGTGGTCGAGCCGCGGATCGGGAAGACCCGGGTAAGTCAAGGCGCAACGCAGCGCGCAGTCTTGATTGGGACCCGATCAGCGAACTCCATCAGGGCCAGCGGTCATATGCACCGCACCGAAGGGCCGGACATATGACTGCACCTGACCATATCGCCGGAACCGCCTCGAGAGCCCTTGCACGCGGGGGGCGTCCACATATGACTTTTGCAAACTGTGCGATGGCCTCTGCCGTTGCGAGAGCCATTGCTGTTTTTGCTGCGACCGTCTGAGCTTTTTGCGCCGCGCGGATGGTGGTGCCGCACCCGCAAGCTTGGTCGAGCACTACGTCGCTACCGGCCTTGCGTTCGGACAGCCTAGTCGAATGACCAGCGAGGGATGCCAAGTATGACTATATCAGTATGGAAGCGTGGGATTGCGGCCACCACCATCATTAGCCTAGCGGCGTCAACGGCATTTGCCAATGGCAAATATACCATCGTCGATGCCATCACTAAAGGACAGTCGGTGAGTTTGGCATCAACTTCGCGGTCAGACTCGGCCGCGAATTTTGACGGCTACGCGGGCGATATTGAGAGCGGACGAAGCGTTCCAGTAACCGTAATAATCGATAATCTCGCCGAGCTAAACAAGCATATTCGATCAGATGGCCCATACATTGATGTTGAGACCGCTTCAGGGAAGATGGATTATCGTCTTATCTACAAGTGGTCGGCAAATGGGATAGATCGCTCTGTCTATAGCGGGCATCTAGATAATGATGACTTTCGAACGACGTTATATTACAGTACGGACCCGGAACCTATCTCAACAGGCGCAGTCCTGGTTGCGGGGTCGACGTTTGCATTTTGCGCGGCAGTGCACGTAGTAAACATGACAAAGTGTGCCAAGCCCGTGATTACAATGACTGTAGGGCTCAAGGGGATTTCGTGTAAGTCGTCGTGTTAACGGGCCTCGCGCCTGCTGCACTCGTCGAGTTGGTGCAGAATTCTTGCACGCAGAGCGGCAAGTTTATCCCCATGCTGCGGCTCTATTGGCCGAAGGAGACACCGCCCTCGATCCTCGACGGCACTTGGAAGCCGCCGTCGATCCAGAAGGTGGCCGCACCGTAGGCGCTCTCTGGTAATGGTCGCATTGTTATTGACTGGCCGCCTCCAGGGCCTCAGGGACAACACGCCTACCTGAGCCGTAAACCGTGAACAGGAAGCGAACGCTCAAGGCGGCGACTGACGCTCTTCAATGTGCATTTTTTCTTGAGATATGCATCTGGACGACGCTCGGGGCCTTTCGCAGCCGAGCACCGCGCCTCAGAGCAAGGGTTTGACAGACTGGGTGCTTTATCGCGATTGACGTGCTTTAGCTGGCTCCGAGTTTGAGGATGGGGAACTCTCGGTGATCTCAATGCGCCTTTGGGTAGCTCCGGCGGTTTGGTTATCGGTTCTGTGCTCCGTATCCTGCTGTCCAGCTCCACCTGCGGCGGCCCTTGCTGATGCGGGCGGGGGAAATGGCGGAGGCTTAGGCCGAACTATTCCCGCTACCGAGTGGTGCAGCCTGCGTGCACGGCCGAAGGTTAACACGGCTTCAACGGAACCGGAGACATCAAAAGCGCCCTCGAAAAGCTAGGCGCGGACACCCCAACCGATGACCCTCGATCAGCCGGCTCACTCGCGAAGTTGGTGACCACGACCACCAAGGCCGTATCCAGTGCCGCCGAAGACATGGGCCTAAGGACGCCCCAAGAGATCGCGCTGATCGTCGGGATTTGGTGCTTTCTCGGGTCAGTCCTCGGGACACTGGCAATCGGCAATGCCGTGTCTGGGGTCACGTTGTTCCCCGGCAATGCGCCGTAGTTGCCCACATTCCGCTTGTGCAAAAATCTTACAGACTGTGTGAAAACGCAGGGGCACGGCCTCCGCGCGCCTTCAATGCGTGGTCGACATTACATGTGCGCACGTCCTAGCCGGCAAGGCAAGGGATCTAGGAAAGGCACTGACTCTCCTCAGCTGGTCCCATGCACATACATATATGAACTGCCGTTTGAGTTACCGAAGCTGACCGAAAGGCGGCCGTTCTGCAAATCGGCCGTCGTGTAGCCTGCCAAGGTCAGCGACGCCGTCGGCTTGCTCGTGGTGGTGGCATGCAGCGTCAGCCCCGTGAAGCCGGCCGCACCCTGATTATCCACCCAGCTCAGCGTGAAATCCTGGGGGGTGACGCCCCAGATCGTCGCCGCGTCCCCGGCGTGAAAACCGCTGACCGTGCTCCAGATATCCGCAGCTGCGGCACGGTCGTCGACAAAGAACGTGTCGGAGCCTGCTCCACCTACCAGAAAGTTCGATCCCGTCCCGCCATCGAGCACGTTGGTGCCGCCATGGACCTGCAGCGCGTCCTCGCCGCTGCCGCTGTGAATGAACACGTTGTCCACCGTCGCGGTGACGTTGATGTTGTCGGACGTGAGGTTGATGTATTGGAACTGAAGGTTGGCCACCGGCCCGCTGTATGGATCGCCGTTGCTCGCGCTGGACTGGTTGGCCGTTGTATCGAAAATCAGGAAATTGCCGCTCAGCGGCGGCGAAGAACCGCCGGAGGTGCTGCTGCCGCCGAAACCGTTGCTGACCACCGCCGTCCCGGAAAACGTGATGTGGTCCTCCACCACGTAAGTCTGGCCGTTGGCCTCCTCCAGCGCCAGGGTGGCATAATAGGTGCCATCCGGCGGCGAAAAGAACTGTTCGTTGAAGGTCCCCGCCGTGAAGCCTTGCCCGGGTTCCAGCACGTTGTTGTACTGAACGGTCGCGACCTGATATCCGGTGAGGTCGCCGCTACCGTCGTACGGCGTGGTCGTGTACCAGAGAATTGCTTTGATGCTGCCGGTCTGACCGGATGTGGTCTCATTGGCAATGACCGGGACGGTAATCGAAACCTGCCCGTTGGCGATCGTGGAGTAGGCCGCGTTCGTGGTGGTGAACTGGATCGGCACCACCGTCCCGCTTTCGCTGGGGCCGGGGTTGGTCGTGAGACTGGCGGTGGGCACCGAAGGATCTCCTGGACAAGTGACGGTTTCGCGCGAAACTCACATTTCGCGCGAAACCCAGCGGCGCATGTTTTTTAGCTTATCTGCAAACGGCCGCGGATCAGGCCGAGACCGATCAGCGCCGAGGCAAGCACCGCCAGCGCGGCAGGCTCCTGCACACTGACCGGCGTCGGCGTGGTCACACTGGAGCTCGATCCGCTTGTGGACGTACCACCTGAAACTGAGCCCCCGGGTGTTCCTGACGTGTCAGGCACCGTCCCGGTGCCAGTATCATTGTAGAACATACTGACGTCCGATGCGCCCGGACCGCCGCTTAGGCGGGATGCCGGCAGGTTCGAAACGACACTGGTCCGCGCGAAGCTGAACAGGCTTCCCGCAGGCAACGAGGAAGTTTCGGCGCTGTCCGTCGCCAGCGCTGCACTGTAGGTCCACATAGAACTACTGTCGGTGGTCGGGGCGACGGCCAGTTCAACCGGCATCACGTCGGCGTAGGCAGTCGACGCCGCTGCGAGTCCTGCCCCCAGAACGAGGGCAGCGAGGTACCGCATTTTGTTACCTTCCCTGTTTTTGGCAGCGCCTTCTGTTTTAGCCTGCAGCAGCCCTGTGACCGCCCCGTCGTTTTTGGACGGGAGATTAGCACTTTGCCATGGTTTGCGTCATCGCGCCAATCACGAAAGTGAAACCTGTGCAAAACCCGGTCGGCCTGACAAGAGAACGGCGCCACTGAGAAAATGGCCGGCCGATGCCCTTGGGTCGGGCCCTGGGTCAAGCCCGGGGGCATGCGCCGGCCATAACGGGGTGGGCGGGGGTCGTTTCATGCCCAGCGGGTCGGCCAAGCCGGTGGGGACTAACAGTTATTGAAGACGCATCATGTTATCGGTGGAGCGCCGAAACGCTCCGCCGGATGATGCTTAGCCAACCCGTGCCCCACCCAGTCCCCATTATTTGAGGCCCTGGCGCCAGTACCCCAGGCTACCCCCGGAGGCGAGGCCTCATCCCATCCCCTCCTCCTTGCGGAGCGAAAAGTTGGAAAGCCCCTCAATCGCCCGCACCAGCGCCGAGTGGTCCTCATCGAGGCCACCCCAGGCGGCGCAGGAGGAGAACATCTGCTGTGCGACAGCGGTATTGGGCAAAGCGACGCCGAGCTGACGGCCGGCGCTGAGCGCCAGGTTCAAATCTTTCTGGTGCAACCGGATGCGGAAGCCGGGCTGGAAGGCGCCCTTGATCATGCGCTCGCCGTGCAACTCCAGGATGCGCGAAGAGGCGAACCCGCCCATCAGTGCCTGGCGCACCTTTGCCGGATCGGCGCCGGCCTTGGCGGCGAACACCAGCGCCTCGGCCACCGCCTGGATGTTCAGTGCGACGATGATCTGGTTTGCAACCTTACAGGTCTGGCCGTCGCCGTTGTTTGGGCCGACATGGGTGATGTTCTTGCCCATCACATCGAACAACGGCTTGGCGCGGGCGAACGCGGCTTCCGGGCCGCCGACCATGATCGTCAGGGTCGCCTGCTGCGCGCCGACCTCGCCACCGGATACCGGCGCGTCGAGGTAGTCGCAGCCCTTTTCATTCACCTTCCTGGCGAAATCCTTGGTTTCCACCGGGCTGATCGAGGACATGTCGATGACCAGCGTGCCTTTTTTGAGCCCCTCGACAACGCCCTTTTCCCCGAGCAGGACGTCGGCGACGTCGGGCGTGTCGGGCACCATGATGATGACGACTTCGGAGTTGGCGGCGACGGTAGCGTTGTCGGGCGCCACTTCGGCAATGGCGGCGACATCCTCGGGCACCTTGAACTTGTCGCGCACCAGCAGCTGGTGCTGTGCTTTTTTCAGGTTCAGCGCCATGGGGCGGCCCATGATGCCAGTGCCGATAAAGCCGATTTTCATGTTTGGCTCCTCCGTTTAGGCAGTGACCCCTCCCGCAAGGTGAGGGGCAAGGGTTTGGCGATGGGTCAGTGCGCTGCCAAGCGTTTCAGCCATCCGAGGCCGGCGTCGGTCTCGCCCGCCGGGCGGTATTCGCAGCCGACCCAGCCCCGGTAGCCCAGGTCGTCCATGCGGCGGAACACGAACTCCCAGCCGATCTCCCCGGTGCCGGGTTCGTTGCGCGCAGGGACGTCGGCGATCTGGATATGGGCAATGACCGGCATGTGCAGTTCGAGCCGCCTGGTGATGTCGCCCTCGGTGATCTGCACATGGTACACGTCGAACTGCAGGCCCATGCGGTCGCGCCCGAGGGCCTCGACGATCGCCGCGCCCTGCGCCTGTTTGTGCAGGAAATAGCCGGGCATGTCCCGATGGTTGATCGGCTCAATGACCACCTTCACCCCTGCCGACTTCGCCTGCTCCGCCGCCCAGGCGAGGTTCGCCGCGTAGGTCGTGCCCGCCGTGATCCAGGAGGCATCCTTGGGCGGGATGCCGGCCATGCAGTGGACCAGCTTGCAGCCCAGCGCCTCGGCGTATTCCAGGGCCTTGTGCACCCCGTCCCGGAATTCGGCCTGGCGTCCCGGCAGGCTGGCGAGCCCGCGTTCGCCCTTGGCCCAATCGCCGGGGGGCATGTTGAACAGCGCCTGGGTCAGGCCATTTGCATCCAACCGGCGCCTGATTTCTGCCGCAGGGTGCTCATAGGGGAACAGGAACTCGACCCCCTTGAAGCCGGCCTTGGCCGCGGCATCGAACCGGTCGAGGAACGGCTTTTCGTTGAACATCATGGACAGATTGGCGGCAAAACGCGGCATCGCGGACTCTCCCCCCGGAGACAGGGAAAGAGTAGTAGGAGTGCCTGCCAGGCTTGACCAGCGGTCCCCGGCCGGAGTCCCGGGGCGCGAAAGGGGGGAGTGATCGTCGAACGCGTTCTGTTGGGGATGTTGCTGGGGGCGCTTGCCGTCGGCTGTATCCTGGTCCTCTACCCATTCTTTTCCGCCATTCTCTGGGCGGCGATCCTGGCTTTCACCACCTGGCCGGTGTTCGAGTGGCTCCACCAGCGGCTGCGCCTGAGGAAGGGCGCAGCCGCGTTCGTGATGGTACCTGCTGATCGCCGTGGTGGTGGTGCTGCCGCTGGCGCTGGCCGCGCCGGAGAGTGCGAACGACGTCTATCACCTGCGGCACAATATCGAGCAGGCGCTGCATGAGGGGCTGCCGGCGGCCCCGGCGTGGCTGAGCGGGCTTCCCGCGGTGGGGCCGGGGCTGGCGGATGTGTGGAACAACTGGGCGGCCGACCTTACCGAGGCGTTCGTGCCGCTGCGCCCGTATCTGGGCATCGTGCTGGAGGCGCTGTTCCACCTGTTTCTGGGCATCGCCGACGGGGTGCTGAAGTTCATCCTGGCGTTGTTCATCACGTTCTTCTTCTATGTCTATGGCGAGCCGATCGCCTGGCGGCTGCACACGATCATGATGCGGATCGCTGGTATTCGCGGCGAGCGCATGCTGGGGCTGACGGGTTTGACGGTGCGGGGCGTGGTGTACGGGCTGCTTGGCACCGCGGTGATGCAGGGCCTGCTTCTGGGCTTCGGGCTGTGGCTTGGGGGGGTGCCGCGGCCCGTGCTGCTGGGCGCGCTGGCGGGGCTGGCGTCATTGTTTCCCTCGGGCGCGGCCGTGGTGTGGGTGCCGGCCGCGCTGTGGCTGCTGTTCAACCACCATCTCGGGCATGGCCTGTTCCTGGCCGCGTGGGGATTGCTGGCGGTGGGCGGGGCGGACAGCGTGGCGCGGCCGTGGCTGATAGCGCGCGGCTCGGAGTTGCCGTTCCTGTTGACCGTTCTGGGCGTGCTGGGCGGGGTCGTGACGTTCGGGCTGCTGGGGATCTTTCTTGGCCCGGTGCTGCTGGGCGTCGGCTATACGCTGATCAATGAGTGGGCCGGCGAGCCGCTGCCGGTGCTGATGCGCGAGCGGCGGGAGCCCGTGCTGACCGATCCGCCATGATTTCGTTCGTTATCTCGCGCATTCTGCAGGCCATTCCGGTGTTGCTGGTCGTTGGCCTGGTTTCTTTCGCGATGTTTGCCTATGTGGGCGACCCGGTCACGACGATGCTCGGGCAGGATTACACCGAGGCGCAGCGCGTTGCGCTGGTGCATCAGCTTGGGCTCGATCAGCCGTTTTTCGTGCAATACGGCAAGTATATCTGGGCGGCGCTGCACGGGAATTTCGGATTGAGCTACCGGCTGGCACAGCCGGTCTCTACGCTGATCGCCGAGCGCCTGCCCGCGACCCTGGAGCTTGCTTTCACCGCTTCCGTGCTGGCGGTGATCATCGGCATTCCGATGGGCGTGTATGCCGGCATCTATCGCAATTCGCTGATTTCCCGGCTGTTCATGATCGTGAGTCTGGTGGGGGTTTCGCTGCCCACGTTCCTGATCGGCGTGCTGCTGATCCTGTGTTTTTCGGTCTGGCTGGGCTGGCTGCCGGCGTTCGGGCGCGGCACGGTGGTTCCTCTTGGCTGGTGGAGCACCGGGTTTCTGACCTGGAGCGGCATCAAGGCGCTGATCCTGCCGGCGATCACGCTGGGTCTGTTCCAGATGACGCTCATCATGCGCCTGGTGCGCGCCGAGATGCTGGAGGTGCTGCGCACCGATTACGTCAAGTTCGCCCGCGCGCGGGGCCTGCGCGAGCGCAGCATCAATTTCGGCCATGCGTTGAAGAACACGCTGGTGCCGGTGATCACCATCATCGGGCTGCAGCTTGGGATGATCATCGCGTTTTCGCTGGTCACCGAGACGGTATTCCAGTGGCCCGGCATGGGGCTGCTGTTCATTCAGTCGGTCGCGGTTGCCGACATACCGGTGATGTCGGCGTACCTGCTGCTGATGGGCGTGGTGTTCGTGCTGATCAACCTTGTGGTCGATCTGCTGTATTACGCGGTCGATCCGCGGCTGCGCGTCACGCGCGCGGTAATGGCGGGGCGATGAGCGGAGTTGTTGCCCCTGGGCGGTTGGCGCGGCTGCGTGACAGCGACCTGTTCTACAGCTTCACGCACTCACCGGTGGCGATGTTCGCCGCCGGGCTGGCGTTGATCTGCCTGGTTGGCGCCGCGTTTGCCCCCTGGCTGGCGCCGCACGATCCGTTCGATATCGCCACGCTATCCTTGCTCGATAGTTTCAAGCCGCCGATATTTTTGGCCGACGGCACCTGGGCGAACGCACTGGGGACGGACGAGCAGGGGCGGGATGTGCTGTCGGCTATAATGTATGGGGCGAGGGTAAGTCTGGTTGTGGGCGCCTCGGCGGTGGTGTTCGCGATGCTGCTGGGGATCGCGATCGGCCTGGTTTCGGGGTTTGCTTCGGGGATTATCGATGCGCTGCTGATGCGCGCGGCGGATATTCAGCTGACGTTTCCGGCGATTCTGATGGCGCTGCTGGTGGATGGGGTGATCGGCGCGCTGGTGCCGAAATCGGTGCACGACCAGGTGCAGATTTACGTGATTGTGTTTGCCATTGGCATCAGCCGCTGGCCGCAGTTTGCGCGGACGGTGCGTGGATCGACGCTGGTGGAGCGGGGGAAGGATTATGTTGCCGCGGCACGGGTGATCGGCACGTCGCCCACGCGGATCATGACCACGCATATCCTGCCGAACGTGCTCGGGCCGGTGCTGGTGATCGGCACGCTGACGCTTGGTCTTGCCGGTACTGGACGAGGCGACGTTGTCGTTTCTGGGCGTAGGTTTGCCGGCGACGCAGCCATCGCTCGGGACGCTGATACGGATTGGTGATGATTTTTTGTATTCGGGCCAGTGGTGGGTGACGGTGTTTCCGGGCGCTGCGCTGGTGCTGATGGTGCTGGCGCTCAATCTGCTGGGCGACTGGTTGCGCGATGCGCTGAACCCGAGGCTGCGGTGATCGAGGAACCCGCGCGGGCGCTGGATGGCCGGGTCAAGCCCGGCCATGCCGCGGTGGGCGGGGCCGCGCTGCTCAAGGTGCGCGATCTTGTGGTCGAGTTTCCCACGCGACGGGGGACATTGCGTGCGCTCGATCAGATTTCGTTTGAGATCGCACCGGGAGAGATCCTGGGCGTGGTGGGCGAGAGCGGTGCAGGAAAGTCGCTGACGGGCGCTGCGATCATTGGATTGCTGGAGCGGCCGGGCCGCATCGCCGGGGGAGAAATTCACCTTCAGGGCAAGCGGATCGACAATCTGCCGCCCGAGGCGATGCGGCACATCCGCGGCAAGCAGATCGGGGCGATCTTTCAGGACCCGCTGACGACGCTGAATCCGCTGTATTCCATCGGCAATCAGCTTGTTGAAACCATGCGGACGCATCTGGGTCTATCCGCTACTGATGCACGCCGGCGGGCGATCGGCTGGCTGGATGAGGTCGGCATTCCGGCTGCCGCCCGCCGCATCGATTCCTATCCGCACGAGTTTTCCGGCGGGATGCGCCAGCGCGTGGTGATCGCACTGGCGCTCTGCGCCGAGCCGCGTCTGGTGATCGCCGACGAGCCGACCACCGCGCTGGATGTATCGGTGCAGGCGCAGGTGATCGCATTGTTGAAGCGCCTGACGCAGGATCACGACACCGCGGTGATGCTGGTGACGCATGATATGGGGGTGATTGCGGAAACTGCGGACCGGGTCGCGGTGATGTATGCCGGCCGCATCGCCGAGATCGGGCCGGTGGCCGATGTGGTGCAGCGGCCCGCGCATCCCTACACGGACGGGCTGATGGGAAGCATTCCGCCGCTGAAGCAGCAAGTAGAGAGGCTTCGCCAGATCGACGGGGCCATGCCGCGTCTGAACGCGATCCCACCCGGCTGCGCGTTCAATCTGCGCTGTCCGCGAGTGTTCGACCGGTGCCGCATCGAGCGCCCCGAACTTTTTCCGGCGGGTCCGACCCGGGCCGCGTGCTTTTTGTACTGATGGATACGATCGGGCATCCCGAGGCCGGCACGAGCGCACTGCTGAGCGCCGATAGGGTCTCCCGGTTTTTCGATGTCTCCCGCCCGGCGCTGCAGCGGCTGCTGTCGGGGGAGGGGCGTGTGTTGCTGCGGGCCGTGGATGATGTTTCGTTTGCGATCGCGCCCGGCACGACGCTGTCGCTGGTGGGGGAGTCCGGCTGCGGCAAGTCCACCGTCGCCCGCATGGCTGTCGGCCTGCTGGGGCCGAACCAGGGCAGCTTTCAGTTCGAGGGCCAGAAGCTGTCCGTGGCGCGCGCCGATCCGGCGGTGCGCCGGCGGATGAACATGATCTTCCAGGACCCCTATGCCTCGTTAAATCCGCGCTGGCGGGTGCGCGACATCGTCGCCGAGCCGCTGCGCGCGTTCCGCCTGACGCGATCGGGGGGGCAGGTCCGGGATCGTGTTGCGGAATTGCTGATGCAGGTCGGTCTTGCGCCCGCTGACGGCGAGAAATATCCGCACGAATTCTCGGGCGGGCAGCGGCAGCGTATTTCCATTGCCCGCGCCTTATCCAGCGAGCCGGATTTTCTGGTGTGCGACGAGCCGACCAGCGCGCTGGACGTTTCGGTTCAGGCGCAGATTTTGAATTTGATGCGCGAACTGCAGGGCCGCCTGGGTCTGACATATCTTTTCATCAGCCACAATCTGGCGGTGGTCCGACACATGTCGGAGCGGCTGGGCGTGATGTATCTTGGGCGCATCGTCGAGACCGGGCCTTCTGAAACGATCTTCCGCACGCCGCGACATCCGTATACTCGCCTGCTGCTGGAGGCGGTGCCGGATCTGGAGAAGGTGGGTCAGTCGCGCACGCCGGTGGGCGGTGAGGTTCCGAGCCCGATCGACCCGCCGCCGGGCTGCCCGTTCCACCCGCGGTGCCCGCTGGCCAACGCGCGCTGCCGGGAGGAGAAGCCCGCCCATCTGCGGTCTGACGGCGTGCTGGTTGCCTGCCACGCCGTGGAAGAGGGACGTGTGTGAGCGACGATCCGGGTGAGCCCTCGCGGCGGGGGGCGGTTGTAACGATGGTGATAATTGCGGTCGCGATCATTGCTGCGATTTATGTGGTGAACCGGCTGCACCAGACATCGGCGATACAGGACTGCATCATGTCCGGCAGGACCAACTGCGCGCCGATTGAGGCGCCGGCGCGGTGAGGCGGACGTGGCGGCGGTTGCGGGCTGCGGGATGAGAGCGCGAAAAGCTGCCCTCCTCGGCGTTGGTTAAGGCCCGAGCCAGCGCGCCCGCCTGCCTGATTGGGCTTAGCTCACAGAGTTGTGATAGCGAAGCACATGAGGGTCGGCTCCTTCCGCCCCGGCAGACGATGCTGGCGCGCAATGCCGCAGCCAGATGGCGTATATCTCCACAAGGTCCGTCAGCGGGCTTTGTCGACGTGGCGCTGGCGGGTCGTGCCTTATATTGTATGTTGAGGTCTTAACGTTGATCCGGCGCTCGCCGGTTTTGAAAGGGCGCATACAGGGCCATGATCCTATTACCAGATCAGGATCGCGTCGTTACCCCGCCCGACCGCACGCCGCTCGAACATGGCTTAACAGTCGGCCGTCAGGCGCTGCCCGGGCAGCTCGTGCTGGATCATCCCAATGTTTCGCGCTGTCATGTGGCATTTGATATATCTGGTGCAACCGTCTGTACTGCGCGATCTTGGTGGCACCAACGGAACGTATGTGAACGGCGAATTGGTACACGGCTCCTGCAGATTGGCCGCCGGGGACCGCATTGACATCGGCCCTTTCGGATTGACCTTCGATGGCACCGCACTGACAAAGGTCAGGCGCAGCGGCAATGTCGAACTGCTGGTACAGGACGTCAGTTACAATGTGCCGGGCAGGAAGGCTGGCGCGCCGCAACGCATACTGAACTCAGCCAGCCTGCACATCCGCCCCTCTGAGTTCGTTTGCATCATCGGTAGTAATGGTGTGGGCAAATCCACGCTGATTAACATCATGGCCGGTCGAATGCTGCCAAGCGAGGGAGCCGTACTGCTCAATGGTGTAGATCTGCACGCCAATTTCGAGGCGCTTAAGCAAAACATCGCCTTCGTGCCGCAGCAGGATGTGCTGCATGAGTCACTCACGCTGCGACAGGCGCTAAACTACGCAGCGCGCCTTCGCCTGCCCCCGGATACCACAACTGCGCAGCGTCGTGCCGCAGTGAACGATGCCGCACGTAGCGTCGATCTGCTGGACCGGCTCGACCAGCGCGTCGGCGCTCTCAGCGGCGGGCAGAAAAAGTGCGCCAGCCTGGCCAGCGAAATCCTCAGCCGTCCCAGCCTGTTGTTCCTCGACGAAGTGACCAGCGGGCTGGACGAGAGCACTGACTGGGACATCATGCGGCTGCTGAGGCGCCAGGCGGATGAGGGGATGACCATCGTTGTGGTTACCCACACATTGGCGAATGTGGGGGAGTTCTGCGACAAGGTCATCTGCATGGGCCGTGGCGGGCTGCTAACCTTTGTTGACGAGCCGCGCGAGGTGCTCGACTTCTTCGCGGTACGACGTTTGGGTGCCGTGTTCGACCGCATGGACGAGCTTGGCGCCGAGTGCTGGCGTGCCAGATTCGAGGCGACCGCCGGCGCGATTGCCAACCTTCCGCCTGCCGAGGCACCGTGTCTCGACCGGCAGCAGCCAGACCGGCGGCGCTATCGTGAGCCCGGGCTGATCATCGCACTCGCCACGTCGCGGCGCATCGCCCGCCAGACCGGCATTCTTCTGGATCGGAACGCCAGGCTGTTATTGGCAGATCGTCGCACGCTGATCATGGCAGCGGTCCAGAGCCTGCTGATCGGTGGACTGATCGGCTACGCTTTCGGCACATTCGGAGAAGGACAGGAACGCGTCAGCGCGGAGAACGCGTTGCTGCTGCTGCTCGGGCTCAGTGCGATCTGGCTCGGTTGCAACGCGGCGTCAAAAGAGATCGTCGGGGAGTTGGCGATCTACCGACGCGAACGCGACGGCAATTTATCCACCGCGGCTTTCATCGGCGCAAAATGCTTTGTGTCCGGCATGTTCACCGTGTTGCAGCTTGCCGTTGTCTATTCGCTTGTGGCCACACTGGCAGAGAGCATCCCGGGTAACCGGTTAGAGCAATTCGCGCTGCTGACGATTGGCGCGATGGCGGGCACAGCGATCGGCCTGCTCATCTCGGCGGTGGCCAATACCCGTGACCAGGCGACCACGATCGTTCCGCTGGCCTTAGTGCCGCAGTTGCTCCTGGCCGGGGTGCTGGTGCCGAAGCTGCCAGATTTCGCTGCACATCTGGCCAAGGTGGCAGTCACCGGATACTGGCTTACAGAGGCGATGAAATCTGTGTTCATCGCCGTCTCGGGACCGATCCGGGTGATCAACCCTGGTACTGGTGTGCTGATGAACATGGCCGCGGAACCGGCCGGCCGCGGAGCTGCGATCATCGTCGCGCACGCACTGGCATTTTTACTGATAGCGTATTTTGTAACGTTACTGCGGCATCGGCCGCGATCGCGGTAACTGAGCAGATGCCCATTTATGTCCGCTCTCGAGGAACGAACCGCCTCGGCTGAGCGTCCGGCATGGGCGCGGCGCGGACTGTCAGCGGCTGCTGTAATGGTTCACCCCAAGGCCAGCATCACCGCGCCGCCGAGCAGCAACAGCACCAGCGGATGCGGTTCGGTTAAGGCAAAAACCAGAGTAGAGGCGACGGTCACGGCATACGCGATCCAGGTATGCTCGGTGCCGCGGATCAGCGCCAATCCGCTCGCGATCGTCAGCCCCACCGCCACGGGCGCCAGCGCCTGCTCCACCAGCAATCGCCAGGGCGCGTTGCCGGCGCGCCGCCAGCTTCGCGCGGCGACATAGGCAAGGGCGGATGAGGGTCCGAACATCGCGAGCAGCGCCACGGTGGCGCCCGCGGCTCCGGCTGCCCGCTGCCCGACCAGCAGCACGATCAGCGACCCGGGGCCGGGAGCGGCGCGGGAAATCGCGAATGCATCGAGGAATTGCGGCGCGGTCATCCAGTGATGCACATCGACCGTGGCGCGCTGCATGTCAGGGATGACGCCGGCGCCGCCGCCCACCGCCAGCATCGACAGCAGCGAGAACAGTGCGGCGATCTGCAGCAACGTTCCGATCATGCTGTCCGCCGCCGCAAGCAGGTGAGCACCAGGCTGGCGGGAACCAGCACGACCAGAGCCGAGAGCAGCGGGACGCCGAGGATGCCGACGGATATTGCGGTAACGCCGGCAACGATAATCCCCTGCGCGCCGCGCAGGCTGCGCTTGCCCAGGCGATAGCCGGTTGCCAGGTTCAGCCCGATCGCGACCGCGCCCATTCCGCCGAGGACGCGGGCCACTGCTGCGCCATAGGGCCCGGCCTGCAGGGTCAGATAGATCGCGCCGACAACGACGTAGAAGGCCACGGGCACGACCATCAACCCAATGACCGCCACGACAGCACCGGGGATACCGCGCAGCTCCGAGCCGATGAACACCGCCAGGTTGACGTTGTTTGCACCGGGAACGATCTGGCACAGGCCGTAAGCGGTCAGGAACTGCGTGTCGTCCATCCAGTGGCGGCGCTGCACCGCTTCACGCCTGATCCACGCCACCAGTCCGCCGCCGAAGCTCATTGCCCCGATGCTGAGAAAGCCGAGGAAGAGCAGGCTCAGGCGGGTGCGCGGCGCCTCATGCCGCGATCCGGCGGTCGCGGGGATCAATCGTCCTTCCGTGTCACGGTGCCGATCGTCGTGCCGCCGTCGATCACCAGCGTATGGCCGGTGACGAAGCTGCCCGCCTTGGAGGCGAGAAACACGGCGGCGCCGGCAATTTCGTCGGGTTCTCCGATGCGTTGCAACGGCGTGTCCCGCGTGCGCTTGCGGTAGAGATCGGGATTCTCCCAAAGCGCGCGGGCAAAGTCGGTGCGGATGAGACCGGGGGCGATGGTGTTGGCGCGGATATTCTTCGGTCCCCACTCCACGCAGATATTGCGTGCGAGCTGCATGTCGGCAGCCTTGGAGATGGCATATAGTCCCAGCTGTCCCGATCCGCGCAGCCCGCCGATGGAGGAGATGATGATGACCGCTCCGCCGCCGCGCTGCGCCATCTGCGGCAGCACCATGTTGCACAGCCAGAAATTGCTGCGGACATTGGCGCCCATGATGCGTTCGTAGACCTCGTCCGAGGCGCCGGAGGCGGGCCCCATGTACGGATTGACCGCCGCGTTGCAGACCAGCACATCGACGCCGCCCCAATGCGCGATGGTTTGGTCAACGAGGTTCTGCAACTCTTGTTTCCGGCCGATATGGCAGGGGATCACGATGGCCTCGCCGCCCTTGTCGCGAATGCCGCGCGCGACAGTTTCGCAGGCATCCTGCTTGCGCGAGGATACCACGATTTTCGCGCCATGTTCCGCCAGACGCTCGGCGATCGCGCGGCCAATGCCCTTGCTCGACCCGGTGACAACCGCGACCTTGTCCGTAAGGTCGAACAGCGACATGGCGGTGCTCCTTGCTGCGTGGCCGCGAGTATCAGCAGGAATGCTCGCTGCTTGGCAAGGATCGACGGGCGGTAACGGCCGTGGGAGAGAAGGGGCCACGAAGGAGGGTGCTTTCCCGAGCCTGTGCTGAGCAATGGCAGACGGTCAACCGTCAGGGGTCATCATTGCAAATGAAGCGATCGTGTATTCGAACGATCGCGTGTTCGAGATTGCTTCGGCCCCCGTGCTGGCCTCGCAATGACAGCGCAAGGGCCGGGATTGTTTCGGCCACCAGCTCGCGGGGATGACAAGGGAGTGGCGGTGCTTCGCACGCCTACCCGGCCCCGAGCGGAGCGATACGCCGCCCCACACCCTTCGGCAGGGGGCCGGCGGGTTGCGCCTGTAATGCTGCCCGCAAGGCGGCCCGCCGGTCCTGCGGCCAGGGTGCGGTCCGGCGCGTGCGCATGTCCACATGCAGGCACATCAGTTCCTGCGCCGCCACGCGATGCCCGATGCCGGAATGGAACATCTCGTGGAACAGATGCACCCGCTTCGCGTCCGCACCCAGCAGAAGCGGCCGCACCGCAAGCCGTTCGCCCACCGTCGCCTCGTTTTCGTAGAGTGTGTGGGTTTCCACCACGAAGCAGGAATTGCCGGTGCGCGCGCGGTAGTCCGTTCCGATATCCAGCCTCTCGAATACTAAATCTGTCGCGCGATCGAAGACAACAACGTAATAGGCCAGATTCATATGGCCGTTCGAATCGATCCACTCGGGACGGACGGTATCTTCATGCTGTGGGAACTGCATGGTGATGGAGCTTGTTGACCGGCTGCGGTCAGGTCAAGTTGGCCGGGTGTCGCACGACCCTGTAAGCATCCCGGACGGGCTTCCGCGGCCCGAGCGGGTCCGTGCCCTCACGACCATCGCCATCGCCGTGTCGATATCCGTGCTCGATGCCTCGATCGCCAACATCGCCCTGCCGGTCATCGCCCGCGAACTGCACGCAACACCCGCCGCGTCGATCTGGGTCGTCAACGCCTATCAGCTGTCGGTGACGGTTTCGCTTTTGCCGCTGGCCTCGCTCGGCGAGATTTTCGGCTACCGTCGCGTCTATACGATCGGCCTGGCGGTGTTTTCCGCCGCCTCGCTCGGCTGCGCGCTTTCCACCTCGCTGCCGATGCTGGTGATCATGCGCGTCATCCAGGGCTTCGGCGGCTCCGGGATCATGAGCGTCAACACGGCGCTGATACGTTTTATTTTCCCGCGCGCACAACTGGGCCGTGCCGTCGGCTTCAATGCCTTCGTCGTCGCCACCTCCTCGGCCACCGGCCCGACCGTCGCCGCGGCCGTCCTGTCGGTCGCCAGCTGGCACTGGCTGTTCGCCATCAACGTGCCGCTGGGGGCAGTTGCGCTGTATCTCGCCGCCCGCTCCCTGCCGGCCACGCCGCGTTCCAGCCATCATTTCGATTTCGCGGGCGCGATGCTGAACGCCATCACGCTGGGGCTGCTGGTGGTGGGGGTGGACGAGTTGGGCCGCGGCGAGGCCGCCGCCTGGTCCGCCGCCGAGATCGCGTGCGCTCTGGTGGTCGGCGCATTGTTCATCCAGCGCGAGCGCAAGATCCGGCCGCCGATGTTGCCGCTCGATCTGTTCCGCCGCCCGGTTTTTGCGCTGTCGATCGCCACGTCGGTCTGTTCCTTTACGGCGCAGGCTCTGGTTTACGTTTCGTTGCCTTTTCTATTTGAGGATGTGGGCCACATGTCCCAGATCATGACCGGGCTGCTGATTACGCCGTGGCCGGCTATCGTGGTGTTCGTGGCGCCAGTTGCAGGCCGGCTGTCGGATCGATCCTCCCCGGGGCTGCTCGGCGCGATGGGACTTGCGGTAATGACGGTGGGGCTGTTCCTGCTGATGACCATGCCTGTTCATGCCGGCTGGGAAAGCATTGCGTGGCGGATGGCGGTCGCCGGCTTCGGGTTCGGCTTTTTCCAGTCGCCGAATAACCGTCTGCTGATCGGCAGCGCGCCGCCCGAGCGCAGCGGCGCCGCTAGCGGCATGCTTTCCACCGCGCGTCTGCTGGGTCAGACAAATGGCAGCGCGCTGGTGGCCCTTTGCTTCGGCCTGTCTGCGGCCGCCGGCAGCGGCATCGCCGGCGGCACCCGTTTGTCGCTGCTGATCGGGGTCGTCTCCGCGGGGCTGGCGACGCTGGTCAGCCTGGCGCGGCTGCGCCAGCTGCACGTGGCCGCCTGACATGCGCGAGGGCTGGCGGAAGGTTCGCGTCTGGGACCTGCCGACCCGGCTGTTCCATTGGCTTACCGTGATCCTGCTGATCATCCTTTACGTGACGGAGCGCCTGGACCGGATGGACTGGCACGTCTGGGCCGGCGAGATCCTGCTGTTCCTTGTGGTGTTCCGGCTGATCTGGGGTGTGGTGGGATCCGAAACCGCGCGCTTCTCGAACTTCGTTGCCGCGCCCAAGCGTGCCATCGAGCACTGCAAGAAGCTGGTTCGCCCGGAGCCCGATACAAATGTCGGGCATAATGCTGCCGGCGGCTGGATGGTGCTGTTCATGATCGCGCTGCTACTGATCCAGTGCCTGACCGGAATTTACGTCAACAATGACGTGGCAAACGAAGGCCGCTGGACGGAGGTCGTGCCCGTTCCGATCACCGATGCAATTTCCGATTCGCACACCTGGCTGTGGGATGTGCTGCTCGCCGCGATCGCGCTGCACATTGTTGCCATCGCGACGTACGCATTTGCCAAGCGGCACAACCTGGTGACGCCGATGCTGACCGGGCGGAAGCCACTGCCGCAAGGGGTCACTGCGCCCCGCATCAGGGGTTTCTGGCGGGCGGCGATCAGTGTGATCGTTGCGGCGGGGATCGCAATGGCGCTTTCCATCTATCTCTGAGCGTGTTGAGGTTGCGCGGGCCTGATTCGGCCGGGTGAATTGATCTGAATGGGGGCAAAACAATGGCGTTGGCGTTCTGGTCCGTCGGCCACGTGGCTTCCGGAGCGCACCCCGCCGATGCGCGGCCGGGGTCCGAGCCGGCGGCGGCCTATGGTGCAGCCACGCTGTGCTGGCTGCTTTCCGCCGGGGTTTATGTCGCCGCCAAGTGGGCTGCCGCCGACATGCCACCGTGGACGCTGACGTTCTTCCGTCCGCTGATCGCCGGGCTGATCCTGTTGCCTTTGGTGGGCGGGCACTGGCGCGACATGGGCCGCCTGCTGCGCGCCCGCCCGTTGGCGTTGCTGGTCACCGGCGGCCTGGGCCTCGGGATTTCGCAAGGCTGCATCTACACCGGGCTGCATCACACGAGCGCCGTGAATGCCGGGCTGATCATGGCCCTTGCGCCGATCATCACCCTGCTCGCGGGACACTCCCTGCTGAAGGAAGTGCTGGGGCCGTGGCAGCTGGCCGGGTCCGCGATCGCGCTTGCGGGGATGGTTGTAATCATCAGCAAGGGCGATCCGGTGGCGCTGCTGCGGCTCGATCTGGGGGTCGGCGATCTGTGGATACTCGCCTCGGCGCTGTGCTTCGCCGCCTATAGCGTGCTCTTGCGCCGCGCGGCGTTCGATCTGGCGCGGCTGCCGCTGCTGGTGTTGCTGCTGGGCGCCGGGGTCGTCGCCGCCGCTCCGTTTTTTGCCTGGGAGCTTCTGGAGGGCGAATATCCGTCGATGAGCGCCGACGGCATGATTGCGCTGGCCTATGTGGCAATCCCCGGCGGAGCGCTGATGTACTACCTTTACAACTATAGCGTCGATGTTCTGGGGGCCGCCAAGGCGGGCGTGTTTCTTTACCTGCAGATATTCTTTGTCGCGGTGCTGGCCTGGTTGTTCCTTGGCGAACATCTGGAGGCGTTCCACTATGAAGGCGGCGGCCTGATCGTTCTGGGCGTCGTTTTGGTGACGCTGCTCAAGCCGCGGCCGGCAGACGGCGCGGCCGTCGTGACCGCGGCGAAAGGCAGCGGCTGATGAACGCCATCGCCGAAGGACTTCTGATATCGGCCATCATTTTTTCCGGCAGCATCGCCGGCTTTCGCCTGCATCGCCTGCTGCCGACACGGCACCTGTCGTCGGAAACGCTCGATGCAATCAAGCTTGGCACCGGAATGCTGTCGGTGCTCGCTTCGCTGGTGCTGGGCCTGCTGATTGCGACGGTCAAGACTTCCTTTGATGCGACCAACACGGAGGTGCGGTCTTATGCTGCGGACCTTATCGTGCTGGACGAGACATTGCGCGACTATGGGGAAGCGGCGCTGCCTGCGCGGCGTTTGCTGCGGGACTATACGAGCCGGCTGCTGAGGGATGTATGGATTGAAGGCGACCATCCCTACCTGGTGGAAAATCGCCAGGCGGGTGCGGAGCTGGAGCATGTGCGAGACGAGATCCGCGGGCTCAACGCCGCGGATCAAAACGAACAATGGTTGCGCAGTCAGGCGCTTCAGATCGCCACCGGCACGCTGCGCCAGCGTTGGCTGCTGATAGAGCAGGCGGGGCCGAGCGTGCATCCGGTGGTGATCGCGTTGCTGGTGTCGTGGATTACGGCTACGTTCATGAGCTTCGGGATCAATGCGCCTCAGCACAGCACGATGTATGTTGCGTTCCTGATCGTTTCGCTCGCTATCGGCAGCGCGATATTCATCGTCAACGAGATGGATACGCCATTCGAGGGGGTGTTGCGGGTATCCCCTCAGCCGATACGGACGGCGTTGGAACACATGCTGCCGCCGGGCAAGTAGCGTGGCGGCGCGATTGGCGCTTGCGCTGATGTTTCTTGTGCTGGCGCATGTTGGCACGGCGTCCGCAGGCGAGACCTGCCGCTTCACGGGCGAGACCGACTTTGCCGGCGATGTGTCCGTCACCTCCAATGTGACCGCAGGCGGGGGGCTCACGCGCGTCGATGTGGCGGCGGAGTTCCGCGGGGCATGGCTGGTGCTGTTTCACATCCGCTATCTGGTCGAGGAGATAAGCACGTGGCGTGGGGGGCGACTGGAGAGCGTCGCGGTCAACAACCGCTACCTGGTGGGCAACCGCATCATCCGCCAGCAATGGGACGTGTTTCAGCGCACGCCGAACGGGTTGCAGGCGCACCGGATAGAAAGCAAATCGTTGGGCGACTTTCGCCGTAAATTCCCCAGGTTTGTGCAGCACTGGGATCCGGCATCGTTCGGCCAACCCTGGTTGCAGGATTTTCAGGCGGCTGCGCCGGAGCGCCGCGCGGACCTGGACCTTCGAGCCGCGCAGCTTGCGCCGGGTCTGCGCACCGCGCTTGCCATGGCTTTTTACTGGGACAGGTGGTTGCCCCCCGGCGGAGGCGATGTACCGGTGTTGCTGCCCGGCTTCAAACACGATCGCCTGGTGGAGCTGCCGATCGAGGCGGTGCCGTCATCCGGGGGCAGAGCGTGGCAGGCGGCCGTGCGTTATCCGGCGCTGAGCACGCGGCGTAAGTCGGTTGTCACTGCCTGGGTATCTTCTACGCGGCGGCTGGAGCGGCTGGCGCTTGATCTGCACCGCCGGGACGGTTCGGCGCAGGGCGTGGTGCAGTTGCAGGGATGCGAGGGTGCGCCGGTTTTGCCCTGAGATTAAGTCTTGTTTCGCGCGCGGCCGCCCCGCCAACCCCGCGCGCCGGATGGAGCCGCCATGATCCGCACTGGTGAGCAGTACCGCGAATCGCTTCGCGATGGCCGCGTGGTTTATATCAATGGAGAGAAGGTGGCGGATGTCACGCGTCATCCGATGTTCAGGCCGCTGGTCGATATCCGTGCGTGCATCTACGACCTGGCGCATGACGAGCGCACCCGTGACGTCATGTCCTATTCGGAGGGCGACGAACGCCATGCCATCGGTAACAAGCTGCCGCGCACGCAGCAGGATTGGCATGACAAGCGGCGCGCGACCGATATGGTGCTGGACGAAATCGGTGGCATTGTCACGCGCGTGGGCGACGAAACCGTGGGCGAGATGTGGTCCCTGTACGACGGCACGGATGTGCTGAACGAGGTCGATCCGCGATTCGCGCAAAACATTGCGCACCACGTGCAAAGCGTGATTGCGCGCGATCCGTTCCATGTTTCCGCCAACACCGATCCCAAGGGCGACCGCTCGCGCCCGCCGCAAGAGCAGGACCCGGATATGCTGCTGCATGTGGTGAGGGAGACGGATAAGGGGCTGGTTGTGCGCGGAGCGAAATACGAAACGGCCGCCGCCTACGCCAACCAGGCGTTCACCAAACCGACCATCGCCAACTGGGGGGATGCGGCCTATTCCGACTACGCGGTCGGTTTCATCTGCGACCTTGGATCGCCGGGGCTGAAGTTCATCTGTCGTACCGGCTTCGCGGGGCGGGCGCCGGCGGAGGATTATCCGCTGTCGAACCGGTTCGACGAGGTGGACACGCTGCTGATTTTCGACAACGTGCTGATCCCGTGGGAGAACGTGCTGTTCTACCGCCACACCAAGGCGGCGGCGTTCATCCGCGCGACGCTGCACCGTTATTCCGCTTTCGCGTTCGTGCAGCGCAACCTGAAGCTCGCGGACATGCTGATCGGCGCGGCGTTGTTCAATGCGCGTCAGACCGGGCTGGAAAAGCAGCAGGCTGTGCAGGAGAAGCTGGCGCAGCTCGCGGTTTACCGGGAGGGCATCAACGCGCACCTTACTGCCTCGATTGCACTGGCCCAGCGCAGTCCGGCCGGGCTGCTGATGCCGAACCAGTCCCTGCTTTACGCCGGCCGGGTTCTGGCATGCTCGCAGTTGCACCACATGATGCATATCGCCCGCGAGCTTTGCGGCGGGCAGATTTGCGTCACGCCCGACTACGCCTGCTTCGAGGCGGCGGAGACCAGGCCCTGGATGGAGAAATACTACACCGTGAACGAAGGCTGGGTAGCGGAGGACCGCCGCCGGCTGCTGGCTTTCGCGCGGGATCTGCTGAACTCCGATTACGCCGGGCACCGGCTGACCTTCCAATTGTTTGCGCAGTCGCCGCCGTACGCGCACCTTGCCGCGGTGTATCGCAATTTCGACTGGAACGGCCCGCTGGAGTTCGTGCGCAAGTCGGCGGGTTTGTCGGAGCGGGTGTAGCCCTCACCCGGATCGCGTTGCGATCCGACCTCTCCCGCGAGGCGGGAGAGGTTTGCTACATATAGCTGCTTATGACGTGCCTTGCGCGTTAATTGGCCTTGCACCCCCAGCTCCTGCCCAGCTAATCGTATCGGTTCCGTCGTGGAATAGGGTACAAGGTTAGTGTTCTTCAAACGTAGAGATCCCGGCGACGCTATGAGGGACCAGGCGGCGCGAAAGTTGTATGACCGCACCCACTATAAGCTGGACCGCAAGGCGCGCGCGGGCGACATCGAGGCGGCGCTCATCATGGCCCGCTACTGGCTGGGCGAAGGGCCAAGGAATGATCCCCAGAATGCCCTCTGGTACCTGCCGGAGCCTGCCCGCGCGGGGAATACCGAGGCGCGAGTGCTGATGGCCCTAGCCCTGGCAGATGGCATGAACGACGTGGGAGGTAGTTTTTGCTGTTGGGCTTCGGCATTGGGGCTGCGTTACGGGCTGCGGTTCTTGTGCGCCGAACCGGATCAATGGATGATCGACGAGGCCAATGAGGGCGGTAATGGCCTACGTGTTCTCGTTTCTTTGCTCAAGATACACCAGGGGGACGCCAGCGCGAAGATCGCCGCTTTCGGCAAACTGCTGGAATACGCCCTGGATGGCTCGCCCCCTGCTGCCGCTGCTGTAGGCTGGTGCTTCTGGCTTGGTGAAGGCACGCCAGCAGATTACGAGAAGGCTTATGTCTGGTTCTCCGTGGCCAAGACCCTCGGCATGAAGTCAGTAGACGACGACATGCGCAGGTTGGCACAGAAACTTCCACCGGACCGGCTTCTGGCCGTCCAGAAGGATGCAGCTAACACCTTCGATATCATCGTTGAGCGGCTAGCCAAGCAACAGGCGGCCGAGGCCGAGAGAGCACCGGCCAGCTAGCTGCCACAGTTCGGCTATGGCAAGAAGGTCGGTCACAGCACCTCAGCCTCGGGTCGTTCCCGTTTAGGGACACTCTGAACAAGGCCAATTCTGCCAGAGCTGATTGGCGTGCCGACTCGCCAGCTGAGACAAGAATCGTCGGCTACGACAAGACACGTGATCGGAGACGTCGCAGCGGGATTCGGCAACGCTGCACGGCCAGTCAGGCCGGCATCAGACGCAGTACGCCAGTCAGGCCGGCATCAGACGCAGTACGCCAGTCAGGCGCACCGCAATCGGCAGCGGACCATGAACAGATTGGAAGGCGCCAGCCACCAGCGAGTGAGGCGTGTTCTTCGCCAGGCCGCGGTAGCGCACCTTGACGAAGCTGAACACGCGCTTGATCACCCCGAAGCTGTGCTCCACTTTGGCTCGCACGCCCGATTTGGTGCGGTTCTTCCGCCGCTCGACCTGATCAACCACGCCGCGGTGGCGGTAGCGCCGGCTGGTGAAGTCCAGCGCCTTCGGGGCATGTGTGCGGATGACGTCGCGCTGACCGCGATACGCCTGATCGCCCCACACGCGCGTCTCGTCGCCGTGCAACAGCTCAGGCAGCATCTTGGCGTCATGGACATTGGCGGAGGTGGTCACCGCCGAGTGGATCAGCTTGGTCTTGCTGTCGACGCCGATATGCAGCTTCATCCCGAAATACCATTGCTGGCCCTTGCGCGTCTGGTGCATCTCCGGATCACGCCCCTTGGCCGCATTCTTGGTTGAGCTGGGCGCGGCGATGATCGTCGCATCGACAATCGTCCCACCCGATACCTTCAGGCCGCGGGCGGCCAGATGCGACTTCACACGCTCGAACAACGCCTGGCCCAGATTGTGCCGCTCCAGCAGGTGGCGGAACTTGCACACCGTCGTCTCGTCCGGAACCGGCTCGCGGCCCAGGTCGATCTTCACAAACCGTCGCATTGAGGCCGAGTCATACAGCGCCTCCTCGACCGCCGGGTCCGACAGATTGAACCAGTGTTGCAGGAAGTAGATGCGCAGCATCCGCTCCACGCCGATCGGCGGGCGGCCATTGCCGGGTCTGGGATAGACCGGCTCGATCACGGCGCACAATTCGTCCCACGGCACCACTTGCTCCATTTCGGCGAGGAACGTCGCCCGCCTCGTCAGTTTGCCATACCGCTCGAAACCCGCCGCCTCAGCCAACGTCAATTGCCGCATCTCCGCCAACTCCGCCGCTGCGGCTCGCCAATTACAGATCGATCCGTGACCGTGTCGAGAGGGACTTGTTCAGAGGTTCCTTAGTACACAGTAGCCATAGCGCATCGCAACGATCTGTGGCCCGGGCAAGGGTACCTCCGGCCTTCACCAACCCGACCATTTGGCGACGAAACTCAGGTGCGTAATATCGTCTCGCCTTCTCGGCAAATACCCGGGTGTCTGCCAAACCTGGATGCCATTACGAGGAATTGCGCGGCTGCTTGCTTTGGTCCGCGTCCCGTGTCTCGTCGCCACCCAGATCAGTGAGCTGTCTCCCAACTGCATGCGCGGCAACATCGCCTCCCTTGGGAAGCGAAGTTGGAAACCATGGAGATTCGGAGGTCAGCGAGAGCCAGACGCCAGGGCGGTTGATGTAAGGCGGTGAGAGGTGATATCTTCGGCGTGGTGAACGCGTTTCCCCGTAGTTGAGTTTGTCTCTCGTTTGACAAGGGTACCGGAATGACGTTGCTTAGCGAGATGAAGTTGAAGCTGCCGGTAGGCTCTCAGATCGAGTTGTCCACATCGGATCGATCACTTGGGATTTTCGAGGTCGTTGACGTCAATTGCGCTTTAGGATGTGAAGACACGATGATTCACGTCGCCTACAGACCGGTCGCTGATGATGGTTGCGGAGACTTGCTTTCTTTTTCAAAAGGCTCTTTCCCCTACACTGCGACCGATCCGCAGATGAGAGTTGATCCGATACAGGCTCAAGGTAGTGGCGCTAATCGTCCCTGAGTGCACTTCATTTGCTTATAGCTGATACTTTCGTTGGCCTTTTTTGAGGAAAACCGTCGGTGCTGCACGTCGTTACTCAAGGTGCGGGTGGGCAGTGCAGGATTGGTGCAGCCGAGAGCTACTGCCCCGGAAGGTAGCCTTGAAGGATTAGGTTAGGCCCTGTGGACAAACCTGATCCATCGGCGAATGGCGCCGAGCAGAACAAAGCCGAGAAAGCTGATTGTGGTTTTGTCGTAGCGCGTGACAACGCGGCGCTGCTCCTTGAGATGACCGATGAAGCATTCGATGCGTGAACGCAGCTTGTAAAGCCGCTTGTTGACAGTGTGCTACACCTTGCGGTTGCGCTTGGCGGGATGTGCCCGGATGATGGTGCTGTCGATCATCTGCAACATGTCTTTCTCGCCGCCGCTGTAGGCAAGCGCCTGCAAGACGATGGCCCACTCGTCGTCGGTCATCGAGCCTCGGATCACTGCCAACCTCCTAAGAGGGAGGTCGGCCTCCGATCACATCATTCCGCGTCGCGGGAGTCCCCCGGAGCGCAAAAGCAACAACGGCAATCGCGGATCGGCTGGTGCAATTCTTTTGGCAATGTCAGGCCAGCAATGCTGGATTGTTTTGTTGCGGGGCGGATTTCAGCGAGCCACGGCGCCTAGGCCCCGCTCGCGCGGCGCTTTTGCACGTTGTCGAGATAGACCACAGCGGCGATCAGCAGGCCTTCGATGACCATCTGCCAGAACGAGTTCACGCCGAGCAGGTTGGCGCCGTTGCCGATGGTGGTGAAGAGGACCGAGCCGATGAAGCAGCCGACGACCGTGCCGCGTCCGCCGAACAGGCTGGCGCCGCCAACCACGGCGGCGGCGATCGCCTGCAGCTCTGCTCCGTAGCCGGCATTCGGGTTGCCCATCGTCAGCCGGGCGACCAGCAGCATGCCGGCCACGGTCGCGAAGGCCGCCGACAATCCGTAGGCCAGCACGGTGACCTTCGTCACGTTGATGCCAACGCGGCGCGCGGATTCAATATTGCTGCCGAGTGCGTACAGGTAGCGGCCCATGCGCGTCGCACCGAGCAGATACTGCGAGCCGATGGCGAAGGCGAGCATGATCACGAACATGGTGGGGATGCCGAAGACTGAAGTGTTCGCCACCAGATTCAGGGATTCCGGCATGCCGGAGATCGTCATTCCGCCGGAAACCAGCATGGTCAGTCCGCGGAATCCCTGGAGTCCCGCCAGGGTGACGATGAAGGCCGGAATGCCCAGCCTGTCGATCGCCAGCCCGTTCACGATGCCGATCAGCGCGCCAAGCAGCAGCGTCAGCACCAGTGCGGCGAACACGTTCATTCCGCTGGCCAGGGTGAGCGCGAACACGACGCCGGTCAGGCCGGCGACCGATCCGACGGAGAGGTCAATTCCCGCGGTGATGATCGTGAACAACTGCCCATATGCGATGATCGCGTCGACGGACACCTGCCGCATGATGTTGAAAATATTCCCCGTCGTAAGGAAGTACCGGGGACGCCACCGCCAGCCCGATCCACAGCAGAACGGTACCGAGGGCCACCCACGTCTCGACCGGCAGATGGTGCCGGAGTTGGCGTGCGGTTGACCGGTCAGCTACGGCGGGGCGGGCAGTGGCGGTGCTCATTCACTCACCCAGGAAGGGGGTCAACTGATACTTCTTGGGATTCAATAGACCCTGCATGGCGGGGCTGTCGATATTCGCCTTGGTCGCGACATGCACGCCGGAATCGACATATTTCGGCAGCACGGCGCCGTGGGCGGCTTCGACGCCGTACCACACCCCGGCATAGCCCATCATGAAGGGGTTCTGCACGATCAGCCCGTCAAGATTGCCGTTGCGCACGAAAGCGATCTCCTGGTCCGAGGTATCGAAGGCCACGGCACAGATCTTCGAGCCCAGGCTTTTTTCCTGGATGGCGCGGCCGGCGCCGTCACCCTCAAGCTCGTTGTCGGCGAACACGCCGACCAGGTCCGGATGCCGGGTCAGGATATCCTCGGCGTCGGACAGCGCGCGGGCCGGATCGTTGTTGCCGGTGCGGTGTTCGACGATCTTGAGGCCGGGGTATTTCTTCAGTTGCTCGACGAAGCCCTTGTCGCGGTCGTTCAGCGACTGCGCGCCGGCCAGCGCAGTCATATAGGCGACGTTGCCTTCCTGCTTGCCGGTGCGTGCCTTCACGCAGGCCGCCACTTCGTCCGCCGCCTTCTCGCCCCCGGTCACGTTGTTGGTGGCGAGGAACGTAACGTATTTATCGGTATTGGCGTTGGAATCGACCACGATAACCGGGATGCCAGCTTCGGTCGCATGCGCGATCGGCTGAGCCAGGGCCTGGGCGTTCGTCGCCGCGATCACGATGGCGGTGGGGTGCGAGGAAATGGCGTTCTCCATGACGGAGACCTCGCCGGCCACATCCGTTTCGGCCTGGGCGCCCAGCTTGGAAAGCTGTAAGCCCAGCGCTTTCTGCGCGGCATCAGCGCCGTCGAAAACGGTTGCCCAGAATTGCGACGTTGTCGCCTTCACGATCACTACGACCCGGTCTTTGGAGAAATCTGCGGCGTTGACCGCGACCGTCCCCACCGCGCCCAGACCGAGCATGGTGGCCGCCATCAGCATCATTCGTTTCACGCGTATCCTCCTGTTGATTATGGTGGGATTATCATGCGGCTGCGGCTTCCGCCGTTTCCGTAAAGCCCGTCATGTATTTGATCAGCTCCTGCTGATCCGTCTCCGCGGCGCGCGCCGACTTGACGATCTGGCCGCGGTACATCACCGCGACCCGGTCAGCCACTTCCAGGATTTCGATCAGGTTGTGGCCGATGTAGATGACGCCCACGCCCTCGGCGGCCAGGCGCCGCGAAAGCTGGATCACATGCTCCCGTTCCATTACTGCGAGGGCGGCGGTGGGCTCGTCCAGGATCACCACCTTGGCCTGCCAATAGAGGGCGCGAGCTATAGCCACGGCCTGGCGCTGTCCGCCGGAGAGGCGCGAGACGGTTTTTGCTTTGGGAGGGATCCGGCTTTCGATACGCTCAAGCAGGGATTCGGTTTCCGCCCGGATTTTCCGGTTGTCGATCGCGGGCAGGAAGCCGAGCCAGTGCCGCACCGGCTCTCGCCCGAGGAAGATATTGGCGCCAACCGAAAGCTCGTCGGCCAGGGCGAGGTCCTGATAGACGGTTTCGATGCCAAGCCCTCGGGCTTCGGCGGGGGAGCGAAGCTCGAGCTTCTGGCCGTTCAACCGGATATCCCCGGAATCGGCGTGGTAAACGCCCGAGATATGCTTGATCAGGGTGGATTTGCCGGCGCCGTTGTCGCCCACGACGGCCACGACCTCCCCGGCGTCCACCGCGAGATTGACGCCGCGCAGCACGTTGATCGGCCCGAACGCCTTGTGCAGGTTCACGACTTCCAGAAGCGGCGTCACCTTTTGCTTCCCCCCACCCTTGATCGGGGCCCCTTGTTGGCAGCAGCTATGTGCGAACAGGATAGAGGCGTCAACCGAGAGGCCGCCCGCCATGCCAGACGACCGGGCCCTGACCCGCGACCGCCCGATAATCTCCGGCCGCGCCGCGCTGCTGGTGATCGATGTGCAGAATGGTAGCTTCAACGAGCAGAAGGCGGGGCGGCATCCGGAGTTTCATGCGATTGCGGCGAGCCGGACCATTCCCAATATTCAACGCCTGATCGCCGCCTGCCGGGCGGCGAAGGTGGAGGTAATTTATACCGTTATTGAAAATCTGACCCAGGATGGGCGGGATCGCAGCCTGGATTACAAGCTGTCGGGTTTTTTTTATGCCAAGGGCTCGTGGGAAGCGCAGGTGCTGGCCGAAATCGCGCCGCAGGGCGACGAGGTCGTTCTGCCGAAGACGTCTTCGTCCGTGTTCAACTCGACGGTGCTTGATTACGTGCTGCGCAATATCGGCATCGAGGATCTGCTCGTGACGGGATTTTTAACCGATCAGTGCGTGGATCACGCGGTGAAGGACGGCGCGGACCGGGGTTATTACATGACGTGCGTGCATGATGCGTGCATGGCGGAGACGCTGGCGCGGCATAAGGCGGCGCTGGATTGTTTCAAGGGGTATTGCCGGATGGTGGATACGGGGGAGGTGCTTGGGTTGTTGCAAGCCGCGCGCGAGGTTGCTTCGGCCCTGCGCGCCTCGCAATGACAGGAGACGCCGCCGCCATAATCAATAAACCTCCGCATACCGGGCGCACAGCTCGCCGGGACTGTCCTCCTGCGTTTCTTTTACCTCGGCGCGCTTGAAGCGCTGATAGGCATCGAACAGCACGGGCCCCATCCATCGGGCCACGGCCGGATCATCCGCCATCCGCGCCAGGGCCTCATCCAGCGAGCGCGGCAGCGCATCCGCCGTTTCCTTCTGCGGAAGCTCCAGTTGCCGGCGCAGCCCGTCCGCGCCCGCGAAGACCACCGCCCCGAGTGCCAGATACGGGCTTGCCGCCGCATCCGCGACACGGAACTCGATGTTGAACTGCCGCGCGGTTTCTTCCTCGTTTGCCGCGGCAAACACAGGGGCGATACGCATTGCGGCGCCGCGATCCTGTGCGCGCAGGTCGATTGCGGTGGGTGCCCATCGGTTTGGCGTCAGACGCAGATACGAAACGGGAGAAGGCGCGGTGATCGCGCAGATTCCCGGCAGATGCGCCAGCACGCCCGCGCAGAAATGCTGCGCCGGCCGAACTCAGTTCCAGCGGACCCGCAGGATCATGCGTCGCCGGTGCGTCGTCCTTTCCGCGAAGGCTCATGTGGATGTGCACGCCGTTGCCGACGCCGGTTTCCGCGGGCATGGGCGAAAAGATTGCGCGTTCGCCCATCCGGAATGCCGTCGCACGGGCCATTTCGCGCGTGATCACCGCATGATCCGCGGCACGCAGCGCTGGCGCCGGCGCGACCGTGATTTCGAACTGGCGGACGCCGTATTCGGCGAGGAACGAATCGGGTTGCGGTCCGGCCGCGCGCAAGGCTGCGACGAATCTCCCGCCGAACCCGCCCTGGCGGCGAAACGCGCCGAGGCTGTACGGGTCCCCCGGCCGCTCCTCCAACCCGGTAAATACGAACTCCTGCTCGAACGCGGCTGTCAGTTCCAGTTCGGCCGCGTCCTGCAAGTCCGCAAGTGCTCGCCGCAGAAACTCGCGCGGGCAACACTCCCACGATGTACCGTCGGTATTCCTGATGTCGCCCAGGAAGAAGTGCTCCGGCGCCGAACCGTCGGCGAAATCCACCCGCACCTCGGCTTCGGGGTCGGGGACGATCATCAGGTCGCCGGCCGTGCCGAACGGCGTGTCCCAGATCGGGCCGAAGGCGGACATCATCAGGTTGCTGTGGGTCCAGCCGATGCCCTTGCGGCGGCGCGCGTCGATCTCGCGTGCGGGAAATCCCTTGCCCCGGACATGCCCGGAAATGTCGCAGGTTGCGACGAAGATCAGTTCCTCGTTCAGCATGGCGCGGCTCCGTTGACTGTTGGTGCGATCCGGGGCGATCGGATACTAGCAGGTTGGCGGAAAAGCCCGCTACACGGCGTTGCCGCTCGGTACCGACCTGCGCTTTTCAGAAAGGAGCCGCTTTATGCCTGAATACGACCTTCCGGCGTTATGGGAACAGCACTGCCGCTGCGAGTTCGAGACGCGCGATGCTGATGCGACGATGGCGACCATGGTGGCGGATCCCTATGTCAACCACGTACCGACCCTGGCGGGCGGGGTTGGTCATGACCAGCTGAAACGATTCTACAAATACCACTTCATCGGCGCCAACCCGCCCGATACTGCCATGATCCCGGTCAGCCGCACGGTCGGTGCGCATTCCGTTGTGGATGAAATGATCTTTCGCTTCACCCATACGTCCACGATCGACTGGATGCTGCCTGGCATTCCGCCGACCGGACGTTCGGTCGAAGTGCCACTGGTCGCCATCGTGCAGTTCCGGGACGGAAAGGTTGCGCACGAACATATCTACTGGGATCAGGCGTCGGTGCTGGTGCAGATCGGCAAGCTCGATCCGCGCGGGCTGCCTGTTGCCGGCGCGGAGGCCGCGCGGAAGGTGCAGGACAAGCGGCTGCCGAGCAACAAGCTGATGCGGGAGGCGTGGCAGCGCAGCGAGGGGAAGCCGATCTGAGCGTGGTGCGGGTTGCCCGGATTCAGCCCACTGGACGCGCGCAGAGCTTGACGATCGCCTTGCGGACCCCGCGCGGAGGGAAGGCTTTGGGTTGGTCGGGGTGGGCTGAGGAGCCCGCCGGCGGTGCGTTCCGGCAGCGGGCACTTGTCGCCGCGTCCCTTTGCGCCAAAATCGCTTCAGCAAACCTGACCTGAGGATGCCATGACCGACCCGCGCGCCCGACTTGCCCGGCTGGATGAGGAAGACCCGGACGGCCCCGATGTCCCGGAGCCGATGGGCCCCGAACCGAAGGAGCCGGACGACAACAAGACCCTGTCCTCGCCGGTCAATGAGCTTGAGCAACGCCTGTTCCGGCAGCGCAAAGTTCTGATCTTCGGCGCAATCAATGACAAGGTGGCGCGCGACGTCACCGGGCGGCTGCTGGCGCTGTCCGGCGCGTCTGCCGAGCCGATCGACGTGTACATCAACTCGCCTGGCGGCCATGTGGAGAGCGGCGATACGATCCACGACATGATCCGCTTTGTTGACGGTGTGTCGCCCGTGCGGGTGATAGGCACCGGCTGGGTGGCGAGCGCAGGCGCGCTGATCTTTCTGGCCGGCGTGAAGGAGCGGCGGCTGTGTCTTCCGAATACGCGGTTTCTGCTGCATCAGCCGATGGGCGGCGTTCGTGGCCCGGCGACGGATATCGACATCGAGGCCCGCGAGATCATCAAGATGCGCGAGCGCATCAATCAGATTATTGCGAAGGAAACCGGCCAGGCGCTGGAGCGGGTGCAGCGTGATACCGATCGCAACTATTGGATGAGCGCCGAGGAGGCGATTGCGTACGGGCTGGTGAGCAGGATTGTAGGGAACGTGGCGGAGCTGGGGTGACCGTTCTGTCTCGTCGGCCGGCTGGAATTCAACGATCTATTCCAACAGCGCCGTCCCACGCGTCTCGGCAAACAACTGGTGAACGATTTCCTCCTGTTCTGTGACTTTGAAACCCCTTATCGTATGCTCACAGCGGCGCAACAGATCTGTCCCCTGATCGGCCAGCCGGCCGACGACCGACACATATTCATCCAGAGCGGTCTGCATGTTTGCCCAACCCTCGCTGACCGTCTTCGAAAGTCGGGCCGCCGCGATCCGCCGGCCCGCGGCCGCTGGCGGCGGAAAGAATATACGAGCCGCCACGTGTCCCACGGCGACAAGGCCGACAATCAAGGCGATCGCACTTAGCAGAAGCCCCCCGGCCGCATAGCGTCCCCAAGCGAAATCCCATGCCAGTCGCCACAGGCCGATCCCAAATACCGACAAGATACAGCACTCAATAAGCACCAGAGCGGCAACGCCGATAAAACGCCGTCCACCGGCCGAAAGAGTTCGCCTCCCGATTTCCATTTCCACCGCCGCCGGCAATCCGGCGATCTCGGTAGAAACGCCGGAAACGATGGCTTCCCAGCGCGGCCCCAATGGTCCAAGCGGGAAACGGGACAGGTCTGCGCGGTTTGTCAGTTCATCAAGGCTGCGCCGGAATTCCGCCCCGATCGCCAGAGCAAACGGTCCCGGCTCGCCCGAAAGTGGTGCAGACCTCGCGGACAACCAAGTGCCAACCCTGGTGGACGCATCAAGCCATGTGCCCAGAATGCCGGGTATGTCTGGCCTGACGGGCACGCTAGACGAAGGAAGCATCAGTGTTGCCGCCGCAAGCCTGCTATTCTGTTCGCATTTCTGCCTGCGCGCCTGCACCCGGGAGGGGAAGTCCACGACGAACGGATGTTTATCGAGCCTATGCGGAATAGAGGCGGCAAGCCGGGCAGCCAATCGTCCCCAGGCGGCTCGCCGGCGCCGCGCCTGAATCGCCACCGCCTTGGAGCGGTCGAGCCCCTCTTCCAGCCACCGCACCAAAGCATCAAAGTCGTCCTCGGCTGCAAACGCTCCGGAACCGTGCGCCGCGGTCGTCCGGAACACCACCGGCGCGCTGAAACCGGCGGCGTTCAGCTCGGTTTGTAGGCCCATCCAGACCGCTTCGCGTTGCTCATAATGGCGACCCAGACCCTCCTTGTCCCATTTATTAAGGACGAACGCGACAGCCCGCTTCCCTTTCTGCTCCGCTATCCAGCTTATGGCGTTCAGATTCCGGTATTTCTCCGGGCTTACAATGAACAGGACAAGATCAGCGCAATGCACAAGGTGCGCTGTCAGTTCCCGGTTTGCCAGCATCACACTGTCAATATCGGGAGTGTCTATCAGCACTTTGCCACGAAGTTCGTCGCATCGGTGTCGCACGATCCGGCCGGGCTCGCTCGATGCCATTCCCAACCTCGCGCTATACTCGAACAGCCGCTCCGGATCATCGTCCGCATGAACATAAATGACGCTGTTGCGCGTAGCCGCGCCTACCCCGACCGTCGATATTTCCGCGCCCGCCAGACGGTTGATCAACGAAGATTTCCCAACTGCCGTCGGGCCGCACAGCATGATGACCAGAAACGGCTCAATATCCGTCTCCAGCCGCTCCGCCGCGGCTTCCTCCAACGTTGACCATAGTTGCGGCAGCTGCTGCTCAGCTAAACCTTGCTCCTGAATCTGGAGTGCCCACGCATTGATATCGGCGAGAAGGTTCGAGCCGGCGTGTGGCATCAGGGCGCCTCTGCGCCCGTTTTCTCGGCCAGCATCCTGAGGTTCTCCGGCAGGCGCTTCACAACCTGTTCACCAATCCCCAGCGCGCCCGCACGGCTCATGGCATTGACGGCGAGGGATCGGAGCCTTTCCCCGTAGAGGGTCTCGGCCATGCCTTGAGCCTCTTTGACGAGTTCGGTTCGCAGTTTCTTACGCCGGCCCTCAACGTAAGCGCGAGCCGCCTGTGCCATTCCGGTTTCGGTCGCCAGCACCATTGCGCTTCCGAGAGCATCATCCAGTGCTCCGTGAATCAGCCCGAAATGGGGATGGGCCAGTGCTATCACAAGTCCACCCGCGTCGGCGGTAACTCTCGCTGTCCGCAGGATATTCAACAGTAGAGGCTGCTTTTGAAGTTCCTGAAAAATGTCGCGCGCGGCTTCTGTTATGCGACGCTCCGTATCGGTCATGTGTTTCTTAATAAGTTCACCAAACTCCTTACTGACTTCCTCATACTGCTGCTGCCACTCCTGCTCCACCATGTCCCAGAAGGGATGATGGCGAGGCATCGAGCGCGAGCTGGTGATCAGTCTGCTCATCATCGCCAGAAGCTCGACATGTGCTTCGGCATACGCCTTGAGTTCTGCCGGTTGCCCGGCGCCGGGATCCGCCGCAGCTTCGCCGGCATTGGACAGGACACGGACGAGATGTCTGTAACCCTTCAGTATCAGCGAACGTTGCCAGAATATCGCTCGACGCGCCCAGGCGAGTCCCTGCTTCAGGCCTGGTATGTTGGGATCGAGCAATTCAAGCAACTTCAGGTTCAGGCGCGTGAAGGGTTCAATCAGCTTGTCAGAGGTCAGGTATTGCAGCTCGTATGTGCTGACAAACTTTTTCATCGCATCTGCGATGGCGCTGTCCCATAACGCACGCGCGCTGGCCTCCAGGCTTATCGGTTCCAACACCCCGTCAATAGCTCGGCCGAGATAGTTAAGCGCCGCTGCTCCGCTCCGATGGCGATCGGTCCGCCCGCTCAACTCCTTGACCTTCGCGCGAAGCTCACCGGCTTCCGGGTGGGCGTCGCCCCAAAGATCGCTCTCGTTCCCCTCCACGAGATAACGCAGCGCGACAATCGGAAAATCCGGCGGAGGAATTCCCAGCCGGGAACTCGCTTCGGGGAAGATCGTCTCCCGCTGTCGTCGTATCACCGTGTCCCGGTCTTTGCGCGGCGTCTTGTTCAGGCATTCAAGAATGGGAATGCCGACATCGGAAAGGTCGAAAACCCATTCGACAAGCTCATTTACCGCGTATTTCTCGACGCTGGTTACGTAAACAAGCAGATCAGCCGCCGCTATCACTTCGATCACCGCCTCAAGGTAGCGCGGGGACCCGGTGGAATCGCAATCCGGCGTATCCCACAGCGCAATCGATGGTCCCAGACCGTTGAGGGACAGACATGTCCATCCGATAAGATCATGCTGGCCGGCGGAAAGACGTTCGCGTTCTACAATTTTGAAGTTTTCATATGCATGCTGGTTTGGAGTCCCGAACGGCGGTGGGACCGGCGCGAAGCATTGCGCGTTCTGCGTATGGCCGCCCTCCGCGCTCGCGGCAGCAATGCTTGCACCGGCAAGCACATTGACGACTGTGCTTTTTCCAACATTCGTGCCGCCAAAAACCACTACCTGGCGATGATCGGGGCCATCCATGACCAGCCAGGCCAGCCGGTGTCGGGCCAGTGCTTCGAGCAACAGAAACTCCCGCCGGAATCTTCTGGCCTCAGCCTCTCCTCCCCAAAGCTTTAAGCCCAGGGCGCTCTTCTTCCCGGCACTTAACAGCCCCGCCTTCAGATACGCTTGGCGGATTGTCGCGAAATCGCAGACGATCAACTCGAACAAGGCGCTCGGGCCGAGGGTTGTCACCCTCAGCCGGCCCTGGTCGGCCGCAGATCGTAGAGCCATCTGCGGACCTTGGTTGCGGTGATGCCCGAACTGGCCGGATGCTGCGGGTTGATGAGGACATTGAACTCTTCTGGAACGATCACGGATGGAACGACAAGGAGGGCGGTATCCCCCGATCGGAGCCACTCCATGCCGAACCCGATGCTGGCCCGCCCCGCGGGTTCAGCGTCCCATCCCACCACCAGGCCAGTATCGACTTTCTCTGAAAGTCGATACGCCGCTTGCTGTCTGAGTATCCGGTTCACGCGACGAAGCGTGCGCGCGTCGTGACTCGCGCTTCTCTGCGACCGGATACCAGGGGCGCTCTCGCGTCGCGCCTTGGTCCAGACATCGTCCGGGATCGTCACAGCGACCAGGTAGCGATTGAGCGGAAGGCCGCCTGCGTTCAGATGCACCATCGTCTCCAGGCAGGCCAAAGCGCGGTTTTCCGAAGCATAGACCACCGCAGCGCCCTTCTCGTTCCACCGGCCGCCCGTCCTTTTAGCCCCTTCTCCCGAAAGGTCGTCGGCTTCGCAATCCGGCGCATCGGTTGCGATGCGCCACACGGTATGGCTCAAGCATAAGCCCCGCTCTGAACCCGCGCGAGTGCCGTCGACACCAGAGCCTGGCCCTCCATGGTGTCCATGAGATCGATCGGCCGCACGTCGCCGAGGCAGCCGTCTTCCCAGAGGTGCGAACTCCTCGCGGATCATTGCCCGATTGGCGCACCGTTTTTGCATCTCGGGTGTCCGTGCTATCAAGTTCGGCGGTCGCTGCACTTTGTTTCTTGCGCAAATAATGCTGTAGTCATGATCGTCGGAGAAGTGCTGTGCAGTGCTTTTTGGCGAGATAACTTTCTGCCCATTGAAGTCACCATGTGATTCTTGTCGCCAAAATCTCATCGATCTGCTACGCTGCCTTCGCCTGGTCCGCGATCCGCGCCAAACTTCCCAGCACGTCACGCGCCATCCGCACCCGCTCGGCCACGTCCATTTCGCGCGAGATCGCCAGCTTATGATCCGGCCGCAGCCGCACCAGCCCGCCCTTGCTCCCGAGCCAGCCCACCAGCCCGGCCGGGTTGCGGAACGCATTGCCCCGGAACGTCACCACCATCCCCTTCGGTCCTGCCTCCAGCTTTTCCACCCCGGCTTCCCGGCACGCCCGTTTCAATCCGAGCACGGCGAGCAGGTTTTCCACCTCGGCGGGCAGTTCGCCGAACCGGTCCACCAGTTCGGCGGCCATCGCCTCGGTCTCGGCATCCGACGCCAGGGCGCCGATCCGGCGGTACAGCCCAAGCCGCACCGGCAGATCGCGCACGTAAGTTTCCGGGATCAAGACCGGCAGCCCGAGGGTGATATTCGGGGTCCAGTCCCGCTCCTCGGCGGCCCGCTTGCCGGCGCCGGCCCGCAGATCAGCAACCGCGTCTTCCAGCATCTGCTGGTAAAGTTCGATGCCAACCTCGCGGATATGGCCGGACTGCTCGTCGCCCAGCAAATTCCCCGCCCCACGGATGTCCAGATCGTGGGAGGCCAGGGTGAACCCGGCGCCCAGGCTGTCCAGCGTCTGCATCACTTCCAGGCGCTTCTGGGCCGCCGCCGAAAGCCGGTGCATCTGTGGCCAGGTCAGGTAGGCGTAGCCACGCTGCTTGCCGCGCCCGACGCGGCCGCGCAGCTGATAGAGTTGCCCCAGGCCGAACATGTCGGCGCGGTGGATCACCAATGTGTTCACCGCCGGCATATCCAGGCCGCTTTCCACGATATTCGTGGAGAGCAGAATGTCGTGTTTGCCGTCGCCGAACTCGGCCATGACGCGTTCGAGTTCGGTAGGAGGCAGCCGGCCATGGGCTAGCGCCGTTCTTGCCTCCGGCACGATTTCCCGCAGCCGCTCCGATATGCGGCTTAGATCCTCGATCCGCGGCACCACGCAGAACACCTGGCCGCCGCGGAACCGCTCGCGCTGGATAGCCTCGCGCACTACCACGCTGTCGAAGGGCATGATGAAGGTGCGCACGGCCAGGCGGTCCACGGGAGGCGTTGCGATCACGCTCATTTCGCGCACGCCGGTCAACGCCAGTTGCATGGTCCGGGGTATCGGCGTCGCGGTGAGGGTAAGCACATGCACGTCGGCGCGCAGTTGTTTCAAACGTTCCTTGTGTGCCACGCCGAAGTGCTGTTCCTCGTCCACCACCAGCAGGCCAAGCTCGGCGAACTGGATGCTTTTGGCCAACAGCGCGTGGGTACCGATGACGATGTTCACTGCGGCGTCGGTGATGCTCTTGCGGACTTCCGCGGCCTCCTTGGCCGGGACCATCCGCGATAGCTGCGCGATCCGCAGGGGCAGGCCGGCAAATCGCTCGCGGAACGTGCGATAGTGCTGGCGGGCGAGCAGCGTCGTCGGCACCACCACGGCGACCTGAGCGCCCGACATGGCGGTAACGAAAGCCGCCCGCAGCGCCACCTCGGTTTTGCCGAATCCCACATCACCGCAGATCAGCCGGTCCATCGGGCGGCCCGAGGCCAGATCCTCCAGCACGTCGGCGATCGCGCGGGACTGGTCCTCGGTTTCGGCGAAGGGGAAGCGGGCGCAGAACTCGTCGAACGATCCCTCCGGCGGTGCCATCACCTCGGCGTCGCGGATTTTCCGCTCGGCTGCGGTGCGGATAAGCTCGGCGGCCATGTCGCGGATGCGGTTTTTCATCCGCGCCTTGCGCGTCTGCCAGCCGGTCCCGCCGAGCTTGTCGAGCGCCACGCCCTGCTGCTCGCTGCCGTAGCGGGAGAGGACCTCGATGTTTTCGACGGGCAGGAACAGCTTCTCGTTTCCGTCGTAGATCAGCCGCAGACAGTCATGCGGCGCGCCGGTCACGGTCAGGGTGGTCAGCCCGTCATAGCGGCCGATGCCGTATTCCTGGTGGACCACGAGATCGCCCTCGGCGATTTCGGTGGCTTCCGCGATGAACTGATCCGCGCGTTTCCGCCGTCGCGGCGGCCGGCTGATCCGCTCGCCCAGAAGGTCCTGCTCGGCCACCAGCGCGAGCCGTTCGGCGACGAAGCCGCGCTCGACCCCGAGCACCACCAGCGAAACCGAGCCGGCCGGCTTGCGCCGGTACTGCCGCCCACGTGTCCTCGATGGCAGCGTCCCTTGTGCCGTGTTCGCGGAGCAGGTTGGCGAGGCGCTCGCGCGAACCGCGGGTCCAGGCGGCCAGCACGATCCGACGTCCCTCGTCCGCCCAGCGCGAGGTCTGCCTCTTGAGCTGCTCGAAGACGTTGATGCCCGGTCCGCCACCAAGGGGGCCTGTATGTTGCGCGAAGATCGGTCCGGGGCGTCCGGAGCCGTCCACGCCAACCGCACCATCGGGTCGCGCGAACGGACTGAACGCCAGCAGCAGGCCATCAGCCAGCATCCGTTCCCATCCCGCCTGGTCCAGATACAATCGGCCGGGCGGCAGCGGGCGGTATGGCACCTCGCCTTCGCGTGCCGGCTGTTTCCGTGCCGCGTAGTGATCTGCGATCATTTCCAGCCGGGCGGCCAGCACCTGCTCTGCCTGGTAATCCAGGCTGACGGATGCGCCGGGCAGGTAGTCCAGCAGGGTCTCCATCGTGGGATGGAACAGCGGCGCCCAATGCTCCATGCCCGGATGCCGCCTTCCTTCGGAGACCGAAAGATAGATCGGGTCCTCCGCCGCTTTCGGCCCGAACAACTCCCGCCATTCGGTGCGGAAGCGGGAGACCGAGTCCTTGTCCAGCGGCACCTCGGAGACCGGGCGCAGCACCAGGCGGTTGCGCTTGCCCTCGCTACGCTGGGTGGTGGGATCGAAGGTGCGGATCGACTCCACCGTGTCGCCGAACATGTCGATGCGCACCGGATCGGGCTCGCCGGCGGGGAAGATATCGATGATCCCGCCCCGCATGGCGTATTCGCCGGGCTCCATCACCGTGTTGGCCCGGCCGTAACCGTTGGCTTCCAGGAACCGGGTCAGGTTTTCCGGCCGCAGATCGCCGTTGACCGTGATTTCCAGGGTTGCGCCCTGGAATGCGGCCCGGGGCGGGACACGCTGAACCAGCGCATTGACGGTGGTCAGCACGATGCGCGGCCTGGCCGGCGGCTCCAGCAGCCGCCCGAGCGTAGCGATGCGCTCGGAAATCAGCGCGGGATTGGGACCGACCCGGTCATAGGGCAGGCAGTCCCAGGCGGGGAAGCGCAGAATTTCTGCTTCCGGCAGCACGAACTCCAGTGCCTCGGCCAGCCGTGCCATGCGCGCGTCGTCGCGGGCCACGTGCAGCACGGGGCCGGCGAATTCGGCGCGTCGGCGGGCGAGCAGAAAGGCATCCCAGCCCTCCGGGGCGCCATAAACAGTGGCGGCTTCCGTCACTCGATCGCGTCCTTCATGCGCCGGAGCATCGGCGTCTCCTTCTCCGCCGGTATCGGCTGCCGTCCGGTCAGCCAGTCGGCCAGATCGGGGTCCGGGAGGTCCAGCACCACCTCAAGCTCCGTCAGCTCATCTTCGGAGAATGCCCCGATCCGCGGGGCGACGAACCCGCCGATCAGCAGATCGTTTTCATGGGTTCCTCGGTGGGTCGCGCGGTACAGCAAGCGCCGCCGCCTTGGATCGAGGGCGGGGGGATCAGGAGAGTTCATCGGCGTCGGATATAGGTCGGTTCTGTGAGGTAAGTCACGTAGGCCAGGTTCGTATCTCCGGTCCGGTTTGCGTCAACGGCAACCGTAGAAGCCCAGCCGCGAGAGCTAACGCCTGAGTGACCGAACCCAAACCTGATTGCCTGGGCGATGATCGATACGACGGCACCATCGCGCCAATCTCCGCCGGCGCAGGCAGGTCGGAGCGAATTTGCACCACGAATAAACCGCTGATACGATCAGAGACTCCCTGATCCCCCTCGAAGGTGCGGTCGGCGGCAGATCAGCAGTCCCAGCAAGCCCAAGGCGAACAGGCTCAAGGCGGGTGGTTCCGGCAACAGCGCATCGGCGGCGTCCGCCGCGATGATGGCATGGGCCGCGCTGGTTGGATGATCGTCGTCCCAGAACAGATACTGATCCGGCGTCGCACAGACCGTGCCGCCCCCAGTGATCGGGCCCACATAACAAGGATCGGTCACATTGCTCAGACCGAAGGCGCCTGGATCGGCAACTGCGGCGTCCGTCAACGAAAACGCGTCAACATAGGACAGCTTCGCGCCTGCAGTGACGAGGCCTGACAGATCAGTCTCAAGTGCGGTGTTGTAGAAAGCCGCCAACGCGCTCGCCGCCGCCGAGACCGCGGGACCGTGCGCCGTGATGCCCGGGCCCTTCCCAATGTCAGGGAGCAGCATCACGAGGAAACGCCGTGCACCTTCACCAATCAGCGTCGCAATCTCGGTGGACTCGGTTGCTGCCGCGCCCTGCGCCAGCGCAAGGGCCGGAGCACCGGTAGCGCCCGACTGAAGAATGTTCAGCAGGTCGTTTCCACCAATCCAGACCGCATAGAGCGCACCGGACGGTGCGACACCTCCCGTGGTCGCGTTGAACAGCGACACTTGCTGCACGAGGGTCGGCACGAGGGTCGGGTTTGATAGCGTTGGCGCATACCCTGTCGTAGCCGAGCCGAATGCGTAATCGGTGCCACCGAGCAAGGACGGGACCATTGGGCCGGTACCCAGCCGGGCCGCAAGATCATCGAGCCAGATCGGCCCGTTCGAAAATCGGCCGGCGAAATAGGGCGGCGCGGGCTCCGCCCCGTGCGAACCGGCAAACACATTGCCCACGTCCGCCAGACTATCTCCGAACGCGTAGAGCGCCGAATACGGTCCCGCCTCTGCCAACGTGATGCAACCGAGAACCTGAAAAACCGCGACGACAGCGACAAGGAAAAGACGAGACCTGGTCAGCGTCATGTTTCGCTCCGATTTTGGTCGGCATTGCCCGGATGACCACTGGTCTCGCAAATGGCGGCCGGGACCGGAGGCGAGGAGACAGTGCCCGCTGACGGGGAGACCCGTGCCCGCCTGCTGCTGGTGGACGATGATGCGATCGTGCTGGAAACCCTTGCTGAACAGATGGAGGAAGTAGGCTATAGCGTGCTGACCGCTTCGAGCGGCCAGACGGCGCTTGCGCTGCTAGAGAGTGGCGAGGCTGCCGACCTGATCATTTCCGACCTGTCGATGCCTGGCATAGGCGGCGTCGGCTTGATCCAACAGGTGCAGCAGCGCCGCCCCGGCCTGCCGGCCATTCTGCTCACCGGCTTTGCCGGCAACGCGGCGGAACTTGCCATCGGCGGGGCGGTGAGTGGCACATTTTCGTTGTTACGCAAACCGGTCGATGGGCGGCAACTGGTCGAGCGCGTCACGGCGCTGCTGGAGGCCGCGGCTGCCTCGCGGCCGGCGCGAGGGCGGCCGGTCGCCAAGGCTGGCCGGTGAGGTGGTGGCGGACTTCTCAGGTCAACGAGCAAGCCTCCACTTGTTATTGGAGATTCGGCAAAAGTGGATGGCATGTCGAGCGCGGGGAGGCATCGGCAGCGATCCGTGCGGCTTCGGGAAGCCAACCATGTCAGCGCGCTATAATCTGTCGTCTCGCCGCTGTGGTCTGGCCGAGCCACTTGACGCCTCGTTTCCCGGCACTGGGTGTTCAATGACTGGCTAAGCTCATCGCGACTAAGGCAGGCGCGAAGGTCATGTTCGTGTAGTCACGCGAGATGGGCGGTGGCAGCTTCACAGCGACGGCTTCGCGGGGGCCAGGTTTCTTGGTCAACCCCGGCCTCGGCGGCGCTCGGAGTTGTAGAGCAGCGCCAGCTTCTCCGGATCCGCACCGAGCCAGTACAGCAGGTGAATGCGCACCCAGCCGAGGACGATCGCCGCCGGGTGGCGCCCCGCGAAGCGGCGCGACGAGGTGACGAGCGGCAGCTCCGTCATACAGACGGTTGGACCCGCGCGCCGCAGGCGACGGACCAGGTCGTAGTCCTCCATCAGTGCGATCGGCCGCACACCGCCAATGGCGTCGAGCGCCACGCGGCGCACGAAGATCCCACTGTCACCGTAGTAGAAGCCAAGCCGCCGTATCAGTGCGTAGAATCCGGTCAGCCACCGCGAGAAGCCGTCTTTCCCATCGAAAAGGAGGCGAAAGTTGCCGCCGACCACCTCCGGCTGCTCCCGCAGCAGCCGCTCCAGCGCGACGAGGCCGCCGGGCGGGAAGACGCAGTCCGCATGCAGGAACAGCAGTATCTCTCCACACGCTACTGCGGCGCCCGCCGCTATTGCCTGCCCCCGGCCGCGTGTGGCGGATACCACCCGCGTGGCACCGGCCTCGCGCGCGGCCTCGGCGGTCCCGTCAACGCTGCCGCCGTCGATGACGATGATCTCCCGGCTGACCGGCTCGGCGTGCAGTGCACGCAGGAGATCGGGCAGTTGCGCGGCTTCGTTCAGCGCTGGGATCACCACCGAGATCAGACTTGATCCTCCTCTGTGGCACGCAGTCTGCGGTCTCGGCCGATCTCAAGATTTTCGTGCGTGTGAAAACTCATGTCTCCATCTAAAGATGTTCGTGTCCCGTTCCCGAACGGCGAGAGCTGGTCAGGCGGACCGGTCGTTCACACAACTCCGCCTCTCTGACTTGCTTACGGTGCCGCAGGAGCCGTTCTCCCCACGAGGCCGAACTGGATGTGCATATCCGGCTGGTGCGGAAGTCCGGTACGGGAGAGCGGTCATCGGCCTAGATGACTGGCATTACATTCCGGCGCCTTCGGTCGCTTCCACCATCGCTCGCGCCGACTGGACCCGATCAAGCAGCGCGTCCTCGGCCTCGGTGGTGGATTTGTCTCCCTGGTCGTAGGCCATCTCGGCCTCCTGCAGGCGCTGCTCGGCCGCTGGTCGCGACAGTTCCGCGACCGGCACGGCCTCATTGGCCAGAACGGTGCAGCGCTCCGGGGTCACGTCCGCGAAACCGCCGCCCACAAACAACCGCTCGGTGACCTCCTCATTTTCGTAGAGGGAGATCACGCCGCCGCGGAGCAGCACGATCATGGGCGTGTGGCCTTCCAGCACGCCCATGTCGCCCTCCGATCCGGGGATGACGACCATATCCACCGACCGCGACAGCAGCAGCTTCTCCGGACTGACGATTTCGAGCGAGACGCCCATCAGGCGGTGGCCCTCAGGGATTCGCCCTTCTTCACTGCCTCCTCGATCGTGCCGACCATGTAGAACGCAGCTTCCGGCAGATGGTCGTACTCGCCGGCGCAGATCGCCTTGAAGCTGCGCACCGTATCCTCAATGGGAACGAACACGCCGGGGAAGCCGGTGAACACTTCGGCCACGTGGAATGGTTGCGACAGGAAGCGCTGGATTTTGCGCGCCCGCGCCACCACCAGCTTGTCCTCCTCCGACAGCTCGTCCATGCCCAGGATTGCGATGATGTCCTGCAAGCTCTTGTAGGTTTGCAGAATGCGCTGGGTTTCACGCGCAACCTGATAATGCTCGTCACCGACGATCCGCGGATCGAGCGAACGGGAAGTTGAGTTCGAGCGGATCGACGGCCGGATAAATGCCCAGCTCGGCGATCTGGCGCGACAGCACCGTGGTGGCGTCGAGGTGGGCGAAGGAGGTCGCCGGCGCCGGGTCGGTCAGGTCGTCTGCCGGCACGTAGATCGCCTGCACTGAAGTGATCGATCCCTTCTTGGTCGATGTGATCCGCTCCTGCAGCGCGCCCATGTCGGTGGCCAGGGTCGGCTGATAGCCCACCGCCGAGGGAATGCGTCCCAGCAGCGCCGAGACTTCCGCGCCGGCCTGGGTGAAGCGGAAGATGTTATCGACGAAGAACAGCACGTCCTGGCCTTCCTCGTCGCGGAAGTATTCCGCCACGGTCAGGCCGGAGAGGCCGACACGGGCACGGGCGCCCGGCGGCTCGTTCATCTGGCCATAGACGAGCGCCACTTTCGATCCTTCGGTGGTGTTCTCGCCCAGCTTGATGACCCCGGCGCCGATCATCTCGTGATACAGGTCGTTGCCCTCGCGCGTGCGCTCGCCCACGCCGGCGAACACCGACACGCCGCCATGCGCCTTGGCGATGTTGTTGATCAGCTCCTGGATCAGCACGGTCTTGCCGACGCCTGCACCGCCGAACAGGCCGGTCTTGCCGCCCTTCAGATAGGGAGCGAGCAGGTCCACGACTTTGATGCCGGTGACGAGGATTTCGGCAGTGGTCGCCTGCTCGTCAAACACCGGCGCGTCGCGGTGGATCGGGTAGCGCTTCTGGGTGTGGATCGGCCCGCGCTCATCGACCGGATCGCCGATCACGTTCAGGATCCGGCCCAGGGTCTCGGGGCCGACCGGCATCGTGATCGGCCCGCCGGTATCGACCACTTCCTGCCCGCGAACTAACCCGTCGGTGCTGTCCATCGCAATGGTGCGAACGGTACGTTCGCCAAGCTCCTGCGCGACTTCCAGAACGAGGGTGCCCGCGCCTCCCTTGGTGTGGAGCGCGTTCTGGATGAAGGGCAGATCGCCCTCGAACTGCACGTCAACGACCGCCCCCATCACCTGGGTTACGCGTCCAACGATATTGCTCGCCATGGTTGGTATCCTTCGTATTGGTGGACCGGGATCAGACGGCCTCGGCGCCGGAGATGATCTCGATCAGTTCTTTGGTGATGTTGGCCTGGCGTGCGCGGTTATAGTTCAGGGTCAGGCGCTTGATCATGTCGCCCGCGTTGCGCGTGGCGTTGTCCATTGCGGTCATTTGTGAGGCGAAGAAGCCAGCGCTGCTCTCAAGCAGCGCGCGATAGATCTGGATTGCCAGATTTTGCGGGAGCAGGCGCGAGAGGATGGTTTCTTCGTCGGGTTCGAAATCGTAGGCAGCGCCGCCCAGTGCTTCGGCATTGGCCGCGCCTTCCTGAATGGGCGCCGGTATCAGCTGCTGCTGGGTGACAACCTGTGCAATCACCGAGCGGAACTGATTGTAGATGACGGTGCACACGTCCACCTCACCCGAGGTGACCATCGCGGTTATGCGCTTGGCGATGTCCTCGGCGTCGGTGAATTCCAGCCGGCGTTTGCCGACGAAGTTGACGTCGCCCACGAAGCGGCTCGCCAACTCGCGGCGCAGATAGTCGCGTCCTTTGCGACCGACCGCGAGGATCTTTACCGTCTTGCCCTGTGCCTCCAGCTTATAGGCCAGCGTCCGCGCGGCGCGCCCGATATTGGCGTTGAAGGCGCCCGCCAGCCCGCGATCGCCGGTCACTGCAACCAGCAGATGTGTCTGATCCTTTCCGGTGCCCACCAGCAAGGCCGGGGCGGTCGGGCTATCTCCCACCGACGCGGCCAGCGCGCTCAACATGCGCTGCATCCGTACCGCATAGGGGCGTGCCGCCTCGGCCTGGGCCTGCGCGCGCCGCAGCTTGGACGCCGCGACCATCTTCATGGCCGAGGTGATCTTCTGCGTCGATTTGACGCTGTTGATCCGGGTTCGAAGGGCTTTCAGACTAGGCATGAGCTACCCCGCATTGTCATTGCGAGGCCTGGAGAGCCGTGCCCACGCAGGCGGGAGGTCGAAGCAATCCAGTCCGACAGGACGTACGTTGGCTACCGCATTCGCGGGGGCTACCGCCTTTGCGGGGGCTACCGCCTTTGCGGGCGCGAGATTGCTTCGGCGCCGTGCGCCTCGCAATGACAGCGGTGGGCGGGGCTGCATTTACGCAAACGTCCGCGCGAACCCGTCCAGGAAAGCGGTGAGCTTCTTGTCGGTTTCGGGCTTGATCTCCAGGTCCATGCGGATTGCTGCAAGGATGTCCGGTTCGCGCGCCTTCAGCTCGGAAAGGTATTGCTGCTCGAACGCCGTCACCCGGCCGACACCGATCTTGTCGAGGTAGCCGCGCACGCCCGCAAAGATCGACGCCACCTGCTCCTCCACCGGCATCGGCTTGAATTGCGGCTGCTTCAGCACTTCGGTCAGGCGCGATCCGCGCGCCAGCAGCGCCTGGGTGGAGGCATCGAGGTCCGAGGCGAACTGGGCGAAGGCGGCCATCTCACGGTACTGCGCCAGCTCCAGTTTGATGCGCCCGGCCACCTGCTTCATCGCCTTGATCTGCGCGGCCGATCCCACGCGGGAGACGGAGATCCCGACATTCACCGCCGGCCGGATGCCGCGGAAGAACAGCTCTGTCTCCAGGAAGATCTGCCCGTCGGTGATGGAGATCACGTTGGTCGGAATATAGGCGGAGACGTCACCCGCCTGCGTTTCGATCACCGGCAGAGCGGTCAGCGAGCCCGCACCATGCGCGTCGCTCATTTTGGCGGCACGCTCCAGAAGCCGCGAATGCAGGTAGAATACGTCGCCGGGATAGGCTTCGCGTCCCGGCGGGCGGCGCAGCAGCAGCGACATCTGGCGATAGGCGACCGCCTGTTTCGACAGGTCGTCGTAGAAGATCACCGCGTGGCGGCCGTTGTCGCGGAAGAACTCGCCCATCGTGCAGCCGGAATAGGGCGCGAGGAACTGCATCGGCGCGGGATCTGACGCGGTCGCCGCAACCACGGTCGTGTAGTGCATGGCGCCGTATTCTTCGAGGGTCCGCACCAGCTGCGCCACAGTGGAGCGCTTCTGCCCGATCGCGACGTAAATGCAGTGCAGTTTGCGCTTTTCGTCGTCACTGGCGTTGATCGACTTCTGATTGATGATGGTATCGACGATCACCGCCGTCTTGCCGGTCTGTCGGTCGCCGATGATCAGCTCGCGCTGGCCGCGGCCGATCGGGATCAGCGCGTCGATTGCCTTCAGACCCGTCTGCATCGGCTCGTGCACGGATTTGCGCGGGATGATGCCGGGCGCCTTCACCTCGACGCGGCGGCGTTCGGTCGCGTTGATCGGTCCCTTGCCGTCGATGGGATTGCCGAGCGCATCGACCACGCGGCCGAGCAGCGCATCCCCGATAGGAACCTCGACGATGGAGCCGGTACGCGCGACGGTGTCGCCTTCGCGGATCTGGCGGTCATCACCGAAGATCACGACGCCGACATTGTCGGTCTCCAGGTTCAGCGCCATGCCGCGCAATCCGGCGCCGGGAAATTCCACCATCTCGCCGGCCATGACGTTCTGCAGCCCGAACACGCGGGCGATGCCGTCGCCGACGCTGAGGACCTGACCGGTTTCGGCAATGTTCGCTTCGGTATCAAATGCGGCGATCTGCTTTTTCAGAATCTCCGAGATCTCGGCGGGACGGATCTCCAGCATTTACGCGGCTCCCCTCATCGCATGCTGCAATCGCTGCAGGCGCGATTTCAATGATGTGTCATAGAGGCGCGGACCTACGCGCACCACCAATCCGCCGAGCAAATCAGGTTCGACCTGCTCGACGATATTCACGTTGCCGAAGCCTGCCTCGATTAGGCGCGCCCGCAGCTGCTGACGCTGCACGTCGTTCAGCTTGTGAGCCGATGCGACATAGGCGGTGACGACGCCTCGCTTTTCCGCAACCAATGCGGCGAATGCGGCGACGATCTGCGGCAGGTTGCGAAGCCGGCGATTGTTCGCGATTACGCCCACGAAGTCCTGAAGGGGTTTCGAGAATCCCTCCTGCGCGAGGACAGCGAGCGCGGCCTTGCGGGCCTGGACCACGTCGATCAGCGGCGAGTCGATCAGCCGGCGGAAATCGGCGCTCTGGTCGATCAATCGTCTGAGCTGTTCCGTTTCGGCGACGACGGCGTCGAGCTGTCCGGCCTCATCGGCGAAAGAATACAACGCCGCAGCGTACCGGTCAGCCAGTCCGCCGCCGGATGCGATGGTCGCGCCACCGGATGAGGCCACGAGGAAATTCCCAAATGGTTAGAGCCGCGCGGCGAGCGCGGAGATGTCGGTTGCCGGCTCCCCCGCCGGCGCGGCGGACTCTAGCATGGGGGTAACGGAGGCGCAACACGGGTCCACCCCGGAGCCGGCGCCCTTCGGGTGCCGGCTCCGGGGTACGCTTGCGAGAGAGGTTTGGCCTAATTAGCCCCGGGCCAGCTGCTCCGTTTCGGCGGAGCGGAGCACCACGCAGGGCCTGCGGTGGCGCACCAGTTCCGAGCAGGCCTCATGCGCCGCATCGTCCGAGAGCCCGACGATCTGGACCCGCCAGGTGTCATGGCGCGCGACCTGCGCATGGGTCAGGCGCACGTCGCCGGCGTCCGCTGCAGCGTGGGCTTTGACCGCCGCTTCCTCGGCGGCCTGGCGGGACCGGAAACTGCCGACCTGAATGGCGTAAGCCGGACGTTCAGCGCCGGTTGCCGAGGTGTGCATCACCTTGCGAACCAGCGGCCTGCCTGGTCTCGCAGGTTCCGAAGCCCGGGCAGCTGGAATCAGCGTCGGCAACCGGGACGCGATGGCAGCGGAGGAGCCCGTCTCGATCCCCATGGATTGGTAGCCGGCGTTCAGCATCGCCGTCATGCGGATATCCCGCACGCCGTTGGACGGCGCGCCGAACTCCACGCCGATGAGCCGGACCCCGTCGCGGACGGAGCTTGTGACCAGGTTGTGGCCGGACGCCACGGTGTAGCCGGTCTTCATGCCGTCGGCACCTGGGTATGAACGAAGCTCGGTGTCGTGGTTGAGAATGATGCGGCCGTGGAAATCGAAGCTCGGCGTGCTGAAGTAGTGATATTCGTCGGGAAAATCGGCCACCAAGTGGCGCCCGAGCACCGCCATGTCTCGCGCGGTGGTCCACTGATCGTCTGCGGGCAGTCCGGATGCATTCGTGAACATGGTGTGGGCCATTCCCAGGGCGCGAGCCCGCAGCGTCATCAATTGGGCGAAGCGTTCCTCGCTGCCGCCGAGCAGTTCGCCCATAGCTGCGGCCGCATCATTGGCGGAGAGGGTCACCATGGAGAGGATGGCGTCTTCCACCGAGATGGAACTTCCGGCCGGCACACCGAGCTTCGTGGGAATCATCGACGCCGCATGTTCGGAGAACGGCACCTGCTCATCGAGCGAGATGCGCCGGTCGCGCAGTGCCTCGAATGTCATATACAGGGTCATGAGCTTGGTCAGGCTTGCCGGACGGCGGAGTGCGTCCGGATTATCCGCCGACAGGACCCGGCCGGTTGCCGAGTCCATCACGACGAATGCTGAACGATCGGGCGTCGGCGCCGGCGGCGGTGCAACCCGGTGGGCGAGGGCGGGGGGCGCCAGCAATCCGGCCCCGAGAGCGATCAAACATACAATATTGCTCCTGAGGCTGCGCCGACCTGCCATATCATTCATTCTCCTGGGCTGACATAGAACCATAGGTTCGGCGCCGTTGCCGAGTCCAGTGCGGATCGACCCGATTCCGCATATACTTGAACCGTTTACGGGATGATCTGCAAGTCCGGTTTTGGAAATCTGCTTCGGGATATTTTGTGCGCCGCACAAAAATCCTCTTGATCGCGCGGCGGGGGTGGACTACCTGTCGGTAGTGCTGCGGTGCAGCAAAGCGGTTCGGCTAGGGGTGGCAGTCCGGCTTACCCCCGGAGCGACCCCCACGAGGAGTAGATAGCATGGCGATCAAAACAAAGGGTGAAGAGATTACCGGCGCCGTTCAGGAGGCCATCGGCCAGGCCTCGGCCGAGGCAACCTCACAGACGGCAGCCAGCATCGACCAGACCGTTGCAGCGCTGAAGGACGGCATGTCGCAGGCGACGGCCGGCTTTGAAACAACCCAGGCCCGTTTTAACGAAGGAGTGGAGAAAGTGATGAAGACGACTGAGGAACTTGTTGCCTTCAACCAGGGCAACTATGAGGCGTTCGTGAAGTCCGGCCAGATCTGGGCGGCGGGCGTGCAGGATCTGTCGCGTCAAGTGGCGGCGAGCGCGCAGGCCTCTTTCGAGCAGGGACTGGCGAGCTTCAAGGCACTGACGTCGGTGAAGTCGTTCAAGGAGGCGATTGACCTGCAGTCCAACCTGGCGCGTTCGGCCATCGAGAAGACGATTGCCGAGTTCGAGCAAGCTGACCGATGCTTCGATGAAGCTCACCGAGCAGACGATAGCGCCGATCGCAGCGCGGGTGAGCTTTGCGGTGCAGAAGTTCTCGAACCCGGTCTGATCCGGCTGGGATATATCGTGCCGCGGTCACGCGGCTTTCATTGACGAAAGGCCCGGCAATGCCGGGCCTTTTTCATATCGCCACGTTTGTGCAAGCATCCTTGGGCCGCGGATGAGCGTAACTGACTTGCTTCAACCCTTTTATCCGAGGGTCAGGTTCCGATATGCTGGTGTCCCAGGAGACCGGTCGGGCACGGGACGGCGCACGCGAGAGTAAACGAGCATGAGCGACAACGACAAACGAGGAACAACCGAGGGTCCGAACACCGGCGTCGTTGTAAAAGCGCGCCCGAAGACCCGTAAACCCGCGATGTACAAGGTTCTGATGCTTAACGACGACTATACCCCCATGGAATTTGTCGTGCATGTGCTTGAGAGATTCTTTCAAAAGAACCGGGAAGAGGCCACCCGCATTATGTTGCACGTCCATCGCAGGGGGGTAGGGGTGTGCGGCGTCTACACCTATGAAGTGGCGGAGACGAAGGTCACTCAGGTAATGGACCTCGCGCGCCAGAATCAGCACCCGTTGCAATGCACCATCGAGAAGGAATGATCGCGGTGGGTTCCCGGCGGAGCGACGACTGCCCATGTGTGTTTTTTGAGACCCTCATGCGCCTCAGGAGCGTCTAGGCATGCTATCTCGTAACCTCGAACAGACGCTTCATCGGGCCCTGGCCCTGGCGGCGGAGCGGCGGCATGAATACGCAACGCTGGAGCACCTGCTGCTCGGGCTGACGGAAGACACCGACGCGGCGACGGTGCTCCGAGCCTGTGGGATGGACCTGGACAAGCTGCGCTCGGATTTGAGCGAATTCCTGGACAAGGACCTGGCCGGGCTGGCGACCGACCGGCCGGGCGATCCGAAACCGACCGCCGGCTTCCAGCGAGTCGTGCAGAGGGCGGCGATCCACGTGCAGTCCTCGGGCCGGGATGAGGTGACCGGGGCGAACGTGCTGGTGGCTCTGTTTTCCGAACGGGAGAGCCATGCCGTCTATTTCCTGCAGATGCAGGACATGACGCGGCTGGATGCGGTGAATTTCATCTCGCACGGGATTGCCAAGGCGCCTGGCAAATCGACCTCCAGGCCGGTGCAGGGGGCGCAGGAGCACCACGAGCAGGAGCGGGAGGAGAAGCCAGGGCGGCGGAATCAGGACGCGCTGAGCAACTATTGCGTGAATTTGAACAAGAAGGCGATGGCGGGGAAGATCGACCCGCTGATCGGGCGCGAGCTGGAGATCGAGCGGACGATCCAGATCCTGTGCCGGCGGACGAAGAACAACCCGCTGTATGTGGGCGAGCCGGGGGTGGGGAAGACGGCCATCGCCGAGGGCCTCGCGAAGCGAATTGTCGAAGGCGACGTGCCGGAGGTGCTGGGGAAGTCCACGATCTTCGCGCTGGACATGGGGGCGCTGCTGGCCGGCACTGGGTACAGGGGCGACTTCGAGGAGCGGCTGAAGGCCGTGGTGACGGAGCTCGAGAATTATCAGGGCGCCATCCTGTTCATCGACGAGATCCATACGGTGATCGGGGCGGGAGCGACCTCGGGCGGGGCGATGGATGCTTCCAATCTTTTGAAGCCGGCGCTGGCGTCGGGGACGCTGCGGTGCATAGGCTCGACCACCTATAAGGAGTTCCGGAACTATTTCGAGAAGGACCGGGCGCTGGTGCGGCGGTTCCAGAAGATCGACGTGAACGAGCCGACGCTGGAAGACGCGGTGAAGATCCTGCGGGGGCTCAAGGCCAACTACGAGAAGCACCACAAGGTCCGTTACACCGACGAGGCGATCCGGGCCGCGGTGGAGCTTTCGGCCAAGTATATCAATGACCGGAAGCTGCCGGACAAGGCGATCGACGTGATCGACGAGGTGGGCGCGTCCCGGATGCTGTTGCCGGAGAACAAGCGGCGGAAGATGGTCACGTTGAAGGACGTGGAGGATATCGTCGCGAAGATCGCGCGGATTCCACCCAAGAGCGTGTCGTCCGACGACAAGGAGACGCTGCGCAATCTGGAGCGCGACCTGAAGTCCATGGTGTTCGGGCAGGATCGTGCCATTGAAGCTCTGGCGGCGGCGATCAAGCTGGCGCGGGCGGGGCTGCGGGAGCCGGAGAAGCCGATTGGGAACTACTTGTTCTCGGGGCCAACCGGGGTGGGCAAGACCGAGGTGGCGCGGCAGCTGGCCGCGACCATGGGGATCGAGCTGATCCGCTTCGACATGTCGGAATACATGGAGCGGCACTCGGTGTCGCGGCTGATCGGGGCGCCTCCGGGCTATGTGGGGTTCGATCAGGGCGGCATGCTGACCGATGCGATCGACCAGCACCCGCACGCGGTGCTGCTGCTGGATGAGATCGAGAAGGCGCACCCGGATCTGTTCAACATCCTGCTGCAGATCATGGACCACGGGAAGCTGACCGATCACAACGGCAAGACGGTGGATTTCCGGAATGTCATCCTGATCATGACGACGAATGCCGGGGCTTCCGACATGGCAAAGGAGGCGATCGGGTTCGGGCGTGACGTGCGCGAGGGCGAGGATGAGGACGCGATCAAGCGGCTGTTCACGCCGGAGTTCCGCAACCGGCTGGATGCGGTGATCGCGTTCGCCGGGCTGAGCCCGGAGATCGTGGCGCGGGTGGTCGAGAAGTTCGTGATGCAGCTTGAGGCGCAGCTGGCGGACCGGAATGTGACGATCGAGCTTTCGTCGGCGGCCAAGGAGTGGCTGGCTGAGCGGGGTTACGACCGGCTGTACGGCGCGCGGCCGCTGGCGCGGGTGATCCAGGAGCACATCAAGAAGGCTCTGGCCGAGGAGCTGCTGTTCGGGCGGCTTGTGCGGGGCGGGGCGGTTAAGGTGACGCTGAAGGAGGGGAAGTTGGAGTTTGAGGTGGTGGAGGCGCCACTGCCGGCCTTGCCGAAGCCCGATGAGGGGGAGGGGGATGGCGGGACGGAACGGGAGCAGGAGGTGGTGGAGTAGGGCGGTTTCTGAGCGGTTTGAGGAAGGGGAGGACTCGAGAGAAGATTCACCACAGACGCACAGAAACACGGAGGTTTCACGGAGGTAGGTTTGGGGCGTGTTCTCCGTGGCTCTGTTTTAGATGATCAGGCGGCGGATACCCTGTTTGAGGGTTGGGGTGTTGAAGTTCAGGATCAGGCCGAGGCGGTGGCCGCTGAGGCGGAGATAGGTGAGCAGCTGGGCCTGGTGGAGAGGCGTTATTGTTTCTGCTGATTTTATTTCGAGGATAAGTTCGTCGTTGACGACGACATCCATTTTGTAAGTACAGTCGAGCTGGACCTGTTTATAGGTCAGCGGAAGGGCGACCTGGCGGGCGAAGGGTATGTTCGCCTGGTTTAGTTCGAAACACAGGCATTCTTCATAGGCGGATTCGAGCAGGCCGGGGCCGAGGGCACGGTGGACGTCGATCGCGAGGCCGATGACACGTTCGGTGAGGGAGGCTTGGGGGAGCACAGGTGGGAGTTTGGGAGGGGAGGTGTTGAGGGGTGGTTAATGGGTGTGGGAGGTGTTGGAGGGTGTTGGACTGGGCGCGGGAGGGGTTTGAGGACGCGGGAGGGGTTTGAGGACACGGAGAAGATTCACCACAGAGGCACAGAGACACGGAGGGTTGGGGAGGAGTTCTACGTCGGCACGGTCTGAAGCACGTTATGGTCGAGAAACTCCGTCAGGCGGCTGACATTTTTTGCGAGCAGGTAGGTCCAGTGGCCGAAGTGATTGGTGGCGTTGATTGCGGCGCACCAGCGGATGGCGGCTTGTGCCTTGATTTCGGCGGTTCCATCCCAGTCGGCGCCTTTGATTTCCGCGATCAGGTAGCGCTCGTCTGATGTTTCAAGGCGGGCAACGTAATCGGGGAGATATTCGCGATCTTTGCCGTTGTGCAGATACGGGATGGCGAACTGCAGGCCGTGATTTTTGACGAACGAGCGCACAGCAGGGTGCGTATCAAGATAGTACGCCGCCGACTGTTCCCAGGTCAAGGTATCGAATACAACGAAATTCAGGTGAGTTTTTACGGCTTCCATGACAGGCTTTGGCGTAAATACGCTGATATCTGTGGTCCGTAGCGGCCGGTCCTCGTCGATGTCGGGCACCTCAGGCGTTTCACCAGATTCGGCATCCGGACGAATGGCGCCGAGGAGCCTTTCGATGATCCAGCCGTAATAGGGGCTGAGAAAAGCATCGAGCCGATGCGCGGGTGCGCGTGCCTGAATTTTTTCCGCCAAATATCGCTGCACAATTCGCAGCACCTGGGGAAACAAAACGTGCGGCGGAGCTTCGCAGGTCGGCTGTCTCACATACGACTGGGTGAGATCGGCGGCCATTTCGAAAGCCAGCTCCTGTTCCCGGTGAGAGGCGCGAAAGGCTTCCAGTGTTCCCAGAGAGGGGCCGCCCGGGGCTGTTACCGAGGGCCGGTTCATGTTTAGTGCAGCAGCCATGACTGAGGTCGGCGGCAGATCCTGGGGATCCAGGATGATACCTGGCACGGTGGCCCAATGGGGCACTGTGATTTTATTACGGATGCCCATTTGGTACCCGCAAACGTTGGGAATGGTGATCGCGTGCTGTGCTTTTGACGGTAGTGCGTAGACGCGGCGCTGCGGCGGCTTGGGCTTCGGATTTGCGTTTGTGGCCTTGAAAGGAACCACTTCGAAGGGCACACCGAAGACCTTCGCGACCTCTTCCTCGAATTTCCCGTCGTCGTTCATGTCGTAGAAGCGGCGCCGCAAAGCGCGCCCCACCACTTGTTCGCACAAGAGCTGGCTCTGGAATGGGCGCAGGCCGATAACGTGCGTGACCGTATTGCAATCCCAGCCTTCGGTCAGCATGCCGACCGAGACGATGCAGCGCACATCGCGCCCGGGCGGGTGCAAGGGGCGGCCAAGCTTGTTTGCGAGTTCTTCGAACCCTTCAGGGTAAACCGGGCGGCCCTGCGGGTCTTGCGGCCAAGAGATGCTGCCGACCGTATCCAGGGTGAGTCGCATCCAGCGGTTCTCGTCGCTCCTGGCGTTATCGGAGTCGGTTTCCGCGACCACTCCTGTGTCGACGCGGATCGTGACGATCTGCCCATCGCGGTTGGCGAGGTCCTGGACGTTGAAGGCTGAGACGCCAGCGGGGTTTTTGCCCTCGGCGATCCATTCGAAGAGGCTCCTGGCGATGCGTTTGTTCTTCGCGACCAGGATGAAAACGGGTGGGCGCGGGTCATCCTGCTCCGCCCATTCTCGAAGTTTTTGCGACCACATGCTGCCGAGCATTGCGATCGGGGTGTGCGCCCATTTCAGGATCGCATCCGGCCTGGGGCTGGCGCGGGACTGTCCACGCTCCGCGGCGGTAAGTTTCGGCTTGATCCATTCCCATATGTTGAAATAGGCCGGCATGGGCCGGCCGGTATCGTCCGCTGCAACGAGCTGCGGCACCTTGACCAGGCCGGATTCGATTGCGTCAGTGAGGCCGAAGTCGCTGACCACCCAGGGAAAGACGGTGTTGGTTGAACTTCCCATCCGGCCGAGAAAGTACGGCGTGGCCGAGAGGTCCACGCACAGATTTATGCCGCGAATTTTATGGATGCGATCCAGGCCGTCGATCCAGACGGTGGCTTCCTTGCGGTCGATCTCCTGTTCTTCTTTATCCTCTTCATCGAAATCGAGCGGCGGCGGTGCGTCTTCCGGTTCCTCGGCGGGGATCCGGTAGGCGTGATGGGCTTCGTCATTGATGACGAGGATGTTCTGCTTGCCGCCGGCCCGGCCGAGGATGCGTTCGACCAGGGCGGTGTCGCTTTGGACATAGCGGGTGGCACGGACCAGCGCTTTTACGACGGTGCCGTTGCCGTCGGTTTCCTCGCGCAGCATTTCCAACTGGTTGGAGGCGAGGGCTGCCTGGTAGGTTTCCGGTGTGTAATAGCGGTTGCCGCGCATTGACGTGCGCTTTCCGCCGATAATGATCCATTCGGTGGTGGTGCGTGGCACGCCACGCTTTTCGACGCGTGCGCCCGCGCCTGGGGATTGCGGCTCGAACACGTGCCAGTTCGTTATGATGATGCGCCCGCGTGCGAGGTCCGGCATGAGGGATTCTGGCACGAGATCGCGAGTGCGATAGATGCTGGCGGCGCCGCTTGCGGGGTTCAGTTCGCCCAAACGGGATCGGATGGTCACGTTGGGGCAGACGATCAGCACGGTATTGGAGAAGCGGGCGTCGCCACGATCGGCGACTTTGTTGAGGATGGACCAGGCCGAGAGCATGGCGGCGACGGTGCTTTTGCCGGTGCCGGTCGCCATTTTCGCGCAGCTTCGGCGGAAGCCGGTATAGCCTTCGCTGATGCGATCTTCGGAGGGGTCGTCTTTTGGGAGGGTGATGCCTTGCAGGAAATCGGCCCGTGCTTCCGTGAGGAAAATTACGGTTTCAACCGCTTCGTGCTGGGCGAAGAACAGGCGAGGGTTTCGGCCTTCTCGGTTCCACCAGTCGATCAATTCCGAGGTGGTGCGGGTGATCCCGGGGCGGCCGGCGGCACGCCATTCTTTCAGCCGGTCGCGGATGAGGTTGGGGAGCGGCATTTCGCGCCAGATGCCGCGGCTGCCGGCACTGTCCTGCACGCTTTTGCGCGGGTCGCGGTAGTAGTAGCCCGCGGGACGGCGACCGGGAATGCGTTCGGGCGGTTGGCCGGGTTCAAGCCGCCAGTATTCAACGGGTTCCTCGAACGGGTTGTTGAGAATGGGGGTGGGGACTTCGAAGCCCGTCATGGGAGCGGTTGGAGGTTTTGGAGGTGGGGAGGGAGGTGTTGGAGGTTGGGAGGGAGGCGTTGGAGGTTGGGAGAAGATTCACCACAGAGGCACAGAGACACGGAGGGTGCACGGAGGGGGGTCATGCGAGGCGGGTGAATTTCAGGAGTTCGTTGCCGCGGTTGTCGAGAACTTTGACGGCGATTTCGGTGCCTTGATCCGCGGTAAAGGGGGCGGATCTGTCGCCGCGCAGATGTTCCCAGACGCTATCCTCGTGCGTTGATTTCAGGGCCTTGCGGAGATTGGACCTGATCGGCCTTGAACACCATGCCGTTCCAGTTGGTATCAAGCATCCACATCGGTACGTCGCCGCCATTGATGTGGTGCGCCTGCATGGTGACGGGATCGAAGGTATCGAGGCCGAGGAGTTTGATCTGCCAGCGGGGGGTGCCATCTTCGGCGGATTCGGGCAGTTTCGTGACGGCGATTTCCGGGCTGCCGGTGATGGCGAAGATCTGGCTGCTGCGCTGGGTTTTGAGCAGGTCGCCCATGAGGACGTCGATGGTCATGGTGACACGGGAGACAGGGAGGCCGAGGACGTCTTCGCCGGCGTCGATTTCGGCCTGGGCCTCGGCGGTGAAGCCGAAACCAATGATATAAAGATGGGCGTAGTTCTTGGCGTTGGCTTCCTTGGCGGCATCGAGCACGGCGCGGGCGGTAATGCTGCTATTGGCGGGGCCGAACAGGATGGCGACGGGGTGGGCGCTGAACGGGAGGGTGTTCTTGTTGGTTTCGTCGGCGGCCTGGATGGCGGCGGTGAGAGGAATGACGGCGCCGGTGGTTTCGTTGTCCACGAGTGCTTCGGCGGAGAGATTGAGGGCTCGGGCGGGGCGGCGGATGTTCTTCAGCGTGATTTTCGCGCCGCCCGGGAGGGCGAGGGTTGGGGAGCGGCGGAGGATTTCGATCATGCGGGCGATGTGGCCGGAGGGGGAGTCTTCGCCGCCCGGGGCTGGTCCGTGCAGCTGGCCTGGATTGCTTCGGCCCTCCGGGCCTCGCAATGACGGGGTGGGCGGGACGTGGCGATCCAGGTCCGCGGCAGCGGAGCGGCTGGCCTGGATTGCTTCGCTGCGCTCGCAATGACGGGTGGGGGCGGGGTCGGGGTCGGGTTCGAGTGGCATGGGAGTGGGGAGGACGGCTTCGACGACGAAGGGGCCGGAGACGCGGGTAATGTCGCTATCGGTTTCGGGGCGATCCACCAGGATTTCTTCGGCGGGAGGTTCGTTGTTGGCGATGGATTTTAGGGTGATGTGGGGGACGATGCCGCCGACTTCCTCGCCCTTTTTGTTTTGGCGCCGGGCATAGACGAAGCCGCCAGCGGGTCCGGCTTCGTTGTCCTTGAGACGATGCCAGGGGAAGGTGGCGGTGAGCAGGCGCTGACGGGCGAGGGCGAGGGGGACGCGGGAGGTGTCGATGGTGATCCAGCGACGGCCCCATTGCTCGGCGACATAGGCGGTGGTGCCGGAGCCGCAGGTTGGGTCGAGGACGAGGTCGCCGGGGTCGGTGGTCATGAGGATGCAGCGTTCGACTACCTTAGTCTGCGTTTGAACGGCATAGAGACGCTGTTCAACGAGTATCGGGCCACGAATTAGTCATAGCTTGGTAGGGAAAATCCGCCGCGAACCGACGATAGGAAAGGGTGGTTCCGTAAGACTCTAAGTCTCCCTGCTTTTCTGAGCCGTTCCATCCCGCCCACGCCCGTCTTCCAGTAACCTCGAACCGGCCGGAATGTCTTGCCTTCGAGTTCCACGGGGAAGTCGCCGGGAGGGCGGGGGCTTGTCAGGTTGTCACGCCTATACACGGCACTACCAGCCGGCAATTGCGACCAGTCCCTCCGCTCCTCGATGGTCATTCGCCGATGCGTACCGTCCGTCAGTCGAACGTAATCATAGTTCACCCATCCTTCGCCAAGCCGTGGTAGGTACATCTGGCGGTAACGGACCCGCTCCGCCTCTCGGCTATACCAGAGCAAGTAATCGGCCACGGTGGGTAAGAGGTCGGACGATGCGCTGGTCGTCTTATGAAACGCGATTACGCTGCAAAGATTTCCAGGCCCAAAAACCTCGTCCATTAGCTCTCGAACATGGTGCATGTTATCGTCGCTTATCTGCACAAGAATCGACCCGCTCGGCGTCAGCAAATCACGTGCGACCATCAGCCGGTCGCGCAGATACGTCAGATATGAGTGCAGCCCTAGCGACCACGTATCGCGGTACGCCTGCACCATTTCCGGCTCACGCGTCAGGTCATCATCATCGCCGTTCTTAACGTCGCGCTTGCGCACGAAGGGCTGGAAGTTGCTGCCGAACTTAACTCCGTAGGGCGGATCCATGTAGATGCACTGGACCTGTCCGGCGAGGCCCTCGTAGCGGGCGAGGCTGTTCATCACCACCAGGCTGTCGCCGAGGATCATGCGGTTCACCCAGCCGCTGCGGTGGGCATAGGCGTTGATCTGCGCGCTGAGCGGCAGTTGCGGATCGGCGAACAGGCTGAACATGTCGGACTGGTCGGCGCGTTTACGGTGCGCTTCGAGGGTTTTGATGATGGCCTCGGTGGCGAGGCGTTCGTGGACAAACAGCGGCAGGGTCGGGACGTCGAAGGACGGGCGCTCGGCCTTGCCGGTCCAGTTCAGGAAGGGTGCCTGCATACGTTTGAGCGCCGCCAGGGCGTCCTGAAAGCCGGTGATGCGAAGCAGGACGGTGCCATCCGCGCCGCGGAGTTCGCGCGGGGATGGGAAGGTTTGGGACGAAAGGGCGGCGGCGTCCTCGATAGCGGAGAGCAGGAAGGCGGCGGTTTCGCGGGCGGGGTTGGTGTCCCAGTCGAGGGCGGGGGAGAGGCTGCTGTCGTAACGGTAGGTGGCGGGTTCTTTTTTGACGCGGAAACGCGGCGCGGCGCCGATTTCCGGGCGTGCAACCGCTTCCTGGTTGTGGCGGTATTGCTTGACGGCTGGTGTGTCGGCGGCGGGTTGGGTTTGGCGGGATTTGGTGCGGGTGGAGCGAGGCATGCTTTTGGGCTGTTCCTGGACGGCCAGCGGGGCGTTGCTGGCAGGCATGTATTGCACAGGTGCTGCGATCCAGGGTTGCGGATTTGCTACTCCAGGGGCGAATTGGGGGGGCGCGTATTTGCTTTGCGGCAAGAAGACCGGCGGTTGCGTTGGCTGGCCATGATGTAGACGGCTGGGGTTATGGGTGCCGGTCATTGGGTGGTATTCTTCCACGCGGGCCTGGATCGCCACGCCCGGCTGCGCAGGCGCGGCGCGCCCGCCTCGCGATGACGGTGGGGGCGGGGCGTCCCCTGGTGATGGCGGAAATTGGCGTGGGTTAGTGGATTTCGTTGTACAGATCGCGCCAGGTTGGGTTTTGTTTTTCAATCAGGGCGAGTTTGTGGGCGCGGGAGCCTGATTTGATCTGCTTCTCCCGGTGGATTGCTGCTGACATGGATTCGTGGAGTTCGAAATAGACGAGTAATTTGCACTCATATCGGTTGCTGAAGCCGGGAAGTTCGCCTGTGCGATGTTGCCATACGCGTCGAAGCAGGCCGGATGTGACGCCGACGTAGAGTGTGCCGTTGCGTTGGCTGGCCATGATGTAAACGGCTGGGGTTTTATGGGTGCCGGTCATTGAGTGGTATTCTTCCACGCGGGCCTGGATCGCCACGCCCGGCTGCGCCGGGCTCGCGATGACGGGGTGGGCGCGTTTCTCCACGCGGGCCTGGATCGCTGCGCCGGGCTCGCGATGACAGGGTGGGCGCGTTTTTCCACGCGGGCGTGGGTCGCCACGTCGGACGCTACGCGCCCTCCTCGCGATGACGGCGTGGGGCGGTGCGGCGTCATCTCCGTGTCTCTGTGTCTCTGTGGTGAATCTTCTCCCTAACTCCCCTCCCTCACCATACCCGCAAGCACCGCGGCGCACTCAGCGCGGGTTTCCGCATCGGTGACACCCAGGCGCAGCGCCCAATGCTCGATAAGAATCAGCAAAGAGCGGGCGAGGATTTCGCAGCCTGGTTCCAAAGCTTCCGCCAGTTCGTCAACCAGCCACAGATCCGTATTGCGCAGTTCGTGTGCGGCGGCGGGATAGCCCGCCAGCACCGCCATGCTCGCACGGTGCCAGTCGCCGGCATCGATCATCGCCGTCAGCACCGCGGTGATAAGGGCGTGGCAGCGTTCGGGCGGCGGCAGGGTGCGGGCGGACAGGATAGGGTCGGCCAGGACCTCCCCCAACGTCGCGTGGCAGTGGCGGACGACGTCCAGCATCAGCGCCTGGTTGGTGCGGTAGTGATGCCGGGCGATTTCGAATTTCATGCCGGCGGCGGTTGCGAGTTTGTGGAGGTTGAAGTCGGCGACGCCGTATTGTGCGAGGTGGGTGGCGGCGGCCTGGCGCAGGCGGGCGCGTTTCTCCGCTGGTTCCTGCTTGCCGTAGGCGCTCATTGCCCAGCTTCTTCCTCCTGGGTCCAGACGCCGATGCCTTCCTCGATGGCGGCGCGGGCGCCGGCGGTGACCATGTGAAAGAGCAGGGCGCCGAGTTCCTGGCGACCGAGGGCGCCGTGGCCGCGGAACCACAGGATGTGCCAGCAGGCCATGGCCATGAGGTTCATTGCGATGGGCATGGCGAGTTCGCTGCGGCCCTGGGTTTCGGGCAGGGCGGCGGCGATCAGCCCGGCGAAATAGTGGGCCAGGTGGCGCTGGCGCAGCTTCAGCGAGCGCTCGAGGTGGGGGGAGGCGCCCGCGGCGGCGGCCATGTGGACGCGCTGGGCCTTGCGGCCGACGTAGAGCAGGCTGAGCAGGTGATCGATGGACAGGCGGAGGCGGAGGGCTGGGTCGGTCTGGGTGTCGAGGCGTTCCCAGTCACCCAGGCGGTCGATCAGGCGGTCCAGGTGGCGGTCGATCACGGCCTCGATGACCATGTCGCGACTGCCGTACTGGGCGCGGACGGCGTAGGGGGCGAGGCCGATGCGGGCGCCGATTTCCTGCAGGCCGGCCTGGAGGATGCCTTTTTCGGCGAGCATGGTTTCGGCGGCGTCGAGGAGGGCGGTGCGGCGGTCTTCGAGGTTGGCGGTGTTGAGGGTCGGATCGGGCGGCGGGCGCAGCGTTCGGGAGCGGGCGAGTTGCTCGGGGAAGCGGCGGAGTGTCATGGCTTCTGTCGCGTGGCGTCAGATATAGTAACGGTCCGACGGTTAATGGCAGGTTAACTCCCGCCTGCGAGCGCAATCGCCACGCCGGCACCATCGTTGGAGGAAACACGGACACTCTCGTGGAGAGAGGCCGATGCGTCCTGCCTGGCCACGCCCATGGGTTTCAGCCAGGGGCGCAATCCCGCCCCGCGGCTCAGAGCCGTCGGGCTGGGTTGTAGGGGCTTGACGGATTAATATCGAGATCAACGATTTCGACGCAGCCTTGCGGCTGAGTATGGGCGTTGCCGGCATGCCACGGCCTGTCCCGGAGCTGAACGTTGCTGACCTTGTCGAGCCAGAGGCAACGCCATTCACCTCCGCGGGGCAGGCCGGATCGGCTTTGTCCACCGACCTGGTAGGTGAGGGCCTTCTCCTGGCCCTTGGAATGGCCGAGGATAATCGGACAAAGCTCGCGGGCACATCCGTCGTAGACGCACAGGATCTGTTTCCGCGCGAGCATGGCATGGCTGAACAAGTCGTAAGCGCGACTTGGCATGCATCGTCTGCTGTGATGGTGGAAGGTGATGTGGCCATGTCGAATAGCAAGCGCCCGGCGGCGTTGTGCGTTCAGGCAGCTGTGGTTCCGAACTTCGGGGAAGGCGCGGAGAAGATTTACCACGGAGGCGCGGAGGCACAGCGAGGGTGCGGCAGGCGATGTGCCGCAGCATCAGAAGGGGTCGCGGTGCTGGATGCCCGGCTGATCGCGTTCGGAGAGGTCGATCCCGGGGGAACCGAAGAAATCGTCCCAGACCGTATCAGCCGGAACGATGATGCGGCGCGCGCCGTCCTTGAGTGGTCACCTTTCGGACGGTTTCGGGAAAGGCAACGTCCTTGCCGATGCGAACGATCGAACAACGCCGGCTTATGCGCGAGCAGCCGGTCGTGACAGGCGTACAGCTTGTGGATCTCGGCCAAGCCAAAATCGCCGCCAAGCAAATCGGTCAAAGGCGCGCGTTCGAACCATTCCCGGTGCAGGTGCCATTCGCTACCGGGTGCGAGAAGCCGATATGCCACGAGCACCAACAGGATATCATCCCAGCGGGTGTGCTTGCGGCTGACCGGCAGTCGTTCCGCCCAGAACCGATCCAGCTGCAACTCCCGCCATAATGTCAGCGCCAGCCAGCAGGCACCCCATTGCCGTGGCCGGCATAATCGCATCTCGGATAGCTTGAGCCGGATGATCGAGCTGCCCGGCAACAGGCCCCCGCAACGATCGTCCGGAAACAGCGACAGCGCCCGCGGCTGGGCAGCGCCTTCGTCGAACACTTCGATCGATTTCCGCCAGGCCAGCTCCTGGGAATCATTGATCTCGCCGAGGTACAGCACATGGCGCTGCACCCCGCGGCCGCCCGCAACCCGGCGGTTCTCCACCACGCTGAAGGCGCGGTGCTCCTTACCGTCCTTCTGGCGAATCTTGTGACGCAGGAACATTGCTCGCCCCGCATACACTCCCGGCCGCTTCGTCGGGAATCGGGGGGGCGGCACTACAGCGGTTTTTCGCCGTCGCGGCGCCTCAAATCTATTGCCAAACAAGCACTTGGCTTGCTGCGATTTTCAAAATCGAGGTCGAAATCCGCGAACTTGGGCTAAACTAGGTGACTCCGGTCGGAGTAGCCCGCTCGAGAAGAGCTGCCGGATCCCCGCCTGTGGCTGCTTGCGTCTGGGCAACTCGCCTCAACGCTTCTGGAAGCACGCTGTTCGAGTACACCCCAACCTCCGCGGCTTTGCGAGCTAGAGAGCTGAGACAAAGCGTTCTGCCGAACGCATGTAGCCTTGCTTCGTGCCCCTATTGTTGCGGAATGTGTCCAGGACGCTTCTCTCGGATCCCATGCATCACGCCAGCAGAAAACATAAATCCGATGCACACAGGCTGTCCGCTACTTTCATTGGCACGAACTCGTGCGCAGGAGAGGGAACCGAATAGCGCATGCACGGCTTTTCCAGCGTCGCTACTTTTCGAGTGATTCCCGAAATTCCACAGAAGATGGTCCATGCCATTGCGCATTTTGTTGGCGATTTCCCCCACATCATAAAACTCGGCCACTGGAGTTCCGCCAGGACAAGACTCGGTCGTTCTCCAATTGCCTCAGAAACACGTTGAGGTCTCGCCCTCGATCCACGATAGACCAGGCATCGAGAATCATTCGCCTGCGATCAAGGAGGTCGATTTCCGTCCCCTCCTCCTTCTCCAGGGCGACATCGATCGCTGCGTAGAGCCGGGCAATCGCAATCTCGATGAAGTCGATAACGTGTCCGCTGGCATCGAAGTGAAGCCGCTACTCTGAACCCAGAACACGACTTAGTCTGCGCAGGGCTCGATTTCGAGAGGATTGGAGACCACTTCTCGGCAACTTACTGGCTACTGATCCTCACTCAAACTGTAATGCATCAGGGAAAACCCCAAGCTATAGAGGGTCACGCTCTTTGCCGCTGCCCCCTTGAGTGACCTCGCCCCGACACGACTGCTCCGAAGCGCTTCAATCCCGCCCATTGCTGCCGCAGATAATTGCCGTTCGTGAGCGCATCATTCGCACCGGGGTCCCCGGTCGGAGCATAGTCACGGCTAAAATCAGCGGTGCCGAAGATCATATCCCACCACGGCAGCACTGCGCCGTAGTTGCAGCTGCGCTGCCCTGCCGCGAGCACGGCATGGTGCGCGCGATGAAATCGGGGAGAAATCAGCAGCCGCTCGCCCAGCCAGCCGAAAGAGAGGCGAACATTTGCGTGCGACAGGCTTTCGATAAAGCGCAGCACCAGCACGAGCAGCGGGAATTGCAGCGGCGAAACACCGATCAGCAGCGCGACCACCGCGAACCACAGCACGGCGATAATATCGTCCAGGATGTGGTTGCGGTCGTCCGACCAGAACGTCATCTGCCGTTGCGCGTGGTGCAAAGAGTGCAGGGTCCACCACCAATGGAACCGATGCGACAACCGGTGGCGCCAGTAATCGGCGCAGTCGAGGATCACCGCGTAGCAGCAGAAGGTCAGCACCGGGCGGCCTTGCAGCGCGGGGATCCATAGCTCGAGCATCGGCGGCACCCAGCCATGATCGGCCAGCCAGCCGTTCAGCATCACCTGCGCCTGGTAGAACAGCACAAAGGTAAACAGCGGCAGGATGCCGACGCGCGAAATCAAAGTGTAAAGTATATCGACCGTGACGGCCTTGCGGTCGGGCCAGCGCTCGACCGGACGCCAGTGCTCGAGCGGCACGCAGACCGCATAGGTCACCGTCACCTGGACCGCCCCGTATACCGCGAACAGGGCCCAGCCGAAGGACATCTCCTCCCACCGCATCAGCCCGAGCTGATATAGCACCGGCAGGATCGCATGCTCCTGCAGCCAGCCAGCGATGAGGTAGAAGGGATCGCCCATCGCGGGCCTAACGAGCCGCAACCTTGGCGGGGCTAGGCGCCTGCGGATTTAGAAAGATCCCGTGCGGGGATCGTCCTACAGCAATGGTGGTGTACTCGCTTGTGGCGGGGTCGAGCACCGCCACGCTCTCGGCAAAGCGGCGGGTGATCCATACTTTGCCGTCGGGCGCGAACGCCAGATCATCCGGTCCACCCGGGATGCGATAGGTGCGGAGCGGCGCGAGGCTGGTGCTGTCCAAAACGGTGATTGTCCCCGCAACCCGGTTGTTCACCCAGATCGCCCTGCCATCCGGTGAATGGAACAGGTTATGCGCGCCTTTACCTGTGACGATATGGCGGATTTCGTGCCCGTCCGCGGGATCGATCTCGGCGAGATAATCGGTCCCCATGTCAGCGACGAGCAGACGGTCATGGTTCCACAGAATGCCGGCCGGCGTGTTTCCGACCGGCCTGTCCCACAGCACGGTCAGGTTTTTCAGGTCGAGCGCCATCACCCGGTTGCTCCCCTGCAAAGTCACGAATGCCCGCGCCGAATCCGGGGAGAAGGCCAGGTGACTCGGCATGGAACGTGCCGGAAATCGCTTGACCAGACGGTATTCCGGCATCGCGTAAATATCGATCTGATTGCGCGCCAAGCCGTTCACCACCAGGAAAAGTCCATCCGGGCTGAACCCGAGTTGGTAAGGGTCGCCCACCACGATGCGTCGTTGCAGGGCCCCGGTTTCCGGATCGAGCAGCAGCAACTCGTTGCCCGCCGAAATCGCCGACCACCACCGAGTGGCCATCGGACGTCAACGCCCAGTGATGCGGCTCCCGCAGCGCGGGCACGCGGTGCATCTCCTGCTGCGTGGTCATATCGATCAGGCTGAGCGAGGCTCCGCCGGAGTTCATCACCACGGCGAGGCCGGAGGCAAGCGCAGGAAGCGGAGAGAGTGCCAGGATAAGCGGGATGAGGCGGATAAGGGTCATGCGCAGGTCCCGGCTGGTTCGTCACCCGACCGCAACTCGGCCTCCGCCCCGCTCCGCGCGAACACTGCGGAGACGAACGCGAATAGAACCGACGCCGAAGTCGAGATCAGGACGTTGTCGGTGATGGCATGACACGCAAATGCGACAAAAACCAGCCGGATGATGATTCGGTCGCTGCGCGGCAGGCCAGCACTGTTGCGATAGCACCACAGCGCGAATAGCAGCATCAGCAACGTCCGGCCAAATTGCCCCCCCTCCACGAGCATGCGAAGATACTCATTGTGGGCGGCCCAGGTATGCATCACCAGCGCGATGTCGCTGGTCGGGGAAATGATGGTGTTCCCGGCGCCCAAACCCCAGCCGAACCAGGGTGACTGGGCGGCGGCCTTCTCAAACACCGGCCAAAGCTCCGCGCGTCCACTGAGATTGTCTGCGTAGCTCGACAAGGCGTTGAACAACCGCAGCCCCGTCAGGTCCCCTGCAAATAACGCGACGGCCGGCACTGACGCCCCGATCGCCAGAAGTACGCCGAGCCGCTTCGCCCGCGGAAAGGCGTCCGACCGTGCCAGGGCAAGGGCAAGCACAACCACGGCGACGCCATAGGCTGTCGGCGCCCGCGCACCGGTCAGCAGCAGAATCGCCAGGTTGATGAACAGCAGAGCAAGCCAGCGCATCGCGCCGGTCCGGAAAAGCTCGATCAGGCAAGCGTAGATACCGGCCAGGGCAAAACCCGCCAGAAACGCGGGATGACTCAGCGCCGCGAGGCGGGCGCCGCCGGAGTCGACGAACAAGGGCCGGATGCCCAGCGCATCGAAGGCGGCGCCGATCAGCACGTCCACCACCGGGGTCAACGCCGTCACGCGGACCACCCGCTCTCCCCACCGCCTCGAGAGGCGGCTGAAGCTGAACGCGAACGGCGCCGCCGAGCCTGCCAGGGAGCGCAGGCTTTCCCCCGTGGTGAGGCCCGGATGCAGCCCGTGCACCAGGCCGGTTGCGAATATCACCGCATAGGCGAATGTCGGATTGAATGCATCAAAGCGGGGCCCGTACCCGCAGGATCGCCAGTAGCGCCAGGCCGAGCCCCACCGTTTTCACGACGGCGATGATCGGCTGATAGGCTGTTGGGCCGATCAGATCGCCGAGCCACATCTCCAGGGTACAGCCGGTCACCAACAGCCAGACGGCCGAGGCCGTCTCGTTGTATTGATAGGCCATGACGGCTCCGGCCGCTCCCAACCCCGCAGCAATCACCAGCAGGTACAGATCCGGCCCGTGGAGCGCACCGAACAGCGCCACAAGAAGCAGACCAGCCAGGAGAGGCAATGCCCGCGGCATGCCGCGCGAGTTATCTTCAAACCATTAACGCTTCGCTACATGCTCCCCGAGGACCGGCAAATCGTATATTTCGGTTGATATGAAGCACTGGCGAATCGAGGACATCTCCTGGGACCGGTTCGACCCCGCCAAGGCCGATCCGAGCATCATCCCCCTGGTCAAGGCCGCAGCGATGGTGGAGCGGAACGGCACCGACTACGCGTTATACCTGAACCGGGTTTTCCACGACGATCCTGATTTCCGCCAAGCCGCGGACTACTGGGCCGAGGAGGAGGTCCAGCACGGGGAGGCCCTGGGCAAGTGGGCCATGCTCGCGGATCCTGGCTGGGACTATCAGGCTGCGTTCGCACGCTACAAGGCTGGGTATCGGATACCGCTCGAGGCCTCCCACTCGGTCCGCGGCTCGCGCACCGGTGAACTGATTGCCCGCTGCATCGTGGAAACTGGCACTTCCAGCTACTATTCCGCCATGGCGGATGCCACAGCGGAGCCGGTGCTGCAACAGATTTGCCGCCACATCGCCGCCGACGAGTTCCGGCATTTCAAGCTGTTCTACGACCATATGCGCCGCTATCTCGGCCGCGAGCGAATTGGTGTGCTGCGGCGGCTGCGGATCGCGGCCGGCCGGATCACCGAAAGCGAAGACGATGAACTAGCCTTCGCCTGGCACTGCGGCAACGATGCGCCCGGCAAACCGTACGATCATCGTGATTGCAGCGCGGCCTATCTCAGCCGGGCGGCCCGTTGCTATCGTCCGCGCCATGTCGAGCGCGGCGTGGGGATGATCTTCAAGGCGGTCGGCCTGAAGCCCAGGGGGCGGCTCTCGGATTTCGCCACCCGGATGGCCTGGCATCTGCTCCGGTGGCGGCGCGCCCGGTTGGAACGTGTTCAAAATGGCTGAACACGACCCGCGCTGCCCGGATCCACCTATTCTGCTTTACCCCCGCGGGTCCGCCCGGTAGGACAACTGGCGGATTTTCGGGAATGTGAGCCCAGATGGATTTTAGCCGGACGACGGTGCTGCTGGGTGCCCCCCGCTCCGGCACGAGTTGGATCGGAAAGATTTACGACAGTCATCCGCACGTGCTGTATCGCCATGAACCGGACCTGGCGCTCTGGGAACCGGCGCTTCCTTTCCTGATCCTTCCGGATCAGGTGGATGGGTATGTCAGCCTGACGGCGCGCTACGCGGAGCGACTGGCACGGACGCCGACCCTCAAGTCCTCGGGACAACTTCCGCTGTTTCACAAAGCATATCAGCCGCGGGGAGCTGCTCCGGTTCGTTCGGCATTGATTCACGGGCTGCGCTGGGTTGAGCGCCTCGCATGGAAACCGGGCGTGAGGGCGGCAAGAATTCCTGATCTGTGCCGACCGCGCGACCTCCCCAGCCTGCACATCGTCATGAAAACCATCTCCGCCCGCGGCCGCGCTTGTGCGCTCGTGAAAGCGATGCCCGAGGCTTACTTCGTCTTCATTATGCGCCATCCATGCGGTCAGATTGCCTCGGCATTGCGCGGCCAGCGCCAGGGCAAGTTCGAGACCGGGACTTTCGTCAAAGAAATCCTGAACATCCCGTTGACCCGGCAGTACGGATTGACCGAGGCCAATCTCGAATCGGCATCCCCGGCCGCGAAGCTCGCCTGGCACTGGACGATTATGAACCAATTTGCCCTCGACGCGCTGGCCGGGCGCCCGAAGACCCGCGTCGTTATTTATGAGAACGTCTGCGCCGACCCGCTGCACCAGGCACGCGATATGCTCGCCTTCAGCGATATCGAATGGCATGGCCAGACCGAAGCCTTTATCTGCGACAGCACGAGCCACTCGGGCGTCGAACGCTATTATGGGGTGTTCCGGAACGCTGTCGCTTCGGCCAGCAAGTGGCGGACCGAACTGAGCAAGCAGGACCAGGCGACAATCTGGCAGATAGTGCGTCAGACACCTTTGGCACATTACTGGCCGGAGACTTCGCCCCTTGTTCCGGACCCGCAGCTCGCGCCCGCTTATCAGACCGACTGATTGTTCAGAGCAGGGTTCGTGCGCTCGGACGTTTCCGCCCCCCGCGAGCCTGCTCTATCGCGCGAACGCTTGCGCGTGATCACGGAAGCGGAAACGGCAACCATGCGTTCTCCCGGTATAGAGCCAGGAGTTCGTAATGGTCCGTATGCGCCTCGTGCCGGTCGCCGCAGCCCTCGCTTTCACGGCGGCCACGCCGATATTGGCCTCCGCCGCCAATACGGATCAACCGGGCAAACACGACACCGCCAAAGGCGCCGCGGCCGGGGCTGTGGTCGGACATGAGGTGGGTCACGGCCACGCCCTTGCGGGAGCCGCGGCCGGAGCGGCCATAGGCCATCACGAAAAGAACAAGGCACAGGAAAAGAGCACAAACGGCTGACCAGCAGCCTGCGGGGCGGATCGGGCCTGCCTGAGCGCCTATGCCCTCTACCCCGCCGGTGTCAGAACATGAATGACGCGGCTGGCAATCATCTCCTTTGTTCTCGCGCCATAAGTGGCCATGTGCGGCGAAGCCGCATGCGCTCTGAGCGCATCCATGCTCTCCCACTTTTCGATCACCACGAACGCATCAGGGCCGAATTTTGTCTGGATGCCACCTGCGCCGTCGACATCCACCGCCGGCCCATACTCGATGCAGCCCTTTTCCGCATGCACCGCCGGCATATTTGCCTGGAACGCTTCCAAAATCCGGTCTCGCATACCCGGTTTGGCGGTGATGATCGCAAGCACATGAATCATGTCGCCCTCTCCTTAATCTCCCGGCCAGCATCGGACCCGATTCGGCGTTATCGGGCAACTGGCGCGTAGCCTCACAGCGCGCGCGTTGAGCCTGTTCACCGCGATTGGGCAGTTGCCGCTCAGCCATCGCAACCGATATGACCGGCGCATGCAGATTAGGGAGTGACGAATGCCGCAGACGCACCGCACGCGCTTCCTGATCATCGGAGCCGGTCCCGCCGGGTACACCGCTGCGATCTACGCCGCCCGCGCCAGCCTGGACCCCATGCTGGTCGCTGGACTCCAGCCAGGCGGGCAGCTGATGATCACCACGGACGTCGAGAATTACCCGGGGTTCGCCGAGGTGATCCAAGGCCCCTGGCTTATGGAGCAGATGGCGCAACAGGCTGCCCATGTCGGCACACGGATTACCGACGACCTGATCGTCGAAGCCGATTTCTCACGCCGGCCTTTCCGATGCCGGGGCGACTCCGGAGATTCCTATGATGCCGATGCTGTGGTGATCGCGACGGGCGCCGAGGCGCGGTGGCTGGGGCTGGAATCGGAGCGGCGCCTGCAGGGTCGTGGCGTGTCGGCATGCGCGACCTGCGACGGGTTCTTCTTCCGCGGAAAGTCCGTCGCCGTTATAGGTGGCGGCAATACGGCCGTCGAGGAGGCGCTCTATCTCACCCATCACGCTAGCCGCGTCACCGTGATCCACCGTCGGGATGCCTTGCGTGCCGAGAAGATCCTCCAGGCCCGGCTGTTCGATAACCCAAAGATAGAGGTGGTGTGGAATACCGTTGTCGAGGAAGTTTTTGGCTCCGGCCAGCCGGAAACCGTGAGCGGCTTGCTCGTGAAGAATGTGCGCACCGGGGAGCTTTCCGAACTGCCGTTCGACGGCGTCTTCATCGCCATCGGTCACGTACCCAATACCGGGATGTTCGCCGGCCAGGTTGAACTCGATGCCGACGGCTACATACGCACCGAGCCAGGCAGCACCCAAACCTCGGTGCCGGGCGTTTTCGCGGCCGGTGATGTTCAGGATCGGGTGTTCCGCCAGGCGGTGACCGCCGCGGGTACGGGGTGCATGGCGGCATTGGAAGCGGAAAAGTGGCTGGCTGGCCTTCCTGTGGCTCCCGCTCTGGCAGCGGATTAGCACTCCTTTCGCGAGCAGATTCACGCGTTCGTTGAAGCGCCGGCGTTTCCAGTCAAGCGCGATCTGCTCTAGGCTAAACTGCCCGAACTCGGACCAATCGTGATTAAAGACGCCGGCTCGCGGTAAGGCTGAGGCCCCATTCGCACGGGGACCCAACGGGAGATTGCCGAGGTGATGGATTGGGACAAGCTGCGCGTGTTTCATGCAGTCGCTGAAGCGGGCAGCTTCACACATGCCGGTGAGACACTGAACCTGAGCCAGTCGGCGGTCTCGCGGCAGATCTCGGCGCTGGAGGAAGCGCTCGGGGTTCCGCTGTTCCATCGCCATGCACGCGGACTGATCCTGACCGAGCAGGGTGAGGCGCTCAACCGCACGGTCCGTGAAGTCTTCGCGAAGCTTGCGATGACCGAGGCGCTGCTGACGGAAAGCAAGGAAAAACCGGCTGGGCGGCTAAAGGTGACGACGACCGCCGGGTTCGGGGCGACGTGGCTTGCCCCGCGGCTCGCCCAGTTCTTCGAAACCTACCCGGATGTTTCGATTTCGTTGTTGCTGGACGATATGGAACTTGATCTCGCCATGCGGGAGGCGGACGTCGCGATCCGCATGCATGCTCCACGGCAGCCCGACCTGGTGCAGCGGCATTTGATGACGATCCAGTGGCAGGTCTGCGCCTCGGCCGAATATCTAAAGAAGTTCGGAGTGCCGCAGAGGGCCGAGGACCTGGATATCCATAAGCTGATCCTGTTCGGCGATCACCATCCGCCGGTGCCGGACATCAACTGGCTGGCGGACGCCGGGCGGCGGCCAGGCAATCCGCGACGGGCGCTGCTGGAGGTCAATAGCACCCAGGCCATGCTGCTTTCCGTGCGCTCCGGGATTGGGATCGGCGCCCTTCCGGATTACCTGGTCAACGAAAATCCGGACCTGGTGCGTGTGCTTGGCGAGCTGAAGCCACCTCAGGTGGATGTTTATTTCGTCTATCCGGAGGAGCTGCGGAACTCGAAGCGGGTCGCCGTTTTCCGGGACTTCCTTCTGGCACGGCTTGCGGAAATCCACTGAGCCCGATCCGGGCCGTTCCCGTAACGGGACACATTGCTGCATTGCGGGGCATGCGAATTCGGCATAGCGGCAATTCGACTTTTGGCAATGGATCAGGACTCAGCGTCGAATTAAATAGCAGTCACAGGTTACGGCGGCCCTGCCGCCAGTGTTCCGGTCCTTGGTGGCCGGAAGGGGGTCGATGACCCCTGCGTCTCCCAGACGTGAAGCCTCCCTGTATACTTGCCCCCGGTCTCTGGCCGGGGGCGTTTTATTTTGACGGCCCTTTAACGTCTGCTTGCTTTTGCTTTGACTTATGGCCGAGGGTCTTTGATGTTTCCACGCCTCTCCCCACCCCCTTCCGCCAGGGAGGGGGATTTTTGCATTCCGAGCGCGGAAAGCACCCCGGGATTCATCGCTCCAGCCCCAGGGGGCGCGGGAAGATCGAATCCCATCGAATCATCGTATCCCCACAGCGCCCATCCCATTCCTTCAGCCTCGCTGGCACGCCGCACGATACTCAACCACGCGAGCCGTGCCGTTGGATTGAGCCTCTCGCTTGCGCCGAATTCCCCGAGCAGGACTGCCGCCTTGTTCTGCCGGCCCCAGGCCGCCGCGCTTGCCAGGCGCTTGCTTACCGCCTCCTCGTCCCAGCCCTGATCGCAATAAAACCGCCAGAGACCGGCGGTTGAAGCGCTCGTAGCCGGCATGCGGGTGGCGCACTTCAGCTTGCTGCTCACCGGAAATGGCAATCCGGCGAGCACTGCGTGGTCGGCATCGGTCTTCCAGGCGGCAAGCGACGTGAGCTCCGACGGGTCGTAAAAATGCACGCTATAGATCACGTTCGGATCGGACGACGGCGTGAGCGCCAGGAGCCCCTGAATGCTGCCCCAATCCTGCCCGGTCAGTATCAGCGTGAATGAGGGGAGCACCGACCGCACGTACTGCCGAAGCTGCTCCTGCAAGCTTGCCCAGCTGCCAGGGTCGGCGGGAAACACCGGCTCGTTCAGCAGCTCGATGAACGTTCGGCCGGGGGCCGTCTCCCGGAGCGCCGGCGCCAGTCGGCCCCAGGCAGAAAACAAAGCCTTCCGATCAGCGGCGCTGGTTTCCAGGTGCCACTCGGACGGTGCCAGCGCGACATCGACCGCCAACCCGCTTTGCTCGGCTTGGCGCACGGCCGCGGCCAACGCCGATAGCGTGGACGGCCGTCCCATCATCAACTCCGGCTGTACTGGGATGCGAATGAAGGTGAAGCCCACCTGACGCAGCCGATCCAGTGCGGCCTGACTGAGATAGCTCTCCAACGCGCCTGGCTCCCCGTGCGGGGGATAGCGAAACCAGTGCGTGATGTTGACCCCGCGTTGCACAGCGGCCAGCCGGGCCTGTGGAGGTATCGCTTCCGCTGTCCTCCAGGCAATCAGCATGCACAGCAACAATAATGCGAAACGCGCGATGGTAGGCAGTTGGTAATCCTTTCCGCCGATCATGAGGCGCATGCAGGCTGAGCGGCTTTGGTTGAAGTTCGGTGAACCGGAATGGAGACGGGTCGCTTTCATGGCGTTGCTCGCGGCCGGCGTACTCTCGGCGGCAGCCGCCCTCCGCAGTTTCGAATACGACGAGGCCTATACGTTCTTCCTCACTGCCGGCGTACCCCGGCCGGACTGGCCTGCAAGCGTGTTTCGCGCGGGCGACATGCACGGCTATTTCCTCGCCCAGGCCGGGCTGGGACAAATTGCCGCGGCGCTACGCGCAACCGACGTGCATCCGCCGATCTATTTCTGGGCGATCGACCTTTGGCGGCAGGTTTTCGGCGGCGGCCTGTTCGTCGCCCGGCTGTTCTCGGTGGCTTGTGGCCTCGCCGCGCTTGCGGCCGTAGCCTGGATCGCGCGCGAGTTGCGCATCCCGGTGATTGCCGCCGTACTAATTACGCTCGGCTGTTATGGTTTCGCCTACACGGCCGCTGTGGCGCGAGGGTTTGCGCTTGCACAAGCGCTGTCATTGTGGGGAGTGGCGCTTGCATTGGCTTCGCGTCGCACGGTCTCTGTTTTCGTTGCTGGCATGGCGGGGCTTCTGCTGGGTGCCGCGACCGCCACGAACTACCTGACCGTCTTTGTTGCGGGCGCGGTGTTTTTGTGGCTGCTAACCGCCCGATCGTTCTGTTTGCTCGGCTGCACGCTGGCGGCCTTCTCCGCGTTTCTGCCGCTCGATTTGTGGTTCTTCGCCGCGCAGCATGCCAGTCGCACCGGGCAGTTCCCCCCTTTCGCCTGGCTTCCCGGGACGATACGGCTGGCGCGGTGCTTCGCGGGAGCGCTGCTTGGTGCTCTTCCGCTATATGAACCGCCGCCGCTCAATCTCCTGGTTCAGGGTTCGCTCGGCGGGTTTTTCCTGGCGCTCGTGGCCGTCGTCGCATTCAAGTGGCGGCAGATCGGGGAATCCGGCTCTCGGCGGTTGCTCGCTTTGGGCGCCGTTTCCCCTGCTGCCGGCCTCTTACTGCTGGGGCTGATCTTCAATAACACCCCGATTGAAGTCCGGTATCTTGCTTTTGCGATGCCGTTTTGCGCATTGCTGCTGGCTGGAACCGCTGCCCGAGGGCTTCTCTTTGGCCTGACCTGCGTCCAGTTCCTCGCGATCGCTGGCCTGCTACTTAGGACTGAAACCATGCAGCCAGCCCGACTGACGGCCGCGGGAGCCGCGTCGCTGGCTGGGCGCAGCGGCCTGGTCTTGCTTCCCTATGGTAACGATGGTGTCGGCGTGGTCGGACCCTTCCTGGCGGAAGCTCCCGGCTGGCTGCGCATCCTCGTCGTCCGCCCGGAGATGAGCGAGCAGGATATCGCAGAGGCCGCCGCCGGGACCGACCGCGTCGTTCTTACGTTGCTCACGCCGGATGACGCAAGCCGGGCCGCGATCCCGCGGATGCTCGCGGCGTTCGAAACACCCTGTTGGCACTTTTCGGTTTTCCGCGGAGACATCACTGCGCTGGATCGAAGGGCTGCTTGCCACGAAGATTGAACCGCGACCGAGCGGGGTGACTAAACTTCGCCCAGCACCGGCAAGAGCTCGCGGCCGAAGGTTGCATTCACGATGATTGCTATGCCGAGATAGTACGCCACCCCGCATCCAGAAACAGGAATGCACCACCGGCGTACGCGACACCAAGCGCATGGGAAGCGCCTCCATAAAACTCGGCAACGCCGATCAGGCAGCTTCCAAGAGCCGTGGTGCCTGTAATGATAATCAGCAGGATATTGAGTGGCGCGATTGCAAACAGAAGCCCGAAAGCAATGAAAGCGAACGACTGGTCAAAATAGCCGGACATCAGGTTCATGCCGTTATGCGCATTCAGCACACCCCCGAAGTGCAACAGGAACATCAGCCCGTTGACAACGTGATACGCGCCGAAGCAGGTGAACGCAGTCGCCGGAAACATGTTGTCGCGATGGAAGGAATACAGCCCGGCGACGAACTGAGCAATTCTGGTGATGAACAGTGCGGTCGGCGCGAGCGACGTCAGATCGGCAGCGGGAAGATAACCGCCACCCACCACGCCGACCATCCACGTTCCCGTGGCGAAGGACCACAGGCCCAGGATTGTGGGGTCGGCTACAACTGACGTGGCCTCGCCCTCCAGTCCCAGCACGGGAGCGCGGACCGTATGAAGGGATCGGCCCGCCGCGCAGCCAATTGACCGTCCGATGTGCGGGTTCAGTGCGTACTGACATTGGAGGGCCCCCACAAACCTACGGTTCGCCCGCGATCGGCAGGACCAGGCAATTCCGCGTGCTGTTAACGAGCAGGGTCAGGCCGAGATAATAGGCGAAGAAGGAGGAGGCTAACAGGAGCGCTCCGCCCGCCGCGGCGACCGGGCCAAGTACCGCACCGCCCGCGCGGGCGGCATTCGCCGGCGTGAGCATGAACTGGCTGACGCCGGTCAGGGCATAACCGATGCACAACGTGGCAAGCAGGCAGAGCAGGACCAGGTTGCGACGAAGCGCGGCAAATGCCAGGCCGAGAGCGACAAACGCAAACAATTCGAGCAAGAACCCAAGCATTTCGTGCGAGCCGGATTGCGGGCTGACGGCCCCGACCACCTCGAGCAGCAGCATCGTGCCGAGAGTTGTGTTGAATGCCCCGAAGCTGGTGAAAGCCGTCGCGTTCAGAGCATTTGCACGGCGGAAGGCATATAGGCCGACGATGAATTGCGCGATCCCGGCAGACAGGACCGCGGTCGCGCCGCCGACAGCCCAAAAGAAGCCGGCAGATATCCGCCCAGTACAGTTGCCGTCATCCAGGTCCCGGTCGCGAAAGCCCATAAGCCCAGGCCCGCCGGCTCGGCTACAGTGGCCGTTGCGCGCTCTCGCAACACCGTGATGTCGCTGTCCGGCAGGTGCGACAGGACTGGGCCCGCATCGGTCCAGGCCTCGTGCTTTTCCACCAGATTGTAATCATGAGCGATGTCCGGCACCGCACGGTCTCCTGCTTGGCCCTCCCATAATGTCCCTGGCAGGCGCGCGTTTTACGCGCGGGCGGGAGGCTCAACTCAAGAAATTGATACCAGCCGCGGCCTTGATCGGCCCGGATTGCAACAGACCCCGGGATAACGCAGCCTGGAGCAGGAGGCCGAATGCACGTTTCGCTGTTCATCACCTGCTTCAACGACACGCTGTTTCCGGAGACGGGAAAGGCGGCCGTGCGCGTCCTGGAGCGGCTGGGTCACATGGTAGAGTTCCGGCCCGAGCAGACGTGCTGCGGTCAGATGCATCACAATTCCGGCTATCGGCCGGAGGCTCTTTCGCTTGCTCGCCGCTTTGTGACAACGTTTCGCGACGCCGAAAACATCGTTGTCCCGTCCACCTCCTGCACGACGATGATCCGACAGCAATACCGCTTTCTGGCGCAACTTGCGGACGATGCCGAGCTGGACCAGAATCTCGATGCACTCTTGCCGCGAGTCTTCGAGTTTACTGAATTTATCACACGCAGGCTCGGCCTGATGGAAGTGGGGGCTTACTTTCCGCACCGCGTGACCTATCACGCATCCTGCAACTCGCTGCGTGGGCTGGGCTTGCGCGAGGAACCGGAACGAACTCTTGCGCAGCGTACGCGGGCTGGATTTTGTGGAGCTGCCGCAAAAGGAAGGCTGCTGCGGTTTCGGTGGAACGTTTTCAGTGAAGAACGCCGAAACCAGCTCAGCGATGCTGGCCGACAAAATCCGAGCGGTGCTCGACACGGGCGCCGAGATCTGTTGCGCAGGCGACAATTCGTGCCTGATGCATATCGGCGGCGGTCTCTCCCGGCTTAAAACCGGAGTACGCACGATGCACATCGCCGAAATTCTCGCCCACACGGAGGCCGGGTAATGCCCAAAGCGGAAGTCAGGCCGCGCCCGTTTCCGCAGGCCGCCCGGGCCGAATTGCGAAATACGCGGCTGCGTCAGAATATCCGTCACGCCACTACGACCATTCGCAGGAAGACCGATCAGGTCACGGGCGAACTGCCCGACTGGCAGGACCTGCGCACCGCCGGTTCGGCCATGAAGGTAGAGGCGCTGCGCGGCCTGGAAGCCAACCTGCTCAGGCTGGAAGAAATGGTGGCGCGTGCGGGCGGCCACGTGCGCTGGGCTCGCGACGCCGCCGAGGCCTGCAGCATCATCGTCGATCTGGCCCGGCAGCACGGCGGCGGCCCGATTATAAAGGTGAAATCGATTACAACCGAGGAGATTGGTCTTAACCCGGCCCTGCACGACGCCGGGATGGACCCCATCGAGACCGACCTGGCAGAGGTGATCGTGCAGCTCGGCAACGATCGCTCATCGCATTTCCTTGTGCCGGCGATCCATAAGAACCGCGCCGAAATCCGCGACCTGTTCCGCGAGAAATTCCGTAATCCCGATATCGGCGACGCGCCCGAGGACCTTACGCGCGCGGCACGCGCGCATCTGCGGTCGCATTTTCTCGACGCCAACGTGGCAATCAGCGGCGGCAACTTCGCCATCGCCGAAACCGGCTCGATTTGCGTGCTGGAAAGCGAAGGCAATGGCCGCATGTGCCTGACCCTTGCCAAGACTCTGATCACTTTGATCGGTATCGAAAAAGTTCTGCCGCGCTGGCAGGACCTGGAAGTATTTTTGCAACTTCTGCCACGCGCCTCCACCGGCGAGCGCATGAACCCCTATACCTCCGTCTGGACCGGGGTTCGTCCGGGGGATGGACCTCAGAACTTTCACCTGGTCCTGCTGGACAATGGGCGGACGCGGATTTTGGCAGATGAGGTGGCGCGGGAAACGCTGCATTGCATCCGCTGCTCTCGATGCCTGAATGTCTGCCCGGTGTATGAGCGCACGGGCGGCCATGCTTACTCCTCGGAATATCCGGGACCAATCGGCGCGATCCTCACGCCGCAGCTGAAGGGGCTGGACGTTGCCGGCTCTCTGCCATTCGCTTCAACGCTGTGCGGTGCCTGTCTGGAAGCTTGTCCGGTCAAGATCAACATCCCGCAGATTTCTCATTTACCTTCGTGGGCAGGTGGTCGATCGGAAGCGGTCGCAGCGGCTGGGCTCTTTGGACCCAGAAAATCTGGCGATGAAGGCCGCGCTTTGGATGTTCGAAAATCCGCGCCGTCTGGCGACCGCCCAGGAACTCGGGCGTCTCGCCAGCGTGCCGTTTGCACGAAACAACGAGCTTTCGTGGCTTCCCGGACCGTTGGGCCGCTGGACCGGCACGCGGAATTTCCCGGAACCCGCCGCCCAGAGTTTCCGTGCATGGTGGAAGCAGCGGGAGCAGAAGAAGTGAACGCGCGGGAGGAAATTCTTGGCCGCATTCGCCAGGCGGTTGCCAACGCTCCGGAACGGCCGGTTCCGCGTGACTACCGCCGAAGCTGGGAAACGATCGCGGCGGAACGTGTGGACCGGTTCTCGGCCCGCTTGCGCGACCTCGGCGTGACCGTGCTGCTTGCGCCCGATGCTGACCTGATTCCCCGTATCGCCGAAGATCGCCTGGCCGTCCGGAATATCGGCAGTGTGCTGGTTCCGGCGGATCTGCCTGCCGAATGGCGTCCGCGCATACCGTTTCCGATCGAGGACGCGGGACAGTCCCCGCATGAGCTGGACCGCATCGGGGGCGTGATCACCGGCTGCGCCCTTGCCATTGCCGAGACCGGCACCATCGTGCTTGATGGCGGGGCCAGGCAGGGCCGCCGGGCCATCAGCCTCGTTCCCGATTATTGTCTTTGTATCGTGCGGGCAGACCAGGTCGTGGGGATCGTGCCGGAGGCGATCGCGCGGCTGCACGACGCGGTTGGCGAGGGCCGTCCCATAACTTTCATCTCTGGCCCGTCCGCCACCGCCGATATCGAACTAAGCCGCGTCGCTGGCGTGCACGGCCCGCGCACGCTGGAGGCGGTCCTGTTAGCCTAGCGGGGCTGCTGTGATCCAGTCACAATCGCAGTCCGCGCGAAGAGCATCCCGGACAGCTCGCCTTCGCCGAGCCGCGTATTCAGCTCGTTGATGAAGGTGTAGATCAGAGACAGAACGAAGATCATAGGGCTCGCATCGTACCGGCGAAGGATGGGCGGTCCCCTCGCGGGAGAGTTAACGAGCATTTGAAAGACACATTGCGGAAACCCTCCATTGATCCCCTTGAGAAGGGTCTCGACACCTTGCGAATTGCTCATAATAGCTTTCCCGGATCCTGCGCCGACCCCAGTAAGTTTGGAGGCAAGTTGCCGATGCAACCGCGGGTTTTCCCCCGGTGATTGACCCGTCTGATTTCCTCTCGGGCGGCGGAGAGACGGGCGCCCTGATGCGCGCCTTAGACTGGTCGATAACTCCGCTAGGCCCGGCGAAGCAGTGGCCTCAGAGCCTCAGGACCTGCCTGCGGATCATCCTGACCTCCCGTCAGCCGATGTTTGTCTGGTGGGGCGACCAACTGATTAACTCTACAACGACCCGTACAAGGCCATCGTTGGCGGCAAGCACCCGCAGGCTCTGGGCCAACCCGCAACGGTTGTCTGGCGCGAAATCTGGGACCAGATCGGCCCCGCGCCGAAACCGCGATCCGCCGCAACGAGGGCACCTATGACGAGGCCCTGCTCCTCATCATGGAGCGGTATGGCTACCCGGAGGAGACCTATTACACCTTCTCTTACAGCCCGGTGCCAAATGCTGATGGCGGCATCGGCGGTATCATTTGCGCCAATACTGACGACACACAGCGCATTATCACCGAGCGTCAGCTTGCCTTGCTGCGCGAGCTTGCCAACCGCACGGCCGAGGCGCGCACCGTTGAGCGAGCCTGCGATGCAGCGGCGGCGGGGCTTCGGACCGACCCGCGCGACATCCCGTTCGGGCTGATTTACCTTCTGGATCCCAGTGGAAACCGATTGACGCTCGTCTGCACGGCAGGGATTGCGACCTCGCATCCCGCTGCGCGCCATAGCGTGAAGCTGGACGAGCCGGATATGTGGTCGTGGACCCAGGCAGTGCAGACAAACTCGCCCCAGATCGTCACCGATTTTGGCGCCCGCTTCGACGACCTGCCTAAAGGGAGCTGGGATCGTCCACCGCAGCAGGCCGTGATCCTTCCGCTCGCTGCTCCGGGCGAGGCCGCGATGGCCGGTGCCTTCGTGGCCGGGCTAAATCCGTATCGGCTGTACGACGAAGCTTACCAGGGCTTCATGAGCCTAGTAGCAGGACAGATCGCGGGCGGCATCGCCAATGCCCGCGCCTATGAGGAGGAACGCAAGCGGGCGGAGGCGCTGGCGGAGATCGACCGCGCCAAAACCCTGTTTTTCTCCAACGTGAGCCACGAGTTCCGCACGCCTCTGACGCTGATGCTGGCGCCACTGGAGGACGCCCTGAATGATGCCTCCGCCGCCAGACTTCCGGCGATCCAGCGCGAGCGCCTGGACGTTGCGCACCGGAACAGCCTGCGGCTGCTGAAGCTTGTGAACACGCTTCTCGAGTTCTCCCGGATCGAAGCGGGGCGGGTACAAGCTACGTTTCGGCCGACAGATCTTGCGGTTCAGACAGCGGACCTCGCCTCCGGTTTCCGCTCAGCCGTCGAGAAGGCGGGGCTCTATCTGGAGCTGGACTGCCGGGGGCTCAGAGAGCCGGTGCATGTGGATCGGGAGATGTGGGAGAGGGTGGTGCTGAACCTTCTCTCCAACGCGTTCAAATTCACCTTCGATGGCGGAATCACTGTCGCGCTTCGGGAAGAGGGAGACCACGCCACTCTTTCTGTGCGCGACACCGGTGCAGGCATTCCCGCGCACGAATTGCCGAGGCTTTTTGAACGGTTCCACCGCATCGAGGGCCAGCGTAGCCGAAGTTTTGAGGGCAGCGGCATCGGGTTGGCGCTGGTGCAGGAACTCGTGCGGCTGCATGGCGGGACGATCTCCGCAGAGAGCAAGTCTGGGCGTGGCACCGTGTTCACCGTCCGCATCCCGTTCGGGACCATGCACCTGCCAGCTGATCGAATAGGCCAGTCGTCAGAGCAGGTCCCGACGGCAGGGCGTATCGAGGCGTTCGTGTCGGAGGCACTGCATTGGCTGCCGGACATAGAGGCGGGCAACCTCGGCATCGGCGCCGCACCCTCGGCCGTGGAGGCAGCAGGCAGCTCTCGTTCCCGCGTGCTGCTGGTGGACGACAATGCCGATATGCGCGCTTACGTGCACCGTTTGCTGGAAGCGCGGTATGAGGTGGTCGCCGTCGCAGACGGAAAGGCGGCCTTGCGTGAGTTGCGCCGCGACAGACCGGATCTGGTGCTGTCCGATGTGATGATGCCGCGCCTGGATGGATTCGGGCTCTTACGGGAAATCCGCGGCGATCCTGCGCTGCGGGGCCTCCCGGTGATCCTGCTGTCGGCCCGTGCGGGCGAAGAGGCGCAGGTGGAAGGGCTGGAAACCGGCGCGGACGACTATGTGGTGAAGCCCTTCTCGGCACAGGAATTATTGGCTCGCATAGGGGCCAATCTGTCGCTCGCGCGGCTGCGTCGCGAAACGGCGGAGGCACTGCGCGAGAGCGAAGACCGCTACCGCGCTTTGATAGAGCTGTCGCCGCAATTCGTATTCATGGCCAGCCCGGATGGCGCGATCACCTTCGTTAACCAGTACGCACAGGATTTCACCGGGCACAGTTTGGATCAGTTGCAGGGAAGTGGTTGGGTCGAATGTATTCGCCCCGGCGACCGCGAACGCATTTCCAGCCGTTGGCGGAAGGCAATTCAGGATGCATCGGAGTATAAAATCGAAATCCCGTTTCGGTACAATGATGGCACCTGCCGGTGGCTCGATACGAGAAGTGTGCCAGTCAGGGGGGAGTCGGGGCAGGTTCTGTACTGGATCGGGATCGCGATCGACATCACGGATCGCAAATACGCCGAAGCCGAGCTGGAAAAGAGCGCGCAGGAGGCACGGGAAGCGCAGCGACTGGCCCGCGTGGGAAGTTGGTTCTGGGACCCGGTGACGGATGTCACGACCGGGTCCGACGAGCTCTACAGAATCTACGGTCTCGATCCTGCGGGAGGCCCATTCCCGGATTTCGCGGCGCAGCGCGGGGTGCTCTACCCGGTGGCGGATTGGGAGCGCATCAATGCCGCTGTACAGCACGCGGTCGCAACGGGCGAAGGTTACGTTATGGACGTACGGGCGTATCGCGGTGCGTCGCCGATCTGGGTAACAACGCGCTGCGAGGTTGTGCGTGGTCACGACGGCCGTATCACCGCGCTGCGCGGCACGGTACAGGACATCAGCGAGCGGAAGACCGCCGAAGCCGCGATCCGGGACGGTGAGGAGCGGCTGAGGCTGGCGACCGAAGTGGCCGAGGTTGGATTCTGGGACGTGGATCCGATCAACGACGTGCTCATCTGGCCTCCGCGTGTGAAAGCGATGTTCGGCATTTCGCCGGAAGTGCCGGTGTCGATGGCTGACTTCTACGCCGGCCTTCACCCCGAGGACCGGGAAACAACCAGTTCTGCCTACGCTGCGGCGGCCGACCCCGCGCGACGCGCGCTGTACGACGTGGAATACCGCACCGTCGGGAAACAGGACGGTGTGATCCGCTGGGTCGCGGCCAAGGGCCGCGGCGTGTTTGATGAGTGCGGCCGCTGCATCCGCGTACTCGGCACCGCGATCGATATCACGGCACGGAAGATGGCCGAGGAGGAACTGCGGGCGCTGAATGAGCATCTGGAGCAGCGCGTGGCCGAGGAGATCGACGTCCGCCAGCAGGCGCAGGCACGGCTGGTCCAGGCGCAGCGGATGGAGGCGCTCGGACAGCTTGCGGGTGGCATCGCCCACGATTTCAACAACGTCCTTCAAGCGGTGACCGGCGGCTTGAGCCTGATTGAGCGGCGGCCTGACGCTGCCGACAGGGTCCGGCATCTCGCGCGGATGGCCTCGGACGCGGCCGAGCGCGGCAAGGCGATCACCGGCCGCCTGCTGGCTTTCGCCCGGCGCGGCGAGTTGCGCGCTGCTCCTGTGGAGCCTCGGGTTCTGCTCGAGGGTTTGCAGGAGATCCTGGGCTCCACGCTTGGACCGATGATCACTGTGGGGACCGAGATCGCCCCGGACGCACCGCCACTGCTGGCCGACAAGCCACAGCTTGAGACGGTGCTGATTAATCTTGCGGTGAACGCCCGCGACGCTATGCCGGCCGGCGGCGAGCTCATTCTGTCGGCAAGGGCAGTCGCCGCCGGCATCACGGAATCGCGACAGGACGGACTAGCCCCCGGCCAGTATGTCCGCCTGGATGTGACGGATACCGGGATCGGCATGGATGCGGGCACGCTTGCGCGCGCCTGCGAGCCGTTTTTCACCACTAAGCCCACGGGCCAGGGAACCGGGTTGGGCCTGGCGATGGCGCGCGGTTTTGCCGAGCAATCATGTGGTAGTTTCGCAATCCGCAGCGTGCCCGGTCAAGGAACGACCGTCTCGTTATGGTTTCCTCAAGCTATTACCGGCGCCCCGGAAACTCGCGATACAGATGATGAGCGCCGGCAGCGTCGGGTGCCACAACGGGTGCGCACGCTGGTGGTGGATGACGACCCGTTGGTGCGGGCGGTTCTGGTAGAGCAGGTACGATCGCTGGGCCATGAGGTGACTGAGGCTTCCGACGGCCTCGCCGCGTTGTCGATGCTGGATTCCGGCCTGCATCCCGATCTGCTGGTGACGGATTTCGCGATGCCCGGAATGAATGGGCTGATGTTGATCGATGAAGCGCGGCGCCGCGTGCCGGACGTGCCCGCCGTGCTGCTGACCGGCTTCGCCGATGCAGGATTCCTGCGCGAGATCGAGCGTGCGCAGGATGAGCGAACCTCGCTGCTGCGGAAGCCAATTTCGGAAGAGGCTCTGGCGGCGTGCACGGCGGCGGCGCTGGGCACCAAGGTGACCGCCGCCGATTAGATCAGAGGCTCTTGAAACTACACGGGTAACTCGATCAAGAACGGCCCGGACCGGCTGGCGGAGGACGTGAACAAATCGGCGAACGCCTCGCAGCTTTCGGCGCGCGCCGCCTCCACGCCCATCGCATTCGCAAGCCCGACCCAGTGCAGATCCGGGCTTCCCAGATCCAGCATATCCATTGCCGTCCGCCCCGGATTTGCACCGACATTCGTCAGCTCGCCGATCAGGATCTGATATTTGCGGTTGGCAAAGATCACAGTGGTCACATCAAGCTTCTCTCGTGCCTGGGTCCACAGTGCCTGCACGGTGTACATCGCAGAGCCATCCGCTTGCAGATTCACGACACGCCGACCCGGTGCGCCGATCGCGGCCCCGGTCGCGATAGGCGGTCCTCCACCGATCGCGCCGCCCGTCACCTGAAGCCAGTCATGAGGGGCGGCCGAATAGGTCGCCGGGTAAAACCCTCGCCCGAACGTAATCGCCTCATCTGCGACCACCGCGTTTTCCGGCAGTAGCGCCGCCAAGGTCCGCGCAAAGGAATCCGGGGTAAGCGCGCCCCGCGCCGGTTCGGGCCGCGGCCCCGGGTTGGAAATCGCGGCCTCGCTCGCGCCCACCTCCTCTGCCAGCCACGCCAGGGCGGCCCGCGAGTCCTGCTCTGGCCGCGTCAGCACACGCACGTCCGTCTCCGGGTGAACCGGCGTCCCCGGCTTGTTCGGATAGGCAAAAAAGATCACGGGCTTGCGGCACCCGACCAGGATCACGTGCCGAAATTCGGCCAGCGCGGCAACAGACTGATCGACAGGATAGGGAATGCGATTGAGGGGCACGCGGCCGAGGCCGCGAGCAACTCGCGCATTCGAACCCATCGCCATCAGCTTCGCCCCGGTCGCTGCGGCGATGCTGTGGGCCGTTGCCGTCGCTTCCTCCCGCAGCGCGTCGCCACCGAGCAGGATCAGCGTTGGTCGACGCTCGCGCAGAATGGCGGCGGCATTGCGGATCGCTTGGGCCTCCGCCTGCGGTCGGGCAGGCAGGGGCAGGGCGTCGGCGACCACGCCGCCTTCCGCCCAGGCGGTATCGGCTGGGAGGATGAGCGTCGCGATCTGCCCCGGCGCCGTCCGCGCCGCCTGCACGGCTACTGCGGCGTCCCGTCCGACCGTCGCCGCCTGCGTCGCTGTACGGACCCAGCCGGAGACTGGCCGCGCCCATCCCTCGGTATCGGCTGTCAGCGGCGCGTCGAGTGGGCGATGATATGTTGCCTGATCGCCCACGATGTTCACGATCGGCGTTGAGGCCCGGCGCGCATTGTGCAGATTGGCAAGCCCATTCGCCAGGCCTGGCCCGCAATGCAGCAAGGTCGCGGCGGGCTTACCCGCCATCCGGGCGTATCCGTCGGCGGCGCCCGTCACCACGCCCTCGAACAGGCCCAGCACGCATCGCATGCCGGGGATCCGGTCCAGAGCGGCGACAAAATGCATCTCCGACGTGCCGGGGTTCGCGAAGCAGACCTCCACACTGCTTTTCAGTAGCGTATGCACAAGGGATTCGGCACCGTTCATCAACGCGCTCCTGAGGGAGGGTATTAAGCATAACCTGCCGTGCCGGCAGCCAATCGGCAATGCTCCCGTGTGTAGCGCTTAAGCGGTTCTTAAGCAGCCGGTCCTATTCATCAGTCCATGAGCGCCGTGGACCCCGAACAAAGTAACGTGTTTGCACCGCAGGTGGAACGCCGGCGGCCAGGGCGGGCCGACTACACCAACCCGCATCTGATGCAGATGCTGCGTGAGGAACCGCTCAGCGACCGCGAACTGCTGCAGCGCCGCTTCGATCTGGCCCGCAGGGCCGTCGCGCTGGCCAGATCTGCTACACTCACGGAGCAAAACACCGCCGCGCGCGATGCGGTTCGCCTCGAACTGGAAGCCGCCGAGGCGGAATGCCGCCGCCGCGGTCTGATCCGTTCTTGAGATAATCAGCACTCGCCTCGCCAGGGAATCACCCGTCCGGTGACAAGGATGCGCTGTCCCTGCTGCACTGGGGCCGCCCATGCCTGAGTAATGCCCGCCGAACGGCGCAACCGTAAAGCAGGCGCGGTCAACGACCCACCGTGCTGGCCCTGAAAGCCGCCACGTTCAACACCGGGGCAAGGATTATGCGCGGTCACGTCAGCCGGATCGATGTCCCGCAGCAAATGCCCGATCGCTATCGATCGTCAGCGGAACCAGATGATCGCCCGGATCGAATGATGCTCCAGTGCAACATCATAGTCGCGCCTTCACGGGGATTCGAAATCGACCCCTGACGGTCGCACAATCTGCTGCTACACCGTCAATTGACCCGGTGCTTCGCAACAAAATCCTCATCCACATCAACGCCGATAGCAGGCGTATCAGGAATAGGTACGGTTCCGTCAGCCGCCAGCGCAAAATCGGCGCGAGCGATGCCGTGCGTCAGCGGACTTTGACTGACATTGAATTCCACAAACCGTGCGCGCGGCAGCGTGGCGATAAGTTGCAAACTATACCCGGTCAGCAGGTGGGTCAGCCAGGAATGCGGCACCAGATCGATCCCCGCGGGTTCCGCCATTGCCGCTACTTTCACCGCCACGGAAACACCGCCGCAGCGCGACAAATCCGGCTGCACAACATCCACGCATCCTGCTTCGATAAATCGCTCAAAATCCCAAACCGTCGCCACCTGCTCTCCCGCAGCGATCGGCACAGGGCTGCGCGCCCGAACGGCCGCATATTCATCAAATCGTTCCGGATGAATGAAATCCTCGATCCAGCCCACGTCGTATTCGGCCAGCCAGGCGCATAACGCTTCGGCCTCCCGTCGGCTGCGCATCTGGCCGTGCGATTTCCACCCTGCCGGATACCATCCCGGATCAACCAATAGCGTGCGGTCCGGCCCGAGAGCCTCCCGCGCCGCGGCTACCAGTTCGCGGTCCCGGCTCGCATCCTCACCGAATACGCCCCAGCCGAATTTGACCGCGCGAAAGCCTTTCGCCACATAACCGCGCACCGCTTCCGCCATCGCCTCCGGTGTCTCCCGAAACAAGGTGGACGCATAGGCCGTGATGCGTTCGCGCCGACGCCCACCCAGCAAACGTGCAAGCGACATTCCGGCCGCCTGAGCACGGATCGACCACAGGCAATTGTCAATTGCCGACATGCACTGCATGGCAATTCCCCGCCGGCCATAATAGACACTGCCGATATACAGCTTGTCCCAAATCCGTTCGACATCCAGCGGGTTTTCATCAATCAGCAGCTCCCGCAACGTGCGGAAGCCAAGCACCGACATGCCCTGGCCGGCGATGATCGCCACCGCCGCGGGCGCGAGTGTTTCTACATCGGCCCAGCCGGTCAGACCCTCATCAGTATCTATGCGGACCAGGAGTTGCCAGTCGCCGTTGTCGGTGGCCTCTTCCGCGCCGGGCTTCGCGCCATAAGCAGCATCGCCGCGCAAAAGAATAGGTTCGACGCCGGTTATCTTCATGCGGGTCCTCCTTAGGCTGCCCGGTGGGCGGGCACCTGATCAATCCGCGCCAGCATTACCTCGCGTGTCTTTCGTACATGACTGGCTCCAAGATTGGCCCAGGCATGATGAACGCGTTCGGTGTGTTCATGATGCGCCGGTATGCGGCGGATATTCCCGATGAGCTGCTCGAAGCTGGGCGCGTTGATGGCGCCGGCGAGTTTCACATGTTCCTTCGTATCATCTTGCCCTTGCTCGTCCCGGCCATGACGAGCCTTGGAATTCTGGTTTTTATCTGGAGCTGGGGGGCGTTCCTCTGGCCGTTGGTTGTCGTGCATGACCGGAGCCTGCAAGTGCTGGCCGTCGGCCTGACCGACTATAGCCAATCATATTCGCGTCCGCCTATGTGGGGCGCGGCGATGGCGGCTTCCACCATCGCCACGCTGCCCATTGCGTGCCTGTTCGCGTTCTTTCAGCGGTATTTCATCAAAGGTCTGACGGCGGCGGCCGTCAAAGGCTAATCCCCGCTCGCCGCCCAGGCGTGGGAATGCACCAGCCCGTCGTCATACAGTTCCTGTGCAACCGGCGCCTCCTCGTGGAACTGCGCCGTTTCTGTGCTGCCGGCCAGCGCCGTCGTGGAGCTGCGCCCGCCGGACGCCGCCATTGCGACAGCATCGAAATACCCCACGCCGACCTCGCGCTGATGCCGCGTTGCGGTATAGCCGTCGGTCTCCGACGCAAACTCCGCCTGCTGGAGCTCGGAATACGCCGCCATTCCACGCTCGCGATACGCGCGGGCCAGCGTGAACATCGAGTGGTTCAGGCTGTGGAACCCAGCGAGGGTGACAAACTGGAATTTGTAGCCCATCGATCCGATCGCCTGCTGGAAGGTCCGGATCTTCTCCGGCGAAAGCTTTTTCGCCCAATTGAAACTTGGCGAGCAGTTGTACGCCAGCATCTTTCCTGGGAAACGCCGGTGGATGGCCTCGGCGAACCGCTCCGCCTCATCGAGATCGGGCTCGCTCGTTTCCCACCACAGCAGATCGGCATACGGCGCGAACGCCAGCCCGCGGGCGATCGCATAGTCCAGCCCGGCACGCGGGCGGATACGGAAGAAACCTTCCTCGGTGCGCTCGCCCGAAAGGAACGGCCGGTCGCGTTCGTCGACGTCCGTGGTGACGAGTTGCGCCGAATAGGCATCTGTGCGGCAGAACAGCACCATCGGCACGCCTTCCACATCCGCGGCCAGCCGCGCCGCATTCAACGTGCGGATATGCTGCGCCATCGGGATCAGCACCTTCCCGCCCAGATGTCCGCATTTCTTTTCGGAAGCGAGCTGGTCCTCGAAATGCACCCCCGCCGCTCCCGCCTCGATCATCGCCCGCATCAGCTCGTAGGCGTTCAGGGCTCCGCCGAACCCGGCTTCCGCGTCGGCGACGATCGGGGCCATCCAGTAGGTGCGGTCTTCCCCACCTTCGCTCATGGCTATCTGATCCGCCCGGCGTAGCGCGGCATTGATGCGACGGACGACATTCGGCACCGAATCCACCGGATAGAGCGACTGGTCCGGATACATCTGCCCCGCCGTATTGGCATCCGCCGCCACCTGCCAGCCGGACAGGTAAATCGCTTTCAGTCCGGCCTTCACCTGCTGCACTGCCTGATTGCCTGTCAGCGCGCCCAGCGACGCGACGAAAGGCTCGGAACGCAAGACCTGCCAGAGGCGCTGGGCGCCCATCTCGGCGATCGTATGGCGGACGCGAAACGACCCGGCCAGCTTCTCGACTTGTGCCGGCGTGTAATCGCGGACGATGCCGGCGAAGCGGTCCGGGGTGGCAAATCCACACGCCAGTCCGTCTGGCGCGCGGGTTATTGTGGGGGAGGGGCACATCGGCGTGGATCCTCGTTTATCGTGGGGTGAATAATTAACATTGCGGCTGCGAAGTTCAGCTCCAAAATCGTCGAGATGCGGCAAGCCTGTGGGTGACTTCACCGGCCAGAGTTGTAAACTTGTAAATTTCACACGACGTGCTCACCTCAGTGAGCAATAGCGTGACCGATCGTCCTCCCAGCTCAGAATGAGCGAAGCGCCTCCAGGAATGCTGACCATGCTGCAGCCAACTCCATGACCTGGTCCCTCGATGCGCGTCTCCCGATTCGCTTCGGCACTGCCGAAGAAGCCAAGAGGGATGCCGCGTTTCTGATCGAAGGCACTGCGGCCGCCCCGCCTGGCCGGATCGCCGAGCACTTCCTCCTGCCGGCCGGCCCCACCCATCCTCCGGGCTGCACGTGCTGCGCCGGGCGGTCCCCGGCGGCGCAAGCGCTTTCCCGCCTGTTCCTGGCCCGCGCCCGCGGCGAAGCTCCCATGTTCCGCGAGATCGTCGCGGTCGCCAGCCCCGCCGGCCAGGCCGCGGTCCGCGCCGCGGTGAAGCAGGACCCGCTGGCCTCTGCCTGGTTCCGTTGCGGCTGAATTTCGGCCATTCTGGGCGCACCCGGCATCCCGCTTGTCAGCGCCGCCGCTCGCAACATCTATGCGTCTCGAACCACGACCACGGGAAAAACAAACGTCATGGGCGTCATCCTTGGGCAGAAACAGACCGGCGCCGGCCCCGGCGCCGCTATGATCGTCGAAGGCGATCAGAAAACCTTCATGCAGGACGTGGTGGACGCATCCCGCCAGCTCCCTGTCATCGTCGATTTCTGGGCCACCTGGTGCGGGCCATGCAAACAGCTGACGCCCACACTTGAGAAGGTGGTCACGGCCGCCGGCGGCCGCGTCAAGCTGGTGAAGATCGACATCGACAAGAACCGCTCGCTGGTTCAGCAACTGGCCCAGCTTGGATTGCCGCTGCAATCCGTCCCGACGGTCGCCGCCTTCTGGCAGGGCCAGATAGCCGATTTGTTCCAGGGCGCGCTTCCGGAGTTGGAGGTAAAGCGTTTCGTCGAATCGCTGCTCAAACTCGCCGGCGGCTCTATGCCCACCGCCGACATTCTCGCCGATGCGAAGGCCGCGCTGGCGGAAGGACAGGCGGAGGAGGCCGAGGAGCTGTTCAGTGCTCTGGTCCAGCAAGAACCGGAAAACGCCGAGGCATGGGGGGGGCTTGTCAGGGCCCTCATGGCCCTTGGCCAGGAGGATCAGGCGAGCCAGGCACTGACACGTGTCCCCGCAAAGATCGCCAACCATGCCGAGATTTCCGGCGCACGCAGCGCGCTGGCCCTCGCGCAGGAGGGGCGTAAGGCCCGCTCGCAACTGGCAAAACTGCAATCGCGTGTTTCAGCCGATCCCACCGACTTCCAGGCCCGTTACGACCTGGCGACTGCCCTGAACGCCTCGGGCGAGAAAGAGCAGGCGGCGGAACAGTTGCTGGAGATCATGCGGCGGGACCGCAAGTGGAACGAGGACGCCGCCCGGCTGCAATTGCTCAAGTTCTTCGAGGCCTGGGGCTTCGAGGACCCCGTTACGACAACCACACGCCGGAAGCTCTCCGCTCTGCTGTTTGCTTGATGGCGGCTTTTCATCCTGAAGCCAACGCGCTGCCAGGGGAAATTCCGGTTTTTCCGCTTGAGGGTGCCCTGCTGCTGCCGCGGGGCAAGCTGCCGCTGAATATTTTCGAGAAACGCTATCTCGCGATGACCGAAGATGCGTTGGGTGAAGGCCGCATGTTCGGAATGATCCAGCCCGATCCGGGTTCTCCTGGGACCCCTGCCGGCCCCGGCCTATATCGGATCGGCTGCCTGGGCAGGCTCTCATCCTTCGCGGAAACTGATGATGGCCGATTCCTGATTACGCTGACGGGCGTTGTCCGCTTTACGATAAGCGCGGAACTTGAAATGCGCCGCGGCTACCGGCGCGTCCGGGCGGATTACGGAGCTTTTGTTGATGATCTTGACCTCGAGCCACATCCGATCGGGGTGGAGCGGAAGATGATCGTGGATGCCCTTCGCTGCTATTTCCAACGGCGCGGGTTCGAAGCCAACTGGGACGCAGTCCGTAGGATCGGCGACGACATGCTCGTTATCACCCTGGCTATGGTCTGCCCCTTTGCGCCGGCGGAGAAACAGGCGCTGCTCGAGGCGCAGTCCGAGCCGGACCGCGCACAGACGTTGCTTGCCTTGTTGCAGATCGGCGCCGCCGAGGACTCTGACGCACATCGCGTGAGCTGACCATGGATAACCCACCTGTCCCCATCGACCCTCGTTTACTGGAAATTCTGGTGTGTCCCGTAACCAAGAAGACTCTGGAATACGATCCGCAGCGGGGAGAGTTGATCAGCCGCGCCGCTGGTCTGGCATATCCGATCCGTGACGGCATTCCGATCATGCTGCCCGAGGAAGCCCGCAAGCTGGAGGAGTGATGCCGGCCGTCACTGAGCTCCGTTACGACAAGGCAGCGCGCAGCCTCCACGTCGCGTTCGAGGACGGTGCCCGCTTCGAGCTACCCGCCGAGTACCTTCGGGTGGAGAGCCCGAGCGCGGAGGTGCAGGGCCACGGTCCCGGACAGAGAACAATCATCCCCGGCCGGCGGCATGTGGGCATTATCGGCATCGAGCCCGTGGGGAATTATGCCGTGCGGCTGCTGTTCGATGACCTGCACGACACCGGAATCTACTCCTGGGACCTGCTCCTCGAACTGGGCGAAGAGCGCGACAGCCGCTGGGCGCGGTATCTCGACGAGTTAGCTGCCCGCGGCCTCTCGCGTGATCCGGAGAAGCGGTAGCTTCGCGTGACTTACTCCCTCACGCTCGTCGGTCGCCCCGGAGAACTGGATCCATCAGTGGTCGCGAGGGTGCGCGATGCCGTGGGAGGGGGTCAGCCAACAACCCTTTCCCCGCGGGAAGCCGCCGACATCGCGCTGGCAGACGCTCCGGACATGGCGGTGGTGCGCGCTGCATTGGAAAACGTCCCTGTCGACGCAATCCCAAGCCTCGCGGGGAACCGTCGCAAGCGCCTGCTGATCGCCGACATGGACAGCACCATCGTGACCAGCGAGACGTTGGACGAACTCGCCGGTTTCGCTGGCCTCAAAGACCGGATTGCGGCCATCACCCGCCGGAGCATGAACGGGGAGATAGACTTCGCCGACGCGCTCCGGGAGCGTGTGGCCATGCTGAAGGGCCTCGGCCTGGACGCGCTGGAGAAGACCTGGGCGGGGATTCGCTTAACCGATGGCGCGCGGCAGCTTGTGGGCACGATGCGCGCGCACGGCGCGTTCACCGCCTTGGTATCTGGCGGTTTCACGTTCTTTACCGGCCGTGTCGCGGTCGTTGCGGGGTTCGACGTTCACCGGGCGAACGTGCTCCTGGACGACGGCGCCGCTTTGCTGGGTCGGGTCGCCGAACCGGTGCTCGACCGCGATGCCAAACTGCGAACGCTGCGGGCCTTGGCCGCCGAACGCGGTGTTCCGATGGAGGACACCCTGGCCGTGGGCGACGGCGCCAACGATCTGGATATGATACGGGCTGCCGGGCTGGGGGTCGCCTTCCGGGCCAAGCCTATCGTCGCCGCGGAGGCCCGCGCCCGCATCGACTACACGAACCTCCGCAGCCTGCTCTTTGCCCAGGGGTACCAGGCCGGAGAGATCATCGATAGCTGACGGTTCAGGCGAAGCGCGCCACCTGCCGGTAAAGGGCTGCGTAGTGTGCCGCCGGGCGCTTCCAGCTTACATCGGAAGCCATGCCGTTCCGTTGCAACGTCCGCCAGGTGGACTGATCCCGCCATGCCTCCGCGGCGCGTCGCAGGGCTGACTCCAGTGCTTCTACTGAAACAGGCGAGAAGACGAAACCGGTACCCACTCCTGCGGCCAGGGCCATCTCGTTGGTATCGATCACGGTATCGGCCAGCCCTCCGACCCGCGAGGCGAGGGGCACGGCCCCATATCGGAGGGCGCAGAGCTGAGTCAGGCCGCACGGCTCGAAACGGGACGGCACGAGAATGAGGTCGGCACCACCTTGGATAAGGTGCGCCAGGGCCTCATCGTACCCCAGCCGCACGCCGACCCTCCCTGAATGTGCGCCCGCCGCAGCCGTAAACCCATCTTCCAACGTCGGTTCGCCTGCGCCGAGCACCGCAAGCTGGACGCCTGCGTCGATCAAGGCTGGAAGCACGGCCAGCAGCAGATCCATCCCTTTCTGCCACGCCAACCGGCTGATCACTCCCGCCAGTAACGTGCTGGGTTTTCTCGCCAAGCCGAGCGCCTCCTGCAGCGCCGCTTTGTTCTCGGTCCGTGATTCAAGTCTTTCGCGATCGTACCTGGGTCGGCAGCAATGAATCCGTGGCAGGATTCCAAACCGCCGTGTCGATCCCGTTGAGGATGCCAGTCAGCGCCGTCCCGCGGGCGCGAAGCAGGCCGCCCAATCCCATGCCGCCGGCATCGGTACGGATTTCCTCGGCATAGGTCGGGGAGACCGTGGTAACCCGGTCTGACAGGCGCAGGCCCGCCTTTAGAAATCCGATCCCGCCATAATATTCAACGCCCTCGATCGAGAGGGCCTCAGCCGGGAGCTGAAGGGCACCGAGCAGATATGCTGGAACCTGGCCCTGAAAGGCCAGGTTATGCACGGTGAATACGGTCCCCGGCCGCTGACCGGCGTGATAATGCAGGTAAGCGGCGGCGAGCCCCGCCTGCCAATCGTGCCCGTGAACGACGTCTGGCACGAATCCGCTGATCGCCCCGCGGCCGATTTCAGCTGCCGCCCAGCCGAGCGCGGCAAATCGCATAGCGTCGTCGCTATAGCCGTAGAGCAGGCCAGAGCGGGCAAACAGGTGGGGCGCGTCCAGCGCCATGACGCGGCCGGCCAGCACACGGGCAGGGCCGCCGAACAGATCACCGAATTGAAGCACTTCCTCCGCATGACCGAGAGCGGCCATCACGGCCGGGTATCCCGGCAGTAGCGAGCGAACCTCGATGCCCTCCGCCGCGAGCGCGCCTGAAAGGGCGCCTGCAACGTCCGCCAGCCCGCCGGTCTTCACATAAGGGAAGATCTCCGAGGCGACGGAAAGAACCCTCATTGCTTCAGGCGGTCGATCATCGGCTGGGTGATCAGGCATACGCCGCCGGCGGAGCGGCGAAACCGCTCCGCGTCCAGTTTCGGGTCTTCGCCCGCGACCAGCCGGTCCGGAATCCGCACCCCGCGGTCGATCACTACGTTTCGTAAACGAACCTGCTCCCCGATCTCCACCTCGGGCAAGATCACTGCCCCCTCGACCGAGCTGTAGGAGTGCACGCGCACGCCAGTGAACAGCAGCGTCTTTTTCAGGCTTGCCCCGGAAATGATGCAGCCGCCGGATACCAGCGAAGTGACCGCCATGCCGCGCCGGCCTTCGAGGTCGTGCACGAATTTGGCCGGCGGCGTGATCCGCGCATATGTCCAGATCGGCCAGTCCTGATCATACAGGTCGAGCGCCGGCACCACGTCGGTCAGGTCGATATTGGCTGCCCAGTAGGCATCCACCGTGCCGACGTCGCGCCAGTAAGCCTCACGCTCCTGGCCGGAACGGATACAGGATTTGCTGAAATGGTGTGCCACGGCCTTGCCGTGCTGGACGATGAACGGGATCAGGTTCTTGCCGAAATCCCGTGACGAATCAGGATCCGCCGCGTCGCGCTCCAGCTGATCGAACAAAAAGCGTGTGTTGAAGACGTAAATCCCCATGCTTGCCAGCGCCATGTCCGGCTTATCCGGCATGCCGGGCGGATCGGCGGGTTTTTCCAGGAAGGCGCTGATCCGGTCCTGCGCGTCGACGTGCATGACGCCGAAGCCGGTGGCTTCGGTCCGCGGTACCTCGATGCACCCGACCGTGACGTCCGCCTCCTGCTCCACGTGCTGGCGAAGCATCATCTCGTAATCCATTTTGTATACGTGGTCGCCCGCCAGGATGACCAGGTATTCCGGCCCATAGCTGCGGATGATGTCGACGTTCTGGAACACGGCGTCGGCGGTGCCGGCGTACCATTGCGTCTCCGAGAGACGCTGACTGGCCGGCAGGATATCGAAGCTCTCATTGCGTTCCGGGCGGAAGAAATTCCACCCGTGCTGCATGTGGCGGATCAGGCTGTGGGCCTTGTACTGGGTCGCCACGCCGATACGGCGGATGCCGGAGTTCACGGCGTTGGACAGGGCGAAGTCGATGATGCGGGACTTGCCGCCGAAGAAGACCGCCGGCTTGGCGCGCTTGTCGGTCAGCTCCATCAGGCGGCTGCCCCGGCCACCGGCCAGGACGTACACCATGGCCGACCGGGCAAGCGGAAGGTCGCGCTGACCATGCTGGATCCGCCCTGACATGAATATCCCCTCCGATGTGCGGTGGAATGATTGAATGAGTGCCGCGCCTGCGCAACCGCCGAAATCATGGCTGGCGCGTTGGAGCCAGGTGGCATACCGAAAAAGGGAGGGCGGCCTCGGTCGGGCAGCGCACCCATTCGGCTCAACTTTTCGCCGGAGTTTCATGCAGCAGGTTTTCACTAGCCGTGGCCGGGCCGCTGGCCGCGGCGAACAATTTTCCACCCGGATCGCATTCTTCACTGCTGGGTTTGGCGTGTCCGCCTGGGCGCCGCTGGTGCCGTTCGTGAAGGCGCGTGCCGGGCTGAACGATGCCACTCTGGGACTGCTGCTGCTTTGCCTTGGCGCTGGCTCGATCGCGATGATGTCCTTCGCGGGCGCTGTTTCCGCCCGCTATGGCTGCCGTCTTGTCATATTAGCCGCGGGCCTGGCACTCTGCCTGAGCCTTCCGCCGCTGGCCGTGCTTTCAGGAGGCCCGCAGCTCGCCGGGATGCTGCTGGTGTTCGGCGCCGGCCTGGGCGCCCTGGAAGTCGCGATGAACATCCAAGCCGTGATCGTTGAACGGGCAAGCGGTCGCCCCATGATGTCGGGTTTTCACGGCATGTTCAGCGTCGGCGGCATTATGGGCTCGGCGGGCATGACCGCGATCCTGACGGCAGGGGCTTCCCCGCTCGCGGCCACGCTGGGGGTGGCGGCCGTGATCGCTGCCGCCCTTGCAATCGCAGCGCCGCATCTGCTGCCGCAAGCCAGCCAAACCAAGACCCCTGTGTTTGCGCTGCCACGCGGCGTCGTTCTGCTGATCGGCCTGCTCTGTTTCATCTGCTTCATGACCGAGGGTGCCGTGCTGGACTGGAGCGCGGTGTTCCTTGCCTCGGTGCGCCGGTTGGCACTGGCCTATTCCGGGCTTGGCTACGCGGCCTTCGCGGCCGCCATGACGATAGGCCGGCTGTGCGGTGACCGCGTCGTGGCACGGGCAGGCGGGGCGAACGTCATCACGGTAGGCGCCGTATCGGGCGCGGTGGGATTCGCCGTCGCCGCATGGCTTCCCTTCTGGCAGGCCGCGTTACTGGGCTACGCGCTTATTGGTTTTGGCTGCTCGAACATTGTGCCCGTGCTGTTTACGAAGGCGGGACAACAGAATGTAATGCCGGAGCATGCAGCTGTTCCGGCGATAGCGACTCTGGGCTATGCCGGCATTCTCGCTGGGCCGGCTGCCATCGGCTTTGTGGCCCATCAGAGCAACCTTGCGACTTCGTTCGCGATCCTGGCGTTTCTGTTGTTATGGGTCGCCGCGGCTGCCCGCCTGCTGTGAGGCGGGGAGTTCAATCCGTGAACGGGCTTACGGCTTCGGATCGCTTCGTGTTGTCACGCTGCGGCGTTCTGCCCTGATTTCCGCTACCAGGCCGGGATTGGCGCGCCTGATCTGCCGGGCGCGCAATGTAGCTGCAACATCGCCCGCGCGCATGCTCTCCCAGCTTTCGAGAAACAGCAGGTCGTCGGCTCGGTTTTGGTCGGTGGTGCCGCGAAGAGCGCGGCGGACGGCTTCGGTGCTGGCGTTTTCGGCGTAGCGGAGCATTCGTTGACCTTGTCTTTGGACGTGGCGGACGAATACGCTATGCCGCGTGGGTATTTCTAGCGCGGCATCTCTCACATCCGTGTGTGAGCTGGATGGTACTCAGAGTTGCGGCCGGCCGCATAGGAGTGGCGCCCTGGCTCCGCTTCCGCTGGGTGCGAGATGCTGCGCCATCAATGGCATAGCAAGATCGGAACCGAGCTGGGTCAACGATCCGCTATACACCTTCCGGTTGCACCGGGTTGTACCATCTCGTCAGATTATGATTGCCGCGTATGTTATAATAACATATGTTGCGATAACGGGAAGGAACCGTCATGATCCTCTGCTTCGGACCCTCAGGCATAGCGACGCGGCACCTCTCGTCAGCCTGCCGATGAGCGCGGGAGGTATCTTGCTTCCGAAGATAAGTTAACGTCAGCACTTTGATGGGGAGGGTTCATTATGACAGTTTCAAACGGCAATCTTGACGTCTGATCGGGCTGACCGTTCCTGTTGACGGCGATTTCGACGGCGCCGGCGTTCAGTCATTCACGACGGCAGCAACAATTCCCCCAACCATTGCCACGACGTCGGTGGACACAACAGGTACGGCGGGATCAGGCGGCGTAAATGGAATTGGTGAAGCGACAAGAATTGCCGCTGCCAACGACTCGGCGAATACGATAACTGAAGTCTTCTCAGTCAACGGAACGGCGGAAGCACAGCTCACGTACTTTGTGCTTGGGTACGCACCCAATGCTCTGCTTGTTTCCGGCAATGATTCGGGAACTTTGGCTGGCCTTCTGACCAGCCATTTTAGCATTGACGACGTTCTCACGGTGATCTCGCCCTCCCCCTCGGCGCAGGTACCGCCCTCTCGTTCAGAACAGTTGAGCCGGGCGGGAGCCACGGCAAGAGTTGTTATCGCGAGCAAAGTGCAGCGATCCCCGGGCACGAGATTGCCGCGGCCCGCTTGCGCCGGCATCGCAATGACAACATTGGGTCGTTGATCAGGCGCGGGGATTGCTTCGCTCGCAATGTTTACCGCATGCCAGACCACCCGGCTCAGCGCCGCGTGCTTTTCACAATGGCGACAACCAAGCCGGTTTCTCTCTCAATACCGATAAAGCTCGTGCTTGAACGGCCCGTTCGCCGGCACACCGATATATTCGGCCTGCTGCGCCGATAGCTTCGTCAGCTTCGCACCGACTTTCGCCAGATGCAGCGCCGCGACTTTCTCATCCAGCTTCTTAGGCAGCGTATAGACCTTGCGCTCGTACGTGCCTGGCCGGGCCGTGAAAAGCTCCATCTGCGCCAGCACCTGGTTGGAAAATGACGCGCTCATGACAAAGCTTGGATGACCAGTGCCGTTCCCCAGATTCACCAGACGCCCTTCCGACAAAACGATCAGTCGCTTACCGTCGGGAAAGACGACCTCGTCCACCTGCGGCTTGACGTTCTCCCAGCGATAGTTGCGCAGCGCCTCGATCTGGATCTCCGAATCGAAATGACCGATATTACACACAATCGCGCGGTGCTTCATCGCCCGCATATGGTCAAGGGTAATAACGTCCACGTTGCCGGTCGCGGTCACGAAGATGTCCCCGAGCGGGGCGGCGTCGCCCATCGTGGTGACCTGGTAGCCTTCCATCGCCGCCTGCAGGGCGCAGATCGGATCGACCTCGGTCACCATCACACGGCAACCGGCGTTGCGAAGGCTGGCGGCGGAGCCCTTCCCGACGTCGCCGAAGCCGTTCACCACCGCGACCTTGCCGGCCATCATCACGTCGGTGCCGCGGCGGATGCCATCGACCAGCAACTCCCGGCAGCCATACAGATTGTCGAACTTCGATTTCGTCACGCTGTCGTTCACATTGATCGCCGGAACCAGCAACGTGCCATCTCGCGCCATGTCGCGCAGCCGATGCACGCCGGTCGTGGTCTCCTCCGACACGCCGCGCACATCCTTCAGCATCTCGGGGTACTTGTCGTGCATCAGCTTGGTCAGATCGCCGCCGTCATCGAGGACCATGTTCGGCGTCCATACTCCATCAGTCCCTTGGGCAGGCCCGCGGACCGTCTGCTCGATGCACCACCAGAACTCCTCCTCGGTTTCGCCCTTCCAGGCGAAAACCGGCACTCCGGCCGCCGCGACGGCCGCAGCCGCGTGGTCCTGCGTGGAAAAGATGTTGCAGGACGACCAGCGGACGGTCGCACCCAGGGCCAGTAGCGTCTCGATCAGGACCGCGGTTTGCACGGTCATATGCAGGCAGCCCGCGATCCGCGCCCCCTTGAGCGGCCGCGATGGGCCGTATTCCTGACGGATCGCCATCAGGCCGGGCATTTCATCCTCGGCCATGGCGACTTCCTTGCGTCCCCAGTCGCCGAGGGAGATGTCTTTTACCTTGTAATCGTGCGTGGTCGCCATTCCGGGGTTCCCGTTCGCGGATAGCTCTTATATATACATATCTCTATATCTGCAATACTCTGCTCACAGGCTTGCCACGCCCGATGCCGTTGACGGCGCAAGTCCTCCGAGTAGGAGATGGCCCATAAGCATACGGAGAGCGTCATGGCACCCAAGCTGACCCGCAAGGAGTTCCTGACCACGGCCGCGGCAGCAGGAGCCGTGGGATGGGGCGCCGGCAGGGGACGCGCCGCCCAGCATTACGTCATCAAATTCGGGATCGACCTGCCGGCGGATCACCCAACCACCCAGCACGTCACCGCCGCCGGGGAGAAGATCAAGCAGGCCACCAACGGTGACGTGACGCTTCAGGTCTTCCCCAACAACCAACTCGGCGACGACACCCACATGCTGGCCAATCTGCGGGCCGGCGCCATGCAGATGATGGGCATCGGCGACAACATTCTGGCCACACTCGTGCCCAATGCGGCCATCGACAATGTGGGCTTCGCCTTCAAGGACGCCAAGACCGCCTGGGATGCGCTGGACGGTGACGTAGGCGAACTGGTCCGCCCCGACATCGACAAAGTCGGGCTGCATGCGATGGAGCGGGTCTGGGACGAGGGCTTCCGCGAGATCACCACCAGCACCAGGCCCATACAAACCCCTGACGACCTGCGCGGCTTCAAGATCCGCGTCCCCCCCAGCCCGATGAACCTGTCGATCTTTAAGGACCTCGGCGCGGCGCCGGTCACGATGAATGTCTCGGAGCTCTACACCGCGTTGCAGACCAAAGTTGTGGACGGGCAGGAAAATCCGCTCGGGGTTATCGAAACGGCCAAATTCTACCAGGTCCAGAAATACTGCTCGCTAACGAACCACATGTGGGTCGGCTACTGGATGATCATGAACGGGAATTTCTGGAAGAGACTGCCCCCGAATTATCAGAAAGCCGTCAGTGACGCCTTCAATACCGAGGGCGAGGCACAACGGATCGCGAACGCTCAGCTCGACAACTCGCTCGAAGCCAAGCTGAAATCCCAGGGGCTGACGTTCAACACCCCGGACATCGCTGCCTTTAAGGAAAAGCTGGTAAAAGCGGGCTATTACAAGGAATGGAAGGGCAAATTTGGCGCGCAGCTTTGGTCTGCGCTGGAAAAATACACCGGACAACTGGCCTGACACGGGCTTGCACGTGAACCAGACAGCGGCGCTCCGCTGGCTGGATGGGCTGGACAGGGTGATCGATGGCGGCTGCAAGATGGCCGCCGCCGTTCTTGTCCTTGCTGAGATCGTCATTCTGTTCTGCGGCGTGATCTGGCGCTACGCGCTGGATAATCCGCTGGTCTGGTCGGGCGAGCTGGCCGGCGTACTGTTTCTCTGGCTGGTTACGCTTGGTGCTGTGATTGCGCTTCGCCAGTCAGAGCACATGCGCATGACGGTGCTCGTATCGCGTCTGCGCCCCCGGACGCAACGCGCTCTAAGCCGCGTGTCCGGACTGGTGGTCGCGCTGTTCACCGGCGTGCTGCTGTTTCCGGGCATTGGCTATATGCAGGAGCAGGCGCCGGTCACCATGCCGACCCTGCAAATCCCCGGGTCCTGGCCGATTGCGGGCGAACTCGTCGGGCTGGCGATCCTGCTTTATTCGGCCATTCGCCAGCTGTGTGCCGGCGCCACACTAAAGGAATTGGCTGCAACCTTGGGGTTTGGCCTGGCAGTAGGCGTGGTGTTCTGGCTGCTGGAGCCGGTGTTCGACGAGATCGGCAACGGCAATCTGCTGATCTTTTTCGTTGGCATGGTCGGGCTTGGCATCGTTTGCGGCGTGCCGATTGCCTTCACCTTCGGCATCTCGACGGTCGCATTTTTCCTTTACACCTCAACCATTCCGCTCTCGATCATCATCAGCCAGATGGACCAGGGCATGTCCTCGATCGAGCTGCTGGCCGTGCCGATGTTCGTCGTGCTCGGGCTGCTTCTGGAAATGACCGGAATTGCCAAGGCCCTGGTGGACTGCCTTGCCGCTTTGGTTGGCAAATATCGCGGGGGTCTGTCCTACGCCCTGATCGGCGCGATGTATCTGGTATCCGGCATCTCGGGCTCCAAAGCCGCCGACCAGGCGGCAATCGCGCCGGTGCTGCTGCCTGAAATGAAGCGGCGTGGGCAGCATCCGGGCGAACTGGTGGCGCAACTCGCCTCAGCGGCGGCCATGTCGGAGACGATCCCGCCCAGCCTCGTGCTGATCATCGTGGGCGCTGTGACCGGCGTCTCCACGTCCGCTCTGTTCGACGGCGGCCTGGTTCCGGCCGGCGTCGCGGCGCTGGCTCTGATCGTGCTGATATTCTTCCGCACGCGCCAGGACCGCCCGGGCGGGGAGCCGGTGGGAGCAAAACAGACAGCGTGGCTGTTTATCATCGCCATCCCGGCGCTGATCCTCCCTTTCGTGATCCGCTACACCGTGATTGCCGGGATCGCCACCGCCACCGAGGTAGCGACCGTCGGCGTGGTGTATTCCATTTTCGTCGGCATTTTTATTTACCGGCACTTCCCCCTGCGGCGGATCTTTCCATTGCTCGTGGAGACCGCTTCGCTGTCCGGCGCCATCCTGTTCATCATCGGCAGCGCCTCGGCGATGGCTTGGGCACTGACGCAGGCGGGATTCGCTCAGACGCTGGCGGATATCATGGGCCACCTGCCGGGTGGGAAAATGGGATTCCTGGCGGTTTCGATCGTACTGTTCATCATTCTCGGCAGCGTGCTCGAGGGGTTGCCCGCGATGGTGCTGTTCGGCCCACTGCTGTTCCCGATCGCGGAGCAGGTGGGGGTCAATGTGGTGCATTATGCGATCGTGGCGATACTGGCGATGGGAATCGGATTGTTCTCGCCGCCTTTCGGTGTGGGTTTTTATCAGACCTGTCTGATCGGCCGCGCCAGCAGCGATAAGTCGCTCGGGCGGATCTGGCCGTACATGCTTACGCTTGTGGCGGCGCTGATCATCGTGGCGGCGGTGCCGTGGTTGACGGTCGGGGCGATACGATAAGATTTCCTTTCCGCCTTCCTCGCGGGATTAAGGTGACCGCTGGCCGCTGTACCGTTCGAACATGGCCGCGGCGATTTCCGGGCTGCTCGGCCAGTGGCCGCGTCGCTGTCCTGAGTGGATTTGATAGATATCCAGCCGGTCGGGATCAGGTTGCACGGTCTTCCCTGCCCGCAAAAACAGCAGTCCCGCTTTTTCCGTGGGCATTCGCGATACAAATGTTTCGGCTTCGTCCAGAACTTGCTTCAATCGCCGCATCGTTGCAGCTGGCTCGATTGGCGGATCGCTTTTCAGGGGGCGAAAATCTGCGTCGGTGTAGTGCGCGAGGCGGCGAACCTCATTGATCAGCCCTTCCGGCGTGAAGCCGAGTGATTTCCCGACGGTGGCCCACACGACTGCCCCGACCGGCAAGATCCGTTCGTGGATCGTCAGCAGATCTACCACGTCGCGTGGCTCCCGCCTTCCTGCCGCAGCCATTACCTTGTTGGTCGCGAGATCGACCGGATGCAGCATATAACCGAACGTCTCATCGGGAACCGTCGGAAAAAACCTGTAATCGGCATCAACGACCCATTCCAGTCTGGTCGTCTCACCGCTCTTCTCGGCGATAACCGAATACATGGCCGGCTCGCGACGGAGCCATTGCAGATCGAAGCTGTGGGCTTGCAGCAAGCCACCGTCCTCCTGAGCCGCTCGCGCAACGCGCTCCTCCCGGTCGTGAAAGACGTCGATGTCACCGGAATAGCGCGGTGCGCTTACATTGAGCGGCGTGCTACCGGCGACATAGCTTTCGGGGTCGCGATGCGCAGCAAGCAGGCGCAGAATTTCAGACTGGATTCTAGTGAGCGGCACGGCGACAGGCTTCTTCTATTTGTTCAGCCAGCCGCCGCGCGCGCAAGTCGCCCTCCACCCGAAGGCTGCGGGTAATCGCAAGCGCGTCCTCAGGCCTCGGGTCGGATACAGGACGGCTGCTCCACAGCGCGCTTGCGCCGAACTCGGCGAAGGCTCGCCGATACAGCTCCCGAATCGTGGTGATCTCGGCGTCAGTCATGTGTCCCGGGCCCATGGCATCATAACGTATTGCGCGGCCGCACACAGTCCTCACGGTTCAGGAGCACCCCGTTTCTCCGCCCCGTAATCCCTGATACCTCCACCTCTGATGACCGACGACCTCCCCAACCACCCGGCCCTGCTCCCGGCGGGGCTGCGCGACCTGCTGCCGCCGGATGCGGAAACCGAAGCCGCCGCGGTCGAGGCGCTGATGGATGTGTTCGCCTCCCACGGATATCAGCGGGTCAAGCCGCCCCTGCTGGAGTTCGAGGAGACGCTTCTGGCCGGCTCCGGGGCTGCCGTCGCGGAACAGACCTTCCGCCTTATGGACCCGGACTCCCAACGAATGATGGGCGTTCGCGCCGATACCACCCCGCAGGTCGCGCGGATCGCCACGACACGACTGGCCAATGCGCCCCGACCGCTTCGGCTTTCGTATGCCGGGCAGTGTCTGCGGGTCCGTGGATCACAGCTGGCGCCGGACCGGCAGATCGCACAGGCCGGCATCGAGCTGATCGGAACCGACTCGCCCGCCGGCGACGCCGAAATCGTCCTGGTCGGCGCGGAGGCGCTCGTGGCCGCCGGACTACACCGCTTCAGCTTCGATCTTACGCTGCCCACCCTGACGCAAGTGCTACTTGAACAGGCTGAGATCGACGGGCCGGCCCGATCGGCGCTCGCCCGGGCGCTGGATCGCAAAGATGCGGCGGCAGTCGCCCGTCACGGCGGCCCCCTCGCGCCGACGCTGAGGGACCTGCTGCTTGCCGCCGGCCCCGCCGACCGCGCATTGCCCGCGCTGCAAGCAGCGAACTTGCCGCCCCCCGCCCGGGCACTGGCGGATGGATTGGGCGAAACCGTAGCCGCGATTCAAGCGCGCGCCCCGGCGCTGCGCCTGACCGTCGATCCGGTCGAGTTCCGAGGCTTCCGCTATCATACCGGCATCGCCATCACCGTATTCGCCCCGAACAGGCACGAGGAGCTTGGGCGTGGCGGCCGGTACCTCGGCGGAGAAACCGAACCCGCGACTGGTCTGACACTCTATCCGGATGCCATCCTGCGAGCCTCTCCGCCCCGCCCGGCCCGCCCGCGGCTTTATCTGCCAGCGGGCACCGACCCCGCCGACGCGGCGCAGTTCCGGCGGCTAGGCTACGCCACGGTGCCGGAGCTGAACGGCACCGCGCCGGCGACCGCCGAGGCATCCCGGCTTGGCTGCACACACCTGCTGCGCGACGGCCAGGCGGTGGCCCTCCAACGGGAGAAAGCTTGAATAATGGCGAATGTCGCGGTGATCGGCGCCCAGTGGGGCGACGAAGGCAAAGGAAAGGTCGTCGATTGGCTCGCGAGCCGGGCGGAGATCGTGGTGCGCTTTCAGGGCGGCCATAATGCCGGCCACACGCTCGTCGTCGGCAACCAGACCTATCGGCTGTCACTGCTTCCGTCCGGCCTGGTTCGCGGCAAGCTCGGCATCATTGGCAACGGCGTCGTAATCGATCCGGACGCCCTGCTCTCGGAAATCGAACGAGTTCGCGGCCAGGGGCTGATCGTCACGCCCGAAACGCTGCGGATCGCCGACAACGCGCCGCTGATCCTGCCGCTCCATGGCGCCCTGGACCGCGCGCGCGAGGCAGCGCGGGGGGACCGCAAGATCGGCACCACCGGCAGAGGGATCGGTCCGGCCTACGAGGACAAGGTGGCGCGCCGGGCGATCCGGGTCGCCGATCTGGCCGAGCCGGACACGATCGATGCCAAGCTGGATGAGCTGCTGCTGCACCACAACACGCTTCTCGATGGCCTGGGTGCTCCCACCTTCGAGAAGCCGGCGCTCCGCGAGCAGCTGTTGGCCCTGGCGCCCCGTATTCTTCCGTTCGCCGAGGCGATCTGGGAGCGCCTCGATCAGGCCCGGCGGGCCGGCAAGCGGATCCTGTTCGAGGGCGCGCAGGCGGTCATGCTGGACGTGGACCACGGCACCTATCCCTTCGTCACCAGCAGCAACACGGTGGCCGCGACCGCGGCCAGCGGGGTCGGGCTGGGGCTCGGTGCGGTCGGGTTCGTGCTGGGGATCGCGAAGGCGTACACGACGCGAAGTCGGGGCAGGCCCGTTTCCAACCGAACTGAGCGACGCAATCGGCCAGTTGCTGGGGGATCGCGGGCATGAGTTTGGCACCGTAACAGGCCGCCGCCGGCGTTGTGGCTGGTTCGACGCCGTCCTGGTGCGGCAGGCGGTGAAAGTCGGCGGCATCCAGGGCATCGCCCTGACCAAGCTGGACGTGCTGGACGGGCTGCCGGAGTTGAAGATCGCAACTTCTTACCGGATCGGCAGCGAGGCGATCCGCCGTTTGCCCGCATCGCCGCAAGCGCAGGCAGCCGCCGTTCCGGAATATGAGACGATGGAGGGTTGGAGCGGTTCGACACGCGGCGCGCGTTCCTGGGCGGACCTGCCCGCCCAGGCGGTGAAATACGTCCGCCGGATCGAGGAACTGGTGGAAGCGCCCGTTACGCTGCTATCCACCAGCCCGGAGCGGGACGACACGATCCTGGTGCGCGATCCGTTCGAGGGGTGAAGCAGTCCTACAGCGACAGCTTCAGTAGATTCGCAATCTCACCGACAATGCCACGGCGGAACGCCAGCACGCACACCACGAAAATCGCGCCCTGCGTCACGGTTACCCAGTCGCCGAACTGGGCGAGGTAGTTCTCCATCCCGGTGGTCAGCGCCGCGCCGACCACGGGGCCGAAGATGGTACCCAGCCCCCCCAGCAGGGTGGTGAGCACGACCTCGCCGGAACGGGAATAGTGCACGCCGTCGAGCGTTGCGATGCCGAACACGACGGAACTGGTTGCCCCGGCAACGCCTGAAAGCGCGGTGGAAAGGATGAAGGCAATCAGCTTGTAATCGTTGGTGCGGTAGCCGAGCGAAGTGGCGCGCGGCTCGTTTTCCCGGATTGCCTTCAGCACCTGCCCGAAGGGCGAATGAATAATGCGGTGGATCAGCAGGAAGCCAGCGAGGAAGACGCCGGCAGTGAGCCAGTACATGTGCATATCGCTGTTGAGCGACAACAGGCCGAAGGCATGGCCGCGCGGCACCTGCTGGATGCCGTCCTCACCGCCCGTGAAGGGCGCTTCCAGGCAAAAGAAATACACCATCTGGGCAAGCGCCAGAGTGATCATGGCGAAGTAGATTCCGGAGCGGCGGATGGCGAGGTAGCCGAGACAGAGCCCGAGAACGCCCCCCATTACGCCACCCAGGGCGATTGCGAGCACGGCGTCGATGTGCCAGAACTTCAGCGTCCAGGCGCAGATATAGGCGCCCATGCCGTAGAACGCGGCGTGACCGAAGGACAGCAGCCCGACATAGCCGATCATGAGGTTGAAGGCGCAGGCGAACAGTGCGGTGGTGAGCACGCGCATGAGAAAAATCGGATAGAGCACGTAAGGCAGCACGCCGATCAGCACCAACATGATGATGAATGCGGCGCCCTGCGCGCGCGTAAAGCCGAAAGCGCCGGCGCGGCGCCGTGCGAGCGCGGTGGATTGATCGGCGGTTGTCGTGGTGGAGGACATTTCAGGCAGTCTTTCCGAATAGTCCGCGCGGCAGGAACAGCAGAACGATGACCATGACCACGAAGACCACGGTGGCGGAGGCCTGGGGATAGAAGACTTTCGTTAACCCCTCGATCACGCCGAGGCCGAAGCCGGTGATAATGGACCCGAGGATCGAGCCCATCCCGCCGATCACCACCACGGCGAAGACGGTGTTGATGAAGTTGTCGCCCATATTGGGGTTCACGGAGTAGATCGGCGCGGCGAGCACGCCAGCCAGTGCGGCAAGGCCAACTCCGCCGGCAAAAGTCATGGTGACCAGGCGGGAGACGTTTATCCCGAAAGCACGCACCAGGGCGGGGTTTTCCGTCGCGGCGCGCAGCCGGGCGCCGAGAAACGTCTTTTCGATCAGCGCCCAGCTAGCCAGGCAGACGACGAGCGCAAAAATGACCACCCAGCCGCGATAGTTCGGCAGGAACATAAACCCGAGATTCGTCGCGCCCTGCAGCACGGCAGGAATCTGGTACGGCATGCCGGAACTGCCGTAGTAGTTGCGAAACAGACCTTCGATCACCAGTGCGAGGCCGAAGGTCAGCAGCAGGCCATACAGGTGGTCCAGGCTGTAAAGCCGGCGGAGCATCGTACGTTCCAGCACGATGCCGAAAATACCGATGATGATCGGCGCAATGATCAGCGAGGGAAAGTAGCCAATGCCGGCGTAGCTCAGCAGCATCCAGGCCGCGAAGGCGCCCATCATGAACAGCGCCCCGTGCGCGAAGTTGATGATGTTCAGCATGCCGAAAATCACCGCCAGCCCCAGTGACAGCATGGCATAGAACGCGCCGTTGATCAGCCCGAGAAGCAATTGTCCGAACAGGAGGGGGCTGGGGATGCCGAAGATCGTGATCATTTCATTCCGGTCAGTTTCGTCAACGCGTGCGCATCGGCGGGTTAGACTCCGAGATATTCGTGCAGCTTGTCCATGCTGGATTCGAGCATGTGGTTCGGGATCATATCCACAACGCGGCCATGTTCCATGACGTAGTGGCGGTCAGCGACGGTCGAGGCGAACCGGAAATTCTGCTCCACCAGCAACACCGTAAATCCGCGGCTTTTGATCTCCCGGACGGTCCGGCCGATCTGCTGCACGATGACGGGCGCCAGCCCCTCGGTCGGCTCATCCAGCAGCAGCATCTTGGCGCCGGTGCGCAGGATGCGGGCGATCGCCAGCATCTGCTGCTCGCCGCCCGAAAGCTTTGTGCCCTGCGCCGTGCGCGCGCGTTCCTTGAGATTAGGAAACAATGCATAGATTTCGTCCACGGTCAGTCCGCCAGGCGCTACGATGGGCGGCAGCAGAAGGTTCTCAGTCACCGATAGCGAGCCGAATATCCCCCGCTCTTCCGGGCAGAACGCTATCCCTGCGCGCGCTATCGTTTCCGGCGAGGCAGCACCCAGTTCCCGCCCGCGAAACTCGATGCTTCCCTCGCGCCGCGGCACCAGCCCCATGATGGACTTCATGGTGGTCGTCTTGCCCGCGCCATTGCGGCCCAGCAGCGTGACCACCTCGCCTTCGCGGACATCGAATTCAACGCCGTGAAGCACGTGGCTTTCGCCATACCATGCGTTCAGGTCCTTGACCTCAAGCATGCGCCATTTCCGGCGCGTCGGTCCCCAGATAGGCCGCGATGACCTCGGGGTTGCACGATACGGCGGCGTAGTCGCCTTCCGCCAGCACTCGCCCGCGCGTGAGCACGGTAATCGTGTCGCAAAGCCCTTGCACCACCGAAAGGTTATGCTCCACCATCAGGATTGTCCGACCGGCGCGAATGTTGCGAATCAGCTCGACAATCAAGTCCACATCGGCGTGGGTCATGCCCGCCGTGGGTTCGTCGAGCAGCATCATCTCGGGATCGAGCGCGAGGGTAGTGGCGATCTCCAGCGCCCGCTTCTGACCATAGGCAAGCTGGCCGGCGGTGGTTTCCGCAAAACCGCAGAGGCCGACATTCATCAGGAGTTCGTGCGCCCGGTCATCAAACGAGCGCAGCGCGTTCTCGGAACGCCAGAAATCGAACGAACTGCCCCGTGCCCGCTGTAGCGCCAGACGCACGTTCTCCAGCGCGGTCAGCCGCGGAAACACCGCGGAGATCTGGAAGCTGCGCACCAGGCCCAGTCGTGCGACCTGCGCCGGCCGGAGCCTCGTGATGTCCCTTCCCTTGAAAGAAATCCGACCCCGCGTCGGTTGCAAAAACTTGGTCAGCAGGTTGAAGCAGGTGGTCTTGCCGGCGCCGTTGGGGCCGATCAGCGCGTGGATGGTGCCTTCGCGAACCTCAAGTGTCACATCGTCCACGGCTACGAAGCCGCTGAATTCCCGAGTTCAGTCCATGTGTCTCCAGGATTATGCCGGCCACTCCTGGACATCTCCCTTATGATTTCGTGAAAGCCCTTGGGGTGATTTGCATATCGATTGGCGTCGCGCAAGATTGTTGCCCCTTTCGTGGACCCTTCGGCACGTTCCCCGATGCGACTGAGAAGCCCCCTCTTTGCACCCGGTGATTCAACCCGGAAGGCGGCCAAGGCATTCGAGTCCGCCGCCGATGCCGTTGTGCTGGACCTCGAGGATTTTGTCGCCGCGTCCGCCAAGCAGGCCGCCCGGCACACCGTGGCGCAGGCGCTGAATGACCTCGGAGCCAACCCTCGCCGGCACGATATCATCGTGCGGGTGAACCCGCGCGGCACACCCTGGTATCTGGGGGATCTTGTCGCCGTCGTGCCCGCTGCGCCGGCCGCACTGATGCTGCCGAAATGCACCGGCGCCGATGACCTGATCGCGCTGGACCATCATCTGGAGGCCTTGGAGGCAGCGAGCGGCTTGCCGCCCGGCGGCATCAAGGTGCTGGCGATCGTGACCGAAACTGCGGCCTCGGTCCTTGGGCTCGGAAGCTACCGCACCGCCGCGCCCCGCCTGGTCGCAATGATCTTTGGGGCCGAGGACCTCTCTGCCGATCTCGGCATCGCACCGCGCCGGCCGGACGGATCGTATAACGCCCCCGCGGCTGCCGCTCGTGCCCAGATGCTTGCCGCAGCGGCGGCGATTGGCGCCGCGGCGCTCGATACCCCGTGGCCGGATCCGCGCGACCCGGAAGGAATGCGGCGCGAGGCGGAGGCTGCCGCCGCCGACGGGTTCGCCGGGAAAGTCCTGATCCATCCTGCCCAGATCGAAATCGCTAATGCCGCCTTCACCCCGGACCCGGAGCAGGTGCGATGGGCCGAGCGGGTCCGGGATGGATTCGCGGCAAATCCGGATGCCGGCGTCTTCTCCCTCGACGGCAAGATGATCGATAAGCCGCATCAAAAGCTCGCAGAGCGCATCCTGGCGGCGGCACGATGATGCGCCTCGCGTTGAACCGCATGGTGATGCCACGCCGGCGTTTCGCTGCGTTTGCGGCGGCCGCGCGTGAGCTTGGGGTGACAGAGGTTGAAATTCGCAACGATCTGCCCGGTGTGGAAATAGCCGACGGTACCGCGCCGGATACAGTCCGGCGGCAAGCCGCCTCCGCAGGCGTCAATATTCTGGCAATCAACGCTCTCCAGCGCTTCGACGATTGGAATACAACGCGCGCCGCGGAGGCCGAGACGCTGGCGCGCTATGCACGCGGCTGCGGCTGCGCGGCGCTTGTGCTCTGTCCGGTGAACGACCCCGCCGACAGCCGAAGCGCGGCTGAGCGCCACTCCGCTCTGTGCAGCGCGCTGACTGGGCTCGCTCCGATCCTGCGGAGCGTCGGCGTGCGAGGCCTTATCGAGCCGCTGGGATTCCCGCAAAGCGCGCTGCGGACGAAACGGGCGGCGCTCGAGGCAATGCGCGAAACCGGCACGGGCAACGACTTGGCGCTGCTTCATGACACGTTCCACCATTACCTGTCGGGCGAGGCGGAGTTGTTTCCCAACCAAACCGGCTTGGTCCATGCTTCCGGCGTGGAGGACCATGCGCTTGAACTGAACGCAATCGTAGATGATCATCGTGTTCTGGTCGGATGCAACGACCGTCTTGGGACGATGTCCCAGCTACGGCAGCTCACCGCCGCCGGTTATGCAGGACCGGTTTCGCTGGAGCCGTTTGCACCGAGCATACGCGATACGCCGAACATTCTCGAGGAGCTGATGCACTCCATGGAGTTGCTGGGAACGGCCGCCTGAGAATTTCACGGTCATTCCCTTGCCTCTCCCAGCGTGTCGGCGGCCGTCGCGTCGCGCTGTCCCATGGGCTCCGGTCGCCCGACGGTCGAGTCCCGCCTGGTCTGCCGTTCCGATTGTGCGTTTATCTCGGCCCCCAGCAGCACGACGTATGCAGAAAGCCACAACCAGGTCAGCAGGGCGATGATCGCCCCCAGAGAGCCATACGTCTTGTTGTAATCACTGAAATGCGAAACGTACACAGTAAACAGAACGGATCCGACCACCCAAAGGGCGGTGCCAACGATCGCGCCTGGGGATACCCACTCCCATTTAGGTTCGTCACGATTTGGCGCGAAGCGGTACAGCAAGGCCAGCATGCCCATCACGAATATGATAAGCAGCGGCCATTCCACCACGTACGCGACCCACCGGGTGGTTGCGGTTGCCCCCGATCCGCTCAGAACAGCGGGAAGTCCTGCAACCAGCGCGATCACGATCAGCCCCCCGATGATCACGCCAAAGGTCAGCACAAGTGCGATCAGGTTGAACCGAAAGAAACTCCGCGTTTCTTTCTGCCCGTAAGCTATGTCCAGCGCGCTGATTATGCCGCTCATGCCCCGCGACGCACTCCAGAGGGCAATCAGGATGCCGATTACCACGCCGATGCCCAGTGCGCTGTTCGGCGAGTTCACCAGGGTATGTAACTCCCCGCCGATCAGGCTCTGCGCCGAGCCCGGAAGCACTCCCGAAAACGAGTTCACCTCCTGCTCTATCGTGTGCGGATCGGCAACAAGGCCGTAAATCGAAACAAGCGCGGCGAGGCCGGGGAAGAGCGCCAGTACCGACGTAGTATGTCACGCCGCCGGCAATCAGCATCAGATTTTTCTCGCTGTTTGCCTGCCATGTTCGGGAGAGCACGTCCTTCCATCCTCGGAGGGGAATTTGCTGAGGAGATTCTGCCTCGCGCCCCCGGCCTCGCTCGATATCGTTCGCGGTCTGATCATCAGGCACGGTCCGAGTACCCCTGCGGTGTCGCGCGTGAAACCGGTGCAACAGGACCCGGTTCCTCAACGAACCCCTCGATCGCAGTCGCACTACGCAGCTGTTGACAGCAGGAAGCGTCAACCAATCGGGTTCCTGGGGCGAACCGAGTACCTTCCCACCGGTGGCGAACGCGAGGTCCGTCAACAATCCGAACCTAAAGGCGGCCCAGGGGGACCGGGGATGCGGCGCGGTCTGTGGCGCGCGTATAAAAATTTGTTCAAGCGGCGCAAAAAAAGATCCGCTTGTGATGAAGCAGCTCAGAGCTTAACGAAAAAGCTAGATTCCAGTCGCGCCTCTACCGATCCTCTCCGAGCGCCGCATGTCCCACCAGAAGGCCAATCGGAATTGATAGGACACCCCAAAGCCCGAGGCTGGTCAGCAGAACATGCCGCGGATCATGGACCGTGAGCTGCAGGTAAGCGGTTACGCCGATCAGCGTCAGGGTCGTCGCTGTTAAGCTGCCGGTTGCTAAAAGGCGGCGTACTCGTTGCATTGGGATCCCCGGTTCCGATGCATAGGCAGGCTTTCAACTATAGCACGAATGCCTGGCACTCAAGACTACCGAAACAGTGCGTCTCGGTGCCAAACTGCACAAGGATCGGAGGGTATCACAAAATTGTCAAGTCACAATGGATTCGGCCAACGTGCGTAACTGGCCACAGGCTGCAAAGATATCACGTCCCCGCGGCTTTCGGACCGGTGAGGCAAAACCCGCCTGCATGACGATCCCGGCGAATCGGTCGATTGTGGATGCCGAACTGGTTTCGAAGGGGCTGCCCGGCCAGGGATTGAAGGGGATCAGATTAACTTTCGCGGGGATTCCGGCAATCAACCGCACGAGTTCACGCGCATCCTCGGGAGCGTCGTTGACACCTTTCAGCATCACGTACTCGAAGGTAATCCGCCGGGCATTGGAAGCCCCTGGGTAGCGCCGACAGGCGGCAAGCAGCTCCCCAACGGGATATTTGCGATTCAATGGCACCAGTTGGTCGCGCAGGTCGTTCCTGACAGAGTGCAGCGAAACGGCAAGGTTAACCCCTAGTTCGGCGCCCACACGATCCATCATCGGCACAACGCCGGAGGTAGATAAAGTAATCCGGCGTCGCGAAAGCGCGATGCCTTCATTGTCCATGATAATCGTGACGGCTTTGGCGACGTTTGCGTAATTATAGAGCGGTTCTCCCATGCCCATTAAAACAATCGTCGAAAGCAGCCGGGGAACCTCCGACTTCGGGCTCGGCCATTCACCATAGGCGTCCCGCACCGACATGAACTGGCCGACGATCTCCGCTGACCCCAGATTGCGCGTAAGCCGTTGCGTTCCGGTGTGACAAAAGCGGCATGAAAGCGTGCACCCGACCTGCGAGGAGATGCAAACGGCGCCACGTTCCTCCTCCGGATCGGGGATATACACCGTCTCGACCTGCTGCCCGTCCCGGAACCGGAACAGGAATTTTCGGGTTGCGTCGTCACTGGTCTGTGCCATCGCGGTCTCCGGACGCCCGACCACAAACCGCTCAGCCAATTTTTTCTGGAGCGGACGCGCAATATTGGACATCCGCGTGAAGTCCTGCTCACCGCGATGATACATCCAGTGCCAAAGCTGACGGGCACGAAATGGCGCCTCACCGATTGCCGCCACCTCTCCGGCCAATTCCTCGCGTGACAACCCGATCAGCTCCCGTCGGCCGTCGGCAAGTTGGACCGGCGGCGGATCAAACAGCGCCGACTTTGCAAGAATTCGCCCCCGTTCCAACTCCGTCAGTTCGGCGGTTGCCGCGGACATCAGTGCTCCCCGCAGGCCTTGTCCATCGCGGCATGGGCCGCGGTGAACCCGTCCAGGCTGAATGTAAGCGATGTCTGACCGCCCTTCGCGCCCGGAACCCGCGCGATAGCCGAAGAGGCAGGCAGCATTGCCGACATTGCCGCCTTGTTGTCCCGGGCGAATGCGTCGCGGCCAGACGTGTAAAAATCCAGCGTGGTTGAGCCGATCTGCACTGGAAGCGCGAAGTCCTTCGGATAGCTTGGCCCGGCACTGATCGCCACCTCGTCACGACTGCCGGGTCGGTCCGTCACACTGAGGATCGGGCCGTTACCCGTAGCGGGATCCTCCGATCCAGCGCGCGTGAACGCATAACAGACCGTGTGGCCGGCTTGCTGATAGGTCGCTGCAATCCAGTGATTGAAGCGCCCCAGTTCCTTGGGTGCGGCAGACGGAGCAGGCGGTTTCGGCGCGGCTAAGACAGGAGAAACCGCGAGCGCGGCAACGAGCAACGTCAGAAATCGCATGGCGGGACAGATACGGCGGGGCCGCAGCAGGAACAAGCTATCTCTGCTCGCGCACTAGCCAATCTGGAATGGTGCGCCGGAAACGCGGGGTCCGATGGCCGGTCGCTTCAGGGCGGGAGCCAGGCAGTTGGGTGGCTGCCCACGGGGCGCTCGGCAAACCGTGTATGCTGCTGAAGCCGGTCATAAAGTACCAGCGCACCGGCGACAGCGAGGTTCAGTGAAAAACGTGTTGGAATCCGAACTGCGTAGCGGCATAGGGCAAGCATCTGCGGTGAAAGGCCCGAACGCGCCGGGCCAAGCACACAGGCCGCGCTGATCCGATGACGGAAAGATGGAAGATCGGTGGCGCCATCCAGCCGCTCGATCCCAAGGAGAATGCATCCCGACGGCAAGGTAAGCGCATCGATATCGGCAAACCGCCACAGCGAAACGCGCGCCGGAGTGTCTGCCGTATCCGCCAGTCGTGCGTTACGCGCGTCCCAGCCCGCTCCTACCGTAAAGCAGAAGGCGGCGCCGAACGCATGCGCCCTCCGCAACAGCGCGCCAATATTGGCGGATTTCGAAACCCCCTCTACGCCGATCCCGGAATAACCGCGGGTTCTGGCCACCGTCATGCCGCGTGCTCTAAGGCTGAGCCATGAGCGACGCAACCGACACGCTGCTCGCCGCGCAATACGAGACCTTGCCGTACCCTGCGCGGGACCCGAAGGAGGAAGCGAAACGGCTGATCGTCGGCAGCCCGGGCCACCTGCGGGAGATCGAGTATTGGCTGTTCGGCGGGACATGGCCGTCTGGTCACAGATTTCGCGCGTTGATTGCCGGGGGCGGGACCGGCGACGCCACGATCATGCTGGCCCAGCAGCTTGCCTGGACAAACCGGTCGGCACAGGTGACTTGGCTCGACCGGTCCGAACCTGCGCTTCGCATCGCCCAGGCGCGAGCCGAAGCCCGGCGCCTCACCAACATCAGTTGGGAAGTACACTCGATCCTGGATCTGCCCTGCGCGGGACTGGGACCATTCGACTACATCGATTGCTGCGGGGTGCTGCACCATCTCGCCGATCCGGCCGAGGGCTTGCGGGCTCTTGCCTCTGTCCTGGCGCCTGGAGGCGGCATGGGCCTGATGGTTTATGCCCCACACGGCCGCACGGGCGTTTACATGCTGCAGGACGCGCTGCGTTTGCTTGCGCCTGCCGGCGAACCGGTTGCAGCACGACTCGACACTGCTCGGCGCATGCTCAGGCACCTGCCCGAAACCGCATGGTTGCGCTTCAACCAAAGCGTCCGAGACCACGTTGCCGGCGGCGACCCGGGGTTGTTCGACTTGTTGCTCAACCCGCGGGACCGCGCTTTCACCGTGACGGATTTCGCGGCCCTGCTGGCGGGTGCCGGGCTGCAACCGGTCGGCTGGATAGAGCCGCTCCGCTATGATCCCCTGCGCCTGCTACCTGATTCTCGAACTCCGTGCCCGGATCGAAACGCTGGACCCGCTCGCCCGCGCCGCCCTCGCCGAAGCCCTCGCCGGCAACATGGCGATTCACATCGTCTATTGCCGGCGGCGGGGCGAAATGCCGGCCCGGCCCGATCCGCTGAACCCAGATCTCGTTCCGGTCGCCCGCGAGGGCACGGGCGCCGACATCGCCCGCTTCATTCAGCCGGACGGAACCATGACAATGGTCCTGGACGGTCTGCGTCTCATCCAGGCTATGCCGCGCCTTGCGGGCGCCATTCTGGCCCTGGTGGACGGGGTGCTTACGGTCGGCGAGATCGCGGCGACCCTGGGGCACAGGGGCGTCAGCATGGAAGCCTTCCAGCGTGACTGGGTCGCCACCTTCACCGCGCTCGAACAGGGAAACCGGTTGTTTCTGAGGGCGCGCTGACCGACGGCGGGAGCCACACCCGCACGGTCGTCCCTGCCCCCATTTCGCTCTTGATCACCAATTGGCCGCGGTGGCGATTGACGATGTGCTTGACAATCGCAAGCCCAAGGCCGGTGCCGCCGACCGCGCGTGACCGACCTTTATCCACCCGGTAGAAGCGTTCCGTCAGCCGGGGCAGATGTTCGGGCGGAATGCCTGGGCCAAGATCGCTCACCGCCAGCACCACCCCAGTCCGGACGGGCCACCGGTCGCCCGGATGAGGTGGCGAGAGTACGACGCGAAGCACCTTCCCCTCGTTCCCGTATTTCAGTGCGTTGTCGAGCAGGTTTTGCAGGACCTGCGTGAGTTGGTCCGTATCCCCTGTCACCCACACGGGCATTTCCGGCAAATCTGTCTCCAACTGAACGCCTTGCCCGGTCAGGCGCGGCTCGAACGCAGCCGCAACACGCGTCACCAGTGACGACAGGTCAACCAGCTCACGTGGCACCTGGTGCTCGACAATTTCGACGCGCGAAAGGCTCAATAGGTCGTCCACCAACCGCTGCATGCGCTGGGCCTGTTCCGCCATGATCGCTAGGAATCGTTGCTGCGCCGGCGCATCGGCGGCGGCGGGCCCGCGGAGTGTCTCGATGAACCCACTCAGCGATGCCAGTGGTGTTCGCAGCTCATGGCTTGCGTTCGCGACGAAATCCGCCCGGCTGCGCTCCGCCGCCCGTTCCCTTGTGCGATCGGACAGGATAACGACGACGCGCCCGCCATCTGGAAACGCGGGATCAACGCTTACGACGCGCGCGTGAACGTCACGCGGAACGGGCACGGGTAGCGCAAGGTCGGCGGACTGGTGCGCCCCGGTCCGTAGCGCGGCATCGATTGCCGCACGCAGCCCGGGGTGTCGCAAAACCGCCGGCATCTCCGCACCGAAGGCATGCCGGGCCGCTTCATTCGTTCGCAGTACCGCGCCGTCGGAGTCAAGCACCAGCAGGGGGTCCGGCAATAAGTCCAGCACCGGCACCTCGGCGCCCATCCGCCGGGCGAGTTCCGCGTTTTTCCGCTGTAGCTCCCGCTGCGATCGCGCCGCTGCCTCCTTGGTTTGCCTCAAAACGAAAGACTGCCAGAGCACTACCGCGGCAAGAATCGCGCACACGCCGAGCAGAAGCGCCGAGGGCATCAGGGTGGTCCTGGTTCACGCAATGGATGGCCTCCCTCCCGCCCGGGACAAAAAAGCCGTGGCGGGTCAACCCGAGCCGATTTATCGCATTATAACACTTGTAGTGTTGACAGACCCGGCATCCTTTGTGCCAGATGCCGCCAATCGTCGGAGAAATGAGCCGCGTGGCCCGCGCGTGATTGTTCGAATTTCCTTCGTGATCTCTCGCCCGCTGTGGCGCCGGGCTGGCCGGCTCCTTCTGCGGGATATACTCTGAATGGCAGCAACGGCCCTGGACCCCAGGCACAGCAGACCCAAGCGCCTGCACGTTATTACCTGGGGCTGCCAGATGAATGTGTACGACAGCACCAGGATGACCGACGTGCTGTCCGGCATCGGTTATGCTCCAGTCGATACGCCGGAAGACGCCGATATGGTGATCCTGAACACCTGCCATATCCGCGAAAAAGCAGCCGAGAAGGTGTTTTCCGAACTCGGGCGACTGCGCCGTCTGAAAGAGGCGAAGGCCCGGGCCGGCAGCCGCATGATCCTCGCTGTGGCCGGCTGCGTAGCCCAGGCGGAAGGACAGGAAATTATCGCCCGTTCCCCATTCGTGGACATTGTCCTGGGCCCGCAGACCTATCACCGCCTTCCGGAGCTGATCGCGCGGGCCGTCGGCGGGCAGCCCGTGGTGGACACTGAGTTTCCTCCCGAGGACAAGTTCGACAACCTCCCCGAAAGCGCGGCTCCGCAAGGTGTGACGGTGTTCCTTGCGGTGCAGGAAGGCTGTGACAAGTTCTGCAGCTTCTGTGTCGTGCCCTACACGCGGGGCGCCGAACAAAGCCGCCCAGCGGCCGCCGTGCTGGCCGAGGCGCGCCGGCTGGTCGCGCGTGGTGCCCGCGAGATCACCTTATTGGGACAGAACGTGAACGCCTGGCATGGCGAAGGTCTCGACGGTAGCACTTGGGCCCTGAGTTCGCCTGATCCGCGCCTTGGCGGACATCCCTGGGGGCGTACGGCTGCGGTACACCACCTCCCATCCCAGGGATATGGACCAGGACCTGATTACGGCGCACCGGGATGTGCCAGCTTTGATGCCTTTCCTGCACCTTCCGGTGCAATCCGGCTCGGATCGGGTCTTGGCCGCAATGAACCGCCGCCACCGCGCCGCTGACTATCTGGCAATCGTTGATCGGCTGCGGTCCGCACGATCGGACATCGCCCTTTCCTCGGACTTCATCGTGGGCCACCCGGGCGAGACCGAGGCGGATTTTTCCGACACGCTGCGGCTTGTCGAGGCCGTCGGCTTTGCCCAGGCGTTCAGCTTCAAGTATTCGCCGCGCCCTGGCACACCTGCTGCCACCGCGCCCCAGCAGGTGCCCGGGCGGGAGAAGGAGCGCCGACTTGCAGAGCTGCAGGCCCTGTTGCGGATGCAGCAGGCTCGCTTCAGCCAGGGCTGCGTCGGGACTACGCTTCCGGTCCTGTTTACAGGGGCCGGGCGGCATCCAGGGCAGATTGCCGGCCGCTCGCCGTATCTGCAGCCGGTGCACGTCACCGGCCCCGCATCCCTGATCGGCACCGAAATTCCGGTGCAAATCAGCGCAGCACTGCCCAACTCACTATCAGGCCAACTCATTCAGGAGTTCCGCCGCCGCTTGAGCCAGACCGCCACGTTTCCTGCCATCCAGGCCCCCAACCCCGGCGCCAAGGCCGTCACCCTCCAATTCAGAGACAATACCCTCTTGCCTCTGCTGCTCGGCGACCACGACCGACACCTGGTGCGGTTGGAGCAGGGGCTCGGGGTGCGCCTGTCCTGCCGTGGGAACCGCGTGGCAATCAATGGTGATCCGGCCCGGGTCGATGCCGCGCAGGCAGTCCTCGAGGGACTTTGGGCGCGCCTTGAACGCGGCGAGAGCGTCGGCCGGCCCGAAGTGGAGGCGGCGATCCGGTTTGTCGACACCGAAATCGATCCGCGCCTGCCGTTCTCCGATCTGCCGGCCATTCGCACCCGTCGGGGCGCGGTGGGGCCGCGCAGCGCAGGCCAGGCAGCTTACATGGACGCGCTGACCCGCGACGAGATGGTCTTCGCGGTGGGGCCAGCCGGAACAGGCAAGACCTATCTTGCCGTTGCTCAGGCGGTGGCGATGCTGCAGGCCGGCAAGGTGGATCGGATTGTGTTGTCCCGCCCAGCGGTCGAAGCCGGCGAGCGGCTCGGCTTCCTGCCTGGCGATATGAAGGAGAAGGTCGATCCATACCTTCGCCCGCTCTATGACGCGCTGCACGACATGATACCGGGCGAGCAGGTGATCCGACGCATTGGCAACGGGGAGATAGAGGTCGCGCCGCTGGCTTTCATGCGGGGCCGCACCCTGGCGCACGCGTATGTCATTCTCGATGAGGCCCAAAACACCACCGCCGTGCAGATGAAGATGTTCCTGACGCGAATGGGCGAAGGAACGCGCATGGTGATTACGGGAGATCTGAGCCAGATCGACCTGCCGCCTGGCGTCACTTCGGGATTGCGGGATGCACTGGAAACCCTGGAAGGTGTGCCGGGAATATCCGTCGTCCGGTTCGACAGGCGCGACGTCGTCCGGCATCCCCTGGTCGCGCAGATCGTCGATGCTTATGATCAGCGCGAAGCCGCCGCCGGCGAAAAGCGGCGAGAAGCGCGACGGGCGCGCGAAGTTATTGGAGGAGCCAACCCGGGCAAATAGAATGGGCCCAGGCAGTACCGGCCCCGCCACGGCGGGGGCCCAGAAGCAACAGACCGAAATTATCCTCGAGGATGCCTCGTGGCGCCGGTGGACGCGCGATGCCGGAACCACCGCCCAGCGCGCCGCAGAAATTGTTGGCGGCGTCAGTGTCATCGTTCTGGCGGATGACCGGACGGTGCGCCGGCTGAACGCACGCGATCGAGGCCGCAACAAGCCTACAAACGTCCTCACCTACGATCCGCCTGCGCCTGGACTTCCGGGGCAGGTCATCCTGGCTCTGGGGGTCGTTCGGCGGGAAGCCGCCTTCATGCGGCGCCGGCCCGCCCATCATCTGGCGCATCTCGTCGTGCACGGGATGCTTCATCTGGCCGGCTATGATCATCGCAGTGCCGGCGACGCGCGGCGTATGGAAATGGAGGAAGCACGGCTGCTCCACCGGATAGGCGTCCCCAACCCATGGAAACGCTCATGAGTGCCACGCTGTCGCGCCTGGGTCTTCTGCGCCGCGTGCGAAGCCTGCTGGGCCGCCGCGCCACCGAACCCAGTGTGCGCGAATTGATCGCCGAACTGGTCCAGGAAGCGGCGCAAGCGCCGCAAGCGCCCGGCCAGGTTCCGGAACTTGATCGCCATGAGCGTTCGCTGATCGGCAATGTGCTGCGGCTGCGGGGCACGACCGCTGGCGATGTGATGGTGCCACGGGCGGATATTGTCGCAGTGCGGCACGACCTGACGTTCCAGCAGGCCGTGGAGCAGATTCGTAATGACGGCCATTCGCGGTTGCCGGTCTATCGCGAGGGATTGGATGACATTCTCGGCATGGTCCACATCAAGGACGTGTATGCATTCGTCGGTCGGCCGGAGGAATTTTCGCTGCAAAAGATCCTCCGGCGCCCGTTGATGGTGGCGCCGCAGATCCCCGTGCTGGACCTTCTGCTTCAGATGCGTCAGGCACACATGCATCTGGCCTTGGTGGTGGACGAGTATGGGGGGATCGACGGGCTGGTGACGATCGAGGATCTGGTCGAGACGATCACCGGCGATATCTCCGATGAGCATGACGAGATCGAAGGTCCAATGCTCGTCGACCGGCCCGATGGCTCGATGGACATCAACGCACGCATGCTGCTGGAGGATTTCGAGCGCCACGTCGGGCCAATTCTGACCACCGAGGAACGGACGGCGGACATCGATACGGTCGGCGGCCTGGTGTTCACGCTTGCTGGACAAGTCCCGGCGCGGGGCGAGGTCATAAGCCACCCCTCGGGCTTCGAGTTCCGCATCCTGGAAGCGGATCCCCGGCGCATCAGGCGAGTTCGGGCCAGAAAGGCGCCAGCCGTCCAGCCGGTTGAGCAGACCCAGGCGGCGGGATAGCCTCGAGATCAAATTCGGGGAGCGAGCCCATGCTGAAGCTCGGCTACAAGGCATCTGCGGAGCAGTTTGATCCGCGCAAGCTTCTGGCCTTCTCTGTAGTGGCCGAGCAGACCGGGTTCGATTCGGTTTTCATCAGTGACCATTTTCAGCCCTGGAAGCACACCGACGGTCACGCGCCATCTGCCCTGCCCTGGCTCGGCGCCTTGGGTGCCAGTACGCAACGCATCCAGATAGGCACCAGCGTCCTGACCCCAACGTTCCGTTATCATCCCGCGATGATCGCACAGGTATTCGCGACGCTCGGTGCGATGTTCCCGGGCCGGGTAGTTCTGGGAGTTGGAACCGGCGAGTCGCTGAACGAGGTACCCTCGACGGGAATGGAATGGCCTGACTTCAAGGAGCGGTTCACCAGGCTTCGGGAGGCAGTCACAGTGATCCGGCGCTTGTGGACCGAGCAACACGTGACCTTTGATGGGCAGTACTATCGGACAAAGGACGCAACAATCTACGATCGCCCGGAAGAGCAGGTCCCGATCTATGTCGCCGCCGCCGGCGCAATGGTCGCTCGATATGCCGGCCGCCACGGCGATGGATTCATCTGCACCAGCGGCAAAGGCATGTCGCTTTACACTGAAACGCTGCTGCCGAATCTCGCGGAGGGACTGCAGGCCTCGTCGTCACCAGATCGACTTTATGGCCGCATGATCGAGATGAAGGTGTCCTTCGACCCGGATCACCAGCGGGCGATGGAGGATACGCGGCACTGGGGCGCGCTGGCGTTGACGCCGGAGGAGAAGGTTTCCGTCGAGGACCCTCGGGAAATGGAGCGGCTCGCTGCGGCGCTCCCGGTAGAACGGACAGCCACCCGCTGGATCGTTTCGAGCGATCCCGACGAGCATGTCGAAAGGATTGCCCCATACGTCGATCTTGGCTTCACCCACTTGGTCTTTCACGCGCCAGGGCCGGATCAGGAGCGGTTCCTGCGTCTGTATGGTGCGCAAGTCCTCCCGCGCCTGCGCAAACAATTCGGGTAAAGCATCGGCTGTGATCCCCACACCGAAACTGGATTTTTTTGCGGTCCCCAACTTCCCTGTCGTGCGCCCCGGCGACGACCTGGCGACGCTGATTGTCGATGGCCTCACTTTCGCAAATCTGGAAATCCAGTCCGGAGACGTTGTCGTTGTCGCGCAAAAAATCGTCTCGAAGTCAGAGGACCGGTTGATCCGCCTCGCTGCCATCGAACCATCGGCCGAGGCCCACTCACTCGCCGAACAGGTCGGGAAGGATCCCCGGCTTGTCCACGTAATCCTCTCCGAATCCGTCCGCGTCGTCCGCAAGCGCCCGAACCTGCTCATCATGGAGCACCGGCTCGGGTTCATCATGGCGAATGCCGGTGTGGATCACTCGAATATCGGCGGAGAAGACGTGGTGCTGTTGCTGCCATCCGACCCGGACGGCTCCGCCACACGCTTGCGCGATGATCTTGCGCGGCTTTGCGGAGTAGGCCCGGCGGTGGTCATCACCGACAGTTTCGGCCGTCCCTGGAGGCGCGGCAGTTGCGGTGTGGCGATCGGGGCAGCCGGGCTGCCGGCACTGGTGGACATGCGTGGCCAGCCGGACCTTTTCGGCCAGACCCTAGAAGTTACCCTGGTCGGCCTGGCTGACGAGATCGCCGCCGCCGCCTCGTTGTTGCAGGGCCAGGCGGACGAAGGCCAGCCGGTGATTATCATGCGCGGCCTTCATTGGTCCGCGGCAGATATTCCAGCCGCCGCCCTCGTGCGTCCGGAACAGGAGGATCTGTTCCGGTGATCGTCGCCTTCTCGGGCGGCATCGGCGGGGCTAAGCTGGTGCTCGGCCTGAGCCGCGTCTTACCGGCCGAAGGTCTCACTGTAATTGGCAATATCGGCGACGATTTCGAGCATCTGGGCCTCTACATCACCCCGGACCTCGATACGCTCATCTACACGCTGGCAGGCTTGGACAACCAGGAGCTCGGCTGGGGCCGGCGCGACGAAACCTGGTCTTTCATGGAAACACTCGCGGCATTGGGCGGCGAGACCTGGTTTCATTTGGGCGATCGCGACCTGGCACTGCACATCGAGCGGACACGCCGGCTGCATGCAGGGGAAAGCCTGTCGGATATTATCCAGGACATCTCCCGCCGCCTTGGCGTCAGTCCCCGGATCCTGCCCGCCAGCAACGACAGGGTGCCAACCCGTGTGCTCACTCCCGATGGTTGGCTGGATTTCCAGCAATGGTTTGTCGGCCTTCGGGCGGCCCCAGCCGTCCGCGCCCTTGATTTTGCCGGTGCCGCGCAGGCCCGCCCTGTGCCCCAGGCCCTGGCGGCGATCCGAGAGGCGGATGCCATCGTGATCTGTCCCTCCAATCCGTTCATCAGCATCGAGCCGATCCTGGCAATCCCCGGCTACCGCGAAACCCTGGCGGCTGCATCCGCTCCGGTGCTAGCCGTTTCGCCGATTATTGGCGGACGGGCGGTGAAGGGGCCGGCTGCCAAGATGATGGCGGAGCTGGGTCATGCGCCAAGCGCTCGCGTCGTGGCCGAACACTACGGCAGCGTGATCGATGGGTTCATCGCCGACGAAGTGGACGCCGCAACGCTCACGGGCCTGGCGTCCTGTGTTACGCTCACCCGCACGCTCATGATCACTTTGGCCGACAAAGAGGCACTCGCCCGGACAGTGTTAACGGCCGCATACGAGCTGCGATGACGGGAATCTGGGCAGCCGTGCCGGTCAAAGGCTTTTCGGGGGCGAAGCAGCGCCTCGCTCCGGTGCTTTCGCCCGCGCACCGCCAGGCGCTCGCCGCTGCGATGCTGGAAGATGTATTGGAAGCATTGGCCCGAGTTCCGCTTGCGGGGATTATCGTCAACACTGCTGATCCGGAAGCGGCCGCTCTCGTTTCCCGCTATGGCGCTCGGGTAGTGACACACCGCGCACGGGAGGGGCACACGCAAGCTGTGGCCGTGATGGCCAGCATTCTCGCCGCCAAAGGCGCCGAAGCCATGCTCACCGTCCCGGGTGACATTCCTCGAGCCACATCCTCTGAACTGGCAGAGCTTTGCCGCGCACACAGGCCGGCTCCGTCATTCACCATTGCGCCCGCGCGGGACCGGCGCGGATCCAACGCCGTGCTCATTTCCCCACCGGACGCCGTGCCGTTGCGCTTCGGCGAGGACAGTTTCTATCCTCACCTGGAGATGGCGCGCCGCTGGGGCCTTGAACCAACTGTTCTAGCCCTTCCCGGCATTGGACTTGACCTCGATCAGCCCGCCGACTTGCAGGCTTTCATGAAAGCCCGTCCGGGGATGCAGACGCGCTCCCTTGCCCTGCTGCGCGCGTTCATCGGAGTGGAAGAAAAAAGCGTCTGTCCCGCCGGTCGGTGAAGCCCATGGATCACAAGCTGAACTCGGGGGGCGCGGGGTTGAGGAGAAAATTTTGTTCCATCCGCCTGATAACGCTCGGCGTGGCCGCAGTATTGGACCTTTCGGGAGCGGATCCAGACGCTGCGTCGTCAAACAGCCGAGCCGTACCTGCGATACGCGCTCATTCGGTCCCGCTTTAAATCCCTGGGTAACTGCTTCCCCAGCGGTCGAGGAAGACGAACTGCTCCATCGGGCCCCGGCCGACCGGCCCGAACTTTCCCATCGGATAGCCGATCGGCAGGATCGCGTAGGAATGCACATCCGGTGGCAGGCCCAGCGCCGCCTCGGTTTCTTTCTCATACAACAAGTGACGGGTGGTGAGCGTAGATCCGAGGCCCAGGGCGCGGCAGGCCAGCAGCATGTTTTGCACCGCCGGATAGATCGACGCCCCTGACCACCGAGTGGCGGTCCCGGCCTCTTGCATGCAGGCCACGATCCAGACGGGCGCCTCGTGAAAGTGTTCCGTCAGATACTGGGTCGCGGCGTGCTGACGCAGATAGCGCTCTTTCGTGACCCCCGGCGGCGGTTCGGACTTCAGGTATCGCGGACCGACCACCTCATCGAAAGCACGCTGGTACCACACCTGCACGGCCTTCTTGATCGCCGGGTCTTTTACCACCAGGAAACGCCAGCTCTGGCGGTTGCCGCCATTTGCCGCGCTCATTCCAGCCTCCAGCACTTTACGGATCAGTTCATCCGGCACGGGCGCGGGCTTCAACCGCCGCATCGACCGGGTCGTGTACATGATCTCGAAAATATCGTTGCTGTCCGGCATGCGCGGAGCATGCGCGCCGGAACGAAGTCGCGCAACCTCCGCGGCTATCGCGGACTTTTAGCCCGAAGTTGTCAGTGCAGGTGCCGGAGCTTGTCGGGGTTACGCATGACGTAGATCGCCGCGATTTTTCCCTCCTCGATATCGAGCGCGGTGGTTTGCAATTCGCCGTCGGCCTCCTGGGTGACGAAGCCGGGCAAGCCGTTGATGAGTCCGAAGCGAATGAGTTTCGACCGGTTCTTCCGGAACAGCGGGGCCAGATACTCATGCAGCTTCATGACGGCATCGAAGCCGAGGATCGGCTGCGTCGCCGCAGGACGCTTGCCCCCACCATCCGCATGGACGCTGACATCGGCCGCCAGCATCGCGCCGAGCGCCGTCATGTCGCCGTCGCGTGATGCGGTGAAGAACGCGTTGGCGAGTTCCAGGCCGCGCTGCTTTTCCACCTTGAAACGGGGCCTCGCCTCTCGAACATGGCTGCGCGCACGGGCTGCGAGCTGGCGACAGGCGGCGGGTTCACGCCTGATGGTCCCCGCCACCTCCTCGAAACCCAATCCGAAGACGTCGTGCAGCAGGAAAGCGGCGCGTTCCAGCGGGGAAAGACGCTCCAATGCGAGCATCAGCGGCAAGGTGACGTCGTCCACCTCCTCGTCGTCGACGACCGGATCGGGAAGCCAAGGGCCCACATACGTCTCGCGCTGGCGTCGCGCGGATTTAAGCTGATCGAGGCACAGCCGTGTGACCGTGCGGCGCAGGAACGCCTCCGGCGCACGCACCTCGGCGCGTTCGGCCCCCATCCAGCGGATGAAGGCCTCCTGCACCATGTCCTCGGCATCCGCCACGGAGCCCATCATGCGATAGGCGACGCGCATCAGCTTTGGACGCAGCGGGTCGAAACTCGCCGCTGCGTCCTTTGCCATCGTCTGCATCCTCAGGCGGCCGCCTTGGCCGCGGCCTTGGCGGCCGCCGGATCGACCCACAGGCGGAAGCCGACGGCGATGCGATTCCAGCCGTTGATGATGTTGATCATCAGCGTGAGCTTCACCTGCTCCTCCTCGGTGAAGTGAGCCTTGAGCGCCTCATAGGCGCTTTCGCGCGCGTGTCCTTCGGAAAGCCGCGTCAACGCCTCGGTCCAGCCGAGCGCGGCGCGTTCGCGATCGGTATAGCAAGGAGCCTCGCGCCAGGCCGACAGCAGGTAGATGCGCTGCTCGGTCTCGCCCTGCGCGCGGGCATCAAGGGTGTGCATGTTGATGCAGTTGGCGCAGCCGTTGATTTGCGAGGCGCGGATCTCCACGAGGTGGACCAAACCGGGCTCAAGGCTTCCCGCAACGGCCATCGAAAGGCCCATCCAGCTCTTCATAAGGGCGGGTGCAGCAGCAAAGGGATCCATCATTGGCTTCTCCTGTCCGTTGGTTCGACCCCATGACGAGGCGGGGTCCGCGCATGTGACATGCACGCCAAAAAACTTCCCCAGAGGGCGATGAGGATGCGACATGTCGACATCTCTGCGGCCGACGCTCGCTCGATCGCGCATTGAGCATGCGGGCGAACTGAGCGGAGAGATGCGCCGATGCCGATGACGATGCAGTCGCAGCTCTTTGCCATCAGCGCCGCTCCGACCTCGCACAGGTATGGTGATGCCAGGCAGACGGCGCTTGGTGGGGATCCGGCAGGCCATCTACTGACCGCGACGTCTCCACCCAGGCTTGCGGCGCACGGCTGCGCATACGGTTTGCCGATGGCGAGGTCGGTGCTACGGCCGTCCCGAAGTCGTTCGTGCCGCGAAAGAGGAGGTTGGCTGCATGGTCAGCTGAGGGTTTGGGCGAGCTTTTGCTTTCGCAACGGTCGAGCCGGGTGGCGCCCAACCGCGGGCAAGGAGGGACCTTTCCTCGGCGGGACTGAGAGACCTGCCAGTCAGGCCAAGTCGATGCATATCGTCTGCGACCAGCGCCCGGGCCGAATGCCTGGCGGCTTCGGAGGGAGGCCCGCCCCTTAGGGTAGCATCACTGCCATCACCCCCTCCGAATACCGCGTCGCGGCCGCTGACGCTTGCGCCCCCACGACTGCCCTGGCTGCCAGCGCTCCCGTTACCGCCACCCTGACCACCGCCATTGCCGCCGCCACTGCCGCCACCCTGACCACCGCCATTGCCGCCGCCGTTACCGCCACCATTGCCGCCGCCGTTACCACCGCCATTGCCGCCGCCGTTACCACCGCCATTGCCGCCGCCGTTACCACCGCCATTGCCGCCGCCATTACCGCCGCCGTTACCACCGCCATTGCCGCCGCCGTTACCACCGCCATTGCCGCCGCCGTTACCGCCACCATTGCCGCCGCCATTGCCGCCGCCGTTACCGCCACCATTGCCGCCGCCGTTACCACCGCCATTGCCGCCGCCGTTACCGCCACCATTGCCGCCGCCGTTACCACCGCCATTGCCGCCGCCGTTACCGCCACCATTGCCGCCGCCGTTACCACCGCCATTGCCGCCGCCGTTACCACCGCCATTGCCGCCGCCGTTACCGCCACCATTGCCGCCGCCGTTACCACCGCCATTGCCGCCGTTACCACCGCCATTGCCGCCGCCGTTACCACCGCCGTTGCCGCCGCCGTTGCCGCCACCATTACCGCCACCATTACCGCCGCCGTTACCACCGCCGTTGCCGCCGCCATTGCCGCCGCCGTTACCGCCGCCATTGCCGCCGCCATTGCCGCCGCCGTTGCCCCCGCCGTTACCGCCACCGTTGCCGCCACCGTTACCGCCGCCATTGCCGCCGCCGTTACCGCCACCGTTGCCGCCGCCGTTGCCGCCGCCGTTGCCGCCGCCGTTACCGCCGCCTCCGTCACCTCTGGCCCACGCGGTGTATGCGGAAAGCGGAAGGGAATTGCTGGCTAGCATAAGGGCGAAAATCGATACGGCTCTGCCCAGTATCGATCGCCGTGGGAGGCCAGGTCGCATCATCGGCTCAGCTGCGCCTCGCTGCTTAGTACCGGGATTCATGGCATCACCCCATTGCGTGCTCTGATCGTCACCCCCCCAAATCATGACACCGTGGTAATCAGTCCCTGCGGCGCCACGATTTGCGGATGCTGGGTTTCTGGTAATACAAGACAGTCTTGCTGCTATGAAGTATACCTTCCTGTTGGCTGTCCTGGCTTCATTGTCGGCCTGTGCCGTCTCCTATGTGATCCCACCCAGCGATCTTCCGGCACTAACTCAGACAGCCCAAACGCGGCGATTCCTAGCTTGGCAGTACGCGCTCGAACATGATTTAGGCGGACAGACTACCTCTTGGAGCACTTCTGCCCAGGTACGCGGCAGCATCGCTCCCATCGAAACGGTCTTTTCCACAATTGATGGGTGGTGTCGGGCCTACGAGGAGGTGATCGCAGTAGGGGCAAAACGGTACCATCTGGTCGGAATCGCCTGCCGCAAGCCGGGACCGCGTTGGTTAGTGTTGGACGTTCGGCCGTTCACCGAAACCGGCCCAGCTCAATAGGCAGTCCTGCGCACCTGATACGATCCGAGACTTCGAGGAGAGCAACTGCCGATGACGCGCGAACGGCGCTCATAAAGCAGATCGTGCTTGACTAGAAATGCGTGCATTTCACCCTGAACACGCTCCAGCACCAGGATCTGATTCTGGGACACTTCTGGCAGGCCGCTTCGGGGCGCAGGTCGTCAACAGATGAAACTTGTTGCCGACTCCGTGCCCGGGGGCTCAGGAGGTCGGTTGAAGCGCGAGAATCGCCCGATCCAGATAATATAACGCACGCATCGTACTTCCCGAGTTCAGCAGACTGAGTGCATTCGTAATCTGCCCCACAGCAATCCCACTGCGCCCGGGCGCAGCTCCCGCCTCAAACACAATCGTCGTTTGAGCCGCTTCTAGCAGTCCACGTGCCGCAGATGAGTTGCTTTCCGCTAACGCCTGGCGTGCTGACAACAATTGCCGTACAGGTAATGACATATGAATGATTGTCGGACGCTGCACGAAAATTGCCCTGGGGAGAGGTCCGGGCGGGAGCGCCTGATGGCCGGCCATCGGGACCTTATGATATGGGTTCTGTGCGGCCTGAACGTGACCCCCTGTCTCGTGCCAGCTCGCCGGACCCGATCGATCCGACAGCTCCTTGGTTTGCGTTTGCACCCGATGCCCTTCTGGAGCGGGCGCCGCGGCTCGTGGTGGTCTATGCTCGATTTTTGCATCCAGATCGCTGCGGTCTGCGATTCCCACGGACGCACCCAGCTGGCCAGTTCCCGAGGCGTCTGTCGAGGTCGCGCTTCGACCGGGAGCAGACGGTAGGCCTTCAGACAATACGGGGCCGAGCGGCGGCGATGGTGGAACACCATCATGCCCCGTCGGGGTGGGCGGGGTGGCTGGTGGCAATTCACCTGAAGGCGGGCTCGCCATTGCAACTATCGCCGTTGCGGGCGCTTCACTTTCTGGCGCGGTATTCTCCAGTGCAGCATTGTCCGGTCCCCTCGCAACGATCACTGGTGCCGGGGAAGCGGATTGAGCCGGACTCTCCACGCCCGCAGTGCCTTGCCTCACTGACCCGGTTTCGACCGCCGGTGCCCCGGCGCGAGCCGTAGTCCCTGCAACCGCGGCCACTTGCTCGGTCCCGGCGTGCGTCGCCAGCGACATTTGCGCTACCACCATCGCGGGCGCCTCGATATCGGACGCCGCCAACTTATCCCTATGCCGGTGCATGCTCCAGGTCAGCCATGCCGCCGTTGGAACAGCATACGCTGCCACGACCATGGCCAGGTACAAGCCCGCGACGACCCTTGGCGGTATCCGGCCAGCAGGTGGGGGCCGGCCGACCAGGTCCAGTCCGGTATCCGTGGACGTGCCTTTCGCTCCGGGAACAACTGCCGGCAGGCGTTCCTCGGAGAAATCAAGTTCGTCCTGGGTCGGTTTGGCTGCAACCGCTTCGGGGCTGCCACCCCGAGCCTGAACCGCCTCCTCGACGTGAGAACCAGTTACACAAGCCGCATGTTCCTCACTGGCAACGAAAAGAGCGAGCCCGAGCACGCCCAGGAGCAGGCGTGGCACTCCCCGACAATGGGCGATGAGTTGCGCCCATGCCGCCTCGGTGAGACATGCCCTCGGCAATCCCAGTTGCACCAGCCGCGCTGACACAAATTTGCATGCTTCTTCCGGGGTCAGCCGAGGGAGGCGAACGACGCTCACGCCGGGATAGCTTTCAAAGCGCTTCCGGCTGGCGGGCAGCGCGGCGAAAATGACAGCAGCGCCGCTACGGCTGCAGGTACTCTTCAAGCTGCGCGTCGCTGATCCGGTCCGCCTCGTCAACCAGCACAATTTCGGCGTGTCCCACATCAACCGAGCTGTCACCGGAATACAGCAGGCAGACGGCTCGGCCGCGTTCACGCAACGTGGCTGCCAGGTGGCGGAGCAGAGCGGTCTTGCCGGTCCCCGGCGGTCCGAGCAAGGCAATGAGGGTGGGGCCAGCATTGACGAGGGCCGTTACTTGCTCACGGGCCTCGTTCCATGCCGAGTGCGCAATCAGGTCCGCGGGGCGTGTGCCCAGCCCGAGCAGCTCGCTCGGCGCCGGCAGCGCAACCTGTTGCCGTGATGCGCCGGTCGGCTTGCTCATTGCCGTATCCCGAGAGCATCGCCGAAGGCCGGATGCTCTACAATAAACTCTGGGGAGGCAAGGATATCGCCTTCGACGCTGGCACAACGCCCGCTCGCATTTTCCGAGTAAGACAGTGAGCACGCCTTCCCCATGGGGGCGGTGTATCACGGAACCCGATCCCTCGTGGAAAACACCTTCGGGAGGTCCCCCTGCTCACATTCCGGACAGGGGCTTGGTGGTGTCCGCGGACGTGATGGGTGACGTGATGGGTACAGGGGCAGCCGGTGCTTCCGCTGTATCCATTGGCTCAGCCTCAGATATGCGCTCGCTGGCGCACCACGGCCAAGGCGAGGCGCGCGGTCGCGATCCTGGTTCTCGCATCGAGTGATTCATCGGCCACCTCAAAGATCAGCGTCGGGTCGCCACGCGCTACGAGAAGACAGCGACCAGCCTTCTTGGTTTTGTTCTGCTCCGCGCTATTCGCTGGATCAGGTTTGTCCACATGGCCTGATTTCATGGGGAGCTGAGAGGAACAGTGCTCATGCGGGACGGGTATCCTTGTGGATAGCGCCGTCCTTCATGATCAGCAGGATATTCCCGCCTGGGTCCGCGATCAGACCAACATTTTCGAGCGGGTTGCCATCGATCAGCAGCAGGTCGGCCAGGGCGTCATCCTCGACGACGCCCAACTTTCCCGCATAGGGATTGCGCGGACCGGACAAGGCCAGCAGATCGGCATTTGTGCTGGTCGCCATGATGAGGATCTCGGCCGGCGTGTACCAGCGGGTCAAATGCGTCAGCATCACGCCCTGGCGTGCCGTCAGCGTGCCAGAAAACAGCAGATCGGAGCCGAACGCCGTCCTGATTTTGTATTCCTTCGCCAGCGTGTAGACCCTGTCGGTGCCGGCGAACACCTCCAACATCTTGGCTTGGCTTTCGCCAGTCAGCGGAATCGAGTCATTGGCATCCAGGAATGGCTGGGTGCTCAGCCATATGTCCTTCTCCGCCATGATCCTGGCGGTTGTTTCGTCCATCAGGTGCCCATGCTCGACGCAAGCAGCGCCCGCCGCGATGGCCCGCTGGATGGCGGGGGGCGTATAGGCATGGACCGCAACATAGGTGTTCCAGTCCTGCGCGGCCTGCACCCCTGCGCGCAGTTCTGGCTCGGTCAGCGTCATTGCATCCAGCGGACTGCGCGGGGAGGACACACCCCCGCTGCCCACCAGCTTGATCTGCGATGCGCCCTGTAGGAGCTGCTCGCGCACGCGCAGCAGAACCTGATCAGGGCCGTCGACAACGGCGCTCCCGCCCGTCTGCTCCATATGGCTCAGTGCGCCAGTGCTCGGTATCTCGTAGAGCGGGCGCAGGTCTCCGTGGCCGCCCGTGGCTGTAATCATCGCACCGGACGGATAGATGCGCGGTCCGGGCACGACGCGCTGGTCGATGGCCTGCTGCAGCGCGAAGGCCGGGCCGCCAAGGTCCCGGATCGTTGTGAAGCCACGCATCAGCGTGCGCTCGGCCTCGGCGACCGCGGCCACGTAGACATAGCCAAAATCGCCGTTCAGGAGGACCGGCAACGGCACTGCGGCGAACAGCGAGTGCCAGTGCATGTCAATCAGCCCGGGCATCAGCACGCGGCCGCCGCAATCAATCACTCGCGCCTCGTCCGGCGGCGAAGGATTGCCCGCCGCCACGGACTTGATGCGGTTGCCCTCCACCAGCACACGCTGCCCATCGCGCAGCGAGGCGGATCTGCCGTCGAACAGCCGGAGGTTGGTGAACACGACTGGCCGGGGCGGCTGGGCCGGCGCCCGCTGTGCATCGGCCTGCCTGGCCAGGCCGAGTGCGCCGACCGAGGCTGCCACGCCGGCGATGAAGCCGCGCCGGGACAGGTCGGCGCCCATGCGCCGCGTCAGCGACAGGAGTTCGGGTCGATGGCAAAGACAGCCGGTCTGGCCGGCAACGTGGTCCGGATCGGCTGACGTGCACGTGAGCATGATCTACCTCGGCTGTCTCGCGCTACCCGTGGGCGCCCGCGCGGGCCGCGCTCGGCCAGCGGTTTGGCGGGCGACTTGCCCGCCATTTCTACATCACGGCACGGGACGTGACCAACTCACCGGCTTGGAGGCGGGACACCGCCGAAGCGGCTTTACCAAGGCCAGGCAATGCTGGAAGCTCATCGTCTCGGTTGCCCACCGTATCAGCAGGCGGACGGAGAGAGAGATGCGTTACCGGATCTGTGTGGCCGCCGCGCTCCTTGCATTGATAGCCGGTTTCGTCCCGAACCGGGCGCAGGCGCAGGTCGTCGGTGCGGATGTCACCCCGGGCTGGAGTTACCAACTCGTGCCCTATATCTGGCTGCCGTCGATCGACGTCACGGCGAAGCACCCGGTGCCGGGGGGCGGTATAGCAACAACGTCCGTGTCGGTCGGCCCCGGCCAGTACATCCCCACCATCAATATCGGATTCATGGGAGCCGGCGAGGTGCGATACAGCCGCTTCTCTGTCCTGACCGACATTTTTTATTCCAACAACAGCACGACCTCGAGCAAGATAAACTCGGTGGACTTCGCCGGCGCCAGCATTCCGGTGTCCGGCTTTCTCACCACCAGCGTGAGCACCAGAACCCAGTCCACGGCATGGACCCTCGCCGGCGGCTATACCCTCGCGTATGGCGGCTGGGGCAATGTCGATGTCATCGCCGGCTTCCGGATGCTGGCGATCAGCAGTCGGACGAATTTCGGCCTGTCGGCGGATTTCATCGCGCCCGACGGCGCCGTCGCGCTGAATTGCTTCGGTGGCCTGTCATCCAGCCGGGAGGTGTGGGACGGCATCGGAGGCGTGCGTGGCCGTGTCTATTTCGCAGAGAGCACGTTTCTGTCCGGAGGCAGGTTCTTCGTGCCGTTCTATTTCGACATGGGGACGGGCGGTTCGAATCTGACCTGGCAAATCTTCAGCGGAATAGGCTACCAGACCAAACGGTTCGGGATGTCTGTCGGCTATCGGTACATCGCCTTCGATAACAGCAGCAAGGCGGTATCGCACCTGGCGTTGGGCGGCCCCATTATCGCGGCGAATTTCCGATTCTGACGGCTGTTGCGCTACGCACCGTAGGAGCGAAGCTCCGCTGACGGCGCCTGGACATCGGCGCATGCAGCGACGCAAAAAGCAGGCGTCAGGAGGCATCCGCCATGATCCCCGACAGCCGCGGACTCAATCTCTACCGCGCCGATCCTATGCTGGCCCGCCTGGCGTCGCTCTATCTGCCGGCCGCGCTGGACCGCCATCTCGTGCCGCATCTCGACCGGCTGGGCTTACTTGCCGGCGGTCATCTCGACGAGCTGGCGTGGGTGGCCGACCGCAATCCGCCGGTGCTGCGCAACCGCACCCGCACCGGACAGGATGAGGACCGGATCGAGAAGCACCCCGCCTATCGCGAGATGGAGCGGCTGGCCTTCGTCGAGTATGGCATGGCGGCTTTGTCGCATCGAGGCGGCGTCCTGGGCTGGCCGGAGCCGATGCCGCCGGTCGCCAAATACCTGCTGACCTATCTTTTTGTGCAGGCCGAGTTCGGCCTGATGTGCCCGGTCAGCATGACCGACAGTCTGACACGAACTTTGCGGAAGTTCGGCGATCCGGACCTGGTGGCGCGTTATCTTCCTGCCCTGACCAGTCAGGACACGGACGCGCTGTCTCAGGGCGCGATGTTCATGACGGAGCAGGGGGCCGGCTCGGATGTGGGCGCGACTTCCGTCCGGGCAGCGCCGGATGCCGAGGGCACCTGGCGCCTGACCGGCGACAAATGGTTCTGCTCCAACGCCGATGCCGACCTGGCGATGGTGCTGGCCCGGCCGGATGGAGCGCCGCCGGGCATCAAGGGCGTCAGCCTGTTCCTGCTGCCGCGTGTGCTGCCGGACGGACGGCCGAACGCCTACCGGATCGTGCGGCTGAAGGACAAGCTCGGCACGCGGTCGATGGCGAGCGGGGAAATCCGCCTGGAAGGGGCTTCCGCCTGGCTGGTGGGCGACATCAACGCGGGCTTCCGTCAGATGGCCGACATGGTGAACAACTCCCGGCTTTCAAACGGCGTCCGGGCCGCGGGGCTGATGCGGCGCGCCCTGACCGAGGCGCTGTTCATTGCACATCGCCGGGAGGCGTTCGGCCAGCGCCTGATCGAACTGCCGCTGATGCAGCGGCAGTTGATGAAAATGGCGGTCCGCACGGAGCAGGCGCGCAGCATGATGTTTCATACGGCGGAGGCGCTGCGCCGGGCCGATGCGGGTGACGGCGAGGCGTACCGGCTCCTGCGGATCCTGACCCCGCTTATCAAGTTCCGCGCGTGCCGCGACGCCCGGGTGGTGGCAGGCGATGCGATGGAGGTGCGGGGCGGGTGTGGCTACATCGAAGAATGGGCCGATCCGCGCATACTGCGGGACGCGCATCTCGGCTCGATCTGGGAGGGCGCCAGCAACATCGTCGCGCTGGACGTGATACGGGCGGCCCGGCGGGAGGACGCGCTGACCGCCTTAGGGCAGCATGTCTCGGGGTTGCTTGAAACCGCACCGCACCTGGAACATGCGGGTATGGCGCTGACCCGTGCGATGGAACTGGCGCAGGCCGCCCGGCGTGAGGGGGGCGAGGCGCTGGCTCGCCAGGCGGCCTCGGCGCTGTATAACGTTACGTCGGCTGCCGCAATGGGCTGGGAAGCGGGCCGTCTGGACGATCCGTGCCGGCTGGCCGCGGCCGGGCTCGTGCTGACCCATCGCGGTACTGCCCCGCGATCCGCTGGCAGCGGGCGTAGAGATCGACACCGAGATGGCCGGCGGCCTTCTGGTCGATCCAGGCGCGCCGGCCGCGACAAGTAAGTTTGTAAGTTAATACCCCATGCGTTCGGTTATTTCGTCACGCCACCGTTTTGAGGCACAAAGCATGCTGGCCCGTCCGGTTCGCCGATCAATTATTTCCGGGTCCAGATCAGGATCGGCGATCACCGCGGCTTTGACGCGCAACAGTGCTTCCTCGAGCGTCAGGTAATCGCCGCAAGGCCGGCCATTCAGCCGCAATTCGTAGTTATGCATCGGCAACCTCCCTTCATAGCCGACAGGGCGTATTAGCACCTCCGGTTGTAGATGACAAAAGCCGGTAGTGGGTTATGCTGAAGCTGCCAGCCCGTGGGCTGCCCCCCGGGTTGCCGACACCAAGGGAGGCCAAAATGGCTGTTGCCAGCGTTTCCAAGATAACCGCGTCGTCTCTGGAGAGCTTCGATCATGCGGTGCGGGAGGGGCTGATGCGGGCGAGCAAGACGCTTCGCGGCATCACCGGGCTACATGTCGTGGAGCAAAAGGCGGCGGTCCGGGACGGTAAAATCTCCGAGTACCGGGTGACGTTGGAAGTGACGTTCGTCCTGGAAGGCTGAGGCTACAACCTGGGTAGAAACCCCCTCCCGTTGGGGGCCCGTTGCGGGAGGGGGAAAGGGGAGGGATCAAAACCTACGGCCGTTGGTGTTAGCCGTGGGCTGGGGCTTCCCGTCAGGATGGATTTTCAGAATCATTGCGGGATGACAGGCTGCCGATGAAGCGAAATCCTGGCGTTTGAAAGCTGGCGCTTCAACCGGCGGACGCGTGTGCTGTCTCGCGAGAGCGCAGCGGGGGGGTTCAAGCCGATTGCGGCGGGTTCGCGGGCGCTCGATGTCCTCGCCTTGTTTGGAACGTCCCGGGCAATTCGCCAGGTCTGCGTCGTGGGCTCGTATCTCGCATGCGCTTTGGCGCGCGCGAACGACGCGGAAGAGCTTGCCTATACATTCGAAGCCGCCGCGAAGGGGGTTGAAGGCGGCGACGAGTTGCGCAGCGTGCTGGGCCGGACGGACAAGGTCCAAAGCATCCTGCAGCGGCAGATCACGCGCATCGAGGATGGTTGCGAGAATGGCTTCAACGCGACCTCAGGCAGGACTGGCGGAAGAACCCGGACGCAGCGTCTCATGGGGACAGGTATTACTTATCGAGCATCGGCCTGCCCTGATGTGCAACCAGCAGATCATGCATGTCGTTCGCATGTTCTTCCTCGTTGCGCAGAATACCTTCCAGCATCACCCGCGTTGCGGGATCCTTGTCGCCGAAAAACCGGATCAGCTCCCGGTAGTGATCTACCGCGATGCGCTCCGCGATCAGATTCTCACGGATCATGCCGACGAGGTTCTCGCCCTCGGCATATTGCGAAGCTGACCGCGTCGCCAGCCCTTCCGGGTTCATGTTGGGCTTGCCGCCGAGCTGGTTGATGCGCTCTGCGACCTCCATCATGTGCCGCTGTTCCTCCTTGGCGTGCTGGGCGAATTCCTCCTTCACGCTGTCGCTGGCAATGCCGGTCGCGCTGACGGCATGCATGGTATAGCGCAGCACGCAGACGATCTCGGTTGCCAGCACAGTTTGCAGAATCTCAATCGTCTGCTTGACGTCGCCGCCGTAGGTTTCGGTTAGCGCGCCCTTGTCGATATGCTGTCGCGCGCGCTCGCGCAGTGTCTTCACATCGGTCAGAAACGGCTGGCTGCCGGTGGCCTGGCTCATGGAACGCTCCCGCTGGTTGCCTGACAGTGCTGCATCGAACCGACCGCTTGTGCAATTCGCGATTGCGTGCGGTACGGTTACGCGCCCAAGGAGAGAACCACCACAGATGTTCTTCGGCGAGGCAGTCAACGCCTTTCTGCTCGCATTCTCGGCCCTGTTCTCCATCATCAATCCGGTCGCGGGCACGCTGATCTTCCATGAAGCCACGCTGCCCTTCACTCATCCCGAACGGCTGCACCTGGCCCGACGTGTCAGTCTGTATAGTCTTATCGTCATGCTGCTGGCGCTGTGGACGGGATCATACGTGCTGGCGTTCTTCGGCATCTCGCTCAACGCGTTGCGGATTGCCGGCGGAATCGTCGTCGCCCTGTTCGCATGGGAGCTTCTGAAGTCGCCCGAAGACTGGGAGAAGCGCAAGCGCGACCACGCCGCCGCGGCCGAGGGGAACGACATCGCCTTTTTCCCCCTGACCCTGCCGATCACCACCGGGCCGGGCACGATCTCGGTCGCGGTGGCGCTCGGCGCGGCACGCCCCGAGACCATCTCGAAGGAATTGCTGTTTTTTGCCGGGGCCTCGGCCGCGGCTGTGGCCATGGGGATAGTGATCCTGGTCTTCTACAGCTCGGCCGAACGGCTGGCCCGTTTCCTGGGTCCAACCGGCGAGCGCAGCCTCAGTCGCCTCGCCGCCTTCCTGCTTCTGTGCATCGGTGTGCAGATCATGATCACCGGGATCACCGATATCCTACAGCCGATGATGGGACACTGAGTCTTAAAGCGGGACCTCCGGCGATCCCGACTCCAGTCATCACGCGCTAGAGCGGATCGCGCTTGAATGGAAACGCCTTGCGTTTCCAGGAGCACGTGAATCTGCTCTAAAACAAGGAAATCAGAGCGTTTCAGGCTGATACAGTCAGTCTGAAACTGCTTGTCTTATGACTTCCCCCGCCGTTTCGGTGAGAATGGGGTGTCGCCGGCGAGTTCGCAGCTCGCCGGCGACGGGAGGGGGTGGGTCGTGAAACTGCCGGCCGTGATGGGCCGCGTTAGAGTTTGACCACCCCTCTCTTTTCCTTGCGGCCTGAACGGATACCCGGGCTCACGGCCCGGATGACAAGCAAAGGACAGGGAAAAGCTGACCGCCACTTTAGCGCAAACCGCTGGCGTTGACATCTCCAAAGCCTCGCTCGACGTCTCTCTCCATCCCAGTGGCCTGGCACGTCAGTTCGCCAACCACCCAGGCGGCCTCGCGGCCTTGTCGGCGTGGCTCAAAAAAGCCAGCGTGGACCGTGTCGTGTTTGAACCGACCGGGGCCTATCATCACGCCTTCGAGCGGCGTCTCAGCCAAGCCGGTCTGAAGCTGGTGAAGCTAAGCCCGCTGCAGGCACCCGAGGCCATCGGCCGGCGTGCCAAAACCGATCGCGTCGATGCCGCCATGCTCGCCCGCTTCGGCGCGCTCTGCCAGTTGCCGGACCGTCCGATGGTCAGTGAAACGATCGCCACCATGAAGGAACTGCTGGTCGCGCGACGCGCCCTGGTGAAGGATCAGGTGGCGGCATTGAACCGCGATCAGGTGCTGCGTTCGTCCTTGCTCAAGCGCCTGGCTGCCCAACGGCTGCGCCAGATCGCGCGCCAGATTGCCGCGATCGATGCTCGCTTGCGCCAGCTGTGCAAAGCCGATGCCGCACTGAAAGCCCGCCTCGCCATCCTCGTCAGCATCCCCGGGATTGGCGAGTTGACGGCGCTGACCATGCTTATCGAAATGCCGGAACCCGGCAGCCTGGAAAACAACTGCGCCGCCAGCCTGGCCGGTCTGGCGCCGGTCGCCCGCGACTCAGGCCAGCACAGCGGCAAGCGCTTCATCCGCGGCGGCCGCGCTCCGCTGCGCCAGGCGCTCTATATGCCGGCCCTGGTCGCCACCCGCTTCAACGCGGACATGAAGCGGAAATACCAGGCCCTCATCGCCGGCGGCAAACCGCCCAAGGTTGCGATCATCGCCATCATGCGCAAGCTCGTCATTCTGGCGAACGCCTTGCTGCGCGAGGGGCGGGCCTGGATGGCGGTTGCGTGAGGCGTGCGATGGCCGTCTGCGCGGGTGAAATCGATATCTGTGCTTTGGTTGATGTGGGGCGGGTGGGGTTGTGGGCAACGTGCTTGGGTTGTCCACAAATCCACCGGCCGGATCGGTCGCCTAACCTCGCTTGACTAAGACGGATACTCTAATTCAGAACAGCAGGCCCTTGCGGAGCAGGCCGTGCACGCCTTTCTCCCCGTTCACCGTCTGCGTGACGTGGAAATCGACCGCCAGTGAGCAGAACTGGTAGGCGTCGGCGCGGGAAAGATTGGTGCGGCCGGTGATGAAGGCGATCATCTCCCGCAAGGCCGTTTTCATCGCCAGGTCCAGATCCTCGTGCATGCCCATCGTGATCCAATGGGAAGCGGTCTCGGCGCGCGGGTAAAGCAGCAGCGGATCCCGCGCCCCGCCGCCCTTCTGAAGGTTCAACGTAAAGGTACCCGTCAGGCAGGTCTCGAGCGCATTGATGCAGACCTCGCCATCGCCCTGCACGCCGTGACCGTCGCCGGCGCTGAAATTTGCGCCCGCAACGAACACCGGCAGATAGAGTGTCGCGCCCTCGGTGAGTTCTTTGTTGTCCAAGTTGCCGCCATGGGCGCGTGGCTCGCGCGTAGAGATGGTGCCCCATTCAGGCGGCGGGGCCAGTCCCATCACCCCGAAGAACGGCGCCAGCGGCAGGTCGGTACCCCAGGGCAGGCGGCAGGTCCTCCGGCTGCGGTCAATTGGGATGTGGCTCAGATGGCGTTCGGGAAAGTCCTCCGGCAGGGTGCCGGCCAAAGGGCGGAAGCCGCAGAACCCCCAGTCCGCGCCAAACTCGATCCGGTCGATATGGATCGCCAGCATGTCGCCCGGTTCCGCACCCTCGACCGCGACCGGACCGGTGAGGACGTGCCCGCCCAGACGCGGGACTTTCGCCGCGACCAGCGCCTTGAGGGCCGGGTGCACCCTGAAGCCGGAATCCGCCGCCGGCATCACCTCCATGCCGCCAGCCGATAGGCATTCCAGCGTGACGGTATCGCCCGGCGCAACGGTCAGAACGGCAGGATGTGCCGCGTCGAAACTGCCCCAGCGGACCGTTTGGGGCGTGGGGGAGAGACGGTGGGTCGGCATGCGGGTAGATCGGCTCCAGGTTCCGGGGGGTCCGGCCAAGATGCAAGGGGGGCGCGACGGCAGGCTATCAGGGTTCCGAACCAGGGCAAATTCAGAACCTATGCCTGTCAACCTGTTCAGCAAGAACGCCCCGGACAAACTGATGCGGAGGCTGCGCCAACGGGCAAAGGGGGGACTTGCCGGCTGGACCTCCGCACTGACGGGCGGGGAGGCCGACCCTTCTGTTCGTGATTGCTGACCTGGTCCGTCGATACGGTGCCGAGTTCAAATTCTTCCGCCGGTTGTTGAATGTGGGCAAACTCCCGAAGGTCGTGCACGTCGCGCTCGCCCACAAACCGCTCGTCCGCCTCCATGCCCAAGGCCGCGCCGTACGCAACGAACTCACTGTTTCCGCTTGACAGCTCCACACAGTCGCTCGCCTGGCCTCTGCACCCCCAGGGACTGTCCTTGGGGTCGAGAGGATTCGCGCCGCCCACCGGGCGCGATCACGCGCTGGAAGACTGATCATTCGTTGGCAGCCCGAGCAGCTCGTGCAGCACGTAGTCGGTGTGTGCACCGGGGGCGGAGCCTGTCCACGCGACGACGGCCTCGGGCGGATCACCGTTGAAACGGATGGCGGGTCCGGGGTGGAGAGTGCGGCCGATCAGCGGGTCATTGATGTCCTGCACTGATCCCCGCGCCCGCAGATGCGGATCATCGGCGATATCTGCGATGTCATACAGGCGGGAGCACGGAACATCGGCGGACTCGAGAAGGTCCTGCGCTTGTTTGGCGGGGAGGGTGCGGGTCCATGCGGCAATTGCGTCATCCAGCTCCTGCCGGTGGGTGCAGCGATCGGCGTTGGTGGCGTAACGCGGGTTGGCGGCGAGCTCCGGCCGGCCGATAACCGTCATCAGGCGGCCATAGATAAGGTCGGAATTGCCGGCGATGCACAGGAATCGACCGTCGGCGCAGGGATAGGTGTTGGTGGGAGAGGCTGTCGGGATGGCGGCACCGACAGGCTGGCGCACGCGGCCATCCATCGCGAATTCCGGCAGCATCCCTTCCATCAGACTGGCGACACTATCGACCAGGTTCACGTCAATGATACGCCCTTTTCCCGTTCCCGCGCCGTCGCGCTGCCACGCCGCGGCGAGAAGGCCGATGGCGGCATAGAGACCGGCGAGGTCGTCGCTGATCGAGATGCCGCAACGTGACGGGGGTAGATCGGTCGTGCCGGGCGGATAGCCGGTCAGGTGCCGCAAACCGCCCATTGCCTCGCCAATGGCGCCAAAGGCCGGCTTATCGCGATAGGGGCCGTCCTGGCCATAGCCGGAGATGCGGGCGATCACCAGACGTGGATTGACCTCGTGCAGGATTTCGGGCCCGAGGCGGAGCTTTTCGAGCTGTCCGGCGCGCAGGTTCTCCACCAGGACGTCGGCACGGGCGGCGAGTTTGAGCGCGGTCTCCCGCTCCCGTTTCAGATCCAGGGTGACCGACAGCTTGTTGCGGCCATGTATGCTGAACCAGACGGAATTGCCATTCACTGTGGCACCCCAGCCGCGCACCGGGTCTCCGCCGGGGGGTTCGATCTTGATCACCTCGGCGCCGAGATCGGCGAGAATGCGCGTGCAGAAGGGCGCAGCGACATAGTGGCCGATTTCCAACACCTTGAGGCCGGCGAGCGGGCCGGTGCGGGATTGGAAAATTTTTCGCGCTGTATTCACGAATTGTTTACCTATCCCTGCGAAAGTATGCATCTGGCGCCGGCATCGCTAGCGCCTGTTTCCTCCCCGATGTCGCGCACGACGCGGCCACCTTGCGGGGCGGTGCACTCGGTGCGCCGCCCCGCTTTTTTCATCAAAGCAGCGGCTGCAGGAAGCTGTCCAGGCGGCCGCCTGGAAACAGACGGGCGGGAATACCGGCGCCCCTGGCGGCGTCGATATCGGTGTTCTTGTCACCGATCATCAGGCATCGGGAAGGATCGACATTCCAGGCCCGGATCAGGTCGCGAAGCATCCCCGGTGCGGGTTTGCGGCAGTCGCAGACCACGCGGTAAGGGGCAGCACCGGTTTCGGGATGGTGCGGGCAGAAGCGGAAATCATCGACCGTCCCTCCGACCTGCCGCGCCTGCTCCGCCACCCAGGCCATCAGCCCTCGGACCGCCGCCTCGTCGTAAAGGCCACGCGCCACCCCTGACTGGTTGGTCACAATGAATACGTGCCGGCCGGACCGGGTTGCGAGGCGGATCGCTTCAAGGGCGCCATCGATCCACTCCCAGCGGTCAAGGGTGCCGACATGGCCGTGATCGATGTTGATCACGCCGTCGCGGTCGAGAAACAGCGCGGGACGCGTCAGTCTGGCGCGCAGTTCGCGCCGTGCGCGGGCGAGATCCTCCGGGATGCCGATATCGATGAACCAGCCGTCCGCGAGCGTGCCCGCGAGCAGGCCCGCGGCGGCAAGACCGGGGAGGACCTGCTGCTCCAGCGAGCAGACCGGCGAAATATGCTCCAGGATCGCCCGGCTGAACAAATAGATCCCGGTGTTGATGATGCCCGGCGTGCCGGGCGGTGGACGTTCGCGGAAGGCGGTCACGTCGCCACGCTCGAGTGAAACGACCCCGTAGCGGGATGCGTCGTCTATCCGGCGCAGCAGCATCCGACCTATATGCCCGGGCTTGTCCGACGCGGCACCCGAGAGCAGGGCGGCAAGGTTGCAATCGAAAATGCTGTCGCCATTGCAGAGAAGGAAGCGGTCGTCGAGCAGCGGCGCGGCGTGATGGAGGGCACCACCGGTTCCTGCGGGCGAGGGCTCGGCCGAGAAGCTAAGCTTAACCGGGTGCGGCAGGGCAGCGGCAGCATCGCGAATTGCGCTTTCGACGGCCTGCGACAGATGGCCGGTGAGAATAAGGAAGTCCTCCGCGCCAAATCGCAGCATTTCGCGCATCAGCCAGAACAGAAATGGGTGGCCGCCAACGTCGAGAACAGGCTTAGGCGTGGCCGCGGTGATGGCTCCCAGGCGCGTGCCAAGTCCGCCCGCGAGAATAGCGCATTGGCGAACGGTGGCCTGGGGCATCGGGTTTAAACGCGCACCAGATCCGGAAACATCCCGCGCTCCACCAGCGCGCAAAAGACATGTGCGGCGGTGATGTGGATCTGCTGAATGATGGGTGTCTCGTCGGAGTGCGCGCGGAACAGCATATCGGTGCATTCGGCCATGGCGCGCGGCTCGCGCCCGCAGAAGCCGAAGCATAGCGCGCCGGCCTGCTTTGCCGCCGTGAAGGCGCGGATCACGTTAGGGGAGCGGCCGGAGGTGGAGATGCCGAGAAAGACATCTCCGCGCCGTGCCAGCCCAAGCACCTGACGCTCGAACACGTGTTCGTAACCGTAATCGTTGGCGGTGGCGGTGAGTGCGGAGGTATCGACCGTGAGTGCGATGGCGGGCAGCGGCGGATGGTCGAACATCAGGCGTGAGATGAATTCGCCGGCGATGTGCTGCGAGTCACCGGCGCTGCCGCCATTGCCGGCGATCATAAGTTTGTGTCCGGCACGCATGGCCTGGCAGGTTTCCTCTGCCATTCGGGCAAGTGTCGCCTGCGCCTCCTGGTCGGCGGCGAACTGGTTCATCGTCGCGGCGGAGCGCGCCATATATTGAGAAATGTAATGCTGATCATTGCTTGTCATGGCTCTGTTTTGCCTTACCAGCGGTTGCGTTGCCAAGGGGTGAAGCTGGGCCGGAGTGCGCGGGTGTGCTACGGATTTTCTGTTGTTCGTGCGACGGAGACGCTATAGTTGCGCCTTGCTTACGGACGCGTCCTGGAGGTTTACGCGGATGAACCAGATTTCGGCCTCACCGCTGCTGCGCCCGGGTGTGCGTAGCGGGGGGACAGGCGGCGGACCCACCGGACAGGTTGTGCGCGCACGTGCGCCGCTGCGGCTGGGCCTGGCGGGAGGTGGCACCGACCTGCCGGGATATGCGGATGCATTCGGCGGCGCCGTGCTGAACGCGACGATCGATCGTTATGCGTTCGCCTCGATCCAGCCGCGTGGTGATGGACTGCTGGCGTTTGACGCGTGCGATGTCGGCAAAGAGGAGATCTATAAAGCGGCGCCGCAAGTGCCGGATTCCAAGCTGTTGCTGCACCGTGGCGTCTATGAGCGGATGGTGCGGGATTACAATGGTGGGCAGCCTTTATCACTGACTGTTACGACAGTCGTGGATGCACCCATGGGTTCGGGGCTGGGGTCTTCCTCTGCCCTTGTGGTTGCATTGATTGAGGCTTATTGCGCGTATCTGGATATACCACTGGGCCGATACGAGGTGGCGCATCTGGCATTTCAGATCGAACGAGTGGATCTGGGCCTGGCCGGCGGGCAGCAGGACCAGTTCTCCGCCGCGTTCGGTGGAATCAACTTCATCGAGTTCCTGTCCGGCGGACGGGTCATCGTGAACCCGCTGCGCTTCCACCAGGCGGTGGTGAACGAGCTGGAGTCTTCCCTGGTGGTATGTTTTTCCGGCCAGTCGCGCACGTCCGACACCATTATCCGCCAGCAGTCGGAGCGGCTGTTTTCCGGCAGCGCCGAGGCGCTGGAAGCCATGCACCAGTTGAAGCAGGACGCAAGCGAGATGAAGCGAGCGGTCCTCCTGGGCGATATCGGACTGTTCGCGTCCATCCTGGAGCGGTCGTGGCTGGCGAAGAAGCGCACGGCGAGCTCGATTTCCAACGCGCACATCGAAGAACTGGAGGAGCTTGCGCGAAGCAATGGCGCGCTTGCGGCGAAAGTGTCCGGCGCCGGCGGCGGCGGGTTCATGATGTTCGTAGTCCCGACGGAACGGCGCTACCGGCTGATTACGGCGCTGAACGAGGCGGGCGGGCAGGCTTATCCGGTGAAGCTGACCGAGCGCGGAAGCGAGTCCTGGGCGCTGCCGGCCAGGCATTGAGCTAACCGATCGCAGGATGGACGGCGGGATCACCCCCCGGGACAAGCCCGGGGCGTCGCAGAGCCTTGATGGTGCGCCTTTGCGCAATCTGCTGTTCATCAGCCATCGCATTCCCTATCCGCTGACAAAGGGCGAGAAGATCAGGGGCCACAACCTGATCAAGCATTTTGCGAAGACGTATCGCGTGCATCTGGGCTGCCTGATCGATGATCCGGCGGACTGGCTGCACGTAGACTACCTGAAGACGATCTGTGCAGACGTAGCAGCGTTCGGCATTGACCAGCGCTGGCAAAAACTGAAATCGCTGGCCCGCATGCGCCCTGGGCGGCCGCTGATGCTGGATTACTATTTCCATCCAGGCTTGCAGCGTTGGGTGAGCCAGGCGCTGGCGCGAACGCATATGGACATCGTGTATATCTATTCGGCGGCGATGGCGCCGTATGCGTTGCATCTGGAACGATCTGGCAAGATTTTGGATATGCAGGACATCGACTCGGAAAAGTGGGCATTATATGCGCAGAACTCGCGCTGGCCAATGCGCGCCGTGTGGACGCGGGAGGCGCGGACGCTGCTGGCATATGAGCGCGAGGCGGCCGCCGGATGCGATGCAACTTTTTTCGTGACAGAGCAGGAGACCAGGCGGTTCGGGGAACTGGCGCCCGAGTGTGCGGGGAAGCTGACCTGGATCGAAATGGGTGTCGATCTGGAGGCGTTCTCGCCAGCCGCAGAGTTGGTTTCGCCCTATACCGGCGCCGGTCCGCATCTGGTTTTCACCGGCAACATGGATTACTGGCCGAATGCGGATGCGGCCATCTGGTTCGCGCGGGAGGTTCTGCCTTTGCTGCGGCAGGACCGGCCGGACGCACAATTCCACGTGGTGGGAAATCGGCCTGGCCCGGACGTGCTGGCCCTGAAGAAGCGGCCTGGGGTGAACGTGACCGGGCGGGTGCCGGACGTGCGGCCCTATGTGGCCCATGCGGATGTCTCGGTCAGCCCGCTGCGCATGGCGCGAGGGGTGCAGAATAAGGTGCTGGAGGCGATGGCGCTAGGCAGGCCGGTGGTCGCCTCGCCGCAGGCGTTCGAGGGGATCCGGGCCGTGGCGGGCCGCGATCTGCTGGTGGCGGATGGGGTGGAGGAGACGGTCGCGGCTGTACGTGCCGTGCTGGCAGGGGAGCATCCCGGGGTGGGGGATGCCGCGCGGGCGGCGATGGAGCATGGCTACGCCTGGAGCGGGATTTTGGCGAAGCTGGACCACTGGCTGGAGCCGAGCTTGGGGGACAGCGCAGCTTAGTCGGCAGATTCAGATCGGTAGCGGTCGGGCGCGCGCGTGGGGCCAGGAGATCGCGGATCTGGCGAGTGACGATACCGATGCCCGCCGCCGTTTCCAGCACCCGCATCGGCCGGGACGCAGCGACGCGGCGTGCCATGTCTGCCGCGAAATCCGCGAAGATGATCGGGCCGAGGCCCTGGTCGTACGCCTGGGGATGGCGCCGATGGAGGCGGCAGCGTCATCGCTCATGCACCGGGCTCTTGTCCGCCAGAAGTCCGGGGTGACCCCTGGCTAAACCGCCGCCGGCGCGAGACCCTTGTATTTGAACTGATGGATCATGTCGTTAAGCGGGTGATCCGGGTCGCGCTGGATCTGGAACACGCTGACGACCTTGGACGTAAGATCGCCGTTCGCGTCGAAGCTGATCGGGCCCTGCATGGTTTGAATATGCGTGGCCTCGATGGCGTCACGCAGGGCGGCTCGCGTCGTTGGCCCGCCTGATGCGGCTACACGGGCGATGGCATCCGCGATGACCAGCACCGCGTCGTATGACGTGATGCTGTAGTCGTTCGGTTGCAGGTTCCACCGTGCTGCGTAGCGCTGCACCCACGGTTGCGCAGCCGCGTCGTCGAGCAGATGCGGGCCGGCGATTGTGGCGTACCAGCCTTCGGCGGCGGGAAAGCCGCCAGCGGTTACAATTTCGGCCTCATAGATACCGTCGCCGCCGCCCTTCACGATATTCGGCACGGCTTCGTAGGACTGCTTCACCACCTTGACGCCCGCCTGGGGATTGCCGCCGAAATAGAGCGATGATGCGTTCAGCCCCTTAATCTTTGTCATCACACTGGAATAATCGGCAGCCTTGGGATCGACACGGTCGCGGCCGAGCACTTTCAATCCGCGTTTGCGGGCCTGAGCTTCGAATGCGTCAGCGAGACCGACACCATATGCTCCGCTATCGTCGAGGACATAAACATCCCGCAGTTTCAGCACGTCGTAGTAGTAGTTGGCCATGTTGGGGCCCTGGTACGCGTCGGTGGTGACAGTGCGGAAGTAGATGGCCTTGCCGGCGGGCCGGTACTGCTGGGCGAATTTCGGATCGGTGATATCGGGGTTTGTGGAGGAGGGCGTGATGGTTGCCAGCGAGCCTTCGCTGAGAATGGGTGACATTGCTTTGCCGGAGCCGCTGTTCATTGGCCCCACTGCCACAAGTACTGCGGGATCGGAGATCATCCGTCGCGCGTTGGTGGCTGCCTGGGCCGGATCATAGCCGCCGGCTGTCGAGGTGCCGTCATCCATAAGATCGGGTTCCAGCCGATATCCGGCGACACCACCTTTGGCGTTGATGTCCTCGATCGCGAGAACCGCGCCGTTTTTGATCAGTGCCGCATCCTGTGCTTCCCCACCCGTAAAGGGAAGATTGATCACGATTCTTATCACCTTGTCGGCGAGCGCGTGACCGGGCCGCACCAGTACGGCGGCCATGCCACCGCCGAGCAAAACGCCGGAAACCTTCAATGCGGAACGACGGTCCATCGGGTCCATGCTTTCCTCCTGTTGTTTGTGGCGCGCGTCTGGCGCGATCAACGGCGGACGCACCGTAGTGTCCTGCCCCCGAAGTTCGCCCATCGTGGGGCGGGCGAAGGGGATCAGCAGGCCACTGAAAACAAAGAGCTAGTGTCCCGAACCGACCGCCAATCCACCATGGCGAACTTCCGATCGGGACACTAGCACGCAGCCGGAGTGGTATCCAATGAATCCGGAATGGCTGTTTCAGCTAGCCGGCGGGGATCAGGTATCCGGCGAGGAAATTCTCCAGCGCCGTCATTCCCGCCGCATTCGCCGGAGCGGCACGGAATGCGACGAACCCGTCCGGCTGCACCAGGACCGCGCCACCGTCCGGCACCCCTGCCCGACTGGCTTCAAAGGCCGCAGACTCCGCGTCGATCACTGCGACAAGGCCAGCCCAGCGCAACCGCAGCACCTCCGGGCAGCGTGCGCCGGACATCAGCAGATGGCGCGTGGTTCCGTGGAGGCGATTGCGGTCGGAGAAACGATCTCCTGCTGAGGGGCCCACGACCGGCGAACCGGCATAGGAGACGTCGAGCATTCCGCGTGCCCGGGCTGCTTCGATCAGCTTCGCCGGATCACAATCGGGCGGCGGCGAAAGACGATTTTGGGCGCAGGCCGCCACGAGCACCATGACCCTTTTATGCAGTGTGTCCGTTACTTCCAGCGCGTGGCGATCGGCGAGACCGCGCTCGATCGCGTAACTGTCCACCAGCGATGGCCGCGCAAGCGCGGCGGCAAGCCGGCTTCTTCCACCTCTTGCGCAGGCCAGGCAATTCCCCGACCATCGGCGCGGAGGAAGCCGACATGCCGAACGCAACAGCCGATACACTCAGCGCCGCTGTCAGCACACCGCTGCTCATGGCCCACGCCCGCGAGTTTGCCAAGCGAATAAAGCTGTCCGGTACGCCAGAGGAGCTCGAATCCTTCCACTATCTCCGTCACCGCATGGCCGAATTCGGCTACAGCACCGCCCTGCTGTCTCACGACGCTTATATCAGTCTGCCTGGACCGTCACGCGTTGAAATTGATGGGGAGCAGCTGGAGAGCATCACGCACTCCTATTCGCGGCCGTCGCCGCCAGACGGACTGGCGGGAGAGGTCATCTATCTCCACGAAGGCCGCGAATCCGATTTCAGCGACAATGATGTGCGCGGCAAGGTCGTGCTGGTGGAAGGCATCGCGAGCCCTGCCGTGGCCGTGCGCGCCTCTGCCGCCGCCGCCGCAGGGCAGCTGCATATCAGCCCGAACGAAAATCGTTACGAAATGTGCATTTCGCCCGTCTGGGGCAGCCCTTCGACGGAACTGCTGGATCGCCTTCCGAAAACGGTGGCCTGCACCATATCCAATCCGGACGGTGAACGGGTGAAAGCTCGCCTGAGAAATGGCCCCGTCCGCGCGGTTCTGCATGCCGAGGTCGATACCGGCTGGCGGAAAACACCGCTGCTGGTTGCCGAACTGGACCCGCCCGGCGACTTCGACGACTCACCGTTCGTGCTGTTCTCCGGCCATCACGACACCTGGCACTATGGGGTGATGGACAACGGCACGGCGAATGCCACCATGCTGGAGGCAGCGCGCATCCTGGCCGAGCATCACGCGCACTGGCAGCGTGGTCTGCGCGTCTGCTTCTGGTCCGGCCACTCGCACGGGCGATATTCGGGTTCGGCATGGTACGTGGATGAGTAACTGGAGCGAACTCGAAAGCCGCTGCGCCGCGCATGTGAATGTCGATTTGACGGGTGGTATGGGCGCCAATGAACTTGCTTCCTCCGCGGTCAATTCCGAACTCGCGGCGCTTGCGGCCGAAGCGGTGCGTGCCGAGTCCGACCAGGTGCACGCGGGCAAGCGCTCCAGCCGCTCGAGCGACGCGTCATTCTGGGGCATCGGCATTCCGTCGATGTTCGGCAGCGTGAGCCACCAGTCGCCCGAGCCCGGCAAGATGCGCAACGCGCTGGGCTGGTGGTGGCATACGCCGCACGATCTGATCGACAAGATCGATGAAGCTAACCTGGTGCGCGATACCAGGATCGTGGTCCGCGCTCTGTGGCGCCTGCTGGCCGACCCGGTGCTGCCGCTGGATTATGCCGCGCACGCGCGCGCCGTTCTGGCGGAGGTCGATAAGGTCGCGGCGTCACTTTCGGGCGTTATGGATCTGAATGATCTACGGACCGAAGCGACAATTCTGCGCGACCGAGCCGCTGGCATCACCAAGGCCGCCGATCCGGACCGCGCGAATCGCGCGCTGATGCGGGTTTCGCGCGCGCTGGTTCCGATGGACTACACCGAGGGCGACCGTTTTGTGCACGACGCTGCCTTGCCGCAGCCGCCCTGGCCGGTGTTGCAGCCTCTGCGGGCGCTGGCGGCGGGCGGGACCGATCCGGAGCACCGGCTGTTCCTGGAAGTCAGCGCGCGCCGTGCCCGCAACCGGATGCTGTACGCGCTGCGTCAGGCGAATGCGGCGCTAGTATCCGATCGCAGAGAAGCGTGAGTTGCGAAGCGCGCACGCTTCGTCGCGTGAATCGGATACTCAGACAACAAGCGACGTATCCACTTTCAGAGAAAGTCGATACTAGAGCAGGATCACGCGAGGCGGTGACGTCAGAGCGCGTGAATCCTGCTCTATGACAAAGAGGTCTCCACCAGCCGGCGCGCTTGATCCAGCGCGGCGACAACCCGGTTCTGCCCCCGCATCAGTTCGACTTTCGCGCAGTTGCGCTGGTGCGGATCGGCGAAACCCGGAAGTTCCGCGGCCACGGCGAGCGTCGGGAGCGGCGGCACGGTGTAAGCGGGATCGTGCCGGAACCGCGGCTCTTTGGTGTAATTTATCGGCACGAGGATGCGTGCAAGCTCCGCCAGGGCCATGTTCTGCCGCGTAGGCGGCGCGTCCCGCAGCCGCAGCAGCGCGGCCCTCAGCGCCTCAGCCGCCGCACGGGCAGCTGACAGGTCTGCCATTCCGCGGGACGCTGCTTCGTATTGCGCAATCGTGCCGAGAAATTCATCGCAAGTCGCGGTCCAGTCGAACGGCAGCACGTCGGCATTGGCGATGCGCAACGCGGAGAGCAGATAGATTTTCATGTCTTTGAGCAAAACGTTGCGGTCGGCGATCTCCAGCGTGTCGTTCTCCGTGTGCCATGCGATGTTGCCGCCGCAGCCGGACACGTCGTAATAGCTCTTTTCCTCCCGCAGCGCGTTCGGCATGGTCGAGCTGAGCATGAAGAAGCTCGGCAGGCCGATATTGTTGAAGCTGTAATCACCGGCTTGCGGCGGGCGGTGGGTGGCGATCTCCGCATTCGGCACGATGTCGCGGATCGCGCCGCTCGCCAGCGCCGCACATTCGCTGAAGCTGCGCGTATCGTGATAGCTGGTGGCCCAGCGACAGCCGGGGCTGTCGCAGTTGATCTGCGCCAGGCAATTCCGGTCCAGGTCCAGCGCGAACGCATCGGCGAACCACGTCGAACCCGCGTAGCGCCCGGTGGAATGGCCCGGCCACCACGCGATCTTCACCGACCGCTTCAGCTCGTTGCGGCGTTTCCACATCACGCGCGCAAGTTCGAGCAGCGTCGCATCGCCGGTTGCATTGTCGCCGACGCCGACGTCCCAGGAATCATAATGGCCGTGCACCAGCACGAACTTCTCCTGTTCGGCGGTTCCGGAAATGGTCACGACCGGAATCTTCTGCATGAACCAGCCTTCGGCAAGCTCGGTGCGGATCGTGGCTTCGCCGCCGTCCGCAGCCAGCGCCATCAATCTCTCCCCGTCAGGGTTATTGACCGCCACAACCGGAATGCGCGGCTTGCGGATGGCATCCTGTAGATCAGGGCTGCCCCAGATCGTCGTGCAAGTGCCCCAATGGACGTCCACCCCCGGGTTGACGGCGATCAGGCCGGTGCCGTCCCATTCCTCGATCAAGCTCGCCAGCGCCGGATTGCCGAAGCCGCGCATGACTACGATGTTGCCGCCGACCAGCCGCTTCACCTGCTCGATGGAGGAAACGCTGCCGCCGAAAAGGGTGGCCACGTCGCGATTGTAGCTTCGCAGCGCCCGCGGATTGGCCTGCAGCGTGACCAGTCGGGCGGTGCGCCCCTGGGGCACGGACAAGGAGGAAGACGGCGATTTGGCGCGATACGTCACACCAGCGGCCGTCACCGAGGCAGAATACGGTATCGAAAGATACAACTCGGGCTCGTATACCTTGACCGGGATGCCGGCCCCGCGCAGCCGCACCACGATTTCGTCGGCGCCCCGATTGACGTCCTCTGGCCGCCAGCGAGGCATGGCGGCGAAGGCCTCCACCAGTCCCCAGGGTGCCTCCAGGCTGATTTCGTTGATGAAGCGGCTCTCGGTTTCGCTGAGCGGCATCGGCAGAGTCCTCCTGATGCCTTTCAGTTTGTCTCTCGCGGTGCGTCATGTGAACCCCCTTGCCACGGGTCCGCACGGGGGCTTTCAATGGGCGATAGAATAACCGAGGGAGCAGGGGAGATGACGCGCATTGTGATGGCGGCTGGCATGAGTTTGCTGTGCGGAGCCGCCGCGTCAGCCCAGGAAGCGGGCGATGCCATCCGTCCGCTGACCCTGATTACGGAATCCCAGGCGGCTGATCCGCAGCAATATCAGGCGGCGGAGATAATCGCCGATGCGTGGCGTCAGCTCGGCCTGACCGTGAATGTGCGCCCGCTGCCCGGCCAGGAATACGGACAGATTGTGTGGTATCAGCGTCAGCGCTGGGACACTACCACTTGGGAGATGGTCGGCCGGCCCGAACGCAGCGATCCGGACGAACTCACATACAATCTGTTCGTGTCCGCCAATGCCGCGAACGGATATGATTTCGTGGGATACAAGAATCCGGAATACGACGCGCTGGCTCAGGAGCAGCGCCAGGAGCTGAATGCCGACAAGCGCCGGGCGCTGATCGATAAGGCGCAGGAACTTATCAACCAGGATCAACCCTACGCGTTCGAGGTCTATCCGAAGAACATCGTCGCGTACAACAAAACCGTATGGGACCCTGCCAGCTTCGTGTCGCAGGCTGGCATCGGCATTCGCAGTTTCTGGACCTGGATCAACATCCGGCCGCTCGGCGGGCAGAAGGACATAATCCTCAACTCCGTTACGCCGCCGACCAATCTTAATCCGTTCAACATCCCCGGCGCGCAGGGCTCGTGGGCTACGGAACTTGTGTGGGACCGCCTGATGCGCGTTGGACCCGACGGACTGCCTAAACCCTGGGCGGCCGAGAAGGTGGAACGACCTGATGCGCAGACCGTCAACATTACGCTCCGCCAGGGCATGAAATGGAGCGACGGCCAGCCGGTTACCATCGATGATGCCGCGTTCAGCCTGACGGCGCCGGGGATCAGCGACAAGTCGCCGATGTACAAGCCGTTCGTCCGCAACATCGCCAATGTCGAAGTCACCGGCCCGGACACGCTGACCATCAAGCTGAAGACGCCTGACGCGGCGTTTCTGGTCAGCTCATTGTCCAAGCTGAACCTCGCGCCAAAGCATATCTGGGAGCCGATCTTCAAAAACCTGGAAGGCAAGCCTCAGACCGCGGAAAGCATCCAGGAGGAGCATCCGGTCAGCTCCGGCCCGTTCCGCATTGTGCGCGCCACCCTGAACCAGGAGATCGATCTGGAGGTCAACCCGGATCACTGGACGCATCCGAAGGTCAATCGCTGGATCATGCGCATCATGCCGAATATCGCTGCTTCGATCGGCGCATTGAAAAGCGGCGAGATAAACTTCCTGGCGGATTACACGGGCGATCCTGAGCTGCTGACCGATCTTGCGAAATCTTCGCCGAATATCGTGGTTTCAGAGGCGCTGGATCTCGGCTTCAAGTTCATCGCCTTTAACGAGCGCCGTCCACCATTTGATAACACAGCGTTCCGGCGGGCGCTGTCGGGTGTGATCGACCGCAAGCTGCTGGCCGAGGACGCCTGGGGCGGTGCGGCGGAACCTGCAAACTCCTGGATTTCCCCTGCGCTGACGTTCTGGCACGACAAGGGCATTGCCGAGCGTGTGCCGGACGACAGCATCGGGGCGGCGCAGAAGGCACTGAAGGACGCCGGCTTCATCCTGGTCGATGGCCACCTGCACTATCCGGCAGGCATCAAGGAGACGACCAAACCTTACCAATGATCATCTGACACGTGGCCCGCTACGCAATTGAACGCCTTGGCCACCTCCTACTCGTTTTGTGGGTGGTGGCCAGCGTAACGTTCCTGATGTTCCGGCTGATGCCGGGCGATCCGACGCTGAACTTTCTCTCGCCCACCTTCACCGAGGAAACCCGCGCCGCACTGCTTAAGAGTTTCGGGCTCGACAAGCCGCTATGGCAGCAATACGTCATTTATCTCGACCAGCTGTTGCACGGTAATTTCGGCCAGTCGTTTCTGCAAAACGAGCCCGTGTCGCGCATTTTATGGAGCGCGTTGCCAAACACGATAATCCTGACGCTCGTGTCCCTGTGCCTCGCATATCTGTTCGGCGTTGTGACCGGGGCGTTCCTTGCCTTCCGGCGCGGAACCGCCGCCGAGGCATTTGCCATTCCCGCCGCGCTTGCCACCCGAGCTGCGCCGGAGTTCTGGCTGGGCATGCTGCTGCTGGCGCTGTTCGCCTTCCAGCTCGGATGGTTCCCCACCGATGGCGCGGTCAGTCCCGGAGCGACGCTGGGCTCGCTCGGCGATCGCCTGATGTCAGGCGACTTCTGGTGGCATCTCTGCCTGCCCGCCCTCACTCTCACCCTCTTCCTGCAGGGGCTGCCGCTGCTGCTGATGCGTGCCACCATGCTGGAGGTGCTGAACGAGGAATTCATCGTCATGGCGCGCATGAAGGGGTTGTCGCGCTGGTCCATCGTGATGCGCCATGCCGCCCGCAACGCGCTGCTGCCGGTTGTGACCGCCTTTGCGCTTGGCCTTGGTGCGAGCGTCGGTGGCAACGTCGTGACAGAAACGGTGTTCGGCTGGCCCGGCATCGGCCGCGTTCTGGTCCAGGCAGTGCAGGGCGCCGATTATCCGGTGGCGCAGGGCGCGTTCATCATGATCGCCTTCGTTCTGGTACTGATGAACACGATCGCCGACCTGACCTACGCCTTCCTCGATCCCAGGGTTTCCGTCGGTGCGCGGCGCTAAGGGCCTTTGGCGCTTTCTGTGGGGCGAGCCGTTCGCCGCTTGCGGCGCCGCCATCTACGCGGTGATAATCGTCACAGCGATCTTTGCGCCAGAATTTGCTCCTTATGACCCGCGCGCGCTGCTGATGCACGGACATCGTATCGCCAAATACCTTCCGATTTCGGCCGAGCATTGGCTCGGCACCACCGCCGGCGGTCATGACGTGCTGAGCGAACTGATCTACGGCACCCGTGCCGCGCTGGAAGTGGGCATCACCGCGGCGCTTGCCGTGGTGGTGATCGGTACTTTGCTGGGGTTGCTGGCCGGTTATCTGGGCGGATGGGTCGATAAGCTGATCAGCCGCATCGCCGATATCACGCTCGGCTTGCCGTTCCTGCCGTCCGTGCTGGTGCTGGCCGCGCTGACCACGCCGGGCACGCGCGTGATTGTCGCCAGCGTGGCGTTGCTGCTGTGGCCGAACACCGCGCGCGTGATCCGCGCGCAGGTGCTTTCCTTGCGGGAGCGCGCCTGGATCGAAGCCGCGCGCGTCACCGGCTGCTCCACCGCGCGCATCATGTTCGTCCATGTGCTGCCGCAGGTTCTGCCGCTGTCCGCACTGTATGGCTCCGTCGCCATCGGCTGGGCGATTCTGACCGAAGCGGCGGCGAGCTTCCTGGGCTTCGGCGACCCGAACAGCATCAGCTGGGGCGTGATGCTGCAGGACGCTTACGCCAACCAGGCGCTCGGGCGCGGCGCGTGGAACTGGTTCACGCCGCCCGGCCTGGCGATCGTGCTGATGGTGCTGGCCGGGTTCCTGATCTCCCGTGGATCGGAGAAGCTTCTGTTTCCGCGGCTGGCTGACCAATGACACTGCTGTCGGTCCGCGGCTTGCAGGTCCACTACAACACCTCGGGTAGCGTGGTGCGCGCCGTGGATGGCGCCGAGTTGGACGTTCCATCCGGAAGCATCGTTGGCCTGGTAGGGGAGAGCGGTTGCGGCAAATCCACGCTGGGCCGCGCGTTGATGGGCGTGCTGCCCGGCAACGGCCGCATCGCCGGGGGCAGCATTACATTCGAGGGGCGTGAACTTACCGCGATGCCCGAGCGCGAACGCGGCGCCCAGCGCTGGCGCCGCATGTCCTTCATCCCGCAAACCGCGATGAATGCGCTCGATCCGGTGCAACGCCTGAGCGCCCACATGCGCGAGGTGCTGTGCGAGCGAGGTGGCCTGAAGCCCGACGCGGCACGATCCCGCGCGGGGCAACTCATGCGCCTGGTCGGCCTCGATCCCGTGTGCCTTGCGTATTTTCCGCATCAGTTCAGCGGCGGCATGCGCCAGCGCGCTTCCATCGCGCTGGCGCTGGCCCTGGAACCGGCGCTGGTGATCGCGGATGAGCCGGTGACGGCACTGGATGTCATCGTGCAGCGGCAGATTCTCGATGAGCTGCGTGATCTCCAGCGACGCCTCGGCCTGGCGATGATCCTGATTACACATGATATCGCCGTTGTGGCGTACACCTGCGACCGCGCCGCAGTGATGTACGCCGGCAAGATCGTGGAGTCCGGCCCTGTTGCCGCGGTATTGGAAAGGCCGCTCCATCCTTACACGATGGGCCTGACCCACGCATTCCCAGACGTCCGCGGCGACGCCATGCTCCTCACCCCCATAGAAGGCGCGCCGCCATCGCTGCTCGATCCGCCGCAAGGTTGCCGGTTCGCCGATCGCTGCCCGTTTGCCGAGTCGCGCTGCCATGCGGCCGAACCGCCCTTGGTGCCGGCTGCCGCCGACCACCTGATCGCGTGCTGGCGCAGCGCCGAAGCGCCGACACTGCGTGCCAAAGCGGCCCAGCCTGCAACCTGGGCCGCATGATTCAGCCCGTCATTCAAGCTGAAGGCCTTTGCAAAACCTTCCAGCTTCGCCATCGCGCCATTCATGCGGTGCAGCACGTATCGCTCGCGGTCGGATCCGGGGAGGCACTGGGCATCGTCGGCGAGTCCGGTTGCGGCAAGACGACGACCGCCCGCCTGCTGCTTCGTCTGGAGGAGCCCAGCGCCGGCCGCATCCGCTTCGACGGCAACGACATCACCGCCACCCGCGGCGCCGCGCTGCTGAAATTTCGCGCCCGCGCCCAGCTTGTGTTCCAGAATCCGTTCGACGCGTTCAATCCGCGCTTGACGATCCGCCGCGCGCTGACGGAGCCGCTGAACAATTTCGGCGTTCCTCGCATCGAGCATCGCGACCGCATCGAATCCGTTATGCAGCGTGTCCGGCTGCTGCCTTCAGCCGCCTGGCTGGACCGCCGTCCGCATGAATTATCCGGCGGTCAGCTCCAGCGTGTTGTGCTCGCCCGGGCCCTGCTGCCCCAGCCAAAACTGATCGTTGCGGACGAACCTGTCTCCATGCTGGACGTCTCCGTCCGCGCTGGCATCCTCAACCTGCTGCGTGAGGCCCGCGACGCCCTCGGCCTCGCCGCCATCTATATCAGCCACGACCTGGCGCTGATCCGCTACGTGTGCGAGCGCACCTTGGTGATGTATCTCGGCCGCGTGGTGGAGGATGGCCCGACCGCCGAACTTATCGCCTTACCGCGGCATCCCTATACGCGCGCGCTGGTGGCGGCGGTGCCGATCCCACACACGAACCAGGACCGCGCGCCGCTGCCGATTCTTGGGGGGATCAGCCAGGCGCAGCAGAATGAAGCGGGATGCGTGTTCCGTGCCCGCTGTCCGTACGCCTTCGCCCGCTGCACGACGGAGGCGCCAGCGTTGCGCGACGTCGCGCCCGGCCGGAGGGTTGCGTGTCATCTGGAGGAGGCTGTGTAATGTCATTCTCCGTGGCAATCAGAAGATCGCCAGCGGATTGACCGCCGCACCGGTCGCGCCCTTGAACCAGCTCCGCGTGCCCATCTGGTCATCAGGCCCCCAACGTCGACCTCATTTTGCTTCCAACCCTGCCCTACCCGTGCGCCAGCCGGTACGCCGACCCCAGCAGGTCCAGCAGATCCATCACCCGCGCCGCATAGTGATCGTGCACCACGTATCCCGGCGCCGACGGATCCAGCATCTGCCGCTCCAGCGCGTCCAGCATCCGGTGCAGCCGGCGCGCATGCAGCCCCAGACGCCGCTGCAGCGGGTCCGTTAACAGGCCCGCGAACGCCGCAACAAACGATGCCCCCAGCATCAGCCCGCCGGTCAATCCCACGACCAGCATGGCCGGCGGAGCAACCGGGAACATGCCGTACCAGACACTGCCGAGCCCCGCCCCAAGCGGAAACCCCGCGATTGCCGATTGCTGTGCGATCGCCGCGGCCAGCGCAGGCCCCAGCGTCACCGCACCCGGTGTCAACTGCTTCACCGCCAGCGCCCCGGAACTGACCGTCAGCAGCGATGTGGCAATCTCTGCTGCCGCCGCGCGTGTCCCGGCGTAGCCCGTCATTGTCTCGGCAAGTTTCGCCCGAAACTCAGGATCGTCGGTGCGACGTCCCACCGCCTCCAGCGCCTGCTCTGCGTACAGCGCCAGCCGGGGATCCTCCAGGATCGTCTCCGCCAGCGCGTCCCGCCGTGATTCGCGCTTGCCCTGCCGGATCGGCAGCTCCAGCAGTTCAGTGCAAAGCAACCATTCCAGCCGGCGCGAGACCTCGGTGCGGAGCAGCAACGACCTTGATCCCAACCGACGGCCCCACCGCGAAGCGCCTAGTCGGCTTGCCGCCGCGCCGCCCGCCTTCATCGCCGTATGTGGTGCGGCGAGAAACAGGTTCGCCGGCGCGCGCAGCACGTCCAGCCCCAGCGCCGCACGGTAAATCCTGGCCGTCCCGCGAACCGAGAAATGCCGGTCGGTGAAGCCGGCGACGCGCCGGTGGCGCTCGGCGAAGTAGCGCCTGATGCCATCCGAAACGACCTGGCTCACAAGTCCCGCGGGCGGTGAGATGTCTGGCGAAGACCCGTCCATCACCGGCAAATATAGCAGCTTGCGGGCAGCTAGGATGGGGTGAACGGTGACGCCCGGGGCTGGCTGTGGAATATGGTCGGTCAACATCGAAGGAGCACTCCACTCGCATGCCGACCTTTACGCCCGACAAGCTGCGCGCGGTCGCCAGCCTGGTCGTCCGCCGGATGGGCAGCGAAGATGCGGAGACCCAGGAAGTCGCCGATCACCTCATTCGGGCCAACCTGGCCGGACACGACAGTCACGGGGTTGGCATGTTGCCCGCCTATGTGCGTCTGTTCAGGGAGGGGCTGCTGGTCCCGAACCAGTCGCTGGAGACGGCGGCCGATTTCGGCGCGTTATTGGTTCTCGATGCACGCCGCGGCTTTGGCCAGCGCATGGCCGCCGAGGCGGTCCGCCGCGCGATCGCCCGCGCCCGCCAGTTCGGCGCCTGTGTTATGGGGCTGCGCAACAGCTCCCATATCGGCCGGGTCGGCACGTACGGAGAACAGGCAGCGCAGGAGGGGATGGGGTTTATTGCGTACGTGAATGTGGCAGATCATCGCGATATTTCCGCCCCGTGGGGCTGCGGCGAGCCTCGGCTCGGAACCAACCCGTTCGTTACCGCGGTGCCCGGCAACGGGGGTCCTGTCGTCCTCGACATGGCCACCACTGCCATCGCCGCCGGCAAAGCCCGCATCGCCCGCAACAAAGGCGTGCCCGTGCCGGAAAACTGCCTGATCGACGCAGGGGGCCGCCCCACGACCGATCCCACCGGTTTCATTGACGACCACAGCGGCGCACTGCTCACCTTCGGCCAGCACAAGGGCTCCGGGCTGGCGGTTATGTGCGAGATCATGGCCAGCGCGGTCGCCGGCGGACGGCGCGCAGACGACGCACGCAAGGGCGGCATCCTCAACAGCATGTTCGCCGTGCTGATCGATCTGTCCCGGGTTGGAGAAACCAGTCAGATAATGGCCTCGGTTGAAGCTACGCGCGCGCACATCCGTTCTGCGAAGGTCGCGCCAGGGTTCCAGGAGATCCTGCTTCCCGGCGAGCCGGAGCGGAAATCCGCCGCCGCACGTGCTGCCGCGATCCCGGTGGACGACCGGACCTGGAGTCAGATCCGCGAAGCCGCCGATCAGCTTGGGATTACCGAGGCGGAACTGGATCGGGCGAACGGCTGAACGAAGGCTGTGACGGTGTGTGACGTTGCGATAAACCCGGCACAAGCGGCGGATGCCGACCTGTTGCTCTGCATGGCGCGGACTTTTCACTTGGAAGACGGCCATCCGCTCACGCCAGTGGGTGAAACGGCAGTTACGACGATCGCGTGCGGTGAATTGCTCGCTCGTGCCTGGATCATGCGCCTCGCCGGCCAGGCAGTGGGTTATCTCGTCATCACCCTCGGCTACAGCATAGAGTACGAAGGCCGCGACGGTTTCATCGACGAACTCTATCTGGAGCCTGACGTACGCGGCCGAGGGTTGGGCAGAATGCTGGTTGCTTTTGCGCTTTCTCAAGCTGCCGAGTTGGGGATCGGCACCTTGCACCTTGAAGTCGAGTACGACAACGAAAGGGCCTGTCGTCTGTACCGGGATGCTGGGTTTGAAGAAACCGGCCGCCGCTTGATGCGCCGACGTGTGGGGCCGCAGGCGCAAGCAAAACGATGACGTCTTCCGTGGTGATCCGCCGGGCGACCTCCCATGACCGCCCGCAGCCCCGTCAAGCGATCGTCGCGCTGCAAGATTGCGAGCGCTCTCTTCATACAACGCGATTGCCGGGAGAGCAGATTGCCTATGCCTCTGGCGTGGATGCAGCGTCAGGCCGAAGCCTCCGGCGCGGTGCCGGTAGCGGAGCGCAGAGGTCAATTTGTCGGCTCGTCGCTGGTTGGGCCGAGCAGGCCAGCAATATCGGCGAGACAGCGGACTCGAATCGATTGGCTACATCTCGGATATCTATGTGATGCTGCGAGCTCCATCGGGGCCAACGACGGGCCGGCACTCCGCCGCTGCTGAAATCAGACGCGCCCGATCAGGCGAGATCGAAGCCGTTGCCCGCCTGTTCCGCGTCACGCGGGAGACGTGTCTGCCCTTTCTGCCCAACCTGCACACTCCTGAACAGGATCTCTGGTTCTTCCGCGAGCACGTTTTCCGCGAAAGTGACGTATGGGTCGCTGAACATCGCTGCATTGTAGGTTTCTGCGCTTATCGTACGGGTTGGGTAGACCATCTCTACGTGCATCCCGGGGCCCATGGTCAGGGGGTCGGATCAAGCTTGTTGTCGAACGCCATGAGAGCCCATCCGTATCTGCGTTTATGGGTATTCCAGAGGAACACCGCCGCGATCCGGTTCTACGTCGCAAAAGGATTCAGGCTGGTAGAGGAGAGCGACGGAAGCGGGAACGAAGAGCAGGAGCCCGATGCGCTTTACGAGTGGCGGAGGCCGGCGCGATCCTGCGGCACACGCAACTCCAACCCCACCCGCGTCACCAGCGAACCCGGGTGATAGCCGCTCCGATGGTGGGGGTTGGGCAGCGTCTTCATGCCCCCAGTCTCAACCGCCTCCAGGTCGCCGGCCAAACTCGATTACCGTGACAATTTCTGGATGCATCGCGGCTACGCGACGATCTCCCCGCGCTCCATCGTGTAGAGACGCTCCACCAGCGAGGTCAGCAGCGTCGGATTGGACTCCGTGATCAGGATCGCCGTATCCGACCGGTTCTGCCGCAGCGCCCCGAGCGTCTCCGCGTAGCGGCGCGCCACCGCCGGTGCCAGGCCCTGGAACGGTTCGTCCAGCAATAACAGTCGCTGGCCGATCATCAATGCGCGTCCGAGTGCCGCCATCTTCTGCTGACCGCCGCTCAAAACGCCGGCCGGCCGCTTCGCCAGAACCTCCAATTCGGGCAGCAACGAGCAGACCGATGCGAGCCGCCGGCTGACCTCCGCCGCCGGCGCCCCGCACGCCTCCGCCGATAACCGCAAATTCTCCGCCACGGTCAGCGTCGCAATCAACCGCCGGTCCTCCGGAACATATCCGATCCCGAATCGCGCCCGCTTTGCCGGCTCCCACCGATCCACCGGCTGCCCGCCCATCAGGATACGTCCGCGGCTGGGGATCAGGCCCATGATCGCCCGCAGGGTCGTCGTTTTGCCGGCGCCGTTATGACCGACAAGACCGACGCTCTCGCCGTTCGCAACCTCCAGGCCGACACGGCGCAGCACGCGCGCACCAGCCAGCGTAACATTGAGCGCGGAGACTGACAGCGCCGCCCTTGTCTCGCTCACAGCACGCGCGCCTTCACCTCCGGATCAACCAGCACCTCCTCTGGCGGGCCCAGTCGCAGCAAACGCCCTTCCGCCCACACCGCCACACGGTCGGCGAAGCGCGCCACCACGTCCATGTCGTGTTCCACGAACACCGCGCTCACGCCTCGGGCGCGCAGCGCGGCCACCAGCCGCGTCATCAGCCCCAGCTTTTCCGCGCTGCTGACGCTGCTCGTGGGTTCGTCCAGCAGCATGATGCGCGGCTGCAACGCCAATGCCATCGCCACATCCAGCAGCTTGCGTGCTCCCTCGGGGATGGCCCGCGCCGGCGCATCCGCCACCGGTTCCAGATCGCACAATCTCAGCAGCGCTTCGACGTCCGCGGCGAACGCCGGAGACGCCAGCGGATGAAACGGACGCCAGAAGCCGGCCCGCCCCGCCGATACCGCGAAGCACAGATGATCCAGCACGCTACGTTGCAGGAACAACTGCGGATGCTGGAACGCGCGGGCGATTCCCGATCCGTGCAATGGCCCGCGGCGTCAGTCCCAGGATGGAGCGCCCTCCGACGCGCACTTCCCCGCGCTCGGGGCGCAGATAGCCGGTGCAGATATTCAGGAACGTGCTTTTTCCGGCGCCATTCTGTCCGATGATGGCGAGGAACTCGCCCTCTGCCAAGGCCAGGCTGACATCGTCCACTGCGCGCACACCGCCGAAGCTGAGATGCAGATGCGCCGCCTCCAGCACCGGCGCGGCGGTCATGGCACGCGCGCCGGCAATGCTGCGTGTTCCGCCATTCTGCCGCGCGACAGCATCGACCCGCACCGCTCGACAAGCCCGGCAAGGCCTCCACGCGCAAACCGGATCACCAGCAGGATGACCACACCGAGCAGGATCTCCCAGCTGTTACTGAGATATTTCGCCGCCGTGATGCTCAGCAGCTCATAGAGCGCTGCTCCAAGGAACGATCCCAATACGCCGCGGCCGCCCAACACCGCGATGACCACGAATTCCGTCGATGTGGTCCAGTACACTGCGTCCGGGGCGACATGCCCGACCGCCGTTGCCGCGATTGCGCCGCCTAACCCGGCCAGGAACCCGGACAATGTGTACGCCTGTAACAATACCCGGTTGGCGGAAATGCCAAGATATTCCACCCGGATTTCGCGGTCCTCGATCGCGCCGAGCGCCCATCCGGTAGGACTGCGCAGATAGGCCCGTATGATCGCACCCACCAGCACCGCACAGCCCAGGCCGATATAGAACAGCCACAGTCCGAACGCCTGCGGACTGAGCTGCGTGCCGATGAGTCCCGCTCACTCCACCACCAAGCCCGTCCGATCCGCCGGTCAGGTTGTAGGATTTGAGCAGGATCGAATAGGCCACCATCGCCATTGCGAGATTGAGCATCGCGAAGAACACGCCGCGGTAGCGCACGACGAACAGGCCGGTCAGCACCGCCATCATCCCGCCGGCGGCCGCCCCTGCCAGCAGCAGCAGGATCCCCAACTGTCCGGCAAACGGCGACAGCGCTGCCACCGTGTAGCCGCCGATGCCATAGAACAGCGCGTGCCCGAACGAGATCAGCCCCGCTTCCAGCATCAGCGCGACCGCGAGTCCGGCAAATCCGGCCGACAGCACAATGGTGAGCTGGAACGTGTCGCGCGGCAGCAGCACGGGCAGTGCGGCGTAGCAGATCACCAGGACAGCAAACGACGCGAGACGACCCGCGCGCATCTCAGATGCTCCGCTGGGGCACGGGGCTGAACAGTCCGACCGGACGCACAAGCAGCACCAGCAGCATGATCAGGAACGGCGCCACTGTGCTGAGAACGGGGAGAAAGAACACCGCGAGAGAATGCGCGATTCCGATGATGATCGAGGCCAATACAGCCCCTTCGATCTGCCCCAGCCCCGCAATCGCCACCACCGCGAACGACAGCACCATCATGTCGGCGCCGATGCCAATGCTGACGCCCACGGTCGGCGAAGCGAGCGCACCGCCGAGTGCGGCAAGCACGCCACCCAGCGTAAAGCTCAGCACCCGAACCGGTCCCACCCGTATGCCCATCGCTGACGCCATTTCCGCGTCGGCGGCGACAGCGATCATCCAACGCCCGATTCGGCTATGTCGAAGAAACAGGCGCAGCAACACCAACACCAGTCCCGGCCAACGGTACCAGCAGCAATTGGTAATTCGTGTGCAGCAGTCCGCCGATCCGCGTCGGTGCCAAGCAGTCCCGAATGCACCACCCGAGTAATATGGCGACGTACCGAACACCAGCTTCTGCCCATCCTCCAGGATCAGGAACGCGGCGAACGTCGCAAGCAGCTGGATATTCTCCCGCCGCGTCGCCGGCTCGATGTCGAAGGTCCAGCGCAGCAGAAGGCGCTCCAGCGGTGGGCCAAGAACCACGCCCACCACCAGTGCGCTCAGGAACAATCCCGGATAGATGAAGGCGTGCGGCACGCCGATCGCGCCGATCAGCCCCCATGATCCAGGCGGCGGTGAACGCGCCGATGGCATAAAAACCGCCATGCGCGGCATTGAGCACCTTTAGCACGCCGAAGATCAGGCTGAGCCCGACAGCGACGAGAAACAGCGTGGCGCCGGAGGTCACGCCATCGATCGTCGCTGATATGACCTGCCAGAACATGCCGGCTATCCGACCGGCCCGCAGAGTCTACGGAGTATAGTCGTGGGCTGCCGGCATCTTATCCAGCGCGGCCGGCGTCAGCTTGCTGATCCATGCCTCCGCCTTCTCGCCCACGGGCGACATGATCATGTCCGGCGGAAACGTGACGACCTTGTTGAACACGGCGAACGGATATTCCTTGGTATGCACAGACACGCCCACCTGCTCGCCATAGGTCGCCTGATGATCCTCCCGGATCTTCATGATCACCCAGCATCGTCGGCACCGTCAGCCCGACCAGCGCCTGTGCGACGTCCGCATTGCTCGGCCACGCACCGCCGCTCTTTTCCAACGCTGCCTGATACCCGTCGCGCAGCGCCAGCAGCGCGCGCTGAATGGTAAACGGATAGGGGGAGACCGGATACGAGTTGAAGCGCGTGTGGTAGTCGCTGACGAACTTCGCCACCGCCGGATCGGCGATCTGTCCCGGATGCATGAGGTAACCATGCTCCGCGCCGACCACCACGCCATCCGGTATCGCATTCATGCCCTGAATATCGCCCTGCGTGCCCGCGGCCAGCGCAACCAGCCCCTGGCTGAACACGCCCTGCGCGACTCCCTGCTGAATCATCGCCACCACGTCACCGCCCCACAGGCTGGAATAGATCAGGCTCGGGTGCTCGCCCGACAGGCGTGACAGCTCGCTCGTATAGTCACCGGAGAACAGCGCAGGGAACAGCGCTGTTCCGAGGGTCACGCCGGGACGCAGCTGCTGCATCGCCTCGGTAAAATACTTCCACTCATCGCGACCGAACGCATAGTCCGGATTGAGTCCGGCAATATCCTTTACCGTCGGATACATCTTCGCGACATACAGCGCCATCGCCACCGCGTTGGATGATGCCGGTGGGATTGTCCGGAAGATCCATTTGTAGGAATGGCCCTCGAACAACGAATTGGTGTCGCAATCCGACAGGATCGTGAGCACCGACATCTGCTCGGCCACCGGTGCGACGGCCAGGCAATCGGCACTCGACGCATAACCCATCACCGCGGCCACATCGCCCGCCACCGACCGCAACTCGGCGACGTTCTTGGTCGGACCGCCCGAACTCGTCGATATATTGTGTCTGGATCGGCACGCCGCCGATTCCGCCCGCGCTGGTTGATCTCGTCGATCGTCATCTTCGCCGCATCGGCGGTCGGGCCTCCGACCACCGCGCCCGAGCTGGAAAAGAACGTAACGATCGCGATCTTCAGCGCCGCCGGCTTTGTTGGCGTCGCGGCATACGCGGTCATCGGGCCGAACGCCATCGTCAGCGCCAGACCCATTGCGGACCAGACGGTCTTCTTCATGAGGATGCCTCCTGTGAATTGCTTGTTCTTTTCGGCGTCACCGCGGTCATCGATCGGCACCAGCCCTCCGCCACGAAAGTCTGCCTAGTTGGCGGTGCAACCAACTCGCAAGCACCGACCATAGCACGCTGAACAGCTTGATCTCCCCAGCCGCGGAGACACCGCCTGATACCGACGGCACGGATGCTGCGGCGGCCGGCATTTCCGCCGCCTCCTGCGGTGTCGGCACCGCCGGTGCTCGCGCCTCCATGGCCGTCGCCAGATTGCGCGCGAACTCCTCGGTCAGCCGCTGCGCCACGCTCCGCACGACGGCACCGCGGCTGAACTGCGCCAGCGTCCCCGCCAACGTGAAATCAATCACCACATCGACGCGCGTGCCCGGATTCTGTTCGGCAAGGTTGAACCGGACATCCGCACGCGCCCTGGAGTTGTTCTTCTGATCGCGTCCCGTGCCGTGGATGACGCCAGCCCATGCCGTGTCATCCATCTCCAGCTCCGCCTCCCCGGCGAACGCCGCGGTAATCGGGCCCAGCTTGGCGCGCATCTGCCCACGCAGCTTGCCGTCCTCGTCGGTCTGATCCAGCGACGCTCCCGGCATGCAACCAGCCACCAGAGCGACGTCGTGAAACACCCGCCACACCTCCGCGCGTGGAAACGGTACGACAAAGCTCTGCGACAGCTCCGGCATCAGTTAGCGTTGCTTCTTGCGGGCATCGAGCACACGGCGGATTGCCTCCACAATTCCGACATACCCGGTACATCGGCACAGATTTCCGCTCATTTCGCGCCTGACGCGCGCATCGTCCACATCAGGCAGCCGCCGCACCAGATCCCACGCGGAGATCAGCATTCCCGGCGTGCAAAATCCACACTGTAAACCGTGTGCCGCGGAAAACGCCTCCCGCAGTTCTGTCGCAATCTCGTCGTTGCAGACCTTCAACCGTCGTCACGGTCCGACCTTCGCAGGCGACTGCATAGGTAATGCAGGAACGGATCGGCTCGCCGTCCAACAGAAGCGTGCAGGCGCCGCACACGCCGTGTTCGCAACCAAGATGCGTTCCGGTCAGCCGCTGCTGCTCGCGCAGGAAATCGGCAAGATGCGTGCGCGGCGTGGTAACGCCGGCAACCTTCCGGGAATTGACCGTCAGGCTGATCCTGCGCGCAGTAGAGGCCGAATCGATGCTCACATCCGCGCCTTCGCCAAAGCGCGGCGTAGCACCACCGCGCGCGTGCGCATCAGGAACGCATCGTCGCTCAATGCGGTCGCCGACAGACGCTCACGGACGCTCTCATCGGAAGCGCCATTGCTGATGAAATGTGCATCGTCGATCACTACCGGCGCGCCTGAGGTGGCGCCGATGACGCAGCGCTGCACCTCCCTCTCCGGATCGAGCAGAACGGCGGCGCTGGCCTGAGCGAATTCGCCCGCCTTCCGGCAGAACTTACAGTAGGCCCACCGCGCCTGAACCGGCAGGCAGCGGCAGTCGCACTTCGATCAGCAGCTCACCGGGTTCCGGAGCACCGTTTCGAACGGACCGAGCATGAATGCTGCGGCCGCAACCGTGCGCTGCCCGGCCTTGCTGGCCAGCACCAGTTCGGCGCCCAACGCGGCGACGCAGACCACCCAGTCGGCGGATGGATCGGCATGCGCCAGACTGCCGCCGATCGTTCCGCGATTCCGCACCGCCCGATACGCAATCCCACCCGCAATATCCGCCAGAACGTCACCGACGCGGTCGGAACAAACGCCATCCTCGAGCCGCGCATGAGTGACACCGGCACCGATTGCCACGTCCTCACCGTCGTTGCGCACGGATCGCAGTTCCGGAATTCCGCTGATATCCACGATCAGGTCCGGCTGCGCCAAGCGCAGATTCAGCATCGGCCCGAGTGACTGTCCGCCCGCCATAGCGCGCACCGCAAAATCGTCCCGCGCCAGCAGATCGAGCGCAGCAGCTAAAGTCTCCGGTCGTTCATAGGCAAAATCGACCGGCTTCACCGCGCCGCCTCGGCTGCCTCGATCGCCATCAGGATTCGGCGCGGCGTGATCGGTGCGTCCGCAACGACCGCGTCCAGCGGCCGCAGCGCATCGTTGATCGCATTGCACAGCGCCGCTGCCGGCGCTATCGCCCCGCCCTCGCCGATTCCTTTCACGCCAAATTCGGTATAGGGCGACGGCGTCTGCATATGTTCCACGCGGATATGCGGCACCTCGGTAAAGCCGGGCACCAGATAATCCATGAAGGTCGAGGCCAGTGGCTGACCTTCCTCGTCATAGGGTGAGCATTCGTACAGGCCGGTGCCGATGCCTTGTGCGACGCCGCCATGGATTTGTCCTTCCACGACCATCGGATTGACCATGGTCCCGGCATCTTCGACCACCAGGTAATCGAGGATATCCACCGCCCCCAGCTCGGGATCGACCGCTACCACCGCGGCATGCGTCGCATAGGAAAACGTGCCGTGATCGCTCTTCGGTTTGTGCCCGGCAGTTACCTCCAGCCCCGCCGGATCGACGTTGGCCGGCAGACAGTTGAGGAGCGCGGTACCAGGTGTGCGCGATTTCGGCGATCGACACGTCCGCGCCACCGCTGCGAACACGCCCATCCGTCAGGACCGACCTCGTCGGCCGATGCCTGCAGCAAATGCGCGCCGATCTGCCGCACGCGCTGGGCCAGGATACGGCAAGACGTCGCCACTGCCCCACCTGCCATCACCATGCTCCGCGATCCCCAGGTGCCGGTGGAATAGGGCGTCAGTGCCGGTATCGCCATGGATCAGCCGGATACGGTCGATCGGAATGCCCAGAACCTCGTGCGCCACCTGGCCGAACGTCGTCTCCATGCTCTGCCCGTGCGACTGCACGCCGACCCGCAGCTCCAGCCCGCCATCCGGCGTGATGCGCGCCTGCGCCTGCTCATGTCCCGGCACCATCGGGATGCCCCAGCCGTGATACACGGCAGTCCCGTGCGCCCCCTGCTCGCAATAGGTCGCGATCCCTACACCGATCAGCCGCCCGTCCGGCTCGCCCCGGCGCTGACGCGCGCGAACCCCCGCCACGTCGATCCCTGCCACCGCCCGTCGCACCAATTCCGGATAGTCGCCGCTGTCGAAATGCTTGCCGGTGATATTATCGAACGGCATCTTCTCCGGCGAGACCAGGTTTTCCAGCCGCACCTCCCAGCTTTCCCGCCCGATCGCACGGGCGATGCCGTCGATCAGTTGCTCCAATACAAAGCACACATTCGGTCGCGCCACGCCGCGATACGGCACGATCGGCGGTTTGTTGGTGCACACCGAATACGTGCGGCAATGATAGTGCGGAAAATCGTACGGCCCTGGCAGGATGCTGCCGACCTGTGCCGCTTCCAGGCACGCGGAGAATGGATAGACCGAATAGGCGCCGGCATCGACATGTGCGACCGCCTCCAACCCCAGCAGCTTGCCGCGCGCATCGGCATAGGCGGTGATCTCATAATGATGCTCGCGCGCATTCGCGGCCGCCACCAGATGCTCCCGCCGGTCCTCGATCCAGCGAACCGGCTGATCTAGCCGCCTCGCCAGCCAGGCCGCCACCACCTCCTCCGGCTGCAGCAGCCCCTTCCAGCCGAAACCGCCGCCGACATCGGGCGCGATCACCCGGATGCTCTCCTGCGACAGGCCGAGACATTCCGACAGCCCGCTACGTACGATGTGCGGCATCTGGGTTGCCGTCTCCAGCACAAGCTGCTCGGTCTGCCGGTCCCAGTTCGCCACCACTCCCTTGCCTTCCAGTGGGAGAATGCACTGGCGCGCTGTCCGTATCGTACGCGATACCTTCACCGGGGCCGCCGCGGCAATATCGGGAAACGCCTTACCCACGGTCGTTTCCAGGAAAATATTGTCCTTCCAGTGCTCATGCACGCGGGCCTCGGCGCTGCCGGCCGCCGCGATCATGTCCACATTCGCCGGCAGTTCGTCGAAATCGGCCGACACCAGCGCAGCAACATCCTCCGCCTCGGCCCGCGTGTCGGCCACGCAGACCGCAATCGGCTCGCCGACGAAGCGCACCTTGTCGCTCGCCAGTGCTGGCTGTTCGGACACCTTGAACCCCGGCAGGCCGGAGGCTGCACGGATCGGCCTGACGCCATCCCGCGCCAGGTCGTTCCACGTGAAAACATAGCCCCGGACCTCGTCGGGAATGTCGAAGCCGCGAATGCGAGCATGGGCGACGGGACTGCGTACGAAGGCCAGCTCCCGCATACCCACCAGTGCGATATCCGCCACGAACCGGCCGCGCCCGCGCAGAAGGCGACCATCCTCCTTGCGGCGAACCCTGGCGCCGACGCCGGTCCCCTGCATGGCTTCCCCCGTTATACCGATCCCCATCCAGGCCATCGGCGTGAAAACTCTGCGCCGGCTGCCCCGGAAGTCAAGAGCCAAATGACATCGTGGGTTTTCGAGCCAATAGGATGGACAGGCGGTTGTACCAACCTTAGCATCTTAGAGGCGGATTTCACCGCGGCGCCGCGATGGCGGGGCGCATTCTAGGGATCACGGCATGACAGCGTACGAGCGGTTGAGAGCGGAAACCACGGAACGCGACCGCAGCCTGCGGGAAAAAGTCATGTCGCTGGAAGAGGCCGCCCGGCTCGTTCAGCCCGCCGACCATGTCGCCCTCGGCGGCTGCATGATGTCGCGCACGCCTATGGCGATGCTATGGGCCCTGATCCGCGCCGGCCGGCGGGACCTGACTTTCTCCCGCAGCATCGTTTCATCCGATGGAGACATCATTTTCGCGTCCGGCCTCGGCCGCAAGATCATCACCAGCTGGTTCAGCCAGGGTATCGTGTGGGGCATATCCCGCGTCATGCGCCACTGGGTCGAAACCGGCCGCGCCGAGTTCGAGGAATGGAGCCACATGTCCATCGGCCTGCGCTATCGCGCCGGCGCGATGGGGATTCCGTTTATGCCGATCCGCTCGATGATGGGATCGGACGTGCATCACCGCGTGCGCGAACAAACCCGCCCCATGACCTGCCCCTTCACCGGCGAACAGCTCGTGCTGGTGCCCGCGATCAACCCCGATGTCGCGCTGATCCACGTGCAACGCTGCGACCCGTACGGAAACGCTCAGCTCGACGGACTGCAATTCATGGACGTCGATCTGCCCATGGCGGCGAAACGGGTGATCGTCACGACCGAGCGGATCGTCGCCAATGAACAGATCCGCCGCACTCCCGACCAGACACGGTTCCCCTTCTTCACCGTCGAAGCCGTGGTCGAAGTGCCCTACGGCTGCGCACCGCATGAATGCTACGGCCAGTACGAGCCCTTCTTCAAGCACATGGACATGTTCGCGGAGATGACCCGCAAGGACCCCGAACGCGGCAGCCAGGATTATCTGGAGCGGTTTTATCATGAGCCGCCTTCCTGGAATCACGCGCTGGAACGGATGGGATTGCACAACCTGCTGACTGCAACCCGCGGCGGCCGGAGCATCTACGATGTCTGAACGCCCCGCCCCGGCCGCATATACCGTCGCGGAACTCCTCGCGGTCATGGCCTCTCGTGCGCTGCGCGACGGGCTGATCGTGTTTGCCGGGGTCGGCACGCCGCTGCTCGCCGCGACCCTGGCGCAGCGCCTGCACGCCCCCGGCCTGACCATCCTGTTCGAAGGCGGCGTCATCGGCCCGTTCATCGTGCCAGGCGAATTGCCTCCCTCGACCAATGAACAGCGTTGCACCCGCCAGGCCAATATGGTCTGCCCGATCACCGATGTCCTGCTGCTGCTGCAGCGCGGATACGTCGATGTCGGCTTTCTCGGTGGTGCCCAGATCGATCGCTACGGGAACCTGAACAGCTCCTTTATCGGCGATCCCGATCATCCAAAGATGCGGCTTCCCGGCACCGGCGGTGGCAACGACATCGCCAGCCTCTCGCACGTCATGGTGGTGATGAAGCACGAGAAACGGCGCTTCGTGGAGAAGGTGGAATACATCACCAGCCCCGGCTACCTGCAGGGCGGCACCTCGCGCCGCGACGCCGGGCTCCTGGCCGGGGGTCCGCAGCTGATCATCACGGACCTCGCGGAGCTTGGCTTTCACGCCGAAACCAGGCGCATGCAGATCCAGGCCCTGCATCCCGGTGTTAGCGTCGAGCAGGTGCAGGACAACACCAGCTTTGCGCTCGGGGTGGCGGATGATGTGCGCGTTACCGCGCCGCCGACGGACCATGAACTCCAGGTTCTGCGCCAGCTCGACCCGGATCGTCTCTATATTGCCTGATCTTCGCGCCTCCGCCGTCACCTAAGGCGTCAGGAAAGGATCGCCATGCCCGCCAGCATCGGTATCGCCATGCGCAATTTCACGCGGTTCCCGGAATTGCCGAACCCGAGGGCGCTGGTGGACTATGGCGTCTGGGTGGAACAGCTCGGCTTCGAATCCCTCTGGGTCTGGGACCACATCCTGCTCGGCACCGATCCGCATTTTCCGATTGCCGATGCACTGACCATCCTGACCGCCGTCGCCGCCCGGACCAGCACAATCAAGCTCGGCACCGGCGTCCTCGTGCTGCCCCTGCGCAATCCGCTGCTTCTCGCCAAACAGCTCGCCACCCTCGACCTGCTGTGCGACGGCCGGTTCGAACTCGGTGCTGCGTCCGGCTGGTATCGGCGGGAGTTCGACGCTGTCGGTGTTCCCTACAACCAGCGCGGCCGCATCATGGACCGCAATCTCGACATCATGATCCGGCTTTGGACCGAGCCTTCGGTCACCGCCGAAATCCCACCCTACAACATGCGGCAGGCGGTGATGTTCCCGAAGCCGCGCTCACAGCCCCATCCGCGTCTCCTGATCGGCGGCTATGTCGACGCGGTGCTGAAGCGCGCGGGCCAGAAAGGCGATGGGTGGCTGACCTACTTCTACACGCCCGAACTCATTCACTCGCTCGTGGAAGAAAGTCTGCGACTACGCCGCCGAGGCAGGTCGCGATCCGGCTGCCCTGCACAGTTGCAACCAGCTTCCGATCATCATCGGGCCGAGCCGCGCGGCAGTGCAGGACAAGATGATGGAATGGCTGCATACCGAGTGGGACTTTGCCGGCTGGAGCGAATCCACGGCCGACAGCGCCATCATGGGAACCGCGGCCGAGTGCGTCGAGCAGTTGAAACAGCACGAGCAGGTCGGGACCCACCGCATCGTTCTGGTCCCTTACCGCTATGAACGCGACCAGGTCAGCGCAATCGCCAGCGAGATCCTGCCGCATTTTGCCCAGTCATAACCGTCGGAAGGACATTCTTCATGATCGACGATGAAACGGCGATCGAGGCGCTGCGCCTGCTCGGGCGCGATGGTTCAAGCTCCCTGCTTTCCGCCACCCAGTTCCTGTCCATTCCGCATCAAACCGATATCGAACCGCACGCAATCGCCGCGATAGATCACCTCCGCGACATACATCACCACACCCCGCTGGTTGCGCACGACATATCGCGCCTCCGCGGTCGGCGAATTGAGCGGCATGCGCAGCCGTTCGCTCGCATCCGGGCTGGCGCTGCCGACCACCACCGTCAGCTGCGCGTAATCGATGTTCTCCCGCTCCAGCTCCAGTAATACGGGCAGGGCGGTTCGCGATCGGAACTCCTCCGGGGCACGCTCGAAGGTTGAGCGTTCCACATGCACGCTGGCGACGGCGAACGGCTCCCCCGCCCGGAACTGTACGCTCAGAAGATACTGATACTCCGCCGCTGGCTCTCCGTCCTCCGCCAGCAAGCGCGGCGCCGGCGGCGGATTTTTCACCGCCAGGAAACGCGGCACGTGCCCGCTGATCGACAGCGCAAGCGAATCGATGTCGATCGTCAGGTGCAGCCAGCGCCGTTCCGGCATATGCGGTGTCACGAACGTGCCGCGCCCCTGCTGGCGATGCACCAGCCCTTCCCTTTCCAGCAATTCGACCGCCTGGCGCACGGTCACCCGGGCCACACCGAATTCCTGCTCCAGCTCCTCCTGGGTCGGCATCTTCTGTCCAGCCCGGAAATGGCCATCGGCGATACGATTGCGCAGCAGTGTCGCCACCTGGATGTAAAGCGGAATCGGGCTGCGCCTGAACATGTGCAGGCGACTCTCGGGCGCCCTTCCCCGTGCACGCTCTTTCATCGACACGTTCATTCTAGGACCCATTCCTCCCGATTCCGCTCGGCCGACGAACCCCCTCCACGCTCTACTTCAATCCGCACCTTTGCTGAAAGTGCAAGTGGCCGCGCTGTTGCATGGCAGGTCTGATTAACTGTAGGATGATGGAACCTCCTGAGAATGGCTCCCGCTCCGCTGGAGCGACCGATCAAGAAGGAACGGAACATGACATCCGACCTCCGCCGTAAAGTGCTGAGCCAGATCGAGGCGGATGCCGACAAGGCCATCAAGTTCCTTCAAAAGATGGTCACTATCCCCAGCGTGACCGGTGACGAAGCAGCCATCCAGCGCTTCCTCGCTGATTACATAAGCAGAATGGGCCTCACGGTCGATCAGTGGGAAACCGACTGGGAACAGCTCAAGAAACATCCGGGCTATCGCCCGGTCGATCGCGGCTACGATGGGCGTCCCAACATCGTCGCCGCCTGGAAAGGCACCGGCGGCGGACGCTCGCTGCTGCTGAACGGCCATTCCGACGTGATCCCTGTCGGCAACGGCGGAGGATGGAGCGACAGTCCCTGGTCGGGCGCAATCAAGAACGGACGGCTCTATGGGCGCGGCTCCGCCGACATGAAAAGCGGCGTCGCCAGCCACATTATGGCGGTCGCCAGCCTGATCGCGCTCGGCATGAAACCAAAGGGCGACGTTTACATCAACGTCGTCATTGATGAGGAAGTCAGCGGACATGGCACGCTGGACACCGTGATCCGCGGCTACAAGGCCGATGCCGGCATTTCCGGCGAAACCAGCGATCTGGCGATCCAGCCCGCTTGCATCGGCCGCATCTGGTTCGAGATTGAGATCAATGGCAAGGCCGCCGGCATTCAGCGCCGCTACGAAGGGGTTAGCGGGATCGAGCTCGGCTATACGATCACCAAGGCGGTCGCGGCCCTGGAAGCCGAGCGTGTGGCGAAGATCAAGCATCCGCTCTACCCCCGCGCGATCGACGCAATCCCCTGCGCCATCGGCAGCTTCCAGGCCGGTAACTACCCAAGCTCCTTCCCGGCCACCTGCCTTCTCAAAGGCAGTATTGCGACCGTTCCCGGTGAGAACCATGAAGCCATCAAGCAGACCCTCGTCGATTGGGTCGCCCGAGCCGCCGCCCAGGATCACTGGATGAAGAACCATCCGCCGAAGGTTCGTTTCGTCGGCTACGATGCCCAGGCGTCGGAGATACCCCAAAACCACCCGATCACTGAGATCGTCTCGAAGAATTATCGGGAAGTCACCGGACGGGACCCGGTGATCAGCGGCCGCCAGGGCGCCGCCGACACCCGCTTCCTCAATGAATATGGCGGCACGCCGACCGTGATCTTCGGTCCGGGATCGACCGCCATCATGCACTCGGACGACGAATATGTGGCGATCGAGGATTACATCGCCGCCATCAAGGTGATGGCACTCAGCATCATCGACTGGTGCGGTACTCAGAAGGCTTGACCCGGCAGCCTCGTCCCTTGGCAGGAGATCCGATGCAGCAAGATTTGATTCTGTTGGAACGTTCTGACCGCATCGGCATCATCCGCCTGAACAATCCGCCGGTGAATGCCGCCTCCCTCGCGCTGATTGAGGCGCTGCATCGTGTGCTTGACGAGGTCGAGGCCGACCCGTCCATCCGCTGCGTCATCCTGACCAGCACGGGCGAGAAGGCGTTCTGCGCCGGCGCTGATCTGCGCGACGAATCCCGCCTGCGCGATCCGGAAGCAGCCGCTTCCTTCCGCTCCCTCGGTCGCCGCACGCTCCAGCGCATCGAATCCGGTCGCAAGCCAATCGTAGCGGCGATCCATGGCTATTGCATCGGCGGCGGTACGGCAATCGGCTGGGCCTGCGATATCCGCATCGCCGCCGACAATTCCGCCTTCCGTGCCGGCGATGCCTATCTTGGCATCGTTCCCAGCTGGGGCATGGGCTTGCACCGCCTGCCGCGCCTGCTGGGCCGCTCCCGCGCCCTCGATCTGCTCGTCCTCGGCTCGGATTTCGGCGCGGAGCGCGCCTATGAGCTTGGCCTCGTCACCAAGGTCGTGCCACGCGCCGCTTTGATGGAAGAAGCCATGAGCGCCGCCACACGCATTGCCGGCGCCTCGCCAAACGCGCTGCTGGCGATCCGTCAGGCTGTGAATTTCAACCTGCGCCATACCTGGGATGAGATGGCCGAGTACGAAGAACAGCTCAGCCGGTCCGTCTTCGCCCACCCGGACGCGGCGGAAGGAATGTCCGCAATGCTGGAAAAACGGAAACCCAGTTTCCGCGACCTTTGATTTCACTAGAGGGGGGAAAGCAATGTCAGACCAGATTTATGCACACGCGATAACCCACCCATCGGCCTGGTTCGGACGTGACCTTGCCAACGATCCGAGCTGGCTCGTCCATCTCGACGAGGCGGACCTGGCGGACATCGCCCAGGCCGTCCGCGCCGTCCATGCGCAGGGCCTGAGCCTCGGCCAGGTCGGACGCAGCAGCTTTCCGTTGCCGCATCTTGCCCCGAAGCTGGCGCGATGGCTCGAAGAAATTCGCACCGGCCGTGGTTTCGTGGTGTTACGCGGGCTGAACGCGGCCGACTACAGCGACGACGATGTCGGGCTGATTTTCTGGAGCATCGGCTCCTATCTCGGCATGCCCGTCCGGCAGAACCCGCAGGGCGACCTGCTCGGGCATGTCTACGATCATGGCCGCCGCTACGGTGACATCGACGTGCGCGGCTATGAGACGAACGCGCATTTGCCGTTCCACAGCGACAGTTGCGACCTCGTCGGCCTGCTCTGCCTGCGTCGCGCAAAAAGCGGCGGTCTGAGCAGTATCGTTAGCTCCGTGACGCTGCACAACGAGATCCTGCGCCAGTACCCGGAATACCTGCCGCCGCTCTACAAGGGCTTCCACTACATCAAGCGGGAGGCGGCGCTGACAGCTGATCCGGTGACGCAGTACCGCCTGCCGGTGTTCGGTGCGAAGGACGGTCAGGTCAGCGCCCGCTTGGTCCGTAACCAGATCAACGCCGCCTGCGAGAAGACCGGCAAGCCGCTCGAACCGCTGGAGCAGGCGTCGCTCGATTTCCTCGACAGTCTCGCCTACGACCCCGCCATCCATCTCGATATGGATCTGCAGGTCGGCGACATGCAGCTCTGCAACAATTATACAATACTGCATTCCCGCACCGGTTTCGAAGACCATCCCGAGCCAGAGCGCCGCCGTCATATGATCCGCCTCTGGCTGACCTTCCGCGAACGCCGTCCGATGGCGGACGCCTTCCCGGCGCATAATGGTTACGGTGCGAACCAGATTGCCGAGGTCGCCTTCCAATCTCCGGCGGCAGCTTGAACGCTCAGTCGCCCCGCCTGTCCGTTCGGGAAATCCTGCAGCCTCGCTCTGTCGCCGTCTTTGGCGCGTCCGAAGATCGGGACAAGTTTGGCGGCCGGATCATGCACTTCCTGGTCCGGCACGGCTTCCCCGGCGAAATCGTGCCCATCAACCCGCGCCCGCGGGAGATCCTTGGCCGCACTGCCTATGCCTCTCTTGCCGATGCGCCTGTGAAGCCGGTGGTCGCGATCCTCGCTGTACCGCTCAACCATCTGCTGCCGGCGATCGAGCAATGCGCCACGGCCGGCGTTGGCTGCTGCGTCATCATCTCGACCGGATTCGCCGAAGCGAACGAAGCCGGTGCCGCCCTGCAGCAGCGTATCCTGGAGGTCGCGCTGCCCGCCGGCATGCGAATCATCGGGCCGAACTGCATGGGGTTGATCAATCCGCGGTCGCAGCTCGCCCTCTGCTCCTCCGTCGTGCTCGACACGGCGGAGCTGCTGGCGGGGCGCATCGGCCTGATCAGTCAGAGCGGCGCTCTGATGGTGTCCTTGTTCGACCGCGCCATCTCGGAAGGGATCGGATTCAGCGGCTGCGTCTCGCTCGGCAACCAGTCGGATCTCGAGATCTGCGACTTCCTCGAACACTTCATCGACGATCCCGCCACCGAAGCGATCTGCGTCTACATCGAGGGGCTGCGCGACCCGCCTCGCTTCGTGCGTGCGGTCGCCGCATGCCGGCGCGCCGGCAAACCGATGGTGGTCGTCAAAACCGGCAAGACGACGGACGGTGTGCGCGCCGCACGCTCCCACACCGCAAGCCTCGCTGGCGATTACGATTCGTTCGCCGCGATCTGTCGAGCGCACGGCGTGGTTCTTGCCGATGATCCGGTCATGATGGTCCGGATCGCCGACCTGCTGATCCGCGTACCCCTGCCAAAAGCCGACGGCATCGGCATCATTTCCGGTTCGGGCGGCGGTACTGGACTGATGGTGGACCGCGTTGTCGGTGCGGGCTTCCAACTCGCGCAGCTGTCGCCGTCCATCCGCGCCGAGTTGGGCAAGTTGCTGCTGCCGCCCCAAGCCGACAACCCGATCGATCTCGGCGGCCGCTTGCCGTCACAGCCGGATGACATCGCCGCACCCGCGATGCGTGCGCTGGCGTCGGCGCCGGAGGTCGGACTTGTGCTGCTGTACCTCACATCGATGCCGTTTTTCTCGGCACGTGTCCGCACACTGGCACAGACCGCACTCGAGTCAGGCAAGCCCGTCCTCGCGGCGCTGCTGCCCGGGCGGGCTGCGGACGGTCCTCGCGCGATCCTGCGCGAACTTGGCTGCCCCTATTTCGACTCGACTGATGAGTTGCTGTCCGGGTTGCGCGGCGTGTTCGATTATCGCGCCGGCCTGGCCACATCCACGGGAGCCCCGCAACGCCCTGCTGATCTGCCGACGGAACTGCCGCCATTGAACGATGTGCCGGCACTTCTCGCCGCTTACGGAATAACGCTGCCCCGCACGGCTCTTTGCGCCACCCCGCAGCAGGCCATCGCGGCCGCTGAATCGATTGGCTTCCCTGTCGTGCTGAAAGGCCAGGTCACCGGCGTAACCCACAAGACGGAGCTGCAAGCGGTCAAAATCGGCCTTCCAGATGCAGCCGCGGTCAATACCGCGTGGAACGACACCGTCACCTCCGTCAGGCGCCATGATCTGGCGGATCAGTTCACCGGCTGCCTGGTGCAGAAACAGGTTGCGCCTGGGTTGGAGCTGATTCTGTCCATTCGCAATGATCCTCAGTTCGGCCCGTTCGTCATGGTGGGCGCCGGCGGCACGCTGGTGGAGCTACTGCACGACGTTGCATCGGCCCCCGCGCCGCTCGCGCACGCGGATGCGGCACTGCTGGTACAAAGTTTGCGCTGCTCCAGACTGCTGGGGTCCTGGCGAGGCGGGCCACCCCGCGATGTTGGGGCTGTCGTCAATTCGCTCGAACGGCTGAGTTGGCTGGCGCACGATCTCGGCGATCGCTTGGTGGATTTGGAAATAAATCCGCTGATCGTGGGAGAAGCCGGCGCAGGTGCGTGCGCCGTGGACGTACGAACAGAATTCAGGGGGGTATAATGATGAAATCGTCCGGTTGCATCGCCGTGCTGGCTGTCGCCGTCGCCGCATGGCTCGGTCCGGCAGCAGCGCGCGCGCAAGGCAATTGCTCACCGGCGCTCGATCATCCGCCGCTGGTGCAGGCAGGATCGCTGATCGCCGCGATCAACCCCACCGTAGCGCCGATCCAGTATATCGATGACAGCGGCAAGCTCGTCGGCCTGGACGTCGAGCTGGGCGACGCGATCGCCAAGCGGCTGTGCCTGAAGATGGTGTTTCAGAGCACGCAGTTCGCCACCATGATCCCGCTTTTGAAGGAGGGGCGGATCGATATGATCGATTCCTTCATGTTCTATACGCCGGAGCGGGCGGCGCAGGTCCTCATGATTCCCTACGGCGCTTCGACGATGGCGATCGTGGTGCCGAAATCGAACACCGATAAGATCGACGGCCCTGAATATTTCTCAGGCAAGAGCTTTGGCGTGGAGCTGGGCACCGTCGATTACCACGATGCGGAAACCACCAGTGCCGCATTGCAGAAGACGGGCAAACCGCCGATCGACGTTCATACCTTCGATACATACGCCAACGTGCTGCAAGCGCTGTCAGCCGGACAGGTTCAAGGTGCCTTTATCGGCACCGAAGAGGCTTACTATTATCGCAACAAAGGTGTGGACTTCTTCCGCATCGCGCTGACCGGCTACGATCCGCATGCCGAGGCGCTGGCCTTCAAGGAACCCGCTATTGCCGACGCCATCGCCAAGGTGATGAACGACATGCACGCGGACGGAAGCTTCGACAAGATCTTCAAGCCATACGGGCACTGCGTTCTGCCGGGCCCTTACAAAGTAATGAGTGGCCCGATCCCGACACCGAACTGCGCGGCACAGCCCCAATAACAGCGATCGGCGCCGGTTCTTATCCGGACCGGCGCCGGCGCGGATACGAAAGGCCCAATTGATCCCGCAGCATCGGACCGGCATATTCGGTCCGGAACAGCCCCCGGCGCTGCAACACCGGCACGACCTGGTCCACGAACAGCGTCAGCTCATCCGGAAAATAGGCCGGCATGACGTTGAACCCATCGCACCCTCTGGACTCCACCCAGAGCTGCATGTAGTCAACCAGCCCCTCCACAGTACCGACAAACGTGCCGTGCGAACGTGACTTTGCTACCAAGTTCGCGCATGCACGCACCGTCAGCCCGTCCCTATCCGCACGATCCATCAGACTGACAACACGCGGCGTGAATGACTGGTCCGAGGCACGAATATCCTCAGTCGGCAGTTTCGCATCCAGCGCATAGTCATACAGTCGGAACCCCATCTGTTCGCTCAACATCCACACGCCGACCTCCGGCAAAATGAGCTCATCGAGCTCCGCCTCCTTGCGCCGCGCCTCCTGCTCTGTGGCGGCGACGATCGGTGACAATCCCGGCAATATCTTCAGCTCTTCGGCGCGGCGGCCGTACTCTGTCATCCGCCGCTTGACCGTCTCGCGAAAAGCCCGCGCCTCTTCCAACTTGCTTTGCGCCGCAAAAATCGTTTCGGCCACCATCGCCGCGAATTCAATCCCGGCAGCTGATCCACCCGCCTGCACCAGTACCGGCCAGCCCTGCGGCGGGCGCGGCAGCTCCAGCGCCCCCTGCACCGAGAAGAACTGCCCGCGGTGATCGATCGGATGGATGCGAGCCGGATCGGCAAACACCCCGCGCGTCCGATCAGCGATCAGTGCATCGTCGTCCCAGCTGTCCCACAGCGCCGTGCAGATATCGACAAACTCTTTCGCCCGCTCATAGCGGAGCGTCTTTTCCATATGGCTTTTCTGACCGAAATTATACGCCGCGTCGTCATTCGCCGTCGTGATGATGTTCCAGCCTGCCCTGCCGCCGCTGATATGATCGAGCGACGCGAAGCGTTCGGCAATGGAATAAGGCTCGTTATAGGTGGTGGACAGCGTGGCGATCAGCCCCAGACACTCCGTGTCCGCCGCGATCGCCGAAGTGATCGAGATCGAGTCGATGTTGTTCAGCCCGCCTTCGCGTACCACGCGCCCGTCCTTCTCGCGCGCCGCGAGCATGTCGCCCACGAAGAACAGATCGAACTTGCCGCGTTCGGCGATTTTCGCCGCCGTCCGGTAATAATCCATTCCGGCGATGGCATGCGCATCGACCGCCGGATGCCGCCAGCTGGCGATGTGATGACCCGCCGGATAAATGAAAAGACCGAGGTGCATCTGCGACCGGCTCAACCCGCACTCTCCCTGAACTGGCTTGCCGGGCGAGGCAACCGGAAATGCTCCCGCATTGTCGTCCCGGCATGGTCACTTCGGACCAGCCCTCGCGCCTGCGCCAGGGGGATCGCCGCGTCAACAAGCAGATCGACATCATCGGGCAGGACTGCGGGAAGCAGATTGAAGCCGTCGCACGCTTCCGATGTTGACCATTCCACGAACAATTCGACCAGTCCGGCCGGCGTCCCGACAAATCGCGGCACGGCGCTCCCGGGCATAGTCAGTGCGTCGAGCTGTGCTGCACGCTCCCGCGCCGCCGCCTCCGTCGGCGCGAGCATGACGCAAAGATCCGCCAGCACACGCAACGATCCCCCGTCGCGATCCCCTGCCAGCCGGCGGAGTTCGCTGAAACGCGTGGCCGCTTCGGCCGCCGTCCGGCAGTGCGTCAGAATGACATCTGCTGTCGCCGCAACCAGTTGCCGCCCCTCCACATTATCGGGATCGGCCTGCACCAGAACGGGATGCCCTTGCGGCGGCCGCGGCACATTCAGTGGGCCGCGAATCGTGAAATACCGGCCGTGATGATCCACCCGGTGCACGCGGTCGGGATCGACGAACATGCCGCTCGGCTTGTCCACCGCGAAGGCTTCATCCTCCCAGCTGTCCCACAGCTCTTCGACCGCGTCGATGAATTCGTGCGCCCGCTCGCAATAGTCGGCCAGCGTCTCGGTGCCGAGCGATCGTCCGATGCGCGGTACCAGCGCGTCGGTACCGAACATCCGTACCAGCCAGCCGGAGCGTCCGTACGACAGATGATCCAAGGTCGCCAGTACGCGGGCAACGTGAAACGGTTCGGAGAAATCGACCGTCCAGCCCGCCACCACACCGATCCGCCGCGTTCGCGCCAACAACGCGCCAGCCAACGGCAGCGGATCGAGCTGCACCGCGTTGACCTGCCCGTTCCCGCCCACGCGCAAGCTCTCAAGACCGTGGCCGAGCAGGATCGCGTCCATGCAGCCGCGCTCCGCCGCCGCAACGATTGGGTAAAGCGATGTGGCACTCGGTGATGGTGGTAAACGTGACACCTGCCAGGACGCCGGATGATAGCCGCTCCCGGCCAGTGACAACGCCAGATGCAACATCCGATCAGTCCCTGCCCGTCACCAGGCGCAGGAATTTCTGCGTCCGCTCGTTGCGCGGATTCGCGACCAGCTCCTCCGGCCGCCCCTGCTCGACAATCTCGCCGCCTTCCATGAAAAGGATGCGGTCGGCCGCCTTATTGGCGAATTGGATTTCGTGCGTCACGATGATCATCGTCATCCCCCGCCGGGTCAGGTCCAGCATTACCTGCAGAACCTCCGCCACCATCTCGGGGTCCAGCGCGGAGGTCGGCTCGTCGAACAGCATCACCTTGGGATGCATCGCCAACGATCGGGCGATGGCGACACGCTGCTGCTGCCCGCCGGAAAGCTGATCGGGATAGAAATCCGCCTTGTCGGCCACCGCCACCAGCTCCAGCAGCCGCTGCGCTTCCTGCGCTGCTTCCGACCTGGGGCGGTGGAGCACTTGCACCAGCCCCGACATGATGTTTTCCAGCGCCGTCATATGGCTGAACAGATTAAACTGTTGGAACACCATGCCGACCTGCTGCCGCTGCCGCGACAACACCGCATCGGACACGGCGATCGTTCGCCCGTTGCTGCTGATGCGATAGCCTAGCAGCGTGCCATCGATCTTCACGCTGCCCTTGTCCGGCGCATCGAGGTGATTGAGCGTCCGCAGAAACGTGCTCTTGCCGCTGCCGCTGGGCCCGATGATGACCACGACCTCACCCCGTGCTACCGAAATATCGACTCCGCGCAGCACGTGGTTGCTGCCGAAGAATTTGTGGATGCCCTCCGCCTCGACCATCCACTGTTGGGCGGTGTCCTCCCCGCCGTTATTAAGTTGCATCATGCGACAGCACCGCGCCGGTGAGTTCCAGTTTCTTCGCGGCTAGGGCTGAGCGCGAACCGGCGAAGGCGGTCACCGAGCGCGAGAAATGCGCCTCCAGCCGCCGCTGCACAAAGCCCCAGAGGGTCGTCAGCACAAGGTAGAAAATCGCCGCATCCACGAAAATCTCCAGCACCTTGAACTGCACCTGAATCAGCAGCTCCGTGCGCCGCAGCAATTCATCCATCGAGATGACGGACGCCAGCGACGACGTCTTCATAAGGCCGTTAAACGAGTTCCCGAGCGGAGGTATGATGATTCGCAAAGCCTGCGGCATGACGACCACTCGCATCGTGGTGGTGCGGGTCATTCCGATGGATCGCGCCGCCTCAAACTGGCCGCGCGGGACGGCGGATATGCCGGCGCGGATGATCTCGGCCAGGTAGGCACCCTCGTTCACCCCGAGCCCCAGCAGCGCCGACGACAGCACACCCAGCTTGATGCCCAGTTGCGGCAGGCCGGTGTAGATGATGATCAGTTGCACGAGCACTGGCGTGCCGCGAAACAACCATATGTAGAATGTCGCCGGTTGCCGGAGCAGTGGGTGGCGAGACATCCGCATCAGCGCCGCCGCCAGGCCGCAGACAAGACCGATGAGCATCGCACCGATCGATAGCCCTAGCGAAATCCCGGCGCCTTCGATCAGGTACCGGCTATGGAGGTAATGGAAAAAAGTGCCCCAGTCCCACATAATCAGTTCCCCATGGGCACAGCAGCGCCACACCTGTTGGAAGCAATATCCAGACCAGTGTCAAGCGAGATTTCGCCGCTTTCAGCTGCGCATAATGCGTGCAGGTCGGGCATTCGGCGCCGCTGTCGGCATAAGGCGCTGCAAGGATGATCCATCACACCAAAGGGACCAAAAGATGCGAAAGGTTATAGATCTGGAATGCGACCTGCCGCCCGATGAAAACGGCACGCCGCGCAAGCAGGAAGCGGCAACTCACCCGCCAGGATTCGGCGATCCGGAGCGGCTGCCGCCGTTGCCAGGTCATGGCTTCTCCAATTATCAGCGGATCTTTTCCCGCCGCGCCGAGGGCTCCGGCGCCGCGAAGCCGCACGAGCCGCACGGAATGTCCATCCCTGATTTCGTCAGCCTGATGGACCGCGCCAGTGTGGAAGTGGGCGTTCTGCGCGCGAGCAATGCGATGATCGCCGACATTCTCGCGCAGTTTCCCAAGCGCTTCATTGGGCTTGCCTCGATCAGTCCGCACGACGGTATGCGCGGCGTCCGGGAACTGGTTCGTCTGGTGAAAGATCACGGGTTCCGCGCGCTGCGGGTGTCTTCGCTCTACAATATGCTCCCCGCCAGCGACCGGCGATACTATCCGCTCTACGCAAAATGCGTCGAGCTGGATATTCCGGTGCGCATCTACGCCAGCATGAACTACGCCAACGATCGGGCGTATGACCTCGGTCATCCGCGGCATATCGACCAGGTCGCGGTGGATTTTCCGGAGCTGCGGATCGTCGCCGGACTTGGCGGCTGGCCTTGGGTCAATGACATGGTGGGATTGCTGCGGCGCCATCCGAATCTCCATTGCGACACCGCATCGCACCGCCCCAGGTATTTCGGTGTGCGCGGCTCGGGTTGGGAACAGTTCCTGCAGTTCGGCAATACGCTGCTGCAGGACAAGATCATGGTCGGCCTCTCGTGGGAGGCGTTCGGCATCCCCATGGAGGCCGTGGTCGAGGAATATGCGGCGCTACCGCTCAAGTCCGCGGTCCTCGATAAATGGTTGTATAGTAATGCGAAAAACTTTTTCCGGTTATGATCGTCATCGATCTCATGTACAAGCCGGGCGGCAGGATCGCTTGCAATGCTTTGCTGCAGCTCGTCCTCCGTCATGCTCCCGAGGCGGGCCATGTCGGTGCGGCTCTCACTCCGCGGCTTCCGCTTCAGCCTCGGCGCAAGAGTTCTGCCGGTCGGTCACTACCCGAACCTGTCTCGTATTCCCCCTGACCCCGAGCCTTCTCTGACACCTTCGCCTCCGCCCGGGCTCACCGGCGCCCGTTAACTCCCCGGCAACCAAAATCGGCGAATTTCACGACATGGCAGAATGCCGCGCCGGCGTGAGCATCGATGAAGGGCTTCATTGAAGGGCTGAAACGGCTTGGGCCAGCCCGCCTCGCCGCGCTGGCGGTGGCGGGGGTGGGAACGCTCGCCATGCTCGCGCTCCTGGTCATGAGCGGCAGCTCACCCAGCATGGCCCTGCTCTATGGCGACCTCGATCTGCGTGATTCGGGCCAGATGGCGGACCAGCTCAGCCGGGCACACATCCCCTATCGGCTGGAAGCCGGCGGCGCGCAGATCATGGTGCCGGCCGAGCAGGTGCCGCAGGCGCGGGTGTTGCTGGCACAGCAGGGCCTGCCGGCAAACGGGACCGTAGGCTACGAGATCTTCGACCACGCGAATGCCCTGGGGGAGACGGATTTCCAGCAGCGCATCGACGAAACGCGCGCGCTGGAGGGTGAACTCGCGCGAACCATCGAATCGATCCACGGTGTGCGCTCGGCGCGGGTCCATGTGGTCCTTCCCCAACGGGCATTATTCGCCCGCACGCAGGACACGGCGCAGGCGAGCGTGTTGCTGACCCTGGCTGGAGCAAGCCGGCTGGATCAGGAAGGCGTGCAGGCAATCCTGAACCTGGTAGCGGCAGCCGTTCCGGGGTTGCGGCCGCAGAACATCGCCATCGTGGACTCGCGGGGCGATCTGCTGGCCCGGGCCGGGGAGCCGGTGCAGCCGGCGGCGACGGCGATGACGCAGGAAGAAACGCGGCACACGACCGAGCTGCGCCTCGCCCGCGCGGTCGAGGAGATGCTGGAGCGCAGCCTGGGGCCGGGGCACGTGCGCGCCGAGGCCTCGGTGCAGATGAACTTCGACCAGATCAACACCACGCAGGAGACCTACGACCCCAACGGCCAGGTTCCGCGTAGCGAGCAGAGCGTAACGGACCAGACCGAAAACACGGAGCCGGCAAAAACCGTCTCGGTGCAGAACAATCTGCCGAATGCGCCCTCGGCGACGCAGGGGTCGGGCAGCAAGGAGAACCGGCGCGAGGAGACCACCAATTACGAGATCGGCAAGACCGTTCGCACGCTGATCCATCAGGAACCGCAGATCACCCGGATCAGCCTGGCGGTGATGATCGACGCGACGAAGGCGCCGGCGACCGGCGATTTGCAGCGGATCACCGAGCTGGTGAAAACGGCGATCGGCTACGACCAGAAGCGTGGGGATGACGTGCAGGTGGTCGCGATGCCGTTCGCAGGCGACAATGAGGCCCCGGCGCCGCCGAAATCGTTCCTGGCGGCGTTCAGCAGGCCCGAGCTGTTGCACCTGGCGGAAACGGGGCTGTTCGGCCTGATCGGCGTGCTGGCGCTGCTGACGGTGCTGCGGCCGATGGTGCTGCGGATTGCGGCGCTGCCGGCGCAGGCGGAACACGCGTTGCCAGTTTTGCCGCGGCCGGCTGTGGATGACGCCAGCATGCTGGCCCCACCCGAGCCCAGCGTTCCCTTATTGGAAGACGATCGCATGGTGAATATCACGCAGATCGAAGGCCAGATGCGGGCGTCCTCGATGCGACGATTGGCCCAGCTTGTGGAGCGTCACCCGGACGAAACGCTGGCGACCATCCGCAGCTGGATGGTGCAGGAGAGCGGATGAGATGCTGAAGGCCGACGACTATCGCGGGCTGAACGGACCGCAAAAAGCGGCGATCCTGATGCTGGCGCTCGGCGGGGAGCAGTGCACCCGGCTGTTCGGCATGATGCACGAGGATGAGATCAAGGAGATCTCGGGGGCGATGGCACAGCTCGGGCCGGTGCGGGCCGAGATGGTCGAGCGGCTGTGCGCCGAGTTTGCCGACCATATCGGCGGGTCCGGCCATCTGGTGGGCAGCTATGAAAGCACCGAGCGCCTGCTGGCCAAGGTCCTTCCACGTGACCGCGCCCAGCAGATCATGGACGAGATCCGCGGCCCGGCCGGCAGGACGATGTGGGACAAGCTGGGCAACGTGAGCGAAACGGTGCTCGCCAACTATCTGAAGAACGAATACCCCCAGACCGTCGCGGTCGTGCTGTCGAAGATCAGGCCCGAACATTCGGCGCGGGTTCTCGCGCTGCTGCCCGAGGCATTCGCCATGGAAGTGATCATGCGGATGCTGCGGATGGAAAGCGTGCAGAAGGACGTGCTGGACGGGGTGGAGCGCGCGTTGCGAACCGAGTTCATGTCCAACCTGGCGCGCAGCAACCAGCGAGATGCGCACGAGCTGATGGCGGACATTTTCAACAACCTGGACCGGCAGGTGGAGATAAAGCTGCTCGCGGCGCTCGAGGACCGTAGCCGCGATGCCGCGGAGCGGATTAAGGCGCTGATGTTCACCTTCGACGATCTCCAGCGCCTCGCCTCCCCGGCGATCCAGGTCCTGCTGCGCGAGGTGGAAAAGGACAAGCTGCCGATCGCGCTGAAGGGCGCGGCGGAGAAGGTGCGCGACCTGTTCTTCCGCAACCTCTCGGAGCGGGCCGGGAAGATGCTGCGCGAAGAGATCGAGGCGCTCGGGCCGGTCAAGCTGCGCGACGTGGACGAGGCGCAGGCCGCCATCGTGCAGCTGGCGAAGGAGCTGGCGGCACAGGGCCAGATCGAGATCAGCCAGGGCAAGGAAGAGGAGCTGGTGTACTCGAGATGGACGGATCGATCCGCGGGTTCCGGCTGTTTGCGCAGGATCTCGACCTCCCGGTCGAGGACCGCCCCACCGAACCGGAGGTGATCGAACCGACTTTCACGGCGGATGATGTGGCTGCCGCGCGGGAACAGGGTTTTGTTGACGGACGCGAAGCGGCTCTGGCCGAAACCGCGGAAGCCCAGGAAACGGCGCTCACGCGGGCCGCGGCAAGCCTTGCCGAGCGGCTGGCCGGGATGGAACGGGAGTTGCGCGCGGAGGCGGAGGAGCGGGCAGAGGCGATGGCTCGCCTGCTGCTGGACGTGCTGGCCGCGCTTTTCCCGGTGTTATGCGCCGCACATAACGAGGCTGAGTCGCTCGGCCTGGTTCGGGCGCTGCTGCCGGGACTCGCACGGCAGCCCTCGGTGACCATTCGCGCCCATCCGTCCTTCGCCGGGAAGCTGGCGGCCGAGGTCGAGCGGCTGGATCTGCTCGATCCGGGGCGCATCCAGGTCAATACGGCGGACAGCATCGCGCCCGGTGACGTGCGGCTGCTGTGGGCCGACGGTGCCGCTGGCCGGGAAGCCGCGCAGATATGGCAGCGGGTGAGCAGCGTGCTGGCCGCGGCCGGGCTGGCCATCCCGCAAACAGAACCAACAGACTCAACGGAGCTGGACGATGCCGCCTGAAATGGAGCTTGCGGAACTGCCCGACCCCGTCCAGCCGGAGGCCATCCCCCCAAGGGGGGCGCGCGAACTGGAGGCGGTCTACGACATTCCGGTGACGGTCAGCGCGGTGCTGGGCAAGGCAACCATGCAGGTGAGCCAGTTGCTCAAACTCGGGCGCGGCGCGGTGGTCGAGCTGGACCGGAAGCTGGGCGAGTTGATCGATATCTACGTGAACAACCGCCTGGTGGCGCGGGGAGAGGTGGTGATGGTGGACGACAACCGCCTGGGCGTGACCATGACGGAAATCGTGAAAGCGGACCGGTCGGGGTAGCATGATGCACATCCTGATCGTGGGATCGCTGGCCGGGGAGCTCGGGCAGGCGGCCCGGCTGGCCGTCTCTCGCGGGGCCAGGCTGGATCATGCCGATGACACCACGATCGCGTTGGCGCGGCTGCGCTCGGACGGGCGGATCGGCCTGGTCCTGTGCGATGTGGTGCATGACATTGCCGGACTGATCCGCGGGCTGGCTGCCGAACGTATAGACACGCCGGTCGTCGCCTGCGGTACGGGAGACGATGCGGACGCGGCGGAGGCGGCGATCCGGGCTGGGGCGCGGGAGTTTCTGCCGCTGCCGCCCGATCCCGACCTGATTGCGGCGATCCTTGAAGCGGTCTCGGGCGATAGCCATGCGCTGGTGTTTCGCGATCCGGCAATGGTGGGGACGGTGCGCCGGGCGGAGCAGGTGGCGCGGTCGGAGGCGTCGATACTGATCTGTGGGGAGAGCGGGACGGGCAAGGAGGTGCTGGCCCGGCATATCCACCGGAAGTCGCGCCGCGCCGGCGGAAGCTTCGTGGCGCTGAACTGCGCGGCGATCCCGGAGAACCTGCTGGAATTGGAGTTGTTCGGCCACGAGAAGGGAGCGTTTTCCGGGGCGATTGCCCGCCGGACCGGCAAGTTCGAGGCGGCGGACGGGGGCACGCTGCTGCTGGACGAGGTCAGCGAGATGGACCCGCGGCTCCAGGCCAAGCTGCTTCGGGCAGTGCAGGAGCGGGAGATCGACCGTCTGGGCGGGGCGACGCCGGTGAAGGTGAATGTCCGGATCCTGGCGACCACCAATCGCGACCTGCCGGCGGAGGTCGCGCGGGGAAACTTCCGGGAGGATCTATATTTCCGGCTGAATGTCGTGTCGCTGAAGGTGCCGCCGCTGCGGGACCGGCCGGCCGATGTCGCCGCCCTGACGGAGCATTTTGCCCGTCGCTACGCCGAGGTGAACGGCGTGCCGTACCGGCCGGTGGGGAAGCTCGCAGCGATGCGGCTGGCCGCACACTCCTGGCGCGGCAATGTGCGGGAGCTTGAGAATATCGTGCACCGGGCCGTGCTGCTGGCGGAGGGTGACGAGATCGGGCCGGAGGCCGTGGAGCTTCCGGGAGCCATGGCGCCACCCGCCGCGGGTGCCACGGGGCAGGCGGCCGGGATCAGCGGGTTGGTCGGGCGGCGGATGGATGATGTGGAGCGGGACCTGATCCTGGAAACGCTCGGGCACACCCTGGGCAACCGGACGCACGCGGCCACCATCCTCGGGATTTCGATCCGGGCGCTGCGCAACAAGCTGCGGGATTACGCGGCGCAGGGTGCTGCGGTGCCGCCACCGGCGGCCGGGGTGGCGGCGTGAGGGAAGGGGCCGGCTGGGGCAGGGCCACAGAGCCAGTATTTGATTTAGAACGGCAGTAGTATCGGCATGCCCGAAGCCTTTACCGCGCTGAAGCAGTTTCGCGAGCGATTACAGCCGTATTTTCCGGGCACCGACGTCGCGCTCGCGCTGGGCGTGGTGCTGCTTCTGTCGATCCTGGTGCTGCCCTTGCCGGCCATGGTGCTGGATCTGGGGCTGGCGTTGTCGATCACCTCGGCGGTGCTGGTGCTGATGGTGGCACTGTTCCTCGGCCGCCCGCTGGATTTCACCAGTTTCCCGACCCTGCTCTTGCTCACCACACTGCTGCGGCTGGCGCTGAACGTGGCGACCACGCGGCGGATCCTGTCGCACGGGGCGGAGGGGCCGACCGCCGCGGGGCATGTGGTGGCGGCGTTCGGCGGCTTCCTGATGGGCAGCGACGTGGTCATCGGGGTGATCGTGTTCGGAATACTGCTGGTGGTGAACTTCATGGTCATCACCAAGGGCTCCGGGCGGATCGCCGAGGTGGCGGCGCGGTTCACCCTGGACAGCATGCCCGGCAAGCAGATGGCCGTCGATGCCGAGCTTTCGGCTGGGCTGATCGACGACAAGGCGGCCCGGCTCCGGCGGCGGGAGCTGGAGGAGGAGAGCAGCTTCTACGGCGCAATGGACGGCGCGGCAAAGTTCGTGCGCGGCGATGCGGTGGCGGGGCTGATCATCACCAGCATCAATATCGTCGGTGGGCTGGCCATCGGGGTGGTGCAGCACGGGCTGGCGCTGGGGGACGCGATCAGCACCTACACGACGCTGACCATCGGCGACGGGCTGGTTTCGCAGATCCCTGCGCTTCTGGTTTCGACCGCGGCGGGCATTGTGGTGACCAAGGGAGGCATGGAGGGCTCGGCGGATGCGGCGCTGATCCGCCAGTTGGGCGGGAGTCCCAAGCCTTTGGCCTTGGCTGCAGCGGCGGCGGGTGTGCTGGCGGTGCTGCCTGGACTGCCGATGCTGCCGTTCATGGCTCTGGCGGGGCTGGCGGGAGGCGGGGCGTGGATGCGGCACAAGAACCCGCCGGGTGTTCAGGCGGTGGCCCCGGCTGCCGCGGCGCCCTCGGAGCCGCCGATCAGCCAGTCGTTGCGGATCGACCTGATACGAGTGGAACTGGGGTACGGGCTGCTGGCGCTGGCGGGCGGCGACGGCGCGAAACTGACGGAGCAGATCAAGAGCCTGCGGCGGTCGGTGGCATCGGAGATGGGGTTCATTCTGCCTCCGGTCCGGATCCAGGATAACATGCAGCTGGCGGCCGATGGCTATGCAATCCGGATCAAGGAGATCGAGGCGGCCAGGGGCGAGGTGAAGCCGGGAATGATGATGGCGATGAACCCGAAGGGCGGGCTGCCGCAGCTTGTCGGGCAGGCGACAACCGAGCCGGCGTTCGGCCTGCCGGCGATGTGGATTGCGGCAGGCTCGCAGGAGGAGGCGCTGTTCCGGGGCTATACCGTGGTCGATCCGGCGAGTGTCCTGACCACGCATCTGACCGAGGTGGTGCGGGACCACATGGCGGAGCTGCTGTCCCACGCGGAGACGCAGAAGCTGCTGGATGAACTGCCGCGGGAGCAGCAGAAGCTGGTTTCCGACCTGATACCGTCTCAGACGACGGTGGGCGGAGTGCAGCGGGTGCTGCAGGCGCTGCTGGCAGAGCGGGTCTCGATCCGGGATCTGGGGACGATTCTGGAAGCGGTCCAGGAGAGCTGCGTCGCCGGGGTGCGGGGTGTGCCCGGGATCGTTGGGCATGTGCGGGCCCGGCTGGCCCGGCAGATCAGCGACAGCCACACGGGGCCCGGAGGGTATGTGCCGCTGATTACTCTATCGCCCGAGTGGGAGGTGGCGTTTGCCGAGGGGCTGGTGGGGCCGGCGGAGGACCGGCAACTGGCGATGCCTCCGAGCCGGCTGCAGGAGTTCGTCGGCAAGCTGCGGGCGGCTTTCGACGCGGCGACGGCGGCGGGGGAGCAGGCGGTGCTGCTGACGAGCGGCGGGGTGCGGCAGCATGTAAGGGCGGTGGTTGAGCGGGTGCGGCCGAATACGCCCGTATTGGCGCAGGGGGAGATCTTTCCGCGGGCGCGGATAAGGACGGTGGGGGTGGTTTAGTTCTAAAACAAACGCTTATAGAGATATTAGAGCGTTTCAGGCTGATCCAGTCAGCCTGAAACTGCTCGAGCAAGCGACATGTCCTGGACAAGTGACGGGGCCTGACCGATGCTGGCGCGGTTCGCCTGACGATGGCGCGCCCGAGGGGAGGCAGCAGCTTGATGATCAGGTTCCCTGGCCGGAAATTTTATCCACCCTGGCTGACAATTTTTGCGCTGCTTGCCACGGCTTCGCCGGCGCAATCGCGCATCTGGTCGCATGATCCGGTCAGTCTGGCCCAGGATTATGCGATCATCACCGACAATCGCAGCAAGGGTGACCTTGCGATGATTATCTGGCTGGCGCCGCCGATAATTTCGGATACCCCGGCCAATCAAGCGGCGCGAGAGTTGTTGGACAAGTACGTCACGATCGGGGTGGTGCACGCATATGTAACGCAGGAAGGCACGACAAGCTTTGACCAGATAACAGTGCCGGAAGTGCGGGACAAAGCGCGCGCGTTGCTGAAATTGCTTGACCCCGGCGCGATACCGCCGGCGATGGTTGGTGCGCTCGCCACGTTGCAGAGCATATTCAGCCGCACGTTTGGCGCGTTCGGGAACGGAATACAGTGGTTTACGTTCGACGGAGAAACGGTGCACGCGTGTCGTCCGGGCGGCATGTCGGTGTTGTTCGCCGGTGAGACTTACACCTATGACACGCCGGTTCCCGGCTGCTCCTGAGCCGGGATGATCGAGGTGCCTGATAAGAAACCTGCTCGATTGCGGCGAGCGGCCGCGGCCGTCATCAACTCAGATCGCCGCTGGTCCCGAGAAGCGCTGAGTGTGCCGGCATGCTCGCTTCGGTCAAGGACGCTTCGCGCCGCCGCTGGCGGTCGCCCCGGATCAGTCCGGGGCGCTCCTCGACCTGCGCGCCGCGCACGTCAAGCGTATCGCGGTCGGGACGAAGGAACGGCCGTGCAGTCGAACCAAGGAACCGGACAGTCGCGCAGACGACAGCAGCGCATACGGCCAGCGCCGCACGCAGCTGAGCATCGCAGACCACGATCAGCTTTCGCATGACCGCAACAAGTGCAACAATCGGTTTCTTCCCTCTGGCGATCTGACGTTTTGGCGATCAGACGTTGATGAAACGCACGCAGCGCCGGATGATGGCGCGCCGCCGAAAGCGCCGCCATGAACAATGTCCGTTTCACCTCGGGGCGGCCGCCGCGGGTTCGTCTGTAACCATCGCTCTGTCCGCTCTGATTGGGATGCGGCGCCAGGCCGGCCAGGCGGCGGCCTGACGCCGGCCGAGGGTGCCGGGTTCGGCCATCAGCGCGACCAGCGCGGCGGCGGTCCTGGCGCCGATCCCGGCAATACCGCGCAGGCACCGCGCGGCTTGCGCCAGCGGCTGAGAGGCAGCGATGACGGTCTCGATCTCGGCATCGATGGCGCGCAGCTGGGCATCAGGACAGGCGACAATCGGCGCCGTGAATGCCATCGCCCCCGAGGCAGCCTGACGGTTGGCCCAGGCGGTGCGGGCGGCGACCATGTCGCGCCGGGCCATGACCAACGCGTGCAGGGCGCGCGCCAACTCTGCCGCCTGCCAGAGCGGCAGCATGGCAGGGCGCTCCTGGCCGTAGCGGGCCAGCGCACGCGCGTCGATCGCATCGGACCTGCCAAGCGTGCCGTGCGAGCGAATGAACGCCTTGACCTTGCGGGGACCTTGCGGGCATCGGCGCGATGCGCCGCACGGCTTGCCGTCGCGAGCGCGTCGAGCCGCAGCTATTCCTCGTAATGACAATATCCCTTCGTGGCCCTCCGTGTGTTCTCCGTGGCTCTCCGTGTGAAACATTCAGGCGGCGCCCGTCGTTCAGCTTTCGATTTTGGAGAAGTCGGCGACCCAAGAAGGCGGCCTTCGTTGTGGCCGGCGCCGAAGCTGTACACCCACTTGGTCATGCTGGAAGCTCCGGGTTGAGATGGGAATGGTTCACACGGAGAGCCACGGAGAACACACGGAGGGCCACGAAGGGATATCGTCATCGCGAGGTCCGGGAAGCATGTCCTCGGGCCGGCCACCGGCCGGACCCGGGGGCGGCCGTGGCGATCCAGGCGAACCTCCTCGCCGCCACGCCTTCGTTTCATGCCCAGCGGGTCGGCGGAGCGCGCCGTAACGCTCCGCCGGATGATGCTCAGGCGCGGTCGTGACTTGCCGGTGGGCACTCTCCGCGAAGAGACGGGGCGGCAACAGCCTGAAACTGCTCTAAACATCGATTCACGTATACGTCGGCCGCCTGGTCGAAGATCGAAGCCGGCTCGTCCCAGGGGCGGGACATGGCTCGATGCGCCGCCATCATGGCGACAATGGCGGAGGTCCCCAGCGATCGATAAATCTGCATGGCGTTTCCTGGGTTGCTCAGGGAGTTGGCTGCGTTGGGTCCGGCGCGGCGGCCCACAAGCGTATGGCCCCAGAGAGACCGCTGCGGCAAAATCGAGCGCATCCGCACAGGCGGCGTGGGCGGCCAAATGCGTGTCGAGGCGGATGAGGTGACCTATGACCCGGCTCCGGCTTGCGTCGCCACAGTGCCTCAGTTGAGAATGCGTCGCAATAGCGAATATGCTCCGTGCGCAAGCTAGACCTACGGCTGCCCCCAGGAGGAGTGGCCGTTAGTGTCCTGGCACCGAAGTTCGCCGCACTCTGCGGCGGACAAAGGGGATAAGCAGGCCACTGAAAACACCAAGCGAGTGTCCCGAACCGGCCGCCAATCCATGATGGCGAACTTCCGATTCGGGACACGAGTGTCCTGGCACCGAAGTTCGCCGCACTCTGCGGCGGACAAAGGGGATAAGCAGGCCACTGAAAACACCAAGCGAGTGTCCCGAACCGGCCGCCAATCCACGATGGCGAACTTCCGATTCGGGACACGAGTGTCCTGCCCCCGAAGTTCGCCGCACTCTGCGGCGAACGAAGGGGATAAGCAGGCCACAGAAAACACCAAGCGAGTGTCCCGAATCGGCCGCCAATCCACGATGGCCAACTTCCAATTCGGGACACGAGTGTCCTGCCCCCGAAGTTCGCCGCACTCTGCGGCGAACGAAGGGGATAAGCAGGCCACAGAAAACACCAAGCGAGTGTCCCGAATCGGTCGCCAACTTCCAATTCGGGACACGAGTGCGGCGTGAATACTGTGGCAGGCGGCCAGGACCGGCGCGTAATGTCGGGGCATGGCGCAGGGTGAGGCGAGCGGTCACCTCGGGCTGAAAGAGCACGTCGGCGAGTGGTTCTGGCTCGGCCTGGCGACCTTCATCGTGGGCACCCCGCCGGAGGATTGGTTTCGCCAGGCGGCCGAGCTTCTGCCCGAACGGCTAACGCAGCTCGTTTCGATCCACGACCTCAGGCTGATGTTTCTCGCCGCCGGGGCGGCAATCATGCTCTACGACGTCGTCAACCACGCGAGGCGGCGCCGGGGGACGGAGCGTGCGGCGAATGCCGAGGCGGCGGCGCCCGTCCCGGCCCGGGCCTCCGTCAATGTGCAGGCGCCGGTCAGCGTAAATGCGCCGGTCAGCGTGCATGCGCCGGTGGACGTGCGCCCGCAGATCCTGTTCCAGCTCGATCCCGCCGCCCTGGCGCGGCCGCTTGCGCACGAGACGGCACCGGCTGGCAAGCCGGTCGTGCTGCCCTTCGCCAGCATCGGGGAGGATTTCAAGGGCCGGGAGGAATTCCTGCTCGACCTGCATGCGCGGTTGCGTCGCCGGGATCGCGGACATGCCGCCATTACCAGCGCGATCCGGGGCATGGGCGGGATCGGCAAGACATGCGCAGCGGTGGAGTATGCCTGGGCGCATTACGACGACTATGCGGCGCTGCTGTTCGCCACCGCCGAAACACCGGCGGCGCTGCGGACCAACCTCGCGGCGCTGGCCGGCCCCCTGCGGCTGCCGGAGCAGGCGGCCACGGAAGATGCGGTCAGCTATCAGGCGGTGCTGAACTGGCTGAACGACAACCCCGGCTGGCTGCTGATCCTGGACAATGTCGATACGCAGGAGGCGCTGAACGCCGCCGAGGCGCTGATCGGGCGCACCGGCCGGGGCGATATTCTGCTGACCAGCCGGCTGACAGGGTTTGCCGCCGGGATCGAGACGATGGAACTCGGGTTGCTGGCCCTGGACGACGCCATCGCCTTCCTGCTCGATCGGACCACGGGGAAGCGGCGCCCGAATGCCGAGGATGCCGAGGTGGCCCGGATGCTCGCGGGGGAGGAACTGGACCGGCTGCCGCTGGCGCTGGAACACGCCGCAGCGTTCATCACACGGCGGGGCTGCAGCCTTGCCGACTACCGGAAGCTGCTGCGGGAGAGCCCCGATACGGTGCTGAATGCCGCGGGTGTGCGCCTGACCCATTATGACCGGACGATCGCCCGGACATGGCATGTCTCGATCGCCCGGGTGAGCGATCAGGCACGTGCCTTGCTGGAACGGCTGTCCTTCCTGGCGCCCGACCCCGTGCCGCTGTCGTTGCTGGACGTGGCGGTGCCCGGCGTCGAACCCGCGGACCTGCACGAGGCAGCGGCCGATCTGGCCTCCTATTCACTGTTGCGGCGTGAGGCGGCGCCGCCCGGCATTGCTGTGCATCGCGTGGTGCAGGAGGTCACGCGGCGGAACCTGGACGCGGCAGCATCGCGGCAAAGGCTGACCGAGGCGCTGGGCTGGGTGGATGAGGCCTTTGCTGGCGATCCGGGGGATGTGCGGAGCTGGCCGGTTCTCGAGCCGCTGAGCCCGCACGCGCTGGCCGTGGCGGAACGCGGGGATGCAAGCGGGATTGCTGACCCGACTGCCTGGCTGATGAACCAGTTGGGTTTGTTGTTTTGGACCAAGGCGCTGCATCGCCGTGCGGAGCCTCTGATGCGGCGGGCGCTGGCAATCGACGAGGCGAGCTTCGGGCCGGAGCACCCGAATGTGGCGATCCGCCTCAACAACCTGGCGCAGTTGCTGCAAGACACGAACCGGCTGGGCGAGGCGGAGCCGCTGATGCGGCGGGCGCTGGCGATCGACGAGGCGAGCTTCGGGCCGGAGCATCCGAATGTGGCGGTCCGCCTCAATAACCTGGCGACGTTGCTGCAAGACACGAACCGGCTGGGCGAGGCGGAGCCGCTGATGCGGCGGGCGCTGGCGATCGACGAGACGAGCTTCGGGCCGGAGCATCCGAATGTGGCGATCCGCCTCGGCAACCTCGCGCTGTTGCTGAAAGCGACGAACCGGCTGGGCGAGGCGGAGCCGCTGATGCGGCGGACGCTGGCGATCGACGAGGCGAGCTTCGGGCCGCTGCATCCGGAGGTGGCGATCGACCTCAACAACCTGGGGCGGCTGCTGCAAGACACGAACCGGCTGGGCGAGGCGGAGCCTCTGATGCGGCGGGCGCTGGCGATCGACGAGGCGAGCTTCGGGCCGGAGCATCCGCACGTGGCGACCGACCTCAACAACCTGGCGCAGTTGCTGAAAGCGACGAACCGGCTGGGCGAGGCGGAGCCTCTGATGCGGCGGGCGCTGGCGATCGACGAGGCGAGCCTCGGGCCGGAGCACCCGGACGTGGCGCGAGACCTCAACAACCTGGGCCGGCTGCTGCAAGACACGAACCGGCTGGGCGAGGCGGAGCCTCTGATGCGGCGGGCGCTGGCGATCGACGAGGCGAGCTTCGGGCCGGAGCATCCGAACGTGGCGATCGGCCTCAGCAACTTGGCGCGGTTGGTGCAAGACACGAACCGGCTGGGCGAGGCGGAGCCTCTGATGCGCCGGGCGGCTGTCATATTCCTGCGGTTCGAGCGCCAGACCGGACATACGCATCCGCATCGCGATGCGGTGGTCGGCAATTACGCCGCTCTGCTGCGACAGGCCGGGAAGAGCGAGGCGGAGATCCGGTCGGCGATCGAGTCGCTGACCGACAGCGCCGGGTAACCCGCCCTACCCGCCCGCCTCCGCACCGTGCACAGCGGTCCGCAACGCGGCCAGCAGATCCTCCACAATCATCCCCCGGCCGGCGCGGCGGGCGGCCTGGCCGTGGAGCCAGACGGCGGCGCAGGCGCCCTCCCAGTCAGCCATTCCGCCCTCGCTTCCCTGCGCGAGCAGGCCGGCGATGATACCGGAGAGGACGTCGCCGGAGCCGGCGGTGGCGAGCCAGGGCGGGGCGGTGAAGTTGATCGCGGCGCGGCCGTCCGGGGCGGCGATGATGGTGTCGCTGCCTTTCAGGACAACCACGGCGTTGACGCGGGCGGCAGCCGCGCGGGCGGCAGCGAGCCGGTCCGGCTCGGGCTTGCCGAAAACGCGGGTGAATTCCGCGAGGTGGGGGGTAAGGATGGCGGCGCCTTTAACGGCGTCCGGGCTGCCGGCAAAGGCGGTGAAGGCGTCGGCATCCGCGACAATGCACCGGCCCGCCGCACACAGAGCCGGGAAGGCCTGCTTCACCGCGTCCGGGCCGAGGCCGGGGCCGCAGACCCAGACCTTCCGCCGCTCGTCCTGAAGGAGTTCGATCAAAGGCGCATCGGTGATGATCGTCCCGGGCGAGGCGGCGCGGTAGGAATCGGCGTGGCCCTGGGCGGCGATGAACACCATGCCGGCGCCGGCGCGGCGGGCCGCATCGGCGGAGAGGCGGGCGGCGCCCGTCATGGAGGCTCCGCCAAGCACGGTAACGGTGCCGCGGGAGTATTTGTGCCCGGCGGGTTCGAGCTGCGGCAGGGTCCAGAGGGAAGGCGTGTTGGCGAACGCGCGGGGAGTGATCCGGGTGAGGACGGAATCCGGAATGCCGATATCGGCCAGGACGGTCTTGCCGCAGTAATCCCGGCCAGGGAGCAGGAGGTGACCGGGCTTCAGGCGGAAGAAGGTGACGGTGAGGACGGCTTTCGGGGCGTAGCCACGGATGGCTCCGGTGGCGCCGGCGAGGCCAGAGGGTACGTCGATGGCAACGGTCCGGCGGGCGGATCTGAGGGTCTCGGCAACGTCCGGAGACAAGTCGCGGGCGAGGCCGGCACCGAAGACCGCGTCGATGACCAGCTCGGCGCGGGCAGCGGTTTCGGCGGCGAAGGGGGCGGTCGGGCCGGTCCACCGCCCGGCCGCCCCAGCGGCGGCTGAACCGTCGCGGGGCGGGGCAAGCGCGGCAACCGTAACAGGCCAGCCTTCCTGAGCGAGCAGACGCGCGGCGACATAGCCGTCGCCGCCGTTATTGCCCGGACCACAAAGGACGGCGGTGCGGCAGGGGCGGAAGCGGGCGCGGATGGCGCGCGCGACAGCCCGGCCGGCATTTTCCATCAGCGTGGCGACGGGGACGGGGGAGAGGGCGTCGGCCCGGGCGGATTCCTCGGGGCTCAGGAGTTCGGGGCGGTTGGCAAGGTCGAGCATGTTCGGAAGGTGCGGTGGGACCCCCCATCCTGCAAAGGGCTATGGGAGTCGAACATCTGCGGAACGATTAGCCAGCCGCCAGCCCAGGAGAATCGGGTCAGGCTGCAGCAGACCATGATGCATCGTCTTCGGACCGGGCGGCTTGTAGCCCTTGGAGGTGTAGCCGGACTACCCACCGAGCCGCGCAACAATCCACGCAAGCCAGGCGAGCGAGCCGCTGTCGTGCGGATTGCGCGGGAGGCCGGACCCGAGCGGGGGAGGCGGAGGGATCAAAGCTGTTTGCGCCGTGGCGCCAAGGCTACCGCCTACCCCATCGGCGCCACAAGCCGCTGCACCAGCCGCAGCAGCCCATCCAGGATCAGCGCGACAACCGCAATCAGCACGATCCCGGAGAAGATCAGTGGCGTTATCAGATAATTGGACGCCTCCAGGATCACGTAACCAAGTCCGCTCGTTGCTGCGATCATCTCAACCGCAACAATGCTGGTCCACGAGATGCCCATCGCCAGCCGCAACCCGGTAATCACCGCCGGCAGCGCCGCCCGGATCCGCACGTGAAACAGCGCATAGCGGCGAGACGCGCCGAGCGACCGCGCCGCCTCGACATATTCGTCCGGCACGGCATCCAGCGCGGCGACAACCGAAACGACCATGATCGGTATCACACCCAACCCGATCAGCAGCACTTTCGGCAGCTCGCCGATCCCGAACCACACGATCAGCAGCGGAATGAACGCCAGCGGCGGCAACGGTCGGCCAAGCTCGATCAGCGGATCTATGATCAGCCGCAACGGTCGGATCGCCGACATTCCCGCGCCCAGCAGCGTTCCCGCCGCCGCACCCCAGGCAAATCCCACGAGTATCCGCGCAAAACTCGCGGCCGTGTTTTCCAGCAGCGTACCTCCGCGCGCGGGATAGGGGTGATCCAGATAATGCAGCAGCGTCCGCGCCGTATCGGGCGGCGAAGGCAAGATAATGTTGTCGGAAATTATCAGCGCGATAAGCCACCAGATCACGATGATCCCGATCACGCCGACAAGACCCATCACCATCCGCGACCAGTCCAGCGCGGCAAACCTGCGCAGACCGGGCCAATTCCGCAACCGCATCTTCACGCGCGGCACTGTCATCGGCTGTGCCGCAGACGCCTCGCCGAAGCCGCTGCCGGATGGTGTCATCTCTGCCCTCTGCCCCCCGGGTCCATCCATCGCTACGCAGCTGCCCGGTTGCCCCCGACCACCGACGTGCCGCCCCGCGCCCGTTCGACCGCCTGCCGCACATGCCGCTTGAGTTCAACAAACGCCGCCGTCTCACACATGTCGTAACTCCGCGGCCGAGGCAGCCCAATCTCCACCGTCTCCACAAGTTCCCCAGGACCCGAGGCCATGATCACCACCCGGTCGCTCAGCAGCACCGCTTCTTCCACGTCATGCGTCACCAGCATCACGGTGAAATGCTGCCGCTCCCACAGTTCCAGCAGAAACTGCTGCATCCCCACACGGGTCAGGGCATCGAGCGCGCCGAACGGTTCATCCATCAGCAGGATTTTTGGATCGGTTATCATCACCCGGGCGAACGCCGCCCGGTGCATCATCCCGCCCGATAGTTGCTTCGGATAGTGAAACTCGAACCCCTCCAGCCCGACCAGCCGCAAAAGCTCCATCGCGCGCTCGCGCGTCGTTCTGGTGCACCGGCCCTCCGCCTTCGGCCCAAACAGTGTGTTGTCCAGCACCGTCAGCCAGGGAAACAGCATCGGGTGCTGAAACAGCATTCCCCGGTCGGGACCCGGCTCGCGCACCTTGTTGGCATTGACAACAACCTCGCCCGAGTCCGCCCGCACGAACCCGCCGACAATCCGCAAAAGCGTCGTCTTGCCGCAGCCTGACCGGCCCACAAGCGAAACAAACTCGCCGTCGTCCACCGTCAGGTTTACCCGCCGCAGAATCTCCTTCGCCCGCCGCCCATGGGCAAAGCTCTTCGATACGTCCCTGATGTCCACCTCGGCCACGACCGGATTTCTCGCTACTGGGTCCTGCAAACCCGATTGTGGCACGGTCCCCGCCCGCGGCAAGGGACCGCCGGAAACCCCATCCCTGTAATCATCGTCGCGTGGTTACTACAATTCCGATATATGAGCCTACTGTACTCTGCTGCGGCATGCACTGCCCCAGCTGCGGCACCGCGATTTCCGAAGCCAGCCGTCTCCGCAACCAATGCTGCGGGGCCGCCAATCCACCAGGAGCGAAATTCTGCTCCGCCTGCGGCGCATCCCCGAAGCCGGCGAGAATGACGGCGAGCGCGCCGCCATCGCGACGGCAGAGGCCCGTTGCCGCCATACGCGTGCGCAGCGAAAACCTGCGGGTCCGTATCGGCATCGCCACCGGCCTCGTGGTAGTTGGCGACAAGATCGGTACCGGCAACTTTCGCGAGCAGACCGCCATCGGCGAGACCCCGAACCCCGCCCGGCTGCAGGCACTCGCCGCACCGGGCCGCACCGTGATCGACGCGGCAACTCGGCGGCGGATCGGCGAGCTGTTCGGAGACGTTGACGCATGTTCCAGGCGTTGCCCACGCATTGTGGTTTCGCGCGATAATGCATCAGCTTTGCGGGGATTTTCAGACGGCCCTGCATTGCAGCGAACGTTTGCTCTTCGTTAGCGCCGAATACCGCCTCGCTTGCGGCAAGGCAATGCAGGCCTGCTTGGCGTTGAACGCGAAAAACACGATTGACCCGCTTTGCCGAAGCCGAGTTGCGTGCCGGGCATCCACAACTCGGTCTGGTGGCGCTAGACAAAGCTGCGCAGCAGTTCCCGACACCGAACTATTTGGGAGCCGGGACTGCGCTGTGCCCGGGGCAACCTGTCAAGCCGCCATGCGGTTAACACGACCCTCGGCAATACCAGTCAGCTTCTTGTCCGCTGCCTTCTCTTCCTCCAGCGTCTGCTGCAGCGGCGAGACCACGTTCTGCTTCCCGAGCTCACGGGCGAACGCGATCAGCGTGCCATAGCGGGTCATCTCATAATGCTCGACCGCCTGCGCTGCAGACAGCATGGCCGCGTCACAAACGTCCTTATCGCCGCAATCCGAAATGACCGTTTTAGCCTCGGACAAAATACCGTCGATCGCCTCGCAATCCACACCCTTGGCGGTCTCGCCGAGCGACTGGAACACCTGCTCCAGGCGGCGGACATGGTTCTCGGTCTCCGTGAGATGGTGCTGGAACGCGCCCTTCAGCGCGGGATTGGATGCCTTTTCAACCATCGTTGGCAGGTTTTTCGTGATCTGCTGCTCGGCATAGTAAATGTCCTGCAGGGTGTGCACGAACAGATCGTTCAAAGTCTTAATCGGTTTCGAGAACAAACCCATGATCTTGCCTCCTCTTGCTGCTGATCGCGACCTGAAATGGCCACGACGCCCCGCTGCCGTTCTGCAACGCGGCTCGCGTTGTAAACGCGCTGCATGCCGGCAGGCTGCGCAGCTGTGGGCTACGCGACCCTGCGTAATGCACGGCTCACCAAAACGTGCACCCGCGCGGTCCTGCCTCACATATCCCCCCGCGTCATCGCGAGGAGAGCGCGCAGCGCCCGACGTGGCGATCCAGGCACGCCGCGCGGTGCCTGCACGGCGTCGCCGCTGCGCCCTGCGACGACGATCTTTCCAATCACACTGAACACGCTCTAAAAGAGCGCCCTCCGGACCCCCGGGGTCTGCACCTGCTGGTGCTCGGGACCTGCTCCCCGTTCTTCTCAGCCCGTATCCGCGCCAGCGCCTGCTCCACATGCTGGTTAAACACGGGTTCCACCCGCAACTTGCAATGAAAGCTCTGATTTTCCGCCAGAAAACGTTGCCTCCCGCACCCACGCCGCCTTGAGCGATACCATGCAACAGCATATCCGCTTGTCGTGATCGCCCAATTCCGGCTTAATCCGCGAACGAAAGCCGAATCGTTCCAATCCGTGAGCCAGCTTCTTATCCAGAACTATCTCAATCAGCTTCAGGACCCCCGCCGTGTATCCGGCACCGGCCGCGAGTCGGTGGTCCGTGAAGCCTTCAAGGACCTGTTGAAAGGCTGGGGCCGTTCGCACGACCTGATCTTTATCCCCGAATACGAACATACCACCCCGGACAAGCGCACCCGCTACGTTGACGGCGCACTCCTGCACGCCTTGCGCATCCCGTTCGGTTATTGGGAAGCGAAAGGCAAAAAAGATCGGCGGCGACGCATTGATTGGTTCGGTTGTTGCTTATGACCGGAGGAGGCACACCTGAATTTTTTCCGATTTCGTTCAAGTGCGGCGCTTCTTCGCGAATGGAACGAACTGGAAAACCAGCAAATATATTTCGCCTCGCCCGCGAGAACTGAATGACCCTATGGAAGGTTTCATGGATCTGTTCTGGAGCGGCGATCGTATTCTTTGGACTAACCTAATAAGACATTATATCTTGTGCCTAACGATACCAGTTACTACCGCGTTTATTTCTGGAAATAATCTCACTACGGAGATGTTGCCTGACCTGACGCTCTGGTCCGTTTCAAATCTCCCCACAGATGAGCTCAAGTGCCTACATAAAAAGATTTGTGTGAGCTTTTTCCGCCCGCGAATACACAGGTTGATTGATCGGCTGACCGAAAGCCGCCAGCCTATTCGGCACGAGGAACTTGTCTTTCTGGTCAGAGCACTTCACTCTGACGCGCTGACCTGTACGATCAAAGCATTGGAGACTGAAAAGAGTGTTAGTATAGTCGATCGCTTGCCTGAGGCCAGTGGTCTTCATCATGCCCAGATAGAAAATGCGATCTTTACACTTACCGCCTACGAAAATCTCATGGCGCGGGGGCCGGCTGAGTTTTTTGAAAGCCTCGATCGCACTTACAAGGCCATTGATTTCCGTCGCCGCCTTCATGCAGGTGAAAGACGCAACACCATTTGAGAATCCATTTGCTTTGATTTTCCAGAGTACTACGTGGGAGGGTTGAGTAATCTTATCTACATGGAATGGTATGCCGCATGTTTTGTCGCTGATCCGAGTCACGCAGCAATGTGGGGAAATTACGGAGACGGTCATCGTGGGGCGTGTCTGAAGTTTCGTGCAAGTACAGCCGGAAGCGATAACGTGCCGCTTCTAAAACTCCATAGCTCAGACCCAAACGGGACAAATGAACGTGAGCGCAACCATCCGTTCTACAAGGTCAATTATACGCCTCATTTTCCAGCGATCGACTTCTTTCGCTCCCTCGGAAGATGGCCAGAGTTGTACTCAAAACTGATTGGTTTTCGGACGGCGCTGGAAATTCGAGCCGATGCTCAGACCACATATTCTCGAGTGCTGATACCTGGCGGGACAAGTACTGGAAGCGATTCGAGTCGATTACAACAACCAAATTGCAGGACTGGGAGCATGAAAAGGAATACCGTCTGGTAATGTCGTCGGCTTTAACGGCATATAAGAGTCCCAAGGACCGAGTTTTGCGTTATGATTTCTCCAATCTAAACGGGATTATATTCGGGATCAATACATCAATCACTGATAAGCTAGAAATCGTCGCCATCCTTACGAAAAAGTGCAAGGCGGCGAATAGGACCGATTTCGAATTACTTCGAGCCTATTACTCTCCCAAGACCGGCAGAATTGAGACACATCGACTTGGTCCAATGTAAGCCAACCGCAGCTTGGGTATGGACCGGCGAATCAGGCAACGCTACATCTCGGCAAAGCTTAACACCCGCCCCAGCCGCGGCGCTTCGTACGAAACGCCCCCGCCGGAAACCCGTTTGGTACAATTTGTCCAGCCCGAAAAGCCGGGGTTGTACGTTTGACAACCCCCGAAACCGGCCGATTGGTACCAACCGGAAAGCCCCAAAACCCCGTTCGGTACAATCGTTAATCCGCCGCGTCCGCCGTCTGCCCGTCCCGCCTCTCTCCCCGTATCCGCCCCAGCGCCTGCTCCACATGCCGGCTGAACACGTACTCCGCCGGCCGCTGCCCCTCCAACGGTATCTCCGGCGCCATCGGACCCGACGTCCGGATCCCCCGCACCGCCTGAGCCGCTGCCCGCCATGGCTTCCGCACCGTCTCGGTCACCGCCGAGGCCTCAAAACCGGAATGCACCATGCAATCGGCGCATTTCTCGTAATTTCCCGTCCCGTAGCGGTCCCAGTCCGTCTCTTCCATCAGCTCACGAAACGTCTTCGCATACCCTTCGCCCAGCAAGTAACACGGCCGCTGCCAGCCGAAGTAATTCCGCGTCGGATTGCCCCACGGAGTGCAATGGAAGTTCTGATTCCCCGCCAAAAAGTCCAGGAACATGGATGACTGGTTGAACGACCACTTCTTCTTCCGCCTTCCCTTGCCCTCCAGCGCGAAAATCCCTCGGAACAGCTCCTTCGTCTTCCGCCGGTTCAGGAAATGCTGCTGATCCGGCGCCCGCTCATAGGCATAGCCCGGCGAAACCGAGATCCCATCCACCCCCATTTCCATGACATCATCGAAGAATCCCGCAATCCGCTCCGGCACGGCGCCATCGAACAGCGTCGCATTGATAATCACCCGGAAACCGGCGGCTTTGGCCGCTCCGATCGCCTCCGCCGCCCGGGCATACACGCCCGTCTGACACACCGACCGGTCATGATCCTCCCGGTCCCCATCCAGATGCACCGACCAGGTGAAATACGGCCCCGGCTTGAAAAGCTGCATCTTCTTCTCGAGCAGCAGAGCGTTCGTGCACACGATCACGAACTTCTTCCGCTGGATCGCCCCTTCCACGATCTGGTCGATCTCGCGATGCAGCAGCGGCTCGCCCCCGGCCAGCACCACCACCGGCGCCCCGCACTCGTCGATCGCCTCCATGCACTCGGCAACCGACAGCCGCTGGTTCAGTATCTCCGCCGGATAGTCGATCTTTCCGCACCCCGCGCAGGCCAGGTTGCAGCGGAATAACGGCTCCAGCATCAGCACCAGCGGATAGCGTTTCCGCCCCGTAAGGTGCTGCTTCACCACGTACGCACCCACCCGAAGCGCCTGGTTCAACGGAACGGCCATCGGCAAAAAATTCCCTAAGCTGCTGAATCGGCCAACTGGGCCGGGAAGCGGAACCGGACGTCCTCGGCGACGCCCGCAAGCGTGGAAATGTCGATCTCCCCGAACCGGCGCAACCCCTCCAGCACCCCCTGCACCAGCATTTCCGGCGCCGAGGCGCCCGCGGTCACCCCAACCGAACTCACCCCCTCGAACCACTCCGACCGCAAAGCCGAGGCGTCATCGATCAAATAGGCCGGTTTCCCCAGCTCCTCCCCGATCTCCCGCAACCGATTGGAATTGCTGCTGTTCTTCGATCCGACCACGAGGATCATATCGACCACCGCAGACAACTCCCGCACCGCTTGCTGGCGGTTCTGCGTCGCGTAGCAGATATCCCGCACGTCGGGCCCGACAATCGCCGGAAAGCGCCCCTTCAAAGCGGCGATGATCCCCCTCGTGTCGTCCACCGAGAGCGTGGTCTGCGTTACGTACGCCAGCTTCTCCGGGTCACGGACGTTCAGGGCGGCCACGTCCGACGCCGTCTGCACCAGGTGCACCGTCCCGTCTATCTGTCCGATCGTGCCCTCCACCTCCGCATGCCCGGCATGTCCTACCAGCACGATCTCCCGGCCCTGCCCGGCATACCGCCGTCCCTCGTTATGCACCTTCGCCACGAGAGGGCAGGTCGCATCGATCACCGGCAAGCCTCGCTCCCGCGCCAGCTCCTCCACCCGTTTGGCCACTCCATGCGCCGAAAAGATCGTCATCGCTCCGGGCGGAACCTCATCCAGCTCATCGACGAACACCGCCCCGCGCTTTTGCAGGTCTTCCACCACGTGCCGGTTGTGCACAATCTCGTGACGCACGTAGATCGGAGGGCCAAACTTCTTCAACGCCCGTTCGACGATCTCGATGGCTCGCTCCACCCCGGCGCAAAAACCGCGAGGCTGGGCCAGTATGACGCGCAGCATACTCAACTCCGGCCGGGAATGACCAAGCGCAACGGTTCGGTATTGCATGTTATCGGCAGTCGCGGCAATCCGGGCCCCTGGCTGGCATTCATTGCTCTCAGGTAAAGCGTTCACGTGCTGGATTGCGAGACCGGCACAACTGCACTTGAATACACTGTGGCGCCATAGCAACAGGAACCCCGCCGCGATACCACGCACCGCGGCAACTGCCCGCTGGAACGCCGATATTGCTCCGCGGGCTCGCTTTACACGAACGCAAACATGGGGTGAACAACACACGAATGAGCCTCGAATCGGTCACCGCTGGCCTGCCCGGCGCCCTTTTGCGGGTCGCCGGCGAGGTCGAGGCCGCCCTGGATATTCTCCTCCCCGAGCCCGAAGGCCCCCAAGGCCGGCTCGCGGAAGCCATGCGTTACGCCTGCCTCAACGGCGGAAAGCGGCTCCGCGCCTTTCTCGTGATCGAAACCGCCCGGCTGTTTGCCGTCTCCGAGACGTGTGCGGCCCGGGTCGGCGCCGCAGTTGAAATGTTGCACGCGTACTCCCTCGTGCATGACGACCTGCCCTGCATGGATGATGACGATCTTCGCCGCGGTAAACCCTCCTGCCATCGTGCTTTCGACGAAGCCACCGCCATCCTGGCCGGCGATGCCCTTCAGGCCCGGGCGTTCGAACTGATGGCCGAGCCCGATACCCACTCCGATCCGCAGGCCCGCTGCGAGCTCGTCGCCGCCTTCGGTAACGCTGTCGGCGCAAGGGGCATGGTTGGCGGTCAGATGATCGACATAGTCACCGAGGGCCAAACGCTCGACGCACCCCAGGTCACCCGCCTGCAGGCGCTCAAGACCGGCCGGCTGATCCAGTTCAGCGCCGAGGCCGGCGCCATCCTGGGCCGGGCCCCCATGCAGCAGCGCCATTTCCTCGCGGCATACGGTCGGGATCTGGGCGCCTCCTTTCAGATCGCCGACGATCTTCTCGACGCCGAAGGCGAAACCGAGGCCATCGGCAAGACCGCCGGCAAGGATCAGGCAGCCGGGAAGGCGACCATGGTCGCGGTGCTTGGCCCCGAGCGCGCACACGCCCACGCCGAACTCCTGTCCCGCCAGGCCACCGGCCATCTCGAGAGCTTCGGCGACAAAGCACACTTGCTGCGCGCCCTTGCCGAATTTGTCGTCTCCCGCCGGAGCTGATGAAAGCATGAGTTCAGTTCAGACGCCGCTGCTCGACCGGGTTAGCTTTCCCTCCGACCTGCGGAACTTCTCGCTCGAGCAGCTCCGCCAGGTCGCCGCGGAACTGCGCGCCGAAACCATCGACGCTGTCTCCGTCACCGGTGGTCATCTCGGCTCCGCCCTGGGCGTGGTCGAACTGACCGTTGCCATTCACGCCGTCTTCGACACGCCGCATGATCGGCTGCTCTGGGACGTGGGCCATCAGGCCTACCCCCACAAAATCCTCACCGGCCGCCGCGACCGCATTCGCACCCTGCGTCAGGGCGGCGGCCTCTCCGGCTTCACGCGTCGCATCGAGAGCGAATACGACCCGTTCGGCGCCGCCCACTCCTCCACCTCCATCTCGGCCGGTCTGGGCATGGCCGTCGCCCGCGATCTCAAGATAGCCCGCGGGGAGCATGACGACCGAAACATCATCTGCGTCATCGGCGACGGCGCGATGAGCGCCGGCATGGCCTATGAGGCGATGAACAACGCGGGCGACCTCGGCAAGCGCCTGATCGTCATCCTCAACGACAACGACATGTCCATCGCGCCCCCGGTAGGGGCAATGAGCGCCTATCTGTCGCGCCTCATGTCATCGCGCAGCTTCCTCAGCCTGCGCGACCTGGGAATAAAAATGGCCCGCCGCTTTCCGCGCGGCATCGAGCGAACCGCCCGCAAGGCCGAGGAATATGCCCGCGGCATCCTCACCGGCGGCACCTTGTTCGAGGAACTCGGCTTCTACTATCTCGGCCCCATAGACGGCCACAATCTCGACCACCTGCTCCCCATCCTCCGCAATGTGCGGGAGGCGGAAGAGCAGGGGCCGATACTGCTGCATGTGATAACGAAGAAGGGAAAAGGGTATGCGCCGGCGGAAAACTCCGCCGACAAATATCATGGGGTCTCCAAATTCAACGTCATAACCGGAGAGCAAGCCAAGGCTCCGCCGGGGCCTCCTGGTTACACCAAAGTGTTTGCGGAAGCGTTAATCGCCCAGGCGGAAAAGGACCCGGACATCGTGGCCATCACCGCCGCGATGCCCTCCGGCACCGGGCTCGACAAGTTCGCCAAGCGCTTCCCGGACCGCTGCTTCGATGTCGGCATCGCCGAGCAGCACGCGGTCACCTTCGCCGGCGGCCTCGCCTGCGAGGGAATGAAACCTTTCTGCGCGATCTATTCCACCTTCCTTCAGCGCGCGTACGACCAGGTCGTGCACGACATCGCCATCCAGCGTCTTCCCGTGCGCTTCGCCATGGACCGCGCCGGGCCGGTCGGGGCCGACGGTGCAACCCATTTCGGCAGCTTCGACGTCGCCTATCTCGGCTGCCTGCCTGGCTTCGTCCTTATGGCCCCCGCCAACGAAGCCGAGCTGGTCCACGCCGTCGCCACCGCCGTCGCCATCGGTGACCGGCCCAGCGCCTTCCGCTACCCGCGCGGCGAAGGCGTCGGCGTACCCCTGCCGGACACACCCACTCCGTGGGAAATCGGCAAGTCCCGTCTGATGCGGGAGGGCAACAGCATCGCCATCCTCTCCCTCGGCACCCGCCTGGCCGACGCCCTGAAGGCCGCCGACGAGCTTGCCGCCCGCGGCTTCCCCGCAACGGTCGTGGATGCCCGCTTCGCCAAGCCCCTGGACGCTGCCTTGATCGAGCAGCTCGCCCGCCACCACGAGGTGCTGATCACAATCGAAGAAGCATCGATCGGCGGCTTCGGCGCCCACGTGCTGCACCACCTGGCCTGGAAGGGGCTGTTGGACAACGAACTGAAGGTGCGTCCGATGGTCCTGCCCGACCGCTTCTTCGACCACGACAGCCAGGCAAAACAGCTCTCCGAGGCCGGCCTGACCGCAAAGGACATCGTCGCTACTGCCCTGTCCGCCCTCGGTCAGAAGGCAATGCTGTTGAGTGCGAGTTGAGGCGGCCGTCGTGGCAAACTGCACAGCTCGTCATGGCCAGGCATCTTAATCATCATGGCCGGGCGTCCTAATTGTCATGGCCGGGCTTGACCCGGCCATCGCCTTCCAGCGGTGCCCACCCTCTTTGCAGCCTTTGCCTCAGCTCTCTCGGTTATCGCCATCGCCCAAACCCTTGCCGGCTGGTTCCTGACCTTCCGCTTCGCCCGCCAGCGCCGGCCCGCCCCCTCCTCCCGTCCGCCGGTGACCATCCTCAAACCCCTGCACGGCGACGAACCCCTGCTTGAACCGGCGCTGACCACCCTCTGCCATCTCAATTACCCAACGTACCAGGTCGTCTTCGGCATCCAGTCCTCCGCTGACCCGGCCGCGGGCGTCGTCCGCCGCCTTCAGTCGCATTTTCCCGGCCGCGACCTCACGCTGGTCGTCGATCCCGCCCGCCACGGCCCCAACCTGAAGATCGGCAACCTGATCAACATGCTGCCGTCGGCCCGGCACGACATTCTGGTGATTGCCGACTCGGATCTGCACGTCCGGCCGGACTATCTGGACCACCTCGTCGCGACCCTGCAGAAGCCGGGCACCGGCGTCGCGACCACCCTCTATGCCGGCCTGCCCGCCATCCCCAGCCTCCCGGCCCTGTTCGGCGCCACCCAGATCACTCATACCTTCCTGCCCGGAGCACTGCTCGCCCGCGCCCTCGGTCGCCAGGATTGTCTCGGCGCCACCATGGCGCTCCGTCGCACCACCCTGACCCGGATCGGCGGATTCCAGTCACTTGTCACCCATCTGGCCGACGACAACGCACTCGGCCGCCTCGTCCAGGCTGCGGGTCTCTCCGTTCGGCTTGCCGGAACCGTGCCGCTGACTACCGTCCCCGAGGCGACCTGGCGGGCTCTGTTTCGCCACGAACTCCGCTGGGCCCGCACCATCCGCGCCCTCGTGCCGGGCCAGTTCGCCGCGTCCGCCCTGCAATATCCCATCTTCTGGGGCTTGCTGGCCCTGATCCTCGCCCCCGCCTGGGGCTGGGTCCCGTTCGTGGCAGCCTGGCTCACCCGCGCCGCCGCCGTCCACGGCATCGACCGCGCGCTCCCAACCCCCTCCCCACTTGTGGGGGAGGGCACGCTCCCATCCTCCCCCCTTGCGGGGGAGGGCCGGGGGTGGGGGTCTCACGCCGCTCAGCTCTGGCTTCTGCCCCTCCGCGAGCTTATGTCCGTCGCCGTGATGATCGCCAGCTACGCCAGCCTGCGCGTCGATTGGCGCGGCCACACCATGACCGCCGACGGCCCGGCATCGCCCCATAACCAAACTAACAGTAATCAAATCCGAAACTGCGAGGCACCGAAACCGTGACGATGAATACGCTGTTCCTGCAACCGCCGTCCTTCGACGGCTTCGACGGCGGTGCCGGCTCCCGTTACCAGGCCAAGCGCGAAATCCGCTCCTTCTGGTATCCCACCTGGCTCGCCCAGCCAGCCGCCCTGGTGCCGGGCAGCAAGCTGATCGACGCCCCGCCCGCCGGCATCGGCATGAACACCGTCCTGGATGTCGCCCGTTCCCGTGATTTGTGCATCATCCACACCTCCACGCCCTCCTTCGCCGCCGACGTGAAGGTCGCCGCCCGGCTGAAACAGGAAAACCCGAAGCTCAGGATCGGCTTCGTCGGCGCCAAGGTTGCGGTCGAGTTGGAGAAATCCCTCCGCCAGGCCGGCGATGCCATCGACTTCGTCGCCCGCAACGAGTTCGATTTCACCATCAAGGAAATCGCCGACGGCTGCGACCTGGCCGCCGTGGACGGCATCTCCTGGCACAACCCGGCCGGCGAAATCGTCCATAACAAGGACCGCGCCATCCTCGAGGATATGGACCAGCTCCCCTTCGTCACCGAGGTCTATAAGCGCGACCTGCGCATCGAGGACTACTTCATCGGCTATCTGCTGCACCCGTATGTGTCGCTCTACACCGGCCGAGGTTGCAAATCCCGCTGCACCTTCTGCCTCTGGCCACAGACCGTGGGCGGCCACCGCTACCGGGTGCGCTCGCCCGAACACGTCGCCGAGGAGATCCGCCTGGCAAAAAGCTATTTCCCCCAGGTTCGCGAATTCTTTTTCGATGACGACACCTTTACCGACAACCTGCCCCGCGCCGAGGCCATCGCCAAAGAACTCGGCAAGCTCGGCGTGACCTGGTCCTGCAACGCCAAGGCCAACGTCCCCCGCGACACCCTCAAGGTGCTCAAGGACAACGGCCTGCGCCTGCTCCTCGTCGGCTACGAATCAGGCAACCAGCAGATCCTCTACAACATCAAAAAGGGCATGCGGATCGAGGTCGCCAAACGCTTCACCAAGGACTGCCACGAGCTCGGCATCAAGATCCACGGCACTTTCATCCTCGGCCTGCCCGGCGAAACCAGGGGAACCATCGAGGAGACCATCCGCTTCGCCACCGAGATCAACCCGCACACGATCCAGGTCTCGCTCGCCGCGCCTTACCCCGGCACTTTCCTCTACGACCAGGCGGTCGAAAATGGCTGGCTGGACGCCGACCACGCCGAACTGGTGGACGATCATGGCATCCAGATCGCGCCGCTGCATTATCCGCATCTGAGCCATATGGAAATTTTCGATAACGTTGAGACGTTCTACAAGCGCTTTTACTTCCGGGCGCCCAAGATCGCGTCTATCGTGAACGAGATGGTCCGCAGTCCCCAGATGATGAAGCGCCGCCTGCGCGAAGGCGTCGAGTTCTTCCACTTCCTGCGTGAGCGCCACAACGCCGCATGAACCAGACAATGTCACAGCGCGGTGCCCAGCCAGGACGGTCATTGCGAGGAATCCCCGCGAGAGCGGGGGGACGAAGCAATCGCGCGCCCCGCGAGGCAAACGAGCGCAGCCATGTCCGCATCACTTAAGCTCCCCTCCCGCCACATGACCGTCGCCGAGTTCCTGGAATGGGATTTCGGGTGACCGCTCCGGCGCACGCTGGCAACTGCGTGACGGCGAACCGGAAATGATGGCCCCGGCGTCCGAGCGCCACGGGCGTATCCAGGCAGAACTGGGCTATTTGCTGACGGCGCATCTCCGGGCGAGGAGCAGTACATGCAGCGTCGCCATGAACCCCGGCGTCGTCCCGCGCGTCCGGTCGGCTGATAATCACCGTATCCCTGATCTGGGGATTACCTGCGTCTCGCTGCCTAGCGACTCGTCAATGCCTGAGCCCGTGGCGCTGATCGAGATACTCTCCCCAAATAACGAAACCGAAACAAGGTCCAACATCTGGGCCTACACCACCATACCCAGCGTGACCGAGATCATCCTGCTCCGCTCAACCTCGATCCAGGCCGAAATCCTTCACCGTAACCCGGACGGCACATGGCCGAGCGAGCCGCAGATCATCGGCGCCGACGGCGATCTCATCCTCGACAGCATCGGTTTTACGGCGCCGCTGCGCGCCGCCTACCGCACCGCCGGTCTGTAAGCCGGCGCATTGCCGCTTCGCCTCGTCATCTTCGATTGCGATGGCGTGCTGATCGACAGCGAGCCCGTCGTAAACCGGATCGTCGCGGCCGAGCTCATGCGCCTTGGCTGGCCCATGACCGCGGACGAATGCTGCCAGCGATTTCTCGGCCTGGACCTAGACGCCATGGTGCCGCTCATCGAAGCGGCACTGGGTCGCCCGTTGCCGAGCGGCTGGCAGGCGAAACTCATGAAACGGATCGTCGCGGCCCTGCGCTCCGATGCCCCCATGGTCCCGGGCGCGCGGGAGGCCCTGAGCGCCGTCACCGCGCTCGGACTCCCCTGGCGTGTCGCCTCCAACTCCTCCCATGCCGAAATGGAGGCGAAGTTCGGCGGCAACGGCATCCTGCATCTGGCCTCCGGCCGGCTGCACAGCTTTACCGACGTGGCCCGCGGCAAGCCCGCCCCCGATCTCTTTCTCGCCGTAGCCGCCGCAGAAGGTGTCACGCCCGCCGGGTGCATCGTGGTCGAGGACTCGGTCCCCGGCGTCACCGGTGCCCTCGCGGCCGGCATGCCATGCCTGGGCTTCAGCCCCCATGGTGACGGAGAGGCACTTGCCGCGGCCGGCGCCGTGCCCTTTTACAGCATGAACGATTTGCCCGGCCTGATCCGCGACCGCCTTATACCGGGCGCCGAAAGCAAAACCCCCGCCCTTTGCGGGAGGGGAAAGGGGGAGGGGTCAAAACTTAAACCCTTCGGTAGTATATGACGCTTGGTTTCCTCGCGCCTTTCGTCCTGTGGGCCAAAGCGCTGCACGTCATCTCCATGGTCGCCTGGATGTCCGGCATGTTCTATCTGCCGCGCCTATACGTTTACCATTGCGATACGCGGCCCGGATCGGTCGAAAGCGAGCGCTTCAAGGTCATGGAACACCGCCTTCTCAGGCAGATCGTCAACCCCGCAATGATCGCAACCTGGACGTTCGGTATCATTCTCGTTCTCACTCCAGGCGTGCTGAACTGGTCCGCCGGCTGGTGGCATGTGAAACTGGCATCGGTCATCGCCATGTCCGCCCTGCATGGGGAATATGCACGCTGGCGAAAGGACTTCCTGCACGACCGCAATCGCCGATCTCAGCGCTTCTACCGCCTGGCCAACGAAATCCCCACCGTGCTGCTGGCCCTTATCGTCATCATGGTGATCGTTAAGCCTTTCTGAAATCTGCGCGCAGCCGGGACCATGTGCTTGAAACCATCCCCTCGCCTTGCTACCTAACCCGTTGACGGGCGTCCACTGGTTCGCCTAGTGTCCAGCGTCCTTCACGCGGTCTGTTCGGCCGCGCCCCCCAATCCAAGACGGAACAGCGCCGGCCCTTCGCGGAAGGGCCAGTATCAGGTCCGGGCGAACAGCCTGCCCGGCCCGTCAACACCCAAAGAACAAGCACCAGGGCGTCCCCAAATGCACCTTGCCGAACTCAAGGCAAAATCACCCGCCGACCTGCTGAGCTACGCCAAGTCGCTCCAGATCGAAAACGCATCGTCCTTGCGCAAGCAGGACATGATGTTCGCAATCCTGAAAAACCTGGCCGAAAACGATCAGGCCATCCACGGCGAAGGCACGCTGGAAATCCTGCCGGACGGCTTCGGTTTCCTCCGCAGCCCCGAGGCGAATTACCTCCCCGGCCCGGACGACATCTATGTCAGCCCCAGCCAGGTCCGCCAATTCGGCCTGCGCACCGGCAATTCGGTCGAAGGTCAGATCCGCGCCCCCAAGGACGGCGAGCGCTACTTCTCGCTGCTTAAAATCAACACCATCAATTTCGAGCCGCCCGAGGCGGTCCGCCACCGGATCAATTTCGATAACCTCACGCCGCTCTATCCTGACGAACGCCTGAAGATGGAAGTTGAGAACTTCCAGTCCGTCGCAAAGGGCCCAAGCAAGGACTACACACCGCGGGTGATCGACCTGATCAGCCCGATCGGCAAGGGCCAGCGTGCGCTGATCGTCTCACCGCCACGCACCGGCAAGACCGTGATGCTGCAGAACATGGCCACCGCGATCGCCACCAATCATCCGGAGGTGTTCCTCATCGTGCTGCTGATCGACGAGCGGCCCGAGGAAGTCACCGACATGGCCCGCAGCGTGAAGGGCGAAGTGATCAGCTCCACCTTCGACGAGCCGGCCACTCGCCACGTGCAGGTCACCGAAATGGTGCTGGAAAAGGCCAAGCGCCTCGTCGAGCACAAGCGCGACGTCGTCATCCTGCTCAACTCGATCACCCGTCTGGCGCGCGCTTACAACACGGTCGTGCCCAGCTCCGGAAAGGTGCTCACCGGCGGCGTCGATGCCAACGCACTGCAACGCCCGAAGCGCTTCTTCGGCGCTGCCCGTAATATCGAGGAGGGCGGCTCGCTGACCATCATCGCCACCGCCCTGATCGACACCGGCAGCCGGATGGACGAGGTGATCTTCGAGGAGTTCAAGGGAACCGGCAATTCCGAAATCATCCTCGACCGCAAACTCTCCGACAAGCGCACCTTCCCGGCAATCGACATCACCAAGTCGGGCACCCGCAAGGAGGAGCTGCTGGTGGAGAAGGCCACTCTGTCCAAGATGTGGGTCCTGCGCCGCATCCTCAATCCGATGGGGACGGTGGACGCTATGGAGTTCCTCCTCGACAAGCTGAAATACAGCAAAACCAACAACGATTTCTTCGACGCGATGAATACTTGATATACCCGGAATCCGAAGGAACCCGGGTATGCCGCGCGCGGGGTTGGTGGGGCGGCCGCGCGCAAACCAAAAACTCACCCAACTTCCGAAGGAAGTTGGGTGTATGAGCGTGCGGTCGCTCCTCCGGCTGCACTGAGGGGAAAACGCGACAGGGATGTTCGCGCGTGCACAGCGCATCCTGTTCGGCCGGCCGGGGCACGTCCGCCGCCCCCTCATCTTCCTGCTTCTGATCGGCCTGGCCGCCAGCCTCGCATCCAGCTCCTTCCTGACGGTCCGCAATATTTCTGCGCTCCTGACCAGCACCAGCTTTCTGGTGGTTGCCACCGTCGGTGAGGCGTTCGTGGTCATGGTCGGCATGATCGATCTGGGGGTCGAAAGCCTGCTGGCCGCCTCCGGCATGTTCGCAGCCTGGCTGTTCGTCATGAACGGCCTGGCCGGAGCACCGGCGATCCTGGCCACCCTCGCAGGCGGGACCGCCGTGGGAGGTCTCGTTGGCATCCTGGTCGCACGCGGCCGGATACCCTCCTTCATCGTGACACTGGGCACCTACTGGGGGCTGCGCGGGGTCGCGCTGCTCTTCAACGGCGGCAACTACATCAGTCCCGACACCGCCGACCCGCCGCGGGAATTCAGCTTTTCCTGGATCGCCGGCACGTTCCAGGGGATTCCCACCCTGATCCTGCTGGCGCTCGCGGTGGTGCTGCTGGGACAGGCCATCGTGTCGTTCACCCCCGCCGGCGCCTGGATCAAGGCGACCGGGTCGAACGAAAACGCCGCGCGGGCCGTGGGTTTGCGGACCGACCTCGTAAAGCTGTCAGTGCTGGCGATCTCCGGCTTCACTGCCGCCATGGCCGGGATCATGATCACCACCTGGCAGGACTCAGTCTATCCGCTGACCGGGCAGGGCTACTCGCTGGAGGCGATCGCCGCAGTCATCCTGGGCGGCATCCCGTTCACTGGCGGGCGCGGCACCATCGTCGGCGCCGCCATCGGCGCGCTGGTGATCGGTGTCATCAACGACGTGATCGTGCTGATCGGGCTGCCGGCGCTCTATGAGTATATCTTCGTCGCCTGTATCCTGGTGCTGGCAGGCCTGCAGGCCCGTGGGGCCGCCGCGGCGAAATAGCCTTTCTACCTCTCTCACCCTTGCGGGAGAGAGCCTGCCCCGGGCCTCCCCCGGGGGCGTCGCGAAGCAATTCGGGGCCTTAAAAAGGAGAACCCGACATCGACCATCATCGGCACTCACCCTTGTGACGGGAGCAAATCGCGGCATCGGGCTGGAGGTCTCCAGAGCAGATCGCGCTCGGCTGGAAACGCTTTGCATTTCCAGGAGCGCGTGAATCTGCTCTAAAACGATGAGTTTAGAGCGTTTCAGGTTTCAGGCTGATACAGTCAGCCTGAAACCGCTCCAGGCAACTTGCCCAGCAGGGCATGCGCGTTCTGCTGGGCGCACGCGATCAGGCCAGAGGTGAAGCCGCCGCGGCCTCGCTGGCCGCCCTGGGCCTCGACGTCCATGCCGTCAGGCTGGAGGTCACCAGCTCCTCCGACGTCCAGGCGCTCCTGGCCGGTGCTGGTCCCATCGATGTCTTGGTCAACAACGCGGGCGTCGACTACGACACCGACGAGACCGTATCGACCGCGGATCTGGCCCGCGTGCGCGGCATTCTCGAGGTCAACCTGCTCGCCGCCTGGGCGATGGTCCAGGCAGTTGCACCCGGGATGCGCCAGCGCGGCTGAGGCCGCATCGTCAACGTCAGCCGCGGCGCCGGTAGCCTGACGGAAATGGGACCGCCCGGCTACAGCGTCTCGACGGCCGGGTTGAACGCCCTGACCCGCCTGCTTGCCGCTGAACTCGCCGGCACCGGCGTTCTCGTCAACAGCGTCTGCCCTGGCTGGACCGCCACGGATATGGACGGCGGCGGGAGGCCCGTACCGGAAGGCGCCGCCAGCGTGCCTGGGCCGCGCTGCTGCCCGATGACGGGCCAACCCCGCCACTCCCGTGAGAACCCCCGGAGACAGCCGCGGTTCTGGGCTAAGGCTAAGCGGCCGGGATGCTGGCGGGGGATTATGACGGTGGTGGCCAGACGAGGCAGGGCCAGCTCATGATCTCCCCAGCACGCCGCCGATCACCACTTCCGCTCGTCCTCGCGCAAAGCCTCCTTGAACCCCAGGGACTGTCCACGCATGGTATCTATTTCACCGTGAGCGGATGACCGTCGAGATCTTCGGCGCGCTCGATCTTGATCAGCACCGCGAAGCCCCTCTTTTCCGGGTCGCGATCCTTTTCCGGTTGCACGAGGCGGCGCCACACCTCCTCGTAGGCCGGGCCGGATTTGTGCAGCACTGTCGTTCCATAGAAACGGGCGATGCCCCCCTTCGGCAGTAATCCTTCCGCCCGCAACGGAGGCTTGCGGAAGAATACAGTCACCTTGGTGCCGTCGGACAGGTTGGCGTTGGTCGATCCCTTCCCGCGTTCCCACAATGCGAGATGATCGTCGTCAAAAACCATCGTGCTGCCCCGCGGCGTGACCTGTGCATAGCCGTTCGGCAGCGTCGTCGCGACGAGGCAGACGAAGTCGGGGAATGCCGCGTTGATATGTGGTTGGAGTGCTTTCGGGATCGCCGTCACGTTCGGTCTCCATCAGGGAGCCTGTATGTTGGCCGAAACGGGCCGGCGCGTCAGCCAGGAGCCCCGGGTCGCTTTCGCAGGCGCGATACCTTCCGGTGGGCATGGGCTGCGGCCTTGGCCGCCAGGCCCGGAATGAGCGCGGCCGGGTGGCGAAGCCGCTTCTGGTGGTTGTTGTGGCCCAGGCTGCGAAGGTACTGCAACTCACGCCGGTCGGCGGTGGCCTGGGATACATCAAGGCAGGCGGGGCCGGAATTGGTGGGTTCCGGCAGGCTGAGCATGGAGAGCAGATCGGGGGCGGCGGCGACACGGGGATTGGGAGGGGGGCCGAGATTGAAGACGCGGTGCAGGGTGGCGAGAATGCTGGTGTGGTCGAAGGGTGGGCCGTCCTGCGGCGGGCGGACGACGCTGCCGACCGGAATCCAGGGTGAGGCTAGCACGGCCGGAACACGGGGGCCGAAGCGGTCGAAACAGAAGCCGTCCGGATAAGGCGGGCCGGGCGGGACAGCTTCGGGCGGGGCGACGTGGTCGTAGCAGCCGCCATGTTCGTCGTAGGTGATCAGCAGCAGAGTGCGTTCCCAGGCCCGCCCGGCGCGCAGGGCGTTGTAGGTGGCGGCGATGAGCTGCTCTCCATAGACCATATTATGCGGCGGATGCTGGTCGTTGGGCGGATCGCCGGAGGTGACGCTTGGATAATAGCGCGGTTCGATGAAACTGTAGGCGGGCAGACGGCCTGCGTGGGCATCCTCCACGAACTCATCGAACAGGCGGAAGTTGCTGGCGATTCGAGTCCAGAGATCGGCGATCGCGGCGGTCTGCGGCAGGTCGTGGAAATAGACCCGCCACTTGTGATGATGGCGTTCGAGCCGGCGAAATATGGACGGAAGGAAAAACGGCACCGGAATCGCCCAGTTGTCCACTCTTCCGCCGGCCGAGCCGGTGTGGGCAAACAGCCGGTTGGGCCAGGTCTGGCATGGGGCGGATGCGAACCAGCGGTCCGACACCCCGAACGCCCGCCCCAGTGCGCTGAGGATCGGCACCTGCTCCGGGGTGAAGCAGTGCATGATCTCGCGAGCGTCGCGCGGGGGTGGATCCCGGCGGAAAAAGTTGTCGACGAATCCGGACATGGTGGGCGGGCTTTCGCCCGGGCGTCCGTGCAGGCCGTAGATCTGCATGTTGATGTCGGCGAACAACTCCCCCGGGTCGGGGTCCGGCATGCAGGCGGCTTCGGGGGTGATTTGCGGGGAGTTCCAGACCTTCACGAGAGTGGCGCTGCCATCCGGGACGGTGAGCGGGTTCGAATTCCTCGCCGGTCAGGCCATCGAAATCCGGACGGTCCGGGTAGAGAAAACCGAGCAGATTGTCGAAGGAGCGGTTTTCGAGCATCAGCACGATGAGGTGATCGACTTTCGCCATGCGTTACGAACGAGACGGGTTTCAGCCCGGTTGCGCGGCCGTTGGCTCACGGGGCATGGAGGCCGGCATGCGGTATGTTTCGGCACGTGGCGCGGCGCCGGTTGTGGATTTTGCCGGCACGCTGCTGATGGTGCTGGCGGAAGATGGCGGGCTTTACGTGCCGGAGGCCTGGCCGGAGTGGCGCGCCGAGGAATGGCGGCTGCCGCGGTCTCTGCTCTACCCCGCGCTGGCGGCACGGGTCATGGACGGCGTTCGCCGGGGGACTGCGTGCGGGCGCCGGAGGGTAGGACGGCTGCCCCGCACATGCTTGATATGCCTGAAGGTGCCGAGCTGCCACCGAAGACGATTTTGCGAGTGCGGATGTTTGCCAACCCGCTCCTATCGGGGCACCTGAACAATGGAATCGGCTTGGCGTGCTCCCGGTATCAAATAGCAAATCGTAATCGGGGTTCCTCAAGAGCGTGGCACGGCGCGGCCTGCGCGGCATCAGGCTGATGATCTCGGATGCGCATGAAGGATTGAAGGCGGTTTGCTCGCCCGTCAGTCGGAAGGAATTGCGCGGCGCAAGAGGCGCAAGACCGGACAGCGCGAACAGGTCGGACAGAAACCTTTCGAACGCGAAGCCCCGATCCTGCGCCTTCAGCGCGTTCAACCGCTCGATCTCGCCCCGGCCGACGGGATTGCTCCGCTTCCGGTGCGTGCTGCGCTCAGCGATCTTCACGATAGGGCGGAAAACCGGCCTGTGCCGCTGTTCAGGATGCCTTCCAGCAGCTTGCGGATGGCGGGCTGCTGTGCCGCCTGCCAGCAGGGACAGGCCCAGCTCGGTCACCACGCCGGGAAACAACAGGTCGCGGTTCACAGGTGAGGCTTGCCGGGCAGAAAGGGGTAAAGATGCTGGGCCAGTTCATCAAGGGCCAGCCTTTGCTCCAGGGCGTTCATGCTCCAGGGCGTTCATCGGTGGGCGGAGCCAGGTCTGATCATGGCTTCCGGTCCGGCCGGCTGACGGCCTGCTCCATGAGCTGCCGGATGAAGCGGGTATAAGGGATGCCCTGTGCTTTGGCGCGTTGCTTCACGGCATCGAGAAGCGGCCCCGGCACCCGCATGTTGAGTTGCGCGGCCTTGTTTTGGAATTCGAAAGTAACGGGCTTGAATTCCGACAGATCATATTCTGACAGGTCGGCGTTTTCAACGAACTGGACGGCCTGCCCGTCAGTTGCGAGGCGCGGGATTTTCTTCTTCATGGCTTTCGATCTCCTTCCGGTGCATGTATCGGGCGCTGATAGGCCGGATCAGTCGGTTTCCGGCCAGCTCGCGGACGGTGAAGGCAAGGAAGACGGCCCGGCCCTCCGCCGTCCTGCCGATGCCTAGAAACCGCTACTCGGTTTGCGAGTGGGCCAGGCCGGGCCGGATGGCGAGTCGGCTTTCCCTGAACAGGGTTTCGATCTCGGCCAGTGAAACGCCGTGCTTCTGGCAATGCTCGCGGTTGTCGTCATCCCGATCGAATCCGAAGAAGCCGCTATCTGTCCTATACAACGCTACATAAATGTATATACATTTGCAATACCGTTCAAGCTGCCTTCCCCCGAAAGCCCTTTCTTCCTTCCTTAAGCATCATCCGGCGGAGCGTTTCCGCGTTCCGCCGATAAGATGATGCGTCTTCAACAACTTCTAAGCAGACTTGCGTGGCACAAGCCGCGAAAGTCTGCTTAGTCATCAGGACGGCTAAAGCAGGACCGCTAAAGCGAGATAAGGCGGAGTCGGGGCATCCAAACGCTTCCTTATGGCCACTCAGGCCGATCCGTGCCTGGCGGGACGCTCGGCGGCGCCCAATGCGCCGGCGTATCGGATAGCTGCGCGGCGTGGCGCACCGCGGTCAGCCTGCCAAAGCCTGACTCAGTCGTTTCGAGAAAGCTTGCAATATCGTCCCGCCCCGGTGGTTTGCAAGCGAAACCGTTTTGCACCCGCCCCAATTGCCGGATCCAGTGCCCGGTCCGTGCCAGCGATACCCGCACGTGCCAGCTTCCGCCCACCGTCGCCCGGCGATACAGGCCGGCCATCGCGCCGAGCGCCAGGAAATAGCCGGAGGCGTGGTCCAGCGCCTGCACCGGCAGGGGCTTGGGGCAGCCGGGCTGGCCCGCGGCTTCGGCCTCGGCGGCGTTGAAGCCGGTGGCCGTCTGGTTGAGGCTGTCGAAGCCTCTTCGGCCTGACCACGGCCCCGTATGCCCGTACGCGGCCAGCGACACACAGACAATCCCCGGCCGAACCCCCGCCGCCTGCTCCGCCCCAAAGCCGCGAGCTGCGAGGGCGCGGGGGCGGTAGCCCTGAACGAAAACATCCGCCCGGCGGAGCAGCCCACGAAGGATGTCACGGCCAGCGGCATCGCGAAGGTCGAGATGGGCGGAGAGCTTGCCCCGGCCGGTGTCGATCGTGAGCGGCGGCGGGTTGTAGAGATGCGGACCGGTAATCAGCAAAACATCGGCGCCGTGCGCCGCGAGCGTGCGGCCGCAGACGGGGCCGGCGATGACGCGCGTCAGGTCCAGGACTCGGACACCCCCAAGAGGACGGACAGCCTGTGGCAGAGGTTCGGGCGGCGCGTCGCCGATCTGCTCGATGCCGATCAGCGGCTCGGCCTGGACGGCGCGGCCCTGGGGATGCGCGTCCCACTCGGCGAAGGTCCGCATGGCAGTGACGCAAAGGCCGGCTTCGGCGGCGGCGTCCTCGAAGGCGAATGCGTCCCATTTGCTCAGTGCGGCTGAGACGGCGTCGCGGTCGTAATCGCAACCGAGAAGCCAAAGCACACCGTCGCGGTGATGGGGAAAATTGGTGTGGATGCGGACCCAGCGTTTGTCGCGACACTGGTAGGTGCCGGCAATCTTGTCCCAGGGTTCGCCGGGCGGGTTGCCGTCGATCAGCAGCCAGCGCTCGGAATGGAACTCGGTGGCGGCGTGGTGCATGTCCACAGTAACGCTCTGGCGCGGGAGGCCGCGGAGCCGGCCGAGCGCGGCGGCGGCGAGGCCCGCTGCCGCGATAGAAGCCTGGGCGGCGGTGCCGATGGTGAACGAGGACGGCAGCGCCAGATCGGCGCCTGACAGGTGGAGATCGGCGAGCGCCTCGGCCGGAAGTGCAAGGCTTTGCCAGATGGCGGCTATGGCGTCGGCGGGTGGGGTGGTCATTGGTGGCAAGTCCTTCTGCTATGGACGGACCGATCGAGCAGGATAGCGCCATCGCGCTGATTTCGGGCGGGCAGGATGCCACGACCTGCCTCGCCTGGGCGCTGGCGCGGTATGCCCGCGTGGAAACGGTCGGCTTCGCCTGTGGGCAGCGGCACGCGATGGAGCTGGGGTGCCGGCGACCGATCCAGCGGGCTATGGCCCGGCTGAAGGACTGGGGCGACCGGTTGGCCGGACCAGGGATGGCGCCGCTGGCGCGCTTCATGTAGCGGAGGCGGACCCAATCCGGAGTGACGGCATGAAGAGTTTGTTTGCCACCGCCGCGGTTACGGCCTGCGTCTTGCTGGCGGGTTCCGGCTTCGCGCAACGGGCGATCAGCATTCACGCCGGAACCGCCGGCGAACTGGCGCAGCTCTGCGCCGCCAATTCGCGCGATCCGAAGGGCGATGCCGAGATCAATTACTGCCATGGATTCGCCCAGGGCGCAGCGGATGTGCTGCTGGGGACGGCCGGGGACAAGAAGCCGTTTTGCTTCCCGAACCCTGCGCCGACGCGGACGGCGACCTTGGCGCAGTTCGTGCAGTGGGTGAAGGCGGAGCCCGATCACGCAAAGCTCCCGGCCGCGCGCGGGCTGGCGATGTTCCTGGGTGAGCGCTACCCGTGCAAATGAGCAATCGCAGGACCCCCGCGACCGGTCAGCGGTGACAATTGCGCCGCTTGCGTAGACCCTTGCGTAGACCAGTGACACAGCCTTCAATTGCCCTCGAAACGAGGGGGAGGCGCGGCATGCCAAAGCTGGGCGGTAAAGTTGCCTGGGTCACGGGGGCGGGGAGCGGGATCGGCGAGGCAGCCGCGCTGGCCCTGGCTGACGCGGGCGCGACTGTTGTGCTGACCGGCAGGCAGCGGGAACCACTGGAGCATGTCGCAGGGCGGATCCGAGAGCATGGCGGCACCGCCCATGTGCAGCCGGCCGACCTGACGTTGGCGGCACAGGCGCAGAGAGTGGGCGCGTTCATCAAGGACACGCTCGGCCGGCTCGATATTCTGGTGAACAACGCCGGCGTCAATATTCTGGAGCGGCACTGGGACAAGCTGACGCCGGAGGGGATCGATCAGCTGGTGCACGGCAATCTATCCTCGGCGCTGTACTGCGTGACGATTGCCCTGCCGTTGATGCGTGCGCAGAAGGATGGGCTGATCATCCATACGGCCTCTATGGCCGGACGGTTCATCGGCGGGCTCAGCGGGCCAATCTACACCGCGGCGAAGCACGGCGTCGTGGCAATGAGCCATACGATCAACATGGAGGAATGCGTCAACGGCATCCGCTCCACGGTGATGCTGCCCGGCGAGGTGGCGACACCGATCCTGGACAAGCGGCCCAACGCGGTGAGCGCTGAGGACCGGGCGCGAATGGTGCAACCGGAGGATTGCGGCGACCTGATCCGCTATATCGCCTGCCTTCCGGCCCGGGTGGTGATCAACGAGGTGATGGTCGCACCGACCTGGAACCGCGGCTACGTCGCCAACCTGGATCGGAAACTGTGATGCCGGGCAATCGCAAGAAGGTTCTCGTGCCCAACACGATGGGACGGGAGGGTATCGCCCTGCTCGAGGCACGGGACGATATCGACGTGGTCCGTTATCCGGCGACGATCCTGCAAAGTGACCTGCTGCCGTTGCTGAGCGACACGGCCGGGATTGCGCTGAGCGTGACGCCGTTCCGCAAGGCGGAGATGGGCGCCTCTCCGGCGATGCAGGCCGTCGCGCGAATCGGCGTCGGCTACGACGCGGTGGAGGTGCCGGCGCTGACGGCGCGGGGCGTCCCGCTGATGATCGCCGGCACGTCGAATTCCACCAGCGTGGCGGAACACGCGCTTTATCTGATCATGACCCTGGCGAAGCGCGGTCCGGTGCTGGACCGGCTAGTGCACCAGGGCAGATGGGGCGATAGGCATGGCGGATTGCCGGTGGAGCTGTCGGGCAAGAGGGTGATGATCGTCGGGTTCGGGCGGATCGGCACACGCTCGGCCAAGCGCTGCGCCGCGTTTGACATGGCGGTCATGGTCTATGACCCATACGTATCAGCTGCCAGCATCAGGGATGCCGGCTACGAGCCGGTTGCGGATCTGGACGCGGCGCTGCCGCGGGCGGATTTCATTACCATCCATTGCCCCAAGACCCCGGAGACGGTGGGGCTGTTCAATGCGGCTCGCCTCAAGCGGATGAAGCGCGGCGCATGCATTGTGAACACTGCCCGCGGCGGGATTATCGACGAGCCGGCACTCCTGGAGGTGCTGAAAAACGACCATCTGGCGGGCGCCGGGCTGGATGTGTTCGAGGCCGAGCCCACGCCCGCGGACAATCCCTTGCTGAAACTGGAGAACGTGGTTTCATCGCCGCACATGGCGGGTGTGACGACCGAGTTTGTCGCCGGGATGGCGCGGGTGACGGCGGCGAACATCCTGTCGGTGCTGGATGGAAAACCGATCCGCGAGCATGTGGTAAACAAGGAGGTGCTGGACTAGGGGGCTTGGAGGGCCGGGCGAGGCCGAGGGGCGTTGGTTGGACGAACGACTTCAAGCCGGGCGGATTTTCCGGATCCAGCCTTTTGTAACTGCTAGACTAAGTTTTTGATTTGGATTGAGCTCGCGGCTGGAAGGTCTGACCTTCGTAGCCAAATCGCCGCCTGCTTTTCAAGGAAGGAAGCTCCCGGCGCATTCTCCAGAATGTGTGGACAGGGGAATCCGTCCTGTTAGGATTCGATCCCGGAGCAACCGGGAGCGGTAATGAAGGAAATGGGTGGGCTGAGCGAAGTTCGACGGCGCTTCTTTCGGAAGGGAACATGCGCGTCCGACATCTGATAGCCAAGTCCAAAACGCAAGAGAGTGACACCGGCTGGTCGACAAGTGATCTTCCGCCTCGTCACGCTCCGATTTACGCAAGACGACGACCGATCAGAGCGGGCTGGAGATGGCGTTCAGCCGTATGTCAGGCCCAAGAAACCAAGTATTTTTTAACCGCCTTGTGCAATGCCAAGCGGGACAACTGGCAAGCCTTTCTAATGGTTGAAACCGCCGCTGGCATTGCGGTGGTTGCCCGATTCGAAGCCCACGGGAGCCATCCCGGTCTACATGGGCATGCTCACTGCCTGCGGGGTGGCCTCGAGGCGGACCCCTCGGGGATGGATGGGTTGGCGCGTTTCCCAAGAGCGGTATGCTTCACAGGCGTACACACGCTTGGACGGAGCATACATTCTGGGAAGCCGCCAGGCGGTTTTTCCGGGTGAGGCTTGGCGAAGGGGGACAGGAGCAATTGCCGCTCTGATGATGCAACCTGAGGTGTTAAAAAAGCAGCTGTGCACTTCTTTTTGCGGGTCGATCAACGTTTGGCCTGTGCCGAGCGGTTTTGCCATCAGCTCTGCATTTGAGGATTAGTCCGGTGACCCGATTAGTTTCTACCTAAGCTCCTCCGGGGACGGCTTTCAGATGGAGGATGATGGGGCCTATCTCTCCCAACTTATCGCGAAGGATGTGCCGATAGATCAGGGATCGCGCGGCCAACTCCTTGACGCCATCCTGTGCCAAGCTCATGCTTACTGGGATCGTGAGACTCTCGAAATCCGCTCCGAGATATTTCCGGAAACTGAGATTCCCCGGCGCGTTGTAGATTTCCTTTCATCGCTGATTCGGGTCCGTGATCTCGAATTGCTGACGCGGGAGGTTGTCCGGTCGACATTTCGCGAGGATGCGACGGCTGCCATCCAGTCACGCTTTGGTTCTGTTGCTAATTTCAACGAAGATGCGCCAGTCGATGGGGATTTCGCGGAATTTCCCGCTGACCTTGTGATCCGACCGAGAGATATGGCGACACCATCTGCTAAATCAGGTGCGCTTTATTTCGCAAACTCGAACGACAGGCTTAATGAAGCACTCCTATTACATATGGAAGCGCAAAACCTCAGGAGATCCGATTTTGAAATCATCGCTTTGATCGAAGAACCCGACATGAAGATGATTAGCCGCCGGAGGTTCAGCGAGCACAAAATCGATCCTTATTGATGCCGATTTTAGAGGTGATGGAGACGCTGCCATGAATATGATCGGGACAAAACTAGGGTTGTCGATTTCCTGCTTAAGGGCTGTCCCCATATCTCCGTTCCAGTATATGCGGGTATTCACCGCACCAGCAGCGCGGCCAAAGCCAGGACCAACGCCGCCGGCATCACGATCATGCCGATGCGCAGGAACTGCCAGGAGCCGACTTCGATTCCCTCGCGCCGCAGAGCGATCAACCACAGAATCGTTGCCAACGAGCCCGTAACCGACAGGTTCGGGCCGAGATCGACGCCGATCAGCAGGGCGTCGGTGACCATGCGGGGCGGCTGTGCCATTTGCAGGGATGAGGCGGCGATCAGCCCGGCGGGCAGGTTGTTGGTGAGGTTGGACCCGAACGCGATACTGGCGCCGGACAGCCAGGCGGTGGCGTGCGAGGAAACTGCGACGCCATGCAGCAGCAGGTCGGCAATGGCCGCGATGACCCCCGTGCGGGCCAGCGCCTCTACCAGCACGAACAGGCCGGCCACAAGCGGGATGACGCCCCAGGAGACGTGCCTAATGAACAGGACCGGAGAGGTGCGGGAGATGATGCAGACGGCAGCGGTCGCCACCGCTCCTGCGGCCGCAGTGGGCAGCCCGAGTTGCCAGTCCAATGCCGAAGCGGTCAACAGAAGTACCGCGGTCAACAAAATTGCTGTTGCAGCGATGCGCCCGCCGTTTGAGAGCAAAGGCACGTTCGCCTCGGCGGCGATCGGCCGGCGCAAGGCGGCACGTTGGACGAAGCGCAGTGTAACAAAAGTGGCCGCCACGGACAGCGCGGATGGAAGCAGGAAGGTTGCGATCCAGTCCGGCAACGGCGGCATGCGGCTGGCGTAGAGCACAAGATTCGCGGGATTGGAGATCGGCAGGACGAAGCTCGCGGCATTTGCGACGAGGGCGCAAACGAACAAATACGGCAGCGGTTCAGCTTTCGCTGCGCGCGTCGCGGCATAGACGGCCGGGGTCAGAACGACGGCGGTCGCGTCGTTCGACAGCAAGGCGGTGACGACGATGCCCACAAGGTACACCAGCGCGAACAAACGCGACGCGGAGCCGCGGGCGAGGCTGGCGGCGCAGGCGGCGAGGTAATGGAACAGTCCCTCCTGCCGGGCCAGCTCGGAGAGCAGCATCATTCCGGTCAGAAACAGATAAACATCGAGACCCTTGCCGATGGCGACCAGGGCATCGGACCAGGGGAGCAGGCCGAAGATCACCATTATGGCGGCGCCGAGGACGGCCCAGAGGGCCTCGGGCAGCCGCGAGGGACGCAGGATCACGCCGCCGGTGGCGATGCCCGCCACAGCCCAGGTGACGACGTCTTGGGTCATGCGCGCCGATTAAGGCGCCTCCGGCGCGTCCGCCAGTGCGCCGTACCCTAAGAAAATGCCTTGTGATAGGCGTTGAGCGCCGGGGCGCCGCCAAGATGGACATACAGCACCTTGGCGCCGCATGGAATTTGGCCGCTGCGCGCCAGGGCGATCAGCCCGGCCATCGATTTCCCTTCATAGACAGGGTCGGTGATCATCGCCTCCAGCCGCGCCGCGGTGCGGATCGCGGTGATCGTGGTTTCGTCCGGCAGGCCGTAATCGGGGCCGGCGAAGCGCGGATCGATCTCGATGTCCTCGTCGCGGATTTCGGCGTTCAAGCCGATCAGCGCGGCGGTTGCGCGCGCGATCTTGGTGACGGCGGCGCGCGTCATGGCGGCGTTTGCCGCGGTGTCGATGCCGATCAGACGGCGCTTTCGTTCCTGAGCGGCGAAGCCCACCACCATGCCGGCCTGGGTCGAGCCGGTGCAGGTCGCGGTTACGACCGTGTCAAAGAAGATGCCGTGCGACCGCTCCTGTGCGGCGAGTTCATCGGCGAAGTTCGCGTAGCCGAGGCCGCCAAGCGGATGATCCGATGCGCCCGCCGGAATCGCATACGGTTTCCCGCCTTCCCGCCTTACCTGCCCCAGCGCGCGTTCCCAGGTCTCCTTGATCGCGGTCGAGTAGCCCTCACCTTCCAGGATCGTTTCGGCGCCCATAAGGCGAGAGAGCAGGATGTTGCCGACCTTGTCGTATGCGGGGTCGTCCCAATGCGTCCATTCTTCCTGCACCAGGCGGCAACGCATGCCGAGCGCGGCGGCGACCGCGGCGACCTGGCGGGTGTGGTTGGACTGGATGTTGCCGATCGAAACCAGAGTGTCGCAGCCCTGGGCAACGGCGTCGGCCGTCAACCATTCGAGCTTGCGAATCTTGTTGCCGCCGAAAGCAAGGCCAGATGCGATGTCGTCGCGCTTGGCCCAGACTTCCAGGCCAATTTCTTGCGACAGGCGTGGAAGCGGGTGAACAGGCGACGGCCAGAAGCCGAGCAGGCGCCGCGCAAAGCGTTTTTCCAGATCGAGCGGCATCACTCCGCCGCCAGTTTCGGCAGGAAGGCCGGCACCGCCGCGCGCTGTTCGGCGTGCATCGGCTGCGGCCACCAGCGGTCTTCCCATTCCGAAAACAAGTCCCGCACCTTCGGCATGACCTGCTCGGCAAACAGTTTCGTGTTATACCGGCACAGTTCCTTGCCCATATTGCCGAACTGCAGCAGCATCATCAGGTGGCCCACGTTCAGCTTCCTGGCCACTTCGCGGATCTGCTCCGCCACTTCATCCGGGGAGCCGATGATCACATAGCCTCGGTCAACAATGGCATCCATCTCGCGCGCGACGGAGGCGAAACGGGTGCCGGAGGTGGAGCCGAGAACATTGGCGCCCGCCGCCTGCTGGATCTGGCTTTGGATGCCGACACGCTGGCTGGCTTCGGAGACATAGCCGGGCGGCGTCGCCCAGCGGGCGTCGACATGCAGGCAACGTCCGTAGAAATACTCGGCGGCTTCGGAATAGAGATCGAAGGCGTGCTGGCGGCTTTCACCAACCCCGACGAATTGCAGAAAACCGGCGCGGTATGGATTCCGATCCTTTTTAAGTCGTGCCATCTCTTGCCAGAAGCCGTCCATCGTGGCCTGCCCGGCCTTGTAGCCGTAGTAAGAAAGATAGCAGTACACGTAGTCCATCTCCGCGCACCATTGCCAGGTTTCGACCGATCCGCCGCCGGGGATCCAGACGGGCGGATGCGGGCGCTGCACCGGGCGCGGCCAGATGTTGACGTAGCGCTGCTGGTTGTAACGGCCGTTGAAGGCGAATGTGTTGCGTTCCGTCCATGCGCGCATCACCAGATCATGCGCTTCCAGATATCGGCTGCGCAGCATGCTGGGGTTTTGGCCATAGGCGTAGCAGGTGTCCATCGGTGTGCCGACGGGGAAACCGGCAATGAGGCGCCCGCCGGAGATCACGTCGATCATCGCAAATTCTTCGGCGACGCGTGTCGGCGGATTGTAGAGCGCGAGCGAGTTGCCCATCACGCAGATCGCAGTATCGGTGGTGCGGCGCGACAGCGCAGTGGCGATGAGGTTGGGCGAGGGCATCAGGCCATAGCCGTTGGAATGATGCTCGTTGACGCAGATGGCATCGAAACCGCATTCGGCGGCGTATTCGAGCTCATCCATGAAGTCGTTGTACATGTGATGGGCGCGCTTGGGGTCGAACAGAGAGGAGTGAATATCGACCCATACGGAGGGGTTCTTGTCGCGGAAGTCGTCCGGCAGTTCCGTGTACGGCATCAGGTGGAACCACATCAGCTTCATGGAGCGCCTCTTGGAAGCATATCGCTACTTGTCAGTAGCACGCGCGGACCGGGTCTGGCCAATCCCGCCGCCAATCAGCGGAACGAACGCGACTGGCAGCACCTTGTGCCTCGCCTCCTCCCCAGTCCCGTCCTTCTCCAGCAACCAGAGCTCCTGAATCCCCCAGGGCATTCCCACCGGCACGACCATCCTGCCCGGGGCGCGAAGCTGTTGGACCAAGGCTGGCGGCATTTCCGGCGCAGCTGCTGTCACCATGATGGCATCGAAAGGCGCCATCTCCGGCCAGCCGGCGTTTCCATCGCCGACGCGCAAGGTGACATTCGTATAGCCCTCAGCCGCCAGGACCTGCGCCGCCCGGCGAGAAAGCGGCTCCAGCACCTCGACGGACCAGACCTGTTCGGCAAGTTCCGCCAGAACCGCGGCCTGGTAGCCGGAGCCGGTACCGATCTCCAGAACCTTGCTGGTTTCGGTCAACTCGAGGAGGTCGGTCATCAATGCCACGATGAACGGCTGAGAGATCGTCTGGCCGTGGCCGATGGGAAGCGGCCGGTTCTCGTATGCGCCGGTTTTCCCGGTTTGGGGCACAAAGGCGTCGCGCGGGACCCGCCCGATAGCGGCAAGGACGCGAGGGTTGAGCGTGGACCGGCCGGTAAGATACGCCGTTTCGTGCGCCTCGGCTTCGATCGCCGCGATCATCTGCTCTCGTGTAATCATGGCCGCCTCCCTGGCCCAATTTGGCGCTCTCGCACGCCGCAGTGTAGCCTGCGTCCGCAATCAATGCAGGGAACAGCTCATGGACGCACCGGCGCCGGTGCACGCGCAAGGGACCGAAGATTACATCGCACGTGCCCGTACATTGATCCCGTTGCTGGATGCGGCCGGTCCGCGGATCGAACTCGGCACGCGAGCTGCCGCGGGAAGTCGTCGATGCGATGCACGCGAACCGGATGTTCCGTCTTCTGATTCCGCGGTCGGTGGGAGGGGCGGAGCTCGACCCGGCGACCTATGTGCAGGTGGTGGAGGCAATTGCGTCGGGAGACGCCAGCACCGCCTGGTGCATGAACCAAGGCTCCGGCTGCTCGATGAGTGCGGCATATCTTGCGTCTCACGTGGCGAAGCGGGTTTTCGGCGATCCGCGCGATGTGCTCGCCTGGGGACAAGCACGAGGCCGGGCGCATGCCGAGAAGGTGGACGGCGGCTGGCGTGTGACGGGTACGTGGCTGTTCGCCTCCGGCAGCCGGCATTCCACCTGGCTGGGCGGGCACTGTCCGGGCACGCTTCCGGATGGCACGCCGGTGGAGCGCACGATGCTGTTTCCGCGAGAGGCCGCCAAGATTGACGACGTTTGGCAGGTTCTGGGGCTGCGCGGGACCGGCAGCGACACCTACTCGGTTGAGAACCTTTTCGTGCCGGACGAGTATTCGCTGATCCGCGACCGGCCGGAGCTGCGCCGCGATGATGGCGTACTGTTCCGGTTCACGACCACCAATATATACGCGTCCGGATTTGCAGGTGTGGGGCTGGGAGTCGCGCGCGGGTTGCTGGACAGCTTCATCCTGCTCGCTTCGGAGAAGACCCCGCATTCATCCAGGGCAATGCGGGACAGCAACGTTATTCAGGCGCTGATCGGCCGGTCGGACGCTCGGCTGAAGGCAGCGCGGGCGCTGCTGATCCATGTTCTTGCGGATACGTATGATGCTGTAAGCCTGCGCGGGCACATGACGATGGATGAACGTGTGGCGATACGTCAGGCTTCGACCTTCGCCATCGGCGAGGCGCGGGAAGTTGTCAATGCGCTGTGGCACGAGGCAGGGGCGACGGCAATCTTCGACACTCAGCCATTCGAGCGGCGGTTTCGCGACATGAACACCGTTTCCCAACAGCTTCAGGGCCGATCAAACCACTTGGAACTCGCGGGCCAGCATTTGTTGGGGATGACGGTCAGCACGCGGTGGGTGTAGCTCAACTAAGCAGCACGCGGTGCTGGCGCAGGAATTCGAGCAGCGGCAGGAGCGGCAGCCCAAGAATCGCGCTGTGGTCGCCTGTGATTTTGGCGAAGAGATGCACGCCCAGGCCCTCCAGCCGGTATGCGCCGACGCTGCCAAGGACAGCCTCGTTTTCTGCCGCAAGATAAGCATCGAGAAACGCGCCGGAAAAATTCCGCATGGTCAGCTCAGGCTGGGCTATATGCTGCCACAGGCGCTGACCATCGAGCATGCAAAGCACCGCGGTTGCGAGCATGTGTGTTCTGCCACGCAAAGCGAGCAGCTGACTACGGGCCGCCGCAATGTCGGCAGGCTTTTCGAACCACCTGTCTGCGCAGACGAGGAGTTGATCAGCGGCGACGACCAGATCGCCGGGATGTCGTGCCGTCACTCGCCGAGCTTTCAACTCGGCAAGCAGTGTCGCTGTCTCGGTTGCCTGCGATCCCTGGCTGCGGGCTGACTCCCGCACCGAGGTTTCATCGATTGAAGCGGCGTCGGTGGTGAAAATAAGGCCGGCGCTTAAGAGCAGCTCTTGCCGCGCCACTGATGCACTTGCCAGAACGATCCGGGGATGCGCGTTCTGTATCATCGTCGGTCACGTCCTTGAGCGGATGGGAACCGCAAACGTTTCTGCTCGTCATACTTCCATGGCGCGCGAGGGGAGCGTACGGACCGATGGCGACGGAGCCTGGATCCGAGACAACAATTCCACTTGTCGAAGAGAATGTAGCGATCGGCAAACGAAAGGTCGAGCGCGACCGGGTGCTCGTTCATAAGTCGGTTCAATACAAGGATGAGGTGATAGAGCTGCCGGCGGAGCGGGAGGAGCTTTCGATAGAGCGGATCGCGATAGGGCGCGCCGTTTCGGAAGCACCTGCCGTTCGGGAAGAGGGCGGAACCCTGATCGTGCCGGTATTGGAAGAGCGGCTGGTGGTAGAGAAACAACTCTTCCTGGTCGAGGAGGTTCGCATCAGCCGCACGCGCACGCAACAGACCGCACGGCAGACCGTGCGGTTACGCCGCGAGGATGTTCGTATCGAACGTCTTTCCGCATGTGAAACACCTGGCAAGGAGGACTGATTTATGGCCATTACACCTGAAGCGATCGATCCGGCTACCGGCCCCTGGCCGGAACACCAGTTGGTCGTGGTGTTCGAGACGTTTGAGCAGGCGCGCGCGGCGCGCGACCGATTGGTGGATGAAGGGATCAGCACATCGGACATGGACCTGCTGAGCCGAGACGAAATGACCGGACAGACCGAGAGCCACGATGGCGTCTGGGCCTCGATCCGCCGTTTCTTCGTGCCCGAAGAGGACGCTCATGCCTATGCGGAAGGCATAAGCCGCGGGCAAGCGGTTTTGGCGGTGCGCCCGCCTGCCGGTGAGCGCGAACATGTCGTTCGCGTGCTTGAAAGTTTTGAACCGATTGATTTCGATGCCCGTCTGGAAGAATGGCGCGCCGAAGGCTGGAACGGCCGTTCCGACCTTCTACCTACTGGTCCGGCGACAATGCCGCAGCCGGCACTAGATGTAGCGACGAGGCCGGGAATTGCGGCCACGGCAGGCCAGGTTCCGGGCGGGACAAGAGGCGCGATGAGCGAAACGATCCCAGTGGTGGAAGAAGACGTCCGGATCGGAAAGCGTGTCGTGGACCAGGGTGGCGTGCGGGTGCGCAGCTATGTTCGTGAACGGCCGGTGACCGAGGACGTTAATTTGCGGGACGAACGAGTGGAGGTTGAGCGCCGGCCGGTCGATCGCCCGGTTGACGTTCCGGCTGATGCGTTCCGCGAGCGCACCATCGAAGCGAAGGCTTACGGCGAAGAGCCGGTGGTTCAGAAGGACGCCCGGGTCGTGGAAGAGATCGGAATCCGTAAGGATGCGACGGAACGGACGGAACGGGTCGAGGAGACCGCTCGAAAGACCGAAGTGGAGGTGGAGGATACGCGGGGCAAGAAGCCAGGCGCTTAAGGCCTGTCGGTGGCCGAGGCGGCACCGATGCAGGCATCGATCTCTCGCCAGAGGGCCATAGCCTCTCGGACAGAGAGCTCGACGAACATCCGTCGCGCAGTCCCGTCCGGACGGTCCCGGCGGAGCCGCACAAAGACGGCTCCCGGAACCGCCTGCACGGAAACCTGATTGGCTTCTGCGTCGATATCGATGACGGGGACCGACTCGGACATCCAATGTTGGCCTGCTCACGTTTTCGCGAGAATGGCATGCCTGCCGCCCGAAAACAACTCAGAACACAATCCTGCGAGGTGCTGTATGGGCGTTTTTAATCAGCTGATTGGCGATTTCGAGAGCGGCTTGGAGGGAGGGAAGGGCTCCCTCGCGCGATTGGTGCTTTCCGCGTTCGAGAGCGAGGAGAAAAGCGGGCAAGCCGGCAGCCTGATCAACCTGATTTCGCGGTTTCAGCAGGCCGGGCTAGGGGACGTGGTCCAGAGCTGGATCAACAAGTCGGAGACCGGAAAGGAAGTGACCCCGGATCAGGTGCAGCAGGCACTGGGCGAGGGCAAGGTGCAGGAGCTTGCGCAAAGGGCTGGGCTGCCCAAGCAGGCATTGCTGGTGCAGTTTGCTGCGATGCTGCCCCGCTTGGTGGAAGCACTGACACGGCAGGGCCAGGGACAGCCCAGTCAGCAACCAGGCGATGCCGAGTTGCCGGGAGCCCAGGGCGAGATGCGGACCGCGAACTCAGCCGTCAGCCACACGGACCCGACCGAACCCGTGCAGAGCGCGGACGGCAACGCACAGCGGCGGACCGATTAAGCAAATCCCCTACGAGATCGCCTCAGCGGATCGCGCAATCTGCCGCAGAATGAACTTCTGGATCTTGCCGGTCGACGTTTTCGGTATTTCCCTGAAGACGAACCGGCCGGGAACCTTGAACCCAGCCAGATGCTGGCGACAGAAAGCCCGCAGCTCCTCTGCCGTCGCCTGCTGTCCGGGTTTGAGTTCGATGAAAGCGCAAGGGGTTTCGCCCCATTTCTCATCGGGCTGGGCTACCACTGCTGCAGTGAGAACGGCGGGGTGGCGATAGAGAAGGTCCTCGACCTCGATCGACGAAATATTTTCACCGCCAGAGATGATTATGTCCTTCGACCGATCTCGGATTTTCACGTAGCCGTCCGGCTGCATGACCGCGAGATCGCCGGTGTGGAACCATCCGCCCTCGAAGGCTGCAGCGGTGGCCTTCGGGTTGGAAAGATAGCCCTTCATCGTGATGTTGCCGCGGAACATGATCTCGCCCATGGCTTCACCGTCCCACGGCACGGCCGTCATTGTCTCGGGATCGATGACGGTCATGGCCTCCTGCATCGGCGCGCGCACACCCTGGCGTCCGTTACGTTCCGCGCGCTGCCAGAGATCAAGGCTGACCCAATCCGGTTGTTTCGGGCATAGGGCGGCCGGGCCGTATGTTTCGGTCAGGCCGTAAACATGGGTCAGTTCAATCCCTACTTCCTCAGCGCCTTCAATAATGGCGGCCGGCGGCGCGGCTCCGGCGACCTGTCCGGCGATCCGGCGGGTGATGCCCGAGCGCATCTCCTGCGGAGCGTTGATAAGGGTGGCGTAGACGATTGGGGCGCCGCACATATGGGTGACGCCATGCGTTCCGATGGCATTCCACATCGCCTGCGCTTCGACACGGCGAAGACAGATGTTGGTTCCGGCGCGCTCAGCGACGGTCCAGGGGAAGCACCAGCCGTTGCAGTGGAACATCGGCAAAGTCCACAAATAAACAGCCCCATTGGGCATATCCCAGTCGAGCACGTTGCTGAGTGCATTCAGATAGGCGCCGCGGTAATGGCAAACGACGCCTTTCGGATCACCCGTGGTTCCCGACGTATAGTTAAGCGTTATGGCATCCCATTCATCGGGTGGGTTTTCCCATGTGAAACCGGGATCGCCCGTTTCCAGGAATGCTTCATAGGTCATCTCTCCTAGCAACTCGCCGCCCGAGGCCTCGGGATCGTCGATATCAATTACCAGCGGTTTCTCGGAGAGCAGGGACAGTGCTTTGCCGATTGTGGAATAGTATTCGCGGTCGGTGATCAGCACCCGGGCGCCTCCATGGCGAAGCATGAAAGCGATTGTCTCTCCGTCGAGCCGGGTGTTCAGGGTATTCAGTACCGCGCCGGCCATCGGCACGCCGAAATGGGCTTCGTAAATGGCAGGGACGTTGGGCGCCATGACCGCAACGGTATCGTTGCGTCCTATCCCGCGGCGTTGCAGGGCGGAGGCGAGGCGGCGGCAGCGGGCATAGGTCTGTTGCCAGGTCATGCGCCAGTCGCCGTGGATCACGGACAGGCGGTTGGGATAAATGTAGGCCGCACGCTCGAGGAATGTGACCGGGTTGAGCGGCGTGTAATTAGCCTGGTTACGGTCCAGGCCGCTGAGATAGGCCGGGTTGCCGGTCATGATCTGATGCTCCCTCACGGAACGCCTGGCCCGAGATTGCTTCGCCGCTGCGCATCTCGCAATGACGGAGTCAGGCCAATCCGAAATAGGCGCGGTGCAAGGCGTCGTCTGCGTGCAGCTGCTCGACCGTCCCCTCAAACCGAACCCGTCCACCTTCCAGCGTAAACACGCGGTCGGCCAGATCCAGAAAGGCCACGTTCTGCTCGGCGATGAGCATGGCGATCCCCTGGGAACGGAAGCGGCCGAGGATTTCTATCACCTGCTGCACGAATAGCGGCGAAAGCCCCGCCGACGGTTCGTCCATGACCAGGACGCGCGGGCCGGAGGCCAAGGCCTTGGCAATGCCGAGCATCTTGCGCTGTCCGCCCGACAGACTGCCGGCCAGGGTGCGGCGGCGGCGGGCGAGGTCGGGGAAGACCTGAAACAACTCCTCGATCCGGCGGCGTAGGGTGGCGCGATCCGCCGATCGGCCGCCGATTTCCACGTTCTCCTGGATGGACAGGCCGGGGAACACCCCGAGTTCGGACATGTAGGCCAGTCCGCGGCGGACCCGCCGGTCCGTCCTCAACGCGGTGATGTCCCGACCGTCGAACCGAACATGCCCGCGCCAGGCGGGCAGCAGGCCGACGATGACCTTGAGCAGTGTGGTCTTCCCAGCCCCGTTGGCGCCCAGGAGAACGACAGAACTGCCCGGAGCAACCGCCAGGCCTGCTCCCCACAGGACCTGGACGCGGTTGTAGCCGGTCTCGATTTCCTCGGCTTGCAGCAGCAGCGGATCAACCATGGGCCCCGCCCAGGAAGACGCGAATGACCTCCGGGTCGCTTGTGGCATCCGCGAGCGTGCCGCCAAAAAACTCCTTTCCGGCGTTCATCACCACGACGCGGTCGGTGACGCGGTCGATGAACCCCATCAGGTGCTCCACAACGAGCAGGGCCATGCCGCTATCGGCGAGAGTGCGAAGCCGGGTGGCCATGCGGGTCAGCTCGGCCGGATTGAGGCCAGCCGCCAACTCATCGATCAGCAGCAGCTTGGGATCGGTGGCCAAAGCGCGCGCCAGATCCAGCGTCTTTTGCTGGCTGCTGTTCAGCTCTCCGGCCGGGCGTGCGGCGAAGCGGTCGAGTGACAGCGATTTAAGCAGGTCCTTGAGATCCGGCGGGTTTTCCGGGTTGCCGTAGTTTGCGGCGATCTGGACATTTTCCATGACCGAGAGCGAAAGAAACGGCTTGGGCGACTGAAAGGTGCGATTGATGCCACGCCGGGCCAGGAGATGGGACGATGTCCCGCCGACCGACCGCCCCTGAAACAGGATGCGGCCGCCGTCCGGAGCATACAGGCCGGAGATCACATTGATGCAGGTGGTTTTGCCTGATCCGTTCGGTCCGACCAGGCCGAGGGCTTCACCGGCATGAACTTCAAACGTCACGCCATCCAGCGCGCGGAAGCCGCCGAAACGCTTCGCCAGGCTTTCAACCCGGAGCAGCGGTTCAGGGGACACGGATGCCTCGGGATGTCAGCAGCGAGGTGAGGCCGTCCGGCAGGAACAGCACGAGCAGCATGATCAGCGCGCCATAGATCAGCTGGAAGTATTGGGGAACGGTGATTCCGATCCAGTTATAGATGCCGTATAGAATCACAACGCCCAGCAGCGGTCCGGTGAGTGTGGTAACGCCGCCGAACAGCACAAACACGATGGCAAATATGGAAATGCTGAGATCGAAAGCCGTATCGGGATAAAAAACCGAAATATGCCAGGCGAATCCGGCGCCGGCGAGGCCGGCGACCAGAGCCGAGAGCAGCCACGCGATCGTTCGTCCGCGCACGACCGAAATTCCGGCCATTGCGGCGCTGACCGGATCCTCCCGGATCGCTTGCAGCGACAGGCCAAAGCGCGAGTTGCGGAGCCAGATCACGAGCAGCAAGGTAAGGGCGAGGATCGCGAGCGCGATATAATACGAGAATGCCGGAGCAAATACGGCTGAAAGAGATACGCCGTACGGTCCCTTGGTGATATCCTGGAGCGTAGGGTTGGCCACGACCTCATATGTCGCCTGGGCGGCAGCCAGATTGGCGATGGCGAAATAAGCGCCGGACAGGCGCATGAGCGGAATCAGGACGATCCCAAGCAACACGGCTGCGGCACCGCCGCAAAGAATGCACAGGAGCGGCGGAGTGTGCAGGTGCATTACCGCCAGTGCAAAACCGTAAGCGCCGGCTCCGTAGAAACCGACATACCCGAATGGAAGATAGCCGGTGAAGCCATAGATAACGTTCAGGCCCTGCGCCAGGGTGAAGAAGATGATGAAGTTGAACAGCAAAAGTTCGTTTGAGTAAACAAACCGCAGGGCGCCCATGGCGGCGATGGTTACCACCATGATGAGAAGATCGGACGATTTACGCACGCCGGACCTGGCGCCCGAACAATCCTTCGGGGCGCACCAGCAACACTGCAATCAGCAGCAGATTAGGCAGCAGGTTCGCCCAGGAGCTGAGATAGGTCTGCATCAGCATCAAGGAAACGCCGTAGATGATGCCGCCCAAGACGGTGCCGAGCGGGTTCCCGAGAGTCCCCACCACGATAACCGCGAAGGCCGCGATGTTAATGCTGACGCCGACCCCCGGCGTCACGCTGCCAAGCATGAATGGTTCGAAAACACCTGCTATCCCCGCCAGCGCAATGCCGATGCCGAAAGCGAGCGCCGACACCCAGTGAACGTCGATCCCGGTTGCAAGCGCCTCCTCCCGGCTCACCATCACGGCGCGAGTGATGGTGCCAAGCCGCGTCCAGTATAGATAGAGATACACTATGATGACCGCGACGGCGCTGGTCACCGCGCCGAACACCCAGGCTTTGGGCACACGGGTTCCGAGGATCATCGCCGGACCGACGCCCAGGATGCGTGCGGGGATGGAACGTTCGGTATTGCCCCACAGGATTGCGGCGATCGCCTCGATAACCTGGGACATTCCGAAGAACAGGATGAGCGACAGCATCTCTGAGTTGCGGGCTACCAGCAGCCGCGGCACCACCAGGTAGTAGATTGGAATACCTGCGACGATGAGCACTATCACCATGATAGCGGCGCTGCTGAGCGGATGCAGCGCGAGCAGGGTGAAGAACCAGAAGGCAGCGTAGGCGCCGAGCATAAGGAAGTCGCCATGCGCAAGGTTTACGATGCGCATGACGCCGAAGACGAGGTTCAGCCCGAGCCCGACGAGCGTGAAATACAGACCGAAGAGAACGCCTGAAATGATGGCCGAGGCGAGCATTGCTCAGACCCGCAGGATGGACTGCGGGTCTCTCGGCGAGGCGTTTCGCCTAGTATCGACTTTCTCTGAAAGCCGATACGCCGCTTGCTGTCTGAGTATCCGATTCACGCGACGAAGCGTGCGCGCTTCGCGACTCGCGCTTCTCTGCGACCGAATACTAGTCACTGGCCCAGTTCGGCCTTTCCGTTCGCGAGGTCCGGCGGATAGACCACGACCAGCTCCATGCCGTCTTTTCCTTCGGGTTCCACCTGCCCCAATGGTGTTATCTCTCCGATCTGCGCGCCCGTGTCGTCCAGCTTGAACGGGCCCGCGAGCGTGGTGAGCTTGCCGGAGAGGCCGAACACTGCGTCGTGCAGCGCCATCTGGTCCAGGCTGCTGGCATTGGCGAGCGTCTCCTGCAGGACGATCCCGACCGTATAGCCGGCGATGGCGTTCAGACCAAAATCTGCGCCCGGCGTGCTGGAATAAGCCTTCTGCCAAGCCTGTTTGTATTGAGGCAAATCCATGCCGACCGTCACCTTATAAGGGTATTGTGCCCCGGTTACGTACGTGAACACACCCTGAAGGCCAGCGATGCCGACGTTCTTCAAAAGCTCCTCGGGCTCGGCGCCCGGATAGACAGCGAACAGGAACCTGAACTTTTCCCCGGAATCCTGAAGGTTGCGAAGGAACGCGATGTCGTTGCCCGGATAGCCGAGCTCCAGCACGGCGTCGGGATTCTTCGACACTATATTGTTGATCAGCACGGTATAGTTGGACGTGCTGGTCGGCACTCCCTGATCATAAACAATCTTCAGCTTGCCCGCTTCGGTGATGAATTTGCGGATCGCGGTTGCCTGGGTACCGGTAAAGTCGTTTGTGGCGTATAGCAGCGCGACCGTCTTCAACCCTGCAGCCAATCCCTCGGAATTCAGGTAATCAGTGACGTATTTCGGCCATATGGTTGATGCCGGGTCGGCCAGCAGTGCAATGTATGGATTGTCCTTGGTAAAGAACGGAGCACCCGTGCCTGTCGGGTCGAACAGGAACATCTTGTGCTCCTTGGCGATCGGCACGGCAACCGCGGTCAGCACCGATCCCGAATTGCTGACCAGCATGTTGACGTGATCCTGTGTGATCAGCTGATTGATCAAAGTCGCTGCCGTTGCGGGGTTGCTCTGATCATCGTAGCTGATCAGCTTCAGGGCGATCTTCTTGTTATATGCCTTGACGAAGGCGCCGCCCGACGCATTGGTCTCGTCCACCCAAAGCTTGATCCCGTCATAGACGGGCATCGAGATCGAGGCGAAAGGACCCGAGCTTGCGTGCAGGTCGCCGATGGTGATCTGCGCCGGAGCGTTCTGCGCCTGGGCGGGGGGGATTCCGATCGACAGCGGCGCAGCCAGCAGCCCAAGCAGAAGGGTGCGAAGCCTCATGGAGTACCTCCCAAGCATTCTATGCTTTGAAGGGTATTGCCCGACCGGGGTGCCTGCTTCAAGGGCGCGGGACGGAGCCGATGCCCGATCGCCCGCCAACTCGGCGCGGAGGGTGTCCGGCATCACTGCCATGTGTCCACAGCTCCTGGCCAGCGTGGCGGAGTGGTCTGGCGGCAGCTTGGCTTCCGGATGAATGCCCGCCTGCCTTTGCAACCATGCCCGCGTGCGCTGGTTGCGGCGGTCCCCAGTTCGCGAGCGGAGCCGCCGCTACGGCGAGCGGTCCGTTCCTGTCGGTTTCCGCCCGGTGCCGATCCGCGAAGGACAGCTTGCAGGGCCAGGCCGAGAGCCTGTCGGCCGATGTGCTCCGTCGCCGACCCGGCGCTGGCGCTGCGTGAGGCCCGCCGCGTCCTTCGTCCCAGAGGAAGGCTGCTGTTTTTCGAACATGGCCGCGCCCCGGATCCGAAGGTGCGCACATGGCAGGATCGGCCGACCCCTGCGTGAAAGCACCTTGCCGGCGGTTGCCACCTGAACCGGCGGATCGAGGATCTGATTCGCGACGGATCGTTTGAAACGAGAGGCTGCAGCTTGGATATCTGGGCCGGCCCAAATTTGCGACCTTCATGTACGCGGGGCGGCGCGCCCTCGTTGAACCGACCGGTTGCGGTCAAACGCGCTTCAGGTACGGGTAAGCGGCTCATCTCCCGTTGTAATCCTGATCAGCCGCACGCGCTGGCCTTCCACGCCCAGGGCGATCCGGCCTTCCCGCATATTGATTGCATCCGACCCGAAGACATCCCACCGCCAACCGCGCAGAGCATCCAACTCGTCGTCGCCCATTGCGATGCGATCCAGATCCTCGGATGTAGCCACCAGCCGAGGCGCGACGTGATGCTCTTCGCATTTCGCTGCAAGCAGCACTTTCAGCAGCGCCACAAGCGCAGGTGATGGGCGCGCACCATTGAGGTGGGCGGCTCGCGCGTTCGGAAGCGATTCTTCGGGGAGCGCCATTCCCTCGGCGATGGCGGTGAGCAGGGAAGCACCGGTGGGGCCGTCGGCGAAGCCGCGGGTGATGCCGCGGGTGCGGGCCAGCGCCTCAGGCGTTTTGGGCATCGTAGCGGCGACCTCCAGCAACGCCTCGTCCTTAAGCAGCCGCGGGCGTGGGATGTTGATCCGTTGCGCCTCCCGTTCGCGCCAGGCGGCCAGGGTGCGAACCATGCCAAGATAGCGGCGATTGCTGCTGCGTGGCCGGAGCCGCAGCCACATCTCCTCCGGGTCGAGGCGGTAGGTCTCTGGGTCGGTGAGCACGATCATCTCGGCAGCCAGCCAGTCGAGGCGTCTTTCGGCTACCAGCTGCTCCCGCAGCTTTTCATACACCACTCGCAGGAAGGTCACGTCGGCGGCGGCATAGGCGACTTGGGCCGAAGATAACGGGCGTGCCGACCAGTCGCTGAACCGGTGGGCTTTGTCGATGTGCCCCCCCGCGAGCGCGCTGGCCAACGCGTCATAGGCGACCTGATCGCCGAACCCGGCAACCATGGCTGCCACCTGGGTATCGAACAGCGGCCTGGGCACACTACCGAAGCGCTGGAGGAAAATCTCTATGTCCTGGCGCGCGGCATGAAACACCTTCATCACTGCCCGGTCAGCCAGCAGTTCACTGAGCGGAGCCAGATCGATCCCTTTGGCCAGGGCATCGACCACGGCAACGTCCTTGGCTCCAGCAAGCTGTACCACGCACAGCTCGGGCCAATACGTCCGCTCGCGTATGAATTCAGTATCGACGGTGACGAATTCTTCCTGGCGCAGCCGGCTGCAAAGCGCGCCCAGGGCCGCGGTGGTATCGATAAGCTGGGTGGCCGGGAAGGTGCGGCGGGCGGGGCGGGCCATGGGCTGGCTTCTACACGCCGCCGGAGTAGGGGCCAAAGTGCGTCATGGGAAGTCGCTCAAAATGGAAAGTCCCTCACATCCACTTGAGCCCGAGCATCAAGCGGGCCGGGCGTTGCCATAACGGAAGCACTGGGTTAGCACCGGAATTGGGACTGATAACGTCTGAGGGAGGAGAGAATGATCATCGAGCTGAACCGGCGCAGCGTGCTTGCGGGTGCAGCGGCGGCCGGCGCCGGCGCGCTGGCGCGACCAGGCACTGCTGCCGAGAAGAAGCTGAAGATCGCGCTGTCCAATTCGTTTATCGGCAACAAGTGGCGCATCGAGATGGAGAACGTCTTCAAGGCGGCGCTTCAGATGGAGCCGTTCAAGTCACAGATCGACGGGTCGTGGTTCAATTCCGGCAATGACGTCAGCAAGCAGTCGCAGCAAGTGACGAACCTGATTGCGGAGCGGGTGGATGCGATCATCATCAACGCGGCATCGCCCATCGGCCTGAACGGCATCTTGAACCAGGCTGCGGAGCGCGGCATACTAGTCGTATCGTTCGATAATATCGTGACGACCCCGAAGGCGCTGAAGGTCGATACCGACCAGGTGGAGTTCGGCAAAAAGCTGGCCGACTGGCTGGCGAAGAGGCTGAACGGCAAGGGCAATGTCATCATGGTGACGGGCGTGGCCGGCACCTCGGTTGATCAAGACCGTAACAAGGGTGCTGACGAGGTTTGGGCCAAGAATCCGGGAATCAAAGTGGTCAATCGTTACACGGGGATGTGGGATTCCTCCACGGCGGAGCGTAACACGGCGGCGGTGCTGAACTCTATGCCGCAGATCGACGGCATCTGGTGCCAGGGCGGCACGGATGGCGTGCTGAAGGCGTTCATCGCCGCGAACCGCCCCCTGCCGCCGACCGCGGGCGAGGCGGAGAACGGCTTCCGCAAGTTCATGATCGGCTACGACAATCACAAGGTGGAAGGCATTTCCATCGGCCAGCCACCGTTCCTTTCGGTGGTGTCGCTGGAGCTCGCACGGCAAATCCTGAACAAGGATTACCCGCGCAAGGACATCACCATCCCGTTCCCGTACGTAACGAACGATACGGTCAAGGTAGGAGAAACGGTGTTCCCGGATCTGCCGGACAGCTTCTTCGCCGATTTCACGGACTCCGGCCCGGATGCCGCGGTGGTGCTGTGCAAGGAAGCGGCGCTGGACGGCAAGCCGTGCGGTGGGACACTGAAGGTCAATCTGCCGACGGCATGACGCAGGCGGCCGATTGCCGGCTGTTTGTCGAGGGTGCGACGTTGTCGAAGTCTTTCGGCGGCGTGCATGCCCTGGACCACGCTTCGTTTGCGGCGGCGTCGGGCGAAGTGCACGCGCTGGTCGGTGAGAACGGCGCCGGCAAGAGCACGATGATCAAGCTGCTCGGCGGCCGCCTGCAACCTGATTCCGGATCGATCCGGCTGAAGGGACGCGACGTGCGCCTTTCCGGGCCGGAGCAGGCGCACGAAATCGGGGCATGGACGGTGTTCCAGGAGCTGATGCTGTTTCCTGGAATGACCGTTGCCGAAAATCTTTTGCTTCGCCGCGAGCCCCGGCGGCTGGGGGTGATCAACCATAAGCGGATGGGCCAGGAGGCCGATGCGCTGCTGTCCGGAATGGGCATCCGCCACATCGACCCGCTGGCTCTTATTGAGGACATCTCCCTGGCGCAGCGGCAGATAGTGGAGATTGTCCGGGCCTTGTCGCATCAACCGGATATTCTGTTCCTCGATGAACCGACATCGTCCCTGATGGAACGCGAGGTCGCCTGGTTGTTCGAGCAAATTCGTGGGTTGCGCGAACGCGGCGCCTGTGTGGTGTTCACGTCGCATCGCTGGAACGAGGTTCGGTACGATTGCAGACCGTATTACCGTGTTCCGAAATGGTCAGGATGTCGGCACATTCACGGAGCTGGACGAAAACGAAGCGGTCACGCTGATGACTGGCCAGCGTCTGGAGGCGTTGTTTCCGCCTCGGGCGCCGGCGCCGGCGGGCGAGCCCGTGCTGGAAGTCAAGGATCTGTCCGGCCAGCGCCTTCGTGGCGTCAGCTTCAGCCTTCGTAAGGGGGAGATCCTTGGCATCGGAGGGCTGGCGGGTCAGGGGCATCGTGAGCTGTTCTTGTCGCTATTTGGCGCCGTACGCCCCGGCGGCGGGCGTATTGCGATAGGCGGGCGCACCGTGCGCATCCGCAATCCGCGTGATGCGAAGAGCCGCGGCATCCGGCTTGCGCTCGTTCCCGAGGATCGCAAGACGGAAGGGTTGCTGCTCGGCATGAGCGTGCGCGACAATCTGACGCTTTCGATTCTGGATCGCATCGCGCATTTCGGTATTCTGCGTCCTAGTGCCGAACGCCGCCCGGCCGAGAAATCCGTACGTCAGCTCACCGTGCGCACGGCGGGGATAAACGCGCCCGTTGGGGCGCTGTCCGGCGGCAACCAGCAGAAGATTCTGCTCGGCCGATGGCTGCTGACCGATCCGCGCATCCTGCTGTTCTATGACGTGACGCGCGGTGTGGATGTCGCTACCAAACACGAGATTTATGAACTCATGAACCGGCTTGTGAGTGAGGGCCGGGCGATATTGGTTTATTCGAGCGACGCACAGGAGCTTGCCGAACTATGTCACCGTGTGCTGGTGATGCGCGACGGGCGCATCGCCGCCGAGCTGACCGCGCCGGATATCACTGCCGAACACATCGTCGCCGCCGCGGTCCATGAGCGCATCGCTGCCTGAAGCCGCGCGGCGCCCGCGCTGGGCGCACCTGATGGCGCAGAATATCGGGCTGGAGCTTGCGATCTTTCTGCTGCTGGCGTGCATCGCCGGTTATTGCGCCGTTTTTTACGCACAGCAGCAGCACTTTCCAGGCGGCTTCGAGGTTACATCCACCGTCAACAACACCATGCCGCTGGTTCTGGCCGGCATGGCTCAGACCCTGGTTGTGCTGACCCGCGGCATCGATCTGTCGATCGGCGGGATCATGGATCTGACCAACGCAGTGGCGGCAATCACGCTTGGCAGCAACGCGGGAACCATGATCCTTTGGTCGGTGATCGTGCTGCTGATCGGCGCTGCCTGCGAACTCATCAACGGATTGCTCGTCGGCATAGGCCGGCTGCAGCCGATCCTGGTGACGCTGGCGACGCTGTCGATTTATCAGGGGATCGCCATTCGTGTGTTACCCCAGCCGGGCGGCCAGGTTCCGGAGGCTTACACCGCGATCCTGACGAATACGCTCGCGCCCTGGTCGCTGCTTTACGTGGCTGTGCTTGCGATCGGCTGGACCGCGTTCCGCCGCACCCGGCTGGGTGTTGCCATTTATGCTATCGGCAACGATCCGCAAGCGGCTCAGGCGAACGGCATTGCGGCCAGGCAGGCGATCATTCTGGCGTATGTGCTCGCGGGCACGCTGTCGGCCGCCGCCGGGTTGTTCCTCGCAGCCAGTGCCACCGCCGGGGATGCAACCACGGGGAACGGCTTCGTGCTGGCTTCCATCGTCGCCGTGGTGCTGGGCGGGGTGAGCCTGTTCGGCGGCCGCGGGAGCGCTGTCGGCGCCATCATGGGTGCATTCGTGATCAACATGATCGTCAACATCCTGTTCTTCGCCCATATCGACCCGCTGTACCAGGCGTTTTATGAGGGGCTGTTTCTGCTGATTGCTGTCCTGGCCGCAAACGGCATCGCGCTGCTGGTGCGGAGGCGCGGATGAGGCTCCCGCTGCCCGGGCGTGACGAACGCCGTGTTCTGTACGCCATCTGCGCGGCGATCCTGCTGTTCGTGATCGGCGAGATTGTCCGGCCCGGTTTTGCGAGCGGCCAGGGGATTGAATCGGTTCTTATCGTCGCGTCGTTTGTCGGCTTCGTTGCTGCCGGTCAGATGTTCGTGATCCTGATCGGTGGCATCGATCTGTCGGTGCCCTGGGTCCTGAACGCGGCGGCGATCCTGCTTGTGACGACGACCGGTGGCGTGGATCTGCGCCTGTCGTATGGTCTGCTCGCCACGCTTGGGATGGGTGCATTGGTCGGGGTGATCAACGGGATCGGCGTGGGCGTATTCAACGTGCCCGCCGTTGTAATGACGCTGGCGATGAACGGGATCATGGAGGGGCTGACGCTGGGCCTGTCCAGCGGCATGACCTGCGAAGCCTGCGCCGCCTACGCCCCACCGCTAATCCAATCAGCCGTGCACGGGCACCTGCTCGGAGTTCCCGCGGTGCTGTACGTTTGGCTTTGCGTGGCGATCATCGTGTCGCTTGCGCTGAGTTACACCACATTCGGCCGTGCGACCTACGCGGTGGGGAACAGCGCGCAGGTGAGTTACCTTGCCGGGCTGCGCGTCACCGCGGTGACGATTGCGCTTTACGGGCTGAGCGGGTTCTTCTCGGCGGTGGCCGGGATCATGCTGGTGGGTTTCGGCGGCCAGGCTGCGCTGGGGATGGGCGATCCGTATCTGTTTCAGTCGATTGCCGCGGTGGTGATCGGCGGCGTTTACATTCTCGGCGGCCGGGGCGGTTATATCGGAACCGCGGCCGGCGCGATCACGCTTGTGGCGCTGGTGAGCGTTCTTCTGGCGATGAACATGCCCGATTATGGCCGCAGCATCGTTTATGGTCTGATCATCCTGATTCTGCTGCTGGCCTATGGGCGGGAGGAGAAGGAATGAACCGGCTGGAAGGGAAAGTTGCATTCATAACCGGGGCAGGCGCGGGGATCGGCCGTGAAACTGCCGTGCTGATGGCGCGCGAAGGCGCGCGTGTGGCGATCGCCGAGATAAATGCGGCCGCGGCGGAAGAAACCGCCCACCTTGCGGGAAGTGATGCGATAGCGGTCCGTACCGATGTAACTGATCCGGAAAGCCTGCAAGCGGCGATCCGCCGCGCGGCGGAGCATTTCGGCGCCCTGCACATCCTGCACAACAACGCCGGCGGATCCACGCCGCAGGACAACACCGTCGTCGAGGCGCCGCTTGATGAATTCTGGCGCGTGATTCGCCTGGATCTGTTCGGCACTTTTCTTGGCTGCCGGTTCGGCATCCCGGAAATTGCGCGTTCCGGTGGCGGTGCGGTAATCAACATGGCATCCAACCTCGCGCTGATGGGGATTGCGGGCCGGGACTGCTATACCGCGGCGAAGGGTGGCGTCGCCGCGCTGACACGCTCGCTGGCGGTGGAGTTTGCGCCTCAGCGTGTGCGGGTGAACGCTCTTGCGCCGTCCCTCACGATGACCGATCGCGCGCGTAAGCTGATGGAGGGCAACGCCGCGCTGGTTGGCATGGCCAAATCGCACCTGCTGGGTCTGATCCAGCCGCGGGATGTTGCACATGCGGCGCTGTTCCTTGCCTGCGACGAGGCGCGGATGATCACCGGCCAGATCGTTCCGGTTGATAGTGGTGTGACGATCTCCTGAGCGGGTCGGCCCCGGCTTGCCCGGGGCTTGTCCCAGTGGCTAAGTTGTTTCCCGGATCGGCTGGCCGATAACCGCAATAAGCCCAGCCCGGGGGTAATCATGTCGAAATCCTTGTGGACTCCGTCGTCTCCTGCGATTCTCAGCCGCCGCTCACTGCTCGGCGCGGGCGTGTCGGTTGCGGCCGGTTACGGCCTTATGCCCAGCCTGGTGAGGGCACAGAGCGCGACCACCAAGCCCCCGGCAAAGCCAACCGGGCAGGTGATCGTCGGCATGTCGCAGGAGCCGACGGTGTTCAATCCTCTGATGCCGCATATCGAGGTCGATCAGGGCGTGCACTGGAATTTGTTCAGTCCGCTCTGGGGCGTGGATGAGAACGGCACGTTCATCCCGCAACTTGCCAGCGAGGTGCCCAGTGCGGAGAATGGCGGTGTTTCCGAGGACGGATTGACCTGGCGCGTCAAGCTGCGGTCAAACGTGAAGTGGCATGATGGAGCGCCGTTCACGGCGGACGACGTGAAGTTCACGCTGGATCTGCTGAACGATCCGCATTTCCGTGCCTGGAGCCGCAACGGCTACGATCTGATCACCGATGTGAAGGTTGAGAGCCCGACGGAGATTTCCTGGCGCCTGCAGAAACCCTATGCGCCGCTTCCTTCGATTCTGTCGTGGACCTTCATCGTTCCGGCGCACATCCTGAGCAAGACTTCCGATCCCAACACCGCGCCGTTCAACAACGCGCCGGTCGGCACCGGCGCGTTCAAATGGAGCGAGCGGCAGGCCGGCGATCATATCACCCTTGTTGCGAACGAGAACTACTTCGGCCCGGGACCTTATCTGGAGCGGCTGGTGTTCCGCTACGTTCCCGATCTGACGGTGCTGTTCACGCAATTCCAGACCGGCGGGGTGGATTACACCGACATCCAGGGGATCACCCCCGATCACTACAACGAAGCGAAGAACCTGCCGGGCCGCAAGGTGGTGGTGGGGCCGGCGGCTTTTGCCGAAAGCATCACCGTCAATCTAGGGCGGCCGGTGTTCCAGGACCGCGCGGTGCGCGAGGCGCTGTATTACGGCATGAACAAGCAGGCGATCATCGACGCGATCTACTATGGACTGCCGACCCCGACCGAGACGTTCCTGCCGAAGCAGTCATGGGCGTTCAATCCCGATCTGCCGAAGCAGGAGCATAATCCGGAGAAGGCGAAGCAGATCCTGGACGCGGCGGGATGGAAGCCTGGCTCGGACGGCATCCGCGTCAAGAACGGGCTCCGCCTGTCGTTTACAAACTCAACAACCGCCGGAAATCATGTGAGAGAGCAGGCGCAGGAGCTTTTGCAGCAGGATTGGCGGTCGATCGGCGTGGACATGCAGATCAAGGACATGCCGGCCGCGGTCATCTGGGGCGACTTTTTCATTATGTCGCACTATGACTCCGTCATGGTCGGCGAGGATCAGATGACCGGGCCCGATCCTGATGTAACGGTGTATTATTCCAGCAATGCCATTCCAGTTAAGGGCGGCTCCGGCCAGAACACGATGCAATACGTGAACCCGGAGGTGGACAAGCTGCTACTGGACGGTGCTACGACACTCGATCGGCAGAAGCGGACGGCCATTTATCGCCAGATGGCTTCGCTCATCCGGCACGACCTTCCGCAACTTCCGATATTCCAGTACGCAACCATCCAGGGCCACAAGGATGGCCTGATCGGATACAAGCCCAGCGTGTATGTCGCATCCAACAGCTGGAACATCCGGGAGTGGTACTGGGCCAGCTGACCGACCGTCCGAATGGCCAGTTACATCCTTCGGAGACTTGGTCAAAGCCTGATCCTGCTGTTCCTGGTCTCGGTGATCGGGTTCGGCGTTCTGCATCTGGCGCCCGGCGGCCCATTGGCGCAGTTCGCGCTTACGCCGGGAATGACCGCCGCCGATCTGGCACGCATTGCACACCAGATGGGCCTCGACCGACCGCTGCCAGTGCAATACTGGGAATGGTTGCGGCATATGATCGTTGGCGACTGGGGGCGGTCTTACCGGGACAGCCGTCCGGTTCTCGACGTGATAGGCGGCCGGCTGCCTGCGACTTTCGAGCTGATGGTGAGCTCGACTTTGATCGCGATCGTGCTGGGGACCTGGGTCGGTGTGCTGGGGGCGCTTCGGCGCTACTCGGTGTTCGATTATCTGGCCACTATAGGCGCCATGATCGCATTGTCGATCCCGACATTCTGGTTCGGCCTGGTTGTGATCTACATCTTTTCCGTGAAGTTCCCCATTCTGCCGGCCGGCGGCATGTTTACCATCGGGCAGGGCGGTTTGCTGGATTACCTGCACCATTTGATCGCGCCGGCGATGGTGCTTGCATTGGTCACCGTGGCGATCTGGAGCCGCTATATGCGCTCGTCGATGCTGGATGTGATCGGTCAGGACTATATCCGCACCGCGCGTGCCAAAGGGGTGCCGCAGCGCGTGATCCTGATGCGTCATGCACTGCGTAACGCGCTGCTGCCGATGATCGCTCTTGCCGGTCTGCAGTTGCCGACATTGCTGGGCGGTGCGCTGGTGACGGAGACGGTGTTCACATGGCCGGGAATGGGTCGGTTGTTCCTCGATTCCATCGGTTATCGCGATTACCCGGTGCTGATGGGTATTCTGGTATTGACAGCCATTCTGGTGCTGCTCGGCAATCTTGCCGCCGATATGCTCTATGCCGCCTACGACCCGCGCATCCGGATCGGCTGAGGTTCTGCCCTCGGCCGCTCCGCGTGCCAGGCGGCGTCCGCTTGGCCGCGGCGTACGGCGCTTCATGCGCCACCGGCTGGCGCTGATCGGCATTGCGACGATTGTGTTTCTGGTTCTGGCGACCGCGATCGGGCCGTATCTCGATCCTTACAACGAGCTCTACATCGACATCATGCACCGCTTCGCGTCGCCGTTTGCCGGCGCGCATGTTCTCGGCACCGACCAGCTCGGACGAGATCTGCTCGCGCGGCTTTTGATGGCGGGGCGCATTTCGCTGACCGTGGGCTTTGCCGCCATGGCGCTGAGCACGATTGCCGGTGCGACGATCGGCGTGGTGGCCGGATATTACGGCGGGATCATCGGCAGCGTGCTGATGCGTTTCGTGGACGCGGTGCTGTGCTTTCCGTCGATCTTCCTGCTGCTGGCGCTGGCGGCGTTCGTGCAACCGTCGCTCTTGACCATCACGCTGATCATCGCGGCTACGGCGTGGATGGAGGTCGCCCGGATCGTAGAGGCGCAAATCCGCTCATTGCGGGAGCGGGATTTCACCATCGCCGCGATCGCACTGGGGGCACCCGACCGGTACATCATGTGGCGCGAACTGATCCCCAACACCGCGGCGCCGATCGTGGTGGCCGCAACGCTGAATGTGGCGCGCGCGATCCTACTGGAGTCCTATGTCAGCTACCTGGGGTACGGCATCCAGCCGCCGATTCCGAGCTGGGGAAACATGCTGAACAATGCACAGGAATATCTCGTCACCGCGCCCTGGCTCGCACTGTTTCCGGGGCTGGCAATCACGCTCGCGGTGACCGGGTTCAATTTTCTTGGCGATGGGTTGCGTGACGCTCTCGATCCACGGCTCGACATCAGATGACCGATACGGTGCTGGAGGTGGAAGGGCTGACGGTACGCTTCGCAACCGATTCGGGGCTGGTACAGGCGGTCAGCGACGTCTCGTTTGTGCTGCGCCGGGGAGAAACCGTTGCGCTGGTCGGCGAATCGGGATCGGGGAAGAGCGTTACGAGTCTGGCCATTCTTCGCCTGACGCCGGGGCCGCCCTTGTGTTCGGTGACCGGACGCGTGGTGCTACGAACCCCGTCGGGCGGCGGCCAGGAAATTTTGATGCTTCCGGAGCCGGATATGCGCGAGCTGCGTGGCAGCCGGATTGCGATGATTTTCCAGGAACCGATGACGTCGCTGAACCCCGTGCTCACCATCGGCGAGCAGGTGATGGAACCGCTGATATTTCATCAGAGTTTGACGAAGAGCGCCGCATTACGGGCGGCTGAGGAGCTGATGGCGCGCGTGGGCATTCCGGAGCCACTTCGCAGATTATCGAGTTACCCGCACCAGCTCTCGGGGGGCATGCGGCAGCGGGCGATGATTGCCATGGCGCTGGCATGCGATCCCGATGTGCTGATTGCCGATGAACCGACGACCGCGCTCGATGTAACGGTGCAGGCGCAGGTGCTGGAGCTGCTGAAGGAATTGCAGCAGCGCACCGGCATGGCGATGATTTTCGTCACGCATAATCTGGGTGTCGTCGCGGAGATCGCTGACCGTGTCCTGGTGATGTATGCCGGACGTGTGTTGGAAGCGGCATCGCGCGATGTGCTGTTCACCCGGCCCCTTATGCCCTACACGCGTGGATTGTTGGCTTCGGTGCCGGAGCTCTCGGTATCCACCGGGCCACGGCAATCGTTGCAGACAATATCGGGTAGCGTGCCGCCGCCCACGGATCTGCCGCCTGGCTGTGCATTCGCGCCTCGGTGTGCGTGGGTTCTGCCGGGTCTTTGCGACCGGGACCTGCCGGTGCTGGAGCGGGTGGCGGAGCAGCATTGGGTGCGCTGCGTCCGCTGGCGGGAAAGCAGCCTCAATTGACCGCCGCTGCCGAGCAGCTGCTTGAAATTGTCGGGTTGCGGAAGGTGTTCCCATTGCCCAGCCGGCATCTGCTGGCTGCACGTGAATCCATCAAAGCCGTCGATGACGTGTCCTTCACCCTGGCTGCGGGTGAGGTCCTGGGACTTGTCGGCGAGTCCGGCTCCGGCAAGACGACCGTGGGGCGCAGCGTTCTGCGTCTGATCGAACCGGACGAAGGCCGCATCGTTTTCGAGGGCAAGGACATCACGCATCTGCCCCGGCGCGGCATGCGCCCGGTGCGGCGCGGGATGCAGATCATTTTTCAGGATCCGTTCGGATCGCTGAATCCGCGGATGACCGTTGGGCGCATTCTGGAGACGCCCTTGCTGCTGCACGAATCGTCGCTGGGAAGGCGCGAGCGCCGGCAACGTGTCATGGACGCGCTGCGGCTTGTGGGCCTTCCAGAGGAGGCGGCCGAACGCTTCCCCCACGAATTCTCCGGCGGGCAGCGTCAGCGGATCGGAATTGCGCGCGCATTGATGCTTCGGCCACGTTTTATCGTGGCTGATGAGCCAGTTTCGGCGCTGGACGTTTCAGTGCAGGCGCAGATCGTCAATCTGCTTGAGCAGCTTCGGGTGACTTTCGGACTGGCAATGCTGTTCGTGTCCCACGATCTCGCCGTGGTGGGTCACATCTCCGACCGGATCGCGGTCATGTATCTTGGCCGTATAGTAGAGCTTGGTCCCGCCGCGGCGGTGCTGGGCGCGCCGGCCCATCCCTATACCGAGGCGCTGTTATCGGCAGTGCCGACCACACGCCAAACATCCACGCGGCGGATCGTGCTGTCTGGCGAGATGCCGAGCCCCATCAATCCGCCCAGCGGCTGCGCGTTCCGGACAAGGTGTCCTTACGCCATCGCCCGGTGCGCGGAAGACCGCCCCGATCTTCGGGAGAGGGCAGCGGGGCATCTCGCGGCCTGCGTGCGTGACGATCTTGGGTTGCGCGGCGTGGCGCAACCCAGTGCTTAAAGATAAATGCTGCGGACGATCTCCTCCTGCGACGCCGTGCCGTCGATATCATGACGCTGAAAAAACGCGCCCGCCACGCAGAATAAGAAACCGGTCCGCCACCGCCAGCGCCAAGCGGATATTCTGTTCGACGATCATCATGGTTACGCGGCCACCTTTCAGCACCCCCATGATTGCGGCGATCTCGCGCACGAAAGCGGGCGCGAGGCCGCCTCACGGCGCGCGGCCGATGGCGACCATCTGCTGCTCCCCTCCGGATATCAGGCGCACTGTCTGGTTCCTGCGGTCGGCGAGGCGGGGGAACGAGGCATAGACGCTATCGAGAAGGTCCGCGGTTGGCCCGCGGCGAATCAGTTGCCGAGGCGGAGGTTTTCCTCCACCGACATCTCAGGGAAACAGGTCTCGCGACTGCGATACCTGGACGATGCCGCGCCGGAAGGTGTGGTGTGGCAGCAATCCGTCATCTGGCGCGGTTAAGCCGCACAGAACCGGACCAGGGGCGAACAAAGCCGCTGACGGCGTTCAGGCATGGGGATTTCCCGCTGCCGTTTGCGCCAAGCAGGGCAACCGCGTCTCCTTCATTGATGGTGAAGTCCACGCCGAACAGGATCAGCCCTTGTTTCAGTGGCCTACTCACCCCCACGTCCGCGGCCATGAGGCGGCAAACTCCGGGGGCAGGACACTAGATGGCGGAAGATCCGTATCAGATCCTGGGCGTCAAGCGCGAAGCGACCGAGGCGGAGATCCGGGCGGCGTACCGGAAGCTGGCGAAGCGCTACCATCCGGACCTGAACCCGGGCAAGCCTGAGGCGGCGGAACGGTTCAAGGCGATCAACCAGGCGAACGATATCCTGTCCGACCCGGAGAAGCGGGGGCGCTACGACCGGGGCGAGATCGACGCCTCAGGGAATGAGAAGGCGCCAGAGCGGCCGTTTTATCGGGATTTCGCCGATGCCGGCGGGCAGCGACGGTACAGTGCGAGTGGCAATATCCCTCCTGATGAGCTGGAGGAGATCCTGGCCCGCGCGTTCGGCGGCTCGGGCGGCTTTACGCGCGGCGCAGGCGGCGGGCGCGGATTCAATCTGCGCGGGCAAGACGCGCATTACGGGCTGACGATCAGCTTCCTGGATGCCGCGAACGCCACGACGCGACGGATCACTCTGCCGGATGGGCGGACGCTGGATGTGCGGATCCCCGCGGGGGTGCGGGACGGGCACATCCTGCGGCTGAAGGGCCAGGGAGAGCCGGGGATCGGGGAAGGACCGGCAGGGGACGCACTGGTGGAGGTGACAATCGCGCCGCATCCATATTTTCGCCGGGAAGGCGATGACATCATCGTGGAATTGCCGGTGACGGTGAGAGAGGCGGTACTAGGTGCGAGCCTGGAGGTGCCGACGATCAAGGGTAAGGTGCGGTTGACGATCCCTCCGGGCTCGGGGAGCGGAACGCGGCTGCGGCTGCGCGGGCGCGGCATCGGCGCCAACGGGCATCAGTATGTGGAGCTGGTGGTGGTGCATCCTCCGGGCGAGGAGCCGGAGCTGGCGGCGTTCCTGCGGGAGTGGAAGCCGCAGCATGACTTCAATCCGCGGGGGAGAATGGAGGCGGGCTGATGCGGTTCGAGGAGGTGGTGGCGCTGTTTGGGGATGTGGGTTCGGGAGAGCTGACGACCTGGGTGGAGCGTGGATGGGTGCGGCCTGATGCGGCGGGGGCGGCGTGGGAGTTCCGGGAGATCGACGTGGCGCGGGTGCGGCTGATCCGGGATCTGCGGCGCGGGATGGAGGTGACCGAGGACACGGTGGGGCTGATGCTGCCGCTGCTGGATCAGGTGTACGAGCTGCGTGGCCAGATGCGCCGGCTGCTGGGGGCGATCGGGCGGCAGCCCGAAGGGGTGCGGGCGGCGATCCTGGAGGCGCTGGGGGACTTCGCCTGAGGACGGATTTTCAGGGCTCGACCCGATAGAGAGTCACGCCAGGGATCATCGTATCCCGACATGCCTCGGGAGGGCAGCTTGCGATCTTCTCGCCAATTCATTCTCACGGTGTGGGCTGGGGCCATCGTGGCTGCAAGCCTGAATATGGCTATGGCAACGTCCTCCCGAGACGTGGTCGAGGTTGTTCATTTTCCGACCGCCTCGGGGCAGCCGCACCCCGTTATTCTGCGCGGGTTTCTACGTCGCCCGGTTAGCAAGGGCCCGTTCCCAGCAGTCGTCCTTCTGCACGGTTGCGGCGGTGACCCGGAAGGACTTGATCGTAATTGGGGCGCGCGTTTTCAGTCTTGGGGTTACGTCAGTCTCACGGTTGACAGCTTTGGTCCTCGTGGCATTACGAATTCGTGCCACGCCGGCATACCTGCAGGTCGTGTTTTGACCCCTATGGCGCTCTCCAATTTCTGTCACGTCAGCCTTTCGTCAACTCTTCCCGAGTAGCTCTGGTGGGATTTTCAGAAGGCGGAGTCGTCACTCTCGACGATATTGAGCCAAAGCGACACCAAACCCCGGCGACTCTCCGTTTCGATGCCGCCATTGCGTTCTATCCCATTTGTGCTGGAAGCGGGATTGTGACCGCGCCCACTCTGATCCTGAACGGGGAGCTTGACGATTGGTCATCCGCCGCTGCTTGCGAAAAGATGGTGGCGCAGGATAGTGATATCGGCATCATCCGCCATAAGGGTTCAAGCGCGCCAATGACCCTCGTGATCTTGCCCGGAGCTCATCACAAGTTCGACGACCCAAAATTCCAACCAGGCGATCGCTACATGGGGCATTTACTCGAATACAACCCAGCTGCCCTTAAGCGCGCTGCCGACGATGTCCGCCGGTTTCTACGCGCTGTGTTTGCAATTCAATGAAAGTGGTAGAAACTCCTAAGCCGCCTTCGGGGAGGTATTTCGCTATCCACGGGGGTAGCGACGCGCGCAGGTGTTGCGAAAGTCTTGAATTTTAACTAAGGTTCGGCTTCCGCGCGGCGGCGATCACGCGACGGAAAACCGGAGCGCCATACAAGGGGCGTTCGCATAACTGGAGCGTTGTTTCTGCTACCCTGCCGTGCGGGTCGGCCTCGATTGCGGCAATCAGCGGTTCCCAATCAGGCATACGGCCTCGATCAAGGATGTCCTCGATAGCCGCCGCCGTAAATTCCTGATGAACCAGATGGCGGTGCTTCATGTCGTAAGCCCCGGCAGTTTGCCAAGCGGCGGCGTTTCGCCAGCCGCCCGCGCCTCGCGCCATGTGTCGATCTTGGCTTGCGCCTGCTGTGCTACCACTGAGGCGTCGCCACGCAATGCCTCCACACATGCGTGAAGAAGCCGGTCGGATAGTTTGCCGCACACCTCGGCAACGTGACTCCAATGGTCAAAGGGGGAATGAACGCCTTTGTATTCGCTAAGGTCGTCACCTTGCATATCGTACGGGGACGGCCCCGCCAACTGCATCACCAGTTGGGTTCGCACGGCCCACGAGTCGCTGTTCTTTTGCGGGTAAAGCTCGTCCATGCTCCACAGAGCCTTGCTAGCCGCGTCAACTCCCATGTGAGAGGTCAGTGCGGCCAAGTCGAGGTAATCCCGCGTCGCGTTGCGGGTGACGCACAGATAAGCCTTGATCCGCAGCACCTCCGGCAAGGTCGGCAACGTTACGTCATGCTCGCCCACGTGCATGACCGTTGTTTCCAAGGGCCGCGACCGGCGCAATTGCCGGACACCCGTTTGAACTCCGTCCAGTGACCCCAGAATTAAAACCGGTCGCTGGACACGCGCCGTCTCCCATCCGGCGGCAGCCTCCAATTCGGCAAGAACGGTATCAAACCGCTCACGGAGATTGAGCATCACATGGTCATGGTCAAACGAAAAGCGATGCCCCGCGTAAAGCGCGGCAGCCGTCCCCCCGGCAAGGACAGCTTCCGGCAATAGGCTTTGCAACCGGCAAAGCGATGTAAGCACCTGCTCCCACGCTTCGCCGTTCGTCCCGGATTGTTCGCCGCTTGAAGTCATAGGAAGATTGTCTCACAAACACGGCGGGCAGGCAATTTCTGTTCACTGAAAGCCCTGATTTTTGCGGGCTAGTTGCTCCCCTTAATTCCATATGTCTTGAGTTTTGCCCCGCAGAAGGCATGCTGGATCAAATGTCCGATAAGCCTTCTGTATGCTGGGCGATGGGATTTATGCTACCTTGTGTGGTCGAGACATAAATCATTGCCCCAGCGAAAGTTCTTACACACGTTCCCCGCTTGCGGCCGCGTTCGGTCCACCTCGCGACGGCTTCCTGTGTCTTTTTCGACTGTTCGGCAGCTGCCAACAACGCCCCGACCAACGCGTCGAAGGGGAGGACATCGGCGCCGATGATCTGGACCGACCAGCTCGCCGAGCTGGGTGATCTTTTGCGATTTGGAGCATGAGCGGAGGCAATCAGAATGCGCGCTTACGTGATCGGTGTCGTTATCGCGTGGGCCGTGCTCATCGCAGTTGGTTACTTCCTCAAGGGCAGCACACCCGGCCATCCTGTTCTGCATGTTTGTGGCGGTTTCTTCTTGGGTATGCTCTCCATGTATATCGCAACGCGGGTCTATCGTCCATAGTCTGAAATCTGCTCAGAACGGTGTCGGTCGCCGTCGTCAGGGTCGAATAGTTCGGCGGATCGGTTCGTCGCTACGTATCAAACGAAATCTGCACCGCAGCATGGGCGCAGCGAAACCAATATTCCTGGCCCCACCAGTCACACAGGCAGAAAACTTGGGAAAGGTCAGTTTAACCCCCTCGGCACGCGCGCAAAAACGCCTCCGCGCGTGATTCCCAGCCTGACCGTAGCGCGCGTTCCCGCCCATTCGCCGCCAACCGCGCCGAAAGCTGCCTGTCGGTAAGTACGCGTGTCACCGCCTCGGCGATCGCCGGAACCGAGTTGCCGTCCACCAGCAGGCCGTTCTCGCCATGGCGAACCACTTCCGGAACGCCGCCGGCATTGCCACCGATCACCGGCAGCCCGCACGCGTTCGCCTCCAGAAACACCAGGCCGAAACCGTCTTCCTCCCCGTTTTCCAGGCGCCGGTTCGGCATCACGAATACCTCGCACAGCGAGAGGTGGCGCGGTATCTCCGCCTGCGGCGCCGCGCCGAGGAACGTCACGCGTTCGCTCAATCCCAGGCGCCCGGCCAGCGATCCAAGCTCCTCCCGCTGCGGACCGTCACCGACAACCAGATAATGCACCTCCGGGACCGCGGCGCCGATCGCCGGCAGCGCCTCAATCACCCGATCAACGCCCTTGCGCGCCACCAGGCGGGAAACCGTCACGACCAGTCGCTTCCCGCTCAGCCCGAGGTCTCGCCGAAGCATTTCGTCGGGTTTCGTGGGGCGAAACCGGCCGAGCTCCACGCCGTTCGCCAAGACGCTTACTCTCTGGGGATCAACGCCGAAAACGCGGCACAACTCCGCCGCGCTGGCCGCACTCACGGCCAGAATGCAATCAGCCCGGGCGAACTGCCGCTTTCTCCGCGCGCGCACCCGCTCCTCGCCCGGCCGGACCGCCAGATCGTCTCCATGCGTGTAAAGCACGACCCGGCAGCCCATCGTGTGGGCAGGCCTGATCAGCCATCCGACGGTCTCGTCATCGGCGATGCAGGCTGCGCGGAACCGCTGACGCCGGTGCAGCCGCCACACCTCAGACAACACCCGCCATCGCACGCGAAGATCATCGCCAATGCCGCGCTGACGCAAAGAAGGGCGTATCTGCGGAATGCGACGGATCGGATAGCCGGCGGCGGCGTCGTGATCCCGCCAACCAACGATCTCCTGGCCCGAGCGATAGTCCAGCGAGGCGCACAAAATCGCAATGCGGCCGACCGCGGCGCGAGCCAGCGCGGCATAGACCTCGCCAGCGCCCCCGACGAGCGGCGGAAACTGATTGGTGACGATGAGGCAGTCGGTCGTGCTTTCCTTAGACACGCCCGGACAATACGAACGGGCCCTCACCCGTCAAACCGGCGGGACCGCGTCGTTTAGCTTTAGCGTTTGGCGCGAGGGTCTCCGCCTGGACTGCGGGGGTCTCCGCCGTGGCTGCGCTGGTCTGCGCTGCCGGGAGTCCCCCCGTGGCTGCGAGGATCCCCGCCATGGCTGCGGGGGTCCTCGCCGTGGCTATGCCGTCGTCCCTCGGCCGCCGCCTTCGCCAACTCCTCCTTGCTGCTTTCGGCAGACTTCTTCTGATCCCGGCCGTAAGCTTTCGCCGCAGTCCGGTTTCTTTCGCCTTCGTTCTTCAGCTCAGGCACGGCATCGGCTCCTTTAGTTTTTCGGTGCATCAGGAACGCGACATAAGGCACAATGTTGCGCGCCTGGCGCGAGCGAAGCTCGTTTATTGCGCTGCACAACACGAGACTTTCGGTTTCGTCCGCACTTGCCGCGGGGGGGCCGTGAGGTTAGCTCTCGGTCAGGATCGCATACCGGGGGGGTCGCATGGCGCAGGCAGCCGAAAAGACCAGGCGCGTGAAGCCGCGCGAGTCCGCGCTCGGCAAGGACCGGCTCCTCAAGGCTTACCGGGATATGCTGCTGATCCGCCGCTTCGAGGAACGGGCCGGACAGTTATACGGCATGGGGCTGATCGGCGGGTTCTGTCATCTTTACATCGGTCAGGAAGCCGTGGTCGTCGGCATGCAGATGGCGATCAGTGAAGGCGACGAGGTCATCACCTCCTACCGCGATCATGGCCACATGCTGGCCACCGGAATGGAACCCCGGGGCGTCATGTGCGAGTTGACCGGCCGGTCGGGCGGCTATTCCCACGGCAAGGGCGGCTCGATGCACATGTTCAGCAAGAAGCGTAACTTCTTCGGCGGGCATGGGATCGTCGGTGCGCAAGTCAGCCTGGGTACCGGCCTCGCCTTCAGCAACTGGTACAGAGAAAATGACCGCGTCTGCCTGACCTATTTCGGCGAAGGCGCTTCCAACCAGGGCCAGGTCTTTGAAAGTTTCAACCTGGCCTCACTCATGAAGCTGCCCGCTGTATTCGTGATCGAGAACAATCGCTATGGCATGGGCACCAGCGTCGAGCGGGCCTCGGCCTCGCACGAACTGTGGAAGAATGGCGCGCCCTGGGGCATTCCGGGCGCTCAGGCCGACGGCATGGACGTGACCGCCGTTTACGAGGCAGCCAGCCAGGCCGTCGCGCATTGCCGGGCAGGCAACGGTCCATACCTGCTCGAAGTGATGACCTATCGCTATCGCGGCCACTCGATGTCGGACCCGGCACGCTACCGCACTCGCGAGGAAGTGCAGCAGATGCGCACCCAGCGCGACCCGATAGACGGCGCCAAGCAGAAGCTGGAAAGCCTGGGCGTGGATGAGGCGAGCCTGAAGGAGATCGACGATTCAGTGAAGGCGACGATCCAGGAAGCCGCCGAGTACGCACAGTCCTCGCCCGAACCCGAATCGTCCGAGCTATGGACGGACGTGCTGTTGGAGGCCTGAGAGATGTCCACGCAGATCCTCATGCCCGCCCTTTCGCCCACCATGACCGAGGGAAAGCTGGCGAAATGGCTCAAAAAGGTTGGCGATGACGTCAGGTCCGGCGATGTGATCGCCGAGATCGAGACCGACAAGGCAACGATGGAGGTCGAAGCCGTCGATGAGGGCAAGCTCGCCCGCATCCTGGTCGACGAAGGCACGGAAGGCGTCGCGGTGAACACCCCGATCGCCGTGCTGGCTGCCAACGGCGAGGACGTCTCCAGCGTGCAGGCCCCTTCGCCGCCCCCGCCCCGCAAGGAAGCGCCCGCGGAACCCAAAGCCGCCGCCGAGGCCGAGGACAACCGCGCCATCGCCGCGCGCGGTGCACAGGGCCAGCGGGCGCCGGAAGCTCAGGCCGTTCCGGAACCGTCGCCCGAAAAGGATTGGGGGCCGACCAAGGCCACAACCGTACGCGAAGCCCTTCGCGACGCCATGGCGCTGGAAATGCGCCGCGACAAGGACGTCTTCCTGATCGGCGAGGAGGTCGCGCAGTACCAGGGCGCCTACAAGATCAGCCAGGGCATGCTCGATGAGTTCGGCCCCCGCCGCGTCATCGATACCCCGATCACCGAACACGGCTTCACCGGCATGGCCGTCGGCGCGGCGCTGAACGGCCTGCGGCCGATCGTCGAGTTCATGACCTTCAACTTCGCCATGCAGGCGATGGACCAGATCATCAACTCGGCCGCGAAGACGCTCTATATGTCAGGCGGGCAGATGGGATGCCCTATCGTCTTCCGCGGCCCGAACGGCGCCGCTGCCCGCGTCGCCGCCCAGCATTCGCAGTGCTACGCGAGTTGGTACGCGCACGTGCCCGGGCTGAAGGTCCTGGCACCATGGTCCTCCGCCGATTCCAAGGGGTTGTTGCGCGCCGCCATCCGCGACCCCAACCCGGTGATTTTCCTGGAGAACGAGATCCTCTATGGCCACACCTTCGAGTGCCCGACCGATGACGACTTTATACTTTCGATCGGCAAGGCCAAGATCGAGCGGCCCGGTGACCGCGTCACCATCGTTGCCTTCAGCATCATGGTCGGCGTGGCGATGAAGGCCGCCGAGGAACTGGCCAAGGAGGGGATCGAAGCCGAAGTGATCAATCTCCGTTCGCTCCGGCCGCTGGATACCGAAGCCATCATCAGCAGCGTGAAAAAGACCAACCGCATCGTGTCGGTCGAGGAAGGCTGGCCCTATGCGGGCATCGGCGCCGAAATCGCCATGCAGGTCATCGAGCATGCGTTCGACTGGCTGGATGCGCCGCCCGTCCGGGTGCACGGGATCGATGTGCCGCTGCCCTATGCGGCGAACCTTGAGCGCATGGCGCTGCCGCAGCCCGAATGGGTGATCGACGCCGTGAAGAAGATCGTCTGAGCAGGGGAATGGCGGATGGCGACCAATATTCTGATGCCGGCCCTGTCGCCCACGATGACCGAGGGCACGCTGGCGCGCTGGCTGAAAAAGGAAGGTGAAAACGTCAAATCGGGCGACGTGATCGCTGAGATCGAGACCGACAAGGCCACGATGGAGGTCGAGGCGGTCGATGAGGGAGTGCTGGGCAAGATCCTCGTTGGTGACGGCACCCAGGGCGTCAAGGTGAACCAGCCGATCGCTGTTCTTGTCGAGCCGGGTGAGAAAGTGCCGGACGCGGCCCCCCCGGCGGCATCCGCCCCAAAATCCAGCGCTCCGCCGGCGCCTGCTCCGCCCCAGGCCTCGCCGTCACCCTCGCCAGTGGCCGAAGCTGCCGCAAGCTCCCCAAAACCGGCTTCGGCTGCTCCCGCCCGAGGCAACGGACAGGACACTCAGCCGACCCATGAGGGCCGCATCTTCGCCTCGCCCCTGGCCCGGCGAATGGCCCAGCAGGCCGGGATCAATCTTTCCGGGTTGACGGGCAGCGGACCCAACGGCCGGATCATCAAGGTGGATGTCGAGGCCGCGCTGGGCCGAGGCGTCACAGCGCCGGCCGCGACCCCCGCCGCGGCCGAGCCTGCCCCCGCGGCGGCCCGCCCGCCCGCGCCTGCTCCGGTCATCATCGCCCCGCATCGCCTGGTGCCGAATAGCACGATGCGCAAGGTCATCGCCCGCCGGCTGACCGAGGCGAAACAGACCGTCCCGCATTTCTACGTCTCGATGGATATCGAGATCGACGCCTTGCTGAAGCTGCGTGAAGACCTCAATGCCAAGTCGCCCAAGGAAGGCCCGGGCGCATTCAGGCTTTCGGTGAACGACCTGATCATCAAAGCGGCGGCCGTCACGCTGCGCCGCGTGCCCAAGGTGAACGCGACCTACACTGACGATAACGTCATCCTCTACGACGACGTGGATATCAGCGTCGCGGTCTCCATCCCCGACGGGCTGATCACCCCTATCGTGCGCAAGGCCGACCAGAAGGGCCTGGCCGCGATCAGCAACGAGATGAAGGACCTGATCACAAGGGCCAAATCCGGCAAGCTGAAGCCGGAAGAGTTCCAGGGCGGCGGGTTCTCGATTTCCAACATGGGGATGTACGGCGTTTCGGATTTTGCCGCGGTCATTAACCCGCCCCAGGCCGCCATCCTCGCCGTCGCCGCCGGCCAGCAGCGCCCGGTCGTCAAGGGCGGACAGGTTGTTGTGGCGACGCTGATGACTTGCACATTGTCGGTTGATCACCGTGTCGTCGATGGAGCCCTCGGCGCGGAATGGCTGGCGGCGTTCAAGACGGTGATGGAGGACCCGCTGAGTTTGATGCTGTGATGGCCACCGCTCTCCCGCCATTTACGCGTCTTCCCCTCACGTCATGGCCGGACTTGATCCGGCCATCTCTGCCCGAAGCTGACAACCGCTATGCCCGGTGGTTGGGTTTACATCATGACCAACCGTGCAAAAACGGCGCACCCTCTACATTGGCGTCACCAGCGATCTATCCCGCCGAATCGCTGAACACCGCGAGGGAATCGGAAGCAAATTCGTGCAAAAATACCATCTTAAGCGGCTGGTTTACGCTGAAGAACACGCCGAGATCGCCACAGCCATCCAGCGGGAAACCAGCCTCAAGCGCTGGCCGCGAGCCTGGAAAATCGGCCTAATTGAAAAAACCAACCCGGGGTGGAGCGACCTTGCAGCACTGGGTGTCTGAGTGCAGAGATGGCCGGCTCAAGGCCGGCCATGACGAGTTCGGTGCATACGGCTGGCAATCGGGCTGAAGCGATGACAGGCATCACGCTGCGCAAAGCGCAGCCGGGAGACGAACCCCATATACTCCGCCTGGTTCGCGGCCTCGCCGAGTACGAGCGCCTTCTGGATCGCATGACCGCTACGGACGCGGACTTCAAACGCCTCCTCTTCGGACCCCGCCCGCTCGCCCACGCCATTCTTGCCGAAGACAACGGCAAACCCGTGGGAATCGCCATCTGGTATTACGTGATCAGCACTTTCGCCGCCCGCCCGGTGCTGTTTCTGGAAGACATCTTTGTCGAGCCCGCCCACCGCGGCCGAGGCATCGGCCTTGCCCTGCTCCGGCGTCTTGCCACCATTGCGCAGGACGAGCAGTGCTTGTCGATGGAATGGAACGTGCTCAACTGGAACAAGCCGGCAATCGACTTTTACCATCGGATCGGCGCGCGTCCGGTCACCGACTGGACGGTCTATCGCATGGATACGCAGGCTACCGCGGCTTTGGCGGATACACAGGAAACCAGGAATGGCTGAGCAGAGCTTCGACATCATCATCGTGGGCGGCGGCCCCGGCGGATACGTCGCTGCCATCCGCGCCGCGCAGCTGGGGATGAAGACCGCGGTGGTGGAGCGCGAACATCTCGGCGGCATCTGCCTGAACTGGGGTTGCATTCCGACCAAGGCGCTGCTGCGCACGTCCGAAATCAACCATCTGCTGCATCATCTACCGGATTACGGCTTTGCCGCCGACAATCCGCGCTTTGAACTGGACAAGGTGGTCAAGCGCTCCCGTGCCGTCGCGAAACAATTGTCCTCCGGCGTGGCGCATCTGCTGCGCAAGAACAAGGTCATTGTGTTCGACGGCCAGGGCCGGCTGGCCGGCAAGCAGACGCTCGCGGTGGATAAGGACGGCAAGCCGGTGGCCACGCTGAAATCGCCCCATATCGTGCTGGCTACCGGGGCGCGCGCGCGGCAGCTTCCGGGGATCGAGGCCGACGGCAAGCTTATTTGGGCCTATAAGGAGGCGATGGTGCCGCCAAACATGCCCAAATCACTTGTGGTAATCGGTTCAGGCGCGATCGGCATCGAATTCGCCAGTTTTTACCGTAACATGGGCGCCGATGTGACCGTGGTGGAGGTGCTGGACCGCATCCTGCCGGTCGAGGACGAAGAAATCAGCGCCTTCGCGCACAAGGCCTTTGAGCGCCAGGGGATGAAGATCTTCACCAGCGCCAAGGTAACCACCGCGAAGAAGAACGGAAGCGACGTCACGGTTTCCATCGAGGCGAACGGCAAATCCCAGCAGGTCACCGTGGACCGCGTGATCTCCGCTGTCGGCATCGTCGGCAATGTCGAAAATATCGGCCTGGAGGGAACCGGCGTAAAAGTGGACCGCACGCACGTGGTGATCGATGAATACGGCCGCACCGGCGAGCCCGGCGTGTATGCGATCGGCGACCTCGCCGGCCCGCCCTGGCTCGCGCACAAGGCCAGCCACGAAGGCATTATATGCGTGGAGAAAATCGCCGGGCTGAATGACGTCCACCCGATGGATGTGACCAACATCCCCGGGTGCACGTATTGCCGCCCGCAAGTGGCCTCGGTGGGGCTAACGGAGGCTCGCGCGAAAGCCGAGGGCCACGACGTCCGTGTCGGCCGTTTTCCCTTCATCGGCAACGGCAAGGCGATCGCGATGGGCGAACCGGAGGGGATGGTGAAGACCGTCTTCGACGGCAAGACCGGCGAACTGCTCGGCGCGCACATGATCGGCGCCGAAGTCACCGAGATGATCCAGGGTTACACGATCGCCCGCACCCTGGAGAGCACCGAGGCGGAGCTTATACACACGGTCTTCCCGCACCCGACAGTCAGCGAGACGATGCACGAAGCGGTGCTGGACGCCTACAAGCGCGCCATCCACTACTGAACGGGGCCGCCTGCCCCACGGAAGCAAGGGCTGAGAGCAGCGGAAAAAAGCAGCAGCACGGCCTGGCGCATTTTGTCCTCCGGGTTTTGCGCCGCCGCGAGACCTTGCCCGAAGTGACCACGCCCGGATTGGAGGATCATTATGAGTGAAACGGTTGCTGCGCCATCGTCCGAACGGCTGGCTTTTTATGATCAGATCGCCGGGCACGGCCTCGCCCCGCTCTGGGAAAGCCTGCACTCTCTGGTCACCCGGGCTCCGGCGACCCCTGCCCAGCCGGCGCACTGGGACTACGACGGCGTGGTCCGCCCCTACCTGATGCGATCCGGCAGCCTGATAACCGCCAAGGAGGCGGAGCGCCGGGTGCTGATCCTGGAAAATCCGGGGCTGCGCGGCCAGGCCTCCATCACCCACACGCTGTATGCCGGGCTGCAATTGATCCTGCCCGGCGAGGTGGCACCGGCTCACCGGCACTCCCAGTCGGCGCTGCGATTTATCATCGAGGGGCACGGGGCTTACACAGCGGTCGAGGGCGAGCGGACGATGATGGAGCCGGGGGATTTCGTCATCACGCCGTCCTGGACCTGGCACGACCATGGCAACGAAACGGACACGGCCATGGTCTGGCTGGACGGGCTGGACATCCCGCTGGTCCGGTTCTTCGACGCCAGCTTCGCCGAGTTGGCCAACGCAGACAGCCAGACGGTGACGCGGCCCGCCGGCGACAGCCTGGCGCGGTACGGCAGCAACATGCTCCCGCTGGGCTACGCGCCGCGAGGCAAGAGCTCGCCGGTGTTCAACTATCCTTACGCCCGCTCGCGCGAGGCCCTGGCCACGCTCGCCCGCAGTGGAGAGCCGGAAGCCTGCCACGGTTACAAGCTGCGGTATGCAAATCCGGCAAACGGCGACTACCCGATGCCGACGATCGGCGCATTCATGCAGCTGCTGCCTGCGGGTTTCGGCACCGCGCCGTATCGCTGCACGGATGGAACGGTGTTCTCCGTGGTTGAAGGCGCAGGCGAGACGACCGTGGGCGATACCGTCTTTCACTGGAAAAAGCGGGATGTCTTCGTCGCGCCGAGCTGGTACTGGCATCATCACCGTGCGTCCAGCGAGGCGGTACTGTTCAGCTTTTCCGACCGGCCGGTGCAGGAAAAGCTGGGGCTGCTGCGGGAAGAGCAGTCCGCGTGACCGATGAGGTCCTGGTTATCGGCGGAGGGATCGGTGGGCTCACCCTGGCGTTGGCACTGTATGATGCCGGTATTGCGTGCCGGGTGTTCGAGGCAGCGGCAGAGATCCGGCAGGTGGGTGTCGGCATCAACGTGATGCCCCACGGGATGGGGGAGCTGGCGCGGCTGGGGCTGGAACCCGCGCTGGCCGCGGCGGGAGTCGTTACAAAAGAGAGCGCATTTTTCAACCGGTTCGGCCAGCTGATCTGGCGGGAACCGGCGGGGCGATATGCGGGGTTCGGTCACCCGCAGATCTCGATCCATCGCGGCGATCTGCAACGTGTTCTGCTGCAGGCCGCACGGCGGACTATCGGGGCCGGACGGATCCACACCGGTTGGGCGTGCACCGGTGTTTCGCAGGACCAGGCCGGCGTGACCGCGCATTTCACGGACCGCCCCGATCAGCGCGGAGCCGCCGCGGTGGCGTGCGACGGCATCAACTCGGTGATCCGGAAGCAGTTCTACCCGAATGAGGGAAAGCCCAGGTATTCCGGCTGTAATATGTGGCGCGGCGTCACGGCCTGGCGGCCGTTTCTTTCGGGCGCAACGATGACCCGGGCCGGGTGGCTGGCGCACGGAAAGATGGTCATCTACCCGATCCGCAACGACGTGGACGAGCAGGGGCGGCAGCTGGTGAACTGGGTCGCCGAGATCGAGACGCCGCATCATCTTGATCGGGACTGGAACCGGGCGGGGCGGCTCGATGATTTCCTGCCCGCTTTCGCGGACTGGCATTTCGACTGGCTGGATGTGCCGGCGTTGATAAGGGCGGCGGAGATGGTTCTGGAATTTCCGATGGTCGATCAGGATCCACTGCCACGATGGTCATTCGGAAGGGTAACGCTGCTGGGGGACGCCGCGCACCCGATGGTGCCTCGGGGGTCGAACGGCGCCGGCCAGGCAATCCTGGACGCGCGGGCGCTGGCCGATGCGTTGCGGGACGTGCCGGCGATCGGGCCCGCGCTGGTGCAGTATCAGGAGAAACGGCTAGGCCCCACCGCAGCCGTGGTGCTGCGTAACCGCACCAATCCCCCGGACGCGATCCTGCGGGAGGTGTATGAACGCACGGGGGACGAGCCGTTCACGCGGATCGAGGACGTGATGAGTGCGGACGAACTCCGGGCGCTGTCCGAGGGGTACAAGATCGTTGCCGGGATGCGCCGCGACGAAGCGGGCGGCTCGCAGCCGCCGCCCGCGAAAACAGCGTAGTTTAGAGCGCGGCGAGAATCAATTCCGCCTTGCTGACTTCGAACCCGCCCGGCGCCTCCACCGCAAGGCTCGTTACCTTTCCATCCTGGGCGATCAGGGCATATCGCTGACTGCGTGTGCCCAATCCGCGCGCGTTCAGATCGAGTTCCAATCCCATTGCCTTGGTAAACTGGCCCGATCCGTCTGCGAGCATCACCACCTTGCCGTCAGTGCCCTGGTCCTTGCCCCAGGCACTCATCACGAACGCATCGTTCACAGCGATACATGCGACGGTGTCCACGCCCTTGGCCCTGATCGCGGCGGCATGCTGGACAAAGCCGGGCAGATGCTTGGCGCTGCAGGTCGGAGTGAAGGCGCCGGGAACCGCGAACAACACGACTTTTTTGCCCTTGAAGATTTCTTCGGTGGAAACTTCCTTCGGCCCGTCCGGGGTTGCCATCATCAGCTTCGCGCTGGGAATGGTGTCGCCGACCTTGATCGTCATCACTGTCTCCTCGGTATTGCCCAACCGGGCGGAGTCCTAGTATCCGATCGCAAAGAAGCGTGAGTCGCAGAGCGCGCACGCTCGTCGCGTGAATCGGATACTCAGACAGCAAGCGGCGTATCGACTTTCAGAGAAGGCCGATAGTAGCCAAGCTGCCCGGATTACGCCAGCCGGCCGGGGCCGGTTGAAATCGGGCCGGCTGCAGCGCTTGCAGCATGTCCGGGGCAAGCCCAGATAGGGCGGCATGTCTGCATCGGTTGACCCGCTCGCGTTCCTGACCGGGCAGTTGCTGGTGGCCATGCCCAGCATGGCCGATCCGCGCTTTGCTCAGAGCGTGGTTTACGTCTGCGCGCACACGCCTGAGGGGGCGATGGGGCTGGTGGTGAATCGCCCGATTGCGAAACCAAGCTTCGATGATCTGCTCCGGCAACTTGAGGTGGAGCCGGTTCCCCCAGCGCGCCGCATTCGCCTCTGCGCCGGTGGACCGGTCGATAATGCGCGCGGGTTCGTACTTCACACCGCGGACTGGACGGGGGAAGGCAGTCTTAGAGTCACCGACGATCTTGCGCTGACTGCAAGCCTCGACGTGCTCAAGGCCATCGCCGGGGGCGGCGGACCCCGCCAGGGGCTGCTTGCGCTCGGCTATGCCGGCTGGGCTCCCGGCCAGTTGGAGGCGGAAATAGGCCAGAATGCCTGGCTTTCCGTGCCGGCGGAGCAGCAGCTGCTGTTCGGGAACGATCACGACACGAAATGGCGCCGGGCGATGGCGCTGATGAAGATCGATCCGCTGCTATTGTCTGAGGCGGCCGGACACGCCTGAACCGTTAACCGTTTCTCAGCCTGCCGCGATTAGGAACCTTCTCCCCGAACCAGCAGGAGGAGGCGCATGCCGCAGGCCCAGCTTCAATCGCCACCCGGGCCGGTCTGGGCGGAGCTGACTGATATTGTCCGGTCGGTGCTGGACGATCCATGCGTGACGTTGACCGAGACCACCACGGCCGATGAGGTGCCGGGTTGGGACTCCATGGCGCATATCGCCGTTATCGTGGAGACGGAGTGCCGGTTCGGCATTACCTTCGCGGCAACCGAGATCGATGCCCTGCGGCGGGTTGGCGACCTCGCCAGGCTGATCGAGGCAAAGCGCACCGCCTGCTGACGGCCGGTGCTGTTCAACTCCTACGCGTTTGTTCTGGCGTTTCTGCCGGCGGCGGTGCTGGGGTTCTTTTGCCTGTCACGGACCGGGGGAGCGGCGGGCTGGGTCTGGCTGGTCGGTGCGTCACTGGTGTTTTACGCCTGGTGGGATCCCCGCTACCTGCCCGTGCTTGTCGGCTCGACCGCGGTGAATCACCTGTTCTGGCGGCTGATCGCCCGAACCGAAGGGCGAGCGCAGGGCATTGCGCTGGTTTTCGGTATCATCTGCAATTTGCTGCTGCTGGCGTATTTCAAATATGCCGCGGCGTGGCTCGGGATGTTCGGACTGACGGTCCATGCGCCTGCACTTCCCCTGGGGATCAGCTTCTTCACCTTTACGCAGATCGGCCTGTTGATCGACTGCCGCTCCGGCCGCGCTGCAGCGCCGGAACTGACCAGTCATGCCCTGTTCGTCTCGTTCTTCCCGCACCTGATTGCCGGCCCCGTCCTGCAGCATCAGGAGATCATGCCGCGGCTCGGTGACGCGCGGGTGTTCCGGCCGTCGGCGGCAAATATTTCGGCCGGGCTTGCGATATTCTTCATGGGATTGCTGAAGAAGACCCTGCTGGCGGACCCGCTCGCGCCAGCGGTCGCGTCCGGCTTCGCCGATCCCCAGGCGCTGACGCTGTTTCCGGCGTGGCAGACGGCGCTGAGCTACTCGCTGCAGCTTTACTTCGACTTTTCCGGTTATTCGGACATGGCGATCGGCGCGGCCCGGATGCTGAACGTCCGATTCCCGGCAAACTTCAACTCGCCGTACAAGGCGCAAAGTGTGATCGAATACTGGCAGCGCTGGCACATGACGCTGACCCGGTATTTGACGATTTACCTGTACAACCCGTTGGCGCTTCGGCTGACCCGGCGGCGAATAGCCCGGGGTGCGCCGGTGGACCGTCGCGCGCGCAGTTCACTGGGAGGCTTTGCCAACCTGATCGCCCTGCCGACGGCGATTACCATCACCCTCGCCGGCGTTTGGCACGGCAGCGGTATCACCTTCCTTGTCTTCGGCCTGATGCACTCGGCGTATCTGATCGTAAACCACGCCTGGCGCCTGCGCCATGGAGCGACCCCTGTCGCCGACCGGCTCGGGAAGGCGGGGCGGATAGCGCTTACCTATTGTTGTGTGCTGGCGGGGTCGGTTGTTTTCCGCGCTCCGTCATTGCACGCGGCGGCCAGCGTGTTCGCCGCGATGCTCGGCGGACACGGGATGGTCCTTCGGCGGCCGGACCTTCGCGCGTGCGCTGACATCGCGCGGCTTGCAGGCCTTTATGCAATCGTCTGGCTGGCGCCGAATACGCAGCAGATCATGCGCGCCTGCGAACCGGTTCTTGGCGGCGTCGGCCTGCCAAGGACGCGGTTCGGCTGGGGTCCGAAGTCTGCCCTGGGCGGCTGCGCTGGGCGGAGCGGCGTGCCTTGGATTGCTTTCGCTCGGCGGTTCGAGCGAGTTCCTGTATTTCCGGTTCTGACCCGTGCCCGTCGAGCGATCCACGGCCGAGATCCCGCCCTGCTCCAATCTCCCGCCCTGCTCCAATCTCCTGCCCCGCTCCTATCTCCTGCTAAGTACGGCTTTCGCCGCCGCCGCATTCGCGCTGGTCTGGCTCTGGGTGGCGATCGCTCCCCTGTCGTTCCTTGATCCGGAATATGCCGCCTGGTTGGCAAAGGAGCGCTTTCTTGCAGGCTGCGATCTGGGTGAAGTCATTGTGGTGGGGGATTCGCGGGCCGCGGCCGATATCGAGCCCGGCCTGTTGCCCACCCGCACCACCAATCTGGCGCTTGGCGGCGGCGAGCCTATCGAGGCGTATGTGGCACTCCGCCGCGCGCTCGCCTGCCCCAATCCGCCCCGCCGGGTGGTGATATCGTTCGACGCCGGCCACTTCGCCCGGCCGGACCTGTTCTGGGAACGAAGCGTCGCTTATGGCTTTCTCGACTGGGGCGACCTCGAGGAGCTCCGTCTGGCGTCACGGCAGCTCGACGATGGATCGATCTATGCAAGGCCGCACGAGGACGGACTGCCGCCGCGCCTGCGTGCGATGCTTTACACCGTGCGCTTCCCGTCGCTCTATTTCGGGAGCCTGCTGCACGGTGGCGTGTTCCTTCGCAAGTGGGAGAATGAGGCCGGCTTGCGCCGTGCGCTGGACGCGCGCGGGCAGTATTTCTTCGGCACGGCGGCGGGGACCAATATTGTCGCGGTCGAAGGGCATCTGAATACCTTCCGGCCCTTGCCGATCCTCGACTGGTACTTCGACCGCATGCTGGCACTGCTCGCGGCACACGGCATCGAAGCCGACTTTGTTGCAACGCCGATGAATCAGGCGACCTGGAGCTCGGTTCGCCCGCAGGTCCGCGAAGGTTTCGAAAAATATCTGGAAGCCTATGCGGCCCGCTATCCGAACCTGCACATCGTCGGTCCGGTCATGCCCCACTGGCCTGACCGGTATTTCGGTGACGCGTTCTCGCACCTGAATCCGGAGGGTGCAGCCCGTTTCAGCCAGGCTTTCGCGGAGTGGCTGAAGGGCGCGGCGCCCGTCGTGACCGCCGAGCGATAGCCAGCAGACCCAGGCCATACAGCAGGAGGGTGGCTCCGGCGGGTTCGGGGATAGGAAAATCTCTTGCATGGGCAATGAGAGTGTTCATCAGACCCGGCCCGGAGTAATTCCATTCGGAATCAGTCAGACCACTATAGATGATCGCCCCGGCGCCGTATGTCGCCTCGGCGATGATGGTGGCGCCGGTGTTGCTGCCGGTCATCAGCGGCAGCAATCCGGTGCCGCTGACGTAGTCATGTGCGAGATAGTCGCCGCACTGGGTTGCCGGCGTCCCGGTGAGCACCTGTTGCCCGACGGCCGTCAGGGTTCCGCAATTGCTGGCATTCACATACAGGTCCTGGATGAGTAAGCCTGGGCCGATTCCGTAGCTGCCGGGATCCCACCCCGCGCTTTGCAGCAGCAGCCTCCCTCCTGCCCGGACCCAGCCGAGGATCGAGGCCTCGTTGCCGGTAAGATAGGCCTGAAAAGCGCCGTCGAAGCTCGCGCCACCTTCAATCATTACAAACGCGTTGGCGGGAACGAAGATTTTGCCCGGTGCAGCCGACGCGAAGCCGGCGTACGAGATGAACCCGTTCACGCCGAACACCGAGCTGAAATTCCGCATGTCGGCGTCCTGCCCCCACGGCGCGCCAGAAATAAGTATTGGGGCAGCGGAACCAGGCCGGGCTCCGGCAAGCAGCAGAGCGCCGATCACTGCGACGACCAGCGCGGCGGCGCGGCGCATGACTAAAGTTCCTTGCTAATTCTCAATTTCGAGATAAGGGCGCCTCCTTCCCCGGTCAACAAAATAGTTCTGATATTACAATGGTGTGCGCCCTTCCCTCACAGCGGTTTTCATGCCCCATTTGCCGCGACGCACAGGGAAGGGGGCCGGGATGGAGGTCGAATGGCGCAATCTGCGCGCCGATCAGCTACGGGAGCGGACCGGCGCCATGGTCATCGTTCCCGTGGCGGCTCTGGAACAGCACGGTCCGCATCTTCCGGTGGAGGTCGACAGCCGTCTTGCCGAGGCGCTGGTGCTGCGAACCGCCCGGAAGATCGCTGAAAGCGGCGATGATGCCCTGGTGCTGCCGGTCTTGTGGACCGGGCTTTCCGAGCATCACATGAGCTTCGGCGGCACGATCAGTCTCGACTTCCCGGCTTTCAGCATGCTGATCGAAGGCGTCTGCCACTCCATCGCGCGGCATGGTTTCCGGCGTATCGTGCTGCTCAATGCTCATGGGGGGAATGAGAACGCGTTGCGCACCATTACCGACGAGCTGACACCGAAGCTCGGCTTGCCGATCGTGCAGTTCACTTATTGGTTCGCTGCCGCGGCGCCGATTGCCGAGATCCTGGAAGCCCAGACCGGCCTGCAGCACGCCTGCGAGGCGGAGACCGCGATGATGATGGCGTTGCGCCCGGAGCTGGTCGCCACGGATCGGATTGCGCTCGCCCGCGCCAACCCATCGCCCAATCCGGAGCCCGGCGTCTATCGCTGGCGCACCATTGCCGCGCGCTCCGCCTCCGGCGTGATCGGCCACCCGGAAGCCGCCTCCCCCGAAAAAGGTGAGCGCCTGCTGGAGGCAATCTCCGGTGCGCTCGCCGCGAAACTGACGAATCCGGACCTCTGGTCGCTTCCCTGGACCGCCTGAAACCGGATAGCGAATCATGGCAATCGACCTGCACGTAAACGGGCGCAGCGTTTCCGTTGATGCTGATCCCACGACCCCGTTGCTCGACGTCCTGCGCAGCACGCTCGACCTGAAGGGCACGCGTTACGGCTGCGGCCTGGAGCAGTGCGGGACGTGCATGGTGCTGATCGACGGCGAGCCCGCTTTCTCCTGCACCCGCGAAGTCGGTACCGTTTCCGGCCGGCCGGTTACCACGGTCGAAGGCTTGGGAGGCCATAAGTTGATTGAGGCGTTCGTAGAAGAGCAGGCCGGGCAGTGCGGTTATTGTTTGTCGGGGATTTTAGTCAGCGCCAAGGCGCTGCTGGACCGCAATCCGGAGCCGACCCGCGCGGACATCGTGACCGCGCTTGACCGGCATCTCTGCCGCTGCGGAGCACATAACCGGATCATCCGTGCGATCCAGCGCGCCGCCGCCGGCTTGCGCGAGGGTGTGCCAGCATGAACACCGCCGCCCTTCCCCTGTCGGTCGCTAATAACCCGCGGCCGGATCAATGGATCGGTTTCAACGCGCAGGACCGGAGCGTGCGCCTCTCGGTCGGAAAGGTGGAAATCGGGCAGGGCATTCTGACGGCCCTGGCGCAGATTGCCGCGGAGGAGCTCGATGTCGGCTTCGACCGTATCCGTATCGTCGCAGGTGACACCGAACGGGCGCCCGACGAAGGTTCGACCAGCAGCAGCCTGTCCATCGAGGTCTCGGGCGCGTCCGTGCGGCTGATCAGCGCGGAGGTGCGGTCCCGGGTGCTCGACCGGCTGGCGCAGCGGCTGAATTGCGCGCCGGAGGACATCTCGGTGGTTGATGGGGCATTTTCCGCGGTGAGGCGCCGACCGGATTTGATTACTGGACCTTCGCGCCGCTTGCAGATCTGGCGCGCGAGGCGGATGGCTCGGCGCCGCGCAAACCCGTCTCCCACTACAAGCTGGTCGGCACGCCGGCGCGGCGGATCGACCTGCCGGGCAAGCTGACCGGCGGTGCGTTCATCCAGGATATTGCGCGGCCGGACATGCTGCACGCGCGGGTACTGCGCCAGCCTTCTCGCGAGGCACGGCTTGCGTCGCTGGATGAGGGCGCGATCCGGCGCGCGGCTCGGGGGGAGCTGCGGGTTGTGCGGCTGGGCAATTTCGTCGCGCTGGTGAGCCCCGACGAGACTGTGGCCCAGCGCGGCGCGGCCGCCGCGGCCGGGTGCGCGGCGTGGCAGAATGCGCGCGAATTCGACCCGGCAGAGCAGGAGGCGGCGTGGCTGGTGGGTAGGGCGAGCGATGACCGGATATTGGGCGATCCGGGTCCTGCCGCAGCCGGCGAGGTGGTCGAAGCCACCTATTCCCGCCCCTATGTCGCCCATGCGGCGCTTGCGCCCTCCTGCGCGCTGGCCGAGGTGCGCGATGGTCATCTGACCATGTGGAGCCACTCCCAGGCGATCTATCCGCTGCGCAACGCGCTGGCGAAGGTGCTGGGGCGGCAGTTGGAAACGATCACTGTCCGGCATGCCCATAGCGCCGGCTGCTACGGCCATAATGGCGCGGATGACGTCGCGCTGGATGCCGCACTGATCGCGCAGCAGGTCCCGGACCATTGCATCCGCGTGCAGTGGCGCCGCGAGGAAGAGTTTGCGTACGAACGTTATGGTGCCGCCCAGGTCGTGACGATCCGCGCCGTGCTGGACGAACGCCGGCGGCCGAAGGACTGGACAGCGGAAATCTGGGCGGCGTCGCACGTCCAGCGGCCGGCGATGGGCGGCAACATGCTGGCGCATGAAGCCCTGCCGGAGCCGGCGCCCGAGCCTCGTGCCTCCGATCCACCCGAGGCAAATGGCGGGGGCGGCACGCGCAATGCGTTCCCGCTTTACGACATCCCGGTCAGGCGCGTGATCCACCACCTGGTGCTCCGGGCGCCGGTCCGCACGTCGGCGCTGCGCAGCCTGGGCGCGATGGCAAATGTGTTCGCACTGGAATGCATGCTGGACGAGCTGGCGGAGCATGCAGGCGAGGACCCTGTGGCCTACCGGCTCTCGATCATGTCCGACCCGCGCGCCCGCGGCGTTATCGAGCGTGCGGCCGAGATGGCCGAGTGGTCCCGGCGCGGACCGGCCGGCAGCGGCCGGGGGCTGGGGATCGGGTTCGGGCAGGTACAAGAACCGCTCGGCCTATGCCGCCGTCGTGGTGGAACTGGATGTCGATAAGGAGGTGCGGTTGCGACGCGTGTGGTGCGCCTCGGATGCCGGGCTGATCATCAACCCCGACGGCGCGCGCAACCAACTGGAAGGCGGGATCATCCAGGCCTGCAGTTTCACGCTGAAGGAACAGGTGCGGCTGGGCCCCGACGGGGTCGTCTCAGTGGATTGGGACGGCTACCCGATTCTGCGGTTTTCGGAAGTGCCGGAGATCACCTGCGCGCTGATCGATGCGCCCGATCAGCCCTCGTTGGGCATGGGGGAATGCACGATCGGCCCGACGGCGGCGGCGATCGGAAATGCGGTGGCGCATGCGCTGGGTACGCGGATACGGGATCTTCCGCTGACCCGAGAGCGGGTCGCCCGTGTGCTGATGGACGTAGCTTAACCAGTTCCGCTCGCTCCCCACTGAGATTTCCCGTGCGGACGTCCCGTTGTAACAGGACCTGACAGCCTCGAAATCGAGGGATGATGGCGAACCAGGACTACCGAACGTGGCGGCCAAAAGGAACGAGGCGCGGACGGGTGGAACGGCGCCTGGCTGCGGTCCTTGCAGCCGACATCAGCGGCTACAGCGCGCTGATGGAAGCCCACGAAGAAGAGACACACCGCGTGGTCGCGACCGATATCACACGGGTAATGGAAGAGGCCGAGCGCTTCCAGGGTCGCGTCTTTACCTTTGCGGGCGACGGCTTCCTGGCCGAATTCCCCAGCGCCGTTCTGGCACTGCGCTGCGCGATCCGCATTCAGTCAGGCAGCGCACGCCGGGGATCCCGGAATGCCGAGCTGCGAAATATTTCATACCGTATCGGCATTCACACGGGCGAAATCATGGTGGTCGGTGACCGCACGGGAGGCAACGCGGTCAACATCGCGGCGCGGCTCGAGCAAGTGGCGGAGCCAGGAGGGATCCGGATTTCCCGCGCCGTTTACGACCAGGTGAAAGGGATCGTTCCGGCAGAGTACGTGCCGCTGGGAGAGCATCGTTTGAAGAACATTCGCGATCTGATTGCTCTCTTCCGTGTGGCGACTGACCGTGCACCCAATGGGGGGACCGGCGCGCGGTTGCCGGAGGGCGTGGGCGTAGCTGCCGATTACCGGCCGTCGTTAGCGGTGCTGCCCTTTCGCACCGCGAGCGAAAGCCAGGAAGACACGTATTTCGCTGAAGGCATGGTTGAGGACATCATAAGGTTGCTCGGAGGCATGAGAGACATCGTCGTTGTTTCCCGCACATCCACGCTTGGCTTTACCGGGCCGATGCCGGACCTGCGCCGCGTGGAACAGGAGCTGAACGTACAAGATGTACTGCACGGCAGTGTGCGCAGAAGCGCGCAGCAGATCCGCATTTCGGTGGAACTGGACGATGCCATCTCGCGCGAAAGTTTGTGGGCGGACCGGTTCGATGGCGCGCTGGCGGACGTGTTTGAGATGCAGGACGAGATTGCACTGCGGGCGGCTGGGGCCATTGCCCCGCATCTCCGAGAACGCCAGGCCCGGCGAGCCCTGCGCAAGGATCGCAACAGCGTCAATGCCTACGATCTGACGCTACAGGCCCTGGCCAGGCTTTATCCACCGGATCGCGAGTCCCTGGCGGCAGCAGAGGCGCTCCTGCGTCAAGCAGTCTTGCTTGATTCTAACTATTCCGGCGCGCTGTCTCATTTGGCGTATCTCCATCTGTTCCGCATCGGTCAGGGACTTTCGGCCGACGAGCATGCCGACCGGCTCGCCGCAGCCAAAGCCGCGAGCCTCGCTATCGACCGGGACGGCAGCGATGCGCTCGCGCTGGCGATCCACGGGCATATGCGGGGCTATTTGGGCAAGGAGCACGAGGAGGCGCTGACCATCATCGATCGCGCCCTTTCGATGGCCCCGAGCTGCGCGCTGGCATGGACCTATAGCAGTTTCACATCGGGCATTTTAGGCGATGCGCAAGGCGCCATCACGCGCGCCCGCACCGCGCTCCGTCTGGCGCCGATCGGACCGGAGGCGGGATGCTGGCACGAACACGCGTATTCGCAGGCCAACTACCTTGCCGGAAACATGGAGGAGGCGGTTGCGTGGGGGCAAACCGCAGCGCGCCATGGGCGGCAGTCGTCCAATCTGCGCTGTCTGGCGGCGGCGCTCGTTGCTGCGGGACGGTTCGATGAGGCGAAGGAAGTCGGCCGGCGGTTGCTGCAGATCATCCCGAATTTCGGGCTCAAGGCTTTTCGCGCCTACACACCGCTGCGCGGAGAGGTGGCGGATTTGTTCGTGGAGCGATTGCGATTGGCCGGATTGCCGGAGTGATAAATAGACGTTTCTGAAACTATCTAACAAGGGGAGGCCAAAATGGCGGGCAATGCGGGAAACGCAGGAAACGCCGGAAATGCAGGAAATGCCGGAGGTGTTGGTGCCGTTGGAGGCGCCGGTGGCATCGCTCTTCTGGCAGACCGGGTGGATCTTCCGTTCGTCACGATCGACGATCCGCCCGGAACTTTTATTGCCCAGCAGCGCATTCCTATCAACATCTATCCCGCGAATTGCTGGACGGCAGAATGGCACGCGTGGTACGCGCTGAGTGAATACGCCGCCACAGGCTGGAGTGCGATCACGATCACGCCGTGGGACAACACCCCAGCGAACGTCGATGGCGAGATCAACGCGCTGGTTCTGGCGGCACAGGATGAGCGGGCGGACGCGCTGGGCGAGATTGTCGGGCAGGATCAGGAGTTCGCCAGCTGCTTCGTACAGCTTCTGACGATGGACCAAACCGGCTATCCCAAGACCTGGCTGATGATCAACATCGCCAGCATCGTCGCGACCTTCACTGTGTTGCACTTCAAGAACGGGGTGTCCGGCGCTGGCGGCTATCAGCCTCGTCCCCGTCCTTCTCATGTCTGTCCGGCTCTGTTGCCGCCAGTGCCGGTGCCTGGTCATCCGTCCTACCCAAGCGGCCATTCCACCGAGGCGCATCTGATCGCGCTTGTTATCAAGGATGTGCTGAGCCAAAACGACGTTATCAACGGCGTGCTGAGTGCGGCCGTACAAAGCGCGGTTATGGCGATCGATGCGTGGGCACTGGCGGACCGGATCGCGCGCAACCGCGAGATAGCGGGCCTGCATTATCCCTCCGATTCCTCCACGGGTGTCGAGCTTGCGCAGAAAATTCTCCCGTACGTGAAACAGATGCCGATCTACCAGGCCACGCTTCCGCTCGCGCGCGCCGAATGGACGTGAGCGGGAGCCGGCACCATGGCAAATGAGCCCAGGTCACCGCACTCGGTCAACATACCGCCCGAGCCTGATCCGGATTTGTATCCCGACCTTCACGCGGCCTGGAGCCGCATGTTCAAGACAGAGTTCGTTTGGGTCGCCCCGGTTTTCGCGCCCATTGTCGAGCGGCTGCTGCGCGTACCGCAGGTTGCCAGCCTCACATTGTCCAATACGCGCATTGAACCCAGCAGCAACTGGTGCGGACCTGAAATCGCGGCGCATGGCGGCGAACAGTTCGTGCAAATTTATGGTGAATGGACGATCCCCACCCTCGCACTCCCACCGCCGCCAGACCGAGGATCTGGCGCTGGGCCGCATCGATACAAGAGCACCGCGTGGGTCGCCCTGGACGGCGACCGGCGTTACCTGAATTCCTCCCTGCCGCAGGTGGGAACGGGCCATGATTTGATTGATGGGGCAATGGGTCAGACGACCGATTACTATGCGTGGGTTCAGTGGTGGGCGCGCGATCAGGTCTCGCTGCACTACAGGCGCATCACAAGCATCACCATTCAACCGGGACTGCGCGTGATGGGATTGGTCTGGGCGTTCAACGCCACCGAGGTGTTCGTATATTTCCGGAACTTCGCGCCGCTGAATCAGATGGTCGGCTTCACCGAGGCGGCGCCCCAGGTTCAGCGCACACCCACGCTCACGCTGACCCCGACGATCTCCGGCGCGACGGCTGAGTGGATCGTGGAGCGTCCCACAGTGCTTCAGCTCGATGCCACGCAGCTTGAGCTTTTTCCGAGCTACAGCCCCATCGAGTTCTGCCAGTGCGTCGCCGGCACGGCACCGGCATCCGGGCTACCGACCGGACAGCAGACAATCGCCACGCCCCGGTGGAAGCGCATGTACCAGGTTCCAGCGGATGGCCCGCCGCGAACCCAGATCATCTCGATGGCACGCCGCGTGAGCGACACCGCGTTCTGCGCTCATTACGGCGGGTTTTGATCGCCAAACTCCCCCGGTCGCAGCAGCCTCGCCAGCCGATCGAGCACGCCATTCGCCATGCGCGGCTCGTCGCCGGCGAAGAACCCGTGCGCCACGTCCAGATACTCGTTGATGACAACCTTCGCCGGCGGGCCGTCCGGCATTGCCAGCTCCGCGCCGCCGGCCCGCATCAACGCGCGCAGCACCGGGTCGATCCGCGCCAGCGGCCAGTCGGCGGGCAACGCTTCCACCAGCATCCGATCGATCGTGTCCTGCTGCTGCACTGCCGACCGAACGATCCGGGCAAACAACGGCACCTCGGCTTCCGGAACCCGACCTTCCTCGAATCCACCGTCGCCCGGCAGCTCTCCCAGGCGGTGCCGGACGAACTGATCGATCACGGTTTCCGCACTCTCCCCGCCCTGCTCGCTTTGAAACAGCGCCTGCACGGCAGCGACACGAGAGGCGGTCCGGCCTCGGCCGGCAGGACGGCGCGACGACTTTGCCATCAGGCCCCCAAACGGCGCGCCGCGTTGATTTGCACCAGCGCCGCGGCGGCGGCCTCCGCCCCTTTGTTGTGGCCGTCGTGACCGGAACGCGCCAGCGCCTGGTCGATCCGGTGCACGGTCAAAACCCCCTGCCCCAAAGCAAGGCCGAATTGCAACGAGACCTGCATCAGCCCGGCGATCGCCTCCTGGCAGATGTGATCGTAATGGTCGGTCTCGCCCTTGACGACGCAGCCCAGCGCAACATAGCCGTCAAATCGACGATTGCCCCGCAAGGCGAGCCGGATCGCCTGTGGCAGTTCGAACGCGCCAGCAACGTCCAGGGTCTCGAACGTGGCCCCGGCTTCGCGAAGGATACGCTCGGCGCCCCGCGTCAAACCATCAACAACCTGGCCATAGTACGGTGCACGAACCAGCAGCAGGTGCGGCGACGGCCCCTGAGTGATCGGCGCGCGGGGCAGGGAGGCATCTTCGGTGCTCATGGTTCCCCGCCGACGGTATTTGGAATGGGCCGCGTCTCGACCACGTTCAGCCCATAACCTTCCAGCCCGACAATCGTCCGGGGGCGGTTCGAAAGCAGGATCATATTGCGCACACCGAGGTCCAGCAGGATCTGAGCCCCGATGCCATAATCCCGCAGCTCCCGCTGCGGCCTGGCCGACATGGCAAGCTGCCGCACGCGATCAGAGAGCGCCGTTTTGCGATGCTCGCGAATCAGCACGACGACGCCACGGCCCTCGCGCCCGATCATGTGCATGGCATTGTGCACCGAAATCCAGTGCGGCCCGCCGGTCATGTCGTCCAGCAGATCGACCGCATGCATTCGCACCAGCACCGGCTCGGGACCCGAGAGGTCGCCTTTTACCAGCGCCAGATGCTCCTGGTACTCGACTGTATTCGCATAGACGACCAGCCGCCATTCGCCCCCGGCGACATGGTCGAAAACCCCTTCCTGCACCCGCTTGACCAGCCGCTCCGTGCGGCGGCGATAGGCGATCAGATCGGCAATCGTGCCCAGCTTCAGATTATGGCGCTGCGCAAAGGCGACCAGGTCCGGCAGCCGCGCCATCGTGCCGTCGTCGTTCATGATCTCGCAGATCACCGCCGCCGGATACAAACCGGCCTTGCGCGCGATATCTACCGAGGCTTCGGTGTGCCCGGCGCGAACCAGCGTGCCGCCTTCGCGGGCCACCAGCGGAAAAATGTGACCCGGCGTCACGATGTCGTCCCGGCCGCATTCCTGGTTGATTGCGACCGCGACAGTATGCGCCCGGTCATGGGCGGAGATGCCGGTGGTTACGCCCTCCCGCGCCTCGATCGAGACGGTGAATGCCGTCTGGTGCCTCGTGCCGTTATTCGCCGACATCAGGCCCAGCCCGAGCTGTTCCACCCGATGGCGGGTCAGCGCCAGGCAGACCAGACCCCGCGCGTGCCGCGCCATGAAGTTCACCGCCTCGGGCGTGGCGAATTGGGCAGGGATCACCAGATCGCCCTCGTTTTCCCGGTCCTCGTCATCGACGAGGATGAACATGTGACCGTTGCGCGCTGCCTCGATCAGCTCGTCGATGCTTGCAAGGTATTGCGAAAGCTCGAAGCTCTTAATGCCGTCCATCAGCGGGACTCCGTTTCCCGGAACTCCGTCAACCGCGCGACATAGCGTGCAAGCATGTCAATTTCGATGTTCACGGGATCACTCGGCGTCAATAGCCCGAAACAGGTCACCGCCGCGGTATGCGGAATGATGTTCACGCCGAAGCCTTGATCGTCCACCTCGTTCACTGTCAGCGACACGCCATCCACCGCCACACTGCCTTTTTCCGCGATAAAGCGCACCAGATGGCGCGGTACGGCGAACCGCCATCGGATGGACCCGTGTCCCGGTTCGGAGGAGACGGCGACGCCCACTCCATCGACGTGGCCGGAAACGATGTGCCCACCCAGCTCGTCACCGACTTTCAGCGAGCGTTCCAGGTTCATGCGGGTGCCGACGAGCCAGCGGCCGAGCGTCGTCCGCGAAAGCGTCTCGGCCGATGCATCCACCGCGAAGCAGTCAGCCCCGATCTCGACAGCCGTCAGGCAGCATCCGCCGCAGGCAATCGAAGCGCCGGCTGGTATCGAAGCCGTATCGTCCCAGGGTGCCGCGATGACCAGTCGCATGTCATGGCCGCCGCCGATCGGGGAAATGCGGCGAACGGTTCCCATTCCGGTGACGATGCCGGCGAACATTCCTCAATCCTTTTCGAACATGCTCAACATGTCACCATCCAGCACCCTTGAGGAGCGGCGCCGGAACCGGGGCGCCCCCGCAAGCCGTTCAACCCCGAGACATTGCACCGCCGGCCACCCGTCCCCGCCGATGATTGCCGGCGCGTGAAACCAGGCGATCCGATCGATCAGGTCGTCCCGCAGCAATGATGCTGCAAGCTGCGCTCCGCCTTCCACCAGCAGCAGCGTGATGCCGGCTCTTCCCAACTCGGCCAGTGCCGCAACGGCATCAACTCCCGCGGGACCGGCGGCCGTCGGCAGCACCGTTGCTCCCGCGGCTTCGAACGCCTGGACACGCGCGGGATCTGCATCCCGCCGGGTGATCATCCAGGTGGGGCTCTCCCGCGCCGTGGCAATAACCCGGGCGGTCAGCGAGGTTCGCAGATGACTGTCAACGACGACACGAACGATCGGGATTGAGCGGAACCCCTCAATACGGCAGGTCAGATCCGGATCGTCGCTAGCGACAGTCCCGGCGCCGACCATGACCGCATCATGCCGCCCCCGCAACGCGTGGCTGGTGCGCCTTGCGGCATCGCCGGTGATCCAGCGGCTCTCGCCTGAGTTCGTCGCGATCCGGCCATCCAGCGTCGAAGCGAGTTTCAAAGTCACGTACGGACGCCCCCGCATCACGCGCGACGCAAATCCCGCGAGAACCTTTGCAGCCTCCTGCCGGCGCACGCCCTCGGTGACCGCGATCCCTGCCCTGGCCAGCTTCGCGAGGCCTGCGCCGTTGACGCGCGGATCGGGATCCCGCGCGCCCGTTACCACGCGCGCCAGCCCCGCGGCGATCAGGGCCTCCGCACAGGGCGGCGTTTTGCCCCAATGTGAGCATGGTTCCAGCGTGACATATGCAGTCGCGCCCCGCGCGGCCCCGCCGGCCTGCGCCAAGGCCAGTGTCTCGGCATGGGGCCGGCCTCGTGGCGCAGTGAATCCGCGCCCGACGACACGCCCGTTTTTGACCAGGACGCACCCCACTGACGGATTTGGCCAGGTGGTTCCCAACCCCCGCCGCGCCAGAGCCAGCGCGGCGTCCATGTGCTCCTCGTCCGCCACCTATTTGCCGGCTCCGAGCGAGCCGACGAACTCCTGGAAATCCCTGGCTTCCCGGAAATCACGATAGACGCTGGCGAAGCGCACATAGGCGACCTGATCCAGCTCCTTCAGCGTGTCCATGACCAGTTCGCCGATCTGCTTGCTTGGGATCTCGTTCTCGCCGGATGCTTCCATCTGGCGGACGATTCCGTTGACGATCCGTTCGATGCGCTCATCCTCGATCGGGCGCTTCCTGAGTGCGATGCGGATCGACCGTGCCAGCTTGTCCCTGTCGAAAGCCACACGACGACCGTCCGTCTTCACCACTGTCAGTTCGCGCAGCTGCACGCGTTCGACCGTTGTGAACCTCTGCCCGCAATTGCCGCACGAGCGGCGCCGCCGGATTGCGGCACCGTCCTCGGTGGGGCGGCTATCCTTCACCTGCGTGTCGTCGTGGCCGCAAAACGGACACCGCATGTATCAGCCGGCCGCGTAGATCGGGAACCGCTCGCAAAGCGCCTGCACCCGCTTCGCGACAGCGCGTTCGGCAGGTTCGTTCGAGCCATCGTTGGATCGTGACAGGCCCTCGATCACCTCTCCGATCATCCGCCCGACTTCGCGGAACTCATTCACGCCGAAACCGCGCGTGGTCGCCGCCGGGGAACCAAGCCGTATGCCGGAGGTAATGGCGGGCTTCTCGGGGTCGAACGGAATCGCATTCTTGTTCGCCGTGATGCCGGCCCGTTCCAGGCTGGCCTCGGCCGCCTTTCCGGTCACCCGCCTGGGGCGCAGGTCCACAAGCATCAGGTGGCAATCAGTTCCGCCGGTCACGATCGCCAGTTCCTGATCCTGCAGAGTCGCGGCGAGTGCACGGGCATTGTCGATGACCCCCTGCTGGTAAGCGCGGAAGCCGGGCTGCAGCGCCTCCTTGAACGCCACCGCCTTGCCGGCGATCACGTGCATCAACGGTCCACCCTGCAATCCCGGAAAGACGGCGCTGTTGATCCGTTTGCCGATCTCCTCGTCGTTGCTGAGGATCATGCCGCCGCGAGGGCCGCGGAGTGTCTTGTGCGTGGTCGTGGTTACGACATGGGCATGCGGCAGAGGGGTCGGAAACACGCCGGCAGCAACCAAACCCGCGAAATGCGCCATATCGACCATGAAATACGCCCCCACCTCGTCCGCGGCACGGCGGATGCGGGCAAAGTCTATGGTACGCGGATAAGCCGACCCGCCGGCGATGATGAGCTTCGGTTTTTCAGCGCGCGCCAGTTGTTCCAGTTGCTCGTAGTCGAGCAACCCATCCTCTCGCCGGACGCCATACTGGACCGCACGGAACCACTTGCCAGAGAGGTTGGGAGCGGCCCCATGCGTCAGGTGACCGCCGGCGGCAAGGCTCATCCCAAGGATAGTATCGCCCGGTACAAGCAGGGCGAGCATCACGGCCTGGTTCGCCTGCGCGCCGGAGTGAGGCTGAACATTCGCGAACGCGCAGCCGAACAATTTTCGCGCCCGATCAATCGCCAGACGCTCGACGATGTCGACCATGCCGCAGCCGCCGTAGTATCGCCGGCCGGGGTAGCCTTCCGCGTATTTGTTCGTCAGCACAGTCCCCTGGGCTTGCAGCACCGCGGCGGAGACAATGTTTTCGCTAGCGATCAGCTCAATACCATCCTGCTGACGGCGTTGTTCGCCAGCCACCGCAGCCGCCACCTCCGGATCGGCTTCATCAAGCCCTGCTCCGAAAAAACCGCGCTGGTCGGGCGAAATGGTTTGATCGCTCATGGTCGTTCCTGGGTTTGCCAGCGCGGTCTATCACGCGCGGCGCGCGCCCGAAACCCGACGCCGGAGAGCGGCCGAAGCCATCACGCTCGCAACGCTTTCGGCGGGGAATCCGAGATACTATGAGTATATAAACCATGGTTTCTTACTTTCACGCGACCCTGGGCGAGGCCGGGCTTCTGGCGCTCGCCTGGCTCTGCTCCGAGAGCCGATGGCGCGTTCCCTGGCGAACCGTGTGCGCCGGAATTACCCTCCAGATTCTGCTGGCGCTGCTGCTGATCTGGGCGCCCCCGGCGGTTGCACTGATCGTGTTGATCAATCGCGCCGCGAACGCATTGCAGGCGGCGACCGAGGCGGGAACCGGGTTTGTGTTCGGTTATCTGGGCGGCGGCCCGCTTCCTTTCGCGCAGACCCACCCAGGTGCGAGCTTCATATTGGCATTCCGGGCCATGCCGCTGGTTCTGACGATCAGTGCCCTCGCATCGCTGCTGTTCTATTGGGGGATTCTGCAGCGAGTGACGGCAGCATTCGCGCTGGTGCTGCAGCGGGTGATGGGGATCGGCGGCCCGCTGGCACTGGGCGCAGCCGTGCACGTATCGTCGGCATGATAGAGGCGCCACTGCTGGTCCGGCCGTACCTCGCGCGGATGTCCCGTGGCGAGCTGTTCGCCTTGATGACCTGCGGCATGGCGGGCGTCGCGGGGACCGTAATGGTGATCTACGCCGGCTTTCTCGCCCATATCATCCCCGACGCACTTGGCAATATCCTAACAGCATCAGTGGTAAGCACACCGGCGGCCGTGGCTGTCGCCGCGCTGATGGTACCGTTCGGAAAGCCCGATCCTTCGGCGGCGCGTCTTACGATCCCCGATCCCCCGGCGAGTGCACTGGACGCCCTGGTCCGCGGGACGCTGGACGGCATTCCTATCCTCGCGGGCATTCTGGCCGTGCTGATCGTTGCGGTTGCGTCCGTGGCCCTGATCGACATGGGGCTGGGGCTGTTGCCGCACTGGGGCGGGACAGCCGTGACATTGGAACGGCTGGTTTCGCTGCCATTTCGTCCTGTGATGTGGCTGATCGGCGTGCCCTGGACTGAATCCTCGGCCGCTGCTTCGCTGATGGCGACCAAAACCGTGCTTAACGAATTCATCGCCTACGCGAAGCTTGGCGGAATGGGCCCTGGCGCCCTGAGCCAGCGGACGAGGGTGATCCTGACCTACGCACTTTGCGGCTTTGCCAATTTCGGGAGTTTAGGGATTCTCATCGGCGGGCTGGGCGCGATGGTCCCCGAACGCCGCACCGAGGTGGTTGTGCTCGGGCTTCGCTCTATCCTGGCGGGAACGATCGCGACCTGCATGAGCGGAGCTCTGGCTGGCGCGCTGATCGGGTGATGGCGCAACGCCGCATTTTTGGATGGAGTTATAGCAAAGGATTAACGTTTTATTAACGGAAGATTGCAAAGGTATGTTGTACCGGTCGGGAAATCGCTGGCCCCAGAAGGTGGTTCACGGATAGCGTCAGCCGAAAGTCGAGTCCATTGAAGGCCACATTCGCTAACTTGGTGCGAACGTCTCTCTCCCCCGGTCTCGCTCGGCAGCTCCAGGCAGTGGCTTTGGTGCTGCTGCTCGGGTTTTTCGTTCTGGCGGCGCATCAGCTGGTTCGGACGCGGGCCGCCTTGCTGGGCCAAACCGAGACGCAAATGGCGCGGCTTGATATGATTTTTGCCGAGCAGACCGGACGCGCACTGGAGTTGGTCGATCTCCTGTTGCATAGCGCGGCAGAGGATTACCGGCGTGCGCAGCAGCAAGGTGTCGCGCCGGATGCATTCGATGCCGGGCTTGAACGCCGAGCGAAAATGGTGCGGCAGACGAGCGGCATCGGAATTACCGACAATTCCGGGCACTTGATCTACGCGTCGTCTCCAGAACTGACGGACATTCCTTTTCCACCGAAGGTACTGGCCGGCATCGCCCGCGCCATTGCTTCCCCTGACTCCGGCCTTCAGATCACCGAACCTTTCCGCAAACCTGACGGCGTTTGGACGGCGTTGATGATCCGCCCTGCGCCCGAGGCGGATGGAGTCGACCGTTATGCCGCCGTCGCTTTCCTGAACTTTGCGTATTTCGAGGATTTCTACAAAGCGGTCGAATTGAAGGAAGACGGCGCCATACTCCTTCACTTGCGGGGCGGAACCGTGCTGGCGCGGTACCCGCACGACGATAAAATTATCGGCCAAAGCTACGCCGATATGCCTCCATTCAAAGAGATCCTGGATAAAGGGCAGATCGCGGGCACGCTGATCATGGAAAGCCCACGGGACCGCAGCACGCGAGTGCTTGCGATACGTGCGTTGAAGGCCTTTCCGGTCGCCGTGAACGTTTCAGTAGGCGAGCAGAAGGTCATGGGGCTGTGGCGGCGGCAGGCGGCGATTTTCGGCTCGCTATGCGCCGGCGTCGGCGCCCTGGCGGTCGGACTGATCCTGCTGCTCGCCGGCCGTTCGCGGGAGAAAGAGGCGTTGTTGCAGCGGCTGCGCGACGCCAACAATCGCATGACGGTCGAAATGAACGAGCGCGAACGGGTGGAGCGCGCACTTCGGGAAGCGCAGCGGGCCGAGGCGACCGGCCGCCTCACCGGCGGTGTCGCGCATGATTTCAACAATCTGCTGGCCATCGTCATGGGCAATATCGACCTGCTCGAGCGGACGCTGGCCCGGAATGAGACGACGCTGGGACGGCTGGCGACCATGCGGGCCGCCGTCGAGCGCGGCGCCACGCTGACCAGCCAGCTTCTTGCTTTCGCGCGGCGCCAGCCCTTGATGCCACGGCCGGTGGACCTGAACGTGCTGGCCGGCGGATTGCGGGATCTGGTGCAAAGTGCCGTCGGCAGCCGGGTGAAGCTGAACCTTCAGCTGGGAGCGCCCATGCCCTCGGCGCTGGTTGACCCGGCACAGATCGAGCTTGTGATCCTCAACCTTGCGATCAATGCGCGGGATGCGATGCCTGAGGGCGGCACCCTTACGATCGAGACCGGTTTCGCGGAGGTCGAACCACAGGAGCAGGAGGATTTCCACGCGGGCTCGTATGTGGTTCTGACGGTGCGCGATACCGGAACCGGCATGGCGCCGGACGTCGCCGCCCGCGCCTTCGAGCCGTTCTACACGACGAAGCAGGTCGGCCGGGGATCGGGACTCGGCCTCAGCCAGGTTTATGGCGTGGCACGCCAGCTCGGCGGAGGCGCCCGGATCGACAGCAGGCCTGGGGCCGGAACGGCGGTGTTCGTATTCCTGCCGGCCGCCGCGACCCAGGCTGAGAGGCCCGACCGCCAGCCGCGCAATTCAGGCGATGTCACCCCCGCGCATGTGCTCGTGGTGGATGACGATCATGCAGTCCGGGCGACGACGGCTGCATTGCTTTCCGAGCTTGGGTATGACGTTTACGAAGCCTCGGGCGGTGACGACGCGTTGGACGCGCTGGAGTGCGAACCGCCCATCGATCTTATGCTGACCGACGTGGTGATGCCCGGAATGACCGGGCCGGAGCTGGCCAGGCAGGCGCGGCTGCGCTATCCGCACCTCCCGGTCGTGTTCATCTCGGGATATTCTGATCCCAACTCGCTATCCGGCGCCGAGGGTTTCACCGATCTGGTTCGCAAGCCTGCTCGTCCTGAAGTTTTGGTCCAGGCGATCGAATCGGCGCTAAGCCGGATGATGGCTGTTACGACCTGAACACCAGCTGCGCGTCGTCGGGCTAGCTAGAGTATCCGTCTTGGTCAAGCGAGGTCAGGCCGCCGATTGGCGGCCGATGCGGTGGATTTCGTGGACAACGCAAGCGCGTTGCCCACAACCCCACCGGCCCCGCATCAACAAAAGCGCAGATAACAATTCATTCTCAAAGGCGGACATCGCCAGGCCTCACGCGAGCGGGGTCCAACCCCGCCCATCGCGCAGCAAGGCGTTGGCGAGAATGAGAAGCTTGCGCATGATCGCGGTGATCGCGACCTTGGGCGGCTTGCCAGCGGCGATGAAGGCGGCGATGAAGGCCTGGTACTTCGCCTTCATGTCCGCGTTGAAGCGGACGGCGACCAGTGCCGGCATGTAAAGCGCCTGGCGCAGCGGAGCACGGCCGCCGCGGATGAAGCGCTGGCCGCTGTGCTGGCCTGAAGTCACGGCTGGCCTGAAGTCACGGGCGATCGGTGCCAGACCAGCCAGACTGACCGCGCATTTGTTTTCGATGCTGCCGAGTTCCGGCATTTCGATGAGCATGGTCAACGCCGTGGCCTCACCAATCCCTGGGATGCTGACGAGGATGGCGAGACGGGCCTTCAGCGCGGCATCGGCGTTGCACAGCTCGCGCTAGCGAGCATCGATCGCGGCAATCTGGCGCGCCACCTGCCACAGCCGCTGGGCGGCCAGGCGCTCACCACCGAGCATGGCGCGCAGTTGTTCAACTCGCTCTGCCGCTCAGTCTGAGATGTTGGCGATCGTGCGTTTCCTGGTCTTGCCGCCCTCGCGGTAGCTCTCACGCAGCAGGACGGTCGGGGCGCGACCGCGGTTGGGGACGACATCGACGTGCATGGACCCAGCGAATCAAGCCGAGTCGTCGGGTCAAGTGAAATCTGCCGCCCTTCATGGACCTACCAAAACCAGCTTCTCTGGCCGTTCGATAACTTAGCCAAATATCGGGTAAAGTTCAGGCCTGAGGTCAGTCCCAACTGGCACTCGCCCGCGTCGGGGAAGCCCTTTGTCCAGGCCCAACCCAGCGGCCTGGCCTATAGATAATGCAATGCCGCGATTGAGCCAGAAAGGACGGGTCCGCCGCTGCGCTAAATCGGGTCACCCGATCGTTCTCCAAGGTAATCGGGTGAGCAGCACACACTATCTCACCGCCCCGGGGAAATGGCACGCCACAAAGTGGCCCGGCTCCGCCTCGATCAGCGTCGGCACCTCGGCCGCGCACCGCGTCGTGGCAGCCGGGCAGCGGGTGCGGAAGCGGCAGCCGGACGGCGGGCTGATCGCGCTTGGTAGTTCGCCCTGCAGGATGATGCGTCGCCGCGTCCGTTCCACTCCGACGTTGGGCACCGGCACGGCAGAGATCAAGGTCACGGTGTAAGGATGCAACGGGCGCGCGAACAGTCCTGCTGCTGACGCGGTCTCCACCACTCGCCCGAGGTATAGCACCACGATCCGGTCGGAAATATGCCGCACCACGGCAAGGTCATGCGCAATAAACAAATAGGTCAGTCCCAGCCGCTCCTGCAGTCCGATCATCAGGTTGATGATCTGCGCCTGGATGTTCACGTCGAGCGCCGAGATGGGTTCGTCGCCGACCACAAACACCGGCTCTACCGCCAATGCCCGCGCGATCGAAATTCGCTGCCGCTGCCCGCCGGAGAACTCGTGCGGGAATCGCGTTGCCGCAGCCGCCGGCAGCCCCACCAGATCGAGTAGTTCCGCGACGCGCCCGCGCACCGCTGCCACGCCGCGCGCCAGCCGGTGCAGCCGCAACGGGCCGGCGAGAATCTCGCCCACGGTCATGCGCGGGTTCAGCGAGGCATACGGGTCCTGGAAGATCATCTGCATGCGCCGGCGCAGCGGACGGATGTGCGCCTGGCTCGAGTGGGAGATGTCCTTGCCGTCGAATATCACGCGCCCAGCGGTCGGACTGTCCAGGCGCATCACCAACCGCGCGAGTGTCGACTTGCCGCAGCCGGACTCGCCCACCAGCCCGACCGTTTCGCCCGGAAGCACCTGAAGGTCGACGCCATCGACGGCGCGCAGCACACGCTTGCGCTCGAGAAAGCTGTCGCGCGGCAGGACGAAATGCTTCTTCAACCCATGCACCGCGAGCAACGGTTGCTTGCCGAGTGGTACCCGTTCAGCGGCAATCGCCGTGACTGTCTGCGGCGGTTGCAGCCGTTCCCCGGCCTGCGTTACCCAACAGCGCGTTGCACGCTCCGGGCCAGCTCCCGACTCCACCGGCAGCAGCTCCGGATGCCGCGCGCATGCCTCGATCGCAAATGGGCAGCGCGCGCGAAAGCGGCAGCCCTCGGGCCAGGACTGTGCGTCCGGCGGCTGGCCTTCAATGGTCGTCAGCCGGCGGTCGTCGGTACCGGCTCGGTCCAGCCGCGGTGCAGCATGCAGCAGCGCCCATGTGTAGGGATGCCGCGGTTCCGACAGAAGCTGCTCCGGCGAGCCCTGCTCGACGACCTCGCCCGCATACATCACCAGCACGCGCGAGCAGACATTCGCGATGACGCCCAGATCGTGGCTGATCAGGATCACCGCGGTGCCCAGGTCGGCATTCAGTGCACGCAGCAGATCCAGGATCTGCGCCTGGATGGTTACATCCAGCGCGGTGGTCGGCTCATCGGCAATGATCAGTGATGGTTGGTTGGCGAAGCCCATTGCCAGCATCACGCGCTGGCGCATTCCGCCGGAAAACTGATGCGGCCAGGACTGCAGGGCTCGTTCAGGCTCGGCGAGGCCCATGCGCCCGAGCAGCCCCGCTGCGCGCTCACGTGCCGCGGCCGCGCTAAAGCGACGATGCGATGTCATCGTCTCGATGATCTGGCGGGAAATGCGCAGCACCGGATTAAGCGACGTCATCGGGTCCTGGAAAACCATGGCGATCTCGACGCCGCGAATGTCCTTGAGCTCTGCCTCCGACAATGTCGTCAGCTCGCGCCCCCGAAACCGGATCGATCCCTCGACGATGCGTGCCGGTTCGTCCAGCAGACGCATGATCGACTTGGCGGCGACGCTTTTGCCGGAGCCAAACTCACCGACGATGCCAAGTGTCTCCCCGGCACGCAGCGTGAAGCTGACACCGTCCACAGCGCGCACCGCACCGGCATCGGTAAAGAACCAGGTGTGGAGCTGATAGACTTGCAGGAGCGTCTCGCTCCCCTTCTGTTCCCGGGGAGCGGTGCCCGTAACGGCAGGCTGCGTCGGCTTGCCGCTAGCGTCGTCGCGCATGCGGATCGAGCCAGTCGCGCAGGCCGTCGCCCACGAAGTTGAAGCCCATCACCACGGTCAGGATCGCCAGCCCTGGAAACGTCGCCACCCACCATTGCGAAACCAGTTCGCGCCCTTCCGAAACCATCGAGCCCCATTCTGGCGTCGGTGGGATCACGCCCAGTCCCAGGAACGACAGCCCGGCAAACACCAGGATGGCGTTGCCGAGATCGAGCGTGACCAGTACAACCAGCGGTCCCATGGCATTCGGCACGATCTGGCGCAGCAGGATATGCGCTGGCCCGAAGCCGACGGTGCGGGCCGCGGCGACGTATTCCAGCGATCGCTGGCCAATCACCAGGCTACGCGCCAGCCGGGCGAATTTCGGCCACCACACAACCAGCATGGCGATGACCGTATTCCGCGTGCCGATGCCAAGTGCGGCGGCGATTGCCATCGCCAGGATGATCGGCGGGAAACAGAACATCAGGTCGGTGGCGCGCATCAGCGCCTCCTCGGCCCAGCCGCGCGCATAGGCCGCCACTGCGCCGAGAAGGGTGCCGAAGGCGCCGCCGATCAGCACCACCGCGAACCCCACGGCCAGCGAGGTGCGCGCGCCGTAGATCACGCGGGTGAACACATCGCGTCCAAGCTCATCGGTGCCCAGCCAATGTGCCATAGAGGGTGCGGCCAACCGGCCGGCGACTTGCACCGCGTTCGGCGGATACGGCGTGATCCAGGGCGCCAGCAGCGCCGCCAATGCCCAGAGCAGGATGACCAGCGCACCTGCCGCGGGCAGGCCGTAGCGGCGCAACCAGCGCCGGCGGCGTGCCGGTGCGCCGGCGGCGGCCTCTGCCATCAGCAACGCCGCAGAGACGTCGCTCATCTATGCATGACCCGCGGGTCGAGCAGCGCGTACGATAGATCCACCAGCAGGTTCACCACGACATAGACAACCGCCACCACCAGCGTGACGCCCATGATCGCCGGAAAATCGAGGATCACCGCGCTCTGGAACGTGTAGCGGCCGAGCCCGGGCCAGGAGAAGATGGTTTCGGTCAGCACCGTGCCGGTCAGCAGTTGGGCGTAGGCCAGCCCGCCCAGCGTCACCACCGGCAGTAATGCATTGGGCAGCGCGTGGCGCATCAGGATAACCCGCCGCAGCAATCCCTTGGCGCGAGCGACCTGGATGTAGTCCTGCGCCAGCGCCTCCAGCATCGCCGCGCGCGTTGTTCGGGTGATCAGCCCCAACGTGGAGGCAGCCAGCACGACGGATGGCAGAATAAGGTGCCGCGCTGCATCCCAGAACGTGTCCCACTGCCCGGCCAGTGGTGCGTCGATCAGCATGATGCCGGTGACCACCGGGGGCGGGAACTGATCGGCGCCGAGCTGGCCCGGCCCCGGTGCCCAGCCCAGCCAGCCGTAGAAGACCGCCAGCATGATGAAGGCCAGCCAGAAGGTTGGCGACGACACCCCGATCAGCGACACCGCGCGGGCCAGGTGGTCGATCCAGGCATCCCGCCGCGTCGCCGCGACGATACCAAGTGGCAGCCCGATCAGCAGCGAGAGCAGGAACGCGATAGTGGACAGCTCCACCGTTGCGGGTGCGTATTGCGCGATATCATCCAGCACCGGCCGCTGCGAGGAGATCGAGATGCCGAGATCGCCATGGAACAGCCCGGTCAGGAATATGCCGTACCGATCCCACAGTGGCAGATCGAGGCCCCATTTGTGCCGGTACGCTGCCACCATCGCCGGATTGTTGGCGGCAATGTCGCCGAGCTGGGTAAGCACCGGATCGCCCGGCACCATGTTGGCGATCAGGAAAATCACCAACGTTGCCAGCAGCACCATAGCCGCCGCGATGATTAGCCGGGAGGTCAGGTAGCGCAGCACTCGACCGATGTCCTCCCCGCCCGCGCGCTTAGACCAGATCGCGCTTGACTGGAACCGCTTGCGGTTTCAGGAGCGCGTGAATCTGCTCACGAACTGAGGCAGCTAGAGTATCGAGAGCTTCCCGCCAAGGCGAATTTGCCGGCCGGCCTGCGTTTCCCCTATGGTTCCGCCGACATAGAAACGGTGGGAGGGGGCGATGCGCGACATCGGCTGGATCGGCCGGCGCGAGGTGATGCACCTGCTGGGCGTGGGGGGAGCGGCGCTGGCCGCCGGGCTGCCGGAGCGGGTGCACGCCGCGGCGAGCAAGACGACGCTGGTTCTGGGCCTCGACATCAGTGACTCCATCACCTTCGATCCGGCACGCGAGGCGCAGTACACGCCGCCGCTTACGGTCCGGGCCGCCTACGAATCGTTGGTAACGATGTCGCCGGGCGACTACCTGGAGGTGAAGCCGGCACTTGCAAAGTCCTTCGCCCGTACGCCGGACGGCAAGGGCTGGCGCTTCGTCCTGACCGAAGCGAAGTTCAACAGCGGCAACGCGGTTACCGTCGATGACGTCAAATGGTCCTTGGAACGCGTGATCAACCTCAAGGATCAGCCGTCGCAATACGTGACCAACGTGAGCGCCGTGAATATCGTCGATCCGCAAACGGTCGATATCATCCTGAAGGACCCGAATCAGCCGCTGCTGACCATCCTGTCCGGCCCGAATTTCGGTATTTTCGATCGCAAGGTTATCGAGCAGCACGGCGGCACCGCGGCAGCCGACGCGAACACGGCGGACAAGGCGACCCCCTGGCTCAACCAGAATTCGGCTGGCGCCGGCCCATTCACCCTGGTCGGATGGACCCGCAACGCGCAGATCCTGCTGACCCGCAATCCGCATTATTTCCGCGGGCCGGCAGATTTCGAGCGGGTGGTGATCCGTCACATGGGCGATAGTGCCACCCAACTTCTCGCAATTAAGCGGCGGCGACGTGGATGCGGTATTCAATCTGATCCCCGAGCAGGTCGCGACCCTGAAGGACAACCACGCGGTACGGGTGGAAGGGCTGAAAAGCCTGGACTACGTGTATATGGCGCTGACCAACGAGCCGGCGTTCAACAAGGCGCTCGCGGTAAAGGAAGCGCGCCAGGCAATCGCCTGCGCCATCGACTATGACGGCATCATCAACAACCTGCTCGGCGGCGTGGCGATGCGCTGCGCCAGTTTTATCCCGATCGGGCTTTTCGGCTCCACCGAGGAGACCACCAAACAGATCGGCTATCACCAGGACCTGGACAGGGCGAAGCAGCTTCTGGCCAAGGCCGGCTTCCCCAACGGGTTCGAGTTCAAGCTGAGCTACGGCGATGCAGCGGTATCGGGGTTGACCTATGCGGTGCTCGGTCAGAAGTTGCAATCTGACCTAGCCCGCGTCGGCATCAAGGTGGTGCTGGATCCGATCGACCAGGTAAATCTGCGCACGCAATACACCACCGGCAAATCGACCGCGGTGCTGACCTTCTGGAACCCGTCGGGGGTGGAAACCGACCAATGGGCCTCGGCCAGCGTGCGGCGGGTGGCGAAGCGCATCCATTGGACGCCGGCGCCCGAACTGATCAAGCTGGTGGACGATGCAGCGGCCGAGCAGGACCCGAAGAAGCGGGCCGAGATGTATCTGCAGTACGAAAAGGCGCTGCTCGACCAAGCCAGCCTGCTCATCCTGTTCCAGCCGATTTACCAGTTCGCCGTGCGGGACGTACTGAAACGTTTCCCGCTGACCGCGGCGGGCTGGGAGGTGGAGCTGGGACAGGTCAGCACCTAGAACGCAGCCGCGGCCATGAGCTTCCCCCAGATCGGCGCGGTTGATTGCGACATCCATCCGGCGGTGCCGGGCATGCACGCGCTGCTGCCATACCTGGATGAGCATTGGCGCGAGCAAGTCAGAGTGCGCGGTATCGACGGGCTCGATTCCAGCAGTTTCCCGCTGAACGCGCCGGCCAACTGCCGACCAGATTGGCGCACGAACGGGTCAAAGCCGGGCAGTAGCCTCGATCTGCTGCGGGCCCATGTGCTCGAGCCGTTTGGCGTCCGCGCAGCGATCTGCAACTGCCTCTACGGTGCAGCGAATGCGTTCAACCCCGATTTCGCCGCGGCCTCGGCGCGGGCGATCAATGATTGGCTCGCCGCCGAGTGGCTGGACCGGGAGCCGCGCCTGCGCGGCTCGATTGCGATCCCGGTCCACGATCCCGAGCATGCCGTGGCGGAAATCGAGCGCCGTGCCCCCGACCGTAGGTTCGTGCAGGTGTTGGTGCCGGCCGCCACCGAGGCGCCGCTGGGGCGACGCTTCCACTGGCCGATCTACGCCGCGGCCGAGAAGCACGGGCTGCCGCTCTGCATCCACGCCGGCAGCACGTTCCGCCATGCCACCACCTCGAACGGATGGCCGTCCTACTACCTGGAGGATTATGTGGTAATGGCGCACGCCTTTCAGGCACAGCTGCTGAGCCTGGTCGCCGAGGGCGTGTTCAGCAAATTCCCTGGACTGACCGTGGTGCTAGCGGAATCCGGCTTCACTTGGCTGCCGCAGTTCATGTGGCGGCAGGTGAAGACCTGGCGGGCCATGCGGGCAGAAATTCCCTGGGTCGATCGCTCCCCAGCCGAAATCGTCCGCGAGAATGTGCGCACGACCCTGCAACCCACCGACGCCCCGCCCGAGCCCGGGCAGCTCGCCCAGGTGATCGACATGGTCGGCAGTGATCGCTTCCTGCTGTTCTCTACCGACTACCCGCACTGGCAGTTCGATGGCGACGCAGCGCTGCCCGCCGGGCTTCACCCATCGCTGGTGCAGCGCTTGCTGGTGGACAATCCGCTCGCCACCTATCCGAGACTGAAGGAGACCGCGGCATGAGCCAGAGCCTGCTGGACCGCCCCTCCGCGCCCACGGCGCGCCTGGGCCTGATCGATTGCGACGTGCACCACGCGATGCGCTCGCCGAAGGACCTGCACCCCTATCTGGCGAAGCGCTGGCAAGATCACCTCGACCGCTACGGGTCCCAGCGCCCGGTGCCGTTCACCAAGTCGTCGCCCTATTTCAAGTCGGCGCCGGCGCTGTCGCGCCATGACACCTGGCCGCCGGACGGTGGACCGCCTGGCTCCCACCTGAAATTCATGCAGCAGCAATTGCTGGACCGCTATGGCATCGAGACCGGCATGCTTCACCTGCTTTCGCCGAGCGGCATGGACCAGCGCAATCAGGAGTTCGGCGCCGCTCTGTGTCGGGCGATCAATGAATGGCAGTACGCCGAGTGGACGCAGCAGGACCGGCGGCTGAAAGCGGCCATCGTGGTACCGGGTGAGGACGCGCCGGCCGCGGTGGCGGAAATCGAGCATTGGGCCGGCAACACGGATTTCGCCCAGGTCTCGATGACGACGCACACGATCGAGCCGCTGGGCCGGCGCCGTTACTGGCCGATCTATGAAGCCGCCGCCGCGCACGGGCTGCCAGTCGGGCTGCACACCTCCGGCCACAATGGCCACGCGGTCACGCCGACTGGCTGGGCTTCCTACTACGTCGAGGAACACCACGAGGTGGCAATCAGCCAGCAGGCACTGGTCACGTCCCTCGTCTGCGAGGGCGTGCTGGCACGCAACCCAAGCTTGCGGGTGGTGATGGTAGAGTGCGGGGTGGCGTGGGTCGCCCCGCTTTGTTGGCGGCTGGACCAGCACTGGAAACGCATGCGCGACGAGGTGCCGCATCTGGATCGCCCCCCTTCGAGCTACATCAAAAACCAGATATGGTTCACCACCCAGCCGATGGACGAACCGGAACGGCCGCAGGATTTGCTGAAGGTGCTCGACTGGATCGGCTGGGATCGGCTGCTATTCGCCACCGACTATCCGCACTGGGATTTCGACGATCCGGAGACGGCGATCAAGGTGCCGCTGACCGAGACGCAGCGCCGGATGCTGTTCCGCGATAATGCGCGAGCGGCGTACGCGCTCGCCACCTCGCGCTGACGTCTTACGCTGTCCGAGTTTCCACCACGTCCGCGGAGTACGTCGCGCAAAGCTGATGGATGCCTATGAGTGAAAGTCTCATCCGGCCAAAGCCGTAGCGGGCTGGCCGGGACCGAATGTTACGGCGTCGCGGTAACGCGGGGTCCGACGGGTAGATCGGGGTCATGCGGGGTGCGGGATTGAGCCTCGAAATGTGGAAGATCGCGAAGGCCGAGTGCGTTCCCGTTCACGAAGCCAGCCCGTGCGCCATTCTTGAGCGAGATGACGTCGCTTCGCCGGGGTCGAAGGCCGGATGACTGACAGCGCTGCGCCAAGAAGCCCGGCGGCTGGTGCACGCGCCGCTAGCCGAGTGGCCATTACGGCTATTTCGGCCTGCCGCACAACTGGCGCTCACTGAGCGGGTTTCTCCAGGAAGCCGGCGTATCTGGTTCACTTGCCTCAAGCGGCGGAGCCAGAAGAACCGGCGGATGTGCCACGGCTTCATTTAACGTCCTGCAACTTTTCCTCGAGCTCCTGGAAGGTGGGCATGTGGTGGGTCGGGACCATCTTGCGCCCCGAACTCGACGCTGACCTGGGGGGCGTTGCCGTGCAGGTGGGTGACCAGGACGGCGCGGATCACCTCGTAGTATTTGGCGTCCTCCTCGACCACTGAGCGCATGCGGCAGGAAATCGGCCCAACCAGCCCATACGCCAGCAGCACCCCGAGGAACGTGCCGCATAGGGCCCCGCCGATCATCGCACCCAGCACGGCCGGCGGCTGGTCGATGTGCGACATCGTCTTGATCACGCCCAGCACCGCGGCGACGATCCCGAGCGCCGGCAGGCCATCCGCCATGGTCTGGAGCGCATGGGCAGGGTGGAGGTCCTCGGTGAGGCGTTTTTTGAGTTCGCGCGCCATGACGTCTTCGATCTGATGCGGATCGTCGGCGTTCATGCCGACGATCCGCAGGTAGTCGCAGATCATGCCGCGGACGGTTTCGTTCGACAGGATGCGCGGGAAACGCTGAAACAGGGGGCTGTCCTCGGGCTTTTCGATGTGTGGTTCGAGCGCCATGGCGCCCTTCGTCGAGGCCAGGCGCACCAGGGCAAACAGCAGGCTGAGCAGTTCGGTGTAGTCCTGCTGCTCGTAAGAGCTGCCACGGAAGGCGTGCATGGCGCCGCCGATGGTGCGCCGCACGTCGTGCATCCCATTGGCCATGACGAAGGCGCCCACCGCGGCGCCGCCGATCGTCATCATTTCGAAGGGCAGGGCTTCGGCAAGAACGCCGATGCTGCCGCCCTCGATGGCGTAGCTGCCGAACACGCAGACGAGCAGGAAGACGAACCCGCCGAGGGTCAGCATGGGGTCGTGCTCATTGGGTCGGGGTCGGGTTGGGAGGCGCCGGATTGGCGGGGGCAGAAGCGGGGGGGGCAGAAGCGGCGGGCGCCGGGCCGGTGCCGCGCAGCACGGTGATGGCGATGCGACGGTTGGCGGCAGCGAGCGGGTCGGCGGGGAGCAGGAGGTCGTGGTCGGCGTGGCCGGTGACCTCTTTTATGCGCTGCTCGGGCAGGCCGGCCTCGAGGAGCATCCGGCGGGCGGCGTTGGCCCGGTTGGTGGAGAGCTCCCAGTTGGTCATGGTGACGCCCGGATAGGGGGCGGCGTCGGTGTGGCCATCGATGGCGATCTGCTCCGGCAGTTTCTCGAGGATCGGGGCGACCTTGCCGAGCAACGTGCGGGCGAGATCGTTGGGTTGCGCCGAGCCGAGCGCGAACATGGCCTCTCCGGGCGAGTCGAGGATCTGCACGCGCAGGCCCTGGGGGGTGATATCGACGGCGAGGTGCTGCGAGAGGTCGCCCAGGGCCTTGTCTCCGACGATTGCCTTGGCGATTTCCTGGGCGGCCTGCTCAAGGGCTTCCTTTTCCTGCTGCTGCGCGGCTTCCTTTTGCAGCAGTTCGGCCTTGGCTGGTTCGGGTTGCGTCGGGGACTGGGGCTGGGCCTGCATGGGGTCCTGTTGCGGCCTGTCCGGCTGCCCGTTTGGCTGCCTGTCCTGTTGTTTCTCTGGTTGTTTCTCTGGTTGTTTCTCTGGTTGTTCCGCGGATTGTTCCTCTGGGGGGTCGCGGGACAACCGGGGCCGGGCGAGGGTTTCGACGTCGCTTTCGTCGGTGTCGGTGAGGACGGGCCGGCGGCCCTGGGTGATCTGTATCGAGCCGCGATCGGAGAGCAGGGCGCCGCTGTCGAAGGCGGTATGGCCGCCGAAGGGCTGACCGGTGCCGGAGGAATTGTGGCTCATGAGATTGGTGGGGCTGAAATAGTCGGCGAGGCCCTTGCGCTGGTCCTCGGTGGTGGCGTTCATCAGCCACATGAGAAGGAAGAAGGCCATCAGGGCGGTGATGAAGTCAGCATAGGCGACTTTCCAGGCGCCCCCGTGGGCGGCCTGTTCGGCCGCGTCCTCCCGCTTCACAATGGTAATGGACGGTGCGTTGCTGCGCCGCTTACCCTTCGCCGGCACGAAATCCCCCTGCGGACCCCCTCGGTCCAAGAATGCCGGGATTTGCTTAACGGGAGGCTAATCGCAGCCGGGTTTCGGTTGACGGGCATTATTCGGGCTTGCGGCGGCAGGGGTCCGTAATAATATTGCGCATTTCCTAGTATAGCCGGTTACATGAGAGAAGCTGCCGATGCCGCCATGCCTGTGCTGGACGCAATCGACCGCCGCATTCTGGCGGAACTGCAGGCCGGCGGGCGGATCACGAACGTAGAGCTGGCCCGCCGGGCCGGGATATCCGCGCCGCCCTGTTTGCGGCGGGTGCGGCGGCTGGAGGAGGCGGGGGTGATCCGCGGCTATCATGCGGATTCAGATCCGCAGAAGCTCGGCTGGGAGATCACGTTTTTTGCCGTCGTCGGGCTGGACAGCCAGAAGGAGAGCGTGCTGTCGGATTTCGAAACGCTCGTGGGTGGCTGGCCCGAGGTTCGGGAGTGCCACATGATCCGCGGCGGCGGCGATTTTCTGTTGAAACTGGTCGCGCGCGATACGGCACACGAGAACCAGTTGACACAGCACCTGACCGGATTGCCGACGGTCAGCCGCGTGCAGACGCTGCAGACGATCCGCACCAGCCGGATGCTGGCAGGCGTGCCGCTATAGCGGGAGAGGTCGGGCAGAAGAGGGGCTCCGCACGAACGGGCGCGATTAACCAGGTTTCCAGTTTTCGTCGGGATCCTTGTTTGGCTCAGGGCCGGGAGGCAGGCGGGGGCGCGCACGTTCCTGCAATGCGCCAATCTGGCGCGCTAGTTCCGCAACAACTGCTGATGCAGCTGCGGCGGCGGCCCCCTTGGCTTCCGCGATCAAGATTTCTTCTCGGGCCTCCAGCTTAGTGATCCGATCTTTCAGCGCTTGGATTTCCTTGGCCTGGGCTTCGATGAGAGCGATATGCTTCGCCTCGACACCCAGCAAACGGTCAGCGGCTCTGGCGACCCTCAGCAGCCATTCCAGAGGATTGGATGCCACAGGTGACTAAAGGCCGTAATGATCCATCAGCTTTTGGGTCCTCTCTTCGAGAGAGGGCAACTGTTCCTCGATGCGCTCCAAGGTATGACGGATTTCGAGCCCCTCTTTGGTGAGGGGCTCCCCGCGGTCCGCCCCCATTTTCCAAATGAGGTATTTGGCAGCGAGCACCGGCGCAAGTCTCGTGGAAAACTCGGGGGCCTGGCGTTCGAGCTCGGTCCTAATTGCCTGCTCCCAGGCGCTCAGGTACTCAGGTCTTTCGTTAAGTTCCGGGTCGGTAATGTCTTCAGCGGGCAGGCCCATTCGTGGAATATAAGCTTGATCTCATCCTCGCGCCATGCCGCCACGAGCCGCGGCCACAGGCTTCAGCGGGATTTACGCCGCACCGCCGCGTATCGGGTCTGCACGTTCCGCGGGACGAGCTGATCGAGGCTCATCGGTTGGGTGGCCGCGCCTAGCTTTTCGAGGGCGTTTTTGATTTCTCCGGGTTCCGTTGAAGCCGTGTTAACCTCCGGCCGTGCTTGTGCAAAGGACGGGATCATAATGCGTTACGCATTACATATCGGCCGAACTTCAGGTCGAAACCTCGCCAGGTGATCGAGCGACGCAGCTGTGCCAGAGCAACTTGACGGCTGACGCCGTCCGGCCCAACGGGGCGGCATGAGTGTGCTCGCCGAGCGCCACGCGCCGCCGGCCCAGCTGGCTGCGCCGGAGCTGACCGTGATCGTGCCGTGCTACAATGAAGCGCCGAACGTGGCGCCGCTACTGGCAAAGCTCGAGCAGGCGCTGGACGGGATCGGGTGGGAAGCGATTTTCGTCGATGACGACAGCCCGGATGGCACGGCGGCCGAGGTGCGGCGGATCGCCTCCTGCGACCCGCGCGTGCGCTGCATACGGCGCATCGGACGGCGGGGGCTGGCGAGCGCGGTGATCGAGGGCGCTCTGGCGTCGTCAGCGCCGTATGTCGCGGTAATCGACGGGGACATGCAGCATGACGAGACGCGGCTGCCGCTGATGCTGTCGCTGCTGCGGCAGGGCGGGTGTGATCTTGTGATCGCCAGCCGGCATATCGAGGGCGGAGACGCGAGCGGGCTTCCCTCGTTGTGGCGGCACGTCCTGTCCGGTGGAGGAATCCGGCTGGCACAACGGGTGCTGCCGGTGCAGGTGACGGACCCGATGAGCGGGTTTTTCATGCTGCCGCAGCCGTTGTTCGAGCGCGCGGCCCCGTCTCTCACCGGCCAGGGATTCAAGGTCCTCCTCGACCTACTAATGTCTGCGCCGGCAGGGCTGCGGGTGACGGAGGTGCCGAGCAGGTTCCGCGAGCGGCAGGCGGGGAGCAGCAAGCTCGATGTGCTGGTACTGGCGCAGTTCGGTGGGCTGTTGCTGGACAAGTTGCTGCGCGGGCTGGTGCCGCTGCGCTTCATCGCGTTCGCGGCGATCGGCGCGTTGGGGCTTGTGGTGCATCTGGCCGTGCTTACGACGGTGCTGAAGGCGCTGCGGCTTTCGTTCGGCGAAGCGCAGGCGGTAGCCACGGTGGTCGCGATGGGGTTCAATTTCGAACTGAACAACCTGATCACCTATCGCGACCAGCGTCTTCGCGGGCCGGCGCTGTGGCGCGGGTTGCTGGTGTTCATGGCGGTGTGCGGGCTTGGCGCGGGGGCGAATATCGGCATCGCTCGGGCGCTCTATTCGGATCATACCGGGTGGCCTCTGGCGGGCGCGACGGGCGCGGTGGTCGGGCTGGTGTGGAACTACGCTGTTTCCGCGACGCTGGTGTGGCGCGCCCGCTGAAGCTGGCGCTGGCCGCCCTGGCGGTGCTCACGGCGGTCCGGCTGATGGTTGCCGCTCTTGCGCCGCTGTCCCCGGACGAGGCGTATTACTGGGTGTGGTCGCGCGACCTGCAGGCCGGCTATCTGGATGGCCCGCCGATGGTGGCCTGGTGGATACGGGCGGGGACGCTGATCGCCGGGCAGGGGGCGTTGGGTGTGCGGCTGCTGGGGCCGATCTCGGCCGCCCTCGGGTCGCTTCTGCTGTATCAGGCGGGGGAGGCGCTGCTGCCGCGCCGCGGCGCCGGGATCACGGCGGCCGTGCTGCTGAACGCGATGCTGCTGTTCGGCGCGGGCGCGGTGATCATAACTCCGGACACGCCGCTGCTGTTCTTCTGGGTTTGCGCGCTCTGGTCCGCGGCGATGTTCGTGCGGGACAGGAATGATTGGCGGCTGCTGGCGGCGGGGGTGTTCGCGGGCCTGGCGGTGAACAGCAAATACACGGCGACCTTCCTGGTGCTTGGGCTTGGACTGTGGATTCTGCTGACGCCAAGACTGTGGCGGGTGCTGCTGCGGCCGGCGGCGTGGTGGGGTGTGCTGTGGGGAGCGGCGGTTTTCGCGCCGATGGTGGCGTGGAATCAGGCCCATCATTGGGCGAGCTTCGAGAAGCAGGGCGGGCGGATCGGCGATTTCGCCTGGGGCCGGGCGGGACGGTTTCTGGGGGAACTGATCGTCGGTCAGATCGGGCTTGCGACGCCGCTGGTGTTCCTGCTGTGCGTGGGCGGCGTGGTGCTGGCGGTCCGGCTGGCGTGGCGCCGGCGCGACCCGGCGTGGATGTTGCTGGCGGCGCTGACGGTTCCGCCGATACTGGTGTTCGTGGAGCATGCGCTTGGTGACCGCGTGCAGGCGAACTGGCCCGCCATCATCTACCCGGCCGCGGTGGTGGCGGCATGCGGGTTGGACGCGCGGTTCTGGCAGCGCCTGCGACGGCCGGCGGTGGCGCTGGGGCTTGCGATCACTGGTGTGGTCTATGTGCAGGCTGCCACCGGGGTGATTCCGCTGCCTCCCGGGTTGATCCGACCGCCTTGCAGCTAGCCGGGTGGCGGGGCCTGGCGGGGCAGGTTGATGCGCTGGCGCGGCAGACCGGCGCCCGCTTCATCGCCGCGGACGACTATGGCCCCGCGGCGAAACTGGCGCGGGAGCTGCCTGGCCCGCTGCCGGTGATCGGCGTGGAGCCGCGCTGGGCCTTTTTCACCTTGAAGCGCCCCGAGCTGACCGGACAGACCGGGTTGCTGATCCGCAGCGAGCGCCGCGGGCCGGATATCGCCATGGCGCCGTGGGCGGCATTGAAGCCGGTAGGCGAGGCCGAGCGCATGAGCGGCAACGCGGTGGTGGAGAAGTTCCGGATTTTCGAGGTCTTGGCCCGGCCGAGCGCCGCGCCCATGGCGGTGCTACCGCGTCCTTGACGCGGTAGCTGTTGATTCGCGCCGGGTCTTGGCCAAGAAGAACGCCATGCCCGAGCTTTATGTGCACAACAGCATGAGCCGCCGGCGCGAGAGATTCGCCCCGGCCGACCCGTCGCATGTGCGCATCTATGTCTGTGGCCCGACCGTCTATGACCTGGCGCATATCGGCAACGCGCGGCCGGTCGTGGTTTTTGACGTGCTGGCGCGGCTGCTGCGGAGGCTTTTCCCCCGCGTGACCTACGTCCGCAACGTCACCGACGTCGAGGACAAGATCAACGCGCGCGCCGCGGAAACGGGGGAGTCCATCGAGGCGATCACGGCTCGGACGCTGGCGGATTTCCATGCCGACATGGCCGCGCTCGGTGCGCTCCCACCGGACCAGGAACCGCGGGCGACCAACCACATCCCGGAGATGATCGCCCTGATCGAGCGGCTGATCACCTCGGGGCACGCTTACGAAGCGGAAGGCCACGTGCTGTTTTCGGTGCACAGTTTCGCCGAATATGGTCGGCTTTCGGGGCGGAGCCCGGACGAGTTGCTGGCGGGAGCGCGGATCGATGTGGCGCCGTATAAGCGCGATCCGGGCGATTTCGTGCTGTGGAAGCCCTCCACCCCGGATCTTCCCGGTTGGGATAGCCCCTGGGGCCGCGGCCGCCCTGGCTGGCACATCGAATGCTCCGCCATGTCATGGCGCTATCTGGGCGAGACGTTCGACATCCATGGTGGCGGCACCGACCTGATCTTTCCGCATCATGAGAACGAGCTGGCGCAGAGCGTGTGCGCATTTCCGGGCAGTGATTTCGCCCGGTACTGGATGCACAACGCGATGCTGCTGGTGAACGGGGAGAAGATGTCGAAATCGCTCGGCAACTTCTTCACGGTGCGGGAAGTACTGGCGAAGGCGCCGGGCGAGGCGATCCGGCTGTTGCTGCTGGGCACGCATTACCGCGGGGAGCTGGACTTCACCGACAAGGCGCTGGCGGAGGCGCGACGGCAGCTCGACCGGTTTTACCGGGCACTGGAGCGTGCGCCCGGCGCGGAGGGCGAGGGCGAAATTCCAGCACCGGTGCTGGGGGCGTTGTGCGACGACCTGAATACGCCGCTGGCGATTGCCCGCATGCACGAGCTGGCAGATGCCGCGCTGGCGGGGGATGCGGGTGCGGCGCGGGGACTGCGGGCGGCGGGGCGGGTTCTGGGGCTGGTGCAGCAGGATCCGGCGGGGTGGTTCCGCGGGGGCGAGGATGCGGCGGAGATTGAGGCGGCCATCTCGGAGCGCCTGTCGGCGCGGAAGGCACGGGATTTCGCCAGGGCGGATGCGATCCGGGAGCGGCTGAAAGAGCAAGGGGTATTGCTGGAGGACACGCCGTCGGGGACGACCTGGCGCCGGGCCTCATGACGGGACGGGAGCATGGGGCCAATCTGGCGCCGATCGGCAACTCGCCGGTGGTGGTGCTGGTCCGGCCGCAGCTCGCGGACAATATCGGCGCCTGCGCGCGGGCCATGGCGAATGGCGGGTTGTTTCATCTGCGCCTTGTGGCGCCGCGCGACGGATGGCCGCAGCACAAGGCGTGGCGGAATGCCTCCGGGGCGCAGCCTGTTCTGGAAGCTGCCAGCCTGCATGACACGGTGGCGGATGCGGTCGCCGACCTGCACCACGTGTTCGCGACGTGTCCGCGTCCGCGGCATATCATCAAGCCGGTGCTGACGGCGCGCGGCGCGGCCTGGGAGCTGCGGGAGGTCTGCGGGCGGGGGCTCCGGGCGGGGATTCTGTTCGGCCCGGAGCGCGCCGGGCTGGACAACGACGACATGGCGCAGTCGGAGGCGCTGATCCGGTATCCGCTGAATCCGGGTTTCATGTCGCTGAACCTGGCACAGGCAGTGATGGTGATGGCCTATGAATGGTGGATGGCGGACGAGGGGACGGCTCCGCGCGAGATGATGACGAACGAAACCGAGGTGGCGACGAAAGGGGAGCTGGAGAATTTTCTGACGCATCTGACGGATGAACTGGATGCTTGCGGGTTCCTGCGGAACCTGCCGAAGCGGCCCGGTATAGTGCGGAATCTCCGGCATTTTTTCGCGCGCGGCGAAGTGACGCAGCAGGAGCTGCGGACTTTGCACGGGATCGTCACCGAGCTGGCGCGGGGGAGGCGACAGCTTGGCCGCGACGAACCCGGCTGAAGCGGGCCGCGTGCATGTCGTCGGGGCCGGGCTGGCGGGCGTGGCGGCGGCGTTATCGCTGAGCGCGGCGGGCCGGGCGGTCACGGTGCATGAGGCGGCGCCCTCGGCCGGGGGACGCTGCCGGTCGTATTTCGACCGCGAGCTGGGGCTGACAATCGACAATGGCAATCATCTGCTGCTGTCCGGCAACGGCGCGGCGATGGCGTATTTGCGGGAGACCGGCGCGGGCGATGCGCTGGGGGGACCGGCGCAGGCGGTACCTCCGTTCGTCGATGTGGGGAGCGGGCGGGGGTGGGCGTTGCGGATCAACGCGGGGCGGCTGCCGTGGTGGATTCTCTTGCCCTCGCGGCGGGTGCCCGGAACGAGGGTTTGGGACTACCTGCCTCTGGCGGCGCTGGGACGGGTGCGGGATGACCGGAGCGTGGCGGAGCTTTTGCCGCGGTCGCTCCTGTTCGAGCGGCTGCTGGAGCCTCTGGCGATAGCCGCGCTGAATACGCCTCCGGAGCAGGGGCTGGGGCGTCTGCTGGGGGCGGTGGTGCGGGAGACGCTGATGCGGGGAGGGGCGGCGTGCGTGCCTCGGTTTCCGCGCGAGTCGCTGGCGGCGGCGTTTGTCGATCCTGCCGTGGGGACGCTGCGCGCCCGGGGCGTGGAGCTGCGGTTCGGGCACCGGATCAGCGGGCTGGAGATCGCGGCGGGGCGGGTGACGGGGTTGGCGGCGGCGAATGGGATGGTGCCGGTGAGAGCGGTCGTTCTCGCGGTGCCGCCCTGGGTCGCCTCCGATCTGGTTCCGGGTCTGGTGGCGCCGGACGAATTTCAGGCCATCCTCAATATCCATTTCCGCGTGGACGCCGACCCGGGGCCGGCCGGCTTTTACGGGCTGATCGGCGGGACGGCGGAGTGGGTTTTTGTGAAGCCCGGGCACGTGTCAGTCACGATCAGCGCGGCGAACCGGATGGTGGATCAGGCGGCGGAGGCGATTGCCCGGGCGGTCTGGCTGGATGTGCGGGCGGTGCTGGGCCTGGCGGGCGAGATGCCGGCCTGCCGGGTGGTGAAGGAGAGGCGGGCGACTTTCGCGGCAACGGCGGCGCAGGAGCGGCGGCGGCCAGGGCCGAGGACCGCGATTGTGAACCTGGCGCTGGCGGGGGATTGGACGGCGACCGGGTTGCCCGCGACGATCGAAGGTGCCATCCGGTCTGGCCGCCGCGCTGCCGAGATGATTTTGAGCGAATGCCTGACACGATAACCGCGCCTGTTTTTGACGATGATGCGCTTGCCGGTGCCGTGGAGCGCGCGCGCGATGCGCTGCTGCGGCGTCAGCACGCGGACGGGCACTGGGTATTCGAACTGGAGGCGGATGCGACGATCCCGGCGGAGTATGTGCTAATAGAGCATTTCCTCGATCGGATCGATGAGGCGCTGGAACAGAAGATCCGCGTCTATCTGCGCGCGGCGCAAGGCGAGCATGGCGGCTGGCCGCTGTTTCATGATGGGCGGTTGAATCTGTCGTGCAGTGTGAAGGCGTATTTCGCACTGCGCTGCATCGGGGATCCGGCGGATGCGCCGCATATGGTCCGCGCGCGGGAGGCAATCCTTGCCGCGGGGGGCGCGGAGCGGACGAATGTTTTCACTCGCGCGCAACTGGCGCTCTTCGCGCAGGTGCCGTGGCGGGCGGTGCCGGTGATGCCGCTGGAGATCATGCATCTGCCGCTATGGTTTCCGTTTCATCTGAGCAAAGTGTCGTACTGGTCGCGGACGGTGATCGTGCCGCTGCTGGTGCTCATGGCGCTGCGGCCTCGGGCGCGGAACCCGCGCGGGGTGAGTGTGCGGGAGCTGTTCCGGACCGACCCGTTCGAAGTGCGGGATTACATCAGGGGGCCGTACAAGTCGGCCTGGGGGCGGTTCTTCAAGGGGCTGGACAGCGCGCTGCGGGTGGCGCAGCCCTGGTTTCCGAAGCGGTCGCGGCAGAGTGCGATCAGCAAGTGCGTTTCATTCGTAACCGAGCGGCTTAACGGCGAGGACGGCTTGGGCGGGATTTACCCGGCGATCGCCAACAGCGTGATGATGTTCGACACGCTGGGGTATTCGCTGGAGGAGGAGCCGGCCTCGGTCGCGTGGGGCGCGGTTCGCAAGCTGTTGGTCGTGGAGGAGGGGCGGGCGTACTGCCAGCCGTGCCTCTCGCCGATCTGGGATACGGGGCTGGCGGCGCACGCCGTGGCGGAGGCGAGCGGGCGGGACGATTCCTCGGTGATTGAGGCGTGCCGATGGCTGCTGGGGCGGCAGGTGTTGTCCGTGCCGGGGGACTGGGCGGTGCGGCGGCGCGATCTGCGGCCGGGCGGCTGGGCTTTTCAGTATTGGAACGACTATTACCCGGATGTGGACGACACGGCGGTGGTGGGGATGCTGCTGCATCGGAACGGCGATCCCGCCTATGCGGAATCCATCGCGCGGGCGCGCGAGTGGATCGTGGGCATGCAGTCGAAAGGCGGCGGAAGGTTCGATGGCGGCTGGGGCGCCTTCGAGCCGGAGAATACCCACCTGCATCTGAATCACATTCCGTTCGCGGATCATGGTGCGCTGCTCGATCCTCCGACGGCGGACGTGACGGCGCGGTGCGTCTCTTTCCTGGCGCAGATCGGGATGAGTGTGGATGATCCGGTGATGCGGCGAGCGCTGGCGTTTTTGCGGCGCGATCAGGAGGAAGATGGAAGCTGGTTCGGGCGGTGGGGCACGAATTATATTTACGGGACGTGGTCGGTACTGTGCGGGCTGAATGCCGCCGGTGTGGGATCGGATGATCCGGCGGTGGTGCGCGCGGTGGAGTGGCTCGTGTCGGTGCAGCGTGATGATGGCGGCTGGGGGGAGGACGAGGAGTGGTATGGCTCGGCGCCGCATGGGCATTACAAGGAGAGCACGGCGAGTCAGACGGCCTGGGCGCTGTTGGGGCTGATGGCAGCGGGGGCGGTGGATCATCCTTCGGTGGCGCGGGGCATTGCGTATCTGACGGCGACACAGCTTGGGGATGGGGAGTGGACGGAGCTGCCGTATACGGCGGTTGGTTTCCCGCGGGTGTTTTATCTTCGTTACCACGGATACCGGTTGCTTTTTCCGTTATTGGCGCTGGCGCGGTACCGGGAGCTGCGGCGGGGGAATTCGCGGTTTGTGGCGGTGGGGTTTTGATTTTTGGTAGATGTCCGATGGATTTGGAATATCGAATTCGGTGCGATTTGGTTAAAGAAAAATACTGGCGCGAATCCATGAAATACTCTACCGTGAGAGTCTGGCAGGTGATCGCCTAACTGGGGCGAAGTAGCCACTCGTGATCACCCGCTGGCCACCATGCGCAAACGCGAACATAGGGGCGCTCATGCCGATCCGATGAGGGGGTGCCCTGAATGTCCACAAGCTTGGTTGCGCACGAGCTGCCCATTCGTAAGATTTTCGGCCCAGACTACATCTTTTCCATTCCGGGATACCAGCGTCCCTATGCCTGGACGAAAGAACACGCAGGCGACCTCATCAACGATCTCACCACCTTTATCGGCGACCACAACGGCGACGTAGCCGATATGCCGCCTTACTTTTTGGGCAGCATTGTGCTTATAAAACGCCTCACGGCAAGGGCGGAGGTCATCGACGGGCAACAGAGGCTTACAACCCTTACGCTGCTGCTTTCAGCTCTTCGTGCAAACTTGCCTCAACAGGCGGCCGAGCTAACTTCGTTAATATACGAGAAGGGTGGAAAAATACTCACAACTGAAGATCATTTCCGACTGTCACTACGCCCGAGAGACCAGGAATTCTTCCGAACATATGTTCAGAGAGAGGATGGATTTGCCAAACTAATCGAACTGGATCACGCTTTGTCAGATGCGCAGGCACGCCTCCGCGACAACGCGATCCTATTCCAGAACAAAATTACAGAACTGTCGGAAGACGAACGCCTCCGGCTGGCTCAATTTATAGCAACGCGCTGCTTTCTTGTCGCCGTAGCCACGCCGGATCAAGAATTGGCTTTTCGTATTTTTTCTGTTCTCAACAGTCGTGGGCTAAATCTTTCCGCCACGGACATATTAAAGGCCGACATCATCGGGAGCATGGTCGATAGGCTGCACGATACTTACACTGATAAGTGGGAGCAGGCAGAAGATGATCTTGGTCGCGAGGAATTCAATGATCTCTTTGGACATATTCGGACGATTTATCGCAAGGCGAAATCCCAAGGCACGCTTCTACACGAGTTTCGGGAGCATGTCAGCAAGCAGTACAAACCTACTGAATTGGTCGACAATGACATCCTGCCGATGGCAGCGGTTTACGGCGAACTGATTGCCGCCGAATACTCAAGCCAAACTGCAGCCGAAGAGGTCAACGAACGACTCCGCTGGCTTGGCCGCCTTGAATTCACCGACTGGATACCACCCACCCTTGCATTTGTAGTTCGCCATAGAAACCGACCGAGTGGCATGAAGGCGTTTGTCCGCGACATGGAACGCCTCGCCTACTCGATGCTCATCAGACGAATATGGGCGAATGAGCGGATCGAGCGGTTCTCTCGTCTGACTCTAAGCCATTGAAGAGACGGCAGATCTTTCCGCTCCCGGATCTCCGCTCCAGCTGACTCCCGATGAGCGAGAGGAGACGCGCCGTGTCCTGGACGGTGCAATCTACGAGGAGCTGTCCGCGCGGACACGAACAACAATCCTTCTGCGCCTCAACTCTCTGGTATCCGAACCCGGAGCAATTTTCGATTATCCTGTCATCACGGTAGAGCACGTCTTACCGCAAAGTCCGGTGGAAGGCAGCGATTGGCTCCAATGGTTTCCAGACAAGGAGCAGAGAGAAGCGTTAGTCCACCGCCTTGGGAATCTCGCCCTTCTCACGCGCAAAAAGAACAGCGCCGCTTCCAATTACGACTTTTCACGAAAGAAGGACATCTATTTCATGGTGGGAGGTGTTTGCCCATTCCCTCTCACGACACAGGTACTGCAGCATCACACATGGACGCCCAGTGTGATCATGACCCGGCAGGAGACGCTTGTTGCAAAGCTTGCCGATCATTGGCAGCTATAGGTTCCCCGCGCTGCTTGAATAAATCCAGCACGTCCCAGTCAATCCGATGTGCAAATCGGCCTTGGGCTGATCCACTGATACCAACGGGCCTTCGGATTGACCGTTCTGGACAGGCAGGCCCGCTCGTATCGAGTTCTTGGTTTCGCGCGCGGCCGCCCCACCAGCCCCGCGCGCCATCCTAAGCGCCGAGTGCGTTGGAAGAGTCAACCCAAATCCGCCGATTCGGCCGTCAGACGAAGTCACCGAACCGCCGGATTTAGGCTCGTTGCTTCGGCTCGCGCCCAATCCGAACGGCTTCCTTCCCGCGTACGTCTCACCGCAAGGTCCTCAGGGGTATATTCTCTCCTCCGCACCGCCGAACCTTATGGCTGACGATTGGCAAATCGCCTTTAGGGCTGCTTAGGTCACGTCCCGATCAAGTCGTTACCAATAAAACTTATCCATCCGCCATGGCATTCGCCGCTCTCCGCGCATCTGGCCCATGTGTCGCCGAGCAAGTGGGCGTTCCCGCATCGGCATAAGCCATCACCAGGCCCTCGATGGTAATGCCAAGGATCTCGCCGCTTTGGGGACTTATATGCCCCGGGACGCGTGCTGACAGGACAACCGGTCCAGGGACGTCGCACAGGACCAGCTGAACGCTTGCCTCGGGGCCGAAAAAAGCGACTTCGCAGACCCGGCCCTTTGGCCCGGATCTCGTACCGGCAGCCGAGAGCCTGATTTGTTCCGGCCGGAGCATGACCTGGGCCGGTCCGTCGGCAAGCGGCAGAGCGAGAGGTAGCCGGCCGAGAACGCAATGCGCTTCGCCGCCTTTCACCATTCCTGGCAACAGTACCGGCTTCGCCGACGAACTGCGCCAGTTCCGCATCCATCGGATACCGGTAGAGCCGGTCCGGCGTCGCAACCTGGACCAGCGCTCCCTGCCGCAGCACGGCGACTTCATGGCCCATCGACAGCGCTTCCATCTGGTCGTGAGTGACCAGCAGCGCGGTGGCGCCAGTAGCGGCGAACGCGGCTGCGACGGCATGTCGGGTATCGACGCGCAAGGCCGCATCGAGGGCAGAGAACGGCTCATCCAGCAGGACCAGCGACGGCTCGGGTGCGAGGGCACGCGCCACCGCCACACGCTGCTGTTCGCCGCCCGAGAGCGTCTCGGGCGATCGGCTGGCATAGGCGGGCGGCAGTCCGACCAGGTCCAGAAGTTCCGCCACGCGATGGCCCTGCCGGCGTTCGCGGCGCGGCAAGCCGAATGTGATGTTTTCGGCGACCGAGAGATGCGGGAACAGCGCCCCTTCCTGGGCGACATAGCCGATGTGCCGCCGTTCCGGCGGCACATGCCGGCCAGGTCCGCAGACCTGGCGCCCCCCGATCGTGACACTCCCGCTATCAGCGCGCTCGAATCCACAGATCAGGCGGAGCAGGGTGGTCTTGCCACTGCCCGAAGGGCCGAGGATTGCGACGAGACGCCCTGCCGGAACCGCCAGGGTCACATCCTGCAGCACCGGCTGGCCCGCGAAGCTCTTGCTCAATCCCCGGACGTCCAGTTCGGCCATTCCTGCCTCGTCAACCGACCAGGCCAAACCCGGTCCGGCCGAAACGCCGCGCCAGAACCCAGGTTGAAGCCAGCGAGATCACCGCCATGAGTGCCGCATATGGGGCTGCAGCCGCGAAGGCGAGGGTCGATGTATCCGCCCATACCTGGATGGCGAGGGTTCGTGTGCCGATGGGCGCGAGCAGCAAGGTCGCTGTGAGTTCGGTAACAACGGAAACGAAGACCATCGCGGCGGCGGCGCCGAGGCCGGGTCCCGCCAAGGGCAGCAAAATGCGCCTTGCCACGCCCATCCATCCCATCCCAAGTGACCGGCCTGCATCCTCCAGCGCCGGCTGCGCCTGCGCAAAGGCCGCGCGTACGCTGACCAGCGCGAGTGGCAGGAAGAGGATTGCGTAGGCGAGCACCAGCAGGAACGCACTCTGATAAAGCGGGCGAACCGCCCGAACGGTCAGCGAGACGAGAGCAAGTGCCACCACGATCCCTGGCACGCCCTGCGCTAGATAGGCGGTGCGCTCCAGGAGCGTGATCAGCTTTCCTTCGTAGCGCGTCGCCATGAACCCGAGCGGCACGGCGAGGGCCATCGTGACGGCCGCGCCGGCGAGGCCCAGGACTACGGAGGACCAGGTGGAACCGATCAGCAGCGCCGGCGTGACCTCCACCGGGGAGATTGCCGATGCACCGTGTTGTGTCAGCCAGTAGATGATCATCCCCAGCGGCACACCCAGCGTCACGATGGCCAGTGCGGCGAAGCCGATGAAAACGGGGATGCCGGACCAGCCAAGTTCCAGCGGAGTTGCCTGCCGGCGTGTGCCGCGTGCCACGCGCGCGTAGCGGGCGCTTCCCCGCCCGCTGAGTTCGGCCGCGAGAAACGCCACGCAGAGCAGGATCAGGACCATCGCGACCAGCGATGCTTCAGGGCCACTGAAGCCGGTGCGGTACTCGGCATAAAGTTCGGTTGTGAAGGTGCGGAACCGCAGCAGCGCGAAAGCGCCGAACTCGCTCAGCGTGTTGAGCCCCACCAGCAGCATGCCGCCGAACAGGGCTGGACGCAGCTGCGGCAGCACGACGCGCACGAAACAGCCCCAGGCGCCCTGACCAAGGGACCGCGCGGTTTCCTCCAGCGCCGGGTCCATCCCGCGCAGCGCCGCGGCGACGGGAAGATATACCAGCGGGTAATAGGAGCAGGTGACGACCAGGAGCGCGCCGAAGAAGTCTTGCAGGCTGGGGCTGAGAGAGACCCAGGCATAGCTGGTGATGAAGGCGGGAATGGCCAGCGGCACCGCCGCCAGCACCGCCCAGGCCCGCCGGCCCGGCAGGGATGTCCGCTCGACGAACCAGGCGGCGGCGGTGCCGATGATCGCCGAGGTGGTGGTTACGCCAGCAACCAGGGTGAGCGTGTTCAGCAGCAGCTCGCCGACCAGCGGGCGGAACAACAGGGCAATCGCGTCTTCCGGCCCGATAGTCAGCGCCTGAAAGGTGGTCCACGAGATCGGCAACAGCACGAGCAGCGCGGCTACTGATGAGGCGAACACCAGGCCGGACGGCGGCCACCTGCGCGCGGATACTCGCCCAGCGATGACGGCGCTTGCCGCTGCCATCAGATCAGGCCAGCCTCGCGCAGCAGCCTGGCCGCGTCCTGGTCATCGCCAAGCTGGGTCACGGTGACCGGAGGTGGTTGCAGCTGATCGAACGGTTTCAGCAGCGGGTTGGGAGCGACGTCTTTCGCCAGCGGATATTCGAAATCGACGTCGCTTTTTGCCAGCATCGCCTGCGTCGGCTGGCTGATAAGGAATGCCACGAAGCGCTGCGCTGCCTCCTGGTTCTTCGAGGACCGGAGCACTGCGGCGCCGGAGACGTTGATCAGCGCGCCGACATCCCCTCGTTCGAAATGGTGTATCTGGCTGTGCAGTTTCGTGGGCCCCTCCTCGGTGCGCAGCCGGGCCCAATAATAGTTGTTAATGACACCGGTAGCGACTGAACCCCGGTCTACGGCGGCCACGACGCCTTCGTCATCATCGAAGATCTGGGCGTTGGCCTTCAGACCCTTCAGCCAGCTTAGCGCGGCGTCACGGCCCTTCAGTTGCACCACCGCGGTGACCAGGGGCAGAAAATCGGCATCGGCCGGCGCGATCGCCACCTTTCCCTTCCATTCCGGTTTCGCGAGGTCCATCAGCGATGCGGGAAGCTGGTTTTCCTGGATCATCGACGGGTTGAAGGCCAGCACGTTCTCCCGCGCGAGGACGCCGATCCAATCGCCGTTTGCGGCGCTGAAACGAGCAGGAATCCTGCTGAGGGTGGCAGGATCGAGCTTCGCGAGCAGCCCCTTTTCGTCGAGCAGCGCCAGTTCGGGCGAGTTTTCGGTAAAGAACACGTCGGCCGGCGAGGACGCGCCTTCCTGGACGATCTGACTGGCGATCTCTGGGGCGTCGCCGTGGTGCACCCGAACCTTGATGCCGGTCTGGCTGGTGAAGGCCGCTGTGACCATATCGACCATCTGCTGATGCTGCGCGCTGTAGAGGGTGAGGGTCGGCGCTTCGTCCGCAACGGCCGGTCCGGACAGGGGGGCGGCAAGCGTGGCGAGTCCGAGGAAGGCTGCAGGCAAGAAATGGCGGAACGGACGTGGCTGGTGGCCTGACCTGAGGAACGGCATCGACTTCTCCGGGCAAAAGCGTCGAACGTCACGCAGCGCGCGGGCCGCCTGCGATTGCGACTTGTTCGCAATTGCACGTGTAGCGGTCGCCGTTTCCGAGGTCAAGCCTCAGCGCGCGGCCCGCGCCCACCATCTCGCTGTGCAGTCAGTGCTTCACCGGCGCCACCTGTTGACCGGCCTTCTCCGCCCTCCGCCTGTGCATCGAGGGTCAAATTGTGAGCGGCGTGATACTTGTAGATGTTGCGTGCATAGGTGGTTGTTTCGGCACCTACCCTCTCGGCGATAATGGTCTCGACCACTTGTTGGGATCGAGGCCGCGCTTCCCGGCCTCCTTGCGCGCGCTGGCGACGTTCCCCGTCCCACAATCGTAGCTTGCAAATGCTCACGAGCAAACAGGTAACGTTGGCATGATTATCTCTGTCTTCGGGCAGCTGGCGGCCGTTCCCGTTCGGTCCCAGACTGAGTAAGATCAGAGGCCGACCCAAAAGAAGGAGTGGTCATGCTGAATGCGACGACGCTTCTCGCCGATGAACTGGGCCGAAGGCTGTCCGCAACCTTTCTCCGCAGCTTTGGTAGCGGCGATCAGCGGATTGCAGCGCTGCTCGATGAAGCAGCACGGCTTGTCATTGAACGGATCGCTACCAGCGATGCCCTCTTTCATGACGCACAGCACACCGCGTTGGTGACACTTGTATCCCAGGATATCTTGCGAGGACTTAGGTTAACTCAAAATGTTACGACAGATGACTGGCTGCACTTCGTCTTGGCGGCCCTTACCCACGATATTGGTTACCTGCGCGGAGTTTGCCCCGGGGACGACGGCGACCGACAGGTTATTGATGCCGTAGGAAACACTGTATTCCTACCCCGTGGCGCTTCCGACGCGTACCTGGCCCCCTACCATGTCTTTCGGTCACAGATAGTGGTACTTGAGCGGTTTAGATCTCATCCCCTGATCGACGGTGAAAGGATTGCGCGAGCGATCGAACTGACCCGCTTTCCAGTACCTAATCAGGAAGATTACATGGAAACCAACACCGAGGCCGGCTTGCTTCGGGCTGCCGACCTGATCGGGCAACTGGCCGACCCGCTGTACCCTCGGAAGCTCAATGCACTATTTCACGAGTTTGCCGAGACCGGGGTGAACGAGAAGCTCGGTTATGCCAATCCCGCCGACGTGGCCGAGCGATATCCCGGTTTCTTCTGGAGTAAAGTGGAGCCATACATTGTCGACGCGATACGCCACCTTGAATTGACCATGGAGGGTCGTCAGTGGATAGCACAGCTTTATAGCAACGTATTTGCGATCGAACATCAGCGCCAACACATGGGGCCAGAGCTGTCGGCCAGCCATAAGCTTTCTGGACGCCGGGGCCGCAAGGAACCTAAACCGGGTATCAATGAATTGGCTTAGAGCTCATCTCGAATGTGATCAGCGACGTCCGACCCTGTGCAGCCGGTTGAAGCAGGCGAACGGCGGGTTATGACGCGGGTGGTTTTGCACATTTCTGGCCAGAGGTTATGCACGCCAAGACAAGTCCGGGAGGAAAACCGCATGACCCCAACCCTCACCCGCCGTGCCGCGCTCGCCGGAACCGCCGCACTTGCGGCTGCACCACTCCGCCGCACCAGCGCCCAAACCAAACAGACCATCCGGATCGGTATTCTTACGGACCTGAACGGACCGAACGCCGCGAGCAACGGCAAGGGTTCGGTTGTCGCCAGCCATCTCGCGGCCGGCGACTTCATGAAGGCGCATCCGGACATCACGGTCGAGATTCTCGCCGCCGACTACCAGAGCAAGCCGGACGTCGCGACCAGCATCGCGCGCGACTGGATCGACACCAAGGGCGTCACGGTCATCTCTCAGGTCAACAACTCGGCTGCTGCCCTGGCCATCGCTAATCTGGTGAAGGAGAAGAACAAGGCCGCGCTGATCACGGGGGCGGCCAGCTCCGACCTCACGGGCAAGGCCTGCACCCCGAATCACATCCACTGGACCTACGACACCTGGGCGCTGGGTAAATCCACCGGCGGCGCGCTGGTGCAATCGGGCGGGAACTCCTGGTTCTTCATCGCCGCGGATTACGCTTTCGGCCGGGCACTGGCGCGGGATACAGCCGGGTTCGTGACGGGTGCAGGCGGCAAGGTGCTGGGCACCGTCTATACGCCGTTTCCGGAGACGACGGATTTCTCTTCGTTCCTGCTGCAGGCCCAGGCGAGCGGAGCGAAGGTGCTCGGGCTGGCCAATTCCGGAACCAATACGACGGACTGCATCAAACAAGGGGCCGAGTTCGGGCTGCGCCAGCACGGCATACAGATGGCCGCGCTGCTGATGATGATTCCCGACCTGCACGGTGTGGGGCTGCAGGCGGCGCAAGGGCTCGTGCTGACCGAAACTTTCTACTGGGACATGAACGACGACACGCGCGCATTCGGAAAACGTTTTGGTGCGCAGATGGGCGGCTGGATGCCCAGCATGATCCAGGCCGGCGATTACTCGGCGATCAATCACTATCTGAAGATCGTGGCGGCGATGGGGGTGGATCAGGCGGCGAACGGTCGCGCCGTGGTGGCCCGCATGAAATCGGTACCCAGCGAGGATTCGCTATTCGGCAAATGCATTACCCGCGAAGACGGACGGCGCCTTAGCCCCACCTATTTGTTTCAGGTCAAGTCGCCCCAGCAAAGCAAGTATCCGTGGGATTATTACACGCTGCTACGCACAACGCCGGCAGAGCAGGCCTTTCGTCCTTTGAACGAAGGCGGTTGTCCTCTGGTGCATACTTGATCTTGTAATCAAAGCATCGCATTCTCGCGGCCAAATGCCGCGAACGGCCAACAGCAGACAAAGGAATACACGTGTCCGCACGTGAGACATGGACCGCCGAGCGCGGGGCATCGATCATTGCCTCGCACGCGGACCGCGAGGGCGCCCTGATGCCGCTACTGCACGCGTTGCTGGACGTCTTCGGCTATGTCCCGCGCCAGGCCGTGCCGATGATCGCTCAGGCGCTGAATCTGTCTCGGGCCGAGGTCCACGGCACCATCAGCTTCTATCACGACTTCCGGCGTGAACCGCCGGGGCGACACGTGTTGCGCCTGTGCCGGGCGGAAGCCTGCCAGTCGCTGGGCGCGGACCGCCTTGCCGCGGAGGTCCGGCAACGGCTTGGGGTCGGCTGGCACGAAACCACCGCGGACGGGGCGATCACTCTGGAACCGGTATTCTGCCTCGGTCTGTGTGCAGTCGGCCCCTCCGGCATGCTGGACGAGACGCCGATCGCCCGGCTCGATCCGGCGGCCGTCGCCGCGGCGCTGGACGAAGTATCGTGAGCAGGGTTTTCGTTCCCCACGATGCGGCGTCGGTGGCGCTGGGCGCGGAGCGCATCGCCGGCGCGCTCGCGGGCGCCGGCGCGGGGGTGGTCCGCACCGGCTCGCGCGGGGCATTGTGGCTGGAGCCGATGGTCGAGGTCGAAACGCCGGCGGGGCGCGTCGCTTACGGCCCGGTCAAACCCAGCGATGTGGCGGGACTTATCGCCGCCGGGCTGCTGAGCGGGGAAGCGGAGCCGCTGCGGCTGGGCCGGGCGGAGGACCTGCCCTTTCTGGCGGCGCAGCAGCGGCTGGTGTTTGCGCGCTGTGGCATTGCCGACCCGTTTTCGGTCAGCGACTACGAGGCCCACGGCGGACTGAAGGGTCTGCGGCGAGCCTTCGAAATCGGCCCGCGGGCTACGATCAAGGAAGTGACCAATTCGGGCCTGCGGGGCCGCGGCGGCGCCGGGTTTCCGACGGGGATCAAGTGGCGGACCGCCGCCGAAGCTGCGGGTCCTCGCAAGTTCATCGTATGCAACGCCGACGAGGGGGATTCCGGTACCTTTGCCGACCGTATGCTGATGGAGGGCGATCCGCTCACCCTGATCGAGGGCATGGTGATCGCCGGTTTCGCCGTGGGCGCCGGCAAGGGTTACGTTTACACGCGCTCCGAATACCCGGGCGCCATCCGCATCCTGAACCGGGCTCTCGACGAAGCGCGCGAGGCCGGATTGCTGGGGCCGGATGTGCTGGGGTCCGGATTTGCGTTTGATATCGAGCAGGTGGTCGGCGCGGGGGCGTATGTGTGCGGCGAGGAGACCTCGCTGCTGGACAGCCTGGAGGGCAAGCGCGGGCAGGTCCGGGCCAAGCCGCCGCTGCCGGCCCATAGAGGACTTTTCGGCGTGCCGACGGTGATCAACAACGTCATCAGCCTGGGCAGCGTGCCGGTGATCCTGGCGGAAGGGGCCGAGAAGTTCGGGGCGATAGGCTATGGCCGCTCGCGAGGAACCATGCCGATCCAGCTCGCCGGCAATATCAAACATGGCGGCCTGTTCGAGACCGGGTTCGGCATCACTTTGGGGGAACTGGTGAACGATATCGGCGGGGGCACGCTCTCCGGGCGTCCGATCCGGGCGGTGCAGGTCGGGGGGCCGCTCGGCGCCTATTTCCCGCCCAGCCTGTTCGACACCGTGTTTGATTTCGAGGCCTTCGCCGCGAGAGACGGGCTGATCGGCCATGGCGGGGTGGTGGTGTTCGACGACGCCGTCGATATGGCGAAACAGGCTCGTTTCGCGATGGAGTTCTGCGCCGAGGAGTCCTGCGGCAAATGCACGCCCTGCCGGGTCGGCTCGGTCCGCGGCATGGAGGTGGTGGACCGCATCATCGCGGGGGACAATGTGGAGGCCAACCTCACGCTGCTGCGGGACCTGTGCGAAACCATGAAATTCGGCTCGCTCTGTGCCTTGGGCGGGTTCATCCCATATCCGGTGATGAGCGCGCTGATCCATTTCCCCGGGGATTTCCGGACCGGCGGCAGGCTCGCCGCGGACTGAACAGGAGTCATTGATGCCGCTGATCCAGGAGACCGATTACGGCACGCCCCCGAGCAATTCAGCGGAGCAGGTGACGCTGAGCATCGACGGGCAGGAGATTACCGTAGCGGCGGGTACGTCGGTTATGCGGGCTGCGATGGAAGCGGGCATCACTGTGCCCAAGCTATGCGCCACCGATAGCCTGGCGGCGTTCGGATCGTGCCGGCTGTGCCTGGTGGAGATCGAGGGGCGCGCCGGGACCCCGGCATCCTGCACCACGCCGGTCATGCCGGGCATGAAGGTGCTGACCGGAACGGAACGGCTGCGCAAGCTGCGGCGCGGGGTGATGGAGCTTTATTTGTCGGATCACCCGGCGGACGGGTTTACCTCCCCGGTGGCGGGCAACAGCGAAATGCAGCGGATGGCCGGGATCGTCGGTCTTCGGGAAATCCGTTACGGCCAGAACGGCCTCAATCACCTGCATGCCCGGATCGATGGTTCCAACCCGTATTTCCAGTTCGATCCGGCGCGTTGCATTGTGTGCTCGCGCTGCGTCCGCGCATGTGAGGAAACCCAGGGCACGTACGCCCTGACGGTTGATGGGCGCGGCTTCGCCTCGCGCATCGTTGCCAGCATGGACGAACCGTTCCTGGAATCGGAGTGCGTGTCCTGCGGGGCGTGCGTGCAGGCGTGCCCGACCGGGTCGCTGGTGGAGAAGTCGGTGGTGGAGCTCGGCCAGCCCGAGCATTCGGTGGTGACCACCTGCGCGTATTGCGGTGTCGGCTGCAACTTCAAGGTAGAGATGCAGGGCGATACGGTTGTGCGGATGATGCCATGGAAAGACGGCAAGGCGAATCACGGGCATTCCTGCGTGAAGGGCCGCTTCGCCTGGGGCTACGCCATGCACCCGGACCGTATCATGAAGCCGATGATGCGCGACCGCATCACCGACCCGTGGCACGAGGTCACGTGGGAGGAGGCGATTGCCAAGGTGGCGAGCGAGTTCCGCCGCATCATGCAACAGCACGGCAAGGATTCGGTTGGTGCGATTACCTCTTCCCGCTGCACCGACGAAGAGACCTATCTGGTGCAGAAGCTGGTGCGCGCCGGGTTCGGCAACAACAACATCGACACTTGCGCGCGCGTTTGCCACTCGCCGACCGGGTATGGGCTGAAAACCACGTTCGGGACGTCGGCAGGAACCAACGATTTTGACTCGGTAGCGGATGCCGACGTTATTCTGGTGATCGGCGCCAATCCGACGGACGGCCATCCGGTATTCGCTTCGCAGATGAAGCGGCGCCTGCGCGCCGGCGCGAAACTGATCGTCGCCGACCCGCGGCGGATCGACCTGGTGCGCACGCCGCATGTCGAGGCGGTGTATCACCTGCCTCTGAAGCCCGGGACGAATGTGGCACTGCTGGATGCGATGGCGCATGTGGTCGTCACCGAAGGGCTGGTGGACGAAGCCTATGTGCGCGAGCGCTGCGACATGGAGGCCTTCCAGGACTGGGCGGCGTTCGTTTCCGAGGAGCGCAACAGTCCGGAAGAGGTGGAGAAGGTCTGCGGCGTGCCCGCTGGCCTGATCCGCGATGCGGCGCGGCTGTATGCGACGGGCGGGAACGCGGCGATCTATTACGGGCTGGGCGTGACGGAGCACACCCAGGGCAGTACGGGTGTGATGTGCCTGGCCAACCTCGCGATGGCGACAGGAAATGTTGGCAAGCCGGGCACCGGAGTGAACCCGCTGCGCGGTCAGAACAACGTGCAGGGCTCCTGCGACATGGGAAGCTTCCCGCATGAGCTGCCGGGTTACCGGCATATCGCCGAACCCGCGGCGCGGGCGATCTATGAAAAGCTCTGGGGCGTGACGCTCGATCCGGAGCCGGGGTTGCGCATTCCCAACATGCTGGACGCGGCGCAGGACGGCAGCTTCCGTGCGATCTATATTCAGGGGGAGGACATTGCCCAGTCAGACCCGGACACAAGGCATGTAGTCGGCGGGCTGGCGGCGATGGAATGCGTCGTGGTGCAGGATCTGTTCCTGAACGAAACTGCCAACTATGCGCATATTTTCCTGCCTGGTTCGTCTTTCCTGGAGAAGGATGGCACGTTCATCAACGCGGAGCGGCGCATCAACCTTGTGCGCAAGGTCATGGCGCCGCGGAACGGTTACTCTGACTGGGAGATCACGCAGCTGATCGCCAACGCACTTGGCCTCGGGTGGAATTACAAGCACCCGTCGGAGATCATGGACGAGATCGCCGCGACGACCCCAACTTTCTCCGGCGTGACGTTCGAGAAGCTGGAGCGGCTGAACTCGATCCAGTGGCCATGCAACGAAGCGGCGCCTGAGGGCACGCCGGTGATGCATATCGGCACTTTTGTGCGGGGCAAGGGCAACTTTGTGGTGACGGCGTATATTCCGACCGACGAAAAGACCGGGCCGCGCTTCCCACTGCTGCTGACAACCGGGCGTATCCTGTCGCAATACAATGTCGGCGCGCAGACGCGGCGCACATTTAACAGCCAGTGGCACGAGGCGGACCGGCTGGAGATCCACCCGCATGACGCGGAGCAGCGCGGGATCCGCGATGGCGACTGGGTGCGCGTTGCGAGCAGGTCTGGCGCGACCAGCCTGAGGGCGCTGATCACGGATCGGGTGGCGCCGGGCGTGGTCTACACAACATTTCATCATCCGGACACGCAGGCGAACGTGGTCACGACCGATTTCGCCGACTGGGCAACGAGTTGTCCGGAATACAAAGTCACGGCCGTGCAGGTATCGCCAACCAATGGTCCGTCTGACTGGCAGCGCGAATACAAGGAGTTTTCCGAGCGCAGCCGGCGGATCGAGGCGGTTCCGGCGAAGTGAGTAGCGGAGCGTAGCGGCGGCTCGCGCTCCTGGAACGTGAGCGTTTTCTGCCGGGCGCGATCTGCTCCAGAGCAGTTTCAGGCTGACTGTATCAGCCTCAAACGCTCTGACTTCATTGTTTTAGAGCAGATTCACGCGCTCCTGGAAATGCAAAGCGTTTCCAGTCAAGCGCGATCTGCTCTAAGCAGACTTTCGTGGCTTGTGCCACGCAAGTCTGCTTAGAAGTTGTTGAAGACGCATCATCTTATCGGCGGAGCGCCGAAATGCTCCGCTGGATGATGCTTAGGTTGTGCAGACGGTAAAAGGGGGGATCGCCATGCGCCGGGTTCTTTGGGGCCGGAGTACGTCCAGCAACGTGATGAAGGTGATCTGGACGCTCGAGGAGCTGAAACTTCCTTACGAGCGGATTGATGTGGGGGGACCCTTCGGTAAGACCGACACGCCTGAATACCGAGCCATGAATCCCACGAGCCTGGTTCCTACGCTTCAGGAAGACGATTTCACGATGTGGGAGAGCAACGCGATCATGCGTCATGTATGCACGGCGCATGCTGCGGACTCGACGCTATGGCCGCGAGATTTGCAGACGCGGGCGCGGGTTGACCAGTGGCTTGATGCTCAACAGACGGTAATGAACCGGCCGCAGGGGGTGATTTTTATCGGGCTGGTGCGGACGAAGCCGGAGGCGCGCGACAACGCTGCTATTGCGCAGGCTGTCAAGGATGCCGCCCGGGCTTACCAAATGATCGCGTCGGAACTGGGCAAGCATCCGTTCATCGCCGGGGACCACCTTACGTTGTGCGATATTGCATGGGGGGTGCACATTCACCGCTGGTTCACGATGGATTTCGCGCGGCCGGAAATCCCGAACCTTCGCGCCTGGTATGACCGCTTGTTGTCGCGGCCTGTGTATAAGGAGCACATCGCGCGGCCGCTTGTGTAAACCTCAGGCGGCGGGGATGCCTTTGGTGGTGGAATATTCGAAGTGCAACGCCTGGCCTGGCCGGGCGATGCCGTAGATGGCATGGGCGGCCAATGCGGCCTCGCTGAAGCCCTGGAGTATCAGCTTGAGTTTGCCAGGGTAGGTTGCGACGTCGCCTATTGCGAACACACCCGGGCGGCTGGTCTGGCAGGTCGCCGGATCGGCGCGAATGTGGTGCTGATGAATGTCGAGTTCCCAGGCGGCCACGGGTCCGAGGTCCGTTGCCAAGCCGAAAAACGGCAATAACAGATCGGCGGGAAGCAGGCGGCGTTCGCCCTGGAGCGTGGCGACTTCGACGGCGCTGAGCCGTCCGGCCTTTCCGTGCAGCGCGTTAAGCTGATACGGCACGACGATTTCCAACTCGCCGCGTGTGGCTGCCTGATCGAGCTGTGCGGCGGTTTCCGGAGCGGCGCGGAATCGCGGGCGGCGGTGGACAACCGAGACCTGTGCGATGTCCTTGAGGGACAGCGCCCAGTCGATCGCCGAATCGCCCCCGCCTGCAATTACGATTTTGCGGCCGCGGAGATCCTCGCGGCGGCGGACATAGTATTGGACGGCGCCGGTAGCTTCGTATTCGGGCAGATTATTCAGAGGGGGGCGATTTGGGCCGAACGCTCCGGCGCCGGCGGCGATGACGACGGCATGGGCGCGGATGAAGTCGCCCTTATCGGTGGTGACAGTAAATGCGGAGGGTTCGCCGGAAAGGCCGAGGACGCGGCGGCCGAGCAGGCGAGGGGGCCTGAATGGCTGGATTTGCCGTTCGAGGGCTTCGATCAGGCCGCTTGCCGTAATCTGCGGGTGCGCCGGGATATCATAGATAGGTTTTTCCGGGTAGAGGGCGGCGCATTGTCCGCCGGGCTCTGCCAGTGCGTCGATAAGGACGCTGCGGAGCTGGAGCATTCCGAGCTCGAAGACGGCAAACAGGCCGACAGGGCCGGCCCCGATGATTGCCGTGTCGGTTTCCAGGTGGTCGGGCATGGTGACGGAGTATGGGTTTTTTTGATAGTGCGCTATCGAGAACGGCGGCGGAACACAGAGGCCGCGAAGTGGCTCAGCAGCTTCTTTCCTTTGAATGCGGCCTATTTTTGTTCAAAGATGAGTGAGTTTACTGCGGGTGAAGATTATTGCCGACGGGGACAGCCGTTCCGGTGAGCCGCGGTGTATAGCCTAGAGAAGCGAAAGCGGCTTTAATGCGGGAGGCAGTGTTCAGGCTTTTCTGTAGGGCATTTACCACGTCGTTGTTGCAATTGGCCCCTGTTATCGGCTTTGTATTCGCTGAGCAAAGCCTGCCCGAGTTGCGGAACGGCCCGGCGTGTGCCGCGGCGAGCTCCTCACTTGACCTGCTTCGGGTTGGCGTTGCGGGACGTTGTGGATAAAATCAAGGATTGGAAGAAATGGCCAAGGCTAGTACACCGGCTGCAAAGAAGGCCGCTCCGGCGGCGACAGTTACGCTTCGTCAGATGGCTGCTGAACTGGCTGAGCGACACGAGCTACCGCGCCGTCGTACCGAGGCATTACTCACTGATCTGGTGGATACGGCCACCCGCCACCTAAAGAAAGGTGAACGGTTACGCCTTACAGGTCTGGGTGTATTGCAAGTTCGTAAGCGTGCTGCCCGCATGGGACGGAATCCGGCCACCGGGGAGGCGATCAAAATCAAAGCCAGCAAGAAGGTTGCCTTCCGGGCGTCTAAAGAACTCAAGGAGACGATTTAGGTCGCGTGGCGGCTGTTGCAGTAAGACGCAATAAGCCCCATGTTGACGACCGTTGATCAAGGCAGTCGTCAGGAGAGTTAAGTTGTCAAAAAAAGTTGCCTTTCATCGTTACCTGCGCGAGGCTCGCCTGGCGCGAGGAATGTCAGTATCGGAGGTCGCTGAGCGTGTTGGCGTCACCTCTCCCTGTGTTTACTTTTGGGAGATGGGCCGCACCCGTCCGCGGGACGCTAATCTTGTTGCACTTTGCAAGGCGCTGAAACTGCCGATCCGCGCGAACTCGGGACATGGCTGCCGCGTAGAGTTCCGTACTAGACGCTTTCGAGCGCCTTAACGCCCGTTGACGGTTGTGTAAGGTGTGGGTTGCGCGTCGGGTTAAACGATTGTTCTGCCATCCGCAGCCGCGAGTTGCGCCGGCGTAATTGTCGGGCAAACTCAGGCGGCAACAAAGGGCGGGCAGCATGACTAAAGCAATCGTGATCGGAGCGGGGGTAATTGGTGCTTCGATAGCTTTTGGCCTTGCGGAAGCGGGCGCTGAGGTTATTGTGCTGGAGGCGGGCCGGATTGGCGGCGGGACCTCCGGCATAAGTTTTGCGTGGGTAAATTCGCGGAACAAGCCGCCGAAGGCGTACCACGACCTTAATGTGGCTGGGATGAAGGCGCATCTTGCGCTGAGCGACCGGTTCGGTGCCGCTCCGTGGTTGCATCGCGGCGGCGCATTCGAGTGGACGACGGCGCAGGAATATTCGGCGCAAGTCGCGAGAGTTGAACAGCTGCAATCCTGGGGCTACGCGGCTGAGTGGATCACGCCGGCGCAGCTTCACAACCTAGAACCGGATGTGGATCTCGCCTCGGTGGGTGACCAGCCGGTCGCCTATTACGCCGAGGAGGGGTGGGTCGATCCGGTCCTGTACGCCCATGCCATGCTGATGGCGGCGACTGCGCGTCATGGGGCGCGCGTGTTGTTGCAGACGCCCGTGACGGAGATCGTCATGGCTGGGGATCGGGTCATCGGCGTAAGAACCACCGAAGGTACGCGTCATGAGGCCGACATTGTGGTGAACTGCGCCGGCCGATGGGCGAATGGGCCGGTGCGGGAGAGCGAGCTTCATCTCCCGCTGGCTCCTACCGTCGGTCTGCTTGTGTTCACGCCGCCGGTCGCCACCAGCCTTTCGCACGTGGTGCACTCGCCATGGATCAATATGCGCCCCGATGGAGCAGGCCGTCTCATGCTGCACTGGGATGCCATGGACGAGACGGTTTCTATAGATACGCCGCCCAGTGTGTCCATGCCGCAGGCGCGGGATCTTGCCGCCCGCGCGTCTCGTGTACTGTCGTGGATCGGCGACGTGGCGCCCGAGGCCGCGCGTATTGCCGTTCGCCCGATACCCCGCGATCATTTCTCGGCGGTCGGCCTGATGCCGCGCGTAAAGAATTATTACCTTGCGGTTACCCACAGCGGCGTGACTCTTTCGCCGTTCCTCGGTCAAGCCGTCGCTGACGAAATTATCGGTGGGCGTCAATGGAACGAGCTGGCTGCGTTCCGTCCGGCGAGGTTTTTCAACTGAGGCTTGTCTTGTGGCAGTGTTCCGAATCGGAATCCGCGCCATTGTGGATTGGTGGCCGGTTCGGGACACCTGCGTTTCTTTTTGGTAGCCTCCCCTTCGTCCGCCGCAGAGTGCGCCGATTTTCGGGGGCAGGATACGAGCGTCCCGGGGAAAGGCGCTGCGCCGGCCATTGCCGCGAACGAAGCAAGAGACCGGCTCGGCCGCGCTTCCGCGATTGCTCGGACCTCCCTCTGTGGCTTGTGCGCCTCACCTTGGCTGGCACCACCCTCAATGGCATGGTGCGGCCGGACAACGAAGGTGCGCCATGCCGGACAACGCCGATATTCTGGTCAGTCAGGACGATGCGGGCATCGTCATCGTCACGCTGAACCGGCCGGCCAAGCGCAACGCCATCTCGTTCGCGATGTGGCAGCGTCTGGGCGAGCTGTTTTCCCGGTTTGCGACAAGCACCGATGTTCGCATCGTGATCCTGACCGGGGCCGGCGGGCATTTTTCCGCCGGTGCGGACATTTCGGAATTTCCCGAGATGCGGTCCGACCCTGAAGCGACGAGGCAATATAATCAAGCCGGTCACGACGCCACGCTCGCGATCCGCGATCTGCCGCAGCCCACTGTTGCCGCCGCGCATGGCTTCTGCGTGGGCGGCGGATGCGGGATCGCGCTGGCCTGCGACCTTCGCGTGGGGGATCCCACCACCCGGATGGGCATTCCCGCGGCGAAGCGGGGCATCGTGTACAGCACGCTTGATACCGAGTTGTTGATGCGAACCGTCGGCCTGCCGCGGGCCAAACTGGTACTTTACTCCGGCGATATCTTCCCGGTGGAGCGGTGCCGTGAGATGGGGCTGCTGGACATGGTGAGCGATAAAGCTGCGTTGGATGGTGCGATTGGATTGGCGCGCGCTCTGGCGAAGCGTGCGCCGCTGTCGCAGCGCGGATCGAAAGTGACGCTCGAAGCGATCGCTCGCGGGGAAGTTGCGTCTCGTCAGGCTGAGATCGTTGCTGCCCAGAGGCGTGCCGCGGAAAGCGAGGATTACAGGGAGGCTACACAGTCGTTTATCGAAAAGCGGCCGCCGGTTTTCCGGGGGCATTGAGATGGACGCAGTGCCGCTTGCGCGGGGAAAGTTCCACAATCCAGAGTTTACCGCGAAGGGTGAACGCCGCGCGTGGGTCAGCCTAAAGGCGCTGGAGACGCTGTGGTTCAACACCGGCACGCTGTGCAATCTGACCTGCAAGAGCTGCTATATCAAGTCATCGCCGCGCAACGACCGGCTGGCTTATCTCAGCCGGACGGATGTTCGGGAATATCTGGACGAGATTGTTAGCCGGCGCCTGCCGATTAAGCTGATCGGTTTCACCGGCGGCGAGCCGTTCATGAATCCGGAAATCATAGGCATGTTGCGCGACGTGCTGGACCGCAGGTTCGACGCGCTGGTGCTGACAAATGCAATGAAGCCGATGCGCAAGCTGGCGGGGCCGCTTCTGGAGCTGAAGGATCGGTCAGCAGGCCGGCTGCGCATCCGCGTGTCGCTGGATCACTATACGCAGGCGGTGCATGAGGCGGAGCGCGGGCGGCGGAGCTGGGCACCCACGATCGCCGGCCTTATTTGGCTGGCGCAGAATGGCTTTGCGATTGATGTCGCCGGGCGGCGATTCACGGCCGAGACCGAGAGCGAGGTTCGCGCAGGCTATGCTGCGCTGTTCTCCGAGCTGAACGTGCCGGTCGATGCATTCGATCCGGTGCGGCTGATGCTGTTTCCTCAGATGGATGTCACGCGGGATGTTCCGGAAATTACCGAGGCCTGCTGGGGCATTCTTGGCAAGTCACCGGAAAGCGTGATGTGCTCAAGCTCGCGGATGGTCGTCCGCCGCCGAGGAGCGGATCATCCCGTTGTGCTGGCGTGTACGTTGCTGGCCTATGACGAACAATTCGAACTCGGGAGCAGCCTCGCCGAGGCGTCGCAGCCGGTGCCGCTGAATCACCCGCATTGTGCGAGCTTTTGCGTGCTGGGCGGGGCCGCATGCTCTCGGTAATGCCGGGTGGTCAGCCTGCGTTTGCCGCCGCTTTCAGTACTCGATCGATGAAAGCGCCGGCGCTGCCGAGGTAGTGCGCCGGATCGGTCAGGCGCTCGATCTGCTTTTGATCCAGCCGATCTGAAACCGCTTTTTCCTGGGTCAGGGCGTCTTTCAGCGGAATGCCGCGTTCGAGCGCAATGTCGCAGGCGTGCTGCACGACATGATGCGCCTCGCCGCGGCCGAGAACCGGCGCCAGGCCCATCATCACCGCCTCGGCTACGATCAAACCTCCGGTGAGATCCAGGTTGCGGCGCATCCGCGCGGCGTCCACCACCAGATCACCAGCAATAGCGTGTGCATGTTCCAGGGCGCCATGCGTGAGAACGAATGATTGCGGCACGGCGAGCGGCTCGGCCTGCCAGGGGCCGGTGCCGCGTTCGTGGTCCTGCGCCATCGCGCCCTGCATGAGCGGCACCAGGGCCTGAACGCCGCGGCAGGCGGCCAGGATGTATTCCGATGCGATTGGATTGCGCTTCTGCGGCATGGTGGACGAGGAGCCGCGGCCCGCGACATGCGGCTCGGAGACTTCCGCAACTTCGGTCTGGGCGAGCAGGATGATGTCGGTGGCGAACTTGGCGAGGCTGCCGCAGAGCAGACCGAGAAAGCTGATGGTTTCGGCGAGCGCGTCACGCACGACGTGCCAGGGTGCGATCGCGGGGCGCAAAGCGAGTTCGGCAGCCAGTGCCTCCATGACGGCGATACCCTTGTCGCCGAGAGATGCCAGGGTGCCGGCTGCGCCGCCGAAGCTCACCTGTTCCACGCGCGGGCGAAGCTGGTCCAGCCTTTCGCGATGGAAAATCAGAGGCAGGGCCCAGGTGGCGCATTTCAGTCCGAAGCTTGTTGGCAGCGCGTGCTGAAGATGCGTGCGGCCCGGCATTACGGTGTTGCGGTGGCGGTCCGCCTGGTGCGCGAGATCCCCGAGAAGACCGGTGAGGCTGATCCGGATCAGGCCGAGACCGTCGCGAATTTGCAGCACGGTGGCGCTGTCCATGATATCCTGCGTTGTCGCACCCCAGTGCGTCCACGCGCCGGCCTCGCCGGCGGCCCGGGTCAGGCCTTTCACCAGTCCGACAACGGGATAGCCGACATTTCGGGCGTTTGCGGCAAGCTCGGCCGGGTCGAGATTTTCGAAGCGGGCGGCCCTGGTGATGGCCTCGGCGGCGGTCTGGGGAACGATGCCAAGTTTCGCCTGCGCGCGCGCGAGGGCGGCTTCGACGTCCAGCATGCGCTGGAAGTAGGCCTGTTCCTGAAAGACGGTCCGCATCGCGTCGGTGCCGTAGAGCGTGCCAAGGATGGCGCCATCGGCTGGGTTGGTCGGCATGTGAGCCTCCTGCACGAAGGAGGCTGTCATATGCCAGGACGGCAGGGGTGTGCGAGCGGCGCACCCCTGCCCGGCCAGTTAGTTCGGTAGCAGAACCGAGCTTACGACCTGGATGACGCCGTTTGACTGCAGCACATTTGGAATTGTGATTTCGGCCACACCGCTTTTTTCGCCTTTGATCCAGAGATGGCCGTTGTCATCCGAGATTGTGAGTGGCTCGCCTTCGACCGTCTTCAGCATCGCCGTGCCGTCGCCCTTGCTGACCATCTGCATAAGCTGCTGCGTCGTGTAGCGACCGGGTACGACATGATAGGTCAGAATCTTGACCAGCATGTCCTTGTTTTCGGGCTTCAGCAGTATCTGAACGGTTCCTGGCGGAAGCTTGTCGAAAGCTTCGTTGGTCGGCGCGAACACAGTGAAGGGGCCGGGGCCTTCCAGAGTGGGAACGAGACCGGCGGCCTTGACCGCTGCGACCAGCGTCGTGTGATCCTTCGAGTTGACGGCATTTTCGACGATGTTCTTGGACGGGAACATCGGTGCTCCACCGACCATTGGAACCGATGCGGCGTCGGCGGTGGGAATCTGCGCCGATGCCGGGGGGCCAATGAGGGATGCGGCGAGGGCGATGACGCCGGCGGAAAGCAGGACACGCGTCGTTTGCATGGGGAACCTCTCCTGATCTAATGGGCGAGCGCCGGTGAGGCGCACGCTCCCCTACGGACGAAAATCAGGATTGGATGCATGGGGATGTCGGCTGCATCCGATTTGTGGCTTGCGCGTATCGAAGGAGCAATTCCGGATGGCCGGGGTTGAATGACATATCTGGCAGCGGCGGATGGCGCGACGCTTACTGATCTTCTGCACCGGTGTCGCGGGGGCGACCACGCGGCGTTCCGGCGGCTGTATGACTTCGAATCGCCTCGGCTGTATGGCATGGCACTAAGAATTACGCGCCAGCCGTCGCTTGCGGCGGATGCAGTGCATGATGCGTTTCTGCAAGTGTGGCAGCATGCGGACCGGTTCGATCCTCGCCGCGGGTCGGCGGAGGCGTGGCTGACAGGACTGGTTCGCTATCGCGCGATCGATCTTGTGCGCAACCGGGCGCGTGAGACGGGTGACGAGGCTTTGCCGGAGCAAGTGGATACGGGACCGGGGGCGCTGGACGTCCTGCTGGCGTCCGATGCCGGCAAATCACTGCACCATTGCCTTTCGGTGCTGGACGAAAAGCAAAGGCAGGTCATTCTGCTGGCGTTCGTGAAGGGCCGGACGCATGCCGAGCTTGCGGATGATCTCGGCGCCCCGCTTGGGACCGTGAAATCGTGGATACGGCGCGGGCTGATGGCGCTTAAAGCGTGTCTCGAACCATGAGCGCGGCGGATGACGAACTGGATCTGATGGCGGCGGAATACGTGTTGGGTACGCTGGATCCGGCGGCGGCGCGTGAACTGGCTGCCCGGGCGGAGGTGGAACCGGCGGTGCGGGCGGCGATCGCGGGTTGGGAGGAGCGCCTGGCTCCATTGTCGCGGGTTGGCGGTCCGCTGTGGCCTCCGGAGACGCTATGGCGACGGCTGTCGGTATCGGCGGGCTTGGGGCAGGGTGTGCACCAGCCTGGGCGGTTGGCGCAGGCGTGGCGCAGCGTTGCGTTGTGGCGTTGTGCAGCCGGAGTGGGGTTTGCTTTGGCGGCGGCGTTTGCCGCCGTGGCGTGGCTGGGGGGAACGCCGGTGCGCCCGGTGGCGGCTCTGGTGCCGTATGGCAGCGCCGCCGCTGCGTATGTGGCTCAGGTGCAGCCGGATGGGAGCCTGCGTCTGGTCGCGCTGCGGCCGGTTCCCGTTGCGCAAGGCAAGGATCTGGAATTGTGGGCGCTGCCGGCGGGTGCGACGAAGCCGATCCCGCTCGGGGTGGTGCCGGCTGCCGGCAGGAGGGTGACGCCGGGGAGTGTCCCGGCGGCAGGGACTCAGCTGATAATCAGCCTGGAGCCGGCGGGGGGGTCTCCGACCGGATTGCCGACGGGCCCTGTGCTGTTTGCGGGGACGTTCGGAGGGTGAGGGCCTAAGTTTAGGTCGCCAGACCCAGATAGATCCGCTGCACCGTTTCATCCTTGGCTAGCGCGGCGGCGGGACCGTCGAGAACGGTGCGGCCGGTTTGCAAAACGTAGGCGTGCTGGGCGATCTCCAGCGCGAGTTCGACGGATTGTTCCGCGAGCAATAATGTGAGGCCTTCCTGGTGCAGGCGCGCCAGGGTCTCGTACAGGCTCTCCACGACGGCGGGCGCTAACCCAAGGCTGGGTTCGTCGAGCAGAAGAAGGGTCGGCTTGCTCATCAATGCGCGGCCCAGGGCGAGCATTTGCCGTTCGCCACCGGAGAGCGTGCCCGCGCGCTGGCGGCGGCGCTCGGCAAGTCGGGGAAACAGGCTGAACACCCGATCAAGGCTGGCGTTGATCCGCGAGCGGCCGGATACAACCGTTGCGCCGAGCAACAGGTTGCGCTCGACCGTCTGGTTGACGAACAGGCGCCAGCCCTCGGGGGAAAGCGCGACACCGCGGCGGACGACCGCGTGGGCACGAAGGCCGGTAATCGGCTGGCCGCGCAGGTCGATTTCACCGGCGGCGGGAGAGACCAGGCCGGCGATCGCGTTGAGGGTCGTGGTCTTGCCGGCGCCGTTGGAGCCGATCAACGCTACGAAACCGCCTTCGGGCACCTCCAGCGATACGCTGGAAACGCCGATCAGATCGCCATAAGCGACCGCGAGGTTTCGAACGGAAAGAGCCGGCGTCATGCCTGGATGCGTCTGGAGGCGCGGTGGCCGAGATATGCCGAGATCACGGCGGGGTCGCTGATGACTGCGCGGGGCGGCCCTTCGGCGATCACTTTGCCCTGGTGAAAGACGACCGCGCGCTGCGCGAGCGTAAGGATCACTTCCATGATGTGTTCGACGATGATGATGGTAATTCCGCGCGCATGAATACGCTGCACGAGGCCGATGGCAGTCTGGACTTCGGATGGGGTGAGGCCGGCGAGGGCTTCGTCGAGCATGAGCAGGCGGGGCTCGGTGGCCAGGGCGCGGGCGATTTCGAGGCGCTTGCGTCCAGGCGTGCCGAGAGTGCGGGCGGGGCGGGAAGCCACGGCGGCGAGGCCGGTAAAGTCCAGCACCTCGGTTGCCTTCGCTTCGGCGCCGCCGCGACGGGGATGGCGAAGGAACGCGCCGACGAGCACGTTTTCGGCGACGGTCATGTCTTCGAACGTCACAGGGACCTGGAACGTCCGCGCGATGCCCAATCGCGCGTGCGCCTCGGGCGCGGCACGGGTGACGTCGTTGCCATCGAAAATGATGCGGCCAGCGGTGGGGCTGCGGTCGCCGGCGAGCGCATTGAAGAAGGTGCTCTTGCCTGCTCCGTTAGGGCCGATCAGGCCGATGATCTCGCCCTGGGTCACGATCAGGCTTGCGTCATCCACGGCGCGCAGGCGGCCGAACGTCTGGACGACGTTGCGCGCTTCAAGCATGACGCGCCTTGGAGCGGATACGGGTGACCAGGTCGAGTATGCCGCCAGGCTCGAAGCGGGCGACGAGCAGGATAATGGCACCGTAAATGACGTAGGTGATGCCGGTGCCTGAGCCGCCGAACTTTGCGTTGGTCCATTCCTCCAGGGGAATAAGCAGGATCGCCCCGATCAGGGGTCCGAAGAGTGTGCCCGCGCCGCCGAGTGCGGCGATGATGACCATTTTCACCGACACGAGAATACCGAAAACACTCTCCGGGTCGGCGAAGCCGACCATGATGGAGTAGAGCGAGCCGGCGACGGCGGTGAAGGCCGCTGAGAGCATCAGGGCGTATTGCTTGTAGCGGAGGATGGGGACACCGAGACTGCGTGCGGCGCGATCTCCGCCGCTGATTGCGCGGAGGTAGTAGCCCATGCGGCTGCGCTGCATTACGGCGGTGAGACAGAGCAAAAGGGCGAGGACGGCGAGAAAGAGGTAATAATACGGAAGGGGGCTGCGGAAGGTCAGGTCGGCGACGGAGCGCGGGGCGGCGGGTCCCATCAGGCCGACGGCAGCGCCGATATACTCCCAATTGGCGGAGAGGATGCGGATGAGCTCCGCGGCTGCGATGGTCGCCATCGAGAAATAGTGGCCTCGGAGGCGGAAAGTGGGCGTGCCGATCAGGATCGCGAGGATAAGGCTGATCAGGATGCCGATGGGGACGCCAGCTATTGGCGGCCAGCCGAAATGGGTGAAGACGGCGAGCGAGGCGTAGGCTCCCGTGCCGAAGAAGATGGCGTGACCGATGGAGACCTGGCCGGCGTAGCCGCCGATCAGATTCCAGGCGGACGCGGAGATGGCGGCCAGGAGAACCAAGGCGCCGACCCGCTGGTAAAACACGTCGCCAACGAGCAGGGGCCAGATAACGACAACGAGCAGCAGGCCGAACAGCGCGAGCTTGTTCATGTCGTTCCGAGCAGGCCCTGGGGACGGACCCAGAGCACGGCGAGAAATAGGGCGTAAACCACGACGTCCTGGTAAACCGGGCCGAGCCAGTAGGCGGAAAGCGATTCGACGACGCCGATAATAAGACCGGCGAGCAACGCGCCGGGTACGCTGCCGAAGCCGCCGAGGCAGACGACGACGAACGCGATCAGCGTGAGTGATTCTCCGACGGTTGGGGAGATGTAATAGAAGAGCGCGATCAGCACGCCCGCGATGCCGGTTGCGGCGCCGGCGAGCGCCCAGGCGAGAGCCTGGACGGGATCAGGCCGGATGCCGACCAGCATGGCGGCTGCACGATCCTCGGCGACGGCGAGCATGCGCGCGCCGATCATTGTGCGTGTGAGTATCAGGTGCAGGCCGAGCGTAAGTAATAATGCGACGCCGCCGGCAAGGACGCGCGGGGCCTGAAGGCGGAGGCCGGCGATGTCGAGCGTGCCGCCGACCAGCGTATCCGGCAGCGTGACGAAATTGGCGCTGAACGCCCAGAACGCGCTGTAGCGGATCAGCAGCGCCAGGCCGAATGTAGCTAGTATCTGGGCCAGCATCGGGCCGCGCATGACAGAGCGGATGACGGCGAAATAAACCACGGCGCCGAGTGCGGCGAGCGCGATTGCGCCGAGCGGCAGCGACACGACGGGCCCGAGATGAAGCAGACTGAAGACAAAGAACGCAAGATACATCGCCAGCATGACGAAGTCGCCATGGGCGAAGTTGACGACGTTCATCATGCCCCAGATCAGCGTCAGGCCGGAGGAGAAGAGCGCATAGACCGCGCCCATCAGCAGCCCGCTGACGATGACCTGGGCGAGGATCACGTTGTTATGCGGATTACGTCCAGCCTTTGAACGGAAGCTCGAGTTGCCCGGTCGCCTGCGCCGCAGGCCAGACGGGGACGTAGTCGCTGCCCTTAAGCTGAACGAGCAGAGTGGAGGCCAGGATGTTCTGGCCCACATTGTTGAATTTGACGCCCTTGTAGCCGATGACGAGCTGATCCGCCTTGAGATCGGTTGACACGAGCGCCTCGCGGATTTTTTCCGGGTCGGTCGAGCCGGCGCGGTTGATGGCATTGCACAGCACCAGGAAGCCCTGAAGGTCGCGCGCGCTGGTGTCATCCATATCATGGCCGGTCTTCGCCTTGTACATCGCGTTAACGATGTTGCTGGTCGAGCCGGGCTTGCCGATGCCGAAGGCGCTGCGGTCTATGGCGCCCTGGGCCATGCTTCCGACCGCCTTGATGAAGGCGGCATCCGAGAAACCGGAATCGTCGCCGATCACGATGGCCGGCTTATAGTTGAGCGCCTTCATCGTCTTGATAAACAGAATCGAGTCCGATGTATAGCTGACGAAGATGACCGCGGTAGGATTTGCCTGCTTCATCTGCAGCACCTCGGCGGTAAGATCGGCGCTGTTGGCGTTGTACTGGATGCGGCCGGCGAGGCGGAGATTGCTTGCCTTGATCGCCTCTATGATGGCGCCGCCAGGTACCGGCGCCGTAATCGGTGTTCTCGTTGACGACCATGACGCCGTCGATTTTTTGTCCCTGCTTTTGCAGGTCGAGCAGAAACTCCGAATAAGTTTTTGCGAAATCCTGCGCGATCGGGGTCGTGCGGAAGAACCATTTGTAACCGCGCTGGGTGAGGTTCGGGGCGACGGACTCGCCGTTGACGAAAGGTATCCCATAGCGTTCGGCGACGGCGGAGGAGGTGAGGGTGCAGCTCGACTGATACGAGCCGGTCAGCGCCACGACATGATCCTGGGTGATCAGGCGAAGGGTCTGGCTCTGGGCGACGGCCGGATTGCCCTGGTGATCGGCGAAATCGACGGCGACCTTGCGGCCTTGGAGGTTGGGAAAGCCCGGGGTGGGTCCGAGCGGAAGATCCTTCAGCTCCGGATGTGTATTGTTGACGATGTCGATACCGACCTCGATCGCGGCCTTCATTTCCTGCCCGGCAGAGGCGGCTGAGCCGCTGAGCGGCAGGGCGGCGCCGATCAGGACCGGCGCGTCGTCCGCGCGAGCATTGGCGAAACGTGTGGCGATGGGAAGCGCAAGCGGGAACAGCGCCGCGGCGCGACGGGTAAGGACGAGCATGCTTGCAATCCCCCGGACGATTCAAAGTTTTCTGGACGTTAGGCGATGCGGGTGCGGCTCACAAGTCGGGGAGGAGATGTCGGATCATGCGGTGGGTACCCAGAAGCGCAGCTTGCTTCGGCCTGGATGGTCCAAGATCGGTTCGGCCCCGGCGAGAACGCCCCGATTGGCCTCAATCACCTTGCGCGAACCAGCGTTGTCCTCGTCGCAGGTGACCAGCACGCGGGACAACCCCGCCTCGGCGGCGCGCGGCAGAATCATGGCCAGAGCGCGGGTGGCGTAACCCAGGCCACGCTTCCACGGCACGACAGCGTAACCGATATGTCCGGAGACATATGGGGGCAGCTCCTCGGTGCCGGGCAAATGACGGAAGTTGATGGAGCCGCAGAACTCGCCATCCCACAGCCAGAGAAGGCATCCGGGCAGCCGGGGGACAAGCTCCCCGTTCGACAGTTTAATAAGCGCGGTGCCGTCCAGGGTGTTGAGATCGCGTAGAAACGCGCCGGGGTCGGCGCGGATGGCGGCAAGCTGCTCGCCGCTGATCTCGTGCGTTGTCCTCGGCGACCAGCCGGTTTCCAGTGCGGCGGCATATTCCGCCAACAGCTCCACGCACGGCGTGCGCAGCTCCAGCCTGCTTTGCGTCAACGATGTTCCTGCAACCGAGGCATCAGCTCGACCAGGTTGCAGGGCCGGTGGCGGTTGTCGAGCTGGAAGACAAGAATGTCATCCCATCCGTCCTTTACCGCGCCGGTGCTTCCGGGCAGCGCAAAGAGATAAGTACCGCGCGCCACCGCGCCGATCGCACGGGATTGCATCGTGGAGGTGCCGATCTTCTGGTAGCTCAACATGCGAAACAGCTCGCCGAAACCTTCTATTTTCTTTTCGGCCACCCGGTCGAACGCCTCCGGCGTGACGTCCCGGCCGGTGACACCGGTGCCCCCGGTGGTGATGATGACGTCGATACGCTCCTCGGCGATCCAGGCACGCAGACGCTGTTCGATCAGGCCGGGGTCGTCCTTTTCGATAGCACGTGCGGCGAGGTGATGGCCGGCTTTTTCGATGCGCTCGACAAGTGCATCGCCGGAAGTGTCGTTCGTGGCGGTGCGCGTGTCCGACACGGTCAGGACGGCAATGTTCACCGGAATGAACGGGCGGGTTTCATCGATGCGTGCCATGATGGCCTCCGGTCAGTGCCAACTGACCAGCAATGTGCGCTCCTCGTCAGGCGAGCGGAAGCGCGGGAAGACGCCGGCAACGATATCGTCGAGACTCTGTGCGGTTAGCCCCAGGCGGGCGCCGTACAGCCAGGTGTATGTCAGCGCGCGTTGTACGAAGCGCCGCGTTTCCGGGAGGGGAATGGCTTCGATGAACAACAGGGGGTCGGTGGTGCCGATCTGTTCGCTCCAGTCCGCGAAGCTGCTGACACCCGCGTTGTAGCTTGCCAGGAGCGCTATGAGGTTACCGTTGACGTGATCGTCGTTTGCCAGGCTTTCGACCCAGCGCTGGCCCAGTTCGAGATTGATGCCCGGGTCCTGCAGGCGTTTGTCTGGCAATTTCGGGTTCCCCGCAATCGTTCGGGCTATTCGGGGCATGAGCTGCATCAGGCCCAGAGCGCCGGCCGGTGAAACCGCTTTGGAATCGAAATTCAATTCGGCCCGGGTCATGCCATAGATCAGCGCCGGATTGAGCCGGAAGCCTCCGGCCGGATGCAGCCGCGGGACGGGAAAATGGAAGTCATGATGGGGGATCCCCTCGGCCGCCTCGATCCGGTCGGTGATCTCTGCCGCGAGGGCGGTCAATCCTTCCCGCTGAACGACAAGGAGGAGTGCCCGCCGCAAGGTCGTGTTCTCCTTCACCTCCGGCCACAAGAACCTCATCTCCTGCTCTGCCCGCGAGACCTGCCCGACCTCCAGGAGGGCAAGCGCGCGCCGCCCCGAACCAATGGCGGCGAGGGCGTCGAGGTCTGTCTGGGAAACGATCTCAGGCTGAGGAACCAAACCGATTGTCCGACCCAGGGAACGCCGGGCGATCAGGCCATAGAAGCTCGTGCCGTAGGTTGCGGCGCGTTCCAGCAGGGGACCGGCGCCGCCAACATCGTTTTGATGCAGGGCGCAACGGGCGGCCCAGTAGGCTCCGGCGGCCTGCTGCCCGGGCGTGGTGACCGGAGCGGTGGCTGCGTCCTCGAAGTATTTCCGGGCACGATTCAATCGACCCGTCCGCCAGACGGCAAGCCCGGCGACGAAAGCGGATTCGCCCAGCCGATGGTCGGGGTCCGGTTCGTGCCAGGCGGTTCCGGCAACCTGCGCTGCCTCGGCATCCCATCCGGCGGAAAACAAAGCGCGAGCCACCTCGGTCCTGAGCAAGGCGCGGTATTCGGGCGAGATCCCGCGCGCGCGGGTGATCCGTTCCAGGGCGTCGGAGAACTCGTTGTTCCGCAGGTGGGCGGAAATTTCCCGGTCGAGTGAGACGCTATGGACGATCCCCGGTGGCTCTCCATCCGAAAACTCCGGCGCCGGCCCAGCAGTAGCCGAAGGGGTGAGGTGAGGTATATCGATCGCTGGTGGCGGGGCTGATCCGTGCGGCAAGCGGGCGACCAACAGGCTGCGGATCGCCGCTGTTTCCGGCTGGCCGGAGTATTTATCGAGCCAGGATTGCAGCTCCGTGACTGTCGAGCGATGGAAATGGCCGAGATACCGATCCGCCACGATCGAGCCCATCAGCAGCTTGCTTCCAAGTGCGGCTATTTCACGATCCGCATCCGCCGTCCGTCCGTGCGCCTGGTCGTTGAAAATCCGCCGGATGCGAGCCGCGTCGTCACTGGTAAGAACCTTTGGCGTAAGGGGCTTTGGCGGAGCGGGATCGGATGCACCGGCGGGCGGTGCGATCCCGGGGATAGAGGCGGTTGCCTGGTCCGGCAGAACCTGCGCGTCCGCCAGTGCGGGTGCAGTACCTGCAATTATAATGAGATCGCCAATTATAATGAGTCCGGCCAGGATCCCCCGGACCACTTGCCGGCGGGAGAGCGTATTACCGATCCCTCGCATGGGAGCCGGACTACGGGGCGGAGCATCATGAGGCAACCCCGAAGGAAGAGCTTGGGCTCAGTAAGTAGAGCACCGGAAAATAGATCAGTAACTTATCGGTTGTTCTATGCTCACTTTTGCGTGATGTTTGGATGGATTGCTCGATACATCTGTCTCAAGTCGGTCCAAAGTTCGCGCTTCATGGCCGGCGTTCGCTTTGTCTGAGCAATGCTGACGGAAGCTAGAATGTCGAGCATGCCGGAACGATCCGGGACATCAATTTTTGACCAGGCGCCGCGTTTGAGGCGCTTCGAGGCTCCGATCAGTGCCTTTGTGGCGACCGGGCCGAGAACCAGCGCGTGCTGGCCTTTCGCCAGCGCAAGCAGCCGCCAAAGGAACGGCAGACAGACGGCCAGCTCGGACTGGCTGGGCGGGCGATCGCCAGGGGGCCGCCAGGGAAGCAGCGGAGCGATGAGGCAATCGGCCCGGGCAAGACCGATGCTGGCCAGGGCTTTTTCCAGGAACTCGCCTTCGGTGCTGGCAAAGATGCGACCGGCGCGATCGTCATTGGCGGTCGGAGATTCGCTGATCAGGATGAGGCGGGCCCCCAGGTCACCCTCCGGCAGGATCGTGTTGGCTGCCGTGTCCCGGACGGCGCAGCCGGTGAAGCCGCTGATGGCGGCGCGAAGCGCGTCGAGCGTGCCGGCAGCCTTGGCGGCCTGCTGCGCCTGATCGGCGGTGGCCGCGTTTGCCACACCTGTGACAGGCCGGGGAAGAGGTTCGGCCGTGGCGGCTGAAGCATGCGGCGATGGTGGGGTCGGCGGTGGCCCAACCGCACGGAGCCGATCAACGGGTGCATCAAGAACAGCCTCGTCAGCCCCCCACTCGATTTGCAGCCGAAGTGCGGTCAGCGCGTCCAAAATTACTCTCCCCTATCCGTCTGCGGGTTCGTCATTGCGGGGCACGCAGTATCCGGTTCACGCGACGAAGCACAGTCGCTTGGCGACTCACGCTTCTCTGCTATCGGGACGTTAGAGCAGTTTCAGGCTGATTGTATCAGCCTGAAATGCTCGGACTTCATAGTTTTAGAGCAGATTCACTTGCTCCTGAAAACGTGAGCGTGATCGCTTCAGGCTTGCCGGCCGATGAAGCGTGGATCACGTAAAGTGAGCCCACGCGCGGCCGCCCTGGCGACAAATACGAAAAAGGTCGCCAGCCCGCCGGGGACGGGCTTATTTCAGCGGCGAGAAATCCGTGGGACGCAGGATCCGGTTCTCCTGGCTCAGCAGCAGATCGAGCTCCGCCCCGCGCTTCAAAAACGCCTGCCACCCGGGATCGGTCTGCATCGCACTGCGCCGGGATTCGCGGTCCGCCTGGCTCTCATACGCCCATAGATGTACCACGCAGTTCAGCTCACCCTCGACCGTAGTGAACCATCCCACACACCGCCCGAGATACTTCTGCTGCAGCGGCCACGCCATCTCCTTGTACAGCGCCACCCAGTCGTTCATCTTGTTGGGCTTGCACTTGTAGATACGCAGATCAACGATCATCACTGTTTCCCCTTGCTCTCATGCCAACGTTCTTACTGTCGTGCTAAAGGCCCGCGGCCGCTCACGCCGCTTCGGCCAGCCGCACCCCGAGCCCCTCCAGCGCCCGCCGGATCGCCCCCTGCTGCGCCACCGAGGCCGCCGGCATCGGCGCCCGCGGATACCGCCCTGGGCATCTCTGCAGCGTCTGCGCGTATTTCGTGCATGCCGGCAGATTATCCCCCACCATCGCATTCCACAGCGCCAGCAGCCGCGTGTGCAGATCCAAAGCGCATGCATGGTCACCAACCTGCACCGCATCCCACAAATCAACACACGCCCGCGGCGCCGCCGACAAAATCGCCGCAATCGAGCCATGCGCCCGCAGCACAAAACTCGGATACAGCAGCGCGTCCACTGCGCTGAAAATCAAATCCTGCGCCCGCGCCATCGTCATAAGATCGGCCACCAGCTTCAGATCGCCCGCGCTCTGCTTCACCCCGATCACACCCGGAACCTCCCGCATGATCCGGCACAACAGCTGCGGCGACAGATACGACCACGGCACCACGTTGTAGATGATCACCGGCAGCCCCGCCGCCTCGGTGATCGCGCGGAAATGCGCCAGCATTGCCTCGTCATCCGGGCGGAACAGATAATACACCGGAGTCACCTGCAGCGCCGCAACCCCAAGATCAGCCACCGCCTTCGCCCGCCGGATTGCATCCCTCGTGCAATCCACAATGACCCCCGCGACGACCGGCACCCGCCCCGCGGCCCCCTCCACCGTCGTCGCGATCAAGTGGCGGAACTCGTCAACATCCAGCGTATGCCCTTCGCCGGTCGAGCCGCCCGCCGCCAGCCCATGCACGCCCTGGCCGATCAGCCACTCCGCCTGCGCTCGCACCGCCGCCAGGTCGATCTCACCATCCGCCGTGAAAGGGGTCGTGGTCGGTGGAATGATGCCGTAGAGCTTCGCCATGAGTGTCTCCCTGCTGCGCATTCCACGCCTCCGGCAGCTGAGGGTCAACGCGCGCAACTCGTCCACCGCGGGCATCGTCCTCGGCGTGCTGGCCTACGCGCTCTTCTCCGTGCACGACGCCACGATCAAGTGGCTGGTCGCCGAGCTGCCAACCTGGCAGGTCCTGTTCGTCCGCAGCGCCGCCATCACCTGCGCCTGCCTGATCATCGGCCGGCGGCGCATGCTCGAACGCGCGGTCGTCACTCCATTGAAGGGGCAGCTCATCTTCCGCGGCATCATCACCATGACCGCGTGGATCTGTTATTATACAGCAGCCCGCTCGCTCTCGCTCCCGCAGCTTCTCAGCCTCTATTACGCCGCACCGCTGATGGTCACCGCCATGGCGGCGCCGCTGCTCAACGAAAAAGTCTCGCCCGGCCGCTGGATCACCGTGCTGATCGGCTTCGCCGGAGTGATGGTTGTCACCGACCCCTGGGGCGTTCCTCTCTCAGTCCCCACCATCCTCGTACTGTTCGCCGCAGCGCAGTGGGCCTATGGCGTCATCCTCATGCGCCAGATCGCCCGCAGCGAGTCCTCCCTGCTGCAGATCTTCGTCACCAACCTCGTCTTCCTCGTCGGCACCGGCAGCGCCTGCGTCTTCGTTTGGCAACCCCCGAACCTCCGCCAGATCCTGCTGCTGCTCCTCGTCGCCCTGTTCGGCGGCCTGGGCCAGTTCAGCCTCTTCGAGTCCGCGCGGCGCGCGCCCGCCTCCGTCATGGCCACCGTCGAATACACCGCCCTCATCTGGGCCTTCCTGCTCGGTTACGGCATCTGGGGCGACATCCCCCCGCTCACCACTTTTGCCGGCGCCGGCCTCATCCTCTGCGCGGGCGCTTACTTGTTCTTCTCTGAATGGATAAAGGTCCGATCGGGCCACACCCCAATGTCAAGCCGGTAAAAACCGCGCCGCCGTGCCCGCAAAAATTAATTCAACCTGCTCCGCGCCTGATCCAACATCATCCTGCGTCGCAAGCAGCGCCCCCTTGACAAGCAGCGCCCCCTTGACAAGCAGCGCCCCCTTGACAAGCAGCGCCCCTTGAAGCGTAGCGGCGGCAAAATATCCGGCGCGGCGCTGCGCATCTCCATCCGCCGTGAAGGTGCTGCAAAAACGACGCCGAATTTGCGCAACTTGCCGCGATGGGGAAAGCACCCCCTTGAAGCCGTCGACCCGGGATGGCGGAAGCCACGGTTGCAATCCGCGCCCTGATTGCCAACTCTCTCGCCCTTCAACCCAAAAGGAGAGTCTAGGATGAAGCCGATCGTGGCCGTGATCTCACCCGGAGCCATGGGAAGCGCCGTCGGACAGGTTCTGACCTCGAACGGCCTCGAAGTTCGCACCTCACTTGCCGGCCGCAGCGACGAAACCGCCGCACGCGCCAGGGCCGCCGGCATGACCCCCGTGATGGACGAACACCTCGCCCAGGCCGACATTATCCTCTCCATCCTGCCGCCCGGTGATGCTGTCGATCTCGCCGACCGCCTCGCCCCGGTCCTGGAAGCCGCCGAACGCAAGCCGATCTACGTCGACTGCAACGCCGTCTCCCCGCAGACCGTCGAGGACATCTCCGACATTATCGAGGATACCGGCTGCCCCTTCGTCGATGCCGGCATCATCGGCCCGCCGCCCAAGGGGGGAGCCGGCCCCGGCGCCAGGGCCACCAAAATCTATCTCTCTGGCGAACACGCGGCCCGCGTCGCGGAACTGCAGCAATTCGGCCTGACGATGCCCGTGCTGCCGGGCCCGGTCGGCGTCGCCTCCGCGATGAAAATGTCTTACGCCGGCATCACCAAGGGCTTCACCGCCCTCGGCGCCATGATGATGCTCGCCGCCACCCGCGGCGGCACGGCCGAATTCTTGCACCAGGAACTATCCGCCAGCCAGCCGGAGCTGCTCGCCTGGCTCACCCGCTCCGTCCCCAACATGTACTCCAAGGCCTATCGCTGGGTCGCAGAAATGGAGGAGATCGCCGAGTTCTGCAGCGATGACGACGAAGCCGAAGATCTTTTCGACGCCGCCGCCGAATTTTACGAGCGCATTGCCGAGGACTACGAGGGCGCGAAGGAAGAAACCAGAAAGCTCGACCAGTTCTGCCGCCGCTGAACGCCGTCAAGGAACACCCATGATGAACGTCATCCAGCATCTCTGGTTCGAAAAGGACATGGAGGCCGCACTCCGGTTCTACGTCTCCCTGATCCCCGGCTCGTCAGTCGAGTGGATCTCCGCCCTTCCCGTGGATACCCCCAGCGGCCCCGCGGGAAGCGTCAGGATCGCGGCGTTCACCCTCAAAGACCAGCGCTACAGAGCGATCGAAGCCGGCCCGCTCGATCCGTTCAACCACAGCTTCTCAATTATGGTCGAATGTGACAATCAGCAGGAGATCGACCGCCTTTGGGACGCACTGAAACAAGGTGGCTCGGTCGAGCAATGCGGCTGGCTGCGTGACCGCTGGGGCCTGTCTTGGCAGATCATCCCGAAGCGCCTCGGTGAGCTGATGCGCGACCCGGACATCGCCACAAACAGGCGCGTGGCCGAGGCGATGCTCAAAATGATCAAGCTCGACATCGCCGGCCTCGAAGCCGCCGCGCGCTGACCGCGTCACTCCACCCGCAGCGCCGCGCGCAGCCCGGCAATCGCCGGGTCCTGCAACTCCGCCAATCGGTTCGCCGCCAGCATCGCAAACCGGTGCAGCAGCGCCCGCCTTCGCGCCGGCGCCAGTCTCTGACACGGTCCCTCCCGCAGAATATCCGCTTCCATTCCGCATGTAACGATCACCCCGGCCTGCTCCGGCAGCAGTTCCACCGGAAACGCCTCATCCACCGCGAAGTAAAAACTGTCGCAAAATTCGCAATACTCCGGCCACTTGCCGTCGGTCAGGAAATCGCGCGCACAGGACTTCACCTCGATGCAGGCGAAACTTCCATCCGGTTGCAGGGCCAGCAAATCCGCCCGCCTTCCATTCGGCAGCGTCACCTCATGCACCGCCGCCCAGGCCAGCCGCGCGCACAACAACCCCGCCGCCCGCCGCACCGCCGGGGCACGTTCCGGCAACGGAATCTCACTTACCCCAAAATCCATTTCCCTTCACCGTCATTGCGAGGAGCGCAGCGACGAAGCAATCCAGGCCCGCTGCACCGCTGAGACTCATACTCCCCTATATACCTATACCTGCCCAGCGCAGCCAGGTTACTTTCCGCGAATCGATCGCTCGGCCGCGAAGCCTCCCGCCATCCGACTCGCGCCGCGAGCCGACTCAAGGCAAGCTCAGGCCTAGCGGCCGCTGCCGCCCGGCTGGACGGACTACGCGCTCGCCGCCATGCATGGCGGCACCGGCTACGCCGCCACCTTCCGGACATCAGCGCCTCTTCATCCTGCGCGGCGTGAACCGGGTCATGGCAGTCTCCAACGAAATTGACGTCAAGATGGACCCTTCCCGCGCTCAACAAGGTCATCGCGAGGCGCGCAGCGCCGTGGCGATCCAGGCCAACAGAACGGCAGCCGGGTTGTCGGCCAGGAATTCTAACACGAAGAGCACGAAGGTTCACGAAGATATACACCGGACGTACACAACCCTTTGTGTCGAAAATCCTCCCCCTACCCTCCACCGTCATTGCGAGGAGCGCAGCGACGAAGCAATCCAGGCCTGCCGCACCGCTGGGGCGATGTCCTGTTTTGCGAAAAGATGAACGGCAGAAAAGGGGTCCAGACCTTCTGGAAGTTATAGCAACCCGGCGCTCCGTGGCGGCTCGAAGAAGCCCGGTCCAAGGGCATCGACCTCACCCCCAAATCCATCCCCGCCGAGGTCTTCGATAAACGCGCGGTGGACCGCGGCCAGGTCGTTTTCCACGATATCAGCTTCGTCGAAGCCAAACCGCTCTACAACGCCAAAGACAGGCTCGCCCTCCGTATCCAGCTGACCGACTTCTCCGTTTACTACACCCAGGGCGCCGCCGAGGCCGCCATCGCCGTCATGAAGGAAGGCAAATCCGAAATCATCTGCGAACACGGCCAGCTCTACAAAGTCACCAAGGACAAATCCGCCGTCGTCACCAAGGCCCTGCTCACCAGAACCTGGACCGACTGGGTGGACTATTGGGCCGTTGATTTCTATTACTACCAACGCCGGGAAATCATCAAGGTCCCTGCCGGTTCACCCTTCGGCGGCATCCAGTCGCTCCCCGGCCTCGAACCACCGCAAGGCGAACTCCCCGCGTTCGAGGAACAATGGACCGGCGGCTACATCTTCGAAAACGAATGGCAGAGCTTCCGCACCCGCCAGAACCGCCAGCTCGAACTAACCACCGCCGCCCATACCTACCAGCAGCCCGGCCGCTACACCGTCGCCGTCAAGGTCATCGATATCTTCGGCAATGACGCCATGACCCTCCTGCCCGTCAGCATCGGATAACCCTCATCCGCGTACATCCGCGGTTCCAACTCTGAAAAACGACCCGGCGCCTCACAGCCACCCTGCGGAGCTCACCTCCCAATCCCCGCACTCACCGGCAACTCCGCGACAACAGCGCATTCGTCGCCGAAGCCTCCTCTCCCCCGATCACGCCCATCCGCACATCGCGCGGCGCGGCCGATGAAGATGGGCAGTATTATTTCGTGGTAGCGCTATGATGCCGTGCGCGAGGCCACGCTATCCTAGCCGACAACCTGCCCATTTTGCGCGCATTCCCCGGCGGGAGTGCACTTGCCGCTATTCGCTTTCGATGTCTTCGAGCTTGATCCCACGTCCCGCGCGCAGGCTGTTTCGCGCCTGTTCGATCCGACGCAGGAAGCGCGGGTCATGTTCGAGGCGGTACTCGAACCAGTCCTCTACCAACTCGAAGCCGATCAACACGCCTGCGGGCTTACCGTGGCGCGTGATAACGATCTCCTGCGTCTCAGCTTCTCGAAGAAAGCGAGACAGATCATCCTTGATCTCGGATAACGGAACTTCCTTCACTCCGGACTTCCGAATTGTACGAGCCATGACTCGGCCTCCGATTTGGGTACTATTGCCAGAACCTCGACGGTCGTGCCGGACACGTCGTAGAAAACCCGAACTTCGTCTACCCGCAGCCGATACTGTGGACGGAGCAATCCTCGCAATCGCTTGATGCGACTGCGGCTCGTTTTCTTGGGCTCGTGCCTCAGATGGGTTTCCAGCGCGGTCCGGACAGTCGCGCGAGCATTTGCCGTCAGCCTCCCGAGGTCTTCGACAGCTTCGGGTGCAAGGACGATCTCGAAAGGCATTCTGGCCAGATTATGGCCAGATTTGCACGGAGCGTCAAACGAGGCGGATCGTCTGCCTCCGAGCGAACATTGGCGCGTCTCCGGCTAGGCCGAGGCTGCCGCAGCGTGCTCTGGCGTAGTGGCGCGCCAGAACCGAGGCGAACTCAACCTCCGTACAGGTGCTAATCGCCAGCTCTCCCGCTGGGTAAATCTGCCATAACTCGCGCCACCCGCGAACTGGTCTCCTCCTCGCGAAACAACGGCGTCAAAAAACTCGTATTGAAATATATCAATAGCGCTCCGCCTCGCGCATTTCGCGAACCAGTGTCGCACTATCCTTGCCCCGGCGCGGCAGGTGGGTCCGAAAGGCGGCAAGCTTCTCCACCGGCACCGCCCTTTTTTCAGCAACAGCCCGCCGGACATGAGCCACCTCCTCACCCGCTTCCACCCGATCCAAAATCTCGCGCAGATGAGCCTTGGCTCGGGCCAGATTGATCGTCCATCCGCCAACCCCCATGGCCCGCTTCGGCGTACACACCACCGCCTCGAAAACCATCCGCGCGACCCCTTCCGTCCCCGGCAAACCGCCCTGGTGACCCCTTCCGCCATCCGAAAAACGCCGTGGCAACCCGCTCAACCCCGCCCGTCCCGCTCAACACTACACTGGCGCCTCCCCCTCCCTCCAATCTCCCGCTAAACTCCCCAACCCGCCCCCCGGGAAACGCCCCCATGGACATCGCCGTCACCACCCCGTCCGAAACCCGCCTCGCCACCCTCCACGCCCTGGAAAAGAAGCTCCTCTGGCTCTCCGCCTGGATGGTACACAACGCCAACCACATCCGCCCCAACCGAGACGGCCTCAAGGTCGGCGGCCACCAGGCCTCCTGCGCCTCCGTCATCTCCATCATGGCCGCCATCTATTTCGAGATCGCCCGCCCGCAGGACCGCATCGCCGTCAAACCCCATGCCGGTCCCGTCTTCCACGCCATCAACTATCTCTTCGGCCGCCAGACCATTGAGAAAATGGACAAATTCCGCGCCATCGGAGGCGCCCAGTCCTACCCCTCCCGCGTCAAGGACGGCCCCGAGGTCGATTTCTCCACCGGCTCCGTCGGCCTCGGCGTCGCCATGACCACCTTCTCCGCCCTCGTCCAGGACTACGTCCGCCTCCACGGCCTCGCCGCCGACCACCCGCCTAAACCCAAAGAGGAATCATGGGGCCGCCACATCGCCATCGCCGGCGATGCCGAGCTTGACGAAGGCAACATCTACGAAGCCATGCTCGAAGGCTGGAAACACGACGTCCGCGACGTCTGGTGGATCATCGACTACAACCGCCAGTCCCTCGATTCCGTCGTCCCCGACCGCCTCTTCGGCCGCATCGAGGGCCTGTTCCGCGACATGGGCTGGAACGCCGTCACCATCAAATACGGCCGCAAGCTCCAGGCCGCCTTCGCCAGACCCGGCGGCGAGGCCCTCCGCCGCTGGATCGATGACTGCCCCAACTCCCTCTACTCCGCCCTCACATTCCAGGGCGGAGCCGCCTGGCGCCAGGCCGTCCTCGCCGATCTCGGCCGCTCCCGCTCGGTCCGCGCCATCCTCGACCCGCTCTCGGATGACGACCTCGCCGCACTCATGACCAACCTCGGCGGCCACGACATCGAAACCCTGATCGACACATTCCGCCAGGCCGAGGCCGCCGGCGACCAGCCCACCTGCTTCATCGCCTACACCATCAAGGGCATGGGCCTGCCCTTCGCCGGCCACAAGGACAACCACGCCGGCATGATGACCCGCGAGCAAATGGAAACCTTCCGCGAGGCCATGCGCATCCGCCCCGGCCACGAATGGGACCGTTTCGAGGGCCTCGACCTCTCCGAATCCGACCTCCAGTCCTTCCTCGAGGCCTGCCCCTTCTCCCGACCCCTGACGCCTGACGGCCGATACTTGACTGCGCCCACAATCCACATCCCCGACGCCCTGCCCGCGCCTAGAACCGGCGGGCGCAAAATGTCCACCCAGTCCGGTTTCGGCGATATCCTCGCGGAAATCGGCCGCGGCCAGGGCGAATTCGCCGACCTCGCCGCCCACATCGTCACCACCAGCCCCGACGTCACCGTCTCCACCAATCTCGGCCCCTGGGTGAACCGCCGCGGCGTCTTCGACCGCCACACCCGCAACGACGTGTTCCGTGATGCCAAACTCGCCTCGGCCCAGCGCTGGGGCATGTCCCCCAAGGGCCAGCACATCGAGCTCGGCATCGCCGAACAAAACCTGTTTCTGCTCCTCGGCGCCGCCGGCCTTACTCATGCCCTGACGGGCGCCCGCCTGCTCCCCATCGGCACCGTCTACGACCCCTTCGTGAACCGCGGCCTCGATGCCCTGATTTACGCCTGCTACCAGGACGCCCGTTTCCTGCTCGTTTCCACTCCGTCAGGACTGACCCTCGCCCCCGAGGGCGGCCAGCATCAGTCCGTCAACACCCCGCTCATCGGTATGGCCGCCGACCGCCTCGCCAGCTTCGAGCCCGCGCACGTGGACGAGCTCGCCATCCTCCTCCGCCATGCCCTGGACCTGATGCAACAGCCCGACGGCTCCTCCGCCTGGCTCCGTCTCTCCACCCGCCAGCTCGCCCAGCCCGCCCGCACCCTCGACGCACAATCCATCATCGCCGGCGCCCATTGGGTCACCCCGCCCGCCCAGGGCGCCCGGATCGCCATCGCCTACCAGGGCCCCGTCGCCCCCGAGGCCGAAGCCGCCTTCGCCGAACTCCGCGCCGAGGACCCCTCAGCCGGCCTGCTCGCCATCACCAGCCCGGACCGCCTGCATGCCGGCTGGACTGCCGCCCTACGCGCCCGCCGCTCCGGTAACCGCACCGCCCAGTCCCATATCGAGCGCATCCTGGGCCCGCTCGCCCCCGACGCCGCCCTGGTCACCGTGCTCGACGGCCATCCCGCCACCCATTCCTGGCTCGGCGCCGTCCGAGGGCAACGCACCATCCCCCTCGGCCCCGACCATTTCGGCCAGTCCGGCGACATCCCCGATCTGTATCGCGAATACGGCATGGACGCCGACGCGATCCTCGACGCCTGCGCCCAGGCTTTGCTGATTTAGTAATCTGACTGCCAAACTCGGCATTTTTGGGCACCAGATCGCGCTCCTAACCGCCGCCTCGCCATCGCCGCTCCGCCTCGTCCCAGTCCGCGAGCGGCTGCAGGTCGGCCACCCACGCCAGCCCCGTCTTCGCATCCGATGAAGCGGCTTCCGGTGTGACAACCACATCCAGTAAGGCCGGACGGTTTGCCAGCGCCCGCTCGATGGCCGGCCGAACCTGCTCCTCGATCTCGACGCGTTCCGCATGCATGTTGAAGGCGCGCGCCATGGCGGCGTGATCACTGAACTGCAGTCGCGTCCCAACCACTTTGCCATGCGTGACGGTCTGATCGTGAACCTCGATCTGCCATGCCCCATTATTGGCAACCACGATCAGGACCGGAGCCTTATGGCGCACTGCCGTATCAACTTCGATGGCATTGAAACCGAAGGCGCCATCGCCGGTCGCAACGACCACCTGCCGGTCGGGGAACGCCAGGCTTGCCGCAATCCCGTAAGGCACGCCGATACCGATGCAGCCGAATGGCCCGGGGTCGGGCATCGTCGGCGATGCCCGATGCGGGCGAAACTCAGAAAATCACCGCCGTCCGTTATGCCGATCGCGTCCTGCTCCATCGCCTCCTGCAATGCGGCGAGCACGCGGTTGGGATGCAATCTTCCGTCGCCGCCCGGCGGAGCGCTCGCCATCGACCGTTTCAGCCTGCGCGCCCGATCCTCGTGTCCGGCGCGAAGTTTCGAGCGCCACCCCGGATCGCTCGATGATGCGCGATTGCCGGCGGCCTCCACCACCGCGCGCAACGCTTCAGCAACGGAGGCAAGGATTTCAACCTCACCCCGCCTGTTGTCCCGCAGTTTCGACGCTATATCGCCGATCCGTGCGAACCGGGCCGCTCCGAATATCGCCGGCGAGCCGTACGCAAGCTGAAAATCCAGGCGGTGGCCGACCGTCAACACCACATCCGCATCGCCCATTACCGCGCCGCGCATGGCACTCACGACCGAGGGGTGCGTGTCAGCAATCAGACCGCGGATTTCGCCTGTGTCGAGATAAACGGCGCCGAGACGGTCCAGCAGCGCCACGAGTTCAGGACCGGCGCCGCGGCCCGAAATCACCAGGACGCGTCGCGCCGACCATAACAGATCGACCGCTGCCGCGACCTGGGCCGGATCGGGAAGCAGGACTGCGCGCGGCTTGGCGCGGATGTATTCTTACAATTGCAACGATTTTTGGCACTATCCCCCTAATGCGTCGGCACCAAAGACGTGAAAGTCGAGCCGCCTTCAGCAAGCGTGCGAACGCAATGCTCCGGATCGAAGCGCTTGCGCGAATAGACCGAGGTCACGCTACCGCAGTAGCTGAACGCGCCGAAGAAATTCCGTGAATTGGCGTGTGACACATCGGCTTCACCAGCAGAGCCCCGTCGGCCCGGTTAAGCCCCAACTCGATTTCGGTGATCAACGCCAGCAACGCTCCGCTCCGGTTGTTCCGCAGAACGCCCTTCGGATTCCCCGTCGTTCCCGAAGTATACATAAGTGTCCACGGATCCGAGGGATCAACCTTGAGGGCCGGCTCGCTTCCGCTCGTGCTGCCGAGCAGCATCTCGTGGTCGCGATATCCTGCAGGGCAGGGCCGATCCCCGAATGGATATAATTCCCGCTGGCCACGGCCAGATCGGAGCGGATCTCTCCGATCACTCCGGTGAGCTCGTCTTGCACGATCAAGGCCGCGGCGCCGGCGTTCGCGATGATGAAGCGGACCTCCGGGGCGACCAGGCGGAAGTTGATCGGCACAAGGATAAGGCCGGCTTTCGACGCAGCCGCATAGGTCTCCAGCCATTCCAGACAATTGTAAGCCAGCACCGCAACTGTAAGCCAGCACCGCAACGCGCGCGCCTTTATTTAGTCCAAGGCCCAGCAGTGCACTTGCCAGCCGGCACGCCCGGTCATTCCATTGCCCAAACGTCATCGACCGGTCGAGATCCCGTACGCCAAGGCGGTCGCCTGACAACCGGGCATGAACCGACAGCATCTGGCCGAGCGTTAGCAGTTTCTCATGATGCCTCTCGAAATTCCACGCACCTCCGCCGGCGCCCGACCCGGCCCGACGTACCCTCACGGGAATTTGTCGTGCAAACTATTTACCATTCTGTCCCCTGATCCGGCTCTGCATCCAATCCAGATTTACAGGAACCGCGCAATAACCTGCCCCGGACCCGACCCCGGCGGAAACCCCAATCATCTAAATCCAACCCAATAAGGATGAATCCCTGGTGCGCACCGTCCCGACAATCACGCTGATACTTATCATAACATCTCCCGCCACAGCTCTCTCGCAAATTCCTCCACCGGTGTGGAGCGGATTTTCAATCGGCGCTGCAGGAGGCATCGGCTTCGGCAACGCCCATAGCGACCTGTCAGGCCGAATTGGCACGTTCAGTGGAGTCGGCTCGATCTACGCCGGATACGATTTTCAGTTGCCCAACGGCCTGGTGCTGGGTCTTGCCACCGGCGTCAGCCCGTTCCCCGGGCTTTTCGGCACCACGTCCAGCCCCTGTCCCGCATCGTTATGCCCAGGCCTGCAAGCCACAAACCAGTTTCATACGCAAGTGAGTTGGTTCGCCGACGTCCGTCTTCGCGTGGGCTATGCGGTAGGGCGGTTTCTTCCCTATCTCACGGCGGGTTTCGGCTTCGGCGAAGGCAAATCCAGCGTCACGACATCCATACTCGGCGTTCCGGTATCCGAGCAGTCGGTGAACAGCAATCTCCGCGGCGCCGTGTTCGGAGGTGGTCTGCAATACGCTCTGACCCATCACCTGTCGGCCGATGCGACCTACCTCCGAGTACAGGCCAGTGCCAATCGCGTTCCCAGCGGTGGCGTAGGCTCCAACGCATTGCGTGTTGGCCTGGACTACCGCTTCTGACCCGTCGGGGCCATCTGATCCGCCTTCGCCACAGCTCATGAAACACCGCGCAATCATCCCCCGCGCAACCATCCCTTGCGCAATCATCCCTTGCGCACGGCCTCGTGATAGGCCATTCTGAGGCCCTGCGCTGAATGGCGGCTCAACCAAAAAGCGCACTTTACCCAGGTGCGCCGATCGGTGGCGACGACTGAAAATGACCAACTGTGCCCAGCCGGTCGGCGGTAGGTCAGCAATTTGGCTCCCCGTACGTCAATGACTCCCCCCAATGAACTCCAACACTCTGATCTCCGAACCTCTTCCGGAGAACTAAACATCCGCTCCGAGCGGCTGCAGAGCTCATTGCAGCAGATCCCTGCCGCTGCACTGGTAACCGTCGTCAATGCCATCCTCATGACGGTGTTGCTGCAGGTCGTCGAGCCAAAGTCGGGCACCTATACATGGCTGGCATCGACCATCATTATCGCCGCTGCCCGACTCTGCCTGTGGTGGTCACAGCGCCATGACACGCAGTTTGATGATCACTATCGGTATTGGCTCAACGCCAATGTAGCTGGTTCATTTGCCTCGGGTCTCGTCTGGGGCGCGGGGTCTGTCCTCCTGTTGCCCACTTCCGAGCAATACCAGTTGTTCTGGATCTTTCTCATCGCCGGCATGTCGGCCGGTGCCGCATCGATCCAGTACCCGCATTGGCCAACCGCCATCTGCTTCATAGTGCCCGCGGCCCTGCCGCTGGCACTTCGCTTCGCGCTCGACGGTTCGGAACGCCAAACGGTTGCCGCGGCAATGATTATTATCTTTGTCATCGCCCTGGCGGCGACCAGCTGGCGGGCCAGCCGCAACTTCAGTGAAAAATTGCGGCTTCAATACGCCCTGGCACAGCGCACCATCGAGCTTGATGCCGCGAACGAAAAGCTGCGGATCGAGATTGCCGAACATCGGGGCACGGCCGCCAGTCTCCATCACGCCCAGAAAATGGAAGCGGTGGGTCAGCTCACGGGCGCGCTTGCTCATGATTTCAACAATTTGCTGACCGCCGTGCTCGGCAGCCTGACATTGCTGCAAAAACGGCTTCCGGCTGACGATGCAAGGGCCGAACGTTTGCTCGAAACCGCCGTTCAGGGGGCAGAGCGTGGGGCCGCCTTGACCCAGCGGTTACTGGCTTTCGGACGGCGCCAGGCGCTGGCGCCGAAAGCCGTCGATCTGTCCACGCTGGTTCATGGCATGATGCCGCTTCTCAGTAGCGCCCTGGGAGATAGCGTAAGACTCTCGATCCATCTCTCGGCCATGCTGCCGGCGGTGGAGGCCGATGTTAATCAGCTTGAACTGGCCCTGCTCAACCTCGCAGGTAATTCGCGCGATGCAATGCCGAAAGGCGGCACGTTCAGCGTCGGGGGCCGTACCCAGCTTGTATCTTTGGCAACACAGGGAACCCCCCGGCCCGGCGCCTATGTCGTGCTCAGAATAAGCGACACCGGGGAGGGTATGGATGAAGCGACCCTGGCCAGAGCGACCGAGCCGTTCTTTACCACCAAGGGTGTCGGCAAGGGCACCGGCCTCGGACTCTCGATGGTCTTCGGATTCGCCGCTCAGTCCGGCGGAGAGCTCGTTCTTCGCAGCAGCAAGGGCGTGGGAACTGTCGCGGAGCTCTGGCTGCCTTGCGCGCAAACCGCGCTCGTTCCGCCTGCTGCGCCGCCTCCACCCGCTGCGATGCAAAAAACCCGGCGCGGCACAGTGCTGGTGGTGGATGACGACTCCCTCGTGCTGGCAAGCACCGCAGCGATGCTCGAGGATCTCGGTTACGCCACCATCGAAGCTAAGTCCGGTCAGGAGGCGCTGAGCATCCACGATGACAGCATTCAGGTTGATCTCGTGATAACGGATTACTCCATGCCGGGCATGACGGGACTGCAGCTTGCAACCGAACTCCGGCGGACGCGGCCCCGCCTGCCGATCATACTCGCAACCGGCTATTCTGACCTCCACGGCAATGTTGCCGACGTCGAGCATCTGGCGAAACCATTCGGTCAGGCGAAACTTGCCGATGCAATAGATCGCTGCCTCAGCCTCGTCGCCCAATCACACTGAACGCCCCCTCGGAAAACCAAGCTCGAACCGCCCCACCAGTTCCCGAGCCATCCCATCCTGCTCGGCCTCGAGCGGCAATCGCGGCGGGCGGGGCACTCCTGCGGCAAACCCCATATGGGTCAGCAGCGCTTTGGTGCCTGCAACATAGGCCTGACCTCCCACAAACTCGATCAGCGGCAAATAGCGCAGATAAGTTGTGCGAGCTTCCGCTATTCGATCCTCCTCCACCACAAGTTCAAACAGGCGCGCCAGCGGACCGGGAATGACATTGGCGGCGACGGCGGTCCAGCCAACCGCGCCTTCGATGAACGACTCAAATCCAAGTATGCCGCCGAACACCTGAATCTTGTCACCACATAGCCGGATGATGTCGCGCACCCGTGTAACGTCGGTGGTCGACTCCTTTACGCATCGGCAGTTATCGATCTCGGCCAGACGAGCTACCAGGGTCGGCCGCAGATCGACATTCGCGACCGCCGGATTGTTATAGATCATGATCGGAAGCCCGATGGCATTCGCCACCGTCCCGTAATGGTGCAAAATTTCACGGTTTGTCGGTGTCGAGTAAAACGGCGGAATTATCATCACGCCATCGGCTTTCTGCGCTTCCGCTTGCCGGCTCAGCCGCACCACCTCCCGCGTGTCTTCGGCGCCGGTGCCGACCACGATCGGAACGCGTCCTGCGGCCTGCTCAATCACGGTCGCCGACACAAGCTCCCGCTCCCCGTCGGAGAGTGACAGGAATTCACCTGTCGATCCCAGAGGAATAAGCCCGTGGATCCCCTCGGCAATCTGCCAATCGACCAGGCCTCGAAGGGCCGCGACGTTCACTCTGCCCTCGGCGTCGAAGGGCGTTATCAACACGCTGTAGGTTCCGCGAAATCCTGGCATTTACGCCCCCACCAAATAACCGAAGACGGACTCGCCAGTATCGCAGCAATGCCTCAATAAGAAAGAACGGTGGACCGATCGAAACCGGCCACCCGCTCCGGATTGGAACCGGTAACCGTAACCCGTGCGCCCTCCGCCACAAACAGCTTCGCGGCCGCCAGGCCGATCCCGGACGCGCCGCCCGTGATTGCTCCAGCATGTCAACATCGGCCCCGACGGCAGCTTCGATCTCGAAGCCGCAACCCTTATCCTCAGCCCTGCCTGAACCAACGCCCGGAACCAAAACCCCATGACCTGGTCCATCGTCGCCCACGACCCCGCCACCAACGCCTTCGCCGTCGCCGTCGCCACCAAGGCCTTCGCCGTCGGCGCCTTCTGCCCCTTCCTTCGCTCCGGCGTCGGCGCCGTCTCCACCCAGTCCTTCACCAACCGCTATCTCGGCCCCGCTACGCTCGATGCTCTCGCCCGCGGCCTTCCACCCGAACCCGCCATCAAATCCGCCCTCACCGGCGACCACGGCGAAGGCCTCCGCCAGATCCACGCCATCGACCGCAACGGCCGCAGCTACGCCCACACCGGCCGCAACTGCGTCGAATGGTGCGGCAGCGCCTCGGCGGAAAACATCAGTGTCGCCGGCAACATGCTCGCCAACGAACGCGTCGTCGCCGAGACGTTGACCAGCTACCTCTCCCACCAGAACCTTCCCCTCCCTGAACGCCTTCTCACCGCTATGGAGGCCGGCGAGGCCGCCGGAGGCGACCGCCGCGGCCGCCAGTCCGCCGCTCTGAAGCTCATCACCACCGAGGATTTCCCCGACCTCGACCTCCGCGTCGATGACCACGCGAACCCGCTCGGCGAACTGCGCCGCCTTCTCGAAATCTGGCGCCGCGACGGCGCCGCCCGCCTCGCCACCGCACCCACCAAAACCGACCCCTCCGGCCTCACCGACCTCGACGCCATCGACGCCAGCTTCCTGGCTCGCGGTCTCGGCCTCCGCCTCCGCCGCTAAGAAATGACCTCTCCCGCACCGCGGGAGAGGTCGCCCCCGCGACAACCGAGCCGGGTGAGGGCCCCGATTGCCAACCGCAGACCCCAGCCCTACCCTCCGCCCCATCTGTCCGGAGGAAAACGATGAAGGTCGGTCAGGCAATCGCCGAAATCATGAAACGCGAGGGCATCGAGATGCTCTGCGGCTATCCCGTGAACCACCTGATCGAGTTCGCCGCCGCCGCCGACATCCGCCCGGTCATCGTCCGCCAGGAGCGTATCGGCCTGCACATGGCCGACGCCATCTCCCGCATCACCTCCGGCAAGAAGCTCGGCGCCTTCTGCATGCAGCACGGCCCGGGCACCGAGAACGCCTATGGCGGCGTCGCCCAGGCCTTCGCCGAGTCAGTGCCCGTCCTCGTCGTCCCGCAGGGCTTTGCCCGCCGCATCGCGCATATCGACCCCAATTACAGCGCCGTCCGCGAAATGCGCGGCGTCGCCAAATCCGCCGAGCCCATCACCGTCCCGGCTGAAACCGCGAATGTCCTCCGCCGCGCCTTCACCCGGCTGCGCAACGGCCGCGGCGGCCCCTGCATCGTCGAAGTCCCCAACGACATCTGGAACGAGGAAATCGGCGATCTCGATTACACCCCTGCTTACAAGGCCCGCTCCGCGCCCGACCCGCAGGATGTCCGCAAGGCCGTCCAGGCCATCCTCGCCGCCAAACGCCCGGTAATCTACGCCGGCACCGGCATCCACTGGGCCGAGGCCTGGCCGCAGCTGAAATCCTTCGCTGAACTGCTCGGCGCCCCCGTCACCACCAGCCTCGGCGGCAAAAGCTCCTTCCCGGAAAACCACCCGCTTTCGCTCGGCTCCGGCGGCGCCGCCTACCCGAAAACCGTCAAGCACTTCATCGACAACGCCGATCTCATCATCGGCATCGGCTGCTCGTTCACCGAAACCAGCTTCGGCATCAAGTTCCCCAAGGGGAAGAAATTCATCCAAACGACGCTGGACCCGAACCATCTCGCCAAGGACGTGCCCGTGGTCGTCGGCCTCATCGGCGATGCCGCCCTCACGCTTGGAGCCCTCAACGCCGAGCTATCCCAGACCCTCCGCAGCCCGCGCGACGCCGCCGCCGTGCAGAAGGAAATCAAGGAAATCCGTGAAGCCTTCATGGCCGAGTGGATGCCGCTGCTCACCTCCAACGAGACACCGCTCAACCCATACCGCGTCATCTGGGAGCTGATGCACACCGTCGATATCAAGAACACCATCATCACCCACGACGCCGGCAGCCCGCGCGACCAGATCTCGCCCTTCTGGGTTTCTACCGAGCCGCTGTCTTACATCGGCTGGGGCAAGACGACGCAGCTCGGCATGGGCCTTGGCCTCGCGATGGGCGCCAAGCTCGCCAGGCCCGACAAGCTCTGCATCAACTTCTGGGGCGACGCCGCCATCGGCTTCACCGGCATGGACTTCGAGACCGCCGTCCGCGAGCGCATCCCCATCCTGTCCTGCCTGATGAACAACTACTCGATGGCGATCGAGCTCAAGGTGATGCCCATCTCGACCGAAAAATACCGCTCGACCGACATCTCCGGGAACTACGCCGATATGGCCAAGGCTTTCGGCGGCTACGGCGAGCGGATCACCGACCCCGGCCAGATCAAATCCGCCATCCAGCGCGGCATCGAACAGACCAAACAGGGCAAGCCCGCCCTGCTCGAGTTCATCACCGGCAAGGAAACCCGCGTCTGCCGCTGGGGCTGACCTGAACCCGGGTCATTGCCGGGAACCTCTGGATGTCATTGCGAGGCCCGCACATGCGGGCCGAAGCAATCGCGGGCGCAAGTACGAACAGAAAGGCCTCCATGCTCCTACAGTACCTGCCCCAGGAACTCCCGCGTGCGCGGGTCCTTGGCGCCGGTGAAAAACTCCTCCGGCGGGCCATGCTCCACGATCACCCCGCGATCCGTGAAGTAAATGTGGTCCGCAACCTCGCGCGCGAAACGCATCTCGTGCGTCACCAGAATGCAGGTCATCCCCTCATCGGCGAGCTGCTTGATCGTCTGCAGCACCTCCTTCACCGTCTCCGGATCAAGCGCGGAGGTGACCTCGTCGAACAGCATCACCTCAGGGTTCATCGCCAGCGACCGGGCGATCGCCACGCGCTGCTGCTGGCCGCCGGACATCTCGCCCGGATACGCGTTCTCCCGCCCCGCGAGCCGCACCTTGCGTAGCAGCCCCCGCGCCCTTTCCTCCACCTCGGCACGCGGTTGCCGCAAAACCTGCACCGGCGCCATCATCACGTTCTGCAGCGCCGTGCGGTGCGGAAACAGGTTGTATTGCTGGAACACCATCCCCACCCGCCGGCGCAGCTCGCGCTTGTCCAGCGCCGGGTCGTGCACCTCGATGCCCATCACCCGGATCGACCCGCGCTCGAACGGGGTCAGCGCGTTGATGCAGCAAATCAGCGTCGATTTGCCAGAGCCCGATGGCCCGATGATGCAGATCACCTCACCTTTGCCCACGTTCAGCGAAATTCCCTTCAGCACCTCCACCTGGCCGAAGGATTTGTGCACATCCTCGATCGCCACAATGGGCTGATCGGCAGTCCAGGAGGTATCGCTGCTAGGCCGGTCCATTCTATATCCTTACCGCATACCGGCGCTCCAGCCATTCCGTGAACCGCGTGATCGGATAGGCATATAAGAAAAACCATAACAAGATCCACGCATACAGCGGAGTCAGGAGATCGGTCCGGCCACCCTCCGCGGCTTCCACTTGGCTGGCCAGCGTCATCACCTCGTTCACCCCCACGATCGAGGCCAGAACAGTCGACATCGTCAAAATCGCATACAAATTCATCCACGGCGGCAGCATCCGCTTGATGCACTGCGGCAGAATGATTGACCAGAGCTGCTGTCGTCGCGTGAACGCAAGCGACTCCGCCGCCTCCCACTGCCCTGCCGGGATAGAGGCCACCGCCCCGCGCACGATCTCCGCGACGTTCGCCATCACCGGCAGGCTCAACCCGAACACCGCCTTCAGCCAGTCGGGGAGCGGAATCACCGCCGGTCCGATCTGGACCTGGAACGGCACCAGGAACATCACGAAGAACAGCAGCACCAGCCAGGGCGCGTTGCGGAAGAACTGCGTCACGAACCACGCGCCGCGTCGCACCGAGCCGTGCAACGATATCTGCAGCATGCCCAGCCCGAAGCCGAGAATGGTGCCGATCCCCATCGAGGCAAAGCTGATCAGGATGTTGAACCCGAAACCGCGCAGCAGCAGCGGCGTCCAGCGCGCCAGCGCAGCCAGCACGCTGGAGCGCGGCGCCCCGGCGCCCTGCGCGGCGGCCACGCCGGCGCTCAGCAGCACCAGGCCGAACAGCACCGCTCCGTGCCACGCCCGCAAGCGTATCGGCGGCGCCAGCATCGGGCGCCGCAGGGTCGCCACAGGCAGCAGCACCGGAAACGTGTCAGAGCGTGACGTCATCTCAACCCGCCCGATGATAGCCCGGCAGCCGCAGCACATGCTCCAACCGGTGCATCCCCAGCACCAGCAGACCGACGAGCGCCACGAACACGATCAACAGCACGGTCATCATCTCCGGCACGTTCGTTTCATCCGACCAGATCTGTGCCGAGACGTACAGCACTTCCGGCACCGCCACGGCGTAGGCCAGGGTCGTCGTCTTTACCAGATTGACCAGGTTGTTGTTCAGCGCCGGTAGGCAGACCCGCAGCGCCAGCGGCAGAACCACGTGCCAGTACGCCTGCAGCCGCGTATATCCCAGTGCCTCGGCTGCCTCCACCGTTGCGCGCGGCACCGCCTCGATGCCCGATCGGAAAATCTCCACGTTGAAGGCGCCGGCAAAAAAACTCAGCGAAATGCACACCCACACGAACCCGCTGATCAGCGGCGCGGCCGTGCCGAACTGGCTCCTCACCGTCGGCAGCAACGAGCTGATGCCGAAGTAGAAGAAATAAAGCTGCACCAGCGGCGGCGTATTGCGGAAGAACTGGATGTAACCCTGCACGATCCGCCGCGTCCACACCAGCCGCGAGCCCTGCAGCCAGGCGCCGATCACCCCGATCACGACCGAGGCTGCCAGACAGATAACCGACAGCTCGATCGTGGTTGCCAGCCCATGCAGGAACCGCGAGCGATCGAACGGGTCGTAGAAGATCGTCAGATTGATCCCGGTCGTGGCATACAGATGCCGGAACCATTCGGCGATCACGGCGCCGTTTCCCGCGTTACGAGCTATATTTCTGGTGCATCTCCACCGCGTATTTCGCCGGCTTGATGTTATATTGCGCAGCCAGCTTGATGATGGTCCCGTTCTTCGCCCAGTCCTTGATCACGTCGGAGATGTACTTCGACCAGTCTGGCTCTCCCTTGCGCACGGCAATGCCCCAGGGTATCGCGTCCTGGCTATCCAGCGGCATGTCATACCCGCTCCACGCCGGGTCCATCAGGTCGCCCTGGATTGCCGTATCGTCATACAGGAAACCGATGCACCGGCCCTGCTTCAGGGCCGTCAACGCCTCCGCGGTGCCGGTGAACGCCGTCACTTGCCCGCCGTATTTCTCCCCCACCTGTTTGTTGTAATACGACCCCTGGATACCGCACACCGGCTTGCCTTTGATCTGGTCCCAGGATGTGATGTTCGCCGATTTCGGCACCATCAGATTGTAGCCGGATGCGTAATAGTCGGGCTGGACGATATCGACCACCCGTCGCCGCTCCGGCGTGTCACTCATCGTCGCAATCAGCAGATCGATCTTCCCCTGCTCCAGGAACTGCATCCGGTTGGAAGCAACCACCGGCACCAGTTCCAGCTTCACGCCAAGCCGCTTGGCCACGTCGACGGCCAGCGACGGCTCGATCCCCTCGATCTGCCCGGACGGTGCGCGGAACCCGAACGGGGGGTAGTCGGCCTTCACGCCGACCCGCAACGTGCCGCGCTGCTTGATGTCGCTGATCTCATCCGCGCGCGCCGGCTGCGCCCCGCTCATAACCAGCGCTCCGCCAATTGCGGCGCCGGTCACGACGGCGCAGAAGGTTCGGCGGGTCATCGATGCCTGTGTCACGTTGCTACCCCCCTTTTTTGATCCCCGGGCGCCCGCGCCCGGCATGAGCGGACCTTTCACGTTTCCCAGGCATCTTGTCCAGCACCCGCCGGTCATCCCGTGAGGGCTGAACCGATAGCCAGCATTGCCGCGGGACAAGGCCCCCAACCCCTGGCAGCCAAACCCGATCAGACAAAACAACCCCTCCCCTTGTGAGACACTCCCGCGAAGGGTACACCGTCGGGAAAATCCAGAGGAACGCCGTCCGCGAATGGCCTCCGTCAGCATCCGCAACGTCCGCAAGTCCTTCGGCTCAACCGAGGTGCTCCACGGCGTCAGCGTCGAAATCGAGGACGCCGAATTCGTCATCCTCGTCGGCCCTTCCGGCTGCGGCAAATCCACCCTGCTCCGCATGCTCGCCGGCCTGGAAAACATCAGCGGCGGCGAAATCGCCATCGGCGGCCGGGTCGTCAACAACATCCCGCCCAAGCAGCGGGACATCGCCATGGTGTTCCAGAATTACGCCCTCTATCCCCACATGACTGTCCGGGCGAACATGGCCTTCTCCCTGGAACTGGCCAAGGCGCCCAAATCCCTGATCGACCAGAAGGTCGGCCGCGCCGCCGAAATCCTGGGCCTCACCCAGTACCTCAACCGCTACCCCCGCCAGCTCTCCGGCGGCCAGCGCCAGCGCGTCGCCATGGGCCGCGCCATCGTCCGCGACCCGCAGGTCTTCCTGTTCGACGAGCCGCTGTCGAACCTCGACGCCAAGCTCCGCGTCGCCATGCGCGCCGAGATCAAGGAACTCCATCAGCGCCTGGCCACCACCACGGTCTATGTCACCCACGACCAGATCGAGGCCATGACCATGGCCGACAAGATCGTCGTCATGAACAACGGCAATGTCGAGCAGCTCGGCGCCCCGCTCGATCTCTATGACCACCCCGCCAATCTCTTTGTGGCTGGGTTCATCGGCTCGCCGGCCATGAACTTCGTCAAGGGCCATATCGACAACGGCGCCTTCCGCTGCGAGGCCGGCATCGACCTGCCCCTGCCGAAGGGGCCGGATGGCGCCAAGGGCCGCCCCGTCATCTACGGCATCCGCCCCGAGCACTTCCAGCTCCGCGGCGACGGCCTGCCTGCCAAGGTCCACGTCATCGAGCCAACCGGCTCGGAAACCCAGGTCATGGCCGAGTTCGCCGGCATATCCATCATCTGCGCCTTCCGGGAGCGCCTCGCCGCCCGCCCCGGCGACACCATTCGGGTTGCTGCCGATCCCTCGCTGGTGCACCTTTTCGATGCCGGCACGGGCCAGCGCCTGAACGCCTGACAGCGATCAAAAGCCGGGACGCCGGGCCATCCGGAACGTTCCGAACAAAGGGAGAATTCATCCACATGTTCGCAATAACGCGCCGAAAGTCCCTGGCCCTTGGGGCCTCGGCCGCCGGGCTGCCGCTGCTCGGCGCCCGCGCCCAGGAGCAGCCGCCGGCGGACGTTCCCACCGCCGACGTCCAGCCGCCAAAACTCGAAATCGAGAAGAACGCAAAACTTGTCGTCCTGCGGCCCGCCAAATTCATCGACCCCGACCAGGTCTTCTGGGACAAGAACAGCAAGAAATTCACCCAGGAAACCGGCGTTCCTGTCGCCGTCAACTACATCTCGTGGGAAGATCTGCGCCCCCAGACCGCCGTCGCCGCCAACACCGGCGCCGGGCCGGATATCGTGGTCGGCTTCAGCTCCGACCCGTTCGTCTATGCCGACAAGCTCATTCCCATGACCGATATCGCCGAGTATCTCGGCAAGAAATACGGCGGCTGGTACAACCTCGCCCTGCTCTACGGGCGCAAATGGAAAAGCCAGGACTGGATCTCCATCCCCATCGGCGGCGGCCTCGGCCCGACCGTCTACCGCATCTCCTGGGTCAAGGAAGCCGGCTACGACCGCATCCCGGACGACCTCGATGGCTTCCTCACGCTCTGCCAGAAGCTGCAGAAGGCCGGTCACCCGGGCGGCTTCACCTTCGGTCATGCGCTGGGCGACGCCAACAACAACACCGAATGGTGCCTGTGGTCGCATGGCGGCCGACTGACCGATGAAAACGGCAAGGTCGCGCTCAATTCCAAGGAGACCATCGACGCCCTGAAATACGGCGCCGAGTGGTTCAAGACCATGATCCCCGGCACCCTGGCTTGGAACGATTCCGGCAATAACAAGGCCTGGGCTGCCGGCGAAATCGGCCTCACCTTCAACGGCGTCTCGATCTACTACGTGATCAAGACCTCGCCCGACCCCAAGCTCCGCGCCATCGCGGAGGACACCAACATGCAGACCGTGCCCTTTGGCATCGCCAAGCACGCGCCGCAGACCTGCACGATCATGAACGGGATGGTCTTCCACCACACCAAGTTCCCCAACGCGGCAAAGGAATACCTCCGCTACATGATGGAATCGCCGCAATACGGACCCTGGCTGTCCAATTGCATCGGCTACTGGTCGAACCCGCTCAAGGCCTACTCCAAGATGAAGTTCTGGACCGAGGACCCGAAGCTCGCCCCGTACGCCAGTGGAATGGACACGACTTACTACGATGGTTACGCCGGACCGATCACCGCAGCCTCCAGCGCCGTCGTGGCGAACTACACCGTGGTCGATATGTTCGCCGCAGTCGCGACCGGCAACGCCTCACCCGAAGCTGCGGTCAAGCAGGCGGCCCACCAGGCGGAGCGTTACTACAGCAAGGCTTGAACTACCCCGGTCGGCGCCGCCCACGCGACACGCCGGCTGGGCACACCTGAAGAAGGGAACAGGAAGCGATGGCGATAACGCGGCGTGAATCACTGATCCTGGGGGCAGCAGCCGCTTCGGCTTCCTCCATTCCCATCATCGGCGCCCGTGCCCAGGCGGTGTCGGACGGGTCTGATGTTCCGGTCAATTCCAGCGTAAAGGCGCCGGAATGGCAGGTCGAAAAAGGCGCCACCCTGAAGCTCGTCCGCCCGGCCAAGTTCGTCGAACCCGACCAGACCTGGTTTGACGCCAACACCAAGAAATTCACCAAGCAAACCGGCGTGCCGGTGCAGATCAGCTACCTTTCCTGGGAGGACCTCGCCCCGCAGACCGCGGTCATCGCCAATACAGGCGGCGGCGCCGACATCGTCATCGGCTTCTCAATCGCGCCCTTCCTGTACACCGAGAAGCTCGTTCCCATGGACGACGTCACTGACTATCTCGGCAAGAAATACGGCGGCTGGTTCGATCTCGCCCTCCTGTATGGCCGCAAGTGGAAGACCAACGACTGGATCGCCCTACCAATCGGCGGCGGCACCGGTCCTACCGTCTATCGCCAGTCCTGGGTGAAGGCGGCCGGCTACGACAGCATCCCCGACGACCTCGACGGGTTCATGACGCTTTGCCAGAAGCTCAAGCAGTCCGGCCATCCCGCGGGATGGTCGCTCGGCCACGCGGTGGGCGATGCCAACGGCTTCGCCGAATGGGCGCTCTGGACCCATGGCGCCAGCCTGGTGGACGACAAGGGCAAGGTCGCCCTCAATTCCAAGGAAACCATCAACGCCCTGAAATATATCGCAGAACTCTACAAATACATAATTCCGGGCACCATCGCCTGGAACAATTCCGGCAACAACAAGGCCTATGCCGCGGGCGACATCGGCCTGACCTTCAACGGCGTGTCGATCTACTTCGTGCTGAAGAACTCTCCCGATCCGAAGCTGCAGGAAATGGCCAAGGACACCATGCACCAGAAGGTCCCGCAGGGCCTGGCAAAGCGATCCCCCATGTCCGCCGCCATTCTCAACGCGATGCTGTTCAAGCACAGCAAATATCCCAACGCCGCCAAGGCCTATCTCACCTTCATGATGGAGGCGCCGCAATACGCACCCTGGCTCTCCAGCTGTCTCGGCTACTGGTCGGAGCCGCTGAAAGCCTACGGCAAGATGAAGTTCTGGACCGAGGATCCGAAGCTCGCGCCATATGCCGGTGCCATGGATACGATTTACTATGACGGCTATTCCGGCCCCATCTCTCCGGCCGCGAGCGCCGTCACGGCGAACTACACCATCGTCGATATGTTCGCCTCGGTCGCCACCGGCAACGCCACGCCCGAAGGCGCCGCCAAGCAGGCGGCCCGCCAGGCAGAACGCTACTACAAGAGCTGACTCTCCCGCTCTGCGGGAGAGGTCGTGCCCCGGGGAGTGACCTGAGACAGCGCCTGCCCTGGGCAGAGATCGGGGTGTTCACTTCACCTCTCCCCCTGGTCCCCCTGGGAGGGGAGCAAAGCTCGCTGGGGTGAGGCCAAGGCTTTACTCTCCTCCTGCCACAGACGATGATGCCGCTCAAAGGGTCACAAAGGCCCCGTAACGGGAGGCGAAATCGTGCCAATCACCATCACCCGCCGTGATTCCCTTATTCTCGGCGCCGCCGCACTGGGCGCCTCGAGCCAGGCATTCGCCCAGACCGCCAATCCGACCGGCGCGAACCCGACCGATGTGCCCATGGTGGACGTCGCCCCGCCGCAGTTCCCGATCGAAAAAGGCGCCGCACTGCATACCATCCGCCCCGCCAAGTTCATCGACCCGGATCAGAAATGGTGGGACATCAACACCAAAAAATTCACCGACACCACCGGCATCCCGGTTTCGGTCAATTACATCAGCTGGGAAGATCTTCGCCCGCAGACCGCCGTGATCGCCAATACCGGCGGCGGCGTGGACCTCATCTTCGGCTGGGCAATCGATCCCTTCCTGTACGAAACCAAGCTCGTCCAGATGAACGACCTTGCCGGATATCTCGGCGAGAAATACGGCGGCTGGTTCGATATCGCCAAGCTGTACGGCACCCGCTGGAAATCCGACTACTGGCACAGCCTGCCGATCGGCGGAGGCACCGGGCCCACCGTCTATCGGCAGTCCTGGGTGAAGGAAGCCGGCTACGACCGCATTCCCGACGATCTCAACCGGTTCCTGGAACTCTGCCGCAAACTGAAGCAGAACGGCCACCCCTGCGGCTTCTCCATCGGCCACGCGGTCGGCGACGCCAACGGCTTCGCCGAGTGGGCGCTGTGGGCCAACGGCGCCAAGGTGGTCGATGAAGAGGGCAAGGTTGCGCTGGAATCAAAAGAGACCATCAACGCCCTGAAATACGTGGCCGAGCTCTATAAAGAGATGATCCCCGGAACCATCGCGTGGAACGATTCGGGCAACAACAAGGCCTATGCCGCCGGGGACATCGGCCTGACCTTCAACGGCGTCTCGATCTACTACGTGCTGAAGAACTCGCCCGACCCCAAATTGCAGGAAATGGCCAAGGACACCATGCATCAGGCGGTGCCCCAGGGCCTTGCCAAGCGCAGCCCGATGACCGCCGGCCCCATGCAGGCCATGCTGTTCAAGAGCAGCAAATACCCCAATGCCGCCAAGGAATACGTCCGCTTCATGATGGAAGCCCCGCAATACGGCCCGTGGCTTTCCAACTGCCTCGGCTACTGGTCGGAGCCGCTGAAGTCCTACGCAAAAATGAATTTCTGGACCGAGGATCCCAAGCTCGCGCCATACGCCAATGCTATGGACACGATCTATTACGACGGTTACGCAGGTCCGGTCTCCGCGGCGGCCTCCGCCGTGGTGGCCAACTACACCGTGGTCGATATGTTCGCCTCGGTCGCGACGGGAAATGCCACGCCGCAACAGGCGGCCAAGGCAGCCGCAAAACAGGCGGGACGGTACTACGGGAAGGCGTAAATCTGGACTGGCCGGGATAGCAAGCCTGGCCTTAGAGGAAGACCTTAAGCATGGACGCCACGGTTCATCCGGCTATCACCTTCACCCCCAAGGAGGACGGGTGGGTTACCCGCCTGTTCGACAACAAGCCCTTCCTTGTCTTCCTCTGCATGCTGCCGACCGCCGGCCTGCTGCTGGTGTTCCTCACCTACCCGCTCGGCCTCGGCGTCTGGCTCGCCTTCACCGATACCACCATCGGCCAGCCGGGAAGCTGGATCGGGCTCGACAATTTCATTTCGCTCTGGAATGACCCGATCTTCTGGATGGCAGTCTGGCAGACCATTTTTTACACCAGCGCCGCAACGGTCGGAAAATTCGCGCTGGGCTTGTGGCTGGCTCTGCTGCTCAACCACCACCTGCCCTTCAAGGCCTTCCTCCGCGCGATCCTGCTCCTTCCCTGGATCGTGCCCACCGTCCTTTCCGCCATCGCGTGGTGGTGGATCTACGATCCGCAGTTCTCCATCATTTCATACGTCGTGGTGAACGTTCTGCATCTGCAGAAGAACTACATCAACTTCCTCGGCACGCCCTGGCCGGCACGCTGGTCGCTTGTGGTGGCGAACATCTGGCGCGGCATCCCCTTCGTCGCCATCACCCTTCTCGCCGGACTGCAGACCATTCCACCATCGCTCTACGAAGCCGCGCTGCTGGACGGAGCCTCCGGCTGGCAGCGGTTCCGCCGCATCACGGTTCCCATGCTCATGCCCATCCTTTCGGTGGTGCTGACCCTCTCGATCCTGTTCACCTTCTCCGACTTCCAGCTGGTCTATGCCATCACCCGCGGCGGGCCCTTCAACACCACCCACCTGATGGCGACGCTCGCCTTCCAGCGCGCCATCCCAGGTTCCCAGCTAGGCGAAGGCGCCGCCATCGCCGTCTCGATGATTCCCTTCCTGGTCGTGGCAACCCTGGTGAGTTTCTTCGGCCTCGGAAGGCGCAAGTGGATGCAGGGTGAAGCCAATGAGTGACGTAACCGCCGAAACCTCCGGCATCCCCGAGCGGACGACAGATGCGCCGGAGCGCCTGTCATGGGATTCGCGCGCGCGGCGGATGGTAACCGTCTACCTCCCGCTCGCCTGCTTCACGATCATCCTGCTGTTTCCGTTCTATTGGATGACGATCACGGCGTTCAAACCCGACTACGAGATGTACGACTATACGAAGTACAATCCGTTCTGGGTGCACTCGCCGACCCTGGCGAACATCAAGAAGCTGCTTTTCGACACCGCATACCCGCGCTGGCTGATGATCACCATGATGATCGCCGTCTGCGCCACTATACTTTCACTATTTGCGAGCGTGCTCGCGGCCTATGCGATCGAACGCCTGCGCTTCAACGGCTCACGCCATGTCGGGCTGGCGATCTACCTCGCCTACCTCGTGCCCCCCACGATCCTGTTCATCCCGCTCGCCACATTGGTCTTTCAGTTCGGCCTGTTCGACAGCCCGGTGTCGCTTATCCTGACTTACCCGACCTTTTTGATCCCGTTCTGCACCTGGCTGCTGATCGGCTACTTCAAGTCTATCCCCTACGAGCTCGAGGAATGCGCGCTGATCGACGGCGCTTCCCGCCTGCAAATCCTGTGGCGCATCACCCTCCCCCTCGCCATACCGGGCCTGATTTCCGCCGGGATCTTCGCCTTCACCTTGTCATGGAACGAGTTCATCTACGCCCTGGCATTCATCCAATCGACCGACAAAAAAACCGTCCCCGTGGCGATCCTGACAGAGCTCGTTACCGGAGACGTGTACCAGTGGGGCTCGCTAATGGCAGGCGCATTATTGGGATCGGTCCCGGTCGCGCTGTTTTACTCGATCTTCGTGGAATACTACGTCTCCAGCCTGACCGGCGCGGTAAAGGAATGACGTTTGCCAGCCGGCCGGGAAATCTAAAAATCCCAGTTTCCTGCTCCAGATAATTCCGCATCAGGTCCTCCCTTGCGAATGGCTGTCGCGGAGATATGATTCCCGGACACGTTGCAAGACGGCCGGCGATTGGGAACGATGGCCTGAGCCGCATTTGGCAAGCCGGATCGACCTTGCAGAGGCACTGGCCGGAAATTTAGTGAACCGGCTGGATTGCGCGCGAATTGCCTCTGGCGCGAGCAAGTCCAATGCGCGCGAAAGATCGGGGGAACTCATGCGCGGCATCGCAACGCTGACCATTCTCTTGCTCTGCGCAGCCCCGCTCGCGAGCAGGGCAGCTGGCATCGCGAGCGCCGACGCGGCCAGCGACTGGCGGATGCCGGCCAAGGATTACGCCACCACCCGCTTCAGCGCGCTTGACGACATTAATGCGCAGAACGCTCGCGGGATGCATCCGGTGTGGACATTCTCGACCGGCGTGCTCGCCGGCCACGAGGGCCAGCCGCTCGTCGTCGATGGCACGATGTACGTTGTGACGCCCTGGCCCAATGTGTTGTACGCGTTCGATCTCAGCAAGGACGGCTATCCGCTGCGCTGGAAATACCGCCCGGACGTCAGCTTCAACGCGATCGGGGAGGCGTGCTGCGACAGCGTCAACCGGGGCGCGTTCTATGCAGACGGCAAGATCGTTTACAACTTGCTGGACGGCCACACTGTCGCCGTTGATGCCAAGACCGGCCACGAGATCTGGAATACGAAAATCGCCGAGGTCGCGAACGGGGAAACCACGACGATGGCACCCATCATCGTCAAGGACCGCGTTATCGTCGGTGCCTCCGGCGGCGAGTTCGGCATCTTCGGCTGGGTCAAAGGACTGGATCTCAACACAGGAAAGGTGGTCTGGACGGGGCACAATATGGGCGCCGACGCCGACCTGCTCATCGACGCGCAGACGTTCCACCCGCCATACGTCAACGGCTCAAACCTCGGGCAGAGCACCTGGTCGGGCGACAGTTGGAAGACCGGCGGCGCGCCGGTGTGGGGCTGGATGTCGTACGACCCGGATCTCGATCTCGTCTATTACGGCTCGGGAAACGCCGCGCCATACAATCCCGAGCAACGCACCGGCGACAACAAATGGGCCAATAGCGTGCTGGCGCGCCGGCCCGAGGACGGTAAGCTGGTCTGGGCTTACCAGTTCACGCCGCACGACAACTGGGACTACGATTCGGTCGGGGCGATGATCCTGGTCGATCTCACGGTCGACGACAAGCCGGTTAAGGCCCTTGTTCATTTCGATAAAAACGGCTTCGCATACACGCTGGACCGCGCAACGGGAAAGGTGCTCGTTGCCCAGAAATTCGCCCCTGAGGTCAATTGGGCGAACAGCGTGAATCTCGCAACCGGCCGGCCGGAGCTGAACTCCGCGAAGCAGACCGGGGCATCCAAGGGCAATGTGAAGGACATCTGCCCGAGCCTTGAAGGGGCCGTAAGCCCGTCATCGCCTGCGGCGTATTCGCCGCACACGCAATTATTCTATACCTCGGTGAACAACTTTTGCATGGACTGGGAGGCCTGGCAGATCTCCCTCCTGAGGGGGACGCCATTCATCGGCGCGAACTATCCCTACCATGCCGGGCCCGGTGGCCATCTCGGCGAGTTCATCGCCTGGGATGCCGCGACAGGCAAGCAAATCTGGGAGGACAACGAGCCGTTTCCAAGCTGGAGCGGGGCGTTGGTGACGGCCGGCGATGTTGCCTTCTACGGAACGCTCGACGGCTGGTTCAAGGCGGTGGACGCGAAGACGGGGGAGCTGCTCTCGAAGTTCAAGATCGGCTCGGGCGTGGTCGGCAGCCCGATCACCTATCGCGGCCCGGACGGCAAGCAGTACGTGGCGATCTACGCTGGGATCGGTGGCGATCCGCTGCTCTTTTCCGGCGACCTGATGTCCAATAACCCTGCCGACATACGCGGCCGGGCAGATTGGAATCCAAGCATGGCCCGCCACACCAGCCAAGGCGGCATGATCTGGATCTTCGGGTTGTAACCGTCAGGGAGTCTCTCCATGAACCAGAGCTTCCAGCGTCGCGGCCGAATCCTGCTTGGCTCGGTGTTCGGCTGCGCCCTTTTGGTCGGCGCGGGCCACGCCGCGACGGCGCAGACCAATGGCTCCGGGCCCCCTGGAATCTGGAACGGGGCGCATATCGAGGCGGGCGGCCAGCGTCCGCCGGGCGCCGAGCTGAATAATCCTGACGCCGGCAAGTCCGACGCTGCCAAAGCCGGCGCCTCGCTGTTCGTCGCCATGCACTGCTTTGGGTGCCACGGCCAAGATGCTTCAGGATCGGTCGGGCCGAATCTCGGGGATGGCCGCTGGATCTTTGGCGGGTCCGATGGCGCTGTCTTCCAGTCGATCTACTACGGTCGCCCCAATGGAATGCCGGCTTTCGGCGCCGTGCTCGGTGAGCAGGGCGTGTGGGATATCGTGACCTATCTGCGGACGCTCACACCGCCGCCCGACGAGGCGACCGAGTTCGTGGGAGCCGCAGACGCAGCAAGCGACCGGGGCTCCGCCCGGCAGTTCCACGGGCCATTGAGTGTTTGCGGTTAAATCCCGTCGGATCGAGCAAACTCCCCGATGCTTCCTTTAGACAATTCCGCATCACCTTCCTGTGATGCGGGATGATTTCGGCTTCCCCACGTGATCCAGGTGGAACGATAACTGGCGGCAAGGGTGCGCAACCGAAAGGCCTTGCCGCAACCTGACCTTTTGGTTTGGGGAGAGCAAAATGCAACTGAACAGATTGGCAGCCGGTGCTGTCGTCCTGTTTGCCGGAGCAGCGGCAGGCGCTCAGGCCGCTCCCAGCTTCACCAACATAATCGACCCGTTGAACCCAACCTTCACTCAGGCGCTCGGCATCAACAACTCCAGTGTCGTGGTCGGCTACGGCAACGCCACCATTTTCAATGGGTTCCAGACCACGAAGCCGTTTACGTCGTTCACGCGGGAGAACTTCCCTGGGGCGGCCGGTGGAACCCAGGTGATCGGGATCGACAATGCGGGCGACACCGTCGGGTTCTACGTGCTGGCGGCACCCCCAACCGTCTCCAATAATAATACCAACGGATTTCTTAATGTCGGCGGAACCTTCCAAACGGTCGATGCCCCTGGCTCCGTATTCAACCAGCTTCTCGGTATCAATCACGGAGGGACCCTAGCCGCGGGATATGATTCGCTAACCGATAACGCTGGCATGACCGGCCAGATGGCCTACACCTATTCAACAGGGACCAAGAGCTTTACCAACATCAACGCCCTGCTGCCGGCCAACTTCAACAGCCAGGCCACCGGCGTGAACGATAGCGGCGAGGTCGTCGGTTTCTATCAAAATGATGCCGCGGGCGACTTCTCGGCGTTCACCGATATCGGCGGCACGATCACCTCTTTCCAGGCGCCCGGCGCAACCTCCACCCAGGCGCTCGGCGTCAACGACAAGGGGCAGATCGTCGGTGATTACATCCTGGGCGGCGTGATGTTCGGTTTCCTCGATACCGCTGGCAGCTTTCTCACCCTCACCCCGCCCGGATCAACCGCAACCACTGCTAACGGCATTAACGATCTCGGCCAGATCGTCGGATTTTACACAGCGGCCAATGGCAACACGATCGGCTTCATAACCCGAGTGCCGGAGCCGGCGTCCTTCGCGTTGCTTGCCACAGGACTTATCGGCCTGGCCGCTGCGCAGCGCAGGCGCCGGCGCGAATAAACCCCTCAGTTATCGGGAAAAAACGCCGTCAGGCCACCTTCCACTGTCCTGACGGCGTCTTGCACCAGTTCACGGTGTAGGATCGTGGATTGGCGCGCTGGGCCAGGTGGAAGTCGTACCTGACCCTCCGGCACGCCATGCCGGAGCGCGTGAAACTGTGCAGCACCGTTATCGTGCCGCTATTGCCCGATTTCGGGTTGGACCACTTGTCCGAAGCCCCGTCCAGTACCGTGTCCTGCCGAATAAGCTGCTGCGCGGCCGTACCCATCGCCTGCCGGTCCGCGTTGTTCAGCCCGGTTCCGATCCGCGAACTTTGGAACGGATTGACCTGAGCGCCAGACACCGTGGGGTGCAAGGCGAGGCTCAGAAAGATGCAACCGAAAGCAACACGTCGAACCATAATGCGAACCTCGGGCGTTGTGCTCAGATCAGCTTCGTAAGCGGCCTCTAAACTTCTATCGCGGTCAAAGCTCCGTCAATGCCGGGCGCGCACCGATAGCGTCACTACGGTGGGCGCGCTCCGGAGGCAGGCGCCGCGCCCATCAGGCTCTGATACATCTGTTCGACGTCCTGATTGACCGCCTTTTCCTGCGGCGACGGCCGCGCTATTCCCGTCGCCTTCTCACTCTGCAGCACCTGCTCCTCGGTCGGCTGATGCGACAGTCCGCCCCAGTGGTTGTCCTCCCGTTGCGGCGGCTGTGACTGCGCGAATGCGGCTCCGGCGCAAGTCGCAGACATGGCGGTCAATAGTGCAAGGCGGATAAGGGGCACGGTCATGCTCATGCGGTTCCCTGCCAGCGAACACTACGCCGCGAACACTACTCCGCCCCGGCCCTGAACGTAAGCACGACCCCAGCCACCGCCCGGCTTCCTGATCAATAGCCGGGCAACTCGTTCACGCAGGTCACGCGCCAGCCCTCGGGATGTCGCTCCAGGCAGGTCAGTGACAGGTTCTGGATCGCCAGGTGCAGCGCGTTGTCCGGCCCGATCCGCAGCGCATGCGCCACCGCCGAGCGTATCGTGCCGCCGTGGCTTACCGCCACCACATTCTGCCCGGTATGCGCCACCGCCAGCCGCTCCAGGGCGGCGCCCGCGCGCAGGATCACCTCCGCCATTGACTCGCCCCCCGGCGGCCGCTCCCACCCGCCCAGGGGCCAGAATGCATGCTTCGGCTGGGTAAGCCGGGACGGCAGCTCGGCGTGCACCAGCCCCTGCCACTCGCCCAGGCTCTGCTCCACCAGGTCCGGCGCGGCCGCCAGCGACGCGCCTGGATACCCAGCTTCGAAGATCATCTCCGCCGTGCGCCGGGTCCGCGACAGCGGCGTCACATACCATACCGCCGGCCTCGGTAGCCTGCGCGCCAGCGCCGCATACATCGGCCCCTGCTCCGCCAGCGTGGCCGGGCAGAGTTCCACGTCCAGCGTCCCATACAGGATGGCCCGCGCATTCTCGTCCACCATCGCGTGGCGGATCAGCCAGAACCGGGTGATTTTCATATACCCGACTTCCTCCGGAAGTTGGGTGACTTTTTGGTTTGCGCGCGACCGCCCCACGAACCCCGCGCGCGGTGTATCCGGACTCGTTCGGATTCCGGGTACACCCTATCGCATGACATTCAGGCCGCCTCGCCGCGGATAGGCCGATGGTGCCGCCGAGGCCCCCGCATCCACCGGCAGGACCACTCCTGTCACCCAGCGCGCCTCGTCGCTGACCAGGTACAGCACGCCGTAGCCGACGTCCCAGCCGGTGCCCTCCACCTTCAACAAGGATCGGTTCTTTCGCGCCTCGCGCAGCTCGTCGCTCATCCCGTCGGCATAGACCATCGGGGTATATACCATCCCCGGCGCCACGGCGTTCACCCGGATCTTGTCCTGCGCGTGATGCGCCGCCATCGCCCGTGTCATGTTCACCACCGCCCCCTTGGTGGTGGGATACAGCAGTGCCGGGTGCCCGCCGAACAACCCGGCGTAGGAGGCGATGTTCACGATCGCCCCTCCGCCCGCCTTGATCATCGGCGGAATCGCGTGCTTCGCCATCAGCATCATGGAGGTCACGTTGACCCGCAGCGCGCGATCCCACGCCTCCTCATCCACCTCCACCGCCGTTCCCGGCGGTCCGGAAATGCCGACATTGTTCACCAGTATGTCCAGACGTCCAAATCGGTCCACCGTGTTCCCGACGATGCGGGCGCACTCGGCGGACTGCGTCACGTCAGCCAGAACCACAAGGCTCTCGCCGCCCTCTTCCGCGATCATCTGCCTTGTGCGCTCGACCCAGTCCGGGTTCTCGTCCACCAGGGTCACCTTGGCCCCATGCCGCGCCAGCAAAACCGCCGTGGCCCGCCCGTTGCCGATGCCATCCGCGCGCGAACCCGCCCCCGTGACAATCGCCGCCTTGCCCCGCAACCGCTCATCCGCCTGTGCCGCCATTCCGCCTCTCCTGACTCGCAATTCCGATCCGGTTTAGCCGCTTGCCCATGCGCGGCAAGCGCCCGCCGCATGGCTGACCGCTTGCGATCCCCCCGCTGCTTGGCCACATGTTTCGCCAATCGCACATCAGCGGGGATAGTATCAGCGAATGACAAGCAGCTCGATGATCGAGGCCGCGGACTACGCCGCGCGCAACTGGCGCTTTCGCTCGCCCGCCCCGATCCGCAACGGCGACGACGGCCACCGCACGATGTTTTCCCGCATGCTGCTCGACACGTTCAATCCGTACAAACCCGCCGTCATCGAGTGGCCCAGGCTGGACGATGAGGCCCGCACCCGCCTCATCAACCTGCCCATCTGGGATATCGCGGTGCAGACCGAGGGCCGCGCCCGCCTGCGCATCCTCAGCTTCGCACGCCTGATCTCGGACCCGGTGCTGCGCGAAGCCTTCAACCTGATGGCCTTCGAGGAGGGCCGCCACAAGGAGGTCCTGTCCCACCTCGTCCGCGCCTACGGCATCGAACTCGAGCCCGAACCGGAATATGTCGAGCCGAAAGACCCCGAATGGGGTTTCATGGTCACCGGCTATTCCGAATGCATCGATAGCTTCTTCGCCTTCGGCCTGTTCGAACTGGCCCGCCGTTCCGGCTACTTCCCCCAGCCGCTGGTCGAGACATTCGAGCCGGTGATCCAGGAAGAAGGCCGCCACATCCTGTTTTTCGTGAACTGGATCGCCTGGTACCGGTGCACGATTCCCCTCTGGCGCCGGCCGTATTTCTTCTTCAAGACGCTGGCGGTGTGGGCCTATCTGATCCGTGAGCGTATCGGTCTGGCCAAGGACGTCAGCGCCGGAGAGAAAGAAGACGCCAACTTCACCGTTCAGGGCGCGAGCGCCGTTTCCGGCGTGGACATCAACACGGCCGAGCTGATCGATATCTGCCTCGCGGAAAACGACCGCCGGCTCTCCGGCTACGATCCCCGTCTGCTCCGCCCCACCACGGTGCCATTCCTCGCCCGGCTGGCGCGCCGCTTCATGCGGTCCAAAAAGAAATAGCATGGGAAACGACCTGCCGCTGGCCGGCATCACCGTCCTCGACTTCGGCCAGATCTACCAAGGTCCCTACTGCACGCTGCTGATGGCCAAGGCGGGCGCCGACGTCATCAAAATCGAACCACCCGGCGGCGAACCGCTCCGCCGCCGCGCCCCGCCCGGCAAGACCGGCACCTTCGCCATGGCGCTGCTGAACGCCAACAAGCGCGCCATCACCCTCAATCTCAAGACCGAGCGCGGCCGGGCCCTGCTGATCGAGCTTGCCAAACGCGCCGACGTGCTGCTGGAAAACTTCTCGCCCGGCACAATGGACGATCTCGGCGTCGGGTTTGCGACCTTGGCGGCGGTCAACCCCCGCCTGATCTACGCGACCGGCACCGGCTTCGGCCTCACCGGCCCCGACCGCGACACGCTGGCGATGGACTTCACCGTGCAGGCTGCCAGCGGAATGATGAGCATCACCGGCGCGCCCGATGGTCCCCCGATGAAGGCCGGCCCGACCGTCGTGGACTTCATGGGCGGCATCCATCTCTACGGCGCCGTCCTCACCGCGCTTTATCAGCGCACGATCACGGGACGCGGCCAGTTGGTCGAAATCGCCATGCAGGAAGCCGTTTACCCGACCATGGCGACCAGCATGGAATACCACCTCAAGACCGGAAAAACGCCGCCTCGCGCCGGCAATCGCCAGGCCTCGCTCGCCAGCGCGCCCTACAATGCTTTTCCCACCACCGACGGCTGGGTGGCTATCCACGTCGTCACCGACCAGCACTGGCAGAACCTGCTCCGTGCCATGGGCCGCGAGGAACTGGCCAACGATCCGCGTTTCAGCACCCATTCCGCCCGCGGAGAGCACGCCGACGCCGTCGAGGAAGTCGTCGCCGCCTGGACCAACGGACACACCAAGGCCGACGTGTCCGCCGCCGCCGCGCAATACCGCATTCCGTGCGCGCCCGTCCGTACCGTGGATGAGGTCATGCGTGACCGCCACATGCACGAACGCGGCTACCTGCAGGAAATCGAGCATCCCGATTTCGGCCTCGTCACCTTGCCTAATTCGCCCTTGCGGCTGCACGGTGCAACGCAAGCGCCTGCTGCACCCAGCGCCGCGCTGGGTCAGCACAACGACGCGGTGTTCGGCGGAATGCTGGGATTAAGTGCGGCTGAAATCGTCGGACTGCGCGAGCAGGGGGTTATTTGAGTCAGGCGCCATCACTTGCCGCGCACCTCCGTCACAACGCGACGCACCGCGTTGATGACCGCCTGCGGCTGATCGGCCTGAATATAATGCCCCGTGTTCGGCACCACCTCGTTTACGCCGCGCGTCGACAACGCGGCGATTTCGTCATGTCCGGCCTTCCACGCGGCCTCCATCGCCGCAACCGATTCCGGCGGCACTCCAGGCGCGCCCTCCTGCTTGCCGCGCGTCAGCACGATCAGCGGCTTGTCCTCGAACGATAGTTTCTGGAACTCCCTGGCGTTGACGGCTGGCTGATCGCCCTCCGGCAGGAAGCTCTCGTTTTCCGAAATCATCGACCGCCACACGCGCGGCAAGGCAAGCTGGCGCGCGGTCGCATGTCGCAGCGTTTTGTCAAGCTTGTCGGGGCTGCCGCTCATCTTGACACAATTATGCGCCGCCATCGTCGCCGGATGCCTCAGCGCCCCCTTCTCTGCAAGAGCAAGACACGCACGGTCGCCATCAAGCATTCGGTTGAATCCATCCAGCAGCGCCGCCCGCTGCGCGGGTGGAAGCGCTGCTTCAAGCACACGCACCATGTCGGGAAACCCCGAATCGATCAGCACCGCGCCGGCGACCTCCGCCGGATAAATCGCCCCGAACAGCAGCCCCACCTCCCCGCCCAGCGAATGCCCAACAAACACGATCGGCGTCGCGATCCTCGCAGCCCCGATCAACCGCTGCAGGTCATCGACGATGTTCGCATCATTGGAGGGCCGTGTGGCCGCGTCGCTGAAACCCAGCCCCGCGCGATCATACGCACAGACGCGGGTAAATTTTGCGATCTGCGTCTGGACATGCCGCCATGTCATCATGCCGTTGCCGGACCCGGCCTCGAGCATCACGGTCGGGCTGCCGGAGCCGGAGCAGTACAGATTGAGTCGCCGCCGGCCATCCACCGCGACAAGGTGCTGCGGCGTTGTGTAGACCCTGGAGCGAACGGTCGTCTGCGTGGCCGCCGCCGCAGAAGCGGTCAGAAACGCCGCAATCGCCAGCACTCCACGCATTATGGTAAACACCGCGGCCACCCCCTTATGCCCCGAAGATAGCTGGAGATTTCACCACCTGCATCTGCATCGGTCCGCGTTCATCTGCGGTTATCGAATTTCGTCCATGGAGCGCCAATGATTGCATCGGAAATCCTCACCGCTGCGGCAAGCAGCATTGGCCGCGTCGTCCCAAGCAGGATCCCCGGCGCCGCTCTCGGCGTTGTCACGGCGTCCGGCGAGCGTGCCGTCGAGGTGTTCGGCGTGGCGCAGCGTGAACCCGACCCCGCCCCCATGCACCGCGAAACATGGTTCGATCTGGCCTCCCTCACAAAAGTGCTCTTTACCACACCCACGATCCTGCGCCTCGCAGCGCAAGGTCTTATGGCGCTGGACGATAAACTAACCGCCGCGATCCCGGACCTGCGGCAATACGACCTGGAGGCGCCCGAACGCAGCCTCACGTTCCGCCGGTGCCTCAGTCACCGGACGCATCTGCCGGCGGTCGAGCCACTCTATACTTACGGCCGCGACCCCGCGACCCTGCGCGCCTTCATCCTTCAACGGGTCTGGCAGCAGGGACGGCCTGTATATTCCGATATCAACTTCATGCTGCTGGGAATTGCCATCGAACGGCTGACCGGATGTTCGCTCGGCGATGTTCCCCTCACGGCGGGACTGACCTGGCGGCCGGACCCGGCGCAATCCGCGGCCACCGAGCGCTGCACCTGGCGCGGCCACATCATGCGCGGCGAAGTGCACGACGAGAATGCCTTTGCGCTTGGGGGTGCTGCCGGCCATGCTGGCCTGTTCGGAACGATCGACGGCGTTCTCGACTCCGCGCAGCGCCTGCTGCAGGGCGACGAGCCATGGACGACAGAAATGCGCAAGCGCCAATCGGAAACACGCTGCCTGGGCTGGGAAATCCGCCACGACGGCTGGTCCGGCGGCGACGGATGTTCTCGCGACACGATCGGTCACACCGGCTTCACGGGCACCGGCGTCTGGATCGATTTCCAGCGCGGCCTGGCCTGGGCGCTGTTGACCAACCGCGTCCATCCCACGCGCCATCGCGATACCGGCATCCATGAGCTGCGGCGTCAGGTCGGCGATCTGATTACGGGTGCCACTTCGTGAGAGGCGGCCGCTGGCTGCACCGTGCCGCGCTTATCGGACTCCTTGCGAACGCCTCGGCGGCGACTTTTGCGGCGAGTTCCGGAAGACCTGGTGCGTGCCTACCCGGATGAGTTGGCCGGTTTTGACGGCAATTACCTGATCTGGCGCGACGGCACCCGGATGTCCGTGGACGACGGGCAGCCCGGCAAAAGCATCGCGGAGCAGCTCCGGAACGGCTCTATTCTTGACCAGTTGCGCGTGGCCTATCCTGCGGGCGCACCCGCTCTCCCGGCACCGCAACAGGATCCCGGACGTGTTCGCAACCGGACCTTCTTCGATAAAATGTATGGTGATTGCCGGTCAGGGCAGGTAGCGCCCAGGCTTGTGCCCGTCGTCTGGCTGCCGAACACCTGGGGCCACGTTGTAAAGATTACCTCCGTCAACGGCGTTGACCGGCAATTGGCCGCGATCTCACGCGAACTGGACGCATTGCCCGCGGCGGATAAGAAATTTCTATACCCTCTCGGCGGTACCTTATGTTTGCCGCGCGGTCGCCGATACCGGCCAGACGAGCATGCACGCCTGGGGTGCCGCGATCGACATCAACCCCGTCTTTTCGAACTATTGGATGTGGCATCGGGCCGCCGCCGGCATCCCAGCCTATAAAAACCGCACGCCCCTGGAAATCGTTCGCATCTTCGAACGCCACGGTTTCATCTGGGGCGGGCGGTGGGCACATTTCGACACGATGCATTTCGAATACCGCCCCGAACTTCTGGGCTTCAATCCGGAGGAATAGCTACCGGGGTCATCAACTGGCGATGCCGTCGTTGTCACCGGATGATTTATGACCTTCTCTGTGAGCCCCTCTCTACCAAACCCGGATGCCCGCCGCAGCCTGCAGCGGGCATCCGTCAACACCCCCAGCCGCTCGCCCGACCTAAACTGGCGCCGTTGTCGTCGCCACCTGTGGCCGGTCGCGCGAAGCCGGCGCCTCACCCAGCAGCCGAGCAACAACCCCGCCGAGCATGCCGCCCACGATCGGCGCCACCCAGAACAACCATAGCTGCGCGATATACGGCCCGCCCGCGAACAGCGCTGGCCCGGTGGAACGCGCCGGATTTACCGAGGTGTTGGTCACCGGAATCGCCATCAAATGGATCAGCGTCAGCGCCAGGCCGATTGCGATCGGCGCAAAACTCCCCGGCGCGCCCGGCGCGGTCGAGCCCATGATGATCAACAGGAAGAAGAAGGTCGCCACCACCTCCATGACCAGGCAGGATAGCAATCCATATTTTCCGGGGCTTAAATCGCCATATCCGTTGGCCGCGAAACCACCTATCTCGAACCCGGGCTTCCCGCTGGCGATCACATACAGAACAGCCGCCGCAACGATCGCTCCGACGACCTGCGCAACGATATAGGGAACCACGTAACTTCCTGGAATGCGCCGCCCCGCGAGCAGGCCCAGCGTCACCGCCGGATTGAAATGCGCGCCGGAAATCGGCCCGACCGCATATGCCATCGTCAGCACCGTCAGCCCGAACGCAAGCGCCACGCCGAGGAAGCCGATCCCGAGGCCGGGAAATGCCGCCGCGAGTACGGCCGCACCGCAGCCGCCGAAAGTAAGCAAAAACGTTCCAAGAAACTCGGCGGCGACGCGCCTGCCCATGTCCGTGTCCATGCCCGGATCCTTCCCCTTGATGCGGTTGAAAGACGATTAGTCAAATCTGACGCACCGCAATATCAACTTTTCGTTACTGCGCTAGAGCGGATCGCGCTTGAATGGAAACGCCTTGCGTTTCCAGGAGCACGTGAATCTGCTCTAAAACAAGGAATTAGAGCGTTTCAGGCTGATACAGTCAGTCTGAAACTGCTTGTCTTATGACTCCCCCCGCCGTTTCGGTGAGAATGGGGTGTCGCCGGCGAGTTCGCAGCTCGCCGGCGACGGGAGGGGATGGGTCGTGAAACTGCCGGCCGTGATGGGCCGCGTTAGAGTTTGAGCACCCCTCTCTTTTCCTTGCGGCCTGAACGGATACCCGGGTGTCACCGGCCCGGATGACAAGCAAAGGACAGGGAAAAGCTGACCGCCACTTTAGCGCAAACCGCTGGCGTTGACATCTCCGAAGCCTCGCTCGACGTCTCTCTCCATCCCAGTGGCCTGGCACGTCAGTTCGCCAACCACCCAGCCTCGCGGCCTTGTCGGCGTGGCTCAAAAAAGCCAGCGTGGACCGTGTCGCGTTTGAACCGACCGGGGCCTATCATCACGCCTTCGAGCGGCGTCTCAGCCAAGCCGGTCTGAAGCTGGTGAAGCTAAGCCCGCTGCAGGCACGCCGCTTCGCCGAGGCCATCGGCCGGCGTGCCAAAACCGATCGCGTCGATGCCGCCATGCTCGCCCGCTTCGGCGCGCTCTGCCAGTTGCCGGATCGTCCGATGGTCAGTGAAACGATCGCCACCATGAAGGAACTGCTGGTCGCGCGACGCGCCCTGGTGAAGGATCAGGTGGCGGCATTGAACCGCGATCAGGTGCTGCGTTCGTCCTTGCTCAAGCGCCTGGCTGCCCAACGGCTGCGGCAGGTGGCGCGCCAGATCGCCGCCATTGATGCGGCCTTGCGCCAGCTGTGCAAAGCCGATGCCGCACTGAAAGCCCGCCTCGCCATCCTCGTCAGCATCCCCGGGATCGGCGAGTTGACGGCGCTGACCATGCTTATCGAAATGCCGGAACCCGGCAGCCTGGAAAACAACTGCGCCGCCAGCCTGGCCGGTCTGGCGCCGGTCGCCCGCGACCCAAGGCCAGCACAGCGGCAAGCGCTTCATCCGCGGCGGCCGCGCTCCGCTGCGCCAGGCGCTCTATATGACGGCCCTGGTCGCCACCCGCTTCAACGCGGACATGAAGCGGAAATACCAGGCCCTCATCGCCGGCGGCAAACCGCCCAAGGTTGCGATCATCGCCATCATGCGCAAGCTCGTCATTCTGGCGAACGCCTTGCTGCGCGAGGGGCGGGCCTGGATGGCGGTTGCGTGAGGCGTGCGATGGCCGTCTGCGCGGGTGAAATCGTTATCTGTGCTTTGGTTGATGTGGGGCGGGTGGGGTTGTGGGCAACGTGCTTGGGTTGTCCACAAATCCACCGGCCGGATCGGTCGCCTAACCTCGCTTGACTAAGACGGATACTCTAACGTCCCGGTAATCCGTTCCCTTAGCCGCCTTAGTTCGACCAACGCGGCATCTGCCTCCGACCGTTCGATATCGAAATCGACCCCGCTTACCCCTGCATCCTCCATCGCGCGCAGGTCGGAAACGATATCGGCGTCCGAGCCGGAAAACAGCCGCCGCTCCCCGTCCGATGCACGGTCGGGCACGACCCCACCGATCCGCTTCACCCGGTACACCACCGCTACGTCCTCCGGCTTGCGTCCCGCCTGCGCCGTCAGCTGCCGCAACCGCGCGATCCCGGCCTGCAGCCGGGGCAGCGAGTCCATCGGGTGCTGCCGGTTTGTTCCGATCGGATACCAGGCATTGCCCAGCTTCGCCGCCCGCCGCAGCGCCGGCGGGCTTTCGCCGCCAACCCAGATGGGCGGATGCGGCTTCTGCACCGGCTTAGGGGCAATTACGATGTTGCCGAACCGTGAATACTTGCCTTCAAACCGCGGCCGTTCCTCGGTCCACAAGCTCCGGAAGACCCGCACATATTCATCCGTAACCGCACCCCGCTCGGCGAACGGCGGCGTCCCGAGGGCATCGAACTCCGGCTCAAGCCATCCCGCGCCGATGCCCACCACCAGGCGCCCGCCGGAAAGCACATCGAGCGTCGCCAGCATCTTCGCGCTCAGCACCGCCGGCCGATGCGGCACTACCATCACCGCCGTCACCAGCCGAATGCGCTGCGTCTGCGCCGCGATCCATGCGAGCCCGACAAGCTGCTCGTGCCGTACCGCCGGATCGGTTCCGTAAAACTCCCCGCTCTCGGAATACGGATACCCCAGCGCCGCCCCAGGCGTCGTCATGTCCGGCAGCACCACATGATCGGTCATGGTCAGGTAGTCGTACCCCAGAGCCTCGCCCTCCCGCGCCAGTCGCGACATCGTCGCCGGATCGCTCAGAGGCCCGCTATTGGGCAGGTTGAACCCGAACTGCATGCATTTCCTCCCACCTGTCGCCCGGAAGCCCTATGTTATCCACGGCCTGTAGAGGAGCGTAAGGTGAAGATCGGCGTCCCGAAGGAAGTCAAAACGCACGAATACCGCGTTGGCCTCACCCCGGCCGGCGCGCGGGAGCTGGTCGGTCTGGGCCATCGCGTCGTGGTGCAGCGCGGCGCCGCCTCCGGCATCGGCATCGACGACGAAGCTTACCGCGCCGCCGGCGCGGCCGTGCTGGACACCGCCGAGGAAGTCTTCGCCCAGGCCGATATGATCGTGAAGGTCAAGGAGCCGCAGCCAAAGGAGATCGCCCGCCTGCGTGACGGCCAGGTGCTGTTCACCTATCTCCACCTCGCCGCCGACAAGACCCAGACCGAGGGACTGATTCGCTCCGGCGCAACCTGCATCGCCTATGAAACCGTCACCGATTCCCGCGGCACGCTCCCCCTGCTCGCGCCAATGAGCGAGGTCGCCGGCCGTATGTCGGTGCAGGTCGGGGCCCACTGCCTTGAAAAAGAACAGGGCGGCGTCGGCATTCTGCTCGGCGGCGTTCCCGGCGTGCCGCCCGCCAAAGTGGTCGTGCTCGGCGGCGGCGTCTCCGGTACCAACGCCGCCCGCATGGCCGTCGGCCTGGAAGCCAGCGTCACAATCATCGACAAATCCCTCCCGCGCCTGAAGGAGCTCGACCTGCAATTCGGCCCGCGGGCAACCACCCTGTTCGCGACCGCCCAGGCGATCGAGCTGGCGGTGCTCGCCGCCGACCTGGTGATCGGCGCCGTTCTTGTGCCGGGCGCCGCCGCCCCCAAGCTCGTAACACGTGAAATGGTCCATGCAATGCGCGCCGGCTCCGTGCTGGTCGATATCGCCATCGACCAGGGCGGATGTTTCGAAACCAGCCGCCCCACCACGCATTCCGAGCCGACCTACGTGGAGGAAGGCGTCGTCCATTACTGCGTCACCAACATGCCCGGGGCCGTCGCCCGCACCTCCACCTTCGCTCTCAATAACGCCACCATACCCTTCGTCATCGCCCTGGCGGAGAAGGGTTGGAGGCAGGCGCTGGCCGACGATCCGCATCTGCGCGCGGGTCTGAACGTGCACGCCGGCAAGATCGCCCACGCTGCCGTTGCGCACGATCTCGGCTTTTCCCACACTCAGGCCGAAACCTTGCTCGCCGCCTGAGCCGACACTGTGGACTTCCGCTCCATCTACCGCCACGGCTTCGCCCGGGTCGCCGCCTGCACCATCCCCAGCGCCCTGGCCGATCCCGCGGCGAACGCCGAATCCGTGCTGCGGGTCGCAGGCGAATGCCATGCGAAGGGCGCGGCCATCGCGTTGTTCCCGGAACTCGCGCTTTCGTCCTATTCGATCGACGATCTGCGCCTGCAGGATGCCTTGCTGGACGCGGTGGAAACGGCCGCCGCCCGCATCATCGAGGCGTCGGGCGATCTGCTGCCGCTGATCGTCGTCGGCGCGCTGCTGCGCCATCACGGGCGGGTCTATAACTGCGCGCTGGCCATCCATCGCGGCCGCCTGCTTGGCGTCGTGCCGAAAGCTTACCTTCCAAACTACCGCGAATTTTACGAGCCCCGCCAGTTCGCGGCCGGCGCCGGCTGGCGCAACGCCGTCACCGCCGTCGCGGGACACGAAGCGCCCTTCGGCCTCGATCTGCTTTTCCCCGCCGAGGACATCCCGGGCCTCACCGCCCATATCGAGATCTGCGAGGATTTCTGGATTCCTGTTCCCCCCAGCAGCCTCGCCGCACTCGCTGGCGCCACCGTGCTGCTGAACCTTTCCGGCAGTCCCATCACCATCGGCAAAGCCGACACAAGGCGCCTGCTCTGCCAGTCGCAGTCAGCCCGCTGCCTTGCGGCCTATGTCTATTCCGCCGCCGGCGAGGGCGAGTCCACCACTGACGTTTCCTGGGACGGCCAGGCGACCATCTGCGAAAATGGCGTCGTTCTCGCCGAAACCGATCGCTTCCCCGAAGGCGACCGCATCGCGCTTGCGGATATAGACCTCGATCTGCTCCGCCAGGAGCGGATGCGCATGGGCACCTTCGATGATAATCGCCGCGGACTTAACCTCGGTGATTACCGGCGCCTCCCGTTCCGTGTGCATCCACCTTCGACGGATATCGGTCTCCACCGCACCGTTGAGCGCTTCCCCTTCGTCCCCGCCGATCCCGCCCGGCTCAGCCAGGATTGTTACGAAGCGTGTAACATCCAGGTCTCCGGCCTGATGCAGCGGCTGCGCGCCGCGCACATCAAGCGCGCCGTGATCGGTGTCTCCGGCGGTCTCGATTTAACCCAGGCCCTCATCGTCATCGCCCAGGCCTTCGACCGGCTCGGGCGCAAGCGTGATGACATTCTCGCCTTCACCCTGCCCGGCTTCGCGACCAGCCACGAAACGAAACGCAATGCCATCCGGCTGATGAAGGCGCTCGGCGTCACCTGGCGCGAGCTGGATATCCGCCCCGCTGCCGAGCGGATGCTGGCCGATATCGGCCACCCGTTCTCACGTGGCGAGAAGGTCTATGACGTCACCTTCGAAAACGTGCAGGCCGGACTGCGCACCGATTACCTGTTCCGCCTCGCCAACCAGCGCGACGGCATCGTTATCGGCACCGGCGATCTTTCGGAACTTGCGCTCGGCTGGTGCACCTATGGCGTCGGCGATCAGATGTCGCATTACAACGTCAATGCCGGCATTCCGAAAACACTTATCCAGCACCTGATCCGCTGGGTGATCTCCTCGGCGCAGTTCAACCCGAACGTTCTCGCGACTCTCGACGCCATTCTGGCGACGGAAATCTCCCCAGAGCTCATACCTGCCGCATCCGGCGAAAAACCGCAGAGCACGGAAGCGAAAGTGGGCCCGTACGCGCTGCAGGATTTCAACCTCTACTACACGCTGCGCTACGGATTCCGCCCGTCAAAAATCGCCTTCCTTGCGCTGCAAGCCTGGGAAGATGCAGCTCGCGGCGACTGGCCGCCCGGCTTCCCCGAGGAACGCCGCAACGCTTACTCGCTTGGCGAAATCCGCTACTGGCTGGCCGAGTTCCTGCGCCGCTTCTTCGTCACCAGCCAGTTCAAGCGCTCAGCCCTTCCAAACGGACCGAAAGTCACCGCCGGCGGATCGCTTTCCCCGCGCGGCGACTGGCGCGCGCCTTCCGACGGCAACGCCCGCGCCTGGCTCGCTGAACTCGAAGCGAACGTCCCTGCCGACTGACTCCATACCCAATCGAGAAGCGTGGGGAGTTCGCATGACGTCCCCGCTTTTTCGGTGGGCGTAAATGCGGAGATAGCATTGCTTGGGAAGAGGCGCCATGTTCAACATCATGATTTTGCCGACGGCGATTGCCCGCTGTGAGCTGACCGTAGTCTCAATGGCCGCTTCTTTCGATTCGCCGAGTGCTTGACGCCGAGACGACCTCATAGACATTCTAGCCCATAATACGAACGGACGAGCGGGCGCTCTGCACCGCCTGCATCCGGACGTCGAACAAAGGAGAGAGCTGCGTGCCGAGAGTCATCGACCTGGAATGCAATCTCCCTGCCGGAGAAGAGTATCCAGAATATCGGGAAATGCTCCAGGGCCGTCCCGGCAATCCGGTCGCTGACCGGCTGGAGCGTCCGGAAGGTTACGGGTTTGACAATTACAAGCGCATTTTTCGCAATCGCAGCGAACAATACACCCCGCAGCCGGAATCTGCTCCGGGCGAGCGCATGCGAAAATTCATCGCTGATATGGATCGCGCTGGCGTTGAATGCGGCGTTGTCGGTGCCTCGAACGACACACTCAAACGTGTCTGCCGCGCCTATCCCGGCCGTTTTGTCGGGCTTGCCGCGATCAGCCCGCTCGACGGAATGCGCGGCGTGCGCGAACTGGAACGGCTGGTGCGGCAGGACGGGATCGGCGGCCTGCGGGTCGTCGCCCTCTACAACATGATCCCGGCCAGCGACCGCCGCTATTACCCGCTCTATGCGAAATGCGTCGAACTTGATGTGCCGGTGCGCGTCTATACGTCGATGAATTATGCCAACGATCGACCCTACGATCTTGGTCACCCCCGGCATCTCGATTGCGTGGCCGTGGACTTTCCAGAGCTGCGTATCGTCGCCGGACTGGCCGGATGGCCCTGGATCGGTGACATGGTCGGGCTTCTGCGTCGCCATCCAAATCTCTACTGCGACACGGCGGCGCACCGTCCCAAGCACTTCGCGACGCCGGGTTCAGGCTGGGAGCAGTTCCTGCAATTCGGCAATACGCTGCTGCAGGACAAAATCATGGTGGGCCTCTCGCGTGGGATCTTCGGCGTGCCGTTCGAGACCCTGATCGGCGAATATCAGAACCTCCCGCTGAAGGACACCGTTATGGAAAAGTGGCTCTATAAGAATGCGCTGAGGTTCCTGCAGCGAGCCTGAACGATGCTACGCTACGTGATCGTGCGGCTGCTGCAGGCGATCCCAATGATCCTCGCGGTCGTCGTCCTGGTTTTCGTCATGCTGCAGCTCACCCCAGGCGATCCGGTGCAGGCCATCGTAGGGGAATACCCGGTCCCGCCGGATTTCCGCGCCGCCATCGTGCAGCATTATCACCTCGATGATCCGCTGCCGGCTCGGCTGCTGCAGTATTTCATCAACCTGCTGCACGGAGATCTGGGCTTTTCGTTCCAGCAGCAGGATTTCGTCATGAATCTGCTCCTGCAACGCGCACCCCGCACGCTGCTGCTGGCTGCCGCGGCATTCGTGATCGGGGTCCCCGCAGGCATCGGCATCGGCCTGCTCTCGGCGACCAGCCAAAACCGGCATGTTGACCGGTTCTGGACCACGACGGCGCTTGTCGGTTACGCGATACCGGGGTTCTGGCTCGGTCAGCTGCTGGTCATCCTTTTTGCCATGCGGCTTGGCTGGTTTCCCACGCAGGGCATGGCTCCGTTGATCTCGCGCGCAGACACCACTGCCGGATTTTTGCTGGAGCGCGCCCGTTATCTCGCACTGCCGGCGATCACCTACGCCGTGTACGAGGCGACGCGTGTCGCCAGGCTCATGCGGGCCAGCACAATCGAAACGCTCGGCGCCGGCTACATCGTCACCGCGCGCGCCAAGGGATTGTCGCGCGGCGCCATCATCCGGGGTCACGTCCTGCGCAATTCCAGCCTGCCGGTGGTTACAGTGATGGGCTACGCGTTCGGCGTCGCAATGGGTGGGGCAGTCCTGATCGAAACCGTGTTTTCCTGGCCGGGTATCGGCCTGCTGTTGATCGAGGCAATTCGTAACCGCGACAACCAGGTGGTGGTTGGAGTTGGTACTATTCGTTTCGATCGCAGTCATCATCATGAACCTGATCGTCGATATTCTCTACGGCCTGCTCGATCCGCGGATCCGCTCCGCCCGATGACGGGTCTGCTCAAGCGGCTCGCCGCGACCCGTTACGGCTCGGCTGGGCTGGCCATCATGCTGGTGCTCCTTTTGATCGCCCTGCTCGATCCATGGATCGCCCCGTTCGGCCCGCGCCAGCAGGTTTCCACCAGCTTGCTGCCTCCCTCCTTCGCCTTCCCCATGGGCACGGACAATATCGGCCGCGACATGTTCTCCCTGGTGTTGATCGGCACCAGGGCCTCGCTCGCCATCGGCATCTGCGCGGCGCTTGCGGCGCTGCTGGTCGGAGGCACAGTCGGAATTCTGGCCGGCTACTGGCGCGGCGCGACCGAGGCCGTCTTGATGCGTGTCACCGAGCTGTTTCAGATACTGCCGGTGATCGTTGTCGTGCTCTTCGCCATCGCGCTGTTCGGATCGAGTTTCTGGCTGCTCATCGCCGCCGTCGCACTCGCGATCTGGCCCCTGGAGGCACGGCTGATCTTCGGTCAGTTCATCAACCTGCGGCAGCGCGAGTTCGTCGCCGCCGCGATCGTGGCCGACATGCCCACCTGGCACATCGTCCTGCGCGAGATTCTGCCCAACGCCTTGCCGCCGGTGATCGTGCAGGTGGCGCTCGATGCAAGCCTCGCCATCCTGATCGAGTTAAGGTCTGGGTTTTCTCGGCCTTTCGGACGCCAATATGGTGAGCTGGGGCCAGCTTCTGTTCACGGCGCAGGATTACCTCCAGACCGCCTGGTGGATGAGCGTGTTCCCCGGCCTCGCCATTTGCCTCGCCGTGCTGGGCCTCAATTTACTCGCCGACGGCTTGAATGAGGTTGTCGATCCGCGCGCGGGCTCCGCCATCGCGGGACTGCCCGCATGAGCCGCCCGCTTCTCAGCGTCGAGGCGCTGAAAGTGCATCTGCAGCTCGGCGGTACCGTGATCCGCGCGGTGGATGGGGTGGACCTTGTCGTGTACCCTGGCGAGTGTGTCGGCATCGTGGGCGAGTCCGGCTCGGGTAAAAGCACCTTGGCGCGCGCGATGGTGCAACTGCTCCCCAACGTCGATATGGCGGAATTGTCCGGACGCGTCATGTTTGACGATACCGACATCGCGGCAATGCCGCGTCCCGCCCTACGCCGGCTGCGCCGGCGCGGCAGCTTCTCCATCGTGTTTCAGGATCCGCTCGGCTATCTGAACCCTACGCGCCGGGTGGGGGTGCAGGTCGCGGAAGCGTTGCCCAATTCCGCGAGCCGCTCGAAGGTGCGCAGCCGCGTGCACCAGTTGTTGCATGAAGTCGGACTGCCCGAGCCGGAGTTGGTCGCGCGCCACTACCCGCACGAACTCTCGGGCGGCATGCGTCAACGCGTGCTGATCGCCGTGGCGCTGGCCTCATCACCGCGCCTGTTGGTGGCGGACGAGCCGACCTCCTCACTGGACGCGACAGGACAGCTCAGGGTTCTGCAGACGCTTCGCCGGCTGCACCACGATCGGTCAATGGCACTTGCACTCGTCACCCATGATCTCGGCGTCGTCGCCCAGCTCTGTGACCGTGTTTACGTCATGCACGGCGGGCGAATTCTTGAGGAAGCCGACGTTTTCACCCTCTTCGACGCGCCTCGTCATGATTATACCGCGCGTCTTGTGGCGCTAAGCCGGCAGCGTCATGCCCGAGCTCCTCTGCAAATCGCATGAACGCCCCCATTCTCAGTGCGCGCGGCGTCGTCCAGAACTTCACCTCCCGCGGTCCAGTCGGTTGGGGACGGAAGGTGGTCCGCGCCGTCGATGCGGTCGATCTCGACGTGCATGAAGGCGAAACCCTGGGAGTTGTCGGCGAGTTCGGTTCCGGCAAAACCAGCCTGGCACGCCTGCTATTGGGGCTGGCACGGCCCAGCGAAGGCACGATCGCTTATCGCGGCACCCCAATCCCGCAGCTGTCACCCGTTCAGCGCCGCGCGTACCGGCGCGATGTCCAGGCCGTGTTCCAGGACCCCGCCGCCTCGCTCAATCCGCGCATGCGGGTCGAACTCATCCTCGAGCACATTATCTTCCACCATGACCTTGCCACGCGCGCCGCGGCGCGGGACGTTGTCGCGGCACAGCTCGAAGCGGTCGGACTGTCGCCCGCAGTCTCCTTCATGTCGCGCTATCCGCATCAGCTTTCAGGAGGTCAGCAGCAGCGGGTTGCCATAGCCCGCGCCATGCTTTTGCGTCCGCGCCTGATAATCGCCGATGAGCCGCTTTCCAGCCTCGATATTTCCGTTCAAACGCAACTGCTGGATTTGATGGCGGAATTGCAGCGACGTACCGGCGTCGGTTTCGTCATCATCAGCCACGATCTGGCCGCGGTTAAATTGATCGCTGACCGCATCGCGGTGATGCACCGCGGCCGCATCGTCGAGAGCGGCCCGAATGTCCTTGCAGATCCTCATCATCCCTACACGAAAGCACTGCTTGCGGCGAAGCTGACCCCGGACCCGCATCTGGTCCGCATGCACGGCGGGAAACCGCCAGCTCCGACCCGCGCCGGCCCCGTTGTCGAGCTGCCGGATGCCGAAAATGAACCCGTCATGATGAACGATGCCCGTGATCTCCAGGAAAGGAACCCATAATGCGACTCGATTCGAAGCGCTGCGGCATCCTGCTGTTGTCACTGTTTTGCCTGGCAGGTGCTGGACTCGCCCGAGCCGAGGATGCAACGCCCAAACGAGGCGGCGATGTCGTCATGACTCTGGACGCCACAGGCATGGCAGTCCTGAACACCGAGCTGACATCGCTTTCCCCTGCTCTTTATATGGCCGATGTATGGGCGGACGGGCTGATGGCGCGCGACGCCAAAGGCAACCGGGTGCCGCATCTGGCAACGAGCTGGACGATTTCGCCCGACGGCAAAACCTACACGTTCAAGCTGCGGCAGGGCGTGAAATGGTCCGACGGTCAACCCTTTACCGCGAAAGACGTCGCCTTCACCCTGAACACCTTCGGCAAGCTGAACACCTACCTTTCGAAGCTCGCGCCGCTGATCGACAACGTCAGCACGCCCGACGATTTCACTGTGGTGGTCACCCTGAAGCAGCCGATCACCGCGGCGCTCGATTTGTTCGATAAAGAAAACTTCGCTTTGATGCCGGAACACATCTATGCAGGCACCGATGTCACCAGCAATCCGGCGAACCGCAAGCCAGTCGGGCTTGGCCCGTTCAAGCTGGAATCGTGGGAGCCAGGACGGTCGCTGACCTTCGTCCGCAATCCCTATTACTGGGACCAGCCTAAACCCTACCTGGATCGCGTGCTCGTGGCGCTGACACCCAGCCCGCAACAACAGCTTGATGCGGTGATCCAGGGCGAAGCAGACTGGATGCAGTTTTCTGACTTCAGCCAGGTTCAACAGGCACAGGAGGCGTCGAAGAACGGCCGGTTCAAAGTGGTGAAGATCACCATGAATGCGCCGGAGAGATCCTCACTCGATTTCAATTTTCGCCGCTCGCCGATGAGTGACGTGCGCGTAAGACAGGCCCTGTTTCAGGCTACCGATCGTCAGCGCATCAGTGCCGACGCTTATCGCGGCCTGGCTTTCCCCGCAACCAGCGCGATCCCGGAGCAGTTCACCGATCTCTATGATCCCTCGGTCAATTATAGCACGATGTATCCCTACGATCCCGTTCGTGCTGGCAAACTGCTGGATGAGGCGGGGTTCCCACTCAAGGACGGCAAGCGCTTCTCGGTCGAGCTGGCGTACCAGTCAGTCCCGCCCTTCGACGCCATCGCCAAAAGCATCGCCGCACAATGGCAGCAGATCGGTGTCGATGTGCGGCTGACCGGCCTCGACGCGCAGATATGGCTGAACAAGGTGTACCGGCAGCACGATTTCGACATCTCGCTGGTGTCGCTCACCGGCCGGTCCGACCCCACGCTGGGCGTCGATCGCAGTTTCGTATGCAACCCCGGATCGGTCCCCTACACCAACCCGACTGGCTATTGTAATCCCGAGCTCGATCGCATCGCCGCCGCAGCAACCGCCGCCCCGGAAGATCAGCGTCGAGCTTTATACAAGCAATACGAGGAGATCGTCGCACGTGATCTGAACGAGATCACACTGACCAACGCTCCGACCTATAACGCTGTTTCCACCCGCTTCGCTAATCTGGATAAACAGTTCGACATTGCGTTCAACGAGCATCCGAATTGGGCAGAGGCGTGGGTGAAGAACGGCAAATAGCGGTCCACGATGTGGAACCGCTGCTGCGGCCGAAGACGGTTGCAGTGATCGGTGCCTCGGCCACGCGGCAGACCCAGGGTAACGGCGTCATCCGCAACCTTAACCTGGTCGGCTATGCCGGGCGGATCATCCCCGTGCATCCCACTGCACCGGAGATCGATGGCCTTGCCGCCGTCAGCGCCATCAGCCAATTGCCGCCGGGCACCGATACGGCGGTGGTGGCGATCCCGGCATCCGCCGTGCCAGGCGCGTTGGCTGAACTGGAGCAGGCATCGGTGCGCTCCGCAGTCGTTTTCTCGAACGGATTTCCGGCGGAAGCGGAAGCCTCATACCGCCGCCTGGCGGCCATCAGCACCATGGCGATCCACGGCCCGAACTGCATGGGCCTGATTAACATCACCGATAAGGTGCGGCTCTACCCCTCGACGGTCACCGACAAGGTCACACAGGGTCGCGTGGCACTGATTGCGCAGTCCGGATCCGCGGCGATTTCGCTGATGAACTCGACAATCGCGGGCCTCTCCAAGGTCATCACCATGGGCAGCGAATGGCAGGTGACCGCACCGGATTACATGCACTGGTTTGCCGCCGATGACACCACCGCCGTGATCGGCGTGGTGCTGGAATCCATTAAGGACCCCGCCGCTTTCGCCGCCGCCGCCGCCCACATCCGCGAGGCTGGCAAATCGCTGGTGGTGCTGAAGGTCGGCCGCTCCGATATCGGTGCCGCCGCCGTCAAAGCACATACCGGTGCGATGATCAGCCCGCGCGATGCTTATGACTGCTTCTTCGAATCCTGCGGCATCCCGATTGCCCGCGATTATGACGAGCTGATCGCAACAGTCGAATGCTTTGCCGCCTCCCGCGCGCGCCCGCGCGGCAGACGCACGGGCGTTATCGGCATTTCCGGCGGCGAGACCGCACTCGCCTGCGACATCGCCGCCGATCAGGGGCTGCCCCTCGCACAATGGAGCAGTGCGACAGAAGAGCGGATCCGTGCAGTGTTGCCCGGCGCGGCCGGTGTCAACCCACTCGACCTCGGCTCAACTCCAAACCACACGGTTCAGCAGGACGACGCGGCCATCGCGGCGATTCTGAATGACGCTGATGTTGACCAGTTGCTGGTAATTCAGGATGCCCAGGCAACACTAACGCCGACGATGCGCGGCAATTACACGCCGCGCATCGTTTCTTACGGCCAGCATGGGGCAGGTACCGACAAGCCGGTGGTAATGGTCTCACCCACCGCGGAGAACACGCATCCGGAAATCGTCGCGGCAATGGCCGAGCAGGGCGTCGCCGTGCTGCGTGGATTGCGCCCCGGCGTTGCTGCCTTGCGCAATCTTGGGGACCTGCCTGCATCATGTTATGACGGGAGGGGTACTGCATCGCCCGACATAGACGCAGTGCCATTCATCGCGGAGATCGCTCAGCATGATGGGGTGCTTCCGGTTGCCCTTTGCAACCGCATACTGACCGCCTACGGCATTCCCGTGGTGCGATCCGCGCTTGTAGATTCGATCGCCGCGGCGACCGAGGTAGCAGAGCAGATCGGGTTTCCGCTCGTTGCGAAGATCGCCTCGCGTGACGTGCCGCACCGCTCGGAGGTGGGCGGGGTGGCGCTGGGCATCACCGATGTTTCTGGTTTGCGGATCGCTCTGGAGCGCATGCAGCGCAGCATTCTTGCGATTTATCCGGCGGCGCGTATCGACGGTTTTGAGCTGCAGGAGGAGTTGATCGATTGCGTCGAAGCGGCAGTTGGTTTCATCGCTGCTCCACCATTCGGCGCACTGGTCATGGTCGGCACAGGCGGCGTGCTGATCGAACTGGAGAACGATCGGGCAGTCGGGCTCAGCCCTCTTTCACGCAAGCACGCACTGCAGATGATCGAACGTACGCGGCTGGGCCGGCGGCTGTCCGGCTGTCGCAAGCTGTCGCCGCCCACCGATCTCTGCGGACTGGCAGATCTGCTCGTGCGGATCTCCGCTCTCGCTGCGGCGCTCTGCGGATCGATCAAGGCATGCGATCTGAACCCGGTGATGGTTCGCAAAGGATCTGGGGATGTCCGGATCGCCGATGTACTGATGATCACGTCAAAGCCGCAGCTATGACGTTGCTCAGCGAGAGCCCTAAACTGAACTTTCCCGAATTTTCTGCCTATGTGAGTGATGCTAGCATGTTAGTTTCGCTGCACCGATGCGGCGGTGCCGATTTCGCTTTACCCGGCGCGGCCGGGCCTGATCCGATTCGGCCATGCACATTGACATCGTCCCCAACCGGGGCGGCACGCCAACCCCGTCCTGCTGCGCAGGAGCTGCCGCGCGGACGGCAAAACCAAGAAGCAAACTATCGCCAACCTCTCGGAACTGAACCCTGAGCAGGTCGAGCAATGAGTGCCATTTTGCGAGGCGAGAGACTGCTTCCGGCGGCGTCGCTAACCGCCCTATCGGTCTGCTGATAAATTCCTGAACGACTGAATCAAGGGTTCCGCAATCTAAAATCCCCTCCGTCTCCCCCGTGTTGAACCAACCCAATCACCAACCGCGCCATCCCGCGCTGGATCTCCCCCGCGCTCATCCGCTCCGGCCGTTCGCGTCCGCCGCCACGCTCGGAATCGCTCCATCTCCGACCAAGGCGCCACCTCAGTCAACCAGATCATCGTTTCAACCGCTTCGATTTGGCAGAAAAACAGCGCCTTTTCCGTCACGGCTCCCGCCACTGCGGCAGCAGCCCTGCCGTCGCCGGCGTGACGCTCCGCGCCCGCAGCCGAAGCGGCGGTGCTGCTCGCTGTTCCCTTTGTCTACGAAGCCGCCATCGCGAACGCCGAAATCCAGTTGGCAACGGCGGGGGTTGTGCCCGATCCTGAAGCTTGTTCGGGTTCCGGGTATCTGGCTAAAGCGTGGCATAATGCCTGGCAGGCTGTTTCGCAGACGATACGTGGACTTATAGCGCGTGGCAACAGGCAGGCCGCGGACGACCATTCTTGCTGGGCTCTCATTGAGTTCTGCCGGGGTTCCGGTGAGCTGTGGGATGCGCATAAGGGGGCCGAGGGCCGCAGTGGCTGGGCTGTAGATGCGATCGAATCCGTGCTCGCGCCAGCACCGCTGCACGATGTCTCGGAAGATGATCGCATTTGCCAGATCCTGAGCGCCCCTCGCCTGCTTCGGCTGGCACGGCTTATGTTTGCCGATTTCGACGACGTTACCCTCGATGCCTCAGGTGGTGAACGCACCCTGGACGAAAGAGCCAGTTTTGGCGAGGTCGGTGCGCAGTTGACGATCAACGAGATAAAACTGGCCCATTTGCTCAATCTTGGTTCACTGCTGGCGCTGGATGTCCGGCGCATGCCGTCCCTCCTGGCAGAGCATATCGGCGTGGACGAGGTACTGTCGGCGGAGTGGATACGCGATCAGTTGAGGCAAGCAGTATGGCAGGACCGCGATCCTGATGGTGCCGGCATGAGCAGAACGGGCGGTGGTTTGACCTGAAATTGGATTGCCGGAACGATGCCATCGACGCAGCGCTGCTCACAGTTGTCGATATGCTGGAGAATTACAGAACCAGATTACTGCAAAGGCAAGACGCGCACGCGAGATCGATCCGTCATCTGCTGCCAGCGGGTTTTACCGTAAGCCGCCTGAATGCAAGCCCCAGCGGATGGCACCCGACGCGGCCGCCGCTGCGCTTCGAGCTGGACAGGACGCGGATCATCGGACTGCTCATGGGCCAGCAGCTGTACAGTGAGCGATGGCCGGCGCTTCGCGAGTTGTATCAGAACGCACTGGATGCCTGGCGGTATCGCCGGGCCGCTGAGCAACTTGCTGCCCGTGAGGGACGCAAGCCTCCAGGAGCGGGCTACAACGGGCGCATTGAGATCCGTTTCGGGACGGATCAAAGGCGAGGCCGCTTCATCGACTGTGTTGATAATGGCATCGGGATGGCCGAGCATCGTGTGCGGCGGTTATTCGCACTTGCCGGCCAGCGTTTCGGCGACAGTCACGAGTTCCACATCGATCGCGCTCGGTGGGACGAAGCCGGGATCAAGTTCTATGCCAATACCAAGTTTGGTGTGGGGGTCCTGAGCTATTTTATGCTTGCGGAAGAGCTGGACGTGATGTCTCGCCGATGGGTGGCCGTGTCGGACATGCCGGGCTTGCCAATTCACGCCCGGGTTGTAGGGAGCGGCAGCTTGTTTCGTCGTGAAGCAACGGTTGATCCCACGCGCTTGAACGACGATTACGGAACATCGGTCCGTCTTTATCTTCGGGACGATGCGCCCGGCGATGATGACCTACTTCGCTCGATTGAAAACTGGCTGTTGTTGCCGGAGGTCGCGATCTCAATCGGCATAGGGGACAAAAAATACTGCTGGAAGAGCCGGCCGGGAAGCCGACGGGCTCACTGACAACCGAAGCGAAAGATGTGCTTTTGCCCGTCAAGGGGTCCGAGACGAGTTCAGGTGCTGCCCGTGTCTTCATTGCGCCCCTCCTTGCAGTGGGCGGTGCGAGCAGTGCGTGGAATATGGAATCGCCTGTGGCGCTGGTGGACGGCATCAGGACGGGGCTGAGGTATCAGGAGTGGCCACCAAGCCTTGTGGTAAATTTTACCCAAGACCTTCCGGGAGATTTGCGGGTTGACAGACGCATGGTGAAACCACCACAGGCCGCAGCTTCCGCCATCTTCGAGAACGTTCGGGCCAATGGCGCCGCTGCCATTGCTGCCTGGCGGGCGCCGGATTTTCTGGCGCTTCACTCTGTCTTAAGCGAACTCCCATCGGATGTGACTGTGGGTGTGGATGGTATCCTGAAAACGCTAGATACCGAGAGCCTTATAGTGGATATGCCCATTCTGAATCTAAAGTGGCCGCTCGCCGGCGCAGGAATTTGCGACCTTGATCCAACAATCGCAGGAGAATTGTGCCTGGTCACCGGCGTGAACATGTATTCGCTTTATGCTTATGAGTTGCCGATGTCCCGCTTGGTGGGATCGCTGAGCGTCGTTTCCGACGAATTTGAGAATTCGACACCACTTAAGACCAGGATCCCGTGCTTGCGCGCTTCCGAGCTCGCCCGTGCAGGGCTCAAACTTCTCTCCGCTCTTCGTCACCTGATCACGTTTGAGACCTTGAATGGCCCAGAATCAGTGCCCGCGGTAAGTGCACCAGTAATGAAAGCCATATGCGAGGATGGAAGGATAGATCTGGCGATCTTACTGCGGTGGATCGAAGCCTGAATGACCATTGTCATCAAGTCTTTGCGGGCGATGTCGAACTGGGATCCACAGATTCTCACCTTTGATATCGGGCTTATCGAAGCGCTTGATCCGCTATGCCGTGAACTCGGCAAACTGTGCTTTGATAATCAGCTTGGGTGGGCAAGGTTGGCGTTTTTCGCGCAGATAAACAATTTGCCCCTGGAAAAGGTTACTCTTCTTTCGAAGGAGCTAGTTCCTTACGGTGTAGAACTGCCTTGCGCTACGAAACCCGATGACACCGCACTGAACGAATTAGAGATGCGGAAACTATCTCTCTTCTTTCGCCTGAAGCCACCGTCCTCCTTTTGTAATTCGCTCGAATTAACACGACGACCAGCGTTATCAGATCGGGCGATCTTATCAATCCTTCAGCGATTTGAACCGGTGGACCACCTGGACCCTCTGGGCATGATGAAAAGACCCGAGCGGCTGGATCGAAGACAAGGGATCTTGTTGTCTCGCGATTCCGACGATGCACCGCCGTATCTCCCCGCGACTCACGTTTGGGCATGTCTTCCGGTCAGTTTTCCGGGCTCGGAGAGAAGCCTTCTCGAGTCTTGGTGAAGCCGTAAACACGGCAAGGTCGCTGGCCGGCTTCGAAGTGGACGTCAGCGACGTTATAAAAGTCCGTAACCACCAAATCGCGCGCCTCGATGCTTTGATGAGCGTCGAACGCGCGCAACCATTTGTGCTTCGCATGTTCTCGGCGCCTGACCGATCCTTGCCCGTGTCGGAGTGGGATTTCGCTCTGACAGCAGCCGCGTCGGATCGGGAACCGGCTGAATTGAGCTTATCCTCGACGTCATCGAAACCTGTGGCGGTGATGTACAGCGTTGTCGTGAGTTCGTCGCGTTTTGCGAGGCAAGTCAGTGTCCGCCCCCAGACCAATGTTGACTTCCCAGCGACTCTACCAAGCCGATATAGATATGGCAGACCGCTCCCGACACAGTCTGGGCCTCGGTTCATGCCGCCGTAGAACCGGAACGGCGTCCACGCTTGCGTCGGTCCCGTAACGAACACCCGTTCGTCCGAAACCCCCACCCTCACCGCAACCCCAACCCATCCGAGCCCCCCGCCCGAGCGTTCAGGATATACCCGCCAAAACTTGGGCTTTGCCCGGCGCGGCCCAACGTGGCAATCCTCCCCCTCGCAACCACCAGCCCCGAAACGAAATGCTCCTGCTCATCCCCGGTCCCGTCTCCACCCGCCCCGAAGTCCGCGCCGCCCTCAACGTCGACATCGCTCCGTGGGACAACGATACCCGCCCCTTCTATGTCTCCCTCTGCCGCCGGATCCGCGCCATCGCCGGAGGCAAGGAGGGCCAGCATATCACCCTGCCCCTCCAGGGCTGCGGTCACTTCATCACCGAAGCCTCCATCCGCACCTTCATCCCTCAGGGAGGCAAAATACTCATCCCCGCCACGGGTGCCTACGCCGATCGCATGATCCGCCTCGCCCGCGAAGCCGGCCGCATTACCGTCCCCCTGCCCATCAACCCCCTCCTGCCAGCCTCGCCCGATTCCATCGCCAGGGCCCTCGATGCCGACGAATCCATCACCCATCTTGGCATGGTCTATAGCGAGACCGGCTCTGGCGTGGTCCATCCCGTCCCCGCCATCTGCCGCGCCGCCCGCGATCTCGGCCGCCGGGTCATCGTTGATGCGGTCTCCGCCTTCGGCGCCCTGCCCTTCGATCTTTCCGCCCAGCCCGAGGTCGACTCGATCGTCTTCACCGCCAACAAGTGCCTCGAGGGCGTTCCCGGCATCGCCTTCGCCGTCTGCCCGACGGACCGTCTCACCGCCTGCGCTGGGAACGCCGGAAGCTGGTCCTTCGACCTCTCCGATATCTACGCCAACACCCTCCGGCACGAGGAAGGCAGCGCCCGCTTCACCCCGCCTTCCCAGGTGCTCAACGCCTTTGGCGTCGCCCTCGACCTCTACGAAAAGGAAGGCGGCCAGCCTGCGCGCCTGGCCCGCTACACCGCCAATATGCGCACCCTCTATGATGGTATGTGCAGCCTCGGCCTCGTTCCCTATCTCTCGGAACAGGCCCAGGGCCCAATCATCGTGAACGTCCACGCCCCCGCCGACCCCGCCTGGGACCTGCAAGCCTTCGTCGACGCCCTGAAGCGCCGCGGCTTTCTCATCAGCAACTTCTACAACACCGAAAAGCCCAGCTTCCGCGTCGGCTGCATCGGCAACGTCTTCCCCGAGGACATGCGCCGCTTCACCGCCGCCGTCGCAGAAACCCTCCGCGAGCTCGGCATAAGCCGCCGGGAAGCCGCGTAGCGCGTGATGACCGGAAGCGGAACGTCGGAGGTCTGAATCACGCGCTCAAAGGAAATGCCATGAACGCGGACCTGGAAATCGCCCGCGCCGTCAAGCTCAAACCCATCGCCGAAATCGCCGCCAAACTGAACGTCCCCGCGGACGCAATCGAGCCCTACGGCCGCTTTAAGGCCAAGATCGGCTTCGACTTCATCCGCTCCGTCGCCCATCGCCCCGGCGGCGCACTGGTTCTTGTCACCGGCATCAGCCCCACCCCCGCCGGTGAGGGCAAAACCACCACCACCGTCGGCCTCGCCGACGCCCTCAACCGCATCGGCCTCAGCACGGCCATCTGCGTGCGCGAGCCCAGCGTCGGCCCCAGCTTCGGCCAGAAAGGCGGCGCCGCCGGCGGAGGCCACGCCCAGGTCGCCCCGATGGAGGAAATCAACCTCCACTTCACCGGCGACTTCCACGCCATCACCACCGCCAACAACCTGCTCGCCGCAATCATCGACAACCACATCTACTGGGACAACGCCCTGGGCATCGACGTCCGCCGCGTCTCCTGGCGCCGCTCACTCGACATCAACGACCGCGCATTACGAGCTATCGTTAATGGGCTCGGCGGCACCACCAACGGGCCCCCGCGAGAAGACGGCTTCGATATCACCGCTGCCTCCGAGATCATGGCCGTCTTCTGCCTGGCCAAAGATCTTGCCGACCTCCAGGACCGCCTTGGCCGCATGATCGTCGCCCAAACCAGGGACGGCCGCCTCATCACCGCGGCCGACCTCAAAGCCCACGGCGCCCTCGCTGCCCTGCTTCGCGACGCCCTGCAACCCAATCTCGTGCAGTCCCTGGAGGGCTCGCCCGCCCTCGTCCACGGCGGCCCCTTCGCCAACATCGCTCATGGCTGCAACTCCGTCATGGCCACCAGCCTCGCCCTCAAACTGGCCGATGTGGTGGTCACGGAAGCCGGCTTCGGCGCCGATCTTGGCGCCGAGAAGTTCCTCGATATCAAGTGCCGCTCCGCCGGTCTCGCCCCCACCCTCAGCGTCGTCGTCGCTACCATCCGGGCGCTCAAAATGCATGGCGGCGTCCCCCGCTCCGCCCTGGGAAAGGAGGACGCTGCCGCCGTCGCCCGTGGCGTCGTCAATCTCGCCCGCCACGTTGAAAACATGGGCAAGTTCGGCCTGCCCGTGCTCGTCGCCCTGAACCACTTCACCATCGATACCGACGCCGAATTCGCCGTCGTCCGGGACGCCATGCGCGCCCTGGGCGTCGATGTCTTCATATGCACCCATTGGGCCGACGGCGGCGCCGGCGCCGAGAACCTCGCCCGCGCCGTCCAGCACGTCATCCGGGACCGCGCCGCAGGCTACGCCCCGCTCTACCCGCTCGATCTCTCCCTGGCCGATAAGATCCGCACCATTGCCCGCCAGATCTACCGCGCCGAGGACATCTCCCTCCCGCCCGCTGTCTCCCGCCGGCTGGAACAGTTCGAGGCCGCGGGCTTCGCCCAGCTCCCCGTCTGCATCGCCAAGACGCAGTACAGCTTCAGCGCCGATCCCGCCCTGATGGGCGCTCCCACCGGCCACATTCTTCCCGTCCGCGAGGTCCGCCTCTCCGCCGGCGCCGGCTTCGTCGTCGCCATCTGCGGCGACATCCTCACCATGCCCGGCCTTCCGCGCGTCCCTGCCGCCGAATCCATCCGCCTCAACGACGACGGCCTGGTCGAGGGCCTTTCTTAGTTCCCCGTCATCCCCTCCCGCCAGGGACCTCTTGCGGGAGCGGGCAGTTCCAATTTCCGCCTCCCCTTGCGGGAGGAGGCAGGGGCGGGGTCAAAACTCAACGCCACTCGTATAAGTTCGCCACCGGAGTGCCGACCCACCGACGATGAAAGGACACCGGACCCCTTCGTCATGGCCGGGCCTGACCCGGCCATCTTCGTCGTGCCGGTGGAGCGCCCTTTAGCCCATCCCCGATATTGCTTCCCCGACGAGCAGGGATATAACATGCATCCGCGATGCATCTTATAGATGCTGCTCCTTACGGGAAACACCCCAATGACCTATGTCGTCACTGAAAACTGCATCAAATGCAAATACATGGATTGCGTCGAGGTCTGCCCAGTGGACTGCTTCTATGTCGGCAAGAACATGCTGGTCATCCACCCCGACGAGTGCATCGATTGCGGCGTCTGCGAGCCGGAGTGCCCTGCCGAGGCAATCGTGCCGGACAGTGACGAACGCGCCACCGACTGGCTGGAGCCGAACCGCACCTTCGCCGCCCAATGGCCGAACATAACCCGCAAGGGAGAGCCGCCGGCCGACGCCGACGAATGGAAGGACAAGCCCGACAAGGCCGCCTTGCTGGACCCTGCGCCCGGGGTACCAGCCTGACACGCCCACGTGCCGGTTTACCTAACCGCCGCCCAGGAAGGAGTACACCATGTCCGATCAAACCATCTACCCCCAGGCCACACGTGAGACTGCGCACAAGCGGCGGGAACTGGCCCCCGAGACGCAGGCCGCCTTCGATGCATTCAGCCGGCAGGTCTTCGCCGACGGCGCGCTCTCGGCAAAGATGAAGCAGATCATCGCGGTCGCCGTCGCGCACGTGACCCAGTGCCCCTACTGCATCAAGGGACACACCAAGGCTGCCTTGCGCTCTGGCGCCACCAAAAACGAGCTGATGGAAGCCATCTGGGTTGCCGCCGAGATGCGAGCCGGCGGCGCCTACGCCCACTCCACGCTGGCGATTGCCACCTTCGAGGAGGACGCCAGGAAGGAGTCACCCCGTTCGTGAGCCCCCGTTCATGAGCCAGATAGCCGTCAAGCGGGCCTATGACCCCCCTCGCCCGAGGACGGCTTCCGTGTATTGATCGACCGGATCTGGCCCCGTGGCGTGAAGCGCGAGCAGGCGAAGATCGACCTCTGGCTTAAGGAGGCAGCACCCAGCACCGCCCTGCGTAAATGGTTCAACCATGATCCCGCCAAATGGACTGACTTTGCCAGCCGCTACCGCAACGAACTGGTCGGGAACCCGGCGCTCGATGAACTGCTTGCGGCCGCGCGTCAGCGCCGGCGCGTAACGCTGGTCTTCGCCGCCCGCGACGAGGCGCACAACAACGCCATCGTCCTCCAGGCGCTGTGCGACGCGAGGCTCAAGGAATGAGTGAAGGCACCACCGCCACTGGACTGCCGCCGGGAGCCAGCGCCTATCGCCGGACCGCCATCTTCACCGAAACAACCATTCCCCCAGGCCTGCTCGGGCGGCATTCCACCGCGCCAGGCGTCTGGGGGCTGATCCATGTGCTGGAAGGCCGGCTGCTCTACCGCGTTCTTGATCGGCCGTCGGAGCGCCTGCTTGACCCCGCCGCCCCGCCGGGCCTGGTCGAGCCGGGCGTTCCCCACCAAATCGCGCCGCTTGGGCAGGTAAAATTCCAGGTCGAATTCTACCGAATGCCTGACCCGTCCCCAGATTCCCCTCCCCTTGCGGGAGGCTTGCCCTCGGGCCGGCCGGAGGCCGGACCCAAGGAGGAAGGGGAAGGGTCAAAACTTAAGCCCCGCGCTCGACCGGGGCTAACCGGGCGATCCAGCGCAGGCCACTCACCCCAGCAATCCAGCCGCTAACGTCCGCAAATCCGCCTGCGGCCGCGCGCCGTAATGCCCGATGACTTCCGCCGCCGCGATGCTTCCCAACCGCCCGCACACGTCCAGCGAAAGCCCCCGCGTCAGCCCGACCAGAAATCCCGCCGCATACGCGTCGCCCGCGCCAGTCGTATCCACCACCCGCGCCGGCTGCGCCCGGATCGAGACCGTCTCCGCCCCGCGCACCACCACGCTCCCGGCCTCGCTTCGCGTCAGCGCCGCCAACTCCACCTCCGCCCGCGCCGCCTCCACCGCCTCTTCGAAACGGTTCACCTCGTACAGACTAGTTATTTCCGCCTCGTTCGCAAACAGCACATCCACGTCCCGTCGCACCAGCTCGCGGAATGCCTTACGGTGCCGGTCCACGCAAAACGGATCCGATAACGAAAGCGCAACCTTCCGCCCGGCCCGGTGCGCCGCCGCCGCCGCCCGCCGGAACGCAAGCTGCGCCGCAGGCGGATCGAACAGATATCCCTCCAGATAAATCACCGAGGACTCCGCAGTCAGCGCCTCATCCACATCCGCCTCGCCGAACGCGACGCACGCCCCCAGATAGGTGTGCATCGTCCGCTGCCCGTCGGGCGTCACCACGATCAGGCACCGCGCCGTCGGTGCGCCCCCCGCCAGAGGCGCCGACGGAAACGCCACCCCCGCCGCGCTTATGTCGTGGCGGAACACCGAACCGAGTTGATCCTCAGCCACCTTCCCCAGATACGCCACGCGCCCGCCCAGCGCCGCCGCAACCGCGCAGGTATTCGCCGCGGACCCGCCGCTCGATTCCCGCCCCGGAGGCATCGCCGCATACAGCGCCTCCGCCGCGTCGGCATCGATCAGCGTCATTGCGCCCTTGCGCATGTCGTGCTTCGACAGGAACGTCCCATCGACCCGCGCCACCACATCGACGATCGCATTGCCGATGCCAAGAATGTCAAACCGCGCCATTGTTCAACCTTGCCCGCGTTGTTCCAGCCGCATCCGAGCGATGTCGCGATTAGCGCCGTCGGAGGCACCAATCCCATTTCAGCCTCCCAATACCCCACCCCTTCCCGCACCCGCGTGACTGTTCGACATCAGCGGTCGCGCAAACCTCTTCGCTCAGGGTCAGAATTCGCCAGAGGACCTCGTTTCAGCTCTTTCGCAGCCAGGCGATGTCTCTAGGCTGATCGCTCTTGTGCGAAATCAGCACCTGCCATTTTGCGCCACCTCCATCAAGGCAGGCATAGAGGCGACCAGTATTGTCACGGCCATCGCTGACATGGCGTTCCCACCAACCGGGGACGCTTTGAACTGATTTCCATCCCTGGGGCATCCGTCGGGTGAGAGACTGGAGTTCAGCAAGTGCCCGGTACAGCGGGCCGCGATCGGCGTATTCGACCGTGATAACAGTGATGCTGTCGCGCAAGAGACGGAGCTTCGGAAGCAGGTTCGTGAACACGGCTTCAACTTCGTCGCGAAGGCGACCGGCTCGCAAGGACGGCGGGGCGGTTGGGGCAGGCGCGAAGGCGGTTCGGTCCAGCTCCAACTTCGAGTGGGCTTCCTGTTCCGCAGCCAACTTGGCTTTCAGGGAGGCAACTTCCTCGGCTGCCCCATTTGCCTGGCCCGCCGCATGCCTCAGGTCGTTGCGCTGATCAAGCAAGGCCGATTCCCTGGCCCGCGCCTGCAGGAGCTCGATTTGCAGCAGGCGCACCCTGATTTCGCTGGGTGCTTCAGGCGGCGCCGGACAGGCAATGACCCCTTGGATCGCGGATGCCACGACGGCTTCCAGGTCGCAGTGGCTTTCGGGTTTGAAGAAGCGGACGAACCAGTCGGCGATCAGGCCATCAATCGGATCGCCAAGATAACGTCCGGTGCGCTGGACCGCCACTCCGGCGTGCCGGAGGGCCGTCGCCGCCGCCTCGGCCTCACTGCCGGAGCCGGGCAGCAGTAGATAAGCCACATCTCCTCCATCCACGATTGCCGACGGGGTTTTCCGAGGCAAAACCCCAGGCATGCAGATACCTGGGGGAACGGCCTCATCAGATATGTTGATCTGACGATCACTGTTGACAGGGTACACAAGGCCCCGCCACAGCGCGCCCATTCGCCCGTCCGGCAGACGAAATGTGCGACATAGAGATTTTTCCAGAGGACGCGTCTGATCCGTGATAGTAATCTCTAAAGCGGCGATTTGATCGTGAATCGGCATTGTTGCTGTTAAGGTTTGAAAAATGTCAGATCCGATGATTACGCTGGGCGAGCTAGTTCAGCAACCCTCCACCGTTTGGAAAGTCGTCTTCTGTCTTGTGCTCTGGGCGGCAATTTCGGCGTCTCTTGCCGGCTCGAAAACGTGGCGCGCAACGCGCGCCTTGAGATCAGCACGCAAACGTCTGGCACGCGTGCCGGATGCCGCCGCTTTCACTGCTGATTTCGAGGAAATTTCGCTTGATTTGGGCAATGCGCGCCTCATTGGCCACCGCTGGCGCGGATACCGCGATACGCTACTGATCGACGCCAGCGGGCGACAGCCCATTCGCGCTAGTGTCCCCGCGGAACACTGGTTTGACGCGTCACTGCTACAAGACACCGGGATTAACCTTCGTTACCATGCAGCGCTGCCAGGTATGCTGGTCGGTGCAGGGCTCTTCTTCACCTTTCTTGGCCTTACCTTCGCGTTGCAGAAAGCCAGCGCGGTGGTCGCGGATAACGTCACCCAGACCGACCGAACGCACGCTCTCCAACAGTTGCTTGACCTGGCTTCCTTCAAGTTCATCACGTCGCTTTTCGGCCTTGGGCTTTCAATCCTCTACACTTGGTTTTGGAAGGCATACTGCCTACGCAGGATAGACCGGGCAATCGCCGGATTCGTGCAGGATCTAAACCAGCGGATTCCGCTCTGCACCGAACTTGCGGCGCAGGAGGAAGCGAACGCGCTGGCAGAACGGCAGCTCACCCAGCTCGAGACATTCTCCACCGACCTCGCTGTTGCCTTGGGTGAAAAATTGGATTCGGCGTTCGATCAACGCCTCGGCGAGCACATCGCGCCGCTGCGGGAAGCGATGGAGCGGCTCGCCGCGCGCACAGCCGATGACAATGCCGAAACCATCCAGCGGATGATGGACGCATTCCTTCAACGCCTGCAAGGCGGCACGGGCGATAAGATGCAAGAAGCAGGTGAACGGCTGGCCGAGTTGGGTGCAAGTCTAAAGGGACTGGAATCGGGTCTGCGCGAGGCGGCCAGCCGCATGGCTGACGCGGCCGAGGCGATGACACGGCGCATGGGCGAAGGGGCGGAAGCCGCGTTGTCGCGCATCACGGATCAGATGACCGCACTGGCCGAAACTCTGCGCGGCGTGGCGGAGCAGGCGCGCAGCGTGGGTACGGAAGCGGGGCGTGACATGGCCGAGCGGATCGCGCACGCGACAAATGGGTTTGAGACCGCAGCGCGTACGATAGCGAGCACCCTGACCCAATCGGCGGAGGCATTGCAGCGTCGCATGGGTCAGGAAGCCGAAGCGGGTTCTGCCCGGATGACCGCGCAATTTGAGGCAATGCTGAATGAGCTACGCGCTCTGGCGGAAGCTAGCCGTAATACGGGCGATCAGGCGCTGGAACAACTGGCTGAGCGAATCGGCGCGGCAGCCTCGGCCTTCGAGGCGACTGCCGGGCGGGTGGCCCAGGCGCTCGCGGGGGCGGCGCACGAAACGGGCGGCGCATTGGGGCGTGGGGCCGAAGAGGCGGTAGCGCGAATCGCCACTGCTACGGAGGGAATGCGCAATGAGCTCCAAGCAATGCTGGCGGAGTTCCGTCTCACGCTCGGCTCCGCAGGGAACGCCCTGCGGGAGGGCGGGGCGGCGGGAGCAGCGGCGTTGTCAGGCTCGCTGGACGCAGCCGGTCAGGGGCTCGCGGGCGCGATCACCGGAGCTGCGGCGGGTCTTCGCGAAGCAGGCGAGGCGGCGGCAACATCGCTTCAGCGCGGCGGGGAAAGCGCAGGCTCGAAGCTCGACAGCGCCGGGGATGAAATCAACCAGCGCGCCGCATCCCTTGCGCGGCAGGTCGGCGAACTGGCGGCAGCGGCACAGATCCTGGCGGCGCGCATCGGGGAATTGCAGCAGGCAGCGGGTCAGGCGGCACCACCTCTGGTTTCAAGCGCTAAGGATCTTCGAGCGGCAAGCGAGGCGGCGCGGAACACCGTACAGCCGTTGCGGGAGGTGGCGCAGACCGTGACCACTGCCGTCGAGCAGATCGGCGGTGCGGCCCAGCGCCTGCAGGCTGCGGAGAGTCGTGCAGAGGCAACGGCCCAGGCCTTGACCATCGCCGCACAGCGATTCGAAGGCGTGGATCAACAGCTTGGACAGGTATTCGAACGCCTCAATCACGGACTGCACGGCTTCACCAGCCAGATCGAAAAATTTGTGATCGGCACGGACCAGAATCTCGCGAACGCTGCAAGGCAACTTGAAGGCGCGATACGCCAGCTGGAGGGGGCGCTCGAAGATTATCGTCCTCCGGCCAGGAGCCGCTAAATGCTCGTGCGGCGAGCCGACCCTGAAGAGGCCGAGGAGGGCTACTTCGCCTCCATCAGCGATTTGATGGTTGGCATCCTGTTTGTGTTTCTACTGATGCTGACGGTGTTCGCCATCAATTACCGCCAGGCTGAGCATGATCAGATGGTGAAGCTTGCCGAGCTGCAAAAAACCCAGGACCAGCTCAGGCGCCAGGAGGCTCTCACGCTGCAGGAGAAGGCCGAGGCCGAGCGGCAAAGGGCGGAAGCGGATCGTGAGAAGCACAGGAACGATCAGCTCAGATCACTCCTTAGTAAGGCAGTGGATCAGCTCCAGCACGAAATAGACCTGCGCGAAGCCGCACGACGCACTCTTCTGAGTAGCCTCCAGGAACAGCTCAGTGCGCGCGGCATACAAGTGGGGATTGATCAGCAATCCGGGGTGCTGCGCCTGGCCGGCGACCTATTGTTCGCAACCAGCAGTGCGGCGCTGAGCGATGATGCGCTCCGGACAGTGCACGCGGTCGCGGACGTCATGGCGAATACGATGCCGTGTTACGCATCAGCCACGCCAGCCGGATGCCCGGCGGGTTCGGCGCCCGTGCTCGAAACCGTCTTGATCGAGGGCCATACGGATCATCGACCGTTCGCCGGCACCTTGCATTACCGGGACAACGATCAGCTCTCCACCGAGCGCGCTCTCGCGGTTTTTGCCGAGCTTCGCCGCGCTCAGCCGGGTCTCGATGAGTTGCGCAACACCGATGGTCTGCGATTGCTTGGCGCCGCCGGTTATGGCGACCGGCGGCCGTTGCCGGACGCACAGGGGGCGACTGAGGATGATTTCCGCAAGAACCGGCGCATCGATATCCGCTTCGTCCTGACATCCCGTACATCGGATGAGCTGCAACGATTGCGTGATGAAATTACCCAGGCAATCGGTTCGCCATGACCGCCGGCCATGCCCGGGAGGCCTTGGAGCGGCTGGAGGCCGCGGTCGCCGCACTACCAGGCCGAGCACGGCTGCCGGAGGAGGCCGCCGAGCAAAATCATGTTGCGCGAGATCGGCGCGCCACAGAACGCGCCAGCCGCTCCACCTTCCCAGTATCTGCAGGAGGTGCGGGAGCGCCTGCGCGCCGGCGGCTCCGATAGGAAGGATTTGCGTGCTGCGCCCTGGCTTTTTTGGCAGGGCGATCCCCCTGCCATCGTATTTCCCGGCCTGCTCGATCGCGTGGTCATGCAAGCGGCGGAGCAGCGGAGCACGCTGCGCAACCTTATCGAGGCGTGGCTACGTGACTTTTCGCGGGATGCACCAAGAATCACCGAAGCCGGCCAGGCGATCGCCCGGCTGCTTACGACCACAACTGACCCTCGCCTGAATATCTGGCGCGAAGGGCAGGCGCAGTTCAGCATGTTTGAGGCCGAAACCGGTCCAGCCGCAATTGCAGCCGCGATCCTCGGCAGCAGCCGTCCTCCGGAGGTCGTGCTGGAATCGCTTGGCTTCGATGACGAGTTGCGCACCGTTGGCGGCTACATGCGGGCGATTCATTCCGAGTGTCTGGAGCGGCTTCCCGGTCTGCTGCGAGGACGGGAGGTCAAAATCTCCTTCAGTCGCATTGCATCAGTTTTGTTGCATGGCGGCAATCTTCGATTCCCCGCTGCGCGTCTCGACGTCGCGCGGTCGCTGTTACGACCATGGACTGATAGCCAACGAGAGCCTCTGCCGGAAGCACAGATCATCGTCAAAGATTTCGTGCTGACACATATCGGCCATCCGCAATTGCGCCCCCGGCAGTGGATCGGCGCCGAGGCCGAGGCCGCGGTGATGCGACGTTGGCTCGCCCAGGCCTCGCTGCGGGTGTTCTTCGGATTGATTGCGGACCATGCGGAACTGACTGCGGATCAGGATCTCGCTCTGCAATGGCCCTACCGGGAAGCTTTTTGGTCGGCCTGCTTGAAGAAGGGTTTTATCGCGGACGCCTGGCTCGCATTGGGTCAACGGGTGCATGCCTCGGCGCGAGCCAAAAGGGAGCTGGGAAACGCATTCGGACTCCTCGCCGGATCATCCGCCGATCAATCGGTGCTGTTGATGCGAGTAGGGAACCTAATTCTCGCTGAATGGAGCCACAATGGAAAGCTCCGGGCCTGGCCTGGCCGGGAAGCTCCTAAGCTCTATCAAGCAAGTTACAGGAGAAAGGATTTCATTCTGCCCGGCCTGCCGTTTCCGCCTGAGCCTGACCCTCCTGCTAACACCGATCGTTCAGGCCTGGTCCACGCCGGCTCTGCTGGCGGCGTATGGCAACGCCGCGCCGCAGCGCTGCTGGCCCGACACGCTGGGATCACTCTGCTGCCGACCGACTGGCAAATCCGATGAACCACCATTTCCACCACACAGTCGCCGCTCCCTTTACCGAGCTCCGCCTGCTCGGTCCCGCAGGCGAAATTCCCTGCGACAACTGGGCCATCGAAGCCCCCGCTTCCCTTTTGCCTGGGGTTGATCTCGCTCAACGGCTGCGAGCGGCCGAGGTGGCCATCGATGAACATGCAGTGCTGCACATCGAACATGCTGCAGTGTCCGGCTTGAGTCGGCGTGAAGCAGCTTTGATCGGATTGCCGCCATTTGCTGAGGTGGTGGCAGCATTCAGCACACGCGGCCTGGTCACCCGGCCTGATTTTGGCGTCCAGCTCGTATGGAAGCGCCCCAGCGGTCAGCCAATTGCAGGAGCAGTGCGATGCGGCGCCTGGCTTCGGATCGGCGAAGCCTGGCATCGCCTTCCGTACCAGTTATTCCGCCCCGCCGAATTGATCGATCGCCTGAATGCATTGCCTGCCGGCGACACGGCGGGGAGATTGTCGGTGCTTGCGGAGCTTCGTGAAGCAATGCCGGCCGCCGAAACCTCCGGCAAGGCCACCAGTTCGGGCCTGCTCGGTTCGTTTACCATCGCTGTGGCCGACGCTTTCTCCCTCGACCTCACCGACGAGGGTGCGCGCAGCCGTCTGGTGCCGATCCTGCACCGGGGAGACGACGAGCACGGCAACTCACCGTTGCTGGCATCTGAGCAGCAGCAGCAATTCGGCGATCAGCTGTTCAACGGCTTTGCCGAGGCCCGTCCGGTCTATCCGCTTGGCTCCGGCGCATACGTCGTCCTCACGCCGCCGCTGCGCATGGCGTTGTCAGAGGTGCGGCGGCTGCAATCTGCACCTGTTGCAACGAAACGCGCGTTACTGGCCGCACCGCGGGCTTTCCTCAGACAAACCCTCGGCGAGCAGGCAGATACCACTGTGTTGGACAAGCTGGTGCGAGAGACACCCGCTTACGCCGAACGTGTTCTTGGCCTCGGGTTGTGGCAGGCGCGCGTGGTTCCCTGGGTGGCCCTGGCCGGGAACGATTGGCTGGGGTCCGGGTCCAGCGGCCGCAGCGAGACCCGTCCGCGACGGGGACTTCTCATTAACGATGACATCGTCCCCCTCACGCCGAAGCAGGCGGCCGAGCTGCGCACCGCCGTGGAAGCCGCCATTGCGGGGGGACAGAAAGCCGTTCCCTTCAACGCAAGTGGCCGCACCGTTCCCATCCCGGCCAATGCGGAAACGCTGGTCGCTCTCGCTGCTCTGGAATCCGAATCGCATGAAACCGACAGGTCTGCAGAGCGAACGCCCCCGCAAGTGCTGCTGATCGCGCCGAACGAGAGCGAGGTCGACCTCGAGGCGTACTGGAACCCAAGGCCGGCGCACGACGCTGCTTCTCCATCCTGCCTGCGCACGCCTCTGAAGACGCACCAGGCACTCGGCCTGGCCTGGCTGCAGGACGCATGGCGTAAGGGCCGGCCCGGGGTGCTGCTGGCCGACGACATGGGTTTGGGCAAGACCCTTCAGGTGTTGGGCTTGCTCGCCTGGTTGCGGGAGGGAATGCAGCTCGAACGGATCCAGCGAGCGCCGCTGCTGATCGTCGCGCCCACCGGGTTACTGGAGAATTGGCGGCAGGAACATGATCGTCATCTGACGGCACCCGGCTTGGGAAAGATCTTGTGCGCCTATGGGAGAAATCTTGGCGCCTATAGGCACACGGACCAGGACGGGCGCCCCTGCATCGCGGTTTCGGCGCTGCGTGAGGCAGATTGCGTGCTGACCACCTATGAAACAGTGCGAGATTACGATCGCGATTTCGGACAGGTGCGGTTCGCGGCGGTGGCTCTCGATGAGGCGCAAAAGATCAAAACGCCCGGCATTCGCTTGACCGACGCCGCCAAGGCAATGAACGCTGATTTTCACATTGCGTTGACCGGCACCCCGGTTGAAAATCGGCTTGCCGATCTTTGGTGCATAGTCGATACGGTGCATCCGGCCTTTCTCGGCGACCTCAAGGGTTTCAGCGCGCGATATGAGCGTGCTCCGGACCCGGCGGAACTCCGGCAACTCAAGGACCAACTCGATCGCACGCGGGGCGGCCGCCCGCCCCTTATGCTTCGGCGGCTGCGCCGAGATCATCTGCCTGATCTGCCGGCATGCACGGAATTGATTGCTACGGAAACGATGCCCCCGATGCAGCAAACTGCATACAAGGAGGCAATCCAGAATGCCCGCGGCGCTGACGCTGGGCAGCTCCTGAAGGCGCTTGCCGCGCTGCGCGAGATCAGCCTGCATCCGGCTATCGAAACAGCGGCCGAAGACGAGCTGTTCATTTCTGCCTCCACCCGACTTCGGGCTGCGTTCCACCTCCTGGACGAGATCCAGGGGCGCCACGAACGGGCATTGATTTTCCTGGATCATCGCGGAATGCAGGCACGAATGGCCACGTTGATCCAGCGGCGCTACCACCTCTCGCGGTCACCGATGATCATCAACGGAGAGGTTCCCGGTCAGCTCAGGCAGGCGCGAGTAAACGAGTTCCAAAGAAATGATACGCGATTTGACGTCATGATCCTTTCACCGCGAGCCGGCGGCGTCGGCCTGACACTGACCAGCGCGAACCACGTTATTCATCTGGATCGGTGGTGGAATCCGGCTGTCGAAGATCAGTGCACTGGCCGCGTGCTGCGAATCGGCCAGACGCGAGAAGTAACAGGTCCTACTTCCGCAGGCGGTTTGGCCAGGCCATCGATCCTTTGATGAGAACCTGCATGCTTTGCTGGAGCGAAAGCGCGAATTGTTCCGAAACGCCCTGATGCCGGCCGAGATTTCAGCGGAGGAGAGAACTGCACTGGCTCGAGAAACACTCGGGGATTAAACTGGCACCCTCCCAGTCTCACCACGTCTCTCAACCATTAAATACTTCATCGCAACAAATCGTCACTTTGTACGAAATACAACCCCCGAAATCCCCGTTTCGTACAAAATACAACCCCCCGAAAACCCCGTTTCGTACAAAATACAACCCCCCAAAACCCCCCTTTCGTACGCTCCTAAACCGCCGCCCTCCGCCGCAGCCGCCCCTGCGCCACCCGAAGGCCCGCCATCGCCGCCCTGACCCCCAGCGCCGGAGCCGTCGCGAAAAGAATGATCTCCCGCCCGCTCCAACCCAGTGACAGGAACAGCCCGCCCAGCAGAGGCCCCGCGATCGTCCCGATCCGCCCCGCCCCCGTCGCCCAGCCCGCTCCCGTGCTCCGGATCGGCGGAGGATACACCCGCCCCGAAAGCGCATTGATCCCGTGCTGGCATCCGCCGATCCCGATCCCACCGATCCCGATCAGCGCCGAAAGCACGAAAAACGGCGGGTTGAAGGCCCCGATCGCGAAAACGCACACCGCTCCCACGAACAGCAGGCCGGTCAGCACCCGCTCCATGCCCATCCGGTCCACGATCGGCGCCGTCACATAGGCCCCCACGATCGTCCCCAGCGCATACATCGTCGTGGCGAAAATCGCCCAGCTCGCGGCTACCCCCAGCGCGTGCAAAATCGCCGGCAGCCACAATAATATCAGGTAATTGTTAAGCAGGTTTAAAAGGTTCATCGCCCACAGCAGCAGCGTCGAAGCCCCCAGCCCCTCCCGGAACAGCGCCGCCACCCGGTTCCCCACCACTCCCTCCCGCCCCAGCGCCCGCAACTCCGGCAACAGCGGCACCAGCACCGCCAGCACCCCCAGCGGCAACAGCCCGCCCACCACAAAAATCCACGGCCAGCCCAGGGTCCGCACGATCTGCGAGGCCAGAAGTCCGCCTACCGTGTTGCCGATGGAAACCCCCGAGCTCATCAGGATCACCAGCCGCCCCTGGCTCCCCGGCGGCGCATAATCCGAAGCCAGAGCGATCGACAGCGGCACCCCGCCGCCCAGCCCCAGCCCCGTCCCGAACCGCAGCCCCGCCAGCTCGTGCGTCGATCCGGCAAACGCGCTCAGCAGCGAAAACAGCCCGAAAACCGCCACGCACCCGATCAGCACCGGCTTCCGCCCAATCCGGTCGCCGATCGGGCCGCCCACCACCGCCCCCAGCAGCAGCCCGATATTTCCCGCCGTCAGCACCCCGGTGAACGCCACCGGCTTCACGTGCCACGCATCCACCAGCGAAGGCACCGCATACGCTACCGAGGCGAAATCATACCCCTCCAGCGTCAGCACGATCCCGCACAGCCACGTCACCAGCACATGCAGCCGGTCCTCCGGCCACCTCGCCGCCCTCATCCGCTTTCTCCCGAATCCCCTCCCCTTGCGGGAGGCCCCCTAAACCCCCCTCGCCTTGCGGGAGGGGGCAGGGGGAGGGGTCAAAACCCACAACCATTGCTATAAGCTCACCGCCCCAACCCACCAAAGAGGATCGCCATGGAACTCGGCCACTTCGCCATGCCATCCCATCCGCCGGAACGCAGCCTCAAAGCCGGCCATGACTGGGACCTGCAGACGCTTCGCTGGCTCGACGAGCTCGGCTACAAGGAAGCCTGGATCGGCGAGCACCACACCGCCATCTGGGAGCCCCACCCCGCCCCGGATCTGCTCATCGCCCAGGCCTTCCGCGAAACCTCCCGCATCCGCATCGGCCCCGGCGGCTTCCTGCTCCCCTACCACCACCCGGCCGAGCTCGCGAACCGCGTCGCCATGCTCGACCATCTCTCCGGCGGCCGCCTGAATTTCGGCGTCGCCGCCTCCGGCCTCCCCAGCGATTGGCAGATGTTCCACGTGGACGGCACCTCCGGGGTCAACCGCGACATGACCCGCGAGGCCCTCGACATCATGCTCCGCCTCTGGAACGACGACGAACCGGCCTTCGACTACGAAGGCAAATTCTGGAAGGTGAACAAGCCCGAGCCGATGTTCGGCTTCCTCTACCCCCACATCAAACCGCTGCAAAAACCCCACCCGCCGATCGGCGTCGCCGGCTTCTCAAAGAACTCGGACACGCTGAAGATCGCCGGCGAACGAGGCTTCATCCCCATGAGCCTCAATCTCAACGCCGGCTACATCGCCTCCCACTGGGATGCGGTCGAGGAAGGCGCCCGCCGCACCGGCCGCACACCGCACCGCAAGGACTGGCGCCTCGTCCGCGAAGTATTCGTGGCCGAAACCGACGCCGAGGCGATGCGCCTCTCGGTCGGCGACATGATGGGCCGCATGATGCGTGAATACTTCCTCCAGCTCCTGGGCCATTTCGACTTCCGGCAATACCTGAAACACGACCAGAACGTGCCGGACTCCGATGTAACACCCGAATACTGCGCCCAGCATAATTGGCTGATCGGCTCGCCAGCCACCGTCGCCGAAAAACTCGAATCCATTTACGCCGAGGTCGGCGGCTTCGGCACTCTGCTCGTCTTCGGCTTCGACTATGCCGACAAGCCGGAAGCCTGGCGGCGATCTTTGGAACTACTTGCCACCGAGGTCCTCCCCCGCGTCCGCCATCTTACGCCCGCGTAACAGTTACCTCGCCGACGCGGTACCGGCGAAGCACCTCTGGATCAGGATCAGCACCGAGGCCTGGCGCCTCCGGCACCTCAACCTTCCCGTGTTTCGCCGTGAGCGCCACCCCAAACGGGCTGGCTTCCAGGTCGATGAAGATGCGCTCAAACGGGCTATCCGGCGCGATCGCGGCATTGACGTGCAGCGAAGCCAGGTATCCCGGCCCGAAATAGGCGTTATGCGGCACGAGGCGAACGCCGAAAGCCTTTGCCAGCGCGGCGACCTCCAGCATCGCGGACGGTCCGCCGATCTTGGTGACGCTGGGTTGCGCCACGTCCAGTGCGCCGGCCTGAAACTTGCGCCGGAAATCATGCAGACCGCCGGCATTCTCGCCGGCCGCCACCGGAGCTGCGCCCGAGCGGCGGATCAGCGCCAGGCTCTCATCGTCTTCGGGCGGCCAGATCGGCTCCTCCAACCAGGTCAGATTGTCACTCCCGCAGCCGCTCCGCCATTTGCAACGCTTCCGACAGGCTCCACGGGCAGTTTGCATCGACCATCAGCCTGATGTCGGCGCCGATCGCCTGACGCGCCGCGGCGATCATCGGCGGTTCGATTTCGTGCAGCTTGATGTCACGGTACCCGCGCGAAACGGCGCGCTCGCATGCTGCCGCGACCAGCGCGGGGTCGTTGTAGCGCAGCAGCGAAGCATAGGCCGTCAGCTCCCGAGGCGCCGCTCCGAGCAGCCGGCACAAAGGCAAACCGGCAGCTTTCCCCGCAATATCCCATAGCGCGATATCCAGCGCCGACAGCGCATAGAGATGCGGACCGTTGCGCCCGTACAGATGCATCGCCTTCGTCAGACGCGCGCGCAGACCGGCAATATCGCGCGCATCCGCCCCCACCGCCATCGACGCAAGCTGCGTATCAATGACCGCCTTCGTCGCAGCCACCGCCGCGTGGCCGAAACCCTCTCCCCAGCCTTCTATCCCCTGATCGGTCACAATCCGCAGCCAGAGCGTATTCAGGGCGTCCCAATGGGTGCCGATAAACGACACGGGCTTGGCGCCCATACCGAACGGCGTGCGGGTCAGGCTTGTTTCCACCGCAACGATCTTCATGCATCGCTCCCGCGCGAGGCCCACAGGACAGGGCGGATCCTTTCGGCCGCCAGAGCGAACCTATACCCGGCCGCGTATGGATCGGCACCCTCCTTCGCTCTCATAATGGCGACGGGTCGGCCCACGGATCGAGCAAAGCAATGCCGCAACCGGCGAAGTCCCTGAGATTGCGAGTGGCGATGGCCTTGGCCCCATGGGCCCGCGCCGTCGCGGCGATCATTGCATCCTCGACTGCGATCGGTCTGCCCGTCGCCTCCCCCAGACGGCGAATCTCTCCATAAATGGCCGCGCAGGGCTGATCGAAAGGCAGAACCTGGTCCTGGAGGCCAGCCGCGAAAAAGGCAGAAACACGCTTTACCAATTCGTCTCGCCTTCCCCCTGCCGGCATTCGTGCCAAACCGTAGCGAATTTCGGCCTCGCAGACGGCTGCCGTAAACACCGTCCCAGAGGCCAGGCCGCTCACGTACGCAAGTACAGGCCGGATTCGGCTCCGCCCTCATCAGTTCCGAGATAACGTTGGTGTCCAGAACGATCACGTCGGCACCGAAGTATCGTGGTCATCACCGGAGAAGTCAGGCGGTACACTCTCCGGGGCGGAACCTCGCGGCGGGATGTCGAGGTCCACGCCATGTTCGCGCCCGAAAATGCGCGTAGCGAGCACAGCCAGGTTCTCTCGCGCTGGTTCCGCCTGCCGGGCAACAGCCACTCGTAGAAGCTCCTTCGCTTCTTCTTCAAGTGAACGCCGATGCGCCGCTGCCCGCGCCTTAAGCCGGGCATGAAGCGCCTCATCGACATTCCGGATCAGTAAGCTGGCCACTGAGCGATCCCAGAAAATCTCCTGATAGCAGGCGCTAGCATGGGCTCGCAAATCTTTCAACGATGCGGCTCGTGTAGCCACTTGCATGATGCTACCCTTCTCCCCATACTGACTTGCACCATGCAATCCACTCCGCACCATGCAGCGTAAAAGCTTCGGCAACATGTCCTGCCCCATCGCCCGCAGCCTCGAGCGCGTCGGCGAATGGTGGAGCATCCTCATCCTCCGCGACGCCTTTCGGGGCCTGACGCAGTTCGACCAATTCCAAAAGAACCTCGGCATCGCCCCGAACATGCTCACCCGCCGCCTCAATGCCCTGATCGAGGCGGGCCTGCTGGAACGCCGCCTCTACAGCGAACGCCCGCCCCGCCACGAATACGTCCTGACCGAGCGCGGACGTGACTTCCGCCCGGTACTCTGGGCGCTCCTCGCCTGGGGCAACAAGCACTTCGCCCCCGAGGGTCCAAGCGTCATCGTGGTCGATAACGAAACCGGCCAGCCCGCCGACCCCGTCCTGGTCGATAGCAACACCGGCAAGGTCATGACCGTCGATACCTTCCACAGCGCCCCCGGTCCCGCCGCCGATCCCAGCTATCTCGAATCCCAGGAGCAGGCGTCATGAGCGCCACGCTGTCGCGCGACACGATCGCCCCGGCGCCGGCCCGGAAACGCACCCGCCGCTCCTACAAGCGCCCCGCTCTCGCCGCGCTCGGCCTTGCCGCCCTGCTCGCTGCCGGCGACTACGGCTACAATTGGTGGACCAACGGCCGCTTCATCGAAACCACGGACGATGCGTATGTCGGCGGCGACGTCACCCAGATCGCGCCCCATGTCGCCGGTTTCATCGCCCGTGTCCTGGTCCAGGACAACCAGCTCGTCCACGCCGGCCAGCCGCTCATTCGCCTGAACCCGGACGACTTCCAGGCCGCCCTTCAGCACGCCCAGGCCGTTCTCCAGTCCCGCCAGGCTGCGTTTGGCAACCTTCAGGCGAAACAGGTTCTGCAGCGCGACCTGATCGCCGAGGCGCAGGCCGATCTTGCCGCCAAACAGGCCCAGGCCGCATTCGCCGCCCAGGAAGCCGAACGCTACGCCTCCCTCGCCCTCACGCCCGCCGGCTCGCGCCAGAGTGCGGAACGGACGCGCGCCGCCGACCAGTCCGCCCGCGCCGCGGTACTGGCCTCCGCCGCCGCCTTGCAGGCCGCCAATCAGCAACTCGCCGTCCTGGAGACCGACATCGCCGCCGCCGAGGCCGATGTTGCCCGGGCCGAGGCTGACCTCCGCATCGCCCAGCTCAATCTTGGCTACACTGACATCGTCGCTCCCGTCACCGGCTATGTCGGCAACCGCTCCGCCCAGGTCGGCGCCTACGTCACCGCCGGCACGGATCTGCTCTCAGTCGTCCCCGCCCAGGGGCTCTGGGTCGATGCCAACTTCAAGGAAGACCAGATCGCCCGAATGAGGCCAGGCGAAGCCGCCACAATCGTCGCGGATGTGCTGCCCCGCCGCACTTTCCAGGGCCACGTTGCCAGCCTTGCCCCTGCCACCGGAGCCGTCTTCAGCGTCATTCCCCCGCAGAACGCCACCGGCAATTTCACCAAGATCGTGCAACGCGTGCCGGTCCGCATCGCCCTCGACGGCGGCGCCCTGGATCTCGGCCTGCTGCGCGCCGGCCTCTCCACCACCGTCGGCGTCAATATCCGCTCGGCCGCGCACCAATGAACGGCCTCACCGCCATCATCCCCTTCGCGGTGATGTGCGTCGGCATGTTCATCGCCCTGCTGGATATCCAGATCGTCGCTTCCTCCCTCGCCGATATCGGCGGTGGCCTTTCTGCCGCTCAGGACCAGATCAGCTGGGTCCAGACCGCCTACCTGATCGCCGAGATCATCGTCATCCCGCTCTCCGGCTGGCTCACCCGCCTGTTCTCCACGCGGTGGCTGTTCACCGGCTCCGCGCTCGGCTTCACCGTCGCCAGCCTGCTTTGCGGCCTCGCCTGGAACATCAACAGCATGATCCTGTTCCGCGCCCTGCAAGGCCTGCTCGGCGCCTCGATGATCCCGACCGTCTTCACCTCGTCCTTTCACTACTTCCAGGGCCAGCGGCGGATCTATGCGGCAGCCGTCGTGGGCACCATCGCCTCCATCGCCCCCACGCTCGGCCCCGTCATCGGCGGCTGGATCACCGACAATCTCGACTGGCACTGGCTGTTCTACATCAACCTTGTGCCCGGCTTCCTCGTCGCCCTCGGCGTCGCCGCACTGGTCGATATCGACAAGCCCGACCTCTCCCTTCTCTCCGAAGCCGACTATCCCGGCATCCTGCTCCTCGCGCTCGCACTCGGAACCGCCGAATACGTGCTGGAGGAAGGCGCCCGCTGGAACTGGTTCAGCGACCAGACCATCCGCACCTGCGCTGTCATCGCCGCGATTGCCGGTATCCTCTTCATAATCCGCAGCTTCACCTACGCCTTCCCGGTCGTCGATCTGCGAGCCCTGGGCGACCGCAATTTCGGCCTTGGGTGCATCCTGTCCTTCGTCACCGGGATCGGTATCTTCTCCACCATTTATCTGACGCCGCTCTTCCTCGGCTACGTGCGCGGCTATTCCGCCTGGCAAACCGGGGTGGCGCTGTTCTCCACCGGCGCCGCATCCCTGCTGGGTGTGCCTATCTACGTCATGCTCGGGCGCCGCATCGACCTTCGCTGGCTGATGCTGTTCGGCCTCGCCAGCTTCGGCCTGTCGATGTGGAGCTTCACCTTCATCACCCATGACTGGGGAGCCGGCCAGCTTCTGGTCCCGCAGATCCTCCGCGGCTTCCCCCAGGTCTTCGCCGTGGCGCCCGCCGTCACCCTCGGTCTCGGCAGCCTTCCGTCGGCGCGGCTGAAATACGCCAGCGGCCTGTTCAACATGATGCGCAATTTCGGCGGCGCGGTTGGCATCGCCGTCTGCGGCGCGGTCCTGAATGACCAGACCAACCTGCACTTTCTCAACATCGCCTCGACCCTCACGCCGGCCAATGCCGCGATGACGACCTGGCTTTCCGATCTCGGCGCTCAGCTCACCAGCGTTCTCGGCTCCGCGCCCGCCGGCCATCTCGCTGCGCTGGAACAGCTCCGGGCGGTCGCCTACCGCGAGGCCTCCACCATGGCCTACGCCGACGCCTTCCGAACCATCATGGTCCTGTTCGCGCTGGCCGCCCCCCTCGTCTTGTTTCTGCGCAAGGTCGAGCCGCCGAAATCGCCTGCTGCCGAATCCCACTGACCAAGGAACCCGCCATGTCCGCATCAACCCGCCGTGCCGCCCTGATCACCGGCGCCTCCTCCGGCATCGGCGCCACCTACGCCGACCGGCTCGCCCGCCGCGGCCACGACCTGGTGCTCGTCGCCCGCAGGGAGCCGCAGATGCAAACCATCGCCGCCCGCCTGCGCGCCGAGACCGGCGTCACGATCGACATCCTCCCCGCCGACCTGACGAACCCAACCGACCTCGCCCGCGTGGAATCCCGCCTGCGCGAAGACTCCCGCATCGGCCTCCTCGTCAACAACGCCGGCGTCGCCGACTTCGCCGGCTTCTCCAATCCCGACCTCGATGCGAATGAAAAACTGATCCGCCTCAATATCACCGCCGTCGTGCGCCTTGCCGGAGCCGTCATCCCGCGCTTTCTCACCGAAGGTGGCGGATCGATCATCAGCATCACCTCGGTGCTCGCTGTGGCCCCGGAATTCATGCCTGGCGTTTACCCGGCGACCAAGTCCTTCGTCCTGACCTTCTCCCAGTCCCTGCAAAGCGAGCTCGGCCCGCGCGGGCTCTACGTCCAGGCCGTGCTGCCCGCGACCACGCGCACTGAAATCTGGGCCAAATCCGGCAGGGATCCCGACGACCTCCAGGGTGTGATGGACGTCAACGAGCTGGTGGACGCCGCCCTTATCGGCTTCGACCGCAAGGAACTCATCACCATCCCGCCCTTGCCCGAGGAAGCCCAGTGGAACGCCTTCAACGCCGACCGTCTCGCGATGCTGCCCAACTTCCGCCAGCAGCACCCGGCCGCGCGGTACCAGACGTAGTGCCATCCGGCACCCGTTTACACGGAGGACCGCCAAGTCAAGCGGGGCACCAGACCAGACCGACGGAGTAGCGCCATCGCCAGGATGCGAGTTCGTTCAGATCAGCCGCAAAACAGGCCGTTCGAGCTGGTAGAGCGGGATGTGCCTGACTCCGGACCAGGCGAGATCCGTGTTCGGGTCCGGGCTGGCGGCGTCTGCCACAGCGACTCCATCGCCAGGGAAAGACCGCTCCTCCCCCTATCGCGCCGGACGTGAAATTGCCGGCGTGATCGATGCTGTAGGGCCAGGCGCCGTTGTGCGACAGGTGGGGGCGCATCTCTATCTCGACAGCAACTCGCGGAACGTGGCTGCGGAAGGACCGCATCGGCCTGCCGGGTCAAGAGCGGCCCACAAGGATGCGGCGGGCGACCCGAGACCATCGGGGACGAGGATACGCTACGTCCGGGAGATGAAGCGGCGCCCGCGTTTTCTGTGCCCGGCTTCGAGCACAAGCAATCCCACGCCGATCACCGCGGCAGAGCTCGGCTCGGGCGTCGAAATCACGGTGAGCATTCCGCTAGTTGAATTGAGTGGGTTGAAGCCGATTTGATAATTGACCTCCTGGAAATTCAGGGCATCCGCAGCGCCGCCGGCGTCTATGTTGAGGACATTCGCTCCGCCGAAACATCCAAACGTGCTGCATGTCCGGCCGGTTTCGAAAGTCGTGCGATACCAGTCAGGCTGCCGCTGGGATCGTACGTAAACATCGTGTCCGGCTCGAGCGTCGTAGTCGAAGTGTATGTGAAATCGTCGAGATTGCCGACAGAGGCGACAAGGGGGTCCACCGTGACGGTGAAGCGGCCGCTCACCGTCGAGAACGGCGCGACTATATTGCCTGTGAAGTTGCTAGCGGTAAATGCAACCGTTTCGGTGATGGCGCTGGCATGGGCAACGCTTACGTCGCCGAGGATGGCCAGTCCTATGCCGGCGGCGGCCACACACATTTGGGTCCAGTGGTCGCAAGACCTGCGGAACGTCCTAACCCTCAAAGCAACTCGTGGCGTCACGATCGCGGTCGTATCGTCTCGTGAGCGGAAACGGCGGCAACCAGGACTCGCGACGGACGATCCAGCTTTCGTAGGTTGGCATCAGTTGGTCAGGGGCATCCAGGGATCCTACGTTCACTTCGATTTCGTCTGCGGTGCATCCAAAAATGGACGAGCCGCAGCGGGGACAGAAAAACCGCCCGGCGTAGTCGCGTGTTTCGCCATCGATCGTGACCGCATCTTGAGGGAACACCGCGGAAGCGTGAAAAAGGGCCCCATGATGCTTGCGGCAGTCGAGACAATGACAAAGGCCGACCCGGTATGGGAGTCCCGACGCCACAATTCGGACGTTGCCGCACAGGCAACCGCCCGTGAATTGGTCCATGCTGCGTCTCCTCTAAACCGGGATTTCCCCGGATAAGTCGTCGATTTCGGGCTCTTCGTAGCTGACCGTAGTCCCCTCTCAGATCTCGTCACAAGGATTTCGTCGGTCACGGCCGGGAGACTTGTCTGTTGCGGTGCAGCGATGACGCAAATGGCGGGTCTTCCGATCCACAACCACCGATGCTGGACGCGCGCCTCCCGCCATTCGTCTTGAAGCTTTGGCAGGACAACCGCGTCCAGGTGACGGCGTTTTTTTCCCTCTTTGATCCAATGCTCTGCAGTGCCGCGCTGGCTGTAGAACGCCACTACCCGCTCGGCCGGTCTCGTCATGTTGGTCACAATGAAGCCGACGCGTGGATAAAGTTCGCCAGGATGCCAATCCCCTTCGCCACGACACGGCGAGGCTTGTTCCAGGAACCGGCCTCGTAACTGAAGCTGGTGTGGTATCGCCGTACGTCATTCGCTGGGCGACCGACCCGGCGTGTCAGCAGCCACGCGATGCGTTCCTGCAACACCGAATTGGCGGGCAGCCGGATGGTGTACTTGTAGCCCTCCACCCCGGCAATTCGTAGACCTCATGAGTTGGCGAAGGCGGCATCACCCCGAAAGTAGCGGCGCTGCTTCGTGTGCCGATACCGCGCCAGCACCGCTCCAGCAGCTCGCGCCAACCGTCGGCGCTGTGCACATTGCCGGGCCGCACACACCGTTCCAGATCGCCGAACTGGTTAAACACGAACAGCGCATGATAGCAGATGCAGCCGAAATGCCCGCTGGCGCTGCCCTCTCGCTGACGCTGCTGTCCAGGTCGAGCACGATACTGGTCTGCGGCCGACGCGCATGCACCCGGTCGATCCACGCAGCAGACAAATCCGCCAGTGCGGCGAGGTTTTCTTGGTCGTTAGCCACCCGGTCTCGAAGGGGCTCATCTGACTTGTCGAGGCGGCACGACGATCCACCCCGCTGCGATCGACCACGGCGCGCATCGCAGGATCATGCGCCAGGCGATCGGCGTCGTTCACGTCCTCAGAGGCAGCAAGACGACCGAACACGGATTGGCGAAACAGACGAGCCAGCAAGTGGCGGGTGTTCTTGCCACGGCGGCACTCCGACAGCGTCGTACCGGCCAGATCGGAGAGGCCGAACGCGTCGTCCAGTTCCCGGTACACAAGCAATCCGGCGTCGGAGGTGATGCGGCTGCCATGGATTCCCGCTTCAAACGGCGGTCGAAATCGACCCGCAGGGAACCGTCATCCGCTTCACCCGCCGGGTGTTTCATGAACCCATCAGCGTGACAACCGCAACACATTGATGTTCATGGCAGATTCGGCTGGTTCGTACCACTATACAACTACATTGTCGGTCGTTGGGGAAATCCGGGCTAATTCGTAGGACCGGCCCGGGAAGTTGCAGGTATTTCCAGTCACGCACGATCTGCTCTAGCCTCTCCCGCAACAAAACCCAGGGAGGACGAAATGCGCCCCGTCGCGCTGCTGTTTGCCGCAGTTTCGGTTTCCAGCCTGACCGTCGCCGTCCAGGCGGCCCCGTTCATGATCGTCGGCAATGATGAAAAGCTCGTCTGGGACGATCATGGCAACGCCGTCGTCCATCCGACCGGCAACGACACGGTTCAGATCATCGACCTCGCCGATCCGGAAAAACCGAAAATCACCGCCACTCTGAAGCTTGAGAACTCCGTCATCGGGCCACCGGTCAATCTGGCCATTACCCCCAACGGCCAGCTGGCGCTGGTTGCCGATTTCGATGACCACCGCCGAGGATGGCGGCAAGCTGAAGCTGGTTCCTACCGACAAGCTGTGGGTGATCGACCTCACGGCCAATCCGCCCCGGCTGCTCGACACTGTGACGCTAGGAAAGCAACCCTCGGGGCTGTCGATCAATGCGGCCGGCACGCTGGCCCTGGTTGCCAACCGCGCCGACGGAACCGTCAGCGTGCTGAAGATAGACGGCAAGAGCGTAAAGCCTGTCGGGACTGTGCCGATGAGCGGCAGTGTCTCGACCGTGCAGTTCACGCCGGACGGCAAGCGGGCGATTGCCATCAAGTCGCCGGCCAACGCCGCGGCCATGCTGGATGTGAACGGTGACCAGGTCACGTATTCGAAGCTTGACCTGCCGACCTACCAGTTCCCCTACAACGTCGTCGTCACCCCGGACGGAAAACTGGCTATCACCGCGGATAATGGGTTCGGCGGCAACGCGGACGGCAATATCGACGCTGCCAGCATCATCGACCTCACACATAACCCGCCCTATATCGCCGACAGGATCAACCTGCCCGACGCTCCGGAAGGTCTGGGGATCAGCCCTAAAGGCAATGTTGCGGTGGCAGTGAGCGTCCTCGGGTCCAATCTTCGTGGCAGGTGGTTCTACCACAAGAACGGTGTGATCACGGTGCTGGCGATCGAGCAGGGGAAGGTGCGGCCGGTGAAAGAGATCGAGGTGGGCAGCACGCCGGAGGCGGCGGAATTTACGCCGGACGGCCGGTATCTCTATATCGGGAATTATCTGGACGAGGACTTCTCGATCCTGCGGGTCAACGGTACCGACGTGACCGACACCGGCAAGCGCTTCAAGGTCGATGGCCACCCGGCGTCGGCCCGGATGGGGCCGGGCTGATCAGACGCCGATCACTTTCCGATCGCGCAGCGCCCCTATCTCGGCGTTGGAGAACCCATGCTCGCGCAGGATTTCAGCGCCGTGCTGGCCGAGGCCGGGCGATATCGCCCGCGCCTCTCCGCCGGCAAAAGGCGGCAAGCCGATGAGGTTGGGCAGGGGCACGGAGCGGGTAACCGCCGGATGCTCCACCCAGGCCACTGCCCCGCTCTCTGAGGTATGCGGGTGGAGCAAAAAATCGCGGTAAGTGTTCAGCCGCTCGTGCATGACCTTGTGTGCCGCGAGCTTCTCCGACCAGTGCGCGAAGCTGTGGCCGGCGAACATGGGCCGCAGTTCCGCACGGATCACTTCCGCATGCTCAATGCGTCCGTCAACGGCGGCGAAGCGGGAATCCTCCAGCATCCAGCCCAGATCGAGCGCCCGGCAGAACGCAAGCCAGTCCTGCGGACGGGCCACGGTGATCGAAATCCAGCCGTCGGTGGCCCGGTACACGCCGTTGGGACCCGCGGGCGGGCGGAGTTTCCCGTCCTCAAGATAATGCTGGATCATCCGGATCACCTGCAGCCCGGCCGCCGCCTCCATCAGGGATGCCTGAATGTGCCGACCTCGATCTTCGCGCAGCCGGGCAAACAGCGCCGGCCCTACCGCCGAGAACGCATATAGCGCAGTGCTCATGTCGATCGCGACGATGGGGGTACGATGCGGAACGCCATCCTCACCGGCATTCTCCACGGTGAGCCCGGTGAAGGCCTGCAGCACCGGGTCCATGGCCGGGCGCTCCGCCAGCTGGCCGGTCTGCCCGAAGCCCGAAATGGAGACGTAAATGATCCGCTTCTCCCGCTCGGCGACCGCGTCGTAGCCGAACCCCAGCCGGTCAATGACGCCGGGCCGGAAGCCCTGGATGAACACGTCGGCGCCCTTAACCAGGCGCCACAGCACCGCGCGCGCTTCTTCCTGCTTCAGATCGATGGCGATACCGCGCTTGCCCAGATTGACCGGGATGGAATATGCCGTCTGATCGCCGTATTTGACGCCGAGGCCGCGGCTCCAGTCGCCACCCTCCGGCGGCTCAACCTTGATCACGTCAGCGCCGTACTGAGCCAGCAACATCGCGCAATATGGGCCGGCCACACCCTGGCTGAGATCGATAACCTTCAGTCCGGCATAAGGCCGCTCGTAGCTCATGCTTTGTTTCCCTAACCCCGCGCGATACCGGGCGCCGAGAGCGTTGGAAGAGTCAACGCTTTCGGCGCCCGGTATGTCTCGGAGGCAGACTAACCCGGCCCGTATTCCGCCGAAACGGAGATCTCGCCTTCGGCCACAAACTCGCACATTTCCTCCAACGAGGCTTTCAGCGAGCCTGACATCTTGAGCGTCTGCTCGATTGTGACGCCACGCATGACGATGTTCCGACCAGCAACCGTGATATTGGGCTGGAAACGTTCAAGCGCTCCCTCGACTAGGCTTGTGAAAAATCGGTTCAGACGCTCGACTATTACCTTGCGAACGGCGCTCGCCCCGGCTCCCACTGCCGCGCCAAGCTCCTCGACCTCGCGATGGAACTGGTCGAGTAGTTCACGCGCGGCCGCCTTGCCCTTTTCCCACGAGGTACGCACGGCGCCCTCGGCGGTATCCCAGAGTCGCTCCGTCCAACTTGTCTGCTGTTCTTTGAGCGGTGCGTTGAGGCCTTTGGTTGTCAACCCACCGGGAAGGCCCACGGACTGCGCGTTTTCCAGAGCGGTATCCAGCAAGTCCTCGCTTATGATGAGGGGCATCTATAACTCCCTGCTTCAGGAGGGCGGGCGAACATCCCAGCCCCAATCAGTTTTGGCAAACAAGGGAATGGCCGCAGCGGCGAGGTCGTTCTGGTTCGAACTCAAGCCAGTCGTCGCGACCGGCGCTGCGAGCCGTTCGGAAGAGCGCATCTGAAATGGCCTTGCGCCGGGCTGGGATTCGTTTGGTCATTTGATCGAAGCCGTGCGGCATCGCACAGGTTGCCGCACGTTCCTCATCGTGGAGCAGGCCTGTCAGCAGTGCTTGGGCAGCCTGCTGTTGGCTCTGACCGCGGAGTTTTGGATCGAGAACCTCGTCCGCGAGGTGCTTCACCCATGTAGCCCAGGCTTCGACCGGCACTTCCGTTCCGTCGATGTTCCATCCCCGTCCCGAAGAGGCCTCAATCTAGTCGCGCGTCCGCTGTGCTCCGGCCTCACCCGCGGCAATAAAACGCAATTCGGCCGATAGCTCAGGGTTCGGCATAACTCTCGCCTTAGCGAGTTCGGCAAGCGCCGCGAAGCGCTCGGGATCGGAGCGTATCAGTTTATCGGTTGCCTGGTTAGGGCCCTGCAGGTGCATCCAGTCGCCGTAGGTGAAAACAAGAAAATGCAAGCCTGGCAGTGGCCGCTCGGATGACGCAACGCCGCCCAGATCGATCAGGCGCGTTGCCGTCACGCGCGGCTCACCGCGAAGGCGGTAGCGAGCAGCAATGCTTTCGCTCTCCGCCACATCGATGGGGAAGCCGAACCCGTTAACACTTACCTCTCCGGTGTCCACGTGTTTTTCGGTGGTGCGGAGGAGCGTCATGAGAAGAGCACGTCCGCTTAACTCGTCCCGATTAAGAAAGAATTTTGACTGAGCTGTGCCGAGTGGGAAGAGGCTACCGATCGTGATGAACCTCTCGGCTATATCCGAGTAGCGGTCGAGGGTTCGCTGCCAGGCTTTCTCTCGTTTCTCTGAGCGCAAAATCGAATCGCAATGAGCCACGAGCTTGGCACAGAATGGATCGACACCTTCCAGACGCTTGGAATCCTCAGGATGAGTAAGTGAAGCGAAAGCCTGGGCAACGCGTTCCCGCAGGTGCCGAGATTGGATTTGCCCGATCTCCGCGTTCATTTCTACCGGGACGGGATGTCCGCTCGACCATATAAAGGACCGGCCGGGCGCGGTTTTCTCCGGTGGAGTGAGAAAATCCTCGATTACGTCGCGTGGCAGCAACGCCAGTTGTGCTGCCCAGCGGACCATGCCGGCCACAGCATGAGCACCAAACTCCTCGCTGTGCAGTGAAAGATCGGGAATAAAATCATCACTGCCAAAACGTGTCGCATGCAGCAAGAGCAAGAGGCATTCGGTTGCGGTCAGAGCGCGCCCTGTCGTCCTCCGCCAGGCGGCAACCACGCCTCGTACTGCGAGATAGCCAGCGAAATATGGCACTTGCGGGTTCTTGAGGTAGGCATACAGCCGGTCGGGACCGGCTTTGTTCATGGCTTCGCTGCAGGCACGCTCAAACTCCTCAGCAAAGGCGTCAAACTCCTTGACGATCTTTTCCCGGTCGTCGAAGACGCCGTCGGAACCGGGTGTCGGATGGAAATCGACAAGATATCGCAGGGCTTCGGCAACCGGGTTTATGCCAACCGGATCAAGGGCAGGATCGGAGGCCACTTCGGCAAAAATCGCGAGACCTTCAAACCACGGGGTCCAGGCGTCTTGCAGCAACTGGGCCTTTCGTGCGAGCTCGAGACTGCGCTCGGCGCGCCACAAAGAGCCGGCTTCGCCAGGAGCCAGCGGGGCGACACCCTTCTCGGCAATAAGGGCGGGCAGGCGCCCAGCCTCAAATGCCTGACCGCCCTCATCGCTCACTGACCAAATGCTGAGCTCATTTTCTAAGGCCGTGGCGCGCAACGCCGTCAGGCACATTCCTAAGATGCCAATGAAGCAGAAAACATGCGTCGTTTCGTGCATCATTACCAGCAGAATTCTGTTGGAAATTCGCTTCCCGCTGGAACGACCGGTTGTGAGGTATGGACCTCGAATAGCCGGGATGGGTAACGGTCCAGCTAACCCAGTCTGCTTGCGCGCTCTCGGCTCTGGGCGACGGTTCGAGGGCGAGCCTTTGCCGTTCAATCTCGATCTCCCAGTACATCGCCTGCAGCAGGCCGGCAAAGCGTTCGAGCCAATCATCCATTGGTTGCGTGGCAATGCGCTCCGGCCAGTTGTTGCCTCCAACAATTTCGCCAAGTTGATTCTTCGCGGTTTCTGTCCCGATGCTGAAAATCAGCAGCGGCATCAAGCAGTGGAGCCATTGGTGCGGTTGCATGGCTTCACGCAGACCGTGGGCGAGTGGGACGGATATGGATTTTTGCACTCGCGCCGAGCGCTCTATGGCACGCTCGACCGCGTCAAAAGCGTCCAGCCGCCTGGTTGGATCTTTTTCGGCAATAGCGATCGCCGACCGGGCAATGTCCGAGGCACAGACCGCGATTTGCCCCGGCTTTCCCGCGTCCTCGGCCAGGCGCAACGCCCGTTCGACGATTTGCCGGCGTTCTGAACCGTGCGGTATGTCCAGAGTCATCACTGCGGCAAAAAGATCGTAGGCTGCATCCAGGCGGCCCGCGGCCTCGCACTCCCGGGCAAGGTTTGCGAACTCATGGGCCAGGTCGTTATCCGTATCCTCATCGGGTGGCGATGCCAGGGCCTGGAGGACCTTCGCCGCGCTATCGAGCACAAGCTCTGCCCGATCTGCGCTCTCTTCGTCACTTTCGCTGTCGGGCCGATAGAGCAGGCGGATTTCAGGCAACCACTTGGCATGCTTCGTCCCGCCCTTATCCCAGCTTGCCAGAACAACGCCCATGTAGAGCTTCCAAAACCCGGGAGTCAGTGCGACGCCGCTTTCTATGGCCTGGCTGACGAAACCTTTCCCGCTGATCAGGCCGCTATCCAGGAGCTTTCCGAATGCAAGCTCATCTTCCTCGGACGCATCGATCATCTTGAGCGCCTGGGCGACAAGCAACAAAGCGTGTATGGTGAAGACCTCATCCATCCGCGGCTCTCCCTCAATGCGAGAGGCGTTAGCGCAGGCCCAGCAACAAGCTTTTATAGTTTTTGTGACTATAAGGGATTTGGCAGACCAGCTGCGAATAAATCCCTCCGATCCGCCTCAATGATGCGCAGGCAAGGCGGCTCGGATTCCGGGTCGACCTCCACCAAGGTGTCGTTCGGCACGGCCTCGATGATGTCCTGATCGAAGCCCGAAATCATGGTGAATTCGGCCAGCGCCGCGCCCTGAACCATGATCGGATTGATCCGGTTCAGTACCAGGGCGGCGGGCATCACCCGGCGCGAGGCCATCTCGTGCAGCATCCAGGCCGTCGCGACCCCGCCTTTCGCGGCATCGAGGATCAGCACCCGCCCGACATAACTCTCGCCCGCCAGCTTGTGCTCCGGCCGGGAGAACACGCCGCGGACCCGGTCCAGATCGTAACGGGCGGAGAACCCGTCGCTTGCTACCAGCGCCGGCGCCCGGACGCGCTTTCCCATTCCGGCCTGAGCGACAAAAATGGTCACCGGGGCACCTTCCTGTGGCAGGCTGCCTCGACGCACTGCGCCATGCTCAGCAGCGCCGGCTGGTAGCCATAGCCCCCGAGGATGTTGGCCAGCTTCGCTGAATTGGTGGCCAGCGTCCGCCAGTTATTCGCCTCAGCCATTTCCCGCGCGTAGCTCTGGTAGAAGCACATGCCGGACAGCACCATCGCGCCCGCGGTCTCGATCCGCCCGGTCAGCCCCATCCGGTCCGCGTCGGCCTTCACCTGCGGGCTGGTAATCACCAGGGTCGGCGCCGCCACCCGCCGTTCGTCGAGCAGCCCGGCCAGTTCCCGCATTTCCATCAGGCTCAGCTGCGGGGCTGCAAACACCACCACATCGACAGCGTCCACTTTGGCGACATAGGACGCTTTGAATGCGGCCAGGTCCGCCTGCGTGACGGTTGCCCGAACGGGCAGGGCCGGGTCCGCCATCTCCGCTGCCTCGGGTGTGATGCCGGCCATATGGAACAGCGCGACCGAGCCGTGGCTCGCCAGGGCCGCCCCGAAATGCTTCATCTGGTCCGAGGTCGGGACGCGCTCGATCCCGAACAGCGCCGGCACCTGCCAGTAATCCCCCGCCAGCCGTCCCACGATGCCGCCCAGCGCGCCCCAGTCGGCCAGATCATCCGGGGTGTCCGCGACCTGGACCGCTAGCGTCGCCCGGCGTTTCTCCTCCAAATGGTACCCGTAACGCGGCGTTCGGCCGGTCAGCCCCGCCGCCAGCGCCGACGGACCACCCTCGAAATTGGATCGCGCCCCCAGCACGCTGTTCGAGTAAATCACCACACCGGTATCGCCGTAGGCCATGTGCTCCCCGCGCACCGCCGGCATGATCGTCTGGTAGTTGATGCAGGTGTCGGTCATCAGCACGCCCATCGCCTCGAGCGCGCCGATCGCGCGGCGCTCCAGCGCCAGCATCCAGTCCTGCTGTTTCAGCCGCGCCGCCGCGGCAAAGTCGGTCCCGCGGGGGTCGGTGATCGTGGGGACGGCAACCTGGGCACCGTCACTCGCCAGGCGCTCCAGCCACTCGACGCCCGCAGCGCCGAGCGACTCGGTGTCGGCCATGATGTGTGCCTGAGACACGGGCACCAGGTCCGTGGCGCCGAGATAGCGACCGACCTGCAGCTGGTGCCGTATGGCCCATTGCCTTGCCGGCCCGCCTTCGCCCGCCAACCAGGCCTGCTCTTCCTCCCTCAGGCGCATGGCCCGGATGATGAACGGCCGGCAGCCCTGGTGTCAAAATTTCGACCCCTTCCCCGTGCAGGCGGTGGGGAATTTGGACGACGGCCTACCGGGCTCTTAAAGCCATCGAGTCAGGCCGCTGGCGGCGGGTGATGCGTCGGCCGGCGACGGATAGCAGGCCGGCGACGCCGCGCGGCATGACGAACATGCAGCCGATCAAAATCAATCCATAGATGGCTCCTGGCGCGGCCTTGGAGATGTCGTTGGCGATGTTGGGGACGAACTCGATGAAGACGCCGCCAAAGATGGCGCCGATGATGGAGTCCACTCCGCCGACCACCAGGCCGACGAATAAGGTGATGGAAAGCGGGAAACTGAAACTGTCCGGTGCGACGAACTGCACGGCGATGGTGGACAGCGCTCCGGCAATGCCGGTGAAACCCGCGCTGACGGCGAAGGTCCGGGTTTTCACGGCGGCCAGGTCGATGCCCATGGCCTCGGCGGCGAGGCCGTGATCGCGCACGGCCTTCATGGCGCGGCCAAGGCGCCCGCGCGCGAGGTTCCAGCCGAGCAGAAAGACGACTGACCCGACGGCGATGGTAAAGAGGTAGATCCACTGATCGGCGGAGAGCGGAAGGCCGTATGGGGCGTCGGGTTTGTCGGTGGTGAGGCCCTGCACGCCGCCGGTAAGGTCCTCCAGCGCGTTGACTTTGAGGATCTGCGGCACCGCCACGGCGAGGGCGAAGGTCGTGAGGGCGAGATAGAGTCCGCCAAGCCGCAGGGCTGGAAAACCGACCAGGAATCCAAGGACGCCGGCGGCGATAGCGGCGACCGGAATGGTGGTCCAATAGGGCCAGTCCAGATTCGCCATGAGGATTGCGGCGGCGTAAGAGCCAACGGCGAAAAATGCGCCATGGCCGAGGGAAATCTGTCCATTGATTCCGGTGAGGATGGTAAGGCCGAGGACGGCGCAGGAATACGAGACGACCATCGTGAGCTGGAAAAGCCGGTATGGGTCGGCAATGAAGGTGAGCGCGATAAGCACGATCATGACCGCGCCGATTTTCATCACCTGGCCTGGGGTGACCGATCCATCATCATTACCGCGCATCGCTTATACCCTGCTCTGAACCGGACGGCCGAACAGGCCGGTGGGTTTCACCAGCAGCACCAGCACGATGATGATCAGGGCGACGGTCAGCTTGAGCTCGGTGCCGACGAGATAGGCGCCGAAAAGGTTTTCGAGCACGCCGACGGCGAAGCCTCCGATGACCGCGCCGAGGGCGTTGTCAATGCCGCCGAGCAGCGCCCCGGCGAAGGCGTAGAGCAGGATGCCGGTCATCATGTTGGGATCGAGGAAGACGATGGGCGCCACCATGATTCCCGCGATTCCGCCGATTGCGGCGGCCAGGCCCCAGCCGAGCGAGAGCATGCGGTTGACGCGAACGCCGCAAAGGCGGGAGGAGGTCGGATTGTAGGCGGCGGCCCGCATGGCAAGGCCGAGGCTGGTGTGACGGAAGAAAAGATAAACGGCCAGCAGGACGATCAGGGTGACGATGGTTTCGCCGAGTTCGTGCGGCGAGATGAAGCCGCCCATCATCGCCTCGGACCCGCCGAACGGCGAGGGAAACGGCTTGATGATATAGTCCCAGACCCAACCATCGAAGGCGTTGATGAGAAGCAACAGGCCGATGAACACGCCGACTGCCGATAACGGCGGGGCGTCGGTCATGGGGCGGATCAGGATCCGCTCCACCACCATGCCCATGGCGAAGGAAATTGCGATTGTAACGGCAAATGCGCCCCAATAGGGTGCGCCGGCGTGGATCAGGGTGAGGCAGATATAGGTTGAGAGCGTCGCCATCTCGCCCTGGGCGAAATTCACGTGGTGCGTGGACTGGTAGATCATCACCAGAGCCAGGGCGACGGAGGCATAGATGCTGCCGTTTGCCAGTCCCGAGATGATTTGATGTGCGAGGCCGATCACGACGCGGCGTTCCCCTAATATCCCAGGTAAGAGCGCCGCACCTGCTCGTCCTTGCGGATTTCCGCGGCGGGCCCGGACATGACGATGCGGCCGGTTTCGAGCAGATAGGCTTCATCGGCGATATCGAGCGCCAGAGAGGCGTTCTGCTCTACGACGAGGATGCTGACGTGCTGTTCGGTGTTGATGCGGCGGAGGATGGCGAAGATGTCGCGCACGATCAGGGGTGCGAGTCCGAAAGATGGTTCATCGAGCAACAACAGCTTGGGCCGCACAAGCAGGGCGCGGGCGATGGCGAGCATTTGCTGTTCGCCGCCCGAGAGGGTGCCGGCCTGCTGGCGAAGACGCTCCTTGAGGCGGGGGAAATAACCGAAGACGCGCTCGAGGTCGGCGGCGATGCCGTCGCGATCTTTGCGGCTGTATGCGCCGAGCCGGAGATTTTCGTCCACGGTGAGTTCGAGGAAGGTGCCGCGGCCGTCGGGGACGTGGCCCACGCCGCGGCGGACGATCTCCTCGGCAGGGAGGCGGTCGATGCGCTGATCGTCGAGGCGGACTTCGCCTTGTGGGCGGATCAGGCCGCAGATGGCGCGCAGGGTGGTGGTTTTGCCGGCACCATTCGCGCCGAGAAGGGTGGTGACGCCACCATGGCGGACGGTGAAGTCGATGCCGTGGAGAACCTTGGTTTCGCCGTAGCCGGCGCGCAGGCCATGGGCCTCAAGCAGCGCCGACATACCGCGGCTCGTGTTCGGTCTCACCGAGATAGGCGCGGATCACCTCGGGCTCGGCACGGACCTCGGCGGGGGTCCCGTCGGCGATCTTGCGGCCGAATTCCAGGGCGATGACTTTTTCGGAGACGCGCATCACCAGGCTCATGTGATGCTCGACCAGCAGCATGGTCGTATCGAAGCTGTGGCGGATGCGTTCCAGCAGGAGCGCGAGCTCGTCCACTTCGGCGTGGTTGAGGCCGCCGGCGGGTTCGTCGAGCAGCAGGAGCTTGGGGCGGGTGATCAGGGCGCGGGCCATTTCGACGCGCTTCTGCGTGGGGAAGGGGAGGCTGCCGGCGATTGCGTCGGCGACGTTTTCGAGGTCGAGCAGGTGGAGGAGATCGGCGAGGACGTGGCGCGCCTGGCGTTCTTCCTGCCGGACAGCGGGGAGGCGGAGGGCCTGGGCGGTGAAGCCGGCTTTGCCGAGATGGTGTGCGCCGACGAGGACGTTGTCCTTGACGGTGAGGCTGCGGAACAGGGCGACGTTCTGAAAGGTGCGGCCGATTCCCAGGGCGGCCATGCGGTGGCGTGGCACGCCGTTGAGGCGCTCACCGTCGAAGATGATGTGGCCAGCGGAGTGGCGGTAAATGCCGCTGATGCAGTTGAAGAGCGTGGTCTTGCCGGAACCGTTGGGGCCGATGAGGCCACAGATCTGGCCTCGAGCGACGTCGAAGGAGACACCGGCGAGGGCGACCACGCCGCCGAACCGGATCACGACGTCCCGGATTGACAGGAGGGGGCAGGCTGAATTGGCTGTCATGCGGCTCGTGGTCTGGCCGCCGGCGTCCAGCGTCTGCTTCCCATGGTGTCCTGTCCCTGCGGGCGCCCCGGGGGCCCCGTATGGCGCGTTGTTGTGCGGTGAAGGTGGCGGAAGGGCGGAGGGGGTGTCAACGGTGCTTTGGCGAGGGGCTGAGGTGGCGGACCGCTATGGCCGGCATTATGTTACGGCGCGTGAGTGAACCGGTTCGCAGGCCGATGACGGCGGACGATTTCATCGCCTGGGCGATGGAGAGGCCGGAGGGCGAGAATTACGAGCTGTCCGGCGGGGAAGCAGTGGCGATGGCGCCGGAGCGGGTGGGACATAACCTGCTGAAGTTTCGGATTGCGCGGAAGCTGGCCGAGGCCATTGAGGCATCCCGGCTCGACTGCCTGGTGCTGACGGACGGGGTTAGCCTTCGTACAAACGGCTCTACAGTCTATGAGCCGGATGCGATGGTTCGCTGTGGCCCGCGGCTTGATCCTCAGGCGCTGGAAATTTCCGATCCGTTGCTTGTGTTGGAGGTGATTTCACGATCGACCCGAGGGGTCGACAGAGGGCGGAAGCTTCGCGACTACTTCAGGCTCTATTCGTTGCAGCATCATCTTATTGCTGACTACGTAACCGGCAGCGTCCTTCATCATCAACGCAAAGCTGATGGCCAGATCGTAATGACGATCATCGGCAACGGCGAGGTGCAGCTGGATCCGCCGGGGATTACGATCCGGTATCTATTCTCGGCCTAGGCCGTCATCGCCCTCAATGGAGCGGAGACGGGTGCCGTAGAACCTCTGATGGCTCTTCCACTTCTGATGTCTGCCATGCTGAGCCGGCAACATCTAGTATCGACTTTCTCTGAAAAGCGATACGCCGCTTGTTGTCGGAGTATCCGATTTACGCGACGAAGCGTGCGCGCTTCGCGACTTACGCTTCTCTGCGATCGGATACTAGAAGATATTTGTAGACGTCTTCAAAGTGTCCGTTGCTTTCGTCGACTATTTTCTGAGATGAGGGGAATGATCTTGGCATCGGATGCGGGGCGGATCAGCTCATGCTCGCATCGGGTTGCACATCGGTGGTCGGCGGGCATGGTCGATGTCCAGCAGCGGCTCGGTTATCGGCGCGGAAACGGTGGTGAGCAATCGCGGCCAGGACTGCTCAGCCGCCCCCTGGTGCGGGCGATCCTGGAATTGTGATATGAAACCGCACGCTATATCGTGGACCGCCTTGTTGCATGCGGAGCGAGCCAGCCCATGGCTGCTTCCAATTCCGCATCGGTGGTCGGCAGGTATGGCTTGATGTCCAGGAGTGGCGTGCCGTCCACGCAATCGAGGTAGCGGACACGCAGGCAATCCGGCGCGGCGAAGCCGTCGAATGCGACGACGGAGAGGCCGATCGGGTTGGGGCGCGCGGGAGAGCGGGTGGCGAAGATGCCTCTTTCCTGGCCATCGAAGGGCGGGACGAAGCGCAGGCTGGGATTTTTGTTCTCGTGCAACCAATAGAGCAGGATGAGATGGGAGAAGGTGTCGAGGCTGAGAAGGCCGGGGATGAAGGGTGCAAACAGGTGAACGTGGCAGAGGGGCGGGGGCTGCGGCTGGCGGCCGTTACGCGGGCACTCGCTGATGGTTTTCCACGGCGTCTGAATGGTTCCGATCGGTTCAAAAACCATCAGAGAACGTTCAGCGGCACGCGGAGATAGCGGATGCCGTTATCGGCAGTCTCGGGCAATTCGCCGGCGCAGATGTTCACCTGCACGGAAGGGATAATTAGCACAGGCATGGAGAGCGTCTTGTCGCGGGCGGTGCGGAGGGCGACGAAACTGGCCTCGTCGATGCCATCGTGGACGTGGATGTTTTTCGGTACGCTGCTCGGCGACGGTTGTTTCCCAGGCGGCCTGGCGTCCGCCGGGACCGTAGTCGTGGCAGATGAACATGCGGGTGGCGGGCGGTAGATCGAGGATGTGGCGGATCGAGCGATACAGGGCTGCGGCGTCGCCGCCGGGGAAGTCGGCGCGGGCGGTGCCACCGTCGGGCATAAACAGCGTGTCGCCGACGAAGACGGCGTCACCGATCAGGTAGGAGACGCAGGCGGGGGTGTGTCCGGGCGTGTGAAGCACGCGGGCGGAGAGGTTCCCGAGGGTGAAGTTTTCGCCGTCTTCGAACAGGTGGTCGAACTGGCTGCCATCCGGCTGAAAGCCGCGTTCGAAGCCGAAGATGTGTCTGAAGACCTTCTGCACGTCGCCGATCCGGGCACCGATGCCAGTGCAGCCGCCGACGGCGCGCTTGACGTAGGCGAGGCCGGAGAGGTGGTCGGCGTGCACATGCGTTTCGAGCAGCCAGTCGATGGCAAGGCCGCGTTCCTGGATGCGCGCGATGACGGCGTCAGCGGAGCGGGTGGAGGTGCGCCCGGCTTTGGGATCGTAATCCATGACGGGATCGATGACCGCGGCGCGGCCACTCGCGGGGTCGGCGACGATATAGGTGACCGTGCCTGTGTCCTTGTCGTGGAAGCCTTCCACGTCTGGGCGCAGGTTGGAGAGCGGCATGCCACATCCTTTCTGCTCGGGAGAAAATTATAACGCGATCCGCGGGGGTGCGTGCAAACCTTTCGCATGGTCAAGGTGCGGGCGGGGGTGCGTGCTTGACAGCGGCGGGTCGGGCGGCGGTTGATCGGAGCGGGTGCGGGAGGAAGGGGCGGATGAGTGGCAAGTGCTATCCCGGGTTCCGGGAGGCTGTCGCGGATATACCGGACGGGGCGACGGTGGCGTTCGGCGGGTTTGCGATGCCGGGGACTCCGTTCAACCTGATCCGGGCGCTGATGGAGCAGGGGGCGCGGAATTTGACGCTGGTGGCGAATACGACCGGCGGGGCGCAGCAGCCGCGGATGCCGGATATCGGGATGCTGGTGGAGAAGGGTCGGGTGCGGAAGGTGATCTGCGCGTTCACCGCGGCGACGCGCGCATCGGACCTGCTTCCTTTCACTCGATATTACGAGGCGGGCGAGGTGGAGGCGGAACTGGTGCCCCAGGGCACGCTGGCGGAGCGGTTGCGGGCGGCCGGGGCCGGAATTCCGGCGTTCTATACGCCCACGGCGGTTGGCACGGAGCTGGCCGAGGGGCGCGAGACGCGGGTGTTTAACGGGCGGGAATATCTGCTGGAGCATGCGCTGCCGGTGGATTTTGCATTCGTGCGGGCGCGCCATGCGGATGAGGTGGGCAATCTGCGGTTCCATCGCTCGCAGCGGAACTTCAATCCGCTGATGGCGATGGCGGCGCGGGTGGCGATTGCGGAAGTGGAGGAGGAGATTCTGCCGGCCGGCGCGATTGATCCGGATGACGTGCATACGCCGGGGATTTTCGTGCATCGGCTGGTGCGTGTGCCTCCGGCCCCGGACGGGCTGTGGCCGCAGAAACGAGGGGAGCGGGTGCGATGAGCGGGACGAAGGGCTGGAACCGCCAGCAGATGGCGGATCAGATCGCGCACAATTTCCAGGACGGCTGGATCGTCAATCTGGGCGTGGGCATGCCTACTTTATGTTCCAATACTGATATCGGCGGGCGGCGGATCATTTACCACTCCGAGAACGGGGTCATCGGCTACGGGCCGATTGCGCCGGCGGGGCACGAGGACCTGAACCTGGTGAATGCCGGCGGGCAGAACGTGACGCTGCTGCCGGGGGCGGCGATTGTGCATCATGCGGACTCGTTCGGGATTATCCGCAGCGGGCGGCTGGATGCGACGGTGATGGGCGCGTACGAGGTGGCGCAGAACGGCGACTTCGCGAACTGGAAAATCCGCGGCGCGAAGGGCGGCGGGATAGGCGGGGCGATGGATCTGGCGGCGTGTGCGCGGCAGGTTTTTCTGATTCTGGAGCATACGACCCGGGATGGCGCGCCGCGGTTGTTGCAGCGCTGCACGTTGCCGGTGACGGCGCGGGGTGTGGTGACCCTGGTTGCAACGAATTACGGGGTTTTCGAGCCGGCGGGGGAGGGGTTCCGGGTTCGCGCGATTGCTCCTGGGGTGGGCCTGGAGGAGGTCCGGGCTGCGACGGGGGCGGCGGTGCTGGGGTAGTCGTTTTGGACTGCGCGGAAGTGGCGCGAATGCCGAAAGTTCGTGTGAGCACGACCATGACCCGTATGTCGGGGTTGGCTGGCCAGGGGACGCCCGCATCCGCTAGCGCAAGATAAAGTAGCTTAGTGCAGCATCGTCCCTTGGAACCCCCGATGGACCGAAACTCAGGACCGCGAACGAGGTTATTTCGCTGCCTGACTACGCTGCGGGATCCTCCGTGATGGCCATTCGTGTGCATCGATGGCAGAGCGAGAGCGTTGATGCACCTGACTTCTGGTACTGGAAGTTACAGACAGATGCCGTTACACCCCCCACCTGGGGCTGGCTTTCTTTCTCGGACCGCTTGGCCCGTTTACAAGTGGCTGAAGCGCAAGATGTTCCTAAGAACGTTAACAGCGTCTAATCGCGCATGGTCAAAACAAAACGGACTTGGCTCTAAGTGGACGCATCTTGGCGAAGGAATCGAGTTCTCGGTGGGTTTCGCGCGCTGGCCTGAAGGCCCGCAGACGTCACGCACCGCGTTACGAAGCCCCGGCAAGAAATTCGACGCCGCCACCATAGCCGCTGAATTTAAGAGGGGCGGGATCGTCTATGACGAAACCCGCATCGTATCCAATATCGGTGAAGGCATACGCATCGTTACCCTTTCTGATGTCCCTGCCTACGGTGTATATGCTGACGATGAAGGTATCTATTCGACCTATGATGAGTATAAACTCCGTGTTACGTTGCTCACCGAAAATGGGAGCACGCGCATTCTAGGATTGCGTAAGTTCAACCCGGACGACCGTTCCGATGGCCGGGGGTAAGCGTCAACGAGCGTGATATTGTGATACCCACGATCGGGCTTGGTGACTCGCAGCTTCCTTTATGAGACACTCGCACATTATGACGCGTACCTGAATTCGGCTTTGCAGTTCCCGCCTGACATACATGCCGGTTGCAGGGCATGCATATAGGTATTTGTACCCATAGCGAGCCCTGAGCTGATCATGCATTGTAAGGCACGAGACTGGATTATGCGAGGGTCGATCTGCAACGCCCCCCTGTTCCATTTTCGTCGCTGCTGCCCGAGCCTGTCGCGTCGGGTGAGCCTGGAAAGGCCAAGGTGATCTGCGAGGCAGGTATCGCGTCACACTATTAGCGCGACTGTCCCAGCGAACACCGGCCACATCCTTGGATGGGTCCGGGGGCACACAGTCCTGGAGCATGATGATGAGAAGCTTTCTTCTGCTACTTGTGGCGGTTGTTGCTGCCCTGTCGCTGTCGTTCGGCCTCAACGCCGCACGCGCGACCGAATTTGTGACGGTTGATGGCGCGACACTCGAATCCGGCGGCGTTTCCGGCTCCGCGGGTGCGACGGTGACGCGACATCCCGGCGCCGACGCGGTCCTGTTCGCGATCAGCGGCGGCGAGCGCCACGATCAGGCCTGTTATATCGAGTTCGGCTGGTGGCAATTCACGCCTACCGTGCAGGAACAACTGACCACGAGCTGGTGGCAGCCGCCTTGTGCGAATGAGCACCACAGTTTCCAGGGCACGCAACTGGCCAACCCGCCGCCCAGTGGCATCGCCTTTGGCATTACCGAGATCCAGGTCTGCACGAACCTCCAGCGCCTGAAGGGCGTGCAGATCACGAAGATGCGCCTCATCACCGCGGGCACCCAAGGCGAACGCCCGGCCGATGTCAGTGGTAAGTTCGATCGCGCGAACTGCACAGAATCGAAGTGGCAGCCGGCTTCTCATTGCGTCACGGGGCTGGAGCTTCTCTGTGCTAACGCGGGGCCAGGGGGTGTGGCACCCCCGGAACTGCCGCCCTATGCCCTCGATCCGGCGAGCGTGCATCTGACCGCGATTTCGGGCTTCGCGGGCACCTCGGCGCGAGTAGGAGCGCCGGTCGAGAAGGGTTATGCCCTCTATGGCCTGCGGTCGCTCGAGCGCGAGGATCAGGCCTGTTTCCTGGAGAACACCTCCAATCTGCTTCGGGAGCCGCTGGTCGACGAGATTCCCTTCGACCCACATGCATTCCGGACCAACTCCGCCGACCGTTGCGGCGGCGGCACCCCCGGCGACCAGGTGACGGCCGACGCTGAGCCGACCACAGCATATTTGCAGGAACACCAAACCGATCACTACCAGACGCCGGTGAGCGGCATCAGGATCTGCATGGACAACGACAGCTCCCGACTCAAGGGCATCGAGGTCCGCGGCCGGAGTGTTGGCGCCGATGTGGCCGGCAATTTCCGGGTGGATGACGTTCCGCTCAATACCGACAAGGCGCTGGGCAAGCGGACCCACTGCCACGATGACCGCTGGCAGCGCTGGGTGGAGTGTTCAGCGAGCGAAGTAGCGACTGCGGTCGTAGCGCATTTCGAGGCCGGCGAACCGCCCCGGGCGGTGACGGGACTGGCATTGGAATGTGCACGGGTGAGACCGCTGCCGTAGTCGGCGGCAGAGCCCGAATGCTGAATGCTCGGCGCGACACTAATCCGGAGGAGTGATGGTCATGAATTTATATGACCCGGATGGCAGAAGTGCCGCGACATTGCTGCGGGATCTGAGCCGCCTGGAAAGTGAACTCTCGGCAGAAGCCGATGCTGGCGAGCAAGTGCGGAAGCTGACCGAACGCAGCGTTGGAATGCTCAAGGACGCTGGCATAATGAGCATGTGGCTGCCTAAGTCGCTTGGCGGCCTGGAGCTCGATTTCTCTTCCGGGCTCCGCGTAATGGAAGAGCTTGCCCGGATTGATGCATCGGCGGCGTGGGTTGTCTTTGTGGTCTGCGGGTCGACCTTTGCGGCCGCGCGCATGTCGGATGAAGCCGCCGCGACCATCCATGCCCGACCGCACGACCTTCTGTGTGGCTCGCTCAATCCTCCGGGCATGGCGGTGCAAGTAGAGGGTGGATACCCCCTGACGGGGCGATGGCCGTTCACGAGCGGTCGCGATTATGCCGCGTGGCTGCTGCTTTCTGCGATTATCCGCAGCGACAGCGACGGCGTAACTCCGCCTCCCTCCGGCGCCACGATCCCAATTTTCTGCCTCGTCCCTGCCGATATCAGCATCGTCCATGATACGTGGCATACCGGCGGGCTGCGCGCCACCGGCAGCAATGATATCGAGGTAACGGACGTCTTCGTGCCCACCAGCATGACGTTTCGGATCAGCAGCGCCGGGGATCGGCGCAGCCAGTACCATCAAGGGCCTCTCTATCGACTTCCGCTGAGCGGAGCCATCGGCACACCGATCGCTGCTGTGGCGCTTGGAATCGCGCGCAGGGCCATCGATGCTGTCATAGGCATTTCCACTGCGAAAACGCCAGTCGGACGCACCAGTACGTTGCGCAATCAGCCGGTACTACAGGCTGACGTCGCAAAGGCGGAAGCGGCAGTCCGCTCGGCGCAATCCTGGCTCTACGCGACCGCGGACAGCATAACTGAGTTAGCCGAGTCAAATGTGGAGTTGCCGAATACGCTAAGGCGTGACCTGCTGCTCGCCTCTGTTCATGCGACGCGGAGCGCGGCATATGCAGTCGATCTGATGCATCTTTCGGGTGGTGGATCGGCGGTCTATTCCGCTTGTCCTCTGGAACGTGCCCTTCGGGACATTCATACAGTCACTCAGCATCGCCGATCGGCCCCCATACAGTTCGAAATAGCCGGCCGTATGATACTCGGCCTGGAGTCCGGTGATCCCAGCGTGTTGCAGTGAAATGAGAACTGCGAAGACCAAAGGCTGGTTTCATTCGTGGCTTCGATTTTTGACACTTCGCCGCGGCGCAGCTTGTGACGGACAGGCAACTAGTGGGAAGTTGGCATCTGGTATCGAGCATTGTGATCTTTTCCGATAGCGGAGAGACAATGGATTGGTTCGACCCCCGATCCGCCAGGTCAGACGGTGCTGGGGCCGGGCGGGCGGATCGTGTTTCTTTTCATCAGAGCGGGCAGGCAGGCGCCCACGAGCAAGGTTGATCGCGCCAATCTTTCCCGCCAGCCGAGGCGCGCCGTCCCGTCGAGCGGTTCGTGTGCCATTACACGCCCAGGCACGGCAGTTGGCTGGACATGGCCGAGTCAGAACTCAGTGTCCTGTCGGCTCAGTGCCGCGATCGGCGGATCCCCGGACAAGCAGGCGGTGATCGAGGAAGTCGCCGCCTGGCGAGAAGATCGCAACAAGAACCACACCAGGGCGGACTGACGCTTCACCACTGCCGATGCCCGCATCAAGCTGAAGCGGCTATACGCGGCCATATGAGCGACTCAGGGCACTAGCCTCCGGCCTCCCGTAATCTGTTCGCCGCCCGGGCCCGGCCCATCAAAGGCAGAAGTTCCCGCAGCTCCGGGCCATGCTCCTCACCCGGCAGCGCCAGCCGCAGCGGCAGGCACAGGGCGCCCCCATTGCGCCCCGTCTTCTCACGCAGCTCGCTGGTCCAGACGTTCCAAACCAATTCGTCCCAGGGTTCGGGCGGCAGCAGGTCCGACGCCTCGTGCAGGAATCCCTGCCCGTCTTCGATGACCGGCGGCACAATGCTTCCGGCCACAACATCCCACCACCCGCAAGCTTCGCTCAGCAGGTCGATGTTGCCACGAATCGCGAGCCAGAACCGCTCCGTGGCACCGGCGGGCAGGCGGTCGGCGACCGCCGCGAGCGGCAATCCCTTCAGCACGCGGCGGTTCAGGGCGAGCAGCTGCACCGGGTCGAACCGGGGGGGCGGAATGCGAGAACCGCCGCAGGTCGAACTGCGCCACCATCTCGTCCATGCCGGCCGGCACCGGATCGTCGGCGCCCTCCGGCAGGGCGAGATGCGCCATAAGCGCCGACGCCTCGATCCCGTCATTCCGCAGGCTGCGCAAGGTGAAGGTTTCGATCCGCTTCGACAGTTTCTCACCAGCGGCGCCGACCAGCAGCGGGAGGTGTCCGAATGCGACCCGGCCGCTCCCCACGCCCAACGTTTCGGCCAGATCGATATGGACCCCGGTAGCGGTCACGCGGTCTTCGGGGCGGATCACGTGGGTCACACCGATTTCGAGATCGTCCACCACGGAGGTGAACGTGTCGAGCGGCGTGCCGTCCGAGCGGATCACCACCGGGTCCGAAAGGCTTGTGAGCCTCACCCGCCGCGGACCGTCGATCAGATCGTCCCATGCTATCTCCCGGTCCGAGAACAGAACGCGCCAGTAGGAGCGCTTGCCAGCGGCCTCAGCGGCCCTTCGCTGCTTCGCAGTCATCTCCAGCATCGCCCGGTCATAGATCGGGGGCTGTTGCCGCTTGATCCGGAACTCACGCTTCCCCGCAGTTCCTCCTCGCTTTCGAAGCAAGGATCTTTCGAAGCAAGGATAGAGACGCCCGGAGGCTTTCAGCCGCCAGGCTGCGGAGGTGTACAGGTCCATCCGGTCCGACTGCCGGATGAAAACATCCCACTCGATTCCCATCCACCCCAGGTCATGCTCTATTGCCTCGGCGAATTCCGGGCGGCAGCGCTCGGCGTCCGTGTCGTCGAGGCGAAGCAGAAACCGCCCGCGGCAACGCCGCGCGAACAGGTAGTTGGCCAGTGCGGTGCGGCCGCTTCCCACATGCAGCAATCCGGTCGGGCTGGTCGCGAACCGGAAGAGCGGGGTCATTCCTCGAGCCCGGAAGCCGTCTCGTCCTCGTCGTCTTCACCGATGCGCCGCGGGTCGATCGATCGCCAGTCCCGTTCCTCGTCGCTTGCCGGGCGATCGACGAAGTCGCCTAACTCGTTGGCGCTGCGCCAGCCCTCGTCCTTGCTGTTCACCACCTCTGCATCCTCGCCATAGGCGAACCAGGCTTCCAGGACGTCCTTGGGCCGCATTCCCGCGGCCCGGCACCGTTCGACCGAATCGCGCACGTAGCGCCGGGCAAAGGCATTGGCCTGCATGAGCGTCGGGAAGCCGCCGACCTCTTCCACCACGTTGTCCTGTGATCCGCCTGAGAGATCGCGGATGCGCACTCGCCACCCGCCAGGTGGCGCGAAAATATCGCCCATCAACCCAGACATGCGGCACCAGCTAGGCCGGCGGCGCGATCAAATCAATCTTGCGGTGCGTCGTAGCGGCGAGATGGCGATGCTGCAGGCGCCAGCCGGATGGCGGCGGGTGGGTTCTGCGCTATCATCACGACCATGGACGATCCCGCGAGCAAGGCCGCAGTCATTCAAGCCCCACCCCGCCGGCAGGCCAAACCGCCAGGCCCGTGCGCAATGGTGATTTTCGGGGCGGGCGGCGACCTGACCAAACGATTGCTGATCCCCGCGCTGTACAACCTGTGCCACACGGGGCTGATCCCAGAGAAATTCGCCATCGTCGGCGTCGATATGGCCGATACCGACGCCGCACGCTGGGCAGATAGCCTGCATCAGATGCTGCAGAGCTTCGTGGGGAATGCCGCGAGCGAAAGCCGCATCGACGCAATCGACCCGGTGGCGTGGAAGCGGCTGACGGATGCGATGTCCTATCTGCGGGGCGATCTGAACGACCCTGGGCTCTACCAGAAACTTAAATCGCATCTGGACGACATTGCGCAGCAGAAAGGCACGGAAGGGAACTGCCTGTTCTATCTGGCCGTGGCCGACCAATTCTTCGGACCGATAGTCCAGCAGCTGGGTCGCGCCGGACTGGCGCATGACGAGGCCCATGCTGGCGATGCTCAGCACTGGCGGCGAGTGGTGATCGAAAAGCCGTTCGGCCACGATCTTCAGTCGGCAAAGGACCTGAACGGCCAGATCCGGCGGGTGCTGCAGGAAGAGCAGATTTACCGGATCGACCACTTCCTGGGGAAGGAGACGGTCCAGAACATCATGGCGTTTCGCTTCGCCAACGGCTTCTTCGAGCCGATCTGGAACCGTGACCGCATCGATCATGTGCAGATAACGGTCGCGGAGACGCTCGGGGTGGAGCACCGTGGCCGGTTCTACGAACGCACCGGCGCGCTGAGGGACATGGTGCCCAACCATGTCTTCCAGATCCTGGCGATGATCGCGATGGAGCCGCCGGTCGGGTTCGATGCAGGGTCGATCCGCAGCCGGAAGGCCGACCTGTTCGCCTGCATGCGTAATGTCCGCCCGCAGGACGCGGTGCGCGGCCAGTACGGTCCCGGCAAGGTCCTCGGGGAGCAGGTGCAGGGATACCGCCAGGAGCCGGACGTTGATCCGAACTCGGGCACTGAGACGTTCGTGGCGATGCGGCTTTGCATCGACAACTGGCGCTGGGCCGGGGTGCCCTTCTATCTGCGGACGGGCAAACGCATGTCGAACCGCTACACCGAGGTGGCGATCCGGTTCAAATCCGCGCCATATGCCGCGTTCGAAGATACGAACGTGGCTGAGCTGCCGCCCAACTGGCTGGTGATCCTGATCCAGCCGGACGAGGGGATTTCCATGCAGTTCGAGGTGAAGCGGCCCGGGCCGGTCGTGGACCTCGCCGCCGTGCGGATGGATTTCCGCTATAGCGACTGGTTCCCCAAGGAACCGAATGTCGGGTACGAGACTCTGATCTACGACGTGATGATCGGCGACCAGACGCTGTTCAACCGCGCCGATATGGTCGAGGAAACCTGGCAGATCGTGCAGCCCGTGCTCGATGCCTGGACAGGCAAGACACCGCCGCAATTTCCCAACTACGCCTCGGGCGAAGACGGACCAGAGGCGGCCTTCCGCCTGCTCAGCGACGAGGGCCGCGCTTGGCGCCCGGTCGGTGGGCCTGGCCGGAGGTAATGCCACCGGCGAAAGCGTGGAACTTTATCCAACGCCATCGCCGGCTGATATCGCTCGCGGGTTGGTGGGGCGCACGCGAACGAGAACTCAGCACCAGCGGCCCGCCGGCATAAAAGCGGCTCACGCCCTTCGCGGCATCAGCTGTTCCGCCAGTGTGCTCCACCAGGAAGCCCCGACAGGCAGGATCTCGTCGTTGAAGTCGTATTTCGGATGGTGCAGCTGCGGATCGTCGGGGCTGCGTCCCGCGCCTAACATCAGATAGGCGCCCTGCTTTTCCTGGAGCATGTAGGCGAAGTCCTCGCCGCCCATGGTGGGGTGCTTCATCTGGGACACCCGGACCTCGCCCGCGATCGCCTGGGCCGCCCTGACCGCGAGCGCCGTGGCTTCGGGTTCGTTGACGGTGGCAGGATATTCGCGGGTGAAGGAGACCTCGGCGGTTGCCCCGAAACTTGTGGCGATGCCGGTGGCGAGGCGGCGGATTCCGGCTTCCAGCTTGTCGCCGATTTCGGGGGCGAACCAGCGCGCGGTGCCGCGCATTCGCGCGGTTTCAGAGATCACGTTGGAAACGTGGCCGGCGTTGATCTGAGCGATAGTGATCACACCGGCGGCGGTCGGCTCGATACTGCGGGAGACGATGGTCTGGAGGGCCGAGACGATTGCGCTCGCCACCACGATCGGGTCGATACCGGCATCCGGATGGGCAGCGTGGGCGCCCTTGCCGGTGATGATGATGTCAATGCTGCCGACCGCGGCCATGACGGGACCCGTGCCCCAGAGGAACTGACCTGCCGGCAGCTTGGGCCAGTTGTGCAGGCCGAAGACCAGGTCCATGGGGAAGCGCTGGAACAGGCCTTCTTCAACCATGATCCGGCCGCCGCCGAGGTTTTCCTCGGCGGGCTGGAAGACCAGATAGACGGTGCCATCGAAGTTGCGTGTCTCGGCCAGATATTTGGCGGCCCCAAGCAGCATGGTGGTGTGCCCGTCATGGCCGCAGGCATGCATGATTCCGGGGTTTTGCGAGGCATGGGGCTTGCCGCTGGCTTCGGGGATCGGCAGGGCGTCCATATCGGCCCGCAGGCCAATCGCGCGGGTGCTGGTTCCTTGGCCGCGGATGACGCCGACAACGCCGGTCCTGGCGAGGCCGGTGATTACCTCGTCCACACCGAATTCGCGCAGCTTTTTCTGGACGGTCTCACTTGTGCGGTGCTCCTGGAGCGACAGTTCGGGATGGGCGTGCAGGTCCCGGCGCCATGCGGTCATTTCGTCGTGGAATTCAGCGATCCGGTTGATGATGGGCATGCGGGAACCTCCTGCCCGGCAACGTGCTTGCCGGCGATGGTTCGCGCAAGCCCGGTTTCATGCAGGGCAGCGCGTCCGGGGTGACGCGGCTTTGAGGCATGTGTGGTGCCACACCGATTGGGGTGCCGGTAGTGACTTTCAGAGAGGTTGATACGTTACTTTCGTGTCTGAGTATCGACATCGCGACGAAGGACGGCCGCCCCGCTACTCACGCTTTCATGCGACCGGTCGAATGCGCCCGAAAGAGGATATCATGGACTTGATCGCCAGTTCTCGGAGCCTCGGGGTGCGCGGGCGCCACGCAACAAGCCTTCGGTCCTCAGGTCCTCGTCGATGTCGGGCCAATGGATGCCGTACCCACCGCTAGCGATCTCCCAGCGGGACCGCTGTGCGGCTGTCGCTCTCGCCAACCGTGGATACCACGTAAGTGGCACGGAAATGTTCCGGCCATCCATCAGGGCAACGGATAGTTCGTCATCGGTGACCGAGACCGTCCGCACCCTGATATCAGTGGTCTCCACGTGTGCCGAAGAAGTCATGCCATGCCTCCAGAAGCCGCGTTTGATGTGCCTTGACCAGCCGTAGCACATCGCCGAGTTCCTTGGCTGAGGACCCGGCGTTACTCGCCAAATCCACTTCGTCGAGCCAAACCTTGGCCGACGCGCCACTGCGGTCAACGTGAACGTGCGGCGGCTCGTGCGGCTCGTGGCTATAGAAATAGAAACGGAACCCGGCAACGCGAAGGACGTTCGGCATTGTTGCCTTTCCTGTGCCGATGTGGCTTCGCCAGACGGCGTCTCGTGTGCATCGGGTTGTCGGAAGTGGGTTGTCCCAAGGCGGCCTGACGCAGCTTACTAGCGGACTTGCTGAACGTGATTGACGCCTCACAACCGCGGCCGTCCGAGCAATTGGGCGGGCAGGCTTAGCCCGTCCGCAAGCGGAATCGGCTCGATCCCGAGCTCCCGGCGCATGGGGCCGATATCGAACGCCTTATCCTCCAGCAGACGCCGTAGCTCAGGCCGATCGACGCGAGGCAGGCCGGGGATCAGCGGGGCGAGGCGCGCGAGGGCCATTACGACAGGGGCGGGTACCCCGATGACCGGACGCCGAATACCAATGGCTTGCGCGATCGCGCGAACGAAGTCCGCGTAGGCGATGGGTTCCGGTCCAGCGATGACGATGCTCTCTGGGCCGGTCCAGTCGCGCGCCAGGGCGGCGCGGATGCAGCGCGTGACGTCATCCTGGTAGATCGGCTGGACCAGCGAGCGGCCTCCGCCGGGAAGGGGGATGAACGGCAGGCGCCGGATCAAGGCGGCGAGGCGCTGGACGTTATCCTCGCCCTGGGCGCCGTAGATCATGGTGGGGTGCAGTATGACGCCGGATCGCCTCGAGGCGAGGAAGGCGGTTTCGCCCGCAATGACGCCCATTCCGTGGTCGTCGGGCCATTTGGTGAATTTGCGGGTGCTGCCGAGGAAGATGAAGCGGGCAATTTCGGGGGCGGCTGAAAGTATGGCCGGGGCGTACCGGGCGTGGGCACAGGAGGCGATCCGGGTTGCGCCGGCGAGGGCCGCTCGCAGCGCTTCTCCCCGGGCCAGTTCCGCGACGCGGGCGGGTTCGGGGCCGGGCCAGCGGGCAGGATCGCGAATGACCGGGACAAACGGAATGCCGTCGGCGCGGAGGCTGGCACAGAGAGTCAGGCCGGAACGCCCTGAAGCACCGATGACGTAAATATCCCTTGGGATCATGCTTCCTGCAGGGCCGGGCGGACCTGTTCAGCGAAAAGGGTCAGGCTTCCCACAGCAGTATCGTGCGGCATCGGCCCAAGGCGGAACTGCATGATGATCCCGCCGACCCCGAGATCCCGCACTTTGGCCAGCGCCTCGGCCACAGTCGTGGGGGAGCCGCAGATCAGGGCATGCTCGATCTGGGTGTGAGCCGGCGGGGCAGAAGCGGCCTGGTGCAATCGCTGACCCGTTTCGGCATAGACGCGGTCGCGCGTCGCCCTGCGTTGCTCCTGCATCGCCTGGAAGGCGGGGACGGCGATGCGCTGGGCCTCGTCATCGGTCTCGGCGACGAAGACGTTGCGCCAGACCCAGGTCTGAGCGAGGCAGCCGGCGACATAGGCCTGGTCGTAACCGGCCTCGCGAAGGGTGCGGCGATAGGCGTCGATGCGACGGGCCGTAACCTCGCAGGACTGGACGTTCATCATGAACGGCCGGCCCTGGCGCGCGAACTCCAGCATGGAGGCCTCGCCCGAGGCGGCAAGCAGGATCGGTGGGCGCCGGGAGAACGGCCGGGGACGAAGCATGGGGATGGTGATGTCCCAGAACCGGCCGCGATGGGTGAGCGGCTCGCCGGTCCAGGCTTTGGTGAGAATTTCCTCGGCCTCTTCGAGGCGGGCCTGTGCTTCATCCGGACCAATTCCGTACCCCAGGTAGTCATAGACGTTGTACGCGGTACCCCGTCCAAGGCCGATTATCAGCCGTCCTTTCATTAAATTATCGAGCAGGGCCATCTGCTCGGCAAAGCGGACGGGGTGGTGAAGCGACACCTGGGCCACCGCGAAGCCGATCCGGGCGTGTTGGATGCCGGGGGCGAGGGCGGCGGCAAAGCTGACCGGATCGACATAGGCGCAGATGCCGTCGAAATGGTGCTCGGCCAGCCAGATCGCGTCGAATCCCAGGCGGTCAGTCAGGCGTGCTTCGGCAAGGGTCTCCTGGATGATCTGGCCGTCCCGGGCAGGGTCGCGGCTTTCGGGAAAGAGGAAGTTGCTGAATTTCATGATCCGTATCCCCCGCCGTGGAGTAGCAGGGTGGTCTCCATCGCGGGCTCCGGCATGCTCGGCCGGCGGCATCAGGCAGCGATAACGAGCAGACTGAGGATCGGATCATCGCTCACTGGAGAGATGGTTTCCAGCGTCATAGCGTCGCGGATCGCGACCCCATCTTCCAGCCCCAGATCAAACCCCGCCGTCTCACAGCCCGCGCGGCCAGATCCGGTCCATCAGCACGCGAAGCCCGTCCTCCGCCGAAACTTCACTCACGCCGCAACGGCCCGCCGGGCAGGCAGCCGCTCGAACAGCCCCATACGAAGGCTCCGCGCGATCCGTTCGGCCTTCTCTCCGAAGGCAGCGGCCGCTTCCGGCGTGAACAGGTCAGAGCAGGTGGCGTGAAACAGCGCCAGCCAGCGGTCGAACATCGGCGGGGCGATGTCCGGCAGGCGCAGATGCGCCGAGAAGGGATCGCCATGATACGACCCGGTGCGCATCATCACCGACAACCAGAAAGCGGTCAGGCGAGCGAAATGCGCCTCCCACGCCGGTTCAGTCTCCCCGATCGCACGGGAGAACACTGGCCCGAGCACCGAATCCCGGCGGACGCGGCCGTAAAATTCTCGGACCAGGCGGCTGATGGACGTTTCGGAGATCTCAGACGTCGGGTCCGGCATGAAGCGGCGCTCGCATAAGATGGACGTGGGAGGCATGTTATCGGCCACTGGTGCAAAAGCAAGATCAGAAGTACATGTTCTAGTGTGCGCCTCACCCTCTACACCGACTACGCCCTGCGGCTGCTGATTTATCTGGCCGCAACCGACCGGCCAAGCCGGTCCACAATAGCCCAGGTTGCGGCGACTTACGGGATCGCCAGGAACCACCTGACCAAGGTTGCGCACGAGCTCAGCGGCGCCGGCCTTATCAAAACCACGCGCGGAAAGGGCGGGGGGCTGACGCTGGGCCGCCCCGCCGAGGCGATAGGGCTGGGGGAGGTCGTCCGGCGAACCGAGCCGGACATGGCACTCGTGCCGTGCCTTGAACCTGTTTGCGGGGCTTGCCCGATCATTCCTGCTTGCGGATTGAAGCACGCGCTGCAGGAAGCGCGCGCAGCCTTCCTCGCTGTGCTGGACCGCTACACCCTCGCCGATCTCACCGCCCGCCGCTCCGAGCTCCATTCCCTGCTCTGGCCAAATGATCCCGTTCCTGGCACGGGATAAGGATGCATGATTATGACGCCGTGGTCATCGGCGCGGGGGCGGCCGGCTTAGGGGCCGCGACGGCCCTCAAGCAGGCCGGCCGCCGTGCTGTCGTGCTGGAAGCCTCGGACCGCGCCGGAGGGCGGGCGTGGACCGGTTACCCCGCAGAGCTCGGCGGCGTGTGGTTCGATATGGGCGCGGTCTGGCTGCACTCCGCTGAGCACAACCCGCTGGTTACGATTGCGCAGTCTCGCGGTGAACGTCTGCTGCGCTCCGATGAGCTGCGCAGCGAGCGCACCTTCATCGGCAATCGGCTGCTACGGGCCGAGGAACAGGCAGAGTACGATGGTGCGTGGGACCGGTTCGAGGGGGCGGCGGCTGCGCTCCTGAAGCCTGGTATGGCGGACCCACCGCTTTCTGCGGTCGCCCGAAGGATTCCCAAGGATCCCTGGGCATTGACCGTCGAAGCATTCGAGGGACCGGTGGTCTGTGCAGCCGACGCCGATGCCATGAGCCTGCGGGACTGGCAGACCAACGCCCTGACCGGCAGCAATCTGGTGCCGGAGGGCGGGATCGGAGCATTCGTGACGCGCCTGGCGGATGGGCTTGACATCCGGTTCCGGACCCCGGCGCACCGGGTGCAATGGGGCCGGGCGGTTTCGGTGGATACTGCTGCAGGAACCCTGCGTGCCGAATCGTGTATCGTTACAGCTTCAACTGGTGTTCTGTCGGCAGGCGCGATTACCTTCGATCCGCCGCTGCCGGTGGAAGCAGAAGAATGTCTGCACGCCTTGCCGATGGGCCTGGCAATGAAAGTCGTGCTGCGGGCCAACGGACCCGACCGGCTTGATCTCCCCCGGCACTGCTTCGTCGATTACCGCGTTGAGCGGAGCGGGGATCCGTTTATGCCGTTTCAGTGCTGGCCCTATGGCCGCGATTATGTGCAGGGCTGGATAGGCGGTGCACATGCTTGGCAACTGGCACGCGCTGGAAAGGAAGCGGCGGTCGACTTCGCGCTGGAGCGGCTCCGAAATATATTCGGCGCGCGGGTTGACCGGCTGTTCGCCGGCGGCGCCAGGCTGGTCACGCGCTGGGATGCCGATCCGTGGATTCGTGGCGCATATGCCTACGCACGGCCAGGCTGCGCAGCCGCCCGGGCCCGCCTCGGCCGGCCACTGGCAGATGGACGGCTGATCCTGGCTGGCGAAGCGTGCAACACACCATATGCCGGCACTCTGGCAGGCGCCTGGCTGTCGGGCCAGGAAGCCGCACGGGCGGCCGCCTGATGGCCGGCGTGCTGTTCTGGCGCAAGAAGCGCGTCAATGTCGTGGAACTGCACGGCCTGATCGCAGCGCGCCCGGGGCTGCTCAATCTGGGCGGAGTCGGCCCATTGATCGAGCGCGCGTTTTCCACCGCTCGCGGCCGGCCGGTGATCCTGCATATCGATAGTCCCGGAGGCTCTCCGGTCCAGTCCGATCTGATCGCGGCGGCCATCCGGCGCGGGGCGGCGAAGGCCAAGGTCGAGGTGCACGCGGTGATCGGCGATGTGGGTGCTTCCGGCGGCTATTGGATCGCCTGCGCCGCGGACTGGATTCACGCGAACCCGATGAGCATCGTCGGATCGATCGGCGTTCGCGGCGGCGGCTTCGGTTTCCCTGAACTGCTTGCGCGGATCGGCGTGGAGCGCCGGCTCTACACGGCGGGAGAGAACAAGGCGCGGCTTGATCCGTTCCTTCCTGAACAAGCCGATGATGTTGCGTTTACGCAGCGTTTGCTCGACGACCTGCACGCGCGGTTCAAGGGATGGGTACGCGAGCGGCGGGGGAGCCGGCTGACAGGCGAGGATTCCGCTATTTTTGACGGCAGCTTCATGCTGGGCGATCAGGCGCAGGGTCTCGGGCTGATTGACGGATTTGCCGATGTTGATTTGCTGGTGCGCGAGCTGGCGGGCGAGAAGGCGCGTCCGAACGTGCTGCGGCAACGCCGGCGCGGTCTGTTGCGGATCTTGCCTCAGATGGCCGTGGACAGTGTGCTCGACGCGCTGGAGGAGCGACGGCTGCGGATGTTGTTGCTGCCTTGATGCTCTGACGCGGGAGTTATACCAACCCCGAAGAGCCACACCCACCGTCATTCCCGCGCAAGCGGGAAGGCGCCGCGTCTGAGCGCCCCCTGGTTTTCGTCTGCACCTGTGGCACTATCAGGACGAGCCGTTTGGACATTCGCACCGGACTTCCGCACCAGCCAGGCTATTGATTCCGCCCATCGGGAAAGGTGGTCCTGAAATCTTGCATTGTGAAACACGGCGGGGGGACTTTTTCCCGCTGGTGCTCGCACCACGGGAACCGAGAATTAACCATGAATATTCAGCCTTTGTTAGTTTCTCACGACCATGATAGCATAAGTATTATGTAAATCGCTCAAACTTGGGAGAGGTTCAATGCCGACAGCAAATACTGGGACTGGTTCTATTCCAGCCGACCATCCGGACGGACACCCAAAACATACTCCTCACAGAGGAGCCCATAACGCGCACTTGGCAATATCGCAGTCCCTCGACCTAGACACAGTTGCTAGCAAACACCCACAAGCATTAGAAGTCGCTGTAACTATAAATGCGGCGATTGCTCGAGGTGATTAAGCTAGTTGTGTTCACGTGATGGAAGAACTGCAAAAACTACCGAAAGCAGAGCGAGCCGTGGCATTCAAGATATCTTCGAGCACGGGATCGCCGTTTTCAACGGAGATGAAGTCACTCATGAGCTTATTTGGTATGGCTTCTGGTGGTGTAAAGCGGGCAAACAAGATGACGCCATAGGCGGGAACAGCGCGGGCTTTTGAGCGCGGCGTCATTTCCAGCAAGCCTTATCCATGCGCGCGATGGCAGGCGGTGACGGTCCCTGCCGTGCTGCGAAGGATGCCGGTTTCCAAATTGAGGTTGATTTTTAGGCCCACAATGCCGTTCCTGATTGCGCTTGCTGGCGGCTCAGCGCGCGTAATCGTCACTTTCTGCTGCATGTCGCCATTCAATTCGGCTAATCCAGCACAACCTAGTCCAGGGCCAATACTACTAACCACAGTATTTCCAAAACGACCGTCTCGGAATTCCAAAGTGCAGCGACTGTTAATCGCGCTGGTGTTCACTTCAAACCTCATCATCCGAAGTCGCGGACTCACGGTTACGATCGTAAGGTCACGCGAATCCCCGTTATTGCAGATAAAAGTTTGATCAGCTGCGGGCGAAGTTCGTTGATTTCCATCTGCGGGCGGGCCGACATTCAAAAGCGCCGCAGATAGTGCAGGGTCCATGCTACTGTCAAAAGCCTTAACCCACTCCGGAAATCTGTCCTTACAGTTTTCGTAATCCCGAATTGCCTTTTCCCTATCTCCCATCTTCGCAAAAGCAACTGCACGACCGTAAAGTGCCGAGCTTTGGATCATGTCGCGCGTGGCGTCAGTGCCAGGCAATCTCTCGCCGAGATAGATAGCGCGATCAAAATCATTGACCGCCGCTTGCGGCTGGCCGGCTGCAGTGTAGACCAATCCCCTCATTTCTACAGCCAAAGCGAAATCGGGGCGCAAGCGGATCGCCTCCGTAAGGTCGGCAAGCGCGGACGCGAGGTCGCGATGAGTGGTCCACGTGAAGCGTAGGTTACCACGAACGTAGAATGATTCGGCAAAGTCAGCGGGGACGTTCCCGAACTTGGCTTTGACGGCATCGATGAGCCGTGTGCACGTAGCTATTATTCGGTCGCCTTCCGCATCGCTTCGGACATCTGAGTTTAGTGAGCATATGCGCGCATCCGCTAGCAGGCTCTTTAATGCTCTTACCGGAAACGTAATCCACTGAAATGGAGCCGTGGTGCCACTCTCTCGGCTCATCATATGAATGGTTCCGTTATCAATAAATGAACCAGCTATCTGATGAAACTTGCCGTCGGTAAATAGCTGCTCTCCCACGAACTCTCGCGGGCCGGTCATCGTAATTCTAAGCATCACCTGACCAACTTTGTAATTCGGACTATTGGAGACCGTTGCGGTTGCGGTGCCCCTGGCGGCATCTAGATTGAATCCGAATTTATCCTGACCATCATAATATTCACCACTGAAAGAGGTGGCGGAATCGGCGGATGAAGCGACTCGCTGGGCAGAACCATGTCGCGTGCCACCCATGATGGCGGTCGTGACGGCCATAACGATCAAGGCAGGCGTGATTTTGCGGTGTGGCTTCGCTGCCCTCCGCTTGCCGTGGCGGGCACCGGATGGCGGCGGCTCCTTCGGAGTCTCGGTGACCTTCGTCGGCCAGCCTCGCCAGCGGCGCGGTAGCACCTGCCCCGCATCGTCTTCGGGGCTGAAAACGAGAGGGAGTTGCCGGAACCGCCGGGTGCGTTCGGTCATGCGTCGGCTCCGTAGCTGCGGGGTAGAGGTCGGCCCACTCGGCGCCGCACCCGGTGCAGAATACCGCCGGGAACGGGCGCGCGGTGAATGCCTCGGTGAATACCTCGGCCAAGGTCGGGCGCGGCATGATGGCACAGAATAGGCGCAGAGCGATGGCGAAGGCAAAAGCTGGCGGGAAAGTAGAAGTCGAGGGATCGGTTGCTATGCGCCGCGCGCCCTACGGCTGGTTTGGTCGGCAGAAAATGCAGAAGCGCCAGCAACGCTCGAAGCTGGTGCGGCTCCGTATGAGGTCGAGCTTAATCGTGGCTACATGCTCGGCACGGCGGGCCAGATAATGGTAGTTCTGCATTTCGCAGGTATTATTTAAGCACGAAGTTGGTCTCGCGTCAGCCAGACCAATCAGTTGTCGGCGTCAATCGACGCTCCGGAATTCCTGATTTTCAAAATATCTACGGGTAACCAGGTCTGTTGACGCTTTCGCCGCGGCTTTGATCGGCTTTAGTCGTGAACTTGGTCTAGCGTAGATGAGTCAAAAGAGCGTAGTGTCATCAGGAATATAGATGCCCTTGAGGGAGGGCCTGCTGAGTGACAGTCCAACTCACCATTCCTAGCGCACTGATAACCGGCAGTTCACGCGGGATCGGCCGAGGGATCGCGATCAAGCTGGCCGAATGCGGGGTCGCGCGGATCGGTGCATTACCTCAAGCAGAAGGACGATGCGGAACAGACGGCGCGCTTGGTTGAGCAGCGTGGCGCGCGCTGTGCTAATCCAGGCGGATGTAACGAAAGCCGAGGATATCGGCCGCATGTTCGCAGAAGCACAGACGGCAATCGGCCCTTTGGGGGTGTTCGTAGCCAACGCACGGCCGGATGTACAGCATTTCTATCAGCCGGTGCTCGATCTCACTGCGGAGCATTGGCGCAGCGCTATAGACAGCCAAGCCACAGCGCTGCTGCTGGCTGCCCGTGAGGCAGCTGGCATGATGGTAGAGCGAGGCGGGCGCATCGTGGTCGTAACCTATGCCGGATGGCTGGACTGGAAGCTGGCGGTCGTGGGCCGCTATGGGACCAGCGAAGGCGGCGATGGAATCTCTCTTGCGATATCTCGCCTGGGAGTTTGCCGGACGCGGTATCACGGTCAACGCCGTGAGCCCCGGAGCCGCCGAAGATAGCGTGTTCTCGACCCTGCCATCCGCTGTGCTGGAGATGCTGCGCGGCTGGGCGAAAGATGGCTCCGTGCCGATGCGCCGTCTTACGACGCCGGCGGATGTTGGCGATGCAGTGGCCTTGCTGTGCTCTGAACAGGCGGGATTCATAACAGGACAAAATCCTGGCGATGGACGGCGGCGCCTCACTTGCCTGCGCCGATTTCCCAATGAACTTCCAGCGTGGTTAATGTTCCGGCCAAGCGAAGGCGAATGGGATCCATGTCCTGGGCAAACATGGCCCCGGGGGATTTTCTAAAGGCCGCTGAGGAACTTGTGCCGAGGATCCTCGCGGAGCGAGGCGCAATCGAGCGGGATCGCAGACTTGCGCCCGACCTTTGCCCATGCGAGAGGCCGGGTCTTTCTCCTTGTGGCTGCCCAAGTCGATGGGCGGACCCGAACTCACACCGACCGAGCTTGCGCGCATCGTCGAAACCTTCTCGCGTGCGGATGGCTCGGTCGGATGGCTGGTGGGCATCGACCCGTCTAATAGCCGCCTGGCGGGATATCTGTCAGAGCCGGTCTCACGCGAAATCTGGGGCGACGAAACGTCCGTCCTTGCCGGGACGCTCAATCCCGTCGGCACCGCGGTTACCACCTCGGGCGGCTATCGAGTCAACGGCAGTGGTCGTATGCCAGCGGGATCGACCATAGCAACTGGCTGCTGGGGGCGTGCCGCGTGTTGCGTGACGGTGAACCGCGCCTGCGACCAGACGGGTGGCCGGAGACCCGGCTCATGCTGTTCCCGAAACAGCAGGCCGAGGTGTTGGATACATGGGACGTCACCGGAATGCGTGATAGCGGAGTGACGACTTTCGCGTGACTGATCTTCACGTGCCCGCTGAACGCTCTGTCGACGCGGTGACGCCCGCGCCTGTGCAGATAGACCATTGATAATCTGACGGCGATTGCGCAATCAAGAGGCCCATCGGGGCCACCCAACCTCTTAGGGAACAAGTCACCGTCCAGATGGAAGTGGGGCGTGCCGAAGCGATCCTGAGATCGGCACGTGCATTCGTGTTTGAAGCCCTACACGCACTTTGGGAAGCGGGGGAGAACCGTGAAGTAACCACGCACGATCGCGTGCTCGCGCGGATCGCAGGTTCGCACGCGGCCGCCGCCGCGGTTCAGGTGGTCGATATGATGTTTGCCGCAGGCGGGGCGGGTGGAATCTACGAACGCGGCCGTCTCGCGCGGTGCTGGCGGGACGCACATGCGATGTCACATCATGCCGGTCAGTCGGCCTCTCAGTTTCAGACGGCGGGTCGCGTTATGATGGGGCTGGACCCCGGCACACAGCGGTTGTGAGTCATCACTGACGACGAAACGAACAGTCCCATTCGGGCGCTCACACGCGTGCAGACTGGCCATTTGCACAAATCTTGATGGGGTGGACGGCCCCCGCTCCCAGCATCGATGTGCCACAACGTGGTCATCTGAGAACGCCACAATGAGAGGAGCCGTCCGCCATGAGCATTATCACCATTGGTCTTGATCTCGTGGTCTTGATCTCGCCAAGCACTGGTTCCAGGCGCACGGAGTGGACGCCAAGGGTCAGGTTGTCGTCCGTCGCAAGCTGCGACGCAGCGAGGTGCACGGCTTGTTCCGATCGCCTGCACCGTGCCTGGTCGGCATGCAGGCCTATGCGACAGCGCATAGCGTTTCAGTCGGTTGAGGCGGACGTATATCCGCGCAACCAATCCCGAACGCGTATCCACGCAACCAATCCCGAACGCGCTGGCGCGATTGACGCTGCTCATCAATGCTCGTCGGCGGCCAGCGCAAACGCCTCATTCCCGGCTGCATCAAACGGGATTTCGCCGATGCGGCCAAAGCACGACTGACGCCACCTTCTCCGGAACGACTCGGTGCCCGGACAGGTCTTTAAGATTTGCTTAACGGCTTCCATTATAAACTACCTTGTCAGCGCAAAGCACGGCCTTGCCGCCATTCCAAAAACCCGCACTTTGGCTAACGAACAAGAATTAGTTTGTACGAAATCGGCACCCCAAAAACGGGAGTTCGTACGAAACGCCACCCACCTTAACCCCTCTTTGGTACAAAAACTGGGTTTTGTACGAACCGAAAACATAGTTTCGATACTATCCTGTTCCGCCTCCCCGTATCAGATCCCCCACTCCAAACGACTCGACTCCCCCGCCCAGGTTCCCTATACGTTCCGTCATGCCCCACCAGGCAGAAACCCCATCCCGTAGGGTCGTCTCCGTCTGGCTCCCAACCTGGGCAACCGATCGCGTCCGCGCCAGCGCCCCCTCCCGCCCAGCCAGCCCCTCAGCCAGCCCTCTCGTCACAACTATCCGCGAAAAGCAGCAGATCGTCCTCGCCTCAGTGGACGCTCAGGCTCACCGTCTCGGCCTTCGCCCTGGCATGCCCCTCACCCAGGCCCGCGCCCTCATCCCAAATCTCGCCATCGCCCCGGCCACCCCCGAGGCAGATCGGGCCGGTCTGAGCCGTCTCGCCGCCTGGACCCTCCGCTATGCCCCCCTCGTCGCTCCCGACCCGCCCGACGGCCTCTGGCTCGAAACCACCGGCTGCGACCATCTTTTCGGCGGCGAGGCCGAGCTCCTCCAGGACCTGCTGAAACGTCTCAATACCGCCGGCTTCGCCGCCCGTGCCGCCATCGCTCCCACCCCCGGCACCGCATGGGCCATCGCTCGCCACGCCCCCGAACCCCTCGCCATCATCCCTGAAAACGCCACGAAACAGGCCCTGAAGCCCCTGCCTGTCACCGCTCTCCGCCTGGACGCCGAGACAGTCGAAATCCTCTCCCGCCTCGGAATCGAGCGCATAAGCCAGCTCCTCACCCTTCCCCGCGCCCCCCTTACCCGCCGCTTCACCCCCCTTCTCCTCCGCCGCCTCGATCAGGCGCTCGGCCGTGAACCTGAACCCATCGAGCCCATCCATCCTCCCGAAATCATCGCCACCCGCCTCGGCTTCATCGAGCCGCTACTCACCACCGAATCCTTCTCCGCCGCCATTGCCCAACTCACCGCCCGCCTCTGCGACAAGCTGGAAAAAGCCGGCCGAGGTGCCCGCCGCCTCGACCTGCTGTTCCAGCGCATCGACGGCACCGCCCAGGCCATCCGCATCGGCACCGCCTCTCCCAGCCACAACCCCGCCCATCTCGCCCGTCTGTTTTCCGAACGCCTCGACACCATCGATCCCGGCCTGGGGGTCGAGGCCATGCGCCTCATCGCCTCCTTCACCGAGCGAACATCGCCGGACCAGCTCGCCCTGCTCGCTCAGGAGGGGCAGGCCCAGCTCTCCGGCCTCATCGACATTCTCCAGAACCGGCTCGGTGCCGATCACGTCTATCGGGTGGAGCCGGTCGAAAGCGACGTCCCGGAGCGCTCCGTCCGCCACATTCCCGCCCTTGCGCCCCCGACCGGGAAGGACTGGCCCCCATGGCCCCGTCCGGTGCGGCTCTTCTCCCCGCCGCAACCCATTGAATCCCTGGCACTCCTGCCTGACCACCCGCCCGTCGCCTTCACCTGGCGGCACAAGCGCTTCCGCGTCCGTCACGCCGACGGGCCGGAGCGGATCTACGGCGAATGGTGGCGCTCACCCGCCGAAACCTCCTCCATCCGCGACTACTGGCGCATTGAGGATACAGACGGAAGGCGTTTCTGGTTATACCGCAGCGGCGATGGCGAAGACCCCGAGACAGGCGACCTCCGTTGGTACCTTCATGGCATTTTCTGACCCCGCCCTGCTCGCCCAGTTCCTGAAATTCGGCAGTGTCGGCGTGATCGGCTTCATGGCCGACACTGCCATCGTCTATTCGCTCCGCCCGGTCATGAACCTCTATTTCGCCGGCCTGATTTCCTATTGCATCGTGGCCAGCATGAACTGGGCGCTGAACCGCAACTGGACCTTCCGAGGCCACGGCTCCGGCCCGGCACACCGGCAATGGGCAAAATTCATGCTGGTCAATCTGTTCGGCCTGGTGCTGAACCGCGGCACCTACGCCGCTATGATCGCTTCCTTCGCTCTCTGCCGCGCCCAGCCCGTCTTTGCCGTCGCGGCGGGAGCCGTAGCTGGAATGATAATCAATTTCACCCTGTCCAAAAAAGCCGTCTTCATCTGACAAAAAAAATTGCGTTTGCAATTAACCGTTGATTGAAGAAATCGGCGCCACCATGCCGCCAGGAAAACCAGCAGCGCGGCAATGTACCTGGCAAAAACCTTCCATGCGCAGGAACTTCTGGCCAGTAACGGCTACGGATTTGAGGCACGGTTCCTGCCCCCTCCACCGAAGGCTGCCAAGCTTTGCGGATGGAGAATTGTCGCCAAACGTTCGCTGGACGTTTTTGGTTCGCTCCTGATATTAGCGTTGTTTATCTGGTCGTTGTTCCCGCTCGTTGCGCTGTGGATTCGCCTCGACAGCCCTGGCCCGGCCCTTTTCCGGCAACGGCGGATCGGTCTGAACGGCCGTCCGTTCTACCTGTGGAAATTCCGCAGCATGTATCTGCACGATCAACCGCCGGGAATCTGCCCGCAGGCCACCCAGAACGATGCGCGCATCACCCGTGCCGGCGCGCGGCTGCGGCGCTTCTCCATCGACGAACTCCCCCAGCTGTTCAACGTCCTGTGCGGAGAAATGTCGCTGGTCGGTCCCCGCCCCCACGCCCCCGGAACCTGCGCGGCCGGTCGTCCCTTCGAACAGGTGGTGCCCGGCTATGCCCAGCGCCATCGCGTCAAGCCGGGAATGACTGGCCTGGCGCAGGTGCGCGGCTGGCGCGGCGAAACCGATACCGAGGAAAAAATCTTCGGCCGCGTTGACGCCGACCTTGAATACATCACCAATTGGTCGTTCCGCCTCGACCTGCTCATTCTGCTGCGAACCGTCAGAATGCTCTCCTTCGCGGACGCCTACTGATGCCTGTCCGCCATCTGGCCGGCGCATCCGCGCCCCCACCAGGAGACTATGACACCGACATCGTCATCCTCGCGCTGGACCGCCCCGAAGATACCCGGGCCGCGATCACCTCGGCCCTGTCCCAGCGCGGCATCTCCCGGCACATCACAGTGGTTGATCAGGGCTCCAGCCGCGCGGCCCTGGACCGGATCGCCGGGGATATACGAGGTCGAACCGATGCGAGCCTCCTGACGCTTGGTGCTAATCACGGCGTGCCCGCCGGGCGCAATGCTGCGTCCGCCTTCGGTCACGGCAGGATCATCATCGGACTGGACAACGATGCAGAGTTCGCAACGCCTGGCACGGTCGCCCAGGCCGTTCAGGCCCTTGACAACCAGCCTGACCTCGCCGCTCTCGGCTTTCGCATCCTCCGCCACGGCACGGCCAACGACGACCTCTCATCCTGGGGCTACCCTGCTTCCCTGCTGCCCCGCGCCGCCGAGGTTTTCGAAACCATAACTTTCGTGGGCGCGGGCCACGCGATCCGCCGTGCCGCCTGGCACCAGCTCGGCGGCTACGACCCCTCCCTGTTCTTCTGCTGGGAGGAATACGAGTTCTGCCTGCGCGCAATCGCTGCCGGCTGGCACATCCGCTATCACGGGGGCATCCAGGTCAACCACAAAGTCAGCCCGGAACGCCGTGTCTCCTGGTCCCGCGAACGCTGGTTTTACTTCGTCCGCAACCGGGTCCGCATCGAGCTCCGCTGGGGCGCAAACTGGCTCACCCTGACACCTCGCATCGTGGGATACCTGCTCCGCGGACTACGAAACGGCCGCGCGATGACCACCTTCGCCGCCCTGGCGGCGGCACACCAGGCAGAAAGCCATGAGCCCCGCCAGCGCCTGTCCCAAGCCGTGCAGGAGCATATAGCAACCAACGATCTCGCCTGGCGCGGCAACCTTGTCCGGCGGCTCCGGCGGGAGATCCTCCCCAGACACGCCTCACCGTAAGCGCGCGCCAAGGCTTACCCCGCCCGAGCCACCTCCACCACGTAGTCCGCCAGGGCCAGAGCCGCCGTCAACCCGGGCGATTCGATCCCGAACAGGTTCACCAAGCCTGGAATCCCGTGCGCTTGCCGCCCCTGCACCACGAAATCCTGCGAGGCCTTTTCCGGCGGAACAATCTTGGGGCGAATCCCCGCGTAGCCGGGCTGTAGCGCTCCATCCTTCAGCTCGGGCCAGTAGCGCCGGACCGCCGCATAGAATTTCTCCCCTCGCGCCGGGTCCACCGAATAGTCGATCGTCTCGATCCACTCCACATCCGGTCCAAACCGTGTCTGGCCGCCAAGATCGATCGTCAGATGCGTCCCCAGCCCGCCGGGAACGGGCACCGGATAGATCAGGCGAGAGAAGGGAGACCGCCCTGACAGCGTGAAATAATTTCCTTTCGCGTAGTATGCCCGCGGCACCAGCGCCGCCGGCATTCCCGCGATCCGCCGGGCCAGGGCGGGCGCATGCAGCCCAGCCGAGTTGACCAGCAACCGGCCGCGCAGCGTCATGGGTTCCCCGCCCCCAACTTCGATCTCGATCCCCTCGTCCGTCGCCCGACCCACCTCGACCGGGCTGAAGAATACGATTGAAGCCCCGGCATTTTCCGCGTCGCCCTGCAGCGCCAGCATGAAGGCGTGGCTGTCGATGATGCCGGTCGAAGGCGACAGCAGCGCGCTCGTGCAGTGCAGGCTGGGTTCCAAGGAGCGCGCTTCGGGCCCAGAAAGGATCCACATGTCATCCACGCCATTGGCCGCCGCCCGGGCCTGGATGCCTGCGAGCCTGCCGTCCTCCTCCGCATTCGTCGCGACGATCAACTTGCCGCAGTTCCGGTGCGGCACTCCATGCTCCTGGCAATAGGGATAAAGCGCCTTCTTCCCGGCCACGCAGAACCGCGCCATCAGGCTGCCGGCCGGATAATAAATCCCGGCATGGATTACCTCGCTGTTACGAGATGACGTTTCGGTCCCGATTCCATCCGCCTTTTCCAGCACGATTACCTCGCGCCCACGCAGCGCCAACGCGCGAGCCACCGCCAGCCCGACGACACCCGCACCGACGACGACGCATTCCGCCTCCTCCATGGCACCCCTCCTTGCTGCCCGCGCCGGTCGGCTGCTGGAATAGCAGCCTTTCAAGTCCGACAGGAAACGTCCAGGAGGATACCGTTTCGGATTGACGCTACCCAAGGAAATTTGTTACAGTCGATTGCGGCCTTGGGTTGTAATATTCCTTGGTTTTCAATCCATCAGGAAGGAACGAGCACAAAACAATCTCGCTGTTAATCGGCTGGCAACCCCAGGTCGGTTCAATGCCGGAATTAACAGCAACCGGAGGTTAGCCATCATAGCCCTTGAGGCCGAAAATCGGCTGCCGCGCACCCCAGCTACCTCAATCATACCACCCCCATTGCTGCGCGTTTCGCTGCGCAGTCCGATGCAGGCCGAGGATGCGAATGGCCGGTCGGTCCTCCCCAAAATCCGCAAAACCCGCGCCCTCCTTGCGGTTCTTGCCCTTGCCGCCCCGCGTCCGATCCTCCGCACGCAACTTATCGCTCTGCTCTGGAGCAGACGCGAAATCCAGCAGGCTCGGGGATCACTGCGGCAATCCCTCTATGAACTGCAAGATGCGCTAGCACCCCTCGCTTCCGGTCTTCTGGAGGCCGATCGCTTTCAGGTGGCTTTGCGCACGGAGGGACTCGAAGTCGTGCTCGCCCCGCCCCGCATCTCCACAGGCAGCAGCGGGCGATTGCTGGAAGACCTGATCGGCATAGACCCGGCACTGGACGCCTTCATTGGCTCCGAGCAGCGCAGGCTCTCCCATCGCGCACTCGCCGAGGCGCAAGAGGCGCTCTCGGCAGCGGCGGACCCCGATTCCGCCACCGCCGCCGCGGCCGCGCTGCTCACGCTCGACCGCGGCAATGAGCGTGCCTGGCAGGCCATGATCCAGGCGCGCCTGGATCAGGGGCAGCGCAGCGAGGCGGTGGCCTGTTTTGAAGAATGCCGGGCAGCGCTCGAGGAAACCGCCCGGATCGCCCCCTCGGCCGCAACCTTCGCGCTGCTGGAGCAGGCCCGGTCCGAAGGCCTGGTTCCGCCGTCCCCGGCGGCAGGGGTCTCGTTCTCGGGGATCCACTCCCCCACGGCGGAACGGTTGCGCATCGGGATCGCGCGTTTTCGCGCCGGCATCGGACCTGCCGCAACGGCTCTGGCGGCCGGCGTGGAGGAGGAACTCGTACTCGCACTCACGCCGTTCCGCTGGATTTCGTGCATTCCGGTCGTTTCGCTTCAGGCCTTTGTCGAGGGCGGCAGCAACGCGTTGGGGCTCGATTGCCTGCTGGAAGGCACCGTGCAGGAAAGCGTCTCCAATCGGCGTGTCACCGTCCGGCTGCTCGATCTGCGAACCGCTGGCGAGGTCATCTGGGTCGGACGGTTCGACCGCGATTGCGGCGACATGCTTCAGATGCAGGAAGAGATCGCCGCCGAAACGGCCGCCCAGCTCGAACCGAAACTTCTGCTCTGGGAAGGCCGCCGTGCCTACAACCGGACCGGCCCGAATGCCTCGGCCCGCGAGCTTATGTCCTCCGCCATCCTGCAGCTCTTTCGGATGGACCGACCCAGCTTCGAAACAGCCGGAATCAAGCTGGAGCAAGCCTTTCGCCTGGATCCGAACAACCCGACGGCGATCGCCTGGCTGGCGCAATGGCACTTGTTCGCCCTCGGTCAGGGCTGGGCGCCCGATATTGCCGCCACCACCGCCCGTGCGCGGGAGCTCGCGCATATTGCCATTTCACTCGCACCGGATGACGGGCACGCATTGTCGCTGGCAGGGCACGTGCAGGCCTATATCGAGCGAAAACCGCATGAGGCGATCCGGCTGCTGGATCGCGCCATCGAGGCCAATCCCAATCTGCCCCTTGCCTGGTGCCGGGCCGCCTTCGCGCACAGCTATGCGGGCAACCATGATCAAGCCCTGACGCACGCCGAACGGGCACGCCGCATGACCTCCGGCCACCCCCTGGCGTTTCTGTTCGAGGGTGCTCTGGCAGTACCGCATTTGTTTCGCCGAGAGTACGAGGCGGCGATCCTGGCCGGCGACAGAGCCATCGCCCTGAATCCCGGGTTTACGTCCTCCTACAAGACTCAGCTGGCAGCACTCGGCCATCTGCACCGGTTCGAGGAAGCCGCCCTGATCCGGGATCGGCTGCTAATGCTGGAGCCGCATTTCACGGTCGACCGCGCCATGGCGCGGTCGCCGATCCTGGCCGAGAGCGACCGCACCCACTACGCCGAAGGTCTGCGCCTGGCGGGACTCCCCTGAAGCACGGCTGGTTGCAGGTGCAACCGCGACAAGTACAAAGGCTTTGCGCGCTGATTAAGTGAGATTGGGGCAGCATGCCGGCCCACATTGTCGGCGGCGGAACCCACATTCCGTAGGACGGTGACGCGGCGGTTTTCGACGATGCTCCAGTAGCGGTGCTTGGTGAACAACTTAAAATAAATAATGGTGGTTCGCCCAGTAGATTCCCACCATTGCGAAACTCAGGATATAGGCGAAGCAGGACGGCTCTAGCTAACCCGATAAGCGTGGCATGCAGGTTCGTTGATGGTGCCCAATCCGCGCTATGGGTCACGTCCGTCAAGCTGGTGTAGATTCCTTAGCAGCGAGAGGCGGTCCTAGACCGGCCGACCAAGTTGAAGTTCGTTCTTCTCGCAGGGCTCGGCGCGCTTGACGGCCTACGGGGTTGACTTCCTGACCGGCAACAAGAACACCCGCGGCGACTACGAGCGGATCGATCCCAAAGGCAAAGCGTTCTTGAGACCGGTACACTGGCGGCGACAGCCAAACCCGACCTCTGATGATTATCCCTTCGTGCTCATCACCGGGCGCGTGGTCTATCACTTTCACACCCGTACCAAGACTGGTCGATCCACAGCGCTGAATGAACGGGCGCCCCAGCCCTATGTCGAGATTCACCCCAGCGATGCCGCCCGCCTGGAGATCGGGCTCGGTGACCTGGTTGAGATCACATCCCCGCACGGCCGGTGGGAAGGGGTCGCAATGGTGGTGGATACAGTCCGGTCGGGGGAAGTCTTCGTTCCGTTTCACTATGGTCACGGCTCCCAATCGGCCAATCAGCACACGTGGTACGCGCGGGACCCGGTCAGCCATCAGCCGCAGCTTAAATCGTCGCCCGTTGCCGTCCGACGACTCAGCTTCGGGCAACCCGAGCCGTGGCTGCTGGCGTGGCTTGCCGAATTGAACGGGGAATCCACGGAGCCGTTCGCCGCCCGGGAGTTCGGCGGCACAGTAAACCGGACCGTCCAACCGTAACGTGCCGAAAGAAAGAGCCAAACGGGAGAAATCCATCGATCATGGCAGAGACCTTCAAAGTCGGCGATCACGTAACCTGGAATTCCGAAGCTGGCTGGGTCAGCGGCCAAATCGTGCGGGTGCATACGAGCGATGTGAACTACAAAGGTTACGCGCATCATGCGAGCGAGAATGATCCACAGTACGAGATCAAAAGCGACAAGACGGATCACATCGCCCTGCACAAGGGAAAGGCATTGCGGCAGCTTCGCCGCTGACCGCCAAATCGCCCGTTTGCTTGCAGGCGCGAGCACCACGGCACCACCCCCGTCACCGCCCCTGTTGATCCGGGAACGATTGCTCACCAGCCTGGACGATGACACTGGGGGCCGGCTCATCCCTGGCCGGCCGTTAGCTGATCCAGTCGTCAAACTGCCGGCGCAGCCGCCCGATCGATGGGTGGATACCGGCGCAGCAGACGCAGCATGAGCAGCATGGCCGGAAGCGCGGCAAACATGGCGATCGCGTAAAACAAGGTCCAGCCGGTGGCCCGGGCCAGGAAGCCCGAGAGGCCGCCGACGGTGCGTAGCGCGATGGCAGCGAGGGAGGATAACAGGGCGTACTGGGTTGCGGTGAAGGCCGGCGAACAAAGGCCGGAGAGATAGGTGATGAAGGCGGCGTCGGCCATCCCCTCGGCGAAGGCCTCCGTTACCACCGTCCCAAACAGGATGTGGCGCTCCCCAGCAGACGTGGCGAGGAGCAGGTACATCGCCATTGCAGCCGTTTGGACGCAGCCGGTGGAGAGGAGGGCGCGGCCGACCCCGAGGCGGGCGACGAGCCAGCCCCCGATGGCGGTTCCGGCGAAGGTGGCGGCGAGGGAGAAGGGGCCGTTGGCCACGGCGATGCTGGCGCGATCGAAGCCGAGGGAGGTGTAGAACGGGGCGGTCATGACCCCGGCCATGGCCTCACCCAGCTTGAACAGGGCGACGAAGCCCAGGATGGTCAGGGCGCCGGGACGGGAAAGGATTTCGCCCAAGGGCTTGATGATGGCGGTACGCAAGCGCGCGGCGAAGGCGGCGGCAGTGGGGCGGATCGCGGCGATCGGTTCGGGGACCAGAAGGGTGATCAGCGGGCTGACGGCCAACAATGCGGCGACAACGAGCAGGGCACCGCGCCAGCCAAGCGTGTCGGCGGCTTTGATGACGCCCGCCCCGGAGACGAGCAGGGCGATGCGATAGCCCCACACATAGGCGGCCATGGCGGCGCCCTGGCTGCGGGGAGGGAAGGTCTCGATGCGCCAGGCGTCGATGACGATGTCCTGGCTGGCGGAGAGGAAGGCCACGAGTGCGGCGGCGGTAACCGACCCGAGCGGCGCGGCGACCGGATTTGACAGCGCGAGCAGAACCGCTGACAGGGCGAGCAGGGGCTGAATGGCACCAAGCCAGCCGCGGCGGCGGCCGAGTATGGCAAGAGGGCCGGGCGGACGCACTTGGTCCAGCAACGGCGCCCAGAGGAATTTCAGGGAATACGCCAGGCCGACGTTAGCGGTGAGGCCGATCAGGGCGAGTGAGACGCCGCCTTCCGACAGCCAGAGGCGGAAGGTGAAACCCGAAAGGGGCAGGGGAAGGCCGCTGAAAAAACCATAGGCGCCCATAATCCAGAGCCGGCGGTCGGCCAGAATGGGTTGGGGTAGCGCCTCCTGCATGGACGGTTGGTGCGGAATGCGGCGGGATTCTTCAAGCGCAGAGTGGTGCGGGCGGTCGGAGTCGAACCGACACTCTGTCACCAGAACCGGATTTTGAGTCCGGCGCGTCTACCAGTTCCGCCACGCCCGCGCGCGCTTGCCCTCTATATGGCAAACGCCCGCCGCCGTCACGGCGCGTATTCCAGCGCGGCAGGCCGGTGGCCGATGCGCCCCAGCAGGGCGGTCGCTTCCTCGAATTCGGCGGGGCGGCTGAAGAAGAAGCCTTGCGCTTCCGCATAGCCCTCCGCCCGCAGGCAATCGAGCTGGTGGCGGCTTTCCACGCCTTCCGCCAGCGTTACGATCCCCAGGCTACGGCCCAGGCCGGCCACCGCGCGCACAATCGCGACGGTGCCTTCCTCCCGCAGCAGATCAGCAACGAAAGACTGGTCCAGCTTGATCTTGTCGAACGGAAAGCTGCGTAGATAGCGGAGCGAGGAATAGCCGGTGCCGAAATCGTCCATTGCAATCCGGACACCGAGTTCATGCAGTGCATACAGTGTGGCGATCGCGCCGTCGTTGTCTTCCAGCAACACCGATTCGGTGATCTCCAACTCCAGCCTGACCGCTGCAAGCCCACTATCCTCCAGAGCCGCCCTGACGGTGGCGACCAGGCCCGGCGATCTGAGTTGCACAGGCGAAAGATTTACCGCGATGGTTACGGGGGCCGGCCACTGAGCCGCATGCCTGCACGCCTCATCCAGGACCCAGGCGCCGATCGCCACGATCATCCCGGTTTCCTCAGCGATCGGAATGAATTCACCCGGCGGGACCGGACCATTGCTGGAATTCCAGCGCAGCAGGGCCTCGAACCCCGTCACGTGGCCGTGGCGCAGCGAGACCAGAGGTTGATAGACCAGCTGAAAGCGCCCCTCGGCCAGGGCAGTCCGCAGCTCAAGCTCCTGCTGCTGCCGGAGCAACCGGCGCGCATCCATCCCTTCTTCGAAAAACCTGAACGTGTTCCGCCCATCGCTTTTCGCGCGATACAGTGCGGTGTCGGCCCGGCGCACCAATTCCTCGTAGAAAGAGCCATCCGTCGGGGCGATGGCAATGCCAACGCTGATGCCGACAGCCACCTCCCTGCCCTCAAGCGTTATCGGGACCGACGCCACCCCAATCACCTTCCGCGCCAGCGCCGCGGCCTGTTCCGGGGTCTCGATACCGGCCATGAGAATGGCGAATTCATCACCGCCGAGCCGTGCGAATGTATCGCCCTCCCGGATGCAATCCGAAAAGCGGCTGGCGATTGCGGCGAGCAACGTGTCGCCGGCCGCATGGCCGAGCGTGTCGTTGATCGTCTTGAACGTGTCGAGGTCCAGGCACAGCACGGCAGCCAGTTCACCGTCCCGCCGCTCCGCCAGGATCTGTTCAGCTTGCTCACGGAACAGCGCGCGGTTTGCCAAACCTGTCAGTGCGTCATGGCGTGCGAGGAACGAGATCCGGGCCTCTGCCTCTTTCCTCTCGGAGACGTCCCGCACCACAGCGATCACCTCATGCTCGCCCGGCATCGTCTCGGACGGGCGCGTGACCCATGTCGATTCGACCCAGACATAGGAACCGTCCCGCCGGCGGAGCCTGTACGAGCAGACTGTCCGCCCCGCTGCCCGGGTAAATGCCTGATATGTCGTCTCGACCCGCCGCCGGTCCTCGGGATGCACATAATCAGCAAAATCCCTCGCCAGCAGCTCCTCGGGATCGTAGCCCAGAAGGGAACGGCAGGCGGGTGACACATAGTCGCGGGTCCGGTCGGCCTTGGCGCGCACGATCATGTCCCCGGCATGTTCCGCGAGGAGTCGGTAAATCGCGTCCCGCTCACGCAGGCTGGCCTCGACCTCACGCAGACGATTCATATCGAGGGGGCTGCCGGACCAGCGTTCCCTTAGCCAAAGCCAGGGTAGGCCAGCGACGCCGAGGAGAAGCGGTGCGGCAAGCAGTGCCCAACCCGAGCTCGCAGGCCCGCACAGGGCGCCGAACCACGTCCAAATCATGTTTTATCTCGCCAATTATGGAGAAAATGGCTCAAGACGCGTTGACGGAGGGTTAAGGAGGATCCGCCCCGTCTTGACGCCGAAGCCTCGGCGCGCCATTTCCTCGTAATCAGGACCCGGTACGTCCTGTTACACAAAAACTGCCACGCAACAGTTCATACAACAGCTCCGGGGTTCGCCATGCTGCGGCTGTCGAAACTAACCGACTATGCCGTCGTTGTCCTTGTCCGCCTATCGCGGGGGGATGCAGTGCAGACCTCGCCGGGTGTTGCGGCTTCAACCGGCATTCCCGAACCGACCGTTGCCAAGGTGCTGAAAGCGCTGGCGGCCAGCAGATTGGTCGCCTCCCAGCGGGGAGCACATGGCGGCTACCGGCTAATGCGTCCGCTGGGGGCCATTCCGATCGCCGGCGTGATCGAGGCGATTGATGGGCCGATCGCGCTGACAGCCTGTGTGGATGGCGGAGCCGGCGGCTGCGATGCGGAGAGCATATGTCCGATGCGCGGCCGGTGGGACCCGGTGAACGAGGCGATCCAGCAGGCTCTGACCAACATCTCTCTGGCGGACATGCAGGAGGCGTCGCTGCCGCGAGCCTTCACGCTCCGGCCCGCCATTCCCGCCGCCGAATAGGAAAACGCGATGCCTGCAGTTACCGAAACGCTCGAGACGGTCCAGTCCGTCACCCAAGGCGGGTACAAGTGGGGCTTCGAGACCGACATCGAGATGGACATAGCCCCAAAGGGGCTGGACGAGAACATCATCCGGCTGATTTCGGACCGTAAGGGCGAGCCTGGGTGGATGCTGGAATGGCGGTTGAAGGCTTATGCCGGCTGGAAGCAGATGGAGGAGCCCCACTGGGCGAAGGTGTGGCATCAGAAAATCGACTATCAGGACATCCATTACTATGCGGCGCCGAAGGCGAAGGCTGGTCCGAAATCGCTCGATGAGGTGGATCCGGAGCTTCTCGCGACCTATGAGAAGCTGGGTATCCCGCTCAAGGAGCGAGCAATTCTGGCGGGTGTAGAGCAGGGTGCGCCGAACGTGGCGGTTGATGCGGTGTTCGACAGCGTGTCCGTGGCAACGACCTTCAAGGAGACGCTGCAGAAAGCGGGCGTGATCTTCTGCCCTATCAGCGAGGCCGTCCGCGATTATCCGAACTTGGTGCGCCAGTATCTCGGCAGTGTCGTGCCCGTCGCGGATAACTTTTATGCGGCGCTCAACAGCGCGGTGTTTACCGATGGCAGCTTTGTCTATGTCCCAAAGGGCGTGCGCTGCCCGATGGAGCTTTCGACGTATTTCCGGATTAATGCGCGGAATACGGGCCAGTTCGAGCGGACGCTGATTATCGCGGACGCGGGCAGCTACGTCAGCTATCTCGAGGGCTGCACCGCCCCGATGCGCGACGAGAACCAGTTGCACGCGGCAGTCGTGGAACTGGTGGCGCTGGAAGACGCGCAGATCAAATACAGCACGGTGCAGAACTGGTATCCCGGCGATGCCGAGGGACGCGGCGGAATCTATAATTTCGTGACGAAGCGCGGCGCTTGCCGCGGTGCGCGTGCGAAGATTTCCTGGACGCAGGTGGAGACCGGGTCGGCGATCACCTGGAAATATCCGTCCTGCGTACTGGAGGGTGATGACAGCGTGGGCGAGTTCTACTCGGTGGCAGTGACGAACAATCGCCAGCAGGCGGATACCGGCACTAAGATGATCCACATCGGCGAGAACACGCGCAGCACGATCGTATCGAAAGGGATCAGCGCCGGGCGGTCCAACAACACCTATCGCGGGCTGGTTCGCGTGCTGCCACGGGCACGGAATGCGCGGAATTTCACGCAATGCGATTCGCTGCTGATCGGGCATGAATGCGGGGCACACACTGTGCCGTACATCGAAAGCCGGAACCCGAGCGCGAAGGTGGAGCATGAGGCCACCACGTCGAAGATCGCGGATGACCAGTTGTTCTACTGCCGTCAGCGCGGGTTGTCGGAGGAAGACGCGGTCAATCTGATCGTTAACGGGTTCTGCAAGGACGTGCTCAAGGAATTGCCGATGGAATTTGCTGTCGAAGCGCAAAAATTGCTGGCTGTCAGCCTGGAAGGCTCGGTGGGCTGATCATGCTGGAGATTCGCAACCTTTCAGCGGCGGTGAACGGCAAACCCATTCTGCGTGGGATCGGGCTTACGGTCCCGGAGGGCGAGGTCCACGCACTCATGGGGCCGAACGGGTCCGGCAAATCCACGTTGGCTTATGTGCTCGCCGGCCGCGAGGACTACGAAGTTACCGAAGGCGCGGTGCTGTTTAACGGGCGCGACCTGCTGGCGATGGAGCCGGAGGAGCGGGCGGTGGCCGGTGTGTTCCTGGCGTTTCAGGCGCCGGTAGAATTGCCGGGTGTGGGCAATGCCAACTTTCTGCGCACTGCGCTGAACGCGCTCCGGCGCTCGCGTGGAGAGCAGGAGCTGGATGCGGTGCAGTTTTTGAAAATGGCGCGGGCCGAGACGAAGCGATTGGCGATGCCCGACGACATGCTGCGGCGGAACGTGAATGTCGGTTTTTCCGGCGGCGAGAAGAAGCGCAACGAGGTGCTGCAGATGGCGATTCTGCGGCCTCGTTTGGCAATTCTGGACGAAACCGACAGCGGACTGGACATCGACGCGCTGAAGATCGTTGCCAATGGTGTAAATGCCTTGCGTGGGCCGGAATTCTCCAGCCTGGTTATTACGCACCATCAGCGCCTGCTGGATCATCTGGTTCCCGATCGCGTCCATGTGCTGTCGGGCGGGCGCATCGTGCGCTCCGGCGGGCCGGAGCTGGCGCACGAGCTGGAGGCGCGCGGCTATGCCGGGCTGGAGGCGGAGCCGGTATGAGTGCGGAGCGCTTCACGGGCGTCGCCGGATTTCTGGCGCGGTATCGGGGCCTGCGCGAGCAACTGCCTGGGGACGTTGCGGTTCGGGACCGGGCGGCAGAGGCGTTTCAGGAGCTGGGCTTTCCGGGGCGGCGGGAAGAGGCGTGGAAGTACACAAATCTGCGCCCGCTCGCCGAGGCTGCCTTTCACGAACCGCTGAGCCGCGTAAGTCCCCCCACCTCGCCTGACCTCTCCCCCGAAGGGGGCGGAGAGGAATTGGAACCCGGGATGCCGCGCGTGGGCAAATCCCGTCTCGTCTTCGTGGACGGCCACTACCGGCCTGACTTGTCGGATACCGTGCCGGAAAAGCTGTTTCGCCCGTTCGCTGAGGAGCCGCGTTTCGGGTCGCAGGCGCATCCGGAGCGGGAATCGCTGGTCGCATTGAATACGATGCTGGCGGAAGACGGGGCGCGCATTACCGTGTCGGATGGAGTAGATGCCGGGCTGATCCAGATCGCCCTGATTACCGGCAGCGGCGGAATGTCTCCCAGCGCCTCTCACCTGCGCCACGCGGTGCGGCTCGGGCGCGGCGCGAGGCTGACGCTGGTCGAGACCGCTTCCGGTGAAGGTGCCTATCTCCACAATCCTGTCATGGAGACCGAGGTTGCGGAGGGCGCCGTGCTGGAGCATGTGCGGCTGCAGGACGAATTCCCGACATCGTTTCACTTCGCCACGATTTATGCCGAGATCGCCGCTCGCGGCACGTATGACTGCTTCACGCTGAACCTTGGTGGGCGGCTCGTGCGATCAGAATTCCATGCGCGCCTGGCCGGTGAAGGTGGGTCGGTGCATCTGAATGGTGCCCAACTGTTGCGCGGCGTGCAGCACGCCGATTTCACTTCGGTCGTGCGGCACGAGGCGCCAGGATGCGCATCACGCCAGACGGTGAAGAACGTGCTGGCAGGCAGGTCCCGCGGCGTGTTCCAGGGACGCATCGAGGTGGCCCGAGCGGCGCAGAAGACCGATGGCTATCAGATGAGCCAGTCGCTGCTACTGTCGCCGGATGCAGAAGTCGATACCAAGCCGGAGCTGGAGATTTTCGCTGATGACGTGAAGTGCAGCCACGGTGCGACGGTGGGCGAGCTGGATGCCGATCAGATGTTCTATCTGCGCTCGCGCGGCGTTCCGCAACGGGAAGCGCGCGCCATCCTGGTGCGGGCCTTCCTGACCGAAGCGGTTGATGCGGTTCGCAACGAAGCGGCGCGCGCCGCGCTGGAGCGATCGGTCGATGCGTGGTGGAGGAGGGAAGGGGCATGAACGTCGAGGTTCGCCCGCATGTATTTGACGTCGCGCGTGTGCGCGAGGATTTCCCGATCCTGCGTCAGACCGTTCGCGGCAAACCGCTCGTGTTCCTGGACAGCGCGGCCTCCGCCCAAAAACCGCGTGCGGTGATCGACGCGATGCGCACCGCAATGGAGACGCAATACGCCAACGTTCATCGCGGGCTGCACTGGATGAGCGAACGCACCACGGACGCCTATGAAGCAGCGCGGGAGGCGGTGGCGGCGCTGGTGAACGCCCGCGACCACAGCGAGATCGTCTTCGTGCGCAATTCCACCGAGGCGATCAATCTGGTTGCGCACAGCTACGGGCGCGGAGTGATGCAGCCGGGCCAGGGGGTGCTGATCTCCGGCATGGAGCATCATTCCAATATCGTGCCCTGGCAGTTGCTTCGGGAAGCGCACGGGATCGAGCTGCGGGTGGCGCCGATCAGCGATGCCGGCGAGCTGGATATGCCGGCGTTCGAGGCACTGCTGGAAGACGGAAAGGTGGGGCTGGTTGCGATCACGCACATGTCCAACGTGCTCGGAACGTATACGCCGGCGGAGCGGATTGCGCGCATTGCCCACGCTCATGGCGCGAAAGTACTGTTCGACGGATCGCAGGCAATCGTGCACCGGCGTGTGGATGTGCAGGCGATCGATGCAGATTTTTATGCCTGGACCGGACACAAGCTTTACGGTCCGACCGGCATCGGCGTGCTCTGGGCAAGGCGCCAGTTGCTGGAGGAGATGCCCCCCTTCCTGGGCGGTGGAGAGATGATTTCTTCCGTTACCTATGAGCGTTCCACCTGGGCCGAGGTGCCGCACAAATTCGAAGCCGGCACGCCGGCGATCCTGGAAGGAATAGGGTTGAAGGCGGCGATCGACTACGTGCAGGCGATCGGGTACGATGCCATTGCCGCGCACGAAGCATCGCTGACGGATCATGCGCTGGCGCGCCTTTCGGAAATCCCCGGGTTGAACATTCTGGGCCACGCGCAGGACCGCGGCGGCGTCGTCTCGTTTGCGCTGGATCGTGCGCATGCGCACGATGTCGCCACGTTGCTCGACCGGCAGGGAATCGCGGTCCGGGCCGGGCATCACTGCGCCGAGCCTTTGATGCACCGCTTCGGCCTGGAGAGCACAGCGCGTGCCAGTTTCGGCATCTACACGACGCGCGAAGAGATCGACGCACTGGCCGATGCATTGCTGCGCGTGCGGGAGTTTTTTGCCTGATGCCGGACGACACGTTTTCCGATCTGCGCGACCTGTATCAGGAAGTGATTCTGGATCATGGCCGCCACCCTCGTCACGCCGGCAAACCCGCCCGTTTCGATGCCACCGCGAAGGGCGACAATCCGATGTGCGGCGACCGCGTGCAGGTGTTCGTAACCTATGGGCCTGACGGAACGATTGCCGAAACGTCGTTTGACGCGCGGGGCTGCGCGATCAGCATCGCCTCGGCCGATTTGATGGCGGAGACGGTGGCCGGTCGCAGCCAGGACGATACGCGGGCAATGTTCGCCGCGTTCCGCGAAATGGCGCGGACCGGAACCTGCCCCGCGTGCGAAGAACGCTTGAAGGAGCCGCTGGAGCGCCTTGAACCGCTCGCCGGTGTTCACGAATATCCGTCGCGCGTAAAATGCGCGACCTTTCCGTGGCACGCGCTGATCGCCGCCCTCGACGGGACGCAGGAGGCCACCAGTGAATGAGATGACCCCGGCACCGCAAATGCACACCTCCTGGACGCCTGACGGCGAAACGGAACCGAAGCCGACCGAAGACGCGGTGATCGCCGCCTGCGCCAGCGTGTACGATCCGGAAATCCCGGTGAACATCTATGAGCTTGGCCTGATCTACGCGATTGAGCTGGATGAGGAAGACCATGTCAGGATAGAAATGACGCTGACCGCCCCTGCCTGCCCCAGTGCACAGGAACTGCCCGATCAGGTGCGAGAGGCGGTGATGGCGGTTCCCGGCGTGAAGGACTGCATCGTGGACACCGTTTGGGATCCGCCCTGGGACCCCAGCCGGATGAGCGAGGAAGCCCGCCTGCAGTTGAACATGTTCTGAGCCGATACGATCTGGATGCCATGAGCACGACAACCACCACTCGCCGCCCGATCCGCGCCCTGCCGCCGCTGATGACTCTGACGGATGCCGCGGCGGATCGCCTGAGCCAGCTTTACGCGCGCGGGGAGGAGGGGAAGCTGTTGCGGATCGGGGTGAAGACGAAGGGATGCTCGGGCCTGTCCTATGACATGAGCTGGACGGACGCACCGGCGCCAACGGATGAGGTGGTGCGTGACAAGGGGTTGACCGTACTGGTGGATCGCAAGGCCAGCCTGTTCCTGATCGGCACGGTGATGGATTATGAGGCGAAGGCGTTGACTTCGGGCTTCACCTTCACCAACCCGAACGAGAAGGGGCGGTGCGGGTGCGGGGAGAGCTTCCACGTGTGATGCGGCCGGTCCACCCCGGCCACCGAGGCCATTGCCGCCTTACCGCGTCTCCGTTACCTTCTGCAACCTCCGCGGCGCGTCCGGATCGTTGCCGCGCGCGACCGCCAGGTGCAGCGCTAGCATCTGAAACGGCAAAGCCCCCACGATCGGGCTTACCTGCTCCGGTATTCTCTCCGGCAGCACCAATCCGGCAGACGCCTCCGCCACCGCATCGCGATGGCCCACGCAAAACACGTCCGCACCCGCCTGCCGGAGACGCGGCATGACCTGGCGCATCGCGTGGCCGCCGACGCCTTCAGGAATAAGCGTCAATACGGGCACCATCGCATCGATCATTGCCAACGGTCCGTGCAGAAGGTCGGCACCCGAAAATGCCTGCGCGGAGATATACGACGTTTCCATAAATTTCAGTGCCGCTTCAAGCGCGGTGGGATACGAATAGCCGCGTGCCGTAACGACCAGACGCTGTGCAAAGCGAAACCGCTGTGCCGTGGCTGCAAGCGATTCTTCTTGCGCCAGCAGATCCGCACCCCAGGCGGGCAGCGCCTGGGCCGCGCTACCATCTCCGCCGCGCATCCTGTCCATCAACAGATATAGCGTAAGCAGTTGCGCCGTAAACGATTTTGTCGCGGCCACGGCGCGCTCCTCGCCGGCCCGGACATGCAGATGCAGCTCCGCGGCCACAGCCAACGACGAAGCCGGGTTGTTCGTTACCGCTAGCGTGATCGCCTTCTGGGCGCGCGCAATCTCCACGCTGCGGACCAGATCCGGCGAGCCGCCCGACTGGCTGACCGCAATCAGCAGCACGTCGTCAAGTTGCGGTCGCGCGTTATATGCGCCCATGGTTGATGGAGAAACCAACCCTGCCGGCAGCTCGTGCAGGATTTCGACCAGGTATTTCCCATAGAGTGCCGCGTGGTCCGATGTGCCGCGCGCAACCAGCAGCACGAACCTCGGGCGGCGGGCTGCCAGATCGCTGGCCACGTGCTGGATCGCCGTCTGATCGGCGAGAATACGCGCCCACACGCTGGGCTGCTCGCGCAATTCTGCAGCCATTAGCCGGCCGGGAGCCACGGAATCGGTCATGGCAACGCCTCGATTATGCCTTCACGCCGGAGCGAATTCCCCGTCCCGCTGCATCCAATGGAGGATGCCCGAACGGATATCGAAATGCGCGCCGTGCAAACGCAAAGACCCATCCTGCACCTGCTCCGCGATCCACGGAAAGGTCATGAGGTTCTCGAGCGAAATGCGCACGATTTCCAACTCACAGGCATGCTGGGGGTTGGCCGCCTCGCAGTCCAGCACGTTGCGGGCTCGCGCGGCCAGATCCATCCAAGGGCCCACAAATTCCCCAAGCTTGGCCGGAACGCCATGGATCAGCGCCGCAACGCCGCCGCACATCGCGTGCCCCATCACCAGAATGTCGCGAAGATCCAAACTGCGCACGGCGAACTCGATAGCTGCGCTGGTGCCGTGATGGGCGCCGTCCGGCTGACAGGGCGGCACGAGGTTGGCTACATTGCGGATCGTGAACAGCTCGCCCGGGGAAGCGTCGAAGATCATGCTGGGGTCAACACGGCTATCGGAGCAGCAAATAACCAGCGCGCGGGGACTCTGCCCGCGATCGGCAAGTTGTTCGAACAGGCGGCGGCGATCGGGCCAAGCCTCGCTGCGGAAGCGGCGATAGCCGGAAAGCAGGGCGTCCACGGCTTATCCGCTGCCCGGCGCGATCACGGTGGCTTCGTTGACGGCTGGAGGAGCGGGAGGAGCAGGGGGAACCGGAGCGGGAGACGGCTGCGGAGCCTGAATGTCCGGGTCGCGTCGTACAGGCTCATGCGCTCGCACGTGCGGGCGATCCATCGGGCGATGCCGATGGGCTTCATGCGCCGCCGGCGGTTGAACCGGAGTAATCGGCAAGCTCACCGTGGTGCTGCTGGTCGGAGCGCTCTTGTCATCGCCCTGGGCGGTGGCTTTCACCGGCGGCAAGCCAGAGCCAGGAACGTTGATGCTTGCCGGAAGCGTCTCCAGCCGTTCCGTGGCCTCGGTGAAACCCTGCATCAGCCGAGCGAGACGCTCGTACTGCACCAGGGCAGCCGCGGCCACCGCAATGCTAAGAACGCTCACGGCGGCCATTGCCGCCATTCCTCTGCGAGCAATCATAGTTGACCGCCGCGCCTTCTCGGAGGCCTCCGCCGCTTCCTGGGCGGCGACTACGGCGATCGAGACGAGTGCCCCGATCTCAGCAGCCGATGCCTGCGACGCCAGCCGCTGCACAACCAGCCCGGCGCCGGCCTGCTGGGTCGGCACCGGGTTTGCAACGGCGTAGCGGATCAGCTTACGAGCAATCCTGTCGGCCGCCGTCGGCTGCGTATTAACATCGGAGGAGGGGGTCATCCTGCCACCTGGCTGATGCGTCATGGGCGCCAGAAAAGCGCATCACTGCCGGCCCGTCCATTGTCCACTCGCTTTGGCGCGCCCTGCTGGACTCGAACCAGCGACCCACAGCTTAGAAGGCTGTTGCTCTATCCAGCTGAGCTAAGGGCGCCTGGAGACGCGGCTGCTACGCGAAACTTCTTCCCACCGATTCCCACCACATCCCCCACGGCGAAGCAGACTCGCCCTAATGCGTCCACATCTCCAGCCGATTATAGCGGAAATTATCTGCATACGCTTTCGGCTTGACCCGCCGCTCCTGCGGCAGCGCCAGATCAAAACCAATCCCGTTCCGTTCGGCGAACGCCACCGCCTCCTCCTTCGTCTCGAAGGTCAGCAGCACCTGTTTCTGTGTGTCCGCACTGCCGATCCAGCCCATCAGCGGATCAGGACGGCTCGGCGAGGCAGGTTCGAACTCTAGTAACCAGTGCTCGGTGCCGGCCCGCCCCGACTGCATCGCGTTCTTCGGCGGCTGAAAAATGCGTGCCCGCATTCGGGCAATCCCCCTGAAAAAATGATCGGGGCGGCCGGATTCGAACCGGCGGCCTCGTGTACCCAAAACACGCGCGCTGACCAGGCTGCGCCACGCCCCGCTTCGGCGGGGCCTACCACATCAGCCCATGTCGTGGAACATCGGCGCGAGGACCTTGTCTCCGACGGTAATCCCGAGCCTCGCCGTGGTGCCGCCTGCCAGCTCCAGGGTCGCCACCACCTCGCCGTGACTGGAGATGTCACGCAGGCTGTGCGGCACCGTATCTTCGGCGATGGAATCGATCACCCCGTCCGCGCGGATGAACACCATGTCCAGCGGCACTAGCGTGTTCTTCATCCACATGTGCGAGATTTCCGGCGTTCCCCAGTCGAACAGCATTCCTCCGTCAGCCGGGACCGACTTGCGGAACATCAACCCCGTGACCTGTTGCTGCGGCGTCTTGGCCATTTCCACCGTGAAGACGTGCCGCTGCCCGTCCTTGGTCGCGATCGCGATCTGCTCCTTCGGCAGCTCCGCCTGTGGCCCCTTCGGCTCCTCCTGCAGTTGCGCAAGCGCGGCGGCCGGCGCGAGCGCCAGTGTCAGAAGCAGAAAACGGCGGTTCATGCGGGCTGGAACTCCATGTCAACGAGGCAGCAGACCTCGTCGCGAATTGGGCCGGTGCGTGGGGCATCGCGCAACGTTGTAAACCAGTTCTCCGGCGGGTTGCGGCCGGCGGCGCGGCCGAACCGAAGCGCACGTAGAACGGATTCGGCGCTTGGCGGCAAGCGCATCGGGATCGGAAACCCGTTCAGCGTTGCCCATATCGCCGCCCAGCAACGGCCCACGGACCACGGGTTGTACCCACCCCCGCCGAGCACGATAACGCGCGGCGCTATCCCGGCCACGACGGCAGCGACCGCGCAGTGCGCGTTGTTGGACAATGAAAGCCGGGCGAGCGGATCCTCCTCCAACCCGTCGGCGCCGGCCTGAAGCATGATCGCCTCGGGGCGGCGGGCCTCGATTAGGGGCAAAACCGCCGTCTCGAATACAAACAGGAATTCGGAGTCGTTGCAGCCCTGCGGCAGTGGGAAATTCCGCGCCGTGCCGCCCGCCCGGTCATCTACCGCGCCGGTGAACGGCCATCGCCCCTGCTCATGCAGGCTGATTGTGAACACTCGGGCGTCGTCATGGAAAGCATCCTGCACGCCATCACCGTGATGCGCATCGATATCCAGATACACGATGTTGCTCAGGCCCCGGTCGAGCCAGGTCAGCAGCCCCAGGACCGGGTCGTTCAAAAAGCAGAAACCGCTGGCCCGGTCCGCCCGGCCATGATGCGTCCCGCCGCCAGGACAATGAACAATCCCGCCGTTCGCCGTCAGCCGGGCCGCGAGCATCACCCCGCCCGCCGAGATAGCCGGCCGGCGAAACACCTCGCGATAGACCGGATTGCCCTCGGCGCCGATCCGGTATTGCGTGCGGTCCGCCTCGCTCACGGTCTGGGCGGCCTCCGCTCGCTTCAGCGCGGCGATATAATCCCGTGTGTGAAACCGGGCGAGCTCCGCATCGGTAGCGATCGGCGCCTCGCGATAGACGTCGTCCGGCAACCACCCCAGCGCGCGGCACAGGTCAGTGCAGGTGGAGACGCGCGGAACGGCCAGCGGGTGCTTCGGCCCGTAGCTGGAGTTCCGGTAGATCTCGCTGCCGATATAGACAGGGCGGATCACTTTGCGCGCTGCAGAATTCCCTCCGGCACCACCGTCTTCACCAGCGTCGCATCCAGCGCCTCATAGTCATGATAACCGATCGTCGCATACAGCTCGGCGCGGGTCTGCATCCGGTCCACCATGTTCTGCGTCCCGCCATCCCGCCGGATTGCTGCATACAGTTCCTCCTGCGCCTTGTTCGCGACCCGCAGCGAGCTGACCGGCCAGATCACCATCCGATAACCCATCTGCTCGAATTCCACGGCGGTGAAGAACGGCGTCCGCCCGAACTCCGTCATGTTTGCCAGCAACGGCGCATCCACCCGGCGGGCAAATTCCCGGAACATCTCGGCGCTGGTCAGCGCCTCGGGGAAGATCGCGTCGGCGCCCGCTTGCAAATAGAGTTTCGCTCGCGCCACGGCTCCGTCCATACCCTCACTCCCCGCGGCGTCAGTCCGTGCAATGACGAACAGATGCCGCCGAGCCTTTACCGCAGCCGCCACTTTCGCCGCCATGTCGTGCGCGTCGGCCAGCTTCTTGTCGTTCAGATGCCCGCATTTCTTGGGCAGCAACTGGTCCTCGATGTGTACCGCGGCCGCGCCCGCATCCTCGAAGCTGCGGACCATGTGCATCACGTTCAGCGCCTCACCGTAGCCCGTGTCGCCGTCCACCAGCACGGGCAGGCCGGCAGCCCGCGTGACCTGCCGGATGAAAAAGCACACTTCATCGCCGGTGATCACGCCCAGGTCAGGCAGGCCCATCTGCGCCGTCATCGCCGCGCCCGAGAGGTACACCGCCCGGAACCCGGCGGCCTTCGCCTGCAGCGCCGCCATGCCGTTTTGCGCTCCGGGCATCTGCAAGATGCCCTGCTCCCGCAGCAACGTCCGGAACCGCTCCCCGGCGGGTACGGCAGGAAGGTCGGCGGCAACGAGATAGGTCATGGTCTTCCCACCCAACGGGCACAGGTCAGCGAAAGAACAGCTCGGTCGAGTACCGGCGAAAACCGGCATGGTGACCAGTGCCGCGATGGCCGTGTAGCCGATAAATCCCGGCATTCGCACGCCCCTGTGCGCCGCCACGCCACGCACCATCATGTTTGGCGCATTCCCGATATATGTCAGCCCGCCGAAGAACACTGCGCCCGCCGAGACGGCATCCAAAGCGGCGGTCTGCCCGACGCTGAGGTTCGAAGCATGAATGCGGGCCATGTCGAAAAAGACAAGATAGGTCGGGGCGTTATCCAGGAACGCCGACAACGTTCCCGTCAACCAGAAAAAGGCGGCTGGGCGCGGCTGACCCTGAGCGTCTCTCGTGATGTGCAGTATCGCTGCGAGCGGTCCGTCCGCTCCCGCCTGCAGTATCTCCAGAACCGGCTCGATCGTGATCAGGATGGCGACGAACAGGACCGCCACTTCGATCATCGGATGCCAGGAGAACTCGTTCCACTGCCGGATCGCGCGTGGGGTGAGCAGCGCCGAGAGCAGCGTGACGATCAGGAAGACGCCGGTGCTGATCAGGCGCATGACTTCTACGCGCTGGCCGCCTATCGTGACCGAGCCGACATCGGCCAATCCCAGGCCCAGCACGGTCGCGCCTACCAGCAGGACCAGGGCGGCGTTGCCCCACCCCCGGATGTGCAGGCGCTCGGGCGGTTCCGGCGCCGGCTCCGAGCGAGCCATGATCTTGTCCGCCGTCCAGAAGAGCGCGAGCAACGCCCCGGCCAGCACAGCGAGTGGCAAACCCAGGTTGCGCAATGGCCAGAAGAAGGGCACGCCGCGCAGATAGCCCAGATACAGCGGCGGGTCGCCCAGGGGCGACAGCGCTCCCCCTGCATTGGCAACCAGTAGGATGAAGAACACGGCCAGATGCATCTTACGCTGCCGATGCGCGTTGGCCCGCAGGAGGGGATGAATTAGCACCATAGCGGCACCCGTCGTGCCCATCACGCCGGCGAGCAGGGTTCCGAGAGCCAGGAGGGCGGTGTTTCCGGCCGGGGTGCCCGGCAGGCCACCCCGCACCATCACGCCGCCCCCGGCGGTATACAGGGCGAGCAGGAGGGTTATGAACGGCAGGTATTCAATCAGGATGACGTGCCATGCCAGAGCGGCGGCGGACGCGGGGCTGACAGCAGCGGCCTGTGGCACCAGCAGGGCGAGTGTCCAGAAGCCCGACACCAGGGCCATGCGCCGGTGCCAGAACCGCGGTGCGACGGCAGGGATCAGGGCGATGGAAAGCAGTACGCCAGCGAACGGAACGCCCCAGATCAGTCCGGGAACGGACGCGGCTGCGGCGTCACTCGGTTGCATGGCTTCGACCCTGCAAGTAAATCTCCCCGGCGCGCAACTTGGGTCTGTGAACGAATGGACATGAATGGCGAGCGGCGCATCCCCGCGCCGCGCAAGATGGTGTGGGACGCCCTGAATGATCCGGAGGTCCTGAAAACGTGCATTCCGGGGTGCGACAGCTTGGTGGCTGAAACGCCCGAGGACATGCGCGCCACTGCCGCTGTCCGGATCGGTCCCATCTCAGCCCGGTTCAACGGCAAGGTCCACTTGTCCGACATAGACGAACCCAACGGCTATACCATCAGTGGCGAGGGCCAGGGCGGCGTGGCTGGATTTGCCAAGGGCGGCGCACGGGTGCACCTCTCAGAGGAGGATGTCGCCACCACCCTGCTGACCTACGAGGTGCAGGCCCAGGTGGGCGGCAAGATGGCCCAGCTCGGCGCACGCCTGATCGAACTCGACCGCCAAGTCCATGGCGGACACCTTCTTTGATCGGTTCACCAAGGAGCTGACCGAGAAAATGGGCCCAAGCCCCGAGCGTGCGTTCCCCTCTGCCCCTTCCGAAGCGATCATTCCGGTCAGCCCGGCCGCCATTCCGCGCCCTGTGAACTGGTGGGACCTGATTCCGCGTGAGCCGCTGGGCTACCCCCTGGTGGCGTGGATCGGTACCGCCATCTGGATATGCATCCTTTTCATCATCGTGGCGCCCTTGATCTAGTCCCGTCGGAGAGGAAGGCGCTGCGCTCCGGCGCATGTATCGGGCACTGAAAGTGAATACCTTGTCCCATCTGCCCACTTCGGTCTCCGACACCGCCAGGTTGCTGTCCGACCACGGCTACATCGCCGATCAGGAACTCGCTACGACCATCCATCTGGCCCTCTCAATGCGGCGTCCTCTGTTCCTGGAAGGCGAACCAGGCACCGGCAAGACCGAGATCGCCAAGGTGCTCGCCGCTGGCCTCATGCGCCGGCTGGTGCGCCTGCAGTGCTACGACGGCATGGACCTCGCCGCTGCGGCTTATGAGTGGGATCACGCGCGCCAGCTGATGGCGATCCGCCTGGCCGAGGCAGCCGGCGAGACCGATCCGGAACGCCTGTCACGCGACATATACGCCCGCGAATACCTTCTGGCCCGCCCCCTTCTCTCCGCGATCGACCCCGATCTGCCGCCCGCCGTGCTGCTGATCGACGAACTCGACCGCGCCGATGAGCCGTTCGAAGCCTTCCTGCTGGAGGTTCTGGCCGACTTTCAGATCAGCGTTCCGGAATTTGGCACGGTCCGGGCGCAGATCACGCCGGTGGTGGTAATGACGTCGAACCGTACGCGGGAAGTGCATGACGCGATCAGGCGCCGCTGCCTGTATCATTGGGTCGATTATCCCGATGCTGCGCGGGAGCGCGCCATTCTTGGCGTGAAAGCGCCTGACGTTCCGCAGCACCTGTCCGCCCAGGTGGTTGCGTTCGTCCAGAAGCTGCGCACGCAGGACCTGTTCAAGCTGCCTGGCGTGGCGGAGACGATCGACTGGGCGACAGCCCTCCGGCACCTCAACCAGACCGAGCTGAAGCCGCAGGTCGTGGACGAGACCCTCGGAGCACTGCTGAAATACCAGGACGACATCGCGCGGGTGCGCGGCGCCGATGCGGCCCGGCTGGTGACCGAAGCGCGCGAGGCTGCGGAAGCGGCCTAATCCAGACCTCGCGGCAAGGGCAGGTTCACCCCCGTAAAATCCGCGAAGGAACTCGATATCAAAGTCGATCGGGAACCGGATCCAATCCTCAGTCGGGGGTTCATGCGGCGCTGCCAGATACCGCTCTGAAAGTTCCGAAATCACAAAATCGGGCCGCTCGGATCGCAACAGGTCGAAGTGCACCGCGGTGCTTGCAACCGCTACTATCCGGGAGAAGTGGTGATACAGGAAAGGAAGCAGGTGCGTCGAGTTGGAGGTGCGAAACAGCACCAAACTCGACAGACCGCGCCTGTCGGTTTCGAATACATCCACCTGGCCCGGTTTGAACGTGCGATTGGTATATAGTTCCTTTACCGGGACTTCAGGCGGTTCCAGGAACATCGCAAACTCGCGGTCGCGGCGGTCCAGCCACATCATCATATCGCCAAGCACCTGGATCTGGCGCTCCGCCAGGGCGGACTGCGGCACAACGACGCCAAGACGGTCAGGCAGCAATTCCATCAGTTCGCAATAACCGAGGTACGCTCCCCAGCGGCTCCAGTGCACATCCGAGCGGTAACATACCTCTCTCACTGCTCGCCCCCGCCGGATTCGTTCCGCCGGATAGATGATAGCTTGGCGGAGATGTTTATCCGCCGAGCGGATCAGCCGCAACGCAGGGCGGTCCAGATGCGGCGCGAACCCATTGGGGAGTTTGTCAGCATAAAGCACGTGGCGTTCGGGAACGATGAAGATGCGGTACTCGATATTACGCGCCGCGCACCACGATTGCCGCGCCTCCCACAGCGACAGCATGCGGGAAAGATTGCGGTCGCTGAACCCCCTGCCTTCGCACACCTGCTCAAAAACCGCATCAATGCGGTGGAAGAGCCAACCGTCCTTGCCGATAGCCGTACGATCGTTTCCGGCGTCAGGGGGGCCGACATTCTCCTTGCGCAGCTCTTCCAGCTCCCGTCGGGCCTGCTGATAATCAGGAGCGATGGAGATCGCCTGCGTATAGGCCGCTTCCGCTTCGGCCATCCTGCCTGTCTGACGCAAGAGACTTCCGAGATTCGCCTGCCAGCCAGCATCGTTCGGGTCGATCGCAAGCGCCACCCGTGCGGCATCGAGCGCCGCATTCCAGTGTTGCGCCCGCGCCAGAGTGCGGCTCAGCGCCGCGAGCCGGGCAGGGATGTTCGGATTAAGGCGCACCGCTTCCTTGAACGCAACGATCGCTTCCTCGATCCGCCCCGCCGCAGCAAGAAAATGGCCGAGCTGATCCGGTATCTCTGCGCTCGTGGGTACGGCCGCAGCTCCTTCCCGGAGCGCCGCCTCGGCTTCGTTGAGTCGGTTCAACTCCTTCAAATCCCTGAACAAGTTCAGATAGAGCTGAAAGTTTCCGGCATCCACGGCGATCCCCTGCCGCGAAAATGCGACCGCTTCCTCAGTGCGCCCCTGACGAGAGACGATGCGGCTGAGGTGCTCGTAAAATCCGGCATGTTCCGGGGCAAGCGCCACCGCTCGCCGGAGGCACTCTTCTGCTTCGGATAGCTCGCCCGCCTGCACAAGCACATGCGCAAGAAGATTGTGCAAATGCGCGTTCGCCGGTTCCAGAGCCACGGCTTCGCGCGCCGCCTGGTCCGCCTGCTTAATGTCTCCTGCACGCCATGCTGAGTGCGCGAGAACGGCGTGCGTATGATGATTATTCGGATCCAAGCGTATCGCCGATCGCGCTTCCTCCACGCTGTCATGCCATCTGCCCAGGCGCTGAAGAATGACCGCCAGCGCGTGCCGGAAATGCGGCTCATCGGGGGCGAGTTCAACCGCGTCTCGAAGATGCACCTCCGCCTCGTCAAGCCGGTTCAGATGCCGTAGAGCTTCGCCCTTCGCAAAGTGCCCGTCAGGAGAGTCGGGACTGCGCTCCAGCCCAGGATCGAGCCGCTTCAGCGCAGCAACTGGATCCGAGGACGCCAGCGCGATTCCCTCTCGCAGCACCTCATTGCACTCTCCCCGCGAATAGTTCAGTGCCCAGTCTTGAAACGTTTGGTATCCCTCATGTCCGTAACGATAGCGCGTCCTCTCATCGGCGTACACAAGCCCGAAATGGCGAGCGACTTGGGGATGGATCGGCAGTCGTTGCCAGGGGAATGGCGAACGCTGTAGCTGCAGTTTCATTCGTTCAATCGTGTCTTCGTCGACGTTCAGCAACCGGAAAAGTTGCTCCGCCAGAGCCTTGATGATCCGTACATTCGGGTGATGGGGGGTGAAGAAAATCGGTTCCGCGCGAAAGTGCTCCGCAATCAACGGTGCGATCTGAAACCCGCTGATCTCATCCCGGCGCCGCTGGCGGTCCATGAACAGCTCGTACAGGCGGTCCAGGTTCCGTGCCGAATTAATGTCAAGGTTTAGATACCTTTCGGCCGCCTCCTCCGCCGGCACTCCCTTCCTGATCAACCGGTTGAGAAAACTGTCAGAGAGTTCGGCTGGGAACGGCCCGCCGGCATTATACCACGTCGGCTCGTTGCCGGGGCGCGGCTCGCCGGCGAAGGGCCAAAGAAACGCACACGAGGCAAGGGGGACCAGTCGCCGCCGGGCACCGGGCTTCGCGCCACCAACCATCGTGCGCGGCGCAATATCGAGCAATTGTTCGACGATAACATCAGCATTCGAAAGCGCTTCCTGGCCCGACTCTCTTATATCCTGATACAACTCGATGAACGTCACCGCGTCGCCGCGGAGCCGTCCCACGAAGGATTGGTACAGCTGGAACAGGGCACGAGTTTGGCAGTTTCCGACGAAGGTAATTCGCTGCGCTGTCGGCATCTCAAGCATGCTTTAGGTCACCGCAGGGCGAATATCGGATGTGCTCGTTGACGCCTCGATGCGCAGTCGCAGGGCTGACCCGCGCCGGTGACCAGACCTGATAAGCTCGCCCGCAGACCTGCCTGGATCAGCAACGAGCCAGGCACCTGGAACGCCGCCGCACTCTCCGGAAAAGCGCGGCCCACCCGCTCCCATAGCGAAATTGCCCCGGAAACGTCGCCCGCCCGCAGCAACGCCCGGCCCTGCTCGATCCCGACCTCCACGTTCGGCCAGGCCGCACCGACACTCTCCGCGTCACCCTTCCGCGCGCACTGCTCTAAAACCGAGCCTTCCAGCCCCGCCATTCCGCCCGTCCCAAACCGTGACTCTTTGGCCCTCGTACGGGACCGGTGCCCCCTTACACGATCCCCACCGTTCGCAGAAACCCAATCAGCAGAATTTGCGTGGGATGTTTAGCTCACCTTGTTCATGTTCAGCCCGAAATTGCAGGACGGTTGCGGATTGTAAACCACGCCGCTGAAATGAGTCCCCTGAAACTGGCCCACCACCCGCACCTGTCCGAACACCATGCTCAGTTGCCCGTCCGGCTGCACCCATCCGCGGACATTGCCAAACTCGACATGCCCCCCGGACACCCGCATCGGGTTGACGCTGCTCGGAGCCTGGCACGGCAGTCCCGGATCGGTCACGAAAACCTGCCCCTGATACACCCCATCAAAGGCCGTGGTCGTCGGTCCGCGCGGCGCGCACGAACCCGCCAGCAAACAAAACAAGCCTGCGCTGCGCCAAAGCTTCCTGCTGAGTGACATGTCTAACATCCCCTCGCCCGGTGCGGGCGCATCTTCAGACCCTTACCGGTGGCACACTATGCGGAAACGGCAACCCGCGCCTCACTGCTTCCGTTCCTGACCCGGAATCGGGTGACACGACGGGTTTCCTCCCCCATCCTGATCCGTTGTCCCCGGAGGCTCGCGCATGCGCCCCATCACAAAGCTTCTGGCTGTTCTGGGCCTCGTGCTGATTCCACTGGCTCCATCAACGGCCGATACCAACCGGTTCGACGGATCGTGGGACACGGTCGTATCCTGCGCTAGCGCCGGGGATGCCCTGGGCTACTCTTTCCAATTCGTCAGCACCGTGAAAAACGGCGCGCTGCACGGGACCCACGGCGCACCAGACCAGCCGTCTTCGCTGCAGATCGAGGGAACCATCGGTCCGGACGGTAGCGGCAAGCTGTATGCAAGAGGCCGGACCGGATCCCGGGAATACGTTCCGGGCCGGGATACCCCCAGGGGCACCGAATATTTCTACACGATCTCGGCACATTTCGGCGGATCAACCGGCAACGGCACCCGCATCGAAGGCCGCCCCTGCACACTCCAGTTCACTAAGGAATAGCGCATGGCCGATCCGGAAATTCTCGCCATCCGCCGGGCCATCGCCGCCAATCCCCGCCCGCCCGACCTCGCCTCACGCCGTACGCGGCTCGACGGCCTGAGCGCTCTCTACCCGCTCCCCGCCGACGCAAGCTTGGAGCCTGTGCGTGCCAACGGCGTCCCGGCCGAATGGACCACCACGCCCCAGGCTGACCCGGCACGCGTCCTCCTCTATCTCCACGGCGGAGGCTACGTCTCCGGCTCTATCCTCAGCCACCGCCAGCTCGTCATCGAAGCCGGCCGGCAGGCCGCCGCCCGGACCCTCGCCCTGGACTATCGCCTGGCGCCCGAGAATCACTTTCCCGCCGCACTCCACGACGTCCTCGCCGGCTACCGTTTCCTGCTCTCCAGCGGCTTCGACCGGGCCCGGATCGTCATTGCCGGGGACAGCGCCGGCGGCGGCCTCACCATCGCCGCTCTGGTTTCGCTTCGCGATGCCGGCGAGCCCCTGCCGGCCTGCGCCTGGTGCATCTCTCCCTGGGTGGACCTGACCCAGTCGGGCGAAAGCATGCAGACCAAGGCCGCAGCCGACCCGATTATCCAGAAGGACTACCTTGAGGATATCAGCCGGGCTTACCTCCACCGGACCAATCCCCACAACCCGCTCGCCTCGCCACTCTACGCCAATCTCGAAAACCTTCCGCCACTGCTGATCCAGGTGGGCACCGCCGAGGGCCTGCTCGATGACGCAGTTCGCCTGGCCGACCGGGCAGCGCAGGCAGACCTGCGCGTCACGCTCGAAACCTGGCCCGACATGATCCACGTCTGGCATCTGTGGTATCCGCAGCTCTCGGCCGGCCGCCGTGCCCTCGCCTCGGCAGGTAGTTTCATCCGCACCCACATGGCGTAGCTTTCCGCCCAATGCTGCACGGGCTAGACTTGCCCCTTTGACAGCATCCGGAGCGCCGCACGCCATGACGAAATTTGGCCTCGCCCAGCCTGTCCGCCGCGTCGAGGATCCTCGTCTGCTGAAGGGAGAAGGCCGCTACACCGATGACATTAGCCTGCCGGGAATGCTCTATGGCGTGGTGCTGCGCAGCCCGCATGCCGCGGCGGCAATCGGCCGGATCGACACCGCCGGCGCTGCGAAATTCCCCGGCGTGCGCGCCATCTACACGGCCGCCGACCTGAAGGCGGACAAGATCGGACCTCTGCCCTGCGCCGTGAGCCTGAACAATCGCGACGGCTCCACCATGGCGAGTCCCCCGCATCCGGTCCTGGCAGACGGCGCAGTGCGCCATGTCGGCGACCCGGTTGCCTTCATCGTCGCCGACAATCTGAAGGCGGGCCGCGATGCCGCCGAGGCGATTGTCGTGGACTTCGACGTCCGCTCCGCCATAACCGACCTCTCCCGCGCCGCCGAACCCGGAGCGCCCCTGGTCTGGCCCGACGTCAAGAACAACGTCGTGTTCGACTGGGAGATCGGCGACAAGGCAGCCGCCGACGCGCAATTCGCCCAGGCCGCCCACGTTACGAAACTGACGGTCCGCAACAACCGGATCGTTGTCTCCTCCATGGAGCCGCGCGCCGCCCTGGCTGACTACGATGCTGGCTCGCAGCGCTGGACGCTTTACGCCAACACCCAGGGCGGCTGGCTGGTGAAGGACCTCATCAAGGGAGTCTTCGGGGTGGAGGGCGACAGGTTCCGCGTCATTACCCCCGATGTCGGCGGCGGTTTCGGCATGAAGCTGTTCCTGTACGCGGAACATGTCCTCACCTGCCACGCGGCCCAGAAGCTGGGACGTCCGGTCAAATGGGCCGCCGACCGGTCCGAAGCATTCCTTTGCGACACACAGGGACGCGACAACATCACCGTGGGCGAGGTCGCGCTGGACAAGGACGGCAAGCTGCTGGCCTTGCGGACCCGGAACACCGCCAACATGGGCGCCTATCTGTCCACCTTTGCCCCCTACATTCCCACCATCGCGGGCACAGGCGTCCTGGCCAGCGTGTACGGCTTCAAGGCGGTCTATGCCCAGGTGATCGGCGTGTTCACCAACACCGTCCCCGTTGACGCCTATCGCGGGGCCGGCCGCCCGGAGGCCAACTATCTGGTCCAGCGGCTGATGGACGCCGCCGCCCGCGAACTGGGCATCGACCGCATCGAACTGCACCGTCGCAACATGGTCCCACCCTCGGCGATGCCGCACTCGACCCCTGTGGGCAAGAAATACGACAGCGGCGATTTTCGGCGCGTTCTGGAGGAAGCGGCACGGCGCATCGACTGGGCAGGGTTCCCTGGTCGGAAGGCGGAAGCGGCGAAGCGCGGGAAACTCCGCGGCCTGGGAATTTCGTACTACCTGGAAGCGACCGGCGGCGATCCGACCGAGCGAGCCGAAATCCGCTTCGCCGATGATGGCTTCGTCGATGTCTATGTTGGCACCCAGTCCACCGGCCAGGGCCACGAGACCGCATACGTGCAACTGGTCTCAAACAAGTTCGGCATTGATGCCGATCAGATCCGCATCCGCCAGGGTGATACCGACACGATCCCCGTGGGTGGCGGTACTGGCGGGGCGCGCAGCCTGTATTCCGAGGGGCAGGCGATCCTGGTCACCACGGATTCCGTGATCGAGAAAGGGAAACAGGCGGCTTCGGAAGTGCTGGAGGCGTCGCCGGCGGATATCGAATTCAGCGACGGCCGGTTCGCCATTGCCGGCACCGACCGCAGCATTGACATTCTGCGCCTGGCCGAAACGCAGCGGGTCAAGGCGTCACGCGGCGAGAAGGCCGTCACCTTGGATGCGGCGGAGGTGGCCGCCATCGACTTCCACACCTTTCCGAACGGCTGCCACGTGGCGGAGTTGGAAATCGATCCGGATACGGGACGGGTCGAGTTGCTACGGTACGTGGTGTGCGATGATTTCGGCAAAGCGGTGAACCCGCTTATCCTGCGCGGCCAGGTGCATGGCGGCGTTGGTCAGGGCTTTGGCCAAGCCGTGCTGGAGCACACTGTGTACGACCCTTCCTCCGGTCAGCTTCTGTCGGGCACCTTTACCGACTACGCCCTACCGCGGGCGGACGACCTGCCGGAGATCGAGGTCGAATTCTTGGAAATCCCGTGCGCCACCAATCCTCTCGGCGTAAAGGGCGCCGGCGAGGCCGGCGCTGTCGGCAGCCCGCCGGCCGTCGTCAATGCGATCATCGATGCGATGGCCGAGAAGGGGGTGAAACACGTCGACATGCCCGCTACGCCGGAATCCGTCTGGCGCGCGCTGGAAATGGTAAGAGCCGCGTAAACAGCATATCACGTATTCTCCTTGATCATAGCCGGGCGCCTTTCGGTGTTCCGGTTTGTTTCGTTCCCTGAGAGTGCCCTTGGAAGAGTCTCGTTTCGGAGACGTCTGCTTGTTATAGTAACGAAAGGCGATTGATCCAGGAGTGCAGGATTATCGCCAATCGTTTCTTTCCGCTTGCACAAGAGTTAACTTCTACATATGAAGGCGTGTAAGCCCCGGCCTCGAAGGGGCCGAACTCGCCACTGCGACAAAAAGGCAAGGGAATGAACGATTTATCAAAATGGCAAGTTGGCGCGGCGGCCGCCGTCGCGATCCTGTCGGCTCCGGCAGTTGCAAGTGCGACCGTCTCCGGATCAATTGGCCTCACCGCTATTGGCGGAGCTTCGGCTGCGCCCAGCAGCGATCTGGCAAGCGCAACCTCGGTTTCGATCAGCGGGCCATTCTTTACCGCAGGCAACGGGGTCGGCGACATGAGCTCGATCCTTGCCGGATCAACGGTATCGATCAGCACCACGACCTACGCGGTGACAGGCCTGGGCGTGATGGATCCCATCACTTCTTTCACGCTTTCTGCCGGCTCAGTCACGTTTGACTTCACGTCACAGGAATTGACGGTCAAGAAGACAACGGGCAGTGGCCTTAATCAGAGCACGACACTCGCAATTGAGTTTTTTGGAACCGCCACTGGACCGATCTCACCAAATCCCGAACTCCGCCTCCGCAACATTCACCTGGAATCAGACCGGTGGATCGGGTGCTTCGATCAGCTTCTCGGGAACCGCCGCCCACCCCGCACAGGCGCCGCAAGTCGTTCCGGAACCCGCCAGCCTGGCTCTTTTGGGTACCGCAATCGCCGGCCTGGGTTTCATTCGGCGGCGCCGCACATAACGCTCGGCCAGACCGCGTTGCTGGAAATGCTTGCATTTCCAGCAACGTGTAAATCGTACCGCAAACAAAGATCTAAACAGAAACCGGCTCCTGCGAGAGAGGCGTAAGCGTGCAGGTGAAGCCGAGCTTGGCGATCTGTCGGACGAGACAGCTGGCTCGGGTCTCGGCTGAAGCGCGGTCGCAGTGGTCGGCCCCAAGGTCGTGATAGAACGTGCCGTCACGCAGCATGTGATAGGCAGCGGTGAGGATGGAGGCGGCCACTGCACAGATCGCCTTTTTGGGACCGCGCCGGTGCCGCAGACGCTGGAACTGGGATTGTAGATAGCCGCCCTTCTTGTGGCTGGCGGCCCAGGCGCATTGCACCAGCGTGGTCTTGAGCCACGGCGCGCCCTTGCGCAACCGCGTGGAACGCCGCTTGCCCGCGCTCTCGTCGTTGCGTGGGCATAGCCCGGCCCAGGAGATCAAATGCCCGCCGGTCGGGAATCGGCTCATATCGATGCCGATTTCGGAGATGATCACCTGGGCGGTCAGGTCACTGACACCCGGGATGCTTCGCAGCAGCCGGACCGCCTGGCGGAAAGGGTCGAGATCGCGATCCACCTCGGCGTCGATCTCGGCAAGGGTGGCAGCAAGCACATCTACATGGCGCAGATGCAGTTGCAACAGAAAGCGATGCCGGTCGGTGACGCGCCCCTGCAAAGCGGCCCGCAGCTTTTCCGCAGGCACCTTGATACCGCGTTGCACCAAAGCGAGCAGCGCATCAGGATCACGCTCGCCGCTGATCAGCGCCTCGATAATGGCGCGGCCGGACTTGCCCATGATCTGGCTCAGCACCGAGCTGAACTTGAGATTGGCGTCTTCCAGCGTCTTCTGAATGCGCTGGATATGACTGGCCTGCTCGCGCACCAACTGCTTGCGGGTGCGCAGCAGCGCGCGCATCTCCTGCGTCGGCGCCTCGGGGACGAAGCTGGCGCGGATCAGGCCGTGCGCCAACAACTCGGCGAGCCAGATCGCGTCGGCGACATCGGTCTTGCGCCCCGGCACGTTCTTCACATGCGCGGCGTTGGCCAGGATCAGCGTGAACTCGCCATCCGAGAGGATATGCCAGACCGGCTTCCAGTAGACGCCGGTGGCTTCCATTGCGACATGCGTGCAGCCACACTCGGCGAGCCAGGCCGAGAGCGCCAGCAGCCCTGGCGTCGTGGTATCGAACGTCCGCACGTCGGTCTTCGCCGATCCGTCGGTCGCCAGCCTGACGCCGGCGACCACCGTGTCCTTGTGTACATCAAGTGTACATCAAGCCCTGCGCAGCGTGGATAGAGAACCTCCATTGCCTCCTCCCTCACTTGTGCCGCCGCCGCAGGGCACCCCTCATCCAGAATCTAAACAGCGCGCTCCCGGACCTTACGGTCCCTGACGCAATCGGGGGTGCTTCGGATGCCCCGGGTTCAACTAATACGCGGGCTCACTCGCACCATAGAAACCGCCAACCTCTCCGCCGACAGCCGGGCAGACAATGCCACAGGTTTCATCCACGGTGGGTCGGCGTTCCGATGGCGAACTAATACCAGCCGCCGAAGAGTCACACCCACCCGTCATTCCCGCGAAAGCGGGAAATCCATGATACGCGCCGCAACGATGAGTCCGCCTTAACGGCGGCTGGACTTCCTACCCGAAAGTCAAGAGGAAAGTGCGGCAGGGGATAACCGCGCCGAGTGCAGCAAGGGGGCCATGAACTGCCTGCGGGTGAGGTTGCGGAGGTGACGTCAAAAGGGTTTTCAAGGCATCCGGAAATCTATCGCGATGAATGATTCGCCTGTGGTCTCTGCCGGGCTCATGGATGGAGGGTAGGGGAGCGTGCCGATTCTGGCGAAGGCGCTACGGATCCAGGCTCGGTCGCCGGGGGGTTGGCCTCAACCGCCGGTCTGACGGACTTCGAGCCTCAGGCCTCTGAGGTGCGGCACGCCTGGATCGCCACGCCTCCGCTGTGCGGCGGCTCGCGATGACACGAATTGTGTGGTCGATCCGGTTAGGTTGCAGTTGTTACCGCACGAAACCTTCCAGTTCGCTCTTGGCCCAGTCGATCGTCTGCTTGATCGAGTTGCCGGAATAGAGCTTCGCCACCATGGTGGGTATGGTGCCGCGGTTCCACATCTGCACGGCGATATCCGGCGGGGCGGAGGAGCCGGTGACATAATATTTGGCCTGGTGCCAGGACCGCACGGGATAGTTGAAAACGACACCCTTCGGCGGCTCGACTTCCGACCAGATCTTGAAATCCGACATCGAGAGGAAGGGCGGAATGTCGTAACCAACGGTTGCGGTTGTGAGCGTTTCCACCTGCGGCCGTTCAGAGAGGTAGTGTAGCAGCTCCTTGGCCGCGCTCTTGTTCTGGGCGAATGACCAGATTCCCCAGAAATAGGGGCGCATTGGGACGAGGCGGCCCTTGGGGCCTGCCGGGTTCGGGAAGGTCCAACAATCCTCGGCCACCGCGGGGGCGTCGCGCTTGGCGACCGCCCAGGCGGAGGGCGGGTTCCAGATCATTGCGGACTTGCCGGAGATCAGCGCGCGGTTATTGGAGGCGTCGTCGTAGCTGACGGTATCCTTGGGGAGGAAAGGAAGTAGTTTCTGGGCGTATTCCAGAGCCTCGTGCACATTGTCCGAGTCGGCGGTGATGTTTCCTTCGGCATCCACCAGGTCGGCGCCGAACGCGCCGAAGGTGTTGCCCCAGGTCTGCACGGAGTCGGTTGTGCTGCCGCAACCGAAACCGAACGGATAGCCGGCCTTGGCGCAGGCCTCGGCGGCCTTAAGCTGGGCGTCATAGGTCCAGTCCGGCGCCTCGGGCGGGGTAACCTCATGCGCGGGGTACATGGCCTGGACGTCGAGGCCGGCAAATTTCTTGAACATGCTGATCCGGGCGCAGGGAGTAAGCGGGGCGCTGCCCGAATAGGTCGGGACAGCGACCCAGTGTCCGTTGATCTTCGCCAGATATTCGTTGTCGTCCGCGACCGGTCCGTACTGCTTGATAAGCGGCTCCATCACGTCATCGACCGGGGTGAGCTTTTCGTGCCATTGCGGCACGGTCCAGATATCGAAGGCGAATATGTCATGGCCGGTGTTGGCGACGGCCTCGGCCCCCATCGTCAGATCGATCTTGTTGCCGATGGCGGTGAGGAAATCGAGCTGCACATCGACCTTGTTTTTTTCGGCCCAGGCGCCGACGACCTTGCGCATTGCGTCGTTGCCGGCGGGCACCCAGTGATCCCAGAATGCGCAGGTGAGTTTGCCGGCCGCGCCGGCCGTGCGGATGTGCACGAGCGGCAGCGTGCTCGCTGCGGCGGTTCCGGCCAGCATACGTCTGCGCGTGATCTTCTTTCCCATGGTGTGACGTCTCCCGCTAAAGCGTGCGCCTTGCCGGCGCTGGGCGGATTATTCCTTCCCGGGAGGGGAATGACAACTGCTTTCGGGGATGGGATCGAGGTGGGTTCGGGGAGCCGAATTCGCGCACTCTGGCCTTCGGCCCCAGGTCAGGCCCAGGGCAGCCTCTCGCGCGAATCTGCTCGAGCGCTCCGGCCCGCGCGGAACGCGCCGGGTGTCATTCCCGTCAGGCGGCGGAAGCGATGGTTAAAAGTGGAAAGATCGCCGAACCCCAATTCCAGGGCGATCGATGCGATTAAATCATCGGTCGTCCGCAGCCGAACCGCGGCACGATGCAGCCGCAGGTGCAGCACGTACCTGGTACGGCGTCAGTCCGACAACTTCCCTGAAGATCCGCAGAAAATGATAGATGCTCATGCGAGCCATTCGGGCGATGTCAGCAAGTGCGGGCGCGCCTTCCAGAGCGTTGGCTTCGATCCAGCGGACCGCAGCGGTGATGCGCTTTATGTCGCGAGAGATCGTGCGGCGGCCCGAAAGCGGCGCATTCGAGGTCATGTGCGCTACCGCGCCAGCGAGACGCACCGCGGCTTCCTCCATACGGAGAGGCTCGCTGCAGTCCGCTTCGATCTCGGCAAGGAGAGCGCTGAGCCGTGCAAGCGGCGGAAGCGCCGGAACGGGGAAATCGGCCCGGGATAAGCGAACGCCGCCGCGGATATTCTCGAAGAACTCGGGAGTGTAGTGAAAGGCGAGGCACCTGTCGCCGACGCCATGCTCGTGGCTGCAGACATAGCATCGGTTGCAATTACCCAGAAGCAGCGCACCCGGGGTCATCATGGCTGATCCCTGCGCTGTCCGGTACTGGAAGGTGCCGCGCGTAACCAGGGCGATGCAGACCTCATCATGCATCTCCTCGAACGGGCGCTGCCGCGGGCCGGCGTCGCAGACCAGGTCGGTGACGCGCCATCCCCCGCCCGCGGCGATCAATCGTGCGGTGACTGGCATGGCGGGAATGTAGGGGATGATTGCTGGAGACGAAATCGCCGGAGGGCCCTAAAGCGGTGCGCGGTGGTGCAGGCTGGTCGCTTCCCGACGGCGTGCCTGGATCGCCACGCCGCCGCTGTGCGGCGGCTCGCAATGCTGGGTCGACGGCCCCCGACGGCATCTGATGTGCCAAACTGGGTGTCCAACCAAACCAGCAAAGGAGACCGTCCGCTATGGAGGCTACCACAATCGGGCTGGATATCGCCAAGGCGGTGTTTCACGTGCATGTCGCTGACCACACCGGCAAGTGCTGAGCCGCAAGTTGCGTCGCGCGCAGCTCGAGCCGTTCTTCGCCAAGCATCCCAAGGCTGTGGTTGGCATGGAAGCGTGCGGCTCGGCGCATCACTGCGGCCGCGTCACTGCCGCGTTGGGCCATGAGGTACGGCTGATCCCGGCGTATGTCAAACCCTATGTCCGACGCAACAAGACCGATGCACGCGATGCCGAGGCGATCTGCGAAGCCGTGACCCGCGCCAACATGCGGTTCGTGGCGATCAAGACCGTGGCGCAGCAGGCCTCGCGCGGGCTGGAACGCTCACTCGATCTGCTCACCCGACAGCCCATGCACTTGATGAACAGCCTCCGCAGCCTGCTGGCGGAAATCGGCATCGTCGCGCGCAGCGGCGCGCGTGGCTTTGCCGAGCTGCTGGCAGTGCTGAACGATGCGGCGGCGGAGATCCCCGAGGTGCTGCGTGAGAGTCTATGCCTGATGGCGCGGCACATCGACGCGCTCGCCGCATCGATTGTCGTGCTGGAAGCGCGGATCGAGGCACGGGCGCGACAGGACGCGGTGATGCGTCGGCTAATGACGATTCCGGGGATTGGGCCGATCACCGCCCACGCGGTGGTGACGGCGATCGGTGATGGCCGGCAGTTCCGCTGCGCGCGGGACCTCGCTGCGTGGTGCGGGCTGACCCGGTGGGAGCATGCCACGGCGGGGAGGTCGCGCGGGGGCAGGATCAGCCGGCAGGGTGAGAGGCGGCTGCGCACGCTGTTCGCTCTGGGGGCGAGCACCATCATGCGGCATGCGCGCATGCACGGTGATCGCGCAACGGCGTGGCAGCGGACGATTCTGGCGTGCCGGCCGGTGAAGGTTGCGGTGATCGCACAGGCGGCGAGGACCGCGCGGATCGCCTGAGCGGTGCTGACCTCGGGCGAGGCGTATCGCGTGGCGGCACCGGCTGTGGCCTGAGCTGATGCGTCCCAGCCTACACCAGCCTGGCGCCTCATGGGAGGGCAGGCCGGGACGACGGGAGAGGGATAGCAATTTCCCCCAAGAAGCCGGCGGCCAGGGAGACTATGTGCGCGCCACGTGAAGAACGAGGTGATTGATGACAGTGCGACGCTTTCCCGATGCTTTGCGCGCTGATGGGCCGGCGGCCGATCGTGCCGAACCGATGGGACTATACGGATGGCTGATCGGGAGCTGGCGCTTCGACGCCACCGTGTATCCCGATAGCACCCCGCCGCATCAGGGCGTGGGCGAGATCCATTTCGGCTGGGTGCTGGCCGGACGCGCCGTTCAGGATGTGTGGATCCTGCCGGGCGTGTTTCACGGCACGACGCTGCGGGTTTATGACCCAGGACTGGACGCGTGGCACATTCTGTGGAGCGATCCGGTGCGGCAGTACTACACGCGCCAGATCGGCCGCGCACGGGGGCGCGATATCGTGCAGGAGGGAACCAATGACGCGGGCCACCGGCTCCGCTGGAGCTTCACGGAAATTACCGGTGATGCTTTCCGCTGGCTGGGCGAGCGAGACGAGGACGGGACGTGGCATGTCCAGGCGGATTTTCGTGCGAAACGGAACGGAGAGGTTGCATGATTGATCACGTTTCCATCGGCGTTCGCGACGTTACGCGTGCCAGGCGGTTTTATGACGCGGTGCTGAAGCCGCTGGGATATGTTTGCCGGCACGAGAGCGGGGAATCGCTCGGGTACGGCGATGCGCGGCGGACGGCGTTCTGGGTGAGTGCGGTGAAGCGGCCAGTGCCGGCGGATCTCGAATCGGGGCTGCATATCTGCTTCGCAGCGCCAAGCCAGGCGAGCGTGGATGCGTTTCACGCGGCCGCGGTAGCTTCGGGCGGGTCCAGCAATGGCGGGCCGGGATTCAGGGCGGAATATGGGCCTGGGTACTACGCGGCGTTTGCGATCGATCCGGACGGATACAGGATCGAGGCGTATCTCAACGTCCCGCAGCAGTCGTAACTGTTGAAAGATGCCGCGCCAGGGCGGCGAGGGGCTCGTCCCATCGCCCGGGCGCGGCCTGGCGGAAGAGGCGCATGGATGGATACCAGGGCAAGTCCGCGCGCTGATCCATCCAGCGCCAGTCGGACTGGTGCTTCAGGAGCAGACAGACCGGGCGGGCGAGGGCGCCTGCGAGGTGGGCGAGCATGGTATCAACGGTTACGACCACCCCGGTCGCGGCGATCAGCGCGGCGGTATGGAGTATGTCGTCAAGGGCATCGCCCGGGTTGACGCAGTCAATTTCCAGAGGCCCCGGCTGCAACTTCACCAGTTGTGCTGTCGGTGGAAGCGCGGCGGCGAGCATGGCGGGGTCGATGGAACGGCCGGGGTCCCAGTCGCCGCCGCGGCAGCAAAGGCCGATGGTGTTGGCGGCTGCTCGCTCCTGACTTTCTTTCGCGGGAATGACAAGAAGGGCGCCACCGGTTCCCTCGCGCGCTCTCTCGTAAGACTGAACGGGCGACGCGGGCGGCGCGGAGAGATAGGGCGGGGGCAGGCGCTCGGGCGGCAGGCGCAGGGCGTGGGGCACCTCCATGATCTCGATGTCGCATTCCGAGGCTGGGAGAGGTGCGTCCAACCGAAACGGAACCAGCCGGTCCACCCCGTCCAGGCTCCGCAGGAGCGGGATCAGCTCCGGCTGGGCCTCCAGCGTGACGTGTGCGGCGCGGCGGCGCAGTGCCGGAACGTAGCGCGCGAACTGAAGCGTATCGCCGAGACCGTGATAGCAGCGGACGAGAACGTTGCGGCGGTCGAACGCGCGGCCGTTCCAGACGAAACGGAGATGGTAGGGCAGGCGCGGGTCGTCCGGCACTCCACGGCCCTGGGCGAGCACGCGGTCGTTGATGCGCCAGGCTTCCGCGAAGTCTCCCGCCCGGACCGCTGCTTCCCAGGCGGCGGCCGGGTCAGGTGCCGTCATCCAGCCGGAAGCCGGCTTTGAGTGCCACCTGGTAGTCCTTGATCATCCCGTTCTCGAGGCAGCCGCGGATCTGCGTCACCTCAAACCAGCCGAGATGGCGCACCGAGACGTTGGCGCGGGTGATGGCGTTTTCGATCGCCTCTGAGATGCTGTTCTGCGATGTCCCGACCAGCTCGATCAGCTTGTACACCGGCTCGGCCATGTGGGTTCTCCCGCTCATCGCTGGAAGTAACCGTTTCGGGGCCCCGAGGTTGCTGCAACCGATGCCGTCTGGCGGGTCCGTGGGTGGATGGTCGGGTCAAGCCCGGCCATGACCAGAAATGGGGATCTGCTCGAGGGTGCCCGGATAGGCGGCCTCGGCGCGCCAAAGGCGGCGGAACGTCAGCAACGCGGCGAGGGTGCTCATCATTGCGCCCGGAAAATAGACGATGAATCCGCCGATCTGCTGGTCCAGCACGGCGCCGATATCGGGGAATAAGCGGCCGCACAGCGCATAAGATGGATAGAGATCGATCCCCGCCATGGCCACGGCAGCGCCGGCGATGATCTGCGGCATCTGCACGGCAATGACGAGTATCAGCCGCGAAGCGAAAGACATCCTGGCGGGGGGACGGTCGCGCGGGTCAAGGATCAGAAACCAGAACAGCAGCCCGTCGAAAACCATGCTGGCGTTCATGGCGGTATAGAGCCCCGGGTCGAGCATAGCCCGGACGTGTACCGGCGGGGTGAGCCAAAGGATGATGAGGCCGGCGAACAGCACCCCCGCCACGAGCGGTTGCTGGACCACGCGCAGGACGGCCTGGATTGGGCGGGACTCGGCCAGGCAAACGATGCCGCGTGGCGATCCGCGGCGCAGCGTTTCACCGGGCCAGGAGAGGGCGATCAGAAACGGACCCAGGTGGTGCATGACCAAATGCTGGGTGCGGTTCAGGAAGAACATATGCAGTGCGAAATACTCGAAGCGCGTCTGCAGGACAGCGTAGATGAGGCCGAGTCCGACGAAGAAGGCGGCCCGGCGAAGAGGAAGCGGCCGTTCCGGCGCCGGGGTGCGGCGCAGGCCGAGGCTGTAGTCCCACAGAGCGAGGCAGGTGCCGAGGAAAACCAGCCAGGAGAAATCCCAGGGCCCGAGGACGGGCATGGAGGCGGGATGGGCGGCCGACATCCAGGCCAGCAGGAAGCCGACCAGCAACGCCGCCCCGAACGCCGGGCAATGGGTGCGTGCTTCCGTCATTGCGGGGGAGGCTGCTACGCGGAAACCTCGGCTGCAACTGACGAAGGGGTTAGCGGTGACCCCTCACCCGGCTCGCTTCGCGAGCCAGCGGTTATTGCCCGTGTTATTGCCCGTCTTATTGCCCGTCTTATTGCCCGTCTTATTGCCCGTCTTATTTCCCGTCTTATTGCCCGTGTTATTGCCCCTGGGGCCCGCGTACGGTGAATGGCTTGGTGATCTCGCGTTTGTCCTCGAAGCGGATCGTGACAGGCACCTGCGCGCCCGGTTTCATCGCCGCGCTCGGGTTCATGCACATCAGATGATAGCCGCCGGGCTGGAATTTTACTTCGCCCCGCGCCGGCACCACGACCTGCGAAACCGGATCCATGTGTGCGGTGCCGTTTTCGCTGTGGCTCTGGTGCAGCATCACCGACCTGCACTCGGGTGACGAGGCGCCGATGATGACCACCGGCTTGGCGCCCACATTTGTGATGGTGAAGTAACCGCCTGCGGGGCTGCTTGGCGTGATGAAGCGGATCCAGGGATCGGCGATGTTTACGGTCTGGATCTGGGCGAAGGCGGGCGGGGCTAACAGCGCGGGAAGCAGAGCGAACCAGGGCAGGCGCATGTGTGCGGTTTCCTTCAGGTCAGCTGGACAGCCCGATTTTCGGCGGCCGACAGGTCGATTGCGTCGGCGATTTGCAGCAGGTCGCGGCCGTCCTCACCGGTCAACACCGGAGCGCCCTGGTCGGTTCGGAGGAGGTTAAGGAAGGCGAGGGTCGAGCGGCGGAAGCTCTCGCCCCAGTCGGCGTTGAGATCCTGAAAGGCGGTGAGTTTTCCGTCTCGGTAGAGCGTGAGCACCGGTTCATCGAGCAGGCGTCCGGTGCAGCGGGTGAGGGTGAGGATGCCGGTTTCGCCGACGACCTCGAACCGGTCGTCATTGGCATAATAGTCGGTGCGGATCTGCATCCCGGGGACGGCGAGAAGGTCCCAGATTGCGTGCACCGGCGGGTCGGCGTGGCGCCAGGTGAGGGTCGCGGGTGAGTCCAACATGCCGTTGGGGGATTCGTGCCAGTCGATGCGGGCGAAGACCTCCTGGATGGGGCCGAACAGCCAGCGCGCGGTGGCGAGCTTGTGGTGGCCGTCGTCGAAAGTCAGTCGGCCATGGCGGCGCCGTTGCGTCAGGGCGTAGCGCCAGCGCTGGGTCTGGGGTTCGACAGGCCATCCGCCGGCTGGGTTGCCGTGGAGCGTGCGCATGCGGAAGTGCAGTGGCCGGCCGATCGCGCCTTTCGCGATCAGGGCCTTCAGGCGTTCCAGGGGCGGGTAGGTCAGGAAGTTTTCGAACAGCTTCAGGTACTTGCCGGCGCGGCGGCCGGCTTCGATCATGCGGTCACATTCCGCGAGGGTCATCGCCATCGGCTTCTGCACGCTGACATGCAGGCCGGCGGCGAAGGCGGCCTCCGCCATCTCGGCGTGCACGGGGTGGGGAGTAAGGATTTCCACCATGTCCATGCCGTGGCGGAGGAGGGCGGCATAATCGGTGTAGGGGGCAGCGTCAGGGAAGTCGGTCTTGCGGCGCGCGAGGCGTTCGGGGCTGGCGTCGCAGATCGCGACCACTTGCGCGTCCGGGTTGTCGCGGTAGCCGCGGAAGTGCAGGTCGGCGATGCGGCCTAGTCCTGCGATGCCGACCCGGATCATGGCGCGAACCCCGTCTTGGTGCGCAGGTATTCGAGCCGGTAGAGGCCGCGCTGGAAAGGGGGCTGCGCGCCGGCGGCGGACAAGGCTTCATCGGGCAGCACGCCGGCGAGGGCGTCGGCGTCGGTCGCTTCCAGCAGGACGAACCACGCGGGCGGGACTTCGATATCCCTGCGGCCCCGCGTTTCGCTGGTGCGGATGCCGGAGGCGTCGAGGTCGGCGCGACAGAGATGGGCGCCGCAGATGCGGGCGCCGATCAGGCTGCGGGTCAGGACGCGAAGCGCGCCGATAGCCGTATCTTTGGCCGCAAAGCGGACAGTGAGCATGATGCCGCCTGCGCCCGGGCCGGTGGTTTCGAGCACTCGGGCGAGGGCGCGTGCGGTGTCGAGGAACTGGGAAGTGGTGGCCTTGGTGGCCGGCGTGGGGTCGTTCAGCCGGTTGGCGTAGTCCTGGCCTTTGAGAACCTCGATCGTGTCGGCCTCGTAGAGGGTGAAGAATTCGGGGCGGGTTGCGGGATCGATGGCGATGAAGCGGCGACCGCGCCGGAAGCCGGGGATGCCAACGCGCTCCGGCATGTGTTCGTTGATATGCCAGTCGTAGAACTGGGCGCGTGCGTCGGGCGCGATGCCGTTCCAGATCGCTACAACTGCTTCGCCGGGGAGCATCGGGTCAGGTGGATTTCAACACGAAGGGCAGAGAGGGCTCACGGAGGACCACGAAGATTTTCTCGATGAGCCTCCGTCTTTTCCTGATGGCCTCCGCACAAGGTAGAAACATCGCCTGCCGCCCAGATGGTTTATATCGCGCTTAGAAGCTCATCCAAAGTAACGGGGCAAGCCTCGGGCAAAGACAGGGGCTTCACACCGTCGATGTCCGGGGGCAGCCAGCGTAGCGCGCGCTGATAAAGTTCTTCGATGTCAATATGCTGGCGCATGGATGGGGCGAAGGTCCGGCGGGCCTCCCACCGGAAATGCTCGGCCTCGATGCGCCAGCGCGGAGCGGGAATGGAATTGGGCCAGGCAGCGACCTTCATCAACCTTCATCATATGTGCGAGTGCCTGAATGATAAGGGATTTGGCTGCTCGCAGCTCTCGCCGGCCCACGCTTTCCACTTCCTCCGCGATATTGAACCAATCGAGATCGGCATCGTTGACCCGTTCTCCGACTGCGAGCCGCCTCAGCAGGGCGGCCTGCCGCTCGGACCATTCCAGTACGTCTGACTGGTAGTCGCTCATGTCTCACACACCATAGACTGCGCGGGCATTCTCCCGGAACACAGCCCGGCGCTGTTCTTCAGTGAGGCGCAGAGGCAGGGCGCGGGCCGGGTCGTCGAAATCCCAGTGCGGGTAGTCGGTGGCAAACAGGACGCGGTCCCAGCCGAGCCAGTCGATCGCCTCGGCCAGGTGATGGCGGGGCTCGGGTTCCTCGACCGGCTGGGTGGTGAACCAGACATTGGAGCGGATGTAGTCGGAAGGCGGGCGCTTCAGATGCGGCACCTCGCGATGGAGCCTACGCCAGACCGCATCCATGCGCCAGGCGAGCGCAGGGGCCCAGGCCAGACCGGCCTCGATCAGCACGACCTTGAGCGTTGGGAAGCGTTCGAACACGCCTTCAAAGATCATGCTGACGAGCAGTGATTGCTGGGCCTGGGCGTGGCCGACCATCTCCTCGAGGTAGTAGGAGCCCCACCCGCCGGCGGAGATCGGCCAGCCGCCATAGCCGAAGGCGTGGATGCCGACGGGCAGGCCGGCGGCCGCGGCCGCTTCATAGATCGGCCAGTAGCGGCGGTTGCCCAGCGGCTCGGCGGTGCGGCTGAGGACCAGCACCTGCGCGAAATTGAGGTCGCCGGCGCGGCGTTCGATTTCGCGGACCGCGGCGGGCGGGTCCTCATAGGGCACGACGATTGAGCCGCGCAGGCGCGAGTCACGGGAGGTCCATTCGGCGATCTGCCACTCATTCGTGGCGTGGGTAATGGCGGCGGAGAGTTCCGGGTTCTGGGCGCCCTGGCCGCTGGTGAGAGGGTTTAGGATGCCAAGGGCGACGTTGTTGGGGTCGAGGTGCTGGGCGGCCATGAATGCGGGATCGGTGCCGGGCATCTCTCCTTCCGGCCAGGCATCGCGGCGGCAGGCCTGAGGCTGGCCCTTCGGGTAGGCCGCGCCCTTTTCCCAGGGCTGGCGGTAGATCACGCCGAACTCGGCCACGTGGTCGCGCCAGCGGGGGGGGAGATAGGGGTGGAGAGACTTGCTGACGCCACCGATCCCGGTGCCGCGCGGGCGGGGGTGGATGTCGCAATCGGCGATGGCGAGTTTGGATGTGGCAGCCGGCTGGGCCACGGTGCGGTTCAGGACGTCGACGTTCATGCCATGGTCTCCCTCAACCGAAGATAGGTGCGCCGCGGATTATCCACCATGATCTTCCGTGCCAGCGCGGCGTCAATGCCGGCCGGGATGGCCTGCGTGCCGTCGAACTGCCAGTGCGGATAGTCGGTGGAGAAGAGCAGCATATCGTCGGAACCGATATGCTCGATCAGGCGCATGATCGATGCCGGATCGGGCGGAGCATCGAAGGGCTGAAGGGTGAGGCGCACACGGTCCCGGATGGTGGTGGCCGGCGGGTCGGAAACCCAGGGGATCTCGCTGCGCAACCCTTTCCAGAACTTGGAAAAACGCCAGAGCCAGGCTGGCAGCCAGCTCACGCCCGATTCGACGAGTACCGACGGTAAGACCAGGAAATTTGGTGAACACGCCCTCAGCCAGCAGCGACGAGAGCTGGGATTGGAAGGCGGGAGCCTGGTTGACGTAGTCCTCGGAGAAATAGCTAGGCCAGCCCACCGGCGTGACCGGATGGCGATAGGTGCTGCCGGCATGGATGCCGACGGGGAGGTTGTGGCGTTCCGCGGCGGCGTAGATCGGCCAGTTCTGACGACGGCCCAGGGGAAGCTCGCTGCCCACCAGCAGAAGTATCTGAACAAAGCGGCTGTCCCCGGCCCAGTGGTCGATCTCGTCCACAGCGAGTTCGGCGTTGAGCATGGGAACGACGATGGAGGCGCGCAGCCGGCCGTCTCTGTCCAGCCATTCATGGGCGATCCAACGGTTGAGGGCGCGGCAGAAAGCGGCGGCGATGGCATCGCTGAACGGGACCTGGGCGCCGTAGAGGCAATTGAGGATTGCGATCTGGGTGCCAAACGGGGCGAGGGCTTCGGCGGCCAGGCGCTCGGCTGTTGTCGCGGCCCTGCCGTTTGCGTCGCGCCAGCCGGAGCGGACGCTGAGCGGCGTGTTGGCCGGATAAGCGATCGTGTTGAGCTCATCGAAGCCGCGGCGGACGGCGGTATCGCGCCAGTGGTCGTCGAGGTACGGCATGAGCGCGGCCATGCCGGGCAGGGTGGGATGGAGGTCGCAGTCAATCATTTCGCGGCCTTCGCGGGCGCCGTGGTTTTGTCCGGATAGCGGCACCACTCCGCGGCAACGCACCGCCAGCATTCCGGCAGCCGCGCTTTGCAGACATAGCGCCCGTGCAGAATGAGCCAGTGATGGGCGTTGTGCAGGAGCTCGACCGGAACCCGCTTGAGCAGAGACTTCTTCCACTTCCAGCGGGGTCTTGCCGGGAGCGATGCCGGTGCGGTTGCCGAGGCGGAAGATGTGCGTATCGACGGCGAGGGTGGGTTCGCCGAAGGCCACGTTGAGTACCACATTGGCGGTCTTGCGGCCGACGCCGGGGAGGGCTTCGAGGGACTCGCGGTCGCGCGGCACCTGCCCGCCATATTTTTCGGCGAGCTGGCGGGAGAGCTCGATCACGTTGCGGGCCTTGGTGTTGAAGAAGCCCAGACTGCGGATGTGACGGGCGACGCCCTCGGCGCCGAGGCGGAGCATTGCTTCAGGAGTGGAGGCCTCGGCAAAGAGGGTGCCGGTGGCGCGGTTGACGGCGGCGTCGGTGGTCTGGGCCGAGAGCACGACGGCGATGAGCAGGGTAAAGGGGTCCTTGTAGTCAAGCTCGCTGCGCGGGTCGGGGTTGGCCTGGGCGAGCGCTTCGAGGAAGTGGCGGACCTCCTCGCGGGTCATAGGGCGGGCCGTTTGGGGGCGGGCCGTTCGGCTGGTTCTCTTGGCCGTGAGCGCCTGTTTCATTGATGTGTTGTCGCGTCTGGACGACGTGGCCGCAAGCCTGCGTTAAGATCACACGATGCCCGACGACGCGGTCCTGTTCGAGGCGGTGATTGTTCCGCACCGCAGCCTGAGTCCTCGGGGCATGTGCGTGCTGATCGCGGTGATCTGCGGCTTGGCGAGCCTGACGGTCGTGCGCTTTCTGATCGTGCGCGCCTGGCCGGTGATCGGGTTCAGTGTGGTGGAGGTAGGGCTGACGGTGGCTCTGCTGCGGGTCAATGCACGCCGTGCCAGGGCTTCGGAGGTCGTGATGCTGTCCGGCCAGGCGTTGCGCATCCTGCGGACGGATCCTCGCGGACGGCGGGAGGAGCGGACGCTCGAACCCGGGTGGCTGAACGTTTCGCTACAGGACGAGCCGGGCCGGGTGCCGCGGCTGTTTCTGGTGGCGCGCGGGGTCAAGGAGGAGATCGCGACCTCGCTGGGGGAGGAAGAGAAGCGCGATCTGGCCAGTGCGTTGGAGGAGGCGCTGCATAGGCTGCGGTATCCGACCTTCGACAATCCGCAACTGCGGGATTAGCCTTTCCGCGTGAGAGCGGGAGGGTTGGCATGTCTTCCTCTTCCCAGGGTTTGGCCGGGGGGCGCATTGCGCGGATGGCCCGGCCCGTGGCGGCGGATGATGCGGGCTCGTGGCAGGCTGCGCCTGTCGATCATGGGTTGATCGAGCGCAGTGCCGCGATCGATGAGCGGGCGCTGCGTGATTGGCGGCTCGGGCGGCTGCGGGCAGAGCTGCGGGCGCGCGACTATGCCGGCGCGGTGCTGTCCGATCCGATGAACGTCCGCTACGCCACGGGTGCTCGCAACATGGCCATCTGGACGATGCACGCGCCCGGGCGGTACGTCTTTGTGGCGACCGAGGGGCCGGTGGTGCTGTTCGAGTTTCCGAGCAGCATGCATCTGAGTGACGGGTTAGAGAACATAACCGAGCGGCGCCCCAGCACACCGTGGTTCTATTTTCTGGCCGGTCCTCGCACCGGCGAAAAGGCGCTGATCTGGGCGGATGAGATTGTAAGTCTGGTGCGCGCGCATGGCGGCGGAAACCGGCGTCTGGCGGTGGATCGGTGCGAGCCGGCTGGGACGGCGCGTTTGGTTGCGGCCGGGCTGGAATTGTTCGATGCGCAGGAGGCGTTGGAGCGAGCGCGGGCGATCAAGTCGCCGGAGGAAATAAGGTGCCTGCAGCTTTCGATGGACGTGTGCGATCTGGCGGTGGAGCGGATCCGCGGCAGTCTGCAGCCGGGCCTGACGGAGAATCAGGTCTGGGCGATTCTGCACGAGACCAATATCGCACATGGCGGGGAGTGGATCGAATGCCGGCTTCTAGCCTCGGGGCCACGGACCAATCCGTGGTTCCAGGAATGCGCGGACCGGGTGATTGCGGCCGGCGACGTGGTTGCGTTCGACACGGATATGGTCGGGCCGCACGGTTATCTGGCGGACATTTCGCGTAGCTTCGTGTGTCCGGGGCGCGCGCCGACTGTGCGGCAACGGATGATGTACGAGCAGGCGCAGGAGCAGGTGCTGACGAATATGGGGTTGCTGCGGCCGGGAGTGGGGTACAGGGAGTTTGCGGAAAAGTCGTGGCCGGCGCCGGAGCAGTATGTGGCAAACCGTTACATGGTGATGGTGCACGGGGTGGGATTCGTGGACGAGTATCCTGCTGTTCCGTACACGCAGGATTTTGCCGACTGGGGATATGATGGGGTATTCGAGGAGAACATGGTGGTCTCGGTCGAAAGTTACATTGGAGAGCAGGGCGGGGAGGATGGGATAAAATTGGAGCAGCAGGTATTGATTACGGTGGGTGGCGCTGTGCCGATGTCGAGCGTGGCTTTCGCGGATGCTCTGGCGGGGTAGCGGGCGGGCGCGTTCGGGCTCGATTTTGGGGCTTTTGTGCGGCGTGTAGGAAGGATCCTAACACGGAGGGCCACGGAGAACCATGGAGGTTTCTATATTGAGTGTGGGCGGGTTTTATCAGCTGTTGGCGTGCACATACATGTAGCTGTTGCCTGAGATATTGCCGAAGCTGACGGAAAGGCGGCTACTGTTGAGGTCGTTTTGGCTGAAGCCTGCCAGGGTCAGCGATGCCGTGGGTTGGCCTGCGCCTGTGGCGTGCACCGTGAGGTCTGTGTAACCGGCCGCGCCCTGGTTATCGGCCCAGGTAAGTGTGAAGTTCTGGGGGGTAACGCCCCAGATTGTGGCGGCATCACCGGCTCTGAATCCGACCACGGTGCTCCAGACATCGGCGGAAGGTCCGCGATTATCGACGAAGAACGTATCTGTGCCGGTGCCGCCGGTCAGGAAGTTCGAGCCCGTGCCGCCGTCGAGGACGTTGGTTCCTGCCTGTGCCTGAATAGCATCGTTGCCGCTGCCGGAGTGGATGAAGGCGTTGGGGACGTTCGCGGCGATGTTCAGGTTGTCGGGTGAGAGATTGATGCATTGGTATTGCAGGCCGCTGACCGGGCCGGAATAGGGTGTCCCGGTTACGGTGGAGGACTGGCCTGTGATGGTGTCGGTCAGGGCGAAGTTGGCGGGCGGCAGCGGGGTTCCGGGAACGGGGGAGGTCTGGATGTTGGTGTTGGGTATGACGGCAGCTGAGTTCAGATTAGTGTTCTGATCGTAGATCATTGAGGATATGACGGAGGGATCTGAGGTGCTGAAATAGTTTCCGGAGCTTGTCATGGCGGCAGAGGAATATCCGGGCGGAAGCTCCAGTGCGATGCGCCCGGCGTCGAGAAAATTGTTGTTGGTTACGATCGTTTTTGAGGAATCGTAGCTCGCCCAATTCTCGATGGCCGTCTTCGATTCTGCATTCGACGTCCAGCCGATAAAGGTATTGTGATCGACAGTGACGGTAACGGATCCGCTGGTCCCGATACTGAGCCCGCCGGTGTTCTCAAACAGGTCGCCCTGGAACGTTGGCGGTGGGATACCACACGTAAATGTACGGGAGCCCTTGGAGGGTCGAGTTGATGAGAGACCAGGCACCGTAGCCCGGATTGCCGGAAGCTGTCAGGAAAGCTCCGCCGGAAATGCTGGCATAGTCAACCGCTATGTGCCCTGGATTTTTGTAATCGGATGAGAGGCCAAAATCCACATCTTGGAATTGCTCCGGGGTGGTGGCGGTGCCGTCCGCGGCGAGGGTGCCGAATGCCTGGATGGTGTGCCCGTTGCCGATCACGTCAGCCCCGGGGGCTACTGACAAGGTAACGCCGGAGGCGATCTGGATGTCATCGGTCAGCATGATGTTGCCCGACCACGTCGTGTTCGAGGAAATGATTTGCGTCATTTTTGGATCCTGCGCGGCACAACGAAGCGTCTATTACTAATTACGCTATATTACGTCAACGGCTAGATCGGTCTCTCGCGCCAGCCGGCTCTCTCGTGTACCATTCAGGGGAACCACCATGAAACCAGGCCGCGATGATCGCCGAATCCGCCAGCAATATCGAATTCATCGGCCACACGGACTGCAACGGGCGTGGGGACTGCGTGCAGGTGATGATCTCGCGCGGCCATGCGTATTTGGGCACCCGTACCAGCCGGGGTGTGAACGTGGTGGATGTGCGTGATCCGCGCGCGCCGAAGCCGGTCACGGTGCTGCCGGTGCATCCCAACTCCTGGTGCCTGCATCTGCAAGCCGCCGAGGATTTGCTGCTGGTGATCGAGGAGCTCGATCTGAAAGCGCTGCTATCCATCAAGGATTACTACAGCGGCTCAATGAACAAGCAGGTGGACAGCCGGCGTTATGGCACGCGCGGGCAGGACTATTCGGCGGGAATGCGGGTTTACGACATCAAGGATCCGGCAAACCCGCGCGCGATCGGCTTTATGGAAGTGCAGGGGTTGGGGCTGCACCGCATCTGGTGGGTGGGCGGGCGATATGCGTATGCCTCGGCGCTGCTCGACGGATTTACCGACCACATACTTATCGTCATCGACATGCAGGATCCGACGCGCCCGCGTGAAGTGGGCCGCTGGTGGATTCCGGGGATGAATGCTGCCGCCGGGGAGGAGCAGAGCTGGACCGGGCGCTACGCGCTGCATCACGCGGTGGTGATGGACGATGTGGCGTATGGAAGCTGGCGCGACGGCGGGCTGACGATTTTGGACGTGAAGGACAAGACCGCGCCGAAGCTGGTTGCGCACCGTAACTGGTGTCCTCCGTTCGGGGGCGGGACACATAGCGCGCTGCCGCTGCACGATCGCCGCCTGTGCGTGGTGGCGGATGAAGCGACGCAGAATATCGACCAGGAGCAGATGAAGCGCATATGGACGTTCGACATCCGCATGCTGGCAAATCCGGTCTCGATCGCGACGTTTCCGGTGCCGGTGGAACAGGATTACGTGGCCAAGGGAGGGCAGTTCGGTCCGCACAATCTGCATGAGAACCGGCCCGGCTCGTGGCAGAGTTCCGCGACCATCTTCGCGACGTATCAGAGCGCCGGGGTGCGGGTTTATGACATTGCCGATCAGTTCCACCCGAGAGAGATCGGGCATTTCGTTCCGCCAATGCCCACGCGCTGGATGGAGCCGCTGCGGGGGCGGGCGAAGATGCGGCACACGGCGGACATTTTCGTAGCGGAGGACGGGCTGATCTATGCGACGGATTATGATGCGGGGATGTACGTTTTGCAGTGGAGGGGGTAGGGCGGTGGGTGCCAGGCGCTCCTGTGCGCGGATGTTCCGCGCAATGACTGCGGATTGAAGCCCGTCGGCGGCGCATGTCCCCCGAACATCATCACCTGATTTCTCATGCCGGCTACGGGGCCGTTTTCCTCGCCGTGGCAATCGAGAGCATCGGGATCCCCTTTCCGGGTGAGACGACGTTGATCGCGGCGGCGATCTATGCCGGGACGACACATAACCTCAGCGTCGGGCTGGTGATCGCCGCGGCGGCGGCGGGCGCCATCCTGGGCGACAACGTGGGCTTCTGGCTTGGCCGCGAGTTCGGTTTCCCGCTCCTGCTGCGCTACGGCAGGAAGATCGGGATGCACGAGCGTCGTATCCGGTTGGGCCAATACCTATTCCTGAAATACGGCGGTGCGGTTGTGTTTTTCGGCCGGTTCGTCGCGCTGCTGCGGGCGTTGGCGGCGTTCCTGGCGGGCACGAACGGCATGACCTGGCGGCGTTTTCTGGTGTTCAACGCTGCGGGCGGGATCGTCTGGTCGGGGCTGTATGGGATCGGCGCCTATATGTTGGGGAATCACATCCACCATCTTGCGGGGCCAGTCGGGGCGGTGATCGGAGTCATCGCGCTGATCGCGGTGATCGCATGGATTGTCTTCATCCGGCGGCACGAGACGCGGCTGGAGGACGAGGCGGAGCGTGCTCTGCCAGGTCCTATTCGCAAGGATCACCGTCGCTGAAATCGGATGCAAGGCCCTGTGGACAAACCTGATCCATCGGCGAATAGCGCCGAGCAGAATAAAACCAAGAAAACTGGTGGCGGTCTTGTCGTAGCGCGTAGAAACGCGGCGCTGCTCCTTGAGATGGCCGATGAAGCACTCGATGCGCGAACGCAGCTTGTAACGTCGCTTGCTGACCGTGTGCTGCACCTTGCGGTTGCGCTTGGTGGGGATCTCCGCCGCCGCACCGCGATCGCGCAGGTCCTGACGGATCGCGTCGCTGTCATAGCCCTTATCGGCGAGCATCGCACCAGGATCGCTGTCGCGCTCGTCCATCAGCGCGTCATAGGCTGTGCTGTCATGCGCCTCGCCTTCGCTCAGCACCACCCCGATGGGCAGGCCCACCGCATTGCAGCGGAGGTGAATTTTGGTGCTGAACCCGCCGCGGGAACGGCCGAGAGCCTGGGCCTTGGTATCCCGCAGCTCTGCGCTGCTTCGCCGCGCGGGCGATCTTCCAGAACCAGGGCGATCGCCAGCAGACGGCGAGCCTGCCGGGCTGTGCTCCAGCCGGGTGATCTTCACCGTCACTGCCGTCCTCCCAATGGGGCCCGGCAAATCAGGAATCCTACCGCATCGAGCCGCGGCAAGCGGAAATTAGAGTCGGCGCGTCAGCCGGTTGGTATTACAAACCGCACAGTGCCCCTGATCTTGCTCAAACCCCTGGCACATCCTCCCAGTAATGATGCGCATACTGCACCCGGCACGCCTCTCGCAGTGCCGCCTCGCTGATCGCGCCCTCCCGCCCCGGCGCCAGCGGCGATAAATCCATCGGCTGATTCCCATCAGCGATCCACGCCGCCAGCACCTCCCCGATAGCCGGCGCGATCGAAAGCCCACCCACACAACACCCGCCGGCGACATACAAGCCGCGAACACCCGGAACCGGGCCGACCGTATGTTCGCCATCCGTCGTCATCGTTGGCAGCCCGCCCCGATGAACGCGCACGCCAATTCCTCGCGGCACGCGCTGAAACACCGGCAACTGCTCCCGCACGCTATGCGCCAGCCGCCGCAGCACCTCGAAATCCAGCTCCAGATCAGCGATATCGAACCCTCTCCGCAGCGCCGCCGCGTCATACTGCACCGGATGCTGCTCATACCCGCCCAGCATCAGCCCGCCCTCATCCGGCCGCACATAAACATTAGCGTCGATAATCCGCGTGATCGGTTGCAGTGGCTGCACGCCTTCGATCGGTTCGGTGATCATAAGCTGGTGCCGTGTCGGCACCACCGACACCCGCGAGCCCCCCATCGCCGCCACCGCGCGCAGCCACGCCCCCGCGGCATCAACCACGTGTTCGCAGCGTATCGGCCCATGCTCGGTTTCCACCCCAGCCACCAAATCGGCCCGCAACGCGATCCCCGTAACCTGCGTATGCGGCAATATCGCCACGCCCAATCGTTCCGCCGCCCGCGCGTACCCATTCGGAATCTGCGACGGCTCCAGATAAAGATCGGTCGGGCAGTAATTCACCGCCAGAATGCCCGCGGTGTGCAGAAACGGATTGAGCTCCCGCGCTTCCGCCGGAGAAATCGTCTCAAGCCCCGTCTCCAGCCGCCGCCCACGCTCCTGCTCGCGGTGCAGTTGCTCCACATGCTCCGGCCGCCGCGCGATCTTCAGCGCCCCCGGCTGGTAGAAAACCAGCGTCTCGCCCGTCTCCTCCGCGAAACTCTCGATCTTGCGCACCGCCATTTTCGCCAGTCGCGTCATCAGATCGGTGCCGCGCGCCTGTGACGTCAGCCCTGCCGCCCGCGGCGAAGTCTGCGAGCCCAGTGCATGCTGATCCACGAGCGCGACGCTCTTGCCCGCGCGCGCCAGATGATACGCCGTGCTGGCGCCGAGCGCCCCGGACCCGATCACCACGCATTCCGCAGACTCGATCATCGCCCTCTCCTCATGCCGCCAGCCGGCCGCGGCCCAGCCGCACTTCCAGATACCGCGCAGCTTTCGCCAGCGGGTACGCCATGACAAGATACATCCCGCCCACCAGCAGATAGAGCTCCATCGGCGTGAAATACTCGCTGCTGAGATCCCGTGCGCGCAGCATCAGCTCCGGCGCGGAAATCAACGACGCCACCGACGTATCCTTTAGCAGCGATACCGCGTAGTTCGCCATCGGCGGCACGATCACCCGGAACGCCTGCGGCAGGACGATGATGCGCATCGCCTGCGCGCTTGTCATGCCGATCGACAGCGCAGCCTCGCGCTGACCCTGGTGAATTGCCGCGATGCCCGCCCGGTAGACTTCGGCCATATACGCCGCATAATTGCATCCCAGCCCGATCACCGCCGCGGTGAAGGCCGCCAGCACCAGCCCGGCGGAGGCCAGGCCGTAGTAAATCAGAAACAGCTGCGTCAGCGCCGGCGTACCGCGCACCAGCTCGATATACAGCTTCGCCGCCCGAGCCGGCGCCCGCCTGCGGGAGTTGTGCGCCAGCGCCAGCACCAAACCGCCCGCCAGAGCAATCAGATATGCGAACAATGTGATCCGAAGCGTGCCGCCCGCGGCCGCCAATAGCTGCGGCATCCACTCCCGCAGGTCGTCCCAGCTCATGCCGGCCGCTCCCGCCGGCTGCGTCGTTCCAGCCGTGCCACGAGATGCGCCAGCGGCAGGCTCATCGCCAGATAAAGCACCGCCACCATCAGGTAGATCTGCGTGCTAAGATACGTCTGATCCACCAGCATGCGCGCGCGGAACGTCAGCTCCGGCGCAGCGACCGACGACGCAATCGACGTATCCTTCAGCAACCCGATGGCGAAATTGCCGAGCGGCGGCAAAATCACCCGCATCGCCTGAGGCAAAATGATGATGCGCAACGCCTGCATCCGCGTCATGCCGATAGAAAACGCCGCCTCCGCCTGGCCGCGATGCACCGCCTCGATGCCGGCGCGAAACACCTCCGTCAGATACGCGCCGCCATTGATGCCGAAACCCGCAATCGCCGACGGGACCGGCGGCAACTTGATGCCCATCTCCGCCAACCCGAAATAAATGATGAACAGCTGCGTAAGAACTGGTACCGCGCGGAACACGTCCACATAGATCGTGCCGACCACCCGCAACGCGCGGAAGCGAGACGTCCGCAATACCGCGCCGAGCAGCCCCAAAATCACCGATGCGATAAACCCGCCCAGCGTCACGATGATCGTCATCTCCACGCCCAGCAGCAGCGTGTCGATCAGGTAGGGGAACTGCGCGAAAAACCGCCCCCAGGGTCCGCCCGTCATCCCGCCCCCTGAAACACCTGCCGCCCGATCACCGCGCGTAAAAACTCCCGCGTCCGCGGATGCGATGGACTCCGAAACATCGCATGCGGTTCGCCCTGCTCCAGTATCCGTCCATGATCCATAAACACCACCCGATCCGACACATCCTCCGCGAACTGCATCTCGTGGCTGACGATGATCATCGTCATCCCCTCGGCCGCGAGTTGCCGCATCACCGCCAGCACCTCCCCCACCAGCTCCGGATCGAGTGACGACGTCGGCTCGTCGAACAGCATCAGCGCCGGCCGCATCCCAAGCGCCCGAGCGATCGCCACCCGCTGCTGCTGCCCGCCGGACAGCATCTCGGGATAGACGTCCTTCTTGTGCGCCAGCCCGACCTTCTCCAGCAGCGCGGCCGCCTCGCGTCGCGCCTTCTCCGGCGAACGCCCGAGCACTTTGATCGGCCCCACGGAGACATTTTCCAGCGCCGTCAGATGCGGAAACAAATTGAACCGCTGAAACACCATGCCGATCCGCGCGCGCATCCGGGCCAGCTCGCGGTCGCGCATCTCGATCCGCCTGCCGCCCTCGACCCGTTCGCCGATCGCCCGTCCGTTTATCAGGATCTGGCCGCTGCTCGGCCGCTCCAGCCAGTTGATGCAGCGAAGCAGGGTGGTCTTGCCGGACCCGGACGGCCCGATGATCGAGACCTTCTCACCCGCCTCGATGTCCAGATCGATTCCCTTCAGCACCTCCAGCGAGCCGAACCGCTTGTGCAGATCGGTAATCTGCACCAGCGGCTGCGCCGTCTCGCGGGTTTCGTCCCTCACGCGAACAGGGAGGAGAAATCCTTCTGCTGGTGGGCCCCGGCGCCGATCACATTGTCACTGGCATCCCGGTCCACCCCGATCCGCGGATTGGGGTCGGGCGGCACAAGATAGTCAGGATTCTTCACCCCATATTTGGCCAGAGACGCCGCGTTCAGTTTGGTCTGCCACAACCACTTCACCCCGGCATTCACCGCGTCGAACAGATCCGGATTTTGCTGGTTCATGCCGATCACGGTGTGCTGCTTGCTGGTGAGCTGCGGAAAATCCGCGTCGTGCACGACCGGCGCCTGCTTCAACCCCCAGCCTGGGTTCTGCAGGATCATGTAATCCACCGTTGGGGCATCCAGGACCGCGAAATCCAGCCGACCCGCCACCACGTCGCGGATGCAGGCATCCGTCGTGTCGTAGAGCTTCACCTCGGTCGTGCCCGGCACTTTCTTCATTTCAGGCACGATCGTGAAGCCGGTGACCGTCCCGATGCTGTGGCCCTTCATGTCGCTGATCGCCACCTTGTCGAGCGGATTGTCCTTCTTCATCGTCGCGTAGGTGCCGGCATAGTAGATCGCATCGGTCACCAGCATCACCTTCGCACGCACCGGCGTCCATCCCATGTTGCCCAGCATCACGTCGGCGCGGCCGCTGCGGATGCTCTCGATCGTCGCCGACCACTCCATCAGCGCCGAAGTCGTCGTCAGCCCCAGCTTCTGGGCGATCGCATCGATCATCTCGCCATCAGTGCCGATCAGCTTGCCGTCCTTCACGCTGGTCATCGGCATGTCGCCATTGATCGCTATGGTCAGCGTCCCGGGCGCGACCGTTTTGAACTGTGGCGCCTCGGCCCGCGCGGTCCGTAGGCCCACCAAACCCGCCGGTGCGCCGAGCATTCCCCCGAGCAACGCTCTTCTTTTGATTGTGTAGATCATCGACTATCCTCCCCTGACCCTGCCGTCCGTTGGTTTTGCCGGACGATATGCCCGCCGCGCGGCCGCTGTCCATGTGGGCACCCCGCGTTGTCCCTTAGTTGTGGCCGGGCCCCTTCTCATGGCCAGGCTTGACCCGGCCCTCCATCGCGTCCGCAGCACCCCGCTCCCCGAACCACTTTGCCGCCCCCCGCCCCCCCATGATACAAATCACCCTATGGGCTACTGGGGAAAGATCATCGGGGGCATGGCGGGCTTCGCCATGGGCGGGCCTATGGGTGCCGTATTTGGCGCCGCCCTTGGCCACGCGGCCAATTCCGGCACTGTCACCAATATCCGCCTGCCCTTCGGCGCCGACCCTCTTCTCAGTCCGGCCCGTGTCGCCGCCCTCCTCGGACGCAAGGACCAGCTCTTCGCCATCTCCGTCGTCGTCCTCGCCGCGAAGCTTGCCAAGTGCGACGGCCCTGTGAAGCGCGAGGAAATCGGGGCCTTCCGCCGCCAGTTCCGCATCCCCCAGGAATCGATCAAAGAGGTCGGCCGCATCTTTGATCTCGCCCGCGATACACCGGAGGGCTTCGAGGCCTACGCCGAACAGCTCGGCAATGCCTTCGCTGACAACCACCACATGCTGGAAGATGTCATGTCCATGCTCTTCCAGGTCGCGCGGGCCGATGGCCCGGTGAACAAGGCGGAACACGAATACCTCTCCGCCGTCCATGCCGCCTTCGGCCTCGACCAGATCGCCTGGGACCGCGCCCGGGGCGCCGCGCCCCGTCGGCCCATGGTTGACGAGCCAGACGCTTACAGCATCCTCGGCGTCCGCCGCGAGGTCAGCAATGAGGAGCTGCGCGCCGCCTGGAAGAAGCTGATGCGGGAGCATCACCCGGACAGTCTCGCCGCCCGCGGCGCCCCGCAGGAGTTTATCGCCAAGGCCGCCGAGAAGGTCGCTCGCATCAACGGAGCCTGGGACCGCGTCAAGCGCGAACGCGGGATCTAGCAGCTTGGCCATTCGCGACCTTCCCAGCCCCAATCACGATGCGCGTCCGCCCGGCACCCCGGTCGATACGCTGATCCTGCACTACACCGGAACGAAAACCGCGCAGGAGGCCATCGATCGCCTGCGCGATCCGGCCGCCCGGGTTTCATCGCACTATCTGGTGGAGGAGGAGGGGTTCATCCTGCGCCTGGTGCCGGAGGACCGTCGCGCCTGGCATGCCGGCGCGTCTTTCTGGCGCGGGCACCGCCGGCTGAATGACCGTTCCATTGGCATTGAAATCGTCAACCCGGGGCACGAATGGGGCTATCTCGATTTTCCCGTGATGCAGCTCGCCGGGGTGTGCGATCTATGCCTGTCGATCCTGTCGCGTCATCCAATCCCGGCCCGCAACATCGTGGCGCACAGCGACGTCGCCCCGAGCCGCAAGGAGGATCCGGGCGAGCGCTTCGACTGGGAGCAGATGGCTCGCAACGGCGTTGGCCTGTTCCCCCGCAACGTGCCCGATCTGGGCACCGGAAACCCGCTGCGCGACGCAGTGGGACTACGCCCGGTTCGGGCTGGTCTCGCGGAAGTCGGCTACGAGATTTCGCCGGAGGGACCGCTCGATCCGGCTCTTGCCACCGTGTTGCGCGCGTTCCAGCGCCACTGGCGGCCCGAGGCGGTCAATGGCCAGGCCGATGCCGGCACCGTCGCCCGCCTTGGGGCGCTGGTGCAGCTTCTGAACTGATTTGGATCCAACGAGGTGACTGACCCCTTAAATGCGGCCGAGCTTTCTGATGTCGATGTGGACCAGCGAAGCCCTCTCCGGCGAGAGTTTTGAGAAATGTTCGATAGGGTGCCAATCCCGATATATGTGCAGCGCGCCGACATCATGCGGCACCGCATCAAGCGGGGCGTCTGGCCGCGCGGCGGGCGCTGCCGTCAATCGAGCGGCTGATAGAGGAGTTCAGGGTCGCGCGTGTCACCGTCCCGCCAAGCAATCCAGCTGCTTGCCTGCGAAGGCTTGGTTTCGCCACAGCGTGGCCGTGGCACTTTCGTTACCAGCGAGCCAGATAACAGCAGCGCCGGGACAAACGACACGCCGAAGCTGGCGGTCAATACGAAGGCCGCATAGGCGCCGGCCGCAACCATGTCGCCATGGCCGAAATTTACCACGGTCGTGGCGCGATAAATCACCGGCATGGACAACGCGATCAGCGCATAAAGCATCCCGGAGTAATGCCGCTGACCACAAGCTGCGGCAAAATCATCAGCGTCCGGGTAGAAAGCGGCTATGAGCCTCCGCTCACAGGCTCACCCCAGGATTTGTAAACAACCTCGTTGCCATCCTTGTCCAGGCCGACGGCGTACATCTTCTCGACGCCGACATGCTTGTCCGGCCCGAAGGTCTCGTTGTCCGCCAAGACGCCCGTATCAAAATTCTTGATGGACTCGATAGCCTTCTCCCATGACTCGCGCGTAGGATGCCGCCCGGCGAGGCGGAAACCCTCAACTGTGACGATAGCGGCCGGCACGCCGAAATAATAGAAGTTCGTCGGCACGCCATTTTTCGGCAGCTCGGCAGGCGTGAGATATTTCACGAATATGTCGTGGAATTCTTTTAAGGGCCCCTCGCCCAGCTTTGCCTTGAACTGATATGGCTGAAAGAACTTCCCACGCACTGCTGCCGGGTCCCCGACAGCCGCTATGGTTTGCTCGAAGTCCGCGCCGAGCGCGCCCACCGTGAAGGCATCTACGCCATAGGTGTGCATCGCGCGCAGGAAGATCACCAGCTCCTGCTGATACAGGCAGCCCATGACGGCCTGCGCGCCCGAGACCTTGATCTGCAACGCCTGCGCGGTTGCGTCGGTGGAACCGCGCTCCATGATCGTCGTAGCTACGATCGTGCCGCCATGCTGCTTGATGTACTCGGTTGCGGGATCACAATAGCCATGCGCCCAATCGTTGCTATGCTCGATCAGCGCAATCTTTGTGAGACCAGGCTTGCTGAGTGCGAAGCTGGCCATCGCGCGGCCGGACTGCAGGCCGGTATAGGTGGTGTGAAACATCCCCGGCACCGGCGGCGTGGTAATCTTCGGATTGGCTGAAATGCCTATCCAGGGAATTCCCGCCTGCTCCAGCATCGGCTTTATTGCCATGGCAACACCACTGCAGGGGCTGCCCATGATCATGAAGACCTTGTCCTCGTAAATCAGCTTCTTCGCTGACCCGATGCCTTTGGCCTCGTTGCAGGCGGAGCCGGCGAATACCGTCTCAAAGTTGCGGCCGTTCACGCCGCCCTGGGCATTGACGTATCGCAGATAGGCGTCGGGACCGTAATTCAGCGGATCGAAGACCGAGCTTTCGCCGGTGAATGGCCCCAGGCTGCCGATCTTTATGGTTGTGTCGGTAATGCCTTGAGCAATGGGTGTGGTCTGAGCGGAGGCGCTGCCGGCGGCCAGCAGTGAAACGGCCAGCACAAGCAGCTTCACAAGGCGCATGGGTCGAAGCCTCCCGATGTCGGAGCCGTTCCGGCTCTTTATCGCTTTATCGTCGGACTAGGGACGGTCGCCTATCCGGCGCAACATCATCGCGGCCGTAGATCGAGGCTGCGCTGCCGGGGCTGATCTTGCCGTTGCGCAGATCGGCCTGCACTGCGGAGCTGTCGCGACGGTCCGACGGGCCCCAGCCGCCTCCTCCGGCGCTTTCCAGCGTCACGCGGTCGCCGGTGTTCAAGGTGGTCACGATTTTGGACGGGATGACTTCTTCCGAGCCGTCGGCCCGGATGATCAGCGAACGGGCGGGGGCGCCGGCGCTGCCGCCTGCGTGGCCGCGAGCAGGACAGTAGTGCCGTTCGCCGCGATGGGTGAACGTGATCGGTCCGGCAAGTCCTTCGTATCTCGCACGCAACCCAGTCCGCCGCGGAATGTGCCGGCGCCACCCGAGTCCTGACGCAACGCGTAGCGGCGCATACGCAAGGGAAACTCGGTCTCCATCGCTTCTATCGGCATGTTGGTGCTGTTGCTGGCGTCGGTGTCCACCACATCGACGCCGTCCAGATCCTGCGCGGCGCCATTGCCGGCGACGACGATTTCGCCCATCACATAGGGACGGCCGTCCTGGTGGTTGCCGCCGAAAGCAAGCAGGATCGCTTCGCTGCCGCCATCCGCGGGCACTTTGTCCGGCAGCGCCTCGCGCATCGCGCCGAGGATGCAGGTCGTAATGCGCTTGATCGTGGACGTGCGCGAGCAGACGGGAGCCGGCGGGTTCGGGTTGACCACACTGCCGGGCGGCAGGATCAGGCTGATGGGGCGGAAGCAGCCGCCGTTGGTGGGTATGGTCGGGTCGGTCAGCACGCGGATCGCGAAGCAGGCGGCGGCGAGCGATCCGGAGGGGACGCAGTTGAACGGACCGCGCACCTGGCTGCTGGATCCGGTCAGGTCGCAGGTCATGCGGCCATCAGCGATGGTGACTGCGACCGCAATTCGAATGCGCTGGTGCAGGTCCAAGCCGTCGTTGTCCATTTCGTCTCTGTAGCGGTAAGTGCCTTCCGGGATGGAGCGGAGCGCCGCGCGGGTCAGCAGCTCGGACCGGTCGAGCAGCGCATCGAATATCGCCAGCAGCGGCTCCCGGCCGTAAGTTTCCGCCAGCTCACGGACACGGCGGCTGCCGACGCTGCAGGCGGCCACCTGTGCATGCAGATCCCCGAGCAATGTCTCGGGGATGCGGACATTCTGGCGCAGGATTGCAAGCAGCGTTTCGTTGAACGTGCCGGCGTCGCGGAACTTCAGCGGTGGTATGCGGATACCCTCCTGGAAGATCTCGGTGGCATTCGTGGGGATCGACCCAGGGGTGAGTCCGCCGACATCCTGGTGGTGGGTCAGCGTAGCGGCCAGCGCAATCGGCGTGCCGCGGTGGAACACCGGCATGATGATGGCGATATCCGGCAAATGCGTTCCGCCGAGATAGGGGTCGTTCATCGTGTAAATGTCGCCTTCCCGCATGTGCTCCGGCGGGAAGTGCTCCAGCATTTTCCGCACGATCGGGATGAGGGTCGCCAGGTGGATTGGAATGGCGAGCGCCTGGGCGAGTGTTTCGCCGGACAGGGCGAACAGGCTGGCGGAGGCGTCCATACCCTCCTTGACGATCGCGGAGAAGGAGCTGCGGAGCAGCGTGGTTTCCATCTCGTTCGCGATGCCATCCAGCTTGTTGCGGACGACCTCGACCGTGATCGGGTCCAGTTCGCGCGTCAGGCTGGCGACGTCATCCGGCATGGGGCGGGACCTCCCGGGTAAGGATCAGACTGAGGCTGGCGGCGACCTCGGCGCGCCAGCCCGGGTCCATCACGGTCGTGGTGTCCTCCTGCTCGATGATAGCCGGTCCGGATAGCGTCATACCGGGGCGAAGCTGATCGCGCTGATAAATGTCGCATTCAGTGGCGCAGGGCGAGCCGCGGAACAGCGCCATGCGGCGGGACGAGGGGGCTGGGGCTTCGGCGGGTGCCGAGGCGAGCGGCCGGCGCTTCGGGATCGGGCTGCTGCCGCCGGCGCGATGGGTGCTGCGCAGGCTGACAATCGTCACCGGGCTTCGGGTGGCATGGCCATAGACGCGCTCGTGGGCGACGATGAAGCTATCGGCGAGGCGCTCGGCTATGTTACCGCCGGGTTCAAACGCAAAGGGCACTTCCAGGAAGTGCGACTGCCCTGCGTAGCACAAATCTGCCGAATAACGGATCTCAACCGAACCGATCGGCACCGATTCCATGGCCATAAGTGCATTGGCCTGGCGATCGAGTTGCTGAAGGGCCGCGCCCATCTCGGAGACGTTTACCTCATGCGTAAGGGCGCGGAAGGTGGCCGAGACCTCATGCTCCACGGGGGCCGCCAACAGGCCGGACGCGGAGAGGACACCGGGATGCGGAGGCACGACGACCGTGCCGATGCTGAGTTCGTCGGCCAGAGCCAGGGCGTGGACCGGCCCGGCGCCACCCAGCGCGACGAGGGCGAAGCGGCGGGGGTCATAGCCTTGCTGGATGGAGACCAGGCGGATGCCTTCGGCCATTCCCGCGTTGATGACGCGATGGACGCCCAGGGCGGCCGCTTCCACGGACATTCCAAGGGGTGCGGCAATGCGGGTTTCCAGGACGCGGCGGGCTGCTTCGGGATCCAGCGGAACGGAACCGCCTGCGAAATAAGCCGGGTTGAGATAGCCCAGCACCAGGGAGGCATCGGTTACCGTCGCCTGATCGCCGCCTTTTCCGTAGCAAGCAGGTCCGGGATCGGCGCCGGCGGACTGGGGTCCGACACGGATGCCTCCGGCGGCGTCGACCCGGGCGATGCTGCCGCCTCCGGCGCCGATGGCATGAACGCCGACCATTGGCACGCGGACGGGCCAGCGGCCGATGCGGCCTTCCTGCACGATCAGCGGGGCTCCCTGAGCGATCAACGCGATATCGGAGCTGGTGCCGCCGATATCGATGGTGATCAGATCGGATTGGCCGGCCAGCACACCTTCGGTTCTGCCGCCGACGACTCCGCCGGCAGGGCCGGAGAGAAACAGGCGGACGGGTCGCTTCCGGGCGATCACGCTGGCGGCGACGCCGCCGCCGGACTGCATCAGCTGCAACGGGGCATGCACGCCTTCCTCGGCCAGATGCAATTCGAGCCGCTCCAGGTAGCGGCCGATGACCGGCTTGATGTAGGCGTCGAATGCGGTGACGACGGTACGCTCGTATTCCCGGAAGCTTGGATCGACCTCGTTGGAAAGCGAAACAGCGATCTGCGGATAGGCTTCGGCGATCAACTCGCGGGTGCGCAGCTCGTGAGCAGGGTTGAGGAAGGAGAAAAGGTAGCAGATCGCGATGGCTTCCACGCCCTCGGCGGCGAGGCTTGCGGCGGCCTCGCGGACGCTGTCTTCGTCCAGCTGGGTAAGGACATGGCCGGATGCGTCAATGCGCTCCTTCACCTCCTTGCGGCGCGAACGGGGAAGCAAGAAGACCGGCGCCGAGGGCTGCAGGCGGACGGCGTACATCGGGTCGCGGATCTGCCGGCCGATTTCCAGGACGTCCCGGAAGCCCTGGGTCGTGAGCAGGCCGATTTTGGCGCCTTTTTCCTCCAGCACGGCGTTGGTGCCGACCGTTGTGCCGTGGACGAGACGGGTGATCTGCCTGGAGGCGATTGCTGCTTCGCGAATGATGTGGCGCAGGCCGGAAATGATGGCTTTGCTAGGGTCCGCGGGGGTTGAGGGGACCTTCAGCAGGAGTTCCGGGCGGTGCGGCCGGCGACAGACGATGTCGGTGAAGGTGCCGCCAGTATCGACGCCTATTTCGACAGTATCGGCAGGTGCGGGGTCTGCGAGGGGCATGGTTACGTTGCCGGGGATATCAGCCGGTCGCTAAGGCATGGCTGGTTAGAAAATGGACGCCGGCCAGAGGCACTGACCGGCGTCCGACAGGGCCGCCGGATATCTCGCCGGCCCATTAAGGAGGAAATGCGATAAAACAGCATCGCAAGTTCCTGCCGCTGATCGTGGTGACCTTGACGATAAAGATCAAGATCATTCGTTCCCGGTAAGGAGCTCAGGGGTCAGGCTGCGGCCTGGCCCCCTTCCTTCGCTTACAACCTCCACAACTTGCTGGCAAATATATGCCAAGACCGGTTCGGTTCGCCCAGATCGGCGTGACTGGGGAGCGCCCCGATGGTTCGGCGATCTGTTCGGCGACGGGATTTTGGCGTCTGTTTCCCCAGGCACGGTGTCAAATACTCGACTTCCTTCGGAAGTTTCTGGTTTGCGCGCGGCCGCCGCGCTGACCGCACGCGGCATAATCGAATTCCTCCGCATTCCGGGTATACCAAGGGCTTTAAGTTTTGACCCCTCTCCCCTCCCGCAAGGGGAGCGGGTTTTGCTGGACCGCCACGGGTCAGGACTTTTGGCGCCCGGCATAAGTGCCGACGGTCGCACGATGGACGAAGCGGGCGACGCGAGCCGGCGGAGCGCACGAAGGTCAGCCCGCCTAGTATCGACTTTCTCTGAAAGTCGATACGCCGCTTGTTGTCTGAGTATCCGATTCACGCGACGAAGCGTGTGCGCTTCGCGGCTCACGCTTCTCTGCGATCGGATACTAGTGACAAGCTGTTAAGTCGGGGCTGGTTCGAAAGTGGACGCCGGCCAGAAGATACCTGGCCGACGTCCGATTGGGTTGCCGGACTTGGTGCCGGCCCGTTTTTGTCAAGGAAATGCGATGCCACGGACACATCGCAGGTTCCTGCCGATCATCCTGGTGATCTAGAAGATAACAATCAAGATCATTCGGAGGCGGTAAGGAGCCCGGGGGCCAGGCTTCGGCCTGGCCCCGTTCCTTCGCTTACAACCTCGATCACCTGAGTGCAGATGTATGCCAAGGCTTGTTCGTCCAGGTCGGCATGGATGGGCAGCGCCATGATGCGTTCGGCGAGCTGTTCGGCGACAGGCAGCGCGCTTCCGTCGTGGATGGCGGCATAGGCCGGCTGGTGGTGCAGCGGCTTGGGGTAATAGATGGCGGTCGGGACCCCGCGTTCTTTCAGGCGGGACTGCACCCTGGCCCGGTCCAGGCCGTCCGGCAGAAGGACCGAGTAAATCGCCCAGGCACTGACGCTTTCGGGCACGCGGGCCGGGATCGTGACGGCGTTCCCCAGGTGGCGGTCGTAGTAGCGTGCCACGGCTTCCCGGAGCTCCAGCTCCTCCTGGAAGACGTCCAGCTTGGCTAGAAGCACGGCGGCCTGCATGGAATCGAGGCGGCCGTTCATGCCGGTGCGGAGGACCTCGTAGCGGGTCTGGCCTTCGCCATGGGTGCGAAGGCTGCGGTAGAGCGCAGCCTTTTCCGCGCTCTCGCAGAAGATGGCGCCGCCGTCTCCGTAAGCGCCCAGCGGCTTGGAGGGGAAGAAGCTGGTGACGGTGACGTCGGCGGCGTGACCGAGGGGCTCGCCGTGAAGGGAGCAGCCGAAGCTCTGGGCGAGATCGTCGATGGTGAACAGGTCCTCCTTAGCGGCGATTTCCCGCAGTGCGGGCCAGTCGGCGGGCTGGCCGAACAGGTCCACACCGATGAGGACGCGGGGGCGGAGGCGGGCCTGGCGGCGGACGGCCGCGATCCTCTGGGCGAGGGAGGCCGGGTCGATCTGGAAGGTGCGGGGATCGACATCGACAAAGACGGGGGTAGCGCCGAGCACCAGGGGGACCTCGGCGGTGGCGGTATAGGTGAAGGCGGGCAGGAAGACGGCGTCGCCAGGGCCGACATTTTCGGCCATGAGGGCGATCTGGATGGCATCGGTGCCGGAGCTGACGCCGACGCATTGTTTTGCGCCGCAGAATTCGGCCAGGCGTTGTTCCAGCTCAGCGACCTCGGGGCCCAGGATGAACTGGCAATGGGCCAGAACGGTGTTCAGGCGCTTGCGTAAGCTGGGGGCGATCCGGGTCTGCTGCGCTTTCAGGTCGAGGAACGGGATGTTCATGGTTGATTGGCAATGGGGCGATTGGCCATGGGCAGAAGACCTTCCGCGTTGTGTTCGAATTCGGGGATGAGGCGGCCGAGCAGGGTGAGGGCGAGGCGCTCCTGGCCAGCGCGGGCGGCGGCCGCGATTTCGTCCATGGCGCGGCCGACAATGGCTGGATCGGCGGTGCGGGGCGCAGCCATCAGCAGGCCCGGGTAGCCGGTGGGGACGGGCGGTTCCTTGCCGTGGAAGAGTTCCTCGTAGAGTTTTTCGCCCGGGCGCAGGCCAGTGAAGCGGATTTCCACGTCCTGATCCGGACGGAGGCCGGCGAGGCGGACGACCTGGCGGGCGAGATCGACGATCTTCACCGGATCGCCCATGTCGAGGACGAAGATGCCGCCTTCGGAGGCGGATGGGTAGGCGCTGTCGCCGGTGCCGAGCACGCTGGCCTGAAGGACCAGGCCGACGGCCTCGCGGACGGTCATGAAATAGCGGCGCATATCGGGATGGGTGACGGTGAGCGGACCGCCGCGTTCCAGCTGGCGCTGGAACAGGGGGACGACCGAGCCGGTGCTGCCGAGGACGTTGCCGAAGCGGACGGTGATGCATCTCATGCCATTGGGCATGACGGCGCCGGAGGAGCGGGCGGCGATATCCAGGGCCTGGCAGTACATCTCGGCGAGGCGCTTGGAAGCGCCCATGACCGAGGTGGGGTTCACCGCCTTGTCGGTGGAGATGAACACCATGGCGAGGGTGCCGGCGGCGCGGGCGGCATCGGCGACGACGCGGGTGCCGGCCGCGTTGGTCAGCAGGCCTTCGAGTGGGTTCGCCTCGACCATCGGAACGTGTTTCAGGGCGGCGGCGTGGAAGACGAGTTCGGGGCGCCAGCGGTCGAACATGGTGCGGATACGGGGTTCGTCGCGGATATCGGCGAGGACGGCGCGGCGCGAGACGAGGGGGTGGGTTTCGCCGAGCTCCAGATCGATCTGCCAGAGGGCGTATTCGCCGTTGTCGATCAGCAGGAGCTGCTCGGGGCCGAGGGCGGCGACCTGCCGGGCGAGCTCGCTGCCGATGGTTCCGCCGGCGCCGGTGACAATGACGCGGCGGCCCTGGATCAGGCGGGCCATGCCTTCGCGGTCGAGGGGGATTTGCGGGCGGTTCAGCAGATCCTCGATCGCGACGGGGCGGAGTTCCAGCTTGTGGGGCCGGGCGGCCGAGTGGGGGGCGAGGGCGGTGACGCGGGGGGCCCGGCGGACGGTGATACCGAAGCGGTCGGCCTGGGTGACGAGGTTTGCCAGGCCGGCGCCCGCGAAGTCCGGGGTGGCGACAACCAGCATCGAGGGCAGCCGGTCCTCGGCAGCCAGGCGGTCGAGGACGGAGCCGGCCTGTTCGGCGGAGCCCAGGATGGGGCGGCCCTGGATGCGCCGGCCAGTCTGACGGGAGCCGAGACCGAGCAGGCCGATGACCCGGAAGGCGTGACGGCGGTCGGCGGCGGCGGCGCGGAGGAAAAGGTCGGTGTCCTCGGGCGAGCCCACGAGCAGGATTGAGCTGTCCTCTGTGGCGCTTTTTGGGGCGGTGGTTTTCGAGCGGGCGCGCATACGGCCATAGGCAAGCCGGGGGGCAGCGAGCAAGGCCATGAGAGTCAGCGCCTGGATGATGGGCCAGGCGGGATTGGGGAAGGGCGTGGCCGCGAGCCAGGCGGCCAGGGCGAGAAGGGCGGCGGCGGCGGCACTTGCCTCGGCGACGTTGAGCAGATCGCCGCCGCTGACGAAGCGCCAATATTGCAGAGAAAGCCGGAAAGGCAGGCCGGCCAGGAGCAGGGCGGCGGCGCCGGCGGGCAGGAGCCAGGCGGGGTGGAGGGCCGGGCCCGCGGGGGCAGCGATCCAGCGTGCGAGAGGCACGGACAGGGCCGCGAGCGCTGCATCGAGCGCGACATTGACGGCGATGCGAATCAGCGAGCGCCCGGCCATGTGGGCCGTATAGAGCGGATCGCGGCGGGCGGGAAACTGGGCCGTGAGCAGGGCGACCCTCGGGTCGGAGCCCGAGGCGGTACGTGCATTCCCCCGCGTCCAGCCAAAAGCCCCGCAAATCTGCACTCGGGAACCTTGCGGAGTGTGCTCCACCATGCTGAACACACTCGAATGGGACCGCCCGTCGATCCGGTCGAGACTGACCAGACCCTCCCTTCCCGAGCAGATGTCGTGGTCGTAGGCGGTGGCATAATCGGCACCAGCACGGCCCTGTTCCTCGCCCGGAAGGGAATCTCCGTCGCGCTCTGCGAAAAGGGTCACATCGCCGGGGAGCAATCCAGCCGCAACTGGGGCTGGTGCCGGAAGATGGGGCGCGACCCGCGGGAGGTCCCGCTCGCCATCGAAAGCCTCCAAATCTGGCGCGAACTGAACACGCTGACCGAGACTGAAACCGGGTTCCGCCAGTGCGGCATCGTCTATCTCTGTAAAACAGATGCCGATCTCCAGAAACGGACCGCCTGGCTGGAACAGGTGGGCCGGCCCTATCAGCTCGACAGCAAGATGCTGAGCCCCGCCGAGGCCGCCGAGGTCCTTCCCGGACTGTCCGGCCAATGGCGCGGGGCGCTCTTCACCCCTAGCGACGGCCGCGCCGAGCCGCAAAAGGCTGCACCGGCGATTGCCACCGCCGCGCGGCGCGCCGGGGCCAAGGTTGTGACGGGCTGCGCCGTTCGGGGCATCGAAACCCAGGGTGGTCACGTGGCGGGAGTCGTCACCGAAAAAGGGCCGATTGCCTGCAACAGCGTGGTGCTGGCTGGCGGCGTCTGGTCCCGCCTGTTCTGCGGCAATCTCGGCCTGCGCCTGCCGCAGCTGAAGATCGCTTCCTCAGTCATGCGCACCGAGCCCCTGGAAGGCGGCCCGGAGCGCTCCGCCAGCGGTTACGGCTTCGGCCTGCGCAAGCGCCTGGACGGCGGCTACAACGTGGCCAGCTGGAGCGGCAACTTCTTCGACATAACCCCGGACGCGTTCACCTTTTTCGCCGAGTTTCTGCCGAGCCTGCGGCTGGAGTGGCGGCATCTTCGGCTGCGGGTCGGGCGGAAGTTCATCGACGAATGGCGGGTGCCCCGGAAATGGGCACTGGACTCATCCTCGCCGTTCGAGCAGGTGCGGGTGCTCGATCCGGAGCCGCATGAGCCGATCCTGCGGCAGGCGAAGCAGCATGCAACCGCCGCCTTCCCGGTCCTGAAAAATATGAAGATTGCCCAGAGCTGGGGCGGGGTGATCGACGTCACCCCCGATGGCGTGCCGGTGATTTCCGGCGTCGATACGCTGCCCGGTTTTTTCATCGCGACCGGCTTCACCGGACATGGCTTCGGCATCGGCCCCGGCGCCGGGCGGCTCATGGCCGACCTGGTCGCAGGCGATGCGCCCGTCGTTGACCCCGCCCCATTCCGCTACACGCGCTTTACCGACGGCTCCCGCCTTCGCCCATCACCGCTGGTGTGACCCAAATTCCCCCTTGCGGGGGCCCCTTCGCGGGAGGGGCAGAGGGAGGGGGCAAAACATAAGACGGCTTCCATATCCGCCCAAAACCCGCAACCACCCGACAAGGAGCCCAACCGGATGACCGAAATCGGCGTGCCCGGCTTGCATCGGCCGCACAATCCCCACGTGCAGCGCCTGCGTGTCCCGAACCTCAGCGAGATCGACATGCCGGCGCTGCGCGCCAATCGCGTCGCACGGCTGCGCGAGGCCATGCGCAAGCACGACATTCCGGTCTGCCTGTTCTTCAATCCCGCGAACATCCGCTACATCACCGGCACGGACGTGATGGGCGTGTGGACCGCCACCACACTGGCGCGATACTGCCTGTTTGCCGTCGACCGCGACCCGATCCTGTTCGAGTACAAAACGTCGGCGCATGTCTCGCAAAAACTGGTACGCGACGTGCGCCCGGCGATTTCCTGGCAATATGCCGGCAGCCTAGGGCGCGACAGGGCGCGGCGCTGGGCCGCATCGGTCAAGTCCGCCATGGCCGAGCTCGGCTGCGCCGGCGCACCACTTGCCGTCGATAAGCTCGACGGCTTCGGCTTCATGGCGCTGAACGATGCCGGCATTCGCGTCACCGATCCCAGCCCCGCGACTGTCGATGCGCGCGAGATCAAGACGCCCGAGGAAATCCAGCTTCTCACCATCAACTGCGCCATCGCGGACGCCATGTTCGCCGATTTCGAAGCAGCGATCCGCCCCGGCGTCCGTGAATACGAGCTGCTCGCCGTCCTGAGCGATACGCTGCTCCGCAACCACGGCGAGTTCATCTTCACCCGCCTGGTCGCCTCCGGCACGAACACCAACCCCTGGATGTCGGAGGCGCATGATAAGCTCATCCAGCCCGGCGACCTGATCGGCATCGACACGGACGCCAATGGCTACGAAGGCTACGTGCTCGATGTCTCGCGCACCTTCCTCTGCGGCGACGAGGCGACCGAGGGCCAGAAAGAGGCGTATCGCATCGCCTACGATTGCGTGAACGGAATGCGCGAGCTGATGAAGCCCGGCATGACCTTCGAGGAATTCTCCCACGCCGCCCCGAAGCTGCCCGACGGTTACATCAACAACCGCTACAGCACGATGGTCCACCAGGCCGGCCTCGAGGACGAAGGGCCGGGCATCCCGTATCCCCAGGATCTTCGCGAGGATTTACCCTCCGGCCGCATCATTCAGGAGAACATGATCTTCTGCCTCGAATGCTACGCCGGGAAGGACAACGAGGCCTTCGGCGTGAAGCTGGAGGATCAGGTGCTGGTAACCAAAAACGGCGCAGTCGCGCTTAACACCTACCCTTTCGAGAAGAAGCTTCTGTAGCGATTCCCCGCCAAACATCTCCCGGGCCGGCGCCGGTCATATTAACCTAAATTCCAGCATACCATTCGTATCCGTTATCTTCATAGAACCCGCCTTTCCCGCCCTCGATGTGACGGAAATCCTCGACAAGCTCGATCCGCCGCAAATACTTCGCCATCTTGTAGCCAAGCTGGCGCCCAAGCCGCAGCCGTAGCGGCGCGCCATACGGGACCGGCAGCGTCTGCCCGTTCATCCCGTACGCGAGGATGGTCTCGGGCAGGTGCGCCTCCGCCACGTCGATGCTTTCGTAATACCGCTCGTTCGCCAATCCCACCGTGTCGTAGCAGCGGAACACCACGTACCGCGCCCTCGGCTGCACCCCGGCCGCAGCCAGGACCGTACCGAGCGGAACGCCCGTCCATTGGCCTATGCAACTCCACCCCTCCACACAGTCGTGCCGCGTGATCTGCGTCACCCCGGGCAGTGCGTGAATATCCGCGAGCGACAACTGCAGGGGTCGGCCAACCAGTCCGCCTACCTCGAGACGCCAGTCCCCGAGGGCGCCTTTTGCAAGCGCCTGATACTCCGGATCGGCCGGATCATGCGTGCCATTGCTCTTGAAGTGTTGGGAGATATCCGCCGTGGTGTACAGCCGTCCCACCGTGCCCCGCGGCGTGAGAAACGCTTGCACGTGCTGATTGACAGTCGCCGCGCTGTCCAGCATCCGCGTGAACCAGGCGCTTCGGGAAAGCCGGTCGCACCCGCCTAACGCCAGCGTGGCGGTCCCGGCCGACGCGCGCAACAAGCCGCGGCGGCTGATCGCAGGCCGCTCAGCCATTCGGTTCAGCCATTCGGCGGGGTCCGGTGGTCGGTGGGCGTCGCGGAATACTCGATCCGGTACCGGCCGGTGATCATCGACCGCAGGTTATTCCACGGACCCGACAGCAGGACCATCAAGATGTGAACCAGAAAAAACCCGACGAATGCGAACGCCGTCAGGAAATGGATGGTCCGCGCCGACTGCCGCCCGCCGAAAACGTCCAGCAGCCATGGCCAGGCTGCGTCCATCCATGGCGACATCGTCAACCCCGTCGCCACCATCAACGGCCCCATTCCGAACGCCACGATCAGGTAGGCGAACTTTTGCAGCACATTGTACTCGCGCCCCTCGTCCCCCGTCGGAAAACGCAGCCGGACATGGTTCCAGATCGAGCGCACGATATGCCGGACCTGCCGCCTGCTCGGCACCAGATCACGCCACAAATGGCGGCTGAGCACCGCCCAGGCAGCATAAATCAGGCCATTGGCTACGAAAATCCAGGCAAAGAAGAAGTGCCACCTGCGCGCCATGGCAAGCCAAAGCGGTCCCGGGATTGTCGCCCAGAACGGAAATCCTCGCACGACGGGCGAGCCGCTCGCACCAGGCGAAACGCCGAGCCAACCCGTCGTATCAAACCGGTGTCCCAGAACGTCAGTGATGCCGATCTGCTGACCGAGGGTGCCTTCAGCCGCGTACATCGCCAACAGCGGATCGGCGAAATGTGTCCGCTTGCCCCAGTATAACGCCGGCCAGCCGTTGAAAATGGCCAGTCCGCTCATGAGCAGAATGACCGCGCATCCAAAATTGATCCAATGCGTCACCCGGACAACCACTGAGTGCCGCCGGATATACGTCTGCTGGGCAGAGGAGCGCGAAGACTCGGCCAAAATCGTCATCCTTTGCCGGTTCGCAAACCCGCACTCGCACGCGGGCGTGAAGCATAGTGGCCGCTTCGGGAACCTATATCGGCGTGGGGAACAGACTGGCGAGGAAACAGATTATGACGAAATTTTTCGGGGTCGCGCTGGCGGGCCTGACGGCCCTTGGCCTGAGTTTGGGCGCGATGGCGGCGGAGCCGACCAGCCACGTGCGTGGAACCATCGAATCCGTCAAGGGCAACACCGTTGGCATCAAGTCGTACGACGGAAACACCAGCGACCTTATGCTGCAATCCAGCACCAAATACGCCTGGGTCGTGCCGTCCAGCCTTTCGCAGATAAAGGACGGGGAATTCATCGGCACCGCAGCCACCGGTCCCGATAGCAGCATGACCGCCCAGGAAGTGGTGATCTTCCCCAAATCGATGCGTGGTATGGGCGAGGGCCACTATCCCTGGTCGATGCCGGGGGCCGTGGCGCAAGCCGATACCGGCGGAAAGGCTCAGCCAGCGTCAGCCGGTGCCCCGAACGTGCAGGGCACAATGACGAACGGCACGGTCTCAAACGGCGCGGCCGCTACGGCTGGCTCCGCGACCCAGGGCGCGCCGCCCGTCCAGGGCACGATGACCAACGGGACCATAGCCGCGAACACCGGCAAATCGGGTGGCAAGGAAATCACCGTCAGCTACAGTAACGGTCAGAAGGTTCAGATCTTCGTCCCGGCAAACGCTCCGGTCGTGCGCTTCGTGCCAGCCGGGAAATCTATTCTGAAGGCAGGCGAAAAGGCCTTCGTCGTGGCAGGCAACCCATCCGGTGGCAACCAGATGGCGGCCGAATTTGTCGCCGTGGGCAGGAACGGCCTGATGCCGCCAATGTAATATACTCCGAATCCGCAAGAATTTGCTTGCGCGACGCGGCCCGGTTCCGATTCGATAGGGACATATCGGATCTGGTGCTGACGGCGGAGGATCGGGCGTGTCTGCTGCGGCAGATGCGCCAGCAGTCGGCAAGGCGGAAGCCGGCGGGACTGGCTACTACGCGGTCCTGTCGCTGTTAGCCCCAAGGGCGGCCTGCGCCGCGGCCAACCGAGCCACCGGCACCCGGTACGGACTGCACGATACGTAATCCAGCCCGACCTGCTCGCAGAATACGATCGAGGCCGGATCGCCGCCATGCTCGCCGCATATGCCGAGCTTCAAGCCTGGCTTCGCCCTGCGGCCCTTGTCGGCGGCGATGCGGACCATGGCCCCCACGCCTTCCACGTCGATCGAGACGAAGGGATCCTTCGGGAGGATGCCCTTTTCCACATATTGCGGCAGGAACTTCCCGGCATCGTCGCGCGACAGGCCAAAGGTGGTCTGGGTCAGGTCGTTGGTGCCGAAGCTGAAGAAATCTGCCACCTGCGCGATCGAGTTGGCGGTCAGGGCGGCGCGGGGCAGCTCGATCATGGTGCCGATCGTGTATTCGAGCGTCCGGCCGGCCTTTTCGAACACTTCCCTGGCGGTTTTTTCGACCTGGGCGCGGGTGATCTCCAGCTCTTTCCGGGCGCCGACGAGGGGGATCATGATCTCGGGGACAGGGGCGGCGCGGGTCTCCTTGGCCACCTCCAGGGCACCCTCGAAGATAGCCCGGGCCTGCATTTCGTAGATTTCCGGGAAGGTGATGCCCAGCCGGCAGCCGCGATGGCCGAGCATCGGGTTGGCCTCGGCCAGCTCGGCGGCACGGCGGCGCATGCTTTCCACATCAGTGCCAAGGGCGTCGGCGACCTCGGCCAGCTCGGCGTCGCCATGGGGCAGGAATTCGTGCAGCGGCGGGTCGAGCAGGCGGATGGTAACGGGAAGGCCGGCCATGATGCGGAACAGCGCGATGAAGTCATCCCGCTGGTGGGGCAGCAGGCGAGCGAGGGCGGCGCGGCGGCCGGCCTCGTCATGTGCCATGATCATCTGGCGGACGGCGCCGATGCGCTCGGGGTCGAAGAACATGTGCTCGGTGCGGCAGAGGCCGATGCCCTCGGCGCCGAACTTGCGGGCGGTTTCGGCGTCCAGCGGTGTTTCGGCATTGGCGCGGACCTTCATGCGGCGGGTCTCGTCGGCCCATTGCATAAGGGTTCCGAAGTCGCCGGACATGGCGGGTTCGATCATCGGAACACTGCCGACGAAGACCTCGCCGGTGGAGCCATCCAGAGTGATGGTCTCGCCGGCCTGCACGGTGCGGCCACCGGCCCGCATGGTCTGGGCGTTGTAGTCAACCGTGATGCCGCCGGCGCCGGCCACGCAGGGGCGGCCCATGCCGCGGGCGACCACGGCGGCGTGGCTGGTCATGCCGCCGCGGGTGGTGACGATGCCGCGGGCGGCGTGCATGCCGTGAATGTCCTCCGGGCTGGTTTCGATGCGGACCAGGATCACGGCCTGACCATTGTTGGCGCGGGATTCGGCCTCGTCGGCGCTGAACACGACGGCGCCGGAGGCGGCGCCCGGACTGGCCGGGAGGCCCTTGGCGAGCGGGTTGCGCGGCGCCTTGGGGTCCAGCGTGGGGTGCAGAAGCTGATCGAGCGCGGAGGGGTTGACGCGACGGACAGCCTCGGCCCGGTCGATCAGCCCATCATTGGCCATCTCGACAGCCATGCGCAGGCTGGCGGGGGCGGTGCGCTTCCCGTTGCGGGTCTGCAGCATGTAGAGCTTGTTCTTCTGAACCGTGAACTCGATGTCCTGCATGTCGCGGTAGTGTTCTTCGAGCTTGCGGCGAACATCGAGGAGTTCGGCGTAGGCCTGGGGCATCGCCACTTCCATGGGGGTTTCGCCGGGCTTGGCTCGCGCCTTGGAAAGCGGCTGCGGCGTGCGGATGCCGGCGACGACGTCCTCGCCCTGGGCGTTGACCAGGTACTCGCCGTAGAAGGCGTTCTCGCCGGTTGACGGATCGCGGGTGAAGCAGACGCCGGTGGCGCAGTCGGTGCCCATGTTGCCGAAGACCATTGCCTGGACGTTCACGGCGGTGCCCCAGTCGGCGGGAATGTCGTGCAGGCGCCGGTAAGTGACCGCGCGCTGGTTCATCCAGCTTCCGAAGACCGCGCCGATGGCGCCCCAAAGCTGCTCCTCGGGCGCCTGGGGAAAGGGTTTGCCGGTTTCCTGGCGGATCATGTCCTTGTAAGCCTCGACAACGCCCTGCCAGTCCTCGGCCGACAGGGCGGTGTCTTCGGACGCGCCGGATTCGAGCTTGGCGTGTTCGATGATCTCCTCGAAGCGGTGGTGGTCCACGCCGAGGACCACGGAGCCGTACATCTGGATGAAGCGCCGATAGCTGTCCCAGGCGAAACGGGCATCGTCGGCGTCGTGCGTGAGGCCCTCCACGGTCGTGTCGTTCAGGCCGAGATTGAGAACAGTGTCCATCATGCCGGGCATGGAGACGCGGGCGCCGGAGCGGACGGAGACGAGCAGGGGTTTGCGCTGGTCGCCGAAGCGCCGGCCCACAGCCTTTTCGACGCGGGCGAGGGCAGTGCGCAACTGGGGTTCGACGTCCTCTGGGTATTTCCGGTTGTTGTCGTAGAAGGCAGTGCAGACCTCGGTGGTGATGGTGAAGCCGGGCGGGACGGGCAGGCCAATGCTGGCCATTTCCGCGAGGTTGGCGCCTTTGCCGCCGAGCAGGTCGCGCATGTCGGCGCGGCCTTCGTTGTGGCCGGCGCCGAAGCTGTACACCCACTTGGTCATGCTGGAAGCTCCGGGTTGAGATGAGAATGGTTCTCCGTGTGACACACTTTGGTTGCCACCCTTCGTTCAGCTTTCGATTTTGGAAAAGTCGGCGACGCGGTTCATGGCCGCCCGGACACGGGCGAGAAGGCGTAGGCGATTGCGGCGCAATTCGGGTTCCGGCGCGTTGACGGTCACGCGATCAAAGAAGGCGTCGAGGGGGGCGCGAAGGCGGGCCATGGCCGCCATGGCGGCGGGATAGTCCTCGCGGGCCAGGAGATGGTCGGTTTCGGTCAGGGCTTCGAGGGCGTCGGCGAGCGCGGTTTCTTCCGGCTGGCGCAGCAGGTCGGGGTCGGGCGGGCCGTCGTGGGGGCCGTCCTTGCGTTCCTCGATGCGAAGGATGTTGGCTGCGCGGCGGTAGGCGGTGAGAAGGTTGGCGCCGTCTTCGGTGCCAAGCAGGGCGGTGATGGCGTCGGTGCGGGAAAGAAGCCGGACGATGTCGTCGTCGGCACCGGCGGCGAAGACGGCCGCGAGGACGTCGTGGCGGGCGCCTTCGGCACGGAGTTGGACGCGGAGGCGTTCGGCCAGGAAGTCGAGGATCTCGGCGGATGGGCCCGCCGTCTGCTTGAGGAGCGGAATGAGCGGGAGGCGGAGGCGGTTGTCGCGGATGATGCGGATGACGCCAAGGCCGGCACGGCGGAGGGCGTAGGGGTCGCCGGAGCCGGTGGGTTTTTCGCCGATGGCGAAGAATCCGGCGAGCTGGTCGAGCTTGTCGGCCAGGGCGACCGTGATGGACAACGGGGCCGAGGGGACCGGATCGTTCGGGCCCTTGGGAGCGTAGTGGTCGCGGATGGCATCGCCGATGGCAGGGGCTTCGCCACCGTGCAGCGCGTAATAGCGCCCCATAACGCCCTGAAGCTCCGGAAATTCCCCGACCATGCCGGTGACGAGGTCGGCCTTGGCGAGTTCGGCGGCGTGTTCCGCCTTGTCGGGGTTCGCGCCCGCGTAGGTAGCGATAACCCGGGCGAGGCGGCGGAGGCGGCGGACGCGCTCGCCCTGGCTGCCGAGCTTCGCGTGGAAGGTGATCTGATCGAGCGCCGGGACGCGGGCGGCTAGCGGGGTCTTGCGGTCGAGGTCCCAGAAATGGCGGGCGTCGGCGAAACGGGCGCGGAGGACGCGTTCATTGCCGGCGATGATGGTCTCGCCGCCGTCTTCGGCCTCGATATTGGCGACGAAGCCGAACCAGGGGGCGGGATCGCCGGCCTGGGTGCGGAGGGCGAAATAGCGCTGGTTGACGCGCATGGAGACCTGCATGACCTCGGGGGGCAGGTCCATGAAGGCGGGATCGACCTGGCCGAGCAGGGGCACCGGCCACTCGACCAGGCCGGCGACTTCCTCAAGCAGGCCGGGGTCTTCGATCACGGTAAGGTCGCGGGCTTCGGCGAGGGCGGCGATGCCGGAGGCGATGCGGTGGCGGCGCTCCGCGGCGTCCACGAGAACGCGGCGGTGGGAAAGCTGGGCTCGCCAGTCGTGGAAGCCGGTGACGCGGAAGGCGCCGGGGGCGTGGAAACGGTGACCCTCGGTGAGGTCGGAGGCGGCCAGGCCGTGGCCGTCATCCTCGCCGTCACGGAGATCGAAGCGGACGACTTCGCCATCGAGCAGACAGATGATCCGGCGGAGGGGACGGACCCAGGTGAATGCGCTGGAGCCGCCCCAACGCATGGATTTTGGCCAGGGGAAGCGGCGGAGAAGGGGTGGGAGGGTTTGGGCGACGAGGTCGGCGGCTTGGGTGGGACGGGAGGTTTTGTGGAGGACCCAATAACCTGCTTCTTCCCGGAGCTGATCGCGGGTCGCGCCGTGCTTGCGCAGAAAGCCGGTCACGGCCTGGTCCGGGGCGGAGGTGCGGGGGCCGCGTTCGGTGGTGCTGGCGGCGGGGACTTCGGCGGCGATTTCGGCTTTCAGGGCGATGCGGCGGGGGCCGGCGAAGGTTTCGACGGCGATGGAATTGAGCGGCGCGAGGGCGGCGGTGAGAATGCGGGCAAGGTCCGCGGCCGCGCCCCGTTGCATGCGGGCGGGAATTTCTTCGGAGAAGAGTTCGAGAAGGAGTTCCGGCATTTCAGGGGGCGACGGCCCGCTGTATGTCGGTTTGGGCGAAGTTGTTGCCTTTGAAGAAGTCGTTGCCTTTGAAGAGGGGGGGGTCACCCGAGTGCTTCGCGAGTGCGTATGAGAAGCAATCGTCGTAGTTCAGCCTGGCGCTATGCAGGCCTTTTCCGAATCGAGTGTAGGCCACCCTCGCGAGATAGCCGATTTCAATCGTGACGGGGACGATCTTGAGTTTGAGGAATTCAATGTAATCCTCGAAGACATAGCCGGTGCCGGGATGCGGCCGCTGGTCGACAATGATTGCGGCCTCAAGCCACTTGGCCGCAGACATTTCGAGCGAATTTGCCTGCAACATGGCCCTGGCGAAGCGGTCTTCCTCGTCTTCCTTGAGCAGCACCGCGACGAGTGCGGACGTATCCACAATCATCGGGGCAGGCCATCCTCATCATAGAGCCAGCCATGATCGGATGTGATTTTCGGCTCGGGCATATGCCTTCGGATTTCTGCGGTGATCCGGCGGAGCTTACTCAGTTTTGCCTCCAGACGCCGGGCCTCATCGCTTTCGACGATCAGACGTGCGTCCATAATTCAGCTCCTCTCCCCTGCCACCCACGCCTCGCAGCAGGCTTTAGCAAGGTTGCGGACCCGGCCGATATAGCTGGCCCGTTCGGCGACGCTGATAATCCCGCGGGCGTCCAGCAGATTGAACAGGTGGCTCGCCTTGATGCACTGGTCGTACGCGGGCAGCGCCAGATTGCGGGCCAGGAGGGCGGCGCATTCCTTCTCGGCGTCTTCGAAGTGGCGGATCAGCAGGGCGGTGTCGGCGAATTCGAAATTATAGGCGCTGTATTCGCGCTCGGCGCGAAGGAAGACGTCGCCATAGGTTACGCCAGCACTATTGAAATCCAGGTCGAAGACGTTGCCTACGTCCTGGACATACATGGCCAGACGCTCCAGGCCGTAGGTCATCTCGAAGCTGGGGAGGACGACTGGGATGCCGCCGACCTGCTGGAAATAGGTGAATTGGCCCACCTCCATGCCGTCGCACCAGACCTCCCAGCCGAGGCCCCAGGCGCCGAGCGTGGGACTTTCCCAGTCGTCCTCAATGAAGCGGAAATCGTGGTGGAGGGGGTCGAGGCCGATTTCGCGATAGCTGGCGAGAAGCAGATCCTGGGCGTCGGGCGGGCTCGGCTTCATGATGACCTGGTATTGGTAGAAATGCTGCATCCGGTTGGGGTTTTCGCCGTAGCGGCCGTCGGAGGGGCGGCGGCTGGGCTGAGCGTAGGCGGCGTTCCAGGGCTTCGGGCCGCAAGCGCGCAAGGTGGTGGCCGGGTGGAAGGTGCCGGCGCCCATTTCGACGTCGTAGGGCTGGAGAAGGACGCAACCCTTGCGGCCCCAGAAGGCGTGAAGGCGGAGGATGAGGTCCTGGAAGGAGGGGGCGGGCATTTAGGGGGACCCGGCTTCGTGCGTAGATGGCCGGGTCAAGCCCGGCCATGACGGTGGTCGCGCGGCGCCCGCCCGTTCCGGGAATAGCGAAAGAAGGCCGGGGGCGGAGGCGTCGCAGCGGCCGCGCTCGGTGATCAGGCCGGCGAGCAGGCGGGCGGGGGTGACGTCGAAGGCGGGGTTGGCGGCAGGGCTGCCGGGATTGGCGACCCGGAGCGTGATGACGGCGCCGTCCTGGGCGCGGCCGGTGATGTCGGTGACTTCGGCGTGGCTGCGTTCCTCGATGGGAATCTCGGCGATCCCGTCGGCGACGGTCCAGTCGATGGTGCTGGAAGGGACGGCGACCCAGAAGGGGACGTTGTTGTCCCTTGCGGCAAGGGCCTTGAGGTAGGTGCCGATCTTGTTCGCGGCGTCGCCGGCGCGGGTGACGCGGTCGGCGCCGACGATCGCGAGATCCACCTGGCCGTGCTGCATCAGGTGGCCGCCAGCGTTGTCCGCGATCACCGTGTGAGGAACGCCGTGATGGCCGAGCTCGAACGCGGTGAGGGCGGCGCCCTGGTTGCGGGGGCGGGTCTCGTCCACCCAGACATGCAGCGGCAGGCCGGCATTATGGGCGGTGTAGATGGGAGCGAGGGCGGTTCCCCAATCGACGGTGGCGAGCCAGCCGGCGTTGCAATGGGTCAGCACGTTCACCGCCCGGCCGGGGTTGGCTCGGGCGGCCTGCTCGATCAGGGGCAAGCCGTGGCGGCCGATCGATCCGTTCTGGGCCACGTCTTCATCGGCGATAGCGGCGGCCTCCTGGTAGGCGGCGGTGACGCGGTCCTGCGGGCGGGTGTTGCGCAGGCGGGTGAGCATGCGATCGAGCGCCCAGCGGAGATTGATTGCGGTGGGACGGGTTGCGGCGAGCAGCGCGGCGGCGCGTTCGAGGGAGTCGGTGGAGGGGTCGGCGCGGACAGCGAGGCAGATACCGTACGCGGCAGTGGCGCCGATCAAGGGGGCGCCGCGGACCCGCATGTTGCGGATGGCCTCGGCGGTCTGCTCGGCGGTGGTCAGGCGGATGATGTCCAGGCGCCAGGGCAGCTTGGTCTGGTCGATGATGCGAACCGACCAGCCGTCCTGATCCAGCCAGATGGTGCGGTAGGGGATGCCGTCTATTTTCACGGTGGGGGTCCTACGGGAACGTTAACTCCAGCGGCCTTAATTTCGACCCCTCCCCTGCCCCCTCCCGCAAGGGCAGGGGGAGTTTACTGGTCCCCTCCCGGAAGGGGCGGGGGAGTTTACTGGTGCGCTCAACAGGCCCGTTGGTGCATGACGCAGAGTAGGGTGAAAAGGCGGCGGGCGGTCGGTTGGTCCATCTCCACCTTGCCCTTGAGGCGTTCGAGCAGCAGGGCAGCGCCCTCGTTGTGGAGGCCCCGGCGGCCCATGTCGATAGCCTGGATGCGAGCCTCTCGGCCTTCTTCGACGGCTTTTTCGTGGCTTTCGACCAGGAGGCGGTAATCCTTGATCAGGCTGCGGAAGGGGCCGAGGGCGAGGCCGAAGGCGACGAGGGGCTTGTCCCGTGTGTCGCGGATGTCGAGCACCAGGCGGCCTTCCTGGATGGAGAGGTGCAGGACAAACGGGCCGGTGCTGGCGGCTTCGGGGCGGAATGTACCCTCGGCAGCGAGATCGCGAACCGCCTGGTCACGGTCGGCTTCCTGCAGAGCGGAGAGGCGGGTCAGGGCCTCGCCGTCGAGGACTACGCGTGCAAGCCCGGTGGAACCGACTGTCAGGTTCATCCGTCCGGCTTTCTTCAGAGGCCGGCTGGATCCTGGTTCGTGGGACTCCAGCCCTTGGTGCGGAAGCCGGCGAGTTGCGGGGATGATGGGAACTCCACGACCGGTTCCTTCAGCATGCCGAAATGAAGCATTGCGGCTACGACAGCGCCCTTGACCGGCCGCATGAGGGCGAGGGCGATGAAGAGGGTCATGGGGAGGAAGATGGCCGCGAGCTCCCAGCTGGGTGGGTTGTCGTATTTCTGCATGATCACCAGCAGCGGAACGACGATGTGGCCGGTAATGAGGATGGTGAAGTAGGGGGGCGCATCGTCAGCACGGGCGAGGCCGAGCGGGGCGCCGCAGGCCCGGCATTCCGGGACGACGCGAAGGAAGCCGTTGAACAGGTGGGTCTGGCCGCAGGCGGGGCACCGGCAGGCGAGGCCTCGGGAGAAGGCGGTGCCGAGGGGTGGCACGGGCCAGGGCGGTGGGGATGGCTTGCGATCGGGCTGCCAGCGGATGGTGGTCATGTGTGATGGTCTCCCAGGCCCTCCAATATCGTTCATGCTGCACCGCGGCACCAGTATCGACTTTCGCAGAAAGTCGATACCGGGTCTTTGATTCTGGACTATCCGATTCACGCGGCGAAGCGCGTCGCTTCGAGCCGCGCTTCGATCGGATACTCGGGAATGGTTGCCTAGCAGGCCTGATCCAGCGCAATTGCACGGCATGGAGCGGCCGACACTGGGGATACTAGCGGGTAGCGGGGCATTGCCGGGGCAGGTGGCCGCGGCGGCCAAGGCGGCCGGGCAGGACGTGTTCATCGTGGGGCTGGAGGGGTTTGCCGACCCGGTGGTGCTGGCGCCCTATCGGCACCGGTTCTTCCGGATGATGGCAGCGGGACCGATTCTGGCGGCTTTGCGGGAGAATGGGTGCGGGGAGCTGGTGCTGGTCGGGCCGGTGCGGCGGCCTTCGTTGCTGGATGTGCGGCCCGATGCGGAAGGGGCGCGGATCCTCGCGCGGATCGGACGCGCGGCCTTTGCCGGGGATGACGGGTTACTGGCGGCGGTGATCCGGGTGCTGGGCGAGGAGGGGTTCCGGGTGATCGGGCCACATGAGGTGCTGCGGCGGGCGCTGGCTCCGGCGGGGCTGCTGACCCGGATGGGACCGGACGGGCTGGCGATGGCGGATGTGAGGCGGGGGGTAAGGGTGGCCCGGACGCTGGGAGTGGTGGATGTGGGCCAGGGCTGCGTGGTGCAGCAGGGGATGGTGCTGGCGGTAGAGGCGGCCGAGGGGACGGATGCGATGCTGGCCCGCTCCGCGGGGCTGGCTCGGCCAGGGCCGGGCGGCGTGCTGGTGAAGCTGGTGAAGCCTGGGCAGGAGCGGCGGGCTGATCTGCCGACGCTCGGGCCGGAGACGGTGCGGGGGGCGGCTGCCGCGGGGTTGCGGGGCATTGCGTTCGAGGCTGAGGGGACGATTCTGGCGGACCGGGAGGCAGCGGTGGCCAGGGCGGATGAAGCCGGGCTATTTCTGCTGGGGCTGGAACCGGGTTTTGCGGCCGAGGAAGGAGAGGGCGAATGAGCAATTTTCTGCATACGATGATCCGCGTGGGAGACCTGCAGCGGAGCGTCGACTTTTATACAAAATTGTTGGGGATGAAGGAGTTGCGCCGGCGGGACGTACCGGATGGGAAGTATACGCTGGCGTTTGTGGGGTATGGGGACGGGGCGGAGGTCGAACTGACCTACAATTACGGGGTACAGTCGTATGAGCAGGGGACGGCGTTCGGGCATCTGGCGATCGGGGTGCCGGATGTGGCGGGGACCTGCGAGAAGGTACGGGCCGGTGGGGGCAAGGTGACGCGGGAGGCGGGGCCAGTGAAGTTTGGGACCACGGTGATCGCGTTCGTCGAGGATCCGGACGGGTATAAGATTGAATTGGTGCAACGGTTGGCGTGATCGTGTAGAATGCCGCCGCGGGATGATGGTTTTGTCTCGCGGCGGCGGGCCTTGGATTTTAACCATTGTACGAAAGGCCTGATTCCGGGGTTTGAATTGGTACAAAAGGCCATTTTCGGGTCGGCCGTTTGGTACCAAACCCGGTTTTTTGCGCGCGCGTTTGGTACCAATCCCGGTTTTTCGGGCGCGCGTTTGGTACGTTCGATTAAATGGTTAATCGTTTTGCTGGCGCTGAGTGCTCCGGGGGCGCGGGCGCAGGACGATCCGGCGCTGTACCAGGCGACGGCCATCGTGACGGGCACGGACATGCGGCAGCGGCCGCTGGGGTTCGCCGAGTGCCTGAAAGGGGTGCTGGTCAAGGTCTCGGGGGCGCCTCGGCTTGCGGATGATCCGAGGGTTGCGGCGCTGGCGGAGCAGGCGGACGGGCTCGTGGCCTCGTTCAGTTATGTCGATCCGCGGGCCTGGTTTTTGCATCATGATGACCAGGGGACGTATGACCGGTCCTATGAGCTGACGGTCCGGTTCGACCCGGCGAAGATCGACGCGGCACTGGAGAAGCTGGGGGTGCCGGCGTGGCATGACAAGCGGCCGTTGCTTACTCCGGTAATTATCGTGCGGCGGGACGAAACGCCGTATCTGCTTTCGGCTGAAACGCCTCGTGGCGCGGTGATGCGGGAGACGATCGTGCGGCTGGCGAGTGCGTACGGGCTGGGGGTGCATTTTCCGAGGGAGGAGGATCTTGCCGCGTGGGGTGTGACGCTGTTCGGGTTTCCAGCGCCGCTGGGTGGGTCTGATCCGGGGCGGTTGGAGATCACGGGGTCGTTGAATTGGAGCGTGCATGCGCTGGGCTGGGTGGGGACGTGGCGGGTGCGGATGGGCGGGGTGGAGCATGAGTGGTCGGTTAGTGGGGTTGGGTTTGACGAGGCGTTTGCGAATATGGTGCGCGGCGCGGTGATGCTGGCGCATGGGACGGGGGTGCCTTAGGGCCGGGGTTAGTCATGCCAAAGGCCTCGCGTTTTGACCTCTCCCCCCGGTCCCCCTCGGGTCCGGCCCCCGAGGGCAGGCCTCCCGCAAGGGAAGGGGGAGTTTGGCACGCGACGGCGGGAGGGCATCGGTATAGTTTTGAGTTGCTGGCGAAGCTGCTCGGCTGGGCAAGCCCCGGGCGAAGCGGCGACCGGCTGGCGGGCGTGGCGGCGCCTTCGGAGGAGGCGCGGGTGGCGGCGCAGATGGCGCTGGCGGATCTGCCGATTTCCGTATTTCTTAACGAGCATGTGGTTGCGTACGAGACGGATGAGGTCACGCGACTGATCCTGGACGGGCATGATGTGGCGGCGTTCGCGCCGGTTGCACATCTGACGGTGGGCGGGATGCGGGACTGGCTGCTTTCGGACGCAGCGACGCCGGATGTATTGTCGCGGCTGGCACCGGGGTTGACGCCAGAGATGGTTGCGGCTGTCAGCAAGCTGTGCCGCATCCAGGACATGCTGGTGATTGCGGCGAAGTGCCTTGTGGTGACGCGGTTCCGCAATACGCTCGGCCTGCCGGGGCGGCTGTCGGTGCGGCTGCAGCCCAATCATCCGACGGACGATCCGCGTGGGATCGCGGCGAGCGTGCTGGATGGGTTGCTGCTGGGCGCGGGCGACGCGGTGATCGGGATCAACCCTGCAACGGACAGCCCGGAGCGGACGCTGCAATTGCTGGCGCTGCTGGAGGATATTCGCTCGCGACTGGAGATCCCGACGCAGAGCTGTGTCCTGGCGCATGTAAGCACCACGATGGGGCTGATGGAGCAGGGTGCGCCGGTCGATCTAGTGTTTCAGTCGGTGGCGGGGACGGAGGCGGCGAACCGGTCTTTCGGGATTTGCCTTGCCGATCTGGCGGAGGCGCGGGAGGCCGCTCTGGCGCTGCGGCGCGGGACGGTGGGCGACAACGTTATGTATTTTGAAACCGGCCAGGGGAGCGCGCTGTCCGCCAACGCGCATCACGGGGTGGACCAGCAGACGCTGGAGGCGCGGGCTTATGGTGTGGCGCGGGCGTTCAAGCCGCTGCTGGTCAATACGGTGGTGGGGTTCATCGGACCGGAATACCTGTTCAACGGCAAGGAGATCATTCGCGCGGGGATCGAGGATCATTTCTGCGGCAAGCTTCTAGGTGTGCCGATGGGATGTGATGTCTGCTACACGAACCATGCCGAGGCGGACCAGGACGACATGGACGTGTTGCTGACTCTGCTGGTGGCGGCGGGGGTTAATTTCGTCATGGGCGTGCCAGGCGCGGATGACGTGATGCTGGGATATCAGAGCACGTCGTTTCATGATGCTCTGGCGATACGGGAGCTGCTGGGCAAGCGTCCGGCGCCGGAGTTCGAGGAATGGTTGCAGCGGCAAGGATTGCTGGATGGCGGCGGGCGGGTGCGCTCTCCGGCGGTGCCGGCCGCGTTCCGGGCGCTTTTGCCGCATGGGTAAGGCGCCGGGTGTGCGCGATCGCTCTGCACCGGAACTCTGGGCGGCGGCGCGACGGTTTACCTCGGCGCGGATCGGGCTGGCGCGGACTGGGGGTTCGCTCGCGACAGAGCCGTTGCTGGAGTTCCGGCTGGCGCATGCGCAGGCGCGGGATGCGGTGCATGCGGTGCTGGATGCGGAGCGGTTACGATTGGAACTGGAGGCGATCTGCTGGGATGGACCGGTGCGTCTGGTGGCGAGCGCGGCGGCGGATCGGATGACATATCTGCTGCGGCCCGATCTGGGGCGGGTGCTGGCGGCGGATGCTGATTTGGGCGATGCGGGCGGGGGCTGCGACCTGGCGGTCGTGGTATCGGATGGATTGTCGGCACGGGCAGCGCAGGATCATGCGCCTTCTGTTCTGGCGGCACTGGCGCCGGGGTTGCGGGGGCGGGGCTGGATTGTGGCTCCGCCGGTGGTTGTGCGGCACGGGCGGGTGGCGATCGGCGACCAGATAGCTTCCCGGCTGGGAGCAGCGGGGGTGCTGGTGCTGCTGGGCGAGCGGCCAGGTTTGTCGGCGCCGGACGGTTTGGGCGCGTATATTACGTGGAAGCCTGGCGGTTCGAGCAGCGATGCGGACCGGAATTGCGTGTCGAATATCCGGCCGGCGGGACTGGCGCCGGTGGAGGCAGCGGGGCGGATCGGGTTTCTATTGGAACGAATGCGAGCCTGCGGCTTTTCCGGCGTGGCGCTGAAGGATGAGTTGGGGGCGGTGGGCAGGATTGGGTGAGGTCGGCGAAGCGTGGTAGGGCGCGGAATCATCGAGGACGGCTGAGGGTCAACCCGACCGGGAGGGAGAGCCATGACCAGAATGATTCTGGCGGCACTTGTTTCGATTTTGGTGCTTGGTTCCGCGCTGGCGCAAAATCCTTCAACCGGCGATCTCGGCCGGCGCATCATTGAGCGGCGTGCCACGGAGGCGGTTATCTAGGGCATGCCGGCGGTGAACTACGACCTGATGCTCCAGGAGATGCTCAGCAAGACCAGCGGCAAGGTGAACGAGGTCATCTATTGGGGCCGGCCGCTCGATTGGAAGAACCAGACACTCACGCCAAATCCCGACGCGCTGTATTTCATGGCGTTCTTCAACACCAAGGACGGGCCGATTGTGCTCGATCTGCCACCCGGCGACGCCAAGGGATCGTTCAACGGCAACATCGTCACCGTCTGGCAAATGCCGCTCGAAGATGCGGGCCTGCTCGGTTATGACAAGGGCGCAGGCGGTAAATATCTGGTCTTTCCGCCGGGCTACGCCGGGAAAGCGCCGGACGGCTACATCCTGCTGCACTCGGATACGTTCGGCGGTTACATGCTGTTTCGCGCGAATCTTAAAAGCCACAGCGATGCCGATGTTCAGGCTGCTATCCTGTATGGTAAGCGGATGAAAGTGTATCCGCTCGCGCAGGCGGCCAGTCCGCCGCCGACCGTCTTCACCGACGTAAAGGACATCCTTTTCGACTCGACGATCCGCTATGACGCGAGCTTCTTCGAGCACCTGAACCGGATCGTGCAGAACGAGCCGTGGCTCGACCGCGACCGCGCGATGATCGATAAGCTGAAGTCGCTCGGGATTGAAAAGGGCAAACCCTTCCATCCCGCTGACGCGGTCAAGGCGCTGCTGACCTCGGGTATGGGTGAAGCCCATGCCGAACTCGCCGCAAAGTACGATGCGGGCCTGCCGCCGTTCTTTTCCGAAACGAGCCACTGGACCTATCCCGCGCCGCTCGATCTTCCCAGCGCGATGACGAACGGGTTCGCGGACCCGAACGAATATCCAATCGATAGCCGCGGGCTCGTTTACACTTATGGCTTCATTTGCGTCAAACATCTGGGCGCCGGCCAGTTCTATTCGATCTCCATCCAGGACAAGGACGGCGATGCCTTCGATGGCGCCAAGACCTATCGGCTCAATGTGCCGCCAATGGTACCGATCGAACAGGTACCTGGTCGGTGACCGCGTATGACCGGGAGACGCACGCGCTGATCAGGAACATGCCGCGCGCGAGCCGCTCCTCGCAGATTCCCGAACTGCAGAAGAATGCGGACGGCTCGATCGATATCTATTTTGGCCGCAAGGCGCCGGCGGGAAAAGAGTTCGAACTGGGTGCCGACAGATCCGGCACGCGAGTTCGAACTGATGGCGCGCTTCTATGCGCCGACGAAGGAATTCTTCGACAAGCTCTGGAGGCTGCCGGATGTGGAGAAGACTGCGGTGCAGTGATGCTCCGGCTGATCCGGCGCAGCGCGCGAACTGGCTGCCTCCGCCGAAGGGCGCCGATTTTTCGCTTTATGTCCGCGCTTACTGGCCGAAAGCTGCGGTGACTGACGGCTCGTGGACGGCACCGGCCGTGCAGAAGGTGGATTGACGTAGGTGCTGGCAGAAATTCAGTTTGACCACAGAGCCACGGAGGGGCGCGGAGAGTGATTGCGGTCATTTTTGAGGTGTGGCCGGCCGAGGGGCAGGAAGGGCACTATCTCGACATCGCCGCTTCCCTGCGGGCGGAGCTGGAGAGTGTGGATGGGTTCATTTCGCTGGAGCGGTTCCGCAGTCTGACGGATCCGAACAAGCTGCTGTCGCTGCAGTTCTGGCGCAATGAGGAGGCGGTTCGGACGTGGCGCAACAGCACACGGCACCGGGCGGCGCAGGTGCAGGGGCGGCATTGGGTATTCGCGGATTACCGGCTGCGCGTGGCCAGTGTGATCCGCGACTACGGCATGACGGAGCGGGCTGAAGTGCCCGAGGACAGCCGGGCCGTTCATTCGGGGTGAATTTGCCCCCTTGAACATGCAACCTTGAGGTTGCATATTGGCGGTCGTGAGCATGGATGCGGTCTTCCGGGCGCTTGCCGATCCTCTGCGGCGGCAGCTGCTTGACAGGCTTCATGCGCGCAACGGCCAGACCTTGAGCGAACTTTGCGAAGGGCACGACATGACGCGGCAGGCGGTCACCAAGCACCTTGCGGTTCTTGAAGAGGCCAAGCTGGTGGTTGCCCGAAAGCACGGGCGCGAGAAGCTGCACTACCTCAATCCCGTGCCGATCCACGAGATCGCTGACCGGTGGATCGGCAAGTTCGAGCGCTCCCGCCTGCGGGCGCTGGCCGATCTCAGGAAGAACCTTGAGGAACACGAGTGAAGCGGAGAAGCTGAATGCCAAACCGGAGCTTTCTTTACGTCACGTATATCCGCACGACGCCTGAGCGTCTGTGGAACGCGCTTACCGACCCTGATTTCACTCGACAATACTGGTTCGGCTCGTATCCGGAGTGCGAATGGAAACCTGGCTCGGAATGGAGCCTGCGTTTTCCGGATGGCCGGGTCGCCGACAAGGGCGAGGTTCTGGAGGCCGATCCGCCGCGCCGGCTGGTGCTGAGATGGCAGAACGAGTTTCGCCCGGATCTGAAGACCGAGGGCCCGTCGCGCTGCACGTTCGAGATAGAGCCGGACGGCGAGACGGTGAAGCTGAGTGTCCTGCATGAGACGGAGCAGCCGAGCAAACTGATCGATGCGGTTTCCTGGGGCTGGCCGCTGGTTCTTTCCAGCCTGAAGACGCTGCTGGAGACGGGAGCTGCCTTGCCGCGCACCAATCAGGTGCCGCCGGAGTAATATTATAGCAGATTCACGCGCTCCTGGAAACTCAAGGCGTTTCCAGTCAAGCGCGATCTGCTCTAGCAAGCTCATTCAGCCGAGGCCGAGGTGTGACTTTGCTTCGGCGACTTCAGCCTTGTCCCAGTAGTCAATCAGAATGCCGCGGCGTAGTTGCGAACCGGGATAGGACGCGATCTGCTCGTCCGACATGGTGATCCGGTTGTGAAACCGCAGCGCCCAGTCGAGCAGCGCGTCCCGCAACCGCGACGTCTCAGCGCTGAACCGCGGGTCAGCTCCAAGGTCGCAGAACTCCTGCGGGTCATTCCGCAGGTCGTAGAGCATCGGCCGGAAACAAGGAGCATGGATGTATTTCCACCGCCCGTCGTGAACCATGAACAAGCGGCAGTCGCGGATCGGCTGACGCAGCGTCAATCGCGCTTCCTGCATCGAGTAGTCGTATTCCGAGAAAGCATGTGTCCGCCAATCCGCCGGCGTCTGGCCACGCAGGAATGGCAGGAGGGAACGGCCTTCGAGTATGTGTCCCGGTGGGGAGCCGCCGAACCACTCGACGAAAGTGGGCGCGAGGTCGATCAATTCCACCAGCTTGCCGCAGACGCTGCCGCGCGTGCCATCGGCTTCGCGCGACGGGTCCGCGATGATCAGTGGAATTTTTACCGAGACTTCGTGGAACAGGTCCTTTTCGCCGAGCCAGTGATCGCCGAGATAGTCGCCGTGATCCGACGTGAAGACGATCATCGTCTGGCGCGTCAGGTTCCGCTCATCCAGAAAGCGGAAGAGTCGTCCAAGCTGGTCGTCGATTTGCGTGATCAGGCCCATATATGTCGGAATGACCCGCTCGCGCACTTCGTCGCGCGAGAAGTTTCGCCCGGGGCGCATCTCCATGAAGGCGCGATAGATCGGGTGCGGGTCTGCGCGTTCGGCTTCTGACCGAATGGCGCGGACGATGTCGGAGCGGCGGTACATGGCATGGTAGGGTGCCGGGGCGATATAGGGCCAGTGTGGTTTTATGTACGACAGGTGCAGACACCAGGGCCGGCCATCGCTGATCGCTGCTTCGATGAAATCCATCGCCCGGCTGGTCATGTAGGGTGTCTCGGAATGCTCCTCCGGAACGCGCGCGGGCTGGTCGGCATTTTCCAACAGCCAGCCGCTGAGGATTTCGCCATCAGGACCTTCGGCTGAATTGGCCCAATCATGCCAGGGATTATCGCCGCCGAACCCAAGCGAGCGGAGGTATTCAAAATACTCAGGCTTGCCGCTCCCGGTTCCGGGGTAGAGACCATCGTCGCGTTCGAACGGCTGGAACCCACATTCCGCGACGTGCACGCCAATATCGGTTGCCGGGTCAATTCCCAGGCGGGCCATTCCCGCAGAATCGGGCGCCATATGCGTCTTTCCGACCAGCACCGGACGGACTCCCAACGCGTTCAGATGCTCGCCGAGCGTTGGTTCACCGACGCGCAGGGGGAAATTATTCCAGTTCGATCCGTGCGAGCGCATGTAACGGCCCGTGTAGAAGCTCATCCGGGCCGGGCCGCACACCGGGGACTGCACGTAGGCGCGGGTGAACCGGACGCCCCGCGCGGCGATCGCATCAATATTGGGTGTGCGGATTGTTGGGTGGCCTGCGCAGCCGAGGTAATCGAACCGGAGCTGGTCGCACATGATCCAAAGGATGTTCATGGCGGCCAGTGTGGCGAAAATTCACCGGCCCGTCAGGATGCGCTCGACAAGCTGTTTCACGCTCGGGATGAAGCCGTTGGAATAGAATGGGTCGCGAGCGAACCGGAAGCCGTTATGTCCGCTGAACATCAGGTTGCGCTCCACGGCGTCGGGCTGGTCGCTCTCATGCGCGATGGCTTGCAACGTCTTTTGGATGCAGAAGCTCCGAGGATCGGGCCGCTTGCCGGAACTATGACCCTCTGCCCGCTGACTCCAGTTGGAGAACCGGCATTCGCTGAGGCAGCCCATGCACTCCACCTGATCGCGCTGGATCTCCCTCGCCTTTTCAGGAGTGACGAAGATCAGGGTGGAATCCGGCGTGCGCATCGCTTCGGTAAAGCCCCGCGCCTCCCAATCCTGCACACGCGCGAGATCGGCGCGGGTCAGATAAACAATGCGCTTGCGAGGGCCGACCCCGTACTCGGCGACATGGTCGCCGACGACTTCGTTCGTGTAAGCAACCTGATGTTCGCCACGTGCCCGCAATTCCTGGATGAAGCCGTTATTGACGGCGCTGGACCAGAAGCCGGTGGGGCTGAAATGGTTCAGGAAAATATCGCCTTCCCTCAACGTGAGCAGGCGCTTTTTCCAGGCGTCGCCGATCGGACTTTCCTGCGTCAGCAGGGGGCGCGTGCCGAACTGGAACGCCACCGGGCCGAGTTCGGGATTGTCGATCCAATCCTCCCACTCATCGAGCCACCAGACGCCGCCAGCCATGATGATCGGCGTTTCGTGCATGCCGAATTCGCGCATGGTCCGGCGCAGCGCCAGAACGCGTGGATACGGATCCTCGGGCCTGGTGGGATCTTCGCTGTTGGAGAGGCCGTTATGGCCACCGGCGAGCCAGGGATCCTCGTACACCACGCCGCCGAGAAGTGAGGACGCCTTGTGGTATGCGCGTTTCCAGAGGGCGTTGAACGCACGTGCGGAGGAGATGATCGGGTAGTAGTAAACGTTGAAGCGCTGCGCGATTTCCGAGAGGCGATACGGCATCCCTGCGCCGCAGGTAATCCCGTTGATCATCCCCTTCGCCTGCTCCAGCACGTCGGTAATGATTCGCTCCGCGGCACCCATCTCCCAGAGGATATTCGCGTGGATGCGGCCCTTGCCGCCGGCGAGTTCATAGGCACGGCGCGCCTGGGTCAGCGCGCCACGAATGGCGTAGGCAACCAGTTCCTCATGCCGCTGGATGCGGGTCCGGCCATGATAGATCTGCCGGACGATCCTGCCCTGGTCATCGAAACTATCGGCATTGACGGCGCTGAAGGTCCCCACGCCGCCGGTCGCTGCCCAGTTGCCGGAGGAGATTCCGTTGGAAATAGAGACGCCCTTGCCGCCCTCGATCAGCGGCAGGACCTCGAACCCGCCCATGCGGATGGCGTTGATCGCCTTCATCGCAAGCTCACCTCCCTCCCGGGGCCGTCCCGCTTGTCACAGGGAGGGTTCACTGGAGCGTGTTCAGGGTGACTGAACACGCTCTGCCCCCTGTGCCGCGAGCAGCTTTCGCGCGCTCCTGGAAGCGCAAGCGTTTCCAGTCAAGCGCGATCTGCTCCAACAAACGCACGCGACTGCGTCGTCGCTGTGCTCCTCGCGATGACATCTGCACTGGCCGCCCCGCCGATGACAATTGAGAGTACCTACTCCCCCGCCGCAGCCTGCGGCTCCTGCGGAACAATCTCCGGCTGCCGGTCGCGGTCCCGCCGGTCGCGGTCACCCCGGCCCGGCTTGGCTCCCACCTTCTCAGTAATGTCCTCGCCGGTCGCCTGATCCACGACGCGCATGGACAACTTCACCTTACCCCGCTCGTCGAACCCGATGACCTTTACCTTCACCCTGTCGCCGACGTTGACGACGTCGGTGGTGCGGCCGACGCGGCCCTGCGCCAGTTCGCTGATATGCACCAGACCATCGCGGGATCCGAGGAAGTTCACGAAGGCGCCGAAATCGGCGGTCTTCACCACTTTCCCGTTGTAGATCACCCCGATTTCCGGCTCGGCCACGATCCCGCGGATCCAGTCGATCGCCGCCTGGGCCTGGGTGGCGTCCGAGGAGGCAATCTTGATGGTTCCATCGTCGTCGATGTCGACCTTGCAGCCGGTCTGCTCGACGATTTCGCGGATCACCTTGCCGCCGGTGCCGATCACTTCCCGGATCTTGTCGCGTGGCACGTTAATGATGGAGATCCGCGGCGCAGTAGCTGCAACATCTCCGCGGGCGCCCGTGAGCGCCTTCGCCATTTCGCCTAGGATGTGCATCCGGCCCTCGCGGGCCTGATCCAGCGCAATGTGCATGATCTCCGGCGTGATGGAGGTAATCTTTATGTCCATCTGCAGGCTGGTCACGCCCTGATCCGTCCCGGCCACCTTGAAGTCCATGTCGCCAAGGTGGTCCTCATCGCCAAGGATATCGGACAATACCGCGAAGCCCCGATCTTCCTTGATCAGCCCCATCGCGATCCCTGCCACGGGACGGCGCAGCGGTACGCCGGCATCCATAAGCGCCAGCGAGGAGCCGCAGACTGTCGCCATTGAGGATGAGCCGTTGCTTTCCGTGATCTCGGCAACGACGCGCATCGTGTAAGGGAATTTCTCCTTGTCCGGCAGCAACGGGTGGATTGCCCGCCAGGCCAGCTTTCCATGACCGATTTCGCGGCGACCCGGCGAGCCCATGCGTCCCGCCTCGCCGACGGAGTAGGGCGGGAAGTTGTAATGCAGCATGAAGTTCTCGCGGTACTCCCCTTCCAGGGCGTCGACTATCTGCTCGTCCTGACCGGTCCCGAGGGTCGCGACGACCAAGGCCTGGGTCTCGCCCCGGGTGAACAGCGCGGAACCGTGGGCACGCGGCAAGACGCCAACCTCGGCGATGATGGGGCGAACCGTCCTGGTGTCGCGACCGTCGATACGATGACCGGTGTCCAGTATGGCGTTGCGGACGATGTCGGCCTCCAGGTCCTTGAACAGGGCCAGGACTTTTTCGGCATCCAATCCCTCGGCGACGATGGTCTCCAAGGCCTTCGCCTTGGCGGTCTCCAGCTTTTCGTGGCGGGCCTGCTTGTCCTTCTCATGGTACGCTTCGGTCACGGCGGGCCTGGCGAGTGCGTCCAGGCGTGCGGCCAGGGACTTCGCTTCCTCCGACGGCTCAGGCAGCTGCCAGGGTTCGCGAGCGGCGCGCTCCGCCAGTTCGATGATTGCTTCGATGACGGGCTGAAAGGCCTGGTGGCCGAAGGTCACGGCGCCGAGCATAACGTCTTCCGGCAGCTCGTGGGCCTCGCTCTCGACCATCAGCACCCCGTCAGCGGTGCCGGCAACCACCAGGTCGAGCTGGCTGTCCTTCATCTGTTCGGCGGTAGGGTTGAGGATGTATTGCCCGCTTTTGTAACCGACCCGCGCGGCACCGACCGGGCCGAAGAAGGGAATGCCCGAGAGGGTCAAGGCTGCCGAGCAGCCGATCAAGGAGACGATATCGGGATCATTTTCCAGGTCATGGCTGAGCACGGTGGCGATGACCTGGATCTCGTTCTTGAAACCCTCAGGGAACAGCGGCCGGATGGGGCGGTCGATGAGGCGGCTGGTGAGAACCTCGGCCTCGGACGGACGACCCTCGCGTTTGAAGAAGCCACCAGGGATCTTGCCGGCGGCGAACGCCTTTTCCTGATAGTTGACGGTGAGCGGGAAGAAATCCTGGCCGGGCTTGGCGGTTTTGGCGCCGACCGCCGTGCAAAGCACGATCGTGTCGCCGTAGCGGGCCATCACAGCGCCGTCAGCCTGGCGGGCGATTTTGCCCGTCTCCAGGACCAGTTTACGTCCGCCCCATTCGAATTCTTTGCGGTAGTAATTGAACATGCGTCATCCTTCGATGCGCGCGGCATCGGCGGACGGTGTTCCCGAACGATCCTCCCTCCTTCTCCGGCGGGGTACGGCGTCTCGGGTCGCATGGGGGCGGTCGGAACTGGAGGGTCCGAGCCGCGGACCATGTGGCCGGAAACGCCGTCGCACCTCCCGCATGGGATGGCCGATCGGCGGTGGCTGGTCCGCCGCGTGTCGCGACGTGCGGGGCTTCGGCCCCTAGTTACCCCGCCCCACCATTGGGGCGGAGGTCGTGCCGACGGGCCACATATAGGGCTCCCGGCGGGTAAACCAGTGTCCTTCTGATCTCAGCGGCGCAAATTCAGCCGCCCGATGACGGATTCGTAGCGGGCGGTGTCCTTCGCTTTGAGGTAGTCGAGCAGCCGGCGGCGGCGGCCGACCAGCATCAGCAGCCCGCGCCGGCTGTGAAAGTCCTTGGCGTGGGTCTTCAGATGCCCGGTCAGGTTGCTGATCCGTTCCGACAGTAGTGCCACCTGCACTTCCGGGCTGCCGGTATCGCCCGTTGCGCGGGCGTATTCGGAAACGAGCGTCGTACGACGCTCCGCGGTGATCGACATCGGATTTGCTCCTTTTGGTGATCTGGAGGATGCATTCGGGGCGGAGCAGGCCGTCTTCGAGGCGGCAGAGTCCGACAACCCGGCTTCCCGCCATTGCCCTAGCCAGCCCGCCATTTGGGTTGGCCGTCGCCGGAATGGGCCCATCAAGGTGATCAGGCGATCGCCTGGCCGCTTTTTGGGCCGCTGGCCTCCGCCTCGGGTCAGGGCCAGCGCCGGGATGTCGGCCAGCGCGGTCGCAACCGGGAGCAGCAGGTCCGGGGAAGCGGGCGGGGTATGGTCCCGCCCGGCGAGTTTGTCCAGGGGCTTTCCGGGTAATCGGCAAATTCGGACCACGTAGCGGGGCAGAGCCTTCTCATCCCGTAGCCACCGTGCCGGCACCAAGCGAGCTGGCAGTTACCCAAGCACCCGCTTCATCGATAAAGCCCCTCGATCAGATCCGGCGGCAGACGGGCCATCACCCAACGGTTCATCGCCAGAACCATGTCGTCGCGCCAGGAGAGTGGGCCTGGCGTGGCGAGGCGCGATGACAGGCCTCGCTGCTGGCGTTCAAGTATGGCGACGTCCTCACGTGCCACGGCTTCCCACCGCGCGTAGTAGGGGGCTGTCCGCGATCCGAAATCAGCATACTCGGTATAGGCGCGCGGAAAGCAGCCGCCGACGGACAGGACGGATCGATCTACTGCCAATGGGCGTACCGCAAGCCACCAGATGCAGTCCTGGGCGCAGGCAAATTGCGTTGTCGGACGAATCAGCGTGAAGAACGTGCCCTGGCGTGCCTGCTCGGATAGGCCGACGATTGGGGGAAAGGCGGCTCACCGCCGAGCACAGCGATCGACTGTGAGGCCAACACCTGGATGGCCAGCCACTCGCCGGTGGTTTGAAAGCTTACGCTCTGCTGCGCACCGACGGTTGCCGCGTGCACGAGGCCGGTATGGAACGTCTCCATTGCGTTTTCGACCAGGAGTTTCCAATTGCAGGCCGCTTCGATCTCGATCTCCCAGGTCTTCGCCATCGCGTTGAACCCATGCGAACCGAGCAGGTCCGGCAGATTGCCGAGATGCGCGGCGAGGTTGGGTGCGTTGATGTCATAGTTCAGAAAAATCGCACCTTCCCAGACCTCCAGGCGAATGCCACGAAGCCCATGCGGAGGCTTCTCGAATGCAGGTACCTGACGCATGCCTGGAGCGGCCACCAGCGTGCCATCCAATCCATAGGTCCAGCCATGATACGGGCAGATGATGATGCTGACGGATCCGCATCCTTCCAGCAGGATGGAGCTGCGATGCCGACAGATATTGGCGAACGCTTTCAGCGCCCCGTCCTGATCGCGCACCAGCAGCACCGGCCCGCCGACCGTTTCGAGCGTCTTGTAATCGCCCGGGTTCGCCAGTTCCTCGGTCCGACCTGCGAAGAACCACGTCCTCAGGTGGATATGTTCGATCTCGGCCCTGAACACGGCAGGGTCGGTGTAGAAGCCGGGCGGTGCACTCATCGCCTTGCCCAGCGGTGGGGCGGTCCAGACATAGGGCGCAGAAGCCAGAGCCGCCCGGCTCGTCATGCCCAATTGCCCAGGATCAAGCTAAGGCCCTCCAATCGGCATGGATCTGTAAAGCCAGAAATCACAGGATGCGTTCGGGGCGGAGCATACCGTCTTCCAGGCGGCAGAGCCCGATGACCCGGCTTCCCGCCATTGCCCGAGCCAGCCCGCCAGTTGGGTTGGCCGTCGCGGGAATGCGGCCCATCAGGGTGAGCAGGCTGATCGCCTGGCCCTTCTTGAGGCCGCTGGCCTCGGCCTCAGTCAGGACCAGCGCCGGGATGTCGGCCAGCGCGGTCGCGACCGGAAGCAGCAGGTCCGGGGAAGCGGACCGGGTATGATCCCCGGCGAATTCGTCCAGCGGGATTGCCTGGGATTCATGAAAGGGACCGACCCGCAACCGGCGCAGGGCTGTGACGTGACCCAACGTGCCGCAGGCCACTGCGAGATCGCGGGCGAGGCTGCGCATATAGACGCCTTTGCCGGATTCGACCTCCAGGACGGCAAGGTCGGGGTCTGGACGGCCGACCAGCTCGAACCGGTCCACGCGTGCGGGCCGGAGCTCGAGAACGGGGGGGCGGCCTTCGCGGGCCATGTCGTAGGCCCGCTCACCGGCGATCTTTACGGCGGAGAAGGACGGCGGGATCTGCATGATGTCGCCGCGGAAGCGCGGCAGGGCGGCGATGATCTGCGCGTCCGTCGGGCGGCTTTCGGAGGTAGCGATAATTCTGCCGTCGGCATCGTCGGTGTCGCGGGCTTCGCCGAACCGGAGGGTGAAGCGGTAGAGCTTCGTGCCATCCATCACATACGGAACGGTCTTGGTGGCTGCGCCGAAAGCGACGGGCAGAATGCCGGTGGCGAGGGGGTCGAGTGTGCCGCCGTGTCCAGCCTTCCGGGCGTCGAAGGCGCGGCGAGCTCGGTTCACCACATCCGTGCTGGTGAGGCCCGGGGGTTTGTCGATGATCAGCCAGCCGTCGAGCGGCCGACCGCGCGGTTTGCGGCGGGGCATGGGAGGGGCGGGTGTGTGCGGGCCGGACTGGCGAGTCAATTGGGGAGCGACCGTGGTCGTGGCACTTGCCTCGACTTTGCCCGGATTTGGTTTCGGGAATAGGGTGGATCCGGCGAGACCGATCGGGATGGGAAACATGCGAGCACTGGTTTTGGCAGCGGCCCTCAGTTTGCCTGCGGCGACGGCCCTGGCCGCCGGGATGACGGTTCATGCGCCGAATTTCTCCGGCGGGCGCACCGTCCCGCAGGAGAATGTGCTGAACGAAGGCGGATGCACCGGCGGAGACCAGTCGCCGGCGGTCTCATGGTCGGGCGAGCCGAAGGGCACGCAGAGCTTTGCTGTTACCCTCTACGATCCGGATGCTCCCACCGGCAGCGGCTGGTGGCACTGGACCGTGTTTAATATCCCGGCGGATGTGCATAGCCTTCTAGCAGGCGCCGGCGATACCACCGCAACAACCCTGCCGGCCGGGGCGGTTCAGGGCCGCACCGATTTCGGCTTTTCGCATTATGGCGGTCCGTGTCCGCCGGTGGGCGATAAGCCGCATCGTTACATCGTGACGGTGTTTGCGGAAAAGGTGGCCAAGCTGCCGAACCTCGACACAAATTCCTCCGGCGCGCTGGTGGGATTTGTTCTGCACTTCAATACGCTGGCAGAGGCCCACTCGATGGGGCACTACGGCCGGACCAAATAGGGCGGATTGCCGGGCGCGCTGCTTTTCAGTGGAACAGCCTGCCGGAATCGATGACGACCGTCTGACCCGTCATTGTCTCGGTGCGGCACATCGTGACCACCATATCCGCGCAATCATCCTTGTCGGCGGCGCGTTTCAGCAACGCCCCGGATGCGGAACGCTCGATCTGCTCACGCGGGAGATTGGATGTTGCGCGTGTACCCTCCAGCAGACCGGGTGCGACGCAATTGACGAGGGTCTCGGGCGCCAGCGCCACCGCCATGCAGCGCGTAAGATGGATGAGTCCGGCCTTCGATACGGCATAGGCGATGGACGATCCTGTCGGGCCCAGCCCCGCTACCGATGCGATGTTGGCGATGCGGCCGCGTCCCTGGCGCTTCATGACGGGCGCTACCGCCTTCATCAGACGCATCGGTCCGGTGAGATTGACCGCCATAATTTTCTCCCACACTTCGAGAGTAAGATTGTCGAGGTCTGTGAAGAGGATCGATTTGTTGTAGGCGGCGTCATTCACGAGGATGTCGATCTGCCCAAAACGGCTGGTCGCTTCGCTGACCAGTTTCTCGACCGCCGGGCCGTCGGTGACGTCGCAGGGAAGTGCTGCTGAGTTGATCTGATACCGCGACTTCAATTCGGAGGCGACGCCTTCCGCCTGGTCGCCGCTCTGTGCATACACAACGGCGATATGCACTCCTTCTTTTGCAAGTGCGTGGCAAATGCGCTGGCCGAGCCCGCCATTGCCGCCGGTTACGATTGCGACCGTTCCTTTGAGGTTCATGACGCTTCTCCTACATGCCGGGTCTCGGCCTTATGGGTGAATGATAATAGGATTACGCTGCTGAGGCGGGGAGTTCCTCCGGGCGGCCGATTTTTCCCACATCGCTACGGCGGTAGATTGCCAGCCGTTGTTCGAGGCGGCGTGTGGCGCCCGCGACGATGCTGGTCATGATGTAGTAGAGCACGCCGATCGTCAGGAACACGGCGAAGTTCTGGAACGTGGTGCTGATGACCATCTGCGCGGACAGGAACAGTTCGCGAACCGTTACAAGCGAGACGAGGGCGGAATTCTTGGTAAGGGCGACAAATTCGTTGCCGAGTGGCGGCAACATGCGCAGCAGCGCCTGGGGGAGCACCACGAGCCGGAAGGCTTGGAACTGTGAGAGGCCGAGCGCGCGCGCGGCTTCGCTCTGGCCGCGGTCGATGGATTCAATGGCGCCGCGCACGATCTCCGTCTGGTAGGCGCCGGAGTAGATACCGAGCGTGCCAATGGCGGCGACCATGGCCGGAACGGGGATGCCAAGCTGGGGGATGCCGTAATAGACGAAGAACAGCTGCACGACGAAAGGTGTGCCGCGGATCACCGAGACATAGACGGAAGCGGCGGCGCGGATGACGCGATTGCGGGCGAGTCGGCCGGAGCCTCCGAGCAGGCCACAGATGATGCCGAGGCAGAGGGAGGCGATAACGACTTCGAGCGTTCGGATCGCGCCGCCGAGCAGAAAGGGCAGCCAGGGAATGATGGAGGCGAAGGCTGCCGCGTTCATCGAGTACGGTTTAGCCGAACCATTTGGTTTCGAGTGATTTCAGCGTGCCGTCCTGCTTGAATGCATCCAGCGCGGCATTGATCGCGGCGAGCAGATCGGGATCAGATTTGCGCACGGCCATTCCGTATTCCTCGTGGGTCAGGAGGAATGGCGCAAGTTTCGCGCCACCGTGCGTCTTTATGTAGTATTTCGCCGCCGGATAGCCGGTGACCACCACATCCGCCTGGCCGCTTTGCAGGGACTGGAACATCTGGTCGTTGGTCTGCACGATGTGCAGCGTGGCTTTGGGGAAGCTCTGGCGCAGAAAATCGACCGATTTGGTTCCAACCTGGACGGCAATCGTCTTGCCATCCAGATCCTGCGGCCTGGTGATGCCGGTTTCATTCGGCTTCACCATGACGGCGAGTCCGCCGGTGAAATAAGGCTGGGAGAAATCGATGACTTTCGCGCGCTCCGGCGTGATGTAGATGGCCGAGGCGGCAAGATCGATGTGATCGGCCTGCAGGGCGGGAATGAGCTGCCCGAACGGGACCTGCTGAAAGTCGGTTTTCGAGATGCCGGCGTGTTTAGAAACATCGTTCACCAGGTCGATGTCGAAGCCGGCTTTTTCACCGCTGGGCGAGGTTTGCTCGAAGGGCGGGAAGGTTGCATCCGTGCCGACACGCAGCGGCTTGGCGCCGGCTTTCAATGCGTCGAGCAGCCCGGCGGCATGCAGGCGGGAGGAGAGCGTCAGAAGGACGGGGATGCCGAGCAGCAATCCGCGACGCGGCAGCATGGTGTTTCCTCCGGTTTGCGATTTGAGCTTGATGCTGCCGCGGCGGCGGGGGCGGTTCAAGTGTCCAGGACGCGCTTTATTGCGTCGCGCCAGCGGCGGGTGATGGCGTCCGCGGCGACATGGCGGCCGTGCTCGACGACGTGCTTCCCGCGGCAGATGACGTCGCGCACGAGGCTGGTAGGTGCGGCGAAGATCCAGGTGTCCAACCAGGCGTCGTCCTTACGGCCAACGAGGTCGGGGTGGTCCGCGTCCAGAACGACGATGTCGGCGTGACAGCCGCGGGCGATGGCGCCGATGGGCTGAGCGAGGGCCTGGGCGCCTCCGGTGAGGGCAGCGGAGATCAGGCTGCGGCCGGTGGAGGCGCCGGGCGAGGCGGCCAGGACGTTGCGGGCCTGCCGGGCCAGGCGCTGGGAGGTTTCGAGCTGGCCCAGCTCCGCGGCGGGGTCGGTGATCACGTTGGAGTCGGAACCGATGCCAAAGCGGCCTCCGGCGGCGACGAATGATGCCGCAGGGAAGATGCCGTCGCCCAAATTGGCTTCGGTGATCGGACACAGCCCGGCGACGGCGTTGCTGTGGGCGAGAGCCTCGGTTTCGGCGGGCCGCATGTGGGTCGCGTGGATCACGCACCAGCGCAGGTCCAGCCCGGCTTCCGTGATGAGCCAGGCTACCGGCGGCGCGCCGAGCGCGGCCTGGGCCGCCTCGACCTCGGCGGTTTGTTCCGCGGCATGGATATGCACCGGTCCGGAGGGGAAAGCGGCGAGGATTGTGCGGAGGTCGTCGGGACTCACGGCGCGGAGGGAGTGGGGGGCGATGCCGAGGACGCTGCCGGGGAACGTTTGCAGGTGATGTTGGGCGGCGTCCGTAAGCTGCGCGAATTCTTCCGGCGTGGTGATGAAGCGGCGCTGGCCTTCGGTCGGGGAGGCGGAGCCGAAGCCGCCATAGCGGTAGAAGCACGGCAGCAGAGTGAGGCCGATTCCGGCGGTTTGCGCGGCGGCGATGATGCGGGCGGCGAGCTCGCCCGGGTCGGCGTAGGAGCGGCCGGCAGGATCGTGGTGCAGGTAATGGAATTCGCCGACCGTGGTGAAGCCGCTTTCGAGCATGCGCATATACGCATAGGCGGCGATCGCTTCGATTTCGTCAGGGCCGAGCCGGGCGAGGAAGCGATACATGAGTTCGCGCCAGGTCCAGAAACTGTCGGCGTCCGGGCCGCGGGTTTCGGTAAGCCCGGCCATGCCTCGCTGGAAGGCATGGGAGTGAAGGTTGGGGATGCCGGGGAGGGCGACGCCAGGGATTTTGGCTGCGCCGGGTGGATCGGCGGTGGTGGTTACGGCAGCTATTTTGCCCTGCGTTGTCTCGACGCGGACATTGGCAGTCCAACCGGAGGGGAGGAGCGCATAGGGGAACCAGAAGGAGGGCATCGCCTGGTTATATGCCGAGCTTGCGGTGATGTCCGCTTCGGTCGGGAGCGGTGAGTAGCAGAGTGGACCCTTATGAGACCCGGTTCTTTAATCTTGTACGTAAAGCAAGGAATTTGTGGAGTTTATCGGGTAGGAGTCGCGCACCGGAAGCAGCGGAGCGTCGCATTTGCCATTGTAGAGGAAGTTAGAATCCACGCAGCACCGCGCCGAAATTCGTTTCATCAATCTCGATGGCGCTTTCAGGCCTTCGGGCAAGCACCAAGCCGGCAAGTGCAGCGGAACGAAATTCGCTGGCACTGTGTCCGAACATGGTTCGGAAGGCCCGTCCAAAGCTCGAGGCATCAGCAAAGCACAGTTCGTCCGAGATCGCCGAAATCGATCGCTTATTCTTCGGGTCGCTGATTGTCTCCCGGGCCTCCAGCAAGCGTTGGCGCTGAATGTAGCGGGTGACACCGCCTTCGCCTTCAAGCAGACGGTAAAGATTGGACCTGGACATACCCACAGCCCGGCACAGCGTATCGGGTCCAAGCGACGGGGAGCGCAGGTGGGTGCGGACAGTTTGCCGTACCCGTTCCAGACGGCCCTGATCTATCTGATTTTGAGCATTGGTGATACGGTCTGCTGACGGAGCGACGCAGGCCGCGATCAGCGCGCGTGTGGCGGCGGTAAGTCTCGGCATATCTCGTAGGTCGAGCCCCTGTAACCGATGCTCAAGTGAGAGCATGAAGTCCCCGAGCAGGCGACCGAGCGGGCTATCCAGCACTGAGCCATGGGCCGCATCGAGCACGGGTGCGATGTCCCGGAACACGTCACGGGAGAGAAAAATCTGAAGGCGCTCGGTTTCGGTGCGAACCGTCTCGGATGGCTCGGCCAATGACCACAGAAATGGCACACCGGGATGGCCGCGCAAAATTCCGCGGCTTGTTCGGATGATGGTCTCACCCTTCTGGCAGTAGCTGAGGACCCAATGGTCCACGGGGTTACGCCGAATATGGGCCGGGGTGCGCTGGACGCGGACCTCCGGGGCCGAAACGCGACTGACCGCCAGATCGTCCAGCTTCCAGATCGTATTCCTGGCCAGAAAGCTGTCCGCCCCGGATCCCAGGCGGATTACATCGAAGACAGGTTCGAACCAGGCTTTCCAGGCGTCTGCTTGCTCCCGCTGGCGCATGGAGTGCGTCGTGAAGGTTTCAGGAACCACGGATTATGAACCCCGAGGGCTGTGAATTCGGATCGCACGCGCTATCGTTGATAAGATGCCGAAGGGAATCGACTATCTCCTTATCGTGGTGGGTCGTAACTGTGTCACGAATGTTTGCAAAAGACGAGAGGTGGGTGCTAGCTTAGTTCGGGAACGAGGGTCGAGAAGATCACGGGGGAGCAGATGTGGCGCAGATACCTGAGAGTTGTGTCAAGCCTTGTCCCGGTTGGAGCAGCGGGCGCGTCGATACTTCTGGGTTCGGCATTATCGAGCCGTGCGGCGGAGCGCCCGGCTCCTTCTCCGACGCTGGTGTCTGAGCGGCTCAACGCGATACGGGAAGCGGTACTGGTTACGGCAGGGCCAGGGAAGGTGTCGGAACCAGCCGATCCGAATTTCCACCTAACATGGGGTAATCGCTGGAACAACTGGGGATGGCGGCCGGGCTGGGGTCGGGGGCGGCCGCGCTGGAACAACTGGCGGAACGGCTGGCCGAACTGGAATAATTTCTGGCGGAACTGGTGAGAGGTGGGACGGGTGGCGGCCGCCCTCCAAACCAGCCATGCCCCCGGATAGAACTGGTCATTATCCAGCCGACCCCGTTTTGTAACATCGATTGTGCTTACTGCTACCTGCCCAATCGAAGCTCCAGAGCTGTCATGTCCGAGCAGACGCTTTCCAACCTGTTTTCACAGGTTTTTGCATCGGGCTGGGTTGATGGTGGTGTTTCAGTTGTTTGGCATGCGGGGGAACCTTTGGTGCTCCCCGTCGAGTTCTATCGTCGGGCGTTCACGACAATCGAGGAATTGAGGCCCGCGGGGCTGGTGGTTCAGCATGCGTTTCAGACCAATGGGACGCTGATCACTGAGACCTGGTGCGAATTTTTCGCTGAGCAGCAGGTTAACCTCGGCATAAGTGTGGATGGGCCGAGGCGCTTCCACGACAATAAGCGGCTGACCCGCAATGGAAGGGGCACGTTCGACAGGACCATCGCCGGGATCAGGACGCTCCACAAACGGAAGATCCCCTTTCACGTGATCTCAGTCCTTTCACTGGAGAGTATGGCCGCTCCTAGCGAGATGTTCGATTTCTATGTCAAGGAGGGGATAAAGGAGATTTGCTTCAACGTAGAAGAATCGGAAGGCGGCCATGTCTCCCAATCTTTCGCCGATGCCGCCATCGAGGAGGCGCTTTACCGGTTTCTGCACGAGTTCTGGAGGCTTTCTTCCCTCCACCCTGGCGCCGTCACCTTCATCCGCGAGATCGAGCATGCGATCGGGCAGATCGTACGGCCGGGCGATACACCTTTCTACAATCAGTTGGTTGAGCCATTTGCGGTGACCAGCATGGATTGTGACGGTAACATTTCGACGTTTTCCCCGGAACTCCTTGGACTGAAGAACCCCGAATATGGTGATTTCCTGCTTGGTAACGTCAATCGCGGCACATTAGTTGAGTTTTTGGGCAGTCCAAATCTAGCGCGGATGACCGAGGATATCCGCGCGGGCGTGGAGATGTGCAGGAAGAGCTGCCAGTATTTCAGCGTCTGCGGCGGCGGCGAGCCGGTGAACAAGCTGGCTGAGAACGGCGCGTTCGCCAGCACCGAGACGAGATATTGCCGGCTTACGAAGATGCGCACGATCGATCTCGTGCTGGATGCAATCGAACGCATGAACCAAGGCAGCTATGCGGCTGGACCGGAATACCCACAAAACTGGAGGCAGGAATGCACGTGAAAACCCGTCCGTTCGGCGGATTATTTGTCGCGGCGGCGGTGCTGGGAGGTCTGATCCAAATCGCCTCGGCCCAGAATGCTACCTCGGAGCATTCGCCAATCCCGGGCGTCGCGCCACCGTCGCTCTCAGGTCCCGGATGGGGGCCGGAGGAGGAGACGAGCCAAGCGCCGGGAACCGCAGCAGTAAGCGATTTGCCCGTGCTCTACGTAACGAGCGTGGAGATACTGCGAGCCTCGGCCGAACCTGAGCTGGATATCGTGCGGGTGACCGGGCTTGTATCTTCCGAAGGTTGGAGCGCCCCCCAATTGGTTCCCACCTATGCGGGGAAGCCATTTGACGGAATTCTGGATCTCGAGTTGATCGCCACTCCGCCCGAGCACTCCGAAGCGGCGGACGGGTTCGTTCGGGTTAGCGCCATCTTTCCATTGGAACCTGGTCATCCGTTCGCTGGCGTGCGCGTTCGCGGGTCGGAGAATGCGATTACGATCCGGCAGATTCCCGGTGGCGGCGACGCGGCGATCCGTGTGGACGATTGTTCGAATTGCGTGGGAAAGACGTTCGCGCCCGCAGGCAGGGCGTCCCAGCCGCAGCAAGGTGTCGTTCGGCAGGAAGATCTTCCGGGACTTCTTCGCATCGTGAGGGCCTCGGATGGCATCCGAGGCATGGAGCATGACCCCAATCGGCTTACCGTAATCCTTGATGAGAGCAATACAATTCTTGAGGCGTTTTGGGAATGAGGCGACCATCCCGTTCGCCGCCCGGGACCCTCGGTTGATTGGGACGTCGGGTATAGCGGCGGGATCTTCGGCTCATGCAAGGCCAGGGCGGTGCTGATAATAGAACGCTTTGCGGTGAGATGCTGCGAGCAGAAATGTCTCTGAGAAGTGACTCGCCGCCGAGATGATGGAAACAAACGGAGCATCAATCCATGGCTGTGCGCACGACCAGTTATCTTGCGATTGCGGTTGCAATCGGTGCTGCCGCTTTCGCGACATCTGCCACGTATGCCCAGCGTGCGGCGACAACTTTGGAGCAGGCCGAGATGGCCGGGCTTTCTCCGCAGGCGCGCGCCGAAGTTGAAGCTCGAATGAAGCAGGGTGGCCAGACGGTAAGCGAAATCCTGACAACGATGCTGCTCAACAGTATCAAGCTCAAGCATCTGGGCAGCCAGATCGTGGCGATGGACTTTAACAGGGGTGTGGCCGTTGTGCGAACTGCCCAGGGTGGGATGCGTGCGGTCAATTTCAATCCTACAACGCTTGAGATCAGATCCTGATGGCTAAGGTCGGCTAAGTGGACGTTGGCGCAGGGGTCGAGGCAAGGAAGCGATTATCGGGACACCCACTCGGATGAAGTGACGGTAATTCCATGTGTTGGGAGACGTTGAGGCTCGCATGAACATGCGGAGCGCAGGAGACGTTTCGGGAGGCCTGCACTATGTTGCGACGGGCCATCTGCCGCCCTCTGAGTTAGCGGGAGCGCTGATCAGGAAGGCGTATCAGCGCTTCAAGAGCAACACCGAGGGGAAGAATTCAGATGTCTATCCGGCGCTGGCGCGCGTGCAGAGGGATTTATTCGGTATTTGCGTCGTGAGTACCGAGGGCAGCGTCTATTGGGCCGGAGACGTGGACCATCAGTTCGCGGTAACGAGCGTCTCCAAGCCATTTGTGTTCGCGCTGGTCTGCCAGGTGATCGGGCCGGAGCACGCGCGAAAGAAGCTTGGGGTTAACAGCACCGGGCTGGAGTTTAATTCACTGGCCGCTATCGAGCAAGGGGAAGACGGGCGTACCAATCCCATGGTCGACCCGGGTGCGATCGCTACGACGAGCCTTGTCCCCGGGGCGAGCATCGAAGAGAGGTGGCAATTTATCCAAAGCGGACTTTCCGAATTTGCCGGCCGATGGCTGAAGTCAAACGAGGAGGTGTATGCGTCGGCCAGCGAGACCAATTATCGCAATCAGAGTATAGCGCGTCTGTTGCAGAGTTATGGGCGCGTCTATCTTGAGCCAGCTCAGGCGGTGGATCTCTACACCCGGCAATGCTCACTGAACGTAAGTGCGAAGGACCTGGCGGTGATGGGTGCAACCCTGGCTGATGGTGGCGTCAATCCCATCACTAAGAGGCGCGTCGTCGATGCGGAAAACTGCCGTTACGCGCTGGCGGTCATGGCGACGGCTGGTCTCTACGAGAGGTCGGGAGACTGGCTCTACGAAATTGGCCTGCCGGGTAAGAGCGGGATCGGCGGCGGAATCGTGACGGTTTCTCCAGGTAAAGGCGGGCTCGGTACGTTCGCGCCGTCGCTCGATGCTGCGGGCAACAGCGTAAAGGGTCAACTGGTCGCCAAATTCCTTTCAGATGAGCTTGGAATAAATCTGTTCATATCGAAGTCGCAGGATGGCCTGTAAGCGGCGGGTTACGGCGCGGACAGGCCGGAGAGTGTTCAGAAGGAGAGTAACCGATGTCAGATCTGCTCGTTATTGAATTTCAAACCGAGGCGGAAGCGGAGGAGATGCGGCAACGCTTGCTGGGCATGCAGAAGGAGTATCTGATGGAGCTCGGCGATGCCGTGGTCGCGGTAAAACGCCCCGATGGAAGTGTAAAGCTAAATCAGCTTTTTGAGCCGGTGAGGGCCGGCGCGGTGTCGGGCATGTTTTGGGGCACGTTAATCGGATTGCTGTTCATGATGCCGTTTGCAGGGGCGGCGGTCGGGGCAGCATCTGGCGCACTAAGCGGCAAGTTCACCGATCTGGGGATCAATAACGATTTCATGAGGGAAGTCGCGAATACACTGCAATCTGGCAAAGCAGCTCTGTTTCTTTTGATACGCAAAATGACGACCGACAAGGTACTTGGGGCGCTGCAAGGTGCAGGGGGCCGCGTTCTGCGCAGCTCATTCGATGAGACAAAGGAGGAGGCATTGCAGGAGGCGTTGGCGGGCGTCCGGCAGGCACAGGCGACCGGGGCGCCGTCGGCCGGCTGAAGTGGCGCATGCCGGTTTATGCCAGTGTCCCGAATCGGAACTCCGCCATCGTGGATTGGCGAGCATTCAGATGGTGAGCGCCGCGCCAGTGAGTCCCGTGGAACGGTTGTGCTGACCCGGGTACGGCGCGGCCGAGATCGGGGCTTCGCCCGGCCTCTGGTAATTACCTGAGAGCCCATCCGACGGTTCTTGCAGTCTTATCCAATGGAGGCAACTCTTTTCCGAGATGTCGTGGACGAAGGCAGGGATAGTCGGTAGCATGCTCATTCGCCCGCCGGAAAGCGGAGGAGGCCTGCCATGATGATGAGTGCGACTATGCGAAATGAAGCATCGAGCGTCAGCAAGAATTGGGGATGGTTTGTCGCTCTTGGCGCGGTTTTGATCGTCCTGGGCATCATTGCGTGGGTTGACGTTACTGCCGTTACCACCGCCAGCACGATCGTGATTGGCCTGAGCCTGCTTGTCGGTGGTGTTTTCCAGCTCCTTCAATCCTTCATGGTAAAGGAATGGCGCGGGTTCATTCTCGGCCTGCTGTCCGGCGTGCTTTATGTCATCGGCGGTCTTCTCATAATCAGTGAACCGGTGCAGGGCGCGATCTTGCTGACGCTGTTGCTCGCGGCAACCGTTATTGTCGGAGGCGTGGTGCGCATTGTCCTCGCCTTACGGCATCAGAAGATTCGTGCCTGGGGCCTGGTTCTCCTCAGTGGGCTTGTAAGCCTGGTGGTGGGGTGTCTGCTCTATGCGAACCTGCCCTGGGCTGGGCTCTGGGTCCTTGGCACTCTGATCGCTATCGAGCTGCTGGTCCAGGGTGCCGGATGGCTTTACTTCGGGATCGCACTGCGTTTCGCGCAGCCAGTCGTGCAATGAGCGCCCGCGCCGACCGCCGCGGCAACCCCAAGCGCCACGGCTGATCCAATGGGCCTGCTCGGCATTCTTCTTGGACTCCTGCTGCTCATCTGGCTGGCATATCGGGGCTGGAGCATCCTGCTGCTATCCCCGATAGCCGCGCTTATCGCCGCGGCTTTCGCTGGTGAGCCTTTGCTTGCCCATTGGACACAAACCTTCATGGGCAGTGCGGCGCGCTTTCTCGCCCAGTTTTTTCCGCTGTTCCTTCTCGGGGCGCTGTTCGGCAAGCTGATGGAGGACAGCGGATCGGTCGCGTCCATATCGGCTTATGTCACCAAGCGGCTCGGAGAACGTCGGGCAGTATTGGCGGTCGTGCTCGCCGGCGCGCTGGTGACCTACGGAGGCGTCAGCCTTTTCGTGGCGTTTTTTGTTCTCGCGCCGATGGCGCAGGCAATGTTCCGCGCGGCCGATATCCCGCGGCGCCTCATGCCCGCTGCGATCGCGCTCGGCACCTCCACCTTCACAATGTCTGCGATGCCGGGCACGCCATCAATTCAGAACGCGATACCGATGCCATTTTTCGGCACCACACCGCTGGCCGCACCAGGGCTCGGCGTTATCGCTTCAGTTATCATGGTTGGCTTTGGCCTGTGGTGGCTCAACCGGGCAGAGACGGCCGCCCGGCGGAACGGCGAGGGGTTCGGCGGAGGTGCAGGCGGCCAGCCGGACCAAGCGGCGGAAGACATCGTTGTTCGCGAGCGCGCGACGACGGCACACGCATTCGATCCTGCGGAGATCCATCGGAGCCGCGTCTCGGACACTCTGCCGCCGATCACTTCTGCGGCGCTGCCGCTGATTGTTGTGGTCGGCGTAAACTTCCTCATGTCGATTTTTATCCTGCCACGGCTGGACGTGAGTTTTCTTGCCGAGCCGCGTTGGGGTGGAACGACGCTGTCTGCGGTCGGCGGCGTGTGGGCAGTGATAGTGGCCCTGACCGCGGCGATCCTGACACTGCTGATCGTCAGCGGACGGCGCCTGCCAGGCCTGCGAGAAAGCATGGATGCGGGCGCCAACGCCTCGGTGTTGCCGGCGGTCAGCGTAGCGAGCCTCGTAGGATTCGGCGCGGTTGTTGCGGCCTTGCCCGCTTTCGCGCTGGTGCGCGATTGGGTGCTGTCGATCGAAGGGGGTCCAGCGGTCTCGCTCGCAATCGCCACAAATGTGCTGTCCGCCTTGACGGGTTCTGCCTCCGGCGGATTGACCATTGCCCTCGATTCGCTTGGAGAAACCTACATGCGACTGGCGCACGAGGCGGGTGTAAGTCCGGAGCTGATGCATCGCGTTGCAGTTATCAGCTCTGGCACGCTCGATAGTTTGCCTCATAATGGCGCAGTAGTGACCCTGCTCGCCGTATGCGGTCTCACGCATCGTGAAAGCTACTTCGACATCGTGATGGTCGCCGTCGCGGGAGCAATCATTGCGCTCGTAGCAGTCATCGGACTTGGAACTGCTGTCGGGTCGTTCTGAGGTGATGCGCGAAGGGCAGGACGGGACATGAAGGCGAAAACCAAGGTTGCAATTGCATGCCAGGGCGGCGGGAGTCAAACGGCGTTTACCGCCGGTGCGCTGAAAGCTCTGTGCGAAGCCAGGGTGGGTGACGAGTTCGAGATCGTCAGTATCAGCGGAACGTCGGGCGGCGCTGTCTGCGCGGCCTTGGTCTGGTTTGCGTTCGAGAAGAACGAGAACCCATCTTGGGAGCGGTTGGTTGGATTTTGGAAAGACAACACGGCGCAAGGCTGGTTGGAGGAGGCGTTCAACCACTTCGTCGTCAGCGCTATGCGTATGGTCAATGTGGGCCTGGTCCCAACCATGCAGCTCAGTCCGTCTTCCCCGTTTCTACAATCAATGGCTTCGATTGCAACGACGGGTCATCGTGAGTTGTTCCGGAATTTCCGGTCGTTATTGGAGACGCACATCGAATTTGGTGAAATCGCGTCCTGGGGACCGCGTGCAAAACGCCCCATTCTCATGATCGGCGCCGCGAACGTCACCAGCGGCAAGCTGACAAAATTCATCTCCTTGCATCAGCCCATACAGGTTGAGCATATCCTGGCATCCTGTGCGGTGCCTAACATTTTTCCGGCCGTGCTGATCGATGGCGACGCCTACTGGGACGGTTTGTTTTCCGACAATCCGCCAATTCAGGAGCTCATCCGGCCGCCCAGTGTCGGCGAGCAGAACGTGCCCGAGGAGATTTGGCTGGTCAAAATCAATCCGACGAGATGTGAACGCGTGCCGGAGCGGCCCGATGACATCGTAGACAGGCGAAACCAGTTGGAAGGCAATATATCACTATTCCACCAGCTGCGTCATTTGGAAATGCTGAATGACATGCTTTTGACCAAGGCGTTCCAACCTGAATTTCTTGCGCGATTCGATATAAAAGAACCGATTCGCATCCCCAAATCGTTTGCTGGTGATGCCGATAAGCCGTACCATATCCCCTGCATGGAAATGCCGGCCGCACTGCAGGCTGCGCTTGACTTCGAAAGCAAGCTCGACCGCAGCGCAGCCAATATCACCCTTCTTATGCAAGCGGGTGAGGAAAGCGCCAGGCGGTTTCTGGCGGAGCGTAGGAAAGCCGTACCGGCTGCATGAACCGGTCCGGACCATGTGCACGTCGCTAACACGTGCGCGGCTTCTGAAGGGCGTATTGTGCATCACCGCAAGTGTTTCGCCTTTGTCAAGCAGCAACGTCTTGGCAGGTTCAGCGCGGGATTATCTGAACGCGCCGATCGACAGCTGGCTCGCCTCCTACAATGCGGGCTACGCAGCTTTGGTGACGCCGGAGGACGGGCTGGATATAGCCGCACGTATCCGGACCAATGTTGGTTTGCAGTCCCTCGTCCTGACCCGGACCGTGGATTTCTGGGGGCGCACGGGTGGCGTGTCTCTGGTGCTGCCGTATCTCTACGTGGAATCGAGCTCCGGATCCAGCGCCGCAGCTGTCCACGGTATCTCCGATATAGGCTTTCTTTGGCAGATAAACATCTTTGGCGGACCCGCTCTCACCGGCCAGCAATTCGCTGCCTTCGTGCCGCAGACCTTCTCAAGCTTTCACCTCTACGTCGGGACGCCGCTCGGGGACTATGAGCCAAGTCGTTCCCTGAATCCGTCGGCAAACCGATGGACTGTCCGTCCCACAATCAACTTCAGCTACACGCCAGATAGCGGGTGGACCTGGCTCGAGACCTACGTATCGGTTGCGGCTTTCAGCGCTAACAATGCGTTCCAGGTTGGCGAAGCGAATCGATTGACGCAGCGTCCGCTGTTCATCTTAGAGGGCCATGCGAGCCGGAATATCACCCCTCGCGTCTGGCTGTCGGCTGATGCCTATTACGATATCGGGGGCGAAACGAGAATTGATGGGGTGCCTCAGTACAACGCCGCCGATACACTACGATTGGGCGCCGGCATGGGCGCGCGGCTGTGGCGCGGCGCCGACCTGGCGCTGAATGCTGAGTCCGTCGTCGCCAAGCCCGAGAGCGAGCCGTACGCCTGGGGCGTCCGGCTCACTCTGCGACAGTTCTGGTAGGCTGGCGCTGCTTCTCGCCGATCAAGACGACCGGACGAAGGTGATGTTGTCGTCGATCACGGTGCCCGGGCCGATTGGCACCTGACGAGGGTTTGGCAGGTTCAGGCTGCGGAAAGCAATCTTGTCGCGCCAGACCTTGCGGAGGAAGTCCTCGAATACCTGGATGGTGAGCTGCTCGCCGGGGCAGCGGCGATAGCCGAAGCCGAACGGCGCGAACCCGGCGTAGTCGCAGACCGGCAGCGGCGTGCCATTGACTACGCCGAACACCGTGCCGAAGGCGCTGTTGGCCATCGCCGCATTGCGGCCGTCGCTGACCTCCATCTTCGTGAGGTCGAAGGGGCATTTGGCAAAGCCGATCTGCTTGCTTCGCGCCTCGTCCACCTCGGCGCTGGTCGGCACATCAAGGTAACGCCGCGGGTCGAATTGATTTGGATTGGTCCAGTGCATGGGATCGAAGCTGGTCGAGGTGTGCGGTGAGATCATGTAGCCATTGCGCTCGTAGGGGAGGCCGAAGCGCACGAAGGGCGAGACGCTGTCGCCGTAGTTATCGCTCGATCCCGACTGCCGTGTATCCGATATCGTGGAGATGCTTCCGCCGTTCGGCGAAATCGTACGGAACAGCTCCATAACGAACATCTCGAGCGGCGTATAAGGCGCGCCGTTCGCGGCATCCGGGTTGCCGGACATCGTCTTCTCGAACGCGGCGCGAACGTCGGGATCACCACCGTCCTGGCTGAGGCGTGACGCGATGCCGAACATCGAGTTGCCCCACTGGCTGAACGCGACAAAGTTGTGGAAGCACTCGAAGACGACGTCCTTCTTGCTGAAATTCGTGCCATCGCCGGCGTTTTTCAGCCAGTACCAGGCGATCGTCTGTTCGGGATGCGCGATGCGTGATTGGGCGATGTCGTCCAACCGGTCGTCGATCCAGGCCTTGAGGAAGTCCAGGAGAGCGCGCACCGTCATGTAGTTGTCGTATACAGCCGGCTGTACCGGGTCGCGGAAGGCAAGGACGGTGTTGAAGCTTTCACCGATCGTGCGGACCTGCGGCGGGATCGCCGCACCTTTGACCCCGAGATGCAGGTCCCAATAGACATCCCAGTAGTAATCGAGGTAGTGCCGCATGAGCGGCTTGCCGGCGAAGCGGGGATCCAGGAGCGCATCAAAAAAAGCGACGACCTTGGCGCCGTACATCGGCCGGTACAGGTCGGGCGTGACGGCAGACATGTATATCCGCTTGCGGAGATTGTTGTCGCCACGTTTCTCCAGACCCTGAAGGAACACCGTGACGCCCGCCTCCGGCGTCGGCTTCCAGTCCTGATAGATCAACCCCCAGAGATCGTGGGGCAGTGCGTTCTCCTTGGAAAGCGTCACGTCGATCATCGGCAGGGCCGGGCGCTCGCCCTCGTAGACGCTGGTGAGGAAAAAAGGCACGACGGCGTTCTCGACATAGGTCCGGTCAAAATGCGCCGGGATGGACGCGCGGAACCGGGCCAGCGCGGCGGCAAGATCCGGGGATGCGAGGCCGGCCGCCGTGCTGTCAGTGGCGGCGGCGGACGAGCGGCCGGGGAAAAGGCCCGCTGCACTCGCAGCGGCACCGGCCAGAACCATTCTTCGTTCCATATCAAATACTCCCAACTCCGGCGTCGGTTTTCAGGAACATCCTCGCGCGCAAAGGTAATCAACGTAGCGTAGCGGCCGGTGCTCGTTCTGGAAGGGACCAGGGTCCCGTTGAGTGTGGCGTGCGTCCCATTTTGCCCGCCACACGTCCCTAGATGTCCCTGCTAAGGAGGCTGTCCCTCCCGCCGATTACAATTGCCACCGGCCATTCGGCGCTGGGAGGCAGACCACCCATCAGCCGCATCAGGGCCGTTCAGACGGTGGCCCCATTCGTCCCTGAACCGATCCCGAGCCACACTTCGGCCGGGGAACGGGGTCAAGCCTCGCGCAGCGACCGCCGAAGGCGGCCTGTGCGTGACGCCGTTCCTCTGGCCGCAAGCACAATCGGTGATCGGAGGCGGGGACAACGTCCCTGGCAACGACACCTAGAGCAGATCGCGCTTGACCGGAAATGCGTGCGTTTCCGGGAGCGCGTGAATCTGCTCTAAAACCATGAAGTCAGAGCGTTTCAGGCTGATATAATCAGCCTGAAACTGCTCGAGCCGGCCGGCGTTCGCCGATCGTGCGCGGTGAGGCGAAAACGTCCGCAACGTAACACACGATCCGCCTTTCCGGTCCAGGCTCAGCCTCCTCGCGCTGATGCGAACGAAGGTCGCTCCGCATCGTAGGGCGCCCCGGCTTTGCCGTCGGGGGCAGGCGTCGGCGGCGGCGTGAACATGTTCGCGGGGCGGGGTTGCGCCGGCCGGGGCAAACGCCTAAGCGGAGCGAGTGGCTTCGCTGCCGGCGCTGCTGTAGCTCAGTGGTAGAGCACTCCCTTGGTAAGGGAGAGGCCGACAGTTCAATCCTGTCCAGCAGCACCAGTCATCTCAGCAGCCCTTCCTGCCGGAAGCTCAGCCACTTTCCGTTACCGATAATGATGTGGTCGTGCAGCACCACACCGATCGTCTCCACCGCCCGCCGCACCTCGTCGGTCATGGCCACGTCGTCCCGCGACGGCGAAGGATCTCCGCTCGGGTGGTTGTGCACCAGTCTTCCTTCAGGAACCATCGTCCCGAACTCAAAGGATTTTTTAGATCTTGAAACGGCCTTGGGGTATGGGTTCGGGATCGGTAGTTCGTGATTCACCGTGATCATCCCTGGCCCGCATCGTCAGCCACGCTGAGTTTGCGTGAAGCACGGCAGATCACGAGATTGTTTCTATCCCATTCATCCAGAGCCTGCACGGGGTAGAGCACCGACTTGCCAATTTTGATGAACGGTGGTCCGACGCGCTGCGCTCGCCAATTTCGAAGAGTGCCCACGGAGACTTCGCCTCGATAGCGCTCGGAGACCTCTTCAGCGGTCAGGAACCGGGTCTCGGCCATTTGTTCCTCCGGGCTATGCACAGTCTTCAAGGCGGCGGGGGAGCCGATTGATCGCGCGACGTGAGGAGCGCCGACGTCAGTTGGCGCCTGAGCACAGGAGCACCGTCGAGACGCCACGAGGTCGGCCACTCATGTTCGCTCACGGCCGAGACTTGAGCAGAGAGGTCCGACTCGAAAAGAGCAAATCGAATAGTATCGTAGACGCGGATACCCGAGGATAGAGATAGGTCATCGCATTGTCGGTAGCACACGATCTGTCCGGTAAAGATGGTCCCTTTTGGGAGCCTGAATGCGCCGGTCGGAAGCCCTTCAGGGTGTGCGAGTGATCAAGTTCCGGAGCGTTCTTGACCGGTATAAATCGAGCGAATTCAACCAGTGCGAAGCGGCGGAGCTGCTTGGGATCGCCGAGCGGACATTCCGGCGCTGGCAGCAGCGCTACGAAGAGTCCGGTGAGGCCGGTCTGCTGGACCGGCGACTTGGGCGGGCGTCTGGGAAGCGGGTTCCGGTTGACCGCGAGGAGGAGGTTGAGCGGCTGTATCGGACGCGATACAGCGGGTTCACGGCGAAGCACTTCCACGAGCACCTGATGCGGCGCCACGGCTTTCGCTGGGGATACACGTGGACGAAAGCGTTCCTGCAATCGAAGGGGATTCTGGAGCGGGCGCCTCGACGCGGCGCGCACCGGCGCAAGCGGCGCGATTCGGAATGACTGCCAAAAAACAAAGGGGCAAACTTCGCGGTTCAGCCGAACCAAGCCAGCAAGCCAATAACAGCAAAACCGGCGCCCCCCACCGAGGAGGATTGCCGCGAAAACCCATTGCTCATCGGCACCAGCCCACACTGAGCCCTCGGAAGGTCCGATGAATGGGCGGCAGGAATTTGCCCCCAACTCTGGCTCCGGGTGCGCCTGCGGCTGATTTTCCGTGCCGCTGAAGCCGATCCTCTTGTGGATTGCTGACCCTGCCTTTCCACAACAGCGGGTTGAGGACGACCCAGCTTTAACGCTCTTTTTCTGTTCGGCGACCAAAGTCACGGAATGGCTCGCCGGCCATCATCGCACCTGCTCCCGACCGTCCAGTCGTGCCTTGACGCACGCTCCTCCGTTGACGCCCGTTGCAACGGCTGCGGGCGGTTAAACCGTCTCGACCTCGGGCAGCTTATTCGGAACGGGATGGGTGACTGCCCGCTAAACCGTCTCACGCTCAAATGCATGACGTGCGGCAGTGATGGGCGAGTGGTCGTGTCGGGACGCCCAGGCTACTGATGCGCCGTCTCGAATTCGGGTCGCGCTTTACGGATCGTTAATTTGTTTGGTCTATCCGCCGGCCCATCCGGCAATACCGCCGGGCGAAGCATTCCGCTGGAGAAGCGCCCGAACCCAGGTAACGGGCCTTCTTTCTCCCGCAAGCGGTCAGTTCGACACCCCCCGGCACGGCAGCCAGCCTACTGTTTCTCGTAGGGCAGCAGCTTCTTCGGCACCGGTTTGATCTTGATGTGCGGAATTGCCTTCGCGAGATAGGGAAGTGCGCTAGGGTCCTTCTCCTTGAAATAAGATTCCGCACGCTGCGGAATCCAAATTTCACTCAGATGGTCTCGAAAGTAGTGTAACAACTGAATAGGGTAGGCCTTAGCGTTTACAGGCGGCCGACCATCCTCGAAATGGTGAGGGTAGGTCGGCATTTTGTCAGTATCTAAGCCGATTTGGTCACTTATATACTTCGCAAACATCTTGCCCTGCGAAATATCGGACCATAGCTCTTCAGGCAATTTATAGCCTACGATTTCAAGTGGCACAATTAAGGCGAACGCCATCTCAGTCAGAACGGAGAAATGCCCCGCTGGCACGTTGTTCGCATTCGCCACGTAGCGGCGGAGGTGGTAAGGAAGATTGCCACCGGGCTGCTTGTTGCCCGTCATCCAATCGTAAACCCATTTGCTTACTTGCACGGCGAACTTCTGCGATAGCCACTGAGCCAGATGGATTGCGACCTGCGGATGAACCCAGGTCCCCTGAAATGCCGGAGGACCGCCCTTAAGAGCCTGTATTATCTCCGATATGGGAATTCCCATATCGGCCGCTAACTTGCTCAGGAATGCCTCTGTTGACTTGAGTCTGGAATAGTCTGCGAATAGCTTCCCCGCTACTTTGCACATGGCGGTCGCGTTAACATAGCCGTCTTTCTGCCGCTGAGTGACGATTTCTCCGTCGATCTTGTGTGGAATCAGGGGTAACTCTAGCTGATCGCTCACAGGTTGACTTTCGTTTTTGGAGTCGCGGCTTTTAACGGACCGGATGAGAAACGGCAAGTCATTTCAGCCTCAGCCCCGCCGCGCCACCCACTCACTCGGCCGGAAGCCGCCGTCGCCGTCCGGGCGGGAGCATTCCGGGCGACCCCGAGCCGCCAGCACCGTCCCGCGCACCGAGCCGGGCTTCCCCCGCCAACCCGAAGGTGTTCTGGTTCTTGATGGAGCTGTGGGGCGTTCCTGATGCCAACGCGCTTGAGCTGATCGGTTTCTCTGGAAAGCTCGGCAAGCCCCGCAAGCGCTTCCGATTGAACACCGAGCAGGTGCAATCGCTGGGATACCTCCAGCAGTTAGACCGTGCAGCCGCAGTCTCTTACGGTGACGTTCCAGGATGGCTTAAGCGCCGCCAGCGCAGCGCGCCTATGAACGGGCGCAAGGTGTTAACCCGAACTCCCCCTTACGCACGTGTCGCTCGACCATAGGAATCCACTTGGCACGGTCTATGCCGCCTTGCCCTCGCCCGTGGAAACAAGGATTTCACACTCTGCCAGGGGCCACCAGCGTTTTTGCGTTTTGTAAAACAAAAGGTGGGCTCCTGTCCGCCGGGGCCCATGCGGGATCGATACAGGATCGAGTTGATACTTAATCGCTCGGTGAATTGCAGTTCATTCGAATGTGGCTGGCCGCTTCGGCGCGCTCCTGGTTCCGGATGCTGTGATAGTTCGTGAAGTAACGTCCGCCTAGACAAGACCACCCCGGGCGTCGCAAGACTGACGTCCTGTCCCAAGGCTTGGAGGGACACCCAAATGCATCCCCTCGTTGCCATTATCGGACTTATCCTGGCAGGATCCGCCGTGGGCTGGTTCCACCCTGCGGCGGCTTGGATTATTGCTTTTTTGTCATCGTCCGCTGCGTGGGACTGATTTGGAAACTTATGGTGGCGCCAACTCGGCGATATGAGCGGCGCGAAAAAACCGGACGCCCCCCGCCATCCCGCCCCGCTCGTGGTTCCCCGCGCCAGGAAACGCTCGGCATCATTGTGATTTTGCCGAAGGAAGGTATGCCAACCTTGCCCCCGAAAGTGGTAGGGATTGCGGGCCATGCGCGCGTCGGTTCTCGCCGAAGTGCTACTTCGTGGGCCGGATTCGCTAATCCAGCCGAGTAATGCAAGCAGCACCACACCCTCGGGGCGTATGGGCGCTGGACTTAGGCCACGCGCACGGCGGTTTTGCGGTTGATACGTCGTTGAAGATTGTTGACCACTAACGGGAGGATCGCCGAACGTGAGAGTTGAGCCAGCAAGCTTACGCTCGACGGAAAGGAAACATGCCATTACTTTCAGTGTGCGCGGCCGAATGGCGAGCAGCGCGGTTGCCCCGATGCTAATGCTCGCAAGCTGCGGACAAACGGGGCACTTGGCCGAGGAGACCTACAAGGGTCAAACCGAGCCGGCGCAGCCATTTGCCCATCGTGCGCTCATGCACTTTAACCTGGTGGCGGCGTTCCGTCTCGAGGCAAAGATCGCCGCACCGCCAACGCACAACGCACAACGCACAACGCACAACGCTATGGGTTTGCGGGTCGGGGCCGTTGACCACAAGGGGTCTTGAGTTCCTCCATCTGCTCCTTGCTGAGCGCCGGAGCGCGCCCGGGGCTCTTGCGTGAACTGAGCCCGGCGACACCCTCGGCGTTGTAGCGGTGCACCCAGTCGCAGAGCGTTTGACGGTCCATGCCATTGTTTTGTGCCGCCTCCCCGCGCGGACTGCCGTCCAGCACTGCCGCGATCGCCAACGTACGGCGCACCACCTCAGCGTCGTCGCAGCGGCCCGCAAGTTTCCTCAGATCCGACGCCGTGTGGTCCTGGCGTGTGATCGCAATCGGCTGGCCCACGATGTCCGCTCCCGCAAATCGGTTCAGTTCCCATCGAATCGCATTTGCGGGTTCAGGGGAACCCCTGAGAGTCGGTCTCATCGGCGGTTGCTATCAGGCTATGCGATCAAAATATTGTAATGCCGATTCTATGGTCCTGGCGCCACGCTCTAACTCGCCTTCGTAGGTCAGGCTCTGTGCAAATGCGCGGCCGCGCTCGCCAATTCTCTTTGCTTCTTCATCATGCCGTTGAAGCCATGCGACTTTGTCAAGCAAATCCGACATACCTTGATCTACAGGGATATAATTATGCCACGACTTCAGTCCATCATAGTACCACTGTCTGTAGCCCTTGTTGGATGCTATTTTGAGGACGGGACTACCAGTATATAGCTTTGTGAACAATCCTTCCCACGCATTCGTGTTACCATCAATGTCTACGAGATATTTCCATCTTTGGAACTCGTGCTGTGGCAGCGGGGAGCGCATCAGCTCCGCCGCCTTAATGGCTGCGGCCACTTGATCATCGAACTGCACGATCCCGGATATGCCAAAATCGAACGTCTGTGAATGGCGCTGACCGAGCTGGCAGAGTTTCACCCTAGGCAAAGATTTCCAGTCGCCAGGACTAGCTGTGCTTCCAGTGCTACTGCCTCGCCAGAATGCTTTCGGGATCCGTTCCGTCCAAGGCACATAGTTCTGATCGATCCCACGACGCATGGTTGCATAGGCTTGGGTGCTGACAAAGTTAGGGTCCGGAATTAAGAAGAATCCCTTCATTCGGTAATGAGAGTAAGCAAGTCCGGGTTCCAAACCGCAATCATATTGGTTTAACAGAACACGTCCGTTGTGACCGCGCCAGTTAAGGGCATACGCAACCAGCTGAGGAAAGATCCAGGCCAGCTTCACAATTTCTTGATACGGATCGTCGAGGCGATAGACTTGTCTATCAAACAGGATCTCGAGTCTTGCAGGAAGCTCGTAGGTGCAGCTAACCAGATGCGGCCCAGGTCCCCCATCCGCGACGCGGACGACTACCGCACAAGGAGGATTATACCGGCCACAGAGGAGCGAGGAAACTAGATCCAAGCGCCCCAGGAAGAAGAATGTTCCTATGGCGTCCATAAATAATGCATCGTTGACGAGGCATATGTCCACACATTCTAGCAGTAGTTCTAAAGCTAGTTCATGCACCCTATCTATCGTCTTCTGATTCATGGCGAGCATAATTTTCGCCCATCGCCGATGAAATGGGTATTGCTCATTAACGATATCGGACGCCACATCTGTGATCAAGCGAAGTCTTGAGGGCGTGGTACGGAAACGGATAGCCTTCTGCGGAGCTGAGTCGCGGAATGCCGTTGCAATAGTCGAGCCGATGCGAGAGCTAAAACCCTGTAACTGCTCGTCATCCTCTGTAACGAAATCTGCCTGGGCTTCGAACGATTGCTCGTAGCCGGCGGTGGTCGTCACTATGATTGTTACAGCTCGTGGTGCCGATCTGAGCTCCGCTGGTATTCGTTGAAGAAACCGAAAGCCGGACATGGCGGCAAGAGGATTCTGTGGAAATGCATCACCCACATCGTTACGAGAGAGTCCGATCCTTGCCTCGCCTAAGGGATGGCCATCAAGAGCTACTTCAATGCTGGTTATCTAACTCTTAGCGACTGCCCATCCACTTGCAAACAAAAAGCCTTTCTTATGGAGAAAGACACGCTCACACTCGATTGTTACTGATAATGAGCTAGCCGAAGCAACAACATGCTGGGCGACAAGGTTCATCGGAAATAGAGCAGAAACCTTAACCTCTCGGGTTTCGAGGTGGATGTGAACCATGTCAGAGAGGTTATAACGGTCCGTGTGCAGTTCAATCCCGAAACCCGAACGGGATGAATTGGGATATTCCGGGTAGCAGCGCGCAACATCATCTCTATCGAGGCCGATGGTAGCGTGGTTTGACGATGATTTTGGACCGGAGACGCGGATAGTTTTAATGGGGGATTTTGACAAGGCCCAGCCACGAAGGATCGCGTGGCCGGTCGCTTCGAACGTGAGGTGTTCGGGATGAAGGATTACCTCTGGCCATGAGCTTCGCCAAGGCAGATCGTGTGTCCGTGCAGTTAGAACTGCCGCGCGACGGTTGGTGAGGGGGCGGATCCGATGTCCTTCAGAAGCTTCAGCGCCATCCTGATCTTGGACGGAGATCTCCAAATTCCAGTCATTTCCTGCTTCACTGTTCTGGCGGCGTAAGGCTGCGGCAAAAGGGACTGGACCGCTACATACTTGCGATCCTGCGGGAAAGTCAAAGCACCAACGGAGCACGCCCTCCAGACGAATCTCGACCTTCCTTAGCAGCGTTGAAGGGCGGATCTCTCCCCGAACCCAAAGTTCCTCCCAGTGGTCCGCAACGTCCCAAGAAAGCTCACCTGGTAGTAGAATGTCCACGCCTTTCTGCTCCCGAAACCGCCACCATCCTGTAATAACTTCCATCGCTTGACCGGGCAACCGGATGTAGCAGTCATGTTGCTCCGTGACATCGCGCCCAGGAAAGGTTCGACCTCCAGGCGCCCTACGGTTACCGAGCCCAGCCGAACGGGCCTTTGGCCATACCGAACTTCCATGTAACACCTATGGGGTCGTGGCGCGAGCCGGCGGCAGGAGCGGTGTCGGTAGCACACGATATGTCCGATCTAGGGCCTGTCGTCAATTCCCCACCGCATATCTGGCGGCTTGCGCCGGTTTGGTGAGTCCGCATTGCAACGCCCAGCGGTAATCGGCACGCAACCACAAAATACCCGATTCCGGCACGGCTGGTTATTTGATTCGCAGGCGGTCAGCTTTGGGGAGCTGACCGATGCGCCGGCACGCACTTCGCGACGACCTATGGGACCGGATCAAGGACCTGCTGCCGGGCCGTCAGGGTTCAGTCGGCGTGACCGCGACGGACAACCGCCTGTTTGTAGAGGCGGTGCTGTACCGCTACAGGGCCGGCATTCCCTGGCGCGATCTGCCGGAACGCTTCGGCGATTGGAACAACACCCATCGGCGTTTCAGTCGATGGGCTAAATCCGGCGTATGGAAACGCGTGTTTGAACATCTCGCTGCTGATGCCGAGAACGAATACGCGATGATCGACAGCACCATCGTGCGAGCCCATCAGCATAGTGCCGGCGCCCAAAAAGACGACGAGGACCGAGCGATCGGGCGCTCGCGCGCGGACTAAGCACCAAAATCCATACCATGGTCATGCGCTCGGCAATCCGGTCGGCTCCCACCTGACCGGCGGCGAGGCTCACGACCTGGTCGGCGCCGATCACCTTTTGCCGGCCATGCAGGCCGATACTTTGATTGCCGATAAAGCGTTCGATGCCGACCAGCGGGTCATCAAGCCATTGGCGGATGCTGGCAAGACCGCGGTGATCCCGTCAAAGGCCAACCGCCGCGTGCCCCGCAAGTTCGACCGCCTTCTCTACAAGGAACACCACCTGATTGAGAACTTCTTTGCCAAGCTCAAGCAATTTCGTGCCATTGCCACTCGTTACAACAAGGCGGCGCGTAACTTCCTTGCCGCCGTCTACCTCGGCGCAAGTGTGGTCTGGCTCAATTGACGACAGGCCGTACTATAGCTAAGCTAGTGTGCCGACTCTAACACTTGTCGCCCACGCGTCACCTTGGCGAGGATCGCGTCGGCCGAAGCGGTCCAGACGAAGGGCTTGGGTTCGGCATTGTATTGCTCCAGATACTGCTCAATCGTTGCCTGCAACTGAGTAACGCTTTTGAACACGCCACGGCGGATGCTGTCCTCGGTGATCAGACCAAAGAAGCGCTCGACCTGATTGATCCAGGAGGCGGAGATCGGGGTGAAGTGCATATGGAACCGCTGATGCCGCCCGAGCCACGCCTTGACCTTGGCGTGCTTGTGGGGCGTAGTTGTCGGTGATCAGATGCACATCAAGATGCTTCGGCGTCTCCACATCGATCCGTCGCAGGAACCTGAGCCATTCCTGGTGCCGATGGCGTGGCATGCACTGACCGACGACCCTGCCGGTGGCGACATCAAGCGCCGCGAACAGGGTGGTGGTGCCATGGCGCTGGTAATCGTGCGTCATGGTGCCGCAGCGACCCTTCTTGAGCGGCAAGCCAGGCTGGGTGCGATCCAGCGCCTGGATCTGGCTTTTTTCGTCCACTGACACCACCAGCGCCTTGTCGGGCGGATTGAGATACAGACCGATGATATCCTGCACCTTCTCGGCGAACCGTTTGTCGTTCGACAGCTTGAAGGTCCGGACCTGATGCGGCTTGAGCCGATGCGCCTTCCAGATGCGCTGCACGCTGGTGTAGCTGAGGCCAGTGGCCGCGGCCATTTTGCGAATGCTCCAATGGGTTCCGGCCGGCGGTTTCTCGTGCAGGGTTTTGTCCACCACCTGCTTGATTGTCTCGGCGCTGAGCGGTGCTTTGCGACCCGGCCGGGTGGCGTCGCGCCGCAAACCGGCGATACCCTGAGCGAGGTAGCGCTCCTGCCAACGTCCGACCTTACCTTGCTCTTGCCGACCGCGCGCGCGATCGCCATGACCCCGACCCGTTCAGCGGAGAGCAGCACGATGCGGGCTCGCCAGACCAGCTTTTGCGGGCTGTTTCGCCCGGAAACCCAACCTTCGCCGCCCGATCCGCCGCTGCGAGCCTGATGCACGCCTGTGTCTTTTGCATGCCGGGAGAATCGCATACTCGCGCGGTGCAGGGAATCTTTCGTCAGGATCGGGACACTAGGCCCTGTGGACAAACCCACGACACTCGCTGAAATCCGCCCCCGCAATAAAGGAATCCAGCGCCGCCGTCCGGCATTGCCAAAAGAATCGCACCAGCAGATCCGCGATTCCGGTTGTTGCTTTTGCGATCCGGGGGATTCCCCCGACGCGGGATGATGTGATTCGAGGCCGACCTCTCTCTGGGGAGGTTGGCAGTGATCCGAGGCTCAATGACCGACGACGAGTGGGCCATCGTCGAATCGTTTCTCACCGCGCGGTCGGGCCGGCCGCCGAAGGACCGCCGCCGGACATTGGACGGTGCGCTGTGGATCTGCCGCACCGGGGCGCCATGGCGCGATCTTCCCGACCAGTTCGGCAACTGGAACTCGGTCTGGCGGCAGTTCCGCCGCTGGTGCCTCTCCGGGGTGTGGGACATCATCTTGCAGGCGCTCGCCGACAGCGGCGGCGAGAAAGACATGTTGCAGATGATCGACAGCACCATCATTCGGGCGCACCGCTGTGCAGCCGGCGAAAAAGGGGGACGCAGGCCTAGGCCCTCGGCCGTTCCCGCGGCGGGTTCAGCACCAAAATTCATCTCCGCTGCAATGCGGTGGGTCTGCCCATCGGGGTGGTGCTGAGCGAAGGCGAGGCGCATGACAGCACAGCCTATGACGCGCTGATGGATGAGCGCGACAGCGATCCTGGTGCGATGCTCGCCGACAAGGGCTATGACAGCGACGCGATCCGTCAGGACCTGCGCGATCGCGGTGCGGCGGCGGAGATCCCCACCAAGCGCAACCGAAAGGTGCAGCACACCGTCAGCAAGCGACTTTACAAGCTGCGGTCACGCATCGAGTGCTTCATCGGTCATCTCAAGGAGCAGCGCCGCGTTTCTACGCGCTACGACAAGACCGCCACCAGTTTTCTCGGCTTTGTTCTACTCGGCGCTATTCGCCGATGGATCAGGTTTGTCCACAGGGCCTAGTGTCCGTCCATAAACGACGTTTTTGCCCTGCGAGAAACTGGAAGGGAGGCCGATACACCCAGCGGCTCTTGACCATGGCTTCGATGCCCAGGCCGCGTTTCTTATGTAAGGCGACCTCCTTCACGCCCATGGCCTTGGCCGCGGTGACGTTGTCGCGACTGGCATACCCGCCGTCGCAGGCCGTCTGGCGGGGCGGTTTGCCGTGCCGCACGATGTGACGCTCGAGCATGGGCAGGAAGCGCTCGGCGTCAGCCGGGTTGCCGGCTTCGACGACAACATCGAGGATCAGGCCGCTGCGACCGGTTGCCAGGTTGATTTTGTGACCATACTGCACGTCGCGGCCGCCCTTGACGATGATATCCGCGTGCGGCTCGAACAGGTTGACCAGTTTCTCGCTGGCCGGCACCGCCTCGCCGCCAAGAACACGGCGCTCGGCTTGCGCAATGACGCGCTCTATCAACGGCAAATAATGCTGAACTTTGGTGCGCCAGTCTTCGGCATTGGGTCCGGTGCACTCAGCCAGGCGCGTGACGGCGCCCTCAAGCGCTGCCTTGGTGGCCCGGGTGGCCGCGATCAGATCACGGTATAGCTTCAGTTTCCGCTCCTTGCCGCGGCTGTGCTGGATGGCGTGGGCCCGCTTCTTGGCCAGCCGGCTGTTGTTGCGCCAGGTTTGGGCGGTTCCAACGCGCTCGCCCACTCCAGCAGGCGCACCATCACCCGCACCGCGTCCCACAGCAGCGAGCTGTCGCTCGGCGCATGCATCAGCGCCTCGGTCACCGTGCTGTCGATCCGTACCACCGCCGCCGGCTCCAGCTTGGTTTGCTGCGCGCCGGTGACCAGCCCCTGATTAATGGCCTCCCAAGTCGCCGCGCTGATAGCGCTGATCGTCTTCTGCAGCACCGCCTTCTTCGGCGTCCATGTCAGCGGAAGCCGGCAAAGGCACGAAACGACGCCGAATCCTCAAGGTGAAACGCCAGCTCCTCGTAACTCAGTTGGCGGTATTGCTTGAGCAGCGCACAGCGCAACACGGCTTCCGCAGGCAGGCTGCGCCGCCCCGTCTCGCGAACCCCATCGCGCCGCAAATCGGCGCTTATCAGGCTCAGCAGCTGCTCGTCCAGCCAACCTGAGATCGCCGGCAACTCGCGGCCGATCTCGTGCGTGCGAGCGGACATTCCGGCGTTGGCAGCAGCGGTATGAGGAGGCCGGAGAAGCCGGTCTGCTGGATCGGCGGCTTGGCCGGACGTCGGGTAAGCGGGTTCCGGTTGACGGGAGGAAGAGGTGGAGCGGCTGTACCGGACCCGTTACAGCGGGTTCACGGCGAAGCACTTCCACGAGCACCCGGTGCGCAACCATGGTTTCCGGTGGGGATACACGTGGACGAAGGCGTTTCTGCAATCGAAGGGGCTTCTGGAGCGCGCCCGACGGCGCGGCGCGCACCGGCGCAGGCGGCCGCGGCGACCGTTGCCTGGGATGCTGCTTTATCAAGACGGTTCGCGCCATGAATGGCTGGCCGGGCGGGAGGCGCTGGACCTGATTGTGACGATGGACGATGCGACGAACGTGATCTACTCGGCGTTTTTGGTCGCCGAAGAAGGCACGGGATCGACGCTTGAGGCTCTGCTGGAGGTGTTTGGCGCGCATGGCCTGCCGCTGAGCCCGTATACGGACCGCGGCAGCCCGTACTTCGTGACACCCGAAGCTGGCGGCCCGGTTGACCGAAATCGGCTGACGCAGGTTGGGCGGGCGTTGGCGCATTTGGGCGTGGAGCACATTGCGGCCTACTCGCCGCAGGCCGGCAGTCGTTCGGAGCGGCTGTTTCAAACTTTAAAGGACCGCCTGGTGAAGGAACTGGCGCTGGCTGGGATCACGACGGTTGCGGCGGCCAACCGGTTCATCCGGGATTGCTACAGCGGGCGGCCCACAACGCCCAGTTTGCGGTGAAAGCTGAGCAGGAGGGATCGGCGTTCGTCGCGGTTGTGGGCGTCGATCTGCGGGAGATTTCGTGCATCCAGGAGGAGCGAGTGGTGGCCCATGATAACACGGTGTCGTGGCGGCGCCTGAAGCTGCGGATTCCACCGTCGCCGCTGCGGGCTCACTTCTTGAAGGCGCGGGTGAAAGTGCGGCAGTATCACGACGGAAGCCGTGCGGTGTTTCATGCTGCCTGGGGCGCTATGAGGCTCAAGGGATGCCACAGATGGCGGTGCTGGACGCGGCGGCATGATCACGCTTGGGTTCGCCTCGCCTGTGGATTTGTGGACAACGCAAGAGCGTTATCCACAACTCCACAGGCGCATCATCATCAGCAGAAGGAAATTTATTCATGCTTTAGGAAAGTCCGCGTGCATCGCGCGCCGTCAGCGGCGGCAGGAGCGGTACCAGGAGGATACCGACCAGGATGCTGGGCTTGCTCTTGCAGCTGACCTTATCGATTTGCAAGCACGTCCATGTACGAGCTGCCACCGACCGTGCCGAAGCTGACATTAAGCCGCCCATCACTCAGATCGGCGCTGGAAAATCCGGTTAGTGTGAGAGACGCCGTCGGCTTGGCAGAGGCTGTGGCGTGCAATGTCAATCCAGTGAAGCCCGCCGCCCCCTGACCATCGACCCAGGCCAGGTTGAAGTCCTGCTGGGTGACGCCCCAGATGGTTGCGGCGTCCCCGGCGTGGAACCCGGCAACGGTGCTCCAGATATCGGAGGTGGGACCGCGGTCATCCACAAAAAATGTGTCCGACCCGGTACCGCCGACGAGGAAGTTGGAGCCGGTGCCACCGTCCAGCACATTATTGCCGCTGTTGACCGCAATCGCGTCGTTGCCGCTGCCGCTATGAACGAACCAGTTAGGAGTGCTGACGCTGATATTCAGGCTATCCGGGCTGATGTTCAGATACTGCTCCTGCAATCCGGCCACCGGCCCAGTGTAAGGCTGAGCGGTCGCGGCAACCGATTGATTTGTTGTCGTGTCAAACATAGCAAGGCTGGGAGTTGGTCCAGGCGGCGAGCTGCCGCTCGTGCCGTCCCCGACCGCAGGCGCGGCGCTGAGGCTGATGCTGAAAGTCTCCGTGTTCGACAACCCACTTGAATCGGTCGCGGTCACCTTGATCGAAAGGTTCTGCGCGGTATTCGGCGCCGTTCCGCTGAATGTCTGCGTGGTCGCATTGAACGTCAACCAACTCGGCAGCGGACTACCGTTAGCCAGCATTGCGGTATAAGTCAGTGTCTCACCTTGCGGATCCGTGAACGTATCTGCGGGCAGCGTGAAGGAAATCGCGCTCCCCGCGTTCCATGTCTCCGCCCCGGTTTGATCGGTGAGGATAGGTGCTGCTATGACACCACTTTCGAACGCCTCTGTCGCCGACAACCCACTTAAATTGGTCGCGGTCACCTTGATCGAAAGGTTCTGCGCGGTATTCGGCGCCGTTCCGCTGAATGTCTGCGTGGTCGCATTGAACGTCAACCAACTCGGCAGCGGACTACCGTTAGCCAGCATTGCGGTATAAGTCAGTGTCTCACCTTGCGGATCCGTGAACGTATCTGCGGGCAGCGTGAAGGAAATCGCGCTCCCCGCGTTCCATGTCTCCGCCCCGGTTTGATCGGTGAGGATAGGTGCTGCTATGACACCACTTTCGAACGCCTCTGTCGCCGACAACCCACTTGAATTGGTCGCGGTCACCTTGATCGAAAGGTTCTGCGCGGTATTCGGCGCCGTTCCGCTGAATGTCTGCGTGGTCGCATTGAACGTCAACCAACTCGGCAGCGGACTACCGTTAGCCAGCATTGCGGTATAAGTCAGTGTCTCACCTTGCGGATCCGTGAACGTATCTGCCGGCAGCGTGAAGGAAATCGCGCTCCCCGCGTTCCATGTCTCCGCCCCGGTTTGATCGGTGAGGATAGGTGCTGCTATGACACCACTTTCGAACGCCTCTGTCGCCGACAACCCACTTGAATCGGTCGCGGTCACCTTGATCGAAAGGTTCTGCGCGGTATTCGGCGCCGTTCCGCTGAATGTCTGCGTGGTCGCATTGAACGTCAACCAACTCGGCAGCGGACTACCGTTAGCCAGCATTGCGGTATAAGTCAGTGTCTCACCTTGCGGATCCGTGAACGTATCTACCGGCAGCGTGAAGGAAATCGCGCTCCCCGCGTTCCAACGCCCTGCCCCGGTTTGGTCAGTAACCGCGGGTGGCGCAACGACGCTCACGGCGAACGCCTCTGTCGCCGACAACCCACTTGTATCGGTCGCGGTCACTGTGACCGAAAGGTTCTGCGTGGTGTTCGGCGCCGTTCCGCTGAATGTCTGCGTGGTCGCATTGAACGTCAACCAACTCGGCAGCGGATTGCCGTCAGCCAGCATTGCGGTATAAGTCAGTGTCTCACCTTGCGGATCCGTGAACGTATCTGCTGGCAGCGTGAAGGAAATCGCGCTCCCCGCGTTCCAACGCCCTGCCCAGGTTTGGTCAGTAACCGCGGGTGGCGCAACGACGCTCACGGCGAACGCTTCTGTCGCCGACAACCCACTTGTATCGGTCGCGGTTACTGTGACCGAAAGGTTCTGCGTGGTTGGGGGAGCAACGCCAGTGAACGTCTCGGTGCTCGTGTCGAAGTGCAACCAGTTCGGCAGCGCTTGCCCGTTTGATACCATCGCGGTGTAGGTCAGTGCCTCGTTCTGCGGGTCGGCGAAGGTGGACGCCCGAAGGGCCAGCGTGATCGCGCCGTTACTAATCCAGCTCTGGTTCGGCGTTTGTAACTGCTGGACGGGTAGTGCTGGTGCTACACTAATGTTGGTCTGCGTGCTCGACTCCACCCCAGTTGTATTCCATATGGTCGCGGACACTTCTCCCGACAGAGCCCCCGGCTTGTCCAGCGTCACTGTAACGTTGCCAAGAAATGAGCTTAGGTCGGCCAAAGGGCCTGACACGATAATACGTGAGGTACCATCACCGACCTCTGTGATGTCAGCGGGACGCGTATTTGATAGCAGAAATGTGGCCACGTCTGACTGAAGAGCCACTACATAGCTCTGGGTTGCGGTGCCGCCCCCAATCTGAATCGCCGCCGCACATTGGGATGCGTCGGTGTTCTGCGGAAGCGAGAGACCTATAGTGACATCACTGAGGAGACTGGAGGTCTCAGTGTCTGTTTGCGACGCGATGTCTGACGGAGTGCCATCTGCCCCTTGAGCTATCACATCGGAAGTAAGAATTACGGACTGGCCGGCCTCGTCCACGGCGGCTATTACGAGCGGTCCCAAGGTTCCCGGATCTAACGTCAGCGTTACGGCCTCCAGCTGGCTCTCCACGAGACTTGGCTGCCCAGTCAAAATCAAGCCCGTGGTCCCAGCGACCCCTGAATTCGATGCCTCCCCCTGCTGGAGAGTTCCGGTCGTGGAGTAGATCGCAACTGTGAGTTCCGTCCCCGCTACGCTAGTCGGATCGATCCGGATGCCCATTTGTCCCAAAGTCACCCCAGTGCTCGGTACGGCGGTCAGTGTGCCGGCAGTCTGGATCTCTACGAACTTGCTGCCTGGGGTGGACGGGATAGCTACGTAGCTGGGGGTCGCCACGCCGCTGAGTGCGGTGATGTCCGCTTGATCGAGCGTGAATGCAGAAATGAGCGGACCCAGTTGGGCGACCGTCAGACCGGATGCCAGCAGACCTTCAAGGCCGGACAACACATTGCTCGTCGGCTGAGATCCGGTTACGCCTTGGACCAGGCCGGACACGCGGTTAGCTGAACTCAGTGGAATATGCCAAGTCACTACGAACACCACTATATGACAGGCCGTTAAGAACGGCAGCGGTGAAACCCTGCAACCCTCCTTGATCGACGGGTCTTCCCTCGACCTCAAGGTAGAGTTGGGTAACTTCATTCTCCGCGTATTGGACGAATGGAGATTGTAGAACATTCAGTCCCATGCCGCTTGCCAGCTCGTTTTCCCACGTTTGAACCTCCTGACCGGTTGGCGCTCTATTATACTCGCCCTCGTAGTACCCGGAAACTATTTGGGTGGATCCTAGGCTAAAGGCGATCGAGGACCGGAGTGCAGCGAGCGTCGTGCCACTAGACATGGCCGCTATGCCGGCGCTCAATTCGGTGCTGCTGGGATCACGCCCAAGAACCTGTTCATACACTCCGCCTACCTGGTTTTCGAAAGCAAGGTTTTGAGGCGACGCTTGTATCGTGGTAATCGACTGCTCTTTGATTGAAAGCAGCGAGGAACATATCTGACCGTTAGAATTGAAGGCAGAGACCTGCAGCTGATCCTGCGATGCGGTCTCGGATATGACCGTCGAAGCGAGTTCAATCCCGATATCAGTCAGATCGCCCGTCAGCATAAGGCTGGTCGTGTTGTTGCCACTAACTGTTCCCTGGCCGTTTGGCGAGCTTGATAGCTGGGCCGAGCCGGCCGTCAACACGATTACATATTGCGCCGCAGGAGAGCCGGCTGCGGTCAACCCCAGTCCTAGGTCGGCCATCGTAGGTTGTGTGCCAGCTGCGATGAGCAATTCGTTTGGCAAACTGAGTGGCAGCAGCGTTCCGGAAACTGGAGAACCATTCCCCTCTCGGAGGAGGGGAGCGCCCTCCAAGTATGTGAGTGCCAGATTGGTCATGCTCCCTAGAGTGTCTTCAGATACAACGGCGGCCGGCTCCGCATTCCAGCTCTGGAAGATGGCCTGTGCCACGCTGATATTCGGGTCAGACTCGATTTCGGAAAAGCGCTGGATAGCCGTGGCGACCCAGCTGACACCTGTAGTGTCCGTAGGGTCGCCGTTGTAAATGACGCCCAATGGCACTCCTGCGGCTGAAAGCTGCTGCGACAGAACCTCGAGCTCCGACTGCCATTCGCCGCTCCACTGCACGTCCGCGTCGAAGAATGCTAGCTGCATTCCAGTCGCCTGCTGAAACGCGGTCAGCCAGGTTGAGATATCCTCTGTTTGTGGGACAGGCTCGATATCGCCGACTTGAACGTTCGGGAAAATCGCCTTTACTTCGGCGATCGAGGAGGCCACTTGCGAAGCAACATCGGCAATTGACAGCTGAGCCGAATTTGGACCGCTGTACCTGATGACCAAAGTACAAGGGCTCGTCCATCGCAATGTAGGAAAGCGTTCCACCCAGTGCTTCGATTCGGGTGGCGATCTTAGTAAAATCTCCGGGCGAGCTGTATCCCTCTACACCCGATCCAACTTCGCCACTTCCGTATTGGAGAACTAGGCCTTCGATAGCCAGTGCCAAGTGATTGGCATTGACAAAATTGATCACTGCCGCCAGCTGCTGATCCGTCGCCCAGAGTGCAAATTGCGTGGTGATCTTAAAGATGTTGGTGCCAGCGATTACCGCCCCCCACTCCGCAGGATAAGCGAATAATGCCTGGTAACTGATATCGGTAAGCGAGCCCCCTAGTCCAGTGATCACTGCCGGATCAACGAACCAAACCTGGGCGTTGGCGCCCTCGGACATACCCTATCTCGCGACAGCAGCGGACGCCCTATATTTTGGACGACACCTCTATAGATGGCTCAGGACGCGTGTTTTGCGATGTGACCCACAATATTAGATAGACGGTTAATTTTCCGTGAAGCGGCGCTCCCGGCCCAAGGCTCTGCTCGGCCCTGCTGACCCTCGCGTGCCCAACCAGCGCCACCCGAGCCGCCCCTTTGTCCGCATTGCCGTCGTCAAGCAGATTGGCGGACAGCCTGGCGGCGGGCCGGCAGACGGTCGTTAGACGGACCGGCACGCAAGCTGACGATGGTCGAGATAATCGTAGGAGGCGGGGCGAGGCAGCGAGCGGCAACGAGACACGCAGATTTATCTCACGCGCGTGACGGCTTCGCGGAACCGAGGATGCTCGCCGGTCGTGAGCCACTCGAGGATCACCATCTCGGTCGTGACGATCTCGGCGCCATGCCGCTCCATACGACGGACTTCGGCTTACTGGCTCTCCGCGCCCCTTGAGCCGAGGACGTCACGCAGCACGAGCACCTGCCTGTCCGGGGACGGTTTGCAGCACGCACACGTGCGCCTCGCAGCCGGCAACGACGACGGCCCCCTCGGCCGGAAGGCCGTCCAGGAAGCCCGGCGCACGCACGGCGTCGAAGGTCATCTTCCGGATGGCGGCCTGCGGGGCCCGAGCTCCGGAACGGTGGCCCAGTCCAGCCGGGTTCTGCTCCGTGAGCGGGACGGCGACGCCTAGTAAGGCTGCCGCGTCAACGAGCCGCCGGGCGTTCCCGACCGCCGACAACCCGCCCTCGATCGCGGGCATGAGGCGGGCCTGGAAGTCGATGACGAGGAGAGCGCGGCGCGCTCCGCGTCTCCGAGCTCTGCATGCTCGCCCGGCGTGACCTCCAACGGCGTGACGATGCTGGCCAAGTCACCATTTTCGGCGAGGGTGGGAAGACACGGGTGGTGCTGCTGAACACGGGGGCTGGAGTGCACTGAACGCGCTCCATGGCCGGCCGGTGGAGCAGACGAATGAGGGCGGCCACCTCACGCCGGTGCAGGTCCACCGGATCGTCAAGCAGGCAGCCGCAGAAGCCGGAATCTCAATGGCCCACCTCTGCGCACTGGCTTCGGCACGCCCACGCCAGCCACGCCCTGGATCGTGGCGCATGATACCTGCACGCACGGCCGGATGCCAGCTCGGCGCGGTATCTGCCCGAGTGAGAGCTCGCCCCTCAGATTTCCGGTAGGATCGTGTCCCCAGTCGTGGTGTAGAAGCATGGCCTACATTGCGGCCTCCGGCGTGTTCGGCCGAAAGCGTCAGGCAGCCAGAACGGGCAGGCTGACCATTGGATCATCGCTGATCGGAGCGATAGTTTCCAGCGTCATGTAGCGGGCGCGCTGGACTGCCCACTTATCGTTCTGCTCCAGCAGGATGGCGTCGACCAGGCGGATGATCGCCTGCTCGTTAGGGAAGATCCCGACAACGTCGGTGCGGCGCTTGATCTCGCCGTTGAGGCGCTCGATCGGGTTGGAGGAGTGCAACTTAAGCCGGTGTGCCGTGGGGAAGTTCAAGTAGCCGAGAAGGTCGGGCTCTGCCTCATCCATCATGGCGGCGAGTTTCGGCACGCGCGGGCGGAGCTGGTTAGCCACTTGCCGCCAATGCGCCTAGGCGGCCTTTGCGTCGTACTGGGCGAAGGCAGTGGCGAGGAAGGCGGAGACCACGCGGCGGCCTTGCTTGCCGGCATGGGCCAGCACATTGCCTATGAAGTGCACGCGGCAGCGCTGCCAGGTTGCGTTGAGGACGTGGGTGACGGCGGCTTTCAGCCCCTCGTGGGCATCGGAAATGACCAGCTTGACCCCGCGCAGGCCGCGCCGGGCCAGCTTGCGCAGGAACTCGACACGCGCTTCACCACGAGCGGACTTATGGAATGCGATACCCGACCGGTTAGGCCGGAATTAATCTTTCAGCGGTAGCACGCCTTCAGGTGAGCGCCTCCGGCCGAGGCGTTCTGTTGCCAAAACGGCTCGACTGGGAAAACCGAATGCCCACGACGTGCCTGGCGGCAATCCAATCCGCAGCAATGCAAGGCGAACCTCCCAAGAAGCTCCGGGCTATCACTCGGGGTTTCCGGCCGCAATCCGGCCTCCAGATCTTCAACTGAGGCATAACGATGCTGCGTTTGCGGTGGAAACGATGTCAGGTCGCCTTTCGACAAGGTATCGCGAGGCTGCCCAACTCCCGGCATTTTGGAGAGTGCCGCAATACGCTGATCCGTATAGAACGGGCAGCTGCGTATATCTCGCGCATTTCCGCTGAAGTTGAGGCGGCGGGCGCTGCCGTGGAGCCTTGCGATCGACCGGAAACTGCTTCCCAGGAGCGCAGAACCATGAGGTTCGACGTATTCCCCGTAATGACCGAGGCACATCTGATTGTTTTGGGCCGTCAACTTCCTGGATGATCTTCGCAAGCCGGACGGCTCGTCCCGGGAGTACACTGGGCCAATTCCCCCCTTGGCCACCGGCCCTCGTTCAGCTTCAGTGCAGTTGCCGGTCTGCTTTCGGGCGTCAGCAGGCTCGTGGCCGCCATCGCCCCGATTGGCCTCGTGGGCACGGGCACGCTGGGAATAGCTCATCAAAGAAAGAGAAAACCTCCTGTTGGACTTGCCCCGGTTTCGTGAAGAGGTGAAGCTTGCGGTCATGCTGACTGGCGCGCCTTGAACTCCACCAACCGACGCTATCGGCACCGCGGCGTGGTCGATCAGGTCGAGTGGCAAAAGAACCGCACCAAATCGGGTATGCGAGCCAAGGTGGAGCACTGTTTCGGGGTGATCAAGCGCGTGTTCGGCTTCGTCAAGGTGCGCTATCGCGGCTTGGCGGAGAACACGCATTATTCGCTGATGGCATGCGCCTTGACCAATCTGTTCATGGTCCGCCACTGATTGTGCTGCGCTTGACAGGCGTACTGCGTCCGATGTCGGCCTAATCGGCCGGTGCAGCCTTGCAGAATGGCACTGCGGCGTCCCCGCTCACGAGTCTCGTCGTAGCCGACAATTCTTGTTCTCCGCCAGCGAGTCTCCGCGCGATCGGTTCTGGCAGAACGCAGGCTCGTTCAGAGGGTCCGTAATTCCGGTCAGTGATGGTGCGTTGCATTTACAATTTGTGAATGTTGTTCTTCCATATCGTCATTGTGCCCAAAACTCCGACCGCAAGAATGGTAGGTAGTCAGTCAAATGCCCAATCGGTTTGAAACGTATTGCCGTTTTCGCCATGATCGGTAGGCGGACTAACGTCAGCAGAAGGAGTGGCCCTGGTGCATGGTCTTACCGCACAGCCCGGCAACTTTGTCTCGCTCGACGGCATACGGCGCCGATCCCGAGAACGCCTAAGGCTACGCTGCTACCCCGCCGCTCTGTCCTTTGGCTTCAGCCGTTCCGCGGGCGGAATTCGCGTGGCTATTGACGGGCTAGAGGTGCTGGGCTTGGTGACCCTCCGGGAGCCGGAATTCGACACCATTTCTGCTGCTATCTATTTCGCCGGAGCAGTTATCCAGGCCGTCGCGGGCCTGCGTCAAAAGTCCCGTTAAATCAAAGCCGGAATGATGACCGCCTTGTGAAGTGTCCGGCGGATCTGCCAGCAGATCAGCACGGCCGATGCCGGCGATGTTCACGCGGTTTGGTCAGCCGATCGAGCGTGCGAACCCCGGCCGAGAAATCGTCCAGCGCGGACAGATGAGCCAGATAGTGCCGGTTGCAGCCGAGCAGGATCTCGCGCAGTGCGATCAGGCTGATGGTCTTCTTGACTGGCGCCAGGACACGGGTCGGCGGCCCCCTGCCAAGCTTCAGCTACCGCCACGAAACCGCGTTGTTGCGGTCCAACCATTCGTTCTTCGAGGACGCGCAGAATCTTCCGCCAATCCACTGCCGTAGTCGCCGCCTACGGTGAGTACGCCGCAATGTGTTCCACGCCTAAATGCGCCTGCGCCGGCCCGACCTGCGTCAGCGGCCTCCTACTGGCTTCGCGATTCGCTAAAAAAACTTTGGTGCGACGCGGTGCGCAATGATTCCATAGCTGCCGCAACTCGACCGAGGTCAGGATGCGCGGCAGGCTGTATGATCAAGCAGGATTGTTCTCCTACATCTCACCGAAGAGCCGGGTGCCGGCGAAACATTCTTTGCGGCGCAGTCGCGCCGTGCAATGATCGAGTCCGCTGAAAAACCCCTTGGTGCGACGCGGTGCGCAATGATTCGATAGCTGCACCAACTCGATCGGGGTCACGATGCGCGGGAGGCTGCGGGATCAAGCGGGACTGTTTTCCTACATCTCGCCGGAGAGCCGGGTGCCGGTAAAGCATCCTTTGCGACAGATGCGGCAACTTCGCGACGTGCTCAAGGAGCTGAGCCCGAGCCTGGGCCGGCTTTATTCCAGAAGGCCGCCCTTCGATCCCGCCGGAGCAACTGCTGAGCGCCCTGCTATTGCAGGTGTTCTACGGCATCCGTTCGGAGAGTCAGCTGATGGAACAGCTGGACTACAATCTGCTGTATCGTTGGTTCGTCGGTCTGTCGCCGGATGAGAAGGTGTGGGATGCCACGACCTTCAGCCACAATCGCGAGCGGCTGCAGGGCGGCGACATATTCCAGAAGTTCATGGCCCGGCTGCTGAACCATTCGCAGGTGAAGCCGCTACTGTCGGACGAACATTTCTCGGTGGACGGCACACTGATTGAAGCCTGGGCATCGCAGAAGAGCTTTCGTCCGAAAGATGGCAGCGATCCGGATGGCAGCAATTTCCACGGCCAGAGGCGCAAGAACGAGACCCATGCCAGCACCACCGATCCGGATAGCCGGCTCTATCGCAAGGCCAGCGGGCGTGAGGCCAGGCTGTCGTATATGGGGCACGCCATCATGGAGAACCGCCACGGTCTGGCGGTGGCAGGGATGGTGACCGAGGCTAATGGCACCGCCGAACGGCGCGCTGCAGAAGGCATGCTGAAACGGCTGAAGAAGCGGCTCAAGCGGCGCCGGATCACAGCAGGTGCAGACAAGGCCTATGACACCGCCGATCATGTCGCGGCGTTGCGCGGGCTTGGCGTGACGCCGCACGTGGCGCGCAATCACAGCGAGACCAGGACCGGCAAGCGGCGGCGCAGTGCGATCGATGGCGCACCGTACGGCACCGTGCAATGATCGAGTGCATCTTCGGCTGGGGCGAGCAACACGGCACGATGCGCAAGACCAAGCATCGCGGGATCGCCCGGGTGGGGGCTGACTTCATGCTCAATCTGATCGCCTATAACCTGATCCGGATTCCGAAGCTGGTGGCGCTCTGGGGAGGAGTCTGTGCGGAGGTTGGTGATTTTGGGTCAGATCGGGCCAAATGCCGGAAGGCACTCGCTACCCTGTGAACAAATAAGCAACATTACGATTCGAAGACAAGCAGACCGTGCAATGGGCGGGTTTTTCAGCAGACTGCTAGAACTAGATAAGGCGGCGCTTCATCGATTATCTCACAACTCAAGATGCCGCCGCGACGCGTGCAATTGCCACATCTCGGCTCGTGTCATGCCGAGTCGTCGGCAGTTATAGCTAATCCGGCACTGTACCCAACACCACTTGCCGATCCTGCCCATTATAATGGCCACAAGGGCTAGAACGCGCGCCCATAGAATCGGTCGACTCAGCCGCAGCAAAATTATGCCAAGCTTCCTAGAATGGATCATTGCGGATCGGATTAGGCTTGGCATCTATCGGCTCCTGCAAGTCACGGTGAGACTGGGGGGCGGCGCAGACCGTCTCGTCCGACTAAATGCCCGGGAAGAGGGTTGAGAATCGCCTCGGCGATCAGCAAAGGGAAACTCGGCCGGTCCAGGGACTTTCATAGTTTCTATGCTAACACAAATGTGTTGATATTTCGTTAGCTGAACCTGTCAGCTCTGGCTGACGTTACTGCCCATTTTCGGGTGGGTAGGTTACCTTCGCGCTCGGCATCGTGCTTATACTAACCGCCCTAAACATTGACACACGCCCAGTCGCGGGTTCCGATTGAGCGTATTCGCTCGGGATCGTTGATCAGGAAGTTCCAGGCTTCGCGACAGGCCTCCAGAATGGCCTCGTATTATATTACACATGAATTTCCACTCATCTCGAAAGTGATAAATTCAGGATTGGGATGTTTGCCTGGAACGGCCACGGATGGGCTCCGGCAGCCAGTCCTCTGCTAGTTTCCTCTGCTCCTGCAGCCGCTTCTTCCAGGCGCAGACTTGGTTCGGGTGAACCCGTCGCCTGCTCCCGCATGCCTCCAGCGCAATCTTCGCCTTCAGCATCGCGTCGACTTAATCGTCCGCTCCGTCTAGCTTTAACATGACAGACGGCGCCGGCTTCCAGCTGCCACCTCAGCCTACCATCGTCGTTCGCCAACAAATCGGGAATGATTTTACCCTTGCATCTCAACTGGGTCCGCGGTTCAAGAGGATATTTTAGTCACCTATGAGGGCCCGCCCCCAGGGTCGAACCGGCCATCTTCGTATCGGCGATCTAAGGTCGGATTACCGACACTAAGCCAAAGCACACGGATCACGATTGAACGCTGACTGACACACCGCAGATGCTTCTTGCCGCCGACGCTTCCGGACAGACACGGCATATTCTCCTAGGGAGGACATGTCGCGTTCCGGAAATGCGGATTCAATTCCCGCCCACTCCTCGGGTCCAAACTCTCCCATGCTCGAGACCAAGTCTATGGAACTGAGAGTTTCGTCCGAGTACGAAGCTCGCTGCAAAGGCTGAACTTGTGCAAACGGAATGTCCGACCGGATCGAGACATCTCTATTCGTGCAGTTGATTTGCAGATTCACGAAAAGCGGGAGATGCCGTAAGTCGGCTTCGAGAATCCCTTCAAAATAGTCGATCCCGCTCCGCTTCGGAAGGTTGGCAGGAGCCCTGACGAGCACACTCCAGTCCGGGGCGGTCCGTGCCACCAATCCGGTCCATATCTGAATTCGCCCCGGTGTGCTGAGCTTTGTCAGAAACGGCGGTGAACGGCCCCGCAAGTGAGGCGGAGCGGCCCTGTTGAAGGCCTCTGCTTGATGTGGGAATTGAGCGGATTCATCAAGTTCGATCCAGTCTTCGAGTCCCTCACACCACCACAGAAAACTACTATACCCATCCCATCGAAGTTTCAAATTGATCGGGCAGAATATCCACCAACCAAAACCAGTGGCCGTCGTCAGCGCCTCACAATAGCGCAACGCGCTGGCGGGGATTGTGCCCCCGCCAGAACGGTCGGCTCGGCGTGGCCGAGGAGCGTGTTCGATCATCTGGAGCAATCTGATCGTTTTGATGGGAGTGGCTCCTCTCATATTTTTAGACCCAGCTCATAAACCGCATACCATCGCCCATCCGGACCCGGCCGGAGTCCCTGACGGAAGCAGGAGGAAGTGGGCTTCTCAGTTGCCGACTAACCTGCTGCTCCGACGCCTGTGGTGCCTGGGTATCAGCGCCTATAAGGCTTTGGGGCGGGACAATTTGATCACCGTCCTGGTGATGATTCATCGTCAGATTACTCCTTTCCACTGGATCACACATTCGTGACACCCGCTATGGTTGTATGCCATAGCGTAACGGCGATCAATGCCTTAATCGAACCCGGCGGCAAATTCTCAAACCAAACAGATTTGCATGGGGTGCCCTAGCCCGAACTTTTCCGCTTTTTGAATGCAAGTGACTGATTTAGCTGGCGTTTGGCAGTGCGCGGCTGGCCACGCGGCTGCGGCGAGTCTCAGCCCGAGCAGGTCGAAGGCCCTGAGTTGGATTTCGGTCGGGCAGGCGAGGATCGCGCCGACCTGCTAACGGCCGAGGCGAACGGTGTTGTGGGTCAGGGTGGCCAGATCGGCCAGCAGCGTGGAAGCTCGCCAGTGCACAGGCCAAACCCTCACCGGCGGCACGTCACACGCTTGCGCGGCGTCTCCATGGGCGACGTCCAACAGGCGCTCGCCGCACTGCTGGGCAAGCAGGGTCCCGAACCCGTCGCCGTCGATCATCGCGCGACTGCGTGACGAGTGGCAGGCCGAGTTACAAGCGTTGCCAATGGCGCGAAGCCGCAGGGCCTCAGACCGAATGCATGCTGGTACTGATTGGCGCCACCCCAAAGGGCAAAAAGGAGCTGCCCGGGTTCCAGATCAAAATCACGGGAAGGTGCGCAGAGCTGGCACGAACTGGTGATCGCGTGGCCCGGTCATCGCCCCGAACTGGCCACCGGAGACGGCGCGCTCGGCTTCTGGAAGGCGCTCGAGGGGTCTCGCTGACAACCGGGTATGCCCGTTAACGTTCTTTAGGTTTGGATCTTCGGGCCTGTTAACAATGCTTTAATCTTGATAGTTATAATGAGGGAGCATGTCGCTCAGGCATACGAAGCCCTCGAGTAAATCTTTAGCCTCGGCTCCCAGTCTTAGCTTTCTTTGGATCTGGATCCTTGCGAGTGGAGCCTGGGTCTTTTGGACCGATTATAGATTTCTTCTGGAAGTCTGGGATATATTCGCGTGGACGCCGAGCGTGTCTACAGTTCTCACAGTCTTCGCTCAAAGCATGATTCCTCCGACTGTTTTGGGAAGCGGTCTGGTCGAAACCGTAAGATTTCTGCAGCTTCGTTGATAATAAACCTGTCATTAGTTCGCAGCGCCAGGCCATGTGGTCGGTGATTGCACGATGTCTCATCCGGCCGGTCTCGACCGTCGGCCTCGTGCTGCGCCGGCACGGCCTCGGCCGGCTACGGGCGTTTGATCCTCGGCCCACGATCATCCGCTACCATCGATGGCATCGGTCATCGCCTCACCGGTGATCGCACCGGCCCAGAGCAACAAGCGCGGGACCGTCTGGGAGTATCTCCATGTCGCCATCGATGACGCCAGCCGGCTGGCTTATACCGAGTTGCTACCGAACGACCGGAAGGAAGGCGCAATTGGCTTCACCCGCCGTGCCGTCGCCTGGTTCGGCCGCCATGGTGCCACCATCGAGCGTTTGATGAGCGATAGCGGTTCGGCATACAGAAGCTTCGCCTTCCGCGACATGCTCGCCGAACTACACGCCGCGGACCAACGGCAAGGCGGAAAGCTTCATCCAGACCAGTCTCCGCGAATGGGCCTGTGCCCAAGCTTTCCAAACCTCAGCCGAACGCGCCTCCGCCATGCTGCCCTGGATCACCGATTGCAACCGCAACCGACCTCACTCCGCTCTCGGCGGCAGGCCTCCCATCTCCCGCATCACCCCAGGTGGTGTCCCCATCCGTCCCTGAAACCGATCCCGAGCCACACTTCGGCCGGGTGGCCGGGGTCAAGCCTCGCGCAGCGACCGCCGAAGGCGGCTTGGGCTTGACCCCGGCTGCCCGGACGCAGGCACAATGAGTGATCGGAGGATGGGACAACGTCCTTGGCAACGACAGCTAGAGCCCCGTCCCAGATCACAAGATGGAGGGGAACTCGGTCAGTAGCCCTCAAAGGTTTTCCGTCAAAAATTCGTCAGCCGCATCGCCAAGTTTAACCTCTCGTTAGTACGGACAGGCTATTCCCACAAAGCGTCTTAAGAAATGCATCCCGCAAAAAGCGGCTTCGTAACTTACAATAAGAGAAGCCGATAATGGAAAGATCAAGCCGCGACCAATGCGACGGATTAAGCAGCTCCGACAAGGAGATACTACCGGCCTTGGTCGCCGATATCTTTGACAACTTAGTTGCCGAGATCGAATACTTTGAGGACGGCCCGGCCTTTTGCAGAATTTTCGATAAGTCTTTTCCGACTGACCCGGCGTTCTTGCTTGAGCGTAACGGAGAATGCTTTCTGTTGACCGACAATGTGTCGGATCCCTTTCAGCATTTCTTGACTGCCCACGACAGCACTCTAAAGGCGCTTATTGCTGCTAAGAAGGCTATCGATCGTTCGCCATGGCCCCAGGGGGGGAGAACTCCGCCCGCCTGTGTCGGTCGTTTTTCAGTAATATTGTAGTCGAGGATCGTCATGCGCAAGTGTGATTATGCCAGCACAGCGGCTCCGCAAAAATGCAGTACGTTCGCAAAAAGAGAGTTATTTCAAGGCTTGCCGCGCAAGTCGTTGAACTGCTCGGAAAGAAGATCCCGAGCCCAATCCCGACGTAGACTTGTTCGGCTACTCTCTTCGCTGCGGCCTATCTATAGAGCCGCCCTTGATGAGATTTGTATCCATGAGGGATCGAACCTGCCACAACTGGTCCAAAACATTCGTGTGCGGGCTCCCAGGCCACTCGAGACTTGGGCGGTCGAAGTCTACGTACTGTCCTGGTATCGCTCCAAGTTTAAGAAAATCATATTTTCGGAGGAACAGGCTGGCTCAATGAGGGAGTGACCTCATTGCAGCGCGATTTGTCTCGCCTGGCGTGTCGTGTCACAGGAACGTGATCGATCGTAAACCAATCGCTAACCGTTTCCGCTGTCTTTCTCGATCAGCGATACGGAGCGAAAGCAATGGCGAGACCTGTTCAAAGACGCGAAAGCATAGCAGTAGTACCATTCGAGGCGAGCGCATTGATTGGCACGCTGGTATGTGAGGATCCGCGTGATCGAGTGGTTGCAATGTTGCTCGATTTCTCGACGATAGGCGTCACGTACGTTATGCCGTGGCGCGAGCTGGGATGCATGTTCAAGCTGACGTCGTTTGACGACGCCCTGCATAAGCGTGTTGGCCGCCTGGAAAAGGTTACTCCCGTAGCCGTCCAGGAGACGGTTCGCTCATTGCACTTGTTGGGGTTCGCGGGGGAGGCCTTACAAGCAAAAGAGATGGAGCGCCAAGCAGATGATCACAGGAGGCAGATTCGGGTCGCCGCCGCTTTAGCGAAGCGCCTTCTCCTGTCGATAGGCATACCGATGGGAGCGATAGCGCAGTGTGTGGTGACTAGGAAAGAGTTAGCGGCGATCTGTTCAATCCGCGGTTTACGACCAGAGCTCATTTTAAAAAGACTGCAATATCTCGCAATGGCGATTCGGTCGGTCGGCCTTCCGCATGGCGATGAGAGGTTCACCGCCGGCCCACTTCGTATCTTGACAAAGCAGCTCGGTCGGTTTGCCGGCCAGCTTCGCTCTATTCCGAATATGCGCCAGATCTTGTCGGAGGACTCGAAACACTACGAAGCAGTTACGGATGCCGCTACTACTGCGCACAAGGTGGCATTAGAGCTCATCGACCGTGTCGATACCCGTATCGAACACTTTCTACCAACCCTAACCGCCTGGACGGAGTGCCGTGGCGAAATTGCGAGCGCTACTAGCGAGCTTTCCACCGTGCTCGATGGGTGGAGTTTGGTCACCAGGCTTTACAACCAGACGCCCTCGCAAAGTCCTTTAAGTCGGTGGTCTGATCTAGCCGCGCTGGTCCGGTCACTTCCGGGGCAGCCCAATCACTTAAATAAAGCAGCACTGGCCGTCGCGGGTGCCTATCCGGATGTAGGTGAATCACGCTGGAGCTCCTATCCCCGACATGTCAAAGGCGAATCGCGAAACTTTAGATATATTAGGGTTGATGGTTACACACCTCGGGCGTTGCAGCTTCCCTTTTTTCGGCTTTGGGAGTCCACTACTCAGCCGGATAACGCGCAGGCTCGCCTGTGCCGGACAGCAAGAGGGGCCGCATGCGGGGTTTCGATCGCCTAGGCTTCACGGCTATGACAATCCAGATGCGGCAAGCAAGATCCTTCGAAGGCCGGCCGGCCATCGTGGAGAGGCCCAGGTTCGGCCCTTTCGCAGCGAGTCGCGCAAAGCCAGGAAGCCCAAGCCGATACGCCTTGCAATCGATGCAGCGTCGTGCTTATTGCTCACGTTCCCGTGAAGGCCGCTTGAGCCCGCAGATATGACCCTTGTCCAGCGCCTGACTCTCTTAATCAGTACGACGGTGGCCATTCTGCTTGGTGCCTGGGTTTATGACGTTGCTTTGTTCCGCCGTTCACAGGAGGCGGCCGTTGGAAACGAGGCGGCCCGCGTGCTCTCACTCGTTGCTGCGGAATATGATGCCTTCACGGAAAGATCGGGGGAGGCACTGAACGTCGCCGCGATCGTAGCACCCGACGCCATTGCGGAGCCCAACCGATGTCAAGCAATTATCAATTCGTTACGCGACGCCAACCTAGAGTGGCTCCGTCTCGATTGGCTTGACGCGCATGGAATCGTCCGCTGCTCGACGGCTAAGGCAGCTACCGGCACGGATATGTCAGGCTACCCAGAGGTAATAGCTGCTCGCACAGAGGGGCGGCTTCGGCTCGGCAATTACGTATGGGGACTGTTCTCGGACACTCCCGGGCTCGTCATGGCAAGACCATGGGTTGGGCCAGATGGCGAGACTGGCGTTGTTGCTGGGGTAGCGCAGCTCCACCCGTTCGGGGCATCTATTCGCGGCCTTTTGCCCAAGGGCTACAGGGTTTTTCTGGCTGACTTTGGCGGCCGCGTCCTGGCCGCAGAGCCGCAAGGTCGGGAGACAATCGGCGGCATGCTTCCACCCCCCCTGGAGGCGCTCGCACGAAACCCTTCGCGCCGCCTATTACGACGCGAGTGGAGTGATGGAACGGAGCGATTGATCGCGCACTCGCCCGCCAACGTGCAGCATCGCCAAGGCGTCTTCATGGCGCTAAGCATTGACCCGGCTGTGACGGTTACGGATACGGGCTTTCCCCACAAGTCGGGTGCGGTAACCCTGATCGCCGCTTTGGCGACCATCATGCTCGCCTGGTGGGGTGGGGTACGCTTTATCCGATGTCCGCTCGCCGAGCTGACAGCCGTCGCGCTGCGCTGGCGCAACGGCGACAAGACCGCCCGCGTTGCCTTGCCCGGCCGGTCCGAAGTCGCAGAGCTAGGCCGCGCATTCGACGCGATGGCGGACGCGAAGGATCAGAGTGATCGGCAGACGCGCGAAGGTATTGAGCTTCTGACTGCTCTGATTGAATCATCCCAAGACTGCATTTTTGTTTTCGACAACGATGGGCGGCTACTAATCGCAAATGGCACGTTCGTCGAAGTTACAGGAGTTAAGCGGAACCTAGCGATTGGGGGCCGACTCCTTATAGCACACGATCCCGATGCGCAGCATTCGATAAACGAATTATGTACCAGGGTCGTCGAGAAGCGCATTCACCAAGGCGCGGATCTCGGCATGAAGGGCCCGGACCAGCAGATGCATATCTTGCAGATCATCTGCGCCCCAATTTTCGATGACTATGGCGAAGTTCGAGCTGTCGCAGGGATTGGCCGTGACATAACTGAGACGCGTGAAGCTGCTGAAAGGCTTTGTCAAGCAAGGGATCGTGCCGAAGCAGCGGACCGCGCGAAAACCGGCTTTCTCGCTGCGGCAAGCCACGATCTCCGTCAGCCTCTGCAGGCTGCGACTATGCTCGCCGAGCTCGTCGTCGAAAAAACTGAAAATACTACCCCCGCCGCGATGCTAGCTGAGAGTCTTTGCCGGGCCCTCGATGACCTGAGGCGCTTAGTTGACAGCTTGTTCGATATCTCGCGTTTCGACTCGGGTGCTGTACACCCGGAGTTCACGTGCTTTCCTCTGCAACTTTTACTCAATGAGATTGCCGGCGTCTACTTGTCCCCGGCCGATAGAAAGGGCATTTCGCTGGTTGTGGCGGCCACCGACGCGGTTGTTCGAAGCGATCGCATCCTGCTTGGGCGCATGCTCAGCAATCTGATCGAGAACGCAGTCAAATACACTCAGACCGGATGTGTTACAATCGAGTGCCTCGAACAAAGCGGTTTTCTGCAGATCAGTGTAATCGATACGGGAATTGGCATTTCTTCGACAGACCAGTCTCGCATCTGGCTCGAATTTGAGCAGTTGCACAACCAGCAACGCGACAGGCGGCAAGGGCTCGGCCTCGGACTGGCGATAGTACAACGTCTTGCCGTCTTGCTAGAGCATCCTGTGAGCGTGCAGTCTGAGCTTGGCCAAGGATCATGTTTCGTCGTCAGCGTCCCACTGGCTGATCCAATCCTTGCGGCATCAGCTGGCCGGCCCCTGGCAGATAAGGCAAACGTCGTCGGAGTCAGAGGGTGTGTAATTGTGATAGATGATGATCCAATGGTCCTGGAGGTCTTAAGTATGGTGCTGGAGCAGGATCGATGGGATGTCCTCGCAGCAACGGATGCCAATGATGCGGTGGAGCGTATGGTGTCTGCTGAGCTGGTCCCTGATGTGGCCATTGTGGATTACCGCCTTGGCGGTGGTCAGGTCGGAGCGGACGCGATCGCTGCGGTGCGCCGGGCCGTGGGAAGAGAAGTGCCTGCGGTCATTCTCTCCGGCGAACTGGCTAACGTGGATAATAGCTCCGACCCCCTAATTCGCGATGCACGGCGAGTTGGTGCGGTTCTTATGAGCAAGCCAGTTCGATCGAGAGAGTTAATTGACTCTATCAGCCGCTTGATAGCAACGCCTAAGGTGTCGACCGCGCCGGAAGTAGCTGCGACGTGAGCAGCTCTTATTCTCCCTCATGGGTTATAGCCGGGTCGTACCCGAAGCTAAAACCCATAAAAACCGTATTCCGCAGGCCGGAACCAATGGTCGCGAGCATACTCAGTGCGGGGGGTATCTCCTCGCCGGCGTGGCGTTGCGGTTTCGCTTGGAAAGTACCGGTGCTTGATATGTACGATAATGTCGGTATAAGGAATACAACAAAGCCTAAAAATAACACCATTGCCAAGGGTGTCCGCGCGCCCTTCTGAGGAAGGAGAAGTTGGCCGCCAAGATACAGTAGCTGGCCCGCATGCCACAAAATGCATGCAATAGTAACATAAAGTAGGACCGTCGGTACGCTCACCCAAGCGACGGCAGCACCGCCCACTCGTGCGGATCCGCGGTTCGGCGCGAACACCCCTGCAGATCCCGGCAGATCGGCTAGCTGGGTCTGAACCAAACGGTCAAGCTGCGGTTCGTAGACGGTGGCACTGAACGCTTCGAAACCCATGTTTGGTGCGAGGGCGGCGGCGCCAGGCGCACCTATAGCGGCCTGCCATCGGTCGTGAATTGTCAACTCTCTGTAGAAGCTTTCCCAATCAAGTCCCGGGGGAAGCGATTGTTGAAAATGCTGAATAACGAAGTCATTGTATGTTGCATCAGCCGCGCGTCGCAGTGAGGCGGCTACTGCTGCCCTAAAAGTCGTGCCGTCAGTTGGGTTCCAGTCAAGTGGCACAGGAATGCCTCCTGTGCGCACCTCTGCTGCAATATGTACCCAATCCTTGCGCTGAATATGGTTCGGGGAAACGTTGGTTTGCTTGAGGTGTTCCAGATATTGTCGCCAAGCTTGCAGTGCCTCGTCAGGAATGGACTGAATCTCATTCACCAACCGAAGCTGCGCAGCAGCATACTCGTTGTATGCGTCCCGCAATGAGCGAACTGACGGGATGAAGATGCTGTTATAAACTTGCTCTGGACCTCCCAGGCGTCGCACTACCAAGCCACGTACGGCTGCTCTCAGCCCGTCAGTTGACGCGCTTGGCACGCCTGCGCACGACAAGCCCATGATTGGCGTTTCGAGCAGTGCCCTTCGAATGCCACTCGGCGCTGATGCCGGCGCATCCTCCTGTTGAAGCGTGGCCAGCGCATATAAGTAGACGGCGCATTGTTGCTCTGCCGCCGCTGTCCGACTTTCTATGTAGCCGACCAATGCCGGTCCGACGATATATACAGTCTCAAAGCAGACAATCATTGGAATCACCAGCGCAAGCGCGGTGCTTCGTACCGACTGTCCATTTCGCCAGGCTCGTGGTAGAATAAAGCTGCCACAGACGAGCAACGTCAGTGCAGATCCAATTACGCCCCATCCCCAGCCGGCCATTTCCGCAAGCTGCGTCGTGCTGATAGGGCGCCCTATTGCGTCGAGCAGCCGGGCTGCAATTGCCATCGAGAGAGATAGGACGGCAAGCGTCACAACTAGTAGCGGAGGAAAGTAGATGGGGTAGCTTAGCTGCGTTTCCACAATACGCGTTCTGGCCTCAATAATAGGTATCGCCGCGTGGGCCGGCTGGCAATCTGGTCTAGTTCGTAAATCACCGGTAAGTAAGTTCTTTCTGAGAATTCGGCATATCATGCGAGTGGGCGCCAAATTAACTCGCTCCAGCGACGGGCGGCGGCACGACCTCATCCCCAACGGGAGCACTGATCGGCGGGGGCAGGATTGGGTCGGCTGAGCCTTCCGTCCGATGGGGTTGTTCTGCATGCCGTGCTGGCCGCAGAGCACGGACACGCTGCATCATTGGGCCGCGCAGAGATCCCTTCGTAAAGGTCCAGAACTTCACGTTCCGGGTATTGCTTTGCCTGATCAAAAACATTTCGTTGTTTTGGACGAAGCTATATGTCTCGCCGCACTCACCTATTGGCACAACGCTCACCGTTGCCGCCGCTATAACCGCCAAAGTATATCGCAATGAACAATCCGTGCTGGTGCCGCTGATGACTACAAGTCGGCCCGATGTTGTGTCCCAGGTACCTTCGAGCCTTGCGCTCGTGTATCCGCTCAAGGGCAGCACGGTGTGAGGACTAGCGGTTAAAACGAACCCACCGGTTCGACCAACGCGCTGCAAAGAAATGGTCCCCTCCGTCGTCTGGACAGCCGCGACCGGCTCCCAATGCTGGCAAGCTGCCAGCAGCCAGCTCGCCAGAAAGATAATAAGAAATTTGCGGGATCTTCGGGGGGACCACATCTATGACGTCGGTGTCCGGCTCAGGTCTTTTAAGCCCAGAGCTTACCACAATATGGTCCGATGGCTCAAATGAAAGTTGGCTCGACGGGCTGCCTTTTTCGGCAAAATGCCGTTGAGTAAAAAGGCAATTGCGCCAAGGAAGAACGCGGCAAAAGGCATGCCCACGCCTCGCCGATGATTCGGGAAGGCACATTTGCTCGCTTGGATCGTTGCGCTAGTGGTTATAGGGGACGAGTGGTACCAGGCGTGAGGCCCGGCCGAGTATCATGTGGGAACTGGTCGGAAAGGTCGCACAAATGGCGCCCCCGTGCTTGTCGTCGGTCATTAAGTTCTCGGATCACTGCCAACGTCCAACAGAGAGCTCGGTCTCCAATCACATAATCCCGCGTCGCGGAACCGCCGGAGCACAAAAGAAACGAGAAAGGTCCCGGGCCGGCGGATGCTCCTTTTTGGCGATCCCCGAATGCTGCGCATGGAGCACGCTCCTTTTACCATGGCATCGAACATGATCCCACCCCACGCCATCGGGTCAGCCATCTCGGACGCCCGGTACGTCGCGACGCCGTAATGCCTCAAAGCTTGCTTTCAGTCCTTCAATCTCCACAGCGGCCGCCTCAAACTCAGTAACAAGTTCTCTATAGGCGGCACGGGCAAGGGGTTCAGATTCGCTCTCGGACGCTGCCCGACATCTGGTGATCCAAGAGACCAATTGGGAATTCGGCTGGCATGACGGTCCTTTCCGGTCAATCCGCCCCGGATACCGTCCTCGGATGAATCCGGAATTAACGCGCATGGTAGTTTGCTGTTTGTTGGCGCGCTGCATCCCTACGATGGGGGAATTCAACGCGGATGAGACGCCGAACGGGTCCGGTCTTGAACGCGGCGCGAGCGCCGGCGGCGTTAGACGGTGGAGTTCGGGGCCATACGAATCGCTCACGCTGAAGCTGCTCAGGATTCGATCTTTCACCACCAGAGCCAAACAATCAAGCTGACGAAACACGAGATTACGCCGGCAAGAATGCTGGCGGACATCAGGCACCCAGGCGAGAGCGCATAGGCAGAAAGCAATTCCGGGTCGAGCCAGGGATTCTGCGGTGCCTTCCCAGCCGGTGGATCAAGGTCGCTACTGCGAGCGTTCATTAGGGTTCTTCTACTTTGGGCACAGCTTGAGTTAGCGGGTAGCGATATAAGAAAGCGTTACCCTGGACAGAGGTTTTCCCGGTTGGACATGCCGTGATTGGAGCTTTGGGAGAGCATCCTGCTCCACAAGCAGGAGGATGCTGCGCGGCGCGCAGGCCTGTCGGCTGACCAGTCCGGCCCGTTCCGCCGGCGGGCGGCCGATGAGCAGTGTGTAGGCGTGGACGAAGGTGAGACACTGCCCCTGCCGCGCCGTGAAGCGGGCTGGCGAATCACCCGGTATCGGATTGGCTGTCGCTCCGCACTGTGGGACATCCCAATGAACATATGGGTGGAGCTCAGCCAGGAGAAGCAGAACCGGCTTACGAACATGCTCAGCAGCGGCGCGCAGGCCGCTCGTGAACTGAAGCTGGCCCAGATCCTGCTCGCCGCAGATGCAGGCGAGAGCGATGACGCCGCCGCCGCCGCCAATGTCGCGGTCGGCAGTTCCCGGCGCTGAGCGCATGCTGTCTGGCAAGGAAGAGGCGCTGCTGGTGGCGACCGCCTGTTCCGATCCGCCGGACGGTCGCAAGCGTTGGACACTGACCAAATGGTCAAGCTGACCGATCAGGAGGTCTCGCCCGAAACGGTGTGCCCGCGGCTGGCGGAAAACGAGCTCCAACCATGGCTGCGGGGTGCATCCCGGCAATCAACGGTGCCAATTTCGATCGGATGGAGGATGTGCTCGATCCTTTGCCGAAATGCCCGATCCCAAGCGACCCGTTGTGGGCTTTGACGAGTGCCCAATGCAACTGATCGCCGAGGTGCGTCAGCCAATTCCCCAGGGAGGCCGGAACGCTAGAATTGCGAATAGCGCCGCAAGAGAACGGGTAACCTGTTTGCCTTCGTCGATGGGCACCGTTCCTGGCGCAAGGTGAAAGGGCATCGACCAGAAAACGGCAACCGATTTCGCGCACCTGGTAGAGATCAGAATTCCGAGATTCTCATTATCCTACGGCGGAGCGCATCCGCGTGATGCTGGGAGGCGTCGACCTTCAGCAGGATGCGTGCCTTCAGTAGCTGCCGGGCCGGGGCTTTGCCCTTTTGGATCAGCACGCTGAGCCGTTCACGCTCATCGTCGCTGAGCTTTACGATGTTCTTCTTGACGGCAGGTTGTTTCGCGGTCACGACACATCTCCGGGTACCGGAGATAGCGACTCAGAAACCACCTGCAGAATCAACGGTGCGGGGTAACTAGCCGTGTTGGCGCACTAAGTGCGGCCTTATTTATCGGCCAACCATAGAGCGACTGCTTGACTCGGAGGTGCGTCGGCGTTTACCGTTCCTCAATGCTTTTGGCACATCTTGGTCGCGCTCCGTTGTCAGCCGGAGCACCAACGAGCGAGGCGCCTGTTTTCCCTTGAGCGCGGCGCCTCGCTTTGTCTCTTCCCGGTCATAATAGGCGGGGGGCGAAGTATGCGGTCCGCGTGTTGCAGAAAGGTAAAGGACGCGTTCAGGTCGTCATCAACCGTGGTGAACCACATCGACCCACCCTACGCACCCGCGGCCAGGAGCGCTGCATGCAGGCGTCCCTTTTCCGATCTAAAACTAAAGGCCCCGTGGTTACGGTCGCCGATGACTGTATCTTCAGTTCCCAAGATGGTGATTGGTGTAATGAGCAGATTGAGGCCCGGAGGCACGGTGCTGCTGGTTCTCGTACGTGCCGCCGCAAATTTTCACCCAGCCGATGAATGAAGACCGCGCGCGCCATGCTGTTGAGCTATCAGATTTCTAAGCCAGTGTCGCTTCTAACGTCTGGCCTCCGTTGATCGCCTCAGCCACATCAAAAGCCTTAAACGTCTTTTTAACCAGAAAAATAGCCAATTCTCGTGTCCCCTATTCCAAAGCAAGGTCCGCTTCAAAAAGCACGTCGAACGGGTCGAGGGTCGCGAACGGGTCGCGGCCGCGGCATGGACTGTTTTCTCCGGCATGCCCACTAAATCGCGAGCATAATCTGATACCATCTAACGCGTAACGTGGCAATCGCAAACAGCTCGTTTCCCGGAAATATTCGATAATCCCGTGGCTTTCAACGAAGTATTGCCGCCTGAAGTGGACCCATGGGTGAGGACCACTGACCCCGAGCCTGCTAACTGGAAGCACGACCGATCCGACCACCTGATACCATCAAGCTGCGCATGGCTGTTGTTGCGGTGGCTGTGGGTATGTGGGCAACGCGACAGCGTTGTCCAAGCGCAGCGTCATATCCACAGCCCTCTCCCCGAGATCACCGCTGACGGCGGCGCGCCAGACCGTCAGCGGCGCCCGGTCCCCCAGCGCCTGATGCGGCCTCCTGGTATTGTAGAATGCCATCCAGGAGGCGATCCCAGCCCTTGCCTCATGACCATCGGCATAGCCCTTCAGGTAGATGTCCTCGTGCTTCAGCGATCGCCACAGCCGCTCGATGAACACGTTGTCCATCCACCGACCGTGACCGTCCATCGACACCTTGATCCCGGCCGCCAGCAACGTTCCGCTGAAGGTGAATTGACTGCCTTGATCGGTGTTGAAGATGTCCGGCTTGCCGAACCGGGCCAGCGCCTCCTCCAACGCCGAGACGCAGAACGATACATCCATGCTGTTCGACAGCCGCCACGCCAGCACCGCGCGGCTCGCCCAGTCCATGATCGCCACCAGATACAGATAGCCACGCCCGATCGGCACGTAGGGGTGAGTAGGCCGGAGGAATCTCACCCCCGGCCTCTCGCAGAACCGGACGTGAACCTCTCGGCTCATCCGGCTCCCATCTTCCGGCCTACGACACAAACCCCAACGACCAGTGTATGAAGGCACCCGGTTGGCCGTCCGCCATCCGCCTAAGCACCTCGGCAGCCCGTGTTTTGTGGCCCGCCAGATGCTTATGCTTGCGCATCAGCCATCGGATCAGGAAGAGGTTCATGCTTCGCCACACCGGCTTGAGCGCCGATCCGTAAAAGTGGCCATAATATTGCTGCCACCCCCTCAGGATCGGATCAAACATGACCGACAGATCAGCCATGCTCTTGTCGCTCTTCAGTTGCAGGTGCCACCCTCTGATTGTCTGTCGCAGGGCCTTGACGGCATCGCGACTGACCGCCGGGAGTCCGATTGATGTCCTTGCAGTACCACGATCCGTGTCTTGGTCGGATGCAGTTCGAGCTTGCAGGCCTGGAACCGCTCCCGGACGCGATCAAGCACGTATTCTGCCTGCCGTTTGCTCTTGCAGTGAAGCACCGCATCGTCGGCGTATCGGGCATACCGAACGCCGGGTAGATGTCGTGCCACCCACAGATCAAACGCATAATGCAGAAACAGATTGGCCAGGATCGGTGACACGACACCTCCTTGCGGTGTGCCTTTGTCGCGTTCCAGGATCTGCCCGTCCGTGGTTTGCATCGGCGCTTTCAGCCAGCGTTCCACGTAGAGCAGGATCCACGGCTCCTGACAGTGCTTGCGCAGAGCCTTCATCAGGAGGTCATGATCGAGGTTATCGAACGGTCCCCGGATGTCGAACTCTACAACCCAGTCGTAGTCCCAGCAGCGGCGTCTGGTGACGGCAATGGCCTCCAGCGCCGATTTCCCCGGCCGATAACCGTAGGAACCGTCGCGGAAGATCGGATCAAGCTGTGGCTCCAGCCACATCTTTACCGCCGTCTGCGCGATCCTGTCGGCCACCGTCGGAATGCCCAATATCCGGACGCCTCCTGACTTCTTCGAGATCGGCACAGCCTTCACCGGCGGCGGAAGATAGCTGCCGGAGCTCATGCGGTTCCAGATTCTGTACAGGTTGTCGCCCAGCTTCCGGTCGAACCGTTCGATCGTCTCGGCATCGATCCCCGCGGCTCCTTGGTTGGCTTTTACATGTAACCATGCCTCCCACATCAAGGTCTTGGGAATGTCGTATGGCTTGCAGGTCATGCAGGATTCCTCCCGGTCGCCCGGTTTCTCCCATGCCTGCTGGATGACACCGCCCCTTCGCTCCACCACCGTTACAGCGGCTTCATCGCTACTACGAGCGGCTCCGTCCCTTGGCGGCGCATTGCTACTATCGGCCTCGCCTTGCCGGCTTGTGCCTTTCGCTTCGCATCGCCGCCGAAGGTTCCCGCGGTTCCACGTAAGAGCCTGAAACAGGATCGCGCTGCCTCTATGCCGGACGCCGCCTGGCCCGTAAGCAGGTATCGGCCAGACTGATCCCGGCGCAACATCACTCACCGGTTTTGACGTCGCCTGAGCGCTTTCGACACTTGAACGGCAGTTCACGGTTGTTCGCCTTCCTGTCTCCCACCTGACGCCTCACGGCGCCTTTTCCGTAACGCTCACGACCCGGGCTTTTGACCCGCGCCGCTTACGGTGGTTTGCAACCTGCTCCTGCAAGCCGGTCGCGGGGGGCCGTCCCCCATCTCTCACGCCGCTTGCCGCGGCACACTGATGTCCGCCGCCCATACCTGGTTCGGCCGATCGATCGCCACGCCGCGCAGCAGGTAGGGAAAAATCTTGTGTCCAGGCGCAGGTTTCGTCGTCCTGGGCTTGGGTCCGAGCGCGGCGATGCTCATCCGGCGCATCAACCGCTGCACCCGCTTGCGGTTGATGCGATGTCCCTCAGCCCGCAGCATCGCCGCCATGCGGCGCGAGCCGAGGAACGGCCAGGCGGTGAACAGCTCATCGAGCCGCCGCATCAGCGCCGGATCGTTGTCGTTCGCCGGCCTCTTTTGCCGATAGACGGCGGAACGCGCTACCCCGAGTAGCGCGCACTGCCGCCGCATCGACAGCTTGTCATGATCAGGATCGAGCAACGCTCTGCGGTCCGGCGCGCTCATCTTCCGGACCTCTTGGCTAAAAAATCGCGTTCCACCGTCAACCGCCCGATCTTCGCGTGCAGCTTCTCGATCTCGCGCTCGCGTGCTTCTTCGCCGTCCCGGCCAATGCCGGCGGCGAATGCCCGCCCCGCCTGGTCCAGCAGCTGCTTCTTCCACGCGTAGATCTGCGTCGGGTGGACCCCATGGCGTTGTGCCAGATCGGCAACCGTCACCTCTTCTCGCAACGCCTCCAGCGCAATCTTCGCCTTCAGCGCCGCATCGATCTTCCGTCTCGTTCGCTTCGTCATGATCCGCTCCGTTTATCAACGGAACGGCCGCACTGCCAATTATGCCCCCGGTCCCAATTTCGGGGTCCACTTCACGCCCTCGATTTATAATTCCTGCCTCAAGATGCTTTTTGGGATGCTTGCTGGCCCCGCCTATTTTATTCTGCGTGGCAATGATTGCTTGACAACTTTCTATTTTACCTCGGATTCCCGCAGTCCTGGCGTATGTTCGTCATCTCCAGGGGTCTGGCGCCTCAGCCAAAATAGCAGTACAAAAGGCATGCCCACGCGATACTGCAATGACCCGCGTAGTTAAACCGTAACGTCCACGCAGCGGGGCTCAGCTCCCTGAGGACGTCTCGAACCTGAAGTCATCGGATATTGCGCATCGCGTCGCATCGAGTGGTTTTGTCAGCGAACTCGCTAGCGCGATCTGCTGCATCCTGGCATTCCACCCTGCCTTGAACGCGCGCAAGACCGCCTCGCTCTCGTAATCCGCCTCCCCATGAGGCGGCACGCCATAATCGGCAGCCCGCCACCCGTCCGTCCACGCCTGCCACATTGCCCGGAGGGTTGATAGCTCATCCATCGGCTTCTTCCAGAAATTCGTTCGTTTCTAAAAAATCAACCCGGTTGTTATCGTACCACGTCATCGGTACCTCGTCGTATCGCAGGCATGCCGCTGCGCCCAAGCGCTTCTTATCACCACGGCTTGCGCAGCTACACTGTTGCACATCATGAGGTGTTGCTCGAGGTTCAGCACAAAACAAGTCGTCGTCTCAATAATCGTGCGGAGAATTCGCATCGGCCAATGCGAAGCGAGAGCGGCAATGCCGCGGTTCAAGTCGTTCGCTCAGGCACAGCGGTTCATCTCGGCGCACGACATGATCAACGATCACTTCCGCCTAACCGAGAAATCAAGGGCGCTACGAGCGGACGCAGGTTGTGCTTGAACCGTGCCGCCGGCATTGGCAGGGATTTGAGAAGCCTCGCGCAACTGATCGCACGCATTCTGGCCCGCGGACAGGTCCAAGAGATCAAGAGTGTTGAGAGGCATTTCTCGAGCTTTCAAGGTGACCCTTTTTGGTCCTCCGCCGGGCTATACGGCTTGGATCTCTTATCGGAGCCGGCGATTAATAAAGAACAAACAGCAAGAAGTCCGACCATTCGGCCTGGGGCTGCAACCGATCAGGGCGGCTCGAAGATGACCAGAAATCTTGCTCGCATTTCCCCAGGCGGTTAGGCAGAGTAAGGAATGATCAATCAGGACCTTTTCGATCGAGCTGTTGAAGCGGCAAGATCGCGCTTTCCGGATGGAATGTGGGACCGGTTGCCTCCGGGCGAGAAGATCGAGGCGATCCACACCGAGCTGCGACGAATCTCACCTGACGACGTTGAAGGGATGCTCCCGCTTAATTCAGGACCAATTGGCCGGGCCTGAGCCCGGCAGTCTGCTTCCTGGCAGAGGTTACTTCCTTCGGTCGGTTCCTTTTGCTTCTTCGTGCTGGCCTTCCGGCGAAGAATGCGGCTGGCCTCGGCGGCGGCTCGTGGTTGTGAGGGAGTTTCCTGTCTAGTCTGAACTTTCCGGCTTTTGAACGCAAGTGACTGATCTTGCTGATATATGGGTTGACTTGCTGGCTACGCGATGATCAGCGGCAGGGTAAGCTGGCCTTCATTCCGCCCCGCGCGAGAACATCGAGTTCGATCCGTCGCGCGGGGGAGGCGGGCGGCGGGAAGCATCCGCCCGCCGTGCAATATGGCGCGCATTTGCTCGATTTGCTCGGCGTCTGGTTCGAAGAGACTGGCGATCATGGGTCTTGCCGTCCGCGCGCGATAGCTACGGTTGTGCCCCCCCGAGTGGTGTAGGAGCTGTAGATAACTGGCCCGGCGAAGCGACCGCCAAGAGTTTGGCGAAGGCGGGCCAGTTATCCACAGCGGTGGTCATCGCGGGTCTCCGCTAAGGTTCGGTCGCCGAACCAGAACCAGGACGGAGAACCCAAGCGATGACCGATGAGATGATGAGCCTTCGCGCCCTGCTGGAAAAGAACGCCGATGCCGACATGCTGCGTGAGATAATCGGCTTCGCCGCACATCGGCTGATGGAACTGGAAGTCGAGACGTTGACCGGTGCGGCGCATGGTGAACGCAGCGCGGGCCGCATCAATCAACGCAACGGCTATCGCGAGCGCGACTGGGAAACCCGCGCCGGCAGCGTGGAACTGCGCATCCCCAAGCTGCGCAAAGGCTCCTACTTCCCCGGCTTTCTGGAGCCCCGGCGCATGGCCGAGAAGGCGCTTACGGCAGTGATCCAGGAAGCCTGGATCGGCGGCATCTCCACCCGCTCGGTCGATGATCTGGTCAAAGCCATGGGGATGAGCGGTATCTCCAAAAGCCAGGTGAGCCGGCTCTGCGGTGAGATCGACGAAAAGATCGCCAACTTCCTCAATGGACCCCTGGAAGGTGACTGGCCCTATCTCTGGCTCGATGCAACCTACCTCAAAGTCCGCCAGAACGGCCGCATCGTTTCGGTGGCCGTCATCATCGCCATCGGCGTTAACAGCGCCCCAACTTCAGCGGAAATGCGCGAGATGTGCGGAGCTGCTCGTTTCACACGAATCAGCGCATTTCGGCACTCTCCAAAATGCCGGAAGTTGGGCGGGGTCCGGACACTTGGTCGGGGGCGAGCTGACGTCGCTTCCACAGAGAACGCGGCATGGTTATGCCTCAGTTGAAGATCTGGAGGTCGGATAGCGGTCGGAAATCCCGAGCGGTAGCCCGGAGCTTGTTGGCAAAGAGTTTGACCGCATCGGCCGGAGACATGGCCTCGCTTCCACATTCCAGCGGGGCCGCAAAGGTTTGTGCATCTTCTGCAAGGATGTCGGCGATGTCCCGAAGAAGGCGTTGAGCCGCCTGCTCAAGATCGCTTTGGACTGCTCCGGATTGGATGCCGCCAGGCACGTCGTGGGCATTTGGGTTTCCCAGGTCGGCCATTTTGGCAATAGGCGCCTCGGCCGGAGGCGCTCACTGAGGGCGTGCTACCGATGAGACATTAATTCTGGCCTAACCGGTTCGATATCGCATTCGTAGCGGATGGACAAAAAATTCCGGAAATGCGGTTTTCATCTTGTCAATCGTTGCTAAACATGGTTGGAGTTGCTTACTCACGAGTTCGTGAGCATCGCCGGAGCCCTTTATGCGATCATCCCTTGTGAGACCGGATCATCAGGCGCTTGTGGCAGAGGCGACCGAACTGGTGGCGATTGCGGATCTTGCTCTGGTCGATCGAGACTATGTCGCTGCCGCCCAACTCGTCGAAGCAGCTTATGGAGCATTTGATGAGGCGGAAACTAGGTGCGACGCCGTAACCACCCGGTTAGAGGATCCGGAATGTCTGGCCGCCTAGCTGGCGGAGCGAAACGTACAGATCGGAGCCTGCGCAGACTGAACGCAGCTGCGCCGGCCTGACTAGTCGGGACTTTCGTGGCGGCTTCGGCCTGCAGCAGGCCCTTCCTTCTGTTGTCTTGCATTTTGGCTGCGTCTGCCGGGTCTCGATCATTCCGTCGCGAGTAACTGGTCGATGCGGGATCCGTGCTTGTTCAACGCTCGCCGGGCCTTCGGACCGGCGACGACTTCCACGTCGATGCCTGCCCAGCGGAAGAATTTAAAATCCCGTTCGCCGATGCCAAAGCGTTGCTAGGCCCTGTGGACAAACCGGATCCATCGGCGAATAGCGCCGAGCAGAACAAAGCCGAGAAAACTGGTGGCGGTCTTGTCGTAGCGCGTAGAAACGCGGCGCTGCTCCTTGAGATGACCGATGAAGCACTCGATGCGTGACCGCAGCTTGTAAAGTCGCTTGCTGACGGTGTGCTGCATCTTTCGGTTGCGCTTGGTGGGGATCTCCGCCGCCGCACCGCGATCGCGCAGGTCCTGACGGATCGCGTCGCTGTCATAGCCCTTGTCGGCGAGCATCGCACCAGGATCGCTGTCGCGCTCGTCCATCAGCGCGTCATAGGCTGTGCTGTCATGCGCCTCGCCTTCGCTCAGCACCACCCCGATGGGCAGGCCCACCGCATTGCAGCGGAGATGAATTTTGGTGCTGAACCCGCCGCGGGAACGGCCGAGGGCCTAGGCCTGCGTCCCCCTTTTTCGCCGGCTGCACAGCGGTGCGCCCGAATGATGGTGCTGTCGATCATCTGCAACATGTCTTTCTCGCCGCCGCTGTCGGCGAGCGCCTGCAAGATGATGTCCCACACCCCGGAGAGGCACCAGCGGCGGAACTGCCGCCAGACCGAGTTCCAGTTGCCGAACTGGTCGGGAAGATCGCGCCATGGCGCCCCGGTGCGGCAGATCCACAGCGCACCGTCCAATGTCCGGCGGCGGTCCTTCGGCGGCCGGCCCGACCGCGCGGTGAAAAACGATTCGACGATGGCCCACTCGTCGTCGGTCATTGAGCCTCGGATCACTGCCAACCTCCCCAGAGAGAGGTCGGCCTCGAATTCACATCATCCCGCGTCGGGGGAATCCCCCGGATCGCAAAAGCAACAACCGGAATCGTGGATCTGCTGGTGCGATTCTTTTGGCAATGCCGGACGGCGGCGCTGGATTTTTTATTGCGAGGCGGGTTTGTCCACAGGGCCTAGTCACCGGGGTCAACCTGCACAATGGCGGCGTGCCGCTGGAACGGAACGCCGTCGTCGGAGACGCCCAGTTCTACCCGCAATCGCAGATTCCTCTTATTCCTCGAAGGTTCATTCGCACGGGAGCATCGCACACCCGTGAGGTGGTTTGAAAGAGCAATGATGGCATCGATCAGTTCGGAGCTCAAAACGATTACACGTTACTGGATCGTGATTGCCACCTTAGCTGATTACGGCAGCGACAAGGTTATTTGAAGCAGATAATGAGCACTAATTGCGCACCGTGCCTGTAGATACCGGGCTATGGCGCTGTTCTTCGAGGATCAGCGGACGATCAAGGCGCTTCACAACGAGGCAGATCGACTTGAGGCCAAAGCAACGATTTGGCGCAAGAAGGTTAAGGTCAGCCTCGATCGGCCGCCCCAACAACCGAGCAGAGACACAATCACTACATAATACCGATATCCTTGAAACCGCAGAGCATCCCGGTCAAAATACCGAACTGTGCGTGACCTCCGCCTCAAAACCACTCGTGGAACTAGCTCTACGCGACGACAACATCCTCGCCCAGTGCCGAGGCCACAGCGGTTGTCGGAACGGCTTCTAGAAAAAGACTTAACCGTTGAAACACCCTGAATTCTGCTTCCGTCGTCGGCAGCTGAACTTACCTGTCCGGTGGAGGTACAGGCGGATAGCGCCGGTGCTGCCGAAGTGCGTTTTGGCTGGCAAAGAGTTGGTTGAGGAGTATCCTCCGGCAGCTGACCAAAAAGGGGAATGCCGACTGCCACTTGAGCCGCCTCTAGCAGCCTGTCGGATTGCTTCGGCTACCGCATGTTGTAGCGCGAACTGGCGGCTGATTACGCCACCTGCGGGCGGACGATCCGCCTGCAGTTGTAGGCGAGTGCGGTCAGGGTCCACTCGGCGGCGACGTTTTGAATGCCGCGCAGGTGGAATCGGCGGGAGCCCATGGCGCTTTTGATGATGCCGAAGGCTGGTTCCACCGTCTGTTTGCGCTGTTTGTAAAGCTTCTTGGCATCTTCGCTCTCCAGTCTGGCTTTCATGGCGATGCGGCAGGGTTGGCTGATGCGCCGGGCCGGTTTGGACTTCGGCGGCGGACGGAAGTCGTAGGGCCGGTGTGGCTGGGTCCGCCCGATCGCCACCAGCGGTTCGATGCCCCGCGCCCGCAACGCCGCTACCGCCGGCCCGCTGGCATAGCCGGTATCCGCCAGGACCGTCCGGGGGCAGGCCAATCGTCGTTTCCATGGCAAGGATGGTGCCGGCAAAGCTCGGCGCATCGGCTGTGGTGGCGACCAGGTCGGTTGCCAGGATCAGTTGCGAACCCTCCGCGCAGACCACCGCTTGTGCGTTGTAAGCTTGCCGATATTCATGCGCGTCCGAGCTGCGCATCAGCGCACTGTCGGGGTCGGTCAGGTTGCTCTGCCGTTCGGGCGGTGGCGTTTCCTCGGGTGCGACCGGTGCCCGGCCGCGATTGCCTGTCCTGCTGTCATAGGCGGCCTTCTTCGCCTCATACGCCGGACGCGCCGCTTCGGCGCCAGCCTTGGCTTCGGCTTTCAGGTGCTCGCAGGCGGCGTCAAGCTTCACCTTAAGCGCTTCGCGCCGGCGAGTTCCGTCGGCAGGGCTTGCGGATCGTGGCCCTCGGCATCGGCCACCTCGGCCTGGGCGGTCAGTTCGGTGATATCGGCTGCCAATTTTAGTTAGCCCGCAATTCCTTCGCCCGGTCGTAGCGCACCGAGCGGATCTTCGAGGCATTGGCATCAATTTTGGTGCCGTCGATCGACACCGTGCCGAGCCGCAGCAGTCCGCTCTCGCGCGCCAGCAGCAGCACTTGCAGGAAGCCCGCCTCGAACGCTGCCTTGTTGGACCGGCGGAACCCCGCAATCGTGTCGTGGTCCGGGTGCAAGTTGGCCGCCACGAAGCGCACGCCGCTGTCGCGATAAGTCGCCCGCTCGATCCGTCGCCACGAGAAGATGCCGTTGGCATAACAGTAGATCAGCAGAGCCAACATCAGCCGCGGGTGGTATTGCGCTTTGCCTCCGGCGCGATCTGCTAGAAGGAATGTCCCGATTTGAACGCGCTCCACCGCCGCCACCACCACAAAGTGCGCCAGATCGTCCGCCGGCAGCCACGCCTTCAGGTCAGGCGGCAGAAGAAAGGCCTGGTCACGGTTGAACGGCACAAAGTTCGACATCCGCCGATTTTAGCCGGCAACAGCGCGGTTGGGTACCCCCAATCCGACAGGCTGCTAGGGGATGCACCGCCATGCCGCCAGTCTCACAGCAGCCAGCGTCACCAGGAGGGCGAAGAGCCGGACTCCGAGCCGCCTGGCCATCTCAAAAACCGCCCTGATCCGTCTCCTGCGCAAGCGACATCAGACGGTCCAACAGCACCAGCTAGTGAGCCGGTTACCCTCGCCGGCAATCGTGAAAGGCATGTTGTGCTCACGAAGTTCCCCACCGGAGAGACGGTGGCATGTGAAAGCCGGGGAAGTAGGAGCCTTTGCGCAGCTTGGGGATGCGCAGTTCCACGCTGCCGGCGCGGGTTTCCCAGTCGCGCTCGCGATAGCCGTTGCGTTGATTGATGCGGCCCGCGCTGCGTTCACCATGCGCCGCACCGGTCAACGTCTCGACTTCCAGTTCCATCAGCCGATGTGCGGCGAAGCCGATTATCTCACGCAGCATGTCGGCATCGGCGTTCTTTTCCAGCAGGGCGCGAAGGCTCATCATCTCATCGGTCATCGCTTGGGTTCTCCGTCCTGGTTCTGGTTCGGCGACCGAACCTTAGCGGAGACCCGCGATGACCACCGCTGTGGATAACTGGCCCGCCTTCGCCAGACTCTTGGCGGTCGCTTCGCCGGGCCAGCTATCCACAGCTCCTACACCACTCGCCGGGACGCAACCATGGGGACGACCGAAAATCACCCTCGCTATGACCGCAGCGTGTGCTACCCGAGCGACCTGACGGATCAGGAATGGACGTAAGGCACGATCTGTCGGGAGTGCTGTTCATCGCCTTTGCGGCAATGCTCTGCGGGGCCGAGTTGCGTCAATATGGCAGCGTTCCGCGCCGTCGTGACGCGTTTTGCCGCGGCTTTGTCGGGCGACTCGTCACTCCGGGACAGATCGTGGCTCTGGATGGCAAGTCGCTCTGCGGCGCGGTCGATCCTGCCAAACCCATGCAACCGCTGCACTGGTCACTGCCTGGGCGGTCGGGCAGCGACTCGTACTCGGGCTCAAGTGCGCGCCCGGGCGCATTGAGGCGGCAGCAGCTCACGAGATGATCGCCCTGCTCAATCTGACGGCCACCTCCATGACCGTCGATGCGCTGCACGGCGATCGGAAAAACGGCGGCAGCGATCCGGGACGACGGCGGCGATTATGTGCTGGCAGTCAACGGAAAACGCGACCCTCCTAATAAGACGGCCAAATCTCTGCTTGGAACCTCCGGTCCTGCGGATGACGCGGTCGCCGTCGACAAGACGCATGGCGGCACGAAGAGCGCCGCACCTGGGTGATGGCGGTACTGGAGGACATGGCTGAGCACTACAAGTTCAAGGATCTGGCCGCCCTCGCCCGGATCGATGCGGTGCGTCGGATCGGCGTCGCGCCGACGGCCGCTGATCCAACATGGGCCGGGCGAAAGCGTGCGGAACGACAAGGAGACAGCTTGTAGTAGCAAATCAAGATGGCTTCCTGTCCTCGATTAGAACCAGCGCAACGATCTATTAATAATTTTGTGGCACATTTGAACGATGGACACCCGCATTGGATCCAATACGGAATCCGGAACGTGCGCTGACGCAGTCTTGCGAACCGGCTATCGATTAGCATTTCTATTAGCACGTGTATGGTGGTTCATTGCTCGCCCGAAGCACCGTGCAGCTCTCGTCGCAGTCTGGTTTAGCAATCAAATTCTATTGGTTACGCAGTCATACCGGAATACGCTGTGTTTACCCGGAGGAGGTGTCGCAAAGCGAGAGGATGCTTTAACTGCGGCAATTCGAGAGCTTTTCGAAGAACTTCGGATATCTCTGTCACCCGCAGATCTGAATTTGGCCCATACATATAGGGCGACTTCGGAGTGGCGGAAATCGTCAATCGATGTATTCGAGGCTTACCTCAATACGTGCCCCACGATCGTTGCCGATCGCCGGGAGATTACAGCTGCCGCTTTCTATCCCGTGGAAACGGCTTTACTGTTATCGCTTGATCCGATTGCAGCAAAATATCTATGTCTTCGGGGACAAATAACAGCGGGCGAGATAACTAGCAAAGCAAGCGTTGTAGCGCCGCTGAAGATGGCGGCATAAAAGATATCGTCGTAGTCGGGACCGCAGGCCTGTTTAGGTCGTGTCCATGACCCTGGTTCGTCGCGTCGCTCGGCCGACGCTTACGGGTTAGAGTAGGACAATCGACACGGTTGCGCTGGATGGGGTACAATTCCCGACCCGCAGACGAAGCATTGGCGTTTGTATAGCGGGGCAGGGCAGAACCAGACGCAGAAAGGGCAAGCGGCTTCAGCAAGCGGTCGCTGGATTCCACGACAGCAACGCATCGAGGCTGCCGCTGGAGGTGGCCATGTGCCAGGCGGTCCAGCACCGCGAGATAGGCCTCCGAATCGAGACCGTTGAGCTTGGCGCTTTATGCCGCGCGCCGAACTATGCCGAACGGTTCCGGAATGACGCGTGGTTGTCGAGGTGCTGTCGGCCGTCACGCGGCCGTTGGCTCCGTACCATTCGGCATAGTTCAGGCGCTCAGAGCGCCTCCAGGAAGGCAAGTAATCGGTCGTTGGGGCGGAAGCGGATTCGGTTGCCGCCCTGGTATGGCTTGAGCTTGGCCAATGCTGCCTCCTTTAGTTTGAGATGCGCGTGCAGATAGATCTGCGTCGTCTCGATCGATTCATGCCGAGCCACAGCGCGATCACGGAGGAGTCGACGCCCGCCTGCAGCAGCTCCATCGCCGCGCTGTGCCTCAGCACGTGGGGCGACACACGCTTCGACTTCAACGACGGACAACTCTCGCCGGCGACCTGCACATGCTTCGCCAGTAGCGACTGGACACTGTCGGCGCTGAGTCGCCCGCCGTGCACGTTGGGGAACAAAGCAGTTCCTCCCTTCCGTAGCGGCTCCTTGAGCCATGCCTGGAGCGCACGCCGGGCGAGCGTGGTCAGCGGCGTGGTCCGTTCCTTCCTCCCCTTGCCGATACACTGCACATGTGCGCCGGCGCCGAGGCGGACGGCGTCCCTGTCGAGCTGATCAGCTCGGAGAGGCGCAGGCCCGTCTGGACCGCAACCAGCAGTAAGGTGTGATCGCGGCGGCCGAGCCACGTCGTCTGATCGGGCGTGGCGAGGATTGCCTCGATCTCGGAGCGCATCAGGAAGTGCACCCGTCGCTTGTCGTGGAGTTTGCTGGGTAATGGCGAGCACGCGCTGGATCAGCGCGCTGTGCGCTGGCTCCTCGAACGACACGAACCGGAAGAAGGAGCGGATGGCGGTCAGGCGCAGGTTGCGAGTCTTGGCGCTGGCACCGCGCTTCGTCTCAAGATCGATCAGGAATGCACCGATGAACGGTGCATCCAGGTCGCCGAGTGCCAGATCCGAAGGGGACTTGCGGAGCCGTGCCTGTGCGAACGTGAACAGCGGCCGGAACGTATCCCTGTAGGATGCGATCGTGTTGGGGCTGACGTTGCGCTGGCGCATGAGCCGATCGGTGAAGTAGCGCTCGATCAACGTGGCGACATTGCAGGCGGGCTTCATGGCGTCGCCTCCCATCGCCGATCGAGACGCCGCGCCGCTTCTTCCATCAACTCCGGGCAGGCCGAGAGGTACCAGTAGGTGTCGCGTACACAGGCGTGGCCGAGTAGGTGGAGAGCGCCGGAAGTTGCTGCTCGACGTTCTTACCTTGGCGGTGCCAATCGAGAAGCGTCCGGATGGCGAAGCGATGCCGGAAGTCGTGCACGCGTGGCCCGCTATGATCGCCGGGCCGCCGCAACCCGATCTCTCGGGACAGGCGCCAGAAGACGCGATGGACGTACTGGTGCAGCAGGCGGCCACCCTGCTCGGCGACGAAGAACGTCGAACCGCAGCGTGGCCCGAGATGCGCATCGCGCCGGTTAGCGTGGCTGCTCAGCGCGGCACTGGTCGTCGGATGCAGCGGCACGAGCCGCGATTTGCCGAACTTGGTCAGCCGGACCGTCAGCACGCCCATGTCGAGATCGACGTCGTTACGCTCGATCGCCCTCGCCTCGGACAGACGCATGCCGGTCGCCACGATCAGTCCGAACAATGTGTGGTAGGTCCATCGCCGCAGCCCGCCCTCTGGCGGCAGGGCCAGTGCCGCCACCAGCAGGGCATCGATCTGCGCGTCGCTGTAGAGATAGGGCTTGGCACGCTTCCATCCCGGCAGAACGCCGACGGGTGGCACCTCCGTTCTCGGATCGAGGTTCGAGATATGGCGCGCGAACCCGCGCACGTCGGTCAGCCGCAACGCCCAGGATGCATGCCGATCAGGCGGCAGCGTCGCCCATTCCATCGCGAGCTTCGTCGTGATGGTCTTGGCCTTGCGCTTCTCCATGAACGCGACGAAGTCGCCGAGCCGCCGGGTCTGGTGCTCGTACTTGTATCCGAGCCCCTTGCGCATGCTCAGATACTTCTCGAGTGCGGAGCGCAGATCGGTCATCGCGCGCCTCCCGGCCATGCCAGGCTCAATGTCCGCAGCACCTCGATGTCGACCTTCGCGTATATCCGGGTGGTGTCGTGGCTCTCGTGCCGCAGCAGCTGACCGATCTCCGTCAAGGTTGCGCCGGAACGGAGAAGCTCGGTGGCGAGGCTGTGCCGGAAGATATGGGCGCCGCGGTGTGCGCAGCCCTTGATGCCGACGCGATCAAGAGCAGCCTTGGCGATCATCGTGATCGCGCACCCAGAAGCAAAGCCGACATGCGGCGCGAACGCGCGGATGAACAACCGCCGACACGACGACTTTGGGCGGCCATTGCGCAGATATGCAACGATCGCCGCGCCAACGTCCGGCGGGATCGGCATTCGTGCGCGCTGCCGGCCCTTGGCACGAACGAGCATCTCGCTGGCACGCCAGTCGATATCATCGAGGGTGAGGGTCGCGACCTCGCCGGCCCGCAGGCCGAGCTTGGCCAGCATCATCAGAATGGCGTAGTCCCGCCGTCCCATAGGGATTGCCCGGTCGCAACCATCGAGTGCCCTCCGCACCTGTGCGGCGGGCAGAAAAGTCGGCAGGCTCGCGAACTTCCATCGTCGCATCGAGGGCACGCAATCGGCCAACGCGCGCGGGCTCAAACCCTGATGATGGAGGTAACGGGGGAAGGCTCGCAGCGACCAGCACATCGCCTTCCCTGTGCCCGGACTCCAATCCTGGGCGTGGCGCTCGATGTAGCGGATCACTTCCTCCTGATTGATCTTGCCTAAGTCGTCGTCGCCGGTGGGGCAAACCTCGTGCAGGAACCTGTGGGTGACAGGGAGATGACGAACGATGGACTTCGGGGCCAAGCGGCGCTCTGTCCGCAGATAGGCATCGAACTCGTTGAAGATCCGATCGTGTGAGGTGAGAGGCGGCAGCACCGCTGGTGCGATCGCGCTCTCCTCGCGCAGTACCGACAGCCATCGCTTCAGCGCGGATCGGTCGCCAGGCTGGATGGACTGCTTCCCAGCCCGGTGCCGCAGGTACTGTTCGACCATGCGCTCATCGAGATAGGCCAGCACGCGGCGACGGCTTGCGATCCAACTCAGGAGCCCGCCGACCACGTTGAAACATCGCCAGGTGCCATGGCGAACCAGGCCGTCTCCCACGAGACGTGCCGCGTAGCGCTCGACAAGCTGACCGTGTGGCCCGCTCCTGAGACGCCGGGACAGCCGGCTTCTGCGCAAATACTCGTCGCATTCCATCTTCCCGTTCTCCGCTGTTGAAAGCGGAGCCACAGGACGAACTATGCCGAGCCAATCATATCCAGGTCACAGTCGCTTCGGGGAAAAACGAGCCCGTTCGGCATAGTTCGGCGCGCGGCATAAAGCGCCCTATGCCGCGCGCGGCATAGGCAGGTCTCGATGAGCGTGTAGAGAATGGCGACGCGATCGCCGCCACTATCCGAACTTAGGGACAAAAAATTCTTGCGCGTGTCGGCAATTCCTCTCAGAAGCCGCCGCTCGGCGAGGTTGCTATTGATGCTCAGCCGGCCCTTAGCGGTGTATGGGCCAGGGCGCCCCTACACCCGGCTCCCGATAACCCGGCCAGCATGTTTAGTGGTTTAATCATCGCTCGTCGAGACGCAAAATTTGCAACTCGTCGTTCGGTTCAAGCAGAACGGCCGGACTAGTCGGTTGATCGCTTACTAATTGAGAACGACGCTAGTGTTGTCGCAATCTGGAGGAATCAGAGATAGGCTCTTGCTCCGTGGGGCACGAGAACTCAGTCGCGCCCGAGCGACAGTGAAACGTCTTCGCAAAAGCTTGCTATCCGTAACATGCCTAAGGCTACTGCCTGGCCCTTCAGCATCTTGGTCGGGCTTCGTTAAGTGCACGAGCGGACCCCTGTCAAATGTGGCATATCAACTGGATGAAGGATCATTCCGGTCAGTCAACTAGAGAACGTTATATGCCGGATGTGCTGCCGCCATACCCCACCACAGGAACCCAGTTCCACTTGCGGCGGCTCGCGCTCGCGGGCCCGCAATTCCATCCGGTCCGGGGAGTCCCAGCGTGTCCTCGCGGAGCGCCGGCCATTTCGAGTACGGGCCGTTCCCGCGCTGCCCAGAAGGCACCCGTCGCGAGCTGTTCCACGGCCAACGTATTCCCTGATTTTATATGGGTGAGGAAGATTGGGGTATATACCCCGGTCGGTTGAAGGCAAGGGCATTCTATCGTCCATTCCCTGACCCACTTCGTTAGCCTGGGCGCTCGGCCTGTGACTCTGGGTGGCTTGTGGGACGTCGAGTTCACGCCTCGGCTTCCGTGCGCGAAGGAACGTAGCCAAACCAATCAGCTGGGATCACTGGCGCGGCGTCTGATCTCTTTGTTGAGCCGTTCAAGGGTGTTGGTGCTGTATAGCTCTGCCGCCTGTCACTGTTCCAGCCAAGGCCGCCTGACCCGATGGCCACCTCAGCGCTGCTGTCTTACGCGGCCCGAATTTCCACCACAGATCGCCGCCACGAAGATGGCCGGCTCGGGCCGGCCATGACGGGGCGGGGGAGCGTTTCATGTCCAGTAGATCGGCGGAGCCGGTGGGGGACTAAACAGAAAGTGGTGCTCCACCGGCGCAACGAAGATGGCCGAGTTAACCCAGGTCAAGCCCGGCCTTCACGGGAAAATCAGCGGCATGCCGCCTCCTTCCCCTCCCCAGCGCGGTTGGGAGGACCGCCGGTGCCACCGTTTGTCAAATTGCGCAAGTTGCGCTTAACTCACTGTTTGATCGTGCATCAAGAGCCCCGGCCAGCCTCCGGCCGCCCGCACAACCTCGGCCTCTGAGCCGTGCCAACCCGGTTCTCCGGCACTGGCTGCTCAACGCTCCGGTGCGGTTCGGGCCGGGGTTTTGCCGCGATCCAGGGGGGCATTTCGCGTTGTCCGCGACACGATCCAGGGCGCGTTTTCGACCGGAACCACGGCAATGGGGAAAATCCTGGACGGCAGGGTGGGGCGAATCGGCAGGTGGGTGGATTATGCGTGATAATCCTCAGCTATCGATCCCAATCCGCGTGTCGCAGCATTGAGCGCCGATTTCTCACCAATTGGCCCCCCTCCGTCGCACGATTGAGCGCTCGAAACCCGCGGAAATCCGCGATGTCGCGCCAACAAACGAAGGCTGACAATGTAATATAATGATGGGCTTAGATTACATTTCCTCCGTGGCCGCCATCCGATATGGGCGAGCGGCCCTTCACGCTTCCTCCCGCTCAAGCGCCCGAGCGACCATGACCGGCTCCCGAGCGATCACCCGCAGGTAGGAAAGCGCGGGCGCGTCAGGCTGCTTCCTATTCTGCTCCCAGTCGCGCAGCGTGCCAGTCGGCACATGCTAGCGGGCGGCAAACTCGGCCTGCGAGATGCCAAGCCATCTTGCGAACCGTTCGCGCAAGAGCCGATGCTGTTTCTGCTGCACTCAGGATCGGTGCCGCATCGGGATCCTCGGCTATTTCGGGCGATGTCTTCGTCGGTTTGTGCATCTAGCCGTCCTCAATCAGTATCCCGCAGGGCTTGCCGGATCATCTCGGGGTGACCTTCACCTCAGCCATAATCGCTGCCCGGTCGTCCCGTGCATCCCCAAGCGGCGGCTCACTCCGGCAGATACCGCGCCGAGCTACCGTTCAACCCGCGCGTGCAGGTGAAGTGCGTTATCGCGGCGACAACAAGATGCGCCGAAGATTTTTGCCGGCTTAAGGCTTCGGGGTCGTTTTTCTTTACCAATTAGCGATTCAATAGGTTTTGTCATGTAGACCGTAGCGTGGCGTGCCGAACTGCTCCTGGCCATTTCGGACGAGCTTTTACGATGGACTCGCAGCGACTTCGATATTTTGTCGGCATGGCGCAGGATACGAGCCTACGCCGCGCGTCGACCCGGCTCGGAATTAGCGAGACTACGTTGTCGCGGCATATCACCGCGCTCGAGAGCGAGCTCGGCATCGACCTTTTCGTGCGAGAAAAGGGTCGCTACATCGGATTGTCGCCCGCCGGGCAAAGCTACCTGCGGGACGCTCGGCGCATCCTGGAGCAGCTCGATCGAGCGGCGGAGTTGGCTCATGCCGTCGCCGCCGGCCGGACGGGCCGATTGCGCGTTGGTCTCTGCGAAGATGCAGCTGCCGGCATGCTGTCCCGCATTCTGCTCGACTTTTCGCAAAAGCAGCCGACAATCGCAATCGAGCTCTTCGAGCTGCCGACTGCGGCCCAGGCTGACTCACTTCAGTCGGCGGAGATCGACCTAGGTCTTTTACTCCCGCCCATCTCGAAGCCAGGCATCACAGTGAAGCCGCTTTGGGACGAGGCCTGGCTGGTTGCACTTCCGGCAGGCCTTCCTCTGAGCAGTTCACCGCAGGTTACGCCGGAGCAGCTGTCCTGGATCGATCTCGTGCTCACGCATCCTGATCTTGGGCCGGGCTGCCATTTGCAGGCGCTCGATGCGCTTCGACATGCCAGCACGACACGACCGCCTCGTTATCAGGTGCTGTCGCGGGCAACGGCGATCACGTTCGTTCAATCCGGGATGGGTGCCGCGCTGCTGCCGGCCTCTCTGGCCGGCTATGTCATACCAGGCGTGACTTTGGTACCGCTCTTGGCGCAGCCAATGCACATCGCGGGCGCTTATCGCGACGATGAACTTCCAACGAGCGACGTCACCACTTTCATCCAGATCGCGTCGGCGGCCGTTCGGCCCCGAGCGGATAACTGAGCCGGCCGGCGCTGGCTGCGTCCTGCAGATTATGCAGCAACCAGTTGGACGGGGCCTGTTCGTGATCTGATCGAGCGCGGAATAACCACGCATCGTCGTCTTGTCCGAGCTGTTGCCCGCAAGCACGTCATAGACGAGCGGCAGTCAGTCCGGGTTACCACCAAGCGATCACGATCTGAATAAAATCAGGGCGGCGATCACGGAATAGCCGTGGCGGCGCTTATCGCCTTCGCGGAACGGCGGCGCCATTCGAAATAGGTGCTGGTCAAATGCTAGCGGGCGCTTGGGCGCCCTGAAACGGCAGGTTGCCTGCAGAATCAGCCAGAAGACTTGCGGCACTTGATAGTAACCGACGCCAGCATAGCGCGATTTTTCCACATTCCTCGCTTACCATGGCGGGTGTTCGGAGGCCGCAATGTCTGAGCGGGATTGGCGTTCCTCGAATGCATACAAGGAATTGTTGCAGCTAAATGCGCCCGGCTTCGCTTGGCAGTTCCTGAGCCGCAACCCTGAGTTTCGCACCGAGCACCGTAAGCTTGCCTGCTATGCGGCGCTCGGATGGCTTTCGGAAGTCGACGCAGAGGATTTTGCACGTCGATGGGGGTTACGATTTCGATCCGGCGTTGATGATTGACGCTGAGCGCACCAAACCGCTCTGGACGCCAGCAGCTCTCCCCTCGGTGTTAACCCTAATCGACTTGCCCGACGAACTTGCCGCACGAGGTGGCGCCCTCGACTGGGCTGATCTTGGTCCGATTGCGGCCGAATCCGGCCCGGACCGGCTAGTCGAGGGCTCGAACCACGTGTTCCGGGTCCATGACGTGGGAACCGAGCGTCCGCCGGCCGGGAAGGCCGTCACGATTCCACTCGATGTGGTCGTCGAGGTCCGCGTGGCCGCTTTGCTGCGGTTGTCGCGGGCGCTGACCAGGCGGGACCCGGGTCCTGACCCTGCTGCGTTTACCGCTTCCCGACGCGCCCGGCTTGCGCTGGCACTCCGAGTTCTGGATGGACGACTCCAAAACGCGAGCTATCGCGATATTGCTGAGGCGGTGTTCGGTGCGGACCGAATGGCTCGGCAGGCTTGGAAGACCCACGATCTGCGCGACCGCACGATCCGGCTCGCACGCTACGGCACTGACATGATGCACGGCGGCTATCGGCATCTGCTGCTGTACCCGTTCCGCCGCAGACTGTAGTTGAGCCTACTTTCCATTATGTTGCGGCCCCCCCTTGGGTCGATCGGTCATGGGCGGCCGATCACAATGTGCCCCACTAACGAGGGGGGGCATCTCGTGTCGGTTGTACGTCCTCAAGCCTGGGTTGGCAAACGTAGCTCGTCTCGAATCGGGATCACAGGTTTTCGGCGCGAATATAATCTTTGGTAAATGAGATTTGGAGGCCATCTTCATACTGGGCCGGAAGCATACAACGCGTGTTCGCGCGGGTCGCAGCCGGTTCTTGGATCACGCTCGCCATTCCAAGCAAAGCCAGATGGTGTCCCTGCGTGTAGTCTACCGACTGATCCGCGGGAAGAATGCTTGGGTGGGGTGCAAGCTGGTTTGGTGCTTCGAGATAGAAAATGCGGCCCCTGGTAGGTTCGTCGTCTTTATGCGCAATGAAGCACTCTCACGTCGGCTTTTCTGAGCTGGATTTTTCGGGGAGAGCGCGGTGTGGCATGGCGTCGGCGCGCCGCAATTTCGCAAAGACGCGATCCGTCGTCATGAAACGCGCCAGCATGGGACCGATCAGCTTCGCGGGCTCGACGGCGCCCTGGCCAGTTTCGCGGCCAAGCGCATTTCCGTAAGCGACCAGATCACGGTGAATGGCCGCCGGAAGTTCGACGGTCAGCTTGACAGGCTTGTCGTCCGGGATCGTGCCGAGCTTCAGCTTTGCCATGATCATTGCCTCATGCGCGGTAGGGTTCGAAAACGAGGTCGTGCGTGACTATCACGCGCACCGGAAAACCTGGCCGGATGGTGATGGTCGGCTGGATGTTGAGCGATCGGCTGACCACCTGCTGGCCGGTCTGGTTGGCGCTTTGCGACATGCCTTGCTGAATAGCCTCGGCGAGCGAGCCATTGTTGTTGCCACTCATGCCGGCCTCCGATCCGACACTGAGCAGCGTGGAGAGGATTGCCGCCTTGAACAGCGCGCCCCAATGGTTGTCGACCTCGTCCTCGAGGCCTGCATAGCCTTCGGGGTCGGCGCCGGGCTGGCGCTCCAGAACGATCGAGCGGCCGTTCGGCATGATCAGGCAATTCCACACGAGGAGCGCACGTGTCTGCCCAAAGGCGATCTGCGCATCGTATTGGCCGACTAGGCGCGCGCCCTGGGGGATCAGCAGGATCTTTCCCGTTGGGCTGTCGTAGACGTCTTCCGTCACTTGCGCCGTGACCTGGCCGGGCAAGTCGGAGCGCAAGCCGGTGATCAATGTGGCAGGGATCACCGCACCCGCCTGCAGAATGTATTTGCTCGCCGCGGGCTGGACGCGGTCCGGACTTGTGGTGCGGCGGTCGATGGCTCCGTTGGGAAATGCGAGCTTGTGATCCTGGGAGGTCAGGTCGCTTGCAACCCCCGTCGCGACGGCGGGCGTCGCGCCAGCTTGGTTTGGTGCCGGCGCTGTTTCCGCCGTTTGGCGGACGTTTGTTGTCGTGAAGAGACGACTGGTACGCGCCGCCTCTTGTTCTTGCGCGATCCGCTGCTGTTCCGGTTCGGTGCCGGTCGGCATACCGGGGGCTGGGGTTCCGCTATTGAGGATCGGCTTGCCGAGATCACCGGGAAGGGGCGGTCCCAGCTGGGGCACCGGCTTGGGGAGCCCGGTGTAATCTCGCGGGAGATTCGCGAGGCCATCGGGCGTGTTGCGATTGTTGGTGTTGTAGAGTTCGGAGCCCGTGGTCTGATGCTGCGGCTTTAGGGCGAAAAACAGCGCGCCGCCAATGCCGATCGCCGCCGCCGTGCCCAAGCCGAGTAGCACTCGGCGGGATAGACGGGTGACCGGTGGACGGCTCGATCGCAGCCGCATCTCCTCGGGCGGCCGACTGCTTTCATTCGATCCGCCTTCTTCGCGGAGAGCATCCGTCACCGCGGCCTCCCGTCGGTGCGGACGATGCGCACGACCTGCTGGTGCTCGCCGCCGAGCTTGAGTTCGGCCGCGGCGAACAGCCGATCGACGATCATGTGGTTACCCTTGACGCGGTAATTGACGAGCTGGCCGTCGCCTTCGGCGCCAATGATCCAAAGCGGCGGCAACTCGCCCTGGCTGATGCCGCTCGGGAATTCGATGAACACCTGCCGGCCATCGTCGAAGGCGCGCAGGGGCTGCCAAGCTGGGTTGTCGCCCTCGATGCGATAGCGGAAGTTTAGTGCGTTGATGTCGACGCCAGTGGCGATCGCCGTTGCGGCGTCGGCCGCGGCATTCTGCTGGCGCAGCGCGATGAGCTGGTCCTGTGCGTAGGCCCAGGAGACCGACGCCATGTAGGTCTTCGCGTCGGAGTGCAGCTCGAGGTGATAGGTGCGCCGATCTGTGTTGATGACGAGATTGGTGACGAGGTCAGGACGCGTGGGCTTCACCAGAATGTGGATGCGTTTCGCCGGCCCGGCGCCGCTCTCGGTGTCGCCGATGATCCACCGCACGGTATCGCCCGCCGCGACCGGGCCGGAGCCGACGAGCTGCTCGCCCGCCTCGAGCGCGATGTCCGTGATTTCGCCAGGCGCGGCATAGACCTGATAAAGCGCCCCGTCCGAAAAGGGATAGACCTGGATGGCGTTGAGATAGCCGGCTCGCGTCGGCTGAACGCGCGCGGCGCCATTCGCGCGGTCGACGCGCACGTGCGGATCGGCGGCTTCCGGCGGCGCCGACCGCCCTGACGGAAGCGGCTTGAGCTGTCCCGGCAGGGGAAGCGGCTTCGGCAGCTCTACGATCTGCACGGGCCTTGGCGGGTCAGACTGAAGCACCGCCGGCTTCGGCGTGTCGTCGTAGCTGATCTCGGGCGGTTTATAGGCGGTAGCGCAGGCGCCGAGCGAAACAGAGGCGAGCAACAAGGTTGCAAGCGAGGCAATGCGCATCAGCCGAGCTCCTTTGACCAGTTGAGGGCATGGACGTAGACGCCGAGCGGGTTCTTCTTCAGCCGATCGGCGTCGGTCGGCGTCTGCACCACGATGGTGAGGATGGCACTCCACCGTTCGGTGGCGGCGAGCGCGTCGTCGACATAGCGGCGCTCCACCCACTCGACGCGGAAGCTGTTGTCGGAGGCGCGGATCACGCTCGCCACCTCGACCGACACTTGCATCTTCCCGATCTTCGAGAAGGGATCGTTGGTCCGCGCGTAATCGTTCAGCGCGAGCGCGCCTTTGTCGGTGACGTAGTTGTACGCATCGAGCCAGTTTTGCCGGAGGACCACAGGGTCGGCTGGAATGCTGCGCACCTCTTCGATGAAGCGGGCGAGATGCCAGGCGATCTGCGGGTCGGTCGGCTGATAGTCGGCAACCGCCGGCGCGACCGCTTGCGCCTGGCCGAGCTTGTCGACCTGCACCACCCACGGCGTGATCGTCCCGCGTGCGGACTGCCAGACGAGACCGCCCGCCAGGCAGCCGCTCAACATCAGCGCGCCGAAGAATGCCAGACGCCAGTTCTTCGCCTGAACGCGCGCGGACCCGATGCGCTCATCCCAGAGTTGGCCGGCTCTTTGGTACGGTGTTTCCGGCTCAGGCGTCTTCCCATAACGGACGGTCGATCGTCGGAACATGGATCACTCCCCCTCGGAAAGATCGACCTGGCTGCCGCCGCTCGGCCGGTCGCCGGCGCGGATGGCGTGGTCGGCGGCCGTCACGCCGCGGTTGATGGTCTGGCTGCGCTTCATGCGCTGGGCCCAAGCCGGTGGGCTGTCCGAAACCGCGGGCGATCCCGCGCCACCTCCGCCGGCCGACCCGCTCGCGCGCATCACAGCGCGTTCGCCGGCTGCGAAGCTCCCTTTCAGGCTGGTTGCCACGCGGCGGAGCGGGCTGATTGCCGCAGATCCTGCTGCCTGCGCGACGCCGGCGGCACCACCCGTACCGATAGGCGGCCGTCGCGCCGCCCGCGACGGACGCGCCCGCACGCGCCGTGCTTGCAATTGCGCCGCCTGCGGCGCCAAGGCTACCGGCGGTGGCCGCAATGCCGGCCGCGCCGATCCCCGCGACCGCGAGGCCCGTTCCGACCGCGGCACCGGCGCCGAGCTGCGGCCCACCGGCGATCAGACCGTTGGCGATGGCAGGACCGAAGATCGTGAGGCCGAGCAGCGAGAGCGCCGCCAGGATGAGCGTCAGCGCGTCGGAGATCGTCGGCGGATTGTTGAAGCCGCTGGTGAACTGATTGAAGATCGTCGAGCCGATGCCGATGATGACGGCGAGCACCAGGATCTTGATGCCGGACGAGACCACGTTGCCGAGCACGCGCTCGGCCAGAAACGCGGTGCGGCCGAAGAGGCCGAAGGGGACGAGAACGAAGCCCGCGAGCGTCGTCAGCTTGAACTCGATCAGGCTGACGAAGAGTTGGATTGCCATGACGAAGAAGCTGATGACGACGATCATCCAGGCGGCGAGCAGGATGATGATCTGCACGAGGTTCGCGAAGACGCTCACGAAGCCCATCATCCCGGAGATGGCGGTGAGGATCGGCTTGCCGGCGTCGATGCCGACCTCCGCAATCTTCCCCGGCTGAAGAAGCTGCGCGACGCTCAGCGTGCCGCCGCCGGCCTCAATGCCGAGTCCGGCGAAGCTGTTGTAGATGATCTGCGCGAGGTTGTTGTAGTTGCCGATGATGAAGGCGAAGACGCCGATATAGAGCGTCTTGCGGACCAGGCGGGCGAGCACGTCCTCGTCGGGCGCCATCGCCCAGAACAGACCAGCGAGCGTGATGTCGACGGCGGTGAGCACGCCGGCGAGCCAGCGCACATCGCCTCGCACCAGGCCGAAGCCGGAATCGATGTATTGGGTGAACGTCCCCAGGAAATTGTCGATGACGCCCGTGCCGCCCATGACGCCTACCTGTCGGGAGATTTCGTTGGCGCTACAGACGGGGTCGTCGCGTTCGACGGCGGCTGATAGGTGAAGAAGCGGCGGCGGCTTTCGGCCCAGGCAGCTTCGCAAGCCGCATCATCCTTCGCCTGCGCGGCAAACACCTGGCATCGCTTCAGTTCGTCAGAAAGTGGATCGATTGTTGCCGCAGGACTTGGAGTGTGGACAGGCAGGCGGGATGGAGCTTCGCGGAAGTGCAGCGTGGCGGCGACGATGGCGACCGCGACAAGGGTGAAGCCGATGGCGCGCGCAATGGCGGGAAAATTGAGGGGACGGCCGCGCATCAGTGGAACATCTGTGCGTTGCCGGATTGATAGCCCGCGCCGTAGTTGAGGAAGTTCTGCATCTGCGCTTGCGCCTGAGCCTGGGTTTCGAGCGTTCGAGCAGCGTCGAGGCTTTGGGCGCGCGCGATCGAGGCCATGACGGCGGTCAGGTCCGCGAGCTGCTTGGTCTGGATGGCGACGAGCTGGTTGCCGGATTGCGCGGCTTGGAGCGCGCCGGTGGCGCCTTGGCTGGCCGTTACCAGTGCGTCGATCTGGGTGCGCGTCGAATTGAGGTTCTGCACGACGCCGGCCTGCACACGCATCGTGTCTTGGAATCCGGCGCGGGCGTTCTCCCATCGCGATTGCGCGTCGGCGAGAAGTTGCTGCGAGGATGTTCCGTTCGAATAGGCCAGCGGATATTGCTGCGTGAACGCCTGGTCGATCGTGCCGACGCTGTAGGCGATGCGCTGTGCCTGCGCCAGAAGCTGCTGAGTTTGGGTAATTGACTGCTCGAGCTGCGCCAGAGAGGAGTACGGCAGGCTTGCCAAGTTGCGCGCCTGGTTGATCAGCGATGTCGCCTGGTTCTCCAGCATCTGGATTTCATTGTTGACCTGCTGGAGCTCACGCGCGGCGGTCAGCACGTTTTGCCCGAAGTTGGTCGGATCGAACACGATCCATTGCGCCTGTGCAGGGACAGTCGCGCTGTCGATGCAGAGAGCTGCGGCGCCTGCCAGAAGCAGGGCTCGCAGGCCGTCGAAAATCATGGCCGGGCCTCCTCGTTCCGGGTGAGCATGTCGGCCGCCCAATCGAGGTCCCTCCGGCGCAGCCAGGCGGCAGCAAAGCCGTTACGACCGTGAGCGGTAAGGATCTCTTCGATGATAGCTTGGTCGGTCTTCGACGATGCGGCGGTGAAGGCGAGCGCGACTTCGGACAGGCCAAGCTCGAACAGGCGATTGCCGCGCCGCGATTGGCAGTAATATTCGCGCTTCGGCGTCGCCCGAACTCAGGATCTCGATCTGCCGGTCGTTGAGACCGAAACGCCGATAGATCGCGGCGATCTGCGGTTCGAGCGCGCGCTCATTCGGCAGAAGGATCCGCGTCGGGCAGCTCTCGATGATCGCCGGCGCGATGGCGCTGTTATCGATATCGGCGAGCGATTGCGTGGCGAAGATGACGGACGCGTTCTTCTTCCGCAGCGTCTTCAGCCACTCGCGAAGCTGAGCCGCGAAGCCGGGATCGTCGAGCGCGAGCCAGCCCTCGTCCACGATGAGCAGCGTCGGGCGTCCGTCGAAGCGATCCTCGATGCGATGAAACAGATAGGACAGCACCGCAGGCGCCGCGCCAGCGCCGATCAGGCCCTCCGTCTCGAAGGCTTGGACGTCCGCCTCGCCGAGGCGTTCGGTCTCCGCATCGAGCAATCGCCCCCACGGTCCCGAGAGTGTGTAGGGCTGGAGCGCCTGCTTCAGCGCATTGGACTGCAACAGAACCGACAGCCCGGTCATGGTCCGCTCCGCGAGCGGCGCAGAGGCGAGCGAGATGAGCGCTGACCACAGATGCTCCTTGAGCTCGGGTGTCACGGTGACGGATTCCCGCGCGAGCAATGTCGCGACCCATTCCGCCGCCCAGGCGCGCTCGCCGGCGTCGTCGACGCGCGCCAGCGGCTGAAGGGCGACGGGCGCGTTCACGTCGTTCGCGAGCGCCCCGCCGAGGTCGTGCCAATCGCCGCCCATCGCGAGCGCCGCGGCGCGGATCGATCCGCCGAAATCGAAGGCGAAAACCTGCGCGCCCGCATAGCGCGGGAACTGCAGCGCCATGAGCGCCAGCAGTACGCTCTTGCCGGCGCCGGTCGGTCCGACGATCAGCGTGTGACCGACATCGCCGACATGGAGCGAAAAGCGGAACGGCGTGGATCCTTCGGTCCGCGCGAAGAAGAGCGGCGGCGCCTGGAAATGCTCATCCCGTTCCGGCCCGGCCCAGACCGCTGAGAACGGCATCATGTGCGCGAGATTGAGGGTCGAGACGGGCGGCTGACGAACATTGGCGTAGACGTGACCCGGCACCGAACCCAGCCACGCCTCGATGGCGTTGACGCCCTCGCGCATGCAGGTGAAATCGCGGCCCTGAATGGTCTTCTCGACCAGGCGCAGGCGCTCGTCGGCGACCCGGGAGTCTTCGCTCCAGACCGAGACGGTGGCGGTGACATAGGCTTCACCGACGAGATCGGTGCCGAGCTCCTGCAACGCGGCGTCGGCGTCGAGCGCCTTGTTGGCGGCGTCGGAATCCATCAACACCGACGCCTCGTTGGTCATCACCTCCTTGAGGATCGCCATGATGCTCTTGCGCTTGGCGAACCATTGGCGGCGGATCTTCGCGAGCAGCTTCGTCGCGTCGGTCTTGTCGAGGCAGACGGCACGTGTCGCCCAACGGTACGGAAAGGCGAGCCGGTTCAAATCGTCGAGCAGCCCCGGCCAGGTCTGCGACGGGAAGCCCATAACCGTCAGCGTTCGAAGATGGGCTGGCCCAAGGCGCGGTTCGAGGCCGGCGGTGAGGTCCTCGTCGACCAGGATGGCGTCGAGATACATCGGCGTCTCGGGCACGCGCACACGCTGGCGACGCGTCGAAACGCAGGAATGCAGGTAGTCAGTGTCTCGCCGTCATCGAGCCACTCGGCTTCGGGCATGAAGCCTTCGATCAGCGCGAGCACGCGGTCGGTGCGATCGATGAAGCCTTCGAGCGCGGCGCGCCAATCGGCGGCGCCCGCCGCGCGGTTTTCGTAGAGCCAGGCCTCGGCGCGCGCGGCATCGTCCGCCGGCGGCAGCCACAACAACGTCAGGAAATAGCGGCTCTCGAAATGCGCGCCTTCCTCCTCGAACTGCGCGCGCCGCTCTGCGTCGACCAACGCCGAGACGGGATCGGGGAATTCACCGACCGGATAGCGGTGGGCGGGAACGCGCTGCGCCTCGATGAAGACGGCCCAGCCTGAACCCAAGCGCCGAAGCGCGTTATTAAGTCGTGACGTGATGGCGACGAGCTCGGCGGGCGTGGCGGAATCGAGATCCGGGCCGCGAAAGCGCGCGGTGCGCTGGAAGGAGCCGTCCTTGTTGAGGATGACGCCCCGTTCGACGAACGCCGCCCATGGCAGGAAATCGGCGAGGCTTTGCGAGCGGCGGCGATACTCGGCGAGGTTCATCATCGAGCGAACCTCATGCGACCAGATGCTGCGGATAACGGAGATGCCGCCGCACAACGTCTACAAAGGCGGGATCGCGCTTGGCGGCCCAGACGGCGGCGAGATGGCCGAGCAGCCAAATCGCGCCCCCAACCATCCAGAGGCGGAGGCCAAGACCGATCGCGGCGGCGAGCGTGCCGTTGACGATTGCGACCGCGCGCGGCGCGCCGCCGAGCAGGATCGGTTCTGTCAGCGCGCGATGGACAGGCGCGTAGAAGCCGGCGATAGGCGCATCCTGCTCCATCACACCAGCGCTCCGCCCCCGAATTGAAAGAAGGTCAGGAAGAAGCTCGACGCGGCGAACGCGATCGAGAGACCGAAAACGATCTGGATCAGCCGGCGGAAGCCGCCGGAGGTTTCGCCGAACGCCAGCGTCAGACCGGTGGCGATGATGATGATCACCGAGATGACCTTCGCGACCGGACCCTGGATCGAATCCAGGATCTGCGTGAGGGGCTGTTCCCACGGCATGTTGGAGCCAGCGGCGTAAGCCGGCGCGGTAACGAGCGCGACGAAGGCGAAGGTCGAAGCCGTGGCGAGCGCACGGCGAGTACGGTTGGGCAGCATCACGGTTCTCCTGCGGGGGTGAGGACGTAATCGCCGGTGGGCGAAAGGCCCTTCACCGCCGCGAGCTCGGCGAGCCGACGGGCAGAGCCGCGGCCGGCGAGGACCGCGATGAGGTCGATGGTCTCGGCGATCAGCGCGCGCGGGACCGTGATCACAGCTTCCTGGATGAGCTGTTCGAGGCGGCGCAGAGCGCCGATTGCCGAACCCGCATGAAGCGTCCCGACACCGCCGGGATGGCCCGTTCCCCACGCCTTCAGCAGGTCGAGGGCTTCCGCCCCGCGCACCTCGCCAATGGGAATACGATCGGGCCGAAGCCGCAGCGACGAACGGACGAGGTCGGAGAGCGAGGCGGCGCCGTCCTTTGTGCGAAGCGCGACCAGGTTCGGCGCTGCGCATTGCAGCTCGCGCGTATCCTCGATCAGCACGACGCGGTCGCCGGTCTTAGCGACCTCGGCGAGCAGCGCGTTGACCAGTGTGGTCTTGCCGGTGGAGGTGCCGCCGGCGACGAGCACATTCTTGCGGTCGCGCACGGCGATGCGCAGAAGTTCAGCCTGCGTCGCCGATATGATGCCGGAGCGCACATAGTCGTCGAGGGTGAAGACAGCGACGGCGGGACGGCGAATGGCAAAGCACGGCGCGGCCACCACCGGCGGCACCAAGCCCTCGAAGCGCTCCCCACTTTCTGGCAGTTCGGCCGAGACGCGTGGACTACCCGCATGGACCTCGACACCGACATGATGCGCAACGAGGCGCACGATGCGCTCGGCGTCTGCGGGCGTGACGCGACAGGCGGTATCTTCGAGGCCGCCCGACAACCGATCGATCCACAAGCGACCGTCGGGATTGAGCATCACTTCGACGATGCTGGGGTCTTCGAGATAAGCAGAGATCGTCGGGCCGAGCGCGGTGCGCAGCATGCGCGCACCGCGGGCGAAGACTTCAGACCGGAGGGAGATTGTCGTCACATGAGCCCCGCAAAGCGCCTCAACTCAGCGGCGGATGTCAGCGGGGTTGATTAGAAAGAGCGGGAAATGGGACTCCGCAACAACAGAAATGAGGCAGGAGGGCTCTGGGATAGAAAGACAGACGAAAGGGATTGCGGGCTACGTGCGGGCTGGCCCGTTAACCGACCGCTCAGGATAGAATCCAGCCTGTCTGCTTTAGGGGCTGCTGAAGGTCAGCATCGGCCGCTAGGAGTATGAGACTGCTATCGCGCCGTAAACGACGCGATAGCTTTATCTCGGGTCACCTAATCGGTCACCGCTCTGACCGGTCGGGTCTTGCGCTGGTGAACATTCGGGCCAGGCGCAATCTTGGCTCGCCCTTCCAGGCAGGTTTGGCGACGTTTGCTGCAGCCACGCCTCGATCTCTTCCAGATCCCACACGACACATCGTGGCGTAAGATTGAAACGGCGCGGGAATTCGCCGCGCTTCTCCATCTCGTAAATGGTGCTGTCGGCCAGCGGCACGTTAGCCGAAGTTCATGCCGCCTGATCGTCCGAGGAAGGCCGGTCAGAACCGTCGCCGGGCCAGAATATCCGACCGGATCCCTGTCATCGTTCTGGTATGGCATCATCAAGACGCGTACGCGGCTTGGTTTCTTTGACATCTCTATTCGCCTCTGTAGGTGGGAGGAGGGCAGCTACAATGCCGTGTCTACGACATCGGCTGCCACATCCACGCTCACCTCGTCGGCAAGTCTACGACCCCTAGCGAGGCGCCGGCCTAGCGCTTCGACAAACCCCTCATAACGCTCGCGACCTTTGGTTTGAGCTGCGGCGAGAGCTGTGTCCGGTAGGGCCGGCGTACTGGTCAACCAGAAGCGCACGAACACCGCCAACGCCTCATTCGAGATCGTGACGTGCCGCTCGATGAGCTCCATCTGCCGCGTCATGCGATCAAGCCGGCGCGCCAGGGCCGCTTCCAGGCGGTCGGCACCGTCGGGCGTCAGATGTGAGGCAAGCGCCGCCTCCACGATCAAGGCCTGCGGCACACGTTTGCGGGCTGCATAGTCCGCGAGCTTCGTCGCGAGATCGGGCGGCAGGCGAAATGTGTGTTTCGTCCTCATCGGCGTTACATCTGCATGTCATCGCCGGGGGTCGAGCGACACTTGACGTGCGACCGTTCCGAACGTGCGCTGCATGATGCGCTGGCGCTGAACCTCGTCGTCCGGTTCGTCATCCATAGTGTCGAACTCGTGAACCGGCTTCTTCGGCTCTGGCACGATTTCCTCGTGTTCCGGCAACTCGGGTTCGCGCCGAATGCCGGCATTGGCGGGGTCCTCAGTGGAGGAGTCGGATGGCGCCTCGACGACCTGCCCCGCCCAATCGCCTTCACGCGAGACCAAAGGATCTGCCTCGATCGGTGGCAATGTCGGTCTGGTCAACGTCGACGGCCGAAGAATACGCGCCTGCAGTTCCTGGTCCTCGAAATATCGTGCCTTCGTCGCCCGGATGGGAGCGCAGCCGGATACGAGGACCAGCTCGTCGTCAGGCGGAAGCTGCATCACCTCGCCCGGGGTCAGGAGCGGCCGCGCCGTCTCCTGTCGGGAAATCATCAAGTGACCGAGCCACGGGCTCAACCGGCTGCCGGCGTAGTTCTTCATCGCTCGCAGTTCAGTCGCCATGCCGAGCGCGTCTGAAACACGCTTGGCAGTGCGTTCGTCATTCGTCGCGAAGCTCACGCGCACATGGCAATTGTCCAGGATGGAGTTGTTTTGGCCGTAGGCCTTCTCGATCTGGTTCAGAGACTGCGCGATCAGGAAACTCTTCAGACCGTAACCGGCCATGAAGGCTAGCGCGCTCTCGAAGAAGTCGAGACGGCCGAGCGCCGGAAACTCATCGAGCATCAGCAGCAGCCGATGCCGGCGGCGCTTCAATTCCAGTTCCTCGGTGAGGCGGCGACCGATCTGATTGAGGATCAGGCGCACAAGAGGCTTGGTCCTACTGATGTCGGATGGCGGGACGACGAGATAGAGCGTCACTGGGCGCTCGGCTTCGACCAGATCACGGATGCGCCAGTCGCAGCGCCGGGTGACCGTCGCGACAACCGGATCGCGATAGAGACCGAGGAAGGACATGGCGGTCGACAAGACGCCGGAACGTTCATTCTCGCTCTTGTTCAGGAGCTCGCGCGCGGCACTCGCGACGACGGGATGAACCCCCTTCGTCCCCAGATGCGGTGTCGTCATCATTGCCCGCAACGTCGTCTCGGTCGGGCGCTTCGGATCGGAGAGAAAGTTGGCGACGCCCGCGAGCGTCTTGTCCGCCTCGGCGTAGAGCACGTGCAGGATGGTGCCGACGAGTAGTGAATGGCTCGTCTTTTCCCAGTGGTTCCTCTTCTCCAGCGCACCTTCGGGGTCGACGAGCACGTCGGCGATGTTCTGCACGTCGCGCACCTCCCATTCTCCCCGACGGACCTCGAGCAGGGGATTGTAGGCGGTGCTTTGCGTGTTGGTCGGATCGAAGAGCAGTACGCGGCCGAACCGCGCTCGCCAGCCGGCGGTCAGCCCCCAGTTCTCGCCCTTGATGTCGTGGACAATCGCCGAGCCCGGCCAGGTCAGGAGCGTCGGCACGACTAGGCCGACGCCCTTGCCGGATCGCGTCGGCGCGAAGCACAGCACATGTTCCGGGCCGTGGTGGCGGAGATAGGCGCCGCGCCAGCGACCGAGCAGAACGCCGTCGGGATGCAGCAGGCCCGCGCGCTTGATCTCGCGCGTCTCGGCCCAGCGCGCGGACCCATAGGTCGTCACCTTCTTCACTTCGCGCGCCCGCCAAACCGACATGGCGACAGCCACGACGAACGCAGCTAGCCCTCCGGCGCCCGCGATGAAACCTCCCGTGACGAAGATCTCATGGGCATAGGCATCGTAGACGAACCACCACCAGAAGAACGCGGGCGGCTGGTATATCGGCCACCCGAACAAGGTGAACCAGGGGCGCCCGAGCTGGGGTTGGAAGGCGAGTTGCCAAGCGGTCCACTCCGTCGCCGCCCACATGAAGGCGAGCACGGAAGCGCAGACGAGAAGAATCTGGACCCAAAGAATCTTGGTCGGGTTCATGGCGAGACCAGATCAGCCGCTTCGCGGAAAGCCGACGCAAGCTCGGAGTGCGAGGGCTCAAGCGGCTGGACACAGTGGCGCGGTAATCGGACGGTTCGCAGCGGGATCGTCATAGTCCCAGCCCCCGTTTCCGGCCCAGATTCCAATCCACGTTCCCGCTTGGGGCCATTAGGCCGCGTACCTCACGACCGAGCTCCTTCTCCAGCGCTGGCCGCCACGGCACGAGCTGGAAGCCGAGCCCATCATCGATCATAGCGAACCGGCCGGAGGCGAGCGTCACCCGCTGCCGATAGACGCCCGAGACGTGCTCGCCTTCTGCCGCGGGCTGATAGGCGAGCCCTGTCTCGGTCGAGAGCTTCGCCGCCGCGTCATCCAATTCTCGCCGACGCAGGGTGGCGAGCAGGTCGCGCGCAAAGACAGCGCGCTGTCCCTGCCGCCGCGCGAGGCCTTCCTCGGCGAGATGATCGATGCGCGCCTCCATAGCCTCGCGGACTTCGGCGCCGAATCCGCCACCGCTGAGCGGCGGGTCCTTCGCGAGGAGCTGGCGGTCGAGCCACGTCGCGCCGGACGCCGTCACCTGCGCTTCGATCGAGAGATCCGAACGGGTCGCGAGCGACAGTCGACGTCGTCCGTTCGCGTCGTCATAGCTCCGCGCCTCCACGATCGCCCCGGGCGGTGCATCGCCGGTCATCTCGAGGTCGGAGAAGTTGAGGTGATGGGCTCGGCCATCTACGCCGGCGACGATCGCGTAGGCAGTGCCCTTCAATTCGTCGTCGAGACCTCGCTTGACCAGCCGGCCCAGCACCGGATCGGACGGTTCCTCTCCGTGTAGCGCGAAGGTGCTGACGTCCGGTTCACTTCCTTCCGCGCTCATGGCCTGGTGCATGGTCTTGATGATGTCGCCTCGAATGCCGAGCTGGCGCAGCGTTTGATCGAGTCCCGGCTTCAGCGTCCAGCAGGCGGGGCCGACCGGATCGGCCAAACCGAGTCGCTCGAGCTTGGCGGCCCTTCCCAGCAAGACGCGGCGCAGCTCTGGATCCTCCGCGTTGGGGCTGGATCTCAGATCGAGGACGCCACCGCACTCGTCGGAGATGTCGCGCAATCGGCGGTCGAGGCTCGTCCAGCGCTCCGAACCTACCTCGCGCTCCAGGGCGGTACGGATCTCCTGCTCGCTTCGCGGGCCGAGCTCAAACGTGACGCGCTCGGCGGCGCGATCACGGAAGCCCCGACTGATGTAGTCGCGGCTGATGACGAGGTCCGTGCCGTCGTCTGCACAGCCTCGCACCAGCACATGGATATGCGGATTGTCCGTGTTCCAGTGATCGACAGCGACCCAGTCGAGCCTCGTGCCAAGATCGCGCTCAGCGTCGGCCATCAGCTCCCGAGTAAAGGCGCGAAGATCGGCCATGCTCGTCGCGTCCTCGGGCGATATCGTGAACCGGAAATGGTGCCGATCTTCTTCGCACCGCTCCGCGAACGCTCTGATGTCTGCGTCATCCGATCGGACATCGAACATCCTCGCGTCGGCACCGTCGCGGGTGACGCCCTCGCGCTTGAGATAGGCGACGTGCTTCGAGAGCGGCGCCGAGCGGAATTTCGATCCCTTGTGGCGCACGATCCTTGTCATGATGACGACGCGGCGGCTTCGGGTCCGCGGCGACAGAGACAGGGCTGCCCGCCGGCCACGCCCGAATGTCGAGTGCCCTGCGGAGCTTGCGCTCCGTCCGAAGCCATTGCCGCGATGACCGGCCTTCTTCGCGGCGCGCATTACCTCTCCAACGAAGGTCTTGGGACGCCTGGCGCTCTGGTTGCCGTGGCGGATGCGGCCAGGTCGGATACGCAGGTCGTCATCGCGCACCGTCATAGCTGCGCGTGCCTCAGATCACGGTGATGGCGATTGGACCGTTGAAATCGTTGATCTTTGAGGCAAAGACGCCAGCAAGACCGATGTGTCGATGGGCCGAAATACGCAATCCAACCAACCACATGCGCCCGACAATGGTCGGCGCTTTTATCTTGCCGTCCATGGGTTGGTCGCCTCCGCTCCCCTGCGCCCACACCCAAACCTGTCCGATCGCCCGCCAGACACCCATGAGACCGAAGGGAGCTCATAACCTGGGCTCTCGCGCCGACAGAGGGGCGAACAGCCCTTGGGATTGTGGCGCAAGGTCCGTCCAATCCGTCGTCGGCCTTGCCACGGATCGACGTTTGCCGAGGTCGCCGGATGACATTGCGCCTGTGCTTGAGACGTCGTTCGCGCGCACCGGAAACAACGGCGAACTGGTCCAGGTCCGGATGATCGCGGTGATGACGTTGCCCGGCGCCGATCCGTCTTCGCGCAGCAACGGTGCGAGCGCGGCGACGTAGGCTTGCGTCTCCGCCGGCAGTGGACGGCCGCTCGTAAGATGATCTTCGTAGCGTCCAGGCCCGGCATTGTAGGCCGCGAGGAAGCCGGCCGTGCCGTAGCGATCGTGCAGCTCGCGAAGATACGCTGCGCCCGCGACAATGTTGTCGTGCGGATCAAAGGGATTGGGGCCAAGGCCGTAGCGCGACCGCAAGCCGGACCAGGTGTCGGGCATGATCTGCATCAGGCCCATCGCGCCTTTCGGTGAGACGGCGCGCACGACGCCGCGACTTTCCGCCTGCATGACAGCGGTGATCCAGGATATCGGAATGCCGAAGCGCAGTGCGGCTTCCGCGACGAAACGCTCAATCCGATCGCTCTTCGACGTCACGGTTGATTGCGCGGCGGCGACAGGCTGCGCGTTGGCGATGCCACACGCGGCGAACAGCACCACCATGACCACGACATGCAGACGGCTGCGAAAGCGGCGTGCGTGATGTGAGCCGGAACGGCGAGCGGGATGCGCAGCGATGGCCGGGAAGAAGGAACGGACCCAAGCCCCGGAGATTTGAACGGCCACCGATTGTGAGGACGGTCGAGGCATGGTCAGTTCTCCTCGCGCGTCCAGATCGGATCGGCCCGGCCGACGATGGTTGTGAGTGGCAGGGGTCCGAAATACCGGCCGTCGAGGGAGTCCGGCGGCACGGTGTTCATGAGAAAGACGTCGCCAGACGCGAGCGCGCGGCAGCCCTGCCAGTCGGGCAGAACGCGGCCCAAGTGGTCGTGTTCGAGTGCCTCGCCCACGGTGATGCCGTCGACGGTGATGGCGCGTCCGGTGCGGCAGACGGTTTGGCCGGGAAGCGCGAGGACGTGCTTCACCAGCGGCACGCCGAGCGGCAGGTAACGACGCGCCGCGAAGAACTGCGCGAGGGGCTTGGGTGGCGTGGCGACGACGAGTTCGCCGACATAAAGCGGAAGGGCGCGCCGTACCGCGTAGAGCCCGATCGGCACGCTCGCGCTGGCGTTCCAGAGCAGCTTCGGCGCGGGATGGAACACGCTCGTCAGCGCGACGAAGAGCGTCGCGGCGTAGGTAGTCATGACGAAGCCGAAGCGCGTCATGGCGCAAGCCTCCGGCGCAGCAGCCAGGCGCGATGCTGCTCGCGGCTGTAGGGGCGCGACGGCAGGCCGACGATCAGGCGGTTGTGGAAATGGCGCCAGTGATCGAGCGCGGCGTCCGCTGGATCGATGCCGAGCGCCTCGACCGCGTCGATTGCCTGGAGGACACGCTCGACTTTCGGCCAGCCGCTGATGCGCAGCAGAATCTCGCCGCCGGGGCGGACGAAGGGCAGCGTCTGATAGCGTTCACCGCGGTCGATCGCGCGCACGATGTCGATGCGCGAGACGATCGTGCCGAAATCGTTGGAGGCCCAGCGCACGAATGCGAAGACGCTGTTCGGCGCGAAGCTGAGCACGCGCCGCCGGCGATCGAGGATCGTCTCGCCAGCGTCGTGGCCGAAGCGGATCCAGTGCTCGATCCGCCCTTCAAGCCAGGTCAGCTCGACCTGCGTCAGCAGCGGTCCGTCATCAGGCTGTGGCGCACGGCCGGCGTTGGGATCGGCGATCACGAACGATCTCCATCAGTCTCGGGAAATTCGCGCGCCAGCAGATCGCGCAGCATGTCGGCGACGGTGACTGCGCGTTGGAAGGCGGCGATCTTGATCCGGCCCCGCAGGGCGGGCGTGATGTCGACAGTGAGCCGGGCCGTGTAGAGGTCCGCGGCCGGCGCGCCGGACGCGGCGGGATCGGGCGACTTGATCCAGCTCTCCGCGTTACGCGGACGCGTGGCGAAACCGCTGTTGGGACCGCGCACGGTCATGGCGCGAGCCTTTCGACTTCGGCCGCCAGCGCCGCGATCTCGCACGCGGCTGAGCTGCAATCGTCGTGCTCGAAAACGAGCTGGCCGTTGCGCGCCGCGTCGGCGAAGACGACGCGCTGGCCGATCCGTGCTGCAAGCGCCGGCGGATCATGGTCGGCGAGGCTATGGGCCGTCTCGCGCGCGATGACTGTGCGCGTGGGACAACGGTTGAGGACGAAGCGGGCCCGGAGCTCGGGGCGAAAGACACGCGCTTCGGCAATCAGGGCCAGCATCTCGGCCGATGCCCAACCGTCGAAGGGCGACGGTTGGGCGGGGACCAGTACCGAGGTCAGCGGCGAGCAGCGCCGAGCGCAGCAAGGCGGCGACGCGCGGCGGCCCGTCGATGATGACGTGATCGGCATGACCCGCGAGCTCGGGCGCTTCCCGATGCAGCGTGTCGCGCGCGAGGCCAATGACGCCGAACAGCCGGTCTAAGCGCCGGCGCGCGCGTTGCTCGGACCAGTCGAGCGCTGAGCCTTGCGGGTCGGCGTCGATGAGCGTGATCCGTTTTCCTTGCCGGCTCCATTGTCCGGCGAGATGCAGGGCGAGCGTCGTCTTGCCGACGCCGCCTTTCTGGTTGAGCAGCGCGACGATCATCGAGCGCTGCTCCCGGGTTTCCACCGAGAGGCGTCGCCAACAACAAATTCGTTAGATTCTTGTTGGTTAGAATCTAAGTTAGGCGGCTCGCAAGCACCGGAATTTCCAGCGGAAAATGTCGATGCGGGTTCCTGATGGCACGCGCCTCCGGTTCCCGATGGCACGCGCACCGGGGTTCCTGAAGGCACGACGGCGTCAACAACTTGTCCACAGGCCCCTGTGGATAACTGGCTGCGGGCGAAGACGAGCAGCTCGCGGCCGCCGGTCAGCTTGAAGTATTCGCGGTCGATGGTGAGCACGAGTGCGTCGTCGAGGACGGCGCGGTAGAACCAGTCCGGCACGATGAGATCGATGCCGTCGGCGCGGCCATGCGGATCGGCGCGTTCGGTCCACTCGTTGATCCAGGAGAAACGGTGCATGCGCCGCTCACTCGTCTGGCGCAGCGATGTGGCGACCGTGGTGGATTGCAGCCGGTCGAGTGCGGCCTTCAGGCGGTGATAGTCGCGGGCGCTGACGCCGCGGCCGATGAACGTCAGAATCTCGTATGGGGTGGCGGCCATCAAGCGCGACGTGCGCAGGCCGGCATCGCGTGCCTCGACGATCTGGCTGGCGGCCCAGATCAACACGTCGGCGTCCCAGATGGTCGCCATGCCGTGCTCGGGCACGGCTTCGACGCGGATGGCGATGTCGTTCATCCGGTAGTCGATCGGTGTTGTGCGATGCGTCTTGGCGAGGCTGAAGAAGGGATAGGCCATGAGGTCTTGCGCGTCGCGCGGCGCGAGATCGCCTGGCAGGGCCCGAAACAATTCGAGCTGCTCGCGTTCGGATCGTGTGCGATGGCGCGCCGACATGGGGGAGGTCAGCGGCGCGGCTGGCGGGCTTGTTCGAGCTGGGCCGGTGTGTGGCGCTTGGCCGGCAGCACGACCACCTTGCCGGGATCGGACGTCGATTCCTTGGCCGCCGCATCGACCCAAGTCTGCAGGTCCTCGACGCGGTAGACGACGCGGCCGCCGAGCTTCGAATAGCGCGGGCCCGTGCCGTAGATGCGGTGCTTTTCGAGCGTGCGGATGGAAAGGCCGACGAAGCGCGCCGCCTCCGGCGTGCGCAGGTAGCGCTGCGGCAAGCCTGCGAGATTGGTGGACATGGGATATCTCCGTGATCGTGTCAGGGGCCGCCGAAGGGCGGCGGCCGTCGCGGATCACGGTGGCGGAGAGATTGCGCTGAGGGGGATGGTGATGTCGCTGGGTGGTGAGATCGCCACCCCTAGCGAACGCGGCGCGGTCAGATCCGGCCGCGGTACGGATAGAGCAGCAGGCGGCGATAGCCGCCCTGCATCATCGCGTGGCCCAGGCGCGCCAGCCGCACGGTCCGGTCGCGAAGATCGTAGGTTTTCCAGCCGCGCTCCGGCAGGCGACCGGCGCCGAAGAGCGCCTCGGCGATGTCGCGGTAGCTCGCCTTCTCGATCCGGCCGTCGAGCGCGCGCAGTGCGAGCACCAGGCGCTCGCGGCGGGCGGCGGGTAGCGCCGCCGGATCGCGCCCCGGCGGGTGGCCGGTCAAGCCGCGCCACAGCCGCGTCGCCGCCGCTACGCGGATCTCGAAGAGCCGGTCGAGCGGGAGGACGACGCAAGGCGTTTCATCGTCGCCGGGTGCTTCGAGGATGTGAAGCCGGAACAAGCTGCCCCGCCGTTCGATCAGGCGTTCGGCTCCGTCCTCCGCGACGGCCGGGCCGAGCGAACAGGCCTCACGTTTGAGGTTCGGGTTGACGAGATCGGGTGGACGCGGGGTTATCGGGATCACGCTCGGCAGGCTCGCCGGCGTCCAAAGAGCGGGGTGGCCGCGAAGCTCGGGCCTTACGAAATCGTACCCCCCAGCGCCGCGCGAAACCCTCCAGTTCGTCGGCGCTGAGAGGGTCCTGGTCGTCTATCTGTTCGAGCGTTTTACAGTCGCGCTCGAAGTCGGGGTTACGGGTGAGAAATTCCCAGGCGAACCCGGGAGCATCGAGCGAACGCAGGTCGTCATAGGCTGCCGGCGAACGCCACTCGGCACGAGGCATAAACTCTCTTCCTCCATCCAGCACGCTCATCGGCGTTGGATGGATGATTCGCTTACAAGGACCAGAATCGCTACCGGTGCGCGCTGCAACGGGCGTTGCCGGTCCGGCAACGAAGGAGGAGGAGGTTCAGTGCGGTGCGCCGCCGCGCAGCAGGTGGCGGTAACCGTTCTCGGTCATCCAACGCGCTCGCGCCAAATGCGTTTCCCACGCGCGCCGGGCACGGACGGGCTCGCTGACGGGATCGATATGCAGTACCAGCTTCGCGACTTCCTGCCAGCCCGCGCCGTCCTTCTCGGCGTCCAATAGGCGCAGGTAGGTCACGAGGTGCTGCTCGTCATAGCTGGCGAGGACGCGGTCCGTTGGCGCCGTGTCAGCAACGGGCGGGTCGAGCGGTGGAGTTTGCATTGAGGGCGAATCCATCGAGGTCGGTCGGTGTTCATGTCCTGTGAGCGCAGCCGCGTTCAAGCCCGAGCGCGTGACGCTCTCCGCACCGAACTGGCCGGCGCTTCGTTCAGGAGCATAACGCCGCGACCGCGGTCGGACTCGACGAACAGGATGCCGACAGCTTCCAGCGCTCGGCGGACCTGGTCGCGCGTGCCCTCATGCACCGGGAGACCGCGTTCGGACTCCAGGCGTTTGAGGGCGGTCAATGCCACCAGGGCTTTCTCCGCGAGCATTTCCTGTTTCCAGTTCAGCAAGGCTCGCGCCGCCCGAACTTGTCGGCCAGTGATCATCCATGATCACCTCCGACAGTCGATCTGCGCGCACCAGAAAAACGACTATAATAGTCGCTTTAGGGTGCTTAAACGATGCTGAGGCCCCTATTTTGGTGTCCGGCAGGGTCGCTCTGGCAGGATCTTCGATCCGACTGATTCGGTCGTCCGACAGCGCCCGATCTCGACGCACTTCGGAGGTATTACACCCGTTCCGGGCACGTTTTCGACGCGGGTTGTCGAAGAAGGGCTGCCCTGGATGCGCTCGGCGATGGCGCGAATGACAGCCTCATAGGGTGATGGTTTGAAGATGACCGGGATGTCCGGGTGTGATTGTTGCAGCTCGGGCGGAAGACCCAGCCCCGTAAACACCACCAGCGGAACGGACCTGTCGCAGAGAGCACGGGCAACCGGCGTGATCGGGCCGTCGAGAAGATTGGCGTCGAGGATCGCGCCGTCCGGATGTTCGTCGATCAGTGCAAGAGCACTGATGTTCGTCGGCGCAGGGCCAAGAGCGATGCCGCGATAGTCGGTAATCGTCTGGACGAGTGCGGCTGCGATCCAATCATTGTCCTCGGCGACGAGGATTCGTTTTGCTCTGAGCATGGTGTCATCTCATGCAAGATGGGACGGTAAAGCTGGTGGGCGGTGCGAAAGCCCCGCCCGGCGGAGCCGGACGGGGCGTTGCGGTGTGGCCTCAGTCGTTGTTTTTGCGCGGGCGCGACCAGATGAGGGTGTAGCCTTCGCCGTCCTCATCGTTGAACAGGTTCGCGTAGATCGGGGCGTTGAAGGAGGGATCGTCGAGCTTGAGCGAGAGGTAGTCGCGGCCCTCTTCGGAGCGCTTCGACCAGGCGGCTCCGATCTCGGCCCGGCCCACGTAGACGCGGTGGCTCGGAGCGTTGTCGTTGGAGCGGTTGTTCTCGGGGACGATGCGGACGCCTTTGGTCTGGACGCTCAGGGTGACGATCTCGCCCTGGAACTCGCTGCTGCCGACCTTCTTGAAGGAACCGATATTGGCCATGTCACTTCTCCTTGCTGTTTTCGAGCCCGCGACCACCGCGGCCTCGATGGCGATCGACAGGCCGGGGACGATCGACGACGCACCCGCTCGCGGGCCGGAGCGCAGCGGAGGATGGCGGCGGTGAGACTTTCTTGCCTCGCGAGGAATGGGCGAAGCCCAGGGGAAGAAAGTCGAGCCGACGGCGTTGCGGCTCAGGCGATCGAGGCGCAGCCGGTCTTCGGCCAGATCAGGCCATCAAGAGGCCAGGTGCTCGCGTGCGCTGAACAGCATCCTCGGGAGAAGACGTGGCGGATGTCGGTTGTCCCGCACAAGATGCCGGACAGCTCGGGCGTGGAGAAAGAAACCGTAGCGTAGGAAAAGGCGGGGTCGCTCGCCGCGGCATCACCGCATGACGACGTCCGCACTGCGATCGACGGGCCGGGTTATGCGCGGAGACGGCCCAAGCGATGCGCGTTGTCCGAAGAGGGCCCAGCTACCGATTCAAGCGCACGATCCCGCTATTGCCGATCGCCCGCACGACCCGATCAAACGAGGAGGGCGAGGCCTATCCCTGATGCGTCGCGCCCGTCAGAACCGGCTGAGGATCGTTCCGGGATGCCCCGCTGGATCGCAACGGGAGGGGCTCCGCGAAGACGGTCATGCGTGCCCAAGCCGTGCCACCGATGACGATCGCGCCGATCCAGGCAAAGACCTCGCGCCAGACGAGCGACGGCACGCCGATCTGCGACAGGCCGAGGACCGCGTGATAGCCGGCGATTGCCGCCGGGACGGCGAAGGCTGCCGCGATGACGGCACGAAGGGCCACGGGACGAACGACCGCGAAGGCGACCTGTCCAATGCCGAGTGTGAGCGCGCCAGCGACGATGCCGACGACCAACGCGCCAATGACGCCCGCGCCGCTGTGAAACGCTGCCATGCCGGCCGTCAGTCCGACGAAGAACGGCAAGGCGTAGACAGCAAGGGTGAAGATCAGCCAGCAGAAAAGGCCGATCCCGAACATGCTGAGGATGAGTTCGATGACAAGCATGGTGGAAGCCTCCGTGACAAAATATGTGACGGTTGCGCCTTCCACCACCACCACGGCGCAACGCAAAGTATAGCCAGACGTGGGCGGTGATGGGAGGGGTAAAACCGTCCTTGCCGGTCCCTGCAGCGACCGTGGGCATCCGGCGGGCTCCGCCGCGGTGGCGCGCCCAAGCGTGCGGATGAGAGTGACTTCGCGGTGTCGCGGATCGAGCGCGACTCGGAGCCGGGCCCGATCGCGCTGGTGACATCGGCCCTTGCTGACGGGCGCAACATCATGGGGTAACGGCGGCGCTCACGCGCCGCCCTCGCCGAATTTCCACACGGGGATGCCGAGCTTTTTCGCCTTGTCGGCGAGATTGCCCTGGATGCCGGTGCCGGGGAACACCATGACGCCGATCGGCAGCACCTCCAGCATCGCGTCGTTGCGCTTGAACGGCGCGGCCTTGGCGTGCTTCGTCCAGTCGGGCTTGAAGGCGACCTGCGGCACCTTGCGATTGGTCGCCCATTTGGCGGCGATCAGCTCGGCGCCCTTCGGCGAGCCGCCATGCAGCAGCACCATGTCGGGATGCTTCGCGAGGCGGTCCCAGATTAGGCGATGGTCGTCGAAGTCGATCCCGCCGGTGAGGGCGATCTTCGGTCCTGCCGGCAGCAACACCTCGGTCTCGGCGCGACGCTTGGCGGCGAGGAAGTCGCGGCTGTCGATCATTGCCGACGTCAGCGTACGATGGTTGACCAGCGATCCGGAGCGCGGGCGCCATGCCGATCCGGTGTGAACTTCGAAGCGTTCCGCGGCCTGATCGCGGAAGAGCTCCATGCTGTTACGGCGCTCGATCAGCGTGATGCCCTCGGCCGTGAGACGCTCGAGTTCGACCGAACGCACCTCCGAGCCGTTCTGTTCGCGTTGACTCTTCTGCTGCGCCTGCTCGTTGGCGTCGAGCTCCCGTCCGATGCGGTCGACGGCGCGTTGGAACAGGTTGACCGTCGACCAGAGCAAATCCTCGAGGTCCGGTTCGAGACGCGTGTCGCTCAAAGTCGAGACCAGGGCGTCGAAGATGTCGGCGACAGCACCCGCGACGGTGTCGCCTTCGGGAAGCGGTCTCGGGTCCGGCTCGTCGTGGAAGGGACGGAAGCCATAGAGCTGAAGCTCGTTGAGGACGTGATCGGTCGGGGATGAGCTGTGCGGCGGCTCGAATTCGGTGTCGTCGTGGTCGGTCGTCATGGTGAGGCCCTTTGCCGGATCGACCGCGCCCATCGCGGCCTTCGTGGCGATCACCAGACGGCGGGCGGAACGGACCTGCACCCGGAGAGAAGCGAAGGGCCGGAGCGCCAGCGGAGGATGGCGAAGCCCGGCTATTTTGTTTCGCGCTGCAAAGGCCCGA
>CAWCHQ010000002.1:0-1165780 GCA_963795415.1 uncultured Pseudomonadota bacterium
GTCCCAATCGTGTGACGCGCCGGCGTCGGCTGCCGTGTCGAAGGGGTCGATCATGATGGTCTCCTGAAACGATGACGCCCGGCGCCCTTTCGACAAGCTCAGGAGGCCGGGCGTGCTGGGGATGGATGGAGAGATGAGCGGGACGGTTTTCGCCGCCCCGCTCCGGGCGTTACTCGGCGGCGATCACGGCCGGCTCGTCGGCTTCTTCGTCGCTGTTGCTCTCCTCGTCGTCGGCGAGGAAGGCGGGCAGCGCTTCGGTCTCCTCAGCGGTCTTGCCGTCCGTTGTGTCGGCAGGTTCGGTCTCTTGCGTGCGCAGCGGTTCGGGGAGCCAGCCGCTGCCCTCGAGCAGCCGTTCGGCTTCCTTCGCCATCTCCGCCTTCTTCAGATGATCGATGAGCTGCGCCGACGGCTCGCCCTTGGCCTCGCGCACCGCCTCGAGGATGCGAGGCTTGGTGATACGGCCGAGATAATTGTCGACCGTCGGCCGCCATCCGGCTTCGACCATGTCCAGTCCGACAGCGCGCGCGAGCCGGTCGGCCTGGACGAGCCGGCGCTGGACGCCATGGATGGAGACGCCCGGGCCACCATAGCGGTCGCCCTTCTCGTAGAGCGCATTGACGCCGAAAGAGACGCAGTGCGCGAGCAGTGCGGCGCGGCTGGTGTCGTCGAGGACCGCGAGCCAGTCCCAGAGCTGGGCCTCATCCTTCGGCAGGTCGGCCTTCCAGGCTTCGTGCCGTTCCGCGACCGCCTTGGCGGGCGGGCTGTCCTTCAGGTCCGCCGGCTGGATCGAGAAGAACACCTGATGGACCGACGCTTCGAGGCAATTGCCAGATGCCGCGTGCTGAAAGGTGTCGAGGCAGAGCTTGTGGAGGAGCGCCGTCATCGCGACATGCGGGTTGTTCCCCACGGCCTCTCGCAGTGCCAGCGTCCGGTACGCCGTCAACTCGCTCACCAGCCGGTCGGGCAGTGGCTTGACGGTGTCATCCTCATCCTCCTCCGTAGGAGCTTCGCCGCCGATCGTGATGACGGCGCGCTGGACAACGGGTGCCGATGGCTCACCGGCATCGCCGTCGTTCTCTCGGCCGGCGTCGGTGTCAACGGTGACTGGGGGCTCGTCCTCGGGGCGTACGTAGCCCCTATCGACTGAGAGGTTGCCATCCGAGTCGATGCAGACGAAAACGCCGGCGCGGGCGACCTCGGCGGGGTCGTAGCTGACCGGCCGATCCTCGAAGGCCGCGAGCGCCGTTTCGATTTCGCCGAGGCGCGCGTCAACCTCGTCGGGCAGTTCGTCGGCGTTCTCGTATTCGGCTTCGAGTTTGGCGTACTCGGCACGCAAGGCATCGATCGTCGCCTGCTCCTCGACCGTGAGGTCCGTTGGCGTCCCGTCGAGCTCGCGCAGACGATGGGTGTGGCCAAATGGGAAGTCGACATTCACCTCGATCCACTTCCAGCCTTCGGCGGCGATCTTCTCCGCCTCGGCCTTCAGCTTCTCGGCGACCAGGCTGTCGAGCAGAGCGACGTTCTCAAGCCAGCCGCCGTCGTCCTGCTGAAAAAGATCGCGCATGACGATGCCGCCCGCCTGCTCATAGGCGTCGAGGCCGACGAACAGGGCGCGCTTGTCCGAGGCGCGCACGGTGCGCTCCGTTAGCATGCGGCGGATCTGATACGGCTCCTGGCTGTACGAGCGCTGAAGGGTTTCCCAGACCTGCTCTTGACGCACATGATCGGCCGTCACCGTGAAGGCCATGAGCTGGTCGAGCGACATGCCGTCTTCGGCATAGATGTCGAGCAGCTTCTCCGATACGGCTGCGAGACGCAGCCGCTGCTTCACCACGTTCACGCCGACGAAGAAGGCGGCGGCGATCTCTTCCTCGGACTGGCCCTTCTGGCGCAATGCCTGAAACGCGCGGAACTGGTCGAGAGGATGGAGCGGAGCGCGGTGGACGTTCTCGGCCAACGAGTCCTCCTCCGCGGAGATGTCGACGCCGGGATCGCGCACGACACAGGGTACCGGCGCGGTCTTGGCGAGACGCTTCTGTTTGACGAGAAGCTGGAGCGCCCGGTAGCGCCGCCCGCCGGCCGGGACTTCGAACATGCCGGTCTCTATGCCATCGGCGTCGAGAACCGGTCGGACGTTGAGGCCTTGCAGGAGCGTGCGCCGGGCGATGTCCTCGGCGAGCTCGTCGATCGAGACGCCGGCCTTCACGCGCCGGACGTTCGACTGGGACAGAACAAGCTTGTTGAAGGGGATGTTGCGTGACGACGACAGGGTGATCTTCTGAACCGCAGGTGCCATCGGAATGGTCTCCGCGACGGGCGCCGAAAGACTCTCTCTCGGCTTCCAACCCGTCACGAAGAGCGGCGCAGCCCTCTTCCTCTGGAACGCCGCAGAGCCGCCGAGCCGGAGATGCGCATTCACGCAAGTCCGGCTTTGCATGACGGCCTGCTCACTACCGCAAGGGACGCGCATCACGCGGCCTCGCGCCCGTTTGCGGCTGAGACCCGCGCGTCGTCACCAGGAAGAAACCCGAGGAGGAAGTCCGCGGCCTTGCTGGCCTGCGAGGCGGCGCGGACGATGGCGCGGTTGTCCTCGCGCAGCACCTCAAGCCAAGAGCCGATGTAGTCGGCGTGGCGCACCGTCGGCACGATGCCGAGCGAGGCGCAACAGAATGCGGCGTTCATCTCCGCCACCAGCTCTTCGAACGCGTATTTCTTCGATCCGAAGGAGCCGGAGAGATCGCGATTGAGCCGTTGCGGGGCGCCGCTGGCGTGACCGAGCTCATGGAGCGCCGTGCGGTGCCAGTTGATCGGCTCGAAATAGGCTTGCGGCGGCGGGACTTGCACATAGTCGTGCGCGGGCATGTAGAAGGCCCGGCTGCCGCCGATGCGGAAATCGATGCCGGTCGCCTTGATCAGCGCTTCGACCTTGGGCTCGATGAGACCTAACTCGGGTGGCGGTGCGGCGACCACGAGAGCCTCCGGCAGGCCTTCGCACTGCGCCAGGTTGAAGACGGTGAAGCGTTTGAGGAACGGGATCGCTTGCGCTTCCTCGCCAGTCTCTTGCGCCCGTTTCTTCTCGTCGTCGGGGATGAAGCGGTCGGCGTAGACGACGGTGGTGCCGTGCTCGCCTTTGCGGACGTTGCCGCCGAGGCCGAGGGCCTGGCGAAACGTCAGCCAGCCCTGGACCGGGAAGCCGTGCTCGATCACGGAACCCCAGAGGATCAGGACGTTGATCCCGGAATAGAACCGGCCGGTGCTGGCGTTCTTCGGCATGGCGAGCGGCGCCTTTGCCGCTTCCGTGCCCCAAGGCTGCACCCATGGCACGCGGCCGGCCTCGAGCTCGGCAATGATCTTGGTGGTGATTTCATCGTAGAGGCTGGTCCGGCTGGCACCAGACCGAGCGCGAGCGGCGTCTCTGGACATCGCGGATCTCCGCGACGGGCGCCGCGAGCCTCTCTCGCAGCCTCAAACCCGTCACGGAAAACCGGTCCGCACTCTCACTCTCGGGGCGTTGCGGGGTGTCCCCGCAGAAGGGGTCGGCCGAGACCCCTGGGCTCGGCCGCAGGGGAAGGCTTTCCCCACCAGACTTCCGCATCCGAATGCCGTCTTGCGTTTCTATCTGTCGTTTGGTATCATTTGATGTCATTTCATGAGGTATCGATGACAAACCAGGATGGCTGGCTCTCACTCGAGGAAACCGCGGAATATCTCGGGATGGGCAAGACGGTGTTGTACGCGCTTGCCCGCGATCAGCGCATTCCCGGCCGCAAAATCGGAAAGAAATGGGTGTTCGAGAAGGCTGGCCTGGACCAGTGGGTGCGCGCAAACCGCCCCCTAGAGGCTTTCTTCCTCGATCTCGACTTCAAGATTGATGGGAACGAACACCTCCGCGACCCTCAGCGCGACGGATATCTCCGAACCTACGAGTTCTTCCGAAAGGGTAAGAACAAAGCGCTTCTGCAGATTCCGGTCGGTTGCGGGAAGACCGGCCTCGCCGCGCTCCTTCCGCTAGGCCTAGCGGAAGGGCGCGTGATCGTAATCGCGCCAAATCTCACGATTAAGGATGGTTTGTTCGACGCGATGGACATCACCAATCGCCAGAAGTGCTTCTGGCGGAAAGCTGCAGTTCTGAGTCCTGAGCAGATGATGTCCGGTCCGCTCGCTTGTACGCTCGACAGCGGAAATCTGTCGGTCGCGACCAAGTCGCACCTAGTCATCACCAATGTGCATCAGCTAGCGACCAACGTCGACAAGTGGCTGACGCAGTTTCCCGACGACTTCTTCGACATGATCATTGTCGATGAAGCGCATCATAGCGCCGCCGCAAGTTGGCAGAAGGTCATCGATCGTTTCCCGAAAGCCAAGGTGATCCTCCTTACGGCGACGCCGTTCCGGAGTGATCGCCAAGAGCTCGATGGCGAGTTGGTGTTCCGGTACCCGTTCCGAAACGCGACACTGAAAGGGTATATCAAGCGGCTAAAGGCGAGCTACGTTGCGCCGTCGACAATTGAACTCGGCTTCAACGATGCAAGCGGTAGAACCTATACGCTTGATGAGGTCTTGCAGTTAAAGCAGGAAGATTGGTTCAGCCGGGGAGTTGCCTTAGCGCGCCTTTGCAATCAGCACATCGTCGACAGCAGCCTGCAGAAGCTCGAAGAGTTGCGGCAGAGCGGAACGCAACACCAGCTCATCGCCGTTGCGTGCTCGATCAATCATGCCCGGGAGATCCGGTCCCTATACCAGGAGCGGGGATTTACGGCTGACGTCATCCACAGCAAACAGAGCGAAGACGAGCAGGCTGCTATTCTCGCGGCCTTACGGAATGGTTCGCTGGATTGCATCATTCAGGTGCAAATGCTCGGCGAAGGCTTCGACCACCCCAAGCTGAGCGTCGCCGCGATATTCCGACCTTTCCGGTCGCTCGCGCCGTATATCCAATTTGTTGGTCGCATCATGCGTGTGGTGGTGCAGAACGATCCGGGCCATCCCGACAACGTCGGCCACATCGTGACGCACTTGGGCATGAACCTTGATGAACGGCTCAAGGAATTCAAAGAATTTGAGAACGATGACCAGGCGTTCTGGGACAAGGTCATCGGCGGCGAAGAACCCGAAGTGCCGCAGAACGTCCTCGATGGCACCGCGCGCCTACGCGCGTCCGACCGCGTCGTCGTGCATGGCGAAATCGTCGAGTCGCTATGGGAGGAGGATTTTACCTCCGCCGAAGATACGCAAATCGTCGAGGATCTGCGCGAGCGTTTGAAACTTCTTGGACTTGACGCAAGCAAGGCTGAGGAGATGGTGCGTATGGCGCAGCAGGCGCCGATGCGCAAAGGGGCCGCAGCCCAGCCCTTCGCCGTCCAGCCTCAGCGAGAGTGGGAAGAGGCGCGTCGTCGCACCCAGGAACAGGCAAAGCGTCTCGCCAACATTCTTCTGAACCATGTCGAGCTTACGCAGGCCGGCACAGAGCTGGTTTACAAGTACAAGTCGCTGAAGCTGACGGGAAAAAGCAATTACATCTGCGCTCTGATGATGGTGAACAAAGAGATCGAGAGGCGCCTGGGCAAGGAAAGAGCAGCAGCGTCGCTCGAGGAGTTTAGGGGTGTGCTCGATAATCTGGACGATTTGCTTCAGACCTTGGTTCGGCGGGTTAGAAAGGCGAAGTCGGACTATGACAAAGAAAACGCCTAAAGGGCCGACGCCGTCTCTGATTGGTGGCACAAACGGCCGGCCGCGGCGCCGCGACGTGAAGCGAAGGTCGTCCTGCTATCGGTGCGACACCGAAATCGCGGCTGGCGAGTCCTGCATCGAGATTCCCAAGCTTGGTGCCGCGTATAGCGCTGCAAAGCCAGTATGTGACGCGTGCTTCGCGGCCATCCTGCAGAAAACGGCATTGGACCTGGAAGAACTCCGGACACTCTGAGAGGATAATCTCCGTCGCTTTGTCGTTGTCTGCGGCTCTCGCGCCGCAACGGAGCTCAGGTCGCTGCTTCCGTAGGAATGATGATGCGAGTTGCCGTCAGAGCTTTGACGGCGTGAATGAGGACGAATACCTGGTGGCCCGTCGAAAACGATTCCGCGATGCAGTCGTGCCGGGTACCGTTGCGATCGATCAGCGAGAGCGAGCGTTTGCCCGACGATCTCCGACTCCCAAGAGGAATGAAGGCGCCGATATCGTCATCCGGCGTATACACGTCCTTCCAAGGGTACACGCCGAAGATTTCCGTGAACCGCTGTGACTGGATCGGGCGCCGGAGGCTCGCGCGAAACCCATTGCCCTCTATGAGGTCCGGCATGTTGAGCACGACGACTGCGCATGCGCGGTAGTTCTTGGAGACGTATTGGCGGATTGCCGCGTAGTTTGATGCGCGAAACTTGCGCGCGAGGTTGACCGGCGTCCAGATTTCAAACGGCTCGCTTTCGGCCATGTCGTGGAAGGTGTCGAGCTGAAAGAGAACTTCAGATGCGAACACGTTGGCTTCGCGGTCGAAGAGTTCTGCCGTCGCCCCATCGAGCGCCTTCTCGCAATCTTCAACGACCGCGTATATCGGTCGTTGCCAGGGAAGAAATCCGTGGCCCGCTTCGTGGAAACCGACGAAGCGCTTCTTCACTGCGATCAGTGACTGGTTCAGAAAGACCAGACCCTCCGAAGCGTGGAAGAGTCCCAAGACCTTGGTGACGGCGCGCTTCACGAGGTGGCCCGCTTCCGCGGCCTTCGCCCTCAGCTTCGCGATGAAACCCGGATTAAGGATGTCCTCTTTGACCTCCTCGACCCGTGCGACAGCCATGATCTGTTCAATGGGGGTTGGGAAGACGCCGAGCGCGCCCGCTTCACGCAGCGCACGCTCGGCTTCCTTACGGACGCGGGCCAACTGGCCGGGCGTCAAACTCGAGTCGTCCGGCCGTTGCATCGGTCACCTGCGCTTCGATCGGATGTAAGTGAGGTAGTCGAGCAACTGATTCTCCTCATCTGCCGTGAGATTTTCGATCGCGAAGGTGGCCGCTCGACCGTGCTTTTCCCCCTCCGGGCGCGTATGGGCGGGCACGATGTACCCCGCGCGTTCCATCAGCGACTCGTAAGCCACGCCGAGTGCGGTCGACAACGCATAGAGAATATGGGGCGAGGGTTTGGTGATTTTCCCGCCCTCCAACTGACTGAGATACGCGTTCGAGACTTCCTTTCCCGTCGCCTCTTCCACGTCGCGAAGTGACATCTGAACGTCCTGGCGAGCCTTCCTTATGAAGGGGCCAAGATTGTTGGTCGGTGGGGCGTCCATGGGTTTTTCATCGGCCATCGATCCTCCTTGCTAGAGCCGCGGACCCAAGGTCCACGAGCTTAAAAATAAGGCTACTCGCTAATTTCGTCAAGCGCGCTAAGTGGTGGTGCTTGACAAACTTAGCGCGCGTTCCTAGATTAGCAACTACCGGCGTTGGGGCCGGCAACGCAGGAGAATCTCCGATGGGAATTGTGTCCGAGGCCGCGCTTGAGCGCGGCCAGGCTCGTCACACGATCGAAGTGGCCGATCAGACGCTGACCTTCCGGTCGGTGTCGATCGAGGATCTGACGCCCACCGGCGCGCAGCTCGCTGCGGCCGCCGGTTTCAAGCACACTGAGCAGGTGGCCGTGCTTCATATTCTGGCGAATGGGGAGCTGGAGGACATCGAGCCAGATGAGACGGTCGACCTTCGCCACGGCGACGGCCGTTTCATTACCGTGGAGAGCGACCGGATCTACTGGTTCACCCTCAATGGCGAACGGCTCGACTGGCGGCGCCGGATAATCTCCGGCGGATTACTCCGTAAGCTCGGCCGGGTAACAGACGATCAGGAGATCTTTCTGGAACGGCGGGACGAGCCCGATCGCCTCATCGGAAACCATGACCTGGTCGACCTTGATGCTCCTGGCGTCGAGACGTTCGTGACCCGCAAGCGCTTCTGGAAACTCAACGTCCAGGGCGTCATTCTCGATGTTCCGACGCCGACCATCGTGGTCCGCGAAGCCCTGACGCTAGCGGGCTTCAATCCCGACCAGGGCTGGTACATTTTTCTGAGGGTTCATGGCGAGCCAAAGCGGGAGGTGACGCTCACCGACACCATCGACTTGCGCACGCCCGGAATCGAAAAGCTTCGGCTGACACCTAAGGAGGTCAACAACGGCGAGGCGCGCTGTGCGCCTCGTCGCGATTTCGATTTGCTCGATGCCGATGATGCCCATCTCGGCCGGCTCGGTCTCCGTTGGGAAACCGTCGAGGAGGCAAACCGCCGTTGGCTGGTCATCCAAGATTACCCGGTGCCCGGTGGCTACACCGTAGCTGTAACGCTGCTAGCCCTTGAGATTCCGCCGACTTATCCAGGCGCCCAGATCTATGGCTTCTACGCCTATCCGCCATTGGCTCTGTCGTCCGGCCGGGTGATCGCGAGCACTCAGCTCCGTGGCTCCATCAGCGGGCGCGAATTTCATGGGTGGTCGCGCAATCGCGGTTCGACGCCGTGGAATCCGGCGCTCGATCGTGTGGCGACCCAGCTCGCCCTGGTCGATGCGGCTCTTGCCAAGGAGGTCGGCGAATGAGGCCGGCATCGACGTTAGCCTTTGCCGGTATCGCGCATGAGCAAGTGAAGCGTCACCTCTTTCCGGGTGACGGTCTGGAAGCGGCGGCACTCTTGGTTTGCACACGCGCCCCGGGACCGCGCTTGCGCCTCCTGGTGCGCGACGTCATTCCAGTCCCTTATTCGGTCTGCGCCAATCGCCAACGCGACGCGATCACTTGGCCAGGAGAATATCTCGAAGCTGCGATCGATGATGCTGAGTCCGAAGGACTCGCGATCGTCCTTATCCACTCTCATCCGGGAGGGCTTTTCGCGTTCTCTGACGCCGATGACCAAAGCGATCAGCGTGTGCTGCCTTGCCTGTTTCAGGCCTGTGGAGACATGCACGGCACCGCGATCATGACAGCCGACGGCGCGATCCGGGCTCGGCTGTATGGGTCGGAGATGCGGCCGCACCTGGTCGAGCTCGTAACGGTTTCGGGCCACGATATTTTGTACTGGTGGGAACGCGATGCTGGCCCGCTTGGCGCCTCGACCAGGCCGGTCGCCTTCACGAGCATGATGACAAAGGAGCTGGCGCAGCTGACCGCGGGCGTGATTGGCGTCTCGGGCACGGGCTCGATCGTGGCGGAGCAGGTCGCTCGCCTGGGCTTCGGCCATGTTTGCCTGATCGACTTCGATAGCGTCGAGCGCCGCAATCTCAATCGGATTCTGAACGCGACCATGAAAGATGCCGAGGACCGTCGGCCGAAGGTCGAGATGTTTGCCGCCGCTATTGCGTCACATCGGGGCGAAGGCGTTGCAGCGCCCGTGGCGGCCTCGGTTTTGACGCGCGAGGCGGTCCTCGCGGCAAGTCAATGCGATGTGTTGTTCTGCTGTGTCGATACCTTGGAAGCGCGTCAGGTCGCTGATCTTGTTGCCGCCGCATTTCTGGTTCCGCTTATCGACGTCGGCGTCACCATTCCTGTCCGGAAGGCTGGCGCGGGTGTTGCGATTGCCGATGTGTGCGGTCGGGTCGATTATGTGCAGCCGGGACGGTCGACGCTCGCCAATCGGGGCGTCTATACCCCCGAGAGCCTTCGGGCGGAGTACCTGCGCAAAGCGGCGCCGGATGCACATCGGCAGGAACTCGAGGCCGGCTACATCAAAGGCTTAATTGAAGAAGCGCCGAGCGTAATCACCCTCAACATGCGCGCCTCAGCTGCATGCGTGAATGAGTTCATCGCGCGCGCCTACCCCTTCCGGATCGAACCGAACAGCCTTTACGCGCGGACAACATTCAGCCTCGCCGCATGCGAAGAAGAGTTCACCGCAGAAGAGAGCTTTGAGACTTCGCCGAATCCAGCACTGAGCCGCGGTGCTCTTGAGCCGCTCCTCGGTCTCCCGGCGTTGCGAGCGCCACGCAAGAGAGCATCGTCATGAGGCTGACGCGCTGGTTCCGTAGGAATTGGGCGCGTATTGCGCCCCGCCGACATCTGCGCATCATCGAAGGCGATAGCCTACCGGCCCGTTTGCCCCGGCGTGATCTTGTTCTCGCACGAGATGGTGACGAGGACTGGTGCGTCGGCATGCGCTGCCCCTGTGGGTGTGGGCGAACCATCGAGTTGCTGGTTATTCCCGAAGCCAAGCCGCGCTGGGACCTGAGTGTTGACGGCAACGGTCGTCCGAGCCTATCGCCCTCGGTGTGGCTTCAGAAAGGCTGTCGATCACATTTCTGGCTGCGGAGTGGCCGCGTGCGGTGGTGCGATTGAGAGGTGGGTTATGCGGCGTCCAGCGGGTCCAGCGCGAGAAGCGTGAAACTCTCCCGGACAACGGCACCGCTCCGACGCACGCGCTTCACATGCAAACGTGCGCTGGCGTCGACATTGACCCAGTCGCGATTGAAGCGGGTGAGCTGATCCACCGGCAGCGCGCGGTTAACCCTGCCGCGGATCGTTCCGCGATCCGTGCCAGTTCTAAACTCGAACTGATGGGCGTCCGGCAGAACACCGGCCAGTTGTCCGCGTATCGTCTCCTCTGAATCATCGACAGTCGTCGACGTGGCACGCTCCGCAGCGCGGGCGACCGCGTCGGCGCCGAAACTGCGGTCGGTTTGGCCGGAGACGAGACGAAGAGTTGCGCCACTTTGGCGCATGAGGTCGAAGAACTCGCGCGCCGTCCCCAGCACCCTCTGGTCAATGGTCTCGACGGCCGAACGGAATTGCTCCTCGTCAGGTTCGCCAAACGCATCGAGCAATCGAGTGGCCTCATCGACCGCTGCCTTGAGCGAAGTTTCAAGCATCTGTTGCTGAGGTTGAACTTCTTCGAGAAGGAAGCCGAATGATCCACGAACAATGTTGGTGATGTGGAGTGTCGACGCGCCCTTGTTGGGCACAATTCCGCGCTGACCGAGACCACCCGTCTCATGTGCGAGAACCTTGGCAATGATGTCCTGAAACTTGGTCACCGCCGATCCGGCGAACTCGCTCTCGATGCCACGCGCTCCGATGACCGGGCCACCACCAAAGAACAGGGCGGCGGAGGCGACTGCCTCTTCTGGAGCCGCATCTAACACTTCAATAGCCTGCTGCAGCTCGTCGCGCCGCGCTTCGAGGCCGAAGCGCGCCATAATGTCCTCATCGCCGAGCTGTGCGAGAAGCCCTTGCACAGTCGCGAGATCGGCATGGGCGAAATCGCGTTCGAGCTTGCGCAAGCTGGTCACGGTGTCACTCCTCCTGCAGCGGCCGGTGCAGCCGGATCGGGTCCGAGAGCGGCGATGGCGGCAGCGTCGTCGGCGGCATCTTCGATCCTGACTTGGAGCATACCCTTCCATAGATCGTCATCGCGACGATGGGAGAATAGGCCAAGCAGATAACGCGACAGGTTGACGAGCGCCTCCGCCGAACCGTCCAGGTCAATGGCAAAGAAGTCAAGGTTATACGCCGCTTTGACTTGGGCGCGTCCGAATAGATTCAGATTCGCTCTCAACAATTTTGCTAAGTCGTCACCGCCATGAATACCGGGCGGTCGATAAAGAAAGGTAACCACATCGAGATCACGCGGATTCTTGTTTTCGACAAAGCTGCCGTCGAGCCACTGGAAGCCACGATCGAACCCGACCGCCCGGAGTGCCGCGCGATGTCGAAGCCAACCGCGGAGGATCGCTTTGCGCTCATCCGTGGTGGCGAATGTGGCCGCGACTTCGATCGCTGTCACGGCATACGGCGACATGTCCTCGGCGGCACCGCCGGGTCCGGCAGGTCCGACGTAGGGAGGCAAGACCCCATCGATCGTATATGCAGGAATTGGCATGGGCTTTAGACACAGCTCCATTTCGCCGGCCTAGCGCCGGTGTCGTTTACAGTAAGGCTGTGCCGCTTTGCTTTCATGCGGCCTCCCGGAGCCTCTTGTTGGAGAGTAGGCCTCGGACAAACTCGTCCCATTTGGCCATGCCGGCGCGTTTCTCCGGCATGTAGTTCCAGCGGTCGTAGCTCTTGGAGCTGACGTCCTGAAGTGCATGGTTTTGGATTCGATCTCGGATTTCTTTCGGGACGCCCGCTTTACCAGCAAGTGTTTTCCATGTGCGACGCAGATCGCGGTTGGTGGCAAAGGGGATGACCCCGCGGTCCCTCTGACGCCAAGTAAAGCTGTAGAGCGTCCCGTGGCTTACAGGCTGTGAGGCATCTTTAGCGGACGGGAAGAACCAACCGTACTCGTTCGGGGTGATCGATGCGATCAACTCCGCGGCCAGCGACGGCACTGGAACGGCGTGCGGTTGGAGATTCTTGGTCTTCGACCAATCGATGATGTGCTCGGCCGCATCCCATTGGTCGACATGAAGCCGCGCGATCTCCTCAACCCGCTGACCGGTCAACATGATGAGCTGGACGGCCCGCGGGTAGGAAGGGTGGACCGGCGTGTCGGGGCATTCGAGCCAACGGTACAGACGAACAAATTCACTCTCATCCAGCCAACGAGTGCCCTGGACCTTTGGCTCGGTCGGGATGCCAGTGGCCGGATTGAAGGTGATTTTGAATCTCCGCGGTGACGCGCTTCGGTAATCGTGCTCGGACTTCATGCCCCAGCTATAGGCCGCATGAATGTAGCAGCGAACGTGGTCAGCCATCGCACGCGCACCTCTTTCGTAGATCGGCCGGATCACTTCGACGATCTCCTCAGCTTCGACCTCGCGAGCCAGACGATTGCGACCGAGGATGTCGGCGACCTTGTTCAAGCCTTTCTCGGTCTCCTTCCACGATGGCTTGCCGGAGGCCTTCAGGGCGCTCACGTAGGCCTCGAATAGATCGCCTACGGTGCCGGGGCGGGTGTCGCCGGCAATCTTGATACTGCGGCCCTTCTGGATGACGTCCGCGAAATCGCGCTTGAAGAGGTCGCGCGCTTGGGCGAGCGAAGTGGATGGATAGGCGCCAATCTTCTTCTTGGTCCGGCGGCCGTCGCGCCATTGCTGCGCCATCCAGTCGGCGGTCACCCGTGTTGGCATCGGCTTGAGCACGAGGACCAATCGGCCCGTTCCGCGGCCCTCACCATCCACGAGATTTTCCTGCTTACCAGTCAACTCGACTCGCTTGAGCGCCTGCCGGATTGATCCGTCTGTAAGGCTGGGCACGGCGTTTCTCCATCGCCCCTCACAGGGAGCGGTTGAGGAGGAACTGGGATCGGCGAACGGGACTGGTGAGCCGTCTGATCCCCCTGAAACCGCCCCCAATATGCCACTAACCGCCCCCACTACTCAAGGCATAAAATCGTTGTGATTCAGCGGTATTATGCGTGATCTAGCGTGATCATGCGAGGCAAGTGGGGTGGTTGTGCACCAGAATCAACGCCGTCGCATGCAACTCCGCTGCCCGGCGGACCACTTCTCGCGGATAGACCGGCGTATGGTTCACCGTGCCACGGGTGAGCGCCTCGTCCGCCAGCAGCCGGTTGCGGGTATCCAGGAACAGCACCCGGAACTGCTCCACCCTCTCGCGCGCGAGGGCGGCATTCAGATAGGCGATCAGCCGATCCCAGTTGTTCAGGATGGGACGATCCTTCAATTCGGGACGCTCCAGCCGCAAAGCCGCAGCCTGAATGGTTTTCAGAGCCGCAGCTCCAGCCTCCCCCAGCCCGTCTACCCGCAGCAGCTCCGGCACTGGCGCCGCCACCGCGTTTGCGTAACTGCCGAAGCGGGCCAGCAGGTCGCGCGCAATCGGTTTGGTGTCGCGCCGGGGGATTGCCAGAAACAGGGTGATTTCCAGCATCTCGTGATCGGCGAGCGAGTCCGGACCGGCTTTGAGCAGCCGGGTTCGCAGGCGGGCACGATGCCCTTCCGCGCCTGGCGGCGCCGCCTCCCCGAAAAAGGCGATCTGTTCGCGTAATCCCCTGCGCGGCATCTCCTCGCTCCGCCGGTTCCCGACCGAGCGCCGGGCTGCGCTAGCCGACCGGATATGGCGGCTTGGTGTAACCTGCCGGAGAGAGGGTAAATATTTCCACACCGTCCTCGGTGACGCCCACCATATGTTCGAACTGGGCGGAAAGGCTCCGGTCGCGGGTTACGGCGGTCCAGCCATCATCCAGCACTTTCACCTCAGGGCGGCCGGCATTTACCATCGGCTCGACAGTGAAGAACATGCCGGGGCGGAGCACCGGCCCCTCGCCGGGACGACCGAAATGCAGAATATTCGGCGGCTCGTGGAAGCGACGGCCTATGCCGTGACCGCAAAAATCACGCACCACGCTGAAGCGCTGCAACTCCACATAGGTCTGGATCGCGTAGCCGAGATCGCCCAAGGTTGCGCCAGGGCGGACGGCCCCCACGCCGCGCATCATCGCCTCCCACGTCACGTCCATGAGGTTACGCGCCTTGGTCGATGGGATGCCGGCGACGAACATGCGTGAGGAGTCACCGTGCCAGCCGTCCAGGATCACGGTGATATCGATGTTCAGGATGTCACCAGGCTCGAGCCGCCGGTCACCTGGGATGCCGTGGCAGACGACGTGGTTGATCGAGGTGCAGATCGACTTCGGAAAGCCGCGATAGTTCAGCGGCGCTGGCTGAGCTCCGCGGGCGGTGATGAAGTCATGGCAGAGCCGATCCAGCTCCCCCGTCGTTACGCCGGGCCGGACGTGCTGCGTGACCATGTCCAGGGTCTCGGCGGCGAGGCGCCCGGCCGTCCGCATCCCGGCGAAATCCTCGGGACGGTAGATCGTGATCCGTCGTGAATCTGCTCCACCGTCCATTCCCGCTTCGTCCACTCGCCGTCGCTTGCAATCCAGCCAAGATGCGCAACCGGGCAACCCGGCGCAAGAGCAGATAGTCACACTGACGCCGCCAGTTTATGAGGCCCACCATGCTGATCGATATGCACACGCATGCGGGGCGGCCGGGTCGGTCCGGGCCGCTGGACCGTGCCGTGCTGGAGGGGATGGCCCGGGCTGGGGTCACGGCGGCAGTAATTTCTGCCATTGCCGACCTGACCGTGATCCGGCGAGACCCCGCCACGCGGCGCCTGTCGCAGTATCGCGAGGCGGAACCGGGCGAGTGTTGGCAGGCCGTGGATGAGTACCTCTCCGCGATCGAGCAGGGCGGGGTGCGGATTGGCGGGGAGCCATCGGAGATCGGTGGTGAACCTGCCGTGGTGATGGCGGTGGAGGGATGCGACTTCCTAGAGGGCGATCTGGACCGGCTGGACGCGCTGGCGGCGCGGGGCGTGCGAAGCATCCAACTCACCCACTACCGGATCAATGAGACAGGCGACATACAGACGGCGCCGGAAGTGCATGGCGGGTTGACGCCATTTGGGGCGCAGGCGGTGCGGCGCATGAACCAGCTGGGAATTATCGTGGATGTGGCGCACTGCACCGAGGCGGTGGTACGGGGTGTGCTGAACGAGACGTCGCGCCCGATTCTGTGCTCGCATGCGAATCTGATTGAGGAAGGGCACAAAGACGGGCAGCATCCCCGCTACATCAGCCTCGATTATGCCCGCATGGTCGCAGAGACCGGGGGCGTTGTGGGCGGCTGGATAGCCGTACTCTATGAGGAGAAACTGCCCGGAATGATCCGCCATATCCTGCGGCTGATCGACGCAATCGGGATCGATCATGTCGGCATCGGCACCGATCTGCCCTCCGGCGGGGACCGGCATGGGATGACCGATTTCTCCCAGCACCGGCTCATTCCGCAAATGTTGCGCGACCGCGGCCTGAATGCCGAGGAAACCGAAAAAGTGTGCGCGGGAAATTGGTTGCGCGTGTTCCGCACGGCACGCGGATGAGCGACACCCGGGAGGCGGAGAAGCGCGCGGCTGGCGAGGCTGCGGCTGCTTTGGTGCAGGACGGGATGGCGGTGGGGCTTGGCACCGGCTCGACCGCCTATTGGGTGATCGAGGCCCTGGGTCGGCGGGTGCGACAAGGTTTATCCATCGTGGCAATCCCGACTTCGGAGCGCAGCGCGGCACAGGCGCGCGGCCTTGGAATCAAGATTGTCAGCTTCGCCGAATGCCCGCGGCTTGATCTGGATATCGATGGGGCAGACGAAATCGCGCGCGACTCGCTGGACCTCATCAAGGGCCTGGGCGGCGCGTTGCTGCGGGAGAAGATCGTGGCAGCTGCTTCGGTGCGACTCGTGATCGTTGCCGATGAACACAAGCTGGTGGACCGCCTCGGTGCCACGCCGGTTCCCGTAGAGGTGGTGCCCTTCGGGTGGGAGACGACGGGGGCACGGATCGAGGCGCTTGGTGGCCGGCCGGTGCTGCGGGTGGGGGCGGATGGCGCGCCGTTCCGCACAGACGGCGGCAATCTGATTCTGGATTGCTCTTTCGGATTGATTGCCGATGCCGCCGACCTCGAGGCGCGGCTGAAGGCAAGCCTGGGGGTGATCGCGACCGGGTTGTTCATCGGTATGGCGCAGGCGGCTTACGTCGCGGGGCCGGATGGGGTACGGCGGATTTCCCGGGCGGCGGTGAGTTGATTTGGAGCCGCGCCTGACCGCAGAGCCTGCGCCGACATAAGCAGTCAAAACGGGTATTGTGTGGCCTTGGAAACGCCTTGCCTCATCGGACTTCCGAGGGCAAACATCTTTCGGGCGTCGTGCTGTTCCACCTCGTCGCGTTGGCGGAGCGCCGGATGGTGCCCTGGCACAGCTCGCAGCGAGGGCACTGAGAGATCACGGAAACTCCGAAGCGAGAGGCGGCGTCGCCTCGGCCAGACGGGTGCGCAGGCGGCTGACCTCCGCACGCAGGATCTCGGTCTCGACCCGGTCGTAGGCAATTGCCGCGCGTGAAGCCAGATCCTGCAGCATCTGACACTCATCCGAATTTATATCACTGCCCGTCTCGTGCGGCCCGAACAGCGCGATCGCCACCGCCTCCTTTGCTCCACCGACAACTGGTATCGCAAGACACGGCCCCTGCTCTTCCTGCGGAAAGTCGTGCTCGTTCCAGGTTCCCCGAGGCAGTCGCACCGGTGCCATCAACGCCACACAGCGCAGGACAAGCACATCGACATCCGGCCGGAGGGCAGTCAGCGTGGCGTTCTGCCATCCGATTGTGTATTCGGTGCGCCGGTATTTGCCCCCCACTCGGCGGAATACTGCGCCGGATGACAGCCGTAACGCCTGAACCGGCTCCTGCGTCAGCGACCGGTCCACCTCTCCGAACGCCCGGGCTTCTAGCATCGCATGCGCGGCGTGATTTAGCCCGTGTTTCGCCAAATGAAACCGCCGGTTGAAGATTTGGTCGGTCAGCTCCACCGCGATTTCGTGCAGCCGCGTCAGTAGAACCAGCACCAGCGGCCCGACGACGAAGGGCCATATCCAAGGAGGAAGTTGCAGGTGGTCCTGATATTCGCCCAGGACCTCATGTAGCCAGAGCACCGGAATCCCGAGCGCGAGCGTCAGGAGGAAAACGATCGTGCCGTGACGCAGCGGAATAGCGACGCTCACAACGCGCCGCCGCTGCACCGCAACAGCGACGAAATACGCCAGCACACCGTTTAACAGATAAAGTAGGCCGATAACTACCTGTGACGGCGACGTGCTCAGCACTTCCTGCAAAAAGCCCGACGATTGGCAAACCGCCGCCAGGATGAAAGCCGGTACGCCGATGGCGAAACCGGCGATGCCCCATCGCATCCTCTGCTCGTCCAATGGGTTAAGGTGACGCCGGCGCAGCAGCAGAAGCAGCACTGCCGCCGCATCGACCGCAAATCCGGAGAACAATCCCACGCGCGTGATCGTCTCCGTGCCAAAGCCGAACAGGTTGGCAGAGCTGGCAATCGTCAGTGACGCAAGCACCGCACCGACGAATGGCACGCTGCGATCCATGCGCCGCCAGCGATACTCTACCGTGCCGTTCGGAAAGCGCAGCGCGAATGCAAGCAACCCCGCGTAGCTGGCGCCGAGAAGAAGGCATTCGGCAAACTGCTCGGCGACGATCGTGGGAGGGGATGTCTGGAGGATGGCATAGAAGGCATAGGTCTGGCCGGGATTGAACCAGAGCGCATAGACGAAGAACCCCCATGTCATCGGTCCCGGACGCAACCAAACAAGGCGGAATGCCGTCAGGATAAATAAAATCCCCACCACCGTATCCGCCAGGAGTACAACGCGCGTGGGCCAGGAGAGCGGCGCAGGCGCCGCTCGCAAACTAACGATGCGGGAGGGCCCCCCATCGGCGGGAATGATCGGCAGCGCAATCTCGCGGTCCGGCCATACGAATTGCAGTCCGCCAAGCCCGCCCAGCACAGGGACAATGCTCGCGCATTCGGCACTGGCCGGCGCGATGCATTGCGCATGATGCAAATCAATTCGGTCGCCTGGAACAAGACCCGCACGTGCCGCCGGCGATTCGGCCGGTTGGCCAAAGGGAGCGACCACATCGAGCAGCACGCCGTTGTTGTCCGACGACAGCCCGAATGCCGCCAGCGGCGTGACCACCTGAATAAGCGACGGCACGATCATCGCCAGCGCCCAGATCGCAAGCAGCGCAAGCGACAGCCGGCTGGACAACGCCAGCGGGCTCGCGTGCCAACGGGGCTGCAAGTCCGGGGCGGCGATCGGGCTCACGGAGAGCGGTGAGGTGGCAGGCATCTGTCAGGCGCAACGAGCGTAAGGGACGATGTATAGCGGAGGGTGCGGGCGGGCGCACGCCTCATCCGGATTGACCGCCTCCGGGCCAGGCTTATCCTTCCGGCGGTTCACAGGGAGGGACGCGGCCAATGATCGTCGAAATGCGAAGCTATGACCTGAAGCCCGGCGCAGTGGCGGAGGTGGAGAAGCGCTTTGCGGAAGCGCTACCGGTTCGAACAAGATTTTCACCGCTGGCTGCCTTCTGGCACACGGAGGTCGGGCCATTGAACCGCGTGATCCATGTCTGGGGTTATGACAGCCTGGACCAACGCGCCAAAATTCGTGCCGAGGCAGCCAAGACCGGCCAGTGGCCTCCAAAGATCGGCGAGTTCTGCGTGAACCTGCAAAGCGAGATCTTGATCCCCGCGCCGTTTTCTCCTCCTCTGGAGCCGCGGGAACTTGGCGGCATCTACGAAATTCGCAGCTACATTCTGGCCCCGGGCGCAATCCCCGGCCAGATCGAACGCTGGAGCGGGAGTATTGCTGAGCGGGTGAAACTATCGCCGCTGGTGGCGTGCTGGCATTCCGAAATCGGCACGCTGAACAAGTGGGTGCATATCTGGGCGTATAAGGATGCGGCGGAACGCTCGCGGATCCGGGCGCAGGCGATGGCGAACGGCGTTTGGCCCCCGCCGGGGGCTCCTCCCGGGAACACGGTCCGGCAGGAGAACATGCTGGTGGTGCCGGCAAGTTTTTCGCCGTTGCGCTAAATCATTCAAGCGGCCGCGCGGTGTTCTTCCCGTGCGGCCGACCACACCTCCCAGGCGGCGTCCGCGTTCATCGCGGCAATCCCCAGGCCGACTATCAGATCGGGCCACGCCGATTGCCACACCAGGGCCGTAACAATGCCGGCGGCAATGATCGCGATGTTGGCGACCGCATCGTTGCGCGCGGAGAGAAAGGCCGCCCGCGTGAGACTGCCGCTGTGGTGACGGTATCGCGCCAGCATGAGCGCGCAGATCAGGTTCACCGCGAGCGCGCCAACGCCGGTCAGCGACAGCGTCAGCGGTTCCGGCGCAATCGGGTCGTTGAACTTGCCCCATGCCGTCCACACCGTTGCGAGCGAAGGCACAAGCAGCACGCCCGCAAGCAACATCCCAAGCCGCGCGCGATTTTGGGCTCTCCACCCCAGCGCGAAGGCAATCAGCAGGTTCACCGAGGCGTCTTCCAAAAAATCGACGCTGTCGGCGAACAGGGACACGGATCCAATCGCCACGGCGATGGCGAACTCGGCCGCGAAATAACTCAGGTTGAGCAGTGCGACGAGCTTTACAACTCGCCGCAGGGCGGGGCTGGAGGCGCAGGTCGCTTTCGGTGACTGCACCACGGGACGCTAATCAAAAAACCCGTGATCCTCCTCGCTCAAATATCGGCGCGCCTTCTCTACATCGAGATCGACCCCCATGCCGGGCCGGTCCCACACCTCGATCATCCCGTCCTTAACAATCGGGTTCGGCAAGCCTGTAACAATATCATACCACCACTCCGGCCTTCCCACCGGATACTCGAAAGCTATTAAATTCTGCGGCAGTGTCGCACACACCTGCACCAGCGCCGCCAAACCAAGAACGCCGTCGCCGGTCCCGTGCGGCGCCATCAATATCCCGTGCAAATCCGCATATTCCGCAATCCACTTCAGCTCGGCGATGCCGCCTACATCGCACGGGTCAGGCCCGATTATGTTCACCGCCTTACTCTCGATCAGTGTCTTGAAATTCTGCCGCAGGTAGATCTGCTCGCCCGTGTGGATCGGCGTGGAGGTTTTGCTTGTCACATCCCGATAGACATCCGCATTCACGAACGGAGAGTAATCGCCCGTCAGCATATCCTCCAGCCACATCACGTGCATCGGTTCCAGCGCGCGTGCCAATCGCACCGCATCGGTGGGCACGAAACCTGGGCCGCAATCCAGTGCCAACCCGATTGAATCCCCCGTCACCTCCTTTATCGCCTCGACACAGGCGATGATGTGCTTCAACCCGCGTTCGGTCAGCAGGCCGCGGTCCGTCCACACATGCCACGGATTATCAACATGCGGCTCCCCAAAGAAAAAGCCCGGAATCTCCCGCTTCATCGCCGAGTGAAACCCGATAGCCTGCTTGATGATGGTGAAACCCTCCGGCCGCGCCATCATCCAGCGCATCGCTTCGGCGTAATCCTCAGGCGACTGCCCCTTCATCACCGGCCGCACCGCCCCGTTATAGCACCGCACCTTATCCCGAATCTTGCCCCCCAACAGCTTGTACACGGGCACACCGGCCGCCTTCCCCGCAACGTCCCACAGCGCCATCTCGATCGCGCTGACCGCGCTGCCCCATGGCTTGAACGCCCCACGCTGACGGATGCGAAGCATCACCCGCTCCACATTCGTCGGGTCCTGGCCGATCAGCGGCTCCCGGAATCCCAGCACGTGCGCCTTCAGATATGGCTTGAACGACTCCACCTCACCGTAGCTGCTGATCCCCTCGTCGGTGGCGATCCGCACTACTGGGTTCTGGCCGATAACCGCACATTTCAGGTCGGTGATCCGCACGAGCGTTCCCTTCTGTTTGTCTCACAGGCAAACTGCCGCCCGGCCAATACCGGAGGACACGGCACATGACCACGCTGAAGAATTTCGCGCGTGAGAAACTGCAATCGGGCGGCATGGCGATCGGCTTTTCCGTCCGAATGCTGCGCACCGTCGAGGCCGCGCCCATGGCCAAGGCCGCCGGCTACGACTGGCTCTGGCTCGACTGCGAGCATGGTGTCCTCTCGCTCGATCAGGCTGCACAGATGGCCGTCGCCGCCCTGGAAGCCGGCATCGCGCCAATTGTCCGCGTGCCCAATGGCGGATACTCGCTCGCCACCCGCATCCTGGACAACGGCGCGCTCGGCACCGTGATCCCGCACGTCGATACGGCGGATGAGGCGCACGAAATCGTGCAGAAGGTGAAATATCCCCCCGTCGGCCACCGCTCCATCGGCGGCATCGGCCCGCATTATAGCCTGCGCTCGCTCAAGATCGGCGAGGCAGCCCAGGCACTCAACGCCGCGAATCTCACTGTCGTTATGCTGGAAACACCCAAAGCTATCGAGAACGCCGAGGCCATCGCGGCCGTGCCCGGCATCGACGTGCTGCTGATCGGCTCGAACGACCTCTGCGCGGAAATGGGCATCCCCGGAGAATTCACGCACGACCGCCTGCAAGCTGCCTATCGCGGCATGATCGAAGCCTGCCGCAAACATGGCAAATGGCCAGGAATGGCAGGGATCTATACCGAAAGCATCATGCAACGTTACATCGACATGGGGGCGCGCTTCGTTCTTGGTGGCGGAGACGCTGCTTTCCTCATAGCCGCCGCATCCTCGCGTGCCGCGAATCTCCGCAAACTTGTCGCCGCATAGGGAGCATGTGATCCGAAGCGGACCGTCACCGAACCTTCACAAAACTGAAATACGGCTGTCTCCGGACCCGGCTAAACCGAGTGGCCACAGGATAGTCAGAAGGAGGCCATGGCCCGGTGACAAAGCAGAAACGATGGGCGCGATAACGCGCGAGACCGCGAAGATCGCCAACCTTGCCGAAGGACAAAGCCACACCGAAAGCAGGCGAAACCTCGCCAAGATCAGCATCCGCAACCTCGATTTCTACTATGGCGCGAATCGCGCGCTGAAGAATATCAGCCTGGAGCTGCCGGACCGTAAGGCCACTGGCATGATCGGCCCCTCCGGTTGCGGCAAATCCACCCTGCTTCGTGTGCTGAACCGCATGTACGACCTCTACCCCGGCCAGCGCGCCGAGGGCGAGGTCATCATGGACGGTAAGAACATCATCGCAGCCGATATCGACCTTAACGAACTTCGCTCGCGTATCGGCATGGTCTTCCAGAAACCGACCCCGTTCCCGATGTCGATTTTTGAAAACATCGCCTTCGGCGTTCGCCTGCATGAACGCCTCTCGAGGGCGGAAATGACCGAGCGCGTGGAGTGGTCGCTGACGCGCGCCGCCCTCTGGGCCGAGATCAAGGACCGGATGAACACCTCGGCCCTGGGACTTTCTGGGGGTCAGCAGCAACGTCTGTGCATCGCCCGCACAATCGCCGTGCACCCGGAAGTCATCCTGCTCGACGAGCCCACCAGCGCCCTCGATCCGATCAGCACCCTCAAGGTCGAGGAGCTGATCGACGAACTCAAGCACGACTACACTATCGTCATCGTCACCCACAACATGCAGCAGGCGGCGCGGGTGGCCGATCAGGTTGCGTTCTTCTATCTGGGCGAGCTGGTGGAGGTCTCATCCGCCGCGCAGATGTTCACCACGCCGCGCGAGCGCCGGACGCAGGAATATATCACCGGACGCTTCGGCTAAGACACAAGGCTTCACAAATGGCCAATGAACAGCAACATTTCGTCCGCAGCTTCGATCAGGAGTTGAAGCGCCTCCGCGACATGATGACCGCCATGGGCGGTCTCGTGGAACGGGAACTGATGCTCGCCGCCTCTGCAGTGCTGGAGCGCGACAGCGCCGCCTCCACTCAGGCCGTGGAGACCGACCCGCAGGTGGACGCCCTGGAACGGGAGATCGAGCAGTTTGTCATCCGCACTCTTGCATTGCGCCAGCCCGTCGCCGTGGACCTGCGCCAGGTCGTCGCGGCACTGAAAATCACCCATGATCTTGAGCGCATCGGCGATTATGCCGCCAATGTCGCCAAGCGCAGCATCGTGCTGGCGGAGTTCAACTTGCCGCTCAGCCTCGGCGGCCTCGCGCATATGGCGCGGCTGGTGCAGGAAGCGCTGAAGACCGTGATCGACGCCATCGGCGAAAGCGATGCCGACAAGGCTATCCTGGTCTGGCAGGCCGACCTGGCGGTGGACGATCTCTATACAACGATTTTTCGCGAGCTGATCACCTACATGATGGAAGATCCGCGCAACATCACGCCCTGCACCCATCTGCTGTTTATTGCCAAGAACCTGGAGCGTATCGGCGACCACGCAACGAATATAGCGGAAACAATCTACTACGCGGTCAAAGGCGAGACCTTGCCCACGTCGCGCCCGAAAGGCGACACCTCGGCCTATGCAGCGATCAGGCCAAAGGACCAGCCGCGGTGAGCGCGACGATACCAACGATCCTCATCGTCGAGGATGAGACGCCGCTTGTCACCATGCTGCGCTACAACCTCGAAAAACAGGGCTTTCGCGTCGAAGAGGCCGGCGACGGAGAGGAAGCGCTGATGCGCATCACCGAAACCAGGCCCGCCCTGGTCTTGCTGGATTGGATGCTTCCCTCGCTGTCGGGCATCGAAGTGTGCCGCCAGATCAGACGTCGGACGGCGACAAGCGACTTGCCGGTCATCATGCTGACCGCCCGCACCGAGGACCAGGACATGGTTCGGGGCCTCGATATCGGCGCCGATGATTACGTCACCAAGCCCTTTAGCATGGAGGCGCTGCTTGCCCGTATCCGCGCGCTGCTCCGACGCGCTGACCCTGCGTCAGAAAAGGGTAGCCTGAGCTTTCACGATATTTCGATGGATCTCGCCAGCCACCGCGTCACTCGGAACGCCCGGGCTGTTCACCTGGGCCCGACCGAGTACCGCCTGCTTGCGTTCTTGATGCGCCACCCCCGGCGTGTCTTCTCGCGCGAGGAATTGCTGGACGCAGTCTGGGGACAGGACATCCATGTGGAGCCACGCACCGTGGACGTGCATATCCGCCGGCTGCGCAAGGCGCTGAACGACGAAGGCACGCTCGACGTGGTGCGCACGGTGAGATCGGCCGGCTACGCGCTTGACACCGAAGCCGCATAGAACCCGGCCGCCTCATTGCCGCCCGCTCAGCGCCTTCTACGCCTGACGGGAATCGGAACCGGGACTGGACGCGCAAGCCGGCTACGTAACGCCTCAAGCAATTCAGCAATAAAATCGATCATCATAGCCTCTCGGGTGCATTCTTTGTTGAAGAACGCAGCGTCAGAATGACGGTTGGCTCCCTTTTCAATGATAACGATCAATTCGAGTTAACTACCAAACCCCGCCCACCGGCTGATCTTCCGGCACGATCACCTTGCCGATTGGCCATAGCGCAAGACCCGCCAGCTTCAGATGCGCCCATGCAAATGGAATCCCGATAATGGTGATCGCCAGTATCACCGCCTCGATCAGGTGCCCCAGCGCTAGCCACCATCCGGCCAGAATCAGCCAGATCACGTTGCCGATCACTCCAAGCGGCCCGGTGCCGATATCCTCGTGCCCGGTCACCCAGGCGCGAGGCACCGCCTTATGCCCGAACGGCAGCAGGGTATAAAACGCAATGTTGAACGCGGCCCGTGCCCACGGAATGCCGATAATCGTGATCACCATGACAAGCGCCGCGATCAGCCACGCCAGCGCCATCCATATTCCGCCGGTGATGATCCACAGCACATTCAGGATGAGCCGCAACAACGACATCCAATCGCTCCTTAACCGCCGAGATCGCGGAACCGGCGGTGCAGGTCGAAATCCCGCGAGGTCACCGCTTCCTCCATGCGCTCCAGCCGCCGCTCCAGTTCCTGGAACTGCTGCACCGTCCGCTCCAGCGTCGTCTGCGGCCGCGAGCGCATTCCGCGCCAGAATCCCTCCTGCTCCGCACTGGCAAACAGCGCGCGGGGCCGCACCGGCAGAATCACCGCAAGGGCGACATACGCGACCAACGCAGGCGCTACGAAAAAGATCAGACTGACGACAGCAATGATCCGAACCACCGCCGGATCAATCCCGGCATTCCCCGCAATGCCTGCACACACACCCGCGATCCAGCCGCGCTCCGGGTCGCGAAACACACGCCATCGTTCGAAACCGTTCCGGGACGGCTCGGGCCCAGCGTAGTGCCCCGGTCCCCACGGGCCGAAGCCCCGCGCGCTCACTGTTCCGCCTCCGTCCGCTGGCGCCATCCCGGCGCCTCCGCATCCAGGATGCGCTCAAGATTCCGCACCCGTGTCTCCATTCGCTGCGCCGTGTCCCACAAATCCGCCATCACCCGCTCATGCTCGCGCGAAAGCGTGCGTGCCGTCCGCCAGCGCGTCGCATAATGCGAAACGATCCAGATTGGTGCGACGACGACCAGGAACAGGATGGCCAGGATTGTGCCGAGGATGTGCATCAGCTTTTCGCCGGCTGCGGCATTGTTGCGGGCGGAATGCGATTGCCCAGCCGCGCCTTCAGCTTGTTCAGCTCCTCCTGCACCCCGGCATCGGCTTCCATCTCTGCAAACTCCTCATGCAAGCCTTTCTGTCGGCCGATATCATACGCCTCGACCTTTCCCTCCGCCTCATCCAATGCCCGTTCCACCTGCTCAAACCGGGCAAATGCGTCGGTGATCCGTTCGTCGTATAGCTTGCTCCGCAGCTTGATGCGATTGGCGGCGGTTTTGTGGCGAGCCACAATCGCCCGCTGACGAGCCTTGGCGTCGTTCAGCTTCGCCTGCAGCCGCCCGATATCCTCGTTCTGCCGGTTCAGCGCCTCCACAAGCTGCGACAACTGCGCCTCGAGATCCTTCAGATTCTGCTCGGCCCGCGCCTTCGCATGCAGCGCGCCCTTTGCCAGATCATCGCGCCCCTTGGTGACCGCAAGCTCCGCCTTGCGCTCCCATTCCTCTACCTCGCGGCGCATTGTCGCCGCCCGGCGCTCCATCTCCTTGCGCTCAGCGATGCTCCGCACCGCAGCGGAGCGGACCTCCACCAGCGTGTCCTCCATCTCCTGGATGATCAGACGGATGATCTTCTCCGGATCCTCTGCCCGGGCGAGGATCGCGTTGATGTTGGAATTCACGATGTCCGAGAGGCGGGAGAAAATGCCCATGTGCCGCTCCTTGCTGGATTTGCGTTGGCTGTGCACTCGCCGTGCCAGAGCCTAAGGCTTTGATTCCCCGGGATTTTTGCGGCCCATGTACGGGCGGGTGCCGCCAACTTCTGGCGAAAACCGCCAAATGAAGGCCGGCCTACCCCTTCACCGCCCCCGCCGTCAGACCCTGCACCAGGTACCGCTGTAAAAAGGCGAAAACAGCATAGTCGGCAGACTGACCATCATCGAACCCGCCATGAGTTGGTTCCAGGACGTTTCGAACTGGCCAACGTAAGTCGCGACAAAACCCGGCGGGATCAGCCGCATGTCCGGCGACGTGGTCAAGGTCAGCGCCCACACGAGATCGTTCCAGCCCGCAAGAAACCCGAACAGCCCCACCGCGATCATCCCAGGCAGCATCGTCGGCACCACCACCCGAAGCAGTGCCGACAGACGCCCGCAGCCGTCGATCATGGCGGCCTCCTCGACATCCACAGGCACCGCATCAACGAACCCGCGCATCATCCAGATGCTGAACGGCAGGCCGCGGGTCACGAAGGAAAGGATCAGCGCCGTATAGGTGTTCAGCAGATGCGCCTCCCGGAACGCCACATACAGCGCAATCAGCAGCACCGTAGAGGGAAACATCTGCATCGCCAGAATGCCCAGCATCAACGCCGACTTCCCGGGAATGCGGAAGCGCGAGAACGTGTAACCGGCCAGTGTGGCCAGTACCACCGTAATGAGACTCGCCGCCACGTTCACAATTATGCTGTTCTTGAAGTAGATCAGGAAGTAATCGCTCTCCAGCACCTGCCGGTAAGCGTCGAACGTCCACGGATGCGGCAGCAGCGCCCCCGGATCCCCAAACATCGCCGCCGCGTCTTGAACGATGTAAATGTCATCCACACGATCGGCAGCAGCGAAAACGCCAGCAGCACGATCGTGCAAAGCCATAGACCGGCCCGCCACAGGCGTCGCTTCTGAACGGCGGAGGCGCCCCGCCCGCGCGCGTTCATACCGCCGCGTCCCGCCCCGCCAAAGTGCGGATGTACACGGCCGTCACGGCCATCAGCAGCAGCAGCCACAGCACTCCTATTGTGGCCGCATAACCCAGATCGAAATTCTGGAACGCCTGGCGATAAACCCAGACCGAGAACGTCAGCGTCCAGTTCACAGGGCCACCCTCGGTCAGCGGCCATATGATGCTGAAATTGTTGAAATTCCAGATTACCATCAGGATCGTGCTGATCGCGATGGTGCGCCGCAAACCGGGCACGATGATGTAGCGCATCCGCTGCACCCAGCTCGCGCCATCCACCACGCTCGCCTCCAGCACGTCGGACGGGATCGCCTGCAAGCCCGCCAGCAGCATCAGCATGAAAAACGGCGTCTCGTTCCAGATATACGCCAGAACAACTGCGGCCGGCGCCGTGCCCGGTTGAGCCAGCCACGGCTGGAAGGCGCCGATCAGCCCCAGATCCCGCAGGATCACGTTGAACACGCCAACACTTGGACTGTACATGAACTGGAACAGAAACGCCACAACCACTTGCGGCACGACTCACGGCAGCAAGGCCAGCCCGCGCAGAAAGCTTCGTCCGAACTTGATTTGATTGAGCACCAGCGCCTGGGCGAACCCGATCAGAAACGCCCCAATCACCGGGCATATGCCCAGCGCCAGCGTGTTGACGAGCGCCGTGTAGAAGGTCGGGTCGGCGAAAAGCTGATGATAGTTCGCCAAGCCAACAAAATCATTGGTGCGATCAATCAGATTATAGTTGGTGAAACTGTATGAAATGCTGCGCCCAAGCGGATAAATGAAAATCCCCGCGAGAATAATCACCGCCGGCGCCAGTGTTCCGAACACAAAGGCGCGCTCCCGTCGCGGCGGCATGCGAACGCTGCTTACGATTGATCGTGCGGATACAGCCGCTTCAGCTCCCTCTCCAGATCCGTCAGTGCCGACTTGACGTCACTGCCATTCACCACCTTCTGCAAGGCGTTCACCATGAAGTCACTCGCGTGGAACCAGTTCGGATCATACGGAATGGGCCATGCCTCCGGAATGATGTCGTTGATCCAAGCCTGCTGATACGGCTGATCAAGCTCCTTCGCGAACTGCTTCTGCAAACTCACCAGCCGCGGCATTCCGCCTTCCGGAATGATGAAGTCGCGCATGTCCTCCGGGCTGCTCACCATGAACTGCACGAACTTCCATGCCGCGGTCGCCTCGGCGCCGGTGGCATGCGCGCTCATCGCAATCTGGTGGATGTCGATCGCGGTGCGCGATTCTCCACTTGGCCCCACAGGCACCTTCGCCGCGCCGAACGTCTCCGCAAACGCCGCATTCGGCGCGTATTTCGCATTGATCGAGGCGACGATGCCGCGCATGTACGGTCCGTCATTGGTGAACGCCACCTGGTCCGTCGCAAACAATTGCCGGTTGTCCTTCATGTTGTTGCCGACCGGCATCCACCCCTTCTTCGCCATCATCTGAAACCACGTGAACGCCTGCTCCGCACAGGGCTGTCTCCAGCCCAGATGGCCGTCCGTCATCGGCGCCGTCTTGCAGTACGCCTGCAGCCACGGCCACATATTCACCATCGCATACGCTCCCTTCGCGGTCATCGTCGCGAACGGATAGGCCTTCGGCAGCTTCGCCTTGATCGCCGCCATGTCCGTGTTCATCTCGTCGATCGTCTGCGGCGGCTTGGACGGATCGAGCCCCGCCTTCTGCATCAGCCCCTTGTCGAACCAGAACCCATGCGGCGTCAGCGATAGCGGCAGCGCGACCAGTTTGCCCTGATACTCGCCATCCTGAAGGATCGCCGGCTGGATGTCGCTGATCATCCCGGAAGCGTCCTTGCGCAAATCCGCCAGCGCCCCCTGCGCCGCCATCACCTGCGGCATCCCGCTCGAAAGCTCCATCACGTCCAGCGTGTTGCCGCCCAAAGTCATCACCGTAAGCTGGCTCACCATCTCCGCGAACGGGATCGAAATCACCTTCACCGTGATGCACGGATTAGCCTTCTCGAACGCCGATCGAGGCGCTCACCTCTTTTGCCGTGGCGGTTTCCGCCGACGCCCAGTTGGCGAACGAGATAGTCGTCGGTTGGCCGGTGCAGCTATCCGCTGCCAACGCGGAGCCGCCGCCCAGCAATGCGGCTCCCAGCACAACCGCCCCAATGATGCCGCTGCCAACTACGCCCATGGACTATCTCCCTGTTGCGCGCCGCTGCCCTTAATGCAGCTTTGTCGGTTGGAGGCTAATAGCCTCAGTTGCCGCGCGACAGGGGCCTCCCGGTCTTGCTCCCCTGGCTTTGAGCAGGCGTATTGTGGCAAATTTCGCTGATTTATGGCGATTCCCACCACACCACCCACCCCGATCGGCGAGAGCTCCTGCATTCCTCGAGATGCTCACCCACGTCTCCCGCCTCGCCACCGTGGACCGACCCATCCTTGTCGTCGGCGAACGCGGCACCGGCAAGGAACTTATCGCCAACCGCCTGGCCTATCTCTCCGCCCGCTGGGCTCACCCGTTCATCAAACTGAACTGTGCCGCCCTGCCTGAATCACTGCTGGATTCTGAGCTCTTCGGCCATGAGGCTGGCGCCTTCACCGGTGCGGTCCGTCGCCGCCGGGGTCGTTTCGAACTCGCAGACGGCGGAACACTCTTACTGGACGAAATCGCCACCGCCTCCCTCGCAGTGCAGGAAAAGATCCTGCGTGCCATCGAATACGGCGCGTTCGAGCGGGTGGGAGGCAACGAAACCCTTCAGGTCGACGTTCGCGTCATTGCCGCCACCAACGCCGATCTTCCCGGTACTGGCCGCCACGGGCAAGTTTCGCCCCGATCTTCTTGATCGCCTGGCATTTGACGTCATCGCCCTGCCACCCTTGCGCGAGCGCCCCGAGGACATCCCGCTCCTCGCCGGACACTTCGCCACGCGCATGACCGCGGAACTCGGCGGACCCTATTTCGCCGGCTTCACCCCCCCGGCCATCGCTGCCCTGCTTGCTCATCCGTGGCCCGGAAATGTGCGCGAGCTGCGAAACGCCACCGAACGCAGCGTCTGCCGCCTTGCCCGCCCCGACCGCCAGGTCGATACCGTTGTCATCGATCCTTTTCCCCGTCCCGCGAACCTGCCTCCGTCGCAAGAACCGCCCATGGAGGCGCCGGCGGAGGGATTTCATGCCAAGATCAAACGTCAGGAAGCGCAGCTACTACAGCAGGCGCTGACCGCCGCCCGCTTCAATCAGCGGCGCGCCGCCGACTCACTCGGACTCAGCTATGACCAGTTCCGCCGCCTGCTGCGTGCGCACCGCCTCATGCGATCCAGGGAACTCGGGACCTCCGATCGAACCGTGTGAAACAGGCAGATCCGCTTCCGGAAGCTACATAGGCATCATGCGGTGGTTCAGCCAATCCATAATCCAGACTGAGCCTCCAATGAGCAGCGCGACTATCAGAACACCGAAGGTGAGCGCGAGGATATTATTGGTATTATCTGGATCCGTCGTGATGTGCAGAAAAAAGACCAGATGCACGCCGATCTGCGCGATCGCAAGCACGATGAGCGCCATGGGAATCCCGGGTCCCCAGATCAGGTCCGTATGCACCACATAGAATGCGGCGGCCGTGAAAAAGACCGAAAGCACAAAGCCCAGAAGATAGCGCTGAATCCCCTCGCGAGTACTGGCTTCGTGTCCAGCAATGAATCCCGGCCCGACGTCATCGAGGTTCCGTTCGCCATTTTCCTCGTTCATCAGCCTAATCCGATCAGATAGACGATTGTGAACAGTGCGACCCAGATAATATCGAGAGCATGCCAGAACAAATTGAAGCAGAGCAGCCTGCGCAGGATGTTCGGGCGGAAGCCCTTGGCAAACACCTGCGCCATCATTGTGCCCAGCCACAGCAGTCCGGCCGTAACATGCAGCCCATGCAGTCCAACAACCGAAAAGAAGGACGACAGAAAAGCGCTGCGCTGCGGTCCCGCGCCTTCCGCGACCATAGTGGCGAAATCGCGCGACTCAAGCAGCAGGAACGCGAGTCCGAGCAGCCCTGTAACCAGCAGGGAAAGCTGCGTCCAGAGCAGGTTGCGCGCCCTCGTTGCCACGGCGGACAACCCACAGGTGAAGCTCGAAGTGAGCAGACAGCCCGTTTCAATCGCAATGGTGACAGGATCGAACAGCTGACGCCCCGAAGGACCGCCCGCCGTTGCAGATTGCAATACAGCGTGCGCGGCGAAGAACGCCGAGAACATTACAATATCGCTAAGTATGAAAATCCAAAACCCAAAGCCGACGATCACGCGCTTAGAGGCCGGGCCGCCTTCGCCGTGACCGGTCGGGTAATCGCGCCCGCCGTCACCACCGCCCGGGCCACCGCGACGGATACGGCCCAGTCTGTATGGGTCGAAGCGCGGCTGCACCGCCTCGAATAGGGTATCGGTAGTGCTCATGCCTGCCGCACAAGCTGCTTGTGTTGGTCAAGCCATTCCTGGCGGAGGTTGCGGCGCTCCCGATCCATCCGCGCGACCTCCTCCGCCGGGATCACGTATTCCTCAACATCGCGCCAGGCGAACCACACGAAGACAATGTAAGCCGCCGCGACGCCGAGAAGCGCCATCCACCAGATGTGCCAGATCAATGCGAACCCGGTTATGACAGCAAAGAAGGCGGTTATAACACCGGTCGGGCTGTTTCTGGGTAGCTCGATCGCCTCGTAATCCGGCTCCGTCGCAAGCTGCTGCGTCTCGATCGCACGCCGCTTGATCTCCCAATAGGGCTCCTCGCCGTACACCCTGGGAAGCACGGCGAAATTGAAGGGAGGCGGCGGCGACGCTGTTGCCCATTCCAGGGACCGCCCGTCCCAGGGATCGCCCAGCGTGTCGCGCAATTCTTCGCGCTGGCGGATACTGACGACCAACTGCATCACCTGACAGGCAGCGCCCGCGATCAAAATGAAAATGCCAATACCTGCCGCAATGACCCAGGGGCGCCATTCCGGCACGGCGTAATGTTGCAGCCGCCGCGGCATCCCCAGCAGTCCCGCGATATACAGCGGCACGAACACAACATAGAACCCGATGAGCTGACACCAGAACGCCGCCTTGCCCCAACCCTCGTGCAGCCGGAAGCCAAATGCCTTGGGGAACCAATAGGTGATACCCGCAAATCCGGCGAACAGAACGCCGGAGATAATCACATTGTGGAAATGCGCGACCAGAAACATACTGTTGTGCAGCAAGAAATCCGCCGGCACCACGGCCAGCAGCACGCCCGTCATACCGCCGATCACAAATGTAATCAGGAACCCCAGGGACCAAAGCATCGGTGTGGTGAAGCGTACAAGCCCACCGTACATGGTGAATAGCCAGTTATAGATCTTTACGCCCGTCATTACTGCAATCACGCTGCTGCTAATCCCGAAAACTGCGTTCACATCGCCCCCTGCTCCCATTGTGAAGAAGTGATGCAGCCACACGCAGAAGGAGACGAGACAGATGCCCAATGTGGCGATCACCATGGATCGGTAGCCGAACAACGGTTTGCTAGAGAAAGTGGAGATCACTTCCGAGAAGATGCCAAACGCGGGCAGTGCCAATATATAAACCTCCGGATGCCCCCAGGCCCAGATCAGGTTGATGAACATCATCATGTTGCCGCCATCGGTGTTGGTGAAAAAGTGGAAACCGAGATAGCGGTCCAGAGTAAGCATCCCCAGCGTCGCAGTAAGAATTGGAAAGGCGGCCACAATCAGCAAGCTGGAGCAAAGCGCCGTCCAGCAGAACACCGGCATGCGCAGATAGCTCAAGCCCGGTGCACGTATCTTGAGGATGGTGGTGACGAAATTGACGCCAGTCATGAGCGTGCCGACACCGGAAATCAGCAAGGCCCAGTCGTAGTAATCCACCCCTACCCCAGGGGAGTAGGTCAGTTCCGACAAAGGCGGGTAGGGTAGCCAGCCGGTTCGCGCGAACTCCCCGATCACAAGCGACATGTTGATCAGCAGCGCGCCGCTGGCGGTGAGCCAGAAGCTGGTGGAGTTCAGCGTCGGGAACGCAACGTCGCGCACCCCAAGCTGCAGGGGCACGACAAAATTCATCAAGCCGATCATCAACGGCATGGCGGCAAAAAAGATCATGATGGTGCCGTGTGCCGAGAAGATCTGATCGTAGTGCTCAGGCGGAAGATAACCTTTCGCGTCGAAAGCAAATGCCTGCTGTGAGCGCATCATCATCGCGTCCACAAATCCACGCAACAGCATCACCAGGCCAAGCAGCACATACATGACGCCGATCCGCTTGTGGTCCACACTGGTGATCCACTCGCGCCAGAGATACGGCAGATGGCCCTTGAGGATCACCCATGCGACGACGCAAAAGACGATGAAGAATGCCGTCGAGCCAGCCACGAGTGGAATCGGCTGGTCGAAGGGTATTGCGCTCCAGGTCAGCTTGCCGAGCATCTATTTCGCTCCTACAGGTCGAAATGGCGGACCGCTGCCTTCGGTGCCCGGGCCAGCGCCCGGAGGGATCTCATTGGTGACGATCTGCCGGAACAGGTCGGGATCGGCCGATCTGTAGGTGAACGGGGTTACGTTCTGGCTTTCGTGCAACAGTGTCATGTAACCTGCGCGATCCAGAGCAGGACCCTGCTGTTGCGCCTTCGTGACCCACTGCGCGAACGCGTCCGGGGGTACTACATGCACGATGAAGTGCATGTCGGAAAAGCCATCACCGCTATATTGAGTGGACTCCCCCAGGTAATCTCCGACCTCACTCGCCTCCAGATGCAGCTGCGTCGTCATGCGGTTCATTGTGGCGATCATGCTGCCGAGTTGCGGCACAAAGAACGAATTCATCACTGTGGCCGACGTCAGCGAAAAATGTACTGGCACTCCGGCAGGAATCACTAGCTCGTTCACACTGGCGATCCGTTGAGCGGGGTAAATAAACAGCCATTTCCAGTCGAGCGAAACAACCTGTACCTCGAGCGGCTTAGCGGCAGGTTTGCTGGAGGCGTTCTCCGAAACAATAGGAACGAAAGGATCGAGCTCATGCGCGCCGACCCAGATCAGGCCCCCAAGGAACATGATTGTCAGCAGGGGGATCGACCACACCAAAAGCTCGATGCGGCCAGAATAAGTCCACTCTGGCCAATAGCGCGACTTGGCGTTTGATGCCCGAAACCACCATGCGACGACCACCGTCGCGATGATCGTCGGCACCACGATCACTAACATAATCCCCAGCGCATCGAGCATGATCTTTACGTCAGCCGCGCCGATTGGCCCCCGCGGGTCCAGCACCCCTCCGGAGCAGCCGGCGAGGAAGGCGAGCAACATCGTCCCCACCACGAATCTCCGGGTTCGTCGCACCAGTGCCGGTGACGCGACGTGGATCAGGCTGGACGCCAAAATACTGCCCTCCCGAAACAGGCGGCTGGGCCAAGCAGGGCCAGGTGAACGTTGTGTGGTTCACGCGAGAGTCACACGTATGGCCGGTCAGATCAATATCGAAGATGGGGCAAGAACAAAGGACGGCCTGCTTTATCGGTTCAAGACTGCCCGGGCTGATCGGACGCTCCCGCCGGTCAGGACACCGGCGGCAAATGCAGCTGCACAATCTCCTCGTTGCCCCTCAGTGACGGAAACCGCTTCAGGATCAGCGGATCGTGCCCGGGGATGACGTGATCCGGACCATCCGCCAGCGCATTCAGCATGTCGAACCCCCGTAGCATCCGCGCGACATCCACCACCACCGGGAATGGGTTGCGCCGCCTGATGTTCCCCCACAAATGCGCCGCATCGCCGGCAAGCACGACCCAGCCGCGCTGCGTCGGCACGCGGATCGACTGGATCCCGCCCGAGTGCCCGCCGATCAGATGCAGCGCCACCCCTGGCGCGATCTCCGCCGTCCCCTCATGCACTTTCAGCCGGTCGGAATACAATGCGCGTATCGCGCTTTGCACATCATCAACATCGAATGGCCGGCGCATAAAAGGCTGGCACATGCACGGCCCCGTGCAATACGCCATCTCCTCCGCCTGAATGTGGAACGTCGCATTCGGGAAATACTCCATCCCGCCGGCGTGATCCCAATGCATGTGCGTCAGCACCACGTCTTTCACATTCGCCGGCTCGATCCCCGCATTGCGCAGCGCCTCGGCCGGCGTGCACAGCAACTCGCGCCCGCGCCGCTTAGCGGAGGCGGGGTTGAACCCGGTGTCCATCACGATCGTGCGCCCGTTCCTACGCATCGCAAACACGAAAAAATCGAGTGGATCCGGCGCGGCATGATCGTCCGGCATGAGGTAATTCTGAAATTGCAGGCGCCCGTCGAAAATCCCGTATCGCAGCGCCAGCACCTCATAGGTGATGTTCGGCATTGCTCTGTTCCTCCGCTCGCACCCAAGTCAACCGCTTGTCCGGCGGGCACGCAATCTCTACCGTCCTGCCCGTCTGCAGGAGGTCCTCATGCCCGATATCCCTAACCGTCCCGAATACCAGAGCGACCTGTTCAAGAAGGGCCTCGTCGTCCGGCGCGAAGTGCTGGGAGCCGATTACGTGGACAACTCGATCTCCCGCGCCGACGATTTCAACGCGGCCTTCCAGCAGCTCACCACCGAAATGGCCTGGGGCACGATCTGGACCCGTCCGGGCCTGCCGCGCAAAACCCGCAGCATTCTCAATCTCGGCATGCTCGTCGCGCTGAACCGCGGCGCCGAATTGAGGCTTCATCTTCGCGCCGCCCTTAGCAACGGAGTCACCCGTGAAGAGATCAAGGAAATCCTGCTTCAGACCGGCGTTTACTGCGGCATCCCTGCCTGCCTTGAAGCGTTCAAGATCGCTTCCGAAGTGTTCAAGGAGGTGGATGAGAAGGCCCACCGCTGATGGCCAATACGCCTGAAATTGGCTTCGTCGGCGTCGGCAATATGGGCCGACCGATGGCAGCTTGCCTCGTTCACGCCGGCTTTACCGTGCACGTGAATGATGCCCGTCGCGAAATCGCCAACAATTTCGTCCAGCAAATCGGCGGCGATGCGCCCGACACATTGCGCGCTCTCGCGGCACGATCGCCGGTGATCATCACCATGCTGCCATCCAGCGCGATCGTGCGCCGCGTGCTGGAGGAAGGTGATGACAACATCCTTGCCGGCATGCGTGAGGGCACCGTCATCATTGAAATGTCCTCGGGCGAGCCGGTCCTGACCCAGCAGCTGGCCGAGCGCGTCAAATCGCTCGGCGGCTACATGATCGATGCACCCGTCTCCGGTGGCGTCCTGCGCGCGAAAACCGGCCAGCTCGCTATAATGGCCGGTGGCGACTTTAATGTAATCGACACCATGATGCCCGTCCTCAACGCCATGGGATCGAGTGTTCTGCGCACCGGTGCTGTCGGCTCGGGACATGCCATGAAGGCGCTCAACAACCTGGTGTCAACCGGCGGCTTCCTGATAGGCATCGAGGCTCTGCTGATCGGCCAGCGCTTTGGCCTCGATCCTGCGGGAATGGTCGATGTGCTCAATGCCGCAACGGGCATGAACAACTCTACCCAGAAGAAGTTCAAGCAGTTCGTCCTGTCGCGAACTTTCGACGCCGGCTTCACATTGGAATTGTTGCTGAAGGATATATCCATCGCGCTCGGGGTCGCACGCGAAACCGCTACACCTTCGCCGCTCTCGGCCATCTGCAAGGAAATGGTGGCCGCCGCCGCATCCATGTTCGGCGGCCACGCCGATCATACGCAAATGGCTCGTCTCGCCGAGCGCCTGGCCGGTGAGAAATTGGGATCGCGTCCAGAACGTTCTACCCAAATTACAGAACGGTGAAATGCGCCTCCGTCGGCTTGCAGCCGCGGCCGTTGATCGGCAACACGTCCTGCGGGCAGGCGGAGAACGCAATCACCAAATCCATCTCGGCCCGTAGCAGAACGTAGCTTCCCGGCGTGGATACCGGCGGCTCGAATGAAAGTCCGCCCTCCGGCGTCCACGGAATGTTCATGAAAAGATTGAGTGGGCTTGGCGTCTCCGGCGGGACAAGCCCGAGTTCCTTCATCCCCTGCGCCAGATTGTCAGTGCAGTTGTCGTGGTGTCCCTGGCAGCCAAGTAGTTCATAGCGGTATCTGTCGCACGCCGCCATTAGCGTATCGTGCACGCCGCCCGAAGTGTCCTCGAGTATCGTGAGGATTGGGCGCCGGTGATTGGTCAGCAAAGCATCGCCCGGGCGGGGAATCAGGCGCTGTATTGCCGCCCGTGTATGCTCCATCGACATGAACTCGGTCAGGTCAGCACGGTTAAGCGCCCAGGTGTCCACCACCTGCTCGCCATGGGTGTTGATGACCTTAACCGCCTGACCCCGCGCGACGATCGCAGCTTTGCCACGCCGGGCGGGAATGATTGTCGGCTCATTTGGCATGTTCTGACTCCCCCATGAAGGCTTTCTTATGCCGCGTATTCGAAGATTCACTCTCGCCACAAAGCCACTTCCGCCCGAAGCTTGCGGCCATGGCCGACGCCGGGCAACCCTTGGCTGAGAGCAAACCTCACCGATCCACCGGCATACGCCGGCTGACGCTGGCGCTGGGCACCAGCCAGCTTCTGTCCTGGGCAACCACGTTTTATCTCCCGGCAGTCGTCTCCAACGCGGCCGCACGGGACCTTGGAGCAACCCACGCCGCGATCCTGGGCGGGTTCTCCTGGTCCTTGCTGGTCACCGGGCTATGTGCACCGCGTGTAGGGCGATGGATTGGCCGGCATGGCGGGCGCGGAGCGCTCGGCGCGAGCACCCTGGTGATGGCGACAGGGCTGGTCCTGCTTGCCGGCGCCAGGGGCGTCCCGACATGGTATGGCGGCTGGACGATCCTGGGCGCGGGCATGGCGCTGGGACTGTACGACGCGGCATTTGCGACGGCCGGGACGCTGCTCGGCCCTGCCGTCAGCCCGGTGATTACCGGGATCACCCTGATCGCGGGGTTCGCCAGCACAGTCGGTTGGCCGGCAAGCGTGGCATTGATGGATGCGGTGGGCTGGCGCGGGATGCTTCTAATTTACGCTTGCATGCATGTAGGTGTGAACCTACCGCTGATTTTGAAGACGGTGCCTGTCGGGGTGCCCGCGTACGAAGACAGCGCCAGGCCCCCGGTTCGGTCTCGGGCGCCTGCACAGCGCGTGATCGCAATCTCCTGCCTGGTAGGCTTTTTCACTGCGCGTTGGTTTCTGACCTCGGCGATCGCGGCGCATGTGCTGCAACTGATGGCAGGCCTGGGCTTGTCGAGGGAGCAGGGGCTGGTTGCGGCGATGCTGATCGGGCCCGGGCAGGTCGGCGGGCGAATATTGGAGTGGACACTGGCCGGACGGCTCGGGCCGCTGGCGCGGGCAAGGCTGGGGGCGCTTCTCTATCCCGCCGGGGCCGTCGTCCTGTGGCTTGGCGGGCCGGCATCGGCCGTGGGCTTCGCGGTGTTGTACGGGATGAGCAATGGCATCCTCACGATCAACCGGGGCACTCTGCCGATGCTGGTGCTGGGACCGGCCGGATACGCGGCGATTCTCGGCTGGCTGGCGCTTCCCGTGCTGCTCGCCCAGGCGGCGGCCCCGACGGTTTCGGTTCCGCTGATCGGGGCAATGTCCGCGTTAGAGTTGCTGCTGCTTTCGGGCGGGGTGGCACTGGTGGTTTCATCGTTCCTGCTGCCTCTCCGATTGTGGGAAGAGCGGTAGCGGAGCGACCGCGTCAGGCGGCGCATTCATCGGGAACCTTGTCAGCCGCGATACCGCCGGGGAATCATCGCATTGGCCAGCACGGTCAGGCCCAGGGTAGTCGCGGTCAGGATGAACGCGAGCGCAGCGGAAAAGGGCCAGTTGTTGTTGTTCGTGAACTCCCAATAAATCAGCGGCGCCATCATGTGAAAGCGCGGCCCACCCAGCAGGATCGGGGTGGGAAAGGCGTTCATGCAGAGGATGAAGCACAGGACGGCGGCGATCAGGATGCCGGGAAATGCCAGGGGAAAGATGACGCGGCCGAAGGCGCGTGCGGGCGATGCGCCCATGCTGGCGGCGGCTTCCTCGAGCCGCGGATCGATACCCTCGAAAACGCTCTGGAGCACAAGGATTGTAAACGGCAGATTGATCGAGACGATGCCCGCGATGACTGCTCCTTCGGTGTACATCACGTCGATCTTTCCTCGGCCGCCGAGGGCGTGAACCACGACGTCAAGCATGCCGCCGCGGCTGAACAGAATCATCCATCCGGAGGTACGGGTGACCGCGCCGATGAACAAAGGGAGAATGGTGAGCAACAGCCAGAGCGATTTCCATCGGCTTGCGCTGCGTGCCAGACGCCAGGCCATCGGCAGACCCAGCACAAGACAGGCGACAGTGACGATTATGGAAACGCGCAGGGTGGTTACCAGCACGTCGCGATAAAACGGATCGGAAAAGAACCGCGCGTAGTTCGCTGGGGTGATCGCAGCGATCATGATTTCAGTCGGATCAAATTGGTTCAGGCTGAAGCGCGCCAGCAGCGCCAGCGGCCCGACCAGCATAACAAACATGAGAAGGCTGGCGGGGGCAAGCAGGACGGCCGCGCCCCGTGCCTCGGTTCCCCTGGAATCAGGCATCGGAATCAGGCATGCTGGACGTTGTGGTCCCACCAATCCTGCATTTCAGCCTGCACCTTGGTCGTATAGGCGTAGTTTGGTTGGAACATTTTCGGGTGCGGCTCTGGAAGCGCGAGGTCTTCGGCGACCTGACCGGTGAGTTTCGCGTCCGTGACCGTGGGCAGATAACCCATATGGGCGGCAAAACCCTGCTGGGCTGAAGGCTCCAGCAGCGCATTGACGTATTTCCAGGCAGCATTCTTATCCGGTGCGTTCTTCGGAATGACCATCCCGGAAACGTAGAGCATGGCGCCTTCCTTGGGGAATTGGCCGCGGACGGGGAAGCCCGCATTGCGCCACATGGCGGTGCGGGCGAGCCAGATCATGCCGACGTCGATCTCGCCCGACTTGAAGGCGGGCGCGAGGTTGTCGGTTTCGGGGTAGAGGTGCAGACCGTTATCGTTCAGTTTCAGTATCAACGGCTTGCCCTTGTTAAAATCGTCGGGATTGCCGCTGGCGGCGATGTTGGCAGCCATCATCAGCCAGAAACCGGCGGTGGCGACGACGCCTACCTTGCCTTTCCATTTCGGATCGAGCAGGTTCTCGAAGGTTTGCGGGGGGTCTTTGACCGTGTTGGGATTATAGGCGAGGACCTGGGCGCTGTAGATGTGCGGCACGAAATAATCGCTCTGCAGCATCGGCAAAACGTTCTTCAGGTTTGGAGCCTTGGCGGGATCGAGTTTTTCGATCAGGCCGGCCTGGCCGGCGCGGTAACCGTTGGGCGCGCCGAAGCAGGCGATATCGTATGTGCCGCGCGGCAGCATTTTTTGCGCGACCATTTTGGCGTAGCGCGGTGTTTCGTCGCCGATGTCCTGCACGACCTGCACACCTTGGGGTTTCAGGATCGGATCGTCGATGTTTTCGCGCAGCAACCGTGCGTAGTCACCGCCCCAGGTGCCTACGACGCAGCGTTCCTCGGCGCGTGCCGCTGCCGGAAGCATAGCCGTCGCCAGAGTGCCTGTCAGTATGGCACGGCGTGGAAGTTTCAACTGGTCCATGATTGCTCTCCCTGTTCAACAAGTGCAGCGGCGGCGAGCGGCTTGCCACCGGAATCGAAAATGCGTTCGTCGGCGATCCCCCAGCTCAATCCAACACGCGTACCCGTATCATGGCGGCGGACAGCATCAGGTCCGAGTCCGGGGCCGCGGACGAGAATGGTTATATTCGGTGCCAGGCGGACGGCATGTTCCACGACAGCCCCCAGATACGTGCAAAGCTCGACCGTCGCATTGCACTGGTTGTTACTCCCCGGCGTGAGGCGCACGCTTTCGGGACGCACTGCGAGGGTAGCTTGTTCGCTTGGTATATAGTGGCCTGCAAGGCGCAAGGTTGCGCCGTCGGTGGCGAGATGGTCGCCATCGACCCGGCCGGAGATAAGGTTGCTGGCACCTATGAAGCCCGCAACGAAAGGATTGGCCGGCCGCTCGTACAGGTCCTCCTGACGCCCGATCTGCTGCACGCGGCCATCCCGCATGACGACGAGCCGATCGGCCATTGCCATCGCCTCCGTCTGGTCGTGCGTGACCATCACAGTGGTAATTCCGCGATCACGCTGCAGCAGGCGGATTTCGCGTGCCATCTCTCCGCGCAGTGCGGCATCAAGATTTCGAGAGCGGCTCATCCAGAAGCAGCACCTTCGGATGAATAGCCAGTGCGCGGGCGAGGGCGACGCGCTGCTGCTGACCGCCGGAGAGGTGCCGCGGCAGCCTGTCAGCGAGCGCTTCCAGCTTCACCAGGCGCAGCATCTCCTGCACGACCGGGGGAATTGCGCTGCGGCCCAGACGGCGCATCTCCAACCCGAAGGCAACATTGCGCGCAACGCTGAGGTGGGGAAACAGCGCGTAGCTTTGGAAGACGATGCCCATTTCGCGCCGGTGCGCGGGCAGGGCGACGATGCTTTGTCCGTCCAGCCTGATGTCGCCGGCGCTCGGAGCGACGAACCCCGCGATCATGCGAAGCGTCGTGGTCTTGCCGCAGCCGGATGGACCGAGCAAAACGATCATTTCGCCCGGATCTATTGCCAGGGATAGATCCGCAACCGCAAGATGCGGGTCGAAGATCTTGGAAACATTGTCGAGCGTGAGGCGGGTTGCACTCATCGTGCTACGGTTGTCAGCCGCGCGAAGCGATCCAGTACGAGCAGAAGGATGCCGATTTCAACGATCTGCACGACCGCCACCGCCGCAACCAGCGGATCGATGTGATACTCCAGGTATTCAAGGATCGAGACGGGTAGTGTGGTCACGCCGGGTGCAGCGAGAAACAGCGCCATTTCCAGATTGTCGAAGGAGATGATGAAGGCAAACAACGCGGCGGCAATGATGCCTGCACGCATGGCGGGAAGCGTGACGCGCCAGATGACCATCAGCGGTGAGGCGCCAAGGCTGGAGGCAGCTTCCTCTGCCGCGCGGTCATGATTGGCGAGGCTGGCGACGCAGAGGCGTACCACCCAGGGCACGGTAATCAGCAGATGGGCCAGGACAAGGCCCCAGAAACCGGCCAGACCCAATCCGGTATGCTGCTCGATAAGCACGAGATAAATAAAGATTGCCAGGCTGAGCGCGATGCCGGGGAAAGCTATGGGCGCCAGAAGCAGGGTGCCGATGATAGCGGTCGTTCGCGATCGGTGCTGGGACAGCGCGATGCCGGCAGGAATGCCGAGCAGCAGGCTTCCGGCAACAGCAAGCAGCGCGAGTTCGAAGCTGATCAGAAGCGGGCCGCCGAAATTGGGAATGATCGCGGGGTACCAGGAGAGGGTGTAGCCGCGCGGCGGAAAGGCGATCAGCTTTTCGTCGAAGATGCTGAGGTAGAGCGTAAGAGCAAGGGGCAGGCCGATGAGGACGCCGCCGACAAAAATGAGGAAATTGAGCGGAAGATGCTTCAGCGCCGGAGTCATCGCCGAGACGCTAGTGTCCTGCCCCCGAAGTTCGCCGCATCAAGCGGTGGACTAAGGGGATCAGCAGGCCACTGAAAGCAAACAGCTAGTGTCCCGAACCGCCCGCCAATCCACAATGGCGAACTTCCGATTCGGGACACTAGAGAGTATTCTTCACGAACTGTCCGCGGACTATGATAGCGGAAAGGCGGCTGCCGTCGTTGCGGAACACGGAGACCTCCCGGTAGGGGTCACCGTCGACCACCAGAAGATCAGCGTAAGCACCGGGGCTTATCTCGCCCAGCTTGCCTTCGGCGCGCACGATCTCTGCATTGACCAGCGTCGCCGAGCGGATGACGTCCTGGGGTTTCATGGCCTCTGCGCGGATGGTGAATTCGTTGCAGTGATCGACCTGCAACTGGCCCAGCAGATCGCTGCCGAAGCCGATCTGCACGCCGGCCTCCTGGAAAATCTCAAGTGACTTCAGGCCGGCGGCGAGCACCTTTTCATTCTTCGCCAGGCTGACTTCCGACATGCCGAACTCACGGGCGCGGCGCTTCATGGAGTCGTAGGTAACGAGTGTCGGCACGGCGTAGGCGCCCCGTTCGGCCATAAGATCCGCGGTCGGGGGATCGATCATGTTACCATGCTCGATGGTGCGGACGCCGCCCTTCACCGCACGTTCGATGGCTTTGGCGCTGTAGGCGTGGGCGCAGACATAGGTGCCCCAGCGGGTCGCCTCCTCGACTGCAGCTTCAATTTCATCCATGCGATACTGCAGGCTTTCCAGCGGATCGGATGGGGAGGCGACGCCGCCGGAAACCATGATCTTGATATGATCGGCACCCTTGCGAAGCTCGTCGCGCACCGCCTTGACTACCTCCGGCACGCCGTCGGCGACGCGGGATGTAAAGTTCAGTCCGCTGCAGCAGGCGCAGCCCCACGTAGCCTGGGTGCGGCGGCGGTGATCGGCATGGCCCCCCGTCTGGCTCAGCGGCTGCCCCGCAATATACAGCCTCGGCCCTTCGAACAGCCCCTGCTCTACCGCCGCCTTCATCCCCCAGTCGGCGCCGCCGGTGTCGCGCAAAGTGGTGAAGCCGCGCATCAGCATGGCCCGCATGGAGGCCCAGCCCTTGGCCGATAACAGCGTCAGCGGCACGTCCTCCAGCATCCGCAGGTTGACTTCGGTGAGCACGATGTGGATGTGGCAGTCGATCAGTCCCGGCATCAGCGTGCGCTTGCCGATGGGCACGCGCGTGGCGGCAGACGCGCTGATCGGACGGTCGGAGACTTCCTTGATGGTTCCGTCCTCAACCAGCACTTCCATGCCGTCGATAACATCGTCGCGACGCGGATCGAGGAATTTGCCGCCAGTGAAGAGGAAGGATGCCATGAGCCTCTCCTATCGCAAGGGACGGTGCGCGGTTTCCGGCATGCACCAGATCACCGCGAAGCTGATCGCCGCGGCCGCGATGACATAGAAAGCGGGGGAAATGGGCGTGCCGGTCACGGCGATGAGCCAGGTGGCGATGAAGGGCGCGAAGCCGCCGAAGATCGCAACGGCCAGAGCGTAAGCCGGAGTCATCCAGGTGGATCGGCCCATCGTTGCGAACATTTCTGCAATGGCGGCCGGACCGGCGCCGGAAAACAGCGAGATGGCCGCGGCAAACACGATCTGGATCAGCACCAGCGTTCCGAAGGCGGGTTTGCCGAGGATGACGGCGAAAAGCGGCAGCGGCAGGATGACAAAGGCGGCGCAGGAAAGCAGCAGGAGCGGCCTGCGTCCGATCCGGTCAGACACCAGGCCGAAAATCGGGATCAGGATCATCAGCGCGATCACGCCGATAGTGTTCGACCACAATGCCTGCGCGCCGGAAAAGCCGCCATGCAACCGGGTGAAGGTCGGCATGTAGGAGAGCAGGATATAAAACGCGACGGTCCAGTGGATGGTAAAGCCAAAGGCGCGCAGCGCCAGGCGCAAGCCGCTTTCCACTGACGGGGCGCTGCGCTCGGCGGCGCGATAGGCAGGCGTCTCCTCGACGTTGCTGCGCAAATAAAGGCCGACCAATGCGAGAATGATCCCCAGCAGGAAGGGAATGCGCCAGCCCCATGCGGCGAGGGCGTCAGCGCTGAGGATAGAGGTGAACAGCGCCCCGGTTCCGGAGGCGAGAACCAGGCTGAGCGCGATGGATGCCTGCTGCCAGCTTCCGTAGTAGCCGCGGCGACCCTCAGGCGCCCATTCCACCATGAAGGCGGTCGAGCCGCCCCATTCGCCGCCGGCGGAGAAGCCCTGGATCAGACGCGCAAGGACAAGCAGAGCAGGGGCGGCGACGCCAATGGCTTCGTAGGTGGGGAGAATGCCGACGAGGACCGTGCCGGCGGCCATCGATAGGATGGTGAGCATAAGGGCGGCCTTGCGGCCGTTTGTATCGCCGAAGCGGCCTATGATGATGCCGCCGAGGGGACGCATCAGGAAGCCGACGCCGAAGACTGCGAAGGAGGAGAGCAGAGCAGCAGTCGGATTGGCGGCGGGGGAAAAGTTCTTCGCGATGACCCCAGCGAAGAAAACGTAAACACCGAAATCGTACCATTCCAGCACGTTGCCGATGGCGGAGGCGAAGACGGCCTTGCGCGCCTCTGCCCCGGTGCGCTGGGCGGCGCCGATCGCGATTTCGGACACTGGTTAACTCCCCGTTGTTCTTTTTGCGCGTGAAGAGTGGCACGGCCGCGCGGGACTGTCACGGCGGGTCGCCCGCTTCCGTTCCCGGGCGGGCCGCCGTATCGTCCCGTGAGAAGCGCATCAGAACAGCACGGGAGGCGTGCCATGCCCGATACTCATCACCCTGACGAGCACATCATTCCGGTCAGGCCGGAAATCGCCGCCCAGGCCCATGTGACCGCCGAGCGCTACCGGGACATGTACGAGCAGGCGTCGCGGGATCCGGACGGGTTCTGGCGGGAGCAGAGCCGGCGCATCGCCTGGATGAAGGCTCCGACAAAAGTCAAAAACACCAGCTTTGCTGGGAATGTCTCGATCAAGTGGTACGAGGACGGGACACTGAACGCCTCGGTTTCGTGTCTGGACCGACACGTCGCCGTACATCCCGACCGCGTGGCGATCATCTGGGAGGGCGACGACCCCTCGGTGAGCAAGTCGATCACGTATCGAGAGCTGCATGAGCAGGTGTGTAGGTGCGCGAACGCGCTGCGGGATTTGGGGGTGAAGAAGGGCGATCGGGTCACGATCTATCTGCCGATGGTGCCGGAGGCGGCCGTGGCGATGCTCGCCTGCGCGCGCCTCGGAGCCGTTCATTCGGTGGTGTTCGGCGGATTTTCACCGGACAGTCTTGCGAACCGAATTCAGGATTGCGCGTCCGAAGTGCTTATCACTGCCGATGAAGGGCGCCGTGGCGGACGCAAGGTGGCGCTGAAGGCGAATGCGGACGAAGCGCTGAACAGCTGCCCGGCAGTGAAATCGGTGATCGTGGTTCCGGTGACAGGAGCGAAAGTGCCGATGCAATCCGGGCGCGATCACGACTACCGGGCGTTACTGGCGAAAGCGTCCCCGGCGTGCGAGCCGGAGCCGATGAACGCCGAGGATCCGCTGTTCATTCTTTATACCTCCGGCAGCACCGGGAAGCCGAAGGGCGCGTTGCACACCACTGGCGGCTACATGGTGTGGTCCGCTTTTACGCACGAGGTGGTGTTCGACTACAAGCCGGGCGAGATCTACTGGTGTACGGCAGATGTGGGCTGGGTTACCGGGCATACTTATATCGTTTACGGGCCGCTTGCGAACGGCGCGACAAGCGTGATGTTCGAAGGCATTCCGAATTACCCGGACAGCGGCCGGTTCTGGCAGGTGGTCGATAAGCACAAGGTCAATATCTTTTACACCGCGCCCACCGCCATTCGCGCGCTCATGCGCGACGGAGAGGAGCCGGTCCGCAAGGCATCGCGCAAGTCGCTGCGGATTCTCGGCAGCGTGGGCGAGCCGATCAATCCCGAAGCGTGGCTTTGGTATGATCGCGTGGTGGGCGAGCACCGCTGCCCGATTGTGGATACCTGGTGGCAGACGGAGACGGGCGGCATTCTGATCAGTCCGCTGCCGGGGGCGACGCGGCTGAAGCCTGGATCCGCCACGCTGCCTCTGCCCGGGGTGAAGCCGGTGATTGTCGATGGCGACGGTCACGAACTGCAGGGCGTGTGCGAAGGCAATCTGTGCATCGCCGATTCCTGGCCAGGGCAGATGCGCACCGTCTTCGGCGATCACGAACAATTCATTCAGACATATTTCTCGACGTTCAAGGGGCTTTACTTCACCGGCGACGGCGCACGACGCGACGCGGACGGGTATTACTGGATCACCGGACGGGTGGACGACGTGATCAACGTCTCGGGACACCGGATGGGAACCGCCGAGGTTGAAAGTGCTCTGGTTGCGCATCCGAAAGTGGCGGAGGCAGCGGTCGTGGGTTTCCCGCATGAGCTGAAGGGGCAGGGAATTTATGCGTACGTGACGCTGAAGCTGGGCGAGGAGCCGACCGACGTGCTGCGCAAGGAACTTGTGGCCTGGGTGCGCAAGGAAATCGGACCGATAGCCGCGCCGGACGCGATCCAATGGGCGCCGGCGCTGCCTAAAACCCGCAGCGGGAAGATCATGCGGCGCATCCTGCGAAAGATCGCGGCGAATGAAACCGGAAATCTGGGGGATGTATCGACCTTGGCTGATCCGGCGGTAGTAACGGAGCTTGTTTCCAACCGGGTCGGGTGAGTCTTTCGCGCGCATGGGTCCGGACGGGCTGCTGAGTATCCGCGACCTGCGCGTGCATTTCGGTGGCGAAAGTGGCGTCGCCCGCGCCGCGGACGGCGTTTCGCTGGATGTCATGCGCGGCGAGACGCTGGTCCTGATCGGCGAGTCGGGCGCCGGGAAATCCGTAACCGGCCTCGCAGTCATGGGGCTGGTGCCGCGCGGGCCGGGCGTGGACATCGACGGCAGCATCGTGTTTCGCGCCAAGGATGGGCGGGAACGCGACCTGTTGCGGCTGAGCCCGCGCGAGCTGCGGCGCATTCGGGGAAACGATATCGCCATGGTGTTTCAGGAGCCGATGAGCTCGCTAAATCCGGTCTACACAATCGGCAACCAGATTGCCGATGCCGTGCGGCTGCATCAGAGGAGGACACAGGCCCAAGCCTTGAAGTTGGCCGAGAACATGCTGGAGCGGCTGGGCATACCCGACCCTCGGGTCCGGCTGAACGCTTATCCGCACCAGATATCGGGGGGCATGGCGCAGCGGGTGATGATCGCCATGGCATTGTCCTGCCGGCCGGCGCTGCTGATCGCGGATGAGCCGACCACTGCGCTGGATGTGACGGTGCAGGCGCAACTGCTGGAGCTGATCAAGGACCTGCAGGCCGAGATCGGCATGGCGGTGCTGTTCATCACCCATAATCTCGGTGTGGCGGCCGAGATCGCCGACCGCATCGTGGTGATGTACGCTGGGCGGGTGGTGGAAGAAGGCCCGACAGAGGCGGTGTTCGCCGCCCCGCGCATGCCTTACACGATGGGGCTGCTGGCCTCGGTCCCGCGGGTGGTGCTGGACGACAGCGAGATGCGCTTATCGGCGATTCCCGGTGAAGTTCCCAGTCCGGAACGGCACCCGGTGGGCTGTCCGTTTCACCCGCGCTGCGAGTATTTCGTGGCCGGACGATGCGATACGGATGTGCCGCCGCTGGAGGCGTGCGGCCCGGGACATGCGGTGCGCTGCGTGCGCTGGCAAGAACTCGCGGCATGAGCGCGGTTCCGTTGCTGGACGTGCAGCATCTGGACAAGTGGTTCCCGGTAGGAGGCGGTCGCCTGCGCGCAGTAACGGACGTTTCGTTTGTGATCGGCCGCGGCGAGGTGCTGGGGCTGGTGGGCGAGTCCGGCTCGGGCAAGACCACGGTCGGGCGGACGGTGCTGCGCGTCTATGAGCCGGATGGCGGGCGGATCGAGCTGGCCGGCGTTGATATCGCCCATCTGGGCGCACGGGCGCTCAAGCCGCATCGGAAGCGGATGCAGCTTGTGTTTCAGGACCCGTTCGGATCACTCAATCCGCGAATGACTATCGGGCAGGCAGTTGGTGAGCCGCTGCTGATCCAGGGAATCGCTGCGGGACGGGTGGAGCGACGCCAGCGCGTGGCGGAACTGCTTCGGTTGGTCGGGTTACCGGCGCAGGCAGTGGATCGATATCCGCACGAGTTCAGCGGGGGGCAGCGCCAGCGCATCGGCATCGCTCGGGCGCTGGCGTCAGGCCCGGAGCTGCTGGTTGCCGATGAACCGGTTTCGGCTTTGGACGTCTCGATCCAGGCGCAGGTGGTAAACCTTCTGCTGGATCTGCGGGGGCGGCTGGGTCTGGCGATGCTGTTCATCGCGCATGACCTGGCGGTCGTGGAGCACATCGCGGACCGGATCGCAGTGATGTATCTTGGCCGGATCGTGGAGGTGGCGGAAAGCCGCGAGCTGTGCCGCCACCCGCTGCATCCGTACACCGAGGCGCTGCTGTCGGCTGTGCCGGTGCCGGAGCCGGGTGCGAAACAGGCGCGGATCGTGCTGCAAGGCGAAGTGCCGAGTCCGATGAATCCGCCCTCCGGCTGCGTGTTCCGCAATCGCTGCCGCTATATGGTGCCGGACTGCGCAAAAATGGTCCCGGAGCTGTGCGAGGCTGTGCCGGGACATTGGAAAGCGTGCATAAGGGATGATATCTTATGAACGCAAGCACTCATTCTGCGCGCCGGCCCGTCGTGGTTGATAGCTGCCGGGCATCGGCATTTCACGAGTTCAAGCAGGGACCGGCTCGATCTCATGACGCTTCCGGCTAGTACCCGATCGCAGAGAAGCGTAAGGCGCGAAGCGCGCACGCTTCGTCGCGTGAATCGGATACTCAGACGACAAGCGGCATATCGACTTCAGAGAAAGTCGACACTAGCGTATTGCGATCACTTATGCGCGATGCACCAGAAAGGCAGCCGCCTCACGCTCGCAGCGCGCATCTGTTATCTTGTTAACGCTGAGACGTGATCAAGGCCCAGATGTGCGACACCAGGAGGTCGAGATGGGTAACACAGCAGACCAGTTGACCGGACCCGACCTGAAACAGGGTATATCAATTGAAAGCATTGAGGACGGCGCCATGCTGCGCGGCCACGCCGATGGCGAGCCGGCCATCCTGGCGCGCCGTGGAGATGCGTTGTTCGCTATCGGCGCCGTCTGCACCCATTACGGCGCACCGCTCGAAACCGGCCTGCTCGTCGATGACACGGTCCGCTGCCCGTGGCACCATGCCTGTTTCAGTTTGCGCACCGGAGAGGCGCTCCGCGCGCCGGCACTGAACAACGTCGCATGCTGGCGGGTCGAACGCCGCGATGGCAACGCCTACGCCCGCGAGAAGCTGGAAACCCGTTATCCTGCGGCGCCCGGCGGCCCGGGCGCGGTTGTCATTCTCGGCGGCGGCGGCGCCGGAAACGCCGCGGCCGAGATGCTTCGCCGGGAAGGCTACACCGGCCGCCTGACGATGCTCAGCGACGATGACGCGCTTCCCTGTGACCGCCCCAACCTGTCGAAAGGCTATCTGGTCGGCTACGCGGGGGACGACGCCAACCCGCTCCGCTCCCGCGAATTCTACCAAGAGCATGACATTGATCTGAAGCTCCGCACGCACGTGACGGCCATTGATCCAGCCAACCATTGCGTGCGGCTGCAGGACGGCTCACGCCATGACTACGATGCCCTGCTGCTCGCGACCGGCGCCGAACCGGTGCGGCTGGATATTCCCGGAGCCGAGCTTCCGCACGTGCGCTATTTGCGCACCCAATCCGACAGCCAGGCGCTGCTCGCCAAAGCTCTTGCGTCGAAGCGTGTGGTGATTATCGGCGCAAGTTTCATCGGCATGGAAGTTGCCGCGGCGCTGCAGTCACGCAAGCTGGAAGTGCATGTCGTCGCACCAGAGGCGCGGCCGATGGAGCGCGTGCTTGGGCCGGAGGCCGGCGACTTCTTCCAAAAGCTTCACACTGAAAAAGGCGTGGTTTTCCACCTCGGCACCACGGCAGCGTCGATCGACGCGCAGGCGGTCACGCTGAAGAACGGCGAGAGCATCTCGGCCGATCTGGTGGTGGTGGGCGTCGGCGTACGGCCACGGGTTGCGCTGGCCGAGCAGGCCGGGATCGCTGTCGATCGCGGGGTGGCGGTGAACGAATACCTGGAAACGAGCGTGCCGGGAGTCTTCGCCGCCGGCGATATTGCGCGCTGGCCAGATCGGCGCACGGGCGAGAAGATCCGCGTTGAACACTGGGTCGTCGCCGAACGCCAGGGGCAGGTCGCAGCGCGCAACATTCTCGGCCGACGGGAGCGGTTCGACCACGCCCCGTTCTTCTGGACCGAGCAATACGATTTCACCCTTGCCTACGTTGGCCATGCCGAGCGCTGGGACCGCATCGTCATCGACGGCACGTTCGAGAACGGCTGCACACTTAGCTACATGCGCAGCGGTAAAAAGCTGGCGATGGCGGTTGTTCAGCGCGACCTGGATGGCCTGCGCGCCGAGCTTGAATTCGAACAGGCCGCGGCGGCGAAATAACGCAATCGCCCTCAGCCGAACGAGGTCAGTTGCGCACCGGTATCTGCGACGAACACGGCCAGCAGGCTCGCCGGCTCCGTCGAACTGGCATTTTCGCTGACCAGGTGCTCGCTTCCGGGGGGCTCGAAAAAAACCTCGCCGGCTCGGTACACTTTCGCCGGCCCCTGTTCGGAAACCTGCGAGCGGATCGCGCCTGAAAGCACATAGGCGAACACGCTACCAGCGTGGTGGTGCTTTGGCGTCGTGCCGCCGGGGCCATAAGTAACGACAACGGCGGTAAGGCTTTTACCTGGCACGTTCGGCAGGGCTTTCGCCAATATCTGCCGAATAGCGGCGCCGCCCGTGTCAGCTCCGGCCGCAGAGGCTGTCTCGCCGACCAGCAGGGCAATGCCGGCCAGCAGCGCCGCTTCCCCCAGGGCCCGTCTGCTCGGCACGGCCGGAATGGTCATGTCTGCTCCTTCGCACAATGAAGAGAAAATCAGGATGCCGCCGCTGGCGGTGAGCGGCAAGGGAGCGGTCAGCCAGCGGCGATAGCTCGCCAGATGCTTTCGGAAGTTGCGGGCATGTCGATATGGGTGACGCCGAGCGGCGCAAGCGCATCGAGCACGGCGTGGATGACAGCTTGCGGAGAGGCGATCGCGCCGGCCTGGCCGGAGCCTTTGACGCCGAGGCGGTTGGCGTTCGTCGGCAGCTCCGCCAGAGTGATTTCAAGTGACGGGAGATCGGCTGCACGCGGGATGGCGTAATCCATGAGAGATCCGCTGAGCAGCTGGCCGCTTTGCGGATCGTACACCGTACGCTCCATCAGCGCCTGACCGATGCCCTGGGTGACGCCGCCCTGAACCTGTCCCGCCGTGAGCAGCGGATTGATCAGCCAGCCGAAATCGTCCACCGCAAGGTAGTGCTCCAGGGTGACGGCGCCGGTTTCGGGATCGATTTCGACCTCGGCGACATGACAGCCGTTGGGAAAGGTGAACACGTTGCAGATATTCTCGGCGCGTGTATCCAAGGTCATGCCGGCTTCACTGATCACGGAAGGCATGCTGACGGATCGGCCGTCTGTGGTGATGAATTGCCCGGCATCGAATGAAACTTCCTGCGGCGAGGCCTGCAGCAGCCGCGCCGCGATCGGAAGGGCCTTTTCGATCACCTGGGCGGCGGCCATGGCCATGGCCGTGCCACCCATATGCATGGACCGCGCGCCGCCATGGCCTCCGCCCGTCGCAATCTTACCGGTGTCCCCCTGGATGTAGTGGAAGGTTTCCAAAGGAAGGCCGAGCAGCTGCGCGGCGAGCTGTGGATAGGATGTTTCGTGTCCCTGACCGTTGGATTGCGTTCCGACCAGCAGCGAGACTGTTCCGTCTCCACCGAAACGAATCTCAGCAACCTCGTTGGGCTGGCCGCGCGCGGTTTCCAGAAAGCAGGCGACCCCCATACCGCGCCTCTTGCTGCGCGCCTCGGAGGCGGCGCGCCGTTCGGCGAAGCCGGTGCGATCAGCGGCTTGTTCGGCCTCGTTCAGGTTCTCCACAAAACGGCCGCTGTCGATGCTGATGCCTAGCGCACTGCGATAAGGAAAGGCGGCAATCAGGTTGCGGCGACGTATTTCGAACGGGTCCATTTGCAACAGGCGGCCGGCGCGCTCAATCAGGCGTTCGGTGAGGTAGTTCGCCTCCGGCTTGCCCGCGCCGCGATAGGCGTCGATGGGGATTGTGTTGGTGACAACGCCATATACGTCCATGAACACGGCGGGGATTGCATAGGGGCCGCCCATCGCGGTGGACGGTGCGTTGGTTGAGGTGCCGGGGCCGAAGCCGCTCACATAGGCGCCGAGATTGGCGACGTTGCGCACCTCCAGGGCCAGAAAGTGGCAGTCCGCGTCGAGCGCGAGACGTCCATGCGTGTGATTGTCGCGTCCCTGGGCGGAGCTCAGGAAGTCCTCCGCGCGGTCGGCGATCCATTTCACGGGCCGGCCGAGGCGCCGCGCGGCCCAGAGCAGCATGATGTGCTCCGGATAGACCGAGTTCTTGATGCCGAAGCCGCCGCCTACGTCGGGCGCGCTGACGCGTATGACAGCCGAAGGAAGGTGAAAGATGTCCGCCAATGCGTCGCGGATGCCGTGCACGCCAGCGCCGCTCAGGCGCAGGTGCAGAATACCGTCTTCTTCCGCGCCGATCGCTCCCCGCGTTTCGACCGGCGCGATGATCAGGCGGTTGTTGACGATTTCGACTTCGGCGATATACGCTGCGCGGCTGAAACCTGCCTCTACAGCGGTGCGATCACCCTTCTGAAAGCGGTAAGAGACGTTGCCCGGCATCCCATCCCATAGCCGCGGCGCGTCTTCGGCCATTGCGGCGACCGCGCCAGTAACTGCCCCGAGGGGATGATAATCCACTGTGATCAGCTCGGCGGCATCGCGCGCTGCGGCCATGGTTTCCGCCACAACGAATGCCACCGGTTCGCCGATATGCCGCACACGCTCCACCGCGAGAGCTGGGCGATGCGGCACAATCATCGGCGCAAGCGTGGCGACCTGGGCTGTGCAGGGGATGGAGCCGAGATTATCAGGCGCGAGATCCGAGGCGGTGAAGACGCCCTGCACGCCGGGGGTGGCGCGCGCCGCTTCCGTATCAATCCCTTCGATGCCAGCATGCGCATGCGGCGAACGGACGATCACGGCATGAAGCATGCCAGGCAGGACGATATCGTCGATGTAGCAGCCCACCCCGGTGAGGAACCGCGCATCCTCAAGACGACGTAGGCTACGGCCGATCTGGTTCACAGACCGAGTTTCCCGGCGCAGCCGAGTTCGTTCGCGAGTTTCGTAACGGTCTCCCATGTCGCGTCCTCAATCGGAATCCCATTCTTCCGCCGCTCCTGCTCTTTTTCCCATTCGACCTCACCGGGATAATACACGCGGTCGAAGCCTTCAGCGGGCGGCGTGCTTTTCAAATAATGGGCGAATTCCGTCACTTCACGCTTGAATGTTGTCAGATCACGGAAAGCGCTGACCTTGAACACGGCGATAAAGCAGCCATCGTTATGCCGGCCGGTCGGTTCGATGCCGAAGCCGAGGCCGGTGAGCAGGCCGGAGAAGATTTCGACGACGGTGGCAAGGCCGTAGCCTTTGTAACCTTCTGCCCCGCCGAGGGGAAGCAGCGCACCACCCTGACGCAGCCGGCGCGGATCGGTGGTGGGCCGGCCCTCCGAGTCAATGATCCACCCGGACGGAACCTCCTTGCCCCGCGCCACAGCCAGCAAAACCTTGCCCGCCGCCGCTGCAGAAGTAGCCATATCGAAAAACAACGGCCCCTCCAGGTCCGACGGGAAGGCGAAGGAAATCGGGTTGGTGCCAAGCCGCGCCTTGGCGCCGCCGAATGGAGCCACCTGCTTGGGGCTGCGGCCGGAATCGGCGGTGATCATGGCGATCATGCCTTCCGCCGCAGCCATCAGCGGATAGCTTGCGAGGCGTCCGATATGACCCTGGCGGAAGACGGTGGCGGCGGCGACGTTCTGCGTTCGCGCCTTCTCGATGGTGTGGCGCATGGCCTTTTCGGTGACGACGTAGCCGAACCCCCAATGCCCATCGACGACCATTGTGGTGGGCGTCTCCTGGGTGATCACCCACGGGGCGCCGGGGACAATGTGGCCCACCTTCATGCGTTCGATGTAGCTGGGGATCATGATGATGCCGTGGCTGTCGTGCCCGGCGAGGTTGGCAGCGATCGACAGGCGGGCCACGGTCGCGGCCTCGTCCTGGGGTGCACCGGCGCCGATCAGCAATTCCCGGGCGATTTCCGAAAGGCGTTCGGCGGAGACGGTCGGCATCGGTTCCTCCCTGGCATCCGGGTGGGAGTATTCCCAATCCCTCGCCGCGGGCATAGCCTCTCCGGCAGGTTGGGGAGAAGGAGCGCGCATGCCCAAAGGATATGTTCTTGCCGAAGTTGATGTGACCGACCCGGCGGTGTACGCGACTTATCGCGAGCAGGTTCCGACGACGATCGCGGCGTATGGTGGCCGGTTCCTGGTGCGCGGCGGCGATCCGGTCCGGCTGGAGGGTGATCACCCCAGCAAGCGATTTGTTGTTCTGGAGTTTGACAGCCCGGAACAGGCGCGCAAATGGTATCACTCGAAAGAGTATAGCGGCCCGAAAGAGCTTCGGTTTCGCGCCGCGACCGCACAGGTGTTTCTGCTGACGGGCGCCGAATAGGCCCAGCCGAAGCCACGGTCAGTGAAGCCGACTCACGCCAGATCAGCCGGCGGCAGCCACAGAACCTGACCTACGCGATCCGCTCCGGACGCAATCATCGCCAGCCGATCGAAACCCAGCGCGATGCCGGCGGATTGCGGCATACCGAACGACAGCGCGGCCAGGAAATCCTCATCCAGCGCCCAGTCTGCACCGCCCAGCCGATACCGGCGCGCCCGGTCTGCCATGAAGCGGCTCCGCTGCTCAGCCGCATCGGTCAGTTCGGCAAATGCATTTGCCAGCTCGATCCCGCAGACGAACAACTCGAACCGTTCCGCCACCCTGGGATCGGTCGGGTCGCGCCGCGCCAGCGCCGCCTGAGCCGCCGGCCAATGCGTGAGGAAGGTAGGATGATCCCGTCCGATCCGCGGTTCGACCCGCTCCAGCAGCAGGCGGAAGAACAGGTCTTCCCAGGATTCGTCCTCGCGCAGCCGCGCGTCCGCGGACCTCGCCAGGGCCGGGGCGTCGCCGGCGGTGCTCAGCACGTCCGCGCCGGCATAGCGGGCGAAGGCTTCGGCGACCGTAAGGCGTTCGAAGCGTGCAAGCGAGGTCGCAACGCCACGGCAGGCAGCAGTATCGGGCAGCACGGCGCGCAAATAAGTTTCGGTTTCGCCCATCAATGAATCCAGATCCGCTCCTGGCCGGTACCATTCCAGCATGGTGAATTCGGGCGCGTGCATCGCGCTGCCTTCGCCGTTCCGCCAAACCCGCGCGAGCTGGAAAATCGGGCCGGCGCCGCCCACCAGCAGGCGCTTCATCGCGAATTCAGGGCTGGTGTGCAGCCACAGCGCCTCGACTCGCCCGTCCGTGTGTTCGCGGCTGGTGGCAAACGCCCGAAGATGCACCTCCTCTCCAGGTGCCGGGACTGCGTACGGCGTTTCGACCTCGGTGTAGCCACACGCCTCGAAGAACGCGCGCGTATCGGCAGTCAACCGGGCGCGGCGGCGCAAAAACGGCAGCCGCGCAGCAAGGCTCTCGGGATGCCAGATTGGAAGCGTTGCCACACCTTCTCTCCGTCGCCTTGAACCGCGCCTCAGGCCGGGCGCATGGTGATGCGAGATAATGGGAATGCCGGATGGAAACGATCCTTTTGGACGCTCGCGAGGGCTGGCGGAAGATCACCCTGAACCGCCCGGACAAGCTGAATGCACTCAATCCGCAGATGCTGGCGGATCTCACCGCCGCCCTGGACTCCGCCGAAACCGACCTCGCCTGCCGCGCCCTGCTCTTGACCGGAGCCGGGCGCGGTTTCTGCTCAGGCCAGGAGCTTGGGCCAGCCGTAATGCCAGGCCCATCCGGCCCGCCGGACCTCTCGCCGGTAGCGGAATCCTATCATCGCGGTCTGATCCGGCGACTGCGGGCGATCCGCATGCCCGTGATCTGTGCGGTGAACGGGATGGCGGCGGGGGCGGGCGCCAGTCTCGCTCTGGCCTGTGACATCGTCTTCGCCGCTCGCTCGGCGACCTTCCTGCAAGCCTTCGTGCGCATCGGGCTGGTGCCGGATTGCGGCAGCACGTTTTTCCTGCCCCGCCTGATCGGCGACGCACGCGCCCGGGCCCTCGCGATGCTGGGCGAGCCCGTGCCGGCGGAAAAGGCGGAAGCGTGGGGGATGATCTGGCAGATGGTCGAGGACGGCGCGCTACAGCCGGAGACGGAAGGCCTCGCTGCCCGCTTGGCGGCTTCGCCGACCCAGGCGCTCGCGCTGATGAAGCGGGCTTTTGCGGCCTCTGCCGCCAACAGCCTCGACGCCCAACTCGACCTGGAGCGCGACCTGCAGGGACAGGCCGGACGCACTTCGGACTATGCCGAAGGGGTGTGCGCCTTCGTTGAAAAGCGCCGGCCCGCGTTTACCGGCCGTGCCGAATGACGCAGCCGGAGACGCTGGCCCGCGCCTGCGCAGAGGCGATGTGGGCGGAGGACCGCGCCAGTAAGGGGCTGGGCATGCAGCTGGTGAGTGTGGCGCCCGGCGGGGCGACGCTTACCATGACGGTCACCGAAGCCATGGTGAACGGTCACGGCATCTGCCATGGCGGGTTTATTTTCACCCTGGCCGATTCCGCTTTTGCTTTCGCCTGCAACTCGCATGGAGAACGCGCGGTGGCGTCGCACTGCGACATTACATTTCTGCGTCCCGGCCGCCTCGGCGAAACCCTGCGTGCGGAAGCCGTGGAACGCGTGCGGCGCGGCCGGTCCGGCATCACCGACATCCGGGTGAGCGGCGAAAACGGAGATATCGTCGCCGAACTGCGCGGCCATTCGCGGACGACGGGGGCTCGCTTCTTCGGGGAGGAATAGATGCCGCAGGCCGGATTGGATGCGATCGAAACCGCCTCGCGCGACGAAATAGTCGGCTTGCAACGCGAGCGCCTGGCCTGGACCTTGCGGCATGTTTACGAGAACGTCCCGCATTACCGTCGGGCGTTTGCGGATGCTGGGGTCCATCCGGACGATTTCCGCCAGCTGGAGGACCTGGCGAAGTTCCCGTTTACCACTAAACACGATTTGCGGGACAATTACCCGTTCGGGATGTTCGCCATCCCCCGCGACAAGATGGCGCGTCTTCACGCTTCGTCCGGCACTACCGGAAAACCCACGGTCGTCGGATACAGCGCGCAAGACCTGGAAACCTGGGCCGCGCTTGTGGCGCGATCGATTTATGCCTCCGGTGGGCGGCCGGGCATGCTGCTGCATAACGCCTACGGCTACGGTCTGTTCACCGGTGGGCTGGGTTTGCACGCGGGGGCGGAGCGGCTTGGTATGACAGTGGTACCGGTTTCAGGCGGAATGACCGACCGGCAGGTGCAGCTGATTGCCGATTTCCGCCCGGACATCATTACCGTGACCCCGAGCTATGCCCTGGTAATCATGGACGAGCTGCGGCGCCGGGGCATGAGCCCGCAGGATTGCTCGCTGCGCATCGGGATTTTCGGGGCCGAGCCGTGGACGAACGCCATGCGACGCGAGTTGGAGGAAGGTTTGGGCATCGATGCCGTGGATATCTATGGCCTGTCAGAGGTGATGGGGCCAGGCGTGGCAAATGAGTGCCTGGAAACCAAGGATGGTCCGACCATCTGGGAGGATCATTTCTATCCTGAGGTGATCGACCCTGAAACCGGTGCGGTCCTGCCTGAAGGGGAGCTGGGCGAGCTGGTGTTCACGACCCTCACCAGGCAGGCGATGCCGGTCGTGCGCTACCGCACGCGTGATCTTACCCGGCTGCTGCCCGGAACGGCGCGAACAATGCGCCGGATGGAGAAGATCACCGGCCGGTCTGACGATATGCTGGTAATTCGCGGGGTAAATCTTTTCCCCAGCCAGATCGAGGAACATCTGCTGGGCAGCCGGCTCCTCACGGGGCACTATGTTATCGAGGTCACCCGGGAAGGACGGCTGGACGAGATTACCATACATGTCGAGCCGCAGCCGCACGCGACGGACGCGGCGGTGTTGTCGCACGAAACCAGCGCGCTGGTCACGCGTATCAAGAATACGATCGGGCTGAGTGCGCAGATTGCTCTTGCACCGTGCGGCACGATTGAGCGGTCGGCTGGCAAGGCCAGGCGGGTGATCGATCGCCGCTGATCCTGCTCAATGCCGGATTTGATGGCCGGATTCACCCAGCCGCTTGCTGAGAAACGCCGTCACCGCCGCCTCTTCGGCACTTAGCCCGATATCCGGCTCCGCAAGGGCTTCATCGGCCCGTCGGCGCAAGGTCTGCAGCAGCGTGCCATCCAGATATCCGTCGAAGATCGCCGGATGAATATAACACCTCCGGCAGATTGACGGCGTGTTGCCCAGCATCTGGGAAACCGCCTCCACCGCACGTAGGACGTTCTTCTTGGCCTTGGCCGCGCTGTCATAAACTTCAAGTTCCTTCAGCGCGATGGCCGCCAGATTGGTCCCGGCCCAGGTGCGAAAATCCTTAGCGGTTATATCCTCACCGGTAATCTCTCGTAAATAGTCGTTCACCTCGTCCGAGGTGACCGCACGCGGATTGCCGTCCTCATCCAGATATTCAAACAGGTCCTGGCCCGGCAACTCCTGCAGCCGCTTCACGATGCGCGCCAGCCGGCGATCATTCAGGTCGATATGGTGCTCCAGCCCGTGCTTGCCGCGGAAATCGAAATGGATCTTGCCCCCTTCAACCTTCACGTGGCGGTTGCGCAGCGTCGTCAAACCAAAACTCTTATTCGCCCTGGCGTATTCCTCATTCCCAACGCGCATCAGCGTTGTTTCCAGCAGCCGCACGATGGCCGCAAGTACACGTTCGCGCGGCAGGCCACGCAGTGCCAAATCCTGTTCGATACGTTCGCGGATCCTAGGCAGAACCCGTCCGAAAACCAGCATTTTCGCGTATTTCGATTCATCCCGCACTTGGCGCCACCGCGCGTGATAACGGTACTGCTTCCTTCCGCGCGCATCGCGACCCACCGCTTGCAGGTGGCCGTTCGGCTCGGGACAAATCCAGACATCCTCGTACGCGGGCGGAATGGCGAGCTTCTGGATGCGCGAGATCGTTTCTTCGTCGGTGATGCGGCTGCCGTCGGGGGCGACGTAGCGGAAGCCCTTGGGGGTGCGGACACGCCGGATCCCGGGGCGCTTGTCGCTGATATAGCGAAGATGCGCGGCACGAGCCGCCTGTTTCATCTCTGCGACGGTGGAACTGGGATCCGGCTGCTGTGCGATCTGTGTGGCAGACATGCGACCGGCGTAACGCGCGCACGGCGTTTCGGCTGCTTCACGTCTGCGAACCGATCGACGTTCTCACCGATGCAGCAATGGAAGCGGCACGCGGCATATCGACGCCCTCCAACGCCGCCAAAGCCGCCGGGGCCAGCTCAGGCCGGGTTCGGGCCGTTCGGCCGAGGAGCACCAGACACTGTTCGTCGGCAACCCCCACGACCGCATCCATCACGTCTTCAGCAGGGTTTTCGCAAAGCAGCCGGATCAGCCCGGGCCGCGCCTCGCCCCACCCCAGCCGCCCCAGCGCGCAGCACGCGGCGCGGGAAACTGCCTTGGTCAGGTCGGAAAGCAACTCGATCCGGAGATCGCCGGCCTGCGGCCCGGCGTAGCGACAGGCGGATGCCCGGATCGCCGGCAAGGGATGTTGCAGCAGCGCCCGGACCACATCCGCCGGCAGTCTCGCGCCCAGCTTTGCCGCCGCATCCGCCGCTCCGCGCAGCCCAGGCCCTTCTACCACCTGCTGGGTGATGATCCGCGCCACCGCATTCGCCGCTTCGCACCCCCCACTGCTCACCAACCCGGCCAACGCGATCTCCTGCTCCGGCATCGCGCGTTCCCGGCCGAATCCCTTGAAGCGGCGACACAGCGCCTCCAACGCAGAAACCGCGTCCGGTAAGCCGCGCCGCAGCAGTTCCTGCACCAGCGCGTTTACGTCACCCAGCGATGCTCGCGGTATTGCCGCCAGCAAGCTATCGTCATCCAGTTCGGCCGTGGCCATCCGCGACCGCTCGGGCAACAGCAACGGCGCTGGCGCTTCGGGCATCACGTCGGAAAACAGGTCGAACTGATGGCCGGGGTGCGTCACGCATCCGGCTCCGGAGCCGTGCCGGCGACCTCCACCAGCAGTTTCTGCAGCACCGCAGCCGCGAAGCTGCCACGGTCGCGCGCTGCCAGCAAAAATGCGTGCGGGCCGCCGATCACTTCCCTGCGGTAATACTGATCGAGGTTCGGCTCCACCTCCAGGATCGGCAAACCATTGATCGTGATGCCGGCGGCGACCGCCTCGTCGCGAAACCGCGCGGGCGGCGGCCCATCGTTGTTGACGCCATCCCCGGAGATGTCGATGACACGCCGCTCCACCTGAAAGGCGAAGGCCTGCAGCAGATGGATCGAGTATCGAAGCGCGCCGCTGATCGATGTCCATCCCGGAGTAGGAGACAGCGCCGTAGCGATGGCATTCGCAAAGGCTGCGGCGGTTCCCTGGTCGGAGACTGCGGTCCACGGCACGGACTGATACTGCCGGTCGTATTCGCCCCACATGACGAAAGTAGCCGCTATCCGGCGGTATTGTCCCGTTTGAATGGCGCGAACCAAATCGGGCTCCTGGAATGCCTGAACATATCCGCCGATCTGCATGGCCAGGCGCTCATTACTGATGCTTCCGGACGTATCGATTGCCAGCACCAGTGCAAGGTCAAACCCGTCGGCCGGCGCAGCGGCCATTACACAAGCGCGCGGCCAGCAAGCCGTTCCAGCACCCGCAAGGGCGCACGCTCCGGTTCGGCCATTGCCTCGACCGGCAGATGAAAACTCTGTTCCAACGCGCAGTGGCCTGACAGCGCAGCATGCAGCACCTGGTCAGTGAAGCAGATCCATGTCGATCCCGGTGGAAACGAAACCGAAGCTTTCGTTGCCTGCGCCTGATAGGCGGCGTCCTGTTTGCCGGCATCGTGCAAACGCAGCATGATCTGGTCGTAATCGCTTCGCCGACCTTTGGTGATTCCCAGCCGCTCCAGCAGCCAGGCACTGCCAGGCAGCACCCGGCCGGTGCGCGGTAAGAACTGTTGGGCGAAATCCTCGAACTTCTCGCCGACGTTCCATTCCCGCTCCGCGCCATCCGGCGCGATATTGCTGAACAACCGCAGAATGCGGCGGCCGCGCATCGGACGGCTGGGAAAGGCATCGACGTGCAACAGCCTGTCATCGTGGCGGACGGAATACTGCCGGCCGCTGATCTCCACCGGGCGAAAGCTTGTACGCGCGCGCTCCAGCGCGGCCGCATACCCGGGGATAAGTGCACCTATCAGGCGGGTGGCTGCATGGCCGAACCGCTCGATCATGGCGGCAAGCGCAGCCGCGTCCTCCGGTCTCAGCGATGTGTTGGAAAGCCTGCCGGTTGCCGGATCAAGACTGACGTTTTTCCGTTCGCCGCCTGCCGTATTTGCCCTCAGGAAGCGTTGCTCATCAGGTTCGGTATGGAATGCAAGCAATGGCATGAACAGCACGCGGCCGGATTCGAGGGCGGCTACCGCGCGCTGGCGCAATTCCGGCGCAAACGAGCCATCCCAGCTTTCGATCGGCAGTTCCTCGATGACTTCGTTCGGCTGCAACGAAACCCTCACTGGTGGGGACCTTATTCGCGGTGCAACACACGCTCGTCGATGAAACTTGCCAGGCCATTGGCGTGGAAGTCCCGACGCAGCGCGCCCTCATCGTAATCCTCGCGCACCCAGTCGAGGAAGGGTTTGCGCCCTTCGCCTTCGCGTGCGTAACGCAGAAAAAACGCATCCAGAATGCCGGTGCGTGAAGCGCGGATGTGGCCATAGCGCAGTGAAAGCTGCCGAAGCGCGAGGCGTGCTGTCCCGCCTTCAAAAAGGATGAACAGTCCGGCGGCCAGTCCGGCCCGGTCCGCTCCTGACTTGCAGTGGATCAGGCCGGGCTCGTGCATCGTCCGGTAGATTTCGTGCAGCCGCAGGATGCGGTCGCGCTGCGGCGCGCCGCGGCTTTCCAGCGCCATATCGACGAAATCCAACCCAAGGCGCGCTGCCGCATCGCGCGACAGAGCATCCGATCCGTTGTTGGCCTGACCGCGAAGGTTGATCAATGTGCAGATCCCGCAGCGGCGGGTCAGCGATGCAAGCCGGCCCGGCGTCGGGTGATTGGCGCGGTACAGGCGCCCGGGCGCGACGGCGGCGAAATTGGCGAACCCCAGCCGGAATACCGCATGGTCGATCAGCAGCGCATCGATCCACGCCAGCACCCGTCCGCGTTTCGTCGCAAGATCGCCGCGAAAGATCGTGTCCATTCTATTCGCGATTCGCCGTACGGACGGCTTCGGCAAGCTCCTCCCGCCCGTCCGCCCGCAGGCCGGCGACGACCCCGGCTACATCCGCGGCCGGACGGTTCTGGCTCATCTTCCATTTCCCTTGGATCCGCGTCAGCGCGATCGAAAATCCGACGATGCCTTTCAGCATGCCCGCAATGAAATCATCCGGGGCGTCGGAAACGGCCCAGGGCGCCCGCCGCGCGGCTTCCTCCCGGGCAGTCAGGCGGGTTACCACCTCCTTCAGCCGGTCGCGGTCGCTGAAAAACGTGACCGGACCATATGCGTGAACCGCGACGTAGTTCCAGGTGGGCACAACCTTGCCGGTCTGGCGCTTGGTCTCATACCATGAAGGCGTGATGTAAGCGTCCAGCGGCTGGAAAATCGCCAGTGCATCAACGCCCGGCACCCACGCGGAAGCCTGGGGGTTCGGCCGGGCGAGATGGCCAACCAGCGTTCCGTACGGGCCAGGCTGCTTCTCCAGCAACATGGGCACGTGGCTCGCGATCATGCCCTCCGGCTGAAGCGTCACCAGCGTGGCAAGACCGCTATGCGCTATCACCTCGTGCAGCACCTCGACCCGGTCTTCCCTGAACGCATCAGGACAGTACATGCGCCCTTTCCTACTTCGTGGTCGATGTCAGGCCAAGAGCGGCGTAGGCACGGGTGCTCGGCGGCCAGACCCGCATAATGTCGTTCCGCCAGTTGAACGCGCTCCAGAGCATCAGTGCAACCACCACTACGCTGACCGCCCAGGCGACGCGCAGCCAGATCGACGGCGGCGGCGGCTCCGCGGCGCGCGAGAGCCTTTCCATCGCGGTGAATTCACCCGAGGGCTGCCGAAGCCGAGGCGCCGACGCCACGTCGACAGGAGGCGCAGGCTCTTGGACCTGCGCAACGCCTTCGGCTTCAACGACTCGCGACAGGTCAAGCTGGAACGGCGGCGGCTCCACCGCCTCCGGACCGGGCGCAGCAGCAGTGGCCGGGTCGGGAATGCCGGGCGACCAATCCTTGCCGCAACGCGAGCACCGCACCGCCTTGCGGCCGGCGAGCTTCGACTCGGGCACTTCATAGCTTGCCGCGCAATTTGGACAGGTGATCCGCATCTCGCGTAATCGTGCGTGACCGAGGCCTCAGTTGCAATGGTGCTGGTGGTGGCTGGCCTCACGGTGGCACAAGGCGCCCGGGCAAGACGGGCCGCATGATCCAATTCGAGGAAGTTGGGCTGAGCTACGGGGCCGTGGAAGCACTGCGCAACCTCAGTTTTGCTGTGCCGGAAGGCGGCTTCCGCTGGCTGCTGGGCCCATCCGGTGCCGGCAAGACGAGTCTTCTGCGGCTCATGTATCTGGGTATGCGGCCCAGCACAGGCCGGTTGATGCTGCTTGGGACCGACGTCGCGGCACAGCCGCGCCGGGCACTGCCGAAACTTCGCCGCCGGATCGGCGTGGTGTTCCAGGAGTTCCGGTTGCTGTCGCATCTGTCGGCGTACGACAATGTGGCCCTTCCGCTCAGGCTGGCAGGACGGCCGGAAGGGCAGATCAAGGCGGACGTCACCGAGATGCTGCGTTGGGTCGGCCTGTCCAAGCGGGCAGAGGCGCGCCCGCCACAGCTTTCCGGCGGTGAGCAGCAGCGTGTCGCGATCGCCCGGGCCGTGGTGATCCGCCCGAGCCTGCTTCTGGCCGATGAACCTACCGGGAATCTGGATGATGTTCAGGCGGAACGGTTGATGCAGTTGTTCCGGGAGATGAACCGTCTGGGCACGACGGTAGTGGTGGCGACACACAACCAGGGTCTCCTGGCGAAGCAGCAGGCGCCGATTCTGCGCCTGCACCACGGGCGACTGCTGAATGGCGGCTAGTATCCGATGGCAGCGAAGCGTGATGACTCGCGAAGCGCACACACTTCGCCGCGCGAATCGGACACTCAGACAACCCACCATGTCCCGCCGTCAGCTCCTGCGTCCGGCCGGGTTTGACGACCTTGGGCTGCGCCATGCCCTTTCGGACCGGATGCTGCCGGCCCTGGTGGCGGCAATGGCCTTCCTGGCAGCACTGGCCATTGGCGGATGGACCGGGGCGGCATCGCTGGCGCAAGGCTGGCAGCAAGGCGCCGCCGCCGCGCTCACAATCCAGGTTCCGCGCCCCGAGGAGCCGCCCGGAGAGCTGCGCGGGGGGGCGTCCGGGGCCACGATGGGCGGCGGAACCCGTGCCGACCGGGTACTCGCCGTCCTGCGCCGCACGCCGGGCATCGATTCCGTCCATCGGCTTGGCCCGGCGGAGTTGGCTCGCTTGTTGCAGCCTTGGCTGGGCGCCGACGCCGGTCATCTCGATCTACCCTTGCCGGCCGTCATCGCGGTGCAGTTGGGAACGCCGCCCCCCGAAATGGACACGTTGAGCCAGCGGATCGATGCCGCCGCGCCCGGGACCGAGTTACAGCAGGAGGAAATGTGGGCGCGGCGTCTTTCGCGTCTGGTCCGCAGCTTGCAGGCCTGTGCCGGGCTGGCTCTCCTCGTGGTCGCCGCGGTTGCGACGGCAGTGATTGCTGTGGCAACCCGGGGGGGACTGGCTGCACGGCGGGATGCAATAGAAATCGTGCATGGCTTGGGTGCAACGGATTCCTATATCGCGGCGCGGTTTGCCGGGCGCGCCGCGATGCTTGCCGCTACCGGCGGTACGATAGGCGGCATGCTTGCCCTGCCGGTGCTGATCGGCCTCGCCCGGATGGCGCTGCCGTTCTCCGGAACCCCAGCAGACACCGCCACGCTCGAGTTGCTGCCCCCGGGACTCTGGATGGTTGTCGCCGGGCTGCCGCTGTTGTCAGGAGCGGTCGGGTGGCTGACAGCACAGGCTGCGGTGCGCGTGTGGCTCCGCAGATTGCCATGAGATGGCGCTTGCGGCCGGGCCGGCGCGCACGGCCAGGCGTTTTTCTGGCGGCCGCAACCCTTATTTTGGCTTGGTCTGGCGGCTTCGCGTGGTTCGTCGTTGCGGTTCAAAAAACCCCCGGGCTGCCGGCGCATGCGGATGGTATCGTGGTGCTCACCGGCGGAGCCGACCGGATCTCCGACGCCTTGCGTCTGCTCTCAGAGAACCGAGCCGATGGGATGCTCGTTACCGGTATCGGTGGCGGCGCCGCACTGCGCGATCTGGCCGAACATGCCAAGGTTGACACGCGTGCCCTCGCGCGGCGCATCACCCTGGGACGGGGAGCGGCATCCACGCACGGGAATGCCGCGGAGACGGCGGCTTGGGTGCAGGAGAACGGAATCCGGTCCCTCATCGTCGTCACCGCTTTTTACCACATTCCTCGCGCGCTGCTTGAGATGGCGCGAGCTCTGCCCAGGGTGCAATTATTCCCTGCTCCCGTGCGCCCGCCCTCGCTGGAACTGACATCCTGGACCGGAATGCGGCTGCTGGCAGGCGAGTATGCCAAGCTGATCGCTGCCGCGGCGGGGCTGACCGCCTTCGAGCATGACCCAGGACCTATCCTTTCCACTGCACGCCCGAGCAGCCGCCGCACATGATCTTTCTCCGCTCGACGCTGTTCAACCTGTTCTTCTTCGGGTTTACCGCCGTGCTGTGTGTGCTGGGTGCCGCCGTGCGGTATGCGGCGCCCGAGCGGGCGATCCTGGTTCCCATGCTGTGGGCGCGCTGGACGCTGGCGGCGCTTCGCGTGATCTGCGGGATTCGAGTCGAGATCATCGGCAGGACACATCTCCCGGCTTCGGGACCGGCGCTTATTGCCTCCAAGCACCAGTCCGCATTCGACACAATGGTCTGGCTCACGCTCCTCCCGCGTTGCTGCTACGTGCTGAAGAAGGAGCTCACCCGAATTCCCCTGTTCGGCGGGATGGCGCGGCCCGCCGGGATGATTGTCGTGGACCGAAAGGCCGGACAGGCGGCCATGCGTCACCTGATGCGGGAAGCCGACCGAGCAAAACAGGAGGGGCGGCAGGTCGTCATCTTTCCGGAAGGCACGCGCGGGGACCCCGGCCGGCCCTTGCCGCTTCAGCCAGGCATCGCGGCGATGGCCGGGCGGACCGGGCTCGCGGTCATTCCGGGTACTGACGGACTCCGGGCGCTGTTGGGGGCGGCGTGCCTTCCGCAAGCTCCCGGGCGTGATCCACATAGCGGTGCTTCCGCCGATCGCCGCAGGGGCGGGGCGCGAAGCCCTCATGCGGGGCCTCGAAGCGGCTTTTCGGCAGGAAATCCCGGAGAGGCCTGTGGATAACTCTGTGGGTCGAGGGCTCGCCCCCCTGTCAGGCTGATCGAACCAAGAGGCATAAATACCGGATAGAAAGCCTCATTTTATCGCGATCCGGTCTGTTGGCGGAAGTTCGCGGCACCTGGGGACAGCCGCAAGGCGCCGGGTTAAGTTCGCCATCGGAAGGTCGAACTCGGCGTCAGATGAAAGCGGCGCCGCGAATCTTCTCCCCCTCGGCAGGTGGACAGACCGGACACATGGGTTAAAGATGTTTCGAGGGTTGATCAGTCGCCGGTTCCGTTGGCATCAACCGTGGGCCGGGCGGATTCCTCAGCGCCATCCTTGATCCGGCGGATGAGCCCGTCCAGGCGGGAGAAGAATGCCTCGACCGCATAGCCCGCCAGGAAGGCGAATGCGAGCGGCGAGAGCGCCAGGTTTTTCGGCATGAGCGAGCCGAACAGACCGATGACGAGACCAGCGATAGCGGCAATGAAATAACGTGCGCTGTGCGCAGCCGAAGGCCTGAATTCCATTCGCCGGATCAGCCGCGAATAGACGCGGAAACCGTTCAGGAAAGCACCCAGCAGTGCATAGACGGTCGGGAGGAAGTAGGTTGACAGGCTGGTGTAAATGAGGGTGTCGATTTTGAAGAGACCCAGGGCATAGTCACGAATGTTCTGAAACGCCTTGATCTGATTGATGGCTTCGGTCCTTACCTGGTCGGCGCCCGAGGTCTGCGGCGGAACGTTGAGGTGATCGAGGCCATCCTTGCCGGTTCCATCAAACTTGACCTGATCGATCGACAGCTGCAGCCAGGGCGGGGTAAACCAATAATTCAGCCGGCTCGCAGACTGGAGCAGCCAAGCGTTCCTGCGGGCAAATTCGACGACGTCGGTAAAGGCGCGCTCTGTTACCAGTGCTGCCTGATTGCCGTGTGCCTGCGCCGTTTGCGGCTGGGCGGCAGTTTCATCGGCAAGCAACTGGATGTCCGACCAGAGCTGCAATGAGGCCTGGTTCTGCTGATCGATCAGGTCCGACGTATCGCTGAGGGTGGCGTTGCTCATGAACAGGAAGATCGAGAACAGGATTACCGCGGAGACCAGCGCGGCGGCGCGGAGTTTCATCCCTGCCAGGGACAATTGCCTGCTGGCGAGGAGCGATGCCGCGGTGACGGGCGCGAGGATCGCGGCGAGGCGCGCATAGGCCATCCAGAATGTGGTGACGGTCTGCGGGGGCACGCGGCCGCATCGAGCCGCTTCCTGCGCGTTCACGACATCGCGGATAGTGTTTTGCGTCGCCTGGGCGGCGTCCGTCCCGGCAAGCGGTAGTCTTCCGGTGCTGGCTGCGTACTGTAGGAGCAGGCCGGCTTCATCGAGCGCGGCGAGGAAATCGCGTGTGGGAGCTGCGGCGGCAATAGGCGCCGGGGCTTCGCGGACCGACAACGTCTTTTGCGCGGCTTCCACTGGAACCCTCCCGTTCGTATCATCGGGGATGACCGGCGAGAGTGAGGGCGGTGGCGGCGGGATGCTATGAAATGATTCAGTTTGCTGAAGCGCAGACCAGCCGTCAGGCGGTGGTCCAGCCGAACGACCGGTCCATCGCCTTTCGCCAGGCCGCCCCCAGCCGGTCCCGCTCCGCCGCCGGCATCCGTGGCGACCAGATCCGCGTGGCACTCCAGTTGCGGGACAGGTCTTCCACGCCCGACCAAAGGCCGATCGCCAGCCCGGCCGCATACGCGGCGCCCAGGCATGTCGTCTCCGCCGTCCGTGGGCGGATAACGTCAACCCCCAGCATGTCCGCCTGGAACTGCATCAGCAGCTCATTACGAACCATTCCGCCATCTACCCGCAGCGACTGCATCGGTACTTCGCAGTCCTGCTCCATCGCCTGGACCACATCGCGCACCTGAAACGCCGTCGCTTCCAGCGCCGCCCGGGCTATGTGCCCGGCCGAGGCAAAGCGTGTCAGGCCGGCTATCACGCCGCGCGCATCGGCCCGCCAATACGGTGCATAAAGCCCGGAGAATGCGGGGACAAAATAGACATCGCCGTTGTCGCTGACGGATGCGGCCAACGGTTCGACTTCGTCGCTGGAAGCGATGATCCGCAGATTGTCGCGCAGCCATTGCACCAGCGCGCCGGTAATTGCAATCGATCCTTCCAGGGCATAGACCGCTGGTGCGCCACCGAACTGATATCCGACCGTGGTCAGCAGCCCTGCCTTGGACTGCACCGGGTGGCCGCCCGTGTTCATCAGCAGGAAGCAGCCGGTTCCGTACGTGTTCTTCGCCTCGCCAGGTTGAAAGCAGGTCTGGCCTACCAGCGCCGCCTGCTGGTCGCCGAGGATTGCCGCTATCGGCACGCCCGCCAGCTCGCCCGTCGCTTCGGCATAAACCGCGGATGATGGCACGATCAGCGGCAGCACCGCCCGGGGGATGCCGAAGGCGGCGAGCAGCGCATCATCCCAATCGAGTGTCGCGAGGTTCATCAGCATCGTCCGGCTGGCATTTGTTACATCGGTCACGTGCCGGCCGGTGAGGTGCCACATCAGCCATGCATCGATGGTCCCGAAGGCCAGGTCCCCCGCCTCGGCCCGATGGCGGACGTCAGGGATGTGGTCGATCAGCCAGCGCAGCTTCAGGGCACTGAAATAGCTGGCGAGCGGCAGTCCTGTTGCTGCGCGGAATCGGTCCTGCCCGCCATCCTTCGCGAACGACGCGACCAGCGGATCGACCCGCGTATCCTGCCAGACGAGCGCGTTATAGACCGGCTGGCCGGAGCAGCGATCCCACAGCAAGGTGGTCTCGCGCTGATTGGTAATACCCACCGCCGCTAGATCGCGGGCCGAGAGGCCGGCCTTTTGCAGGGCCTCGGCAATCACCGCCCTTGTGTTCGTCCAGATTTCCAGCGGGTCATGCTCAACCCAGCCGGGACGCGGAAAAATCTGCTCATGCTCATGCTGCGCCAGAGCCACGATCTGTCCCGCACGATCGAACACAATAAACCGTGTGCTGGTGGTGCCCTGGTCGATGGCGCCGATGAACTGGTTCATGCGTTCCCCCGCACGATCTTCGACGGCTGGGGGTTAGGCCGCTTTTTCCCGGCGGCGGTCAATGCTCTGCGCTTCGACGAACAGCCGCTTGATCTGATGATGACAGGTTTTCAGTTCGCGTTCGATGTCACTGACAATGTTCTCGACACCCGAGGAAGTCAGATGATCCTCGAAGTCCAGGCTGAGGGTGACGAGAACGGCTTCCGGCCCGATCTGCAGCGTGGCAAGTTCGCCCAGCCGGGCGAACTCCGGGCCAACCCGTGATCATCTTTGCTACGTCGTCGCGAATCTCCGGCAGGGCCGCCTCGCCGGTGAGCAGACCGTGACATTCCCGGGCGAGCAAAAGACCTGCGACTGCCAGTATTCCGGCGATGACGATCGATCCTACTCCATCCCACCAGGGATGGCCGGTCAGGCCGCTCAGCCCGATCCCGAGCGCTGCGGTGATGATGCCGAGCAGGGCGGCGGTATCCTCGAACAGCACCGCGAACACGCTGGGGTCCTTGCTGCGCCGGATCGCTGCGTAGGTGTGGCGGCCCTGTTGCGAACGCCGCAGGGTCCGCAGGCTTATGCACCAGGATATGCCTTCCGCCACCACCGCCAAAGCCGAGGACACCGAAGCTGATCCCGATGTCGGTTATCTGCTCGGGGTGCCCAATCTGGCGGATACCGTCCAGGAGCGAGACCCCGGCGCCCAGTCCGAACAGCATGACGGCCATCAGCAATGACCAGAAATAGACCTCCATCCCGTAGCCGAACGGATGGCTTTCATCTGGGGGATGCCGGCCGCGATGCAGGCCGACCAGCAGCAGGACCTCGTTGCCGCAATCGACCGTGGAGTGCACCGCCTCGCTCATCATCGAGGAGCTGCCGGTCAGGAACGCGGCTCCGTACTTGGCCACGGCTATTGCCACGTTGGCTGCGAGAGCAGCGCAGGCGACGAAGGTCGATTCGTTCTGAGCCATGCACGCGGAACGTCCGGGGCGGCCCACCGTTCGCCGGCTAAAGCCCTGGGAAAGCAGATTCGGTTTCTGCTACGGTTCCTGCGTGAGAACGACGCTTCTATCCGGTTTGCTTGCCATGCTCTGCCTGGGCGCGGCTGCTGCCCCAGCCGACCAGCCGGCCCATTCTTCTGTTACGGCATCCGAAAAGGAACGAGTTGGACTGCCGTCGGCTGCGGTCACCCACCATGAGCTGGTACTCGCTGACCGGACGCTGCGCTTCACCGCCAAGGCAGGTGCTGTGCCATTGCGCGATCAGGATGGCAGTCCGACGGCCGAGATTGCCACGATCGCCTATACTCTCGATGGAGCGGATCCCGCGTCCCGCCCGGTGGTGTTCGTGTTCAACGGCGGTCCCGGATTTGCATCGGGCTTTCTGCAACTCGGCGGCCTGGGACCGTGGCGTGTCCCGATGGCGGATGTGCCGTCCAGTCAGCCGCTGCCGCAGCCAAACGGTGACACCTGGTTGGATTTCGCGGACCTGGTGTTCATCGATCCGGTCGAGACCGGGTACAGCCGGTTCGCTACGCGTGATGAGGCGGTTCGCAAGCACATGCTGTCGGTGAACGGCGACATCCAGTATCTCGCCGAGGTCATCCGGCGCTGGCTTGAAGACGACCACCGCCTGCTTTCCCCCAAATTCATTGCCGGTGAAAGTTATGGCGGCTTCCGCGCGCCCCGCATCGCGCGCGTTCTGCAATCGGAGCAGGGGGTGGGGATCAGTGGGTTGGTGTTGATATCGCCGCTGCTGGATTCGGGAGGACGGTCCTCGGCGCTTGACCCTCTCCGGTGGGTGGAGTTGCTGCCCACGTACGCGGCGGTCAACAGATCAGGCGGGGGTCCGGTTTCGGAAACCTCCCTGGCGGACGTAGAAGCCTATGCAATGGGCGAGTATCTGGCCGACGAGATCAAGCTGGCCCACGATCCCGCCGCGCTGGACCGCGTGACAGCGAAAGTGTCCGAATTCACCGGGCTTGATCCGGCGCTGGTGCACCGGATGCGCGGGCGTATCGATCCGGCGACCTTCCTGCGCAGCAAGCAGCCTGGACGGATAGGCAGCCCGTATGACGCGACGCTGACCGATCCGCGGGCCGAAGACTCCAACCCGTGGTTTCCGGAGCCGGATCCGCTCACGGCGCGCCTTACCGCTCCGTTCACGGGAGCGATGTTGCAGGTGTATCAATGGCTGGACTGGCACCCGGCGCAGCTGTACCGGCTGGTAAACTCCGCGGTTGCGCGAGAGTGGGACTGGAAGCAGGGCCGGCTGCCGCCGGAGGCGGTAACGGCGCTTCGTGTTGATCTCGCGGTCGATGATCGCATGCGTGTGCTGATCGTGCACGGGCTGTACGATACGACGACGCCGTATTTCGCGACGAAGCTGATCCTCGATAGCACTCCGGATATTGGCACGCCGGACCGTATCCGACTGTTATGCCTGCCATCCGGACACATGGTCTATGCCGGGGACGAGACTCGCCGCGTGCTGCGGGAAGCCGCCCGGCAGCTGATCTCGCCTGGGGAGTAGTGACGTCAGGATTTGATTAGTATCGATTTTTCTCTGAAAGTCGATACGCGCTTGTTGTCTGAGGATCCGATTCACGCGACGAAGCGTGCGCGCTTCGCGACTCACGCTTCTCTGCGATCGGATACTAACGTGCTTCTTCCACCAAGCGACGCTGCAGGGCCGCGATATCCGCCAACGTCGTCTGCGACAATGGTCCCTTTTCAGCAGCCGCGATCGCCTGCTCGAATTGGTCCAATGTCGCCACGCCGATCAACGCCGTGCTTATTCCAGGATGAGAGATGGTGTAACGAACGCTGATCTCGGCCAGCGACCCGCCGCGCCCTGAGGTTACGAGCGGCAGAAAAAACTGCGCGTGACGCAGGTCATCCTGGTAGGCATGCGCTGACCCGATCGGCTCCGGCGGCGGGCTGGCAATGGGATGGCGCTCGACCGTGCCGGACAGTGCTCCGCCAGCCAAAACGCGAATACCGATACCTCCCATTCCGGCGGCCTGCATCCTGCTGAGCAGGTTGTGATAATCCTGGGCGGGATAGCCGGCCGGAATGGCCTCGCCAGGGCTAGGGTTGAGCATGTTGTATGGCACTTGTGCGCTGTGCAGGACGCCGGAATTGACGACCCCATGCAACGCGCTGGTTTCACCTGTCGCCGTAATGCCAAAGAAGCGGATTTTTCCCTGTTCCTTCAGGCGCTGAAAGGCCAGCACGACCTCGTTGAGAACTGCAGTTGCAGTGACTGCGCCAGGTGCGTCCTGCTCGGTAATCGGGTTATGAAGCTGGAACAGATCCACGTGCGGTTGCCCGAGCCGCCGCAGGCTTGCTTCCAGGGAGGCCGCGATGGCGGGTGCGATATTGTGCTTTTCGTGGTCCTTGAGCCGAACCTTGGTCCCTACCAGCGCATCGGGTTTCAACCTCGCGAGGACGCGACCGAGATTTATCTCGGATTGGCCGTCGCCATACATCGCCGCCGTATCGAAATAGTTGACTCCAGCCTCTATGGCGCGGGCCACGGCGCGTTCCTGGTCCGCGGGATCGCCGCGCACCATCAGTCCACCGACGGCTCCGCAGCCCAGGCCCAGCACTGATACTGACAGACCGGTCCGGCCAAACGGTCGCGTTTCCATGACATCTCCTGTTGATTACGAAATTCCGAGCCACCGCGGCAAAGCAAGGGTGATCGCTGGAACGAATGCAAGCAATAGCAGCGCGCCAAGCACGATGGTCAGGTATTTCAGGACCGGAGCTGCGACACGCTCCATCGGAACTTCCCCCACCGCGCAAGCCGTGTAGAGACCGACCCCAAGCGGCGGGGCAAACAGTCCGATACCCATGGAGATGATCAGCAATATCCCGAAATGCAGAGGGTTGATTCCGAGTTTCTGTGCCGCGGGCAGCAGCAGCGGCCCGAAGATGATCAGTGCCGGCGCGCCTTCCAGCACCGAGCCCATGACGATCAGCATTGCGATGGCAATGAGCAGAAACGCCCAGGTTCCCGACGACGCGCCGACGGCTGCGAGGGAGGCGGCCATGTTCTGCGGGATCAGGTTGACTGTGAGCAGATAGCTGAGCAGCTCGGCCGAGGCGACGATGAAAAGGATCATTCCTGACAGTGATGACGAGCGCACCAGGAAATCGCTGAAGGAGCGCAAGCTCATTTCCCGGAAGGCAATACCACCGGTGAGCAGGGCATACAGCACCGCGACGGAGGAAACTTCCGTCGGCGTTGCGATTCCTCCGACAATACCGCCAACGATGATGACGATCAGAATGACGCCGGTAAGCGCGCCGGCCGTGGTGCGCAGAATATAACCCGCCGAATGTTGCGCAGCGGCTGTTACCGGGCGTCTGCGCCCCCTTGCGGACAAGACGGCCACGAGGATCAGTGCCGCGGCCATCACGCCGGCGGGCAGAAGCCCCGCAATGAACAGGCCGGCAATCGAGACGTTGGCGACGTAGCCAAGGATGATCATGTTTATGCAGGGCGGAATGGTCTCGCCCATTACGGCGGTTGCGGCGAGCAGCGCCACCGCGTCATTCTCGTCGTAGCCCGATTGACGCATGGCCGGCAGCATGATCGATCCTACGGCCGCCACGTCGGCGCTTTTGGATCCCGAGATGCCGGAGAACACCGCCATTGCCGCGATCATCACCACACTCAGGCCGCCGCGGACACCTCCGATTACCAGATCCAGGAATGCGATCAGGCGGCTGGACATTCCGTTGACGCCCATCACGAGTTCGGCGAGGACAAAGAAGGGGATGGCCAGGAGTACGAAATTGGCCACGCCGGACTGCATCTCCTGCGAAAACTGGATGATCGGAAGGGAGCTGGTGACGGCCATGTAGGCCAGGCCGCCGGCGGCGAGGGCGAACGCCACGGGGACCGCGGCGACCAGGCACGCCGCGTCGATAGCCAGCATCACCCAGACACCCGCCTTGGCCGAGGCCGGCGCGACTGCGCCCCAGATGAGCAAGGCAGCTGTTGCGATGGCGACGGTCGCGCCCGATTCCAGCAGCGGTCTTATCGGAATGCGCCAAACGTGAAACAATGCGAAGAAGGTCATCGCTGCGCCGCCGACAAGCAGCGGGTAGTAGTCGATGCTCGCGGGCAGAATGCCGGTTAGCGTTGTCTGGCCGGCGACACTTTGCAGCAGGGGAACCGATGCCCAGGTCAAACAGGCGGACACGAGCAGGACGACCCAGGCTGCGAATCCGTCGGCGCGCTCGGCGTGCCTGCCGGTCAGGGCGTTACGGAACACACGAACGCCAAGATGCTCGCTACGATAAAGTGTAAGGGCACTGCCGAGGAAGGTGATGGCGATGAGGACTGCGATCGCCACCTCATCGCCCCATTGCAGCGGGTTCGAGAGAAAATAGCGGAACACCACGTCGGCGAACACGACACAGACGCCGCCCGCCAGGACCAGCGCACAGAGCACGCCGACCACGAAAGCGACGGCCCGCTCAGGCAAGGGCCGTGCGGGAGGGGCAGGCACGTCAGATGGTCTGGCCGGTAACTTTTAATATGGCCTGCAGCACGGGTTTGGTATCGGGATGCTGATCGGGGAAGCTTTTCCACAGCGGTTTGACCTCATCGGCCAGCTTGGTGCGGTCGATATCGATCATCTTCACGCCATTCTGCTTCAACGCGTCCAATGCCTGCTGTGCTGCAGCGGCCGCCTTGGGGCGCTGATACGCGATGGCGGCCTTGGCGGCTTCCCGGACGGCGGTCTGATCGGCCGCGGAAAGCCGTTTTATAGTCGCGTCAGAAATTACCGGAGCCAGAGGGTCGAAGATGTGGCGCGTGAGGGTGAGATTCTTGGCGACCTCGTAGAGTTTGTATTGCAGGATGGTCGGTGAATCGTGGCCGAGGCCATCGATCACACCTGTTTGCAAGGAGACGTAGACCTCATTGAACGCCATCGGGACAGGGTCCGCCCCGAGCAGCTTGAAAGTCTGCACGAAGGTCGGTGACGGCAGCACACGGAGTTTCTTTCCGTGGAAGTCGGCCGGAGTGGTGATCGGGGTTTTGCACAGCACGTTCCGGCCGCCGAAGTTGAAACACCACCCCAGGATTTCCGACCTGGTTTTCTTCTTGAAGATGTCCTGAAGCTGAGTTCCTGCGCTGCCGTCCATGACCTGACCGAGCTGTTCCAGGGAGTTGAACAGAAATCCAATCGTCAGCACGCCCAGATCGGGGACGATCGGGGACCAGTCCGATATTGCCAGCATCATATCGAGCGTGCCGGTATTGAGCTGGTTGGGATATTTGTCCTCCGGACCCAACTGGCTGTCGCCGTAAAAGATTGCGCCGACATTCCCGTTGGTCTTGCTGGTCAGCTCCGATACGAATTTGTCGAAGAAGACGGTGTGGGCATTCTCGGTGTGCGTCGGCTGGGAAGATCCGAGCTTGATGGTGTATTGCTTGCCTTGTTGGCCGCGGATGCCGGACTTGGTTGCGGCTCTCGCCGCGTGGCTTTTGGCAAGAAGAGCTGCCGATGGCGCCGCGGCAATGAATTTGACCAGGTCACGACGAGAGAATCCAGGCTGTTCGCGCATGAACGGTCTCCTTCGCTGAAGCTGCGTGCAAGCTATTCCCCTGAAGGAAGTGTTTGAAGGGACTGGCGACGTTACGGGCCGGTCCAGGTGAACGCGTACACGTGACCGTCCCCTGCGATAAGAAGGCGCTGGCCGGCCATAAGGGGCGTCACCATGCGCCGCAGGCCGGGGAGGGGCTCAGGGCTGGACCATAGCGGCGCTCCGGTATCGCTGCGGAACGCATGCAGCCGGTTGTCGCCTTGCGCGCCTGCAACCCAGACGATCGGCTGGGACGTGCCATCGGTTGTTGTAACCATCGCCGAGCCGCCGCCATCGAGAGGAGCGCACCAAAGGGGCGCGACACCCGAGCGGGTGACCGCCACGGCCTCCAATCCTCCGGATCCACGGCCGGGGCAGACCGGCCCGCGTGCCTGGAAGGCGACGATCTCGCGGTTCTGGTCAGGGAAGAAGGCAGGCGCCGTTATGATCGAGGTATTCGCCACACGGCGCACCGCGATCTGACCGCCGATTCCGCCAAGGTTCTTGCGGTCCAGCAGATAGGCGTCGCCGTCCTTTCCAAGGGCCAGCAGCAGCGGCGCGCCGTCGGCATCGAACGGCATCGGGTTGACACCGCTCATGTCCAGATCGTCGTCGTCCAGTTCCTTCCAGTTGCGGGGTGCATAGAAATCAGCCGGGTTCGTGTTGTGAGCCAGGTCCGGGCCGAGCCGGAACACGCCCTCCCCATCGGCCCATTGCTCGCCCGTCTGGGTGTTTCCGGTCGTCACGAACAGCGCTCCGTCCGCGGCTGCAATCCCACCCGGCGCCCAGATGCCGCCTTTGAGACCGCGTGTTGCCCAGGCAAAGGCCGTGTGGGGGGAACTGACGGTCAGGCCGAGCACGATCCCATGGTAACGTCCGCAATCACCCCAGTTGCCGGCATAGGCAACATAGACGCGCCCGTCCATGAGGGCGAGCGCCGCGCGCTGGTTCTGCTCCGGCGGGGTGAACGCGACGCCGCGGGAACGGAGGGCCGCTTCCGCATCAACTGGCCAGCCGGCCAGGACCTTCCCGTCGGTGACGGACAGACCGAAGATCAGGTGCGCCGGGGTGCCGTCGCGGTCCACCATCGCGTCCAGGTACAGCGTCCCGGTGGCGGCATCGATCGCGGGGGTTCCTGTAATGCCGAGCGGATTGATGTTGCCGCAGGGCAAGGCTGAACGCGGCGCCGGGCTGCCGAGCACGACGCGCCACAGGGTGCGTCCCGTCGTTTCATCCAGCGCCTGCACAACATCGCTTTCGGTTGCGACGATTATCTCTCCGCTCCGGCTGTCCGGCGCGCGCCAGTAGAGCGGCTGGGCATAGACGTGACCATCGATCGCTCCACTGAAGGCAGTGTCCCGGTGCATCGATTGCGCCGCGCGCCAGGTCAGGCTCGGCTCAATGAAGTTGCCACTGCGCTGCGGATCGCCGTGATAGGTCAGAACGCTGTTTCCGGGCGGGGTGGCAGCAGCGGCGGGCAAGCTGATGGAAAGCAGCAGGATCAGAGCTGTCAGGTTGCGCATGACGCCAGTGTCCCCGGCACGGGGCGGCATGCAAGTGCCGGTTGCGTGAGCGATCAACGAGCAGGGAGGGATGCGCCAGCCTTCATCAGCAAGGCTTCCGCCGCATCGAGTATAGCGACAAGATGCCCCAAAAATTCATCCCACGGGAGATGAGACCGATGGCCAGGAAAGCGGAAAGCTACGTTCATGGCGCCAGCACCGCCCCGCTTCTAGGGGAAACGGTAGGAGCCAATCTCGACCGCGCCGTAGCGCGGTGGGGTGATCATCCGGCTTTGATTGTCCGCCAGCAGGGACTGCGCTGGACGTATGGTGAACTGGCGGAACAGGCCGAGGCGTTTGCTGCAGGATTGCTGAACCTCGGGCTGCAACCGGGCGATCGCGTCGGCATCTGGTCGCCTAATAACGCGGAATGGGTGGTGACGCAGTTCGCGACTGCGAACGCGGGATTAATTCTGGTGAACATCAACCCGGCTTACAGGCTGACCGAACTCGAATATGCGCTGAACAGGGTCGGCTGCCGGGCGCTTGTCAGTGCGACGAGCTTCAAGACCAGCGACTACATGGGGATGATCAACACGCTGGCACCTGAATTGCGGACCGCCGAACCTGGGGCGTTACGCGCTTCGCGACTGCCCAGCCTGGAAATGGTGATCCAGATCGGCCCGGAGACGGTTCCGGGCGCGCTGCCGTTTGCGGGGATTGCGAGCATGGCCAATGCCCCGGACCGGAAGCGCCTGGTGGAGATAGGTGAGCGTCTGCAGTTCGACGATCCGATCAACATCCAGTTCACGTCGGGCACCACCGGTGCTCCCAAAGGCGCAACGTTGACACACCATAACATCGTGAACAACGGCTTCTTCATCGGCGAGGCGATGAAGCTGACCGCAGAGGACAGGCTCTGCATTCCGGTGCCACTCTATCACTGCTTCGGTATGGTGCTCGGCAATCTGGCCTGCACCACGCATGGTGCGGCCATGGTGTTTCCGGGCGAGGGCTTCGACGCGCTGGTAACGCTGCAGACCGTGTCGGAGGAGCGCTGCACCGGCCTGCACGGCGTTCCGACGATGTTCATTGCGGAGATGGAGCATCCGGATTTCGCGCGGTTTGATCTGAGCAGCCTGCGTACGGGAATAATGGCCGGCAGCCCCTGTCCGATCGAAGTGATGCGACGGGCGGTGGCTCAGATGCATCTGAGCGAGATCACGATCGCCTACGGGATGACCGAGACGAGCCCGGTAAGCTTCCAGACCACGACCGACGATCAACTGGAACGCCGGGTATCGACCGTCGGGCGCATTCATCCGCATATTGAGGTGAAAATCGTTGACGCGGAAGGCCGTGTCGTTCCGCGTGGCACGCCGGGCGAACTGTGCACCCGCGGATATTCAGTGATGCTGGGCTATTGGGACGATGAGGAACGCACGCGCGAAGCGATCGACGAGGCGCGGTGGATGCACACGGGCGACCTCGCGACGATCGACGACGAGGGTTATTGCAACATTGTGGGCCGCATCAAGGATATGATCATCCGTGGCGGCGAGAATGTTTATCCACGTGAAATAGAGGAGTTCCTCTACAGGCACCCGAAGATCCAGGACGTGCAGGTGTTCGGCGTTCCGGACTCGCGCTATGGCGAAGAGGTTGCTGCCTGGATCAGGGTGCGGGCGGGCGAGTTGCTGACGCAGGAGGAGATCGTCGCCTTCTGCCGCGATCAGATCGCGCATTACAAAATTCCCCGCCACATTCGATTTGTGGACGAATTCCCGCTGACCGTTACCGGCAAGGTGCAGAAATACCTGATGCGGGAGCGCATGGCAGCCGAGCTTGGCGTGGACGAGGCAAGGACGGCGTGACGCTTTCTCGTCCGATAGGATGGAGCTCTTTTCGGCGGTTGGCGTAATTTCAGCCCGCTCAGGCAGCGCGGCCGTAATACAGCGTCACTGTGTGCGTCGCCTCGGCGAAGAAGAGCCAGCGCTCGACGTAGATGCCGAGAAGGGAGCAGGCGGCAGCGATCGGAAAGAGCGCCATGGAAGCTGGATTGGCGGTGATTATTCCGGCGATCAACAGCACCGCGGGCAGCGCCAGGCCCAGCACGACAGCGATCAGCCGAAGCGGTCGCGAATGCTTGCGTCCGATCGCATAACCCATCTCGCGGAGCAGATAATTCTCTTCGGTGTGGGGCCATTCAAGCTCGCGGACGGGGCCGAAAGATGTGAGCCCGGTAGCACTCTCGATCGTGGTGGCCGGCGGAGTTGCGGAGATGAATTGCCAATATGCTAGCTTGGAAATTATCGCAACAAGTGACGCAATCACGCCTATCGCTGCCGCGATGCGCGCGCCCGGGCCGGGCCAGAACGTCGCCATCGCGGCGAGGCAGGCGGCTCCGCTGGCGAGCGCAAACAATAACAGGTTGAGAGGGACGAAGCGGTTGTGCCATTGGCGGATCGGTTTGAGAGTCGCGTAGATCATGGCCTGGGAGAACACGGTCAGGATGCCGAGAACCGCCGCTATCAACCCGAGAATGTTGGTGGGTGCCGTCCGTGGCCCGGCGATGCCCCAGGCGGCTGCGAAACCCAGGGCCGGCAGATAGGTCAGCAGCGACAGAACGCCTTCCCGTGCGAGCCATGAACTGCGCCACTGCGAAACAGCGCGCCAGGCGCGCTCCGGATGGCCAAGATGCAGCGTGGAGGCGAGCAGCCCGGCGGTGCTCAGGGCAAGCGCGACGAAGATTGCCGGGATGCCGAACGATTTTTGCTCGGGCATGACTCCTGCCGCGGCAAGCACGCCGAGCCAGAAGAGCATGCCGTAACCCGCACCGGAGGCGGTGGTGAGCATGACGACGGAGAAGGCGGGGTTCATCGGCTGAGAACCCGATCCACCCAGCGCAGGAGTGCATTGCCCGCGCCTGAGGCGTCATCCGGCGGTTCGGCCGTCTGACTGGGTTGCGGACGGCGGCGGGGCGGCAGGTATTTGTTGACCGGCCGGTAGCCCATCTCCGGCATGAGGTCATAACCGCCGCGTTCGGCAACCAGGCGGGAGACGGCGCTGTCCGGATCGCCCAGATCTCCGAAATGGCGCGCGTGGGCGGGGCAGGTGGAAACGCAGGCGGGAATGCGTTCCGCTTCGGCGATGTTCTCGTTATATATGCGGTCGATGCAGAGCGTGCATTTTTTCATCGTTCCGCGGTCTTCATCGAACTCGCGTGCACCGTAGGGGCAGGCCCAGGAGCACAGTTTGCACCCTATACAGATTTCCTCGTTGACCAGGACAATGCCATCCTCGGCACGCTTGTAGCTGGCCCCGGTCGGGCAGACGGTGACGCATTCGGGTTGCTCGCAATGCAGGCAGGAGCGGGGAAAATGGACGGTGCGGCTGTCCGGGCCGGTTCCCGCTTCGTAGCTGTGGACCCGGTTCAGCCAGACGCCCTGAGGGTGCTCCTGATACGCATCGAAATCAGTCAACGGAGCGTAGTGGCCGGAGGTGTTCCATTCTTTGCAGTTCACCGCGCAGGCATGGCAGCCGACGCAAGTATCGAGGTCGATGACGAGGCCGAGCTTTTTGGGTCCCGGCTGAGGAATGCTGGTCATTGTGTCACTTCGCGGCCGTCGCGTAGCGGAGAATGCGTGGGGCCCTTGGCAAGGGCGGCGCGCGCAATGTGCGAGGTTGCGGTTCCGTCTCCAGCGGCGGTTCGGCTTTCTCGACGCGGACGCGGAGGTCGTACCAGGCGGCCTGGCCGGTCACCGGGTCGGCGTTGGCGAACCGCAAGCCGGCCTGTTGCGGCAGGAACTCCGAGATGACGTGGTTCAGCAGAAAGCCTTTTTGTGATTTGGGAGCGTCGGCCGCCAACCCCCAGGCGCCGCTGCGTTTGCCGATGGCGTTCCAGGTCCAGACCGTGTCGGGATTGACGCCCTCCATGAGTTTTACCTGGCACTTCACGCGCCCCGTGCGGCTGATCACCCATACCCAACCGCCGTCCTCGATGCCGAGGGCCGCGCCGGTCCGGCGGTGCATGAACAGCCGATTGCGGCTGTAGATCTGACGCAGCCAGGCATTCTGCGAATGCCAGGAGTGATACATGGCCGGCGGCCGCTGCGTGATGGCGTGCAGCGGATAGGCCGACTGCTCTTCCTGCATCTGCTCGAAGGGCGGATACCAGATGGGCAGCGGATCGAAGTATTGCCTGATACGGGCGCGATGGGTCTCAGGCGGCTGGATCGAGCCGTGCCCCTCGGCAGCCAGGCGAAACTTCTGCAGGGGCTCGCTGTAGATCTGAAGGACTATCTGGTCGGTGCTGTCGATCAGGCCCAGTTGCCTGGCTTCGGCAAGATAGGCAGCATTGGCGTGCTTGTAGTAGAGCGCTTCCGGTTTGTGGTGGTAAGTCCAGAAGCAGCCGTTTTCGACATAGCGTTGCAACTGATCGGGATTGGACTCTCCTACGCCAGCCTTGTCGCCATCCTGACCGCGCCAGCCGGCAAGCGGTCCGAGGCCTGGGCGCCGCTGATGGTTGACTATGTAATCGGCATAATCCCGGTATGCCGGGTTGCCGTCGGCATTGACAAAACCCGGAAGTTTCAGCCGCGCGCCGAGTTCGATCAGCACGTCCTGGAACGGCCTTACATCCCGGTCCGGCGGCAGGACCGGCTGGCGGATGGCATCGGCCGGCCCCTCCGGACTGCCGATAGGGCGGTCGAGCAGCGAGATGCAATCCCACCGCTCCAGATATGTCGTATCGGGGAAAACCAGATCGGCGTAGGCCACCATCTCCGAGTAGTACGCATCCGAATAGATAATGTGCGGAATACGGTATTTGCCGGTGGCCGGATCCTTGTCGGCCATCATGCGCGAGGCTTCTCCCGGGTTCATAGCGGAGTTCCACGCCATGTTGGCCATGTACATGAACAGCGTATCGATCTTGTACGGATCGCCCGCGTGGGCATTGGCGATCAGCGTGTGCATCAGCCCGTGAGCCGCGATCGGGGCATCCCAGGTGAATGCCTTGTCGATCCGGATCGGCGAGCCGTCGTCTTCCAGCAGGAGGTCCTCGGGGCCGCGGGGATTGCCCAGGGCCATGCCGGACATCATGGCCATCGGCTTCGCGCCCTTGCCGACTGGGGGCGGTCCGGGCGGGATAGGCCGGGGATAGGGCGATTTGTACCGCCAGGAGCCGGGCGTATCAATCGCACCCAGCAGCATTTGCAGCAGGTGGATGGCGCGGCAGGTATGAAACCCGTTGGAGTGGGCGGAAATTCCGCGCATAGCGTGCATCGCGACGGGGCGACCGATCATTGTTTCATGACGGCGGCCGGATGCATCCGTCCAGGGCTGCGGCAGCTCAATCGACTGATCGAAGGCGGTTTCCGCAAGCTCCCGCGCGATGCGCCGGATGGTTCCGGCCGGCACTCCGCAGCGGTCGGCAACCGCTTCCGGAGCGTAGCGCCCGTCCAGGTAGCGCTCCGCCATCACGTGAAATACTGGCCGGGCCGAGCGTCCGTCCGGCAAGGCAACTTCGCCGGCGGCACGTTCGGCAAAGAGCGGCTGGCCGGCGGCGTCACGGGCGAACAGGCCGTCGTCCGCGCCGCCAGGATTGCGGATCACCAGCCACGCTGCGTTCGTGTAGCGGGCCAGAAAGTCGAGATCGATCTTGTCGTTGCGCAGCAGCTCGTGGATCAGCGAAAACACGAACAGCCCATCGGTGCCGGGACGAATGCCGACCCACTCGTCGGCCACAGCGGCGTATCCGGTTTTGACCGGGTTGACGGCGACGTATTTCGCCCCGCGCTGCTTCAGCTTTGCCAGGCCGGTTTTGATCGGGTTGGAGTCATGATCCTCGGCGACGCCGAACATCATGAAATATTTGGTGCGGTCCCAGTCGGGATCCCCGAATTCCCAGAAGCTGCCGCCGACTGAATAGAGGCCGGCGGCGGCCATGTTGACTGAGCAGAAGCCGCCGTGCGCAGCGAAATTCGGTGTGCCGAACTGTTTCGCCCACCATCCGGTGAACGACTGGCTCTGATCCCGGCCGGTGAAGAAGGCAAGTTTCCGCGGCTCGGTCGCGCGGATATTGCCCAACCATTCGATTGCGAGGCGCAGCGCCTCCTCCCATTCGATTTCGCGGAAAATACCCTCGCCGCGCTCGCCGACGCGCAGAAGCGGTTTTGACAGGCGCGCCGGGGAGTAGTGCTGCATGATCCCGGCGGAGCCCTTGGCGCAGAGCACGCCGTGATTCACCGGATGGTCCGGATTGCCCTGGATCCAACGGATGCGCCCGTCCTTCAGGTGAACGCGGATGCCGCACCGGCAGGCGCACATGTAGCAGGTTGTGGCCTTCACCTCGTCCGCGACGCGCGGTGAAGTGTCGATCTGCTCCATCGGGGAGAAAAACCCTCTCGTTCGCCGGGGTGGCGCAGTTTTCATATGTCGCATACTCCAGCGCTGCTGAGAGGGTTTTGCGCCGGCCAGTTTGGTTCGGCAAGCCGCGAGGCGCAGGGCTGATTTGCCGAAGTGCTTGTTCGGGCTGGGGAATCCGGCGGGTTGAACCCTGCGATTACTCCTCCTGAACCACCGGATTGCGGAGCATGCCGACCGCGCTGACTTCCACTTCAACCGTGTCGCCGTGCTTCATCCAGAGGGGCGGCGTGCGGTAGGCGCCGACACCGCCGGTCGTGCCGGTGACAATCACGTCGCCAGGCTCGAGCTGGGTGAAGGTGGAGATGTAATTGATCAGGGTAGGGATATCGAAGCAGAGATCGTCGATCGTGGCGCGCTGGACTTCCTCGCCGTTGAGCCGGGTGAGCAACGTGGCCCTGGAGATGTCCCCCGTTTCTTCCGGCGTCACGATCCAGGGGCCGAAGGCGCCGGAGTGATAGAAGTTCTTGCCGGGAATGAACTGGTTGGAGTGGCGCTGCCATTCGCGGACGGAGCCTTCGTTGTAGCAGGCGTAACCGGCGATCACGTTTTGGGCGCTGTCCTTTGAAGCGTGACGGCACCGCTTTCCGATCACCACCGCCAGTTCCCCCTCATAGTCGTAGGTTTCAGAGGCTTTCGGGCGGATCAGCTTCTCCCCGTGGCCGACCTGGGAGTTGGCGAAGCGGGCAAAGATGATGGGCCTGGGCGGGGGTTCGCGCCCGCCTTCCTTGATGTGAGAGACATAATTCAGGCCAACGCAGAGGATTTTGTCGGGGTCCGGAATGGGCGGGAGATAACGAATGTCACCGAGCTGGTAGTCCGCACGGCGTCCGGCGAGATCGGCGAGGGAAGTAGTGGCCCAGATTGCGTGCCTCAGGCTGGGGGCCAGATGACCAAGGTCGATCACGCCTTCGCCCTTGGCGATGCCCCAGCTGGGCGAGCCATCGGGACGGCGGAAACTCAGCAGCTTCATGGCATGGCTCCGTTTTCTCCGAAACCTCGATACGTCCGGACCAGCATGCCGGCAAGCGCCGCATGAAAGGGCGCGCGGTGTCGGTTGCTGACCGGCTTGACCCACCCGGCGCCTGCCTTGCACCCTAAGCATAATCCGGCGGAGCGCTTCGGCGCTCCGCCGATAAGATGATGCGTCTTCAACAACTTCTAAGCAGACTTGCGTGGCACCAGCCACGAAAGTCTGCTTAGTTTCGGGCACTCACGGGAGAAACCGGCAATGGCGCGCTTCGCCGCGATCGGACTTGACCACCGCCATATTTACGACCTTGTGGCGGGACTGGGCGATGCAGGCGAGACTTGCGCCGGATACTGTCCCGAAACGTCGGATCCTCGTATACTCGCCGGATTCCAGAAGCGCTTTCCGCACATCCCCGCGGTTCCGCGAGCGCGGCTGCTCGACGATCCTACTATTGCATTTATCGTTACCGCGGCCGTGCCCTGCGACCGGGCCGCACTGGCAGTTTCCGCGATGCGGCATGGCAAGGACGTGATGGTGGACAAGCCGGCCGTCGCCTCGTCAGCCCAGCTCGATGAAGTTCAGCAAACCGTCGCGGAAACCGCGCGGATCTGGTCGGTCTGCTTTTCCGAGCGGTTCCTTACACCAGCGACGCTCAAGGCGCTGGAGCTGGTTCATTCCGGCGCAATCGGGCAGCTCGTGCAGACAATCGGCCTCGGGCCGCACCGGTTGAACCGGGATCTTCGCCCCGCCTGGTTTTTCGATCGCGCAGCCTATGGCGGAATTCTCAACGATATTGCCAGCCACCAGATCGATCAGTTCCTTGCTTTCACGGGGGCGGAGGATGCCGCGATCATTGCCTCGACGGTGGGCGAGTACGGAACGGCTCCGGGCTTCGAGGATTTCGGCGAAGTAATGCTGCAGACACCAAAAACACGGGGCTACATCCGCGTCGATTGGTTCACTGCCGACGGCCTGCCCACCTGGGGGGATGGCCGTTTGTTCCTGCTGGGCACCGAGGGCACGATCGAATTGCGGAAATATGTGGACATAGCCGGCCGGGACGGCACGGACCACCTGTTCCTCGTGGACAACAAGGCGACGCGCCACATTGATTGCACCACTGTCTCCGTGTCGTACTTTCGCGACTTTGCCGCCGATGTGGCCAACCGCACGGAAACCGCCATGAAGCAGCGCCACGCATTCACCGTCTGCCGCCTTGCACTCGAGGCGCAGTCGCGCGCCACGCGCTTCGCTCCGTCATGATCGGCATTGCCGTTATCGGCCTGGGGAACGCCGTCGAGCCGCACGCGAAGAGCCTGCAAGAGTTGCAAGACCGTGTCCGCGTCATCTGGGCTGTTGCACGCTCCGAATCTCGCGCGAAGGTTGCGGAACGCAACGAGTGGCCCTTCACCACCGATCTCGTTCGCGCGTTGCGCGATCCGGCGGTGAACGCCGCCCTGATCCTCACGCCCGCAAATCACCATTTCGATGTGGCGGAAACCGCCATCGCGGCCGGCAAGCATATCTTGTGCGAAAAGCCGCTCGAGGCGCGGTTCGACCGTGCCGAGCGCCTGGTGAAAATCGCGCGGCAATCCGGCCAGCGTCTGGGCGTGGTGCTGCAAATGCGGTTCCGGCGAGGCAGCCGCCGTTTACGGGAGGCACTGCTTTCAGGCGAGTTGGGGAAGGTTCAGGCCGCCAGTATGGCAGTGCCATGGTGGCGCCCACAGTCCTACTACGACCAGCCGGGCCGCGGCACTCGCACGCAAGACGGCGGAGGCGTGCTGATAACCCAGGCGATCCACACGATCGATCTTTTCCGCTGGCTCGTCGGCATTTCCGCCGTTGACGCTGCTCATATACGCCAGACCGCCCTGCACCGGATGGAAACCGAGGACTACGCGGCAGCCCTGGTCCGGCTCGGGAATGGCGCTCCCGGCGTCATCACGGCCACGACCTGTTTTTATCCCGGTGGGCCGGAAAGCATTCAGATCGTCGGCACCACCGGTACCGCCCGGCTGGAAGGCGGCTCGCTGTTCCTGTCCTTTCTCGATGGACGCACCGAGCAACTTCGTGACGAAGGCGGTTCAGGCGGGGGCGCAAACCTGATGGGGTTTTCGCACGAGCCGCACAAAGCGTTGCTGGCGAATTTCCTCGACGCGCTCGAGACCGGGCGTGATCCCGCGATCACCGGCGAGGATGCGCTCGAAACCCAGCGCGTCATCGAAGCGATTCTTTCAAAGGATGTGAACTGATGCAGGACCTGCTTCCGATCGCCGGGCTGATCGGTGCGAAGCTGAAGCAGCGCGGCGAGACCATCGCCATTGGCGAGTCTTCCACCGGCGGGCTGATCTCGGCTGCCTTGCTGTCCGTGCCGGGCGCCAGCGCTTATTTCCTGGGTGGCAGCGTGATCTATACGCGTTTCGCTCGCACGGGCTTTCTGGATATTCCTGATCCCCTGCCCGAGGGCATGCGCGCCTCCTCGGAACCCTACGCGACCCTGCTCGCCCGGACTGTTCGCACACGCTGCGGCGCCGTGTGGGGCCTGAGCGAAACCGGAGCGGCCGGTCCGACCGGGAATCGCTATGGCGATCCCCCCGGCCACACCTGCATTGGTCTGGCCGGCCCGGTTGAACAGGCAGTTACCCTGGAAACCGGACTGTCGGACCGTGTCACCAACATGCGCCGCTTTGCTGCCCGTGCCCTGGAGATGCTCGAGGTGGCCCTCGAGAGATAGGCGGTCCGCCTACCCGCTCTTCGACTGGTGGTCATGGTAGGGTGGAAGCCGATCCAGCGCCTCCTTCGTGACACCTGAAATGAGCACGGTGTTGTCGCTGTCGGCCTTGGCATCTCCGAAGGTGAGCTTGTTCCAGGGCACAGCGGCCTTTTTGCTTTGCCTTCGATCTGTAAAATCACCTGCGGCTGGCCGGACTCACCCATCAGCACATCCTCAACCTGGCCCAGCTTCTTGTCGTTCGTGTCATAAACCGCGGTGCCAATCAGCTTCGCAATGCGAACGTCGCCATTGTCAGCCAGCAGCGGATTGCGCCGAGAAGGAAGCTGCGCCGCCGCCTGATAATTGTTTGAATTGGTGTTATTGACGCCAGCCGCACCTTTGTTGTCCCTCGGATTTCAGCTCCGTTGCACTGGCGGTATTTGCCTTGGGGCCGACGTTAGTTGATGCGCCGGTATTCTCGCCGTTGGCGTCAAGTGCAACATGTGCGGCGCCTTGATATTCCTGCGGCGCGGCCGTCTGATGCGCGGGCAGGCTTTGTTGGGCGAAAGCAGGAATGCCGGCAAAGAGGCAAATCGCCACGGTACCGGCTGGCAAGGTAAGAAGGTCGGAAGGCGCACAGACATCGTCCTCTCGGTTTTTGGCTCAGCACCCTTAATCGCACGAGAGGGAATCTGGTTCGGCGCAGGCGGGGTCAGAACCACAGGAGAAGGCGTTATGCCAGGCGCCGAAAGTCCTGGCTGGCCGCGGTCCAGCAAAACCCCTCCCCTTGCGGGAGGGGGAGGGTCAAATTAGGCCGAAGCCGCGGCGCCAACCAGGCCCGGAACCTCCACATCAATCTCCAGCGTGGACACCGGATCGCCCCGATCAACCTTGATCTGAACCTTGTCGCGGTCCACCGACACGTGCCTGGCAATGACGGCGAGGATTTCTTCCTGCAACACGGCGACAAGGTCTTTTCCGCCGACGATCACCCGCTCATGGGCGAGCAGGATTTGCAGTCGCTCGCGTGCGATCGGCGCCAACTCGCGGCGCCGGAACATGGTGAGCAGGCTCATGCCACGGCCCTCCGGCCGAAGAACTTGCCGATGAAGCTCCGTCGTTCCCCCGCGGGCATGGTAATCTGGATCTGCTCGCCCTTCAGACGCTTCGCTGCCTCGGCGTAGGCGCGGGCCGGGGATGAGGACGGATTGCCCAGCGTTACGGGAGTTCCAAGGTTCGACGCCCGCAGGACGTCCTGGCTCTCGGGGATGATCCCCAGCAGCGGGATCGACAGGATTTCCAGAACATCCTCGGTCTTCAGCATCTCGCCCCGCTGAGCACGGGCGTTATCGTAACGGGTCAACAGCAAGTGCTTGGAAACCTTCTGGCCCTTTTCGGCCCGCTGCGTCTTCGAATCAAGCAGCCCAATGATGCGATCCGAAATCGCGCACGGACGACACTTCGGCATTGGTGACGACAACTGCCGAGTCGGCGTGGCGCATCGCCATCACCGCGCCTTTTTCGATGCCGGCCGGACTGTCGCAGATGATCCAGTCGAATTTCTCCCGCAATTCCTCAATGACGCGTTCGACACCCTCAGGCGTCAACGCGTCCTTGTCGCGCGTCTGGGAGGCAGGCAGCAGCGCCAGGTTCTCCAGGCGCTTATCGCGGATCAGAGCCTGCGGAAGCTTCGCATCCCCCTGGACGACGTTGATCAGATCGAACACGACGCGGCGCTCTGCCCCCATCACCAGATCGAGGTTGCGCAGTCCGACATCGAAATCGACGACCACGACGTTTTCACCGCCCTGCGCCAATGCCGCGCCCAGCGCGGCGGTGGACGTCGTCTTGCCGACCCCGCCCTTACCGGATGTTACAACGACAACCTGCGCCATTCTCTCCCCCTTTTGCCTCAGTCAAATGCGGCAATCATCATTGCGTCGCCTTCCAGCCAGGCTTGCGCCGCCCGGCCGTGCAGGGCGGGATCGATGTCGTCCGCGGTGCGGTACACGCCCTCGATCGCGAGCAGTTCGGCTTCCAGCTTGCGGCAGAAGATGCGGGCGCCTTTGGAGCCGGACAGGCCCGCGATGGCACGCCCACGCAACGCGCCATAGATGTGGATGGAGCCCCCTGCGACGATCTCGGCGCCCCAGGCCACCGGACCGATCACGGTGACATCGCCCGGTTCATGCACGATCGACTGACCGGATCGCACCGCCTGGTCGATTACCAGATTGCTCGTCGATGCGCCCTGCCCGGATTGCGCCGGCGCCGGGCGACGTTCGTCCGGCACGTCGAGCGCCCGTCCATTGCCCTTGGCGCCGGTGGCGATAGGGCCGCCCCATTGGTCCACCCCACGCCAGGAGGGGTGGGCACCCTCCGTGCCGATGATGCGAATTCCACGGGCGGCAATTGCCGAAATCAGGCCGGCGGCGTCCGGCTGCTCGCGCGGCAGTGCAGCCAGGTCGAGCAGTACCGGGGCGGGCGTCGAAAAACGTAGGGGCGCGGGTGATCTGCGCATCCAGTGCCGCGAGCCAGCCGGCCAATGGCGGCTCAGGGGCGAGCACCAGCGCCATGAAGGAGCGGCCGCGAACTCGAAGGGCAGGGAGCGACTCGGTTGATGACACGAAGTTTGGGCTAGCAAGGACAACGGAGGAGGGTCAACGCGAATGATTGCTTGCAGCCGGAAGGAATTGGTGCTTGTCCGCCCGACTCGTCTGAAGCGAACGCCGGTCCCGGTACTGATAGTGCCTTTACCTCAATAACAACCGGCCTGCAGGGCCCTTTCGCGCACCAGCGCCAGCACTGAGCGGCATATAGGCATAGCCTGACCCACCAGCTCACCCAGCTCGACAACCCCGCCCAGCAATGCATCGATCTCCATCGGCCTTCCGCGCTCCAGATCCTGCAGCATCGATGTCTTGTGCTCGCCGACCTCGGCCGCGCCGTCGATCCGCTTTTCCACATCGATAACGAACCGCGTGCCTAACGTCTCGGCTACCGCCTTCGCCTCCAGCATCATCGAACGGCAGAGAGCCCGCAGTTCCGGATCACCCGTAATCCGGTCCAGTGTGCTCGTTGTCAGCGCGGATACCGGATTGAACGCGCAATTGCCCCAGAGCTTCACCCAGATCTCATCGCGAATGCGCGGGCGGATCGGCGCTTTCAATCCCGCCGAGATCAGCAGCCTGGAGAAATCTTCAACGCGCGGGCTGCGCGACCCGTCCGGTTCGCCAACACTGAACCGTTCCCCATAGATGTGCTCGATCACGCCTGGCGCGGTGACTTCCGCCGCCGGATAGACGACGCAGCCGATGGTCCGTGAAGGCGGGAGGACTTCCCATAAACGCCCGCCCGGATCGACGCTTTCGATGTGCCGGTCGCGAAATGGCGAATCGAGTCCATAGAAATACCAGTAGGGCACGCCGTTGATGCCGGTCACCAATGCGCTGTCAGTCCCCATCATCCGCGCGATATGCGGCGCGGCGGCGGGGAGCGAGTGTGCCTTCAGGGTGACGACGACATAGTCCTGGATCCCGGCCTCTTTCGCATCGGCGGTGCAGCGCGGATGCACGACGAGCGCTTCCCCGCCGCTGACCAGACGCACGCCATTTGCCTGCATCGCCGCGAGATGCGGGCCACGCGCGATGAACGTCACATCCGCACCGGCCGCCGCCAGCCGGGCGCCGAGGAACCCGCCGATCGCTCCCGCGCCGAAGATCGCGATCTTCATCTCCCCAGGCCCAGCTTCTCCGCCAGCCCGATACGCTGCAACTTGCCGGTGGCGCCCTTCGGAATCTCCGCCAGGAACACGATCCTCCGCGGCACCTTGAATTGCGCGAGGCGCCCGGCGACGAAATCACGCAACTCATGCTCTGCAGCCTCGACGCCCTCGCGCAAGACGATGGCAGCCGCCACCTCTTCACCCAGCATCGCGTGGGGCATTGCGAAGGTCAGGCACTGCGCCACGGCGGGGTGGTCCATGAGGACGATATCGATCTCGATGGGGCTGATCTTCTCGCCGCCTCGGTTGATGAGCTCCTTCAACCGGCCGGTCAGACGCAAATAGCCGTCGTCGTCCAGAAATCCCTGGTCGCCTGTGCGGAACCAGCCATTGGTGAACGCCTTGGCGTTGGCTTCAGGGTTGTTTTCGTAGCCGGAGGTTACGTCCCGCCCGCGGATGACGACCTCGCCCAAATCCCCGGCCGGCAGCAGAATTCCGTCTTCGTTCATGATGGCAATCTCGGGGCCAGCGGCCCGGCCCACCGAACCCGGATACCGCTTGCCCGGCGGCAGCGGATTGGAGGCCATTTGGTGCGCAGCCTCGGTCATCCCGTAAGCTTCAACCATCGGCACCCCGAACACCTGCTCCATCTGGCTCATGACCTGCGGAGGCAAGGACGACGACGACGAGCGGATGAAGCGCAGCCGGCCCTTTTTGATGGTCTCCTCGTGCCGCGCGGCCAGTCCCAGGATCGCCTGGTGCATGGTGGGCACGGCGGTCCACCAGGTCGGGTTGGCCTCCTGGAACCAGGTGAAAAAGCGGAAGGCATTGAAGCCGGGGCTGCAAAAGACCGATGCCCCAGCCGCAAGACTGGACAGGGTCGCGGCGATCAGACCGTGGATATGAAACAGCGGCATGATGTTCAGACACACATCGTCCGGCACAAGCCCGAGCGTTTCTCCGATGTGATAGGCCGAGGCGGTGATGTTGACGTGGCGCAGCGGCACGATCTTGGGACGCGAGGTCGTTCCGGATGTGTGCAAAACCAGGGCTACGTCCGCCTCCACGGCGAGACCGCCCTGTGCGGGAACGCCCGCGAGGTCCGCGGGCGCGCGAAGCTCGAATGAACCGGCCGGGCCTGAACCGGCAACCAGTTCCACGACAGGGATGCCCCGTTCCGCAGCCACCGTGCGGGACAGGCTGTCCATCCCCTCGGCGATGACCAGCGCCTTGGCGTTCAGATCGGACAGGTAAAACTCAAACTCCTCGGTTTTGTACGAGGGGTTGAGCGGCGCAGTCGTCGCGCCCGCGGCGATGCTGATAAAGGCGGTCGCCATTTCCGGTCCATTGGGCAGGACGATAGCAACCCGATCGTTGCGTCCGACGCCCATTCCATTCAGCGCCGCTACCGTCTTTCGCACCTGCTCGCGCAAGGCGCCGTGCGTCATCCACGGGCGGCCGGCCGCCCCGATTGCCTGATGGCCCGCGGCAGTGCGCGCTAACAGATCGTTTACTGTGCTGGCAGGATACTCGGTCATCGCGCCTTTGCCTCCGAAGCGGATCGCAGGGGCCAAAAGCACGAAGCAACAGGCCGGGCAAGCCGCCCATGATGAATGCGCCGAGTTGGGTCGGCAATCTTTCCGCCAGCGTACGCCGCCGGCTGCCCGGTTCGGTACGGCTGGAATCCCGGGCTGCCGCGGGACTGGGTCTTACGGGAATTTGCCCGGTTTGCGGTAAGTCAGGTGCAACGTTCGAGAAGTTTACGACGAATATGCGCGAGTCCGGCCCGTGCGCCGACTGCGGTGCGACAAACCGCCAGCGGCAGATGGGCTTTATGCTCCGGCGCGTTCTTCGATTGCCTCCCGGCGGAGCAATCATCGCACCAGCCGGATGCGCCATCTACAATACCGAGGCGAATGGCCCCCTTCACGCCAGGCTCGCCGGGCAGATCGCATACGTGGGATCAGAATACTGGGGGGACGGTGTTGCGCCGGGTTCGGTCGTCAACGGAGTACGCCACGAAGATCTCCAGCGCTTGTCCTTTGCCGATTCCTCGCTTGAGATCGTGCTGTCCAGCGATGTGCTGGAACACGTTCCCAACCCCTATCTGGCTCACCGGGAGATCCACCGAGTACCGCGGTCCGGAGGAAAACACGTTTTCACGGTTCCGTTTCGGGAAGCGCGATCTGACGACCTGCGGGCCGTACTGCGGCAGGGCAAGCCGGTGATGCTGGCTCGACCGCTGTATCATGGTGATCCCGTCCGCCCGGATGAGGGCGTGCTGGTCTGGCGCATCTTTGGTTATGAAATGCTCAGAAGACTGCGTGAAATCGGATTTTCCGTAAGTCTGCACCGACTGTTCGCGCCTGCCTGCGGCATTATGGGCCCAGGCGCGATCGTGTTTGTCGCGTGCAAAAGACGGCCGCAGAGCGCGCCTTGATTAAATCTGATCAGTGCTCCGGCAGGCTTGGCTGGATCATCATCACGGCCTGGCGCAGATGAAGGATACCCTGCCGCACCTGCCCGATCAGGCAGCGCTGCCGCCCCTCCTCAGCGAGTTTGGCTGCCACGGGCGGAATGGGCGCTTTCGCACGCATCAAATCATCAATCCGCGCGACAAGCTGTCTGCAGTAGGCCCCCGTATCGCTGGTCACTATGGCTGGAGCCTGAAGCGCCGCAGGGGTGTAAACTGAGGCAATAATGAGGACGCCCACGCTGATGAGACCTGCAAAGCCAGCGGCACGGAGGAGAAGACCCATCTTCTAATTGAGGGACAACGGCTGTGGCATGCAAATGGCCGCGCCATTACATCGGGGCAAAGCCCGTACAAAACTCATTCAGGCCGGCAACATCACCGAAGCGAGATCACGACAGCGGATTTTCGTCGCCCGTCGGGAGAAAAAGAACCGCCCCAAGTCCCGGCCTTTCATCCTCCAATCGTAACGAACCGCCGTGCAGTTGCGCCACTGCCTGCACCAGCGCCAGCCCCAATCCCGATCCTGGCGTGCTTCTCGCCTGCTCGCCGCGAAAAAATCGCTCCACAGCACGGCTGCGGTCCTCAGCCGGAATACCTGGTCCCTGATCTGATACGCTGATGGCTATACCCACCGGCAGCGGCTGCGCGCGAATCGCAACCTCTCCATTTGGTGGCGAGAATTTCACGGAATTGTCCACCAGATTGGCAATTGCCTGCTGAACCAGCTCGCGATCCCCAAACATCGGCAGCCTTTCCGGGGCGGTGACTGTCACTCGCACCTGCTTTTCCTCGGCCACCACGCCGTAGAGCTCCTCGAGACCGTCCAGCAGGGGGCGTATGTCAAAGCGTGCGAAAGAAGATCGCCGCGAGCCGGCTTCAATCTCAGCGATACGCAGGAGCGCCTGGAACACCGCTACGATACCGTCGAGGTCGTCGGTAGCACGCTCGATGGCCGCGCGCAGATCTTCCGCGGTCGCGGCGTGATTGGCGGCTTCCTCCAAGCGGGCGCGCGCACGGGTGATCGGCGTCCGCAAATCGTGCGCGATCGAATTCGAGACCTGGCGGACGCCCTCCATCAATCGGGCGATACGATCCAGCATGTGGTTGATTGTCTCCGCGAGCTGGTCGAACTCGTCCCCGCGGCCGGAGAGCCGAACACGTTGGGTGAAGTCTCCCCCTGCGATGGCAGCAGCGGTTTCCGACACATTGGCCAAAGTTCGCCGGAACAGGTTGCGCACCACCACGGCCCCGATACTTGCCATGATGAGCACCACGAGCATCGCCCAGAGCAGAGCGTCGGTGAGCAAATGGCGAAGCTGGGCGCGGTTGCGGACGTCGCGGCCTACGAGCAGGTAATTGTTGGCTGGAAGATTGTAGCGCGCGACCCGTGCCAGGGATGGAATGCCCGCGCGCTGAACGGGAAGCTCGTACCAGCCGTCAGTGCGCTGAACCGCCGTAGGCCACTGCGCCAGGTTGCCCGCGAGCGGACGCATATCCGGATTCACCAAAAGATAGATGGCGTCGTCATCAAGATTCTCGGCCAGCCGGTCGTTGATCGTCAACACCAGGGCGGGGATGCCGCCCTCTTCCCACCGTTCCAGGAGCCCGCGCGCATCAGCACGTATCGCCGCATCAACCTGGCGGTCCAGAAGCCCCGCCGTCGCCCACCACAGAAACATCGCGAGCAGTGCTGTGCTGATCGCCAGCAAACCAGCATAGATAACTGCAAAGCGAACCCCCGCCGAACGCAGCAGGAAAGGCCGCTCCTCTCCATTGCGGCTGGCCCGGCCGCCGTCTGAAGTCTTGCGCGACAAGACAGTAGCTGCGGTGCTCACTCCTCCTCGGCCCGAAGCATATAGCCCGAGTTTCGCACGGTCTGGATAAGCGGACTAGCGAAGGGCTTATCAACCTTTTGCCGAAGCCGGGAGACATGCACATCGATAACGTTCGTCTGAGGATCAAAATGATAATCCCAGACACCCTCCAGCAGCATGGTTCTCGTCACCACCTGGCCGGCGTGCCGCATCAGGTATTCCAGAAGGCGGAACTCACGAGGCTGCAAATCGATCTTCTGCCCAGCGCGCCGAACCTGCCGCGAAAGCAGATCCATTTCGAGATCCGCCACCTGAAGCTTCGTGAGTGGGCCCTCGCCTTTGCCCCGTCGTGAAAGCGCCTCGACACGTGCCAGCAGTTCGGCAAAGGCGAATGGCTTGGTCAGATAATCGTCGCCGCCCGACTTCAGGCCACGCACACGCTCATCAACTTCGGCCAGGGCAGAAAGGACCATTACCGGAACTCGGTTGTTCTGTGCCCGCAGCGTCTCCAGCAATCTCAGGCCGTCAATGCCGCCCGGCAACATGCGATCAAGTATCACCGCGTCGAACGCCTCGCTGGCCGCCATGAACAGGCCGTCGCGGCCGTTATCCGCATGCTCCACGACATGCCCGGCTTCGCGCAGGCCGCGTACCACGAAGCCTGCGACGTCTTTGTCGTCCTCTACTACAAGAATACGCATTCAAGCCCTCCTGTATTCAGCCTGTCTGCTCAGGTGGACGGCGCCCCACCGTCACCGGCACAGTCATTTCGCGGCCGCTGCGGCGGACCGTAACCTCCACGGTGGTGCCGGGCGGCTTCTCCGCGATCACACGGATCAGTCCGGATGTGGTCTCGATCTGCCGCCCGTTCACAGCCACCACCTGATCCCCGGCACGCAGCCCGGCCCGAGACGCCGGACCGCCCGGGCTGATCCCCGCAATCGCTATCATCCCGCCACGGCCATTCGGCTGCGCATTGCGGGTTTCCACGGCAACACCCAACCAGCCTCGCGCAATCGAGCCGGAGGTGCGGAGTTGCTCGACAACCCGGCCCACCAGGTTGCTGGGTATGGCAAACGCGATCCCGACCGATCCGCCCGAAGGCGAGACGATGGCGGTGGTCATCCCAACCACTTGCCCCGCCAAATTGAACGCCGGCCCCCCCGAATTGCCCGGGTTCACCGGAGCATCCAACTGCAGAAACCGGTCAAACGGGCCCTCACCGAGGTCACGTCCCTCGGCGGAGACGATGCCCGCCGTGACTGACCCGCCAAGACCGAAGGGATTCCCCGCTGTCAAAATCCAATCGCCGACCTCGACCCTGCTGGAGTCACCCCAGGTGATCGCCGGTAAAGGATGCGATGCATCGACCTTGATAACAGCAACATCGGTCAGATCGTCCGTCCCGATCACATGGGCCGGCAGTTCGGTTCCGTCCGTCAGGCCGACCATGATGCGGTTCGCATGACCGACGACATGGTTATTGGTAACAATAATCCCGGACGGGTCCACCACAAATCCCGATCCGGCCCCCATCACCTGCTCTCTCTGCGTGCCGAACCGGCGGCGAAACTCGCGGCCCAGAGGCGTGTCCCTCAGCTCCGGCGGCAACTGGGCAATAACGTCGCCCCCCGACACCGTTTCAGTAACGGCGATGTTCACGACCGAAGGCAGCACCTGTTTGACTAAGGGTGCAAAACTGCCCGGGACGGCCCGTGCATCCGCCACGAGCGGAGCCGATGTGGTCGCGCAGGCAGAAGCAAGCAGCACGGACGCGAGTATCAAGCCCCTCGGCAACAGCGCGGGCAGGTCACGAAGCATGAATACGGGTCCTTCCACACGGGAGATGGCGTGTCTTCGGAGAGGCAACAAGTTATCGAACCCTCAAGAGCGGTGCGGCAGGGTTCTCCGGCCATTGGTGCCGCGGGTAGCGGCCGCGCATGTCCCGCCGCACATCGGCCCAGCCGCCGCGCCAGAATCCGGCAAGATCAGAGGTCACCGCAACCGGGCGATCCGCCGGCGACAAGAGCGCGAGCGACAGGCCAATGCGGCCGTTGGCCAGCCGCGGGGTCTCGGTCATTCCGAAAAATGCCTGCACCCGGCCTGATGCCGTCGGGACTGTCCGCGTATAGTCGATCGAGGCGCGTCCGGCGGGCAAAACCAGGTGCGTGGGCAATTCCTGGTCCAGACGTCGGGCCAGGTAATCCGGCACCCGGGCCCGCAAGATCGCCCTCAGATCGAGCCCGCCCAGATCGGCAAGACGAAAGAGCCCGCACAGATCGGGTGTCAACCAGACATCCGGCGAGGCCGCCAAGGTTTCGTCGGAAAGATCGGGCCAGTCTGAGCCAGGCTCGAGGCGCCGCATCAGTTCCACGCGGGCCTGAAGCTGACGGGCGGCATCATTCCACGGCAAGGCGCGCATTCGGTCCTGCATCGCAGCCCGCGCGAGAAGGGTGGCAGCCTCCCGGGCGCCGGCCGGCTCGGTTCGATCCGACAGGATCAGTGCGCCCAGCCGGCGCCGACGGCGAACCAGAACCGAACCGGTGACCGGGTCGACTGCCGTCTCTTTCTGTTCGGTGGTGCGCATCGCAAGGACTGGCGGAAGCGCGGCAGGATCGAGCGGGGCGGCTAGCCGTATCCGCGGGGCGGCCCTCATGTCGAATGCGGCCACGGCCAGCAGTGGCGCGCCGGCAAGCGGGTCGGTGCGGTCGAGGCGTGCACCACCCCCGCCGGCGAGCCGGAAGGAGCCCGGTTCGCCGCGGCGCTGCGCGATCCGGTCCGGGAACCCTGCCGCAATCAAGCGGCCGGGGTCCGCCTTGCCAGGCAAGCCGACCGGCACGCCGAGCCGGCGTCGGTATTGACCCGCGGCACGGCGGACCAAAGCGAGTGCAGCACCGTTTGCACATGGGTCGCCCGCCTGCAGAGCCGCCAATCGCAAGGCGATATCGGCGGAAGCCGCAGGACCCGAAAACAGGTCACGCTCCTCAAGGATGGCCGCGATATCGGCGGCGCTCGCTCTTTCCTCCGCGCTTTCGGCGGCCAGCATCATGGCCGACAGGCGCGGATGGGCGCCGAGCCGGGCCATATGGCGACCCGACCCGGTGATGCGCCCCTCCGCATCAGACGCCCCGAGCTCGCGCAGCAATGCTGCGGCAGCATCGACTGCGCCACCAGGGGGCTGATCCACGAATGGAAGGTCGGCAGGGTTTGTGCCCCAGGCCGCACAGTCGAGCAGCAGGCCGGAGAGCTCGGCTTGCAGGATTTCGGGACGGTCGAAGGCACCCAGCCCGCGATGAAGGGCGGCGGTCCAAAGCCGGATTGCCATACCCGGTCCTTCGCGCCCCGCGCGTCCGGCCCGTTGTTCGGCGGCAGCGCGGGAGATGCGGGCCGTGGTAAGGCGCGTCAGACCGGTGCCCCCATCCACCACCGGCGTTCGCCGCCACCCCCCGTCAACGATAATTCGTACGCCGGGGACGGTCAGCGAGGTCTCCGCGATCGAGGTAGCAAGAACGATCCGGCGCTGTTCGGAGGGCCGCAGGGCAAGGTCCTGGGAGGAAGGCGGGAGATCGCCATGCAACGGCACCACGAGGGCGTGGCAGCCGGAGAGAGCAGCTTCGGTGCGGCGAATTTCGGCCATGCCCGGCAGAAAGGCGAGAATATCGCCCTCATGGTCTTGCAGCACCGTGCGGATAGCGGTCGCGACCGCGCCGGGCAGATCGCGCGGATGGGCGATATCGCGCCTGGCATGTTCGATCGCGACCGGGAACAGAATTCCCTGCGCCTCGATCACCTCGGCATGCATGATGCCGGCCAGGCGGACGCAATCCGCGGTCGCAGACATGGCGATCAGCCGGAGCTCGGGACGAAGGTGACGCTGAAGGTCCAGGCAGAGCGCCAGGGCAAGATCGGCGTCCAGCGAGCGCTCGTGGACCTCATCGAGGATTACCGCGGCGACGCCCTCCAGGCCCGGATCCGACTGCAACCGGCGAATAAGCAGGCCCTCGGTGATGACTTCGATGCGGGTCGCGGCGGAAATGGCGCTGTCCAACCGTGTGCGGAAACCGATTGTCTGCCCGGCCTGCTCCTGCCGCAGATGTGCCATCCTGGCGGCCGCTGCACGCGCCGCGAGCCGGCGCGGTTCGAGCATCAGGATGCGCCCGTCATTCCGCCATCGTGAGTCGAGAAGAGCCAGGGGCACCAGCGTCGTTTTCCCTGCCCCGGGCGGAGCGATCAGCACCGCGTTGCGCCCGGTCGCGAGAACGCACTGGAGCGCCGGAAGGGCGGATACGACAGGAAGGTCCGGGATCACTGCGGTTGGGCTGGAGCGGGTGAAGGGAATCGAACCCTCGTATGCAGCTTGGGAAGCTGCCGTTCTACCATTGAACTACACCCGCGGCCTTGCGGCGATCATAAGCGGCTTGCACGGGGCGGTCCAGAACGATCCTTTACGGGTCCGCCCCAGGGACTTAAACCCCGAACGTTGGGGCGTCGCCAAGCGGTAAGGCAACGGATTTTGATTCCGTCATGCGGAGGTTCGAATCCTCCCGCCCCAGCCACGTTCAAAACCTGTCCATGAAGGCCCATTCCGGAGCCGCTGCCCATGAGCGAACCTTGCGACCTCGATGCCGTAACAGCCCGCCGGCTGATCGGGCTGAAGAAGCTGGCGCCTTCGGAACTGCTGGCGAGCTGCATCAGCCGGATCGAGGCGGTGGATCACGCGGTCAACGCCATGCCGGAGCGCGGCTTCGAGCAGGCGCGCAGGGCTGCGCGGAAGGCGGACGATGCGGTGATGCAGGGCGAGGATCTTGCGCCGCTGCACGGGCTGCCATTGGGAGTGAAGGATCTGGAAGACGCCGCGGGTCTGCGCACGACCTACGGCAGCCCCATTTTCAGCGGCAACATGCCGGAGGCTGACCAGCGGAGCGTCGGTGCGATCCGCGCGGCTGGGGCGATTATCGTCGGCAAGACCAACACACCGGAATTCGGCGCCGGAGCGAATACGCGGAACAGCGTTCATGGCGTGACGGGTAATCCATTTGATCCGGACAAGTCCGCGGCGGGCTCGTCGGGCGGTTCGGCGGTTGCACTCGCAACCGGCATGGTTCCTATCGCAACCGGTTCGGATACCGGCGGCAGCTTGCGCAATCCGGCAGCGTTCTGCGGGATCGTTGGGTTCCGGCCCACGCCGGGGCTGGTTCCCAGCGAAAAGCGGCTGCTCGGCTGGTCCAACCTGTCTGTCCTTGGTCCGATGGCCCGTACCGTTCCCGATCTGTGTCTGCTTCTGTCCGCAATGATAAGCGACGATTCCCGGGATCCGCTGGCGACGACGGTGCATGGGGCGACGATGCGCCGGGCAGAAGATTTTGCGGTTCCCTCGCTTGTTGATCTTGCGAGTCTTCATGTTGCGCTCACTCCGGATTTCGGGTTCGCGCCGACGGAGCAGCACATACGCGAGGTCTTCAGCGAAAAGACCGGGCTGTTCCGGGACGTTTTCGCCGGGACTGAGGAGACGACGCCGGACTGCAGGGGCGCCGACGAGGCGTTCGAGGTGTTGCGCGCACTTAACTTCCTGGCCGCGCATCTGCCGAAGCTCCGGGGTGGTCAGCCGCTCGGTCCGAACGTGCGCGCGAATATCGAGGAGGGGTTGCGCTATTCCGGTGAAGACGTGGCCCGGGCGATGGCGGCGCAGACCGCGTATTACCGGCGCTGGCAGGACTTCTTCCGGGGCTACGATGTGATCCTGACGCCGGCAATCACCATCAGTCCGCGTTCGTGGCGCGAGCTCTTTCCTGCCGAGATCGACGGCAAAAAGACGCGCACGTACTTCCATTGGCTGGCGATGGCATACGCGGTGACGCTTGCGGGGCACCCGGCGCTGTCACTGCCGGTGGGACTGGACCGGAACGGGATGCCGTTCGGGTTGCAGATCGTAGGGCCACGAGGCGGCGACGCCCTGGTGCTGTCGGTGGCGTCGGCACTGGAAGAGTTGCTTGCGGGCGATGTGCGCACGGCCCGGCCGAAGCCGGACATTGCCCGACTGAGGGCGGCGCCGCCGATCAGCGAGAGTGTGGGATTTCTCGGGTTCGAGTAATTTCTGGGGTTTGAATAGAAGTCAGGTTGCCCTGCGCGCGATTGTCCCACCAATTCCGCGCGGCACCATCCGGCGAATGCCACGCATTGTGCACCGGCGTGCAGCCACCGATGGGTTAGTAACATTGTGCGCGAGAACCGCGGGCCCGTTCCCATGAAGTCACTCTTCATCACCAGCTCACAAACTATGTTGGCTGCAGCGGGGTCGTCCGCATTGATCACGATATTCTGGTTCGGGATGATAGCTGCCACGCTGGCCCGTTCGTTCGCCGGGCCGGCGTGTCAACCTGGTTTGTCCCAGTTCCACGGTGGTCCCGGCATGAGTTCGGACCTTTCCGATGGGCCTGTGAGAACATCCTCATAACGTGTCAACAATTCATATGCGACCTGTGCTGTGGACGCACATTACAACACGTGATACCAAACTGGTAGCAGAGCCCACGCGCGACGGCCAACTCCCCGCGCATAAACAGAGATTGCGCGATAAAAGTCGATACGGCTTCGGTCTAGTTGCATGCGTATCAGCAAGGCACCTCGTGCCCGCGGCGCCCTTGAGATTTACTGCACTTATTGTTTTGACGCTTTTTGTTACTGGAAAAGTAACTTTGCCCGCAGCCTGGGGTATTCCATCCGGACCCGTCACGACCGATCGGGTACTGGCTGCCACCATCCCCAACCACGGGGCCACCCCGCGTCCCGAGATCGCGCCGCCACCGCAAAAGCCTTCCGTAGGATGATCCGAACTACGACCCTACTTTCAGGGCCGCTTGACCCCATATCCTCTTTGCCGCGCGTCCCAACCCGGCCGCGGCCATACGCTCCCGAAACGAACCCGCGTTTCGTACGAAATCCCACCCCGCCGGACCGGCGTTTCGTACGTTTGTCAACCTCCCGAAACGGCCCTTTCGTACGTTTCGCCACCCCCGCAAACCCGGCTTTCGTCACGAAACGCAACCCGCCAAAACCCCCGTTTCGTACGCTCCCGTCCCCGGCGCCCCCAAACCGAAACGCCTAACCCCCCTCGATCCGTACCACCGCCGGCTCCTCCAGCACCGCATCCAGCCGGCCGATCCGCGCCACCGCCTCCCGCATGGCACTCTCCGCCGTCTCGTGCGTCACCAGCACCACCGGAACCGCCTCTCCGGGTGCCCGGCCCCGCTGCAGCATGCTCTCCACCGAAACGCCCAGGTCCCGCAGCACCGCCGTCACATCCGCGATCACTCCCGGCCGGTCCACCACCATCAGCCGCAGGTAATAGCAGCCGATATGGGCGGTAATCGGCACCGAGGGCGCATCCGACAGCGCCGCGCGTGACGCGCCCCAAACCGGCGTCATCCGCCCCCGCGCGATATCCACCAGATCCGCCACCACCGCCGAGGCCGTCGGTCCCGCCCCCGCCCCGCGGCCCTCCAGCATCAGCCGGCCGACGAAATCCCCCTCCGCCACCACGGCGTTATACACCCCATCCACCCGGGCCAGAGGCGCATCCTCCGGCACCATGCAGGGATGCACCCGCGTTTCGATCCCCGCCTCGGACGCTCGGGCAATGCCCAGCAGCTTGATCCGGTACCCCAGCTCCCGCGCAAACCCGATATCCAGCGCCGAAACCCGCCTTATCCCCTCCACGTGCACCGCATCGAACGCTACCGGCCGCCCGAACGCCAAGGCGGCCAGAATCGCCAGCTTATGCGCCGCGTCCACGCCATCGATGTCGAATGACGGATCGGCCTCCGCGTAACCGAGCCGCTGGGCATCCGCCAGAACCTCGGTGAATTCCTTCGCCTCGGTCCGCATCCGGGTCAGGATGTAATTGCAGGTCCCGTTCAGGATGCCGGCAATCCGCGTGATCCGGTTGCCGGCCAGCCCCTCCCGCACGGCCTTGATGACCGGGATGCCGCCGGCGACCGCTGCCTCGAACCCCAGAGGCACCCCAGCCTCCTCGGCTGCACGGGCCAGTTCGGCGCCGTGCACCGCCAGCATGGCCTTGTTGGCGGTGACCACCGGCTTGCCGGCGGCGATGGCGCTTTCCACAAGCGACAAGGCAACGCCATCGGAGCCGCCGATCAGCTCCACCACGACATCCACCCCAGGGTCGGCCGCCAAGGCGACGGCGTCCTCGTACCACCGCAGCCCGGCCACCGAGACTCCGCGCTCCCGCGCCCGGTCCCGCGCCGAGACGGCGGTAACAGCAATAGGCCGCCCGGCCCGGGCCTCTACCACGCCGGCATTGTCCCGCAGCAGCGTCAGGACCCCCGCCCCCACCGTCCCCAGCCCCGCCACCCCCACCGAAAGTGGCCTGCTCATACGAGCACCCCCTCCCGCTGCGGGAGGGGATCAGGGGAAGGGGTAACCTGGTTCGATCTCACCGCCAGGAACGCCCGGACATTTCGCACCGCCTGGCGCAGCCGCTGCGTATTCTCCACCAGCGCGATCCGCACATGGCCGTCGCCATGCTCGCCGAACCCGATGCCCGGCGCCACCGCCACCTTCGCCCGCTCCAGCAGCAGCTTGGAAAACTCCAGCGACCCCAGCGATCGCATACTGCGGCGGGATCGGCGCCCAGGCGAACATCGAGCCCTCCGGCGAGGGCACCTGCCACCCCGCGCCCGCCAGCCCGCGGATCAGCACGTCCCGCCGCTCGCGATATAGCGCTGCGCACGGCCTCTACGCAGTCCTGCGACCCGCTCAGTGCCGCCGTCGCCGCCACCTGGATGGGTGTGAACGCGCCATAGTCCAGATACGACTTCATCCGCCCCAGCGCCGCGATCAGCCGCGGGTTTCCCGCCGCAAAGCCCATCCGCCAGCCCGGCATCGAATACGTCTTGGAAAGCGAGGTGAACTCGACCGCGATCTCCTTCGCCCCGGGCACCTGCAACAGCGACGGCGGCGGCCGCCCGTTGAAGTAAATCTCGGCATAAGCAAGGTCGGACATCACCCAGATTTCGTGCCGCCGGGCAAACGCCACGATCTCGCGGTAGAAATCCAGATCCGCCAGCCAGGCCGTCGGGTTGGAAGGGAAATTGACGATCAGCGCCGTCGGCTTCGGCACCGAATGCCGCACCGCCCGATCCAGCGCCCGCAGCATCTCCTCATCCGGCGCCGCCGGCACCGACCGCACCGAGGCGCCCGCGATGATGAACCCGAACTGATGGATCGGATAGGACGGGTTCGGCACCAGGATCGTATCCCCCGGTGAGGTAATTGCCGAGGCCAGATTTGCCAGCCCCTCCTTCGAGCCCAAGGTCGCGATCACCTCGGTCTCGGGGTCCAGCGATACATCGAACCGCCGACGGTAATAGCCAGCCAGTGCCCGCCGCAGTCCGGGGATGCCCTTGCTGACCGAATACCGGTGCGTCCGCGGGTCCTGCACCGCCTCCACCAGCTTCGCCACGATATGCGCTGGCGTCGGGCTGTCCGGATTGCCCATGCCGAGGTCGATGATGTCCTCGCCGGCCCCCCGGGCCCGCGCCTTCGCGGTGTTCACTTCGGCGAACACATACGGCGGCAGGCGGCGGATGCGGTGGAACTCTTCGGGCATCGTGGCGCGGCTTTCGGAGTCGGGCCGCTACTCTATCAGCTTTGCTGCACCGCCACGACCGCCGGCGAGTGACATGACCTGGATGGAGTTGTCGGGAACGCCGGCGGCTTGCAGCGCCTTGGCGATGGCCTGGGCCCGGGCAAAGCCGAGCGTTATGGCGGTTTGCTGCGCGGATGGCGCCGCGGAAGCCGCATCCCCGCGGCCCAGCGCCTCCATGAGTTTGTTGCCCCGGCGCGCGGCGAGGGCCTTCAAGGACAGCGCATCAGGCTGGGTGATCGTTGCGGAACCGGGCGGGAAGGCGACCTCCACCATGTCCGCCGGATTGGAGGGGGCTTCGCCCGGCGACGTTGCAGGCGGCAGAGCGGCCGTCTGCGCCGGCGCGATCGGCGGAGGCGGTGGGGGCGCCGTCCCGATCGTCGGAGCAGGGGGCGAAGGGGAAGGGGCGGGCGCGGGCGGGATTGCGGCAGGAAGTGGGGTGGTCTGGACCGCGGCAACCGGGGCCTTTGCCGGAGCTTTGGCAGTGGCCGGCGGCTGGGGGACTGCCGGCACAGGGGCTGCCGCAGCCGGCGGCACGGGCTGCGGGGCAGGGGCCGCGGCCGGAGCGGCGTTGGCGGCGGGCAGGCTGGCGACGGCTGCTCCGGCCGGGGGCGGCGGCGGCGCGGTGCCTATTCCAAACAGGCCCGGCGAGGCCTGGGGCGAGGACGGATCCGGAAGGGGGGCATTTTCGGCCAGATATTGGGCATGCGCCCGGTCGGCGATCAGGCCGTTGTAAATGCTTTCGAGTTCCGCCTTGTTCGGCGGGGTCGGCGCCGGCGGAATGGAGGCCAGGTTGGGATAGGGCTCGTTTTCGCCCGGGACGGGCTGGTGCGGCTGCGCAACGACGCCGCCTTCCCGCTGGTGGAACCAGTTGGCCGGGTTGATCGAGCAGCCGCCGAGCAGCGCGGCCATTGCCAGGGTGGGTGCCAGGGTGGGCGCCAGGGTGGGTGCAAGCCGTGCTTGCCGCGATACTTGCCTGCGACTGGTTCCGCCCCCATCTCAATTCGCATTAACGGACTTCGCACTCCCCGCTACCCCCGGTCGGGGCAGGGTGTAGCGGAGGGTACCTGCGTACGGAAAGGACTCGTCTGGCATGTCCATCACGGAGAACCCCGATGCCTCCGGATTCAAGCTGCCTGACCCTGGTGCTGTCGGCCGTTCCATGACCGATATCGCCGAGCGGTCGCAACGGATCGTGTCGGACTGGCTGAAGCGTCAGACCCAGCAGGAGCCATCGACGGATCCGCTGAATATCGGGACGGCGTTTCTGGAGATGACCGCGCGAATGATGGCCAATCCGGCACATGTGCTGGAGGCGCAGATGGGCTTCTGGCAGGACTACTTGACGCTTTGGCAGAGCACGGCCCGGCGCATGATGGGCATGAAAGCCAAGCCGGTGATCGAGGCGGCTTCGACCGACCGGCGCTTCAAGGATGACGCGTGGCGCGACAACGAGGTGTTCGACTTCATCAAGCAGTCGTATCTGCTTTCCGCCCGCTACGTTCAGGATGTCGTGCAGAAGGTGGACGGGCTGGATGCCAAGACCGCGCAGAAAGTCGATTTTTACACGCGGCAGTTCATCGATGCGATGAGCCCCTCGAATTTTCTGCTGACCAACCCCGAGGTCCTGCGCAAAACGGCGGAAACCGGCGGGGAGAATCTGCTCAAGGGCCTGAACAATCTGCTGACGGACCTTGAGCGCGGGAAAGGGTCGGCTGCGAATCAAGATGACGGATATGGACGCCTTCAAGCTGGGGGAGAATATCGCGGTCTCTCCCGGGAAGGTGGTTTATCAAAATGATCTGATGCAGCTGATCCAGTATTCGCCGGCAACTGAACAGGTGCTGAAGCGGCCGTTACTGATCGGTCCGCCGTGGATCAACAAGTTTTATATTCTCGATTTGCGGCCGAAGAACAGTCTTCGTGCGCTGGGCTGTCAACCAGGGCCATACGGTATTCATGATCTCCTGGGTCAATCCGGACGAGCGTCTGGCTGAGAAGGGGTTCGACGATTACATGGCCGAAGGTTATCTCGCGGCGCTTGATGCCATCGAGAAAGCCACTGGCGAGCGCGAGGTGAATGCGATCGGCTATTGCCTCGGGGGCACGCTGCTTGGGTCCACCCTGGCGTATATGGCGGCAAAGAAGGACAACCGGATCAAATCCGCAACGTTCTTTGTGACGATGATGGATTTCGCCGAGGCGGGGGAGCTCGGCGTTTTCATCGACGAAGAGCAGCTGAAGTCACTGGAGGAAAAGATGAGCCGGCGTGGCTATCTCGAAGGCTCCGAGATGGCCAACACGTTCAACATGCTGCGTGCGAACGACCTGATCTGGTCATTTGTGGTGAACAACTACCTGCTCGGCAACGAGCCGTTCCCGTTCGATCTGCTCTACTGGAACGCCGAATTCGACCCGCATGCCGGCGCGGATGCACAGTTTCTACCTGCGCAAGATGTATCAGGAGAATCTGCTGAAGGACCCGGGTGGGATCAGCCTGGGGGGCGTCCCCATCGATCTGGGGAAGATCAGGACGCCGGCGTATTTCCTCTCGACCCGCGAGGACCACATCGCGCCGTGGAAGAGCACCTATCGGGGCACGCAGCTGCTGTCCGGTCCTAAGCGGTTCGTGCTTGCCGCGAGCGGCCATATCGCCGGCGTGGTCGAACCCGCCGGAGGGCGGCAAGTACAGCCACTGGATCAACGCCGAGCTGCCGCCCAATCCGGATGAGTGGCTGGCGGGGGCGACGGAGATTGCCGGCTCCTGGTGGCCGGACTGGCAGCGGTGGGTCACTTCGCTGAACGGCGAGAAAGTGCCGGCCCGGACGCCGGGCGAGGGCGGGTTGCCGGCGATTGAGGATGCGCCCGGCAGCTATGTGCGGGTGCGGCTGACGTAACTTCCGGAGTACCGCAGCCGCGACTGGCCACGGCGCCTGCTTACAACTCGAGTGCGGCGCGCACGCCATCCTCGACAGCCCACAGGTCAGCCGAGGTTAGCCGGCCTTCGCGCCGGGACAGCCGCGCTTTGTCAACAGCTCGGATTTGGTCGCACACGGCGACGCTCGCCTCTCCCGCCGAGGGCGCCGGAACGACTTTAGGGAGCCGTGGTGCCGGACCGGCGGATAGCGGTATTACGACGGCCGTGCGGCGTTCCCGGTTCAGTGCGTTGGCCGCATTCCCTGGGTCCTTTTGCGGGTAGATATTTTATATCAATGCCTGCGCGCGAAAAACGATGGCGCTGCCCGCAGGCGGGATCTTCCGCTGCGGGGTCCTGCTTACCCCCCGTAGAAGACGTTGTCCCCCAAGTCCCACATGGGCAGGATGGCGTGATCGGGGCGGCCCTGGACGGGCTTGGGCAGATGCGCCTCGGCCACCTCGGCGATGACGGCGTGATGGTCGCCATGCTCTACGATCGTATGCACGGCGCATTCCACCGCGCCGACCGCGTTATCCAAAATCGGGACGCCATTACTGGCACGGTGGAACGAGAAGCCGGACAGCTTGCCGTCTTCGAAATCTTGCCGGTTTGAAGAAAGTGAAGGCGGCGCCTTTGCCGTCCTTGCCCAGCATGTTCAGCACGAATTTGCGCGACTTTTGTACCACCGCGTAGGCACCCGAGTCGGTTTTGACGCCGACGACGACCAGAGGTGGATTGAAGGCGGTCTGCGTCACCCAATTGACCGTGGCCGCGCTTACGTTTCCGGCGCCGTCATCGGCAGTGAGGACATAGATCCCATAAGGGATCATCCGCAGCACGGTCTTTTTCGCGTCAGCGTTCATGTCGGGTTTTCCTCCAGCAGTTCGCGGACCCGGTTCTCCCACTCCGCCGCAAGGGTGGTCTCTGGGGGCGTCCGGCCGGCCCGGTTGTACCAGTATCGCGCGTTGGACAGATCGCCCTCCTTGCGGTGCAGATAGGCGTGCACGATCGAGCCGGTCCATCCCTCATCGCGTTGGGCGCACTCATGCGCCCGGTTCCAGTCGCCCTTGGCGTCCCACCAGAGCGCCTGGAGCGCGTCGCCGAGACTGTCGGGCGGGACATCGCCGCTCAGGCTGGCGCGGAATTCGGCAAGGTTCATGGCGGGGCAGCCTAGACAGAAACCGGGCCTTCGGCGAGGCGGCGACGTCGCAGATCGCCTTCTTTGGTCCGCGGCGGTGTCGTAGGCGGCCGGAACTGAGCCTGCAGGTAGCTGCCGATGTTGTGACCGGCCGACCCAAAGCCTGCGCCCGCGCAAGCGGGGGCGCGGTCGACGTTCCGGCGAAGAACTTATCCCGCCAGCGGTCAAGCTGACCGCTCTGAAGGCAGCCCCCGGCCGGGATAGCAAGTAATTAATATTTTGTAATCTATCTCATTTCGTGCCTCATACGTTGTTTTTTCGATCCAACCATGCTAATAGTTAATTCAGAGGTAACCAACGCCGTTTGGGGGAGCTGCAATGGGCGGCGCCGGTGGTGGTACTTTAAAGGAGGAAAGGAATGAGACCGGCTCTTCTGGCCGCGACGATGCTGACCGGGTTTGCTGCGGTCGGCCCGGCGCACGCGTCCTTGTCGCTGTTCACGAGCTTTACCGGCGATGCCGGAGTGACGACGGATGGCTGCGGCTCCAATGCCGCGACTTGCAACTTGCAGTCGGTTGTTCCGACTGGTTCGACGATCAAGTCAGCGTTTCTTTATAGTTCCACCTTTGCCAACACAACCAATCCAAATGGCACCACGCTGCAGACGGGCGCGGCGACCGCTATTTCGCCGACCTTCACCGCGCTGGGTGTGGCGGACGGGTTCCTTCAGGCGTGGCGCGCTGACGTCACCAATTACGTCAAGGCGAATATGGCGTTGGGCGGTGCGAGCCTGACAGTGAATGAGGGCGCGCAGACGTCGGCCATCGACGGTGAGGCGCTTGTCGTCACTTTTTCGAATCCGAGCCTTCCGACCTCTACCGTGTTCATCCTCGACGGGTTTTCGCAATCGGGCGGCGATACCTCTCACATCGCTTTCGATCCGTTGCAGCCCGGCTTCGGGGCTCAGATGATGATCGGCGACGGCTTCAGCTATGACGGACCAGACCCGCACAATCCGACAAATTCGGCCCAGGTCTCGACGATCACAGCGAACGGGCAGACGCTGACGAACGTGGCCGGCCATTGCGACGACAGCCAGGACCCTTCCTGTGAGAATGGCAATCTGATAACCGTTGGCGGCGTCAATGCCGGGAGCGACAGCGATCCGTTCACGCCGTTTCCAAACCCGGCGATCGGTGATGATCACGAGCACTATGACCTTTCGAATGTGCTCTCTGACGGTGACACGAGCCTGACACTGATAACAAACAACGCGAGCAACAACGACAATATCTTCCTGGAAGTGTTCCAGATCAGCGGAACGGCGCACGTGGTCACTACGCCCGAGCCTGCCAGCATGGCCCTTCTCGGAGTAGGATTGCTGGGCATCGGCTTGGCTCGACGCCGAGCCTAAGCAGCGTCCGGAGCAGGGATGGGTGGAAGGGCGGCGTTACGCCGCCCTTTTTCCTGTTATGCTGGCGACACCCCGGTCCACGGCTTGCAACAGGAAGCGGCGTCCACTCGGCCCATGACCCGCAAAACCATTCCTCACCCGATGCCTCTGCGCGCACCGAAGCAACGGCAAGCTCAGACGAATTGGATCTCACAAATCTTCACTGCTGCTTTGTCCAAAGATCACGAGGGCAAATGGGCAGAAGCCGAGCAATTGTACAGGTCGATCCTTGCGGTGGATGCCAACCATTTAGGGGCGCTCCATAATCTGGGTACCTCCGCTTTCGGCAACGCCGGTGGGATGAAGCCGAAGGCATCTTTCGCCAGACAGTCAGGATCCATCCGCGATCGGCGGAGGCGCACAATTCACTCGGACTGGTTCTGCATGCAGGTGGACAGTTCAACGAAGCCGTGGCTTGCTAAAGGAAGCGATCAGCCTCAAGCCCGGCTACGCGATGGCACATAACAACCTTGGTGCATCGCTGCATGAGTTGAACCGCCCTGACCAGGCGATCCCGTATTACCGGAAGGCAGTGGCGCTTGACCCGCATTATTCGGATGCTTTTCGCAATCTCGGCAACGCGCTGCAGAGTACTGGCCGGATCGACGAGGCGCGAGGCGCCCTCGAGGCGGCCATAGCCATCACGCCCCGGCAACCTTCGCTGTATCATAGTCTGTCAGCATGCAAGCGCTCTTCAGCAGGCGATCCTGCTCTGGCCGCGATGGAAGCCCTCGCGGTGGAGGCGGACAGCTTCCCCGAGGCTGAGCAGGTTCAGCTGCATTTCGCCCTCGCCAAAGCTCTGGCAGATCTCGGTGAATACAAACGTTCTTTCGATTATCTGCTGCGGGCAAGCGCGGAGAAGCGGCGACAATTAAATTACGATGAAGCTGCCGCGCTGCGGCAATTCGATAGATCCATGCTTTTTTGGGACGGGAATGGATTGGTGGGGATCTGGTTCAGGTAGGACATGGCGCGGACGAAAGCTCGCCCGTGCCGGTTTTCGTGATCGGCATGATGCGTTCGGGAACCACGCTGATCGAGCAGATCCTGGCGAGTCACCCCAAAATCGCCGTTGCCGGCGAACTGGCTACATTCCGGCAGGTGACCGAGGTGGCGATGGGTGAAGATGCCTATCCGGAAGCCGTTCCCTCGCTACCGGCTGAGCTACTGCGGCAGGTCGGGGCCGATTATCTGGAACGCCTTCGCACAAGGTTTCCTGGCGCGAAGTGGGTGGTGGACAAAATGCCCACCAATTTCCTGTTTGCGGGCCTTATCGTGCGGGTGCTGCCCCGGGCGCGCATCATCCACGCGCGCCGTGATCCGGCGGACACGTGCTTCTCCTGCTTTTCGTTGCTGTTCAAGGGCGATCTGCCGTTCGCCTATGATCTCGCGGAACTGGGCCGATATTATCGTGCCTACGACGATCTGATGGCGCACTGGCGCGCGGTGCTGCTCCGGGACTGATGTTGGAGACGCAATACGAGGAGCTGGTGTCCGACCCTGAGGGCCAGGCCCGCCGGATTGTCGCACATTGCGGCCTGGAATGGGACCCTGCGTGTCTCGCCTTCAACAAGACCGAACGCGTTATACTGACGGCGAGTGCCGCCCAGGTGCGCCAGCCGATGTACCGCAGCGCGATCGGCCGGTGGCGGCCGTATCGGGAGATGCTGGAGCCACTTTTTGCGGCGATGGGCTATGATCCTGATGTGGCGGCAGACCAAATCATCCGAGAATAGCCGAAACTGAAAGGACCGCGTCAGTCAGCAGAAGCGGCAGACTGCCCTCCGGCCCGGCGCGCGAGACTTCAGTATAGGCTTCATCGACCGGGCGGCGGAATACTTCGACCTGACGGCCGGCGAGGTCCACGATCCAGACTTCCGGGATTCCGTGCCGGGCGTAGAGGGGGAGCTTCACCCGGCGGTCGTATCGTAGGCTGGAGTTGGCGATTTCGATGACGAGGAGGACGTCTTCCGGGCGCGGGATGGAGCGGCGGTAATCGTCTTCGCGGGGCCTGAGCACCGAGAAGTCGGGCTGCGGTTCGTTGAAGTCGTCGAGCCGGATCGGGTTCTGCACCGCCACGACGCCGCGGTCGCCGATCGCCAGGATCAGCGCGCGAGCGAGCCCATTCACAGTGCCCGAATGATCGCTGCCGATCGGCGCCATGGCGATGATTTGTCCTTCAATAAGCTCCACCCGGTCGTCTTCGGTCAGGATGCCGGCCTCGCCCATGCGGTGATATTCGCTGACTGTCAGCGGGCGGCGAGTGACCCAGGGATTGCGGGCCAAAACGTCAGCTTCGATGTGGTTCATGTCGGAAACCGGATCAGGGCAGCGCATCGCCTCTATCATAGCGCCGCCAGGCGCTCATTTGCAGGGCCGAGGTCAGGCAATGCACGACGACGGGCCTGGTCCTCACGGCGAAGGCGCGCGCAATTTCGTCCGCGACCTCGGCTTCGGTGCGAATGGTGATGCCCTCGGCGCCGAAGCTGCGGCCCCAGGCCGCGAAATCCGGATTGGTCAGGCGCGTGGCTTCCATGAAGGGGCGGCCCGGATAACGCACGTGGCTGTGCATCCCGATCGTGCCGTACATCCCGTTGTCGGAGATGATCATGATGGGATTGACGCCGTACTGCACAGCGGTGGCGATTTCGTTGCCCATCATCAGTGCGCCGCCGTCGCCGACGAAGGCGACGGTCTGGGACCTCGGGCGGCGCAGCGCGGCGGCGACGGCCATCGGCATGCCGGAGCCCATTGCACCGACCACGGAGGAGAGAAACAGCTGGCCCGGGCGGAAGTCGATATAGCGGTGGATGTAGCTGCCGAAATTACCGGCATCCGAGGTGACCGCGGCATCGTCCGCGAGGTGTTTGTTGATTTCAGCGACGACGGCCGCGAAGTTGAGGCCATCGGGCACCGGTTCCCAGGTGGGCTCCATCAGCTCGCGATGGATGGCGTGCAGGCCGCGCACCCAGTCGCCGCGCTTGTCCGCGCCCTGAGGCGAGCGGGCGAGCAGTGCCTTGATGATCTCACGCGGAGAGCAGGCGAGGCCCAGATCGACATGCCAGACGCGGCCGATTTCGTTGGCGTCGGGCCAGACATGGACGAAAGGCAGCTGCGGCTGCGGGGCTTTCGGGAAGTTGTAGGACTGGCTGACCGTGTCGGTCATTCGTTCGCCGAGCGCGATCATCAGGTCGGCGCGCTTCATTTCGGTGATCTGCTTGGGCGGGATACGAATTCCCATATAGCCGCCGTAATTGGGATGGCGGGAGTCGAATAGCTGCGGGCGGCGATGGGTCGGGCAAACCGGCAGCATCCAGGTTTCGGCAAAGCGGCGGAGATCGTCAGTGACAGCAGTATCGTAAAGCGAGTCGCTTACCAGCGCGCCGCCTACGACGAGCAGGGGGCGCTCGGCGCGGCCAAGCATTTCGGCGAGACGATCGAGATCGGCGGTGCGGGGCCCGGCCAGCGCACGGGGACGCGGCTGCTCCAGGACCGCCTCGGTCGGTTCGTCGAAAATATCTTCCGGAAGGATCACCGCCACGGGACCCGGCGTGCCGCTTTCGGCCAGATGGAACGCGCGCGCGATCGCCTCGGACGCCTGCAGCGGTTCGTTCACTTCGATGACCGCCTTGGTGATGTCGGAGAGCAGGCGTCCGTAGTGCTGCTCCTGCAGCGCCATGCGGCCGAAATCGGCCCGTTCCACCTGACCGATCAGCATCACCATGGGGGTCGCGTCGTGGTAAGTGGAGTGCAACGAAACCATGGCGTTGGAAAGGCCCGGGCCGCGGGAGACCATGCAGACCCCCGCCCTCGACCGCATTCTTCCATCCGCCGCGGCCATGAACCCTGCTCCACCCTCGTGCCGGCAGACGATGATGCGGATGGCGTTCATGTCCACCAGTGCGTTGGTGAGGCCGATATAGCTTTCGCCTGGGACGCAGAAGATCTGATCAACGGCATGCGCGGCCAGGCTATCGGCCAGCAGTTTCGCGACGGTGCGAGGCATGGATGCTTCCTTTGTTGTGATCAGCCATTATTTGATCACCCGGCGGGGCAGCGAACGAGAGGGAAGGGAAAGTCCTTGCAGTCGGGGAAGCGGATCTGGTTCTGGCTGATGCGCTCCACGTGCAGGATATCGGGGCTGTCGCACCCGAAGCCGTTATCGCCCTGGGTAAATCCGGTCAGTGAGGGCGTGCCCGGTGCAGTCGATGCGCTGAATTGGATGTCGATGCCGTTTCCGGTGCCGCGCGCGGTCTCAACGAGGCGCTCGACGTAGAACACGTCCATCAGGGTGGCGCGCAGGACGACGTCCCGGGTGAAGATGACGGTCGGCTGGGCGAGGCATTCGCCGGCCGAAATGACGGTCGGTGGCGGGAAGATGCCGCCGGTCCAGGCGCCGAGCAGAAAGGCCTGCGGCGCCTGCTGCTGGGCATTGGCGCCGAAGCCGACGAGAGAGGCGGCAAGGCACAGGATTGCGGCGGAGAGGCGCATCGGCGGAGGCTCCTTTCAGGCGAAGCGGGCGAGGCGTACTGCGGTGTGGCCGCGGCTTGGGCGCAGGCTCGGCATGACAAGCAGGCACTGGTCATGGGGCGTGCGAATCTCGTCCTCGCCATCGAGCGCGATCAGGGTGTTGCGACGCCCGATGATGTGTCCGCCGCGCCAGGGCTGGACGAAGGAGAATCCAGGTGAGCCGGCAACGATGGCACGGGTTACCTCGGCGAAGCGCTGCTTTTGACGCAACGGCTGCGGGAGGGTTGGGGGCGCCATTCCCAGATGGTGCAACAAACCGGCAACGGCGGCACGCATCACCTCCACCGAGGAGGCGTTCCAGTGCTGGCCGGCTTCCAGCAGGTTCGCTACGTAAGGCGTAGCGGGATCACTGAAGCGGGCATAGTCCATAAGGCGTTTCCCGCCGGCATGGCCGTGATCGGCGACCACGAGATCGGGGATGCCGATGCCTTGTGCGAGGAGCCGGCCTTTTTCAGGCACGCCGCAGAGCATCAGCGGATCGGACGGCCACAGCATGGAATGGAGGTCGAGCAGCACATCGACGCTGTCGATCAGCCGCCTGATTTCGCGTGCGCGTGCGAGCTCGACGGAGTTTCGCCGGCTTTCCAGGGTGGCGCTCTCCCATAGGCGGTTCATGTCCTCATCGACGAAGCGGGACAGTGTCGGTTGCTGGGGGTCGAAACGGTCGAAGGCGGCGAGATTGACGAAGCCGCAGGTCAATCGGCCGCGGATGGGAAGCGGCGCCTGGCGCAGCATTTCATTGAGGACAATGGCGCCGGCGATTTCATTGCCGTGGGCGAGAGCGGTCAGCGCGACATGCGGCCCCGCCTGGCCGGAATTGAGAGTGGTGAAGCCCGGGACGCCGGTATTGCCTTCGCGCCAGCGATGGATGTCTGGCGCGGTCAACCCGACTTCGAACTGCGGCAGCGTTGGGATACTCTGCTCCGGCATAGGCTTATCCGGCAACGCGATCCACGAGACCGCGGATGAACCGGTCGCATGCGTCGAGTTCGCTTTGGGCGATCCACTCGTCGGGCTGATGGGCCTGCGCGATGTCGCCCGGCCCGCATACGATCGTCGCGATCCCCGCGTTCTCATAAAATCCGGCTTCGGTGCCGTAGCTTACCTTCCCGGTGCTGTTGAAGCCGGTGATCTGCTTGACTATCGCGGTCAGCTCCTGGTCGGGCGACAGTGACATGCCAGGCATGCGTACATTGATCTCGTAGTCGAAGCCGGCACCGGGGCGCACCGACTTCATGGCGGGCTCGATGCGGCGCGCGACATGATCCTTGAGGCGCTGCAGTTCGCGTTCCGGATCGTCGGCTGGGATGTGGCGCCATTCCATGTGGAACTCGGCATGTTCGGGGATAATGTTGAGGATGGCGCCGCCCTGGACGGTGCCGACATGGACCGTCGTGTGGGGTGGATCGAAGCCTTCCTCGAAGGGGCCTTCGACCGCGAGTTGCCGGGCTTCATTCGACAGGTAAACGATCGCTTCGGCGGCGGCGTAGATGGCGTTCACCCCGCGGGCCGGCTGGCTGGAGTGGCCGGGGGCGCCGCGAACCCGCACCACGACGTTCAGCTTGCCCTTGTGAGCGAGGATCGGCTGCATGCCGGACGGTTCGCCCACGACACAAAGTGAGGGCATGAGGCCTGACTGGGTCAGGTCCTGTACCAGCCGCTGAGCTCCCCAGCAGCCGACCTCCTCGTCATAGCTGATGAACAAGTGCACCGGCTTTGTGAGATTGCGCTGGACGAGATCGGGCACGGCGGCGAGCGCGCTGGCTACGAAGCCTTTCATGTCGCAGGCGCCGCGGGCATAGAGACGATTATCCCGGCGGCGAAGCGTGAAGGGGTCGGCGGTCCAGGCCTGGCCATCGACCGGCACGGTATCGACATGGCCGGACAGGGCGATGCCGCCGGCCGCCCGGGGGCCGATCACGGCATGAATGTTGGCCTTGGTGCCTGCGGGATCGTGGCTGAGGCGGTACTGCACGCCGTGCGCATCGAGCCAGGATCGGACGAACCCGATCAGCTCAAGATTGGAGTTGCGGCTGGTTGTGTCGAACGCGACAAGGCGCGCCAACATTTCGGTCGTCGTGAGGCGCGTGGTGCCGGGGCTTGGTGCGTTCATGGCCGGAGTTTATACGGGCGGCGCCAAGCGGCAACCATGACGGGTTGGCGGGATTTCATTGCAGTCGCGAGCGGTTCCTTACCCGGCATGAGCGATCAACGCCCTTCCCGCCTGTCGCTCCTGCATCATGCGTGGCGAATGTTGCCGAAGCGGGAGCGGCGGCGATTTGTGCACGGCGCCGCTGCATTGCTTGCGCCGCGCCCTGCGCGCACGCCGGCTGATTGTACCGGGGTCACGGTGGTGGGAGAGTTTTCGCGCGCGTCCGGACTGGGCGAGAGTGCGCGGCTGACGCTGGCGGCTTTTGAGCGTCTGGGCGTGCCGCGCCATGCGATGGATGTCGGGCCATTGCTGCCGGCGCATCATGACGATCTGCCCTCGGCCGGCTGCTCTCTGCCGCCGGAGGGGTTCGCGCTGGTGCTGCACGTCAATCCGGTGCTGCTGCCGCTATTGCTGCTGCGGCTGCCGCGACGGTTGCTGGGATCACGGCTTGTGATCGGGTACTGGGCCTGGGAGCTGGCGGTTGCGCCTGAGGAATGGCGGACCCAAGCGCGGTTCGTGCATAAGATCTGGGCACCCTCGTCTTTCACCGCGGCGGCCCTGGAGGGGCTGTTGCCAGGGCGAGTTCAGGTGATGCCGCATCCGGTGGCGATAGGGGCAGCACAGCCGGCTTGCCCTGGCCGGGCGCGGTTCGGCATCCCGGAGGGCGCGGTGGCGGTGCTCGTATCCGTCAACCTGGCATCGTCGTTCGAGCGGAAGAATCCGATCGGCGCGGTGCGTGCCTTTCGGGCGGCGTTCGGTGACCGGCCGGATCGGGTGCTTTTGCTCAAGACCGGCAACCCCGATCATTTTCGCGGCGAGTTGATGCGATTATTCGATGCGGTGGCGGGTGCGGCGAATATCCAGGTGATAACGGATGCACTCAGCGATGCGGATACGCGGGCACTGATGGCTTCGGCGGATATTGTGCTGTCGCTGCACCGGAGTGAGGGTTTCGGGCTGGTGATTGCCGAGGCCATGCTGCAGGGGAAGCCGGTGATAGCGACCGCCTGGTCGGGCAACATGGATTTCATGGACGAAACGAACGCGGTACCGGTGCCGTTCCGGCTGATACCGGTTGCCGATCCGCGCGGCGTGTACAGCGTGCCAGGCGCGCTCTGGGCGGAGCCGGACCTGGATTACGCAGCGGCGCAGTTGAAGCGGCTGGCAGGTGACGCCGAGGCTCGGGCGGCGCTGGGAGAGCGGGCGCGTGCCGCGGCGCTGCGGCTGGACTCGGCGCGGCTTGCCGAGGCGGTCCGTCGGATGGGCGTGCCGTTTTGAGGGTGCTGGTCTGGCAATGGGGCAGGCGGGGCGCCGGGCCACGATGGGCGGCGCACCTGGCGGAGGCTTTTTGCGAGCTGCCGGGGGGCGAGGGGCTGCTGTCACTGTCCTCGGCGGCGGAGATTTTGCAAGGGCCGGAGGCGCCGCGGTGTGACCTGGCGGTGCCCACATACGGCGGCGTCGTCGGACTGGCGGGGCGGGTGCTGAGCAGTCCGTCGATGATTGCTCGGCTTGGGCGGGAATTGCGCGAGCTGAGGCCGGAGCTGGCGGTGTGCGCGTTGCCTGGTCCGCTGGACTGGCTGTTTGCGATCGCGCTGCGGCGCGCGCGAGTGCCTTTCGCGGTGATCGTGCACGATGCGATTGCGCATCCGGGCGATGGCTATCCGGTGCAGATGACGGTGCAGCGGCGGTTTCTACGTGCGGCCGATGCAGTGGTGGCGCTATCGGCGCATGTGGCGGAACAGGTGGTTGCCGGAGGAATGATCGGGCGGAGGACGAAGCTGATCCGGGGTCTGCATCCGCCGATGATGTTCGGGAGGGCGCCGCCCGCTTTCGCTCATGATGGTCCGGCACGGTTGCTGCATTTCGGCCGGCTGCTGCCCTACAAAGGGCTCGATTTGCTGGCCGAGGCAATGGGGCGGCTGCGGCCGCAGCAAGGATGGCGGTTACGGGTCGTGGGCAGCGGACCGGAAAGCCAGGCGTTGTCCGCCTTGCGGGCGATCGCGGGGGTAAGCGTCGAGAACCGCTGGGTGCCGGAGTGCGAGATTTCCTCGCTGCTCGCCTGGGCGGATGTGCTGGTGCTGCCATACCGGGAAGCGAGCCAGAGCGGGGTGGCGGGGGCCGCACTGGCGGCCGGGCGGTTCGTCATTGCCACGCGGGTTGGTGGGCTGCCGGAGCAGCTTACCAGGGAGCCGCTTGGGATACTCTGCGATCCCGACGCCGCCAGCCTGGCAGCAGCGATCGAGCGGTTCATCAAGTCACCCCCGCCGGTTCCGCCGGCGCCGGATGCAAGGCAATCGTGGCGCGAGTTGGCTGCTGGCATCTTGCGCGAGTTTGAAAGCGGTTGAGAGCGCGGGCCGGGCGTGGCAGCGTCCGGCGCGCCATGGTCTCTCGTGCCGATATCGCCGTTGCTGCTTCGCGTATCCATCCGTTCGTGCGGCGCACGCCGGTCCTGCATCTCGACGGCAAGGAGAGCGGCCTGGCTCGGCCGGTCACGCTGAAGCTGGAACTGCTGCAGCATGCTGGGAGCTTCAAACCACGGGGCGCCTTCAACCGGCTTTTGGTCGCGGGCCGGCGTGCGCAGGGCGTGATCGCCGCCTCGGGCGGCAATCACGGGGCGGCGGTGGCCTTCGCTGCGCGGGCACTGGGGTTGCGCGCGGAGATTTTCGTGCCGGAGGTGACATCCCCGGCGAAGGCGAAGCGTATTGCCGGATATGGCGCGCGGGTGGTGCAGACGGGTGCGACCTATGCGGAGGCGCTGGCGGCGAGTTGAGCCAGGCAGGCGGAGACCGGGGCGCTGGAAGTTCATGCCTATGACCATGAGGACGTGCTTGCGGGACAGGGAACGGTGGCGCGGGAGTTCGAGCAGCAGGCGCCTGATCTGACGCATGTGCTGGTGGCGACCGGAGGCGGCGGGCTGATCGGCGGCATGGCGGCATGGTACGCGGGGAGCGCTACGGTGATCAGCGTCGAGCCGGTGTCCTGCCCGTCGCTGCACGATGCGTTAGCGGCGGGCAAGCCGGTCCCGGCGCCGGTTGCGGGGATCGCGGCCGACAGTCTGGGGGCACGGCAGGTGGGCGGGCTGATGTTTCCGGTTGCCGCGGCGTTTGTGGCGGCTGCCGTGCTGGTGCCGGATGAGGCGATTCGCGCGGCGCAGCGCTGGCTGTGGGAGCAGGTGAGGGTGGTCGCGGAGCCGGGGGGCGCGACGGCGATTGCGGCGCTGCTGTCGGGCGCGTTCGAGCCGTCGGAAGGGGCCCGGGTGGGGGTGCTGGTTTGCGGAGGCAATACCGATCCGGCCATAATCACGGCCTGAAGGAGGATTGTGATGGCGCTGGTTCTGCTTGAAACCGATGCGCGAGGTGTTGCGACCGTGACGCTGAACCGGCCGGAGCGGGGCAATGCCTATGACGAGGATCTGCTGAGTGAACTGATCGCTGGCCTTGAGAAATTGGGTGCGGATCGCGGGCTCCGCGCGCTGATTCTGCGTGGGGCGGGAAAGCATTTTCAGGCCGGCGCGGATATCGACTGGCTGGGCCGGGCGGCGGCGTATCCTGCCGAGCAGAACTATGCCGCGTCGATGGCGACCACGCGGGCCATGAAACTGTTGAACGAGTTTCCTCGCCCGACCATCGCGGTGGTGCACCGCGCCTGCTTCGGCGGCGGGTGTGGGATGGTCTGTTGCGCCGATGTTGCGCTGGCGACGCCGGACGCGATCTTCGGATTGACGGAGGTTCGCGTCGGCGTGGCTCCCACGCCGATCTCCACGCACATGGTGCATGCGATGGGCCTGCGGCAGACGCGGCGGTATGCGCTGATCGGCGAGCGCTTCGGCGCCGAAGAGGCGATGCGGATCGGCCTGGTACATGAGATCGTGCCGGCTGAGCGGATGGAGGCACGGCTGACCGAGGTGCTGGATGCGATCCTGCTGGGCGCCCCTGGAGCGATTGAAACGACCAAGCGGTCCTTCCTGGGGGCCAACGGGCTGATCCTGGAAGAGCGGGCGATGAGTATGCTGGCGCATCAGAGCGCCGCCCAACGAGGTTCACCGGAAGGGCGTGAGGGCACTTCCGCCTTCCGGGAAAAGCGGAAGCCGGCCTGGTATCCCTCGGGATCCTGAGCCGTTGGGTAAGTGACCTGAGTAGGCTGCCACGCCAGTTGACCCTGGCCACCCCTCGCCATAGAGCCGATCGCGCTCGACTGGAACCGCGTGCGTTTCAAGGAGCGCGTGAATTGGCTCGCGGAAAAGGGCCAGAGCGTGTTCAGTCGGCCTGAACTTGCTCTGGCACCCCGGGCCATAATCTGGAGGCCCGAGAGCATGAGCGCATCGCCGATCGACCACGAGGCCGCGGCGCAACAGGCGCGCACGCTCGCGCTGGCGCTGCCGTATCTGCGGCGCTACGCGGGGGCAACGGTGGTGGTGAAATACGGCGGCCACGCGATGGGCGAGGAGGAGCTGGCGCTGCAATTCGGCGCCGATATCGCGATCCTGAAGCAGGTCGGCATCAATCCGGTGGTGGTGCATGGGGGCGGGCCGCAGATCAACGCCATGCTGAAGCGGCTGGCGATCCAATCGACTTTCGTGGATGGGCTGCGGGTGACCGACGCGGCCATGGTGGAAGTCGTGGAGATGGTTCTGGCTGGAACCGTCAACAAATACGTGGCGGGGCTGATCAATCGCGCCGGGGCCCTGGCTGTCGGCATATGCGGCAAGGATGGCGGGCTGATCCGGGCGCGGAAGCTGACGCGCACCACGCGCGATCCTGACAGCCGGATAGAAAAGATTTTGGATCTCGGCTTCGTCGGCGAGCCCGCCGAGGTGGATGTGCGGGTGATTCATGCGCTGACCGGGGCCGGTTTGATTCCGGTGATCGCGCCCGTCGGCGCGGATGAGAAAGGTGAGACCTACAACATCAATGCGGATACGGTTGCGGGAGCAATCGCCGGCGCGCTGAGCGCGACGAGACTGCTGATGCTGACGGACGTGTCCGGCGTTCTGGATGAGCAGAGAAGGCTAATTCCCGAGATGACGGTGGCCGAAGTGGCCCGGGGCATCGAGCGAGGCATGATCAGAGGCGGGATGATTCCGAAGGTCCAGAACTGCGTGGAGGCGGTGCAGACCGGCGCGAAGGGCGCGGTGATCCTCGATGGGCGCGTCCCGCATGCCTGCCTGCTGGAGTTGTTCACGGAGGCGGGACCGGGGACGATCATCCGTCCTTGAGGCCTGGGTCACCCGGGCGGTTCTTACCCGACTCGCCTCGCGAGCCGATCCGGGGTCGGGCTCGGGGCAGCTCTCTCGCCCGACCTGGGGAGGGGTGGTTGGAACTGTTATGTGGATAGGGCTTCTTCGCTACCGGATAGCCGGGGGCAAGGCGGGATGGGTCGCGATAGCCGTACAGCCGTGCAAGGACACGAAATCCAGCGGCTATCCTAAGCCAGGCAGACGCTATGCGATCATTCGCTGCCTGCGTCGCCCATGCCTCGGCGTTACCGGCCAACCGGTTGTATTCGCTGATGGTGGTCATTCTGTCTCGTGTGCCTGCCAGATGCCAGAAAGGCCGAAATGGCAGGCAGGTCCATGAAACAACGTGAGATTTGCTTTCAATTCTGTTTGACGAATGGGGCCGGGACCCGCCCCGCCGGCATTCGCACGCGACACGATTGCCACTCCTCCGCGAATACTGGGATAACCACGGAAGCGAGAGCAGTTTCAGGCTGGCTGGATTGGCCTGAAACGCGCCAAGTCATTGTTTCAGAGCAGGATTTACGGATCCCGAGATTTTTGCTCCGCGCGATGCTGCTCTGGGGAGGGAAGGCATGTTCCGGGCCGTGCTTCCAAGCAATGCGCGCAGCGCACCCCGATGGCGCCAGAGCGTGTTCCATGACTGAACGCGCTCTACCCCGTTTCTCGCGAGCAGGTTCACGCGCTGCTGACTTGTCCTCGGGCCGGCTGGAGCCTGGCCTCGGGGCCGGACCGGGGGGAAACGCGGGCGTTTCCGGTCAGGCGCGATCTGCTCTGATGACACTGACGGCGCTGGGGATTGTGTACGGCGACATCGGAACGAGCCCGCTTTACGCACTGAAGCAGGCGGCCGACTCGGCCGGAGGGGTGACGCGAGCCAGCGTCACCGGTCTCGTTTCACTCATCTTCTGGGCCCTGATTCTGATCATTTCGGTGAAATACGCGATTTTGATTTTGCGCGCCGACAACCGGGGCGAAGGCGGGATCGTCGCCATGCTGGCGCTGCTCGATGCGCGCCACGCCAAGGCCGGCAGCTGGCAAGCATCGTTGCTTGTTGTGGGACTGGTCGGCGCCGCCCTGCTGTATGGCGATGGCGCCATCACGCCGGCCATTTCCGTGCTGAGTGCGATCGAGGGATTGAAGCTGGATGCGCCGAAACTCGCGCCCGCTGTTGTGCCGCTAACGGTTGCGATCCTGATCGGGCTGTTCATGGTGCAGCGGCGCGGCACTGCCTTTGTTGGCGCGATCTTCGGCCCGGTGATGCTGCTTTGGTTTGTAGCAATTGGGGTGCTCGGGATCGGGGGCATTCTGCGCAACCCCGCAATTTTGACGGCACTCAACCCATGGATGGCGGCCTCCTATCTGACGCATGCCGGCGCGGGTATCGCTTTCGCGGTGCTGGGAGCGGCTTTCCTGGCGGTCACGGGTGGGGAGGCGATGTATGCCGATATGGGGCATTTCGGGCGCGCGCCGATGCGCGCGGGCTGGTTCGGGGTTGTGTTGCCGGCGCTTACGCTGAACTACTTCGGCCAGGGCGGGCTGCTGCTGGCGGACCCGAGGGCGGCGGAGAATCCGTTCTACTACCTGGCGCCGCGCTGGGCGCACTACCCTCTGGTGGTCTTCGCAACGCTGGCAACGATCATCGCATCGCAGGCGATCATCTCGGGAGCCTATTCCCTGACGCAGCAGGCGATCCAGCTCGGATTCCTGCCGCGCATGCGGGTGCTGCACACGGCGAGCCAGCAGATCGGGCAGATCTATATGCCGGTGGTGAACTGGGCATTGGCGGCGGGCACCATCGGCGCGGTGGTGGGCTTCGGTTCATCGGATGCGCTCGGCGGGGGCGTACGGGATCGCGGTTTCCATGCTGATGGCGATCACCACCACGCTTGCGGCGTTGATCGCCCTGAAATGGGGGTATCATCCGCTGGCGGTGCTGGCGGCGAACGGCGCTTTCCTGGCGATCGATCTGATCTTCGTGGCCGCGAACCTCACGAAGATCGTTGCCGGAGGATGGTTTCCCCTGCTGTTGGCCGGGATGGTTGCGTTCATCATGCTGACCTGGCGCACCGGATGGGCGCTTCTGGAGAAGCAGCGCGCCAGGCTGCGACAGCATGAGGCGGAGTTCGTGGAGTGGGTGGCGAAAAATCCCCCGCTGCGGCTGCCGGGTGCGGCGGCCATCTTCACCGCGGCGACAACAGGGATTCCTTTGGCACTGACGCATCATTTGCGTCACAACCGGGTGCTGCACCAGCGTGTGCTGCTATTATCGACGGTCAGCCTCGATGAGCCGCACGTGCGGGATAGCGAACGAATAAAGCTGATCCCGGTGGGGGCGGGGATCACGCGGGTGTTGATGTATTTCGGATTCATGGAGAATCCGGACGTGGTGCAGGGTCTGAGGATCGCGTGCAGGGACGCGAGCCTTGAGGGCATCGACCCCGAGCAGATCACGTATTACTTCCGCCGGGTGATGGTGGTGCCGCGCGGGGTCCTGCCCGGCATGGCGCTGTGGCGGAAATCTCTGTTCGCCGCGATGCACCTGAATGCCAACCTCCCTGCGGCGTATTTCGGCGTTCCCACGCGCCAGGTCATTGAGGTGGGGCTGGAGGTGGAAATCTGACGTGCGCAGGCCGGAGCAAGCCGGCCTGCGCATGTCCGATTCATAAGTCGAAGGGTGCGCGCATCACAGCTCACGGCCTCTGTGATCGGATACCCAGGTGATCAGCTTATCCCGGCAAGCATGACGTTGCCGTGGTTCGAAAGAGCGATATCGAGACCCGTAGCAAGGGCCGTTTCGGCTGTAATCGACATACCTTGGGAGAGCTGCAGGCAGTCTGTGCCGACCCGAAAATCGCTGACGGTGAGCGTACCGGTGCCGCCGGGCATAACCTGATAATCAATCGGCGTGGCCGAGGGCGGTGGCGGGATCATCTGGTTGCCGCCACTGGCATAGATAACCTGCGTGCCGCTGGTCGATCCGCCGACGAAGGCCATGGTCGGCCCCGAAGCGGGAATTTTGGCGGTAACACCAGGATCGGCCGACAGCGTGGTGTCGCCCACAATTGTCCCCGGTCCGCGAAGAAAGTTCGCGCTCGTCAGACCATAGATTTGATTCCCGGTGATCAGCGCAACCGTGCCGGTGGCGTTCCATATTCCGTCACCACCAGATCGGTTGTTTATGATAACGTTTCCCGCTATCGTGAGGCTGCCCGGTTGCAGGCGGCCTTCCTCGCCATACGCGATCGTCCACGGATTTTGCGATTTCGGCCCTTGCTCGATCGTGTTGCCCTGGATGATGGTATTGCCGCCATTTGGCACGTCGACGCTGTAGCTGGACGTTCCGGTCGGCCCATCCATGATGACGTTATCAGTGATCTGGCTATTGAAGGCGCGAGTTTTGATCTCGTGGCCGACGATGGCGTTTTCGACCAGGCTGTCGTTGATCGAAAAGTCGGCGACATGGCCGATATACAGGTTATGGCCCAGGCCGGTCGAGACGCCGTTGTGGTTGAAAGTGCTGCCCTGCACGATGATTGTGCCGGTATTAGAAGTAAAGGGAGTGGCGAGTATTCCGTCCTGGTTGTTCTGAATAGTATCCGCGATCAGCGTGAGATCTCCCGCTTTGGTAGCGGATGCCGGCGCCATTGCTGCCGTCGCGAGGCGTGGCGTTGGCTCCTTCGAGCGTCAGTCCCTCGATGGTGACGTCCGGGGTGTTACCGGTGGTTCCCGCGATAAACAGGCCCTTCATCACGTGACCGGATTCTTTGACGACGACGGGGCCGTTTCCCGCGGCTTTAATGGTAATATCCTTTGAGAGCCTTACGTCATTGGCAACATAGGTTCCTTTGTTGATCAGGATCGTGTCACCCGCATTTGCCGCTGCGACGGCTGCTGCGATTGTCGTGTAAGCGCCGCCGGCGCCGACTGTTAAAGTCGCCATTAACCGAAATCTCCTATTTTGTTCTTGGAAATTGCCTTCGGCGCGGAGCTTGTCCGCAACGATGACTCACGATTTTGCGAGCGGCGGGTCAACCTTGTTTTTGCCAAAACGATTCGTTTTTGCGCAGTTTTAACGTCAATATAGCGTGAGGCCGAGAATCTGTTGTTGATTGTAATAATCGAGAAACTGTTCGTTCATCGGCTCACGCTTTTCTGTGACCGGATAGCAAGCATAGCCGTTACTGAGCCGATCTTTGCGAAGCGGCCGGAATTTGGCAATCCGGCGACGATGCGGGCAGATGCAGGATCGGTCAGGTGAAGCGGTCTGGGAATTTGCGGAGCGGCTTGGGAGTTCTCGTTTTGTGTCTGTTGCTTGGGCCGGGGCTTGGCGGGGCAAGGCCGGTTCCGGGGGCCGGGTTGGTGTTCGCGCCGCCGGACAACCTTCCGCGTGGGGAAAAGCCGGGACTCGGCCCTGATTTCCCGCAGCTGTTCTCCGAGCCGGTGGAATGGCAATCGGCGTGGTCCCACTTGTCACGGTTCAGTATCAACACCTTCACGGCAGTGCGGGCATCCGAGCAGCAACTGCGTGACATAGCCGCTTTCCTGACCGGGCGCGGTATTGCCTTGACCGTGACGCTGCAACCACTGCCGGTGGAGAATTGCGGCCGCGGCATTGAGGGCATGACGCAGACGCCAACCATGCCGGTCTGGATTGCCAGGCGGATGAAGAAGCTGGATGCGCCCGTGAGCTATTTCAGTCTCGATGAGCCTCTCACGTTCGGGCATTTCTATGACAAGAAAGAAGCCTGCCGGTTTCCGATCGAAGAGGTCGCGCGCAGGCTTGCAACCACCATCCGACGCGTGCGCGAAGTGTATCCGGATGCACGGATAGATGATTTTGAGGTACCCACACTCGCTCCATTGGATGAGTGGAGGCGGGATCTGAACCAGTGGCTTGAGGCGTATCGGAAATATACGGGCACGCCGCTTGATGCGATGACGCTGGACGTGAACTGGCACAGGCACGATTGGCAGCAGGTCGTCCGGGAGAGCGTGAAGATATTGCACATCCACGGCGCTAAGGCCGGAATCTTCCTGGATGCGATCGGCGGTCCTGGGGTGACGGACGAATCGTGGATGGCGGAAGCGAAGCGGAATGGCGAAGCGATCAAGAACGGAGATTTCGGGCTGGATTACGTGACCGTGTCAAGCTGGATGGGGCATCCGCGGAAGCTTCTGCCAGCCAGCGACCCGATGACGCTGACCGGGCTCCTGGCATGGTATGCGAGTTTTCGCTGATGGGTTATACCAACCGGCCGAGAGTTTGAGCCTTGGGTATATGATCGGCCGGCTGGTATCCTATTGATTTCGTGCGCGGCCGCCCCACCAACGGGGGTTCCCAACGCGCAAGCGCGTTGGGGGCCCGACCACGCGCATACCAGTCGGCCATTCGGCCGCCTGGTATTACAGGCTGCGACCGTTGATTGATGACGTGCCGCTGCGGTCCAGCGCCTCAGCGACGCGCGCATACAGAGTCCAGTCCTCGGAGACCTTGTTCCTGATCTGATCGAGCAGAGGCGGAGGCAAGGAGTTTCGCGTGAAGAAGGCGCGCGATTCGTTAAAGCGACGGCCTGATTCGACGCCCCAGCTCTGCTTCATCCAAAGGTCGAACCTGGAAGTCTCGGTGATTTCGACGCTGTTCAATCGCAGCAGGCTGAGTGCGGTTTCCGCGGTCCATTGGCCGAGCCAATAGCAGATCGGGTTTTTCGGGATGATATTCGGGTGGCGGACCGCTTTGGTAGCCACCCGCTCCAGCCAGGCCGGATCAGTGGGATCATCCGGAAATTCGAGCCCCAGCATCTGGAGCCATTCCCTGGTGTCCTGCCCCAAACTGCAGGAGCTGCTGTCAGCGGTCATCCGGGTGAGCACATAGTTCAGCTGAGAAATGAGGATGTCCACCGGGTCGCGCAGAACCGTAAACACGCGGTCAGATGGGCGCAGCAGCCCTTGCTCGGCGTAGAAGCGAAGCTGGGTGTGCCCCGATACGAAGATCGCGTCGTAGAGGGGCAGGAGGCGCGCAAACCAGGAGAGACGGCGAAACAGCTCGTGCCTGGGCGTCCAATGCGGGATCGCCATTCCCTGATCGAGGCTCGGGTAGAGCTGCTTCAGATGCACCGTGAGATGCGTGCCTGCGCATTTGGGCACATGGACGAAGATCAGGCGCTGCTTTTCTGGAAACGCCCGCAGCACGGTGGGGACGATGTTCCGCTGGAAGCCGTCGGAGGTCAGGCAGGCGTGCAGGTCATCACGCGCCGAATATGGGGCGGCGATCGCCAGGTTATACAGTTCGGCCGGGATCGCCTGCCCGAAAACGGAGTACCAGGTTTCAGCCGGACCGCGATCGCGGTAATCGAGCCGGGACAAAAGCGGAAACAACCCCGTCTCCTGCTGGTACAAGGCGAACAGATTGACCATGCCGGCCGGGGTGGCAGGGGCGGGAAGCGTGATCGGGATATTTTCGGAGATACTGGCCGGGCTCGGCAGGCGGACCGCGCCCGCCGGCGAGAGCGTAAATTCGGTATTTCCGACCAGGTTCCCCGAGTTGGTGAAGCGGACGGCTATTTTGGAGGGACCGAGGTCAGGAAAGGCCTGCGTGAACTCGTAGGCGAAGCCGTGGGCGCCGTCGCCGTATCTGCCGGTCTGTGCCAGGTCAAGGCGCAGGCGGTTGCACGGCACCTGGGCTATTTTCACGTCGTCGGCGAAGATCGAGACCTCCACGACGCGCTCAGGGGAAGCCTCATCGGCTGCCCAGCCGCTGACGCCAGTCGGGGTCACCAGATCAACGTGGCCGCGCAGCATCGGCGTTTCCGTTGATTACCTTGGTACGGCGCGCTCCCGCACCCGGATCCGGTGGAGCGCCATACTCAGGGGCCGGTCCTCGGTCAGGCGGGGGTCCAGCTCGTTAGGGCGGGCGGTGTCTCGCGGGCGGAACTCGACGCGCAGGAAAGGCCCGTTCTCATGTTCGATAGCGGCGTGCAGGACCGCGCGAGGAATCAGCGCCGTGCGAGGTCCGCGGTTCACTCTGGCGGTGAAATCCCAGGTGGCAACCCGCTTCCCGCCGGCGAATACCTCGATGCTCTGGCGGGTGCGGCTGCCCACGATGGGGGTGTGGACGTCCATTTCCAGCTCCAGCCCGGTGGCATCGGCGGAGTTCAGATACAACAGCAGGACGTGGCGCTCTCCGATGCCCCACATGCCCCAGGGTTCGGGATCGCTCCAGCCGGATTCCAGCAACTCGGCGATGCGGCCGTCGGCGGTATCGCCCCAGTCTTCGCCGAGCAGGGCGCGGCGGCGGCGGACGATCCAGTTGTCGCGCGCGGGGTCGCGGGCCTTGCGGACGACCACGCTGCCGGCGCCGTCCGGCAAGGGGACGACCGCTTCGGCCTTGCCGGCGAAGAACTGGTCCACGGCGCTCTCGGCGCCGTTCCAGTGCAGGCTGGAGTAATCGTGGACGATGATGAAGCCGCCCGGAACGACGCGGGGATAGAAATACTCCAGAGCGGCGCGGGTCGGCGCGTAGAGGTCGCAGTCGATATGGACCAGGCAGTAGGAGCCGTCGGGCGGAAGCTGCACGGCCGTTTCAGGAAAGTAACCCTTGATGAAGCGGACATTCTCCTCACCCACGACGGAGCGGACGCGGTCCAGTGAGGTATCCTCGAATACCATGGGCTTGTTGCTATCGATGCCGGTGAGATCGCCCTGGGAGAAGCCCTCGAACGTGTCGAGGAGCCAGGCGGTGCGGCCGAGCCGGCGGGCCATGGTGGCGAGCATGGAGGCGGTGGCGCCACGATAGACCCCGAGCTCCAGGATATCGCCGGGCAAGGCTTCCTTGGCGAGCTGATCGAGAACCACGCAGAAGAAGTAGAAGCGTGCCATGTCGCCCCGGTTGCCGTCCTGCACCGAGACGAAGCCCTGCACATCCTCATCGAGGCGGACCAATCCGCCCTTTTCATTGTAGCGGGCGCGGTTGCCCCAGTAGCGCTGGGGAGGGTCAGCGCGGTACGGCCACGGGGCGAGCGGCGCGCTGTCGAGACTGTCTGGCATTCGTGAAGGGATTCCAAGCAGCGATGGTCTGGGTTTCTATCCACGCCGTAAACTGGATTGGCAACAGGAAAGATGACGGAGCGCAGGGCAAAAGATTTCCGGCGGCTATGGAGACGATTTCCGACGTTTATGGAGACAAACGGGCGAGCGCACCTAGATAGGCGGGGTGAGGGTCAGCAGCGGAGGATCGATGGAGAGGCCGGTTCGCCGACGAGGGTGGATGCCGCCATGGCAGGACCGCCAGGGCCGGTTCTCGTGGCTCAAAGCCGGCACGCTGGCCGGCTGCATCGCTCCAGGGACGGTGGTGGCGTTCTGGCTGGCGGCGGGGATGCTCGGTGCGCGGCCGATCCACGAGGCGGTGCTTTGGATCGGGCTGTGGACGGTGCGATTCATTCTGCTGGCCCTGACGATCACGCCGGCGGCGGTGGTGCTGGATTGGCCGAAGCTCCTGGTGGTTCGCCGGATGGTAGGGGTGACGGCCGCGGTCTATGCGGTGTCGCACCTGGGGCTGAATATCGCACTGGAGAATTTTCGGGTGCTGCACGTGGCCTCGGAGATCGCGCTGCGGGTCTACCTGACCATCGGCTTCACGGCACTTCTGGGACTGGTGGCGCTAGCGATGACCTCCACGGATGCGGCGGTGCGGCGGATGGGGCGGAACTGGAAGCGGCTGCACCGGCTGGCCTACGTGATCGGGGTGCTGGCGCTGCTGCATTTCTTCATCCAGAGCAAGGCGAATGTCGGCGAGCCGGTGGTATTCGCAGGAGTGTTCGTGTGGCTGATGCTGTGGCGGGTGCTGCCGGCGGGGTGGCAGCGGTCGGTACTGATATATGTCCCGCTGGCGGTGGTGAGTACCGCGGCGGCGGCCGGGATCGAGTTCGCGTGGTATGACGTGGCGACGCATATCAACGCATGGCGGGTTCTGGCCGCGAACGAGACGCTGCGGTTCGGGCTGCGTCCGGCGCACTGGGTGCTGGTCATCACGCTGGGTATCGGGGCGGTGGGAACAGTGCGACGGATGCGGCGGGTGCGCCGTCCGGTGCTGCGGCTGGCTTGAACAGAAGCGGCGTATCTGGACCATGGCGTAGCGAATTGATGACGATGATGCCGCGAGGGGTCCGGCCGCCGGCGCCCGTCCCACTGCAGGCCACAACCGCAGCTGAGTTTTGGGACCGCTGCCGTAATGGCACGCCGCCCTAACAGTCGCTCGATGGGCTAAAACCGGGGCTAGAACCGGGAGGCTAGAACCGGGAGGCTAGAACCGGGCCATTCCAGGATCGAGGCCGAACAGCACGCGGCCGATCGGTTCCAGATTGGCCATTGGCGAGACGGCGAAATGCTGGCCCGCGGTATGGATATCGCGGAAGCACCGCTCCAGCCTGTTGCCCTCGTAAATGGCGGAGCCGCCGGCCAGCGCATAGACCAGATCGACCGCGCGGATCGCACATTGCGTGGCATGACAGGCGGCGAGGCGGACCAACGCACGCTGCTGCAGCGATACGGGTTCTCCTGCCAGGGCCTGGCGCCAGGCCCGGCCAAGCTCATCGAACAGATAGGCGCGTGCCGCCCGGAGCACGGCTTCGGCCTGCGCCATATCGACCTGGGCAAAGGGTTTCTCCCGCAGCACCGATTGCGAGCCCATTGGGGTCTTGCCGCCGGCGATCTCAGCCAGAGCCTCGATCGAGGCGCGGGCGATGCCGAGGGCTACGGTGGCGATGCAGGAGACGAAGGTGCTGAGCATCGGAACAGCGTAGAGCGGCCCGGGCTGGCGGCGCGGGGGGAAGAAGCCGGGGATGGAGATCGTCCATTCCTCGGGAACAAACAAATCGGTCATCTGATAATCATTGCTGCCGGTGCCTCGCAGTCCGCCGACATGCCAGACATCGAAGATCTCGGCCTGGGCTTTGGGGACGATCGCGAGGCGAAATTCGGGTCCTCCGCCGGCGGCCTGACGCGGTCCTGACGCATCGTGCGTGATGCAGTTGCCGAGCACCCAGTCGCCATGGCCGATGAAGCTGCCGTAGCCCCATTTGCCGGTCACCCGATATCCGCCGGGAGCGGCAACAGCCTTGCCGGTCGGGTTGAGCGTGCCAACCAGGACGGCGCGCCCCGAGCCGAAGATCTCGCGCGCCACGGTCTCGTCGAGCGCGCCTGCCAGGCGGCCGTAACCTGCGGGTATCACGGTGCACCAGCCGAGCGACCCGTCGAGGCGGGACAGCTCCTCGATCACCTCGAGAAAGGCGATCGGATCGAGCTCCGGTCCGCCGAGACTGTGCGGCAGCCACATGCCGAAAAACCCGGCGTTCCCGAGTTCGGTGACCAGTTCCGCGGGGAGCTGCCGCTCGTGGTCGAACCGGTCGCGCAGACTGGCGACCGTGGGGGCAAGGTTGCGGGCGGCTTCGAGGAAGTCAGGCGCGGCGCGCTGATCCATGCTCCTGATTAGCCCAAGGCAGGCCCTGGATGCCAGCGGGCGAGTTCGTGGGCGACCTGCTGCACGACGCTGCTCCAGTCGCCGGGGGCGGGCTGGCGGAACTGGCGCAGGGTGGGGTACCAAGGGCTGTCGTTCCGATCTCGCAGCCAGCGCCAATCGGGCTCAAAACGGTTCAGCAGCCAGACGGGCTTTCCCAGAGCGCCGGCGAGGTGGGCGACGGCTGTATCCACGCTGATCACCAGGTCCAGCCGGGAAATCAGGGCGGCTGTCTCGGCGAAGTCGGTCAGGTGTTCGGTCCAGTCGTGGAGGTGGAGTCCCGCGGCGGCCGGTTCCGATAAATCCTTTTGCAGTGAAACGAACGAGAGGCCCGGGATCGCGGCGAGCAGAGCCAGGGCTTCGGCGGGGAGGGAGCGCCAGCGGTCCTGGCTATAGGCACGGCTGCCGGCCCAGCAGAGGCCGATCGGGCGGCCCGGCAGGTTGGCGATGCGGTCGGTCCAGGAGGGATCATCCGGGGCGGTGAAAAGGGTGTCAGGTTTTGACCCCTCCCTCTTGCCCCCTCCCGCGAGGGGAGGGGGGATCAGATAGGGCACCTCGGCCGGGATGGTATCGAGCGTGGTGCCGAACAGGTGGGGCAGGCTGAGCAGGGGGCAGTGGGCAGAGAAGGGGATGATCGGCTTACTGGGCAGGCTTTGCGTTGGCCCCTCCCCCTTTCCCCCTCCCGCAAGGGGAGGGGGGATTATGCGCTCCCCTCCCGCAAGGGGAAGGGGGATGAGGTGTTCGACGCCGGCCAGAGTGCCTAGGAGGCGGATCAGCGGCTGGGGGACTTCCAGGACAATGCGGGCGTGGCGGGCCGCCAAGGGCACGTAGCGGCAAAACTGGATGGTGTCCCCAAACCCCTGCTCCGCGTGGATGAGCAGCACGCGGTCGCCCAGGGGTTCGCCGGTCCAGCGGGGCTGGGGGAAGTCGCGGGGCCGGGCGCCGGGGACGCGGTCGCGCCATTCGAACTCGGGCCAGCCGGCGGCGAAGTCGCCCTTCGCGAGCAGCGCAGTACCGAGATTGAAGTGGGCGGAGGGATTGTGGGGATCGCGCGCGATTGCGTCGCGCCAGGTGCACTCGGCTTCGTCCGGATGACCGAGGTCCCTCAGAATGGTGGCGAGATTGTTGAGGATGTTGGCGTTGTCCGGCTGAAGGTGCAGGGCGTGGCGTATTTCAGGGAGTGCCGCCTCGGGCCGGCCGGTGTTGTGGAGGGCAAGGCCGAGATTGTTGCGGGCGTCGATGTGGTCCGGGTTGAGTTGCAGGGCGGCGCGGAGAGGCGGTTCGGCCTCGGCGGGGCGGTCGAGATCGATCAGGGTGGCGCCGAGCAGGTGGAGAAACTCGGGGTTGCCTGGGTCGAGGCGGACGGCTTCCCGGAGCCTGGGTTCGGATTCGGGGATGCGGTGGAGCTGGCGTAGGACGATTGCGTGCAGTCCGTGGGCGGCAGCGTCGGTGGGGCGGAGGGCGGCAAGGCTGCGAAAGCAGGATTCGGCCTCGGGCAGGTTGCCGGATTTATGGAGCAGCAGGCCGAGATTGGCGCAGGCCTCGGGGAAGGAGGGGTTGAGGCGGAGGGCGGTGCGGTAGGATTCCGCGGCTTCCTGGGAGCGCCCGAGATCGGCGAGCGCAGTGGCCAGGTTGAAGTGGGCGATTGGGTCGTCCGGTGAGAGAAGGACGGCGGAACGGAAGGCGGCGCGGGCTTCCTCGGTGTGGTTTTGGGCATGTAGGGCGCGACCGAGATTGATCAGGTAGTGGGGCTGGCGGGGGTTCAGCTGCAGGGCTTTGCCGATATAGCCGATGGCGAGGTCAGGGCGGCCCTGTTGATGGGCCAGAACGCCGAGGCCGTGAAGGCTGTCGGCGTGGTTGGGATCGCGGGTGAGGGCCTGGCGGTAAGCGCGCTCGGCTCGGGCCAGGTCACCGGCCTGGTGGTGGCTTGTGGCGCGGTGGAAGAGGGTTTGCGGGTCGGGGGGCACAGACCGGACTCGAAGGGGTGGTCGAGATTGCTTCGTCGCTGCGCTCCTCGCAATGACAGTTGGGGTCAGTCGGCCGGGGTGATCTGAAAGAGGGCGGCGATTTCCTGGAGTTCGGGGGAGTTGTCGGGTTCGGGGATGCGGGCAAGGGCCTCGCGGAGCTGGCGGTGGGCTTCGTCCGGAGCCAGGCCGGGCAGGCGGAGGCGAGTGCGGGCGATGCGGAGGCGGAGCATCTGGACGTCCTGTTGCCCGGCCATTGTGTCGGCTTCGTCGAGCAGGGCACGGGCGGGCTCGGCATTGTCCGGTGAGGCAATGAGCATCGCCTTGGCGGTGACGCGGAGCAATTCGGGCATCCAGAGACGGAGGCCGATTTCATCCAGCGAGGGGCGTTCGGCGACGAGGCGCTGCGCGGCCTCGGCAGCACGGCCATGGCGGATCATGGCGTCGGCTTGAAGGCAGAGATAAACGGGGAAATCTTCGGTGGAGGCGACCTCGCGCTGGCGGGTAAAGCCTTGCTCGATCATCTCCAGGCCCTGGGGATTGCCGCGGCGGGCGAAGACCCAGCCGCGGAAGATGGTGGCGGCGGCTTCGTGTTCCTTGAGGCCGTATTCGCGGGTAAGGGCCTGGAGTTCGCCGGTACGGGCGAGGACCATCCCCTCATCTTCGCGATAGACCCGGTACAGCAGGGTAAGGCCCAGAGCGTGGACGCGGCTGCCGAGGTGCCGGGTCTCCTCGGCCCATTGCAGGGCGGCGGCTTCCTCCTGTTCGGCGGAGCGGAGGCGGCCTTGCATCCAATAGAGCTGGCAGAGGCCGCCATGGGCGCAGACCTTGGCGTCGTGGTTGCCGTAAAGGTCGGCGTGCTGTCGGTAATCGCCTGAGGCGTAGATGGCGAGGCCGGTGTGCATGTGTTCGCGGCAGCGGTCCAGGGCGCCGATGTGGAAGTTGATGGCCCAGGAACAGTGGTGGGCCTGGAGCAGCAGGGCGGGGTCCTGGCGGGCCTGGGCCCGCTGGAGCAAAGCGCCGGCGCGTTCCAGATGGGCGCGATAGTCGGGGGCGACGCGCCACCAGCCCCAGTAGATGGGGAAGTGGGCTTCCTCCTCCGGCAGGGTCCGGCTGAGCTCGTAGGCGGCGTTGTAGTGAGCCTGGGTTTCCGGGGCGAAGGCGCCGTGCAGGCCCATCAGCGCGGTACCGAGCGGAGCGGAAAGCTGGAGACGGAGGCGAAGGGTTTCGGGCGTCTGTGGCAGGCGCTCGAGTGCGGCGAGGCCGCGGCGGAGGAGACGGGCGGCCTCGGTGAGGGCGGAGCGGGCGAGACTGTTGCGGGCGGCATCGAGCCAAAGGGGTGCGGCTTCGGCGGCCTGCCCGGCGGCGGTGAAGTGGGCGGCAATGGTTTCGGGTTGCTGGCGGAGCAGGGCGGGGGTGAGGCAGCGGAGGGCGTTCGCGACCTTGGCGTGGAGCTCGCGCTGGCGGTCGCGGAGCAGGCTGTCGTAGGCGGCGTCGCGCAGGAGGGCGTGGGTGAAGCCGTAGGTATCCACGGTCACCTGGAGGTTCTGTTCAAGGATTCCGGCGGCGACGAGGGTGGCGAGGGCGTGTTCCAGCGCCGCGCCGGAGATGCCGCTGGCCATTGCGAGGACATCGCGCTGGACGGAACGGCCGGCGACGGACACGACCTGGGCGATGGTCTTGGCGCCGGCGGCCCGGTCGAGCCGGGCGATAAGGGATTCGTGGATGGTGGCAGGGATGTCGCGGTCGGGTTCGCCGGTGAGCGGATCGGCGGGCGGGCCGTGTTCGGCGAGGGCGCGGGCGATTTCTTCGATGAACAGGGGGACGCCGTCGGTGCGGGCGGCGACACGCTGGGCGAGGCCGGGCGGCAGGGTGGTTTGGCCGAGCAGGCCGGCGAGCATGGTGGCGGTGGCGGCAGGATCGAGTTGGGTGAGACGGATTTCGGGTGACGGTTTCGGGGAACCAGGGGAAGGTTGCCCCGTCGCGGGCGGCCATGAGGACCAGGCGGGGGAGGCCGGTGATGGTGTGGAGCAGGAGGGTCAGGACCTCGGCGGAGGTCGGATCGAGCCATTGAAGGTCATCGATAAGGATGCAGCGGGGCTGGGGATCGGCGGGGGCGGCGAGGTGGCGGGCGAGCAGGGCGATGGTGCGCTGGCGGAGCTGCTCGGGCGTGAGATCGGGGGCGGGGTGGGGGAGGTTGAGCAGGCCGGCCAGGATGGCGGCGGCGTTTGGGTCCGGGTCGGCGATGGGGTGGGGGGGCGGCTCGGCGTGGAGCAGGTCGATGAAGGGGCGGAGGGGAGAGTCCGCATCGAAGGGGGAACCGCTGATTTCGATGAGGGATGCTTCGGCGGGCAGGTGATCCTGGATGAACTGGCGGACGAGGCGGGATTTGCCGATGCCGGGCTCGCCGGTGACGAGGAGGGCCTGGGGCTGGCCTGGGGCGGCTTTGTTCCAGAGGGTCTGGATGGCTTGGAGCTCCGCCTGACGGCCGACGAGGGGGGTGGCTGGGTTGCCGGAGAGTTGGGTTGAGGCGGCGCCGCGGGTGGCGCGCTCGTTGCTGATACGGAAGGGAAGCTGGGTGCCGGCGAAGCCGTGGAGCTGGACAGGGGTCATGCGCTCGCAATCGAAGCGGCGGCGGATGCGGTTACAGGTCTGTTCCGAGACGACGATGCCGTTGGGCGGGGCGAGGGATTGCAGGCGGGCGGCGAGATTAGGGGTTGAGCCGAGGACGCCGAGGATTTCGGTTTCGCCGCCGCCGACCAGATCGCCGACGACGACTATTCCGGTGGCGAGGCCGATGCGGATGAAGAGGGGTTCGCCGTCGGGGGTTTTGAGATCTTCGACGGTGTGGACGATGTCCAGGGCGGCCCTGGCGGCGCGCTCGGGGTCGTTTTCATTGGCGACGGGGTAGCAGAAGTAGGCGAGGATGCCGTCGCCAAGGAAGCGGGCGATCTTGCCGCCGTAGCGGGAAATGGCGGCACCGCAGCGGTCCCGGTATTGCTGGATGGCGGTAAGGTAGTCTTCCACGTCGAGGCGTTCGCCGAGGGCGGCGGAGCCGACGAGGTCGATGAACATGACGGTGAGAGGCCGGCGCTCGACCGAGAGGGTTGGCGGATTGGCGGCGAGGGCGGCAAGGAAGCGTTTGCGGTCGCCGAGGGTGAGGCTGAGCTCCCTGAGGTCTGGTTCGGTGAGGGAGGTTAACTGGGCGGTTGTTATGCCCTGGGCCTGGAAGGCTGGGATGTAGCGTTCGAGGCCATTGGAGCGGAGCCAGTCCTCCACGCGGGTGCCCTATGGTGAGTGGGGGGGTGTGCGAGCGTACGAAAGGCGGATTTTGGGGGGTTGCGTTTTGTACGAAAGGCGGATTTTGGGGGGTTGCGTTTTGTACGAAAGGCGGATTTTGGGGGGTAGCGTTTTGTACGAACCCCCGGTTTTTGCAGTGCGACATTCGTACGAAACGGGAGCTTGTTTCGGAATCGGACGTATCGCCCGGGGTGGAAATTGTTGCGGGGTTGAGGGTTGGCGGGGCAGAGTGGGGGATATGGGAGGTTGCGGCAGATGAACAAGACGGTGGCCGTGCTGATCGCGGGGGAGCTTTACCTGCTGAGCGTGCCGGCGGTGCCGGTTAAGGCGGATGTTCCGGAGCTTGCGGATGTGAAGGCGTTGCTGGCGGCGCATAGCGATGAGGCTTCGGGGATTTGCGGGGCGGTTTGTTTGGATTTTGGGGGGAGCGGGGCGTTCAAGGTGGCGGATGATGGGGGGAATGATGTTTCTTATAGTGTTGCAAAGGACGTGGAGGATCAGCTCAAGGCAGGTTAGTGGTGTGCCGCGCCACTACTGACAGCCAGCCTTGACAGGAAGTTTGGTGGGCGGGGTAATGGCTCCGTAGGTGTCCTTGAACTTAGCACCGGTATCGTCGGTTTGCCGGGGCAATTGCGCTACGATCCAATCTACCTTGCGGGTGAGGGAGCCCGTGAGCTGGTTGAACAGCGTGTCGATCACGTCGCGGTCGGGGATGGTTTGGTGTGCGGTGTCGGCGGGCTGGGGCAGCGAGAGACAGAGGGATCGCAGGCCCGCATTATAGAGCGCCAGCATTGTGTAGGTTTCAGCGAAATCCTCCTCGGGTGAGGTTGCGGCGAGCACGCTGGGCAGGTTGGTCTTTGCATACAGGTTGTCGATGGTCTCCGGGACGCTGGGTGTCGCAGGGTCGGGCCATTTACTGACAGCGCCTTTGTTTGGTGTTGACGTCGGTTGGTCGATCCAGGGGATGTGATTGTAGATGAAGTCCTGCACCTTTTCGGTTTCTGACCCGGGCGTGGGACAGCCCCAGATTCCCCCTTGCTGGATCCATGGCGGGAAGTACTCGTTATCGCCGGGGCTGGATTGGCCCTTCATATAGTTTCCCCAGCTGTATGAGGGAAATCCCTTCAGGCCGTCGTCCCTGGTCGGAACACAGGCTTTGATATTGCTTGGGTTGGGTTGTGTCGTTGCGTCATCAGAACTTTTATAGATTCCGTAGCGGAACTGCCAGTAGTGCGCGATTTCATGGGCGAGAATGGCGTAGATGGCCAATTGGCCCGAGCCCATGTAGCCGGTGGTGCTAATTGCTGGCAGGAATTGCGGCATCTGGCCGGGGGAATAATGGGGATAAGGGGGTGAGTGACCTGGGGCGCCTGGGGTGTCGGGAGACCAGAACAGCTCCATGAGTTTGGCTGTTTCATGGATGGGGAGGGAGTAGCTTCCATCGAAAACCATTTCTGAAATGCCGATAAAGAGGGTGTTCTTTTGAGCGCCACCGGGATCCGGCCGTTGTCCCCAGGCGACCCATGACACGCCGCCGCCTTGCGAGCCCAAAGGGACTTTCATTGCCGCCTGCCCCCCGGTATCGACGGCTGTTGCGCTCGCCTGCGGTGAGGAAGGAGGTGGTTTCGCGGCGCTGCCGGCTTTCGGCTCCTTGCGGATGAAAATCAGGGTATCAACGGCGGGGTCCGCGAAGAGCTGCTGGATTTCGGGGGCGGCGTGCTGGACGACATCCCAAAGCGCCCATTTGAATCGATCCGGGGTGTCCGTTTCCGTATCGCAATTTCCGGCAGGCAGTTTTTCGGAGACTTTCAGACCGCCGAACCCTTGGAAGCAGATGCTGTCCATGAATCGGTTTTGGTTGAGGGTATTGCCGGCGGCGGGCGCTTGGTGGGTCCAGGCAAGCACCAACGGGGCGACGGTGGCGATGAGCAGGAGTTTTCGCATTTTTTGCACACTTCCTCCCTGTTGGTTTCGAAGTTAGTCCTGTGAGGGGCTTGAGAGCAATGATTTTGTTTATAGGGCAAATGGCAAAGAGCCGGGCGATGGTGGGATGCTATCCTGGGGTCGAGATTGCTTCGGCGCTTTGCGCCTCGCAATGACAGCAAAAAGCACGACGGTCGGCACTGGATGCCGCAAACATAACGTGAGCGTCCGATGATAACTTACAACGAGCCAGCGTTGCGAAAGCAGGTACAGCAGGGAACGCATCGCTTGGCCGCGCCGGAGGAAACGCTGGCGCGGGTGCGGCCGTGGTGTGAGCGGATCGGGATTACGCGGGTTGCCAACGTTACCTGGCTCGATCGCATCGGCATACCAGTGGCAATGGCGGTTCGGCCGAATTCGCGCTCGGTATCGGTGGCGCAGGGGAAGGGACAGACGCTGGAGCTGGCGTATGCCTCGGCGGTGATGGAGGCGGTGGAGACGTGGCACGGGGAGGAGTTGGGCGGGCGGGTGCGGTTTGTCTCGTGGCGAGAAATGGCGGGGTGCACGGCTGATCCGGCGCTTCTGTGTCGGACGGGGCGCGTGCTGGCCGAGGATACCGAGATCGGCTGGATCGAGGGGCGGGATTTGCGGGATGGGTCGCCGGTGTGGCTGCCGGCGGAGCTGATCCATACGGATTACACGATCCCGCCGATGCGGGGTGCGGGTTACTTTCTGGCGTCAACGAACGGGCTGGCCTCCGGCAATCATGTACTGGAGGCGATCAGCGCGGCGATCTGCGAGGTGGTGGAGCGGGATGCGGTGGCGCTGTGGCATGCGCGGCCGCCGCAGGAGCGTGCCTCGTTTCATCTGGATTTAGCGAGCGTCGATGACGCGGGGTGCATGGGGCTGCTGGAGAAATATGGGCGGGCGGGGATTGCGGTGCGGGCATGGGATGTTACGAGCGATACCGGCATTCCGGCGTATCTGTGCTGGATAAGGGAGGCGAAGGGGACGCCGGTGGCGGTGCCGAACACGTTTGCCGGGGCGGGGTGTCATCCCGATCCGGCGGTGGCGCTGTCGCGGGCGCTGACGGAAGCGGCGCAGACCCGGCTGAACGTCATCGCGGGCGTGCGGGATGATCTGCCGACGGCGTATCGCGTGCCGGCCGCGGCGGCCGTCGGGCCGGTGCTGATGGATGTATTCGCGAGCCAATTTCAGGCGCAACGGTTTGGCGAGCGGACGGGGTTCGCGTCGGACGATCTGGCGGAAGATGTGAGGTGGGAGCTCGATCGTTTGGGACAGGCGGGTTTCCAGCAGGCGATCGTGGTGGACCTGACGCGCGAGGAGATCGGGATTCCGGTGGTGCGGGTGGCGGTGCCGGGGCTGGAGGGAGACTGCCATCATCCGGCTTACATGCCGGGCGCGCGGGCGCGGGCGATGGGAGGCGCGGGATGATCGTGTTCGCCGGTCCGTCGCTCTCTCGGGTACCGGCGGAGGCGCTGGCAGGGTTCGCGATGCGGGGGCCGGCGCGGCAGGGCGATGTGTACCGCGCCGCGCTGGAGGGGCCGCGGGCGATCGGGCTGGTGGATGGGTATTTCGAGGCGGTGCCCTCGGTCTGGCACAAGGAGATTCTGTGGGCTCTGTCGCAGGGGATCGGCGTGTATGGGGCGGCGAGCATCGGGGCGCTGCGGGCGGTGGAGCTGGCGCCGTTCGGGATGGTGGGGGTGGGGCTTGTGTTCGCGGCGTTCCGGGATGGGGTACTGGGAGATGACGACGAGGTGGCGCTGCAGCACGGGCCGGCGGAGGCGGGGTATCTGCCGGTCAGCGAGGCGATGGTGAACGTGCGGGCGACGCTGGAGCGCGCGGCGCGGGAGGGGGTGGTGGAGCGGGATATTGCGGCGGCGATCGGCGGTGCGGCGAAGGGGATTTTTTATAAGGAGCGGACCTATGCGGCGGTGCTGAAGGCCGCAGGCTCTGAGGGTGTCCCGCAAGAGGCGCTGGCGGCGCTGGCGGCGTGGCTACCGGCGGGGCGGATGGATCAGAAGAAACGAGATGCGCTGGAGATGCTGGCGCTGATGCGTGCGGATCATGAAGCGGGCGTGGTGCGGCGCGGGTCTGCGTTCGTCTTCCACCGGACGGCGATGTGGGAGGATGCGCGGCGGAGGCGTTGATGGAGCGGGTGACGGGAATCGAACCCGCACAACCAGCTTGGAAGGCTGGGGCTCTACCATTGAGCTACACCCGCGCGATGCCCGGCGTGGCGGTGCTGAAGCTAGCGGGCCGGGGCGGCGTGCGCAACCGGCTCAGAGCACCATGCGGCTGCCGACGAGGACCAGGGTGGCGGCGAGGATCGGGCGCAGAACGGCGTCCGGCACTTTCACGGCGAGGTAGCTGCCCAGGATGATGCCGGGGATGGAGCCGGTGAGCAGAGCGGAGAGCATGGGCCAGTTCACCGAGCCGAGCCACCAGTGGCCAATGCCTGCGACGAGCGTAAGCGGCACCGCGTGGGCGATATCGGAGCCGACGATGACGGACATCGGCAGTCGAGGATAGAGCAGCAACAATATCGTGACGCCGATTGCGCCTGCTCCAACCGAGGAGATGGTTACCAGAACGCCCAAAATCGCGCCGATCAGGATGGTGAGTGCGTCGGTCTGGCGCAACGAGAGGTGCGCCAGGCGATCGCCGACAAAGGAAACGAACTGCCGCCGGCAGATCAGCGCCAGTGAGGTGAGCACGAGCATGACGCCAAGGACGTTGGAGATGACCTGGTTTGCGGCGCGGCCGCCGAGGTCGAAATGCGAGGCCAGGAGCAGTGTCAGGGCGGTGGCGGGCACGCTGCCGGTGGCGAGGCGGCGAACAATTCGCCAGTTAACGGTATGGCCGAGACCGTGGACCAGGGTGCCGACAGACTTGGTTGCGGAAGCGAAGAGCAGGTCGGTGCCGACGGCTGTTGCGGGGTGGACGCCGAACAGCAGCACGAGAATGGGCGTCATCAGCGAGCCGCCGCCCATGCCGGTTTGCCCGACGAGTAGCCCGACGAAAAAGCCGGACAGCGCGAAGAGCGGGTTTACTGGCCAGATATGGGTCATTGTGTGGCCCTTTAGGTTATATGCCAGGACGAAAGTGAGCGCGATTGCCGCCCAGAGGCTCAGAGCAAGCCCGATTGCGCTGAGGATGCCCTTTGCTGGCGCGAGGTCATCGAGATCTCCGTTTTTCTCAGGCCGGACCTTTTGCGTTTGACGCAAGCCCGAAACCGATAGCGGAGGCAGCATGGCATGTCTCCCCGGAATTTGCAGTGCAAATCTTTGTTGTATGCTGGGTCATGCTGATTTCGGCGTCGAATTCCCACTATATCGATAGGGATTAGAATTCAACTGGCCGCAGCGAGTCAATACCTATTTGCATGGTAGGGAATAAGTTGACAGATTCGTGACTGGCGTTATGGTCACGCATCGGCGTTCCGTACGGACATGCTCTCAAGCCGCGCAAAGTATGCCTTACGGGCGTGTGTTTTCCTTGCGGAGAGGCAGGGGGCGGAGCGGCAGGGGGTGGAGGAGTGGGTGCTTTCGCCTGATATCGCCGAGGCGGAGGATATTCCGCGCAAGTTCCTGGAGACGATTCTGGTGGAACTGCGCGACAACGGCGTGGTGGAGAGCCGGCGGGGGCGGTACGGGGGCTATCGGCTGGCCGCTCCGGCGCAGCTTGTGGCTGCGAGCGAGGTGATCCGGATCGTCGATGGACCGCTGGCACTGGCTCCATGCGCGAGCAAGACGCAGTTCGGGCCGTGTGCTGATTGTCTGGACGTGCGGCTGTGCGCGCTGCAGCCGATGCTGCGGAAGGCACGCGATGCGATGGCAGGGGTGCTGGACGGCTATATGTTGAGCCAGTTGGTGCGAGACCGGCGGGCGCGGCTGCTGCGGGCGGCGCGGGCGTTGCCTTCGGCCGCCCTTCCGCACGGCGGGAGAGGTAAAATTACCCAGTCGCCTGGCTGAACAGGTGGCAGGCGACGAGGTGACCGTTACCGGCATCGAGCATGGCGGGTTCCGTGGCGCGGCAGATGTCCATGGCGTGCGGGCAGCGGGTGTGAAAGCGGCAGCCGGCTGGCGGATGGAGGGCGCTGGGGATATCGCCGGCGATGCGCTGGCGGCGGGCCCGGCCGGCGGCGCGGGTCGCGGGGTGGGCGACGGGGACGGCGGCGATCAGCGCCTGAGTGTAGGGATGCAGGGGGCGGGCATAGAGCTCCTGCTTGGGGGCGGTTTCGACGATCTTGCCGAGATACATGACCGAGATGCGGGTGGAGATGTGTTTCACCACGGCGAGGTCATGGGCGATGAAGAGGTAGGTCAGGCCGAGCTCGCTCTGGAGGTCGGCGAGCAGGTTGATGATCTGGGCCTGGACAGAGACGTCGAGGGCGGAGACGGGCTCGTCGCAGACGACAAAACTCGGACTGAGGGCGAGAGCGCGGGCGATGCCGATGCGCTGGCGCTGGCCGCCTGAGAACTCGTGGGGAAAGCGGTCGCGGTCGCGGGCGGGCAGCCCGACGAGGTCGAGCATGCGGGCGACGGTTCGCCGCGCCTCGGCCGACTGGGTGCCGTGAATGAGTAGCGGCTCGGCAATGATGTGCTCGACGGAGAGGCGAGGGTCGAGGGCGCCATAGGGGTCCTGAAAGATGATCTGCATGGCGCGGCGGCGGGCACGGAGGGGTTTGCCGGAGAGGCGGGTGATGTCCTGGTCCTGAAAGGTGATGCTGCCACCGGTGGGCTCGATGAGGCGGATCAGCAGGCGTCCAAGGGTGGATTTGCCGCAGCCTGACTCGCCGACGAGGCCGAGGGTTTCGCCGGGCCGGATGCTGAGATCGACGCCATCGACGGCACGCAGCGCGAGGTGGTGGCGGCGGAAGACCGGCCCGGCGCGGACCGGATAGTGCTTGGAGAGGTTGGTCGCCTCGATCAGGGGGGGCGTCATATGCAGGCGACCATACCTGGCTTGCCAGTTATGTCACGCCGTGTCCGAGGGCGTGATTCACGCTTTCCGACGATTTCGAGCGCGATCTGCTCTGGTCGCAATCGGTTACGCGCAGCGCCGTTTTTTTGTCACACTGCGGTGTTTGATATGGTAGAAGAACGCGGAGCAAGAGCATGAGTCCGCAAGATTTTCGCCGTATCGTCTTGGCCCATGAGCTGGTTTGTCCGGCGGTAGCGGCGCGACCGCCGGAGCCGGGGTCGCGTGAGGTGGAAGATGAGAAGCGGGAGGGGGATTCCGCAATGGCGGAGGAGCGCGAGCGGGGCGCCTGAGGCAGAGGGGCCGGACAATTCTGATATCCCGGCCAGGCACGGGCGGAATGCTTGACGCGGAGGGGTTGAGCAGACCATTTGCCCCGAGCGGTGGATGGCGGCCGCTTTAACCGGATATGAACCGATCCCGATATGGATGCTTTCAGCCAGGCTGAGGCCCCGCGCCTCGGCTTTGGGTTCCAGTTTGCCGACCTTTCGCAGCGCGATGGGCTGATCCGTCTGGACCGGCGGTTTTTGCGCGAGCTTCAGGAGCAGGACGGCGAACTGTACGGAAGGCTGCTGGCGGCGCGGGCGGCGCCGGAAGGGCTGGACGCCAAGGCGGAGGGCGAGCTGGTCGTCGCCCTGGGGACGCATCTGGACCGGTTTGTCGCCGCGCTGTTCGGGATCGAAGCGGAGACGGAGGCGCTGAACGCGGCGACGCTGGCGCTCGATCCGGTGCATAGCTGCAAGCGGCTGTTCGTGCAGCGGCAAGCAGTGAAGAAATATCCCGATCCGTCGGCGTTCGATGGGGCGGCGCTGCGGGCGGAGCTGGAGGCGCGGTTCGGCGAGAAGCTGACCGAGCGGCGTTTTGCGCTGCATGTCGAGAACTTGAGCCGCTCGGAACATGCGGAGGCGCTGGACCTGGCAATGCGCTATGCGGCCTGGGCCACGCTGACCGAGGCCGGGCAGGCAGCGCATGCGGGCGGGACGCTGTTCCGGGTGCCGCACAAGATCGACCCGATGCATCTGGTGCCGGTTGAGACAATCGAGCGGGAGGGGGTGACGATGCTGCGGCTGCCGGAGGCACATTGGCGGCACCGCGACGGCTTCGCTCTGACCGATGCGGGGATGAACGAGCAGCAGGCGCTGGATCAGATGAATTACTGCATCTGGTGCCATTCGCAGCAGAAGGATTCGTGCAGCAAGGGGCTGAAGGACCGGAAGACCGGCGCGTATCAGAAGTCGCCGTTCGGGGTGGCGCTGACCGGGTGTCCGCTGGATGAGAAGATCAGCGAGATGCACGCGCTGCGCGCCCAGGGCTGGGTGCTGGGAGCGTTTGCGGCGATCGCGGTCGATAACCCGATGATGGCGGCGACCGGTCATCGCATCTGCAACGACTGCATGAAGGCGTGCATCTACCAGAAGCAGGAGCCGGTCGATATCCCGCAGGCGGAAACCTCGATTTTGAAGGATGTGCTGGGCTTGCCGTTCGGGTTCGAGATCTACTCGCTGCTGACGCGGTGGAACCCGCTGGATGTGCGCCGGCCTGTGCCGCGGCCGGAGAGCGGGCGGAAGGTGCTGATTGTGGGGCTGGGGCCGGCGGGGTTCACGTTGGCGCACCACCTGATGAATGACGGGCACACGGTGGTGGCGATCGACGGGCTGAAGATCGAACCGTTAGGGCGGTTTTCTGAGCATGTGATTCAGACCTCCGGCGATTCCGCCGCCGGTCATCACGCGCTAGGGCGGTCTTCTGAGCGCGTGATTCAGACCTCCGGCGGTTCCGCCGCCGGTCATCACGCGCCTGGGTTCGATCCGAACGAGCCGGTGCGCGACGTCAGCACGCTGTACGAGAACCTGGACGATCGGGTGATGGCCGGGTTCGGCGGGGTGGCCGAGTACGGGATCACGGTGCGGTGGAACAAGAATTATCTGAAACTGGTGCGGCTGCTGCTGGAGCGGCGCGAGGCGTTCGCGCATTTCGGCGGCATACGGTTCGGTGGTGGCGCGACGGTCTCGATCGATGATGCATGGGCGATGGGGTTCGACCACATTGCGCTGTGCATGGGGGCGGGGAAGCCGACCGTTTTGGATATTCCGAACGGGCTGGCGCGGGGCGTGCGGGCGGCCTCGGATTTTTTGATGGCGCTGCAGCTGACGGGCGCGGCGAAGCTTTCATCGGTGGCGAATCTGCAGATCCGCATGCCGGTGGTTGTGATCGGCGGCGGACTGACGGCGATCGACACGGCGACCGAGAGCCTGGCCTACTACGTGCGGCAGGTGGAGAAGTTCGCGCTGCGGTATGGGGTGCTGGCGGCGGAACGCGGCGAGGCTGCCGTCCGCGCGGGCTGGAACGAGGAAGAGGCGGCGGTCGCGGACGAGTTTCTGGCGCATGCGGAGGCGCTGCGTCTGGAGCGGGACGCGGCGGCGCAGGAAGGACGGCAGCCTCGGCTGGCAGCGCTGCTGGAATCCTGGGGCGGGGCGACGATCGCTTACCGGCGGCGGCTGATTGACGCTCCGTCATATACGCTGAACCACGAGGAGGTGGCGAAGGCGCTGGAAGAGGGGGTGCGGTTTGCCGAGGGGCTGACGCCGAAGGCGGTGGAGGTCGATCGGTTTGGGCACGCCGCGGAGATGCGCATGATCGCGGCGGATGGGACGGAACGGGCGCTGCCGGCGCGGGCAATTCTGGTCGCGGCGGGGACTCAGCCGAACACGGTGCTGGCGCGCGAGGACCGACGGATTGCGATCGATGGAAAGTACTTCCAGGCGATCGACGAGACTGGTGCGTCGGTGACGCCGGCGCGGGCGTTCCCCAAGCCGGATGTCGCCCAGGTGCTGATGCACCGGGCGCGGGACGGGCGCTGCATCAGTTTCTTCGGTGATCTGCATCCGAGTTTCTACGGCAACGTCGTGAAGGCAATGGGCGGGGCGAAGCGGGGATATCCGGTGGTGTCGCACGTGCTGGCGGAGCGGGAAGCCACACCGGTGGGCGGGGCCGCGCTGATCGCACGCTGCCAGGAGGAACTGGTCGCGCGGGTGCACGCGGTGAACCGGCTGACGCCGACGATTGTGGAGGTGGTGGTACGGGCGCCGGCGGCGGCGCGCGCATTCCGTCCGGGCCAGTTCTACCGGTTGCAGAATTACGAGATGCTGGCCGCGCGGCTGCAGGAGGAGGGGCGGCGGACGGTGCTGGGGATGGAGGGGCTGGCGATGACCGGCGCCTGGACCGATCCGGAACGTGGCCTGGTTTCCGTGATCGTGCTGGAGATGGGCGGAAGCTCTGATCTGTGCGCGCTGCTGCGGCCGGGTGAGCGAGTGGTGCTGATGGGGCCGACGGGGACTCCGACGGAGATCCTGGAAGGCAAGACGGTTGCGCTGGTCGGCGGCGGGTTGGGTAATGCGGTGCTGTTTTCGATCGGCGCGGCGCTGCGGGCGGCGGGCTCGCGGGTGCTGTATTTCGCCGGCTACAAGCGGATGATCGACCGCTACAAGGTGGCGGAGATCGAGCGCGCGGCGGATGTTATCGTGTGGTGCTGCGACGAGGGGCCCGGGTTCGCGCCGAGTGCCGGGCGGACGCAAGATAGAAGTTTCGTCGGCAACATCGTGCAGGCGATGGCGGCGTATGGCGCGGGGCGGCTCGGGGAGGCTGTTATTCCGTTATCCGATGTGGACCATATGGTTGTTATCGGCTCCGACCGGATGATGCAGGCGGTGGGGGCAGCGCGGCACGGAGTGCTGTCACCGTATCTGAAGCCGGGGCACAGCGCGATCGGTTCGATCAACAGCCCGATGCAATGCATGATGAAGGAGGTCTGCGCGCAGTGCCTGCAGCCTCAGGTTGACCCGGTGACGGGGGAGCGGCGGATTGTTTTCTCCTGCTTCAATCAGGACCAGGCGCTGGATCGGGTGGATTTCCCGGCGCTGCATGAGAGGCTCGGGCAGAACGGGGCGCAGGAGAAGCTGACGGCGCAGTGGATCGACCGGGCGCTGCGCCGGCTAGGCGCGCGGGCGGAGGGGGCGGAGCCGCCGTTGGCGCGCCAGCGCGGGGCGATGGCGTGAAGGGGGCGTAGGGGCGCTTGGACTACGTTCCAGCGGTGCAGGCGCTCATCATTGCTGATCCGTTACGATGGCGGCTGCTCGGTCTGGTCCGCGACCTGGAACTGCCGGATTGCTGGGTAGCGGCGGGCTTTGTCAGGAACGCCGTGTGGGACCATTTGCATGGCCGAACGGTGTCTGCGCCATCCGGCGATGTGGACGTGATCTGGTTTGATCCGGGGCGGCCCGATCGATGCTTCGACGAAGTGCTTGAAAAGCGATTGTGGGAAATGGAACCGTCCATTCAATGGTCGGTCAGAAACCAGGCCAGAATGCATCTCCGAAATGGCGATGCTCCTTACGCTTCCGCGCAAAAGGCGATGTGTTATTGGCCGGAGACCGCCACGGCAGTGGGTGTGAGGCGGACTGCCGATGACGATTGCGAAGTTGCAGCGCCGCTTGGGCTTGATGATTTGTTCGGGCTGGTGCTGAGACCTGCGCCACACGTATCCGGGTCGAGGCGAGGTGTTTTTGAGAAGCGGATCGGCGGGAAGGGATGGCTGACACTTTGGCCGGATTTGCGGATTGCTTGCTCGGAAGGTTCAGGATCAGGTGACATGTTCCGGCAGAAAACCTAGTCCGAGGACGCGGGCGGCGAGATCGCGGGCTGGCTGCGTGCTCATGAGCAGGCGCAGCGGCAGGGGCGCGCGTGGTTGCTGGCGGGATGCAAGAACACGGCGGATGAGCAGGTTCTGGATCAGTAGTTGCAATCCCTGAGTTCAGGCGGGTTGGGGTTTCGCGGCGGCGCTGCACGAGGCGGAGAATTTCGGGCCCAACCGGGCCGGTGCGAAGATACGGTGTCAGAATGTTTGCCGCTGCAACCGCATCCTGGATCGCGAGATTGATTCCCACGCCGCCGATCGGCGACATGGCATGGGCCGCATCCCCGATCAGCAGCAGGCCCGGGCGATACCACTCGCGGACACGGTTGACGCTTACGGTAAGCAGTTTCACGTCGTCCCAGCTCTGGAGTTCGTGCACGCGGTCGGCAAAAGTGGGAATGAGGTCGGTGATCGCGGTGCGAAAGTCGTCGAGGCCGCGCTGTTTCAGCGCGTCGGTTCCGCCCTTCGGGATGACGAAGGCGCACTGCCAGTAATCGCCGCGATCGAGCGTGACCAGCACGCGGCCGGGGCCAACGGTTCCGAGCGAAGTGGTCGGGTCGGTTTGCTTGCGCGACAGGCGCATCCACAGCACGTCCATCGGCGCACCGAGATCGAACACCTTGAAGCCCGCCTGCTCGCGCAGGATGGAGTGGCGCCCGTCGGCTGCGACGACAAGATCGGCCGTGATTGTGGCCGGCCCATCGGATGTTTGCGCCTGGATGCCTCGGACGATACCGGATTGGGCGATCAGGCCGGTCGCCTCGGTGCGCATAAGCAGGCGGAAACTCGGATATGTCCTGGCGTGAGCGGCGATGAAATCCAGAAAGTCCCATTGCGGCATGAAAGCGATGAAGCGGCAACGTGTTGGCAGGTGCGAAAAATCCGCCATTTCGATCCGGTCAGGACCGATCCGGGCGGCGACCGAGGTTGCCTCGTTGTGCGGCCGGGAGAGGAATTGATCGAGCAGACCGAGCTCAGCGAGGATCTCGAGGGTGGACGGGTGGATCGTGTCGCCCCGGAAGTCGCGAAGGAAATCGGCGTGTTTTTCCAGCACGGTTACGTCGATGCCGGCGCGGGCGAGCAGAAGGCCAAGCATCATGCCGGCCGGGCCGCCGCCTACGATGCAGCACCGTGTCGAGAGGTCGGTCATCGAGCGGTCCTTCCGAAATCAGGTTTTGAGCAGAGTTACCCTGGCTGTGGCGACATCATGGAACGCCGGTGCGATCGTCAGTTTTGCTGCGGCGAATACAGGTCACAGGCGGGCTCCTTGCTTGCAGCTCCGGTCAGGGACGCTGGTTGCTGAAGACGATCGTGCCGGAGGCGGCGAACATGCCCCCGACACCATGGCAGACGGAAACGTGGGCGCCGGGGATTTGCGCCGGGGCTGTTCCGCGCATCTGACGCACGCTCTCCTGCAGGGCGAACATGCCGGTATGGGCATAGGAGAGGCCGCCGCCGTTGGTGTTGACGGGCAGCTTGCCGCCGGGCGCGGTGTGGCGATCGGAAATGAAACGAGCGGCCTCGCCGCGGGCAACGAAGCCGAGGTCCTCCAGGCCGTAGAGCGGCAGATGGGCGAAGGCGTCGTAGATCATCAGGTGATCGACATCGGTGTGGGTGAGGCCGGCGGCTTTCATGGCGGTGCGGCCGGCGATGCGAAAGGCGCGGGAGGAGGTGAAGTCCTCCATCTGGCTGACCATCGGTGTTTCGACGCTTTCGCCGGTGCCGAGAATGTACACGGGCTTCTGACGCAGGTCGTGGGCGCGCTCGGCCGAGGTAAGGATCAGGGCGCCGCCGCCGTCGGAGACCAGACAGCATTGGAGCAAACGAAACGGATAGGCGATCATGCGGGAGTTGAGCACGTCGGCGACGGTGATCGGTTCGTGGAATGTGGCGCGGGGGTTTTTCGCGGCCCATTCGCGCTGGATAACGGAAACCATGGCGATTTGCTCGTGGGTGACGCCGTAGGTTTTCATGTAGCGGAGCATGGGGATGGGGAAGAGGCTGGGCGGTCCCATCGGGCCGTAAGGCTGCTCGAACTGGCCGGCTAGGGAGGAGGGCGGCACGGTCCGGGGTGGCTGGCCGATGCGGGACTTGCCGCTCTCGCCGTGGGTGATCAGGACCATGCGGCAGAGGCCGGAGGCGATGGCGGCGGCGGCATGGCGGACGTGGATCATGAAGGAGCAGCCGCCGACGGAGGTTCCGTCCACGTAGCAAGGGGTGATCCCGAGATAGTGGGCGATCTGCTGCGGGGTTTCGACGGCGCAGGCGACGCCATCGATGTCCCTGGGAGAGAGGCCGGCGTCCTGCATGGCGTTCAGTGCGGCGTCGGCATGGAGCTGGATTTGGGAGGTGTCGGGGATGGTGCCGAGGCGGGTGGTTTCGGCTGCACCGACCACGGCGATTTCGCCGGGCTTCATGATGTGGCGCATTCGGCCGGGCGGAAAAGCGGAAGAGTGATTTCGTCATCAAGTTTGTGAAAGGCGACTTCGAGGGGCATGTCGAGGACGAGGGCTTCGGGAGTCTGCGGACACTCGATTATGTTGGTCATCATCCGGGGGCCTTCGTCGAGCTGGACCACGGCGATGGCGTAGGGCGGAGTGAAGCCGGGGACCGGCCGGTGGTGGATGATGTAACTGTAGAGGATGGCGCGTCCGCTGGCGGGGAAGGCGGAGACGCTGCGGGAGGCGCATTCCGGGCAGAAGGGGCGGGGCGGGAAATAGGCTTTTGCGCAGGCGTCGCAGCGTTGGAGCAGTAGCTTGCCTTCGCGCGTGCCGTCCCCGAAGTGTTGGGTTTCCGGGGTTGGTTGCGGGCGGGCGCGGGCTGGTTCGGGCATGGGTGTCCTTTGGACTTGGCCGGTGGGGGTATCAGGTGGGGGCATCATCGGAGTTCCGGAGGCGCCTGGGAACTGCCGAAGGGCGCCCGTCGCCAGCTGCCTCAGCCCTGCCCCGATTGCGACGGTAGTGCTTTTCTTTCGTCAATCAGAGCTGGTTGGGCTAGTATCGACTTTCTGTGAAAGTCGATACGCCGCTTATTGTCTGAGTATCCGATTCACGCGACGAAGCGTGCGCGCTTCGCAACTCACGCTTCTTTGCGATCGGATAATAGGTGCGTAGATGACGGAAGCAGCTGATCGGATCATCGGTCACTATGAGCGCCACGCGCGCGAGTGGGATGAGGATAGACGAGCCGGCGGCTGGAATGAGAAGTGGTGGCATGACCGTTTTATTGCCGCCGTGCCGAAGGGCGCGACGATTCTTGATCCCGGATGTGGAGGCGGGTCACCTGTCGCTGTTCATATGGTCGAATGCGGCCTTCGCGTAACCAGCGTGGATGCCTCATCGACGCTTATCTCGTTCTGCCGGGAACGTATGCCTGAACAGGAATGGATTGTTGAGGACATGCGATCGCTTTCGCTCGGCCGCAAATTTCACGGGGTTCTCGCCTGGGATAGCTTCTTCCATTTGAAACATGAAGATCAGTGTCGTATGTTTATATTTTCGCAGCACATGCAGCTAAATCCGCTCTTTTGATGTTCAACTCAGGGCCTGCGCGCGGCGAAGCCATCGGTTGCTACCGTGGCGATCCCCTCTATCATGCGGGTCTGGCTGCGTGTGAATATGAGGCGCTGCTCGCTCAGTCCGGGTTCAGTGTTGTTGCACATGCAGTGCAGGACGCTCAGGCCGGGGGCCGAACGGTTTGGCTCGCTCGATTGGTCCTGCCGTTATAATACTGGCCTGCACTGGCCCTGAATTGGGGCGGGCTGCGCGATGGTTTCAGTCGAGTAGCCAAGGCGCGGCGGAGGCCTGGGCGATCTGGCGGATCTGGGCGAGGAGGCCGGCTGGGATCCGGATGCCGTCCTTCGATCGCTGGGCGGCGATGTTTCGTTGTGGGTCGCCGGCGATCATGACGGGCTGGGCGGGATTGATCGGCGTGGTGGCGCGGAGGTCGCCGAGAAAGTGCGCGACGTCGGACTGGAACTCTCCCCGCGAACGGAACAGGCCGGGGTCGATCGCCAGGAAGAAGTGGCCGATATCGGGGCCTTGGGGCTTCTTCAGATGCATCGGGTCGGTGATGAGCGTGGAGCCTGCCAGGCAGGCGGCGAGGATGTTTACCATGACGGCGAGGCCGTAGCCCTTGTAGCTGGCGTTTTCCGGCGATCCGCCGAGGGAGGTCATGAAGCCGCCTTTCTCGCGCGCCTCGGTGGGATCGCTGCTGGGGAGGCAATCCTTGGTCAGCACCCAGCCGGGCGGGGCGGGCAAGCCTTCATTCTGCTTGTTGCGGAGCTTGCCGGCGGCGACTGTGGTGGTGGCCATGTCGAGCAGGAAGGGGCGGCCGTCGGCGGAAGGGGCGGCGAAGGACCAAGGGTCGGTGCCGAGGCGGGCCTGTTTGCCGAAGGTCGGGGCGACCTGGATACCGGAGGCGGAAGTGCAGGCGATACCTATGAGGCCGGCTTCGGCGGCCATGAGGGTATAGAAGCCGCAGGCAGCGAAATGGGCGGAGTTGCGCACGGCGACAGCGGCGAGGCCGGATTGCTTCGCCTTGTCGATGGCGGTTTGCATTGCGAAGCGGGCGGGGACATGGCCGAGCCCCCCACTCCCGTCCACCAGGGCGGAGACCTGGGTCTGGCGGATGATCTCGGGGCGGGCGTCCAGCCTGATGCGGCCGTTCCGGCGGAGCCGGTCGTAGCCGGGGAGCAAGGACACGCCATGGCTGTCGACGCCGTGCAGGTCGGCCCAGGCAAGGACGTCGCTGGTCTGGTCCGCGTTGTCTTCCGGCATGCCCCAGGCGAGCAGGATGGCTTTGATCTGGGCGCGGTGTCTTTCGTAGGGCGCTGGCATGGGATCTCCTCCGGGGGAGCGTCATCGTCTGCTGTGATTGGATGCCAGCCTTGCGCGCAGGGGCGGTTCCGGCAAGGGTAGACAGCTGAGGATCGACTTTCTGTCGAAGTGCTGCGGCGGCATCGTTGTTTTCACGAACTCCTCCTTCATCCGTTTCAGGCTGGTCTTCGCATCCTTGGCCATGGGCGATTCCCTCACTGACGGGGCGTCAGCGAAACCGAAGCGGGGCGGGTCCCGCGCGCTGTGACCTGCGGGGTGCTGGTCACCGATGGCGTCCGGGTGCTGCTGGGGCATGCGACCGGCTCGCCACGCTGGGACATACCGAAGGGACTGGCTGAGCCGGGCGAGGACTGGCGCGCGGCCGCGGTTCGGGAGTTGCAGGAAGAAACCGGGCTGGCGGCGGCGCCCGGGAAACTGATGGAGCTTGGGCTGTTGCGCTACCGGCCGGGCAAGGACCTTGCCCTTTTTGTCTGGACCCGGCGGGACCTGCCGGAGCCGCACGCGTTGCGCTGCGTTTCCACCTTCACCACGCGGGCGGGGGTTGTCCTGCCGGAGTTCGACCGGTTTGCGCTGGTTCCCTGGGAAAAGGCGCCGGAACAGGTCGGCCGGGACATGCGTCGCTTGCTGGAGCAGGTGCGCGGCAATGTTGTGGCTGAATGCTTGCGGTTGCGTTGACCCGGCCTATCTGGGCGAGTAATCAAGCGCAATAGCTCGATATCGAACGATCTGGATAGCCCACGCGCTGAGCAGGGGAATGAGCAAGGAACCGACGTGAGAGACGTTCGCGACGCGATGATGGTGGCGCGCAACACCGAGGGCAAGCTCATCGAGCGCCCTTTGTCGCCGCATCTGCAGGTCTACAGGTGGCCGATCAGCATGGCCTTGTCGATCAGTCACCGTGCGACCGGCATCGTTTTGTCAGTAGGCGCGCTGTTCATGACGTGGTGGCTGGTCGCGGCGGCCACGTCCGACCACACGTTCGGCACAGTGCAAGGGTTTCTGGCTTCGGGCTTCGGGGTGTTTGTGCTGCTGGGCTGGTCGGCCGCGCTGCTCTATCACCTGTTCACGGGCATCCGTCATCTGATCTGGGATGCGGGGTACGGGTTCGACGACTGGCTGCACCTGGGCAAGGCCATGCCGGCGTATCGGGTGACCGGGTGGACCGTTGTCGTGCTTACCGTGGTGGCCACCCTGATCGTGTGGATCATTGGTTTCGTGGTGTGGTGATGCCGGACGCCGAGAAGAGCCTGAATGTCGATATCCTGCGCTCCCAGCTTGGCCGGGTGCGGGGGCTCGGCGCCGCGCGGGCGGGCTCGGGCGCCTGGTGGATCGAGCGGCTGACGGGCATCGCGCTCATTCCGCTGTCGCTCTGGTTCATCGGCTCGGCGATGCGGCTGGAGGGAGCGAACCGGGCGGATGTCATCGCCTGGCTGCATGCGCCGGTGCCGCTGGTGCTGATGCTGTGCCTGATCGTTGCGACGTTCTGGCACATGGAGGTGGGGCTGCGCGCGGTGATCGAGGATTACGTGCACCACGAAGCGGCGCGCATGGCGTCACTGCTGTTCATTCGCGGCCTGTGCATCGTTCTGGCGCTGTTCTGTCTCGTCGCGGCGTTGCGCATGGGGCTGTAGGAGGTTGTTGCAATGAACGCGATCACCATGCCGTCACAGGGCGCCTACAGCATCGTCGATCACACCTACGATGTGGTCGTTGTGGGGGCCGGAGGGTCGGGGCTGCGGGCGACGCTGGGGATGGGTGCGGCCGGGCTGAAGACCGCATGTATTACCAAGGTGTTTCCGACGCGCAGCCACACGGTCGCGGCGCAGGGCGGGATCGGCGCGGCGCTCGGGAATATGGGGCCGGACGACTGGCGCTGGCACATGTACGACACGGTGAAGGGGTCGGACTGGCTGGGCGACCAGGACGCGATCGAATACATGTGCCGCGAGGCGATCCCGGCCGTCTATGAGCTGGAGCATTTCGGCGTGCCGTTCAGCCGCACCGAGGAGGGGCGGATTTATCAGCGCCCCTTCGGCGGCCACATGACCGATTACGGCAAGGCCCCTGCTCAGCGCGCATGCGCCGCGGCCGACAGGACCGGGCATGCAATCCTGCACACACTGTATCAGCAGAGCCTGAAGCATGATGTCGAGTTTTTCGTCGAGTATTTCGCCCTCGATCTGATCATGGATGAGGACGGCGCGTGCCGGGGCGTGACGGCCTGGTGTCTGGAAGATGGCTCGATGCACCGGTTCCGCGCGCAGACGGTGGTGATGGCGACAGGCGGTTACGGGCGTGCCTATCTGTCCTGCACCTCGGCCCATACCTGCACCGGCGATGGCAACGGGATGGTGCTGCGTGCTGGCCTGCCATGCCAGGACATGGAATTTGTGCAGTTTCATCCGACAGGGATTTTCCCCGCCGGCTGCCTGATTACCGAAGGCGCGCGCGGGGAGGGGGGTTACCTGACCAACTCTGAGGGCGAGCGCTTCATGGAGCGTTACGCGCCCACCGCGAAGGACCTGGCCTCGCGCGACGTGGTTTCGCGCTCGATGACGATTGAAATCAATGAGGGGCGGGGATGTGGGCCGGAAAAGGACCACATCATGCTGCATCTGGAGCACCTCGGGGCGGACATCCTGCATGAGCGGCTGCCCGGCATTTCGGAAACCGCGCGGGTGTTTGCCGGTGTGGACGTGACGAAAGAGGCGATCCCGGTCTTGCCCACCGTGCACTACAACATGGGCGGGATCCCCACGAACTATCATGGCGAAGTGTTGCGGCCTGCGCCGGATAATCCGGATGCCGTGGTCCCCGGGCTCATGGCGGTTGGCGAGTGTGCATGTGTTTCCGTGCATGGCGCGAACCGGCTGGGGACGAATTCGCTGCTGGATCTGGTGGTGTTCGGCCGGGCGGCGGCGCATCGCGCTGCTGAAGTGGTGAGATCCGGGGCCGGACAGGCGCCGCTGCCCACCCGTGCCGGTGAGGGCTCGCTGGACCGGTTCGACCGGGTGCGGCACGCGCGTGGGGATACAAGGGTTGCCGATCTGCGGCTGGATCTGCAGCGGACGATGCAGGGCCACGCCGCGGTGTTCCGCACCACCAAGAGCTTGCGCGAGGGCGTGCGAAAAATGCACAAAGTGTGGGACGGGCTGTCGGACATGGCGCTATCCGATCACAGCCTGATCTGGAACAGCGACCTTATGGAGGCGCTTGAGCTTCAGAACCTGATGGGCAATGCGATGACGACGATGGTCAGCGCCGACGCCCGGACGGAAAGCCGCGGCGCGCATGCGCAGGACGATTACCCCGAGCGGGATGACCAGCACTGGATGAAGCACACGCTGGCCTGGTGCGATGATAGCGGCGACGTGCGGCTGGACTACCGACCGGTGAGTATGCGGACGCTGACCAACGAGGTTTCGGTCTTTCCGCCGAAAAAGAGGGTGTATTAGAAGCACTGTGCAGATTGGGAACGCTCCATGTCCATTGATGATGTCCTGATTAAGTTTTGTGATGCCGGCGCAGCTGCAATAAGTCGTTATGTGGAAGTATCTGGCGAATGCCCAGAATCGATGCCTGAGGGACTTTATGCCAGCGCTGATATTCCATCAGCTAGGTGGTACGCTAACGAGCACTCTGGAAACACCTTTTAGCAAGTTGCGGGAATGGAATACCGATACAAAAAATAGACGCGGACTCTCTCGACCATCGGACGATGTGGACGAATTACTCGCCTTGGCAGAGAGGCTCGGTGAACTGCGTGTTGATATGGTCCTCTTCGAGGGTGAAGGAGTCCCAAAGCATGAGCAGGCGATGTGCGCGCTGGTCGAGTTTAAGCGGGGGTTTCTTGACTATGAGAGCAAGGACTACAGACGAAGCGACAAAGAAAAGCTTACTGAGATTTTGAAGCACATAGATACCTGCCCCTATGGAATAGTCTGTGGTTCTGCGTGTCAGAAAATACGAGATTGGCACGAAAATAAAGCATTTGAAGCCAGGGACCGCTGGTACGCAAAACAGGTAGAGAATCGAGCTCAAGACTTTGGTTCATACTTCTTCTGCGCCCGGGTGTTTGAGCGACCTGCCCAGTGACTGAACGAACGTGAGATCACCGCTCATATAGCAGCTATTCGGAACAATCCCCATGGTCGCCTTCAACCTCCCCCGCAACAGCCGCATCACAAGCGGCCGTACCTACAAAGCTCCCGCGGGTGCAAAGCGCGTCAAACAGTTCCGCATCTACCGCTGGGATCCCGACGATGGGCAGAATCCCCGAACCGACATCTACGAAGTCGACCTTGACGCGTGCGGGCCGATGGTGCTCGACGCACTGATAAAAATAAAGAACGAAATCGATTCCACGCTTACATTCCGCCGATCCTGCCGCGAAGGGATCTGCGGATCGTGCGCGATGAATATCGACGGAGGCAACACGCTCGCCTGTCTGAAGCCGATCGAGGAGGTGAGAGGCGCGGTTCGTATCAATCCGCTGCCGCATATGCCGGTGGTGAAGGACCTGGTTCCCGACCTCACGCAGGCTTATGCGCAACTGCGCAGCATCGATCCGTGGCTGAAAGCTGACACGCCGGCGCCGCCGGACGGCGAAAGGCTGCAAAGCAAGGAGGAGCGGGCGAAGCTGGACGGGCTCTGGGAATGCATACTGTGCTTCTGCTGCACCACATCATGCCCGAGTTACTGGTGGAACGGCGACCGCTATCTTGGGCCCGCGGTGCTGCTGCAGGCGTATCGCTGGATCGCGGACTCGCGTGACGAGCGCACGGGCGAGAGGCTGGATACGCTGGAGGACCCGTTCAAGCTGTATCGTTGCCACACGATCATGAACTGCACCGATACTTGCCCAAAGGGACTCAACCCGGCCAAGGCGATCGGCGCGATCAAGCAACTGATGATTGAGCGACAGGTCTGAACGTGCTTGGATAACGAATAAGAAAGCCAGGCGAGTCGCCAGAGGATTCGCCGAGAGGAGTCGTCATGTCATCGACCACGCATTCCCCGGCATGGGAGGCGCACACGCTGTCTGAGCGGGAACACAGCTCCCAGCTCCGGCGCGCCGTGCTGGCCAGCACGATCGGCACCACGATCGAGTGGTACGACTTTTTCCTGTACAGCACCGTAACGGGCCTGGTGTTTGCCAGATTGTTCTTTCCCCATTCCGATCCGCTCGTGGGCACGCTGGATGCGTTCGGCATCTATGCGGTCGGGTTTGCGGCGCGGCCGATCGGGGCGGCGATTTTCGGCCACTGGGGCGACCGCATCGGGCGCAAATCGGCACTGATCGCCACGCTGATGCTGATGGGGCTGGCGACGTTCCTGGTCGGCGTTGTTCCGACATATGCCACCGTGGGCATCTGGGGCGCGATCATCCTGACGATTTTGCGCTTCATTCAGGGCATCGGAGTCGGCGGGGAGTGGGGCGGCTCGGTCCTGCTATCCATGGAATGGGCGCGCACCAACGAGCATCGCGGGTTCGTGGCCTCCTGGCCGCAATTCGGCGTGCCGGCCGGCCTGTTCCTGGCCAATCTCGTCGTGCTGATCCTGAGCGCGATCACCGGCGAGGCGTTCCTTACCTGGGGATGGCGCATTCCGTTTCTGATCAGCATCATCCTGGTGGGGATCGGGCTATGGATCCGCCTTGGCATCATGGAAACGCCGACATTCCGTCGCCTGATAGCGGAGGATCGGGTCGAGAAGGCGCCGGCCGCCGAGGTGTTCCGCAAGCAGCCGAAGGAAGTGTTCCTGAGCGCGTTCGCCCGGATGTCGGAACAGGCACCATTTTATATCTTTACCGCGTTCATCTTTGCATACGGAACGGGGCAGCTGAAAGTGTCCCGCGACATGCTGCTGGCCGCAGTGCTGGTGGCGGCCTGCGTCTCGTTCTTCACCGTGCCGCTGTCGGGGCATTGGTCCGATCGCTTCGGCCGCAAGCGGGTGTATATGATCGGGGCGCTGATAACCGGCGTTTACGCCTGGATCTATTTCGGTCTGCTCAACACGCTGGCGCCGGCGCTGATCTTCATCGCAATCGTGATATCGCTCATTCCGCACGACATCCAGTACGGGCCGCAGGCGGCCTTGATCGCGGAGAGCTTCACCGGGCGGTTGCGGTATTCAGGAGCCTCGATCGGCTACCAGCTCGCCTCCCTCATCGCCGGCGGACCCGCGCCCCTGATCGCGACCGCTTTGTTTGCGCACTATCACTCCTGGGTACCGATCGCGATCTACATCTCTATCTGTGCGGTGATCACCCTCATCGCAACCGCGATGATGCCGGACTACACCGGCCGCGACATCGCGGACGAGTATCACCATACCATTTAGGTCGGGCGCCCCCATTTAGTCAGGCGCCTGGGCGTCCGCCGGCGCGCGAGCGTTTACTGATACGCAGCTTCGATCAGCTGTGGGTTGTGCCGGGGCAGAACCGGCTCCGGCGCCGCATGCCGAGGAGCCGGCTGGGCAGCATCAATCATGCCCGGCCCGTTCAGGTGCCTGTTGCCGCAGGCGTTGCCGCGCTGGACCACGTGCACGATGGGTTGGCCCCCATTAGCGGGATAGCTGTAGGTGATCGTCTCGCTGCAGATGCCGTTTCCTGCGGACGAAATGCGGATCATCGTCCCGCTTCCCCGCGCCAGCGGAATGGCGGGCGCCGGACCGAAGCCCGCCTGCACCATCTGTTCAGGGCCGGGCAGCGGCATCTGCATCAGCGCAGCCATCTGCGCCTGCATGGCGTTCATCTCCGCCGCCATCCGACGGAACATGGCGTTGGCGTCGGCGATCATCCGGGCCGCCTGCGCCTCGATCACCGACGGGGTCACGCCCATGGGGAGAGGCTGCGCCGTGTTGCACCCCGGCTGAGCCGCCAGAGCCGGCACGGCAGCCAAGGGAAGTGCCAGGCAGGCGCCGAGCAGAGAGCGATTCTTCATTGCAGTAGTCCTCCGAACTCCTGACGCAGACATATTGCTCGCCAGGCATTTCAGACGCCTTGATGGCTGCGTGAAGTCTGCTTCAGGCGGCCGGTGACAGGCGCTTGACGAAAGCCGAGAAGCGGTGCCGGCGAAGCTCGCCGCGCGCCTTGGCATCCGTGGTCATGTAGTTCAACTGGATGCTGTAGCGCTGGCCGGTGAAGGTCTTGTGGCCGTGCCAGGCGGTGGGGCCGTTCGGAAACACGAGCAGGGTACCGTCCACCGGCGGGACTTCCACGGTGTAGTCGTCCAGGTTGTCGGGGCTGCGCAGCAGCCGCAGGCAGCCCTCATGCCGGGAAAACGCACCGCGCTCGGGATTCAGATACAGCAGGATCGTGACGCGTTTGGCGCGCGAATCCGTGTGGATTTTGCCGTCGCGGTCGTCCGTCCAGCCGCGCAGCGTCAGCATCGTCGGCGCGTCACTCAGGTCCAGGCCGAACCGAGCGCCGATGATGGATTTCAGCGTCGGTCCCTCAAGTTCTCGTACCAGCTCTGCCGCCGCGGGACCGAGATGGAGCGCGTCGGGCGGGATGGAGCCACGTTTGCCCAGTGTCGGCAGATCGGCAATCACGCGGGGCAGTGCGGCCGGGCGGACGAAATGCGGCAGGACGATGTGCGGGAACGGCTCGGTTCCCAACGCCGCTTTCCGCAGCCCCTCATAATCCAGATCGATCATCCTGCACTCCTTCGCATGCGCCTTTAGAGCAGATCGCGCATGACGGGAAACGCTTTACCCTGAACACGCTCTGGCAGCGGAACGGTTCGACGTTGAAGTCGGGCCCGCAACACGCTAAGGCCCACGCCGATATGGACGCTCTGCCCGAGATAACCGGCGGGCCGCTGCCGGCGTATCGGGCGAAGGTGGCGGCCCGCGAACTCGCCTCCGATCCGTCCCAGGCGCTGGCCGCGGAGCGGCTGCAGGATCTGTGGGTGAAGCTCCGCGGCTATGATCCGCCGCCACGGAACGGACACGGCAACGGGTTTCTGTCCCGCCTGCTGCGTCGGCGGCCGGTGGACGAGGCGCCGGAGGGTGCGCCGAACGGATTGTATCTCGTCGGCGAGGTGGGTCGCGGCAAATCGATGCTGATGGATTTGTTTTTCGCCTCGGCCCGGGTGACGCGAAAGCGGCGGATCCACTTTCACCGCTTCATGCAAGATGTCCATGCCCGCTTCCACGCCTTCAGGCAGGCGCATCCCGAAACCGACGATCCGATCCCGCCGCTGGCCGAGGCGATCGCCGCCGAGGCCGCCCTGCTGTGCTTCGACGAATTCCAGGTGAACGATATCGCCGATGCGATGATCCTGGGGCGGCTGTTCCAGGCACTGTTCGAGCGCGGCGTGATCGTGGTGGCCACCTCCAACACACGGCCGGATGACCTGTTCAAGGGCCAGCCGGGGCGGGATGCGTTCCTGCCCTTCATCGCGCTATTGAAGCGGCATCTGGACGTGCTGGAGATGGCGCAGGGACGCGATTTCCGCCGGGCGCGATTCCGCGGCCTGCGCACCTGGCACGTGCCGGCGGATGCACGCGCACGGCGAGAGCTGGACCAGGCGTTCGCGGAACTCACGGGCAAGGCGACGCCGCGGGCGCGCAGCCTGACGGTGATGGGGCGGAAGCTGGCTGTGCCCGTGGCGGCCGAAGGCGTGGCGCGGTTCGATTTCAAGACCCTGTGCGGGTCGGCGCTGGGCGCAGGCGATTACCTGGCGCTGGCCACGCATTTTCATACGCTGGTCCTGGACGATATCCCGCTGCTTTCACCGGAAAATTACGACACGGCACGCCGGTTCACCATTCTGGTGGATACGCTATATGACCACCGGGTGAAACTGCTGGCCTCGGCGGATGCGGTGCCCGACAAGCTGTATCAAAGCGGGGAGAACGCGGCGATGTTTGTGCGCACCGCGTCGCGGCTGGATGAGATGCAGAGTCAGGAGTGGCTGGAGCTGCCGCATTTGACGTGACGACATATTTCGGCAAAATGAGCGGCGATGTTTGATTCGACCCTTTTGGAATTGTTTACGTTTCCGCTCGTTGATCTCGGGACGATCGATATCCGCCTGAACGGCGTTTTGTGCCCGAAACCCGAGATTGGTGTCGAGAGAATCGGAATCACCGACCAGTTCCTGAGCAATGCCGAACACTATGACGCACTTTATGCCAGCCCCGATCACCATTTCCGGCTTTACCAGCAGGCATTTGATACTGCTGGTTTCGTGGCTCACGGAGACCTGACCGTTCTCGATATCGGGGCGGGCTCAGGTGCGAATTCGGTCCTGCCCTGCCTGAAGCTGCTGAAAGGATGCCGGATTGCTGCCACGGATCTGTCTCCGGACCTGCTGCGCATCCTGCGGAAGTACGTGGTCGATAAAGGTTTGGAGGACCGGATACTCTGCGTCTGTACCGACGCGATGAATAAGACGGCCAGAGCCGAAAGATTTGAGCTGGTTGTGGGAACCTCCATTCTGCATCATCTGCTTGATCCCGCAAGGGCTCTGGAAGCCGCTTATCAGGCCTTGAAGCCGGGCGGCGTGGGAATATTTCTGGAACCCTTCGAAGGTGTCGCTATTATCCGAATTGCATTCGACTTGATTTTGCAGAGAGAGGCAGGGGAGAAAGTTCCTGTCGATCCTCAGGTACGCAGATTGCTTACCGCAATCAGCGTCGACTATGCAGCGCGTGCTGGTTCCGACAAAAGTAATCCACAATTTCGGAGTATGGACGACAAATGGCTCTTCACGCGCAATTGGCTCGAGAGTGCCTCTCGGCGCGTAGGTTTCTCCGACCTGACTATCATCCCACACATGTCCGGCCAGACTCTGTATCGCGACTATGTCGCCGTGCTGCTGCAACTTGGTGCCGGGCTCACTCCTGAGGCGCTACCCGCATGGGCCTGGGAAATCATCGATGTATTTGATAATGGCATCTCGTCGGAGATGAAGAGCGATATGCCTCTGGAAGCCACTATCGTTATTCGCAAAGGACCGGAGTTGATGCGGCGGTCCAGACCAAGCGGGTGGGACAAATTGCATCAGAAATTTCGGAGGGTAACCGGGTTTGGGTTCTGAATCGTGGGACACGCTTTTCCAGCCAGGAAAATCAGCCGCGCAACCTCAATAATTGATCCGCATTGCCATGCGCAATCTTCTCGCGGTCGCTCGGAGATACTGGAAGTTCGTCCAGAAAGCTCCGCCCCGCTGCATTGGACGCAAACGGATAATCGACCGAAAAAAGGATCCGATCCACGCCAAAAACTGCCAACGCGGCCATGAACGGCGGCATCGTAAAAATGCCGCTGGTCGTGATCCATACCTGCTGAAGAACCGTCTCCATCAGCCTTCTGCCAGCCACCCTTCCTGCCTCAGCGCCCATCACCTGCTCTGACCGCGCGAGCATGAAGGGCAACGCTTCGCCCATATGGCCGATGATCAATTTCAGTTTCGGGTGACGATCAAGCGTACCGCTCAGAACAAGGCGCAAAACATGGATGGCGGTCTCCATGTGCCAGCCCCACCCGGCCGTTGCCAGCATGAAACCGAGCTGCCCGGGAAGCCCGTCGTAGTACGTAGCGCGGACGGATTGCGGCGGAATGCCAGGGTGGAGATAGAGCGGCACATCCAGGCGCTCGGCTCGCGCCAGTATGGGATCAAAACCCGGATCATCGAGGAAACGCCCGTCCGTCAGTCCGTTGACAAGCGCGCCGTGGAAGCCAAGCTGCGTGACGCTGCGCTCCAGTTCATCCGCCGCCGCATCCGGCGACAGCATCGGCAGATGAGCAAAGCCGGCCAATCGGCCGGGTTGGTGTTGGATCGCCCGTTTCAACGCATCGTTGTAATCGCGGGCGAGTGTCACGCCGGCTGGTCCCGTAACGAGATCCGCACCAGGCCCGGCGACCGACAGCACCTGCACTGTTATCCCTGCTGCATCCATGTCGGCGATGCGTGCGGGACCGAGGTCCTGCAGCTCGTTCCGCTTGATGGCCTGGCTCCAGACGACGCCGGGCGAAGGGAAGCCGCGGCGCGCGATGGCGTCGCGGTCGATGCGGCTGACAAGCGCGGGGACGATGAAGTGCTCTTCAAGGGCGATGATGCGCATCGAGCCTACTGTTAGCCTGGGGTTGCGAAAAGAAAAAACCGGCCAGGAACGGGCCTGGCCGGCTTCGCTAGGGAGACAAGCATGACTTACCATGCCTGGCTCCTGCCACTTATACTCCTGATTCTGACCGTTAAGGTCAAGATCATTATAGGTAAGCGGTAGGGCGAGGGCCAGCCCCAGTTTGGGCTGGCCCGGCCCCTCGGGCACACCGCCTTGCCGCTATGGCGGCCTTGGGATAGCAACCCGCACCCGGCACGCTGCCGCCGTGACAGCCAACCTGGCTGGTTCTGTCATTTGCAATTTCATGAGGTCCTGAATGGCCCGCAACAAGATCGCCCTGGTCGGCGCCGGCAATATCGGCGGCACCCTTGCCCACCTGATCGGCCTCAAGGACCTGGGCGACGTCGCGCTGTTCGACGTGTTCGGCGGTGTGGCCGGCGGGAAGGCGCTGGACATCATGCAGTCCGGGCCGGTCGAGGGGTTCGACGCCGCAATGTCCGGCGGATCGGATTACGCGGCCATCAAGGGTGCCGATGTCGTCATCGTGACGGCCGGCTTTGCGCGCACGCCGGGAATGTCGCGCGACGACCTGATCGGCAAGAATGCCGGCGTGATTGCGCAGGTTGCCGAAGGGATCCGCAATCACTGCCCGGATGCGTTCGTCATCGTCATCACCAACCCGCTCGATGCGATGGTCTGGGTGATGAAGGAGAAATCCGGCCTGCCGGCCAACCGTGTGGTGGGAATGGCGGGTGTGCTGGACAGCTCGCGCTTCCGCCTGTTCCTGGCGCAGGAGTTCGGCGTGTCGGTTGAGGATGTAACGGCCTTCGTGCTCGGCGGGCATGGCGATTCGATGGTGCCGCTGATCCGCTACTCGACCGTCGCCGGCATTCCGATCCCCGATCTGATCAAAATGGGATGGAGCAACCAGCAGAAGATCGACGCAATCCTCGAGCGCACGCGCAATGGCGGCGGTGAAATCGTCAAGCTGCTGGAGAAGGGCAGCGCCTTCTACGCGCCGGCGAGTTCCGCGATCGCAATGGCGGAGAGTTACCTGAAGGACAAGAAACGCGTGCTGCCGTGCGCGGCGTGGCTGACCGGGCAGTATGGATCAGGGATCTTTATGTGGGCGTCCCGGTGGTGATCGGTGCCGGCGGTGTGGAGCGGATCGTGGAGATCGAGCTCAATCAGCAGGAGAAGTCCGCCTTCGAACAATCCTGCGGCGCGGTGCGGGAACTGATCGAAGCTTCCAAGAAGCTGCTCGGCTGAGGCGCCGGCGATGAACATCCACGAATATCAGGGCAAAGAGCTGCTGAAGAAATACGGTGTGGCCGTGCTGGAGGGCCACGTGGCCTGGACTCCGGATGAAGCGGTGGAGGCCGCGCAGAAACTGCCTGGTCCGGTTTATGTGGTAAAAGCGCAGATTCATGCGGGCGGCCGTGGCGCCGGACACTTCGAGGATGATCCGAGCGGCAAGGGCGGCGTGCGGATTGCGCGCTCCATCGACGAAGTGCGGGCCGCCGCGCAGGCAATGATCGGACACGTGCTGATCACGAACCAGACTGGTCCCGCCGGGCGAAAAGTGCATCGCGTCTATGTTGAGGCGGGCTGCGATATCGCGCGGGAGCTCTATCTGTCGGTGCTGGTCGATCGGGCAACCGGCCGCGTCACGGTGGTCGCCTCATCCGAGGGCGGCATCGAAATAGAACAGGTGGCGGCGGAACATCCTGAGAGAATTCTAAGGGCGGCGGTGGATCCGGCGAGCGGAATTTCCGATTTCCTCGGCCGCAAGCTGGCATTCGGCCTGGGACTTAGCGGAAAGCAGGTCGGCGCTTTCACCCGCTTTGTGACCGCGATGTATTCCGCCTTTACGGCGCTTGAATGCTCGATCGTGGAGATCAATCCGCTGGTGGTGACGGCCACCGGGGACGTCGTTGCCCTCGACGCGAAGGTTGCATTCGATGACAACGCACTGTTCAGGCACCCTGAGCTGGAAAAATTGCAGGACGAATCCGAGGAGAACCCGAAGGAGCTCGAAGCCGCGCGGCACAACCTGAATTATGTGGCGCTGGACGGCAATATCGGCTGCATGGTGAACGGCGCGGGCCTTGCCATGGCCACGATGGACATCATCAAACTTTACGGCGCAGCGCCGGCGAACTTCCTGGATGTCGGCGGCGGCGCCACCAAGGAACGCGTGACGGCGGCATTCAAGATCATCCTGTCCGATCCGAATGTCGAGGGCATTCTCGTCAACATTTTCGGCGGCATCATGCGCTGCGACGTGATCGCCGAGGGTATCGTGTCGGCGGCGCGCGAAGTGCGGCTTTCGGTTCCGCTGGTGGTGCGGCTGGAAGGCACCAATGTCGATCTCGGCAAGGACATTCTCGCGCGGTCCAACCTGCCTATCATCTCGGCCGACAATCTGGCGGATGCGGCGGAAAAGATCGTGAACGCGGTGAAGGAGGCCGCCTGACATGGCCATCCTGGTCGATGCCAATACCCGCGTCATCACGCAGGGCTTCACCGGCGCGCAGGGCACGTTCCATTCGGAACAGGCGATTGCGTACGGAACGAAGGTGATGGGCGGCGTCACGCCGGGCAAGGGCGGGTCGGTTCATCTGGAACTGCCGGTGTTCAACACGGTTGCCGAGGCCAAGGCCGAGACCCGCGCCACGGCCAGCGCAATCTATGTGCCGCCTCCATTCGCGGCGGACGCCATCCTGGAGGCGATCGACGCGGAAATCCCGCTGATCGTCTGCATCACAGAGGGCATTCCGGTGCTGGATATGGTGCGGGTGAAGCGCGCGCTGGACGGGTCGAAGTCGCGCCTGATCGGGCCGAACTGTCCCGGGGTGATCACGCCGGACGCCTGCAAGATCGGCATCATGCCGGGGCATATCCACCGGCGCGGATCGGTGGGGATTGTCTCGCGGTCCGGCACGCTGACCTATGAGGCGGTGGCGCAGACCACGGCCGCCGGTCTGGGCCAGAGCACCTGCGTCGGCATCGGCGGCGATCCGGTAAAGGGAACGGATTTCATCGAAGTGCTGGAGATGTTCCTGGCCGATGAGGAAACGAAGCAGATCGTGATGATCGGCGAGATCGGCGGCCAGAGCGAAATCGAAGCCGCCGAATTTCTCGGAAGCAGCAGGACGAAGAAGCCCGTCGTCGGGTTCATCGCGGGCGCGACGGCGCCCGCGGGACGGCGGATGGGCCACGCCGGGGCGGTGATCAGCGGCGGGCGGGACACCGCGGCGGCGAAAATGGAGGCGATGCGCTCGGCCGGCATCCATGTGGCGGAAAGTCCGGCGGCGCTTGGCAGTACGATGCTGAAGGCAACCCGTGATTAGCTGATGCGATGAACAAGCCGCTTTATGAAACCGATTTCTACCGCTGGTCGGGGGAGCAGGCCGAGGCGCTGCGACAGGCTGGGGCGTCGCGGATCAACACGCCGGCGCCGATCGATTGGGAAAACGTCGCCGAGGAGATCGATAGCTTGGGCCGTTCCCAACGCACAGAGCTGCGCAGCCGTCTTTGCGTAATCCTTGAACATCTGCTGAAACTAACAGCTTCGCCATCATCGGCGCCGCGCCGCGGCTGGGAAGACACCATTGCCGTGCAGCGCGAGGAGATCGGGCGCCTTCTGGACGACAGCCCGAGCCTGCGACGCGAGGTTCCCGACCTAATTACGGTTGAGGCGCCTCGGGCCCGCCGCATAATGGTTCGTGCGGCGGAACGGCACGGCGAGACCCTGCTCCAGCCCGTTGAAGAAATCAGCTTCACGCCGGCCCAGGTGCTCGAGGACTGGTACCCCCAGCGCGTTTGACCGGCCCGGCGACGATGCTCGCCGCCTGTCGTAATACCGCGGGGTGACCTGGTCCGAACACACGGGTTTTGAACGACGCGGCTATCACCACGGCAACCTGCGGGAAGCGCTGATCGATGCGGCGCTGACTCTGATCGCGGAAAAGGGACCGGCGGGCTTCACCATTACGGAAGCGGCGCGGCGGGCCGGTGTCAGTCCCGCCGCCCCATACCGTCATTTCCGCGACGCGGAATCGCTGCTTGCCGAGATCGCCCTGCGCGGCTTCGAGCGGTTCGCCGAAGCGCTGACAAGGGCCTGGGACGACGGACGGCCTGATCCCGTGACAGCGTTCCAGGCGATGGGCAAAGCCTATCTCGACTTCGCCGCCAACCAGTCGGCCTATTACGCGGCGATGTTCGAGACGGATCTGTCTGCGCAGCATCCCGGCCTGGCCGCTGCGGGGGACCAGGCGTTTCAGGTGCTTCGGCGCGCGGCGGATCAGCTATGTGCGCGGCTTCCGAGGCCGGAGCGCCCGCCGGCGTTGATGGTGGCCCTGCATGTCTGGGCCATCTCGCACGGCATCGCCTCGCTGTTCTGCCGGCCGGACAAGGCGCGCAGGCCCATCCCCATGTCAGCCGAGGAGCTGCTGGAAGCCGGCGTCCTGGTTTATCTGCGCGGGCTTGGGTTGCTCGGCTGATTGGGTCTTGACGATTTTCGCCCCGCACCCCAATGTAAATGTGTCTTACATTCACATCTGGCTGGGGGACCTCATGTCAGCCACGCTCAGTTCGCCCTGGAATCAGGCGCCACATCAGGCGCCGGAAGACCGATGGGATGCGATCCCGCCCTGGCTGAGGGCGCTCGACCGCAAACCCTTCTGGATCGTGCTGATGATCCTGGGCTTCATCCATTGGTGGCCGATCGGGCTTGCTTTGTTGATTTTCCTGATAGGGAGCGGACGCATGGGATGCGGCTTCAGACGATATCATGGCGGCGGGCGGCGTGGCTGGGCGCAATGGTGCCAGTCCGGCCCGGCGGAGGAGCGCCAGCCGGGTAGCGGCAACCGCGCCTTCGACGAGTACCGCGCCGAGACGCTGCGCCGGCTGGAGGAAGAACAGCGCGAATTCGGCGCGTTTCTCGACCGGCTGAGATTTGCCAGGGACAAGGCGGAGTTCGACGAGTTCATGGCGCAGCGGCGCCAGCCGCCGGCGGGCCCGGCCCAGCCTGAGCAAGTATAATCCGGAACAGCTGTAATGCCGGGCGCCAAAAGCAAAACCCTTCCCCTTGCGCGACCCGCAACGGGAGGGGTCCCGGCTGCTCTGCGAAATCCGCTATAACAAGGGCCGAGTATTGCGGCATAAGCAACCCGGCCCGCGCCGACCAGGGGATTCCCGCTTGACTGCGGCCTTCTATATCCAGCGGGCCAAGCAAGCATGGGAGCGACTGCGTCATGGCGGGCATGGACATCCTGGCCTCCGCGTTCAGCGGCGCCAACGCCGCATTTCTGGGTGATCTCTACGCCCGCTGGGCGACCGACCCGGCTTCCGTCGACCCCAGCTTCGCCGACCTGTTCTCCGCCCTGAACGACGAGGCGCGGTCGGTGCTGGAGGAGGCGACCGGCGCCTCCTGGGCGCCACGGCCGCGCGGCCTGGATGACGCGCCGGCCGAACCGAAGTCGGCCGCCATACCGGCGCAGGACGTGCGGGCGCGCATTATTCCAAGCCTGCGCGCGCTCATGCTGATCCGCAGCTACCGGGTGCGCGGCCACCTGGAAGCGCAGCTCGATCCGCTCGAACTGCAGATGCCCAAGCCGCATGCCGAGCTGGACCCGGCAACCTACGGATTCACCAGCGCCGACCTCGACCGCCCGATTTTCATCGACAATGTGCTGGGCCGGGAGACCGCTACCCTGCGGGAGATCCTGACTATCCTGCGGCAGACCTATTGCGGGCATGTCGGCGTGGAGTTCATGCACATCCAGGACCCGGAGCAGAAGGCCTGGATTCAGCGGAAGGTCGAGGGCGCCCCCTGGCTGACCGGTTTCGACGCCGATGCGAAGCGGACCGTTCTGCGTCAACTGACCGAGGCCGAGGGCTTCGAGGCGTTCTGCCAGCGCCGTTATGTAACGACCAAGCGGTTCGGTCTCGAAGGCGGCGAGGTGACGATCCCGGCGCTGCACGCGATCATCGAAGTCGCTGCCCGCGACGGCGTAAACGAAATCGTCATCGGCATGCCGCATCGCGGGCGGCTGAACACCCTGGTCAATATCGTGCAGAAGCCGCTTACCGCGGTGTTCAGCGAGTTTGGCGGCGGCAGTTCCAAGCCGGACGACGTTCAGGGCTCCGGGGACGTGAAATACCATCTCGGCACATCCGCCGATATCGAGATCGGCGGCCGGCCGGTGCATCTGTCGTTGCAGCCGAACCCATCGCATCTGGAAGCGGTGAACCCGGTCGTGGTCGGGAAAGTCCGGGCACGGCAGGACCAGGCGGGCGATACGCGGCGGCGCCGGTCCGTCATGGGCATTCTGATGCACGGCGATGCCGCGTTTGCCGGACAGGGCCTCGTCTATGAAACCCTGGCGATGAGCCAGCTGATCGGCTACCGCACGGGGGGAACCGTCCACGTGGTGGTCAACAACCAGATCGGCTTTACCACGGTGCCGGCGCATGCCTATTCAGGCCTGTATTGCACCGATGTGGCAAAATCCATCCAGGCGCCGATCCTGCATGTGAACGGCGACGACCCCGAGGCCGCGGTGTTCTGCGCCCGGATGGCGGCCGAATTCCGCATGCGCTTCGGCACCGACATCGTGCTGGATATCGTGTGCTACCGCCGGCACGGGCACAACGAGACGGACGAGCCGGCGTTCACGCAGCCAATCATGTATCGTGCCATCGACCAGCAGAAAACCACGCGAACGCTGTACGCCGGGAAGCTGGTTTCAGAGGGCGTTGTCTCAGAGGACGACGCCAGACAGATGTGGGATGAGTTTGCGACCAGGCTGGATGACGCGAACAAGGCGGCGCAGTCCTACAGGCCGAACAAGGCGGATTGGCTGGAGGGACACTGGTCCGGACTGTCGCAAGGTAATAACGAGACAGAGCAGACCGAGCAGGCGACGGGGGTTGATCCGTCCGTGCTGAAGCAGGTCGGGCATGCGCTCAGCAGCGTCCCCGAAGGGTTCAACGTGCATTCGCGCATCGCCCGCCAGCTGCAGGCCAAGCAGCAGATGATCGATAGCGGGGAGGGGATCGACTGGGCAACCGGCGAGGCGCTCGCGTTCGGAACGCTCCTGCTGGAAGGTCACCGGGTGCGTCTGTCGGGCGAAGACTCGCAGCGCGGCACGTTCAGCCAGCGGCACGCCGTCCTGGTCGATCAGGAGAATCAGAACGAGTATGTGCCGCTGAACAATATCGGACCGGACCAGGCGAAGATCGAGATTTACAACTCGCTGCTCTCGGAAGCTGGCGTGCTTGGTTTCGAATACGGCTATTCGCTGGCCGATCCAAAGACACTGGTTTTGTGGGAAGGGCAGTTCGGCGATTTCGCCAACGGCGCCCAGGTGATCATCGACCAGTTCCTGGCCTCCGGTGAAACGAAATGGCTGCGCATGTCCGGGCTGACTTTACTGCTGCCGCATGGATATGAAGGGCAGGGGCCGGAGCATTCCTCGGCGCGGATCGAGCGGTACCTGCAGCTTTGCGCCGAAAAGAACATGGCGGTTTGCAATCTGACGACCCCGGCCAACTACTTCCACGCGCTGCGCCGGCAGATGAAGCGCAGCTACCGCAAGCCGCTGGTGGTATTCACGCCGAAATCGCTGCTGCGGCACAAGCTGGCGATATCGCCGCTGCATGAAATGGCGACCGGCAGCGCCTTCCAGTTCGTTATTCCTGAAACCGACGTGACGGCGCCGCCGGAACAGGTGCGGCGGGTCGTGCTGTGCAGCGGTAAAGTGTATTATGATTTGCTGGCCGCGCGGCGGGAGCGAAACGTCAACGACGTGGTGATCCTGCGCCTGGAGCAGATTTATCCTTTCCCGGAAAAGACGCTGAGCCACCTGCTTGCACCGTACCGTAAGGCGGATGTCATCTGGTGTCAGGAGGAACCGGAGAACATGGGCGCCTGGACGTTCGTGGACCGGCGCATCGAAAAAGTCCTGTCGCGGTTGGACGGTGCAGCCAAACGCCCGCGATATGGCGGGCGCGTCGAGGCAGCCAGCCCGGCCACCGGCCTTGCCAGCACCCATGTCGCGGAGCAGACGGCACTGGTAAGCGAAGCACTGGGCTGAAGATCACTGGCTGAGGACCACTGGGCTGAGGATCAAGGATCAATGGCGACCGAGATCAAGGTGCCGGCTTTGGGTGAAAGCGTGACCACCGCAACCGTTGCCCGCTGGCTGAAGCAGGCTGGCGCACAGGTCGCCGCGGACGAGCCGCTGGTGGAACTGGAAACCGATAAAGTCACGGTGGAGGTGAACGCGCCCGAAGCGGGCGTGTTGTCCTCCATCGCCGCTGATGAAGGCGCAGAAGTCGAAGTCGGCGCCTTGCTGGCGACGCTCGATGCCGGCGCGACCGCAGCCAGTCCCGCCCCAAAACCCGCCACGCCAAAACCCCCCACCTCAAAGCTCCCCACCTCAAAATCCGAGACCAAACAAGCTGCTCCGGCAGCAAGCAAACCCGAGACGCCGGAGATCCGCGCAGCAGCCAATCCGCAGCCGGGCGTGAATCCGCCGCCGAGCCCAACCGGTCCGGTCGCGCGGCCGGCTGCGCCTCCCGCCGATCTACGCTTTGCGCCGCTGCCGGCCGCGGCGAAGCTGATGGAGGAGCAGCACCTGGCGCCGGAACAACTCGGCGAGGGCACCGGCAAGGACGGCCGCATCACCAAAGGCGACGTGCTCGCCTTCCTCGACCGTCCTGCTCCTTCCGCTCCCGCGCCAGTGGCGAAACCACCGCGCGAAACAGATCAGCGCGAGGAGCGGGTGCGCATGACGCGGCTGCGGCGAACGATCGCCGCGCGGCTGAAAGAGGCGCAGAACACCGCGGCGATGCTGACCACCTTCAACGAGGTGGATATGTCCGCGGTGATGGCGCTGCGCAACGAGTACCGCGATGCGTTCGAGAAGAAGCACGGCGGGGTGCGGCTGGGATTTATGAGCTTTTTCGTGCGCGCCTGCGTCGTCGGGCTGAAAGAGTTTCCGGCGGTGAACGCCGAAATCGACGGCGACGACATCGTCTATAAAAATTTCGTGCACATGGGCATCGCGGTCGGCGGCTCCACGGGCCTGGTCGTGCCGGTGATCCGCGATGCCGACGCGATGAGCTTCGCCGATATCGAACGGGCGATCGCCGATTTCGGCCGGCGCGCGCGCGACGGTGCGCTGAAGCTGGAAGAGCTCACCGGCGGCACGTTCAGCATCACCAATGGCGGAATCTACGGATCGCTGATGTCCACGCCGATCCTGAACCCGCCGCAATCGGGGATTCTGGGAATGCACAAAATCCAGGAACGCCCGGTCGTTGCTGGTGGGAAGATCGAGATCCGTCCCATGATGTATCTGGCGCTTTCCTACGATCACCGCGTCGTGGACGGACGCGAGGCGGTATCATTCCTGGTGAGGGTGAAGGAAGGCGTGGAGGATCCGCGACGCTTGCTGCTGGATCTATAGGACGACCAGGCATAGATCATGAGCGATATATCTGAAAATGTGGACTTGGCTTTCATAGTCACTGCCCTGAACAGGCTTATCACTGAGGTCGCTACCCTGCGTGACGACATGAAGGTCATGGCAGCGATCCTGCAGCGACTCGACAACGATCAGGACCGGATGCTGCAAGAGATCCGCGCGATGCCCAGTCAGCACGACCGGGTCGCGGCGCGCGTCAAGCAGCTTGAGGACCGCCCACACTGAGGCCGAAGCACACATGCCTGACAGCTACGACCTGATCATCGTCGGCGCCGGCCCCGGCGGATACGTCTGCGCACTCCGTGCCGCGCAGCTCGGCATGAAGGTCGCCTGCGCCGAAAAACGCGCGACGCTGGGCGGCACCTGCCTGAATATCGGCTGCATCCCATCCAAGGCACTCCTGCAATCTTCCGAGAATCTGGCGGCGGTGGAGCATGATTTCGCCGCGCACGGGATCGACGTCGCCGGCGTAAAGCTCGATCTGGCGCGGATGATGGCGCGCAAATCCGAAGTCGTAACCGCCAACGTGAAAGGCGTGGAGTTCCTGTTCCGCAAGAACAAGGTCACGTGGCTTAAAGGCGAGGCGCGCATAACCGCCCCAGGCCGCGTGCAGATCAACGGCGAAGAGTATGCTGCAAAGAACATCGTGATCGCCACCGGCAGCGAAAGCATGCCGCTCGCGGGCGTCGATGTGGATGAACGGCAGATCGTCACCTCCACCGGCGGTCTGGAGCTCGAACTCCGTGCCGAAGCGGCTCGCAGTGATCGGCGGCGGCTATATCGGCCTGGAGCTGGGCAGCGTGTGGCGGCGGCTCGGCGCCGAGGTGACCGTGATCGAGTTCCTCGACCGCATCGTGCCGGGCATGGACGCAGAGATCGCGCGCAACTTCCAGCGCATCCTTGCAAAGCAGGGGCTGGTGTTCCGGCTCGGAACAAAGGTCACCGGTGCGCGCCGCGGCAACCAGGGGATCACGCTGACCCTCGAACCGCGCGAAGGCGGCAAAACCGAGGAATTGCAGGCCGACGTGGTCCTGGTGGCGGTCGGCCGCCGCGCATTCACCAATGGGCTGGGCTTGGACGAAATCGGCGTGCAGCGTGACGCGCGCGGAAGGGTGAAGACCGACGCACATTACGCGACGAACGTGCCAGGCATCTACGCGATCGGTGACGTGATCGCGGGCCCGATGCTTGCGCACAAAGCCGAGGAGGAAGGCGTCGCCATCGCCGAACATCTGGCCGGCCAGGCCGGGCACGTAAACTATAACGCCATTCCCGGCGTGGTTTACACATGGCCGGAGGTCGCGGCGGTCGGCCAGACCGAGGAAGAGCTGAAAGCTGCCGGCACGCCTTACAAAATCGGCAAATTCCCCTTCACCGCAAACGGCCGCGCGCGCGCAATGGGCGATACCGACGGCTTCGTCAAAGTTCTCGCGGACAAGGCAACCGACCGGCTGCTCGGCGCCCACATCATCGGCCCTGACGCCGGCACACTCATTGCCGAGCTGACCACCGCGATCGAGTTCGGTGCATCGGCCGAGGATGTCGCGCGCGTCTGTCATGCCCATCCGACACTCAGCGAAGCCGTGAAGGAAGCGGCTCTGGCCGCCGAGGGACGCGCGCTGCATATCTAGCCCGATGAAGCCGATCGCGCTGACCATGGGTGATCCCGCCGGCATTGGCGGGGAATTGACGCTGCGTGCATGGCTGGCGCGCAACCGGCCAAACGCCGCGCGCACCTGCTTCATCGCATTCGATGATCCCGAGCGTCTGGCGGCGCTCGCGCGGCAGTTGCGCTACAAGGTGCCGCTGCGGGAAATCGCGCATTCGGCGGAGGCCAGCGCAGTCTTCTCCCACGCGCTGCCCGTGCTGCCGGTCCGGCTTGCGACGGAGCCGCAACCGGGCATGCCGGACCCGGCCAATGCACCGGCGGTGATCGCCTCGATCGAAAGCGCGACCAGGTTTGCACTCGCCGGCGAAGTCGGTGCAGTTGTCACCAATCCGATCAACAAGGCCGCGCTATATCACGCCGGCTTCGCCTATCCGGGTCACACCGAGTTCCTCGCGGCACTCACGGGCGCCGCCGGACGGCAGGTGATGATGCTCGCCAGCCCGGGGCTGCGCGTCGTGCCGGTGACCGTGCACGCCAGCCTGCGCGACTCCATCGCGACGCTCGGCACCGAAATCATCGTCGCGACTTCCCGCACCACCGCCGCCGCGCTGCGGAGCGATTTCGGGCTGCCGCGGCCGCGCCTCGCCGTGGCAGGACTGAACCCGCATGCCGGCGAAAGCGGCGCGCTGGGCGATGAGGAAATGCGCATCATTCAGCCTGCAATCGACACGCTGCGTGAACAGGGCGAAGACGTGTCCGGCCCCTGGCCCCCGGATACGATGTTCACGCAATTCGCCCGCACGCGTTACGATGTTGCGATCTGCATGTATCACGATCAGGGCCTGATCCCGTTAAAGACGCTGGACATGGATCAGGGGGTTAACGTCACGCTCGGACTGCCCATCGTGCGGACGTCGCCGGATCACGGGACAGCTTTCGACATCGCAGGGCAGGGAATCGCCAATCCGTCCAGCCTGATCGCGGCGCTGCGCATGGCGGCCGATCTGGCCACCCGCAGGTGACCGCCCCCGCCCGTCAGGCGCGGGGCCGGCAGGCGCACACCCAGGGCATGGTGGCGGAACACGTCGCGGCCAGCGCACTGGAGGACGATGGCTGGATCGTTCGCGCACGCCGGCTGCGGACCGAAGCCGGCGAGATCGACCTGATCGCCGAAAAAGACGGATTGCTGGCGATCATCGAGGTGAAAGCACGCCCCACCCTGGCCGGCGCCGCCGAGGCTCTGTCACCCCGTCAGCGGGCCCGCCTGATGGCAGCGGCGGACATAATCCTCGCCGCGCATCCCGACTGGGGCGCACATGGCGTTCGCTTCGACCTGCTCATTGTCGATGGAAACGAAAACGTCAGGCGCATCGTTGATGCATTCAGGCTTGAATGATGCGCAGCTCGCCATCAGGCCGGCCGTCCCGCCCCCATCCGCACAACCTCCTGCTCCAGCCGGTCCAGCGTGGTGCGCCAGCCCTCGGGAGCCCCTTTGATCGCGCCGGCAAAATCCGCATCCAGCAGTTCATACTCCTGCCGCACCGTCAGCCGCGTCGTATCGCTTCCCGCATCCTCCAGCGTGACAGTGGTGCGGGTCCGGAAGCGCGCAACATCCTCCACCACCGCCTCGTCCTGAAACACCAGCCGCTCCGACCCCACGACCTCCAGATAATGCCCGCGCGACCAGAAATCCTGACCGTCCGGCGAGCGCATGCACACCTCGAACGCGCCGCCCGGACGGAAATCGATCCGCGCCTCGGGAACCGAAAAACCCTCCGGCGCGAACCACCGCTTCACATGCTCCGCGCTGCTCCAGGCGCGAAACACGGTCGCCCGCGGCGCGCGGAGCACGCGCGTCACGACCAGCGGCGGATGCGTGGCAGTGAAATTATCAGGTGATGCCATTCTCTTCTTCCTTGACAAGTGCTTCCAGGTAATTGCCAAGCCGGTCCAGTCGGCGTTCCCACTCGATACGGCAATCGCCGATCCAGCGTTCGGCGAGGCTCAGTGCCGCCGGCTCGATCCGGCACGTGCGGACGCGGCCGGACTTCTCCGTGTGAACCAGCCCGCCGGCCTCCAGCACGCCCAGATGCTGCAGGACCGCCGGCATCGACATCGCCAGCGGGCGCGCCAGCTCGCTCACCGACGCCGGGCCGTGCGCCAGCCGCTGCACCATCGTCCGGCGCGCCGGGTCGGCGAGCGCCTGGAACAGCCGGTCCAGATTAGGCTGACCCAGACTGGGCTGTTGGTTAGGCATTCGCTTAAGTATCAGCCCAACTCCGCCGTGGCAAGGGTGCCAGCCCCGTTGTCTCCCGTCCGCCGCCGCGGCATGCTGCAAAAAACAGGGAGGGCTTCCATGATCCTGCTCGCACGGCGTGACGCGCTGCGTCTGGGCGCAGCGGTAGCTGCTGGTTTGACCACGCCGGCCACGCGCGCCGCCGCGGTGATCACTATCGGCATGAGCGTGCCATTGACCGGCGAACTGGCGCGCCAGGCGAACGTGGTGAAGATCGCGGCGCAATTTGCCGTGGACCAGGCGAACGCAAAAGGCGGTGTCGCCGGCCACGAAATCCACCTGATGGTGCTGGACGACGGTTCTCCCACCACCGGACAGTACGACCCGGCCCTGTCAGCGACGAACGCGCGGCGGATGATAAACGACCCCACGGCCGTCGCCGCGGTCGGGCCGATGAACAGCGGGTCGGCCAAGGCCATGGCGCCAATCTTCAGCCAGGGCGAGATGGCCTTTATCAGCGGCAGCGCCACCAATCCCGACCTGAACAGTCCGAAGTTCTTTTCGCTCTACCATCCAGGTGGCAAGCCCAACTTCTTCCGCACCGTCACGACCGATGCGTATCAGGGGCCCGGCATGGCCAATTACTTCGCCGAGAAATTAAAGCTGAAGAAGCTGATCGTGCTGGATGATACCGGCGCGTACGGCGTGGGCATGGCCGACGCGTTCGCCGCCCAGGCGAAAAAGAAGGGCATGGATGTGGCGCTCCGCGATCGCCTGGACCCGCTCGCGGCGGATTACTCGCCTGTCCTGACGCGAGCCAAGAGCCTTGGTTGCGATGGGCTCTATTATGGCGGCGATCCGCTGGCCGGCGCCAAAGTGGCGAAGCAGTCCTACGACATACTGCCAAACGCGGCGAAGGCCGGAGGCGACGGCATGCACACGCCGGACATGCTGACCGGCTCGGGTATGCCGTCGATCAACGGATGGTACGCCACCTCGGCCGCCTCGCACGTGCTGGACGCTCCGCGCGTGCAGAACTGGGTGAAACAGTTCCGGGACGCGACGAAGACCGAGCCGGCCGACTATTCCGTAACCTATTACGATGCGGTGGAAGTAATTCTCGACGCGATCCGCCGGCTTGCTGCGTCCCATAAGGCAATTACGCGCGATACCGTCCGGCAGGAAATGCTGAGCACCAAACTCGATCTGGTGCAGGGCGAGGTGTCGTTCGATCACAATGGTGATCTCGCCTCCACGGCCGTTTCGATCTTCCAGGTGAAGGACGACCCGGGCTATCCGATCGGGGACGTGATCCGCCAGTTCCGCTACGTGGGCCTGGCCCCGACGGCGTGAGCTTCAGCAGGCGGCGGATCGCGCTCCTGTCATTGCGAGGCCTGCACAGCAAGCCGAAGCAACCTCGAGCGGACTATTTGCTCGTCAGAACTTGCAGCACGGCACGAGGCCATGACTCGTCCCGCCATCGTCATCGCGAGCCTCCGAAGGGGGCGTGGCGATCCAGGCCCACGGCACCGCACTCCCGAGTGGCGGCGGCGTCATTGTCAGGCCGCAGTGCGGTGGAAGCAATCTCGAACCGGCCCCGCCGCGTTGGAATGTGCCGCAAACGGCGCCGGCCGGGCGCGCATCGTGCGCATGATAACGGGCTTTATGGAAAGTCGCGCAGATTAGGGGCGGGGTTCCGCCAACTTGCGCCGCCGCACTGGTTTAACCTTGATGTCTCCTTCGTGCTGGCGTGCTTGTGCGAGGTCATAGGCCATTTGCAATCGCAGCCATGTTTCCGCGCCGCCGCCAAAAGCCTTGTCCAGTCGGATTGCCATGTCGGCGGAAATCCCGCTTTTGCCATTGACCAGATTGTTGAGCGTCTGGCGTGTGACGCCAAGAATTTCGGCGGCCTCGGTGATGGTAAGATCAAGGGCCTCGATACAATCATGGCGCACGGATAAGCCGGGATGCGGCGGGTTCTTCATGGTCATAGCGATGCCCTCTGCAGTCTAGTGGTAATCGAGCAAATCAACATCTGTGGCGTCGCCTTGCTCGAAGCGAAAAACGATCCGCCAGTTGGCGCTGACGGTGACGCTCCAATAACCGGCGAGGTCGCCTTTCAGCGGATGCAGCCGCCACCCCGGTAAGTCGAGATGGCGCGGCTCCGTCGCTTGATCGAGCCGCGCCAGCATCCGCGCGATCTTGTCGGCGTGCTGCGGGTTTACCTCGCGGCGGTTATCGTCTTCGTAGAGGCGTTTAAGGCACCGATGGCGAAATCGCCGGATCATCAGACCATAGTAGTGCGACAATTGTCACTTGTCAATGAGGACGTAAACCGCTTTATGGAAAGTCGGATGACCTGTCAGTTAATCGCATCATCAAAATTCTTGGCTGAAAGCTCAATATACTGAAGCAGATCCACCTTGACCTCCCACTTTTTCCCCTGGCGCTGTCCACTTAGGAAGATCGAAGGCGGATCAAAGCTGATCACGCCGACCTCCTGCGCATGAATGATTTTGTCGCATGCATCTTTGAAAGATAGTGGCTTAGCCGTCTTCCATGGATCGGTTGGCCAGTCCCACTCTCCACAGTTCCCCTCTACCGGCGCGAAGCTCAGTTCAGTGGGGTTGCTGCGGAGAAGCTGCATATGTTCCCGCTGAAGTCGGTTCGCGTTCGCAGTTTGCGCAATGAGATGGGATAGCTCGTCGTCAACGAACTGATCACGCAAGCGGAGAAGTCGGTCGCTACAATTTTCTAATGCCATATAGGAAAGGAGGATCGCCGTAAGTCTGTAGAGGTCGCGGTGAATAGTCTGAGGTGGACCCCATCCATTGGACAGGAAACGGGTTGAGCTAAGAGAGACTCCCGCCGGTTACGAATCCTGCTACCCGTGCGACGGGGAAGCGAAGCTGCATAGCACGTTCTGATCGTCGATTGACGTGATGTCCGCGCACCACACCTGGTTGGGTCGATCGATCAGGAGATCTCGCAAAAGGTAAGGATACACCTTGTGTTCCGGGTGACGCCGGCTGGTGTTCGGCTTCTGGTAAATCGCCTCAAGCCCCATCAGACGCATCAATCGGCGCACCCGCTTGCGGTTCACCACTTCGCCGGACCGGCGCAGTACCGCCACCATGCGACGCGATCCGTAGAACGGTGTCGCCAGATACTGTTCGTCCAGACACCGCATCAGTCGCAGATCATCGGCACTCACCGGCGCAGCCCGGTCATACAGCGTCGAGCGCGCAACCTGCAGCAGCCGGCACTGCGCCACGATCGACAGGTCCGCGTCGGACCTGTCGATCAGCGACAGCCGCGTTATCTGGTTCATGGCCCAGACCTTTTGCGAAAAAAATCGCGCTCGACCGTCAGCTCGCCAATCTTCTCATACAGCTTGGCCAGTTGCGCCTCGTCCGCCACGGCGCCCTCCGACGTTCCTGCCTTCCCCCGGGCGAACAGCGAACCAACCCCCTCGACCAGCGTCTTCTTCCACGCATGGATCTGGCTCGCATGCACCCCATATCGGCTTGATAGCTCCGCCACGGTGCCGTCCTCGCGCACCGCCGCCAAGGCCACCTTCGCCTTGAAATCAACGCTGTGCTTCTCGCGAATATGCGCCATCTGTCACCCCCGGCCCGCGGCCGTTCCAGGGGCGAGAGTCTCTCTTAGCCACCTGTCCAGATTTCGGGGTCCACCTCAGTCTGGGCGTTCAGCCGGTGACCAGGTGTCAAAGAATGGTCGATAGCTGGCACTCGATCATCTCCCGCCGATGGCTGCGTCAAGCCAATCGTGAAATCGTCGCCCTGCCGACGTTGTAGCTTTTCGCCAGTTCCTTAAGCGTAGCTCCTTCTGCGCGCCGCCGCCGTGCTTCCTTCTGCTGCTGCGGCGTGAGTTTCGGCGGTCGGCCCATGTGCTGGCCCCGCGCCTTGGCTCGTTCGCGGCCTTCCGCCGTGCGGGTGCGGATTAGATCGCGCTCCACGTCCGCCAGCCCGCCAAGAACGGCAATCATCAACCGCCCGGTGCTGGTGCCGGTGTCGGCCCACGGCTCCGCCAGTGACCGGAATTGCGCCTTGGCGTCCACGATCTGCTTGACGATGGCGAACAGGTCGAACGTCGAGCGGGCCAGCCGGTCGATGCGCGTCACCGTCACCACGTCGCCGGGGCCGATGGCTTTCAGCAGCTTCAACAGTTCGCGCCGGTCGGCCCGCGCGCCTGTCACCTTCTCGCGGTAAATCTGGCTGCATCCCGCCGCGCGTAGCTGGTCAAGCTGCGCACCAAGCGTCTGGCCATAGGTGCTGACGCGGGCATAGCCAAGGCGGCGGTTTTGCGGGTTCTTTTCGGGCATATCTTGCGGGCCTTGTAACCCATTGATGGCAAACGGTCAACCGAAGTTCCCGAAAGTCTTGATGATTTTCGAAACGCGCAAAGCCAAGAGCACAGGCTCTTTTAAGGCTGCACGTTCGGGCCGCGTGCGGGTGTCACGCTAGGCGGAAGCAATTGGCTCATTATGTCAATGAAGCGCCGCGCTGTCGTGATCGCTGCCCTCGCCTGGTCGCCAGAGATGGGCGCGACGGTTGGGCCAATGCCGTAGTCTGCTGTCGCCTTAAGCTGGTAGGCGGCCGCGAGAAAGCGGGTAAGCTCGCGGTCAATGCGTGGCTCGCGGCGCGCAAGCCGCGCGAACTCGATACGCACGCCTTTATGGGTGGTCGCCACCTTGCCGGTCTGTTCGAAGATGTATGCCTCAGCGGCATGATACGCCGAGTAGTAGGCTTCGCGGGCCGCCACATGCGGCAAGGTAACGCCGCGATCTGCTCAGCGTCGGCAAGCGTAGCGCCGGCCTTTGCCAGATAATCGGCGGTTTCGGCTTTCATAGATCGAGGCCGTCTTTGCGCAACTCCTGCATGAAGCCGGTGCGCTCCCGATAGGCCCCGGCTGGAAACGGCGTCGCGGAAATGACGGCTCCAGGGATTGTACCAAACCCAAGCCCCCAACCCCTTCGTACGCAACGCCGCCGCCCACCGCCACCAACCGCCACCGCAACAATACCCCAACCGCCCCCGCCTGGGCATCCCCAAATCATCCCCACACGACCCCCTCTGGACTCGCCTCCCACAATCCCCTAAACGCCCCCGCTTCACCGGAACGCGGGAGAGGCCCCAGACACACGCGAGGCCTCGCTTGTACCGCGGTCCTTGGGCAGCGAAGGAAAGGCGCCAGGGATGGCCAAAAAGATCGCGGGCTACATCAAGCTGCAGATTCCGGCCGGAAAGGCGAACCCTTCCCCGCCCGTCGGCCCCGCGCTCGGCCAGCGCGGCCTCAACATCATGCAATTCGTCAAGGATTTCAACGCGCAAACGGCCAATATGGAGCCCGGCATGCCGATCCCGGTGGTCATCACCGCCTATGCCGACCGCACCTACAGCTTCATCACCAAAACCCCGCCCAACAGCCATTTCCTCAAGAAGGCAGCGGGCATCGAAAAGGGCACTACTGCGGCCGGCAAGAGCGCCCCGGTCGGCCGCGTCACCACCACCCAGTTGCGGGAAATCGCGGCTCAGAAAATGAAGGACATGAATGCCTCCGACGTGGAAGCCGCAATCCGCATGCTCGCTGGTTCGGCCCGCTCCATGGGCCTCACAGTGATCGAGGACTGAGCCATGGCAAAATCCGGCAAGCGTCTGAAAGCGGCCTATAAGGCCGTTGACCGCTCCAAATCCTATCCCCTGCCCGAGGCGATCCGGGTGATCAAGCAGAACGCCAGGGCGAAATTCGACGAAACCGTCGAAATGTCGATGAATCTCGGTATCGACCCGCGCCACGCCGATCAGATGGTCCGCGGCCTGATCAGCCTGCCCAACGGCACCGGCAAATCCGTCCGGGTCGGCGTCTTCGCCCGCGGCCCGAAGGCCGAGGAAGCCCAGGCCGCCGGCGCCGACATCATCGGCGCCGAGGACCTCGCCGAAAAGATCCAGGCCGGGGACATCGATTTCGACCGCTGCATCGCCACCCCGGACATGATGGGCATCGTCGGCCGCCTCGGCAAAATCCTCGGCCCGCGCGGCCTCATGCCGAACCCCCGCCTCGGCACCGTTACCATGGACGTCCGCGGGGCAGTGCAGGCGGCCAAGGGCGGCCAGGTGGAATACCGCGCCGAAAAGGCCGGGATCATCCATGCCGGCATCGGCAAGACCAGCTTCGACGAGGAAAAACTGGTGGAGAATGCCCGCGCCCTGGCCGATGCCGTGATCAAGGCCAAACCGGCCGGCGCCAAGGGCACGTATCTGAAATCCGCCGCACTGAGTTCCACCATGGGGCCGGGGCTGAAGCTCGATCCCTCCAGCCTGGCAGGCTGACGCGATACGCCGCTCCGGCCAGACCGGGACGGCGTCCCGAACCTGTCCAAGACCGCACGTCCCTCCCGGGATAATGGGCCGCCGATCCGGGCCCGCGCGCGATAGACAAGGACAGGCGAACCGGATCGCCCCAGGCCCAACCCAGGGCGGTCCATGAGCGCAACCGGCCCAGGCGGTTCAAACGCCCGCGGCCACAGAGACGGAGGTAGAATGGACCGCACACAAAAGCGGGAATTCGTCGCCGGGCTCGCTCAGGTGTTCGCCGAGACGTCGATGGTCGTGGTGACCCGCAATCAGGGTCTGACCGTGGCCGAAGCGACCGATCTGCGCCGCCGGATGCGGGCTGCCGGCGCCACTTTCAGGGTGGCGAAGAACCGGCTGGCGACGCGCGCCCTGGACGGCACGAAGTTCGAGTCGCTGAAGCCGCTGCTGAGGGGATCGATCGCGCTGGCCTGGGCGGCCGACCCGGTGGCCGTTGCAAAGGCCGCCGTCGACTACAGCAAGGCCAACGAGAAGCTGGTCGTCGTTGGCGGCGCACTCGGCGCCCGGTCGCTCGACCCCGAGGGGGTCAGGGCGCTGGCCGAGCTGCCGCCGCTGGGTCGGCTCCGCGCCCAGCTTGCGGGTCTGATTGCCACGCCGGCCACACGCGTCGCCGGCACGCTCCAAGCCCCGGCCGGGCAACTGGCGCGGGTCTTCGGCGCCTTCGCCCGCAAGGCCGAGCAGCCGGCCGCATGAAGCCACCCGGTCAAACCGCCTTGAACGGAACCACACATCGTCTAAATTAGAGGTCTTACGCAAATGGCTGATCTACAAAGACTGGTTGACGAGCTGTCCGGCCTTACGGTGCTCGAAGCGGCAGAGCTTTCCAAGCTGCTTGAGGATAAGTGGGGCGTCTCCGCGGCGGCACCGGTGGCGGTTGCTGCTGCTCCGGCGGCTGGTGCGGCCGCGGCGGCTGCTCCGGCAGAGGAGCAGACGGAGTTCACCGTGATCCTCGCCAAGGTGGGCGAAAAGAAGATCAACGTGATCAAGGAAGTCCGGGCCATCACCGGGCTTGGGCTGAAGGAAGCCAAGGACCTGGTCGAGGGCGCGCCGAAGACCGTGAAGGAAGGCATCAGCAAAGACGAGGCTGCAAAGATCCGCAAAGTGCTTGAGGATCAGGGTGCTGCAGTGGAGGTCAAGTAACAGAGGGTTTGGAATCTTCCTCGCAACTTCGCCGCTGGTCCAGGCCAGTCTTGGGCAAGGGCGCATGACAGTGATGGGCGGGGCCGCAAGGCCGGCACGGGCGGAAGCAGGCGCTTCCGCCCGCAAACTCGTTTTTGGCGGAGCCGAGGCGGCCTGGGGCGGCCCCGGAGCAGCGCGGCCAGAGGTTGGGTCTGCGGGACCGCAGATGAAGTAGTGGCGCGCAGCATTGCGCCGTTGGGGCAGTAGAAGCAAGCAGGATGGTCGATGAACGCGATTTCCAGGCCGGTTACCAGACACACGCAAATCCGCCGCCACTTCGGGCGTATCCCCGAAGTGGCCCCGATGCCGAATCTTATCGATGTGCAGCGCGCCAGCTACGAGGGGTTCCTGCAGATGAACGTGCGGCCCGACAGTCGCACAAACACCGGACTGCAGGAAGTGTTCCGCTCGGTATTCCCGATTGACGATTTTGCCGGACGGGGACGCCTGGAATTCGTCAATTATGAGCTGGAAGAACCAAAATACGACGTCGAGGAGTGCATCCAGCGCGGCCTGACCTACGCGGCGCCGCTGAAGGTGATTCTGCGCCTGATCGTCTGGGATGTGGATGAAGATACCGGTGCCCGCTCGATCCGCGACATCAAGGAACAGCCGGTTTACATGGGCGACATGCCGCTGATGACCGACAACGGCACGTTCATCATCAACGGCACGGAGCGGGTGATCGTCAGCCAGATGCATCGCTCTCCGGGCGTGTTCTTCGATCACGACAAGGGCAAGACGCACTCCTCTGGCAAGTATCTTTTTGCTGCACGGGTCATTCCATATCGTGGATCCTGGCTCGATTTCGAGTTCAATTCCAAGGATCTGGTTTACGTCCGGATCGACCGGAAGCGGAAGCTGCCCGTCACCACCTTGCTTTATGCGCTCGAGAGCACCGCGACGCAGCAGCTGCGCCAGGCGCGCGAAGCGAAGGGAGAACCGGTGGAGCTGGGCGAGATCCGCGGCATGGATGCCGAGGAGATACTCAACTGCTTCTACAGCCAGGTCATTTTCGATCACACCCCCAAGGGCTGGGCTCGGCCGTTCGAGCCCGACGCGTTCCGCGGCGCCAAGCTGCTGGAGCCTCTGATCGATGCCGCGACCGGCGAGGTCGTAGCCGAAGCCGATGCGAAGCTGACCGCACGGCAGGCCCGGAAGATTGCTGAAACCACCAAGGAAGTTCTGGTCGGCCGCGCCGATCTGCTCGGGCGCTTCGTGGCCGAGGACATCGTTAATCTGGAGACCGGCGAGATCTTTGCCGAAGCCGGGGAGGAGCTGGCGGAAGCAAGGCTGGCGGCCTTGGAGGAGGCGGGCATCAAGCGGCTGCCGATGCTGGCCGTTGACCAGCAGAACGGGCCATGGATCCGCAACACGCTCTCGGTGGACAAGAACGCCAATCGTGATGATGCATTGATCGACATATATCGCGTGATGCGACCGGGGGAGCCACCAACGCCGGAAACCGCCGAGGGGCTGTTCCGCGGACTGTTCTTCGATCCTGACCGCTACGACCTCTCCGCGGTAGGTCGGGTGAAGATGAACATGCGGCTGGGCATCAGCATGGACGAGGTGCCGGACAATGTGCGCGTCCTGCGCAAGGAGGATCTGCTCCGCACGGTCAAGACCTTAGTCGAGCTGAAGGACGGGCGCGGCCAGATCGACGACATCGACAATCTGGGCAACCGGCGGGTCCGCTCGGTCGGCGAGCTGATGGAGAACCAGTACCGCGTCGGGCTGCTGCGCATGGAGCGCGCGATCCGGGAGCGGATGGGGTCGGTGGATATCGACACCGTCATGCCGCACGACCTGATCAACGCCAAACCGGCCGCGGCGGCAGTGCGGGAATTCTTCGGCTCCTCGCAGCTTTCGCAGTTCATGGACCAGACCAACCCGCTATCGGAAGTGACGCATAAGCGACGGCTTTCGGCGCTTGGTCCGGGCGGCCTGACGCGCGAGCGCGCCGGCTTCGAGGTGCGCGACGTGCATCCCACGCATTACGGCCGCATCTGCCCGATCGAAACCCCGGAAGGGCCGAATATCGGCCTGATCAACTCGCTCGCGACCTACGCCAAGGTCAACAAATACGGCTTTATCGAGACGCCGTACATGCTGGTGAAGCGCGGGCAGGTGCAGCGCGAGCCGCGCTACCTTTCGGCGATGGAGGAGGAGCGGCTCGTCGTCGCTCAGGCCGATGCGCCAATGGACAAGGAAGGGCGGTTCACGCAGGACCTGGTTTCGGTGCGCAAACAGGGGGATTTCCGCCTGGTGCCGCCGGACCAGGTGACGGCCATCGACGTCTCGCCCAAGCAGCTGGTTTCCGTGGCGGCGGCACTGATCCCGTTCCTGGAGAACGACGATGCGAACCGGGCGCTGATGGGATCGAACATGCAGCGCCAGGCGGTGCCGCTGATCCAGGCCGATGCGCCGCTCGTGGGCACCGGGATGGAACAGGCGGTAGCACGAGATTCGGGTGCGACCATCGTGGCACGGCGTCCGGGTGTGGTGGATCAGATCGACGGCGCGCGCATCGTTGTGCGGGCGACTAATGATGACGGCACCACCAAGGGCGTGGATATCTATCGCCTGCGCAAGTTCATGCGTTCCAACCAGTCCACCTGCATCAACCAGCGGCCGCTGGTAAAGGTGGGCGACCGCGTTTCCGAGGGGGAGATCATCGCCGACGGCCCCTCGACGGAGCTTGGCGAGCTGGCGCTCGGGCGCAACGTGCTGTGCGCATTCATGCCGTGGAACGGCTACAACTTCGAGGACTCGATCCTGATTTCCGAGCGGATCGCCCGGGACGACGTGTTCACCTCCATCCATATCGAGGAATTCGAGGTGATGGCCCGCGACACCAAGCTGGGTCAGGAGGAGATCACGCGCGACATCCCGAATGTGGGCGAGGAGGCGCTGAAGAACCTCGACGAGGCGGGTATCGTCTATATCGGGGCCGAGGTAAATCCGGGCGACATCCTGGTGGGCAAGGTGACGCCGAAGGGCGAAAGCCCGATGACGCCTGAGGAGAAGCTGCTCCGCGCCATATTCGGCGAAAAAGCATCTGATGTGCGTGATACGTCGCTGAAGCTGCCGCCCGGTGTCACCGGGACGGTGGTCGATGTGCGCGTGTTCAGCCGGCGCGGCGTCGATAAGGACGAGCGCGCGATGGCCATCGAGCGCGCCGAGATCGAACGGCTGGCCAAGGACCGTGACGACGAGCGGGCGATCCAGGAGCGGTCGTTCCTCAACCGTTTGCGGGAGAAGCTGCTGGGCCGCAAGGCTGCCGGCGGGTTCAAGGGCATCAAGTCCGGGACGCCGATCACGGAGGAGGTGCTGGCTGAACATCCGCGCGGGGCGTGGCGCCATATCGGCGTGCAGGATGATGCCGTGATGGCGGAGATCGAAACGCTGAAACGCGAGTACGATGCCGCGGTCTCACGGCTGCAGGCGCAGTTCGACAGCAAAGTCGAGAAGCTGCAACGCGGTGACGAGCTGCCGCCGGGCGTGATGAAGATGGTGAAGGTGTTCATCGCGGTGAAGCGGAAGCTGCAACCAGGCGACAAGATGGCCGGCCGCCACGGGAACAAGGGCGTTGTTTCCCGCGTGGTGCCGATCGAGGACATGCCGTTCCTGGAGGATGGAAGTCCGGTCGATCTGGTGCTCAATCCCCTCGGCGTGCCGTCGCGCATGAATGTAGGCCAGATCCTTGAGACGCATCTGGGCTGGGCCTGCGCCACACTAGGGCGGCAGATCGGCGAGCTGGTCGATGCCTATCAGCGCACCGGAGCGCAGCGTCAGGAGCTGCTGGAAAAGCTGCGCGGGGTATATGGCGAGGAGATTTTCCGGGATCAGGTGGCCAACCTGGATACCGAGCAGCTTGTGGAACTGGCGAACAATCTGAAAAAGGGCGTTCCCATCGCCACGCCGGTGTTCGACGGTGCCCGCATGTCGGATATCGAAGGCATGCTGTCCCGAGCGGGGCTGGATACCTCCGGTCAGGTAACGCTTGTCGATGGACGGACGGGCGAGCCGTTCGAGCGGAAGGTGACTGTTGGCTACATCTATATGCTGAAACTGCACCACCTAGTTGACGATAAGATCCACGCCCGCTCGATCGGACCGTACTCGCTGGTGACGCAGCAGCCGCTGGGCGGGAAGGCGCAGTTCGGCGGCCAGCAATTCGGCGAAATGGAGGTCTGGGCGTTGGAGGCGTACGGCGCAGCCTATACTTTGCAGGAGATGCTGACGGTGAAGTCCGACGACGTATCCGGGCGCACGAAAGTCTACGAGGCGATCGTGCGCGAGCAGGACAGCTTCGAGGCAGGCATTCCGGAGAGCTTCAACGTGCTTGTGAAGGAACTGAAGTCGCTGGGACTTAACGTCGAACTCGACCAGCACGCCGCGTAGAGCAGCGATCGGTGATCAGCAGCTCAGTGGTCAGACGGCGCTGGCTGCTGATGCGATCACTGCCACCGATCACTGACCACAGACCACTGACCACCCGGAGGGTGAGTTAAGCATGAACGAACTGATGAAGATCCTCGGCCAGACCGGCGAGGCAATGACTTTCGATCAGATCAAGATCCAGATCGCGTCCCCCGAGCAGATCCGGAGCTGGTCGTATGGCGAGATCAAGAAGCCGGAGACGATCAATTACCGCACGTTCAAGCCGGAGCGGGATGGGCTTTTCTGCGCCCGCATCTTTGGCCCGATCAAAGACTACGAGTGTCTGTGCGGCAAGTACAAGCGAATGAAGTTTCGCGGCATCATCTGCGAAAAGTGCGGCGTCGAGGTAACGCTGGCCAAGGTGCGGCGCGAGCGGATGGGCCATATCGAGCTGGCCTCACCGGTGGCGCATATCTGGTTCCTGAAGTCACTGCCCAGCCGCATCGGGCTGATGGTCGATATGACGTTGAAGGAGCTGGAGAAAGTTCTTTATTTCGAGAGCTATGTGGTGCTGGAGCCCGGCACGACCGATCTGAAGCTGCATCAACTGCTGAGCGAAGATCAGTTGATGGCGAAGCAGGATGAGTTCGGCGACGATCAGTTCGAGGTGGGGATTGGCGCGGAGGCAGTCAAAAAGATCCTTGCGAAGATCGACCTCGGTTCGGAGAAGACGAATCTCCGGGCAGAGCTGAAGGACACCAGCAGCGAGGCCAAGCGCAAAAAGCTTGTGAAGCGCCTGAAGCTGATCGAGTCGTTCGCCGAGAGCGGCGCCAAGCCGGGTTGGATGATCATGGACGTGGTGCCGGTCATCCCGCCCGAGCTGCGTCCTCTGGTTCCCTTGGATGGCGGGCGGTTCGCCACGTCGGACCTGAACGATCTGTATCGCCGGGTGATCAACCGCAACAATCGTCTGAAGCGGCTGATTGAGCTGCGCGCGCCCGACATCATCGTGCGCAACGAGAAGCGCATGCTGCAGGAGGCGGTCGATGCGCTGTTCGACAATGGACGGCGCGGGCGGGCGATCACGGGCGCCAACAAGCGTCCGCTGAAATCCCTTTCCGACATGCTTAAAGGCAAGCAAGGCCGCTTCCGCCAGAACCTGCTCGGCAAGCGCGTGGATTACTCCGGCCGGTCGGTCATCGTGGTCGGGCCCGAGCTGAAGCTGCACCAGTGCGGCTTGCCGAAGAAGATGGCGTTGGAGCTGTTCAAACCGTTTATCTACGCGAAACTCGAGAAATACGGGCACGCCACAACCATCAAGGCCGCGAAGCGGATGGTGGAGAAGGAGCGGCCCGAAGTCTGGGACATCCTGGAAGAGGTGATCCGTGAGCACCCGGTTCTGCTGAACCGTGCGCCGACGCTGCACCGCCTGGGCATACAGGCGTTCGAACCGGTGCTGATCGAAGGTAAGGCGATCCAGCTGCATCCGCTGGTTTGCACCGCTTTCAACGCGGATTTCGATGGCGACCAGATGGCGGTGCACGTGCCTCTGTCGCTGGAAGCGCAGTTGGAAGGCCGCGTGCTGATGATGTCCACGAACAACATCCTCAGCCCGGCGAACGGCAAGCCGATCATCGTGCCGAGCCAGGATATCGTTCTAGGTCTGTATTACTTGTCGCTCGAGACACCGGAGTACCGCGCGGTTGAGGACAAGGATGCGCCGGCTTACGGAACGGTCGGCGAAATAGAGCAGGCGCTGTTCTCTCGGACGGTCGGGCTGCACGGCAAGATCAAGGCGCGCTGGGAAACGGTGGATGCCAACGGCAATCTTGTTCGGGAAGTCGTGGTCACTACGCCCGGCCGGATGATGATTGCGCAGATCCTGCCGAAGCATCCGAATGTTCCGTTCAGCCTGGTGAACAAGCAGCTTACCAAGAAGAACGTGTCTGACGTCATCGACGCGGTCTACCGTCACTGTGGCCAGAAGGAGTGCGTCATTTTCGCCGATCGCCTGATGGGCCTCGGCTTCGGCCAGGCCTGCAAGGCGGGCATTTCCTTCGGCAAGGATGATCTGATCATCCCCGAGGAGAAGGAGGAGCTGATCCACCGCACCACGGCCGAGGTGAAGGAGTTTGAGCAGCAGTATCAGGATGGTTTGATCACGGCCGGCGAGCGCTACAACAAGGTCGTTGACGCCTGGTCACGCTGCACGGACGAGGTCGCCGGCGCCATGATGAAGGAGATCAGCAAGCAGGAGATCGGCAAGCCTATCAACTCGGTGTGGATGATGTCGCACTCCGGCGCCCGCGGTTCACCGGCGCAGATGCGGCAGTTGGCCGGCATGCGCGGGCTGATGGCGAAGCCCTCGGGCGAGATCATCGAGCAGCCGATCATCGCCAACTTCAAGGAGGGCCTCTCTGTCCTTGAATACTTCAATTCCACCCACGGCGCCCGCAAGGGTCTGGCCGACACGGCGTTGAAGACGGCGAACTCTGGCTACCTCACGCGGCGTCTGGTCGATGTGGCGCAGGACTGCATCATTGTCGAAGATGATTGCGGAACCGAGCGCGGCTTGACGGTTCGTTCGGTGATGGATGGCGGCGAGGTCGTCTCCAGCCTTTCCGAGCGGATTCTGGGCCGGACCGCGGCTGAGGATATCCTTGATCCGGTAAGCGGCGATTTGCTGGTTCCGCACAACACACTGATCGAGGAGGAAACCGCCGATCTCGTGGAGAAGGCGGGCGTGGAGTCGGTTCGCATCCGTTCTGTGCTGACTTGCGAAGTCTCCGATGGGCGTCTGCGGCCATTGCTACGGTCGCGATCTCGCCCGCGGCACGCCGGTGAATATCGGCGAGGCGGTGGGGGTGATCGCCGCGCAGTCAATCGGCGAACCCGGCACGCAGCTGACGATGCGGACCTTCCACATCGGCGGCGCGGCGCAGCGTGGCGCAGAGCAGTCCTCGGTTGAAGCGAGCCATGAAGGCGTGGTTGTGGTGAAGAACCGCAACGTGGTGCTGAACAGCCAGGGCGTTCCGGTGGTGATGTCGCGTAACTGCGAACTCGTGCTTCAGGATGACAAGCAGCGCGAGCGCGCGCGGTTCCGCGTGCCGTACGGTGCTCGTTTGCTGGTGGACGACAACGCACAGGTCAGCCGCGGGCAGAAGCTTGCGGAATGGGATCCGTACACGCTGCCGATCATCACGGAGCAGACGGGCAAGGTGGAGTATCTCGATCTCATCGAGGGCATCACCCTGGTCGAGCGCATGGACGACGTCACCGGGCTGACCACGAAAGTGATTGTTGATTACAAGCAGGGCTCGAAGACGGTCGATCTGCGCCCGCGCTTGCAGCTTAAGGATGAGCGGGGTGAAGTGGTGCGGCTGTCGAATGGCACCGATGCACGCTACTTCCTGGCGCCGGACTCCATTCTGAGTGTGGAGAATGGCGCTCAAGTGGCAGCGGGCGATGTGCTGGCGCGCATCCCGCGCGAGGGCAGCAAGACCCGCGACATCACCGGGGGTCTGCCGCGTGTCGCCGAACTATTCGAAGCACGGCGGCCCAAGGATCATGCCGTAATCGCGGAAAACGACGGACGCGTGGAGTTTGGGAAGGACTACAAGGCCAAGCGCCGGGTCATCGTCAAGAATGACGAGACCAGCGAGGAGACCGAGTATCTGATCCCGAAGGGCAAGCACGTTTCGGTGCAGGAAGGCGATTTCGTGCGCCGCGGCGATCCGCTGGTCGATGGTCCGCGCGTGCCGCATGACATCCTGAAGGTGCTTGGCGTGGAGGCTTTGTCCGAGTACCTCGTCAACGAAATTCAGGAGGTCTATCGGCTGCAGGGCGTGAAGATCAACGACAAGCACATTGAGGTCATCGTTCGGCAGATGCTGCAGAAGGTTGAGATTCTCGATGCGGGAGACACGACCTTCCTGGTTGGCGAGCAGGTGGACCGGATGGAGTTCGAGCGGGAAATGGCGAAGCTGGGCAAGGACGAACGTCCGGCGGTGGTGATGCCGGTGCTGCAGGGGATTACCAAGGCGAGCCTGCAGACCAACAGCTTTATCAGCGCCGCTTCGTTCCAGGAGACGACGCGCGTGCTGACTGAGGCAGCGACGGCCGGCAAAACAGATAATCTGATGGGTCTAAAGGAAAACGTGATCGTCGGGCGACTGATTCCGGCGGGCACGGGTTCCGTGATGAACCGTCTCCGGGCGATTGCGGCGGGGCGGGATCAGCGCGTGCTGCCTGCGCCGGAGCGTGAGCCGGCCAAGGCGGCGGAGTAGGTTCCGCCGCTCTTCGCAGGGATCGAGCGACCCTCTCCCCGGCTGGGGAGAGGGTTTGTTCTTTCCTGCGGCGTTTGAGACTTTACAGAAATGCCGAGGCACCGGCAGACTGACGGCAAATGCCGCGCCTGTGGCGAATGATCGGCAGAACAGGGGAGGTTTCTATGCAGGATGATACCGACAACCCACATCTGATCGGTTTGCAGCGTCAGCTTGTGGACGGGCGCATTGGGCGCCGCGAGTTCCTGCGTTTTGCCATATTGGCGGGTGTTTCAGCACCGGTAGCTTATGGGCTTGTCGGCGAGAAACCGGTGCTTCCAGCCGCCGGCGCCGACATGCCGCGCGGCGGCACGCTGCGTTTGCAATACCGGGTGCGCGATCTGACAAACCCGCACGCCTATTCCTGGGGCGCGGTCATCGCGAGTCAGGTTGTGGAATATCTCACACTGACTGACGAGAAAAATATTACCCATCCCTATCTGTTGGAAGGCTGGGACGTCAGCGAGGACCTGAAAACCTGGACCCTGCGCGTCCGGAAGAACGTGAAGTGGCACAACGGCGAGGATTTCACGGCGGATGAGGTTGTATGGAACCTGAACCATCTGCTTGATCCCGCCGTCGGCTCTTCCTTTGTGGGTCTGGTGAAGGGCTATCTCCTGACGGAGGTTCCGGCCGGAACGGATGCGAAGGGCAAGCCGAAATCCACCACAAAGCTTTGGGACGCGAACGCAATCGAAAAGGTCAATTCGCATACCGTGCGGCTCAACCTGAAAGCGCCACAGATTTCCGTGCCGGAACATCTTTATCACTACCCCGCCCTGATGCTGTATCCGGGCGACAAGGGCGTGTTCGTGCCCGGTTCGCAGGGCACCGGTCCGTTCGAACTGGTCTCCACCGCTGTCGGCAAGCAAGCGACGGTGAAGGCGCGCAAGGATTACTGGGGCGGCATCCTCGGCGGTGGACCGTATGTGGATACGATCGAGTTTATCGACATGGGGGACGATACCTCGGCTCCGATCGCGGCAATGGCATCCGGTCAGATTCACGGGCAGATCATTGCGGATACCGTCCAATATGATGCGCTGAAGCAGATGCCGGATCTGAAGTTCTACTCGGTCCCCACAGCGCAAACTGCTGTTCTGCGGTTCAAGGTGACGCAGAAGCCGTTCGATGATCCGCGCGTACGCAAGGCGATGCGGCTGGGGCTCGACACCAAAGCAGTCATGGAAATCGCGCTACGCGGGATCGGATTGCCAGGCGACCATACGCATGTGGCACCTGTGCAGCCCGACTATAAGCCGATCCCGCCAATGGGCCGCGACGTCGCCGCGGCCAGGAAACTGCTCGCCGAGGCCGGCTACCCGAACGGTTTCCAGACAGTACTTCACGTCCCCAACGACACTAGCTGGATGCGTAAGCGAATCCGAGGCTGCTGCCGAACAATGGAAGGATATCGGTGTAAATGTGAAGCTCAATGTGGTGCCGGGCGCTGAGTATTGGGAAAATTGGACCAAAGTACCGTTCGGCTGCACCATCTGGAGTCATCGTCCGCTGGGGCTGATGATTCTCGACCTCGCCTACCGTTCTGGCGTACCTTGGAACGAAACGGGCTATTCCAATCCTGAGTTCGACCGGCTTCTCGATGAGGCGGATGGCACCATCGATATTGCCAAAAGGCGCGAGGTGATCGGCAAGCTTGAAGAGATGATGCACGAGGATGGGCCCGTGGCGCAGCCTCTTTGGTGCACGTTGTTCACCTTTTGGCACAAATCGGTGCTCGGCTACATCATGCATCCGTCACAGTATTTCTTCGGTGTCACGATGGCCATGCGACAATCGGCCTGAATTCACCCGCCTCGCTTCTCGAACCGCCACGGGCTGACACCGGTCAGTAGCGGGTCCAGCGCCAATCGGTGCTCCAGGGGCGGGAAAGCTCGGCTGCGGCAATCCGGCCGGTCGCACAGGCGACAAGAGAGGCCGATCCCTATGCGCGCGTGCGCGATATCGAGCCCATCCGCATACACCACCTCACCCGCGGATCCGGCTGCGCAACCCATAGCCACAACGTAGGTTGGGCGCGGTTCGCCGAACCGAAGCGCCGGACCGCTGACCGTGCGGGCGAAGCACAGGAAAGCCGCGCCATCGGGAAGCTCCGCTATTTGCACCTGCACTTCGTTGGGCCGCGCGAAGGCGCTGTGTACCACCCAGCGCGGGCAGGATCCGCCATACCGGGCGAAGGGAAAACCCGCCGCCGAAAACCGCTTCGATACATTCCCTGCCGGGTCCACACGCAGGAAAAAGAACGGCACCCCCCGCGCTCCGGGCCGCTGCAAGGACGACAGCCGCTGGCACCCCTGCTGGTACGAAACCCCGAACCGCGCCGCCAAGGCTTCGACGTCGTGCCGCAGTTCCTGCGCCGCACCCAGGAACAATCCGTAGGGCATCAGCACAGCGGCAGCGAGGTAATTCAACAGCCCGATGCGGATCAGCATCCCCGCCTCAACCGAGGACGGTGCCGCATGCTTCACCCCAACCTCGATCGCCTCGCGCGCTTCGAGCAAGGCGAGTTGAAACGCCATCTGGAATCCCCGGCTCTCGCGCGGCAGCGCCTCGGCCAGCATCAGGGTGCGCGCTGCCGGATCATATCGTCGCAGCGCGCCCGCCAAGGGTCCGACGGTAACGGTAATCCCATGGCGCCCGCGCAGCCGCTCTGCGATCGCGTGGTTCATCTCGTGCGGTGGTGCGGCCAGTTCCGCTCCGATCCGTTCGGCCGCTGCCTCCAATGCGGGGAAGTGATTTCCGGCGTCATTGAAGAAATCGCGCGCCTCCTCATTCGGAAGGAGAATCCGCCGGCCGGAGGGTAGCGCGATCCCGCCGGCATCCTCGCGTGCCACGCGCCAGGCGCGATAAAGCGCAAGAATGGCCCGCGCAGCATTGGGCGCCTCTGCCGCGATGTGACCCATCTCGGCCTCGGGCACCGCCTCGCTTCCCAGCAGCGGGTCAGAGAAGGCCTCCCGCAGGCCAGCCTCTAACTGCCGCTCCTCGCGCCCGGAGAGCTCTGCCAACTCCACCCCGAGCCGTTCCCCGAGCTTGATCAGCAGTGAAGCCGTAACCGCCCGCTGGTCATGCTCGATCAGGTTCAGATAACTTGCCGAAATGCCAAGCTGGGCAGCAAGCGATTGCTGGCTCAGCCCGCGATCGGAGCGCAGGCGCCGCACGGTGCGGCCGATCAGGGTGCGCGTCATGCAGCCGGATGTCTCATACGAAAAAGCCGGGCATTTTAGCCCGGCTCTTCCAATCCTTCCGCGGAAGTTCCGTCAGTTGCTGTTGCGATTGCCCATAATCTGCAGCAGCAACATGAACAGGTTGATGAAGTTCAGATACAGGCTCAGCGCATCGAACACACTGCGCTTCGCAGCCTGCTCCGTGCCGTCTGCGTATGCATAGCTGATGTAGGTCGTCTTGATCCGCTGCGTGTCGTAGGCCGTCAGTCCGACAAATACCAGCACGCCCACCACACTCACCAGAAACTGCACTTCGGTCGAGCGGATGAAGATGTTCACCACGCTCGCGATGATCACGCCGATCAGCCCCATCATCAGGAAGCTGCCCCAGCGGCTCAGGTCCGCGCGAGTCGTGTAGCCGTAAATGCTCATGGCCGCGAATGTGGCGGCCGTGATGAAGAACACGCGCGCGATCGAACTGCCGGTATAGACGACGAAGATGCTGGTCAGGCTGAGGCCCATCGCGGCGCAGAACAGCCAATACAGGGTCTGTGCCATCTGACGGGATAGTCGGTTCACCCCAAAACTCAGCACGAGCACGAAGGCGAGGGGAGCGAAGATGCTCAGCATCGCCAGAGGCGTCGGATGCATCTGCGGACCGTACGCCGTGTTCACGACGGGATAGAACGCATTCATCAACGACGTGTTCGCGATGATATACGCAATGATCCCGGTCAACAGCAGACCGGATGCCATCCAGTTGTACACGCGCAGCATGTATGCCCGCAGGCCCGCATCCAGCGCCGCGGACGCGGCGGTGGCACTGCGAGCGCCGGGGTAAGTCCGGTAGTCGGGACTATAGGCCATTGCTTGTCCAGTTCCTCTCAGGCGGGTGATGTCCCCGTGTACGCAACATTGGCGACCAGCCAGAACTCTTCAAGCACCATCGGTTGCACCCGGTATTGGGTTACTGCTTCTTATTCATTCCTCAGCCAGGACGCTGCCTTGGCCCGCAGCGCCACTGCCGTGCCAGCATAGCCGAAGACCAGCATCAAAGCGAGGGCGCTGATGAGCGTTCCCGCCAAATTGCCGGGCATGAAGGTCCACCTAGCATCCATGACATAGCGCATAATGGCCCAGCTCGCTACCGAGCCGACGATGGCCGCCAGAATGCCGGCGGTCATGCCCAGGATGCCGAACTCCACCATCCAGGCGCTGCGTATCTGCGCCCGGGTCGCGCCCAGCGTCTTCAGGATGACGGCTTCCCGCGTACGGCGCCGCTGGCCCGCCGCGACGGCGCCGATCAGCACCAAGCCTCCGGCTACCAGGGTGAGCAGGCCTGCGGCGCCTAATGCCGCGGCAAGTTCCTGAAGCAAGGCGGCGATGTCATCCAACACGCTTTGAACTGCGATCCCGGTGACGTTCGGCAGCGCATCCGAAACCCGCCGGAGCAGGCCACCCTGCTCCAGACGCGGGACCATGACGGTGGCGATTTCGGTGTGCGGCGCCGCTTCGAGGATGCCGGGACTGGCAATCAGCACGAAATTCAATCTCAGCCGGCGCCACGCCACGTCACGCAGGCTGGCCACGGTCAGATCTAGGTCGCGCCCCAGCACGTTGACCCGGATGGTGCCCCCCACATCGAGACCCCACCCCCGCGCCAGATGGGCATCGACGGAAACGAGCGGCTTTCCGGCATAATCGGCGGGCCACCATTCTCCCGCCACCAGGCGCGTTCCGGGCGGGAGCGTCGCGGCGTAGGTCAAGCCGCGATCTCCTCGCAGGGCCCAGCGGGCGTCCGGCGCCGCCTTCACCTGATCAGCAGGAATCCCGTTCACCGCCACGATGCGGGCCCGCAGACTTGGCACCTCTTCCAGCCCATGCACGTCAGGGGTGGAGCGCACGATCTGGTCAAACCGCTCCAGCTGATTCGGCTGGATATCGACGAAATAGAAGCTCGGAGCGTTGCGCGGCATCTCGCGCATGACCTCCTGGCGGAGGTTCGCCTGGATCAATGCCACGCAGGCTAGCGTCGAAAGGCCAAGCCCGATCGAAACCAGCATCAATGCGGTGGGTGCACCGGGCCTGTGGATATTGCTGAAGCCCAGGCGGGGGCCTGGAGCCGATGGGCGGGGCAAAGACCCGACAAACCGCATCAGAGCGCTGCCGCCCAGGCGATAGACAATCAGCGTGATGATTGCGGCGGCGCAGAACCACAGGGAGAACCAGTGATCGGCACCGGCGACTGCAAGGCCGGCAAGCGCAGCGCCAAGTACCGCCGTTGCCGCTGCGATCCCCACACCGGGCCAGCCCTGTTCCGGCACGACCGCATCGCGGAACAGCGATCCTCCGGGCATTCTGGCGGCCCGCCCAAGTGGCCAAAGGGCGAAGCACGCGGCGATCAGCAGACCGTAAGCCGCGGCAAGCGCCAACGGCCCTCCGTAAAGGCCGCCTATGGGCGGCACAGGTAGTACGCTTCGCCAGCCAGTCAGCGGCTAGCAGCGCGATACCAGCCCCGAACCCGACTCCGATCACTACACCTGCTCCGGCGAGCGCCATGACCTGGATCAGGCAGACTGCCAACATCAGGCGAGGCGCGGCCCCGAGGCAACGCAGAATAGCGATCGTCTGGGCGCGCGCAGTGAGCCAGGCGCGAACCCCGTTCGCCACTCCGATCCCGCCGATCAGCAGCGCAGTAAATCCGACGAGCGTCAGGAACAACGCGGTCTGGTCGACGAAGCGAGCAATCCCGCCAGCCGCGTCCTTCGGTGTCCGAATCCGCCAGCCCTGGTTAGGGAACGCTGCGGCCACCTGGGCGGGCAATCCCGGGTCAGGACTGACCACGCGGACAGCGTGACTGACAAGCGCCCCCGGCACGTCGAGGCCCGTGGGGGGCAGGTCGTCCAGGCTGATCATAGCCGGCGCACCCAGGATCACCGCGCCGGATACGCGATCCGGCGCGGAGATCAGGCGGGCAGTGATGGTGAAGGTCTGGTTGCCCAGTTTGGCCAGATCGCCCGGCTTGAGGTTCAGCCGGTCCAGCACGACCGGGTCGGCGATCAGCCCGGGGCGCCCGTCCCACCTGGCGAGGGCGCGGTCGATCGATTCCTCGGGTTGAAGCGCTGGCGCGCCGACGAGCGGCCATCTGGCATCCACCGCTCGAAGATCCACCAGTTGCCGTTCGCCGGAAGGCGCGACCAGAAGCGATCGCATCTCGGTTTGCAGGGATACGGTCGCGCCACGCCCCTGGAGCCAGGCAAGCAGCGCCGGCGGGGGCGGTTGCGCACCGGTGCCGATCTCCAGATCGCCGCCGAGAATGGTGCGGCCGTTGGCTGCCAGCCCCGCGTCGATGGAGGCCCGCAAACTGCCGACCCCGGCGATTGCCGCCACCCCGAGCGCTAGGCAGGCCACGACGATCCGCAGCCCGCGCACACCAGCGCGCAGCTCTCGCCGGGCGAGTCGAAGGGCGAGTATCATGCGGGCGTGCGCGCGCGAATGCGCCCATCCGCCATGTGGATCAGCCGGTTGCAGCGCGCGGCGAGGACCGGGTCGTGCGTGATGAGAAGGAGCGAGCACCCCGTCTCGGCGGCACGCCGAAAGAGCAGGTCCATTACGGCGCGCCCGGTTTCCTGATCCAGATTTCCTGTCGGCTCGTCGGCCAGTAGCAGCGCTGGTTCCGGTGCAAAGGCGCGCGCTATGGCGACGCGCTGCTGCTCGCCTCCGGAAAGCTGGCCGGGAAGGTGAGTGAGCCGTTCGGCCAATCCGACCGCTCGCAGGGCATCGGCAGCACGCGAGATGGCATCACGGCGCCTCGCGAGTTCAAGCGGGATCGCAACGTTTTCGATTGCGGTCATGGTTGGGATCAGGTGAAAGGCCTGGAACACGATGCCCAGATTGGCGCGGCGCCAGCGGGCAAGGGTATCCTCATCGAGCCCGGTCATCTCTCGCCCGGTGAAGCGGATGCTGCCGGAGGTGGCGCCTTCCAGCCCGGCAAGCAGCATCACGAGGCTGGTCTTCCCCGAACCGGATGGCCCGACCAGGCCCACAGTCTCTCCCCGGGCGATCTCCAGATCGACGCCTCGCAGGATATGAACCGGTCCGACGGCCGACGGAGCGGTCAGGTGAAGATCCCGCACGCTGACCAGCGGTTTGGCGGGATCCGGGAACGGCGGCATCAAATCCATCGGCACGGATATGGCCGCGTCGACGCCGGCTTGGAAGCGGGCAATGTTGCCCTGCTCTGGCGGCGGTATATGACGGGAGTGCATCCGCGTCGGGGTGATCACATGCGCTAGGAGGAGGAATGGCCGCCCTGGGGACCAGCATCGGCAAGGTGGCATTCGGCTTCGGGCTAGTGCTGATGCTGGGAACCGCTCCAGCCCCGGTAAGGCTGTTCGTGCTAGGGGACTCGCTCGCGGCGGGTTACGGATTGCCACAGGACGCGGGCTTTGAGGCGCAGCTTGGGACGGCGCTGAAGGCCGGCGGATACGACGTGCAGATCATTGATGGCGCCGTTTCAGGTGATACCAGCGCGGGCGGTCTCGCGCGGCTGGATTGGGCGCTGGCGGATGGGGCTGATGCGGCGATCGTCGAGCTGGGCGCCAATGACGGGCTTCGCGGCGTTTCTCCGGGCACCATGAAGACGAACCTGAGCACGATACTGGACAAGCTGGCTGCGCGCCATGTCCCTGTTCTGCTCGCCGGCATGTATGCGCCGCCCAATATGGGGCCGGAGTACCAACGGCAATTCCGTGCCGTGTTCGATTCTCTCGGCAAGCGTCCGGATGTGGTTTACGAACCCTTTTTCATGGACGGTGTCGCGGAAGATCCGGCGTTGATCCAGCCGGACGGCCTGCATCCGAATGCCGCGGGCGTGAAGAAGGAAGTGGCGCTGATCATGCCTTTTGTCGAGAAGCTGCTGGCGAAGGTGAAACGGGGATGAGGTTGTTCGTTGGCCTCGAACTCCCCCGGGACATCCGCAGCCTGCTCGCTGGGCTTGCGGCGCGCGGCATTCCCGGCGCACGTTGGCTGCCGGCCGAGAATTACCATCTGACCTTGCGCTTCATTGGTGAGACGCCGGCCTGGCGCGCGGAAGAAATTGACTCTGCGCTTTCCGAGCTGCGGGCGCGGGAATTTGCGCTGACAATGGCCGGGTTGGGAACGTTCAGCAAAAGCGACCGCGCAACCACTTTGTGGGTCGGCGTCGAGCGATCCGAGCAACTGTGGCGCCTGCGGGCGAAAATCGAAACGGCATTGCAACGCGCCGGTCTGGAGCCGGAGCGGCGGCGATTTTCACCCCATGTCACGTTGGCGCGCCTGGATAATGTGCCGGAAGCGAAGCTCGCTGGATTTCGTGCAGGCAAACAATCTGTTTCGTGCTCCCGCTGTTATCTTGCGGCATTTCACGCTGTTCAGTTCACAGCTTGGGAAGGAGCAGGCGGTCTATACGGCGGAGGCGGAGTACGCGCTGGAAGCCCAGGGAGAGGCTGAATGAGCATGTCTCGGCCGAGCGGGACGGAAGGTTATGCCGAGCAGGCTGAAATGCTAATACGGCAATATGAAAGCATATCCTTCGCCGAGGTTCACCGTAATATCCTGCGTCTTGTCCCGCCTCCTCCGAGCCGGATTTTGGATGTCGGGGCGGGAACCGGACGCGATGCGGCCGGATTTGCGGCGTTGGGCCATCGGGTGACGGCGGTTGAGCCGATTGCCGAACTGCGCCTTCGCGCCCAGGCGCTGCATACCGCATCGATCGAGTGGGTGGACGACAGTTTGCCGGATCTTGCGACCATGCGGCTGCACGGCAGCTTCGACGTGGTGATGCTGACGGCGGTGTGGATGCATTTGGACAAGGCGCAGCGCCAAAGAGCTATGCCGCGCGTCGCCAGCCTATTGCGGAGCGGCGGAATGCTGATGCTGTCGCTTCGCCACGGGCCGGTTCCGCCAGGCCGGCGAATGTTCGAGGTGACGGCGGACGAGACGATAGGCCTTGCATGTGCAGCGAACCTGAAACTCGTGCTGCAGTATGATGACGCGGATGCGCTCTCGGCCGTCCGGGCGTAAGCTGGACACGCCTGGTGTTCGCCAAGGGCAGCAGCTATTAGTGCTTCAGCGCCTCTTCAAGATATGACAGATCGATATATTTCATCGGATCGGTCACTTCCTTGTGCGGCTGTCCGTATTTGGTCCGCAATGCCAGCACAGTGCGAATACCAGGAATAGAAGGCGTGACATCGCGGAAAAACCCGTTCCTGGGAGCGAGCAAGATATCGCAGGTCTTCTGCGCAAGTTCGAATGTCATCGACGGAATGTGCGCGACCAGAACCGCTTCGGCGATCTTGCGGTTGGCGGGATCGTACAGCCAGTCGATCGCTTCCTTGTAAGCACGGGTAAAACCGATCACGTACGGCCGATGCTGCTCGGCCCAACTCCGGCGCACCGCCGCCACTATGCCCTGATACGGTCCGAGCGCATCCGCTTCGCGCACGAGTACGTGCAGCCCATGTTCTTCGCCAAGCAGATCGAACGGTGTCATTTCGATTGTGCCGGCGTGCTGCCTGTCGTGCAGCAGGTCTACGAAGCGATCTGCCGCGCCGCCTTCGGGTACAAATTTCACCTGATCCGGTGCGATGCCGCTCTTCTCCAGCAATTCCTCAAGCACGAAAGCGAAGCCGGTGGTCATCGCGTCCACCGTCAACGTCTTCCCGCGCAGATCGGTGAAACTGGTATCATTGGCTTGCGTGAGCAGTGACAGGAACGCGTCATCCGACCCAAGGACGGCGACCAGATTGGGGTTAGGGGGAACCGGCGCCTCGCCCTGGCCTTCGTCATAGGCGATAACGTTATCGATCGCCGCCATGCCGATATCATAGTTGCCGGCGATCAGGTTTGTAAGCTGATAGATCGAGCCGGGCGTGTTGGTCAGCCGCACCTGCAGTCCCTGCCGGGCGAAGTAACCGTTCCGGTCGGCAACCCATAGCGGCAGGTTGAACCCGCCGGCGAATACGATGACCCGCAGCTCTTTCAATGGATGCGGCATCGGCGCGGGAAAGCCTGGCGGCGTCTGGGCCAGCGCGGGTGGTAGCAGGCCGAGGATGGTGGCGAGGATGGGAACCAACAAGCGCAACATGGGGTCTCCGGGTCCGATGGAGCAGCCGGAGCACGATAGCCGCTGCGGTTCATCTTGGCAGCCTTCCGAAGGACGTTGGGTACATTATGCCAACCGGCTTCCAAAACGGCCGAATCAGAAATGCAGGGCGGCAATCACAATTGTAATCACTCCCAGAACAAGATTTGCCACAATCAGCTTGCGAATGCGTTCAGCCGCCTCGGCCGCGCGCGCCGTGCTGATCGCCGCACGGAACCGCCGGTAGGGTCCGAAAACGACCCACAGGAAGATTGCCGCCATCAGCAGCCCCAGCCCCTGCATCGTATTCACGTTCCAGGGCAGCGCCGCAAACCCGTGGAAGACGCCCACGATCATCACGTATCCGGTCAGCAACTGGATTGGCATCGCGTGCCAGACCACCAGAAAAAACCGCCGGAAAATCCGGTTGTGCAGCGCCACACGCTGGGCTGGCTCCAGCGCGGCCACGCTCGGGCGCACGACGGCGACCGCAAAGAACATGCCACCGACCCAGACCACGGCGCAGAGCAGGTGAATGGCGAGAACCCAGTCCCATGGCCGCGGAAGGTTCGTCATCAGGTCAGCTCCTGGAGTTCCGAAACGAGACTCCGCAGCTCCATCGTGGCGGTTGAGCGCGGGGCCGCCTCGGTTACTCCAAGCCCGGCGGCAAAGGCCAGAGCGAACCCGGTGCGGTTGCCCAGGGTCGCGCGCATCAGCGGCAAACCGCGGGCCGCGATCTCCGATTCCACTGCGGTTCGCAGACGCGACGCGCCGGGGACCCGGTTCAGTATCAGCCGCGCGGGGCGTCGCTCCGCTTCCGCCAGCTTCAGTGTGCCCTCGGCTGCCCATAGATCGGGCGGGCTAGGCTGCACCGGCACAAGCACCAGGTCGGCGGCGCGGATGGCGATTCGAACATCCGTGTCGATCTGCGGCGGGCTGTCGATCAACACGAGATCATGGCTGCTCCGCAGCCGATCGAGCTCACGGCCCAGGCGCCAGCCGGAAACATCGGAGAAGGTCAGGTGCGGCTTGCGATCACCGCGAAGGCTGAACCAGCGGGCAAGGGTCTTCTGCGGATCGATATCCAGCACCGCCACCAGGCGGTCGGAGCCCAGTGCCGCGGCGATATTTGCGGCAAGCGTGGTCTTGCCCGTGCCGCCCTTCTGCTGGGCGACTGTGATGATAACAGCCATGAAGGACTCGACTCCGGTTGGACCATCACCACAAAATCAGAAACCGTCTGTTGAGGCCAGTGCGACGAATGAGCCGGATCCTCGTCATCAACCCGAACAGTTCCGCCGCGTGCGGGGTCGGCATCAGTGCGGCGCTTGAGCCGTTCCGTCTTCCTGGCGGAGCCTCGATTGATGTCGTGTCGCTGCCCGACGGCCCTCCGGCGATCTACTCGTGGCGAGACTGGCACGCGGCGGCGGAACCGATCTGCAGTTGCATCGAGCAGCAGGACGCGGATGCCTACGTCATCGCCTGTGCATCGGACCCCGCCATCGAGGCCGCGCGAGCGACCACAAGGCGCCCGGTATTAGGCGTGTTCCGGGCCGCGGTTGCCGCCGCCGTCGCCCGCGCCGAGCGGTTTGGCGTGCTCGCCATCGTGGAGGCCTCGAAGGCTCGTCATCTCGCTGCGCTGCAGGCGATGGGGCTCGAACGCCGGCTCGCCGCCGAAATAGCGCTCAATGTCTCGATGGATACGCTGCTTGATCCACAAGCCGGTCGTACGCGGCTGATCGAGGCTGCCCGCCTGTGCGTTCAGGCGGGGGCCGAGACCGTCATTTTTGGCTGCACGGGCATGGCCCACCACAAGCCAACGGTGAGTGAGGCCTGCGGCGTGCCCGTTATCGAGCCATGCCAAGCCGGCACAGCCCTGGCGCTTGCCGCGCTGACGTAACCTGGCCGGGCTACTGCTTCGGCGTGGGGGGAACCGCGTTGTCCGTGGCGCGGGCCGGCGAACCATTGAGGTTGAACACCTTCACGTCCGCATCAGCTCGTGCCTTCGCCACTTCCTTTTGGACTGCCTCCTTCAGCATCTCCTGCCGGATCTGGTCCGCCGCCTGCTCGAAGTTTGGCGGCGGAGCCTGGCGGCGTTCTACGACCAGGATCACATGCCAGCCAAACTGGGTATGCACCGGCGTCTTGGTGAACTCGCCGGGCTTCAGCGCAAAAGCGGCATCGGCAAACGCCGGCACCATGTCGTCCTTTTTGAAGAAACCCAGGTCCCCACCATCCGCCGAGCCGGGATCCTTGCTGTACTTTTTGGCAAGAGTGGCGAAATCGGCGCCCTTCTCCAACTGGCTGATGATCTCCTTCGCCTGGTCCTCTGTGGGGACCAGGATATGCTTAGCATGCACCTCCTCCTGGGCCGCCTTATTAGCGATCTGAGAGTCATAGCGCGCGCGCACCGCGGCATCCGTTACAGTCGGCAGCACGTCCTTCTTCAATACGGCATTATCCAGTACCTGGTCGGTTGCCGCTTCAATCTGCCGCTGGACCCCCGTGTCCTTGTCCAAGCCGGCCTTCCGGGCGGCAATGGCGAGCGCCCGCTCGCTCACCATCGAATCAATCAGTTTCGGATAAAGCGTTTCCGGCGGCAGGGCGCGCACATTCGGCGGCAGGCTCTCCGCCGCAACCTGCACCTCGCTCAAATGGATCGGCTGGCCGTTCACGGTCGCCACCACCGGATCACCCCCCGGGGTAGAAGGCTGGGGAGCGCCCTGTGCCAACGCCATGGTTGGCAGGGCCGCCGCAACCAGCGCGGCGATCAGGCGGGCTCGGCCGCCAAGGCAAAATCTCATCACAACTCCTGAAGGCAGGCTACGGGCTTATGACGGAAGGCAGGCCGGACCTCAAGCGAAGCTCCTGCAATATCCCGGCCATGCCTTGTTTGCGTTGACCCTGACCCGATGGGGTCCTATCTCCGCCGTCTCCGCACTATGCGCCCGGCTCCTCCGCCCGGAAAGGTCTGAATGCTCGCCGCTCTTGCACGCGCCGTCCTCGGTACCGCCAACGAACGCATGCTCAAGGCGTACCGCCGGCGCGTGCCGCAGATCAATGCCCTGGAACCGGCGATTCAGATCCTCTCCGACGAGGCCTTGCGGGCAAAAACCGCCGAATTTCGAGAGAAGTTGTCTCAGGGAGCCACGCTCGATGAGATTCTCCCAGAGGCGTTTGCGGTGGTGCGTGAGGCCTCCGTGCGCACGCTTGGCCAACGACATTTCGATGTGCAGATGATCGGCGGCATGGTGCTGCATGACGGGCGGATTGCCGAAATGAAAACCGGCGAGGGCAAGACGCTCGTAGCCACGCTGCCGGTCTATCTCAATGCGCTTGCCGGCAAGGGCGTCCATGTCGTCACGGTGAACGATTACCTGGCTCGCCGCGACGCTGACTGGATGGGCCAGATCTATCGTTTCCTGGGCATGACCGTCGGTGTGATCGTTCACGGGCTGGATGACGAGCGGCGCCGCAAATCCTACGCCGCGGACATCACCTACGGCACGAACAACGAGTTCGGGTTTGACTATCTGCGTGACAATATGAAGTACCGGCTGGAGGACATGGTCCAGCGGGACTTTACCTTTGGCATCGTCGATGAGGTGGACTCCATCCTGATCGACGAGGCACGCACGCCGCTGATCATCTCAGGCCCGGCCGAGGACAGCTCGGAACTGTATCGCCGCGTGGACGAGGTAGTGAAGGAGTTGGTGAAGGACCCCGAGACTTACGACAAGGACGAGAAATTCCGCACCGTATCGTTGACCGAGCCCGGCTCGGAGCAGGTGGAGGACATGCTGCGGGAAGCCGGGGTGCTGACCGAGGGTAATCTTTACGACATCTTCAACGTCTCGGTCGTGCACCACGTGCAGCAGAGCCTACGGGCGCATGCGCTGTTTGCCCGCGATGTTGATTACATCGTCCGGCAGGGCAAGGTCGTCATCATCGATGAGTTCACCGGCCGCATGATGGAAGGTCGCCGGTACTCGGACGGGCTGCATCAGGCCCTGGAGGCCAAGGAGCATGTCGAGGTCCAGGCGGAGAATCAGACGCTTGCCTCAATCACCTTCCAGAACTACTTCCGCCTGTATCCGAAGCTGGCCGGTATGACCGGCACGGCGGCAACCGAGGCCGACGAGTTCGCCGAAATCTACAAGCTCGATGTGGTCGAGATTCCCACCAATGTTGCGGTTGCACGAAAAGACGAAGACGACGAGGTCTATCGTAGCGCCGATGAGAAGTGGGAGGCGGTGGCGAGCCTTATTCAGGATGCGCGCAAAACCGGCCAGCCGATGCTGGTCGGTACCGTTTCTATCGAAAAGAGCGAACACCTGTCGGAAATTCTCAAGAAGAAGAAAGTGCCGCACGCCGTGCTGAATGCCCGTTTCCACGAGCAGGAGGCAGAGATCGTTGCTCAGGCCGGCTCCCCCGGGGCAGTAACAATAGCAACCAATATGGCCGGACGCGGCACCGATATCAAGCTGGGCGGTAACCTGGAGATGCGGCTGAAGAACGAGTTGGCTGACATCGAGGATCCTGGGCTGCGTGCCACGCGCGAGGCGGCGATTCGTGACGAGATTGCGGCGGCACATGAGCAGGTGAAAGCGGCCGGCGGATTGTTTGTCATCGGGACGGAGCGGCATGAAAGCCGGCGCATCGACAACCAGCTTCGTGGGCGATCCGGCAGACAGGGCGATCCTGGACGCTCCCGTTTTTTTCTTTCGCTCGAAGACGACCTTATGCGCATCTTCGGCTCCGACCGGATGGGCGGAATGCTGCAGCGGCTTGGACTAAAGCCCGGCGAGGCCATCGTTCACCCATGGATCAACAAGGCCCTGGAAAAGGCGCAGAAGAAGGTGGAGGCACGCAACTTCGATACCCGCAAGAATGTGCTGAAATACGATGACGTGATGAACGACCAGCGCAAGGAGGTTTATGCCCAGCGCAAGGAATTTATGAGAGCGACCGATGTCTCCGAAACCGTGGCGGATATGCGGGGCGAGATCATCACGGCGATGGTTGCTCAACGCGTGCCGGAGAAGGCCTTCGCCGAGCAATGGGAGCTGAAGGAACTGGCCGATGACGCGAGGCGCATCCTGAACCTGGATCTGCCGGTCGAGGAGTGGGGTCACGAAGAAGGTATCGACGAGACGCAGATACGCGAACGGACGGAACAGGCGGCGGCGCAGCTCATGGAGGAGAAGACGCAGCGGATCTCCCCGGAGCTGATGCGTTTCATTGAAAAGTCGCTGCTGATCCAGACGCTCGATGCGGTGTGGAAGGAGCATCTGTATGCGCTGGATCACCTGCGCCAGGGCATCGGGCTGCGCGCTTACGGCCAGAAGGACCCCCTGCGCGAGTATCAGGCCGAGGCCTTCGCCTTATTCAATGCGATGCTGGACGATCTGAAGGAGCGGGTCACCTCGATGCTCGCGCGGGTGGAGCTGGCGCCCGACCGTCCGCCGGAGCCCGACTTCCAGCCCCGGCGCCAGCCGATGCTGGAGCAGCATCCCGAGCCGATCGGAGTCTATGGTGCGGCGGACCTGGATGCGGATGTGGCCACGCTGGCACCGCTCTCGCTGGCCGCGCAGCCCCTTGTGGCGGAGGCGGTGGATCCGTCGGATCCGACTACCTGGCGGGGCACGCCGCGGAACGCGCCGTGTCCATGCGGGTCAGGGAAGAAGTACAAACATTGCCACGGTCGGTTGGCCTAGCTTGTTGTCTGATATCCAATTCACGCGACGAAGCGTGCGCGCTTCGCAACTCACGCTTCTCTGCGATCGGATACTAGCCAATAGCTACGATTGCAGGGAGTCCTCGAGCGAGCTCGGCAGCCGCAATCGGCACTGTGCCGCTAGGGGACCGAGCGAGGCGCGCTCGGCCATGTGCAGCGCCGCCTGAAGGCGCTCGTGGCAGGAAGCCGGGTCTGCGCCCTGCCGTACCAGGCAATCGATTAGGATCAGCGTGGCCCTGATTTGCGCGCCGACATCGGCCCTTGGTCGGGCGGCGATGATCGCGCGTTCGGCGGTGCTATGAGCAGCATCCAGCTTGTCATCCAGAAGATAGGCTTCGGCTAGCGACGTCAAGCATAATGCCTTTTGGGCAGCAAATCCGAGCATTTCAATTTGGCTGAGTGTAGCTTCCAGCCTGGCGATTGCAGCTGTGACATCGCCGGCGCGCGCCATTACAGTGCCCAGGTAATCGGACGCAACCAGCCCGAGCAACGGCATGTCGCCATCGCGGCAGCAGTCCTCGGCTTCCTGAAAGAACGGAGCGGCGCGTTTTGGTTCGCCCCTTGCCTCGAGAACATGGCCCATGGCCATGCAGGCAAAGAAGGAAATCGAAAGCACGCTTTCGCTCGACCGCCAGTTTTACCAGCATCTCTGCATCCGCCGCGGCCTTTTCGAACCGGCCAAGCTCAGCGCGCGAGCGTGTGGCGTAGCTGAGGGCGGCCACATCGAAGCCACGCTTCAGGCCGTACGAAGTGTCGTCGGGGCGCTGCGAAATATATTCCCAGGCAAGGTCCAAGACTCTTGCCGCGGCGACAAGCTGCCAGCGCTGGAACAGTTCGAGCCCCTGCTGGAAGTTGGCGCGCGCGGCTAGGGCGGGGTCAGCGTGGCGTCGGGCAAGCGCGAGTGCCTTGTCGCATTCGGCCAAGGCGGCCTCGGAGTTGCCTCGAAGGCTATGCAGATGGCTAAGTTGCGCATGAAACAGCCCGCGCTTGCGCCAGTCCGTATCGGCCTCTATCAATTGCTCGGCCTGACGGAAGTGCGCTGCCATATCTTCCAGTCGCCCGAGCCGGAACAAGGGATCGCGAATGGCGAGATACAGATCGAGGGCAGTCGTGTCGCGATCGCGCCCGGCGGGCCACTGCGCCACGCTGTCGATCGCGACTCTATAGAAATGGGCAGCGGTTACATTAGCGTCTCTTTCAGCCGCTTTCTGGGCGGCCAGGACAGCCCACCGCACCGCCTCAGACCAATGGGAGGCCTGATAAGCATGCTCAGCGAGGTCTTCGGCGCGTTCATTGATGGAGCCCTCGCTGGCGGTCAGGATAGCTTCATAGACTTGGCCGTGAATCTCCCGGCGTGTACGCAAGAGCAGACCGATGTAGATCGTTTCGCGAAGAAGGTCGTGAGTAAAGGACAAGGCGGGCTCGTCGCCGGAGATCATTTCAGCAAAGCCCGCCCGTTGCAGCTGCTGTGATGCAGTCAGGAGCGCCGCTTCCTGCATGCCACTCACCGTGGCGAGCAGGGCGAAGGGGGCCCGCCGTCCTGCGACGGCAGCGATCTGCAGGATGCGCTTCAGCGACGGGGAAAGACGGTCCACACGCTCTGACAGAAGGTCGCGGACGGTTCCGGGAAGTTGATGGATGCGCGGCTCGGCCGCGATGCGGAACCTTTCTCCGTCGCTTTGCAGCACGCCCTCATCGGCGAGCCCGGACAGCATCATCTGGGCAAAGAACGGGTTTCCGGCGGCCCGATGGGCAAGTTGCAGGCAGAGCTGCGGTGCCTGTTCACCGGTGAGCCGATGCGCCAGAAGATCACACAAAGCTGGTTCGGGGAGTGGTGACAAGTCCAACTCGGTCAGCCAGGGCGCTGGGCCCCAGGAGCAGCGCCATTCCGGGCGGGCGGTCACGATCAACAGGATCGGCAGGCCCGGAAGCCTGGTTACGAGCCGGTCGAGGGCATCGAGGCTTTCGGGATCGGCCCATTGCAAATCTTCTACTGTCAGCAGCAGCGGCCGCTGCGAAGCAAGGCGCGCAAAGAGTTCGCAGACTGCAGCCTGCATCCGCTCGCGCCGTTCGGCGGGCGTGAGGCCAATCCAGTCCGGTTCGGCAATACTGAAACCACTGATAGTGAGCAGATGGTTGACCAGGTCCTGCGCACCAGCCGCGTGCAAAGCATCTTTCAGCAAGGCGGGGTCGATCAGCCGTGGATCGGCAATGCTGAGGCCCACACTTGATGCGACCAGCCCGGCGGCGAGCTCATATCCGCGGTACCGGAACGGGGAGGCCTGAGTCAGCGCGACCCGGCATTCGCCTGGTTGCCGCAGGAGTGCTTCGACAACGAGGCGAGACTTACCCAGTCCAGCTTCGCCGCGTATGACGACAGCGCGCCCTCGGCCATTGGCCAGGGTCGAATGTGCCTGGCGGAGGAGCGCGGTTTCCGTCTCACGGTCAACAAAAAGGTTTCGATGTGACCGTCCGGAAGCGAATCCGCCAAGCGTCTCCTCGAGCACTTCATACACGGTTATCGGGGCCGGCAGGCCCTTTACATCTCGGAGTTGCGGAGGGCCCAGGACGAAATATCCCCGCACCAGGCGCGCGGTATCGACTGTGATGAGGATCGTGTTGTCCGCGGCGATCTGTTGCATGCGCGCGGCGACATGCACTGCCTCGCCCTGGGCCGTGTATGTGGAGAAGGCGCCCGACTGAATTGGGCGTACGACGGCCTCGCCTGAATTGATTCCGATACTGAGTTTGACCGGGCACTCGGTGGACCGGCTAAGTTTCGTACTTTGCGTGGTGGCTCGCAGCATCGCCAACGCCGCCAGGCAGGCACGCGCTGCGTGGTGTTCATTCGCTTGCGGGGCGCCAAAAAGGGCCATAATCCCGTCGCCCATGACGTGGGCAACGATGCCGCCGTAGCGGGTCACTTCGGTTTCCATCACGGCGATGGCGTTACTCAGGATTTCGTCGGCCAGCTCCGGGTCGCGCCCGGCGATCATCCCAAGGGAGCCCCTGAGGTCGGCGAACAGCGCGGTCACCAGCTTGCGTTCAGATGGTGCGGACCCCCGATCCGGATTAATCACAAGGTCGCCCCCGTGCTGGCGAACCGCCGTAGACAGAACGTTCCGGCCAATATATGTGCAGTCGGAAGAGAGCGTGTACCGATAGGGATACGCCTCTGTTTAACATTTTGTTGACGTGGAGACAGGTATGGCCAGATCGCCACGACGGTCAAGTGGTGCTGGGGCGGGCGGCCCGCGCACGCCGGAAGGCGTGCAGATCGAGATCCTGCTGGACAACTCGTACGTCAGGGTAACCCGGACTACGATGCAGCCCGGAGCGGAAATTCCGCCGGCGAGCCGTAATTCTCATTACGTGATCCATCCGATCACGCCCTTCAATTGCACCCGCCGATTTGTGAGACGGGGCGCCACAACGCGAGAGGTTGCGATCGACGGCGTTCCGGGGAAGCCGTATTTTGGCCGGGCAACGCGCGGCGAATCCAAATTCGCGCTCGTCAACAAATCCAACGCCCCCATCGTCTTCGATAAGGTGATACTCAAGAAGACGGGGAGCTGACCGGGCCGCCCGCTCATCCTGCTGCGGTCCTGGTGTCTTACCCATCAAGTTTCGCAGCATTCTGCGGCGGACGAAGGGATAAGAAGAAGATGAGAAGGCCACCTGAAACAGAGGCTTAACGCCTCGCGGCATCCGTACGCCGCTACCCATGGAATGAGGCAGAGGATTTCAGGGTGAGAACACTCGGCTAAGATGCCGCTAGCGGGCCGCCATGGGAGGGCGCAATGCCAATCGGGTTCATCGGCCTGGGCACTATGGGTGCGAGCATGGCCTCCAACCTGCAGAAAGCCGGCCACGCTCTGGTCGTGCATGACATTCGTCGCGATGCTGCCGTCCCGCATCTCGCCGCGGGTGCTGCCTGGGCGGACTCGCCGATGGCCATCGCTGCACAGGCAGATCTGATTTTCGCCTCGCTGCCGGGCCCGCCCGAGGTCGAGGCGGTGGTGTCAGGATCGGGCGGTCTTCTCGGTTCCACCCGTCCCGGCGCCGCACTCTTCGACCTGACCACAAATTCGCCCGCGATGGTGCGGAAGCTGCATGCAGCCTTGGCGGAGAAGGGCGCCCATATGTTGGACGCGCCGGTGAGCGGCGGTCCGCGGGGAGCGGCAAGCGGCAAGCTGGCAATCTGGGTCGGGGGCGAGCGGGCGGTGTTCGACCGCTATAAGCCGGTTTTGGGCGCCATCGGCGACCAGGCGCGTTATGTCGGGCCAATCGGGGCTGGGGCCGTCGCCAAGCTGGTGCATAACTGCCTGAGCTACATTCTTACGACCGGTCTGGCAGAGGTTTTTACCATGGGCGTAAAGGCGGGCATTGATCCTTTGGCGATCTGGGAGGCGGTGCGTCAGGGCGCACTTGGGCGCCGTGGCGCTTTTGATGGAATGCCCGACCAGTTTCTGCCGAACACGTACGACCCTCCCGCCTTCGCGCTGCGGCTGGCGCACAAGGATGTGTCGCTGGCCTGCGAGCTCGGCCGGGAGCTTGGCGTGCCGATGCGTCTGGCGAACATGGTCCTGGCGGAACTGACTGAGGCACTGAACCGCGGCTGGGGAGACCGCAATTCCCGCGCCGCCATGCTGCTGCAAACCGAACGTGCCGGTGTTGCCATCGAGGTCGATCCGGCCCGTCTTCGCGAGGCGGTTGCCGAGATGAGGCGATGACCGGACTCCCGGCTGTCGTCCAGCTGACCGGCGCGTCGAATGTCCGGGACCTGGGCGGGTGGCCCGCATCGGGCGGTCGGGTCCGGCGTGGCGTTGTGTTTCGTGGAGCGACCCTTTCGGGGCTGACGAGCGACGACCGCGGCCGCCTTGCAGCGCTGGGGCTACGAACGATTTGCGACTTGCGTGGGATTGCCGAACGAGCGGATGCGCCCTCTCGCCTGCCGGCCGTGACCGTTCATTCACTGCCGGTCGAACCCCGCGTCGGCGCCAATCTTCGGGACATCCTGGCGACGCGAGAGGCGACCGGCGAGGACACGCTGAGCCTGATGCACAAGGCCTATATCGCCTATGCGCTGGATTGGGCGCACCGTTATCGGGCGCTATTCGCCTTGCTCCTGGACCGGCAGGCGGCGCCGCTGCTATTTCACTGTTCCGCCGGCAAGGATCGGACGGGCTTTGGCGCGGCCCTGATCCTCACCGCCCTCGGTGTTCCACGCGAGCTCATTATGGAGGACTACCTGGCCAGCAATCGCTTGTGGCGAGGCGATGCCGGCATCGATGCGGACCTGCCGCCGCACGTTGCAGCAGGGCTTCTCACGGTGCGCACCGAACTGCTTGACTCGGCTTTTGCTGCCATCGACGAAGCGCATGGTAGCTTCGATCGCTATGCCGAGGTGCAACTCGGCTTGGATCGGGCCCGGATCGAGCAGTTGCGGGAGCTCTTGGTCGAGTGACCTGACCTAGGAGCGCGTGAATCGGCTCGCAAACAGGGAGTAGAGCGCCTTCAGTCTTGCTGAAGACGCTGGTGGGGTGTTGCCGGGGGAGCAGGCGTGAAAAAGGGCGAGCGCATCGCCGTTGGGAGCATTGCCGTCGGGTGTGTGGTGCTGGGGCTGAAGGTCGCGGCATGGTGGATCACTCGCAGCGCCGCGTTCTATTCCGATGCGCTGGAGACCATCGTGAACGTGGCGGCGAGCCTGATCGCATTCTACGCCGTGCGGCTGGCGTCAAAGCCGGCGGATGCCGAGCATCCTTACGGGCACCAGAAAGTGGAGTTCTTCGCCGCGGTCATCGAAGGTGTCCTTATTATCGTCGCGGCGCTGTCCATCTTCGCCAAGGCATGGACGGGTTTCCTGGTACCGCATCCGCTTGAGGTGCCGGCGCGCGGCATTGTGCTCTCGGCCGTGGCGACGGTGATGAACGCCGGATGGGCGCTGCTGCTGATGCGCGTGGGAACGAACCTGCGTTCGGCGGCGCTGACGGCCGATGGGCGGCATTTGATGGCGGATGTGGCGACCTCACTTGGCGTCATCCTCGGCGTCAGCCTGGTGGCGCTGACCGGGTATTTGCTGATCGACCCAGCCGTGGCAGCGCTGGCGGGTGTGTATGTGTTGTGGTCCGGGCTGGGGATGATCTCGTCCTCTGTGGGTGGGTTGATGGACGCGGCGCCGGACCGGGCGATTGTGACGCGCATTCGCGAATTGCTGGCGGAAAGCGCATCCGGCGCCCTGGAAGCGCATGATCTGCGCATGCGCCATGCCGGGCGGCTGACCTATCTGGAGTTTCACCTGGTGGTGCCGGGCGCGATGACGGTTTCCCAGGCGCACGGGATTTGCGATCGGATCGAGGCGCGGCTCAAATCGGAAATGAGTTACCTGGTGATTACCATCCACGTCGAGCCGGAGGACAAGGCGAAGCAGCACGGGGTGCCAGTGCTATGATGCGAAACGCTGGCATCGTGGAGCTTCCGATGTGACTTTCCCGGCGGACCCTCCTGAGAAGCATTCCGAACTCCAAACCCCCGAGGGCGTCCGGGAACGCTGCATCGCCATGCTCCGGCTCGCAGAGGCGGACGGCCTCGCCCACTTCACGGTCAGCCTCGGCGAGCTGGACGCAGCTGCCGAGTACGTCGGGTCGGTGATCCGCGAGCGTTTCCCCAGTCTGCAGATCCCACCCCATTCCCGCTGGCGCCACTTCGAGGCAGGTGGTATCGATCGGCGCCATATTTACCCGAAGCACGCCGCATCCCGGCTGGAACTCTGCGTTATTAGCGTGCTGCTGGACGCCGGCGCTGGTCCCTGCTGGAGCTATAGTGAACCCGAAACCGGGCTTGTGCTGACCCGCTCGGAGGGCCTCGCTGTCGCCAGCCTGCACGCATTTCTCGCCGGCACGTTCTCTGGTCATGGCGCCCCACAAGCCGATGTCGCCGGGCTGGAAGTCGTTTCGGAGGGGATCATTTCTGATGCGTTCCAGGCTGGACCTGGCAACACGATGGAAGGACTGGCCGGTCGCGCCGCGTTGATGCGCCGTCTTGGCACCGCACTGCGGGAGCGGAGTGCGGGCCGCCTGAGTGACCTGTTCTCGCCGCTTCATCGGGGCGCGGCGATTCCGGCCCGGGACGTGCTGATCACTGTTCTCAGAGCACTCCGACCGATCTGGCCCCGTCCACTGGGCGATGTCTGGCTGCATCCCACTCTTGGCCTCGTCCCTTTCCACAAACTATCGCAGTGGCTCGGCTACTCACTGATTGAAACCCTGGAAGCCGAGGGAATCAGTGTTACGGCTCAGGCCGCACTCACCGGGCTGGCCGAGTACCGCAATGGCGGGCTGTTTCTCGATATGGGCGTAGTCAGGCTGCGCGATTCTTCATTGACGAGAATGGCGCTCGCAATGGACCATCCGGCGGTGGTGGAATGGCGCGCCCTTACGGTCGCATTGCTCGATCGTCTCGTCCCGTTGGTGCGAACGAAGCTGGGCGCCGGCGGCGCATCTCTCACGATGGCTCAGCTTCTTGAGGGCGGCACCTGGGAGGCCGGGCGCCGCATGGCGCGGGAATGCAGGGGTGATCTCTCGCCGCCGCTTCGCATCATCAGCGATGGATCGGTCTTTTAAGGACAAGCCATAATGCCCGCGAACCTGATCCTCGTGAATCATCCGCTCGTCCAGCACAAGCTTACGCTATTGCGACGGACAGACACCTCCACCACACAGTTCCGCACTCTGGTTCGCGAACTCAGCCTGCTGATGGCCTATGAAGTCACCCGCGATCTTCCGGTAGAAACCGTTGCAATTGAAACGCCTTTGGAGACGATGGATGCGCCGCTTCTGTCAGGAAAGAAGCTGTGCTTTCTGCCCATCCTCCGAGCTGGGAACGGCATGCTCGAGGGCATGCTAGACCTGGTGCCGTCTGCGCGGGTCGCACATATCGGCCTCTATCGCGACCCTCAGACCCTGGTGCCAATCGAATACTATTTGAAACTTCCCGACGACGTGCCCGACCGGCTGGTGATCGTGATTGATCCTATGCTTGCCACGGGCCACTCGGCTATTACCGCCGTGCAGCGCCTGAAGGAAGCGGGCGTCACCCAGATCAGCTTTGTGTGTCTGCTTGCCGCGCCCGAGGGGCTGGAGGCCTTCGGCGCCGCTCATCCCAGCGTGCCGGTCTATGCCGCCGCGGTGGACCGCCAGCTGGATGAGCATGGGTACATCCGGCCCGGCCTGGGGGATGCAGGGGATCGATTATATGGAACGAGATAGCTACTCCGCCGCCATTGCCTGCGGCGCTGCTGCGAGCTGGGTCTGAACCAAATCGGCAAACAACCCGCCGCGCGCCAGGAGCGACTGGAAATTGCCTCGCTCGGCAATCCGTCCTGCCTGGAAGACGAGGATCTCATCCGCATCCCGCACTGTGGACAACCGGTGAGCAATCACGAACGTCGTTCGCCCCTGCATCAGGTTCCGCAAAGCCTGAGTCACGCGTGCCTCCGTCGCGGCATCCAGCGCGCTCGTCGCCTCATCCAGAATCAAGATCGGCGGGTTCTTAAGCAACGCACGCGCAATCGCCAGCCGCTGCCGTTGGCCGCCGGAAAGCGTCGCGCCGCGCTCGCCGATCATCGTGTCATATCCGCGCGGCTGCCTCGTGATGAAATCGTGCGCGTCCGCCAGCCTGCAGGCCTGCTCTATCTCCTCATCCGAGGCATCCGGCCGGCCGACAAGCAGGTTGTCGCGTATCGAACGATTGAACAGCAGGCTCTCCTGGAACACCACGCCGACCGCCCGGCGCAGACTCTCCAGCGTGACATCGCGCAAATCCTGCCCGTCGATCACCACCCGGCCGGCCGTCGGATCCCAAAGCCGCTGCAGCAGCGCCATGACTGTCGACTTGCCCGCCCCCGTCTGACCCACCAGCGCCACCGACCGCCCCTTCGGCACCGCGAAGGAAACATCCGTCAGGACGTTCGGGCCGCCCGGATAGGAAAACGACACACGCTCGAAAGCAACCTCGGCCTGCGTTACCACCAGCGGCTTGGCATTTTGCGTCTCCGGTACCGAGCTGCGCGCGTCCAGCACCGCGAAATACTCCTCCAGCGACGGCATCCGTAGAAACAGCGTCGTCACGAATTGCAGCCCTGAATTGAGACGGGCGATCAGCAACGTGGCGAACCCCATGAAACTGACGATCTGCGCGACGCTGGCCTCACCCCCCAGCATCAGCACCGTGCCGATCAGCACGATGGAAATGACCGCCATCGTCGACGAAGCCCGGGTCAGCACGTTCACCACCGCCCACCAGTTCAGCACCGGAAACTGATAGCGGATCACCTCCTGCGCGATGTCGCTGAACATGCGCGCTTCGTCTGCCAGTCGGGTGAAGGACTGCACGACCACCACATTCGCCAGGGCATCCTGCGTTGTGCCCGCCAGCCGGGAGTTCGCACCCTCTACCAGCCGCTGGCCCGCCTGAGTGCGGCGGATGACATAGGAGGTGACTGAGACGAAGATCACCACAAGCACGATCAGGCTGAGTGCCAGCTTCCAGTTGATCAGCAACGTCAGCGGAAGCAGGACCACAACGGCACCGATGGTGGAGAGCTGATCCCGGAAGAACATCAGCCAGATGCCGAACAGCCCGTCCGTGCCGGTGATCATAACCTTCATCAGCCGTCCGGAGTGAATATCGGCGTGGAAGGAAAGTGGCATCTCCAGCAGGTGGGCGAAGTAGCGGCCCATCTGCTTAACACGGTTGCGGTGAGCCAGCCGCTCCGCCTGCACCGAGACGGCTATGTTGGAGGCAATTGCGGCCACCCCCACACCTGCCCAGATAGCCAGCAGCGATCCGGCCTGATGCCAGAGCGTGTAGTTGTCCAGGTTGGCCGAGTTGGACAGTAGTCCGATGACGCGTCCGAACAGGACGGGATCGAGGAATTGCAGCCCGGCCACGAGGATATTGGCGCCGCCGAGCAGGGCCGCCACGCGTAAATCGGGGCCCAGCAGAGCGAGGACCCGGCTATAAACCCTTACAAACCGCATTCGTCACCTGGGTCGATCCTCTCCCGACGAAGGCTTCTCAGGCTCGTGTGGCAGCAACAGGGCGACAACTCTCCGAAGTCTGCTCACGCCGGCGTGAGCCTCACCCATCCAGCCGCGCGTGCTCCTCCGGCGTGCGCAGGACCAGAGAGAGCGCGTGCAGGCCGCTGGCGAACTCATGTGCCAACAGCTCGTGCGCAACTCGCGAACGGGCCACCCGGCTCATTCCCCGGAAGCGCTCGGATACCACCAGCACGGCGTAATGGGTCTCCCCTTCCGGCCGGGCGCCAGCATGCCCGGCATGTTGCGCGCTGTCATCCGAGATTCGGAGCACCGAAGCGGCCAGACCGTTGCGCAATATCGCCTCAAGCCGTTCGGCCCGAGTTCGGGGAATGGGGGTGCATATCCGGCATATCGGGCATTGCCTGCTTCTCGCCAAGCCAGGATTGCCAACCTGCCAGGGCCAGCGCACATAACGCGATCATGACCCGCCGTGGATCGCGTCCCCGGGCCTATGCTCCCGACCCGGCGGCGCCGGGCCGGAACTGCGACATGGCCGACTGTCAGGCCCAGGGAGAATACCGGGCACCCAAGTCTCGCCGGAACCTTGGCGAATACTGGTGGTTCTGCCTGGAACATGTGCGCGCCTACAACGCTGCATGGGACTACTACAAAGGCATGGGCCCTGGGGAAATAGAAGCCGAGTTGCGACGTGATACCGCATGGCAACGCCCCACCTGGCCGCTCGGCCGACTGGGGTCTGCAGCGTGGGAGGAGGAGTTCTTCCGCGATCCCCTCAATCTGCTTGCCGCCGGCCGCAACCGCAGGCCAGCACCCCCCATCCAGACACCGCCGGAGCTGCGCGAGCCCCTCGCCACCCTGGGCCTCAGCTGGCCGGTGACCCTGCTAGCCCTGAAAACGCGCTATAAGGAATTGGCGAAGCGCCACCACCCCGATGCCAACGGCGGTGACAGGGCGGCCGAGGAGCGATTGAAGACAATCAACCTGGCTTACGCCATGCTGCGGACGCGACTGGCACAGGATGCACCCGCGGCTGCCACTGCCTGAGCCTTTGACACAGGGATGGCCCGCTCTAAACTTTGCAGGACCGAACAGGACGCACCGATCTGATGAATAAAGTCACCTCACTTGCCGAAATGCGGCCTACCTCTGCCATCGACGTGCCGGACGCGCAGGTCGTGGCGCGTGAGGCGTTCGGAATTGACACCGACATGGTCGCGCCCGCCTTCTCCGTGCGAACCGAGCATGTGCCTGATATCGACGAAGCCTATAAGTTCGACCGCGAAACCACCCTCGCGATACTCGCAGGCTTCGCTTACAACCGCCGCGTCATGATCCAGGGCTATCATGGCACCGGCAAATCCACTCATATCGAGCAGGTGGCGGCACGGCTGAACTGGCCGTGCATCCGTGTGAACCTGGACAGTCATATCAGCCGCATCGACCTGATCGGCAAGGATGCCATCGTTCTGCGCGATGGCAAGCAGGTTACGGAGTTCCGCGAGGGTATCCTGCCCTGGTGTCTGCAACACGCCTGCACGCTGGTCTTCGATGAATACGATGCCGGCCGGCCTGATGTGATGTTCGTGATCCAGCGCGTACTGGAAGTCGAAGGCAAGCTGACTCTGCTTGACCAGAACCGGGTTATTCGCCCCCATCCGTCCTTCCGCTTGTTCTCCACCGCGAACACCGTGGGACTTGGAGACACCACGGGCCTTTATCATGGTACTCAGCAGATCAATCAGGGCCAGATGGACCGGTGGAACATCGTGGCCACCCTCAATTACCTGCCGCACGCGATGGAGACGGGCATTGTCATGGCTAAGATGGGGCTCGATCCGTCGGACAACGGCGTGAAAAAGCGTGTCGAGAGCATGGTGGCGCTGGCTGATCTTACACGTGCCGGGTTCATCAACGGCGATATCTCCACCGTTATGTCGCCTCGTACGGTGATCACCTGGGCGGAGAACGCCCGCATCTTCGGTGATGTCGGTTTCGCCTTTCGCATGACCTTTCTGAACAAATGCGACGAGGCGGAGCGTGCGACAGTCGCCGAATACTACCAGCGCTGCTTCAACGAGGAGGTCCCCACTGGGGTGATGCCGCGCCGCACATGAGCGGATCGAACAAGGACAGCGCCCGCGCCGACGAATTCAAGCGCGCCACAGCCTGCGTATTGCGCTCGATGGCGGAAATCCCTGACGTGCAGGTGAATTTCCAGCCCGGGCCGTCGGGCCTTTCGGGGAGGCGGGCGCGTCTGCCTTTACCCACCCGCGCTCTGCCGCCCCCTGAAATGGCCCGGCTGCGCGGTGCGTCCGACGCCATTGCGCTCCGCCTGCGCCACCACGACGACACCATTCACAACGCCCGCATGCCTGCCCGCCGCGAAGCCCGCGACGCTTACGATGCGCTGGAGCAGGCGCGGGTGGAAACCGTCGGATCCCGCCACATGGCGGGCGTTGCCTCCAACCTGCGGGCTAAGCTTTCGGAGGAGTGCGAGGCCGAAGGCTATGACCGCATGACGCGTAAGGACCAGCTTCCCGTCGCAGCTGCTCTGTCCATGCTCGCACGTGAGCAGATGTCGGGCGATGCGGCACCTGGTGCCGCTCGTCGCGTATTGGATCTGTGGCGCGAAACGATCGGACCGGACGCGGATGCCGCGCTGGCCGAGCTCGGTCGCGTGCAGCACGACCAGCGCGCTTTTGCCCGCGCCGCCCGCAAGTTGCTTGCAGTGATGGATCTGGCTGAAGCCGAGGCGGATGCCGAGCCTGAGGACGACACTGAGGAAGGCGAGCAGGGCGGGGAGGATTCGGGGCAGCAGGACAATTCGCCGGAAGGGCAGGGGCAGGAGCAGTCGGATACGGAAAGCATGCTCGGCGCGCAGCCGGAGGACATGGAGGGTGACGCCGCCGACAACTCCGGTGACGAGTCAGAGGAAGAAGCCGCTATTGCTGAAGGCGACGACCGCCCCGGTGGGCCGCAGCCCCGCCGCGAGCGCCCGAACCCGGACGATAGTGCCATCTACCGTGCTTACACACGGCTGCACGACGAGGAAACCTCGGCTGAGGATCTGTGTGACCCGGATGAGCTGACCCGGTTGCGCCAGCAGCTCGATCAGCAATTGCAGCATCTGCACGGGGTTATTTCGAAGCTTGCGAACCGCCTGCAGCGCCGCCTGATGGCCCAGCAGCAGCGCTCCTGGGAGTTCGACCTGGACGAGGGGCTGCTGGATGCCGGCCGCCTGTCCCGTGTGGTGGTCAACCCGCTCCAGGCCCTGTCCTACAAGCAGGAACAGGAGATGGAGTTCCGCGATACAGTAGTGACGCTGCTGATCGACAATTCCGGTTCAATGCGCGGCCGGCCGATCACGGTGGCAGCGATGTGCGGCGATATCCTCGCGCGCACCCTGGAGCGCTGCGCGGTAAAGGTGGAGATTTTGGGCTTCACCACACGCGCCTGGAAGGGCGGGCAGAGCCGGGAGAAATGGGTGCAGGACGGCAAGCCCCGCAACCCTGGGCGGCTGAACGACCTCCGGCAAATCATCTACAAGTCCGCCGACGCGCCCTGGCGGCGGGCACGCAAGAATCTCGGGCTGATGCTGCGCGAGGGCCTGCTGAAGGAAAACATCGATGGCGAGGCGCTGCTATGGGCGTATCGCCGGCTGATCGCGCGGCCGGAGCACCGGCGCATTCTTATGGTTATCAGCGATGGCGCGCCAGTGGACGATTCGACGCTGTCGGTAAATCCCGGCAATTACCTGGAGAAGCATTTGCGGGAGGTTATTCGGGAGATCGAAACGCGCGAGCAGGTGGAGCTGATCGCGATCGGCATCGGCCATGACGTGACCCGTTATTACCGCCGCGCAGTGACCATTGTGGATGCCGAGGAACTCGGCGGCACGATGATGAAGAAGCTGACTGAGCTGTTCGACGAGGACATGGATGCCGCCTGGGCCCGCGCCGCAGCCGAACGTGCGGCGCTGGTGGTTTAAGCCAGCGCCTTCGCAACACCGTGACCGACTCAGGCGTCCGGCATGATGAGCGCCAGGCCGCTTTCGCTGTCCTTACATTTGCGCAAATGCGCCGGTGATTCGGTCAGCACCACTTCGAGCGTTGGCCGGACATGTGCCTCGAGCAGGTGTCCACCCATTGCTGAACCATCGGAGCGGCTCACCACGACGTGAGGATGCAGCGACGGCTTGCCCTCTGGGTCGAGCGCGACGTCGCCACTCAGCGACACCACCTCGACCTGCTCCTTCACAGGGATCCTCTGATATTCCTTCTTTTCCCAGTCGAAGAAGCCAAGAACCACGTCGCTGAAGGCCCCGATGCCGGTTATTTGTGCCGCTGAGAGACCGTGGCGTCGTGCAAAGGCTTGGATAGTGCTTACGGCCTCGTCCCCCTTTTCGAGCACCAGCACATAGGTCTTCTGCGGGCCATCGTTGATCAGCTTGGATTTCATCGCAATTCTCTCCTCGGGTTTGCCAGGCTGCGGAACGGTAGCTTCACCGCCACAAGTGTGGTCGCTTCACGGCAAACGCTGCTACGAAATATCGGCTGCACCAACATTTTCCTAACCCCGGAAGATCATCTTTCCATCGTCGCAAAGGTGAAATACGCCTCTCGCTCTTCCGTTCAAGGTAACCTTATCGCGCTGAGGATTGATATCCAGGACCCATCGCCGAACTTGATGTGCGCTGTGGGCTGAGGCGCCGCTCATGAAATTAGGGATCAGGAGAGAGGTTGCCTCGTCCAACTGCCACGTTCCAGCTCGGTCAAACTATGGAAACCCGCTAGCCGGGTAGTAGTAGCTCGCAGAATACGTCCCGTCGGTGCGGTACCTCGCCCGCAAGGCGCTGTTCGTATCGAGCTTCCGACACCAAAAATGGCCCTCCAAGTCACTCCGCTTTACTGGATTGGCGCGCAGAGAGGAAGACAGCACAACCGCTGCTAATGATGCTCGTGTTCAGGATTTGCCCAAGAAAGTTATCCAACAATCCCCGGCAGGTCCAACTGAAACTCCCGCGCGCAGGCCAGCGCCTTCTCGTACCCCGCGTCCGCGTGCCGCATGACCCCCGTGGCCGGGTCATTCCATAACACCCGCTCGATCCGCCGTGCGGCTTCCGGCGTTCCGTCGCACACCACCACCATGCCGGCGTGTTGCGAGTATCCGATCCCTACGCCACCGCCATGATGGATCGAGACCCAGGTCGCGCCTGAGGCGCAGTTTAGCAGCGCGTTCAGCATCGGCCAGTCAGAGACCGCGTCCGACCCGTCGCGCATCGCCTCCGTCTCACGGTTTGGCGACGCCACCGACCCAGCATCGAGATGATCGCGCCCGATCACGATCGGCGCCGACAGTTCACCGCGCGCAACCATCTCGTTGAATGCCAGCCCAAGCAGGTGCCGCTCGCCCAAACCAGCCCAGCAGATGCGCGCCGGTAAGCCTTGAAACTTGATGCGCGCGCGCGCCATGTCCAGCCACCGATGTAACGACGCATGATGCGGCAGAACCTCCTTCACCTTCGCATCCGTGCGGTAGATATCCTCCGGATCGCCGGACAGCGCGGCCCAACGGAACGGGCCGATGCCGCGGCAGAATAACGGGCGGATATAGGCCGGCACGAAGCCGGGGAAAGCAAACGCGTCCGCCAGCCCTTCTTCCTTCGCCACCTGCCTTATGTTGTTGCCGTAATCCAACGTCGGGACGCCCATGCGATGAAAATCCAGCATCGCCTGCACGTGATCCACGATAGAGCGCCGGGCTGCTGCCGCTACCTCTTTGGGCGTGGCCTCACGCCGCCGCTCCCACTCCGCCACCGTCCAGCCGCGCGGCAGATACCCGTTCGCCGGATCGTGCGCCGAGGTCTGGTCCGTCACAACATCCGGCCGTACGCCACGCCGGATCAGTTCCGGCAAAATCTCTGCCGCGTTCCCCAGCACCGCCACTGACACCGCGCGCTTCTCGGCGGAGGCCCGGTGGATGATTGCCAGCGCGTCGTCCAGATCCCTCGCCTGGCGGTCGAGATACCCTGTCTTCAAGCGCACCTCGATCCTGCTTGGCTGGCATTCCACCGCCAGCAGCGAAGCGCCCGCCATGATTGCCGCCAGCGGTTGCGCGCCGCCCATCCCACCCAGGCCGGCGGTCAAAATCCACCGCCCCGACAGGTCGCCGCCGTAATGCCGCCGCCCGACTTCCGCGAAAGTTTCAAACGTGCCCTGTATAATACCCTGGCTGCCGATGTAAATCCACGAGCCGGCCGTCATCTGGCCGTACATCATCAGCCCTTTGCGATCCAACTCGTTGAAATGCTCCCATGTCGCCCAGTGCGGCACCAGGTTCGAGTTCGCGATCAGCACGCGCGGGGCATCCGCGTGTGTCCGGAACACACCCACCGGCTTGCCCGATTGCACCAGCAGCGTCTGATCCCCCTCCAGCCGCCGCAGCGTTGCAACGATACGGTCGAAGCTGTCCCAGTCGCGTGCTGCGCGACCAATCCCGCCATAAACGACCAGCTCGCCCGGACGCTCCGCTACTTCGGGGTCCAGATTGTTCATCAGCATCCGCAGCGGCGCTTCGGTGAGCCAGCTTCTCGCCGACAACTCGCTACCGCGAGGTGCGCGGATGACCCTTGTATTCGGCAAACTCATCATTTCACTCCGCAACAACCGGCAGCTTCACATCCCCTGCCGCCCCGTCGAACCCACCACTCCGCACCTGTGACGCAGCCCAGGCGATATCTTCGGCCATGTAGCGGTCTCCCTGCAGCTTCGGCACCCGCGCGCGTATCGTGCCCCGCAGCCGTTCCAGTGGAGCGCTGGAAAGCAATGGCGCATGGAAGTCGCAACCCTGCGCTGCCACCAGCATCTCGATGCCAAGCACCGAAGCCGCATTGTCGGCCATCGGCAGCAGCCGCCGCGCCGCATGCGCCGACATCGACACGTGATCTTCCTGGTTCGCCGATGTCGGAATGGAATCCACGCTCGCCGGAGCCGCACGCTGCCGGTTCTCCGCCACGAGCGCGGCCGCGGTCACCTGCGGGATCATGAACCCCGAATTCAGCCCCGGCTGCGGAGTCAAAAACGCAGGCAGCCGCGACAGCACCGGGTCCATCAGCATCGCGGTGCGCCGTTCCGACAACGATCCAATCTCACAAATCCCCAGCGCGATCATGTCGGCGGCGAATGCCACCGGCTCCCCATGGAAATTCCCGCCGGACAACACCTCGTTTGTATCGGTCAACACCAGTGGGTTGTCCGAAACCCCGTTCGCCTCGATTTCCAGCGTTCGCGCCGCTTGGCGCAGCAAGTCCAGCACCGCGCCCATCACCTGCGGTTGGCAGCGCAGACAGGTACGGGTCCTGCACCCGGTCATCGCCGAATAGGTGCGAAGCCCGGATCGAGCTTCCCGCAATCAGCGCCGCGAGACTCGCCGCCACCTCGATCTGCCCGCGATGCCCGCGCAGCGCCTGGATTCGGGGATCGAACGGCGTGTCCGATCCGCGTGCCGCATCTGTCGCCAGCGCGCCCGCCAGCAGCCCCGCATGGAGCAGCCGCTCGGCGGCGAACAACCCCGCCAATGCGTATGCAGTCGAGAACTGGACGCCGTTCAGCAGAGCCAGCCCTTCCTTGGGTCCCAGCGTCACCGGCGCCAGTCCGGCATCCGCCAGCGCCCGAGCGGCGGGAACAACGACGCCCGCCCGCACTACATCCCCCACCCCAATCATCGCAGCCGCCATATGAGCTAGTGGCGCCAGATCGCCCGACGCGCCCACCGATCCTTGTGACGGCACAACCGGGACCAGGTCGAGGGCAAGCATTTGCTCCAGCAACTGCACCATCCCGGCACGCACGCCGGAAGCGCCCCGACCCAGGCTGCCCAGTTTCAGAGCCATCATCAGCCGCACCACCGGGACGGGCGCCGGCTCACCCACGCCCGCGGCATGCGACAGCACGATGTTTCGTTGCAGCTCGGTCAGGTTCTCGGCGCTGATCCTTATTGTCGCCAGCCGGCCGAATCCCGTGTTGATGCCATAGACCGGCTCTTCGCGCGCCAGAATCTTCTCGATCACCTGCGCCCCCGCTTCGACGGCCGGATACGCTTCCGGCGTCAGCGAAACGGCGGCGCCTTCATGGATCGCTCGCCATGCCGATAACCGCATCCGTCCGGGCAGCACCGCAACGTCCGTCATGACCGGACAAGCCGATTGCGGCCCCGCGACCCCACGCTTAGTATCGCTCTGCTCAATATCGCCACATGCGGCACGCGAACGCGGCCGCGGCAATCATATGGGGGGCTGAATGAAAGTACATGCGTTGAGGTCGGTGGCGCTTCTGTTCGGATTGGCATTGACATCTGTCCTGCCGATGAAAGGCGCATTCGCCGATACGGTGAAAATAGCATTCTCTACCTGGGTGGGCTACGGCCCATTCTATATCGCCGCCGAGAAGGGATACTTCAAGCAAAACGGCGTCGATGTGGAACTGGTGAAGATGGAGGATCCGAAAGAGCGGTTTCCGACGCTCATGGCCGACCGCATCCAGATGATCGCCAGTACGGTCGATACCGCATTGCTTTATATGAAAACCCCCAACGACTTTCAGTACGTAGTGGCGATTGATGACTCCAATGGCGGAGACGGCATCGTCGCGAAGAAAGACATCACCAGTCTGGCCGATCTCAAGGGAAAGAAGGTTGCGGTCAACAAAGGCTCGGTCTCTGAGTTCTACCTGAACGCGCTGCTCGATAAAACCAGCCTCAAGGAATCCGACCTCAACGTGGTGAACATGACCGCCGCCGACGCGGGCAGCGCTTTCGTCACCAACCGCGTCGATGCGGCCGTGACCTGGGAACCATGGCTCAGCCGCGGCAAGACAACGTCGTTCGGCCATCTTCTGACCGACAGCTCCAAAACCCCCGGTCTGATCACAGACGTGCTCATCGCCAAGACCGACTGGATCAAGTCTCATCCGCAAGATGTGGAAGCCATCGTGAAATCCTGGGAAGAAGCGGTCGCCTTCTACGAACAGCACCCGGATGAAGCTATTCCCATCATGGCTAAGGGCGTCGGCGGCTGGCTGAAAGATCCGAAGGACTTCAAAGACACGCTGTCCGGAATCAAGTTCTACGACGCCGAGGCCAACAAGCAGTTCTTCGGCACAAAGCAAAATCCCGGACCGCTTGAGGGCACGATCAAGCAGGCAATCGCGATCTGGGGCGCTCAGAATAAGCTTCAGGTGAAGCCTGACCCGCTGCAGATGATGAATTTCTCTTTCGTCAACAGGTAATGGCCTCTGCGCTTCAGACTTACCTGGCTCCGAAAAAGGATATCCCGCGCCGTGCATACCTCTCGGTCAGCACGGTCGCGGCGGTATCCATTATCGCTGTCTGGTGCATCCTGTCCTATGGCGGCCTCGTTCGCAGCGACTTCCTGCCCACACCGGATGCGGTGTTCCGAGCCGCCGCTTCTGGCCTGAAGGACGGCTCCCTGCTTATTGACACGCGGGTCAGCGTCACCGAGATCATGTCAGGCTTCATCATCGCCTCCCTGATTTCGATCCCCCTCGGTATCCTCATGGGCAGCTTCAAGGTAGTGGAAGCCGCCGTTGAACCCGCCACCAACTTCGTTCGCTACCTTCCTGTCTCGGCGCTGATCCCGTTGTTGATCCTGTGGGTCGGGATCGATATGTCGGAAAAGATTACGGTTATCTTCATCGGGACGTTCTTCCAGCAGCTGATCATGATCGCAGATGTCTCCCGCTCGGTGCCGCAGGACCTGCTGGATGTCTCTTACACGCTTGGTACCACTCCGCGCAGCGTCGTCTGGCGCGTGCTCATCCCGGCAACCCTGCCCGGAGCGATGGACACGCTCCGCGTCACGTTGGGTTGGGCATGGACCTACCTCGTCGTCGCTGAGCTCGTCGCCGCCGATAAAGGCCTCGGCTACTTCATTCTCAACTCGATGCGTGGCCTGTTCACCGACCAGATCTTCCTCGGCATCATCGTTATCGGACTCCTCGGTCTGCTCACCGATCAGATATTCAAGGCGCTGCGCAACTGGATGCTTCCCTGGGCAGCCACGCCCTGATGCTGCAAACGACCGTCCTCAAGCCTGCCAAGCTCCGCATCGAAAACGTCGCCCTACGCTTCACCCCCAAATCCGGCCCGTCGGTCACCGCCCTGGAGAACATCTCCTTCTCCGTCGAAGACAACGAGTTCTCCGTCATCGTCGGGCCATCGGGCTGCGGCAAAACCAGCCTTCTCCGCCTCGTCGCAGGCCTGATCGAACCGAGCGAAGGCGAAATCTGGCTCGACCAGACCCGCATCACCGGTCCGGGTCCGGACCGCGGCATGGTCTTTCAGTCATACACGCTGTTTCCCTGGCTAACCGTGGAGCAGAACGTCGAGTTCGGCCTCAAGCTTCGCGGTGTTCCGCATAATGAGCGTCGCGACATTGCCCGTCGTTTCCTGATCCAGATGGGCCTCGATGGTTTTGAACGTCATTACCCGCGCCAGCTCTCCGGTGGCATGATGCAGCGTGTCGCCCTCGCGCGCGCACTCGCCAACGATCCCGCCGTGTTGCTGATGGACGAGCCATTCGGCGCGCTCGATAGCCAGACCCGCTCACTTATGCAGGAACTGCTGCTCGACATCTGGCAGCAATCCAGCAAGACCGTTCTTTTCATCACCCATGATATCGATGAATCGGTCCTGCTCGGCGACCGGGTATACGTGATGAGCGCGCGCCCGGGACACATCAAGGAAATGCTGGAGATTGATCTGCCGCGGCCGCGGTCGGTCGAGATGCTGACGAGTGAACAGTTCATGTATCTGAAGCGGCGGATCATGCATTCGATCCATGAGGAGGCGATCCGCAGCTTCCGCGGCTGAGCATGAAATTCTGGCGACCGCCGCCGAGCATGGTAGGATCGTTAACAAAATTGATCGCCTAAGGAGGAAGCGATGGCACTGGGCAGTAAAATGTTACAATTTGTCGTCGATCAGCACTAAATCAGGAGGTAACGACCGTAACCCCCATTGTTCGCTGAGGTATTCGAATTTCTGAACTCCGGCACTGTCACAGTGCGCGAGATTGCCGTGGAGAGGATGGGGGGCGTCGCGGGAGACAGCAGTGCCCATCCCGCTCTCCCAATCCACCACCGGCTTTGCGACGCTCCGGCTATTTGTGTCGCAAGACGGTGAGGTCCAGGAGGTGGACTTTCTCGCGCCGTCGCATGTTTCGTCCCCCGCCGTTCGCCAACGGGCTCGCAGTGATCCTGGAAGTAAGGGACGTGGGGTTCAATTCGCCACAAGCCAACTTGCAGTTCGCACGAAAGCTGGGTGTGCACGCCTATTTCGACGAAGCGTGAAAGGGGGCATCGTTATGGATATCGTCGTTAACGGCCCGGGCGAGGTCTTGGTCTGCTTAATCGACCACCAGGGTAAGGCGTTGCTGCAGGAACGGTTGCGGATTTCCGGGTCCGGCGGGATCTCCGCACGATGGCCGATGAGCCTTTCCCTGGAAACTCGCAACGGCCATGTCGCAGTTTCTCCGGTGCTCGCAAGTCATGGGAGCAAACAGCACATCACCTTCGACGGCCAGGAGCCGGCGAAATTCACCGAGGCACGCTGCAAAGAGATCGGTTGCAGTGAGGCGGTGGTTCGGGCCGCCGGTCGCGGGCAGGTGGAGCTTTTGCCGGCGGAGCCCGGTCATACGCCGACGCGACACCTGCCGGGCCGGCCACAGGTGACTGAGGCCGGAAGCTGATGGTATCACGCGAACCGATCAGCCTCATCGGATATCTGTTTCGGGCTGACGCAGTCAGCCCGAAACTGCGCGAGCAGCAAATTGATCCGGTCGAACAACTGCGCCGCCTCAACCGGCTTTCGAAGCAACGAATACGATCCGCTTACCGCGCCACTCAACGCCAGAGCCGTACCGTCGCCCGCATAACCCGTCAGCAGAATCGCCGGCAGCCGAGGCCGCTGCTTCTGTGCTTGCTGAATCAATGCCAGGCCGTCCATGTCAGGCATCGATAGGTCGGTAACGAGGCAATCAACTGGTTCGCCTGCTGTGATCGCCGCCATCGCATCCGCTCCGGCCGGAAAATCACCCACGGCGAATCCGGCCTCCTGCAGTTGCGCCGATAAGGTGCGCCGCACCAGTTCGTCGTCATCCACCAGAAATATTCGTGCCACTGCGGCATGCTTTGCCACAGCCGACGTCGGCTCGCCTCCCGTTCCGACAAACTCCTCCGCCTGCGGCAGATATAGCGTCACTGTCGTGCCAACCCCAACCTCGCTCTCGATGGCAAACCCGCCGCCCGACTGCTCGGCAAAGCCCCGCGCCATCGCAAGCCCCAGCCCGGTGCCTTCACCTTTCGGCTTCGTCGTGAAAAACGGCTCCGAGACCCGCACCAGATCCGCCGGCGTGATTCCGCAGCCCGTGTCTCGGGCCTCCACCGCGACATACACCCCGGGGTTGAGACCCGCCCGGTGATGCTCGCCCGAGCTTACGATTTCCCGTCTCGCTGAAAACACCAGTGTGCCGCCCTCTGGCATCGCATCGCGGGCATTCGTCGCAAGATTCACCAGCACGGACTCAAGCTGGCCGCGATCTGCCAGAACCGCCGGCGCATCGAGCACACAGTCAATTTCAATCGTAACCTCGCTGCTGAGCGTATGCACTAAAATCTCGCGCAAGCCGCCCAGCAGCGCCGGCAAATCCAGCGGTTCGGCACGCAATTCACCCCGATGGGCAAACGCCAGCAAGCGGCGAGTGATAGATGAACCTCGATTCGCCGCCTCGCTGATTATCGCGGAAAACCGCCGCACTGACTCCACCTCGCCCGGACGGCGCGCAATCAGGTTGGCCCCGCCGGCGACCGCCTGCAAAACGTTGTTGAAGTCATGTGCGACGCCCCCGGCCAGTTGTCCCAACGCCTGCATCCGCTCGGCATGCACCGCGCGCGCCTGCGCCGCCTCTCGCGCGCTGATCTCCTGCAGCACGCGGGCCTCCAGCTCGTCGTTCAGCCGTTGCAGCTGCGCCGCCGACTGTTTGCGCTCGGTGACATCCTGCACCACACCCATCAGCCGTGCTGGCCGCCCCTCCGCGTCGCGGAGAACCGTTCCACGCACCGCTGTCCAGCGGGTCCCAGCATCCGGACCGAGAACGCGGTATTCCGAGGCGTAGTCGCCCGAACCCTCGACCGCTGCATTAAAGTCCTGCCGCACCCGCTCCAGGTCGTCTGGATGAATCATCCGCGCCCATTCGGCCCTGGACATCCGCATGGCGTCACTGCGCAACCCGATCATCGTCGCTGCTTCTGGGGACCAGATGCGAACCTGGTTAAGCAGATCAAATTCCCAGGATGCGAGCCCCCCAGCCCGCATTGCCAGCCGAAGCCGCTCGGCATCGGCCCGGATCGCATCCTCGGCAAGTCGCCGGCTGGTGCCGTCGATTGTTATCCCCAGCATCCGGGCGGGCCGGCCCTCGGCGTCGCCTTCCACCTGTCCGAGGAACACGATCCACCGCGTCTCATTACTAGGCCACAGAATGCGCGGTTCAATGCGTACCCTGCCGAGCCGTCGCGAAACTTCCAGGAAGGATTTTTCCGCCCAGTGCCGGTCAGCGGGATGCACGGCGTCCAGCAGCATGCGCATGAGGTCGCCGCCGCTGCCCGGCTCCAGCCCCAGGGTGCGGAACATCTGAGCCGACCAGGTCATGGCTCCCGTGATCAGATCCCACTCCCAGGTTCCGATCCCGCCTGCCTCCTGCGCCAGCCGAAGATGCTCTTCGCTCGCTCGCAGCGCCTGTTCGGCCCTCCGCCGCGTAGTTACGTCGCGCCAATAGACCATGACCCCGTCCGCCCATGGCGCGACGGTGACGTTGACCCACCTGCCCGTTGTTGGTGACGGCAACTCGAAAGCGAGCGGCCGCTGTTCGGCCTTGACCCGCCGCAGCACCGTTTCATTCAGCGTCCCAACAAGCTGGGGGAGACTCTCCCAGATGATACGTCCAACCACACGTTCCCGCCCGAGACCCCAGAATTCCAGCGCGCGCCGGTTGGCGTACACGATCCGCCACTGGTCATCGATTGCATAGAACGCGTCGCCCATGCTCTCGAGGATCGAGCATGTCTCGGGCGGGAAGGGTCGAAGCTCGTCCCCGGACGCCGTCATCTCGCGTCCGTGGCTTCTAGTATTTGATCGCAGAGAAGCGTGAGTCGCAAAGTGCGCACGCTTCGTCGCGTGAATCGGATACTCAGACAACAAGCCGCGTATCGACTTTCAGAGAAAGTCGATACGAGCTCAATGTCGGCGCCGGCTTTCATCTACGCCAGCCGACGAACGAACCGGGCGCTCAACATCCGATTTGCGCCGCGAGGCCAGAACCATACCCAGCCGGCGAATGACATCCTCGCCGGCATAAGGCTTCTGCATGATTGCATCCACATGGGCCGCTTCCTGCAGGGACTTCGGGTCGGCGTAACCAGACGCAAGCACCACCGCCAGCTGGGGATGGAACCGCATTATCCACTTGGCGAGCCCGATCCCATCCACCGGTCCCGGCATGCGCACATCGCTGAACACCAGGTCCAGGCCGCGTTGGTCTTCAATGATCCGCATCGCCTCCTGCGCATCCGCTGCCTGGATTACGGAATATCCACCATCCTGAAGCAGCTCCGCTGCCAGATCGCGGACAAGCTCGTCGTCTTCGACGAGCAGGATCACGTTCTGCCGGGCGCCGGTTCGCGCAGCTGTAGACGAAAAGCAGGACATGCTCCCGGTCCTCCTGGTCTCAGATGAAGATCGCCGCCGAGTCGGCGCAAATCATACGCTCTTGAGAGGCAAAATGCCCCGAACCATTGTCACAAAAACGAGACGGGGTCCACATCTATCTCAACGCGTGCACCGCGTGGGACTGAAATCCCAGATAGCCAGTCCCGGAGGATAGGCTGCACCGCGATATCCCGCCGCGTCTTGAGCAAAAGCCGCCGTCTGTGGCGTCCCCGCAACACCGATAGTGGTGCCGGGGCGGGCCCCAGCACGGCAACGCCCTCGCGTGCCGGCGCCGTTCTACCCAGCGAACCCGCCAGCCAGTCCGCGTCCTGCGCCGAATCCGCACTGACGATAATCGCAGCCAGCCGGCCGAACGGAGGCCAACGCCCCGGTCGCCGGTTGTCTGCCTCTTGTGCCAGGAACCCGGCCAGATCCCCCCGCAGCAGCGCCTGCATTACCGGGTGCTCCGGGCTGAACGTCTGCAACAGCACGCGCCCGGGTGCTTCTGCTCTTCCGGCCCGCCCTGCCACCTGGTGCAGGAGTTGTACCGTGCGCTCCCCCGCACGCAGATCGGCGCCCGCCAGTCCCAGATCGGCATCCACGACGCCGACCAGAACCAAGTGCGGAAAATGCCACCCTTTGGCGACGATCTGCGTGCCGATTATCAGATCGACTTCCCGGTTCGCGATTGCCCGTGCAGCCTCCGCCGCTGCATGGGGTCCGGGCAGGGTGTCGCTCGCCATGATCAGCCGTCGCGCCGCAGGAAAAGCCTGGGCCGCCTCCTCGGTGATCCGCTCCACTCCCGGCCCAACGGGGGTTAGCGTGTGCCCGGCACCGCATTCGGGGCATGTTTCAGGGATCGGCAGGCTGTGCCCGCAATGGTGGCATTGCAGCAGGTGTTTGGTTCTGTGCTCCACGAGCCAAGCCGTGCAGTTGGGGCACTGCATTCGGTGCCCGCAGGCTCTGCACAGGGTCAGTGGAGCATACCCTCGGCGATTCAGGAACAGCATCGCCTGTGCGCCCTGCGCCAGCGTTTCGTTGATTGCCATGATGAGTGGGGGAGCCAGAAACCGCCCCCGCTCCGGCGGCGCCTCGCGCAAATCGATCGCCTCGACCTTCGGCAGGGTCGCCCCACCATACCGCTGAGGCAATGTAATGTGCCGGTAGCGCCCTGCCCCGGCATTCGCGATCGTCTCCAGGCTCGGCGTCGCCGAGACCAGCACCGCAGCCGCCCCTTCCAGGCGCGCCCGCACCACTGCCATGTCGCGGGCGTGGTACACCACGCCCTCCTCCTGCTTGAACGCCGTCTCATGCTCCTCGTCGATGACAATCAGCCCGAGGTCAGGAAACGGCAGGAACAGCGCCGATCGCGCGCCCACCACCACCGGAGCGCGCGCCGCTGCCACCTCCGCCCACGTTACCCGTCGCACCCGTGATGTCAGGTCCGAGTGCCAGGTCGCTGGAGCCACCCCGAAACGCCCCGAGAACCGCTCCAGCCACTGCGACGACAACGCGATCTCTGGCAGCAGCACCAGTGCTTGCCGACCCCCACGCAGACATTCGGCCACAGCTTCCAGATAGACCTCGGTCTTACCGGACCCCGTCACCCCGTCCAGCAGCGTGACTGAGAAATCCTCGGCCCGCACGGCCTGGCGCAGCACGGTGGCGGCCGCCTGCTGATCGGACCCGAGCAATGGTCCGGGGTAATCCGGGTCAGGTGACGCGAACGGCCTGTCCGGCAGTGCCGTCGCAACCAGCAGCCCGGACTTCGCCATCGCCCGGATCACCCCGGTGGTCACGCCCGCGGCGCGCGCCAATGCGGCGGAGGATTGCGGTTCCTGCCGCGACAGCAACTCCCACACGCGACGCCGCCCCTCGGTCAGTCGGCCAGGGTCAGAGTTCTGGCCGCCGCCACCCCATGCGCGTCGGCACCGGATCGCTCCGAACCGCTCGCAGCGCCATCGCCATTACCTCGCCAGGTGGCGACAACGTGTAGCCGGCGACCCAATCGATGAACCGGCGCAGCGCGGGGCGCACTGACGAAGTGTCCAGCCGCGCGGCGATCGGCTTCAGCTTGTGGGCGGGCAGGGGAGGGGCGTCGACCTGCGCCGACGGGTCCCAAACCACCCCTATCGTCTCCCGCCGGTTCAGCGGAACCAGCACCACATCACCGGGCGCAACCTCCAGATCAGGTGGCACCAGGTAGTCGAACGGTCCCGGAAACGGGTAGGGGAGCATCACCGGCACCCGTTTCTCGTCTGTCCCGCTTGCGGAAAACAGCCTTCCCAGGGCCTGACCCGGAGTTCGATCGCGAAGCGATCCGGCTGAAGAACTCACTTCGCTTCCGGTCACCCCCGCTCATCCTGTATCCTGACCGCCAGCGGGTAAGGGATTCTCTCTCATGAAGTTCTTCGTCGATACCGCCGATGTCGCGGAAATCAAATCGCTGGCGAGCAGCGGCCTGCTCGATGGCGTCACCACCAACCCTTCGCTCGTCGCCAAGAGCGGCCGCAAGATGCGCGACATCATCTCGGAAATATGCGCAATCGTGCCGGGCCCGGTCAGCGCCGAAGTCGCCGCCACCCAATACGACGAAATGCTGCATGAGGCGCGTGTCCTGCGCGACATCGCGCGCAATGTCACGGTGAAGGTGCCACTCACGCCCGATGGTCTCCGCGCCTGCCGCAAGCTCTCGGACGAGGGCACCATGGTCAACGTCACTCTCTGCTTCTCGCCTGCTCAGGCCCTGCTCGCCGCAAAGGCGGGTGCCACCTTTGTCAGTCCTTTCGTCGGGCGGCTTGACGACGTGGGCGAGCATGGCATGGGGCTGATTGCAGACATTATGACCATCTTCCGCAATTATTCGTATATACAGACCGAAGTTCTCGTGGCCAGCGTGCGAAATCCCACCCACGTTATCGAAGCGGCCAAACTCGGCGCGCACGTCGCTACCCTCCCCCCCGCCGTGCTTCGCGGCCTGTTCAATCATCCGCTCACCGACAAGGGACTGGCCGCTTTCCTTGCCGACTGGGCCAAAACCGGGCAGCACATCGCTTGACCTTGCAGCCCGAGAGGCTGGCGGACGAATCCTTCTCCGCCAGTGTTGAGGCCTTTCTGCGGGCCAACCCCGGTTGGCTCGCTGAGCGCCCGCAGTTGTACCGCGCCCTGACCCCGCCCGCGCGCTTCCATGGTGATCCGATCACCGACCACATGGTCGCCATGTTGCGGATGGAGCGGCTTCATTCCGCCGAGATGGCCGCTCGCGCCGATGGCGTACTGGCGGCCGGCCGTGCCGCGGCCGGACTTGCCCACCGGGTCCAGCAGGCGGTTCTCTCACTGATCCATGCAACTGATCCCGCGGAGTGTGTCAGCGCGGAGCTTCCAGCTTTGCTGGGAATTGATGCCGGCTCTCTGTGTATAGAGGATCACCTGCCACACACGCGCGCGCTGCCGGCCGGTTTTGTTGAATCCGTCCTATCCGGCCGCGACGTGGTGTTTCGCACTGAACCAGCGGATGCCCCGGTGGTCCATGCCGAGGCCGCTCGCCTCGCACATCGCGACGCCCTGGTGCGCGTCCCCTGGAGTGGATCGCCCGCGCTGGTCGCGCTCGTAACCCGCGACACTCAGTGCCTGGATCCGGCGCAGGCCGGCGCGCTCGCCTTCCTTGGCCGGGCCGTTGGCGCGGCACTTGAGCGCTCACATTGACGGCGGAGCAGGCGCGAAAGCTGTTTTTAGATTGGCTGGAGAACGAGCGGCGCGCGTCGCCACGAACGCTCGAAGCCTACGGGTCCGATCTTGCTGATTTTCTCGGCTTTCTCGCCCGTCATCTCGGCGGCGAGCCAGACCTTGCCATGCTCACCGCATTGCGTCCCGCCGATTTACGCGCCTGGATGGCGGTCCAGCACGAGACCGGACTGACCGCCTCCACGCGGGCCAGAAGGCTCACCGCGCTGCGCGGGTTCTTTCGTTATCTTGCCCGGCGCCAGCGATGCGAGAATGCGGCCATCAGTCTGATCGGGACGCCTAAGGTGCGCCGCCCTGCCCCGCGGCCGCTCACTGAGCCGGATGCGACGGTACTGACCCAGGATATTGGCGAGGATGCGGACACGCCGGAAATCCAGGCCCGCGACGTGGCCCTGTTCACCTTGCTCTACGGCTGCGGCCTGAGAATTTCCGAGGCCTTGTCGCTGCGCGTCGCTGATGCGCCCCTGCCGGGCTCGGATGCGATGCTGCGCGTGACCGGCAAGGGCAGCAAGCAGCGCCTGGTTCCCGTCCTGCCCGTGGTTCGCGAGGCCATTGCCGCCCTGCTTCAGGTCCACCCGTCGCCTGATCCCGCATCGCGTCTGTTTCTCGGCGCCCGTGGGGGTCCGCTCAATCCGGCCATCGCCCAGAAGCGCATGCGCGCCTACCGCCGTGCACATAGTCTTCCGGAGCATGCCACGCCCCACGCGCTCCGCCATTCCTTTGCGACGCATTTGCTGAACGCGGGAGCCGACCTTCGGTCGATACAGGAACTGCTGGGACACACCAATCTGTCGACCACGCAGCGTTATACGGCAGTAGAGAACGGCGCAATTCTACAGGTCTGGCGGCGCGCACACCCGCGCGCCGGTTTAACTTAACCGGCCCAGTGTTCTCTCTCCAAGGCGGCACCGCCAGGGCTCACCACGCGGCCCGCCCGGCGACGGCCGCCTGTCAGGCGGCGGTAAGTGCGCGCTCGGGACGCATGCCAGGGATCGGAACCGGGCGGTTGGGGTCCGGTTCGCGGATCATGTAGCCACGACCCCAAACGGTGCCGATCATGTTGTCGGTACCGGCCTGCTGCAGTTTTTTCCGGAGCTTGCAGACGAAAACGTCGATGATCTTCACCTCCGGTTCATCGATGCCGCCGTAGAGGTGGTTCAGGAAAGCCTCTTTGGTCAGCACCATGCCCTTGCGCAGGACCAGCAGTTCCAGAATCGCGTATTCCTTGCCGGTCAGGTGGACCTGTTGGCCGCTGACGAAAACCTCCTTGCTGTCGAGATCGAGTTGCAGCGGCCCTACATGCAGCTTGGGCTGGCTGAAACCCTTGCTGCGGCGAACCACTGCCTGCACCCTGGCCAGAAGCTCCGACCGGTCGAACGGCTTGGTCATGAAATCGTCCGCGCCGAGACCGAGCGCCTTCACCTTCGCCTGGGGCTGGGTAAGGCCAGAGAGGATCAGTATCGGCGTGCGATTGCGGCTGAGGCGCATGCGGCGGATGACCTCATACCCGTCGATGTCCGGCAGCATCAGATCGAGGATCATGATGTCGTATTCATAGTGACGCGCGATTTCCAGCGCTTCCTCACCGGTATCGGCATGATCGACGATGGCATTCCCGCTCTTGAGAATGAGGGTAGTGCCACGGGCGGAGTTCAGGTCGTCTTCGACCAGCAAAACGCGCATCGTAACGGCCCTTGAGTAAAACGACTTGCGGTATCTACCACCATAGCGTGTGTTTAGCCACAAGTTTTTCACCAAAAAAGACGTATAATGCGCTGCGACTCCGGACCGCATACCCGGCATTCGAGTGGGAGTTGAAGTGATTCTCGATTTTTACGATGATTTTGTCTCAATAAGACATAGAGATTTCGTGGAACGGACGTCGGAGGTTTCGGCCATGCTGCGAGCCGGCCCCGCCTGGCGCCTCAGCGGCAACGTCGTGGGCGTTTCCGGTCTGGGTGTGGAGGTTGGGGGGCTGTCGTTTCACACTGCGGTGGGGGACCGGCTGTGTCTGCGGACCGAAAGCGGTGACGAGGTGACGGCAGAGATTGTCGGATTCCGGCACAATCTGGCCCGAGCAATGACGTTCGGGCGGGTGGAGGGGCTGGGCCCCGGCTCGCTGGCTTTTGCGCCCGCAGGGCCAGGCGGGGCTGGGTCGCGGGGCGCCGCGCTTTCCCCATCCGCCGCGTGGCTGGGCCGAGTGCTGGACCCGCTTGGCCGTCCACTGGATGGAAAGGTGCCCCTGCCAGTTGGAAAGCGGCGTCTACCTTTACGCGCGAACCCGCCGCAGGCGGTTGAGCGGGCGCGTCTGGGCGAGCGGCTGGACCTGGGCGTCACGGCGCTGAACTGTTTCGCGCCGTGCCGGGCGGGTCAGCGGTTAGGCCTGTTCGCGGGGTCCGGGATCGGGAAATCCACCTTGCTTGGAATGCTGACAAGGGGCGCGTTCTGCGACGTGGTCGTGGTGGCGCTGGTCGGGGAACGGGGGCGGGAGGTGCGGGAGTTCGTGGAGGACGAACTCGGTCCCGAAGCGATGCCGAGGACCGTGGTAATTGTCGCCACTTCGGACGCGCCGCCGTTGCTGCGCCGGGAAGCCGCGCACGCGGCTATGACCGTGGCCGAATATTTCCGCGATCAGGGCCAATCCGTGCTGTTGGTGATGGACAGCGTGACCCGCTTCTGCCTGGCGTTGCGGGAGATCGGGCTTTCAGCCGGCGAGCCTCCGGCCACGCGAGGTTACCCGCCGAGCGTGTTTGCTGAACTGCCACGCCTGCTGGAGCGTGCGGGTCCTGGGAAGGAGGCGGCGCGGACCGGCTACATCACGGCGCTGTTCACGGTCCTTGTGGAAGGCGACGACCACAACGAGCCGATTGCGGATGCCGTGCGGGGCATCCTGGACGGTCACATCGTGCTGGAGCGCCGGATCGCGGAGGCCGGGCGGTATCCGGCCATCGACGTGCTCCGGTCGCTCTCCCGTGGGGCGGCGGGTTGCAACCGGCCCGAGCAGGAGGAGATGGCGGTGCGGGCGCGGCGGATTTTATCGGTCTACACCGAAATGGCCGACATGATCCGGCTGGGCGCGTACCGGGCGGGCTCAGATCCGGCGATTGACGAGGCGGTGGCGGTGGCCCCGCGGATCGAGGCGATGCTGCAGCAGAAGCGCGAGGAGCGATGCGCCGCCGAGGCGAGCTTCGCCGCACTGGCCGCCGCGATACACGGAGGCGCCACATGAAGCGGAACGGGCTGGAGCAGGTACTGCGGATGCGGCGCATGGTGCTGGACGAAGCGGTGCAGAACTTCGCGGAGTGCCTCCGGAAGGAAGCGGAGGCTGCGGGCGCGGTGCGCGCGATTGAAGCGGCGATCGCGCGGGAGGCAGAGCGAGCCGGCGACCTGGACGGCGGCGATGCACTGGTGGAGGCGTTCGGCACGTGGTTCCGCAAGGCAAGGGACGATCTCGAAGCGGCGATGACTGTCTATGAAGAAGCCGAGGCGGACACGGTCCGGGCCCGCGCCGTCATATCGGCGGCACGTAGTGCACTCGAGGCTACGGAGAGTGTGAAGGCGAACCAAGGCGCGGAGGTGCGCCGGGCCGAGGAGCGGGAGCAGCAAAAGATACTGGACGAGGCCGCGCATCAGCACGACCGATGAATTGTGGCAAAACTGGCATGCGATGTGCTGAATACGGATCTGGATCGAAAACCGAGAGGATTGCTACGTGCGCATTGCGATGATCGGTGGCGGTTATGTTGGCCTCGTTTCCGGGGCGTGCTTCGCTGAGTTCGGCTCCGAGGTGACGGTTGTCGAAGCCGGCCCCAGCCGGCTTTCGGCGCTTCAGGCAGGAAAGCTGCCGATCTACGAGCCGGGTCTGGACCGGCTGGTGGAAGAAAATACACGGGCCGGGCGGCTAACCTTTACGGGCAACCTGGAATCGGCCGTCCGGGGGGTGGAAGCGGTTTTCATCGCAGTGGGTACGCCGGCGCGGCGTGGAGACGGCCATGCCGATCTTTCTTATGTTTATCAAGCCGCGGCGCAGGTGGCGCAGGCGCTCGACGGGTATGCAGTGATAGTGACGAAATCGACTGTGCCGGTGGGAACCGGGCGGCGCATCGCAGAGATCGTGCGCGAGACTCGTGCGGACCTGACATTCGATGTTGCGTCGAATCCCGAGTTTCTGAGGGAGGGCAGCGCGATCAGCGATTTCATGCGCCCGGACCGGGTGGTGATCGGGGTGGAGAGTGACCGGGCGCGGGAGGTTTTGCGGAACCTCTATCGGCCGCTGTACCTGATTGAAGCACCGATCGTGTTCACCGGGATCGAGACGGCGGAGCTGACGAAATACGCGGCAAACGCGTTCCTGGCGATGAAAGTCACCTTCATCAACGAGATCGCTGATGTATGCGAGAAGGCCGGAGCGGACGTGCACGATGTGGCGCGGGGCATCGGGCTGGACGGGCGGATCGGCCGGAAGTTCCTCCACGCCGGACCGGGATTTGGTGGGTCATGCTTCCCGAAGGACACGCTGGCACTAATGCGTATTGCGCAGGACTTCGGGACACCGTTGCGGCTGGTGGAAGCAGTCGTCGGAGTGAACGATGCCCGCAAGGCAAGCATGGCGATGCGGGTGATCAATGCGGCGGGCGGTTCGGTGCGTGGCAAGACCATTGCCGTGTTGGGTCTGACGTTCAAGCCGGAGACCGATGACATGCGGGATTCGCCGTCGCTGCCGATCGTGTGGCGGCTGGCGGAAGGTGGCGCGAACGTGCGGGCGTTCGATCCCGAAGGGATGGAGCAGGCGCGGCCGATGCTGCCAGCACAGGTGACCTATTGCCGCGACGCGCTGGATGCTGCCTCGGGGGCCGACGTCCTGGTGTTGATCACGGAGTGGAACGAGTTCCGTGCTCTGGGTGCCGATCGGCTGGCAGGTGCGATGCGCGGGCGGGTGATTGTTGACCTTCGCAACGTTTATGATCCTGCGGCGATGCGCAGTGCGGGCTTCGAGTATCAGTGCATCGGCCGGCCACCGCGGTAAGCATTTATAAAGGTCGCCCCGCTTATGTGGCGGGATGGAGCATGCACCGCTTCTGACCGTTTGCGTATGTACGCACAACCGGCCGGAGTATCTGCGGTCGTGCCTGGAAGGCCTCACGCGGCAGACCGTGCCCGCCGGCCAGCTCCAGATTGTGGTTGTCGACAGTGCCTCGGCGCCGGACGCTGTGCTCGCTCTGCGGGAGGCGGTGGCGGCGGTTCCAAATGCCCGGACGGTACGGCTCGAACAACCAGGGCTATGCCCGGCCCGAAACCGCGCGGCGGAGCTGGCATCGGCCGCGTATATCGCGTTCCTGGATGATGCACTCTGTGCCGGCGGAGGACTGGGCCGAGTCGAGTACTACGGGCGGTTGGGGAGGCCGGAGGGCCGGCATTGGTCAGCGGGCGCATTCTGCCGATATGGGAGAAGCCGCTTCCGGGATGGTGGCCGACCCGGCTGCGGGGGGTGCTGTCGATTGTCGAGGCGGAGGGGCGCGGGGAGTATGGTTCAGCGGATGTGCCAGCCGGCCTGGAGCCCTGCGGGGCAAACCTGATCGTGCATGTCTCGAGCCTGCGCGAGTTGGGCGGCTTCTGGATGAAGGGAAGGTGCGGCGGGACGCTGCTGTCGGATGACGAGGTCCAGTTGGCATCGCGGTTTCGCCGGGCGGGGCTGGCAACGCGATATGATTCGCGGGTGGTGGTGCACCATCGCATTCAGGCAGGGCGGTTGACCCCGGGCTGGCTACTGGCGCGTTTGTATTGGCAAGGCATTTCGACGGTGATCACCCGTCGGCTGCTGGGGAATGCCGGGTCGGTGTGGCACGAGTTGCCGCGGCGAGCGGTGGTTGCGGTTTTGCTGGCTCCCTGCTGGCTCGTTCCGGCGCGCAGCGCGGCGCTGCTGGCGCTGCGCTGGCGGGCGGCGTACGCGGTTGGGTTTGTTCGCGCGGCGTTCGGCTGGGGGGTGGCAGATCTGGTTTAGTCCCCACCGGCTTCGCTAACTCGCCGGGCATGTGTCCCGGGAATGACGATCGCACCGCCAAGTGTCTGACCGCAAAAGTTCGCGGAACTCGGTTCTGAAGTCACGCTAAACCCTGTCACCGCGTGACCGGCGAAGAATTTCCTTCCAGTTGCCCCAGGGCGTTGGCAACGCGGCACCGGACGGGGGCGAGGAGCCTGATCGCTGCAGTTTGATACCCCTTCACAGGCCGGAAACCGGCCCCGTACCAAGCCCCTTCCCTTGGGCGACGCAGCCTGTATAAAAACGCGTGACCCGTGGCACGTGCGTTGCTAGCCACGGGCGCCAACCACGAACGAACCGAGGGGGTTCTAGGGATGATCACACGTCGAGCCGCCGGGGGACTTTTTGTCTCGGCAATCGCCCTTACAGCTGCCGGGGGCATCTCTCCAGCCAGCGCCGCACAGGTCTTGAAAATCGGCGTCAACCTGTCGCTGACCGGTGCCGACGCGGAAAGCGCGTCGCGCATCCTGCACGGCGCGCAGCTCGCTTTTGACGACGCCAATGCCAGCAACGCCGTCCCGGGCTACACCTTCCAGGTGGTCAGCTTCGACGACGGCACCGCCACCGCCGGCCAATACGACCCGGCGCAGGCCGCCACCAACGCCCGCAAAATGGTCAGCGACAAGCAGATCATCGCGGCGATCGGTCCTCAGATGAGCGGCGCAGGCAAAGCCATGGCCCCGATTCTGAGCCAGGGTGATCTGGCTATCATCACGCCATCGTCCACCAATCCGGATATCACCAATCCTAAGTTCGCGGCCCAGTACCGCCCGGCCGGCAAGGCTATCTATTTCCGCACCGTCACGACCGATGCCTTCCAGGGCCCCAACATGGCCAACTACATGGCCGACACGCTGCACATCAAATCGGTCTATGTCCTGGATGACAGCGGCGCTTACGGCGTCGGCATCGCCAATTCGTTCCAGGCGCAGGCGCAGAAGAAAGGAGTGAAGGTGCTCGGCCGCGACCGGCTCGACCCGAAAGCCGCCGACTACACGGCCATCTTGACCAAGATCAAGGCGCTCAATCCGGACGCGATCTATTACGGCGGTGTGTTGCAAGCCGGGGTGAAGCTTGCCAAGCAGTCGTATGATATCATGCCCAACATGATCAAGGCCGGGGGCGACGGGATGCTCGGCCCCGAAATGCTCACCGCTGCAGGCTTCCCTGCCGCCGAGGGTTGGTACGCCACCAACGCTTCGCCGCACATGACGGATGACACCAAGGCAGCCCAGTTCGTCCAGCACTACAAGGCGAAGTTCGGCGTCGCTCCGGACGACTATGCCATCACGGCCTATGACGGCGGATTGGTTATCGTCGACGCCGTCAAGCGCGTGGTCGCTGAAAAGAAGCCGGTCAACCACGACACCGTCCGCGACGCAATCCAGACCGCCAGCGTGCCCACCATCCAGGGCGTCGTCTCGTTCGACGAAAACGGCGACATCAAGGACCGTACCGTCAGCGTGTTCCAGATCAAGAAGGACACGTCAAAGCCGCTGGACGATATCTCTGCCCAGTACCACTACGTCGGCGTGGCGCCGCAGAGCTGATCCCACCACTATGACATTCTCCGATCTGCTGCTGCAGCAGACGATCAATGGCCTCAGCCTGGGGGGCATGTATGCCCTCCTGGCCCTGGGCTTCACCCTCGTCTACGGCATCATCGAGCTGATCAATTTCGCCCACTTCAACGTCTTCATGGTGGGCTCCTTTGTCGCGCTCTGGACCTTGCAGTCCTTCGGCCTCGCCGGTCAGGACGTCATTCTCACCGGCCTGCCACTGGCCGCCGTGCTGATCGCGGCCTTCATCGTGACAATGGGTTTCTCCGGTCTGCTCGGGGTGGCGATCGAGCGCTTCTCGCTCCGGCCGTTACGCAACGTGACCGGACCGGCCGCGATGATCACCACGATCGGAGTGTCCTACATCCTGTTCAACGTCATCCTGCTCACCGTCGGGGCGGATTCGAAAAACTTCGCGAACCCGCTGCCGCCGGTGAAATACCATATCGGCGGCGCCGTCCTGGAGCTGCGTGAAATCCTCATCTGGGTTGTTTCAATCGTCCTCATGATCGCCCTGTGGGCCTTCGTGCAGAAGTCGAGCCTCGGCAAGGCCATGCGCGCAACCGCCCAGGATCCCGAAGCCGCGCGCATGATGGGCGTCGATGTGGACAAGGTCATCATCACCGCCTTCTTCCTCGGCTCCGCGTTGGCCGGGGCGGGCGGCCTGATCTTCGGCCTCTACTACAACTTCACCAGCTTCATCATCGGCTTTACCGCCGGCCTGCGTGCCTTTACCGCCGCCGTCCTGGGCGGCATCGGCAACATCCCCGGCGCCATGCTGGGCGGCGTCATCATCGGCCTTGTGGAAGCCTATTGCGGCCAGTTCATCGCCGCCGCCTGGGCCGATGTGATCATCTTTTCGATCCTCGTCCTCGTCCTCGTATTCCGGCCGGCCGGCCTGCTCGGCCGCATGGCCCCCAGCAAATCCTAACGCGGGAACGCTGCGATGCCCTCAACCGCGATGACACTCACCGCGCGTCTCAGCCGTCCCCTCGCCGTCATCCCGGAGCGGCGGCGCAAACAGATCTTCCTCCTGATCGTCGCAATCGCCGCCCTGGCGTTTCCCATCTATCACAGCAACGACGCCGATATCGACGCGATGGCGAACGCCGCCTCCTACGCGACGCTCGCCCTCGGTCTCAATATCGTGGTCGGCTTCGCCGGTCTGCTCGATCTCGGTTACGCCGCCTTCTTCGCTATCGGCGCCTATACCTACGGCATCCTCAGCTCATTCCAGCTGCAACCGGAATGGAGCTCCTTCTGGGTGCCTTTCCAGTATCTTGGTCTCGTCGCCCAGATGCCCGGCGACCCCAGTGGCTTCGTCGTCCATTTCACGCTCTCCTTCTGGCTCGCCCTGCCGCTTGCCGCCATCGTCGCCGCCGCTTGCGGCATGTTGTTCGGCGTCCCCACCCTCCGTCTGCGCGGCGATTATCTGGCTATCGTCACGCTCGGCTTTGGTGAAATCGTCCCCATTGTCGTCCGCAACTGGGCCAGCCTGACGAATGGCGCGGCCGGGCTGAATGGCATCGCGGCCCCGCACGTCTTCGGCCACAGCTTCGGCGTCAACGCCACACCGTACTACTACGTCGCCATCGCCATGGTGGCGCTGCTGGTGTTCATCAGCTATCGCCTGCGGGATTCGCGCGTCGGTCGCGCCTGGATGGCGATCCGCGAGGATGAAATCGCCGCCGGCGCCATGGGCGTCAATCGCACGAACTACAAGCTGCTTGCCTTCGGCATCGGCGCAGCCTTCGCCGGCATGACCGGCGTCTTCTATGTCGCCAAGCTCCAGACCGCCACGCCGGAAATGTTCGGCTTTCCTGTCTCCGTCATGATCCTCGTGATGATCGTCTTCGGCGGCATCGGCAGCATCTGGGGCGCCGTCGTCGGCGCCTTCATCCTTCAGCTGCTGCAATCCTGGTGGTTGCAGGATCTCACCGGCTGGCTGAACTCGCTCGGCCAACTCATCGGCAATGCGTGGCTCTCCCACATTGACCTGGTTCCCTCAATCGAGCTGATCTTCGGCATCATCCTCGTGTTCATGATGCTCTTCCGCCGCCAGGGGCTTATCCCTGCCTATCGCCCCGCGGAGGCCCTGACCTTCGAGCAGCAGCATGCCGAGGTCCGCCGCGGCTTCGCCGACCTGAAGCTCTCCGGCCTCGGCGGGGAGGTGAAAACCGGCGCGCTTGCGCTTGAGGTCCGCGGCGTCACCGTGAAGTTCGGCGGTCTCACCGCTCTCGATAGGATCGAGATCGATGTCCCCTCCGGCAGCGTCGTCGCCGTCATCGGCCCTAACGGGTCAGGCAAATCGACCCTGTTCAACGTCATGACCGGCCTGGTACCCGCCGATTCGGGCAGCATCCGCTTCCATGGCGAGGAAATTGTCGGCCTCGCCGATCACGAAATCCTCTCAAAGGGCATCGCCCGCACCTTCCAGAACATCCGCCTCTTCCCGAACCTCACGGTGATGCAGAACATCCTGATCGGGCAGCACGCGCGCCTTAGCACCGGCCCCCTGGCCGCTGTGATCCGCCCGCCCCGTACCCGCCACGAGGAAGTGGCGGCCCAGGAATGGGTCATGGAAATACTTTCGATCTTCGGCAACCGTCTTGTGCCCCGCGTAAATCAGCATGTTAGCGGACTCTCCTACGCCAATCGCCGCCGCACCGAAATCGCCCGCGCCCTCGCCTCCCGCCCCCGCCTTCTGCTGCTCGACGAGCCCACCGCCGGCATGAACCCTGCTGAAACCCTGGAACTCGCCGGCCAGATCAGGGGTCTCAAGAACGTCGGGCTGACCGTTCTCCTGATCGAACACAAACTGGACGTGGTCACCACCCTGGCCGACACGGTCTATGTGCTCGACCACGGTGAAGTCATCGCCAAGGGCAAGCCCGACGAGGTCCGCCGCGATGAAAACGTGCTGCGCGCTTATCTCGGCCGCAACGTGCAGGCCGCCCTCGCCGGTGCAGGAGCCGTCCATGTTGCTTGAGTTCAAGGACGTCGATACCTATTACGGCGATCTGCACGTCCTCAAAAAAGTCAACTACGCGATCGACAAAGGCGAAATCATTGCCCTGCTCGGCGGCAACGCCTCCGGTAAGTCTACCACCATGAAGACCATCATGGGGGTCGTGCGCCCGGCCCGCGGCACCGTCATATTCGAAGGTCAGGCGATCGAACGCCTTGCCACCGCCGAACGCGTCAAGCGCGGCATCGCACCCGTCCTGGAAGCCCGCCGCCTGTTTCCACGCATGACTGTCCTCGAGAATCTCGAAATGGGCGCCTACCTTCGCAAAAAAGGCCCGGATGTCGAGGAGGACATGGAGCGCGTCTATACCCTGTTCCCCCGCGTGAAGGAGCGACGCAGCCAGATCGCCGGCACCCTCTCGGGCGGCGAGCAGCAGATGGTTGCCATGGGACGCGCGCTCATGGCCCGTCCCCGTCTGCTCTGCATGGATGAACCCTCGATGGGCCTCTCGCCGATCTTCGTGGAGCAGGTGTTCGAGATCATTCAGCAGATCAACCGCCAGGGGACGACCATTTTCATGGTGGAGCAGAACGCCAACATGGCCCTGCAAATCGCCCACCGCGCTTACGTGCTGCAGACCGGCCAGGTCGTCCTTTCCGGTTCCGCCGCCGAGCTGCGGCAGAACCCACTGATCCGGGAGGCGTATCTGGGCGAGATGCAGGTGGCTGACGCGGCTTAGGGCAGGATCGCGCGAAGCCGGGGTCCGCTAGAGCAGATCGCGCTTGACTGGAAACACCTTGAGTTTCCAGGAGCGCGTGAATCTGCTCTAAAACAATCAAGTCAGAGCGTTTCAGGCTGATACAGTCAGCCTGAAACTGCTCTGGTCACGCCGCGTCGTGAAAGATGACCCCCAGCGTAAAGCGGTGCCCGGATCGCAACCGGCTGACCCCGTGCCGCATCGTCACGCGGTAGGCGCCCCGCGTCCCGCGCACCGGCCGGTGGTTGACCGCAAAAATCACCCCCTCGCCTTGCCGCAGGCCCACCACCTCCGCTCGCGATTGCATTCGCGGCCGCTGTTCCGTCAGCACGAACTCGCCGCCCGTGAAATCCTCGCCGGGCACGCTCAGCAGAAACGCCACCTGCAAAGGAAAGAACAGATCACCGTACAGGTCCTGGTGCAGACAATTGTAGTCACCCGCCCCGTACCGGAGCAGCAACGGCGTCGCCCGAGTCTGCCCCGCGGCGTGGCACTCCTCCAAATACGTCGCATGTTCCGCCGGAAACCTGCGTTCCAACCCCATCGCCTCGTTCCAGCGATTGGCGACCGGCGCGAGCCGTGCGTAAAGCAGCGGGCGCATCGTCGCGATTAATGGCGGCAGCGGATAGGCAAAATACTTGTATTCGCCCTGCCCGAACCCGTGGCGCGCCATGACCACGCGGCTGCGGAACACGCTGTCACGCCCGTACAGCCCGGCAATGGCCGCACACTCGTCCCGGCTTAACAATGCGCCCGTGGTAGCGCATCCAACCTGGTCCAGGGCCACGCTGATTCCCGGCCAATCCAGCCTCGCCACGCGCTCTGCTTCCCTGCTCATCACCGCAAAATGGACCTCGGCGCCGCTGCTCGCACCCTCCGGCGCTTGCTTTTGCCCCTCCCCGATGCACCATTCCGGTTCCCACAAGATGGACTGGCCCCATGCTGCCGCCAAAAGACCAGCTCACCATCTGCTTTGCCCATGTCGCCTATCAGATGCAGGCCCGCTTCCAAGCCCGCGGTACCGGCATAAGCAGCTTCGAGGTTCGCGCCTCGCCGGAACTGCAATCCCGCGTGGCGGAAGCCGACGTGGTCTGCGTCTCCATGATGTGGCGCAACGAGCTGATCGAAAGCGCCCCCCGCCTGCGCTTCATCCAGTCCATTAGCGCCGGCACCGACCAGTATGACCGGACAAAACTGAGCGCGGCTGGGATCCGGCTGGCCAGCGCCGCCGGCGTCAACGCCCGGGCGGTCTCCGAGCATGCGATGTCCCTCATCCTGGCGCTTGCCCGCCGCCTGCCCGAAGCGCGCGACAATCAGTCCAAACGGCTCTGGCGCGGCATGATCAGCGACCTGATCCAGCGGGAGGACGAGCTCGGCAGCAAGACCCTGCTGATCGTCGGCCTCGGCAGGATCGGCGGCCGCCTCGCTCAACTCGCCAAGGCGTTCGATATGCGGGTGATCGGCATCCGCCGCGAGCCCGCCGCCGGAGCCGGGGCGGCCGACGCCGTGCACGGTATGAATGCCCTAGGCGACCTTCTTCCCCAGGCCGACTACGTCGCCCTGACATGCCCGCTCACGCCCGAAACCGAGCGGTTGATCAACGTCGAGACCTTGTCGCGCATGCAGCCCTCCGCTGCCCTGGTCAACGTCGCCCGCGGCCGATGCGTGGACGAACGCGCCCTGGTCAGCGCGTTGCAGTCTGGCCGCATCGGCGCAGCCGCGCTGGACACCACCGTCGAGGAGCCGCTGTCTGAAATCCTCCCCGCTCTGGGCCATGCCGAACGTCCTGATTACCCCTCATACCGCCGGCGAAACCCGCCGCTACGAGGACAACGTGATCGACATTCTGCTGGAGAATCTCGATCGCCTGTGGCGGGGCGAACGCACGCTGCGCAACCAGATCGTTTGAAGCGGCCGCCCTGGGTGACTCACGCGGGCAGCTCATACCGGCTGCGCCTCGCCGCCCAGCACCGTTTGCAGAAATTCTCGCGTGCGGGCATGTGCCGGCGCGCTGAATATTAGTTGCGGTTCGCCCTGCTCCAGGATGCTGCCACGGTCAAAAAAGCACACGCGATCGGATACTTCGCGCGCAAAACGCATCTCATGTGTTACCAGGATCATGGTCAAATCGTGCTCGTGCGCCAGATCCCGGATCACGCTCAACACCTCACCCACCAATTGCGGATCAAGCGCACTGGTCGGTTCGTCGAACAACAGCACGCGCGGCCGCATCGCCAGGGCGCGAGCTATTGCAACTCGCTGCTGCTGACCGCCCGAGAGCTGTCCCGGATAGGCGTCGCGCTTTTCGGAAAGTCCTACCAGACCCAGCAGATCGAGTGCCCGCTGTTCCGCCTCCGCCCGGCGCATTCTCAGTACCGCGACCGGCGCTTCGATGAGGTTGCGCAGCACTGTCATATGCGGGAACAGATTGAAGCTTTGGAACACCATCCCCACACGGGAGCGAATCGCCCGCAAATGGCGCTCGCTGGCCCGAAACGGTCCCTTACCGGTCGCCTCATGATAAGAGAGCCCGTCGAGCTCAACGCGACCTTCCTGGAACGGCTCGAGCGTCATCAGGATGCGCAGCACCGTCGATTTGCCGGAGCCGCTGGGACCAATGAGGGTAACCTTCTCTCCCGGACTGACGGCAAAATCGAAGTTATTCAGCACGACCAGCGGCCCAAAGCGCTTGGTAACCGCACTGAACTGGACGATAGGCGTCATCGCAGGGGTATCCCGCTCCGCGGGAGCAGCGCCTCGATGCCACGAATACCGGCCGAGCAGAGCAACGTCAGGATTAGAAAGATGAGACCGACCATCGAAAGTGGAACCTGATACTCGAAGGTGCGGTCACCGATCACACTGGCGACGTTGAGCATGTCCACGATCGATATGGTGGACAGCACCGGCGTGTCCTTAAGCATGGAGACCAGATAATTGCCGAGCGCGGGCAGCACCCGGGGAATTGCCTGCGGGATCAGGACATCACGATAGGTTTGCCAGCGCGAAAGGTTCAGGGCCGCTGCGGCCTCCCACTGACCGCGGCGGATCGCGTCCAGCCCGGCACGATATACTTCAGAGGTGTAGGCGCTATACTGCAGGCCCAGCGCCAATGCCCCGGTCAGGAACGGCGGCAGGATGACACCGTATTTGGGCAGCACGAAATACAAAAAATAGAGCTGGACCAGCAGCGGCGTATCGCGAATGAATTCGACAAATCCGGCGATAGGCCATGCGATGAACCGCGAGTTTGCCCGTCGCAGCAGCGCGAAGATCAGCCCCAGTACCATCGCGATGATAAACCCGGCCGCAGTTGCCTCCAGCGTAACCCGCAGCCCGATAGCCAAAATCGGCAGGATGGACAGCGCGAAACTCAGCGGCGTGTCCAGGTTCCAGTGATAGCCGTACATCATGCCGGCGCAGCCCGCGAAGCAGGTGCACCGTAGCGGAGCCTGGCCTCCAGCCAACGCATGAAGGCCATCAGGATCAAGGCCATCGCAAAATACAGGAGCAGCGTTATCGTGTAGATCGGCACGCTGTCGAGCGTGAGGTTACGTAGCTCCTGAGCATGGAATGTCAGATCGCTGATGCTGATCATCGACACCAGTGCCGTGTCCTTCAGGTTCTGCACAGCCAGGTTGCCGAACGGCGGCATCATCTCCACCACCGCCTGCGGCAGCACGATATGGAACAGCGTATGCCAGCGGGAGAAATTGAGCGCCCGCGCTGCCTCGTGCTGGTCGCGCGGGACGGAGAGCAGGGCGCCGCGCACGACCTCGGCGCCGTAGGCGCCGATATTCAGCCCGAGGCCGATTATTCCGGTTGTCACGGGTGCCAGCGAGATGCCGAACAGCGGCAGTGCGTAATACAGCCAGAAGAGCTGCACCAGCAATGAAGTGCCGCGGAACAGCTCAATGTATCCTACCGCCAGCATGAACAAAAACCGCCCACCCGCCGCCCGCATAATGCCGAACACAAAGGCAAGGATCGCCCCGAGAGCGGTGGAAGCGATGGCGATGGCCGCAGTAACTTCCGCGCCGGCCAGGAGCGGACCGAAGTAGGAGTGCGGAAGCATGGCGCCGGGGAACGCCGGCCGGCGCTACTTGCCGGAACAGAGCTGCTGCATCGTCATATCCTGCGCGGCCTTCACGCTGGCTTCGCTCAGCCCGTAAGAAGTCAGTATCTTGGCCCATTCGGGCGTCTTCTTGAAGGCAACCAGCGCGGTATTGAAAGCGTCGTACAGATCCTTGTCCTGCATCCGGAACGTGAACCCGCCGTAGGAGCGGATGGTCTTGCCGTTCACCACCGGGTCCTTGAACGGCTCCGCCGGGGCCACATCCTTGCTGTGTTCGGCGAGTTTGGCGACCGTCAGCTCGGTGGCGGCATAAGCGTCGGCACGCCCGGTCTCCACCGTGGAAAGCGCGTCGGCATTGGTTGGGATCATGACGATCTGCGAATCCGGAATCCCCACGCCGTGAAGGAATTCGAGCTGGTCCGCACCGCTGACAATGGCGACCTTGATCGCCGGGTTGTTCTTGATGTCGTCGTAGCTGTGCAGATCCTTCGGATTGCCGGCCTTCACCAGCAGGCCCTCGCCATAACTGGAGTTCGGCTGAGTGAACAGCACCTGCCTGCACCGGTCCGGCAGGATGTTCTGCTCGGCGGCAACCAAATCGAAGCGATCGGCCTTCAGGCCGGGAATCAGCGAGCCGAACGGCGTCACGACCCATTCGACGTCCTTGATGCCCATTGATTTCAGCACAGCCTTCGCGGAATCGGGGCCGATGCCGGCAGCGTTGCCGTCGGCATCCATGAAGCCATACGGAACCTCGTTCGCCGTTGCGCCCCGGATATAGCCCTGCTTCTTGATTTGCGCCAGTTTGGAAGCGGCAAGGGCGGCCGGCATCGCACCGGTCAAACCAACTCCGATTGCGGCGAGCACGGAACGCCTTTGCCAACCTAATCCGGTCATCTTATGCCCTTTCTGTTGCGGGTTCGCGTGTCTCTACGGCAAGCACGGCTAAGCAGTCGCCAGCCGCGACCAGGCCGGGAAAATGCCGCGCCACCAGTATTCCGTCCATCGTGGCCCGATATTCGGCGGGAGCTTTGCCGGTCTGCTCCACGGGGTAAATGCGCGCCAGCACCTCGTCTTTGTGGACCGCATCGCCGAGATCCCTGCACGGTTCGATCAGTCCGGCGGTTTCCGCGAAGCGGAAGCACTCGGCCGAAGGCATGTCCAACCACCTTGTCGCGCCATGCTCCGGCACGTCCTGCACAATGCCCGTGTGACACAGCAAATTCCGGACGCCGCGACGGGCGATCGCAACGGTTGCCGCACGGCTCGTGCCTCCGCCGCCCAGTTCGGTGGTGATAAAGACCTTGCCGGCTTGCTCCGCCTCACTGTCATACATGCCGACGGAATCAATTTCGAGCATCTGCATGGAATACGGCGCGGCAAAAGCCGCCACGGCTGCGAAACAGCGCGCCTGCTGTGCTTTGTTAGGCAACACGTGCGCCGCGGCATAAGGCAGAAAATCCAGCGTCCGCCCGCCGGAGTGGAAATCCAGCACGACATCCGCCATGGGAAGCAGATAGCGGGAAAAATAATCCGCGATCTTCTGCGTGATCGTGCCGGCCGGATGGCCGGGGAAGCTGCGGTTCAGGTTGCCTCGGTCGATCGGAGACGTGCGCGTGCCGGCACGAAAGGCCGGATAGTTCATCCCCGGCACGATAATCACCCGGCCGCGTATCTGCTGCGGTTCCAGCGTGCGCGCCAAGTCAAACAGCGCGATCGGTCCCTCGTATTCGTCGCCATGATTGCCACCGGTCAGCAATGCGGTGGGTCCCGGGCCGTTTTTGATAACCGCGATCGGGATCATCACCGAACCCCAGGCGGAATCGTCGCGACTATACGGCAGGCGCAAAAAGCCATGCTGCACGCCGTCGGCTGCAAAATCAACGCTCGGCCCGACAGCCAAATCCGTTAGCGGTCCACGCACGCGCTTAGCCCTTCACAAACAGACGGCGCGGCACATTGGCAAGGCATTCAACACCGGCATCGGTGATCAGAATGCTCTCAGTTAGTTCCAGCCCCATCGTCTGCAGCCACAAACCGGTCATGAAATGGAACGTCATGCCCGGCTGCAGCACGGTGCGGTCGCCCGGCCGCAGGCTCATCGTCCGTTCACCCCAATCCGGCGGATAACTCAGCCCGATAGGATAGCCGGTACGGTTATCCTTCGTGATGCCGTAGCGTCTCAGCACGGCGAAGAACGCGTTGGCGATATCCTCGCACGTATTGCCGGGCCGCGCCGCCGCCAGTCCGGCTTCCATCCCCTCCAGCACCGCCTTCTCTGCATCCAGAAAAGCCTGCGTCGGTTTACCGAGGAACACGGTGCGGGAAACGGGGCAGTGATAGCGGCGGTGACAGCCGGCGATTTCGAAGAAGGTTCCTTCATCGCGGCGCATCGGCTGATCATCCCAGGTCAGGTGCGGCGCCGATGCATCTTCCCCCGAAGGAAGCAGGGGCACAAGCGCCGGATAGTCGCCGCCGAACTCGGGAGTGCCGCGAATCGCTGCGTCGTAAATCTCCGCAACCAGGTCGCATTTGCGCATGCCCGGTTCGATCCGGTCCAGAATGCGCTGGTGCATCGCTTCCACGATGCGCGCCGCGCGCCGCATGTAAATCAGCTCCTGCGCGCTCTTCACGGCGCGCTGCCAGTTCACCAGCCCCGTCGCGTCAACAAAGCGTGCATTCGGCACATGCCGCTGCAACGTCGCAAAGGCAGCGGCCGAAAACCAGTAATTGTCCATCTCCACGCCGATCGGCAGCTTGCTCCAGCCGCGCTGCTCGATAACGCGTGACAGCACCTCCATCGGGTGCCGCTCGGGCGATTGCACGTAGTGGTCGGGATAACTGACAATGTTATCATCGCTCAGCCAGGCAGTGCGCCTGGCGCCGTTCGCATCCTGCCCGCGGCCGAACCACACCGGCTCACCCTCCGGCGGTACCGGTACGCATTGATGCACGTAAAACGACCAACCGTCATAGCCGGTCAGCCACGCCATGTTTGAAGGATCGCTGACGACAAGCAGTTCGATGTCGGAACGCTGCATGGCTGCGCGGGCCTTGCCGAGCCGCTCGTCATATTCGGTGCGGCTGAACGGCAGCACTGGAGCGGTCACTCAGTCCTCCTTCTCACGATCATGAGGATGCTGGATCCGATGCGAGTATCACCGGGCAGGGCGATGTCAAGCGGTCACGCGCAAGGCATATAGCTTTGCTGGCAAGATCGAAAATCGTTACGTGTTCCGGCGAGCAACAATACTCGCCAGCTTCGCGACAAGTTCATCAGGGAGCTTCCGGCACCAAAGCTTCATTCGAAATTAGCCGCTGATGCAGGCCCATGTCGATGTTGCGCCCAGACAGCACAATCGCAGCCGGGCCACGCGGCACGAGCTTGCCGGCAAGCAGTGCGCCAATTCCGACCGCACCACCGCCTTCAACCACTTCCTGCTCTTCCCGATACGCATGCCGTCCTGCCGCGCGAATCTCCTCCTCGTCCAGCAATACGATCCGGTCCACCAGATCATGAACCATGCGGAACGTCCAGCGATTGTCGAGGCCAATTCCGCCGCCCAGCGCGTCGGCCAGAGTGGGGAGCTCGGGGACCTCCACCGGACGCCCGGCCTGCTGGCTCGCCTGCATTGCCGCGCCCCGCGCCATGCTGACCCCGATAACCTCCACTCCAGGGCAGGCGGCCTTCACCGCAAGCGCCACTCCTGCGATCAGTCCCCCACCGGAAAGCGGCACCAGCAACGACGCAAGCGCGGGACAGTCCTCGATCAGCTCCAGGCCAATCGTGCCCTGGCCGGCGATAATGTCGGGGTGGTCGAACGGCGGAACGGCTGCAAGCCCCTCTTCGGCGACCAGCCGGTTCACTTCCCTCTGCGCTTCGTCCTGCGATTGCCCCACAATGCGCACCTCCGCGCCAAGCGCACGGACCGCCGCGACCTTGTTCGCAGGCACCTGGGATGACATGCAGATCACGCAGCTGATCCCCGCACCCCGCGCCGCATATGCAAGCGCGCGACCGTGATTACCCGTCGAGGCCGCCGCCACACCGCGCACTGTGGCGCTTTCCGGCAGGTTCAGCAATGCATTGGTAGCGCCGCGCAGCTTGAAGCTGCCGGTCAACTGCTGCTGCTCCAGCTTCAGGTTCACCTCGGTCCCGGCCTGCTCCGACAGGCTTGGCGAAGCCACAAGCGGTGTCCGGCGCACGCGGCCTTCCAATCGCCCGCGCGCCGCGTAAACGTCGCATAGTCCCACGTGGTTCTCTGTCATCACCCGCTCATGCCTCTTACGCCCGGATTACGCCAGCCGGCGGCTTGCTCCCGGCCTGCGGCCTGCGCAGGATGTGACCATTCCTCGGAGGAGCGTCGATGGACGGGTTCGATATCACCAGCCGGTTTGTCCAGGGACTGGCCGAACCGGCGGTCAAATTTGCCGGCTTTCCGCCTTACAACTTCATCGGCGGCCATAACGATCCCGGCCTGATCCCGATCGAGGGGCTGATCGACGCCACCTCCGCCGTGCTGCGGCGGGAGGGCCAGAAACTGGCCATGTACAACCTTTCCCAAGGCCCCCAGGGCTTCATCGGCCTCCGCGAATTCGTGGCCGCGAAATCCAGGGAGCGCCGGGGCATGAGCCCGTCACCCGATGACGTCTTGATCACCACCGGTTCCGGCCAGGGAATCGACGTCGTCAGCCGCCTCCTGCTCAATCCCGGCGACACCGTCCTGCTCGAGGAATTCTGCTACGCCGGCGCGATCAACCGGTTTCGCAAGCTTGGCGCCAGACTGGTGGCCCTGCCGCTCGATGAGCAGGGCATCCGCACCGACAAGCTGGCGGCAATTCTCGCGGACCTGAAAAAGCAGCGGATCACCCCGAAATTACTCTACACAATCCCCACTATCCAGAATCCGACGGGTTCCATTCTGCCGCTCGACCGGCGCCAGGAACTGCTGAAACTCACGCGCGAATACGGCGTGCCGGTCTTCGAGGACGAATGTTACGCTGATCTGCTCTGGCACAGCGTAGACGCGCCGCCTTCGCTGTATGCGCTGGCACCGGAGCAGGTGATCCATATCGGATCATTCTCGAAATCGCTGGCGCCGGCGCTGCGCGTCGGTTACGCGATCGCGCAATGGCCGGTGCTGCGCCACCTCATCGCGAACAAGGGCGACAGCGGCACCGGTGCGCTCGATCAGTTGATCGTCGCCGAATATTTCGGCCATCATTTCGCACGCCACATCGATGAACTTAGCACTGGTCTGCGGGAAAAACTCGACACGATGCAGGAAGCGATCGAGAGCGAGTTCGGCACCTCGATCGAAACCTGGCGTCCGCAGGGCGGCATTTTTTTATGGATGAAACTTCCAGGTGAAGTGGACGTTCGCACGCTGCTGAAACCGGCGGCCGATGCGGGGATCGCCTTCAACCCGGGCCCCGAATGGGCGGTGGACGGCGAGGCCGCCAGGTCCCATCTGCGCCTGTGTTTCGCGCTGCCATCGAAGGAAACGATCCGCAAGGGCGTCGCCGCGTTCGCCCGCGTGTGCTACGAGCAGACCGGCATCCCGCAGCAGAGCTCAAACATCCGCCACGGAGACAGGCGATGATCCTCGACAACGAATCTCAGGTCACCGATGCGGTGCTGGAGGCGCTCTCCAACACACCCAATCCAAGGTTGCGCGAAATCATGGCTAGCCTGATCCGTCACATCCACGCTTTCCTGAGGGAAACGCGGCCGACCGAGGCAGAATACTACGCCGGGCTGAAATTCATCACCGAACTCGGGCTGAACACCGACGCGGATCGCAACGAAACCATCATCGCGGCCGATACGCTCGGCTTTTCTACCTTGGCCACCCTGCTCAACAACACCATCGGCGCGCACCGGACCGACCCTGCGCTGCTCGGCCCGTTCTGGCGCAAGAAGGCGCCGCGGCGGAAGAACGGCGATGCGATCGTCTATTCCTCAACCCCCGGCCCCGCCGTGTTCGTTTCCGGCCGCGTCCTGGACACGAATGAAAAGCCGATCCCAGATGTCGAGGTGGATGTCTGGCACGCCTCTCCGGTTGGTTTCTACGAAAACCAGGATCCCGATCAGGCGGACTATAATCTGCGCGGCCTGTTCACCACTGATTCCGAAGGCCGGGTACTCATTCCGTACAGTGAAACCCGCCGGCTACCCGGTTCCCATGGATGGACCCGTCGGCCGGTTGCTGACCGCAACCAACCGGCACCCATACCGGCCAGCGCATTTCCATTTCATGGTCACGCATCCCGGTTACCAGACGCTGATTACCCAGGTGTTTGCCGACGACGACGAACACCTGACAAGCGACGTTACCTTCAGCGTGGTCCGCTCGCTGGTCGGCAAATTCAAGGAGCATACCGGAAAGCCGCCGGCCGATGACGTCGAAGGTCCCTGGTACACGCTGCACTACGACATGTATCTTCAGCCCGGTGAGATGCGCATTCCTGAACCGCCAATTCCTTGACCGCTCAGCCGTTCACGCTGGCGGTTTGCGCGGAGATGGTATTTCGCCAGCTTCCGATGGTCGAACGCGTCAGGCGGATCGCATCGCTCGGCTTTCACGTCGAGATCTGGGACTGGACCCGGCACGACATTGCTGCGCTTGCCGAAACGGGGGCCATCTTTTCGTCTATGACCGGCTACATGACGGGCGCGCTCGCGGATAAGGAAGGCGCAGACGAGCTGCTCCGCACGGCCAAACTGTCGATCCCTGTCGCAAAGGAACTTGGTATTCCGCGGCTGAACCTGCACGGCACCGGCCTCGATGCACACGGTCTACCGGTCAAGCCGTGCAATGTCGTTACCGGCGAAATGTGGCTGACAGCGAGGGACACGCTCGCGCGGCTTGCCGATCTCGGCGCCGAAGCCGACGTAACTTTTGTACTGGAAAATCTCAACACTAAGGTTGATCACCCTGGCGTTCCGTTCGCAAAAGCGGCAGATTGCCTCACTCTCGTTGCGGCGATTGATCGCCCCTCCCTGCGACTGATGCTGGACCTGTACCATGCTCAGATAGGCGAAGGGAACCTCATCGAACTTTGCCGCAATGCGCTGCCCTTTATCGGCGAAATCCAGATAGCCGATGTCCCCGGCCGGTGCGGACCCGGCACTGGCGAAATCAACTATCCCGCAATCGCGCAAGCGCTTGCCGAAATGGGCTACCGCGGAACCATCGGCCTGGAGGCGTGGGCGTCAGGCGAAGACGAAGTTGCGCTGGAGCGGTTTCGCAGGGCGTTTGCCGTCAAACCCGGGATCGTTAGGCAAACTGACGCTCGACCAGCCTTGCATAGACGCCCCGGCGAGTCAGAAGTTCCGGATGGGTGCCCGCTTCAACAACCCGCCCCGCGTGCAGCACGATAATCAGGTCCGCTGAGCGGATCGTTGACAGGCGATGCGCGATCACGATCGTCGTGCGGTCGGCCATCAGCGCATCCAGCGCGAGCCGCACTGCCTGTTCGCTGATGGTATCGAGGTGAGACGTCGCCTCGTCCAGAATAAGGATGGGCGCGTCCTTCAGGAAAGCGCGCGCAATCGCCACCCGCTGCCGCTGGCCGCCGGAAAGCTGCACGCCGCGCTCCCCAACGGTGGTCGCCAAACCCTCGGGCAAACCTGCAATGAAGTCATCGAGCGCCGCCAGCCGCAGCGCACGTTCCACCTCCGCGGCGCTTGCATCAGGACGAGCGAGGCGGACATTCGCCTCGAGCGTGTCGTTGAACAGGTACGTGTCCTGTGCAACGAGCGCAATCCGGTGACGCAGGCCATCCAGCCTAAGCCGCCGGAGGTCCGTTCCGTCCAGACGGATCGCGCCTTTCTCTGGATCCCAGAACCGCAGGATCAGGTTGGCGATCGTGGTCTTGCCAGCGCCCGATGGACCAACCATCGCGACGGTCGAGCCGGCCGGCACCCGGAACGAAACACTGTCCACGGCAGGGCGGCCGCGCCCTGGATAGGCAAAGCACACCTCTGCAAAGCTCACCTCGGAACCTCCGCTTTGCGACGCCGGCTCCAGCGGCCCGTCGGTAATCGTGACTTTCTCGGCCTCCACGACATGCAGGCGCCGTGTCGAGGCGATCGTGTCCGCGAGCTGCCGCCCGACCTGTGCGATTTCGGAAACCGGCAGGAAAGCGGCGACCGAGATCAGGATCAGCAGGGGTAGCAAAGCTGGCGGCAGCCAATGGTTAAGGACGAGCGGCGCTCCGACGGCCGCCACGGCCAGTCCGCCGAACGCGGTGGCCGCCTCCTGCGCCGAGGTCTGGCGCGTTAAATCCGCCAGCAGCCGTAGCCGCATCTCCTGATACCGGCATGTGCGCGTCACGAACTGCTCTCGGCGACGGCCGGTCGCGCCGAACGCGGTCAGTTCCGCCAGGCCCTGAATGGTTTCGGAAGTATGCGCCGCAAGCTCGCCCAGGGCGCCCCGGGCGGCCGAGGCAAGCAAATCGATCCGCCGCCGCCCAAGCACCGGCGAAGCACCGACGAACGCAAGAAACGGCAGCAGCGCAATCGCAAGCGGCCAGGCCAGCCACGCGAGAGCGCCGACAACGGCAGCGGGTACAAGCACTGCGACGAACGCCGGCGCCACCGTATGGGCGTAGAAAAACTCAACCGTCTCGATGTCCTGGGTAGCCAGGGCGACCAGATCGCCCGAACGCCGGCGCAGCAGATAGGCGGGCGCCAATCTGTCCAGCATTTCAAAGAGCCGGACACGAAGCTCCGCCAGGAGCTGATAGGCCATGTGATGCGCCAACCACAACTCGATCCAGTGCAGCAGGGCGGTCAGCGGCGCGGCGGCGAGCAGCGCAATGACAAGGGCTCGGGTGGGCGCACCGGCGCGAATCGCTGCGAGTACCAAAGCACTCAACACGCTGACGCCGATAAAGGCGATGACCCGGCCAATGCCGCACACCACGGTGGCGGTCAGCATACCCAGCCAGGGACGAATGAAACCCAGCAGGGTGCGAATGGTGGCGGGCCAGCCGACCGCGGCGGCTTCTGCCGATAAAGGCTGGACCAATGGACCGCCCTGATCAGGGCTATCCGCTTCAGGCACGGGCAATGGCGGCAGGGTGTCGAGGCGCGATCCCTCGCGATCGGCAATCTGCGGGCCCATCAGGCGCCGGTACGGTCCATCGCGAGCGATCAGCTCGGCGTGCGCGCCGCTCTCGGCGATACGGCCGTGTTCCAGGACAAGTATCCGATCGGCGTTGATGACGCTGGACAACCGATGCGCCAGGATCAGCGTGGTCCTGCCCGCCATCAGCCGATCCAGTGCCTGCTGGATGACGGCTTCGTTCTCTGCATCGACCGAGGAAAGCGCCTCATCCAGCACCAGGATCGGCGCATCGCGCAGCAGTGCGCGTGCAATCGCGATACGCTGGCGTTGCCCGCCGGAGAGCGTGCTGCCGCGCTCACCGATAAGCGTTTGGTAGCCGCCCGGCAGCGCCTGGATGAATTCCTGGGCGTTGGCGTTCTGCGCCGCCGCAATGATCTCGGCTTCGGTTGCGTTGGGCCGCCCCAGCCGAAGATTGTCCTCAATCGTGCCGTGGAACAGCATGCTGTCCTGGGCCACGAGGGCGACAATGGACCGGAGCAGATCGGGTTCGTGGTCGCGCAGATCGACGCCATCAATGCAGATCGCGCCGGCCTGCGGATCGTAAAGGCGCAAAAGCAGCCGCACGATCGAGGATTTTCCCGCGCCGCTCGGACCGACCAGACCCACCCGTTCGCCTGCCCGGATTCCGAAGGAAACATCGCTCAGCGCCCCGCCTCTCGTGCCGGGATAGGCAAAGCTGACACGGTCGAAAATGATGCCCCCTGATCGAACCGCCACGGCGTTCTCGATCTGCCGAGCAGCACTCTCCCGGCGCACCGGAGCGGTCGATTTCGCGTCCAGCAGCCCGTTAATTCCGGCAGCGGCGGACTGGCCGGTCATGCCCTGATGCAGCACGGTGCGAAGATCGCGAAGCGGCCGGAAGATTTCCGTGCCCGCCATAAGCACGACAAGCAGCGCGGTCATGCTCATGGCCCCATGCTGCACGCGCCAGGCCCCCAGGGCCAGCGCGGCCGCCGCCCCCAAGGCGCAGCCGAGATCGGTGACGCCCCGCGTCAATACACTGAGCGACAGCACCCAGAACGTGCTGTCACTCAGCGCCCGAGCCTTGGCGGCGAGGCGACGGCCATACGCGCCGCTCTGGCCGAATGCCTTGAGAGTGGGAAGCCCCTGCACCGCGTCCAGGAACTCCTCCCCGAATGCCTTGAACGCATGCTGGCGTTGCATAGACGCAGTGGCCGCCCGGTTGTGGACGACCGCGGGCAGAACCAGGGTGAACACCGCAGCCACGAGCATCACCGAAGCGACCGGCAGGTCCCAGAACGCGATGAAAGCGAAGATCAACACCGGAGCGCACGCCGCGACCACGACCTGCGGCAGATATTGGCCGAAGAAGGTCTGCAGCTGCTCGACGCCGTCCACCATCGACAGCATCACGCCGCCAGTCCGCTCGGCGCCGAACCAGGCCGGGCCCAGGCTGACGATCTTGTCGAACAGAGCACCCCGGAGTCTGAGCTGCACGCGCGCGGCCGTACGGTGGGCCACCATGGTCCGCGAAATCCTCCAGCACGGCGCGAAGCACGATGCACGCGGCGGTTGCAGCCAACGGCCACGCAACGGCGCTGAAGGACGATCCGGCCCACACGCCGGCGAGGAACCGGCCGAGGAAGGCAAACCGTGCGATGCCCGCTGTCAGGGCGAGCAGGCCGAGCAGAACCGAAAGGGTGATCTGGTGGCGCAGCCCAACGGTGAGCTGCCATAACTTCAGGTCGAAATACATTGCCGCAAGGTTCTCGTTCGCGTTCGTAGGGTGACTGAATAGCCCCGGCCGTCCAAGGCCGCGATCCTGCCGCCGAGCCGGGGCCACGGGAATAAGCCATCGCATGTAGCGTCATCGGACACCACCGGGGCGTGCCGGAGGCCAGGGACGTTCCAGCCGGCGCCGCAAAGGGTGGCAGCGCGCCGGGCCCCGCTCGTGTAGTCTCCCGCCACAGGAGTGAAAGAGGTGCCCGATGCGCGCATCTGTTCTCTTCGTTTTCCTGGCGACACTCGCGTCCTGCACGTCTACGGTCGTCGATTATGCGCCGACGCCGCCCCTGGCCATTGGCCTGGGTGATGACGACGACGCGATCCTGTTTTCGCAGTGGGCATTCGCGAGCCCTGCGCGGACGCATGGCTTGCCCGCGGAAGCGGCGAAGGCCGTAGCCTCGGTGGATTATCTGGCCGGGGCGCTGAACATGAGCCCACGATGGGCAGAAGCGCCGCCATTTGCCAAAGTCTATATGCTGCAGGCGCGAGTTGATGTGCGCCACGTTTTAGGGATTTCGCCCGGTGCACCATCGCAGGCGGTGGTGAATACGATGCAGCAAGCCGTCCTTGCCCTGGATGCGGGCAATCAGGCGGCGTTAGCCGCGGCGCTAAGTCCGCCCGTTTACACGCTGCCGCCGCAGGAGACGGTGGCGATTCTTGCGAACATGCCGTTCGTGCGATCGGCCAACCTTGCCACGCAATATGCCGCTTCGAGCTTGATGGCTCCCGGCAACAGCGAGATGTTCCGGCCGTAAGGGTGTGGGACGACACGATATCCGTCACAAGCCTGGCTAAACTAAGCCCGCCCGAACAAATCCGGCTGCTTCTCCCTCCGCCTCGCAACATTAGCCCGATGCACGGGCGGAACCGAACGAACCGCGGGCGGCTCGGCATCACCCGTGGCCTCCGCAATGATCGCCTCCGCCTCCGCGAGCAGTTTCTCCTCGTCCGCCCCGGAACGCACATTCTCCCTTCCGATATCCAGCAGAACCGGCACGGCCAGCGGCGAAACCCGCGAAAGCGCCATGTGTACGATCCGGCCCCTGATCCGTTTCAACATCCCGGCTACGCGGCCGAGATCGATCAGCCCGGACGCCGCATCGGCCCGGGTCGCGCGCAACAGAATATGGTCGGGCTGGTGCTTGCGCAGCACCTCGTAAATCAGGTCACTGTTCACCGTAACCTGCTTGCGGGTTTTTTCGGCCCCCGGGTGGTTGCGCTCGATCAGACCGGCGATGACGGCAACGTTGCGAAAGCTGCGCTTCAGCATGGAGCTGTCGGCCATCCAGGCTTCCAGATCGTCGCCCAGCATGTCCTCATCGAACAGGCGCGCCACGTCGAACGGCTGATGCGCCGACCAGATGCCCAGCACATAATCGGTAGCAACGAAACCGAGCGGTGCGAAGCCGGCGCGCTCCATGCGCCTGGTCACCAGCATGCCCAGCGTCTGATGCGCGTTGCGGCCCTCGAAACAGTACGCCACCAGATACCAGCGATCGCCTCGGGGAAACGTCTCCACCAGCAGATCGTTGCGCCCCGGCATTCGTGACCGCCCACGCTGCAATCTCAACCATTCCTGCACCTGCTCGGGGAACACGCGCCACGCGCCGGGGTCCTGCATCAGGCCCCGGACGCGGTTCGCGAGATTGGTGGTCAGCGGCAGGCGCCCACCTTCATAAGCGGGAACCATCGGCTCGCCGTCGCCGCCTTCAGCGCATTCGCAGACCATCTCGTGGATGCGTAAGAATTTCAGCAGGCGGCCGGCGAAGATGAACGTGTCGCCAGGGCGAAGCAGGTTGACGAAGTATTCCTCGACCTCGCCGAGGACAGGACCAAAGCGCTTTTTGCCGACCAGCCGCACCTTCAGCAGCGGCGCTTCGACTATCGTGCCGATATTCATGCGGTGCTGGCGGGCGATGCGCTCGGAGCGCACATGCACGCGGCCTTGCGCGTCACGGAAAAGCTTCCGGTATCGCTCATAGGCAGCCAGCGCGTAACCGCCGTTTTCGACGAATGTCAGCGTGTCATCGAAATCCTTCCGGGAGAGACCAGCGTACGGCGCCGCGCGCGTAAGTTCGGCATACGCCGCGTCCGGGTGAAACGGTCCGGCGCAGGCCAGGCCGAGCAGATGCTGCGCCAGAACATCCAGTCCGCCTGGCCGCGGCGGATCGCCATCCAGCTCCCGCGCGGCGACCCCGAGCATCGCGGCTTCGCACTCCAGCACCTCGAAGCGATTGGCCGGCACGAGGATCGCGCGGCTGGGCTCGTCCATGCGATGATTGGCGCGGCCGACGCGCTGGAGCAGGCGGGAGACGCCCTTCGGCGCGCCGACCTGTATCACCTGATCGACGCCGCCCCAGTCGATGCCGAGATCCAGAGACGAAGTGGCAACTACGGCGCGCAATCGCCCCTCGACCATTGCGGCTTCGACGCGCCGGCGCTGCGCGACCTCCAGGCTGCCGTGATGCAGGGCAATCGGCAGGGTGGGATCGTTCAGCCGCCACAGAGCCTGGAACATCAGCTCCGCCTGCGCACGGGTATTGACGAAGACGATGGTCATGCTGGCGGCCCGGATACGCGCCATGACCTCCGGCGCGGCTTCCAGGCCCATATGGCCGGACCAGGAGAGCTGGCCTGGGGGTAGCTGCATGGTGAGCTCGGGCGAGGCCCCGTCCGCGACCTCGATCCGGCGGGACGCGCCGGCGTAGGCCTGGATCGCATCCGGGTGGGCTACGGTGGCGGAGAGGCCGACGCGGCGGAGGGTGGGAGCGATCGTGAGGAGGCGCTCGGCGCAGAGGGCGAGCTGATCGCCGCGCTTGGTCCCCGCCAGCGCATGCACCTCGTCGATCACAAGCGTGCGGAGGCTGCCAAACATGACCTCAGCATCCGGCAGTGAAATCAGGACGGCGAGACTCTCCGGGGTTGTGAGCAGAAAATGCGGCGGACGCTCGCGCTGGCGCGCACGGCGGTTGGCGGGGGTGTCGCCGGTGCGGGTTTCGATGGTGACGGGCAGGTCCATCTCCTGCACCGGGGCGGTGAGGTTGCGCGCGATGTCGGTGGCCAGCGCCTTGAGCGGGCTGACGTAAAGCGTGTGGAGACCGGGATTGGGTTGTTCCGCCAGTTCGACGAGTGAAGGAAGGAAGCCCGCGAGGGTTTTGCCTCCGCCGGTTGGGGCGATGAGAAGGATGCTTTCGTTGTTCCGCGACGCATCCAGCATGGCGAGCTGGTGCGGACGCGGCGTCCAGCCGCGGCGGGCGAACCAGGCGGCGAAGGGTGAGGGAAGACCGGCTAAGCTCATGTCAAATCGGCGATCCGCAATTCCGTCATTCCCGCGAAATGTGTCCCCAGGCCGGCCAGAGGCCGGACCCGGGGAAGCCTGCCCTCGCGAAGGCGTGGGGCGGGAATTCAGGCCGCCGACTATCAATAACGATGCCAGTCGCCCCATCCAATGACCGCCCTGGGTGAATAGTGGTCCTTAAGGCAGTCAAACCCCCGCCCCGTGCTACCTGGGGCGTGTTGCACAAATCAAGCAGACTGTGTGAAAACTCTCGCGCAACGGATTCCGGCGCGGCGCGGGATGGGTTAGAATCGCGACATGCCCCACATCGCCGGTCATGACCGTTGCCAACTCCTGCTGCTCCCGGAATCTCTGGACGACTATGTCGGCCCCGAGAACCCGGTGCGCTTCATCGAAGCCTTTGTCGACGGACTCGACTTGGCTGCTGCGGGGTTCGCGCGCGTCGAACCGAAGGATACCGGTCGTCCGAGCTATCTGCCGACCGATCTGCTCAAGCTCTATATCTACGGCTACCTGAACCGCGTCCGCTCCAGCCGGCGCCTCGAGGCCGAAACCCACCGCACTGTCGAGGTGATCTGGCTGTTGCGGCAGCTCAAGCCTGACTTCAAAACCATCGCCGACTTCCGCCGCGACAACCGCAAGCCTTCCGCCCGGTGTTCCGCCAGTTCGTGCTGCTCTGCAAGCAACTCGACCTGTTCGGCCGCGAGCTGCTGGCGGTGGACGGCACACGGATCAAGGCAGTCAACAACAAGGACCGCAATTTTACCCGTGGCTCGCTGAGCGAATTCATCAAGCTGGCCGATAAGAAGCTGGACGATTACCTCGAGCGCCTCGATCAGAGCGATGCTGCCGAGCAAGGGACAAGCGGCGCACGGGTCGACAACCTGGCGGAGAAGATCGCCGCGGTTCGCAAGCGGCGCGAGCGCTGCAAGGCGATGCTGGCGGAGCTGGATCGGACCGGGGAGAGCCAGATCTCGCTGACCGATCCCGACAGCCGGGCGATGGCAGCGCACACGCATGTTGCTGTCGGCTACAACGTGCAGATCGCGGTCGATACCAAGCATAAGCTGATCGTCGAGCAGCAGGTCACCAACCAGGTGGTCGATATGGGTCTGCTGACCGAGACCGCCGCGGCGGCGAAGGAGATACTTGGCGTCGAGACGATCGACGTCGTTGCCGACAAGGGTTACTTCAAGATCGAGGGTATCGAGGCCTGCGAGAAGGCGGGCATGGTGCCCTATGTGCCGCGACCGCAGCGCGGTCCTTCGGTCAGGCAAGGCCTGTTCCGCAAGGACGAGTTCAAATATGAGGTGAAGGCGGACAGTATGATTTGTCCTGCCGGGCAGCGCCTTCACCCCTATACATCGTCGCTCATGCGCGGGTTGCAGAAGATCAACTACGCCAACCGGGCTGGCTGTCGTGACTGCCCTCTGCGGTCTCGGTGCACGGGCAATCAGTTTCGCTCGGTATCTCGGTTGGAGAATGAGGCGGTGCTGGAGCGGATGGCGGCTCGGCTCGCGCAGCGCCCAGGCATTCTTGACCGGCGCCGTGAGTTGGTCGAGCACCCGTTCGGCACGATCAAACAGTGGATGTACCAAGGGGCATTCCTGATGCGGCGTCTGGAGAAGGTTCGGGCTGAGTTCAGTCTGACCGCGCTCGCCTACAACATCAGACGGGTGCTCAACCTTGTGCCGTTCGACGAATTGACGGCGGCGGTGAAAGCCGTGCCCGGCTGAACAGCCGGCTCCCCTGCCTGTTGCCGCGTCATTTGGTGGGATATCGTCGCGCTAAGCAAGTCTCAGGCGCGGCCTCATACGAGTGCTCCGATAGATTGCGTGACGCCTCTCTGGGGCCTTGGCGGGCTGCTGACGCCCCCGCCTTCGCCAGACAGAACTTTTCACACGGTCTGCAAGAATTTCGCAGCAATGCCAAGCAAGCGCGAGCGCGAAGACGCCCCCATGGCTGTGTGACGCTTCGGCCCAATCTGCTCGCCCGCGCGGCGACAACAAGCCTATCTGTAATGATCAGCCTCGCTAAGACCCATCTTTACTTCCTGGCCAAATCGGACAATCGACACGCTCAGCAGGATGAGCGCCAACGCGAACAGCAGGGCGGCGCCGTATGCATACTGTAGCCGGAAGAGCGCGCTGGCAAATGCAACAACTACCAGCGACGCCGTGCACAGCGCGCTGAGCAGGGCTAAATATGTTGCATTGTTCAATAGCTCGACCCGCCGCCGCAGGCGCGGAATGTCGGACTTGAGATGGCTCCGAATGTCGTCATCGCCGATTTCGTTTAGGCTACGGATGCGCTCGATGAGAATCGTCATCCGGTTGAGCAGGACCCCGACGAAGCCAGCCACCGCGCCGAGCACGAAGGCAGGTGCCGTCGCCTGTGATATCACTTGCGAAAGCTCACTAGCGTCCGATAGGAGCAAGCCTGCCAATTCCGGCAGCCGGTTATAGGAGGCGAAGCAGTTGAACCGGCCGGTGCGGTCGCCAGTGAACCCAGCACATAAGTTCCGTTTCTCCAATGGCGCGATTAGACATACAGCGCTTTCTTCAGATGCATTTCCTCGATAGCTCTCTGGGCCTCCTCGCTCAGATTGGACTTTCCCACTTGAACGGTCACCTTGTAAATTTTTCCGGTGAACCCGTTACTGCCCACTTTGTAGTCGTCACTGACACATGTGTAGAGGTTCTTGCCCACGTCCGTCGTTTCCGCGCCAAATGCGAACGGCTGCGTGTGCTTGATTCGCCCTTCGGCAACCTTTCCACCGTTGACGAAGATTACACCGTTACCCCCTGCGCCCGGCCTGCCTCGGTCGTAAGCAAACTCGAAGCGGAGCGTCACGCGCCCAGCCGGCAGGCGAGTGGGGCCGGCGATCTTGTATATCTCGCGACCGAGATAGTTCCAGGCAAACCGGGGTGCGCCGTCCTTCACGTAGAGGCTCCAGCCGCCCATTTCCCCGCCTTGAGCGATGACCACTCCTTCTGTGCCAGTCTGCGGCACGTCTATGTCGGCGATAACCACGAATGAGCGGTTTTTGACGTTAATGAAGGCGTTTTCGGGAATTCCCTTCATTCCCTCATAGACCGTTATCTCCGTGCGACCCTCCATCAGATCCGGACGACCCGCCAGAGCGGCGTTGAAGCGCTCCCAAGCGCGGTCGTCGAGAGGAAGCACGTTGTACTTGACGGCCTCTTCCAGGAAGACCGCCTTTAGCTTCTCAAGTTTGTCAGGATACTTCGCGGCAAGGTCGTGCGCGCAACTGAAATCTTCCTCTACGTTGTAAAGCTCCCACTTATCGTTCTCGAATGTAGCTCGCGCCTTGGGCTCCCACGGCGGGCGGTGCACCGTGGTGGCGAACCAGCCGTCCTGGTAGATGCCACGGTTGCCTGCCATCTCGAAGTATTGCGTGGTGTGCCGCGACTTCGCCTCGGGGTTGTTCAAGGTGTCCAGCATACTCATACCCTCCAGGGGCTTCTGCCGGACGCCATTGACGACCGCGGGCTCGGGCACACCAACGGCCTCCAGCACTGTCGGAGCAATGTCGATCATGTGCATCCATTGCGTGCGCAGGCCACCCTTCTCCGCGATGCCCTTCGGCCAGTGTGCCACCATGGATTGGCAGACCCCGCCGTAGGAGGCCACTTGGTGGCCCCAACCAAACGGCGTGGCTCCGGCGAAAGCCCAGCCATTGGGATACAGAATATGCGATTTGGGGCCACCGATCTCGTCGAAGTTCTTCAGCGCAACGTCCAGCGGTTCTGGCACTGCGTTGAACACGGATATTTCGTTGAACGCACCGCTGGGGCCGCCTTGGAAGACCGAGCCGTTGTCGCCGGTGATGTAAATGATCAGCGTATTGTCCATTTCGCCCAGGGCTTCAATCTCGTCGAGAAACCGCCCGATTTCGTAGTCGGTCACCTCGGCAAAGGCCGCGTAAATCTCCATGTATCTGGCAAAGACCTTCTTTTCGTCGGCCGTCAGATCGTCCCATTCCTGGATTCCGGGCGGCTTGGGCGCCAGATCGGTGCCTTGGGGAACGACCCCCATCTCGATCTGCCTTGCCAACGTTTCCCTGCGCACCTGGTCCCAGCCCTGATCGAACTTACCCTTGTACCGGTCGCGCCACGCCTCGGGGACCTGGAACGGGTCGTGGGTGCCAATCGCCGAGTAGTAGACGAAAAATGGCTTGGTAGGGGCGAGCGAACGCTGCGAACGCAGCCAGAGGATAGCCTTATCCGTGATGTCGGTGCTGGCGTAATAGCCAACATCCGAATGCATATCCAACCTGTTCATGTTGTCGTAAATAACCGGATGGAACAGGTACCTCGCCGGACATGAGCCGTAGAACCTCTCGAACCCGCTAAACACCGGCCAACGGTCGAACGGCCCGACCACGCTGGCTTCCCAGGGCCCTAGCTCGTGACACTTTCCGAACATGGCCGTGCTATAGCCGTTGAGCCGCAAGGTCTCGGGCAGCATCGTGACGCTGCTCGGACGCTTCGCGGTGTACCCCGGGAAGCCGGTGGCGATCTCCGAGATCACGCCGAAATTTGCGCTATGGCTATTGCGACCGGTCAGCAGGGCCACGTGCTGGGCGAACACAACGGGGGGACTTTGAGATTGTTGTAGCGCAGCCCCGTCTGGGCCAGACGATCCAGTGTCGGCATCTGGATCGGCCCTCCGAACGTCGATACGTCGCCGAAGCCCATGTTGTCGAGGAGGATGATCACCACGTTGGGCGCACCTTTCGGCGCCTTCACCTCGAACCGTGGCGGGGCTTTGGCGTTGCGCGCATCAAGCTCGGTATCGGCGGATACGACGGCTCCGCGACCGGCAACACCGTCCGGTCGATCTCATCCGCGGCCGCCGCGGACGGGCCTGAGGGGTCGCGCTCTGACGGGTTGCGTGGAACGTCGCTCATGTATTCTCTCCCCCTTCGCTTGCGTGCTGCCAGTTTGCAGCACCGTTGGCGATTGGGATATGCCAAAATTAGGCAAGCGCCAGGAGCTCGTTCGTGCCGCCCCGCGACGCAACGGGAGATGGCACAATTGGCATTGATATCATGAGCGAATTCTCACAACGGCGCCCGGCCCATCGTGCGGAGCGCTGCTAAAACCGTGGCCGGTTTGCAGAATTCAAGAAATTCGGTGCGCCGGTGAAACCGGCAAGGAGTAGGAGGTGCAAGTCCACCACGGTGAAGGAGTAGCGTTCCGCACCGGCCTCGAGCCGTGCGCTGTCACCCGCGAGGGTGGCGGCGAAGCGTCGGCAGGGGAGCACATAGGCCAGCCATTGAGCCGCGAAAACTTGAGCAATCCGGGTGCCGACGTGTTCGTTTTCACGGAAGGCCACATGGACGGACGCGTCAACGCGAGTGTCCGCCCGACCCGGCGTGGTCGGAGACCCTGGCATGTGTGGAAGCTCTTTGTACGGGAACCGGGAGGTCTCGGGCTTGGCCCGCGGATGGACACCGCAGGTCCGCATCGGAAAGGCGAGAAGCCGTAACCGATGATGCACGAGCCCCAGAAGTCTGACTCTGTCGTAGTAGCTGTGAAGCCGGCGAACAAAGTGGAGCGATCCGCCGCGGAGTCGGTGGAGCCAAGGACAGAGACCAAGGGGAACGCCGAACAGCAACGCACGCGCCGGGCGCAGGACCGGGAAAGTGTGTCACAGGCGCTGGAACGCGTACGGCTCGCCGCGAGGCGAGGGAAGCAGGAAAGGTTCACCTCGCTTCTGCACCACATCAATCCCGAGATGCTGCGAGCAGCGTTCTACGCATTGAAGCGTGACGCGGCTCCCGGCATCGACGGCGTGACGTGGGAGACCCACGAACAGGGCCTCGATCATCGTATCGGGGACCTGCACACACGGGTCCAAACAGGAGCGTATCGGGTGCAGCCGTCCCGCCGGAGCTACATTCCGAAGGAAGGCGGCAGCAAACGCCCGCTCGCGGTCACAGCACTCGAAGACAAGATCATCCAGAGAGCCGTGACCACAGTGCTGAGCGTGATCTACGAGGAAGACTTCCTCGGGTTCTCGTACGGGTTCCGACCGGGACGCAGCCAGCACGATGCGCTGGATGCACTGGTAGTCGGGATCAGCAGCAGGAAGGTGAACTTCATACTGGACGCCGACATTCGGTCGTTCTTCACGGAGGTATCCCAGGAATGGGTTGTCCGCTTCCTGGAACACCGGATCGGCGACAAGCGCATCCTCCGGCTCATCCAGAAATGGTTGCGGGCCGGGGTCCTCGAAGACGGGGTGGTAACGATTGAGGAGAAAGGGACGGGCCAGGGTTCGGTGATTTCACCGCTGCTCGCGAACCTCTATCTCCATTACGTTTTCGACCTCTGGGCCGAGCGCTGGCGACGGCGCGAGGCCGCGGGCGACATGATCATGGTCCGGTATGCCGACGACATCGTCGTGGGCTTCCAGCATGAGGCCGACGCCCGGCGCTTCTGGGATGCGATGCGCGAAAGGCTGCGGGAGTTCTCGCTATCGCTGCATCCGGACAAGACCCGGCTGATCGAGTTCGGCCGCTTTGCGGCGCAGAACCGCGAGAAGCGCGGGCGTGGCGAGCCGGAGACCTTCAAGTTCCTGGGCTTTGTGCTGATCAGCGCGAAGTCCCGGCGGGGCGACTTCCAGATCAGGCGGAAGTCCCGACGGGATCGCATGAGCGCCAAGCTGCGCGAGATCAAGGAGGCGCTGCGAGAGCGGAGGCACGTGTCAGTTCCCGAAGTGGGGAAGTGGCTCGCGCAGGTCGTCGCTGGATACTTCGCCTACCACGCCGTGCCGACCAACAGCCCGGCGTTATCTGCGTTCCGCTATCACGTTGTGGTTCTGTGGCACCGGCAGCTTTGTCGGCGTAGCCAGAGGGCGTACGTGGTGTGGGAGCGGATGGCGAAACTGGCCGACGAGTTTCTCCCCAAGCCTCGTGTCCTGCATCCCTGGCCGAGCGTGCGGTTTGCCGTCAGACACCCGAGGTAGGAGCCGTGTGCGGGAATTCCGCTCGCACGGATCTGTGCGGGGGGCGCTCAGCAATGGGCGTCCCTACCGCGAACACCGCCCCGCGCGCCCTGCCACTCCAATGGCTTACTGTGTGCAGAAGTCCGGCGCGGATCTCAGCTCGGGCCGAAAGCGGTCATCGGGTAGGGCTGCCCCCCGAAGAGCCCTACCCACTGGCCCCCCTGTACCTACCGCCTAACCACCCCGCGGCGGCGAAAAGCCAGCGCCTCCGCCACATGGGCCCGCCCCACGACGGATGCACCGGCGAGGTCGGCGATTGTCCGCCCCACCCTCAGGACCCGCGTGTATCCACGCGGCGACAAATGCAGCCTCTCCATCGCCTGCTCCGCCAGCGTTTGCGCGTCCGGCGCCAGCGGGATCGCCCTTGGATCCGCCTCGGCGTTGGTTGTTGCCTGCGGATAACGAGCGGCCTGAGCGGAGCGCGCGCGGGCGACCCGTGCCGCCACGCTGGCGCTCGGTTCGCCGGCAAGGGCACGCGCCAGCTCCGCCGGTGAAGCCGGCTGCACCTCCACAACAAGATCGATCCGGTCGAGCACCGGGCCGCTGACGCGGTTCTGGTAGTCCTCGCCGCAGCGCGGGGCGCGCCCGCATTCCCGGGCGGCGTTGCCCAGATGGCCGCAGCGGCACGGGTTCATCGCCGCGACCAATTGGAACCGTGCCGGGTAGGTGATGTGGGCAGAGGCGCGGGCAACGGTCGTGCGCCCGGATTCCATCGGCTGGCGGAGCGAGTCCAAAGCCTGCTTGGGAAACTCCGGCAATTCATCCAGGAACAGCACGCCGCGATGCGCGAGCGAAACCTCGCCGGGTTTGGCGCGTTGCCCCCCGCCGGTCAGCGCCGCCTGCGAGGCCGAATGGTGCGGCTCTCGATAAGGCGGACGCATGACCAGCCGGCCGCCGTCAAGCAGACCGGCAACGCTGTGGATCATACTGACTTCGAGCGCCTGAGCGGGCGTCTCCGCTTCAGCACGCCCGAGCAGATGCGCGGTAACAGTTTTGATCGCCAAAGCAACTTGGCTTCCGAATATGCGCGCCGGAACGGCCTCAACCTCGATACCACGCTGACGTTCAACGACCTTGGCGTATCCGCCTTTCGTGGTCGAAACGCCGAAACTGGCAGGCTGGGGGACTTTCTCGCTGCGGTCGAAGACGGTCTAGTCCCGGCGGGGTCATTCCTGCTAGTCGAAAGCCTCGACCGTATCTCCCGCCAATCCGCCCGCCGTGCATTGCGTGTGCTGGAGGAGATAGTAGACCGCGACGTTACCCTGGTCACGCTCAACGACGGGAGGGCCTACACCCGCGACGGTCTCGATCACGATCCCATGTCGCTGATGTTAGCCCTGTTGACCTTTATCCGGGCAAACGAAGAATCCGAGACCAAAGCGCGCCGCTTAGTGGCTGCGTGGTCACACAAGCGGACGAAGGCGAGTGAGAAAAAGCTTACTGCGATCTGCCCAGCATGGCTTAAGCTCGACCGGGCGACCGAACAGTTCGGGATAATACCGGAGCGTGCCGCAGTCGTGCGTCGGATATTTGAGGAGACGCTGGCAGGCAGGGGTCAACATGTGATCACCGCGGACCTCAATCGGGACGGGGTTCCAGTATTTGGACATCAGGGGCGCACAGGTCGATATTGGCACCGTAGTTATGTCGTGAAGATACTCAGCAACCCCGCAGTGATCGGCACTCTCATCCCTCACCGGCTGGAGTATAAGGATGGCCGAAAACAGCGCGTCCCACTCGACCCCGTCAAAGACTACTTCCCCGCGGTGATCGAAGAGGAAGCTTTTGAGCGCATTCAATTGATGCACCGAGGGACTCGGCAACCGCTCCGCGGGCGACATGCGGGAGGGCACGTGTCAAACATCTTGGGGGGCTTTGCCCGCTGCCCAAAGTGCGGCTCCTCAATGACGCTGTCCACGAAAGGACCCGCTTGGCGGTATCTGGTCTGCACCAAGGCCAAAGCCGGCGCCGGCTGCACCTATGAAGCGGTCCGGTATGATGTGGTAGAGCAAAACATTCTCGACTACGCGGACCAGATCATCGAAGAGGCGCCAAGTTCCAGCCAAGAGGCTGACCGGCTGAGCGAGCTAGCCTCCAAGACGGAGGGCTATATCGACCACCTCAATGAAGAATTGGAGGGGTTACTCGATACGGCTGCCTACAGCCCAAGCGCAGCTGTTGCCACCCGCATTGCCACGACAGACGCCAAACTACGATCCGCCCGGCAAGAACTGGCGGAATTGGAGGCAAAGCGGGCTGCCACTATCCCTGCCCGATGGTTGGCGCGGTTAGACGAGTTTCGGCTTGCGGCAAGAACGGACCCTGTCAACCGCCAAGCCATCAATGCGATCATGAGATGGCTGCTTACCGCGGTTGTCGTCGATTACACGGTGAAGGTGCTCAGATTTCAATGGAAGCACGGGGGCAAGTCTTCAATCCATTACTTCGATCCTCCAGGGAAGAGCGACCCGAGCAAGCAGGAGCGTCGGAGCTTGAACCGCGCCACGCCGACGTGATGGCGAGGCGGTGCCGGACGGCGCCATCTAAGCGTGTTCGCTGTGCAACCGCCGCAAACGGGACGACAGCGATTTTAACCCCTGTCATTCTTACTTACGTTTGGCTCGAAAATAATTATTGACTAGGCGCCCTAAGCATATTCACGATCCTGTGCGTAATCGGTATGATAAGGGCCAAAGAACAACCTTTCCGTAAGAAACGACCATGATCCAAGAGGCACCACTCACAGCTGCCGAACAGCGTGATGCAGCAATCATTGTCGCAGTGCAAACCCCCGTGACGAGGGCGCGCATGCGGGAGCATGTTCGCCGCCTGCTCGACCTGATCGAAAGCACGTGACTGCATGGCGCCAAAACGGCGCCGCACACGCCATCACCGCGAGGTGATGGGATTCGACCCCGGACGGACGGTTCCGACCTTCCGCAAACGCCCGCCAGCTCACGCGATGCGATGGCTTGCCAGATTGCACGGCGTTCGCCTGTGCTCATTTCCTGGCACGATGTCGGTGCCTTCACCGACAAGAAGCCGGCGCGTTTCCTCATCGTCCAGGGCGATGATCTCAGACGCCATCTGGTGGAGGCGGCGAACGGTATGCATTCCGCCCGAGAACAAGGCCAGCGATGACGTTGACGCATATTCCAGCACGCCGCGGTCCGCGTTAAGCAGGTCAATGATTTGCCGGAATAGGTTTGCCGTGGTGTCGCCTTCAGTGATCATCTGCGGGTCGTCCGTGGTCATCGAATGAACCCCACCGCGGGGCGCGGTAAGCGCGGGGATGCGCCACGTGGTAGGCCGATCTGGACAAGGCTTCTTACTGCCCACGCGGCTTCGATGCTCTGCTCGCGCGACGGTGCTCCATCAAGAGCTTGGATGATGGTTTCAGCCCACAGGAGCCTTTCCTGCAACCATTCCTCATGGGTCATCGTCTTATGACTTCATCGGCTTGAAAAATGCACACAGTGCCATCTCTAGATCGCGGATGTTGTCTGTTGGATCACGACCCTCGGTAAGATCAGCAATGATCCGATCCGCCGCTTTCCAGCCGGCACAGGCCCAGTCTTCTCGGCAGGCGGGTTCCATCTCGCGGCAGTAGTCCCGCAGCCCCGCGAACATCCGCGTCAACCATTCGCGAGAGAGGCGCGCCGTCTTCGAATTGTAGATGAGTAGGTCGCAGCTGAATCCGACAAGCTCATCCCGAATGCGCGTTGCCGTCTCCAGTGCATGTTCCTTGTTGATCCAGTTGAGTGTCATGAGACCAACTCCGGGAAGCGACGTTCGATGCCCGCGATCTTGTCGCGGATGCGGTCTATCGCGTGATCGCGCCCCATAGTCACGTTGAAGCTTCCCCCTGTGGACCGCTCCAGGTTGCGCAGGTTCGCGCGGAGACCGGTCAACTCGCTTCTGGCATGCGCGTAGGCCAGCCGCCTCTCAGGTGTCCCCTGGATTCGGGAAGTGGGGGATGTTTTGTCCCGCGCCTGAGAGGCGATCCCGTCACGCTCGGCATGTGCGAGCGCAAGCTTTTCGAGGGCAGTTGCCTTGGTGCGGTAGTCAATTCCATACCGGGCAGCTGACTCCTTCCGGGTCTGCTCCGCGGACGTTGGCGACGTGCGCTGTTCCGCCTGGAATTGCCTGAGCAAGTCTAACCGCCGCTCTGCGGGCATCGCGTCGAACGTGGGCAGCAACCCCCTCAACCACAACCGAAATTCGGGGTCCAACTTGGCGCCGGGTGCGTCGGGAGGGACAGGCGGGGGGACGTTGAATAAGGCGCCCTCCTTGCTCCGAGCGATATGGAGGCATTCAACGATCCGGTCGTCAGCGCTGAACTCGCAGGCGCCGGCTTTCGTGACCGCGGAGACGACGTCGTCCAGGTCCGAATATTCCAGGTCATTGAGCTTCGCCAATTTGGCGATGCGGTCGGCGAATTGTTCATCCATGGTAGTTACTCCTCATCAACACCAGCAGCATGGCGCGCGCGTGCCATCTGCCAAGCCTCATTCATGATGAAGCTGCGTGAAACTCCCCGCTCCCAACTCAAGCGACTGAGAGCGACATACAATTCTGGATCAAGCGAGACACCCACCATCCTCCGGTCGTGACGGTAGGGGAGTGCGCCTGTATTCTTCTCACGGGCCATTGGTTTGTCCTCCATTCAGGGATCGAGATGGATGTTGACGCCGGCTTTGCGGCGTTTTGCCTCGCGCGCCGCTACGCCGCCGTCGCCGCCGCCATGAGGACTTCGGCTCATATCAGGCTCTCGCGTCCTGGTTTGAAATGCGCTTCAGTTCCCGCTCGACCGCCAGATTGATGAACTCTCTCATGGAAAAATTTAGAGCGCGACTCAGAGCGCGGAGGGCGGTGTAGGTCTCTGTGTGCAAAACGATGGTAGTGAGCGTGCCATTTGCAGGATGTTTCGAGCGTCTGGACATTCGGTGAGCCTTTCCTAAACAGTCATTTAATATGGCTCTAAATAATAACTGAACGGCATGTCAAGATTCCTGATGCGATGGCTCACTCTGGAGCAAAAAAATGAGCCCAGAGGTGGCCGTAAGGGGTGGCCGCAACGACGGCCGGGTGTGGCGTGAGCCACGACGCGTATTAGTAAAAAGTTTTTTTGCAGAGGACTTTCAATATTTTGGCCACCGTAAGGTGGCCGGAATAAGGGCGGCGTGTTGACACCCCCCGCTATAATATTGGGCGAGGCGCGGGCCGATCACCCGCGCATGCTTTTTCCAAAATGGAAACCCGACACATGACCCCGGCGGACGGTTTGCTCCTCGCCACCGCCGGGGTGTGTCGGGATATTACTGGGTAAGGAGGGGGCATAAAGGAGCAAGAGATGAGTAATATAGACGAACCAGCGTTAGATTTAGCTGCGCTTGTGGAGATACGCCGCAAACTCATTGCCGAAGGATATGCCGAGTTTGCTGACCCGGTGCCGATGACCGAAGGAGATAGCTGGCCCGAAGAGGTCCGCGCTCTTCCGATCCGCATATCATCCGCCACGGACGCCAAGAGCTATGCATGGCCCTTGTGGAACAAGATGGAGACGTGGGGACAGGCTCTTGATGGCCCGCTTGCCCACCATCGGGCGATTAAAGAAAAGGGACATCGTGGGATCACGCAAGGTGAGGTAATCGGCGGCGGGAGACGGCTGGCAGAGAACATGAAGGCCCTCTATGCCGTCTTCATCGATATAGAGTCAGGTGATCGCGAAGAGGAGGTCCGTAAGAAGCTGGAGGACCTTGGATGGTGCGGCCTAACTTACTCCACCTTCTCGCATGGCAAGGCGCAGACGACCATCAAGGACAAGGACCTGATTGATTTCCTTCGGCGCAAGGACCTCAGCGACCTTGCTGATGAGGAGGTGCGCCGCTTCCTCATTAAGGAGAGAGGCATGCGCCCGCGGGTTGTCGAAAACATCAGGGTCGAGGAAGGGGAAGGCTTCGAGCGCATCGCCCATCACGCGCCGATAGATCGATTTCGAGTTGTTCTCCCACTGGCGGAGCCTTTCATCCTCAAACGGCATGGTGAGACAGCGACGGAAGCAGGCGCCGTGTGGGCCGGCTTCTACCGCGGCGTCGCTAGGACGCTGGATGTCTGGCACGACGAGTTCCTGCGAGGACATGTCCCGGTTCATGTGGCTACCGGAACACCCGTGGGGAACAGAGAAACACTTCGTCAACGTCCTCGGTGGGAGGGCGCTGCGTTTTGAGGAGATCACGCCGGTTCCTAAGGAGACCGGAGCAAAGCGGAATAAGAAGCAGCACACCAGAAAGAAGGTGTTTTCGCTGCCGTGGCTACCGGTGTGGTGGAAGAAATATGCCAATCGTTTTCGGCTCGCCGATTTCCTTAAGTCGATCTACGATTTACGCGGGCAGAGCGATGGCAAACTCACGACCGAATGCCCCTTTTGACTCCCTTCATTCAAATCATGGTGATCCTAACGACGGTGGCTTCTTTGCGCGGAACTGGGACGATGCCGATCCGGGGGAGGATGGGGAAGGCCGGGGCTACTGCCGATGCTCGCACGGGCACGGCAATGAGCATACGACCCTAGATTATATCCAGGCCGCGTGCGAGCAAGCGGGTATCACGTCATGGCAGGATTTGGAGCCATACGTTGACATTCTAGAAGGCGATAGGCCTTACAACCTGGACGACTTCATTGAGGCATTCGCCAGCCTGGACGATGCCAAGTCCTCCATTGATGCCGTCGCGAAGGGTGACGCGCTTGCGGGCGGTAGGTTGGCGCGTCGCATCGGCGCAAGCCGTTTCTCCGCAGCGGAAGCCGACATTCTCAAAAAGGCACTCGCGCAGAAAAGTGGGCTGGGACTGCGCCCCATTGCCAAGGAGATGGGGGACGGCAAGAGCAAGGCTCGAAATTCTGCGAAGGCCGAAGCCGCGGACGTGACCAAGGCGAAGAATGGCGAGGCGTTCTCATGGCTGCCTGCTGGCTACGTCGCGGAACAGGGATCAATCTGGCGAATCATCGGTGACGGTGACGACGCGCGGCATATCGAATTGTGCCACTTGTTCCGTGATCCCGCATTGAAACGCGATCAGGACGGCGGGAATTGGGGTCTGCGGATCGTCTTCGATGATTCGGATCGGTTGCAGCATGAGCGGATTATCTCCCGGGACCGTCTCGCCAATGATGCCCCGGCATTGATCGGGGAGCTGTTTGCCGACGGGCTTGGCGTCGTGATGACAAAGGAGTCGAAGGATTGGCTTATCACGTTGCTGGGTGAGATCGCGCGTAGTCGGGACCTGCCCCGCGTGCGGGAGGTCAACCGGCCCGGGTGGCATCAAGACGGGCAGGTTTTCGTAACGCCTCTGGGTGAGGTGATACGGGCGCAGGCGGACGATACAGGCGAGACAATCATCCTGGCAGACAACGCGGGCGCACCTGATAAGGCAAGCAAGGGGGATCTCATCGGGTCCAGGGCGGTATTCGCTGCCTGTTTCGAGGTGCCGGAGCAATGGCATTGGTCGGTCTGCGCGTGCGCCGCGTTCGCAGGACCCGTGCAGCAACTACTAGGCGATAGTGAGGAGTCCGGCGGGATCGGCATTGTTGGGCCTTCCGGTCACGGCAAGACGACGGGACTCGCCGTCCAAACATCCGCCTGGACAAATCCCAAGGCGACCAAAGGCAACCTTGTGGAACTCCGCGCCACGATCAATTCGTTGGAGGCGTCGTGCCGCACGGCGACGGGCACCACGTTGGCGCTGAACGAAGCGCACCACCTATCCCCGAAGGACTATGCTCAATTGCCGTTCATGGTTGCAGGCGGGGCAGAGAAGGGGCGTATGGGGCGATCCGTAAAGGCGAACCGCCAGACAATCGGTTGGTCAGTGTTCGCGGTGATCAATTCGGAAAAGCACGCCAAGGATATTCTTGCCGGAGATGGCATCAAGCAGCTGGCGGGGCACGTCGCGCGATTTCCAGAAACGAATATCAGCGGGACGGTGAAGCTACCGGGCAATCATCCGGTGTTGTCGCCGCTTGCCGGGTATGCGGAGCATTATGGGCATGCTGGGCCGGCTTTCGTCCGCAGGCTGATTGCGGAGGGTTGGAATGCCACGGAGGGGCGGGAGAAACTTCGGCGGGAGGTGGATGCCATCACGGCGGAACTCGCGACGGGCGATCCGAACCTTACGCGTCCGGCTCGCAAATTTGCATTGGTTCGCTGGGTTGGAGAAGCGGCGCGACGATACGGCCTCTTTCCAGCCAATGCGGACGTTGCTGGGCAGGTCGGAAAGTCGTGGCAAAGCTTCCTGGACGGTCCGGACGCGCGGGCGCTGCAAGGCGTCAAACGGGCAATTGAGACCCTGAGAGGGGCGATCCTGACCCAGTGGGAGAAGACCATTGTAAGTTTGGACCGGACGCCAGCCGAATACGGGCAACCGCCGGTAGGTTACTGGGATGAGGAATACATTTACGTTCGGGCGGAGTGCCTTGCCGATTTGGCGGGAGGGACGGACACGCCGCAGGCGATTGCCCAAGAGCTGCACCGCATGGGCGCTTTACAGGCGCGGAAAGAGCAGTATTGCCATGCCTACCTCCCGAGGAAGGGCAACTTGTCGCATTACCGGCTGACCCTCCTGGAGTTCGGGCCGGACGATGCAGTTGAGGGCATCGCGGAAATTGATCCGGAGACCGGGAGGCGGCGGAGAAGGCAGGGGACGGCGGGCGGTTCTGCTGACCAGGGCGCGAACTTCAGCCAAGCGGAGGAGGCGATACGGCCCAAGGCGAAGCGCCGGAAGCGGTTGGAGGAATGACGGCGCCGCTTCGGCGCCGTCATTTGCTGATGGCACCAGCAAATTTGCTGGTGATTTGCTGGTGATTTGCTGGTCGGATTCCGCATCAGAAACGGAAAAGACGAGCTTAATCAATGTATTATCATTTCGATACCCATCTATTTGCTGGTTTGCTGGTCAAAAACACACACGGGGCTCTTGGACGAATATATTTCGAGGTGAGGGGAGGAAATGGCGGATTTCTGCGGCCTAGAGAGCCGCCGAAAATAAAATTTCCGCGCGAGATAGTGTATATTCGTTTGGACCAGCAAATCAGCAAATGCGGTTTCTCTCCGCCGCGGCACCCCCAGGCGCCACTCGTTCCTGCCACACGCTCGCGCAACGCCCTCCCGCCTCGCTAGAATCGAAGCGTTTTTGCGAATGCTTCGCACTCCGAAATAAATTCGTTTTCTGCGGGCCACAATGCCGGCGCCCTTTCCCCCGGACCGCTGAATCAGACTGCGGATGCATGCAAGCCTCCGCCGCCCACGGGCAGCCCCCAGACCGCGTTGCCGCCCCGAATCAAAACGGGCGCCCGCATTGGCGCCCGTCATGCAATCCTTGCAGCGTCGTCTGCGTGACTACGGGATCAGGCTTCAACCGTCCAGCATCGCCTTGATTGACCCCGGAAAATACGGCTTGCCGCTTGGGCTAAGGTGCCCCGCCTTCGCCAGTTCTGCCGCGATTTCCCTCAGGGAACGGCGCTCACCCGTCTTCGGGTTCTTGCGCGCCAGCCGCTTGGCCTCAGCGATAACCGGCTCTGGCACCGCCTTCCTGCCCTCGCAACGACCCGTTTCAGCCCGCTTGCGATCCCGGGCATGTTTGAGCTTGGCGACCAAATTCGCCTTCTCGAATTGGCTCACCGCACCCAAAATCTGCCGCACCAACTCTGCCGTTGGTGTCGGATCAGTGAAGTGATTCGGCGCGTCAACGGGAATCAGTTCAACCCCAGCCTGCTTCATCAGAGCATGACCGGTAAGCTGCACCACAAGATCACGGGCAAACCGGCTCGCGGTTTCGACTAGGACGATCTTCGGCCCACCATTGCCGCAGAAGGCCATGAGCGCGGTGAAGGCGGGCCGTGCGTCGATTGGATCAGCGCCGCTCACCGCGGGGTCATAGAACTCCTGGACTATCTCCAGGCCGCGCGCCTTGGCGTAGGCCTGAACGGCTTCGCGCTGGCGACGCTCGGAGTCCTTATCCGCCCCGACGTTTGCGGCGGAACTGGTCCGAAAATAGGCGACGGCGGGAGTTTTCTTCATGTCTCAAACCCAGCTTCTAAACCGTATTGGCGATGAAATCCGTAATCACTCCTGAGATTGTTTACAGCTAAGTCGGCTTTTGGTGCAAGGTAAAAGTTGTAAATCGCTGCTATAATAGTTGCTTCTGAATCCTGGGACTGCGGAGCGCCTGATCCTTATCATTCTATCGTCTGTAATCGAACTTGCCGGACTGCTCATCCTGCTCGACATGCTCCGGTATGTATGACCCGCCAACCCCGGGAGGTCTCCGACACCCCCCGTGACGCATCACACCCCCCACCGGCCTATGTCCGGGGACCCACGATGGTTTTCACCCCACCCCGGTGAAAATCGACAGACGGCGCCGGTTGATCAGCATGCAATTTGTAAGTCTTGAATAGGGTTTCAGATAATCCGACGGGTTGCCGGATTTTTAAGGCAGCGCCGCTTCTAACGCCTGCTCTTCGTTGATCGCCTCAGCAACATCAAAAGCCTCATATGCCTCCTCAATCAAAAAGATAGCCAATTCTCGTGCTCCCCCTGCCAAAGCTAGGTCCGCTTCAAAGAGCAACTCAAACGGGTCGGGGATCACGAACGAGTCGCTCACGGGTCGCGGGCGCATAGACTGTTCCTCCGGCATACTCACGAACTCGTGAGCTGTCGTTCAATACCATCTAACGCGTAACACGACAATGCCAAACGATTTGGCTCCCGAAGGGATTTGCAAGTCAAACTATAAAAGCGGACAGGCCTCAGCCTTCAAAGAAATAGCAAAGCCTAACCTTCAGTGTCTCAGCTAGATCCGCTAAAATGTAGGCCTCAGCTCTCATATTGCCGATCTCGATCTCTTCAACCTCTCTGACCGAAACGCCAATCGATTGGGCTAATTCTTGTTGGGATATTGCCAACTGACGTCGTCGCTCACGAATCCTTTGTCCCACCACAGAATTAATTGAGCGCACAGCCCGATACCTCCCGAGTCAACAAATTGTGCCTTAGAATATTTTTTTAAAAGGCCGCCAGTCCAGTCCATTTTATTCTGTGTGTCAATGGTTTCCTAACGATTTTCCTGTGTTACCTCAGGACGCTCATCGGAGCATCCCCGCATGTCATGGCATCACGTCAGCCGAATAAGCGTCACGCAAACGACCTCAACCAGGTAGGAGTCCAAAAGGCATGCCTAGGCGATACCGCAACAGCCGCCTGATCAGCGGAACCGTGCGGGCAGCGGACTGCCGGACCACCATTCGCTTTGAGCCAGAATTTTGGGAGGCACTTGATTATATATGTAAACACGAACGTATAAATCGCGGTGAACTGGTTCGGCGTGCAGAAAGTTCGGCGTCAACTGTCGTTCTGACAAGCGCCGTCCGCGTTTACGTTCTCCAGTGGTTTCGGGACCGCCTGTCGTTGAGTGTCAGCTCTGCGACGTGAAGTAGTGAAGGAAGGGAGGTCATACCGAGAATGCATGCGGTATATATCCACACTGCTAGCGACTTTTGCCCAGTAGACCATGCATTGGGTCCTTAAGAATCTATGAATGTCGACGGCCAAACAACCGGCCCCGTATGGCAGGAAAAATCGATGCACCCGGACACAGCCGCCCGTGCGTATTTCCAGGCCGTTCACGATCTACAAAGCGGCAATCCGCCTAAAAAGCGGTCCGCCATCTCCAGTTTGATCAGCCTTGCCCAGCGTGCAACGGCGCCTGTCCGCATTCGCGCGGCGACTGTGCTTATGAGGGAGTTTGGCCCGTTTGTCGTGATTGAGGGTCCGAAGGGATGTGCCGCTCCACTCAACGCAGTGTGGGAGTGTAATGCTGAGGGTCGGGATTGCCGAGTGTGCGACTGGATTTCGAATCCGGCTGAACAGGAGACCCCAGCCCTGGGCGGCAGCTGCCGCACCTTTATTAACAGCGTGACGTTGTCATAGCTCCGTCAGCGCCCTTGTTGTTGTGCCTGAGGCGAGCGTCAGTCCCGACCCAGAACGGACTACAAGTGCCTATTTCAAAATAGGCATCATCGTGATATTTAATGGGGTTAGGATCATAGATTGATCCTGCACACTCCACCTGCGTTGCTTTGACACCTTGAAAAGCTCGTAGGCCGTGCGCCTAAAAGCGAATTGGGCAAAAGGGCGGCTCTGTGAGCTGGCTGGCGGATACCTATTCGTCACGCATCGGTAAACTCCGATGCGCTTGCGTAAGCATCACGATGTTGGCGGCTGTAAGATGCAGCGCAAAACCAGCAACATGCTCGGGAACCGCTGGTTGCCCGGATGACGAGCCATGCCCGCCATCCCTATCTCTGATCTTTGGCAGACCTGCCTTCATCGCGGCGATCAGGTTGTCAAAATAGCCGCCCAGATAATCCGGGAACAATCCCCTTTGCCGGACAACGGCGATTAGCTTCTCTATCGTCGCTCCAGCATCATATGACCAGCCACGAACGTCGCAGATTGCCTTTGTAACAGCTTCCATGCTGCGCAGAGCAGCGGCGTTGCAGTCCCTTAAGTCGCCGGAGCGGTAATGCTCATGGGCGACCATAAACTCTCGGCTCGCTTCCGAAAACTCCGGCGCGGACAGAAGCTCAATAGCTGGCTTGACCACCTCGCTGTGTATATATTGGCTATCGACGCGGATGATCTCCCCCGCCTCGAATTGATAGCCGACGCCCACATTCCTGAACCGAGTATTCACTTCCAGAATGCCTTCAGCCGGCTCTCCTCGGGCACCGAGTTTGCGTCGTTCATAGCTGGGCAGCTGCGCAAGGCGTCCCATAAGGCGGCAACAAATCTCTACTAAACTGAGCACATCTCCCACATTGGGTTCCGTCGTAAGGAAAGCCATGCACCACTGGTGCGATGTTTTTGATCGCTCTCTGTAGCCGCCGAAACTCTGAATTTCGCGGTCAAGCAGTTTCGCAACTGCATCCCATTCTTTGTTGGCATTGTCAGGCTCTGACACGTTATAGAGACCGCGCGCATAACCTGGACCTACGCAATCCGTAAATATTTGGCTGAGTTGTTTTCGTAGAAAGGGCGGCAGCTGATCGTAGGTATAGACGTCTAATTTGTCGACCTTTTCCGCACGTCGCAAGCGACTAGCGTATGTATCGAAAACGGGCAATGGTGGTCTCCGCGCAAAGGCTTTAGGACATAGTCTCGGCGGATGGCTATTCAACTCCCGACAATGCTTGCCGAACCCAGATAACTGCTACACTCCTCGGGTCACAAGATGGGAGATTTGTTGCCATGCTCCGGGGCCTCAGCCTGCTTACCAGTTTGTCGTTGGTCTTCCAAATCGGGTTGGTCGCTGCACAGACCCCCCGACATTTCCCCTCGCCGGGCATAACCTGCCCTGGCGACAAACTCGTATGGGTAAACACGCGGTCCCACATCTACCATTTCCAGGGTGAGAGGTATTTCGGCAGCACCAAATACGGGAAGTTCATGTGTGAGCATGCCGCGGACCGACAAGGGGACCGGCCGACCCGAAACGGGCAGTGACAGTCCGTCGGGCAAGCCCCGCTAACGGAACATCAACGTATTCGCGCCAGCATAAGGATGATGAAAGTCCTCTCCCTGCTGATCGTCGTCGCTGCCGCGATCCTGACGCTCTGGCGGGCGCCGCACCTAGGCAAGATGGTCTGTGTCGTGCCCAGCCTCACCGTAACCTGTAGGAGTCGATTGATGCGGTCCGCCCCTGTCCATGCTCGGCACATTGCTCTGATCCTTTGGCGACTGCTGACCCGCCCGGTTCTATGGCTGATCATTCTGAGGCTGCTGGCCACGATTCTGGGCCGGCTCCTTAAGTGGTGCTGGATACAATGCCGGATCAGCTGGAACTGCCGACAACTCGGCATCACACGGGCTGACGTTTGGGAGTGGCACCGGTCCCAGGACGCTGATGGATCAGGCGGTTCGTGGGCGCAACCAGACGGCCAACGTCCCACCGTGACTGTATGAACGTATTCATCTTCCGATCAAAGACTAGCAAGGCCCTGATCGCCATCACGCCGGACAACACGGGTAAGAATCTCCCAGCCGAGCAAGGACCTTGGAATCCGACACTTTCGGGGGCGATCACACTAGGGAACGGCACAAGCGGCATAGGCGGCGAGGAGCGCATCATCACCGCTATCCAGCGCGACGGGTTCTTTCTGCATAGCTTGGTGACGTCTGAAATGGTCCCCAGTGCGACGCGCCACTGAGGAATCGGCGAAGCACCCTGGGGCGCGCCACAAGGTTTGTGCGATTCCGATCACATCTGGGGCACCCTCGGGGCTCGCGGCGCGTTGAAGTCGCATGCGCAGATGGGAGAGTGAATTGGTGAAGGCGTGGGTGCGGCGGAGGATCGCTGCCCGCGAAGGCAACGGGGAACGAAGCCCCGCAGAAGGTATTTCTGAGGCGGGCGCCGCCACTTTGCAATTCCCGGGACCACCTCCGCCCTCACCACTAGCATCGCGCCGTGATCGCCCTCTCTGGACGGGTGCGTTGCGGTTGTGGCTCCGCCGGTTGAGGTAGGTGCGCCGGCGCCTTCTCTGGTCTAACAGTGTTGACGCGCAGAGCGCGATCGCGGACTGTTCCGAGGAATAGACGGAGGTTCTGGCCGTGCGTTTTGCGCTGCCGCTCGCAATCGTCATCCTGGCATGGGCTGCCCCAACGCTTGCCCAGGGCACCGTGACCGCGACTTGCAAGGACGGCTCCAGCTGGTCCGGCACGAGCCACCGTGGCGCTTGCAGGGGTCATGGGGGAGTGCAATCGTTCGGTGCCACCACGGCCTCAACGCCTCCCCCCACTGCGGCGTCCAACCCCAGTCCGAAAGCGGCTCCGGCCAAGACCACATCTAGCAGGAGCACGACACCTGTGCCTGGGGCGGACCAGGGCAAGTGTGGGTTTAACATGGCGACCAAGGTTTACCACTGCCCTGGGGATCGCTGGTATGGAAAGACCAAAAGCGGCAGCTACATGACTGAGAGCGCTGCCAAGGCCGCCGGCGACCGGCCGGACCATGGCAAAGCCTGCCCCTCCTAACTACCGTCCACATTGTTTCACGGCCGGCGGGGTCGTCGGGTAACTCGCCTCATAAGAGTTCAGCGCGACAGGCCAATTGCAGGGCTTCCGGCGGATACCCGCGGCAAGATTAATACTGATCATTGGCCCCCGGGGCCGGCGCCCGTTCTTTGGGCTGAACCTCAGGCGGCCGTAGGTGGCGCTGGATTGCGATGAGGCGCCCGTAGGTCCTCAGGTGTTCGCCGAAAGCGAGTCCAGGCCCACCGATTAATCTCCAGGGGTCGTGCCGAGCCTCACCGTCGTCTGTCGGAGCCGATAGAAGGTGTTCGCAGCTCGGCCCGCCACTGAGGCTAACTGGATCGGCGAAGCACCCGGGGGAGACTCCCCCAGGGCGCCAGCCTTGCACAAGGAAAGAAAGGATCGCGCCCCTGTGTGGCACATCGGCCTGAGGCATGCAACCAATGGTTGTAGAAATGGTGCAAGAAAGGTCGCACGGCACTGAGAGGGGGTGCCAGCCACGCCCACCGGGGGTGGGCGAAACCAAAAAAAGCGCCCTGAGACGAACTCAGGGCGCCAAGTCATCGCAATTTAAAGGGTGCAGCTCTATCGCATATCCGGTCGGTCTTATGCAATTCATGGTTGTGATCATGGTATGCGATCACCTGGAGTTGATCGCCACCCCTAGAGTGCGTAGTCGCGAATCAATTCCCGCAGGACTTGGTCTCCACGCACCAATCATGAGCAGATTGTGGTCGCCCGCGGCGGCGATCTCCAGAGCGCGTTTGGCGGTTTCCATGCCCTTGACGTCGGCGAGCTCGGGCCCCCGCGGGGAGTCGGCCAAACCGGCGGGCGTCGGGGGAGAAAGCACCTGGCTTCCGCGAAAGTGATTGATAAGGGCAAGCAGATCGGAAGCCGCCAGGACTTCGATCTGCCCGGCCCACGCAGCCTCCCCGCCTTGCGAGACCGGGCAGATCAGCCCCAGCTCCCGCGCGGACGCGCCGATTGCGGCAGGAAGCACGCCCGAGACCGGGTGCAGCGTGCCATCGAGATGCAGCTCTCCCAGGGCGGCGTAACCGGCGATTTCCTCGCGCGGCAGAATATCCATCGCAGCGAGGACCCCCAGTGCCAGCGGCAGGTCGAAATGACTGCCTTCCTTCAACAGATCGGCGGGCGCCAGGTTGATCAGAATCCGCCGCGGCGGCAGCGACAGGCCCATCGCGGCGAAAGAGGCGCGCACCCGCTCCCTTGCTTCTCCCACGGCCTTGTCGGGCAGGCCGACGATGAGGAAGGCGGGAATGCCGGGGGAAATCTGCACCTGGACTTCCACTGGCACGGCCTCGATCCCCGAGAAGGCGAAGGTGCGAACCCGGGCGATGGAAGCCGCAGAGGTGATGGCATTCATCCGGCGCAGGTTGTCCCCAAAGAATGAACGTTTGGGTAACGCCCGGGCGGCCAGGATGTCCCGTAGCCCTGCGCGGGAGAGCCCGCCCCCTGGGGGGCGAAGACTAGCGAAGCTCCAGGGGTCGGCGCCCGCAGGGCACCAGCCGAGGGGCGCCTACTCCAACTGCCACTCCCGCCGCTTCAACACCGGCGTACGCGTCTCCTCGCGCCGTGCCTCCGGCGCCATCGCCAGCCAAGCCTGTAACCGCTCGATCACTTTGCGCGTCGGCAGCGCCAGGTCCAACGCCAGCGCTTCGGTCATCGGATAAAACCGCAGCCCCTCCAGCTCACCTGATCCTACCAGCTCACCGGTTGTCCGCATGGCACTCACCAGTAGAAACCGCGCATTGAACCGGATGGGGTTATCGGGCGGGGTAACCAGCCGGCATAAATACTCCAGCCCGTCCAGCGCCGGCGGATGGCCAAGACTAAGTCCCGCTTCCTCCCCCAGCTCCCGTGCAGCTGCGATTGCGAGCCCGTATGCCAGCAAGGGATTTGCCGCCTTCTCCAGCCCCGCACGGGTATGCGCCGGCAATGGGGAACCGCACTGGGCCCGCAGATCGGCGCGGTCCACTGCGCCCCCGGGGAACACCAACCGGTTCGGCATGAAACGATGGCGCGCCCCGCGAAGCCCCATCAGCATTTCAGGCCCGCGCAAGCCCTCGCGCAGCACCACCACACTCGCCGCATGGCGCGCCTGGACCGTCCGAGCCCGACCCTCAGGAGCCCTAACCACGTCGGTCGAACTCCGGCAAGACAACCCACGCCCGCGTGCTGAAGGTGGAAGCGCGACGCAGCCCGCCTGACCCCGGCCGGTCCCACCGTGGCCAAACGGACAGCGCCGGATCTTTGCCCGGCCGGTAGCGCGACGGGCCAGACTCCGCCAGTTCCCCGGGCGCCGTCGCCAGGCCGGTGACGACGGGCGGCAACCCGCCTCGCTTCGGCTTCGTTGACGCCGCGTCTGTGAAGGAACCGCCCATGGCCAAGGATCCTAAAACCAACCCAAATACGCAACGCTTCGGCGGCCCCGGCAGCAGTCACCAGGACCGGAGCCAGCCTGAGGCCACTGACCAGCTCAGCGGGCACAAGCACGCTGGCTCCCACCTGGGTCCATCCACGCACCCTTCCCCGCTACCGGACGAGCCCACCAACCCTGATCGCAGCCGTGTTTCCGGCGGCGGGGGCGAGCGGGACCGGCATCATCGCCACACACCGCGAGGGTAGTTTTTCGCCTAGCGATTGCTGCGGATTTTTGCCTGCGCCGGAACGAACGTATTGCTTTGGATTCCTGCTTGCGAGACTTGACAAAATCGCGGGGCGCTGCGGCGGACCCAAAATCAGTGCCGGGAAGTCGCTCCAGCATGAGCCGCGGAAACTCGGCGCATGCATCGTGAGCAAAAAGCTGCTGGCATTGGCACACCTTTGGGCCGCAGCATATTGGACCGATGGATCGCTCCTTCGATTTCGGCCCGTGCCGTCAATCACCTATACGCACCACGACCGGCGCAAGCTTCGAGAACTGGACCTCAAAAACGTAGTGTCTCGCTCCCATCGTGAATCTCCGGATGGCGACCGGAGTGCATCCGACTTGGCGTGCTGCGATGTCTGCAGCAAGCTTTTCGGTCGGTTCACGGTGAGCTGGCGGTCGCATAACGGCACATATTGCCAAATCTCGGCTGCTGCGAAAGATCTTGCGATCGACTTTCCGAGCCGCACTCCTGCCATTCAGTAGCCGAGTCGGTTGGCGATGGCGAAGAGGGAAGAGTTTCCGAAAACCTCGTCTTTTGTCGGAGGGCGAGCCTGCCCATTGCTGAAGCCGGCAACAAGCGCATCCGACTCCCAAGGTGTGTTAGCGAAAATCGGCACTTCACCGGCTGTTTCGCCGATGACCGATGGGATTTCGCGAGTTCCTGACACGCTCCTTCGCAAGGATAACGGCGAGAGGATTATGTCTCGGCTTCCTCTTCCTCCGCCTCGGCCTCCCGCCGCAACCGCCGAAAACTGCGCACGCTGAGCGGCAGCATCCCCAGGTAAATCGCCCCGGCGGCTGCCAGCGCCGCCCAGGGCTCCGCCACCAGCACGGCCGCATAAAGGCCTACCCCAAGCAGCAATCCCAGGACGTATTCCGCCGGAACCTTGAAATTCTTGAAGCTCCACACGGGCAGCGTGGAGACACACAGCAGCGCCGTCCCGACCAGCACCAGCGAGCAGAAAATCGGATTGCGTGAAACCGTCAGCAGCCAGTGCACATCCAGCGCATTCGCTTCCAACCCGACAAACAACGGGAACAACGCCAGGCCTGCGCCGGCCGGCGCAGGAACGCCGGTGAAGAAATTATAGGCGTAGGCTGGGCCGGGGGCGGATTCCAATGACGCGTTGAACCGCGCTAGGCGCAGCGCCATGCAGACTGCAAACAGCAGGCAGGGGATGAATCCCACGCCGCCGAGCCACTCCAGCGACCACAGATAAATCACCAGCGCAGGCGCGACCCCGAAGCAGAGAAAGTCACTCAGGCTGTCGAATTCTGCCCCGAAGCGTGAGGTGACCTTCAACAACCGGGCGATCCGCCCGTCGATCCCGTCGATGCATCCCGCCACCACGATGGCGACCGCGGCCGGCCCGAAGTATCCGCTCAGCGCGAAGCGGATGGCGGTCAGGCCCGCGCACAGGCCGATCAGCGTCAGGATGTTCGGGATCAGCCGGTTGAAGGAGGGTCCTTTGTATCGCGGCCGCACGCGTCGGCGCCGCAGCCGGCGAAGGCGGCGGATCGGCGATACGCGCGAGATGGGCCCTCCTTCAGGTCCATCCTGCCGTTCCCACGGCGGAGCCGTCATGGCGGCGCCAGATCCGCGATAACCGTCTCTCCCCCGATCATCGTCTGGCCTTCGGCGACAAGCGGACGGGTCCCCTCGGGCAGATAAAGGTCCGTCCGGCTGCCGAAGCGGATGATGCCAAAGCGGTTTCCGGCATGCACGACGTCGCCCTCCCGCAGATCGCACACAATGCGCCGCGCGATCAGCCCGGCAATCTGCACCACGGCAATCTCCCGCCCGTCATGCAGCCGGATTGCCACGGCGTTGCGCTCGTTCTCCTCGCTCGCCTTGTCCAGGCTGGCGTTGATGAAGGCACCGTGCCGGTAGGCAATTCGCGTCACTGTTCCGTCAGCCGGCACGCGGTTGACGTGCACATCCAGCATCGAAAGGAAAATGCCCACCCGCCAGCGCGGTGCGGCCCCCAGGCCGAGTTCCACCGGGGGCACGGCCGGCATGACCGACGTGATCTTTCCGTCCGCCGGCGCGACGAGCAGCCCGGGTCGCCCCGGCGCTACCCGTTCCGGATCACGAAAGAAATACAGGCAGAAGAGCAGAAAAAACCCGGCCAGCCATGCCAGCCAGTGCGCCAGCGCGAGCCCGATTGCAAAAACAACGATGCCGCCGGCGATGAACGGCATGCCCGTCCGATGCGGCGAAGCGAGCACAAGGCGCAGACTGTCGGCGAAGGCCATTCAGCCGCTTATGACGATTGGCCGCGCCGTGAGCAAGCGCGTCGCCTTGCATTGCCCCGCCGGGGATGAACCCGCAGCATCCTCCCGAGGCGAGCCATGCTATGTTTGGACGTCGCGAGGAAAAGTGGGAAGCCAAAATGAACAGCCAGGGGAACATCGGCCGCACGCCAGCCGACACCCCATCTCAACCTACATTCAAATATGCCCTGCAATTGGACAGGGCGACACAATATCTGGGCAGATACGTGTTCCCGCGATTGCACTGGCGCTGACCTGTGTCCTGATCATAAAGATATTGGTTACGTCGTTTCCCTCTCTGCCTTACATTTTCAATGGCAGGGATGTCGTCGACTTGAGTGGGCATCCGAACTATCCGAGGAACGTCTTTGAGTTCACAAGTTTCATAGCAACGAGCGCGCCGCTGGTAACAGCGTTGTGGGCGTTTGCGTTCACCAGAAGTCAGATAAAAGAAGCTCGGGATACCCGGCTCGCAGCCCTCTACGCGGGCTTGGAAGCGCGCTGGTCCAGCCCCAACTGCTTGCCAGCCAGGCCGAGTTCGCCAAAATTAGCCCATGTCGCTGCTTGAATACCTGGAATACATCGGAATGCTGGAAAAGGGATACCTCAATTTCTATGACATCAAGTATATTCTTGGAACTTCGCCATGTGAAAGCATATCGAGCAAATCACAACCACAGAAAGCGGACGAAGAAACCGGAATGGTCTCACGCATGCGCCGGATGAATTCTTTTGTTTCTCCGAGCTTGTGCAGAAATTCGCAGCGAGTTTTTCGTAGGATCGGCAGCCGGCCGGCTATTTCCCGCAAAACGGGCAAAATCAATGTCCGGGCCGCTTCCTTTCCCCGCATTCTGCGGCGGAGGGAGGGGATAAGGCGCAGGAGGCTAAGCAGGCCACCGAGACAAGAACCCAGGTGTCCCGAACCCGTCGCCGGTCCAATCACCAGCCAATCCGCGGTTCCCGATCACCTGGCCGGGGGAACCTCGAACACCTGCCCCGGATAGATCCTGCTTGGATTGCAAATCTCTTCCCGGTTCGCATCGAAGATCAGCGTGTAGCGTATGCCCTCGCCATAGGAGGCCCGCGCGATCAGCCATAAGGACTGTCCCGGCTGGACGATCACCGTCCCCGGCGCCAGCGCGCGCTCGACCACCGACTCTCGCGTGAAGGGGAGATCGATTCGGGCCACCACCTTGCCGTTCGGCGCGAGCTGATCGAGGCGCAACCGGTGCATCCCCCCCGAAACCTGGATGCCGGGGGTAACCGCCCACGTGCCGTCGGCCTCCACATGCCCCTGTCCCACCGGACGGTTGTCCACATAGACCCGCACCGTCGATTTGGGGGGCGCGCGACCCGAGAAGCGAATGCTTCCGGACTGGCCGTAATCCAGTGCCTGGAGCGCCAGACGATTATCGTGCCGGCCCGGCCCCTGCAGCACGGTCGGAGCCGCTCCCGGTGTCGTCAGAACTGCCAGCGGGGTTGCCGCCCCTGCCGTCTGCACCGGCCCCTCGCCCGGAGGCGTATGACCGGGCGGTGCCTGGCCTTGGGGCGCCCGGCCCACCGAGACGACCACCGACTGCATTCCTGCCTTCCCGTCGGGGCCTGCGACGATCAAGGTCCCATCGCCCTCCGGCAGAGGCGATGACGGGGTCAGCACCCATGTGCCGTCAGGGCCAGCCATGGCACGGCCGATCTCCCGCGCCCCTTCGCGAACCGTGACCTCCGTCCCAGGGGCAGCCCGGCCGGCGATCACCGCATCGCCTTGCGGCGTAATCCGGACGACGTCGAAGCTTGGCCCGGCAGCGGAGGGTGGCGCTTCGCCCGCTAGCGGCGGGAGCACCCCAGGCTGCATGTTGGGCGCCGAACTGACTACCATATTCTGCGGGAAGAGCACCGGACGAAGGATCGCGGCCGCGGCGCCCATGGCGATCACGCCCGCGGTTCCGGCCGCGAACCAGCCCCATCCCAGGGTCATTTGCCTTAATGTCGGCGGCGGCATAGTTTTTGCCCCGATCCGAATAGTTGGCGCCAGCATGGCAACACTTCGGCGGTTGCGCAAGTGCTCAGTCGGTCACTTTGATTGGCTGGCGACATACCCGGCGCCCGGCGGTTGAGAGCCGCTGCTGAACAAAAGACCGTCCGGCCCGCTTGATGCGGGTCCGCTGCCGACAGCCGCATGCTAAATGACACCGTCATGAGCACGACCCTGCCCGTCATCGAGGAGCTTCGCCGGCTTCTCTACACCCCCGTTCTTTCCGACGTGCTCGACAGTTTCGGCCTGATGCACCAGGCAATGCGCCCGTTCGTGCGGCCGATCGACGAATCCCTGGTCCTGTTCGGCCGCGTCCGCACCGGCCGCTACACCCTCTCCGGCCCTGCTCCATCGGGCCGCAATCCCTACCAGCTGGAGATGGAGCTGATCGACAATCTCCAGCCCGGTGAAGTGGCCGTGCTGGCCTGCAACGGCCCCACCGAGGTGGTCGCGCCCTGGGGTGAGCTGCTTTCGACCGCGGCGCGCGCCCGCGGCGCCGCGGGCTGCGTCACCGACGGGCTGGTGAGGGACATCTCACGCATCCGCTCGATGGGATTTCCCGTCTTCCACGGCGGCATCGGCCCCCTCGATACCAAGGGACGGGCGGAAATGGTGGAGAAGGACGGCCCGGTGGAGATCGCGGGCGTTCGTGCGGCCGCCGGCGACTGGATCATGGGCGACATCGATGGCGTGGTTATCATCCCCGCCGGGCAGGCAGAGCAGGTGTTCCGTGCCGCGCTTGACAAGATTGCCGCGGAGGATACGACCCGCGCGGAACTCGAGGCCGGCGCCAGCCTTGAGGAGGTATTCGCCCGGCACGGGGTTCTGTGAAGGTTTTTTCGCGGAATTTTCGCGCCCTGATGTTTCCGGCCCCGATCAGGGTTTGGGGCAGGTTTTCGCGCGAAGAGACTGTCTGGAAGGGGAAATCGGCAATGTATCAGGATGTGCAGCTCTTTATTGACGGCGCGTGGACGAAGGCCCGCGGCGGCAAGACCATTCCGGTGGTGAACCCCGCGACGGGAGAGACCATCGGCACCGTCGCGCATGCCGAAAAGTCCGATCTCGATCGCGCGCTGGAAGCTGCCGAGAAGGGCTTCCATGTCTGGCGCAGGGTCTCGGCCTACGACCGCTCCAAACTCATGCGGAAGGCAGCGAACCTGCTTCGTGAGCGGGCGGATGCAATCGGCAGGATCATGACGCTCGAACAAGGAAAACCGGTGACGGAGGCCAGGCTGGAGACGCTGGCGGGCGCCGATGTGATCGACTGGTTCGCCGAGGAGGCCCGGCGCGCGTATGGGCGGGTGGTGCCGGCGCGCGCCGAGGGCATCTACCAGCTTGTGCTGAAGGAACCGGTCGGTCCCGTGGCCGCCTTCACGCCCTGGAACTTTCCGATCAACCAGGTCGTGCGGAAGCTTTCCGGAGCCCTGGCGGCCGGTTGCTCGATCATCGTAAAGGCGCCGGAAGAAACGCCCGGCTCACCGGCGGAGTTGATCCGGGTATTCGCCGACGCCGGAATTCCCGCCGGCGTGGTAAACTTAGTGTACGGCGTTCCGGCGGAAATTTCCGAATATCTGATACCTCATCCCGTGATACGGAAAATTTCGTTCACCGGATCGACGGTGGTCGGCAAGCAGCTCGCTGCGTTGGCCGGCGCACACATGAAGCGGGCAACGATGGAGCTTGGCGGGCACGCACCCGTAATCGTTTTTGACGATGCCGACATGGACATCGCGACAAAAATCCTGTCAGCGAGCAAGATTCGCAACGCCGGCCAGGTCTGCATCTCACCCACGCGGTTTCTGGTGCAGGAACCGGTCTATGACCAGTTCGTCGACCGGTTCGTAACCGCGATCAAGTCCACGAAGGTCGGCGACGGGCTGGAAGCCGGTACACAGATGGGACCGATGGCAAACACTCGGCGGATTTCGGCGATGGAAACGTTCATCGGCGACGCGGTAAAGCACGGCGCCGAGGTGCGGACGGGCGGGAACCGTATCGGCAACAAGGGCAATTTCTTCGAACCGACGGTGCTGACGAACGTCCCGCGCGAAGCCCGCATCATGCGCGAGGAACCATTCGGCCCGGTGGCCGTCATCTCCCCGTTCCGGTCGTTCAACGATGCTGTGGAGGAAGCCAACAGGCTGCCATTCGGCCTTGCGTCATACGCCTATACGCGGTCAGCGAAGACAGCAAACGCCATCGCCGCATCGGTTGAGGTCGGCATGATGTCCATCAACCATCACGGGCTTGCGCTTCCCGAAGTTCCGTTCGGAGGTGTTAAGGATTCCGGTTACGGATCGGAAGGCGGCCTGGAAGCCATCGAGGCATACCTGAACACGAAGTTCGTGTCTCAGGCGGGGTTGTAGGCGGGCTGTAGCGGCACACGCCGGCCGGGTGAGCGATCCGGGTCCACTAGATATTCCCGAGAAACATCAAAAAAAACGGGAAAAGATGATGATCGGACTTGGCAAAGTTCCGGCGTCGTGTCAAAACGCTTGCAGCGACGCGGCAAATCGTCAATTGTCGTGACCAGTCTAATTCATTCGGCATGCATGGCCCCCGTTGTCGGCATGCCGTGAGAAACACTCGCAAGAGGAGACAACATGTCCAAGGCATTCATTGCGCAGGCGATACAGGAATCCGCCGAACTGACCGGCGCGGCTGCCAATCGGGCTGCGGGCCATCTCATGGATGCCATCGTCCGAGAGCTGAAGCGTTCTGGCAAGTTTACCTTGCCCAGCTTCGGTACCTTCGTGGTTCGCAGGACCAAGGCCCGAAAGGGAATGAACCCCCGAACCGGAGAATCCATCAAAGTGAAGGCGGGCAAGACCGTAAGATTCAAGGCATCGCCCACATTGAAAAAATCGGTCTGATCAGCTGCACGCGCTAAACCCGGTCCACCCTGTCGGAACGCCGGCCTGTCGGAACGCCGGCCTGTCGGAACGCCGGCCTGTCGGAACGCCGGCCGCGGGCCGGTGTACTGCGTGCTCCTGCTAGCCGATCAGGCCTCCGGTCCCCGCACGAAGCACATGATGCCAAGCGTCGGTGTGTAACATACGACCGCCTGGCCCGTCGGATTATCCATCCGCTTCAGCACCGCCTCCGGCGGAATCGCCTTCCACTCCCCACAAATCATCGCCTCATAGTGGTCACCATTGATACGGTAATCCGTCCGGCGGCAATCGGCTTCCGAGCAGCACGAAATCCCCGTGCCCGGCTGCATAAGGCTGTGGAACCATGGCGCAAGCGCCGGGTCGCCGCCGCCCGGCGGGGGATGCCCGAAGGCGGCTGAAGCCGAAAATAGCAAAGCGCTACCGAGCACGACGCGAAGCATGCGCTACTCCGGTTGAGAGCATATCGAGCCTGGCTGAAGGGGCCTGGTTTCCAGCCAGGCGCGTCAATCAGCTCGCCAAAGGATTCCAGTCAGCGTGATTAGCATCTGGCTTTGTTCCCGGTTGCGCAAGTACGGCTGCACGACCGCGTGAAACGAGTCTCGGTGAGAAACCGCAGGGCGGTTGCTGCCGACAGCGCCGGATCGGCGCGAGGCGGGAACGCCGGAGCCCGTAAATCCTGCTCTGGCAGCAGCGTCAAGTCGTGACAGAGTATCCGCCATCCACCGGAATCGCCGCCCCAGTAACAAAGTCGGAAGCCGCGCTGGCCAGGAACACGGCAACACCCGCCATGTCCGCGGGAATCCCCCACCGCCCGGCCGGTGTGCGCGCCTCTACGCGTTCGTGCAGACCTTCCACCTGGCGGCGGGCCGTGCGTGTCAACTCCGTGTCAATCCAGCCGGGAAGCACGGCATTCACCTGTATGCCGTCCTTCGCCCAGGCGGTCGCGAGCGCACGGGTCATTTGCACAATACCGCCCTTGCTCGCGGCATACGGGGTCGCATACGGCGCTCCGAACAGCGACATCATGGAACCAATATTGATCATCTTCCCGCCCCCGGCCTGCGTCATGGCCGGGTAAGCCGCCTGCGAGCACAGGAACGCCCCGGTAAGATTTGTATCCAGCACGTGATGCCACTCGGCTTCCGTATAGTCCTGCGGCATTTTCCAAATCGACGTGCCGGCATTGTTCACAAGAATGTCCAACCGGCTGAAATCGTGACAGCGTCTGTGACACCAGATCGCGGCACGACCCAGCCTGCGTGACATCCGTTGCAACGAATGCGGACCGCCGACCATGGACTTCCAGGCTTTCCAAGGCGGACCTCGCTTTTTCCGCGTTCCGGCCGGCAAGCACAACATCCGCGCCCGCAGCGGCCAGCCCCTCCGCCATGCCCAGGCCGATGCCGCCATTCCCACCGGTGACGATTGCCACACGCCCGCTAAGATCGAAAAGAGCCATTGTCCCCGCCCCTTTACCCACAACTGTGCCAGTACAGCCTGCCATATACAGTCTGCCATAGCCGAGGCGGACGGGTTTGCCGAGCGGGGCAGGTTTGCGCTCGCGGTCAGGCCAGCAGGACCGCACCCGAAGCGAGCGGCAACGCATTCACCGTGATGACGAAGGCTGGGTCGGAAATACGGCGGAAAGTGACAACAGCGCGGGCTTGTATCGAGGGGGCGCGCCAGGCTGTTACGCCGTAATAGCGATCCATGATCATTTTCCGACAGCGATTCAGGCAGGGCAGAAAGCCTTCAGCCGCCCCAGAAGGTCGCGGTTCTGGAATTGACGGCATCAACAAGAACAGGCGGCGCACTGCCTTGCGGCGCAGCCTCCGCGCGGGCCATCGACAGGCGGACCGAATCCACGAACCCGCTCATCAGCTGGCGCTCCTCGGGCCTGCCCGATACGATCGCCGTTATGCCTGCCAGGACCAGCGCCAAAATCAGCAGACTATCGCTGGGTCGTCGGTTCGCTTTAGCCCGTTGCATGCCACGGCCTCCGCGTTCGCCCTTCATCTTGGGCGGGGCAAGCATCGGAGCTACGAAATCCTTCACACCCCTGGTATGAGGTGGACCCCGAAATCTGGACAGGTGGCTAAGAGAGACTCTCGCTTCTGGAACGGCCGCGGGCCGGGGGTGACAGATGGCGCATATTCGCAAGAAGCACAGCGTTGATTTCAAGGCGAAGGTGGCCTTGGCGGCGGTGCGCGAGGACGGCACCGTGGCGGAGCTATCAAGCCGATATGGGGTGCATGCGAGCCAGATCCATGCGTGGAAGAAGACGCTGGTCGAGGGGGTTGGTTCGCTGTTCGCCCGGGGGAAGGCAGGAACGTCGGAGGGCGCCGTGGCGGACGAGGCGCAACTGGCCAAGCTGTATGAGAAGATTGGCGAGCTGACGGTCGAGCGCGATTTTTTTCGCAAAAGGTCTGGGCCATGAACCAGATAATGCGGCTGTCGCTGGTCGACAGGTCCGACGCGGACCTGTCGATCGTGGCGCAGTGCCGGCTGCTGCAGGTTGCGCGCTCGACGCTGTATGACCGGGCTGCGCCGGTGAGTGCCGATGATCTGCGACTGATGCGGTGTCTGGACGAACAGTATCTGGCGACACCGTTCTACGGATCGCGTCGCATGGTGGCGGTACTGCGCCGGTCCGGCGAAGTGGTGAACCGCAAGCGGGTGCGCCGATTGATGCGTCTGATGGGGCTTGAGGCGATTTACCAGAAGCCGAACACCAGCCGGCGTCACCCGGAACACAAGGTGTATCCTTACCTTTTGCGAGATCTCCTGATCGATCGACCCAACCAGGTGTGGTGCGCGGACATCACGTACATCCCGCTGGCGAAGGGTTTTGTGTATCTGGTTGCTGTGATGGACTGGTTCAGTCGGCGTGTTCTGGCATGGCGTTTATCGATCGGGCTGGACATGGCATTCTGTGTCGAGGCTTTGCAGGATGCGATGGATCGATACGGGCAGCCGGGCATATTCAACACCGATCAGGGTGTGCAGTTCACCAGCGGGGATTTCATTGACGAACTGGCGGCCCGCGGGGTGCGGATCAGCATGGACGGCAAAGGGCGATTTTTGGACAACATCTTCATCGAGCGCCTGTGGCGCAGCCTGAAATATGAGGAGGTGTTCATCAAGGCATACGCCTCGGTTGGTGCGGCACGTGGCGGTATCGGCAGGTGGCTGGCCTTTTACAACGAAGTGCGTTTGCACCAAGCGCTCGGTTATCGAACGCCGCGCGAAATGTTCGAGGCCGCGCCGACCTGTGGATATGTGGACAACGCCAGCGCGTTGACCACATCCCCACAGGCACCACAACAGCAACAAAAGGGGTCAATCGACGATCAGAACGTGCTATGCAGCTTCGCTTCCCCCTCGCACGGGTAGCGGGATTCGTAACCGGCGGGAGTCTCTCTTAGCTCAACCCGTTTCCTGTCCAATGGATGGGGTCCACCTCATTATCCGGTCGCCGAGAAGCGTGGGACGTGAAGCGCCAACGTAACTGGAAACGCTCAACTGGTCACAATAGTTACCAGTATCATCTCGTGATCCGTCAGCACCGTGCCGTCTGGGCCAAGCGCAGGGATTACCGCGGGATCCGCCGCATTCAGGCCACGCGTGCAAAACCAGTCGAGTTGCCGGGACCCTTCGCTCTCGCTCCAGATGCTGGTGCGTGTGGTCGGGCAGGCAAGATTGCAGGCGCTGAAATCATAGCCGCGCTTTCGGCCGATAGAGAACAGCGGCTCTGAGTCGTCGTCCTGGCCTCCTGGCCCGACATGCGTGTTGAGGTCGCCACCGATCAGCACTGGCAGCCCGTCGGCGCAAATATCGATGGAATCGAGCAGGGTGCGGAACTGCATCGCACGTCCCGCGCCGTCGGTCGCACTTTCAAGATGGACCGAACAGGTAAAAAATTGCAGCGGGCCGGCGGTGACTCGAGCCCCGACCGCCATCCGGTTCCCCACCCGGCGCTGCCCGCCCTTCGGAGCGATGAACCAGTCGGCCGCCTGCTCGAGCCGGATCACGGCCGGACGGGAAAAAGGCAGAGCGGAGACAATTCCGTTGCCGTGAAAGCCAATTTGGTTGTCCTCCCCAACGGCAGCAAAGCCGGGCGGCGGGGGCATCGGAAGCAGTTCGAGAAATTCCAGCCCATAGGCGTATCGGGCGCCAAGCATGCCGGCAATGTCAGCCGTGGTATGGCGCTGGCCGGTGCGTAGCATCCCGCAATCGAGCTCGGTCAGCAGAGCAAGCTGCACGCCATGCTGCCGAAGCAAACGAGCGCAGGCCTCCGGATAGAGACAGCGCTCCAAGTTCCACGCCGCGACGTGAACCGGGGTGGCAGCCGGTTCCTGCGCCACGCCCCCGGTTTCAACTTCCCGGAACGCCGGCACAGACGCGTGAGCCTGAAGATGCGCGCGGAGGTCAAGCGGCAGTTCGCGAAATTTGTTGCGCTCGTCGAGCGGAACCCGGGTCAGTTGCGCGGTGTCTGACTCGTGAAGTCCAGCGATCGGGGACGCGGTATTGGCCATAGCCCACTGAAGGCGGAATCGGACCGCCCTGTCCAGCGCCGGCCGTTCGCCTCGATCCTGCGACATCCCGGATTCGTGATCGCCGCAGGAACCGACGGCCCGGATCCGGCACGTTCCGCCTGCAACCTCTTCGCCTCCTGCGGCGTTCGCCCGGAAGGGCTGGGAGTTGACGACGAATGGGCGAGCTGCGTGTCGCAATCGTGGGTGTGGGTAATTGCGCATCGTCGCTGGTACAGGGCGTCACCTATTACGCGGCCGCGGACCCGGCGGCACGCATTCCCGGACTGATGCATGTCGTGCTTGGCGGATACCACGTACGCGACGTCGCGTTCTCGGCGGCATTCGACGTTGCCGCGAGCAAAGTCGGCCGGGATCTCACCGAGGCGATAGGGGCCGAACCGAACAATACGCATGTCTTTGCCGAAGTTCCGCCGGCCGGCGTCCGCGTTCAGCGCGGTCCGACCCTGGATGGTATCGGGCGCTATCTGCGCGACGCGATCCGCGAATCAGATGCTGCGGTTGTCGGTGTTACCAATGTGCTGCGGCAGACGGAGACCGATATCGTCGTATGCTACCTGCCTGTGGGATCGGAGCAGGCAGTACGCTGGTATGCGGAACGGGCGCTGGAGGCGGGTTGCGGGTTCGTCAACTGCATCCCCGTCTTCATCGCCTCCGACGCAGGCTGGCGGGACCGATTCGCCGCGCGGCACCTACCCCTGATCGGGGATGACGTCAAAAGCCAGGTCGGCGCCACGATCGTGCACCGGATGCTGACGCATCTGTTCAAGGAACGAGGCGTTCGGATCGATCGCACGTACCAATTGAACTTCGGCGGCAATACCGATTTCATGAACATGCTGGAGCGGGAGCGGCTCGAATCGAAGAAAATTTCCAAGACGCGCGCGGTGACCAGCCAGATGGCCGAGAAATTGCCCGGCGCTGCCGTTCATGTCGGCCCGAGCGACTATGTGGAGTGGCTCACCGACCGGAAGTGGTGTTACATCCGGATGGAAGGCACCAGCTTTGGCGGCGTGCCGCTGAACTGCGAACTGAAGCTGGAGGTATGGGACTCGCCCAACTCGGCGGGCGTGGTGATTGATGCCGTGCGCTGCGCGAAGCTGGCCATGGACCGGGGTATCGGCGGGGCTTTGCTGGGTCCGTCCAGTTATCTTATGAAGAGCCCTCCTGAACAGTATCCGGATCACCAGGCACAGGCGTTAATAGAGGCCTTCATCGCCGGCTGAGCGAATGAATGCGACGACGTTTTACCTGATACGGCACGCCTCCTACAGCTTGCTGGGCAGCGTCCTGGCCGGGCGGGCGGCCGGGCACTTCCTCAACGAGCAAGGGCACGCGGAAGCGCGCGCGCTCGCGGATGCGCTTGCGGGGCACGATATAACGGCGGTGGTTTCCAGCCCGCTGGAGCGTACCCGCGAAACGGCTGCGGCCATTGCCGGGCGGCTTGGATTACCGGTGATCACCGAGGATGCGCTCACCGAAATCGATTTCGGCGCGTGGGAAGGGATGCGGTTCGACGCGCTGCATGGCGATCCTGCATGGCAGGCGTTCAACCGGTTCCGCAGCAGCGTGGCGCCTCCGGGTGGGGAGACGATGCTGGCTGCGCAGCAGCGGGCGATTGATGCGGTGCTGCGGTTGCATGCGCAATGGCCCGGACAGACGATCGCCGTCATCAGCCATGCGGACGTGATAAAAGCGATGCTGGCGCATTTCCTTGCGATGCCGCTCGATTTGTTTCAGCGGATCGAAGTCGCGCCCGCGTCGCGCAGCATCGTGCTCCTGTTCGCAGCGAATGTGCGCGTGGACGGGATCAACCTGCCGCCCGGCGAATAAGGAACGCCACGGCGTCCCATAACCGAAATGGCAGGGAGCCGTTCTCGATAACTTGCAGCCCGTGAAGAGCGCACCATCCTGCTGCGTCGATACGGTCGGCATCGAGCCCGCGGTAAGAAAGGTTCAGGATCACAACGGCGCCTCCGGGGCGGACGACGCGGGCAATTTCGCCAATCGCGGCATCGACGAGCCCTGCAAGCATCACGTACGGAAAGGTATCGACGGCGACCACAAGGTCAAGGGAACCGCTCGCGAATGGCAGCGCAGCGCCGCCCGTTTGCACGAGTTCGATATTGGCATGTCCAGCAATGCGATGCCGCGCCTCGGCCAGCATGCCACCCGAGATGTCGGCACCGATGACCAGGCCGGTCCAGGGGGCAATGGCCCGCGCAATGCGGCCGATGCCGCAGCCAAAATCAAGCACCTTCGCCTGCGGACAGAGCAGGCGGTGCCAGTGCAGCCAGGCGATGATTTCGGCGGTTGCGTCCGAGAGTATCTGCGGATCGCCGAGCGAATACGCGGCCACAGCGGCTTCGGGCGATACCGCGACGGCGCGGTCATAGGCCGCACGAAGTGACTGCAGGCTGGCGGGCACGTGCCCAAGCCCGTACGCGGCCGCCGTGTCCTGCACGCGCTCAACCCGGCATGCTTGCACCAGGCCGCGCATCATCCCTGCCGCCGGACCGGAGCAATCGTTCAGACGTGCAAGAATCGCCTGCCGGGTAGCTCCCGCAAGGATGGCGCGCGCGATCGCGACCTGGGGCGAGATCTTACCGGCAACGCCGAGTTCAATCGGATCGGTCATCCCTGCGTCGCCCGCAGCGACAATGTGGTATTGAATCGGTCGTTCGCGCCCCATGAATATTTATACGCTTCATCGCCGCGGAGGAAATGCAGTTCGCGGCGGTTCTCCGCAATGGCGCGGGTAATGATCTCACCCATCAGGATGGTGCTGGGGCTTTCGTGGGCGAAGTGCGGCTCGAAGCCGCTGAAATAGAATAGAATGCGGTTGCGAGCGAGCAGTGTGTAATATCCGGCGGCACACTGACCGCGTAGTTTCAGCACATACATGCGAAGCAGGCCAGCGCGGTGCAGCAGCGGGGCGGCCTGCTTATGGAAACGCCACAGGCGGGGGTCGAGACCAGGAAGACGCCGCTCGTGAAGCGCGTATAGGGCTGACAACATCGTTTCAGAGGTATCCGGTGTGGCGGTTTCCACCGTCAATCCGCCGGTACGGTCCGCGCGGTGGCGAAACTGGCGCAGGTCGCGGCGCTTTCCCGCCGGTAACTGCTCCACCCCGTCCCCGAGCGTCAGCACCGGGCATGGGTCGGTGGTTTGCGCACAAACGTTCCAGCCGACAGGGAGAGAAACGGTTTTCAAAACAGCATCAGGCGGCAGATCGATCAGGTCGCAGCGGAAAACGCCGGCGGCCTTCAACCCGGCGTCGAGCAGCGTCGCTGCAGCCTCCGCAGGTTGCGAAGGCTCCAGCAGCATGTCCTGGTAGTCGGTTATTCCGGCGCCGATCGGCAGAAGCTTGTCTTCCAGAATATATAGCGGAAGAACGCCAACCAGGCGGGCGTTCTGACGAAGCGTCGCGACAACGGGCCGCCCCGTCCCGAACACCTGCCAACACGGAAACAGCCAGTCGGGAGACTGGAAGGGCATCGCATCCGGACAACGCTGAAAAAGCTCACGCCATTCACCAACAAGCGCCTCAAGTGCCGCGTCGGTGCAAACGACGCTGACCGTCATGCGGGCACCGTCGCGTGCGCAAGTTGCCGGTACAGGCGCAGATATGCGCCTGTCATGTCATGCACCGAGAACTGCTCGCGGGCGACGCAGCGGCAGACGGCGGAGTCGATTCTTTCCACCTCGCGGATGGCCGCGGCCATCTCTTTGGCGTCGTGCACGATAAAACCTGTCACGCCGTCCTGCACGATGTCAGGCAGCGCACCAGACGGAAAGGCGATCACAGGCGTGCCGCTGGCGATCGCCTCCATCGCCACCAACGAACTGGTCTCAGGCGCAAGACTTGGGATCAGAACGCAGCGCGCCGCGGCAAGCAGGCGGCGCTTCCGGGTGAAACCGGCCGGGCCGATCCAGCGCCGACCGTCACCCAATCGCGGAACGATTTCCTTTTGAAAATACGATCGATGCGCCTCGTAAGGAAATACCTCGCCCGCAAGAAGCAGGGGAACCCGCGCAATTGTGGCCGCATCCAGTGCGATATGCTGACCTTTCTCCAGGCAGATGCGGCCAAGCATCAGGAGGAAGCTGCGGCGGGCATGCCGGATGCGGCCGAAGGCAGCGGTGTCGACGCCGTTCGGAATGGGCGCGAGAATGCCGACATGATTTGCAATCCGGCGCAGCGCCACGTCCTGCGACAGCGAAACGCCATGCAGCCAGGTGCTCGCGCGCGCAGGATGCAGCGCGTCCACCGGATACCACTCCGGCGGCAGGTGCAGCGTGACCAGCACCGGCGGACCTGGCGGCGGCATGTAAGCATCAAAATCGACGCCGTGGAGGTGGATAAGATCGATCGGCCGATCCCGCGTCGCACTCTCCGTCACCGCCCGGATCCTCCGATGCACGGCATCCCGATCCCTCTGCTCGATCGCTCCGCCGGCAAAAGCAGGGATTGGCAGCAGAACACCGGCGACCGTCGAACCCTCGGCCGCGATCACCAATGACGCGTGGCCCGTGGCGACCAACGCACGGTCGATGGTGGAAAGAATCTGCTCGGCGCCGCCGGCCGCATCCGGCCCCACAGTCGCGAACGGATACGCGATGCTCAGGATGGTCAGCTTGCCGGTCATGCGTAGCGGCGGATCATCGCAGCGCAGAACTCTGCAAATTCCTCGGGAATTTGCGGCGGCGCGGTGTAGTGCGCCCAGGTGCCGCGATGCTCGGGCGTGAAGCAGAATGTCACCGTCACGGCAAAGGGCTCCAGCGCACGCATCTGCCGGTCGAACCAGGTCTCCGCCCCCGGGCGGAACCAGTCAGCCCAGGACAGACCGGTGCGAAGATAGGTCACGCCCAGTTCGCGCATCCAACGCACCGCGTCATCCAGCCGATGGTCCTCGTAGTGGAACCACTGACAAAGACCGAATTCGGGCGTAACGTCGTGAAAGGCACCTGCCGCCTGCTTGGGACGACCATGCTCATCGAGCAGACCCATGTGAAAGTGCCGGTAATACGATGATCCCTCGGCTTCCTTGTGCCGCGTTGTGGCGGGCCAGGCCGCCGGAAGGTCATACAGGCTGTACCAATGGATACGAGGCGACCGGCCGACCAACAGCTCGGCCGTTCGCCGCAACCCCCATTCCTGCACCTCCTCAGCGCCGAAGGTCGATACGCCGACTTCGGAAACCCACACAGGCAGCCGCGTAACTGCGCGGATCTCAGCGATCTTTGCGGGCCAGTCGTTAATCAGCCAATGGTTCCAATCGAGCGGAAATCCGTGCACCGCGACCGCGTCAAGATCGTCCAGCACACCCTGCGTGGCCATCAATTGGATAAAGTCGGGATCAATGGGAGAGATGCCGCCAAGTACGCGCGGCAGACCGGGCCTTTCCGCCGCTATCGCCTGACCGGTCAGGCGCGACAGGCGGGCAAACTGCTCCCAGCCCGGGTCCGCCTCCAGGTCCCAGTGGGACTTGTTGTTGGGTTCGTTCCAGATCATCGCGGCTTCGATCATGGCGCATCCACTGCCGCGCGGCCCCGCGCGGGATAAACCGGGCCGTAACAATCGCCCGACGGACGCTCCGCACGCTTGCAGATGAAAACCTCGGATTCCGGATGGTTGATGACTGAAAAGCCTGCACTGCGCAGCATGGCCTCGGAGCAGGCGCGGTTGGGGGTCCACCAGTTGGTGGGGTCATGGGCGTATTCATGCTCGATGAAATGCAACCGAGGATAGGCGGGATCATCGAAAATCTCCGCATCCCAGAACTCGTAATCGCCATCCAATCGCCGGATCGCATCGCTGCCGCGCTGCATGGATTGATAAACCATAAGGTCGCGCGTCACGTGGTCGTGGATAAGATCAAGCGCAAGCAAAGGGTGCCGCAGATGGTAAAGCACGCCGATGAACAGCACCAGGTCAAACTGTTCACCGAGCGCACCAACGTCGTAAACAGAAAGCTTGCGATATTCGATCTCAAGTCCCTCGACCTCTGCCGCGAACCGGGCCTGGCGAAGATAGTCTTCGTCGAAATCGATGCCGAGCACCCGGTCGGCTCCGCGGCGCTTCATCTCCATCCCGTAGAACCCGGCGTTGCAGCCGATGTCCAGCACCGTCCGGCCCGACAGGTCGGCGGGAATGGCATCCGCGAAGCGTTGCCATTTCACCAGCGGGTAGTCGCCCAGGAAATGATCGGGTGCGGTCTCCACGCCCTGCAGGTTCATGTTATGGAACCAGGGGCCCAACTCACGCACACGCTCGCGGATGCGGTTTTCGGACCAGGCGCGCAAAGCCGTACTCACGCGACGCTTTCCTTCGCCTCGAGCAAGTGCATCGCTTCGCGATAGCCATGCAGCGTGCCCACATCGACATAGGACGCGCCCGCGCGAATGCCGGCCGCGTGACCACCGGCTGCCAACCAGGCGTTTACGAGTGTGCCGATATATTCATCCTGCCGGTTGCGCATCCGCCAAAGATCATGCAGCGCCGCCAGCGTTCGCCCGGGCATCTTGAATGCGCCCCAGACCCAGCACCCGCCTGGCGACGCCGACTTCACCTCTATCCTGCTCACATCCCCCGTTTCATCCGTCAGAACTGTGTCGAAGAACTCGGGGTGCGCAACCGGGAACAGCAGAAACGATAGCTTGCCGTCCGGTAGAGCCCGCAACGCGTCGTCCGGCGACCAGATCGTATCCGGCAATCCGATAACCACATGCTCGTCCGGCCCGATCAGCGGCAAGGCGCGAAAAATCGCATCGCACAAACCCAACGGTTCGGACTGAATCGCATATGTCAGAAACGCGCGGCCATAATTGCCACCGTAATACCGCAGGATATCGGACTTCCAGGGCGAAATGACGAAGCAGATCTTGTCGGCTCCGGCAATCACCATGCGTTCCAGCAGATACTCGCTGACTGCGCGCGGCCGGTCGACACCGCCGACAGGAAGCAGCTCTTTGGAAAACGCCAGTGGCTGAATGCGCGTGCCACTTCCGGCCGCCGGGATAATGCCCCACATGCGATCAGGCCTCCGCCGGGATTGCTTCAAATGCAGCGATCATCTGCCGTGCCCGCCGCTGGGCGGTGTGCTCTGCCGTCACGCGTTCGCGGGCGCGCTGGCCGATGACGGCCAGCTCAGCCGCCGGAAGATCCAGGGCCCGCAATGCATCATCGGTGGAATCGGCAATCAGTATCTCGCGGCCCGGCTCGAAAAACTCATCCAGTCCCTCCCACCGGTCGCTCAGGATCGGCGTGCCGCACGCCGCCGCCTCGAACAGCCGGCCGGACGGACACCACCCCATGCGCGCCATTGCGGCCCGCGTCACATTCAGTGTCAGCCGCGACGAGGAATAGAAGGCCGGATGCTCCGCCGGCGGCAGATGGCGCACGAAGTGTATGTTCGGCGCCCAGGGAAAATCCTGCGGGTACATCGCGCCGCCGATCACGAAGCGCGATGCCGGCCGTCGCCGGGCAACTTCGACGAACAGGCGGCTCAGCGCGGGCTGACGGTCGGCAGCATACGTCCCCAGGTACGAAAGGTCCGCCTTGTACTGCGGGGCGGCTGGCGCAGGGCGGTGCTGGGCCGGATCAACCGATCCGTAAAGCGGCAGCACGCGCCGCGCACCCAGCCGGTCGCGCAGTATGTCCAGCGCCTCCCCGCCCGTATAGCTGAACACAACGTCGAAGCCGCCGAGCCCGCCTGGCGGCAGGTATGCGATGCTCTCCCCCGCGGCGAGACGGTCCAGCGTGACCGGCGTGTCAAGATCATAAAAACAGCGGACCGGAACGTGACTGTCCTGCACCAGCGCCGCGGCTTGCCGCCCGTCGGGACAGTAGGAAGTCACCATCGCCACGTCAGCGTTCGCCACCGTCTCGCGCGCCAGTGGCGCGATCTCACCCCAGGTGGAATAGAGTATCAGCCGCCCGGGCCCGGGCAGTTCGCGAAGGTCGCGGTGTTCGGCGTACCACGGCGCATCCTGCTCGAAAAACGTCACCTGATGCCCGTCGCGCAGCAATGCGCTGGCCAGGCCGCGCCACAGCGCCGCATGCCCATTGCCCCAGGATGAGCTGATCGAAAGGCCGAAAACGGCGAGATTCATGCGGCCGATTGAACGTTGCACCATAGCGCCGGGTTCTCCCCGGATAGGGTGGCTGGCCCAACCCGCGCCGCACGATTACGTTACGTGCGGCGTCTTGAGCGAGAGGGAACGCGATGTCCGAATCACTGCCCCGGATGGCCCAGAGGGGCCCGTTTTTACTGACCGTGGAGGCAGGCAGGTCCTATTGGTGGTGCGCTTGCGGCAGAAGCGCGAGCCAGCCGTTCTGTGATGGCTCACATAAGGGCTCGGGGTTCAGCCCCATCGAATTCACACCGTATGCCGCGGGCAGCATCGCTTTCTGTGGGTGCAAACAGAGTGGCCGCAAGCCGCGCTGCGATGGCTCGCATAACCGGGTGTAACCGCTATGAAGATCGACGACGTCACTTTGGCTATCTTCACCTGGGATGGAATTCCGGCGACGGTCTACCATCAGGGTTCGCTGGCTTCGAACGTCTCTAATCTGGGATTGCTGCGAATCAGGACCGATCAGGGGATCGAAGGTCACGCGTTTCTGGGATCGGCCGGTAACCCCGCGGCCATGGACGGACCGCAGCTTATCCGCACGTTGAAGCCGCTGCTTATGGCGCAGAACCCGCTGAAGCGGGAACGCATTCACCAATCCATGCGGCTGCTGACGCGCAACGTGAGTTACCGGACCGTGGGAGCGGTCGATACGGCGTTGTGGGATCTGGCAGGCAAGGCCGCGAATCTGCCAGTGCACGCGCTGATCGGGACATACCGCACGTCGATAGTTGCCTATGCAAGCTCACAGGTGCTGCCCGATACGGCTGCATACGTGGACCAGGCGCAGCAGTTCAAGGCGGAGGGCTGGCGCGCCTATAAAATCCATCCGCCGCGTGACCCGGACCGCGACATCAAGGTGTGCGAGGCGGTTCGCAAAGCAGTCGGCGACGACTTCCGCGTAATGCTGGATTCCACCTGGAGCTACGATTACACCGATGCGCTAAGGGTCGGGCGCGCAATCGAGAAGCTAGGCTTCTACTGGTACGAAGACCCGCTGGCTGACGAGGACATCTACAACTACGTGAAGCTGCGCGAAAAGCTGGACATTCCGATTATGGCGACGGAGTTTCCGGCCGGCGGGGTGGACACGTACCCCATCTGGCTGACCGAGCGCGCGACGGACTATCTCCGCGGCGACATTCCCAACAAGGGCGGGCTGACGGCCATGCTGAAGACCGCACATCTGGCGGAGGCCTTCGGCGTCAAATACGAAATCCACCATAGCGGGAATTCACTCAACAACCTCGCAAACCTGCATCTGTGCATGGCGCTGCGTAACACCACCATGTTCGAGGTGCTGCTGCCCCACGGCGCGCATAAGTACGGCATGAGGAAGGAACTGGAGATCGACAAGGACGGTTTTCTGCATGCGCCTACAGGCCCCGGACTGGGAGCGCAGATCGACTTCGCGCTGATCCAGCGGAAGACCGAAGCCGTGCTGAAGTAAGCACGCGGACTATCGACCTCTCCAACGACGGCGCAGCCGGGGGATGTCGGCGGGAGCCTGGTTCTGCGGTGCGGCCCGGAATTACGGATTTTTTATCCTTCCGGCCGTCCAATTTATGATATGCGATCTCCCACCATAATACATTCGCAAAAATTGCCTGAACGATAATTTATACTTCCACCGAGGTCCCGCGACAGACCCGCATGAGCAAGTCAACCGTCCGGGGCGCCTCCGGCGGCGCATCAAGGAAACGGCGCAATGTATTGTTTTGTACGTAACTTAAAACGCGGCCTGGAACTCCTCTATCTCGGTGGTCTTGTACCTCCGCTGGCCGGCATGATCATCGTGGCGGGAGACGCCGCCGCCAGGGTTGGATGGAGAAGACCAGAGCATCCGAATAACGACGGTTTCGAGTTCTAGAGCAGATCGCGCTTGACTGGAAATGCTTGCGTTTCCAGGAGCGCGTGAATCTGCTCCAAAACAATAAATCAGAGCGCTTCAGGCTGATACAGTCAGCCTGAAACGGCTCCAATCACTCTCCGATTGCAGCGAAGCGCAGGCCACCGAGCGCCCCACGCTTCGCCGCGCGCGGGCTCCGGCTTTCGAACAGCACGTGCTCTCCACCGCCTGGTGGACAGAATTTTCTGTCTTCAATCACCGCAAAACCCAGGAAGTTATTGCTTTTTCGTGCGGCCATCTTGCAGGTTGGTGAAAAAACCTTCTCTTGGAGGAGAACTCCACAGGAAGGCCCAGCCGTGATCCCCCGCATCCACGTCCTGCACGAAAACCCCGCCTGGCTGCCGCCACTGGCTCAGGCCTTCGACCAGACACACCTGCCCTGGACCGAATGGTTCCTGCACGAGCATCTGGGGGAACAGAAGCATGGATCGGAGGGCGACCACCCTGCACGGCGTGAACCGGATGCTCAGACGACAAGCCGTGTGCCAGTTTTCTCTGCAACCAGATACGAAAACACCTTCGATCTTTCCGCCGCCCCGCCGGAAGGCGTCTTCTACAACCGCATGAGCGCGTCTTCCCACACACGCGGCCATCGCTTCAGCGCAGAATTGACCGCCGCTGTCCTCGCATGGCTCGTACGCTGGGGGCGCCGGGTCGTGAACGGGCCGGGAGCGCTCGATCTGGAGATCAGCAAGGCGCGACAGTATGCGGCGCTGGAGCGGCACGGTATCGCAGTGCCACGCACCGTCCTCGTCGCCGGGCGTCGGCTGCTCGCCAAGGCCGCCCAACAGCATTTCGGCGCTGGCCCGGTGATCCTCAAACCGAACCGCGGCGGAAAGGGTCTCGGCGTGCAACTTTTCCAGACACCGGCGGCCCTGGCTGACCATGTCTCCAGCCCGGCATACGAACCGCCGGTGGACGGGCTTCACCTGCTCCAGGAATACGTGCGGGCGCCCCGGCCGGTGATCGCGCGCGCCGAGTTCGTCGGGGGCCGTTTCCTTTACGCCGTCGAGGTGGATACCTCCGGCGGCTTTGAACTCTGCCCGGCGGATGCATGCGCGGTTGGCGATGCCTCTTGCCCCGCGGGCGAGCCCCCGTCGGCGAAATTCCGGATCGTGGCCGGCATCGACCGCAGCCTGCGCGAGCGGATCGAACGTTTCCTGGCAGCCTTCGGGATCGAGGTGGCCGGCGTGGAGTTCATCCAGAGCCAGGACGGGCGCCTTCTGGTCTACGATGTGAACACGAACACCAACTACAACGCCGATGCCGAGGCAGCGGCCGGTCTTGCCGGCACTGCACGCTCCGGCCCTGGCGCAATTGCCGCCTTTCTCGGTTCCGAACTGACCGGGCTTCGGCGCGCCGCGTAACCTGCTGCCCACTCGCGTGGCGGCCAAAGCCGGCTAAATAGGGCCAGACCCACCCCGGAACCCAGGAAACCACATGGCCCGCGATCTTCCCCTGTGGCGCTCGATGCTGTTCGTGCCCGTGACCGTCCCGCGCTTCGTGCAAGGCGGGGCGGATCGCGGCGCGGATGCGCTTATCCTGGATCTCGAGGACTCCATCGCACCCAGCCAGAAGGAGCAGGCGCGCAAACTGCTGCCAGAGGCGGTCCCGGTGGTGGGGCGCCGCGGGGCAGACGTGCTGGTGCGGGTGAACCGCCCATGGCGTCTGCTGGTGCGGGACATAGAGGCGGCAGTGATCCCCGGCGTAACCGCGCTGATGCTGACCAAGGTCGATAGCCCCCAGCAGGTTCACGCCGTCGCCGAGATGGTCGATGAACTGGAGACCGAGCGCGCGCTGCCCTCCGGCCGCCTTGCCTTCGTCGTGCTGGTAGAAACCGCCGCTGCCTTCTTCCGGATGGAGGCGATCGCACGGGCACATCCCCGCATCGTCGCAATCAGCCTCGGCGCCGAGGATTTCGCCCTCTCCGCCGGCATGCTCCCCGAGCCGGAGGGCCTGCTCTATCCCAAGCAGCACACGATCTTCGCCGCCCGCGCGGCGGGGATTCTGCCGCTCGGCTTCGTCGGCTCCATCGCCGATTACCGGGACCAGGAAGCCTTCCGCGCCATCGTCCGCCGCTCCCGCCGGCTAGGCTTCGTCGGCGCCTCCTGCATCCACCCGCTGCACGTCCCGGTGCTTAACGAGGAGTTCGCCCCCTCGCCCGAGGAGGTGGCGCGGGCCGAGCGCATGGTCGCGACATATGACGCCGCCCTGGCGGCAGGAACCGGGGCCGTGGAGTTCGAGGGCAGGATGATCGACATCCCCGTGGTGGAGCGGGCGCGCGCTGTGCTGGCGCGGGCGGCGGCGATAAGCGGCCGCAATCAGCACAGCTGATCACGAAACCGATCGGGCCATTCAGTCAGTATACTCGGCCGCGACGCCGCGGGCGCGCCTACAATTTACGGAACGTATCGCACGCCTGCACCTGCCCCGTATGCAGGCCAGTCGAGAGCCACTGAACACGCTGCGCGGACGAACCATGGGTAAAACTGTCGGGAACAACCGCATGACGACCGGCTTGCATCTGAAGCCGATCATCGCCAATCGCCGCTGCCGTTGAGACCGCCTGCTGCACATCGGAGTCGTCGATATTATGGTGACGCTCGTTCATGTGGTAGGCCCATACGCCGGCCAGGCAGTCCGCCATCAACTCGGTACGAACCGAAATGGCGTTTGCGTCACGCTCGCTCGCACGTGCTTCGGCCTGCCTCACCTTTGGCAGCAGGCCAATGAGATTCTGAACATGATGGCCGACCTCGTGCGCAATTACATAGGCGTAGGAGAAATCTCCGCCGCCTCCGAGCCGCCGCTGCATGTCCGCAAAGAATGAGGTGTCGAGGTAAAGCTTATCATCGAGCGGACAGTAGAACGGACCCATTGCCGATTGGGCCGTGCCGCACCCGGAGTTCGTAACTCCGGAATACAGAACCAGAATCGGCTTTTCATATTGCCGGCCAGTCTGCTGCGGAAGGATCTGCACCCAGACATCCTCGGTTTCGCCGAGTACGCGCGCGACGAAATTCCCCATCTGGTCGGTAGGCACTCCCTGTTTCCCGGGCGCAGACGTCGCTGGCCCGTTCGATCCGGTGACCATCTCGGCACCGCCGATGAGCAGGCGCGGATCAATGCCGGTGGCCCATCCGATCAGGCAGAGCACCGCAATAGCGCCGATCCCGAGGCCGCCCCTGCCCACCCCGCCCATTCCCCGGCGGTCTTCGATGTTGCTCGAGGCGCGAAGATCATCGTCCTGCATGGCTTCACTCCGGTCCTGATGATCCGGCAAGGCATTTTGGTTCCTAGAGCAGATCGCGCCTGACTGGAAACGCTCTGCATTTCCAGGAGCGCGTAAATCTGCTCTAAAACAACGAGGCAGAGCGTTTCAGGCTGATACAGTCAGCCTGAAACTGTTCTAGTGCTCCCGAACGCCGCAGGTCCGTCCAGCGACTGCAGCCGGATTTCCCAAATTCCCGCCCCGCACGCGAAACAACGTACCTGAAACGCAAATCGCTTGTGACGTAACCAAATGCGCGATCATATAGAACGGCGACGTCGCCGGCTCAAAATCACGCGATCGTTATCCAGTCGGCCGACCCACTGACGACCTCACCAACCCTCGTCTCACAGTAATGCCGCATGTACGCATAGACCCATCATATCCGCCTTCCTCATGCCCTGGCGGATCAAACGCTCGGCTTCATGCTCCTGGCCGGCCATGCGGTGAAGCTCCGCACTCTCGAACAGTGCCCGTGCGATACAGGGGCGCAGCCCCATTCGCTCGCTTTCCGCCAGAGCCCGGGCAACGTGCCGGGATGCTGCTGCCCGGCTCGTGTCACGCCGCAGACGGGCAAGCAGAAGCTCGCACCAGACAGTCTGCACGGGATAGCGCCCTTTGCGCGCCGCTGCGAGAGCGGCTGACGCAAGCCCAAGCGCCTCCTCGTGAAACCCGCCGGCATCCAGAACCAGGCCGCCGAATATCCGAGGCCAGTTCGCATGATAGATCGACACTTCCGGGTAGTTCAGAACCCGGCGGATCAGCGCAACCGCATCTACGCCGCGGCCGGCGCAAAAATAGCCGTAACCCAGCAGGGCGGCGAGCGGAACATAAATGGATTGCGCGCCTTCCGTCGTGCTGGCCGCCAGACCACGTTCGAGTTCGGTGATCGCCGCGGTAAGGTCGCCGGCATAGAACTGCACGACGCCAAATCCATAGCTTGCAAGCGCAATGTCAAAACTGCGCTGCGATTTTCGCGCCGCCGCCAGCGCTTCGGCCGCGCGCGCTCTCCCTTCGGCGAACTTCCCAAGACAGGCGCACGATTGAGCAATCTGGGTGAGCAGCATGACAAGGGAATTGCCGAAGCCACCACCGTGCCTCGCGGCGCCCGCATTTTTGCGCAGAACCGTCAGCGTCCGGCTGGCAATCGTCAACGATGCTGCCAGGCGCCCCGAATAGAAATAGGTGCGGCTGAGCATGTAGCTGGCGATCACCGCGGCGTCGTGGTCGCCACGCTTCAATGCAGCCTTCCGCGCCTTGTCGCAGAGCCCAACGGCGGCATCAACCTGGCCCAGTTGAAGCAGTGCGCTCGCGCGCGAAACCCAGATGGTCGGCAGCGCCTCGTGCTGACAGGTTGACCGTGCCAGGGCTTCCGCCCGGTCGAGATTGCCCAGCCGCTCGCGATAGTTTCCGATGGCATTATAGGCAGTTCGCAGCAGGAGCCGCAGCCCGAGTTCCCGCTTCTCTCTCTCCTCAGTCTCGCCTCCCCAAAGCGCCAGTGACCGCAGCGCCTGTTCGATGAATAAAATCGCGGAGGCGTGGCTGGAGCGATCGATCGCCTTCTGGGCTGCCCGGCGGAAATAGTGCTCCGCTTTCTCCCACGCGCAGGCTTCGAACGCATGGGCCGCGAGCCTTTCCACCAGTTCGTCAAGCCTGGCAGGGTACAGTGTTTCGTAGGCGGTGACCGCCGCGCTGTGAATGGCACGCCGGCCGCTAATTAAAAGCCCCGACAGAGCCACCTCGCGGGTAAGGGCGTGTCTGAACTCCAGCCGTGAATTCGGCGTGGTCAGTCACAATACGAATGAAGCCTTCTCGCTCCAGGATCCGGAGCTGCGCCTCCAGCTGCGCTTCGCTGCACTTCATCACACTGCAAAGCACTTGCAGCGGCATCTCGCGGCCGATTACCGACGCGGTCCGGAGCGCATCACGGCATGCCTTCGGCAGCCGGTCCACGCGCCCGCCGATCACCGCGTGGATACTGTCCGGAATCGCCGGATCCGTTTCGGCAAATCCTCCTGAAAACTTTGCCAGCTCCTCGATGAAAAGAGGTACGCCGCCGGCCCGCTCGGCGATACGGGCTTTCAGCCCATCCAGAGTAGCGGCGGTTCCCATCCTCGCGTCCAGCAGACTTCTGGCATCCTCCACCGAGAGCGGCTTCAGTGCGATGCCGTGCCGGACACCCGGCAGCAATTCTGTGGAATCACGGCAGGTTTGTATGATCGCCAGACGTCCCGCCGCAGCAGATTCACTCAGCGCACGTAGCAGATCGAGCCCGTCCCGCGACAGCCAGTGGACATCTTCGACGACAACCACGACCGGATCGCTCTCCGCATAACCGGCGATAAGGCCCGTCAGTGCCCGCGAAATATGCTCTTTCTGAATGCCGCCGGCTCCGGCCTCACTTACGTCGAGCAATCGGTGCAACGCCCCCATGTCAACCGGCGCCGATGGGTTCGACGCGCCAACATGCTCGACCAGCCGCGCTCGCACCTGAGCCGGATCATGGTGCCGGCCGGTCTTGAGCCACCGACGCAGCATGTGTGCGAATGGGCGCAGCCCCGCATGGGTATCGTCAGCCTCGACTTCAGCCTTGAGCACGGTCCACCGGGCAAGCTCCCGCCGCCGCAGCAGCTCGCGCAACAGACGCGATTTTCCGCAACCCGCATCACCCGAAACGCCAATGACTGGCTCAGGATGGTCAATTAATTCGACCAGCCGCCTGAGTTCCTCGGAACGGTTGACAAACTTACCAAGTTCTTCCCGGCCCCGTGCCGGCCGGCTTGCACGTCCGGTCTCGCCCAGCAGTTCGAATACCTCAACCTCGCCCCGTATCCCCCTCGCGCTCTTCCTGCCGACACTGCGCAGATTGAAGTGTCCCCCGGCCAGGTTCGCTGTCGCCGCGGAAATCCAGATCGATCCGGGACGGGCCGCCTGCTCAAGACGAGCAGCCAGGTGAACAACCACCCCAACCGCGTCGTATTCCTCGTGAACCTCACTCTGTAAACGACGTACAAGAACCTCGCCCGAGTGGACCCCGACGCGCATCCGCAGCCGCCCGCGACGCGCCATAGCCCGAAGCCCAAGAGCCGACGCGCACGCGCGTTCCGCGTGGTCCTCCAGCGTCAGCGGGATGCCGAACACCGCCTTGATGCCGTCTCCGCGCAGTCCAGCGACAAAACCGCCGTGATCCGTGACGATTGCCGCCATGTCGCGCAGCACGGGATCCAGAACGGAAGCCGCCTGCTCCGGGTCCAGGTCGCTGATCAAGGCCGTTGAGCCGACTATGTCGGCGAACAGAACAGTTACACGTTTCCGTTCATCGGTGCTGCCCTGAACCGTCGCCGCAGTTTCGGCATGAGGCGATAGTTTCAGACCGCAATTGCCGCAGAAGGCCTGCCGGGCAGCGACCTCGCTGCCGCAAGCTGGACAATGGCGGGGCTGCGGAAATTCGCGGTCGCCGTCAGCCGCAGATAAACGAGAACGGGCCTCTGACTCCGCGATTGGCCGCCTCCTGCGATTCTCTCCTATGGAGTGAGAAACATATCCAGTGAGGCGATCTTCAGATAAGAGGGATCAAAACGGAAAACGTGCAGGAACGGTCCATCGTATTTCGATACGTCCGCATGGTCCCTGATATCCCCAGAAAAGATGACCCAAGGTCCTAATTCCAGCGGACCCGGCGCCATGCCGCAGAACGGCCGTATCCTGCGCTTCGGGTCGATCGGCGCCGCCGGGTCATTTGCGGCCTCGCTCTCGTACGCGAAGCGTCGCGCATAATAACGCCGCACCTCCCGTTCGCCCTTGAAGACGCCCCCGTAAGGAACCGCTCGCTCCGATCCGCCTGCACCAACAACCACCACCGGATCGGAATTGAACAGCGCCATAAGCGCGTCCAGGTTGCGCTCATCGAAAGCAGAGTACCACTGCTTGCAAACATCGGTTCTTTCGCTCACCTTCACCCCCGTTGCGTTGCTGGTACGGCCAAAGCCTGACAGGTCATAAGCTAACATCAGAGACGGTCCGCGCACAACGCCAAACCCGATGAACAACTCCGGCCCGGGTGAAACCAAGTCCGTAAGCGCCCGCTTGGGCGCAACAAACCCTCAGCCCAGCGCTGCCGTTCGGCTATATGCAATCACCGCGGCATGGATGCGATCCAGCTCCCGCGCGTTCAGTGCTTCCGCATCTGACAGCTGTTCGTCCTGCTGCCTCCCCGGCATCTGGTGCCCGTTCATGATGTCGGGCGGCGGGCCATCCGCCGCTTTGGGCACCGTCTTCGGGACGTCGGATTGGGCCGGGGATGTCGCAATCATCGTCGGGGGTGGCGCGTCATGGACAATCCCCAGCCCCACCGCCACCCGGTGCGCAAGCTTGTCCGGATCGATCCCCGTCGCCTTCTCCGCAATGATTGCCGCGATCCCCGTCACCAGCCCGATCGGCCCGCTGATCGCCGCCCCCACTGCCAGCGAGCCAACCATCTCCAGCCCCTCGGGTATCCTGTCACCCGTAACCGCCCGGTAGATCGTGCCGACCACCGGCAGGTATTGCAGCGGGTTCAGCGCGTGTAGCACCTCCCGAAACCCCCAATGATGGGCCGGCGGGGGAGCTGGCGCGGTCGCGGCAGGCGCAGAGCTTACGGAACCGACGGTCACGCCCGCAGCAACGCACGTGCCATGCCACTTCTTTGTTGCTCCCCGCGCCGGCTTCTGGTTTTTCTCCCCCGTGCCCGAAGGTCCCGCCGCATGCGCCAGCCGTTTCAATTCCTGCGCGCCCTGCTGACCGGGCTGGGTGTTCTGGTCTTGTTGCTCGTCGTGGGCCTGGGGGGCCTCTTGTGGACAACGCTGCCTGCCAGGAATCCCGGCGGAAAGGTCGCCATCGCCGGTCTCTCGGGCCCGGTGAACATCATCTTCGACCAGCACGGTGTTCCCTTCATCCGCGCCACCAATCTAACTGACGCCGCAGCCGCCTTGGGCTATGTCCACGCACGCGACCGCATGTTCCAGATGGAACTGATGCGCCGCGCAGCCTCCGGCACCCTGTCGGAAATCGCCGGCCCCGCCACCCTGCCGATGGACAGCGAAATGCGCATCCTCGGCCTGCGGCGCGCCGCCGTGGCCGACTATGCCGGCCTGCCGCCCGACGCCAAACGCATGCTCGAGGCCTACGCCGCGGGGGTCAACGCCTGGATCAGCGCCCACGGCCGGTTCAGCGCGCCGGAGTTCCTCGTCCCCGGCCCACCCGCCCCCTGGCAGCCCGTCGACTCCCTGCTCTGGGCCAAGACCATGGGCCTCTGGCTCTCGATGAACTGGCGGCAGGAGCTCGCGCGCTGGCGCCTTGCGGCGCACCTTTCGAAAGACGAAATCGCCGTCCTCTGGCCCCCGCAGCACGAGGCCGGCCTCCCCTCCGCCATGCGCCACACCGACCAGCGCTTCGCCGCGGTCGAGGCCGATCTCGCCGCCCTGGCGAGCTTCCCGCAACCCTTCACCCAGCCCGACCATGCTTCCAACGAATGGGCGGTGGACGGCAGCCGCAGCGCCACAGGCGCTCCACTGCTCGCCGGCGATCCACATCTGGGGTTCGGGTTCCCCAGCCTCTGGTATCTCGCGCGGATCGACACGCCGGATGAAACCCTCGTCGGCGCCACCGCCCCCGGCGTCCCTGGCGTGGTCCTCGGTCGCAACCGCGACATCGCCTGGACTTTCACCACCACCGGCGCCGACGTGCAGGACGTCTTCATCGAAACACCGGTCGGCCGCGGCGAGTATCAGACACCAGACGGGCCGAAACCATTCGCCGTGCATGAGGAAATCATCCACGTCCGCGGACAGCCGGACGTCACCCTGAACGTGCGGGAAACGCGGCACGGCCCGGTGATCAGCGACCTCATCGACCCCACCGGGCCGGTGCTGGCGGTGCAGATGGCCAATCTCGCCCCGGGAGACACCGCGGCGGCCGGCCTGCTCGCGCTGAACACCGCAAAAACCATCGAGGACGCCGGCAAGGCCGGCGCCATGATCTCCTCACCCGTCCAGAACCTGCTCGTCGCCGACAAGGAAAAGATCGCCCTCTACATGACCGGGCGCGTGCCGGTCCGGAAATCGGGCGACGGCTTCATGCCGGTCGATGGCGCCTCGGGCGCCTTTGACTGGACCAGCTTCGCCTCGGGCGATGAGCTTCCGCACGACGTCTCACCCGGATCGGGGCGGCTGGTGAATGCGAACGAGCGCGTCGCTCCGGCCGACTTTCCGGTCTTCCTCGGGCGCGACTGGTTCGGCGACTGGCGGGCGCAGCGCATCCGGGAGCTTCTGTCGCATTCCGACCGGCAGACCGCCACAGACTTCGCCCGCATGCAGCTGGACGTGACCAGCTTGTTTGCCCGGCAGATCCTGCCGGCGCTGCTCTCCATTGAGCCGCCACAAGGCGCCGCCGGCGAGGCAATGAAACTGCTGAGCAGCTGGGACGGCAAAATGGGCATGGACCTGCCGCAGCCGCTGATCTTCCAGGCCTGGGTCGAGCGGTTCTATGGCGCGCTTATGCAACGCGCAGGCGTTCCCGCCGGTGACGCACGCACCCTCGCCCCAATGCCGGAATTCGTCGCCGCTGCCCTGCTCCCCGGCGGCGCGCATTGGTGCGGCGGCGATTGCGCAACGATGCTGTCCGAGACGCTGCAACAGACCATCGCCGACCTTTCTGCCAGATTCGGCGGCGATCCGGCGAAATGGCGCTGGGGCGATCCGCATCAGGCGGAGTTCGCTCACCCGCTTCTCCGTGCCATACCGGGCCTCAGTTCACTCGCGACCCTGCGCATCCCGGTGCCCGGCAGCGCCACCACAATTTTTGCCACGGGAAGCGCCGCCGGGAGTTTCACCGCCGTGCACGGGCCCGAGTTCCGCGGCGTATATGATCTGGCAGACCTCGACCGGAGCCTGTTCATGATGACGCCTGGGCAGTCCGGCAATCTGCTGAGCCGCCAGAGCAGGGATCTGCTGCGATCATGGAGGGATGGAGAAACATTCACCCTGGGTCCTCAGCCGGAAGGACCGCATGGCAGCCTGAAACTCACACCGTGACCGAAGCGGCGATGGCGAAAGAGAGGATTGACCCGGCTCGGCAGCTTCGCGAACATACGTGGTGGACGTCCACTGCATGACCTATAAACCGCCGCGCAGGCCTCAGTTTTTCTACACCACGGCGCCGTTGCCCTGCCCTTATGTGGCCGGGCGGACGGAGCGTAAGGTGGTGACCGAAATCACCGGACCGGACGCCAACTCACTGCACGACCGGCTGTCCCGCGCAGGCTTCCGCCGCAGTCACAACATCGCCTACGCACCGGTCTGCCCCGCCTGCCAGGCCTGCGTGCCCATCCGCATTCCGGTCTCGGTGTTCGAGCCGGACCGCAGTTTGCGGCGGATCGCCCGGGCGAACGCCCTTGTCGAAGGCTTCGAGGTGCCGGCACGCGCCACCGCCGAGCAATTCCAGCTGTTCCAGCGTTACCAGCAAGCCCGGCACGGCAACGGCGACATGGCCACGATGAGCTTCTACGACTATCGCGCGATGGTCGAGGACACGCCGATCGACACCTTCATGATCGAGTTTCGCGACCCGGACGATACGCTCGTCGGTGCCTGCCTGACCGACCGCCTCGGTGACGGCCTGTCCGCCGTTTACAGCTTCTTCGTCCCGGGACTCGATAAGCGTTCCCTGGGCACATACACGATCCTGTGGCTGATCGACCGTGCGCGGTCCCTGGGCCAGCCCTACGTCTATCTCGGCTACTGGGTGCCGGAGAGCCGCAAGATGGCCTACAAGGCGCGCTTCCGTCCCGCCGAGGTGCTGGTCGCCGGCACCTGGCGGGTCATGACCGATGCCGACATGACGCCCGCACATCTATCGGGCGTGATGGTCAGCGAACCGGTCGTCTAACCGCCAGCAAGCGCCCTCCCCTTGCGGGAGGGGGAAAGGGGAAGGGGTCAAAACTTAAGGCCCTTTCGTCATGCCGGGCCCCTTTCGCATGCCCGGGCCCTTTCGTCATGCCCGGGCTTGACCCGGGCATCCATCACGTGACCCGACAGGGATTGGACCCGGGCATCCCCGCCCAGATGGATCACTGACTCGCGGTCTGAATCCGCAACTGCCGCGCGCGCTCCAAAACCTTGTTCTCGATATCACCGACCGTCACAGGACTGACCGGCTGATCGACCCACTGGCCGTTCTCCAGCACCTGGCGGAAGATCGTCACCCGCAGCGCGTCCGCTCGCAATTCCCGGCCCAGGATATACGCCGTCGCCTTGAACCGCTCGCCCGGCGAATCCGGCGGAGAGTACCAGTCGGTGATAATTACTCCCCCGAACGGGTCGGCCGACTGCAGCGGCATGAAGGAAAGCGTGTCGAGTGCTCCCCGCCATAGATACGCATTCACCCCGATGGCGCCGCCGACGCCCTGGTTCGCGGCCGGCGCCTTGTTCGTGCCAAAGATACTGCCCAGCAGTCCGCCGTTTCCCTGGCCGCCGCTTAGCATCGAGCCTTGGGCCCCCTGGCCGCCCGCCAGATGGTAGTCTGACGCGTTCACCCCCTGCGGTTGCAGGCCCCCGCTACACCCGGCCAGCACGCCAAGCGCGGCGAGGAGCGCCAATACGGGGAAAACGCGATTAGTCATCCTGGTGTCCTGCTCATCGCGGGGTATCTAGCGCGGGGTGCCGGAGTTCGAACAAGGCGGAGTCGAACAAGGCGGAGTCGAACAAGGTACGGCAGCCGGCGCCAGCGAGGCGCTGGATGCAGACGAAACGGCCGTATCAATATAGCTGGATTCCAACTCCTGGAAAACTACTATGGTTTCTGGCGGCTATAGAGCAGATCGCGCTTGACCGGAAATGCTTTGCGCTTCCCCTGGGTCCGGCCGAAGGCCGGCCAGCGTTGGAGCGCACCGACCTTTCTTCCGTCGCGATGAGGGAGACGGCCGGATATCATCCGGGTTGGGTTTATCACGGGCTGGTCGTCGGACCACTCCACGAACCTGCCCTGCTTCTCGCATCGGCTGTTCGCGGGCTCGCTTGCTCTCGGCCGACCTTATTGGTGAGATGCGAACCGGGAGCCCAGGGGGACCGCCAATTCAGGGACCGCCCTTTGCGGCGGGCCAGACCCGGCGGTGGACCGGGGACGAGTATCGCCGTGTATCGCCGGGAGCGTGAAGGATGGTCGATCGTCACCGCTGCTTTGGCGATGATCCAGGCGTGCGTGAGCAGGTGGCGTTCGGAGCGGGTGAGTGGCCATTTGCGCTTTAACCGACGCCGGTCGCTCGAGTAGGCTGACGCGGGATTTGCTTCGGCACTTTCCGTCCCGATCCGCCATGCACCTGTCGCCCGAAACGCGCCTGGCAATGATTATTCGATGAAAGCTACGCAAATCAGGAGGCTTTCGGCAACCGATGCCGGACTGGCCGTCTCGCTATTTGCGATGATGGACTCGGTGTTTGGCCAGAGCTCCAGGAGACTAAGTCGCGACTACGTCCGGCGTCTGCTGGATCGTCCGGATTTTTGGGCCTTCGTGGCCGTGGAGGATGATCGGCCGGTCGCAGGCCTTACGGCTTTTGTCCTCCCTCTGACGCGATCAGAGAATGCTGAGCTTTTTGTCTATGATATCGCAGTACTGCCGACGCACCGGCGGCGTGGAATTGGCCGACGGCTCGTCGGGACGGCAAAAAAGCTTGCCGTGGCCTCAGGAATTCGAATCACCTGGGTTGCAGTGGACAATCGCGATGCCCACGCGCTCGACTTTTATCGGGCAATTGGGGGTGTCCCAAGCCCCGTCACGATCTTTACTTTCGGAGAGCATCCGGCAGTATAACTGCGCGAGATTGCCACGCCGCCGTTGTGCGGCAACTCGCGATAGCAGATGAGTGGGCCCATTCGCCGCCTCGTCGTCGGGGCGCTGCGGCAGCGATCGAGGCGCATGGTTATATTAATGTCGACGGCGGGTGGCAGCGAGGTTGCCTCGAATAAATCAGACTTGGTCCATTCCGCTTGGTATTGATTGTGTAAGGTAGTGTCCGGAAGGTTCTGCAAAATGATCTGAGGTGGAGCGGCCATGGTATGCGGGTGATGTCTGAGATCACCCCCCTTTGGCGAGGGAGCACACCATGACCAAGGTTCAAGGTAAGTGCGAGGTCATCGATATCAAAGCGGTGTTGGCGGAAAACGCTGACTTTCTGCGCACTGCGGTGAAGGCGGTGCGCGCGGCGGCGCTGGAAGCTGAGATGACGGAGGCGGTTGGCGCGGCGAAGAGCGAACGGACGGAAAGTCGGCTCGGCTACCGGGCGGGTTATTACCAGCGTCCGCTGATCACCCGGGTTGGCACACTCGAGCTTGGTGTGCCGCAGGACCGCGCGGGTCGGTTCTCGACCGAGTTGTTCGAGCGCTACCAGCGCTCGGAGAAGACTTTGGTCAGCGCTCTGGCGGAAATCTATGTGCAGGGCGACCCGGAAGGTCAAGGCGGTGACGGAAACGCTGTGCGGTCACGAATTCTCCGCCACCTCGATCAGCGAGGCCAACAAATCGCTGGACGTGGCCCTGACGGCATTCTCGCACCGCCGCCTGGGCGAACCCTATCCGTATCTGATCCTGGACGCCCGCTACGAACGGATACGCGAGGACGGCGTGATCGCCAGCCAGGCGGTGCTGATCGCGGTGGCGGTGGATGGTGAGGGACGCCGGCAGGTGCTGGCGGTCGAACTGGCCAACCGCGAGAGCCGATCGAGCTGGCGCGACTTCCTGCTGGACCTGAAACAGCGTGGCCTGCATGGCGTGGAGTTCGTCGTCTCCGACGACCATCCGGGCCTGAAGGCGGCGATCCGCGAGGTGCTGACGGAAGCGGTATGGCAGCGCTGCTACGTGCACTTCCTCAGGAACGCTTTGGACGACGTGCCGCGCAAGGTCGATGACGACTGGCTGATGGAGCTGCGGCGGTTTTATGACCGGCGCGATCTGGCGGAGGTCAGACGAGACCTCGCCGCCTGGCTCGGCAAGTGGCAGGGCAAATATCCGAAGCTGTGTGGCTGGGTGGAAGACAACATCGGGGAAACGCTGACGTTCGACCGGCTGCCGCTGGCGCACCATAAGCACATGAAGTCGACCAACATGCTGGAGCGGCTGAACCAGGAGATCAAACGCCGCACGCATCGCACGCATGTGGTACGGATCTTCCCCAACGCGGCGAGCTGTTTGCGCCTGGTCCGGGCACTGGCGGTGGAGGCGCACGAGAACTGGCTGGAGGCGATCCGCTACCTGAACATGGAACATCTGAAGGAGCACAAGAAGCAGATGATGCGCGAAGCGGCATGACTGCCATGCGCCCGGCCCGACCGAGGCTCACGCCGTGCTCGCCGCCGTCAAGGACGCTTCGCGCCGGCTACGCCGGTGGCCTGCGGCCATCCTTGACCGAAGCTGCGCGCGGCGCTGTCGGATGCACTGGGCCGGGGCAGGAAAGCGGCCCATCAGCCGAACAGAAAAGCGGGGGTTTGTTGAAAGAAGGCTTGCAATCCAAACCGCGATTAAAGAACGAGGAAACGCCGCTCAGCCGAACAAGAAAACATCACTTCGTATACACAATCGCCATTTTGCAGAGATTGACGGACACAACTGCAGCGAAGATCGTCGACTGAAGCCTTTCGGGCTGGCTGTATCGCCTGAAGCTGCTCTGATTCGTTTTCTTAAAGCAGGATTTCACGCCCGCTCCGACGCTTTCTCGCGCGCGATGCTGCTCTGGTTCCCTATTACACAAATTGACCTATGCGCAATCCTGAATGTCTTTTGTGTTATGATTGCCGTTCATGCCGGCTTTGGCGCCGGGACGCCGGCCTGGCTGGAAGGGCTACCCGGGCCGGCGAAAGAAGGCGTCTGCGGCGGTCCGGTGACCCTCCTTGCGGCTGATCTCGGCTTCCGTCCGGCCGATTTCCTCGCGCAGCTCCCCGATATACGCGCGCAGCTCCTCAACGCTCCAGCTGTCCAGCAGCGGCCGCTCCAGCCGAACCCTCTTTTTCGGCAGTTCGTCTTCCTCAAGCGCCATTCATCCCTCCTGGTGTTCCGAATCGGACGTTCGCCATTGTGGATTGGCGACCGGGACACTCGCCTTTGTTTTCGGTGGCCTGCTTATCCCCATCGTCCGCCGCAGAGTGCGTCGAACTCCAGGGGGCAGGATACCCTCATTCGGTGGCCTGCTTACCCCCTCCATCCGCAGAGTGCGTCGAACTCCAGGGGGCAGGATACCCTCATTCGGTGGCCTGCTTACCCCCTCCATCCGCAGAGTGCGTCGAACTGCAGGGGGCAGGACACCAGTACTCCCTCGCAGAGGAGCGCGGCTCGCGGAGCGAGCAGCATCGCCGCGTGAGCCGAATACTCATATACCCAACTTCCTTCGGAAGTTGGGTGAGTCATTGGTTGCGCGCGACCGCCCCGCCAACCCCGCGGGCGGTATGCCCGGATTCCCTCGGATTCGGGGTATACCAGCCGGCATCCGAGCTGACCCAGCAACCCGGCGCGCGATACCACCCGTTGGGCTTGACCCGTCTGCAACCCAACGTCATATCCCCGTTCCACTCAGGTTCATGGATCATCTGCGCCCGGGCACACCCCGAGCCGGCGGCGTCCTGGAGACCGGGCCCAAAGGACAAAACCCCCAAAGGACAAAGCATGGCTCTGCCGCTGATGCCCAAGGCCACCGCGGTGTGGCTGATCGAAAAGACCGCACTTACCTTCGAACAGATCGCTGATTTCTGCGGGATGCATCCGCTCGAAATCCAGGCCATCGCCGATGGTGAGGTCGCCCAGGGGATCGTCGGCTATGACCCGGTCGCCAACGGCCAGCTCACCGCCGCGGAGATCCGCCGCTGCGAGGCTGACAGGAGCGCCCGCCTGCAGATCCTACCTTCTGCCCTGCCCGCGCCAAAGCGCCTGCGTGGTTCGCGCTACACCCCGGTATCCAAGCGCAACGACCGCCCCGACGCGATCGCCTTCCTGCTGAGGAATTATCCTCACCTCAGTGAGCAGCAAGTGGCCAAGCTCCTCAGCACGACCAAGGAAACCATTCAGAAGGTACGCGACAAGGCCCATTGGAACAGCGCCAACATCAAGCCGCGCGACCCCGTCATTCTCGGCCTCTGCAGCCAGACCGACCTCAACGCCGCGATAGCCGCGGCCAATGATCGGCTGGAGCGTGAAGGTCACGGCGCTCCTCCGCCGCCCCCGACCTCCGCCGCGGCCGAAGAAGTAACCTGAAACCGCCGGTTGGACTGCTCAGCCGCTTGGCGCCGGCTCCGGCTGGCTCTTCAGCCGCTCGATCTCCTCTTTTACTCGCAGCTTCTCGACCTTAAGCCGCATCAGCACGTCGCTGTCTGGCCGCGGTCGCTGGTCCTCGTCGGCGATACGCGTTTCCAGGCTGGAATGACGCTCTTTCAGGGACTCGAGGCGAGTCTGCAGGCTCATGAGGCCTCCTCGGTTGCACTGTCAGCACGGCGGCCGCCGGGCATTTCCCCGGTCCGCTTTCGGTACGCTAACGCCTATTCCGGGGGGTTTGGCAAGCGGATTTCTAAAATATGGCAACGCCGAGACGCGCCATACGTTTCTCCTCACGCGCGCCCCTGGGGGTGGCGTTCCCTATGTCCGGACCTGCCCGCATGCTATGAACCGGGCCATGCTGACTGACCGGGATACGCTGCTCCGCAAGCTGCATGAACTGCGCAGCGAGCACCGTGATCTCGACACCGTCATCGCCCGCCTGTCGGACGGCGGGCCGGTGGACCAGCTCCATGTCCAGCGCCTGAAAAAACGCAAGCTGATGCTGAAAGACGAGATCGCCTGGCTCGAAAGCCGCCTTATCCCGGATGACATTGCCTGAAGCATGAGCAGTCTCGTCGGCATCATCATGGGCAGCCGCTCCGACTGGCCCACCCTTGCCCATGCTGCGGAAATTCTGGCGCAGCTCGAAATTCCGCACGAAACCAGGATCATATCGGCTCACCGCACCCCGGACCGGCTGCGCGACTACGCCCGGACCGCCCGCTCCCGCGGGCTTGGCGTTATCATAGCCGGCGCCGGCGGAGCGGCCCACCTGCCCGGCATGTGCGCCGCCTGGACCAGCCTTCCAGTTCTTGGCGTTCCGATCGAAAGCGCCGCCCTCAAGGGCCTCGACAGCCTGCTGTCCATCGTCCAGATGCCCGCCGGCGTTCCCGTAGGCGCCCTGGCAATCGGCCGGGCCGGAGCCGTCAACGCGGCTCTTTTCGCCGCCGCGATTCTCGCCAATGCCGATCCGGCGCTGGCCGCGCGCCTCGATGCCTATCGTTCCGCCCAGACCTGTGCCGTTCCCAATGAACCGCAAGAGCAGGGATGAATTTTCCGCTGCCCCCGAACGCGACGATCGGCCTGGTCGGCGGCGGCCAGCTCGGGCGCATGTCTGCCCTCGCCGCTGCCCGCTTGGGCTACCGCTGTCACATCCTCACCCGTGAGCATGACAGTCCCGCCAGCCAGGTCTCGGCCGCGACCACCATCAGCGACTATACCGACCCCGTCTCGCTCCGCCGTTTCGCTGAAGCGGTGGACGTCATCAGCTTCGAATTCGAGAATGTCAGCGCCGAGGGTCTGGAGCTCCTCGCCTCGATCAAGCCCGTCCGCCCCTCGCCGGACGTTCTTCGCATCAGCCAGGATCGCGTGGCGGAGAAATCCTTCCTCAACCGCGCCGGCGTCGCCACCACCGAGTGGGCCGCCGCCAGCTCGCTCGAGGAATTGCACGAGGCCTCGGCACGCATCGGCTTGCCCGCCGTCCTGAAAACCGCCCGCTATGGCTACGACGGCAAGGGCCAGACCCGTGTTCGTCAGGTGGCTGACCTCGCGCCGGCTTTTGCCGCGCTGAACCCCAAGCCGCTGATTCTCGAAGCGTTGGTGGACTTCGCCTGCGAGATCAGCGTCGTCGCCGCGCGGGGCGCCGCCGGCGGCGTTTCCTGCTTCGATGTCACCGAAAACCGCCACCGCAACGGCATCCTCGATCTTTCTCTCGCGCCCGCGCGCATCGTCCCTGAACTCGCAGGCGAGGCGCAGCGGATTGCCTGCCGGATCGCCGAGGCTCTCGACCTTGTCGGCGTCCTTGCGGTCGAGATGTTCGTCACCGCCGATGGTCGCGTGCTCGCCAACGAGATCGCGCCGCGCCCCCATAATTCCGGCCACTGGACCATCGAGGCCTGCCCGGCCAGCCAGTTCGAGATGCACATCCGCGCCGTTGCAGGCCTGCCGCTGCCGCCTGCGATACGCCATTCGGATGCTGCGATGAAAAACCTGGTCGGCCCCGAGGGGACGGCTCTCTGGCCGGAAGTCCTTCGCACCCCCGGCCTTATTCCGCACCTCTACGGCAAGGCCGAGGCCCGGCCGGGGCGCAAGATGGGCCATGTCACCCGTCTGTTCCCCAAAGGCGCGCTGCCCGGCGATTTCGGCATCCAGGCCGCGCTGGGGCTTCTGGTCTCCCGTCCGCCGATTGCGGGCGGCCAGGCCGGCGAAAATCCGATCAATCCCTGAACGGCAATTCCGGGTAATCCACGGCAACGAGGCAAAGTCCTTGCGGCGGGGCAGTGGGTCCGGCGGCGGCGCGATTCCTGGCGGCGAGCACGTCTCGCATGCGGTCCACAGGCCAGGTCCCGTTGCCGATGAGACGAAGGGTGCCGGTCAGGTTCCGCACCTGGTGGTGGAGGAAGCTGCGAGCTTCGGCCAGGATTTCGATCATGTCGCCGTCGCGGGTCACGTCGAGGCGGTCCAGGGTTCGGACCGGGCCGCTCGCCTGACAGGAGGCCGCGCGGAAGCTGGTGAAGTCGTGCCGCCCGAGCAGGATTTGGGCGGCCGCGTGCATCTGGCTGGCGTCGAGAGGGCTGGCAACGTGCCAGACACGGCCCGCAAGCAGGGCGGGCCGGGCGCGGCGGTTGAGGATTCGATAGCGGTAGGTGCGGTGTATCGCCGAAAAGCGTGCGCTCCAGTTTGCGGGGACCGGAGCGGCCTGCAACACGGCAATGGGATGGGACTTCAGGTGATAGTTCAGGGCTTCCCGGAGCTGGCCCGGACTTATCGGGCGGTCGAGCCGGAGTTCCACGACCTGTCCGGCGGCGTGGACGCCGGCATCAGTTCGGCCGGCGGCGACGGTGCTGACTGGGCTACCGCGGGAGAGGCGCGCCGCAGCCTGCTCGAAAACCTGCTGGATCGAGAGGCCGTTCGCCTGGTGCTGCCATCCGACGAATGGAGCGCCATCGTATTCGACAAGGAGTGCCCATTTGGCTGTTGGTACGGAGATCGTCATTCGCCAAACGCGGTACCCGGCGGGATAGGGTGGCCGCGGAGGAAAGCGGCCGCGTCCAGCGGTCTGCCGCCGGCCATCTGCACTCGGCAGAGGCGGAGTGCGCCGTGGCCACAGGCCACAAGGAGCCCGTCATCCAGCACCTGGCCGGGGGGGCCGGAGCCGCTTTCGGGTTGTGCCGCGAGGATCTTCAGTTGGTTTCCGTGAAGTCGGGTGAAAGCGCCGGGCCACGGGTCCATCGCCCGAACTCGGCGATCGAGAGCTTCTGCATGGTTCTGCCAGCCGAGACGGCCATCGCCCTTGGTGAGTTTCGGGGCGTAGCTCGCCCCCTGCGCCGGCTGAGGGTTGGGCGAAGGGGCTTCGGCAAGGGCGCGCAGGATCAATCGCGCGCTGAGATCGGCAAGGATGTCATGCATCAGGCCGGTGGTGGCGCGCGGCGGGATGGGGACGGTTTCGGCCAGCAGCATTGGCCCGGTATCGAGGCCGGCATCCATCTGCATGATGGTGACGCCGGTTTGGGCGTCGCCCGCCAGCACCGCCGCGTGAATAGGAGCGGCACCACGCCACCGGGGCAGCAGGCTGGCGTGGATGTTAAGGCAGCCTCGGCGAGGGGCGGCCAACATCGGGGGCGGCAGGATCAGGCCGTAAGCGGCGACGATGGCGGCATCTAGATCCAGCGCGGCGAAGGCGGCCTGGGCTTCGAGATCGGAGCGGAGCCGCGCGGGAGTCCGGACGGGGAGGTTGAGGCGGTCCGCGGCTGAATAAATCGCGCATCGGCGCACCTCGTAACCTCGGCCGGCGGGCCGGGGTGGCTGGCAATAAACGGCAGCGATGTCATGCCCGGCATTGTGCAAGGCGAGAAGCGCCGGAACCGCGAAGTCCGGGCTGCCCATGAAGGCGAGGCGCAACGGCCTGGCCGCGATCATTCCTCGCGCGCTTGTCGCTGTTCCTTGGCAAGGCGGCGAAGGATCATGTTGCGCTTGAGGCTGGAGAGATGATCCACGAACAATATCCCCTCCAGGTGGTCCATTTCGTGTTGGATGCATGCGGCCAGCAATCCGTCGGCCTCGATTTCCTGGCGGGCGCCTTCCTGGTTGACATAGCGGACCTTGACCCTGGCCGGGCGGGTAACTTCCGCGAATTGATTCGGAAGCGAAAGGCAGCCTTCTTCTCTTGTTGCGAGATCGTCGCTGGCGGCAACCAGTTCCGGATTGATGAGTACGATCGGACTGGGTTTGTCGTCCCGCATCAGATCAACCACGGCGAGGCGAAGACCGACCCCGACCTGCGGAGCAGCGAGTCCAATGCCGGGGGCGCGATACATCGTGGAGAACATTCGAGGGACGAGATCTCGCACCTGCGAAGCCTCCTTCGGGCCGACCGGGCGTGCGCGCGCCTTCAGCCCCGGGTGGGGTGCGATCAAGATCGGCAAGAGATCGGACGCGAGCTCAGTCATGATGAGGCGATGTAGCTTCGCGTCTGGCCTCTATCAACGCGAACCTCTTGCAACGGGGCCATTTGTTCACAAGATGTCCCAGTGCCGGAATGCCGCAAACGGGTTCCGGCGTTGAACGCTTCGCTCCCAGGAGGAGGCTTAATGACAACTCGCCTGTTCACTTCACCGCTGTTTCTAGGGTTTGACCACCTGGAGCAGATGCTTGAGCGGGCTTCCAAGAGCTCCGCGGATGGCTATCCGCCCTACAACATCGAGCAGATCAGCTCGACGGGACTGCGGATCACGCTTGCGGTCGCCGGTTTCACCATGGACGACCTGCAGATCACGCAGGAGGACAACCAGCTGGTGATCCGGGGGCGGCAGACGGATGATGGGCAGGACCGGGTGTTCCTTCATCGGGGGATTGCGGCACGGCAGTTCCAACGTGCTTTCGTCCTGGCGGAAGGAATCGAGGTGAAGGCAGCCTGGCTGGATAACGGTCTGCTGAATATCGACCTCGCGCGTCCACAGCCGGAACCGAAGGTCAAGACGATCCAGATCAAGCGGCCGGCGGGAAACGGACAGGCAAAGGTCGTGGAGGGGACGGCTCACGAGGAGTGAGGAGTTCAGACGAGAAGGCTTTCAGGAGCGGCGGGGCTGCAGGACGTGGACCGGCGCGAAGGGGAAAGACAATGAACGTGAACGCGACACCTGATAACTCCGAAGGCGAGGCCGAGCTGATTGCTTTCAATATTCGGCACTTGACTGAGGCGCAGCTTGCGCAACTCGGCGTTTCGCAAATTGCGTATGTCCGGCCAGTGATAGTGAACGGGCAGCCGGGGTTCGCCATTCATGGCGCGGATGGAACACCGATGGCGGTTGCCGGCGACCGCGATGTGGCGTTCGCGGCAATCCTGCAGCAGGACATGGTGCCCACGCTGGTGCACTGACGGGCTGGGGCGGAGGGCTATCCGCCGACTGCGCGGCATGCCAGGACGCGATTCAAGGGAAACAATTCAAGGACTGGGCGATTTGCATGATGACTTCATCCCAGCTGCCCTGCCGCTCCTGACGGAACAGGCGGGCGGTGGGATACCAAGGGCTGTCGTTGCGGCCGACGAACCAGCGCCAATCGGCATTGCGCTGGAGCATGAACCAGACAGGGCGTCCCAGGGCTCCGGCGATATGCGCCACCGAGGTGTCGATTGTGATCACGAGATCCAGACAGGAGATGAGGGCCGCCGTCTGAGCGAAGTCCGTTAGATACGACGTGTGGTCCGTGATGTACCCGACTTCCTTTGGAAGTTGGGTGGTACCAACGGCCTTAAGTTTTGACCCCTCCCCCTTTCCCCCCTCGGGTCCGGCCTCCGGCCGGCCCGAGGGCAAGCCTCCCGCAAGGGGAGGGGGTTTGCTGGACCGGAGGTGATTTGATTCCTTTAGCCAAGTGCGGTCGGTATCCGGTATTTCCTTCTGCAACGCATGAAATTGGATGCCATCGACGCGAAGCAAGGGAGCGAGCAGGTGGATGGGGACGGACCGCTCGGGGATGTGCTGGGAGCCCCACCAGCACAGGCCGATCCTGGGACTCTTGAAGGGCCCGAGTTCGTTCCTGCCAGCTTACAAGCAGATTCTGCGGGGCGGCGAGATAGGGGACGGTGCTTGGGGTTGTCTCCATTTCCGTCTTGAACAGGAGCGGCAAGCTCATGATGGGGATCGAGAGATCCGATTCCGGCGCCGGTTCGGAATCAGTTACAATCGAATCGATGCCTTCGACGGTGCGGATCAGTCCGATAAGGTCCGCCGGAACTGACACGGAAACAAAGCTGGCGGACCGGCGGACGAGAGGCGCATAGCGCACAAACTGCACCGTATCGCCGCGCCCCTGCTCTGCATACAGATGCACTCGCCGGCCGGCGAGCTCCGATAGGTCAGGCACGCGGGGCGGAGGTTTTGCCGCGTCCTTGCCGGTGCGAAAGCCGGGCAGTTCCCAGCGGCGCTCGTACAGCGGGAGGCCTTCGCGAAAGTTTCCAAGGGTGAGCAACAGGATCGATTCGTGCCATTCGCCGCGCGGATCCTCCGGTTTCAACGCTGTCCGGGTTTTCGCGATCGCTAGCGCTTCATCGTACTTTCCGAGCGACATGAGTGCTCCGGCGAGGGCGTCGCGCGCTTCGAGCAGGCGGTCGATACCGGCCGCGTGTTGGGATGCTCCGATGACGGTAGTGAAATGCACAATGGCCTCTTCCGCGCGGCCGATGCGGGCGAGTGTGATCGCCAGGTTGTAAAGCGCGGGCATGAAAGCGGGATCGCGAGTGAGCACCTGTTCGAAGCAGGCGATTGCCTCCTGGTCGCGGCCGAGTGTGCGGAGGCAGGTCCCCAGATTGTTCAATGCGTCGGGCAGCTCCGGCTCGAGAGCCAGCGTCTTGTGGAAGTAAGCGATCGCGTCATCCGTACGGCCCGCAGCCATCGCGGCATTGCCCAGATGATACTGAAGGCGCGGGGCCGATGGATTCACCTGTTCTGCCTTTGCGAGCCACTCGGAGGCTTGCCCGTGATCGCCGCGATCGAGGCAGATCACGCCGGAAAGGTGGAGGGCATCGAAGTGTGTGGGAGCGCGGTTAAGAATAGCACTGCAAAGATTGAACGCTTCATCAAAGTTTCGCTCGCGATAGAACCGCTCGGCGTGGGCGAATGACGGCGGAGGCTCGATCGTGAAGGAGTGGGTCAGCCGAAGCACAACGAACACTCACGACTGTCAGCGTTTAGCACTGGTCAGGCCGCCGGTTTGTGGCGACGCGCCTGCAACTCGGAAATCGTTGCGCGTGTGGTGATCTGCTCGGGGTTCATGCGCAGCTCAAGAACCGCTGGGCGGCCGCTGTCGAGCGCGCGCCGGAAGGCTGGAGTGAATTCGGTCGTTTCGGCAACTACTTCGCCGTAGCCGCCGAAGGCTTCGATGAACTTGGCAAAGTCGGGATTGGTCAGAGATGTCCCCGAGACGCGTTCGGGGTGTTCGCGTTCCTGATGCATGCGGATGGTGCCGTACATCTGGTTGTTGAACACCATTACGATGGGAGCAACGCCGTGATGGAATGCCGTGGCGATTTCCTGGCCTGTCATGAGAAACCCGCCATCGCCGACGAGGCTGACAACCATGCGGTCGGGGAAGGCGATTTTGGCTCCGACGGCGGCCGGCACGCTGTAGCCCATCGCGCCGTTGGTCGGACCGATATAGCGCTGATGTTCACTGAAATTTATGAAGCGCGTTGCCCAACCGGAGAAGTTGCCGGCATCGGTGGTAACGATGGCATCGGGTGAAAGCAGGTGTTCCAGCTCGCGCATCGCGGCACCGACGTTAAGTTTGCCCTGATAGTTGGGCACCTCGCGGCCTCGCTCGCGAATATTCCGCAGCTGGCTGGTCCAGCTGTCCCAGGTGACGTGAACCGGTTCCATTGCGGCGGCTTCCTGGGCGAAAGCGTTCAGGTCGGAGACGATACCCAGGGCGGGCCGGAACACCCGCCCGATTTCTGCGCCTTCAGGATGGACTTGCACGATGGACACGTCCCCGAGCTGGTCCAGCAGTTCGTAACCTTGAGTGACGGCATCGCCCAGCCGCGAGCCGATGGCAAGGATAAGATCGGTTTCCTTTATCTTTGAGAGCAGGGCGGGGTCGGAGCCGACGCCGAGGTCTCCCACGAAATTATCCTGAGTGCCGTCGTAGAGTGCCTGGCGGCGAAAGCCGACAGTGGTGGGAACAGCGTTGCCGGTGAGAAAGTCGTGCAATGCGCGACGGCCCGGTTCGATCCAGCAGGAGCCGCCGATGACGGCAACCGGCTTCCGGGACTTTGCAAGCATGGTACGAAGCTGGGTCATCGCCACCGGATCAGGGTGTGCTCGCCGGATCGATGCTGGCGGAACATCTGATACGTGGGCGGCTTTGGACTGCATTTCCTCTGAAAGTGCGATGACCACCGGGCCGGGGCGTCCGGAGACGGCGATATCGACAGCATGCGCAACGACTTCGGGAATGCGTCCGGGCTGGTCGATCTGCGTGACCCATTTGGCGAGCGGCGAGAAGAAGCGGCGGTAGTCAACTTCCTGAAAGGCGTCGCGTCCGGCATTTGCGAGCGGTATCTGGCCCACAAACAACAGCAGCGGCGTGCTGTCCTGCATTGCAATGTGGACGCCGACCGACCCGTGGCAGGCGCCCGGTCCACGGGTGACGAAGGCGGCGGCCGGCTGACCCGTGAGCTTGCCGTATGCTTCCGCCATGTTTACCGCGCCGGCTTCGAACCGGCAGGTGACCAGCTTAACGTGTTCCTGGACGTCGAAGAGGGCATCCAGCACCTCCAGGTAGCTCTCGCCGGGGACAGCGAAGGCGTGCCGGATGCCCTGTGCCACGAGCGCATCGGCGATGAGCTGGCCGCCGGTCCGAGGAGCCTCCGGGATTTTGCTTGCCTGCGCCATGACAATTCCCCGCTGCGTGATGGGGCAGGTATACGCCGAATCCTTCGGATTCCGAGTAAAACCAAGGGTCTTAGGTTTCGACCTCTCCCCCGTTCCCCCTCCTGCAAGGGGAGCGGGTTTTGTGGCGACGCCAGCTCTCCAGCCCTGAAAAAGGATGCGGGGGGAAACCGGTGCGATCCATTTCGAGTTCAGCGCCCGGCTGCCGTGGATAAGGATCCAGTCCAAGCGCCAATTCCTCGGCCGCCGCGTCGCCGAGGTCGATCACATCGCCTGCGTAGGGGATTTCGTCTTCCGAGTCGGGGTCGATTTCGGGGGATTCAGTTCCCTGCGGCACGAAGCGAAGGGCGAATTCCTCGGTCATTTCGGTTTCGAAGTCCTCCAGTGTGACGACGCAGGTCCGCACGAGGCGGGCGGTCAGCGAACCGGATGCGACGACGACCGAGTTCATCAGGCGTCTAAGCCGGAACGTGCAGGTCAGCGACAGGATCGCCGGGATGCCGAACCGCTCGGCGAGGGCGCGACATTCGCTGGCCGAAGCGGTGATCTTGTGTTCGACGGGCGCGGGCCCGAGCCGATCCAGCCGTATGGAGCGGGGTAGCTCCGCTGTCATCGCAGCGGGCGGAAGCACACGTCGCCGGTGGCGAGCGCGTCGAGGGATTGTTCCGCCAGATGCGCGTGCAGACGCATTGTATGGCTGGCAAGCGCGGCAGCCGACCCGTCGGGCACGGGGCAGCCGCGCCAGACATTGCGGCGAATTGCGGCGGCCAGTGCCGGCTGGTCCGCTGCGTCCAGGGCAGGGCCGTAGGCCAGGGCACGTCCGTGGAACGCCTCCCACATGGCACGATTCTTTTTGCCGACCGAGAGGTCTCCGACTCCCATCTCACGCAGGTTGACGTCCATATCGGCGAACATGGCGTCAAAGACGGCCTGGGCCAAGGCGGGTCCGGGCTCGGTGGCGGTGCGCAGCCGTTCGACGATGAGTGCCGTGAACAACGCGACCATGTCGAAACGCCCGTTGAGGGTATCGGGGACGCCCAGAGTGGCGTAGAAGTGCGGCTGGCGTGCCGCGGCGACGGCGGCGGCGTAAAGCCGGAATCCGGCCTGCTCATGCGAGCGGCGGCCTACGGGAAGGAGGGAACGCAGAAAGCTCATGGCCCTGATTGACAGCCGCCTGGCGGCGTGACAACGGGCGGCGATGCTGTTTTGTGATTCGCGGCGCGGCCGCGGGGCCGTTCTGGCTGCCCTTCTTGCCGGCGCATCTGCCCTGGGCGGCTGCACGATGCTTCTGCGTCCGCCTGAGATCCGAGGAAACAACGTGAAGCCGGAGGAGCTGAACCAGCTCGTTGCCGGCAAGACGACCCAAAGCGAAGCGACATCAATTCTTGGCTCGCCGACGGCGAAGGGGACGTTCGATCAGAACGATTGGTATTACATCGGTGAAACGACAAAGCCGGCGATCGCGGGAACAGAGAGCGTGCTCGCACAGGATGTTGTTGTGCTCGCTTTTAACAACCAGGGCGTGCTGCAGAACGTCAGCCATCTGACGCAGAAGAATGCGATGAATGTTCCCATCGTGAGCCGTACGACGCCTTCCCCGGGCACCGAGGCGGGATTCCTGCAGCAATTGCTGGGAAATATTGGTCGGTTCAGCCCGGGCGGGCTTGGCGCGAGTCAGGCGCCGAGCGGTGGGGTGCCCATCGGGCAATAGGCTGTGCGCATGATCGCGGCTGTGCTCAAGGCTGAATCGCAGGAGGCGTGATATGCGATCCATGACCATCCAGGCCGCAGATGGGTCAGGCAGCTTCTCGGCTTACGTGGCTGAGCCTAAGGCCAAGCCGGCGGGTGCGGTGGTGGTGATTCAGGAGATTTTCGGCGTCAACCAGGCGATGCGGGATATCGCCGACTGGATCGCCGATATGGGATTCGTTGCGGTGTGTCCGGACCTGTTCTGGCGCATGGAGCCGGGAGTGGACATTACCGACAAGTCGGAGGCCGAGTGGAAGAAAGCTTTGGAACTGTTCAACAAGTTCGATCAGGTAAAGGGAATCGAGGACCTGAAGGCGGCGGTTGCCGCGGCGCGAAAGATGCCGGCCGGCAGCGGCAAGGCGGGGACTATTGGCTACTGCCTGGGCGGGCGGCTCGCGTTCATGATGGCCGAGCAGTCCGACGCGGATGTGAATATTTCTTACTACGGCGTTGGCCTCGATAACCTGCTTGGTGATCTGGGTAAGATCTCCAAGCCGCTTGTCGTTCATGTCGCTGATAACGACGAGTTCTTTCCACCCGAGGGCCGCGCGAAAACTGTTGCGGCGCTCAAGGGACACCCGCACGTCGCCTGCTACGTATATGCCGATGCCAATCACGCGTTTGCCCGCGTGGAGGGGGTTTACTGGGACGGGCGGGCCGCGACGATTGCCAACGGCCGCACGGCCGAAGCGCTAGTGAAGGCGCTGGGTTAGCGGCGCGGCCGCGGGAGGGGTAACGCCATGGCGCTGCATTTCACTAGGGAGGAGTTCCAGCGCCGGATCGATGCGGTCCGCGATGCGCTGACTGCGCGGGGCCTCGATGGCCTGCTGATGTTCCAGCAGGAGAGCATGTATTACCTGACGGGTTACGACACGTTCGGGTTCTGCTTCTTCCAGTCCCTTTACCTTGGCGCGGATGGCAAACTGGCGTTGATCACGCGTTCGGCAGACCTGCGTCAGGCGCGGCAGACCTCGATCATTCCGGACATTCACATCTGGACGGATGCAGGCGGCGCGCAGCCTGCTCTGCAGCTTCGGGCAATGCTGGAGGATTACGGTGCGCGGGGGCGGCGGCTGGGTATCGAGGCGAATGCGTACGGGCTCAGCTACGCTTATGGAAAAGCGGTGGACGCTGCGCTGGCGGACTTCTGCGTGCTGGAGGATGCGTCGGGGCTGGTCGATGAGCTGCGGGCGGTAAAGTCTGCCGACGAGCTTGGTTATGTGCGGAGGGCCGGCGAGCTGGCCGACACGGCGCTGGCGGCGGGGCTGGAGCAGATCCGGGCCGATGCGGACGAGGGGATAATACTTGCTGCCATGCAGGGGGCGGTTTTTGCCGGCGGAGGGGATTATCCCGGCAACGAGTTTATCATTGGCTCCGATGAAGACGCGCTGCTTTGCCGGTACAAATCGGGTCGCCGGCGGCTATCCGCGAACGATCAACTCACGCTGGAGTTTGCGGGCGTCTATCGCCACTACCACGCTGCACTGATGCGGACAGTGATCATCGGCGAGCCACGCGAGGCGCACGTGCGAATGCACGCGGCGTGTGTGGAGGCGCTGGACGCCTGCGAGGCGGCTCTGCGCCCTGGCCACAGCGCCGGGGAGGTATTCGCGGCGCATGCGCGCGTGATGGACGCACATGGGATGGCGGCGCATCGGCTGAATGCCTGTGGCTACAGTCTTGGCGCGAAGTTCACTCCGAGCTGGATGGATCCGCCGATGTTCTACGAGAACAACAGGTTTCCTCTGCGGCCCGGCATGGTCACGTTCGTTCACATGGTGCTGATGGATTCCGATCAGGGCGCCGCAATGACACTGGGCCGCACGTATGTGCTGGGGGACGGCGCGCCGGAGCCGTTATCACGCAGGACCCTCGATATGATCCGGTGCTGACCGATGAGCCCGGTCACGCTGGAAGAGCTGGCGGACGCGGTTCCTGACGGAGCGCTTTTGGCGCTGCCTCCGGACAACTCGCTGTCGCCGTGCGCGTTCGCCCGTGCGCTTATCCGTGCCGGCAAGCGCCGGCTGCATCTGCTGGGCGTTCCCGTGTCCGGCTATGCCACGGATCTGCTGATCGGGGCGAACTGCGTCGCTTCGGTGCAGAGCTCCGGTGTCTCGCTGGGAGAGACCGGCCTGGCGCCCCGGTTTCAGGCCGCATTGGTGGCGGGCGTGATCACGATGACGGACGCCACGTGCCCGGCGATCCATACGATGCTGCAGGCGGCGGAGAAGGGCGTGCCGTTCATGCCGCTGCGCGGCATCATCGGCAGCGACATTCTTGCCCACCGGGCGGACTGGAAGGTGATCGACAATCCCTTCGCCGAGGCAGGTGATCCAGTCGTCCTGCTCCCGGCGCTGTCTCCGGATATCGCCGCCTTTCATGCGGTGATGGCCGACAGGGAGGGGAATGTTTTCGTTGGTCGCCGGCACGAACTGGCGACGATGGCGCATGCGGCGCGGCGGTCACTGGTAACGGTTGAGCGTATCTGCGACGGGAACCTGCTGGAGGATGAGCGGCTGGCTGGTGGGGTTATCTCCAGCGTGTACGTTCAGGCCGTTGCGATCGCCCAGCGAGGCGCGTGGCCTTTGGCGCTGCTTGACGAGTATGCGACGGATGCGACGCATCTGGCGGAATACGCCCGGATGGCGAAGATCGACGAGGGTTTCCGAGCCTATCTTGACCGGTTTGTTTTTTCACAGCCGGCCGCGGCGGCATGATTACCAGGGAGGAGGTGATGGCAGCGGCCATCGCCCGGCTGATCCTGGACCCGACCGCGCCGGCCGCCCGGCACATTGCGGTTGGTGCGGCCAGTGCAATACCGGCCGCGGCATGCTTGCTGGTGAAAGCACTTGGCCATGACGTGCGGCTTTCATTCCTGCACAAGCAAAGGGGAAACCCGTTCACTGCCGGGACGCGGGAGCTGTTTGATCTCGCGGGCCAGGGCCGGATCGATCTTTTCTTCCTTGGCGGGGGGCAGATTGACGGCAAGGCCAATATCAATCTGATCGGGACGGGGAACTGGCCGGGCACGGCGGCGCGTTTCCCCGGCAGCTTCGGCTCGGCGTTCATGTACATGATGGTGCCGAGGACCATCCTGTTTCGCGAGGAGCACTCACTTCGCGTGTTGGTGCCGCGGGTAGATATCGTGTCGGCATCGGGCATGTCGGCTGCGGGAGTGTATCGTCGCGGTCATGCGCAGGCGCTCGTGACCGGTCGCGCGGTTTTTGGGTTCGATCCTGCGGGATCTGGATTCACATTGCGGTCCTGGCACCCTGGGGAGACCGCGGCGTCGATCCGAGCGAATACCGGGTTTGCATATTATTCATCCCCAGGCGCCGGGGAGACTGCGCCGCCCAGACCGGAGGAGCTCGAATTGCTGCGTGGTCCTGTTTGTGAAATGATGCGAGAGGCTTATCCCGCGTTCTGCAGACGCGTCTGGAACCATTGAGGCGAAGGGCAGTCGGGAAGTCTCGCGAAGACGTGACCGTCGCGCTGCGGGCCGGCGGTAAACGGCGAAAGTTGCTCTTGTCACACTACTGTGAAATCGCTAGTTAGTCTATCATAAGGCGATATAGACGTCGCCTGATCCTAATTGAGGGAGCTTACCAATGCGCGTCGTAATGGCGGGAACAGGCTTGGCGCTCGTGCTTGCGCTTAGCCCGGCGGCCTTCGGCCAGGGAAATGGCTGGAACGAGGGGTGGAACGGCCAGTACCATCAGAGCAACGGTGCGGCCCAGGCTGGCAACGGCTGGAACGAGGGGTGGAACGGCCAGTATCACCAGAGCAACGGTGCGGCCAACGGCTGGGGCGATGCCGCTAACGGCTATGGCCAGTATCACCAGAGCAATGGCGCGGCCAACGGCTGGGGCGACGCCGGCAACGGGTATGGCCAGTATCACCAGAGCAATGGTGCGGCCAACGGCTGGGGTGATGCCGGCAACGGGTATGGCCAGTACCACCAGAGCAACGGCGCGGCCAACGGCTGGGGCGATGCCGGCAACGGGTATGGCCAGTATCACCAGAGCAATGGTGCGGCCAACGGCTGGGGTGATGCCGGGAACGGGTATGGCCAATATCACCAGAGCAATGGCGCGGCGCAGGCCGGAAATGGCTGGAATGAGGGCTGGAACGGCCAGTATCACCAGAGCAACGGCGCGGCCAACGGCTGGGGCGATGCCGGCAACGGCTATGGCCAGTATCACCAGAGCAACGGCGCGGCCAACGGCTGGGGCGATGCCGGCAACGGCTATGGCCAGTATCACCAGAGCAATGGCGCGGCGATGGGCGGTAACGGCTGGAACGAGGGCTGGAACGGCAACGGCCAGTATCACCAGAGCAATGGTGCGGCCAACGGCTGGGGCGATGCCGGCAACGGCTATGGCCAGTACCACGAGAGCAATGGCGCAGCGATGGGCGGTAACGGCTGGGGCGATGCCAGCAATGGCAACGGCCAGTACCACGAGAGCAATGGATTAGCTCCGGGCAACAATTACCATCAGAGCAACGGCAGTTCTTCGCAGTAACTGATTCTTCCGGCGGCCCGAGGTGATGGCGCATGCGCCTGCCTCGGGCTGTAGGATTCGATCCTAAGAACGACTACGGAACCGGGGCAGGCCGCATGGGAGCCGCCGTTGGCCGGATCATTAGCGGCGATCTGGGCCTGGGGGGTTTGTTTGCGGCGTTCTGGATTGCCGGGCTTCTGGCGGGCATCCCCATTTCGGTGTTTGCCGAGGCGGGCTCCGTGGATTGGAGCAGCGTCGTTCGTGCGGACCTCCCGGCCATCGTGAACATCTCTGTGGAGACACTCAGCAAGGACCCGAAGGACGGGACGGTTCATCGCGAGCGCGATCTGGGAACCGGCTTTTTCATAAGCAGTGACGGGCTAATTCTGACAAATCGCCACGTGATAAGCGGTGCGTTCCGGATCACGGTCACGACCAGCGACAGATTGCAATGGAATGCGGAACTGGTTGCGGCGGGAAAGATCATCGACCTCGCCGTGCTGAAAATAGACACGGGAAAGCCAACAGCATTCCTCGAGCCGGCCGACAGCGACGCAATCCATGTCGGGGACCCACTGCTCGTCATTGGGAATCCGCTGGGACTGGGAACCTCGGCGAGTGCGGGCATCGTCAGCGCGAGGAACCGGAATCTCCGGAACACCCCGTTCGACGATTACATTCAGACCGATGCGGCGATAAATCACGGCAATTCGGGCGGCCCCGTGCTAGACCAGAACGGCGCGGTGGCAGGGATTGCGACGATTCTGGTAACCCAGGCCGCCGACCAAGGCTCGAGCGGACTGGGTTTCGCCATTCCCTCCAAGGACGCCTATCAGGCTGTCCGTCACCTGCTCGATCCTACGTCTTTGCCGGTCGGGTGGATCGGGGTGCATCTGCAAGATGTGACGCCGGATCTGGCGTGGTCGTTCGGTATCCCGGAGCCGCGCGGGCAGCTTATCACTCAGATCGATAGTGGAAGCCCGGCGGAAATGGCGGGCCTGCGCAGCGGCGATATTATCCTGAGCTATCGGGGCATATCATCACCTGATTCGAGCGCGCTCATGTGGGATATCATTCTAAGTCCCGTAGGCCAGCCGGCGGCGATGACCATCCGGCGCCAGGGGCAGGTGATAAGTAGCTCGGTAATGGTCGCCGACTGGCCCGACCTGCACGAGGCCGTCAGTGCCCTGATCAGCAGCCCGCCTTAGCCGCGGCGGCGCGAGCGCCCGATCTGGGGCTGCTGCTGACGCCAAATAGCGCCGCGGCCCAGCGGATGTTTGATCTCCAGACGACAAGCGGTGTGGTCGTGGCCGCTGTGAATCCGGCCTCAGAGGCCTATACACGGGGCATTATGGCCGGCGATGTGATCGAGAAGGTGCAGGACATTCCGGTGGCTTCTGCGACAGAGATGATGGACCTGATCGAGAGCGCGGAGCACACGCGGCGCTTCGTGTCCTTGCTGGTGACCGGGAAGGCCGGCACGCGATGGATCAGCCTGTATGCCGGCGCCGAGGAGGGAGCCGGCTCAGCGAGTCCGCAATCGGTCTCGCCGCCAGCCACCCGAGACTGAGGCGAAAATCTCTGGAGCTTTTCCGGCGAGGCACGATTTGCTCTAAATGCGGTCGGCGGCGTTGCGCCAGTTGCGCGCCGGCATCGTGAGGTGAGGGAGCAAGCGGTCTGATGGATGACGCCGAGAAGCTCGCGGGGGCGGGCCTGGCCCGTAGCGCGGGTGCGTTGGCCGGGATCAAGGTGATCGACCTGACACGCGTCCTCGGCGGGCCATACTGCACGATGGTGCTTTCGGATCACGGCGCTGAGGTGATCAAGGTCGAGCCGCCGCAGGGCGACGAGGTGCGCGACTGGGGACCGCCGTTTCATGAACGGGGCGCGTCCTATTTCATTGGAGTGAACCGGAACAAGCGTTCGGTCGGATTGGATCTCGGCAAAGAGCAGGGGAAAGCTGTTCTTTTGAGATTGCTGGAAGAGGCTGATGTGCTGGTGGAGAATTTCAAGCCCGGATCGATGGAGAAGTGGGGGCTGGGCTACGCAGAGCTGGCGGAGCGTTTCCCAGGACTGATTCATTGCCGAATTTCCGGGTTCGGCGCGGACGGGCCGCTGGGCGGATTGCCAGGATATGATGCGATTCTACAGGCCATGACCGGGCTGATGAGCGCGAACGGCGACGCGGCGACCGGCCCGATGCGGATGGGCACTGCGATCGTGGATATGGGTACGGGTCTCTATTCGGCGGTAGCAATTCTGATGGCGTTGTTTGAGCGAACGCGGTCCGGCCGCGGCCAGTTCATTGATATGACGCTGTATGATTGCGGCATGGCACTGCTGCACCCGCAGGCCGCAAATTACTTCCTGAACGGACGGCGGCCGGCCGGCACCGGAAACCCGCATCCCAATCTGGTTCCGTATGATAAGTATCAGACGCGCACCTGCGAGATATTCATTGCCTCGGGCAATAACGGCCAATTCAGGAAACTTTGCGCGATAATCGGCCGGCCGGACGTAGCTGACGATCCACGGTTTGCGAATAACGCAGCGCGGCTGACCAATCGGTCGGCACTGACCGAAGTGTTGCGCGGCGCATTCGCGGACCAGGACGGCCATGAAATATCGCTTCGACTGATACGATCCGGAGTGCCCGCGGGTCCGGTGCTTTACACGGATGAGGCTGCCTCCTCACCCCACGCGGCGCATCGAGAGATGGTCACGGAACTCGGTTGGTACAGGGGGCTCGGGACTCCGATCAAGCTATCCCGGACGCCGGGCGGCACGCGGGCCGTTCCGCCGCGCTTCGGCGAACACGGTCCGGCGGTCCTGGCCCGGCACGGGTACAGCGCGGACGACATCGCTGAGCTGGAGTCGAACGGGGTGCTGTGGACGAAGCGCCGGACGTAGATTTCTACGCGCGGGGCGCGTGGCTTTTTGACGAGCAATTCTATCTCGCTCGATACAAGGACCTGACGCCGGAGCGGCTGGAGCGGGCGCAGTTCCGGTCGGCCTTCGACCATTTCCGGCGGATTGGCGATCGCGAACGGCGCAGGCCGAATCTGTTCTTTGATCCTGATTATTATCTTTCGCAGCTGCCCGATGAGGAGTCGGCGGAGGCGGCGAACGGCGGGGCATTCAAGCATTTTCACATGACCGCTGAGGCCGGAGTGCTGGAGCGGGCAACGTCACCTTATTTCGATCCGGCATTTTATCGGGCGCGCTATCAGAATGAGATCACGATGGGAGCGCTGCATCACTACTTTACGAATGCCACGCCGATCGAGTTTGATCCGCTTCCGGAATTCTCAGAGAGTTTTTACCTGACGACGTATCCGGATGTTTCTGACGCGGTAGGCTCCGGTATTCACCGGTCCGGGTATTTGCATTTTCTGAAGCATGGCGTGTTCGAGTTGAGAGCGCCGCACAGGGATATAGATCTTGCATGGTACGCGCGGAATCACCCTCAGGTTGAGGAGGATCTGAAAGCGAAAAAGGCGCGGGATGCGTTCGCTCATTTCCTTACGATCGGGCGGAAACTGGGATTGCCGGCCGGACCGTCATTGGCCCCCCTTCCCAGCGCGGCGCAGGCCGCGGCGCTCTTCCGTGTGCGTGCCGAAGCCATGTTGCCGGGATTGGTGCGTCGCGGGCTGGACTTCAGTTTTACCGAGCGTCCGGAAGTTTCAGTCGTCATAAGTACCCGCGACCGGTTTGCACTGCTGATGTCCATGCTGGCATCCCTGCGCTCGGCTTTCAGCGGCGCCATGGAGGTGATCCTGCTCGATCGGGGCTCCAACGACGAGACAGGATTGATCGAACGTTTCGTCTCAGGTTTACAGGTGTTACGCTTCGGGGAGGTTCTTCACCTTTCGCGGACGCTCAATGCGGCAATGGCATGCGCAGCAGCGCTTGCGATCCTGCTGATTGATGACTCGATGGAGTTTGCCCCTGATGCGCTGGCCTGCGCTTTGCGCCGGCTGAACTCTGGCTCGCCGCCTGTGGGGGCTGTCGGCGGCATGGTCCTGTCGCCTGAGGGTCTGGTGTGGGAGGCAGGGGGCGCGGCAACGGGCGGCAAGAGACCGCCCTTACCGGAGGCCGGCTTCGTCCGGGATGCCAATTTCCTCTCTGCCGATTTTTTGTTGCTGCGCGCTGGTCTGATCGCAGAGCTTGGCGGCTTTGATGAGGCGCTGGACGAGAGCGGCGAGGAGGTCGCGGATCTCTGCCGTCGCATCAGGGCTGCCGGTCAGCGCGTGGTGTACGACCCGGCGATTGTTGTCCAGCACACGACAGAGTTGCCGGTTTCGAGCGAGAGGAACGCGGCCCTGACAGGATGTGGCGTTCCTGGTCGGCGTCGGGTGCTGTTTATCGACGATACGGTGCCATTGCGGATGATCGGATCGGGTTTCGTGCGATCCAACGATATTATCCGGTCAATTTCAGCACTTGATCTGGATGTCACCGTGTTTCCGCTTTCGCCCTGCCGTTGCGGGCCGGCAACCCGGGCATCCGATATGCCGGACGATGTGGAAATTACGGCTGATTTCGGATTGGAGCACCTGGCCGGCTTTCTGCGCGAACGAGGATCTGAATTTGCAACAGTCTGGATTGCGCGAACGCATAATCTGGACCGTGTTCGGCCTTTTCTGGAACGGGCGTTCGGTGAGGCGTCAGAACCGCCGCTGATCGTCCTTGATACCGAGGCGATCAGCAGTTTTCGCACTGCGGAGCGGGCGCGTTTGCGCGGGGAGACGTTCGATATTGATACGGCGATCCGGCAGGAGTTCCGCAACGCCGCTTTCTGCCAACGCGTTATAGGGGTAAGCGCCCGCGAAGCTCAGGCCCTGCGGGATCTTGGACTGCAAGGGGTTACCGTTATTGGCCATGGGCTGGAGGTGCAGCCTTCGCAAGCGAGTTTTGCGGAACGTGCCGGCATGCTGTTCCTCGGAGCTATTCACGAGGCGGAAAGCCCCAATTACGATGCCCTGACGTGGTTTATCGATGCCGTGCTGCCGTTGATCGAGCAAGAGTTGCGATGGGAAACGCGGCTGACGGTGGCCGGGTATGTTGCTCCCCGGGTGAGCCTTGACCAGTGGCGGGGGCATCCGCGAGTCACGCTTCTGGGTCCCGCAATGGATCCGGCCGGGCTGTATGCGTCTCATCGGATCTTCGTGGCGCCGACACGGTTCGCGGCTGGGTTGCCTTACAAGCTGCATGAGACGGCGGCTTTCGGATTGCCGGCGGTGGCGACGACACTGCTGGCCGGACAGCTTGGCTGGGCAGACGGGGAGGCGTTGCTGGCGGCGGACAGCACCGATTCCGCGGCGTTCGCCGCCCAGGTGGTGCGATTGTATCGGGATCAGGCGCTTTGGCACTCGGTTCGTGATGGAGCGTTGAGGCGGCTTGCGGAGGATGCGTCTCCGGCCCGGTTTGAAGCAGGCGTGAGGGAGGCGCTGGGACTCGCGACCCTGATTGACACGCAGCGTCCGGAGGGCTGATTCCAGGGGAGGAGGTGTCGCATGACTGCGCTGCCCAATCGCCTGCCCGGGCTGGATTTCGGCCTGGGTGAAACTGCCGATTTGCTGCGGACTCAGGTGGAGGCCTTCGCCGCTGATGAGATTGCGCCGCGCGCGGCGGAGATTGACCGGTGCAACGAGTTCCCGATGGACCTGTGGCGCAAGTTTGGAGAGCTGGGTGTTCTGGGAATTACCGTCGAGGAGGAATATGGCGGCGCCGCGATGGGTTATCTGGAACACGTGGTGACGATGGAGGAAATCTCCCGTGCTTCGGCTTCGGTGGGATTATCGTATGGTGCGCACTCGAATTTGTGTGTCAACCAGATAAGGCGGAACGGCAGCGAGGAGCAGAAGCGCCGGTATCTTCCGGAACTGATCTCTGGCGAGCATGTCGGGGCGCTGGCAATGAGCGAGCCGGGTGCGGGATCGGACGTGGTGGGAATGCGAACCCGGGCCGAGAAGCGCGGCGACCGCTATGTGCTGAACGGCAACAAGATGTGGATCACCAATGGACCGGATGCGCACGTGCTGGTGATTTATGGCAAAACGCAGGCAGGCGCCGGCCCGCGTGGCATTACAGCATTCCTGGTAGAAAAGGGCTTCAAGGGATTTTCCACGGCGCAAAAGCTGGACAAGCTGGGGATGCGCGGATCGAACACGTGCGAGCTGGTGTTCCAGGATTGTGAGGTGCCGGAGGAGAACGTGCTGGGGCGCGTGAACGAGGGCGTTCGCGTGCTGATGAGCGGACTGGATTATGAGCGTGCGGTTCTGGCAGCGGGGCCGCTGGGAATTATGCAGGCCTGCATGGACGTGGTCGTTCCCTATGTGCATGAACGCAAGCAGTTCGGCCAGTCCATCGGCGAGTTTCAGCTGATGCAGGGAAAGCTGGCCGACATGTATTCCACGATGAATGCCTGCAAGGCTTATGTGTATGCGGTAGCGAAGGCGTGCGACCGGGGCCAGGCGACGCGCAAGGATGCGGCAGGCGCGATCCTTTATGCGGCGGAGAAGGCGACGTGGATGGCGCTGGAGGCGATCCAGGCCTTGGGCGGGAATGGCTATATCAACGATTATCCGACCGGCCGGCTGCTGCGCGATGCGAAACTGTATGAAATCGGCGCGGGCACCAGCGAGATCCGGCGGATGCTGATCGGACGCGAGCTGTTTACTGAAACGGCATGACGGTCCTTCGGTCCGAGGTGGATGTCCGTTCCGAGGAGTTTGCCGCAAATGCGCGTGCGATGCGCGGGCTGGTTGAAGACTTGCAGACCAAGGTAGCCGAAGTTTCGCAAGGCGGCGGTGAAGCCGCACGGCAGCGGCATCTTTCGCGCGGGAAGAAGCTGCCCCGGGAACGTGTAGCTGGGTTGATCGATCCGGGTTCGCCCTTCCTGGAACTGTCGCAGCTCGCGGCATACGGCATGTATGACGGAGAGGTGCCGAGCGCCGGCATCGTGACCGGCATCGGGCGGGTGTCGGAGCGAGAGTGCGTTATTGTTGCGAATGATGCCACCGTGAAGGGTGGGACATATTTTCCGATGACGGTAAAGAAGCATCTGCGCGCACAGGAGATAGCGCGGGCAAACCGGCTGCCATGCATTTATCTGGTGGATTCCGGCGGGGCGTTTCTGCCGATGCAGGATGAGATTTTCCCGGACCGGGAGCATTTTGGCCGGATCTTTTTCAATCAGGCTAATCTTTCGGCGGAGGGGATTCCGCAGATCGCGGCCGTGATGGGTTCCTGCACAGCCGGTGGGGCCTATGTTCCTGCGATGAGCGATGAGACGGTGATCGTGCGCCGGCAGGGCACGATTTTCCTGGGCGGACCGCCGCTGGTGAAGGCGGCTACCGGCGAGGAGGTGAGCGCGGAGGAACTGGGCGGGGCCGAGGTGCACGCACGGACCTCGGGCGTTGTTGACCACTACGCCCACGACGACGCGCATGCGCTGGCGATCTGCCGCCGGATTGTGGCGGGGTTGAACCAGCGGAAGCAGCCGGAGGTAACGATGCGCGCATCGGCTGACCCGCGCTATGACCCGGTGGAGCTGCATGGCGTCGTTCCGATTGATATCCGGGCGCCGTACGATGTGCATGAGGTGATCGCCCGGATCGTGGACGACAGCGATCTGGACGAATTCAAGCGGTTATACGGAACCACACTGATCTGCGGCTTTGCGCACGTATTCGGCTATCCGGTCGGGATCCTGGCAAACAACGGAATTCTGTTTTCGGAATCCGCCCTGAAGGGCGCGCATTTCGTAGAATTGTGCAGCCAGCGCGGCATCCCGCTGGTCTTCCTGCAGAACGTCACGGGGTTCATGGTCGGTCGCAAGTACGAGGCGGGGGGAATTGCCAAGGACGGGGCGAAGCTGGTGACGGCGGTTGCGACGACCTCGGTTCCGAAGATAACCATCATTATCGGCGGTTCGTTCGGTGCCGGCAATTACGGGATGTGCGGACGCGCCTATGATCCGCGGTTTGTCTGGATGTGGCCCAATGCGCGCATCTCCGTGATGGGCGGGGAGCAGGCGGCGAGCGTGCTGGCATCGGTGCGGGGCGGGTTCGAGGAGCCGGAGGAAGAGGAGGCATTCAAGGCGCCGATCCGCGAGCAATACGACGCGAAGGGACATCCGTATTATGCCACGGCGCGGCTGTGGGACGACGGGATCATCGATCCGGCGGAGACGCGGCGTGTGCTGGGGCTGTCCTTGTCCGCTGCGTTGAATGCGCCGATCAGGGACACGCGCTTCGGCGTGTTCCGGATGTGAGGCTGTAGCGTGTTCCGAAGGCTGCTGATTGCCAATCGCGGGGAAATTGCTTGCCGGATCGCGCGCACCGCGCGGCGGATGGGGATCGAGACGATAGCAGTGTTCTCGGAGGAGGATGCGAAGGCGCTGCATGTGGAAGTGGCCGACCGGGCGGTCTGCATCGGCGCCGCGCCGGCGCGAGAAAGTTATCTCAACATTCCGCGCCTGATCGATGCGGCTCGCCGCAGCGGGGCCGAGGCGGTTCATCCGGGTTATGGTTTCCTTTCGGAGAATCCGGCCTTCGCGGAGGCGTGCATCGAGGCGGGGCTGGTCTGGGTGGGTCCGCCGCCCGACGCGATGCGAGGCATGGGATCGAAAGCTGCCGCCAAGCAACTGATGGAGCAGGCGGGCGTGCCTGTATTGCCGGGGTGTCACGGGGCAGAGCAGGACCCGGAGCTCCTTGCCGCGGCGGCAAGCAGGCTGGGATTTCCGGTTGTGATCAAGGCGGTTGCGGGGGGTGGTGGGCGTGGCATGCGGATCGTGCACCACGCGACGGATTTTCCTGGTGCTTTGGCATCGGCACGGCAGGAGTCCGCCTCGGCGTTCGGGGACGACTCGGTGCTGATAGAGCGCTACCTGGAGCGGCCGAGGCACATCGAAGTTCAGGTGTTCGGTGATATGCACGGCAATGCGGTGCATCTGTTCGAGCGTGATTGCTCGGCGCAGCGGCGGCATCAAAAAGTGATCGAAGAAGCGCCGGCGCCGGATCTCGATTCCGGCATGCGTGCGGCGATGGGGAGCGCCGCGGTGGCCGCGGCGAGAGCTGTTGGCTACACCGGCGCGGGAACAGTGGAGTTTGTTGCCGATGCCGACGGGTTTTACTTTCTTGAGATGAATACCCGCCTGCAGGTTGAACATCCGGTGACGGAGATGGTTACCGGCTTCGATCTGGTGGAATGGCAGTTGCGGATTGCGGCGGGGGAGGAATTGCCGGCGACGGGCGACGCGATCCGCGTCCGGGGCCACGCGTTCGAGGCACGGATTTATGCGGAGGATCCTGCCCGGGATTTCGCGCCCTCGATTGGCCGGCTGACGTCGCTTCATCTGCCCGAGCAGGGCGAAGGGGTGCGGGTGGATAGCGGGGTGCGCGAGGGCGACGATATAAGCATCCACTATGACGCGATGATCGCGAAGCTGATCTGCCACGGCGGCTCGCGAGCGGAGGCGCTGGGGAAACTGCAGCGCGCGCTGGCGGACTGTCAGGTCGCCGGGGTAGCGACCAATCTCGATCTGCTGGGGAGGATTGTTGCGCATCCGGAGTTCGTTGCGGGCGGTATCGATACGGGTTTCATTGCGCGCCACGGGGATGAGCTGCTGCGGGGCGCGGGAAGTCCCCCGGCGCGGGTGCTTGCACTGGCGGCTCTGGGCGTGGTGGCGAGTGAGGCCGATTCGGCCGCGCGCGCCGTCGCGGACAGCGCGGATCCGTACTCACCGTGGCATGCGCGTGATGGCTGGTGGCTGAACGCGTGTGTCGAGCGGGTCCTGGATTTCCGTGCCGGAGATGCAGCTATGCCGGTGAAGCTTGCGCGCTCGTCCGCTGGGTGGCGCGTTTCCGCGGCAGGTCAGGAGTTTGATGGTGACGGGAGCCTCAGCCCGGGAGGTGTGCTTTCGGCTGTCCTGAATGATGTGCGCTATCGCATCCGGTTTCATCGATCAGATGATGCGATCACGTTGCGCGCGGACGGAGAGACATGGCGGCTGGTGTTGTCCGATCCGGCCGCGGCGGCGGAAGCGGAGCCGGAGCATGGCGGCAGACTGACCGCCCCGATTCCAGGCCAGGTGACGGCCGTGCACGCGGCCGCCGGCGCACACGTGACGCGTGGCGATTTGCTGGTGGTGATGGAGGCGATGAAGACGGTGTTCCGGCTGACCGCGCCGGCCGACGGCGAGATCGCCGAAGTAACCTGCCGGGCGGGCGACACGGTCGAAGAAGGCCAGGTGCTCGTGCGCTTTGCGGAAGCGGAGGAGGAAACGTGAGCGAATCAAGCAAGCTGGAGAAGGGCCGTGCGATCCGGCGCCGTCTGATGGGCGATGCATATGCCGACCGGATCGAGAAGACGGTCTATACCGATGGCATCATGCGGAAGTTTGCCGAATACAGCACGGAGGCTGTGTTCGGCGGGCTATGGAGCAGGCCGGGGCTCGATCTGAAAACGCGAGCGCTGATCTGCGTGGTCTCGGATACCGCGATGGGCCGTCATGAGGAGCTGGCCATTCATATCCGTATGGCGCGGCGGCAGGGGTGGACGGAGGACGAGTTGGTTGAGAGCCTGCTGCATATGGCGGGCTATGTCGGGCTGCCCCTGGTGCGGGAGGCGCTGCTAACGGCGCGGGATGCGTTCGCGGAACTACGGAAGGAGGCAGCGGCGGAGTGATGGCCCAGGCGGCCCTCTCGCCTTGAGGGCGTGCATGTCTATGTCCGGGTAGGCCGGTTACGGCGTGGCTTCCTTCATGACGGAGTTGCGCAGTGTACCGATCCCGGTGATTTCGATCTCTACGGTGTCGCCGTGCTTCATGTCGGCGGTGGCGCCTTCGGTTCCCATCCAGACCACGTCGCCGGGATAGAGCGTGAGATAGCGCGTCATCGCGACCAGGAAGTCGATGACGCCGAAAATCATGTCGTTGGTGCGGAACTCGATCATTTGCCGCCCGTTCAGCCGCACCTTGGTGACGAGATCGAGGAGACGTACATTCGTTTCGATCCACGGACCCATGGGCTTGAACGTGTCGGTGTTCTTCGCTCGCCAGAGCGTACGATCCGAGCGCTGCCATGTGCGTTCGCTGACGTCGTTTCCGATGGTGAAGCCAAGAACAGCGGAGAGTGCATCGGCACGCGTCAGGTGCTTGCATTTGCGTCCGATCACGGCGACGAGCTCGCCTTCATATTGCACTTTGTCCGTGGCATCGGCGGGGACGACGATAGGATCATCCGGTCCAATAAGCGCGTTCACCGCGCGGTAGCCGATATCCGGCTGGGAAGGCAGACTCGGCGGCTGGCCGACCTTGGCGGCTACTTCCTTGACATGTTCGGCGTAGTTCATGCCGCACGCATAGAAGGTCGGCGGGACCGCCGGCGGAAGAAGCTTCACGGCGGAAAGCGGGATGGTTTCGGTCGTGCGCTCCCAGGTGGCGAAAGGGGAGCCGCGGACGGGGATCAGGGTGTCACCTTCGACCACCGCATAAGAGGGAGTGCCGGATTTGTCGAACCGTGCCCAGCGCATTGGCGTTGTCCCGTTTGTCACTCCGAAGGGTAGGCGCCGTTGCTGCGGGCCGTCCAGCGCGGTCTTGAACCGCGCAAGGGTTGCCCGCATTGAGGCTCAATGACCGATCTGTTCAACGATATTCGCGCCCGTGTGCTGACCGCGTTAGGCGAGGCTGCCCCTGACCTGCCTGAGGAGGTGACAACCCGCGTGGAGGTGACACCGCCGCGGGATCCGGCGCTGGGGGATATGGCGACCAATGCGGCGATGGTGGCGGCCAAATCGGCCCGGCAGGCCCCTGCCAAACTCGCGGCGTCCATCGTTGCCGGGTTGCAAAGTGCGCCCGAAATCGCCGACGCCAGCGCAGCCGGTCCTGGCTTCGTCAATCTCCGCCTGAAGCCCGAGGCGCTGCGCGGGGTCCTTCCGGCCATCCTGGAGGCGGGCGAAAGTTATGGCGACAGCGCGATTGGCGGCGGGCTGAAGGCAAATGTCGAGTATGTTTCCGCCAATCCGACTGGCCCGATCCATATCGGCCATTGCCGTGGAGCAGTCGTCGGCGATGCCCTCGCCGCCCTGCTCTCCAAGGCTGGCTACGCCGTCACGCGCGAATTCTACATCAACGACGCCGGCGCGCAGGTTACGGCGCTGGCCTGGGCGGCCTACTGGCGCTATCTGCAAGCCATCGGCTCGCCGCTTTCGGAACAGCAGTTCAGCGAGGAGGTTCCTGGCGGTTTGCAGTATCGCGGCGAGTATCTGATCGATGTCGGCAAGGCGCTTGCAGCGAAGCATGGGCGGTCGCTTGCGACAGCGGACCTTAATGTCGCTGCGCCGGAACTGTGGCTGAACGAGGTGCGGGATTTCACCATCGCCGCGATGATGCGATCGATGCGGGGGGACCTCGCCGAGCTTGGCGTTCATCAGGACGTGTTCAGCTCGGAACGTACGTTCGTGGAAAGCGGCGCCGCCGACCGGCTGATTGAGGATCTTCGCGCTGAGGACCTGGTCTATGAAGGCACGCTCGAGGCACCGAAGGGCAAGCTGCCGGACGATTGGGAGCCGCGCCCCCAGATGCTGTTCCGCACCACACAGTTCGGCGACGACATCGACCGGCCGTTGCGCAAATCCGACGGCTCCAACACCTATCTCGCCAACGATATTGCCTATCACGCCGACAAGGTCGCGCGGGGCTTCAAGCTGCTGATAGATGTGCTCGGGGCTGACCACGGCGGCTATTTGTCGCGGATACGTGCCGCCGTGAAAGCGGTCTCGCACGGCGAGGCCTCGCTGGAAGTCGTTCTCTGCCAGATCGTGCACGCGGTACAGGGCGGACAGCCGGTGCGGATGTCGAAGCGGGCGGGGACATTCGAGACGTTGCGCGACCTGATCGACGAGGTTGGCAAGGATGCCGTCCGCTTCACGATGCTGACGCGCAAGCCGGACGCGCAGATGGAGTTCGACCTCGATCAGGCGGTGGCCCAGACTCGAGAGAACCCGGTATTTTATGTTCAGTACGCCCATGCGCGATGCCGGTCGGTGTTGCGGGCCGCGGCGGAGATGTTCGGGGCCGAGGCGGCAAGCGACGCGGCACTTGCCGAGGCAGTGCTGGATACGCTGACGGCGGAGCCCGAGATTGCGGTGATTCGCAGGCTGGCGCACTGGCCGCGCACCGTAGAGGCGGCGGCACAGGCGCGCGAGCCGCATCGAATCGCGTTTTTTCTCTATGAGTTGGCGGGCGATTTTCATATGCTGTGGAATCGGGGCAAGGACGATTCGACCCTGCGGTTCCTGCAAGCCGAACGCGTCGAGGAGACGCGCGCGCGGCTGGCTTTGGTGGCGGCAACGGCAGTGGTGATCCGGTCCGGCCTCGCGGTTCTGGGTGTTACGCCGGTCGAGGAGATGCGCTGACGTGTCCGATGAGATGAGTATCCGGACTCCGACCTATCGCGTGCCGCGGCAGCGCGGCATGGACCCGACGACGCGGCGGCTGGCAATGACCGCTATGGTGCTGGGCGGCGCCTTGATTGCGGTGACCGGCGCGTGGTCACTGACAGGGCATCACGGGGTTCGGACACTGACGAGCGACGATGGCGCGCCAGTCATCGAGGCACCGCCAGGCCCAATGCGGGTCAAGCCGACGAATCCCGGTGGGATGCAGCTTTCCGCGGCGGAGCAGGACCTTTTCGGGGCACAAGGCGGGGATGGCGGCCAGCAGGGAAAGCTGGCTCCTGCGCCTGAAGTGCCCGATCCCGCTGCGCTGCGGATGCCGCTCGCACCACCGCCCCCACGGCCCTCCATTCCGCAGCTGCAGGCCGCGCCAGCGCCGGTCGCCCCCGGAGTTCCGGCTACGGCTGCGGCGGCCGCGTCCAAACCCGCGCCGGCTGGGGCTGCTCCCGTAGCGTTCACCGGCCACGTCTTCGTCCAGCTCGCGGCCTTGCCGACAGAGCAGGCGGCGAAGGAGCAGTGGGCGTTGTTGCAGCGGAAGCTTCCGGAACTGCTGCAAGGAAAGCAGCTGACGCTGAGCTCGGCCGAGGTGAACGGCAGGACGTGGTGGCGTGTGCGAACCGGCGGCTTCGCCGACGCCGGAGATGCGAAGGGATTTTGCGATCACGCGCGCGCCAAGGGCGCGAGCTGCGATATCGCGAAGTTCTAATCTCGGTGGCCCTCGCCGCAGGTCCCGGTTGAAACTTTACGTCCAGAGCTTGTTCAGGGGTGACTGAACACGCTCTGGCCCTGTCTGCGAGCAGATTCACGCGCTCTTGGAAATGCTGGCATTTCCGGTCAAGCACGATCTGCTCTGGTATCGACTTTCTCTGAAAGTCGATACGCCGCTTGCTGTCTGAGTATCCGATTCACGCGACGAAGCGTGCCCGCTTCGCGACTCGCGCTTCGCGATCGGATACTAGCGGCCCTGCGGAGACTGCATTGACGGCGATCCCCTATGAGCGCAATGGTACGAATATGCCATAAAGGCTATACTATATGAGCGGGTCTGCCGCGAGGCGCTTCCACGTGGAGATGATCAAGCCTTCGCACTACGACGACGAAGGCTATGTCATCCAATGGTGGAAGGCCTCGATCCCTTCCAACTCGCTCGCCAGCGTCTATGCGATCGTGCAGGACGCGGCGGAACGGCGGGTCCTCGGTGATGTCGCGCTAACATTCGATGGCTGGGATGAGTGCAACACGATCGTCTCAGAGCACAGGATCGCCCGGAGAATTGCCGACGCGGGAGGAGGGGTTGTCTTTCTGGTCGGTGTTCAAAGCAACCAGTTCCCACGGGCGATGGATATTGCCCGCACGCTGCGCTCCTCCGGAATTAAAGTTGTGCTCGGCGGTTTTCATGTCAGCGGCTGTCTGTCGATGCTGGACGACATCCCGTGGGATTTGCAGGAGGCGCTCGAGCTTGGCGTCTCGCTGTTTGCCGGTGAGGCGGAAGGCCACATCGATGTCGTTCTGCAGGATGCCTTCACGAACCAGCTACAGCCGATTTATAATTTTCTGAGCGACCTTCCGGGGCTGCAGGGTGCCGCCGTTCCGTATCTGCCGCCGGAGCGGCTGCAGCGCTATTCACCGCCGATCGGATCGTTCGATGCCGGACGCGGTTGCCCGTTCCAGTGCAGCTTCTGCACGATCATCAACGTGCAGGGGCGCAAATCACGATATCGAACCGCCGATGATGTAGAGCGGCTGCTGCGGGCGCATCTGGAGAAGCGAGTAACCCGGTTTTTCATCACGGATGACGATTTCGCACGGAACCGGCATTGGGAGGAGATTCTGGATCGCGTCATCGATCTGCGCGAGCGAGAGAATATGCGGGTCACTTTCCTGATACAGGTGGATGCGCTGGCTTATCGCATCCCGAATTTCATCGAGAAGTGCCGCCGCGCCGGATGCCTGCGGGTATTCATCGGGCTGGAGACAATCAATCCCGGCAACCTGGCGTATGCCAAAAAGCGGCAGAACAAGATCGGGGAATACCGGCGGATGCTGCAGGCCTGGCGGGCGGCCGGCATCATCACGTTCTGTGGCTATATACTCGGTTTCCCTGAGGATACGGCCGCTTCGATCGAGCATGATATCGAGATACTGAAGCGTGAGCTTCCAGTCGATTGCCTTGAATTTTTCATCCTCACGCCACTGCCGGGGTCGGAAGATCACCAGAAGCTGGACAGGTCGGGTGTGCCGATGGAGCGTGACATGAACCGGTACGACCTGGAGCATATCTGCGCGTCGCACGGCCGCATGACGGCAGATGAGTGGCAGGGCATTTACGAACGAGCCTGGTCGCAATACTACAGCATGGAGCATATCGAGACATTGCTGCGGCGAGCGATCACTGACGGAGTTCCAGCGAAGCGCCTCATGCTAAGTCTTGTCGTGTTCCGCGGTATGCCGCTAATCGAGCGGGTGCATCCTCTGCAGGGCGGTTATCTGCGCCGGAAGGTCCGGCGCACGCGGCGCCCGGGATGCCGATCCGACAGTGCCACGCTATTTTATATCCGGCATTGGGCAGACACTGTGATAAAGACCCGACGACTTGCTGCGTTGGTTTGGCGCGTGAACCGCATCCGGCATCGCGCCCTACGTGAGCATGCAATTCAATCCTATACGGACGTCGCCATCCAAAAGTTGCCGCAGGAGGCAGAGAATCGCTTGGAAATCATGCAGGAGCGAGCGCAAGTGGAGCCGCTCGGAGCCGGCTGACTGTTGCCGGCACGGCTATAAGCGCCCTGAAGCACGCAGCCAGAGCACGAGCAACGCATCATAGGGAATTGCGGGCAGCTCGCGCAGCCGCCAATACCATCGGCGAGCAATACCGGCGTCGGCCGGCCGCGGCAGAGAAGCGCAGGCCCGCGCTGGGACTCCGGCGAGGCGCAGAAGCAACAGGCAGCGCGGTGCGTGGTACCGGCTGGTTGCGACATAAACGGAGCCATTATCGGATCGCTCGCGAAGCAGCACGCGGACCGCGCGAACGGAGGAGAGCGTGTCCGTTCCGGTGGGCTCCGACAGGATCTGCGTTGCAGGTACGCCAGTTGCCAGCAGAAGATTGCGCATCACCGCTGCCTCGGATGGTCCAAACTGCCCGACGCCGCCGGTGGGAATGAACAAGGCGCGATCGAGTCGGCTGGCGCAGGCTAGGGCAGCCTCGACGCGGCGGCGCAAGGTTCCGCTGGGCTGTCCGCCGGGTCGGACAGCCGCGCCGAAGATGACGATAACCGCGGTTACAACCAGAGTTGCGCTCCGGCTTCCGGCTCGAGTTCGCTGAGGCGGGTCAGATCTGCAACCGGCCGGCCGGCGTCATCGATCGAAACAGCATCAGCGAAGCGCATGCCGAAGACGAAGTCGCGCGGCCCGTAACCGTGGGTTTCGTGCACATTGGCGCCCAGGATCGGGTCACGGGCTTCGACCGTGAGAAACAGGCGTACATCCCCGCTGATCAGCTGCTCCGGCTGGCAGGGATGCAGCGGGCTTTGGCTGTCAAGATCGTGCATGAGCGTCCAGGTCAGTCCGAAGATCGGCAGGCGTTCACAGCTTAATTTCAAATCGTGGATGGTGCGATAGAACTGTCCCTCTACCGTCTGTTCGACGATCAAGGCGCCGAGCTGGGCGTACGCGTCGGTCAGCGGGTTCAGGCGGCCATTGGCGATCCGGATCATGAGGGTGCGCCGCCCGCGATGGTTGGTGATGACGACCTTGTCTGCATGAACGATCTTGGCTTTGGGGCGGGCGAAGCGGACGAACGCAAGGCCAGTGGCAAGGGCGGCAACGCCCATCCCGCAGATGACCTCGGCCGAGGCGATCAGGTGTCCATACAGGGTGGCGGGATACATGTCGCCGTAGCCGACCGTCGCCAGGGTTTCCACACTGAAGAAAAAGTGGTCGGCGAAGAAGCCGGGCCTGGCATTGGCGACCGAGCCCGGCTCGAGCATGTAGAGGCCGCCGAAAATGCCGTTGATCACCAGCAGCGCGCCAACGACGACCACCAGAAACCAGGGCCAGCTCAGTGCGATTGCGAGGTAATAGGGATCGCGAAAGTCGTAGCGGATGGCGCCGCGCTTGCCGATCTCGTAGGCGCCGATCTGCACCCGCATCGTGCGGTCACGCCGCCTGTGCGGAACCGAACCGGGTGTTGGTGCCACCAGCGATACCCATGATTGGAATGGTCGGAGTGAGAGGATTCGAACCTCCGGCCCCTGCGTCCCGAACACAGTGCTCTACCAGGCTGAGCTACACTCCGGCCGAGCCGGGGCATATAGCGGACACCTTGGCCTGCAACAAGCCGCCCCGAAGGAACCGGACAGATTGCTCGATCGCGTTCAGAGGATAATCCCGGCCCTGTATCTTGCCTGGGCCCTGCCGCTGGTGCTGATGCTGGCCTGGCTCACGCCTCCCTGGGAGAACCCGGACGAGCCGGCGCACATGCTGCGCGTCGTTCAGATTGCCCATGGAGGGCTCGTTGGGTGGCGGATGGGCCCGGGCGCTGCCGGGGGATGGTCGGATTCTGCGGTTTTCGACGCCACGGTGCCGCTGCAGGCGATCGCGTCGCATCCGGATCGAAAGGTGACGCTTTCGATGCTGGCCGCTAGCCGCCGGGTGCGCTGGCATGATTCGCTCTCGGCGCTGCCGTTTGCGAATACCATTCAGTACCCGCCGATGCTCTACCTTCCCGCTGCGGCCGCTACGCGGGTTGGGGAGATCAGCCGCATGAGCGTGGATCGAACGCTGGAGCTGGCGCGCGGCGCCGGCGCGGTCGTCGCAATTCTACTGACGGCGGTCGCGCTCGGTCTGGCCCGGCGCACCCGCTACGCCCTCGCGGCAGTCGCGATGCTGCCAATGACCTGCTCGCTATATGCATCGGTGAGCCAGGACGGGCTGATGATCGCCTTATCGTTTCTGGCGGTCGGGTGGATTGATCGCATCATCGAGCGCGGCTGGCCGGCTGGTTTGCGGGAGCTGGCCGCGCTGGGTGCTGCGCTTGGGTGTGTGATCATGGCGCGGCCGCCGTATTTGCCGCTTGTGGTGCTGCTGTTCCTCGGCACGGTCAGGATGCGGTGGTCCGCGGCTTTTGCGGTCTGCGCCGTGACGGCGGCGGTCCTGGGATGGTCCGCGCTGGTGGCGAGCCGGATCATGGTTTCGTTTCCACAGGCGGAACCGACGACTCAGCTCGCGCTGCTGCACGCCGATCCGGGGAAGCTTGTCATTTCGATCCTGGATACGCTGCGCCGGAACGGCGAACCTTATGCCCGCGAGTTCATCGGGCAGCTTGGCATGCTGGATACGAAGCTACCGCTTTGGTACGTCCAGTTCGCGGCGGCGGTCGTTTTTTGCGCGTTCGGGGGAGCAGCGGCCGGGCCCAGCAGCCGTCCGTGGCTGCCGCTCTTTGCGGTCGTCTGCGCGGCGGTTCTGATCTTTGTGGTTCAGTATGTCACCTGGACTCCGGCCGGTGCTGACCTGATCGACGGCATTCAGGGGCGCTACTTCATACCCCTGGCGGCGGCGCTGGCGCTTGCCATTCCAAGTTGGCCCCGCATCGGCGCCACTTTCCGGCCTTTGGCGGCTGTCGGCCTGGGCGCGCTTGGCGTGGTCACGCCGTTTATCGTCGTGGAGGCCCTGGTGGTGCGCTACTATTTGGCCGGATAAACGTCGGTCAGCGCTTCGCGGTCTATCGCCCGGATACTGAGATAGGCGAGGCGCTTCATTTCCTTCCGCCCGCGCGCCACCGAATCGAGAATCAGGCCGCTCGCGAGGGACAGAAATGCAAGAAGAACGAGCGAGGCCGCGAGGACCGCTGTGGGCAGGCGAGGCACCAAGCGGGTTGCCAGATATTCGGTGACCACTGGGACGCCCAACGCGATTCCGCCGAGGAGCAGGAGGGCTCCGGCGACGGCGAACAGCTGGAGCGGCCGTTCCTCCTTTACCAGGCGGATGATCGTGCGAAGGATGCGGATGCCGTCGTAATAGGTGCGGAGCTTGGAAGCTGTTCCGGCGGGGCGCTCCCTGTAGGCGGTCTCGATCTCCCCGACCGGCATATGGAGCTCAAGGGCATGCACCGTGAACTCGGTTTCTATCTCGAACCCGGTGGAAAGACCCGGAAACGACTTGACGAACCGGCGCGAAAACACGCGGTATCCCGAGAGCATATCGCTGATCCGATCGCCGAAGATGTAGCGAACGATTCCGGTGAGGACGCGGTTGCCCAAACGATGCCCTCGGCGATATGCGGCCTCGGTGGAGGTCACCCGGGTTCCGGTGACCATATCGAGCTGCTCCTGGAGCAGCTTCTGAACCATGACCGGGGCGGCCGTGGCGTCGTAGGTATCGTCGCCGTCCATCAGCAGGTACACGTCGGCTTCGACATCGGCGAACATCCGGCGGACGACGTGGCCCTTTCCCTGCTGGCGTTCTGACCGGACGATGGCTCCGGCTACGCGCGCGACGGCTTTTGTCCGGTCGTGCGAATTGTTGTCGTAGGCATAGATACGCGCCTCCGGCAGCACGGCGCGGAGATCGGCGACGACTTTTCCAATCGCGCCCTCTTCATTGTAACAGGGGAGCAGGACGGCGATACGGACAAAGTGCAGCGGGTCCGGGGCTACCGATGCGGTCCGCTGTTGAAGTGTGGAGAGACTCACGATTGAGTACCGTCCGAGTGTGAGACCTGGCGTTGGTAAGCCAGTGGTGAACGGTTGAAAAGCCGGATGTCCAGCCGGCCGGGGGGTGAAGAGCGGGCTTTTGGTGTAGGAAGGAGTGTGATGTCGCAGCCTGCGTCCGGCACGATTGCCGCCAATGTCATGCATTTCGCACGACTGCTGCGGCGTGCGGGGCTGCCGGTGGGCCCGGCCGAGACGCTCGCGGGCCAGCAGGCACTGTCGCTGGTCGATATCGGCGACCGAATGCAGGCCCGGACGGCCTTGCGGGCGGCGATGATCCACCGGCGCGAGCATCAGGAGGTATTTGACCAGGCCTTTTCGCTGTTCTGGCGCGACCCGGCTGCTGCGGAGCAGGCGGTCGCGATGGCGCTCTTGGAGGCGCAGCAGCACAAGCGGCCGGAGCGGCCGCCGCCGGCAAGCCGGAGGGTGGCGGAAGCGATGGCGCCAGGGCGCGAGCACCGCCGGGATGAAGCGGAGGAGCAGCCGAAGGTCGATGTCGCACTGACGGTTTCCGACCGCGAGCGGCTGCAGCCGATGGATTTCGAGGCGATGAGCGCGGAGGAGATCGCCGCGGCCAAGCGCGAGATCCGCAAGCTGACGCTGCCGCTGGATGTGCGTCGGACCCGCCGGCGCCGTCCCGATATCGCCGGGCCAGCCATTGATCTGCGGCGCACTATCCGCGCGAGCCTCCGCAGCGGCGGCGAGATACTCAGCATCGCCAAAGCGAGGCAAGTGACGCGCCCGCCGCCGCTGGTGGCGCTGTGCGACATCTCCGGCTCCATGACGCGCTATGCGCAGGTGCTGCTGCATTTTCTACATGCGGTGACGAATGACCGGGACAGGGTGAGCGTGTTTCTGTTCGGGACGCGCCTTTCCAACGTGACCCGGCAGCTGCGGCATAGGGATGCGGAGGTAGCATTCCAGCTTGTCTCGCATATCGTGCCGGATTGGTCGGGAGGCACGCGGATCGGGGAGGCGCTGGCGACCTTCAACAAGGTCTGGGCGCGGCGGGTACTGGCTCAGGGGGCGGTGGTACTGCTGATCACCGACGGGCTCGACCGGGAGGGCGCCAAGGGACTGGCGGAGAACATGGATCGGCTGCATCGCAGTTGCAGAAGGCTGATATGGCTGAACCCGCTGTTGCGCTGGTCCGGTTTTGAGCCAAAATCGCAGGGTATTCGCGCGATGCTGCCGCATGTGGACGAGTTCCGGCCGGTGCATAACCTGGCCAGCCTGCGCGAGTTGGTGCAGGCGCTATCTCACCCCATGCCGGCGGCGCGGAAGCTGGAGAGGATGGCCGTATGACACAGGAAGTCGAGGATGTGCTGGACCAGGTCGCTGCATGGCGATCGGCCGGAGAGCAGGTGGCGATCGCCACGGTGACTGAGACATGGGGAAGCTCGCCGAGACGGGCGGGCAGCCAGATGGCGGTGACCAAATCCGGGAAGATGGCCGGGTCGGTCTCCGGCGGCTGCATCGAGGGCGCCGTGGCGGATGCCGCGATGCAGACGATCGAGACAGGTACGCCGCAATTGCTGGATTTCGGCGTGACGAACGAGCGGGCCTGGGAAGTGGGCCTGGCGTGCGGGGGCAAGGTGAAGGTGTTTGTGGAGAAGCTGGCGTGACAAGCCGGCGATTAGTAACGCCTGGGCGGCTCGACTTTTCGAGCTGCGCGATTGTCGGTTGGATGGCCGGATCAAGCCCGGCCATGACACTCCGCGGGAGGCCGCTTTGACCCCCGCGTTGCTTGCCGCGTTGCAGGAGGCGAAAGAGGCAAAGCAACCCGTGGTGCTGGCAACCCGGTTGCCGGACGGGAAACAATGGCTGTTGCCGGATCGGTCCGCGCCGGCGGAGCTGAACGAGGCAGCTGAGCAGGGCTTGGTGCGGGACCAGAGTGGAACGGTCAAGGTTGGCGGAGTGGACTGGTTCCTGCAGGCTCATAACCCGCCGCTGCGGCTGATCGTGGTGGGCGCGGTGCATATCGCGCAGGCGCTGGTGCCGTTTGCGAGCCAGGTTGGGTTTGCGGTCACAGTGGTCGATCCCAGGCGCTCGTTTGCGTCGGACGAGCGGTTCCCGGATGTAACGGTGCGGACGGACTGGCCGGACGAGGCGCTCGATGCACTTAAGGCGGATTCGCGGACGGCCGTGGTGACGCTGACGCATGATCCGAAGCTGGACGATCCCGCACTGGATCGCGCGCTGCGCTCGGGCGCGTTCTATATTGGCTCACTCGGTTCGCGGCGGACCCACGCCGCACGGCTGAAGAGGCTGCGGGAGCTAGGGCATGACGAGGCCGCGCTGGCGCGGATCCGGGGACCGATCGGGTTGAGCATCGAGGCGGTGACGGCGCCGGAGATCGCGCTGTCGATCGTGGCGGAACTGGTGGCCGTGCGCAGAGGGGCCGCCGTTCCGCAGAAGCTCGCGGCGTGAAGTTCGGCCCCATTCCGGTCGATGAGGCGCAGGGCGCCATTCTGGCGCACACGCAGCGATTGGGTGAGCGGACGCTTCGGAAGGGGAACCTGATCGACGATGCCGCTGTTTCCGCGCTTCGGGGGTTGGGCCAGACGGAGGTTGTGGCCGCCCGGCTGGAGCCAGGCGAGGTGCCGGAAGACGTAGCCGCGGACCGATTGGCGGAGCCGCTGGTTTCGCCGCTGTTGTCCCGGACGCGGGCAGCGACCGGGCGGGTGAATCTCGCTGCCGACGTGCCGGGTTTGCTGCGGGTCAATGCGGATAAGGTGAACCGGATCAACCTGGTTGATGAGGCGCTGACGCTGGGGACCCTGGCGGACATGAGCGTGGTGGGCGCCAGGGATCTGGTGGCGACGGTCAAGGTGATCCCGTTTGCGGTGCCGGGCCCGGTGCTGTCGGTTGCGGAGGCGCTGGCCCGGCAAGGGAAGCCCGCGCTGACGCTCTATCCCTTCAAGCCGCTGAAGGTGGGGTTGGTGGCGACCGAACTGCCAGGCATCAAGCCCAGTGTCCTGGAGAAAACCGTGTCGGTGACCGAGGAGCGGGTCAGCCGGCTGACCGGGATCCTGCTGGAGACGCTGCGGGTTCCGCATCAGGAACAGCCGGTTGTCGCGGCGCTTCAGAAGCTGATTGGGCAGGGGGCTGATCTGCTACTGGTAGTGGGCGCCTCGGCGGTGGTGGACCGGCGGGATGTGGGGCCGGCGGCCATTGTGCAAGCCGGGGGTGAAATTCTGCATTTCGGCATGCCGGTCGATCCGGGAAACCTGATCTGCCTGGGGCGGATCGGGGGACGTCCGGCGCTGGTTCTGCCGGGGTGCGCGCGCAGCCCGAAGCTGAACGGGATTGATTTCATTTTGCCGCGGCTGTTCGCCGGACTGGCCGTGACGCCGGCTGATATGATGGGGCTGGGCGTCGGCGGGCTGCTGATGGAGGCGGAGGCACGGGGGCTGCCGCGCGACAAAGCCCCGGCGGTGGAGCGGTCCGGGCCGGCGCCGAAGAGCGCTCCGGTGATTGCGGCGGTGGTGCTGGCAGCGGGGCGATCGCGGCGAATGGCGCCGCACAACAAGCTGCTGATCGAGGACAAGACCGGCAAGTCGATGATTGCCCGGGTGGTGGACAACGTTTTGTCGAGCAAGGCGCGGCCGATCCTCGTGGTGACCGGGCATCAGCCGAAAGAGATAGAGCAGGCACTGGGCGGGCGTCCGGTGCGGTATGTGCATGCGGGGGATTATGCGGAAGGGCTTTCCGCCAGTTTGAAGGCCGGCATCGCGGCGGTTCCGCCGGAAGCGGCGGCGGCGGTTGTCTGTCTGGGGGATATGCCGCTGGTTACCGGCCGGATGATCGACCGGTTGTTGGAGGGGTACAATCCCGATCAGGGCCGGCTGATCGTGCTTCCGACATTTCGCGGCAAGCAGGGAAATCCGATGATCTGGGACCGGCGTTTTTTCTCAGAGATCATGCAGATCAGCGGGGATTCCGGCGCTAGATTTCTGGTGGGCAAACGCGCGGATCAGGTAGCCGAGGTGGAGATGGCGGATGACGCCGTTGTAAGGGATTTCGACACGACCGAGTCGTTGAGCACTCTGCCGCCGCGGCTGCGGCCTGATACCCTGCCGGCCCGCTGAACCGGTGCCGATCTGCGAGGCTGATCCCTGGCGAATGCAGTATTTCGAGGGAGTGCCTTGCCCTGAGGATGTGCGGATTTCTACCGAGGACGCCGATTCATGGGAATGGTATCCGGAACACCGCTGGATTTATGACAAGTTGGCGGTGGCGTTGTCACAGGGGCTGGAGGCAGCGCCACACGGGGTGATGCCGCCGCGGTTTCCGGTTTTTTCGAAGCCGCTGATGAACCTGCGGGGGATGGGGACCGGAAGCAGGGTGGTCGAATCCGCGGCGGATTACAAAGCGGCGCTGATGCCCGGTCACTTCTGGTGCAGGTTGCTGACGGGAGCGCATGTCAGCACGGATGTGGCCGTGGTGCGGGGTGAGCCACGATGGTGGCGGCATGCGACGGGCGCAACGAGCGCGGGCGGCACATTCGACCACTGGCATGTGCATGCAGGGGGAATGCAGGAAGTCGAGGAGTGGTGCGGCGCCTGGCTGCGGGAGCACCTACCCGGCTACACGGGGATGATCAATTTCGAGACAATTGGCGGACGGATCATCGAGTCGCATTTGCGATTCGCTGATCAGTGGCCGGACTTATACGGGCCGGGATGGGTGGAGGCGCTGATCCGGCTGTATTCCGAGAATGTGTGGGACTACGCCGATGCCGATCGGCGAGACGGGTATAGTGTGGTTTTGTTCGGCCCGCACGGGCCGCGATACCGACACCCGCCGAGGGAGTTGGTCGGGCAGGTACGGCAAATGCCCGGGGTCTCGAGCGTGCAGATCACATTCCATGAGGACCGGGCGCCGGAGCAACATGCCATGCCACCCGGCGGATTTCGGCTGGCAATCGTGAATGCGCACTCGCTGGAGGCTGGCCGGGCAGGGCGGGAGAGGCTGCTGGGGGCGCTTATCGGGGCCTGAACGTCTTTATTCGTTCGACAAGTGTTCCACCGAACGGACAAGTTGTGCGATGATCTTTGGCTCGCATTGGAGTCGCACATGCCGCCCGTTGCCGTCGCCCTTGTGGCTGCTGTTCTTGCTTGCGCGGCAGCGGTCGCCACCGCATTTGGCGCAATCTGGCGCCCGCGCCCGCGTGCTAGCGAACTCGATCGAGGCGTGGCCGAGAGGATTGCCGCACTCGAGGCTGCGGTTGCAGTGGAGCGAGACAGGGCGTCCCGGCTGCCCGAGCTGGAGGAGACGCTGAAGGTCGCGGTGGAAGCGCGCAGGGGCGCCGAAACGGCGCTGGCGGCGGCGACGCAGGCGCGGGAAGATTTGGAACAGAAGGCGGGTGAGCTGCAAGCGCGGCTGGAGTCGGCCGAGCGAGCGGAGGGGGCGGCGACAGGCGAGCTCGGTAAGGTCAAGGAGGAAAAAGCCAAGGCAGAGAGTGCGGTTGCCGAAAAAACTGCGACGCTCGAGGAAAAGGCGCGGAACTTTGAGGCGCTGCAGGAGGAGCGCCTGCAACTGCAAAAGGCGTTCGCGACCGTCCGGGATGAGAATGCGGGGCTGATGGCGCAGGTCTGCGGCCTGAAGACGGAGCTGGAGCAGCAACAGAAGCAGGCGGCCGAGAAATTGCAGATACTGAGCAACGCGCGGGAGTCGCTAACCCAGGAGTTCAAGGTCCTGGCCAACGACGTGCTGGCACGCCACGGCGATGTGTTCGCCAAACAGAACAAGGAGCAGATCGACGTGGTGCTGCAGCCGCTGCGCGAACAGTTGGCGGAATACGAGAAGGGGGTTCAGAAACTGCGCGAAGACAGCGCGGCCGGTCAGGCGACGATCAGCGAACAGATCCGCCAGCTTACTGAGAACAGCGCCCGGATGACTTCGGAGACCACGAATCTGGCGCAGGCGCTGCGAGGTAGCTCGCAGACGCAGGGGGCCTGGGGGGAGATGATTCTTGCCTCGATCCTGGAGAGGTCCGGGCTGCGGGCGGGCGAGGAGTATGAGACCCAGGTTTCGCGTACCACCGAGGAGGGTGAGCGGCTGCGTCCGGACGTGATCGTACATTTGCCGGGCGGGCAGCATGTGATTATCGACTCGAAGGTCTCGCTCAAGGCTTTTGAGGAGTTCGTGGGCGCGGGCACGGACGAGGAGCGGGCCGAGAGTCTAGGGCGGCATGTCGCGTCCCTGCGGGGGCACATAAAGGGCCTGAGCAGCAAGGAGTATCAGGTGCGTGCGAGCAGCAGCCTGGACTACGTGGTGATGTTCGTGCCGATCGAGGGGGCGCTGGCGGCGGCGTTGCAGGGTGATCCCGGACTGACCAGCTTTGCCGTGGAGTGCAATGTGGCGATCGCGACGCCGACCACGCTGATGATTGCGCTGCGGACGGTGGATAGCGTGTGGAAGATCGAGCGACGGAACAGCAACGCCGATGAGATCGCCCGGCGGGCCGGGAGGATGTACGACAAGTTCGTGAGTTTCGTGAGCGATCTGACATCACTCGGGGGACGGCTGGACCAGGCGCAAGTTTCCTACCGCGCGGCGGTAGGCAAGCTGAGCAGCGGTTCCGGCAATCTTGTGGGGCAGTTCGAGAAGCTCAAGGAGTTGGGGGCGAGGACTGGCAAGGCGCTGCCTCCGGCGTTGCTGGGGCAGGACGAGGAACTGGCGGCGGACTGATACCAGCCGGCCGAGAGTTTGACTCTTGGGTATATGATCGGCCGGCTGGTATCCTATTGACTTCGCGCGCGGCCGCCCCACCAACCCCACGCGCATACCAGTCGGCCATTCGGCCGCCTGGTATGATATCCCTGACTTCCTCCGGAAGTCGGGTGGGTCTTTGGTTTGCACGCGGCCCTCCACCAACCGGGGGTTCCAGCGCGCAAGCGCGCTGGGGCCGGGTCACGCGCCGTATATCCGGATTCCTCCGGATTCAGGGTATTACGAAGGGTCTTGAGTTTTGATCCCGCTCCCTGCCCGGTAGTGTCCGGAAGGTTCTGCAAAATGATCTGAGGTGGAGCGGCCATGGTATGCGGGTGATGTCTGAGATCACCCCCTTTGGCGAGGGAGCACACCATGACCAAGGTTCAAGGTAAGTGCGAGGTCGTCGATATCAAAGCGGTGTTGGCGGAAAACGCTGACTTTCTGCGCACTGCGGTGAAGGCGGTGCGCGCGGCGGCGCTGGAAGCTGAGATGACGGAGGCGGTTGGCGCGGCGAAGAGCGAACGGACGGAAAGCCGGCTCGGCTACCGGGCGGGTTATTACCAGCGTTCGCTGATCACCCGGGTTGGCACACTCGAGCTTGGTGTGCCGCAGGACCGCGCGGGTCGGTTCTCGACCGAGTTGTTCGAGCGCTAGCAGCGCTCGGAGAGGGCTTTGGTCAGCGCTCTGGCGGAAATCTATGTGCAGGGCGTCTCGACCCGGAAGGTCAAGGCGGTGACGGAAACGCTGTGCGGTCACGAATTCTCCGCCACCTCGATCAGCGAGGCCAACAAATCGCTGGACGTGGCCCTGACGGCATTCTCGCACCGCCGCCTGGGCGAACCCTATCCGTATCTGATCCTGGACGCCCGCTACGAACGGATACGCGAGGACGGCGTGATCGCCAGCCAGGCGGTGCTGATCGCGGTGGCGGTGGATGGTGAGGGACGCCGGCAGGTGCTGGCGGTCGAACTGGCCAACCGCGAGAGCCGATCGAGCTGGCGCGACTTCCTGCTGGACCTGAAACAGCGTGGCTTGCATGGCGTGGAGTTCGTCGTCTCCGACGACCATCCGGGCCTGAAGGCGGCGATCCGCGAGGTGCTGACGGAAGCGGTATGGCAGCGCTGCTACGTGCACTTCCTCAGGAACGCTTTGGACGACGTGCCGCACAAGGTCGATGACGATTGGCTGATGGAGCTGCGGTGGTTTTATGACCGGCGCGATCTGGCGGAGGTCAGACGAGACCTCGCCGCCTGGCTCGGCAAGTGGCAGGGCAAATATCCGAAGCTGTGTGGCTGGGTGGAAGACAACATCGGGGAAACGCTGACGTTCGACCGGCTGCCGCTGGCGCACCATAAGCACATGAAGTCGACCAACATGCTGGAGCGGCTGAACCAGGAGATCAAACGCCGCACGCATCGCACGCATGTGGTACGGATCTTCCCCAACGCGGCGAGCTGTTTGCGCCTGGTCCGGGCACTGGCGGTGGAGGCGCACGAGAACTGGCTGGAGGCGATCCGCTACCTGAACATGGAACATCTGAAGGAGCACAAGAAGCAGATGATGCGCGAAGCGGCATGACGGCCATGCGCCCGGCCTGAGACCACCGCCGCGCCGTGCTCGCCGCCGCCAAGGACGCTTCGCGCCGGCTACGCCGGTGGCCTGCGGCCATCCTTGACCGCGGTTCCGCGCGGCGCGGCGGTGGTCTCAGGCCGGGACGAGGAAACGCCGCTCAGCCGAACAAGGAAACATCACTTCGTATACGCAATCGCCATTTTGCAAAGATTGACGGACACAACTCGCAGGGGAGGGAGTCTCCGCTTTCGGCGCTCGGTATCCAGGTATGTCAGTGAGCGGGCAGCTGATGGGCAGTGACCGGCTCTCTGCTCAGTCCTGGCCCGCGAAGCAAGTCGGGCGTTGGTGTGCCCCGCAACACGTCGGCGGGAGAGGGTCCAAGGTCCTGACAGGCCAGAGCGCCCGGCGCCGGGACGGGAATTTGGAGGTAGACCTGACCGCTGAGGCCGCTCGGAACCCCGGGTTGCCCCGCCACATCCAACTGCAGCGGGATCGTTCCGCTGGTTTGCGGCGGGCGGCAGTCTGCAGGCTGCGCGGATGCCGGCGCCGCGAAGCCCAAAACCAGTGTGGTGATTATCCGACGCATTGTCCGCCACAGTGGCCGAAGACCGTTAACAGGAGCTTGCTGGGGGGAAACTATCGAGGGGTGGGCTGACGCAAGCTCGTCAGCAACGCGGGAATAAACACCAGACTGGCGATGAGAGTGCATGCCAGGCTGATCAACAGCAGATCACCCATGCTGGCCGTTCCGGGATGATTCGACAAGGCCAGTGAGCCAAAGGCCGTGCTGGTGGTAAGCGCCGAGAACACGATTGCCCGCGCCGTCGCTGACCCTAGAATCGCCCGGCGTCCTGCCCGCCAGTTCATCACGAAGTATATGTTGAAGGATACGCCGACCCCCAGCAGCAACGGCAGAGCGATGATATTTGCGTAGTTCAGCGGCAACGGCAGCGCAACCATGATCAGCAGGGTCATCAATCCGGACAACAGCAAGGGCGCCAGCACGAGCAGCACGTCCCTGATTTGCCGAAGGGCGAGCAGCAGAATGACGGTAATCGCGGCGAGAGCGTATGTAGCCGCCGAGCGGAACGCACTGACGATAGTATCGCTTGTGGCGATAATCGTTACGGCCGGTCCTCCGGCATTCGGTGCGATGCTGGACACCTGCTTCACGAAAGTGGAGATCCCCTTGCTGGTATCGGTCTTGTCCAGTTTGGGCAGCACCTGAACACGTGTCTGTCCGTTGGGCAGCATCCATTGGCGCTTGAGTTCGGGAGGCAGACTTTCGAGCGTGACCGGGCCAGCGCTGAGCGAGGTGCGGAGGGCATCCAGTTCCTGAGGCAGGAACTCGGTCAGAGCGCGATTGACCGCCATAACGGTCTGATCGGATGCGGTCTCGATTGCCTTGAGGTCCTGGGCGATCGCCGGTAGCGGATCGTCCGGCTTCAGCTTGGGAAGCGCCGGGGCGATCTGGTCATAGGCGGTCTTCGCGGCCATCCGGATCTGGTCGGGGGTTACCGGGGCGGCGGAAACCGGCGCACTGAGCGTAGCTGCGAGAATGGATGCCGCGTCCTGAATGATGGCGAGCTTCTTCTCCTCATCATCCGGAATGAAGCTGGCGATGGTCCGCACGCTGTCGACGCTGGGCAGATTGCGCAGCTTCTGAGCGAGAGCTGCCGCATCCTGCACGTTTGGTTCCAGGATATCGATGGTAAACGGGTTGGTGATTGGCGAACTGATGAGGTCCTTAAGCGTACGCATCGCTTCGGTATGCTGGTTGTTGGTATCGAGCGGGTTCGCGTCGAAGGCCAAACCATGAGCCAGCGTAATGCTGGCGATGGCAACGGCGCAGAAGAACAGCAGGATCGGCCTGCGCCAGCGGGATACTGCCGGGTCGAGCGGTGCGGCCCAGGCGAAGCCGACCATGCCCGGTTCGCCTCTGGGCCGGAGCAATGTGATGGCCGCAGGTAGGAAAGTCAGCGTGCAGACGAAGGCGATCAGCATGCCGACTCCGGCGATGAGCCCCAGCTCCGCCACGCCGAGGAAGGCGGTCGGCACGAAAGCGAGGAAGCCTGCCGCGGTGGCGACGGCCGCCACCAGTATCTGTTCCCCTGTTCGTGCAGCCGTCTGTCGCAGCGCCTCACTGAAATCGGGGAATTCGTGGCGGCGTTCCCGGAAGCGCACCGAGAACTGGATCGCGAAATCGACGGCGATCCCGACGAACAGGATGCCAAAGCCGACCGAAATCAGGTTCAGGGTGCCGACTGCCGCGGCCGCGAAGAACAGCGTCACCGCCAGGCCGAGCCCGAGGGTGAGCAGGATCGGGACGATCAGCCGCCAGGTTTTAACGGCGAAATAGAGCCACAACGTGATCAGTGCCACACTGCCCGCAAGGCCGTATACGGTTCCTTCGGCGACCGTCTTGAACTGCTCGTCGGCGAGTGCGACTTGCCCGGTAACGGCAACATGAGCCTGGCCCGACCTGACGAAGGGCAGCTGGGCAGCGGCACCACGGATCGCCTCCGTCGCCTCGCCACCCGGCTCCAGGGATCCGTAGTTCAGCTTCGGATGGACGAGCACAAAACGGTAGTCACCGGCCAGGTTCGACAGCCCTCCTCCGAGGAGCGCCTGCCACGACAAAGGCTCGGGGTGGCCGGCCAGGGCGCTGGCCATAGCCTTGTGAAATCCGTTCAGCGCCGGGGCGAAGGCCGACAGGTCCACCTGACCCTGAGAAGCACCCATGCCGAGCAGAGCAAGCGCGGAGAAGAGCCCGCGTGCCGAGGGATCTGCGACCAGCTGGCCCAGGAAGGGCTGAGCCGTGATCGTCTGATTCATCAGGTTCGTCAGCTCAGGCGTGCTGAGGAAGAGCAAGCCCTCCTTGCGAAGGAAGGGGTCGGCATCCGGCCGGGAAACATCGCTGATGGCATGGTTGTTCTTCGACAGGGCCGCCGCGAGACCGGCCGCTGTGGCCTCGGCCTCCTCCGGGAGAGCGGCGCTCACAGCGGCCACCAGAATGTTGTCGAACTGGGGGAAGTCGCGCGCCAGCAGCTTCGCATTGCGCTGCCAGGCGAGGCTGCTGGAGAACATGGCCGATGTGTCGGTGGTCACGCCCAGATGACCGGAGGCATAGAGGACGGCCAGAGCGGCCACGACCACCCCGGTCAGGACCACAAGCTTTGCGCGCTGGCTGCAGGCGTTCGCCAGCCTGACAAGCAGACTCTGGAGGGACATGGCGCGGGGTGATAGTCGCTCCCTGTCAGATGGTCCATGCAGCTTTGAGGGGTAAGCCGGAAGTTGACCCGGCGGATCTCTCGGCCACAGAGGAGTACCGCCCATGGCATCTCGCTCACGCGCGCCATTCCGTGCCGATCACGTCGGCAGCCTGCTCCGGCCGAAACGGCTCCAGGAGGCGCGTGCGGCGAGCAAGGCCGGCCAGTTGCCGGCAGATGCGCTCCGGCAAGTCGAGGACGCCTGCATCGCGGCTGCGATCGCCAGGCAGGAAGAGATCGGTCTGCGCGCGGCGACGGATGGCGAATACCGCCGGTCTGTACTGGCACTACGATTTCGTCTCCGGGCTGGAGGGGGTGGAGATCTATGAGCCAGAGCAGAAGATCGCTTTCAAGGGGGCGATTTTGCCTCATGCGCTGCGTGTGACAGGCCGTATTCGATACTCCAGGCCGGTGATGGTGGATCATTTCCGTTTCCTGGCGGAACACGTGAAATCGGCGGTGGCTAAGCAGACGATCCCATCGCCTTCGGTCGTACACTTTCGGGGCGGGAGGGGAGCCATCGACCGCGCTGCCTATCCGGATATGGACGGTTTTTTTGCAGATCTCGGCGCGGCCTACCACGAGGCCGTGCAATCATTCGCCCAGGCGGGATGCCGGTACCTGCAGCTTGACGAGGTGTACATCGCATATCTGTGCGACCCCGAGCAGGTGGCGGGCCTCAAGGCACGCGGGGAGCATGTTGAAGGGCTGCTTGACGTTTACGCCAGCCTGATCAACCGGGCCATCGAAGGCCGGCCCCGGGATATGACGGTCAGCATGCATCTGTGCCGGGGGAACTTCCGCTCGACCTGGGTCGCGAGTGGCGGCTATGAGCCGGTGGCGGAGGTGCTGTTCAACCGCATCGACGCGGATGCTTATTTCATGGAATACGATACGGACAGAGCCGGGGGGTTCGAGCCGCTGCGCTTCGTTCCGCGCGGCGAGAAGGTCGTGGTGCTGGGCCTGGTGACCAGCAAGACCGGAGACCTTGAAACCCAGGACGAGCTGAAGCGGCGGATAGAGGCGGCTTCAAAATATCTGCCGCTGGAACAACTGGCGCTCAGTCCGCAATGCGGTTTCGCTTCCACAGAGGAAGGCAATCTGCTCAGCGAGGAACAGCAATGGGCCAAGCTGCGACTGTGCGTTGAGGTGGCGCGGGAGGTCTGGGGCGGGGTGTGATCGCCGTCAGCGGCGGTTGAACGGAAAGTAAGCGGGGAATTCGCCGACCTTTTGCATGTCCACCTCGATCAGACTCGGTCCATTGGCCGACAATGCGCGGGCGACCGTATTTCCTAGTTCCGCGGCATTCTCTACCCGGAAGAATGGAATATCCGCGAGCTGCGCCAATCCTTCCAAGGGCGGGCCTTGCAGATCGGCGAAGAAGCGCCGCCCCTGCTGCGTGGCGTCCTGGATACGCTTGATGACGCCGTAGCCGCGGTCGTTCATCACGATAACGGCCAGGTCGAGTTTTTCTTGTACGGCGGTCCAAAGTTCGCCGACGTTCAGGAAGAAGCCGCCGTCGCCGGTCATGCAGACTGTTTTGCGGCCGTTGGCAGCGGCCGCCGCGCCGATCGCGAGTGACAAGCCCTGCCCGATTCCGGCACCCACCGGATAGATATTCTGGCGGGGGTCGTAAAGCGGGAAGACCCGGTTGCCCCAGGTCGTGTTGTTCTGCGTCACATCGCGCGCCCAGATCGCATCGTCCGGCAGGGCGTTGCGGAGCTGAGCGGGGAAGCTTCCGTAAACTCCCAAAGTCCCGAGATACTCGGACGTGGCGGCCGCTTTCAGGTCACGAAATTCTTTCTGAAAAGAAGGCGCGACGCTGAGGCGGCCGTCGATCCGCGACAGCAAACCGGAGAGCGCAAGCTTTGCGTCACCACAGACAAAGTCACTGGCTGGGGTATGTGCGGCCATTAGCCGATGGGTCGACATCAATCTGGATCAGATTTGCGGGGAGTTCTGATGGAAAAGTCGGCGCTTTCGTGCCCGCGGATTCGCGCCCCGACGACCAGCATCAGGTCCACGGTCTGGTAGAAGTCCTGTGTCATCTGTATGCCGTTGCCGTGCAGGCCGCCGAGGCTCCGCGGATCGTCTTCCGGGATGATGCCCCGCCCCTGCAGGCTGTTCACCATGACGAAACCCAGATTCAGCAGTTTCCGAACTTCGGCCGAAGCGTGGCGGGCGCCCGAGCCAACCCAGAGCATCGGACGTCTCGCGAGTTGAACGCGCGCCGCAAGCTCATTCAGTTCGGCACTGTCGGGCGCGCGGGGCGGCGGAACCGGAAGGGCAAACCCGTCGAGCAGGGCCGGGCGGTCGATCGGGGCGCGTTGAATATCGATGGGCACTTCCACGCTGACCGGCCCCATCGGGGGCGTTAGCGCCTCGGCGGCGGACCGGGTAAGTATGCCCAATGCCTGCTGAGCTGACCGCACCCGATAGGCCGATTTCGAGACCGATCGCAACATGCCGAGCTGATTGTATGCGTCATGAACCGTTCCCATGCCCCGATCTGCATATTTGGTCGCAGTTTGTCCGGTAATATGCAGGACGGGAGAGCCGGCAAAGCGGGCTTCGATCAGTCCGCCGACGGCATTCGCGGCACCTGGGCCAGTCGAGGAGATGATCACGCCAAGCCCGCCCGAGGCGCGGGCGTAACCGTCCGCCATGTGCGCCCCACCGAGCTCGCCACGTGCCATAATGAAGCGGATTGTGTTCCGCCGTCCGATGGCGTCCAGCATCGGGATGTTATGGACGGAGGCGATCCCAAAAGCGGTGGCCACGCCGCAGGCCGACAGGAACTCCGCGACCAGATCACCGATTGTGTATTCACCAGCCACTATCGCCTCCATGTTCCAGCCGGAAGGCTGGATCAGAGGGGCGGAGCCGTCAACAAATCTGTAGCATGCTCGGCAGGGCTCCTTTCACGAGCAGGGCCGGGACAAGGAAAGCGGCACAGGAGGCGCGACATGGATTATCCCTATGACCTCGGCCCCTATTCCCGGACGGTGACCACGGCCTCGGCAGACGCCCAGCGCTGGTTCGACCGCGGCCTCAACTGGTGCTTCGGCTACCACCACGAGGAGGCACTCGTCTGCTTCGAAAAGGCGCTGGAGGCTGACCCGCGCTGCGCCATGGCCCATTGGGGCATCGCCTACGCAGCCGGGCCCAACTACAACTTCCCCTGGGAATTGATGGATCCCGCCGGCAAGGCCGCGGCACTCGCGCGCGCTTACGATTCCGCCCGCGCCGCCCTCACGTTAGCCGATGGTGTCAGCGCGCCGGAACGCGCGGTGATCGGGGCGCTGCCCGCCCGCTATCCACAGCGCGACCCGATCGAGGAGCAGGGCCCCTGGAACGACGCCTTCGCCGATGCGATGCGCCTCGCCCACCAGGCGCATCCCGACGATCTCGACCTGCGCGCCATCTTCGTCGAAGCGATCCTCAACCGCACGCCCTGGCGCATGTGGGACCAGCGAACCGGCGAGCCCGCGCCCGGCGCCGGCACGCTTGAGGCGCGCGAGGTGCTCGAGTTCGCCTTCCGCGATCTGTCCGGCGCGATGAACCATCCCGGCCTTCTGCACCTCCATGTCCATTTGATGGAGATGTCGCCGCATCCGGAGGTTGCGCTGGTAACCGGTGACCGGATGCGCGAGATCAGCCCCGATATGGGGCACCTGGTGCACATGCCGACCCACATCGACATTCAATGCGGCCACTACCGTGACGCGATGCACTGGAACCAGAAGGCGATCACCGCAGACCGCAAGTTCTACGACCGCGCCGGGCCGATGAATTTCTACTCTGGCTACCGCATCCATAATTACCACTTCGCCGCCTACGGGGCCATGTTCCTCGGCCAGTACGCACCCGCCATCGCCGCCGTCGGCGAGCTGATCGAGACGATGCCCGAGGCGTTTCTGCGCATTCCTTCGCCGCCCATGGCAGACTTCTTCGAAGGTTACGTTTCCATCAGGCAGCACGTCCTCGTTCGCTTCGGTAAATGGCGTGAGATCATCGCGCAGGATGTGCCGGCCGACCGCGACCTCTACTGCAACACCGTGACGATGATTCACTACGCCAAGGGCGTGGCACATGCCGCGCTGGGCGAGGCGGCTGCGGCGGAGGCCGAGCAGGCGCTGTTCCGTGAAGCCGCGAAACGCGTGCCCGAGTTGCGGTATATCCACAACGTGCCCTGCCTGCAGCTTCTGGCCATTGCCGAGCAGATGCTGGAAGGCGAAATCGCGTACCGCCGTGGCGAGCATGACGCAGCCTTTGCGCGCCTCCGCGCCGCAATCGCGCTCGAGGATGACCTGCCTTACGACGAGCCCTGGGGCTGGATGCAGCCGATCCGCCACGCGCTTGGCGCGCTGCTGCTGGAGCAGGGCCGCGCGGCCGAGGCCGAGGTGGTTTATCGCGAGGATCTCGGTCTCGGCGGCGTGCTGCCTCGGGCGCAAATTCACCCGGACAATCTGTGGGCCTTGCGTGGGCTGCTTGATTGCCTCGAGCGGCGCGGCGAGACGGCGGAGGCCGCGGTGATCCGCCAGCGCGTCAAATTCGCTGCCGCTCGGGCGGATTTGCCGGTGGAGGTGTCGTGTTTCTGTGCGGGGGAAGGCGGCCTGAGGGCAGGAGGACCCTAAACTATCTGGCGCGGCTGTAGTGTCATTGCGAGGAACAGCCGTTTTCGTCCAGCGAAAGCGGCTGGACGAAGCAATCCCCGACCCGCTTACGCACGGACGTGTCGACAGTGGACTGCAATAGTTTCTCTATGGGGCATCGTAGTTCGAAAGTTCTGTCAGGATCATTCGCCGCCTCATTTCCAAGCTTCGTATGCGGAGCCCGAAGCACTGATCGATATCCAGACCTTGGACGTGATCGCGCGCAGCCTGCCCCGTCGTGCGCTTGCGCTTGTGCTTGAATCGGCCCCGGCGCTCCGTGCCGACCTCTGGCATGACGACCCGGACCTGCACCCGACGCGATGCACGCCGCTATCGAGGAGCATGCAGACGATCGGAAGGACCGCATCAGGTCGCCGTGCCAGTGATGGTGCGAGCGGTGAAAGCGACCGCGCTTTCCTTGCACTCGCTCGCCAGCAGCTCGGTGTGGGCAAGCCCGCTCGCGTCATCGACCGCGACGTGCAGATACTCCCAGCCTGTGCCGCGCTGTTGCTCTGTCCAGTGCGGTCGCCGGTGATGCGGTGACCGACGCCGTCGATGCGGCCGAGCCTCTTGATATCGATGTGGACCACTTCGCCAGGGCGGTCGCGCTGGTGGCGGATCACTGGCGGGCGCGGATCGAGGGCGCGCAGCCGGCCGAGGCCGTGCCGGCGCAGCACGACACCCACGGTCGAGACCGGGCGGCCGAGGCGGCGCGCGACCACCGGCCCGGTCAGGCGCTGCCGCCGCAGGCAGAGGACCTCGCTTTCGGCTGGCTCACCGAGCCGGGTCGGACTGCGGTGTGGCCGCGACGAACGGTCGGAGAGGCCCGCCTCACGCTCGAGGGCGAAGCGGTGGCGCCATTTGCGGACCGTTCGGGCTGTCACGCCATGCGCCGCTGCGACCGCCTCGACGGTCCAGCCGTTCGCCAGGCGCTGCACCATCAGCATTCAACTCCGCGGCGTTGTGCGCGCATTCTCATGGATGTCCATCCGGAGGCTCCGGGCAGGGATTGCGAGTGTGGCAACCACAGCCTCTCACCCGACCCCCGGAGGGACAACCTCCGTAGCGAGGACAACTAGTGCGCAATGAGACGGAAGCCGACGCCGCCGCGGTCGGCATCGTACAGATAATCATAGCGCGTGAGCAATTCGCGTCCCGTATTGATCTGCGTCGTGCTCCCGTTCAGTCCCCACCGGACATAGCCCGGCGCGCTCTGGTCGCCGGTGGTGAAGTCCCAGTCGAGCGCGTTGCCGGCGCGGAGTGCGACGCGTATGCCGTCCGGGCATTGCGCATCGCAGAGAAAAGCCCCCGGACGCCTCTGCCGCGGCAGCGTCAGGATCATTTCGGGAAGTCCGGTATCGACGAGCAGCTTCGTGCAGACAGGGCCGAAATGCTGGTTGTCGGGCGAGCTCAGGCTGTAGCAGCCCGAAGGCCGGCGCCAGTCATTCGGGGCGCCACCATGGCCCCGGGTGCTGATCGCGAGAGAGAGCGTATGAAACCCTTTTGGCAGCGTGGCCTTTCCACCGAGCAGGATAGTGCTCGTGGTGAGCACATAACGTCTCGGCATCGTGCCGCCGCGCATGGCTTCGAGGTTCAGGAAGGGATTGTCCGATTGGTCGAGCCGATCGTCCGCCGTGTACGGTGGCCGGTCGAAGCCGACGCCTAGGACACCGACGTGTTCGAGTGACGCCGCGTCCTGCCGTCGGCAGGAGGGTTTGGCTGGATCGCAGTCCTGCCGCTCGACTCCGAGAACACGGAGCCGCGCCGTCCCGACTGTTCCGTCTGACGTGCGGAATGCGATCCTCGTCAGGAAATACGTGCCGCGGAAGATACGGCCGCTGCTGTTGTACTCGCGGACGCCGGGACCTGCCGCGACCGCGTCGGCGCCGATCGCACCCCGCCAGACGACGAGACCGACCGAGCCGGTGTCGACCTGCGCGAGCCGTTCGGGGCCGCCGCCGATAGACACCGAAACGGAGAGGCCGGCGACTGGGGTGACTGGCAGGACGACAGGGGGCGCTTCGGCGCGCGTGATCACGCTCGAAGCCATGAGCAGCAGCGAAAGAAACTGGACTGCAAGCCTGTTCAACTTTGGACTCAGCGGACCGAAGGCGTCTTTTGTTGGGTTTTAGTCCCGACCGGCTTCGCTGACCACTGGGCATGAAATGACTCCCCGCCCACCCCGTCATGGCCGGCCCATGCCCTCGGGCCGACCCGAGGGTCGCGATTAGTGGCGATCTGACGCCGTTTTCCTTCTGGCCGTGAGGGAGCATCGTTGTCAGTTTCTGGTGTCGATTGATACCCAAATTTCGGCGAAAATCTGGCTATTAACGGATAGGTCGTAGCCCCTGCTCCGGACCGCTGATTTAAGGCTTGGTCCTTCCATGAGCAGGTCTCGGCTCACCTCGCAAATGACGCTTCAAGAGTGGAAGCGGGTGTTCCCGAATGATGATGCCTGCAAAGCGTATCTGGCCGCCCGGCGGCGGCCGAACGGGGTCCGTTGTCCAGGTTGCGGGTTGAATCGAGTGTATCCACTCGCCACGCGCCCGTTCCATTGCAGTGTCCAGACTCGCCAGGTACGGCTCGCGCTCTCGGCCCGCATCCGTTTCGATCGAGGCATGGGGATGGTGGATCGCTGAATTTTGGCGACGCGGTTTCGTCCGCCTTGGCCGCTGCGCGCGATATACCGCTGCTGTTCGTCGGCGACGACTTTGGATCAACCGACATTACCCCCGGGGCTCAGCGAATAACCCCTTGAGCCCATCGCGACAGCCCCATTCCGCGCCAGCACCCGATGTGCCAAAACCGTACCCGACCGCACCATGCACGACATTCGCTCCATCCGCGCCGACCCCGCCGCCTTCGACGCCGCGATGGCCCGTCGGGGTCTCGCCCCGGTCACGCCGGACATTCTTGCCCGCGACAACGAACGCCGCGCCGTGCAGACCCGCCTGCAGGAGCTCCAGGCGCGTCGCAATGCCCTGGCCAGGGAGATCGGCGCGAAAAAGCGCTCCGGCACCAACTCCGCTGCGCTCGAAGCCGAAGCCACCGCACTGCGGAGCGAAACCGAGGCGCTCGAACCGCAGGCCGCTGCACTCGATCAGGCCATCAGGCAACTCCTGGAGGTCCTCCCCAACCGGCTCGACCCCGACGTGCCCGATGGCGCCGATGAAAGCGCCAATGTAGTGCTGGCCCAGCACGGCGACCCCCGCGATCTGGGATTCCAGCCGAAGCAGCATTTCGAGCTCGGCGAGGCGCTGGGCATGATGGATTTCGCCGCGGCCGCCAAACTGGCCGGGACCCGATTTACAATCCTCCGCGGCCAGCTTGCCCGCCTGGAGCGTGCGCTGGGCCAGTTCATGATCGACCTGCACACCCGCGAGCATGGCTATAGCGAGGTCTCGGTCCCGCTCCTGGTCAACGATGCCACCGCCTACGGAACCGACAAGCTGCCGAAATTCGGCGACACGATGTTCCGAACCACCGACGGCCGCTGGCTGATCCCAACGGCCGAGGTGCCGCTTACCGCGCTGGCCATGGACGAAATCATCCCCGAAAAGGACCTCCCGCTGCGCCTGACCGCCCTCACGCCCTGCTTCCGCAGCGAAGCCGGCGCCGCCGGCCGCGACACGCGCGGCATGCTGCGCCAGCATCAGTTCTGGAAGGTCGAGATGGTCTCGGTCACCCACCCGGACCGCAGCGAGGAAGAGCAGGAGCGGATGACAGGCTGCGCCGAGACGGTTCTGCGCACTTTGAAACTACCATTCCGCCGCGTCGTGCTCTCCTCCGGCGATACCGGTTTCGGCGCTGCCAGAACCTTCGATCTCGAGGTCTGGCTCCCCGGCCAGCAGCTCTGGCGCGAAATCTCCTCCTGCTCCAATTGCCGCGATTTCCAGGCTCGCCGCATGAACGCGCGCTTCCGTCCGGCAGAAGGCAAGAGTCTCTGCCTATGTGCACACCCTGAACGGCTCCGGCGTCGCCCTCGGGCGTGCGCTGATCGCGGTGATGGAAAACCACCAGCAGCCCGATGGCTCAATCCTGGTGCCGGAAGTACTGTGGCCTTACATGGGCGGAGTGGAGCGGATCGCGTCGGCCGCCCCCCGATGACGGCGGTCACCCGCGAGGCGCTGCAGCTTCTCGATCAATCAGACCGGCTTGCTCCCATGCGGGAAAGCTTCTCCCTCCCGGAGGGCGTCATCTACCTCGACGGCAACTCGCTCGGTCCGCCGCCACGTGGCGTCGCCGCCCGCATCGCTGATGTCGTCGCGCGCGAATGGGGCACCGGCCTTATCCGAAGCTGGAACACCGCGGGCTGGATCGATCTGGCCGCGTCCGTCGCCGGCAAAATCGCCAAGCTGATCGGCGCCGCACCCGACACGGTCTCCGTGGGCGATTCCACTTCGGTCAATCTCTTCAAACTGCTCGGCGCGGCCCTCGCGCTGCGTCCTGACCGGCGCACCATAATTTCGGAAGCATCAAACTTCCCCACCGATCTCTACATTGCCGAAGGCATCACGCGCTTTCTCGATCGCTGCCACCGCCTGCGCCTCAGTGCGCCCGAGGAGATAGTGCACTCCATCGACGACGATACCGCCGTCGTGATGCTGACGCATGTCAATTACCGCACCGGCGCGATGCACGACATGGCGGCGCTGACAGCGGCCGCGCACGCACGGGGCGCGCTGGCGTTGTGGGATTTGGCGCACTCGGCCGGCGCAGTTCCCGTCGATCTTACTGCCTGCGATGCCGATATGGCGGTTGGTTGCGGATACAAGTATCTCAACGGCGGCCCCGGCGCGCCCGCCTTCCTCTACATCGCCCCGCGCCTGCTCGAATCCGTCCGTATGCCGATCACGGGTTGGCTCGGTCATGCCGCGCCCTTCGCCTTCGAACAGAACTACCGGCCGGCGCAAGGCATCGCCCAGGCGACCGTTGGAACACCGCCGATCCTGAGCCTCGCTGCCCTTGATGCGGGTATCGATATCGCGTTGCAGGCGCCCATGGAGATCGTGCGCGCAAAGTCGTTGCACCAGACCAAGCTTCTGGCACGGTTGTTCGCTGAGCAATGTGGCGCCGGCACCTTCAGGCTCGTCACGCCCCTGGAACCCGAACGGCGCGGCAGCCAGATCTGCCTCGCCCATCCGGACGCCTTTGCGATCATGCAGGCGCTGATCAACCACGGCGTTATCGGCGATTTCCGCGCCCCCGACATCCTGCGCTTCGGCATCGCACCACTATACATCCGCTATACCGATCTCTGGGATGCCGCCGCCGTCCTGCGCGACATCATGGCCACCGGGGCATGGCGTGCACCGCAATATGCTGTCCGCCACGCCGTCACGTGATCCATCTTAAAATGAACCCCGGTGTCCTCCGTGACACCCTCCGCGCCCTCCGTGTTAAATTAACTTCTCCCACGCCGGCACCGGCCAACCATCCTCGAGCATGCTGCACGTAAGCGCCCCAAAATGGACGGAACCCCTGGACCCCACCCATCACAGGCGCAATAATCGCCGCAAAATCCAAGGGAGGCACACGTGCATCGCATCCTTGCCGCGGTTTGCCTTGCGGTAACGCTCGCCGTCCCCGCGCTGGCGCAGGAGCAGACGCTTCGGATCGGCCTGCGGGAGGACCCTGATCTCCTCGATCCCACCCTCGGCTCCAGCTATGTGGGGCGGATCGTATATGCCGGTCTGTGCGACAAACTGTTCGATATCTCCCCCACCCTGCAGATCGTGCCGCAGCTCGCGACCGGTTACGAATACAAGGATCCGACTCACCTCATCCTGCATCTGCGTCCCAACGTGAAGTTCCATGACGGCGAGCCAGTCGATGCCGAAGCCGTGCGTTTCACCCTGATGCGCGAACTCAACGCCAAGGGCAGCATGCGCAAGGGAGAGGTGAACGCGATCAGCGCCATCCAGGTGATCGATCCGCTTACTGTGGAACTCAATCTGAAGGCGCCCTCATCGCCGTTGATTGCGCAATTCACCGATCGCGCCGGGATGATCCTGCCGCCGAAAGTTGTGGAGAAGCAGCAGGAGAAATTCGGCCTGGCCCCCGTCTGCTCCGGACCATTCAAATTTGTTGAACGTGTGCAGCAGGACCGTATCGTGCTGGAGAAATTCCCCGATTACTGGAACGCTGGCGCCATCCATCTCGACCGCGTCGTGTACCTGCCGAACCCGAATGCCGCCGTTCGCCTGGCCAATCTGCAGGCCGGCGCGCTCGATCTCGTGGAACAGATCCTGCCGACCGACGTTCCCGCTGTACAAAAGGATCCAAAGCTGAAGCTCGCCATCGGTGATTCGTCGATGTACGAAGGCATCACGATCAACACCGATAATGGCCCTGAATTTAAAGCCGCGATCGGCCAGAACGCGCTCGTGCGCCGCGCCTTCGAGTTGGCAATTGACCGTACCGCCCTGATCAAGGTGGTCTATAACGGGATGTTCTCGCCGACCGCGCAGGCCAATCCACCGAGCTCGCCTTACTACGACGAGTTCAATTCAGCCTCCGCCCCGGGATGTGGCAAAGGCGAAGGAGCTGTTAAAGCAGGCCGGCGCCACACTGCCTGTTCCCGTCACGCTGACCGTCCAGAATAACACCGATCTTCAGCAAGCCGGACAGGTGGTGCAGGCGATGGCCGCTGAAGCCGGCTTCGACGTGAAACTGAAAACGATGGAGTTCGCATCTTCGCTTCAGGCCGGTTACGCGGGCCAGTTCGAGGCGTATATGATCGGCTGGTCGGGACGCTCCGATCCGGATGGGAATATGTGGCAGTTCCTGCACACAACCGGCACGTTCAACTACGGGCACTACTCCAACCCCGACGTCGACAAGCTGCTGGATGACGCCCGCCTGATTACCGACCTGGCGCAGCGCAAGGCCGATTATCACAAAGTCTGGCTACAGGAGCGTGCTGACATGCCGCTGATCTATCTATGGGCACCGAAAAATATCGTCGGCATGCGAAAGGAAGTGAGCGGCTTCGTGCAGGTGCCCGACGGCCTCATCCGGCTGCAGGGTGTCAGCATCGCCAAGTAAGCCGCTTCGGATCGACAAGCCCCACAACCGAAGCGACTGCCCCCGATGGCGCTTGCCAACACCCGCCTCCCCGGCGAACCTCCCCAAAAGGAGGCATCTAACGCCATGATTGACCTGCTCCTGCGTGGCGACACGGTCGTCACTCCCCAGGGAACCGGCCCTTACGACATCGCCGTCGCCGGCGAGCGCATCGTCGCCGTCACCGCGCCTGGCGCGATCAGCCTGCCCGAAGCCACCCGCGTGATCGACGCCAAAGGCAAGATTGTCATACCCGGCGGCATCGATCCGCACGTTCACTGCAAGTGGTTTCTCCCGAACCCGGACGGAACCGCAGGACTGACTGATCCGCCCGACATTGTTGGCCGCGCTGCGCTGCATGGCGGAACAACCACGATCATCGACTTCACCCGGGTCTGCCTCGGCGCCAATGTGCAGACCGCCATCACGGAACGGGAACAGGACTGGAAGGGTCATTGCGCCTGCGACTATGCGCAGCACCTTATGGTCGAAGGCGCGCTGAAGCCCGATCTGTTCGCCCAGCTCGCCGAGGCGATCCAGGCCGGCTTTCCCACCGTAAAGATATTTACCACCGACATTACCCCGTCCCGCAAAGGCCGTATGGTCGATTTCGGCGATATCTGGGAAGTGTTCCAGGTCCTCGCGTCGCAGGGCGGCCTCGGCGTGATCCACTCCGAGGACAACGACATCGTTATGCACATGTACGGCAAGCTGATCCGCGAAGGCCGGACCGGCTTCGAGAACATGGCCGAGGTCCATAACACACTTTCGGAAGATATCTCCTTCCGCCGCATCATCCGCTTGGCCGAGAAGGTCGGCGCCGCGCTTTACATGATGCATACCTCGGCGGCCAGCGGGATCTCCGCGATACGAGAGGCGCGAGCCCGGGGCGTTCCCATTTACGGTGAGTCCCTCCACCAGTACATGCTCTACAACAACGAGGACTACCGCCGCCCGAACGGGCAGATCTATCACACCTACCCTTCGCTGAAATCACGCGAGGATCAGGCGGCGCTGTGGGCCGGCACCCTCGACGGATCCATCAGCTGCGTCGCAACGGACGAAATCTGCTGCACCTTGAAGCAAAAAATCCAGGGCGTGCGGATCGACGATACCACCGGCGGCAACGCGGGCGTCGAGCCGCGAGTGGCGTTGATGTATTCCGAAATGGTCGGGCGGCGCGGCTACGCCTTATCCCGCTTCGTTGACCTGGTCTCCACCAACGCGGCAAAGATCATGGGACTGTATCCGCGTAAAGGCGCGATCGCGCCGGGATCGGATGCCGATATCTGCGTCCTTGACCCTACCAATAAGCGGGTGATCCGCGCCGCCGATCTGCACGAAACCGATTACACGCCCTGGGAAGGATGGCAGGCGCTCGCCTGGCCGTGCCTCACCATGCTGCGTGGAAAAATCACGGTGGAGAACGGCAAATTCCTCGGCAGCCTGTCGGACGGGCGCTGGCAGACGCGCAAAATCAGCCGCGAAATCGTGGCGCAGCCACGCCTGTAACGGAAGCGGAGGGCTCCTACCGCGACCCCGCATTCACCACGATGCACTGCTTGGTAATCGCCCTGCTCGCATCCGACGCCAAAAACAACCCAGCTTGTGCAATATCCTCCGGCTCGATCGCATCCGGCAGTGATTGCCGGGACCGCATCTCCTCGATGCGTGCTTCATCCGGATACCACAACCGCCGCTGCCGCTCGGTGATCACCATCCCCGGAGCAATCGCATTTACCCGGATACGATCCCGCCCCACGTCCCGCGCCAGCGAGTTGGTAAATCCCACGATCGCCGCCTTCGCCGCCGAATAGGCCTGCATGCTGGGGCCGCCCGCCATCCACGCCACCGAGCTCATGTTGATGATCGAGCCCCGCCCCACTTCCCGCATCTGTGGCAGCACCGCCTGCGCCGCGAAATAGACGTGACGAAAATTCACCGCCATCATCCAGTCGAACTGCTCGCCTGTAACGTCTTCAAACCGCTACCGCTGATCGTTCGCCGCGTTATGATGACCGTGCGGCCGCGAAGGTCAGGATAAACCGGAAAGATCATGCGATAAGACGCTCCGTCACCTTGTCGAACAGACAAAGTTTACGTGCGTCCAGCGAAAACCGTGCGCTCGCGCCCGGTGTCAACCGCACGTCGGGCGCAATCCGCCCCAGCACGCGCTCGCCCGCCAGGCGCAGCACCACCACGGTTTCGGCCCCCATCGGCTCGGTCATCTCCACCGGCGCATCAACCTGGATGCCGGATCGCGGATCATCGCCGAACCGGCGGTACTCCTCGCCTATTGCTTCCGGCCGGATGCCCAGCACCACCTCCTGGTCGCGCAGCTTCGCGTCCGTCGGAGCCGGCAACGGCAACCGGATTTCGTCCGGTCGGCCGGCGCCAATAACCGCCACTGGTCCGTCGTCATTCGTGACAATACGCGCGCCCATCGTGTTCATCGGCGGCGAACCCATGAACCCTGCCACAAACAGATTGGCAGGACGGTTATAAATCGTGTCCGGATCGGCGAATTGCTGCACCTCACCCAGATGCATCACGGCGATGCGGCTCGCCATCGTCATCGCCTCCACCTGATCATGCGTCACATAAACAATCGTCGAGCGTATCCGCTGATGCAGCTCCTTGATCTCCATCCGCATTTCCACCCGCAATTTCGCATCCAGATTCGACAGCGGCTCGTCGAACAGGAACAACAGCGGATCCCGCACCAGCGCCCTTCCCATCGCCACGCGCTGCCGCTGCCCTCCGGAAAGCTGCCCCGGCCGACGGTCCAGCAATCCTTCTATCTGCAACAATCTTGCAACCCGCTCGACCGCCTCCGCCTGCTCTCGCCGCGGGACGCGCCGGCACTCCATGCCGAACGTGATGTTCTGCCTTACCGTCATCGACGGATACAGCGCATAGGATTGAAACACCATCGCGATGTTCCGGTCCTTCGGTGGAACATCGTTCATCACCCGCCCGCCGATCTCGATCCTGCCGGACGAGGCCTTCTCGAGCCCGGCGATGATATTCAGCAGCGTGGATTTGCCGCAGCCCGACGGCCCAACCAGAACGGTGAACTCGCCGCTCTCGATGTCCAGCTCGATCCCCTTCAGGACATCGAGCTGACCAAATTGCTTGCGGATATCGCGTACGCTTAAGGCGGCCATCGGCGCTGGTTATACGAAGACCAGCCGCAAGTCATCAGCGCCGTGTCCTGCCCCAATTGCCCCGTGCCGTCATCGCGAGGTCCGCGCAGCGGGCCGTGGCGATCCAGGCGGTCCCCCTCGCTGTCGCGGCGCAGCCTTGCTGCGGCATGGCGGGACCGTATATCGCAAGCGGTTCTTCCCTACATCATCGCGAGAGACCACCCTGAACCCCCCTGACCCGTTCGCCGCCTGGCACGACTTCGCGCTCCTGCTCGGCACCGCCTCCGCCACGCTCATCGGGCTTTTGTTCGTGGCTGCCTCAGTCGGCGCCAGCGTCTTCACCCTGGAGCGCCAGGCTCCCCTGCGCGTCTTCCTCTCTCCTAGTGTCGTCCACTTCTGCTCCGTTCTCGCCGCTTCGCTGATTGCGGTGGCTCCGGTCGGCGACTGGCATCTGCTGGGCGCCTTGATAACGGGCACCGGGATCTTCGGCGCAATCTATGCGGCGCTGGTCTGCCGCACCTTGGTCCGCAGCCATCTCGTCAGCACGCTCGATCTCTCCGACCGCGTGTGGTACGCGGCGATACCGGCCGTCGGCTACGCCGTGATGCTGGCCGCCGGCGCCATGCTTATCCGCGGCCTTGATTCCGGCTGCGATCTTCTCGCCGCGTCCATGGGCCTGCTCCTCGCCGCCGGCATCCGCAATGCATGGGACATCACCACCTGGATCATCATGCGCACGAAATAGCCGTCACGTGTAACTGTCATCGTCAACCGCACAGCGCCGGAGCAAACCGGGAAACAGCACTGTTATCGCGAGACCCCGTAGCGGTCGAAGCAATCCCGAACGCCACACCAGGTTGCCTCAGCGCCGGCCAGGGTCTTTGCGCCCGCCAGGCCCGATCAAATCGAGCTTGATATTGTTCTGCATCACCGATAGAAATCTGCCCCTTATGAGTGGCACCCCGATCCTGATCCAAAACGGCAGCAGCCAGCTGCTTGAACCTGTCCCCCTCACCTCTGAGGGTCACGGCGCTTTCGATGAAGCCTGGCTGCAGAACCATATACACCAGCACCCCGCCTGTCTGCCGATCTCCGATATCGAGCCCGCGCTCGGGCCATTTTATTCGATCTGCCGGGAGATGCCCACAAACCACGGCTACATTGATAATCTCTTGATGTCGCCATCCGGCGACATCGCGATCGTCGAGACGAAGCTGTTTCGCAACCCCGAAGCCCGCCGGGCGGTTCTTGCCCAAATCCTCGACTACGCTGTGGCCATCTTTGGAATGAGCTACGACGCTTTCGAACAAGCCGCGCTCAAGGGCACGCTCGCGCCCGCGAGCAAGCCAACGTCCCTATACTCTGCTATTCCTGCACCTGATAAACTTGCCGAAAAACACTTCCATGACAGCGTCGTGCGCAACCTCCGGCGCGGCAGCGCCTTGCTGCTGATCGTGGGCGATGGCATCCGCACCGAGGCGGAATCGCTGTTCGCCGGACTCGATCTCTATGGCCGATTTCATTTCACCCTGGCGCTCATCGAACTTGCCGTATTCAGAATGCCTCAAGCCAACGATTTGCTGATTTGCCCCCGCGTGCTGGCAAAGACTGAAACGATCAAACGTCGCGTGTTCGATATCGTCACAACAGGTCAAGCCGCGCCATTGGTTCTGGAAGCCGACCAGACCGAAAGCCTCAGCTCCGAAACATTCTGGCGCGCCCTGGAATCCAAAGCACCAGGCCTGCGTCCGCCGCTCGAGTCATTCATCCACAATATCGAACCAATCGGCGTTTCCCCGGATTTCCGGGCCTCGCTGAACCTGAAATGGGAGCGGCCGTCCGGTACCAGGCCCGTCAATCTCGGCTACGTCATGCCGTACGGCGCGTTGTGGACCGATCTTGCGTCAAATCACGTCCCGCCGGAAATCGCCCACAAATATGTCGAGGAACTGGCGAACGCCTTCAATTGCGACGTACACACGATGCCCTCCGGCACTGCCTGGACACCACACCGGAAAGGCAAACCGCTCCGAATTCAGGATGTCCGTGATCGCCTCGGAGAATGCCCGCCCATCATGCAGCGCTTCATCAATGCAATCAGCAAATACGATGAGGCGAACCTGTGACCTGCTCGGAAACAGGTCACCCGCTCCTGACCACCCTAAGCCGCGTCCGCGGCTGTTTGCTCGGCGGAGCAATCGGCGATGCGCTCGGTGCGCCCGTCGAGTTCCTCTCCCTCTCGGAAATCCGCCTTGCCTTCGGCCCTGCCGGTATCAGCGATTTCGCTCCCGCCTATGGCAAGCTCGGCGCCATCACCGATGATACGCAAATGACCCTCTTCACCGCCGAGGGACTACTTCGCGCCCGAGTGCGAATGCACAAACGCGGCATCTGCGGCATTCAAGGCGTGGTTCACCATGCCTATCTTCGTTGGCTGCTCACACAGGGCCTGCGTCCGCACGATCCCGATATTAAAATCGGCACCGATGGCTGGCTTTTCAGCTTACGCGAACTGCACAGCCGGCGCGCACCGGGAAACACCTGCCTCAGTGCGGTTCGCGCCGCACAGGGTTTCAACTCCCCGCCCGTGGCGCAAAACAACAGCAAAGGTTGCGGCGGCGTCATGCGCGTCGCACCCGTCGGCCTGCTTGCCCGTATCATCGGCAACGACGATGCGGTCTTCAGCCTCGCCGCCGACCTCGCCGTGCTCACGCATGGTCATCCCACAGGATTTCTTACCGCAGGCTACCTCGCGGTCGCGATCGCTGCGTTGGTTCGCGGAGAAACCATGCAAGCGGCGCTGGACGCCGCCGATCGCCAACTGCATCAGCGAATGCACTGCCAGGAAACCGTGGAGGCCATCGCCGCCGCTCGCGCCCTGGCCACCCAAACTTCACTTACCGCCGAAAAAATCGAAACCCTCGGCGGCGGCTGGATCGCCGAGGAAGCACTTGCCATCGCAATCTGCTGCGCTTCGGCACCGCCCAGCTTCCGCGAGGGCATCATTCTCGCCGCCAACCACTCCGGCGATACCGACAGCACCGCCGCCATCACCGGCAACCTGCTCGGTGCCTTGCACGGCTACGACGCCCTGCCACCCCACTGGCTTGCAACCTTGGAACTTACGCAAGAAATTACCCAGCTCGCCGATGATCTTGATGGCGTTGCAAACGGCACGCTCGATCTTGATACTGCCGCAGCTCAGTATCCGGGTTGGTAGAGCAGTTAGCTGGGCTGGCGAGCAGCCTGCATTTTAACGAGCGCAAGACGCGGCTGCATTACCGGATTTATTCCGCCCGGTCTTAACCTGGCTCGCGTAACTACTCGCAACAACAGACCTGTTATACCAAAGGGCGGACGGTCTGACCTATCGGCTGTCGTTGCAAGAAACGCAGCGACGAAGCAATCTTGCCTCCCGCCTTTGCGCCATAGTGCCCGTTGCGGCATGGGTTTCGGCCCGCGCCGCGGCGGCGCCGCGACCGTAAGCAATCACGGTGATCTCCATCCGTGTCGAGCATGGCTCCGGCGCCGTCCTTCATCCTACGCCCGAACAGTTGCCCGGGCTCTCGCCCGTAGTTGCAAGAGAGGGTCCATGAGTTCGCGGCATTCGCCGCTCGGTATTATGTGATGCGGCCCATCTCCTGAATCCACGGATCCGCGCAACGCGGGACCTCGTGGCTACCGCGCCCTGTCGCAGGCAATGTCGAAGAAAAAAGCGAGCCCCATTGGAAACCCCCGAGGCCCTCGCCGCGCTCCGAGCAGAATGAACCGGCAGCGCCCCGGCAAACCAGGCGCCAGGAGACTTGATTAAGGAGATCCGAGTGGCGAAACCCGCACAGACTGGACCCGGCAGCACCCCGGTGGAGAGAATGTATTTCGCATGGGATGCCGCGCTGTCCCGTAACGATGCACCGGCGCTCCTCGCGCTTTATGCGCCTGACGCCCATTTCGAAAGCCCGCTGGTTCCTCACCTTCTGGGAACGGAAAGCGGCGTGCTCAACGGACATGAAGAACTTCGTCCGCTGTTTGAAAAGCTGGCGGAGCGAAAGCCCCCAGTACGTCAATATCGTCGCACCGGCTACCTGACGGATGGCAAGCGCCTGATCTGGGAGTACCCGCGGGATGCCGGCAACGGCGAGCAAATGGATTTCGTCGAGGCGATGGAGCTCAATGATGAAGGGTTAATTCAACGGCACTGCGTATATTGGGGCTGGTTCGGCTTTCGCGTGCTGCAGCGGAACGAGTATCACCGCTAAAGTCGTAACCCTACTCCACCCGCTTCCCATACAAATACGTCCACCCCATCAGCAGCCCGATCACCGAATACCCAACCACCGGACCAGCCACCAACGCCTTGCCCACCGGCAACGAGAACACCAGCACGACCCGCAGGCACGTCTCCGCCACAAACCCGCACCCCCAGACCGCCGTCATGACACAAAAAGCCCGTCGCAACCCGGGGCTTTCCTCCCACTCCTCAGCCTTCCCCTCCACAGCCGCCTGCCGGGCCAGCGCCGCCCGGGCCAGCACCTCAATCAACGGCCGCCCGATCACCACCGACCCCAGAAACACCAATCCGATGATCCCGGTGATCAGCGACTCCCGCATCAACAACAGCCGAGGCGATCCGCCCAGCGCGAACCCCACCAGCGACAACCCGATCCCGCCCAGCACCAAAATCGAAACCGCATCGAATGTTCTGCGTCGAATAAATTCCACGATGCTCCACGCCATCGGCGGAACCGCCGAGGCCATGATCGCATGCACCTCCCCCACATACGGCTTCGCTACCCAATAGAAGCACCAGGGCAGCGCAACATTTACCGCCATCTCCAGCCCGAACATCACCCGCCGCCGGGTCAGCAGCGGCGTCCGGACCTCTCCGTCATTACTCACCCGAACCAAATCCCCGAACCGTACGCTTCAGCCACGTCGAAAACCCACTGCCGTACGGAACACGCCGCCGAAAACGGGGGAACCGTACGGAACACACCGCCCAAAACGGGGGAACCGTACGGAACCCAAGCCCCAAAACCGGGGATTGGTACGCTCCTCACACCGCCCGGTTGGCCCGCGCCAGCACCGCCTCGAACAGCACCTGGCACCCGGCCTCCGCCTCCTCGGGTTTCATGTCCTCCGCCTCGTTATGCGACAGCCCGTCCTTGCATGGCGTGAATACCATCGCGGTCGGCACCCGCCTGGCCACATAGACGGCGTCATGCGCCGCCCCCGAAACAATCTCCCGCCACTTGTACCCGAGCCTCTCCGCCGACTGCCGCACCAGCCCGACGCACTCCTGATCGAAGGGCTGGGCAGGTATCCGGAACAGCCGCTTCACGTCCAGTGAAACCCCGCAGTCCCGCGCAATGAACCCCGCCTCCCGAGGGAACTGAGCCTCGATCCGGTCCAGCTCCGCCTCCTCGGGATGGCGGAATTCCGCGGAAAAACGCACTTCTCCGGGGATCACGTTCCGGCTATTCGGAAAAACCAGCATCTGGCCCACCGTGCCGCGCCCGGCCTCGCCCCTGGCCCGCATCATCCGGTCCACCAGTTCCACGACCCTCGCCGCACACACCAACGCGTCCTTCCGCGCCGAGGGAGGCGTCGTTCCGGCATGGCTCTCCTGCCCAATCGCCGTCAGATCATACCAAACCTGAGCCTGAGCCCCCGTCGCCACCCCTATATCCCGTCCCTCCCGTTCCAAAATCGGCCCCTGCTCTATATGCAGCTCGAAATAAGCATCGGCCGGAAATGCCTTCGCCGCGGCCTCGCCCCGGTATCCGATCCCTTCCAGCGCCTCCCTCACCCCAACCCCGTCAACATCCTTCAGCCCATACGTCTCCTCCAGCTCGAAAACCCCGGACCACACCCCGGAGCCCATCAGGCTATGCCCGAACCGGCTACCTTCCTCGTCTGTCCAGTTCACGAGCTCAATCGGAGCCTCAGTGATTATTCCTAAGTCATTCAAAGATCTGATGACTTCCAGCCCGCCGAGCACCCCCAGCACACCATCGAACTTCCCGCCCGAGGGCTGGCTGTCCAAATGGCTTCCCACCAGCACCGGCAGCCGTCGCGGATCACGCCCCTCCCGCCTGGCGAACATGTTCCCGATAGCATCTACCCGCACTTTCAGCCCGGCCGCCTTGCAGATCACCTGAAACCGTTCCCGCCCGCGCTTATCCACCTCGGTCAGGGTCAGGCGTCGAACCCCGCCCCGCGGCGTGGCCCCGATCGCCGCCATCAGCATCAGGCTGTCCCAGAGCCGCTTGCCGTCGATCCGCTGGTTCGTCCCGGTTGCCATCGCTCGCTCCTCGAAAACCGCGGCATCTTGCCCCGGCACGGCCTTCCTGCAAGCGTGCCGGCCAATATGGCCCTTATTCCCCGCCGCTTCCTTATACCGCTGCTCTTGCTTGGTCTCTGTGGCTGCAAGCTGATCGACCAGACCACCTTCGCCCCGTCCCCCTCCAAGAACCCCGTCGTCACCCCTCAGGCCGCTGTACAGCCCGCTCCTCAGAACCGGGTGGATCCCCGCACGCCGCTTGTCATCATTGACCAGGGCACGCCTGTGCCCGCCTATAGCGGCGTCCTCCGCTCCGCGGTGGCCGCCGCCCGCCAGAGCGATCCCAACGTCAACTTCGATGTCACGATCGTCGTCCCGTCCACGGGAGATCCTGCGGCCTCAGTCGCCGCCGCCCAGCCCGAAACGGCCACCCTCATGCAGCAGATCGCCGGCGATGGAATCCCAGACGCCAACCTCCATCTCCGCGCAGCCACCGATCCCGGGCTGACACACCGCCAGATCCGGGTCTACGTTCGATAGGAACATGGAGCAGGCCAAGCCGGACAGCAAAAGATCCCCCCACGCCACCCGCAGGCGGCAGCTTACCGGCCGGCTCGCGGGTGGTGTCGCCCATGATTTCAATAACTTGCTCGCCACCGTTCTCGGCAACCTTGAGCTGATGGAGCGCCGGGTCGAGCGTATCCCGCAGCCCGAGCAGGACCGGTTCCGGAGGATGATCCGGAGGTCCATCGACGCTGTCCAGCGGGCTGGAGATGCTACAGCCAGGCTCCTGGCCTTCTCCCGGCGTCAGTCCGAGGGCTCAGCCTTGGTGGACGTCAACGCCATGATCGCCGATCTGCTCGTCCTGGCCTCCGGGTCCATCGGCCGGCGCATTCAGATCACCACAAATTTTGCCCCCGACCTGCCCTCCGTCCCGGCCGATCCAGTCCGGCTGGAGATGGTTCTGCTGGAGCTCCTCCTGAATGCCAGGGAAGCCATGCCCGACGGAGGCAATCTCATGGTTGCAACTTCCCAGGAGCAGGACGCCTCCATACAGGTCACCGTCTCTCACTCCGGCGCCGAGGCAGACTTCGTCGAGGACGCGCTGCTCCTGGAGGATCTCAGGGCAAGGCTCTGCCTGACCGGCGCCAGCGCCTGTCTGCTGCTTCTTACGGCCGAGGTCTGATCACCATTCGAACCGCGGCACGGTGGCCATTGGGCTCAACCGGGCAAGGTGCGCCTCGCGTTCAGCCTTTTGCAGGTCGAAGGCGCCGTCCGGCCCCGCCAGGCTTTCTCCGTGCAAACCGCCGAGCACCCAGCAGGAAGCCAGTCCTGCGCCCTCCGCGCCTGCCACGTCAGTCCGCAGCGAATCACCCACCGCCAGAACGCGGTCCGCGGGTACGTCCAACAGCTCCAACGCATGATCGTATATCGCGGGGTCCGGCTTTCCCAGTAACCTCACCTCGCCGCCCAGGGCTTCGTACCGCAGGGCGAGCGAGCCGGCACACAAGACCCGTACGCCCCCCCGGATCACCTCCAGGTCCGGATTGGCGCAGATCATCGGCAGACGATGCCTCTTGCACTCCCTAAGAACATGCTCGAAGGCCCTGATATCTGCGGGATTGCGGTGATCATCCGGACCCGTGTTCAGCACGAAATCCGCCTCCGATGGCCCATCCGCCAGGACCAAGGGCAGACCGGCCAGTATGGGCCGGTCCCGTTCGGGCCCCAACAAAAAGGCGCGCGTCCCCAGCCGCGCCCACCATTCGTCAGGCGGATCGCGCAAGGCGCGCCGCACCGCCTCCCCGCTGGTAAGGACGCCCGTATACAGCGTCTCCGGAATGCCCATTCCCCGCATCAGGTCCTGAACCGCAGCGTTCGGACGCGGCGCATTCGAAACCAGCAGAGTTCGTTTTCCTCCCCGGTGCAGCTGCTCGAGGCATTCGATAGCGTGCGGAAAACCCCGCACGCCGTCATGGATAACCCCCCATAAGTCCAGCACGAAACCGTCGAAGCGAGCCGCCAAGGGAGCGAAACCGGGCAGATGTTCCACTATGCAATCCTTGCCAGCCGCTCAGCGTCGGTGCCTACCGCACTTCGGATATCGGCAAAACCCGCCGCCCGAAGCGCCTGAGAAAGCTCGCACTTCAGCCGTGGGATCAGTGCCGGTCCCTCATAGGCAAAGGCGGTATAGAGTTGCACCAGCGATGCGCCGGCCCGGAGCTTGGTCAGCGCGTCCTCCCCCGTGGCGACCCCACCCACCCCGATCAGCGCCAGTTGTTCACCTGCTATCAGACGCGCGCGGGCAAGCATCGCCGTGGAAAGCCGGAAGAGCGGCTTCCCGGATAACCCACCTGCCTGCCCGGCATGATGCGATAGCAGACCGAGAGGCCGCGAAATCGTGGTATTGGAGACAACCAGGCCGCGCACACCGCCTTGCAAACAGGTCTCTATCAGGCCGGGTAGAGCCTCCGGCGCCAGGTCAGGGGAGATTTTCACCAGAATCGGAGGATGTTCCGGAACCTCTCTCGCGATAGCCGTCAGGATCGACGCCAGCCGCGCTTCGCCTTGCAGGTCCCGAAGTCCCGGAGTGTTCGGGGACGATACGTTCAGAACGACGTAGCGAACGTAGGGGGCGACCCGGGCCACCAGAAACGGATAGTCTTTTTCGGGGTCGGCGCTTTCCTTGTTGATCCCGATATTGGCGCCTAACGGGACAGGGCAGGGGGCTCTTGCCAGCCGCGCCACGAAAGCCTCGATCCCATTGTTGTTGAAGCCCATCCGATTGATAACGCCCTGATCTCCCTTCAGCCGGAAAAGCCGCGGTTTGCGGTTGCCGGACTGTGCCCGGGGCGTCACCGTGCCGGCTTCCAGGAAGCCGAACCCCAATCCCGCCAACCCTGGCAGCGCTACAGCATCCTTGTCGAACCCGGCAGCGAGCCCAATCGGATTGGCAAATCGGAGCCCCAGAACCTCGGCATCGAGCATGGGCTCGTCCGGACCCGGATTGACCGGCGCTATGCCCAACCGCAGGGCCGATAGCGCGGCACGGTGGGCAAACTCCGGATCGAGCAATCGAAGCCCGGACGTGATGACCGAAGCAAGCACGCGCGGCTTATGCCCAGATCAAGGGCGAGTGATAAGCCCCTTGCAGGCTGTGCATTTCGGCAGGAGTTTCCGGCCATGTGGCAAGAGCCCTATTTGGAAACCTGCTGCCGCTCGGCGCTTCATCGCCTGGCCCTGTCGGGTCCCACAGGCCGTCCGCCAGGGATGAAGGATGGGCCCTGCCTGATCCGGCTAACCGAGCGGGGTTTTGCGGCTCAGGGCGCCGACGGCCGTTACCGCATGACCGATGCCGGGCAGAACCGTCATGCAACCGAGGTCTTGAAGTCCCGCGAAATCACGACACCACGGCCGTAGCCACAGCCTCCGCTCCTGATGCAGCGACGGACAGGATCCGAGCTCCGTCGGGTGCGGACACCATCAGCATATCGCCGGCAGCCAGCAGGTCGGCGGCATCGCCAAAAAAACCTGGTGTTGAGACATCCGGAAGCTTGTCCGTCCCGGCCTTGTAATGCCAGAGGGTAAATCCATTCGCGTAGGCCAGCACTGACAGATTGCGGACGGAGAACGCCATCGCTTGAGCCCTTTCGTACATGCAAAAAGGGGCCGCTGCGGTGCAGCGGCCCTCTGGGGAGCGGTGGGCGTACTACGCCCGCCGATACCGGCGTTTTTGCTTGCTCAGGCGGGGCATTGTCAAGGAATTTTTTCCTTCGTAACTTAGCCCGCGACAATCCCCTTGACCCGCAGTGGCCATTCCAGCCGGTCCATCGCCTCGCGCCATAACTGCCAATCGCAACGCTCGCTGGCGTAGGAAGGATTGGGGGCTACACCCCGCTCACCCCAGACGCGGAGAATGCGCGCGTGGACCAGGTCGAGCCGCCGCCTGCGGTAAAGCACGTCGAGGCATTTAACGACATCGTCCGGATCGCAGGGCCGCGGCCTGGCGTGTGTGCTCCGAGACCGCGTGCCCGCATGCCGGGCGGCTATCGACGCAAAGGCCCAAAACCAGGCCTCCTCGGCATTCCGAAACGGCTCACTCGCCGGCGTCCGCACTGATGCGGTGACCTTGGAGATGGTCTTTGCGAGTGCTGGCATACTGGGCACCTTTTCACCGGCTGACGGTTGCACCACAGAGGGAAGCATAACCTGCGGTTGCATGCAATCGTTAATATGAGAAGTGTTTTTTCCTATTCCCATCGGCGTAAAATCCTACCATAGTTGGCACTCCTGGCTCTGGGCCGGCATTGGAACCGACTGTCGCATGAAGCATGAGGATATCTGGCGCGCCCTGGATACCCTGGCGGCCGAGAATGGGCTCTCGGCCTCCGGGCTGGCAAAACGTGCGGGCCTGGATCCGACAACCTTCAATCCCTCGAAACGCCGCATGCCGGATGGGCGCGCACGGTGGCCCAGCACCGAAAGCATCGCCAAGGTCCTGGACGCCACAAGTGCCAGCTTTGAAGCGTTCACTGCTTTGGTGACCGGCGCCCGGGCCCTGTCGAGTGCGGCGGCCAACCCCCGCACCGTGGCGCGGCGAATCCCGCTGATCGGGCTGGCACAGGCCGGCGGCGAAGGCTACTTCGATGACGCAGGCTATCCCGTGGGGGGCGGCTGGGACGAGGTAAGTCTTCCGGAAATCGGGGATCCGAACGCCTACGCCCTGGAGATCAGTGGCGACTCCATGGACCCTGTGTATCGCGATGGCGACGTCGTGGTTGTCTCTCCATCTGCGCCGATCAGGCGCGGCGATCGCGTCGTTGTGCGGACGCACGCTGGTGAGGTCATGGCCAAGCAGTTGAGCAGGCGGTCTGCCCGCCGTATCGAGTTGCGGAGCCTTAACCCGCTCCATCCGGACTACAGCTTCGACCTAACAGAGGTTTTGTGGATCCACCGGATATTGTGGGCGTCACAGTAGAAGGCGTCGCTTGCACTGATCGCCCCCGAAAAGGCATCATGCGACCGTCGCCAGCCAGGGATCGCGGGACGCGTCCTGCTAACCGCGCAGGCCGCGACGGGCCGCTGCGTTGGCGTGTTTGCATCGAGGGCAGTAATGGGGCTGTTGATTGACGGTGTGTGGCGCGAGCAGGAAGAAGAGAGATCGGATCCTCATGAAAGTTTCGTGCGCCCCGCGTCATTCTTTCGGAATTGGGTCACTCCCGACGGTCGACCCGGACCGACTGGGCACGACGGGTTTGCCGCGGCCAAGGGCCGGTATCATCTGTTTGTCTCCTTGGCATGTCCCTGGGCGCATCGCACATTGATCATGCGTGCCCTGAAGGGGCTCGAAGACGTTATTCCTGTGTCGGTAACGCATTGGCTGCTCGGCGAGCAGGGTTGGACGTTTCTGCCGGGCGAGGGCGTCATTCCAGATCCGCTTTTTAACAGCCGGTATTTGCACGAGATTTATGCACGAGCCGACGCGCAATACACGGGTCGAGCAACGGTTCCGTTCCTATGGGATCGACACACTCAGACCATAGTGAACAACGAGTTCATCCGAGATAATTCGTATGATGAACAGTGCCTTTGATTCAGTAGGTGCCAAGCCAGGGGATCTGTACCCCGCCGCCCTGCGTGAGGAGATAGATGCCTGCAACGGCCGCATCTATGAAACACTCAACAACGGGGTTTACAAGGCCGGCTTCGCGCCGACCCAGTCGGCCTACGAAGAGGCGGTAAGCAGCCTCTTTGATACGTTGGACTGGCTGGAGCAGAGGCTTGTAGCCTCCAGATTTCTATGTGGCGACGTCCTCACGGAGGCTGATATTTGCCTCTTCACTTCGCTGGTGCGCTTTGATTCAGTTTATGCGCTGCATTTTAAGTGCAACAAGAAACGCCTGATCGATTACAAAGCGCTCTGGGATTATGCGCGTGACATTTTTCAGTTGCCCGGAGTCTCCGGCACGGTAGACTTCACACACATCAAACGGCACTATTACCTGAGCCATAGAACCATCAACCCGAGTGGCATAGTGCCGGTCGGCCCGGCCCTGGACTTCAATGCTTCTGCCGAACGCGGCCGGGACATAGCGCGGCTGCTTACCTTCTAGAAGAGGAAACATCATGGAGGTTCGCAATCTCGGCTGCTCCGGATTACGAGTGTCCGCCATCGGTCTCGGGTGTAACAACTTCGGGGGCCGGATCGACCTCCAAGCCGCCCGCGCGGTGATCCACAAGGCGCTTGATAGCGGTATAACGCTGTTCGATACAGCCGATACCTATGGCGAGCGCGGCGGTTCCGAAGAGTGCCTGGGTCATATCCTCGGCGAACATCGCAAGCAGATCATCCTTGCGACGAAATTCGGCATGCCTATGGACGATGTGGGCAAGAAGCAAGGTGCGTCGCGACAATATATCATGACTGAGGTCGAGGATAGCCTGCGGCGTTTGAAGACCGACTGGATTGACCTCTATCAGGTCCATCAACCCGATGCTCACACGCCGATCGACGAGACCTTGCGGGCGCTTGACGATCTCATCCGCGCTGGGAAGGTCCGATACATCGGGTGTTCGAATTTCCCGGCGTGGCAAGTGGTGGAAGCACAACACGTCGCGCGACAAAGCAACCTGTCAGCCTTCGTATCCTGCCAGGACGAGTATTCTCTCCTGGTTCGCAAGGCCGAACCAGAGTTGATACCAGCGGCCCAAAAGTATGGACTTGGATTGCTGCCCTATTTTCCGCTTGCAAGCGGTTTATTGACCGGAAAATACCGGCGCAATGTAGTAATGCCACCCGGTGCCCGGCTTACCAACACCAAGCGTCTCGCCGATCGATATCTTACGGATCTCAACTGGGCCATGACCGAACGGTTGGCGGGTTTCGTCGGCCGGCACGGCCGCACACTTGTCGAGCTGGCATTCAGCTGGCTGCTCTCGCGCCCCCCGGTGGCCAGTGTAATCGCCGGCGCTACCCGTCCTGAGCAAATCGAGCAGAATGTCCAGGCGGGCACATGGAAGCTCGACTCGGGCGGAACTGGCTGAAATCGACAGACTGCTCGACGGTGGACCCGCGTGAGGAATTTGCGACGATGAGCGGCTCGGTCCAGGAGGCCGGAAAGGAAACGCCTGATCAAGCGCTGGCGAGGGCGCAGGCGGCAGCACAGGTGAAGCGCTTCGGCGAGGCCGCCGGAATCTGCAACGATGTATTACAGGCGGTCACGGGTCATCCAAGTGCGCTAGCGCTTTTGGGTGTGATCGCGGCACAGACGAACCAGCCGGAGCGTGCGATCGGGCTGATGGAACGAGCGGTCAAAAAGCATGCGGGCGTTCCCGGCTGGCATGCGAATTTATGCTCTCTTTATCGTATCTTGAACCGAATGCCGGAGGCCCTGGCCTCCGGCCAGGAGGCTGTAAGGCTTGCCCCCAACAGTCCTGATAACTTGGTTAACCTATCGCTGGTCTTTACCGACCTTGATGAGCGAGAAAAGGCAGTCGCGTGTTTGCTCCGGGCCTTGGGCCTCAACCCGTCCCATGCGGACGCCCGCTTGGCTCTGGCTCAAAACCTGCTTGCCAGAGGTGAGCTTGAACCGGGCTGGATCGAATATGAATGGCGTAACGAAACGGAAGCCGGGAAAGGACAACTTCCCAGGATCACCTCCGCACCTTGGAATGGCATGCAAATCCCGAATGGGAAAATTCTGCTGATCGGCGACCAGGGCTACGGAGACACAATTCAGTTTGCCCGTTACATACCTATGGTTGCCGAACGGTGTCAGGAAGTCATACTTGGGTGCAGTGCCGAAATGGCATCCTTGTTGGCGCGCGTCCCAGGCGTGAGCGTCTGTTGCCATCGATGGAACGAGATACCCGGGCACGCCGCTCATGCCAGGTTGTCGAGCCTAGCAGGCTTGTTTCATACGCGGTTAGACACCATTCCGGGCGGGGTTCCCTACCTCAAGGCGGACCCTATCCGGGTTGCCTCTTGGGCGGAGCGTCTCCGACAGGCGCTTCCAACTCATACGCCTCGGATAGGTTTGGCTTGGAGCGGGCGATCGACGCACCCGAATGACAGAAGGCGTTCAGTAAGGCTCACGCAGCTTATTCCGCTGACCGCCACCGGGTCGGCAAGTTTTATCTCGCTGCAAAAGCCTTTTCCGGACGGCGATTCGGCTGCTCTGTCCTCATTTCCGGCTTTAACAGACAATTCATCGGAATTGGCGGATTTCGAGGAAACTGCTGCCCTCGTGATGAACCTCGACCTAATTATTACTGTAGATACTGCGATTGGTCATCTTGCCGGCGCGCTTGGGAAGCAGGCATGGATTTTGCTGGCGAAGGCAAGTGATTGGCGATGGTTGCTGGACCGAACCGACAGTCCTTGGTATCCGACTGTAAAGCTGTTCCGCCAGCCAGCACCTGGGCTTTGGGAACCGGTTATCTTGAACGCTGCTTCCACACTCAAAACGTGGCTGTTCGACGCCAATAGAGGTCTAGCAGCTGCTTGAAACTCCCCGTATGATGACCGTCGATGGATGAGATTGCCTGCATCAATGCTATGGGTCTGTTTGACACGGCTTGGTACGTCGCTAAGTACTCGGATGTGGCCGTAGCTGGTCTTGATCCAATCATCCACTGGTATGATTTCGGCTGTAGGGAGTTCCGATCACCAAATGCCTATTTTGAGCTGGAATGGTACCTGAAGTGGAACCCGGATGTCCGGAAAGCAAACCTGAACCCCTTGCTGCATTACGGACTTTATGGCGATCCCGAGGGGAGGAAGCCAGGTCCCAATTTTGATCCCGCATGGTACCGGCGCGCCTATGCTTTGGCCACCGATGATATCGCTCTTGGCCATTTTCTTAGGCATCGTACTTCGGGACATCACATCCCGTGTGCAGCCCTCTACGCGGTACCCCGAATGCAGCGGTACCAGCAAATATCGGCTATTGGCGGGGATCCCTTCAGTGCGTTCATAGACGATTCCCGCTCGTCGCCGCTACCAGCGGATCAAGCAGTAATAACTGCCTCGAAGTTGTTTGATATAAACTTTTACTTGCTGAATGGCACGGACGTGCACGAATCCTGTTTGGATCCAATCGATCACTTTTGTCAATTTGGATGGCGTGAGGGACGCAAGCCAAATATGTATTTTGATACCAACTGGTATAGACGAACGAATAGCGAGGTCAACCAGTTAGAAATCAACCCGCTCACGCACTATATTCTTCAGGGCGAGCTATCTGGACGGAGGCCGGTCATCTATTTCGATCCTGTTTGGTATCGCCAGACTTATCGCCTCAGCTACGGTGAGAACGCGCTCGCACATTATCTCGCTCACCGGCGAAGTCAAAAATTCAGCCCCAATCAGGCATTTGACGTTGTCTGGTACCTAGCTCAGAATGGTTCCCAGGTCGGCTCCGATAGAGACCCGTTCGTCCATTATTTGCAGGCGGGCACACTTGCAGACATCGACCCCTCGGCTAGTTTCTCGGCGGCTGCCTATCGGCGGGCCCACCTCGGGCGAATCAGTCGCTCTTTCCCCCGGCTTATGCAGCCCGACAGGCATAATCCACTCGTGCGATATCTGCTGGCCAACTACACCTGAGACATCGCTTAACCCTCCGATTGGGCGGAATGAAACGGTGTAAACATAAAGTCCAGAGCCTCTTGATTAGGACGAAGTTTCGGCGGTCGAGCTGTTCGAGTTGGCGGAACCCGCCTGCCCCTGGGTGTTCAAGCCTGCCTTGTAGATTTCGATCAGGTTTTGGAGACTCGCCGCTGCGGTACTTGCGGTAGCCTGCATTCCGGTGTTTTCCGGCCAGATTAGGCCGACCAAGCCGCCCACAACGAGCGGCACCGCATGCTGCCAGCTTAGGGTACCAGTTGCGACAGACCCGACCGTAGCTATCAGCGTGGCGAACCCTGCCCCGGTTGTTGATTGGCCGAGCCATCCATTTTTGCCCATGTTATCTCCTTTGACTGACTTGAAGCCTTGCGTGAGCCGATTGTAGGAAGGCTCGACTTCAGCCTTTAGACCGAAGTTACGTGGCTGTGGCGGGGGCAAACCCGCAGGGAAGCTGAGATTTGGCTGTGATGGCCTCTTCGGTGTTGGCATGTAAGTGGCAAGATAATGCTTGACACGACGCGAATCGATCCGATTCGCTCACCGTGTGTATGTCGCCCGTGTCCCAAACCGCAATTCGCCCCGGCCTACCTGCTGCGCCAGGGTTACCGCGAAGCTGGCAAGGTCAAGACCCGCACCCTCGCAAACCTCTCGCACTGGCCAATGGCCAAAATCGAACGGCTCGCCCGCGTGCTGCGCGATGAAGGTCTGACGGAACCGAACGAGAAGCTGACCATTCTTCGCAGTCTGCCGCATGGCCACGTCGCCGCGGTGCTGGGAACCGCGCGCAAGATCGGACTGGAGCGCCCGCTGGCCTCGCCCCGTTCCCCGGCCCGGCAGGTCGCTTTGGTGCTGGCGATGATCGTCGCCCGGATCCTCGATCCCGCCTCCAAACTGGCGACCGCACGCCAGCTCGACGAGGTCACGGCGACCAGTTCGCTCGGTCCGCTGCTCAACCTCGGCGCCGTAAGCGAGCAAGACCTTTACACCGCGCTGGATTGGCTGCTCAACCAGCAATCGCGGATCGAGCACCGGCTTGCGGCGAGGCATCTCCAGTCAGGGCACCCTGGTGTTGTATGACGTGACCGCGACCTATTTCGAAGGCCGCACCTGCCCGCTCGCGCGCTATGATTACAGCCGCGATCACCGACGCGACCGGCCGCAGATCGTCTTCGGCCTGCTCTGCGCCAGCAATGGCTGCCCGGTCGCGGCGGAGGTGTTCGAGGCCAATGCCTGTCCTCGGGCCGGCCTTGGGCCGGACCAGGGGGCCGCTGATCCCGCAACCGTGGCGAACCAGGTGGAGAAGCTGAAGCAGCGCTTTCGCCTCAACCGCGTCGTGCTGGTGGGGGATCGGGGAATGCTCACCGATGCGCGGATCGAGACAGTGCTGAAACCCGCCGGCCTGGACTGGATCACCTCGCTGCGGGCGCCCGCGGTCAAGGCGCTGGCCGAGGCCGGCACGGTGCGGCTCTCGCTGTTCGATGAACGCGACCTGGCCGAAGTTATCTCGCCGGATTTTCCCGGCGAACGGCTGGTGGTGTGCCGCAATCCGCTGCTCGGGGCCGAGCGGACGCGTAAACGCGACGACCTGTTGGCGGCCGCTGAAACCGAACTGGCCAAAATCGCCACAGCCGTCAACCGCAAGAACAGACCCCTGCGCGGCGCCGATCAGATCGGGATGGCGGTGGGCAAAGTGCTGGACAGGCACAAGATGGCCAAGCATTTCAGCCTGACCATCACCGATGATAGTTTCAGTTTCGCCCGTCATACCGAGGCCATCGCCGCGGAAGCCCGTCCGTAGGCAGTAAGCCCCACCCCGCAATGCGATTTCCCGAAAGTTATCAGGAACTTGCGTCCAACGCTCCGGGCAACTTCGGTTTAGACCGAACTTTGCCTGTTTTTTGCCGACAGGACTGAGAAGGCTAAGAATGTTGGCCTTTTGCGGCCATGTAGAGCTGCAGATTTCTTTCGACCCGGCGCGCTTGGCCTGATCCGATTCGGCCATGCACATCCATATCGTGCCCAACCGGGGCGGCACGGCTACCGTCCTCTGCGCCGGGGCTACCGCTCGGACGGCAAAACCAGGAAGCAAACCATCGCCAACCTATCCGAGCTGAGGTCCGAGCAGGTCGCGCAAATGCGTGCCATTTTGCGCGGCGAGAGGCTGCTTCCCGCCGCGCAAGCGATCGAGATCGTCCGTTCGCCGCCGCACGGCCATGTGCTGGCCACGCTCGGCATTGCAAGGCGGATCGAACCTGAGGGCCTGCTGCCACGGCGCGACCCGGAGAGAAAGCGCAAGCTTGCGTTGGCACTGATCATTCCCCGGCTACTCAATTCCGCGGCGAAACTGGGGACCGCGCGGATGCTCAACAGCGGAACAGCCTGTCACTCCTTAGGCGAGGAGTTGGGGCTCGGTGAGGTCAGCGCCAAGGAAGTCTATGCGGCGCTCGACTGGCTGGACAGCGAGCGGGGGCGGATTTCAGCGGAAGCCCCAGGGTTTGTCCACAGGGCCTAGTGTCTAAGGCCCATGAGAGAGCTCCAGCCATACGCTGTGAGTGACAGAAGCGCAGCGGTGAGAATGCTCCTCCAGAACGTCCAGTCCTCTCGGCTCACAAAACGGGCCGCAAGATCGTTAAGCGCGGATCGGAACGTCTCGGCTTGAACATCTAAGGCCTGAGTGAATCTCTCTGACAAACCACGGAGGCTGGTCTCAAGCTCAGAATCCCGGTCAGATAGCTTTTCGACCGCCGAGATAACATGCCGCATCTGCTCTTCGAGTCGCGCGAGCCTATCAACTAGCTCGTCCCGTAAGGCCGCAAGCCGTTCAAATTTCGGCCCGCGGCCTTCTTTGTTTGCCATGGTAGTCACAAACTCCCGCGAGAGGTTTTAGGTCGGCGAATCACTCAGGGTTATCGGCGTAGTGGTCGCGCTCAGCGGATAGTCGAGTGACCAAGAGGTCCCGAGATCGCCTGCAATGTCCCAATTCTCCGGCTTGGCAACATCGGAGTAGTTGTCCGTGACTGAATTTCCCCTCCCGATCTGCAGCGGACCATAAGGGTAAAACAGTAAGCACTGGCTACTTTGATTAACAAGACTTTGACCCAACGTAACAAGAAGATGTGTGGCATCGATCCGAGCGCACGCGGTCGCGTCTACGAGGACACCGGGATTGGCAACGGAGCCGCCGTCCATCACGGCAAAGCCAGCGCCATTCAGTGCCTGCAGATTAACCTTCAGGTCATTTCCTGCATCATGCTGGATAGTCAAAACGACCTGATTGTTGCTTTGACGAAAGGCGTGGACGATGGCTGGACCACCCACCTCAGGAACACCCACTGGTATATCGGTGAAGCAATCACCGCGTCCGGTTGTAAGTATCGCACGTGCAACAACTGGCGATGCAAGCTGAGCGAACCTCTGATTATCTGCCACGTCACGATGTGCGCTGTCTCCGCCCGATGACAAGCCGGTGCCGGTATTCCATGTGGAGCCACGAGCATTGCTGTCTGATGTCTGCCGGTTGCCGATTATAACGTTTTGGGTAGGATCCTGGCTCAACTCGGACACCACCTCCCGATGCATCTGAATGCCACCGTCGGAGCCGTACGGGATCGCATTCCACCAGATCAATGGAAGATCCTGGGCTGTTCGGCCGAGCATCCCCCGCTCGAGCGCAAGGAACCGCTGTGCCGCGCTCTTGAATGTTGCCTTCTCGCCGTAGTCACGGAGACTATCGGTCTCACTCCAGGGCCAGATGAGCGCACAGATGTCCCCGACGTCTTCCGCACTTAGAGCCTCAAGAGCGGTTTGAACCGCAAGGCCGTCAGAGCCTAGATTCCAGGTAGACGGATCTGATCCATCATGCGGATCGAACAGAAAGCTGCCCGGATAGGCACCGTTTACCGCCGGATATATTCCGTTCCCGCTCTCCATGGTAAAGCTTGCGGCGTTGCCGGTAGAGGCAACCACGTTGTACGCCAGAGCGCCAAGGTGCCACGCTATGCCCTGAGCCAGCAGTGCAGCACCTCCGTCATTCAACGAATAATTATCGCGTTCGACTGGCCATCGACAACAACGGTTACTCCGCGACGCATGCCCAGTGTCCAGCGACCGGTGCATTGGCCGAGCACGACCATCTCCGCATCACTGAGGCTGCGCCTCCAGACTGCTGATTCATGAAACCAACATTGCGCGCTTCCCAGGGGTGTTCCATCATGAAGCAAGGTTAAAACACTGTCCGTGCTCTGACCGCTTTGAAACGGAACGCCCGACGCTATTCGGGCACCATCAAACCAGACATCGGCGCCGATGCCCGGTTGGCATCTGATCGCCACGGCGTGGGTGTGCCGGCGTTCAAGCGTCGCGGTGATAACGGACGGAGCCGCTCCTGGGAACGCAATCAAGCGCCCTTGGCCTCCCTGGCTATCGGCTTGCAGTAGAGGCACTGATCCGGCCATCGCCAGGGTGATCGGAGCGCTGTCCTTCCCTGAGGCCTGCCGCCAATTTGGTCGGGACCACACCACATAGATCGTCCACGCCCCGTTTGCAGGAAGAAGCGGATTTGCAGTCTTGTAACCCGCATCGGTGTCAAGAGCTGGAGCCAGAGTGCCCGGTGCACCAACGACACGCCCCGTTCCTCCAAGAAATCCGTTGAGCCGCGCCGCGGATACCGGCATTCCACCCGATGCCAGCACTGTGAACGGCGCGAGGTTATTTCCGTTACCCGACTGGTCCTGCAGTGCCGCGACAGCTTGGCCCCACCCGGTCAAACTCGAACCGTCTAGGCCAAGTAGACCAGCCCAGGTTCCTGCATCCCACCAAGCAGCAAGGGTCCCGATGTCACTCGGCACCGGGCCGCTGGCTGTCCCAGATGAGATGGTTTGTGCCAATGGGCGCCACAACCCGATACGACCAAAGCCGAGACCCAGAGCGACCCCGGGAGCCACGAGGGCGATTCCCATTTAGGTCACCGTAATCGGAGTCTGATTGACAGTCGGCGAGCTTCCATCGGGCCCTTCGCCCCACAAATACCAACTGCCGGCGGTCGGTGGCGTTGGCACGTACGCGCCCCAAAGGTCGCTATTAACGAGAATGGCAGCAGTCCAACTGGATGGTGGTGTTTGGTTCGATGTTGAGAACCCAAACTGTACGGACGCCGTGCTCGGATTGACGTGAGCATTGACCCCAATGGATCCGCTACCCGCTGAATAGCTGCCGGATGGAACCACGTTCCAGGTGATCGATGTCACGGAATCCCCACTACCGCTGCCCGATGATCCAGAGCCTCCGGGCGAACCAGAAGTTGCGACGCCTTCCGTGCTTGCTGAAACCACGCTCGTCGGGCCAATTCCCGCTGCTCCGCTCGCAGACACCTCAAAATCATAGTCCGTTGCGGCTGCCAAGCCAGTTACGGTAAATGAGTTTGCAACAACCGAAGATGATGCGGTACTCCACAGCTGAGTTCCCGATACTCGGTATTGCACAATATAAGCTGAGACCGGCGCTCCCGGGGTCGGTGACGTCCAAGAGAGATCGACGCTGCTTGATGTGAGATTACCGGGGGTTAACCCAGTGACACTACCTGGTGACGCTACCTGGGTGCCACCCGCCTGAGAACCGCCCAATATCGATGCGAATACGACGTTGCCTGCGGAGTAAGACGCGCCGCGAACGGAGGCCGAAAGTCCCGAGGGTAAGATTGGAGTTCCCGTGCTGGTCGTAATACCCGACCCAAATATGACCGCTCCGCCACTTAAGTTTAGCACCTCGCAACTGAAGCCAGAACCCATATTTGTGAAAACAGAGCTAAGCGTAACAGATTGGGAGCAGACCAGCAGCCGTCCATTATGAACTGTCCCATCCAGGGTCGTGTCAGTGGAAATCTCAGCCACCGGTACTCGGTATAATGGGAATTTACCCATCATCCATGTCCAAATCGCCGAGAGCGTCTGGCTCAGCATTAAACTGCTTCCCTGCGCCACCCAAAACGTGTCTGTATCGGAAGCGGGCCGTGCCGGTTGTGCAGCATCGATGGTTTGAGCGTCGAGGAATTGCGAATAAGTGATTGTTTGCACACTGCCGCCCCGGTTTATGCAGACAAGATCGCTCGCGACGATCGTGTTGGTCTGAACCGCTGTATCAATTCCCGTAGTGGCCAGCGTGCCGGAATTGAGTGTCAGGCCAGGTCCGATTGTGATCGGTTCCGGGGTCCCCGGTCCCGTGCTTACCCTCCCGATAAGGCTGCCGGTGGGGACGATAATTGCCGGTTGGGTTCCCGCAAGCAGGGTGCCGACGGCCGTTGATCGTGCTACTCCTCCTTGGCTGATCGGTACCTCGTCGTCCGCCGAAACGGATGCTGCGGTCGGTAGCTGCTGAATCGTCGGCATTGCTCGCACTCATGCAGGGCGCCCAAGCCGGCGCATAAATAAATCGGTTATCGAGGGGCAGCGGACTAACAGGCCTCGGTTGTTTCTACTGAGGCCGTCCAGTGGATCGTTGTTCCGGCCGCTCCAGTCGCGCTCACGGACAAACCGGAATTGGTTAAGTCAGCTGCTACCGCAATCGTCCAACTCCCACCAGTTCCTATAAAACGGGTAGGCGAGATGCCTGTCCCACCTCCCACCAGGGTCACCGCGGTAGAACCGCTACCACAGTGGAGAAGCAGGCCATCTAGTAGCCATGTGGCCGCATCCGGATTTTGAAAATGACGGGCGGCAACCACTAGGCGAACCGCATACAGGCTCCAGGTTGGCATGTTCACCGTATTTGCGGAACCCGCACTCTGACTGTCGGCTGTCATTCGCGTAGCGGTGCCGTCGGTGGTCACGGCGCCCAGTATTTGGACCGACGCCTGCCTTAAGCCGCTGGATGCGGACATGTCCGATGACCAAACGAGAGTTCCCACCCGGCCACGATCTGAGCCATTAGCTCCGCCAGGAGCAGCCGACGCGCTGCCGGAAATAAGATTACCGAAGCCAAATGCGACGCCAGCGGAACTACGCACCGTATTGCTGTTACCGCCCGCGACACAATGGTCAGCTGCCCCGGTGTTTCCGCTTCCCCCGACGATGACGGCCGCTGCACCAGAAGCAACCTGCGTTGCAGTTGCGCGGCTCATCTGTAGATCTACCGCGGCTGCACCGCGCGCCGCCCCGCCTCCCGTACCATTATCGGGAACAGCCGTCACAAGAGCGCCGCCACCTGGCACCAACATAACGTCCGACCCAGCTGCGTCGGAACTTATCACCAATCCGTTGCCTGTGGGCGCTCCCGGAGGCACAGTTTGGATGGAACCGCAATCAGCCCCCGACCGGATAAAGGAGATGCTTCGCAGTGGGGCGTTGCCCCCGGTGGTTGCCTCGAGTGTCAGCGTTGCTTGCGGGCTGCCATCGGTGGTCGGGATTGATGGGTCGGTGCTGAGCCAGATCTTTTCATGCAGGTGCGTTTCAACGGCCGCTGGGCTGAACCCATTTGTATCTCGGACATTGAGGAGATCTACTGACCCGATTGAGCTCGGGTCGATCGAGATCCATGGACTGACTGATCCGTTGTCAACAAACGGTGAGATGATTTTCCATCGGATAACGTTGGGCTGTACTACCATAGGCGTGGTCGGTCCAGCCTCGTTTATCATCGCGTTGTAAATCGCGCCATAACTGCCACTTCCGAGCCGGTAATGCGCAAGCCCTGTACCGTCCGTAGCGCCGACGGTTGACATGCCCGAGATCTGCACCTCACCGCTGTGTTGCATGTCCATGCCAACGGCCGCCCCATTGGAATAGCCATTGAAGCACTGGCAGGAGGCTGCGTGCCCCTGCCAAAGGAAGCCCGTCGTTCCCGTCCAGCCATCCTGGATTTTTTCGTAGCCGCAACGGATGAGGGTAACTGCCCCCACATTGCTCAGCTGAAATCCCGTTTGCCAATGCAATGCGAAAAAGTCGCTCAACGTCCAGCCGTCAGTTTGGTCGTGAAGGTAGAATGCCGGTCCAGGGCGCCGCCAGCAGTTCGATGCGTTCCCGAGTGCCACGCCGTAATACGGAACGCAGTGAAATTCGCTGAGGTACGCGTTATCGCCCGCCCAGGTGGCTTCCAGGATCGTGATGCAGTCCGCCTGGATGCGGGACGCGAAAAATTCTCCCGACATTGCCAGAATGCCGGTATGAAAGCCGATGATCTGCAGGTCGCTCAGGACGTTATTCCCCTCATTGATGGGAATGACAATCCCGATACTTGCGCCAAGCCGAATTGCCTGGCCGGCAGCCACAGCGGCACCCGCCACCGGCTGAGATATAGTCACAGTCGTCGCGGTCAGCGAGAGCACCGTGGTTCCTGGCAATACGCCCTTCCCGTTGACAGGCATGCCGACTGCGACGCCCGCCGTGGTAGTAAAACTGAGCACACTTGATCCGATAGCCGTGGCCGCTGAGGCCAGCAGGATCAGCGCCTCGGAGTTCCAGGTGGCAACGGCCTGGTTCACGTCGCTCGCGGCCGGATTACTTAGCAGGCCAGTCCTTAGCACCTTCAGATTTCGTACCTGCGATGCGTAATTCAGGATCATGCTAAACGTAGGGTTTAAAAGGAACCCGCACCCGCTGAACAATCCCGAGTGTGCCGGATTTGCGAATGGCGCCGCACCTTCAACCGTTACTCCAGTGGGGATTGAGAGATTGCCACTATTGATACGATAGAAACGACCAGCTGGCACAACCACTCGCGAGCCCGCTGGCAGAGAAGCCAGGAAAGCATTGATTGCTGCAGTGTCATCAGTTACAGAGTCGCCCTTGGCTTGAGAAGCCTCAAGGGAGAAACCCAGCCCATCAACGTACTGTTTGGTAGCGGCCTGCAATGACCCGACGGGATCGGCAGCAAGGGTCAACGGCCCAAGCAGTGTTGCCCCGGTTTTTGGTAGTGCGGACTGTGCTTGGGCATCCACGTACTGCTTCGTCACTGCCTGTAGCGGAGCAATAGGGTCAGCGTTCAGGGTCAGGGGACCCGTCAATATCCCTCCGGATAGCGGCAGAGCCGCGGCTACACTATTGTCAACGTATCGCTTTGTCGCTGCGCCTAGTGCTGTACCTCGGATCTCCTGCAAGGGTTACGAGGCCCGTCATCGTGCCGCCCCCACGCATCAGCACGTTCGCCGCAAATGTGCCGATCGGTGTTGCATTTCCGCTGCCTGACGGCGTTACTGTCATTGAGGACAGGTCAATGCCTGACAACCCCGAGAGGCCGCTCATGAATTGACTGTAAGAGACCGCGACGTTCTCGCCGTACTGGCCGATCGGAACAAGATCAAACGTTGCTGGCACCATGCCATTCGCGAGCTGGGCAATTACGTAAGGCGCTGCGGTTGCCGACAGGGTGCCCTGATTGAGCGTAAGATTGGAGCCGATGCTTATCTGCTCGGCTGACCCTGTGCCGAAGCTGCTGCGACCTACGACAGATCCGCTCGCGAGGGCGAACATTGGTTGATAGCCGCTCGTGATTTGAGAGCGAGTGACCTTCCGCACGATTCCACTTTGACTCGTGACGAACTCATCGGAATCCGCGGCGGCCGTAGCCGGCGCAAGCTCATCGATTGTCGGCATGACCTGTTAACGCTCCAAATAGCGGGCCGCTTGCGAAATCGTCGATACTGATGGCGCAGTCGGTTATCAGGAGATTAGCACGGGATTGCCGGTACTGATCGGTTATGACCACACCAGTATCGGTCACGATGGCATCGGCGGGAGGTGTTGTAGTGGACAGCGGTATGACCGGGAGCAATGGAGTCCTTTGAATAGTGCGGCCGCTCACCATCGTTATCAGCAGCGTCACGGCGTACGTTGTACCTGCTTGGCCGGCTGCAAGCCACAGTATTATGGTCGAACCATCGGTTGCTACGCTGTTTACAATGAGATCCCCAGGATTTTGCGGTGACACGGTTATATTCACGCTGGAGATCACATCGTTGGGGTTGCCTGTTAGAGCGGAGCCGATGTCAAACTCATAGTCCAGTACGTCTTGAGGGTCTTTCGGCCCCCAGCTAAGAATTGGTGGAACGGCGTTCATCGACCCACGAGGACGGGGAATAAAACCATCCAAAACAAGGCGCCTTGCGCAGCTAGGCTTAACAACCTGCGATACCGGTGTTGACATGGGATGTCCCTGACCTAAATCTGTGCCGCCCTAATAGCGCACTACAACCATTCCGTTCGCCCCGGCTGCGCCGGCGTATGGCGTGGATCCGCTGCTGCCCGTCCCAGCCCCGGATGCCCCGCCCCCGGGATTGATTCCTGCGTTCCCTACGGTTCCACTATTCTGCGAACCACCCATCGGTGCCGCGCCGCCCATTCCGCCGATGCCCGTGAAACCAGACTGTCCAGCCGACCCAAACAGATTAACATCGCCATTTTGGCCGCCACCGGGGCCACCACCGAGTTGAGGATTACTGGTGGAGGCAGAGGGGTTCACAGTACCACCGGTTGCGGCAATATAACTTCCAAAACTCGACGCCTGGCCGCCGGTAGCAGCTCCCCCGGTTGTCGTCCCGCCAGTTCCCCCGGCTCCAACGACCACCGCGATAGCCTGGCCGGGCACGAGACCCGTGATGCGCTTCCGCGCATAGCCGCCACCCCCGCCGCCCCCGCTGGCGCTCGAACTGGTGGATGCGAATGACCCTGCTCCGCCACCCCAGACCTCCGCATCCAGTTGCGTAATTCCTGCGGGGACCTGGAACGTGCCGGAAGCTGTGAACACCTGGACCCCGCTACCAAAGCCGGGCACAAGCGTCGGTAGCTTCCAGCGAAGGAATGGTGCGGTTACCAGCGTTGATATGCTGTTGTTTTGAGTTGTGATGCTCGTTTGGCCATAGCCGACCGTAATCACATACAGCCCGGTCCACCCGCTGTCGACGAGCGGTGTTATCTGTGAACCGGCTGTTGCTGGCGCACCGTTTTTGAGCTGGAATTGAACGCGCTGGATACGCTGTGTATTCTGGGCAACGCCTGAGTTGGCCGGGCCGCTATATGGCTGAGAGGGGTTCGCAGCATTGTAGTAAGGCAAAACAACCGGGCTTGCATCACTTTCTTGGAAAGCGGCTTCAATCAGGTAATTCATAGCCTGCCCTGATGTCGTTGGAGCCGCGAGCGTGAAGGATATAGGTGCTATGTTGATCCCCATCTTGACTAGGGGATCGGTGTCGGCTGCAAGGGACCCGTAAGTGTTCTGGTCAATGACGGACAGCTGTGTAATCATGCCTGGCCCTACCGTCACGGTCATTGATGCTGGAGTGGTAGGGGTGCAGGCAAGTCCATCCACCACGGTGTTGGTGCCCAGAACCGCCTGCATCAAATAGCCGAGCCCAATCATGGTGCTCCGGTTCAGACTCAAAATGTCCGTATCCAGCGGAATGCTGGACGGGTAAACAATGTTTCTGTCCATGCTGATCCTCAGAGGGAATCAATGAAGGGTGTCATAGTAGCTCGGCACCTTAATATTCGATCGCAGAAAAACTTAAGCCGGAGCGGCGGCTACGCTTCACCGTGTCGGTCGGATACTCGACCAACAGCCGACCTATCGACCTTCCTCGAAGCGATATTAGCGCGGCGCCGTTATCCGCGATTTAATTGGTGATACATACCCACGCCGTCGTCGCTGCGGGCAGAACCAGGGCGACCTGTGCATAGATATCAGAATCGGTAACTTGTCCCTCGATCATGTCGAGGCTACCATACTCTATACTGCCAACTCCGTACGCGCCTGCGGATCCGCCCCAGCCTGTCGCAAATGCGATCCCGCTGGTGTTCGGGCGGAACGCCGTGACGAAGCACTGAAACGGCAGTTGTAGGCTTCCCCACCCGCCGGCACAGCAATATCCAAGGCCCGTCGCGTTGCTCAGGATACCGCCATATCCACCCGTATCGCTTGTCAGCGCCGGTTCGAATATCACAGGTGTTCTGCCAGTCAAATCTTTCAGTGCAGCACTTACGGCCAACCGGGTCGCCCGGGGGCGGAACATCTCGGTCTGAATGCGGAATCGGAAGGAATCATCAGACTGACCGGCCATCCGCACAAACATGTATCCAAAAAAGTCCAAACCTATAAGGTCAAGCCAGACGCCGGTCGCGCTGGCGATCCTTGTCTGTGCCTGAACATATTGTACGAGACCGTAAACAATCGCCCATCCTGAAGACAGGCCGGTGAGAACGCTCTCCAGTACCGGGGAGGCATCCGGAAACCAGCGCGTCGGCAGGACAGCTTTGAGCCGCCCCAGAATATCAGGCGTGTCGCCAGTCATATCAGCTTACCACCACCGTGCCGGCTTTGATAACTCCCGTGGGCTCTGGAGTGAGATCAGCGGCAACTCCGTTGATAAAAATGGAACCGACATTCGTGACCCCCGGCGCAGCGTCATACGCAAGCTGAGCCAGTCGTGTCAGTGCCAGTGGTGCTCCGATAGGCAGGGTGTCGATATATTCTTGAATGGCATTCCTGACGGACAGCACAAGCGACAGCTTCTGGCCAGACGTTGAAATGGTCAGGCTGGGATTCGCGACCAGGACGGTCGGCGGCTGAACCGAAAATGTTGAGCCGACCGGTCTTACCGCATCCACCGCCTGGAACACCGTGGTGAGGAGAGAGGCAGGCGGAGTTCCGCTGCCATCATCGACCGTGACGACGAAATTGCCAGGCCGTATTTGACTGCTGGTGTCTATGTTTTCTTGAATGAGGTATACCAATCCTTGCTGTAGGCTGGAAATCGCGTATCCAATAGCCGCCGCCGTAGCCTGGGCACGGGTTTGAATGAAATTTTGGAACCGGGCTCTCAGAGCCGCATCAAACTCGGCATCGATGCCATTTGTGAACGGCGCCTGGTTGTCTACAGTATCTACCCCAGGGATTGCACTTGCCAATAAGGTTACCGTGCCGGTTTGCACATTCCCCGCGCTTCCCGGTCGCTGTGCTGCGACAGGTATTGTCACGGAAGCAATTCCGGCAGGAATCACGTAGGCGCCGGAGCCGGCGTTCCATGCCGGGTTGGTCGGGTCAGCGGTGACGGTGAAGACCAGGGACCCGTCCCCGGTTCGGACCAGGCTGCCCACGGGAATGACGGCGGGCGCCAGCGGAGTATAACGGGAGAATGTTACGTTCCCGGTCGCTGCCACCGCCGGTAATCGCACCAGCGTCATATCGGCCATCCAGCTGTCAAGGTCTGCGCCCGAGCTGGTAGACGCTCTGGTGGTCTGCAGGAACTCTTACGATCAACCACTGCATCCACAGCGCAATCGATGCATTTGCCTCTAGAACAGCACGGGTTGTGGAGCCGACAGTCAAGTCAAGGAGTTGAGATGCAGCAGACTGAGCAGATGCGGCCATGTTCTGCATTAGCGTCGTGAAATTCTGAAGCGAGAGCTGCATATGCTATGCACTCACCAAAAAGGACAGGATCTGGGTTTCCCTGGAAGGTGCATCCACATACCGGATATGCACATACACGGTCGCACCCCCATCTTCAGCTGATGGTTCTACGTCAATCACCGGCTCTGGATTGCGTGCCACAGCAGCTTCCTTGAATATCTGGCTCCGGATGATCGCCCTGATCTGCAGCGCGTTCGCAGGTTGTCCTACGAAACGTGCAAGGCCAGCCCCATAGTCGGGGTGCCAGATATAGTCGCCTGGATTGGTAAGAAGTCGCCGTAAAACCCGTTGCTGTCCTAGAGCGGACCCCGATACTGTGGCTAAGTCTCCGGTAGAACTGAAATAGAAATCCGAGCCCCATTGCTGCGCAATATCTGCCATCGTTAGCTAGTCCTGCGGGTTCGGGGGTGAGGTGGTTCCGCCGCGCGAGTCGATATGTGTATGAACATCATAGTGGCTGCGCAGATCTGCCAGCGAATTCTTGCCGTCATATACGTTTCCGGATACGTGGAGATCCCCTGTGACCGTGACGGATCCGGTTACAAGCACCGGACCGCTGATCGCCACGGTCCCGGTGTTCAGGAGCTTCAGGAAGCTTCCAGATGAGTGTACGAGCCAGAGCTCGCCGGACGGCGCATTTGGCGGCTGCTGGGACTGCGAAAAGGCCCGCCCCACGATGACCCCGTGCTCCGCATGTCCTTCTTGACCCAATACCAATACCTGATCGCCTGGACTGGGCGGCGCGCACATCCCCCATCCTGCGCCGGTCCAGGGAGATAGCACGGGAAGCCATCCGCTCAGCACGCCTTCCGGCTGTAGGGTAACCCGAGCCGATGAGGTGTTTGGGTCGAATGACGACACGATCGCAAACCGAGGTTGCGAAATGCTTTGATCAAGAGCGCCGGCTTGCACCCTTAGCGAGTTGAGAAGGCGATCCATCAATTTGCAGCCGTGCCTTGCGGCGCACTAAGCATTGTGATCGCGCGCGGGGTCATGCTCGTGCACCGGATCTGTTGGGTGAACCCTGTCCGGGGATGAAACCGGCGACGGATTGCCCGGATCTGAAAAGTCTGATCGAACTCTGTGCCCGTACCGTCGATAGTCACCTTGTCACGCGGAGTCAGATCGAGTTCACCGGGGATTTCCAATATGACGCTGCGCTCGTGTGATGCAAGCTCTGTGATCTTCCGACTTGCTAGGGTCATGAGTTGATCGGCCGTCAGGTTCGGACGCACAAACTGATAGCGGATCGGTGGCGCATTTCCGTCACTATCCCCGGAAGCGTAGAGGGACTGAACGAATGAGGTTTGCTGGCGTGAGTTCCAGCTTTTGAATGTCACTTCTATGTCTCTCGAGAGCACGAGGGATCGCTGAAGGGATAGCGATACCATGTCCTCCGGCCGGAAAAGCTGATTACTCGAACTCAACCCCGTCGGTTGAAATACCAATGTGCTCCCCTCAAAGAAGAGATCAAAGTCTTCCTGACGGGCAAGAAACACCAATAGATCCCACTCGGTAGTGGTGTTGCTGAACTGATCCAGCATAAGTCGGTCATGCTCACCCTCATAGTATCGTCCCACCAGCGTTGTGGTTGAAGTCGCGCTGCAGCTGAGGTCATGCTGCGCAGTGAGGACCTCGACAATCTCGCTAGACGTCCTATTGCTGAAGCTCTGCTCCAGAACACTCTCGATCAAGACGGACGTGCTGTCTCGACCCATTACCTGGACTGTACCGCAGAGAGGATCAATTACGGCACTATCAACCGATCCACTTATGATACTCGTATAATTGAGGGCATCGAGGCTGAACTGAATCTCTATATCTATTGGTGCTGCATCGGACCAGAACGCAGGTGTAGAGAGCGGCGGGGTTCCTACTGCTAATTTGACGCAGAAGCAGTCCGCGCTAAAATAATTCGTCGATGTTATCTCGGCTGAGATCACGCCCGTGATGAGCTCGCCGTTTACCAAGAGGCGAACGGCAGGGAGCCGCAATATTGCAGCGCTACTGAGCGACAATGCCGCCACCGGATGCGGGATCCACATCGGGAATGAGCAGGGTCAGCACGCCTGAGAGCATAGGGTCAGAAAGGTCATTGAGTACGGCAATCCGGATCCACTGCGTTGCATCCCCCAGCTCTTCCGCAGCAATCTGGAACAGATTGCCGCCTGCCACGATTAGTGTTTTCATGTGAGTAGCGATGGACCAGATGCGTTAATCATTGCGCGCCTGATGTATCCGGAAGCTACCGAGAGGGCTGCCAGCTGCTGAGTTGCGGTGGTCGTCTGTGCAACAGCTGCAATCCCACTTGCTGATGATGTGGCTTCGTCAATGCCGTTCAAATTCCACCCCGCCTCGACTGAGCCCGTTGCTGCCGCGACCTGCGTCTGAGCCACAGTCAGCTGCGAAATCGAAGGCGCGTCGGCATTACCGAGACCCAAATTCAACCCGGCCTGCAGCGCCTGACTCGCCGCAGCTGCCGCGTCGGCCCCGATGTCCGAAACGAGCGAAGCCACCTGGCTCACGATGATGGCCGCCTCATCGCGCAGCACAGTGAACCGGACAGAGTACGGGATCCACCAGCTATTCCGATAGTCCGCCTCGAATTCGCGTACGAAAACCGTGTAGAAGAATACATCCCAGGTAAGCGGTAGGCTCACCCCTGAGGCTCTGAATTCATCAACCTGTCTGGCACGTAGTGTCGCATCAGACCCCGTGAAGACGCCGGATATGCTGATGTCACCGTCGTCGCGCCCCAGAACATCGACGACACGGCCGCCACCATTTAGCTGATGAACCGCAAGTCGCTGCCGTCCACCAAACCGAACGCCCGTCGAAACCTCAAGATCCCGGAAAACCACGGTTCCTAACAGAAGAGCCACTTCATCCATTCTCGGCGTCCCCAGTGTGGGCTACCATCCGCGTCCGAAGGCGCCCGGGAAGATTGGTCCTAGGCGCGGATCGATACCAGTAAATCCCGTCGGAGGCTGGGCCACACGGTCAGCCAAAACGTTCAGAATCCGATTGGCGAACGTTTCGTCGTCCAATCGAGGGTCGTCAGGGTCCGTTGAAACCGAACGGCCGTGTGTTTGTTGTGGCGACGTCGGGCTCCGCTCCATCCGCTCGCTACCCCTCGAACTTGCGCTTGCGAACGACGGCTGGCTGGCCGGGATCTGCCCTGCATTTCTGGGTGGGGGCTCCAATCCCAGCGAACTCGGTGCCACCGGCACAAGCGAACTTGGTGCCACTGGTTTGCGGTTGCCTGAGAGCGCCGTCGCTCGCCCAATACGCATAATCCGGTCTCCGACGGCATATCCTCGCTCACTCGGCCCGGGCTCCTTCCGGTGGGAGGAGCCGCCAGATGCGATACCCATTTCCTCAAAACCCCAGCGATCCAGATCACGACGGCGGATAAACCGGTGCGGCGCCAATTGAGAGGCGACAGCACGGCTGCCCGCAAATCGCGACGCGACCTTAACCCCCACCAATTGGCTCGCACCCCGCAAGTTCCGTGTCGACGGTCCCATGCCGGTCGAGATCGAAACACCGCTCAAATTCTTTAAACCGCCCGCGGTGACTCGGCTCTTTCCGGGCGCTGGTACGCTTCCTGCTACGAGAAAGAATCGCCGCGTCCCGGTCGCATAAGAGGATCCGATGCCCATCAGCTGGCGCGCAGGCGCCAGTCGCGTTGTCTGATAGCCTTTGCTGCCGGGTAATACTAATTCCGCGCCTGAATACGATTGCCTCGCTCCTGCATCTCTTCCGGATCGGATGGGCGCTATAATCAGCGATCGTCCAAGCCCGAGACGTTGGAACAGCGGAAGATGTTTGAAGGTCAACGCCCCGGTGGAAGCATAGGGCTTCAGCAAGTCGCCCGACCTGCCGACTTGATCGACAAAACCGAGTCCATCCCACGTACTCACGCTGTGTCACCCCACCGGAGAGTCGTCCAATCGAAGAACCGGCCTTCGAGCGTCCCAAGCGCGACCACAAAAGCCAAACGCAGGTCGTCTGGCAAGCTGAATGCTATGTCAAACGGCACCCCGTTCCTGACCAAATACAGGCAGTCGATCAGATCGGGGTGCCTGCTCAGTTTCCCGCGATATCCAGGTCCGCCCCTCCCTCAGAAGCTTCCGAGAAGAAGGATGAGCTTGCCACAGCCGCAATGCCCGGATCTCCGAGCCGCGCAACAAGTCCCTCGATCTGCTGCTCGTTGCTTGGCATCGGAACTGGAATGTCGTCGATTGCCGTAACTGAGCAGGCAAGCACTGCCATCCCCAGCCACGGTTGGTTGTGCGCGAGTACAGATCCGGCTGCTTTGAAGATGCGAAGTTTATCGAGCGCGGTAAGTTGTCGGACAGCTATCCTGCGACCCTCGGTGTCATTGACCATCTCACAGCCGGCCGATGCTTGTGATATGGAGACGGTCGGGCTCATCAGATCCGCCTGCGGCGAGCTGCGAAGAATTCGAGCCGCTGCTTGACGGCATTGTCCCCCCGCCATTGCCCGGCGCTCACCAGCTTGAAAGTCACCATATCGGTACTCGTACGTGGAAACCGATCCGTCGGTCTCGGTGATATACTGATACATTGTTCCCGGGGTCGACGGTCCGTTGTTAAAGAACTGCTGTTCAGCTGCAGCTATGAAATCATCCACAGCAGAGTTCCCACGTTCCAACTCAAAGGTGCCCTCCCAGCCTTTTGGCAACTCGGTCCCGAGCGTGGTGCCGTCAAGACGGTCAACCCGCACCGACTGAGTGATTTGCCGCGCCTCAAAACCGGTAACATGTGTTAGATCAACACGCCCCGTCGGACCCATGACCACAAGCTGGGTATCGCGGCCGATCGAAAATGAGGTGAACGACATGCTGTTCTCCTACGACTGAACCATAGCCGGTTGGCCGCCCGGCAGGGTTTGCTGCGATACCTGGACGGTTTGACCGCCTTCCAGGTTGACGATGAACTTCTCGTTGATTCCCTGATATTGAACCTGCACATCCGCTTGGACGTAACCTAAGCTAGTCCGACTGAGTGGATTGTTGCTGGTGTCGCAAACAACGCTGAACGGAAGGTTGCCGTCTGCGCTGCCAAGCAATCTCTGGTTCATCATGTTCTGCAGAAAGCTTAGCAGCGTGGACCGTATCCTGCGGAACAGATCCAAATTGATCACCTGCCCCACATACGTCCCCATTCCGGCCGACAGCGTCGCTGCAATGTAATTCGTAAGGCGAGTGTAATTGTCGCCGTTGATCGCCGCATTGGATGAGGAGTTGTGGCCGCCGCGAACCCCCCAGTATGAACCGCCAGGCTGAGGATTGCTGATGACGTCAATCCCCGCTCCCAAAAGTGTCGTAAGTTCGGCGGAGGAATAAGATGTCGCCTGGCCAGATCCCGGGGTCCCCGATTTCTGGCTTCCCACAATGCTGTAGAGCTGCTTGTTCAGGCTGGACTGTTCGGGAGAAAGGTTGGCAAGCCTTCCCGCCGCAAATCCTTGTGGCGAAACCAGCCTGATCGTGTTGTTCACCTGATCGGACCACCAGATCCAATCTCCGAACATCAGTTTAGCCGAGTAACTGTCCAACCCCGCCTGGCTCTTCACCGCGACGGCGTTCTGGATGGTGTCGCCACTGGGACCGGTCAGAATCATGCAGATTCCTTCCTGAAGGCCAAAGGCCGCTTGCGTGGTCCACTGGGTCGAATCGTCTGCATCTGCAAGCAGCGCGAGGCCGCACCCTTGCCCGCGCAGTGCGTACATACCGGTCCGGGGCAGTACGTCTGAACCGACGAGTTGAGTCGCCGCAACTGTCTGCACCCCATCAGACCCCGCAGTACCGGCCCCCAGCGTCAGCGAAAACGGCGTGGGCGCAGCCGTAGCGCCGCCGGAATTGGCGATAACGAGCTGCGACGGTCCTCGTCGGGCGCTCTGTCCCTGATTGACAGCGATTGCGAGTGCCGTCCAGAACGCCGCTCCGGTTCCTGCGATATTGTCGAAAACCTCCGGCTGTAATCCGGGAAGGGCTACCGTCAGACGCCAGGTTCCCGTCCGGGAGCCGTTGCTCAGAGTGACGACGATTTGGTTCCCAAGTGTTCCCGAATACAATGCCGTAAAGCTCGCGGTCGTCCCGGGAACGCCGATACTTGCCGCCGTATCAGTCCCATCCGTTACCCTAACGCAACGGAAATTCTGGGCTCCTTGCTGAACCGCCGTAGCAACCTGAGTCCCCATATCGTGCTTCCGGGCGACAACGGGTCCGAAGCTCTGTGAATAGTCGGACATTGTCGCCGCGATAACGGGCTGCCCGACAGGACCCCATGACGCTGTTCCCACCACCCCAGTAATGTTTGTAGGAACACCGTTTAGAACCAGATTTTGCGGGGGGACGATCTGCACATAGAGATCGGGAACAACCAATGCAGTGGTGTTGACGCTGCCCTGCTGTAAATCGGCATGGCTTACTTCTCCTTTGCGGGCATGGCAACGCGCACCACGCAGTGCGCACTTTCACCCCTAAGTACGTCCGATATGCGTGCTGGATCAGAAATCACGTCCCCTCGCGCAAGACCTGCAAAGGATCTCACGACAACCAGAAAGAAATCCATCAGCATCTCCAGAAATAAGGCTTGTGGAAGCCCGTTGTCTTTAGGCTACCAGGTCGTCGGTATTCAACGACAAGTCCCCAAACAGCATCTCCGGCTGCAGGGTCACGTTAATGGTAGGATACTCCACCGCGAATAGAAGATCGCGTCGGTACCAGGAGTACATCCTCGCCTCGGTCGGTCACCGTCGTCCCTTCGTACGAGATACGTCCTACACTCCCGTCAGAAAAGGACAGGAAAGCCATGCTCGCAAAAATCTGGTCTATGGCGATCGCAATTTTGTCTCGGCTCTGCGCCGAAGGACACCAGCATGCGATGTGAAAGGAGCATGATTGTCGCCGGATCTCTTGCCTCCAAAGCGCGTCCGATACGACCCGGGCGTTGAAAAAACCCGCTGCGGGAATTGTAATGGAAGAGCCGGTAAGCGTCGCGATGTAATCGACCCGGGCTAGGCTCGCCAAATTCGCTGCCACCGAGGCTGGAGTGTCGCCGGCTTGGACAATGTAGACGTAGGTTCGTCCATCGACGACAAGCCCCACCGTCTGCCCGGCACCCCCTGACCCTCCGAACGTCACGGTGTTTCCGGATACGGCTAAGGACAATGTGGCCCCCACGCCGGCGTCTTGCCGTCCGTCCGTAAAGCGCGTGGTAAGCCGGCCTGGCTCAGCAGCCGGAAACACCGTCACGTTTGCAATCCCGCGCTTCAGGTCATTAGTCAGTGCGGTCGGTAGCGGCCAGCCGCGATATATCCGGCACTCGGCACCAACACTCGATGGCGCGGCTATACCCTGCGGATACAACGCCTGGGTAACTGTCGTGGCGAGCGCGATCTCCACATCCGAAAGATCTGCCATCTACGTAACCGCCTGCTTCACGAGCAATCGCCAACCCAATTCGGATTTCTCGGCCGAGCAAACGACTGCGCTCCGCCCCAGGTCATCGCTCATCAGATCGGCGGGCTGTAACAGCGTCTGGGCGGAGCAGGGAAGCAGCACCGTCCACTGTGATACGTCACTGTCGCTGGGCAGACCGGCCGCAGGATGGCCTCCATTAAGAACACCCAGCACGCTGGCTGGCCAGTTTTCGAGTAACGGGACGCGTGCTTCAGCAGAGACGCCGCCGTAGTTGCCATCAGCTATGCCCAGTTCTACCTCAGGCCGGTAGAACGAGACCGTCCGGTTTGCGCGGACGCACAGCACCGGAAGCAGTGGCTGCTGCGATGCAATAAACCAGGTTGCATCCTCCTGCACCAAATAATCACCCGCCCGGGTGTATGCTGCGTCAAAAATTCCGTGACACATTGACTCGCCAAATTGCGCGGGCCGCTGAAATCTGCCGTGGGTGCCTGTAAACAGGGCCGGAAGTCTTAGAAACCGGTTTTCTGCCGTTAGTGGCGAGGTGTGACCACACGGACGATACGCATCGGCTAGCTCACCTGTAGCTTGAGCAGCGCAATTCAATCCCCAGCGGATGCGGTCCTGGATCTTGTTCTGTCTCATCGTCTGCGGCTTTACCCCGGTGACTCAGACGACAAGGGCGATGCCGCCATTACCCAATGCAGGTCCCGGCGGAATGCCAACAAATCCGCATAGCGGGACCAGTCCTCAAATAGCCGCAACCGATCCTGCGCCTCAGACCGGTTGCGGGTCCAGACCGCGGCCTGGTCCGTGTCCATGCTGTCGCTTGCCCGTGGGACGGCAGCTTCTAGTCCACGCAGCTGCACCAGGTAGCGCCGCACAACAGCTTCTTCGTCTGGACTTAAATTGTTCATCCGGAATTCTAGTAAGCCATACACCTGATAAAACCGCCAGTTCTCAAATCCGGCTGCGCCGGCGCCGTAAGCAGGATACCCGCAATACCGGCGCACATCCGTCTTCTCAGGGTCAGCGAGCATTCAAAGATAGGACCCATCGCCACGTGTAAATAATATGATTCCGGTTCCGCTGCTTAAGACAGTCGCCGCAAATTTGATCAGCGGATTGAGCGATAGCAGCACCTTGCTGTTTGGTAGCACCGGCATGTCCGAGGATGAGGCCGCAACCGTTAAATCCGCACCAAACCTTACAAAGGCGATGCTGCCGCTTGCGTTGGTTACAACCACCGACTCGCCCCCACCGCTGAGGGCGGCAGCAGCGGAGCTTGTGCTCGAGGCTAGGGAAACCGTCGCCGATGGGCGAAACGGTTGAATGGAGCCAGTTGACATATGAAGCGGCCTTGTCCTGTCCTCAACCGATGTGTTCGACCATCACGGCGCGCTTGAACGCGGCATTGGTGGCGGTCGGTATCGTGCTTGGATTCGTTGTCGTATCCGAAGGCGCACAGAAGCCGCCAATCCAATACCACGACTGCGCAATGATCTGCTGCAGGCGGTCGATCGGCTCCCGAGTTACCATCGCGACCCCGTCCACCATATTGACGATTGAGTCCCGCGGCGCAACGTCCGGATCGGCCATTCCCGCAAAGTCACCCTCGATCAACGCCCCCTGGCCGCAGATGATCGGCCTGCGGATGAGCAGCCCGGCTAGCGTGGGATGGGGCTGTACGAATGCCTCCGTGGTGGGAATAAATCGAAGGCCAAGAAAATCGTTGACCATCCCCTGTCGGAATACCTGATTAGCCGACGTTGCACCCTGGAACAGCTGCTTGAAATCGGGATCAGCGAACAGCTGGCGGGCAGATACCGGGTCCAGGTAGCAATTGTACACCCCATCGATTTCCGGCACTGCGTTCAGCCGCAGCTTGGCCACGGCGTCAAGCAAGCATCCCATGGTCAGCGTGTCGCCCGCCAGGAGTGCCGCGGTATTGCCGCGCTGCATAGGACGGATAATCACGGAAGCGCTGGAGGCAGTGACCGAATTCCCTGCTGTCCCGTCATTCACGGTGACATTTCCGGAGAACGTCATAACGCCGGAGATGCCGTTGGGCGCGGTGGACACATTCGTGGCATCAGCTGTCACACCGACCAGCGTGTAAGCGTTGGAGCCGACGGTCAACGTAAGTGGGTTGCTGGCACCGACCGGTTGCTGAACACCATTGACAAAACTCGTCTGGAAACCCCGGATGTCATCGACCGAAACCGCGGGACCAGCGCTTCCCAGCGTCGTCCGAACGCGCGTGTTGCCCCCAAAATAGGCATCGAACAGGGCGTTCCGGGCCAGTTCGTCAAGACTCCGCGCCGCCTGCTCACCGTTGACATACGCGTTCTGCAGGAACTGACTCGCAATTCCCACACGGCTTGTGACGATGTTCAGATCTGTCGTCGCCGCATAGTGATTTATCGTCAGCGTATATTGTTCAACACCCCAGGAAACGGGCGTAAGGCCATTATCAAGATTCGTGTTCGTGGCCGGCGCAAGCGGCGTAGTGACGCTGGGCTTCAGCCCCGCCCGGGTCTTCGTCAGGGTTTCGCCGATCCCGACGGCAATTTCCTCGCGGTCAGCGCAAGCGCGGTATTTCAGGCGCGAGGTCAGGGCCTGCTGAAACTCCCGCTCCAGATATCCCTGCTGAATGATCGGCTGAAGTGTAACAGGAAAGTTCTGAATACCCATAGTGTCAGTCCCTCGAAAATCTGTGGTTTACGGGTCTAACTGCGCCGCTTGAGCAAGGCTGCCCGAGCTGCCCGATACTCCTCCTCGCTCATCTCCAATGCCATCTTCGCCCGGGGCGGCTGGGCGTTAGGCACCCCTGCGACACTGGAAGATGAGCCGCCGCCAAACAGCCAGGGCTTCCGGCGCCGAAGATCGGCGATCAGCTCGGTGGTTCCCGGGATCTCACCATTGCGATCGACTTTGAGATCGGAGATGTCCACCAGCCGCAGACCGTCCAGATCCACAATGCCGGCTCGGATCGCTTCGGTTTTCAGCTCCGACATGATCAGCCGGGTTTCGGTCTGGCGTTGCAGCTCTGTCAGCTGCTGCTCCAGCCCTTCTGCTCTGGATCGGAGTTCAGTCAGTTCCGCTTCAGTAACCGGCGGCGGAGAAGCCCCGTTGTGATCGGTCATCTATAACCCTTGTTTGTCCTGATTTGCGTCAATTGCGATGCGGGAAAGCTCCGCCTTGATGTTCTCCACGTCGTAAGTATCCGCCAGTGACTTCACGGCCGTGTCGCGGCTAATGAGCTTCGCGCCGACGAGAAGCGACATTGTTTGAGCGTCCTTCTGCCGATCGTCGGCTGTGGGTGGCACCCAACGGGGCCACTTGAGAGCCAGTCGTGCCATAGGTTCCAGATTGGGTATCTCGCGCCCCATGACGCAAAGCCGGTAGCGTTGGGCGGCAGCCAAAATCATATGGGCCAGGCCGAGTAGAGCGCCTTCCCCGTAGCTAATCCGTAGATTGTCAGCCAGCCAGATCAGGCCCTGATTCATGAGGTCCAGGGCGCGGCCTGATTGTGCCGCGGTCAGTCGGTCGGCACTCGCGCGGTTGCCATGGATACTCTCAAGAGCAAGCTCCCGAAGCATTCGCACATAGTCCAGGACGGCGGATGCAGCTGTTCCCCCTATCTCCAGCAGCTTGGCGTCACCTTTTTCGCTGACCACAAGGGCGTTGCTAGCGCTCTTTACGAACGCCGAGTCGGCCATGGTCGGCTCTTTGATGAGCAAGGTTGGATCGCTGCTGTATTTGAGACCCCGGCCAGCCTGGCTGAGCTGATAGTCAATCTCGATCTGTGTCTCTACCGCAGGCCGGAACGTGCAGGCTCCGTCACATCGGTCGCCGGTTGCCGAGGGGCCCGACAGGTTGCGGACCCATACGATCGGCACGAACCCAAGCCCGTGTGCTACCGTCCGCGAATCGTCAAGGATCGGCTCCCAGTCGGAACCATCGGCTTTCTGGGGTAAAAACCAAGATTCGAATTCTGTATCCCAACTCCGCGCGAACCAGTAAACAGCGTTCGGATCATCGATATCGTAACCGGAACTCACAAGTTCCGAGCCACGAACCTTATATCGCTCAGCCACTCTCGCCAGCGTATCGGGCGCTTGCGAATCCCAGATCGGGGTCAAATACTTCGTATCCAGGACATCGAAGAACAAACGGCCCCGCAATACCCTAAGAAGAATGGCCGCCGAACCGACTGAGCCGCGGATCGCCGCCTCTGTCATAACCTCATTGAGCCGGCTCTCTTTTATAATATCAGCGAGCGCGGTACGGATATGCGCATCGTCGCAATCTATCGTGGGAAAGTGCCCTTCGCTGAACAGAAGCGATACGCTGTCCTCTACAACGATCCTCGACAGGCCATAGCGCACGCTTGGGCGCCGGCTCCTCAGTGGGATGTACTCTCCGGTCTCGTTCCGCTCCACGTGGAACTCATACGGCAGCACATCATACAAACTCCCGTCGAGGACACGACCCAGCGCGTTCAGAATACGTGCGCGCTCGGGCAAGTCCGGATCCCGAGGGATCAGGTTCAGGATGGTCTCGAACATGCAATTCCGGATTGTGGTAAGATTTCTACCTGTCGAGCAGAGGGACTCTCGCGAGCCGCAGGCCTGGCGTTCCGTCGTTCAATATCCCGAAGGCACGGCAAAGTGCGTCGATCTGATCATCCTTATCGCCGTTCGGAAACGCTGCGAGCTCCTCGACGAATGCGGCGTTCCATGCAGCCCGCAAAATCAGAACATTTCCGGCCTCGACCTGAGAAGATACCGGTGCCGCGCGTGTCACCTTGGATCCCGTTTCGCGTGAGGAAGTCACGACGTAGCCGGCCAGCAGTCGCGTAAGATGTCCTACCTGCGACTTACCCGCCTGTCCTGGATCTTCGGGTATCGCAATACGTATTGAAACGCCGTCACTCCTGGCGGCCGACACGATCGCTTCTTCAACCATCCGCGGTGTCCCTCGCAGGCGCACGACATCGGCTACCACCCAGCGTCCATCCGCTCCTGCCAGCAGCTTTAGACCGACGGTCCAGTCAGGATTGTTCCGGCCATCCGCGGCCGTCGCCGCAAGGTCCCAGGCGCGAACTCCTCTCCCTGTCAGCGCCATCGAGCCAGGGTCCGCCACGGCAATCCCGGATACCTTGAAAAGACCGCCTCCAGGCGGATGTGGCCGCTGCTGAAACAAAGCTGACCAGGCACGCTCGCCCACGACGGTGCGCTTTCGAAGCAGTGCTGCCCCATCTTCCCACTTTGGCCAAAGCGGTTCCCCCACCGCCCTCCCAAGCCGGTCTGCTTCTTCAGCGAGTGCGGGAAGCCGAAGCAGTCGCCACTCTTTGGATGAGCCCGAGAGTAACCTTCCCGCCAGATCGTCTTCGTGCCAACGCGTCATGATCAAAGCCAGGCGAGCCCTCGGCTTCAGCCGAGTGATCAGGTCGGTGCGATACCAATCCCACAAACGGTCGCGGTGCCACTTACTGTCCGCTTCCGAATGGGACTTGATCGGATCATCAACAATCACTAAGTCGGCGCGTCGCCCGGCCAGCGGGCCGCGAACCCCGGTTGCGAAATATTCGCCACCCCGGTTCGTCCGCCACCGTCCGGCCGAGCGGCTATCTGAAGCGAGTTGGTAACCCAGTACTGCCTGCTGCTCCGCAATCAGTCCTCTTATCTGCCGGCCGAAATGCAAGGCCAGATCCGCGGTATGGGAAGCCGCAATGACAGAGCTCCGCGGATACACCACGAACCACCAGGCCGGAAACAGAACCGAGGCATACGTCGACTTGCCGGAGCCGGGCGGCAGCAAGATCATTAGTCGATCCGTATCGCCTCGGGTCAGCGCCTCCAGCTCCGACAGAAGCAATCGCTGATGCCGCGCCGGTTTCAGACCGGTCGGGGCAAGCACCGTTACCGCCCAGTCTAGCAGCCCTATCCGGGTGCACACCGCCAAGCAGCTCTCGCGATCCCTTCGGAGAGCCTGCCATAATTTGTCTTTGCTAAATCGATGAGATCGAAGGTAAAAAGGCCTGTCGATCTGAATTCGCCGCGTCGTCCCAATCGCGGGCGCCGCGTCATCATAGCCAAATAGATAGCCTGAAACGGGGCACCTGGGCAAGGATAATTTTCCTTCTCCTCGTCCCGGTATGCACTGCAGCTTACGAAGCCGGCCGATTTGACAGCTCCTGACGCAAAATTAGCGATCTTTGACGGTGTACTGACGGTTGGGGAGCTTTCTTCCAACTCGGTCTCTCCGCCATCCTTTCCCGGCTGTGACAAATCTCGGGTGACGGAGCGAAATATGAATCAGATCACTCCCCTGTTCCACAGAGCGCCGAGCTTAGCCTCGTTTGCGCCGGGCATTCCAAGCCAGCGGGCCCCGGTCCTTCTGGTCGTCGGACATGGTCCGCTTCTTGCTGGCGAACTGGACCGTATCTGTCGCTTCCTGGAGATAGATGTGGAACATCTTATGCCTGGCACGGATTTGGCCGGAGAACTCCGCACTCTAAACCCGATGGGTGTAATCGCGGATCTTCAAGGGACCGAACTCGACGGCTTTCATGTCATGAAAGTGGTGGCTTCCTTCGATGCCTCGTTGCCAATGCTGGTGTTGACCGCCGGCGACAGCAAGCTGCTCGGAGCAGCCGAAGCCGTCGAGCAGGTGTGGGGTCTCACTTCGGTTCAAAAGAGCCCGTTTCTTCCCCCGGTCGGCCGCGTAATAGAATTTCTTTGCCATGCCGGGCGTGCAGGCAACTGCCTCAACCTTATGCCGGTATGAGAGAGACCGACGCTCTATCAGCTGACATCCCATCCTCCCCTACTAAATCCGGGGGGCCGCGGCGCCTGATGCTGTTCGTGGGCGGCCCTCTGCTCCTGGCCGGCCTCGGCGCCGGCCTATGGTTTCAGGGCTCGGCGTCCCAACTGCTCGGGCTGACCAGCCGGTCTGGCATCCGGTCACAAGCCCCCATCCTGATCGAACTGCCGGAAATGGTCGCCAACCTCAACAGCGATCCGCGACACTCCAGATATGTCAAGCTTAGGGTCCGTCTCGAAACCCCCCAAGCAAATTCAGCCACTGTTAACGCGGCACTCCCTAAATTGATCGATGTCTTTCAGACCTACTTGCGGGAGGTCCGTCCTGACGAACTACAAGGAGCGCTCGGCACCTATCGCCTTCGCCAGGAACTGGCGGCGCGCGCCACAATCGCCGTGTCTCCCGCAAAGGTCACCGACGTCCTTTTTGAAGAGATACTCGTTCAATGATCGCTGACGAGCAGCCAGATCAGGACGATTTGGCCGCCTCCTGGAACACGGACCAGGAGGCCACGCCCTCTGGCCGCATCCTCGATCAGGCCGAAATCGATAGCCTCCTTGGCTTCGATGAAGCCGCGGCCAACGGTGAAGCCAGCAGCGGAATACAAAAGATCATCAGATCGGGCCTCGTCTCCTACGAGCGCTTGCCGATGCTCGAAATAGCCTTCGACCGCCTGGTCCGGATCATGTCTACCTCGCTCCGGAACTTCACAAGCCACAACGTAGAGGTCGGGATCGACAATATTCTCTCGCTCCGTTTCGGGGACTACCTCAACTCGATACCCCTCCCGGCTATGCTTGCGGTCTTCAAAGCCGAGGAGTGGGACAATTATGGCCTGATGGTCGTTGACAGCGCGATGATCTACTCAATCGTGGACGTTCTGCTCGGCGGCCGCCGGGGAACCGCCGTGACGCGCATAGAAGATCGCCCCTACACCACAATCGAGCGCGCCTTGGTAGAGCGTCTCATCCACGTTGTATTCGCCGATTTCGCTGCGAGCTTCGATCCCCTCTGCCCTGTGACATTCCATTACGAGCGGCTCGAGGTGAACCCTAGGTTCGCGACCATCAGCCGCCTGTCCAACGCCGCGGTGCTCGCACGTCTTCGCATTGATATGGAGGATCGCGGAGGCCGCATCGAACTGCTCCTGCCATACGCCACGCTTGAACCTGTCCGCGAGCTCCTGTTGCAGCAGTTTATGGGTGAGAAGTTCGGCCGCGACTCAATCTGGGAAACCCACCTCGCCGAAGAACTCTGGAACACCGATATCGAGCTGGATGTCGTGCTCGATGAGCAGATCATGCGACTGTCGGATGTGGTGGCGCTGGCACCCGGCAGTCAGATTGCTCTCAATGCTGCCCCCGGCACTTTGGTCCAGCTTCGCTGCGGGTGCATTCCGTTGTTCGAGGCCCGAGCCGGTCGTCGCAAGAACCGTATTGCCGTCCGGATCGAGCGGCATCTGAACCGGCCCCAGCCGGTCGCCCAGTAAGGCATCCGGCATGGCTATGGGAAACGCTGATTGGCTCCTGGAGCTGGCTCTTATACTGCTGCTCGCGGCAACACTTTTTCATGCGATCAGGCTGGAACGTGCCCTTGGTGTTCTCAAGCGCGACAGAACAGAACTCGAAAAACTCGTGGTGGGCTTCAACGCAAGCACCCAGCAGGCTGAGGCTGGAATCACCAGGCTTCGGGCGGCCGCCGATAGCGCCGGCAAGCATATAGCCGTGCAAATCGATGCCGCTCGTTCGGCCCAGAGCGATCTGGAGTTCATGATTGGCCGCGGGGAGCGGCTGGCCGACCGCATCGACAACCTCGTTCGCAGTGGCCGTGATCTGGCGGATGCGTCCCGCGGAGCCGAGCCACCCCTGTCGCGCTTGCGCAGTCAGGCTGAACGGGACCTCCTGAAGGCACTGAAGCTTACCTCATGAACGCACCAGTAGTTCGCCTGCTCCCCACGACGATCGTCGTTATCGCTGCGTTGCTTGGCCTTAAGTCTCTCGAACTCGTCCGTGCCGCCACGCCTCCGAATGCAGGGTTGCAAGCCAAGCCAGCCACCGTGACGCCGTCCCAATCTCCGCCCGAAAACCAGTCGCCGCCCATCAGCGATGCGGAACGTCATCTCCTGCTCGATCTTCGCCAGCGGCGCGATCAGTTGGACGAACGCGAACGAGCCCTGAGCCAGCGCGAAATCATGATGACGGCTGCCGAACAAAAGCTTGATCAGCGCATCACCGAGCTTCAGGCACTGCAAAAACGCCTCGACGCCCTCTCCTCCGAACGCCAGCAGAACGAAGACGCCGCCTGGGCAAGCTTAGTGAGGCTCTATGAGGCAATGAAGCCTCGCGATGCTGCAGCCATATTCGACGACCTCGATATGCCGGTGCTCATCCAGCTTACAGACCGGATGAACGAACGTAAAGCAGCCGCCATCCTGGCGGCAATGCAACCCGATCGCGCCAGGGATCTCACTGCGCGCCTCGCCAAATCGCGCGTGAAGAGGGAAGGGGGCACGTAAACTCCCCCGAATTCCGGAGAAAATTCAATGCTGATCGATAAATACGTGCTTATCGTTGATGATTACAAGATCATGCTTGAGGCAATTCGTAACCTCCCCAACCAGATCGACTTCCACAGCGGCGAAGAAGCAACTGGCGGAGCACGCGCCCTCGCAAAGCCTAGGGCAGGAAAATTCGGCTTGGCCAGCTTCGATTGATCGAAGTTGTTCCAGTTCGCTCTAGCCTTTCTGTTCACTCTCGCCGCAGTCGTCAGTTCTGCCTTCGCGGATATTTCCGTCCACGCTGGTAATCATTCGGGCTTCGGCCGTCTCGTCTTCGATCTCGGGCCCTCCGTTACCTGGGAACTCACCCGCGGCGGCGAAAACACCGTTGAGCTCGACCAAGCCTACCCGATCGGGTCGATCCCAGACCTTCCCCGAAATTTCAAATCTGTCTCGGTCGATGGATCATCCCTGCACGTCACGCTCAAACAAGGCGCCAGCCTTCGTGTCGAACGTATAAGGGGGCTACTCGTCCTGGACGCTTTCGATTCGCCGTCTGCCAGCGCCAACACCCGCATCTTTGATCCGCAGCCGGCTCCCGCCGCGCCCCTGCTTCTGTCGCCCCCACCCGACCGGGGAGACGAGCAATCGCCGCCATCAACCCCAGACAGCCTCTCAACCCCGCCAATTCTATCCCTCCAGCCGACCCGTCCCCGTCCGGATAGCGGCGGCACAACTAGCGTAGTCATTCCATTCGACCCGGGTGTGGGCGCTGCCGCGTTTGAAGCACCCGGCATCCTCATGATCGTGTTTGACACCGAACGTCCCATCGACATGATGGACCTGCGGCAAGACCCTGTTTTCGGAAAGGCCACCGCCCATACCTTGCCCGGCGCAACTATTTTGCGCCTCCCGGTGGCTCCCAACACTTGGCCGGCACTGCAGCGTGACAGCGGAGGATGGCGCGTCAGCATCACTCGCCAGCCTTCACCCGTGCGCGCAGTCGGTTACAGTACTTCACCCAACCAGCTCTTGCTCTCCCTTCGTCAGCCGGGGCACATCGTAAAAATTCTCGACCCTACCACTGGGGCTGCCATCCTCGTCGGCACCGTACGGGGCCGCTCCGCCGCCGTGGGTACCCGCCGCTCTGCGCCTCAGTTCCTCCTTTTGCCCACCATCCTCGGAGTTGCGGTCGAGCCTTTCAGTGACCGCCTCACCCTCGAGGAGCGGCCAGACGGCTTTTCTCTTACTATCCAAGGGACTGATCTCGCACTCACTCCCGAATCACCTGAACTGATCGCTCAGGCCGATGCCGCGGGCCTTACGACCCGTTTCGACATCTCCCCGGAACCAGGGAGCACTCTGTTCCGGCAAATGCGGTCGCAGATGAGCAAAGCAGCTCTGGCTCCCCCTCTGGCCCGCGGTCCCCTCCAGCGTGAGGTGGCTCGCACCATGATCGCTCTCGGAATGGGACCGGAAGCGGAAGCGATGCTGCGGCTCGCCGCCTTGCAGGACCCCAGAGAAGCGGACATCGCCGACCATGGCGGGCTCACCGCAATGGCCTCCATTCTTGCTCACCGTGCCGATTCGGACGCTCTCCAGGCCCAGGATCTCTCTGGCACCGACGAAGTGACCCTGTGGCACGCCCTGTGGGAGTTGGAAACGGACCAAGACTCAGGACGCAGGCCCAAGCCTGGCCGCAACCTGGCCCCTCGTCCTTTCCTACGGGCCATCCCTTAGAACACGCCTGCTCCCCCTCGTCGCTGAAGGGTTGATCGACGCCAAGCAACTGGCCGCCGCCCAAGCCCTCTTGAAATCCGACCCGGACCCACCCGAGCTCGCCCTCGCTCGCGGCATGCTGGCGGAGGCGCAAGGCGACCCCAAGACCGCACTATCCATCTACAACGTGCTGACCCATCGGCCCGATCCGCTGGTCCGTATCCGCGCGGCCCGGCGCGCCATCGACCTGCGATTGGCCCAGCATATGATCTCTGAAGCACAGGCCGCGGACGCTCTGGACGGATTGGTCGCGGCCTGGCACGGCGGTTCGATTGAGCTGAACCTGCGCGAGCAACTCTCTGACCTTCGCGCCAAGAACGGCCAGTGGCAGAATGCGCTTGACGAACTCCGCTCGCTCGAGAACGATTTCCCCACCGAAGCGTCGGCGATCCGCGAGAGAAGACGCCAGCTTTTCGCGGCCTTTATTGCGTCGTCGGATGCCGCCAGAACTCTCGCCGCTCGACTTCCTCACGTTTGTACAAAGCAACACTGACGTTCAGCCAGACGGAGACGCCGGGACCGCTCTGCAGAGCAAGTTGGCCGACCGCCTTCTCGCCCTGGACCTTAATGATCAGGCCGCTTCCGTCCTGGATCGGCTGATGCAAACTGCCGGGTCCGACCAAGCTCGTGCCGAATACGGCGCGCGACTTGCCGAACTTCGTCTGCATAGCCGGAATGCCCCCGCGGCGACCGAAGCGCTTGACGCATCCAATGCTTCCGATCTTCCGCCCGATCTCGTAGCTCGGCGCGCCCTGCTCTCCGCTCAGGCCTTGGCAGCCCAGGGCAAAGTCAGCGAGGCCACCGACCTTCTCAGGCCCTTGAATACGCCTGAAATCAGATCGCGCATTGGCCGACATTCTGGAACGAACACAGGATTGGTCCGGCGCGGAGCATGCATTCGCCGATCTCGTCGCCCGCACTGTTCCTGCATCTGGCAGCCTCACAGACGGTCAGAAGAGAACACTGCTCGATCTCGCCACCGCTATGGCCCGCGCCGGCGACAGCACCGCTTTGTCAGACCTAGGTACACATGAACTGGATCGGATGGGAACTGGCCCCGTCTCGGACCTGTTCCGAGTGCTAACCAGTCAGTCGATTAACCACGTGGCCGATCTCTCCCAGGCCGCAAAGGATCTTGGGATCGAGCGCTCCCTCACCGGTGACCTCAAAGCAATTCGCTAGACCGAGATTTTCGGGCAGAATTTTCTGGCGCACCTGCCCCAAAACCCTCTTGCATTCGGAGACCGGTTTGCCCATTTTCCGCGGCCTTGGCCAAGGGCAGCCGCCCGCAGGCCGTCTACTGGCAGGATTAGGGTAGCGATGGACGCACTCACTCCTCTGGGGATGGTCTCGGACATTCCGAGCAGCAACCAGACTTCTGATAGCGCGGAAGCGCAAAAGGACTACTTCGTCCAAAAGGACGGAGTGAAGTTCGCCGGAACTCACCTTCTGGTCGATCTGTGGGGCGCTCGGCATCTCACCGACCCCGACCGGATCGCGTCCGCCCTGCATGAAGCTGCGGAGTCTGCCGGAGCAACCATCCTGCACAGCCATTTCCACCACTTCTCCCCCAACGGAGGCGTGTCGGGAGTCGTCGTGCTCGCGGAAAGCCACATCTCCATCCACACATGGCCGGAGCGTGATTTTGCCGCCATCGACATCTTCATGTGCGGAACGTGCGACCCCTATCGGTCAATCCCCGCCTTGAAAGCGGCGTTCCAACCGGCCTCGATCCACCTGGGTGAGCAGCGGCGCGGATTGATCCTCTAGTCCCGCGGCAGCCACAGATTGACCACCGATACCTGGCTGAATGAAACGCTGTACCCCGACTGGGGACAGCGCTTCCTCGTGAAACGCGAACTGGCGCGCGTCCGAAGCGCCTTTCAGGACATCGTCATTTTCGAAAGCACCTCCCACGGTCGGGTCATGGTGCTCGATGGCGTCATCCAGATCACCGAACGCGACGAATTCGTTTACCAGGAAATGCTCGCACATGTTCCGCTTCTGGCGCACGGCGGCGCTTCCAACATCCTCATCATCGGCGCTGGCGATGGCGGCGTTCTGCGTCGTGTTCTCGCGCACCGGACCGTCAGCCGTGCCGTCATGGTCGAGATCGACGGTGAGGTCATACACCTTTCCAAACAGTTCCTCCCCGGCATCGCCGGCGAGACCTGGTCCGACCCTCGCGCCGAGGTCATCGTTGGTGATGGCATCGACTACGTCAAGAAATCGCAGGACGCCTCCTTCGACATCATTATTGTCGACTCCACTGATCCGATCGGCGTCGGAGAGGTTCTCTTTACCGATGAGTTCTACCTCCATTGTGCTCGCATTTTGACCGGGCGGGGTGTCGTCGTGAACCAGTGTGGCGTGCCCTTCATGCAAGCCAATGAGCTGGCGGAAACGAGTGCCCGCAGGGCCAGGTTCTTTCCGCATGTGACAGCCTATGTTGCTGCGGTTCCTACCTATGTCGGCGGCTTCATGACCTTAGGCTGGTCCGCGAAGGACTCTGCAATGGCAGCCCTCCCTCTGGACGAAATCCGGCGCCGTGCGGAGCGTGCAGGCCTGCTCGGAACCACACGCTACTGGACGCCCGAAATTCACGTGGCTTCCTTTCACCTCCCCCCCTACATCGCCGAACATATTCCCGCTTCCTGAAATCCGGCCATTTCAACGCGAGCAGTGCGCGGGGTGCGCGGCGACTGAGAGCCTCAATGAAACCCTTGCACCAGGCTCCCAGCCACCAGCCGCCATCCATCGACCAGCACAAAAAAGATCAGCTTGAACGGCAGGGACACGACGCTCGGCGGAAGCATCATCATTCCCAAACTCATCAGCACGCTCGCGATCACCATATCGATTACGAGAAAGGGCAGGAACAGCAGAAACCCGATCTCGAATGCTCGCCGCAGCTCTCCCACAATGAAAGCAGGAATCAGTGCCCGCCACGGTGTCTGGTCGGGTACTGCAGGGGTAGGAAGTTTGGCAATGTCCAGGAACAGTCGAAGATCGGCCTCGCGTAGATTATTCACCATGAAATGACGGAACGGCTCGGCCGCCAGCCGCAACCCCTCCAAATCGCCAACGCGCCCCTCGCTCAACGGCAGAATTCCCGCGTTCCAGCTCGTCTGAAGCACGGGCTGCATCACAAAAAACGTCAGAAAAAGCGCCAGGCCGATAAGAACGACATTCGGCGGAGTGCTCTGTGTGCTGAGCGCACTCCGCAGCAACGACAGCACGATCACAATCCGCGTAAACGCGGTGACCATCACAAGCAGGCTCGGCGCCAGCGAAATTACAGTCACAAGCGCCGTGATCTGCACGAGCTTGCTTGTGGCGCCCGGTTCGCCAGCACTTCCCAGATCGATGCTCATCGACTGTGCTGCTGCCGGCGCAACCGCTAGCGTCAGGACCGCCGCTGCAATCATGAGTCTCTTCACAGCGCCCGGGCTCCGGTCCCTTCCGGCTCGGATCGTGGCAGCCAGCCCACGACGCTGTCGCGCTCACCCCCTGTCAGCAAAAGGACCTGTCGGTCAGCGCATCGCACCAGGTACAGCCGTCGCCGTGAATCCAGCGCAACAACCTCTTGAACGGCGATTGTCCTCGCGGATCCCGGCGGACGTGTTGCCAGGCCGGCCAAATGAGCGCCGCGGCTGGCCGCCCAGATAAGGCCCAGCACAATGCAAAGCGCCGCAAGAGCACTCAATGTGGCGGTTACATCGAATGACATGCCCGACCTTTTGCCGTGCAACCGAAACGCAAGCTGCTGCTTCACCCAGGTGGCGGCAGACCGATCATTTCGCCTAACGATGCCAGCCCCGATCGCAAATCGATCAGTTCCTGGCGAAATTCACGTCCCTCTTCCAGGGGCAAATCCAGCGCCTTGGCACATAACAGGCCAACTTGTGTATCCAATCCCGTCAGGTCCAGGCGCCGCCCCGCTTTGGCGAGCGCGTAGGCAACCTCCACCATGCCGGCCAGTGATTTTGCCAGAGCGCGAGTACCTGCACTCGGCGTGTCCGGAAATATCCCGGTTTCCGATACCCCTTCGGCAGGGGTCAGAAACGGTGCCACGCAACCGCTTTGCATGAACCCATTTAAGCTGCCGAAGGTTAGCCAAAGGTTTCCGCAGCCGATGTCAGCTTTTAACCGCGCGTTCACCAGTGCCCTGGCATTTTCGCGTCTATGGACCCGGCACAGAACGCAATCTTCAGCCTTGCGGAAAGGCGGCTGAACTGGTTAGCCGACCGTCAGGGTACTGCTGGCCCGGAATATCGCTAACCTCGATACACCGGGCTTTATCCCGCAGGATCAGCCTGATTTCGCCGCCAGCCTGTCACAAACAGCCGGGTTCTTGGCGCGCACCAATCCTGCCCACCTCGCCAGCGCTTCGTCGCCACAGGATCAGCGGCAGCCGTCCAGTTCCCGTTCGCCTGACGGCAATGCCGTCACACTTGAAGATCAGCTGGTCAAGGTCGCTGACACTGATACCTCCCAAAAAATTACGTCGGCCATATACCAGGAATATCTCAGTATGTTCAGCTTGGCGCTGGGGCACACAAGTGGATAGGCAGGTCCCGCATGGATCTCGATAAGGCACTCTCGATCTCTGCAAGCGGCATAGCCGCGCAATCCTCAAGATTGCGCGTGATAGCAGAAAACCTTGCCAATCAGGATACGACAAGCTCCACTCCGGGCGGAGATCCCTATCGCCGGAAAACCATCTCGTTCGAGGATCGTATGGATCAGGCTCAGGGTGTGGATCGCGTTCAGGTTCAACGTGTCGGACAGGACATGAGCGATTTTTCGACTCGCTATGACCCGTCCAACCCGGGTGCCGACGCCAACGGATACGTTAAGCTTCCAAACGTGAATACGTTTATCGAAATGATGGATATGCGGGAAGCGGATCGCACATATTCAGCGAATCTGTCCGTCATGCAGGCGACCAGAAGCATGCTGGATCGCACGATCGGCCTCCTGAAATGATCTCCGCTCTGACCATCCACCCTTCGGCGGCCGCAAATGCCTATACGCGGACGCAGCGAAGCACTGAAGATACCGGAACAGATTTTGGCACGGCCCTGCAGAACACCGTTCAGGAAGCAATTGCCTCCGGCAACTCGGCTGAATTGAAAGCTGCACAAGCCATCGCAGGAAAGGGCGACCTGACCGACGTGGTTACCGCCATCGCTCAGGCCCAACTCACCTTGCAAACTGCCACCGCTATACGAGACCGCGTCGTTCAGGCTTACCAGGATATTATGAAAATGCCGATCTAGGGCAGGCTCGCGCGACGCCAAAATGTCAGAGCGCATAAACCCGGCTCAAGAAGAGTAAATACTAGGAATAAACAGTGACCAGCGCCGACCTTGGCACGCTCGCCAGAGAGATGTTGCTTGTCGTCTGCATGCTGGGCGGCCCGCTGCTGTTGATCGGGCTCCTTGTAGGAATACTCGTCTCAATACTCCAGGCGCTGACCCAGGTGCACGAGGCCACCCTGGCGTTCGTTCCGAAGGCGCTCGCTATCGGCATTGCTCTGGTGCTGCTCGGGCCATTCATGATGGGAACCCTCAACGCCTACGCACAGCGCATTTTCGACCGCATCATCGCCGTCGGTGGTTCATGATGCCCGCCCTCGTCGAAAACCCTCATCCACATCATCATTCGCGCGCCAGTATCCGGTCACAGGAAAGCCTTCGTGAACTGGCCACCCAGCCGGCCATTCCCGCGAAAGGGCTGCCCCCGCTAAGGCACGGGATGGGAATCCATCGCACCCGTCACACGTGCGAGCCAGCCTCAACGGCGGCTGATACGCCTGGGTTCCGAAGAATGCCGTGCATATCGCGCATGGCCAAAACCCCCAGTGCGCCGGCGTGTTGGGGAGCCCGGTTGCCGCTCGGAAAACAACGAGTGACCCGTAATCCGAGGGGTTATGGGTATATCGCTCAACTGACCGCGTATCGGATTTCTCTGAACGGCGATACCAGGCAGCCTGGTACATGATATCCGTCAGCGAGCTCCCGACATGGGCCGCCGCATTCATAATTGTCCTCGCCCGCGCTGGATGCGCCGTCATGCTGCTCCCCGGCTTCGGTGAGGCCGATCTTCCCCCGGTCGTTCGCGCCGGGATCGCAGTCGCGCTTGCCGCAGTTCTACTGCCCGTCATTGCCCCGCTTCTGCCCGCAAACACGCCAGACCTTCCGACCTACGCGAAAACAATCATCGCCGAGATCATCACCGGCCTCTGGCTCGGCTGGCTGGCTCGGGTGATCGTTCTTGCCTTGCCCATAGCCGGCCAAATCATCTCCTACATGTCCGGCCTCTCGAGCGTGCTCCAGTTGGATGCGGAAACAGGCCCCGGAACAACGGTTCTCGCCCGTCTCTTCTCATTGCTGATCCCCGTCGCCGTCCTCAACTCGGGGCTTTATGCCCTTCCTGTCACAGCCCTCGTCGGCAGCTATCAGCTTATCCCGCCAGGGTACCTGGTTCCGGCGCAGCTGGGCGCTGAGCAAGCCATCATCGAAGCCGCATCGGCTTTTGCTCTCGCTCTGCGACTTGCCTCGCCGTTTCTGATCGCCAGCGTCGCCTGGTACACCGCCGTGGCCCTCCTGAGCCGGCTTACACCGCGGCTCCAGATTTATTTCGTCGCTGCGCCTGCCCAGATACTCGGAGCCGTTGCCCTGTTCGCCGCCCTATCCGGTATCATCATCACCGTTTGGCAGAACATGGTTGCCACTGATTTTGCATCTCTGCCCGGATTGCACTGAAAACCCATGGCCGAGGAAGCCGGGCAGAGCCGGACGGAAGCGCCCACCCCCCGGCGGCTGCAGCGGGCGAAGGAGGCAGGACAGTTTCCCATCTCGTCGGAACTCTCGATATGTGCGGCGCTCGCGACTGGCACCCTGTTGCTCATCCTGTTCGGGCCTTCTCTAGCTGAGAAGCTCGCGCGTCGGTTCATCGTCTTTCTGGCACATCCCGGCCTCGAACCGCTCCGCGATTTGCGCCATCTCGCTATCGCGGCCAGCCTTGATGCCTTTCCCTTCATCGCCCTTCCGCTGCTGGCATCGTTCCTCGCCGTCGGCCTGCAGACGGGCTTCTCTATAAGTACCACGCCGCTACTTCCCAGCCTCGACCGGATCAGCCCGTCCGCCGGCCTGAAGCGCCTCTTCGCAAGACAAAACCTGGTGGAAACCGGGAAGGCGGTCGCCAAGCTGGCCGCAGTCGCCGGGACAGTATATTACGAAATCACTGCATCTCTCCCGTCGATCGCACACGCTCCACTCGATAACCCCGCCATTCTTCCTCGGACGCTTCTTTCAACCACTGTTCACATCTGCCTCGCTGTCCTCGCCGTCCAGGTGCTCATCACCATCCTCGACCTGCTCTGGAGCCGCGTCAGCTTCATCCAGAACCTGCGGATGACTCGTCAGGATATCAAGGAAGAAACCAAGGAAACGGAAGGCGATCCGTTCCTGAAGTCCCGGCTGCGGCGGCTCCGCCAGCAACGCGCCCGCCAGCGGATCCATGCGGCGGTCCCCAAAGCAACCGTGGTTGTTACCAACCCAACTGAATACGCGGTGGCTTTGTCGTATGATCGCGCAAGACCCGGCGCACCACGGATCGTCGCCAAGGGCGTCAACCTCATTGCCGCCCGCATTCGCGAATTGGCGCGGGAACATGGAATTCCGCTCGTAGCCAATCCGCCGCTGGCACGCGCGCTTTACCGGCTCGACGTCGAAGCCGAGATTCCGCCCGAGCACTACAAGGCCGTTGCGGAAATCATCGCCTATGTCTGGCGCCTTCGTGCCGTCGCGGCGGCAAATCAGACCTCACCCGCCCTATGACCCTCCTTCCTCAAGGTCAACTCCCTGCTTGTCGGGAATCGCGCTTCGTACCGTACCTTCCGGCCTCAACTGAGAACATTCGGGAGACAAAGGGTTAATCCTGGCGGAAAGAGAGTGTTCGTTATATGTTCACCTGTCATTCAGACGCCGATTCTGCAATCATCGGTAGAATAACCTATACGCTAACGTCAATCCGGTTGTAATCGCCTCCAAACTAAAAGGGTTTCGACACAATGGAGAAAAACAAGGCCCTCGACGCCGCTCTCGCCCAGATCGAGCGCGCTTTTGGCAAAGGTTCGATCATGCGCATGGGCGCCCGCCCCGGCGATGAGCAGATTGAGGTCATTCCCTCCGGTTCCCTCGGCCTCGATCTGGCCCTCGGCATCGGTGGCCTCCCCCGCGGCCGCATCGTCGAAATCTACGGACCCGAAAGCTCCGGCAAGACAACCCTCGCCCTGCACGCCATCGCCGAAGCCCAGAAGCGTGGCGGCACCTGCGCCTTCATCGACGCCGAACATGCGCTTGATCCGATCTATGCCCGTAAGCTAGGCGTTGACGTGGACAACCTCCTGATCAGCCAGCCCGACGCCGGCGAGCAGGCGCTCGAGATCGCCGATACCTTGGTGCGGTCAGGCGCGGTCGATGTCCTGGTCGTCGATTCCGTCGCCGCCCTCGTCCCCCGCGCGGAACTGGAAGGCGAAATGGGCGACAGCCACGTTGGCCTCCACGCCCGCCTCATGAGCCAGGCTCTGCGCAAGCTCACGGGCAGTGTCTCCCGTTCCAACACCATGTTGATCTTCCTCAACCAGATCCGCCTGAAGATCGGCGTGATGTTCGGAAATCCGGAAACCACCACTGGTGGCAACGCTCTGAAGTTCTACGCGTCGATCCGCATGGAAATTCGCCGCATCGGGCAGATCAAGGAACGTGATGAGGTGGTGGGCAATCAGACCAGGGTCAAAGTGGTCAAGAATAAGCTTGCGCCGCCTTTCCGTCAGGTCGAATTTGACATCATGTACGGCGAAGGCATCAGCAAAGTGGGTGAACTGATCGATCTCGGGGTCAAAGCCGGAGTGGTCGAAAAGTCAGGCGCGTGGTTCAGCTACGAGAGCCAGCGGATCGGTCAGGGCCGCGAAAACGCCAAACAGTTCCTGCGCGACCATAAAGACCTCGCCGAGGCAATCGAGCGCAAGGTGCGGGAGCATTCAGGCGTCGTGGCCAACTCAATGCTCGCCGCCATGGACGAGGGTGAGGAGGCCGAGGCGGCTGAATAAATTCGACCCGATTTCCCTGCCGCTGACCGATGCCGACCACGAACTGATAGCAGCGGCGCACCAGACACTCACAAGGCACTACCGCCCTTTCTGGCATATGGTCGCGGCTGCGGTCCGCAGCCTCGACGGCCGCATCTGGACCGGCATCCATCTCGGGACCACCGTCGGGCGCATGTCCGTCTGCGCGGAACCCATCGCGCTCGGCCGCGCCCTGCTGGAAGGTGATGGAACACTCGACACCATCGTTGCCGTCCGCCACCCAAAACCCGAGGAAACCGATCGTGAATTGGCGGTCGTTTCACCTTGCGGCGCCTGCCGCGAGCTGGTCCTCGATCACTGGCCAGACGCGATGATCATCCTAAAAAATCGCAACGGATTGATCAAAATCCCCGCCGGCTCCCTGCTCCCCGCCCCATACCGCCGCTGACGGTCAGCCGGTTATCATCCCTTATTGCGGATCCCGCGGCAGCGAAGCAATCCAAACCTCGATTTGCGCGTTATCCATTCCGCACCGCAGCACATTCTCACTACAAGTTCAGCACAAACAGCAAACAGGAAACCTTCCGACAGCGCACCGCTGTCCCATGTAGCTCTTCGGATTCCGGCCCAATGCGGCCGGTTATTACAAATGGAACGCAACAGGAGTTGATCATGCCTGCACGTCCCTTTGATTTGTCCCGCTACGCGCTCGCCACAATCGTGGCGGTTGGCCTCGCCGCTACTGCCGCCTACGCGCAAACCTCGACCGTCATCATCGCTCCCACCGCCCCGCCGCCGCCCCGCGTAGAGACCGCGCCGCCTCCGCCGGCTGCGGTCGATGTGTGGACCCCCGGCCATTGGACATGGAGCGGCACGACATGGGCCTGGGTCCCCGGCCAGTACATCGCACGTCCCGCCCCCCAGGCCGCCTGGGTGCCAGGACATTGGGAACAGCAGGGCGCCAACTATGTTTGGGTCGAGGGCCACTGGGCAGGTTAGAGCAAGACCGCTCCGATGAGGCGCGTCTCACGCTATCCAGCGTGCGCGCGCTTTCAGAGCAGTTTTCGCACCGGAGGCAAATCATGCATACCAGCCTCGTAACCCTTTTCTCGGTCGCGGCGCTTGCCGGCTTGGCAGGTTGCGTGGCCGCTCCGCCGCCGCAGGCCTCCACTGTGGTCGTCACTCCCCCGACGCAACCGCAAATCGCAACGGTGGTCCCGGCGCCGCCCCCAGTAGGCGCCATCGCGCCCGCGCCCCCGCCGCCGCCCCAATCCGAGCTAGTCCCGCCGCCCCCAGCCGCGACCGGTCCTCTCGTATGGCAGCCCGGTCATTGGGCCTATACCGGAACCCCTGGAGCTCCATGGGCTTGGGTCGCCGGCCGCTACGTATCGCCGCCGGTTGGAGAAACGACCTGGATACCAGGCCAATGGCAGGAGGCGCCTGACGGAACGTGGCACTGGCTGCCCGGTCACTGGGCCTGACGAAGAACCTCCTCCGGTAGCCGTTTGTAGAAGATTACTGTCTCGGAGGCTTCGCGCTGCGCGTTCCGCGCAAACTCCGGGATCCGGCCCGCTTCCGTCCAGCCGGTCGTCCGGTACAGCATTTCCGCCCCACCACCCGCCCATGTGTCCAGCGTCAGCAGCCCGCCGCTCGCGACCAGCTTCCTGCTCCAACTCCTCCGTCAGCCTCCGTGCCAATCGCCGCCGCCGCATCGCGGGATCTACCAGCAGCTTCTGCACCTCCGCCCGGTGCGGCTGATTGGGTGGCGTCGCCAGGTCGAGCATCACGCACCCGGCCAGCACCCCATCAACCCACCCCGCCAACAGGACTCGCTTTCCCGTCGCAACCTCCGCGACCTTGCTGCGCCAGAAATTCTCGCGCCCCATCCAGCGCAAATGGCGGCAGAAACGAAACCGACGCTCCACTTTCGACACACGAAACCAGTATCTCGCCCAACCCTCGCTCAGCCGAGGCAGCTGCCGCGGCATCCAGCCGCTCCACCCCGTTTATCGGTTTTGCGTAATGAAACTCGATGGAGCCAGAAATATCGTGCAACGCCCGGATCGGCCCCACCCGCACATAGCCATGCTTCTCGTAAAACCGGTGCGCCCGTTCGAAGCGCGTGTCGCTCCACAGCTCCAGCCGTTCAGCCTCGCGCTGTCTCGCATGCAGTTCCGCACACTCCAGCAGCGCATGACCCAGTCCCGAACCTCGCGCTTCCCGCACAACATAAAGGCGCGAGATCTCCCACACGGCGCCATTCGGATACGCCGCGATCATCCCCGCTACCGCCCCATCCACTTCGGCGGCCCACAAGGCGCCCCCTTTACCTGCATGTGCGATGCGAGGGCCCGCAACTCCGGCACCTCGTCATCAACATCCAGCACCACGCCGGGATATTCCCCCCAGCACGCGCCGATCAGTGCAATGAAGCTGTCCGCGTCCGAATCGCGGCCCGCCCGTATAACGGTCAATGCAGTCCCTGGCAAAACCTGATGATCCGCTGGCACCCCTCTGCCAGAGTTGCATCATCGGTCGCTGTGCTCAGCCGGAAATACGGGCTCATCCCGTACGACGCGCCTTGCACGACGCCAACATGCGCCTCTTCCAGCAATGCCATTGCAACATCCTCGTCGGATGACAGCACCCGCCCGCCCCTCGTCGCCCGCCCCAGGCACCCCGCCGCATTAACAAACAAATAAAACGCACCCTCCGGCTTATGACAGTTCAATCCCGGAGCGGCGTTGATCATCTCCGCCGCCATATCCCGCCGCCGCTGATATGCCGCCACCATCTCCGTTACACTCTCCTGCGGTCCGTCCAGCGCCGCGGCCGCAGCCGCTTGACCAACGGTTGAAACCCCCGCAGTGATCTGCCCCTGCATGTTCACCATCGCCCGGAGCAGCGCCTTTGGGCCCGCCGCAAACCCGATCCGCCAGCCTGTCATCGCATACGTCTTCGAAACCCCGCTGACCGTCACGATCCGGTCGCGCAGATCCGGCGCAACCGCGGCCATCGTCGCATGCTGCCGCCCGTCATAAATCAGGTGCTCGTACATATCATCCGATATGATCCACACCTCCGGATGCCGCCGCATCACCTCGGCCAAATCCGCAAGCTCCTGCGCACAGCAGCATGCGCCCGTCGGATTATTCGGATTGTTCAGCACCAGCGCGTTCGTTCGCGGCGTGATCGCCGCCTCGATATCCTCCGGCCTCGGTTTGAACCCGTTATTCTGCGGGCACGTCACGAATACCGGCTCACCGCCCAGAAACCTTGTCATCAACGGATACGCATTCCACGCCGGCACCGGCACAATCACTTCGCTGCCCGGATCGACCATCGCAGCCAGCGCATTAAAAATGCACTGCTTCCCGCCATTCGAAACCGCCACCTCGTCATAAGCAAAATCCAGCCCGGAATCGCGCTTGAACTTGCGCTGAATCGCCTCCTTCAGCGCCCGCGTGCCGTCCTGCGGCGGATACTTCGTGTCGCCCCGCAGCGCCGCCTGATATCCCGCCTCGATCGCATGAAGCGGCGAGGCAAAATCCGGCTCGCCGATGGTCAGCGCAATCACATCCGCGCCCTGCGCCCGCAACTCCCGCGCCCGCACCGTCATCGCCACGCTCGCGGAAACCCGCACGCGCTCCAGTCGCGATGCCAGAGCCGCCATCAGCGCAAACCCTGGCAGAACCGCTGGATGCGCTGGCACGCCTCGCGCAAACTCTCCGTATCCGTCGCGTAGCTGATCCGGAAATGCCCCGGATAACAGAATGCCGCGCCATGCACCGCCGCCACGTTCTGCTCCTCCAGCAGTGCGGTCACGAATGCCTCGTCATCCGCAATCCGCGTTCCCCCGCGCGACGTCTTGCCGATGCACCCGTGCACCGCCGGAAAAACATAGAACGCGCCCTCTGGTTTGTGGCACGTAATTCCTGGCGCGGCGTTCAGCATTTCCACCACCAGGTCGCGCCGTTGCTGATAGACCCGCCGCATCTCCTCGATCAATTCCTGCTGCCCCGTCAGCGCCTCGACCGCCGCTGCCTGGCTAATCGACGAAGGATTCGAAGTGGACTGACTCTGCAGCTTGTCCATCGCCCTGATTAGGGCCACCGGCGCCCCGGCGAATCCGATCCGCCACCCGGTCATCGCGTACACCTTGGAGCAGCCGTTCATCGTGATCGTCCGCTCCCGCAGCCGGGGCTCCACCTCCAGCACGGTCGCCGGCCGGAACCCATCGTAGGCGAGCTTCTCGTAAATATCGTCCGTAAATACCCACACATCCGGGTGCCGCATCAGCACATCGCAGATCGGCCGTAATTCTTCCGCACTATATGCCGCCCCCGTCGGGTTGCACGGATTGTTCAGCATGAACCATCGCGTCGCCGGAGTGATCGCCGTTTCCAGATCCTCGGCCCTTAGCTTGAACCCGTAATTCTGTCCGCACGGCACCAGCACCGGCTTGCCGTCCGCCAGCGCGACTATATCCGGATAGCTCACCCAGCACGGGCTCGGAATAACCACCTCGTCCCCGGCATTCAGCGTCGCAAGCATCGCGTTGAAAATCACCTGCTTGCCGCCGGTCGAGATAATGATCTCCTCCGGCTTGTATTCGATCCCATGATCCCGAAGAAACTTATGCGCCACCGCCTTCCGCAGTGCGGGCGTCCCCGCGACATCCGTATATTTCGTCTCGCCTGCTTCGATCGCCCAAATCGCCGCCTCCTTCACGTTCCGGGGCGTATCAAAATCCGGCTCGCCCGAGGAAAGGCTGATCACATCGCGCCCCCCCGCCTGCAAGTGCCGGGCCTTCGTCGAAATCGCAATCGTCAGGCTGGGGCTGATCCGGTCGAGGCGCTCCGCTGTGAGCTTCATGTCATATTCCGTGATAGACAGGGCGCCGAAACCTACAGAACCGCACCCCCCGGAGCAATCCGCTCCACGCACAAACGTGCTGTGCGTCAATCCCGGTCGAAAACTACCACGCTCTCCGGCCGCGCCGACCATAAAAACTGATCGATCGGCGTCGCCCGCAGCAATCGATAAGCCCTCCTCCCGGCTGCAGCATACCGTCGACCCACCCCGCGAGCCCATGTCGTCGCGCCGTCTCCGCCAACTTCGCCGCGGATGTGTCCCCCTCCCACGCCGTCACGGCGCGCGCTGGCACTTGAAGACACCATGCAGTGCATTTCGCGACCCACAACGCCAGCGCGCCTTCGAAGGCGGCAATGGTGAGGGATCTCGGCCTATTCCTGCATCCGATCCTGGCGGTCGTGTCACACTGGCAGCGGTGGCGACAACACGATCGGGCGGACGCTCAAAAAACACCCTCAAGCCTCACCTCCAGAAGCAATGGGTTATTCCGCCAGACGCCAACGCCGCATTCGAAGCCGTGATGGAGGAGGTGCTGGAGGTCTACCAGGGTCCGCATGATGCGGACCCGTTCCGTCGTCTACATGGACGAGACCACGAAGCAGCTCATCAACGAGACCCGCGTGCCGGTGCCGGCAAACTACGGCATTCGGGCTGGACATGGCCGGGTCAGAACTCGCCGTGCTGTCCACCCAGTGCCTTAATCGGCGGATCCCGGATAAGCAGACCCTCATCGACGAGATCGCTCCCTGCGAGCACAGCAGGAACAGCAATCATGCCAAAGCCGACTGGCAGTTCACCACCACCCACGTTCGCGTGAAGCTGAAGCGACTGTACCCGCAGTAGCAGTATGAGCGACTCGCGGCCCTAGTGGGCGAAGAGGTCGGGGTCTTCGTAGCCCAGGAGGTCGAGGCGGGCCCTGGTGGGGAGGAAGCCGAAGCAGGATTCGGCGAGGTCGAGGCGGTCTTCGCGGACGAGCAGGGCCTCGAGCCGGGACCAGAGGGCATGGAGGTGGAGGACGTCGGAGGCGGCGTAGGCGAGCTGTTCGGAGGTGAGCTCGGGGGCGCCCCAATCGGAGGTCTGCTGCTGCTTGCTGAGCTCGATGCCGAGCAGTTCCTTGCAGAGATCGCGCAATCCGTGGCGGTCGGTGAAGGTGCGTGTGAGTTTGGCGGCGATTTTGGTACATTTCACCGGTGCGACAGTGATGCCGAGGCTGTGCTGCAGGACGGCGACATCGAAGCGGGCGAAATGCATGAGCTTGACCGTGCCGCGGTCAGCCAGAAGGTGGCTGAGGTTGGGGCAGTTGAAGCCGCGGCCGCCGAGCGATTCCGGCAGAAGCTGGACCAGGTGCGCGATCCCGTCGCCGGCTGAAAGCTGGACCAGGCAGAGCCGGTCGCGGAGGGGATTAAGGCCCATCGTCTCGCTATCGACGGCCACCACGGGGCCGAGAGCGAGGGTTTCCGGCAGGTCGTGTCGGTGGAGGTGGATCGTGGCGCCGGGCATGAACTGGGTTGCGCTCATTGGAATGGTGCCCAGGAGAAGACTCGAACTTCCACGACCTTGCGGCCACAGGTACCTGAAACCTGCGCGTCTACCAATTCCGCCACCTGGGCACAGAAGGTGGCCCGGCTCCCCGGTCAGGGTGAGCGTTCGGGAGGGCGGGGATGTAGCCTTTGGCGAGGGCGGACGTCAACGGAAGGGCTGTCGAGCCCGCTGGGTGTCGGAGGCACGGTGAGTTCGAACAGGCCGGTAGTCGTGAAGGTATTGTTCGACGTCAAAGAAAGTGAGCGGGCGGCGCGCCTTGTCAGGAGCGTGACAATATCGGCTTTGGTGATGGAAAATGGCGCCCGCTGGGATCAGCGTGTTCCCCAGCCTCGTGTCGAGGCTACAACCTGGGTAAGTGCGACCGCGCCGGTTGGTACAAAATGGCTGTTTTGCCGGTTCCGTTTCGTACAACCCTCGGTTTTTGCGGTGCTGGAGTGCGCCCCTAGGATGAGACACGGGAATTGAGGACACTGTTCTAGGAGGAGAACGGCTGTCCGAGGTTCATGTGTATTACGCGGCGGAATTCAAGGAAGCTGCGGTGCGGCGTATGAAGACGGTGGGGAATATCACGGTGTTGGCGCGGTAGTTGGGTTGGATGCGAGCTGCTCTACATCTGGCAAAGAAAGTATCGCGCTGAAGGGGGTGGACGGGTTGCGGGCAAGGACGGCCGATACTGGCCGCGGTGCATCCAGAACCGTACCCGGGCGAGGGTACCGGTTCCGCCTCCGCGTGATGCCGGTGGACGCGGCGGCGCCCAGACCGGTCGCGGTATCCGAAGCCCCCTATGGCGTGGGCGCCGGTCGTGGCGTCCGTGGGCCGCCGGTTTGGGGGAACCACGATTGCAGCGTTGTTGCTGCTGCTACTGGCCTAGCACGGCGGTTGGCGCGCAGCGTCCCCTGCCCCGCCCCCGCTTTCGCTTGTCGTGCTGCCGTTCGAGAATCTGGGCGGTGATCCGGCTCAGGACTATCTGGCCGAATGGATAACCGCCGACGTAACCACCGATCTATCTCGCCTGTCGCAGATGTTCGTCATCGCGGGGAGCTCCGCCCGCAGATACGCGGGCAAGCCTGTTGATCCGCGCAAGCTCAGGACGGAACTTGGTGTTCGCTATGTGGTCGAAGGCAGCATGCGTAGGCTGGGCGACGCGCTGCGAATGGAGGTGCAGCTCATTTCGACCGAAACCGGTGCCGAGCTTTGGACGAATCGCTTCAATGAGCAGGCGAAGGACCTCAGCGCGGGCCAGAAGGAGATCGTCGGGCGAATCCGCCAGACCCTGCGTGCGGCGGTGCTGGATAGCGAGATCGCCCGCCGCGACCAGGAGCATCCGGCCAATCCGGACGCCTTCGACCTCATTCTCCGCGCCTCGTCACTGGGGAGGCATACGATGGGGCCGCGGGAACATGCGGAGCACGTGATGCTTTATGAGCAGGCTCTGAAGCTCGATCCCAACTCGATCATCGCCCTGACCGGACTTGCCGAAGAGCTGATCCGCCGCACGTTCGCCGGGCTACGACACAAAAGCCGACGACCTCACGCGCGCCGCCAAACTCATTTCCGACGCGGCTGCGCTCAACCCGGACGACCTCGACGTACTGCATATCTCCGCCTTCCTGATGCACGGCTGGAGCGATGAAATACCCGTCGTGCAAGGTATCCTGGCCATGTATCGGAGCTGGCTTCGGACCAGCTCGGGGATTGCCTGATCCCGGTGGGGCGGGCGGAAGAGCGATCCCCATGATCAAGAAGACAATGCGGCTCGATCCGCTGGGCCCGTATGCTTGGAGCCGTCATGAAAATCCTGGTTGGGCGCTGTTGCTGCTCGGCCGCGACGAAGAGTCCATCGTCTGGAACCAACGTGCCCTGGCCGCCAATACGAACAATATTGCCTGGAATCTTGCCCTGTTCAATCTTCGGATCGCCGCCGCCTATGCGCGGCCGGGGCAACTGGACGAGGCACATCGTGCCATCGCCGAGGCAAATCGAAGGTGGCTTTACGAGACGGTTCGAAGCCACTGGCCCTACAGCTCCACGAATCGCGTGTACATCGCGCAGGTTGAACGTTACCAGGCCGCGCTCCGACTTGCCGGGTATCGGGACCACGCCGACGGGAACGCCGATTTCGGCGTCGCACCCGACAACAGGCTGCATCGCGAGCTCGGCGGACCGACGCCGATAACGACCCACAACGCCGAGGCGGCTTCGAAGGCGGCAATGGTCGTGACCAATTCAACCGTTGCCTCGCCGCCTTTGCATGGCCAGGGGAACTGGATTTAGGCTTTCCGTTCTCGGCCGTTGAACTTGCGAACCCGGGGGCGCGATCAGGCCCGTCGCACGCCCCAGAACACGATCTGTGCACACTGGACAAAATCCGTAAGGTTCGTGTGGAACGCGGTGGGGTAGAATACCTGTCCGGTCGGCATGAACGGGATATCCTGGAACGCCTGCAACTGGATCTGCTCGCAAATTTTCCGCTGGGAGGTCAAGTCGGGTGCGTTGAACCAGTCCACGCGAAGCGCCTCCATCCTGTCGTCCGTAGGCCAGCCGAACCAGCCTTTCTTCCCGTTGCCGCGAAGCGGATAGGAGCTGCCGGGATTGGAAACCGCAAGCCCGCCCCAGGTCGTGCAGAAGCTGTTCCAGCCGCCCTTGTCCGGCGGATCCATTTTCGCCCGGCGGCTTACCAACGTGCCCCAGTCCATTGCCTGATAATCGACGTTGAGCCCGAGTTTCTTGAAAAGGCTGTTCGTCACCTGAGCGAATTGCGCAAGCAGCGGCTGGTCCGTCGGCGACATCAGGATGATCTTCTCGCCGTTATATCCTGATTCCTTCACCAACTGCCGCGCCTTGGCCAGGTCGCGCGGGCCGGACAACGCCTCGAGCCCCGCGGTGTTCGCCATTGGTGAGCCGATGGTGAAAAATCCCGCCGGAGATTTGCCAAGGTCGCTCTGATCGCCAACCGCGGCGTCGAGATACTCTCTCTGGTCCACCGCCGGCAGGAGGGCACGTAGGAGTTTCGCATTATCGAACGGCGGATACAGATGATTGAACGCCAGCACGCCGAGCGCGCCGAGAGGATCAAATACGGCGACCTTTACGCCGGGTGATTGCCGCAGCATGGGCGTCAGGTCGGTCAGAGGCTGCTCGATCCAGTCCACTTCCCCGGTCTGCAGTGCGGCGGCCGCGGTGGCCGGGTCTTTTTGCGTGAACCATTCCACGCGATCGAAATGCACCACTTTGCCGCCGGAGAGGTACTGCGGCGGTTCCTGGCGTGGGGCGTATTTGCCGAACTTCGCCCAGGCGGCATGCGCGCCGGAAACCCACTCGTCCCGCAAGAAATGAAATGGCCCGGATCCCACATACTCCTTCACCTGTTCCGTGGCGGGTGTTTTGGCCATGCGTTCGGGCATGATGAACAGGCCAGGCTGGCCGAATGCATATAGCATCTGGCGGAACGGTTTGCTGAGGCGAATCTGGAAGCGCTTGTCATCGAGCGGCTTCACTTCCTCGGTCAGGCCGTGCAGGTACTGGCCGAACGGATCTTTTACCCACCACCGGTTGATGGAGGTGGTGCAATCGATTGCCCGCACCGGTTCGTTGTCATGGAACAGCAGCCCGTCGCGCAGGGTAAAGGTCCAGGTCAGTTCGTCGGGCGACAATTCGTGGCCGGCGCACATCTGCGGCCGTGCCGTGAGGGAATTATCGATGCCATACAACGTGTCCCAGATCATGAACCCGGCGTTGTAGGCGACGGTGGCCGTGGTCCAGATCGGATCGGGATTGGCCAGGTCGGCCTGCGGCACAAATCGTAGCAAGCCTGGCTTTCCCTGGGCGATGGCCGGCCGGGCGAGGCCGGTGGCGGCAACGGAGGTAGCTGCTTTCAGCAAATCTCGGCGGTGCATCGCTTCGGCTCCCTTTGTGCCTGAAGTCGTGGAGACGCCGGATTATAATCGTATAGGACCGTGTCACATAGCTGGCCGGTTCGCGCCCGTCGCCGGCCTGCTTCGGCCCCACATGTTGACCTTGGCCGGGCTGCCCAGGACCGCCTACATCTGGAGTAAAGCTATCCAGGAATGACCCGAAGTCATGAGCGGACCGATGGAAGGCATGCGGCCGAGTGTGCCGGTGATGCCGGCTGAGAAGGCGCGCGAGATAGCGCGCCGCCAAGTGGCTGGCCGACAGCTATGCCGAAGCTGGCATGGCACGGCAGGCGGGCAATAGGCTGCGCGAGTCCCACTGGTGGCTGGGTTATGCCGTCTCGTTGGCGCAGGACGAAAACAAAAACAAAGATTGAGCCGTGCGGTTCGTATCTGCGGCTCAACTACCCCCGAGTGACAGGTTAACGCGCCGAATCAGTCCGGACTTCGGCGGCCGTTCTCTTGACCGAGGCGGCGGCGGTGGCGACGTCGCGCGGATAGGTGCGGTGGGCCGGGATCGCCAGCGAACTGGCGATCAGCAGCGGGATCAACATTATCAGGAAGGTGCGTTCCAGACCCGGCGCGCCCCCGCCAAACCAATCCGAGACGATACCGAACAGTAGCGGCGCGCCACCTTCGAGCACCGCCCGCAACGCCATCCGGCCGGATTCGGCGCGGCCCCAGAGGCGGGGATGCATGATATCCAACCGGGCGGCGTCGATCGGCGGGTTGGCTGCCGCCAGCATGAATGCTCCCGCGGTGATCAGGGGAATTCCGGCAGCCAGCACGGTTGTCCAGATCCCAGGTGCGAAGAATAGAGCGGACAGGAACAGTGTTGTGCCCGGCACAATAATCCGGGCGGTCATCCATTTTCGTTGCAGAAGCCACTCGGAGAAGTTGCCGCCCACGACGACACCGCCGAGCGCGCCCAGGCCGATAACAATCGACAGGCCTGACATCGTGCTGCGCGAAACATCGAAATGCCCGGTCATGAAAATCATCCCGAAGGAGCGGATTCCGGCGAAAAAGAAATATCCGAGCGAGGAGGAGATGATCAGCAGAAGATAGGTTGGTACACGCAGCTCGTAACGAAGCGCCCACCACAAAGTTTGATCTGCGGGGTCCTTATCCAGGACAAGCTCCTCGCGCGGCTGAACTCCTTCGTTCAGGACGGTTTCCTGAACCTTGGCGGTGTTGCGGGATTGCTCAGTGCCCCCGGAGCGCGATTTGGCATCATCGGACGTATCCGCGGTCGTTTGTATTTCTTCCTGCCCCTCGGTGATCCAGCTTTGTCCGCCGCGCGCGGGCTCGGGCAGGAACCTGGTTATTTCCCAAACAACCACCGCACCGAGTGCCGCAATGACGAAGAACGGCACGCGCCAGCTCCACCAGGACGACAATTCGCCGGCGATGAAGAAGCCAATTCCCGTTCCGATCAACTCGCCGGCCAGGATCAGTCCGTAGGTGCGGGAGCGGTCGCGCGCGGGAAAGAAGTCCCCGGTGAGGGATGCGACTGCGGGGAATGCCGCAGCGGTGACGCCGCCGAGGGCCAGCCGGGTAATCAGCAGAAATGTGAATGATGTGGAGATCCCGCTGACTGCCATCGCGACGCTCCAGACAGCGACGGCCCAGATGAGTATTTTGTTGCGCCGTACACGATCCACGAGCACGCCGAACGGCAGGGTGAAGATGGCGCCGATGAACGAGACGACAGAGATGAGAAGGCCAATGGAGGCGTTTCCGATATGAAACACGCTCTCCAGACTGCCCGCCACGGCGGAGATGGTCGCCTTATCTGCCGCGTCCAATGCAAGGACGCTGGCCAGCACGATGATGATCTGCAGCCGGGCCGGGCCGCCAACCGCTTCGGCCAGGTGCTGCTTTACGTCTTCGGCTGCATGCTCGACGGCACGGGTGGCAGCAGGGATGGGCTTCATCGGCGGATTGTGCGCTCCAGGCTGGTAGCGCATGAGCCGGAACGGAGTTGCGAGGGCTCGTATCGACTTTGCTTGACAGCCGATATACCGCGGCTCACGCGATCCCGGTGACGAGATGGCGCATCGGCTGCCCGACCCCTCCTCCTGCCCGGTCCCGCAAGGGGAGGGGGCTGGACAGTGGGTTGACAAAAAGTACACGCTTCCGAACCGATCCTGCTATGATGGTGAGATGCGGGCCGGCTTGTCCAATCAGATCCGAGAGTTATTCCTCTTGCTGCCGGTCCCTTGTGCGGCGCGTCAAAAACTGGTTGAACTTATGTCGTCACCGGAACGGCATTACCATAACCTGGATCATGTTGAGTTGCTGTGGACACGCCACCGCCGGTTTGCTGAACGGACGGAGTACGGCAGCGCCGGGCTTGAGACACTGATCGCCTCAGCTATCGCCTACCATGATGCGATCTATGATCCTTACCAGGCAAACAACGAAGATGCCTCGGCAAGACTTTGGCTCCAGGACGCGCAAACCATCGAAGGATTTTCAGAATCGGACATTCACTGGGTCGGGGAAACCATCCGGGCAACATCGTGGCATTTCGGTCCACTTCCGTCAGAAACCCCACGGGACCGGGCGCGTATCTGGATGCTGGATCTCGATCTCACACCCCTGGGAGAGCCGCCCGAACAGTTTGAGCGCAACACGAAGCGGCTGCGTGATGAGGTGGCTGGCCTGCCAGCCGAGGAGTGGGACCGGCAGCGGCTGGCGTTCCTGGCCAATGCGGCATCGCATCCCAGGATTTACAGAATGCAGATCCTCGCCGACGCTTTCGAGGCACAAGCGCGCGCCAACATTGCCCGTGAACTGACGGCCGCCGGCCGTCCACTCACGCCTCGCGCACCTCCTGCTCCGGCGGGTCGCCGATTACGGGCGCCCCGCCGAGATCCATCATGAGGTGACCTGCCTCCGTGATCGCGGCTTTCAGGCGAGCGTCGTTCGTGCCCTTCGCCACCACGGCCACCCCGTTGCCTGACGCGCGATAGAACGGATAGCTGCCGATCTCCATGTCCGGATAATGCTGCTGAATTTCCGCCAGGCCTTCAGCCAGCATGCCTTCTCCGATCATCGTCACATGGACGGCCCGCATCTTTATGGGGGGGCCGGCTCGCAGCAGCGGCGCCACATTGTCGAACATGGCCCGCATGATGGAAGGAACACCGGCCATGACGTGGACATTGCCGATGGTGAAACCAGGCGCGGTGGAGATGGGATTGTCGATCAGCGCAGCGCCGCGGGGCATTGTCGCCATGCGCTGGCGCGCAGCGTTGAACTCACCAGGAGGGTAGGCGCGCTCCAGCCGGCCCCAGGCGTCGGGATGCGGTTCCCAGGGCAGGCCGAACGCGTCGGCCACACACTCACTGGTAATGTCATCATGTGTGGGACCGATGCCGCCGGTCGTAAACACATAATCGAACCGCGCCCGCGTTTCGTTGATTGTCGCGATGATCTCCACGCGCTGATCGGGGATGATGCGAACCTCTTTGAGGTCGAGGCCGAGTTCGACGCAGCGCCGCGCAATCCAGTTGATATTCTTGTCGGGGGTGCGGCCGGAGAGGATTTCGTTGCCGATGATAATGAGGCACACGGACCGATTGAGTTCTGACATAAGGGGCCCTTCAGCCTAGAAAATCGCGGAGCAAGGGGATCAACGGCCTGTCGGCGGGAGGCATTGGATAATCGCCCAGCTTGTCCGTCCTGACCCAGGTGAGCGTCTGGCCTTCCTTTGCGCGGGGAATGCCCTTCCAGCGCCGGCAAAGATAGAGCGGCATGAGCAGGTGAAAGCGGTCATAGGCGTGGGAGGCGAAGGCGAGAGGGGCGAGGCACGCGGCGGTTACATCGATCGCCAGCTCTTCCTTCAGTTCGCGTATCAGGGCCGCTTCAGGGGTCTCGCCGGGATGGAGTTTTCCACCGGGGAACTCCCAAAGGCCAGCCATGCGTTTGCCCTCCGGGCGGCGCGCCAGGAGCACCCGGCCGTCGCGGTCGATAAGGGCGCAGGCGGCGACCAGCAGCAGGGGCCTGGCGCCAGGTTCCGCCTGGTCCGGCAGATCTGCGCCGGGGAACAGGTCGTCGCGGGTGGCCTCGTAGCGGAACACCGGGTGCTCTCCGCCGCGGGAGATGAAGGACTCGCTTCCCTGGCCCGTTTCGCGGAAGCCGACACGTTTAAGAACCGCCGTGGAAGCCGGGTTGTCCAGCGCGACGTTGGCTTCAATCCGGTCGAGATCGAGATTCGCGAGCGCCCAGCGCGCCAGCTTGCCGGCGGCTTCGGTCGCGACGCCGTGGCCCCAGAAGCGGCGGCCCACCCAGTAGCCTAATCGGCCGCTGCGGGTCTTGGGCGACAGTCGAAGGCCGACGACGCCAACGAGCAACTCCTTCCCTGAGTCGTGGCCGGTGATGGCAAGATGATAGGCGGCGCCGCTGTCCAGTTCCTTGCGGGTCGAGGCGATCCAGTCATCGGCGAGCTGGCGCGGGTAGGGGAATGGCACGGCGGCCAGATTGCGCGAAACCTCCCAATCGTTCACCAGCCGGTGGAGGGCCTCGGCGTCGGTTGCTTCCATGGGGCGGAGGGTCAGCCGGTCGGTCGCAAGAGGCGCAAACCCTGGCGGCGATAGCGGTTCAGCAGGCGCCTTGCGTTTTTTGCGCTGGCGCCGCGCGGGACTCGGGGCGGCCACGTTGGTGGTGGTCATGGCGGTATAATCGCGCGGCGCGGGTGGCGGGGCCAGTGGCAGGATGGGGGTGAGGAACTCTTGCGAAAATGGACCGTTCCTTGCGGAATGAAAGCCGGCGCGGTCCTGCATCGTTTGCAAAATCTGCCGTTTGCGGAGCTGGCGGTGATCACGGGCGGCGGATCGCCACTGATACTTGCGCCGCACCCGGACGACGAGAGCCTGGGGTGCGGAGGGTTCCTCGCCGCTGCCTCGGCGGCCAGAGCGCGACCGGCGGTGGTATTCGTAACGGACGGCAGCGCGTCGCATCCGGGGTCGGGGCGGTTCAATGCGCGGGCGCGGGCCGAGGTGCGAGTGGCGGAGGCGCAGGAGGCCACACGGTTGCTGGGCGTCGCCCCCGACCGCGTTATATTTCTCGGGTTGCCGGACTCCCAGGCCCCCCATGAAGGTTCAGGTTTTGCGCGGGCGGTGGAGCGGATTGCGGCGTTCGCCGGCCAGTGCGGGTGCAGATCAGTTCTGGCGCCGTGGGCGCACGATCCGCACGGGGATCATGTGGCGGTGCATCGGATGGCGGCCGCCCTGGCCGGAGACGGCCTGCGGCACTGGTCGTATGTGGTGTGGGGCTGGACGCTGGACGCCGAGGCGTGGTTGCCGGACGAGTTGCCGGATGGCGTACGGCTGGCGATAGGTCCTTTCATGAAAGTGAAGGGGCGTGCGATCGCGGCGCACCGGTCGCAGCATGGGCACGTGTTCACAGACGACCCGGCGGGATTTGTTCTTTGCCCGGAGTTCCTGGGATACTTTGAGCGACCATGGGAGGTGTTTCTGGGCGAGACTCAGGCGCTGCCTTCGCTGGAGCTTGCCGGCGATGATGCTCGACCGGAACGGCGCGCTGATGACGAGGGTCGGAGTCGGAGTTCGTGTCGCCCCCTCCCCCTCCTGCAGGGGCGGGGGGACTGTGAGGGCCTCGGTTGAGCTACTCCGCGGCCATGGGCAGCGAAGCCATCTCTGCCCGCATCCACACCGCGGTGTCGTGGAACACCGCACCACCATTCGGCGGGGCGGGGTCGTCGCTGGTCAGCGCATTGATGCCGATGCCGCCTTCGTAGCACTCGCTGGGCCATATGCTTTCAACCACAACCACTCCCGGCTGCAGCCCGTCGAACAAGCGCACATGCACGACCACTTCGCCGCGGTTATTGCCGAGCCTCACGCGCCCGCCTTCGGTCAGTCCAAGACGGGTCGCGTCGGAAGGATGGACAAGCGCCGTGGGCCGGCCTTCCCGCCGGCGGGAGTAGGGCATCTCGGTGAAGGACGTGTTGAGGAAGCTGCGCGCCGGGGCGGTCACAAGCTGGAACGGACGTGTGGCGCCAGGCCGATCCTCGAAGCCGGCATAGTCCGGCAGTTTCGGCATGCGCGCGTGGTCGGGCCCGATGCTTGCCCAGTCGGGAGCAAAGCGGAAGCGGCCGCCCTTGTGCGGGAAGCCGGCCAGGAAGTGCGAATCCTCGAATGATTGCGCGGCATCGTGCCAACGGTTCCGCAGCACCGTCGCGGCATCGGGCCAGCCCGAGGCCTGTAAGGTGCGGTCGATCATCTCCCACGCGGTCATTTCAAAACCGGGATGCTTTGCGCCGAGCAGATGAGCCAGGCCGCAGATCACTTCGTGGTTGGAGCGGCATTCCCCCGGGGGGTCGATCAGCCTGGGGCCGATCTGAATATGCGTGTGTCCGCCGGCCTGATACAGATCGTCGTGTTCCATGAACATGGTTGCGGGTAGAACGACATCTGCCCAGCGAGCAGTTTCGGTCATGAACTGCTCATGCACGCACACGAACAGGTCGTCACGCGCGAAACCACGACGGACACGATTGCTGTCCGGGCATACGGTCAGCGGATTCTGGTTCTGAATAAGCAGGGCGTGGACTTGCGGGCCGTCGCCGAGGTCCCGGCGGTCGCCGGTCAGCACGCTGGCCATGCGGCTCATGTCCAGTTCGCGGACCGAGAGATCACGTACGTCCAGCCCTTCGATAAGGGTTTTGTCCCAGTGATAGATGCCGCGGTGGCTCCAAAGTGCGCCGCCGCCTTCATATTGCCAGGCGCCGGTTACGGTCGGAAGGCAGGTGACTGCATGTAGGCTTGCAGCGCCGTTCCGCTGGCGGGAGAACCCGTAACCGATCCGGATATAGCTGCGCTTTGTCGTACCATACAGCCGGGCAAAGTCCTCTATCTGTTGGACCGGAATGCCGGTGATCGCCGAGGCCCATTCGGGGCCGCGTGACGACAGGTGCTGTTCCAGCTCCGCGGGGCAGTCGGCGTAGCGTGCCATGTAGGCGCGATCTGCCCAGCCGTCGCGAAAGGCGATGTGCATGACGGCGCAGGCCAGCCCGGCGTCGGCCCCCGGGCGCAACGCGAGGTGCATATCGGCCACGGCGGCGGTGCCCGTGCGATAAGGATCCACCACGATCAGCTTTGCCCCGCGCTCCTTCCGTGCGCGGGTGATGTGGGTCATTACATTTACCTGAGTGGCGACCGGATTGCCGCCCCACATCACGATCAGGTCGGATTTGGCGATCTCTCGCGCCTCTGGCCCGCGGTAGCCGCCGACGCCGGCGAACCAGCCGGCCTCGCAAATTGCGGTGCAGATGGTGAGCTTCTGCCGCGAATAGCGCATCGCGTGGCGCAGGCGGTTGATGCCGTCGCGCTGCACGAGACCCATCGTCCCGGCGTAGTAGAACGGCCAGACGGTTTCCGTACCGTGACGCGCCGCAATGGTGGTGAACTGCTCCACGACGCGGTCCAGCGCTTCGTCCCATGTGATCCGGCGAAACTGGCCGCTGCCCTTCGGGCCGGTACGGAGCAGGGGGTGGGTGAGGCGGTCGGGGTGGTGGATGCGCTCGGCGTAGTGGGCGACTTTCGAGCAGATGACACCCGAGGTGTAGGTGTTGTCCCCGGCTCCGTGCACCGCACCGATTCGTGAGCCGTCGAGAACCTCCACCTCCAGCGCGCAGGTGGAGGGGCAGTCGTGTGGGCAGGCGGAGTTACGGATTTCGCGCATCGTCAGCTTCGGTAGTCCGGCCTGTCATTCTCGATGAGCTGCAACGCGGCATCCCAGACCATGGCGTAATGCTCATCGTTTTCCTGGGCGCGGAACTGTTCCGCCGTGTAATGGCAAACGTCCTCGGGGGGGTAGACAAGCTCGGCGCCACCCGCGAGCGCCGCGACCTGTGCGGCACAGGCGCGCTCCAGCATGTAGATCATGTGAAAGGATTCAGCGATCGAAGTGCCGCCGACCAGCAGACCGTGGTTGCGCAGGATCATCGCCTTGTGCGGGCCGAGATCGGCGACGAGCCGTTCACGCTCATCCAGTTCAAGAGCGATGCCTTCGTAACCGTGATAAGCGACGCGGCCATAGAATTTCAGCGCGTGCTGGCTGATTGGAAGCAGGCCATTTTTCTGGGCCGAGACGGCGATGCCGGCGGCGGTATGGGTGTGCACGACGCAGATCAGGTCCGGCCGGGCCATGTGCACCGCCGAGTGGATGGTGAAGCCGGCGGCGTTGACGCGGCGGGACTGGATATCGCCATCCTCGATGACGTTTCCATGCAGATCGATTTTCACCAGGTCGGAGGCGCATATCTGGTGGAAGTTGACGCCGTATTTGTTGATCAGAAAGTGATGATCGGGCCCGGGCAGCCGGGCGCTGATATGGGTGTAGATAAAGTCGGTCCAGCGATGATGCGCGATCAGCCGGTACAGCGCCGCCAGATCACACCTGATCGCCCATTCCTGGTCTTGTATGCCGGTCCGGCTCGCGGGCGGAGCGATGACATTCATTTCGGAAACTCCGTAGCGTGTTGGCGCCCATGATCGCCGGGCTGGGGTTTAAGGTCAATCAAGTCGGCTCGATGCCAGCCTATTGGCGGCAAGCATCGGATCAGCGCCATCGCGGCGATCGGGGCTTTCGGTTTGAAGCCATTGATCATGTACAGGAAGACGTCTCTGGAGCGCGGCTCCTGCTGTTCAGCCCAGTCGCGTGCTCGTTGGGCCCAGGTTTTGAGTGCCTCATTGGTGTATCCGGTCTCCACGTCCTGGACGCAGTGCCGCAGGCGCACGTAAGCAAACGATGTCGTGACGTCGGGAAGTTGCGGAAACGCTTCGTCATCGGTGATAACGGGCGCTACGCCGTAGTCGCGCAGAAGCGCCATGAATTCCGGGGTTCGGAAACTTTCATGCCTTACTTCGACCGCGTGACGAATGGGCCGGCCATGCAATTCCTGCGGCAGGAGCTTCAGGAAGCGTTCGAAGTCGTCGCGTTCGTAACGCTTCGCCGGCATGAACTGCCAGTTGACCGGCCCAAGCTTTTCCTGGAGTGTCATAACACCACTTGCGAAGAAGCGGGCGATGAGCGGCTCCGCTTCGGCGAGAACACGGCGGTTCGTGATGAAGCGCGCGCCTTTCACAGAAAATACAAAGCCTGCTGGCGTCGCGTCACGCCACCGGGCGAAACTTTCGGCCTTCTGAGTGCCGTAATAGGTACTGTTGATCTCGATGGATGTCAGTTGGTGGCTGGCGTATTCAAGTTCCTTCGCGTGCGCCAGGCCGACCGGATAGAAAGTTCCCCGCCAGGGCTCGTAGGTCCAGCCGCCGATTCCGACATAGATCATGGTGCGTTTCCGTCAAGCGGCAAGGAGTTTGAGTGTCAGAGAGAAGCGCCGCTTCTCGTCCACTGCGAGAACCGGCTTAGGCGCATTCGGCCTTGCGGTACATGGTTCTATACCGAGTACGCCCACGTTCCGCTGGAGGTTCCGCCAGGCTTGCAGGCAGGGCAGCGTGTCCGCAGCCCAGCTGGTTTCCAGCACGACCGGACAGACCGGGGCGCCGACGCTCACAACGCCGAGTGGCCCAGGCAGTTCGTGCCACTCAACCGGCACGACCGCCACCTCGGGCGGGCTCAGCGGCCCGATTATCTGAATACCATCAAGCGTTGCAATGGTTCCTTCGGCTACCAACGGATAACCAGGGTTGACGTGATAGAGCACCGCAATTTCCTGCGGATTGGGGCCGATGTTTTCCAGTACATCGACAACTCGCAGTTCGTTGCCGCCGATCGGCGCTTCGATTTGACGCGTGAGACGCAGCGCCTCGCCGCCAATCCGGTATTGCACAATCTCGCCCCGGCAGAACAGAAGCGGCTCGGGCGCATCCCATTGCTCGCCGTACGCGAGGAGCCGGCCGGGCGTGAAGGGGAGCCGGCCATGCAGCGGGAAGGCGCCTTCCGGTGCCCGCATATGTTCAAGGCCGCAGGTGACGAGCATGCCCGAGAAGCCGCGCTCCATGCCGCGTCCTTCGTCGTCCCAGTGCTCGTTAAGGCTGGGGCTGCGAAACCCGGTGGGCGATTGCCAGCCGAGTTGCACGCCACGCCACCAGAGAGGGCCGATGTCAAAGCTGCGGTCGCACAACACCCAGAAATCCAGCCCGCCACCGGGGGAGAAGGCGAGCGCGAGCACGCCTTGCTCCTGCCCGTCGTCGAGAACGATGCGGCGGACGGAAGCATGCTGGCGGATGTCGCCGAGCAGGTGGCGGGGCCGAAGCGGAGGCATCGTTGTCAGCTCTCCTGAAGGCCAAGTCGGGCGTAAACTTCCGGCGGCGCCTCGTTTAGTTGCATGAGGCGGCGCATCAGTTCCGAAAGTCGCGCTTCGTTGACAGGGTCATGCAGCGGGTGGTCCTGGCCTGGGTCAGAGGCGAGGTCGTAGAGCCGCGTTTCGTCTTCGAGCAGCGCGCCCGGTCCGTACATGGCGTACATTGGCGACGTCTTCGTTACCGGTATGCGCAGGAGCGGCGCGCCTTTGGTGAACGCGAAAGGCGGGGCGAGTTTTGACGCCGCGAGTTCTTCGACCGAGAAGGGCGCGAAGATGTGGGTGGGCATCAGGGTGTACTGATAGACGTCCTGCTTATGCAGGTCGGGCGGGAAGCGGTGATAAGTATAGTGGCCATCCGTTACGTTTACCGCCCCGCCGAAATAGCCGAAGAGCAGGCCTTCCGGCCCGCGGTCGTCCTGACCGAGGAGCGGTAGCAGCGAGCGGCCCTGCATCTCCGGGGGTGGGCTCACACCGAAAATATCGAGGAATGTCGCGCCGAGATCGGTGGTCTGGGTGAGTGAGGTGCGGCGGGCACCCGGTCCGGCGTGCGAGGGGTGACGGAGAAACAGAGGGATATGAACGATCTCCTGGTAGAGATTCATCCGGTTCTTCGCCCAGAAATCATGCTCGCCGAGCAGGAAGCCATGATCGGTCGTGACGAGCAGTGCCGTGTTTTGCCACAGATTGTAGCGGTCGAAATAATCGAGCAGTTGTCCAAGCAGGAAGTCGCAGAGAGCGACGACGGCATAGTAATTGGCACGCAGCTCCTCGCACTCCTCCGGCAGCTCGTCCACGCGACCATAGCGCGGCCAGTCACGGATAGGCCCGTTCCAGCCTGTCCTGAATGCGTCTCTGAAGCGGGCCGGTGCATGGAAGGGCTCGTGCGGATCGAATGTTTCCAGCTGAAGCAACCAGTTATCGGCTTCCCGGTTATTGTCAAGAAACTTGAAACCATGAGCGAAGCACTGCACTGACGGAAAGTCCTTTTCGTTGCGGATGAACTCCCGATTGACGATGTTGTGCCGCATGTAGCTGCGCTGTTTCGAAGTGAACTGGCGTTCGTGATACATCTCCCGCAGCCGGTCCCAATGGGGCTGCACCATTGCCTTCCATCGGTCGCCTTCCTGTCCGCGGACGAATTCGTGGCTGTCATAGCGCGTGTGGTAGGTAGCGCCGCCGTCCTCCCAGTAATGGAAGTGATCGGTGATAAGATGACTGTAAACTCCTGCGTTACCGAGCAGCTCCGGGAAGGAGTTGTCGAACGGCTCCAGCGGTCCCCAGCTGCGATGCAGGAAAGACAGGCGTCCCGTCTGCATGTCGCGGCGTGCGGGCATGCAGGGAAGGCTGCCGACATAATGGTTATCGAATGTCACCGCGCGGCGCGCGAGCCGGTCGAAATTTGGCGTTGGCACGCGCGTGCCGCCATAGGTTCCGAGTATGTGGCGGTTGAGCGAGTCGAACAACACGAAGACGGCTTTCATCGCGAGCTCCTGGTTATTTCAGCGCGCCGGCGGTCAGCCCGCGCACGATCAGCCGTTGTGCTGCGAGCAGCAGCAGGATTGCGGGAACCATGGCGAGCAGCACGGAGGCGGCCATGCCCGTGTAGTCGATTGTGTTCTGCTGCGCGTATCTGCCGATCGCGATCGGCACCGTCGCGGTCTGGCGCTGCGAAAGCGTGAGTGTAACCACGAACTCGTTCCAGGAAAAAATGAAGGCGAGAACACCGGCCGCAGCCAGTCCCGGTCGCACCAGCGGCACCACGATACGGCCCAGCACCTGCGGGCTGGAGGCGCCGTCGATCCGCGCCGCTTCCAGCAGTTCCCGCGGCACATCCTTGACGAAGACCAGCATCATCCACAGCACCATGGGCAGGTTCAACGTGGTATGCGCCAGGATCAGGCCAAGATAGGAGTTGTCGAGGCCCACGAAGCGGAACATCTGATACCAGGCGCCCGCGAATGTGATCGGCGGGAGCATTTGGAACAGCACGGACCAGCCGAGCAGTGCCGCACCAATCCAGCGGGGGCAGGGCATATGGCGCAGCGAATAGGAAGCGAGCGTCGCGACAATGAGCACGAGCGCCGTACTTGCCAGCCCGATGAGCAGGGAGTTGCCGAAGTTGAGCGGATAATCCGAGGAAGTCGGGTCGAGCACCGAAGCGAAATTCTTCAGCGTGGGAGTGAACAGGATCTGTCCGGTGAGCAGCGTGATCTGACGCTTGAAGGCGGCGGCTGCGATCCAAAGGAATGGCAGCAGCACCACTACCGATGCCGCAATGAGTGCGGCGTGCAGCGTCACTCGCTGGCGCAGTTTCACTCTGCGACCTGCCTTTCACGCCAGCGCGCGCCGAGCACGATCATCACCAGTAGCACCCCGATCAGGGCGAACACGGCGAGCGACATCGCCGCGCCGTATCCGGCGCGATCCTCGGTGAAGAAGCGGCGATAGATGGTGAAGCTCAGCACCTCGGTCGAAGTGCCCGGGCCGCCGCCGGTGAGCAGATAAACTTCGTCGAAAACCTTGAATGCCAGAAGCAGGCGGAAAATGAAGGTAACGAGTATTGTGGGCGCCAGCAGCGGCAGGGTGATGTGCCGGAACGCGGACCACTTGCCGGCGCCGTCGATGCGTGCTGCCTCGTAGACGTCGCGCGGCAGGGCCTCGACGCCGGCGAGCAGAATGAGAAAGCAGAACGGCATCCAGTGCCAGATATCGACGGCGATGATCGACCCGAGTGCCAGCGAGCGGTCGCCGAGCCAGTCCCGCGGTGTGAGTCCGGTCCAGTCCAGCGCGAGGTTGATGATGCCGAAATCGAAATTATACATCAGGCTCCAGATCGCCCCGATGACGATACCGGGCAGGAGCAGAGGCAACAGGAAAATCAGGCGGTAAATCACCCGGCCGCGCACCGCCTCGCTGACCAGCAGGGCGAGCAGTAGGCCGAGCGCCATCTGTAGTGTGACGGCTGCGGCGGCGAAGATCAGGGTGTTGCGGACGCTGGCGCGGAGCAAGTTATCGCTTGCAAGGGAGGCGAAGTTGCGCCAGCCGACAAAGCTCCAGATGGGGTGGCCGCCGGTCCAGTGAACACGGTTCACGCTCAGCGCGGCGAGCATGATGACCGGCAGAACGGTGAGCACACCAAACAGCAGCACCACAGGGGCGAGGGTTATTCCGCGCCAGAGGCGATCCTCGGCACCGGCGCGTCTCCCGGCCGGTCGTCGGCGCATGGCGCTTCAGCCCGTCTTGAGGTCAGGCAGACGTGGCGCCTTGTAGCCGTTCTGCACCATTACTTTCTCGATCTCGGCGGCCATTGTGTTGAGCGCCTGGGGTGCGCTCATCTCGCCGCCGATTGCCTGGTTGAAGCGAAGCTCGGTGATGGCGAGGATCTCGGCTGCCTGCGGTATGACGAAGGTAAGCCGCGCATAGGGCAGGGCTTCAGCGAGCGCGGGCATCCAGCGGAATTGCTCCTGTTTGGCGAGATCGGATTCCAGCACGTCCTTACGGACCGGCGGTGAGCCGTTCTGGGCATAGGCGGTCTGCGCGTCCTTGCCCTGAAACCAGCCGAGAAATGCCAGCGCCGCTTTCTGCCGGTCGGGCGGGATATTCTTTGGGACGCCGCCGAGCCAATGGCCGAGCGGGGGTGAGGTGGGAAAGCCGGGGGCGTGCGGCGGCGGCGCGAATTCCACTTTGTCAACGACGATCGATTGATCCGGATTATCAAAGGTGCTCGCCGCCAGGACCGCGATGATGTGGGCGGCGTGGCCGGTCGCCATCGACTGGATCACATCTGCCTGGGTCTCCGCCGCCGTGTGCGGATATCCAACCTGTTTCATCAGGGTGAGATACATATCGAAGCCGGCGAGGGTCTGCGGGCTGTTGATGGTGATGGTGAAGTCGCCCGCCTTCTGATCCTTGAAGATGCCGCCGCCGAAGCTGCCGATATAGGGCAGAACGTCATAGGTTACGTTAAACGCGCCGCGGTCGCCGCGCTGCACGATGCCGTACATCCGTGGAGGATTATTCAGCGCGCGGGCGTTGGCGAGCAGCTCATCCCAGGTCTGCGGCGTTTTCAGATCTTTCGATTTATAAAGATCGCCGCGATAGTGCAGAAGCGGGATGTAGGGGTTGATCGGCACGGTCAGCAGCACGCCGCCGTTTTCGGGGCCGATACGCTTTGTTTCGGGATTCCACCAGGGCGAGCCATCGAAGGTATAAACCGCCGGATCCAGTTTGAATCCCGGCGTGATCGTATCGAGCGGCTGCAGGAAGCCGCCCACGTACATCTCGACGAAAAAACCCGCGTTGATCACCAGGATATCGAATGGGCTTACGCCAGAGCGTACGGCGGTGCGCTGTTTTTCGAGGCTTCCCGCGAACGGGTTGACATCGAGCGAGACCTTGTTGCCCGTCTGCCTCTGGTAGAGTTCGACCGTTTTCCGAAAGCCATTCAACCAGGGCGACTGATTGATCACGATGGTGATCGGCGCTTCGGGGGTGGCTGCTGGGCGGTGCGTGCCCGCGAATATAGCGGCGCCGGCACTTCCCAAAACCGCTTGGCGACGGGTCCACGCAGGCATGTTTCCTCCAGTATGGGCGGCGCGAAGCTGGCACATCATGATTGAAGCGCCGGCATCAGATCAACGAGGGCGGGAGCGGCATGTCGTGAGGTCATGAAGTGAAGCAGCTCCATCGGCGCAATCTGGACCGTGGCGGTGTTGACCAGCGGATGCACCAGCAGCAAGTGCTCCTCGACCAGCCTTGCATGCAGCACTGTGCGCACCCGCCGTGCTGTATCGTTCATCACCGCTAATGGAGTCACCGCGCCAGGCTCGACTCCCAGGACCTCACGCAGCAAATCGGCATTGCCGAAAGATAGTCGCTTCGAACCGATCAGGGCGGCCAGCGCTTTGGTATCCAGGCGCGGATCGCCCGGTACCACCACGAGCCAGAGCTGCCCCCCGGCATCCTTAAGAAAAAGGTTCTTCACCTGCGCGCCGGCCAGCGAGTCCCAGTAGATGTGCGCATCCTCCACTGTACGCAGTGGCGGATGCTCGTGGCATGGCACATCGATGCCGAGCGCCGCGAGCGCGGAAGCGAGCATAGCAGGAACCGGCATAGGTCCAGATATCGCACCGGTACCGGCCGCGGGCAACGGACCCATGCTCAGTCTGGGCAGCATCCCGCCGAAGCGGTTTGAGCTTGAAGTCCGCCGCCAAGCGGGCTCTTCTCGTGGCCTGCCCACGACCAATGCAAGTCAGCGGACAACGTGTTCACGCGCGAATGCTTCGGTTCCAGCCAGCATCCGCCCGTTTTCTCCGGCGTGGGACCCGGAGGGCGCGCTTTGCGCAATGGATGCTGATCACATCGCTCAACGACAGCTTCTATAAGGAATTTCCTCCCCAGCATGTTTCGCTGCGCCGGAACAGGAATTTCTTTGCCTGGTATCGACTTTCTCTGAAAGTCGATACGCGGTTTGTTGTCTGAGTCCCGACTCACGCGACGAAGCGTGCGCGCTTGGCGACTTACGCTTCTCTGCCAGCGCGCTCCCGGAGGCCAGTCGGCGGAATTGGGCTAAAGCTGGTCTCCGCCGTCAGCGGCCGAGGGAGAATCCAATGGCAGAGGTCGCCGACAATCGCACGAAGCCGCTACGATATGGATTTCGGAGGCGAGACAGCCTTCATGAGCCACCGATGGGAGACGTTGCGCGCTCAGGGCGCATCCGCCTCAATCGAGCGCCACAAGGACGCGGTTGCGCCCGGTGCGTTTCGCCATGTAGAGCGCGCTGTCGGCCCGCTCCATCAATGCCGAAAGCCGCTCGCCGGGACGGTGCTGCGCGACTCCGATCGACAGTGTAATCCGCCCGACGGTGCGCTGGGACGACTTATCCACCAGCGACTTGGCCGAGATTGCTTCGCATATCTGTCGCCCGACCGCTTCGCCCCCTGAACCGTTCGCGCCGGCAAGCAGGATCGCGAATTCCTCCCCGCCATAGCGGCCCACCGTGTCACGTCCTTTCACGTTCTGCTCCAGCAGGCGCGCGACGAGCCGAAGTACGAGATCGCCGGTATGATGCCCGTGCAAGTCATTGAAAAGCTTGAAATGATCAATGTCAGCGATGAGCAGCGTCCAGAGTTCATCGCCCTCCTGTCCGACCGCCCGGCGCGCCCGGGCTTCGAACGCGCGGCGATTCAGCAGCCCGGTTAACGCGTCCGTCGTCGCGGTCCGGCGTACATTAGCCAACGACTGCCGCAAGGTAGATATTCGCCGCGCCGACCGGTCCACCTGCTCTTGCAGGCTGCGGTTGTGCTCCAAGGCGCGGGCGGTCTCGCCTGCCAGCGCCGCAATGGATCCCGCAAGGCATTTCAGGGTTGACGCCTCCCGGATGCGCTCGGGAAAGGCGTCCAACGTCGCGCTGTAGTCTTGCAATGGAGCCTGACTGACGGCCAAGCGCTTGAGCAGATCGCCGGCCGCGCTTTCAATCTCGCTGGCGGCGGAACCGATAGCTTCCTTGTCGGCCTCCACGTTCTCCAGATGCAACTGATAGGCACTCTCAAGCATCTCATGGGTAATCGACCCGTGCTCTGCAGCGAGGTCGTTCAGCCGCTGGCTGAGCTGCGGATTGGTTCCGCTGAGATGAGTGTACCACAGCTCGTAGTTGCGCGGCACGGGGATAATCCGCATCGCCAGCAGATCATCCACCGTCTGACGGGCCAGTGTTTCGCTGGCCGTATCGCTTCTCTGCACCGGGTGCGAAGCACGCACGAGCGGTTCGGCGCCAGTCTCGTCCATCATCGGGCAGGCGGCTCCCTTGCAGCTTACTTTGAGCAGTATCGCATAAGGTAGAAACGTCAGAGCGTGTAAATCAGCGTTAAAACAAAGAATTAGAGCGTTCAGGGCCGATCTGGCCCTGCCCGGAACCGCTCGAGGATGCCGAATTGGGATTAACACCTCGTTGACGGGGCGACGAAACCTTGCGGGCGCCTGCCGCCGGACCAGGTTTCCATATTTTGGCGATTTCGCTTGGTGCCGGAACTTCCGGGGAGACTGCGCCCTGGACGGAGGCCCCCGGCATGCGACCGCATCGCCGAGGATCGCGGCGTGGTTCGGCCGTTCCACTTCGGCTGGGGCGGCCCGCTGATGAAATCGGGCAGATGACGCCGGTCATCCGGATGTGCGACACTGGATCACAACGCACGCGTCCGAGGATTCCTCTGCAGTATGTATGTCTTGACGACGCTCCCGCTTTGGGCATCGGGTCTGCTGCTTGTGGGAATGACAACCTGCGTTGCGATGATTGGGCCGGCCTTTGTCCGCAAGCACGTATCACTGGCGCGGCTGAGCACTAACAATGAGGTGGCTGGGTTCAAATTCGCCACTGTCGGGGTATTGTATGCCGTGTTGGTTGCGTTCGCGGTCATCGTCGTATGGCAGAAGTTCGACGATGCGGAAATGGTCGTCGCGCAGGAGGCGAGTGCAGTCGCGACCATGCACCGGCTCGGGCGCGGACTTGGCGAAGATTTCTATAAGTCAGTGAATGCCGAGCTTGTCGCGTACGTAATGGCGGTGATCGAGCAGGATTGGCCCGCGATGTCGGGTGGCGCGGGTTCCACCAGCCAGGCCAGCAGCGCAGCACTCACTCAGCTGTACGAAACGGTCATGGGCTTCCGTCCTCAGGATCGAAGGGAGGAGATGATTCAGGCGGAGTTGCTTCGTCAGCTCGAGGTGGTCACCTCCACGCGCCGAATCCGTGGTGTTCTGTCCGGCGGCACCATGCCTTCTGTTGTTTGGTGGGTGCTTCTGGGGGGTGCGATTTTGACGATCGGCTTCACGTTCTTCTTCGGTACCCAGAATCTGCGTGCTCAGGTGCTGATGGCGGGAATGCTCTCGATACTCATCTTCTCGGCGCTACTGGTCATAATTGCAATAGACTTTCCATTCTCCGGGCCGGTGCACGTTTCGCCCCATGCATTCGAGCGTGTCGTCGCTGAGTGGATGGGGAAGGATCCACGTTGATTATTGGCGGCCCGTAAGGAACGCCTCTATATTGCGTTACCGAACCAATTGAAGTCCTTGTATCTCTAGCAGTCCGCTGAAAACCCGCCGATTGCACGATCTGCTTCCTTTCGAAACTTGATGTTGCTTATTTGTTCGTGGTCCGGCGAGCGCGCTTGGATCATCCATGGCGCGATCTGGCGCGCGTATGGCACCGTTTGCACGGACTCCCCTCAGGCAGTGCACAACTTCGGAATCCGGACCAGGCTATAGACGATCAGATGGCGTCCCACACCTTCTCATCCGGCGACAGACCGACAAACCAGCGATACAGCAGGTTGTAGTCCAGCTGTTCCATCAACTGGCTCTCGGAACGAATGCCATAGAACACCTGAAGCCGCAGTGCGCTTAACGGAGGCCTTGCACGTGCGGCCTGGGTGATCGCCAGGCTCGGCGGCTGGAACTGCTATTACCGACCGCCGGGCCAATTACCTTCAGGCGCGGCATGGAACAATTCTACGCCATCTTACTCGGAATACAGGTGTAATGAGATGTGCGAATCCGCTAGCTCCCGCAGGGGGAGGGGGGAGTTTCGAACTGCCCCCTCCCGCAAGGGGAAGGGGGAGTTTGGACGCGGCTAGGCCTTGGCGCCCTCGATGATATCGCCGAAGCGCTCCCACGTCTTGCCGTTCCATTTCTGCAACTGCATCGCGCGGATCGGGTGGTAGTTGGTCGGCCCGGTGGCCACCTTGATGCCGGGCAGAAGCGTGGGAAGCTCCATGGGCTCGATACTGGTCGCCTGTTTCATCACATTGGCCCGGGAGAAATCGCCTTTGCAGGCGTCCAGCACGTGATGCATCACTTTGCTGACGCTATAACCATAGACGTAGTTATTGTCGGTGAGATCGGCGCCCGGCATGTATTTCGCCATGAAGGCACGCCATTCGGCCATGCCGGCATCGTTGGCCCAGGCACTGTCAGTGTTGTCCTTCAGATAGCCGCTGGTGATGATGCCCACGCCGTTTTCCGGGCCCGCCGGCTGCATGACGGAGCCGACCGAGATCGATACGTTGGTCAAGAAGAACATCGGCTGCCAGCCCAGGTCATGCACCTTGCGGATTGCCTGGGCGGCGGTCTTCGGGGCGGCGGCGCAAATGAAAACATCGGCCTTGCTGGCCTGCAGCGCGGTGAGCTGCGAGTCGACCGTGGGGTCGGTCACTTCATAGGATTCAACCTTGACGACATGCTTGTCCCAATCCTTGCCAAGCGTATCGCGCACGCCATTTAGATAATCCTTACCGAAATCATCGTTCTGATACAGGAACGCGATTTTGGCATCGGGCTTCTGCGAGAGGGCATATTTCGCATAGATCTGCGCCTCGGTCCGATAGCTCGGCTGAAAGCCGATCGTCCAGGGATATTGCTTGTAGTCGCCCCACTTGTCCGCGCCCGTGGCGACGAACAGTTGCGGGACTTTGTGCTGGTTCAGATATCGCTCGATAGCCGTGTTCGTCGGCGTGCCGAGTGTCTGGAACATGAATGCCACCTGGTCTTCCTCGACCAGGCGGCGAGTATCCTCCACCGTGCGCGGCGGCAGGTAGCCGTCGTCGAGCGAGATGAAGTTGATCTTGCGCCCGCCGACGCCGCCCTGGTCGTTCAGCATCTTGAAATACGCGCTCTCGGTCTTTCCGATGGCGGCGTAGGAGGAGGCCGGCCCGCTATAGGGCATGGTGTTGCCGATTTTCACCTCGGTCGCGGTGACGCCCGGTTCCGCCGCCGCCCATGCCTGCCGGCCCATCGATGCGGCTGTCGCACCGGCGGCGAGAACCATTCTGCGCGTGATCATCCTGCGTTTCCTTCCTGTCGTTTCGGGCCCGCGTCTCGTGTTCCGAGCCATAAGCGGGCAATGTGGCCCGGCGCGCCCCAGGGAAGCAAGATCCGGTGGCGCAACATCCAGGAGAGAGGCTCGATGGCGGACAGCAGCGCCTACGAACGGTTTCGCGACCTGCACCGAGGCCCAGGAGCCTTCATCATGCCGAACGCCTGGGACGGGGCCTCCGCGGTGCTGCTGAAGCAGGCAGGCTTCAGGGCGCTGGGGACGACGTCGGCCGGAATCGCCTGGGCCATGGGGCGGCAGGATGGGCAGCACGCGGTCAGCCGGGCCGAAGCGATCGAGAACGGCGTACTGCTCGGCCGGCTAACCGGGCTGCCGGTGAATGGCGATCTTGAGGACGGGTTCGGACCCGATCCGGAGGATTGCGCGGCGACGGTCGAGGCCGCCATTGCGGCGGGACTCGCAGGGCTCGGGATCGAGGACACGACGGCCGATCCGGCGAACCCGATACACGCGTTCGAGCGCGCTGTGGCGCGGGTGCGACGGGCGGCTCAGGCCGCGCGGGGCCGCATCCTGCTCACCGGCCGGACGGACATTTTTCTGTTCGGCTGGACTGATGTCGGGGAGGCGATAAGGCGGCTGACAGCGTTTGCCGACGCCGGGGCGGATGTTCTCTACGCGCCCGCGCTGCCGGATATGGATGCGGTCAGGGCAGTGGTCGGGGCCGTATCACCCAAGCCGGTGAATGTGCTGATCGGGCCGCGGAGCGGACCGGTTCCGTTATCGGAACTGGAAGAAGCGGGTGCGCGCCGCATCAGCCTCGGCGGCGCGCTTTACCGCCGGGCGATGGGGGGGCTTGCGGAAGCTGCGAAGACACTGGCCTCAGGGGATTTCACCGGTGCGCTGGAAGGCGCGGTCCCGGGCCCAGGGATCACAAAGTTATTGCCCGATCACTCTTAACGGAAGGGCTTTGTCGCGCAGGCGTTGGGATGGCAGCCCGTCGAGATGCCCAAGGACGAGAGCCGGACATGCACGTATTGACAAAGCCGTTTGCGATGGAAGCGCTTGCCGTCCGGGTCAGGGAATTGATTGTCGGGTCGGGATGAACGCCTGACCTATTCCGTCAATCCCGTGGCCGCCGCCCGGCAGCGGCGGCAATACCCTGGTGCAACTAGGCGCTATGGGCGCGCTTCCAGGACCATGTTGAACGGCGTGCTGGTTGCCTTGCGTACGCTTCCGAACCCGCCTTCGGCGATGACGGAGGATAACCGGGCAAAGCCCGCCTGCGCCCCCAACGCCATTCCGACCGGCTGGTCGAGTGAGGTCGGCACGCAGATCATGGTTGAAGCTGCATAGAACAGCCGCCCAACGGAGTTGAGATTCTCCTCCAGCCGGTCTCCGGCAGCCGGCTCGACGATCATCCAGCTTCCGTCGGGCTTGAGAGTTTGCCGCACATGCCGCGCGGCTCCGGCGGGATCGCCCATGTCGTGCAGGCAGTCGAAGCAGGTCACCAGGTCCAGTTGCTCGCCAGGAAAATCGCTGGCTCCCGCCACTTCGAACCGCGTATTCGCGGCCACCCCATGCTGCTCGGCGTGCTGCCGGGCCTGTTCGATGGAGCCGGGGTGGAAGTCATAGCCAGTGAAGATGGAATTCGGGAATGCCTTCGCCATGATGACTGTGGAGAAGCCGTGCCCGCACCCGACATCGGCGACCGACGCACCTTGCTGCAGCTTTGCGACGACACCATCCAGCGCCGGCAGCCAGGAGGCGACCAGATTGTTATGATAGCCGGGACGGAAGAAGCGTCCGGCCGCGCAGAACAGGCATTGCGACTGCTCGCCCCAGCCGACGCCTTTGCCGGTGCGGAATGCAGGCTCGACCAGCGCCTGGTTTTCGATGATCGACACGGCAAGGTCAAAGGCGCCCTGCATGAATACGGGGCTGTCTGGATCGGCGAAAACCATGGCCTGCTCCGGCGGCAAGGCGAATGTGCCGTTGGAAGGATTATAGGCAAGGTAGCCGGATGCCGCCTGATGAGACAGCCATTCCCGGGCATATCGCTCGGCGATGCCGGTGCTTGCCGCGAGCTCAACCGGCGTCATCGGACCCTTGGCATGCAAGGCTTTATACAGGCCGAGCCGGTCACCGATTCTTACCAGCGACACACTGAGCGCTCCGCCAAGATCGCCGAGCATCTGGCCGACGAACTGATGCAGCCTGGCTTCGTCCACCATGTGATCCTCCATTTCGCTGGCTTGCTTATGGCGGATGTCTGTCGCGTTATGATCGCGGGCGGAGCCGATTGGTGTCGCGTCCGTCGCGTGCGACGGACGCGACAAACCGGCCCGTGACGAATGCGACGAGTCCGGCGAAACTGGAAAGGTGCCAAAGGGATCGTCCGCGTGAAAGCATTCCGCAGCTCCCGCCCCCCAAGCAAGCCCCGGCTCGCACACCGGGCCATGGCGGGCGAGCTTCAGGAGGCGCTGGAATACCGGGCAGCGATCAGCGGCATCCTTCGGGTTATCAGCCGTTCGGCCTTCGACCTGACGAGTGTCCTGCAAACGGTGGTCACCAGCGCCAAGGAGCTTTGCAGGGCGGATATGGCGGTTCTGTTCCGCTACCAGGACGGCGCTTTCCGGTTCGCGACGGGGGACGGCAATTCTCCAGCTTACGAAGAGCGGGAACGGCAACAGGTCATTCAGCCTGGGAGGGGAACGCTGGTCGGGCGCGCGGCAATGGAGCGGCGAACGGTACAGATTCCGGATGCATGGGCCGATCCCGACTACGCCAGGAAGGAAGATGCGCGGGTCGGTGGGATACGCAGCATGCTGGGCGTCCCATTACTGCGCGAAGGTGAGCCGATCGGCGTGTTCGGCCTCGGCCGGGCGCGGGTTGAGCCCTACACTGAACGGCAGATCGAACTGGTTTCCACATTTGCCGACCAGGCGGTCATCGCCATGGAGAATGTGCGCCTGTTCGAGGAGCTGCAGTCGGCGCGCGAAGCCGCGGAGCGCGAACGCGATGAGGCGCAAGCCGCGCGCGCGGAGGCCGAGGCGGCAAACCGCGCGAAATCCACATTTCTTGCCGCGATAAGTCATGAGATCCGCACGCCGATGAACGGCGTGCTGGGTATGATGGAAGTACCTCGAGCGCTCCCAGCTGGTACCGGCTCAGGCCCGCAGCGTAGAGGTGATGCGTGAGAGCGCGCAGTCTCTGCTGCGCATCATCGACGATGTTCTCGATTTTTCGAAGATCGATGCCGGGCGAATGGATATCGAGGCGCTATCGTTCAGTGTCAGCCAACTCGTTGCCGGCACGGTCGCGGCAATGCTGCCGCAGGCGCAGCGGAAGCAGCTCACGCTGTTTGCCGATCCGCCGGGCGCGAGGCCTGACTGGGTGACCGGCGATCCAACACGGGTGCGGCAGATATTGTTCAATCTCGTCGGCAACGCCGTGAAGTTCACCGATGCGGGTTTCGTCCGCATCGGCGCGGAGAGCCGGATTTCTGCCCGCGGGATGGTGGATGTAACGCTCACCGTGGCGGACAGCGGCATCGGAATGGATCCGGCAACACGGGCACGCCTGTTCGAGCCATTCACACAAGCAGATAGTTCCACCACAAGGCGTTTCGGCGGCACCGGCCTGGGCCTTTCCATCGTGCGGCGGCTCGCGCAGCTGATGGGGGGCGATGTGGCCGTCGAGAGCACGCCAGGTCGCGGAAGCCGTTTCACGGTGAGCCTGCGCCTTGCGCAGGCGACCTCGGTTCCAGCGTTCGCTGAGGGAGTAAGCCAGACGCCCGAGGCACTGCGGTGTGTCGCGAGTGCGTCCAGGTTGCTGGTTGCGGACGATAACCCAGTCAATCTTGAAGTGATGTCGCGCCAACTGGAATTACTGGGGTTGTCCGCGGACCTGGCCGAAGACGGCGCGGCGGCGCTGGCGACGTGGCGTGGCGAGCATCATTCGGTCGTGCTGCTGGATCTGCACATGCCGGTGCTGGACGGGTTCTCGCTTGCGAGGGCGATCCGGCGCGACGAAGCTGAGCAGGGGCTTCCGCGCAGCGGCCTGATCGCCGTGACCGCCGATGCACTCAAAGGCGAGGATACGCGCTGCTTCGCAGCCGGCATCGACGGATTCCTGCCGAAACCGGTATCGCTGGATGCGCTCGCCCACAGGCTCGTCCGCTGGATACCGGGCCTTGTTCAGACCGGTTCGAATCAGGGAAAGATAGCCGGGCGGCTGTTCGATCCGGAACGGCTGCGCGGGTTGTATGGTACGGACGCGGGTGGGTTGGCGGCATTGGTGCAGCGTTTCGCTGACAGCGCCAAGCGTGATGTGGCGGCAATACAGGAAGCATCCAGTACGCAGGCGATGACCACGTCGGCACACCGGCTGAGAGGCGCGTCGCATACAGCGGGGGCAGGGCTGCTGGCGGAACAAGCCTGGCGTGTCGAAACAGCGGCGATGGGCGGCGATCTGGCGGCCGCACGCACGGCAGCCAGCAACATGGACCAGCTGCTCAGCGAGACGTTGCGGGCGATGCGTTCAATCCGCTGAAGGGACAAACATGTAGCCGACGCCCCTTACGCTGCGGATCGCTTCCGGTTTGGCCGGGTCCCGCTCCAGCTTGCGGCGGAGTCGCATGATCCGGTTGTCGATAGCGCGGTCGAATGCCTCGGGTTCCCGATGGGCGACCGTTTCCAGCAGCCAGTCGCGCGTAAGCGGACGGTTGGGATTTTCCACGAACAGGCGAAGCAGGTCGAACTCGCTGGCGGTGAGGCTGGATTCCGAGCCGTCACTGAGGATCAGGACACGACGCTGCAGATGCAGCATTGCGGTGCCAATCCGCACCTCGGCGACGCGGGAGGGCGGCTGCGCATCCTGGCGGGTGCGGCGCAGGAGGGCTTTTACGCGCGCCACCAACTCGCGCGGCTCAAAAGGCTTGGCGATGTAATCATCTGCTCCGGATTCCAGCCCCACCACGCGGTCGATAGTATCGCCGGCCGCGGTGAGCATGATGATGCCGACGCGACTGGAGCGGCTGCGCAGCCACCGTGCCAGGTCAAAACCGTCTTCCGGCTCATTCAGCTGGACGTCGAGCAGCGCAATGTCGGGCATCGCCTGCTGGGCGAGTCGTTTCAGCTCGGCGCCCGAGGCGAGCGCGGTAGGCCGCAGGCCATGGCGGGTCAGGCACTCCGCAATGACGTGGCGCTGGAATGCCTCATCTTCGATCAGGACGATCCTGGGCGCATCCGTCATGCCGGTCCGTTCCGCAGCAGGCTCCCGGTGGGTTCCGTTTAGCAGCTTCGTCGCGGCCCGGCATGTTTCTTTTCATAACTGGAGCGTGTTGGGGCCAACCGAACACGCTCTGCCCTTATTTTAGACGCCTCTTCCGATCGCCGATTGCGCTTGCGGAGCGTTCGATGTGGACGTCATCATGGCCGGTGAAAAACGCGATAGCGCGGGTGGAAGGCACAACTCCGCCGGCGGATATCACTCGGCGGATATCACTGGGCTGGGGAAGTGAGCGCCAGTCTACCCCTTGCTGGCTGTCTTATTGGCCTGGCCTTGCGTGTGATAGCCGTCCTTTTCCGCGGTGTTCTGGCACATGAAAGCGCCCTGCCTGGTCTTGCCGAAATACTGGTCGTTGGCGGGGTGGATCACCTTCGATTTGGTGTTGACCCATACCACGGGGTTAGTGCCGCAACTCTTTTTGGCCAGGGCCTCGGTTGCAAACTGGCCGGATTTCATGTCGAACGGGTGATTGGCAGTGGTTGCAGCGGCGGACGAGGCATTGGCGTTGCCAGCGGGGGCATTGTTGTTGTTCGACGAGGTGGAAGGCGTTGCCGCCAAAGCGGTGCCGAGGCTGAACAGGAGGCAGATGGCGGAGAGCGCAGGTGTGGCGAGGCGCATGGCAGAGTCCTTCCGGGTAGGTATGCCCCTGACGCCATGCAAACGATTTTCCGGGCGGCGGGTTTCTCCCAGGGCGGTCATCTCCTTCGCCGAGTGGTATTGCGTGTTGTTTCCGTGGGCAGCCGCCCCGGATGGTCGTCGTGGGCCAGGCGGAGCAGTCATGGTCGAGATTGCTTCGGACTTCGTTGTGGCCACGCTCATTCCGCGCCTTCGCTTCTGCGCTGACGGAGCACGCGGCGGTCGCCGATTCGCCGCGTAAACTGGATTGCATCGAAGTATTCGAGCAGTGGTACGCTGTATTTTCGGGAGATACCGAGGGCCGCGCCGATTTCCGAGACGGTGAGCCCCTGGCCGGTCAGCAGTTGCGCGAGTTGGCGGCGAGCGTTCTCGATGGATGCGCGGTGGAAAAGGATCTCGCGCCGTTGCGCCCGGTCGTATGTGCGGACCAGGATGCCGGCTTGCACCAGCGCGGCGCAGGCGCGACGCTCGGCCTGTCCGTCGGGCACACCCCCCGGCGCCAAGCCGCCTTGCCTGAAAGCCTCCGCGACCCGCGCAGCCGCCTGCTCGATCGTCATCTGATCGGTTCGGCGCAGCCGCAAACGCCCGCTGCGCAGCACCGCTCCCTGTTCGGTGAGCTTCGCGAGGATCAGCTCGTTGATCGGGGCGAACGTCCCGCGCAAGGCGACCTGCAGCTGTTCGTGCGCGATACCCTCGGGCTGTGTGGCGACACGCCGCATAACGGTGCTCGCGACATTTTCCACCGCTGCGGAAGGAGCAGCGATCCCGCCGGCAATGGCCGCGCCGGCCTCACGGAGGCGCTGTTCGGCGCGGGGCACCGAGAGCCCGGCGAGCCGCGCAATCTCCAGCGTTCGCACACCGCGTATCCCCGCACGCTGGAGTTCGCCGGCGATGATCGCGACTGGTTCAGCTTCGGCGAGCCAGTTCAGCCGGGCGATCACCGAGGGCGTATTGCGTCGCAGCCGCCGGGGCGCCGTCTCGATCACGCGCCCGCCGGCGACGGTCCGCAGCGGGGCGGTGGTGCGCAGCACGATGTGCTCGCCGACGGGCAGGATGATCCGGTTCGAGCAACGGAGCTGGGCAAGGCCGGATTCATTGGGAGGAAGTTCCTTGCGGTCGAGCAGACGCAGTACAGTGTCGGTTTCGTCCGTGCCGTAGAGCAGGCGGAGGCGTTGGCCGTTATACAGCGGCGGCGCAGTCGGTGTGGCCCGCAGCCTGACGGCGAGCCAGGCGGAGGGGGCGAACAGACCCGGTGGCGCCAGGGCCATGCCCCGGCCGATTGCCGCCAGCTCGACACCCCGAAGGTTAACGGCCACGCGTTGACCGGGCTCCGCCTTTTCAACGGTGGTTCCATGGACCTGAAGGCGACGAACACGCGCCTCGTTTGTGCCAGGGAGCAGGGCCGCGCGATCGCCGGTGGACATGCTTCCGCGACGCAGTGTCCCGGTGACAACGGTGCCGTGGCCCGGAAGACTGAAGCTGCGATCGACGGGCAGGTAGAAAAACCCGTCATCTCTCGGGGCGGGATCGGCTCCGCGCAGCAGCTGCACTATCGCGGCGCGCAGATCACCGGCGCCGGTTTGGGCAGCGGCGGAGGTGATGACGGGGGTCGGGCCAGTCAGTCCGCATCGCGCGGCCAGTTCGGCGGCCTCGGCTCCGGCGAGTTCGGCCTCGCCGGGTTCCACCAGATCGGCTTTGGTGACGGCGACCACCACGTGACGAAGGCCGAGCAGGCCGGCGATCTCCACATGCTCGACGGTCTGGGGCATGACGCCCTCATTGGCGGCGACGACCAGGAGAACGGCGTCGATGCCGGTGGCGCCGCCGATCATGGTCCGCACGAAGCGCTCGTGGCCGGGCATGTCGATCAGATCCACAGTGGCGCCATCGACGGCGAAGTGGGCGAAGCCGAGAGCGATGGAGATTCCACGCCGCTTTTCTTCGGGCAGCCGGTCGGTTTCCATATTGGTGAGCAGGCGTACCAGGGCAGTCTTGCCGTGGTCCACATGGCCGATCACGCCCAGGACGATGGAACGTTTTGGGGGCATTTTTGCGGTGCCCATCGTATTTCGAAGCGGCAAGTCCGGATGACAATACCGGGAGCGGGGGTTGGCGTGGCCTCGGCTGGGCTAAGTAAGGGGCGAACCGTCCCGTGAACGCCAGCGCGGGAAGCCGCGGCGTTCGCGGTCGGGAGACAAGCCATGAACTATGCTGGTCCGGACGCCGCTGACGCCTCGCTGGGGGTGTATTATCGCCCTGTTCGCGACCATACGGAGCGCCTGACGACGAGCCTGACGCCCGAGGATCAGTGCGTGCAGTCGATGCCGGATGCGAGCCCGGCCAAGTGGCACCGAGCGCACACCACCTGGTTTTTCGAGGAATTCGTTCTTGGGCAATTCGTGGCGGGATACCGGCCGTTCGATCCGGATTTCCGGTTTCTGTTCAATTCCTATTACGAGACGGTGGGACCGCGGCATCCGCGCCCGATGCGGGGCGTGCTGACCAGGCCTGGTGCGGATCGGATCGGCGCTTACCGCGCGCATGTCGATGCGGCGATGGACCGGATGCTGGAGGATCTCCCGCCGGCGGCGAAGGATCTGATGGAGCTGGGACTGCACCACGAGCAGCAGCACCAGGAGCTGCTCATCACCGACATGCTGCATGCCTTTGCCCAGTCGCCGCTATTTCCGGCGGTGCTGCCCGGTTGGGCGGATGAGCCTAGCCAAAGTGATGCCGGTTTCGTTTTCTTTGACGGAGGGATGGCCGAACTCGGCCACCAAGGCAGAGGGTTCTGCTTCGACAACGAGGCTCCGCGCTATCGCGTGTTTCTGGCGCCGTATTGCCTGGCGCGTGGTCTGGTCCGTAACCGCGACTGGGCGGCATTCATCGAGGATGGCGGATACCGCACGGCGACGTTGTGGATGTCCGACGGTTGGGCTCGGGTGCAGGCTGAGGGGTGGTCGGCCCCGCTGTATTGGCGCGAGGACGAGGGAGGTTGGCGGCAAATGGGGCCGGGCGGGCTGGCGTCATTGGAGCCGGATGCGCCTGTGCGGCACGTAAGCTGGTACGAGGCTGACGCGTTCGCGCGATGGGCGGGCGCTCGGCTGCCGACCGAGGCGGAGTGGGAGGCGGCCAGCGGCCATCCCGATCTGTCGGACATGGACGGCCGGGTCTGGCAGTGGACCGGCAGCGCGTACCTGCCCTACCCCGGCTATCAGCCGGCGCCGGGTGCGGTGGGCGAATACAACGGCAAATTCATGATCGGCCAGATGGTGCTGCGTGGCGGGTCGACGGCCACTTCGCCGGGGCACACGCGGCCGAGCTACCGCAATTTCTTTCATCCGGAGAAGCGCTGGCAGTTCTCCGGCGTGCGGCTCGCCCGCGACATCTGATCACAGGAGACATCGGCGATGCCGAACGACAGCCTGCTTCTGGCAGCGGAGGATGAGACCGTCTCACTTGCCCTGGCGGGGTTGACCGCTCGGCGGAAGACGTTGCCGCCCAAGCTGTTTTACGATCCGGCGGGCTGCCGGCTTTTTTATGAGATCACTAGGTTACCCGAGTATTATCTGACGCGAACGGAGCTTGGTCTGCTGCGGGAGTTTGCGCCGAAGGTCGCCAGGATGATCCCCGGTCCAGCAGTGCTGGTGGAGTACGGCGCTTCGGATGAAACCAAGGCGCGGCTTCTGCTGGATCAGCGAAATGAGATGGGGGAGCGTGTGTTTGCGGCCTATGTGCCGGTCGATGTGGCCGCAGGCGCGCTTGATGCACTGGCGGACCGGATTGCGCGGAGCGACGGGCCTGGTGTGTTTCCGGTCGCGGCCGATTTCACGGATCCGCTGATTTTGCCCGAGGCGGCGAACGGGCTGGCTCGGTTCGGGCTTTTCCCCGGATCGACGATCGGCAATCTTGATCCCGCCCAGGCGCGGCGCTTCCTCCGCCAGGCTCGTGCGACCCTTGGCGATGGAGCGCGGATGCTGGTCGGGGTGGATTTGCGGAAGGACCCCGAAATCCTCGTGCGTGCGTACAATGACTCTGCCGGCGTCACGGCCGCGTTCAACCTCAACCTGCTCGCGCGGCTGAACCGGGAGGCGGGGGCGGATTTCGATCTCGCTGGATTTGCGCACAGGGCGATCTGGAACCGTCACGAGAGCCGGATCGAGATGCACCTGGTGAGCCGACGCGAGCAGATGGTGCATATCGGGGGAATGGCGATCCGGTTTGCCCGGGGCGAGACGATCCATACCGAGAACAGCTACAAATACGGGCGAGACGATTTTACTCGTCTGGCCGAGCAGTCCGGGTGGCAGCGGATCGGGTTGTGGACGGACGCGGCGGAGCTTTTTTCGCTTGACCTGCTGAGCGCGGACGGGGGTTGGCCGGTTTCCGCCAAATCATGGTAAAAGTGGGCCATGACTGAAAGCTCTGCACCCCATTCGCATCCTGACTGGCGTGAACACGGGGTTCGCGTCATCAAGGGCAGCCAGCTGGATCCGAATACCGCGCAAACGCCGGGGATGAACCGCGCGGCGGCGATCAACGCGGCCCGGGTTGGTGCGCAGAAGATCTGGGCCGGTACGGTCACGATTCATCCGAACGCCAAGACGGGCGCGCATCATCACGGCGAACTGGAAAGCGTAATCTATGTGGTGCGAGGCCGCGCGCGGATGCGGTGGGGCGACCATCTGGAGTACGTGGCCGAGGCGGAGCCCGGCGATTTCATTTTCGTGCCGCCGTTTGTGCCGCACCAGGAGATCAATGCCAGCACCGACGAGCCGCTCGAATGTGTGCTCGTGCGCAGCGACAACGAGGCCGTAGTGGTTAATCTGGATATCGAGCCAGTAGAGAAGCCGGAGGAGGTCCTCTGGGTGGACCCGATCCACAAGCACCCTTGAGGTGGCGATCTGAGTGCCGGAGGCCCGTCGGGCGCATCGCGGCGGTCATAAACAGTCTGACTGCTTACCCCTTTCTTGACGCACCAGGTGACTTTGAAGACACACGCCGGCTGGCAGTCGAGGGGTACGCGGTTATTTATCGTGTGCGTCCCGAGACCGGCATCGTCCTCATTATTCGTTTCTTCGAACCCGGACAGTCGCGAGCACTTTGATGGCTCGGCCGGCCCGAGGCCGCGTGGGCGAGGTCCGCATCGGCATTTCCGGGTGGAGGTATCCGCCCTGGCGGGGGGTGTTTTACCCGCGCGGGCTGCCGCAGGCGAAGGAGCTCGACTTCGCGGCCACCAGGTTCCGCACGATTGAAATCAACGGCACATTCTACAGCCTGCAACGGCCCGAATACTTCGCGGATTGGGCGGCCCGGACGCCGGACGATTTCGTCTTCGCGGTGAAAGCGCCCCGCTACATCACGCATATGCTGAAGCTGCGGAGTGCCGAGACTGCGCTCGCCAATTTCCTCGCCAATGGTCTGCTTCGGCTTGGTCCGAAGCTTGGACCGATACTTTGGCAGTTTCCGCCCAATTTCGCCTTCCATACGGATCGGCTGGAACCGTTTCTTAGTCTGCTGCCGCACGATACGGAGGCGGCGGCCACGCTTTCCCGGAAGCACAACTCCCGACTGACCGGGCGGGCCTTTACTGAAACTGACGTGCGGCGTCGGCTGCGACATGCGATCGAAATTCGCCACGAAAGCTTTCGCAATCCGGAGTTCATCCAGTTGCTCCGGGCCTATGATGTCGCCCTGGTCTGCGCCGACACCGTGGCGTGGCCGCGGCTAATGGATGTGACGTCCGACTTTGTCTATTGCCGGCTGCACGGATCGGAGGAGCTGTACGCCAGCGGATATGACGATGCCGCGCTGGACGAATGGGCGGGGCGAGTGTGCGCATGGGCGGCCGGCGGTGAACCGGAAAGTGCCGAGCGGGTCGATGGCCCCTCCCCTGCCGGTCCACGCGACATATTTGTTTATTTTGATAATGACGTGAAGGTTCGTGCTCCGGCCGACGCCGCCGGGCTGGCGGCGCGGCTCAGGGCATCTTCACCGGGGGCGCTTGCCAGATCATGAGATGAGCCGCGCCATGTGTGCGCTCGGCGAGCAGCGTAAAATTCTGCGGCAAGCCTGTGTCTCGCTCATCTGCAATTGTCCCAGATCGCCTCGTGGCTCCGCTCCTCTCAAGGACGGCACGGGCGCTTGCGCCGGCGCACTCGAAGTTGTGGGGGTCCGAAGGGGTTTCAATTACAATCAAAGCGCCAATAGCTATCCAGCCCTGCCCTGCCAGCGCGGATATTGCGCGTGATGCCAGCCCCTGGCCGTAAGGCGGGTCGAGAAACAGCAGCGCGCACGATCCGCCGCGCGGTGGATTGATTGCATCGGCGGGGAGTACCGACGTCATGTGTTCCGCTCGGCAAGCGGCGATGTTGGTTCGCAAAGTCCGCAGCGCGGTTGCGTCATTCTCGATGAACGTGGCGAAAGCTGCTCCACGCGAGAGCGCTTCCAGGCCCAATGCCCCGGTGCCCGCGAAAGCGTCCAGCACGCGCGCGCCCTCGAGCGCTTCGCGCCCACCCCAAGGCGCGTGGAGCAGCATGTCGAAGAGTGCCTGCCGGACCCGGTCCGCGGTCGGCCGTGTGTGCGCACCGGGCGGTGCGACCAACCGGCGCCCCCGCCAGGTACCGGCGATAATGCGCATTCAGGCGCGGCGGAACGTCACCACAAGCACGTCGCGATGTCCGGGACGGCCGGCGTCCAGCGGCTCGACCGGTGTGACGCCGTGCATCACCCGATTGTCGTCCACCAGCGCGCTGTCCAGCGGATCGGTCAAGGTGAAGTTGCCGAGCGGTTTGTGCGCCAGATCAGTTACGGTGGTAACGCCGCTTTTGATGTTATCGCGCCCGACCAGCAATACGAGCACGTGGTCCACCCCGTCCTGGTGGGTGCCTTCGGGCGTCGGTTTTCCGGCTTGCCCGGCCCGCGCTTCGATGCGGAACTGGTGGACTTCGACATGCCAGGCAGGCACCGGCGTGAGATGTTCGAACAGTTCCTGGCAGGCTTTGAGGATGGTGTTCAATGTCGGGCCGTCGCTGATCTGCTGCCTGACCGGCTCGAACCAGCGGGCGATCCCGCCGTTCAGCGGGTTGTAGTCGCGGCTTTGGTAGTGCGGCTGATTCGGCTTGCGGGTGATGCCGGCGCCATCGGCAGCAAACGCCGCGTGCCGGCGTTTTCGGTAGCGCCCGCCGTCCGCCATGTAGGTGTCCAGGCCGAGGTCACTCCAGCTTGCGGCGAAGTCGTCCCAATCTGAAAGCTTACCGTGCCGTTCCAGCACGTGCCGCATGTCGGCGCCATGCACGAAGGCAAATCCGTCGTGGCGGATGGTCAATTCGAGCTCGGTCATTCAGCAGCCTCCTCCTGCGGCGGGAGCGGCGTTGGCCGGTTCACCGGCAGGCCGGGCACTACATAAGTCTGCAGCGGGTTGAAAATCACGATGCCTAGCTCCTGGAAGCGCTTTTTCACCCGCCGGTTGAACTCCCGCTGCACCGGCCAGCGGCCCGAATCGGTGCACGGGATCTGTCCTGTTATCGTTGCTGACGCCCCGTCCACTTTGTCCACGCCCCAGATCTGGATGTCGCTCAGCATGCGCGATGCGTAGTCTGGGTCCTTGCGCATCTCGGCGGCGATCTGCTTCAGCGCATCCACGACTCGATCGGTATCCTCGTTGTAGGGCACGGCAACGCTGACCGCGGCATTGCCCAGGCCGCGATTGGTGTTCGTTACACTGGTAACGGCGCTGAAGGGGATGATGTGGACCGACCCGTCGGACGCGCGCAGCCGGATGGTGCGTACGGATAGGTTTTCCACTGACCCTGACAGGCCCGATACCGTCACCCAGTCGCCGACCTGCATAGCATTCTCCAGCAGCAGGAAGATGCCGGTGATGAGGTCCTGAACGAGTTTCTGGGAGCCGAAGCCGATCGCCACACCGACAATCCCGGCGCCCGCCAGCAAGGGCGCGATATTGATGCCGATCTCGGAGAGGATTGTCAGGCCCGCGATGACGACGATCGCCACGAAAAGCGAACTGCGCAGCAACGGCATGAGCGTGCGCAGCCGGGCGGACTTCGCCACCTGCTGCTCGCGCGAGAGACGGGACAAATGCGCCTCGATGGCTGCGTTTACCGCCTCCCAGACCAGGAGGGCGAGGACCACAGTAAGGACCATCGTTCCGAGCCCCGCGGCCAGGCGCAATCCGATGAAACTGGTCTGGAACCATGCGATCAGCGGCACGCCCCAGAATTCGAGCAGCACGATCAGGGCGATCGCATAGACGATGACGCGAATGACGCCGGCAATAATCGGATGATAGACGCGCAGGCGCATCTGGAGCCCCGGATACTTGTCCAGCAATTCGGGCGAGGGGTTCAGGGTCCGCTCCACGGAGCCGAGCAGGACGATGAGCGCCAGGCGGACGATGATTGCCGCGGCCACCAACGCGAGGAAGAAATGCAGCACCTTGGTGAAGCCGTCGCGGATCTCCACCGCCCAGGCGAACCAGAGCGCGGCGAGGAAAAATAGGGCGATCCAGTGCCAGACCGGCGCGACGGCATTGCGCAGGCGTGCGATGACACCGGTAGCGCCGGCCGGAGCTCGCAGGTATCGCTTCACCGTGCGGCGCTTCTGCAACACCATGATTGCCAGGAAGCTGTGATTGATCAATCCGCAGACCTTGAGCAGACCGTCATGCGCCGGGAGCGACATGCCAAGCAGCAGCCCGACTTCCGCGATGGCGTAACCGAAGACCGACACCACCGCGAGGCGGCGTATCCAGCGCATCGTCCAGGCTGCTGTGACGTCCGACACCTGGAGCAGCCGAAGCCGTCCGACGTGCGGCGAGACCAGCATGCGCGTGAAGTAGATGATGGCCATGCACATGGCGTAGGCGTCGATCATCGCGATCACGATCAGCCGCGTCTGCGGGGTCCCGCCGAGCGGGCTGGCGGCCACGATGTGTCCGGCGATGGCAAATCCCAGAATGGGAAGCAGATCGAAGAAAAGCCGGGCCAGCACAAGCGGCATGCGACGCAGCAAGGTCGCCGCGGCCACGCGACGGAGGCTTCGCTGGCTCACGGGGGACGGCTCGATGTCGCGCTCTTCGGTTTCGTCGGTGGGTTCCTCGTCTTCGGGCAACGCAGCAGCGGGCCCGGCGCGGCCTTCGAGCACGTGGATCGGATGTCGCACGAGGAGACGGGCCGCCCACTGGACGGCGAGGCCGCAGGCCGCGGCCAGTGCGACGCGCCACGCAGCCCTGACGAGGAGATCATGCGCGACGGGGTTCGTGCTCATCACCACAACCCAGCCCCAAAGCAGCGGGATGCTTTGAACCGTGCGGGTGGCCCTGATCGTCTCTTCCCAAAGCTGGCCGAGGAAGCCGGATGCGCTGACCAGGACGGCCGCCCCGAGGCTGTTGGGCGCCAGGGTGACCTTGGTTGCCGGTTCGGCAGCCGCATTTGCGGGTTCGGGAGTGGGCTTGGCGGCCGGGGGGGCTCCGGGCGCGGGGGTGGTGGCCGCAGGCTGGGACGCTGCGGCCGCGACGGGTTGTGCCTGCTTAGGGGCGTCGGCCTCGGCGATTGCGCGGAGCGAGGCGATCACGTCCGCGCGCTTCTGCGGGTTGTCCAGCACTTCCAGCGCCTTCGCGGCCTGAGCGGGGGTCAGCGCCGGGGCAGCCGGGGGCGGCGGAGGCACGGGGGTCTGCGCCGGGGCAGCCGCCCCGGCGAGAACCAGAAACAACAGCGCAGTCGTGCCGATCCGGCCGATCTGACGTGAAATTGCGGTCAGCATACTCTATGTTGTGGCTATCCACCCAAGGTGATCGGTCATGATCTTTCTCCTGATCCCGGTCGTGCTTCTGATGCTGGCAACGCTGGGCGTTCTGCTTGCCGGCGTGGTGGGTTTGGCTCGCGGAGGCGATCCGGTACGCTCCAACCAGTTGATGCGTTGGCGTGTCCTATTCCAGGCCGCCGCTCTGCTGCTCTTCATTGTCGTCATGGGGCTTATGCACCATTGAGGCTGGTTGTGGCGGAGGTTTGGCGGCGTTCACCGCAGGACGGCGGAGCTGTCGGGTTGCCGATACGGCTTCCTCCAGGTGCCAATCCCGGAAGCTGACGAACCGTCGGAAGGCCTCACGCTGCCCTTAAATGGGGCGAGCGCGGCGATCGCACCGATCCGCGTCGAATTGAGCCAGCACCTGGGGGTCGGGAACTCGGGCCGCGGCGGGTGGCATTGGGGGGCGGGAGCCGGGGAGTAGGCACGAGGTGACCGCCGATACCGCGCCGGCAGTTGACGGTCATTAGAGCGCGTGATTCAGACCTCTGGCGATTCCGCCTCCGGTCATCTCACGTTAATCGGACCTGCGCCATTTTGTGCAAGCGACAGGCTTGCCCGGATGTTTTGAGCTGTGGGGCCGGGGCGGCGGCGCTGGATGGCGGTTTGACTCGGAAAGGCACGAATGCCTATGGTCCGGCCGCATGTTGCGGGTGCGAACAGGCCCGAGTCCTGGAGTGGCTATGAAGATACTCGTCCCTGTCAAGCGGGTGGTCGATTACAACGTGAAGGTCCGCGTCAAGGCTGACGGATCCGGCGTGGAGACGGCCGGGGTGAAGATGTCGATGAACCCGTTCGACGAGATCGCGGTGGAGGAAGCAGTTCGGCTGAAGGAAAAGGGGATTGTCACCGAGATCGTAGCGGTTTCGCTTGGCGTGGCCCAGTGCGCCGAGACGATCCGGACGGCGCTGGCCATGGGCGCCGATCGCGGCATTCTGGTCGAGACCGATGTCGAACTGCAGCCCCTGGCGGTGGCCAAGCTGCTGAAGGCGATCGCCGGAAGAGAGCAGCCGAAGCTGATCATCCTCGGCAAACAGGCGATCGACGACGACATGAACGCCACCGGCCAGATGCTGGCGGCGCTTCTGGGCTGGCCGCAGGGCACGTTCGCCAGCAAGCTGGTGGTCGAGGGCGAGCAGATCACGGTTACCCGGGAAGTTGACGGCGGGTTGGAGACGGTCGTGCTGAATTTGCCGGCGGTGATTACGACCGATCTGCGGCTGAATGAGCCGCGTTACGCCTCGCTGCCGAACATCATGAAAGCACGCAAAAAACCCATTGAGACCATAAAGCCTGCCGATCTGGGTGTTGATCCGGCGCCGCGGCTGAAGCTGGTGAAGGTGTCCGAGCCGCCGAAGCGCAAAGCGGGGCAGAAGGTGGGATCGGTGGCGGAGCTGGTGACCAAATTGAAGACCGAAGCGAAGGTGATCTGAGCATGCCGGTCCTGGTTCTGCTGGAGCATGATGCCGCCGGTATCAAGCAACCGTCTCGGTCGGCCGTTGCGGCCGCGACGAAGCTTGGCGAGGTGCACGGGCTGGTGCTCGGCAGCAGGGCCGATGCCGCTGCGACGGCTGCCGGCAAGCTGCCCGGATTGAGCAAGGTGCTGGTTTGCGACTCCCCCGCGTTTGAGCATTTGCTGGCCGAGCCGGCCGCGGCGTTGCTGGTGCAGCTGGCTCCGGGTTATTCGCATCTACTGGCCGCGGCGACCGCGGTAGGTAAGAACATCATTCCCCGCGTCGCGGCTCTTCTGGATGCGCAGCCGATCAGCGACATCGCGGGGATCGAAGACGCCGACACGTTCGTCCGGCCGATCTATGCGGGCAACGCGCTCGCCACCGTAAAATCGGCCGATGACAAGAAGGTCATTTCGGTGCGCGCCGCCAGCTTCGACCCGGTTGCGACGGAGGGCGGGAATGCGCCGGTGGAAGCGGTCGCGGCGCCGGAGGCGCCGGAGATTTCCCGCTTCGTGTCCGCCGAGCTGTCGAAGAGCGAACGTCCCGAACTGACAGCCGCGCGGGTTGTGATTTCCGGCGGGCGGGGCATGCAGAGCGGCGACAATTTTTCCCTTTTGGAACCCATCGCGGACAAGCTGGGAGCGGCCATCGGCGCCTCCCGCGCCGCGGTGGATGCCGGGTTCGTTCCCAACGATTATCAGGTGGGACAGACCGGCAAGGTCGTGGCACCCGATCTGTATATTGCGGTCGGCATCTCCGGTGCGATCCAGCACCTGGCTGGGATGAAGGACAGCAAGGTGATCGTTGCAATCAACAAGGACGAGGAAGCGCCCATTTTCCAGGTCGCCGATTACGGCCTGGTGGCTGACCTTTTCAACGTGCTGCCTGAGCTGGCAGCGGAACTGGAGCGCTCCTGATGAATGTTGACGTTAATCCGGCGGAATTGATAGCCGCCCAAAGCGAGATCGCCCGCGTCGGCGTTGTCGGCGCGGGACAGATGGGCAACGGCATTGCCCATGTCTGCGCGCTGGCCGGGCTGCCGGTGACCATGCTGGATGTGAAGCCCGACGCGCTGACAAAAGCGCTGGCAACAATAGGGCACAATCTCGACCGGCAGATCCACCGCAACCTGATCACCGAGGACGATAAGCAGGACGCATTGGGGCGGATTGCGACGACGACGGATTATGCGGCGTTCCGCGATGCCGATCTGGTAATCGAAGCGGCGACGGAGAAGGAAGAGATCAAGCATGCGGTGTTCCGCGCACTCACGCCGCATCTGAAGCCATCCTGCATGCTTGCGTCCAATACGTCCTCGATCTCCGTTACCCGGCTTGCCGCTGCCACCGATCGGCCGGAGAAGTTCATCGGCATGCACTTCATGAACCCGGTGCCGGTGATGAAGCTGGTCGAGATCATCCGCGGCATCACCACGGACGAGCCGACGTTTCAGGCGGTGCAGAACCTCGCACACCGGCTGGGGAAGACCACAGCGGTTGCGGAGGATTTTCCGGCGTTCATCGTCAACCGCATCCTGGTGCCGATGATCAACGAGGCGGTGTATGCGCTGTACGAAGGTGTGGGCTCGGTCAGTGCCATCGACACGTCGATGAAGCTTGGAGCGAACCACCCGATGGGGCCGCTGGAACTGGCGGACTTCATCGGCCTGGATACCTGCCTGTCGATCATGCAGGTGCTGTATGAAGGACTTTCGGACAGCAAGTATCGCCCTTGTCCGCTGCTGGTGAAGTATGTTGAAGCTGGCTGGCTGGGACGGAAGACCGGCCGGGGATTTTACGATTACTCCCAGACGCCGCCGCGCCCGACGCGATAGGCTCTATTCTGTTTTGCCGGCGGACTTTCGGGGAAATCCACATCCTCGCACAGACTCGGCCACCGGCCGTTCTACTCGGGGATCCTGGGGCTGCAGCTGCGGGAGCACGGCTGAGCTTGCGCCTGGGCGTCACATCCGGTAGCGTAAGAGCATGATAATCCGGACCACGAGGACGCGAATTAGCCTCCCGGCTGCCTGAGCAGCCGGGCCAGTCACCCGCGTTTTTCCCGTACTCCGGAGTCCCCGCTCATGTCCGAACCACCGTGTGTCGCCGTGCGATACATGCTCGACGCCGACCCCCATCCCGGCCTGCTTCCACGCCTTCTTCAAGCCTTTGCCCGCCGCGACCTGACGCCTGACCGTATGTGGTCGCATCGCAGTGGCACCGCGTTGCATGCGGAAATCGCACTCGAGGCCATGCCTGCCGAGGAGGTGCACCTGGTGGAAGGCAATCTGCGACAGGTGGTCGGCGTGCGGGGTGTCACTCTGATAAGGCCGACCCGGTTACGCGACGCCGCATGACAGACTGCCCGATGGTGCTATACCGGACGCAGGCAGAGAAGCGAGGCTGGCCGTGGCGAGTGCAATCATCCTTGCGCGCGCGCAATTCGCCTTCACCATCGGGTTTCACATCGTTCTGCCCGCTTTCACAATCGGGCTCGCCAGCTATCTGATGGTGCTGGAGGCACTCTGGTTGCTTACAGGCCGGCAAGTTTATCTTGACGTTTTCAAATACTGGCTGAAGATTTTTTCCATCGTCTTTGCGATGGGCGTGGTGTCGGGACTCGTCATGTCGTACCAGTTCGGCACCAACTGGTCACGGTTTGCTCAAAGGGCCGGACCGGTCATCGGTCCACTCATGGGCTATGAAGTCCTCGCCGCATTCTTTCTCGAGTCAGGCTTTCTCGGTGTGATGCTGTTTGGGCTGAATTGCGTGGGACCGAAGCTGCATTTCGCGGCGACGGTGTTTGTCGCGGCCGGAACGCTGATGAGCGCGTTCTGGATACTTTCGGCCAATTCCTGGATGCAAACCCCGGCGGGGTACACCATCGCGGCGGATGGCCGCTTTGAACCGGCGAACTGGTGGACGGTGATTTTCAACCCGTCCTTTCCCTACCGGTTCGTGCACATGGTGCTGGCTTCATACGTATCAGGCGCGTTCGCTGTGGGTGCAGTTGGAGCCTGGCACCTGCTGCGCGACCGGCAGAACCAGGGTGCGCGGTTGATGTTCTCCATGGCGATGTGGATGGCGACAATCGTGGTGCCGCTGCAAGGACTAGCCGGCGATCAGCACGGACTGAACACGCGGGAGCATCAACCGGCGAAAGTCGCGGCGATCGAGGGAGACTTCGAATCAGAACCAGGCACCCCGCTGGTCCTTTTCGGTATGCCCAACGAGGCCCAGGGACGCGTCGACTGGGCGATAACAATTCCCCACCTGGGCGCGCTGATTTTGACGCATTCATGGGATGGCGAGGTCAGGGGGTTGAAGGAATTTCCGAAACAGGATTGGCCGCCGGTGCCGTACGTATTCTGGTCGTTCCGCGTCATGGTGGGGCTGTGGCTGCTGATGGTGATCGTCGGGTTCTGGAGCCTCGCCCAGCGTCTGCGCGGCCGCCTGTATGACACGCCGTTGCTGCTGCGCGCGGCCGTGGTAATGGCGCCGGCGGGATTCGTTGCGGTGCTGGCCGGCTGGACTACCACGGAAGTGGGGCGGCAACCATTCACGGTGTACGGCTTGATGACCACGGCAGACAGTGCGTCCCCCATCGCGCTTCCAGGCGTCGCCGTATCGCTCGCAGCATTCGCCGTAATCTATTTCATCGTGTTCGGCACCGGCTTTGCGTTCATCCTGCGGATGATGCGTCATCCGCCGCTTACGGGAGAATCCGGGCCGGAAACCGGCGTGCCCGTTCGCAGCGCCGGGATCACGCCGGCGCCCGCGCTACAGCATGGCACCGTGGCGGAGCCAGCCCCGGGTGGAGGCAGCTGATATGGCTTTCTGGCTGCCGATTGTATGGGCCTGGCTGATGGCGGTCGCGGTGCTCGCCTATGTGCTGCTGGATGGGTTCGATCTTGGCGTGGGAATCCTGTTCGCGACCGAGCGGCGAGCCGAAGACCGAGATGTGATGGTTAACTCGATCGCACCGGTCTGGGACGGAAACGAGACATGGCTTGTGCTCGGCGGCGGGGGACTGCTGGCAACGTTTCCGCTTGCCTATGGCATCATCATGCCGGCGCTGTATCCGACGATCATCGCGATGCTGCTTTGCCTGGTGTTTCGCGGGGTCGCCTTTGAGTTCCGCTTCCGCGCCGCGACGCCGTTCGGAAAGGCGTGGTGGGACTGGGCGTTCATGCTCGGCTCAGGTCTTGCCGCTTTCTCGCAGGGATTGACCCTCGGCGGCCTGCTGCAAGGCATACAGGTGAAAAACGGACAGTATGCTGGCGGCTGGCTCGATTGGCTGACCGGATTTACCGTACTTTGCGGGTTCGCGGTTGTGGTTGGCTATGCGCTGCAGGCTTCCTGCTGGCTCATTCTCAAGACCGAAGGCCGGCTGCAGCGGTCGGCGCGCCGGCACGCCCGATTACTGGCGATAGGACTGCTGGCGCTGATCGTCATTGTAAGTCTGTGGACGCCAATGCTTCACACCGATTATGCGGCGCGCTGGTTCAGTTTTCCGCGTGTGCTGATGACCTGGCCGGTTCCGCTGCTGGTCGCTGCGGTGGCATGGCTGTTCTGGAAGGGCCTGAAAGAGCGGCATGAGTTTACGCCGTTTCTGTGCGTGCAGGCGTGGTTCTTTCTTTGCTATATCGGACTGGGGATCAGCGTCTGGCCGACGATTGTGCCACCATCGATTTCCATCTGGGACGCGGCGGCGCCGCCGTCCTCGCAATTGTTTCTGCTGGTAGGATCCGCGGTCCTCATCCCGACCATCCTGTGTTACAGCGCGTTTTCCTACTGGGTGTTCCGCGGCAAGGTGCGCTCGGGGGAGCATTACCACTGATGACAAGGCGGCTTCTGTGGTTTGCCGGCCTTTACGCTGCCGGCGTGTGCGTGGTCGCGCTTGTCAGTTTCGGCTTACCTCTGATGATCGGGATGTGAGCGGCGGACCTGGGTTCCTGCTGTTGCGGGAGCAACGGGTGGGATAACGTTCCAGGCAAGATCGAAGCTTCAAACTGATCCTAAGCAGACGTTCGTGGCTTGTGCCACGCAAGTCTGCTTAGAAGTTATCGAAGACGCATCATCTTATCGGCGGAGCGCCAAAACGCTCCACCGGATGATGCTTATACCTGTACCCGTGAGAGCGCCTGATCGGGGATTGTTGTAGCCTGATCCGGCGCGGCGGCCCGGGAGCGAGGCTCAATCGACACCGCTCGCGGCGAACGTGTCCTTGGCCTTTGAGGATGTTAGGAACCTGATGAAGTTTTCAGCGGTCTCGCGTTGCCGCGTGCTCGTCAGGGGCGCGGCCGTGTAGGTGAGGTAATCCTGTAGATCGCCGGGTAATGGGCCCAGATATTTGATGCCGGTGTCGTAGCGATGAGCGGTATCGTCCCAGCGGCGATGTCGTTGCCATGGCCTTTCAACACGGGTTCAAAAATCCCAAGGGGCGATGTACGCACGATCTTCCGCTTGAGGATTTCGCCGACGCCCAGACGCTCAATGACCGTCGCAAAGTAATTTCCCGACTTGACTTTGTTGAAGGATAGAGTGTCGACGCCAAGCAGAGTCTCCTTGAGCTTCTGAGGCGTCGAAATGTCCCGTTCCGGGCTGTCACTGCGCGCCCCGAGTTCAATGCCGATACGACCGATCATCGGTCGATCTCCGGCACTTACTTTGCCCGACTTCGTCAATTCCTCGGCAAAATCCGGTTGCACGAGAACCACGTCGGCTGCTTCGCCCGCGTCAATTTTCTGCTTCACGACGGGTGAGGGCGCCAACACCAGTTCGACCTGCGTTCGCGTCTCCTGGCGATAGAGATCGGCAACCTTGCTCAAGGCCGGTCCGAGAGGACTGTCAGCCATGACCTTGAGCGCCGCGGCGTGAGCTGTCCCGGTGAATGCGAGCAAACCGGCCGCCAAAACAGCCGGCACAACGACGCACTTACGCATGGCAACCTCCGCCGTGGAAGGAACGGTCAGCATAACACGATACGAGATACGAGCGGCAGCCGCCCTCATCCGGAGGATGAGCGGCTCGTCGTTTCGGACGTGCCCTCCCCAACTTGTAGCGCGTGACATACCCGGCTTCCCTCGGATTCCGGGTAAATCAGCGAGTTTCGCTGGGTGCTGTTACTCCTGGGCGATGTCACCGAGGGCGGTGTCACCTTGGGCAGGCCCCTTGCTCGACGGAGCGGATGGTCAGCCAGGCAACCGCCGCTCCGGCGAGCTGAATCACAGCGCCGCCCAGCATCGCCGCCCGGAAGCCGGCCGACCCACCGTGCAGCAGAGAGAAGATAGCGCCCAGAAAGGCCACCCCGAGCGTAGCGCCGGTCATCCGCGCGACATTGATCAGCGCCGCGGCAGTGCCGGAGCGGGAAGCGTTCACGGAGTTGACGGCCACCGACATCAGGGGGCCGGTGTTCAAGCCCATGCCGATGCCGGTCAGCAGGAGCCCGCCCTCCGCCAGCGCGACCGGCTGGCCGCCACGCGTGGCGGCCAGAAGCAGCAGCCCGCAGCCGATCAGGGCGGTGCCGCCGGCGATGATCACCCGCACGCCGAACCGGTTCGCGAGGTGGCCGGATCGCGGTGCAAGGAGAAAGAAGACGAGGGCGCAGGGCAGTAGCGCAATTCCGGCCATCGCCGGGGTCAGCAATCCGGAAGCCTGCCAGAGCGGAGGCAGCAGAAAGATCATGCCATAGATGCCGAACGTCATCGCGCCCGTCGCGGTGAAGGCGCCGCAGAAGGCGGGCTGGCGGAACAGATCGAGGGGTACGAGCGCACCGTCCCCGGTGCGGCGTTCCACATAAAGGAAGACGGGCAGTGCCGGGATCGCCAGTATCAGCGACGGGACCCAGGCCGTGCCGCCCTGATGTCCGTCAATGACGGCGAACACAATGCCGCCGAGGGCCGCCGCTCCAGCGAGGTCCAGCTGTCGTCCTTTGGGGTCGGCCGACTCGGGCACCACCAGGCCGGCCATGATCAAGGCCGCGAGCACCAGGGGTACGGCGACCAGAAAGACGCTTTGCCAACCGAATGCCTGGATCAGCCAGCCGCCAAGAGTGGGACCAACAACGAAAGCGAGACCGTTGCAACTCGCCCAGACTCCCAGCGCGCGGCGCCTCGCGTTGGGCTCGGGCCAGTGCACCCGGACGATGGCGAGCGAAGCGGGCAGCAATAGTGCGGCGCCCGCACCCGCACCGACCCGGGCCGCAACCAGAATGTCGATGTTTGGGGCGGCAGCGCAGGCCAGGGAGGCCAGCCCCAGCACCGCAGCACCGGCCTGGAACGCGAGCCTCCGGCCATAGAGGTCGGCAAGGAGTTCCACCGGTAAGAAGGAGCACGGCGTAGGCGAGATTGTAGCCGTCCAGCACCCATTGCAGTCTGGCCACCGGGGCGTGGAAGGCGTGGGAGATGGGCTGCATCGCGAGATTCACGACCGAGGTGTCAACCTGGGCAACCAGGACGCCAAGGCAGAGCGTTGCCAAAACGGCATGCTGGTACGTTGCCGGATGCTCCCGGCCACGCGAGGAAGCGCGGTCGCTTCGCGAGCCTCGCTCCTCGGTGACCCGATAATGGTGCGCCGGGGAACAGGCTCCGTGCGGACCGGCAGCGGCCCTGATGCCTTCATGCATGCGATGGCGTGCTTCGCTGGATCGCAGGCAAAGCTGGGGGCTGGGTGCTGACAGCGTTGTGTCAGCAGACCACCGCTGCCGGGGAAAAATCTGGCCAGCAGCGCGGCAGATGCTGGTATGTAGTGGTGGCTACACGAAAGACTACCATATAATGAGCGTTGCACCCACGAACGAGCGATTCCCCATCATGGACGGATCTTCCAACCCCGGCGGCTCCTGCTCCGACACGGCCGTTTCACGCCGGCTCGATCTGCTGACCGAGAATCCGGTGTACAAGCCGTTCCGGTATCCCTGGGCTTATGAGGCATGGCTCACCCAACAGCGGGTGCATTGGCTGCCCGAGGAAGTGCCGCTGGCGGACGACGTCAAAGACTGGCATCGCAACCTCACGGCGGCGGAGCGGAATTTGTTGACGCAGATATTTCGCTTTTTCACGCAGGCCGATGTCGAAGTGAACAACTGCTACATGAAGCACTACAGCCGGGTGTTCAAACCCACCGAAGTGCTGATGATGCTCTCGGCTTTTTCGAATATCGAGACGGTTCATATAGCCGCATACAGCCATTTGCTGGATACGATCGGTATGCCGGAGTCCGAATATCAGGCTTTTCTCAAATACAAGGAGATGAAGGACAAGTACGATTACATGCAGGGATTTTCAATGGACAGCAGGTTCGAGATCGCAAAGACGCTGGCTGCATTCGGGGCCTTTACTGAAGGACTGCAGTTGTTTGCGTCTTTTGCCATCCTGCTGAATTTTCCCAGATTTGGCAAGATGAAGGGGATGGGGCAAATCATATCGTGGTCGGTGCGGGATGAGACGCTGCACTGCAACTCCATCATCCGCCTGTTCCGGACGTTTGTGCAGGAGAATCCCGAAATCTGGACTGAGCAGCTTCGCCGGGAGATCCGTGCCATCTGCGAGACGATCGTTGATCACGAGGACGCCTTCATCGGCTTGGCGTTTGAGCAGGGCGCCGTCGAGGGGCTGACCGCGCGGGAGGTGAAGGATTATATTCGCTACATAGCTGACCGTCGCCTAGTGCAGCTTGGCCTCGATCCGGCGTTCCAGATTGCCCGGAACCCGCTGCCGTGGCTTGACGAGATGCTCAATGCGGTAGAACACGCTAACTTCTTTGAGAACCGGGCGACGGAGTATAGCAGGGCCGCCACGACCGGCACGTGGGAGGAAGCCTTCGGTGAGGTTTCGCCGGCTTCACAGAACATGTCACTGGATCGAGACACCAGTGTGTCGTTGCATCGACATTGAGACAGTTTGCGGCATACGGCGTCGAATTGATATGCGATTAACGCCAGAATAACGCCGCTATTAGCGGCCCGTTGCAGATTAAGATGTCGGTAAGGAATGAGGAGGCTTCAGCGGGCGTGGGAATTACGGTGAATCATATACAACAGGAAATCGTGCGGGACGAGGCGGGCCTTTCATCGGGGGCGCCGAGATACAGCCGGCGGCTGTCTGATAAAATCCTGATCGCCTTTCACCACGCGTGCGACCAGTCCGACCTGGAAGTGGCGGAGCAGCTTCTGGGGGTTCTGGAAATGATGCTGACTCGCCGGCCGTTAACGCCGGACGGTTCCCGCCGGAAGAACATGGAAAGTCTCGTGGCCGCGCATGAGCGGTTGTGGTACCTGCGGCATCCGAAGCCTGATCAAGGCTGAACAGACAGCAATCCGGCCAGAATTTGCGCGAGCCGGCTATAGTCGCTGACATCATGGTATGCGTGCGCCGAAAGGCGCAGCCAGATCCGGCGTGCGTGCACGTGAAGGGGCGCGTCGGTTCCGGCGTCAAGCAGGCGGCTTCGCATGGCGTGTGCATGCTCCTGCGAGACCTCCTCGGCGACAGGTAGGCGAACGAGACCCATGGCGGCCATCATCGAGGCTTCCGCGCCTGTCTCGGTGCCGAGATGCCGCGCAAGCAGCGCAGTCGCTTCGACGGCCAGCGCGTGATTGCGGGCGCGGAGCTGTGCGCCACCCAAGCGCTGGCAAAAGTCGATGGCATCAGGCACAGCCAGGAACGCCGTGGGATCGCGGGTCCCGGTCCAGTCAAACTCGGCGAGAAATCCACGACCGAGACCGTGGGAAATGACCACCGGATGCAGGTCGCTTTGCCGGCCCGGGGCGGCCCAGAGGAACGCACTTCCCTTCGGGGCACAGAGCCATTTATGGCAGTTGCCAGTATACCAACCAGCGCCTGTCGCCGGGATATCCAGATCGATCTGACCCGGACCGTGCGCTCCGTCAACCAGAACCGGCACGCCCTTCGCGTGGCAGAGCCCCACCATGTCGGCGAGGGGAAGCACCAATGCGCTTGATGACGTGATGTGGTCGAGCACCGCGAGCCTTGTCTGCGGCGTTAGCGCCAGGGCCAGCGCCGCCAGAATTTCGTGTCCGGGCGGCCGGGGAAACGGGATCGCCGCCTCGACCATCCGCGCTCCCGCGCGGTCTGTGACATAGCGGACGGTGTTCCGCACGGCGCCATACGCGTGCGACAACACCAGAACGTCGTCACCCGGTTGCAGGCGGAACGACCTCAGGACGGCGTTGCACCCGGTTGTTGCGTTTTCCAGGAAGGCGAGGTCCTCGCCCCGCACGCCCAGAAACGCGCCGAGTTTCTCGGCCGCGGCGCGAAGCGCATCGGGCAGCAAACGAGACATGAAGCGGGTCGGCTGGGCTTCCATTCGCCGCCGCCATTCCTGCTGCGCCGCAAGCACGCTGAGCGGCGTGGCGCCGAAGGAGCCGTGGTTGACAGTAAGCCAGCTCTCATCCAGCGCCCATTCGTGCCGGATCGCGCGGCCGAGTTCCGGCATCAGTTCAGGTTGGGCCGCTTATCCGCCCAGGGCTGCGCCTGCTCGAACGCGGCCGAGGCCTGAAGCACACCAAGATCGTCGAAGCGGCGGCCGACGATCTGCAGGCCCACAGGCAAGCCTTCGGCGGTGAAGCCACAGGGAACGCTTGCGGCCGGATTCCAGGACAGGTTGAACGGGTAGGAGAAATGCGCCCACTCGATCCAGTTCCAGGGATGCTGCGGCCAGCTTGCCGGCATCAGCCGCTCGGCCGGGAACGCGGCCACCGAAACCGACGGGGTGAGCAGAAAATCCCAATCCTCGAACCAGCGATGAATGGCGGCGACATAGGCCATCTTCCGCTCTTTCAGATGCATGTATTCCACCACGGTCATGGCGCGGCCGTCCTTGATGCAGGCAACGAGGCCGGGGTCCATTTGCGCTTCCCATTTCGGGAAGTGGACCGCCAGGCGCGCCATGTGTGCGGCCCAGAAATCGCCGATCAACTCCGGTCCTTCTTTTGCCCAGGGCGTCGGCACCCGCTCGACCGTCGCTCCGAGATCGTTGAAGCGCTGTGCCGCCCTTTCGACCAGCGCGGCGACATCCGGATCCACGCGGGCGTGGTCCAGATCGGGGCTGAACGCGACGCGCTTGCCGCGCACGCCTTCCTGCAAACGTCCGACGTAATCGGCGGGACCAGCTTCGAGCGAGGTGAAATCCAGCGGGTGCGGTCCTGCCATGGCGGCGAGGAGCAGCGCGCCGTCGGCAACCGTGCGCGTCATCGGACCCATGTGACTGGTGAAATCCCCGACGCCGACCGGATAGTAGGGCACACGGCCGAAGGTCGGCTTCAAGCCAAATACGCCGCAGAAATGGGAAGGCATGCGGATCGACCCCGCGCCGTCGCTGCCCTGATGCAGCGGTCCAAATCCGGCGGCCGCCGCGGCACCGGCGCCGGCTGAGGACGCGCCCGCGTTGTAGCCGTGCTTCCAGGGGTTGTGAGTGATCCCGGTCAGCGGTGAGTGGCTCACGCCGGTCCAGCCGAATTCCGACGTGGTGGTTTTTCCGAGGATGATCGCGCCTTTTTCGCGCAGCCGAGGTACGATCGGCGTGTCCTCGGACGGTTGGTGTCCTTTGAAAATAAGGCTGCCCATCTGCGTCGGCATATCTTTGGTGTTGCAGAGATCCTTGACGGTGACCGGAATACCGTGCAGCGGCCCGATCGGGCCGCTTTTCATGAGCGCCGCCTCCGCGCTTCGTGCGGCGTCCATCGCCTGGTCGGAGGCGAGAAAGACGAACGCATTGACATTGGGTTCCAGTGCCTCGATGCGTTCCAGCAGACCGCGCATGACCTCGACCGGAGAGATCCGTTTGGTGCGGATCATTTCAGCGAGCTGGGTGGCGGGGGCGAAGCCGAGGTCCTCGTTGGTCATGCGCGTGTCCTCCTGGGCGCATCGAAGCCGGTCCTTTCGCTTCGTGCAAATCTGCACTGGGGTATCATCTTGTGATCCCGGTGACGGTCACGCTCGAGCAGGAGGCACGTCCCGCTTCACGTTGAGAGCGGGCGGGTCAAAAGCTCGATCGCCTTCAGAGGCCACGCTCTACCATTGCCACCACCCGTCCTCCGAGGACCTGCTCCTCCCCTTCCGGCAGCTCGCGCAGCGGCCCCTCGATCAACAGCATGGCCAAGCCATGCACGGCCGACCAGGCGAGATATTCCGCGCCGGCGCGGCGTTCCTGGGGCAGCACGCCCGCCGCCACCATCCGGTCAAGCGCGGCCCCGAGCAACTGGAACGGGCCAAGCCCGCCCGCGCCGGTCTGCTCGGGATCGGCCTCGCCGGGCCGGTTTCCCGGCACGGTGAAGGCGGTGCGGAAGAGTCCGGTTTCCTGCCGCGCGAACCGAAGATAAGCGGTCCCGATCGCGCGCAGCGCTGCGCGCGCCAGATCGGCCGGTGCTGTCCCGGCGGATATCCGCGCCAGTTCGTCCTCCATGGCTCTGGCCAGGCGCGCGAGCGCTGCCGAACGCACCGCCTGAAGCAGAGCGCCGCGGCTGGCGAAATGCCGATACGCGGCATTCGGCACCACGCCCGCTTGTCGCGTCGCCTCTCGCAGCACCACTGCCCCCGGACCGCCGAGGCGGGCGAGCGCGATTCCTGCCTCCAGCAGGGTTCGGCGCAGATCGCCATGCCGATAGGTAGCGCGGCGCGTGCCGCCCTTCACGGAGACGTTATGTGGACGGCGTGCACTTCTCCTGCTAGCTTCGCTTGTGGACATCATCCACATGTTTGTGCCGCTACCAGGGAGAGAGCAAGGCAATGCAGGTTCAGCCATACATTTTTTTCGAGGGGCGTTGCGAGGAAGCGGCAAACTATTACCGCCGCGTACTGGGCGCGGAGATCACCATGCTCATGCGCTTCAAGGATTGCCCCGACCCGCTGCCGGAGATGCCTCCGGGTTCAGGCGAGAAGGTGATGCACATGAGTTTGCGGATCGGCGATACGACCATGCTCGCCTCCGACGGACGGTGCAGCGGCGGCGCGAACCTCAACGGCTTCGCGCTCTCGCTCACGGTCGCTGACGAGGCCGAGGCGCAGAGGGTATTCGCGGGGCTCGCGGACGGCGGGCAGGTACGGATGCCGCTTGCACGCACCTTCTTCTCGCCGAGTTTCGGAATGCTGGCAGATCGCTTCGGCGTAGCCTGGATGGTTTACGTCGCCGGCTAAACGGCTCTGGCTCTCCAGAGGAGGATGACACCCCCGCATCTTTAACCGTTTCCGAAAAGCCCACCGGAGAGGAAGCATGATCATCGTTTACGGCGCACCACCCACGCGATCACTGCGGGTGGTCTGGATGTTGGAAGAGATGGGCGTGCCCTATGAGGTTCGTCCGATTGAGTTTGATAAGCGCCTGGAAAACGCCGAGTTCCTGGCCGCGAGCCCGACGGGCTCGTTTCCTGGCATCTGCGACGGCGACATCCGCATGATGGAATCCTGCGCCATTCTCGAATATCTCGGCGCAAAATACGGCCCGACTCCACTTGCCCCGGCTTTCGGGGATCCGCGCTATCCTGCGTATATGTCGTTCCTGCACTTTGGAGAAGCCTCGCTCAGCGGCCCGTTAAACATCGCCCTGGCCGCGCGATTCTTTGCCCCGAGTGATCAAAAGCAGAATTGGGGCGCGCAATTCGCGATTGACCTGTTCGTGCGCAAATCCGGTGCGTTGGCCGGGCCGCTTCGGGAGCACGAATACATCGCTGGCGACCACTTCACGGCCGCCGACATTTCCTGCGGGTATGCGGCCGGGTTTGGGCGCTTTCTTGGCATCGAGGATCGGTTGGACCCCGCGGTGCGCGATTACTATCAGCGCCTGACAAAGCGCCCGGCATTCCAGCGCGCGATGCGCCATGCCCAGCCCGTAGAGCCAGACACCGTCTGCTAGCCCGTTTGGGCCTGACTGTGTCGGGCTCAACGCTCTAAACCTTTGTTTAGAACCATCTTGGGTCTTCACCACTTCGCCGGCCTGAGAAGTCTGCCAACGTATAGGAGTTTCGATGAGCACAAAAATTATCACCTGTCTGTGGTTTGCCCATGGCGAGGCTCGGAAAGCGGCGGAATTCTACGCGGCCACCTTTCCTGACAGCCATGTCGGGCAAGCGCTCCAATCTCCATCCGATTACCCGGGCGGTGAACAGGGTAGCGAGTTGACCGTCGAATTTACCGTGCTCGGGCAAGCCTTTGTCGGTTTGAATGGTGGCCCCGCGTTTACGCCGAACGAGGCGGTGAGCTTCCAGGTGATGACCGACGATCAGGCAGAAACCGACCGCTACTGGAATGCGATCATCAAGAATGGCGGCAGCGAAAGCGAGTGCAGCTGGTGCAAGGACCGCTGGGGCTTTTCGTGGCAGATCGTGCCACGAGGCCTAATTGCCGCGCTGAAGGATCCGGATCGCGCCGCCGCGAAGCGGGTGATGAACGTCATGATGACCATGCGCCGGATCGACATTGCTAAGATTGAGGCTGCACGAGCGGGCCATGGAGCCGCCTGACGCCGCTCATTCGGCCAGAAGCACAATCGACGATCGGACGAGGGGACAACGCCCTTGGCAACGACAATTATACCGACGGCATCGGGCCTTGACCGATGCCGTCGGTATTGCGCGCGGGATCGGTGGGGCGGCCGCGCGCGGAACCATCAGAGCAACCCCGCTGCAAGCGCGAACCGCCGCAAGTTGTCATGCCCCAAGCGGGCGTACTGCAGCGGGTTCGCTTTGTCAGGGTCCTGTTCGGCTTCCACGACCAGCCAGCGATCGTAGCCGGGCAGCTCGCGCAAAACCGACGCGAAATCCACCATCCCGTCGCCGGGAACCGTGAACACGCCGGCGACCACCGCATCGAGAAAGCTCCAGTCATGCCGGCGAGCTTCGTGCATCCCGGAACCCCGCACATCCTTGCAATGGACGTGACCGACGCGTGGTTGCCACCGCCGCGCGAGGGCCACCGGATCGGCGCCGCCGAACGTCGCGTGCCCGGTGTCGAGCAGCAGGCGCAGGGCGGGGCCGGTGCCTTCCATCAGCCGGTCGATATCCTCGGCTGATTGCACCACCGTTCCCATATGATGGTGATAGACCAGTTCGAGGCCATCATCCCGCGTCATCCTCCCGAGCTCGGTCAGACGCTCACAGAACGGTCTCCAGTCCCTCGCCGCCAACACTGGCCGGCGTGACAGTCCAATATCCCGCTTGCCGTGGACTGCGTTGGAGGTTTCCGCGATGATCAGCACGCGGCAGCCGAACGCCTTCAGCAGTTCGAGATGCGGGCGCATCGCCAGCATCTCGGCCTTGGCATCGCGCTCCAGCAACGCACACGAGTACCAGCCGGAGACAAGATCCAGGCCGGAACGGCCGAGAACCTCGCGCAACCGAGCAGCTTCGCGGGGAAACTTGTGCCCCAGCTCGATGCCCTCGAAGCCGGCCTGTCTGGCCTCGCTCAGGCAGGTTTCCAGCGGTATTGCTCCGCCCAGATCGCGCAAATCGTCGTTCGACCAGCCGATCGGGTTGGTTCCGAGCCGCACGCCCATTGGCATTAATTCCCCAGACGCTGACGGGTGCGCTGGTTGTACCAGGCGTCATGCGCCGCGGATACTTCCGGACGGACGGAAACCTCGGGAACCGGCACATCCCACCAATGGCCACCGGCCTTGGTGGTTTCGACTGGATCGGTTTCGATCACTACAACATAGGTGCGATCCGCCCGCTTTGCCCGTCCCAGCGCCTGCTCCAGCTCGGCGACTCCTGTAACCCGTTCGGCGACGGCGCCGAGGCTCTCGGCGTGTGCGCGGAAATCGACGCGGCCGCCTTCCAGCAGATTGTTGAATGACGGGCTGCCGGCCGCGTGCTGCAACCGGTTGATACAGCCGAAACCACCATTGTCCAGCAGCACGATGATCAGCTTCAATCCAAGCGCCACCGACGTGGCGATCTCTGAATTCAGCATCAGGTAGCTGCCGTCGCCGACCATCACGACCACCTCGGCATCCGGCCTGGCGAACTTCACCCCCAGGGCGCCGGCTATCTCATACCCCATGCAGGAATAGCCGTATTCCAGGTGATAGGAGCCGGGCGTTGCAGCCCGCCAGAGCTTATGCAGCTCGCCCGGCAATCCGCCGGCGGCGCAGACGATGACCGTATTGGCCGCGGCCCCCCGCTGGACCGCACCGATGACCTGGGCGTCCGAGGGAAGTGGGCGGTTGCCGGGCCGGGTCGCCGCATCGGCTTCCGTCCTCCATGCGGCGATCGCTTCCCTGGCCTCGCCGGTCCAGTCGGACGGGGCGCGGAAATCGCCGAGCGCGCCGGACAGGGCCTCCAACCCGGCGCGTGCATCAGCCACGAGCGGCAGCGCCCTTCTTTTCACTGCATCGAGCGGCTGGATATTCAACGCGATTATGGATGCCGAATGCGGCAGCAGGGACCAGGACCCGGTTGTGAAATCGGCAAGGCGGGTGCCAATCGCGATCACCAGATCTGCCTGCTTTGCCATCCGGTTGGCAGCGCCGGTTCCGGTTACCCCGATCGCCCCCAGGTTCAGTTCATGACTCGCCGGAAGCGCGCTTTTGCCGGCCTGGGTCTCACCAACCGGAATCCCGTGCTGCTCGGCGAACGCTGCGAGCGAGGCCGTGGCCTCTGCATAATGAACGCCGCCACCGGCGATGATCACCGGCGAGCGCGCGGCGCGGATCGCACGCGCCGCCTCGGCAAGTTCCCGCTGGTCAGGGGGCGGACAGCGGGGGACCCAGAGGCGCGGCGCGAAGAAGGCGTTCGGAAAATCGAACGCCTCTGCCTGGACGTCCTGACATAATCCGAGCGTCACGGGACCGCACAGCGCGGGATCGGTCAGCACAGCCAGCGCCCGCGGCAGTGAATCCAGGAGTTGCTCGGGGCGGGTGATGCGGTCGAAGAACCGGCTCACTGGGCGGAAGCAGTCGTTGGCGGAGACGGTCGCGTCGCTGAACGCCTCGACCTGCTGCAACACCGGGTCGGGCCGACGTGAGGCGAAGACGTCGCCCGGCAGAAGCAAAACCGGCAGTCGGTTCACGTGGGCGAGTGCCGCCGCGGTCACCATGTTGGTTGCGCCGGGGCCTATGGACGTTGTGCACGCCATCATCCGCCGTCTGCGGTAAGCTTTGGCAAAGGCGATCGCCGCGTGGGCCATCGCCTGTTCATTGTGGCTCCGGAAGGTCGGCAGCTCCTCGCGAACGCCTGCCAGCGCCTCGCCCATTCCGGCTACGTTGCCATGGCCGAAGATGGCCCACACCCCGGCGAACAGGGGCATGCGCTTGCCCTCGAACTCCGTCTGCTGCGCGGCGAGGAACCGCACCAGCGCCTGCGCCATGGTAAGGCGGATCGTTGCCATCCCCTGTCTCCGGTAGTGAGCAGACTGGTATACCCGGAATCCGAAGGGTTCCCGGTATACCGGCGCGCGGGGTTGGTGGGGCCGCCGCGCGCCATACCGGGTATATAGACCCGGGATCGCCAGATCAGGGAGGGATGGCCGGATGATTTCGATAGCAGTGCTTGGGGCGGGCCGGATCGGACAGATTCACGCGCGAAACGTCGCCTTGCAGCCTCGGGCGAAACTGGCAGGGGTGATGGACCTCGACCAGGGCGCCGCGGAGCGGCTGGCCGGGGCGCTGGGGTCAAAGGCGATCATGCTGGAAGAAGCGCTGCAAGCCGATGCGGTCATGATCTGCAGTCCCACCCCAACCCACGCCGATCTGATCGAGCAGGCGGCAAGGGCTGGAAAACCGGTGTTTTGCGAGAAGCCGATCGATCTGGATGCCGGCCGGGTCAGGGCGTGCCTCGATGTGGTCAAGCGTGCGGGCGTGCCATTGATGGTCGGGTTCAACCGCCGCTTCGACCCAAGTTTTCGGGCGCTGCACGACCGGTTGCGGGCGGGAGAGATTGGCCGGCTGGAAATGCTGACGATCATCAGTCGGGATCCTCTGCCGCCGCCTCCGGCCTATGTGGCAACGAGTGGAGGATTGTTCCGGGACATGATGATCCATGACCTGGACATGGCCCGCTTCCTTCTCGGCGAGAACCCGGTGGAGGTTTATGCTCTCGGCTCCGTGCTGGTGGACCAGGCGATCGGCGCGGCGGGGGACGTGGATACAGCGGTCGTCACGTTCCGGACCGCAGGCGGGGCTATCGCGCAGATCGCCAACTCGCGACGTGCGACCTATGGCTATGACCAGCGGATCGAAGCACATGGCGAGAAGGGGATGCTTCGGGCGGGCAACATGACCGCAACGACGGTGGAGCATGCATCCTCGGCTGGGTTCGTGACTGAGCCGGCCCTGCCGTTTTTCCTGGAGCGTTACGGCGCCGCCTACCGCGCGGAACTCGATGCCTTCATCACGGCCATTGAGGCTGGGGGAACTGTATCACCGAGCGGGGCCGATGGTTTGGCCTCTCTGCTGCTCGCCGATGCGGCCACCGAATTGGCCAGAACCGGCCAGCCGGTCAAACCGGCTGCGGTCTGACAACCAGGTTGGCGGTACGCAGCTGGCCGTTCCGGACGAGGGTCACTTCCGCAGGGCGGTCGAAACGCTCCGGCCCCAGCAGCGAACGCAGGCTGCCGTGCCCGTTCATCCGGATGCCGTCTATCGCGAGAAGGACATCGCCCATGCGGAGCCCGGCCTGGTCGGCTGGACCTCCGGGTTGCACGTTCAGAACGAGGCGACCGCTGCCCTGCTTCGCCGCGGAGCGAACGCTGAGAGGGAGGCCGACTGGCTGCAGCGAAGCGCCGATCCAGCCGCGGTGGATAAGGGGGTGTCTGCCGGCATCGACAAGCTGCGCCACAGCCGCAGCGCCGACGAGGCGTGGCTCGCCGCCCAGGCCGGACACGCACACGCCCGCCAGTTCGCCGGAGCTGGTCAGCACCGGCCCACCTTCGGCCAGGTATGAAGGTGGTGCGTCGAGGTTGAGGTGGTGGTCGCGAACGGTGCTGAGCCGGCCGCTGCCGGCGAAGCCCTGGCCTGCCTCCAGCACCAGAACGATCTCGCCTGGTTGTGGCAGGGGAGCGCATTGAAACACCGGGCGTGGAGCGGAGCCGACCAGCTTTAGAACGGCAAGGTTCAGCTGCGGATCACGCCGGACGGATTGTGCGGCGAGCATTTCGGACCCGGCCGCGAGCGCGGTGTAGGCTTGCTGGACCGGAAGGCTGCCGCTCGCAGTAACGACGATATCGGGTTGCCAAAGAAGCCCGGTCAACCAGGCGCCGGAGGCGAGGCGGATCGAAACGAGCAGGGGAGTGGCCCGAACGACGTGAGGTTCGATATCCTGAAACCAGCTGGCAATGTCCAAGGTCGGAACGGTCATGCGGAGCCGGCGCGCCTCTCAAAGCGGGTGAGCTTCCGATAACGTGGTAAACGCATCATTAAGGATCGGCTTTGCGCATTCACCGCGACTTGTCTGATCGACAGCCTCCTGACTTCCTTGCAGGCGGCCGTGTGATGATCGGCCTGAGCAACGATATAACCTTAGATGACCGATTTGCAAGGTGGTTTGCGGGGTGACGCGGCCGCGTGGACTTCCCAGGAGAGCGATGCAATCGTGGGCACGTTTCTGCGTGGGGACAGGTTAAATGGAACCGCGGCTTGCCCTGATTGTCGGCGCTGGGTCAGGTCTGTCGGCCTCGCTTGCCCGGCGGTTCGCGCGTGCGAGTGTGCAGGTGGCGCTGGCGTCGCGCAACCCTAATCGGCTGGCGCAGCTGTGTGCGGAGACCGGTGCCGCCTCTTTTGCGTGCGAAGCAAGCGAGCCGGAGGAGGTGGGCGGGCTTTTCGATGCTGTTGCTGCCTCCCTGGGGGAGCCGGACGTCGTCGTTTACAACGCCTCGGGGCGACTGCGCGGGCCGATTACGACGCTCGCGCCCGAGGAGGTGGCGCGGGCGATTGCCGTTTCGGCCTATGGCGGCTTCCTGGTGGGTCAGCAGGCGGCCCGCCTGATGTTGCCTAAGGAGGCTGGGGCGATCCTGTTTACCGGTGCTTCCGCATCGGTGAAGGGGTATCCGCAGTCGGCGCCCTTTGCGATGGGCAAATTCGCGCTGCGTGGTCTGGCGCAGAGCATGGCGCGGGAACTGGCGCCGCAAGGGATCCATGTCGCACATTTCGTGATCGACGGGGTGATCCGGAATCCCGGGCGGTCGGAACCGCTGGAGCAGCCCGACAGCATGCTGGATCCGGATGCGATCGCCGAAACCTATTGGCAGGTGCTGAAGCAACCCCGCAGCGCATGGACCTGGGAGGTCGAATTGCGGCCCTGGGTCGAGCGGTTCTAAGCTGTCAGGGGCCGGCGGCGGTGGAGTTCGTGGAAGTATCCGACTCGCGCCTGGCCATTGCATCCTGCAACTCGCCTACCTCGACGTCGCTTGCTTCCCGCCCATAGGTCCGGCGGAACCATTCCCGGATCGCCTCGGAGGAGATGGGGTAACCCTCGACCGGAAGTTGCATCACAGCCCTCTTAAGACCAGTCGCCGCGCCAAACGCGCTGAACGGTTTCTAGAGCAGATTCACCCTGACTGGAAATCACCGGCGTTGCGGAAATAACTGGCGCATTCGGCTGCACCGAACCGCGCCTTCAGCTTGGCAAATACCTGTTCGATCAGATCGAGGTCGGGGCTGTACGGCGGCAGCAACATCATTTTCGCGCCGACGGCCTCAATCGCCTCACGAACGCCGGCGACCTTATGCGAACCAAGGTTGCCCATGATCACGACGGTGCCCTCTCGCAGCGTCGGCACCAGGACTTGCTCGAGAAGGCCAGAAACATCTTGCCGTTGATCGCACCATCAAACACGCCAGGTGCCGCGATACCGTCGTGATGCAGGCCGGCGATAAACGTCGATGTCTTCCAGACTTCGAAGGTGAAGCTGCCTGCGCGATCTCGGTCTCGGGTGGTCTTCAGCGGCGGCCCATGCAACGGGCGTCTGATCATCCATTGGTTCTCGCAGGTTCATTCGGCCGTCTTGGCGAGATCGGGATCAATCTCAAGATCATCATCAGCTGCCTCAAGATCATCATCAGCTTCGTCGTCGGCTTCAGGGACATCACCCTCAGTCTCCACTCCAGGCGCACCTACAGGCTCCATGTCATCCATCATGGTGACGGCCGTTGGTGCCTGCTGCGGTTGCGAGCCGGCGTTAAAAGTGCCGCGAGGTGGTCGGGGCACGCGCGGTTTCTCCGGCAGTTGCTGAGCACCGCACTTTGGACAGACGGCGGGCGCTCTGTTCAGATCGTAGAAGCGCTCATGGCATCCCGTGCAGGTGCACTTGGTGCCGAGTTCTAACCTGCCCATTATGGTGCGCCGTCAGCCGGTCTTGGGGGTGGTGAGCGTGTCTGAACAGGCACGAGCCAGGGCATCGTCAGGGGTTTTGTCATTTCCCACAGTCGCCCAGCCCGCCTTCATCACCATGTCGCTACGCGAATACGATGACGTCTCCGCCTTCAATTTCGCGAAAGTCGTCTTGTCCGGGTCTTGCTGGGCCTTCGCCACGCAGAATGGCACAAGTGCAGCAACGACTGCCGTGTCGGCGCGCTCTTGGGCGAGCTTCTCGGCTGTCGACGACGTCGTCCATCCGAGCTGCGAGAAGCCGACGATAGCCATCGCGATTGCACCGGCTACGGCACCCCAAGCGCCAGGCTTGAGCCAAACAGGAAGTTTCATTGGAGGTTTTTTTTCCGCTGTGGGAGGAATGATATCCTCGCACCGGCACGTATCATCCCGGCTAAAATGGGGGGGCTGCATCACTATTACATCGCCGGGACGAGAATAAAATTGGCTGCACCGCGATGATCGGAGCCGGAACCCCCGAAGATAGGGCGCCAGTTTCGGTGCCACGTGGCGCCGTTGCGGGCGCGCCATTCGCTCGCCGGTCCGCCGCTCTCGGTGGAGGGTCTTCGAGACATAGGCGATGCTGACCAGCCCAACATACGATTTCAGTTGCGAGTTTTGACCAAAAGGTGAATAGTCGACGGAACAACACTGGGTATCCGGGGGCCGTAGGGTTGGGATGCAGCCCGGAGAGCCCGCCGATTAGCACACAGCATGGTCTACGGAACGGTCCGTGTGCCGCCCGGTAAGCGCGTGGCGTTGACCGCCCGTAAAAAACAAATGACGTTTCTTACGGTTGATTGTGACGAACAATCCAACTTCTACGCGGTGTCTGATACGGGTCTGCTATATTTTTATCGCGACGAGGCCCGTAACGGCAACATCGCTTGGGCGCTCGGCGGCGGGCCGCGACAGATCGGAGAAGGTTGGCAAAACATCCATCAGATCATTTGTGGTGGCGGCGGAGTGATTTACGCGATCGATATCGACGTCAAAGGAAATGGCCGGCTGCTCTACTTTAAGGACCTTGCGCGAAACGGCAGTGAAGTCTGGGCATTTGGCGGCGGCGCTCAAGTGCTGTCCAACAGCGGCTGGGAAAACTACACATGGGTCTTCTCCGGCGGCGATGGGATTCTGTACGCGATAGGCACAAATGGCGATCTGTTGTTTTTTCGTGACGAAGCGCGGGACGGCTCGGTCCGCTGGTCGTTTGGCGGCGTCCCACAAAAGATCGGCCAGGGGAACGGGGCTGAGCGACGGGGATCTGTTCGGCTCGACCGGCCGCAATGGAGCTGCGAGCGGCTGGGAAATGGACAGCTCCGACGCCGGGACACAACCGGACGGGGTGGTGGTCTCGGCGAACGTCGGTAACGATCGAGGCGCCCCGCCGGCCAACATCCAGTTGCTCGCCGTGGGCACGAACACGCCAGATGGGGTGGGAGTTCGCACACATGGTCTATTATCGCCATCCCGGTGGCGGCATCGTGTTCTCTGTCGGCTCGCTTACCTTCACCGGCAATCTCGCCGATGACCCGACGGTGCAGCGGATCGTGGCCAACGTGCTGGACGATGCCGCGATTCCTCGCTGGGCGCTGGCCAGTGAAGTTGCTGCGCGCCGCATTCGGTTCTGAGATTGCTGATGGCATCAACGAAATAGCAGAAGAAGAATCAAATGGAGCACACGCGGCGACCCCGAAGTTACCAGATGAGGAGGCGAACACTTTCGTTCCGCTTGCCATTGTCCTTGGCTCTAGTGGTCGCGGTGGGCATTATCTCACTTGTTGCTGACGTCGGCGCATGCCCGCGGGACGCCCAGGCGAGGGATCTGACGATCCGAACACTGTCCGCCGGGTCGAGCGACAAAGTGTGCCAGCTTACCGGCGAGAGCGATTGGGCCAGCGGCGCGCTGACCTCCACCCAAACGCAGAAATCCGGTCTCGCGGGAACGGACCTTGGCTATCCCGTAGAGCACAATCAGCAACTTGCCCTTTTATTCGGCGATACCCGGTCCATTCCTCCCCACATGCGCGATGAGACCGGGCCGCCTGACGACGCGGTAGGGTGGATTACATCCAGAAAGCCTCCCACGGCCGAGCGGTGTACCGATCTAAGGCTAAATACTGATCCGCCAGACTCCAGTCCGCTCGTGTCCCCAAAGGTAAAGTCCGCGGGAACAACGAATCCGGCATCAGTTCCAATCAAGCAGGGAGTGTTCAATGTCCCGTCGGGAGGCATCAGCAGTGACGGCGCGCTGTACGCCTTCTTCTGGACGGATCATTGCAATGCCAGCCCCGCAAAACCCTGCCCCGAAACGGAAGGGCTGAACAGTGTAGGTCGAGGCGTGTTGGCGCGCTCGAACGACAAGGGCGTCAATTTCGTCGACGCGGTTCCGATGCCCAGAGGCTTCGTCTACTCGACGGCGGCGAACGCGGTTCGGGCGCTGGAGACGACCATCAGCGGCGACCATCGGCTCGGAGTCTTCGTGTTCGGCGTCCCTCGCTACAGGGACAGTGGGCTGTACCTCGCGTATGCTCCTCCGGGCAAGATGGGGGACCCATCCGCGTGGAGCTTTTTCGTGGGCCTTCGACCCGATGGAGAGCCCTCGTGGACGTCGTACGAGGTGTGGCAGAGGGGTCAGGGGGAAAGCCTCCAGGTCACCCAGAGCTGCTCTCGGCATCTGGTGCGGATCAATGCGTCGGCGAACACTCGGTGACCTGGAATCACGCGCTCGACGTTTGGTTACTCCTCTACAACTGCAGGCTCGGCGCATCTGCCCAAAAGATCGTCGCGAGGATCGCGGCGGCACCATGGGGTCCATGGTCGGACCCAAAGATCATCCTTGACGCGGACCGGGACCTCTCCTGGTGCACGCTGCTCTATCGTCACAGGGACGGCGCTTGCAAGACGCGTCTCGATGATTGGAACCCGAGCGACCAAGTAGATGGCGACTTCTATGCCCCGTTCGTCATGGAGCGATTTACGACGACTGAGCGAAGCTCATCTTCCAGCACGCGGGAAGCAACCATCTTCTGGCTCGTGTCTACATATAACCCGTATCAGGTGCTGGTAATGAGGACCCGGCTGCGGGTGCACGCAGTTCCCATCGGCATCGGACCGCGAGGTCCGGCGAAAGTCGACGCAAAGGGTCTCGTGCGCTAGAGCAGATCGCGCTTGACTGGAAACGCCTTGAGTTTCAAGGAGCGCGTGAATTTGCTCTAAAACAATCAAGTTAGAGCGTTTCAGGCTGATACAGTCAGCCTGAAACTGCTCCAGTTGCGGAAATCAGGTAGCCAGCAGGACGATGAGACTGCCGATCCCGGCGATAATGCAGTAATACGCGAAGGGGTTAAGCGCCCAGGCCTCGTGCTGACGGAAGTAGCGCATCAAAAATGCCGTGCTGGCAAACGCGGTAATCCCGGCGACGACCGCTGCAATGCCGGCGTTGAGGGCGACATCATGCTGCACGCCGGCGTGCAACAGCTTTGGCACTTCCAGCACGGTCGCGCCGAGAATGATGGGGGTGGCGATCAGGAAGGAGAAATGGGCTGCGCCCTCGTGATCAATCCCCCGCAGCAGGCCGCCGACTATCGTTGCGCCCGACCGTGAGATGCCCGGAACCAGGGCGGTGCATTGCCAGCATCCAATGGTGAATGCGTCGGCAGCGGTCAGGGTGGAGAGCGGCCGCTGTCCGCGCGCACGGAGGCGCTCGCCGGCGATCAGCATAGCGCCGTTCGCGATCAGGAAGGCTGCCGCCACCGCGGGCGCACCGAACAGGCTCTGAAAGAAGTGTTCCAGCAGAAAACCGACCACCACGCCGGGAACCGTGGCGATCACGATCAGCACAAAAACGCGGCGCGCTTCCTGCACGCGATGGGCGGAGGCGAAGCCCAAAACCCCGATCGCCAGGTTCCACCAGTCGCGCCAGAAATACAGCAACAGCGCAGTAGCCGTGCCCAGGTGCAGCATGACCAGAAACGGCAGAAACGACGGCGCGTGCTGGTCGATATTCCAGTGCAACAGCGCCGGCAGCACCACCGCATGACCGAGGCTGCTGACCGGAAAAAGCTCGGTGGCGCCTTGCAATAGCGCCATTCCGACGGATTGAAGTGTGTCCATCCGGGGTTCCTGAAGGATGCTGCGAGGCGCCGCAAGTTTAGTCTAGTCGTTCAACGGGTAAGAGCGCATCAGCCGTTTTTGCAGCCGCCACATGCTGATGATGCCTGCTCCATCCAGCGGGAGCTCGCCGCGGGCGCGATTCGCCGCGCCAATGCGGTAAGCCTGTCCGTAATGATAGAATTGCGCGCGCCATGCCTCCCATAAGCTCGTTCGGGGGTCCCACACATGGGTCGCCTCCGATCCGACGCCGTTGACCTCGATGACGCGAAAGCCTTCGCCGCGCCGCAACGCCCCGATCGACTCGAACCGCAGATCGATCCGCCCGAAGTGGAAGCCCGGCATGGATCGGGCGATCTGCTCCGCCTGGGCGGTCAACTCCGGCGTGGCGTGATCCTTGCCGTCGCGGAAAATGGAGCCCTTGCAATGATTGCCGACGAATACCAGCCGCACGCGCGCGCCGGCCGGCGGTACTTCATGCAGACGCCGCCCAAGCCGCGGCAAATAGAGGTGCGGCACCCGCCCCGCCCGGGAATCGGCGAGGATCAGCTTCTTCAGCGTGGATCGGCCATCGCCGATCACATAAGGAGCGTATTTAAGCGTCAGCGACGTGATCCGGCCGCCCTGCTCCCCGGGGTGGCGGATGTAAAAGATCCCGGCCTCGTTCTCGTACGGAATGTGCTCCTGCAGGATCACCCGCTGGTTGCGCGGAAATGCGGTGAGATAGCGGAACAGGTCCCCGTCATTCGAAATCAACCGGACCCCGGTACCGTTGCACCCGATGTCCGGCTTCGCCACCACCGGGTAGGCGAGTGCCACGCTGGCGAGGGATTGCCCGGCCGCGGCCATATCGGCATGTGCATTCCAGTCATGGGTCCGGATGCTGGCGTAACGGGCGACGACGCCGCGCGCCTCCGGCCCGATCTGATCAAGGATGTCCAGCTTTGATTCGCCACAGAGACCCCCGCCGGGAATAGCAGGGTTCGCAGCTGTGAGAACTGTGAGCGACCGGTAACGCAAGCCCATCAGCAGGCAATGGGCGAGAACGGGCGCGTAGAACAGCCACCCTGGCCAGAATTCGAAAAACGAGACCGGCGGTTCCGGTAGCCTGGGAGCTCCGGCGACGCGCAGCGCGGCATCCAGCTTCATTCGTCTGGTGTTTCCTTCCAGAGCCGAGCCGCAAGCCGTCCGGCCAGCACCATGAACACGATCATCCCCACAAATCCGGCCCACCGCCAAACGCCGAAGTGAGCGATAAGGAAATCGCCGACCTTCATTGAGACCAGGAACAGCCCGGAGGTCCAAACCACCGTGGCGGTCATGCTGGCGGTGATGAACTTGCGAAAACTGACGCCGAGATAGCCGCAGGTCGTGTATGTGGGCAATCGTACACCGGGCAGGAAACGACTGATCACGACGATCTTGAACACGCGGCCTTGAAGCCAGGCCTTGACGACCCGCTCTCGCTTGGGCGGAAGCAGGCGGTGGAACCACGGGATCAGCCGCGCGAGCTGGCCCAGGCCATAGAGGCCGGCATCACCCAGGACGATGCCCACGTACAATGAGCCGAGTGCCAGCGGAATCGAGATGTCCCCCGTCGCGGCCTGTATCGCCGCCAGGACCGTGGCCGCGTCTTCCAGGATGAAGGTCGCGATGATGATCGTCCCGGCCTGCAGCGCCGGGTGGTGCAGGGCGTAAGCTAAAAGTGAGCTGACCGACACGCCGAACATTAACGAGAGCGTCTCCGCATATCCGGCCGTGCCGCCGCGAACCTACGACACATAGGTGACAGGCTGGCTTTAGACCAACATCAGAGCGTGAGCAAAGCGCGAGTTCGTCAGTTTTGCCCGGCCTTATCAGGCGCGCAGGCGTGCCGGCGGGCGCGCCTCTCCGGTTCCCGCGAAATCAGCCTGCCCGGTGAGCCTGGAAATCAGTTCGCGGTAGGCGGTCAGGTAGTCATCCATGGCCAGGTGCCGCTCTGCATAGAGGCGTGCGCCTCGCCGCAGGCGGACGGACAACGGACGATCCTCTAGGTACCTCAAGGATGCATTCCGCAAGCCGCCCGGGGAGCAGAAACGGGACAAGCAATCCGTTGACTTTGTGCGTGACAAACTCGGTTACCGGCGGCGTGTCGCTGCCGATGACGACGCAGCCGATCGCCAGCGCCTCCCGTAACGACCAGGAGGCGACGAAAGGATAGGTCAGATAGACGTGAGCGTCACTCCGTTGCAGGAGGCGGACATAGCTGAGATAGTCCAGCTTGCCGGGAAATATTACGCGGTCCAGGTCGATGCGCCCGTTGGCCTCGGTGATCATTGCCTCGCGCCATGTCCCCTGGGCGGGAGGCGTCCCGTAGCTTACGCCGTCGCCCCCGACCATGACGACGCGAACGTCTTTTCGTGCGCTGAGCAGCTTCGGGAGCGCCCGCATCATGGTGTGGAAACCGCGGTACGGTTCGAAGTCGCGCGCCACGTAAGTAACGAGCTTGTCAGCCGGGGTAATGGTGGCGCCGCCGATCCGCAGGGCGCGTCGTGCGGCGCCGGGATCGGGCTTGCAGACGTCCAAATTCACCCCTTCTCGCAGCAGTGAGATGCGCGTCCGCGCCCATTCGGGATAGGTAGAAAGCTGCCATTCCGTCGGTGTCTGACCGCGGGTCGCCATCTCCAGTGCAATAAGGTTCACCGCGTTCTTCGCCCGGACCCGGGCGAAGTCAGAGGGGTGTGTGGGAAATTCCGGGTCAAATCCGATATCCGATTTTTCGGTTCGATAATAGAACTCGAAATAACCGAGCATCGGCGTGTCGGGCCAAATCTCCGGAAGGCCGAGCAACTCGCCCCAGCCGTGGTGGCCGATGATCATGTCCGGCACGAAGCCGAGACCCTTCAGGTTGGTGGCAATGCGCGCAACCAAATCAGCTCGGCGCACGGCGTTGTCGAGGTCTCGAGCGGAGGCGTGTGTGCTGACGCCCGATGGCTCCGGACGGGCATAAGGGATCTTACGGATACCCTGAATGTGGTTCTGGTTCGGCTCGGAAAGGAAGACAACGTCGTTCTCGGCACCAGCCGATAGGTGCCGCACGATGTGGAGAAACTGGCCGGGGAAGTTCTGATGAACGAACAGGTACTTCACGCGGCCGCCCTAGAGCAGATCGCGCTTGACTGGAAACACTTGCGTTTCCGGGAGCTCAGTCACCTGAGCACGCTCTAGTGTCCTGCCCCCGAAGTTCGCCGCACTCTGCGGGGGACGAAGGGGATAAGCAGGCCACAGAAAACCCAAAGCAATTGTTCCGAAAGGGTCGCCAATCCGCGATGGCGAACTTCCGAATTCGGGACACTAACGAGGCCTCCTCGCGGCTTTTTTCTGCGCGAGCTGGAGGGTTTCGGTTTTTCCGGCTTCAAGCGAGGGCGCGAATGACGCCGATTTCGGACTTACGACGATCTGAAACGCCTCGAGGGCCGCCAGGCTTTCCGACTCGCATGACTGTTCGGCCCCGACAGGTCCGGCGGCGCTGCCGTCAACGAAAGTTGCGGATAGCGTAACGTTGCGGGTCTGCGCAGCATCGCCCTTCAGGCGAACCCGCAGCCCGAGCAGCGGCAAAGCCATTCCCCGGCTGCCGCAAAACCGACCGCCCTCGATCCAGGGCGACATCCAACCACGGCCCAGCACGGCCTGGTACTCGATCTGCTCGGGTGTGATGCCGGACAACGGGTTGATACCGAACCCTTCGATCCAAAGGCGGGAGCCACGGATGCCGATCCAGTCGCCCAGTTTGCCTCCGACATCGCCCGTTCTTTGAACATGGGCGACCACCTCGGCATCGCGCGAAACTTCGCTGGCGTGTCCGCTCGGCTCAGTCGATGCGGCCACCGGGGTGGTGGGCTCGGCGCCGAGCCGCAGAACCTGAAGTCTCGGCGCCGCCTCGGCCGGTGCGCCTGGGGCCTGATACACGGTCACCAACACCTGGGCCGGGCCTTGCGCCACCCGCACCAGGGCGGCGCCATCGCCGCCGTTCAGCCAGCCATCCTCGCGGAAGGTGCTGATCATCACAGTGTCTTTCGGCCGGAGCGGCGCAGGCGGAAGGGAAATGCGAACCCCCGGCAATCCGCCGGCACCTGCTTGCGGCGATCCGGGGGGCTGAAAGATGCAGAACACACCTGCGTCCAGGGTCATCAGGTGGCCCGAAACCTTCAGCTCCATGACGCGGCTCTGGGACGATTCGGCAGGCCTGGGTTCGGCGCGGTCGATGATTGCAGATTCAGCCATGCGGGAGATTACTCTTGCTTGTTTCGGCGGGACCAAGCGCGGCGGCAATTCGCTTTCATGGACTCACGGAGACGATACCGCAAGCAGCGTGTCGTTAATTCTTACAGGCGGCAGCCCAAGCGGGAGAACGAAGCCCTGCCCGGTCCGGCGCACCCGTTCGGCTTGCGCACCGAGATCGAAAACCACCGCCTTAAGTCCGCTGCGCCATGCCTCGCTCAGTGCAAAACACCACGTTTCAGGCGAGATCGAGGGAAGCCACGCCAGTTCTGCACGTTGCTGTCGGATCAGTTGTTCCGCATTGGCAGGCAGGAAGGGACCCGTAACGAAAGCATGACCCGTTGCAAGCAGTGGGCGGTCGTCGATCGTCGTACCGGCTACGATGAACTCCAGCGGCAACCGGCGGGCGGCGGCATCACGGGCGCAATCGAGCAACGTCGCATATCCCTTGGCCATCCCCATCGCGCCGATTACGCAGACCCGCCGGACGCCGCCTGCTCGCACGATTGCCGCCGCGGGGGTCATCGCGAGCCCCGGTTCGTTCGGCGCAATCTCGGGGCGCAGTTCGGGAAAGTATCGGCGCAATCGGTTCGCGGCATCCAGAGACGGAGCGATAACCCGGGCGGCTGATCCGAGAATGCGGCTGCTGCTCGCCCGGAAAGCCGCGACGGAGGTGACCTCTTCAAAGGCGCTTCCACTCGTTGCGATGCAAGCTTCGCAGCCCGCCAGGCCTGGCTCGCCGCAATATCTTCCGTCTGCACCGATCAGCACGACCCGGGGACAAAACCAGCCATGATCATGAACATAAGCCGCGTAGGGCACTCCCAGTGCAGCAATCACGTCAGCGATTGAAGCGTGATGGCCGAGCAGGTTGTGGATTTCGGCTTTTACTGGACGCTCCGCGCGCAGCAGGCGAAGAAGCGCGGACGATTGCCGGGGCAGGCGGAACCTGAGGCTCGGATAGAGGCGGGCCGAACCGTCAGCGACTGCCACCAAGCCGGGCTTGGCCGGGTCAGGTCTCAACACGATCGGGCGAAAGCCCGCTGCTTCGTGCGCCGTGCATGCGGCATTGACGCATCGCTCGACACCACCGCCGTCACTATGAGTGATCAGGACGACTGATCCATGCTCGCGCCGCCCGGCGCGAAAGCGGGCCAGGTCGAATCGGTAACGCGCCTTGGCAAGCGGATCCTTGGCCGCCCAGGTGGCGATCAGTGCCTCATAGCTAGGGTAGATCCGGTCGAGAATGGCCTGATTGCGCTGCCGCAGTGACTGCCCCCCCAGTCCGAACGAACGTCCGCCGTGATGAGCGACGAAAACGCTGGGTGCAGCGACGTGGCGCCAGCCAAGCCGACTGGCGCGCAGGCAGAGATCGTTTTCCTCCCCGTATCCCTGTGCAAACAGATCGGTGCGGAAGCGTCCGACAGCATCGAGGCAATCGCGCCGCAGGTACATGCAGAAGCCGACGGCGACCGGGATGTCTGCAACGCTTGCGGCGTTCGCGCGATACGCCAGCGCCGCGAGGCGGTCCGTCTCGGACTGGTCCGGCACCGGGTTTTCCGCCGCGGAACCGGGATAGCTGAGAATGCTCGCGCTGTTCGAGAACGGCGTTACGGTGCCGATATCGGGCGCCGAATAGGCTGCCCGCCGGAGCCGCTCCAGCCAGTGCAGCGGGACGAGGGTGTCGCTGTTGAGCAGGACGGCATCGTTCGGTGCGCAGGCGCGGAGGCCGGCATTGGCGGCAGAGGGGAAGCCGCGCTGGTTGCGATGGCGGACGAGCAGGATGCGGGGGTCTCCCGCAAAGCCGCTGAGGTGGGTGCGAAGCGTACGATCCCGCGTGCCGTCGTCCACCAGGACCAGGCGCGCGCCTGACGGCAGATCGCGAAGCACGCTTGCGATGCACGCGATCGCTAGATCGCCGCCTTCGTGGACCGGGACGATCACATCGGCGCGGCGGGGCGGTGGTGTGGTTTGCGGGGGCTTCGCCGAACTGCCGAGGCGGATGCGCCGCGTTTCGCAGCCGCGATAAAGCGGGCTCCCGAGAAGGTCCCGTCCGTCAGGTCCAAGTACTCGGATCTGCCGCTTTGACCTCTCCCCCTTCCCCCTCCCGCAAGGGGAGGGGGCGAGCGTGGTGCGGAACGCGCGTGGGCGGGCAAGCAGCGAACCGGAAAGGGGATCGGCAGGCTCTGTCGCTGTAATCCGGAATGAACGACCCGCTCGCGACACGATGGTCAGTTCCGGATCACGCTCTGGCTGGTCCGGGTGCCATGCCCAGCCGGATAGGGTGTCTCCGTCAAGCTGGACGAAGCCTTCGGTTCGGCGGCGACCGTCGTTGCGTTTCTCTGCAACGGCTGGGCGCGGGGATTGCAGGGCCAGGCCGGCGCGGATCTCGGGCGTATCGTGCTCGATGGAGAGTTCAGCAAACAGGCGTCCTGCCCTGGGTGGGTCGGCAGTGGCGCAGGCGGTAGCGAGCAGAAGCTTCAGAGTGGCGTCGCGTGGCAGCAGACGGCATGCCCGGTCCAGCCAGCGAACCGCCGTGCAGCTGTCACCCTGTTGCATTGCGGCCCGCCCGAATTCCATTGCTTCCCGCGCCAACTCGGCGGGGTCAGGAGGACTGGGGCCGAAACCGGCGAGGGAATCCGTAGTCACTGTGCGGCGGCTTGCACTTCCTCCGAAGCCGGGCGGGGCAGGGAGGCGAGGTCGGCCCGCGGCTCCGACAAGCCCTGCGCGACGGCACGCTCCAGCCACACACGGGCCTGGGCAAAGTCCTGTTCTCCGGCCAGACCGCACGCCAGATAACGGCCCAGCATCATCTGGGCATAGGCGTGACCCCGCTCGGCGGCGGCGCGGAACCAGCGCTGGGCGGTCACCCGATCGGTTGGCATGTCATGGCCACCGCCATGCAGCGCGCCCACGGCAAACATCGCGCCGACATGGCCGCGACCCGCCGCTTTCTCGAACAGCGCCAGCGCCCCTGCATGATCACGGGGTCCGCCGCGGCCATTCACCATCATTTCCGCCAGAGCAACTTCCGCTTCGACCATACCGATGGAAGCGGCGCGCGCGATCCAGGCCCGTCCCTCCTCGGGATTGGCATCCACACCGCGGCCTTCGATAAGCATCCGGCCATACCAATACTGGGCGTTCACGACACCATCGGCGGCACGGCGGAGCCACTCAGCGGCCCGCCTCTCATCGCGCTCCACGCCCACCCCCTCAGCCAGGCACACGCCGAAATTGAAGGCCGCGACGAGGTCACCCGAAGCTGCGGCCTGTTCGAACCACTCGCGCGTGCGAACAGCGTCTTCAGCGGGTCCCGTTCCCTTCAGAAAAAGGTTCGCGAGATCTACCCGCGCCCGCCGGTCGCCGTTCTCGGCGGCGATGCGGAACCAGTGCGCCGCTTCCTCCTGATCTCGCGGAACGCCGGCGCCTGTAAGGTAGAGCATGCCGAGCGCTCGGGCGGCGCCTTTGTGGCCGGCTTCGGTGGCGCGACGGAACCAGATCGCAGCCTCTGCGTAGTTGGGCGGAAGTTTGCCGCCCTTTGCATAGAGGTCCCCGACCAGGGCTGCGGCCTCGGGATCGCCGCCGAGGGCGGCCCTGCGCAACCATGACTCGCCCTCGACGGGGTTGGCGGGGACGACCCTGCCTTCCAGCAGGGCGAGACCCCAACGCGCCTGGCCCGACCAATTCCCCTTAATGGCCGCCTGGCGATAGTAGTCGGTGGCTTTCGCCGGATCAGCGGGGCCACCCAATCCGCGCTCATGGATGACCCCGAGGAGGTAGAGTGCTGTCGGCAAACCAGCCTCGGCGGCGCGGCTGAGCCACTGGCTCACCTCCGCGTGCTGCTCGGCGGTTTCCGCCGTCCGTCCGAGGGACAACGCATATCCGAGCGCACCCTGGGGACAGTTGGCCTCGGCGGCTCTTTCGTACCAGCGATGCGCGCCCTCCAGGTCACGCATCGATTCCGGGCCGGATGTCAGGATGTAGCCCAGAACGGCCTGACCATCGGCCGAACCGCTCTCCGCGGCTCGTTTCGCCCACATCAGCGCCTGCTCGAAATCCGGCTTGCCGACATCGTCGTGGCTGGCAAACAACGCAGCAGCCGGGCGGCCCCCGGTCTGGACTCGCGGTGCGGCGATGCCGTGGATCAGCAGGGTGGCGATCAAGGACTGGGCTTCGACATAACCGTGCGCCGCCGCCTTCTGAAGCCAGCGCAGTCCCTCCGTCCGGCTATGAGGGACTCCGCCCCCCTCGAGATAGCATCGCCCGATGCGATATTCCGCCTCGGGGACGCCGGCTTTTGCCGCTCGTGAGAGGAGGCGGAAAGCCTTGGGCAGATTCCCCTGCTCCGTCAGCCGGATCCCGCCGCTGAGGGCAGCACGTGAGGAGATCCGCCAGATCAGCCGGTTCAGCATCGCCGGTGCTCGCGCGACATGAGCCGGTCAGGGCTCCCGCATCGCCTCGGACGCCACCGGAATGACGCGGGTCAGGAGGTATTGCAGGACCGTCTGCTTTCCGACCTTTATGTCTGCCGCAACCGGCATTCCGGGCGTCACCTCGAAATCCTTCGGAACACCCCGCAGTGCCACCCGTTCGATTGCGATCCGCGCGCGGTAGTATGGCTCGGGATCGCCTGTCGAGATCGGCACGATGCTGGTTTGGTTGGCCGCCTGGTCCTGGCCCGTGAAACTGTTCGCGGTCACGATGCGCAGCGTGCCGTAACCCATCCCGTAGCGGGAATAGGGGAAGGTATCGAATTTTATCGCGACAGGATCCCCGACCTGCACATAGCCGTCGTCTTTGCCCGAAATGTTCGCCTCGACTTCCAGTGGGGCATTCGCCGGCATCAGCGTGATGAATTGCTCACCCGATTGCAGGACCGAGCCGACTGACGCTTTCGCAACGGTCAGCACGGTTGCGTCCTGAGCGGCTCTCAGCTCGACAAGCTGGCGGCGAAGCTGCGCCTTGCGAAGCTGTTCGCGCGCGTCAGAGAGCTTTGCGACGGCGTCGGCCAGCTTTTCCGAAACGTCGGCATGCCAGGACTGCACGTAGCCATCCCGCTCGGCGATCATCGCGCCAAGGTCGCGCGTGGCCGCCTGCGCGGTCTGCATCGCGTTCTGATAATTGCGCTCCATCTCGGCGCGGTTATCCATGGCGGCGAGCGTGTTGATCTTGCTCCCCACGTTGAGCTGTTCGAGCTGCCGGCGCATCTGCTCGACATCCGTTGCCACCGCGAGGCGCGAACGGTACCCCTCGGCGTCGGAGTTGGAGCGCTTGATTTCGGCCACCAGCTCATCGATTTTCTCTTTGTAGTTCTGAAGCTTGTAGTCGTATTCGGCGTTGCGCTGGGCGTAGATGGCGGCCTGCAGCGCCAGATCGGGATCAAGTCCGGTGTAGGTGAAGGGTCTGCCCTCTCGATTCCGCCTGCAACCGGCTGACCGTGGCCTGCAAACTGGAGACCTGTGCCGCCAGCGATCCTACATCGGCGGCGGCGAATGTCGGATCGAGGCGCGCCAGAACGTCGCCCGCTTTCACCTTTTCGCCGACATGCACGTCGATGGCGCGAACGATTGACGTGTCCAGCGGCTGCATGACGATCACCGGCGCCTTGGACACGATTTCGCCGCGCGCGGTGACGACCCGATCGACCTTGATCAGAGCCATGGCAGTCAGCACGGCCGCAAACAGGCTGCTGACGATCCACACCGTCCCGCGCGCGGAGCGCGGAACAGGGGCGCTGAGGACGGCGGTCGAGGGTGACTGGAACTCAAGGACTGCGGGCAGAGCGGGATCGTCCCGCTCGGCCAAATCAGTCCCCTTGGACGAGTGCTGGAGCAAGAGCGGCATGACGGGGACCTTGACTCTCGAGGTGACGGTTCTGCTGGGCCCAGAGCTGCCGGTAAACCGAGCAACGTTCCAGCAAGGTGCGGTGTGGCGCCATGTCCATCACCTTGCCTCGTTCCAGCACCAGGATCAGATCGCATTCGGTGAGGGACGAAAGGCGGTGAGAGACGATCACCATCGTCCGGCCCCGCCCGATGCGCAGCAGATTGGCATTGACCAGAGCTTCGCTCTCAGGGTCGAGAGCGCTGGTTGCTTCATCGAGAATCAGGATGCGGGGGTCCTGGATAAGGGCCCGGGCAATAGCGAGGCGCTGGCGTTGGCCACCGGACAGGTTGGGCGAACCCTCCTCGATGTAGGTTTCGTAGCCTTGCGGCATCCGTTCGATAAACTCCTCGGCGCCGGCGAGGCGGGCCGCGCGAATCGCATCTTCCAGCGTGAGACCCGGACGGCCGGCAAGGATGTTGTCGCGGATCGAGCCGCGGAACAGGAAGTTATCCTGCAAGACCACGCCGAAACTTGAGCGGAGATGCCGCAGGTTGATCTCTCGCAGGTCAGCGCTGTCGATCTTCACGTAACCGCTGTAATCCCGGTTTATGCCCTGCAGCAGGCGGGTGATCGTGGACTTGCCCGAACCGCTTCGGCCGACGATTCCAAGCATCGTGCCCGGCGGGATGGAAAAGCTGACCTTTTCCAGCGCAGGGATCTTGGTGTTCGGGTAGGTAAAGGTCACGTCATCGAAGCTGATGGCGCCGACGAATTTCGGGCGCAGACCGCCGGATGCGGCGTCCGCCTCCAACGGGCGGTTCAGCACCGCCGCCGCTTCAGCGATCGCGCCGCCGACTTCCTCAAAATCCTCAATCATGCGCGCCATACCTACCAGGGGCTGCGAGACACGCTGCGAGAGCATCATGAAAGCAAACAGCGCGCCGATGGCGTAGCCGCCATCCTGGCGCAAGGCGATGCTGACCCCAATCATGATAACGCCGATCCACATGAAGCGCTCGACGGGCGTGACCAGCGTCTGCGGCCAATTGGCCAGCCGCCCGAAGGCAAGCCGCCAGCGTCCGGCCTCGGCAACCCGTTCATCCCACAGCGCCTTGCGCTGCGGCTCCAGCGCCAGGGACTTGACCGTGCGAATGCCGAACACCGTTTCGCCGAGCGCGGCGTGCCGGTTCACCTCGGCCTGGATCACCCTCCCCAGCAACACCCGCAGCGGCCGGAGAAAGGCGAGGATTATCAGGGTGATGATACAGGCACAGGCCAGCACGATCCAGGCGAGCGTGCTGTCCATCCAGAACAGGAACGGCAGCAGCACCATCAAAGTCATGAAATCAAGGAACGTCGTCAGGAGCTTGCCGGTCAGGAATTCGCGGACCCGGTGGATCTGGGTGACGCGGTGCATCGTCTCGCCGGCTGGGTGACGCTCGAAATAATCGATCGACAGCCGCACGAGGCGATTGAACACGTGCAGATTGAGCCGCGTATCGATCCGGACGCCCACCTGCAGGACGATCAGCCGGCGGGCATAGCCAAGCAGCGTCTCGTAAACGACAAAGATGCCCATCAGCACGGAGAGCAGGCCAAGGGTGGACCAGCTGTGATGTTCCAGCACCCGGTCCACCACCATCATGATCACGAGCGGCGGAAAGATCGCCAGGAAGCTCATGGTCAACGAGGCGATGCCGATGTCGCGCAGCGATTTCTTTTCGGTCAGCACCAGACCGACAAGCCAGCGCAGCGAGAACGGAGCATCGGCTTCCTGCAGGCCGCGATTGGCCCGAAGCAGCACGGCTTCGCCCGACCACACTTCGCTCAGTCGTAGTTCGTCAACCGGAACGGCCGGCTCTCCCTCCGGCGCGAGCGGGTCCTTGATGAAGACGACCTTGTGCTCGGCATTCGAGCCGGCCAGCAACCCGGCGCTGCCATCGTTGAACAGCAGAACGATTGGCCCCGTGTCATGCAGCCGCTGAAGATGCCGCCAACGCAATCGCAACGCCCGCGACCACATCCCGGATTCGCGGATCCAGGCTGCCAGTGAAGCCGCGGTCGGCGCGTCCGCCTGCTCGACGTTGCGAAACTCGGCGGGATCAAGCTCCATACCGTAGTAGCGTCCCGCCTGGATGACCGCGCGCAGGCGCGGGTGGAGCGATTCCCCCGCGCGAGATCGGGGATTACCGGCGATATCCGTACTAACGTTCTGCGCCAGATGCTCGGCTTCTGGGCCGGTCCGTTCGAACTGATCCACGCGCGATCCCTCTCAGCAACAGGCCGACGATTTGGCATGGCACTCTGGCCGGTGCATGGGCCGGCACGGCCTGAACCCACCGCCACTATGACTTAGCGTGGCAACGAAGAGCAAATATTCCGTATAAGCCGTTCGGATTTGCCTTCGCCGGTCGGGGTGCGCATCGTATGACACGAGCCGGTACTCACGGGAAAGCGATTTCCTGGGTGCTATGTGGCAAACCCGCACTCGTGATGTGGCGACGGAGGAAGAACAAGTGTCAGACGCCGAAGACCTGGACGGAGTCTTTGTTCCAGGACCCCGGGCGCGTTGTGAGCCGCTCGGCAGCGGCCGGCTTGGGGGACTGCGTTTCGCGGTCAAGGACGTGTTCGACCTGGCCGGCAGTGTAACGACGTACGGCAATCCCGATTGGGCCCGTACACATGGCCCCGCGACGGCCACTGCTCCCGTGGTGCGGACGCTGCTGGAGGCCGGGGCCCATTTGCTTGGCAAAACCAAGACGGTCGAACTTGCCTATGGCATCACTGGCGAGAATTGTTGGCACGGCACGCCGCGGAACCCAAACGCGCCGGGGCGGCTTCCCGGCGGCTCAAGCTGCGGCTCGGCCGCAGCGGTGGCGGCTGAAGTTGCTGACTTCGCGCTCGGCACCGATACCGGGGGCTCGGTCCGGATCCCTGCAAGCTACTGCGGATTGTTCGGCTTCCGCCCCAGCTTTGGCGCGGTTAGCACTGCCGGCGTATGTGGGCTTGCCCCGAGCATGGATACGGTCGGCTGGGTCGCCCGCGCTGGATCATTGTTGGCCGGAGTTGGTGAGGTCCTGCTGCCCGGCGGGGCGCGTTACGAGCTGAGCGGCCCGTTTCTGATGATGGAAGAGGCGTGGGTCAACGCGCAACCGGATGTGGCCGAGGCGCTGCGGCCGAAGCTGGAGCGACTGGAGCAATTGCGCGGCCGGGCCCTGGGCCTTCGCCTGGTGCCGGAGGGCCTGGACAGCCTGTACGACCACTTCAGGGCGGTGCAGGCGGAGGAGGTGTGGTCCACCCTGGGAAACTGGATTACCGGGAGTAACCCGCGTTTAAGCCCCGCAGTGGCGGAGCGGATCGAGAAGGCGCGGCGGCTGGATCCCGCAGTGGCGAGCGCGGGGCGGATTTTCCGACGCCTCCTGCAGGCGCGCGTGCGCCCGCTGCTTGCGGGTGGCGCAATCCTCGTCTTTCCGACAAGCCCTTGCGTTGCGCCCCTTACGTCGGCCGATGCCGAGGAATTGGAGGCGGTACGGCAAGCAAGCATGGGTGTGACAGCGATCGCCAGTTTTTGCGGATTGCCGGAGGTGACCTTGCCTTGCGCTATGCGTGGGGCTCCCGTCGGCATGTCGCTGGTCGCGGCTCCAGGGCGCGACAAGGCCCTTCTGGCGTTCGCCTGCGATGCGGCATCGGTGCTTGGCCTGCCGGTATGAAATCACGGAGCATGCATGCAGATTCGCATCGCGACTGAGGCGGACGTTCCCGAAATCCAGTCGATCTACGCCCACCACGTACTGACCGGCACGGGGAGCTTCGAAGAGGAGCCGCCGTCGGTCGAGGAAATGCTGGAACGGTTCCGGAAGGTGGCCAGCCATAAATGGATCTGGCTGGTCGCGACGGATGCCACCGGCGTCCTGGGTTATGCCTATTACAACCAGTTCCGCGACCGCACGGCGTATCGGTTTACGGTCGAGAACAGCATCTACGTCCGTGAGGACGTCCGGGGTCAGGGCGTCGGGAAGGCGCTGGTCGCAAAGCTGATCGACGACGCCACCAAGGCGGGTTTTCGGCAGATGATCGCGGTGATCGGCGATTCCGAGAACGTGGGATCGATCGGGGTGCATGCCACGCTGGGGTTCCAGATGGTCGGCACGATGCGCGCGGTCGGGTTGAAGTTCGGCCGATGGCTGGACGTGGTAACGATGCAGCGCGCACTCGGGCCGGGCAGCGCGGCGCCGTCCGGGGAAGGTTAAGCCCGCGTTTCCGGCGGCAAAAGCAGGTCCGGCACTCGTGCGCCGTCTCGCACGTGGCGTTCCAGGACAGTATCGACGTCCGCGGTGGAGCCGATGCGATACCAGACCCCCTCCGGATAAATAACCAGGCAGGGACCATGCTCGCAGCGGTCCAGGCATCCAGCCATGTTCACGCGGACGCCGCGCAGGCCCATCTCCTTTGCGCGCACCTTCATGTAGTCCCGCAGTTTCTCGCTGCCCTTCGCCGCGCAGCTTCCCTTGGGATGGCCGTCTGGCCGGCGGTTGCAGCACACGAACAGGTGCGCCTCGTAGTATTGCGGCGGATCACCCGCCTGTCTTTCGCCCATCCGCCCCCTATCTCATCCGCCTGAGCCAATCGCAACAGGAGGCCATGCATGGCCGAGGCCGCCAATCTGCTGCGCCGCGAGACCTCGCCGTACCTGCTGCAGCATGCCGCCAACCCGGTGCATTGGCGGCCCTGGGGGTCCGCAGCCCTGGAAGAGGCACAAGCCGCGAACAAACCCATACTGCTTTCGGTCGGTTACGCGGCCTGCCACTGGTGCCATGTGATGGCGCATGAATTGTTTGAAGATGAGGAAACAGCGGCGCTGATGAACCGCTTGTTCGTCAACATCAAAGTCGATCGGGAGGAGCGGCCCGACATCGATCATCTGTACATGTCTGCCCTGCACCTGATGGGAGAGCAGGGGGGCTGGCCGCTGACGATGTTTCTGGCCCCGGATGCGGCGCCGTTCTGGGGCGGGACGTATTTTCCTCCGGCGCCGCGCTGGGGGCGGCCATCGTTCCGCCAGGTGCTGCAAGGCGTGTCCGCGGCCTGGGCATCGCAGGACGAAATGGTGACGCACAACACCGCTATGCTGCGCCAGGGGGTGGAGCGGATGTCGGTTCCGAGCGCGGGCGACCTGCCGCAACCTCAGCATCTCGATGCGGTGGCGAGCGCATATTTGCGGCTGAACGATGCAGAAAATGGCGGCCTGCGCGGAGCACCGAAGTTTCCCAATGCGCCGATCTTCCGGTTTCTCTGGCAGAATGCGTTCCGTACCGGAGCGCCGGACGGAAAGGAGGCGCTGCACCTGATGCTGACGCGGATGGCGCAGGGCGGGATTTACGATCATCTCGGGGGCGGTTTCGCCCGCTACTCGACCGATGCGGTGTGGCTGGTGCCGCATTTTGAGAAGATGCTGTACGACAACGGACAGCTCCTTGAGCTGCTGGCCTTCGCCTACGCCGACCGACCCGAGCCACTGTATGCCGAGCGCGCAGCCGAGACCGTCGGGTGGATGACGCGGGACATGGCGGCGGGGGACGCCTTTGCGGCGTCAGAGGACGCAGACAGCGAGGGTGAGGAAGGCAAGTTCTACGTCTGGTCCGAAGCTGAGATCGACCGTCTGCTGGGTCCTGATGCGCCCGCTTTCAGAGCTGCCTACGACGTCACAGCGGCTGGCTATTGGGAGGGGCATAACATCCTTCGCCGCGTGACCCCTCGCGGTTCCCGGGAAGCCGAGCAGACGCTGGAGAGGTGTCGGGAGGTTCTGTTCCGGGCACGCGGCGGGCGGGTGCGGCCGGGCAGGGACGATAAAGTCCTGGCGGACTGGAACGGTCTGGCGATCAGCGGGCTTGTGCGTGCGGCCGGCGTTTTTCAACGGCCGGCCTGGCTTGACCGGGCCGGAGCGGCCTTCGACTTCGTGCTGCGAGAGCTTGGCACAACGGATGGACGGGTGAACCACGCCTGGCGGCTCGGTCGGGTGACCGCGGCCGGGCTGCTCGATGACCAGGCCAACATGGCAAGGGCGGCGCTGGTGCTGCACCAGGCGACCGGCGATCCGGGGCGTCTTGACGCGGCAATCCTGCTTGCAGAGGCCGCTCTGGTCCATTTCGCTGACGGAACCGGCGGCTTTTACACCACATCGGATGATGCATCGGATGTGCCTTTGGCGCGGCCACGCACGGCGAATGACGACGCAACGCCGGCGGGGAACGGGCTTATCGCAGAAGTCTTCGCCCGGTTGTGGCATTTGACGGGCGAATCCATCTGGCGTGACCGCGCGAAGGGGGTTTTGCGCGCCTTCGGGGGCAATCCGGATCGGCTTGCGGGAACGGCGACGCTGCTTGCGGCAGCAGATCTGCTCGAAGAGGGTGCGACAGTTGTGGTGGCAGGGAAGGGTGAACAAGCAAACCGCCTCGCTCAGGCGGCGCTTTCGTCTCCAGATCCCGCAATCGTCGTGTTACGGACCCCGGATCCTGAGGCCTTGCCGGCTGATCACCCGGCTTACGGCAAATCGGTGAAGCCGGGCGATGCCGTGGCGTTTGTCTGCCGCCGTCAGATTTGCGGAGTTCCGGTCAGTGAACCGACTGCACTTTCGGAGCGCCTGGCGCGCCGCAGCACTTCTTGAATTTCCGGCCGGACCCGCAGGGACAGGGATCGTTCCGGTCGGCTTTGACGGCGTTCACCGCCGAGGCGGGCGCACCCTCGGTCCTGAATTGGCGGATTTGCAGGGCAAGATCGCCCAACTGCTCGCAGATTCCCGCCTGCAATTCGGCGTCCCGGTTCGGCGCCCAGGTTTCGCGCTCATTCCAACAAAGACAATCGGCTGGATCAGGGGTTGCGCGGCGGGGCTGGAGAGGAGCGGCTTCCAGGCTTCGCCGTTGACGGCGATGGCTTCGGCAAAACCGAGACTCCACAGTTTCCCCCGAAGGGTGCCAAATTTGACCGCTGCATCGTCGAGAAACGGCTCCGGCGGTGTGCCTTGCTTCAGCAGGCCATCAAGCCCTCGGTAGTGGCTGCGGAGCAAGGTGAGCACCTCGTCGCGGACCTCGGGGCGAGGGAAAATCTCGTCCGGCGTTGCGTCCGTCCATACCCGGCACATGGCTGCTTCGACGTCGAGCCGAGGCTCAGGCGCGCAGAGAAGGCCGGTGAACAGGCCGTCCACCATCTCAAACGGGATGCATTTTCCAGTGGCGGCAGGGACCATGAGCACGCGATTCAGCCACCCGAGCCGCAGAGGTGAAACCCGGGCCCTCCCCGCCGCGGTCGGGCTGGGCGAACATCGACAGGGCACGGGCCGCGTCGTTGATATATACTCCGACTCGAAGCGAGGTTCCGGTGATTTAAAGGCGTCCAGCCATTCCTGCCAGTCGCTGTCGTACAGGTAGGGCATAAGCTCATCATCGTATGCCTGGCGAACGCGCGGAATAAAATCGCGGAACCGCAGGGCCAGAATGGCCTCTGCCCAGGAAAAGTAACTCCATTCTCCGGCGGGGTCGTCCTTGTCCCGGTCGAAATCGTCCAGGATGCCCAGGAACCTTTCACGGTCCGCGCGCCCATCGGCAACGAGGCGGGCGGAGGCTGCGATGGCGGCCGATCGGGATATCGTCCGGGGCATCGGTGTCCGCGGCCAGGTCCAGGAGGGGTGCGGTGTCGGTTCCCGCGAGCGAATACACCAGGCCGTCGAGATGGGCGAAGTCCTCGTCGAATATGCCTTCCACAAGGTGCGGACTGGCGTTGAGAAGCCGATCAACGACGGAAACACCGCCGAACAGCGCGCCTCGGCCAGCGCATAGAGGCCGGAGAAAACAAGGTTCTCCTCGGGCTTCGTCAGCATTTCCCCGGACTGAACCAGGTCCAGGAGCTTGCATACGGCCGGTGCGACGGCTTCCACATGACTTACCGCACCGCGCACAGCTTCTGCGGGCGGGCAGCCATCGGAGGCCTTGAGGGAGGCGAGTGCCGACTCGATGTCCATAGGCAATACTATGCCAGAGCCAATGCTATGCCAGAGCCAATGCTATGCCAGAGCCAATGCTATGCCAGAGCCAATGCTATGCCAGAGCCAATGCTATGCCAGGGCCAATACTATGCCAGGCGGCTCTTGACGGAAATCGCATTCGGAGCTTGAGGCGGATGTCGAGACAGGCCGGGAATGATGCAGCTCGAGCGGACGGACATTCTGGGTGTGGTCGATGTGCAGCCGACCTTCATGCCAGGCGGCGAGCTGCCGGTAGTCGATGGGGATGCTGTTGTCCCGGTGATCAATCGGCTGCTTGAGAGCCGGTTTGTCCGTGCCTTCGCGACGCAGGACTGGCATCCGCCGGGCCATCTGTCGTTTGCGAGCTCGCATCCCGGGCGCAAGGCCTACGACACGATCGAGACGTCCTATGGGTCGCAGGTACTGTGGCCCGATCATGCAGTGCAGGGATCCGCCAACGCGGCGTTCCACCCGCAGCTGGACACAACGCGGATCGAGGTGATCATCCGGAAAGGATGCGACCCGGCGATCGACAGCTACTCCACCTTTTTCGAGAACGACCGCCGCACGCCGACCGGACTGGACGGCTGGCTTACGCAGCGGGAGATGCGGCGGGTGTTTCTCGCGGGACTAGCCACGGATTTTTGCGTGGCCTGGTCGGCGGAGGATGCGGTGCGGCTCGGTTATGAGGTGATCGTGATCGAGGATGCCTGTCGCGGCATCGGCCTGCCGGAAGGCGATGGGCGTGACTCGATCCAGGCGGCGCGCGAGCGTCTGACCGGCCTGGGTGTTCGGTTCATCGCCAGCGGTGATCTCTTTGTCTGAGAGCGCGATTCACGCTTCATTGGCTATGCAGCCTGAAGCGATCGCGCACTCTTTGTTTGAGAGCGCGATTCACGCTTCATTTGCTGTGCAGCCTGAAGCGATCGCGCACTCTTTGTTTGAGAGCGCGATTTACGCTTCATTTGCTGTGCAGCCTGAAGCGATCGCGCACTCTTTGTTTGAGAGCGCGATTTACGCGTCATTTGCTGTGCAGCCTGAAGCGATCGCGCTCTGAGCCGGCGCAATTCCCGGATGGCAGGATCACCGCCGGAAGACCAGATTGCCGGCATGACATACGCATCCCGAACCCAAATCCCTGAAGCTCTGATGTGGGACAAGGTCCTGCACCGTGAGAGCGGCGACTTCCTTTACGGCGTCACGACGATGGGGGTGTATTGCCGGCCCGGCTGCCCCTCGCCGCGGCCCCTGCGGCGGAATGTGCGGTTCTTCGCCTCTACGGCGGATGCCGAACAGGCGGGCTTCCGCGCCTGCCGGCGGTGCGATCCGAAAGGCGAGCGGGCCAGGCTGGCGCAGGAAGTGGTGCGCGATGCCTGCGCCTTCATGGAAAGCCAGGAGGAGATACCATCGCTGGAGCAACTTGCGGATCGCTCCGGCTACTCCCGGTTCCATTTCCTGCGAATGTTCCGGGCGCATACCGGGCTGACGCCGCGCAGTTACGCGGAAGGGGTGCGAGCCCGCCGGCTGCACGCCGCGCTTGCGGCGGGTGAGCGCGTGGCGGATGCGGTGGCCGGCGCGGGCTTCGGATCGGAGAGCCGCGTGTATGAGAAGACGGGTGAGCTGCTTGGCATGACGCCGGGTGCAGCGCGCCGGGGCGGAGCGGGCGAGATTATCCGCACTGCATTCGCCGATTCGATTTTTGGGCGGCTGCTGGTCGGCGCCACCGAAAAGGGGGTCTGCTTCATCGGCTTTGCCGAGCCTGACGAGGCGCTGTTGGGCGACCTGCGGCGGCGGTTTCCTGCCGCGCGGGTGATGGAGGATGATGCCGGCCTGGCGGCCACGCTGAAGACGGTGCTGCGGTTTATCGAGGAGCCGCGAGAGGCGCTGGACCTGCCGCTCGATCTGCGGGGCACGGCATTTCAACTGCGGGTCTGGGAGGCGTTGCGGCGGATTCCGGCCGGAGAGACGCGCACTTATGGCGAGCTGGCCGGGATGATCGGCAATCCGCGGGCCGTCCGGGCCGTCGCGCGGTCTTGCGCCACCAATCCGGTATCGCTGGCGGTGCCCTGCCACCGGGTCGTGGGGAAGGATGGTGACCTGACCGGCTACCGGTGGGGCGTGCCGCGCAAGCGGGCGCTGCTGGAGCGCGAGCGGTCGTTGCACAGCGACTCGTAGACCGGCCGGATATTGGCGGCGCTGACCGGCCATATCCGCTCGGTCTCCACGAACCGCCGTGCCGCATCGCGCATGGCGGCGTAGCGATCCGTGGCGGCGGCCGCGTCCACCACCCGGCGCGCGAGGGCGTCAGCATCACCGGCTGAAAACAGGAAACCGGTGACGTTATCCTGGATCAGCTCGCGATGGCCGCCGACGTCAGAGGCGATCACCAGCCGTCCTTCGGCCATCGCTTCCAGGGGCTTCAGGGGCGTGACCAGCTCGGTGAGCCGCATGCGCTTGCGCGGCAGGACGAGGAAGTCAACGAGGTCGTAGTAGCGCTGCACCTCCGCATGCGGCACGCGGCCGGTGAAGCGGACAACTTCGCCCAGGCCATGCTCCGTGGCCTGGATGCGCAGGCGATCCTCCATGGGACCGCCGCCTACGAGAAGAACGCCGATATCCGATAGGGACTGGCGGATCACCGGCAGCGCGTCGAGGAGTAGGTCGAGGCCCTCGTAGTGGTAGAATGAGCCGATGAAGCCAAGGACGGTTCGTCCGGTAAGGCCGAGGGAGGCCAGCAGGGAGGGGTCCTTGGGTTCGGGGGTGCGGAGCAGGGCCGGCTCGACGGCGTTCGGGACGATGGTGATGCGCTCGGCCGGGATGCCGCGGGTCACCAGCTCGCGGCGCATACCCTCGCAAAGGGTCACAACCGCATCGGCACGGCGTAGCAAAGAGGTCTCCAGCTTGCGGGTGGCGCGGTAGCGCAGGTCACCTTCGCGGCTATGGCCGAGATCGACGGCTGCATCCTCCCAGAGGCCGCGGATTTCATAGAGCAGGGGCAGCCCGGCCCGCCTGGCAGCATGCAGGGCAGGCCAGCCGACCAGGGACGGGGAGTGGGCGTGGACGATGTCGGGTTTGGTTTCGGCAATAACCTTCGCCAGACGCCAGCGGAGCGCGCGCATTTCGGCGAGCTCGCGGGCTATGGGCATGCGCTGGGGCCATTTCGGCCGGCGGGTGCGGTGAAACGTCCAGCCATCCACAGTTTCGGCGGGGCCCCGATAGACGTTCTGCCGGGGGCCGGTGAGCTGCACGGTTTCCCAGCCGAAGCCGTGCTGGGCGGCGAGGATGCCGAGTGTGCGAAAGACGTAGCCGCTTTGCAGCGGCAGCGAGTGGTCCAGAACGTGAAGGATTTGCATCAGGGATAGAACCCTGACTTGCGGCAACCCACCTGTCGCGACTCGCTTCCCGCAAGCACTACCGCCTCGCTCATCGATCAGCACCTCCATTCTGGCCCGGGGCCCAGCGGGAAACCGGCGCTCGCCAACCGAAGAAGATCGCCATTATCCGAAGAAAGATGCAGACAGCGAGACCCAGCAGCATCGGCCAGAGCGGCGCGAATCCAAGTTCATTCGCAAGTGTGACGACCACCCCGGCAGCCAATGCCGCGATCGCGTAGAGGTCCTTGCGCAGCACGAAAGGGATGTCTCCGGCGAGAACATCCCTGGCCATGCCCCCGCCAATCCCGGAAATCATCCCAAGCACCGGCGCCATGACCGGATTTATCCCGTAGCTGATCGCCTTTTGCGCGCCGGTAACGGCAAACACGCCAAGTCCGATGGCATCCAGCACCTGCACGGGGCTGTCTAGTTTCTGTTCAATCGGATAGACGAAAAAGGCCAGCAACCCGGCGCCGATCGCGATCGCGAAGTCGTGCCAGTCTGCGATGGTGGCCGGCGGCACCGCGCCAATGAGCACATCACGCGTTATTCCCCCGGCGACCCCCACTATCCAGGACAGGAAAAGGACTCCGAACAGATCGAACCCTTTTCTGATCGCGAGCACTGCGCCGCTGAGTGCAAAGACAAAAGTGCCGGCTCCATCCAGGCTGGCCATCAAAATCGGCGGAAAGGCCGCGTGCATGCGCCAGGATCAGGCGGTTACGCGCTCACCGGTCAGCCATGCGCCGGCGGCAGCGAGCATCGCCTCGATCCCGGTGCGCAGGGTGGGATGGGTGACTGGGGCGAAGTCGGGCGCATGGTTGGCTGGAATTTCATCCAGCTTGCCGGCCTGCTCGGCCGCCTTGTATTTCTCAGGGTCGATACCGCCGATGACCCAGAACACGGCGGGCACACCCCACGCAGCGCCGAACAGGCCGAAATCTTCGCTGGCCGTCGCCGGTTCGATCTCGTGCACTCTGTCCGCACCGAAATGGCGCTCCAGCGCCGCCACCACCTTCCGTGTCGCGGCTTCGTCGTTGCGCGTCAGCGGATACTCGCTGAGCACTGAGTAGTCGGGCGGCTTCGGCGCCCCCGAGGCGGCCGCCTCCGCTTCCAGGACGCGCTTGACCGCGGCGAGCACGCGGGTGCGTACCTGATCCTTGAAGGTGCGGACATTGAGCCGCAGCAAAGCGTGGTCCGGAATGACGTTCTCGTTCATTCCCGCGCGGAGTGTGCCGACCGTGACCACGGCACCATCCGTCATTGCGACCTCCCGCGACACCACTGTCTGCAGCCGCATCACCGCCGAGGCCGCCATCACCACGGGATCGATGCTCTTTTGCGGCATCGAACCGTGTGCACCGCGGCCGAACAGCGTCACCTCCAGACTGTCCCCGGCCGAGAGAATGGTGCCGATACGCCAACCGACCTGCCCGGCGCTGAGCGGCATCACGTGTTGACCGAATGTGACGTCCGGCTTCGGGAAGCGCTTCACCATCCCGTCGGCGATCATCGCCCGGGCGCCCTGTGCGGTTTCCTCCCCGGGCTGGAACACCGCCATGACGGTACCGTGCCAGCTGCCGCGATTATCGGCCAGGATGCGCGTTGCTCCCATGAGCCAAGCCACGTGCATGTCGTGGCCGCAGGAATGCGCGATCGCGGTGGCCTGGCCAAAGCGGTCGGTCCCGGTTTTGTCGCTGGCATACGCGAGTCCCGTGCTTTCCTTGATCGGCAGCGCGTCCATATCGGCACGCAGCAGCACGGTCGGGCCATCCCCGTTGCGCAACAGACCCACTACACCGGTCCCGCCGACGGCTTCGGTGACCTCGTACCCGCACTGCCGCAGCCACTCAGCGGCAATCCCGGACGTGCGCTGCTCCTGCATCGACAGCTCCGGATTGGCATGCAGATCGCGGTAGATCGTTTCCAACTTCGCCAGCAGATCATCAGACGGGCGAGGCAGCGCCCCACCACCAGTGCCCGTGGTCATTGGCCTTCTCCTATCGACTCCATCGGGCGGCGTGGAGTCGCATCGAAACGGGACGCTGGCTGGCCCGATGACGGCGAGGATTTCTCGGCTGAGGCGAAGCGCGGCGTCATGTGGCAGAGCACCGGGGTGTTCGACGAGCGCCAGCAACCGCAACACATGCAGCCGGCGGACTTCGTCGCCTGCAGCATCCGCGCCGAGCGTGCACAGCAAGCACATTGTCGCCACCCTTCCTGGATTTACCGGCCAGGTCCTGACCCGGTTAATCGGTCAACCCACCGAGTCCGCACACGTTATCCGGAAGTCGTCCAGGCCATCGCAGCAGCTTGCGGCTCCTGATGATCACAAATCCACGCTATTGAGGGCCCGCCACTTGAGACCCATCCGTCATTCCTGCGAAAGCGGGAACCCACGCCGCCCGTCGCACTGGCGAGTCGAATTCATGGCCCGCTGGTATGAGCGACCGCACGAAACACCGCCTGGTACAACGAGCCCTCGCGATAGAACACCGGCGGCTGCCCCAGCGGTGCCGCGACGGTGACACGTTTGCCTCCCCGATATGTTTCGCCGGTCCAGAGATGCGTCCAGTCCGCGCTGGCCGGGAGCGGCACCGGCCATTCGTGCGCCGCTTCCGCGAGAACCGGCGCGACCAGCAGATCGGGCCCCAGCAGAAAGGCGTCTTCCGTAGCCAGGGCGATCGGGTCCTGGGGGAAATGCAAAAACAGTGGACGCTGAAGCGGCAGTCCGGTTGCGCCCGCCTCGGCGATCAGGGCGCGGCGATAGGGTGCGAGCGCCACGTAAAGCCGCGCCATGTGGGCGAAATGGTCCAGAATGGCGGAGGAGCTGTCGACCTGGAGGTTGTCGGCTGGCCGGTTGCCTTCGTGCGTGCGCATGACGGCGGTGAAGGCGGCCATCTCGGCCCAGCGCATGAAAAGCTCCGGGGTGCGGCGAAGGCCGTAGAGGCTCATGTAGCCGCCGATATCGCTGTGGTGGTACGGGTTGCCGACCAGCCCGGAGGACAGCGCGGCGCGGACCGCGCTCGGCAGTCCGTCGTGACGGGAAAAATCGACCGACTGGTCGCCGGCCCAGAGCAGCGTGCAATGCGGCTGGATGCCGGTGTGGCCGGAGCGCATGAAGAACAGGGCGTCGCCGGTGCGGCCCGCTTCCGCGATTGCGCGGGCGTTCAGCTCAGCCCACAGCACCGGCCATGCATTGTGCAGAAGCATCGGATCGCCTCGATGGAGCCGGGCATCAGCGGGCAGGAACTCCGCGAAATCAGCCATCCAGCCGCTGATGCCGAGATCGAGCATGTTGGCGCGCAGGATGCGGTCGATGAACCACTGCACGGCCTCCGGATTGGTGAAATCGACCATGCCCCCGGTGAAGCCGCCGAAATCGACGTTGTAGGAGTCGCCCGCCTGGTCGCGGACGAAAAAGCCCTGTTGCCTGGCCGAGGCGAACAAGGCTCCCTGGTTGTTCAGGTAGGGATTGGCATAGGCGAGAAAGCGGATGCCGCGCCGGTTCAACGCGGCGACGCGGTCTGGCAAGTCGGGATAGCGCTCGGGGTTCCATTCCCAGTTCCAGAACAGCCTGGTTCCGAACCTGGTGTTGCGGACGCCGGCCCAATCCTCGCACCACAAGCCGGCCACGGGGACACCAGCTTCGATGATGCGCTCCAGGCGGTCGAAGCTTTTGGCGCCTTCCTTGAGACCGATGATCGCGCCGTGGTCGGTCCATGCCGGCAGGGCGGGAGGGCGGCCGAAGCGAGACGAAAGGGCAGTAACAACATCTGCCGGATGTGCCGCGGCGTGGAACTCCAGCCGCTTCGGCACTGCCCAGCACTCGATTTCAAAGTGCTGGGGGCGGCGGAAATCGAAGGCGGCGTAGGCGGTCGTATCCAGATGCAGGGCGAAGCCGCGCGAGGAGAGTACCGGTGGGTTGGGGATAATAGGTGTTCCAGTATTCGCCGCCTCTTCCGTCGCGTTGGGCCTGGAAACTGACCCAGGACTGATCGTCCCGGCCGACGCCGGGTTCGGAGACCCAGAAAGGGAACCGTCGTCCGGCGAGGTCCAGGTGGGAGAATTGCTCGCCACCGCCCCAGAAATGCTCTTCAGGTTCGGCATGCAGGCGGATCCAGAGACGATTGAGGCCGGGTGCAGGATCGAATGAGAGAATGAGCCCTTTGTCGTTACCCGAGATCGCCACTTTAGTGGCGGGCGTTCCGCCGTTGCCGGCGCATTCGAGCAGCCAGCTTTCGCCGATCTGGTTGATGCGCACGCTCCGCAGCGGCACACGTTCGGAAACGAAATCCTGGATATCGAAGAACCCGTTGCGTATCTGCACGGACGGGTCCCCGCGACCAGCGAAAAGGAACGGGCTTTCCGGCGCGTGACGGATCAGGGTGTGCCCGGCGAACCCAAGTGTGAAGCCGGGGCCGTCGACGTCGAGGATCATGGTGTCAGGGTTCGGTTCGTAGGGTTGTTACCGAAGACATCCGAGCGGACAGGACCGGCCTTCAAGAGCCCCCGCTGCCTGGGCGGTTGCGATGTTGGCGGTGTGTATAAATGGGAGGTTGGCCAGGAGCGCGAAGGTCTGTTCCGGTCCGAATGTGTAGATCGGCGTCGCAAGGGTATGAACCGCCGCGGCCCGGTTATTGCCGGCAAGCTCGAGCGAAACGGCCGCCATCGTGTCTACCACCTGCTGTGATGTTGCCGCGGGAGCGACGCCGAGGACCTGGCGGACGGCCTCCCGCGCCCGGAGCATCTGTGCATTGATTATCGGACTTCCCGATCGCCAGGCCGGGCTGGTGTTGAGCTGGCCGGCGACATAGTCGAGCGCTGCGACTGCCCTCGCGGCGCTGGCGGGGTCACCGCTCGTGCGGGCCGGTGCAGCGAAGGCCCAGGCCGAGTATTGGATGGCGTTGGCCGGATCGCCAAGTCCCAGTCCCGCCGGCATCGCCGCGGTATCGACGTGAGCGGCCGTGGTGCAGGCCGCCATGGCCAGAAAGCACGCCAGTGTCCCGAATCGGAAGTTCGCCATTGTGGATTGGCGGCCGGTTCGGGACACCGGCTCTTTGTTTTCAGTGGCCTGCTGATCCCCTTCGCCCGCCGCACGATACGGCGAACTTCGGGGGCAGGACACTAGGAGTGCCGTGGAGGCGAGGGGGGACATGACGGTAGGAACCCTGACAGTTTTGCCTTGGAGGCGAAGGGATACTACGCTCCTTGGCGTGCGTTGCTTAGCCTTCACGCGCAATGACAGTTACGGTTGCGGCTGCGGCGGCAATCTAGTATCGCCGCGCCGGTCATGAATGTTGCCCTACAGGATCGCCTCCCGGTCGCGAGCACGCAATTCGTGCTGGAATTCCGGCCGGGCGCAGCGGAGAATCGCCGCGTCCAGCTGGCCCTTCAGGACATTCTGGACGGGCTCAGGATGTGGCGGCTCGGGTTGACGCTTGGGTGGCTGGACATCCGGTTGCGCTATCGCGGGTCGATGCTGGGGCCGTTCTGGCTGACAATTTCCACCGGCATGATGGTGGGATCGTTGGGGGTCCTGTACGCCGCATTGTTTCACACGACGTTGCGCGAATACCTGCCGTTCATCGCTTTGTCTCAGGTCCTGTGGAGCTTTATCGCCGGCATCATCCAGGATGGCTGCACTTGCTTCACCTCGGCAGAGGGGACGATCCGAGCAGTGCGAATGCCGTTCTTCCTGCATGCGGTCAGAACGGTAGTCCGTAACCTGCTGATTTTGGCGCACAATGTTCTGGTGATCGTCGTCGTGTACATCGCCCTGGCGATCAACCCGGGCTGGCAGCTGGTTTGGGCGGTCCCCGGCGTCGCGTTATGGCTGATAGCGTCGATAGCCATCTGTCTCCCGCTTGGCGCGGTGTGCGCGCGGTTCCGCGACATTCCGCCGATCATCGCCAGCGTGCTGCAAATCGCCTTTTTTCTGACCCCGGTCATCTGGCTGCCAAAGCAACTTGGACCTAACGAGCACTGGCTGATCCTCAACCCCTTCTTCAACATGCTGGAGATCGTGCGGGAGCCCATGTTGGGAGCGGCCGCCGGGTCGCATGTATGGGTGGCAGCAGTGCTGACGACGGCCGTTTTGTCCGCCGCGTCCTTCGCGCTGTTCGCGCGGGTGCGCGCCCGCGTCGCATTCTGGGTCTGACCGAATGTTCGCATCGCCGCGGATCGAGGTCGCCGGGTTGTCGCTGCTGTTCCCGCTCTATCATGGCAGCAGCCGGAGCCTGAAAAAGACGGTTTTCGCGGTCGCCTCGGGGCGGCTCAAGCAGGATCCTCAGCACCGGGTTGTGGTGCAGGCGCTTCGCGACGTCTCGTTCACCTTGCATTCGGGCGATCGCCTGGGGTTGGTCGGCCCCAATGGGGCGGGCAAGACGACCCTGTTGCGCACGCTGGCCGGCATCTATGAGCCGGTGATCGGGTTGGTACGAGTGGCGGGCAGCCTGAATGCGCTGCTCGACACGCAGCTCGGCATGAACCCGGAGCTGACCGGCCGAGAGAACATCATGCTTCGCGGCCTGTACCATGGCCTGTCCAAACCGGCGATCGCGCAGCTGGAGGAGGACGTCCGGGCTTTCGCGGATCTGGGCGATTTCATGGATCTGCCGGTACGCATCTACAGTTCAGGCATGATCGTGCGGCTCGGTTTTGCCCTGGCGACCGCGATCCGGCCGCAGATACTGCTGATGGATGAGTGGATATTGGCCGGCGACGCTTCGTTCATGGACAAGGCGCGGGCGCGGCTCGAGGAGATGATACGCGGGGTTGAAATTCTCGTATTATCAACGCATCAGCCGTCGATCATCAGGGATTGGTGCACCCGGGCGTTGTGGCTGGATCAGGGCACGATTCGCGCGGATGGGACGCCCGAGGAAGTGTTGGAGCAGTATCTGGGACACCCGGTTCCGGAGGCCGTGTGACGTTGCTCCCTTTGGCGGGGCTGCGGGTGCTGGAATTCGCGCACACTGTCATGGGGCCGACCTGCGGGGTGGTGCTGGCGGATCTGGGGGCGGATGTGATCCGCGTGGAACCTGCGCCCGAGGGTGACCGGACGCGGCGGCTGCATGGATTTGCGACCGGGTTCTTCTGGTACTTCAATCGGAACAAACGCTGCATCTGCATCGACCTGAAATCCCCCGACGGCCTTGCCGTTGCCCGCGACCTGCTCTGCACGGCGGATGTGCTGATCGAGAATTTCGGTCCCGGGACAATGGAGCGGCTTGGGCTGGGATGGGAGCAGGCGCGGGAGATCAACCCGAAGGTGATCTACTGCGCGCTAAAGGGGTTCTTGCCGGGTCCCTACGAGCATCGGCCGGCGCTGGACGAAATCGCCCAGTTCATGACGGGTCTTGCCTACATGACGGGCCCGCCAGGGCGGCCGCTGCGCGCCGGATCCTCGGTGATCGACATCATGGGCGGCGTGATGGGCGATGTCGCGATCCTGGCGGCGTTGCGGCAGCGGGATCAGGACGGCCAGGGGCGAAAGGTCACCAGTGCGCTGTTCGAGTCGTCGGCGTTTCTGATGGGACAGCACATGGCAGGCGAGGCGGGGAGCGGGGTGCCGGCGGCTCCCATGCCAGTGCGCAGCAGCGCCTGGGCCATCTACGAGACGTTCGAGACCGCGGACGGATCGAAGCTGTTCATCGGCATAACGTCCGACAATCACTGGCGCGCCTTCTGCAGCACGTTTGGCCGTCCCGATCTGCTGAAGGACCGGCGCTTCACCACCAATGCGGACAGGGTGAGCAACCGGAGCGCCCTGCGGGAGGTGGTGGCAGAGATCGCGCGGGGTCACGCCGTGTCCGATCTGGCAGTCGTGCTGGATCGGGCCGGGATTCCGTTTTCACCGGTCAACCGCCCGTCCGACCTGTTCCACGATCCGCAGGTGTTGCAGCACGCGTTGCAGATTCGAATGCCGGACGGGAAGATGGTGCCGCTGCCGCCTCTGCCGGTGGATATCGGCGGGGAGACCCCAGGCGTTCGGATGCAGCCCCCAGAGGCTGGGGAGCACACGGACGCGATCCTGGGCGAGCTCGGCTATACGCCGGAATGGGTGGCGGCGCTGCGGCGGGCAGGGGCGGTTCGGTAGTTGTAGCGAGCCGAGCTGATCCGCGCTTCGGCGCGAAACGGTGAGCTTGAACCGAGTCGCTCCGTGCCCGGACAGGCGAAAAATCAACCCCGGCCCGGGGACATGTTTCGCGGGAATGAAGACTTTCGGCGAACCGCTAAACTAGAGCAGATCGCGCTTGACAGGAAATGCGTGCATTTCCAGGAGCGCGTGAATCTGCTCGCGAAATGAGGACAGAGCGTGTTCAGTCACCCTGAACACGCTCTAATCCCCATCCGTCCGGTTCGCGCCCCGGGCCAGACGCCGCGCGGTGCGCAGCAGGATCTGCCGGTCTTCCGGGCTGCATTCCCGGTAAAGCCGCAGCATAGCCAGCTCGTCACCTGACCCGGCGGCCGCCGGGGCGTGTTTGTCCTCGCCATGCGCCAGGACCTCGATCCCGACCCCCAGTGCGTCCGCAATCCGGGCGAGATTCGGCGTCAGCTGGCCGGCACGCCCGGTTTCCCACTGGGCCACCGCGCTTCGTGAAACGCCAACGGCGGCAGCCAGATCCTCCTGCGTGAGGCCGTGATCCTTGCGGGCCGTGCGAATGCGCTGGCCGATTTCGGGTGGGGTGGGCATGTCGGGACGGTATAGTCAGAAATCCTAACCGACAAGAGTTATTTTTCTTGACGAGTGAACGTCAGTTACACTAACTAACGTCATGTTCTCTACACGTTCCTTGGAGGCATGCGTGTCCCAACACTTCGTCTGGACCGAGGCACAAGACAGCCAGATCAAGCGGCTCCGGGCGGAGGGGGCTACCTGGGACAGAATTGCCGAGGTTATCGGGCGCCCGGCAGCAGCGGTGCGGGAACGGGGGCGGCGCATCCATGCGAACCGGCCACCGCCGGATTTCACCCCTCCGCCCGACGACCCGGGTCGGGAGCCCCTGCCGGCCGGGCATGAGCGAAGCTGGGGAGCCATCACGCGCGGCACCGTCCTGGAGGGCGTGCCGTATCCGCTGCCGGTGTTCCGGCGATAGCGGGTTCGGAACGGCCTCGCGCTTTACATCCACAAAAAGGGAAACATTCGTGCAGACCGAAGCAGCCATTGACGCCGACTATGTTGTTGCGCGCCTGGAGGAGGCGGGAGCCACGTTGCTGGCTCTCCCGGGCACCGGCTGGTCCACGCGCCTTCGCTCATCGTCCCTCGAAATCGTGCGAACGGCGGCCGAAAGCTATGGTTGGACCAGTCAGCGAATTCGCCCGGCTATCCCTTCCGCCGCCCGGATTACGGACATGGACGAGATCCTTGGCTGGATCTCGCTTATTCCGCTGGAACGGTATGTTCTCAGGCGGATCGTCGGCGCTCGCAGTCTCGTGCACCCGATCAGCGAAAAGCACCTGTTTCCGTGGCGCCGTCTTGGCACCGCGCTGGGAGCCGACCACAAGGCGGTGCAGCGCTGGCACAAGGAGGGGATCGGCATCATCGTGTCCGCCCTGGCAAGCGGTGGTTCGCCGGGGCGGTCCGCGGTACTGCGCGCAATGCCGTGATGATCTGACGGTCCGCCCGTTCAGTGCGGATCGGTGTCCAGGCGCACGGCGATGCCCTCCAGACCGGGCGCCGCCGCCGGGTACCGGGCCAGAACCAGCGGATCATGTCCAGGAATGACGCAATCGGCGGTACTGGCAAGCCGCCGGAGCGTCGCGTAGCCTTCCAGCGTCTCCTCCAGGTTATGCAGGATCGGGAAGGCGCGTCCTTCCTGCATGTTCGCATAGAAATGGCTGGCGTCGGCTGCGAGGACCATCCAGCCGCGGCGGGTCCACACGCGCACCACTTGCAGCCCCTTGCTGTGCCCGCCCACGTGATGCACCGAAAGCCCTGGGGCGATTTCCTCCGCGCCGTCATGGAACTGGACGCGGCCGGCGAAGGTTTTGCGGACCATCGCGACCACATCCTCCTCCTCGAAGGCAACGCGCAGGCCGGCGTGGCACATGCACCGGCCGGTGCAGAATGCCATTTCCCTGTCCTGCAGGTGGTACCGCGCCCGCGGGAACAGGTCGTAGTTGCCGCAATGGTCGTAGTGCATGTGGGAGATCAGCACGTCCTGCACCTGATCGGGCTCGACGCCGATCGCCTTCAACCCGACCGCCGGAGAGCGCAGGAACTCCCGTCCCCGTTTGCGGCCCATGTCGGGGTCAAAGCCGGTGTCCAGGATGAATGTCTGCTGCGGTCCCTTGATCGCCCAAACGAAATAGTCCAGCGGCATCGGTGCATCGTGTGGATCGCCGCCGAGGAAGTTGCCGGAGCGACGGGCAAGCGCGTTATGGGCGTAGCGGACAGCGTAAAGCTCATAGCTTGGGGTTTCGGGCATGGGCGTTTCCTCTACCGACAGCTCACGGCGTTGCTTGTCATAGATAGCCGGTTCCCATCTCCTGAGCGAAGCGGGCGGGATCGCCTTCCCAGGCGATGCGAGCATGCTCCAGCACATAAACCCGATCGGCGTGCGGCAAAGCAAAGGTGACGTTCTGCTCCCCCAGCAGCACGGTGATCTTAGTGGTTTCACGCAGCCTGCCCAACGCCTTCGAGAGTTGCTCGAGGATGACGGGTGCAAGCCCCAATGTCGGTTCATCCAAAATAAGCAGGCGGGGCTGCATCATCAGTGCACGGGCAATGGCGAGCATTTGCTGCTCGCCTCCGGAGAGCGTCTTGGCCGGCTGGCGCTGGCGTTCGCGCAGAATCGGGAACAGGTCGAGCAGCCACTCCAACTGGGGCCGCCTTGCCGAAGCGGCCAGATGCTGACCGCCGAGATCGAGGTTTTCGCGCACGCTCAGATCGCCGAACAACTCGCGAGTTTCGGGGCATTGCACGATGCCTGAGCGGGCAATCGAGGCAGGGGTGCGGTTGCGCAGAGATGCGCCATCCCAGCGGATCTCGCCATCATAGGGAACGAGTCCGGAGATGGCATTGAAAAACGTCGTCTTGCCTGCGCCGTTGAGCCCCACAATGGAGACGAACTCGCCTTCGTTGATGTGGATCGCCACCTGCTGCAGAGCCTGTGCTTTGCCGTAGCGCACGCTTACGTCCTGAACCGCGAGCAGCGGCTCGCCGGCTCGGGTGTCGAGTTCCTTCCGCGGATGGGCTTCGATCCTGCCGCCGAGATATACGCGGCGAACGGTTTCATTCGCCATTACCTCGTCAGCGGTGCCTTCGGCGATATGCTCGCCAAGATACATGGCCAGCACGCGGTCCACCAGGGCCGCCACGCTCTTGACGTTATGGTCAACCAGCAGCACGGCGCGCCCGCCCCGGCGGAAACCGTCGATCAGCGCGGAAAATGCGGCTACCTCGGCCGGCGTGAGGCCGGCGAACGGTTCGTCAACCAGCACGACCTTGGGGTCCCGCGCGAGTGCCTTGGCCATTTCCAGTCGCCGGAGATCGGCAAAGGGCAGCGTGGGGGGGCGGCGGCCCATGACCGCGTCCAGCCCAACCTGTTCAGCGATGTCCCGTGCACGCCGGTCGACATGCGGTTCAGCGGCGAGCCGGAGCAGGGAATCGGGGAGAAGGGCTAGTTTGATGTTCTCCAGCACGGTTTGCCGGTGAAGCGGGCGGGAATGCTGGAAGACGATACCGACACCCTTTCGGGCGATCCGATGCGTCGGCCAACCCGCAATGTCGGTATCCTCGAGCAGGACGCGGCCGGAATTGGGGCGTTCGACTCCCATGATCAGCTTCATCACCGTCGATTTGCCCGACCCGTTCGGTCCGATCAGGCCGAGGATCTCCCCGGGACCGATTTGGAACCCGATATTCTTCACCGCGACCAGACCACCAAATCGTTTGGTGAGGCCTTCGACCCGCAGCAGCGGCTCGGCGTTCCGCACCAGCATCAGGCTCGTCTCTCGGCAAAGCGCAGTGCATAACCAAGGACGCCGTCCGGGAAGAACAGGATAACGAGCAGGGCTATTGCGGATACGACGAAGGTGTTGAGTTGTCCCAGGGGACGCAGCAGCTCATCAAACAGGATAAGGAAGATCGCGCCGAGGATGCCACCGAGGATCGTACGGCGGCCTCCGAACACGACGGCGATGATGATCTGCACGGCGATCGAGAGGTCCACCATCTGATCGACCGAGGCAGTGCCCTGATAAAAAGTCAGCATGGCGCCGGCCAGGCCGGAGAACAGCGCGCTGATGCAGAAAGCAGCGAGCTTGAATTTGGTTACATTGAAGCCGAGTGCGGCTGCCTCGATGCGGTCCTGACCGGTGGCCTGCAGAATCAGCCCAAGCGATGAGCGCGAGAGTCCGAACAGGATGGCGGCGGAGACAACCAGGAAGCCAAGTGCATACCAGTAGTTCATTGCAGCACTGACCGAGAGGATGGAGGGCACCATCATTCCGATCTCGCCGCCCGTGACGCCAGCGAAAATCACGATCGCATCCAGCAGGAGCAATACGGCGACAAGCGTGACCAGGCCGAAGTAAGGTCCGCGCAGGCGGAGCGCCGGCAATGCCAGCAGCAGGCCGCCGGCAACGGCGGTTGCTCCGCCGCCGATCAGGCAGAGCGGGATTCCAAATCCGGCATTGTTCATCAGTCCCGCGGCATAGGCGCCCAGGCCGATCAGGAAGGTGGGACCGAAGTTGACCTCTCCGGCAAAACCGAACAGCAGGTCCCAGGACATGGCAAACACGCCGAAATAGAAGGCGACGGTGAAGATGCCGAGCCAGTACGTGCCGAGCCACCACGGCGCGCTGATGCCGAGGGCGATGAGCGGAAGTGTGATCCACTTCAGCATCAGCGACGGCCCAGAATGCCCTGCGGGCGGATATAGAGGACGAGGATCAGGATCACCAATGCCGGGATCGGCCGCAAGGTCGGTGCGATGAGATAGGCGGTGATGGTTTCCGCATACCCTACCACGTAAGATGCAATCAGCGAGCCGGGCACACTGCCGAGACCCCCGAGAATGACGATGGTAAATGCGCTGGCAGTCAGGGCACCGGCATTGCCCGAGCTGACTCCAAAGAAGGACGCCAGCAATACGCCGGCCAGTCCAGCGAGCAGGCCGTAGATGGTCCAGACGATCAGATAGATGCGCGAAAGTTCGAACCCGAGCAGGGTGAGGCCGCGCGGATTGATCGAGGCGGCGAGCAGCTGCTTGCCGATTCGTGTCTTGTTGACGAGGACATAGAGAATACCGATGGCTGCCCAGCAGACGATGGCGATCAGACCCTCGTTGCGGGGTGTCCGCACGCCAAAAATGTTCATTACTCCGGAAACCATCGGCTGCAGGGTGACCGGGTTGTCGCTGAACAGGTAGTCCATCCCTGTCTGGATCATGATGCCCCAAAGCAGCGTACCGGTGAGGATGAAGATCTCTTCCTCCTCCTTGGGGATGGCGCGGGACCGCTGTAGCGGCCGGACCACGATAAAATAGGTGATGTAGGAAGCAACAAGGCCGGCGATGATGCCGATGGCGGCGCCGCCATAGGGGCCGGCGCCGTAATTGACCGCTGCCCACCAGCCGATGAGCGCCGCGATCAGCATGATCCCGCCATGCGCGAGGTTCAGCACTCCGCACACGCCGAACATCAGCGTGAAGCCGATCGCGCCCACGCCATAAAGGGAGCTGATGGCGAACCCATCGATCAGGATTTGCAGGCCGATCATCGGTGGTCAGTGTTCAGCAGTCAGTGATCAGCTTGGACCGGCTTTGCATTCCCTCTGATCACCGGCCACCGATCACCGATTTCTACTGGGTCAGCTTGACGAAGCTCGGGAACATCAGCTTGTTCGGGCACGTGTCAGTCGGCCAGATGCAGACCTGCTTGCCGTTCTGCCACTGCACGAAGATGCCAGTGGTGTACCCTTTGCCGTATTTCAGCGCGTGCGTGAACTCGTCATTGCGGCCGTAGAATTCGATATGGCCGACAGAGCCGTCCATGTTGGTCTTCTCCATCTCGGCCACCACCTTGTCAGGGTCGGTCGAGTGGGCGCGCTTCATTGCCTCGGCGAAGGCCATCACGCCGTCATAGGCGGTGAAAGCGGTAAACGCCGGGAAGTTATGATACTTGTCCTGATAAGCCTTCTGCACCGCCAGCGTCACGGGGCTGAGGGCCACGCCTGGAGCTGATCCGGTCTGGGTAATAACGCCCTCGGTCGCGCCGTTTGTGCTTTTCCAGAACGTGTCGTTGCTGGCTTGCGCGCTGATGCCCGCCATCGGGATCGGCACTTGCTGAGAATGCCACTGCACCGTCGGCTGCACGCCGACATGCGCGATCCCCATGATCATGACGTCGGGGTGCTTGCTTTCAACCTCGTTAAAAATAGGCGTGAAGTCGGTCGTGTCCGGATTGAAGTTGATGCTATCAACCACCTTGAGTCCCGCCTTGGGCAGGCACTGCACGTAAGTGGCATCCAGCGGCTTGGTCCAGTCCGCATCCTCGCTGACGATTGCCGCCGTTTTCATGTGCAAGCCCTCGACCAGCGTGTCGTGCGAGGAATTGCAGACCGACTGCGCGAGGATCGGGGAAGGGAACCAACCCTCGAACATATATTTGTACTGATCGTATTTATCGTGAACCTGCTTGCTGATGAGATCGCTCGCAGCAGCCGGCGTGAGTGTCGGCATATGCAGGCGTGCCGCCCACGGTTCGACCGCGAGCGCCACCTCGCTGATAAAAGTCGCGATCACCGCCGACACATGGTCCTGCTCGGCCAGGCGCTGAAATGCGCGGACTGCCTCGGCGGCCGAGGAGTGATCATCATAGGCGACGATCTCCACCTTGCGGCCGTTGATCCCGCCATGCGCGTTGATCGCATCGGCGGCCAGCTGGGCGCCGCGCGCAATCGGCTCGCCTACGACCGCGGCGAACTCGCTGACAACGCCAATTTTGATCGGCTGGCCGCTGTCTTGCGCGTATGCGGGTTTCGGGGTGATCCAGGCCGCGGCAGCCGTGGCCGAGGCAAGCAGGAGCAGGCGGCGGGCAAACGAGGGGTGCATGAACGTGTCTCCCAAACGGTTCCGCGCCGCAGGTGATGTTTCCTCACCATCAACGGCGCGCCTTGGATGAGTTTGCGGGAAAGCGGCAGTATGCGTCAATTCCGGGTTCAGGTTGATTGATGCCAGTTGCGGAGGAACGCATGGGTACTCGCGAAACAGCAATCGGACGGGCGCTTGCGGAATTTGACAACGGCGCATTTCGCCGGCGTCTGGCGGAACTGGTTGCTATTCCCAGCACCTCACAGGATCCCGGCCATGGCCCGGATATCGATCACTACCTGCGAGCGGTCATGGCCCCGTGGCTTGAACGATTGGGGTTCGTCGTTACGATCAGGGACAACCCGGTCGCCGGGTTCGGCCCCATCCTGACCGCCACGCGGAACGAAGGACCGGAGCGCCCGACTATTCTCACCTACGGGCATGCCGATACGGTTCGCGGGCTGGATGATCAGTGGCGAGAGGGGCTCGAGCCATGGCGGCTGATCGAGGAGGGCGGTCGCTGGTACGGCCGGGGAACCGCCGACAACAAGGGACAGCACGCCCTGAACCTGTCCGCGCTGGAGGCCGTGCTGGCCGAACGCGGCGGGCAGCTCGGCTTCAATCTGAAGCTGGTCCTGGAAACCTGCGAGGAGCGGGGATCGATCGGGTTGCGGGACTTCGTCGCCGCGCACCGGGAGGAGCTTGCGGCCGATGTGCTGATCGGCAGCGACGGGCCGCGGGTCGCGCCGGATATGCCGACCATCGCGACGGGAACAAGGGGCACCTTCCACTTCGACCTGATCGTCAACCTGCGGCCGGGCGGGGTGCACTCCGGCCACTGGGGCGGGATAACTGCTGACCCGGCACTGATACTGTGTCACGCGCTAGGCGCCATTGCCGACCGGCACGGCCGGATCCTGATCCGCGAATGGCTGCCGGAGGGCGGCGTGTCCCCGGCGGTGCGGTCGGTGCTTGAGGGCTGTCCGGTCGAAGGCGGCGGGGACGCCGCGCAGGTGGACCCCGGATGGGGGGAGCCCGGGCTGACGACGGCCGAGAAAATCTATGGGTGGACCAGTTTCATCGTGCTCGCGATGACCTCGGGCCGACCCGAGAATCCGGTCAATGCCGTCGCTCCCGACGCGAGGGCGCACTGCCAGATCCGCTACACCGTCGATGTCGATCCGGCCCGGTTCGTGCCGGCGCTCCGGCGCCATCTGGATGCGGCGGGATTCCCCGAGGTGCGGATCGAGCATGGCGGTATCCGGATGCCCGCGAGCAGGACCGATCCACACGACAAATGGGTGCGACGCGCCGCCGAAAGCATGGAACGGACGCTTGGCCGCCGGGTGCAGGTGATCCCGAACTCGTCGGGTGGGTTGCCCGGCGACGTGTTCGCCGATCATCTGGGAACGCCGCTGGTGTGGATCCCTCACAGCTATAGCGGCTGCAAGCAGCACGGGCCGGATGAGCACCTGCTCATCGCCTCGGCGCGCGAGGGAATGGCGGCGATAGCCGGGCTGTGGTGGGATCTGGGGGAGGCGTAACGGCCGCGGTTCGATTGCGCACATAACCGAGAAGCTTTCCGCCGCTGCGGTATTTATGGTGTGGCTTTTCTGAAGCGCGGGAAGCGCGTCGTTCCAGATCTGGAGAGCGGGTGGGATGGAGCAATCGACGGATGTGCTCGTAATCGGTGGCGGCGCCATCGGCGCGAGCATTGCCTACTTCCTGCGCAAGCGACCCAGCCCGCCAAACGTCACAGTCGTAGAACGCGACCCGTCCTATGCGAATGCCTCGACCCCGCGCGCCTCCGGAGGCGTGCGCCGCCTGTTCTCCGGCCCCGAGAACATCGAGCTGTCAAATTTCAGCATTCCTTTCTTCGAGCGGTTTCGCGAGCACATGGCAGTCAACGGCGAACCGGCTGAGATCGGCTACCGAAACGGCGGCTACCTCTTCATTGTACCCGAGGAGGGCCGGCGCACGCTGGAGCTGAACATGAAGGTGCAGCGCCAATACGGCGTCCGCGTGGAGTTGCTGGAGCGCGATGCACTGCGACGACGCTTCCCGTCCATGTTCGTGGATGATCTAGCCGCGGCGGCGCACTCGCCGGACGACGGGTGGCTCGACCCACACAACATGCTCTGGGGATTCCGCAAGAAGGCCGCATCGCTAGGCGCCAAATTCGTCGCGGATGCGGTGGTGGCCATCGATCTCGAAGATGGGCTGGCACGCCGCGCGCACCTGCAGTCGGGCAACGTGCTGGCAGCCGGCTGGGTGGTGAACGCGGCTGGGGCATGGGCCGGGACGGTGTGCGACATGATCGGGATGGCCAACCCGATCCATCCGATGCGCCGATATGAACACTACTTCGAGTGTCAGGATCCGATCGAGCCGCTCCCCTACGTCAAGGACGTCCACAGGCTTGCGTTTCGCCCGGAGGGCAAGGGCTATACGGGAGGGGTGCCGGACACCGGAGAGCCGCGCGGCTTTAACTTCGATGTCGATCACGGCTACTTCGAGCGCATCGTATGGCCCGCAATGGCGCATCGTTTCCCGGTGTTTGAACGCACGCGGGAAATCACGGTAATGCCGGGCCTTTACGACCAGAACGATCTGGACGGCAACGCCATCATCGGTCCGTGGAGCGGCCATTGCGAGAATTTCCTGCTGGCGGCAGGGTTTTCCGGGCATGGGCTGATGCATGCGCCCGGCGTCGGACGCGCGATCGCCGAGCTTATTCTCGACGGGGGCTATCGGACGCTCGACTTGACGAGGCTGGGCTGGGAACGCATCGCGCGCAACGAGCCGTATCGCGAAAGGGGCATTATCTGAAGTAAGGCACGGCGTAAGGGGGGCGAAAGGAGGGCGTTCTTGCAAATAACGGTTTCAATGGATACATTAGCCGGGCTGGTCGCCGCCGCATTTGCCAACCGCGGGATGGCTGAGGACGATGCGCGCACGATGGCCGGCGTCGTTGTAGCAGCCGAGCGCGACGGCACGCGGAGCCACGGCATCCAACGGATGCGCGGTTATGTGGAAAGCATGGAATCCGGCTGGGTCGATGCCCGCGCTGAGCCTCATATTTGGCGGAGCACCACGGCAATGCTCTCTGCCGATGCTGGTAATGGCTTTGCTCAAATCGCGCTTTCGCGCGCCAAATCCGATCTGATCTTGCTCGCACGCCAGCACGGCATGGCAGTGCTGGCGATCAGGAACTCCCACCATTTTGCGGCGCTGTGGCCCGATATCGAACCGTTCGCCGAGGCGGGGTTCATCGCGCTCACCATGCTCAACTCCCGCCCGTGGATGACCGCCTGGGACGGCACAAGGAAGGTGCTCGGGACCAACCCGATGGCATTCGCATGCCCTCGGGCCGGGACCAATCCCGTGGTATGGGATCAAGCGTCCAGCACGATGTCGCAAGGCGATGTCCTGCTGCACGCGGCTGCTGGGCGTCCTTTGCCGCCGGGCGCCGGCGTGGATACCGATGGCCAACCCAGCACAGACGCCGCTGCGATCCTGCGGGACGGCGCGCTGCTGCCCTTCGCAGGGGCAAAGGGCAGTTCGATCGCCTTCATGGTCGAGATCCTGGTCGCCGCGTTTGGTGGTGGTCTGTTTGGATTCGAAGACGGGAGCGCGTCGGTACCAGGAGCAGCCACCTCGAATGCAGGACAATTCCTCCTGCTTCTGGATCCCGGCGCAAACTGCAACGACTTTGCCGGGCGCGTCGAAAATCTTTTGGCGACAATACTCGCAGGGGGCAGCAGGCGGCTCCCTGGCGATCGCCGTTACGCCAGGCGCCGTGAAGCGGAGAGGGCCGGGATTCCGGTCCCGGCCAATCTGTTCCAGGAACTGGAGCGCTACGCTCATCGTTGAGCGGCCGTATCAGACGCGAGGAGAGCATAATGGTCGTGCGGGAGCCGGTTGATACTGCCATCATAGGGGCAGGCATCATCGGTCTCTCCGTGGCCTACTACCTGGCCCGGCGCGATCGGGCGCAGCGAGTTGTTATCATCGATCCCGGCGATCCGATGTCGATGACATCGGCGCAGTCGGGGGAGAACTATCGTAACTGGTGGCCGCATCCGGTGATGACTGAATTCACCGACCATGCGATCGATCTGCTTGAGGAGATCGCAGGCGAAAGCGGAAACCGCATCCATATGACCCGGCGCGGCTACGTGCTGGCGACGCGGCGAGCAGTCCCCGATGATCTGTTGTCCGATCTGTATCGCGGCTACGGCGATGCTGGCACCAGGCGCATCCGCGTCCATGAGGGCTTGTCGAACTCATATCGCCCGGCGATCGGAACTTGGGAGATGGCGCCGGACGGCGTGGATGTCCTGATGGGCCGCTCGCTGGTCAGCCTGCAATTTCCGAGCCTGGCATCCGACATCGAGATGATCGTGCATATTCGTCGCGCCGGCGACATCAGCAGCCAGCAGCTCGGCCGGTTCATGCTGGAGACGATGCGCGAGTCGGGCGTGCGGCTGTTGCGTGCCGGTGTGACCTCGATCGAAACAGGACCTCCCTTCACACTCGCGCTGACGGGACCCGATGGAGAGTGCACGTTGCGGGCTGACACGGTGGTGAATGCAGCCGGTCCGTTCCTGAGCAACGTCGCATGCATGCTCAATGAGGAAATACCGGTGAGCTGCGTGTTTCAGCAGAAGATCGCATTCGAGGATCGTGCGGTAGCGCTTCCGCGGACGCTGCCGTTCACTGTCGACCTCGACGGGCAGCAGCTCGAGTGGACCGAGGAAGAGCGGGCCGTTCTCGGGTCGGAACAGGAGTGTGCAGTTCTGCTACGGCACATGCCCGGCGGGATCCATCGCCGTCCCGAGGGAGGCGACGCGGGGCGGTGGATCAAACTTGGTTGGGCCTACAACGAACGTCCGAGCGACCCGGCCGGAGAGCCGCCGATCGACCCCAACTTCCCTGATGTCGTCCTGCGAGCGGCGAGCCGCCTGACGCCGGCACTGAGGTGCTATCTCGGCCGCCTCCCGCGTGGCGTGCGCCACTATGGCGGCTACTACACCATGACGCCGGAAAACTGGCCGCTGATCGGGCCGATGCGCACGCCGGGCGCTTTCCTGGCAGGTGCGCTGTCCGGCTTTGGCACCATGGCGGCCACCGCCTCCGGTGCGCTATGCGCGGCCTGGATCACCGGCGCCGAATGTCCGGGCTATGCAACAAATTTTACCCTTGGCCGCTACGACAATGTGGCGCTCATGGCCGAGCTCCGGGGTAGCACCAGTAAAGGCGTTCTCTGAGCGAACCGACATGCGGCAAACGTTGGGCATCAACTCAATGGAGAAACTGGTGGGCGCGACAGGGATTGAACCTGTGACCCTTCGCGTGTGAAGCGAATGCTCTCCCGCTGAGCTACGCGCCCGCAAGCCCTTTTTTCATTAGGCGGGGCGGATGGGGCGGTCAAGCTCGGGCGCTTGCCGCCGTGGTCGCGATGGTGCATGAAATCAACATGCGCTCGATGCTGGCTGCCGTGCTCATTCTGCTCGCCCAGCCGGCTTCAGCGGCGGGGCCGGGCGACCTGTCGGTTTCCTTGCACTACGAAGCCTATTCCCACGGCCTGGCGGTGATGCGGCTGGATGCCGATCTGCGGCTTAGTCGTTCCGGCTACGGCGTCAGCGCGTCCTACCGCACCGTCGGACTCGCACACCTGCTCTACAACGGACACGAGAATGACGCGGTTTCGGGTGCCTGGGATGGCGGCGGGACGGTCCCGGCGCAGTACCTGGCGACGGGAACCTGGCGCGAGCACCAGCGCGAGACCGAACTGGTTTACCGCAACTCGATGCCCGAGATACGGATCGCTGTTCCCCCGGTTGCCGATGAACGGCAGAGCGTTCCGGCGGATCGGTTGCCCGGTACGATCGATACCCTCAGCGCGCTTGTCGATCTGATGCATCACGTGGAAGCCAGCGGTAATTGCGAGCTTTCGGTTCGCACTTTCGACGGCCGGCGCCTGAGCGAGATTGCGGCGCAGACGGCCGGCCTGACGACGCTCCAGCCTACTGACCGATCTGATTTCGCCGGTCCGGCTTTGCGCTGCGACTTCACCGGCCGGATGCTGGCAGGGTTCATGCTTGATCGCCCGCGAGACAAGCCTGTCCACCCGTATCATGGCTCGGCCTGGCTCGCGCATATTGTTCCAGGCGCACCGCCCGTTCCGGTTCGCCTGTCATTCGAAACGGGCTGGGTCGGCGAGGTGACAATGTATCTCGTTGGTTATAACGTCGAGCCGGTTCCGGCCGTTCAGGCGAATTCGACCGCGGAGCGATAATGTTCTTTGCAGCAGTCTTGCTGTAAATCCCGAAACCGTCGAGAAGAACAGGTGCACGAAGACGGGCGGCGATCGGGATATATCAACTGCCAAATCGGCGGCCGGCGCATTCCCCGAGTGTAACGCAAAACAGGAGGAAGCAGCCGTCATGGCAGTGCCCGCAAGCGGGGAAACGAGCACCATAGGCCGGCGCACGATGTTCGCGTTGCTGGGCGGGGCCGCGGCATCGACTGCATCGAGCAGCGCTGCAAGTGCCGCCGATGCGCAAACCATAAAGATCGGTTACATCCGCTGGATGGAACGCATCCCGACAATCTCGCTGCTCGACCGGCCCGCACGCAATGACGGACTGGCCGGCGCACAGATGGCGTTGGACGACGACAACACCACCGGCAGTTTCCTTGGCCAGCAATACGTCATCACCGATGTGCCCGTGCGTTCACAGGACGATGTCACTGCGAAGCTCACCGGATTGACGCAGGATGGCGTGGCACTGGTGCTGACTGACGTGCCGGCGGATCGCGTGCTTCAGCTTGCCGGCGCAGCGCGCGGCAAAGGCGTGACGATCTTCAACGTGCAGGCGCCGGAGGAATTCGCTGCGGCAGGAGGACTGCCGCCCCGACGTGATCCATGTGGCGCCGTCGCACGCCATGCTCGCCGATGCATTGGGTGAATACCTGGTGTGGAAGAAATGGACCCGATGGCTGGTGGCTTACGGGTCGCATCCGAACGACGCGCTGTTGCGCGACGCCTACCGGCGGTCGGCCAGCCGCTACGGCGCTAAAATCGTGCAGGAGCGCGAATACAAGGGCGGCGCCGGTTCGCGCGAAACCGATACCGGGCTGATCCAGACGCAGCAGCAAATGCCGGTTTTCACGCAGAGCGCGCCAAACTACGACGTGTTGATCGCGGTTGATGAAAACCAGGTGTTCGCCGGATATCTGCCATATCGCACCTGGGATGCCCGTCCCGTGGCCGGTTCCGCCGGTCTGATGCCGGTGAGCTGGTCGCCCGCTAATGAAGCCTATGCAGGCGCGCAGATGCAGGACCGTTTCGTCCGCCAGTTCCACCGGCAGATGACGCCGCTCGACATGCAGGCCTGGGTCGCCGTGCGCATGATCGGCGAGGCAGCGAGCCGTACCAGCTCAGGCGATCCCGCAAAGATCATAACGTACATGAAGGGTCCCGATTTTCAGATCGGCGCCTACCGTGGCGAGTCTCTGACGATCCGCAACTGGGATTTGCAGGTACGGCAAGGGATTTTTCTGGATGATGGGCGCAATGTGGTCTCCATCTCGCCGCAGCCGGGGTTCCTGCATCAGGTGACCGATCTGGATACGCTCGGGTTCGATCGTCCTGAAACGAAATGTAAACTCTGATCCGGGTGCGGGAGGAAACAATGCGTGGTTCACTTGTCCTGCTTCTTGGCCTGGGAGCAGGGGTTTTCGCGACATGGCCGGCGAGTGCCTATATTGCTTATAGCTCCAATGAGCGGGACAACACGCTGTCGGTGGTTGATCTCGATGCCGGCAAGACCATCAGGACGGTGCCGACGGGGCAGCGACCGCGCGGCATCCTGGTCACGCCGGACGGCAAATACGTGCTGATCTGCGCCGGCGACGACGACGAGATCCAGATATTCGACACCACCACCTTCAAGGTGGTCCGGACGATCCCGACACCCGATCCGGAACTGTTTGCATTGCGGCCTTCGGGCAATCCGCTTTATGTTTCGAACGAAAATGACGCGCTGGTCACGGTGTGGAACATCGATACGGGCGACAAGATAGCCTCGATCCCCACCGGGGTGGAGCCCGAGGGCATGGACGTGAGCCCCGATGGGGAAACCATCGTCAATACGTCAGAAACCACCAACATGGCGCATTTCATTGATTTCAAGGCCGAGAAGATGGTGGCATCGGTGCTGGTGGATCCGCGGCCGCGCAATGCGCGCTTCAGGCACGACGGGTCCGAGGTGTGGGTTTCGTCCGAGCTTGGCGGCACGGTCAGCGTGATCGACCCGAAAACACACACGATCACACATAAGATCTCCTTCGCCATCCAGGGTTTGCGGGGTGACGAGATCCAGCCGGAGGACATCCAGTTCACCAAAGACGACAAGCTCGCCTTCGTGGCCCTGGGACCGGCGAACCGCGTCGCCGTCGTGGATGCAACAACCTATCAGGTGAAAAAGTATCTGCTGGTCGGCGAGCGGGTCTGGCACCTGGGCTTTACGCCGGACTACAAGCAGTTGCTCACCGCAAACGGATTGTCTAATGACGTATCGGTCATAGACGTGCCCGATCTTACGGTCACACGGTCGATCCCCGTGGGACAGCTGCCCTGGGGTGTTGTCGTCAATCCAGCGAGCAAGCCATGACCACCCAGGCCGAACCTTCAGAGATGATTTTTAATACCAGCCGCCGAAGCGTTGACTCTGTCCTACGCTTTCGGCGGCTGGTATCGCACGGCCGGCTCCATGAGCGGATCTCCGAAGACCGCACTTTCGAAACCGGCGTTTGACGGGAGCCGTCCGGCTCAATATTCGTCGTGCAGCCGCACCCAGCTCATGGTGCCGGCGCTCTCGTTGCGGCCCTTGGGGACAAGATCGAGCCAGTTGAGTGCGCCCATCAGCAGCTCGGCCCCGCGATGATAGGTCGAGTAGCTGTGAAAGATGGCGCCCCCGTCATCCTTCACGAAGATGCTCGTGCCGAACATGTCCTCGCTCTCCCGGATCACGGTGCCGTAATTATAGATCGCGCGGCCGGCGGCGATGTCCTCGGGCGTGAACGACACGCCGAAATCGAAGTTGAAGTCGCTGCCATGCGAGGAGACCCAGGGGAATGTCCAGCCCATCCGGTCCTTGACCTCCTCGATCCGCTGAAGCGGCACGCGCGAGACCGCGGCGAACGACAGGTCGGCATGCTCGAAATGCTGCCGCGCCGCGTCGACATGATCGGCGATGAACGAGCAGCCGCGGCACTGATGGTCCGGCGTCAGCATGAAATGATAGATGGCGAGCTGGCTGCGGCCGCGAAACAGGTCGCCGAGCGTGCATTTGCCGTCGGGCGCTTCGAAGACATAGGGCTTCTCGATCCTGACCCAAGGCAGTTGCCGGCGCTCGGCACGGAGCGCGTCGAGTTCGTGGGTCATGGCACGCTCCTTGGCGAGTAGCGCCTTGCGGGCGCCAAGCCACTCTTCGCGCGAAACGATCGCATGGTTCATGGTAAGTCTCCTTTGGTTAGGTGCGCGCCCACGGGCGGCCGGCGAGCTTCAGCCAGGGCGACAGGTGAAACAGGCTCATCAGCAGGTACATCGCGGTCATGCCGTCGATCGGCAGCATGCTCGGACCCGAAGAGCAAAGCACCATGGGGGACGCATCGTTCGCGGCGATCCACGCCATGAGCGCGAAGGTCGGCGAGGCCACGAGGGCAAGCCAACCGGCCACGCCGCGCGCCTGCCAGGGCCTTGCGCTGCCTTTGTCTGCTGCTGAGGACGTTGTCATTTTCCGGCTCCCGATCGATTGTCGCCGTTCGCGGCTGCTGCAGGATCGAGCGGGGATGTAAGGCGAGGCGGAAACACGGTGAGAGTGACAAGTGTGACGCGATTTCGATGGACTCGCTGATCACCGCTGCGGCCCGGGCGCTTGCGGCGGGTGATCCGCTCGCGGCGCTGAAACGGGTCGCGCTGCGCGACGATCCGCCAGCCATCGCGCTGCGCGGCATCGCGATGGCGCAGCTCGGCGACTTTACGCGCGCGAAGGAATTGCTGCGGAGCGCTGCGCGTGCCTTCGGTCCGAATGAGGCGACAGCGCGTGCGCGGTGCATCGTCGCGGAAGCCGAGATCGCGCTCGTCTTGCGCGATCTGAGCGGGCCCGTGCAGATGCTCGGCGCGGCGCGGGCGGCGCTCGAAGCGCATGGCGATCGGGCGAACGCCGCACATGCCGGCTATCTCGAGGCAAGGCGGCTTCTCCTGATCGGGCGTCTCGACGAATCCGAGCGGACGCTCGACGCACTTGATGTCATTGCGCTGCCGCAGGCGTCGCGGACCGGTTATTGGCTGGTCGCCGCCGGCATCGCGATGCGGCGCATTCGGGCAGAATCTGCACGCGCCGCACTCGACCGAGCCGCGCACGCCGCGCGGGAGGCGGGGATTCCTTCGCTCGCCGCCGAGGTTGACCGGGCGTCACGCGCGCTGGATGCACCTGCCGCTCGCCTGATCGCGCGCGATGGGAAACGATTGCTTGGGCTTGCCGAAGTCGAGGCGCTGATCGCTTCGGACGCACTCGTGGTCGATGCTTGCCGCAATGTCGTGCGCGCCGGGACGACGATTGTTCCGCTCGCCGGCCGTCCGGTGCTGTTCGCGCTCGTTCGCGCACTGGCCGAGGCGTGGTCAGAAGACGTATCGCGCGAAACTCTGGTCGCGCGCGCCTTCCGGGGGCGCGACGCCGATGAATCACATCGCGCGCGGCTGCGCGTCGAGATCGGGCGGCTACGCAAGACACTCAGGCCTCTGGCCGCATTGAACGCGACGAACCGGGGCTTCCTGCTGAAACCACATCGGGCGCAAACGGTCGCCGTGCTCGCGCCTCCCGCTGAGGGAGAGCATGCCGAGGTGCTGGCCCTGCTGGCGGATGGCGAGGCGTGGTCGAGCTCGGCGCTCGCACTGGCGCTCGGCGTCAGCCCCCGCACCGTCCAGCGCGCGCTCGAAGCACTGGTGGAAGCTGACAAGGTCGAATCCTTCGGCCGCGGCCGGGCTTGCCGCTGGATGGCGCCGAACGTGCCGGGCTTCCCGACAAGCTTGTTACTCCCGGCCCCCGCTGACGCGCAGGTAGAATGAGGTTATGAAACACACACAGGCCGAAATCCTTCGCGAATATGGCCCCTTTCCCAAAATCGACGGCGTGCACGGGGTCAGCTTTGACGGGCAGCGAATCTGGTTCGCCTCGGGCAACAGACTGAACGCCGTCGATCCCGAAAGCGGGGAAATAGTGGGCGCGCTCGATGTCGCCGCGGATGCGGGAACGGCGTTCGACGGAAAGCATCTGTTCCAGATCGCCGAGGCCGTGATCCGCAAGATCGACCCAAAGACCGGCGAGGTGCTCAGCACGATTCCGGCGCCTGGCAATGGGGGGATTCGGGGCTCGCCTGGGCGGAAGGGACGCTCTGGGTCGGCCAGTACCGTGGTCGCAAGATCCATCAGGTCGATCCGGAAACCGGGGCCGTGCTCCGCACCATCGAATCCGATCGCTTCGTTACGGGTGTCACCTGGGTCGACGGCGAACTCTGGCACGGCACCTGGCAGGACGAGGCGAGCGATGTCCGGCGCATCGATCCCGAGACGGGAGAGGTGCTCGAGCGCCTTGAAATGCCGGCCGGAACCGGTGTCTCGGGACTTGAGTCGGACAGGGGCGACCGATTTTTCTGTGGCGGCGGTGAAAGCAGCGGAAAGGTGAGAGCCATCCGCCGGCCAAGAAACGTTGATGCGGTGTCTTGAGTGGCCGGTGCCGGGCGCCTCCGGTCGGCCTTAACAGCGGCTGGTATCAAATAGCGCCGGACCTCTCCGGCCATCGCGCCAGCGTATTCGCCAGAATCGAAGCAAGCTGCGGCGCAATCCCGAACACCCGCACATTGTGCTCCAGCTTCACGCCGTCCGCCGGATTGCGCCGCGCGGCCGCCATCCAGTCGCACAGCATCTCCGCCACATCGAACAGATCCATCCCCGCCACCCCCTGCTCTCCATAATATTCAGGATGGTGCGAATTCCGCCGGTAATGATGCATCAGCGCCGGCGCCGCCCGCTCTACCGCCGCGTCCCATTCCGCCGAGCCGTACGCGATGCCCTCCAACATCGAAACACCTCATCGAACACCGGCTTTTCCTCGGCGCTGAGCTTGCTTGCGTCATGCACGCATGCCCGCCGCCGCATTTCCGTTACAAACGCGCCTATATTGTCGCGCACCGCATGGATATGCGCCAGCGTGTCGGCCCGGCTGTCGTAACCAGCCATTCACACCTCCTTCAGCCCGCGTAACACCGCCTCCGCGCGCTCCGTATCCGTCGCCAGCGCCCGCAGCGCAACGTCGCGCGCAAAACCCGCCCGCGCCAGCATGCCCAGCTCCCGCCGCCGCGCCGCGTCATCCGCCGCGCCCGCCCGGAACGGCCCGATCCGACGCCGCCGCGCCAGCTTCAGCGCCGCCGCAAACTCCGCCTCCGGGTCCGCCTCCGTCGCCGCGGCAATGGTAGCCGCATCCACGCCCCGCGCCGCAAGATGCGCCGCGATCGCCCGCCGCGAGTGCCCGCTCCGCGCCAGTCGTCCCACCCGACCCGCCGCAAACACCGAATCATCCACCGCTCCCGCCGCCGCCAACCGAGCCACCACCCGCCCGACAGCCTCCTTCGCCGCGGCAACGCGCCCCGGATCAACCGCCTCCGGCTGCGCACGGACCCAGCGATCAACCCGTCTGCTCAGCACCCGGCGCAGCCCCGCCTGCGTCGTCGCATAGCGCGCCAGATGCGCCAGCGCCGCCTCGTGCAAGCTGTCCTCATCAGGTGGAGCCTGGGCCATGGCTCAACCCAGCAATTCAACAGCCGACACCGACGCCAGCAATCGCTCGACTGCCTCCAGCGCCATCTCGACCGAAAGCTCCGCCATCGTCGCCCCGCCACGCACGGCGGCGGCACGCGCCCCCGCCGGCGCGTACTGGTCAACCGGAGTCGGCCCGAACAGCCCCAGCACCGGCGTTCCCGCCGCCGCAGCCAGATGCATCAGCCCCAAATCATTGCCGACGAACAGCGCGCACCGAGCCAGGCACGCCGCCGCCTGCGGCAAACTCAGCCGCCCGGCCAGCTCGACCACCTCCGGCAGAGCAGCAGCGACGGGCGCCGCCAGCCGCTCCTCCCACTCACCTGGCCCAGCCAGGATTGCCGGCACCGCCCCCGGCAGAAGCCGCGCAGCGATCGTCTCGAACAGCGCCACGAACCGCTCCGCCCCCCACACCTTCGGCTCCCAGTTCGCCGTCGGCCCCAGCCCGACCACCGGCCGGTCCGCCGGCAGCAGCGCCGCCGCCAGCGCCCGGTCCTCCGCCGAGGTCCACACCCTCGGAAGCGGCGCCGGTTCCAGGTTCAGCACCCGTCCGAGCTGATCGACTTTCGGCCGCGCCGCATCTCCCGGCCGGGGTCTCAAAATCGCCCTCTGGCCCGTCCGCACCATGAACGACAGCGCGGAGCCGCGCAGATCGACCACCAGATCCCACCGCCTCGCAGCCGCCCAGGCCCACAGCCCCAGCCAGTGCAGGTTCCACGATTTCTTCTCCAGAACCAGCGTCCGCTCCCGGTTGGGCATCCGCGCAAACACGTCTTGGGCAAACGGGCCGCAGACGACCGTAATCCGCGCCTCCGGATACCGCCCGATCAGGTACTCCAGCAGCCCGGTCGAAAGAACCGCGTCCCCAACTCGGTTCGAGGTGATGAAAAGGATCCGCATCCGCCGGACTGCCATACCTCACCCCGTCATCCTCGCGAAAGCGGGGATCCACGCGGTTCGCACGAGCTGCTGTTGATGGAGATGATCACTATTTCCCATCATCTTTGCACAGCATTAACCGCCATCCCCCACTCTGCCTCTTTCGGAGGCTGTGGCGTGAGACGCTTGGCGTGCCTCGATGGCTTGCGGGGAGTGCTGGCCGCCTATGTGCTGCTGTCGCACATGGCGCCCTTCGCCGTTGTACCAGCCTGGATCGCGCACCCGTTCTCTCACGGCGAAGCCGCGGTGGATGTGTTCTTCATCCTCAGCGGCATGGTCATCGCCGGCTCGCTCGAAAGTTTCCGCGGTAAAGCCCGGCCCTTCCTGCTCGCCCGCGCAGCCCGCCTGCTCCCGGTCTTCTTCGTCGTCTTCCCGATCGCCGTTGCGATCCAGCCGCTGCCCCGCGGTTTCGACCGAATGCCCTGGATCGGGCCGGACAGCACCGCACGCTCCATCTGGTCAGAGGACTGGCCAATGAGCTGGGCGCCGGAAATCGCCGCGCATGTCACCATGACCCACGGCCTGTTCCCCACGCTGGTCCTTCCCAACGCCTGGGTGAGCTTCCTCGGCGCCGCCTGGAGCCTCAGCACCGAGTGGCAATTCTACGCCCTCATGGCGGCTCTCGCCGCCGGATGGCTCTGGCACGACCAGCACCTTCGCTTGTCCACCGCCACCGCGCTCATGCTGACGCTCGCCCTTGCCGCAGTCGCCTGGGACACGTGGGCATCGCCGGAGTGGCAGTTCAGCCGCGCCTTTCTGCCGAACAAGGCGCACTATTTCGCACTCGGCCTCGCGGCGGCGCGCCTCAGGCGGGAATCAACCGCCGCGGCAGTCCGCTTCTATGCCGCGACGCTCCTCGCCGTCTCGCTCCTGTGCCTGGCATGGGGAGGGCCAGACAAACTCGCCGCTCCACTCGTCTGGACCGCCTGCCTGTCCGCCCAGCTGGCGCCCGGGATCACCCGCACGGCTCCCCTGGCGCGGCTGCTCCGGTCGCCCCTCCTCCTGTGGCTCGGTGCCGTCTCCTACCCTGTGTATCTGGTGAACGAGCCCATACAAAAACTGTTTGGCGTGGCTCTATCGGCAATTTTCCCCGGCCATGCAGGAGCCTTCACCGCCCTGTGGCTTCCCGGCGCAGTGCTGCTGCCTCTCGCCGCCGCGTGGGTTCTGCACCGGTTCATCGAGCTCCCCTGCCAGCTCCGTTCTTACCTGCTCGCCCCCCGGCCCGCTGCTGTACCCCAGGCGCCATCGCCGATTTAGAGCGTGATTGCTTCAGGCTGACCAGCCAATGAAGCGTGAATCACGCTCTCAAAGAAGAAAGTTAGGGCATAAGCGGTCCAACTTGAACCGATTATGCTCTGACAAACGAATGGGGCCCGAAGGCCCCACCGTTAAGTCTCGCTCGGGACATGGCACCTACATCTTGGAGCCCTGAGCGTTGTAATCCTGGCCAGGAGGCGGCGGACTGAACACCTGTCCTTTTTGCGCCGCGCTCAGGCTCATAGCGTTGAGCTGATCCGTCACCGACGGCTCGGGAACCGACCGCGGATGCTGCATCATGTGTGACGGCGTGACTTTGTGGTGCGGAACAGGCGGCATCGGCGCGTTATTGCCGGTGCCTTGCGCCAGCACCGCGCCGCCGTTGACGGCCAATGCAACGGCCGCGACCGCCATAGTCGTTATCGTTCGAGAGGCCATTTTCACTTCCCCCTGCGAGGTCTGTTCTAGCGCCGGCCCGGCAGAACTGCTCCGCCAGGCTTGGGTCGCCATCTGCAAAACTAATCCTCCAGCGGATACTGGCAAGCAGAACAAGCTAAATGGCGGTTTCCAACCTGCAGAAATGCCGTATCGGTTGATGCATTCCCACAGTCTATCCCAGAATTCGCGAACTCAATCCCGAGCCCCGGCGGCGCTCCGGCGCACAAACACCCAATAAAAAACCGCCCGCCCCTCGCGTTCCGCTTTGGCCTCATACCTGGTCTGCGGCCAGTCAGGTGGCCGGACCGTCGCCGGCGAGGCCGGCCAGAAGCTCTCCTGTTCCGCCATGATCACGCTGACCCACGCCCGGTAGGTCGGATCGTCGCTCGCGATGCGCCACTCGGCGCCCGGCCGCAGTAACCGCGCCACCTCGGGCACGAGCGCAGGATGCACAAAGCGCCGCTTGGCGTGCCGCGCCTTCGGCCACGGGTCCGGAAACAGCAGGAACAGCCGGCTTATCGAGCCGGAGGGAAGCAGCGTCATCAGCCTGCGGGCGTCCGCCGCCCAGACGCGAAGGTTCCCCGGCAACGGAGCATCCACCTCCCGCCCCTCCGGAACCAGCCGCGACAGCAAGGAGCAGATGCCGTTCTCGAACACCTCGCAGGCGATCAGCCCGGCCCGCTCGTTCGCCCGAACTTGCGCCAGCGCGTGTTCGCCACTGCCGAAGCCCACCTCCAGCCAGACCTCGTCAACCGGCGCCGCAAACCCCGATCGGGGATCGGCCGCCGCCGCCTCGGCAAAAGCAATGCGCGGCAGTGTGGCCTCGAGCAGCAGGATCTGCCGGGCGCGCAGCTTATGCCCTCGCCCTCGGCCGTATAGCCGGTCCGGCGGAGGACGCCCCCTCCATTTGCGGGAGGGGGAGGGGTCAAAACTTAAGGCTCTCTCTATTCGTACACACTCAACCGAAAGCGGACCGCAGCGCCGGGACCAGATCGGTCTTCTCCCACGAGAAGCTCCCGGTCTCTGGGTCCGGCTCGCGGCCGAAATGCCCGTACGCCGAGGTCGGCGCATAGATCGGCCGGTTCAGATGCAGATGCTCCCTGATCCCCCGCGGGGACAGATTGACCACCTCGCGAAGCACCCGCTCCAGCTTCGCCTCGTCCACGTCCCGGCCGGTGCCTTGCAGATCCACATAGACCGACAGCGGGTGCGAAATGCCGATCGCGTAGCTCACCTGCAGCGTGCAACGGTCCGCCAGCCCCGCTGCCACCACATTCTTCGCCAGATACCGGCAGGCATAGGCGGCCGACCGGTCCACCTTCGTCGGGTCCTTGCCGCTGAACGCCCCGCCCCCATGCGGTGCGGCGCCGCCATACGTGTCGACGATGATCTTCCGCCCCGTCAGGCCGCAATCCCCATCCGGGCCGCCGATAACGAACTTCCCGGTCGGGTTGATGTAGAACTCCCGCTCCGGCGGCATCCACCCACGCGGCAGGGTCAACTCCACCAGCGGCCAGAGCAGCCGCTTGATGTCGCTCTGCTCCAGGTGCTCCTCATGCTGGGTCGAAACAACCACGCTGGTCGCCTGCACCGGCTTGCCGTCCACGTATCGCAGCGTCACCTGGCTCTTGGCGTCCGGCAGCAGCCCGGCCACCGACTTGTCGCGGATGCGCCGCAGCTCGCTGATCCGCCGCAGGATCAGATGGGCGTAATACAGCGGCGCCGGCATCAGGCCCTCGGTCTCCCGACATGCATAGCCGAACATGATGCCCTGGTCCCCGGCGCCCTCGTCCTTGTTGCCGGCGGCATCAACCCCCTGCGCGATGTCGGCGGACTGCGAATGCAGATGGCAATCGATCCGGGCGTGCTTCCAGCTGAAACCGGGCTGATCGTAGCCGATGTCGTAAATCGCCATGCGGCAGAGATGTTCCAGCAGCCCCGTCGTGACCGCGTCCGGGCCACGCGTCTCGCCGGCCAGCACCACGCGGTTCGTGGTGACCAGGGTTTCGCAGGCGACGCGCGAATACGGATCGGCCGTGAGGAACGCGTCCAGCACCGTGTCGCTCAGCCGGTCGGCTACCTTGTCCGGGTGGCCCTCCGACACAGATTCGGACGTGAACAGGAACTCGCCCTCGTCGCGCATGGATTACTCCTCTTGTCGCGGCAGGACTGAAGCCGGGCCGCTGCACTCGGCTCGATGCCGGGCGGCGGTGACATGACGGAAACGGTTGGAGGGGTCAAGAATAAGCGTCAGCCAAGCCCCAATACATCAGCCATGCCATACAGCCCCGGAGGCCGGCCTGCCGCCCACACGGCGGCACGCACCGCCCCCGCGGCGAAGCTGCGGCGGTCGAACGCGCGGTAAGTCAGCGTGATGTGCTCGGTGGCAGAGGCGAAGATCAGTGTGTGCTCCCCCACCACCTGCCCGCCCCGCAGGGCGGCAAACCCGATGGCGCCCGGCTTGCGCGCCCCGCTGTGACCATGGCGCCCGCTCTCCATCACGTCATTCAAGGTTGTGCCGCGCCCCTTCGCGACCGCCCGGCCGATCCCTATCGCTGTGCCGGAGGGGGCATCCACCTTCTGCCGGTGATGCATCTCCAGTATTTCCGCATCATAAGTATTCGGCGGAAGGGTGGCGGCCATCCGCTCCGCCAGCGCCAGCACCAGTGTGACACCGGCGGAGAAATTGGCCGCATACACCACCGCAATGTGCCGCGCCGCGTCGTTCACCGCCGCTTCATCGGCATCGGACAGGCCCGACGTGCCGAGCACCCACGGCTTACCGGCCGCTGCAAGCGCCGCCGCATGACGCCGGACCGTAGCCGCGCTGGTGAAATCCACAACGACATCCGAGGCTTCCGCCAGCTCCGCGATGCCGTCAGACCGCTCGCTCGCAGCCTCCCCGTTGCTCGTCGTGCCCGGCCGCGAAATGCCGCCCGCCAGCACCGCGCCGGCGGCCGGGATTTCCTCCGCCAGCAGCCTTCCCATGCGGCCAGTGATTCCAGCGACACCAATTCGCAGCGCCATGACGTTTCCTTCCGACACCGGCTACGGCAATGCGCGGGCATTTCATGGCCCGTCTCCGCCTTTGTCCAGCGCGGCCGCTCATCGCGCTTCCTCGTCACGGCCAGGCCTGATCCTCCTCGTCATCCCCGTGCTTGACCCTCATCCGTCATGGCCGGGCTTGCCCCGCATCGTCATGGCCAGGCTTGACCCGGCCATCTCAATCACCACCGTTCTGAATGCCAGCCTCGCTGACGCAAAGGTGCGCATGATCCGGCCCGGAAACGCCACCTTTGCGCTCCATTCACGTGATGCTACTTCCGATCCCAGCGTTTCCTGGAGCCAGAAGCCGACATGAAGAAACTTAGGAAGGCTGTACTTCCGGTCGCAGGAACTCGGAACGCGGTTCCTCCCGGCCACCAAGGCTATCGCCAAGGAGATGCTGCCGGTCGTCGACAAGCCACTCATCCAATACGCGATCGAGGAAGCCCGCGCTGCCGGCATCGAACAGTTCTGCATGGTGACCGGACGCGGAAAAACCGCGCTCGTCGAACACTTCGACATCGCCTTCGAGCTGGAAGCAACGCTGCGCGAACGCGACAAGCAGGAGGCTCTGGCGCTGCTCAAACCCACCCAGGTCGAACCAGGCTCATTGGTAACTGTGCGCCAGCAGGTGCCGCTCGGACTGGGCCACGCCATCTGGTGCGCCCGCGCGTTCACCGGCAACGACCCCTTCGCCGTCATGCTCTGTGACGACCTGATCCTGTCGGAAAAACCCTGCCTCCAGCAGCTTGCCGAAGCGTACGAGCAGACCGGCGGCAACATCCTCGCCGTCGTGGACGTGCCGCGCGAACACACAAATCGCTACGGCATCCTGAAGACCGGGCGAGAAGACGGCCGGTTGGTCGAAGTGCGCGGCCTCGTCGAAAAGCCCGAACCTGACGTGGCACCCTCAACCCTTTCTATCATCGGGCGCTACGTCCTGATGCCTGAAGTCATCCCGGAGCTGGCGCGCACGGAACGCGGCGCCGGCGGCGAGGTGCAGCTGACCGACGGCATGTCGCGCCTGATCGGACGCCAGCCTTTTCACGGCCTCCGATATGAGGGTAAACGATTCGACTGCGGCGACAAGGCCGGCTTCCTCGAGGCGCAGATTGCCTTCGCGCTCAAACGCCCCGACCTTGGACCCGCGGTGCGTGGCTTCCTGCAGCAGTATCGCGACTAGCCGGAGACAATCATCATGCCCTTCAGTCACCGGCTCGATCCGACCGTGCTTCGCGAATACGACATCCGCGGCATTGTCGGACGCACTCTTCATCCCGCGGATGCTTTTGCCGTCGGCCGCGGCTTCGGCAGCGAGGTCGCACGCCATGATGGGAAAACCGTCGCAGTCGGCTACGACGGGCGCCTGTCCAGCCCCGAACTCGAAGCCTCTCTTGTCGCCGGCCTGAAAGCGTCGGGTCTGGAAGTGCTGCGCGTCGGGCGCGGCCCGACCCCGATGCTTTACTATGCCGCGTTCACGCTGAAGACAGACGGCGCGATGATGGTCACCGGCAGCCACAATCCGCCCGACTACAACGGCTTCAAGATGATGCTCGGGCGCAAGCCGTTCTACGGCGAACAGGTCCGCGAACTCGGCGACAAGCTCGGCGCCGGCGATGTGGTGCCCGAAGCTGCGGGCTCCGACCAGTCGATCGACGTCAGGTCCGAATACGTGGCCCGCCTCCTGTCGGACTGGGACGGCGGCGACCACAAGCTCAAAGTCGTATGGGACAACGGCAACGGCGCGGCCGGTGAGATTCTCACTCGGCTTGTCGGCGCCCTGCCCGGCGAGCACATCGTCCTCAACGCTGAAATCGACGGCCGCTTCCCGGCGCATCACCCCGATCCGACCGTTCCCAAGAATCTCGAGCAGCTGCAGGCCGAGGTGCTGCGCCGTCGCGCCGATGTAGGCGTCGCATTCGACGGCGACGCCGACCGGATCGGCCTGGTCGATGATTCCGGGCACATCCTGTTCGGCGATCACCTGCTGATCCTGCTCGCGCGCGACGTGCTGAAAAAACTTCCCGGCGCAACCATAATCGCCGACGTAAAGGCAAGCCAGGTCTTGTTCGACGAAGTGGCGCGCGCCGGCGGCGCCCCCGTCATGTACAAATCCGGTCACAGTCTCATCAAGGCCAAGATGGCGGAAACCGGCGCACCGCTTGCGGGCGAGATGTCCGGGCATATATTCTTCGCCGACCGATGGTACGGATTCGATGACGCACTCTATGCCGCCGTGCGGGTCCTCGGGATCGTGGCGCGGATGGACACAAAACTTTCAGCGATGCGGGAGCAGCTGCCCAATGTGGTCAACACGCCGGAGCTGCAATTCGACTGCGACGAGAGCAGGAAGTTCCAGGTGGTTGAGGAAATCGCCCGGCGTCTGCGGCAGGAGGGTGCCAAAGTTGCCGAGATCGACGGTGTGCGGGTGCTGACAGACGATGGATGGTGGCTGCTCCGTGCATCCAACACCCAGGCCGTGCTGGTGGCCCGCGCCGAAGCAACCAGCAGCGAGGGACTGGAACGTCTCAAGGCTGATCTGGTTCGCCATCTCAAAGGATCCGGATTGCAGGCACCCGATTTTTCCGGCGCGCATGCGGGGCACTAGTGTCCCGAATCGGAAGTTCGCCATCGTGGATTGGCGACCAATTCGGCACGCTCGCTTGGTGTTTTCTGTGGCCTGCTTATCCCCTTCGTCCGCCGCAGAGTGCGGCGAACTTCGGGGGCAGGACACTAGTATCCGATCGCAGAGAAGCGTGAGTCGCGAAGCGCGCACGCTTCGTCGCGTGAATCGGATACTCGGACACCAAGCGACGTATCGGCTTTCAGGGAAAGTCGATATTAGTATCCGATCGCAGAGAGGCGTGGGTCGCGAGGCGCGCACGCTTCGTCGCGTGAATCGGATACTCGGACACCAAGCGACGTATCAGCTTTCAGAGAAAGCCGATACTATCCGATCGCAGAGAGGCGTGGGTCGCGAGGCGCGCACGCTTCGTCGCGTAAATCGGATACTCGGACACCAAGCGAAGTATCGGCTTTCAGGGAAAGTCGATACTAGTATCCGATCGCAGAGAAGCGTAAGTCGCGAGGCGCGCACGCTTCGTCGCGTGAATCGGATACTCGGACACCAAGCGACGTATCGGCTTTCAGAGAAAGCCGATACTATCCGATCGCAGAGAGGCGTGGGTCGCGAGGCGCGCACGCTTCGTCGCGTGAATCGGATACTCGGACACCAAGCGACGTATCGGCTTTCAGAGAAAGCCGATACTATCCGATCGCAGAGAGGCGTGGGTCGCGAGGCGCGCACGCTTCGTCGCGTGAATCGGATACTCGGACACCAAGCGACGTATCGGCTTTCAGAGAAAGCCGATACTAGCAATTTCCCGTCATTCCCGCGAAAAGCCAGACGAGCGGACCACCGTCAGCCAACTCGTGCTCGTTTACTAAATTGACGCTGCTTCATAGGGGTTCATTTTGACAGACGATTTGACTTCTCCGGGCACTCTGCGGCTACGCGAGGCAGACGAGGCTGAAGAGAAAATGCGCCGTGCCCTCGGCCTTTCGAACGAACTCGCCGCCCCAGCCGCACCGCCCGCCGCTGGACGCGCCCCGCACTCACCTCGATCCGCATCGCCACAAGCGCCGGTTCGTCTCCGAAGGTGAGGTGCCGGTTACCGTTCTTCCCCCCACCGGCCGGCGGACCTCCAGCGAGGACACGGAGCGTCTGGAAGCCGAGCGCCACGCGCGGGAAGCCGCCGAACGCGCCCTCGCCGAGGCGCAGACAACAATCCGCGACCTCCAGACCAGGCTCGCACACGCGGAAATCGCCGCGCGGGAAGCGCAGGCGTCTGCCGCCGCGGAACGCCGGCGCGCGGAAGATGCCGCTGCCGCAGAGCACGAGGCGCGTCAGCGGATCGAGGCGTTGCAGGCCGAAATCGCGTCATCGAACCAGCCCGCACCACGCAAAACGAAGGCACCCCGCCGGCCCGCAAGTCGCCAGGCGTCACCGCCCCCGCTTAAGCAACCAGCCCCCCTCAAGCAAAAAACCAGGCAACCGGATCGGTCCCCACCGAAGCGGTCGCATTCCAAGGTGGCCGCAAAACCCGTTAAATGGTGGGTGAAGGGCCGCAAGACCGCGAAGGATTAGACCCCGCCCCTTGCGGGCCCCTTGTGGGACGGGCCTGACGAAAGCGCCGTGCGGTCCGGCCAGCAAAACCCCGCCCAGTCCACGAAACGTTGATCCCTCGCCCGCGTTTCCCCCGACAGGCAGACTACAACAGGGAGAGCGCCTCATGCCGAGTCCAAGGACCACCAATCTTCTGCTGGGGGCAGCATGTGCAATGGCCCTGGCGGCCTCGCCGGCACTAGCGGCGGGAACGTCAGCGACCGCGACCACCGGCAAAACCGCCACCACGACAGACCAGAGCGCGACGCCGAACGCCAGTTCGGCCGCCAGCACCACAAAGGCCGCGAAACCCGCGCAGGCGGCCACCTCCGGTTCGACCGGCAGTTCAGCAGCCTCGCAAACTGGCAGCTCAGCATCTGCTGGCGGCTATTCCGGGCAGGGCCCCGAGGCCCGTGACTTCGGAAGCAACCAAGGCGGCGCATCCTCTCCGCTCGACAACGCGTTTGCCCGCGCGTATCGCAGTCAGACCCAGGATAGGCAGGCCACCAGCCAGCCCAACAACTACGGCATGATGCCCCAAGGGACATACCAGGGGATGTTCCAGGGCAACGGCGGGAACCAGCAGGCGCAGTTCCGTGGGAACATCCCCTATGGGAACTCTCAGGCCTACGGCAGCAATCAGCAATCCAGCTACGGGAATCAGTGGAACCAGGGCGGTAATAATAGCCGGTTTGGAAACACCGGCAACCAGGGTTCCAACACCCCGAATTCCCAGTATGGCTATAATCAGAACGGCCAGTTCGGAAACAGCCAGTACGGAAGCAACTCAGGTTACGGCAACAGCTACAATCAGGGTCCCGCTTACGGCGGCCAATACGGGCAATACGGGAACGGGCAATACGGAAACGGTCAGAACGGCAATTATCAGGGCGGCCAGTTCGGTGCCTACAACCCGCAGAGCAATAATCAGCAAGCGGGCCAGTACACGGGCGAGTACAGCGGCTCTAGTGGAAGCAACAACAATCAACAAAACCGCCAGTTTGGCGCCTACAATACCCAAGGCAACAATCAGCAAGGCGACCAATACAGCGGCTATAACGGCCAGAACGGCAACTATCAGGGCGGCCAGTTCGGCACCAACACCCAGGGCAACAATCAGCAGGAGGCCCAGTACAGCGGCTATAACGGCCAGAACGGCAACTATCAGGGCGGCCAGTTCAGCACCAACACCCAGGGCAACAATCAGCAGGAGGGCCAGTACAGCGGCTATAACGGCCAGAACGGCAACTATCAGGGCGGCCAGTTCGGCGCCAACACCCAGGGCAACCATCAGCAAGGGGGCCAATACAGCGGCTATAACGGCCAGAACGGCAGCGGCTATAACGGCCAGAACGGCAACTATCAGGGCGGCCAGTTCGGCGCCTACAACACCCAGGGTAACAATCAGCAAGGGGGCCAATACAGCGGCTATAACGGCCAGAACGGCAACTATCAGAACCGCCAGTTCGGCGCCTACAACACCCAGGGCAACACCCAGGGCAACAATCAGCAAGGCGGCGAGTACGGCAACTACAATGGCCAGAACAGTAACTTCCAGAACCGCCAATTCGGCGCCTCCAACCGCCAGGGTAACAACGATCAGAACAGCAGTTACCCGGGCAGCGGCCCATCCGGCACCCGCACCACCCAGGGAGGCCTGGCAAACCAGTACGCTCACCCGAACGGGCCTTACAGCGGCGACATGAACCAGTCGCGCCAAAACAACAATCAGTACGGCCAATATCAGAGTGGCCAGTATCAGAACGGCCAGTACGGCAACCAGTAAATCACGACACCGCCGGGACAAGTCACCCTCGCCCCGGCGGCCTCTCATCCAGCGCCGCCCGCAGCTCCGCCGCCTCCGCCCCGCTTATCACCCCGCGCCGGATCAACAGGTCAATAAGCACCAGATTGACGTTGAATTTGAAATTATCGGTCCCGGCCACCGCCTCCGCAACCCGCCGGATCGGCCATAGCTCGAAATCCGCCACCTCATCGTCCCCGGGTATCGGGCGGAACCCTGCCGGCAGCGCCAGGTCGTAGCAAAGCACCGTGTCGCGCCGCAGCCCCTCCGCTCGCTCCATCGCGTAGCTTATCGCCCCCATGCGCACCGCCGCACCGGCAAGGCTCGCAGGAATCGACGCCTCCTCCTCCGCCTCCTTCACCAGCGTCTCCTCCGGCGTCAGCCCGGAAGGAACCCCACCCGCAACGATATGGTCCAGCTTGCCCGGATCGAGCGATTTGTGCGGCGACCGCCGCGCCACCCAAACCCACACACCGTCCGGCTTCTCCACAATCCCGTTCAAATGCACCCCGATCGCCTCGATCCCGAACCCCGGCAGCCCGCCCCGGTCGATCTGCGTCAGCACCGGCCCGTCGATATGCTCGCGCACGTCGAACGCTTCCCCCCGCCACCGCAGCACGCCGCGATCGGCCATCCGCCGCGCCAGCCCCGGAAGCGCCGCCGGATCGGCAAGGCACACCCCGCGCTCATCGCAGACAATTCCACGCTCGCCCGCCAGAACCGAGGCAAATTCCGGCCGCACCCAGCCGACGTGATGCGCTCCCAGGTAAAAAGCCAGCCGCTCGCCCGGCAGCCGAGCGTTGCGGCAGGCCAACACGTGGCGCATGAACGGGCTGTTTCCCCTTCCTTCCTTCTCCGCCGACGCTACATCACTCATCATGCCTGCTCCTGCTGCCGCGGCAATTCCGCCGGCTACTCCCGCGCCAATTCCGCAAACCCGGCCGCGCCACACGCTTCAGACGACCAGGTCGCTGCTGCCCTATCTCTGGCCCCGCAACGATCCGTGGGCGCGGGTCCGCGTCGTCGCTGCCACCTTGTTCCTCGTTTTGGCCAAGGGCGCCACCGTCTATGTGCCCATCGTCTACGGACGAGCAGTCGACGCCCTCTCGCCCAAGGGCCATGCCGCCGTCATCGTCATCCCCGCCGCGCTGATCATCAGCTACGGCCTGTTGCGCATCGCCTCCCAGGGCTTCGGCGAGCTCCGCGACGCGGTCTTCGCCGCCGTCCAGCAGCGCGCCGCCAGAAAAATTGCCCTCCAGGTCTTCCAGCATCTCCACAGCCTCTCGCTGCGCTTTCACCTCGATCGTCAGACCGGCGGTCTTTCGCGAATCATCGACCGCGGCACCCAGGGCATCCAGTCGGTCCTGCGCCTCGCCGTCTTCAACGTCGTGCCCACCATCATCGAAATGGCAATGGTCACCGGCATTCTCTGGGCCATGTTCGACTGGCGCTTCGCCCTGCTCACCTTCGCCGCCGTCAGCGCATATCTCGGCTTCACCCTCGGCTTCACCAACGTCCGCGTGCGCATCCGCCGCACCATGAACGAAAACGACAACGACGCGCGCACCAAATCCGTCAATTCTCTGCTCAACTACGAAACCGTCAAATATTTCGGCAACGAAGCCCATGAGGCAGCGCGCTTCGATGTCGCGCTCGCCCGTTACGAACGCGCCGCGGTCAAAAGCCAAGTCTCGCTCAACATGCTCAACCTCGGCCAGGCAGCGATCATCGCCGCCGGCCTCGCCGCCATCATGCTGCTCGCCGCCGAGGGCGTGCGCAGCGGAGCCATGACCGTCGGAAAATTCGTGCTGGTGAACACCTACCTCATGCAACTCTACCAGCCGCTGAACTTCCTCGGCTTCGTCTATCGGGAGGTCAAGCAGGGCCTGGTTGACATGGAGCAAATGTTCTCTTTGCTGAACGTCGCGCCCGAAGTCGCCGATCGTCCCGGCGCGCGCGCTCTGGCCACGCAACTCGCCGATGGCGCCGCCGGCGAAGTGCGGTTCGAAAACGTCCGCTTCGGTTATCGCCCCGACCACGAAATCCTCAAACGGGTGGACTTCACCGTACCCGCCGGTGCCAAGCTCGCGATCGTCGGCCCGACCGGCGCAGGCAAATCCACCATCAGTAAGCTGCTGTTCCGCTTCTACGATGTCACCGGCGGCCGCATCGTTATCGACGGGCAGGACATCCGCGACGTGAAGCAGGCAAGCCTGCGCGCGGCAATCGGGGTCGTTCCGCAGGATACCGTGCTGTTCAACGATACCATCCGTTACAACATCGCCTACGGCCGCCCGGGTGCCTCGCAGGACGAGATAGAACATGCCGCCCGGATGGCACAGGTGCACGATTTCGTGCTGCGGCTGCCTGACGGCTACAACACCAGAGTCGGTGAACGCGGATTGAAACTATCCGGCGGAGAGAAGCAGCGCGTCGCCATTGCCCGCACTATCCTCAAGGACCCGCGCATCCTGATCCTGGATGAGGCAACCAGCGCGCTTGACACCAGAACAGAGCAGGGGATTCAGGCGGCTCTGAGGGCGGTTGCGCGCAACCGCACCACACTGGTAATCGCGCATCGCCTCTCGACCGTGGTGGATGCAGATGAAATCATCGTGCTGCAGGACGGCCGCGTGGCCGAGCGCGGCACCCACTTCCGGCTGCTGCAAAACGGCGGACTCTACGCCCGCATGTGGGCATTGCAGGTCCTGGAACAGGAGGAGGCCGAACCCGACACAGTGGCCCGAACAGAAGGATTGATGATATGATTGCAATCGATAACGATTTTCCCGATCCGCCCCCGGCAGAGCTCTCTCACGCCGGTGCCGTGATCGACAAAGCCATCGAGTACATGGCCGGCCAGAACATTGGCGAGCTCGCCATGGCCTCGGCCCTGCTCGGCGGCGCACTCGCACTGCTCTCCAGCAGCATGACCGACGAGGCGATCGTCAACATCCTGGAAAACGCCATCGCCAGCGTCCGCTCAGGGGAGCTGCAGCGCAACACGCCCTGACCGGGCCATCCCGCTGGGTCCACTCGGGTTTCGACACAACAAACCAAATCTCGCGACGCCGCCTTAAAAAGACGCGCAGGAACGTACCAACCGAGATCCCGGAATCCGGCCTTTGGTACCAAACGGCAAGCCCAAAATCGGGGGTTGGTACGAAGCAGCCCCACCGAAAACCGGCTTTGGTACCAAAGGGCAACCCAAAAAAGGCCGGTTGGTACACTTCGCGCCGCCCGCCGCGCCCCCATTCCAAAATCGAGACAGCAGAGACTGCGCCTCAGAACACCCCAGAAATAAGAACGCCTACCGCCCCCCGAAAGCCCCCCCCAGCGAGAACACATCCACCCCGTTCACCAGCACATGCCCGTCCTTCGTGGCATTCACCGTCCAGATCGACTGGCCGCCATCGTGCTTCGCAAGTCCGTTCACAAACGTCAGCACCGGGGCCGCGTCCGCCAGGGCCGGATCGTTCTGCGCCTGCTGGACCAGGTCCTCGAATCCCGTCGCCGTAATCCGCGCCTGGCCCTCCTGCTCGCCCGGCGACAGCAAAAGCAGGCTCCCCGCCCCGGAAAACGCCGCCGGCCCGATGGCGAAACTCAGATCGTCGATGCTGATCGTCAGCCCGCCCCTGGCGAACAGCGCCTCCAGGCTCTGCGCCTGATCCTGCCCCGTGCCGCCGGACAGAACGCCCTCCAGCGCATCCACCGGCACGCCCGATACGGCCGGGCGCAGCGAAATCCGCCGCGGCACAAGGGATGATACGCCCGGAGGCAGCGCGCCCAGGCTTAGCCCATCCATCCCGATATCCAGCCAGGCCCGCAGCAATCCGTCTTCCGCCCGCGCGCCCAGCCCCAGGCGCGTCCGCTCGGCCGAGGCCCGCCCGATTCCGGCCAGCTCCAGTTGCAAGCCCTCCAGCGACTCGCTCATCCGGAATGATCCGGCCAGGCCCCGGCTGGCATGGACCAACCGAGCCAGCGCGTCCTGCATCCCGCTGGTCACCACCGGCGAGGTCTCACCCGGCTTCGCATCAGGCAACGCCAGAAACAGCGCCACCAGCGCCTGGATCGCCGGCGCAGCGCGATCCGGGGCGATGCCCTTCATCTCCGCCTCGGCCTCGGCATGCCGGATGCCCGTCCCTGCGGCGATGCCTCCCTTGCCTATGGCCCCGGAGTGCCACCCCTCCAGCGTGCTTCGCTCCGTCACATCCAAAAGCCCGTCAGAGCCGGGCGTCAGGGTCGCGTCAATCACCGCGCGCGCGATCCGCTGCTCCGAGCTTTGCACCGGGCCGGTTCCTGTCGTCCGGATGTCCTCCATCTCGGATTTGATGATTGATGAACTGCTCAACGAGGGGTCGATCACCCCCGTCATGTGCTGGCGTCCGATCGTCACCTCCGTTGAGGTGCCCTTCGAACTGAACCCGAATGCGCCCGGCAGGCGCGCATCATCCAGTCGCCAGCGCCCATCTGGCTCCTCCCGGACGTCTGCGGTTATGGCCGGCTCGGCGCCTTTCGCGACCAGCCCGACCAGCGGGATCGTCACGCGGTAATGGTCGCCGGCCACCTCCGCCCGCAGCGGCAGGTCCGGCGCCGTCGCGCCCAGCATCGTGTCGATCCAGCCCCGCAGCCCGGCAGCGAGGCGAGCAGCCCCCTCAGGCGTGACTTCGGCAGCCAGGGCGCCCGTCGCCAGGATGGCAAGACAGGCGCAGGCCGGCCAGAGCAGGCGTTTCAGGACGTTTCTCCCTCGGCAGCAGCCGCATGCCCCAGCTTGCGCAGCAGGCCGCCGAGCAGTTGCAGCTCTTCCTCGCTCAGCCCGCTCATGGCCAGCGTGATGTTTCTTGCGTGAACCGGGAAGAAGCCGGTGATCGTCTCCCGCCCTGCATTGGTCAGTTCTACCCGCACAGCCCGCCGGTCCCCGGGCTGCCGGCTCCGCGCCACCAGCCCCCGTGCCTCCAGCTTGTCGATAACGTCGGTCATGTTGCCCGCGCTGGTCAGCACCTTGCGGCCAAGCTCCCGCTGCGTCAGCGGCCCCTTGTGCAGAATAGCTTCCAGCACCCCCACCTGGGTCAGCGTCAGGCCGGCTTCGGTCGCACCCGGCTCCAGCCGGGCCACGATCGCCTTCCCCGCCCGGAACAGCTTCACATAGGCGCGCAGCGCTTCATTGACCGGCGATCCGGCGCCGGCAGGTTCTGTCGTCACGACCGTTACTCGCTCGCTTGTGTCCTGCCCCCGAAGTTCGCCGCACTCTGCGGCGGACGGAGGGGATAAGCAGGCCACTAAAAACAAGGGCTAGTGTCCCGGATCGGTCGCTATCCCACAATGGGGAACTTCCGATCCGGGACACTAGCGGTTCATCATGACCGGCAGATCGGAATGCTCCAAGATGTGCCGGGTGACGCCGCCCAGAATGAGCTGCCGCAGCCTGGAATGGGAATAGGCCCCCATCGCCAGCAGATCGCAGCCGAACTCCCGCGCCGCGGCGAGCAACCCCGCACCCACGACCCCTCCCACCGCCTGGAACATCTTGATATCCGCATGCACCCCATGCAGCGCCAGATAGGCCGCCAGCTCCGGAGCAGCCGGACCGCGCCGCTGATACCCATCGGCAGACAGTATCCGCACTGCTTCCGCCCGCTCCAGCCACGGCAGGGCCGCCGCCACCGCCGAGGCGGATTCGGCGGTGCCGTTCCACCCCAGGCACACTCTCGTGCCGATCGAAGGCCGTGGCCGTTGCGGCGAAATCAGCACCGGCCGCCCGGAATCGAACAGCACGGCATGCAAGGCATCCGAGGATGACACATCCTCGCCCGCCTCCGGATGCGGAACCACCGTCAGGTCGGCCAGCCTGGCTTGCTGTGCGACCAGATCCTCCTCACGGCCCGTCACCGCAGCAAAACTCGCCGTAGCCCCCTCAAAACCCCCATAAGGTTCCCCCAGCACGACCTCCTGCTCCGTGACAAAACGGTCGAACATCGCGTGCACCGCGTGGGCACGCTCGCTGCTCTCTCGCTCCGTAGCCGTCATCATCTCCTCGATCATCGCGCCGGACAGGCCTTCTCCGGCCAGGGGCGCCACGTCCCGGCTATCGACGCGCACATGCAGCGCCAGCAGGTGGGCGTTCCAGTTGCGCGCAATCATCAAAGCCGTGTGCAAAGCCGCCTCTCCGGCTGCGGTGCCGGTCAGGGGCAGCAGCAGCTTGCGAATGGCCATTATCTGCCTCCTTCAATTCGCGGGTCTGGTTTGCAATTCTATCACGGCTCCCCTGATCTCCGCGAGAGCGGCATTGTAATCCACCGCCTTGATAATCCTCCACCTGCGCGGCGGGATGGTCTTCGATTTCGCCGCCGCCCGCAGCACGGCAACTGTCGCGTCGGAGGCATCGTGTCGGCGCGCCGCGATACGCCCCTCCAGTACCCCCATCGGAACATCCAGCCAGATGCCCAGGAACGGAACCCCCGCCTCATGAGCGGCCCGCGCGACCGCACTTCGGTGCGCCGGGTCGATGAACGTCGCATCGGCGATCACCGAATGCCCGCCCGAGGCCGCATCATGCAGGCCACCGGCCAGCGTCGCGAAGACCGCCATGCTCTCCGCCTCGGTGTAAGCGCTCCTCGGCAGGCGGTCTTCCGGGGCGAGCCCGTTGCGGCGCTTGCGGATTTCATCGCTGCGCAGGATCAGTGCCCCAGGCGCTCGCCCCACCGCCGGCGCAAGCGCCCGCGCCAGCGTGGACTTGCCGCTGCCCTGCAGCCCGGCAATCGCGGCCGCAACCGCCGGCACCGGCTGAAGATATCGCCCGGCCGCCTCCAGATACCGCGCCGATCCGGCGCGGTCGCCCCGCCGCTGGCGCACATGGGCCAGCACCATCGCGCGCAGCGACATGAACAGCGGCAGCAAAGCCGTAAGTCCCGCATCTCCGGTCCGGCCGATATACCGGTTCATCACCCGGTTGGCCGCCGCCCGGTCCACCCGGAGGTCCAGATCCATCAGCAGAAACGCCAGGTCGTAGCCGACATCGATCGTCGCCAGCGCCTCGTCGAACTCCAACGCGTCGAACGGCACCGGCCGGCCCTGCCAGATGCACAGATTGCCCAGATGCAGATCGCCATGACCACGGCGAACCAGGCCGGCCTCCGCCCGGTCACGCAGCCGGCCCGAGGCCGCGTCCAGCGCCGCGCGAATTCCGCCGTGCCATTCCCGCAGCGTCGCCTCCGGCAGCCCCGCCTCCCGGGCGGCCTGCACATTCCCGGCGATGACCGATCGCATGGCACCGACCACATCCGGCCGCAGAACCGGCGCGCCGGCATGATATGCCGCCACGGCGTCCGCGAGCTGATCCAGCAGTCCCGTGTCCAGACCGGTTCCCGCCGCCCGCACGTCGAGCATGTCCGCTTCCGGCACGCGCGACATGCGCAGGACCCAGTCCACCGCCGTCTGCCATGGGGCCGGGTCTCCCAGGTCCGGATCTCCCAGGGCAAGTCCGCCGTCGCGCTGACGAACCACCGCAACCACGTCGCGATACAGCCCGGGTGCGGCCGGTCCGTTCAGCTCCAGCTCCCGCTTTGCCAGCCGCCGGCGGGTCTCTGTCTCGGTGAAATCCAGGAACGACAGCCTGACGCCCTTCTTCAGCTTCCAGACCGTATCCGTGCCCAGGAAAACCAGCGAGATATGCGTCTCGATAGGGTCCGCGTCCGCCAGCTCGCGCAAAAAGGCCGCCGTTTCGGTCTGACAGGCCGGAGCCGACACTTAGTTCTCCATCGGTGGCACCGAGCCACGCTTCACGCAACCACTCCCTCTCGTTCCCGATCCAGGGATCAACCCGGCCTCCACGACTCCGGCCGCCGCGGCCCGCAGAAGCACAATCGTCAGCCTCAGCAAGCGTCGGAATGCGCGCCGGCTCCTGGGCAATTTTCTGCTCAGCCCACCACAAATCGTACGTTTGCTGCTCTTGCTGTCCCGTCAGACTTCAAGCGGCAGCATCCGGCGGCTCCGCGATCATTTCGTCCAGCGTCACCGGGCATTCCGCAGTCACCGGCAGAGACAGCTGGCCGTCAATGGTTGCCGGCATGGCGCGTAGCGCCCGCCGATAAATACCCGCGAGATTGATTTTGCCGCGCATGCTCTCGGTGAAGTCATCGGCTGCGTCGCCCCGGGCACGCACGGCCTCGGCCCGCCAGTGGTCGACGCAGGCTGAGTGCGGCCAGGCCTCGGCCTTGAGATCGTGCAACAGAGCTTGAAACAGCGCCGAGCGCACCGCCTTCACCTCGCTCCGCCCCACGGCCTCGATCTCCTCGATGACGTTTTCCCAATCAACCTGATCGTTGATGCGCTCGCCGGCGGCGACGCGACGGAGCAGCGCCGCCTGGCGGTCCGACCAGCTCAGGATGTCGCTCTCGTAGAGGTCGCTCATGCCTCGCTCTCCACACTGCGCCGCAACGGGATCTCGGTCATCTTCGCCCGGGATCGATCCTCCCACGCGGCAATCCCGTCGACCGCCCGCATTCGGCTGCCTGCTTTTCCATCACCAATCGGGCGCCTTTCCGGACCGTGCTTCACCCAGGCTGCCGGACGGGTGCCTGCAATGCGCGCTCAACAACGGCCGGATCGCCGGCGATCGCCCGCAGATAAGCGCGCGCCGCCTGGTCCGGCTTCTTAGCGCCCTGCTCCCAATCGCGCAGGGTGCCGAGTGGAATTTGATACCGCGGCGCGAATTCTTCCTGCGTTAGTCCGAGCGCGCGGCGGATGATCTTTAGGTGCGGGGTCGGCTTCATGCGGTCCATGTCGGCGTCCGACAGCGGCTCCGCATCGGGATCGGCGAGCGCGGCGGTGTGACGCTGCTCTGCAGTCATCGCGTCGAGACGGCCCCAATCATGTTTCGTCTTCATTGTGGTATCTCCGTCATTCGCGCGGCTCCGCCGCACGCAGGGCCATTTCCGGCGTAATTGCCTGACGCTCGCCCAGAATGGCGTGCAGCGTCTGCCGCGACGCCCCGAACTTCTCGGCGATCTCGGCGATGGGCATCTTGAGCATGCGGATCACGCACCTCCCGTAGAATTTCACCCGGATGACTTGGGCGCCAAGCTGGCCCCTTCGTTACTGGATGCAGATCGATTCAGTGATAATCCTCGAAATCGGCGGCAACGGCATCCTCGCCCTCGCGGAACTCGGTGGCGCTCCGTGCCCCCTCGTTCTTCCTCCGTGTCAAATGCCAACGCAACCCAAATGCTGAGGCGTCCGAGCTGCTAGTACGCACGCTTGCCCAGGGGCATGGGACTGGTGGCCCGCCTCCATTGAGTCCAGCCAAGCAGCTCCTACGGGTAAAGCTTCCCACTGACCCACGCCCCGCCCGCATCCCGCGTGAACACCGTCCGGTCGTGCAGCCGGTATGGCATGTCCTGCCAGAATTCCAACCGGTCCGGCCGCACACGGTAGCCGGACCAGTGCGGCGGCCGCGGAATGTCGTCCCCCGGGAAGCGCGCCTCCGCCTCCGCCAGCCGCCGCTCCAGCAGCGGCCGCTCCTCCAAGGGCCGGGACTGGTCGGACGCCCAGGCCCCCAGCCGCGAAATCCGTGGACGCGAGGCGAAATACGCGTCTGCCTCGGCCTCGGTGGCAGGTTCCACGGTTCCCTCGATGCGGATCTGCCGGCCCAGCGACTTCCAGTGGAACAGCAGCGCCGCCCGCGCATTGGCCGCGAGTTCATCCGCCTTTCGGCTCTGATTGTTGGTGTAAAATACGAAGCCCCGCGCATCGAAGCCCTTCAGCAGCACCGCCCTGGCGGAGGGCCGCCCGTCCGCAGTCGCCGTTGCCAAGGTCATGGCATTCGCCTCGCGTGGTTCGGCCCGTTCCGCTTCCTCCATCCAGGCGGCGAACCAGGCAAGCGGATCTGTTGGATGGCGCATGAGCCACAAGATAGCTGGCAGTGCTTGCCGCGCAACGAGGCCCTGTGCCACCACGGGCCGCTCAGGCACAACCCTCACACGAACACCCCCGGGGAACGCGAATGCCCGACCTTCCGATGCAAGGCACGCTGCTGAAAGGGCGCCGTGGGCTGATCATGGGCGTCGCCAACGAACGCTCCCTCGCCTGGGGCATCGCCGCCGCCTGCGCAGCCCAGGGGGCGGAACTGGCCTTCACCTTCCAGGGTGAGGCGCTGGAGCGCCGGGTCCGGCCCCTGGCGGCTTCCGTCGGATCGGAGCTGGTGATGCCCTGCGACGTGGCGGAGGACGCCACCTTGGATGCGGCCTTCGAGACCATCGGCCGGCAATGGGGCCGGCTCGACTTCCTGGTCCACGCCATCGGCTACGCCGACAAGGCCTATCTGCGCGGGCGCTACCTGGATACCCCACGGGCCGCCTTCCTCCAGGCGCTGGACATCTCCTGTTACTCCTTTACCGCAGTTTCCCAGCGGGCGGTCCCGATGATGGGACCCGGCGCCAGCCTGCTCACGTTGACCTATTTCGGCGCCGAGAAATGGACCCCCCACTACAACGTCATGGGCGTCGCCAAGGCCGCCCTGGAAGCCTCAGTGCGCTACCTGGCCGCCGATCTGGGCGCCTCCGGCATTCGCGTGAACGCCATCAGCGCCGGCCCCATCAAGACCCTGGCGGCCTCCGGGATCGGCGATTTCCGCTACATCCTGCGCTGGAACCAGCTCAATTCCCCGATGCGCCGCAACGTCACCACCGATGAGGTCGGCGGGGCCGGGGTTTACCTCGTCTCGGATCTCGCCGCCGGCGTCACCGGAGAGGTGCATCACGTCGATTGCGGCTACCATATTGTCGGCATGAAGCACCCGGAGGCGCCGGACATCGCCGTGGCGGAGGGGGCGTGAGCGACCAGCCTGACAATCTGATCCCGGTCTATTTGCGTCGGCTCGATGAGAAGCTGGATCGCGTGATCGGGGGTACTGCCAACTACCGGCCAGTAGCGACCGCTCCCCCTCCCGTCATCGCCGGGCTTGACCCGGCCATCCACGACCTGAAGCTCGCGCTGCTGCACAACGATTTTGCTCGGCAATCGGAGCGGATCAACCGGATCGAAACGCGCCTCGAACGGATCGACCGACGCCTCGACATCGTCGGCGCCGCGGAATGACAGGGTGAGCCACAACAGCTTCGGGCACCTGTTTCGTGTCACCACCTGGGGCGAGAGCCACGGTCCGGCGATCGGCTGCGTCGTCGATGGCTGCCCGCCCCGCATTCCGCTCTCCGAAGCCGATATCCAACCCTGGCTGGACCGGCGCCGCCCCGGCCAGTCGCGCTTCACCACCCAACGTCAGGAACCCGACCAGGTCCGCATTCTTTCCGGCGTGTTCGAGGGCGTCACCACCGGCACGCCTATCGCCATGATCATCGAGAACGTGGACCAGCGCTCCCGTGACTACAGCGACATAGCGGCAAAGTTCCGCCCCGGCCACGCCGACCTGACCTACGAACTGAAATACGGCATCCGCGACTATCGCGGCGGCGGCCGCAGCTCCGCCCGCGAGACCGCCATGCGGGTCGCCGCCGGCGGCGTCGCCCGCAAGGTCCTGGGCGCGGGAGTCACCATCCGGGGGGCACTGGTGCAGATGGGACCGCACCGCATCGACCGCGCCCGCTGGGACTGGACGCAAGTGGACCACAACCCCTTCTTCTGCCCCGATCCGCTTGCCGCCGCGGCATGGGAAACCGCCCTGCTCGAGGCCCGCAAGGCCGGATCATCCATGGGAGCCGTCATCGAGATCGTCGCCGAGGGCGTGCCCCCCGGCCTCGGCGCTCCGGTTTACGCCAAGCTCGATGCCGAGCTCGCCGGCGCCCTGATGTCGATCAATGCGGTCAAAGGCATAGAGATCGGCGACGGTTTCGCCGCAGCCAGCCTCTCCGGCGAGGAAAATTCCGATGAAATGCGGATGTCCGGCGGCATTGTCTCCTTCGCCTCCAACCACGCCGGCGGCATCCTGGGCGGCATTTCCAGCGGCCAGCCGATCGTCGCCCGGTTTGCGGTGAAGCCCACCAGCTCGATCCTGTCCCCCCGCCGCACGGTCAACCGCTTCGGCGAAGAAACGGAAATTGTCACCAAGGGCCGCCACGACCCCTGCGTGGGCATTCGCGCCGTCCCGGTCGGCGAGGCGATGATGGCCTGCGTCCTGGCCGACCATCTGCTCCGTCACCGCGCCCAGAACCCCGACGCGCCGGACACTGCCGGGCTTCCCCGGAACGGGTCCAAATTCTCCCATCCCGTAGAGGGTCCCGTGCGGGAGGGGTAAGGGGGAGGGGTCAAAACTTAGGATTACGCCATCTGCCGGATCAGCCCGCCCGCAACCGGTTCGCGTCGGCAAACGAAAACGTCCGCTCCAGCGGAACATGCCGGTAGGGCAGGGTGGTAAGGTCGGCCGGTCCCCAATCCGGCGTGTCAACGATCAGTATGGTCACCGCACGCACGCGCTCCAGCAGCTCGCGTCAGGATCGCGGCCTTGTCAAACCGCAGCGCGGTGCAGGGCCACGCCGCCCATGACAAGTGCGATGCCCGCCAGCTCCGCCGGTGTCGGCACCTGGCGCAGCATCACAAAGCCGATCACCGTTGCGCTCGCCGGCAGCAATGACAGCAGCAAAGCGAAGCTGGCGCGCGGCAGGCGCGCCATGGCGAGTTGGTCGCATACGTAAGGAATAACCGACGAAGACACGCCGACGCCGACCGAAGCGGCCAGAAGCAGCGGGGCCGGGAAAGCCGGCAGCGCGGCACGCAGCCCGAACGGCAGCGCGGCGATAGTTGCGACAAGCATCGCGCAGGCCAGTCGATCAATTCCCGACACGCCGGCGCCGCCAGCCGAGATGTGATGGCCGAGCAGGATGTAACCCATAAACAAAGCGCAGTTGGCGAAGGCGAACACGTAGCCGAGCAGCTCACCCGTGATCCGCACGTCGGTCAGCACGTAAACGCCTGCTGCGGCCAGCACCAGGGCGAACAGGTTGCGGCGATCCCGCGCGCCCCAGGCCGCGATGGCTATCGGCCCAAGGAACTCGATCGCCCCGACGGTCGCCAGCGGCAGGCGGGCGATCGCCTCGTAAAACAGCGTGTTCATCGCCGCGAGCACGACACCGAGCGAGGCCACAACCGCCTGGTCGCGTCGTGGCAGGGCCGCGAAGACCCGCCACGGTCGGCGCCAGACGGCGAACACCAGGCCGGCGCTGGCGATGCGCAGCCAGGCGACGCCGGACGGAGCGAGCTGCGCGAACAGCAGCACGGCGAAGGACGGGCCGAGATAGTGAAAAACCGCGCTCACAAGGAAGTAGGCATGCGGCGGCACGCGAATGGCCGGCGACGACAAAGAAGGGACGGTCTGAGCCGGGACGCCCGAAGCCATCCAGCAAACGTCGCATGTCAAACTGGGCTGGTAAATGCAAAGCCGTAGGCTACATGCTCATTCTGCCTTCAAATGAATAAAGGTCTTGCCAGTTGCGCCTTCAAACACCGAATCTGACCGCCGATCCCCGCAACCTCGAGCTCCTGCGCCTGCTCCGCGACGACCCGCGCATGAGCACATCCGAGCTGGCCCGGCGCATGGGCATGTCCGCGCCCGCCGTGCGCGAGCGCGTGCTACGGCTGGAGGAATCCGGCATCATTTCAGGCTACCGCCTCGAACTTGACCCGGCAGCACTCGGCTATCCGGTGTGCGCCTTCGTTCGAGTGCGGCCGTTGCCCGGACAACTCCCGACCGTGGCTGAACTCGCGCGCAAACTGCCGCAGGTTGTTGAGTGCCACCGCGTAACCGGCGAGGACTGCTTTGTGCTGAAGGTCTTTCTCCCGTCGCTCGATCAGCTCGATCAGGTTCTCGATCAGTTTCTCGCCCACGGCCAGACAACCACCAACCTCGTGCAAAGCACCCCGGTGCGGCCCCGAGGCCTGCCGCTGCCTGGAGCCAACGCTTAGCGCGTGATGACCGGAGGCGGCATCGCCGGAAGCCTGATACCAACCATCCAGTCCAATGACTGCTTTGGGTGGTTTGCTGCCCGACAGCTATCCGGCGACGAACCTGCAGAAGCGGACGCTTATTCGCGCTCCTCGCGCCCGAGCACGACGTGCGTCGCGAGGTCTGTGGCAGTGGATTCCATCACGCGGTAGCCGAGGGCAGGGAGATCCAAGCCCTCGAACATCGCCTCGCCCCGTCCGAGCAGGACAGGCGAAAGCGCGAAGTGCAGTTCATCGATCAGGCCGGCCTGCAGATATTGGCGAACTGTCGAGACGCCGCCTCCAATCTTGATGTCGTGTGCTCCGGCGGCGTCGCGTGCGCGCTCGAGCGCGGCGTGGATCCCGTCTGTGACGAAGTGGAACGTGGTGCCGCCCTCCATTACGATCGGCTCGCGGGCATGGTGCGTTAGGACGAACGTCGGAGCGTGATAGGGCGGATTGTCTCCCCACCAGCCCTTCCAGCTGTCGTCCAGCCATTCCCCACGCACAGGACCGAACATGTTCCGGCCAAGGATGAAGGCACCGAAGCCGTCCATCGAGCGATGGGCAAAGGTCTCGTCCACGCCCTCCGAGCCACCGCCCTTGCCGAACATGGCCTTGAAGGTCTTCGTTCCGATGAACCAGCGGTGGAGCTCCGTCCCGCGCTTTCCCAGAGGATCCTGAAGACTCTGTTCCAGGCCCGCTCCGAACCCATCTAGGGACAAGGAAAACCCCGCAACTCTGACACACCCCACCATAGCACCTCGTACCTGCTTGCAACATGCTACGTTGCTGAACCAGCGTCTGCAATCAGGAGTACGAGCGCGGCATTGATCGGCGAGTTTGGGTCGAGAGCGGTCATTGGCCTAGTATGCGATCGCAGAGAAGCGTAAGTCGCGAAGCGCGCACGCTTCGTCGCGTAAATCGGATACTCAGACAACAGGCGACTTATCGACTTTCTCTGAAAGTCGATACTAGACGGCTGGTCTGAATCACCGGCTCGAGCAGAGCGTGTCCAGTGAAACCGAACACGCTCCGGCCGTAAGGCGCGCTTCAGCTCGTCAGGTCTGCACGCCCTCGATCACCTCGCCGAACCGCACCCACGTCTTCCCGTCCCACTTGGCCGGCTGAAGCGCCGTAACCGGGTGATAGTCCGTCGGGCTGTCGTGCAGCGTAATCCCCGGCAGCAGCACGGGCACATCCAGGCTCTTGATGCCAGTCGCCTGCTTCAACACGTTCGCGCGCGAGAAGTCGCCGTTGCACGCCTCCAGCACCTTCCACATCGTATAGCTCGCGCCATAGCCCGCAACGTATCCGCTGTCGGTGATGTCTCCGCCCGGCACGTACTTCGCCATGAACGCCTTGAAGTCCTTCATGCCAGGATCGTTGCCCCACGACGGATCGGCCGGATCCTTCAGATAAAGCGTGCTGATCATCCCTATCGCATTCTCCGGCCCCGCCGGGCGCATCACCGAACCCACCGATATGGCCACATTCGTCATGAAGAACATCGGCTTCCAGTTCAGGTCGTGCACCTTCCGGATCGCCTGCGCGGCGAATTTCGGCGTCGCGACCACCAACAACGTGTCCGCACCCGACGACTGCGCCTGCGAAATTTGCAAATCCACTGTGGGATCGGTGGTCTCATACGTCAGCGTCTTGACGACGTGCTTGTCCCAGTTCTTCCCAAGCACATCCCGCACGCCAATCGGATAGTCTTTGCCGAAATCGTCGTTCTGGTAAAGAATTGCCAGCTTCGCGCCAGGATTCTCCTGCAGCATGTACTTCGCGTAGATCTGCGCTTCCGTCCGGTAGCTCGGCTGCCAGCCGATCGTCCACGGGAACTCCTTGTAATTCCCCCACTTGTCGGCCCCGGTCGCGACAAATAGTTGCGGCACCTTCTTCTTGTTGCAGTAACCCTCAATCGCCGAGTTGCACGGCGTCCCCAGCGTATGGAACAGGAAATCCACCCCGTCCTGCTCCACCAGCCGCCGCACCTGCTCCACCGTCTTCGGCGGGCTGTAGCCATCGTCATACGACAGCAGATTGACCTTGTGGCCGTGCACGCCGCCCTGGTCATTCACCCAGTTGAAAAATCCCACATCCGCCTTTCCTACCGAGGCGTACGCCGAGGCCGGCCCGCTATACGGCATCGTCTGGCCGATTTGATCTCATTGGCCGTCACCCCCGGCGTAGTCGCCGCCCGCGAACGGGTGATGAGGGCCGGAGCACTCAGCACCGCCATGCTCCCCGCAAGAGCACCGCGCCTGGTTATCACGCGTCTGGTTATCATGGTTGTAAACCTCCCTGTCTCGCCGGTCCGCTTGGACCCGCTCGCACAAGTCTGGCCACGCCCGCGCCCGGCTTGCAATCCTGCCCGGCACGTCCACCATTCCCGCCGCGCGACCGCAGGAGCCACCATGACCAGAACCGTCGCCATCGCCGGGCTCGGAGCCATCGGCCTGCCGCTCGCGCGTGCCCTCGATGCGGGCCTTCCCGGCTTGCGCCTGATCGCCGTCGCCGCCCGCGATCAGGCCCGGGCGCGCGACCGCATCGCCGGCTTTCGCTCACCCCCTGCCGTCGTCGTGCTCGACGAACTCGCCCAGGCCGACATCGTGGTCGAAGCCGCGCCTGCCGCCATCTTCGAACAGATCGCCGTCCCGGCGATCGAGGCCGGCCGCATTCTGATGCCCGCTTCGGTCGGTGCCCTCCTGCCGCGCATGCACCTGGTCCGCCGTGCCCAGGAGACCGGCGCCCGTATCGTCGTCCCCACCGGCGCTCTGCTTGGCCTGGACGCTGTCCGCGCCGCCGCCGAAGGCAAGGTCAACAGCATCACCATCGAGAGCCGCAAGCCGCCCGCGGGCCTTGAAGGCGCGCCCTATCTCACCGAACACGGCATCAGTGTTTCCGCCATAAACGCGCCGCTCAAAGTGTTTGAGGGCAACGCATACGACGCCGCACGCGGCTTCCCCGCGAATGTCAACGTCGCCGCCGCCCTCGCCCTCGCCGGAATCGGCCCCGAGCGCACCCGCGTGGAAATCTGGGCGGACCCGGCGATCACCCGCAACATCCACACGATCCGTGTCCATGCCGAAGCAGCCCGCTTCACCATGACCATCGAGGGCGTGCCCAGCCCGGGAAATCCCCGCACCGGCATGCTCACGCCGCTTTCCGTCCTCGCCTGCCTCCGCGGCCTGGTCAGCACGCTGAAGGTGGGTTCCTGACAACAAACCTGCTCGATTGCGGCGAGAGGGCGCGGCCGTCATCGCGAGGTCCGCGAAGCATGTCCTCGGGCCGGCCACCGGCCGGACCCGTGGGCGGGCCGTGGCGATCCAGGCGAACCTCCTCGCTGCTGCGCCTGTTTCACGCCCCGCGGGTCGGCGAAGCCGGTGGGGAACAGAGCAGGATCGCGCGCGAGCCGCGTTTCCAGACAACTAGGATTTGTCGCAAGACAGGTGCAATCTCAGCGGATCATACTCTGACAACAAGCGGCGTATCGACTTTCAGAGAAAGTCGATACTAGGCTGGGTGCCATCCTGAGCGCCAAACCGCCGGATCGCACAAGCCGCCGAATGGGGATGCGCATGGTCAATGACATCCTGCCCGAACAGCAAAGTGTCGAAACTGCCAGGCCAGCGGTTCGCAGTGTCGGTCTTGGCGGCATACGGAGGGCCCTGTCGGGGGGCTTCGCAGATTTCCGGGCCAATCCCCTTCATCGCATGTTCGTCGTGCTGGTTTACCCGATCCTGGGATTGCTCCTGGGCTGGCTGGCCTCCGGCGCCGGCACCCTGCCGTTGCTGTACCCCGTCGCGGCGGGCTTCGCGATCGTCGGTCCGCTCGCGAGCGTCGGGCTGTACGAAATCAGCCGCCGGCGTGAACTCGGATTGCCTTCGTCCTGGTTCAGCGAGTTCGCGGTATTCCGCGCGCCGCGCCTGGGCGCAATCATCGAAATCGGCCTGTTGCTGGCCGTGCTCTTCGTCATGTGGCTGCTCGCCGCCAACGGCATCTACAACAACACGCTGCGTGGCATGGGAAGCAATTCGATCAAGGTGCTGTTGCAATCCGCGCTGACGACCCGCGACGGCTGGATCCTGTTCGCAGCGGGAACGGGGGTCGGATTCCTGTGCGCGGTGGCCGCCCTGAGTGTCGGGGTCGTCTCGCTCCCACTGCTGCTCGATCGCGATCTCGGCGGGGTGACGGAAGAGCAGGCGGCGGCCGCCATCGAGACGTCGGTTCGGGCTGTGATCGCCAACCCGGTCGCGATGGCCGCATGGGGGGTGGTCGTCGTCTTCGGTCTAATGTTCGGCGCGCTCACTGCGCTTGTCGGCCTGCTTTTGGTGATGCCCATTCTGGGGCACGCCACGTGGCACCTGTACCGGCAGATTATCGTTTGAAATTGACAACGGGTTCGTGATCCGGCCTCTGCAGCGATTGCAGGCCAGTATCGCAGTCAGCTACGATTTTCTTGCTTTGCGTAGAATTATTCGCGCCGGTGAGGCTAATGACAAACACCGCTTCCATCCGCTCCAGCCGCATCCGACCGGCTCGCACCAGCGGTCTGGTCCTGCTCCTTCTCTGCGCGATGTACTTCCTTTTCTACATCGATCGCGTCAACATCTCGACCGCCGCCACAAGCATCCAGCACGATCTCGGCCTTTCCAATACCGCCATCGGACTTGCCTTCTCCGCATTCGCCTATCCTTACGCTTTCTTCCAGATATTCGGCGGCTGGATCGCCGACCGCTTCGGCCCCCGCCGCACTTTGTTCTGCAGCGGCCTGATCGTAGCTGCTGCAACTTTCGCCACCGGGCTCGCTACCGGCCTCCTCACGCTCTTCCTCGTGCGCCTGGTCCTCGGCTTCGGCGAGGGCGCCGCCTTCCCCACCGCTACGCGCGCAATGGCAAGCTGGTCGCCCGCCTCCGCCTGGGGCTGGGCGCAGGGGGCGACGCATTCCGCCGCCCGGCTCGGCAACGCCATAACCCCGCCGCTGGTCGCGATGCTCATCGTTGCGTTTTCCTGGCGCGCCTCTTTCGTCGCCGTCGGGGCCGTAAGCATCCTCTGGGTCGCCGTCTGGGTCTGGTTCTTCCGGGACGATCCCCGGACCCACCCGCGCATGACGCAAGCCGAAATCAACGAACTCGCCGCGACCGCGCGCGGCCCCGACCGCCAGCCCGTCCCCTGGCGGGCCCTCATTCGCCGTATCGGCCCCGTCACCATGGTGGATTTCTGCTACGGCTGGATGCTCTGGCTGTTCCTGAACTGGCTGCCGGGCTTCTTCCAGAAGAGCTCCGGCCTTAACCTCAAGCAGTCCGCACTGTTTGCTTCGGCGGTCTTTTTCGCCGGCGTCGTGGGCGACAGCGTCGGCGGTCTGCTCAGCGACGCCGTCCTGCGCAAAACCGGCAGCCTTCGTCTCGCGCGCTGCGGAGTCATGATCGCGGGCCTGCTCGGCGCCTGCGCCTTCCTGCTGATGCTGCTCGGCGTCAGTGATCTGACTGCCGTGGCCATCTGCCTCGGCGCCGCCTTCTTCTGCCTGGAACTCGTCGTGGCCCCAATCTGGTCGGTCCCCATGGACATCGCGCCCGACCACGCCGGCAAGGCGAGCGGCCTGATGAATCTGGGCTTCGGCATCGCCGAAGTCGTTTCGCCCATCGTCGTCGGCTATATGATCGACGCAACCGGCAGCCGGAAGCTCCCGTTCATCGCCTCGGCCCTGCTGCTGCTCATCGGTGCGGCTTTGACTCTGCGCCTTCACCCTGAGCGGCCCCTGGCGGCGGAACGTCCATAAGCGCCATCGAGACGACGCCCTTCCCACGCCGGCCGGCTCGGTCATTGCAGTCAAACATCTTTACGGTAAGGAAATCTCGAATAAAGATGTTTGCCGAGGCGCATTGATGTGCACATAATGGGAAATTGTCTCTATAGTTACAAATGATGACGCAAGGCGCCGTCTTTTCCGCCGCCGCCCGCGCGATAGCCTCGGGACGACACCCATGAGCGCCACCGCCACGCTCGCCCCCGCTTCGGCCCAGTCCGGCTCCGTGATGGAGGTGCTCGCGGATCGCGCTCTCAACAGGCCGGACCAGGCCGCGGTCCTCAGCCCAGGCCGCGCCGCCATGACCAATCAAGGCCTGCTGCGCCAGGCACAACACGTGCGCGACACCCTGCGCGCCCTCGGCATCCGGAAACAGGACGCGGTCGCGCTCTGCTTCCCCAGCGGCCCGGAGATGACTGTCGCCTATCTCGCAGTCATGTCCTGCGCAATCGCTGCACCTCTCAACCCCGCCTCGACCGCCAACGAGCTCGAATACTATCTCGCCGGACTGCACGCGAAGGCCGTCATCGTGCAGCCGGGACTGTCGCCTGCCCGCGATGTCGCCGAGCGGCTCGGCACCCGCATCCTCCAGCTCACCCCCGAGCCGGGCGGCCCTGCGGGCGCCTTCACCTTAGCCGCTCCAGCGTCATCCCCAACCCCTTTCCGCGACGACACCACGCCGGATGACATCGCCCTGATGCTCTACACCTCCGGCACGACGTCCCGCGCCAAGCTCGTGCCTCTATCGCATCGCAACGTCATTGCCTCGGCACGCAACGTCGCCGCCCCTCTCGGCCTGACAGAGCAGGACCGCTGCCTGAACGTGATGCCGCTGTTCCATAGCCACGGGCTGCTCGGTGCGACCTGGGCGGCGATTGCCAGCGGCGGCGCCCTGATTTCCCCGCCCGCCTTTTCCGCCGTAGATTTCTTCGACTGGCTCACCGAATGCGAGCCCACCTGGTACTCCGCTGTGCCAACCATGCACCAGGCTATCCTGGCGCGCGCCGCACATCTGGGCATGGAAACCTTCCCCTCCACGCTCCGCCTGGCCCGCTCGGCATCATCCTCCATGCCGCCGCCCGTCATGGCCGGCGTCGAGCGTCTGCTCGGCGTCCCTCTCCTCGAATCCTACGGGATGAGCGAAGCCGGCCTGCAGATCGCCTGCAACCCGCCGCCTCCCCGCCCGCGAAAGCCCGGCTCCGTCGGCATCCCCTTCGGCACCGAAATCGCCATCATGGACGATGCCGGCCGCATTCTGGAAGACGGCCGCACCGGCGAAATCGTCGTACGCGGCGAAAGCGTCTTCAGCGGCTACGCGGATAATCCCGCCGCCACCGCCGAGGCCTTTTCCGATAACTGGCTGCGCACCGGCGACCAGGGCCGCTTCGATGCGGACGGCTATTTATTCATTACCGGCCGCCTGAAGGAGATCATCAACCGCGGCGGCGAGCTCGTCGCCCCACGCGAGATCGAAGAAGTCCTGCTCACCCACCCTGCCGTCGCCGAGGCAATCGCCTTCTCCATTCCGGATAAGCGCCTCGGCGAGGAAATCGGTGCCGGCGTCGTTTTCCGCCCCGGAAAGGCCGCATCTGAACGCGAAATGCGCGATCTGGTGTCCGCCCAGCTCTCCGCGATGAAAATGCCCCGCAAGATCCTCGTCCTTCAGGAGCTTCCCAAGAATGCCGTCGGCAAGCTGGACCGCATCCGGGCCGCCGCCCGTCTCGGCCTGACCGAGGCCCAGGCCAGCCCCGCCACCCCCGACCCGTCAATCGAACCCCGCACCGAACTCGAACGGCTTCTCACCGCCCGCTGGCGACGCGCCCTGCGCATCGACCGGGTAAGCATCCACCAAAATTTTTTCGATCTCGGCGGCGATTCGCTCGCACTCGTGACGATGATCAGCGATTTCGAGCGGGCCTTCGATGTCCAGCTCAATCTTGGGGATCTCCTCGAAGGCCCGACCATCGCCAACATCGCCGCGCTGCTCGAAAAGCGCGCCAAAAAAGGCGCCAGGCGCCGCCTGTTCTCCATTAAGCCCGAAGGATCACGCAGCCCGCTGTTCCTGATTGGTGGCGGGCCCTTGCAGCGTGAGCTCGCGGACCTTCTCCCCGACCAACCAGTGCTGAGTTCGCTGCTCTACGACTACTCCCACATGCCCCATCCTTGCCGCGTGGAGGACATCGCCGCCGAGCATGTCCGCACCATCCGCGCCGAGCAGCCCAACGGGCCGTACTATCTCGGCGGCTGGTGCAAACAGGGCGTCGTTGCATACGAAGCAGCCCGGCAGCTGCAGCAGGACAAGCAGAACGTCGCCCTGGTTGTGCTGTTTGATTCCATCTGCAACTGCGATGCGCAGGCGAAAGCCGCCGACCCCACCCCAAAACTCAGCCGCATCGCCGAGAAGGTTCGTTTCAATCTCAATCTTCTTCGCGAACTCCGCCCAGCCGAACTGCCCGGCTTCCTGTCTGAACGCCTCACCTGGAAGGTCACACGGGTGAAGCGCAAAGTGATCCGGGCCCGCAATCAGATCCGCCACGGACTCGGCCAGCCCGTAACCGTAACGCTGGATGATTTTCTGGCCATTGAGGAGGGCGCCAATCGGCGCTACCGTACGCCGCCCTACAACGGCAAAGTGCTCCTGCTACGGGCCCAGATCCGCCCCGGCCGCTCGGAAACCGATCTCGCCGACGGATGGGACAAGGTCGTGACCGGCCATCTTGAGGTCCACGAGGTTCCGGGCGACCATCGCAGCATGTTCCAGACCCCCAATGTCGCTATAGTAGCCCCCCTCCTTGCGAGTGCCCTACAGTTCGTCTCGGGCGCGTCCCATGCCTGACCGCACCCCTCTCCACACCGGCGGCTGCCAGTGCGGCGCCGTCCGTTATGCGCTCTACACCGAGCCAGCCGGAGGCATCTGCCACTGCCGAATGTGCCAGAAGGCCGTGGGCGGCCCCTTCTTCGCCTGGGCCATGGTCTCCGACACCGACTTCGCCTGGACTGCCACCCAGCCCGCCTGGTTCCGCTCTTCGTCCGCCGCCCGCCGCTGCTTCTGCCCCGCCTGCGGCACGCCCCTCGGCTTCCAATACGACCGCAAGCCCGACCACATTGATATCGGCATCGCTACGCTCGACGATCCCGGCACAGTCCGCCCCACGAAATCCCTCGGCATCGAAAGCCAGCTCCCCTGGTGCGACGCCTCGCTCTTCGCCCTTCCTTCTCACCGTACCGGCGAGCTCGGCCCGCCCCAGGACCTCACCAAAATCCAAATCTTCCAGCACCCCGACCGCCCGTGACCACCCCGCCGGTCGGCCACTTCATGCCGTGTCGCCGTTTGGGTGCGTCAGACCGCTGACCGAACAACCGCGCCTCACCCACCCGCCAGCACCTGGGCAATGACCCGCGCCAGCTCCTCCTGCTGATACGGTTTCGACAGCACCGGTAATTGTGCAGGCGGATCACTTTGCACCGCGGGCGGAGCGGTCGTCGTCCCCGCCACATATCCGGACGTCAGAACCGCCGGCAGACCCGGCCGGGTCACGCGCGCGGCGCGCACCAGCTCCACCCCCGTCATGCCGCCCGGCATGACCATATCTGTCAGCAGAAGATCGATGTGATTCTCGGGCGCCTTCAGAAGCTCCAACGCTTCGGGGCCATTGGCCGCGGCCAGCGTCGCATAGCCGAGATCCGCGAGCTGAGTGAGCACCAGATCGCGCACATCGGGATCATCCTCCACCACCAGCACCGTTCCCGAACCCGGGACCGGTGCAGCTGCGGATGCAGATGAAACCGTCGTCGCTGCAACGATCGGGAGGTGGATGCGCACCGTCGTGCCCGTGCCGATCTGGCTCTCCAGCACTAGAAATCCGCCGGACTGCCGCACGAACCCATGCACCTGGCTCAGCCCCAGGCCGGTGCCTTTGCCCGGCTCCTTGGTGGTGAAAAACGGCTCCGTCGCCCGCTCCAGCACGTCCGGAGGCATGCCCGGCCCCGTATCCCTCACCTCCACCATCACATACTTGCCCGGCAGTGCATCCGCATACCGTGCTGCTATCCGCGCATCCAGCGCGATATTAGCGGTCCGGATCATCATCTTCCCGCCCGAGGGCATGGCATCGCGTCCGTTCACCGCCAGGTTCAGCAGCGCCGAGCCAAACTGCGCCGAATCCACATTGCAGGCGCCCGCCAGCGGATCCAGAGCGAAATCGATCTGGATCGAATCGCCAAGCACCCGCGACATCAACACGTCGAACTCACGCACCAGTTCATTGAGTGGCCGGCTCTCTGGCCGCAGCGTCTGCCGGCGCGCGAACGCAAGAAGCTGGCTCGTCAGTTGCGCACCCCGGCTCGCCGCCTTCTGCGCCGTGGCAATCATGCTTTCCAACCGCTCCATTCCTGAAACGGAACGTGCCAGCAGATCGAGATTGCCGATGATGACCATCAGCAAATTGTTGAAATCGTGCGCAACACCCCCGGTAAGCTGTCCGATCGCCTCCATCTTCTGCGATTGCCGCAGCGCATCCTCCGCCTGCCGCCGCTCCGCGACCTCCTGCTCTACACGCTGTTCCAGCGTCGCATTAAGTTGCCGCAGTTCTTCCTCAGCCTGCCGCCGCTCCAGCGCAACGCCGAGCAGATTGGCGACGCTTTGCAGGAAATCGATGTCATGCTCGGTGAACCTGCCCGAGTCCTCGCTATCTGCCTCCAGCACACCGTACGGCCGGCCCTCGCCCAGCAAAATCACGTTCGCCGCGCGCTGCACCCCATGCTCAGCTAGCAGTTTCGGCGTGCGGAACCGTACCTCCGTTGCAAGCTGGTTGGAAATCACCGGTTTGCCGGTGTGCAGCGCATAACCCGCCGGCGAACCGAGATCGGCCCCGAGCCTGACATGCCCGACCACCCCCTCATGCCAGCCCACTCCGGCCCGCACCAAAAGCCGGTTCTCGTCCCGCAGATACTCCAGGACCTTGCAATAACGGATGCTGAGCCCGAGTGCCGTCAGCCGGCACGCTTCCTCCAGAAGTGCATCGAAATCGAGGTCGGACAGCGCTCTGCGGCCGATCTCCGCGAGCAAAGCTTGCTGCCGCAGCCGGGCGGTCAACTCGTCGGATTCTGCCGCCAAATCCACATCCCCGTTTTCTCAAACGGCTATAGCCGTATCATGCCGCCAAAGGAAGCTGCAGGCCCTCGCTAAGAAGAAACGATCGGGAAGGTATCGAAATCTTCTCTTGGTCAAAGTCGGACATTCAGGCAACAAGCGATGCAACCGGTCTTGTTTGAAAGCAGAATTGGCAGCGCCCGCTAACTCACCTCACCCAGCCGCAGATCCCAGCGCGCGATCCGCACCGTCGAGAGAATGCCGGACCGCGTCCACGGATCTGCGGCCAGGACCCGATCGATTTCATCAACACCGTCCGCCCGGAAGATCAGAAGAACTTCGTAACTTCCTTCCAGCGGCCCTGCCAGCCGTGCCACGCCCTTCGCCTCCAGCGCGTTCATGAACACGCGATGCCCCTCCCAGCCGGGCTGCGCTTCGAGCGGTTTGCGCGCGTCATACGGCGGACCATAGCGGCGGATGACCACAAAGAGAGCTTTCACGTTCTGCATTGCCACACCTGTCATCCACGGTAATGCTTGATAACCTCGCGCGCCGCCCGACGATGAACGATCAGCCTGATCCCATCCCCGTCATCATCGACTGCGATCCCGGCACGGATGACGCCTTCGCCCTTCTTCTCGCCCTGGCTTCCCCGGAGTTGAAGGTCCTCGCCATCACCGTCGTTGGCGGCAACGCCGGCCTGGCTCACACCCTCCGCAACGCCCTCGCCTTGCGTGCCCTTGCCCGCAGCACCGTTCCCGTCTTCGCCGGCGCGGACCACCCCCTCCTTGGCTCGTTTCCCCCGGAAACGCACGCCCACGGCCCGGACGGCCTGCTCGGCATCCCGCTCTCGCCAGGCAGCAACCCAGAAACCGAGGCCGCGCCCGACGCCATCCGCCGCATCCTCCGCCACGCACCCGAACAAGTTACGCTCATCGGCATCGGCCCCGCCACGAACCTCGCGCTCGCCCTCGCCACTGAACCCTCGCTGCTCCCCCACATCAGCCAGATCGTCCTGATGGCCGGTGCCTGGGGCGAGGGCAACTTCACCCCTTCCGCCGAATTCAACGCCGCCAACGACCCCGAGGCGCTTCAGATTGTCCTCAGTACCGGCCGTCCTGTCACGCTTGCCACGCTGGAGCTAACCGCCCAGGCCGTCGCCACGCCACAATGCCTCATCGCGCTCCGCACCGCCGGCGCCGGCGCCTGCCTGCGCACCCTCTGCGATATCCAGGATCGCGTGCCCCCGTCCCTGCGCCTGCAAAACCGAGGCGGTGCACTCCACGACCCTTGCGCCGTCGCCTGGCTGATCCGCCCCGATCTTTTCACCACGCGCAAATGCCCCGTCTCTGTCGATCTCGGCCCCGGCCCCAGCCGTGGCCGCACGATCATCGACCGCTGGGGCCGCACTGGGACTCCCCACCCGTCCTCCCCGCGAAAGCAGGGATCCAGGCAACCCGCACCAATGTCAGCCACCCTGCTCGAAACCCTCGACCCCGACGGCTTCTTCGCCCTGCTCGCCGAGCGCCTCTCGCGCCTGCCCTGAACGCCCTGTACCCTTCCGAACTCAGTGTACCCTCCCAACTCAGATCCCGCTGACGAGGCCCCCATGAACCCCGCCGACCTGCCCTTTGACCCTGACGCGATGCTCGCCGGCCTCCGCGCCTGGGTCGAGTGCGAAAGCCCCACCTGGGACGCCGCCGCCGTCAGCCGCATGCTGGACCTCGCCGCCCGCGACCTCGCAATTGCCGGAGCCCAGATCGAACCGATCGCCGGCCGCATGGGCTTCGCCGGCTGCATCCGCGCCCGCTTCCCCCACCCGCGCCAGAGCAATCCCGGCATCCTGGTGCTCGGCCATTTCGACACGGTCCACCCTATTGGCACCCTCGCCAAACTTTCCTTCCGCCAGGAGGGCGATCGCGCCTGGGGCCCCGGCATCTGCGACATGAAAGGCGGCAACTTCATCGCCCTCGACGCCATGCGCCAGCTCCTTCGCGCCGGCATCGCGACCCGCCTCCCCGTGACCTTCCTTTTCACCAGCGACGAGGAAGTCGGCAGCCCCTCCACCCGGGACCTGATCGAGGCTGAGGCAGCCCGCCACCGCTACGTCCTGGTCCCCGAACCCGCCCGTCCCGATGGCGGGGTCGTCACCGGCCGCTATGCCATCGCCCGCTTCAACCTCGAATTCAACCGGCCGCCCCAGCCATGCCGGCGCCCGCCTCGCCGAAGGCCGCTCCGCCATTCGCGAAATGGCCCGCCGCATCCTGGAAATCGAGGAAATGACCACCGAGGACTGCACCTTCAGCGTCGGCGTGGTGCATGGCGGCCAATGGGTCAACTGCGTCTCCACCACCTGCGCTGCCGAGGCCCTGTCGATGGCAAAGCGCCAGATCGACCTGGATCGCGGCGTGGAGCGCATGCTGGCGATGAACAGCACCACGAACGACGTTCAGTTCCGCGTCACCCGCGGCGTCACGCGCCCCGTCTGGGAGGCGGACGCCAGGGTGATGGCATTTTACGGACATGCCCGCTCTATCGCACAGGAGCTCGGTTTCGACATCAACCACCAGAGTTCCGGCGGTGGTTCCGACGGCAACTTCACCGGCGCCATGGGGATCCCTACACTCGACGGGCTCGGCGTGCAGGGCGCCGGCGCGCACACCTTGAACGAGCACATCGTCGTCCCCAGCCTTCCCCGCCGCGCCCGGCTGTTCGCCGGCCTGCTCGCTACGCTGGAATGAGAGCACTGTCATTCCATAAGGGCAATGTCATTGCGACCACCGCGAAAGCGGTGAGAAGCAATCTCGAACCCGGTTTCCTGGGGCTCGCCCGACCTTGAAAGCCCCTATCACCCACCGCCCTTCGGCACCCCAGCCAAAAACCCCCGCAGCTCCTCCGCCCAGAACTTCGCCATTCCCGTCGTCCCATGCCCGCGTGTCTCGGCGCTCGCCGGAATCAGATACACCTTCCCGTGCTTCACCCGCCGCATTGCCGAGGCCATCACCCCCGTCTCCGGCGGGTTCCGCTCGTCATCCGCGGAATTGATCGCCAGCACCGCCGCGTCGATCCGCTCCAGCCCACCCGACGCGTCATAGTCCCGCGATGCATCCCACTGATAGATGAAATCATTCGCATCCGCCGTGAACGGAGCCGACAATCGCTCGTCTACCAGCGCATCCGCCCCCGCCGTCGTCGCCGCCTGGCTCTGCCAGGCAAGCGTGCCCCCGCTGGTCGCCACCCCGAACATCGCCACCGCATAGCGCAGCGAGCGCGGCTGCACCGTATAGTTTCCCGCGGCATAAGCCGGGTCCTGTCGCACAGTTTCGATCATCAGCCGCCGCAGCATCCAGTTGCGGCTTGCCATCGCCGTCGGCTGCGAGGCCATCGGCACAATTGCATCCATGAACCCGGGATATGCCTCGCCCCACATCCAGGTCTGCATCCCGCCCATCGAGTTGCCCATCACCAGCCGCAAATGCTTGATATGCAGGCCTTCCGTCACCAGACGGTACTCCGCCATCACCATGTCGTCGTAGTTGTAACGAGGAAACTGCGCCCGCAGCCCATCCGACGGCTTCGAGGATTTCCCCGCCCCGATCGTATCAGGCAAAATTATGAAATACCGCCGCGCGTCCAGAGGCTGGTCCGGCCCGAACAGCACCCCGGCGAAACCCGGCGTAAGCATCCCCGTGCCCGATCCGCCTGTACCGTGGATGATCAGCACTGGCTCGCCGCCGGGGTCTCCCACTGTCGTGTAATGCAGCCACAGATCCGGCATCACCTCGCTGGTATGAAAGCGAAACTCACGCGCGATCCATTCGCCCCCTTTCGGCGCGGGATAATCGGCCGCCTCCGTCAATACCGGCGTCGTCAGCAACCCTAAGGCAACCACCATTCGCGCCAACATGCGCATTCGTTTCCCCGTTCCGCGTGTCATTCAATAAACGGCATTCGGCTCCCCCACCGCCTTCCCGGCCGCCGCCACAACCGCCTTCAGATCCCGCAAATAATCCTCCCGCGCGCCCTCGTGCAGCAGCGATGCCATCATGTGTAATCCAGGCGGCCGGCGCACCATCCCCGGCACCCAGCCGCGCATCTCCATCTCGCGCGCAACCGCCTGAATATCCAGATCCGGCTTCCCGAAAGCCAGAATAGTCAGCTCCGGATGGCCAAAAACCCGCATCCCGGGAATCGCCTCGATGCCCGCCACATACGCGTCGCGCATTGCCATCAATCGCGCGGCAACCGCCCGATAACCGTCGCGCCCAAGATACCGCAGCACCGCCCACGCGCCGGCAACCGCCCCACCCGGACGAGTGCCAACCAGCGTCCCCGTCCGGAACCGCCCCGATGGCCACACCTCCAGATCGAACACCGCCGCCTCGGCGCGAGCCGCATCGCGAAACAGCACCGTCGAGGCCGGCTTCGGACAGAAACCAAACTTGTGCAGATCGGCGGAAAGCGATGCAACGCCTGGCAGCGTAAAATCGAAATCCGGAATGGCGCGCCCGATATCCCGTACAAACGGTGCGATGTAACCACCAACGCACGCATCGACATGCAGCCACAGCCCGCGCGTGCACGCCAGCTCCGACAACTCCAAAATCGGATCGAATACCCCATAAGGAAAGCACGGCGCCGACCCGACAATCAGCATCGTCTCGCCATCCGCGGCGGCTGCCATCCCGGCCACATCCGCGCGCAAATCCGCGCCCACCGTAATCCGCCGGACCTCCAGATCCATCAACACCGCCGCCTTGTCGAATGCCGGATGCGCCGTTTCAGGCAAAACCAGATTGCCGCGCACCAACACGCCGCCCCGGCGCCCGCGCGCGAAATCCCGCGCCGCCTTCACCGCAAGCAGAATACTCTCCGTCCCTCCGGAGGTCATCGACCCGGTGGTACCATCCGGCCCATGGAACAGGTCGAGTGCCATCTCGATCACCTCCTGTTCCATTCGCGCGATGCTCTTGAACGCCCGCCGCCCACCCAAGGCATTTTCCGTAAAAAATGTCATGAAAGCGTCGCGCCCGACCTCCGCCACTTCGGGCAGCGAACCGAACACATAGAGCGGCACCCGGCCGTGCCGCCAATCCGCGTCGCCCTCCTGCATTCGGGCCAGCGCAGCCGTGATGTCCGTCCGCGCCTGCCCATGCTCCGGAAATGCCGTGCGCTGGTTCATCCCCTCTGCAACTACTTGCACGCCCCTTTCAGCGCGGCATAAACGAACTCCGGATCAACCGCCGCGGCGATCTCCGCCGTGGACGGAACCGACATTACCGTCCCGCTCTCCATCAGGAACTTGGCGCTCTTCAGATACGCTTCCTGCACGATCTTCGATTGCTCGACTTTGCTGCCCGGCTCGCCAAGCCATTCCGTCTGCTGCTTCAAGGTGAGCTCCGGCCACATCTCCGATCCCTTCACCGCAACATCGGCCGGCTCCCCGAGCAACGGCGCCGAATCCGCAAAATACTTCGCCCGGTCCGGTCCCACCATCTCATCGCTCGCCTCGGAAACCGCGCAGACAATCTTCTGAACCAGCGGCTTGTTCTCGGTTGCGAGCTTGCGCGACACGACCAGCACGTTCAGCGAAGGATAGCCCATCTCGGCGATCTTCGCCGCGTCTGTCCAGATCTTCGTCTGCGGCCGGTTCATCAGCGGCACCCCGGCGCCGAAATCCACGTACACCGCATTCAGATTGCCTGCGAGATACGCCGCAGACGCCGCCGAGTCCGATGCAAACGGAACCACCTTCACCTTGTCGATCAATCCGCTCTGACGCAGATACCCTTTCAGTTCATAGTCCTCGGACGATCCCACCAGATCGCCGATGCTCTGCCCCGCCAGATCGCTCGTCTGGTGAATGACTTTCGTGTTCACGTACAACCCGGCGCCGTCATAGCTTTCGGCGAACACCACCATCAGCGGCGTACGCGCCGCCAGCGCGCTAACCACCGGCGGGTTGCCAACCCCTTCGACCGCATCAAATGAACCCGCCCGCATCGCCGCCAGCGCCGCGACGCCGCTGTTGATCTGCACGAACTTGATGTGCGCCGGAATCAGCGCCTCCAGGGACTTCTGCGTGCCGATAATCGCCCCCGGGCTCGACACCCCACCCTGAAAATATCCCCAGGAAATCGGCGGCTCTGCCGCGCCCTGTGCAGATATACCCCGGCAAAGCAGGCATCCGGCCGCGGCAATTACCCCGAAATACCGGCATAACTTACGAATTAGCATCTTGCCCCATCCCCCGGTTGATCTTTCAAACTCTTCCCTCTCTTGCGTTTTCGACCCCCGGCGCTGCCGAGCTTCGCGACGGCCCGGCGGGCCCGCATCCGTAACCACTGCCCTTGCGGACATGTCGGAGGGTCACCGGTCGGATGATCACTGGCCGGGAACAGATAGGGACTATTGGTCATTTGGTGTCTCGCGATTTGGCGCGTTGTCTCATAATAGCCATTTCTGCCTCATCAGTCGAGTTCCGGTGGGCATGGCGTCTGCGCCTTTGGTGACAAGCTTCATTCACTCCGATCTATAGAAAAAGCTTTTGGATGATCATAATTTATTTTATTTTTACCCTCTCGGCAGAGGCACGCGAAAAGGGCGTGGTCCAGTCTTACTACATTCGCATGGCGGGCGGCCGTGCCATCGCAATCCCTTCCGCAACTCCGGCGCTGGCCCCCAAAACTGGCCGCGGCAACAATTCTTCCGCTTCTGCTGTCGCTCTCGGCATGCGGCACATTCCTGCAGAAACTCGAAGACGACAGTGCTTACAACTTTTCAGCCGACCCTCTATACATCTCGCCAGACCTGTTGCTCCTCATCGCCGCTTTTGCACTCCTGGTACCCAGGCCGCATCAGCGTTCGATGCAGTCGCGGTGTTCCAGCAATTCAACTGGGGGAGCGCCTGCAACGGCGGCCCGATCTGGTTCCTCGGAATACATGCAAACGGAACCTTCTTGCGCTCGCCCCCCGATCGACTACTGTGGCGGCCCGTCGCCCGAGATAACCGCCAAACCAGGCGCCGTCATTATTACCCTCGCCACCCCCGGCCACCCCCACAGCCCGAGCAATGGGAGTTTTCACAAGGGGCTCCGCACCGCATCCATTGAAGGCTCACCGGGCGTCCCCTCGAAAATCCCCCAGTCCATCCTCATATCCTTCAATCGGGACGACCATCCCCGGATAAGCCGCCGGTTGTACAAATTACAACCCCCAAAAACCGGCTTTGGTACCAATCAGCTCCCCCAAAAACGCCGTTCGGTACAATTCTCCACCCCGAAATCGCGTGTTGGCTAATATGAGGGTGCCTATCTGCGGTCCCATTCGCTACACAACAACGGATGACCATCCCGACACATCCACAACCCCCGGCTGCATGACCGGGGCGCCCGGCTGACGTGTGAGCCGGGGCTGCGGGTCCCTCGGATAGCCCGAGGGCGGGCCGCACGGTGGGCAGGACTATGATCCTACCGCGACGCCCGCGCGGGTGGGGACGGCTTCGGCTCACACCATACCACTCTACAACCGCGGCGTGCAAGTGGAATATCGGCTGGCACGGCTTTTGCCTATGGCTGCGGCGGACACCCCACCTTAGGCCCCGCCCGGATCGGCCGCGCTGCGGTGACACACCCTCTAACATACCCCGCCATAATAGCAACGTTCGTAACCGTAATAGTATCCTGAGCAACCGAATAGCAATGGCATCGCGGCTGATCCTCGGGTCAGGCCCGAGGACATATCCGCCGTCGTCGTATGCTGCACCCTCGGGTCAGGCCCGAGGGCATGTCGCGGCTACCGCGCCCTCGGGACAAGCCCGCCGCCACCCCGCTGTGCCCGCCGCCATGCCAGCGCCCTACCGCGCCGGACCCGCAGCCTCCGCCACCCCCCCCCGCCAGCCACGCGGCGGCCTTGTCTACCGTATCAGGCGTGACGGCTGCGGCTGCCTTCTGCATGGCGACGCGGGTGAGGGAGGGATGGAGACGGACAACGCTAGTGGAGGTGACGGGAAAATCAGTGCGGCGCCATTTCTGCGAAGCAACCCAAGGCAATATCGAATTATCAATATCGGCCCGGAGCAATTCCAGAAGATCGTAAGCGAGTGAATACCGGCCTTCCCGATCCTGATGGAGAAACCCGATGCACGGATCGAAACCGGCTGCAATCAGAGAACGCACGCATAAACCGGTGATGACCGAGTAGAGGTGATTCAATATCGCGTTGACGGGGTGCGACGCATGGCGCGGGATCAGCGGAGTATTGCGCCCGCGGCAGTGCAACACCAGCAGATGCGAGAGGCGCGGAGACGGAGACAAGCTCGCCCTCGACATCCTTCACGATAACGGCGATCCCACGGGCCGCACACCACTTGATTGCAGCGATCGATAGGGTGCCGCCGAACGGCCCGATAGTGACGGCGGATAGGCGGCAACCGGCGGGTTCAAAGCGCCGGGTCGCACCGTTGCTGAAAGCGACAAGCGAGCCATCGCGGACGGAGAGTGAGGAGCCGAAGCCGGGCAGGACTGGACGCGGCTACATGGATCGGCCTTCGGTCCGGTAGACTTCGCGCCCGGCGCTCTCGCGGGCGAGCGCCGTCATGGTGCGCCGCTCCGCGGCGAATTGCATGTCAAGGAGCGCCGGATGGCCTCCGGCCCCGGCGCGGCCTGGGCGGCTTTCCAGGCGCGGTAACGGCACCAGAACCCCGATAGCCCCAACGGCGCGGATGCGGCGGCGTCGTAACGGCGCCACTCAGCCCGCAGCGACGCTCCCGCCTCTATGGCCGAAGCTATGGCGGGCAGCTCCGGCGGGGTGAAGGGGCCGAGGCGCTTCGAGTAGGGTCTACGGGTGTGGGCCGGCTTGTGCGAGGGCGGAGCGGGGCATGCTTCGGGAATGCTCGGCTTGTCTCGGCCCCCCCTCGTTATCATAATGGAGCTTATGCGACTTGCAGAGGTTCCATGTGCTGGGCGAGAATCGCCCGGACACCACGGCGCAACATCTTGAAATCGGCGATATGCGGCCCGAGCAAAAAACATCTGACTCTGCTGCTAGCCCTCTGAAGGCAATTGGCGTAAGAGAACACGCCGCATGTGTCGGCTTGTTTGCCGAACGAATGGAGTTAATGACACGCGGGGCGCTATACGATACACCTCCCGACCAGACACGTAATCTGCATGTGGATTTTACAGTTATGTGGACTGCAACCACACAACGGCTTGGGGGTGATGAGGGTCCCGCTGAAGATGCATTACGACTTGCGTTCTGGGTTCACGCTAAAAATATCGGCACTATCCAACACGGCAGTGGCACAAACGACATCGACCTTGAGGGCGCGCAGGTAGTGCTTGAGTTCTGGCGCACCCATCAATCCAATTGGCTCAGCCCCGTTATTGCATTTGCTGCGACTCGTCTTCATTCAGTCGATGCCACTAAAAATAACCGACGGATGTAGATCGTTGGCGGGCACATCTGGAGACTTTACGCCGCGATACATAGCTTTCTAGGCAATCCAACAAGTAGGGCATGGATCACTGATGATGATCCGGAATATACCCGCTGAAGCCAGTGCTGAGTTGTAATAATGCGTTATCCGACCCCGCGTGCCGGCGTGCGAGAATAGCCGCCAGGAGAAAGCGAATGTCTGTCAGGTCTAAATGGCTGTTTATACTTCTCGGCAACAACGCAACCGGAAAGACTACCATTCAGAAGGTTCTTGTTGAACTTCTCGCGGGCGCTCAATATCAGCGCCTTCCGTCCAACAACGTCTACTACATTACCCACGACCTCCTTATGCGCAAATTTCGTAGGATGTTTGTTGCGGGACGTAGTTATCAGGAACTCAAAGCTCCGAAAGGGGACTACACTACAGTCGAGGAATATTTCCGAAAGCTAGACAGTTCAGGCGTTGACGTAGACGTAGCGTTCATGGCATCGCATCTCGATCCTGCTGATATCGAGATGATGGTTGAACAAGCCCATAGGCGCTTTTGGAACGTCTGTGGGATTTTCTTGACAATAGCATAGCATGGCAGACCTCAGACAACGCGGTCATTTCTACCCGGCTGCGGTGGGACGAACGCTGGCTTGCGGAGAATGCTCCTACAGAGGGTGAACAAACGCAGGCCGACCAGCTTCGGCGCGTGGCAACAATGATCCTACAGATGCTGATCGAACGGACGCGAGGCTGGTAGCGCCCTCCCGGCCGGTTTGCAGAATTCAAGAAATTCGGTGCGCCGGTGAAACCGGCAAGGAGTAGGAGGTGCAAGTCCACCACGGTGAAGGAGTAGCGTTCCGCACCGGCCTCGAGCCGTGCGCTGTCACCCGCGAGGGTGGCGGCGAAGCGTCGGCAGGGGAGCACATAGGCCAGCCATTGAGCCGCGAAAACTTGAGCAATCCGGGTGCCGACGTGTTCGTTTTCACGGAAGGCCACATGGACGGACGCGTCAACGCGAGTGTCCGCCCGACCCGGCGTGGTCGGAGACCCTGGCATGTGTGGAAGCTCTTTGTACGGGAACCGGGAGGTCTCGGGCTTGGCCCGCGGATGGACACCGCAGGTCCGCATCGGAAAGGCGAGAAGCCGTAACCGATGATGCACGAGCCCCAGAAGTCTGACTCTGTCGTAGTAGCTGTGAAGCCGGCGAACAAAGTGGAGCGATCCGCCGCGGAGTTGGTGGAGCCAAGGACAGAGACCAAGGGGAACGCCGAACAGCAACGCACGCGCCGGGCGCAGGACCGGGAAAGTGTGTCACAGGCGCTGGAACGCGTACCGGCTCGCCGCGAGGCGAGGGAAGCAGGAAAGGTTCACCTCGCTTCTGCACCACATCAATCCCGAGATGCTGCGAGCAGCGTTCTACGCATTGAAGCGTGACGCGGCTCCCGGCATCGACGGCGTGACGTGGGAGACCCACGAACAGGGCCTCGATCATCGTATCGGGGACCTGCACACACGGGTCCAAACAGGAGCGTATCGGGTGCAGCCGTCCCGCCGGAGCTACATTCCGAAGGAAGGCGGCAGCAAACGCCCGCTCGCGGTCACAGCACTCGAAGACAAGATCATCCAGAGAGCCGTGACCACAGTGCTGAGCGTGATCTACGAGGAAGACTTCCTCGGGTTCTCGTACGGGTTCCGACCGGGACGCAGCCAGCACGATGCGCTGGATGCACTGGTAGTCGGGATCAGCAGCAGGAAGGTGAACTTCATACTGGACGCCGACATTCGGTCGTTCTTCACGGAGGTATCCCAGGAATGGGTTGTCCGCTTCCTGGAACACCGGATCGGCGACAAGCGCATCCTCCGGCTCATCCAGAAATGGTTGCGGGCCGGGGTCCTCGAAGACGGGGTGGTAACGATTGAGGAGAAAGGGACGGGCCAGGGTTCGGTGATTTCACCGCTGCTCGCGAACCTCTATCTCCATTACGTTTTCGACCTCTGGGCCGAGCGCTGGCGACGGCGCGAGGCCGCGGGCGACATGATCATGGTCCGGTATGCCGACGACATCGTCGTGGGCTTCCAGCATGAGGCCGACGCCCGGCGCTTCTGGGATGCGATGCGCGAAAGGCTGCGGGAGTTCTCGCTATCGCTGCATCCGGACAAGACCCGGCTGATCGAGTTCGGCCGCTTTGCGGCGCAGAACCGCGAGAAGCGCGGGCGTGGCGAGCCGGAGACCTTCAAGTTCCTGGGCTTTGTGCTGATCAGCGCGAAGTCCCGGCGGGGCGACTTCCAGATCAGGCGGAAGTCCCGACGGGATCGCATGAGCGCCAAGCTGCGCGAGATCAAGGAGGCGCTGCGAGAGCGGAGGCACGTGTCAGTTCCCGAAGTGGGGAAGTGGCTCGCGCAGGTCGTCGCTGGATACTTCGCCTACCACGCCGTGCCGACCAACAGCCCGGCGTTATCTGCGTTCCGCTATCACGTTGTGGTTCTGTGGCACCGGCAGCTTTGTCGGCGTAGCCAGAGGGCGTACGTGGTGTGGGAGCGGATGGCGAAACTGGCCGACGAGTTTCTCCCCAAGCCTCGTGTCCTGCATCCCTGGCCGAGCGTGCGGTTTGCCGTCAGACACCCGAGGTAGGAGCCGTGTGCGGGAATTCCGCTCGCACGGATCTGTGCGGGGGGCGCTCAGCAATGGGCGTCCCTACCGCGAACAGCAGCAGCGCACTAGTTACCACGGCGGCGTTAATGTGGACTTATCCGGCAAGCTCCATATTGCTCAATGCGTGTTGCCTTCACCGGACGCCGTGCGGACAATCCGCCACCAGACGCGCAGCAGCGCCTTGAGCCGGTCCATTTCGTGTGGCTCCCTCTCCCGAAGGAAAAATCACAGCCCGGTTCTGTAGCGGAGGGCGCAGCTTTTTGGAAAAAGGATCAGGCCCCATGTGTTTCCGGCGATTGGCTCCGCGTCGGTGGTGGCGTCGGCAGAGAGCCGCAGGGAAGCTGGGAAAGCGCCGACGGCGCTTGCCAGTAATCTACGGCGTCTACCGGGCGGAATTGTTCTCCAAACTCGGCCGCTGGTTTGCTGGGCTGAATGGGGCTGGATACGCCTTGGCGTGCACGCTGATGATTGCGAGTTATACTACGGCTGCGGATACTTGCGCCTCGCAATATGTGACTGCCGACACACTCAAAGCAGGGTTTATATTCTGCTTCGTATTCATATTCGGCGCCGCCTCCGGTCTCATCGCGGCGAGCCTCCCTGGACTGGTCGGTTGGGTCCGAAATAGCCGCCACGAACAGAAACTTCGGCAACGACTTCCGCCCATGTCTACTGGACACGAACTGTGCGGATTATCTGAGGGTCAAGTGCAGCGGATTACCGACGCGCAACTGGTACTGTTGCTCATGGCCCTGTTGCTCTTCTTAGTCGGTGCAGTCCTCCCGCCTTTTTACGCACGTAGCGTCACTCGTGACGCACATATTGGATTAGCGTCGAAAAAGCCTGCAAAGCCGAAGCTTCCAACAAGCGGCCCACTTGACCTAGATCATCTTGTGCCGAACGGCCTCAAGTAATCGCGGCGGGCAGGCCCTGCAATGGCTGGCGAGCGGCGCAGCTCCGGCGCATGCGAAAGTCGTGCAGACTGTGTGAAAACTCTCGCGCAACGGATTCCGGCGCGGCGCGGGATGGGTTAGAATCGCGACATGCCCCACATCGCCGGTCATGACCGTTGCCAACTCCTGCTGCTCCCGGAATCTCTGGACGACTATGTCGGCCCCGAGAACCCGGTGCGCTTCATCGAAGCCTTTGTCGACGGACTCGACTTGGCTGCTGCGGGGTTCGCGCGCGTCGAACCGAAGGATACCGGTCGTCCGAGCTATCTGCCGACCGATCTGCTCAAGCTCTATATCTACGGCTACCTGAACCGCGTCCGCTCCAGCCGGCGCCTCGAGGCCGAAACCCACCGCACTGTCGAGGTGATCTGGCTGTTGCGGCAGCTCAAGCCTGACTTCAAAACCATCGCCGACTTCCGCCGCGACAACCGCAAGGCCTTCCGCCCGGTGTTCCGCCAGTTCGTGCTGCTCTGCAAGCAACTCGACCTGTTCGGCCGCGAGCTGCTGGCGGTGGACGGCACACGGATCAAGGCAGTCAACAACAAGGACCGCAATTTTACCCGTGGCTCGCTGAGCGAATTCATCAAGCTGGCCGATAAGAAGCTGGACGATTACCTCGAGCGCCTCGATCAGAGCGATGCTGCCGAGCAAGGGACAAGCGGCGCACGGGTCGACAACCTGGCGGAGAAGATCGCCGCGGTTCGCAAGCGGCGCGAGCGCTGCAAGGCGATGCTGGCGGAGCTGGATCGAACCGGGGAGAGCCAGATCTCGCTGACCGATCCCGACAGCCGGGCGATGGCAGCGCACACGCATGTTGCTGTCGGCTACAACGTGCAGATCGCGGTCGATACCAAGCATAAGCTGATCGTCGAGCAGCAGGTCACCAACCAGGTGGTCGATATGGGTCTGCTGACCGAGACCGCCGCGGCGGCGAAGGAGATACTTGGCGTCGAGACGATCGACGTCGTTGCCGACAAGGGTTATTTCAAGATCGAGGGTATCGAGGCCTGCGAGAAGGCGGGCATGGTGCCCTATGTGCCGCGACCGCAGCGCGGTCCTTCGGTCAGGCAAGGCCTGTTCCGCAAGGACGAGTTCAAATATGAGGTGAAGGCGGACAGTATGATTTGTCCTGCCGGGCAGCGCCTTCACCCCTATACATCGTCGCTCATGCGCGGGTTGCAGAAGATCAACTACGCCAACCGGGCTGGCTGTCGTGACTGCCCTCTGCGGTCTCGGTGCACGGGCAATCAGTTTCGCTCGGTATCTCGGTTGGAGAATGAGGCGGTGCTGGAGCGGATGGCGGCTCGGCTCGCGCAGCGCCCAGGCATTCTTGACCGGCGCCGTGAGTCGGTCGAGCACCCGTTCGGCACGATCAAACAGTGGATGTACCAAGGGGCATTCCTGATGCGGCGTCTGGAGAAGGTTCGGGCTGAGTTCAGTCTGACCGCGCTCGCCTACAACATCAGACGGGTGCTCAACCTTGTGCCGTTCGACGAATTGACGGCGGCGGTGAAAGCCGTGCCCGGCTGAACAGCCGGCTCCCCTGCCTGTTGCCGCGTCGTTTGGTGGGATATCGTCGCGCTAAGCAAGTCTCAGGCGCGACCTCATACGAGTGCTCCGATAGATTGCGTGACGCCTCTCTGGGGCCTTGGCGGGCTGCTGACGCCCCCGCCTTCGCCAGACGGAACTTTTCACACGGTCTGCAAGAATTTCGCAGCATGTCAGCGAGACGATCTAGCTCGTTCCTCGTAACATCTCTGACCGTCTGGGAAAAATTCTCAATCCCCGACATCCCGGGTCGAGTTTATCAGGAGTCAAAAGTGATGATATGCTCACCTTGTAACCGTCGCTCAGAAACTTATCAAGCTTCTCCCTTCCCGCTTTACTTAAGAGATGCCGGTGCTCATCGTAGAGATCGCGCAGGTTTAGACACCACTGCAGGTGGGAACGATAGTCTCAGCCTGGCTCACTGTGTGACCAGTCTCCAGACGGAGTGTAGTATCGTTAGCCGGGCCTTTCGAGATGGCAGCAGAAAACACCACCAAGGAATCGTATCGGAATTTATTGAACGAGTAACTTAGCTCAAACGCTTTGACGCTTCGCGTTGTTCGCGCGTTCCAGGCAACCGCGATTAGCGAAGAGATAAGTGCCAGACACGAGGCAATTAGTGATGCATTCGAGGTAAGGTTACAAGGCCCGCAAGATATGCCCGAAAAGAGCCCGCAAAACCGCCGCCTTGGCTATGCCCGCGTCAGCACCTATGGCCAGACGCTTGGTGCGCAGCTTGACCAGCTACGCGCGGCGGGATGCAGCCAGATTTACCGCGAGAAGGTGACAGGCGCGCGGGCCGACCGGCGCGAACTGTTGAAGCTGCTGAAAGCTATCGGCCCCGGCGACGTGGTGACGGTGACGCGCATCGACCGGCTGGCGCGTTCGACGTTCGACCTGTTCGCCATCGTCAAGCAGATCGTGGACGCCAAGGCCCAATTTCGGTCATTGGCGGAGCCGTGGGCAGACACAGGCACCAGCACCGGACGATTGATGATTGCCGTCCTGGGCGGGCTGGCGGACGTGGAGCGCGATCTAATCCGCACCCGCACAGCGGAAGGGCGCGAGCGGGCCAAGGCACGCGGCCAGCACATGGGCCGCCCGCCGAAGCTCACCCTGCAGCAGCAAAAAGAAGCACGGCGGCGACGGGCAGAAGGTGCCACGCTTAAGGAACTGGCGAAAAGCTATAACGTCGGCAGAGCGACTATTTCGCGGGCTACGGGATGACGGAAGCGGTTTCTAGTCCGACCGTCCATCAAATAGCCCCGGTCGCACTTAGCAGTAGTGCGGAGTTGTTGCACCATGTCATTCAGGGCGCGGTCTGGATGGAGAAAAGCGAAGGAGGCGTAAATACAGCCGCCCTTTCCTACGCAGCCTTTGAATTCCGCCTAGCCGTAGAAAGGTTTGCCATTCAATTGTGGGCCAGCTTGTCCGAAGGAACTCAGCAGCAGCTTGATCTTCGCGACATGAGATCATTCAAGAGCATCGAAGGCCGTATCTATGAGCTTGGCGGGCACCAGAGAGAGGTAAATCGGCATTTCGAGTTTTTCGCAGTAATCAGCCTACTGAAAATTCCGATGTCTGTCATTCCTCCGGATATCGGCAAGCTGTCGCGCTACTGGCATACTTGCAGCGAGCTTTGTCACGTCGGTTGGTCTTTTTCGTGCGCCGATTCAAGCGCCGCTTCAGAGGCCGCTAGAGTTCTGGGGAAGATACAACACTTCCTTCTAATACAGATGCACGGAATGGCCGGTTGGCCGCTAATTCAAGGTGAAAGCTTCCGCGCGCTCAGAGATAGGTTTGTCGCAGGGCAGGCGAACGCCGACGATGTGCGGGCACACTTCGAAAAAGCTGGCGTTTGGGCCAAGGTAGAATTTCGGGATGGGCGTCCACCGCAGTTCGCTGGAGAACCCATTCCACCGGCTGCAAGTCGTTCGCCTGATGGCCAATAAATTGCACCGTGGCCGGTTCGTCCTGTGGCATTATCGGTGAGCAAATCAGCACGGATTCGCGTTTCATGCCCGAGAGCGTTTACGACGAGCCACTAGACCTGCTGCGCTTCGTCTCTGAGGAACAGCATCAATTCCTAATCGGGATTGCAAATGAGCGTGACGAACTCAAGGCGGTAAACCACATCCAGGGACTATACAGCGCCGCCATTTCGCGCGTCCGACTCTCGAATAGAGCCGATCTAATCGTTTATCAGCTTCTCACCTTCACCCACTACCATTTCCTTTTCGCGACCGCATGTCAGCTTCGTTGCCACATGGCCGAAGCCTTTAACTCACTACGCTGTGCCATTGACGCCGCATTAGTCGCTGCCTGGATCATCAAAGACCGATCCTCGCAGGAAGCATACTTTGCGCGGAAATACCCATTCGACAAGTTGAATCGGCACTTAGGGAACTTCGTCAGAAATAGACAGGCCGACAAGCTTCCACACCACCACGTTCAGGTTCTTCTGGAGATGCACGGCCTATGCAGCAGCTTTGCCAGTCATGCAGACGTTGAAACATTCACGCATCGCGCTCGCGAGTTCCGAGACAGGGGGCACCGATTGGGCGACGCATGAGTATTTTCAGTTCTCCCGTGACCGGCGACAACAGCGGTTCTATTTTTTTAGCCTGATGCATGGCTTTGCCGTCGTGCTTGACGTATTCAGCGGCTTCCTTGTCGATGAGCAAAAAAAGGTGCCCGAGCAATGGCGGCTAGAATTGCATGGGGCAATTGCTGGCATTGAGAGAGTGCGCGCAGACACCGGGCCGGACGATGATACCTAGTGGCACAGTAGCAAGTCCCGGCGTGACCAAGCAGAAATCGGCAAAAAGATTCTGGCGCATCACGTGGCATGAGAAATTCGAGACTTTCTTTGGAATAACAATCCCTCTTGGCTCGATCACTGACGAGCGACTTAAAGACTTATTGCGATGCCTGAGCGCGAGAGCCAACAACTCCCCGTTCGCGGAGATTGTTGGGGCCTACATGAAGAAAGGAACGCGCGGCGCGCACGAGTTCCTAGAGCCGCAATCTAGTTTTCCTCAAACCGGGTATCGGTGTGGCTATGGTGACGCGCAGTTTTTGGCAATCATCGTCGATGACGCCACCCGCGCGTGCACACGCCTTCATTTGGCAGCGAATGAACCCACGACATTCGAGGATATTCGGAAAGCCCAAGCCAGGATCAGGTTGCCCCGATATAGGGGCGAAATGGATGGAATTGATCGAATACTTTGATCGGGAGATCGCGGAGCCGGCAAGGGATTAACCAGCTTTACGTATTTACCAGCACGGCATATCAACATCAGCTCCGAACGCCCGCTCCGGCGGCTTCCAGGTAGGGCTTATGGCCATCAGTGGTGAGCTGCACACGGTTCGGCTGCTCCGCGAGCATAGGCGGAAGCGATGAAGGAACGCAAGATAGAGTGAGAGTTGCCATTTTCGTCTACCTAAGCGGCTTCCGGCATACCATCCGATACCGCGTCAATTATGTCCTGTTTCTGGATATTCCGCTCTGCCATCACAGCACCAACGGAACCGTCGAAAACAAGGTATTGCACGAAAACACTGTCGCGCTGCCCGATCCGATGGCAACGGTCCTCGGCCTGCGTCATAACGCCGGGGCGCCAATCAAACTCCGCGAACACGATGTGAGAGGAAGCAGTGAGCGTGATCCCGGTCCCTGCAACCGTGATGCCACCAATGAACAGCCGGCACGTCGGATCGGTTTGAAACTGATCAACCGCCGCCTGCCTGTCCGGTAAGGAGGTATCTCCCACAGCCACAACGCACGCCCCGTCAAATTCAGCCGCTATGGCGCGGATCACATCAATTTGGTGGGCAAAGAGCACCACCTTACTGCTTTCTTGAAGCACGTCCCGGAGGTGTTCGATCACATGCCGGATTTTCGCCATACCGGTTTCCCGGCGCACAGCAGACATTTTGTCGAAAGCGACGTCGCACTGTTTCAATTCGGATACGGCCTTACGGTAAGCGATGTCGTCACAGGCAGCCCGAGCGTTCATGACCTGTTGCTTTGCCCGTTCCACAGCATCGAAATCCTTCCGGTGCTTCTTTATCATTTTGGCAGCCGGGCCGGGATCAATTGGAATAATCTGGCGCCGCTTTCCCGGTAATTCCAATAACACCTCGGCTTTTAACCGGCGGATCATGAATGATCGAAGGCGTTCTGACAATTCGCCTAGATTGGTGGCGCCGTCGGCAACTCATGCATAATCATCAATGTCGGGAATATATATATCTTATGTCCGCCGCAATATCGCTCCTCAAACTCCCTCTGATAGAGGCCCAGCCCCATCGTGTCCAACGCCCGCACGATAGCCCACAATTCGCGGGGGCGGTTCACGATTGGCGTTCCAGTCATAAAAAAACGCCTCCTGGCAATTATCGGCAGATATTCGCCACCGCCTAACACTGTCCCCGTTCTGACTGCTTTGGGGTTTTTCAGGTAATGCGCTTCGTCAGCAATCAGCAAATCCCATTGACGGCCGTCGATAACGTTCCGGTGCTTGGCCGCAATATCGTAATTGCAGACTACTACCTCGGTTTCGGGAAAGCATTTGCCGGAAGCTATTCCGATACTGACATTGCGCACTGCCCATTTCTCAAACTCACGCTGCCAATTCAGTTTCAAAGAAGCCGGGCAGAGAACCAAAACCGAGCTAATCGACGGATCGGCATTGAACACCCCGATTGCCTCGATTGTCTTACCAAGCCCCGGTTCGTCCGCGATCAGCACTCCCGGACGTGCCAACGCAAATTCGATGGCTTCACGCTGATACGGCAGATACGACAAGCCGGGCGGGGCTTCTACGCGCTCCACCCCGTTCGCGCGGTTCAAGGATTGGATGTAATGCGTGAGCGCACATGCTTTTTCGATCCGGTCCGTCCACCAAACGCGGCGCTCCGGGTTCCACCGAAAACCCAGCGCCTTTGGGATGAGCCGATCATCATAGTGACTGTCGCAGTTGTAGAGACCGTCGTTCCTGATCCGCAGTGCGATGGAGTGTATAGGGATCACGGCACGCTCCCCGCGTGGAACGCTGCATCTCCGGCGCCGTGCGAAGGCACCATGAACGCGCGCGCGGACACGTCGGCGTCGCTATCACCCGCTCCTACGGCCTCCTCATCCGTCTCATATGTCAACGGTTCCGATAACCAAGCGGCAATCTGCGCCAGCCGCTTCCTGGCATCGGTTGTCAGCCCCACAACTACCGACAACCGATCCGGCTCACTGCGGGCCATATCTGGCAGTCCGGTGCCGAAACGGTGAGTTAACTTGAAGGCGAGCGCCGGACCGATACCTTTGATGGTATCGGCGATATACCGCTTGATCCCAGCCTCATCCTCGGGGAGCGAAACCGTAATGGTCCGGGCGCGGACCCGCGGGCCGTGCTCATCATGGTATAGCCACTCACCCTCTACCGTTACCCGCAGCCCGCAGCCCGCGTATTCCGTATTACCAGCGACGGTTATGGTCTCACTACCCGACGGGGCAAGGCCCGGCTGATCCGGCAACACCGCGAAGATGGTTCCCCAACCCCCCGGCTCACGGTAGATCACATGCTCCATCGAACCGGAGATGGTGATGGGTCCTACAGGTCCATCCTGCCCCTCACACTCGGAAACGTAGCCCGCCCATACCGCTAACTGCTCGGGTGTGGGTAGGCGTTCCCCGAGATAGAACCGCTTGAACGGAGCCGGATCGGGCACGATCTTTCGCAGCCGCATGTAGCCATTCAATTCGTCGCCTCCGTTTAGCGCCTTGATCCGCTTCCGCAGCCGATCCGCCTGGGTAGCCAAGGGATCAACAGCGGCCTTGCGTTCAAGCTTTGCTAAGGCTGCTTCGATGGCCGGAAGTGTTTCAGGAAAAACGGCACGTTCGCCGTTCCGCCAACGTTTGACTACCCGACAGACTATTCCGCTCACCCGCGCCAGTTCCGCCGCAGGAAAGGCGCGCATCCGATCCACAAGCGCCAGATCAACCTTCCCGTTGCGGGAGGGGTGCGGCTTGCGGGCACTGCCACTGCCATCGACAACCGCCCGCCCGTCCAGGTATTCCGCCATCCCGTGTTCGTCGTAATCCTCGATTTCCTCCGCAACGGCGGGCGTCTCCTTGCCGATGAACTTGGTTACGGCTATTACGACCTCTCGGCGGTTCAGGGCGCCAATTCCCGTTGGCGGATCAGCCTTGCTTTCCGGGTGTTCAAAATGGTGGGCAACAACATCTTCAAGGGTCTGCCAGCGAAGCTTTCCTATCTGGCCTTCCTGAAACTCAAACAATGCGCGTTCAGGAAGTGAGAGGTTCAGCGGCTTGCCGCTCTTTCGGATGTATAGCTGGCTTTCGATTTCATCGAACGATGACGCATGGGGGCCGGCGAACCCGCCTTCCGTCAGTTCCTTAAGCCTGTCACTACCGATCCGCCGCGCGTCAAAGGCTCGATACACTATACCGGGAACGTAGCTGCCAAACGCGAACGGGCGCGCCCAATCGAAAGCCTGATAGAGTTCCATATCACGGCGGGTGTTGAGCCGCGACTTGTTGAAATATCGATACCGCTCTAGATATGGCCGGTCAGCCGGGATTGGCTTTCCATCCAACACGCACTCGATAGCCTCCCGCCACATGTCATAAATGATGCACGCGGCAGCCTTGTTCGTCACAACGGCGCATCGCGCTTCTATCGAGGGTGCGTCCGCAAAAATGGATTGATACCCCTCGGGATCGCGCATCGCGCCGGTTCCATGTGAACTGATCTTGGTGAAGACGATGCGCGGCTCGCCCTTCGCAAAATCGCCAAACCGGAACACGCAATACCGTTTCGCTGAAATCGCAAAGCAGTAGTAACCCGGCCCCATCGCCGTATTTTCCTCGATTTCCAGAATGGAGCCGGGCTTACTGTATGGAGACAGGGGCGTGAACCAATCAATGATCTCCCTCACCTTACTTTCAAACGCGGCAAAGTCCATCTGCTCCGGGCGCGCGAAGCACATACTATCGGTATCGCAGAAAACGTGTTCAATGCCGCGATCAGCAGCCAACCGCTCTGCAATCGATAACAGGAGCCGCCCCGCTGCCGGGATCAGCGCGCCTACCGGCCCGGCAAAGTAGGCGCCCGCCTTCTCCGTCTTGCGCGCCCGGACGCGGACGCCCTCGGGGTTGTTTGCCGTGTAGACCGTGGCCCATCTGGGCTTTGCGCGTTCTTCATCCACATACTCTACAAGCGCACCGTGGCTGGTAGAGTTCGCCACCAGCTTCAAGGCTTCCTGTCTCGCGTCGTATAGCTCTTTCTGTTCGGCTGGCGCCGTCTTTCCTGCTTCCTTGATTTCGGAACGTAGATCGATCAGCCGGGTGAAGATGCCATCAACGGCGGGATTTACCACATATCGGTCATCGCCAAACAACACCTTTGGGGTGGTTGCCGCCCGCCCATGTGGATGCAGGGTAACGACCTCCAAAATCTCCGGCATCCGTCCGTTCAATAGAAACGACCCGACAGCATCCGCTATCGTGTAATCCGTGTCCAGGCCACTCCTTATCATGCAAAGTGCGATGTTGGTAGTTGGACCCTCACTGTATTTGGCACGGACCGGCAGAATGTCTCCTCGCGGACGTAGCCTGACAATCCCCGCAACGCTCTCCATGTCTCCGGCTTCCGCAACTTGGCCATCATCTCGGGAACGGTTCTGGTCCTAAGCAGGTCGCGGGTTGCTGCATCGCAGGTTTGCACATTGCCCCTGCGGACCTCAATCCGATCCGATAGCAACAAGCTTTGCAGGTCAATTAGCGCATTGACGGTAGGATACTGGCTTTTTGAAATCGGTATGGATAATCTCGCGAAACTCACGCCTGATACGGACCTCGGAGCGCCCGCCGTAGTAGGCAGCCATGAAGCGCGCGATTATGGGAGGAGGGATCGTCTCGCCGTGCTTCTGCATGAACCGAGGAAAGCCGAACTCGGAGTAATACGCTTTGCCCACGCTCGCCTCGGAATAAACCTTGTGCATTGGCTTTTTGAGTGCTTGCGGGCGGTATTGTTCGTCTCGCAGCTTAACGTAGCATTCCCATGTTGATTGAACATCCCGCACTGCATAGGCGATGAACTCGGGCGCGATCGCTCCGTCGTAATCGGCAAAATCCTGCTTCTGGTTGTCTACATTGAGAACCTTGCAGAGATTGCGCAATGACCCGCCACCGCGCGGTCCAAGCAAAGCACGGGCAAACTGTGCAACGTCCAGGAAGTCGCCGTAGCCTACACGAAACCCGCCGTTTTCCTCACGCTGGAAATCGGGGGGTGGTTTGCACGATCCCCACTCAAACATGTGCTTGCGAGATGCAATCGGCTTAATCCGTAGTGGGGGATGAAAGCCGCAAGCTTGTCCATTGGGCGGGGAGCAGTCGCAGGTTTTGAACCGGAACCCGCCGTGGAACTCCTCTTGCGCGTAGCCGTAGCCGTATGCGAGCGCACCAATGTCAAACGGGAGGTTGAAGCCAATTATTAGCCTGTCGTGTTGCCAGAACCGGGATGCATATCCGTGATCGCCGTTCAACACGTCCCGCATGAACTCGGATCGCGTCATTAGCTTCATGCCGTGGGCTGCGGCATGGCCTGTGAGGTTTGCTACGTCTGCCTCCGAGCAGCTGGCGGGATCATAGAACAATCCATGTTCGGCCTGTTCGTCCAGAACCGCGCAGGTGAGCCTGCCTTGCGCGGCCAGCGCCCGGCGCATCTCGGGATCGATGCCCCGGATTTGATACACTCCGAACCGGAGTTGCTGGCCGTTGAAGGAAGTGGTTTCCGTATCAACCACAAGGCAGAAGCCGGGATATGGCGCCCCTATTTCGGCAACAGCCGCGTCAATCGCGTGCGGCTCCCGCTGCTTCCGCCTGCCCTTCTTCTTTCCATCCGCGCCGGTCTGCGCCTTCTTCGGCTTTTCGTCCGGGATCATGTGGTAACGCAGGTATTGCTCGATTTTGGCGGGAGTGTCAGACATTGGCGCATCCTCCTAATGGGTCGTCAGAAACTTGGTAAACAGATAGACGCGCCCAATGAATGCCTATGATGATCCATCCCACCGCTACCGCGAGGAGCGGCGATCCGATCTCCCGTAGGACGGGATCAACCCCACGGCGCATCGCCTCAATCATTTTGTGGCAGTTAATGCAGGCGGCGATTGTCACGGGCGCGGCCCACTTGCCCCCGATGTGATGGTCTTCCAGCGGAACATCGATCTTCTTGCAGATCAGGCATTTTCCGCGCGGGTGAGGACATGGGGCGCAATTCTGGCATGTTCCGCCGTGATGCATTGCAGTCTTGCGGAATTCGCCACATTCGGCGCAATGGGGCGCCGGGCTACTCACGGGTGGTATCCCGCTTGTAGATTTCCCAATCGGCAAACTGTTGTGGCGTTGCAGTTTGGAATGCTGCGGCGATTGCGTCCAGGCCCGTTGAAAGCCTGATTTTCCGCCCGTCCAGGGTGCGGATGAACTTTCCGCCGAAATCCTTTTGTATCGCAGTCCGAGCGCCGGGATGTATCCTATCGGCCCGCAGATACGTGTTAGTGTCTTTTGCCCACCGCCCCGCAAGTTGGCGATCCTTGCCGACTAGCTGAACGGAAATTAGGCGTAAGGTCTTGTCGTCCACGACCGTATACGTCGCGGCGATTGGCCGCGCCATTTCGTGTTGATGGTATCCGTATTTCGCAAAGGTCCGGTTAGATAGCCCGGCCTCTTTCAGCGCGTGGGCTTTGGTTGCGCCCTTCGCTATGAGCCGGGCAGCCGCGCGGGCGCGGGATGCCGGGGCCTCATGTTTAAGCCGCTTTTTGGTGACGGATGATAGACGAGGCTGTTTCTTGTTTGCGGCCATCACACGCGCTCCCGAATTATCGTGGGAGCACGGCTTTTATTTGCTTGCGCGGGGGCGAGCGGGTCGCTATTTATAGCGTTGTTGCTTGTGTGTTTGTTATTTCCCACATGTATTGCTTTTAACTCGGGCCGGTCTCCCCACCGGCCCGTTTTCTTTTTATGCAGCATTGCCGACATCTCCCTTGCCGGAATGCTCCGCTGCGAATATTGATCCTAGATCGGGCCGTAGTGTGCTGGCTGGAATGCCGGTAATTCTGGAAACAGCCCCCACACGTTCAGCCGGGACCCGTTTCCATGCGTAAATGGCTGCGGGATAGATGTTCAGCGCATCCGCGATCCGCTTGGCAATGCCAGGATTGGATCGGACGAATTGGCGACAATCGAAGGGAATGGAGAGCGAAGAGTTTGCGCGCGACTTAGTTCATCTCTCGGGGTTCCGAAGTGAACTCGCACAGGGACCGGATCAGGGATGGGTCCGGTGGCGCGGTGATCTGGGGTATCGCTCCCCAGGCCGTTAATCGCCGCCGCTAACCCCTGGCTTAGCGATTTAACGCCTGGGCGCCTTATCTGCGTCGACCGCCCGCCAGCCCGTCCGTCACCTGCTTTCGCTGTTTCGCGCCGCAAATTCCATATGTCCGTAAGATGGGACCGTCGTCGCGTGTAGTCAAGATGACCTTTTCAACCATTGCGAGTAGTGAGGTTCGTTGGGATCATGCTACAATTCCGCCATGTCAGCCGCAGCCCGCGCCCGCCCCGTCAGCACTCCGCCGCAGCCCACACCCGCCAATGCACTCGCGAAGCCCGTCAGGCGCCGATACCCGCCCCGGCTCGCGTCATACACCCTACCCGACTTCGAGGCCGTGGACCTCCAAATCCAGGCTGGATCAACCGTTGCCGCAGCATGGCGTCGATACGCGGAAGGCGCACACCGCCCGATCAAGTTCCAAGCCTTCGCACTCCGCTACCGGGGGTGGCTACGGGATCGGAAGCCGCAGCCCGACATGGTGCCGGGCATTCCCAACTACACGTCAGCCGAAAACATCGCCGCCGATGAGTTTTGGTCCAATCGCTCCGATCCCACATCATCGATATTAACTCTCACGGGATTTGGCTGTTCATTGAGTGTGAGGGATGGATTTCTGATTGCTTTCGATACTGGCGTGACCCGCAAATACGAGCCTACCGGCCATTGCATCTCCGCCGTTGTGTTCGGGGCTTTCGGCGGGGTAATTTCCACCGGAGCTATCCAATGGTGCGCGATCCGAGATATTCCGATCATCACGCTGGATTACCACGGAAACCTTATTTCCGTGTCTGCGGCCTTGTCTCCGAATAATATCAATACCCGCCGTGCGCAATTTGCCGCTGATCCGTTAATGGTCGCTCGCGTAATTCTGCTACAGAAAATTGCGGGCGGACGGCGGATTGGGCGAATAGCGGAAATAACCCACGCCCGCGTTGCTAACCAGATTAGGAACGCCCCCGATATTCCCAACCTATTGCAGATCGAAGCGCAAACTGCGCTTGGATATTGGGGCGCATGGCGGTTCCCGCTTAAACATCATTCACGCAGCTGGCCTATTTCCTGGCAGCAATTCGACGGTCGCACATCCATGATTTCGCACGGCCCGGAACATGCAACACATCCGGTCAATGCAATCCTCAATTTCGTCTATTCCATTACCGCCGGTTTATGCGTGCGTTCTCTGATTGCAGCCGGTTTCGATCCGTGCATCGGGCTTCTCCATCAGGATCGGGAAGGCCGGTATTCACTCGCTTACGATCTTCTGGAATTGCTCCGGGCCGATATTGATAACTCGATATTGCCTTGGGTTGCTTCGCAGAAATGGCGCCGCGCTGATTTTCCCGTCACCTCCACTAGCGTTGTCCGTCTCCATCCCTCCCTCACCCGCGTCGCCATGCAGAAGGCAGCCGCAGCCGTCACGCCTGATACGGTAGACAAGGCCGCCGCATGGCTGGCGGGGGGGGGTGGCGGAGGCTGCGGGTCCGGCGCGGTAGGGCGCTGGCATGGCGGCGGGCACAGCGGGGTGGCGGCGGGCTTGTCCCGAGGGCGCGGTAGCCGCGACATGCCCTCGGGCCTGACCCGAGGGTGCAGCATACGACGACGGCGGATATGTCCTCGGGCCTGACCCGAGGATCAGCCGCGATGCCATTGCTATTCGGTTGCTCAGGATACTATTACGGTTACGAACGTTGCTATTATGGCGGGGTATGTTAGAGGGTGTGTCACCGCAGCGCGGCCGATCCGGGCGGGGCCTAAGGTGGGGTGTCCGCCGCAGCCATAGGCAAAAGCCGTGCCAGCCGATATTCCACTTGCACGCCGCGGTTGTAGAGTGGTATGGTGTGAGCCGAAGCCGTCCCCACCCGCGCGGGCGTCGCGGTAGGATCATAGTCCTGCCCACCGTGCGGCCCGCCCTCGGGCTATCCGAGGGACCCGCAGCCCCGGCTCACACGTCAGCCGGGCGCCCCGGTCATGCAGCCGGGGGTTGTGGATGTGTCGGGATGGTCATCCGTTGTTGTGTAGCGAATGGGACCGCAGATAGGCACCCTCATATTAGCCAACACACCCCCGAAATCGCGGTTTTGTACAAACTACAACCCCCTTAAGCCGCCGTTCGGTACAACACAGGCAGACCGGCGCCCTCACGCACCGCCATCGATCGTAAGAATCATCCCGGAGGTGTACCCGGACCGCGGGCTGGCGAGGAAGGCGACGGCGTCGGCGATTTCTCCCGGGCTTGCGGCGCGGCCGAACGGCATGCCGGAAAGAAGCTCCTGCCACCGGTCGGGGTTGCCGAATTCCTTCGCGGCGCGATCACGCTGCAGCATGATGAGGCGGTCGGTCGCGACCGGCCCGGGATTGATCCCCACCACGCGCAGGCCGGCGCCGGGTGCCTGCCGGCCGAGCGCACGGGTAAAGCCCATCAGCGAAGCATTCCCGGCAGCGCCGGTGATGTAGCCGGGCGGGAATTTCTCGCCGGCCGCGCCGATGACATTGACGATCACCCCGCTCCGGCGGGCGGCCATTTTCGGATAGACGGCCCGGCAGAGGGAGATGAAGCCGAAGACCTTCAGGTCCCAGGCGCGGCGCCAGGTATCGTCGTCAACGGCAAGCAGATCGCCGGGCGGGATGGCACCGGCATTATTCACCAGAATATCGATCTCGCCGGCCTCCTCAGCGACCCGGCGAACCGCCCCGTCCGAGGAAAGATCCGCCGCGATCGTCCGCACATTCACCTGCCGCTTCGACCGGATCGCCGCCGCCGTCTGCTCCAAATTCGCGGGGTCACGCGCTACAATCGTGACATCGCAGCCTTCCTCGGCGAGCGTTTCCGCCGTTGCGCGGCCGATGCCTTTGGAACCGCCGGTGATGAGCGCGCGTTTGCCGGCGAGCTGCAGGTCCATGTCAGGCGGCCTTTTTCGATCCCGACTGGCGGGCGCGGCAGGCGTCGCCGAAAGCTTCGAAAATGGCCATGCTGCCCGGGCGCTCGGCATAACGCCATTCGGGGTGCCACTGGATGCCCTGGGCGAAGCCCGGCGCCGAGGCGACCCACACCGCCTCGATAGTGCCGTCCGGGGCGACCGCTTCGACCTCCATGCCTGGGGCGGGGTGGTCGATGGCCTGGCCGTGCAGGGAGTTCACCATGATCTCGGTAGCGCCGATCAGACGGGCAAGCCGGCCGAACAGCCGAACGGGGTGCTTCGGGCCGTATTTTTCCTCGAGTGTGCCGGGGCCGCTGCGGTGATCGAGCCGGCCGGGAACATCGTGCACGGTCTGGTGCAAGGTGCCCCCGAGGGCGACATTCAGCTCCTGGATGCCGCGGCAGATCGCGAGCAGCGGGATCGCGCGGGCGATGGCTTCGCGGATCAGCGGCAGGGTGGTGGCGTCCCGTTCGTAGTCGTGCAGGTCCGGGGTGGCGCTTGCACCGCCTTCGTAGTGGCACGGATGCACGTTGCTGGGGCTGCCGGGCAGGAGCAGGCCGTCGATACGGTCGAGGAGATGGATCTGGGCGGGGCCCAGCGGGGGGATCATGACCGGCAGAACGCCGGAGGCATGAAAGATGGCTTCGGCGTAGCGGGCGGGGGTTTCGTGCCAGGCGGCTTCGTTGCGAGTGCGGGCGCAGGCGGGGATGCCGACGATAGGTGTCATCGTGGGCGGGGTCATGGCGGGCGGGAATCCTTTCGCGGCGGTGCTATGCGATATTTATTCGCAACCGCCATGCCGATGGCACCCGTAAGCATCAAGGCAGCCATGCCGCGAGGGGTGCCGTCGGTGAACACGCCGACCAGCAGGCCGCTGACGGCGCCGAGAAGGAACTGGCTCATGCCCATGAGGGCGGAGGCGGAGCCTGCGTGGGAGGCGTGACGGGAGAGCGCTCCGACCGTGGCGTTGGGGTTGAGGAAGCCCTGACAGGTCACGAAGACGAACATCGGCGGGATGACAGCTTCCAGGCGGTGGATGCGCGCGAAGGCGACGGCAGTGAGGGCGGCTGTGGCGGTCACGTCGATGGCGGCGACGACCGAAAGGATGCGCGATGGGCCGGCCTGGCGGACGATCCGGGCGTTCACCTGCGAGGCAATGATAAGACCCAGCGCGCAGGCGCCGAACAGCGCGGCATAGGCGGGCGGGCTCCAGCCGAAGCCATCGATGAACACAGGCGAGGAGCCGCCGAGATAGGCGAAGAAGGCGAAGGTCGCGCAGCCGGCCATGGCAGCGTGGGTGAAGAATGTGCGCTCGTACAGGATGTGGCGGTAGCGCCCAAGCTGTTCCCGGAAGGTGAGGCGGTTGCGGCGTTCGCGCGGGAGGGTGTCGGGCAGGACGAGGCAGACCAGCACGAAGCAGATCGCGCCGTAGAAGGCCATGATCCAGAAGATCCAGCGCCAGCTGGCGAAGGCAAGGACGGCGCCGCCGAGGCTGGGGGCGAGGATCGGGGCGACGCCCATGACCAGCATCAGGCGGGACATGAGGATGGCGGCCTCGTGCCCGTCAGCGAGGTCGCGCACGATGGCGCGGGGGATGACCATGCCGGCAGCGGCGGCGATGGCGGTGAGAAAGCGGAAGCCGGAGAGCGCCAGAATCGAGGGTGAAAGGGCCGAAGCGGCGCAGGTGATGGTGTAGAGCATGGTGGATACGATCAGGGGTTTGCGGCGGCCGAACCGGTCGGCCAGCGTGCCCTGGGTGATCTGGCCGACGGCAAGCCCGGCGAAGTAGGTGGCCAGGCTGTACTGAGCGGAGCCGGGGGGCTCGTGCAGAGAGGCCTCGATGGCGGGGAAGGCGGGGAGGTACATGTCGATGGAGGCGGGCCCAACGGCGGTAAGGAAGCCGAGAAGGATGGGCAGCCAGGCGGGGATGGGCATGGATGGGTGGTTGATGGCCGCAGAGGTTTGCCGTCAAGCTGCGCGTGGGCGTTTCTGGTGTGCGTGGGGCAATGTCCGGGGGCGGCGACTTTAATCGGGCGGAGGCCAGGACCGATCTATCCAGGTGGATGATCCTCCTGGCGCATACGACTGACAAAGGCTCGGCCAATTCCTGCTGGCGCGGCATCGCTTCGGTTAAGTCTGACCCCTTCCCGCAAGGCCCCGCAAGGGGAGCGGGATCTGGGCCGGCTGGCGGCAATGAATGTTTTCTGCCGTCGGTAGGAGTACAGCCAGCTTCAACTGCAAAAGGCAGCAAATCGAAACGAAGCTGCGGGCGCACAACATAACAATCTATGATAATTTTAGGCCCGTCTGAAAAATTACCAGGAACCGGAGACTTTTTTTGGCTTGCGGAAACAGCGCTTGCCGCCGTATTCCTATGAAATCATAAGTAAAAGGCCGGCGGGGAGGGGGCAATGGCCGTCGATGAGACGCTGCTGGACCTTCTATACGATGGCGTCACTGATGATCTGGCCTGGACCGCGGCACTTGCGATGGTTGCGAATGCTGTCCGCACGAGTGGCGCCGGGCTTGGTGTTCAGGACATGAAAACACACGCATTTTGGGCGGTTGCCCAAAGCGGGGTCGATCCGGCACTGCATGATACTTACCAGCGCCTCGCTCCGGAAAACCGGATCTGGCAGGAAATTAGCCGTGCGGGCCGGCCAATGGCCGATCATATGGTATTGCCGAAGTCGGAGTTCCTGCGCTCGGCTCTCTACGCCGAATGGTTCGTTCCCCAGGGTTTTCACAGCGTCATGGCCGCGCCGGTAATGGCGAACGGCAGCCACTCCGGCGTTGTGGTTACTTTCGGGAGCAGGCGACGCAGCGATTTCGACGAGGATGATCTGGAATGGCTCGGTCGGCTGGCCAGGCATTTCAGCCGGGCGCTCGGGTTACGGCTCGACCGCATTCGCCTGGAGGAAGAGCTCCGGGCCCGACAAAATGCCTTTGATGAGTTGAATGAAGGCGTCTTGCTGCTGGACGCGGCATTCAAGGTGCGGTACGCGAACCCAGCGGCGCGGACTATTCTCAATCAACGAGACGGCGTGCTTCTTCGCGATGGCCGTCTCGGTTGCAGCGAACCGCGGGATGGTCACGATTTGCAAAAGGCGCTTGTGGCTGGCAGCTCGGGCGCAATGTCAACAGACGGTTGGATCGTTGTCCACCGGCGGGACAGTCGTCCGTTGCTCGTGCAGGTGATTAACCTGCGCGGTTCCGACCTCGGGCGGTTAGTCGGAAGCGCCATAGTTATGGTGCGCATTGAGGATCCAGGCTACCGGCGTTTGCCGACAGCCGAACTTTTGCGAAAGCTGCTGGAGGTGACGCTGGGAGAGGCGAAAGTGATGCTGGCGGTGGCGCGTACGGATTCGCAGGAGGAGGCCGCGGCCCAACTGCGGGTCGCAAAAACCACCGTGCGGACACAGCTGCACCACGCCTATCAGAAGCTTGGCATCCACGACCGGGCTGAGCTGCTGCGGCTACTTGCCATGTACGGATTCCGCCATACGGAAGAGGCTGGGTAAAAATATGCCGCATCATCCCTGGGGATGATGAAATCCAGGGCCGCCTTGTTCCTGATGTTGTCTCCACCGGGTGCTCCGAGGCGGTCTCGGAAGGCGCCCAGGCCTGTGGGTGGTACATGGGAGGAGGCGGCCGATGGCGACGACCACTGTAAGTTGGATCGAACTCCAGCGCTGACTGGAAGATGCCGGCGGATTGGTCGGATCACGTGGTTCCGAATAGCCCGAATGATGAGGTGTTCCTCCCCGGCTCGAGCACCTACACGGTGACCATCAGCTCAGGCGAGAGCTTTACAGTTGGCTCGCTGCACATCACCGACCGGGCCGCGGCCTTGGAGCTGTACAATGGCGGTTCATTGGACGTGGAGGGCTCCGCTACCAACAACGGCACGCTTTATGTCGATCCCGGCAGCACTGAGGGCGGCAGCAGTCTGACCATCACCGGCACGCTCGCCAACAACGGCAACGCGCAGGTTGGTCCGAACAATGGCAGTCTGAGCGGACCGACAACGGTAAGCCTGGGCGGGTTGACGAACGGCAGCGGCGACAGCTTCCAGCTGTTCGGCTCGACAAGTCATGCGGTGACCCTGAAGTTCACCGGCAGCGGGTTCACCAGCAACAGCGGCAATTTCGAGGAATATTACGGCGCGCCGCTCACCCTGAGCAGCGCCTTCACCAACAACAGCGGCGCCACCTTCGGCATCCATGACAACACCGCGCTCACCGTCACCGGCAACTACACCAACGACGGCACGCTTTATGTCGACCCCGGCAGCACTGAGGGCGGCAGCAGTCTGACCATCACCGGCACGCTCGCCAACAACGGCAACGCGCAGGTTGGTCCGAACAATGGCAGTCTGAGCGGACCGACAACGGTAAGCCTGGGCGGGTTGACGAACGGCAGCGGCGACAGCTTCCAGCTGTTCGGCTCGACAAGTCATGCGGTGACCCTGAAGTTCACCGGCAGCGGGTTCACCAGCAACAGCGGCAATTTCGAGGAATATTACGGCGCGCCGCTCACCCTGAGCAGCGCCTTCACCAACAACAGCGGCGCCACCTTCGGCATCCATGACAACACCGCGCTCACCGTCACCGGCAACTACACCAACGACGGCACGCTTTATGTCGACCCCGGCAGCACCGAGGGCGGCAGCAGTCTGACCATCACCGGCACGCTCGCCAACAACGGCAACGCGCAGGTTGGTCCGAACAATGGCAGTCTGAGCGGACCGACAACGGTAAGCCTGGGCGGGTTGACGAACGGCAGCGGCGACAGCTTCCAGCTGTTCGGCTCGACAAGTCATGCGGTGACCCTGAAGTTCACCGGCAGCGGGTTCACCAGCAACAGCGGCAATTTCGAGGAATATTACGGCGCGCCGCTCACCCTGAGCAGCGCCTTCACCAACAACAGCGGCGCCACCTTCGGCATCCATGACAACACCGCGCTCACCGTCACCGGCAACTACACCAACGACGGCACGCTTTATGTCGACCCCGGCAGCACTGAGGGCGGCAGCAGTCTGACCATCACCGGCACGCTCGCCAACAACGGCAACGCGCAGGTTGGTCCGAACAATGGCAGTCTGAGCGGACCGACAACGGTAAGCCTGGGCGGGTTGACGAACGGCAGCGGCGACAGCTTCCAGCTGTTCGGCTCGACAAGTCATGCGGTGACCCTGAAGTTCACCGGCAGCGGGTTCACCAGCAACAGCGGCAATTTCGAGGAATATTACGGCGCGCCGCTCACCCTGAGCAGCGCCTTCACCAACAACAGCGGCGCCACCTTCGGCATCCATGACAACACCGCGCTCACCGTCACCGGCAACTACACCAACGACGGCACGCTTTATGTCGACCCCGGCAGCACTGAGGGCGGCAGCAGTCTGACCATCACCGGCACGCTCGCCAACAACGGCAACGCGCAGGTTGGTCCGAACAATGGCAGTCTGAGCGGACCGACAACGGTAAGCCTGGGCGGGTTGACGAACGGCAGCGGCGACAGCTTCCAGCTGTTCGGCTCGACAAGTCATGCGGTGACCCTGAAGTTCACCGGCAGCGGGTTCACCAGCAACAGCGGCAATTTCGAGGAATATTACGGCGCGCCGCTCACTCTGAGCAGCGCCTTCACCAACAACAGCGGTGCCACCTTCGGCATCCACGACGATACCGTGCTCACCGTCACCGGCAACTACACCAACAACGGCACGCTTTATGTCGATCCCGGCAGCACTGAGGGCGGCAGCAGTCTGACCATCACCGGCACGCTCGCCAACAACGGCAACGCGCAGGTCGGTCCGAACAACGGCAGCCTGAGCGGACCGACAACTGTGAAACTGGGCGGGCTCAGCAATGCCAGCGGCGCGACATTCCAGCTCTTCGGCTCGGCAGGTCACGCCGCAATCATGAACGTGACCGGCACGACAGCCAATTCCGGCACGATCGGTGTAAGCGACGGCACGATGACATTCGTAAAGGCTCTTACCGGCACGGGCACCGCCAACGCGGTGGATATCGACAATGGGGGTACCGTGGCGCTGGATGCCGGAGCCAAGGCGGGCACCAACGTCGATTTCATGACAAGCTCTGGGCTTGAAGGTCTGCTGGATCTCCAAAAGCCGATCAGCTTCGCCGGGACAATCGGCGACTTCGTGAAAGGTGACGTAATCGACCTGCTGTCGACGAACGAAACGGGGTTCAGCTTCGGCGGCGGGATACTCACTGTGAAGAATGGCAGCACTACGGTCGCCAGTTTGCATTTCGCAGGGTCATATACGAAGTCGAGCTTCAAGCTGGCCTCGGACGGCCACGGCGGCACCTTCATCACTCACACCTAGATCTGGCCTGGGGTTTCACAGAACCGGAAAGCCAATCGGGGCGCGGCTAAGTTGCTGATCGCAATTTGGATTCCCGCCCCGCGCTTTCGCGCGGCAGGCTTTTCGCGGGAATGACGGTGGGGATGGCGCCGATTTCTTTACAATCTCTTGCGCGGAATGATGAGGAGATTGCCAGCGCCTTTCCCCGGGGTTCGCCCGGAGCCGGTGAAGCCTGGAAAAGCGAAGCGCCGGGATACAGTGAAAGAGGCGGCTTAAGGTTTATACCGGCATCGCTCGCTTCTGATGCGCGCGGCCGATGCGCGCCAGTTCCTCGTCGTGGCCGCCGATGACGCGTACGCCTTCATCCAGGCGTTCACGGATGTTGTTGCGACTGGAACCCTCCAGGAACGCCACGCCATTCCGCCGGCATGCCTGGAAAACCTTGTCGCGGGCGGCCTGCATCTCGGGCGGGTAGGGATCGCGCAACAGCTTCACCGAACCGAGCGACAGACTGAGATCGCCCGGACCCATCTCGGCGAAGGCGATGCCGGGAACGGCCAAAAGTTCATCGGCCTGTGCGATGCCTTCCGGGCTTTCGAGTTTGAGGCCGAGCATGAGCTCGCCTTTGGGGTTGAGCGGCCAGGGATCGGCTTTGGCCATATATTCTTCCTGAGACACCCCCCAGATCGGCGCCGCGGAAAGCTCGGAGCCGCGGCCGCGCATGCCGATGTCCAACAGTTGCCGCCCGCCGGCGGTGCGGGGTTTGCCGCGCTTCGCACCCTTCATCCGTTCCATCGGCGACGGAAGCTCGGGGTCCACGCCCTGAAGGTGATGCGGGTAACGCGCGGCTTCGACAAAAGCGCGCACGGCGCCGACCGTTTCGGCCTGACACAGCAGCAGGCCGTGCACGCCGCGGCCGAGGATCTGGCGGACCTGCCAGGCATTGTACCAGACCATCTTTTCGTCGAGGCCGTTGACGGGGAGTTCGACAACGACCGCCGGCGTGCGGTGGCCGGAACGGGTCGGGCCGCCATCGGCAAGGCCGCGCATGTATTGCTCGAGGCCCGCGAGGTCGAAAGCGCCATGCTCCATGCCGACATTGATGTAATCAGCCCAGGTGTGGGCGTCCTTTTTGCCGGCCTCGTAGTCGAGGTCGTGGCCGGTATGATGGCCCATGTAGTAGATCGCCTGGTCCTGCTGGAGAAGCTCGATCGCGCGATTGATGCGGGCGGGCATGGGCTGCGGTTTCCTCCAGCATGCGTGATGGGGCGGGTTTACGCCTGGAGGGCGGCGGGGGATAGTGGGCCGGTCAGCTTATCCGCGCAGCGATTCGGCTGCCTCGCGGTTTTCCGCAATGGACCGTGTCAGCGGATTTCGATGCGGATCCTGTACGACCCGCCGCCCCAGGTTGTTCCCAACACCAGCAGGTAGATGCCCGTCGCGGGCAGCGTGCCAGACCAGTTCCTGGCGTCCTTTCCTTCCGCGGCACCAGGCAATGCGCGCCCCTGGACACGGATACCTTCCGATGAGTGCACAAGAGACCATCCAGGCCGATAGATTTGTATAGCAATGTTGCTATCTTTACCATTTTGCTGGCGGATCACCATGCGTTGGCCGTGGCGGGCATCGAGGGTCCAGCAGGCACGGTCGCCTCGGGCGAGTCCACCCGCGATCTCGGTCTGGGAGCTTCCGGTTGGAAACTTCACGGGCGATGGATTGTCGCACGGCGCAGCCATTGCGACGCCCGGCGACACAGCCCCGGCGATGAAGGCCGCGAGAACCGCCGTGCGCCACCCCATTTTAGTTCCCATCGCGCGTCGTGGTCACGCCGTGTGCGTCAGGGCATTCCATGTCTGTGGCCCCACCACGCCATCTGCCTGCATCCCCTGACTGGCCTGGAACTGCTTCACTGCGGCGGAGGTTGTCGGCCCAAAGTCTCCGTCCACGACGATCACGAAGTTCTTAGCAGCGAGCAATGACTGAAGCGCCGAGACATCGCCGCCCTGAGAGCCGAGTTGCAGCGTCGGCCGGGTTGCGTTGGACCCACCCGGAATCCCGAGTGCCGCTTGAGCCAGTGCGAGGTAGAGACGACGGCTGTCGATCCCGTTCAGGCCACCGTTAATGCGACGCGTGATCGTCTCGATATCGTCCTGATCGGCGAATTGGTTCAGGCCGTGTTCTCTCCAATACTCGCAAGCGATATCGAGGGCGGTCGGGGGGGCGGCGGCGAGGTCGGGATTACCGACGAGGTCCAGCCCGAGGACCTGGCCATAGTGCGTGTAGTTCGCCCGGCCGGTGAGCTGGATCAGCCCACGTCCTTTGTAACGCGGGCCGTCGCCCGGTTGCGTGTTGCCGAGATCGCGGCGGCCTTCCAGGTATCCTCCGCTGGAGTATTCGACCGTTGTGCAAAACCCATCCGAACTCGTGACAGGTTTGCGCCAGGAAGTGCGCCATTCGCAGATCGCTGTTGATCTCTGATCTCTGGAGGGTGGCGTCCAGCACGGGATCGAGGGCATCGATTATCCTCTGTTGATTTTGGGCTTTTGCCCCTGCTGTAGCCGGCGCGATCTGCCGCAGGAGCTTGCCATCCACCGACATGATTATCCTCCTTCCCGGGCTGGACTCATTCCTCTGAGGCATCCTGGCTCAGTATTTACGTGAGCAACAATGGTGCAGCAACATGGTGCCACGATCACTGAGGCGCTATGAAACACTTCACGGACTCTGCACTTATCTGCCGGAGTGCCCTGATGGTGCGGCGTGTGGGTCGGGGCCGGTTTACGCGCGGAGGACAGTGGGGGATAGTAGGACGGATATCAGGGGAGAGTTGTGATGACGGCGCCGTCTCGCCCGACCGGGCTCAATCACCTGGTCATCAACGTGCGAAACATGGAGGAGACACACCGGTTCTGGACCGAGATGCTGGGTTTCCAGAAGGTGGGGGAGTTCGTTTCCGGCGATCCTTCCGGCCTGCAGCGCAGAATGCAGTTCTACAGCGGCGATCATGGCGGGGGGCGATTGACGCACCACGACATCGCGTTCTGCGAGGTGCCGGGTCTGCCCGCGCCTGGACCGGATGGCAAGCTGGTGAGCGCCATCGCGCATATCGCGATCGCGTTCGCGGACCGGGAGGCGTGGTTGCGGCAGCTCGCTCATATCCAGTCCAGCGGCGTGACGTTCGAGCGGCGGGTCGAGCATGGGATGACTCACAGCCTGTATGTTCGCGATCCGAACGGGTATTCGGTCGAGCTGCTGTATGAGCTGCCGCGCGAGATGTGGGAGGGCGATATCAACGCGGCGCTCAATCATTACGTGGCGCTGCCGACGGAGGGGCCGGAGGCGTTGCAGGACCGGGCGGAGGGTCTGCCGGTGTTTGCGCCGGGGTGATCGGACGCAGTGTGTACGACGGACCCGGGGTTGCGGTGAGAACAAGCGCGGCTGCGCATTCGATGCCCATCAGGCGGCGGATCAGTTCAGAAAATTCCGAGTGCAAGACCTGAGGCAAAGGCGGCGCCGAGTTCCTCGCATCGTTGAAGCTCGGCGGGCGGGATGATCTTGGGGGCCAGGATGGCTTCCGGCGTCTGCGCGTGCGCGCAGACGATGATCGGATCGGCGACCGGCCGAAGCCGCCAGCCGGTCAGGATGCGCTGGATCTGACGGACGGTGCCGGCTCCGTCGCTTCCGGCGCAGACCAGCAGGGCGTAGGGACGGCCGTCGATACGGCCGAGCGCCGGATAGTAGCAGCGGTCGAAGAAGTCCTTCATCAATCCCGCCATGCTGGCGAGATTTTCCGGAGTGGCGAAGATCATTCCGCTGGCCGCGAGGATGTCGGCGGATTCAGTTTCTGATGCCGCCAGAAGGCGGGCGGCGATCTGGGGTTCGGTGCGGGCGCCGTGCAGGGCGGCCTCGGCCATTTGCCTGGTGCCGCCGGTTCGCGAGTGAAAAACGATCAGCAGCGACTTCATGCGGCGGTGTATAACGATGCAGCGTCCGGCGCGGAACCGGCCGCGGTCGGGCGATTAGGCCGGCTGGCGGAAGTGCGGCAGGACGTGGCGGGCATAAAATTCGATGACCCGCTGCTGATCCGGCTGGCCCGAGTGGACATTGACAATGCTGGCACCGCTGTTGAACAACGATTGCAGCTTCTGGACATGCACTTCCGGATCGGTTCCGACAGCCCAGGACTGCAGCACCTGCTCCATCGGAACTTGCGTTTGCGCGAGCTGCTGAATGTGTGCCGGGTTAGGATCGTTGTAGTATGTTTTGAAGGCTTTTGGCCCGAAGCGCCATAACTCGGCGGCAGCCTGAGCCTCCTGTTGGTTGCCGACGACAACGTATTGCTCGACCAGGACCGGCATCTCCGCCGGATCCTTGCCGGCGGAGCGGGCGCCGTCTTCCCATTGCGTGCGATGCTTCTGCCAGGTTTCGGGATCGGTGATCAGCCCGTCACCGTGGATTCCGGCGAGCCGCATGGATTTCACGCCGTTGGCGGCGGTGAGCAGCGGGATCGGCTGGCGCGGCAAATCCCACAGCCTGGCATTGACCGTGTAGAACTTGCCTTTGCGGCTTACTTCCTGCCCTGCCCAGAGTTGGCGGATGATGCCGATTGCCTCGATCAGCCGATCCCAGCGCTCCTGCCATTTCGGCCACATGCCGGTGGCGGCCTGTTCGTTCAGGGCCTCGCCCGAGCCGACGCCCAGGAAAATGCGGCCCGGATAGAGATCGCTGAGCGAGGCGAAAGCTTCGGCGACAACAGCAGGGTTGTAGCGCATCGTCGGGCAGGTGACGGTAGTGCCCATCCAGCTTTGGGTGGCTTGCGCCCCGAGCGCGCCGAGCGTGACCCAGGCCATGCCGGCGTGAACCTCGTCGGCCTGCCAGGGCTGAAGGTGATCGCTGGTAGCGAGGAGAGGGAAGCCGGAGCGAGATGCCACCGTGCCGTAACGGATCAGGGCGGGCGGCGTGAATTGTTCGTGCGCGAGCATATAGCCGATCAAGCCGCGGCGGAGGGGGCCGGTCTGATGCTGGGCCTGGCTACCAGGGTTCGGCGCAGGGTTCGCCTGGGCGTGGGCGGCACCCATGCCCAGCGCGGAAGCGCCGACGATGGCAGTTGCCATGTTCAGTAGATGCCGCCGGTTGGGGCTGGCGGGCAGGCCGGGAAAGGAACGTGTGTCGCGCACGGTCTTCTGGCTCCGGTGACATGCGCAGAGCAACGGTCCGGAGGTGTGGCGGTTGCTTCAGGAAGCGGAAATGCATGCACCTGTTATTGTGCTGGCGCGCTGCCTGCGATCTTTTATGAAACCGGAACGGCTGAGATGAATTTGTGCCGCTTCGATCGCTGTCGGCTGGGGCGGTGGCCGCAGCGATGGTGTGCGAGTCAGGGTGGAGCGGCAGTCCATTATAAATGGGCTACAAACAGGCGGTCCTTTTGGGATGGCTGGACTTTGGATCTCTGCATGCACTGGTTTTAGGCAAACAGAGCCTAGCTCGGGTTCTCGGAGACGGCACGCCTGGTTCAGTGGGCGAACAGGCGGCCGAAGGTTTCCCGGATGAGTTGTTGCAGGCCGCTTCCCGGAGAGCTCATGGCTTTGAGCAGGTTCAGGGTCCGTGCCGCAGGTCCATCCACAGTGAAGCGTGCCCCTTCGAAGGCACATCGCTCGAGGCGCGGCGGCTCGCCGCCACTGTAGCGAACAGTCGTGCCGCAGAAGTGGCATTCGATGAATTCGGTGCCGTCCAGGTCAACGGTTTCGGTTCCGAAGGCCCGTCCAACAAACCGCCGATGTGCATCCTTGGGCCGAAGGGTTCTTTTACCTGGTGATGCCCTTGTTTGTCCCGCTATCGTTGTTTGTCCCGTTATCTTTGTTTGGGCGCGTCGCTGGCCGGGAAGATTGCTGGAGGGCATTCGATTACCGCCCCGCTGGAGCCTGTTCAGCGTGGCTGGACACATTTGGCATTTCTTCCGGTGTCAGATCGATAGGGTTATGGAGGCGCCTGCCGGTTCGTGCGAGCGGCATGTAATTCAAGAGGCGGCCGCCGCCGCGAGCAGTGCCCCGGGAGAGGCGAACGGGGAAGCCGAGTGAAGTAACAGAATCGTTCTTGAAAGGAACTTGCAGTCCATCGGCGAGTCCGGCAAACCTTATCGGCGATCGCACACGGTGCACTCCTTCCATTGCCGGACCTATGAATCAAACTTGAGTTTATTACATGACTGGCGCTTCGTCAGGCAACGATAATGCCGTGCTGGTCTATCTCAATTTCGTGAGCCATGCATCGCCAAAGTCGCTTAGCCGAATTTCGGCTGGTCGAAATCCGTGGACTAACACAGCAGGAAGCTTGCAAGCTGGGGCCTGCACTTACGGTTCGTTCGCTTATCCGGCTCCTAGCGCCTTCTTGGCCTCGTCGACCGCCCCCATGCAGGAGGTGTCATTCCTGCCGTCCAGGGTGCGGGCGCGATCAAGCGCCGCAGTAACTTTCCGCAGCCTATCCTGATCCGCGGCGGCTGGGGTGCCGTTACGAGCGGCCTCGGCTTGCGTCGGCTGACCCTGCTGCTGCAATCGAGCATCCTGGGGAGAGGCGGCTGACCCGCCAGTTGCCTGGCTCATCGCGCCGGTGGGGCCGACCCGGTTCGAGCCGCTGCCCTGTCCGGACGTGCGAACTTCGGCCGCGCTTGTTGACGCTTCCGGCGTCGCGCGCACCGATGAGCCCGCCTCGGAAACCTGGCGGCTCTCGTTGCTTGCAGGGCTGGTCAGCACTGGACCGGCTCCGGCATCCCGGCTGCTGAGGTGCTGCTGCAGCGCCGCGATCTGCTGTGAGCAGGGGCCGGCGAACGCTGCCCCGCTGGTCAGCGCCATAGCCGCACACCCTATGAGAAGTAATTTCATCGGCCCGTCTCCGCTTCAAGTTCGGCGGAAACGCCGCAGCGGATTTCAGGTTGCCGCCGGGCGCACGACAGAATCGCCGGTCGGGCCACGGCCGATCGCAAGCCCGGCCCACGTAAATCTGTAACCGTGTATTTGAAACCAAGTGCTGTGGGGCGAGCAGCCAAGGCATCGGAGCGCCGAGAAACCAGCGGGTCGAAATCAATGGCGTCCCGTAGGGGATTCGAACCCCTGTTGCCGCCGTGAGAGGGACTAAACGGGCGTCCAATGGCGTCCAACAACGTCCATAACATATTGAAATCATTAAATCGTAGATAGCGGTAGACAACGTTAGCCAGCGCTGGATACTACCCCTGTATCTACCCACGGAAACGATCCATGCGCCAAACCGATGACCAGCCGATTACAACACGAGCAGCCCGCGAGCGGCTGCCGCCGAAGCACGAGCCTTATTGGAGGCGTGTCGATACTGCCACTGCCGTCGGGTATAGGCGGACTGATCGCGGCGGGTTCTGGACGGCGCGCGTGATGATTGATGGGCGATACCGCAAAGGCGCGCTCGGCCGTGCCGACGACGCCACGAAGGCCGACGGCGTGAATGTGCTGGACTTTCGACAGGCGGAAACCAAGGCACGTGAATGGGCGGCCCGGGAGAACCGGAAAGCGGTCGGGCTCGAAACCGAACACTCCGGACGGCCTTACACGGTCGCCGACGCCGTGCGTGACTACGTGGCCGCTTACAAGCTCCGTGGCGGGAAGGGAGGGGGGCGTATGCAGGATGCGATCAACGCTCACATCCTGCCCGCGCTGGGTTCGGTTCGGCTAGACCGGTTGACGCGCAATCGGGTCGAGAAGTGGCGAGACGCTACCGCTAGCGCACCCCCGCGGCTCCGGACATCTCGCAAATCAGGGGCGGCACAACGCACGCGCCCGGTGGATCTTGATAACCAAGACGTGATGCGCGCCCGCCGCGCCAGCGCAAACCGTGTGCTTACCGTCTTAAAAGCGGCCCTTAATCATGCGCATCAAGCAGGCCGCGTCTCCCATGACGATGGCTGGAAGCTGGCGAAACCGTTCAGGAAGGTGGACGCGCCCCGCATCCGCTATCTCGGGGACACCGAGGCCACCCGACTGCTGAATGCATGCGGCGGCGAGTTCCGGCAGCTTGTAGTCGCGGCTCTGCTAACTGGCATGCGTTACGGCGAGCTGGCCGGGATGGACGTGGCCGATTTCCATCCGGAGCCGGCCACGATTTCCCTATCCCCCGGCAAGACCAAGGGTGGTAAGGCACGGCTGATTTACCTGACGGACGAGGGACGTGACTTCTTCACCGCGAGCACAGCAGGGAAGGAGCGCAGTGTGCTCGTATTCCGAAGGGCTGACGGCGAGCCGTGGGGGAGATCGCATCAGTTCCGACCGCTTCGGGAAGCTTGCAAGGCGGCGAAGATCACGCCCGCAATCGGTTTCCACATTCTCCGACACACGTATGCCAGCCGGCTGGTGATGAGCGGCGTTCCCATGTCGGTCGTCGCTCAACAGATAGGTGACAGTGAGGCGATCACCGCCAAGCACTATGCGCACCTGGCGCCAAGCTACGTCGGTGACATGGTGCGGCAAGCGCTGAACCCGCTAGGAGTTAAATTCGGAACGAATGTCGCGCCATTCCGGCCGCTGGGCAATATTGCCTCACGTGAACACCCGCACTGCCCACGCCCGGGTGCCGAGCCGGACCTGCAAGCCGGCCAAGCTGACCCCACGTAAGGTCGCGCAGTGACATCCCTGCGAGTATGGGGCAAAATAGGGGACCAGAAAAAGCCGCCCCGGTTGCTCGGAGCGGCACGAGTTGATAGGTCTTGAGAACGGAGCCCCGATGCTAGCGCGGCAGAAATGTTCCCGCTACGGGATTCGGTGTCATGGCTGGAATATTCGGCATCGGCGCTGCGCTGGCGGCTTCCCTGCGCTATGCTGCCTCCGAGGCTTGGAGGCCAAAAGGCGCCTGAGTTTGCCGCAGCCCGGGCGGTAGTCTTCCTGCCTCCGCCCGGGCTGCGGCGGCTGCTCGGGTCGAACGCATATCAGCGCCTCGGTGTCGTGCCGCCGTTCAGGGAACGCCGAACCATGCCAGCACGCCGATAACACCGAAACCGGCGACGCCGGCGAGGAGGATGGCCGCGAAAACCCACTGCTCGCCAGTGCCAACCCAAACTGAGCTCTCTAATGGTCCGATGGTGAGGTAGGAATTTGCGCCAGGCATTGCCGCCGGTGTAGGCTCCGGGTGCGCTTGTGGCTGATTTTCCGTGCCGCTCAAATCAATTCCTCCTGGGATTGCTGCGCTACCGTTCCACAACTACAGGTTGAGAGCAAGCGGTGTTGTCCCGCCCCCTTGAACGCAATCGCGCTTTACGATTCGTCAATTTGTTTGGCCTATTTCACCGGCCCTTCCGGCAATACCGCCGGCTCATCCGGCAATATCGCCGGGCAAAGCATTCCACTGGAGAAGCGTCCGAGACCCAGGCAACGGGCGCTTCTTTCTCCCCGCAAGCGGCCCGCGTCACCGGCGCTAACAATCAGGATTTACGGGGCGAGACTACGACCGGATTGCCGCCGTCACCACCGCGGCCAAAGTTGCAGATGCTTCCATAGCCGGGGATCGTTTCCGCGCACCGGCCCATCAGCTCCAAAGGTGAGCGGCCACCGCGGCCACCTCCGCCGATCTCCCCGCTTCGCCGCCTTCACCCCCGATAATGACGTTTTGGCCGCTGCCACCCACGATTGCTCCCGAGCCAGCATCTCCACCGCCAGAACCCGGCGGCCACGATCCAATCGGGGCGAGAGGATGCGTCACCCTGTTTTGCCCCGGGTTCACAGGCAACCGTGCGTAGCAGCGCGGCCGGCCCATTCATCATGACTTTCTCGATTGAGGTAGCTTGCGGACGAGCGGCTAAGTTCCATCTCGAAACCGTGAGCAGGTATTCACGTCCACCGGGTGACGAGGCGTTACCCCTACGAGCTACAGGTTGCCCCCCGCCCCGATCGCATGGTGAAGAAGCATAAGGGCGGGGCATCAAAAGCAACAACAAAGTCTGCTATGCCGAACCATCTTTATTATGGCGACAACCTGCAAGCGTTGCGCGAGCATATCGCGGACGAAAGCGTTGACCTTATTTACCTAGACCCACCGTTCAACAGCAAAGCCAATTACAATGTTCTATTCCGTGCTCCGACTGGCGAACAGTCGCAAGCGCATCGAAGCTTTCGAGGATACGTGGCATTGGAACGACAGCGCCGAGCGGGCCTTTGATGAGGTGATGCAGAGCGGAGATACCGACGCCGCCGAGATGCTCCGGGCCATGCGGTCATTCCTAACCGAGAATGACATGATGGCTTATCTAACGACGATGGCCGTCCGCTTGATCGAGTTGCACCGCGTCTTGAAGCCAACCGGGAGCCTGTATCTGCATTGCGATCCGACCGCAGGCCATTACCTGAAGGTCTTGCTAGACGCGATTTTCGGCAAAGGCCGATATCTGAACGAGATCGTCTGGCGTCGCACCGGTTCTCACAACCCGCGCCGCTCCTATGGCCCTGTGCATGACGTTATCCACGTCTTGACGAAATCACCCACCTACAAATTCAACATTGTCCGGCGACCCTACATGAAGGGCCACGTCGAAAGTCGCTACACCAAGCAGCCTGACGGACGGATGAAATTGACGTCCGGCGGTAACGTCCTGACTGGCGCGGGAGCAACGGGCGGCGCATCCGGCCAAGTCTGGCGCGGGTTCGACCCGGCAGCAAAAAAGCGACACTGGGCCATACCGGATGAATAGCTGCCCGTCGAGACTGCGGCGCGGATTGCCTGCGCCATGTCGGCGGGGAGGGTGATGCTGAGTTTTTCGGCGTTCATGTGGCCTCCTGGTAGGATAAAATAGCACAAAATCCTGCCGGTTGTCGCCGTCCAACTGACCTGGCGCCCCTCGCCAAGCCCCTGTTCCTAGTTCGGCCTCTCCCAAGCCGGAGCCCTCCGCCTCGCGCTGACCAGATCGCGGCACCGCGAAAAACTGTCGGGAGCGGAAAAGCGGGGCTGGACCCAGCCCGAAACCTGCGGGCGCCGTGCTCCAGGCTGAGCGGTCCAGAGAGCTCAAAGAGCTGGGGGCCGGTCCCTGCGAGGCGGGCCGCGTCAGTGCGACCCGCGAGACGCTGTCATGCGTCCGGCCGCTTCGGCTGCCAACCACCGCAAGGCCACCAGGGCAATTGTCTGCATGTCTCTGCCTTTGATTGTCGGCGTGTCGACGGGTTGGCGCATCGCCATTTTGATGCGTAGATGGGTCGGACTCTCGCGGACTGGATGGAGTCGGTGCACAAGGGATTATGATTTCAAGCGGCAGGGGTCACCCCCTCCGGGCGGCTCGTTACCGCCTCGGCCGGGTGATGGTGCCCGCTCCGATCCCCAGCACGACGGCCATCTGCCGGGTGATCAGACGCATGGTCGCGGCATCGAGCTGGCGATCGCCTCGCCCATTTCGGCCAGGCGCAGTGTTTGTGGCCAGTCCACCATCACTTGCGATGCCACGCGCAAGCCGGTTGCCTCACCGGGCGCCACGTCGATTCGCAGGCTGAACCCGGGGCGCAGCAGGACCGTCGCGTAGGGCAGCTCCGCGAGCAGGTCCGATCGCACCACGACGGCCGGCCGGGCCTTCGCGCGGCAGTCTGACCAGAACCACGGTGCCCCGGCGAACCACTCGCGGCTCTACCGCCATCCTGCGGTGCGGCCGGCGAGCTTCGCAAAATCCTTCGCCATAGCCGCTTCATCCGGGCTGAGCCTGGCGAGCTCACGGCATTCCTTCGCCAACCGGGCGCGGTATGACCGACGGCGTACGTCGGGAAGCCACAGCACGACCGCGCGCAAGCCACGCTTCCGCTGCGCAGCGCGATAGCGAGCGATCCGGTCATGTGAGGAGGCGCGGGCTTCCATGCGTTACAGGTGACGCCTCACAGCGTTCATTGCGAGTGGTGGGGCACCGCCTGAATTGAGACGGCCTTACGGATGCCGCCCGCGTCAGCACCCCCCAAGCCGCTGCATTCAGTTTCTGGTCAGCAGCGGCCGTTGCCGCACACATAGGCCGGAGGGGCGGTCAAATCGAATAGGCCTGCACGGCACCGCTAAGCGCAGCGACTGCCAGGATTGCGAGGATGATCTGCCTCATCCGCAAGTGGGGCAGCCCGCCGCGGCGGGCGGGGTTAGCCAATAGAAGCGGACATTCGCATCCGACTTCGGCACATGCGAAGTAGCCGTGCGCATCGAACGTTCGACCCTGTCAAAGGACAGGCGATCGCTCTTGCCCGTAACCTACTCTGATCGCACAGTAACCTACTTTACGGCAGCCGCTGGTCGCGATGAGATGCCACCGTGCTCCACCCGGTAAGCATAGCCAGGTTTGGCACGGCGTGGGGATCGCTCAACGCGATGGATTGGTTGCTGGCCGAACTCGGCGCGGCAGGATGAAAAAGCGGCTCGCCGGCGGGTCGGGGGAGATCACCTACGAGGTCGTTCGCAAAGGCTTCTACGTTATTTCCGGCCACACTCCTCTCTTGAGAGCCAAATTTGGAATAGGGATAAGTGCGCCACCTCCAAAAAGAGAGCGCAGGGAAGGATAGCGCTCCGATCAAGAACAGTGGGAGTGAGGACGGCTCCGGGATCTCCGCATCAGGGAGTACAGTAATCTCAAGGTTTGAAGGTAAGGTGAACACCTCAGCGTCCGGTCCCAGACCCTTCTGAACTATTGAAATTCGGTCTGGACTACCTGTCTCTCTATGACGCGTCTCCTCCATTCCGGTGCCATAAGACGTCAATCCGCTTTCGCTGTCGGATATTAGCTGCACCGTGAGCAGGTTGTCGAGGCGCCCCCCGCCAAGGACCAGCGTAACGAGTTCGACACGTACGACATCACTGACTATGGCTTTTCCTTCCATTAAGAAGGCGTAGAAGTTTAGATCTTGACCGGGAAAGAACTTGAAAATGCCATCATTGAAGAACTCAAAAGGAAGATTGCCGACATTCAGAAAAGCTTGTTCAGGCGCGGGAGTCTCACTCTCGTGACACCTGGGAAGACAATCAGAAACGTCCACCGTCATTTTAATAAGGGCATTCTCGGGAACTTGTTCGTTGAAGGTTACCGAGATCGCATTACTTGCTGAACTCAGCGCGAGTCCTCCAGTAAGGGTTGCCGCTCCAACGAGGTGTCTGACCGACCATGCCATCGCCCTACCGCCTCCTACGGGGTCATCAACCTACTTTCGCTCGGCGTGATCCCGATATGCCTCTCCCGAGGTCTTCACCTTCAGGGGATCACCATACTTCTCTTTAGCAACGAAGGAAAGCATCGTCGCGATCATATTGTTGGCCCGCTTCCCGGCCCCATCCATGATGGCCTTGAGCACCGAGCCCAGGTTGCCGGTCACGATGTCGATCTCCTGGTAGAGGATTGAGGTGGACCCCATCCATTGGACAGGAAACGGGTTGAGCTAAGAGAGACTCCCGCCGGTTACGAATCCCGCTACCCGTGCGAGGGGGAAGCGAAGCTGCATAGCACGTTCTGATCGTCGATTGACCCCTTTTGTTGCTGTTGTGGTGCCTGTGGGGATGTGGTCAACGCGCTGGCGTTGTCCACATATCCACAGGTCGGCGCGGCCTCGAACATTTCGCGCGGCGTTCGATAACCGAGCGCTTGGTGCAAACGCACTTCGTTGTAAAAGGCCAGCCACCTGCCGATACCGCCACGTGCCGCACCAACCGAGGCGTATGCCTTGATGAACACCTCCTCATATTTCAGGCTGCGCCACAGGCGCTCGATGAAGATGTTGTCCAAAAATCGCCCTTTGCCGTCCATGCTGATCCGCACCCCGCGGGCCGCCAGTTCGTCAATGAAATCCCCGCTGGTGAACTGCACACCCTGATCGGTGTTGAATATGCCCGGCTGCCCGTATCGATCCATCGCATCCTGCAAAGCCTCGACACAGAATGCCATGTCCAGCCCGATCGATAAACGCCATGCCAGAACACGCCGACTGAACCAGTCCATCACAGCAACCAGATACACAAAACCCTTCGCCAGCGGGATGTACGTGATGTCCGCGCACCACACCTGGTTGGGTCGATCGATCAGGAGATCTCGCAAAAGGTAAGGATACACCTTGTGTTCCGGGTGACGCCGGCTGGTGTTCGGCTTCTGGTAAATCGCCTCAAGCCCCATCAGACGCATCAATCGGCGCACCCGCTTGCGGTTCACCACTTCGCCGGACCGGCGCAGTACCGCCACCATGCGACGCGATCCGTAGAACGGTGTCGCCAGATACTGTTCGTCCAGACACCGCATCAGTCGCAGATCATCGGCACTCACCGGCGCAGCCCGGTCATACAGCGTCGAGCGCGCAACCTGCAGCAGCCGGCACTGCGCCACGATCGACAGGTCCGCGTCGGACCTGTCGACCAGCGACAGCCGCGTTATCTGGTTCATGGCCCAGACCTTTTGCGAAAAAAATCGCGCTCGACCGTCAGCTCGCCAATCTTCTCATACAGCTTGGCCAGTTGCGCCTCGTCCGCCACGACGCCCTCCGACGTTCCTGCCTTCCCCCGGGCGAACAGCGAACCAACCCCCTCGACCAGCGTCTTCTTTCCACGCATGGATCTGGCTCGCATGCACCCCATATCGGCTTGATAGCTCCGCCACGGTGCCGTCCTCGCGCACCGCCGCCAAGGCCACCTTCGCCTTGAAATCAACGCTGTGCTTCTTGCGAATATGCGCCATCTGTCACCCCCGGCCCGCGGCCGTTCCAGGGGCGAGAGTCTCTCTTAGCCACCTGTCCAGATTTCGGGGTCCACCTCACGGAGCACAAGAAGGAGGTACTCAGGCAGGCCGGATGAGACCGTGCGTCCCGACACCCCAGCTTGGCGTCGTGCTCGCCGCCGTCAAGGACGCCTGCGGCGCCGCACGCGGTCGCTCCGTGGTGCTACGCCCCGCTGCGCGATCCTTGACCGCGGCTGCGCGCGACGCAGGGGCAAACAGGTGGTCGAGACGTAGAAATGGCTCTCGGTCGAACCAAGAAACTACCCCGCATACCCATCAACGATTCTGCTGAACTTGACGCACACTACTTTATTCTTGAAAACAGATTGCATCGAGAATGCCGGCTGGGGCCTCTCCCCGCCTCGGTGAATATCCAGCCTGATAAAGCACGTTATTCACTGGCCGAGCATTCTATGAGAATTACCGCCGTGCTGTCCCTCTCCGCCCTATCAAGGCCCCAATACTGACGAGCAGGAGGATGCTACCGAGAGGCCGTTGTCGGACCACCTCTGCGACCCCTCCCGACGGGATTTCCCTGATGATCTGGGCTGGTAAGTGAGGGTCATCGAGAACGGTTGCCGGACGCGAAATACTTTGTCGACGGTCTGCCACTTGATTCCGTCGGGCCTCGAGGGCGAAACCCTTATCTTCGGGAACCGGCTCGCCCGGTGCCTGTTCAACGCTTTTCGCTGCATCCGTGTTGCGGAGACTGCCATAGTTGCTGGCGTAAGCCTTGGTAAACTCAGCACCGAGAAGAAAAATCTGCGCGGAATAGTATACCCAGACCAGAAGAATAATGAGACCTCCGGCGGCGCCGTAGCTGCTGGCCATGCTACTGCTGCCGAGATAAAGGCCGATCAGGGATTTGCCGATCGTGAAAAGCAGCGACGTAACCACCGCTCCCACAAACACGTCCTTCCACTTCAGTTTCCGATCCGGCAGCACTTTGTAAATGGCAGCGAACAGAATGCTGATCAGCACAAAGAAACGAGGAAGTTCACCACCTGCAGGACAAATGATGCAAACGGCAGAACATCGTTCAGGGTCTTGCTTAATGCCGACAAAGCGGCACTGATCACGAGTGACGTAAGCAGCAGAAACCCGAGCGCCCCGACCAGACCGAGACTGACGATTTGTGCACGGACAAGGCGGGAAATCGTTGCACCTTCCGGCGTCGCCTTCCAGATGGCGTTCAAGGCGGTCTGCATCTCGCCAAAAACGCCGCTGGCGGTGACCAACAGGGTGGCGACGCCGACGACAGCGGCCAGGGTGCTCCGAGAACCGCCGGCAGCACTGTGGATCGCATTTTGCAGGATATCGGCACTTTGCTTACCCATCAGCCCGCTGATCTGGTGCCGGATCGCCCCCTGCGCCGCCTCTTCTCCGAAGACCAAGCCGGCGATGGCGATGACGATCAGCAGAACGGGAGCCAGTGATGTAACGGTATAATAGGCGATCGCCGCACCGCGGCTGAGCGCGCCATCATCGATGTACGCAAGCACACTTTCCTTGGCCAGCAACCAAATGCGGCGCAGCATGTGCTCCTCGCCTGTCCGGCCAGGAACGAAGCAGCACCAGATCGGTTGCGAGCACTTCGGCCCGAACCGGGGGCTTCGTGGAGTTGACCGCGGCCTAACCGAACGCTAACTCCAAAGTTCCTGCCAAAGAGATCGATCACCGTTCGATCCCTCAGTTCCCTGCGTCGGGACAGAGCATGCAGCACGAATTGTTGGGCGGAGGGGTGAAGCTCTGGGCTTGAAGTGACAATAGACGACCAGAGCCGCCTCCGGCCGATACCGATCGTAACGCTCTCCCTCGGGACAACGCATCCAGGGTCAACCCGTGCCAAACCAACAGCGGCCGGCGCGTGACGCCGGCTGCTTTTAGCCGTCGCGCTGCCGACCGCCGACCGCCCCAGCCACAGAGGCGATGAACGCGCCAATGAGCATCGAGAAGAAAAGAAAGAAAGACCCCGAAGCTGCGGCCTTGCGTGCCGCATCGGCGGCTTGTCTGATCTTGTCCTCGGTCACCTTCATCTGGGTCAGAATGTCGTCGGTGCGTTTCTCGGCATCCTGCGGGGAAATACCTGTGCGTGCCGCAATCATCTTCGCCAGATAGGTGCGATCGCCGGGATCGAGATTTCCGGTGGCAATCGCGCGAGCGAGAATGCGGCTCGCCTCCATCCGCGCGTCCTCTGCAGAAGCATTGGCATCCGGCTGATTCTTTCTGAACAGGGTGTCCACAAAGTAGTCGCCGAAGTGGACGGGTTGGTCGGCCGCCGCCTGCGTAGCACCGGTTGTAGCGATGCCGGCGACGCCGGAGACCGCGCGTCCCGCGGAGCTCACGGCCGATGAGATGGAGGAGGTAGCAAAGGCAGCGACCAAAACCGAAGCGAGCGCCCAGGCCAGAAATCCATGGGCCGTATCACGAAAAAAGACCTCGTCCGTATGAAGGCCCAACCATTTCGTCCGCAGGCGCCCGGCCAAATAGCCGCCGATAGCCGATGACAACCATTGCACGATGATCAGCCACACGGCGGCTAAAAGGGTGAAGGTGGCGGCGGTCGGATTCGCTGAGGACCAGGGTGAGATGGAGGACAGGCCAATGCCGGACCCGAGCGCCACGAGCAGCAAAGTTATTGCGGCTGCGGCCAGGGCTCCGCCGATAATCGCCGCCCACGAGACGGCTGGGGCGGAAGGGGCATCTTCGGCAGCAATCACAGTCGCAGAACCCGTTGTGAGTGCCATCGTGAAATCTCCCTTGTGGTCAATGCCAAAGCAGCGCCAACAGAATGATGATCGGTATAGGTACGCCGAGTAGCCATAGAAGAATGCCGCGACCCATCCTGGTCCTCCCAAGCGCACGGACGTCGAATTGACAGGTAGCCAGAAAGAGTTTCTTCCGCCCCGCTCAATCGGCAACTCGCCCACAAACACGCTAGAAGGCGACCAATCACATTGATTTGTGCGTGGGAGGCCGGCGCGCTTCAGCGCCCGCAGCGGGCACCGCCGAGCCTGGATCAGCGGCTTCCGCGGTTGGCCGCCTGCCCGCGCTATGATGGCGGGCGTCATCGCGCTCAAGGCGCTCAGCTGGATTTATGTCATCCGGGGCAATGTGGCTTTGTCGCCGGCTTGTTTCTCAAAGGGCAGATTTGTCTTCCCCTGGACAGCGCAGCGCAGCGGGTGCTCGGCACCACGCTCAGGAACGCCTCGGCCGCGTCGGCGGGCGTAAGCGTCCAATGCCGTGTCAGTGTTCCTGGCCGGCGCCCGCCGCAAGCGCATCCCGACCGGCACTGACGCTCATGCGTCCGTCATCGCGCGCGTGCTGGCTGCGGGCGCGAGGCAGGATTCGCCTCACGCCTTCGGCGCGAAAGCGCCGAGAATCGCGGCAACCAGCTCGATCATGGCCGCGGTAGAACGGCTCGCGCACGAAGGCGGCGTAACCGTCGAGACGCTCGCGCACACTCGCCTCAGGCAGGGAGCTCATCAGGATGCACGGGAGGTCGAAATACGCCTCGCTCGCGCGCATTGCCTCATCAGGCCGGGGCCGTCGAGCACCGGTATGATGTCATCGGAGATGATCAGGTTAGGGCGCGTTCCCTCGGCCAGGCGCTCCACGCGGAATGCCGCCGGGAGGTCTCGCGAGCAGACCCGGGGTGCTGCGCCGGGCGGCGCTCAACGCGTTATTGGGAGGCCGTCATCCCGAGAACCGGGTTGCGATGCCACCCTCACGCGGCAGCGGGCAGATCGCGCACGGCCGGCCGCCCGGAACCCTCGGCTCGATCTTTTCGGGTGCGCGCGCGGCGGGACGCCTCGGCGCCCACGCTCTCGACGGCCTGGGCCACCTGCGGCGCCGCGAGGTGGTGGACCATGTGACCCGCCCCCTTCACGATCTGCAGCACGCTGCCCGGGATGCTGGCCGCGAGCCGCTCGGAGCTGCGCTTGAACACGACCTTGTCGCCGTCGCCCGCGATGATGATCACCGGTAGGGTCAGGTCCTTGTAGTCCCAGCGCAGCGCGAGTGCGCCCGGGATCATGAGGGCGCCGTCCACCGAAGTCGCGCGGATCTGCGAGGGGCGCAGCGCCATCGCGGGCGAGTACTCGGCCTGGAAGCGGGCCGGCACCCGGGCCGGGGAGAACATCGCCCACCTCAGCAGCGGCATCTGCAGCCAGCCCAGCAGCGGCGAGACGGTGTAGCGCAGAACGTCGCCCAGCACCGGGAGCGCCCCCGCCGCCGCCAGCAGCGCGTCGGGCCGCAGCGTCCAGAAGTAGTAGCCGGACAGCAGCACGAGGCCCGCCAGTTCGGCCTGGTGCCGCTTGGCGAGGGCGAGGGCCACGATCGTGCCCCAGGAGTGGCCGACGACCACCGGCCGCTTCACGCCGAGCTGCTGGAGCGCCTTGTGGAGAAGCTCGGCCTGCTGGGCGGCGGTCCACAGGTGCCCGCGTGGGCGCTCGCTGTAGCCGAAGCCGGGGCGGTCGAAGATGATCATCCGATGGTTCGCTCGTAGCAGTAAGTCAGCGACCCCGCTGGTGTTCCAATCGTCCCCGGTCACGGCGTTGCCGTGGATCAGCACGACCGGGCTGCCCTCGCCGCGGTCGCTGTAGTGCAGCCGCACGCCGTTCACCTCCATGAAGGCGCCTCGGGGTGGGTGCCTGCGCTCCGTCCGGCGGGCCACGAGGTGGTTACCGACGGCAAGCGCGGCCAGGGCAGCTGCGCCTGCGAGGGCGGCCGTAATGCCGGCGGAGCCGGTCTTGGATCTCGCGCGGAGAGTCATGGTTGTCCTTTGGGTGCGAGCGGCGGCGGACCAGCGGCACATCGGCCGCCGCTGGGCCGCGCCGGGAAGCCTCGGCGGCATCGATCAGGGCGGCAGGACGGGTCGGCCTGTGGCCCTAGCCCCCGCTGCTTGGTTTGGGAGCTATGTTGCGCCGCAGACGTGGGAAAAGGCAGCTTTGCAGCTGCCCCTTCGTGATCCCGTCCAGGTTCAGACACGTGCGGGCGAGCGGAGGCGAGCGGGCTGCCTGTCGGCGTGCTCGACCTCGACCTCGTCCCGGCGCACGGTGCCGCGCACGGTTTCGACGCGCTCGGCGCGCTCGGTACGAACGACCACCTCCTCCTTCAGGCGCACGGTCTTGCCCACGACCGGCACCTCGTCCGTCTCGGTCACCTCGACCGTGACCTCTGTCAGCGTCTCGCCGTTGGCCTTCTCGGCCACCGGCTGGCGCCGCTCCACCACGACCCGTTCGCGGACCAGGGTCACCTGCTTCTCGACCGGGGTCTCAACCACGTAGCGGTGAATGCGCGTCGTGCCCGCGCTCACCTTTTTTGTGCCGACGGTCAGCACCTCCTCGGCGAGCGGGATCACCTGCTCACTCTGGCCGGACCTGCCGGGGGTGCCCGCGTTGCGACCAGGGGTCGAGCGGCTCGGCTGCAGGCCCGCCGCCATGCCGAGCCACATGTCCCAGAACAGGATCCCGGTGGTCAGCGGCGCCGCGGCGGCGCACTGGGCGCCCTCGGCGACACTCCTGGTGACCTGACGCGCGCCGTCGGTGACCGCCTCGGCCGCGTGGACCACCGCCTGGGTCGTCCGCAGGGCGACCTCGTGGGTGCGGCGCGCGATGGCCTGGCGCTCCTGGTCCGCTGCTTGCTCCTGACGCGCCTGCGCCTCAGCCTGCTCACGCTGCTGTCGAGCAATCGCTCGCTTCTCTTCCGCCTGCTCGTGCTTGGCCTGCTCGGCCTCGGTGAGGCCGGTCTCCATCTTCTCGGTGACGTCCTGGACCTGCTCCTCGCTGAGCGCTTTGCGGACCGCGGGCAGGAGCTCCTTGGCCTCATCGCGCGCGTGCTGGCGGAACGCTTTGCGCAGCTCCGAGAGCCTGGCCAGGAAAGCCTCGTCGTTCTTCGGCTGCGCGTCCAGCTCGGCCAGGAGCGCGCGCAGCTCTTTGTTGTCTTCGACGGCGGCCGCGACGAGCTCCTTGGTCTCGGCGTGTTTGCGCAGCACGGGGAAGAGGTGCTGCTCCTCGAGATCCACATGGGCCTCGAGTTCGGCCTTGAGCTCCGCGAACAGCCGCTCGCGGGTCTTGAGCGCGCCGTCGGAGGTCTCCGCGAGACGTGTGAACAGCTCGTTCGCCTTGGCAGGACCGGCCTGCATCAGGGTGCGTAGGGTCAAGTGCGTGTCTTTCTATCTATGTTGCCTCGTCGCGTCCGGGGATGCGACCGATGCTCCCGCGTGCGCCACCACCCGTCCAGCGTCGGCCGCGTCGGCCGCCCTTCGGACACGTGGGATGCGCTGAACACGATTGCTGCAGCGCACAAACCACGTATGGGCCGAGTCGCCTTCAGGAGATAGGGCCGTCATAATCACGAATCCGTTCGCGACGAATTCGTCCGCGGCGGTGGGCGGCCAGCGGTCGGCGCGCCGCCCACCTACCCGGGTCAGGCGGCCTGTGCGGGTGCGGGGTGTGGGTGCTCGAGGAAGAAGCGCAACATCTCGCAGGTGGCATCCGGTCCGTGCGGGTCGGTATAGGAGCCGGCCGGGCTGCCGCCGAACCAAGCGTGGCCGGCCCCGTGCACGACCCACTGCTCGATCACCGTCCGCCCGCTCGCATCAGCCCGCAGCCTGCGGCTGAACGCGTGGCCACCGGGGACCTTGCCTTCCTCGGTGTGCATGCCGGGTGCGGTGCCCCGGGCCGACTGCGCGACGACTGCATCGCCGTTTTGCGGGTTGACCGTGGTGTCCCGGTCGCCGTGGAACACGATGGCGGGCACAATCCGCCGCTGCACCTGGGACCGCGACGTCGAGGTGCCGACGGCACCGCCGCCCCGCATCGCCGCGAACGCCGAGGGCATGTCGCTGGCCGCCCCGCAAGCGAGACCCGAGTGCACGCCGATGGCGGCGTAGAGGTCGGGATAAGTGTCGCCCATGATCGCCGCGGCCGCGCCACCGGCCGAGAGCCCGGCGACGTAGACGTGCCGCGGGTCCACAGCGTAGTCGCGCATGACCTGGCGGGTGATGCCCGCGATCAGCGCCGGCTCGCCTTGGCCACGGTGCTGATCGCCCTCGCTGAACCAGTTCCAGCACCTCTGCACGTTCGCTGAAGCGGTCTGCCCGGGGTAGACGATCAGGCACGTGTGCTCCTCGGCCGCCTCGTTCATGCGCGTGCCGGCGGCGAAGTCGTCCGGCGATTGCGTGCAGCCGTGCAGCATCACAACCAGGGGCACGGGCTGCCGGGGGCGGTAGCCGCTGGGCACGTAGAGCTTGTAGGGGCGGCTGCCGGCCTCTTCGCTGAAGGTGGCCGCCAGGAACCGCGCGCCATCGGGTACAGGAACCCGCGGCGCGGCCGGGGACAGGCCGCCCAGCCCGCCGCCCGGCAGCTGGAGCCCGCCGTGGCTGATCTGGCTGACCTGGTCGAGGAGGACGCCGCGCAGCGCCTCAGGCAGCGCTGGCCGGGCGCCCATCGCTGGCGCGCCCACCTCCGGGCTGAAGGCCATTCGGCCAGCGCCGGTGCTGGGCGCCGCCGCGTGGCCGAGGCCCTTGAGCATGCGTTGCAGGGCCGCGGTGGCCTCGGTGAGCCGGCCGGCATTGGTCAGGCGCATCGCCTCGATCAGGCCGTCGTGCGGGGTCTCGGTCATGGGAGTGTCCTTCGCTACTGGGGACCCGGTCAGGCAGGCATCCCCGTTCGGAACCGGGATCGGCTTCCGTCGTCAGTCATCGGTGGATCGGCGTGGGCGGGCGGTCTGACGGTCTCAGCGGTCAAGCCGAGGGGACGCCAGCTCGACGCCGGCGCAGTGTGCGGCAGCGTACCGCGGGTGGATGGTCAGCCGATGCGGTCGGCCAGAGCGGCCCTGACCTCGGCGCTCGCGTGCAGCGCGCCCAGCACCGTGACCGACGCGATCACCGCGCGCGCCAGCTCGGGCGTGACGTCGCTCGCAATTCTTGGCCAGGCCGAGCACGTTGATCCGCAACGCCTCGCCGCGCTCGCGTGCGGCCTCCAGGTCCGCGCGACTGTAGTGCCGCAGGCCGAGCTCCAGCGCCTCGCGCGCCACCGACCGCCGGACCGCGTCGCCGTGCCGGTCGAGCTGGTTGCGGATCGCGGTGCGGATGAGGTCGGTGCGGTTGGCATAGAACCCCTCCCGCACCAGCAGATCGATGTGGCCGAGGTCCACGTAGCTTAGGTTGATCGTGATCTTCTCGCTGTCGGAGCCCCCCTTGGGCCGCAGCTCCTGCAGGTTGCTCGCCATCATCTTACCATCCATACACCATCTGCGAGGATGGTAGATGTGGATACGTAATGCGCTTGCAAGGGCCAGGATCGGGACCCCCTTTGACGATGCGCGACCTTGGGTTTTCGTGATGGGAGAGCGATAGGGGGTATGAGGGCTCTGGCGGGCGCGACGAGGCCGAATTGAAGCTACCGCGAAGGGGTTACCCGGTCTCCGAGCGAATCCACGTCGCGCCTGCCGCGGCAGATTGGCGGAACCGACTGATGAATAACGCTCCCTTGAGGTAGGCAAAAAGATGCTGGATCTGGAAGAACTCGATTTGGCGGTAGCAAATGCGGCTGCATTCCGGCGCCGACAGCCTTTGCAGCCCGCCGGAGGGCAGTATGATAAGATTTTCCCGCCCACTTATCCCGGCGAAGGTGGCCGGAACCCACCTCCGCAGCACATCTACGAACGTCGCAGGACCGCCGGCGAGGATGTTTGGTGTGTGCTGATCGACAGCGTGCAGTCGCAGGCAAATCGGCTCGAGGAGTGCCTGCTTGGGGCAATCCGGGAAGGGCTGCCAGTTCCGCATATCGCCGTCGATTTCCGCGGCCGGAATCTTCAAGGCATCAGCGAAATAACTTCCTTGGAAGCGCCTCATCGGGTTTATGATGCCATTCTGCGAGATAGTGCGCTCGATGGCGTGCCGTTCATGGAAAGCCCGCTTGGTCAACGGGTTATAAAAGCAAAGCCGGAAGACGCATCCGCACTCCTGGAGGTGTGCCCCACCGCGCTTTTGTTTGGGGCATGGCACTCCACCGGCCAAGGTGGCGGCGTCGGTGCCAGGTTTGCGCGTTGCTTGATATCGGAAATTGTCGCGATCAATGTGCCCGTCGAGTTCAGGGAAGCTCGTTCCTCTCCAATAGCCTATCTCGTGCAGAATGGTGACCGAGTGCAGTCAGTGGATCCCGTCACCTCCGGAAGGCGCCCCGGCAGCCGAATCGATCCTTTGGGCGTGCTCGCCCGGGTAAAAGTATTCAAGGGTTCTGCGGGATGGGACACCGATAAGCAGCGTGCGGGGAAGGACGCTAAGGAAGTTCGACCCTCCGAAATCAATCATAGCAACATTCGTCCCTCTGTTCAGCCGCTCGGGATCACCTGCGATCGAGCCGAACAGAGTTTCGTCCTCAGCTTTGCTGCCTTGCGCCGCCTTCGCTTCGGTGACGTCAAGCGAGGTCGGGCCGGACGCAGCCTACTGGCCGCGCTTGGGCTGCTCGCCATAACCGAGCAAGACTCACGGGGTTATGGCCTGCGCTCTCGTTGCGACTTGGTTTGTGAGGGTCGTGCGCCAGTGGAGTTGCTTGCTGCGGACGGCACCGCGCAGACGCTGGAGATAGATCGCGCCACCGCTCACGATCTCTACCTCTCTGCTTTCGGAGCGGCCCAAGCTGCTGGATTCCACCTCTCCGGCACTCCTGTCCGGCTTATACCGCAGGACAAGCTTGTTACGATAGTGCAGCGTAGCCAAGAACTGGCATTGATCGGCTTGGGTGGGGATGAGGGCGAGGCTGCCGGAAATGAGCAATGATTTTAGAAATTGAGTTTCTCATGGGGGTTGCTTTCGCGAGTGTTGGGCCAGACAGCTCTGTTCCAGACTGGCCGCCGCAGCCGGACCGAGTATTCTCTGCTCTAGTCGCTACTTGGGCTGCCCACGGCAGTAGGGAAGCGGAGCGGCCGGCACTGGAGTGGCTGGAAGCGCTTCCAGCGCCGCTGATCCATGCCTCCGATGCGGAGCCGCGCTCCTCACCCACTGTGTTCGTCCCACCCAACGATCCGCGTAGTGACAAAGTGAAGCATGCACTTGGGGTTCTTCCTCAGCTTCGAAAACGTCAACCTCGTCGATTCCCGGCAACTCGCCCCCACGAACCAATAGTCCGGTTCGAATGGCACGAAGATCCGCGGAGTCCCGAAATGTTCGCTGCCCTTCAGAGCCTCGCCCAGGATACCGCCTACATAGGGCACTCCCTGAGTCTCACTCGTTGTCGCTTCACGTCGCAGGTAGCACAGCTTGAAAGCCAAGGCCGCTCGCCGCAGCGGCGCGTGTATCGAGGGCGGCTTCGGGAGTTGATGCAGGCCTATCCGAGCTCACGTCCTCGCCCCGGAGCAAGAATCCGACCTGCGCCAGACTCTAGAACCGTCGAGCAGGAATGTCTTCGGCCCGCGCTGGCTGCTTCTCGAGCATGTCGGTGGAATGAGGCCGGATATCCTCGGGACTGCTGTTGTTGCAAAAGCAATTCGGGCGACTCTGCTAAGTGGTTATGAAGGCCAACCAATTCCTGCCACCGTAAGTGGTCACGAGGACGACGGATCGCCCTCACGCGCACCGCATCTCGCAATCGTTCCTTTGGCATTTGTAGGCCCCTGCTATGCCGACGGCCGGGTGATGGGTTTTGGGTTGGTGCCGCCACGTGAAAAGCACCTCCTGGAAGACGAAGGATTCTTACGTGCTATGCGTCAGATCGCCCCTGTGCATCGGGAGCGGCGAATTATTCGCGTCTTTGGTCCTGGAATGACCGGCGTCAGACCCGCCTTCGTTGAGTTCTCTCCGACTAAGGAAGCATCCCGCCAATCTCTAGAGCCGTCGACCTACATTGGGCCGGGTCAGCGATTCGCTACGGTGACCCCAATTGTCCTCGATCGCCATCTCAAAGAGCGAGGCGCGGCAAAGGATATCGAGATTGCAGAACAGATTACTACGGCTTGCTGTCGAATTGGACTGCCAAAACCAAGTTTTGTAATGACCGACAAGCATTCAGCTGTCCATGGAGTTCCGTCCGCCTACCCATCGAATCGCAACCCGCCCTGGATGCGGTGGCGTCTCCCACCATCGCTTGCCAGCCGACAACTCGTGCATGCCGTGATCGAGTTTTCGGAACCGGTCGAAGGACCAGTCATCCTGGGGGCCGGGCGCTTTGTCGGACTGGGGCTCTGCAAGCCGCAGGAGTGATGGGCAGTGCTGACCGTCGCTGATTTTCCGTCGTTTTTCCGGGAGGTTTACGACACAGACCCGTTCCCCTGGCAATATCGCCTCCTCCAGCAGGTTGCGGGCACCGCTGAATGGCCGAGTGTTCTGGATCTGCCGACGGGTTCTGGAAAGATGGCGGCGATTGACATTGCGGTTTTTCATTTGGCTCTAGAAGCAGAGAATCAGCCTCGGCGAGCGCGGGTGCGCATTGGTTTTATAGTTGATCGCCGACTGGTAGTAGACGATGCTTATGCCCGGGCAGCCTATTTAGCGTGCGCACTGGCTCAACCCCCGGGACAAATATCCGCTTGCGTTGCCGATCGACTGAAAGTTTTGGCGGGTGATGGTCCTCCGCTAATTGCGCGCCGGCTTCGGGGAGGACTGCCGCACGAGGACGACTGGGCGCGCACTCCGGCACAGCCCACTGTCCTTTGCTCGACAGTCGATCAGCTTGGCTCGCGCCTGCTGTTCCGGGGTTATGGCATAACGGACTCAATGAAACCCGTGCATGCGGGTCTGCTTGGGGCAGATTGCCAAATCCTTTTGGACGAGGCGCATCTTGCAGAACCATTCCGCCAAACACTCGAATGGGTGGGGCGATATCAGGGGCCGAGCTGGAACGAGATGGGGCAGGCATCTTGGGGGTTCGCGTTATTAACCGCGACCCCTGACAAGCCACCCGAAAATCCGTTTACCCTTTTGCCCGAAGACTACGAACATCCTCGTCTGGGTCCACGCCTGAGATCCTCTAAGCCCATCCAACTCGTCGCGATCAAGACCACGCGCTCGGGCAGCGGAGGTCCTGAAGACGCTGCGGCACGGGATCTGGATCAGGACGGTTCTGAGCCGCGCACAAAGGCAATCGTAGATACTGTTCGCGCCGCGCTCCAACACTTTCAGGATCCGACTTGCGAATTAAGTGCTCCGGCAATCGGTGTGGTCGTGAATTGCGTGACTCGCGCGCGAGCCGTATTCCAGCTGCTCGAGCGTTCATTCAACGCAGAGATCAACAGCGGTGCGATTCGGAGCCCGATTCTGCTGATCGGCCCGGCGAGACCTGTCGATCGGGACAAACTCGCGAAGGAGCTCGCTCCTATCCGGACCGGTTGCCCCAGAGACGTCGACCGGCCAATGATAGTTGTAGGCACCCAATGCATAGAGGCTGGCGTCGACATCGATCTGGATGCCCTCATAACTGAGATTGCACCACTCGACGCTTTGCGCCAACGGTTTGGCCGCCTCAACAGGGGCGGTAGGCCGGTTACGCCCTTTGGCGCCATCCTGGGCTTTGCTGACGATCTCTCACGCAAGGCCGATGATCCCGTTTATGGGGGCGCCCTCGTTGCGGCCTGGGAAAGACTGCAGAGCGTCGCTAAGGGTTCAAACAAAATCGTTGATTTCGGCCTAACCGCTTTCGCGGTGTCTATCGACAAGACTGTCCTCTCACCTCGAGCTAACGCCCCGATATTGCTACCTGCCCATTTAGACTTGCTCAGCCAGACCTCGCCCGTTCCGTCGGCTGATCCCGAGGTCGCCCTTTACTTGCGCGGTGAAAACCGTGAGCCAGATGCCATTAATGTAGTGTGGCGGGGCGATATAGATCCTCGGTATCACGGGCGAGATGAGGACGTGCGGCGTCTACTTCTGTTGGTGCCTCCCAAGGCTGCCGAAGCTATTGAGCTACCTCTATGGGCTGTCCGGCACTGGTTACGGCAGGATCGACGTGAGCAGGACCGATTGGCCGATGTGCCGGTAATAACTCCTGAAGAGTCGGAAGATGAAGGCGTGTTTCCCGTTCGGCGAATTTTTCGCTGGAGGGGAGACACCGATGATTTAAAATGGATCGGCTATTCCATGATCCGACCCGGTGACACAATTGTTGTTCCCGCAAGCTACGGCGGGGTGGACCGATTCGGATGGAATCCGGACTTCGAGGAACCCGCGGAGGATGTCGGTCGAGAAGCCGCCTTACCGCTCCGTGATCGGCGCTTCGCGGTAAGGATCGCTCCGGGGCTTATCAGCGAAGAAGCTGAATCAGCACTAGCAGAAGCGCTTTCTCAGGACCCCTCGGGGAGTTGGTCGAGCATCCGTTCCGCTCTGCTCGATCTCCCTCTGTCAGAACCGCTCCGAGCAGACCTGATGGCGCTTCAGCGCGGCGTCACTCGATACCTCGACCTATACGGGACCGAAGATGAACGCCCACGAGGTATCGTGATTGTTGCCCCACGCGGAGTCAGGGACGTGGCCCATAAGCAGATGCTGAACCAGCTCAGCGCCAATCAGCCAAGCACGACCGAGGACGATACGGCCGGCTCCATTCCTGGCTTCCGACAGACGTTGACAGAACATCTTCTCGAAGTGGAGAGAAAGGCCGGAGACTTCGCCATTAGGGCAGGACTGCCGCAGCACCGGGTTGCTGATCTAGTCTTTGCGGCACGTCTGCACGATCTGGGCAAGATCGACGCGCGATTCCAGTCGTGGATGCATTACGGCGACCCGTTGGGACCGGATCTTCGGGATTCGGAGGCGATCCTTGCCAAGTCCGGCCGTTATCTAGGCCCTAACTCGCGCGCCGATTCAGGGCTGCCGGAGCATTGGCGACATGAGAGCTTATCGGTGCGGCTTGCCGAGCATGCATTGTGTTTCAGAGAAGCCCACGATCCCCAGCTCGTTTTATGGCTTGTGGGCAGCCATCATGGCTATGGGCGGCCCTTTTTCCCGCATTGCGATCCGGAGGACGCGAAGCCGCGCGAGCTGCCTTTAATCCCGCCGCTTAAACTGCCCGCTGTGCTGCCGGCTGGTGCGGGGCCACAGTCACTCTCGTGGGATCGGAAAGGTGTGGACTGGGCCTCACTGTTCGTTCGGCTGAAAGCACGCTACGGAGTTTGGGAGCTGGCGCGGTTAGAGGCCATTCTGCGATTGGCAGATCACCGCGCCTCGGAAGATGCGGAAAGGCTTGCGCCTCAAGGAGAGGCGCTTTGAGTGCTATCTGTCATCCGCTCGATGGGCTGGAGCCCGACAACCTTCTCGCGTTCCTTGCCCTGCTTGGGCTGCTACGTGGATTAGAGATGGCGGACACTAAGGTTCCCCAGGGAGAACGATTGTATCCGCGCGCTGGTTGGACGCTGGACGCGCCGCGGCTCAGACCAATGTTGATGCTGCACCGCATTGTCGATCGTGCTGACATTGCAGAACGAGCAGTTTCAGGGCTCGACACTTTAATCGCCGCGCACGAGTTCGCGGATCGAGCCGACCTGAATTACTCTCGTGCCGATTGCCGAGCTCTGTTGTGTCAGACCGCAGTTTCGGCCAATGTCGCCGATCGTGACAAGGCCGACCTTCTCGCCGCTCTCATGAGCGATGCCAGCGTCAAAGACGAAAAGAACGAGCCTGTCGAACCCACGCCGCTGTGCCTGCTATTTGGGCAGGGCCATCAGCATTTTCTTGAACGCCTTGCCAAGGTGCCGAGACAGAACTCGCCGCCCCCACGAGGTAGGGGTCGCCAGGCGGTGAGCCTGTCAGCGTCAGCCTGCCTTGAGGAGGCTATTTTTCATCCCTGGCACCGGAATGATCCTACCTTCAGCTTTCGCTGGGATCCGGCCGAGGATGTTCGATATGCTCTTATGGCGGGCGACCCTACGGATAGCGCCTATAAACCTGGAACCCAACACGGCGCCAATCGGCTCGCTGCTGTCGGCCTCGCCGCATTGACCATGGTGCCTCAGGTTGTCTCTAGCCGAGTGCGGCCCAGGATAATCGGCGGCTTGGCAGAAAGGGGAGTGTTTTCCTTCGCTTGGCCGGTTTGGCGGGGCGGCGCAACACTGACTGCAATTCGTGGGTTGCTCGCGCATCCCCAGCTTCGGATTCCAGGCGCTTCGGAGCACCTAGGTGTGGAGCTCGTGTTTCAGACTCAGCGCATCTCGGTAGGCAAGTTTATGAATTTTTCTCGCGCCCGACCAATGGTCTGAATGGCAGTTTGATTTCGAGCGCTGACCAACTCCCCCCTCGACCTCCCCGCCCCGCCGCTAATCGCGATACCATGCTCGTGCCGGCCCGCATGGTGAACGAGTTCGTTTACTGCTCTCGTCTTGCCTACCTCATGTGGACTCCAGTCGGAATGGGCTGACTCCGTCGATACGGTCGAAGGCCGCCGCGTCCACGCCCGAGTCGACCGTCCCGGCACTTCACTCCCCCCTTCGCTGGAAACGGCCGCCGAAGTCGAACGTGCCCTTGTCGTTCGCGCCGTTACCATCTCGTCCGAGACGCTTCGCGTCATCGCGAAGATCGACATCGCGGAGGCGGAAGACGGCTTCGTCACGCCCATCGATTACAAGCGCGGAAAGCGCCCACACGTCGCCGCCGGCGCTTACAAGCCGGAACGCATCCAGATCTGTCTGCAAACGCTGCCCCTGGAGGAGCATGGTTACCGCGTCAGAGAGGGCGGGATCTAGGCCCTGCGGACAAACCTGATCCATCGGCGAATAGCGCCGAGCAGAACAAAGCCGAGAAAACTGGTGGCGGTCTTGTCGTAGCGCGTAGAAACTCGGCGCTGCTCCTTGAGATGACCGATGAAGCACTCGATGCATGAACGCAGCTTGTAAAGTCACTTGCTGACCGTGTGCTGCACCTTGCGGTTGCGCTTGGTGGGGATCTCCGCCGCCGCACCGCGATCGCGCAGGTCCTGACGGATCGTCGCTGTCATAGCCCTTGTCGGCGAGCATCGCACCAGGATCGCTGTCGCGCTCGTCCATCAGCGCGTCATAGGCTGTGCTGTCATGCGCCTCGCCTTCGCTCAGCACCACCCCGATGGGCAGGCCCACCGCATTGCAGCGGAGGTGAATTTTGGTGCTGAACCCGCCGCGGGAACGGCCGAGGGCCTAGGCCTTGGTCCCCCTCGTATCTTGCCGTTGCCGGCGACGAAGCCATCGGCAAGGCTATCGGTGGACGGGAGCCCGCAGTCCCCCAGCGTGAGTGAGCCCGAGAAAAAGCAAGGCGCCCCGTCCATCGGTTCCATATGGAACCCGAACAGTCGCCTGGGCCGTAAGCCGAGCCCGCATTTGCAAGGACGGGTCATGGAACACCTTCCCGCTGCGCCGAGCTTCGTCGGCATCGATGTCTCGAAGCATCGTCTCGACGTTCACATACGCCCATCGGATCAGGCCTTCGCAGTTATGTCACAGCGCACACCCTGATCACCGATCTGCCCGAACTCGGCCAACTTGATCGCCGTCGTGTCGCCGCCCTCGTTGGTGTTGCGCCTGTCAACCGAGAACTCCTGGCAGATGCGCGGGAAGCGAACCATCGCTGGCGGCCGGAGCGAAGTCCGCAGTGCTCTGTATATGGCAACGCTCTCAGCGATCCGCTGGAACCCTGTCATCAGCAAGCATTACAAGGGCCTGCTCGATCGTGGCCGCCCCGGAGCAAGACCCCATGGCAATGCGCGTGAACGATGGCGTCGAGCCGATCAAGAGCCCTGCCAGATCATGAAAAGGCGAAACGATGCTTGACAGACAAGACAGTCGCTTTTTCGCCGGCTGCGCAGCGGTGCGCCCGGATGATGGTGCTGTCGATCATCTGCAACATGTCTTTCTCCCCGCCGCTGTCGGCGAGCGCCTGCAAGATGATGTCCCACACGCCGGAGAGGCACCAGCGGCGGAACTGCCGCCAGACCAAGTTCCAGTTGCCGAACTGGTTGGGAAGATCGCGCCATTGCGCCCCGGTGCGGCAGATCCACAGCGCACCGTCCAATGTTCGGCGGCGGTTCTTTGCCGGTCGGCCCGATCGCGCGGTGAGAAACGGTTCGACGATGGCCCACTCGTCGTCGGTCATTGAGCCTCGGATCACTGCCAACCTCCCAGAGAGAGGTCGGCCTCGAATCACATCATCCCGCGTCGGGGGAATCCCCGGATCGCAAAAGCAACAACGGGAACCGCGGATCGGCTGGTGCGATTCTTTTGGCAATGCCGGCCGGCGATGCTGGATTCTTTTATTGCGGCGGCGGATTTCAGCGGAAGCCGCGGGGTTTGTCCACAGGGCCTAGTCCTCCCTGACGACCCTCCTGTTCAACCAATTAATGGCCGCCCAAACTGAGTCCGTGCTTCAATGAGGTCCGGGCAGCTACGCCCGGAATAGAATCGGGCCGGCTCCCTTGCCAGTCAACTCACTTCGCTGCTTCAATGAGGTCCGGGCAGCTACGCCCGGAATAGGCAACCCAGCCGACGTACGGAGGTCCGGGCAGCTACGCCCGGAATAGGCTGGTGGGGCTGGTATGGCGCGGCAGACCAACACATCCGCTTCAATGAGGTCCGGGCAGCTACGCCCGGAATAGGAGAGCGCGGCAAGGTTCGGATATCTCGCGCCGTTTCTGCTTCAATGAGGTCCGGGCAGCTACGCCCGGAATAGTGATATCCTGGCAGGGGAAGCCGCCGCAGATAACGTGCTTCAATGAGGTCCGGGCAGCTACGCCCGGAATAGCCACAGCCCCAAGCATCTGGTCAAGCCTGGATCAGTGCTTCAATGAGGTCCGGGCAGCTACGCCCGGAATAGGTTGGATCGAGCAGGTTCAGTCCGGACTGGACAGCAGCGCTTCAATGAGGTCCGGGCAGCTACGCCCGGAATAGTTCCGCACGTCACACGGCCGAAGGATGCCGGTTTCGATTGGGCTTCAATGAGGTCCGGGCAGCTACGCCCGGAATAGTCGCGCAGGGTCAGTGGATTCGCCTTATGGGGTTCACGCTTCAATGAGGTCCGGGCAGCTACGCCCGGAATAGCGTTTCGGGGCAGTCTTACACGTTCTCGATTTTTCTAGCTTCAATGAGGTCCGGGCAGCTACGCCCGGAATAGCCGTGCTGCTGAAGTCGTTTGGCTTCGGCGGCCCGATGGCTTCAATGAGGTCCGGGCAGCTACGCCCGGAATAGCACACGAGAAGCCCGCGCCGCTGTGCCGCGCGAAACGCGCTTCAATGAGGTCCGGGCAGCTACGCCCGGAATAGTCAAGGGCAGCAGCTAGCTCAGCGGGCGTCATGCGTGGCTTCAATGAGGTCCGGGCAGCTACGCCCGGAATAGTCCAGAACGCGGCGAGCGTCGCTTGCTCCGTTGACGGGCTTCAATGAGGTCCGGGCAGCTACGCCCGGAATAGTCTTGATCGCATCGGCGAGAGCTTGCGTCATGCCGGGGCTTCAATGAGGTCCGGGCAGCTACGCCCGGAATAGTGGTCACGGGTTCCTACCGCACTACCCGCGCTTCGTGGGCTTCAATGAGGTCCGGGCAGCTACGCCCGGAATAGCGGAGGTGCTGGGCTTGGATTCGGCGCCGGCACCCTTGCTTCAATGAGGTCCGGGCAGCTACGCCCGGAATAGTGTCGGCGAGCAGCTTGACCACCTCCGCGTCGCTGGGGCTTCAATGAGGTCCGGGCAGCTACGCCCGGAATAGCTCGCCGGGATGATCGCGGGGATCCCGCTGGGCGTTTATGCTTCAATGAGGTCCGGGCAGCTACGCCCGGAATAGCCTTCGTGTGGTCGTTCAGCACTTGCAGATCAGACGCGCTTCAATGAGGTCCGGGCAGCTACGCCCGGAATAGGTAACCGACCACCACGCGAGAACGCGCCCCGTCCCGAGCTTCAATGAGGTCCGGGCAGCTACGCCCGGAATAGCCCGAGCACAAAAGAATGACCGAGCTAGCTGCTGCGGAGGCTTCAATGAGGTCCGGGCAGCTACGCCCGGAATAGTTGCAGCACCCGGCTGCGGGTGAGAGTCACGTTGCCGTCGCTTCAATGAGGTCCGGGCAGCTACGCCCGGAATAGGCAGCGAATCGCTAAAATCGGCACAAGGGCCTGCTGCGCTTCAATGAGGTCCGGGCAGCTACGCCCGGAATAGTGCCAGTCTGACAAGGTCCTGAACGTGCTCGCCAATTCGGGCATCTTTCGAGCGGTCCGTCAAGCATATTGGACAAGGAACCGAGGATCCCCTCAACAGTTCGATCCACATGTCAAAGAGCCACGCCAAGCCACGAGAAACCGCCGGTGCGAGCGCTGGCGGAGTTATTGTCGTCATCGGACCCCTCGCATCAGCCTTCAGCTCTATATCACAATAGCCTCCCGCCGTATCGGGTCGAATGAACGGCCGAGGCTCTCTACTGCCAACTCCACCCCTTCTGCCGGACCCACGTCGATAATCACCACGTGGTCCTCGTCCCGCTTGATCAGCCTTTCAAGTGCCGCCGCCAGCTCGGCTCGTCGGCGCGCAGTCAGGCGGCACTGGAATACGGACAACTGGAGCCACCGCCCATAGCCATTCATTGTGCGGAACACACGACGCCAGCGCTTCGGATCCCCGATGTCGTAGGCCACGATGAACACGCGCTCCGATGAAGCGGCTCGTGCCATTGCCATCACCGCGGTATGTAGTGTGGATACGCCGGAATCTCGCCCATTAGGTATCGCGCTAGCAGGCGTGCCTGCACGTGCAGCATGCGTCGCATCGAGATCTGATAGCCAAACTGCGGATGCGACAGATCCTGGTCTAGGCGCCGCTCCCATGCGGCGATCAGGCTCCGGCGCCCAGCCGGGGTCAGTGCGCATCCACTGGCCGCGCGCACGAAATCGGCTGCCCCGATCTCACCGTTATTGATCGCCATCAGGACGGCGGAGTCGGCCAGAATCGGCCGGAACGGCTCCATCATGTCCAGCGCCAGGGATGGCCGGCTCGGGCGTTCCGTGTGATACAGCCCGACCCAGGGATCCAGCCCGGCAATTTCCAAAGCCGTTGCCCAGGCCCGCGTCAGTAATGCATAACACAGCGACAGGCACGCATTCAGCGGATCAGCTGGAGGCCGCCGCGTGCGGCGGGCGTAGTCGAAGGCGCCGAGCATGCGGGCCGCATCGGTAAACAAGTGAGGCAAAGCCTGAAAGTAGAGCGATGCGGCCTCGCCCTCGATGCCCAGCAGACTGCCGCGATCGCGCGCCTGGCTCGTCTTCTCCGCAAGGTGGCGCAGCCGCTCCATAACCTCGTCGCGTCCGTCGGGGTTGCCGCGCCAATTGCGCCGGAGTAATGTCCGCTGGTTGCGGATCTTTGCGGCTACCAGTTCGCAGGCGAAACGCAGCGCGCGAGCCGGATCCCCCGCCGCTTCATACTGTGCCCGCCGTGCCGTCGCGCTGCGTGGCCCTCGTGCACCTGTTGTCGCCAGGAACCAGAAACCCGATGACATCCAGGCTATAGGAATCTCGCGACGAACCGCCTCGTGCAGTGCGGGCGTGGTTAGCACGACGGGACCGGCGATAATCAGCTCGCTCACCTCGCCCAGCGCGAGGCGCCGCTCCGGCTCACCCTCCACCGTCACGACCAGCTGCTCGCCCGAGCGGCCGACCCGGGCACCCGGCGTTTGCACATACAGCGGCAATGCGGCGTCCCCAGGCGGGGGCGGCGTGCGTGGGGCAGCGCCAGTGCGAAAGAGATTTACTTCGTCCGGCAGGCATATCGGCAACAGCGAGCAGCGGATGCACTTCGGACTGTTCTCCAGGGGCGGTGGTATGCGTCGTGACGCCGCAGCGAGCCGGAGGTCAGAGGCGGCAGCCAAGGCTGTCGCGATCAATTCTTCGGTAAGCTTGACGTGGATCCGCTCGCGGCTTTCGGCGTACCACAGTGCCCCTTCGTTGCACGTATAACCGGCCTCGCGCAGCAGCAGACCCTGAACCGCGATCTGCACCCGCTCCGGTAAATACGCACCTTCGGCCACGTGCGGTCGGCGGCCCTTCTTGTGATCCACCGGCACGGCCTCGCCGTCTTCCTGCGTGAGCACATCGATCTCGGCGATGAGGCCAAGGCTCTCGGACGCCAGCGCCACCCGGCGTGTGACGAAGTCCAACGGTGATTCTGCGGGATGGGGCAGCGGCGGGCTGCTCTGCCGACCGCGCGCATGCACCCGGTCGCCTTCGGCGGTGTCCGCGTTGGCCGCCCACTGGCCCTCAACCCATTCGAGATAAGCGAGACGCGGGCAGTAGACCCATTCATTGATCATGCGCGCCGGGACGAGCGGATCCTCGGAATCCGCGGGAGGGGCGCGAAGCGCGAGCGAATGTTGGGTCTGTGAACTCGATGAGGGTGTCATGGCTCTAGTGCCCGTGTTACGCTTGTGAATGTGCCTTCCTAAGGCGAGGCGCATGCAAATGAGACGGCACACCTCTCGCTTCCCTTCCAGTGGGATCGAGTGCTGACGAGTGCGGGTAAGCAGCGTCCAATCCCGGACCGCGACCGCGCCCTGGTCCAGATCGGCCCAGAAATGCAGGCGCTCGCCATCGCGATCTCGCGCGGCGCATCCAGGAGCGAAACGAGGTTCGTGCGCGAGCCGCCTCTTACTCAAAGGCGTGACTTCGGCACACGGCAGGCACTCCAAGTGCGCGAGGTTCCAGTGGGCAAAGTATTAACGCGGGCGCACCTCCCAATCGGCCGCAGCTTTATTCAAGCGAAGACAATCACCGGCATTTTCCGACAGTGCCTCCCAATGAGCTTTGTCAATTCTAAGAAATGCCGTCACCCCAAAAACGTCCTTGTGGCGGAAGTTTTGCTTGTGTATGTATGATAGACGAACACTTCAAGCGGAAAAGCTCAGGGATGTCCGTTTATGACGAGATCGGGAAGGGAAATGGCACCAGCTAGATCATCATCCAAGGGCACTCAGCGCGATTAGACCCGACGGAAGGATGACCGCCGACTCTCAGTTGTTCGCCGGTAATTTTCTCCGCCTTACGGGCTATCAGCCGATGCTTTGGCAGCATAGGCTGTTCGATCAGTTCACGAAGGGAAGGATTCCGGCGGCGCTCGATTTGCCTACCGGACTCGGAAAGACCTCGGTGATAGCGATCTGGATTCTCGCGCGAGCCCTCGCAAGGGAAGGCGCGCTTAGAGCCATTCCGCGCCGGTTGGTCTATGTCGTGGATCGGCGGGCTGTAGTCGATCAGGCGACGGCAGAGGCCGAGAAGCTGCGCGCCGCGCTCGAGAGCGATGCAAAACATCTGAAGGAGCAGCTTCGACTAGACGGCACACTCCCTATCTCGACGCTGCGCGGCGCGCATGTCGGTAACCGCGAATGGCTCGATGATCCCGCGGCTCCGGCGATCGTAGTCGGAACGGTCGACATGATCGGTTCGCGGCTTCTATTCGAGGGCTACGGCGTTTCGCGCAAGATGCGGCCCTATCATGCGGGACTGCTCGGCACGGATACGTTGATTGTCCTTGACGAAGCTCATCTTGTTCCGCCGTTCGCGTTTCTGGTGCGAGCAATCGAGGGCGAAGCCGCGTTCTCGCCGAAGGATCGGCTGCCGTTGTCGCGCTTTATCGTCCTGCCTCTCTCGGCAACTCAGCGCGAGCTGCCTGAGGAGGAGAGCGGTCGTAAGTCGTTCGGTCTTGAAGAGGAGGACTGGCGCGATGACACGGCTTCCCACCGGTTGAACGCCCGCAAGCAACTGCACATCGAATCACTGGTTGAAAAAGATCACAATAGACAACTTGGCCAAGAGGCATTTGCGTTGGCAACGAGAGATCGGCCGGCGCGCGTGGTGGTTTTCTGCAATCGGCGGGAGAAGAAGGACGACGGCACCGGTCCAAGCGCGCAAGGTGTAGCGGAAGCGCTCGAGATCCTGGCCAAGGGAGACAAGAAGGCTGGATCCGGAAAGATCGATATCGAGCCGCCGGAAATGCTTGTGGGAGCTCGCCGCGTCTACGAGCGCGAACAAATTGCCAGGAGGTTGCAAAAGCTGGGCTTCACGGGCCCCGCGGAGCCGCCCGCAAGGCCGGCATTCCTCGTGGCTACATCGGCCGGCGAGGTCGGCGTCGACCTGGATGCCGATCACATCGTTTGCGATCTGGTCCCCTGGGAGCGCATGGTGCAGCGCCTGGGACGCGTCAATCGGCGCGGCGGCGAAGGTCGCAAGGCTAAGGTGATCGTCTTTGACACATCTGGACTAGAGAGGGACGAGGCTTCAAAGGGGCGTCTGATCGCGACGCGCGGTCTTCTCGCCCGAATCGAAGGCGATTTTGGCGGAGAGGCGGGGCCCGCGGCGCTTCGGAAGTTGCGCGGTCAGGTTGGCCAACAGGAGATCGAGAAGGCTTCCACGCCCGAACCCTTGCACCCGGCGCTGACTCGCGCGCTGGTCGATGCATGGTCGATGACCTCACTCGAGCATCACACGGGTCGGCCCGAAGTCGCGCCCTGGCTACGGGGCTGGGTGGCGGAAAACCCACAGACGACGGTGGTATGGCGCAAGTTTCTGCCGCTGCGCGTCGGCGAAGATGGAAGGATAACCTCTGCCAACGAGGAGGAAGTAAACGAATTCTTTGGCGCCGCTCCGCCGCATGAAAGCGAAAAACTGGAGACGGAGACCTACCGCGTTGCTCAACAGCTTCATGACCGCGCTAACAAATTACTCCGACTCAGACCACCGAAAGAGCCGGCGGAACCGGCTGATCCCGAGGAAGCGGCGAGTGACGAGGCATGCACCAGAGCTTTGCAACGCAATGATGTTGTTGTGCTGATCCTTTCGCCGGGCATCGAATATGAACGACACTTGACGCTCGGTGATTTGGCTCAAGATCGCAAAGGCAGGAGAAAAGATGAATTCCACAATGACCTTGCTGGAAGGATTCTTGTCGTTGATGCGCGTTTTGGTGGCCTGAAGAACGGGATGCTGGACGACGAAGGAAATGACGACTTTCCCACCGCCGATGTGTCCGACGTTTGGAGCGAAGAAGCCCAGTTCCGCGTAAGGCGGGTAACGCCAGATGATCACGAAAGCACAGCGGATGACTGGCTGTTTGAGGATGCCTTCGTTCTCCGCAGCGACGCCAACGGCAATCCGAGGGAATGGCTGGTCGTCGAGCATTTCCGGAACGCGGCGCAAAGCGAGGAAGGGCGCTCGGTTTCTGAGCCGCAGGAGCTAGGCGTCCATCAAAAGCAGGCCGAGCAAAGGGTTCTGCGGATAGCAGAAAAGATTGGGCTTTCTTCTCATGCTGCCGAGGTGCTGGCGCTTGCCGCGCTTCTGCATGATGAGGGAAAACGGGCGCCACGCTGGCAGCGGGCCTTCCGGGCCCCGCGAGAAAAGGGGGAAGACGGCGCCTACAAGGTTTATGCCAAGACGAAGGGACCGATCGACCAGAAACGTCTGGATGGTTATCGCCACGAATTCGGATCGCTCGCCGTCTTCGAACTGGGAAATGACCGGGCAACACAGCTTCCGGCTGGAGTTCGAAGGCGGATTGACGACCTGCCGGAGGATTGGCGCGATCTCCTTCTGCATTTGATTGCCGCCCATCATGGCCAGGCTCGGCCAGTAATCGCAACGCGCGGCTGCGAGGATGCGCCGCCCTCTGCGCTCGAAGCGCGCGCCAGCGACGTAGCGCTGCGCTTCGCGCGGCTTCAGAAATGCTGGGGACCATGGGGGCTCGGGTGGTGGGAAGCACTTCTGCGCGCGGCCGACCAGCAGGCTTCGCGTGATAACGACAGACGTGAAGGCTCGAGCGCCTCGCACTCGAGGGCGACATGATGTCCGACGGCGTGATCCCCGTCGACCTCCGCAACCCAGGTCAGGTCTTCGCGTGCTTGGGATTTATGGAAGCGGCAGAAATCCTGTGCGGTCCTTCTGAAGGTAGGTTCACCTTCAAAGGCGCCGAATCTACGGTCAATTTCCGATTGAGGGTGGACGGTGTGCACGACCCGGTGGAGCAAGTTTTGCGCTTCCTTTGTCGCGCCGATGCCCAAGCCATTGCTCCGCGGAATTCGGATCTCTCCACTGAGAGATGGTATGTTGAGACGCTTAAGCGTCATGACGCCATATTTCCCTGCTCCGCTCCAAATTCGCCGGCGATCTTGCCCACACTTCTCAAGAGTGCAGCGCATTCGATACCAATAGAGCATTGGGCCGACGGTTCGGACCGAGACAATGTGAAGTTTTGGGCCGGAGCCGCAGGTTATCCGGGAGCCGCTCTGGCCCGGGATGCTTTGAACCTCGTTCGCAGCCTTGGCGACAATGCGCTTGCCGCCGCGGCCACGGATCCGTTCAATGTATCCGCCCCGCAATCGAGCAGCTTCCGGTTTGATTGGCGGCGCGACTACATCCCCCTTGATGCTGGATTTTCGCCCAACGAGCATGGCGGCATCGAGATGGTCGGTTATCCGTTGGTCGAATTGCTTGCCGCTATCGGGATGCAGAACGCCCGACCGGCGCGTGTGGAGGCCCAGAACAAGCTAAGCTACCGCTATGGCGTGTCCAACACTATCCTGCCGACGGTTTTCGTCCGAGCAGTTCTCGGCGGAGAAAGCCTTGGGTTTCCCATTCGCGTGTTCCGCATGCGCCTTGGGTGGCCGGGTCAGGAAGGTCAAGCGCGCTGTATTGTCGATGTGCAGGAGGAGCATTTGCCATGACGGAAGCTATTGATGATAGCGTAATGAATTCATGGGCAGACGACCCGAAAGGGTCGGTCGCGATTTGGTGCAAGCAGAAACTGCTGCCGGTCGAGGGTGAAGGCGGCGTTATCTTTCCGCCGACCTATGCGGATATCGGCTACAACGTCGACACGCTGTCGGACGGCACCAAGGTTGCGACCATCGACAGTGTCGGCAGCCAGGCGAATCGCATAGAACCGATCTTCAAGGCGGCCGGGGCAGAACAGCCCGAAAACCCGCTAGCCAAGCTGGTTCCACAAATTGACATCACCTACGGCAATGAAAAAACAATCTCCATCCTGGAAGCCGGCCACCGGCTGGGCGACGCCGTGATCCGTTCTTCCGAGCTGAAGGACGAGGCGCGCAAGGCTTTCAAGCTGTTTCTCAGCACCGGCGATGCATCAGCGCTGGCGAAGCTCGCCCCGACGTCGCTGGTTTTCGGTGTGTGGGATTCGCGCGATACACAGGCTAAACTTCCGCGGCTGGTGCAGTCGGTTATCCGTGCCTGGGATGTGGATGAACTGCATCGTTCGGCGCAATTCAATCCGGCGCTTAACTACACCGATTCAGAGCTCGACCTCTTTTTCGAGGAAGACAAGCGAGCGCCAGAGGGTAAGATAGAGAGTCTACTTGCCCAAGGTGGAATTCGTTCACGTGCCGGCCACATGGACAAACAACGACAAAGTCCCGCAATATCGGGACGGAAGACCTAATCAAGATCGGCGAATACCTGGTGGCATTATCGCGCGCGGTGCTATTGAGCGCACAATTACAGTCAATCTTGTGGCACTGCGCAAACTCAATGGCGAGAGGGCGCAAGACCTGAAAAGGTATGTCCTTGGTCTGGCGCTGGTGGCCGCGACTAACGGCTTTGATGGCTTTCTGCGTCAAGGCTGTCTGCTTGTGCCCGACGAGAAGGCCTCCTCCGAATGGGTTGCCGTTGCTCGCGACGGCGTCCGCAAGCCCATTGGCCTGTCGCCGATGGTCGCTCTCGATTATGCCAAAGCTGCAGCGAATAGCTTTGGCGTAGGACCAGATCGACGCCTTGCTTTCAAGAAGGAGCTGGCCCAGGCCTACTTGAAGGAACTCGACAAGAAGAAAGGCAGGAGCACTAAGGAGGCGGCTTGAGTTCATGCCGACTCTTCTCATCTCCGTCCGCTTCCAGGAGGGCCGCTATCATGGCAACTCAGAGTGGCCACCGTCGCCCGCTCGGCTGTTTCAGGCTCTGGTAGCGGGTGCTGCGCGCGGAGAAGAACTTTCCGAGCACGCGGTCGAGGCGTTCTATTGGCTCGAAGGCTTGAATGCGCCAACGATCCGTGCGCCGTCGGCCCACGTAGGTCAGCGGTTCAAGAACTTCGTCCCTAACAATGATCTCGACGCAGTGGGTGGTGATCCATTGCGGGTCAACGATATACGGGTGAGTAAAATCGTTCGGCCGCGCACGTTTGACGTCGCCGTTCCATTGGTTTACGTATGGACGTTCGAGCACGGCGCGGATAACGAGTGCCATGCGCACACGATGTGCGAGATCGCCGACGACCTTTATCAATTGGGACGGGGCGTCGACATGGCATGGGCGCAAGGTGAGGTTGTCGATGATAGTGAGGCGGACACCCGGCTTCGCGAGCTTGCCGGCCTCCTATGGCGGCCCAACAATAGCGGTGATGGTGCGGCACTTTCAATTCCCCATCCCGGTTCGCTGGCCAGTTTGGCTAAGCGCTTCAATGCAAAGTGCGAGCGGTTCAGGACGGTTGGGGACGGCAAGAAGGCCCGTCTGCTTTTCTCACAGGCGCCAAAGCCGGATTTTTGGCAGGTCCCATACAATAGCCCGGCTACTTTTCTCCTGTTCGATATCAAGAGAGCTGATGTCTTCGCGTCTCAACCTCTTGAGCGCGTTGTTGGATTAGCTGAGAAGATAAGAAATCTGGCCGTGGAGCGACTGAGGAAATCGAACTGGCGGCGTGACGATCCGAAACGACACGATTGCATCGAAAAGATCTTTGTTGGCCGGGCCGCCAAAGACGCTGACAAGCTGCGGCGGATCCGCATCACGCCGTTGCCGTCCATAGGCCACGCCCAGACAGAACGCTCGGTCAGGCGTGTGCTAGTGGGGGTTCCGCCCGAATGTCCGATCGCAATTGGCGATGTTGCGTGGGCATTTTCTGGCCTCGCGCTCGACGTTGAGCCGGACACCGGCGAGATGCCGGACGACGGCGCGGAACTGGTTTTAGCTGACGACCGCAAGATGCTAGCACATTATGGCATTGAAGATGCTGCACCGGCGCGTGTTTGGCGCACGGTCACGCCGGCCAGTCTTTCCGAAGGCAACCGGCGCCAGCGGGGCCATCCTCGTCAGACGCGCACAGGCGCGAAAGGGGGCGCCGAGCGCCTGCGGGTGCAGGCTGCAGCGGAATGGGCGGTGCGGCAGGCCCTACGTCACACTGGAGTTGACGTATCCGTGCAAGCGATCCGCGTGCAGCGCGAACCCCTCGAAGCCAATGGGCAGCGAGCAGAAGCCTTTGCAGCCAGCCCGCGCCTCGCGAAGGAGCGGCTTTGGCATGTCGAGATCGCCTTTACCCGTCCCGTGTCAGGCCCACTTCTGGTCGGCGACGGTCGCTATTTGGGCCTTGGCCTGATGCGACCGGTCCGGAACGTGGAGGGGGTGTTCGTCCTCGCCATCACGGACGGATTGCCGAACCAGGCCGAGCCCCTCGGGCTCACGCGCGCCTTGCGTCGCGCCGTTATGGCGCGCGCGCAGGAGAAGATGGGCGAGCGCGTGCCGCTGCCGTCCTTCTTCACAGGCCATGCGACCGACGGCGCCCCGGCGCGGTCCGGCAGGGATCAACACCTCGCCTTTGCGTTTGATGCCCCGCGGAAGCGATTGATCATTATAGCGCCCCATGTTCTGGCCCGGCGCGAAGCTTTGCCGACAGAACGCAGATGGCTTCATATCCTTGAAGGAGCCGTCGAAGGTTTTTGCAAATTGCGCGCCGGCGCTGCGGGGATGTTGTCTCTCCTCCCTTATCATCTTGATATTGAACACGATCCTTTGTTTGCGCGCTCGTCAACCTGGGAGAACCTAACGCCCTATTGCGTCACGCGGCATGTGAAGCTCAGTCATGCGGCTGCGGCGCTTGAAGCCGATCTTCTCTCCGAATGCCGGCGCGCGGGATTTCCACGGCCGCACATTGAAATCACAAAGAGTTTCGCAAAGCCGGGCGCCGGGCTGTTCGGGCTCGCGAGGCTCAGGTTTCGTGGCGCGGCGGCGGGGCCAATACTCCTGGGCCGTAATCGCCATTTCGGGGGCGGGTTATTCGTGGCGACCAAGTAAAACGGGGGAATTCCGGGCGAGCGAAATGATCAACGACCAGGGTCGTGCGCGGATGATGGCCGAATTTGCCCCGTGCCACTTGCCAATTCGGCCCACCAGCCCGTTTTTGCCCCCGCGGTAAATGGCGCTCGGTTACGCCGTCACGGTGGACACGCAGCGATTCCGATACTCATTCGCGCGCGCGAAATTGGCGGCCCCGGTTGTCCGCCACAAACACCTTTCCGCATTGCTGACACGAGCGGCTGAGGAAATTTTCGCGGCACGTGGCACTATCTTGCGGGCGCGCTTCGGGCGGGGTGTTGCAGTTATGTCACAAATCCCACGGCTTTTTCGCAGCCGCGCCCCGACGTGATTCCGTGCCGGCGTTGCCGGGCGTCCGCTGCGCCTGCTGTGTGATCCGCATGGACCGGGCGAGGGCCATGACTTTCGCCGTCAGGTTGTCGCGCTGGTCATACCAGCCGGCCAGATCGGACGGCGCCAGGTCGGTGGCTTCGGCCGCGTCAATATGCGCCTGTATGCGCTCGGCAGACACAACGTAGCGGCAATACTGCGCCAGCAGATCCCACGTGTCCGGGCTGAACCACTCGGCCGGCTTCGTCGCGGCGACGCGACGCCAGACCGCGGCTTGCGCTTCGGTTAAATTCGGCGGCGGTTCATGCCGCCAGCCTGGCAGCGGCGTAACGACTGCCAGGCTGGCGGTTGATTTGCGTCCACGTTGGTTCATTGGTCAAAATCCTGTCGATTTAGCTTTTTGTGACCCCGGCACGGCTTAGGCACCCGTTTGCCGCCCAACTTTTGACCCCCCTACGCCCTTCGTGGGCCGATCGGCTACCGTCGCCCCGGCCACTAACACGAGCCGCTGGCGACCCCTCCAAAGCGGCGCAAGTGGGCATGTCAGTTAGCTTGTTTGTTATCGCCGATAACATGGCCATTCCCCTAGCGCCAGTGGTGGTTCGGGTCAAGGGGATTGCCTTTCGCGTCACAACCGCGAACGCGGAATCGATAACGGTCGCTAACGCGCTCGGGATTGCCGAACCCTCCATCTACCGCGGCTGTCTTCGCGCTGTGGTGGGAATGGCAAAGCGCCGTCACGTTCGCCGGGTCGAACGGTGCGCCACCCCGCCGTCTGCTGCGCCGATGGTCCACGTGCTTCGCCGTCCGGTCACAACCCGGAACTTCGCAGCGCGGGCGATCGGCCAGGATGCGTTTGCGGAAGGCTCGCCATTCGGGCGACGTGTAGAACGGGTCCTGCGGCATGTCTACCGGCACGCTACACGACAACGCGGCGTCGCGCCAGCTAAATGGCGTCTCAACATACGTTGGTAGTTTGTCGCCATTGTCGCCTTGTGTGCGATATAGAAAGATAGATAATTCCTTTTTGAATCTCTATATCCCACGCAAGGCGACAATGGCGACAAAGGAGTAACCAGCTACCGTTTTGTCGCCATTGTCGCCTTGCGCGCGCGAGTCGTGCCGCAATTTGGTCGAGCGACTGACGGCGAACGCTGGCAGCATACGCTAGCATTTTGTCGCCATTGTCGCCTTGTGCGCGCGAGTCGCCGTGCAACGGGAACTGCAGCACCGCGAGCGGCTTGCGCATGACCCTACAACTGAACCACGATCTCGCGCCGGTGCTCGCCGTCTGCACTGCGACGTGTCCACCTGACTGCCCGAAATCCGGCCTGGCGCAATGCGTCGAAAATCACGCGCCGGGTTGCCGTATCCACTTGCCCGACAAACCCCTTGAGGGTTGCAACGCCGTCGTCACCAACAACCGTGAACGCCAGCGAGTATGGTGCGCCGGCGGGCGCGTTGTGCGGCAAGACACGCGCGACCGCGGCAACAGTTTCGATCTCGCATCGCAAACGCATTTTTGCGCTCCTGATTTATTCGTCATCGGACGCTTTTATGTCTGCCGCGTCGCGTATCTGCTCACGCAACCATTTCCGATCTGCCGCCACCTGCTTAGCCTTCGCTGCGAATTGCTCACGCACGCCCGGCGCCAGCGTCCACTTGCCGCAATCATCATATGATGATTCCGGGATCAGCCATTCGGCCGTGACGAGCGCGCCGAGCCGTTCCTGTAGCTGTTTCGGCGTCAGGTGGCGGCAGCACGTCGGGCCGCGGCTGAAATCTCGTCTGCCTATTACGTCATTCGGCTGCACAAGCAGCCACGCGGCGATCTGGCGCGTGTTCTCGCCGGCATCGCCTGCCATGTTGGCGTAGAATCCGCGTGCGTGGTGGACAAGACACCGGCGCCATATCTCGGCTGCAGCTTGCACCGTCCTTGCCGGCAGCAATCCGTCCGGCGCCGTCAAGCTGGCCGGGTCGGCAAAATGCAACGCCAGGGCGAGCCGCATAATGTGCGCCGTTCCTTTGCCGGCCCAACTGGTGAATCCCTTGCCGTATTCGCCGCCTGCACGTTCCCACCTGCGAGTCTCGGCAAATGCCTCGTCTTTGAACACATGGCCCACCGCGTCCAGGTAAAGCGATCGGGCGGGCGCCTCTAACAGCGCCGCCATGTGCGCGGCGTGTTGCTCGAGCGCAGGGGAGGGCGCGCGGTCAAGATCGTCGCCAGCCGGCCCCATCAGAATCGGGATGAAACGCTGGATCAGGCCGTCGTCGGACAGCCCTTCGCCGATATCGCGCAACCGGTCGGGCTGCATCCCGCCGATGATCGAGACGGACAGATTCTCGACCGTGATTGTGCCGCGCGTCACCCTGTCCTGCACGTAGAATCCGCCCTGGTAGGCGGACAACCAAAACGCGCGGTTCGCGCTGGATCCGGCTTTCGTGGTGTAGCTTTCCATGCGACCGATCCACATGGACATTTCATCCATATGCGCGAGCACGCCGCGCGGGTTGGCGGACAGGATCTCGGCCGTCTTTTCGGGCGTCGCGTCGTTGATGACGTAGCGGGTTAATTTCGGCTCGGATCCGCGCTCACTTTTCGGCTGCTTTTCCCACAAATCTTTCGCCAGCTTATAGCGCACGGCGGCGGCGCGCTGCATCTGGTTGAGCGGTTTCACCACAGCGTTGAGCAAGGGCGTTTTCTTGCTGCTCGGGTCGCCGGTGAGCATCACCCAAAGCCGCGGGTTCTCGCGCCAATCACCGTGTCTTTTGACCCGCAGCGCCGTCCGGCTGTCCACACACGCGGCTGTCGCCGCTAGGTGAGCCATCGCTACGGCCGTCAGATCGGCGCCGAGCGTCGCCGCGTCGTCTTCCACCACCGCGCGCAGCGTGGCCGGTAGGTATTCGATCGGGAACGGCGGGACTGGTAAGCGTTCCCACACGTCCACAACCTTTGCCGGCGTTGCGAGCTCGGCTCGGGTCGTCGAGCCCGGCTCCGGTTCAGGTGGCAACGGCACCCGCGCAAAGCCGGCAGCGGCACCGAGCGGCACCTGTTGCGCTTTACCCTTTGCGATCCCTGACAGCGCCGTTTTGTGCGCTGCATCCCAATCCTCAACGGTGGACGGCAGGCGCGCGGTCAGCCATTCGGCCGCGTCGTCATCTGTCCAGTCTGTCGCGTAGATCAGGCCGCCAAGCAGGAACGACTCGCGGCACAGCGTCGCGTGCTTCTCGCCTTCTGGTGCGTCGTTTAGGCGTTGCTCGATCTCCTGCAGCTTGCGCGCCAGCATGTCCGTGTCGGCGAGCTCGCGCGGGATTGGGTTCGCCGGTGCTGTTTGCGGCGGTGCTTTCGGCTTTGACTTCGCGGCGATTTCGGCGCGCAGCCATTCCGGCATTTCGGCAATCGGGCTGTCGTCAAACACATCGCAGTCGCACGCCGGCCACCACACGACATAACCGCCATCGCCGCGAATATCGATTCCAGGTGCGATCTTGCTGGCACTGTTGCGCATGCCGCGCGTGTGCGTGAACAGGTAGTGAAAGCCGCCGGATCGCGTGAAGTGAATCCGCGTTCGCGGCAGCCGATGCGCGTTCTCGCGCACCCAATCTTCACCGCCGTTGCGCGGGTCAACGTCGAGCACGTCATACCCTGACGCTTCGCCGGTCGGAACGCCGATCAACGCCGCGATTGGGTTCGCGAACATGCGGGCGATCGCCTGCGGGTCAAGGCTGGCGTCCTTGAAGCCGTTTTCGCACGCCGGGCGTTTGTTCTGCCCAAGCGGGAAAACCGGTATGCACTGGTCTGCCAGGTCTAAGGCGGCGTCGAGCAAAGTGTCGCGCGCTCTGCTCCCTGCGCTTGCCGACGATTGCGCCGAAGGCTCAGCGACGATCGGCCCGGCGTCTAATTGGTCGTCCACGGCTCATGCTCCGGTAGTGCCGGATGAAACGTGTCGCTTGCACTTCGATGCCGGATAGGCTATATTCGCTTTGTCAGCGCGAAATCCCGTAGCCTATCTGCATCGCCGGTGCATGGACACGTGCCCGGCGATCTTTCTATGCTGCGGCCTGAGTGCTGAATCGTGCTCGCGGTGCGCGAGCCACGAAATCGCGAAGGTCGGCGCTGGCAATGACTGTCTTATTGCCGATCTTCCTCGCGGGTATCTCACCGCGGGTGAGCAGTTTGTAGAGGAATGCACGGCTTATACCGATAGCCTTGGCTGCGTCCGCCACCGGATAGGCGATCCGCGTGCCGTCCGTTTCATAAGCAATAGGCGCATGGCAGTTTTGGGTGATTCCCACGACAAGCACTCCAACGGGTTGAGATGGTGGCCGCGCGCTGCTGCTGCTGGTGTGTGACGGGTTTCGCGTGGATTGCCGTGGATAGCGCGTTTTTCGATTATGCCGTGGATAGCGTGTTTCGCGGGTTCAACTGGTGCTGCGTGTTCTACTGGAATGTGCGGCCTGACGCACTTTACACGGCCGCCCCGGGGGGGTGTCTACTACAATCCAAAAGCCAATGGTGTCCACCGATGCCGGCGCGCGGTCGCAACGATCGGCGCGCTGCAGGCCGAAGGGCCTATCTCCCCACCATTCTACTCCGGGACGGCGGATTCTGCGGCGGGACCAACTAACCGATTGATATTGCTGGCGTCCCGTAGGGGATTCGAACCCCTGTTGCCGCCGTGAGAGGGCGGTGTCCTGGGCCTCTAGACGAACGGGACCTGCGCCTGGCAATCCTACTAAGCCAACCCGGCAACCGGTTCAAGCAACCGGGACCTGCCTTGACTCCCCCTACCCCCGGCGTTTCATCTCCCGCCCCTTACCCGCCAACCGGAACCGGCCTGAATGCACCCTTACCGCACCCATACAAGCGGTCAGCTCTGCCTGACCGATGCCGGGCAAACCGCCCGGCTCTCAGGCTGGGTCCACGCCAAGCGCGACCATGGCGGGCTGCTGTTCATCGACCTGCGCGATCATTACGGCATTACGCAGTGCGTGTTCCCCGCCGGCAGCCCCGGATTTGAAACCGCCGACCGCGTCCGGGCCGAGAGCGTCATCACCGTTACCGGCGAGGTCGTCCCCCGCGAGCCCGGCACCGTCAACCCGCGCCTTCCTACGGGCGAAGTCGAACTCAGGGTGACCGATATCGCCGTGCAGTCGGCCGCCGAAATCCTGCCGATCCAGGTGGCCGGTGACGAGAAATTCCCCGAGGACCTGCGCCTGAAATACCGCTTCATCGACCTGCGGCGCGACAAGCTGCAGCATAACATGATCCTGCGGGCGCAGGTGATCGCGTCGATCCGGCGGCGGATGATCGAAGCCGGCTTCACCGAGTTCCAGACCCCGATCCTGACGGCGTCCTCGCCCGAAGGGGCGCGCGACTTCCTGGTCCCGGCGCGGCTGCATCCGGGCAAGTTCTATGCGCTGCCGCAGGCCCCCCAGCAGTTCAAGCAGCTGATCATGGTCGCCGGCTTCGACCGCTACTTTCAGATTGCGCCGTGCTTCCGCGATGAGGCCTCACGCGCCGACCGCTCGCCCGGCGAATTCTATCAGCTCGATTTCGAGATGAGCTACGTCACGCAGGAGGACGTCTTTAGGACGATCGAGCCGGTGATCGCCGGAGTTTTCGAGGAGTTCGCCAACGGGCGGGCAGTCACGCCGCCGCCATTCCCGCGCATCCCGTACGACCAGGCGCTGCTGGAATACGGCACGGACAAGCCGGACCTGCGGAATCCGCTGCGGATCGTCGACGTGACGCAGCCTTTTGCCGGGTCCAGCTTCGGTCTGTTCGCGCGGATTGCAGCGTCGGGCGGCGCGGTACGGGCGATTCCCGCTCCCGGCGCGGCCAATCAGCCGCGCAGTTTTTTCGACAAGCTGAACGAGTGGGCGAAAACGGAGGGGGCTGCGGGCCTCGGCTACATGGCCTTCGACGCGGACGGCGCCAAGGGCCCGATCGCCCGCAACCTGGAAGCCGACCGCGCCCAGGCGATCCGCGCCGCCTGCGGACTGGACGCGGGCGATACCGTGTTCTTCGTGGCCGGCAAGGCCGCCGAGATTTGGAAATTCGCCGGGCTGGTGCGGACGAAGCTGGGGCAGGAGCTTGATCTGATCGAAAAGGACGCGTTCCGTTTCTGCTGGATCATCGATTTTCCGATGTATGAGCTGAATGAGGAAACCGGGCAGATCGACTTCAGCCACAACCCGTTCAGCATGCCCCAGGGCGGGATGGACGCGCTGAACAGCCAGAACAAGCTGGCCATCAGGGCCTTCCAGTACGATATCGTCTGCAATGGCGTGGAGCTGTCCTCCGGCGCGATTCGCAATCACCGGCCGGACATCATGATCCGCGCGTTCGAGATCGCGGGTTACTCCGCGGCGGAGGTGGAAGCCCGGTTCGGCGGGATGCTGAACGCCTTTCGCTACGGGGCCCCGCCACACGGGGGCTCGGCGCCAGGGATCGACCGGATCGTCATGCTGCTGGCGGATGAGCCGAATATCCGCGAGGTCATCCTGTTCCCGCTGAACCAGCAGGGCGAGGATCTGATGATGGGGGCTCCGGCCCCCGTGGCTCCGGCGCGATTGAAGGAACTGCACCTGAAAATCGATGTTCCGCCGAAGCCTCGCGGCGATTGAAGTATGGCGCAGCGCCGTGCTGGCCCGTATTCTGCGGTTTCTTCCCGCTCCGGAGTGACAATGCCCCGTCTGTTTGCCTGGACGGCTGCCCTGTTTTTGCTTGCAGGATCCGCTCTGGCTACCGCCGGGCGGGCGGTGGAATCGTCCATTCACCTGGCGGCACACCGCGCGCTGTATCACATGAGCCTGGGCAAGGCGCGCAGTTCCGACGTGATCGGCGCCACCGGCGAGATGGGATACGAGGTTCTGGATGCCTGCGACGGGTGGGCGGTGCGCCAGCGCCTGGACATGCGGATTGCCAACTCGGACGGTCAGACCATCAACATGGTTTCCGACTATGCCACCTGGGAATCGAAGGACGGGCTGCGTTTCCGCTTCCACATGAAGCAGACGACCGACGGCGCGATCACCGGCCAGACGGATGGGGACGCCCGGCTGGACTCTCCGGGCGGGACTGGAGTTCGCCCACTACACGGTGCCTCAAAAGATGGACAAGGCGCTGCCCGCCGGCACGCTGTTCCCCATGGCGCATACCGCCGCCGTGCTGGAGGGCGCGGAAGCCGGCAAGCGCGCATTCAACCTGCCGCTGTTCGATGGCACGGATGAGACCGGCGCGGAGCTTAGCTCGATCGTGGTGATGGGGCTGAAGAAGCCGGCGCCGGTAAAATGGCCGGCACTTTCCGCGCTGCCGAGCGCGCGGGTCGATATCGCGTTCTTCGCGCTTGCCTCGACCGACATGCTGCCGGACTACGATGTGTCGATGCGCTATTGGATGAACGGCGTCGCCGACGATCTGCGGATGGATTTCGGCGATTTCGTCATGGATGCGAAGATGACGGAGTTTGCGCCGCAGCCGCGGCGCTGCTGATCGCAGTATCGATTTTCAGAAACCCCACAGCGTACCCGGATTCCTTCAGCTTCCGGGTACATCATTATCAGCCATCTGTGGAGAAGCTGAAGATCGTAGTGGAGTGGAAAGTCTGCCCCGGGTTCAGCACTGTCGAGGGAAAGTTCGGGCGGTTGGGTGAGTCCGGGAAGTGCTGCGTTTCGAAGGTGAAGCCGTCGCCCTGCCGGTAGGTGGTGCCCGAGGAGCCGATCAGGGCGCCGGTCAGATAGTTTCCCGTATAGATCTGAATGCCGGGCTCGGTCGTCTCGACCCGCAGGATGCGGCCGTTGTCCGGATCGTAAGCCTCGGCGGCATAGGAAAGCGCGCCCGGCTGCGGCTTGTTCAGTACCCAGTTGTGATCGTAACCATGGGCCAGGATCAGTTGGTCGAACGGCGCGCGAATGCGCGCATCCAATGGCGTGGGCCGGCGGAAGTCCATGGGCGTGCCGGCCACTGGGGCAACTTGTCCGGTCGGGATCTGCGTGGCATCGGTCGGAGTATAGGAATTGGCGTTGATCTGCATGATCGCATTGAGCGCGCTGCCGGAGCCATTGCCCCCAAGGTTGAAGTAGGAGTGGTTGGTGAAATTCACCACGGTAGGGGCGTCGGTGGTCGCCGTGTAGTCGATATGGAGCGCGTTGGAATCGTCCAGCGTGTAGGTGACCTTCACATTCAGCGTGCCGGGATAGCCGTCCTGTCCGTTAGGGCTGGTGTATTCCAGTGAGGCGGCCACGCCGTTCTGTACGGTTTCCGGTGTTACTTTCCAGATCTGCGTGTTGAACCCCTCGGTGCCGCCATGCAGCGAGTTGGGTCCGTTGTTGATGGGCAGGTGGTATGTCTTGCCGTCGAGCGTGAACGTGCCCTTGGCGATGCGGTTGGCGTAGCGTCCGACGATCGAGCCGAAATAGCCCATGTTCGAGTCGTAGCCTTGCAGGGTGTGATGGCCGAGCACCACGTTCGCGAAGTGACCGTCGCGGTCCGGCACGGACATTTCGGTTATGCAGCCGCCGAGCGAGAGGAACTTTACCGTTATCCCATGATTGTTGGTCATGGTGTACTCGGTTACTTCGGCGCCGTTCGGCAGCTTGCCGAATGATGCGCTGGTGAGGTTGTCGGCCTGTGCGGGCATGATGGCGGCGAGCATGCCCGCGAGGCCATACACGAACAAGCTTCCGCTGCGCCAGGATACGGCCGTGCGGCCGACATGCATCGTCATCTCCCCCGGGCTATTGTGAATTCAGGCGGTTAAGGCATGGGCAGACGATAGCCGACCAGGCCCGGCAGCGAAGCTACTTTCCTGTCAGAATTACTTGAGCGCCGGCCGATGGTTGGAAACGCGAGGTAGTCTTCCGCCTATTCGGCCGCAAGCGCGACAGGTTTCGGCCGGGGTATTTCATCGGCGCTCAAGGTCTCGTGCGCGAGCAAGGCGGCGGCGCCCTCGTCCAGGGCGGACCGGTTCTCCTTCAGGATATTGACGGCGCGCTGCAGGCCTTTTTCCAGGTATTGCTTGACGGCTTGGTCAATTTCCCGCGCCGTCTCTTCGCTGAAGCGGCGCTGGCGCCAGAACGCGCCCGGCTGCTGCTGCAGGAACTGGCTGCCCTGGTCGGTGTCCCACGCCACCGGGCCGAGTCGGTTATCCATGCCGTAACGCAGCACCATGCCGCGGGCGATGTCGGTAGCTTTGGTGAGATCGTCCGCCGCGCCGGTGGAGACGTCCTCGCCGAGGATCATCTCGGCCGCCCTTCCTCCCAGCAGCACGCAAAGCCTGTCCAGCAGTTCCTGCCTGCTCATCAGGAAGCGGTCCTCGGCCGGGTGCTGCAAGGTGTAGCCTAGCGCCCCGACGCCGCGGGGGATGATGGAGACTTTCTGCACGGGGTCGGTGCCCGGGATGGCCAGGGCGACCAGTGCGTGGCCCATCTCGTGATAGGCGACGGTGCGGCGTTCTTTTGGAACCAGGATACGCGAGCGCTTTTGCAGTCCGGCGATGATGCGTTCGACGGCTTCGGTGAAGTCCTGGATGGCGATGGCGTCGGCGCCCCGGCGCGTGGCGAGCACCGCGGCCTCGTTGCCGAGGTTTGCAAGATCGGCGCCGGTGAAGCCAGGCGTCAACGCGGCGATCTCCTGCAGTTTCACGTCGGGCGCGACCTTCAGCGGCCGCAGATGGATGCGCAGGATCTCGATGCGGCCCTTCTTGTCTGGCCGGTCCACCAGCACCTGCCGATCGAACCGGCCTGCCCGGAGCAGGGCGGGGTCCATGATCTCGGGCCGGTTGGTGGCGGCCAGGACGACGATGGCGGTGGTGCGGTCGAAACCGTCCATTTCCGCCAGAAGCTGGTTGAGCGTCTGTTCCTTTTCATCCTGGCCCTGGATCGGGCTGGCGTTGCGCGCGCGGCCGAGCGCGTCGAGCTCGTCGATGAAAATGATGCAGGGCGACTGTTTGCGGGCCTGGGCGAACATGTCGCGGACGCGGGCGGCGCCGACCCCGACGAACATTTCCACAAATTCGGCGCCGTTGGTGGAGAAGAACGGGACGCCGGCCTCACCGGCCACGGCGCGGGCGAGCAGGGTCTTGCCGGTGCCCGGCGGGCCGATAAGCAGGATGCCGCGGGGTATGTGCGCGCCGAGGCGGCTGTATTCCTTCGGACGTTTTAGGAAATCGACGAATTCTCGCAGCTCGTCCTTGGCTTCGTCCACCCCGGCGACGTCGGCGAAGGTGGTCTTGATGCCTGTTTCGGCGGCGAGTTTCGCCTTGCTGCGGCCGATCGACATCAACCCGCTGCCGAAACCGCCCGCGCCGCCGCCGCTGAAGCCGCGCATGGCGAAGAACCAGATGGCCACAAAGATGATGGGGGGAATGATCCAGGAGGCAAGCACACCCCAGCCCGAACCGGACGATGCGCCGGTAAACTCCACGTTGTGCTTGGTCAGCTCGGCGGCGAGATTCGGTGCCACCGACGTTGTGGTGAAGTGATCAGTCTTGGTGTTGGGCAGCTTCTCCTTAAGCTCGCCCCGGATAGAGTCGCCCGAGACGACGACCTGCTTGACCTTGTTCTGATCGAGCAGGTTCTGAAACTGGCTGTAGGGGATGGTCTGATAGGTGCCCTGATTGCCGCCGGCGAACAGGCCGAGGATCGCGATCGCGAGAAGACCAAGCCAGAGCCACCATAGCGGAAATCCAGGCTGTTTCGGGGTTGCGGGTTTTTTCACGGCGGGGGGCTAACAGGGTGCACGTTGACAGGTTCCTTGGTCCTATTCACGTTCGTTCGCATGGAGATCGCGGGGCTTTTTGACCTGCAGGTCAATGGCTATGCCGGGGTGGATTTCAATGACGCGGCAATAACTCCTGCGGCACTGGATCACGCTTTGTCCATAATGAGAAGCGGCGGGGTCGCGCATTGCTTGCCAACGGTCATTTCCGCCGGCCCCGAGATGATCCGGGCCCGGCTGTGCGGTCTCGACAAGGCCGTCTCCGCCAGCAGGCTGGGTTCGCTGATGGTTCCGGGATACCACCTGGAGGGGCCATTCCTGAGCGCGGCGGATGGTTACGTAGGATGCCATCCGCCATCGGCGATGCGGGATCCCGATGTGGAGTTCGTCGAAGCGCTGGAACGTGAGCTGGCACGGCCGATCCTGTTGATCACGCTGGCGCCGGAGCGATCGGGCAGCGAGGCATTCATCCGGTGGGCAACCGGCCGCGGCAAGGTGGTTGCGCTTGGTCACACCGCGGCGGCGGCGCGCGATATTGAGCTGGCAGTGGAGGCAGGGGCGACGCTGAGCACGCATCTGGGGAATGCATTGAAACGCGTGCAACCGAAATTCGACAATCCGATGATGCTGCAGCTTGCCGAGGATCGGCTATGGGCGAGCGTCATCGCCGATGGCATTCACGTGCCCCCTTATGCGCTGAAAGTCATGCTGCGTGCCAAAGGGCTTGAGCGCACGATCCTTGTTACTGACGCAACTTCCGCGGCGGCGGCGCCGGCCGGCGCCTACATGTTTGCCGGCATGGCGATCGAGCGCGACAGTGCCGGGATGGTGCGGGCGCCGGGGTTGGACGTTCTGGCAGGCTCGGCGCTGACTTTGGAGCAGGCGGTGCGGAACGTCGTTGCCTGGGGTCTGGGGACGCAGGAAGCGGCGCAGCGGATGGCGGCGGATAATCCTCGGGCGCTGCTGGCGCCGGCCTTGGCGGCGCACGGAGTGCGATTGAGCGAAGCGGCGTGAGCGGCCCGCCCATTGTCTTCGACCGCCGGGCGGTGCGACTGCACCGCGACAGGGCGGCGAGACGGGTGGATCGGGTCGGCGATCTTCTTGGCGATTTGGGCGCACGGCTGATCGAGCGGCTGGACGATATCAAAGGCAGCTGTCGCGATGCACTGGATATCGGCGGGCGTGGCGCGGTCGCGCCGCTGCTGCAGGGGCGCGGAATGCGGGTTGTCAGCTCTGACCTGTCGTTCGCGATGCTTCGGCGCCGCGACGGCTTGCGCGTGGCGGCTGATGACGAGGTGCTGCCGTTCGCATCCGGAAGCTTCGATCTTGTCGTTGCCTGTCTGTCGCTGCACTGGATCAACGATCTGCCGGGCGCACTAATTCAGATCAGGCAGGCGTTGCGCCCCGGGGGATTGCTGCTGGCGAGCATGCCGTTGCTGGGCACCTTGGGTGAGTTGCGGATGGCACTGGCGGAGGCGGAAGCGATGCTGACGGGTGGGGGAGCGCCGCGGGTTTCACCGTTTCCGGAGCTGCGGGATTGCGCGGGTTTGCTGCAACGGACGGGGTTTGTGCTGCCGGTCGCGGATCTGGATGAGGTGCGGCTGTCATATGCGAACGGAATGGCACTGCTGCGAGACCTGCAGGCAGCAGGGGAGAGCAACGCACTGGTGCTGCGGGAGCGTCGGGTTCCATCGCGGGAGCTGTTTGTCCGCGCACTGGCGGGGATGGCGGACGCCGAGGGGCGGGTTACGGTTACGCTGCGGATTGCGACGATGACTGGATGGGCGGAGGGGTAGGACGTTTTCATTATTTACGGATAAAGTTGCGTTCCACCTCGCGGTCTATCTACGCCCCTGAACTGTTGGCTCGCCAACGCGAGTTCGCATTACGCCCGAAGTAACGCCCAGAAAGCAGCGCCGAGCGGACTTCGCTCAAATCGGCGCTGAGTGCAAGGTCAGCAGCGGCCTCGGCGTGGACGGTAGTCGTGTCAAACAGCGGGACCGCGCTATCCTCGGAGCGCACCAGCAGCATGATTTCGGTGCAGCCCAGGATGATCGCCTCTGCGCCGCGATCAACCAGGCGGGCGATAATCGCGCGGTAGGTTTCCCGCGATGCAACCTCGATTCGCCCCTGCACGAGTTCCTCGTAAATTACCCGGTGAACCTCGGCGCGGTCGGGAGCGTCAGGAATCAGCACTTTCAATCCATGCCGGTCCACCAGCCGTCCTTTATAAAACGCCTGCTCCATCGTGAACGCCGTACCAAGCAGACCCACGCGCTGAATTCCAGCGGCGCGAATGCGCTCGGCGGTGGGATCGGCAATGTGGAGCAGCGGAAGACCGACAGCAGCCTGCGTCATCGGCCATGCGGTGCATCGTGTTGGTGCAGATCACCAGGAAGTCGGCGCCGCCCCGTTCCAGCCGTTGGGCGGCCTCGGTCATGCGCTTCGTTGCTTCGTTCCAATGCCCGCCGCGTTGCAAAGATTCGATCTCGGCGAAGTCGAACGACCACATGAGGCACCGGGCGGAGTGGACCCCGCCCAGACGGTCACGGGCCCGCTGATTGATGATGCGATAATATTCGGCGGAACTTTCCCAGCTCAAACCACCGATCAGGCCGATGACCTTCTGCGGCATCAGCGCGAAATCACGCGTGCGTTGCATTACTCCCCGGCGCGTTCTTCTGGATCGCTCCGGTCATCGGGATGAAAAACACGCCCATGTCGCGGCGAGAGTGAATCTTGCCCTGCTCGTCCTTCGTGTACGTGTAAAGCACCTGGCCGCGCTTGAACGGCTGGCCGATGGGAATGACCATCTTCCCGCCCGGTTTCATCTGCTTGAACAGATCCGGCGGCACGTATTCGGCGGCGCAGGTGACCATAATGATATCGAAGCCGCCTTCCACCTCGGGCCAGCCGTAATAGCCGTCACCGACTTTTGTGTGCACGTTGCCGTAGCCAAGCGGGGTGAAGATGCGGCCGACCGCCTCGCCCAGCGGCTCGATGATCTCGATCGTGTAGGCGCGATCGACGATCCGGGACAGCAGGGCGCTCTGAAAGCCGCTGCCGGTGCCGATCTCCAGCGAGGTCTGGCCGGGCTTGGGCCCGGCGACCTGGGTCATATAGGCTTGGCCCAGATAATCCGACAGCGCCGAACCATAACCGATGGCCCACGGCTTAGGATCGCTCTCGTAAGCATCGCCGGCGATGGTGCGGTGCTCGGAGTAGATATACTGGAAGTATTCGCGGGGAACCGACTCGAAGGCGGCAAGCACGGCGGAATCGGCGGTCTTCAGGCGGGATTCCAGATACTGTTTGATCAGTTTTATGGCGGCGGGCTTGCGCGCCTGGATCTCCTCGAACTGGGCGGCGCTCAGGCTGACCGGCCGGCCGGAGGCGCGCATGGCCTTCTCGTAGGCCTCGCGCGTCCAGCCCGGCTGCGTGGCCCGCGCAGCCGGGGTCAACGCCGTGGCGGCGGCCGCGGCAATCAGTCCGCGCCGGGTAAGCGTGCTGGCAGGCTGAACCACTCGGGACTTCTCCGGGCAGCAGGAAAACAAATACCGGCAACAGCATACATCAGAGCGGCGCACAACAGCACGCGGCTGAAGCCGAAATTCCGCGCGACAAGATTGGCGAGCGGTGTGGCGAGAACGGAGAAGGCGCCGTTCAGCGCCCAGGCCCAGGGCAGTGCGCCGCCCGGTCCGACCGCAGCCAGCCCGAGAGGGAAGAACAGGCCGAGGACGAAGGCGGCTGGGGCGGTGATTCCCAGGATTAGCCCGATCCGTGTGGCCCAGGGCGCCCCCAGGGTGGCCAGAATGAGCGGCTGCAAGCCGGCAATCAGCACCGCGCACCACGCAATCACGATCACCGAACCGGCAGCGATGGCTCGCCGAGGGCGAGAGCTCAGGCGTGTGGACGCCGCGCTGCCGAGGCCAGAGAAGATCAGCATGCCGGTCAGTACCACAGCGAAGCCCGAGGTGCGGTCATCCAGCCAGTCGGTCGCCTGCTGAATCAGGGCGATTTCGATGAACAGGAAGCCCAGTGCCAGTGCCGGAAAGTACGTCACTGCCCAGACCCAGCCGCCTTGCGCCAGCTGCACCCGGCCGGGCGCGGCGAACGGGAGCAGAAGCACGGCGAGTGCAATAACCGCGGCCTGCGCGAGGACGGCGAGGTTCACCAGGGCGCCGATTTCGGGCTGCGGCAGCACCTCCAGCCGTTTCAGCAGGGTACCAAGCTGCGACAGGCGCAGAACCGCAAAGAAAGCGGGCCGATCGAGGGTGATGGGCGTCAGGTTGAATGCGGCGCCGGACGGGCTGGGCTGACCGGTGAGGACGGCGGATGCCTCGTCAGCGATGGAGTCGTCGGGCCCGGCGGAGGACACCTCGCCCGCGGCGAAAGAGACGGCGGGCAGATCGTTGTAGATGTTGGCCCGCAGTGCGGCAACGTCGATACCGGGGAACCAGGAGAGGTCGAACGAGCGCTGGTCGCAGAATTTTTTCGCCGCCGCTTTGCGGGCGGCGTCGAAGGGCTGGTTGGAGAGCAGCAGGCGGGCGTTCCAGGCCGAGCGGTAAAGAATCACGTGGGCGCCGGGGTCAGCGATGCCGGCCTTCAGCAGGCCATCCCGGGCGGTCGCGAGGACGCGCAGCGCATAGACCGGGAAATCCCGGATGGAAACCGGCAGTGAGATGATGCCTCCCGGCGTCAAAGCCTTCAGATCGGCGGCGATCGATTCGGCGGTGAAGGAGGTCTCGCTGGCGGGACTGGCGGAGAGAAGGTTGGCGGCAATTTCGATCAGGTCGTAGCGACCGCCGGTTTCAACGGCGGCGCGGGGTGGTTCGGACGCGACGCGAACGGCGGGGTCGGCGGGCAGTGGTGGTGTCGGGCCGAGACCATCGTGGAGGGCTCTGTTCAGCAGCGGTTCCGGCTCGATGGCGGTGACGTGGGCGGCGCCGAGGCGGAGCGCCTGGGCGATGCCGAACCCGCCCTCCGTGCCGATGAGCAGGACGCGCGGATGCTGGAGAATCTTATAGGGAAGCGCCCCGAGGGTGGCGGGGGCGTAGGCAAAATCCTTGCCGGCGGCATCAATAGGCTGGCGGGGCAGGGCGGCGATGCGGTCGCCATCACGATACAAGCCGTAGGTTTTCGGCGGGGTGCCGTAGCCGAGCATTTCGGCGTCGTTGGAGAGGTCCGTGTTCAGTCGTTCGGTGAAGTCGTCCAGCAGCGTGTAAGCGCCGGCTGGAGAGAGATGTGTCGCCAGAACACGGGCATTGGGGGTGTGGAGAGGGGCGTAGAGCGGCTTGAACTGATTGATCCGGGCCTGGGGACCGAGGAACAGCAGCGCCTGACCGGCCAGCAGCGCCGCCACGGCCGCGGCGATCGCCGGCTTGCGATGTCGGCGTGCGAAGACCGTCGCCGCTGCGAGCGGGATCAGCAGTGCCGGCACGAGACGGAACGGATGCAGGACGAACATCAATCCCAAAATGCACGCCGCCCCCGCCCCTGCTCCGGCCAGGTCCCAGGCGTAGACAGCACCGATCCGGCCGGCGTTCAGCACGAAGCTGAGGCTGACGAACAGGCCTGCGAGGAAGAAGAACGGGAGCAGGGCGGCGTAATATCCGGCGATATTCCACAGCTGGGACTGCCAGGTGGCAGGGTTCTGCAGTTGCAGGGGGTTGAACGGGTTGATCGCCGCCACCGTGAACCCCCCGGCCGCGGCCAGGATCAGCAGGCAGGGCAGGGAGGCCAGGATAGCCGTGCCGTGCCGTGCCGCCGCATCGCGGCATAGCGCAAGGCCCACGCCACTGACCGCGAATCCCGCCATCGCGATGGAGATCACCCAATATCCGTAGTCGGACCATTCCGCCACCGCGAAGAACCGGGTCAGTGCGATCTCGTATCCGATACCGGTGAGTGAGACGAGAAACAGGGGCGCGAGGCTGTGCCCCCGTTGGACAGTCAGCTTCAGGGGGCTCTCTTCGGCCACACCATCTCCTGGATGAAGCTTTGCATCAGGGCGTTAAAGCGCGCCGCGTCGTCGATGAACAGGGCGTGGCCGGCATCGGGGAATACCGCGGTTTCAGTGTCCGCACGGTTGCGCTGCAGATTCGCCGCCTGCGCGGCAAAGCCAGAGCGCACGGCGTAGAGCACCGGCTTGTTCGTGGCGTAGATCGCCTCCCGCCAGTAGATCCGCGGAACCGGGTAATCGAGCAGCCGGCGGGCGGCCCAGTCCGGAGTGCGCAAGGTGGCCTCGGTGAGCCGTTCCAGCCACACCTCGTCCTGGGGAGTGTGGAACATCGTCCGGACGAAGAGTTCCATGTAAGCGATGTGCGGCATCGGGGGGCCGTGATGGTGCGGATGGGCCTGGCGAAACGGCGCGGGGGCTTCGCCGACGGAGTTGTCGATCAGGACGAGCCCGGCAAGGCCACGATCGCCGTGATCATGGACGAAGGCCAGCGCGTCCAGCACGCCGAGCGACCAGCCGACGAGCAACACCGGGCGTGCTCCAAGCCGGGCGAGAAGCTCGGCAATGTCCTGGCCCCGGCGATGGGGTTCATAGCCCGAGGAGGCTATTTCGGAGTCGCCCTGGCCGCGGGGGTCGAAGGCTATGACCTGGTAGCGGCGGCTGAAGGTGGCGATTTGCGGGGCAAAGATCCAGGCTGGCATGGTCCAGCCCGGCACGAATACAATGGTCTGGGCCGATTGCGGGCCGGCTTCCAGGTAATGCAACCGGACGTGGTCGCTGGTGGTGAAGAAGTGGTCGGCCGTGCCGGGGACCGACTGGGCGCCCGCCGGCCGTATTAGGGCAAGGGCGGCGATTGCCAGGAAAGGGGCAAGCAGGAGCGCGAATCGGCGCGGCAAGAGCATCCAAGGAGATGACGGGACGGAGAATGTAGTGTCAAAGGATTCCTTGCAGCCGCCCGGCATTGACGACATCGCGGCTTTGGCGGAGCGGGCGTTGCGGGCGCTGCCGGAGCGGTTTCGCGACCATCTGGATGGGGTCGGCATCGCGGTCGAGGAACGGCCGGACGATGAGACCTTGCAGGAGATGGGGATCGAGTCGCCCTGGGACCTGACGGGGTTGTACCGGGGCACGCCGCTGATCGATCGCAGCGTCAGCGACATCGCGCGCCAGCCCGACCTGATTGTTTTGTATCGCGAGCCGATCCTGCTGGAATGGATCGAAACGGGGGAGGATCTGTTCCGGTTGGTCCGGAACGTGCTGGTGCACGAGGTTGCGCACCATTTCGGCTTCAGCGACGCGGAAATAGAGGCGCTGGAGCAGGAGATGGATGAGGGGTAGGGGCGGGACGCTCATCGTCCTTCGATGAAATGACGAAGCGACAGACGCCTACCCCGCGGCACCCTCACCAGATCCCAGGCACCAGCCGATATCGCACCTTCGTGGCATACTCCCGATAGCCGGGCAGCCCATGCATCAGGACTGCTTCCTCGCCCAAGGTTCTGGCGGCCAGCAGGGGAAGGAATATGGCAAGCCACGCCACTCCCCAAAGCGAACCGAGAAGGAGGGGCGCGCCGATCAGGAAGAGCAGCGCATAGGCATACATCGGGTGCCGGACGACCGCATACGGACCGGTCGTGGCGACCGTTTGCCCGCGCTCCGCCTGGACGCGCACCGTAACGGAAGCGAAGCTGTTGGCCCTAAGCACCAGAATCCAGCCCCAGAAGGCGACCAGAATTAGCACCGCGCCGAGCGCCTGCGCCCATCGCGGCGCCCGCGACCAGCCAAACCGCTCATCGAGACCCATGAAGACGGACCACGCTGCAAAGGCGAGGAACAGCGCCACCATGATTGCACGGTCTCGCGGCCGCTGAAGACCGCTCAGCGGCGACCTCATTCGCTCCGCCAGCAGGGCAGGATCGGTGCGGCGGAGCCAAAGGCCGGTTGCCAGGCCGCAAATGGCGAACAGGGCCAGGAAGACCCAGGCGGACGGCCAGTCCGCAGTGCCGGCGGGCAGAAACAGCAACAGGGCGAACAGCGCCAGCCCTGCGACGGATCGGGCGGTTGCGGCCACTGTTCGGATCAACCCGCCGCCGCGACCGCGTGCCCGCCCGACAGCCGCCAGATCCGGTCCAGCCGCTCCACCCCAATCAGCCGGTGAGCGATCAGGATGACCGTCCGCCCGGCCGCCGCCTCGTTCAGCGTTGCCAGGAACGTCCGCTCCGTCTCTGCATCCAGTCCCGCTGCCGGCTCATCCAGGATCAGGACCGGCGCCGGCGACAGCAATGCCCGCGCCAGCGCGACCCGCCTTCCCTGTCCGCCGGACAGGCGCGCCCCGCCCTCGCCGACCCAGGCGTCCAGCCCGTCCGGCAACGCGCGCACCACATCGGCGACCTGGGCGGCCTCCAGTGCGCCCCACAGCGCCGCGTCATCGGCGTCCGGCCGCGCCAGCAGCAGATTCCGCCGCACCGTATCGTCGAACAGATGCGTCGCCTGGCTCAGCCACGCGATGCGCTGCCGCACCTCATCCGTCCGCAACGTGGCAATATCCACGCCGCCCAGCAGCACCCGCCCGGTCTCGGGATCCGCCAGCCGCAGTGCCAGCGACGCCAGCGTCGATTTGCCCGAGCCCGATGGTCCCAGCACCGCGACCCGGCTGCCGGATGGGATGTCCAAACTCAGGCCATCGAAGACCAGCGGGTTGCCAGGCGCCCAGCGGAACCGCACCGCCTGGAAGCGAAGGCTTGTCCCGGCGGGCGCCGGCGCTGGAACTTCCGGCTCAACCGTTGGGGGAGGCGCCTCGGCCGCTTCGATCACCCGGTGGGCCGCCGCCGCCGCGTGCCCGGCCAGCGCACCGGCCCGCGGCAAAACGGCGATCGCCTCAAATGCCGCGATCACCAGGAACACTGCGGCCACTGCCCCGACGGGCTCGCCGCCCGCCCCGGCAAGCACAGCCAGGATCGCCGCCTGGGCGCACAACAGCGCCAGCACCCCCGCGAGTGCGGTGCGCCGGCCTAGGGCGTGCTGGGCGGACAGCAGCGCGCCCTCCCGCGCCTGGATCGTGGCGAGCATCCGCCCCTCCGCCCCGAAGGCCCGAACTTCCCGCATGCCGAAGAGGGCGTCCACGGCGGCGATCCGCAACCCGCCCGCCGCTTCCGCCAGCGCCCGCCCGGCCGCGCCGGCCGCCCGGAAGGCCATCCACGGCACCGCGAAGGCGGCCGCGGCGAACAGCACCCCCACGACGGCCGACAGCCAGGTTGCGCCTAGCAGCACGATCAAGCCCGGCAGCAGCATCACCCCCGCGGCCAGCGGCAACAGGATGCGCAGATACAGGCCGTCCAGGGCGTCAACGTCGGCCACCAGGCGGGCCAGCACATCGCCAGCCTGGCGGAATCCCAACCCGCCAGCGCTGCCGCGCGCCAGTCCCCGGAAGAACCAAACGCGCAGATCAGCCAGAGCGCGGAACGTGGACTGATGCGTGACCAGCCGGTCCAGGTAGCGCAGCACCACGCGCCCAATACCGAACGCATCCAGCGCTACAGGGGCCACAAGCACCGCCAGCACGAATGCCGCGCCTATCACTCGCCCGGCGATCGTCATCAGCCCGACGCCTGCCGCGACGGCCCCCAGCGAGATCAGCGCGCCCAGAATCAGCCAAGGCGCCTGCCGGCGCCACAGAGCCAGAATCCGGAGCAGATCGCTCATGCCGATATCCGCATCGGCGCGCCCTGGCCTTCGCGAAGATCGAGCCGCCGGCCCGAAAAAGCATGCGCCGCCGAGGAATGACTGGCCAAAACGACGGTCCGTCCCAGGGCCAGCCGCCGCAGGCTGTCCAGCACCTCCTGCTCGGTTGCCGGATCAAGATGCGCGGTCGGCTCGTCGAGCAGCAGTAGCGGCGCGTTCTTCAGGTAAGCCCGGGCGATTGCCACCCGTTGCGCCTGACCGCCCGAGAGCCCGTAGCCGCCTTCGCCGACCGGAGTCTCCAGGCCGGCCGGCAATTCTCGCGCAAAAGCCATAACCCGCGCCGCTTCCGCCGCCTGCTCCACCTCCTCGTCTGTGGCTTCGGGGCGGGCGAACCGGATGTTCTCCCGGATGGTCGCCGCAAACAGGGTCGGCCGCTGGCCGATCCACGCGGTGAGCCGGGACAACGCCTGCGTCACAAGCTGGGTGATATCCATCCCGTTCAGCGTCACCCGCCCCTCGGTGGGTGGAACGAACCCGAGCAGGATTTCGATGACGCTAGATTTCCCGGCCCCGGACGGCCCGGCGAGGACCAGCGTCTCCCCGGCCGGCAAACGGAATGACAGATCATCCAGCGCCTTGCCGCGCGCCGGGTCCCAGACGAGCGACACATGCTCGAAAGCCACCGTGACGCCCCGCGCCGCGATGGTCCGCACCTCCAGCGGAGGCGCGGGTTCGACCGGTGGAGGCAAGCCGATCAGCGCTTCCGCTGCGCCAGTTGCGTGCAGCCGGTCCTGGTAGGCGGCGGAGAATGCCCGCAGCGGGGCGAAGAACTCCGGCACCAGCAGCAGCACGAACAGGGCGTGGGACGGACTGGCCAGAGCGTGGTGCAAGAGCATCAGGCCATAGCGAACCGCCAGGATCACCAGCGCCGCGGCCGCCGCAAGGTCGAGCGCCACGGATGACAGGAACGCGACGCGCAGCACGCGCATCGTCCGCACGCCCAGCTCCGTCGCTGCCGCGGCGAGCGCCTGCGCCTCGTCCTCCGCCCGCCCGTAGAGCACGATGGTGGCGATGCCGCGCACCCGGTCCAGGAATCGTGCCTGCAGCCGCGCCAGCGCAATGAACTGCCTGCGTGATGCCGCCGCGGCACCGAGCCCGGCCGCTGCCATCGCCACCGGCACCATCAGCCCACACCCGGCCAGCACGCCCGCTGCTACCGGATCGGCCCATAGCGCGGCCAACGCGACGATAACGGGTCCGGCCACCGCCAGGACGGACGCAGGAATCCAGCGCGTGAACAGGCCCTCCAGCGCCTCGACGCGATCGATCGCGATGCTGGCGAGCTCGCCCGAATGCTGACCCCGCAACAGCACCGGGCCTGCCTGCAATATCCGCGTCAGTGCGTCCGTTCGCAGCCGCCGCCGTCCGGTGGCGCCGGCCCGCATCGCCGCCTGTTCCGAAAGCCAGCCGAGGGCGGCGCGGATCAACGCGAGCACTCCGAAAGCTGCCAGCGCCGCAAACGGTGCGGCGCGCCTGGTCAGCACGGAAGCCAGTGCCAGGGCGATGCACCAGACCTGGGCGATGCCGATCGCCACGGTAGCCAGGCCGAGCATGATGGCCGGCCGTGCCGCCGCCTGGCCGAGCCTCGTCTGCTCCCGCAGCCACTGCCGTGCCGCGGCTTTGCTCGGGTCCTGCTGGGGTCGGGGCATGCGGTGAGAACTAGACCAGGTCCAGGCGAAGCGCACTGGCGGACGGCTGAAAACTTCGCAACCGAAGGATGGGTAGCCCCCCTTAAAATATCCCATGGGATATGCGGTGTCAGGGCATGCTGAGGCTTACCATTGACACCAATGTGGTAGCCTCGGCGTTTCGAAGCCGTTCAGGGGCGAACTTCGCCCTGATCGAGCTCATCAGGAGAAAACGGATCCGAATGTTGGCGACGCCGCCGCTGTTTCTGGAATACGAGGCGGTGTTGAAACGGCCGGAGCAGCTAGGCGCCTCGCTGCTGTCGCTGACAGACGTCGATTGGGCTTTGGACGCCCTGGCAAGGCTGATCGAGCCGGTCGAAGCACATTTGAGCTGGAGGCCACAGTTGCCGGACCCGGACGACGAGATGGTCCTTGAAACGGCCGTCAATGGCCGTGCGGACGCGTTGGTGACATACAATGCCACTCACTCTCGCATTGCAGCCGCGCGTTTCGGCGTGCGCCTGGCTCGTCCGGTCGAGATCATCCGCGAGGTGATCGAATTCATGAGCAAGGCGACCTACCCGCTTAAACTACCGGCGTCTGCGGCGCGGCTGGCCAAGGAGGACGGCGTGTCGCTCAATCAATGGATTGCGACCGCGGTTGCACAGAAAATCGGCGTCGTGGAAACCGCTGCCAGTTTCTTTGGGCACCTGCAAGGCAGCGCTACGCCAGAGGATCCTGAGCGCATTTTGCAGAAGGTGCCGGAGGTGCCCGCCGATCCGGAGGACGCAATGCCACCCGACTTGGCTGACCGCCTCTCCCGCAAGGGATAGTTACGTAGCAATCGCTGCTTTCACCCCAACGCCGCCACCGCGTCCATTACTGCCTTGGCGTGACCCGGTACGCTGACCTTGCGCCACGCCTTCGCCACATGTCCGTCCTTGTCGATCAGGAACGTGCTTCGCTCCATCCCCCTATACCTGCGGCCGTACATCGATTTCTCGACCCAGGTGCCGTAAGCCTCCGCAACCTGCGTCCCGGCATCCGACGCCAGCGGGAAGCTCAGCTTGTACTTGGCGGCGAATTTCTCCAGCGCCGCCATCTTGTCCTTGGAGACTCCGATCACCTCCACCCCGATCTTCACCAGCGCCGGCAAGGCCTCCTGGAAAGCGCAGGCCTCCTTGGTGCAGCCGGGCGTGTCCGCCTTCGGATAGAAATACAGCACGAACGGGCGCCCCTTCATGCCCGACAGGCTGACCTCCCGCCCGCCGGTCGCCGGCATGCTGAAACCGGGCGCGGGCTCTTTCTCCTGAACGCTCATGCAACCTCTCCGATATAGCGCACGAAAGCGGCGCGGACCTGTTCTGCCGCCGCATCAACTGTGGCGTGCAGCGCTGCGGCGTCAAGCGCGCCAGTACCGCTCAGCAACGCGTCAAGCGAGGTTGCCGGCAGCTGATCCGGCGGCGACCGCCCCGCCGTGATCCGCAGCAACCCTTGAATGGTCCGCCACAAACGGTCGGCCCGCATAAGCAGCGCAGCATCATCGGCGGCGAGATAGCCCCCCCCGGCAAGGCGGCGCAGCGCCACGCGGGTCGTCGGGTCACAAATCGCCCGATCCTCCGCCGCGTGGATCAGCTGCAGCGCCTGCGCGATGAACTCCACCTCGACCTGGCCGCCCGATCGCAGCTTCACATCCCAGGCGCCGGCGGGCGGCAAATCTCGCGCCATCCGCCCGCGCATGGCGGCCGCATCGGTGCGAACCCGCATCGCGTCCGCCGGCGCCGCGATCGCGCCCGCGATTGCCGCACCTACGACCGCGCGGAACTCCGGCGGGCCTGCCACCACCCGCGCACGGGTCAGCGCCATCCGCTCCCAAGTCCAGGCAAACTCGGCATGGTAGCGCCGAAACGCTGCCAGTGAGACCGCCACTGGCCCCTTATTCCCGGACGGCCGCAGCCGCATGTCCACCGCATAGAGCTGCCCGTCGGCGCCCTGCGATGTGAGCGCGGCCACGTAACTATGCGCCAGCCGCAGAAAATACTGCGGCGCGGGCAATCGCCTGATCCCATCGGATTCCGCCTCGTTCTCCGGATGGTCGTAGATCAGCATCAGGTCGAGGTCGGAGCCGGCCATCATCTCGCGCCCGCCGGCCTTCCCCAATGCAACAACCGCCATCCGCCCACCGGCCACCTTGCCGTAGCGCAGGGCGAAGTCCTCGATCACGGGCTGCAGCAAGGCGTCCAATGCGGCATCGGCCAATGCGGCGCGCCGCAGCCCCGCTTCATCCGCATCCAGCCGGGCCTCCAGCGTAGCGGCCGAGATCGCGAAATCCTCCTCCCGCACCGTGCGCCGTACGATCGCGATGCTCTCCTCCAGCAGCCGGGCGTCCCGCAGCCGGGTGGCCAGAAGACTGGACGGATCGAGTGCAATGGTCTCCGGCGACAACAGGCCTTCCAGCGCAGCCGGATGCGTCGTCAGATGCTCCGCCAGTGAGGGGGCGGCGCCGAGCAGCGCTGCCACGCGCTGCACGAGATCGGGATTCCGCTCGAACAACGCCAGCAACTGCACGCCTGCCGGCAGCCGGGACAGCAGCTGGTCGAATCGGCCGAACGCCGCATCAGGCTGTGCCTGGCGTCCGAGGGCCGCGAGCAATCCGGGAAGCATGCGGTCCAGCGCCTCGCGGGCCCGCTGGGAGCGGAGCGCGCGAATCCGTCCCGCCTTCCAGCTCCGCACAGCTTCGATAATCCTTATGGCATCGCTGAAGCCCAGGTTTCGCAGTGCCGCCACGGTGCCGGCGGGCGCCGGATCGTCGCCGCGAAAATCCAGCTCCGAGGCCAGCGAAGCCGCTTCAGGGTCGGTGGGGATAGCCCCGAAGACGCCCGCATAACGGGTCTGCACATGGGCCAGGTGGGCCGATATTTCATCGTTGAAATGCCGGGGCTCTGCGTTTCCCATGAATATCGCCAACCGGGCGAGATCGGCTTCGCGCTCCGGCAGCGTGTGCACTTGCCGGTCTGCGACCATTTGCAGCCGATGCTCGACCCGGCGCAGAAAAACGTAGGCCTCGGCCAGCTCCCGGGCCGCCTCGGCCGGCAAATGGCCGGCTTCCGCCAGTACCTCCAATGCGCCCAGCGTGGTGGGATCCCGCAGCCGGGGGTCGCGTCCGCCCCATACCATCTGCAGCGTTTGCGCCAGGAATTCGACCTCGCGTATGCCGCCGCGGCCAAGCTTCACGTTCAGGCCCGCCAGTCTCTCGCTTCCCGTGCCCCGGTGCAGATCGATCCGGCGCTTCAGCGCTGCGATATCCGCCACGGCCGCGAAATCCAGCCCGCGCCGCCAGATGAACGGCCGGATCGCCTCCAGGAATTCCGCACCGGTCCGCAAGTCGCCGGCCACCGGGCGCGCCTTGATCATCGCCGCCCGCTCCCAGTTCTGGCCCATGCTTTCGTAGTAGGTCAGTGCGGCGGGCAGCGAGACTGCGGGCGGCGTCACTGAGGGGTCGGGCCGCAGCCGCAGGTCCGTGCGGAATACGTAGCCGTCGGCGTCCCGCCGCTCCATCAGCGTGACCAGGTCGCGCGCGAGCCGCGACATGAAACCGCGCAGCGCGTCGCCCTGGATGCGTCCCGTGTAGATTGCCGCTGCGGGATCGTAGATCAGGATCAGGTCGATATCGCTGGAATAGTTCAGCTCCCGCGCACCGAGCTTGCCCATGCCGAGCATGGAAAACCCGCTCGCCGAGGCCGGGCTGTCCGGATCGGACAGGCGGATCTGCCCGGCTTCGTGGGCGGTCCGCAGCAGGTGGTTGATTGCGAGCTGGAGGCAGGCTTCGGCGAGCGCCGTCATGCCGGCGGTGAAGCGCTCAAGGGACCAGATCCCGCCGATATCGGCCACTGCGGCCGCCAGGGCCACGACACGCTTGGCGCGGCGCATGGCGGCTGACACCTCCTCCCGCCGGCGACCGGGTCCGACCTGCGCCAGAGTGGCCAGTGCTGCGTCCACCGTGACCTCGGGGCCATTCCGCACCAATTCGCAGAGCGAGCTGGATTCCCGCACCGCCAGTTCGCTCAGGAATGGGCTGTTGCCGCCGATAGCGCTAAGCATTGCGGCGACCTCCGGCTGCCGGGCCGCGCGAGTCTGGTCCTCGCCGGTGTCGGCGAAGTGCTCGATCAGCCGCCCCGCGGCGGCGGGGTCGGCGGCGGCGGGCCAGACCGACGGAAGATGAAACGGGATCATGCAGCCTAAGGCTGCGGGTGCGCCGCGGCGCCGGTCAAGCCACCCCTGATACGAGGCCTATCACACTCGAACCAGGTTCAGCAGCCGTCTCTGGTCATGCGGAGGCCGGGTCAGGGGCCAGGTAATGCTGGCTGCGCCAGGCGCGGTCGCCACCAGCACGTACCTGCGGCAGCTGAGCAGCCGCTCGACCGGAACCGGGGTTTGCTTGACGCCGCTCTTTGGCCGGAGAGGATGGGCCCTATGGAGGTCCTCCCCGTCATCGACCTGAAAGCCGGCGTTGTGGTGCATGCCCGCCAGGGGCAGCGCGACTTTTATCGTCCTATCGAGACGCCGCTTAGCCCTTCCAGCGTGCCATCCGACCTGGTCGGGGGCCTGTTGCGATTGTATCCGTTCCGCCGGCTGTATATCGCCGATCTGGACGCAATCGAAAAACGCGGAAGCCACGCGTCAACGCTTGCCGAGCTCGCGGCGCGCTTCCCCGGACTTGAACTCTGGGTGGACAACGGCATCGGCGAACTTGCGGGCGCGGCTGCGTGGCTCGCACGCGGCGTCGGATGCCTGGTGGTGGGCAGCGAATCCCAGACCGGTCCCGAGCTGTTGGAAGAGCTTGCGGGCCAGGACCGCCTGGTTTTGTCGCTCGATTTTCGCGGTGAGGCGTTTCAGGGACCGGCGCGGATTCTGGAGGACGTGACGCTATGGCCCGCGCGCGTCATCGCGATGACGCTGGCCCAGGTCGGCTCAGGTCGCGGACCCGATCTCGCACGTGTGGCGGCGATAGCCCGGCGCGCGCCCGGCAGGCAGATTTATGCGGCGGGCGGGGTGCGCCACGCCGACGACCTGGCTGCGCTTGCGAGTGTCGGTGCGACGGGCGCCCTTGTAGCCACAGCGCTCCATGCGGGAACGATCACCGTCTCTGATCTGTGGCGCACCGGCCGGGAGCATCTCGCCTCAGAATGATGCCTGAGGCACGCTCCCGGACGGCTTAACCAGCCACCAGCCACAGGAAGGCGAAATTGCCTCAGTTCGGCGCGAACGGGTGCTTCGCGGTGTTGCGCTGACGGACCACTTCGGAAGCTGTGGGCTCGCCACGCACGGCGCGGGCGATCGACTCCTTCGTGGCGCGGTAGTTGAAGTCCTGAATCTTCTTGTCGTCGGCGGCTTCCCAGTGGATGAACACGCCCACGCAAATAAACAGATCGTCCGCCTCGCTCTCGGGGATCACGCCTTCCGCAACGCTGTCGGCCACCGCTTTCGCAACCGCGTGTTGGGCCGGGCCGAACATCTGTACTGCCTGTTTGGCGCCCTTGATGGTCACCTTGTTAAACATCACCGTGTTCGGTTTAGTCGGCAGATTGGGGGCCACCACTGCCAGCAACGAGGTGAAACCATCCTTGTTGTTCGTCAGGGCGTGACAGAACGCGGATTCCGCGGCACTGCCGCGCGGGCCCATGATGAGGTCGATATGCGCGACCTCATTGCCATCGCCGATCAGCGACTCGCCCACGCAGACCTTGTTGATCGTCGGCATTGCTGTTTCGCTCCCACACTAACGAGGTGAATAGTTTGGACGCCGCCACCTGCCAGCGGCCGGGCAGCGGGGCACTCAACCATCCCCACCCGGCCGCGGCAAGTCAGTTCTGCTCAAGGTGGGCCAGAATTGTCGCCACGGTGAGGTCGGCGCAGGTCCCAGGATTTATTCCGCGCCGCTTCAGATCCGCATCCCAGGCCAGCAGCTCCGGCACGAGTTCGTTCGGATCGCGGCAATTGAGAAACCTCGCTCGCACTGCAACCGCCTTGCGCTGCACCGCAGTCGCCGCTGCTGCGCCGAGCTTGCGCAGGATATGGCTGTCCGGCGCGGCGGCCATGTGCTGCAGATAAGACGCGGCTGCGGCCCAGAGCGGATCGGACCAGCGCTCCAAAGCGTCCCTGTAGGCAGTCAGGCCATCACCGAAGACATCGGCAAATCCGTTCGCGTATTGGCGCGCGATCCGGTCGCGCGGCGCCGCCTCTGCCATTGCGGCGGCCAGCGGCACGGTTGCCGGCTGGCGCACGTCGTGACGGGCTGCGTTCCCCAGGCCGCCGGGCGCCGCCAGAACGATCGCCGCAAAGACCTTCGCGGTCTCGTCAACTCCCGCAGAAGCAGTCGCATTCCGCACCCCGTCCGGCAATGCACAGCTGGTTTCCGCCGCCATGGCGAGAGGCGCGCATAACAGCAGAATGCCAAGATTTGTGTTTTGTCCCACGGCGGCGCGGGTCGCCTGCACGGCACCGAAGACACGCGCGCCGAGGCTCGCCCCTGGGGCGCACAAAGCGGGCGCCGCCGCCTCGGCGCTGCGCAGGAAATCCTCGGCAGTCATGCCGTGCCCCGCCGCGTGGGTGTGCACGTTGCCCGGTTTCAGCGCCCTGATGTCATCCGCACACGCGGCCCGAAACGCCGCTTCGATATCTTCCGGCCGCATCATTTTGCACGCAGCAAAGCCCGGGCGATCACCGGCCCGATTGGGTGTGGCGTGACGCTTTGCAGTCCGCGCCAGCCCGGCATGCTGTTCACTTCGATGACCAGCGCCTTGCCGTCGGCGCCGCGCATCAGATCCACGCCGGCATAGATCGCACCCACCGCCTCCGCCGCCCCCAGAGCCAGCGCCACGAGATCATTGTGGGGCGTAAGTGCCTCCGGCGTGCCGCCGCGGCGGATGTTGGTGACCCATTTTTCCGCCCGTCGCACCATCGCGGCGACCGCCTCGCCGGCGCAGACCAGAACGCGGTAGTCGCGGAATTCCCCGTCACGCTCCGGCGGAATGTAGCGCTGGAAATAATAGACCCCGGCCACGCTCTCTGGTGCGGGAAGATCTTCCGGCGCGCGCACCAGCCGCAATCCACGCCCCTGTGAGCCGAACAGCGGTTTCAGCACCAGCGCGCACCCGGCTGTCTCGCGCATCACCAGAGCGCATGCGGCCTCGATCCCCTCCACGGCGAAGCTCTGGGGTGTGGGCAATCCGGCGCGGGCGAGCAGAAAGCTCGTCATGCTTTTGTCCACGCAACGCTCGATCGCGGCGGCGCTGTTCCACACCGGCGTACCCAGCGCTCCGAGCGCATGCAGCACGCCCAGCCGACGGGTAACCTCCTCGAAGCTGCCCGCCCCAACCGTTCGCACCAGGACCGCATCGGGGACCTTCTCGCCGAAGCCGGGCATGCCAATCCCGCCCGGCGCGGTGCAGTCAAACTGGCAATCCGCCAACCGCACGGGCACCGCATCAGCGCCCAGCGCGGCGAACGCGGCGGTCAGCGCGCTCGCCTGCCAGTCCGGCTCGCTGACCGCGAGGGCGATGCGCATCAGGCGAACGAGGCGTCCAGCAGCTTCCCCTCCAGTGCGCCACCGCGGAAAGTCTCTCCTGTTTCTATAGCGGTGACGATCACCTCGGCCGGGCTGAACAGCATGGGGTCGATGGCGTAGAAATCGCCTTTAGCTCCGCGAAAGATGTCAGCGAAGGGTTTGCCATAATCGCGCGATGCGCCGGCCGGCAGGTCACGCGCCAGGCGTCGTGCATCCTCCGCCGCTCCGGTCACGAACAGATGCACCCGGCCGCCGAAAATGATCGCATCGTTGGTGCGGCCCATCGCAGTGACGAAGTCCGGATGGGGCGGCGGCAGCGGGGCGGAGCCGACGCCGTCGGCAATCCGCTCCAGTGGAAACTTCAAGGCATGCGCCTTATGCAGCGCCACCTCCAGCACGCGCGCGACGACCTGGACATTGCCCGCCAGGCTCTGCGTCGGTGCGAACACGACGCCGAGCCTCTCGGACTTCACTCCGCACTCGTGCGCAATGCGCGCGAGCAGCGGCGCGGGTGGCGGGCGCGGGCTTTCCAGGACCAGGACCGCTGTGTCGGCCGTGTCAGCATAACCAATCTCGCCGAACAGTGTCTCGCGCCGTGCCAGCGCGCGCGCCGGGCCGGAGCCGAGTGCAAAAAACGCGTCCGGTTTTTCTCCATGCTGCAAACTCCAGCCGGCATACTGGCTGGCGAGGCACGCAGTGACCGGCGTCGACGAGGCGACGCGGAGCTGAAACGGCCAGCGCGGCAGAATTGCATCGGATGAAATCACGATATCACCAAGCCCGCCCATGCATATCGCGGCGATGCGCAGGCCGGCCGCGATCCCGCCCAGATTCTTTGTGCCCGCGTCCACCAGGATTTCCCCTTGCGGACCTCGTGCCACTCCCACCCGCAATGCCGCGGCGTCGTCGCAAAGCGCCTGGAACAGTGGCCAGGCGCGGCGGTTGACGCTGATCGCCTCGGTCATCGTGCTTCCTCCGCGAGGGCCAGTATCATGTCCAAACGTTGTTCGACGAGGCGGCGCGCCGCCTCACTGTCCGCCGCTTCAGCCCGCACCGTGCAGAGCGGCGCATGCGCCGGAACCGGAACCCCGGCCGGCTGGCGGTCCGCCGCCCAGCCGGGCCAGGGAAACCCGGGCGCCAGGCATATCGGCCGCCTTGCATAGGCGATCGCGGCCGCGGCCCCGCCGGTCAGTGCCGGCAACGCATCGGGCAGTTTGCCCCCGCAGGCCGCCACGTGAAGCTGGAACAGGCCCGGCGTGGCAAATACGTCCACCGTGGCGCCCGGACGGGGGTTCACCTCCAGCAGGTGAAGCCCCTGATCTGCCACCAGGAAATCAGCGCTGTTCAGGCCCACCAGCCCCGCTTCACTTGCCAGCCGTTTTACCGACCGGGTCAGATCATCCTCGGCCGCCGGCGACAGAAGGGCAGGCCGCGCCGCCCCGCCGTAACGGAATGGCCGCCGCTTCAGGGGCGCCACCCACTGCGTGCTGAACCCGATCATGCGGCACGCGCGTCCGTCCGCTACGAACAGTGCAGAAACCGGCATGCCAGAAACGCGTCGCTGCACGTACCGCCGCGCGCCCAACTTCCGCCCGGGTCGCGCCGGGCGCACATGCGCCCCGCCGGCTCCACCAATGCGCTTGACCAGCCAGCCGGGGGCCGGTGCCGGGTGCAACCGGATCTCGGGATGCGGGATATCCGCCCGCTGACACAGTTCCGACAGTTGCAACGGGTTTTTCACCGTGCGAACCACATCCGCCGGGTTTCCCACTAGCCTGTATCGCCGCGCCAGCCACGCGAGAAGTTCCGGCCGGCTTTCGAAGCCCGAGCCGCAGACCAGCCCGATCGGTGCGCGCCCATTCGCAAGCCGGGCCAGGGCTCGGGCTAGCGATGCCCGCCGGATTCCGTGCCGAAGCCCTCCGGGAAGCGTCTCGACCGCCTCCGCGGCAAGGCGCGTATCGTCATCGCCAAACAGATCCGCAACCAGGGGGATGTACCCATCCCGCCGCGCGGCCTGCGCCAGCGCCCTTCCGGACACCGCGGCGATCAGCACGTGGCCCGCGGCTCCGGCGATCACCTCAGGCGGATTTCTCCCCCTTCACGATGCCCTGTGCCAGTTCGAACGCCTGGCGGAAGTCGAGCCGCAGCGGCTTCGTCGCCTCGATCATCTGGCGGAACAGCCCGAACTGGACCTGATACTTGACCCGGCCGATCGCCAGGGCGCCGATCCCGGCAATCTGCGTCCCGGGTATTGGCGTGCCGTCGGCCATCGCGTCCAGGCCCTCCACCCCCGCCGGGGGAACTGCGTTCACGTCCGCTGCCACGCGCAGGCGCGCCGCGCGGCCAAGCTGGGCGGCGGACAATATCTGCACCCCGGCCCGGCCGGCACAGAGCGCGATCTCGGCCTCACCCGCCAGCTCTGATTTCAGCTGATCCGTACTGGCATCGCGCGGCACGGGGCGAACCCCGAAGCGCTTCGATATCTCGTCAGCCGAGCGGCTGACGCGGGCGATCCCGTCATACCCAGCCATGGAAACCTCGGCGCCCTCAAGCGCGGCGATCACGGCCGAGGCGAAGCCCACGACGCCTGTCGCGCCGAAAATCGCCACCTTGCGCCCGCGCAGCCCGCCGCCATCCCGTTGCAGAACCTGTTCCACCTTCGCGACCATCGCCGCCGCCGTGGTGAACGACCCGGCCGGGTCGGCGAACAACGAAACGATGAATGGCGGCACCATCGCCTTTCGCGCCGTTTCCAGCATATCCAGCGCCCCCAGGGCGTCCTTCCCACCGAAGAACACGCCAGTGTTAAGCGCCTGCTTGGGCGGACGGGAGAAGATCGCGTCCTGCACCAGCCCGCCCACTTCCTCCGGCTTGACCCCGGTGTAGGGCAAAACGGCGTCATAGCCTGCGTCCAGCGCCATGTTGGCATCGAACGGGCTGACATGAACCGTCGGGCTGAGCAGATGCAGGATGTGCTTCGCCATTTCGGGTCTCTCGGCAGCTACAGGGCTAGCGAAACGAGCGCGCCACGGTTCAGTGGGCGGTGGATCGAAGTTTCCAGACCCCTGGCAGCGGCCTGCTGGCGCAGCCCCTGGACCAGCCGCTTCGCCTCCGCTTCGGTGGGCGCAAACGCAAATCCGGTCGGCCCCCACGACGTCTGGCCTAGCCCGGTCGCGCCCGCGCTCGCCAGGCACTCAAGCGCGCCGGCCACCGCTGGGCTCGCATAGGCGTCACCGCCCTGGGCCGAGGCGAAGTAGGCACCGACGCGCCGCTGGATATCCGTGATCCCGGCGCCGAAGCGGCAAAGATCGGCCTCCGCAAGTCCCGGCAGTACCTCCATCAGCACGATCCGGCAGAGCCGGTCCGCCTCCGCCTCCGCCATCTCCCCCAACCCCGCGAACGCCGCCTGTTCTCCTGCTCCCGATAGCCCTTGGCGCGCCGGGTCGCGCAGCAACACCACCCGCCAGGCGGGAGGCACGCGCAGCCGCGCCAGCATCGGCGGCACCAAGCTGCCTGGACCACGCCCGCCATCCAGCACCAGCCCGCCATGCCGGAACAGCGCGATACCAATGCCCGACCGAGCCCCTCGGCCGAGCAATACAGCATCCCCGCGCGGGTCGGGCTTCAGCCCGTGCAGGCGTCGCAGACCGGAGGCAATCGCCAAAGCGAGCTGAGTCCCCGAGCCGAGCCCTGAATGCGGCGGGATCGCCGCCCCGACATGCAGCGCATGCCGCCGCGGCAGGTCCAGTGCGGTTTCGAGCAGGGTGAGATATCGCCGCGCCCGGGTCTCCTCGGCGCCGGTCACATTGCTGTGTGCGGCGCCCCGCAGGCGAATGCGCGTCGCCGGTCCGTCCAGCGCCATCCCCAGGCTGCCAAACCGCCGCCCGAGCCCGCCATTCAAATCCAGAAAGCCCAGATGCAGCCGGGCCGTGGCGTGCACGACGACCCCACGAACTTCACGCCCGGCCGACCAAGGCTCGGGCGCGGAACCCGCCAGGGGCTCAGCCATTGCGCCAGCCATGGCGCATGTTGCACGCGGATTGCGCCACGGACAACATCCGCGCCGGCATGATTTGGCCTTCTGGAGTGAAACGCATGAGCGAACAATCCAAGGAGAAAGCGTACTCGGAAAGCGAGATCGAGGAACGCCTGCGGCGCGAGTTGCCGCATTGGACGCTGGAGCGCGGCTGGATCCGCAGACGGTATCGCACGCATAGCTGGAAAGGCACGCTGATGGTCATAAACACCGTCGGCCACCTCGCCGAAGCCGCGTGGCACCATCCCGATATCACCGCCTCCTATGCCTGGGTCGAGGTGCGCCTGATGACCCACACCGCGAAGGGGATCACCGACAAGGATTTCGCGTTGGCGCGCAAGATCGAGGAGGTCGTGACGTGGCGCCCCGGGCCTGCCGACGCGCCGCTGGAGGGAACGCCAGAGAAAGACGCGCGCTTTGCGTATGTAAAATACAATTCCTGAGGTCGCTGTACGGTGACAGCACGGATCGGCGGAGCCGCGGCAAACCTTGACGCAGCCGTGCAGGCTTCCGCCGCGCTGCTCGGCAAAGCGCGCCAGCCGCTGGTGGCAGGACTGGCAACGGATGTGGCCGGGGTCACGGCAGCGGTGGAGCTCGCCCGTCGCCTGCGGGGTGTCGTGGACCACGCACATTCGGCCGCGCTGCTGCGAGATCTCGATGTAATGCGCCGGCCCGGGTGGATTATCACCACCCCGCTGGAGGCTCGCGCACGTGCCGATCTGGTTCTGCTCGCCGGGCCCGGACTTGAGCCTGCGCGGCCGGAATTGCGGCTTGTGCTCGATGCGGTAAATCCCCCGTATTTGTCCGGTGTGACGCGCCGCGTGATCCGCCTGTGTCCGGAGGGAAAACCGGAAGAACTCACCGCAAAGATTGCGGCGCTTCGCATGCTGCTCGCCGGGCGCAGCCCGGATTGCCCCCAGGCCGTGCGCGATTGCGCCGAAGCCCTGCGCGCCGCGGGCTACAGCGTTGTTGGATGGTCTGCCGCCCATCTGAATGAAGTTGCCGTTGCAACCCTGTGCGGCCTGGTGGAGCAACTGAACGCCAAAACGCGCGCCGCCGGCCTGCCGCTGCCACCGGAAGACAACGCCGCTGGCGCCGCGCAGGCCGCGGCATGGCTGACCGGCTATCCGCTGCCGGTCGGGTTCGGCCGCGGTGTCCCGGAACACGACCCGTTGCGCCTCAATGCAACGCGACTTGCGGAAAGCGGTGAGTCGGGCGCCGCGATCTGGATCATGGCATCCGGGACGGCGGCGCCGCCCTGGCAGCGGGAGCTTCCGGTGATTGCGCTGGCCGGGGTGGAAACGCCACCCGCACCCTGGCTGAACAACGCCGCGATCAGCATCACTGTCGGACGGCCCGGGATCGACCATGATTCGGTGATGCACGATGCCCGCCTGGGCGGCCTGACCGTCCTCCGTGCCGGCGACGCTACCGCCGCGCCGTCGGTCGCTTCGGTGCTTGATGCAATCAGCGCGGCACTCCCGACATGCTGAGCCTGCTGCGCGGCGGGCGTGTGGTGGATCCCGCGCACGGTCTGGATGCCACCGCCGATGTGTGGTTCGAGGACGGGCGGATCGCACGGTCCCAACCCGGCCGGCGGCCGGACGAAACGTACGACGCAACCGGACTGATCGTGCACTGGCCGGCGGCATCGACATTCATTCCCACATCGCCAGCGCCAGCGTGACTGCGGCACGCTTGTTGCTGCCGGAACTACGTCAGGACGGCGACTTCGCGCCCACGCCGGTTTCTGCCCGCGTCGGCAAGCTTTACGCCGCCATGGGGTTCACGCTGGTGGTCGAGCCCGCCGTGCTGCCGCACCAGGCAGTGCAGGCGCAGTCGGAACTCGCAGCGATCCCGCTGATCGACAGGGCCATGCTCGTGGTCCTCGGCAACGAGGACTATCTGCTGCAGCTTCTGCGCGCGGGCGAGAGCGAAGCGGCCATTGCCGACTATGCCGGCCGCATGCTGGCCGGCAGTCGCGCCATCGGTCTCAAATGCATCAACCCCGGCGGCAGCGCCGCCTTCAAGCAGAACGTGCGGAGCTTCGGCCTGGATGACGAGGTGCCAGGATACGGCGTCAGCTCGCGCGCGATCATGCGCGCAATGCAACATGCCGCGGGGGCGCTCGGGATCCCGCATCCGCTGCATCTTCACTGCAACAACCTCGGCCTGCCGGGCAATTTCGAAACCGCGCTGGCGACGATTGAATCGGCGGAAGCATTGCCGCTCCATCTCGCGCATTTGCAGTTTTATGCCTACGGCAAAGAAGGAAAACACGGCTTCTCCTCCGCCGCGCCGCTTCTGGCAGAAGCGGTAAACGCCGCGCGCAACATCACCGTCGACGTCGGCCAGGTGATGTTCGGCCAGACGGTTACGATTTCCTGCGATGTGCTGCGCCAGTTCGGCGGGCGGCTGCAGAGCCATCCGCGCAAATGGGCCATCCTGGATTCCGAAGGCAACGGCAGCGGCGTGGTGCCTTACCGCTATCGTCGCACGAACGCGGTCAACGCCATCCAATGGGCCGCCGGGCTGGAGTTGTTTCTGTTGATCCAGGATCCCTGGCGCGTATTCTTCACCACCGATCATCCGAACGGCGCACCCTTCACCGCATATCCCGACCTGTTTGCGCTGCTGATGAGCCGCGATCTTCGCGCGCAGTGGATGCAGGAGCTGCCGGACGCCGCGCTGAAACTTACGACCTTGCCTTCCATCGCACGCGAATACGACTGGCCGGAAATCGCAACGATGACGCGAGCGGCGCCGGCGAAGCTTCTTGGTCTTGCCGATCGCGGTCATCTCGGGCGGGGAGCGCGCGCGGATATCGCCGCCTATCGCCCGCAGCCGGATCGCGCGGAGACGTTCCGCAACGCCGCGCTGGTGTTCAAGGACGGCGAGTTGGTGGTGCGCGACGGGCAGGTGATGCGTCAAAGCCGGGGACGCACGCTTGCGGTGTCGCCGCCCCGATCCGCTGCCGCCGCCGATCGGCACCTTGCGCGATATTACCAACAGACGTTCGGCGTCGACCGCGACGCGTTCGACGTGCCCGAAACGCTTGCTGCCTTCGAGGCTGTGCCGTGCCGCTGAGCAGGAATGGCGTGCAGATCGATGAGACTTTCGCCGAGGCGTTCGACATGCGCGCCACGGCCCTGACGATAACGGCGGATAGTCTCCCCTGGGCCCGGCAGGCCGCGCTGAGCCTGTGCGGCTTCGCCACCTCCATCATCGCCTGCGGCATCGAGGCTGGTATCGACCGCGATCTTCCGCCGTCCGAAACCCCCGACGGACGGCATGGCGTGCGGGTTCTGTTGTTCGCGGGCAGCACTTCGGAATTGCAGCGTCAGCTTCAGACGCGGGTCGGCCAGTGCGTGCTGACCAGCCCCGGAAGCGCCTGCTATTCCGGGCTGGACGGCGCGGAGACGCTTAAACTCGGGGATGCGCTGCGCTGGTTCGGCGACGGCTGGCAGATATCGAAGCGTCTTGGCCCGCACCGCTACTGGCGCGTCCCGGTCATGGACGGCGAATTCGTTTGCCAAGGAACCACCGGTCTGACCAAGGGCGCGGTCGGGGGCGGCAATCTTATCCTGACCGGTTCCAGCACCACTGCCACGCTGCGGGCCGCCGAGGCGGCGGTCGCGGCAATGGCCGCCGTTCCGGGTGCGATCACTCCCTTTCCCGGCGGGATCGCGCGGTCCGGTTCCAAGATCGGGTCGAAATACAAAAAGATGGTTGCGTCCACCAACCATGTATTCTGTCCCAGCCTGCGCGGCGCCGCGCCGACGGAACTCGGCGCGGATGAAAATTCCGTGCTGGAGATCGTCATCGACGGCCTGACGTCCGACGTTGTCGCCTCTGCCATGCGGGTGGGGATCGCCGCCGTGGTTGCGCTGGGCGCCGGCGATGGGATTCGCCGCATCACCGCGGGAAATTACGGCGGCAAGCTTGGCAAACATCACTTTCATTTGCCAGAGCTGCTGTGATGGCCGGCCTGCGACTTACGCTGCGCGGTGAACCGGGTCAGCGGCTCGATCTTTCCGCCCTCACGCCGGATCGTCTCGCCGGCCTCGCCGAAGCAGAAATTCTGCGTCTTCCGCTCGCGACCACTCGCGAGTTTGCGGTCGTGGGCGATGTATTTGTCCTCGCAATGGGCGATTCTTCCGACATCGTGATCGAAGGCGGATCGGGGCGGCTTGATTACATCGGCGCCGAGATGACTCGCGGCGCCATGCGGGTGGAGGGGGACGCCGGGTTCTGTGCGGGGCGCGGTATGCGCGGCGGCCGGCTTGTCATTGCGGGCAACGCTGGTGCCGCTGCCGCTTCTGGTATCCGCGGCGGCGAAATTCTCATAGAGGGATATGCCGGCCCCAGCCTGGCTGGCCCCGCCCCTGGTGAGCAGGCGGGGATGACCGGGGGGATCGTGGTCGTTCGGGGTGGCGCAGGCAGAGGCGCGGCCGTGCGCATGCGGCGCGGCACGATTGTGATAGAAGGCGATGCCGATGCGGACGCCGCGGTGTCGATGATTGCCGGCACGCTGGTGATCTGCGGCCGGTCCGCCGGCATGCCCGGACAGTTGATGCGGCGCGGCAGCATATTGCTCGGCCATCCGGTTTCACCCGGTGCTAATTTCGTTCGCTCCGACGGGCTCGCAGAAGCCTTCCTCCGCTTGCTCGCTAATTTTCTGCAGCCGCTCAGCCCGCGGGCGGCGTCGCTGGCTTCCGAAAATCTACAGCGCGTGACAGGCGATCTGGCGACTGATGGCAGGGGGGAGTTACTCTTTCCGCAGACCTATACCGACGGCAGAAAACCCTGACTCGCGGCGACCCGCCCAGATTCGCCTCCCGCAAGGTCTGCAAGGGGAGAGGTGGTTCAGGAAAGGGTTGCGGCGATCTGGTCGGACAACGTGCCGAGCGCGCGGCTCATGGCGGGAACGATGGCGGAGACGTCGCCCGATCCGGCGTCCATGCGGATGACGGCGTGGTGCGGTTCGCCGGTGGCGTTGCCATTCCTGGTGATGGACCAGTCGGCGATCAGCGTCACCCGGCCGTTGGTATCGCCCCAGAACTGCTGGATGTTGAGCAGCAGGATGCGGAGTTCCGCCGGGAGGGGACGGATCGCCGGGCGCGAGGACCGATCCGGGAGGCAGGCGACTGGCCAGGCTGGATGACAGGGTACGACGGATCATTCCCTGTAAAGGCGATCCCCAGATAGCCTGACCGCTGAGATCCAACTGTCCGCCGGTGGCCACGACAACAATGGTGTTGCGGTCGATCACGCCCGGTATTGTGACCTCACCGAGCTCGATCGGTGGTACGAGCGGAGGGCCGGCCGAAGCGACGCGGGCGGGCGGCACCTGGGTCAGCGTATAGACAACCGTGGGCGCGCTGCTGCACGCGGTGAGAAGGCAAAGAAGGAGGAGAAGTATTCCCTGACCCGCCGCGCTGCGCGCGGCGACTCCCGCGCCGGGATTGCGTCGGAAGCGAAATAAGCCGCGCACTTGTCTTATTACCGTCCGCGCACGAGCGCCGAAGGATTGCGGTCGAGGAAGTCCGCCAATTCGCGCATGGCCCGCGCGGCGCGGGTCAGCTCATACAGCGTCTGGGAAAGGCTGGCTGATTCGAGGCCGACCGGTCCTTGGCCGGACAGGGAAGCGATCATCCGCCGCGCTTCCGAGGCGGTTCCCTCGGCCTGGCGCGCGGTCCCGCGCAAATCGGCAAGGAGCGGCGGCACTTCCACGCGCACGGATGCGCTGGTCCGTTCGAGATTTTCGACGGCCCGGTTGAGGCCCTCCAGGCTGTCGGTCAGCGCCGGCGATTTGCTGAGTTCGGCGAGACGGGCGGTGGCGACATGGACGTCGCTGGCAATCTCATCGAGCGGCAGGCCGCCGATCTTGCTGGCGATGGTATTGAGCGCGGTCATGATGCCGTGGGTGCCTCCGCCGCCGGGGGCGACGGGCAGTTCCGGCGGATTACCGGCAAGTTCCGCGGCGGGTGCATCATGGATGAAGGCGAGTTCGACATCGGCCGGGCCGATAAGGGGGATGACGGAGCCTGGCTGGGCGCGCAATCCCTGGTCGATCAGGTGCTGCATCACGGGGTCAAGGCCGGCGCGGCTCTTGCCTGGTGCCGCGGCCGGCAGGTCAAGACTTGATGGCTCAATGAGTAACGTGACCGGCTGCATCAGCTTACCGGTCGGGGAATCGTAGCGGAGCGCGCTGTGCTGCACTGTGCCAACCCGCTTTCCGGCCAGCATGACTGGCGCGCCGTCCGCAAGACCGCCGGCGTCGGCACCGAACACGACGCGGTACTCCACCGCATCGTCGCCCGGAGCAAACATCGCCTCATCGTGCGAAGTATAGAGTGTAAATGAGCGGCCTGACGCAGCTTCCGCCCGTCCCGTTGCCTCGGCGGGGGAATCGAAGGCGACCGCGCCGGCAATCAGGGAGCCGATCGGCGGCACCTGCAGTCTGGGACCGGGTCCCTGAAGCGAGAATTGCACGCCGCCCGCACTCCAGAACGCCGACTCGTCATGCACCAGCTTGTCGTAGGGGGCTTCTACAAAGATGGTGGCCTGGAAGGTTTCATCCGGTAGCAGCTTCGATGACTGCACGGTGCCGACTTTGAGTTCGCGGAACATCACGTCGGAGCCGCGGGACACGTTGCCGAGCTGCTTTGCGTGAAGAACGAAACTGCGGCCGGGAACGATCCCTTCCATCAATGGCGGTTCATCAAGCGCGACGTATTGGTTTTGCGCCGCACCGGAATGGGGCAGGAAGCCGATGGACGGGCCGGAGATGATCGATTTGATCGAGGCGAGATCGCTCAGCGTGGGTCCGGCTATCCAGAACTGCGTCCCGGGACCGAGATGTCCCTTCATCGCCGCATCCATGCGGATCCGCGCCTGGACATGCTGCAAATCGGGCCCGAAGGCTGCCTGCTCGACCTGGCCGACGGTCATGCTTTGGTACTGGACGGAGGTTCCGGTGCTGATGCCGCCGCCGTTGAAGATGACAGTGATTTCGGGACCGGTGGTGGTGAACTGCTTATAGGCGAGCCAGCCAACGATGGCGACGGCGGCGAGGGGCACTGCCCAGATCCATCCGGGCCAGCGGCTACGCTGTTCGAGGGCGGTGACGGATTGCGGCACCACGCGGGTTGAGGTTGCATCAGAAAGCACGCGGGTGGTGTCGCTCATGTTCCCTCACCTGCCGCGCTGCGCGCGGCGATCCTCGGGTCGAAGCCCGAGGGCAAGCTCGCTCCCGCAAGGGGAGAGGTCGATTTTACTGCATTGTCCCACAGCAGCCTTGGATCGAAGAGGCGGACGGCAAGCATTGTAAGGACGATGACGGCCAGAAAGGCAGGGGCACCCTGTCCCGCGCTGACGCTGATGAGACCGCCGATCTGCATGATCGGCAGGAAGATGACGATGGTAAAGATATCGATGTTGGACCAGCGGCCGACGCCCTCGATGAAGCGGTAAAGGCGCGTCTTGAACACGAGGCGGCTGGTGGAGCCGTGATGGGCCGACCAGATGAGCCAGCTCAAGCCGATGAGCTTGGCGAGCGGGATGAAGATGCTGGCGGTGAAGATGATCGCGGCGAGCGGCCAGAATCCGGCCTGGAGCAGGGCGAATACGCCGTATGCGATGGTTTGCTGGTGGATGGTACCCAGCTGATCCTGCAGGCTCATTGGGTAATAGTTCGCCGCAAGAAATAGCGGATAGCCGGCGAGCACGAGCGCCAGGGGCCGGGCGAGCGCGAAAGGTTTGCGGCGGTGAAGGCGGGCGGCACAGCGGGGGCAGCGTTGTCCCAGCATGTGCTCCGGCAGCACGAGGTCGCAGTCGGTGCAGGCCAGCCGCGGGCCGTAGTCGGGTGATTCGGGCCGTTCGATCATGCGCCAGATGGCCTGACGATCGATACTGGCGCGGGTGATCATGGTGAGGAATGCGGCGGCGATGAGTGACCAGCCGCCGATGCCGATGGTGACCGGGATGAAGACGGCGACGCGGCTGTAGCCGATAGCCGCGCCGAACAGGAACACGTCGGCCATGGACCAGCTATCGAGATGTTCGGACCAGCGGAATGCGAGACCGGTCCAGCGGCGCTGAAAACCGAAGCGGATCGAAGCGAGGGCGGCGGACAGCAGGCCGAAACGGAAGAAGGGGAGTAGGATGCCCTGGAGGGCGACGACGACCGCGACCCACATCCAGCCTTCGCTCCAGAGATTGAAGACGCCTGAGATGAGCAGACTGGATCGCTCGATCCCGAGGATATGGAGGGTCAGCAGGGTAGCGAGATTGGCGGGGAACCAGAGCAGAAAGGTCGCGAAGCCGAGCGCGAGCGCAGCATCCAGGCTGCGTCCGGCGGTGCGTTCCAGGACTTTGCGGCACAGGGGGCAGCGCAGCCGGCCTCCTCGGTGGAGCGGCGGGATGTGCTGGATGGTCCCGCAATCAGGGCACGCGATGATCATTGGCGGGGGGCGTGGAGCATTGTCATGCAGGGATGTCCGCCGCGGGTTCGGTCCGCGCCTGGCGGACGGTTCGACAATGCTCGATTCCACTTTAGGAAGGAAAGGTTTTTTCGAGATGAATATTCCTGACGCTTGCGCCAGGGCGGGGGTGAGGGCATGTTGAACGGCATCGTCAACAGAACTGAAAGGAGGTGATCCAGTGTCTCATTGTTTGATGCCGGCGCCAGTCGCCGTGGCCTGGATCGTCGCCTCTGGCTTTGGGGCGGCCGCGTAACCCAGTCAGTCTGTCTGGCCAACCGGCCGAACAATGGAAGGCCCCGCGAGAGCAATCTCCGGGGCCTTCGATTATTCTGTGGCCTTCGATTATTTACGGGGACTCGGTCGATACGCGAGATAAGGACGCATGGGTTGTCTGGTTATTCCAACGCTTGCGGAAACCGAGCGCCTCGGGTGGCGTATTGCGGATCTGATGCGGCCGGGCGATGCCATTCTGCTGGAGGGGCCGCTCGGGGCGGGCAAGACGACGCTGGCGCGGGCCTTGCTGCGGGCGGCGAGCGGGAACGCCGAGCTGGATGTGCCGAGCCCCAGCTTCACCCTGGTGCAGACTTACGAGACCGAGCGAGGGAGGGTGCATCATTTCGATCTGTGGCGCCTGGACGGCCCGGCGGCGCTGACGGAGCTGGGGTGGGATGAGGCCCGGCGGGACATCGTGCTCGTGGAGTGGCCGGACCGGCTGGGGAAGTTGCGGCCAGGGGATGCACTGACCGTGCGGTTGGAGTACGGCGAGGGCGAGGCGCGGCGGGCGGTGCTGGCCGGATGGGCGGACCGGCTGGCGTGACGGCGCGTGAGGCGGCGATCGGGGATTTTCTGGCCGCGCATGGTTTCGGCGCGGCCAGGGCCGAGCCTCTGGCGCAGGATGCGAGCCTGCGCGGGTATCGGCGCTTGTCCGGGGGGCCGCGCCCGGCGGTGCTGATGGATGCGCCGCCACCGGAGAATGTGCGTGCGTTCCTGCGGGTACAGGCGTACTTGGATGGGCTCGGGCTTTCGGTGCCGGAAATCATCGCTGCCGATCCAGCGCAGGGGCTGGTGCTTGAGGAAGACCTCGGAGACGCGATGTTCCCGGTCGTAATGCAGGGTCCCTCCATGCTGACGCTGTTTGACGCGGCGGTTGATGTGCTGGCGGTGATGCAGCGCGGGCCGGTGCCGGATTTTCTGCCGAAATGGGACGCGGTGGCGATGCGAGATGCGGCGCTGGGCACGTTATGCGACTGGTGGTGGCCAGCGGCGTTCGGCTCGGTAGCACCACCGGCGGCGTGGGCGGAGTTCGGGGCGGCTCTGAATGAGATGCTGGTCGTCGTGGTGGAGGGGCCGGTGTGTGTCGTGCACCGGGATTACTTCGCGGGAAACCTGATGTGGCTGCCGGAGCGCAGGGGAGTGCGGCGGGTGGGCGTGATTGATTTCCAAAGCGCGGCGGTTGGGCATCCGGCGTATGATCTGGTTTCGCTGGTGCAGGATGCGCGGCGGGAGATTCCGCCGGAAATCGCAGCGCGGGCGAAAGCTCGGCTGCTGGCGGCCCGGCCGGAGCTGGACGCGGCGGCGTTTGACGCGGCGTTCGCGGCATGTGCGGTGCAACGGCATTTGCGGGTGGCGGCGCAGTGGGTCCGCCTGGCGCGACGGGAGGGGCGCCCACAGTATCTGGCGCATGGGCCCCAGACATGGCGGCTGCTGGAGCAGGCGTTGCAGCATGAGGTGGCGGCGCCGGTTGCCAGGGCGATGGACCGGTGGATAGCGCCTGAGATGCGGGGCAATCCCGCGGGGCTGGCGGCATGATTCGCCCGAAGCGGGCTATGGTGCTGGCGGCCGGACTGGCGAAGCGTATGCGCCCGCTGACGGATCACACCGCCAAGCCGTTGCTGCGGGTGCGCGGGAGGGCGCTGCTGGATCATGCGCTGGACCGGCTGGCCGATGCCGGGGTCGAGATGGCGGTGGTGAACGCGCATTGGTGCGCGGACCAGATCAGCGCGCATCTGAAGGCGCGGAGCAATCCGCCGGAAACCATCGTGAGGTACGAGCCGGCACTGCTCGAGACGGGCGGCGGGGTCAAGGCCGCGCTGGACGTCCTGGGAACCGCGCCGTTCTATGTGGTCAATGGGGACGCGTTCTGGCTGGACGGGCCGATCCCGGCACTGGAGTGGCTGGCGATGGATTTTTCACGGGGTGGTGCCGATTCGGTTCTGCTTTTGCACCGGACATCGCAGGTGCTTGCCGATGTGGGACTCGGCGATTTCGCGCTGGACAAATGGGGCGTGCCTCGCCGGCGCGCCGAGCGGGAGGTTGTGCCGTATATTTACGCCGGCGTGCATCTGATGCGCCCATCGTTGCTGAAGGACACGCCGGAAGCTGCGTTCAGCATGAACCTGGCGTGGGACAAGGCGATCGAGGCGGGGCGGCTGCGCGCGGTGGTGCATGACGGGATATGGTTGCATCTGTCCACGCAAGCTGATCTGGAAGAGGCGGAGGACGCGCTGGGCGTGTACGCGGGCGGCTTGTAATACGAGGGCCTCCTCCCTTCACAACCCCAAAATCGCCTTCGCGATGATGTTCCGCTGTATCTCGTTCGTCCCCCCGTAAATCGACACCTTCCGGTAATTGAAATACGTAGGCCCTGCCCCCGCCGCATACTCAGGCCCGGCAAACGGCTCGTTCTGCCCCTGCTCCGCCGCCTGATACGGCATCACATATGGCCCCACCACCTCCATCATCAGTTCCGTCAATTGCTGCTGTATAACCGACCCCTTCAGTTTCAGGATTGACGAGGCGGGGTTCTGCCGCCCCTTCTCCCGCTTCCTTTCATCTGATACCACCCGCAGCTGCGTCATCTCCAGCGCCTTCAGCTCCACCTCCACCGCCGCCAGCTTCTCCCGGAAACGCGGGTCCTCACCGATCCCCTCTTTCGCCGCCAGTTCCTTGATCCGCGCCACCCGAGCCTTGGAGGTGCCGACACGCGCAATCCCCGTCCGCTCATTCCCCAACAGGAATTTCGCGTAGTCCCATCCCTTGTTCTCCTGCCCCACCAGATTTTCGGCCGGCACCTCAACCTCGTCGAAGAATACCTCGTTCACCTCACGTCCACCATCGATGGTTACAATCGGGCGCACGGTGATCCCCTTCGTCTTCATGTCGATCAGCAGAAACGAAATGCCTTCCTGCTTCTTCACCGCCGGATCGGTGCGCACCAGGCAGAAGATCCAGTCGGCATATTGCGCCAGCGTGGTCCATATCTTCTGCCCGTTCACGATGTAACGGTCGCCCTTCCGCTCCGCCCGCGTCCGCAAACTCGCAAGATCCGACCCCGACCCCGGCTCGGAAAACCCCTGGCACCAGAAATCATCCGCATTCGCCGCCCGCGGCAATATCCGCCGCTTCTGCTCCTCGCTGCCGAACTGCGCGATCACCGGCCCCAGCATCGTCACGTTGAACCCGATGGGCGGCGGCACATACGCCTGCTGCATCTCGTCCTGATACAGATAGACCTGCACCGAAGACCACGCCTGACCGCCCCATTCCACCGGCCAGTTCGGCGCAGCCCAGCCTCGCGCGTTCAGAATCCGCTGCGACGTGACGATGTCGTCCTTCGTCAGATGCCCGCCGTCACGCACCTTCGCACGGATGCTCTCGGGCACTTCGGTGCGGAAAAACCGACGCGCTTCCTCGCGGAAACCGAGTTCCTCTGCCGTGAATGCCAGGTCCATCGCGCGCTCCTCTCAACCGGATCGGACTCTGTAATCCGGCCGTGGCAAGGTCAATGCATCTTGAAATTCCCGTTCCCATCCCCAAAACAAAACAGGAACGTCACGGAACCGAAAAATGGTCTGGCTCGGTCAGCTACCGCCCAACCCTCCACGCAAAAAGGGCACTAAACGCCTCGTCCAGGAACAAACCAACCGAACTGCCATCCGCTCCGCGGCGGGCATCCTCCTCGCCGATCCCCTTCTGGGAGTGACCCGTCGCAAGGCCTCCCTCGCCGCGGGCCGCAGTCCTCGGACAGCCCGCCGCCTCTACCCCTCGGACGACGCTCTGCACGGCGATATCCTCACCGAACACATAAAGCGCCTCGCAGAAGCCGTCACCGGCGTGGCCGAAGCCGGCCAGCCGGCCGATCCTGCCGTCCGGCTCGAATCCATCACCAAAGCCTGGCTCGACTTCGTCGATACCGAGCCAAACGAGCACCGCGCCTTCCTTCTCTGCGGTCCCACCCTGAAAGAGCCGCACCGGACCCAGGCCCGCACCGGATATCTTCGCGCACTGGACATCGTGCGCGATGCGGTCTGCACCGTCATCCCCGGCCTCGGTGATCTATTCGAAAGCCTGCTCGGCCCAACTGCCGCCGTCCTCGGCAACGCTGCCCTCCGCCCGCCCGTCACCGGCACCAAAGCCCGCCAGCAGGAAGCGCGTCGCGTCGCTGGAATGTTGGTCGGTGCCGGCATTACCGAGGTCTCGGGCGGCTGGAACCGGCTGCTGCCGCCACCAAAGCCCCGCACCCCCAAGAAATAGGGCGGCACCGTCAGACCGTCTCAGCCCCATAAAGCCGGTCAGTTCAGCTTGGCTTGCTGAAGGTAAGTCTTCATGGCGTCTATCAGATAATCAGCCACGTATTGCTGGGTGGTGCGGGCTCCGAGGAAACCGAGCACCGACTTTACCACGCCACCGATGAAAGGGCATCGGACCCCTTCGTCATGGCCGGGCCTGACCCGGCCATCCTCGTCGTACCGGTGGAGCGCCCCTTTCTGTTTGGTCGGTGTGTCAGCAACCGCGCCCCTGCCGCAGCTTCCACCCCAGCAGCCGCGCGGCAATCACCGTCCGCAGAATCTGCGCCGTCCCGCCCCCGATCGTAAACATCCGCGCGTCCCGCGCCATTCGCTCCAGCGGATAGTCCCGCGAGTAACCACGCGCCCCGAACATCTGCAGCGCATCGTTGGTGACCCGGATCGCCGTCTCGGAGGCCAGCACCTTCGCCTGCGCCGCCAATAGCGGGTCCGGCAGAGGCACCGCCGTCGCAGCCGCCCGATAGACCATCAGCCGCGAGGCCTCCAGCCCGGTCGCCATATCCGCCAGCATGAACTGCAAGCCCTGGAACTCCCCGATCGGCCGGCCGAACTGATGCCGCACCTTCGCAAACGCCAGCGCCTCGTCGAACGCTCCCTGCGCCAGCCCCAACGCAACCGTCGCCGCCCCCACCCGCTGGCTGTTGTAAGCATCCATCAGCGCCGCGAAGCCCCGCCGCCATCCGCCAGGAGTTCGCAGAACCATCTCATCCGCAACTTCCAGATCCTCGCAGATCACCTCCGCTTCCGGTATGCCGCGCAGTCCCATCGTCTTTTCACGTTTGCCGATCCGCAGCCCCGGCGTCCCGGCCACAACCAAAAACCCGCCGATCCCCAACTCCGTCCCGTCCTTCTCGAATCCACGCGCAAAAATCAGATGCAGCCGCGACACCCCCGCCCCGGTGATCCAGTGCTTCCTCCCGTTCAGGATGAAACGATCGCCGCGCCGGTCCGCGCACGTGGTCATCTCGCTCGCCGCCGAGCCCGCATCGGGTTCAGTGATGCAGATCGCCGGCTTGTCGCCGCCAAGTACCAGCTCCGCCGCCAGCCGCTTCTGCGCCTCCGTGCCGTAGAGCATCACCGCCGAGATCGCGCCCATATTCGCCTCGACCGCGATACGGCCCGTCACGCCGCACGCCTTCGCAATCTCCTCGATGATCAGCACGGCATCCAGGAACGATCCCCCTGTCCCGCCATAGGCGCGCGGAATCGTAAAACCCATGAACCCGGCCTCGCGCAGCGCCGCCACGTTCTCCCACGGGTATTGTTCGCTCTGATCCACCTCCGCCGCGCGCGGCCTTATCACTGATTGCGCCAGCTCTCGCGCCCGAACCTGAAGCTCCTGCTGCTCCTTCGTAAGCTGAAACTGACTTATGCCGCCGGTTTCAGCACATCAAAGACGCGCACCCCGGTCGGGCCCGGAGGCGGATGCTCCCACGGCGCCGCCCGCAAGGTCACGCGGGCATCGTGCAATCCCTCTTCCCACCGCTCCTCCATCGTGGAACGGCCAAACTCGTAATCCTTCGCCGACCCCTGCGGCGCCGCCGGCCGGTAGATCAGATGCACAAGATCAACCGGCGCCGGAGAAGCGTGCGCCTTCAGCCGCTGCGCCACCGGATCCGACTGCAACTCCGGCGGCAACCGCGCCAGAAAGGCCGCCAGGTCCGCATGATGCGCCCGTTGCAGGCACGCAAATTTCGTGGAGTTGCGCGTGCGTGATGAAAACCGGATGTCCTTCTCGCGCTCGCATACCTGATCCAGATTCTCCGGCAGCTTTCCCCGCGCCGGAAACAGATCCACCTGGAACACCAGCATCGACGCCAGCGGTTCCTGCGACATCACATACTGCAACGGCGTGTTTGAAACCAATCCGCCGTCCCAGTAGTGACGGCCATCAACCTCCACCGTCGCCAACCCGGGCGGCAGCGCCCCACTTGCCATGATATGCTCCGGCCCGAGCGGATCGCGAGTGCTGTCAAAGTAAACCATGTTGCCGGTCACCACATCGACCGCGCCCACCGACAACCGCACCCCGTCACGCCGGTTGATCAAATCGAAATCCACCAGCCGCTCCAGCGTGCTTCGCAGCTCGGACGTATCGTAGAAGCTCACCGGCGCCGGCTGCGCCAGCCACTCCAACGGAGCGCGCGGTCGGAAGAACCCCGGCTGCCCAAATAGTACCGCCAGCCCCGCCGAGGCCTGCCGCTGTGCCGCCTGCCAGCCCTGATTCGGAACCTCCGGCCACAGCGCCGTCGTCTCGGTGATCAGGTCCCAGAACTCCCGCAGGCGCCGCACCCGCCGCTCCGGGGGATTGCCCGCGATGATCGCCGCATTCACCGCACCAATCGAAACCCCGGCGACCCAATCCGGATGAAGCCCCGCCTCCGACAGCGCCTGCTCCACCCCAGCCTGGTACGAGCCCATCGCCCCGCCACCCTGCAACGTCAGCGTGACGGTCCTCGCCATCGTCTAACCGCCCCCCCGCCGCAGCAAAAACAGCGCCTGCTCGCCGAATAAATTCGCCAGCCGCGGAAACCGTCGCCACGGCGCGCGCCGCCCGCCCTCATCCGCCGCCAGCCAGCGCTCCACCACATACCCTTCCGCCGTGCACAAATCGAAGAAATCGCGGATCGTGCACGGATGGATGTTCGGCGTCTCGTACCACATCCGGTCCCAGGCCGGAGTCATCGGCATCCGGCCCTTGGACAGCAATTGCCAGCGCACCAGCCAGTGACCGAAATTCGGAAAACTCACCACCGCCCGCGTGCCGATGCGCAGCATCTGCCGCAGCACTTCGCGCGGCCGCTCCACCGCCTGCAAGGTGCGCGACAACACAACATAGTCGAACGCGCTGTCCGGATAATGCTGCAGGTCTTCATCCGCGTCGCCATGCATCACCGCCATCCCGTGCGTCACCGCGCAAGTCACCAGCGCCATGTCGATCTCAATGCCCCGCGCGTCGCACCCCTTGGTCGTGAACAGCTCGTCGATCAGCGTGCCGTCGCCGCAGCCGATATCCAGCACGCGCGCGCCGGGCTCGATCATCTCGGCAATCAGCCGCAAATCGACCCGCATGTTCTTGGCAACAAATCGGACCGTGTCCAACACTGCTACAACCCCGCATGCGCGGCGCAGCCGGACAGAAATCCCGCGACCGTCCGGTGAAAATCCGGCTCGTCCAGCAGAAACGCGTCGTGCCCCTTGTCCGATGGAATCTCCACAAAACTGACATTCGCCGCCGCGCGATTCAGCGCCCGCGCAATCGCCCGGCTCTCCGCCGTCGGAAACAGCCAGTCAGAGCTGAACGACACCAGCAAAAACCGCGTCCGCGTGCCGCGAAACGCGTTCGCCAGATCACCGCCGGAATCCGCCGTCAGGTCAAAATAATCCATTGCTCGCGTCATCGTCAGATAAGAGTTCGCGTCGAACCGTCGCACAAATGTGCTGCCCTGATGGTGCAGATAACTCTCCACCTCGAACATGCCGCCGAACAGGCTGATCGCTTCGTCCGGATCCTTCGGCGCCCGCTGTAATCGCCGCCCGAACTTACGCGTCAACGCCTGCTCCGACAGATACGTGATATGCGCGCACATCCGCGCCACCGCGAGCCCCCGCGCCGGCACAAGCCCGCTCTCCCAGTACCGCCCGCCCTGCCAGTCGGGATCGGCGAAGATCGCCTGCCGCCCCACTTCATGGAACGCGATGTTCTGCGCCGAGTGATACGCCGCGCACGCAATCGGCAGCGCCGCGAACACGGCATCTGGATACGCCGCTGCCCATTGCAGCACCTGCATCCCGCCCATCGATCCGCCCATCACCGCGAACAGCCGCGAGATCCCAAGGTGGTCCACCAGCATTTTTTGTGCCCGCACCATGTCGCCAACGGTCACCGGCGGGAAATCCGTCCCCCAAGGCTCGTCGCGGAGCTTGTCACCGCCCTCCCGGATGCTCCGCGGCCCGGTCGAGCCCATGCAGCCGCCCAGCACATTCGCGCCGATCACGAAATACCGGTTGGTATCCACCGGCTTGCCGGGCCCGACCATCATCTCCCACCAGCCCGGCTTGCCCGTCAGGGGATGATCCTCCGCCACATATTGATCGCCAGTCAGCGCGTGGCAAACCAGCACAGCATTGGACCGCGCGACGTTCAGCGACCCATACGTCCGGTAGGCCACCGCCATTCGCCCCAATTGCACCCCGCAATCGAGCGCCATGCCCTCCTCGAACACGACATGGCTGTGCGGAACGCTCGTCAGAAGTGCGGTTTGATCCATATACCTCTCACTTAAGCCGGGCACGGTCTGTTCCGGCCCAAGCGTCGCGCCAAACCCCTCGCCTTGCGGCGAGGGGGAAGGGGAGGGGGGCAAAACATAAAGCCTTCCGTATTAGGCACGCCCTACCCAACTCGCAACCAGCCTGTTTGCAGGCCTGCCCGCTTCCGGTATCTGTTCCCGCGCCCCCGCACGTTACAACAGGGTCATCCAAACCATGCCAAGTGTCGCAGCAACGATGGACGATGATCCGCCAGCCCCTGACCGATGGCAAAGCGACCTCGCTGACCTCCGCACCAGTCTCGATCGCATCGACGACTCCCTCCACGATCTGCTCATGCAGCGCGCCGAAATCGTCCAACAGGTCGCCGCCGCAAAGCCTTTCAAAAGCCTCGCATTCCGCCCCGGCCGCGAGGCCTTCATCCTGAAACGCCTTCTCGCTCGCCATGCCGGCGCACTCCCGCCCCAGGCAATCGTGTGCATCTGGCTGGAGCTCTTCGCCGGCACTGTCGCCATGCAAAGCGAGTTCGTGGTCTCCGTCTGCGACATTGATCCCGCCTGCGCACTCACCCAGCTGGCCCGGGAGCGCTTCGGTGTGCTGACCCAGGTCCACGTCCATCGCAGCCCTGCCCAGGCCATCGAGGACCTCCGCCGCGGCCGAGCCCACGTGGCCGTGCTGCCCATACCGTCGGATGCCGAGCCGCCCGCCCGGGCCTGGTGGAGCGCGCTGCTTCAGCAGCCCGAGCCGCGTGTTCACATCGTCGGCCGCCTGCCCTTCTGGTCGCCGCGCCCCGGAGGCGCCGCCGCGCCTCAGGCGCTCGTCGCAGCCGTCGTCGCTCCGGATCCCAGCGGCGATGACCGCACCCTTCTCGGTCTGCAAGTCGACCCCGCCAGCCGCGCCCGCCTTGCCGCCGCCCTCGCCGCCGCCGGCCTTCCCTCCGGCAACATCATTCAGCCCGCCGGTGGCGCCGACGCCCTGGTCGAAATCCCCGGCTTCCTGTCCCAGGATGATCCCCGCCTGCGCCGCATCGGCAGCCCACTGCGTCCGCCCGCGGTTCTCGGCGCCTACGCCATCCCGATCCTCCTCCCATAGGAAGTCATCCCATAGGAGGTCATCCCATAGGAGGTCATCAATGACCACGCCGCGCCCCCGTCCGGAGATCATGGGCATCTCCCCCTACGTGGGGGGCGAGTTGGCGCTTCCCGGCCGCAACCGCACGGTGAAGCTGTCGTCCAACGAGGGTGCCTTCGGCGTCCCCCCCGGCGCCCAGGCCGCCTTCACCGCTGCCGCGCAGGAACTGTATCGCTATCCGGACGGCGACGCGCTGGCGCTCCGCCAGGCCATCGGCTCCCGCTTCGGCCTCGATCCGGCGCGGATCGTCTGCGGCGCGGGATCCGACGACCTGATCTACCAGCTTTGCCTCGCCTATGGCGGCCCGGGGCGAGACATCATCATGTCCGCCCACGGCTTCGCCATCTACGAAATTGCCGGCACCTACGCCGGCAGCCGCGTCATCAAGGCACCGGAGCGCAACCTCACCGCCGACATCGACGCGATGCTCGCAGCCGTCTCCCCGGCAACCCGCCTCGTCTTCCTCGCCAACCCCAACAATCCGACCGGCAGCTACCTGCCCCGGCAGGAGGTTGAGCGTCTGCGCCACAACCTGCCCGCCGACGTGCTGCTGGTCCTGGATTCCGCCTACGCCGAATACGTGGACCTGCCGGACTACGATCCGGCCGGGCTGGTGAACGCCGGCGATCACACCGTCATGACTCGTACCTTCAGCAAGATTTTCGGCCTCGGCGGCATGCGCATCGGCTGGGCCTACGCAGCCCCCGCCGTGATCGACGTGCTGAACCGCGTCCGCGCCCCCTTCAACGTGACCCTCGCCTCCCAGGCCGCGGCAATTGCCGCGCTGGCCGAGCCAGGCTGGGTAGAGAAAGGCCGCGCCCATAATCGCGAGTATCGGGCCGTGTTAACCGATGGGTTACACCAGGCGGGCATAAAAGTCTGGCCCAGCGAAGGCAATTTCGTGCTTGCTGATTTCGGAACGAAAGAAGGTGCGGACGCGGCGGACGCCGCCCTGCGCGCCCGCGGCATCATCGTCCGCAAAGTGGGCGCCTACGGCCTGCCGCATTGCCTCCGCATCACTGTCGGCCTCGCTGAGGAGGTGGAGCAGGTGATCGAGACGCTGTGGGATTTTATGGCATCGCATGCATAAGCCGCTTTTCTCCCGCCTCGCGCTGATCGGCATCGGCCTGATCGGCAGTTCGATCGCCCGCATTGCCAAGGAACGGGGCGGCATCGCGCATGAGGTCGTCGCCTGCGCCCGCACATGGAAGACCCTGGAGCGGGTGATGGCGCTCGGCATCGCTGATCGCGTGGAGATCGACCCGGCCAAGGCCGTGCGCGGCGCCGATTGCGTGATGCTATGCGCTCCCGTCGGCGCTTTCGCCGAACTTGCGGCCGCCATCGCCCCGCACCTGGAACCCGGATCAATCCTGACGGACGTGGGATCCACCAAGCAGTCGGTGATCCGCGATGTCGGCCCGCTCGTGCCCGAAGGCGTCCACTTCGTCCCGGCCCATCCGGTCGCGGGAACGGAGTATTCCGGTCCGGATGCCGGCTTCCTCACGCTGTTCGAAGGGCGCTACACGCTCGTCGTCCCGCCACCAGGCACTGACGAAACCGCGGTTGAGAAGATCCTCGAGCTTTGGCGCCGTTGCGGCTCTCAGGTGGAGCAGATGGAGCCCTCACACCACGACAAGGTGCTGGCGATCGTGTCCCACCTGCCGCACCTGATCGCCTTCACCATCTGCGGCACCGCCGACGATCTCGCCGATGAAAGCCGCTCCGAGGTGTTGCGCTTCGCCGCCTCGGGCTTTCGCGACTTCACGCGCATCGCCGCCTCCGACCCGGTCATGTGGCGCGACATTTTCCTCAACAATCGCGAGGCTTTGCTGGAAATGCTTGCCCGCTTCACAGAGGACTCGCAGGCGATGGCCCGCGCCGTTCGCTGGGGCGACGCAGCCTACATCGAGGATAAGGTGCAGCGCGGCCGCAAAATCCGCCGCGGCCTGATCGAACTGAAGCAGGCGTAGCTTGAACGAAGCGGAGCGGCCGCCCGTCCGCCTGGACGGGCCGCCACTTTCCCGAACCTATTTGTTGCTGGCGTATTTGAATTCCTGCTCCTTCGACAGAGAATCCTTCGTCGCACCCGGCAGCACCACGCTGTAATACGTCGGATGCGTCTCGTTCGCGGCGCCGGCATTGTTCGCCGCTACTGTCGCGTTCGCATTGCTCCCGTTCGCTCCGCCATTCGCGGGCGCTTCGGTCGCCTTCAGCACGCTGCCATTGTTCCCGACACTCGGCTCGAACTTGAGCTGATCGAACGGCACGGCAACCAGCTTCGCGCCGATTCCAAGCACGCCGCCGCCCGTCGAGATCACCGCCTTGTCGATCTTGCCGTCATCACCCATCAGCAGGTCGTCGATCGAGCCGATGTCCTGGCCACTGCTGTTGAACACGGTCGCACCAATAACTTTGCTGCTCCGCCACTCATTGTCGTACTTCTGCAGCGATCCCGATGGACCGTTGTTATTGTTGTTCGCCTCCGCCGCCGGAGCAGGCTGCGCCGCGGTGGTGGCCGGCGGAGCCACCGCAGGCGTGGCAGCGCCAGGTGCGGCTGCGTTGGTGTTTGCGGTATTGGCCGTGTTCGTGCCCTTGGTCCCCATCGCCGCCGGGCCCGAGCCCATCGCCGCGGGGTTCGCAGTGTTGTTGTTCGCGGACGTGCTCGGGGCCGCATTGTTGGACGACGAAGCGCCGTTGCTCGCCGCCGAGCTGGCCCCGGAATTGGCCGGTGGCGGTGGGCTGTTCTGCTGGGCGAGCGCCGGACCGGCGCAAAGCGTCGCACTGAGCAACGCCAGCCGGAGTACATGATTCGCTTGCATGGATATTGTCCCGCACTTTGACACGTTCCCGAAGCGTCAGGACTAAATGCAAGTTTCTGTCCACAAAGATCAGCTTCACGCGAGGTAACGGAAATGAGCGCCGGAGATCCCTATACCCGGAGATCCCCCACCCGGACATTCCCTACACGACGTGATCCGGCCGCAATTCGCACGCGCCGGCACGCTCGGGCGTCTCGAACTGCACCGTGGCGTGCCCGATCCCGTACCGCTCCCGAACGTGAAACGTTATCTCATGCAACAAATCATCGTCCTGCCGCGGATCGGCACGCACCAGATGCGCCGTCAATGCCGTCTCCGTCGTGCTCATTCCCCAGATGTGCAGATCATGCACCTCCGATACCCCCGGCAACGACCGCAAATACCGGCAAACCTCCTCCTGCTCTATTCCCGGCGGAACCGCATCCAGCGAGAAGTTCACTGAATCCCGCAGCAATCCCCATGTCCCCGCGACAACGACTAAGCTGATCGCCAGGCTCACGGCCGGATCAACCCAAAGCCAGCCAGTCACCATGATCACCGCACCCGCCACCGCCACGCCGAGCGCCAGCGACGCATCCGCCGCCATGTGCATGAACGCCGCCTTGATGTTCAGGTCGCCCTTCCGGCCCGTCATGAACAGCAACGCCGTGACGCCGTTGACAAAGACCCCGGCAATCGCAACCACCATGATCGTCAGCCCGCCCGCCGGTTCCGGCGTTATCAGCCGCTGTATCGCCTCCCAGGCAATACCCCCAGTCACCACCAGCAGAATGATCGCATTCGCTAGCGCAGCGAGTATCGACGAACGGCGCAGCCCGTAGGTGTACAGGTTGCTGGGTCCTCGCCGGCTCAGTGTCGCCGCCGCCCAGGCCCCCAATAGACCGATCACATCCCCCAGGTTGTGCCCCGCATCCGCCAGCAGGGCCACCGAGTGAACCGAAACGCCCCAGAATGCTTCCGCCACCACATAAGCCGCGTTCAGCGCGACCCCGATCGCGAACGCCCGGCCGAAATCCCCCGCCGCGTGATGGTGCCCATGCCCGCCCCCATGTCCGCTCGCATGTCCGCTCGCATGTCCGCCCCCATGTCCGAGCCCGTGCCCATGGTCATGACTAAGCGCCATCGCCGCTACCGCCCCAGAAACGCGCGCATGTGCGGGACGACCGCAGCGGCCGCCTCTCCCGCCGTGGCGTGTTGCGCCGGGGTGTCCGGAACCGACTGCAAACGTTGGTTATGCGTATCAGTATTCGCCCCGGCCGTCGGCAGGTGCAGGGCGGCCGTGCTCAGGCTTCTTTGCATGTCATTGGGCGGCCTGGCCGCGAACCGAGCAACTTGCGCCGGTGCCGGCGGTGGCGCCGCCGCCGTGACAAAATCAAGCCCATTATTGACGACTTCCGGATTTAGCACCTCCAGCAGGTCGGGGGCGGCCGCGTCGCGCGCCGTCAGCGGATTGAACGAAAACAGCCTGCGCAGTGTCGCAATGATCGAGGTGTGATCGAACGGAACCAGGCCCGACGGCCGCAGGATGCTGCCCGCCGCCACATGCGGCGAAATGATCACCGCAGGCACGCGCACGCCGAAATAGTCGAACCCGAATGTGTCCGGATACGGTCCGCCCGGCGGCGAGGCCGGCGGCGGAATCACATGGTCGTAGCAGCCGCCATGCTCGTCATACGTGATGATCAGCAGCGTGTTGCTCCACCCCGGGCCGCTACGCACCGCATTGTACACCGTCGCAATCAGCGCCTCGCCATACGCAACATCGTGCGGCGGATGCTGGTCATCGGGCATCGTATTAAGCACCGCGTCGGCAAAATAGCGCGGCTCGATAAAGCTATAGGCTGGCAGATTCCCGTTCGCGGCATCCGTGGCGAAACTCAGGTGAAAGTCGGCGAAGTGATCCGCATATAGCCATAACTTCGAAAGCGTGCTGGTCTGCGGAATATCCTGGAAGTAAATGCGCCAGGTCGTCCCGGCGCCCGACAGCCGGTTGAACACCGTCTCCATCAGATACGGGAAATGCGTCGGCGAGTTGTTCACATACCCGCCGGCCGTGGCGCAGTGCGCGAAAAACCGGTTCGGCCAGGTCTGGCACGGTGCCGAGGCGAACCATCGGTCCGAAACACCGAACGCCCGCGCAAGCTGACTGAACACCGGCACCTGGTCCGGCGTGAAATAGTGCATGACAGCCGCCGGATCAGCCGCCGGAGTGGTCACCGGCTGGCGCATATAGTTGTCCACGAACCCGCCCATCGTCGGGCCATCCTGGTTCGCCGTGCCATCGGGATTCAGCCCATGGATCTGCATGTGAATGTCAGTGAACAGCTCGCCCGGATCGGGATCGGGGATGCACAAATTCTGCGTGGTTAGTTCCGGCGATCTCCAGATCGGGATGACCTGCTGCGTGCCGTCCGGCTTATGCCAGGTGTTCGTCTCGGTCCCGGTCAGGCCGTCGAATTCGCCATCGCTCGGATACAGCATGCCGAGCATCGAATCGAAGGAGCGATTCTCCAGCATCAAAACAACGACATGCCTGATGTCCATCCCACTCCTCCTGCTCGCCCCTCATCTACGCTGGTGTCCTGCCCCCGAAGTTCGCCGCACTCTGCAGTGGACGAAGGGATAAGCAGGCCACAGAAAACACAACTTCCGATTCGGGACACTAGCATGGGCAGCTACTATGCGCGCCATGGCTGCAATCGCGCCCCGGCTTGGTTGTAGGCCAGGGCATCGCCACATAAACCGCCTCCCCGACAGCCCAGGAGCCGCCGCGTGCCCAGCTACCAGTACGTTTACGTCATGAAAGACCTCACCAAGTCCTTCCCGGGCGGGCGCGAGGTCTTCAAAGGCATCACCCTCTCCTTCCTTCCGGGCGCCAAGATCGGCGTCCTCGGCGTCAACGGCGCCGGCAAATCCACCCTGCTCAAGATCATGGCCGGGATCGAGACCGAGTACGGCGGTGAGGCCTGGGCCGCGGACGGCGTCCGCGTCGGCTATCTGTCCCAGGAGCCGCAGCTCGACCCCGAGAAGACCGTCGGCGAAAACGTCGAGGTCGCCTTCGCCGACGTGAAAGCCGCGCTCGACCGCTTCAACGAAATCTCCAACAAATTCGCCGAACCAATGAGTGATGAGGAGATGAACGATCTTCTCGCCGAGCAGGCCGACCTGCAGGCGAAGATCGACGCCGGCAACGGGTGGGAACTCGATCGGCAGATCGAAATCGCCCTCGACGCCTTGCGCTGCCCTCCCGCCGAGGCCAGCGTCACCACCCTTTCCGGCGGGGAACGCCGCCGCGTCGCCCTCTGCCGCTTGCTTCTGGAAAAGCCCGACCTGCTGCTGCTCGACGAACCAACCAACCATCTGGACGCCGAAAGCGTCGCCTGGCTGGAACGCACGCTGCGCGACTATCCCGGCACGATCATGCTGGTCACCCATGACCGCTACTTCCTCGACAACGTCACCGGCTGGATTCTCGAAATCGAGCGAGGCCGCGGCTATCCTTACGAGGGGAACTACTCCGCCTGGCTCGAACAGAAGCGCAAGCGGCTCGCGCAGGAGGAAAAGGAAGAAAGCGCCCGCCAGCGCGCCCTGGCCGAGGAACAGGATTGGATCGCCGCCTCGCCGCGCGCCCGCCAGACGAAAAGTCGCGCCCGCATCCAGCGCTATGAGGAAATGCTCATGGCATCTCAGGAACGCGCAACCAGCGCTGCCGAAATCGTCATCCCGCCTGGACCCCGCCTGGGCAACGTCGTGATCGAGGCGGAAGAGCTTCGCAAAGGATACGGCAACAATCTTCTTGTCGAAGATCTCAGCTTCAAGTTGCCACCCGGCGGCATCGTCGGCATCATCGGACCCAACGGCGCCGGCAAGACCACGCTGTTCCGTATGATCATCGACCAGGAAAAACCCGATGCAGGCAGTTTGCGCGTCGGCGAAACCGTCAAGCTCGGTTACGTGGACCAGTCCCGCGAAAGCCTTCATGCCGACAAAACCGTCTGGCAGGAGATCAGCGGCGGCGAGGAAGTGATCTATCTCGGCAAGCGCGCCATGCAGTCCCGCGCATATGTCGGCGCCTTCAACTTCAAGGGTCCGGATCAGCAGAAAAAGGTCGGCATCCTGTCAGGCGGAGAGCGCAACCGCGTCCATCTCGCCAAGATGCTCAAATCCGAACACAACGTCATCCTGCTCGATGAACCCACCAACGACCTCGATGTCGATACGCTGCGTGCCTTGGAGGAGGCGCTGATGGAATTCGCCGGCTGCGCGGTCATCATCAGCCACGACCGCTGGTTCCTCGACCGGCTGGCAACCCACATCCTCGCCTTCGAAGGCGACAGCCACGTGGAATGGTTCGAAGGCAACTTCCAGGCGTACGAGGAGGACAAGCGCCGTCGTCTCGGCGCCGATGCCACCGAGCCGCACCGGATAAAATACCGCCCGCTGGCGCGATGACGGGGAGTTGAAAGAGCTACGCTGGTAGCGTATATTGCCGAATGGATTTCGATTGGGACGAGGCCAAAAGTAGTGCCACCCGCCTCAGTCGAGGTTTCGATTTTAGGTTTGCTAGCAGATTGTTTGATGGTCTTACGATCGAGCAGCCTGATCTGAGACGTGATTACGGCGAAGACCGAATCCGCGCCATCGGAGAGGTAAACGGTCGTATTCTCGCGGTGGTGTACACGAAACGAGGCGAGACATGCCGTATCATCTCCGCCAGACCAGCTAACCGGAAGGAAAGACGCCAGTGGCTATCACGCGAATGACCCTTGAACAGATACTCGCAAGCGAGCCGGACGTCGACTACGCCAAACTCGACGCAACCACGGAAGAGGACATCCGCCGGTATATGATCGAGGATGGCGAAGATCCCGACGAAGAAATCCACGACGAAGACATCATCTCCCCCTGGTACATCCGCAAGCGCCTCGCCATGACACAGACCGAATTCGCCAAGGCCCTCCGCATCCCCGTCGCCACCCTGCGCAACTGGGAGCAGAACCGCGTCGCCATGGATCCCAGCACCGTCGCGCTGATGACAATCATCGCGCGGGAGCCCGAAGCTGCGCTTCGCGCCCTGCGCTATCGCACCGCAGGACCGCCCGCAACAACCGCATGATCGTTCGCAACTAATACCAGGCGGCCGAATGGCCGACTGGTATGCGCGCGGTCGGGCCCCCAACGCGCTTGCGCGTTGGGAACCCCCGGTTGGTGGGGCGGCCGCGCGCGAAATCATTAGGATACCAGCCGGCCGATCATATACCCAAGAGTCAAACTCTCGGCCGGCTGGTATAAGCGCACGATCCGCCATCCGGCAGCGCGCTTCCCACCCGCTTGCCTTCTGGCGCCTCGGCGAGAAGACTCCACCTCCTTCGCCGGAGGGCAGATGAGCGACACGATCGATACCGCACGTAAGGACGCCAACTCCGTCCGGCCCTGGCACGGTGCCGGCCGTGTCCTCGCCCTGATGCCCCGGGTTCTCGCGCTCATTTTGGCCAGCGCACTGGCCGCCATCGTTATGATCAATTGGAACCGGTGGGTCGGGGCCTCAGGCCCGCAATGGACCGATGACGCGACAGTGCAGGCCGATCTCACACCGCTATCCGCCCAGGTCGCGGGACGCATCAGCGACGTGCTGGTTACCGACTTCGAACCAGTAAAAGCTGGCCAGCTGCTTGCACGCATCGATGATGCCCCATTCCGCGCACAGCTTGCCCAGGCACAGGCCAATGTCGCCGCGGCGCAGGCCGCCATTGCCAACCTGAAATCTCAGGAATTGTTGCAATCCGCCAATATCGCCGCTGCCGAAGCCCAGCTCGAAGGAAACCGCGCCACCGCCTGGCGTAACCATCTGGAGGCTGATCGCCAGCACAAGCTGCTCGCAACCAAGGTCGTCGGCACCCAACAAGCCGTCGAACAGGCAGACGCCGCGGCGAAATTAGCGGATGCACAGGTGATCGGGGCTGCTGCGGCACTCGCCGCCACCCAGCGCCAACTTGACGTGCAGCATACGCAAAAGGCGCAGCTCGCCGCTAACCTCGAAGCCGCACAGGCAATGCGTGATCTCGCGCAAATCAATCTCGGTTACACGCGCATCGCTACCCCCGCCGATGGTCTGATCGGTCAGCGGCGCGTCTATCCCGGCCAGTACGTGGGGATCGGCACGCAGGTGATTTCCGTAGTCCCGCTCGCGCATCTCTATGTCATTGCCGATTACAAGGAAACGCAACTGACAAACCTGCGCCTCGGCCAGCCGGCCGAGATCAGGATCGACACCTTTCCCAGCATCGTTCTGCACGGTCACGTCGCCTCCTGGTCGCCCGCTACCGGATCGCAGTTCGCGCTGCTGCCCCCGGATAACGCCACAGGAAACTTCACCAAGGTCGTGCAACGAGTTCCGGTAAGGATTGCGCTCGATGACAGCGGCGGCCTCGGCGATCGCCTGCGTCCGGGCATGTCGGTCGAAACGACAATTCATACCGACCGGAAAGGTCCAGCAAACGCCCAGTCCCGAAACACCCAGACCGGAAACACTCAGCCCGGAAACGCCCTGCAGTGAGCGTTACCCTCGCACGCCTCGCCCCGGCCGCCCATCACGACGCACTGCCTGCTCCCGCCTGTCCCCGCCCCTTCGCCGGAATTGCCGCGGTCCTTCTCGGGGCGGTGATCTCAACGCTCTACGGCCGTATCACGACTTTCGGACTCGCCGATCTTCGTGGAGCAGTGCACGCCGGCTTCGACGAGGGCGCCTGGATCACAACCGCCTCGACCGTCGGGCAAATGTGCATCGGACCACTTGCCGCGTGGCTGGGCCTCGTCTTCGGACCGCGCCGGGTCCTGATGGTTTCGGCCAGCATCTTTGCACTGACCTCGGCCCTCATACCGCTTTCGCCTGGCCTGCCCGCCGTGCTGATCGGGCAGGCCATCGGCGGTCTCAGCTCCCGCACCTTCATCCCTCTCACCATCGGCTTCGTCCTGCAAAGCCTGACGCCGGATCTGTGGCCCTATGGTATCGCGGCTTACGGCCTCAATTTGGAGCTCTCACTGAACGTCCCGGCATCCCTGGAAGGCTGGTATCTCGATCATCTGTCCTGGCAATGGATATTCTGGCAGGGAGCAATCCTCGCCTTGCCGATGCTCGCTTGCATCCATTTCGGCATGCCGCGGGCGCCGGTGAATTGGCGGGCGCTGCGCACCGCGGACTGGTGGGGAATGTTTTACGCTTCCGCCGGATTCTCGATGCTCTATGCCGCGCTCGATCAGGGCAATCGGCTCGACTGGCTGAATTCCGGCGTGATCACCGGCCTTTTGCTGGGCGCAGCGATTCTCCTCACCGCATTCGTGGCGCAGGTGATGTTTGCCGAACATCCGTGGATCAACCCACGCTTCCTTTTGCAACGTAACATCCTGCTGCTGATGTCGATCCTGGTACTCTACCGGTTCATCATCCTGTCAACCAGCTATCTCATCCCGCAATACCTCACCACCATCCAGAATTTCCGCTCGCTGGAGGTCGGCAAGGTGTTGCTATGGATCGCCATCCCGCAATTTCTTCTGGCGCCCCTCATTGCGCGGCTTCTCCGCGTGATCGATCCTCGCATAGTGCTGGCGGTAGGACTTTTCTCGGTCGGAATCGCCTGCTTGCTGGCGTCGAATATCACCCATGATTGGGCCACCGACGATTTTCTTCCATCTCAAATCCTGCAGGCTTTCGGCCAATCGGCCGCATTGATCGCCCTCGTGCTGTTCGCCGTCCGCCATCTGCGACCCGCCGACGCCCTGACGTTCGGCGTCGTGCTCCAGACCGCGCGCCTTCTTGGGGGCGAGTTCGGCAATGCCTTCATGCAAACCTACGTGCGCGTCCGCGAGCAGATCGACTCCAACCTGCTCGGCCTGCACGTGCTGACCGGCGGCTCCGGCCCCACCGACAGACTTGCCGCTTATAGTAACGCTGTTCTCGCGCGATCCGATGGGCTGACGGAAGCCTCCGCAAGAGGGGCGTCGTTGCTGGCTCTCACAGTCCGCAACCAGGCGAGTGTATTATCATACCGCGACGGATTTACGATAATATCCCTTGCAGTTATCGTCATGCTGGTGCTTGCCGCACTGCTTCGCCCCGCACCGGCCCCGCTCACTGCTCGGACAGCTCAACCCGCGCCCAGCTGAGGTCCGGGTCGAACCGCGTGATCGTCCCGGCGATGCGGCTCGTGTCGGGCCCCAGATCCTTCTGAAACACCACGCCATCCCGAATTCACCTCGAAACTCATGATGCCGGAAGTCCCATAACTCGCTGGCCATGCGAGCAGCGCGAAACCCTCCATCATCCGCCCATTCCGTACATAATTCACCTCGCCCCCGGACGCATCCGACCCCTGCGCCCGCAGCACCCGAAAATAATAACCCTGGTAAGGGATCGGTCGGCCGCTTACTACTTCACCCGGATAACCTTGCTCCTGCGCGGCGGCAAACAGCGGGCCGAGCGGCCCATCCGATCTCTCCTGTGACTATCTGTGGAATCGCCCGCCACCGCCGCCGCGTGCGGCGTGTCCGCCACCACCGCCACCACGCCCGCCGACACCGCCGCCGCCAGTGTGCGGGAGCTGGCCAAACGAACGGCTCTGCGCGCCGCGTTGCCCAAATTGCGCGGCCTGGCGCCCTTCACCCATGCCGGAGAATGCGCCCTGCGGACGCGAAAAATTGGAGGACGCCGGGCGGCTGAATTGTCCGCTCGCACCCGGAATATTCGGACAATTCCTCGCATTCGGCAGATTTGGCCGATTAGAAACCGCAGGCCGGTTCGCCAGATTCGCCCGGTTGGCGACCTGTCCGCCGCCAGGGCGATTTACCGCGCCCCCAGCCGCACCAGAGGCACGGGATGGTAGCGTCACCGCACTCCTCGGCACCGAAACCTGCTGTCGTCCGATCGCCCCCGCCGGCAATCCGCCACGCCGAGCGGGCGCACCAACCGGTCCCACGGGCGCGCGCGCCAGACCCGCCGGCCGCCCGCCGGCGCGATTGGCCTGCCAGACATTTGAGTGGACCGCCGCCCGGTTGACATTGATGTTATTGTAACGATTAACGTTGACATTGACGTAACCGCTGCCCCATGCCGGCCTCGCCCAGTTCCACAACCCCGCCGTAACCGCCACCCCCGCCCCGAACGCCAGCCCCATTGCCAGGGCGGTCCCGACAACATAGCCAGCTGGCGGCGGCAGATACACCGGCGGATAACTTGGATACGGCCACTCACCGTAAACATCCGCCGGATTGTAGCTCGGCACGTACACGACATCCGGCTGCGCCGGTGCAATCGTGATCGCATCCTCCTCAAGACCGACAACCTGCTGCGGCGTGGACTGCAAATGACCCTTGTCCTGCGCCTGCCGCCGTAACCGCTGTACCGAATCAAGCACCGCCGCCTGCTGGTCGGCAAACGCGTAACCAACCTGCTGCATCCAATCCAGATTGGCATTCATCATCGCCATAACCTGCGGGAACGGCACCAGCGATTTCACGCTCGGATCCCAGTTCTGGCTCGCCAGAGCCTTAGTCAGCGCATCGCCGGTAAGGTTTTTGTTGGCGGGCTAATCCGCCCAGCGCCCAGCCTCCACGACCTGCAACGGAAACGTCGAGGCCATCAGAATCTGCGTGAGCAGCTCATCCGGATAAAGCGCGATCGGCGCCAGCAATGCGTCGAGTTGCTCCGTGTTGAAGCCTTCCGCCGTGGCGGTCTGCTTGTTGCGGCGGAGGCCGGCGTCGCCGCATGCAGCACACCGGGCCACACCGCGTGAAGCATCAGGCAAGCCGAAAAAACCCCCGCAGCGCGAACTCATCCCGTATCCCGCTCCCCGAGCCTCTGTTCCCGGCCAATCGCAACGGCCTCGCCGACTTTCACCTGGGCCGCTATCTGAGCACAAAATGCATGCGGAGCAAGCGAGTATGAAGGACAGCAAGCCGCCGGCGCCATCCCATTTCGGCGCGCACAATATGCCGCCACGTGGAAATTCGTCAGCATCATACCCTGGTTGGCAGCCGTGCGATGTTCGGCGTGAAAATCTCTCCGCCATACGGGCTGGTATCGGAGTAACCCATTCCAGCGAGGATCAGCAGAACATTGGGCGCGGTGCGCCCCCCGGCCGGAACTCGACGAAAAAAGTTGCAGGAAAAACATCGTGCCGGCGCACTTGACATCTAACGTCGCCCCGCCGACAACCTGCATCGGACGGGCGTGGGTGACATCAGTTGAAAAAGCAACCTTATAAGCCGGCTTGCCGCATTGCAGCCTTCGCGGCCGGCATGGCCCTGGCCTCGCTTCTCTCCGCCTGCGCCGGTTCCATCTTCGCCGGCACGGATCAGGAGGCCGCGCCAATCAACGACTATTACGGCTCTCAGACCACTGGCGGCATGCCCCTCGCCGGTCCGCCGACGGGCGCGGCCGGCGGCAACTCAGGCCACTGACAGGCGCCCGGCCGTTAATCGGATAGAAATCTTTCTCGACTATTTATATTTCCCATCCGCCGCCGCCCTCCGCGCAGGGCAAATCGAAGGCGCAACGTTTCTGCAAAGCGTACACATCGGCCGGCCTCAAAACGCCGATTGGTACACATCGCAGCCGCCCAAAACCCCGTTCGGTACCAACCGCGTCGACCAAAAACGCCGTTCGGTACAATTCCAACCCCGCCAAACCGCCGGTTTGTACGACCCTACATCCCCAAAGCCCGCCGGTACACGTCCAGCAGCGTCTCCTGCTCCTCCACTTCCGCGGGCTCCTCCTTGCGAATGCGAATTAACTGCCGCAGCACCTTCACATCAAATCCGGCCGACTTCGCCTCGGCGTAAATGTCCTTGATGTCCCCGGCCAGAGCCCTCCGCTCCTCCTCCAGCCGCTCGATCCGATCCACGATGCTCCGCAGCCGGTCCCCCGCAATCCCCCCCGTCGCCGGCTTGTCGTTCTCCAGAGCATCCAGTGCCATCTCGGCCCCCTTCGGTCGTAAGGGCGGCGCTGATACCGACCCGGCCGAGTTGCGGTCAATCAGGCAAAAACCCCCTACTTCTGATACTTCGCCTGCCACTCCTTGTAAGGCATCCCGTACACGATCTCCCGGGCATCCGGGTCGCTCAGCCCGATCCCCTTGTCCTCCGCCGCTTCCCGGTACCATCGGCTAAGGCAGTTCCGGCAGAACCCCGCCAAATTCATCAGATCGAGGTTCTGCACATCGGTCCGCTCCCGCAAATGCTCTACCAGCCGCCGGAAAGCCGCAGCTTCCAGCTCCGTCCGCGTTCCCTGGTCCATCTCAACCATCCCGAACCCTCCACCACCACGTTCCCAAAACATGGCGCGCCGCCCCCCGCTCCGCCATACTCCGCCCCATGCAATGGACCGATGCGCACGCCCGTCAGCTCCTTCGCACCCTGTTCGATACAGCCGTCCAGGCCGCCGATCCCCGAGCCGTTCTCCCCGCCCACCTCCCGCCCAGGCCAACCGGCCGCTGCATGGTCGTCGGTACTGGCAAATCCGCCGCCGTCATGGCCGCCGCCCTCGAAGAAGCCTGGCCGGACATCCCCCTCACCGGCACCGTCGTCACCCGCTATGGCCACGCCTTCCCGACCCGCCATATCGAGGTCATCGAGGCCTCCCACCCCGTCCCCGACGCCAACTCCGAAGTCGGCGCCCGCCGCCTGCTCGATCGGGTCCGGAACCTCACGCCCAACGACCTCGTCCTCGCGCTGATCTCCGGCGGCGGCTCCGCCCTCTGTGCCCTTCCAGCCCCCGGCCTCACCCTGGAGGACAAGCAGTCCATCAACCGCGCCCTGCTCGCCTCCGGGGCCAACATCGCGGAGATGAACTGCGTCCGGAAGCACCTCTCCGGCTTTAAGGGCGGCCGCCTAGCCGCCGCGGCCGCTCCCGCCCGGGTCGTCACCCTCGCCATCAGCGACGTCCCCGGCGACGATCCCGCCGTGATCGCCTCCGGCCCCACCGTCGCGGATCCCACCACCTTTGCCGATGCCCGGGAAATCCTCGCGCGCTACGCCATCGAGACCCCGCCACACATCCAGACCCACCTGCAAACAGCGGCGGACGAAACCCCCAAGCCCGGTAGCCTTCCCAACACCGAGTTCCGCCTGATCGCCACTCCCATAATGTCGCTGTTCCGGGTCGCCGAAGCCGCCCAGGCGCAGGGCCTGACCCCGGTCATCCTCGGCGATGCCCTGGAAGGCGAGGCCCGCGAAACCGGCACAGTCATGGCCGGCATCGCCCGCGCCATCCGCACCCACGGCCACCCCGCCAAGCCGCCCGCGGTCCTGCTCTCAGGCGGCGAAACCACCGTCACCATCGGCCGCGGCACGGCCGGAAAAGGCGGCCGCAACACCGAATTCCTTCTTGGCCTCGCCGTTGCCCTGGCCGGCGCCCGGGGAATCTGGGCGATCGCCGGCGATACAGATGGCATCGATGGCACCGAGGACGCCGCCGGTGCCATCATCACCCCCGACACGCTGGCCCGCGCCCGGGCCGCCGGCCTCGATCCCCGCGGCACCCTGGCCGCGCACAACAGCTACACCCTGTTCGACAGCCTCGGCGACCTGATCCGCACCGGCCCCACCCTGACCAACGTCAACGACATCCGCGCCATCCTCGTCACGTGAACTCCCCGCCGTTCCGGGGCCGTTGCGGAAGGGGGAGGGGTCAAAATTGTAAGGCGCCTCGCAGGATCGCCGCCGCAGCCCTGCCGGCCGCACGGGCCGCCGCCCAGACCAAACAACTGACGGTCGTTTTCCTGGGGCGGGTCCTACCAGGGCGCCCGGAGCAAGGCCCCCTTCCAGCCCGCCGCAAGGCGCTCGGCATTGCCGTGAAGAAGGAAACCTACTCCGGCCTGGCCGAGCTTCGGATGCGGGGAAAATCCGGCGCCGTGACCTGGGACCTCGTGTGCAGCGGCTCCGGCACGGCCGCACGCGTCTGGCGGCCGCGGGCCTGTTCTTCCTGACCGGCTTCGACGAGGTTGTTATCGCCTTGTCGTTTCAGGCGGAGCCAACGCGACGCTCACGCGCGACATGTTCAACCCCCTGCGGGATCAGATCGATCCAGTGATCGCATCCATCTCCACGGTCATGATCGCAATCTCGTCGTTGCTGCTGGTCTGCGCGCAGTTGCTTGGCGGGCGAGAAAGAAAGTCGCCGCCTACTCGCGACGGTCAGCCCAACGATAATACATGATGGAAGGCGCAAGGAACCAAGGATTGCCGGTGTAGAATGGCCGCGTCGGAAACGGCAGGCCATCGAAAGCCGTCTTTCCTTCCGGCCGGCCCAGTACCTGCTGGCCGAGCCGCATGCCGAGATAGCCGGCCATCCCGACGCCCGATCCGCAATAGCCCATGGCGTAGTGGACGCCCTCATGCACGCCGATATGCATCAGCTCGTCGAATGTGTAGGCAACGAACCCCGCCCAGGAGTGGCTTATTTGGATATTCGCGAGTTCCGGAAATATCCGCGTCATTTCGGAATGCAGCCGCGGCCCGCTCCTCCTCGGATCGGTTTCGTTATGCGACACCCGTCCGCCGAACAGGATGCGCTGACCGTCCGGAGAAGCCCGGTAGTAGTAAACCACTTTCCGCGTGTCGCTGACGATTCGGCCCTTGGGCATAAGCCGATCCATCAACTCGCGCGGGATCGGCTCGGTTGTAATGATGTAGCTGCCGATGGGGATGACACGGCGCCGCAGCCAGGATGTCAGGGCGCCGGTGTAGCCGTTCGTTGCGGCGACAACGTTCCGGGCTGTGATCCGGCCACGCGCCGTTTCCACGATCAGGCTGTCAGCATCCTTGTGGATGGCGCTGGCTGCGCAGTTCGGAACGATCCGTGCTCCGGATGCGGCGACCCGATCCAGCAACCCAGCATGGAACAGCGCAGGGTTGAGAGATGCGTGGCGGGGAAACAGCACGCCGCCGAAATATGCGTCACTGCCCAGTTCACGCCGCTGCTCGGTGCGGGGAACCATGTGCCACTCCATGGAAAGTTCTTTAGGTTGTGCCGACAGACGACGTGCCAGCGCTTCGTAGCGCGGCGCAGCGTGGGCGGCATGAAATCGTCCGGCGACCCGGAAATCGCAGGCAATCGATTCGGCGGCTACGAAATCGGCAACCCACGCGAGCGAACTCTGCCCTTCCCTGATGATTCCGGCGGCAGTGCCTGGGCCGTGGCGGCGTGTAAGCTCCGCGTAATCTGGCTTGATGCTGCTTGATATCTGCCCGCCATTGCGCGTGCTGCATCCCCAGCCGGGGTCCTCGGCGTCGAGAATGACGGTCGCCCGGCCCCCACGTGCGAGCTGCAGTGCCGCGCTCAAGCCGGTGTAGCCGGACCCGATTACGACAACATCAGCGCTGGGCGGAAGGGCCGACGGGGGCAACGGCCTCCGCGGCAGGGTATCCCACCAATACGGCGTCAGCTTCAGATTGGCGCCGAACAGCCCGCGTTCCACGTGCCTTTGACGCGTGCCGCTCAGCGATCCCTGAACAGCCGGGCCGATAACCAGGCAATCAGCCGGCGCCGGAAAAAGACTGCCAGCGCAGCAATGACGATGGCCGCGATCCAGAGCACCTCCAGCGAGCCATCCCCACCATCGGGCGAAACCCCGAACCATTGTTCGATGAAATCCATCCCTTCCCCTTTCAGCCACATGCTGACGCGCATCATGGTGGTTCGGTATCTTCAATGTCCAGACCGGCAATGTCCAGACCGGTTCTTCAGTCGATACGCCGCCCCACCAAACGGCACGGATAGCGCGGCGGAGCATTGACCGCTCCGCATAGCGGCCTATAGTTTCCGAACTGATCACGGTTCGGCACCGCCCGCGGCGGGATGCGCGTGAACCCTGGTCCAACAGGACTTACAGGGGGCTACGAAATGGATGGAACCACGCTTCACCGTATGATCGCCCGCGTGAGGGAAGGAGGGCTGTCGCGGCGTGGCTTTATCCGGCGGATGGCGGTACTCGGGTTGACAGCTCCGATGGCGAACCAGCTGCTGGCGATCGGCGGCGTCGCCATGGCCGAGCCAGCCTTCGACTACAAGCCGGCGAAACGCGGCGGCGGCGGGACGCTGAAGCTACTGTGGTGGCAGGCGCCGACCCTGCTCAATCCCCATTTCGCGGTCGGCACCAAGGACCAGGATGGATCGCGCCTGTTCTACGAACCGCTCGCCGCATGGGACAGCGAGGGAAACCTCAAGGCGGTCCTCGCGGCCGAGATCCCGAGCCTGGACAACGGCGGACTGGCCGAGGACGGCAAATCAGTCACGTGGAAGCTTAAGCAGGGCGTAAGGTGGCACGATGGCCAGCCATTCACCGCCGATGATGTGGTGTTCAACTGGCAGTTCGCGCGCGACCCTGGAACTGCGGCGGTGACCTCCGGCAGCTACAACAACATCCAGGTGGACAAGATTGATCAGTTTACAATAAAGATTACATTCCCGAAGCCGACGCCCTTCTGGGCGGATCCGTTCGTCAGCGCCAACGGATGCATCATACCCAAACATCTGTTCGAACAGTATATAGGCTCGAAATCGCGCGAGGCCCCGTACAATCTTCAGCCGGTCGGCACAGGCCCGTACAAGTTCAAGAGTTTCACGCCCGGCGACCTGGTGCAGGGTGTTATAAACACGGATTACCACCAGCCCAACCGTCCGTTCTTTGATGCGGTGGACATGAAGGGCGGTGGCGATGCGACATCGGCCGCCCGGGCTGTGCTGGAGACCGGAGAGCATGATTTCGCCTGGAACCTGCAGGTCGAGGACGAGCTGCTGAAAAAAATGGAGGCCGCCGGCAAGGGCCACGTCAATTTCGTGGAGGGCGGCAATATCGAACACATACAAATAAACTTTACCGATCCCAATAAGGAAGTGGACGGCGAACGCTCCAGCATCACGACCACAAATCCCACACTGAGTGACCCGGCGGTACGGCAGGCACTGTCGCTGCTCGTTGACCGTGGCGGAGTTCAGAAATATATTTACGGCCGGACCGGGTCTGCCACCGCCAATTTCCTTAACGGTCCGCCGCGCTTCGTCTCCAGGAATACGAAGTGGGAATATAACATCCAGAAGGCAACAGCCCTGCTTGAAAAGAACGGCTGGACCCCCGGACCCGGCGGCATCCGCCAGAAAGACGGCAGGAAACTGAGCTGGTTGTACCAGACATCGATCAATCAATCCCGGCAGGAGACGCAGGAGATCATCAAGCAGTCCTGCCGCAAAGCCGGCATCGAGCTCAGGCTGAAGGCAGTGCTTTCATCGGTCTTCTTCTCCTCGGATACCGGCAACGACGATACCTATCCGAAATTCTACGCCGACATCCAGATGTATACGACAGGTCCGACCCAGCCGGACCCCGGAATATGGATGCAGTTGTTCCTGTCGTCCGAGGTCGCCAGCAAAGCCAACAAGTGGCAGGGACGCAACATCACAAGGTGGCGTAACCCCGAATATGACAAGATCTATGCCGAGACCACCAGCGAACTGGACACGGTGAAGCGAGCGGCGCAGTTCATCCAGCTCAACGACATGGTCGTGAACGACGTGGTGGTAATCCCGATCATATTCCGCAAAGGGGTCAGCGCGGCGATCAATGGACTTCACGCACCGCTTAGCGGCTGGGACAACGACACGTGGGATCTGCCTGACTGGTACATGGAGGTAAGATCGTAAACAAGGAATGTCGCGGGCCTACCTGCTGCGGCGCATTTGCATCGCCATCCCGAGCCTGCTCGGAATCAGTGTCATCCTATACACGATCCTCGCGCTCGCTCCGGGCGACCCGTTTGGCGAGCTGCTGACCAACCCGAATGTGCCCCCGGCAGTCGTCGCCTCGCTGCGGGCGAAATTCGGCCTCGATGACCCGGTCTGGCTGCGATACATCCATTGGCTCTCCGCTATGCTGCATGGCGACTGGGGCTTTTCCTTTGCCAGCCGGATGGATGTGGCGACCCTGATTCTGCAGCGCCTTCCGATCACCTTGATCATCCTGGGCTCCGCCGAAGTTCTGGCCATCCTTGTGGCAGTCCCGGTCGGCGTCCTCGCCGGCACCCGTCCCTATTCACTGTTCGACCAGGTTGCAAATACGCTGGCTTTTGTCGGATTTTCCCTGCCGACATTCTTCACCGGTCTTCTGCTGATCCTGCTGTTCAGCATCCAGCTGCACTGGTTGCCGTTCGTGTTCCGGGCAAACCTGTCGTCCCACGGGTTCGAGTGGCTGTGGCAGAACATTCTTCAGTCCATCATGCCCGTTGCGGTGCTCGGGCTGTTTCAGGGGGCGGCGCTCGTCCGCTATGTCCGCGCCTCCGTGCTGGACGTGGTAAAGCTCGATTACGTCACTACCGCGCGGTCGAAGGGAATCGGTGAACGGAAAGTCATAACGCGGCATGTCATGCGGAACGCGCTTATTCCCGTCGTCACGCTGGTGGCCGTGCAACTGCCGATCGTTTTCGGTGGCGCCGTCGTCACCGAGCAGATTTTTCGCATCCCGGGGGTCGGCTCGCTGCTGATTTCCTCCATTCTCACCAATGATACGCCCGTCGTCATGGCTGTAACTTTCGTGTTCGCCGTGCTTGTCGTGATTTTCAATCTCATTGCCGATCTTTTGTATGCCTGGCTCGATCCCCGCATCTCTTACCGCTGACGCACCGGATCGCGCCGCGGGGACACAGGCACGTGCCGGCAACCGCGTCTCCTTGCGTTCGCAGGCCTGGCGCCGCTTTCGCAAGCACAAGCTTGCGGTCATCAGCGTCTTTATTCTCGGCCTGATCGCCGTCGGCATCATCTTCGGCTCCCTGCTCTGGCCGACGCCGATCGACGAGATTGACTTCGCCGCCAAACTGCAGGGTCCAACCTGGGCACACCCGTTTGGCACCGACGATCTGGGGCAGGACCTGCTGGCGAGATTGATTTATGGAGGGAGGATCTCACTTGCCGTTGGCCTCGCCGCGATGGCCGTGGCCGTCTTCGTCGGCGTCACAATCGGCGCCGTGTCCGGCATGGCCAGTGGACGCACCGACGCCGCCCTGATGTGGGTCACCGATCTGTTCCTTTCGCTGCCGCAGCTTCCGCTGCTGCTGCTGCTGATCTACCTGTTCCGCGACGCGCTGCGGGCATTGCTGGGCGAGCAGGGCGGGATATTTGTGCTGATCGTCGTGGTCATTGGCGGGCTGCGCTGGATGCCGCTCGCGCGGCTTGTGCGCGCCCAGTTCCTCTCATTACGCGAAAAGGAGTTCGTCGAGGCTGCCCGCGCGCTTGGCGCCTCCAGGGCCCGGCTTATGGTGCGGCACATCCTGCCCAATGCCCTCGGACCGGTGATTGTCGCCGGCACAATAGAGGTCGCCAATGCCATTATAACCAAATCAACACTGTCCTTTCTGGGCCTCGGCTTCCCGCCGGACGTGCCGACCTGGGGCAGGGTGCTCTACGACGCCAAGGATTATCTCGACGTCGCGCCGCATTGGGCGCTGTTTCCCGGCTTTGCGATATTCTTCACCGTTCTTTCCATCAATTTCATCGGTGATGGTCTTCGCGATGCACTCGACCCGCGCCAGGTCATCTGAATGCCGGAGAAGCTGCTGGAAATCCGGGATCTGAAGACCTGGTTTCAGACCGATGACGGCATGGTACGCGCGGTGGACGGCGTCACCCTGAGCGTCGCCGCCGGCGAAACGCTGGCCGTCGTCGGCGAGTCCGGCTGCGGCAAGACCGTTACAGCTCGCAGTGTGCTGAAGCTGATCGATATGCCGCCCGGCCGCTTCGCCGGCGGCGAGATCCTGTGGCGCGGACGCGACATAATCCCACTTGCCGAAGCCGAAATGGACCGCATTCGCGCACGCGAGATTGCCATGATCTTTCAGGAACCGATGACCGCGCTCAATCCGGTCTATCCGGTTGGCCAACAGATCGCGGAAGCCCTGTGCGCGCACGAGAGGATTTCGCGCAAGGCGGCGCTGGCGCGTGCGGCCGACATGTTGCAGTTGGTGCAAATTCCCAATCCGCGACGCCGGATGGATGACTATCCGCACCAGTTCTCCGGCGGGATGCGCCAACGCGTGGTGATCGGTATGGCGCTCGCCTGCGGGCCGCAATTGCTGATCGCCGACGAGCCGACCACCGCGCTTGATGTCACCATTCAGGCGCAGATCCTCGATCTGCTCAACGACATGAAGGACCGGTTCGGCATGGCCATCATGCTCATCACGCACGCGATGGGGGTGGTGGCGGAAAACGCACAGCGCGTCGTCGTCATGTACGCGGGAAAAGTCGTCGAAGACGCCCCGGTGGAGGAACTCTTCGCCAACCCGCGTCACCCCTATACGCAGGGTTTGATCCGGGCCATCCCACGCGTCGATGCCAAGGCGCAGCGCCGGGGCCGCCTCGCGCAGATTCCAGGCTCCGTCCCGAACCTGCTTCATCCCCCTGCGGGCTGCCGCTTTGCCGACCGCTGCGGCTGGGCGACTCCGGAATGCCGAACTGCGGAGCCGCCGCTGAGAACGGTAGGCCCGCACCATAAGGTGGCGTGCATCCTGTGAACACCGAGCCGCTCCTGGCCGTCCACGGCCTCAGGAAGCATTTTTCGGTCATGGGTGGGATTCTTGCGCGTGAGATCGCCCGTGTGCACGCCGTCGATGGCGTCGATCTGCGAATCGATCCAGGTGAAACGCTTGGACTGGTGGGCGAATCAGGCTGCGGCAAATCGACGACCGGCCGCTGCATTCTGCGGCTGATCGAGCCAGACTCTGGTGAAATCCGGTTTCGCGGCCGCGACGTCACGCATCTGCGGGGCGAGGCGTTGCGGGAGTTGCGGCGCGACATGCAGATCATTTTCCAGGATCCTTTCGCATCGCTGAACCCGCGCCATACGGTCGGCGGCATCATCGGGGAGGCCCTGATCATCCACGGTCTGGCCAAAACGCGCCGTCAGCTCGATGACCGGGTGACTGAGCTGCTGGAAACGGTCGGGCTACGGGCCGATCATATCAACCGGTTCCCGCACGAATTCTCCGGCGGGCAGCGCCAGCGCATCGGGATCGCCCGCGCCCTGGCCGTTGAACCCAAGCTGATCGTCTGCGACGAACCGGTGTCTGCCCTGGATGTCTCGATCCAGGCGCAGGTTATAAACCTGCTTGAAGATCTTCAGGAGAAACTCAGCCTCACTTATCTTTTTATCGCGCACGATCTGTCGGTGGTGGAGCATATCAGCAACCGCGTGGCGGTGATGTATCTTGGCCGCGTGGTCGAAATCGCGCCCGCGCGGGAGCTGTACGACAATCCACGCCACCCATATACGGAAGCTTTGCTTTCTGCCGTGCCGATCCCAGACCCTAAGGTGAAGCGTCGCCGCATTGTCCTGCGGGGTGACGTGCCCAACCCGATCAATCCCCCGACCGGCTGCCATTTCCGTACGCGCTGCCCGCTTGCCGAACCGCGCTGCGCCGAGGTGGCTCCGGATCTACGAGAGATCGCTCCGGCCCATTTCGTCGCCTGCCACGTGCGGGGGTGAGCCCCCTGGACTCATTCTCCGACCACACCAAGCCCCTGCTCCGACGCCGCTCGATTGATCTCTGCTATAGTGGTTTCGGTGATCCGGTTCAGCTTGTCGATCTCCTCATCGGCCCGCCCCACGATTTCGCGCGACACCGCCACGGCCTGGCTGGTCGGCGCGGTGTCGGCGATAGCGACGGTGTTTATCAGATCGACAAGTGTGTCGTTCAGACCCGCCGGGTGGCGCAGAGTGTCGCGGTCGGATTCCCGATGCACATCCACCAGCACCGCTTCGATTGCACGAAGCTGCTCCACGGCGGTTTTCACTTTGCCCAAAAGATCGGCATGCGCTGGCCCTAGCCGGCTGCCGAGCGAGGACAAAGTCTGCTTCATACGGCGAACACGGTTGACCGCCGTATTAAGCCTGCCTAGCGCGTCGGTCAGCTCTCGCAAAAGGCCGAATTGCTCGCCATAAGCCTCCGCCGTCGTGGATACGCGTGGGTCGGGCACGACAGTAAACTTCGCGGCGCGGCTTTCGTCGTCCACCGACAGTTCCACCTGATACTCCCCGGGCAGGGCCACCGGCCCCGATGGCGGATCCGATCCCGGTGCCAGCGGCTTGTTGCGCGGCGGCGCCAGAGTGGGGTCCAGCCTCTGCGGTCCGGGATGCTTCAAATCCCACACGAACCGGTTAAGCCCCGGATGGCAGGTAGGGCGCTTCGCCACGGGCAGACCGGCATCATCGCTGCTGAATGCAACGATCCGATCCCCGGCCCCGGTGCGGAACGTGAGCGAGACGGGACCAGCCGCATCGTCGTCCAGCCAGTAAGAGACGATGGCGCCGTTCGGAGGGTTCTCGCCAACGTCCAGGTATTCGCGGCCTGTCGTACCGTCCGGCTTTGGGAACGTCCGGATCCCGCCGCCGATGCCGGGGGCAATGGCGAAGCACACCCCGTTGGATCGCAAGCCGCGCAGGGCGCCGAAATGCAGCTTGGTTCGGACCGTCGTTCGCGGCGGGAACAGTGTGGTGCCGCTTCGGGCTTCCACCAGGGCGCGCAACGGCGTGATGTCGTCGAGAATCCAAAACGAACGGCCGTGCGTGCCGGCCACCAGATCGCCGGCTTTGATCTTCAGGTCATAAACCGGGACTACCGGCAACCCGCCCCGCAGACGCGTCCAGCTCAGCCCGTCGTTGATCGTGAAATAAACACCCGTCTCGGTGCCTACGAACAGCAGACCTCTCCGTTCCGGATCGGCGCGCAGCACACGAGTGATCTCATTCTCCGGAAAGTCTCCATTGATGGACATCCAGCTCCGTCCGCCATCGGTGCTGCGGAACAGATACGGTTTGTAATCAGCGAGCTTGTAGCGAGTGGCCGCAAGGTAGATCGTGTCGGCATCATGCGGTGAGATTTCCACGCAGCCGACATACGCCAGCTCCGGCATCTCTGGCGGCGTGACATTCCGCCAGTTCTTTCCGTCATCGGGCGTCATGTGCACCAATCCGTCATCGGTGGAGCCCCAGATTTCCCCGCGGCGGTGCGGCAACTCGACGACACAAGCGCAGCTGGCGTGCACCTCTGCGCCGGCGCATTCGTGCGTAATGTTACCGCCGGAATGGCCTTGGCGCGTGACGTCGTTCAGACTGAGATCAGGTGAAATCTCCTCCCACCTCATTCCCTCATCGCGTGTGCGGAAGACATGGTTGCCTCCCGCGTACAGCACACCGCTGTCATGCGGCGAAAACACGATCGGATACGTCCAGGCGAAGCGGTATCGCATATCTTTCGGCGCAATGCCCGTGGATTCCTCAGGCCAGACGTTCACCAGCTGTATCTGACCGGTGCGATGGTCGTAGCGCTGCAGCGGGCCGGCGCCTCCGGGGCTCGATCCGATCGCCCCACAATAGACGATGTTCGGATCCTTGGGATGCACCGCAATGAATCCGCTCTCACCCGTGCCGGGATATGTGCAGTCGCCCAGGGTGATCGCGCCCCAGACCGCTGCACTGGGCACCGATATCGATGTGTTATCCTGCTGGGTGCCATAAACGCGGTACGGAAACTGGTTATCCGTATCGATGCGGTAGAACTGCGCGGTAGGCTGATTGTAAATCGAGGACCAGGTGAATCCGCCATTGAAGGAAACACAGGCGCCCCCGTCGCTGCCTTCGATCATTCGATCGGGATCGCCCGGATCGATCCACAAATCGTGATTATCTCCGTGCGCGGTCTGGATTTCGGTAAAACTCGCTCCGTCGTCGGTGGATTTCCACAACTGCAGGTTAGCGACATAGACTGTGTCGGCATGAGCAGGAGCGGCGAAGACGTGGGTGTAGTACCAGGGGCGGTGCATCAGGTCACGGTGTGACGATGTTTGTATCCAGCTCGAGCCATAATCATCAGAGCGATATAGTCCCGTTTTCTCTGCCTCGGCTTCAACCAGCGCCCAGACTCGTCCCGCCCTCGCGGGTGACACGGAAACGCCTATTTTACCGAGCGGACCCGCCGGCATTCCCGGATTTCGCGAGATCTCTTCCCAGCTGTCGCCGCCATCCGTCGAACGGAAAAGACCGCACCCCGGTCCGCCGCTGGAGATATTCCAGAAGTTGCGGCTTGTTTGCCATAGCGTGGCGAACAGGATGCGCGGGTTGTTCGGATCCATGGACAGGTCAACCGCACCCGTCTTCGCATCACTGTACAATACCCTCTGCCAGTTGCGGCCACCGTCGCGGGAGCGGAACACCCCACGCTCCTCGTGCGGGCCAAACGCATCGCCCAGGGCCGCAACGTACACCAGATCTGGATCGTGGGGATGGACGCAGATCCGGCCGATAAATTTGCTCTCGCGCAGCCCGATGTGAGCCCAGCTTCGTCCGGCATCCGTCGATCTATAAATGCCGTCACCATACGACACGTCCAGGCGTATGGTCGTCTCACCTGTGCCCGCATATACCACGTTGGGATCGGACCGCGCGACGGTGAGCGCGCCAATCGCCGCCGAGCCAAGAAATCCGTCCGACACGCAACGCCAGTACAGCCCTCCATCAATCGTCTTCCACACGCCGCCCGCACATGCGCCGAAGTAGAACACCATCCGGTCCTTCGGATCGCCCGCGACCGCCACAACGCGTCCACCCCTTGGCGGGCCTATGCAGCGCCATTTCAAGGCAGCAAGCTTGTTGCCATTTTCCATCGCCCGAGAGGCAGCCATGTGGATTTCCGGCCTGTTCGATCAACTCTAATCAGGCCTCCACGGCAAAGTCGATACGTGGCCGGTTTTCTGCGTATCCCGGTTCACACGGCGAAGCGCTGGCGCTCCGCGACTCGCGCTGCTCTGCGACCGGATACTGGCGAGGCCATTGTAACAGCATACGGGCGCATTTAAGCTGACTCCGCTTCCGTTGAACCAGCCAGAGAAAGCTTGCCATGGCCGACACCAGCGTCATCTCGATCCAGCTTTACACGCTGCGCGCTCTGGCTGACGCGGATCTCATCCTGGATGCGGCAGCCGCGGCCGGCTTTCGTCATGTCGAGACTGTGGGAAGCCACCTCGACGATGCGATCTCGCTGCGCGCGAAACTGGATGCGCGCGGCCTGGATGTTTCGTCCAGCCATGTCAGCCTGGCGGCCTTGCGGGACACGCCTCAAAGCACTGTCGAGGCATGCCGTACACTCGGATTCAAGCAGCTCTTCATGCCGGCCGTGCCACCGGACCAGAGGCAAATGCCAGCGTCCGGCTGGCGTGCCCTGGGGCGGGAACTTGGCGCCATGGCGGAGCGGTTCCGCGAACACGGGATCGAGCTCGGTTATCACAATCACAATTGGGAGTTGCAGCCGAAAGAAGGTGACAGGACGGCGCTGGAGCTGATCTTCGAGGAAGCACAGCACACACCGCTGAAATGGCAGGTTGACGTGGCCTGGTTGGTGCGCGGCGGAGCTGACCCAAAGCAGTGGCTACAGCGGTACAATCACCTCGTTGTGTCCGCGCACGTGAAAGACGTCGCGCCGGAAGGGCAGAATCCCGACCAGGACGGCTGGGCAGATGTCGGCTCCGGCATACTCGATTGGCGCGATCTGTGGCGCGCCTGCCGCAAATCAGGCGCCGCGTGGATGGTGGTCGAGCATGACAAGCCGGCCGATCCGGCTGCCTCCGCCCGCGCAAGCTATCACTACCTTGCCGGGCTGGATGCCTGATCCGATGGCTTCCACCACGATCGGCATTATCGGCTGCGGCAACATCAGCGATGCCTATTTGAAGGGTGCAGCGCGGTCAGATTTATTGCAAGTGAAATCTGTTTCCGACCTGCGCGCCGACGCCGCGCAAACCAAGGCTCGCGAGTACGGTGTCTCGGCCGTGGCCGTGGACGATTTGCTTGCCGATCCCGACATCCAGGTGGTCATCAATCTTACCGTTCCCCTGGCCCACGCCGCGGTCAGCCTGAAGATCATCCAGGCAGGCAAGCATGTCTATTCGGAAAAACCGCTGGCAGCTCATTTCAGCGACGGCCAGCAGCTTCTGCTGGCGGCCGCGGCTAAGGGCGTTCGGATTGGCTGCGCACCGGACACATTTCTCGGCGCGGCGCATCAGGCCTGCCGCCGTGTCATCGATGAGGGACGCATCGGAAAACCGCTCGCCGGAGCGGCCACCGTGCTCTCTCACGGCATGGAGCACTGGCATCCCGATCCGGCATTCTATTACAGGCGCGGCGGTGGTCCCATTCACGACATGGGACCGTACTACGTCACGCTGCTCGTCAATCTGCTGGGGCCGGTCGCGCGCGTCGCGGCGCATGCTTCGACCGGCATTGCAGTACGCACCATCACAAGCGAACCGTTGCGTGGCCAGGCGATCGCCGTAGAGGTGCCGGCCACGGTAAACGGCGTGCTCGCCTTCGCCTCAAGCGCCAATGTCAGCCTCAACGCATCGTGGGAGGTCTGGAAGCACAAGCGCCTGCCGTTCGAAATGTACGGCACGGAAGGCACACTTCTCATTCCGGATCCGAACTTTTTTGGCGGTGAGCCGCTGATCTCCGAGCGCGATGGCGAATGGCAGCCGATCGACATCGCGGCGCATCCATTCGGTATCCCCAACCGGGCGACCCGCACTGGCGCCCAGGTGGCCGATTACCGCATCATCGGCCTGCTTGACATGGTTGCCGCCATTCGCCACGCCCGGCCGCACCGGGCCAGCGGAAAACTCGCGCTTCACGTGCTGGAGGTATTGGATGCGTTCGAACGGTCGTCCTCCGAAGGACGCCACGTCATGATCGAAAGCACCTGTGAGCGGCCGGAGCCGCTGCCGCGCGGCAAGGGAGAGGATGTGTTCGGATGAAGACGCTTAAAGGTCCCGCCATTTTCCTGGCGCAGTTCGCAGGCGACGAGGCGCCCTTCAACTCGCTGCAATCGATTGGGCGATGGGCCGGCTCGATCGGCTTCAAGGGCGTGCAGATTCCCACTTTTGACCGCCGCTTGTTCGATCTCGACCGCGCCGCCGAAAGCAAGACCTACTGCGACGAGATCAAGGGCGCGCTTGCCGAAGCCGGCGTCCAGATCACGGAATTATCCACCCATTTGCAGGGGCAGCTTGTCGCTGTCCATCCCGCCTATGACGAAGCGTTCGACGGCTTCGCGCCGGAGGAGGTCCGTGGCCGGCCCGCTTCACGCCAGGAATGGGCCGTGTCCCAATTGCATAAGGCGGCGCGGGCGTCCGCGAATCTCGGGTTGCGTGCGCACGCTAGCTTTTCCGGCGCGCTCGCCTGGCCGTACGTCTATCCGTGGCCGCAGCGTCCCCCCGGGCTGATTGAAGCGGCCTTTGCTGAACTGGCGAAGCGGTGGACCCCGATCCTGAATGCCTTCGCCGACGCAGGTGTTGACGTCTGTTACGAAATCCATCCCGGCGAGGATATCCACGACGGCGCCACATTCGAGATGTTCCTCGACCGCGTGGGCAATCATCCGCGCTGCAAGATACTTTATGACCCCAGCCATTTCCTGCTGCAGCAGCTCGATTATCTGGGCTTCCTCGACGTATTCCACTCAAGGGTCGGTGCGTTCCACGTCAAGGACGCCGAATTCAATCCCTCGCCGCGCCAGGGCGTCTATGGCGGGTATCAGTCCTGGATCAATCGCGCCGGGCGCTTCCGGTCACTCGGCGACGGACAGGTGGATTTCCCGGGCATCTTCTCCAAGCTGGCGCAATACGATTTCGACGGTTGGGCGGTGCTGGAGTGGGAATGCGCGCTCAAGCAGGCGGAGCAGGGGGCGAGGGAAGGAGCGGCGTTTATCAGCCGGCATATCATCCCGGTGACGGAGAAGGCCTTCGACGATTTCGCTGCCGCGGGAACCGATGATGCGGCGAACCGGCGCATGCTGGGCATTGCCCGATGACTGCGTCGCGCCGTCTGCGGCTGGGAATGGTGGGCGGCGGCCAGGGCGCTTTCATCGGCGCCGTTCATCGCATCGCCGCACGTCTTGACGACGAGTATGAACTCGTGGCCGGCACACTATCCTCCAGCCGAGATCGCGCGCTCGCCAGCGCCGCTGAACTGCGCATCGCGCCCGACCGGGCCTACGACGATTTCAAGGAGATGGCACATCGGGAAGCCGATCGCGCGGATAGGATCGATGTGGCTGCGATTGTTGCCCCGAACCATGTCCATCACGCGGCCGCATGCGCATTCCTCGATGCGGGCATCCACGTGATCTGCGACAAGCCGATGACGACAACTGTCGACGACGCCCGCGATCTTGTCCGGCGGGTCGGAGCCGGCTCTGCCCTGTTTGCGCTGACGCATAATTACACGGGCTATCCGATGGTGCGGCAGGCACGCGAGATGGTTGCCGCCAGCGAGCTTGGGCGCATCCGCGTTGTGCAGGTCGAATACCCGCAGGAGTGGCTGTCCGCGCGCCTTGAGGATACGGGGCAGAAGCAGGCCGCCTGGCGGACCGATCCTGCTCGCAGTGGCCCCGCCGGCTGTCTTGGGGACATCGGCACGCATGGTTTCAATCTGGCCGAATTCATCACCGGCCTGAGCTGCACGAGCGTTGCCGCCGACCTGACCACGTTCGTCCCCGGCCGGCGCCTGGATGACAATGCTCACCTTCTGCTCCGTTTCGCGGATGGCGCTAAGGGCATGCTGTGGGCCAGCCAGGTTGCGCCGGGTCATGAAAACAGCCTCCGCGTGCGCGTCTATGGCGAGAAGGCTGGCCTGGACTGGTCGCAGGAGCATCCCAACCAGCTTCGCTATGCACCTCTGAGTGAAGCGCCGCGCACCATCGCGCGTGGCACCGCTGCAGCCGGAGCCGCGGCCGTGCGCGCCACCCGCATCCCCGCGGGCCATCCGGAGGGTTATCTGGAGGCCTTTGCACAGCTCTATCGCGATTTTGCCGAGCAGATCCGAGCCCGGGCTGAGCACCGCGCGCCGGATCCAGCTGCGTGTTTGGTGCCCACAGTGCGGGACGGCTTACGCGGCGTTACCTTTATCGCCGCGGCCCTGGAATCCAGCAGGCGCGACGGCGCGTGGACGCCGATTGCGGCCGGAGGTCCCGACTCTCTCTGAGCGTCGGGAGTATTGAGAATGGGGCGACGCCTGCTGCTGGGTCTGGTTGTTGTGCTAATCCTGGCAGGCGGCGGTGTAACAGCCTATCAGCGGGTTGCCGCTTCGCGGGTAAAGTCCGGCTTCGAGGCCTGGGCAGACACAGCCCGTGCCGACGGCTGGCAGGTCTCCTGGGGAGCCCCGACCATTAGCGGCTGGCCTTTGGCGGCGGTGGTCAACCTGCCGGATTTCCGGTTCTCTGGCGCAACGCCGGGGGGACCGGCCTGGGAAAGCCAGCAGCTCCGTCTGCGCCTTGACCTGTTCCATCCGGATCACCTGACGGTTGTGGCTGACGGAAATCAGCGCGCCGGAATTGCAAGTCAGCAGCTCCATCCGTTCTCAGCGCATCTGTTGCGGTTGGACGTGCCCTTCAGTCCTTCACCTGGCGGCCCGCTTGCTGGTCTGACGACAGAGGCGCTCCACGCCCCCGACCCTGGAGTGGATATTGGCTCGGCGGGCATTTCCATCATGGAGGCACGGCCGGACCTGAAAGTGCGGATCGGCGCCACGTCTATCGCGCTGCCAGCCGGCGATCCCTGGCCGCTAGGCTCGCATGTGGCGGAAATCCAGGCGGACGCCGTGCTGTCCGCCACCCCGGGAAAACCTGCGCCTCTGGCCGTGCTGGCAAGGCAATGGCGGGCGGATGGCGGCCAGTTGCGGGTCACACAGGGGGTGGTCCGCTGGGGGCCGCTGGACGCAGATATTGAAGCGGTCGCCGGTCTCGACCCGTCCCTTCAGCCCGTAGTGTCGGGCCGGGCGTTTCTCACCGGCTACGCCCAGGCGCTGGACCTCATGGCAGCCCGGCACTTTATGAGCAATGACGCCGCCCTCGCCGCCAAAGCGGTTCTTTCCCTCGTGGCACAGGGCACGCCCGGCGCTGGTCCACGCGTGGAGGCACCTTTCACCGTGCGCGACCAGCTCTTCTCGGTCGGACCGATCCCGCTGCTCCGCCTGCGGCCAATCGCCTGGGATGGGAGCTGATCAAAAATCTCGCGCCTATCCTTCAAGCGCAAGGGCAAGCGCGATCTGGCGCCGGATCGTCGCCAGCTCTTCGCCGGTGATCCAGGAGGCGGTCGGGCGCAATCGGGACTTGGATGTCGTGGACACCAGGTGCGACACCGCCCAGCACGTCCTGCCACAGCCGTTCTCGGCAGTCGGTTCGATGACGACGGACAGGTCCGGAATTGCCAAAGCCGCATCCTGGGTCAGCGGGACCAGGATCACGTTCGGATACGTCGGTGCGAAGAGCGTGTCGTCCTCCACGACAACAGCCGGCCGCAGTTTGTTCGGTTCCTTTGGCCTCGCGTCCCCGCGCCAGTCAGCCAGAACGATCTGCCCGGCCCGGAATACGACAGACGGCTGGTCAGCCGGCATCGGCGCGTGGGGTTCCCCACGCGTCGTAGAAGTCCTGAGCCTCCGAGACGCGGGTCACACGGTCCCCAACGGCCGCGCTCGCTTGGCGGATGCGGGCCCGTCGTGCTTCATGCGCGGCCTGCGTCGCGAGATCGCGCAGCAGGGTGGCCAGCCCGATCCCGCGTGAGCGCGCCTGCGCTTCAAGCTCATCGCGCACATCGTCGTCGAGGCGGAAGGAGATGGGGACACTCATTAGCAACCATCGTAGTTCAGGGATCAACTACACAGATGTAGCACTCCCCAAACACGAACACAAGTCCGCCAACTCAATCGGCCGCCAGTCGCTCCGGCTCCACCATGCCTTCCGCCGTCCGCAGATCGACGGACAGCAGCCGAGAGACACCCCGCTCCTGCATTGTGACACCGTAAAGCCGGTCCATGCGAGCCATCGTCAGCGGATGGTGCGTCACTACCATGAAACGGGTCCCAGTCTCCCGCACCATGTCCTCGAGCAGCGTGCAGAAGCGGTCCACGTTGATGTCGTCCAGCGGTGCATCGACCTCGTCCAGCACGCACACGGGCGCCGGATTGCACCTGAACACGGCAAAGATCAGCGATAGCGCGGTGAGTGCCTGTTCTCCGCCCGAAAGCAGTGAGAGCGTCGCCAGCTTCTTGCCCGGCGGCTGGGCGTAGATCTCCAGCCCGGCCTGGAGCGGATCGTCGGAACCGACAAGCGCGAGATGCGCCCGGCCGCCGCCGAACATGCGCGCGAACAGCGCCTGGAAATGCTGGTCCACCCGGGTGAACACGGTGGACAGCCTTTCCCGCCCTTCCCGGTTCAGATGCCCGATCGAGCCGCGCAGCTTGCCAATCGCCGTGGTGATCTCCTCGCGTTGCTGGTCAATCAGCGCGATCTGCTTTTCCGTTTCGTCCGCCTCGAGATCGGCGCGAAGGTTTACCGGGCCCATCTCGTCGCGTTCCTTGACCAGCCGCTCGAAACGCTTGCGGGCCTTCTCCTCCGCTTCCGGCTCAATGTCGCCGGATATGTCCGGTAAAGCGGGGTTTGCGCCCAGCCGCTCCAGGATGCGCTCGGCCACGACACCCGATGCATGATCCGCTTGAACCGACGCGCCTTCTGCACGGACTGCATCCTCTCGCGCTGCTGCCAGCGTGGCTTCGGCGACGCGGGCCGCCGTGTCCGCTTCCGCGGCAGCCTTCAGGGCAGTCGACAATGTTTCCGCATCGTTGCGTTGCCTGGCTTCCGCCCGCTGCAGCTGCGCTTGGGCATCTTGGCGCCGGGACGCTATTTCACCCGGCGCGGCGACCATGCCGGCTTGCTGCGCCTCGGCTTCATCGCGGCGGGCGATAAGATCCACCAGCCGGCCCTGTGCATCCGCCGCACGCTCGCGCCAGCCGGCCCGTTCCGCCGCAATGGTCCGACGGCGTGCAACCCTTGCCTCATTCTCCCGCACAATCGCGTCCCAAGCCGCCCGAGCCGTGACCTCATGCTGACGCGCTTCCGCGAGGCCGGCCCGTGCCAATTCAACTGCGGCCCGCAATGCGCTGACATCGGGCACTGAGGCCCGGACCTCCCGGGCATGGATCAAGCCGGTGGCAGCTTCCGCCCGGTCGGGCTCGATGCGCGCGAGCTGATCTTCCACGGTAGCCAGCCGGGCCACCGCAGCCGCCGCCTGCGTCCGCAGCTGCTGGGCGGCCGTCCGGTTACGCTCGGCCCGCCGCTCCGCCTCCGCGCGCGCGGCGCGCGCCGCCTGCTCCCCGGCAATTGCCTCGCGTTCCCCGGCCTCGGCGGCCTGCCGCGCGGCCGCGGCTTCACTGGCGGCAGCTTCCGCTTCAGCCACGCTGTGCTGCAAGCCACTCAGCCGATTGCGTTGCTGTAGTCGGACCGTGGAAGCAGTCGGTGTACCGGCATGGATTGTGTAACCGTCCCACCGCCACACGGCTCCACCCCGCGAAACCAGCACCTGCCCGGGCTGAAGTGCAGGCTGTAGCTGCTCGCCTTCCTCCTCCCCGACAAGCCCGATCTGCGAAAGGATTCGGCTCAGAGCAGCCGGTCCACCGACCGAGTTGGAAAGGCGTTCGATGCCATCCGGCAGAGGCGGTACCGGGTCGAGCGGAGGCAGATTGCGCCAATGCCGAGCGGCCCCTGGATCCGCCGCCGAGGTCAGTTCCTCGCCAAGAGCCGCCCCCAATGCTGCTTCCAGCCCGGCCGGGACTTCCAGCGCGTCCACCATGGGCGGCCAAAGCTCACCGTCCTTCACCGCCAGCACTTCGGTCAGAGCCCGAACCTCGGCGGCGAGTTTGGTGCGCGCCGAATCGACCGCATGCTGCCGAGCCCGCGCCTCCGAAAGCGCCGCCTGCGCGCGCCCGTGCGTCTGCTCCGCCTGGTTCAGCGCGGACCGGGCGACCTCGAGCGCCGCCTCCGCTGCCCTAAGCTCTCGCTCGGTTGTGGCGAGGCGATCCGGATCGATCGCCTGCCCCCTGACACGGTGGCGCTCCTGACTGACGGCGGCGAACTGCTCGTCCAACCGCCTGGCCCGCACCGCCGCTGCCGCCAGCTCTTGTTCCGCTGCGCTCAGACGCGCGCTGGCTTCCGCCGCTTCCTCGGTCGCCCGGTTCGCGAGAAGCTCGGCCTCCGTCACCGCCTCCGCAGTAAGTGCAGCTTCAGCTTGCGCCGCCGCGAGACTCTCGGAATGTCCGGCCTCGGCTTCCGCTAGTCGCGCGTCCTCTTCGGCCAGCCTTGCCTCGGCAGTCTGGGCATCGCGGCAAAGCTGATCGGCATGCGCGACATCACGGCCGAGCTGCACCATACGCAGCTCCGACTCAGCCAAGGCGGCACGCGCCCGCCGTTCCTCATCAGCCAGCTGCTCCTGTGCGAGCCGATGGCGCTCAAGAGCGGTCCGCGCTTCCGCTTCGGCCTCGCGCAAACCGGGCAGCACCTGCGAGCGCTCGCGCGCCAGGGCGGCGGCCCCCTCGGCCGCCTGGGCGGCTCCCGCCACGGCACCACGGGCCTGTTCCAGCGCGGCGCGCGCTGCTTCACGATCGCGCTCGGCTCGTGCCCGCCGCAACGCCAGAAGATCAGCTTCCGCCTGGCGGATTGCGCCGGAAAGATTCCGGTAACGGCTGGCCTGCCGCGCCTGCCTTTTCAGCCCCGCGAGCTGCGCTTCCAGCTGTGCTTTAGCGTCTTCGGCACGAGCCAGATTGGCCTCTGCGGCGCGAAGCTTCAGCTCCGCCTCATGGCGGCGGGAATGGAGGCCGGTGATCCCGGCGGCCTCCTCCAGGACCGAGCGGCGCTCTTCGGGCCGGGCGCTCACCAGCGCACCGACCCGCCCCTGACTTACCATCGCCGAGGCGCGCGCACCGGACGCAAGGTCGGCAAACAGGGTCTGCACGTCGCGTGCGCGGACCTCCTTGCCGTTCACCCGGAACGCGCTTCCCGATCCGCGCTCGATCCGGCGGATGATCTCCAGCTCCGGCTGCGCGTCAAAGGGCGGCGGAGCAATCCCCTGCGCCTCATCCAGCGTCAGGGCCACTTCCGCGATATTCCGCGAAGGACGGCCGGCTGTGCCGGCGAAGATCACGTCCTCCATCTCGCCGCCGCGCAGGGCTCGGGCGTTCTGCTCCCCCATGGCCCAGCGTAGCGCTTCGACGATATTGGACTTGCCGCAGCCGTTGGGACCGACGATGCCGGTCAGCCCCGGCAGGATCTCTACCGTTGCCGGTTCAGCGAAGCTTTTGAACCCGGCGATCCGCAGGCGGGAGAACTGGACCGGCAAATGTCCTTCCTTGCGTCACGACATTCCAGGCAGCAGCTTCACGAACAAATCGTAGCTCATCTCCCCAGAATACTTCTTGCCGTTCACCACAAAGCTTGGAGTTCGCGTCTATCTGGTATTTGTCCTCAGCCAGCTTTTGGTTGGTGAGTATCCAATCCTGCAACACGGTGTCGTTGTAGGCGACATCGAAGGTGGCCCGGCTCATTCCATCCAACGCGGCCATTGACCACAGCTCCTTCTCCGGATCGACGCCCTGGGCGAAAGCCCAGCGATCCTGACCGTTGAACAGCGCCAGGATGAAGGGCTCGTACTGCGCAGCAGGCAGGGCGCGAGCGACCATGGCGGCTTTCAACGCCACCCGGTCGAGCGGGAAGTCCTTGAAGACCCACAACACCTTACCGGTGTCGATCAGCTTCTTCTTTATCTCCGGAAACGTCTCCTCCGCGAAATGCGCGCAATGGGTGCAGGTGAGGGAAAACCACTCCTCCACCGTCACCTTTGCATCCTTGTTGCCGAGAGTGCGCGGGGTCTCCCACTCCTCTGTTTGCCCCGACGTGGCGTTTTGGGCGCGGGCCAGGCACGGCACGGCCAAGCCGGCGAGAGTGAGCGAAAGCAGGAAACGGCGTTGAACGGGCATGCGGTTCTTCCGGGTTAGAGTGGGCGGGTTCCGCTGGCTATAACGACCCGGCCCAGTGCCGCCAGGGCGTCACGCAATTCCCCTTCGGGCAGACCGGCGACGGCGTGTTCCGCCTCTTTCGCGGCTTCGGGTGGAACGTGGACCGGTGCCGCGGGGGCGGGAGCCGGCGCGATGTCCTGCACGAAGCGGATACGCTGCACGGCTGCACCACCCAGATGGGTGTTGATCCGCCCGACGACCTCGACAGCAAGATGCTGAAGCTCGATGGCCAGTGGGCCGGCGCAGGCAAGCGTAAGCGTTCCCGAGACGAGACGGCGCGGCGCAGTGAAAGGCGCGAGCGCGGGACCGATGATCTCGGACCAGCCCGCCATGATCCGCGCCGAAGCGGCAGAATGCCGGCGAAACGCAGCCCGCGTGACGCGTGGCACCAGTGCCCCGACCGGACGGGGGCCGTAGACGTGCCGGACATCCGCTGCGATACCGGATTTCGTGTTGTCTGACGCCATTGCTCCTTCCGCCGTCGCGCTGCTCGCTTGGTATGACCGCAACCGTCGCGCCTTACCCTGGCGCGCCGCCCCAGGCCAGACGCCGGATCCGTACCGCGTCTGGCTCTCCGAAATCATGTTGCAGCAGACCACTGTCACCGCCGCCATACCCTATTACGAGCGTTTCGTCAGGCGTTTCCCAAGCCTCAACGCGTTGGCTGCGGCTCCGGTCGAGGAGGTGATGGCTGCATGGGCCGGGCTCGGCTATTACGCTCGTGCCAGGAACCTGCATGCCTGCGCACGGGCCATGGCCAGCGACGGTATTCCGGTCTTTCCGGACGAGCTGCTGAAATTGCCCGGGATCGGGCCCTATACCGCCACCGCGATCGCCGCAATCGCCTTCAACCATCCGGGTGTACCGATTGACGGCAACGTGGAGCGGATAGCCACCCGGGTTTTCGCGATCACCGATCCGCTGCCCGGAGCCAAGCCTGCCATACGCGCGGCGGCGGGCCGGCTTGGAACCCAGCCGGAGGCCCGGCGCCGGCCCTCCGACTTCGCGCAGGCCCTGTTCGACCTGGGAGCCGCAATTTGTGGCGCGGCTGAACCGTCCTGCATCCTTTGTCCCTGGGCGGGAGACTGCGCCGGCTTCCGCAGGGGCGTGGCAGCCGGCCTGCCGCGCCGGACCGCAAAACCGGAGCGGCCGGTCCGCTACGGCGTGCATTTCTGGCTGACCGACCGTGCCAGCCAGGTGCTTCTGCGCCGCCGGCCGGCGCGTGGCCTGCTCGGTGGCATGTTGGAGTTCCCCGGCTCCGAATGGCGCGGAACCCCTTGGGGAGACGATGGCCTGAGCGCCGCGCCGATGACCGCCGCATGGCGACGAGCCGGCGAGGTCCGTCACGGCTTCACGCATTTCGAACTGCGGCTCGCAGTTTTCGCCGCCGAGGTGGAGCAGATCCAGGCAGACGGAGTGGTGCTCCCGCTCAGCGCCCTGTCCGAGGCCGCCCTGCCCTCGGTCATGCGCAAATGCGCTTCGCTTTGCGCCGGCGACCGAATCTCTCTCCGCCCCAGGGTCGGACAGGATGCGTGAGGTGAGGGCAACCGCACAACCGCGGCCATTTGCGGTCAGGCCGCATCCGCCAGGATCAGGCGGCGGCGCGGCGCGACACGTACGGGCATGGCGGCATAAAGATCCTTCACCGCCTCCACTATGGTCACTCCCGCCAACCCGGGCGTGACGCGCCGCCCCGCCTGCTCCAGCAGCGGGGCGGCACGCATGATCAGCCGGCGCGTTGTAGGCGGCCAGTATAACGCAGTGTCCCTCCGCTCGGCGCGGAACAGCGAGGCTGTCAGCAACCGGCCGAGCTGGCCAGCCGAATAGGGCTGGCCGTGCCCGAACGGGGTGCTTTCGAAGTAGGCCCACACACCTGCTCGGTTGGGCGCCACGATCAGCAGCGATCCATCATCCTTCAGCACACGCCAGACTTCACGCAGCATGCGCCGGGCGTTTTCCGCTGCTTCGACGCCATGCACCAGGAGGACGCGGTCGAACACCAGGTCGGGGAAGGGAAGCGCATCCTCCTCCGCCGTGCACGAGAGGTTGGCAGAACCCGGCGGCCAGCGCGCCGCACCCATCTGGGCCGGCACCAGCCCGATGCAGCGGCGCGTCTGCTCGCGCCAGAGGCGAAGATAGGGCGAGGTGTAGCCGATGCCGAGAAGCGATTGGCCGGAGAGATCCGGCCAGAGCGCAGCAAGGCGTTCGCGCAGAATGCGGGCCGTCACCGCCCCGCGGGCCGTGCCGTAGAAATCAGCCGCCGCATGCGCGTCCGCCGCCATGACGCCTCATATAGCATGCCCGCCTTGCGGGAGATGTGGGCGGTGTTAGGTTTCCCTCATGACCGTGACCGCCGAACCTATTCCGATCCTGAAGGACAACTACGCCTGGCTGCTGCATGACAGCGCCTCGAGCGCGGTCGCGGTGGTCGATCCGGCCGATCCGGCGCCGGTGATCGCCGCCGTGGAGAAGGCAGGCGGACGCCTGGATTTGATCCTGCTCACCCATCATCACGCCGATCATGTAGCGGGAACCGACGCAGTACGGGAACGCTTCGGCGCCAAGGTCGTAGGTGCCGCAGCCGATGCGCATCGCCTGCCGCGGCTGGATATCGCGGTGCGCGAAGACGACGAGGTGAAACTTGGCGCCGCCGCGGGCCGTGTGATCGACACGCCCGGCCATACCCGCGGGCAGATAAATTACTTCTTCCCTGATGGGGCGGTGTTGCTGGCCGGGGACACCCTGTTCAGCCTGGGATGCGGGCGACTGATCGAGGGCACCGCCGAGGAAATGTTCACCAGCCTGCGAAAGCTGGCCGCGCTGCCGGGTGAGACACTGATTTGCTGCGGGCATGAATATACCGAGAGCAATGCCCGTTTCGCGCTTTCGGCCGATCCTGACAACGCTGCGTTACAGGTGCGTGCGGAGGAGGTCAGGCGGCTTCGTGCAAAGGGTCAGCCGACCGTGCCTTCGGTCATGGCGGATGAACGGGCCGCCAATCCCTTCTTGCGGGCCTCGGACGTGTCAGCGTTCGCCGATCTGCGGTCGCGGAAGGACCGGTTCTGAGATTGGTTTGCCAGCCTTTGGTTTGCCAGCTTGGGCGGCACGGGCCTATAAGCCGCCGCGGCACGGAGAGGTGCCGGAGCGGTCGATCGGGGCGGTCTCGAAAACCGTTGTACCCTTATGGGTACCGAGGGTTCGAATCCCTCCCTCTCCGCCACTTCAGAACAGAACTGCGAACGCCGGGCGTAGCCGGCTTTACGCCCGCGGCGGCGGTGAGCGTCTGAAGCAGATTCGCTTTTCGAGCCGATGATGCGGACCTCGCGATCGGCGACCTCGACGCGCTGGGCGAGCGCGCGGAGATGGTCGCGGCGATAGCCGCCGCCGTCGATCCTGATCCGCTCGCGCGCCGTCCTGGCGAACCTCTGGACCATCTGCGGCGTGATCGCTTGCTGGCCTGACGTCTCCAGCATCGCGGCGGCACGCTCGGCGTCGGCTTGCGCCTGGTCGCGGATCGCCTTGAGGCTTGCGATGCGCTCCTTCAGCGCCGGGTCGTCGAGATCGGCGACGCCGGCCTCGATGGCGTCATAGAGCCGCTTCAGGCGCAAGTCGGTCTCGGCCGCGCGCTTGTTCAGCTCGGCGATGTGCTCGCGGCGGCGCTCGGCGCGCTCCTGCCGGCGATCGAGGACGGACGCCAGAATCTCCTCGAGCCGCTCCGGCTGGAGCAGCCGGTCGGCGATGTGCTCGGCAACGAGGTTGTCCAGCTTCTCCATCGGGATCGAGCGGCCCTTGCAGCCGGTCTCGCCCTGCCGCGCCTTGATCGAGCAGGTGTAATAGCGATACCGCCCTCCCTTGCCGGTCCTGAGCGTCATGGCGCCACCGCAATCGGCGCAGAAGCAGATGCCGGTAAGGAGGGTGGGCCGCTGACGACGCGCGCCGGCGTGACCTTCGGATTGCGGGCGCGCAGATGCGCCTGCACGGCGTCGAACGTCGCTTGGTCGATCAGCGGCGGCACCTCGACGGTGACGATCTCGCTGACGGGCTTCAGCATCTTGTTCTTGGCGCGCTTGTTGAACTCGTGGCGGCCGACATAGGTCGGCCGCGTCAGGATGCGGTGAACCTGCCCGATGCCCCAGCGCCCGCCGTCGCGGGTGAAGATGCGGTGCTGGTTGAGATAGGTCGCGATGTTCTTGACGCCCATCGGGCCGCTCGTGCCGTCGCCCTCCAAGGCGAGGCGATAGATCAGCCGCACCGTGTCCGCGTGCAGCGGATCGATTTCGAGCTTCTTCTTGACCTTCGCGCCGCGCTGCTCGGCCGCGACGACGCGGTAGCCGATCGGCGGCAGCGAGCCGTTCCAGAAGCCTTGCCGCGCGTTCTCTTTCAAGCGCGCGGAGCACGTGCTTGGCGTTCTCCTTCGATTGGTACTCGTCGAACAGCGCCATGATCTGCCGCATCATGACGTGCATCGGATCGTCGCCCATCTCCTGGGTGATGGAGACGAGCCTGACGCCGTTCTTCGCGAGCTTGCGGACGTAGAACTCAAGCTCGAAATGATCGCGGAAGAAGCGCGAGAAGCTGTGGACGATGACGATATCGAACGGCGCGGGCTTGCTGGTGCCCGCTTCGATCATGCGCTGGAACTCGGGCCGGCGGTCGTTGGTGGCGGACGCGCCCGGCTCGACATAGGTCTCGACAAGCTGATAGCCGCGCGCGGCGCAGTAGGCTTCGCCCTGCCGCTTCTGATCGGGAATCGAGACATCGTGCTCGGCCTGCCGCGCCGTCGAGACGCGCAGATACAGGGCGGCGCGCAACGGCACGGTCATCGCGATTGTCCTCTCAGATCATCGGCTCGGCCCGAACAGTTCATCGAAGAGATCGCCGAACCATGCCTCGAACACGTCGAGCTCGGCGTCTGTGATCGGGCACGCGGTCGGGCCAATCGTCCGTGACGGTCCACGTCTCGAAGGTCGTGCTTGGCCGGCCGGCCGATGCGCGGCCAGGGCTCCGGCTCGATGTAAAGATCGTCGGGCAGAACGCCCAAGCTGGCGCGCGGTCGGGACATTGCGCCAGGATCGCGCGAAGCCTCCGCGACCGGAACGGCCGATTTCTACGCCAGAGCATCCTTCCCCTTCCCGGTGATAAACATCACGCCGCGGTACCGAGTGGCGTCGCGCGTTCGATCCGCTCGCGCTCGCGGGGACTGTTCATCGCCTCCCACAGATCGCTGCGCCGCTGCACGTTCAGCCAGAAGTCCGGACTGTTGCCGAACACGCGCGCCAAGGATCAGGGCGGTCGCCGCCGTCACGGTCCGACGGTTATTGCACAGCTCGTTGACGTGCTTGCGCTGAACGCCCATCGCCTCCGCCAGCGCGGCCTGGGTCAACCCCATCGGCTGCATGAACTCCTCGATCAGGATTTCGCCGACCGTGGCCGGCTTGCGCTTCGTCGTCAGCATGGTTCGCCTCATCTGTAGCTGTGGTCGTCGAGATAGACGCCTTCTGCCTCGCCGCGGCTGCCGTTCCACCGGAAGATCAGCCGCCACTGACTGTTGACGCGGATCGAGTGGAACCCCGCCAGATTGCCGCGCAGCTTCTCGAAGTGATTGCTGGGCGGCACCCGCAGGTCCTGATCGGTCGTCGCGTCGTCGATCATCTGGAGCTTGCGGAAGAGCCGGCTTTCGAGATCGGACGGGATGTGCCGCGACCGCGTGTCCTCGACGAAGAACGCACGTAGCCACTCGTCCCGAAAGCTCACGATCATCCAGCGGCTCCGGCTTTGTATCTATGTACCACTCATGGGTACAAAATGCAATGCCGACGCCTTTATTGGGGGCGGATGGCGCTCGGCGCATTGATATCATTGAGCTTTCGGCGGCAAGCGCCGGCACGGGGTGTTCGGCGGGAGTCCAAAAATCTCAATCTCTTCAGCGACATCCGACCAGCAGACGACCGACCTTTTCCCTTGCCGTCGCGGAATCCTAGTCGCCAATCGCCTTCCGCAGAAAATATGTAACATATCCTCTTGATCTTTGGGCCAGAATATGTAACATATTCCCTGACGGAACCGATGGAGAGACCGATGATGCCCGTAGTCAGAATCAACGACGCCACCTTTGCCGGCCTGAAATCCATTGCAACCTGGTTCGGCACCAAGACGCCCAGCGAGACCATTGACCGCATCGTACGCGAGGCGATGGAGCAGCTCGGCATGGAGCGCGACGACGAGCCCGAGGAACTGGTGACCTCGACCAGCGACGGAGCGATGCAATTCGACACCGCGCCGGGGCTTGCCTTCACGAAGCCGCTGGCCGCCTCGATCAACGGCAAGTCACTGCACAGCCCGCGCTGGTCGGCTATCCTGTTGACGATGATTGCGCAGGTGAAGGCCAAGGGGTTCGAGGGCGACAAGCTGGTCCGTGAGCTGGCGGTTCCGGCCAAGGCGGAGCAGTACGAGGAGGAAGGATTCGAGTACCACCCCGACCTGGGAATCTCGGTGCAGGGGCAGTCGGCGTCAGATTGCTGGAAGGAAGTGGAGCGCCTTGCCCAGAAGTGGCACATCCCGGTTACGGTCGAGTTCTGGTGGCGGCAGAACCCGAAGGCGCAATACCCCGGCAAGACCGGGATGCTGCGGTCGGGGCAGGCATAGCGTCGCCGAAACCTCCAAGGCACGATTTGATCGAGGGAACGATGGCCGCCGCGCAGATAAGGATGAAAGCTCTCGTGGCCTCGCGGCTAATGCTGGGCGACCTTCCGAATTGGGCGGCCTTCGAGAAGGAACGCAATACGGCTGGAATGATCGCGAACCGCCGTACCGCTCGGAGCGTGTCGTCGCAGATCGGGCGGGGTTACCGAGAACTATCGACCGAGACCAAGAATTTCATCGATAGGAACTTCATTCGCTGCGACTACGATCAGCTTGCCCGATTGTGCGATGATGTGAAGGTCGGCAGTGGCCTCTCTCTCCGGCTGCATGAATTCGAGCAAAAGTACTTTCCGCTAGCCGAATCAGTAAAACGGCGTGTCCCGGCTTATGCGCACGTCCACATTTCGACGTACGGCCTACAATTTGAATTCCCCGAGCATCATTTTTTGCGAGACGTAGAGACTTCTCTTTCGGAACTTCTGGATACGCGGTCGCGCTTGGCCGCATTCACAGGCCCGAAATTCAACTCACGGCGTGACCGTGATGTCATTGGCGGACTAGTGGCTAAAGAAAAATTTCTGAGCCGGAGCATCATTAGCGCCACCTTCAGCTTGGCGGAGGCATTCCTGAGCGGGCTATTTTTCACAGCAGTTCATTCGAAATCAGTCGGTCACCTGACTTGCGACGAAGAGTTTCTGAAATATGCCGCTACCAAGGAAAGCGCGCCGCTGAGGGATCACCTTGACCGCATCGTACGATTTACCTCAGCAGGTGCAGAGAGCGGCGATAACGAGCCCTTCAAGGCGTTTATAGAGACCGGCAAGCGCTACCGCGACGCCATACACCACACCACTCCGTTCCAGAGGAAGAACGTTGAGCCAGGGGGGCGATTAAGCGCTCTGTATGAGATCAACGCTGACATTGCACTTCGATGCATCATACTTTCGGCCGCGATGGTCCTGAAGATCTCCCAATGGAGTAACCCAGAGTCCAAGGAAACCGATGTAGCGATGCGGTGCGAAAGGATATTCCAAGACGCCCTCGCTGGCAGCCCCGAGTTCGTGGTTCAGAGGGCTATGGCGTAAACATAGTGCTCATCATCGTCGGTCGCGGCGCGCCGGTTGCTGGCGCGGCACTGTGCACAGGCTTTGCAAGAACGCTCAAAACCCTCCAAGGCTGGCTCAACTCGGGTGCTTTACCGCGCATCGCTGAGCCGTCTCTGCAGCACCCGTCCGCTGCTGTCGGCCACGTGCACGTGAAACACCGATTTGGCGGTATCCAGACCGATTGTGGTAAATTCCATGGCGGACGGTCTCCTTTGCTGGTTGCTGAGACACCCAGTTTGGCACATCCGGTGCCGTCGGGGGCCGTCCACCCATCATTTGCGAGCCGCCGCTTGCGGCGGCTCTGCGGTCTCGCGCGGCGTTGGCACTGCATGTCGCCGTGCGCTGGCCTTGCTCTCTGCCTTATCGCCCTCTCCGGCTGCGAGGCAGTTTACAACGTAAGCGGCCAACCCCAGCCGCTCGCAATCAACACCTATTACGGGTCGCAGACCACCGGTGGTATGCCGTTCGGTGGTCCCCCGACGGCCTCAGCGGGAGGCAACGCAATCCACTAACCAACCCTACCGCACGGTCGCAACGCGCAGCGTGTTCGTTGTGCCGGAGTGCCCGAACGGTATCCCCGCCGCCACTACAATCTCATCCCCATGCTCGGCAAAACCCTCAAGCTGCGCCGTGCGGACCGCACGCGTGACCGCTTCCGATAGCGAATGCACATCCGGCGCAATGAAAGCGTGCACACCCCAAACCACCGCCAGCCGGCGCCCCGTTTGCATATGCGGCGTAAATCCGATGACCGGAGCTTCCGGACGCTCTCGCGCAATCCGCACTGCGGTGCTGCCCGAAGCGGTAAATGCAACAATCGCCGCCACCCCGAGCGTATGTCCGATCTGCCGGGCCGCCGCCGCGATCGCATCCGCCGCCGCATGCTCCGGCTCCGGCCTGCTTGCATCGATCATCCCGCGCCACCCCGGGTCCTGCTCTACCCGCGCGACGATGCGATCCATGATGTTCACTGCCTCGAACGGGTACTGCCCTGCGGCGGTTTCCGCCGAAAGCATCACCGCATCCGCACCGTCGAACACCGCCGTCGCTACGTCCGAGGCTTCTGCCCGCGTCGGCGCCGGCGCACTGATCATGCTCTCCAGCATCTGCGTCGCCACCACCACCGGACGTCCCAGGCTGCGAGCGGCGCGCACGATCCGCTTCTGCACCAGCGGCACTTCTTCGGGCGGCAGCTCCACGCCAAGATCGCCGCGCGCCACCATCACCGCGTCGGACAGGCGTAAAATCTCGTCCAGGTTTTCAACCGCCTGGGGCTTTTCCATCTTGGTCATGATCCAAGCGCGGCCGTCCGCAATCTGCTTGGCTTCCGCCACATCCTCCGGCCGTTGCACGAAGGACAGGCCGATATAGTTCGCGCCGTGTTGCAAGGCGAAGTCCAGATCAGCGCGATCCTTCTCGGTCAGCGCAGGAATGGGCAAAATCACATCCGGAACATTCACGCCCTTGCGGTCGGATAGTGGTCCGCCCACGACCACGGTCGTCTCCAGCGCGTCTTCGCGCTTGCGTTCAACGCGCAACCGAAGCTTCCCATCGTCCAGCAGCAAGGTCGTGCCAATCGAGGCGGCGGATATGATCTCGGGATGCGGCAAAGTCACGCGATTTGCGTTCCCCGGCGTGGGGTTCAGATCCAGCCGGAAGGTCTGGCCGGTTTGCAAATGCACCCGGCCGCCGCCGAACCGCCCGACCCGCAGCTTCGGCCCCTGCACGTCCGCCAGTATTCCGATCGGCCTTTCAAACCGCTCCTCCAGTTCGCGGATCATCGCAAATCGCGCCGCATGATCCTCATGCGTGCCGTGGCTGAAATTCAACCGGAACACATCCGCTCCCGCCTGAAACAGCCGCGCCAGCACCTCCGGCGATGAGCTTGCCGGGCCCAGCGTCGCGATGATCTTCGTCCGCCGGCGCCGGCGGATTTTCGGACGTGCTGCCATGGCTTACCCATACCCCCGGGATGCGGTATGCACCACCATTGCACAACGAGAACGGCGGGGATCCATCATGCACCAGGGGGAAATACGCTTTGACAATGGCGCAGCCTACGAGGTTGGGATGGGCATATGGAGCAGGGCGGCGGGTGGGGTGTTTGTTGGTGGCTCGCGCCATCACAAGGGTTGCGTTGGCTCGATATCGGCTGCGGCAACGGCGCCTTTACCGAGCTTCTGATCAGCACCTGTGCTCCAGCCGCATCAGCAATGAGGCGCGTGCAAATGCTCCAGTCGTATCAGCAATCAGGCGCGTGCAAATGCACCGGGGGAAACCGCCGCGCATAAACTGGCTATCCCGCCGCCTCGTACCCCGGGGCCGCCGGTCCCTGCACCCTTAGCCGCAGCCGCTCAAACGCGAGATAAATCACCGGCGTGGTGTAGAGCGTCAGCAGCTGGCTTAGCAGCAGCCCGCCGATGATCGTCACACCCAGCGGCCAGCGCAGCTCGGACCCGGCGCCCCGCTCGATCACCAGCGGCAGCGCGCCCAGCAACGCCGCCATCGTCGTCATCATGATCGGCCGGAATCGCAACAGGCACGCCGCCTCGATCGCCGCAAGCGAGGTCATTCCTTCCCGCCGCTCCGCTTCGATGGCGAAATCGATCATCATGATTGCGTTCTTTTTCACAATTCCCATCAGCAGCACTACGCCAACCAGCGCCACCAGTGAAAGATCGGTGCCGCACAGCATCAGCGCCAGCAGTGCGCCGATGCCCGCGCTCGGCAAGGTGGAAAGAATCGTCACCGGGTGGATCCAGCTTTCATACAGCACGCCCAGCACGATGTAGATCACCACGACGGATGCCAGAATAAGCCACGGCTCCGCCGACAGCGACCGCTCGAACTCCGCGGCGTCCCCGGAGTAACTCCCGCTGATCGTAGCCGGCATCCCGATCTGCCGCTCGGCCCGGGCAATCGCGTCCACCGCCCCGTCCAGTGAAGCGCCGGGCGCAAGGTCGAAACCAATTGTCGCCGACGGGAACTGCTGCTGGTTCGTGATCACCAGCGGCGCCATTGTGCGCCTTATCCTGGCGATCTCGTTCAGCGGAACCTGGGCGTCATTGGTTCCCGGCACACGCAGCAATTGCAGCGTCGCCGGATCACCCTGCCACGTCTGGTTGGACTCGAGTATCACCCGATACTAATTCGCCTGCCCGAAGATAGTCGAGATCTGCCGCTGCCCGAAACTGTCGTCCAGCGTATCCTCGATCGCTTGCATCGAAACGCCGAGCCGCCCCGCCGCCTGGCGGTCCACCGTGATCTCGATCTGCGCACCCTCGTTCTGCTGGTCAGAGGCAACCCCGCGCAGGATTGGCACGCGCTGAAGCTGATCCACCAGCTTCGGCGTCCAGGTGTTCAGCTCATCCCGATCTGTATCGACCAACGTATATTGATACGCCGTGCGGCTGGCCCGCGCGCCCAGCGTGATGTCCTGCACCGGCCTGAACCACCCCGTCAGTCCCGGCACGCCCGCGATATCATGCGACAACCGCTCGATCACCACCGGAGCGCCGTCCCGCTGCCCGATCGGCTTCAGCGCGATCGTCAGTTGTCCGGTGTTCGGCGTGGCATTGATCGTGCCCGCGCCCACGAAAGACACCACATTGGTCACCGCCGGATCGCGCGCAATAACCTCGGCCGCCTGGTTCTGCATCGCCGCCAGGCGGGAAATCGACACATCCTGCGCTGCCTGCGTCACGCCCAGGATGACCCCCGTATCCTGCTGCGGCAGGAAGCCCTTCGGCACCACCACATACAGTCCGATCGTTCCCGCCAAGGTTGCCGTTGCTATCAACAGCACCATTCGCTGATGGCGCAGAGCCCATCGCAAACTGCGCCGGTAGCCTGATTGCAGCGCGGTAAACCCGCCTTCCAATGCGCGTGACACTCGCCCTGGATGCTGATCCTCGATCGGTCGCAGAATGCGCCCGCACATCATCGGCGTGAGCGTCAGCGAAATAACCGCGGAAACCACCACGGCAATCGACAGCGTCATCGCGAATTCGCTGAACAGCCGACCCACCACCCCGGTCATGAACAGCAGCGGAATGAACACCGCGATCAGCGACACGGTCAGCGACACGATCGTGAATCCGATCTGTCCCGCCCCGCGGAACGCCGCTTCCAGCGGCCGCACTCCCTGCTCGATATAACGCACGACGTTTTCGATCATCACGATGGCGTCATCGACCACGAAGCCGGTCGCCACCGTGAGCGCCATCAGCGACAGGTTATCCAGGCTGTAGCCCAGCAGATGCATCACCCCGAACGTGCCGATCAGCGACAAGGGCAGCGCGACCGCCGGAATGAACGTCGCGCGCGGCGAGCGCAGGAACGCGAAGATCACCAGGACAACCAGCACGACCGCCATAACCAGCGTGATCTGCACATCGCGCACCGAGGCCCGGATCGTCTCCGTCCGGTCCGTCGCAATCGATAGGTTCACGCCGCCGGGAATGGCCCGCTTCAGCTCCGGCAGGGCTTGTTTGATACGCTCCACCGTCTGCACGATGTTGGCCCCCGGCTGGCGCTGGATGTCCAGCACCACCGCCGGGATTTTTCGTCCATGATCGAAATACCATGCCCCCACGCGGTCGTTCTCGACCCCACTGACCACCGTGCCGACATCCGACAGATGCACCGGCGCGTTATTGCGCCACGCAATCACCAGGTTCGTGTACTGATCCGCATTCACCAGCTGATCGTTGGCGCCGACCGAAACCGCCAGCCGGGGTCCGTCAAACCCGCCTTTCGCCCCATTCGTATTCGCATTGGCGATCGCGGTTCGCACATCCTCCATCGCCAGGCCGTAAGCCGCCAGCCGCGCCGGATCGACGCGCACCCGCACGGCCGGGCGCATCCCGCCCTCCACGGTGACCTTCCCTACCCCGTCCAACTCCGCGAGTTTTGGCTGCAGCACGGTGTCCGCGGCATCGCTCACCTGCGGCAGCGGGATGGAATCGGATGTCAACACCAGCGTCAGAATCGGCGCGTCCGCTGGGTTCACTTTGGAATAGACCGGCGGATAGGGCAGGGTGGTCGGCAGCGTTCCCGCCGCCGCGTTGATCGCCGCCTGCACGTCCTGCGACACCGAATCCATGCTGCGGTTCAGGTCGAACTGCAGCGTGATCTGGCTCGTTCCCTCCGAGCTCTGCGACGTCATGCTGAGCAGTCCGGGAATCTCACCGAACTGTCGCTCCAGCGATGCCGTGATCAGCGTCGAAACCGTTTGCGGACTTGCTCCCGGCAACTGCGTGGTCACCTCGATCGTCGGGAGATCGACCTCCGGCAATGCCGAAACGGGAAGCGCCTGGTAGCCCAGCGCACCGGCAAGCAGAAGGGCAATGGCAAGCAGCCAGGTGGCAATCGGCCGGGCGATGAACAACGCCGATATGTTCACCCGGCCTGCCTCCGCCGGTGATGTTGCGCTGCGCCGGGCGCGGTCTGCTCCTCCCCGGCGGAAGCCGGAGCCGCTGCGCCAGCCGCCGGCGCGATCTCAATCTTCTTGCCGTCACTCAGCCGCGACGCACCATCCGTCACCACCCGGTCTCCCGGCGAAACGCCAGTGGTGATCACCGCCACGCTGGTATCTTCATGGCCCACCGTCACCACCCGCCGGATGACCGTATTGTCCGCGTTCACGACGTAGATGTAACTGCCGTTCGGTCCCTGCTGCACCGCCGCCGGAGGAACCACCGTCGCTTTCGTGTCCGTCGCCACCTGCAGTCGCACACCGACAAATCCGCCCGGCCACAGCTTCAGATTCGCATTCGGAAACGTCGCCTTCAGCTTGATCGTGCCGGTGGTCGGATCAACCTGGTTGTCCAGCACCGTTAGCGTTCCGCGGTCCAGGATATTCTTCGCATCCTCGTCCGCGCCTTGCGGATAAGCGATCACCGGCGGCGTCCCCGCTGCCATCGCCGCCTCCACCGCCTGCAGATTCTGTTGCGGCAGATTGAACAGCACCGAGATCGGCTGCAGCTGCGTGAGGACTACGATACCGGTCGTATCCGCGGCATGCACGATATTGCCCGCGTCCACCTGGCGTATTCCGGTACGCCCATCGATCGGAGACGTAATGGTGGTGTAGGACAGGTTCGTCTGCGCCGTCTCGATCTGCGCCTCGTCCTGCTGGATCTGCGCGACCAGCTGGTTGACCAGCGCCTTCTGCGTGTCGGCCTGCTGCGCGGATGTGTATTTGTTCTCTACCAGCTTCTGATAGCGGGCGAGATCGACCCGCGCATTGGCCAGGTTGGCCTCGTCCTGCGCCTTTTTCGCAACCGCCAGGTCAAGCGCCGCCTTGTAGATGCGCGGATCGATCCGGGCGAGCACGTCGCCCTTCTTGACCATCTGCCCTTCCTTGAAATCCACATCCAGCAGCGGCCCGTCCACCATCGGCTTGATCGTGACGGTGTTGAACGCCTGCACTGTCCCCAGGGCCGGCAGCATGATCGGAACGTCCTCGGTCTTCGCTATGGAGATAGGTACCTGGCACTGGACCTCCACCGAGCCCCGGCCCCTTCGTCGCCGGCGGTTTGCCGTGCCACAGGAATACCGCCGCCCCGATGCCGGCGACCAGCAGTAGCGAGAGAACCGCCATGCCCACGCGTGAGCGCCGGCAAGTCCTGGTTTCTCCCGTATCAAAAGCAACCGGGTCGCGCGTGCCGATATCCATGCTATCCGCACTCCGCCCTATCAATGCGGCCAGATTGGGTCAGGACCGCCCGATGACAATAAGTTATAAGGGGAATTATAATGGCTTCTCCCCAATCACGGGCAGGGCGATGCCCCCCGGAATAAGGCCAGGCTTCAAACCGGGGAACTGATCCGGAATCGGCCCAGCCGGCTGCACCCACCCGCCGCCCATCGCCTGATATAAACTCAACAGCGCCAGAAACCGCGATAACCGTATCTGCACCAGCGTATCCTCATCGGTAAACAGCGTCGTCTCCGTCGTCAGAACCGTCGTCACATCCACCGTCCCGGCCGCGAGCTGCGCCCGTGCCGCTTCCGCCGCCTGCCGCGCCGCCGCCACTGCCTGGGCCTGCAGCGCCTCCTGCTCCGTCGTGTACCGCCACGCGGTCAACGCGTTGTCCACATCCGTGAACGCCTGCACCACCGCTTTGCGGTAGTCTGCCAGCAGCTCCTGATACCGCCCCTTGCTCTGCTCCAGCTCGCCCCGCAACGTTCCGGCGTCGAAGATCGGCTGCGTGAGGCTTCCCGCCAGTGATGCAACGATGCCCCCCGGCGTGAATAACTGACTTAGTGCGGGCGCAACATAGCCCCGCTGGGCTGTCAATATGATCTCCGGAAAGAACGCCGCCCGCGCCGCCTTCACATTGAAATTGGCCGCCACAAGCGATGCCTCCGCCAAGGCCACGTCAGGCCGGCGTTGCAGCAGCTCCGACGGAAGCCCCGGCCAGACCGCCGGCAGGGAAAGCGTGTTCAGCGTCCCCGGCCTCGCCGTCACCTGTTCCGGCGGGACCCCGGTCAGAATCCCCAACCCATCCAGCTCCTGTTCCAGCTGGCTCTGCAAGGCTGGGACCGTGGCCTGCTCCGCTCTCACCAGCGCCTCCTGCTGCGATACGTCGAGCTGCGTCCCGGTTCCCGCATTCAGCCGCCCACGGATCACCGCCAGCGTCTGCTCCGCATCCCGCACGTTCTGCCGAGCCACCACCAGCCGGTCCGCCAGCTCCAGCGCCGTGAACCAGGTCTGCGCCACGTCCGTCACCACCGTCAGCGCGACCGTCTGCTGATCGAACCGGCTGAACACGGCGCTCGCCACGGCCGACTGCCGCAATGCCCGATTGTGCTGCCAGAAATCCGTCTCATACGCGGCGTCCAGGCCCAGATTGTAGCTGTGCGCCGTGAAGGTGCGGTTCGAGGTGCCGGTCAACTGCCGTGACGACAGGTTCGACTGGCTCCAACTCCCCCCCGCCGTGGCATCCAGCGTCGGCAGCAGCGCCGCCCCCGCGATCCGTACCTGCGCGTCCGCCTGCACTATTCGCGCGATCGCCGCGGCGATGTCGAAGTTCCGGGCTTTTGCCTGGGCTTCCAGCCGATTCAGCTCCGGCGAGGTGAAGCCCCGCCACCACTCCGCCGCCGGCCACGCCGCCGCCTGCGTCTGGGCGGTTGCGCGGAACCTGGGCGGAATGTCCAGCGCAGGCTTGTGGTAGTCCGGGCCCAGGTCACAGCCGGCCAGCACGATCATCAGGCCCGCGACACCAAGGTAGGTCAGTATCCGATCGCAGAGAAGCGTGCGTCCCGACGCGCCCACGCGTCGCCACGTGAATCGGATACTCCTGCAAAAAGCGGTGTATCGGCTTCCCTGTGGAGCCGATACCAGCCGGTGTCTCATGAGGGGGCATATTGGCAGGTTTTGTAACCGAGGTATTGCGGCACCTTCCGGCTAGCCGAAAATGCCCGCCTCGCTCACGCGCTCAGGGCAGGAGGATGCGTCATGGAGGTCCGGTCACGCGGGATCAGGCTCGACATTGCCGGCTACGAGACGGTCATGGAGGGCAAGGGCATGCGCGCGCTTCCGTCCTGACCCTCGCCCAGGGGAATGTGTCCCCTGGCACTACCATTCCGAAATCACCGACCGCTTCTTCTGCCTCGCCGGACCCATGGTGATCGAAACCCGGGTGCCGCGTGCGGTGCACGAATTGCGCGCCGGAGAGACCTGCGAGGTTCCGCCGAAAACCGCCCATCTGGTGTACGGCAAGGACAACGACCCCTGCCGGTTCCTGCTGCTCCAGGGCGTGGGCGCTTACGACAACGTGGCGGTCGGCGGCTGAAACCGTTGGCTGCTCTGCCCGTCATGGCCGGCCCCCGAGCCGGCCATCTTCGCCCTGGCGGTAGTTGCCTGACCCCGCGTCCCGCGCTACATCCTCTGCTGCCGTTTGGGGGATAGTTTAGCGGTAGAACTCCCGGCTCTGGACCGGGCAGCCTTGGTTCGAATCCAGGTCCCCCAGCCAGCTTACAAATGACCCCTAAACACCTGATAATAAACGCGAATTTCCAGTCCGAAAGTGGAGTGCTCCCACTGAGAATATCCCGTGGGAGCGGATAGCCGGTCGCCTCGGGGGCGGTTCTTTACTTGATGGTAAGGCCAGCCGTGTTATGTTCTCTACCGGAGGAACCTGGATGGATTACCGGCATCCTGAACTGAGCATCGTGGCACTCGCCCGGCCAGTGGCCTCCGATGAAGGCGAGGTTCCGGCGGGAGCAGTCGGGACCGTGGTCCACATCTACCCGGAAGAGCGGGCCTATGAGGTGGAGTTCTTCCGTCCTTTCCATGCATTGGCGACTGTGGAAGCAGCAGCCATCGCTGAATGACCGGGGGGTTGCTGCTCAACGCCAAAGCGTCCCTGGTACCCTACTCCAAGGTTTACGATTAGCTCCTCGACCCAAACCACCCTGGCAACCGCGGGAAAGCGGGCTTCTTCCTGCGGTTTGGCTTTTCCAGCATGCACTGGCAGGTCTTGCGAGATGCGCTACGGCAGCACCCCCAGTTGAATCTGGTCGCCAAGGTTCAGCCGAACCAGTACGGCACGCGCTATGTCGTGCCCTGTAATCTGACCAGCCCAGATGGCAGGAACCCGTGCATCACCACGGTGTGGGTCATTGACCAAGGCACGAATCGGCCACAGTTCGTGACGGCATACCCCGGGAGCCGTCCATAAGGCGTCCCCCCCCGCCGGTCGCCGGATTATGAGACGCCAGTGGCGGGGGAGCATTGCGCCTGCAACGGGGAAGTGGCGTACCCTCTTGCAGGGCGTTCCGTGGCCCCAGTGCCCCCAAAGCATGACCCGTAAAAAGGGCATCGACGCTGTGCGTAGATCGGTTGCACGGCCAGCCGGTCCAGAGAAATTGCGGGTGGCATTGTCTGATCACATGGGTAGAGACCGAGTGCCCCCCGCTACATCGGGTCGCGGCTCCCGCTGGCCCGGTGAACCTTCTTTTAGCCATCCGGTACGTAGTTCTTGGCGAAACTTTCGTGCATCTCGATATGCGTCTGCCCGTCCTTAACTGAAACGATCCAGTCACCAATCGAAGGACGCCTGGCGGTGCCGGTTCGGATATTTAGGGCATGTCTGTATCGAATGTTACTATTCAATACCCGATAGACTTCAACAATTACCGGCGGATGCTCGGGATCGGGATGGCTGGGACGGAAGTACGGCATTAGCCAGCCCCCTGCGCATATGCGGTCTGCATCCTGCGTTGTGGGCGAAACCAATCGGGTCTTCGTACGCCAGGGCTGCATCTGCTAGAACGGTCGCGGGAAACCTAACGCCACTCGCGGCAGCGGCAAGGCGGGATTTTGCAGTGCTCCAAACCATAAATTGGCTTGGCGTTAAATCGTCAGGGTTGAAGCGGGGCTCGGCGGCAAGTGCGCTCTTCGCCATGAAGCTGGGCGGCATGTTCGTGACTTTGCGGCCGTTGCTGATTGTATCAAGCATGTTGCGGAGCGAGAGAATCGGCAGGTCACACTTCTTCGCCAAACGTTTCGCGGGCTTTTCTAGCTCCTCGGCGGGGCCGCAGAAAAACGCGGGTGTCCGCCCCCACTGCCACACCCTCCAGCCGGGCCTGCTGAAACCCCCATTGCCAGCGGATCGGAAAGGGGACTACAAAATATCTCTGAGGCCGACGATAAGCTGCTGATTCAGCTCAGCTTTGTCTTAGGCCAAGCACACGGCACGAAGCACAAAGGAATGGGAGGATTTCTCATGTCATCAAATCCGGATCGTTCGTCACCTGGCGCACAACTCGCCCGGCGCGACCTGCTGAAGGGCGCCGCCGCGTTAGGCGCCGCCGGTTCTCTCACAGGCGTTTCACGCCCCGCCATCGCGGCCACGGACGACGAAGCCCTGCGCAAGGCCCTGTTGAAATATCCCGGCGTCGGCAACGGCACACCGGGCGACGCCGAGTGGCAGAAAGTCGGCAAAATGTGCCTCGGCCCCACCAAGGCGAGTGTCCAGCCCGGCGAGTTCAAGGGCGTCGAGCTCACCTTCATGGGGCTCAACAACCAGAACCTGCATGATTTCCTGTTCCGCGGCTTCCTGAAACCGTGGGAGGCCTACACCGGCGCCAAGATCACCTGGATCGACCTGTCCCAGGCCGACTACAATCCACGCCTGCAACAAGCAATCGCCACCGGCACTGTCGACTTCGACGTGCTCGAAATGGGCGCGCCGTTCGAAGGCGATGTCTGCGGCAAAGGCCTCGCCTCGCCGATGCCGGACTGGGTGGCAAAGCAGATCGACGTTGACGACCTCGTGAACTATCTCAAGCCGCCGGTTGGCACCTGGGACGGCAAACGCTACCGCGTCACCATCGACGGCGATTGTCACACCATTAACTATCGCACCGACGTCTTCTCCGATCCGGGCCTTGCAAAGGCCTGGAAGGATGAAGGCCACAGCGGAGACTGGGGGCAGCCGCGCACCTGGCAAAAGGTCAACGAGGTAACCAAGTTCCTCAAGGGCAAAACGTTCAAAGGCAAGCCCGTCTATGGTTACCTCGACGCGCCGAAGCCCTGGGGCGGCTTCTGCTTCTATTTCGCCGAGGATCGCGCCACCGCCTACGTCAAAATGCCCGGCGACAAAGTGTGGCTGTTCGAGCCCGACACGATGAAACCGCTGGTGAACAACCCGGGCTGGGTCCGCGCCATTCAGGACATCGTGAACTCATTGCCGTACGAACCAGCCGACCAGCTCAATGCCGATCCCGGGACCACCGCCTTCCAGCAGTTCCTGGCGGGTACCGGCTCCTTGCTGTCATGGTGGGGCGATGTCGGCCAGATGGCCAACACGTCCGACAGCTCGGTCGTCGGCAAGGTGATCGGTTTCGACATCCTTCCCGGCTCCGACGAAATCTACAACCGCAAGACTGGTCAATGGGAAAAGCCGGCCAATGGCCCCAACTTCGCGCCGAACATGGCCTATCTCGGCTGGGGGATCTACGTCATGGCGCGCGTCGATTCCGACAGCAAGAAACAGAAAGCAGCCTGGAGCGCCGCCGCCCATCTGGGCGGCAAGGACCTGTCGCTGTGGACGGTGATGTATCCCTCCGGTTTCCAGGTTCACCGTCAGAGCCATTTCAACATCGATGAATGGCTCGCCGCGGGTTACGACAAGGCCTATATCACCTCATATCTCGACTCCCAGCGCAACTCCTACAACCATCCCAACTTTACCATCGAGCCGCGGATTCCCGGCATCTTCCAATATTACAGCGTTGCCGAGGATGAACTCACCAAGGTGTTTGCCCGCGCAATCACTGCTCAGCAGGGTGCGGACAACATCGCCGCCGCGTGGGAGAAACTTACCGACAAGATCGGCCGCCAGAAGCAGATCGAACTCTATAAGGCGTCGCTGGGGATCTGAGTCACCCCTGGCCCGCGCCTCATTGCCATTGCGAGGCCCCGACGCCCCATTGTCATTGCGAGGCCCCCGAAAGGGGGCCGAAGCAATCTCGCCCACAATATGAGTTGCAATGAAACCAGCCTGCACCACGCAGCCCGCGACGGCGAGCCAGAACGTTTGTCGCACCGCATGACCACCTCAGCCTCCTCCCTCTCGCTCCCGCATACTGCACCCTCCGTCTCACGCGTAACCTGGGGCCGCGCCAGCATCACCATCACCTCGCTCTTGCTCGTCGCCCTCTGCGCACTGCAGCTCGCCAAAAATCTCGGCGCCACTTCCTTCGGCTTCGCCGACTGGCGGCCAATCGCCTGCGCCTACCTGCTCTGGGCCGTTGCGCTGGGCGCGGGCCTGGTGCTCATCCGCGGCGAACGCGGCCACCATGCGCTGTTCCTGCTGCCGGCCCTGCTGTTCACCGTTGCGATGGTGATCTTCCCCACTGTGTTCGGCCTCTACATCGCCTCCACTGACTGGAACCTGAGTTCGATGACCGGCGTGCATTACAACATCGGCGGCAATTTCCGAACGATGTTCCACGACGCGTTCTATTGGAACGCTCTTACCAACATGGTCTGGTACGTGTTCTCCGTTCCGGTGCAGTACGCCATCGCCTTCGGGCTCGCGTTGCTTCTGAACGCGGAGATCAAGGGACGAAAGTTCTTCCGCGTCGTCTTTCTGCTTCCTTTCATGCTCAGCCCGGTCGCCGTAAGCTGGATGATCGGCAAGTCGATCATGGAATTCCGGTTCGGGCCGGCGGCGACGCTCGCTCGGCTCCTGGGATGGGAAACGCCGGCCTTCTTCGCATCGCCCTGGGTCGCGCGCATCAGCATCATGGCCATGGATGCATGGACCTGGATCCCGTTCATGATGGTGCTGCTTCTGGCCGGCCTTCAGGCCCTCCCGCACGAAGTGTCGGAAGCGGCCAAGGTGGACGGCGCCAATCCGTTGCAGAAATTCTGGAAGATAACGTTTCCCCTCATGCTGCCCGTGAGCATCACCGCGGTGATCCTGCGTATCATCTTCGAGCTGAAACTGGCCGATATCGTCATCAATGTGACCGCCGGCGGCCCGGGCGGAGCGACCGACACCGTCTCCAGCTTCGTTTACCGCGTTTACCGCGACCGATCGAATGTCGGCTACGGCACGATGCTTGCCGAATTCTACCTCGTCCTTATCATAATCTTCGTCACGCTCCTGCTCGCCGGCGCGGCCCGCTGGCTGCGGCGTTTCAATTAGGGCACCATGCTAGCCAGCTCCCCCCAATCCGCCGCATCCGCTACGCCACCAGCCGCACGCTCATCTACGCAACATTGCTGCTCTGGACGTTCATTTCGCTGTTCCCGATCTACTGGACAGTCACCACATCGTTCAAAGTGGCAGTCGATGTCACCCAGGGCCACCTGATTCCATGGCTTGACTTCGCTCCCCGCTGGCGTGGCTGGCGCGCGCTTGGGCTGTCGCCGGAAACCATCTTCATGAGCTGGCCGTCCCGTGACGAGTTCCTGACGCGGTTCGCCAACAGCGTGATCGCATCGGCGGGAGCGGGGGCGGCTGCCGTGGTTTTGGGTGCGCTCGCCGGCTATGGACTCGCGCGTTTCGAATACAAATTCGGCCCCTGGCGCAACAAGGATATTTCGTTCTTCTTTCTCTCGCAGCTCATCCTGCCGCCGGTAGTGCTCGCTCTGCCATTTCTTATTCTCTACAAGGAACTGGTTCTGCTGGATACGAAGCTCGGCCTGATCATGGTTTATGTGCTGATGGTATTGCCCATCGTGATCTGGATCATGCGCGATCAGTTCCTCGCTATTCCGTTCGAGCTGGAGCAGGCGGCGTATGTGGATGGAGCGACATCGTGGGGGGCATTTCTGCGGGTGGTGCTGCCGATTGCGCTGCCGGGCATGACGGCGGCTTTTATTCTCTCGGTTGTGCTCTGCTGGAACGAATATTTTTTCGCCTCGCTGCTCACCAGCACGGATGCCAAGACGCTGCCGGTGATGCTGGCAAGCCAGACGGGATCGCAGGGCATCGACTGGTGGTCGATGGCCGCGCTTTCCACCGCCGCCATCCTGCCACTGGTGATTATCGGTGTCGTGCTGGAGCGCTACATCGTCAAGGGCCTGACGGCGGGAGCGATCAAGTAGCGCAGCTTGGTGCCCTGACATCAGGCCGTGATGCACCCGCGACGCTGTTATGCGGACGACCCTTACCCTGGGCGACGATCCGGGGGGACTGTTGAAGCGTAGCGCCCGCCGATGATCCTGCCAGACGTAAACGTGCTCGTTCACGCACACACCGCAAATTCGACCGTTCACGACAGGGCAAGGTTTTGGCAATGCTCGGCGATTTTTCGCCTGAGGGGCATGCAAGAATGTCACACGGAGAGCCACAGAGTACACACGGAGAACCACGGAGAGATTACATAGCGAAGTGGCACCGCCCGTCTTCCGCGATTGTCTCAGCCTGGCGCTCGGACGCAATCCCGACCGCCGGTGCGCCTCGATCGCCAGTCCGATCGCCCGCGCCGTCAGGGGTCGTCAGCAGCATTGCGTATCCTTGGCGGCTCTCCGTGTGTCCTCCGTGGTTCTCTGTGTGAACCCTTGCTGAACGATGAACTTCTGCATCCGCCTGGACTTTCATAGAAAGTCGATACTAGGAAGGACTCGGAAAGCACGCCGAAGCCCTCAGCTGCGCACCTGCCAACGGGGCAATCAAGACCCCGCTCCAAAGCTCCGAGCTGATCGTCACCATGGTGAACTTGCTGTATCCGCCGGCCGCGCCATGGCACGCCGAACTCCCCGCCGAAGACACCGTCACATCGGAAGCCTTCACCGCTCCCCCCGCTGTCCACTGTCCGGCAAGCGCGACAGCGTAGGAGACCGGATCGGCACACGACCCCAAAGCGGCGCAGCGCGCCGTCAGCCCGGCGGTGACCCGCAGCGCGTTGTTGGTCCAGCACAGCAGGCCCACCTGCAACCCGCCGACAAGCAACACCAGGAATCCCGCGGCAACCAGGGCGAATTCCACCGATGTTGTCCCGCTTCGGTCCCTGTTCACCTCTCCCGCCCTGCGGGAGAGGTCGGCGCCGATTGGCGCCACGTGAGGGTGAGCCGCGCCTCTCATCCGGCCGCACAGGAAGCGTCCCCGCATCAGGTACAGCCTCACGGTCGATGTTGCTGTCAGACTCGGTACTCGTAAGCTTGCTGTAAAACGGCATCAGCGGCTGGAAAGTATATGCGACGGTAATCACCAGATACGTGCCGACTGGATTGCCGTTCGCGCACGCCGTCCCGTACGTGCCGCTCGTGAGTGTCGTCGTCGGCGGTGAGGCCGAACTGTTGGTTTGCGTACACTCTGCCTCCGGGCCGGTAACTGTCACGGTCGGCGCAGGTGAAAGCGCCAGGCTTGCCTGCACTGCCGCCCGAACCGCAGAAGCGGAAATCTGGCTGCTCACCCCCGCCTCCTGCTGCGCTGCAAAAGCATAGGACGCGCCGGCTTGCGCCGCTTGCTGGATCTGCATCGAATCGTTCAGCGCCAGTCCGAAATCCACGAGCCCGCCCAGAACCATCAGCAATGCCGGGGCGACGATCGCAAATTCCAGCGCCGCCACGCCGCTTGTGCCGGCCAATAAATTTCGGTGCAGGCAGAACAGCCGCCTCATTGCACGAGCATCGCTGTCGGCGGCTGGTTGTAAATTCCCGGAACCCCCAGCGCCGCACATCCCGCGTTGCTGAGATCCGAGTTGCCGGAAAACCCGACCGTTGATGCAACGATATTCAGACAGTTGCTCCTGGTCGTATACTGGCTGGAGTTGCCGGAAACACTCACCGACGCCTTGGGCGCATACACCGCACCCGACAACACGACATTGGAGTTCCCGGAGAGGCTGATACTACCCGTGGAGCTCGTTCCGTACACCAGCCCTGCGGTCGGGCCGGTGGAGGGAGCCGTCAGGTTAATATTGACGTTCCCGCTCATGGAAATCCCGCCATTGCTGATCAGGGTCACGCCGTTTCCGGTGAGGGTCACATTGCCGCTCACGTTGATTGAGCCTGTTACGTAATAAACGCCCGGATTCAGCGTATAGGTGCCGTTTCCGCTGAAACTCAGGTTGGTGTATTCGCCTTGATTATAGGTGTTCCCGGAATGACTACCTGCACTGACCCCGGTGGGGATCGTCAGGGCCGAATTATATGTCGAGTAGAAGGGGTCCGGGATCTGCGCAATTCCCGCCTGCGAGCACGCGGAAGACGTCGGGCAGTCAATCTGGGCATTTCCGCTGCGACTGATCGTACCGCTTGCAATGACTGTGGGAACCGCAATCGTCGCATTGCCGCTGAGGGTCAGCGAACCATCCGATCGTACACCACAGTTCTGGCTGGCGATGGACGTGTTCCCGCTGACGCTGAAATCCACATATGTGGTAATACCGCTGGACTCGCCCTTCAGCGCCAGGATACACGCCTGACCACCTGAGGTGTTCGGATACACGGCTGCAACGGCGGTCGCCGACAGCATCTGCTTCGTTGCCGAGGTAAGAATGCGTCCGAACCACACCGGCGCGCTCGTCTCCACCTGCGCCGTGACCTTGGGCGTGGTGCCCGAGGTGTCGGTCGAGAAACTTGTGCTCCAGTCGCCGTAATTGTCGGTGACTGTGTTCGTCCCGGTCCCCGTGCGCGTGCCAGCGGGAACCCCGTTGAGTTCCGCCACATTCGCTGCCGTCGTCACTGACGCAGGCGCATCCGTGCTCTGCGCATATCGTGCGGCGCCCGCCATCGCAGCAGCGTCGGCGATCCCTTGCAGGCGCACCCGCGTCAGTTCCCAGTTGCTGACATCGACGCCGAGCGCCATGACGCCGAGGCTGACCGGCAGGACCAATGCCGTAAGAATAGCGACGCTCCCGCGCCGATCGCCTGTCATTGCGCTGCGCGTAGCACCTGTCGTTGCGAGGCCCACCCGGGGGAGCGGGGAACGAAGCGTGGCCCCGCGAAGGCGAGGCCAATCTCGTTCACATGTTGGCCAGGACCGGACCCGCTTCTTCCGCAAAACTGCCAGCCTGCCGATCGCGAATGCAAACATCGTCGAAACGCCGGATTAATAAGTGTCTCATTGTTCGGAATTTCGGTTAACGAACCGTTACCGCCATTTGCACGCACGCGCATTAACGGAAATGCAACGCCGGCGTGAGCGGAATGCGCCCCTATGAGGCACGCCAGACACCCTTATACACGATGCCTGCTGGGCCTGGCGCTCTGGCTGTGCTGCCCATTCCCCTCACGCGCACAACCCTCCCCGGCGCAGGACTGTGAGGCCGCGGCGCGCACCGCCGAACAGCAATTCGCCCTCCCGCCGGGATTGCTGCACGCGATCGGCGTTGTCGAAACCGGCCGGCTGGACGCGGTGCTCGGGCGGACGGCGCCGTGGCCGTGGGCGATTGACCTTGCCGGCCAGCCCTTGTTCTTTCCCACCAGGCAGCAGGCGACCGAGGCGCTGGCAATGCTGCGCGCCCGGGGACAGTCGGGCGTCGATATCGGCTGTTTCCAGATCAGCCTGCTCTATCATCCGGATGCATTCCCCACCCCAGAGCAGGGGTTTGACGCCGGCGCGAACGCATCTGTCGCGGCACGTTTTCTCAGGACGCTCTATCAACAGACCGGATCATGGAGCGCGGCCGCCGCGCTGTACCACTCCGCTGATCCCGAGCGTGGACCGCCCTATGCACGCCGCGTAATGGCGGCCTGGCGCGGCGGGTGGGATGTGCCGCAGCCCGAGCTGATAGTTGCGGGCGTACGGGTCTTGACGCCCGGCACACCCGGGAATGCGCCCGAGGTCATACGATTGGCGTCCGCCGGGCCACTCCCCACGGTTTTTTATGGTCCTTCTAAAAATCGAGAAAAAACCCTCATCCCGGAAACCATTCGTTAATGATCTTGCGCTTTCCTGATCCAGCAGAGACTCCTGCCCGTTCGAACGACCCGAACGGTCACAGTAAAAGAAAGGATCGCGTCATGTTTGCATATTGCTATAGCCTTCTGGCTTCTCTGAACACGGACCGCCGGGGTGTTACCGCGGTCGAGTACGCGGTGGTCGCCGGGGTGCTGGTCGCGATAATTGCCACTGCATTCACCAGCCTAGGTAACGGCATCAGCTCTACTCTCACCGCTGTCGTCTCCGCGATGTGACGTGCGGCGCGTGACAAAGAGCGAAACTAAAGATTCGGACCAATGACCGTCGTCACCCCAACGATCATCTCGGTCCTCATCTCCGGCGGCGTCCTGACCCTGGTCGCCGCCGCCGCAATACGCGACGTGATCGCCCGCACCATTCCCAATCAATGGTGCGGGGTGATCGCGCTTGGCGGCATCACTCTCCGCCTGATCGACAACACTCTTCTCCTCGCAACCGCCCTCGCCCTCGCCGTCTTCGCGGCCCTCTTCGTATGTTGGCGTTTCCGCCTGCTTGGCGGAGGCGACGTTAAACTCCTCACCGCCTGCACGCTTGCCGTACCACCGATGCACATGGGCAACCTCCTCTTCGATACCGCCATTGCGGGCATGCTGCTCGGTCTTCTCTATCTTCTCACCCGAAACCGCATTCCCCGCCCGAACTCCCCCACGCCAACAACCCTGCTCGCCCGCGCCTGCCGCATCGAGCAATGGCGCCTGCATCGCGGAGGCCCGCTGCCCTACGCCGTCGCCATCGCGCTCGGCTACGGCCTCACGCTGCTACCCGGCGGCCACACATGATCGTCCGCTCCATCCTCATCACCTTCATGGCCGCGGGTCTGCTCGGCTTCGGCCTCATCGTCTGGGCGGGCACCCGCATGCCCCACGCCAAAACCGCGCAGTCCCAGGCGATCAGCGTGCTGGTCGCTGCCCGCGACCTGCACCCCGGCACGCTCCTCAAACCTGAAGACCTCCTGGCCAAGAAATTAAAGACCGCGGAGATCCCCGCCGGCGCGAGCCCCGCCGGTCCCGACCAGCAGCGGCAACTGATCGGCGCCATGGTGCGGCACGCGCTGCAACAGGGCGAACCCATTCTGCCGCAGGACGTGCTGCGTCCGGGCGATCATGGCTTCCTCGCCGCCGTGCTGCACCCCGGCATGCGCGCGGTCACGGTCGGCGTCGATGTCGTCAGCGGAACCGCGGGCTTGATCTGGCCGGGGGACCGCGTGGACGTCATCCTCACCCAGGCCATCCCGCCCGCCTCCCCCCAGGCGCCGCCTCAGGTTGCCGCTGAAACCGTCCTCGCCGATGTGCGCGTCATCGCCATCGATCAGCGCATCGTTGAAGGCGCAGCCCCCGATCAGCCGGCCGGCAAGGAAGCGCGCACAGTTACGCTCGAGGTGGTAGCCGAAGCCGCTGAGCGGCTCGCCGTCGCCGCCCGCCTCGGCCACCTGTCGCTTGCCGTCCGCTCCGCCGAACAGGGTCCGGCGGAAGCGCGGGCCAGCCCGCCACCGGTATGGGCCGGCGACGTGTCCGCGGTCTCGCTCCGCCAGGCCACCCCTCCGCCGCCGGGCATTATGCGCGTCTTCCAGGGCGCCGCCGACGGAAAGGAGTTCCATTTCTGATGCTCTGGGCCCGTGCAACGGTTCCCTTCTCTCCCTGTCATGGCCGGCCCCCATCTCCGTACTTGGCAATCAAACCCGCTTTCTTGTTAGTCGCCCACCAGCTTCGCCGCCCCGCTCGGCATGAAACAAGGTGGGCTACCGTTCACCTCTCCACCCGGGGGTGGAGAGGCCGGACGCCGCGTGGCGGCGGCCGGGTCAGGCGGGCGGCCAACCGCGCGATCGCGGGTGTTTCCTTTCTAACCGTGCTGTTTACGCTGCTATCCACCCTCCCGGTCACCGCCGCGGCGGCGCAGAGCACGATTTCGCTTGAAACCGGCGCCGGCCGCGTCATCACCCTCGACGCGCCGGCCGCGAACGTGTTCGTCGCCGATCCCAAGGTGGCCGAGGTCCGGCCCGCCAGCCCCACCACTTTGTTCGTCTTTGGCGTCGGTCCAGGGCGAACCAGCGTGGCTGCCCTTGATACCGCCGGACATGCGGTGGCCGATCTCGCGGTCGTCGTCGCCGCCTCCGATTTCAATGCAACGCAAGCTCAGACCGCGCTTGGCCGGCTCCTGCCGGACACGAAAATACGCGTGGTGCAGACAACGAAGGGCATGCTTCTCACCGGCACCGTGGCCCGCCCTGCCGATGCCGCGCGTGCTATCAAGATTGCGCAAAGCTTCGCCCCCACCGGCCAGGATGTCACGGACGAGTTGCGTGTCGACGGCAACGTGCAGGTCACGCTCGAGGTCCGCATCGTGGAGATGTCGCGCAGCGTCACCCGCGCCCTCGGCATCGACTGGAAGGCGCTCGGTTCGCTCGGCCAGATCGGCAAATTGCCCGCCCTCAACGCTACGCTGAATGGTGCCTCGGCCGTAACCTGCGCGTCCGGCCCGCTGCTCAGCGTCGCCTGCCTCGGGCTGAACGTCGGCGCCGCCATCAACGCCCTCGCCACCGACGGACTGGCGCACGTTCTCGCCGAGCCGAACCTCACCGTCACCAGCGGCGAACAGGCAAGCTTCCTGGCCGGCGGCGAATTTCCCATCCCGGTGGGTCAGCAGAACGGCGAGGTCACGATCCAGTTCAAAAGCTACGGCGTGCAGCTCGCTTTCGTCCCCACGGTGCTCGATGACGGCCTGATCAATCTCCGCGTGCGGCCGGAGGTCAGTCAGCTCAGCCAGCAGGGCGCCGTGCAGCTCACGGCGGGAAATTCCAGCATATCCGTCCCGGCGCTCACCGTCCGGCGCGCGGAAACCACCGTTGATCTCGGCAGCGGACAGACGCTCGCGATGGCCGGACTGTTGCAGGACAGTTTCACCCGTACCGGCTCAGGCCTGCCCGGACTGCGCCAACTGCCGGTTCTCGGCCAGCTGTTCAGCTCGGACAATTACCAACAAGATAAGACCGAGCTGGTCATCCTCATCACGCCGCTTGTCGTGCAGCCCGTCAACGATCCTTCCGCCCTGCACGTGCCGGGCGATCCCGCACCGATACCGAAGGACCGAATGATACCGCTCTCCTCACTCGGGCGCCCACTGCCGGCAAACGTGCCGGCCGACGCAGCCTTTATCCTGGAGTGACCCGGCAATGCGGCAGGTATTTGCGCTCTCTCTGACATTGCTGCTGTCGTTCTGCGCGACGTTCCCCGATGCGGTCCCGCCGGACACCGGCTGGCAGCCGCAGGACGTCAATAACGCGAATCTTATCCTGATGGCGGTGCATCCGGCCGATCTCGTGCAGGGTCGCAACAGCAACGCCCTGCCGGCCGGCCTGAAAGCCGACCCGGTGCTGCGCCTGTGGCACGGGCACGAAAAGCCGCTCCCGCCCAGCGAACTCGCAGATACCGCCGCCCCGTCCCAAGGGGCGTCGCCCCCACCGCCCGCGAACGGAGCGCCCGATGCTGGCGGGCAGTGACCGCATCACATCCGGCTCGAGCTCCGCCCGGCCCAACCGGGCGGAGCTGATCGGCTTCGTCAGCGACGCCGCGACTGAAACAGCACTCCACGATGGCCTCATCGACGCCACCACCGCGGACATCGATATTCGCCGGGGCGGCATCGCCGCAGCCATCACCGGCATGGAGCGTGCCGCCACGCCGCGTATCCTGATCGTGGATCTGTCCGGCGAGGAACAGCCCCTGACCGCCCTTGGCAAGCTTGCCGATGTTACGGAACCGGACGTAATCGTCCTGGCGATCGGCGACATCGCCGATCTCGACTTTTACCGCGTGCTTACGCGCGGGCTCGCCATACGTGAATATCTGGCCAAGCCGCTCACGCGCGACACCGTGGCCACCCACTTCGCCCCAATTGTCTCGGGCCGCACACCGATGATGCCGGGAATGCTCGGCGGCCACATCATAACCTTGACCGGCGTCCGAGGCGGCGTGGGCGCGACCACCATCGCCGTCAACCTGGCCTGGCACTTCGGCGTCCTGACCCGCCGCCACACCGTTCTGCTCGACCCCGACATGCACATGGGGCTCGCGGCTTTCATGCTGAATCTCCAGCCCGGCCCCGGGCTGCGCACGGCCCTGGAACAGCCTGACCGTATCGACGCGTTGCTCGCCGAGCGCGTCGCACTGCCCGCCGCCGAACGGCTGCACCTGCTGGCCGCCAGCGAACCGCTTGCAACAGAAACCGCCCTCGCCACCGAAGCCGCCGAAAAGCTTCTGGAAGCCCTGCGCCGCCGCTACAGCTTCATCGTCGCGGATGTCCCGTTCGAACAGCAGAAGGTCAACCGGACCCTGCTGGAGCAGGCGCATCAGCGCGTGCTGGTCATGGAGCCGACACTCGCCTGCATCCGCGACGTCCTTCGCCTGCTTGCCCTGCCGGCGGGCCCCGCGCAGTTGCAACGCGCCATCATCGTCCTCAATCGCGCCAGCAGCACCGGCGGCCTCACGCAAAAACAGATCGAGGAGGCGATCGGATCGCAGGTTGACGTCATCATTCCCAACCTGCCCCGGCAACTGGGCAACGCAACCAATCTCGGGGAGCTTGCAGTAACCAAGTACGGCGCGTTCCGCACCGCCGTGGCGGATCTCGCCCGCCAGGCCGCGCCGGTCCGCGTGCTGGATGGCATCGACCTCCCGGGCCACTCGCCCGAACATCGCGGCTTGCGTACGCTGTTCTCGAAACTCCGGGGCAGGTCGTGACTGTATCGATGGAAACCATCAGCTTCGGGCGCCGCCGGACGGAACCGCTCGCCGCCGCCGTGCAGCAATCCGCGCCAGCGACGTCTGCTCCGCCCCAGGCCCTCGCAGACCTGCGTGCCCAATGCATGGCCCGGCTCGATCCCATCGCCGTCTCCGGCCTCCAGCCGGAACGCCTGATCAACGAGGTGAACCGCCTGATCTCGGAAATCGCCACCGAGCACCGGATCCAGCTGAATGGCCGCGAGCAGCAGGGTCTGGCTGACGAACTGGTCAATGACATGCTGGGCCTCGGCCCGCTGGAGTTGTTATTGCAGGATGAAACCATCTCCGACATCATGGTGAACGGTCCGAACCGGGTCTTCGTCGAGCGGGGTGGCAAGGTTACGCTCACCAACACGCGGTTCCGCGACTCCCAGCATCTAACCAATATCTGCCAGCGCATCGCTGCGGGCGTCGGACGCCGCGTCGACGAATCAAGCCCGATGGTGGACGCACGCCTCAAGGACGGCTCGCGCGTCAACATCGTGCTGCCGCCGCTCGCACTCGATGGCCCCAGCATCTCGATTCGCAAGTTCGGCAAAAAGACCATCGATTTCGCCCGCCTCATCGAATTCGGCGCCATGACCGCCCCGGTGGCCGAGGTCCTGCAAATCGCCGCGCGCAGCCGGCTCAACGTGGTGATTTCAGGCGGAACCGGCTCCGGCAAGACCACACTGCTGAACGCCATGTCGCGCATGATCGACGCCGGGGAGCGCGTCATCACGGTCGAGGACGCGGCCGAACTGCAATTGCAGCAGCCCCATGTGGTGCGGCTCGAAACCCGCCCGCCCAGCTTGGAAGGCAAAGGCGAGGTCACCCAGCGTGACCTCGTGCGCAACGCGCTGCGCATGCGGCCCGATCGCATCATCATCGGCGAGGTTCGCGGCGCCGAGGCGTTCGACATGCTGCAAGCCATGAACACCGGCCATGACGGCAGCATGTCCACCATCCACGCCAACACCACCCGCGACGCCCTCACCCGCATCGAGAACATGGTACAGATGGGCCATATGGGCCTTCCTTCCGCCGCGATCCGCCAGCAGATCGCCGGCGCGGTCGATGTCATCGTCCAGGTGTCCCGTCAGCGCGATGGTGGCCGGCGCGTGACGCAGGTCAGCGAGATCTGCGGGATGGAAACCGATGTCGTTGTTATGAACGACATCTTCCTCCTGGAAATCGAGGGCGAACGTCCCGACGGCCGGCTGAGCGGCCGCTACAAAGCCAGCCCGGCTCGCCCCAGCTTCCTCTCGCGCCTCGCCTATTTCGACCTGGATTTCGGCCTGGATGGCGGCGCTCGCCGCAGCACGGTCATGAGCAATCTCGCACCCTCCACGCTATGGCTGTTTGGGGTCGGCTGTCTTCTGCTCACAGGTTTTTGCCTCAGCGCATACTTTCTGGCCCGTAGCATGGAAACCGAGCGGCGCATGCGCGCGCGAATGGCGGATGTGCTGCAGCCGGTCGCGCAGCCGCGTGTCCCGACTCACGTGCGTATCGCCCGGCCGGAAGCGGTGATCCGCCACGGACCCGCACGTTGGGGACCCGCCCTGTTCGGCTTCGATGTCGAGACGCCGGAGCGCTACCGCTTGCCCTGGTGGGCCGTGCTGCTGCTGACGTTCATCGTCGCGCGGCTCGGCTGCGAACTGGTAGGAGGGTTGCTGGGGACGGCCAAGCTGCTTCTCATGCCCGTCATCTGGATCGGCCTGGCACGCTTCTATTTCGGCTGGTGCGAAATGAAGCTTCGCCGGCAACTGCTCACTCAGATGCCGGACGCGCTGCGCATGATCGTGCGCTCGGTGCGGGTGGGAATTCCAGTAACCCAGGCAATCGGCGCCGTTGCGGCTGAAACCGAGCTTCCCACAGCGGCGGAGTTCGCCACCCTGCATCGGCAGTTGCTGATCGGCATTTCGCTTCCTGATGCATTGATCGAATTGGGCCGGCGCACCGGCGTTCCGGAATACCGGTTTTTCGCAACGGCCGTCTCGCTGCAGGCACAGACCGGAGGCGGGTTGTCCGAGGTCCTGGAAAATCTGGCCGATGTCATTCGCCAGCGCGTCGCCCTCCAGAGCAGGGGTTACGCGCTTTCGTCGGAAGCGCGAACCAGCGCAATCGTGCTGAGCGTCATGCCCGTTCTTACCGGCGCCGGTCTCTGGCTCATCGACCGCCCCTACATTGCCCTGCTCTTCAATACGCCGCGTGGCCAGTCTCTTCTCGGTGCCGCCGTCCTTTTGCTCAGCGTCGGGACGATTGCTATGCGAACCATCATCAACCGGACGCTTGGGGTATGATTCCCGCAATACCAGCCCCCCACTCCCGTCATTCCCGCGAAAGCGGGGATCCAGGCCGGCAGGCCGCAATCATAAGTGGGTCACGAAGGCCGCCCATATGGACCTGACGATACCAGCCCTCCTGGCCGCTTCGCTTCTTCTGCTTGGGGTCGCCGCCTTGCTGGCGCAGAACCTCGCACAGCGGCGAAAGCTGCGTCGCCGGTTCGCAATGGCGCGTGGCGAAGCGGTGGCCTCGCCGGCCCTTAGCGGTAGCAGCGACCTGAAAGGCGTCGCATTGTCGGCGCTGGCATCGCTCGGGCGGGCGACAGTCAATAGCGGGCTGCTGCCGGCACGCACCATCGCCGAGTTACAGCAGAGCGCCGCAGGCTCCGGTCTTCGCGGCGCATACGGCCTCTGGCTGTTCGTCGGCAGCAAGATCGCGCTTTTGACCGGCGCCCCGCTTGTCGTCTTTCTCGCCGGCGGCGGGATCACTGGCAGCAAACAGCTGGCGGAAATGGGAATAGCCGCCGCCCTCGGATTGGTTGCGCCGGACATGATCCTCCGCCGCTTGCGCGAGGCACGGCAGGCTCGCCTGGACCGCGGCGTGCCGGATGCGCTCGATCTGCTGGTCATCTGTGCACAGGCGGGGATCGGGCTGGAATCCGCGATCTGGCGGGTCAGCGAAGAGATTCGCCAGGCGCATAAGGAGATTGCCGAGGAGCTGGAAACCACCGCCGCCGATCTGCAGATGTCGGGGGATACGCGCGCCGCCCTGACAGCCCTGGGAAACCGGACCGGCGTCGCGTCGTTGCGGCGCGTCACCTCTGTCCTGGCCCAGACGCTCCAATACGGAACGCCTCTGACGGAAGCCTTGCGTGCGCTCGCGGCAGAGATGCGACAGGAGGCGCTCACCAAATTCGAGGAACGCGCTGCCCGTCTTCCCGTGCTGCTCACCGTGCCGATGGTGGTGTTCATCCTCCCCTGCTTCTTCCTGATCGTTGGCGGACCGGCGGTGATCCGCATCGGCCAGGCGTTCGCCCATTAGAGCAGATCGCGCTTGACCGGAAATGCTTTGCATTTCCCGGAGCGCGTGAATTTGCTCTAAAACAATGAGTTAGAGCGTTTCAGGCTGATACAGTCAGCCTGAAACTGCTCTAGAGGGACACAAGATGTGCTTCCGGATGATGATGCTCGGTTTATCTTGTGCGTTGCTGCTCGGCGCATGCCAGCAGGGCCTCAATCAACCGATTACGGAGGATCCGGCTCAGGAACCCTCGGACCCCGCATCTGTGCAGAACATCCGCAACCTGGTCAGGACAAATCCGGCCGAGACGGTTCGCATTCTCTCCGCCCGCTCTGTCTCCGATCCCGCGATGCTGAACGATCTTGGTGTCGCCCTGGATATGCTTGACAGACACCAGGAAGCCCAGGCGGTTTATCAGAAAGCGTTGCTGTTGCGGCCAGGAATGGCTTCTGCGACAAACAACCTCGCGCTGTCCTTGTCCTTGTCGAAGGCTGATGGTGAGCCGCCACAACGATCCGGGAATAAGCGGTAGCCCTTACCGTAATTGCAAGGCGCACAGCGCCCACGCGAGGGTCCGGAACTTCATATGCGAACCGGCTTACCTTGCAACCGCTGCAGAACGCTCTCTACATCTGACCAAGGATGAGATCATATGCTCCTGCCCGATCACCGTGGCCCAGCCGGGCCCGTTGAAAAGAGGCTACCAGATGATCGGACCGTACCCGTGCGAGGCTTCCTACTTCCAATACTGTCAGAGCAACGTCGCCACACGAACAACGGTTCGATCATAGATAGCGGCGCCTCGATTGGCGGCATTACGCGGCTGCTGTATGGAAGTGTGCCGCCGTTCAACGAGTGGCACTTGCGGAATGAGTCGAGGCTCGTAGACCGCCCGCTCATTTGCCGAGGTTCTTGTCGAACCAGACGGCGATTTCGGTGATGGCGAAGTGGTCCTCCGGGATGCGATCGTCCCAGTAGAACTGCGCGTGGGCCTGGCTTCCGAAGACCTGCAGGCGGGTTTCAACTCCGGCCTCCCGCAGTTTCTGGTTGGTGCGCACTGTGTTGCTGAGGAGCAGGTCGCGGGTGCCGCTGGTCAGGATTGTGGCTGGGAAACCGTGCATGTCGCCGTAGATGGGCGACAGCATCGGATCGGCGAGATCGTGACCGTGCGCGTAGAATTTGGTGGCCGCGTCGCAGAAGCCGTCGGGCGAGACCAGCACGTTATCGACGAGCGCACTGGTCTGAAACGTGTCGCCGGCATTGGTTGAATCCGCCATGGGCGTACCCGGCGCGATGGCCCCCGGCATCGGCAGTCCGGCGGCTTTTGCCCGCAGCATCATCTCCAGCGTGAGTGCGCGGCTGGCGGAGCTGCCGAACACGCCGAGATTCCGCGGGGGCACCGTGGCGGTGGCTGCCTTGTACACAGCCATCGCGTCATCCAATGCCGCGGGGAAATAGGCTTCGGGCGGCATGCGGTAATCGACAGAGATCGTCTTGATGTGGCTGATGCCGGCGACCTGGAGCGCCTCGGGCAGCGCGGCCAAGTGCGGGCCGAGCACGTAGCAGCCACCATGCACATGGACGAGCGGGCGGTTTTGGTTCTGGGGCGGGATGTCCGCGGGGGTGAGGATTTAAACTTTGACTCCGTCGATCGTGGACGGCTCGATCGAAACGTGGAGGCGGTCGGCCATCGGCTGGACGTTGGCGGCCGTGGCTGCTTCGCGTTTCTTGACCAGTTGGGCCCAATCGTCAGGCGTGGTGGGTGGGGTGTTCCAGCCCGAGGATATCGGCCGCGCGATGACGGCCTGGAGCTGTGGGCTGACAGTGGTGGGGACCGGGATGGATTTGGCGGGAACGTCGCGCCGAGCGAGCGGGGGTGGCTGGGTTTGTGCCCGGGCGGCAGGTGCGAGCAGGAGTGCGGCGGCGGTCAGGGTGCGGATCAGGTGTGGGTGTGCCATGGATCGTCCTTCCACCTTTTCAGGGGCCTGCCAGGGACGCGAAGCTGTTCCATCACGCTGCGCCGACTGGCAGCATCCACGCAATATGCTGTTCGGCGGCCCGGTCATTCCAGGGAAACGGGGCTGCGAGGATTGCCGCGATGTCGGTCATGGCTTGCAGGACAATGTCACGAACAATCTCGCCCGCCCCTGCACCGCCCGCACCAGCCCCACGCTCTGCCCAGCCCACAGCGAAAGCGCGTCAACATCACCCTCGACATCCGGTCCGGGCGTGAACGCCGCATCCGCACCACGGGTCCGCGTGACCGGGAGGTCGCAATCCCTCGCCTTCGCCAGGGCCGCTGGCCAGGCGGAGGACAACCCGCAGCCTTCCAGTCTGCGACGGTCCGGTGGTGCATTACGCGATGCGGCGCATCAGGCCAGCCTGGTTCGAACAAATCGGCAAACAGATCAGTATCGTTTTCGCTCGCCTGCAGCAGGCGCTCGCGATGATGCGGATGGATCGAGGCTTCCTCGCTCGCCAGAAAGCGCGTGCCGATCCACGCGCCTGACGCACCAAGCGCCATCGCCGCGGTCAATCCGCGGCCATCGGCAATGCCGCCCGCCGCGACGACGGGCGTATCGCCAACCGCATCGGCCACCGCGGGGATAAGCACCAACGAGGCGACAATTCCGCAAACATGCCCCCCGACTTCCCGGCCTTGCGACACCACGACATCGACGCCGCAACGAACCGCGCGCTTCGCTTTCGCCGCGGAGTCGATCGTGTGCAACACGGCCGCGCCGCCTGACTTCGCAGGTTCAACCAACGCCGAGGGATCGCCCCAGAAGAACGAGATCACACGCGCGCACGCCCTCCTCCAGACAGGCTTCCAGCCTCTCCTCCTGCGGAAACTCCAGGTTCAGGTTCACGCCAAACGGCCGCGAGGTCCGGGTGCCCGTTCGACGGATCTGGTTGCGAACAACGTCAACCTTGCCCGCTAATATCCCATCGCAGGGAAGCGTAAGTCGCGAAGCGCGCTCGCTTCGTCGCGTGAATCGGGTATCCAGACAACAAGCGACGTATCGACTTTCAGAGAGGATAGATACTAAACCGTTATGTTCCCGCCGTATTTTCAATTCTCAACCATGCGAAATCGCCGCAGTACGGGTCGCGATTGACCGCGAGGCCAACTCTCCTGACAGCCCCCATCGTCCTCGGAGCCGTCATTGGCCTGCGCCTCGCGCCGCGCCGTGCATCCTCGTCGAGTCACGCTGCCAATACATCTGACCCCCACTTGACCCGCCCTTCGCCCCGCGCAATCTCCCTCTCGCCAGACGGCCGGACGGCCGCTGCCCGCGCAAGCGGCGCAGAGGAAAGTCCGGGCTCCACGGGAACACGGTGCCGGCTAACCCCCGGCGAGGGAAACCTCAGGGAAAGTGCCACAGAAAACAAACCGCCCGCGCACGCACCGCGTCCGCGGGCAAGGGTGAAACGGTGCGGCAAGAGCGCACCGCGCCGGTGGCAACGCAGGCGGCAGGGTAAACCCCACCGGGAGCAAGACCGAATAGGGGCGGCAGGCATCACGCCAGGGGCGTTCCCGTCCCGCCGCCCGGGTTGGTCGCGTGAGGCGTGCTGCAAGGCGCGTCCCAGAGGAATGGTCGTCCCGCATCCCATTCGGGGGCGGACAGAACCCGGCTTACAGGCCGTCTGGCGCTTTCTTTGTCAACGACGCATTGCTGCAACCGCCCCGCCGCTCCACTCTACCGGAGCCCTGAATGCCGCTTGTTCCAGTCGCAGGCTTGTGGGAAACGCATATTACGGTCGCCGATCTTGATCGTTCTATCCGTTTCTATCGACACCGTCGGGCTGACGCTCGCCCACATCATTCCGGAACGGCATGTCGCGTTCTTCTGGATCGGTCAGCCCCGTCAGGCAATGGTCGGCCTGTGGAGCGTTCATACCTCGCCCATGGCAATGAGGCTCCATTACGCCTTCCAGATCTCCCTTGCGGACGCGCAGGCGTCCATCGCAAGGCTGAAGGACGTCGGGCTGCAGCCACTCTCCGGAACCGGCCTGCCGCTTTCCGAATGGCGGAACATGCACGCGCGGGAATAAAATGGCCGAGGCTGCCCATACCGTCCGCGGTTAAGGCCGCCATCGAAGTCCGCCCTGAAGTCTGCCTGCCTCTCCTGGTCTCTTCTGCCCGCCGGTAACCCTCGTCCAAAACGATGCCACATGGGCACTCCATGCGCCCGGCCGCCGAGGACCCACGACCGACCATCAAGCCGCCAAACTTTGTGCCTGATAACCGTATCACGCGCGCCGGCGCGCCAGAGCACGTTCCGCTTTCGGCACGAAAACCCGGTTCGTACCAAACCCACCCACGCCAAACCGCACAAACGCGGGGGTCTACGAAACCGTGACCCACCGGCCGGGAACAGACCCACCCCCAAACTCCTCTTGACTCGGTCACGAACCGAAAAACTACACCCGGGCCTCGCCCGCCTGATTTTCGCCAAATTCTCGCCATGACAGCCCAATTCCCTTTGACGCCCATGTTTTCCCATGTTATCCCATGCCATCCCAACCCCACACGGCGGGCCTCACCAACCTCGTGTAAGCTGATCGCGAAAGGCAGCCAGGCGGATGACCCAATTCCTGGGCACCCACCAGAACAGGCTGGATGCAAAGGGCCGGGTCTCGATACCCGCCCCCTTCCGCGCGGCCCTGCGCACCAGCGGCGAAGCCAACGGTAACGGCACCCACCTCGTGCTCCGCCCCTCCCACAAGCACCCATGCGTCGAGGCCTGGCCCACCTCCGAGTTCCAGGCGCTCGCCGCCCCCCTCGACCGCCTTGATCTTTTCAGCGAGGAACATGACGACCTCGCCTCCGCGCTGTATGCCGATGCCTACCCTGTCGAATCGGACAAGGAAGGCCGTATCGTCCTGCCGGACGCCTTGATCGCTCACGCAGGACTTGGCGAGGCAGTCGTTTTTATGGGTTTGGGCCGCATCTTCCAGATCTGGGAACCTGAAGCCGCCGCCCGCCGCCGCGCCGAGGCACGCGAGCGGGCCCGCGCCCGCAGCCTCACCCTGCCCGGGAGCAACGCGGCATGACCAGCCACGCTCCCGTCATGCTCCGGGAAATGCTGTCCGTCCTCGCCCCGGCCGGCGGCACCTACCTGGACGGCACTTTCGGCGGCGGCGGCTACACAACGGCAATCCTCGAAGCCAGCCCCTGCACCGTCTGGGCGATCGATCGCGACCCCGAGGCCATCGCCCGCGGCGCCGCCCTCGCCCTCCGCTATCCCGGCCGGCTCCATCTACTGCACGGCCGCTTCGGCAACATGCTCGACCTCCTCGAAACCCACGGAATCACCCTGCTCGACGGCGTGGTCCTGGATCTCGGCGTCTCCTCCTTCCAGCTCAATTCCCCCGCCCGCGGCTTCTCCTTCCGTGCCGACGGCCCGCTCGACATGCGCATGGAGGCAAGCAATAGCCCGACCGCCGCCGACCTGGTGAACACCCTCAAGGAAACCGAGCTCGCCGACCTGCTTTACCAGTTCGGCGAGGAACGCGCCTCCCGCCGCATCGCCCGCGCCATCATCCGCGCCCGCGCCGAATCCCCCATCACCACCACCACCCAGCTCGCCGCCATCATCCACCGCGTCCTTCCCCCGGATCGCTCCGGCATCGATCCCGCCACCCGCAGCTTTCAGGCCCTGCGCATCCGGGTGAACGACGAGCTCAACGAGATCGAGCGTGCCCTGGACCAGTCCGCCCGCCTTCTCGCCCCCGGCGCGCGGCTCGTCGTCGTGGCATTTCATTCCCTCGAAGACCGCCTGGTGAAGCGGTTCATGCAATCCGCCGCCGGCCGCGTCGCCGCTCCCTCCCGCCATGACCCTCGCGGTCTGGCCGCCGCCGGCCCGCCTCCGGACTTTCGCCTCATCACTCCCCACGCAGTCCGCCCCGGCGCGGATGAAACCGCCACCAACCCCCGCGCCCGCAGCGCCCGCCTCCGCGCGATCGAGCGTCTCCCATCCCCCCAAAGCGGCAATCAGGGCAGCATCCGATGATCCGCCCGATCACCTGTGTGGGCTTCCTCATGGCCTGCGTCTCGGGCCTCTATCTTTATCAGGCCAAGCACCGCGTGAACCTGATTGACCAGCAGATCGAAAAGACCGTCCACCAGACCGACACTGCCCGCGAGCAGATCCGTCTGCTCCACGCCGAATGGACGCTGCTGAACCAGCCCGACCGGCTGCAAAAACTCGCCGGGCAGTTCCTTTCGCTGCAACCGACCAACCCTGCCCAGTTCACCTCCATGGCCGAGCTGGACAACCGCCTTCCGCCCATCCCGCCAGAGCCGCCGCCAGCCCAGCCGGAAGCAAATCCCCGCTCGGTCCCGGTGGCCGAGGCAGCGCCGCCCCAGGCCGCCGAAAGCCCCCCCGCGTCCGCGCCCGTCGCAACGGCGGCTGCCCCTTCCAAGCCGGAGCAGGCCCCCAAGCCGGAGCAGGCGACAATCCCCAAGCCGGAACAGGTGGCGGCGCGGCCGGCCGCACCCAGGCCGGTTGAGCACCCGCACCCATTACCCGAGCCTAAGCCATATCACCCCGTCGAGCTGGCCGCCGCCCCGCACCCCACGCCCACGGTTTTGCGCGTCCACGTGATCCCCGCCGCTGCCCCGCGGCCATACTGGCAGCGCTCGCCGCTGCCTCAGACCGTGCCCGCCCCCGCATATCCGGCGACTCCGGCCGCCATCGGCTCACTGCTCGGCATGGCCCAGCCCCGGCCCGGTACCATCGGCCCACCCCCGCCCGTGCCGATGACCGGCTGGGCCAACGGGAATTGATCCGGTGAGCGACCAGCCTCCTCCCCCGTCACGGTTGCCTCGCGGCCGAGGCAATCGCGCGACCCCCTCGCGACGCAAGGGCGCCGCGGCCGCCGATGCCGTGCCCCGCATGGAGACCGTCCGGGTCACCGCCCCGGACCTCGATCGCCGCGCCGCCCTGGAAACCACCCGCTCGCGCCTGGTGCTCACCGCCGCCGGCTTCCTCGTCCTGTTCCTCGCCGTCGTGCTGAAACTGGCTGATGCAACCGTGATCCAGCCGCTCAAACCGCACCGGCCCGAGCATCCGGTCGCCGCCCTGGTCAAAGACCCGCAACTGAACGACGCCGACAACCTTGCCCAAAGGGCCACGGTTACCGACCGCAACGGCCAGATCCTCGCCGTTTCCCTGCCCACCGCTGCCCTGTTCGCCGACCCGCGCCAAGTGGTCGATCCGCCACTGATCACCGCCAAGCTGAAACAGGTCCTGCCCGATCTGGACGAAGCCGCCGTCACCCGCCGCCTCAGCGAAGCCGGCAAGCAGTTCGTCTTTCTCGCCCGCCGCATCACCCCGCAACAGGAAATCGAGATCAACAATCTCGGAATCCCGGGCATCGACTTCCAGCCGACCGAGGAACGTCACTATCCGATGAAAAACGTCGCCGCCCATGTGCTCGGGGGCGTCGATATCGACGAACGCGGTGTGGCCGGCGTGGAGAAGTGGTTCGACAAGCGATTGATGAGCAACCCCAACCAGCTCCGGTTATCCCTCGATGTGCGGGTCCAGGCCGTCGTGCGCGATGCGCTGCAATCGGCGATCGATGAATTCAAGGCCCAGGGCGGTGCAGCCGTCGTCATGGACGCCAATACCGGCGAGGTGCTGGCCATGGTCAGCCTGCCGGATTACGACGCCAACGATTTCGGCCAAGCCGACCCGGATGCGCAATTCAACCGCGCGGTCAGCGGCGCCTACGAACCCGGCAGCACCTTCAAGCTGCAGACGGCCGCCATGGCCTTCGACGACGGGGTCATCCACGTCTGGGATACGTTCGACACCGTCCACCCGATCCATATCGGCCGCTACACCATCACCGACTTCGAGCCGGCGCCGCACAATTACGAAGTTCCGGAGGTCATCGCCTATTCATCGAATATCGGCGCTTCGCACATCGCCGTCCTGGTCGGTGGCGAGCGGCAGCGCGCCTGGCTCAAAAAGCTCGGCTTCTTCGCCCGCTCGCCCATCCAGCTGCCGGAATCCGCGCCGCCCATCGTACAGCCCGCCAAAAGCTGGGCACTCGCCACCATCATGACCGTCTCCTTCGGCAACGGCATCGCCGTCACCCCGATGCAGCTGATGGCCGGCACCGACGCGATCGTGGACGGCGGCATCTTCCATGCACCCACCTTGCTGGCGTTGCAGCCAGGCCAGGGAGTCCCGGGTGAGCGCGTGATGCAGCCGGAAACCTCCGAGGTCATGCGCAAGCTGATGCGCCTTGTGGTCACCGCCGGCACCGGCACGCCCGCCAAAGTGCCCGGCTATCTCGTCGGGGCGAAGACCGGCACCTCGCAGAAAGTCGGGCATCACGGCTACAAGCAGCACGAAAACCTCAGCTCGATGATCGCCGCCTTCCCGATCAACGACCCCCGCTACATGGTTTACGCCATGCTGGACGCGCCGCACGCCGATGCCTCCACGCATGGCTTCACCACCGGCGGCTGGACCGCCGGCCCGGTGGTGCGCACTGTCATCGCCCGCGTCGCTCCGATGCTCGGCCTTCTGCCCGCCTCACCCGAGGAGCTGCAAGCCGAGGAAGCGCAAGTCGCGATCCCGCTCCGCCCAGCCCGTCCGCCGGGTGCCCCAGTCGTCGCCACGGCCGAGCCCAAACCAACCCGCCCCGCCCTCATCCCCGCGGTCATGCCGCCCCGCGCCGTCGAGCGTGCATGGCAGCACCAGGCGGAGGAGCCGCCTCCTCCGCTCATCCGTGCCGCCGCGGAGACCCCGATCGTTGTCGGACGCTGACGCCATGCGTGTCGCTGCCCCAAATATTGCATCAGACATCGTATCGGACATTGCGCCTGCGCTCGCCGGGACGAACCTGACGGGCGTCACCGCCGACAGCCGGCGCGTATCGCAAGGCGTGCTGTTTGCGGCGATCCCCGGCGCCAGGACCGATGGCCGCCGCTTCATTGCCGAGGCCGTGGCGCGGGGAGCCGCCGCAATCCTTGCCCCGCCTGGAACACCGTGGCCCCCCGGTGTCCCGCCTCGCCCGTTGATCGAGGATCCCCAGCCCCGCCGCCGTCTCGCCCAGCTCGCGGCGCTGCTGGCCGGCCCGCAGCCGGCCACGCTGGTCGCCGTCACCGGCACCAACGGCAAAACCAGCACGGTCGAATTCCTGCGCCAGCTCTGGACCGCCAACGGCCGCAAAGCGGCCAGCCTCGGCACGCTCGGGCTCGTCACTTCTCCCGTCATGGCCGGGCCTGACCCGGCCATCTCCACACCGGCGGGCCAAAGCGCCTCCATGACCACCCCCGACCCGGTCGATCTCGCCTGCACTCTCGCGCGCCTCGCGCGCGCTGGCGTCCAGCACGCCGCCTTGGAGGCGTCCTCCCACGGCCTCGACCAGTTCCGCCTAGACGGCATGCATCTCGCAGCGGCTGCCTTCACGAATCTGACCCGCGACCATCTCGACTATCACGGGACGATGGCGGCTTACCGCGAGGCCAAGCTGCGCCTGTTCAAGGAACTATTGCCGTCCGGCGCCCCGGCCGTCGCCAGCTCCGACATGGACCCTGAAACACTGGCGGCCTTGCGCGAGACCGCCGCAAGCCGCCATCTCGCGCTCCGAACCGTCGGGACAGCCGGAGACTTCCTCAAGCTCCTCGCCGTCACTCCCCGCCCGGATGGGCAGGACATCCAGGTCAGGTCCGGCGGCGCGAAGCGGACGATCCCGCTCGCCCTTCCCGGCCGCTTCCAGGCCGAGAACGCACTGATGGCCGCTTCCCTGGCCATGGCGCTCGGCGATGGCGGCGCGCTTGAGCGGCTGCCCACGCTGACCGGCGTCCGTGGCCGCCTGGAACTCGCCGCTCGCCTGCCCAACGGCGCCGCGGCGTACGTGGACTACGCCCACACGCCCGACGCGCTGGAGCGGCTGCTCACCGCCCTGCGTCCCCATACCTCCGGCCGCCTGGTCGTGGTCTTCGGCGCCGGCGGCGACCGCGATCCCGGCAAGCGCCCCATGATGGGCGCCGCAACCGGCCGCCTTGCCGATGTGGCCATCGTCACCGACGACAATCCCCGCTCCGAGGACCCCGCCGCAATCCGCGCTGCGGTCCTGACGACCTGCCCCGGCGGGATCGAGATCGGCGGCCGCGCACGCGCGATCGAGGCAGGACTGACCATGCTGCGGCCTGGCGACGTGCTTGCGGTGGCCGGAAAGGGCCACGAGCAGGGACAGACGGTCGGCAGAGAGGTGCTGCCGTTTGATGACGTGAGCGTGGTTCGCCGGCTGGCAGGTGTGACATGACGGCGCTCTGGACCGCCCGGGATCTGATCGAGGCCACCGGCGGCCGCCTGGATGCCCCCCTGCATGCCCAGATCTCGGCGTCAGGCGTTTCGATCGACACGCGCAGCCTGAACCAAGGTGACCTGTTTATCGCCCTGGCCGGCGAGAACGGCGACGGGCACGCCCATGTGGCCACCGCCTTCGCCAAGGGCGCCGCCGCCGCGATGGTCCATGCCGACGTCCCTTGTGGTGGCCCGTTGCTTCGCGTGGACGACACGCTGTCCAGCCTCGCCCGCCTCGGGGCCTATGCCCGCAGCCGGTTTTCAGGGCGCGTCGTCGCTATCACCGGCAGCGTCGGCAAGACCACCACCAAGGAGATGCTGCGGCTGATCCTCGCCGCCCATGGCCCGACCCACGCCGCAGTCGCATCCTACAACAATCAATGGGGGCTTCCGCTGACCCTGGCGCGCACCCCGCCCGGCGCCGCCTTCTGCATCGCCGAAATCGGCATGAACCACGCGGGAGAAATCGAGCCGCTCGCCCGTCTCGCCCGCCCCCACGTGGCCGTGATCACCGCGATCGAGAAGGCGCATATCGGCCATCTCGGCAGCATCGAGGCCATCGCCGACGAAAAGGCCTCGATCTTTCGCGGGCTGGAACCGGGGGGAACGGCCGTTCTCCCCGCCGACTCCCCGATGCTCGGCCGGCTGGTGCAGGCGGCGGGCCCGGCAGAGCTGGTGACCTTCGGCAGCTCCTCCCAGGCCGATGCGCGGCTGCTGTCGCTGGATGCCGATGCGAACGGCACCGTCGCCCTGCTTCTGGTCTTCGGCGATACGATCTGCCTTCGCCTCGCGGCTCCAGGCCGGCACATGGTCATGAATGCACTCGCCGCCATCACGACGGCCTCGGCACTGAGCGTTCTGCCGCAGGACGCCGCGGCCGCGCTCTCCGGTTTTACCTCCATGGCCGGACGTGGCCTGCGCCGCACGATCATCGTTCCTGGCGGGCATGCCATGCTGCTCGACGAAAGCTACAACGGCAATGGCGCCTCAATGCGCGCGGCGCTTTCCGTGCTCGGCATGCTGCCCGCCAGCCGCCGCATTGCCGTCCTGGGCGACATGCTGGAACTGGGCGCCGAGGCGCCCGCCGAGCATGCTGCCCTGGCCGAAACCGTGGCCGCTTCGGCCGACCTGCTGTTCTGCTGCGGGCCGCTGATGCGCAACCTGTTCGACACCGTCCCTGAACGCATCCGTGCCACCCATGTCGCCGATGCCGCGAAGATGGCGGCGCTGCTTCCCGCCGTGATCCGTGCGGGTGATGCCATCCTGGTCAAGGGCAGCCTGGGCACCCGCATGAAGCAGGTTGTCGCCGCGCTCGACCGGCTCGCGGAGACCGCCTGATGCTGTACTCCATCGCCCAGTCCTTCGCCGCCCACTACACACTGGCGAATCTGTTCCGCTACATCAGCTTCCGCTCCGGCGCCGCCTGCATGACCGCGCTGGTGGTCAGCTTCATCATCGGCCCCGCCCTGATTCGCTGGCTTCGGGTGAAGCAGAAGCAGGGACAGCCGATCCGGTCCGACGGGCCCGCCCGCCACATCCTGGAAAAGGCTGGCACCCCCACGATGGGTGGCACGCTGATCCTGATCGCCACGCTGGGTTCGACCTTGCTCTGGGTCGATCTCCGAAACCGTTACATCTGGGCCGTACTGGGCGTGACCCTGGGTTACGGGCTGCTCGGCCTCGCCGACGATTACCTGAAGCTGGCGCGTCGCAACCACAAAGGCCTGTCGGGCAAGGGCAAGCTGGTCGGCCAGGCGATGATCGGCATCGCCGCGGCGATCTGGATCATGCACACCACCGACGGCAATCTGGGCGACAAACTCGCCGTCCCCGTCTTCAAGGACATGCTGATCCCGCTCGGCTGGGGCTTTCCGGTCTTCGGGATGCTGGTGATGCTCGGTAGCTCCAACGCGGTGAATTTGACCGACGGGCTGGACGGCCTTGCCATCGTCCCCAGCATCATCGCCGCGGGCGTGTTCGCCCTGATTGCCTACCTGGTCGGCAACCACGTCTTCGCCGACTACCTGCAACTGCATCCCGTGCCTGGCGCAGGCGAGCTGGCCGTGTTCTGCTCCGCCCTGATCGGAGCCGGCCTGGGTTTCCTGTGGTTCAACGCACCGCCCGCCGCGGTGTTCATGGGCGATACCGGCAGCCTGGCGCTCGGCGGCGCGCTCGGCGCCATCGCCGTCGCCACCAAGCACGAGATCGTCCTGATGATCGTCGGCGGCCTGTTCGTCGTCGAAACCGTCTCGGTGGTCATCCAGGTCTTCTGGTTCAAGCGCACCGGCACCCGCGTCTTCCTGATGGCGCCTCTGCACCACCACTTCGAAAAGAAGGGCTGGGCGGAGCCCACCATCGTGATCCGGTTCTGGATCATCTCGATGATCCTGGCCCTGATCGGCCTTGCGACGCTGAAAATCCGATGAACGGTTTCCCCTCCGACCTGTTCGCCGGATCGCGCTTCGCCGTCCTGGGCCTCGGCAAGAACGGCTGGCCCGCGGCCCAGGCGCTCGCCGCCATGGGCGCCGAGGTTATTGCCTGGGACGACCGCCAAACTCCCCCTCCCCTTGCGGGAGGGGATCGAGCCGCTAAGCGGATCGATGGGGAGGGGTCGCTCGAGATCAAAGATTTCGCCGCCGTCCCCTTCAACTTCGACGCCCTGATCCTCTCGCCGGGCATCCCGCACACACTTCCGAAACCCCACCCGGTTGCGCTGCGCGCGCGCGAGGCCGGCGTGCCGATCCTCTCCGACGCCGAACTGCTGTTCCAGGCCGTCCGCCGCGCGGGCTCGAGGGCCCGCTTCATCGGTGTCACCGGCACCAACGGCAAATCCACCACCACCGCCCTGACGGCGCATATCCTCTCCACGTCATGGCCGGGCCAGACCTGGCCATCCACGTCGCTGACCGACCAAGCCTCGGGCGCCGCTCCCCCCGTCGCCGCCGGCGCCAATCTCGGCCCCGCCGCGCTCGCGCTGCCGCTGCTGCCCGATAACGGCTTCTACGTCCTTGAAATGTCCTCCTATATGTTGGAGCGACTCGCCACGCTCCGGTTCGATGCGGCGGCGATGCTCAACCTCAGCCCCGACCATATCGACCGCCACGGCGACATGGCCGGCTACGCCTCCGCCAAGCGGGCCATCTTCGACCGCCAGACCGCAGGCGATCTGGCGGTCATCGGCACCGACGACGCACCCTCCCGCGAGATGGCGGAGTGGCTCCGCACCCGCCCGGCCCGCATCACCCCCATCTCCGGTCCGGCGTCCACCCACCTCGTCGCCAATGCACCTGCTTTGCCGGGTGCCCACAACGCCCAGAACGCCGCCGCCGCCTTGGCCATCACCGAATGGCTCGGCCTTCCGCATGATGCCATCATGCCCGCCATCGCGACCTTCCCCGGCCTGCCGCACCGCCAGCAGCGGATCGCCACAATCGACGGCACCACCTTCATCAACGACAGCAAAGCCACCAACGCCGACGCCGCCGCACGCGCCCTCGGGTGCTACGACCGGGTGATCTGGATCGCCGGCGGCATCGCAAAGGAAGGCGGCATCGTCCCGCTCGCCCCACTCTTCCCCCGCATCGCCAAGGCCCTGCTGATCGGTCGCGACGCCCCCGCCTTCGCAGCCACCCTGGCTCGCCACGGCGTGCCCCACGAGGTGGCCGGCACCCTGGAGGCGGCTGTCCCCGCCGCCTTTGCCATCGCCCGCGCCGCATCCACCCCCGTCGTCCTGCTCTCCCCCGCTTGCGCCAGCTTCGACCAGTTCTCCGGCTTCGATGCCCGTGGAGATCGCTTCGCCGCCCTGGTCCGCGCCCTTCCCCCTCCGCTTGCGGGAGGCCGGGCCCCATCTCCCCCGCCCCTTGCGGGCGGCTTGCCCTCGGGCCGGCCGGAGGCCGGACCCGAGGGGGGGTGGGGGGAGGGGTCAAGCCCCGAGAAGGCCGCCTGATGGCCCTCTCCCGTGCCGACACTTCCGTCCTGGGCCGCTGGTGGTGGTCAGTTGACCGCCTCACCCTCAGCGCCGTCGGCCTGCTCATCGGCTTCGGCTACATCATGGTGCTGGCCTCCAGCCCCTCGGTCGCCGAGCGCATCGGCGACGCCCGCAATACCCTGATCGTCAAGCAGGTCGTGTTCCTGGCCCTCGCCGGCGCCATCGTTACCGCCGTCTCGCTGCTCTCCCCGCGCGACATCCGTCGCCTCGCCATCGTCGGCTGCATCCTCGCCATGATGCTCACCGCCGCCACCCTGGTCTCCGGCGTCGAGATCAAGGGCGCCCGCCGCTGGATCGCCCTGCCGGGCATGGCCATCCAACCATCGGAGTTCCTGAAGCCCTGCTTCGCCGTCGTCGCCGCCTGGCTGATCGCCGAGGGCCGCCGCGTCCGCCTGCCCGGCACGCTCGCCGCCGGGGCGATCTTTCTGCTGATTGTACTGCTGCTGAAGGCCCAGCCGGATATCGGCATGACGGCGGTAATCACCGCCGTCTTCTTCGCCCAGCTGTTCGTGGATGGGCTGAACCTGTTCCTGGTGGCCATCGGGATCGCCGGGATCTGCGCCGGGGCGGTCGGCGCCTACGTGCTGTTCCCCCACGTGCAGGTGCGCGTGCACGAATTCCTGCACCCGGTCGGCTCCAACACCTACCAGGTCACAACCGCCCTGGAGGCCTTCGGCAATGGCGGCCTGTTCGGCCGCGGCCCGGGTGAGGGCCGCGTGAAAGACATCCTGCCCGACGCCCATGCCGACTTCGTCTTCGCCGTCGCCGGCGAGGAATTCGGCATGTTCGTCTGCCTCATTATCCTCGGCCTGTTTGCCTTCGTCGTCCTGCGCGGCCTGTTGCGCCTGCTGAAAGAACAGGACCTCTTCACCCTTCTCGCTTGTGCCGGCCTGCTCGTCGGCTTCGGCCTGCAGGCTTTCGTCAACATGGCTTCGTCGCTGGAGCTGATCCCGACCAAGGGCATGACCCTGCCCTTCGTCTCCTACGGCGGCTCATCTGTCCTCGCGATCGCGCTCGGCATTGGCATGCTGCTCGCCCTCACCCGCCGCCGCCACCATGGAGACGGGCTATGAGCGGTCTCAATCGTCCGTGGTTCGCCCGGAGGGCCGCCGAGAACACACAGAGGACCACTGAGATGTCAAAAACTGACCTCTGTGGCCCTCTGTGTGTCCTCCGTGGTTCTCCGTGTGAAACCTTAAACCCCACCGTCCAGATCGTCCTCAGTGGGAATGCCTCATGAGAGGTCCCGCAGTGCGCCCCATCGTGATCGCCGCCGGCGGCACAGGCGGGCACCTCTTCCCCGCCGAGGCCCTTGCCGCCGAGCTGATCGCCCGTGGCCGCCGCGTCGCCCTGATGACCGACGCCCGCTCCGGAGCCATCCACAGCGACGTCTTCGCTGGCCGCGAGTGCTTCGTCCTGCGGGGGGCCGGGATCGCGGGCCGGGGCGCCGTCCGGGCCGCGAGAGGCGTCGCGGCGATCGGTGCCGGAGCCATCCAGGCTCGCGCCATCCTCGCCGGCATCGATCCCGCCGTGCTGGTCGCATTCGGCGGCTATCCCTCCGTGGCGCCCATCCTCGGCGCACGCATGCTCCGGCGCGGCCCCGTGGTCGTGCTGCATGAGCAGAACGCGGTGCTCGGCCGCGCCAATCGCTTCCTGGCCCGCCATGCATCCTTGCTCGCCCTGAGTTTCCCGGAAACGCAGCGCGTCCCGCCGGCCGTCAGGTCCGCTTTCATCGGCAACCCGGTGCGCCCGGCGATCGCCGCGCTTGCTGGCGCACCCTATACGCCACCCCGGGATCAGATCCGTCTCGCCGTTCTCGGCGGCTCTCTCGGCGCCCGGGTGTTCAGCGACGTTGTTCCCGCCGCTATCACCGCCTTGCCGGCCGCGCTCCGCGCCCGCCTGCACGTCACCCAGCAGTGCCGGACCGAAGATCTGGCCCGCGTCCGCCAGGCCTACGCCGCTTCGGGCATCCACCCCGACCTGTCGCCCTTCTTCCCCGACGTGGCGGACCGTCTCGCCGCCGCGCATCTGGTGATCACCCGTGCCGGCGCATCGACCGTCGCGGAGCTAGCAGTCGCCGGGCGGCCGGCCATCGTCGTGCCGCTTCCCCACGCCATCGACGACCATCAGACCGCCAACGCGAGCGCCCTCGTGGCCGCCGGCGGCGCCTGGATGATCCCGCAGCCCGACTTCACCGCTTCTGCTCTCGGCCGGGTGCTAACGGAACTGCTGGACCAGCCCGCCCGCCTTACCACCACGGCTGCGGCTGCCCGAGCCATCGCCCGGCCCGATGCCGCATCGCGCCTCGCCGACGCCGTCGAATCCTTCGCGCCAACCAGCGAAACATCTCCCCCTCCCCTAGCGGGAGGATCGAGCCGCGAAGCGGATCAATTGGGGGAGGGGTCAATCCCAAGGGTGTCTGTGATCCCCAAGGAGGTCCACCCATGAGGGCGCTGCCCCTTTCCATCGGAACCATCCACTTCATCGGCATCGGCGGCATCGGCATGTCTGGCATCGCCGAGGTCCTGCACACCCTCGGCTATACAGTGCAGGGCAGCGATCTGAACAATTCTCCCAACGTCCGCCGCCTGCGCGAGGCCGGCATCGCCGTCTCTATCGGCCACGACGCGGCCAATCTCGGCGACGCCCGCGTGGCGGTCGTCTCCTCGGCCGTCAGGCGCGACAACCCGGAAGTCCTCGCCGCCCGCGCTCGCTTCATCCCGGTGGTCCGGCGCGCCGAGATGCTGGCCGAGCTGATGCGGCTGAAATGGTCCGTCGCCGTCGGCGGCACCCATGGCAAGACCACCACCACCAGTCTGATCGCCGCCGTGCTGGAAGCCGCGCATCTCGATCCCACCGTCATCAATGGCGGCATAATCAACGCTTACGGCACCAACACGCGCCTCGGCGCCGGCGACTGGATGGTGGTGGAGGCCGATGAAAGCGATGGCAGTTTCCTTCGCCTGCCCGCCGTCATCGCCGTCGTCACCAACATGGACCCCGAGCACCTGGACCATTGGGGCACGCCGGAGGCCATGCTCGCGGGATATGACCAGTTCGTCGCCAATATTCCGTTCTACGGCTTCGCCGTGCTCTGCATCGACCACCCGGCGGTGCAGCAGATGATCCCACACCTGTCCGACCGCCGCATCATCACGTACGGGTTCTCGCCCCAGGCGGATGTGCGCGCCGACCGGATCGTCGCCGACCGGCTCGGCGCCACCTTCGAGGTCATCGTCACCGACCGTGGCCACAACCGCTCGCGCAAGATGGGTCCCTTCCGGCTGCCCATGCTGGGCCACCACAACGTCCAGAACGCCCTGGCCGCCGTGGCCGTCGGCGTCGAGATGATGATCGACGACGACACCCTGCGCAGCGCCTTCGCCGCCTTCCGCGGCGTCAAGCGCCGCTTCACCAAGACCGGCGAGGCCGGGGGCATCACCATCATCGACGATTACGGCCACCACCCGGTCGAGATCGCTGCCGTGCTGAAGGCCGCACGGCAGGCCGGCGCCCGCGACGTGGTGGCCGTCGTCCAGCCGCACCGCTACACGCGGCTGCATTCGCTGTTCAACGAGTTCTGCGCCTGCATGAACGACGCCGGCACGGTGATCGTCGCGGATGTCTATCCCGCCGGCGAGCCGCCCATCACCGGCGTGACCCGCGACGCGCTGGTGGACGGGCTGCGTGCCCGTGGCCATCGCAGCGTCGTTCCGCTGCCCGGCCCGGAGCACCTGGCCGAAATGATCTTCGCCATCGCCAGGCCGGGCGATTTCGTCGTCTGCCTTGGCGCCGGCAACATCACCCAATGGGCCGGCGCCTTGCCGGGCGAACTCGCCGCCCTCCAGACCGCCCGTCGCGGAGGCAATGCGGCATGACGGCCTTCGCGCTTATTCGTCATTCCGACGAACACCCGCGAATGCGGGTGGACGAAGCAATCCAGAGCGGCCGCTCAGAACCAGGCCGCCGCCGCATCCGGCACGCCGTCCCGCTCGCCCCTACCACCTGGTTCCGCGTCGGCGGCCCGGCCGAGACCCTCGTCCGCCCAGCCGATCCGGGCGACCTCGCCGCACTCCTCCGCTCCCTCTCCCCCGAAACCCCCGTCCAAACCCTCGGCGCCTGCTCCAACCTCATCATCCGCGACGGCGGCTTGCCGGGCATCACCATCCGCCTCGCCCGGGGCTTCACCGCGATCACCCCCGAGCCGGACGGGATCGTCGCCGGGGCCGCAGCCCTGGACGTTACCGTCGCCGAACACGCCGCAGCCGCCGCCCTTACAGGTCTCGAATTTCTTTCCGGCATTCCCGGCACGATTGGCGGCGCCGTGGTGATGAATGCCGGCGCCTATGGCGGCAACATCGCCTCATGCCTCGACTGGGTGGAGGTCATCACCCGCTCGGGCGAGCAACTCCGCCTGACCGCCGCCGACCTCGCCTTCGCCTACCGCCACGCGAAACTGCCGGCCGGAGCCGTCGTGGTCCGCGCCCGTCTGCGCGCGACGCCCGGCGCGCCCGCCGCCATCGCCGCCCGCATGGCCGAAATCCGCACCAGCCGCGAGACCACGCAGCCGATCCGTGCCCGCACTGGTGGCTCCACCTTCCGCAACCCGCCCGACATGAAGGCTTGGGAGCTGATCGACGCCGCCGGCTGCCGTGGCCTGACCTGTGGCGGCGCGTCCGTTTCGGAGCAGCACTGCAACTTCCTGATCAATATCGGTGCCGCCACGGCGGCCGACATCGAAGGCCTGGGCGAGGAGGTCCGCCAGCGCGTCCTCGCCGCGACCGGCATCAGCCTCGAATGGGAACTACACCGCATAGGAGCCCGGGCATGAACTACCCGCTACTGTCTCTCCCGTTTCCCTTGCGGGCAGGGACTGGGCACGAGGCCTGGAGCCAAACCGGCCACGCTCTATTTCTCCCCCTCCCCTTGCGGGAGGGGGTTGGGGGGAGGGGTCGAGGCATCGGAGATCTCTTCCGCTGCACAGTTCGCGGCAATACCGATCATCCGAAGAACGCCTTCCAGGTTGTTGGTGACTTCGTCGTTCCAGACCCGAATGACGGGAAGCCCCTGACTCCGCATCCAGGCATCGCGCTCGGTGTCGGCACGGAGATCGACGTGGCTAGCCCCATCGACCTCAGCAACCAGCCCCGCCGACGGGCAGAAGAAGTCCGCAATGTAAGGCCCGAGAGGAACCCGCCGGCGAAACCTAAGGCCATACAACCGCTTGCCCCGAAGCCTGTACCACAGCACTCGCTCCGCCCGCGTTCCGTCGTGCCGCATCGCCCGAGCAAATCCGAAGACTCGATTCCGTCTTTCGACCCCTCCCCCCAACCCCCTCCCACAAGGGGAGGGGGAGTTTTCTTTGCCGCTGATTGCCATGCACCGACCCTGCGGCGGGGTGGGTTCCTGATCGGTGAATCAGGGCAGGTGAGGGCGCCATGATCCGGGTCGCGGTCCTCTACGGCGGAATTTCCGCCGAACGCGAGGTGAGCCTCTCGACCGGCATCCAGGTCATCGCCGCGTTGCGCGAATCTCGCTTTTGCGTCACCCCCATCGAGGTCACCGAAGACCTCGGCGCCGTCATCGCCGCCCTGAACCCCCGCCCCGATGCCGTCTTCAACGCGCTGCACGGCCGGTTCGGCGAGGACGGCGCGATCCAGGGCGTGCTCGACTGGCTCGGCATTCCCTACACGCATTCCGGCGTGCGGGCCTCGTCGCTCGCGATGGACAAGGTCTCCGCCAAAGCGGTGTTTGCCGCCGCCGGCCTGCCCGTCGCCCGCGGCCGCATGGTCGAGACCGGCGAACTCATCGCCGCCGACCCGATGCCGCTTCCCTATATCGTCAAGCCCGTCAACGAAGGCTCCTCCGTCGGCGTCGAAATCATCAAAAACGGCGACAACCGCCGCGGCGAGATCGCCCGCACCTGGCGCTTCGGCAACATCGCGCTCGCCGAGGAATACATCCCTGGGCGCGAACTCACCGTCGGCGTCATGGGCGACCGCTCCCTGGCGGTGACCGAGATCATCGCCGAGGCCGGCAGCTTCTACGACTATGACTCGAAATACGCCGACGGCGGCTCCCGCCATATCGTGCCGGCGCGGATCCATCCGGACAGCTACGATCGGGCTTTGGACGTCGCCCTCGCGGCCCACCGCGTCCTCGGCTGCCGGGGGGCGAGCCGCGCCGATTTCCGCTACGACGACACCGAGGGGGAGCCGGGCCGCCTGGTGCTGTTGGAAGTGAACACCCAGCCCGGCCTCACCCCCACCTCGCTGCTCCCGGAACAGGCCGCCCATCTCGGCATGAGTTTCCCCCAGCTCTGCACCTGGATGGTCGAGAACGCCGCATGCCGGGCATAGAGCGCGAGCGGGCGGGGGTCGCGACACGTGAATCCCGCGACCAGATGACGCGGGATCGCGCGTGGCGGGACGTCGGAGCGCGTGAACCCGACCAACGGATGCGCACGCCCCGTAACTCGGTTAACGACCGCCCCGCGCGCATCAAGATCTTCCTCCGTCGCCGGAAGCGCATGCTGCGCCCGGCCGGATGGATGATCTTCGCCTGCATCGTAGCCGGCCTCGGGGTGGTCGCCGTCCACTCCGCCGAACCCGGCGGCACGCTCGCCCGCGCCCAGCAGCGTCTGCTCGCCCTGACCGGCTTTACCGGGCTGCGCGTGACTGAAATGCGCATTGAGGGTCGCGCCAACACGCCGGAGCCGCTGCTACGCGCCACACTCGGCGTTTCTGTCGGCGACCCGATTCTCGGCTTCTCGCTCGCTCAGGCCGAGCGGCGGATCGAGTCCTTGTCCTGGGTGGAGCAGGCCACCGTCGAGCGCCGCCTGCCCGGAACCATCGTCGTCCAGCTGCGGGAGCGCCGTCCCTTCGCCATCTGGCAGAACAACGGCAAGTTCGTCCTGATCGACCGCAACGGCCAGGTGGTCACGAACGAGAACGTGGCCGATTTTCGCCAGCTGCCGCTCGTGGTCGGCCCCGGCGCCCCTGACGGGGCCGCCGACCTGATCGATGCGCTGAATGACCATCCGCGCATCAGGGATCGGGTCATCGCCGCAATTCGTGTCGGCGAGCGCCGCTGGAACCTGCAGTTGAAGGGCGGCCAGGACGTGCTGCTGCCTCAGGGGCACGAGGCCACCGCGCTCGATCGGCTGGCTCTGCTCGAGGACGCGCACAAACTTTTCGAAAGGCCCTTGCAGCGAATCGACCTTCGGTTGCCCAACATGTTGGTGCTGCATGCGTTGCCCACCACCGGATCTAGCCCCGACAAGGCCCCGGCGGCTGGCGCGAAGAAGCAGACCTGAGGGATGGCCGCATGAACGACATGGCCCGCCGCGTTCTGCCACCGCAGGGGCTGGGCCCTGAGGAGCCGGAGCGCCCGCGGACCGGGCGCAGCGGGCCTTTTGGCGTGCTGGATATCGGCAGCACCAAGATCGTCTGCCTGATCGGCCGCACCGAGACCGACGGCCGGCTGCGTCTGCTCGGTTTCGGCTGGCACAAGGGCAAAGGCGTCCGCGGCGGCGGAATCGTCGACCTGGAGGAGGCCGAGCGCGCCATCCGTGCAGCCGTCGGCCAGGCCGAGGACATGGCGGACACCACCCTGCGTTCTGTCACAGTCAATCTCACCTGCGGCCAGCCCGAAAGCCGCCTTTTCAACGTGCAGTGGCCGGTGGGGTCGGTCGGGGGAGAGGGAAGGCCGGTCGAAGAAAACGACATCCGTCGGGTCATCGCCGAAGGCCGCATCCGCGCTGAGGTCGATGGGCGCGAGATCATCCATTCCCTGCCGTTGACTTTCAGCACGGACGAGACCGACCGCGTCGCTGATCCGCGCGGACTGTTCTGCACCACGCTGACCGCGCGGCTGCACATCGTCGATGCGGCGACCACCGCATTGCGCTCGCTGGCGGCCTGCATCGCCCGCTGCGACCTCGATATCGCCGAGCTCGTCTCCGCCCCCATGGCCGCCGGCCTCGCGGCACTGGTGGAAGACGAGCGCGAGCTGGGTGCGACGGTTATCGACATGGGTGGCGGCACGACCGGCATGGCCGTCTTCGCCGAGGGCCAGTTGCTCCACACCGCGCAGCTCCCCGTGGGCGGAATCCACGTGACCAACGACCTCGCCCGCCTTCTGTCCACCCCCGTTGCCCACGCCGAACGGCTGAAAGCCCTCTACGGCAACGTCCAGTCCTCGCCCGACGATGAGCGCGAGATGCTGCCGGTACCGCTGGTCGGCGAGGAAGAGCACCAGATCGCGAAAGTCCCGCGCAGCATGGTGGTCAGCATCATCCGTCCTCGAATTGAGGAGACGTTCGAAATGGTCAGAGAGCGGTTGGAAAGTTCCGGACTGGCCCGCGCGGCCGGAAACCGCGTCGTGCTGACGGGCGGCGCCTGTCAGCTCGCGGGTGTGCGTGAACTCGCGGGGCGCATTCTCAACCGCCAGGTCCGGCTGGGCCGTCCGACTGCCTTGCGCGGGCTGCCAGACGCCGCTTCCGGCCCGGCCTTCGCCACGGCGGCGGGACTGCTGGCCTGGACCGCCGGCGAAGGACGTAACATGCGCGACATTGATCTCGAGCCGGATCGTCCAGCCGGATTTTTTCGTCGCTTCGTCAACTTTCTAAGGGATCGCGTCTGATGATGAAACGCACGCGCCCCAACCGCCATGGCCGGGCCCTTTCGTCATGGCCGGGCCTGACCCGGCCATCCAACGCAGAACCGCGATGACGATAAGTACCACAATAAACCACTGAACAACGACTTCCCCGAATCGCAAGCCCTGAGAGACAACGTCGCATGACCCTGAATCTCACCATCCCCCAACAGATCCACTCCGACTTCAGCCCGCGGATCACCGTGATCGGGGTTGGCGGCGGCGGGACCAACGCCGTCGATAATATGATCGCGGCGAGCCTTACGGGCGTGGAGTTCGTCGTCGCCAACACCGACGCGCAGCAGCTGATGCACAGCCGCGCGGACCGGCGGATTCAGCTCGGTCCCCACATCACCCAGGGACTTGGCGCAGGGGCGAAGCCGGAAATCGGCCGCGCGGCCGCCGAGGAAGCCGCCGATGAGCTCTATCGTCACCTCGACGGCTGCCACATGGTGTTCATCACCGCCGGCATGGGCGGCGGCACCGGCACCGGCGCCGCGCCGGTCATCGCCCGCATGGCGCGCGAGCGCAACATTCTAACGGTCGGGGTTGTCACCAAGCCGTTTGCCTTTGAGGGGGTCCGTCGCGCCCAGGCTGCCGATCGCGGCATCGACGAATTGCAGCAATACGTCGATACGCTGATCATCATCCCGAACCAGAACCTGTTTCGTATGGCCAACGACCGCACCACCTGGCGGGAGGCCTTCAAGATGGCTGACCAGGTACTTTACATGGGCGTGCGCGGTGTCACTGACCTCATGATGGCGCCGGGCCTGGTGAACCTGGATTTCGCAGACATCCGCACCGTCATGGCGGCCATGGGCAAGGCGATGATGGGCACCGGCGAGGCCGATGGCGAAAACCGGGCGATCCGCGCCGCCGAGGCCGCCATCAACAACCCGCTGCTGGAAGACACCTCCATGTCAGGCGCGCGCGGCCTGCTGATCAACATCACCGGCGGCGACGACATGACCCTGTTCGAGGTCGATCAGGCGGCCAATCGCGTCCGCGAGGAGGTGGACGAAAACGCCGACATCATCTTCGGCTCGGCGATCGACGAGGCGCTGTCGGGCCGCATCCGCGTCTCGGTCGTCGCCACCGGCATCGACACGCCGGCGGTTCGTGCCGAGCAGCAGCGGCCGCATCTGGTGGCCGTCGGCGGCGGGGCGATGGCCGTCGCCGCGGCGCCAATCCCGATGCAGGCGGCAGTCGGAATGAGCCATCATGGCATGGCTGGGTCCCTCAACGTAGCTGCTTCGGGCCCGCCGGCGCCGCATCCGTTCATGCTGCGCCCGTCCATGCCACCGCCGGTCTACGCCGCGGTAGAGCCTGTCATGGAGGCGGCCGGCTTGGACCCGTCCGTTGCACACGCTGCGCCTCGCTCGGCTCACCCGTTGCATCCGGCCGCCGTTGCAGCGAGGCCACGCTCCGGCCTGTTCGCCGAGCCGTCCGCGCCGCCCGCCGAAGAGGCGCAAGCAGCCGCGCCGGTGCAGGGTGCTGATGCGGCCCGGCCCAGCCTGTTCGGAACGGTGACTGGGGTGTTCCGGCGAAGGGTGGCCGGCGTGGCTGTTGCCGAGGTGCAGCCCGTCAGGACGGAGCCGGTGGTCAATGCGGAGCCTCGGGCCGAACCCGCGCCCCGGCCCACGGTCCGTCCCCTCGTGGCTGAGGAGATGGGCATCGAAATACCGACTTTCCTGCGCCGCCAGTCATCCTGACGACAGCGGTTTCAGGCTGACCGGGTCAGCCTGAAACCCCCCTTCCCCACTGGTTATTCCGGGGGGTCAGCATCAGCGGTGGTGGGTTCTCGACGTCTCCGCCTCGCCCGGCCGGGCCACACGTAGTGCCATGATGCTGGTGCATAGCGCGATACGGCTGATTTGCGTCGCTTCGGACCTGATTGAGCTGATTGCGCCTGACGCTAGTCCCCGACCAGACCGGGCGCCCAAAGCCTCACCGACGCCGGGCGCGCGCGCTTCGCCGCCGCACCGCTCACTTTGGCGTGCACCAAAAATGCTGCAAAATCATGTCCCTAAGCCGTAATATTCAGCAATAAAGAGTGACTCGCAAATCACTCGGGCGCCCTCTAGCTAGAGCATTCCTCCCTTGCCGGAGGAGCATAGGCATAATTGGCCGGAGACGTCGCCTACATGGACGGATTGGCTTTGAGCTTAAGTCCGCAATCGGCAGTCGCCTGTCAGCATACCCTGAAGGCGGCGATTTCTTGCGTCGGAGTAGGGCTGCACTCAGGCCAGCGTGTGCGGCTGAGCTTGCGTCCCCTCGATGTGGACCAGGGCATCATCTTCCGGCGCGTTGATCTCGGCGTGGACATTCCGGCCCGCTTCGAATTTGTGCAGGAGACGCGGCTGGCGACGGGCCTGGCCCACCCGGATCATCCGCAGGCGCATATCGGGACTATCGAGCATCTTATGGCCGCCCTGGCCGGCCTCGGTGTGGACAACCTGCTGATAGAGCTCGATGGCCCGGAGGTCCCCATCCTGGATGGCTCCGCCTCCCCTTACGTTTTCCTGATCGACTGCGCCGGCTTGGCGGCCCAGGACGCGCCGCGGCCAGAGATTGAGATTCTGCGCCCCGTGCGTGTGACCGAGGGCGAGGCTTTCATCGAGCTGCGGCCCGCGAGCGCCTTCAATGCCGGGCTTGAGATGTCACTGTCCATCGACTTTCCGGCCACCGCGATCGGGCGCCAGAAGGTCTCGCTGCGCCTGACGGCCGAGAATTTCCGCCATCAGCTCTGCCGTTCACGGACCTTTGCATTGGCCGAGGAGGTCGCCGCCATCCAGGCCGCCGGCCTCGGCCGCGGTGGAAACCTGGAGAACGCGGTCGTGGTGGACGGTGATCGGGTGCTCAATCCGGGCGGCCTGCGCATGGCCGACGAGTTTGTCCGGCACAAGCTGCTCGACGCGGTGGGGGATCTTGCCCTGGCCGGTGCGCCGATCCGCGGAAGGTTTACCGCCCACCGGTCCGGCCACATGCTCAACAACCGGCTGTTGCACGCGCTTTTCGCCGACCCCGCCGCATGGCGCCGCTCCATGCCGGAGTCGCTGTCCGTCGCAGCCTGATCTCGCGCCGACGAAACGCCTTCGCGCGGATCAGCTCCTCGTCTCCCGCGGCCTGGCCGAGAGCCGCACCCGGGCGCAGGCGCTGATCCTTGCAGGCAAGGTGTTTGCGGGCGAACAGAGGATCGGCAAGCCCGGTGAAATGCTGGCCGGGGAAACGGCGCTTGCGGTACGCTGCCCGGACCATCCCTGGGTTTCCCGGGGCGGCCTCAAGCTGGACCACGCCCTGTGCTTTTTTGGCCTGTCCCCGGCCAAACGGGTCTGCCTGGATGTGGGCGCATCGACCGGCGGCTTCACGGATGTGCTCCTTTCGCACGATGCTGTGCGCGTGTACGCCGTCGATGTCGGGCACGGCCAACTCGCCTGGAAGCTGCGCAACGACTGCCGCGTGATCGTCCGGGAAAGGACCAATGCCCGTTACCTGACGGCGGCCGAAATTCCCGAACCGGTCGAGGCGCTGGTTTGCGATGCCAGCTTCATCGGCTTGCGGACCGTGCTTCCGGCGCCACTGGCGCTATGCCGGCCGGGCGCTTGGGCCGTGGCGCTGATCAAGCCGCAATTCGAGGCGGGCCGTGCCCTGATCGGACGAAAAGGCGTGGTGCGCGACCCCGGCGTGCACGCCAAGGTCTGCGCTGAGATCGAGGACTGGTGGCGTTCGCTTCCGGGCTGGGGTGTCTTGGGCATCGAGCCTAGCCCGATCACCGGTCCGGAAGGAAATCGCGAGTTTCTGATCGCGGCCATGCTCAAGCTAGATGTCCCTGCTACGGAGGTTGTCCCTCCGGGGCCGGGGTGAGAGGCTGTGGTTGCACACTCGCAACCCCTGCCCGGAGCTCCTGGATGGACATCCATAAGAATGCCCGCACCCCGCCGCTCTGTCGAATGCTGATGGCGCAACGCCTGGCCAGCGGCTGGACGGTGGCGGCGGTCGCCGCGGCGCATGGGGTCACCCCAGAACCGTGCGCAAATGGCGTGATCGCTATGCACTGGAGGACGAGGCGGACCTGGCCGATCGCTCCTCGCGGCCGCACTGCAGCCCGGCCCGGCTCAGCGTTTCAGCCGAAAGCGAGGTTATCGCGCGCCACCAGCGCCTGACCGCCCCGGTGATTGCCCGCCGGCTGAGCCGGCCGGTCTCAACCGTGGGCGTCGTGCTGCGCCGGCAAGCTCTCGGCCGGCTGCGCGCCCTCGATCCGCGGCCGGCTGGGATCCGATACGAGCGCGACCGACATCAAGAAGCTCGGCCGCATCGATGGTGTCGGCCACCGCGTCACCGGCGACCGCAACGGCCAGAGCAGCAAGCGCGGCACGGGCTGGGAATATCTGCACGTTGCTGTCGATGATGCCAGCCGGCTCGCACATACCGAACTGCTGACGAGCGAGCGCAAGGAAAGTGCCGTCGCCTTCACCGCTCGGACGATCGCCGTCTTCGCCGGCCACGGCGTTCCAGTCGAACGTATCATGAGCGACAACGGCTCGGCGTATCGCAGCTTTGCCTTCCGCGATCTGCTGGCGGCGCATGGCATCGCGCATAAGCGCACCCGCCCTTATACGCCGCGCACCAACGGCAAGGCCGAGCGCTTCATCCAGACCTGCCTGCGCGAATGGGCCTATGCGCGGGCGTTCCACACCTCGGCCGATCGCGCCGCCGCCATGCCGCTCCGGCTCACCGATTATAATTTCTGTCGGCCCCATTCGGCGCTCGGCGGCAAGCCGCCCATCAGCCGCATCACCGCTGCGCGGACGGCGGCCACATCCGTCCCTGAAACCGATCCCAAGCCATGCTTCGGCCGGCTGAACGGGGTCAAGCCTCGCGCAGCGACCCCCGTCGCGCTTGCGCGATGGGGTCCCGCAGCGACCGCCGAAGGCGGCTTGGGCTTGACCCCGTTCAGCCGGCCGCAAGCACAATCGGGATCGGCGGAGGGGACAACGTCCTTGGCAACGACAGCTAGGGCGTGTTCAGGATGACTGAACACGCTCTGCACTCGTTATCGCGAGCAGATTGACGCGCTTCTGGAAATGCAAGCATTCCAGGAGCGCGTGAATTGGCTCTAAACCGAACTTTCCCCGGTTTTTAGCCTACTCGGCTGATTTCCTTTGCGAAAGCGGCCGGCGCTGCACCCATGTAAATGTGCAGATTTCGCTTGACCCGATGCGACTCGGGCTGATCAACTCGGCCCATGCACATCGATATCGTCCCCAACCGCGGCAGCACGCCCACCGTCCTGCTGCGCCGGAGCTATCGCGAGGACGGCAAAACCAAGAAACAGACCATCGCCAACCTCTCGGAACTGAGCCCCGAGCAAATCGAACAGATACGCGCCGTGTTGCGGGGCGATCGGCTACTGCCCGCGAGCGGCACGTGGCGATTTCGAATGAGGCGCTGGCGGTGTTCGTGCGCTTCTGGCTGACGAGCACACCGGCTTTGCCGGACAGCACGCTTGCCGCGGCACAGACCAAAGGGCGCGAGCGCTACGAGGGGGCGAGGTGGACCCCATCCATTGGACAGGAAACGGGTGAGCTAAGAGAGACTCCCGCCGGTTACGAATCCCGCTACCCGTGCGAGGGGGAAGCGAAGCTGCATAGCACGTTCTGATCGTCGATTGACCCCTTTTGTTGCTGTTGTGGTGCCTGTGGGGATGTGGTCAACGCGCTGGCGTTGTCCACATATCCACAGGTCGGCGCGGCCTCGAACATTTCGCGCGGCGTTCGATAACCGAGCGCTTGGTGCAAACGCACTTCGTTGTAAAAGGCCAGCCACCTGCCGATACCGCCACGTGCCGCACCAACCGAGGCGTACGCCTTGATGAACACCTCCTCATATTTCAGGCTGCGCCACAGGCGCTCGATGAAGATGTTGTCCAAAAATCGCCCTTTGCCGTCCATGCTGATCCGCACCCCGCGGGCCGCCAGTTCGTCAATGAAATCCCCGCTGGTGAACTGCACACCCTGATCGGTGTTGAATATGCCCGGCTGCCCGTATCGATCCATCGCATCCTGCAAAGCCTCGACACAGAATGCCATGTCCAGCCCGATCGATAAACGCCATGCCAGAACACGCCGACTGAACCAGTCCATCACAGCAACCAGATACACAAAACCCTTCGCCAGCGGGATGTACGTGATGTCCGCGCACCACACCTGGTTGGGTCGATCGATCAGGAGATCTCGCAAAAGGTAAGGATACACCTTGTGTTCCGGGTGACGCCGGCTGGTGTTCGGCTTCTGGTAAATCGCCTCAAGCCCCATCAGACGCATCAATCGGCGCACCCGCTTGCGGTTCACCACTTCGCCGGACCGGCGCAGTACCGCCACCATGCGACGCGATCCGTAGAACGGTGTCGCCAGATACTGTTCGTCCAGACACCGCATCAGTCGCAGATCATCGGCACTCACCGGCGCAGCCCGGTCATACAGCGTCGAGCGCGCAACCTGCAGCAGCCGGCACTGCGCCACGATCGACAGGTCCGCGTCGGACCTGTCGACCAGCGACAGCCGCGTTATCTGGTTCATGGCCCAGACCTTTTGCGAAAAAAATCGCGCTCGACCGTCAGCTCGCCAATCTTCTCATACAGCTTGGCCAGTTGCGCCTCGTCCGCCACGGCGCCCTCCGACGTTCCTGCCTTCCCCGGGCGAACAGCGAACCAACCCCCTCGACCAGCGTCTTCTTCCACGCATGGATCTGGCTCGCATGCACCCCATATCGGCTTGATAGCTCCGCCACGGTGCCGTCCTCGCGCACCGCCGCCAAGGCCACCTTCGCCTTGAAATCAACGCTGTGCTTCTTGCGAATATGCGCCATCTGTCACCCCCGGCCCGCGGCCGTTCCAGGGGCGAGAGTCTCTCTTAGCCACCTGTCCAGATTTCGGGGTCCACCTCACAGCGCCAGACCTCCCTCTCGCGCTTCTCGCCGCCAACTCCAAACCTGTTGCGGACAAACCAGCCAACGGCGCGCTACCTCCGTCACCGTCATACCCGATTGCAGCGTCTCGGCGACAATCGGGCCCTTCTTCTCAGATGACCAACGCCGCCGCCGCGCCGGTCCCGTGAGCACCTCAATCCGACGGAAGGAACCCTTCGCGTCGTCCTTAACGACGTCCATAACGACCGCTCGATCCTCAACCAGGACCGACCAAGCACTTTCACGCCGCAATCAACAAAGGGCCGTCGAGCTGCGCTTACGCTGTTTCTGAGGCAGCACCAATTATTATGAGAGCCCCGCGAATAGCGCCGTCCCGATTGGCCAAGCGCTTCGCAACCGGATCAGCCCGCAAATGCTCCGCGATGAGGGACGCATTTTGCCGATTCTACGCAAACCACGATGGCCGGGGCTACGCCAGCGTATCCGCCGACTTGCCGTCAACTGCTTCCATTGCGCTTCCATTTGATCGCCTAGCAACGGCCTGGAAGCAGAAGAGGGAGCTTTGGTGTTAATTAAGCTGCTGATTTCGTTGAGAAAAACTGGAGCGGGCGAAGCGATTCGAACCCTCGACCCCAACCTTGGCAAGGGACGCCGCAGGGCATAACCGACTGATTTCCTTACATCCTGGCCGTGTCGAAAGGGTACCGCCGAAGCGGATTGGAGCCGGAAAGCCCCGTCCATCGCGCCAGTTTCGCGCCAGGCAATCCGGGGGGTAGGCAGGGCAAGGAAGCGGCTTCACCCGGCATCGCCAAGGCTCGACGTGTGCAGGCTTACCGCATCGGCGGCCCCAGCTGCCGGCGCGCCGCCACGGCGCGGCGAATGCTTTCGAGGCTGGCAAGCACGGCAGCATGCTCGGGCGAGCCCGGGGCGGTGAGGCCAAGTTCGATCTGTAGCGTCCGGGACAGGGCGGCAAGCTCCGCCAGCGTGAGGTGCCGCAGCTCGCTGCAGGTGATGATCTTCATCATCGGGTTTCTCCTGTTCGTCGCGAGGCCCCGACGATCAGGGCCTTTCCTGCGGCCCGGGTGTGATCATCGTCAGGGAAAGGCCTGTCGGAGTGGAAAGCGGCTGGAAATCAGGAGAAAGGCGAGAAGATCATTGACGCAGCGTCCTTGCAAGGCGGCGCTGGCAGCTGAGGCCCTGTCGCTTGGGGAGCAGATCGGGCGAGATGCGCGCGTTTTGAGAGTGCTTCCTTCAATGCGGTCCGCGAAGCAAAGCCAGGCGAAGGACTGGGACCGATTACCTTGTTGTCAGCCTGGGACTGGCCGGCCGCTCAGCTATCGGGCTTGGCGGATGAGGAAGGGCGGTGAGCGCGGGTGATTTTTAAGGGGCGGTTGGACCGATCCTCGAGGCCTGATCCTTTACCGGAGTGTCGGGCGCGCTAGGGGAGAGAAACCTGAACGAGCGGACGTCCCCTGCGGTGCGGTCCGCCACCCATCTCGTTCAGCATTTCGCACCGGACATCCACGCCTCAAGACAGGCGCGCATTCCGCTTTGCCGCGCCCTCGCCCGCTCCTTGCTCACGCGGGGTTGGACTGGCGGTAAGTGGGCTGGCCTTTTAAGCTCTGCAGCCGCTGCAACCTGCCGGAATGCTCAAGCTTGCGGCTCGGCCTGAAAGGAGAACAATTGGCTGAATTGAAGCTTGGCGAGCCTTTTGGACTCGACAACACGCTCGTGGACTCGATCGATTGGAGCTTGGCGTTGCAGAGAGTCATCCATGACCTGAGATCCGACTTCGCCTATGCGCCGCATTTAGGTTTCATTTATCGAAATGCAGGGACTGTGCTGATCGACAAGCTTACGGCGGGGCTGAAGTCGGGCAAATTCAGCCCCGGTGTCCCCCTGACAATCGAGGTTCCGAAGTCTTTCCGTATGCGAGTCGCCGTGAACCCGACACGCCTAGGGCCGAGTTACTCTCGGCCAGGAAGCATCCTTCTCCCTCTGGACCGACTATTTTATCAGGCTCTTGCGGATCAGGCAGCCCCCATAGTTGCCAACACAACACTGTCTCAGCGCTCTTTTAGCCATCAGCTCGCTGAACCAAACAGCGCGAGCATGTTCCTCGCCACCAGAAACTGCTGGAGTGATCTTCAGAAGGCCCTTTCGACGCATTCCGAGTTGCCGACAGCACGCTACGTGCTGCGAATTGACGTAGCCAACTTCTTTGGATCCCTAAATCAGCACATCCTCATAAACACCCTGAACGACGCCGGCTTACAAAAGGCGCTTTCCAGCCGCTTGGAACATCTCCTGACGCACTACACCGGCGAACGTAGCTCCCGGGGCATCTTGCAGGGGATTAATCCCTCGGACCTCTTTGGCAACTATTATATGACGCCTATCGATCAGTTTCTCGAGGACTATGGCGTGCCTTCAGTGCGGTATGTCGACGACATCTACATCTTCGTTGATAGTGTAGAAGCGGCGGATCGCCTCCTTAGGGAGCTGATACCGGCGCTGCGAAGCTACGATCTTGTGCTAAACGAGGCTAAATCAGCACTGCTACCGAAGGCGGCCCTGCGAACCGAAGAGCCTGACCTCGAAGCGCTCTTCACCGCTGCCGTCCAGGAGATCGCGAATCAACTCGAAGGCGAAGATCTCGATGTCGATTACGGCTTTCAGTCCGATTGGGAGGAAGAAGGCGAGGAAGATGAAGACGATAAGAAGGACCTTGAGTTAGAGGCCACCAAAGTCCTGTTCGACTCCATTTCAGACTATCCAGGCCAAGAAGAGAACATTGAGCGTTTCTGCCTGCCCCTCTTTGTCAAAGCGGAGTCAGATTACGCGGTCGATCACGTCATTGATGCGATGAAGCGGCGACCGTCTATGACCCAAATCTACGCCTCGTATTTATCGCGCTTTATCGAAGCGCCAGCAGTTCACAGCCATCTAATCGGATTTATGTCGGATGCGTCTTTACTCGACTGGCAAAGAATGTGGGTTTTAGCCGCACTGCTACGAGCCAAGCCGGCCACTGACGGGCCAGTTCAAAGCGCACTCGCAATTTTGCGGGATGCTCGACGACACGACGCCCTGCGAGCGGTAGCGGCCATTTACGTAGGGACGTACGGCAACCATGCGCGACGGAAAGCATTGAGCATCATTTACCCGACCGTGTCGCCATACGTCCAGGCGGCAATCTACTTTTCATCCCGTAACTGGCCGCCTGCCGAACGTGCCAACGCGAAAGCAAGCTGGGGTGCGCTCGGGGAACTCCACTCTTTGCTCTCAGCAGCAATGACGAAGAAGTAGATCCTCCGTGACCCCCGTTGCGCCCGCTCTTCGCGCAGCGTGAGCCGGTCGGTCAGGCACACCGACATACCGCTTATCAGGCATCAATAAATGATATCTTCCTGGACAGCCGACTGCGCAGGGTCGAGCCTCGACGGGACTACTAGCCCACTAATGACTGTGCACATCGAAAGAATTCGACCCCACGCGGGCTGCTACCGGACGCCCGTATGAATGCAGTATTTGCAGGAACGAACCGAAAATAGTACAATGAAGATATAAGGGTATTTAAAGTTTATATTAGGATGTTTGCATGGAAGTCAGGATCCGAGGTCAGATGACGCTTGCCGATATCAGGCAAGCGCTCTTCGAGCAGCTCCACGAGCTTGAAACCATATATGCGGTTCAGCATTCCCGGGGCGCCACACTCTATATCAATCCGACCAACGCTTTCGGGGAGGATGTAATACCCCGCATGCCAGGCGGCCACGAGCTAAAGACACTCTACAGCACCGGACCTTATCGCAGCGCAGCCGATGACCGAAAGCTATGAGCAAACAACCGCATTACGTCGGACTTGAGGAAGCGCGGCAACTCCTGGCACAAATGGGAGTGCGGTTGACCCTGCGGCAATTGCAGCGCGCGGCGGAGCAGGATGCGCAGGGTCGTCGCAAGCTGCCATTCTTTATCGATCCGATCGAACGCAAGCTCAAGATTGAAAAGAATGACCTGATCGGCATCTATTTTAGAAAACAGGCGGAGGCGCAGAAGAACTTACGACCGCAATAGTTTCACAACAGTTGCGCAAGCAGCTATTATATTGCATTGTTAGCCATGGCAGACATCAGAAGAAGAAAAGGCGCGAAAGGCCTCACATATCAGGTCCGCTACCCAAGCAAGGGGACGAGATCGGGCTATGCCTACAAGACTTTCACGACGGCAAAGCAAGCGCGCGAATTCCGCGAGAGCGGAGAGACGAAAAAGGGCAGTTCAGCACCGGTCACTGTCGCAGACGGGGTCCAGAAATGGCTCGACGTTTGCGAGAAGGAGGGGCGGGACGGGCGAGATCCCGTCACGGACTTCACGCTCAAGGGCTACAAATACCGCGGCCGCATCATCAACGCCTATTCGTGGGAAAAGACCCTGCAGGAGCTGACTGCTCCCGATATCGTCGAGTTCCGTTCGTGGCTGCTAGCAAACTATCCCCGCTCGATGGCGCACTTCGTACTGTCGAGCTTTCATTCCATGATCTTGGAAATGGTGTTTCGAGGCGTGCTTGCGCACGACGTAGCCGCACGGGTCTCCATCCGCGAACAGTCGCGCTACGAAGAGCCCGTCACCATCCCGTCCGAAAAGGAGGTGATGGCTTTGCTGGCGGCGGCCGACCGGCTCGCGAATTCCAAGAACGAGCAGACGCAGCGAACATGGAAGCGGTACCGCCCCATGCTTTACCTCGCTGCCGATTCCGGCATGCGGCCCCAGGAATATCTTGCTGTAGCTGATGGCTCCGTACGGGATAACGGCGTTCATGTGACCCGCGCCGTTGAGCGCGCTGGAGATAAGCTATCGGTTCCCAAGACCGCTGCTGGCCGCCGCTTCGTTGGCCTCAGCACCGATGTGTATGACATGGTTCGGCATTATGCTGACCACCACGCCATCGACAACGACCACGATCTGATCTTCCCGACGTCCACCGGACGCTGGCAGACACCCGAAAACTGGCGCAACAGGGGATTTTCAGCAGCATGTTTTGAGGCCGGCCTGATCGTCAAAGAGAAGGTGAAAGGTAAGGAGGTTGAGAAACCCAAATACGTGCCGTACCACCTGCGCCATTTCTATGCGTCCGTTCTCATCGCCAGCCGCAAAGACCTGAAGACAATCCAAACCCTCATGGGGCACGAGGACGTCAAGACCACGCTGAACGTGTACGGCCACCTACTGAAGCGCAGCGAAGCCGAACCAGGTGGAGGCGGCATCCTTACAGGCTTGCGCCCCAATTGATGTGGCAAATCTGTGGCGGTGGCGATTTATCGCTCTGAAACCTTGTGATTTATTCCTCCCTGTCACGGAAGAGGTCGCGGGTTCAAGTCCCGTCGCTCGCGCCACTTTTAGATCAATAGCTTAATCGAAAGTTACGGAAAGAAAGTGGCCCTGCACTCTCGAATTTGCCACATACTGGCAATGCTTCGAAACCCGCGGTTTTCCTGGGCTCTCTGCCTCACTCTGTTTGGCTCTGTGGCGAGCTTGTGGCGAGAATTTCGAGCCCGGCGCATACAGGTGAGGGATGCACCTGGACGACCGTTTCCCGGCGTCGATTGGCTGACCAGGTCCCCGGGGCGACATTTCTGGCCAACCTGCGAGCTCAATATTGTGCTTGCGGAACCAGGCGACATAACTTAGGATCATTTTTCGCGGATCGCGGTGATCCGGACCAAAAATTCACGGAACAGGTACGCTTTTCATGGCTCCGGCCCGTTCGCATCGCTTTTCAGGGCCGGTGACCGTTTTTCAGGAACGCCGTCTGCCGGAGCCGGCAATTCCGGCTGGCTACAGCGCGCTCATCGAGGCCCACGGCCTGCAGGTCCCGCTCCCCATAACCCTTTCCGCAACAGGAGAGCGCCACCGGCTGCGGGAAGAGGGCGGATGGCGGATCATGACCCCGCGGCATGCCCCGCGGCCGACACTCGAAGGGCATCTGACCTTCGCTCTCAAATACGAAGGTCTGGATCTTGCCGTTCTGAAACGCCTGTTCCTGGCGACTGGTCCCGGTGAGGTAACCGCCTTCATCCAGGGAAAATCGACCGGCAGCTACGCGAGGCGCGTCTGGTTCCTCTATGAGTGGCTGACCGGTGAGCATCTCGATCTGCCGGACGCCACAGGCGGCCGCTACGTCACCGTCGTCGACCCCGACCAGCAATGGGCGATACCGGGTGAGAACGTTTCCCGGCAGCGGGTCAAGAACAACCTACCCGGCACGCCGGCCTTCTGCCCCCTTGCCTTCCGCACGCCGGCCTTGCAGCGGTTCGTCGATCTGAATTTGTCGGAACAAGCCCGCCAGGCCGTGGCCGAAGTGCCGCGCGACCTGCTGGCCCGGACGGCAGCCTTCCTGCTGCTCAAGGACTCGCGGTCAAGCTATGCCATCGAAGGCGAACGGCCGCCGCAGGACCGCATTCAGCGGTGGGGCCGCGCGATCGGCGAGGCCGGGCGGCAATTCCTCGACACCGACGAGCTCCTGCGCCTGCAGAGGATCGTCATCGGCGATGCCCGCTTCATCAGGCTCGGGCTTCGGGATGAAGGCGGATTCGTGGGCGAGCACGACCGTGAGACGCGGATGCCGCTCCCGGATCATATCGATGCACGTCCCGAGGATCTGCGCTCGCTGATCGAGGGCATGATTGCGTTCGATCGCGGACCGGCTCAGCACCTGGACGCGGTTATCGCCGCCGCAATCCTCGCCTTCGGCTTCCTCTATGTCCATCCGTTCGACGACGGCAACGGCCGTATCCATCGCTACCTGATCCACCATGTTCTGGCCGAGCGCGGGTTCAATCCGCCCGGCGTCGTCTTCCCGGTATCGGCCGCAATCCTGGAGCGCATCGACGAGTACCCGGAACGTCCTGGAAAGCTATTCGCGACGTCTGCTGCCGCTAATCGCGTGGGAGCCGACGCCCAGCTTCAACGTCCGGGTCCTGAATGAAACAGCGGATTTCTACCGCTTCTTTGATGCGACCGCTCACGCTGAATTCCTCTATGCCTGCGTGCAGAAGACAATCGAGGAAGACCTGCCGGCGGAAACGCGCTTTCTGCAACGCTATGACGAATTCCGCCGCCGGGTCGAAGCGTTTCTCGATATGCCCGAGCGGACGATCGATCTTCTGTTCCGCTTCCTTTCGCAGAATGACGGAAGCCTATCCCAGCGCGCCCGCAGCGAAGAATTCGAAGCGCTGAGCGATGAGGAAGCGCAGCGCGTCGAGGTGATATACAGCCAGTCTTTTGAGACCGAACAGACATGACAACTTCTCGAAGAGCGAGGCACCGAGGGACGAAGATGATGCCCCATCTAAAGCGGGCAGCTGTGTTAGTATCCGCGGCAACATTGCAGTGATAACAGAAATGTTATAGAAATCGGATCACTGTGGGACGCTAGGAAGAGAAACAAGCAAATCATGGATCAGGCAACACATAACAAAATCGTCTCCTTCATTTGGAGCATAGCCGACGACGTTCTGCGCGACCTCTTCAAGCGCGGCAAGTACCCCGATGTAATCCTGCCGATGTGCGTTCTGCGCCGTCTTGACGCGGTCCTGGAGCCAACCAAAAAGGCGGTGCTGGACACCAAGAAGATGCTCGATGAGGTGCGCATCATTGAACAGCGAGCTGCCCTTTGCGCTGCTGCCGGACAGGCTTTTTACAACACTTCTAAGTTCACCTTGCGCGACTTGAAATCGCGCGGAAGCCAGCAGCAACTGCTCGCAGACTTCGAGGATTACCTCGACGGCTACTCACCGAACGTCCAGGACATCCTTGAGAACTTCAAATTCAGGAACCAGCTTGCCACGCTGTCAAAGTCTGACTCTCTCGGCACGCTGATCGCCAAGTTCCTCGACCCCGAGATCGACCTCTCACCGACCGGCGTCGATAACCATGCAATGGGCACGGTGTTCGAGGAGCTCGTACGTAAGTTTAACGAAGAGAATAACGAAGAGGCTGGTGAGCACTGGACTCCGCGGGACGCGGTGCGGCTAATGGCAAATCTCGTCTTACGGCCCATTCAGGATGACCTCAAATCGGGCACCTACCTGCTCTATGACTGCGCTTGCGGCACCGGCGGCATGCTTACAGTCGCCGAGGAGACGCTTGAAAGCATAGCCACGAAAAGAAAGCTCCAGATCAACAGCCACCTTTATGGTCAGGAGATCAACCCCGAGACTTATGCCGTTTGCAAAGCCGACATGCTGCTCAAGGGCGAGGGGGCAAACGCTGACCACATCGTCGGCGGAGCTGAATGGTCCACGCTCTCGCACGACGCCTTCCCGGCACAAGAGTTCGATTTCATGCTCGCGAATCCACCTTATGGTAAGAGCTGGAAAAAAGACCTCGAAACGATGGGCGGCAAGGACGGCATGCGCGACCCTCGTTTCAAAGTGATGCACAAGGGCGAAGAGCTTTCGCTCGCCACCCGCTCCAGCGATGGCCAGATGCTCTTCCTCGCCAATATGGCGTCGAAGATGAACCATAAGTCAGTCCTCGGCAGCCGCATTGCCGAAGTCCACAACGGCTCTTCGCTTTTCACCGGCGATGCGGGTCAGGGTGAGAGCAACATCCGCCGCTGGCTCATCGAGAACGACTGGGTGGAAGCCATCGTCGCTCTACCGCTCAACCTCTTCTACAATACGGGCATCGCGACATACATCTGGGTGCTTTCCAACAAGAAGCCCGCCCATCGCAAGGGCCAGGTGCAACTGATCGACGCCACGCAGTGGTTCAAGCCGTTGCGCAAGAACCTCGGCAAGAAGAATTGCGAGCTTTCACCCGAGGACATCGAACGGATTAGTCGCGCTTTCCTTGATTTCAAGGAAACGCCAGAGTCGAAGATCTTCTCCAATGCCGCGTTCGGCTATTGGAAGGTGACCGTCGAGCGCCCGCTGCGCCTGCACAGCCAACTCTCGATCAAAGCCATCGAGACGCTGCGCTTCGCATCTGGCGACGAAGACCTGCGCGCCGTGCTGTATGAAGAATTCGGCGACGATCTTTCCGACAAGTTCCCCAAAGTCTCCGCAGCGCTCGAAACGCGTTTAGACGAATGGGGTAGCGACGACGACAACGGTGATGACGAGGAGGGCGGGAGTCCCAAGAAAGGCCTGCCCGAGAAGAGGAAAAAGAAGCTGCTCGATCCTAAGACGTGGGAGCGCGACGGCCGTCTCGTCGAAACGGCGATGGCTTTGCGTGCGGCGCTTGGCGACAAGCTCTATGAGGACCACAACGCGTTCTGCGGTCGCGTGGACGCCGCGCTCAAGCTGGCCGGCATCAAGCTGCCGGCCGCCGACCTGAAACAGATTCTGAAGGCTGTGAGTTGGCGCGTCGAGACCGCGCCACCGGTCATCGCCAAGGTGCATAAGCCCGGCAGGGCCAAGGCCGACCCTTTGCGCGGGCTATTCGAGGCGAATGTAGAAGGCAAACCCGCCGTCGTCGAGTACGAGCCCGACTCCGAGCTGCGCGATACCGAGCAGGTGCCTCTGCTCGAAGAAGGCGGTATCGAGTCCTTCATCCGCCGCGAGGTGCTGCCCTACACCCCCGACGCATGGATTAAGGAGGACACCACGAAAGTTGGCTACGAAGTCAGCTTCACACGGCACTTCTACAAGCCGCAAGCGCTACGCACGCTAGAAGAGATTCGTGCTGACATTCTCGCCATCGAGAAAGAGGCCGAGGGGCTACTGGATAACTTGCTCACGGAGGCCGCGGAATGATTGCCGGCCTCAAGCCGTATCCGGAATACAAGGAGTTGGGGCAGGCGTGGATTAGTCGCGTGCCTCGACACTGGTCGGTGCTCCCTAATAGGACGCTCTTTGCTGAAGTCAATGAGCGAGAGCATCCAGAGGAAGAGATGCTCTCAGTCACAATCACTAAGGGCATCATAAAGCAAGAGTCACTGCTGACAGACAGTTCGAAGAAGGACAGTTCCAGACAGGACAAGTCGGCTTACAAGCTCGTTTGCCCAGGCGACATTGCTTACAACAAAATGCGGGCGTGGCAGGGTGCAATTGGTGCTTCTGGACTTCGCGGCATCATCAGTCCCGCGTATGTGGTTATGCGTTTACGCGAGGGACGCAACCTGGCAGGCTATTTTCATCACCTGTACCGCACGCCACACTTCGCCAAAGAGGCCGAACGGTGGTCCTACGGTATTACCTCCGACATGTGGAGCCTTCGGCCGGAACACTTCAAAATGATCTACACGCCACAACCTCCGCCTGCCGAGCAGGCGGCGATTGTGCGGTTTCTGGATTGGGTGAATGGGCGGCTGGAGCGGGCGATCCGGGCAAAGCACAAGGTGATCGCGCTGCTCAACGAGCAGAAGCAGGCTATCATCCACCGCGCCGTCACCCGTGGCCTCGATCCTTCCGCTCCGCTCAAAGCCTCCGGCATCCCCTGGCTTGGCGACATTCCACAGCATTGGGAAGTGCGGAGGGTAAAGCAGGCGACTCGTATTCTTCGCGGTAAGTTCTCTCATAGACCGCGCAACGACGCGTCTCTCTACGACGGTCGCTATCCATTCATCCAAACTGGGGTGGTGGCCCAAGCTTCTAAGTTCATCACGAGTTACAGCCAGACCCTCAATGAAAAGGGATTGGCCGCCAGCAAGCTGTTTCCAAGCGGAACACTGGTCATGACAATCGCGGCGAACATCGGTGAAGTAGCCGTTTTGACATTCGATGCGTGTTTTCCGGATTCCATCGTTGGGTTCGTCCCCTCGGCAAGTGTTGACCGTGACTACCTCTACATGGTCTTCCTGTGCATGAAACCTGAACTGTTGCGCGAAGCCCCAGTGAACACGCAGGGCAACCTGAACGTGGAGAGAATTGGCGCGATGGGAATGCCGTTTCCACCACTTGGTGAACAGGGGCAAATTGCCAAGCGTGCCGAGGCCGAGACTGCGGTGTTTGACTTAGGCATAGCCCGCCTCGAACGCGAAATGGAGCTTCTCCGCGAATACCGCACCCGCCTCGTAGCAGACGTGGTGACCGGAAAACTCGACGTGCGAGAGGCTGTTGCGCGTCTGCCAGAAGAAGCGCCGCCCGAAGCTGACGTGCTCGACGATACCGATACCCTCGACGAGGCCGAGCTTGTCGACGAGAAGGTTGCCGCATGACTACTGACACCAGCGAGAAGGGCCTCGAAACCCTGATCATGCGTCATATGACGGGCATCGACGGTCTTTTGGTGAGGCCCGGCGTGGCGGGCAAGAACCCTGAGCCTAGCGGTGCGGGCTACTTTGCCGGCAGCGCCAAGGATTTCGACCGCGCCCACGCGCTCGATGCGCCGCAGCTCTTCACCTTTCTGCTTGCGACCCAGCCCGAGGCCTACAAGAAGCTGGCGATGGCTAACGCGAGCGACCCCAAGGACATAAACCGCCTCAAGTTTCTCGCGCGGCTTTCGTCCGAGATCGGGAAGCGTGGAGTCATCGACGTGATACGCAAGGGCGTGGACCACGGGCCGCTGCACTTCGATCTCTTCTATGGCACGCCATCGGCGGGCAACGTCAAGGCGCAAGCCTTGCACGCCCAGAACCGTTTCTCGGTCACACGTCAGCTTGCCTACAGCACCGACGAGACGCGCCGCGCCCTCGACCTGTGCCTCTTCATCAACGGCCTGCCCATCGCTACCTTCGAGCTCAAGAACAGCCTCACCAAGCAGACTGTCGAAGATGCCGTCGGGCAATATCGCCGCGACCGAGACCCGCGCGAGAAGCTGTTTAACTTCGGTCGTTGCGCGGTCCATTTCGCGGTAGACGACAGCGAGGTGGGTATGTGCACTGAGCTCAAGGGCAAGGGGTCTTGGTTCTTGCCATTCAACAAGGGCTACAACGACGGCGCTGGCAATCCACCTAATGCGCACGGGCTAAAGACGGACTACCTGTGGAAAGAGGTTCTTACTCCGGTCGGACTGACCGACATTCTCGAAAACTATGCCCAGATCGTCGAGGTGAAGAACGATAAGACGGGCAAAAAGAAGCTAACTCAGATTTTTCCGCGTTATCACCAGCTTGGGGTAGTGCGCAAGGCGCTGACCGCTGTGCGTATCGATGGTCCCGGCAAGCGCTATCTCATCCAACACTCGGCAGGCAGCGGAAAGTCGAATTCCATTGCCTGGCTCTCGCACCAACTGATCGACATTGAGCGCAACGGGAAGGACGTGTTCGACTCGGTGATCGTGATAACCGACCGGCGCATACTCGACGACCAGATTCAAAAGACGATCAAGCAGTTTATGCAGGTGGGCGCGACCGTGGGCCACGCCGAGCACTCCGGCGATTTGCGCAAATTTATAGAGCAGGGGAAGAAAATTATCGTTTCGACCGTGCAGAAGTTCCCTTTTATCCTCGATGAGATTGCGACAGAGGGCGGCAAGTCCTTTGCCATCGTTATCGACGAGGCGCATTCGAGCCAGGGCGGTAAAACCTCGGCGGCGATGAGCAAGGCCCTCGGTCATACAGATGATGCCGCTGGCGATGAGTTCGACCCCGAAGATGCCATCAACGATGCAATCGAGAAGCGCATGGCGGCACGCAAGATGCTGACCAATGCCAGCTACTTCGCCTTCACCGCCACACCTAAGAACAAGACGTTGGAGATGTTCGGGGAGCCGCTGCCGCCCGATCCCGAGGGAAAAATCAAGCACATTCCGTTCGATAGCTACACGATGAAGCAGGCAGTCGAAGAGCGCTTCATTCTCGACGTGTTGAAGGCATACACGCCCGTCGAAAGCTATTACAAGCTGGTTAAGAAGATCGAGGATGACCCGGAGTTCGACACCAAGAAAGCCAAGAAGAAGCTGCGCCGCTATGTCGAGAGCCACGATCACGCTATTCGGCTTAAAGCCGAGATCATGGTGGACCATTTCCACGATCATGTCATTGCACCAGGGAAGATTGGTGGACAAGCGCGGGCGATGGTCGTAACGAGCGGTATCGAGCGCGCTCTTCAATATTTCCAAGCCTTTAAGACCTATCTCGTGGAACGCAAAAGCCCCTATAGGGCAATTGTTGCGTTTTCAGGCGAGCACATATACGGCGGCGGCAAGGTAAGCGAGTCATCGCTAAATGGGTTTCCCAGCGGGGACATCGCCTCGAAGATTCAGGATGATCCATACCGCTTTCTGATCTGCGCCGACAAGTTCCAGACCGGTTATGATGAGCCGCTATTGCACACGATGTATGTGGATAAGCCACTCTCGGGAATTAAGGCGGTCCAGACACTCTCGCAACTCAACCGTGCGCATCCCCAAAAACACGACTGCTTTGTGCTCGACTTCCAAAATAACAGCGAGGCGATCACCTTCGCCTTCCAGGACTATTATCGCACCACGCTCCTCGCGGAGGAAACCGACCCGAACAAGCTGCACGATTTGAAGACTGCGCTCGATAATGCTCAGGTGTATACGCCCGAACAGGTCCGGCAGGTCGTCGAACTCTTTCTCAGCGGCGTCGAGCGGGATAAGCTCGATCCGATCCTCGATGATTGCGTGATTGTCTATAAAGCCTCTCTAGACGAGGACCAGCAGGTCGACTTCAAGGGCAAGGCCAAGACGTTTTGCCGCGCCTATGACTTCCTTTCATCGATCTTGCCTTATACGAGCGCCGAATGGGAAAAACTCTCCATCCTGCTCAACCTGCTCGTGCCAAAGCTGCCGGCGCCTAAGGAGCAAGATTTGTCGAAGGGTATCCTTGAGGCAATCGACATGGATAGCTATCGCGTCGAGAAGAAGGCAGCGATGAAAATCGCCCTCGCCGACAAGGACGCGGAAATTGAACCAGTACCGACCGAGGGCGGCGGCGGCATGGGCCAACCCGAGCTCGACCGCCTTAGCAATATTCTTAAGTCCTTTAACGAGCAATTCGGAACTTTTTTCACAGACTCTGATCGCGTGATGAAAAAGATCCGCGACGACATCGCGCCCAAAGTTGCCGCTGACACAGCTTATATAAATGCTAAAGAGAATACCCCGCATACCGCGCGCATGGCGCACGATCAGGCCTTGAATAATGTTATGCAGGCGCTTGTAAAAGAAGATATCGACGTCTACAAACAGTTTGTCGAAAATGACGCGTTCAAACGCTTTGTCAGTGACCTGGTTTACAGGCAAACAAGCTCCGCAGAGTTATCGGGCTCGCCTTGAGACGAGTAGTGCTTGTCGATGTCAATGGTGGCTCAACGTCTGTATTTAGTGGTCGAGACCGAGGGTGGCCTGTTCATTGACAATCTGATGGACCAGACACAGGCGCGGTGGGCTCGGTCGACACGAGGCCGCGTCAGGTTATCACGGTCGCACGTCCGGACGTTGACGTCGGGCTTAGGCTTGAGGTGAAGCGATGTTTCTGAAGAAAACTTAATATGGCTGGTAGTATCGCATATGGAACGGACTGACGGATCAATCAGGCTTAGCGCGACCGACCTCGTCGGTCACTTGAATTGCGGCCATCTCACGGGTCTCGATCTCGCGGTCGCCAACGGCGCGCTTACGAAGCCGCACGTCTGGGATCCGCTCCTGCAGACTTTATGGGAACGCGGCGCGCGGCATGAGCTGGGCTTCGTTGATCATCTCAAAGCGAATGGTCACGCAGTCGCGGTCATCGAGGGTGTCGGTATCGATGATGACGCTGTGACGCGAACTCGGGATGCCATGACGGCCGGCGCGCAGATCATCGTTCAGGGCGCCTTTCAGACGGGCCGCTGGGTCGGCCGGACAGATGTGCTGCGTCGCGTCGATATGGCGAGCAATCTCGGCGCCTGGTCTTACGAGGTTATCGACACGAAGCTCGCCCGCGAGACAAAGGGCGGCACCGTTCTGCAGCTTTGCCTGTATGCCGATCTGGTGGAAGCAGTGCAGGGCAGGCGGCCGGAATTCAGCTACGTAGTGGCTCCCTGGTCGGACTATGTGCCGCAGCGCTTCCGCATGGATGATTACGCGGCCTTTTATAGGCATGTGCGCCGGACCCTTGAAGACTTCGTCGATGCGCAAGCAGTCGACAGCCCCTATCCGGAGCCGAAGGGCCATTGCGATATCTGCCGTTGGGAGGCGCGCTGTGAAAAGCGGCGCCGGGCCGATGATCATCTCTGCCTTGTCGCAGGTATCTCTGGATCGCACACCGCCGAACTACAACGCCGAGGCATCACGACGGTCAGCGCCCTCGCTTCCATGGCACTGCCGCTGAGCTGGAAGCCGGACCGAGGTTCCGGCCAAACCTATGAACGGCTGTGCGAACAGGCGCGGCTTCAGGTGGCGGGTCGGGAAGCGGAACAGGTTCTTCATGAGTTGCTGCCGGTCGTGCCGGGATTCGGCCTGGCCCTTTTGCCGGCACCATCGCCGGGCGACATTTTCTTCGATCTCGAAGGCGACCCGTTCGCGGGAGAGGGCGGTCTCGAATATCTGTTCGGCTATGCCTTCACCGGCGCCAATGGAGCACTGGCCTGCACTGCGGATTGGGCGTTGTCGCGGAAGGACGAGAAGGCGGCCTTCGAGCGGTTCGTCGATTTCGTAATGGCCCGGCTCCAGGAGTTCCCTGATCTGCACGTCTATCATTTCGCGCCTTATGAGCCGGCGGCGCTGAAGCGGCTCATGGGCCGGTACGCCACACGTGAAGAGGAGCTCGACCAGCTGCTGCGCGGCAAGCGTTTCGTCGACCTCTACAGTGTCGTACGCAATGGTCTGCGGGCCAGCCTCGAAAGCTACTCCATCAAGAAGCTCGAGGCGCTCTACGGCTTTTCCCGTTCCATCAACCTTCCCGAAGCGAACCTGGCGCTTGCCAAGGTTCAGGCCGGGTTGGAGCTCGGCGATCTTGAGCTGATCGGCATAGCCGAGCGGTCGCTCGTCGCCGGATACAACCACGACGATTGCGTCTCCACGGCGGCCCTGCGGGACTGGCTGGAAATGCAGCGCGCGACCCTCATCGCGCAAGGCACGCATATCGAGCGTCCGACCGCATCGGAAGGCGAAGCGGGTGAGGCCCTCAGCGCCTGGCTGGATCGGATCAATGCGGCCATCGCCCAGCTCACGCCGGACGTGCCCGCCGATGTGCTGGCGCGGACGCCGGAACAACAGGCACGTTGGCTGCTCGCGCTCATTCTGGATTGGCATCGCCGGGAGGAGAAAGCCTTGTGGTGGGAGCATTTTCGGCTCGCGGCGCTCGCGGCCGACGATCTGCTCGACGAACGCGCCGGTCTCGCCGGTCTGGAGTATATCAGCGCCGTTGGTGGCACGGCGAAGGCGCCGATCCACCGCTATTCCTTTCTGCCGCAGGAAACGGAGTTGCGCGCGGGCGAAGACCTGCGCAATTGCGGCGGTGACAAGCTCGGCACGCTCCACGCAATATCCTTCGAGGATCGCTGGGTCGAGATCAAGAAACGCAAGGACACGGCGATGCTTCATCCCGCCGCCGTCTATTCGCACACGATCATCAACACGAAGGTGCTCGCGGAATCGCTCCTGCGTCTGGGCGAATATGTTGCGGCAAACGGCATCGAAGGCGACGGTCCCTATCAGGCAGCACGGGATCTGCTGCTGCGAACTGTGCCACGGCTCGGCGGTCAGCCGATCCGTCATCCGGGCGAAGGCGCGCTGGATGCGGCCCTGCGGATCGCGCCTGCGCTCGCAGGCGGCGTGTTCCCGATTCAGGGACCGCCGGGAGCGGGCAAGACGCACACGGGCGCCCGCATGATCTGCGCGCTGGTGCGGGCCGGCAAAACCGTCGGAATCACCGCCAACAGTCACAAGGTGATCCGGAATTTGCTCGACGGTGTGCTCAAAGCAGCTGGGGAAATGGGCGTCGATGTCCGATGCATGCAGAAGGTCGGCGAAATCGAGCCGGATCAACCGCGGCTGTGCTTTACGGAGTACAACGCGGCCTTATTGGCGGGAATCGGCACGACGAGCCAGGTCGCCGCAGCCACGGCGTGGTTCTGGGCGCGGCCCGATGCTGCCGTATCGGTCGACGTGCTGTTCATCGATGAGGCCGCGCAGATGTCGCTGGCGAACGTCCTGGCGGTCTCCCAGGCTGCCCGCACCCTCGTTCTGCTTGGCGATTCGCAGCAACTCGAACAGCCCACGCAGGGCAGTCACCCCGAAGGCACGGATGTCTCGGCGCTTCATCACCTGCTGAACGGCCATCAAACCATCGGCGCCGACCAGGGGCTGTTCCTCGAGGAAACGTGGCGCCTGCATTCGGCGATCTGCCGTTTCACTTCCGGGCTTTTCTACGAAGGGCGGCTACAGGCACATCGCGGCCTCGAGCAGCAGGACCTGATCACCGGCTGCGGGGTGAACGGGACGGGATTGCGTTATCTGCCTGTGCCGCACGAAGGCAATCAGAATGCATCGGCCGAAGAAGCCGACGCCATCCGGGATCTGGTGTTCGAGATCCTGGCGGCAACGCCGAAATGGATTGACCGGACCGGCCAGGCACGCGGCATGACGCTTGCGGATATCCTGATCATCGCTCCCTACAATGCGCAGGTGTTTGAGCTTCAGGATCGATTGCCGGGCGCGCGCATTGGCACCGTCGACAAGTTCCAGGGGCAGGAAGCGCCGATCGTTATTTACTCGATGACGACGTCGAGTTGGGCTGACGCGCCCCGCGGCATGGAATTTCTCTACAGCTCCAACCGCCTCAACGTCGCCACCTCACGCGCGAAGTGTGTCTGCGTCCTCGTCGCCTCACCCTCCGTGTTCGAGGTGCAGTGCCGTACGCCCCGGCATATGCAACTGGCCAACGCTTTTGCGCGATATTTAGAATTGGCGACTCCACTGGCGTGATCATTTTCCGGACACTGGCCACAATGGGGGCACCGGTAGTTAAATGGTGACGTCATCCTCTGCCCGCGAAAGATCCCGATTGGGTAACCCCAATTTGTAAAATGACAAGCCTGGCCAACCGGGGCTTCAGATCATTTCAAATTCATGGCTAAACGGACCGTCAATTTGATAGGATGCCCGCGCGGTCGTGCAACGGCCGCCAGAAGGATGACAAGGGAATGCTCACCAAGATCATCAGTATCAAGAACGTCGGCCGCTTCCGGCAATCGGCCGGTCCCGTCGTCCCGCAGCTCCTGCGGAATGTCCTGGTGCTGGGGGCCAACGGCTTCGGCAAGACGACGCTGTGCGCCATTCTCAGATCGTTGCAGAGCGGCGACCAGGCCCACATCACGGGGAGGCAGACCCTCGGCAGCACCGGTGGCATCGACGTCAGCCTACTGACATCCGCAGGCGCCGTCCGGTTTGGCGCGTCTGGCTGGAGCGTCGTCATACCCCAAATTCTTATTTTCGATGGCACCTTCGTGGCGGAGAACGTCCATGCCGGTGACGTGGTGGAGCTGGAGCAGAAGCGTAACCTGTATCGCGTGATCATAGGCCAGGAAGGCGTAGGGCTAGCCGCCGAGGATGCCCGTCTGGCTACTGAAAGCCGCGAGAAGACGAGCGCCATCACGGCGGCCATCAAAGGCCTCCAGACGCACCTCCCGCCCGGAATGAAACTGGAGGAGTTTCTGAAGCTGGCGGCGGACCCGGACATTGACGTCAAGATCGCCGAGCAGACCAGGAACGTCGAAGCACTCCGCCAGGCGGAGCAGCTGAAGAGCCGGGCCGCGCTGACAGAGTTCGCCTTGCCCGCCCTGCCCGAAAGCCTTGCCACCAAGTTGGCCCGTACTGTCGAGGACATCGCCGAGGACGCGGAAATGCAGGTCGCAGCCCATCTGGCGGCGCACCGCATGACAGATCATGGCGAGGCGTGGCTGGCGGAAGGGACGCCGTTCATAGCTGAAGGAAAGTGCCCCTATTGCGGCCAGAGCTTGGAGGGCTTGCCTCTCATCGGGGCCTACCGTTCGCTGTTCAGCGACGCCTACAACCAGCTGAAGGGCGACGTTGCCACGCTGCGCGCGACTATCGAGGCGGATTTCGGTGACAGGGCGGCCGGGCAGCTGACGACGCAGGCGGCAACCAACACGGCCGCGCTTGAATTCTGGCGGCGGTATTGCCCCATCGCGCCGGACGGCTTCGATGTCCCAACAGGGCTCGCCGCCGCCCTTTCCGGCCTGAAAGATGCCGTGCTGACCCTCCTCGACCGAAAGGCGCAGGCTCCCCTTGAGGCCATCGACCTGGCGACCGATGCCGAGTTTCTGCAGCACAGTGCCGCCTTTGATCTAGCGCGAACAGCCGTGGTGGCCGTGAATACGGCAATCAGCGTAGCGAACGCCACCATTGCGGCGAAGAAAGCCGCAACAGCTGGCGGCGATGTCAACCCGGCCGTCGCGTCCCTGAACCGCCTGTCCGCCATCAAGAAGCGCCATGAGGCGGCCGTGGCCGAGGCCTGCACCGCCTACGGCAAGCTGGAGGCCGAGAAATCGGCTATCGAGACGCAGAAGACAGCGGCACGTACAAAGCTGGAGGACCACTCGAAGAAGGTGGTGAAGCCCTACGAACGACGGATCAATGCGCTGCTGGAGGACTTCAACGCCGGATTCAGAATCGCGGAAACTAAGCATGCTTATCCGGGCGGTCTGCCGACATCCAGCTATCAGCTCGTCATCAATGACACTGCCATCGACGTGGGCGACGGTAAAACCGCGCTAAGCAAGCCCAGCTTCAAGAACACGCTCAGCGCGGGCGACCGCACCACGCTCGCTCTTGCTTTCTTCCTGGCTCATCTGGAGCGCGATCCGGACCGCGCGAAGCGCATCGTCATCTTCGACGACCCATTCAACAGTCAGGACGCCTTTCGGCGCCACCAGACCATCTACCAGATCAAGAAGGCCTGCGAGACGTGCGCGCAGGTGTTTGTCCTTTCCCACGACGCCACATTCCTGCGCCATGTCTGGGACAAGTGCGCGGACGGCCAGCGGGTCGCCATTCAGATCACAGATCACCTAGCCCTCGGGTCAAAGATCGGCCCGTGCGATCTTGAGGAAGCCTGCAAGGGCCGCGTCGCCAATGAGATCGACGACTTGATGGCCTTCCTCAACACGGGTGCGGGCAAGATGCACGACATCGCCAAAAAAATGCGCGTGGTGCTGGAAACCTACTGCCGCGCCACCTATCCCAACAGCTTCGGTACCGACGACATGCTTGGGAATATCGTGGGGAAAATCCGCGCCGGAGGCGACCAGCATCCCGCTAACCCTCTGCTCGATGACCTCGATCAGGTGAACGACTACACGCGCGATTTCCATCACGGCGATGATCCTACAGACGGCACAGCCGACCAGTTCGATCCCACCGAGATGCGGGGCTATGTCCGCAGGACCTTACGGATTTCCAACAATCTTCAGGCTTAATCCCTGCCGTATCTTTTGACACCAGCCCTGGTGCCCGCCCGCTGCTGAAATCGGCCCGTCACTTAAGGGCTTTCCCATTTTAACGAGGGCTTAGGGAGGGCGCCGCCCTCCCTCCCTTGGCGCGTCTTCTACCGGGCCGGCAGGGCCGCGTCCGGCGCGGGCCAAGTGTGACCCGCCCCGTCCGCAACCCGGCCAGCCTCGAACCCGCACCGACCCACACCCACCCGCTCTCGGCGAGGGCCAACCGGGTGCATGCGCACCCGTCTTTCCAAGGAAGGAAGGGAGAAGAGCCGCGATCGGCGCGGCTCGATGCGCTTCGTTCCCAATGGAGGAAAACATGTCATTACAGATTGTATCTTTGTCGTCGCTGGAACCGGGCCGGGGCAATCCGCGCCGGATGCGGGACCGCAGCAGCCTTGAAGGGCTGGCGGCAAGCATCCGCAGCGACGGGCTGTTGCAGAACCTTGTCGTCAGACCGATCAGGGGCAAGGACGAGCATTACCGCATCGTCAGCGGGGAACGCCGCTACCGCGCCCTGAAGCTGTTGCAGGAGCGGGGAGAGTTGGACCCGGATTACGCCGTCCCGGTCGAAATCCGCGACGATTTGTCGAAGGACGACAGCTTACGCCTTGCCACGGTCGAGAACTTACAACGGCAGAACCTGACGCCGCTGGAGGAGGCGGCAGCGTTGACCAAGCTGATCCATAAAGGGGTGACCCTTGAGGATGTGGCAGCGCAGACGGGGCTGAGCCAAACCACCATCAAGCGGCGGCTGGCGTTGAATGGATTATGCGAGGAAGCGCGGGCAGCGTTGGCTCTTTGCATTATCAGCTTGTCGCAGGCCGAGGCGATGACCTTGGGCGGCGATGACGTGCAGCGGCAGATCGTCGAGGAGATCGAGCAGGGTCACGGGTTCGGTGCTGATGAAATCCGCACGGCGGTTCTGGACGACAGGCCGAGAGTCGCTTCCGCGATCTTTCCGTTGGAGCAGTACACCGGCACGATCACGACCGACCTCTTTGCCGACGATGAAACCTCGTATTTCGATGACAGGGAGGAATTCCTGCGTTTGCAGCAGGCGGCGGTGGCGCAGCTTGCGAAAAACCACGAGGCGAGCGCGGCGTGGGTCGAGGTGACGAACGACTATCGCATTCCTGACTGGCAGTACCGCGAAGCGGAGGAGGGCGAGCAGGGCGGCGTCCTGATCAATCTCTCGCCTTCAGGGCGCGTCGATATCCATGAGGGCCTTGCCAAGCGCGAAATCGACCGGCATGGGGCACAGGAAACCTTCGAAAATCCAATTGCCCCGCGCAAGCCGAAGGCAGCGTATTCATCCGTGCTGTGCGCCTATATCGCCCACCACAAGACTGCCGCCGTGCAGGAGATGCTGTTCGCCTGCCCGCGCAAGGCCAAGGAAGTGGCGGTGGTGGAGCGGCTTAAAACTTTCCGCCCCCATGAGGCCATAACCGCGCTGATGCGCGAGGCCGAGCCGCAGAGCGCCTACGCCGTGCTGGAAGGGCAGGTGCGGAGCTTTGCCGGAAAATTGGGCTTCGCCAACGAGGCGGAGGAGCCGGTCTGGACGCAGTTTCCGCCGTATAGCGTGGACAATCTGGCGCTGTATGAGGCGGTGCGGAAATTAAGCGATCACGACCTTGACCAGCTGGACACGCTGTTGACGGTGCTCGTGTTCGGGCAGGAGTTCTGTCACCGGCTTGATACAACGGACAGCATGTTTAACCGCGTGGCGCGGGATCTCTGCGTCGAGATGCGCTATCACTGGCACCCGGACCGCAGCTTCCTTGAGCGGCGGACCCGCGACCAGCTTGCCGCCATCGCGGTCGATTGCGGCTATGCCGAAACCGTTGCCCGACTCGCCTCTTATAAGAAGGCGGAACTGGTTAATTCGCTTCTCTGGTGGTTCGAAGCAGCCCGCGCCAGCGGGTCGCCGACTGCCGCGCAGCAGAAAGCCCGCGAATGGCTGCCGGATGCGATGCGGTTTCCCGCCGTCGATCCCGATGCCGCCACGGCTCTATCGCGGGATCAGTCCGAGGGTGTTCCGTGGGAGGACGCGGCGTGAGCCGCGCAGAGGGGCCGCCTCAGGCAGCCCCTCCGCCGCAAAACAGAAAGAAGCAAACATGACCACCAACATCACCGCCGATCACCGCGCCGCGTTCGAGGCGCTCATTTCGAACGATTACACCAACTTCGCGCTGTTCTCGTGTTTCGTGAATGGCGAACCGGCAGCCGCGATCGTCGCCGTGAATGCGGATGACGGCCACTCTGCGATCACGCCGCTGTTTGTCAGCGTGACGCCATCGCTGATATTGACCGATCACGAGGGGCAGCCTGCCAACGCATCGTAAGCGGCGTTCATATGTCTCTATTGCTGAACCTTTGCCGCTTCGCTTTGGCGCGCCCGCTCTCGAAACGAGAGAGCGGGCGCGCCGTTATCGCGGTTTCCCCTTAGCTTCTCCGTCCTCCTGATCATAATGGCGCTGAAAAGCTTTCGCGGTCGCGCGATAAAGCTTTTCAGGGCCGATTACCGTCAAGATCCCGAAAATTCTGGTTCACGCGATCAGGCGGCTAGCCGCTTTTGCCGCCAGGGTCGACGTCGTCCGCGTCCCTGTCCCTCAGCCGTTCCGCGAGGGCAGCCTGGACGAGGTGTCCGCGCCCGGAGGCGTTGACGTCACGGCGTCATCCGCGTGAACGGCATCCGCGGCTATGCAGCCGATGCCCTTCCTGAATTGCGCAGGGAGAATTACTGGCCGATCGAGGTGATTGCCTCCGCCATGGCGGGCAGCGGCCTGCGCCAGGAGCGTGCGCAAGAGGTGTCCGCAGCCCTTCGCTAGACAGATGGCCAGCGTTCTCGACGATGCTTTCATATGATCTAAAGAATGAAGGCGGCATCGCGACGCTTCCCGGGAGGTCCAGACCGCAAAGAATCTCTCGGATCCAGGCCGCGCATTCAGGGCGCATCCGGCTAGCGCCGGACCGGGCTCTACGCGCCCGGCTTCGCCGGGCTTCCCGAGCCGCCAGGCGTCTCGGCCGTGCGGTGACGATCCCTCGCGCGGAAACTGAGCACAGCGAGCCTGCGGCTCAACCTCTTTCAAGCTGTCGCGAAGAAAAGAGGGGACTGACGTCCCCCGGGCCGTCAAGGCCAAGCCCTGCGCGCGGCGCGGGGCGTATCCCCGGTCTTCCTCTGCTTTGTCATTTTAATCGCCTTCCGCCGCCGGCTTCGGCGGAACCGGATTCGTGCAGACCGGGTGATCCCCCTCGTCCCCGCCGCCGGCCTTGACGGCCGAACCCCCGCTCATTGGCGCGGGCCTAGCCGGTTGCATGCGCAACCGGTTTTCAAGGAGGAAGCCAATGAAAGCCGATCTTTATACACGCATCACCGGTCAGATTGCAGCGAGTTTGAGCAGGGCGTGCGGCCATGGATGAAGCCATGGAGCGCGGAGCATGCGGCAGGCCGCATTACACGGCCATTGCGGGCGAACGGCATTCCCTATCAGGGCATCAATGTTCTGGTCTTATGGAGCGGTGCGGTCTTAAGAGGATACAGCGCTCCGATTTGGATGACCTTCCGGCAGGCGCTGGAATTAAACGCGCATGTGCGCAAAGGCGAGAATGGCAGCATGGTGGTTTATGCCAGCACCGTCATTCGCACCGATACCGACGAGGCGACAGGCGAGGAAACCGAGCACGCGATCCCCTTCCTGAAGTGCTATACCGTGTTCAATGTCGAGCAGATCGAAGGCTTGCCCCCGCATTGTTATGCCCATGCCGAACCACGGCTTGATCCGGTCAAGCGCATCGAATGCGCCGAAGTGTTTTTCGCCGGCACACAGGCCGATATTCGCCATGGCGGCAACATGGCCTATTACAATATCGGCTCCGACTTCGTGCAGATGCCGCCGTTTGAGGCGTTCCGCGACGCCGAAAGCTATTACGCCACGCTTGCCCATGAATGCACGCACTGGACGCGCCATAAATCCCGGCTTGACCGCGACTTTGGCCGCAAGAAATGGGGGGATGCAGGTTACGCTATGGAGGAACTGGTGGCAGAGCTGGGCAGCGCCTTCCTGTGCGCCGACCTCGATCTCACGCCGGAAATCCGCGACGATCACGCCGCCTATATCGGCTCATGGCTGAACGTGCTGAAGAACGACAAGCGGGCGATCTTCAGTGCGGCGGCGCATGCGCAGAAAGCCGCCGATTACCTCATGCGTCTGCAACCGGTTTCAGGCGAACAGGCAGCCGCCTGAAGTGGAGCCGCCCGTTACGGTTCCGGCGGCGCGGACATTCATCCGCACCGCCGGGAAACAGGCCACCGGTGGCGGCTGCACTTATTGAACGAAGCCGCCCCGGTCACATCAGCGCGGCTTTCGAGCGCGTGAACATATATCTGTAGGCGTCGCCATTGTGCTCATGCGGCGGGACGGTCTTCGGTTTCAAATGGAATGTCGTCGTCGAGCGGCCCTAGCCGGTGATGCAGCGTTTCGCGCTCTTCCGGCGTATCGTCCGCCAGTTGCTCCGCCGTCGCGATCATCCGCTTCAAGGATGCCCGCGCCCGCTCGATCATCGCGATGTCGAGCGGCGGTGCCGTGTCCTGCCCCGGCCCTGGCACGCACAGCCTGATGGCGGTGGCGATGATTTCACGGATTTCCGCAGGCGTGGTGCGGTCGAGCACCTTGCCAAGCGCGGCACAAGAGAGGCTGACATCCTCTGGCAGCAAACCTGACGCCACTTGAGCCGCCGCGCGGCTGCGCAGCGCTCCCACTGAAATCACCCGGTCGATCCGGCCCGGACGCTTCAGGATCCGTATATCGACCTTGCGCGGGTAATTGGTGGTGGCGATCAGATAGGTGCCGCCGGAATTGCGCGGCGTATCTGTGCCGTCGAGAAAGCCCAGCGCCGCGCTGCTGGGCCGCGCCAGCATGTCCATCTCCTCCACCAAAACGATGCAGGGACTGCCCTTCGCGGCCGCCATGGTGCAGACGGCGACGGCCTCTTCATCGCTGCCGCACAGGATCACCGGCATCTCGGGGCCGAGTTCGGTGGCGAGCGCCGTCAGAATGGAGGTTTTGCCCGTGCCCGGTGGTCCCGTCAGAAGCACCTTGCGCATGCCGCTTTGGCCGTGGCGGGTAAAGAACGCCAGATGGCCGAAGAAATGCCGCGCATCCTCCCGCAGCACCGGATAGGAAGGATGAACGCGGAATCGCGCCGTTTCGCTGTCAATTTTCCATGGCACATAAGCGGGATCGCCATTCCACTGGAATGTGCGCCACAAGCCCCGTTTCGGAAGTGTTGCGCGTGGGCGTTTACGCCCGCTTTCGAGCAGCAGGTACAGGTTCCGGATCGCCTTCTCCGGCCCGGCCAGATATTCGCGGGCGATCTTGCCATGAAGGCGGCAGCGGATTGCGTGAAGGACATCACCGTGACCGAGATCAATGCGAAACGCGCCGGATCCGTCAGCAAACATCAGCCTGCGCCCGGCGCCGGTCCGCACCAGCACCGGTCCGGAACGCGTCGGCGCGATGGTCGAGGAGACCGGCGCGATCGAAAACCGGGCCCCGTTGCGTCGTTGCCGCCGTTCGATCAGCAACGCCAGCAGCCGCGGTAGCACATGCTCGTCCTGCAGGATCAGCGCGAACTCGCAGCCATAATGCTGGCGGTGCAGCGAGAGGACCTGATCGATCATGCTCGGCTTGGCGGTCACGATGGGAGCCTCGTCATGATATAGCCATGGCCGGAACGCCGGTCGTTACACATTGCAAACTCGATCTGGATCGCCGGTCCACGCCGGCCGCGGAAGGCAGATTGGGTTTGCTCAAGCTGGACCGCCTCGCCATTGCCTTGCCTCGGCGGGGGCGGGCCAGCCTCATCGTTCATGCTCGTCGTCATGCCGGGCGCGGTCGCTCTTCCGGTCTTTCCACGCCGCCTTGCGGTCCCGGTCGGTGAGTTTCACTTGCGAGAAATCAATGGCGTAAGGATCGACCACTGCGGGCCTGCAATCAGCCTCGTAATAGGCGCGTTCGGCATTGCCATGATCGTGGCAGAACATGCCCCAGCGCCGCGCCAGCTCCGAGATTTTCGGCTCGGGCGCGCCGTCGCTTTCAAAATATCTTTGCAAGGCCTTGGCATAGCGGATCGCGGCCTGCTGTGCGATGGCCGCCATGCCTGGCCCTTCGGGAAAGTGGCTCATCAGCCGGGCGCGCACTTCCTCCGCGGCGACATCAGGCCGCTCGATATCGCTGCGGAACTGCCCGAAAAACCGCATCGGCTGGGCCGTGATCTTCACAGCCTGATACTCTTGCTCGAGCCGCGCGTGAAATTCGGCGTCACGCTGCTTCACCTGCTCTTGTCGCAGAACAGACAGCGACGGCGGTCCCGATTTCTGATCGTTCGCTCCCTCGAGCGGCTTGCCGAGCAGGTATCCGCCGGGGGTTTCGTAGTAACGGGCGCCATTGAAGCGCGCCGGCACGTTCTCCGGCGGAAAAACATCCTCGACCGGGATGCCGTCATCGCCTTCAGGAAGCCAGCACAGGCCGCGCTCGGTAATGACCAGCCGTTTGCCTCTCATGGTATCGCCACCTGCTAAGAGCGACGTCCGGGCGATGGCAGCCCTGCGCGCAAGCCGCCTGGAAGCGCCTTCGGCGTTGCCGGTCCGGTCAGCTTCGGCAGCCGGCCAGTCGGGCGGGCTTCGGGCGCGCCGCCATGAACAAGATCCGAGGGTTCGGTCTTGCCCGTGGCGCCGCACGCGTCGTGACAGGCGAAAACCTTGCTGCCGTCCGGCATCGGCCACACCCGGCCGGCGCAGACCGTCTCACTGCATTGGCCGCAATGGACGGTGCCGGCGCGATTGCCGCAGTGCGGGCAGCCATAGCCGCTCCAGTCGAATTCGCCGGCATCGAAGGCGCACCGCAACTGGTGGCCAGTGTAGGTGTTGCCGCTTCCGGCATCACCCGCCGCATCGCTTTTGTCGATGCGGGCGATCTGCAAGCGATGCGCCGGAACTCACACGCTCAAAGACGATCGTGAAGCCATGGCCGGTGACAGCGCAGCGGCAGGGGATGAAGCGGCTTTCCGGTTTGCCGGTTGCCTGCCGTAGCGCGGCGACCGCGTTCGTGAAAGTTTCACTCCGCGTGGCGGCAGGCATTGCCGCCGCGTCCGCGTTCCGGCCTGTCAGCCGCGCGAGAAGCTTGCTCATTTCCAGCCTTTCGCTTCCAGGATCAGTTCGTTTGCCGCGTTTACTTGCGTTGCGAGTTCGTTTGGGCCGATCTTGTCCGGATGGAGAGGGCCAATCAGAAGATGATATCGTTTCTTAAGCTCGGCCCGGGTGAAGGGCTCCTGTAAGCCGATCAGCCGCATCGCCTGCTGCAGCGGATCGGGTCTGGCCGCTTTTTCGTCATCGAGAAGAGCGCGCCAGTAACGCCGGAACGCGCGGTACGAGGGGAAATCGCTGGCATAATCTTCGCGGTAAATCCGCCGCAGCTCGTGCTGTTCAGCCAGGTAGCCGGCGCATCTCACGTTCACATCCCACAGCCATTCGGAGGGGAGGCGCACCAGCCAGTACCCCAGTTCGGCAAGCCAGGTCGCCAGCGCGCCGCCCGCCTGCGCTGCCCGCGCTTTGGCCCCGTCCAGGCCCAGCATCAGCAGCCGGGCCAGCGCAAACAGGGCGATGGCGATGCCAAGCAGCAGGCCGAACCCGAACAGGCCGTAAAGCAGGAACACGCTTAGCCACGCCAGGCCGTCCTGCCGCAGCATCCAGTCGAGCAGATGCGCGTGCGGGATGCCGAGGCCAAGTGCGCCGGCGGCCCAGCCCGGAGTGAGGAAGGACAGGGCGAGGACGCCGAGAAGCGTAATCCATCCGCCCGGAAGCGTTTGGTTGTATCGGTACATCTCTGCCTCAGCGTTCAAGTTCGGCGTGATCGCGGCTGCGTTGCTGGAATTCGCGGCTGGTCCATCGGTCGGCGCGCTCCAGTTCCTTCTGCACGGCCTGTCCGAACGATTGCTGCTGGTGTTCGGCAAGCTGGCGCCGGTCCTCCCGATGCGCCTGGTCGCGGGCCTGATTGGCCCGGCCGAAACCCTCCAGCATTTCGGAGCGCGCGGCTTCGCAGCTGGCGATGTCGTTGTCGAAGTCCTTGTCGATCTGCTCGCGCCGCTCGGTCCAGCGTTGGCGCATCTCGTCATGGTGCTGGACGAGATTGCGGTTCGGCGGCGTACCGATCATGTCGAGAGTGGGAGCAGGGCTGGGCCGTGGTGTCAGCCGCTCCTTAAGCTGGTTCCAGGCTTTGTCATGTTCGACGAGAGCCTGTTTCTTCTCATGCTCGAGAGTGGCTTGCCGGGTCATCGAGTCCTCGACGGCCCCCGCCTGCGCCCGGGCGTCGCGCTGGCTTTCTTCGCGCTGCCACTCCGTTAGCGCCTCGGTTTGCCGGTCGAAGCGGCGCTGCACGCGCGCCTCGGCCTCGGACCGCAGATTGCCTTGGTCAGATGCCATGGGATTGTTCCTTAGCTCAGTCGCCAGGGATGGCGCCGGGCTGCGGCGCCCATTGATCGCCCGGCTTGAGAGGCGTGCCGTCGCTGCGCCGGGCGCGGGCGTTCAGCACCTCGTCGATTGCCCTCAGGCGCATCAGCACAGCGTCCGCATCAGGTTTGCCGAAAATCTCGCCGATGTCGTTGCGCTGGCCGAGCAGCTCGTACAGGAAGTGATAGCTTTCCTGGTAATAGCGGCGCGGCTGCACGATTTTCTTTTGCTGCTGCGCCTTGAGGACCTTGAGCTCGTGCTGGTCGCGCTCCACCCTCGCCAGGTCATGCAGCTTCAGCGAGAGCTTGTGCGGCAGGGTGCGGTCGAACACGATCCACTGCAGCCAGAGCTGGCAGCGGAATTCGGTTTCGGTCACCACCAGGTGCAGGTTGCGTTTGAGTGCTTCGCGCCAGAGCCTTTCGAATACGGGACGGAGAAACCAGGTCGAACCCGCCAGAACGAGCACGATCGCACTGGAATCGTGGTCGGCGGCGTACATTACGCAGAGGACGGCGACCGCGACGGCCGTCGCCGTGCCGAGCTGATCGGCGATCCGCGCCCTCACGGGCGTCAGCACCCGCGCGGTGACATGGAAAGCGACCGTTCCGTCTTCGCCGTTTTCCTCCCGCGTCGCCGGATATCCGGCGAAGGGGTGGCGCGTTCTGGGTTTATTGACGTGCATCAAAGAGATTTCCGCTCTGCTTAACTGACGGCCGCAAAGCGACCAGATCAGTAGCTATGCAGTCTGAAAATTCAGTGCCTCAGCGATTCCTCGCACGGTCAAATCAGCAGGGCCGGATAATGCAGCGGCTCCGCTGGCTGCTTGCCCTCTCCAGCAAATGGTGGCCTCATGCTAGCGTCCTACACACTCCGGCGGCCTATGCCTTTACCCATTCCCCATGGAGGTGCTTGTTGCAAGAAGAACAACGCCAGCAAGGCCAATATACGGCCACCCAAGCGAAGCTCATCAAGCGGCGCATGCGCGCCTACTATCATGCGACAAGAGCGGTCGCGGGCTATCGGTTTAGCTGGAAAGATGTAACCGATGTTGTATTCGATCTTACGAAGGTGCGTTTCAAAGGTGACAGCCTTCGAGCGATAGTTACCGGCCAAGTTAGCCGAGGCAAACCCCGGAGCGGGGGCCAGGAAAATCTTGAGGCTATCGTTAGGTTCCTCGCCGACCCCGACATCAAAGGTCTTGAGCTGAGGGAGTTGGATGAACCGCATATTCCGTATCTGCTCGTGATGCAGTTGCTTGAATTTCTTCAGCTGAATGTCGCGAGCGAGGCTATTCTTCCCCCACCCACTGTGGAGGGAGCGTATCGGGCTGTGCACCGTTCCGAAGACGGAGTGTCCGAGATTGATCTTGAACTAACCTTTTCGAATGACGGACGCTTTTTCCACCTGGAACAGTCGTCGGCGACCTACCGCGGCATCGATGGCGATCCGGCTGATCTCTCCGAGCACCAGAGAAAAAAATGCTTGTGGAGAAAACGATTGAGTTATGGTTGGGGCATTTTCACTCCCGAGGAGAACTTCCTCGGGTTTTTGAAACGCCTGTCGAAATATGGGGAGAACCAATACTACTACTTGATCGCATGTAAGCCTCGGCCGTCGGAGGACACCGTGGAAGATCTTGTCCTGCAGATACACGAAGAACCGTACTTCGGGGACGAGGAGCAGGACGACCAACTGTGGTCAGAAAACGTCCGACAAAGCGTAGTCCGGGATAGCCTACGATACTTCGTCAGAAAAGGCCTGGAGTGACGTTTGAGCTGAGGTACGCCAATGTCAAGAAGACCATTGACCGATGAATTAAGAGAGAAGGCACAAGCCTCGTTGGTTCAGGTCGTGTACGCCTCGGACGAAGGCCAGACGCTGTTGCGGTCTCTACCGTCCCATGAGTCTGCAGCAATAATAAGCTCACGAAGGAGAAAACTAGTTGTGATGGGTGGCGCCTCTCCTTTTCGGATAGGACATGTTACTATTAAGCCTGGATCTCCGGAGGACATTTTAAATCAGCTGGATAGATTAGTGGACGAGTGGGTTACGATAGGCGAGAAATTTCTGGAAGCTGCCCAGGACGCAAACCCTGAGCGGCTGGAAGGCTTGGCGAAGAAAGGCGCTCCGGTCAACTATCATGACCCTAGGAATGGAGCGACCGCACTGCACTACGTTGCGGAGCAGGGGGCGCGTCCTGCGCTTCGGGCCTTATTGAAGATTGGCGGATGCGACTTTCTGGCGCGAGACCAGTGGGGCCGTCTTCCTTCGGAGATGGCCGGAGTGTACGGGGATGACTTCGTCATGGAGCGCTTCCTCATGCAAAAGGAAATTCGACAGGCCCGATCAGAGGGCATCTCTCCTGACCAACTTTACAAATGCGGCTGACGTCCGATGCCTACAAACCTCCACGGGTTTAAGCAGGTGATGCAAATTTGTCTCGAAAGGCACCGAAGCACGGGCTACTGCTGTCGAAATACTCCACCCGTTGCAGGATCATCGGATCGAACCCGGCCCAGATCACGAGCTGCCGTTTCAGCCGGTCGCTGCGCGAGAAATGCCGGCTGACTTCATCAGGCGTCAGCAGGTTATGCAGTTCGATAGCTGGGATTGCGGCCGGTAAGACCAGGTCGCGCTGTTCGGGTGCCGACTTCGACCCGACGGGCGACTTCGATCCGGGTTTTTCCCAACCGCCGTGAAACATATTCCGTGCGTCTCAAGATCATTGTTCCCGAAGAACTGCAGGATGCCGGCGTTGCCGGCAAAAGTCTCCCAGCGCTCCTGTACAGGGCCTTGCCCTGTCCCCAGTCCTGGACAACAGCCCACAACTTGACTCCGAAAGAGGCGATTTGCCCGGCGGCATCCTCAAGCTGGCGCATATGGCCGAGCACGGGGAATTCGTCCAGGCAGACCAGCACCGGCGCTGCCGGCTGTCGTCTTCTCGCGCTCCATCGCGTCGAGAAGCTGATTGATGAAGATGCGCAGCCAGCGATTGCAGAGCCCCATGCGGCTGGCTGGCAGGCAGAGATATACGCTGACGCCATTTCGATCGCGCTTCAAATCCGCGAGATCGAAATCATGCCCGGCCAGCACGCGTCGCATCGCCGAGTAGTCGAGAAACTTGGTGTGCCGGCGCACCGTTGAAAGCACGCCCGCGCGCTCGTCGGTCGCTTTTCGTAGAAGTCCACGCGCCGCGCCTTCGAGCGCCGCGCCTAGATCCTCAGTCGCCATATTCTTCTGCGAGGCCTTGCGCGCTTTGCAGCATCTGCTCGTTTACCAGCAGATGCAGCGGTTCTTCGTCTTCGCCGACGAGCGCGGCGGGTTCTTGCGTCAGCGCCAGCGGATCAGGTCCGCGGACAGTGAGGAGCGTTGCGCCGTCCCTCGTAAGCGCGGTTCGGTCGCGACGTGAAGGATCACGCCCTCGATGAAGTTCTTGGCGCTTTCGTCCCAATGCGGGTCTTTTGCGTCCGGTGCGCACAACAAGCGCGTCGGCGATCATGCCCGGCATCTTCGATGATGGTAGGACTGTCGGGTCTTCAGGACCGCGAGCGGATTATAGGATTTGCGATAGGGGCCAGATGCCGAGTGACGTATGATCGAAAGGATCGAGGACATGGACCTTCTGCCCGAGCGCGGCGCGCCGGGCGGCGGTGATATTGGCGAGTTCGGCCTTCGGGTCCGTCGCCAGCATGCTCCCACGATAGAACAGCAGATTGTTGATGAGCGTGACAGACTTGCCGGCGCGCGATCCGGCGACGGTCAGGACGTGGCGGTTATCGTCGATCCCGACGAGCTTGTTGCCGAACGCGCCGATGAGAATCTTTGCCGCCCGGATTGCGCGGATCATATTCGAGCGCCTTGCGCTCCAATATGACATCCGGCGTCTGCCAGCGCGCCTGCGGCGCTGTCTGCTGCTTCAAATAGCGCGAACTCAGCCCGCGGGGTATATCGCGTGTGAAGTCTTCGAGGAAGGAGGCCATTGCCGCGTCTCCGTTGCTGCTGCCATCATCGGCAGGTCGCGGCTGATATTGTCTTGTCAGGTGCGCACAAACCTCGCGCCAACCTCGCGCGCCGGAGTACCTTCACGGTGAGCCGTAAATCGCCAATCGTCTGGGCGCCGCTGGCAGACCCGATCTGCGGCGTGATCGTTCCCGAGCTTGCTCGCAGCCGTATGCCGATTTGGCCTTCGGATTGTCGTTTGGGATGCCGTTGGCGAGACGCGGCGGTGGTTTCGGTCGGTTCGCCCGTCAGGGCTTCCGTTCCCTTTGTTCAGAACGGGGCTGTTTCTCTTTCAGCCTTGTACCCCAGAAGCCGTTTATCAGACCGGCGGGGATGCTCTGCGGCGTGTCCTTCTCCTGCCCGCTCCATTCGGCCCTGCGGGCCTCCCGTGTTGGGGACACGTCCCCGGCGGCCTGCTGTCCGGCGGGTAAGGCTGGAAAGGCCAGCCCGTTCAACAAAGGAGAAGACCCATGACGAATACGAACCAACGACGGAAACCAACGCCCGCAGCAACGACAAGCCCAAACTGCCAACCCACGTCGCCAAGGTGCGCCACGGCTACGGCAAGAAAGCCACCTACGAGCGCATCGGGGTTGCATGGCGGAACGAAGACGGCTCGCTCTATCTGAAGCTGTCCGGCACGCAGGTGGTCAGCGCCCTGACGCTCTATGAGCTGAAGGACAAGGAAGAGGCCGCACCCGTCAATGACGGCGAGCCCGCAAACGAAGAGGCGGGGGAATAACCCCCGCCTCACGGCTTCCTTCAAACGCGACAAGGCGCGGGCCGAAAGGTCCGCGCCTCGTTTTTATGCTTTATGCTTCTGACGCCGGTTCTTCGGATTCCGCCTCTTCAGCGGTCGGCGTTATATCCCGGTATCCGCGCGGCGTCGGCTGAATGACTTCCATCGGCTCCATATGCTCGCCGCAGACCAGCTTGCCCCGTGCTTTGGCCCAAGCCTTCATGTCGCCGTGCGGGCAGATATAGCGGACGCGCTTGCCGCTCTTGCTCTCGGCTTGTGGCATGCTCTCATCGTCGTCCGGCCGGATCGCTTTTCCGGCTGTTCGCGTCCATGAGACGACCAAGCCGCGCGCCAACAGTTTGCGCACTGGCCGGTCGAAGGGTCCGTCCGGCACGATCAATGGCCCATGACATCGCCGGTTTCGGCGCCATCGTCCTTGCCGGTAGTGGTCGGTTGCAGGCCGATCGACTTCATCTTCTCGGCCCATTCCTTGTTGTGATAGCGGCCCCGGCCCGGCTTGCCGAAATGGTGCTGCCACAGATGGACCATTTCATGGGCGAGGGTGGCGAGCACTTCTTCCTGTGGCCGGTCCCGGAAATAGGGAAGGGTTCAGGGCGATCTCATCGGTAAGAGTGCCATCGGCACGACCAAATCGATCACCGCAAAAATACCCGTAGCTCTTCTTGTTTCGTTGCAGCGTGATAAGGCAGTTCGGCAACTGCACCTCGAAAGAGCGCCTCGTTGAAATACGCGTAGGCCATCTGGAAAGGGTCGTAAGTTTCGGTGGTGGGTTCGACCGTAGACTCGATCGATCCGGGTCCGCATTGCAATGCACACTCCAGTTCTGCTCCACCGGCCTGGGATGTCCATCCCAAAAGTCCATTGCGGCGGGCAGGCAAGGCACGGAGTCATCTGGCAATGCCACCTCTGGCATTGCCTCGCGCCTTCCTCGCTTGGAAGCGACGGTGAAAACGGAACGAGCGCGGCCCGAATGTTCAGGAGGGGTATCGCGCCTGGACAGACGATAGCGGCAGACGGCTTCGATGACAGTCAACCGATATTTCTTGCACTGCACCAGTTCCGGGGATATGGCTGTAATGCCCGTTACAAGTGTTCCTATGAGAGCGCGGTAATGTTCATTACTATTTAAGGTATTTTCCCCATAATAGAGTATGGCGGGACGTCGCCATTCGAAATGTACAAGGTGTGCGCGGTAGTACCGCGCGCACCTTGCGGGGGGATTTCCCATCCCCCGCGGACCCCCAGGGCAATCCCTAGGGCTCGTCCGCTCTTTGGGAGCGTCTCGCCAAGGGATTGTTCAGCCGGACGCTGGCGCTGGCGGGCATCGAGCCCGCCCCGGCTGACGCAACGTCATCGCCGTTGCATCGCGACCAGGGAGACTTCGGCTCTCCCTGGACCCATCGAGCAGGGGGCGGTCGCGCCCCCTTGCAACCCGCGACCAGGACTTTCGCGTCCTGGACCACGACCGGCGTTTCGGCGCCGGCTGCGACCGTGGGGAGATATCGGCTCTCCCTCCGGACACCCATCGACCAGGGCGGCATAAGGCCCCCTGGACCCCGGCGTTATGGCGGTGATGGCGAGGAACAGGCGAGGCGCGGGCCTCATCGCGATCGCCAGTTGGGAAGGAGCATGCCGGAGCAGGACAAAGAGAAGCGCGAAGCGCCCATCTCCTACCGCCCGCCGAAAGAGTTGCGGGCGGAGTTCGATCAGCGCGTCCGTGCGTCCGGCCTGTCCCGATGCGCCTTCCTCAATAAATGCGTGTTTGGCCGCGATCCGCCGCGCCGGTCCCGCCGGCCGTCGATCGAGCACGCGGCGGTCGCGCAAATCATCGCCACGATGGCGCAAATCCGCGATGAGCTCCGCGCCCTGAACACGCATTTCGAGGAAGGCGGCGATCGTGATGCGCTTGCCGTCGAGAAGGCCCTCGATCCGCTGATTGAAATCCGCTCGCTCTGCTTCAAAGCCCTGGGGCGGAAGCCATGATCCCCAAGGCCAGCCAGCGCGGATCGGGGCAGGACCTCGCCACCCACCTCCAGAACGCCTACGACAATGAATATGTGGAAATAGCGGAAGTCCGCGGTGCGGTTGCACACGATCTTCATGGCGCCTTCGCCGAATGGGAAGTGTGCGCCCATGCCATGACCGGTTGCCGCAATTATCTTTACAGCCTTTCGGTCAACCCCGATCCTGCGCAAGGGGAACTGACCCGGGCGCAGTACGGCGACTATATCGAGCGCGTTGAAAGCAAGCTTGGCCTCTCCGGCCAGCCCCGCGCCATCGTCTTCCATATCAAGGGCGGCCGGGAGCATTGCCATGTCGTGTGGTCGCGGATCGACGCCGAACACGGCAAGGCCGTCCATCAGCCCTTCGATCGCCACAAGCTGATGATGGTGACGAAGGAGTTCGCGCGCGAGCACGGCCTGGCCCTGCCCGATGGCATGGCGCCGGATGCGGGACGGAAGCGCGAGAAGGGCAAGAGCCTGTCGCTCTACGAGAAGCGCCAGCAGGATAAAACCGGCCTCACCAAGGAAGAGCGCATCGAGCAGGTGACCGAAGCGTGGCGGCACAGCGACAGCGCGCAAGCCTTCGTCCGCGCGCTGGAAGAGCTGGGCTATGTATTGGCAACCGGCAAGCGGCCATACGTGCTGGTCGATCTCTACGGCGAGATGAACGCGCTCCCCAAGCTGATCGATGACCGCGCCGTGCGCACCAAAGATGTGCGCGCCCGGCTGGAGCGGGAGTTTCCTCCGGAGTCGCTGCCGAGCGTCGATGAAGCGAAGGCTCTTGTGGCCCAGCACCGCCAGGCCATCGAAGATTTTCAAAAGGCGCAGCACCATAGCGATCGGGTTGATATCTTGAAGCGCGCCCAGACCGAGCGCCGGAGCAAGCTCGAAACCGAACAGGCGAGCATGCGCGCGCGCCATGCGGAGGAGATGAAGCAGCTCGAGACGCACCAGCGCAAGGAAAGAATGGCGCTCCACATGGCGCACGATACAGAGACCGCGCGCGTTGCCAGCACGCGGAGCAGCCGACGCACAAGCGGTCTTGTCGCGATGCTGGCCCGGGTATCCGGGTTCAATGCGATCCGCCGCCAGTTCGACCGGCATTCCGACAAGCGCCGGCACGAGCAGCTCGTCGCGCAGCTCAAGGCGCTCGACGAACCGCAGGCGCAGGCCCGGCAGGAATTGCAACGGCGACACGAGGCGCAAAGTCTCGATATGGACCGACAGCTGAGAGGGCTGGCGCTGGTCGAACAGCGCGAGCTCCAGTCGCTTGAGACCACGCGCGTGAGGGAGCAGCGCGTCAAAACGCGGGCACGCGGCGGCGGCAATCGCATACCGGCACTGACGCTGGAGTTGAAGCCGCGCGGACGGCGGGACGTTAGCATGAAGGCCAAAAATCGTCACACCACGCGCGCGGCGCTGGAGAAGGGGACAGAGCTGGCGCCTGAAATGCTAAAGCAGCCGCCTACGCTCCAGGAAGACTTTACCCGCGCTGCTGGCGACGACGGTGCTGGGGGCTCGGGTGACAGCACCGGTGGATCGTCCGATCGGGCGAAACCGACCGACCCTACCAAACCAAGCGGACCCGGACGCAGACGGCGGCGTGACAGAGACCGCGACGGCGATCACGAGCGGTAGATCGAGTCCACGATTTTGGTGCGATGCGAAGGAACCGGTAGCCGCCCCGACCTTGCCACTCGTTGCGAATGCGCTACAGTCTTGTAAATGATATTCACCGATTCTTACTGCATCACGCTGATCGTGACGGACCACATTCAGCTTCTGCTTGACGCGGGGCGATTGACCGAGATCGAGCCCGATTGCGAGTATGGCTACACCTGTCAGGCTGTGTTTGGGGTTTCCATCGACGATATCGCGGCCATCCGCGAGGAGGAGGCCGGGACACGCCAGCTCCTGTGGTTCCACTTGAATGACGGCCGGGTGATCTGCGGCACACCTGATGCCTTTGATCATTGTCACGACACGACCATTCATTAGCGAATGGCCGCCACTGTCGCGCACCGAATGGCCGTCACCGGCTGTGGCCGTCGTCGCGCTCTTTCCTGTCCTGTGACTTGTATTGCTGCCGGCGGGAAGCGTCAGCCTCCACATCCGGGCTGCGCTGGGGATGATCATGATCGCCGCGTTCCACCCAGTGCTCATGATACTCAGTCGGGCTGTAGAGATAGCGCCGGGTGAACCGGTCCTGAAGGTCCTCTTTGACCTGATCCAGCGACTTGCCGTAGGCGGCGGCGCCGGCAATAACGCAGTCGTTCAGCAGCCGGGTGTAGCGCCGCTCTGTCTCGATGCTGGTTTTTATCTCGTCGGCGAAGTCCTCCAGGCGGCGCCAGGTACGCGCCGTCGCTGCGCATCCGCTGCTTTTCCTGACGGGTGATCTGCTTCTGATATGGCAGCATCAACTGTTCCAGCTGGACGTGTCTGCTGCGGATCTCGTTTCTCGACGGCAGCTTGCCCTGGCGCTGCTGATCGGCGATCCAGCCGCGCAGATACTCCTGTCGTTCGGCATACTCGCGCGGAGTGATGGCGCCGTCGCGTTTGGCGACGTATTGCATGGAATTGAAAGCCGCCCACCGCCGAAAGGCGGGCTCATACTTTTCCCAGCCGAGCTCCGCCGAAAGCACAGGCTGCTCCTTCGACTCCTTGCCCGAACGCTCTCCGGACCGCTGGTCCTTTGCATACTCGCTTGCCGGGCGCCCATAGAGCTCTTCGAACCGGCCGGTGACACGGCGTCGAGCGTCGAACTCGCCGAGGTCATTGAGAACGGCGTATTGCACCGAGACGTGCCGTAACGATGAACCCGGGTCTTGCTTGTCGTCGAGGCGATCCCGCAACGCGGACGCGGCACGGCTGGCGTCGACGTCGCGCTGCTCCTCGGCGGTGAAAATGGGCTTGGCCTCATCCCGATTGTTCAGGAATTGTCCTGCCAGCGCGGCCCATTTCGAGCCCAGTTCCCAGTCAGGCGGAAGCTTCCCCTCCCGTTGGCGGTCGGAAGTCCATTGCAGAAGGCGCTCGTCCAGCGCCTTGAACTGTTCGGGCGGCAGGGCGTCTGCCCGCATCCCGTTGCGGAGATAGTGTTTGCGGGCCCACTCACCAAGCGTGGCGTGCGGGTCCGCTTCCGGCGACTTGTGGGGCGGCCGGAGATGGTCGACCATGCGGTGGAGATTCCTGAAAAGTGCGGTCGGCTTGTTCAGGTGGTTGCGGGGGGAATAGGGGCGCCTCGCCGGAACCTCGCAGGCCATCACAGAGCGGTCCTTCAGGTGCCGGTGGAAGGCCATCGGGACCTTGTTCCGAACCCCGTATTTCAAAAGCCCAGTATTCGAGGCCGCCAGTTGCTCGGCCAGGCCTGCCGCGTTCATTATACCTGTAGCAGCGGCGGCGGAATCGACCCCACCGGCACGCATTTTTCAAAAAGTATGATCGTTCCGCTTTACCATTAAACAAAAATTAGATAGGGTCGTGCTACCGTCAATTGATTGACGGTAACGGGCTTTGAAAACCCGAGCAAAAGCGGCACGGCATCGCCGCACAGATGCCTTCCGGCCTATGGCCGGGAGGCTTTGACGCATGTTCAAGGCTCCGGCCTAAAGGTCATTGCGGCTGACTTTTGCCAGCTTTTCAACTCCCGGCCACCAGCCGCAAGGCTGCGTGGACAATCAAACGACCAAGCAAACCGGGATCGGTTTTCAGGGGGAATTTTCATGCGCCATATCAAACGCCCGCGCTTCGCGGCGCTGCTTTCGTTGCCCGCGCTCGTTTTTGTCGCCAGCCTGTTTCTGGACGTGCGCCAGACCGTGGCGCAGGTGCAAACGTTTTATTATATCGGGCCAGCTTATTCCGCATCACACTGTGTAACCTGCGTTGACGGCTCTCTAAGCGGTTACGTCTCGTGGGTAGGGTCATCCGGGACCAAGACCAGCATCATAGGCTATAACTTTGCGGGGAGCGGTGTAGGCAGCATTAGTTTCCCCGGATGGTATAATCCCAACATCACCCAGAGCTTTACTGTAACTAGCGGGCGGATGAGCTCTTGGACCTTTGACGCCGCCACCTCCGCTTCCGATCCAAGCACTGAAATATCCACGAACTGGGACGGCAGCAGCGGCAGCGACAACGCATTCCGAGCGAATAGTTTGGGGAGTATCATTGTCTCTGGCCATACGGGGACCATCAACGTCTCTGGAACATGGTTTGGCGGCAAGACCCTAGGTGCCGCCTGCACCCTGCCCGGCCAGCCGTCCTGTGCCGATCCCATCAGCATCAGCGCAGGCAATACGTTCTATCAGGCGACCGACTACGAAACCGCCGGGCCGAACACGCTTGCCCTGATCCGCTATTACAACAGCTTTTCCGCGCCGAACACCTACGCCACGAGCCTAGGCCACAACTGGCGCACCAATTTCGACCGCTATCTGCATATTCTCAATCCGTCTGCCATTTACGGCGTGCTTGCCGAGCGTCCCGACGGTCAGGTTATCAGCTTCACATCGAGTTCCGGCACCTACACGCCGGATAGCGACGTGGACATGAAGCTGACGGTTTCCGGCAGCACATGGACCCTGACCGACCAGAACGACACGGTTGAAACCTACGCGCAGTCAGGCAGCGAGGCCACGCTGCAATCCATCAAGAAGCGCGGCGGCTACACGCAGGCCATCGGCTATTCAAGCGGGCAGATTTCCTATGTGTCGGACAGCTACGACCGGCAACTTGGCTTCAGCTATTCCTCCGCGGGCCTGCTTACAGGCGTGACGACCCCGGACAGCCTTTCCCTCTCCTATGGCTATCTGACCTACAGCAGCACCGGCAGCCAGCTTCAGAGCGTCACCTACAACACCAGCCCGACGACCCATCAAACCTACCTTTATGAAAACCTCAGCTATCCCTATGCCCTTACCGGCATCACCGACGAGAACGGCAGCCGCTACGCCACATGGGGCTATGACGGCATGGGCCGGGCGACCCTGAGCGAGCTTAACGGCGCGATCAATTACACGAGCGTCTATTACAACGACAGCAACGGCAACCGCGTTGTCAAAGGCCCTCTGGGGCTGGTCGAGACGTATAAATTCACGACGCTGCAGGGCGTGCCGAAGGTGACGGAGATTGACCGCGCCGCCAATGGCACCGTGAAGGCGGCATCTGAAACCTTCGGCTACGATGCAAACGGCTATCTGCGCAGCAAAAACGACTGGAACGGCAACAACACCACATGGGTGAATAACAGCCACGGCCTGCCGACCCAAATCGCCTTTGCGTCGAACACGACCAACAAGCAAATCACCGACATCACCTATGATTTCTGGTGGCCGCATCTTCAGCATACCGTCGCCACAACCGGGCTGACATCGGGCTTCACCTACGACAGCGCCGGGAACATGCTCACGCGGAAACTGACCGACACCACCACGCAGAGCATCCCGTATTCGACAAACGGCCAGACCCGGACATGGACCTACACCTATAACAAAACCGGCGAGGTGCTCACCCGCCAGCTTCCGCGCACCGACGTCACCGCGAAAACCACCTACGCCTATACGGGCGGGAATTATGGCGGCACCCTGCACACCATCACCGACGCCCTCGGACACGTCACCACCATTGGCACCGCGACCGGCGGTTTCAGGCCGAAGAAGATTTACGATCCGAACGGCGTAGGCACCACCCTGTCATGGACCACGCGCAACTGGCTTTCCTCAAGCGTTCTTGCCACCTCCGCCGGAAACCTCACCACCAGCTTCACCTATGACAGCGCCGGGAACCTGACCAAAACCACCCTGCCCGACAGTTCGTATCTCGCCTACGGCCACGACGCCGCGCACCGCGTCACCTCCATCACCAATGCCCTTGGAGAGAGCAAGGGCATCACCTACGACAGCGCGGGCGACGTGACGCAGGAGCTTTGGAAAAACGCCAGCAGCGTGACCAAGCGCCAGCGCACGGCGACCTATGACGCTCTGGGCCGGATGCTGACCAGTGTGGGCGGCATGAGCCAGACGACCGGCTACAGCTACGACAGCAACGGCAACGTTCAGACCATCACCGACCCCTTAAGCCACATCAGCTATATTTCCTCGGACCAGCTGAACCGCCCCTATCGCTTCGAGGATGCGGCGCTCGATATTTCCAGCATCAGCTACGACAGCCACAGCCGCTTAGCTAGCTACACCGATCCGCGCAGCCATGTGACGAGTTATGTTTATGACGGCTTCGGGGACGCGATTCAGGAAACCAGCCCGGACACTTACACGACGGTCTACACCTACGACCCGGACTATAATCTCGTGAAACAGGTAGACGCGCTTTCGCAGGAAACCGACCTTGCCTATGACGCACTGGACCGGCTGACGGCGCGGACCTACCCCGCCGACAGTTCCTTAAATGTCTCGATCTATTACGACAGCACGGGCCACGGCTACGGCATCGGGCGGCTGACCGGCGCGACCGATCAGGCCGGTTCCCTGTCCCGCTCCTACGACGCGCGCGGCCTGATTACGACCGACGCCCGCACCACCACCATCGGCCAGCTGTTCTCGACCGGCTACAGCTACGACAGCGCGGGCCGTTATTCGCAGATCACCTACGCCTCGACCGGCTATCTGGTGAACTACACCCGCGACAGCGCCGGACAGGTGACTTCCATCTTCACGACGCAACCCGGACACGGCGCCGTCAGCGCGGTGCAAAGCGTCACGCATATGCCGTTCGGCCCGGCTTCAGGCTGGAGCTACCGCAACAACGTCATCGACACCCGGACTTTCGATCTCGATTACCGCATGACGAGCGTGAAGGACGCCGCGACCGCGAGCAACGTCCAGTATCTCTCCTACGGCTATGACGCCGACAACAACATCACCGGCATCACCGACAACGTCACGCCCGGCGATACCCAAGGCTTCCAGTATGATTTTTGAGCCGGATCAAGTATGCCAGCGGTCCATATGGCGTGGTGAGCAGCATCACCTATGACAGTTCGGGCAACCGCACCGCCTACGGCGCGGCCACCTACAGCATCTGGTCGAACAACAACCGCCTGAAGAAAATCGGCAGCAGCACCGTCGCCTACAGCAGCACCGGCAACATGACGAGCATCGGTTCCCAGACGTGGACCTATTACAAATCCAACCAGATGGCGACATCGAAGCCCGGCACCAGCACCACGAATTTCTATTATGACGCCTCCGGCACAAGGCCGCTTATCAAACCGAACGGCCACAAGCTTGCGACCCTGATTTACGACCCCTCCGGGCAAAGCTTGTTGCAGGAAACGAATGACGGCAAGGAGTGGGATTACGTTTATCTAGACGGCATGCCCGTCACCGATCTTGAAGGGACGGGCGGCACATTCGCCCTGCACACCGACGCCATCGACACAGTGCAGCGGGCGTCGAACCAGTCAGAGGGGATTGTCTGGACCGGCAATTATACCCCGGACGGTGCGGTGACGCCGACCGTCACCGGCAGCTTCATTATGAATCTTCGCCTGATCGGGCAGCACCGCGACCCGGACGGCGATTATCACAACGGATTTAGGAACCGGCTGCCGACGAGCTTTCCGGGGTATTTCGAGCATGACCCTATCGGTCTTGCGGGCGGGCCGAACGGGTATGTGTTCGCGGGGAATAACCCGGTCACTTACACGGACCTGAGCGGGCTGGACGTTACGGTAAGGCTGTATAATGGAGCAGACTTCGGCGTTGGCGAATTTGCACACATCGGAATCGGTGTAGCGCCTTCCGACCAAATAGTTCCCGCAGGTCAGACAGTCGGATTTTACCCGGCACCGGGCTACAGCGCCGCCGGAGGCTTGTTAGGCACTCCGGGAATTCTGCGACTAGATACCGGCGAAACGCTATTCAACCAGGCCGCGCCGGTCATGGGGAATGTAGCCGTCCCGTTCGTGGGGAGTGTGCCCGTGCTGGAGCTGGGGACTGTGTCCAACACCCTGGTGATCCACACCACACCGCAGCAAGATCAACAGATTATCGACTACCTCAATAATCTTCGTGTGAACCCCGGCAATTACTCGCTCGTTGGTCATGGCGGCGCACAGCAGTGTGCCATAGCAACAGAGCATGCATTGCAGGCAGGAGGCATCAGCACCCCGGATACGATTATACCGAGCGCTTTGATGCAAAGCCTCCAAGCCACTTACGGGAGGCACTGAATGAAACGATGGTTTATGGTGCCTCTGACTGCGGCGATCATAGGTGAAAACGTGCCCCTTGTCCTAGGGCTGGCAGGCAGCTTTCCTGGCATACACGCGCACACACTTAGCGGCGCTGTCACTGTAGCATACGTCACACTAACCATATGGCCATCGTCGATCTTTTTGATGCTATTGGACGGCGCGGACCGGTCGAGAGATGCAGAAATATGGGCGACTGCTATCTTACTCAATGCCGTGCTGTATGCCATTATCGGGGTGATCGGTTATGCGACCTTCCGCGCATGGCGATTCCTTTTCGGAAAAAGACGGCGAGAAGCGGCAGACGGAGCCAATGATGAAGCTACAGCCGCATGAAAAGTCGCTGGTCGGCAACTGGATATTCGAAAACAACCGAACGCGCGGTGATGAAGTCGAAGAAAGGATACATTGGTTAATCGCGAATCATTTGAAGAAGGTTACAGACAGTCCGCAGTGGGGGGCATGGGAAACTCTCTACAAGGACCCCGATGATGGCCGTTATTGGGAACGCACTCATCCGCACGGGGAAATGCATGGCGGCGGACCCCTTCAGCTACAGAATCTGACGGCTGACGAAGCCAAGCAAAAATACTCCCTGCCATGACGTGATTTTCCGAGAAGCGGGCGTCTCCCTGCGGGCTGGGCTCTAGGCGCAAGAGCCCCCAGCCTTAAAGAGCGGCTGTCTCCGCCCATCGGGCGACGATCCCTGACGCGGGACTCGAAACGCAGCGGGGAATCAGAACCCCCGTCCTTCATACAAAATTCGCGGCTGCTCGTAAGGCTTGGGACGGCCGTCTTACCGCAGCGCCGGAGATCCTACCTGCAGCTTGGGAGCATGAATGGGCCCCTACGGGGACGATATCCGCCTTTGCAAACCCTCGCACGCCTGAAAGCCGACTAATATAGTCGGCCCGCCCTAAGGGAGACGAATGATGGGTGACCACAAGGCGGAGGCAGCGCGTCAAAGGCCAACCCCTACGGCGGCGGCGTTCGGAATCTGCCGGCTTTGCCAGCAGCAGCGCACTCTTCGTGACAGCCACTTCATCCCGGCGGCTTTCTATTACCACCTGGGTTTGGACCAGACCGGAACTTTTCAGCACAACAAGGCCCTTCAGAAGCTGACGCGGTCTCGTTTCGCCCGCGTTCCCGGCCAGACCAAGAAACACCTGCTTTGTCACGACTGCGAACAGCGTTTCAGCAAGAATGGTGAGGGCTGGGTCACGCGCTTTGCCCATCAGGTCGGCCGCGGATTCCGGCTGCAGCAGGCCTTGTTGCGCCTCACCCCGCGCGAGATCCTTCCTTCAGGCCGGGTCTATCATGCCGAAGACGATCCGCAGATAGATTGGAACAAGCTCGCTTACTTTGCGCTCAGCATCTTCTGCCGCGGCGCGGCGGACTCCTGGAACAAGGGAGAGGACGCCAGTGCAAAGCCGTTCATCCAACTTGATGCGGACTTGCAAGAACGCCTGCGGCTATTCCTGCTCGGCGAGCAGGGATACCCGGACGATATTCTGCTGATGGTGAAGGTGTCCGCGAACCTCACGCGCACCGCTCATATGATGAGTTTCCCGTCCAACGGAACCATGGAAATACCGGGCGGCCTGCATCCGCAAACGAGCTTCATGGTACCGGGAATGATTTTCACCCTGGTGCCCGGGCCCGGCCTCTCCGACGAGTGGGTCCAGCAGGGATGCCTGATCCGTGGCTCGGGGCATCCAATCTTTATGCTGGACACCGACGAGATCTTCTTCCGTGAGGTCATGAAGCTTGCCCTGTCCGCGCAGCCCTCGCAAAAAATCATCGAGGAGGCGCAGGCGCTCTGGCGGGAGGCCGTTGAGAAACAGGAATGACCGTCCACAGTTGAATGGCCCGCCATCTGAACCTGCCTGGAGCCGGGTCCTGTAAGGGGCGTCCACGTTCGCGAGGAATAGTCGAGGCGGCCCGCGGAGGTTCCGCCTCATATCCCGCAATATGAGCCATGATCCCCATGTCCCGGAGGGCCGAGAAGCCTTGCGGCGGCAGGTTGCCGAGGGTCACGGCTTTGCGCTCTATCAACACTACTCCGAGCCGGATGCCGCCGCCTTCTTGCGGGTCCACCCGATCACGCTGAAGAAGCTGCGCCTGGCCGGTTCGGTCGGCTATATCTGCAAGGGCCGCCGGGCCGTCGCTTATTTCGGGTTCCAGCTTGCCGACTATCTCATCGACCAGGTCAGACCATGCCGCGCTACACCAAGCATGAATTCCAGATCGGGGAATGGTGGCTCTCGCAACGGAGCGGCAGCCCGGCCTGGTATGCCACCTGCTACGACGCCGCTTCCCAGCGCACGCGACGTATCAGCCTTGGCACGGACGATTTTGAGCAGGCAAGGCAAAAGCTGATCGAGCGCTATCTCGAACAGCACCGGCCGCGGAACGCGCCGGCCGAGAGGGTCGCGCTCGCCGATATCCTGCTGGATTACTACAAGAAACATGGCCGCGAGATACGCAGCGCTGGCAGTGCCAAGGTCTCATGCAGCTACTGGGTCGAGTTCTTCGGCGAAGCGAGCGTCGCGGAGGCGACCAAACCGGAGCAGCTCGAAGCCTTCATCGCCCATCTCACCGGCCAAGGATTCTCAACCGCCTACATCCAACGCATTCTGGGGGTCGGCAAGGCCGCCCTGCAACGCGCCTGGAGACGTGGCGAACTTGCGGGCGTGCCCTATTTGCCCAGCGTGAAGGTCGATTACGGAGAGCCACTCGGCCGGCCGCTCAAAATCGCGGAGCTCGCAGCGCTGCTGGGCACAGCGCCCGACCATCTCCGTTTGCTGCTGATGGTCCTGATCGGCACAGCCTGCCGGCCGGAGGCGGCCCTGGAACTGAGGGGGGAGCAACTCGATTTAGACGACCGGCTGATCGATCTCAACCCGCGGGGCCGGAAGCAGACCAAGAAGTTCCGGCCGGTGGTCAAGATGCCGGACACCCTCGCGAGAGTGCTCACCGGCGCGCCGTTGGGGCCGCTCGTCACCTTCCGCGGGCGACCCGTCAGCAAGGTCAACAAGGCGTGGCGCGGCATGAGGGAGGCTGCGGGGCTGGACGAGGCGGTGAACCCTTATTCGATTCGCCACACGGTCGCGCGCTGGATGCGCCAGAACGGCGTGCCGGCGTGGGAGGTCGCGGCCCAGCTTGGCCACAAGTCGAAGGACTATCGCACGACCGAGCTTTATGCCGCCTTCGATCCCGCGTACTTGCACAATGCGGTCGCCGCCATCGAGCTGCTGTTCCAGCAACTTCGCGCCAGTTTCGCGCCAGTCGACGCGGCCTTCTTCAGGACCGTCGCCCATCAAACCCCTGAGAATCAGGATAATCCTGGAGCGGGCGAAGGGATTCGAACCCTCGACCCCAACCTTGGCAAGGTTGAGCACGTCATTTTCTGGGGTATCCTACAGTATCCCACAGCCCCATTAAACCATTGATTTACAACAATTTTCTTGACGACCTATCCCACGTCCCGCTAGGCTATGTCAAGATTTTCCGCTCGCGGTGTTGACCAGGTGTTGACCAGAGCGCGACGGGTTAGGGCCGGACGGCGGATAGGTTGGAGACGAGCAATGGCGAAGCGCATAGGAGTTCTTCTGACCAAGACGGTCGGTAGATGCCGCCGAGCAAAAAGGAGAAGCGCTACTACGTCTGGGATAGCGCGCTCGCCGGGCTTCGGCATCCGGATCGAGACGAGCGGCGCCAAGACTTTCATCGTCCGATATCGGGCCGAGGGCGGCGGTCGCACGGCCGCCCAGCGCTTCATCACTGTCGGGCGGTACGGCACTCTGACCGCCGAAGCCGCGCGCAAGCAGGCTAAGGTGCTTCTGGGTGGCGTCGCTAAGGGCGAGGACCCCGCCGACGAGCGCGGGCGAAGCGCGCCGAAATGAGGATGAGCGGCCTGATCGACCTCTATGAAGAGGAGGGCTGCGTCGTTCAACGCGGCAAACGGCAGGGCGTGCCGATGAAGCCGCTCACCAAGCAATTCACGATGGCTCGGCTGCGCAACCATGTCGTGCCGCTCCTCGGCCACAAGCGGGTCACCGAGATCAACGCCGGCGATATCGAGCGCTTCGTTCGCGACGTCGCGGCCGGCAAGACCGCGCGCGACGAAAAAGTCGGGCCCCGCAAGCGCATCATCGTCCGTGGCGGCGAAGGCATTGCGCGGAAGGTCGTCCGGGATCTATCCGCGGTTTTCAGCTTCGCTGCGCGGAGCGAGATCGTCTCGCGCAACCCCTGCGAGACCGCCGCCGTGCGGAAGACGGACAATCAGCGGGAGCGGTTCCTGACACTTGAAGAGGTCTCCCAGTTGGGCGCCGCGCTTGACGAACTGGAGCAGGAAGGGGCCAATCCGAAGGCACTGAACATCGCGCGCCTGTGGGCGCTTACGGGATGCCGGCGCAACGAGATCGCGGCTCTGAAGTGGCCCGAACTAAATCTGGACGACGGCCTGCTGGAGCTCGATGACAGCAAGACTGGGAAGTCGATCCGCCCCCTGGGTGCAGCCGCCATCGCGCTTTTGCGAAGCATCGACAGGCAGGAAGACGTCGAGTTCGTGTTCCCGGCTGAACGCGGACGTCGGGCACTACCAGGGCATGAAGAGCGTGTGGAAGAAGGCCATTGAGAAGGCGAAGCTCGAAGCCGTCACCCCGCATACGTTGCGGCACACGATGGGCTCTACCTCGACGTCCACAGGCGAAGCACTTGCGCTCACCGGCGCGATCCTTGGCCATTCGAATCCGCGATCGACCGCCATCTATGCCCACGTCCAAACCGATCCATCGCGCCGGGCGGCCAATCGGGTCACCAAGAAGATCGCCGCTGCTCTCGCCGGGAAACCCGCCAACGACCGACCACGAAAAGGGGACACGCGCCGACGTGGGACAGAGGGTGACGCCGACCTGTTGCGCCTACTTGCTCAGCGCCTTGCCGACGACGGGCCGGAGGCCGCCCGCCTCCGCGAGGCGATCGGCCAGACCGTCGGTCACGAGTCTGCCCAAGGACCACCGCCTTGAGACCGCCTAATGACCCTCGCGAGCGACCGCGCACCTCTGTCTCCCTTGACGCACTATAGCTTCTAGGCTATATAGATGCCGTGGATCGTCGAATTTCATGACGAGTTCGAGCCGGAGTTCCTGGCCTTCGAACCGGCGGTCCAGGATGCCTTGCTCGCGGTTGCCAAGCTGCTGGCCGAGTTTGGTCCGCAGCTAGGTCGGCCGTTATGCCGATACGCTCAATGGCTCGGAATACGCCAATATGAAGGAACTGCGGTTTGAGGCTTTGGATGGCGAGTGGCGTGCGGCCTTTGCATTCGATCCGCATCGGCAAGCTATTCTGCTGGTCGCCGGGGATAAGTCAGGCGGGAGTCAGAGGCGCTTCTACAAGCAGCTGATCGCAAAAGCGGACAAGCGGCTTTCTGCACATCTGGGTCGCCTGAAAGCCAGAAAGAAGGAGAAGTAAGGTGGGCCGCACTCTTGACCAGGTCATCGCGGAGCTTCCATCCGAGCGGCGCGAGCGAGTGGAAGCGCGCTATCAGGAGTTGAAGCAAGAGGTCGAGGGCTTGCGCGAACTCCGGGAAATCACGGGCAAGGCGCAGCTCGAGATTGCAGCAGCGCTAAACATTAAGCAGCCCTCCGTGTCGAAGATTGAAAAGCAAACCGACATGTACCTTTCGACTTTGCGCAACTACATCGAGGCGATCGGCGGTGAGCTCGAGCTGATCGTCAAGCTCCCAAAGCACCCAACCCTAAAAATCCATCATCTCGGTGACGTTTCAGAAGCGGTTGGCCAGCCAGGGGGCATTCGTCCTGTCCGTCGGCGTCGAGGAGCGGTCGTTCGCTAGGAGACCTCGAATAACCGCCTGAACCTCAGCTTTGGGATCGATCTTGCTGGTTGCTGCGCTAGGGCGGGTCGGAACCGGCGGTGAATTGGCGCCGGTCAGGTCAGGCGGGGTCGGCGGTCTACGGCGTCAGGCGAGCGCAGCTCTGCCGTCAATCCAGGGGTGCTGGGTCTTGCACGTTGGCTGCCCGTTTCAGACCTGACGCTCCACGATCAGTTGCTTGATCGCCCCGATCGCCTTGCCGGGGTTTAGCCCCTTCGGGCAAGTGTCGGTGCAGTTCATTATCGTGTGGCAGCGATAGAGCTTGAATGGGTCTTCCAGCGCGTCCAACCGATCGCCGGTCAACTCGTCACGCGAATCAGCGATCCAGCGGTACGCCTGTAGCAGGACCGCAGGGCCGAGAAACCGGTCGCCATTCCACCACCAGCTCGGACAACCTGCGGTACAACAGAAGCACAGGATGCACTCCCATAATCCGTCGATTTGGGTGCGCTCCTTCTTGGATTGCAGCCGCTCTCGGTCGGGCGGGGCGGGGGTGTCGGCCTTCAGCCAGGGCTCGATGGCGCGGTACTGCGCAAAAGGCTGCGTCAGATCGGCGACGAGGTCCTTGACGACGGCCATGTGCATCAGCGGTGCGATCGTCACCGTGTCCTTGATGTTGTCGATCGGCTTGAGGCAAGCGAGCCTGTTGGTGCCGTCGATGTTCATGGCACACGACCCGCAGATGCCCTCGCGACAGGAGCGGCGGAAAGTAAGGGTCGAGTCGATCTCGTCCTTGATCTTGATAAGCGCGTCCAGCACCATCGGCCCGGTCGCGTCCAGGTCCAATTCGTAGGTGTCCATACGCGGGTTCTGACCGTCATCGGGGCTCCAGCGGTACACCTTGAAAACGCGCAGGCGCCTGGCATTTGGGGGGGCCTTGAAGACACGGCCCTGGCTGACGCGGCTGTTGGCGGGAAGATTGAATTTGACCATTATGGTTCTTCTCCGGTTTCAGTAGACGCGTTCTTTGGGCGGGAACACCGATACCTCGTTCGTCAGCGTCCGCATTCTCACCGGGCGGTAGTCAAGCCGCACCGCACCATCGTTATCGCACCAGGCCAGCGTATGCTTCAGCCAGTTGGTGTCGTCGCGCACGGGAAAATCGTCGTTGGCGTGTGCGCCGCGGCTTTCGTGGCGGGCCTGGGCGCTGACCATCGTGGTGATCGCGTTGCTCATCAGGTTCTGCAGCTCCAACGCTTCCACCAGGTCGCTGTTCCAGATCAGGCTGCGATCGGACACCGACATATCGTCCAGCGCTGCCCACAGACCGCGCATCCTGACCACGCCTTCTGCCATGCTGGCGCTGGTGCGAAACACCGCGGCATGAGCCTGCATCGTCCGCTGCATGTCTTTTCGCAGCTGGGCTACCCGGATGGTCCCGTTTGCGTTCCGCATGCGATCGAACCGATCGAGCGCCGCCTCGCCGGCGTTTGGCGGGAGCGGAGCCTGGGCGGCGCCGGAACTCAGGACCTCAGCCGCTCGATGCGCGGCGGCACGGCCGAACACCACCAGATCGAGCAGCGAGTTGGTGCCGAGCCGGTTGGCGCCATGCACCGAGACGCAGGCGCACTCGCCCACCGCCATCAGCCCGGGGACCACCGCGTCGGGATCGTCCGGCGTCGGGTTCAGCACCTCACCGTGATAATTCGTCGGGATGCCGCCCATATTGTAATGAACGGTCGGCAGCACCGGGATTGGGTCCTTCGTCACATCGACGCCGGCGAACACCTCGGCCGTCTCGGAGATGCCAGGCAGCCGCTCGTGCAGCATGACAGCGCCGAGATGCTCCAGATGCAGCAGGATGTGGTCCTTGTGCGGCCCGCAGCCGCGTCCCTCGTTGATCTCGATCGTCATGGAGCGGGAGACGACGTCGCGCGAGGCGAGGTCCTTCGCGGTTGGCGCGTAGCGCTCCATGAAGCGCTCGCCCTCGGAGTTGGTCAGATAGCCGCCCTCGCCGCGCGCGCCCTCGGTGATCAGGCAGCCGGCCGGGAAGATGCCGGTCGGGTGGAACTGCACGAACTCCATGTCCTGGCACGGCAGGCCGGCGCGCAGCACCATGCCGTTGCCGTCGCCGGTGCAGGTGTGCGCCGACGTGCAGGACAGGAAGGCGCGTCCATAGCCGCCGGTCGCCATCACCACCATCTGCGCGCGGAAGCGGTGCATCGTGCCGTCTTCCAGGCACCAGGCGGTCACGCCGCGGCAGGCGCCCTCGTCATCCATGATGAGGTCGAGGGCGAAATACTCGACGAAGAACTCGACCTCGTGCTTCAGGCATTGCTGATACAGCGTGTGCAGCATCGCATGCCCGGTCTTGTCGGCCGCCGCGCATGCCCGCTGCGCCGGCTCCTTGCCGTAATCCTTCATGTGGCCGCCGAACGGGCGCTGGTAGATGCGGCCGTCCTCGGTGCGGCTGAACGGCATCCCGAAATGCTCGAGCTCGTAGACTGCCGGGATCGCCTCACGGCACATATACTCGATAGCATCCTGATCGCCGAGCCAGTCCGACCCCTTCACGGTGTCGTACATGTGCCAGCGCCAGTCATCCTCTCCCATGTTGCCGAGCGCGGCGCTGATGCCGCCTTGCGCCGCGACGGTGTGGCTGCGGGTGGGGAAGACCTTGCTGATGCAGGCGGTCTTCAGCCCGGCCGCGCCCATGCCGAGCGTCGCGCGCAACCCGGATCCGCCGGCGCCGACCACCACCATGTCATAGGTATGATCGACGAAACTATAGTCGGCGCGCGACGGCGCGGCGATCGCGTCCATAACTCTTCCTCAGAGGCCCAAACGCAGCGCCGCGATGAGGCAGAGCAGCGCGGCGACGATGCAAAGGCCGCGCTGAAACAACAGCATCACAATGCAAATCGCCTCGTTCTCGACGTAGTCCTCGACAACCACGCGCAGGCCGAGTTCCATGTGCCAGAATGTCGCGACGATCAGGCACAGCAGCAGCACCAGCGGCACCGGCGCATGCAGCCAGTCGATCATGCCGGCCCGGGTCGTTCCTTCAAGGCTGATGACCGGAGACGATGAACCAGATCGCCAGCGGCACTAGCGCGATGGCGGTTATCCGCTCCGCCACCCAAGCGCCGGACCCGGACCGCGCCGAGCCGAGGCCGCGCGCAAGCTTGAGCTGGGAGCGCATGATATCGACGCGAGGAGCGTCGTCCGGAGATGGCATGTCGCTCGCCTTCACCACACCAGGAATCCGACGACCCACACGACCAACGTCGCCGCGATCGTCACGATGACGAGGATCCACCCCGAGGTGCGGTAGGTCCGGCTTTCGAAACCGATGCGCACCGGCTCCTGCTGGGCCAGCGGACCAAAACCTCGCCCTGCATCCCACACCAGATGGCGGATGCCCTGGAACAGATGCAGCAACAGAGCCGCGCTCCAGCCCAGCAGCAGAAACACCCCGAACCCCGAGCCGAGGAAGCTTTGCACCGTCGCGAAGGCGGAGTCCGATGTCGCGGCGGCGACGAGCCACCAGGTCATAAGCAAAGCGCCGACCGACAGGCCAACGCCGGTGATGCGATGGCTGATCGACAGCGCCATGCTCACCGGCCAGCGATAGCTCTGCAGATGGGGCGACAGCGGGCGAGCGACCAGCTTGCCATCACTCCCGCCGCGTCACCATCAGCGCGTCCCGGGCGTCTTTCACGGCGGCCTCCTCCTCTTGGCTCAATCGGAGAACGCGATACGCCGAGCCGTTGCGTCATGGTGAAGGCAGGCAAGCCCTAGTCGGGGCGGGTGTCGTCGTCCCACGCGAACGCTTCGGGACCGCGAAGCACCCGCTCGGCTGCGTCCGCTAGCTCCGGCCATACCGGGTCTGGTGGCGCTGGCGATAGGGTCGGAAAATACTCATCGTAGCCGCAGCGACGCTTCACAGAGCCGCGGGACCAGACGAGATCAGCAAGAGCCCGACGGTCCGCCTGCGTGGCCTGCGATGTGAACGGCTTGCGTTCGGTATCTCTTCAACAATCCAGAAATGGCGTCGCTGTTGCGCCACGTTGTCGCCAAAGCGGACAATCACATTCAAAGTCCGCGAGGCATGCCAGACTACCGAGACCGATGCGGCGCCGTAGTTTGTCCTGGGGCGTGAGGCTGGCCGATGGCGGGCAGTGGCGATCTGCTTCGCAGGGCGAGTTCAGTTTTCTCCCGCTTTGCGTTCGAGTCGTTTTCTGTTGAGTATTTCAATAATCCGAGGCCCATGCCGCATGATGAGGCCATCTTTCTCCAGAGTATGAAGAGCACGGCTTACGGATTCGACGGTCAAGCCGACGAAATCGGCGATGTCGTGGCGGGTCATCGGTATCGCGACGTGGTTCGGTTGCTCGGCGGCTGGGAGGCTATGCCGATCAAGAAGAAGCAGGAACTTCGCGAGTTTCGCTCCGATCTCGCGAAGGGCGAGCGCGATCGCGTGGCGCTGCGCTTCACGAAGTTCGTGGCACAGCTTGCAGAGGAAGTGGAAGTCCAGCTCCGGGTCTCGCCGGAGCAGGTTCGTGAGACCGTCGAGTGGAATTCGGTAGGCTGTTACAGCGGTCACCGTTTGCGCCGTTCCCGTATATCGACCATTTTCGCTGAGTCCCAGCAAGTCTCTAGGAAAGAAAAATGCTGAAATGCGCCGGTCTCCGGTGGGCAGGACACTATACGTTTCCACAACCCCACCGACGATGTTATAGATGAAATTCGAGCGGCTGCCCTCAGCGTACATAACCGTATTGCGGCGGAACCGAACCAAACTCGAAATTACGACCAATCGATCCTGGTCTTCTTCCGACAGAAGCTCAACCGCGCTCCCGTCTCCGGTCTCGGCAAAAGGTATTCCAAAGATAGATGGTCTCGAAACAACAGCATGCGCCGGAGGAGAAGGCATCGGGAAGCTAAACCCTAAGTATCAAGACTAACGCCATGTTGCCCAACACCTGCTCCGGCGCAAGGGGAGATGTGGCGGACGCCGCACTCAAAGAAATTGATCCAGATCAAGGAACTCTCCCCCGCGTGGGGTTAGCATCGTCCCATGGTCGGCCAGCGGCGTCGATGCGGGTTGCGGTGCCGGCTCAACTTCGACACGCCCGGGCCTTCCGAGGCTCTCTTGGCCGGAACTCATCCACGATCAGCGAGGCGGACCACATTAACGCGATAGACTCGAGTAGCCAGGGCAAGAAGCGGATGGCGTGCCCGCCCGACTGGCGATATCTGATTGAAGCTTTTGTCCGGCGGCAGGTCGGCCACGATGCTGGCGGGCACGCAGGTAGGAGGTTGCTGACAGTGGCGCCGGAAAATACTCGAGCGAGCCGTGGCGGCCTGGCCGACGGCGCGGACCTTGATGGCGCAATCTCTTTCGAACCGGCCCGGCGCTATAAGTGCGGCGGCGCCGGCCATCGTGGCAACGGCGTGACGTCCCGCCTCTGATGGTAGGCAGGAAGGAGACGAGAACGGCGCCGGCTCGCCACTGGCGACCGGGGCAGCCCCACCGGGACGGACCTACGCCAATACCTATCGTCGAGGAGGCGAGTACCGCGGCGGCATCCTACGATTTTCCGGTTGTCGGACTGGGAGCATCCGCTGGCGGTCTCGAAGCTTTCAGGAAGCTGTTCGACGCGCTTCCGAGCGCGATCGGGATGGCCTTCGTCTTGATCCAACACCTCGAGCCGACGCACGACAGCATGCTCGTTGATCTGCTGGCCGACCATACGCCGATGCGGGTCGTCCAGGCAGCGGACGGGATGCCAGTCGAGCAGGATCATGTCTATGTGATTCCGCCGGGAGTATTCCTCTCGATCCGGGGCGGCGCACTCCGCCTCTCGGGACCGCGGGAGCGCCACGGCGCGCGCATGCCGTTCGACCATTTCCTGCACTCGCTGGCTGACGAGTGCGGCGGTCGCGCCATCTGTGCCGTCCTCTCGGGTACCGGCGACGATGGCAGTCTCGGACTCACGGCAGTCAAGGCGAAGGGCGGTCTCGTCATCGCCCAGGACCCGGAGGAGGCCGCCTTCGACGGTATGCCCAAGAGCGCCATTGCGACCGGCGCCGTAGACCTTGTGCTCCCGGTGGCGGGGATCGCCGAGGCGCTTGCCAAGTACGACCGGGAGAGCCGTTCCGAGCCCCTACGTACGGGCTCGGCGCCTGGCGCCGACAGGCCGGCCGGGCTGACCGAAATCATCGACCTGCTGCGCGCGAGCACGCCGCATGATTTCGCCCTACTACAAGCGGGGCACCCTGAGCCGGCGGATCGAGCGGCGGATGGCTGTGGCGGCCATCGAGGACACCGATCGTTATCTGAAGCTCCTGCGGGAGGACTCGCGCGAGCTTGAGCTCCTCGCCAAGGACCTGCTCATCCACGTCACGAGCTTTTTCCGCGATGAGGAGGTTTTCGCTCTGCTGGCCCGGACGATCGTCCCCGATCTGGTGCGCGGCCAGAGCCCAGACCGACCGCTCCGCGTCTGGGTGCCGGGTTGCAGCACGGGCGAGGAAGCCTACTCCCTCGCCATGCTCTTCCTCGAGGAGATTGCCGCAACGAAGCGGAACATCAAGCTGCAAATATTCGCGTCCGATGCCGATGAAGCGGCGGTGGTTTTCGCGCGCGACGGCCTCTATCCCGACACGATCCAGTCACAGATATCGTCGGAACGGCTGGGTCGCTTCTTTGTCCAGGAGGATCACAGCTACAGGGTGGTCCGCGAGCTGCGCGACACCGTGGTTTTCGCTGTCCACGACCTGCTTGCGCATGCGCCCTTCTCGCGGGTCGATCTCCTCTCCTGCCGTAACCTGCTGATCTATTTGCAGCCCGAGGCCCAGGCTAACCTTCTCTCGCTTTTCCACTTCGCTGTCCGCCCGGGCGGCATCCTGCTTCTCGGCACGTCCGAGACGATGGGCAGTGCTGCCGAGGGCTTCGAGCCGCTCTCGAAGAAGCACGGGGTCTATCGACACATCGGCGACGGCCGACTGGGCAAGGTCAGACTTCGGATGGACAGCCGTGCTGGCGGACAACTGCATTGGCCTCAGTTTCCGCGGCAGACCGTCTCGCAGAGCGTCAGTCTTGCGGAACTCTCGCAGCGTGCGCTGCTTGAGGCCTACGCACCGGCATCGGTCCTGATTAACCACAAACGCGAGGGTCTTTTCTATTTCGGGCCGACCGACCGCTATCTGCGGGTGGCCTCGGGTGAGGCTACCGGAGACCTGCTCGCCATGGCGCGCGAGGGTCTTGGTAGCAAGCTCAGGGCCGCGATCCGGCAGGCGATCCACAGCGGTGCGCGAATCGCCGTCGCTGGTGCGCGCGTCAACCGCGAGGGACGCTCCGTCGCGGTCAGCATCGTAGTCCAGCCGCTACAGGGCGACGGTCAGGATTTGTTGCTGGTCAGCTTCGTGGACGAGATCGAGCGCGACGACCGACCTGAACAAACGGACGCGCCGCCGGCTGATGCCGCGCAACTCGCGGAGCTGCAACGTGAACTCGAGGCGACCCGAAAGGAGCTCGAGAGCACCGTGCGCGAACTCGAGCTCTCCAACGAGGAGCTGAAGGCGATCAACGAAGAAGCTATGTCTGTAAACGAGGAGTACCGGTCCACCAACGAGGAGTTGGAGACCTCAAAGGAGGAACTGCAGTCGCTCAACGAGGAACTGACTGCCCTCAACGGCCAGCTTCACGAGACGATCGAGCGCCAACGTGCCATCTCCAACGACCTTCGGAACATTTTGAACAGCTCCGAGATCGCGATGGTCATCCTGGACGCAAACCTAACCATTCGCCTTTTTACGCCGGCCGCGAAAGCGCTCTTCAGCATCATCGCATCCGATGTCGGCCGGCCGCTGGCTGACCTCACGCGCCGTTTCCCCCAACGCGGTCTTCTGGCCGATGCCCGAGCGGTGCTCGCGGGGTCCGAGCCGATCAGACGTGAAATTGGCACCGAGAGCAGTGCCTGGTACATTCAGCGGGTCTTGCCGTACCGCACTCACGACGAGAGCGTGGGCGGCGTGATTCTCACGTTTACTGACATCTCCGAAAGGAAGGCGGCTGAACGGGAGATCCAGGGAGCCCGCGCCTATTCCAACAGCATCATCGATACCATTCGACAGCCGCTTGTTGTGCTCGATAACGAGCTTCATGTCATCTCCGCCAGCCGCTCCTTCTATCGCGTCTTTGCGACCGAGCCCGGCAAGACCGTCGGGCGCCCGCTCTGGGCCGCCGATCCGCGCCATCTCGATATCCCCGGGCTACGCGGCTTTCTCGATCTGATCCGATCGAGCGAGACGGCCGTGACGGACTACGAAATCGAGATCGAAATCCCGCCGCTTGGCCGGCGGGCACTGCTCCTGGATGCCCAGAAGATCCAAGAGGATCCCTCCGCAAGGCGAAAGACCCTGGTGGCGATCGAGGACATCACCGAGCGTAAGCAGGCCGAGGAACAGTTGCAGACAGCCAGATTGCAGGCCGAGGAAGCCAATCTCGGCAAGTCACGCTTCCTTGCCGCTGCCAGCCATGATTTGCGCCAACCGTTGCAGACGATGAGCTTCTTGCAAGGAGTGCTCGCGAAGAAGCTGGATGACGAGGATGCCCTGCGGCTGGTTGCGAAGCTTGACGAGGCGCTCGGAGCGATGTCGGGCATGCTGAACACGCTTCTCGATATCAACCAGCTGGAAGCTGGAACCGTGCGCTGGGAAGCGGTCACGTTCCCGCTCGATCACGTATTCCAGCAACTGAGGACTGAGTTCGCCTACGAAGCGGAGATAAACGGGCTCGACTGGCGGGTTGTTCACAGCGGCCTAAGCGTGCGGAGCGACCAACGCCTGCTCGCGGAGATGATCCGCAACCTCGTCTCGAACGCGATGAAGTACACCAAGCGGGGAAAGGTCTTGCTCGGCTGTCGTCGGCGGGGCAACAATGTGCATATCGAGGTTTGGGACACAGGCGTCGGCATCCCCGAGGGGCAACTGCGCTCGATCTTCGAGGAATTTCGCCAGCTGGAAAATCCCACCCAGGAGCGTGCCCGTGGATTCGGACTCGGTCTGGCCATCGCACAGCACCTCGGCAATCTTCTGGGCCATGCCATCGATGTCCGCTCCTGCCCGGGCAGAGGTTCAGTATTTGGGGTCGAGGTGCCACTGGGGCACGCTGACCCTGAACGATTGCCACGTCCGCCGCAGGGAGAGGCCGGCAAAGCCGAGGTTTACAGCGGTTCGATCCTGGTCATTGAGGACGATCCCTCGGTATGTCGCGCCGTGGAGCTCCTCTTTGCCGCCGAGGGTCACCGGACGGCTTCGGCCGCGGATGGCAGAGAGGCGCTCGCGCTGTTGACTCGAGGTGCGATCCAGCCGGACATCATCGTCGCCGACTATAATCTGCCGGGTGGGATCACCGGCGTTCAGGTCACTGCCCACCTGCGCCAGACGCTTCGCCAGGAGACGCCGGTCATCATTTTGACGGGCGACATCTCGGTCGAGACCTCGCGGGAGATCGCGCGGCTGGGGTACGCGCAACTCAACAAGCCGGCAAAGGCGGAGGAGCTGACCAATCTTGTTCAGCGCATCCTTGGCAAGTCACGCAGGCCGGACGTCCCGCCGAGCGCCCCGGGTCCGACCGCCCCGGCCGAAGGCTCGCAAACGCCCACGGTGTTTGTCATCGACGACGACGACGCGTTGCGTGGAGCGATGGAGCGGCTGGTGCGGGAGGCAGGACAGCCAGTCGAGGTTTTCGCGAACGCCGAGGCATTTCTACAGGAGTACCGGCCGAACCGCACCGGATGTCTCGTGGTCGACGCCCGGTTGCCCGGTCTGAGTGGGGTCGCGCTGTTGGAGCGGCTCAAGGCCGAGGACCACCAGCTACCGGCAATCATGCTCACCGGATACGGCGATGTGACGACCGCGGTGCACGCGATGAAAGCGGGCGCTATCGATTTCATCGAGAAACCGGTCCGCCCCGACGAACTGCTCGCCAGCATTCAGCGCGCCCTGAAACAGACGCGCGATACGGCGGAGCGTTTCGCGGAGCACCAGACGGCGGTCGCGCGCATCAACAAGCTCACCGCCCGTGAACGTCAGATCCTGGATCTGATCATCGCCGGTCACGCCAACAAGGAGATTGCCTATCGCCTCGGCATCAATCAGCGCACGGTCGAGAACCATCGCGCCGCGGTCATGAAGAAGACCGGCACGAGGTCGCTTCCGAAGCTGGTCCGCCTGGTGATTGTCGCCCGAGAAGTCGTGTCGCCGGACCCGCCAGCCGTGTCATAAGTCATGCACTCGGACAAAGCCTTGCCGGACGACTTCAGTCGGCGACCCGTTTCAGCGCGGCGGCTTTGTGCATCGCGATGTGATCGGTCTTGTCGCTCTTGATTTCGTACTGCGGGTCGTCGTCGGTGGCATGGTGCGTATACCCTTTGTAGTCGGTGTTTTCCGTGTGCACCTTGATGATCGTGCCGCTGACGTGCCCGGCTTCCGAGTTCCAGGTCACCTGGTCGCCGACTTTGAATCGCTTTGTCATAGTGGTTCGCTCCTGCCGAAACCCGCGGAACCGCTACCTCAACGCCAGCTGGACCGCAGTCATCTGGATAAGATGGATCAGTGGCGTCGGATAGACGCCGAGCAAGATCAGCACCGCAGTGAGCGCCGCGAGCGTGGTCCCCCCTGCCCGCGGCACCGCACCGGCATACACGGCCGCACCTTCCGCGACAGGCGTGCAGATGGCCACGATAACGCGCAGATAGTAAAACAGGCCGATGATGCTGCCGACGATGAGAGCAATGACCGCGGGCCACATCGTGACGCTGACTCCGGCGGCAATGGCGTAGAACTTGCCGATGAACCCCATCGTCAACGGTATCCCGGCGAGCGACAGCAGCATCACGGCAAAGACGCCGCCAAGCCATGGTCGCTGCCAGATAAGGCCGCGATAGTCGTCGAGCGCCTCGACCTCGGCCCCTCCGCTCGATGCGGACAACACCGTTATGATGCCGAAGGCGCCCAGGGTCATCACGACATAGGCGACGAGGTAGTAGGTCACGGCTTCGATCTGCCAGGCGCCCGCCGCGAGAAGCGCCACCAGCAGATAGCCGAGATGCGCGATCGACGAATACGCCAGGATCCGCTTCACGTTGTCCTGCAGCAGCGCCAGGAGATTGCCGACCAATATCGAGGCGATGGCGACGATCTCGATCATCAGCGGCACGGGGCCGAACTCATAGGCGTGGGTCGCCTGGAAGTAGCGCAGCAGCAGAGCGAACATTGCCCCCTTGGAGACGACCGCGACAAAGGCTGCCACTGGCGCGGGCGCGCCCTCATAGACATCGGGCGCCCACATGTGGAACGGCACGACTGACAGTTTGAACCCGATCCCGGCGAAGATGAGCGCGAGACTTGTCAGCCAATAGAGGTCGTGCGGGTCCTTGGTGGTGTTCAGCAGCGCGGCGATCCGCGTGAACTCCAGGGTGCCCAGGCGGGCATAGGCAAGGGCCATGCCGAACAGCAGCAGCGCCGAAGACATTCCGGCAAGGATCAGGTACTTGATACCGGCCTCGACGGACCTCCTACGGGCGCGCGGATAGGCGATCAGGCCGAGCAACGAGATGCTGAGTGTCTCGAGGCCGAGGAAGAAGGAGGCGAAGTGCTCGCTCGCGACCAGCGCGGTCGCGCCGAGTGTCGCCAGCAGCACGAGCAGGTAGAACTCCTCCGGCGGCTCCGGGCGCGCCGCGAGATAACCATACGACAGCAGCAGAACGGCGATGCTAGCCGCGAAAATGAGGCCCATGTAGAAGAGCGCATAGCCGTCGATGACAAACAGCGTTGTAGCCTGGCGCGGCTCTACGGTGCTGGCCGGCCAGATAGAGGCCAGGGACAGCACGAGTCCCAGCAGTGACACGGCGGCGGTCAGCCGATGGTTCCGGCGAAACGCGATCATCAGCACGACGATCGTCACGGTGCCGCCCACCACGATGGACGGGAGGATGGCGATGAGGTCGCTACCGTTCATGGATCACCGGAGCGCCAATGGGCGTTCCGAAGCGGCGACACGCTGCAGGTTCGCGAGACCGGTTCGGGCAGTATCGATCACTGGTTGCGGATAGAGCCCGAGCCAGATGAGGGTCACGATCATCGGCACCATGATGATCATGTGGCGCGACGAGAAGTCGGCCAGTACCGGTGGTTCCTCGAGGCTCGCCATGAAAGACCCGCTGGACGAAGACGAGCGCGTAGATCGTGGACACCACCAGGCCCAGTGTCCCGACGATCGCGAATCCGCTGGCGACACGATAAGTGCCGAAGAGCACCATGAACTCGCCGACGAAATTGCCCAGCCCCGGCAGTCCGAGCGAGGCGATGGCGAAGAACAGGCCGATCGCGCCGATGCGCGGCGCGCTCGCCCACAACCCGCCGATCCGGCGCATGTCGCGGGTATGGAGCCGCTCCTGGAGAGCGCCGACCAGGATGAAGAGGGCGCCCGTGCTGAGGCCGTGCGCCAGCATCTGCACGACCGCGCCCTGCAGCGCCAGGGAGTTCCAAGCGTAAATGCCGAGCAGGACGAAACCCAAATGGCTCACGCTGGTGTAGGCGACCAGCCGCTTCATGTCGTACTGAGCGAAGGAGAGCACCGCGCCATAGAGAATTCCAATCACACCGAGCGCCATCGCGATCGGCGCGAAGCGGGCAGAGGCCGCGGGGAAGAGCGGGATCGCGAAGCGCAGCAGGCCGTAGGCACCGGTCTTCAGGAGCAGGCCCGCGAGGATGACGCTGCCGGCGGTGGGTGCTTCGGTATGGGCGTCCGGCAGCCAGGTGTGGAACGGCACTGCCGGCAGCTTGACGGTGAAGGCGACGAAGAACCCGAGCATGATCCACATCGCCGTCCCCGAATCGAGCCGAACGTGCGCCAGCGTGAAATAGTCGAATGTCAGCGTGCCGGTCTGGTGGAAATTGATGAAAGCCAGCGCCAGGATGGCGGCGAACATCAGCAATCCACTTCCTTGGGTGAACAGGAAGAACTTGACCGCCGCATAAATCCGACGCTCGTGACCCCAGACGGCGATCAGAAAGTACATCGGCACCAACATCAGTTCCCAGAAGAAGAAGAACAGGAACAGGTCGAGCGCCAGGAACACGCCGATGACGCCTGCCAAGGTCAGCAGGAGGTTGAAGTGGAAAAATCCCACCTGTGTGACGATCTCGCTCCAGGAAGCGAGTACCGACACCATGCCGAGTCCGATGGTCAGGAGGATCAGCAGCAGGCTCAGGCCGTCGAGGCCGAGGTGAAACCTGATCCCAAGCTGGGGGATCCAGAGCCAATCGACATTCGCGAGCCATGCGCCGTTCGTGGTGATGCTGACGGCGCCGCGATGCTCCGCCCACAGCACCAGTACGAGCACAAGGTCGACCGTCAGGAAAGCGAGCGAGAGCCAGCGTGGCCAGGAGTGGTTGCGCCGTTCGCTTAGCGCCGCCAGCACGCCGCCGACGAGTGGAGTAAGGATAAGCCAGAGCAGGATCATGCGAACACCAGGATCGCAATAAGGACGACGGACCCGCTTGCGATGCCCGCGGCGTACCAGCGCACCCGGCCGGTCTCCGAATCGCTGAGTCGCCGATAGGCTGCTCGGCTCAACAGGGTCAGGCCGTTATAGAAGTTGTCGATGAAATCCGCCTGGTCGACGCGAGCGAACCACAGAAAGGGCTGGACCAGGGTCCGGTCATACAGCCAGTCGAATCCCCAGTCGTTCTCCCAGAAATGCTGCAGCGCCAGCATCGCCGGCGATTGGACCAGCGACTGAACGAGGGTGGGCCGGCGGCGGAACGCGATATAGGCGATGCCGACGCCCAGCAGGGCAGTGATCGCGGCGACCGCGGACAACCCCGCCTCGAGGTTCGAGCCGGCCGATATCGCGGCACTCGGCGCCGGTAACGCCGACTGCATCAGCCGGGTGAAGCTCGGCACGTTGCCGAGATAAGGCGGGATCTCGACGAACCCGCCCACCAGGGCGAGGAAGGAAAGCACGACCAGTGGGATGGCGATACGAGCGCCGGTTGTTCCCGTGGGTACGAGCTTGACGGCGCCGAAGAAGACGACAAAGACCGCACGGAAGATGTAGATCGCCGTCAGCAACGCGCCGAACAGCCCGGCGGCCCATAGCCACGGTCCGGCGGCGCCGTCTGACCAGGCTTCCCACAGGATGAGATCCTTGCTGTAGAAACCAGCGTCGATGAGCGGCAGCGCGGCGAGCGAGATGCTGCCGATGAGGAAGGTCCAGAAGGCGAGTGGCAAGCGCCGCCGCAGGCCGCCCATCTTGAAGATATCGTGCTCCTCGCCGAGGCGCTGGACGACGACGCCGGCCGCGAGGAACAACAGCGCCTTGAAGAAGGCATGCGTCATGAAGTGGAAGATGGCGGCGGACCAGGCGCCGACCCCGAGCGCCAGGAACATGTAGCCGATCTGGCTGATGGTCGAGTAGGCGAGAATGCGCTTGAGATCGGTCTGGTTGAGCGCGCTGAAGCCGGCCAGGAGCAGCGTCAGCGCGCCGACGACTGCCACGGCGGTGTGAACGGGTGGCGCCAGGTCGTAGAGGACGTGCATGCGGGCGATGAGATAGACGCCAGCCGTCACCATGGTCGCGGCATGGATAAGCGCGCTGACCGGCGTGGGACCCGCCATGGCGTCGGGCAACCAGATCTGCAGCGGCAATTGCGCCGACTTGCCGACTGCCCCGCCGAGCAGCAGCGCCGCCGCCGCGATGGCCGGCCCGGCGCCGACCGGCCACGTCTGCGCCGCCCGATGCATCAGCGGCTGGATGTCGAGCGTGCCGAGATCGGTGAACAGAAGGAAAAGACCGATCGCCATCGCCGTGTCGCCGACTCGAGTGACGATGAATGCCTTGCGTGCGGCCACGCCGTTGACAGGGTCGCGATACCAGAAGCCGATCAGCAGGTAGCTGCAGAGGCCCACGCCTTCCCAACCGAGATAGAGGAACAGCAGGTTGTCGGCGAGAACAAGGATCAGCATCGAGGCGACGAACAGGTTCATGTAGGCGAAATATCGGCTGTACCCTTCGTCTGTGCTCATGAACTCGGCGGAGTAGAGGTGGATGAGGAAGCTGACGAAGGCAACGACCAACATCATCAGCCCCGACAGGGCATCGAGGTAGAATCCGACATGTGGCGTGAAGCCGGCGATCGCGATCCAGGACCAGACGATTTCGGTGGTGGGCTCCGGCTTACCCAGGAAGGCGAGCATGACGAGCAGCGCCAGGATCGCTGAAATGGCGACTGAGCCGACACCGATCCAGGCGATCCAGCGTTTCGCCAGCAGACCGGCGGACGCGAACAGGATGGCGAAGCCGAGGAGCGGCAGAGCCGGGACCAATGGCAAGAGGGTGAGCATGTCAGCCCCGCATCCGGTTCGCCGCGTCGGCGTCGAGCGTCTCACGCTGATGATAGAATTGCAGGATGAGCGCCAGGCCGACCGAGACTTCGGCGGCCGCCAGCGCCAGGATGAGAATGAACATTACCTGGCCGTCGGCCTGTCCCCAGCGCGCGCCGGCGACGATGAAGGCCAGCCCCGCCGCATTCAACATGATCTCAACCGACATCAGCATGAAGATGAGGTCGCGGCGCATTAGAATGCCGATCGCCCCGAGCGCGAAGAGGGCCATCGCCAGTAGCAGCCCGTATTGCATGGGAACGACGTTCATGGCCTCGTTTGTTCCTCCGGTCGCCCGAGGTGATAGGCACCGACCAGGCCTGCGAGCAGCAGCATGGAGGCGAGTTCCACCGCCAGCATGTACGGGCCGAACAGCAGGGCTCCCACTTGCCGAGGCCCGACGAGGGTGCCGCTCGAGGCGAGGGCTGGACCTCGCCACAGCATGTAGACGAGCTCGCCCAGAAGAATTGCCGCCAGACCGCTCGGTCCGACCCAGATCCAGGGCGCCAGCCATCGCCGCTCCTGGCGGATCGCGGCCTTGCCCAGGTTGAGCATCATGACGACGAAGACGAACAGCACCATGATAGCGCCGGCATAGACGATGACTTCAAGCGCGGCGGCGAATGGGGCGCCGAGTATGTAGAAGATGACCGCCACCGCGAGCAAGGAGATCACGAGGTAGAGCAGCGCATGCACGACGTTTGCGTTGACGATCACCAGCGCGGTGGAGAGAATCGCAACGACGGCTGCAATATAGAAAGCGGCTAGCATGGCGGCTTTGTCACGGCATCAGCCCGCGCAAATCGACAGGCGGCTGCTCGCGTTCGGCTTCACCCTTGTCCTTGCCGCCGATCGTCTTGCCGGCGACGCGCCAGAAGCTATAGCCCGGGTACTTGCCGGTGCCGCTGATCAGCAGGTCCTCCTTCTCGTAGACGAGATTGGGCCGTTCATATTCGCTCATCTCGAAATCCGGGGTGAGCTGGATCGCGTAGGTCGGACACGCCTCTTCGCACCAGCCGCAGAAGATGCAGCGCGAGAAGTTGATGCGGAAGAACTCCGGGTACCAGCGACCATGCTCGTCTTCCGTCTTCTGCAGCGCGATGCAGTCGACCGGACAGGCGGCGGCGCAGAGGTAGCAGGCGACGCAGCGTTCTTCGCCGTCAGGATCCCGCGACAGGATGATCCGGCCGCGGAACCGCGGGGCCAGGTACGGCTTCTGCTCGGGGTACTGCACCGTCACCGGGCGACGGAAGAGGTGGAGGAAGATGTACCAGAGTGTCCGAAGGTCGCTGAGCATCGCGCTTCCTTTCCGGCATCAAGCGGCGAGCAGGACGCCGCCGGTGACGACGAGGTTCAGCAAGCAGAGCGGCAACATGACCTTCCAGCCATAGGCCATCAGCTGGTCGTAGCGCGGCCGCGGCAGCGCCGCGCGCAGCAGGATGAAGAAGCCGACGAAGAACGCGAGCTTCACCAGGAACCACAGCACCGGCGGCAGCACCGGGCCGAGCCAGCCGCCGAGGAACAAGGTAACGATCATCGCCGAGATGAGGACGATGCCGACGTACTCGCCGATGAAGAAGATGCCGAACTTCATGCCGGAATATTCGGTGTGGAAGCCGGCGACGAGCTCGTTCTCCGCCTCCGGCAGATCGAACGGCAGGCGGTGGGTCTCGGCGATGCCGGCGATGAGAAAAGTCACGAAGCCGACGAATTGCGGACCGATGTACCACAGGCCACGCTGTGCCTGGACGATGTCCCTGAGGTCGAACGAGCCCGCCATCAGGACGACGCCGACCAGGGACAGCCCCATGAACACTTCATAGCTCAGCATCTGCGCCGCCGCGCGCATGCCGCCGAGAAGCGAGTATTTGTTGTTCGAGGCCCAGCCGGCGAGCACGGTGCTGTAGACGGCGAGCGACGCCATCGCGAGGAAGAACAGCAGCCCGATATTGAAGCTGATGACGCCGATCCCGGGGGCACCGGGATCACCGCGAAGGCGAGCAGCAACGCGGCCATGACGATCGCCGGCGCCATCACGAACACGGCGCGGTCGGCGAACGGCGGGATCCAGTCCTCCTTGAACAGGATCTTGATCATGTCGGCCACGACCTGAAGGATGCCGAAGGGACCGACCCGGTTCGGACCGTGGCGGTCCTGGAAGAACCCGAGCAGCCGCCGCTCGATCCAGGTCAGGAAGGCAGCGAAGCCGACCAGCACGATCAGGATGCCGAAGGCATTCGCGATCCCGCGGGCGAGTTCACTCATGGCCGGTGTTACCCGCGTCGGCGTCGCCGGCCGCCGTCACCTTGCCCCACGCGGGCAAGCCAGTGCCGACCGATCCCGAGAGCCCGATCGCCATTCCGGCGACGCCGGCGGGCAAGCCTGGCCGCACTCTGACAGGCAGGCGCGACACGTCCCCGCCAAGGCTGACCGCGACCATGGCTCCGTCGGCGACGCCAAGACCGGCCGCATCCTGCGCGTTCAACGCGAGATAGGGCGACGGGACGCGCTCGGCGACGGCCGGGGCCAAGCGGCTCAGTTCCTCGCTGCCGAAGATCTCGTGCAGCGGCAGGATCAGCCACTCGCCGCGCCGCGTGGCGAAAGCCGCGGGCACGTCGTAAAATAGCGCGGTCGCCGCGCCAGGCGATGGCTCGATGAGGCGGATGCCGGGATCGCCGCCCCGCAACGGGCCGCCGACCTCGTCCTGGAACTTGTTGACCGCCCGCACGGAATTCCACGCCGGAGCCCAGAAATAGGGAATGAGCGAGGAGGGCAGTGGGCGGGCCCGTAGTATCCCTCCATGGTGTACGAGAACGGCGTGTCGGGATCGTCGGGCGGCTTGGGCTCGTGCACCGTCATGGCTGCATGGATGGCGGTCCGGCCGCTGTATCGGTGCGGCTCGCGGCTGATCTTGGCGCCGTCGACGCGAAAATCCGCGGTCGGCGCCGCCTGCGGGATCGCTGCGAGCGCCGGCAGCGCCTTGGCGCATGCGGCGGTGACGTCGTCCATCCGCGCCCAGGTAGCTCGGGCGCACGGCCTGTCGCATGCAAGGCATCGCGCAGCCAGCGCCAGCTCTCCTGGATTGCGCCGTCCGGCACGAGAAGCTGGAAGAAGCGCTGCGCCCGGCCTTCGTTGCTCACCAGCGTCCCGTCGGCCTCGGCGAAGGTCCCGGCGGGCAGCACGATCTCCGCCCGGCGAGCGGTATCGTGCAGCAGATGGTCGAGGACGATGAAGTGGCGCGCGCGGGCGAAGCAGCGGTCGACCCTCGCGCGCTCGGCGCGCCGGTAGAGGTCGTTTTCGAGCACGATGACCACCTCCGCGCGCCCTGCTCGACGGCCTGAAACGCGTCGGCCAGCGTCCCGCCGCCGATCAGGCCGAGACCCAGGCTGTTGCACTCCGGCACTGTCAGGCACAGCTCCGCGGCATGACCGGCGCCGCACAGGGCCCAGGCGACATTGGCCGCCGCCTGGATCACCGCCGCACTGGCGCAGCCGGTGCCGGCCACGACGAGCGGGCGCTTCGCCTCCTTGAGCGCGCACGCGATGTCGCCGCACGAGCGCGCCCGTGTCCGCCGGCAGCCCCGTGACGGCGGGTGCCGCTGGGTCGATCTCATGCGCCACGGCGAAGCCGAGCCGCGCGATGTCGTCGGGCGCGGCGCGGAAGGTTCGGGTCGCCACGTCGTCGAGCCGCGTCGCGTCCGGAGTGGCGATGAAGAGCGGACTCCGTTCATGCGGTGCCGCGTTGCGCACGCCGGCATCCTGCCAACGCGGGATCTCGAGCTTGCTCCGCGATCTCGAAGGATTTCTGGCGGACCGCCTGGCGGAGGCTCAAGGCGAGCCGGGGCGCGGTCTCGGGCACGTCCTCGCCGAGCACCAGCACCGCATCGGCCTGCTCGGCATCCTTGAGCGACGGACTGCGTGCCGGGCCGTTCCGCAGGATGTCCACGATCAGCGCGAGCAGCGCCTGCTCGGTCTCCGACACGCCGAGATGGAAGCGTTCGGCGCCGACCAACTCGCGCAGCGCGAAATTGGCCTCGAGCGAGGCGCGCGGCGAGCCGATCCCGATCGCCTTGCGCCGTGGGACAGGACCTCCGCCAGGCGGCCCAGCGCCTCGTCCTTCGATCGCCTGCGCGAGCGCATCGTCGCGGCTGACCCGCAGCAAGGGCTGGCGGATGCGTTGATCGCTGTTGACGAAGCCGTAGCCGAACCGGCCGCGATCGCACAGGAAGTAGCCGTTCACCTCGCCGTTGTAGCGGTTGAGGATGCGGCGCGACCTTGCCGTAGCGCTCGTTCGGCGTCGTGTTGCAGCCGAGCCCGCAATGGACGCAGACCGACGGGGTGCCGCGCAGGTCCCATTTGCGGTCGTAGAACTCCGCGAGCGTCTTGTCGTCGAAGACGCCGGTCGGGCAGACCTCGGCCAAGATTGCCGCTGAAATCGCTTTCCAGGACGCCATCCTCATGGCGCCCGAAATAGACGTGATTGTGAGCGGCGAAGACGTCGAAATCGCGCCCGCCGGCATAGTCGCGATAGAAGCGGATGCAGCGGTAGCAGGCGATGCAGCGGTTCATCTCGTGGGTGATGAAGGGTCCCAGATACTGGTTGCGGTGGGTCCGCTTGTTGAACCGGTAGCGGCGGTAGGCATGCCCGGTCATCACCGTCATGTCCTGCAGGTGGCATTCGCCGCCCTCCTCGCAGACCGGGCAGTCATGCGGATGGTTGGTCATCAGCCATTCGATGACGCTGGCGCGGAATTCACCGCCTCGGGGTCAGCGATCGAGATGCGGGCGCGATCGTCGGCCGCGGTCATGCACGCCATGACGAGCCGCCCGTGCTGGTCGTCGTCGCCGTGGAATTGCTTCACCGCGCATTGCCGGCAGGCGCCGACCGAGCCCATCGCCGGATGCCAGCAGAAATACGGAAGGTCGAAGCCCAAGGAGAGGCAGGCGTGGAGCAGATTGTTCCCCGCCGTCACCTCGTAGGTCTTGCCGTCGATGGTGATCGTCGGCATCCGCTACCTCCAGGGACAGCGCTTGAGTCGATATGGCGCTCGAACTCTTCGCGGAAGCATTTCAAGCCGCTTCCGAGCGGCTCCATGGCGCCGGGCGCGAGCGCGCAGAAGGTGCGGCCGGGGCCGAGGAAGTCGGCGTGCATGGCGAGGATCTCGATGTCGCGCAGCCTCGCCCTTGCCGGCCTCGATCGCCGCCAGGAGCCGCTCCACCCACGGCAGGCCATCCCGACAGGGCGTGCACCAGCCGCAGGATTCCTGGGCGAAGAAATGCTCGAGATTGTGCAGCATCCCGACCGGGCAGGTCTTGTCATCGACGATGATCATCGTGCCCGTGCCGAGCCGGCTGCCGGCCTTCTCGACGGAGCCGAAATCCATGGCGACGTCGAGATGCTCCTCGGCGAGGAACGGGTCGAGGCGCCGCCCGGCAGAAGGGCACGCAGGGCATAGCCCTCGCGCATGCCGCCGGCATGCTCCTCGAGGATTTCGCGAACGGTCGTGCCCATCGGCAGCTCCCAGGCTCCCGGGCGCTTCACGCGGCCGCTGGCGCCATAGATCTTGGTGCCGCCGTCTTCGCCATGCGCCAGGCCGCGGAACCAGGCTGCGCCGCGATTGACGATGTGCGGCACGTTGCCCAGGGTCTCGACATTGTTGACGACGGTGGGCTTGCCCCACAGCCCGCTGACCTGCGGGTAGGGCGGCTTCGCCCGGGGGATCGCGCGCTTTCCTTCCAGCGCCGTGAGCAGCGCGGTCTCCTCGCCGCAGATATAGCGCCCGGCGCTGCGATGCAGATGCAGGTCCAGGTCAAAGCCGGAGCCGAGAATGTTCTTGCCGAGATAGCCCTCGGCGTTCGCTTCGGCGATCGCGCGCTGCAGGCGCCGGCCGGCAAGCGTGTATTCGCCGCGGAGGAAGATGTAGGCGACGTTCGCCTGATCGCGTAGGCGCTGACGATGGTGCCTCGATCAGCTGGTGCGGGTCGCCTTCGATCAGCAGCCGGTCCTTGAAGGTGCCCGGCTCCATCTCGTCGGCGTTGACGACCAGATATTTGCGCGGCGAGGCGTTGTCGGCGGAACGCTCCAAGCTCCATTTCTGGCCGGTCGGAAAGCCGGCGCCGCCGCGCCCGCGCAGCTTGGACGCCGTCACCTCGTCGATCACCTCCTGCGGCGTCATGCCGCCGAGCGCCTTGCGCACCGCCGCGTAGCCGCCGGCGCGCTTATACGCTTCGATCCACAAGGGCTCGTCGCCGGGCCGGATATTCCGGGTGAGCGGGCGCTCCATCGCCTCGCCGCTCATGGGTATCTCTCGAGAACCCGATCGAGTGGTCCGGATCGAGATCGCCGTGGAGCTCGTCGTCGACCATGATCGCCGGCGCGTGGTCGCAGGCGCCGAGGCAGACGATCGGCAGAACGGTGAAGCGGCCGTCGGCGGTGGTTTCTGCCCGGCGGATTCCGAGCCGGGCCTGGATGCGTCCCGCAGCGCCTCGTAGCCCATGATCCAGCAGGAGACGCTGTCGCAAACCAGGATCACCTGACGGCCGACCGGCCGGCGGAAGATCAGGTTGTAGAAGGTCGCGACGCCATCCAGCTCGTCGGGCGACATCTCGAGGAGGCGCGCCATCTCGCGCAGATGCTCGTCCGATATCCAGCGATGCGCCCGCTGCACGATCCGAAGCGCCTCGATGCAGGCACCGCGCCGGCTCTCGTAATGGCCGGCGAGGGCCGCGATCTCCTGCGCTCTCGGCCGGCGTCAGCCGGTCGGTGCCTTCAGCGGTCGACATCGGCCATCACGAAGTCGATGCTGCCGAAGATCGCGATCAGGTCAGGCACCATCGAGCCGCGGCACATCAGCGGGATCATCTGCAGGTGCGGGAACGAAGGCGTCCGGATGCGGGTCCGGTAGGACATCGTGTCGCCGTCGCTGATCAGGTAGTAGCTGTTCAGGCCCTTGGTGGCCTCGATGCAGACGCTGGCCTCGCCCGGAGGGATGACCGGTCCCCAGCTCACATTGAGGAAGTGCGTGATGAGGGTCTCGATGTCGTGCATCGTATGGTCCTTGAGCGGCGGCGTCGTCAGCGGATGCCGCGCCTTGTAGGACCCTTCCGGCATATTCTTGAGGCATTGTCCGACGATGCGCAGGCTTTGCCGCATCTCCTCGACACGGACGGCGGTGCGATCATAGCAGTCGCCATGACGTCCCGTGGGGATGTCGAACTCGAATTGCTCGTAGCCCGAATAGGGCCGCTTCTTGCGGTAATCCCACTCGAACCCACAGGCCCTGAGACCGGGGCCGGTGGCGCCCCAATCGATCGCCTCGTCCAGGCTGTAGGCGCCGACCCCTTGGGTGCGCGGCTTGAAGATGCGGTTGTTCATGACGAGCTTGTCGTACTCGTTCAGCCGCGCCGGCATGTAGTCGAGGAACTCGCGGACCAGCCGGTCCCATCCGCGCGGCAGGTCCTGCGCCAGGCCGCCGATGCGGAACCAGCTCGGATGCATGCGGAATCCGCAGATGGCCTCGATGATCTCGAAGGCGCGCTCGCGGTCGGTGAACATGAAGAACACCGGCGACATGGCGCCGACATCCTGGGCCATGGTGCCGTAGAACACCAGGTGGCTGATGATCCGGAACAGCTCCGCCAGCATGACGCGGATCACCTTCACCCGATCCGGCACCTCGATCCCGGCCAGCTTCTCGACCGCGAGCACGTACGGCAGGTTGTTCATCACCCCGCCGAGATAATCGATGCGATCGGTATAGGGGATGTAGGTGTGCCAGGACTGGCGCTCGCCCATCTTCTCGGCGCCGCGATGGTGATAGCCGATATCCGGAACCGCGTTGACGATGTCCTCGCCGTCGAGCTGGAGTACGATGCGAAACACGCCATGCACGCTCGGGTGGTGCGGACCCAGGTTGAGGAACATGAACTCGTCGGTCTCGCCGCGCCGCTGCAATCCCCAGTCCTCGGGCCTGAACCGCAGCGCCTCCTGTTCGATGTCCTCCTTCGCGGGCGGCAGTTCGAACAGGCCCGCTTCCGTCGCCCGGGCCGGATGGTCCTTCCGCAGCGGGTGGCCTTGCCAGGTCGGCGGCATCAGGATGCGCCGCAAATGCGGGTGGCCCTCGAAGCCGATGCCGAACATGTCCCAGACCTCGCACTCGTACCAGTCCGCGGCAGGCCAGAGATCCGTCACGGTGGCGAGCGAACATGCCGCACCGAGGAGCGCCACCTTGATGCGAACATCCGCGTTCCGCTCGTAGGAGAGCAGGTGATAAACGACGGTGAAATCGCTCGCCGGCTGGCCCTCTCTGTGGGAGCGCTGGCGCTCGTCGATGGCGGTAAGGTCGAAGAGCGTGCGGTACGGCCGCTCGATTCCCGCTTTGAGAAAGTCCAGAACGCGGTGTGCATCGTCGCTTGCGACCCAGAGCGTCGGGATTCCGTCGTGGGTTTGCTGCGACACGAAAGTAGCCGCGCCAAGATGGTCCGCCAGTTCGCGCACCACGGTCGAAGCGGTCTCCACGCCAGGGAGATCATCGAGCATCGTTCTAGACACCATCCGGACTGCGCAGGTCCGTGGATCGTTGCCGTTCCGGCCGTTTGAGATCGCGCAGGCTCGGATGGGCCGGGCGTTGCACGCCCTGCGCTCCGATCGTCCAGCTCAATGGGCGGCGTTCCTTGCCGATCGCCTGCTGCAGGAGGATGAGGCCCTCGAGCAGAACATCCGGGCGCGGTGGGCAGCCGGGGACGTAGACGTCGACCGGGAGAAAGCTGTCGACACCCTGCACGACGCTGTAAATGTCGTACATTCCGCCCGAATTCGCGCAGGAACCCATCGAGATAACCCAGCGAGGTTCCATCATCTGGTCGTAGAGGCGCTTGATGACGGGGGCCATCTTGAGGAACACCGTGCCCGAGATGACGATCAGGTCGGCTTCGCGCGGGGTGGCGCGGAGTACCTCCGCGCCGAAACGCGCGATGTCGTATTTGCTGGTGAACGCGGTCGCCATCTCGACGTAGCAGCAGGAAAGACCGAAGTTCAGCGGCCAGATGGAATTCTTTTGTCCCCAGGAGACGATATCCTGCAGCCGCGTCAGGATCAGGGATCGTCGGATCGCTTCCTCGAACGAGAAGCCGGTTTCACCGTCCGGTGCTTTGGTCTCTGGCCTGCTCAACCACCAGGGCATGCCGGTCAACTCCGGCGGAAGGAGCGAAGGTTCGCCCCCCGTGGTCGCCAGTCCAGGGCCCCCAGTCGCCATAGATAGATCAGGGCCGCGACGAGGACCCCGACGAACACCAGCATCTCGATATATCCGGCCCAACCGACTTCGCGGAAGGCGATGGCCCAGGCGAATATGAAGACCGTCTCGAGGTCGAAGATCACGAAAAACATCGCGACGAGGTAGAACTTCACGGGAAAGCGGAACCGCGCGTATCCGACTGTGACGATCCCGGACTCGAACGGCTGGACCGTCGCCTTGCTCGTGTGTCTTTGCCCCAAGACGTAAGAGAGCCCGGTCATGGTGCCGACCAGGGCGACAACGGCGGCGGAGTAAACAACCAGCGGCCAAACGAGAGCTGTCTTTTCCATCGTCCTCGCGCCGAATGCGTTTTCAGTGCTACGAGCTAACGCCAGCTTCTGGATCGGAGCCCTCGGTCGATGCCCTCGACGGTTCCGTCCTCGCCCCTATTCGCGTGTTGATAGTTTCGGGCGGATGGCCTGCGAAGCCTCGGAAACTACTCAGCCGGCGGCGTTCGTGAGCGCCCACGGGACGTACTGGAAACCTGGCGGTCGGCGCGCGGGGATACCGTGCGCGATCGATCCCGAGATCGCGTTGGCGGCCCGTGCGCCATGCGGTGTCGCGATCGCGCGGAGTTGGCCTGAGTAGTTTCCGGGTCTGCCGTCGCCGGCCCGATTCCGCCATGATGGCGCAGGCGCGCCTACAATACTGCTGCACAGCGTTCCGCGGGCCTACCGCGACCGGGTCGCGGTGCCTTCCTGGATGGAGAAGACCAGTGGCGAGCCGGAGGTCGGCCCGGCGTCCCGTTTATGGGAGGCAGTCACGTCGGCACGCCACTATCGGCGCGGCCCGGTGCCCGCCGGTGGCCGTCACCTCGCGCGGTGAGAGTGTTCGGGCGGCCGAATGGTCAGGACGGGAGAGCGTTCGGTTTATGGGAGAATTTGAGGAGACCGCCGTGGACCCTGCCCGATCCGACAAGTCGGAAGGAAGCGGATGCGAGGGGCACGCGACGCTCGACGCGGCGATCTTCGACGTTGACGGCGTCCTTCTTGCCTCACCGCACGAGCGCGCTTGGCGAGAGGCTCTTCGTGGCTTCGCCGCGCCGGGCCGCTTCACTACTGAAATCTACCAAAAGTATGTCGCGGGCAAGCCACGCCTCAGCGGTGCGCGTGCCGCTCTGGAACAGTTGGGTGTGCCGAACGCCGAGAGGCAGGCGGTTACTTATGCCGAGCGAAAACAGAAGCGGCTTGAGGAGTTGATAGCAACCAGGAGCTTCACAGCCTTCCCCGACGCAATCCGCTTCGTCCACATCGTCAGAACTCTGGGGCTGCGAATGGCGGTTGCATCGTCGTCCAAGAACGCCAACCGGATGATGCAGCTCATCCGACTCGGCTCCGGAGAGAACCTGCTCGGCGTTTTCAGCGTCAATGTTTGTGGTCGCGACCTGCGGCACGGTAAGCCGGACCCGGAGATCTTCCTCCTTGCTGCCTCGGAGCTGGGGATCGGCGCCAGGACGCTGCTTCGTGGTTGAGGATGCGCCGGCCGGCATCAAGGCGGCCCGCGCGGGCGGGATGAGGGCCTTGGGAGTTGCCCGGGTTCATGACGCGGCCCTGCTTAGGGCAGCCGGCGCCGACCTGGTCGTCAACAACCTCGATGAGGTCGCTGTCGACGAACTGGCGAGTCGGCACCTCCGTCGTCGGCCGATCTGAGCGGGGCGGCCAATGGACGACATACTGGAATTTGCCGCTGATCCCGCCTGGGTGGTTCAGGAGCACGGCTACGACCCTCTGCGCGAGCGGGGGATTGAGTCCCGTTTTACCGTCGGCAACGGCTTCCTCGGGGTTCGAGGTGTTCCGACGATAAGCGACGAGCATGTCTGGGTGACCTGGCCGCGCACGTACGTGGCCGGACTTTTCGACACCCCGAATATCATGCCGCGCAGACCGGCTCTGGTGCCGGCGCCAGACTGGGTGAGAGTCACCATCCTGGTGAATGGCGAGCCGCTGCTCCAACGCCCTGCCGACATGACCTCGTATTGTCGGACACTCGATATGAAGCGCGGCGCGCTGCTCAGCAGGTGGCACGCTCCGGAGGCCGATGGCGCGGTCGCCCGGATGCACTCGCTCCGACTGGTCTCGCTCGTCAGCCGCGGAGTCGGACTACAGCTCCTCCGTCTTGAATTCGGCGGGACTGCCGAGATCACGCTGGAAGCGTCGTGCGTGGTCCCAGGCAGGGCGCTGGAGCCCATGCGTCTCGCGCCTGAGCTCGGCGTCTGGCGTACCAGGCACTCTGGAAAGAGCCTCGCGATGGCAACCGCGATAGCCCTGAAACTCGACGGCCGCGCTCTTGCGCCGAAAGTGCTCGACAAACGTAGATGGCAGTGGCGTTGGAGGTCCACACGTGGGCAGATAGCCTGCTTCGAGCGGCTGGTTGGCTTCGCACGCGGCGATAACGTCGGCGACGATCCTGGCCCGGTCGCGCAGGAAACACTCGGGAACGCGCGACGGCTCGGCTGGCGCGCGGTGACCAAGCAGCACGAAGCGGCCTGGGACAAGCGTTGGCGTTGCAGTGACGTCGAGGTCGACGGCGACACGGCGGCACAACAGGCGCTCCGATTTGCGGCTTACCATCTGAACAGCGCGGCGAACCCGGCTGATGAGCGCGTTTCCATCGGTGCCCGGGCGCTGACCGGCGACGAGTATCGTGGCCACGTGTTCTGGGACACCGAGATATTCCTGTTGCCCTTCTACACCCTGACCTGGCCGGAAGCGGCCAGGTCGTTGCTCATGTATCGCTACCACACATTGGCCGGCGCACGGGCCAAGGCGGCGCGGATGGGTTGGCGAGGCGCCTTCTATGCCTGGGAATCCGCGGCAGATGGCGAGGAGAGCACTCCCGACGAGGTCATCAGCGCCGACGGCGCGACTGTTCAGGTACTTAGCGGGAAGGAGGAGGAACATATCAGTGCCGACGTCGCCTATGCGGTGTGGCACTATTGGCGCGCAACTGGGGATGACGGATTCCTGCTCGATGCGGGGGCCGAGATCCTCTTCGAGACCGCGCGATTCTGGACCAGCCGCGCGCAGCCTGAAGCGGACGGCCAGCGTCATATCCGCGGCGTCGAGGGGCCAGATGAGTACCACACGCACATTGACGACAACGCTTTCACCAACGTGATGGCGCGGTGGAACATCCGGCGTGGGACCGAGGTCGCGGCGTTGCTGCGTGCGCGGTGGCCCGAGCGCTGGGCCGATGTCGCGGGCCGTCTCGCACTCGACGACGCGGAACTGGAAGAATGGGGAAGGGCCGCTGAGACGCTCGCGACCGGGCTCGACGCCCGAACCGGACTGATCGAGCAGTTTGCCGGCTTCTTCAAGCTCGACGACATCGACCTCGCGCAGTACGCGGGCCGCGCGACATCGATGGATGTCGTGCTGGGTCGGGAGCGGACGCAGCGATCTCAGGTGATCAAGCAGGCCGACGTCGTGGCGCTGATGGCGTTGCTCCCAGAAGAATTCGATCGACAGAGCATGCTCGCGAATTTCCGGTATTATGAGCCGCGCTGTGATCACGCCAGCTCGCTCAGCCCTGCCATGCACGCGCTGGTCGCCGCTCGATTTGGCGATACCGAACTCGCGCTGCACTATTTCCGCGAAGCCGCGTCCATTGACCTGGCGGACCCCGCCGCACGGAGCGCGGGCGGAGTGCATATCGCGGCTCTCGGCGGCTTATGGCAGGTGGTGGTGTTCGGCTTCGCAGGGCTCTCGCTGCTGGACGACGCAATGGCTTTCACGCCGCAGCTGCCCGCAAGCTGGAGCAGCTTGGGGTTTTGCGTCCAATGGCGCGGCCGCCGAATCAAGGTTCGGATCGAGCAGCAGGGGAATCTACTCAGCGCAACGCTGGAAGAGGGAAAAGCGTTGAAGCTGATTGTAGCCGGCGAGGAGCACGAACTCCTGCCTGGGCCGGTGCTCCGCGTCGTCAAGAAAGAGGCCGCACCCACCCCGCCCGCTGACACATGAGCCGGATAATCCTTCGGCGCGTTCCTAAACCGGTGGTACGTTCCTGAACCGGCGGCGGACAAGCAGCAGACAAAAAAGCGCCGCCCTGGGTCGGCTTGGTCTGTCTGTCGTGATCACGCGGCGTGGTCACGGGCCCGGCCGATCAGAGAGCCCGCGAGGACGCCATCCCGGATACTGGAGCTATCGTCGTGCGAGCCTGAGTAGTTTCCGGGTCTGCCGCCGCGAACACGGCGCGGCATATGGTGCCACTCCGGATGTCGCAGGGCGTCGCCCGATCTGCCGTGGTGGGCGAGGGTCCGGCTTCATCCACGAAAAGCTGTTGGCGCGGCGAAGCGGCAGCCCACGCAACTCCGGGAGACGGCAGAATGAATCCGCTCAAGCAGCTCGAAGCGTGCGGTCAGTCGCCCTGGCTGGATTATCTGAAGCGCAGTTTGATCGCCACCGGCGGGTTGCGCGACCTGGTCGAGCACGACGGCCTCAAGGGTGTTACCTCGAACCCTTCGATCTTCGAGAAGGCCATCGGCGAGACCGAGGAGTACTCGGACGCGCTGAAGCAGTTCCAGGCGGAGGCGGACCACGGCATAACCGCGATCTACGAGCATCTGGCGATCGCCGATATCCGCGCTGGCGCCGACGTGTTGCGCCAGGTCTACGATCAGACCCTCGGCCGGGACGGCTATATCAGCCTCGAGTGCTCGCCCTACCTGGCCAACGACACCAACGCCACGGTGGGCGAGGCTGTGCGGCTATGGGCGGCGGTGGATCGTCCCAATCTGATGGTGAAGGTGCCGGCCACCCCGGCCGGCATTCCCGCCATCCGTCAATTGATCGGGCGCGGGCTCAACATCAACATCACGCTGCTCTTCGCCGTCGACGTCTACGAGCAGGTGGTGGACGCTTACATCAGCGGGCTCGAGGATCTGAAGCGCAGCGGTGGGGACGTCTCCAGGATCGGCAGCGTCGCCAGCATCTTCGTCAGCCGCATCGACGTCGCGATCGACAAGCGGCTCGAGCAGCTCGGCGACAAGCAGGTGGCGGACCGGCTGCGCGGCAAGGCGGGAATCGCCAATGCGAAAATCGCCTACTCGCGCTACAAGGCGCTGTTCGCGGGCCCGCGTTGGCAGGCGTTGGCGGCCTCGGGGGCCAAGACGCAACGCCTGCTCTGGGCGTCCACCAGCACGAAGAGCCCGGCTTACAAGGACACGATGTATGTCGAGGCGCTCATTGGCCGCGACACCGTGGACACCATCCCGCCGGCGACGATGGACGCGTTCCGCGATCACGGCGAGGTGAAGGCGGACGCGATCGAGCAGGACCTGGACGGCGCGCGCGCGACGCTGGACGAGTTGGAGCGGCACGGGATTTCGCTGAGCGAGGTAACAGGACAGTTGGTGAAGGAAGGGGTGCAGCCAGTTCGCCGACGCGTTCGACAAACTGTTTGGCACCATTGCCCGCCGCCGCCGCACCTTGGTTGAGGGCGGCAGCCCCAGTTTCGAGGTGCGGCCCGGCTCCCCGGAGATGAAGAAGGCTTTCGAAGACGAGATGGAGGCCTGGCGCGCCAGCGGACTCGTGCGGCGACTCTGGGCCGGGGACAAGTTGCTGTGGGCCGGGACCGACGAAGACAAATGGGTTGGTTGGCTGCGCGTCGTGGACCAGGAACTGGCCGATCTGGACCAGCTGCGCGGTTTTGCGAAGGCGGTGAAATCGGCTGGGTTTACCGACGTCGTCCTGCTCGGGATGGGTGGCTCAAGCCTGGGTCCCGAAGTGTTGGGAGAGACTTTCAACGAGCAATTCGCCTTGGGCTGGCCGCGCTTTCATATGCTGGACAGCACCGATCCCATGCAGATCAAGGCGATCGAGCACGCGGTCGACCTACCCAAGACGATGTTCATCGTCTCCTCCAAATCCGGCAGCACCCTCGAACCCAACATCTTTCTGGCATACTTTTTCGACCGCGTCCGCTCGGTCGTGGGAGCACGCGACGTCGGCACGCATTTCGCCGCGGTGACCGATCCTGGCTCGCCACTGGAACGCAAGGCGAAGCAGCTCCAATTCGCGCACATCTTTCATGGCGTGCCCTCGATCGGGGGGCGTTATTCGGTGCTGTCGAAGTTCGGCCTGGTTCCAGCCGCTTCCATCGGACTGGACTACGAACGCCTGCTGAGGACGACGCAGCCGATGATGCGGTCCTGTGGCCCCGATGTTCCGCCTGAAGAGAACCCGGGCGTACAACTCGGGGTCGCGATGGGCGTCGCGGCGACGCGGTTCGGCCGCGACAAGGTCACGATCATTTCCTCACCTCGCATAGGCGATCTCGGCGCCTGGCTGGAGCAGCTTCTGGCGGAGAGCACGGGCAAGCAGGGGCGTGGACTGATCCCACTCGCGGGGGAGCCGCTCACCACGCCGGACCACTACGCCAACGACCGGTTCTTCGCCTATCTGGAGCTGGCCGGGCATCTGGATCCGTCCGAGCGTCGGGCATTGGATGCGCTGGAGCAGGCCGGCCATCCGGTGGTACGGATCCGCCTGCGCGACACGTGGCATATCAGCCAGGAATTCTTCCGCTGGGAGATCGCCACCGCCGTTGCTGGTTCCATCATCGGCATCGACCCGTTCGACCAGCCGGACGTCGAGGCAAGCAAGGACAAGGCGCGCGCACTAACCGACGAATACGAGAAGTCGCACACCCTGCCCAAGGAGGAGCCGGTGTTCCGCGAGAACGGCCTGGCCCTCTACGCGGATCCGCGCAACGCGGGCGAACTCGGCCAGCACAACACGCTGGCCGGCTATCTGAGGAGCCATCTCGGCCGTGTCCACGCCGGCGGGAAGGGGAGCGACTACGTGGCGCTGCTCGCCTACATCCAGCGCGACGCGGCGCATACACAAGCGCTGACCGCGATGCGCACACGTATTCGAGACAAGACCCGCGCCGCGACGTGTCTCGGCTTCGGGCCACGTTTCCAGCACTCGACCGGGCAGGCGTACAAGGGCGGGCCGAATTCCGGCGTGTTCCTGCAGATCACCTGCGACGATCCGGCCGATATCGACGTACCTGGCCATTCCTACAGCTTCGGCGTGGTGAAGGCGGCGCAAGCGCGCGGCGACCTCGATGTGCTGGTGGAACGCGGGCGACGCGCGCTCCGCATCCACCTTAAGGATGTGGACACGGGGCTGGTGGAATTGGCTCGCGCGGTGGACGCGGCGCTCCAGTAGGGATGCCCTCGGAAGGAGTGGACCAAATGCAGATCGGCGTGATCGGCCTCGGGCACATGGGCGGCAACATCTCTCGACGCCTGATGAAAGCGGGCCACCGGTGCGTGGTATTCGACGCGAACGCCAAGCCGCGTGAGGAGCTGGCAAAGGAGGGCGCCACGGCTGTCGGCTCGCTGGAGGCGGTGGCGAAGGCGCTCGGTGAGAAGCCGCGTGTGGTCTGGGTGATGTTGCCCGCCGGCCGGGTCACGGAAGAAACCGTCGAGCATCTCGCCGCCATGTTGGCGCCGGACGACATCGTCATCGACGGCGGCAATTCTTACTACAAGGACGACATCCGTCGCGCGAGAAAACTGGCCGAGAAGCGCATCCGCTACATCGATTGCGGCACGTCCGGCGGCGTCTGGGGCATGCAGCGCGGCTACTGCATGATGATCGGCGGCGCGAAAGATGTCGTGGATCACCTCGATCCGGTCTTCTCGGCCCTCGCTCCCGGCCTGGGCGACGTCCCGCGCACCCCGGGCTGGGAGGAGCACGATCCGAGGGCCGAGCATGGCTACATTCATGCCGGGCCGAATGGCGCCGGGCACTTCGTGAAGATGGTGCATAACGGCATCGAGTACGGAATGATGGCGGCCTATGCCGAGGGTTTCGACATTCTGCGCAAGAAGAGCTCCGAGGATTTGCCGGCGGACGAGCGCATCGCGCTGAACATGCCCGAGATCGCCGAGGTCTGGCGGCGCGGCAGCGTCATCTCGTCCTGGCTGCTCGACCTCGCCGCCGCCGCGCTGGCCAAGGATGGCTCACTCGCGGGCTTCTCCGGCTTCGTTCAGGATTCGGGCGAGGGCCGCTGGACCATCGAGGCAGCGATCGAGGAGGCGGTGCCGGCCAACGTGCTGTCGGCGGCGCTCTACGCCCGGTTCCGCTCGCGCGAGGAACACACGTTCGGAGAGAAGCTGCTTTCGGCCATGCGTTTCGGCTTCGGTGGCCACATCGAGGGCGGCGAACCGATCGACCCCGAACGGAAACCGGCGGAGGCGCAGGCGACCGCCGCGGTTTCCAGGGCGGCGGAGTAGCGCCATGTCGGGCGACCCGCCGGTCCCGACGCCTCGGAGACCCCAGGTGATCGCGGCGCCGCCGCGGCGCCAGCCCCGTCCGGCCGATCCCTGCGCCATGGTGATCTTCGGTGCCGGTGGCGATCTGACCAAGCGCCTGGTGGTGCCGGCGCTCTACAATCTCTCGCGCACGAAAGTGCTGCCCGACAAATTCGCGCTGATCGGCGTGGACCGGGCTGAGGGAACCGTCGAGAGCTGGCGCGATCATCTCCACGACATGCTGAAGAGCTTCGTCGGCAACGCCGGCGCGGAATTCGACTTGGAGCAGATCGACGAGACCGCGTGGAACCGGCTCGCGGAGAAGATGTCTTACGTCCAGGGCGACCTGAACGATGCCGGTCTGTATGGGAAGCTGGGCGCGCATCTGGAGGAGGAAGCGGGCAAGGATGGCACTGCGGGGAACGTGATCTTCTACCTCGCCGTCGCCGACCGGTTCTTCGGGGTGGTGGTGGACAAGCTCGGCGAGGCCAAGCTGGTGGAGACGCCGGAACAGGGCGGCAAGGCCAGATTTTGGCGGCGGGTGGTAATCGAGAAGCCGTTCGGCCATAGCGTTGACTCGGCCCGCGAGCTGAACGCCCGCATCTTGCGCACTCTCCGCGAGGATCAGATCTTCCGGATCGACCACTTCCTCGGAAAGGAGACGGTGCAGAACATCATGGCGCTCCGCTTCGCCAACGGGATGTTCGAACCGATCTGGAATCGACAGCGGATCGATCACGTGCAAATCACCGCCGCGGAGACGGTGGGCGTCGAGCAGCGCGGCAAGTTCTACGAGGTGACCGGCGCCCTGCGTGACATGGTGCCGAACCACGTCTTCACGTTGTTGTCGCTGGTCGCGATGGAGCCGCCTACGGGCTTCGATGCCGCCTCAGTCCGCACGAAGAAGGAGGAAGTGTTCGCCGCGATGCCCTCGGTCAAGCCGATCCGGGCGGTACGCGGTCAGGTACGGGTCCGGCGCGGTGCTGGGCAAGCCAGTGAACGCCTACCGGAAGGAGCCGAACGTCGCGGGCGATTCGAACGTCGAGACCTATGTCGCGATGCAGCTCGAGATCGACAATTGGCGCTGGGCGGGCGTGCCATTCTTCATCCGTACCGGCAAGCACATGTCGCACCGCCTGACGGAGATCGCGATCCGCTTCAAGCAGGCGCCCTACGCGCCGTTTCAGGACACGCCCGTCGAGACCTTGTCGCCCAACTGGCTGGTGCTGCACATCGCCCCGGGCGAGGGAATCTCTCTGCAGTTCGATGTCAAGCGCCCGGGGCCGGTCATGGAGCTCGCCTCGGTTAACATGGACTTCCACTACAATGACTGGTTCCCGAAAGAGGCGAATGCCGGGTACGAGACGCTGCTCTACGACATGATGATCGGAGACCCGACGCTGTTCATGCGTGCCGACATGGTGGAGCAAGCCTGGCGAGTGGTCCAACCTGTGCTTGATGCGTGGACGGCGAAACAGGCGGACTTCCCCAATTACGGGTCCGGCAGCGACGGCCCGCAAGCAGCCGATGAACTGCTGGCGCGTGACGGCAACCGGGCCTGGCGGCCGGTGACTCCTGCCTGGGAGCACAAGCAATGAAGGCCCAGCATGGCATTCGTCTGTTTCTGGCGGACGTGGACGGTGCGCTGGTGACCCAGGACAAGGTGCTGACCGAGGCGGCCAAGGCGGCGGTCCGGGAGATGCGCGACGCGGGCATCGTCTTCGCCATCACGAGCGGCCGGCCACCGCGTGGGATGAGCATGCTCATCGAGCCACTCGCGCTGACCGGCCCCATCGCCGGCTTCAATGGCGGGGTGTTCGTCAATCCCGATTTGTCGGTCATCGAGAGCCATACGCTCGACCCCGTGGCCGCCGAGCAAACGGTGAAGTTGATCCTGGATCAGGGGCTGGATGCCTGGGTGTACACCGAGACCGAGTGGCTCATCCGCGACAAGAGCGCGCCGCACGTCGCGCGGGAGGCCTGGACGGTGAAGTTCGACGCCCGGGTCGTGCCGCGCTTCACCGACGCGCATTTGGCGAAAACAGTGAAGGTCGTCGGCGTCTCGGACGATCTGGACTTGGTCGCCGCTTGCGAGAAGGCCGCACAAAAAGCTCTCGGCGACAAGGCGAGCGCCGCGAGGTCCCAGCCATACTACCTCGACGTCACCCACCCGCAGGCGAACAAGGGCGTGGTCGTGGCGTTTCTGTCCAAGCATCTGAATATTCCGCCCGAGCAGATCGCCACCATGGGCGATCAGCCGAACGACGTGCTGATGTTCCGCAAGAGCGGCTTCTCCATCGCCATGGGCAATGCGAGCGACGAGGTGAAGGCGCAGGCGAGCGCGGTAACCGACAGCAACGAGAACGAGGGATTCGCGAACGCGGTGCGACGGTTCATCCTGCAGGGAGACGCGACATGACCCCGGCCTTCGGTGCCCTGCGAGTTTTCGACGATGCGGCGGCGCTGGCGCAAGGCGGGGCGGCGTTCCTGTGTGAGCGCGCGGAGGCCCAGGCAACCGCCTTCACGGTCTGCCTGTCTGGCGGCTCTACACCCAGGCGGCTCTATAAGGTGCTGGCCACGTCGCCATTGCTCGAACGATTTCCCTGGGCGCGCACCCAGTTCGTGTTCGGCGACGAGCGCTTCGTGCCGCCGGACGATCCCGCGAGCAATGCCCGAATGACGACGGAGGCCATGTTCTCCCGCGCGCCGGTGCCGCCGGAGAACGTCCACCGGGTGCCGACCGTCGGCGTGACGCCGGATCAGGCCGCTGCGGAGTACGAACGCACATTGAGGGCGCTGCACAATGGCCACGCGCCGACACCCGCCCGGCCGTTGTTTGATGTGTGCTTCCTTGGTGTCGGCGATGACGGCCACACAGCATCGCTGCTTCCGAATGAGGCTGTGCTTGATCTCCGTGATCGCTGGGTCGGCGTCGTCGCCCACGGGCGCCCGGAGACACGCATCACGCTGACTTATCCGGCACTGGAGAGCAGCCGCGCCGTCCTGTTCCTGGTTCAGAGTGAGGGTAAGCGCGCCATTCTTGACCGCCTCCTCTCCGGCGATGAAACGGTGCCGGCTGGCCGGCTGCGGCCGAGCGGGGACACCTTCTGGTTCGCGGACCGGGCGGCCGCCGGGCGCTGGGCGGATTGAAACAGGATCGCGCGGTTCAACGCGCGGGGCATCCCGATCAGAGAGGGCGGTGTGGAGCACGATCGACAACGCGTCGGTCACCCATCCGACCCCGGGTCCGCTAGGCGCGGACGAGCCCGATGGCGGTCGGCGATGCTGCCGTTTCGTGGAGAACGCCAATGAGGCCACGCGTAAGAGAGATTGCGAGCGGGCCGGATGCCTATAACGCGCGGGCGCCGACCGGCCCGGCGCGTGTGTTGAACCAACACAGGCTCGAGATCTCGCCGGTTGACCAAGCCGCCGCTTGCATTGGCGAGGTGTTGCCACCGCGTAGCCAACCCGGCATCGCGCAAGACGACAACGGCGCCATTCAGGAGAACGTGGGTGAGGGAGGCACCATCCAGAAGTCGGATTGGTTCGGCGGCCAGGACGTCGTTGAAGGCCTGTTCAGCGAGCACCTAATCGCGCACGAGGTGACTGATTACGATACGCAACTGGCGATGCACAGCCACGCCATCGTCGAGCACGTCGGGAATGCGGTCTTACACAGATTCCATGATGAATGCCTGAAACACGAGGTGGTGGAATTGCTCGTTGAGTACGCGAAGCCGAGTTTCTTCATGGGCGAGGAGTGTGTCCGCTGGGGTTTCACTGCGTTCTGGTTCGAGGATGGCACGACGTGATTGGGATCGCGGCGGTGCGGTCCAAGCTTCCGAACCCCCCGCCCGAGCAGGCGCCATGCCGTGCCCGCCGAGCGACGTCCTCATGATTCTCCCATCGACAGAGGCGATTCCAGGTACGAGGTGAGAATGAGAGGCGAGGGCGGTTGCGGACAGCAGCGAGCACAGGGCGTGGACGGAGTGACGCAGCAGCCATGTCGATTCCACGGTGGCCCGAGCGCGGACTGCCCGCGCGGCGCCCCGCGACAACGCGGACGCACTCACGCACGACGCACCGAGGGCAGGGCAGGGCAGGGGAGGGGAGGGGAGGGTGGTTGGTGCATCGCGCGGATGAGGGAAAGCCTGCCGCCGCCGAAGCCGCCGTGGCCTTGGTCGAGGATGGCATGCGGCTCGGCCTCGGGACAAGTTCCACGATGCGCTACGCCATGGGAGCGTTGGGCCCTGCGCATCAGCCGGGAAGGCCTGCGGGTCACCGGCATACCGACTTCGGAGCAGGCCGCGGCGCAGGCGGGCGGCCTGGACATCCCGCTCGGCGACTGCGCCGCACTCGAGACGCTGGATCTGGCGATCAACGGTGCCGACGAGGTGGAACGCGGCACCTTGCGCCTGATCAAGGGCCGGGCGGCGCGCTCCTGCGGGAGAAGGTCGTGGCACAGGCGAGCCGGCGCTTCGTGGTGGTCGTCGACCTCTCGAAGATGGTGGACCGCTTGGGTTCGCACGTCTCGCTGCCGGTGGAGGTCGTGCGTTTCGGCCACGTCGCGACCGCACGCCGAATCGCTGCGCTGGGCGGCGCACCGGTGCTCCGCGTGCCGGGCGGGGCGCCGTTCGTCACCGATGGCGGCAATCTGATCTACGATTGTCACGGCTTCCGTCCCATCCTCGACCCATGTATCTTGGACGGCCAGCTAAAGGTGATCGCCGGCGTGATGGAGACCGGATTGTTTCTCAACTCGCTGGAACGATGCATTCTCGGCGCGAAAGACGGCAGCGTCACGGTGTTGCTCCCGGCAGGCACGATCTATCGCCCGGAGGACGTCTAGAACGGGAGATCGTCGCGATCTTACCGTGTCTCACTCGCGACGCTTGCGTACACCATCGCCAGACGAGTGCCCGTCCTCAGGGGATATCCGGATCCCGCAAGACCAGGCGTCGCGGCCGCGTCTGGCTATCCGTTCCAGGAATTGTCGGCCGCAACAACCAAGGGAGACCGGGTCGTGGACCAAAACCTATCGGCATGCAAGGCGACAGCGGCGGCGTTGGTCGCTCCCGGCAAAGGCCTGCTGGCGGCGGACGAAAGCCTCGGCTCCATTGCGAAGAGGTTCCTGCCCGTCGGCATCCCGTCAACGGAGGAGACGCGACGGGCCTACCGTGACCTGCTGTTTTCCACCGGCGGCATCGAGAAATTCATCAGCGGCGTCATCATGTTCGAGGAAACGCTCGGACAACAAACCAGCCGCGGCGAAGCGTTCCCGGCACTTCTCGAGCGGGTCGGCATCGTTCCCGGCGTGAAGGTGGACCGCGGGCTGATCCCTTTGCGTTCTGGCTCCGACGAAACGATGACCGAGGGACTGGATGGCTTGGCGAAGCGGCTGACGGGCTACCGGGAGCAGGGCGCCCGATTCGCCAAATGGCGGGCCGCGCTGCGTATCGGCGCGGGGAGCGTGCCGTCGCGCTACGCCATTGACAGCAATGCCTTCTTCCTCGCCCGCTATGCCTCCATTTGCCAGCAGGCTGGGATCATGCCGATCGTTGAGCCGGAGGTCCTGAGAGACGGGGATCATGACATCAGTCGGTCATCCGAGGCGACCCGCGCGACCTTGGAGGCGGTGTTCGATGCGCTCTACCAGGCCGGAGTGTGCCTGGAGGGTATGCTGCTCAAACCGAACATGGTCACCCAGGGGGCGTCTGCACCGGGCGCCGACAATCCGCAGGCGGTTGCCACCGCGACGCTGGACTGCCTGCGGCGCGTTGTGCCGCCAGCGATCCCGGGCGTGGTGTTCCTGTCAGGTGGCCAGACGCCGGACGCGGCGACCCAGCATCTCGACGAAATCAGCCGACACGGGGGCACTCTGCCCTGGCGCCTCAGCTTTTCGTTTGCTCGTGCCCTCCAAGAGGAAACCCTGAGCGCGTGGCGAGGCGATCCGGCGAACATCGCACAAGCCCAAGAAGCCTTCCTCCGCCGCTGCCGCCTTGTAGCGGCGGCCGGGCGCGGTGCGTTAGCGGGCACTGCTTGAGCACCAAGGTTCCGATTTCATCGAAGCGTTCGTCCAGCTCGACTGGCACGACAGCCAGCGTTCGACTGCCGCGCAAGGTGTTTTGTGTAGCCCACGCGCCAACGAAGCGGGGCTTCCGCCGCTCTGGAAGGTCGTGCGCGAGCATCAAATGTCAGGTATTTGCTCGTTATGGTAGATTCCGACAATGGTAAAATTGTACTTCGATCCTACATACTACAGAGGATTCGCTTTCCCAGTTTGGGAGGAAGCTATGGAACTCGTTCTTATTGTTGTTATCCTCTTTCTGCTGTTCGGAGGGGGTGGTTATTGGGGATATCGCCGCTGGCGATGACGGCAGCCTGGCCTTTCGCTCCCATTACAAGTCGTTTCTATTCCCGGTACATGCGATGCCAGGGCTTCGGGAAGGGCGGCTGCTCGGTCTGGTCGAGCTTGCTGCCGGGCTTCTTATCCTGCTCGTTGTAAACGTCCGAGCCGACCACCCTGCTCGTGCGCGAATCGCCATTGTCGGCCAGCACCGGATTCCGCTCGGAAGGCGTGCTGTGGCTGATGGACGGCGTGCTGGAATTCGCCGGCGGCGCCGCGGGCGTCTGCGCCAGACAGGGCGCCGCGGCGCACATCATCATCAGCGCTACAGTGTCCAGATTGCGAATGTGGTTCATGCCAGCGTCGCCTTTGAACAACGGACAAAAAGGCGGATCGGGCCGGGTGGTCCTGAAAGTATCGCCACTGTCCTCCGTTCCGCGACAGTCTTCGAGCGAGTCACCAACTTGACATCCGGGAGCGGCCGCCTCGACGCCAGGCCGATCTTCCGGTTCTGGACCTCGATCGTCGCCTTGGCGGCACATCGCCGTCCAACCTGCCTAGCGCGCTGCTCTGGGTTTCCAGCGCGAACGACGGAAACCGATATGGCCGGTGGGACGCGTCTTCGGGCGTGACTACGCCTCGCCGACCTGCGCCATATCTCGGCTACCGACCCGTCCTAGGTGCGGCCTAAGCGGACTGGCCAGGATCGCGGCGTCCGCCGGCCGGTGACCCGAGCCAACTCGAAAGCGCGCTGCTCAATCCCGTGATCAACGCGCGCGCCGCCATGCCCGGCGTAAGCGTTTGGTGACGACCGTTGGATCAGGGCGGTGTTGAGGGCGTCCACGGCATTAGTTCGTTGATCTGGCTGATCGGGTGCCCATTGGCGATCTGGTCGAGGGTGTTGCGCAGATACGCTTCCGGGTTGATCTCATTGAGCTTGACGGTCTGCAGGATGGAGTAGATGGCGGCGGCGCGCTCGCCACCGGCATCTGATCCGGCGAACAGGTAATTCTTCCGTCCGAGCGCGATTTCGCGCATGGCGTTCTCGGCGATGTTGTTGTCGATCTCGAGCCTTGCGTCGGTGAGGAAGCGCGACAATGCCTCCTGCCGCTTCAGCGTATAGCGGAATGCCTCGGCCAGCTCTGACTTGGCCGATAGCCTGGTGACGACCTTGCCTGCCCAATTGAAGAACGCGGCGAGCAGCGGCGCGGCATCGGCCCGGTGCATCAGCCGCTCATCGGTCGGCGCGAAGCGCGCTTTGGCCTCGATGGCGTAGAAGGTGGCAATGCGCTCGATCGCCTGCTTGGCGACCGGAGACTTCTTGCCGTTCCAGACATCGAAGAACTTGCGCCGGCAATGCGCCCAGCAGGCGACCTCGGTGATCGCCTGGTTCGTGCGAAGGCTCCGATCGGTGGCGCGCTGATCGTAGAGTGCCTCGAAGCCAGCGTAGCCATCGGCCTGAAGGAAGCCGGTGAACCCTGCCAAATGCCCGGCCGGATGCGCGCCACCACGATCGGGACTGTAGAAGTAGGCGGCCGCCGGCGGCGCCGTGCCGCAGAATGGTCGATCGTCGCGCACATACACCCAGAGCCGCCCGGTCTTGGTTCGGCCGAGACCTGGCGACAGCACTGGCACGGTGGTGTCATCGCCGTGGATCTTCTCCGCAGCGAACACGTGTCGTCTGATCCCCTCGACAATCGGCGCCAGCAGCCATGCCGCCTGACCGACCCAGTCGCACAGCGTGGATCGGTCGAGATCGACCCCGTCGCGAGCATAGATGTCGCTCTGCCGGTAGAGCGGCAGGTGATCGCAGTATTTCGACACCAGCAGATGCGCGAGCATCGCCGGTGTGGCACGACCACGCGGTGTCGGCATCGCGGGCGCAGGTGCCTGGGTGATCGCATCGCACGCCTTGCAGGCGTATTTGGGCCGGATATGCCGGATCACCTGGAAGCGGCCAGGCACATAGTCCAGCACCTCGGTCACGTCCTCGCCGAGCTTCGCCATGCCACCACCGCAGTCCGGGCAGACGCAGGCGCCATCAGCCGCAGGTTGATTGCGCATTCCGATGATGTCGGCCGGTGATTCCAGCCTGAAGTCGGCCACCCATTCCGATTGAAGTCGGCCGGCTGTTCCGATCGATGTCGGCCGGGGTGGCGGTGCCCGTGGGCGGGTGTGATGTCTCCATCGCGATGGTGATCAGTCAAGCCATGATAGCGTGCTCCTGAGCTTTCTTTCTTCGCAGCGATTGCCGCGCAACTGGATGCGGTGGGCGTTGTGGACGACCCGGTCGAGGATGGCGTCGGCCAGGGTCGGGTCGCCGATGAGGTTGTGCCAGCGATCCACTGGGATCTGGCTGGTGAGCAGCGTGGCGCCGCGGCCATAACGGTCCTCGACGATCTCGAGCAGGTCGCGGCGTTGTTCCGGGCCGAGCGGCTCGAGCCCCCAGTCGTCCAGGATCAGTAGCTTCACCCCGCCGAATGCCCGCATCAACCTGCCGTAACGACCGTCACCGCGCGCCAGCCCCAGGTCGGCGAACAGACGCGGGATGCGCTGGTAGAGCACGGAGTAGTTGTCGCGGCAGGCCTTGTGGCCGAGGGCACAGGCAAGCCACGATTTTCCGACTCCGGTCGGGCCTTCGATGATCAGGTTCTGCTTCGCCTCGATCCAGCCGCCCAGGGCAAGTTTCTGAAACAATGCCCGGTCCAGGCCACGTGCGGTGCGGTAGTCGACGTCCTCGACGGCGGCCTGGTGGCGCAGCCGGGCATAGCGCAGGCGCGCCTTGAGGCGGCGGTCCTGCCGATCGGCGAGCTCGCGGTCGAGCAGCAGCCCGAGCCACTCGGCGTGATCGAGCTCGACGCCGCGCGGGCTGGCGGTCAGCTCCTCAAAGGCGCGCGCCATGCCGGCGAAGCCGAGCTGGCGCAGTTGGTCGAGCGTGGGATGGGTTAGCAACGGGGCTCTCCTCAGTGGTAATAGCCGGAACCGCGGATGTTCGGGTGGACCAGCGGCAGCTCACCGGTTCGGACCGGCGCCTCGGGGGACTGACGGTCGAGCCCGTGCCGCAGGATCGACTGCACGCTGCCGTAGGAGCGCGCGCCGATCTCCAGGCCGCGCGTACAGGCCGCCTCCACCCGGTCGTGGCCGTAGGTGCGCACCAGACGCAGGATGCCGAGGCAGGCGCGGAAGCCCTGCTCCGGGTGCGGCCGGCTCTCCAGGATCAACGCCGCGAGTGTCGCCGTTGCCGCGCCGATCCCCGCGGCCTCCCGGCCGATGCGCTCAATGGTCCACTCGGCATGCCGCCGATGCGCCCGCGGCATGTGCTCCGGCAGTGTCGTGTGCCGGCCGCGCACGCCGCCACGCACGTGCACCGCGACGCGCTCCCCCTTGTGGAACAGCTCGATCGTGCGGGCAGTGACGCGGGCCTCGACCCGCTCGCGCAGCAATCGGTGCGGTACCGAGTAGTAATGCCCGTCGATGTCGACATGGTAGTCGAGTGCCACGCGCCGGATGCGCCACTCGGCGTAGACGAAGGGCTCCGCCGGCAACGGCGACAGCGCCGGCCGGTCCAGCTCCTTGAACAGCTGGCGGCGGCTGACGCCGAGCTTGCGCATCGGCCGGGCATTGAGATCGGCGACCAGTGTCGTAATTGCCGCGTTGAGCTCGGCCAGGGAGAAGAACCGCTGATTGCGCAGACGCGCCAGGATCCAGCGTTCCACCACCAGCACACCAGCTTCGACCTTGGCTTTGTCGCGCGGCCTGCGCACCCGCGTCGGCAAGATCGCGGTGCCGTAGTGCGCCGCCAGATCGCGGTAAGTTGGATTGATCCCGGGTTCATACCAGTTCGCCCGCAGCACGCCGGCGCGCAGGTTGTCGGGCACCATCTGGCGCGGCACGCCGCCGAGAAAGGCGAGGGCGCGGACGTGCGCACCAATCCAGTCCGGCAGGCCCTGGGTCCAAGTCGCCTCGGCGTAGGTGTAGTTGGACGCGCCCAGCACCGCGACAAACACCTGCGCCGCGCGCAGCTCGCCGGTGCTGCCGTCCACCACCTCCACCGTATGCCCGGCGTAGTCGACGAACAGCCGCTCGCCGGCGCGGGATGCGCCTGCCGCATGGTCGGCGACAGGCGGCTCTCCCACCCCCTGTAGAGCTCGCACCAGCGGCTGTAGCCGTAGCCGTCGGTATGGATGGCCCGGTATTCCTCCCAGAGCAGCAGCAGCGTCACCCCGGGGCGGCGCAGCTCATGATGGATCAGCGTCCAATCCGGCTCCGCCTTGTGCCGGCCGCCCGGCTTGGAGCCGCGGAGCGGCGCGAACAATATCGCCTCGAGCCCCGCGTCGGTCAGCGTCTCCGGCAACGGCCAGTTCAGCCCCGCCGCAGCGACGCGAGCGAGGCACAGTTGCACCGTGCTACGGGCGACACCGATCGCCACCGCGACCGCCCGGTCCGAGGCGCCGAACTCGTATTTCAGCCGCAGGATCTCACGCACGCGTCGCATCGACACTCTCTCGGCCGGCATCGGTCCCCCTCTCGCCCCTGACGAGAGGAAGACCGCTCACCTGCCCAGCGGTCGGGCAACGCCACCCCTCAGGGGGTGGCCGACATCAGATCGGAATGGCCGACATCACCTCGGAATCAGTGGCCGACATCAAATCGGAATGCCTGGCCGACTTGCTCCGGAATACGCAGGTTGATGAACGATCTCCTGCCGCAGCAGGTGCTCGGGCAACGGCTTGCGCTTCGGCGTCGCACGCTGGCGCAGCGGCGGCGGCCGATGTTCCGCCGCCGCCTTGACGATATCCTCGGCCTCGCTGGTCTCCAGCTCTTCAAGCTGCAGGGCGAGCTGCTCGATCTGCCGGGTGATCCGTTCCGACGAACGGCCAAACTGCATGCGTCGCAGTTTGGCGATCTGGAACTTCAGCTTCTCGATCTCCAGTGTTCGCAGCTGAACCGAAAGTTCGGCCGCCTTCAGCTCGGCCTGACAGGCCAGCGCAAACGCGCGCAACGCCTCGGGATCGGCGGGCAGGTCAGCCATGGCGAGCGACATAAGATAGCCTTGGCAGGTGCGGCGATTCGCCGACCATCATCAACAATGAATTGCTGCCTTGTCAGACCAGCACTGGCCGCGCCGGCAACGGCGATGCTACCGTTCTGCGCCAGTCCATCGCCTCGATCAGCAGCGCCAATTGCGCCGGCGTCAGCGTCATCGCGCCATCAACAATCGGCGGCCATACGAAGCGGCCCTTCTCCAACCGCTTGGCGAACAGGCACAGACCGCTGCCGTCCCAGTACAGCGCCTTCAAATAGTCACCGCGCTTGCCGCGGTACAGGAACAGGTGACCACTGAACGGGTCGGCGCCGATGATCTGCTGTGCCTTGGCTGCCAGGCCATCGAACCCGTTGCGCAGATCAACCGGACGGCAGGCGAGGAATACCTTGGTGCCAGGTGCGAGGCTGATCACACCGCGCCCTTCACGGCACGTAATACCCGCGACAGAGCCTTCTCACTGACGGATGCACCGACCTTCACCCGCACGCCATTGGGAAGCGCGATCTCGATCTTGCTGGTGCGTTCTTCCCGCTGCTCGCCTGTCGGCAACCGCGGCTCAGGTGCCACCAGCAGTGCCGGCGGCGCTTCATTTGTCCGACCGATCACGCCAATCGGCCTGAACTCCATCGGCTCCGCCCTTTGCGGCGGCATGGCCGCCTTCGCCACCGATCGCCAGTTGTAGAGCAGGCTCTCCGATAGCCCATGACGCCGCGCGACCATCGCAACGCGGCCACCTTCCGCCTCCACCTCAGCGAGCAGAGCCGCCTTCTCTTCCCCCGTCCACTTCCGCCGGCGCGTGACGATCTCCGCCTCGGTCATTCAGCCTCCTTCTGGAACACTCCAGAAGGAGGCTCCCGAAGCAGCAACATCTCTGACCGCGCCGCACGCCGCCAGACGGGTCACACCAAACGCTTACCGCCCGGCGGCGGACACTCCCTGATCGAAACCGCGAACACCGTCCTCTCTGACCGGCACGCGACGACCCCCGCCGGTGTGACCGCCACGCAAGTGCGGCCCGGAGACTACCCGCATCCCGGCCGCCCGCAAGTGATCATGTTGGAGCTGGTCGCGGGGGCTACAGCTGAGGCAGAACGGGTTGGTGAACCTCGCTTCCCGCATCTGAGGATGCCGGACGACATCGTACGGTTGGCCGACAAAGTGCCCTGCGTTGTCAGGAGTCTCGCATCGACAGCTCAGCCGCGTTTGCCTTCACCGGCTCGGCTGTGGTGAGCCTTATCGGAACACCCGTAAATCCGTCCTCCGGGTCGTTTCAATCCGAGAGGCGTTGGACTTGGTCGAGGCGCTAAGCTCCGCCAAGCGAGGTTCGTATGGGAAGCTTGCCTCGCGGGTCAGGGTCAGTTGTTTTGACAGTCGGATCGAATATTAGGGACAGTTGATGGGCACCACATCGGATGCAACGCCGCTGAAACCTCCCCCCTCGCTCGAGGAAATCAGGCGGCTTCGGCGGCCGCTGCGGGACGTTAACAAGGAGGCGGCTACCAAGTTCGGCCGGCTCGACAAAGTGGCAGTGTGGATCACCGCTCACGTCGGTACGATGGGCTTTTTTCTCGCGATCTTTTCCTGGACCATCTCGTGGCTGGGTTGGAACCTGCTGGCTCCCCGCCGGCTACAGTTCGATCCACCGATGGCATTCGTGTTCTGGTTATTTATTTCGAATGTGATACAGCATCCTTCTGATGCCGCTCATCATGGTCGGCCAGAATATTCTGGGCTGCCATGCTGAAATCCGCGCCGATCACGACCTGGACGTCAACATCAGGGCGGAGCAGGAGATCGAGATCATCCTGCGTCACCTCGAATACCAAAACGCCATCCTGATCGCCATGCTGGAAAAGCTCGACATAGATCTGGACGCGGCGTTGGGCAAGCCGGAGCCGTGAGTTCGCCTATCGCCGGTCGTACGCCAAGCAGCCGGCGGCGAATTGGCCGCGCAGGATTGACGGAACAGCTCCTTACGCAGACGCCGGAGGCCCTGCTGTGCCGCCATTCTCAGACGGCAAGACCGGCGAGACCGGTCGGCCCGAACGCGGTATCTGGCCCCGAGCCAGTAGCCCAAGCAGCGCCTCGTCGGTGGGTGGTCCACTGCGGCACCGCCATCCCGACGGTCTCGACGGATATATCAACCTGTACAGCAGCTCGCCGCTCATACACGAAATCGGCGCCTCACGGTTCGGAAGTTGGCGCGGCCTCTGCCGGCTTGGTAGAGCCACAATGCTTCGCACACCACGCCACGATGGTTGGAACAAGCTGCCCCTTGCGCACCTCCTGGATCATATGCTGCACGCCATGCAGAAGATCACTCAGTGCCGTTTCGAAGAACGCGCCTACCTGCCCCGCCCGCAACGTTGGCGCGTTCGTCCGGTACACCCCATGCGCGGGCTCCACTCCCACGCCGATGTCATAGACCAGTTTCCCACCCAGGTAGGCGGTGTAGGCCAACACACCTGCCCCAGCGACGCCAACGCCGAGATACACGGCGTTCGGTCGGTCGTGCTCGGCGCGCCAGACCGCCATCGAGGAGGCGACCACTGTGGCGACGAAGTTCAGATTGCGGTGCGTCACCAGCATGTCGTGCGACACGCCCTCGACGTTCACCTCTTCCCCGGCAATGAGCCCGGTGACCGCGGAGCCAAGCGCTCCGACCGCCGCGAGCCCGATTGCCTTGCGTCCGAAATTGTGGAGCGATGCGTTCCCGGTGACGCACCCGAGAAGGTCGGCACCAACCGCGAGCGGCAGCAGCGCGATTGGGAGATGTACGAAAGCGGGATGCATTTGCTGTAGGCGGACAGCCATGGCGCACTCCTGAGAACATTTGCGGCCCCATTGTAGGCTTGATCCAACGGCGGCGTTACTGGGGCAACCTGATATGCGTCATCAAGGCCCAGTGGGGCCTGGGACCGATACATGTTGGGGGGTTGTCCCCTCGGCCTTGACGGGGGTCGCGGCAAGGCGTGCATCCGATGCTGGGCGATGAAGTGCTCCGAATTGCTCGGTTGGATGATGGTCCGCGGCCGGCGGGCCGTGGAACGCTATCATGGTGATGGCCAGCCATGCGCCCATAGCAGCATACAGAAGCGACGTTCTCGCCCATGGCGGCACGGCGAACCACCCGCCCGAACCGTCGGCGTTCCGGCGCGCAGCATGAGCGCGCGACGGAAGGAGGGAAACGAGACGGGTCGAGATGGCTGTCGCGTCGTCGAGAGCCCACAGGCTCCTCGGCATCCGCGCGATAACCCCGGCCAGGTAGTCGATGGCGACTATCCGAGGCAAGGTAGACAACCGCTTGGCCTCGTTCCACGGATCCTCGCCCGCTCGCGCGATGAGGGAGACGACGGTCAATGCCATCCCATTGCGCTCGGTTCCAACCTCCGCGAACAGAAACGGGTCGAGATCGGTGTGTTGCAGGGCAAAGTCATCACGAGTCATTAACGCCTCCTGGTGCACGGCGCCCGCGCATCAAGCGGCGACCTGAAAACGCCGGATTGCGCCGCCACCGTGTCCGCTGCTGGCCGGAGCGCCAGCCGGGTCAATTCGCTCGACGGACTGGGTCAATAGGGACGGGCGTGAGCGGCGCACGCGGGGCGCTGCCAAGGCCAGGCTCCTGGGATTTCTTCTCGAGGATTTCGAGGAATGGCTTGATGATCTCGATCGGCATCGGGAAGATGGTGGTGGAGTTCTGTTCCGCCCCGATCTCGGTTAGCGTTTGCAGGTAACGGAGCTGCATGGCCGCAGGAACACCTCCGAGGATTTTCGCGGCGTCGGTGAGGGTCTGCGCGGCTTCGAACTCAGCTTGCGCATGGATCACCTTGGCGCGTCGGTCCCGCTCCGCCTCGGCTTGTTTGGCGATCGCTCGAACCATGTTGTCCGTGAGCTCCACGGTCCTGATCTCGACATTGCTCACTTTGATCCCCCAGATCTCGGTTTCGGCGTCCAGAATGCTCTGAACGTCGACGCTGAGTTTCTTCCGCTCGGAAAGCATCTCATCGAGATCGTGCTGCCCTAGCACTGAGCGCAATGTCGTCTGAGCGAGCATGTTCGTGGCGGGCAGGAACGATTGGACCTGGATAATCGCCCGTTCCGGGTCGGCGACGCGGAAGTAGAGCACCGCGTCGACCTTCATCGAGACGTTGTCGCGGGAAATCACGTCTTGAGTGGGAATTTCGATGACCTGGATGCGGAGGTCCACCCGCACCAATTCCTGAATGAACGGCACTAGCAGGACCACGCCGGGCCCCTTGATCCGCTGAAAGCGACCCAGGGTGAAGACCACTGCCCGCTCATACTCGCGCAGAACCTTCACGGATGACATGATCAGGACGAAGACCACGACCAGGACGGGGATGACGTACAGAAACGGGGAATACATAGGGGCTCTCCGCGCCGGCCTCATTCTCTTTGCCCAAGGCCCGGTGCCTCAGACGTGCGATTGCCGGGTTGCCATTAACAGGACCGGGAACTACTCACGGCTGGCGAACTACCGACGCCGCCCGCCAGGTCCTTGGCGCACGTTGGAACACGATCACCCGTGAGGCCGGATCCCGGATGAACTCCCGGTTAGCCGGTTATTCTTTGCTTCCCGGGCCCTCGCGAGGCCGGAGGTGCGACGCCGATCCTTGAAATGACATCCCCAGGGTTAGCACCTGGGGCTGGGGAATGACGGTCCGTTGCCGATCTGCGTAGTTTCCGAACCTATCGGCGTGACGAGGAGACGGTTACGTTTACAGACGTCGTCTCGGCCGCAGACAATCTCGGTTGAACCCAGGTTCAGGAGACCGCAACAAAGGACAGCCCCCATGAAACGCTCGGCCCGCGCCGCTTCCATGGCAGCGTGTTTCTACGTTGGCTTTGCCGCTCCGCTGTTCGCGGCTGGAGCCACGGCAACCGGCACGGCGAACACTCGGTCTGGAAACGAAAGAGCTGTCGTCAATAAGCCTGCACCGATGTGTCTGAGCGATCTGCGTGCCTTCGACCGCCAGATCGAGAAGGACGCTATTGGCTGGGCGGGTCCGGCTACGGCTACGGCTATCCGATGCTCGGTTACGGATACGGTGGTTTGTTAGACCGTTCCCAGGCGTCGGCCATTCCTCCTCCGCGTGCGAGTGCGTCAGTCAGCAACGGAGTCGCGACCAGCGTGGCGGCGACCGGCTACTGGCAGGCGCGACCGGGTTACGAGGTCAGAACCCTCATAGCCTCCGCCAACATCCTCGCCCACCACGGCCACCAGCGGCTGTGTGAGGACGTGCTTTCCGCGACGCGCGATGCCTACAAAAGCTACATGGTCGACATGCGCCAGGGCCGGATACCGGCGGCGAACGTGCCGAACTGGCGGCGGCGGCAGATCGCCTCGGCGCGACCGGTCGCCGACGTAAATGCCTCATTCCGGTCCGACGAGTTGGTCGGCATTGACGTGCGCAATCTGCAAGACGAGGTCCTCGGCAGCGTCGATGACCTCGTCTTGAGTCCGCAAACAGGCAAGATCGCCTATTTGGTAATCGGCCGCGGCGGCGTCTTCGGGATCGACGAGAAATACATTCCCGTCCCCTGGGAGGATTTCAAAGTACCGGCCGCCATAAATTTGTTGGTGCTCGACGCGACCAAGGCCGCCATGGACGCCGCTCCGCGAGTGGGTCACGAGCAGTTTTCCGCCTCAGGCCAGTTCGACAAGCTGAGTGAAAAGGTGGACGACTACTGGAAGGCACACCTCTCGAATGGTTCCAAAGGCTGATACGTGCCGCGCACTCGCCGGGCTCTCACAATGGTCGCCGCCCAGATTGAAAACACGCCAAACGGCTCAGCGAAAGAGCCCCTCATCCCAGGGCTCGCCGTGAAAGCTAAACGAGGCCGATCCCACGAACACGGAACCAGCCACGGCGAGAGTAACGGGCGCCGTAAGCTCGTCGCGCCTGAGGCTGCTCTTCGGGCCGCCGTGCCCAGCCAGCGACCCGAGTTGGTCGTCGGCATTGGCGCGTCGGCAGGGGGGCTCGATGCCTTCAAGACATTCTTCGCGAACATGCCGGCTGATTCCGGGATGGCCTTTGTGTTGGTCCAGCACCTCGACCCCAATTTCGCAAGTTCCCTGGTCGCGATTGTCGGCGGCTACACGACCATGCCGGTGCATCTTGCCGAAGACGGCGCGACCATCGACCCAAATCGGGTCTACGTCATCCCGCCGGACGCCATCCTGACGGTCAGCGGCGGAATTCTTCACCTCACCCGTCCGGCTCCGCTTGTCGCACGTCGCACGTCGATCAACACGTTCCTCGCCTCACTCGCGCGGGATCAGGCCGAAAGCGCGGTCGGCATCATTCTCTCGGGATTCGGCCACGATGGCGCGCTCGGGGTGGCTGCGATCAAGGAGCATGGCCGTCTGACACTCAGTCAGGCCGAGTTCGACCACCACGCCAAGAGCGGCATGCCGCAGAGCGCGACGTCCGGTGGCTTCGTCGATTACGTGCTCTCGGTCGAGGACATGCCGGTCGCATTGCTGGAATACCAGCTCCACCGCAAGATCAGCGATGGCGCCAAGGGTCCGGATGGGGTCCGCCAAGACTTGGGGAGCCATTTGGCGACGATCTGCGCCGTGCTGCACAGCCGGCTCGGCCGCGACTTTAGCCAGTACAAGCCCGGCACGCTAATGCGGCGGATCCAGCGTCGGATGCACGTGCTCCAGACCATGAGATTCTCTCTTACATCGAGCAACTGCGGCGCTGCCGCTCGAGGCGGAGCTGTTGTTTCGCGAACTTCTCATCAGCGTCACTCAGTTCTTCCGCGACGCGGAAGCGTTCGCGGCGCTCGAAGCGATGGTCATACCGGGACTAGTCGTGGATACGCACAGGACCGATCCGATCCGGGTCTGGGTCGCCGGCTGCGCGACGGGTGAGGAAGCGTATTCGATTGCTATCCTTCTCCGGGAGGCTGTGACCCGGGCCAACTGCTGCCGCCCGGTCCAGATATTCGCGACCGATATCGACGACCGGGCGATCGAGGCGGCCCGGGCCGGGCTCTATCTCGGCTCGATCGCCTCTTACCTCTCCGCCGAGCGCCTTGAGCACAACTTCATCAGGGAGAATGGTCATTACTGAGTGAGCAGGGACATCCGCGAGATGTGCTTGTTCTCGGTACACGACCTCGTCAAAGATCCACCGTTTTCGCGGCTCGACCTGGTCGTCTGTCGGAACCTGATGATCTATTTCGAAATCCCAGTTGCAGCGCCGGGTCATCAGCACGTTTCACTACGCATTGCTCCCGGACGGTCACCTATTCTTGGGATCATCGGAGGGTGTCACCGCTCAGTCGCCACTCTTCGCCTGGCTCGATGAGCGACACCGGCTCTATGCCCGGCGGGACGCGGCGGCGAGCTTTCCCAATTTCGCATTGTCGCGCTCGCCGGAGCGCCAGCCGTCCGTCGCGCTGGCCTCGACCCGCCCGGACCGCGACATCGACCGGCGCGCGGCGCGCGCGATCGCCCGATACGCGCCCGCGTTCCTCGTCATCGACCGGCAGCATGACATCGTGCGGTTCTCCGGTCAGACCGCGAAGTATCTCGAGCCGGCGACGGGAGCCTGCGAACCTTAACCTGTTCACTCTGCTACACACGGACCTGCGCCCGGTTGTGCGCGCCGCTCTCAGCCGGGCCGGCACGACAGGGTCGCTGGGTTCTGCACGATGATCTCGCGATCGATATGGGCGAGCAGGACGAGCTTGTGAACCTGATCGTCGAGCCGCTCCCCGGCCCGGACGGCGAGGCGCTGTTTCTCGTCGCGTTTCAGCAGGTCGGACATGCTCCGAGGAACGCACCCCGAGGGCCCGTCGGGTGGAACCGACGATGGTGGCGCGCGCGCTCGGGACGGCGAGCTGCTGGCGACCAGAGAGCGGCTTCGCAAGGTCGGCGAGGAGCTGACGGCCGCTCAGTTGGAGCAGCAGTCCTCCCATGAGGAGTACCTCTCGGTTAACGAGGAGCTGCGATCGGCGAACGAAGAACTGGAGACCTCGAAAGAGGAGCTGCAATCGCTCAACGAGGAGTTGCAGACCATCAACGCGGAGCTTAACACCAGGAATGGCAGCCTGATGCGGTCCAATAGCGACCTCGCGAATCTGTTCGACAGCACCTCGATCGCCACCCTGTTCCTGGACAGCAAGCTGTGCATCCGGCGGTTCACTCCGGGGCTCCTGGACATCTTCAGGATCCGCGAGGGGGACGAGGGGCGGCCGATAGCCGACATCGTCTCCCGTCTGACCGACAACCGGCTGGAGCTGGATCTGCAGCAGGTCCTCCGCACGCTGGTCCCGATCGAGCGCGAGGTGGCCATGGCCGACGGCGCCATGAGGTACCTGATGCAGGTCCGGCCCTATCGCGACCTGAACAACGTCGTAGACGGGGTGGCCGTTACCTTCATCGACATTTCCGAACGCAAGAAGCATGAGCGGGCACGCTCACTGCTCGCGTCGATCATCGAGTCGTCGCAGGACGCGATCATCAGCCACGACCTGGAGGGAATTATTACGAGCTGGAACGCTGGTGCCGAGCAGCTCTACGGATACTCAGCGCCCGAGGCGGTCGGCCGCTCCATGTCCATGTTGCTGGGGAACGCCTTGCCCGACGACTGGTCGCAGGTCCTGGCCAAGCTGGAGAAGGGTCAGCAGGTCGCGCATTTCGACAGCTCCCGGACCGCCAAGGACGGCCGACCGATCGGCGTTTCGATTACGATCTCGCCGGTCAGGGAGGTCGACGGCCGGGTAGTGGGCGCGTCGGTTGTCGCGCGCGACATCAGCGAGCGCCAGGACGCCGAGCGAAAGACGCGTTTGCTGCTCGGCGAGCTTGACCATCGCGTGAAGAACATCCTGGCGATCGTGTCCGCCGTCGTTTCGCAGACTCTGAAAGCGGGCCTCCCGCCAGAAATGTTCGACATCGAGGTCCAGGGCCGCATCCAGGCGATCGCCAAGGCGCACGGCCTGCTGACGCAAGCCGGGCAGGGCGAGATGTCGCTGCGCGCCTTCATCACGACTGAGCTGGCGCCCTACGATCGCGGAGAGGGCAGTCTCGTCATCGAAGGCGACGACATGGCGCTGACCCCGAAAGCGGGCATGGCGCTGGCGATGGCGGTCCATGAACTTGCGAGCAACGCGGCGAAATACGGCGCGCTCTCGACCGCTTCCGGGCGCCTCACGGTCACGTGGGAGGTCACCGGGGACGTAGGAGACCAGACCTTGGCGATTGCCTGGGCCGAGACGGGCGGCCCGACGGTAGCGCCACCATCGCGACGCGGATTTGGAACGACGTTGATCGAGCGGACCCTGACCCATGAGCTTGATGCCGAGGTGAACCGGGCGTTCCTGGCGTCCGGCTTGCGATGCGCCATTCAGATCCCACTGAAGGACGAGGTCGGTCGCGTGCGCACTGCGGGCCAGGGGACGCGCGATGCCCACCGATGACCCCGCAGGGTGGCGTGTCCTGGTCGTCGAGGATGAGACGCTCATCGCCGTGCTGATCGAGGAAACCCTGCGAGACCTCGGTTGCGTCGTCGTGGGTCCGGTGAGCACGCTTGCTGCCGCGCTGCGGCTGGCGAGCGATGATGCGCTCGATGCGTCCATCCTGGACGTGACCATCCGCGGCGGCAAGGTCTATCCGGTTGCCGAGCGGCTCCTCGCCCGCGATATCCCGTTCGTGCTGGCTAGCGGCTACGGCGAGTGGGCGCTCCCGGAGAGTTCTTCGAGACCGGCCCCGCTTGACCAAGCCGTTCACGCAGGAAGATCTCGAGAGGCAAGTGAGGCTGCTTTGCGGACGGAACCGTTAGCGGAAGAGACGCCGATCACTGCGGGGTTTGATCAGCCAAATCGTCGTCGCCCTTTGCGAAGGTGCAGGTATTACGGTGCGGCGGCCAGGGGCGACGTGTAGATCCCGCTACAGTGCCGTAGCGGCATTTGCCGCCGGTTGATTTGATGCCAGCTTCATGGGGGTCGCGATGCTCGCGGCATCAGGACCGCGGCTCACCGCAGTGCTCTGCGCGGCCGAAGTGCTTACCATGGTCGGGTTCTCCGCGTATTCGGTCCTCCTCGCGCCGCTGCGGAATTTGTGGTCCCTGAGCAACGCCGATGCCGGCGCGATCGGAGGCATGTTCTTCGCCGGCTACACGATCGCGGTTCCCTTCCTGGTCAGCATGACCGACCGGGTCGGCTCGCGGCGGGTCTGGCTGTTCGGAGCCTCGCTGACGATCATCGGCACGGGCGGCTTCGGCCTGCTGGCCAACGGTTTGGCTACCGTCGCCGTGTTCCAGGCAGTCGCGGGCGCCGGACTTGCCGGCACCTACATGCCGGGGCTGCGGCTGCTCGCGGACCATCTCCCGCCGCGATCGCAAATCCCGCGCGGTAGCAGCGTACACGGCAAGCTTCGGGGGTGGGCACGGCGACTTCCTATCTGGTCTCGGATTGGCTGGCGCGGGGCTTTGGCTGGCTGGCGGCGTTTCTGGTGTCCGCGGGCGCCACCGAGCTGGGCGCTGCTTTGATGCTGTTGACAGTGCGCGCCACGCGGCCCGAGCATCAGGCTAATCCGCTGCATGACATGCCAGTCGTGCTCCGCAATCGGCACGCGATCGCTTACTCCATCGCCTATTTCGCCCATAGTTGGGAACTCTACGCCGTCCGGTCGTGGGTCATCACCTTCCTGGCCTTCATCGCGGCCAGCCTTGGTCGTCCTCTGGGGGATGCTCGGCTTCGCCGGCGGGGCGGTCGGGCCCGTCATCTTCGGTGCCGCATTGGACTCGGCGGGAGGCGCCACGGCCGAGGTGGCCTGGGCCACGGCTTATATTCTCCTCGCGGCCTTAACCCTGCTCGGACCGCTGATGATGGTCGTGGTGCGCCCGCGAGACCTGCCCGGGGATGGGCGCAGACGCGCTCATCTCCGCGATGAAGTGGACGGATGACGCAGCAACAGACGGATGGCCGCCGCTGCGCGGCTCTGGTACTTTGCACCTGTGCGACCTTCATGCGTTGTCAGGGTCACTTCCTTGTCACCGCCGAAACGGAGTCCGGGGGCAGGGCCGCGGGCAGCGCCGTCGGCCGGTTCGGAAACCGGAAGGGCTCCCGGATATGGCCGTTCTGCCTCAGCCGCGCGTGGTCGGGCTGCCGCGACATGCCTGGGTCATGGCGTTGGTCGCCTTCGTCGTGGGCTTCGTGGTCTTCGGGACCATGTACAGCTTTGGTGCGTTCTTCGTGCCGATGGCCGCGGAATTCCAGGCGAGCCGCGCCGCCACCTCCGCCCTCTTCTCCATTGCCGGCCTGATCTTCTAGCTGATCGGCTCGGTCGCCGGCCATCTCGGCGACCGGTTCGGACCTGCCTTGATGACCGGACTGGGCGCGGCGGTGATGGGGAGCGGCCTCGTTCTCACCGGGTTCATTGGACAGATGGACAGAAATGGGTGGGTTATCTCACCTATGGCGTCGGCTGGGGTGGGTGCGGCCTGCGCCTATCTGCCGACGCTCGCGATCCTCGGCGGGTGGTTCGTCCGGCAGCGCAACGCGGCGCTCGGGATCGCCGCCGCCGGCACCGGGTGCGGCATGCTGATCCTACCGCCGCTCTCCGCGACGCTGATCGAACGGTACGGCTGGCGCAGCACCAGCGTGATCGTGGGTGCGGGGTGCGCGGCGCTGCTGGGACTTGCCGCCGCGCTGGTGCGACGGCCGCCCCTTGGCGCTGCGGGCACGCATCGCCCGCTCGGCGGGATCGTGCGCTCGTTTGAGTTCCTGACGCTGTACGCCTCCTGGGTCCTGGCGACCAATGCGCTGTTCGTGCCGCTCGTGTTCCTACCGCCGTACGCCTCTTCTCAGGGAGCGAGCCAAGTGGCGGGTTCGGCGCTGCTGTCGCTGCTGGGCGGGGTGAGCATCGTGGGCCGCCTAGGTTCTAGGCCGGCGACGGCTCCTGCTCCGCGATGACCTGTTCCGGTTCGGGCGCCTTGAGATGCCAAGGCACGCTGATCACCGCCACGTCGGAACCCCCGTTCCGCAGCAAGGCCTTGCGCAAACGTCGTTCGCGGTGCGTGTGCAAGGGAGTTTCCCACCAGCGCCCCTCCACTAACACTGGCAGCACGACGGCGATCGGACGCCCCGGCATGCGGCATCGCGAATCGACGATCTCGCGCAGAAGCGGCCCGAGTATACTGCGATACGGTGACGGCTCCACGATCAGACGCGGCGGATTGAGGCCTGCCTCCGCCGACGGCCGCTCCACGAAGCGATGCCATTCGCTCCGCAAATGCGCGTCGTGATCGGCGACATCCGGTCCTTCCAGGTCGATAAAGTGTAAGGCGGTCACGTCGGGGCTCATGCAGAGCGCGTAGCGGATCGCTTCGCGGGCGACGCGATCCCAACGCTGGATGGGAATGAGCGCGATCGGCGGCGCGTGTTGCCGGAGATCGAGCCGACGGTGATGGCCGATCAGAATCTGCCGGTCCACCTTTTCGTAGTAACTGCGAATCGTCCGCAGCAGCAGTACCGTGGATGGGATGACGATGACTGTTAGCCAGGCGCCTTCGACGAATTTTGCGGCCAAGATGGCGGCCTCCGGCCCGTACGCGGCGGAGCCGAGACCATCGAGGCCCATCGCCGGCAGGCCCTCGAACACACCCAGCTTTCTGCATTCGGACTCCCGGTTGGCGATCCGCCGGCCGAACACGACGGAGATCAGGGACAGGCGGTGTTCAACGCCGCCCGACACACCCGCTCCCGCACGCTTGATCATGCTTCAAAAGCTCCCGGCCGTAACCCGTATGGATGCAGTGCGCCGCCGTTCGCCTCCTCGGCCCTTGCTGCGTACGGTGGGGATGGATCAAAGCCGCCGGACCTCCTTTCGGGGGAGCCGGCAACGCTGCGGCGGAAGTGCCTCGTTTTGAGGGCTGTTGCCGCCCGATCACCGAGCCCAGCGCCATCCGGGCATTCACCTTGTCGCGCGCCGAATTCCTCAAAGGGCTATCTTTCGGATGCGGCATGTGAAGAGACGAACGCACTTCGATCGGCCGAATTCTACCGAGGTCATCGCATCGACCTGAAGCTGCGCGCGTGAGTTGCATTGGTCGACACCGACAACGTCGTCATGTTGAGGAGCTTGGTGTTCGGAAGCCAGACCGGCTGAGAGGGTCAAGTCCGGTTCTATGGGGCATGAGCCAGCGGCCCCCGGTCCGACCTTAGCGCAGCGTGGTATAGTGAGCGCTGCGAAAGAGCCGGTAGCCTCGGAAACTACTCAGAGTCATCGACTGGCTATTCACCCGCGATTGCACGTCGCCATAATCCGAGCAGGCCAGCCGCAGGCGTCGTTAGAGCCCGGTCCGACCGTCTGAGTCCGGGCCGCGCGCGCCGAAAACCAGGCTCGCGCGGGATCCGCATAGTTTCCGACGCTGGGGGGTCGTGTCCCCGGTAGTGGTGTAGGAGCTGTGGTAAGTCGCCTGCCGGGGCGACCGCCGAGAGTTTGGCGCCGGCGGGCGACTTATCCACAGCGGTCACCGGGGTGTTTCCTGGTTAGGGGTTGGGTTGCTGCACGCAACTCGAACCAGGGGACGGCCCCGATGACCGATGAGACGATGAAGCTTCCGTGCGACGGGATCCCCCCGAAGCGTTGGCGCTGGTCAGGGCGAAGCCAGCCGTGATCAACTGTGATATCCAACAGGAACTCGCTCAGCTGATCGGCCTTCCGAGCACGATGCCCCTCAACACGACTGCATCGTTATGCTCCTCGTCATGGGCGGAATATACCAAGGTGACGCGGCCTTGCCGCGCCAGAGAACGTAACTCATCGAGTTGGTCAGAGCGCTGATGCACCTCGTCGGCATAGCGGCGGCGGAACTCGTCCCAACGAGCGGGATCATGCCCGAACCACTTGCGCAATCCGGTGCTCGGCGCGAGATCCTTCATCCATCGGTCCAAGGCGGCATCTGCCTTTTTGACCCCGCGCGGCCATAGCCGGTCGATCAGGATCCGCGTGCCGTCCGCTGTCTCCGGGAGTTCGTACGCGCGCTTCAGCTGTACGTTGTCCGCGGCTACTCCGGTGCTCATCAGCGTTGTTCCGAGCTAACGCTGGCGGAGGCGGCGCCCGACGGGAGTGGTCTCAAGCCCTCAGCCGACGGCTGTCGCGGCATCCCGAGAGGTTTCCGCCCGGCGCCGTCGCCTCTTGCCTCCACCATCATCGTCCTCTCGAACTCGGCTTCGGCTCGGAGCCCGTCGAGATCCCGGTGAACGATGGCCACCGCCAGCTTTCGGCCCTCGAGCCAGTAGCTTACAGCGCAGTCTCGCGCTTCGAGCGATCCCGCGATATCGATCTTGTCCCACCGCTCGGCGTGACCGACATAGCCTAGGCCGAAGTCATACTGCTCGGTCCAGAAGAACGGGACGCAGTCAAAACGCTCCCGCCGGCCGAGAATGTTGCGTGCGGCCGTCTGGCCCTGGCGCTCGGCGACGACCCAGTGCTCGACGCGGATCCGCTCGCCCGTAAGCCGGTCCGGCCAGCGAGCGATGTCGCCCGCCGCGAAGACCCCGGGGACGCTCGTCTCGAGATACTCGTTCACCGCGATGCCGCGATCCATAGCGAGCCCCGCCCGCTCGGCCAGTGAAATTGCCGGCCGGACCCCGACCCCAACGACGACGAGATCGGCCTCGAGATGCTCGCCATTTTTCAACGCGACGCCTTGGCTGTCTATCGAGGTGACAGTCGTCTCCAGATGGAATGTCACTCCGTGTTGCTCATGCAGCGTTCGGAAGAATTGTCCGACCTCGTTCCCCAGGATGCGCCCCATGGGGCACGCCTCCGGGGCGACGACCTGCACCTCGATGTTCCTCGCGCGGAGCGATGCCGCCACCTCGAGCCCAATAAAGCTCGCACCGATCACGACCGCTCGCCTCGACGTCAGGGCCTTGGCGATCAGCGCGCGGCTGTCGGCGAGCGTTCGCAGATAATGCACGTGCGGGAGATCCGCGCCGGGGATCTCGAGGCGCACCGGATCGGCACCGGTGGCGAGCAACAACGCATCGTAGGCGTACCGGCTGCCGTCGGCGAGCTGCACCTGCCGACTTTCGATGTCGATCGATGCGACCCGTGCGCGCAGCTTCAGGTCGATGCGATGGTCTCGATAGAATTCCGCCGATCGGAGGGGGTTCGACTCCTCGGATGCCTCGCCCGAAAGGTAACCCTTCGACAGATTGGGCCGGTCACAGGGCGAGGATTCGTCGGCGCTCAGCATCGTGATGGACCCGGAGTAGCCTTCGCGGCGGAGCACCTCCGCGGCGGCATTGCCAGCGCCGCCACCGCCGATGATGACAACCGAACGCGGCGACCGGGACCCGGCCATAGCCGGCTGCCGGCCGGCGATTTCAAGCTTTTCCCGAACATACGCAACGCCATCCCGCTGCTCCACCCGCCAGCAGGAGACCGGATTGAGCGCCGGCGCACGCAGGGCCTCGCCACTCCGCAGGCTGAAGCACGCATGATGCCACTGACAACGAACCGTATCGTCGAGACACAGCCCCTGCTCGAGCGGGGCGCCGTAATGCGTGCAGATGGCGCCGATCGCGAACACCTCGTCGCCGCGTCGTGCGAGAAGCGCGGGCTCGCCGCCCGCGTGACCAAGCAGCATAGCGCCCTCCCCGATAGAGGACAGCGCGACTCCCTTGGAGAGATCCGGCCCGGTAAGTTTCACTTTATCTTCGCTCATTGGCTGTCCTGACGTTGCTGAAGACCTAGGGACGCGTGCACACTGCGTGATCGAACGACCCGGTCCATCCCGGCCTAAAGACCGTAACCTGGCCAGCCATAGTAGGCATGGAGCTGCTCATCATAGGCACGGTCGGTCGTCTTGGACGGGTCGTAGCGCGGGCTGCCCTTGACCTGTTCTCGGGTGACGTCGAGCGCCACGAGCTTGCCTGTCCACTCTATGTCCCGTACCGAACACGGCGCGATCAGGACCTTCTCTCCAGGCCACCAATTCCTGGTGTCGATGAGGATGTACCGGATACCCCAGCTGACGTCGTCCACGAGGAGGTCCTTGACGTGACCAATGGCGCCATCGGTGGCATGGACATGATACCCGGTGATCGCTTCGATGCTGCGAAGATGCGGATCGCCGTCATTTGGGCGCGCGTCGTGGTTAACTCGACGCCGCGACCTTGAGCTGAGCATGTAAGGCTGCGTCCCGAGCCCCATCGCAAGCGGGCCTGTTCCGAAATACCCGTCGCCCCAGGCGCTGTCCCAACCGTAATGGTCGTACAGGCGTGACTCCATCTGGCGCGAAACCGGCTGATCCGCGGAGATGTCAGGACTGGTTTTGATTTGTGATTTCGTCAGCTCGACGGGAAACTGGCGCTTCGCCGGGTCGGGCTGCCCGAGGGCGGATGGGTGGATAAGAACATTGCGATCGGAAAGCCACTTCCCGGTGTTGACGACCAGCCAGCGGACCCGCCAAATGTCGTCGGAAAACAAGGCATCGAAGACGGTCCCAAGCCAGCCATCGCCGCCATGGACGGAGTAGCCGCGGATCGCGGAAGCATCCCACAACATTGCTTACCTCTTTTTCCGAAACCGCCGCGTCAGACGGCGACTGTCAGCGGCCACTCGCGCAACGAAGGCCCCGCCGCCGCTCGCCCGGCTCGCGTCGCGCGACAGACGTCGCTGAAGCGCCAACCGCGCGGCACGACGACAAAGCTCCGTTGCCCATCGGCCGCCTGAAGTCGAAGTCCAGTCGGATACACGCGCGGCAAACCTAGTCGGATACACGCGCGGCAAACCTAGGCTGTGACCTCCCAGGCGCAGTAGCCTCGGAAACTACTCAGGATCCGCAATCCTGCGGTCCGCGCGTAAGCCGCTGTCGCCGCGGTCATGGCTGAACCCACTTGACACCATAGTACGTCAGGAACGTCGCGTCGAACGCCCCGTCGGTCGTTGAAGACGGGTCATAGGCCGGGCTGTCTCGGACCTTCTGGCGGCTGACCTCCAGATGCATTAATCCTTCAGTCCAGTCGACGCGCTGGATGGAACGCGGCGAGACCAGTACTTTGTTTCCGGGCCACCAATTTCGGGTATCGACGACGAGGTACCTGATGTCCCAGCCAACGTCTTCCACCAGAAGATCCTCGACGTGACCTATCACGCCGTCAATGGCACGAATATGATACCCGGTGACAGCGGCTATGCTGCGAAGATGTGGATCGCCACCTTTCGGCAGAGAGTCGGCATTGCCCCAGTCGTGCAGTTCGATCCTCGCGTGATAAGGCTGCGCGACAGAAGGGCGCGCAACACTGGAATGCGTGATGGTCCAAGAGGGGTCCCACCCGTAGTAGTCGTACAGGTGCGCCTGCATCTGCTGCGACACCGGTTCATCCGTGGAGATGGCCGGACTGCTTTCGACTTGTCCTTTCGTCAGCTCGACGGGGAGGCGGCGCCGTACCGCGTCGGGCTGCCCGAGAGCAGACGGATGGAGCAGGACCTTGCGTCCGGGAAGCCAGTTGCCCGTATCGACGACCAGCCACCGGACACGCCAACTATCGTCGGCAAACAGGAAATCGCTGACGGTCCCGAGCGCGCCCTCGGTTGCTTCGATGGAGTAGCCGTGAACCGCGGACGCATCCCACAACATTATGTGTGCCTCTCGATCCAGTTCGGCGAACCCGCGGTACGCGCCGCTCAGCACGGCCGGTTCCAATCGCTGCGCGGTTGGCCCGTTTGCGCCGGGAACCCGTCGGCTTTGATTCTGCTCGTCCGCGCCGCCAGGGCTGGCTCGGATGGGGGCTCGGAGTTTGCGAGTGACGCGGCGAGGCCGGTAGCGCCGGGAACTACTCAGACCCGCGCCTGGCCTCCGGGTGCGCTTCAACAGCAACGGACCGATCGGTCCCGCGACCGCCAAAAAGCAGGATACGCATGGTGAATTTTGGCTTCGCGAAGCGCCTGAGTAGTTTCCGACGCTGTTGCGATGCGCGGTGCGGCTTATCGTCGCGACGATGTCTCGAGGGGCTGCCAACGACGAGCTCCGGGCAAGCGGGCGGCGTGGCTTCGTCCCGCGCCCGTCCACCACGCGGATGCTTGTTCAGATCGCTTGGACATCAGAAATGCTCCACTAGACGTGAGGAACCAGGATGCTCTTTGGCAAGGCTTTGCCGCGACAGGATCCTCCCAGGGTGAGTTCCAGCAGGGACCCGCTTCAATCGCGGCTCACGAAGGCGAGCGGCAGCATTGAGGCACGTTCTTGGCTGCCGCCGCAGTGGGGCGAAATACCCAGCATCCGGCTCGGCAGGCGACGGTATAACCTCTTATGGTCGATCCCGATCGCGTTCGTGGTTTTGGTCATAGGGTGCGCGATCTGCCAGGGCGTCTACAGCAGCCCTTGGTTTCGGCAATTCGTGGTGCGTTATCCGGGCGTCCCGCTCGCGGCGCCGGCGGTTCACGGCGGCTACCCCTTGTGGTTGCGCGTGCAGCACTTCCTCAACCTGTTTTTCATGGCGTTCATCATTCGAGCCGGCATCCAGATACTCGCCGATCACCCGCGGCTCTATTGGACGCGGGACTGCACGCCAGAGACTGACTGGTTCCGTTTCCAGCACTCGGTCCCGGTGCACCGGGTATGGACGTCAAAGGACGACTCGGTGACGATTCCGGAGTCGTTCGGAATCCCCGGCATTCGCCACACGGTCGGACCTGCCCGGTGGTGGCATTTTTCCATCAACCTGCTGTGGGTACTCAACGGGGCGGCATTTTATGGGATGCTGTTCGCGACCGACCAGTGGCTGCGGCTGGTACCAACGACATGGACGGTCTTCCCAAACGCGCTCTCGATGATCGTTCTGTATTGGTCGCTGCACTTCCCGGCGGACCAGAGTTGGACGCGCTTCGACGCGTTGCAGCAACTCACGTATTTTTTCACCGTATTCATTGTCGCGCCGGTTCAGATAGGAACCGGGTTGATGCAGAGCCCCGCGATCGCGAACAGGCTCGGCTGGTTCGGCAGGCTGTTCAACCGGCAGGCAGCCAGATCAATCCACTTCTTCGGGCTTCTGTGGTTCCTGTTCTACATCCTGGTCCACGTGACGTTCGTGTTCATCACCGTCGCGCGGTCAAACCTGAACCACATGTTCGCCGGCGTGAACAACGGCTCCTGGGAAGGGCTGTGGATCTTCGCCATTGCCATGGCGGTGGTTGCGGTGACCTGGTATCTCGCCACACCCTTGACGATCAAGCATGCACGTCTGGTCCAGAACATCGGGAAGGTCATGGTCGGCTCGCTCAAGGGAGCGGCCGAGAATTGGGGACCGACGACCCAGTATACGGAAAGCGACATCTCGCCGCATTTCTGGCCCAACGGCACGATGCCCACATCGGCCGAGTACGGCGCACTCCTCAAGGAGGAGTTCGCGAGCTACAGCCTGCGCGTCGGCGGGATGATCGAGTGTCCGCGGACGTTTTCGTACGCGGAACTCAAGGCTATGCCGAAACAGGAGCAGATCACCGAGCATTTTTGCATTCAAGGGTGGTCCGGGGTCGCCAAATGGGGTGGTGTCCCGATGCGCCACATCATCGATCTCGTGCGGCCGACGCAAGGGGCTCGCTACGCTGTCTTCTACTCGTTCGCGGAAGGCGCCGATGGCGGCATCTACTATGACGTCCACAACATGCGAAACATGCGCCACGAGTTAACCATCCTGGCTTACGAAATGAATGGCTCAACGCTTCCGGTGCTGCACGGAGCACCGCTACGGCTGCGAGTGGAGAACGAGCTGGGCTTCAAGATGGTCAAATGGATCCAGGCCATCGAGTTCGTGCACGATTACGCGGACCTCGGTTCCGGCCAGGGTGGCTACAACGAGGATCATGAGTTCTACGGGAACCGCATGTCGATCTGAAACAGGCCGGGATCATGGTGTCTCCGCGGCACCACGGTCGCCCAATCGAGACCGCTCAATTCGCGATTTCCGATAGCCCGCCGGAGGTCGCTTTGACCGAGATTATCGGGTTGCTACTGCAATCAGCAGCCGGCCACGCGACTAGGCATCGGGAACGGCTATACGTTGAAAGGCAGTCGTCCGCCATTTGCGTTCGGCTTCGACGCCACCTCCCCACCGGAGGACCACATGCCTACGCCGCGGGACCAAGCTTCCCCACTCGAAGATTACGCGCTGATCGGTGACTGCGAGACCGCGGCGCTGGTCAGCCGTAACGGATCGATCGACTGGCTTTGCTGGCCGCGTTTCGACAGTGGAGCCTGCTTCGCCGCACTGCTCGGCAGCCCGGGGCAGGGGCGTTGGGTGATTGCGCCGGCTGACCCGCAGCCCCGAATCACCCGCCAGTACCGAGAGCGATCGATGGTGCTGGAGACGGTGTTCGAGACCGAAAGCGGGATCGTCGCCCTGATCGACTTCATGCCGCCCGGACACGCGAACTCTTCGGTGATCCGCCTTGTTGAAGGCCGACGCGGCAAGGTGGCGGTGCGCCTACACATGGTGTTACGCTTTGATTACGGTGCTTCCGTGCCGTGGATCACCCGGCTGGAGGACGGCAGCGGCATCTTGGCAATCGCAGGCCCCGACATGGTGGTGCTGCGAACGCCCGTGGAACTGCGCGGCGAGGAAATGGCGCACACCGCCGCGTTCGAGATATCTCAAGGTCAGACGATCTCTTTCGTGATGACGCACGGCGCGTCGTATCTGCCGGTGCCGGGCCGGCTCGATGCCAACGCCGAGCTATTGCACGCCGAGGCGTTCTGGAGCCGCTGGTCGGCGCGTTGCACCTATAGAGGCGCTTGGCAGGAGCCGGTGCATCGCTCGCTCATCACGCTGAAGGCGCTCACCTATGCCAAGACCGGCGGGATCGTCGCCGCCCCGACGTCGTCGTTGCCCGAGCAGCTTGGCGGAACCCGCAACTGGGATTATCGGTTCTGTTGGCTGCGCGACGCCACCCTGACGCTGGTCGCGCTCATGGAGGCGGGGTACTGACGAGGAGGCCCAGGCTTGGCGCGACTGGCTGCACCGCAGCGTTGCCGGCAGCCCCGACCAAATCCAGATCATGTACGGGATCGCCGGCGAGCGCCGTCTGGCGGAATGGCAAGTGCCCTGGTTGTCCGGCTACCAGAGATCGTCGCCGGTGCGTGTTGGCAACGCCGCCTCTGGACAGCTCCAGCTGGACGTTTATGGCGAGGTGATGGATGCGCTGCACCGGGCACGCAAAGGGGGCTTGCAGGTGCCGCACTCCTCCTGGGCCGTGGAAACCGCCATGGTGAGCCACCTTGAGACGATTTGGGATGAGCCCGATGACGGGCTCTGGGAAGTGCGCGGCGGCCGGCGGCAGTTCACCTTTTCGAAGGTGATGGCTTGGGTGGGCGCTGGACCGGGCAGTCCGTACCGCTGAAACCTACAAGCTGGATGGGCCGCTCGATCGCTGGCGTCAGGAGTGCGACCGCGTTCACGCCACCGTCTGCAGCCAGGTTTCGATAGCGAGAAGAACAGTTTCGTGCAGAGCTTCGGGGACAAGGACCTTGACGCAAGCCTGCTGAAGATCCCGTTGGTGGGTTTCTTGCCTGCCGACGATCCACGCGTCCGCGGCACGCTCGACGCGGTCCGGCGGGAGCTCGTGGAGGATGGCTTCGTACTGCGGTACCGGAGCGAGTCCGGCAAGGACGGGCTGCCACCGGGCGAGGGCGTCTTCCTCGCCTGCAGCTTCTGGCTCGCCGACAACCTGGCGTTGCAAGGACGCGACGCCGAGGCACGCAGCCTATTCGAACGCCTGCTCTCGCTGCGCAATGACGTCGGACTGTTGTCTGAGGAGTACGATCCGAAAGCCAAGCGGCTGATCGGCAACTTTCCACAAGCGTTCTCGCACTTGGCGTTGGTGCACACCGCGATGAACCTGCCCGACGGGGCTGTACGCCAAAAAGCTCGGCCAACCGTGACATTACAACACAGAGGGCTGAGCGGGATGTCCCTAATCAAGCGGGAGGGTTATGGCCGTTTTTAAGCAACTCGCTCCCGGCAACGACGTCGCGACGGGCGACCGCGTCGGGATTACCCTGCAGCACATCGAACCGCGTCTCATCATCCTCACGCCGGAAATGGATGGCGAAGACGTCCTTGCCAATGCGTAAGTTCCTGATCGTCAGATCGCGCATCCAAGGCGGCAGCGCCGGATCGATGTAGAGCATCCCGCGTGGCGCATCCGGTTGAAAGCCGAGTATTGCCTGCAGCAGGGAGAAAACCGACCCGGCGGCCCAGGCCTGCGGCACGTTGGCGCCCAGGTACTGGACGGGAAAGTTGGTCTCGTTTCGGCGGATGCCGGCATAGAGCTCCGGCAGCTGATTAAGGCTGAAAAAGGAGCCCGCGGCCGTCACGTCTTGCGCGATCCGGCCGACCTCCTCAGCATAGCCGTAGCGTCGGAACCCCTGCGCGATTATCCCGTTGTCGTGCGGCCAGACAGCGCCCATTTGGTAATCGTAGGCGTTGAATGCTGGGTGATGGGCCGACAATGTGCGGATCCCCCAGCCGCTGCACATATCCGCTAACATCAGCCGTTCGACGACCCGCTTCGCCCGTTCGGCGGGCACGATGCCGGACCAAAGGCAATGGCCGGCATTGGACGCAACGGTAAGGACCTTCTTCTTGTCGGCGTCCAGTGCCAAGGCGTAGTAGCCGAGTTCATCGTCCCAGAATGCGTCATTGAATTTGACGTAGAGCGTTGCGGCTTTCTTACGCAAGTCACGCGCGCGGTCCGGCTTTCCTAGCTCGTCGAAGATCTCGGCCATTCGTAGCCAAGCGTCGTAGACGTAACCCTGTAGCTCACAAAGCGCCTTCGGCGCCTTTACGTCCGACCCGTCGGTATTCACGATGGCGTTGCCGGAGTCCTTCCAACCCTGGTTCTCGGCCCCAGCCGTCGACCGCGTCGCGTATTCCTGAAATCCGTCGCCGTCCCGATCGCCATAATCGTCGATCCAGGCGAGGCAACGCTCGGCCGTCTGCAGATGCCGGTCCAGCAGGTCCCGGTCACCTGTGCAGGCCCAGGCGGTATGCAGTGTGATCAGATAGAGTGGCGTGGCGTCGGCCGTGCCATAATACGGGGTGTGGGGTATCAGCTTGAAATGCGCGAGTTCGCCGAGCCGGAGCTCATGCAGGATCTTGCCCGGCTCCGCGTCACGGTAATCGTCCCGCTCCGTCGCCTGCCAACCGCCAAGCACATCGAGCGCGCTGCGGGCGAGGTTGGCGTCCACCAGTGTGTTCTGGAGTGAGGTGATCAGACTGTCGCGGCCGAACAAGGCGATGAACCACGGCAGCCCCGCGGCGGGCACGAACTGCATGTGATCCGTGCCCCCAATCGGCAGGCGAAGCGCCGCCATGTCGTCGGTCGCTTGTGCGAACATACGCCCGAACGCGTCATCGCCAGCCGCGATCGTCGTGACGTGCCGCCGCCACTCCGCGATCTTGGCGCTTATCGGTGAGCGCAGAGCATCGCCGATGCAGCCGGACGGGGGCTTGAGGGTGTCTTCACCGTCAGACAGTTCGTATAGCAAACAGGTATGCCAGGCGGCGCCGGGCTCCAACTCGATTTGGAAGCTCAATCGGCCGTTGGCGTAAACGCCCGGTGACCCATTGTTGTGAGCCTGGACCGTGACCGCGCGGGAAAAGTCACGATTGCGGTAAGCGGTGCACAGCCGCTGCTCCTCCTCCGACCAAGACGTAGTGATGCGGCCGCGGCGGATAGCGCGGCCGGCTTTCACCTCGAAGAGGTCGGCGAAGTCGCCGCGTATGGCAATCTCAAGGTTGAAGTGGGCTTTCTCCATGCCGTCGTTCGTCAGATCGATGTCCTCATGCACGCCTTGGTCGATTTGGCGACCCAGTGCCAGGCCCAGTGTATGCCGCTTGATCTCGCCTTTCGCGGTGGGGATCGCCGGGTTGGTCAGGAAGATGCGGGCGGCGAAGGACGTGAAGGCACCGCCGTTCAACAACTCCCACGACTCGCCGTCGATATAGAGTTTCCAGCTGCTGATGAGCCGCGTATCGCGGAAGTACAACCCCTTGTCGGTCGGGAAGGAGATTTGCCCATCTGGCTCGGTCAGCAGCACGCCGTGGCCCTGATGGATAGCGATTTGCTGCGGTCCGACCTTCACTTCGAGAGACATTGGTGAGCTACCTTCTTGAACGTCTCAGCTGCGCGCTGCGCGGGCACCCAGGCGCGCCGCGCCAATTCGGCTCTTCGCGGCGACCGATTCGGATGCTGCCAGGGATGATCCGTCCGTGTCATCCAGGCGCGCTGGAACCTAAGTCCCGCAAGCGCCACCTCCGCAAGGCCGCCCCACGAATTCCGGGGTAGACCAGCGAGCTACGCACTTTATCGCCGCCCACAAGGAGCGAAAGCTAGTTCTGGCTATGGCACGTGACGAGGCACGACCTTAGCCTCGGAAACTACTCACATTCGCGGGCTGGGGCGTTCGAGCGGTCGCCTTGCGCCGCCAACCGACGTCGCCACAAGTGGCGCCAGCCGCCGCGGTTGGCGAGTGCCGAGATCTGGCTTCGGCAGACTTCTAAGTAGTTTCCGACACTTCTTCGATGGACCGTACGCTGTCTACGGTGGAAACCCGCGTCTCCCGGTGTGTGCGCGTCAGTCAAAGGGCTTCGGCGGCGGCACCGCGGATCAGTGTCGCTGAACTGCTTGGCGTCGCCGTGTCGGCCGAGGTGGGAGGTCGCAGGGTGACGGCGTCGAGTAGCCCGGTGGCACCGCCGCCGCGCCGCTCCGGGGCCGTCAATAGACTGGACAGCGTCATGATCTCTGACCGCTACGATCTGATTGTCATCGGCAGTGGCCCTGGCGGGGCGTCCCTGGCGCATCGACTGGCGCCAACCGGCAAGCGCATCCTCATGCTCGAGCGTGGTGACTACTTGCCGCGCTCGCTGACCAACCTGGACTCCAAGGCCGTGTTCGTGGACGCCATCTACCAGGCGAAGGATACCTGGTATGGCAAGCAGGGGAAGGAGTTCCACCCGGGGCTGCACTACTTCGTCGGCGGCAACTCCAAGGTCTACGGGGCCGCTCTGTTCCGCCTGCGGGAGCGCGACTTCGGCGCGTTGCGGCACGCGGCGGGCGTCTCCCCGGCGTGGCCGCTTGGCTACGACACGTTCGAGCCGTACTACTGCCAAGCCGAGGAGTTGTTCCACGTTCACGGTCAGCGTGGCGAAGACCCGAACGAGCCCTGGTCCAGCAGGCCCTATGCCCACCCGCCGGTGTCGCACGAGCCGCGCATCCAGGAGCTGAACGACAGTCTGACGAAGGAGGGTCTTCACCCCTTTCACCTGCCGCTGGGCATTCTGATGGACGAGAAGGACGGCAAGCCGACACCGACCAGCCCGTGCTTTCGCTACGACGCCTTCGACGGCTTTCCTTGCCCCTTCAATGCGAAGGCCGACGCCCAGGTGATGTGCATCGATCCCACCCTTGACGCACACGAGAATTTCACCCTGCTGACCAACGCCTATGTGAGCAAACTGGAGACCGACGCCTCGGGTCGCAGCGTCCGCTTTGTGCATGTGACCCGGGGTGGGCGGGAGGAACGATACTCCGCCGACATCGTGGTTGTGGCCTGCGGCGCGCTGAGCTCGGCGCTGCTGCTGCTTCGCTCGGCGAACGAGATGCACCCCAACGGCCTCGCCAACGGCTCCGGCCAGGTGGGGCGCAACTACATGCGTCACAACATGTCCGTGCTCATGGCGCTCACGCGCGAGCCCAATCCCACGATCTTCCAGAAGACGCTCGCGGTCAGCGACTACTACTTCGGTTCCGATGACTGGGAGTACCCGCTCGGCCTGATCCAGATGTGCGGACGGAGCCATGCCGACCAGATCCGCGGCGAGGCGCTACCGGGCTGGCTCGACTGGCTGCCGGAGATGCCGTTCGAGAAGATGGCCGAGCACTCGATCGATTTCTGGCTCCAGAGCGAGGACCTGCCGCGCCCGGAGAACCGCATCTACTACGACGGGGACCGCGTCGTGCTCGACATCCACGAGGGCAATCTGGAGCCGGCTTCCCGGCTGAAGAAGAAGCTGGAACGCCTGATGAACGCCGCCGGCGCCCACTCTGTGCTGCTGGGCCGGAGATTGTACCTCGGCAAGGACATTCCAATCGGCGGCACCGCGCACCAGGCCGGTACCTGCCGCTTCGGCACCGACCCCAAAACCTCTGTGCTCGACCTCGACTGTAAGGCGCACGATCTGGACAATCTGTACATCGCGGATGCCAGCTTCTTTCCCTCGATCGGCGCGGTAAATCCGACCCTGACCATCATCGCCAACGCGTTGCGCGTCGCTGACCACATCAAGCTGCGGTTGGGTGCTTCGGCGTAAATTAGGCGCCTTGACGCCATCTTCGCGACCAAGGACCGCACTCGCCAGTCAAAGAAAGGCATATGATGGCGCAGAATGTTGCCGAGTTCGTTTGGAAGCGTCTCTCCGAGTGGGGGATCAGCCGCGTCTACGGCTACCCGGGTGACGGCGTCGGCGGTCTGGACGTCGCGCTGGAGCGCGCCAAGGACTACATGCACTATGTGCAGGTGCGCCACGAGGAGATGGCCGCCTTTATGGCCTCGGCGCACGCCAAATTCACCGGCGAGATCGGGCTGTGCTACGCAACCTCTGGCCCGGGCGCGATCCATCTGTTGACCGGCCTGTACGACGCGAAAGGGGACCACATGCCGGTGGTTGCCGTCGTCGGTCAGCAGGCGCGCACGTCGCTCGGGGCACGCTACCAGCAGGAAGTCGATCTGCAGAACCTGTTCAAGGATGTCGCTGGCGACTTCGTCATGCAGGCGAGCGTGCCATCGCAGGCTCGCCAGCTGATCGACCGCGCTGTGCGCATCGCGCACACCAGGCGTGCGGTCACCTGCGTCATCATTCCGAATGACCTGCAGCTGCTCGACTACTCCGACCCACCCAATGCGCACGGCTCCACGCACACCGGGATTGGCTACGCGGGTCCCGCGCAGGTGCCGGATGAGGCCACCCTGCGCCGCGCCGCGGACGTGCTGAATGGCGGCCGCAAGGTCGCCATGCTGGTCGGCGCCGGCGCGATGAACGCGACCGACGAGGTGCTGGCGGTCGCCGAACGGCTGAACGCAGGCGTCGCCAAGGCGCTGCTCGGCAAGGCTGTTCTGCCCGACGACCTGCCCTTTGTCACCGGCTCGCTCGGCTTCCTCGGCACCAAGCCGAGCTGGGACCTCATGAAGGAGTGCGACACGTTCCTGATGATCGGCTCCGGCTTCCCTTACAGCGAGTTCCTGCCCGATCCGGGCGACGCGCGCGGCGTGCAGATCGACATCGACGGTACCATGCTCAGCCTCCGCTACCCGATGGAGGTGAACATGGTCGGCGACAGTGCCGCCACTCTGCGCGCCTTGCTGCCGATGCTGAACCAGAACGGCAACACCTCCTGGCGGGCGAAAATCGAGAAGGAGGTCGCGTTGTGGTGGAAGACGCTTGAAGAGCGAGCCATGATGTCGGCTGACCCGCTCAATCCGCAACGTGTGTTCTGGGAGCTCTCCCCGCGCCTCCCGGACAACTGCATCCTGACCGCTGACTCAGGCTCGACCGCGAACTGGTATGCGCGCGACATCAGGATCAGGCGCGGCATGAAGGGATCATTGTCCGGCGGCCTTGCCTCCCTTGGTGCCGGCACACCCTATGCAATGGCCGCCAAGATGGCGTTCCCCGAACGCACCGTCATCGCGTTCATGGGCGACGGCGCGATGCAGATGAACGGTATGAACGTGATGATCACGATCTCCAAGTACTGGAAGGAGTGGTCGAACCCGAGGCTGATCGTCCTGGTGCTGAACAACCGCGACCTCAACCAGGTGACCTGGGAGGAGCGCATCATGATCGGTGTCGGCAAGACCGAGTCAACACAGAGCATCCCGGACTTCCCGTACCACAAATACGCCGAGCTCCTGGGGCTGAAGGGCATCTTCGTGGACCATCCGGACAAGGTCGGCGCCGCCTGGGATGAGGCGCTAGCCGCGGACCGCCCGGTGATCCTCGAGGCGTACACCGACCCGAATGTGCCGCCGCTCCCGCCCCACATCACGTTGGAAGACGCGAAGCACTTCATCACGATGATGCCGTCGGAGCCCGAGTTGGCAAGCGTGCTGATGGGAAGCGCCAAGCAAATGCTGGCGGGCATCTTGCCGCAAAGAAGCTGAGCGACGGCATGGTCGGGCGGGTTCACCCGGCCTCCGCCGCGATTCGAAGAAACCCGACTCGGAGGCGCACCGGCCCGAGCGGGCGACGTCATGCGGCAGGCCCGGCGCTGCCAAGCCCGGCGCGTCTGAAGCTTCGAGGATCCGCTCCGAAGAGGATCAAACGCCCGACAGAGCAGCCAGCCCTCCAGCACATGGATCAATCCCCGGGTGCCGGGCGCGGTGTGGTGTGGTGTGAGCGGAGGAGACCGGGCGTGACCGTCGAGGCGAACCCTCCCGCCGCCAACCCGCTTCTCATCGCAAGAATGCCTCGGCCACCGCAAGACGGAGGGCTGGAAGCACCTCTTCCCCGAACCACGGGTTCTTTTGCTCCCAGATGCGAGACCGCCAAGACGGGTGCGGCAGCGGGAGGTACCGCGGCAGATAGCTGCGGAAATCACGGACGCGACCCGTCATCGCGCCCGGGCCGAGCGCGTTGACCTGGGCGTACGTGCCGATCAGAAGCGTCAGACGCAATGCGGGCATTCTCCCCAGCAGCCGCGCGCGCCAGAGCGGCGCGCACTCCGGACGCGGCGGGGCATCGCCGCCACTCGGCAACCGTCCAGGATAGCACATGCCCATGGGCAGGATCGCGACGCGGCCAGCGTCATAGAACTGCTCGTTCGAGAGATCCAGCCACTCGCGTAACCGATCCCCTGAGGCATCGCCGAAGGGTACACCGGTCTCATGCACCTTGGTGCCCGGCGCCTGGCTCGCGATCAGCAACCGCGCCGTGCTCGACACGCTGAAGATCGGACGGGGGCCGAGTGGGAGCGCGCCAGCGCAGACCCTACAGGCCCGCACCTCCGCAGCCAGTTCCTCCAGCGTGCTCACGCGCTCAGCATCGGGCGCTAGCTCGGAAGACATGGACGCGCGGGGTATGACATCGCCGATCCGGCGTCCTCCTTGGATTACCGGCCGCTTCGAGATGGTGATGCGCCATAAAAAGCCCTTCTGGATGCGAGCCGGGCGGAGGATCGGTCCGAAGGACCAATCCGCGCGCCGTCCTGAGAACCCCTCGCGCACTCCCCGTTCGGCGCCTCAATGTCCGATCTCCGTTCTCCTGCGATTTGGCACCCTCTGCCGCCGACGCAAGGCATAGCGAACCACGGCCACGTTCGTCGACCTCGGGCAAAGCCGGCATTTCGCGCGTGTATGAGTAGTTTCCGGACCTACCCACGTCAGTCCGCGGCCTGCTACTGACACTCGACGCAGGGGGCCAGAAGCTTTATGCCGGCGTACACTCGGATAATATCTCAGAGACCCCAAACGGGCACTTGGGCAGGTGAGCGGCCTTGCTGCCCGGCTGAGTCGGGCGCAGCAGAATTACTCCAGCAAGGACGGGCAAGAATGTTCGCCGAGCAGATGTTGCCACGAGCGCGTGAGCGACTCGCGACGATCGACGCCGGGGGCCTCGTCAGGGACGCGGCCGACCTCATGTCCAAGCCCCACACGGATCTCCTCGTCGTGTGCGGCGGCGACGGAGGCATGGTCGGTGTTCTCACGAAGACCGATCTCATTGGGCAAATCGGGCACTGTAGCGGAGGCGGCTGCACCGCTACGGCGGACACGATCATGACGCGGGCCGTCGTCTCCTGTCGGCCGACCGAGTTGCTGCAAGATATCTGGTCGATGATGAAAGAGCGTGGCCTGCAACGCCTTCCGCTCGTCGATGGGCTCGGGAAGCCGATCGGCATCCTCTATGCGCGGGATGTTCTCCAGAACCTGCTGGGTGAAGTGGAAGATCAAGATACGCTCCTTCGCGATTACGTGATGAGCATCGGTTACCAATGAGCTGGACCCGCCAACGATACTGGCGGGAGGCCTCCGAGAGGCGGGCCATGTTGACAGCGAGACGTGATCCACGATCGGCCACAGTCAAACTAACAAGTTGGCGCACGTGACTGTCGCTATCCCCTGATCCGGAGCGAGATATGGCCGATATCGATCAGATCGTACAGGCCAAGGCCATCGAGTTGGGCCGGCTCGCGGTGCGGGCCACCACGGCCGCGAAGAGCGGGCATCCGTCCACAGCCCTCTCGTTGGCCCACCTCACGGCTGTGTTGATGTACCGCGTCATGCGCTGGGACCCAAAGCGGCCGGAGCACGGCGGTGCCGACCGGCTCGTGCTCTCGGAAGGTCACGCGGTGCCGATCGTCTATGCCGCCTGCGCGGATCTCGGTGTCACGTTCTACCCCCACGGCCGCGCGAAGGCGATGGACGTGGACGACCTGATGACGCTACGCGCCATCGACAGCGTGATCGACGGTCATCCCAACCCGGCGCTCGGTTTTCCGTTCTTCGACGCCGCGACCGGCTCTTTGGGGCAGGGCCTGTCGGTGGCGGCGGGCCTGGGCTGCGCGGCCCGCCTCGATGGCGTGGACAAGGCGATCTACTGCATCATCGGCGACGGCGAGTTCCGCGAGGGCCAGATCTGGGAAGCGATGGACTTCATCGCCGATCAGGGCCTGACCAATGTCGTCGCGATCTTCAACTGCAACACCCTCGGGCAGAGCGACTTCGTCGCGCAGCCCGAGGATTGGCGGAATCTCCAGCGGAAAGCGGAGGCGTTCGGGTGGCGGACGGCGGCGATCGACGGGAATGACCCAGCCGCGATCGAGAAGGCGCTCCAGCAGCGGAGCGACGGCTCCCACCGGCCGCTCTGCCTCATCGCGCGAACCGTGAAAGGCTGGGGCGTGCCGCAGCTCCAGGGCATGGGCCATCATGGCGTCGCCGTCCCGCCGGATCAGCTCGAAGCGGTGCTGGGGGAACTCGACAAGCGCGCCGCGGAGCTGGGCGTCACGGATATCAGCCCGGGCGAGATGGCGAAGGCGCTTGTCATCCGGGAACCGCTGCCGGCGCCCTTGACCGGGCCGGCCAGCAAGGCCGCCCGCTTCGCCGAGGTGGCCCGCGCCGACCCCAAGCTGGCCGAGGCGGTCAACGAAAAGAAAAAGCTGTCGCCTCGGCGTGCTTATGGCATGGCGCTCAAAGCGCTGGGCGATGCCGACCCGCGTGTCGTGGCGCTCGACGGCGACGTCAAGAATTCGACCTACGCGGAATATTTCGCCAACGCGCACCCGCGCCACTATTTCGAAGGCCGGATCGCCGAGCAGAACATGGTCTCCACCGCGTCCGGGCTGGCGGCGGCGGGAAAGATCCCCTTCGTCAGCACCTTCGGCAGGTTCATGGAGCGCGCCTTCGATCAGATAGAGATGGCGATCATCGGCGGCGCCAACATCAAGCTCGTCGGAACCCACGTGGGAGTAACACTCGCGGCCGACGGCCCAAGCCAAATGGCGCTCGCCGACGTCGCGTTCATGCGCGCGATCGCCCACGTGAAGGACCATCGAAACAACCCGGCGATCACCGTGCTGACGCCGAGTGACGCGATGAGCGCCTACAAGATGGTGGTCGAGATGGCCGCTTACCCAAGCGCCTGCTACCTGCGGGCCGTCCGCGCTGATCTGCCACTGCTTTACAAGGAGACGGACGGCTTTCCGTTCGGCGGCCACAAAGTGCTGCGGAAGGCCGGCACGGGCGGCAAGATGGTCCTGCTGATCGCGGATGGCTATCTCGTCCACAGCTGTCTCGCGGCAGCCGCGGTGCTCGAGGAAAACGGTGTGGGGGCGACGGTCGTCGATGCCTACGCCTTGCCGATGGACGCGGAAGCGGTGCTGGCGCTTGCCCGGCAGGCTGGCGGCGCGATCCTGACAGTGGAGGACAACTATGCCGGCGGCATCGGGAGCGAGCTAGCCGAGGCCGCGGCCGCCGGCGGGCGGGCCGCCGCGCGTGCGGTCGTTGTTCGTTCATGATATTCCGAAAAGCGGCCGGACGTCGGAGGATGTGCTGGCCTACGTGCACCTCTCGGTCCCGGAGATCGTCCGCGCGGCTACCGAGGTCGCGGGGGGCGCCGTCGAGGGTCCTTCAGGCAATACTGCGACGCGTGCTCTGCATTCCTAGACAACGTGGACGACGTTCGCGCTGATCGAAATGCCCGTCGAAGGAAATAACCGCATGTCTCGCCAAGGCTCGGATCCGACCGACGACTCGTCGCAACGTCAACGAGCGCTGTCCCGATGGGACAACGAGGGGGGTGCCGAGCCATGCGGTCCGCAGTTGGCTCCGGCACCGGTCGAAGATCGCGTCCCGCTTCCAAAGATCGCCGATGCCGAGTTGGAGGCGCTTCACATCCGCGTAATCGCGTTGGAGAACCTCGTGATCTCGCTGCTGGCCGCGGGGTCAGAACGACAGCTCGAACTGGCCCGCGAAATGGCCTCCTACATATCTCCGAGGGCAGGCTTTACCCGTCACCCGCTGACGACCCATGCGGCGGCGCACATGACAGATATCGTTGACCGAGCCTCGCGCTTCGGAAGCGGGGAATCATCCTAATGAGGGGTCACCCGCACCTGAGAGTATGGTGCCGTGAGACGGTAGACGTGATGGTGTTCTGTGTCGCCTCGATGGCATTGCCAACTTAACAAGTAGCGGATGAAGCTCGCACCGATCACGACAGCACACTTTGACTGCAGAGCCTTGGCCAGCAACGCGTGGCTGTCCGCCAAAGTCCGCAGGTAATGCACGCGGGGGCGGTCCGCGCCCGGAATGTCGAGCCACACCGGCTCGGCGCCCGTCGCCAGCACGAGCGCATCATAGCTGTGCCGAGTGCCGCCCGCGAGCTGGACGTGCCGGCTCGCCGTGTCGATCGCTGTCACCCGCGCATCGAGCTGCAGGTCGATGTCATGTTACGGTAGAAGTCCGCTGATCGGAGCGGATTGGACTCCTCGGACGTGGAGCCTGCAAGAAAACCTTTCGACAGATTGGGCCGGTCACAGGGTATCGACTGATCGGCACTGAGCATCGTGAGCCGGCCCGCGTAGCCCTCGCGGCGGAGCATCTCGGCCGCCGCATTGCCCGCGCCGCCGCCGCCGACGATCACCACCGATCCAGGCACATCGCGCGCGGGCGGAGGTGGCGCCTTGCCGGCGCCCGCTTTTCGAGGACATACACGGTGCCGCCCTGCTGCTCGACACGCCAGCAAGAGATCGGATTCAGCGCTGGCGCGCGGAGCGCCTCGCCCGTGTGGAGGTCGAAGCAGGCATGATGCCATTGGCATCGGATTGTATCTCCAACGAGCAGCCCCTGCTCGAGTGGGGCGCCATAATGGGTACAGATAGCACCGATCGCGAACACCTCCTCGCCACGTCGCGCCAGGAGTGCCGCCTCGCCATCGGCGTGCCCCAGCAGCATGGCTCTGTCGGCAATTGCGGAGGCAGGGACCCCTTTGGTGAGATCGGGCCCGCTCAGTTTCCCGTTGGCATCGCTCATTTGGCCCCTCTCTGCTCGCCATAGGCAGCGAAGATGCGTCCGGATGGACAAGCGGAGGTTATAGAAGATGGGGAGGCGGATGCGTCAGGCCGGGAAACTACCAGGTGAATCCGCGTCGAGCGATATCGAACCGCCCGCGCAGTATTTGAAACGCGATTAGGGCAGCGTCGGAGTAGCGTCTGAGTAGTTCCCGATACTCGTGCGGCCGCTCCGTGCTCGCGTAACATGCTTTGTCGCCCCGAACTTGGTGCCGCGATGGCTGTTCATGCATGATCCCGTCGAGACCGATAGCTATCCGACTGGGGCGGTTGCAGTGAGGTCTGAGCCCTACGGGTATCGGCCGCTGATGTGGTCGCTGCAGCGAGCATGACGACATCCGACCGGCGGCGCGACAAGCGCTCGTCACGGCCGGCCGGTGGGAGCACTCGTACGGAGATCATGATGCCAGACACCCTGTCGCCCGACCTGCTTCAGAAGATGGACGCCTATTGGCGTGCCGCCAACTACCTTACGGTCGGCCAGATCTACCTGAAGGACAATCCCCTGCTTGAGGCTCCGCTCCAGTTGGAACATCTCAAACCGCGCCTGCTCGGCCACTGGGGCACAACGACTGGGTTGAATTTCATCTATGTGCATCTCAACCGGCTGATCAAGCAGAACGACCTGGACATGATCTACATCATCGGTCCAGGGCCACGGCGGCCCGGGCCTGGTGGCGCACACCTACCTGGAAGGCTCCTATTCGGAGATCTATCCGAATATCGACCGTAGCCGGAATGGAATGCAGCGGCTGTTCCGCCAGTTCTCCTGGCCCTATGGCGTTCCGAGTCACGTTGCGCCGGAAACGCCGGGGTCGATCCATGAAGGCGGCGAACTCGGCTATTCGCTGCTTCACGCTTATGGAGCCGCGTTCGACAACGCCGACCTGATCGTCGCCTGTATCGTCGGCGACGGCGAGGCCGAAACCGGCCCGCTGGCCGCGAGCTGGCACTCCAACAAATTCCTGAACCCGGCGCGTGACGGCGCGGTGCTCCCGATCCTTCACCTGAACGGGTTCAAGATTGCCAATCCGACCGTGTTGGCCAGGATCCGCCGGCAGGAGCTCATCGATCTGTTCCATGGCTACGGCTACGAACCGCATTTCGTCGAGGGCGACGAGCCTGCCGCCGTGCATGAGCTCCTCGCAACAGCACTCGACGAGGTCCTGGCGAAGATCCGCAGCATTCAAAGTTCGGCGCGCTCCGCTTCGGACACCGAAGCCTTGGAGCGTCCGTGCTGGCCGATGATCGTGCTGCGCACACCGAAGGGCTGGACAGGCCCCAAGTTCGTGGACGGCAAGCCGGTCGAGGGCACATGGCGCTCCCACCAGGTGCCGATCGCCGACTTCGAGAATCCCGAGCATCTCAAGCAACTCGAAGAGTGGATGAGGAGCTACATCCCGCAGGATCTGTTCGATGAACAGGGCAAATTCCGGGAGGAGCTCGCCGTCCTTGCACCGACCGGCCGACGCCGCATGGGAACCAACCCGCACGCCAACGGAGGGGAGCTTCTGGTTCCGCTGTCGATGCCGCACTTCCGCGACTAAGCTGTCGAATTGACCGGCCCGGGCGGCGTGAAGGCCGAGGCCACGCGGGTCCTCGGCAAGTTTCTACGTGATGTGATGAAGCTGAACCTGCCCTCCCGGAACTTCCGGCTATTCGGACCGGACGAAACGGCCTCGAACCGCCTCGACGCGGTTTATGAAGTGACTGCCAAGGAGTGGATGGCGCGGATCGAAGATGTCGACATCGACCTCAATGCGACGGGCCGTGTCATGGAGGTGCTGAGTGAACACATGTGCCAGGGCTGGCTTGAGGGTTATCTGCTCACTGGGCGTCACGGCCTGTTCTCTTGCTATGAAGCGTTCATCCATATTGTCAACTCGATGTTCAATCAGCACGCGAAGTGGCTGAAGACCACGAGGGAGATCCCTTGGCGAAAGCCGATCGCCTCGCTCAACTATCTGCTGACCTCGCTGGTCTGGCGGCAGGACCATAACGGGTTTTCCCACCAGGACCCTGGTTTCATCGATCACATCGCGAACAAAAGCTCCGACATTGTTCGGATCTACCTGCCGCCCGACGCCAACTGCCTTCTCTCGGTGGCGGACCACTGCCTCCGAAGCAGGGACTACGTCAACCTGATCATCGCGGGCAAGCAGCTGGATTGGCAGTGGCTCGACATCGAGGCGGCCGCCCGGCACTGTGCTGCAAAGGCAGGTGTCTGGCAATGGGCAAGCAATGACGCGGGTGATCCCGATGTGGTCATGGCCTGTGCCGGCGACGTGCCTACGCTTGAGGTGATCGCAGCTGTGACATTGCTGCGGGAGTACGTGCCGGACATCCGCATCCGCGTGGTCAATGTGGTTGACCTGCTGGCACTCCAGCCGCAGACAGACCACCCACACGGGTTGGAAGATCGGGATTTCGATGAGCTCTTCACGCGCGACAAGCCGGTGATATTCGCCTTTCACGGGTATCCCGGGATTATCCACCGGCTCACCTACCGGCGGCACAACCATGACAACATTCATGTGCGCGGCTACAAGGAGAACGGTACCACGACCACGCCCTTCGACATGGTTGTGCTCAACAATCTCGATCGCTACCAACTCTCCTTGGATGCCATCCGGCGCATCCCACGACTGCTGGACCAGGTGCAGAAGGCCACAGACCGCTATTGGAGCACGATGGAACGTCACAAGCTCTATGTCGGCGAATATGGCGAGGACATGCCGGAGGTCCGGAATTGGCGTTGGGCGGCGTAGCGAGCGAACGCGTCGTCACCCTGGTCGTCACGTGATAAACTGGGATCCGCGACAATCTTGGCGCGGGCAGCGGACACAAGTTAAGGACACTCTGAAAAAGCCGCTCTCGACACGGTCACGGAACAGCCTGTAGGGCGGGTTCTGCGGATTTCGTGCGGGGCCGATATATGAAGAAGGCGACGACGTTGGAGATCGCCATGCCGATATAGGTATCGATACGGATACGGGTGAATTCACGCAGCGCCTGTTCCGGCGCGCGGGTCAGCGGACGGGCGTCGGCGCCCGCTTTCGTGTCCTGGACCTCTTGCCCGGCCTGCCAAAAAAAACAGGTATGGGCTGATGGTGCGCCGATCACAGCGACGATCGCCGTCAGATATTCCCCCTTAAACGACAGAGGCTGCCAAACAATGGACCTGGCCACCACAGTGAAAGCGCAGCTGGCGGGTGCGCTTAGCCATGAGACGATGATGCGCCCGTGCGTCTCAGGTGGCCGATCGATAAGCCGGCGCACTGCTCGTGCCGCCCACTGCTCGCGTTCAAAGCTCCGAGCCAACTCGCCTCAGCCCGGCTCCGCGTGCGCCGCTTTCCAGACCTGGCGGAGGCGAGCTTGCGTCCGTTTGAGAACGTCAATACGGTGTACCAGCCATTCGTTGAGCAGCTGGTCGGCCGTTGCTTCGTCACCGCACGAGGACAGCTTGATCCCGAAGTTCGGATCGTAGGTCTCGGCCGCCATCATCGCTCCGTCGCCCTCCTCGCGGACTGCGCGAAGCTGGGCGATCAGGTCGTAATTTGGGCGGCCCGGCCGATCCCCCGCTGTCGTGTCCATCAGGGCGCCGGCGCGACCACGCGGATAAAGCGAACGGGCCGTCATTGCGGTATCTCCGTCCAATCGGTTGTGTGCAGCTCCAATTCGGCACCCATAATCCGCACGTAGCCGAAGGCGTTTTCAACTGGCGTCCTCGGCAACCCGGATAGTCGCCGGGCCTCCTCCCAAGGATCTTCGCCGAGGCGCGCGATGGCCGACACGACCGTCAACGCCATTCCGTTCCGCTCGGTTCCCACCTCCGCGAACAGAAACGCATTGAGGTCTGAGCGTTGCAGCGCAAAAGCAACCGGGCGTGTTATCGGCGTAATCCTGTCCGCAAATTGAGTTCCGGTCTCCGCGAGGCCAGCCGTGCCTGTCGAGGCCGGGATCCCGGTTGGACCGCCGCGGCCACCGCCGGGCCCTGGCCGAACTCTGCGGCACCGTGACTTGGTGACAGTGGCTATCCGTTGACAGGAGTGGAAATTACTCAGGCGTCCACTCCGCCGCTCCACAGTTGAATGAGACATCCCGTAAGCGGACGGTATCCGCGGGAGGGATGATCGATGGGAGAACGTACGACGGAGCGGGCGGGCGCCGCGGAGCGACCGCCCGAGTCTGGCGCAGCGGCGCTCGCCCGCGGTGGGCGGATGTCGCGCCAGCGCAAGACCGCGGCGGTGCTGCGGCTGCTGCGCGGCGAGGACTTGGAGACCGTGTCGCGATCGCTCGGCATCACCGCGGCTACGCTGACCAAGTGGCGTGAGGCGTTCCTTGCTGCCGGCGAAGCTGCCCTGGCGAGCCGGCCCGGCGACGGCGAGGCGCTGGAGAGCGAGCGGCTGAAGGCGCGGCTCGGCGAAATGCTGCTCGCGCACGAACTGCTGGAGCAGAAGATCACCACACTGGAGTCGGGCCGCCCTTTGGCCCGGCGGCGGTGGAAGCGATGAGCCGCACCATCTCGCCGTCCAGCCGCAAACCATACGGTCTGGCGCTGGTCTGCCGGATCTGGCGCCCGGCTCGCGCCACCGTCTATCGGCGGCGTCTTCCGCCTCGCGTCGAACCGCCGCGCCGTCCTGGCCCGGTTGGGCCGATGCCCGATGCGGCCCTGCTCGCGGCGATCCGCGCCCTCCTCACCGCAAGCCGGTTCCACGGCGAAGGTCACCGTAAGGTTTGGGCCCGATTGCGCGTCGCGGGCGTGCGGACTTCGAAGCGCCGGGTGCGGCGGCGGATGCGCGAGAACGATCTGCTCGCGCCATCGCGGGTCGGATCACCGCGCGGCCCACGCAGCCATGACGGCAGCATCACCCCCGCAACCGTGGATACGATGTGGGGCACCGACCTGACCACCACGATCACCGGCGAGGGCCAGGCGGCGGTGTTCGTCGCCGTCGACCATTGCTCCGCCGAATGCGTCGGCATCCATGCCGCGTCGCGAGCCACCCGCTTCGAGGCACTCGAACCGATCCGCCAGGGGGTGCGCGAGTATTTCCGAGGTTTCGCCAAAGGCGTCGCTCCCGGTCTCGCCGTCCGCCATGATCATGGATCGCAATACATGGCCGACGCCTTCCAGAACGAGCTCGCCTTCTCGGCATCGAAAGCTCGCCGGCGTTCGTGCGCGCGCCCGAGGGAAACGGCTGCGCCGAGCGCTTCATCCGAACCCTCAAGGAGAATCTCCTGCGGGTGCATACCTTCGCGCGACGATCGAGCAGCTTCGGCAAGCGCTGCTGGCCTTCCGCGACACCTACAACGCCATATGGCTGATCGAACGCCACGGCTTCATCGCCCCAGCAGCCTTCCGGCGGAAACAGCTTCACCCGCGGCCCTGGCCGCGTAGTCTTCAACTTGCTGTCTCAGCAACCGCGGGCGGTACACCACAGAGCGAGCGAAGTGCTGTGAGCACCCGTGGATCACTGCGATTCGCATGGCGTATGAACGTGATCCCGCAGATATCGGCGATGGCCAAGTTCGACTGATGGTCTTTCGCTCGAAGTACCCCTTCAGCGAGTTCTTGGCAAGGCCTCGCACCGAACAGTAACCCCCATACCGGATCTGCGTATTTTCCGGCCCTAGCGGCGTGATTGGCAGCGTGCCAGACAACGCCGTGGTTTGTTGATTCAATTTGGGCCAGGCCGTCGGAAGAGATAGATCCGCCCGCCTGGCCTGACGTGTCCGAGGCATCCCATGGCTCCGTTTGCGCCTTGCACCGTTCCGCCGAGGGATGATACGGCTCGTCGGAGGCACCCTGCGGCGGGCCTTCCGCATGTTGAGTGGCTCGCGCCAGCGGGAAGCGAGCACGTGGGCCAAGCTATTCCCGACGGATCACCGACAAGGAGTCCAACATGTCCCGGCTGAATGCCATCCACAAGACGGCCATAGCCATCCTGGGTTGTTGCGTGCTCGCGTCAGCGTCTGCGTTTGCTCAGACCGGCGCGAAGTTAACCGATCCTCAGATCGCCGACATCGCATATACGGCAAACACGATCGATATCAAGAATGCGGATCTGGCGCTTCAGAAGTCTCACAACAAAGATGTCCGCGCATTCGCCGGTGACATGGTCCGCGATCACACGGCGGTGAACAACCAAGCGTTGGCGCTTGTCAAGAAGCTCAACGTAACGCCCGAGGACAACGCGACCAGTCAAGCATATGTCAAGCAGGCGGATGCGGAACGCGCTCGACTCTCTTCTCTGAACGGTTCGGTCTTTGACAAGGCATACATCGCAAATGAGGTAGCCTACCACAAGGCGGTCATCAACGCTCTAACGACGACACTCATCCCCTCGACACAGAACGCGGAGTTTAAGGGCCTCTTGCAAACCGCCCTTCCGATATTCGAGGGTCACGAGAAGCATGCCGAGCAATTGGATGGCATGTTGAAGTAGCGGGCGAGAGGGCAATGAGTTGAATCCAGCGCAGGTTGGTGGTGGTGGCGTCGGTGGCATGCGTCCTTGCTTTTGGGATCACACCGAAGCCGGCCACCGCTAAGGTCCTTCACGTCGACATCAAAAACATTGCCTATGGTCCTCTACCCGCCACACCGCATGTAGGCGATGTGATTGAATGGTCGAACCACGACTTCGTAGCCCACACCGCAACGGCACGCGACGGTAGCTTCGACGTGGTTCTGCCACCTGATAAGGTCGGCCAGACCACGCTACGCCATGCGGGGAAAACGCCGTTCTATTGTCGGTATCATCCGAACATGACGGGTGTCCTCGACGTCACGCCGTGATCGATCCCGTCGCGCGGATAACTTGTTGCGAGCTGCGTAGATCCGCGTGGTGGCCCAAGAGCGCAAGACCTGGCTCACTTCGGGTACGAAGCAAACGAACAGCCGGATTGCAAGACCAGCGTCGCGGCTTCGTCACCAATCGCCGTCAGTAGCCCTGGAACCGCCTCTCGCCTGGTTTGCTAACGCGGTCGCCAACCTGGTACACTGAGGCGGTGCATTTGCAGAGAGGACTTTCACATGAGTGGGGGTTCCACACCGAATTGACGGGTTCACCTTCCGCGTGGCGCCGACCCGGTGGACGATGCTATTGCGGAGAAGGTTCTGCAATGCCTGTTCCGAGGTAGCCTCATTGTCCGAGAGCGTGATGACCGTCTTTCGAGGCCATGTCACACTGAGTGGCCATGTTGCCTCCGAGCGCGACAGGGGTTCGGCCGAGCAGATCCTGAGCGGCTTGCCGGACGTCGTGGGCGTCACGAACCTCGCCACGGTCCAGCCGGACGAGTGGACATCTCGGGAAACTCCAGAGACGAACGCCACCTTTGATCGCGGCGCAGCCTATGGTCGCGATGCAGAGCGCGGAGATCTTCCTAGCCGGATAGAAGCGCGCTATTCGAGTGAGATGCCGAAATCAGCGGAACCGAAAACACAATCACGGCGGGGGCGGGCAAGGTCACTTTGCGCGGAACGGTCTACAGTTGGCGGGAGCGCGACCTAGCGGAGCGAGTCGCGTGGTCCGCCCCCGGAGTGCAGGAAATCGATGACCAACTCAGTGTCATTTCGCCGCCCGCGGTGCCCTGATGCGAGGCCTCGTGACGTCGAATGCGCCACCATCTGATTCTCAGGCGGGAAGCATAACAATCAACACGCCGCGGCCAGCGCTCAGTCCACACAACGGATACCGCCGCGCCGCTGCCGCCGAACCACGTGGTCACCGCCGGTCCACCCACGGCGTCATGTGATCGGCCGTCCGCGTTAGTCGAGCGCGACCGTGCCGTTCGTGACCGGCCGTGCGCTGCTCGGCCGGCCCCGAGGCGGCGGCCGCGCCGCTGCGACAAAGTTCTGTTTCTCCGAGCGTTCGGCGGCGCGATCCACGAGCGTGCGTTGCCTTTCCCTTGGCTTGGCCGGGCAGCGCAGATTTGGGGCATGCTGCTAAGCTCGTAGCAGGCCGGTTATGAGGATTGTCTTGTGCCCTTTCTGGTCGACCGCCAAAGGGGGACAACCTATGAGCCGCCAGGAGGCGGTCCATTCTCAGCGATCATGGTGTCGGGCCAATCGGGGTGCGCGGGGTCCGCATGCAGCTAACTCAACGCCGGCTCCGGGCGGGTGAGATGACCCGATCGGCGACCGCTGGCCTGCGAGACATCATGCCTGCCTGGATGGTCTGCTACATACTGCTCGGCCCCGTGCAGAGCGGCATGGTGCCCGCCGTCATCCTGCCGCTCGCGGCCCGGCCTGGCCCGACTGCTGGCCTGACTTACGCCGCCTTCGCCGCCACGGGCATCGTCGCGCCGTTTGTCGGCACCTGGAGCGACAGGCGCCGGAAGCACCGGCTCACGCTGGCCTGCGGCCTCGGCCTCGCCGGGTTCGCCCTGCTGGCGGACACGCTGCCGGGCGGCATCGCTCAAGCTCGGCGTGTCGAGTGCCAGCACCGTTGGTATGATGTTCATCGTCGAGGTCGAGCCGGAATCACGCCGGGATAAGCGCGTCGGCGCGCTGCAAGCCTGCATTGGTGGCGGCCAGCTTGCCGGGCTGTTGATCGCGGGCGTGCTCGGACTGAGCCACGTGGGCGACGCCTTCCTGCTCGGTGGGGCATTGCTGTTGCTCGCCATGCCGGCGGCGCTCGCCTTCGCGCCGGATCCGGTGGTCAAGGTGGCTCGCCCGAGCGTCGCTCCACCGCCCGCCCGCGGCGGCGACGCGGCGCCGATCGGCCCGCAGCGTTCCTTTCACCGGTTGACGTGGCGGGCACTGCCGGGCTTGGCCATAGTGGACTCGCCTGGTTTCTCACGGCCTGGCTGGTGTCCCTATACCGCGACCAACGCGTTGTCGGTGATGTTCGCGGTCGCCATGATCCGCGATTATCACACGCTGGCGACATTGCCGACGACGACTTACGCGATCGGCGTCGGTTGCGGCCTGTTGCTCTACCGGGTGGTCGGCGGCTGGGACGCCCGCTTCGGCCCGTGGCGTGTGCTGAGCGCGGGGCTCGGATTGCGCGCGCTGGCGGTCGCGGCAATGGTGGCGCTGATGTCAAAATTCCTGACCCGGATCGTAACGACGGGGTGTCAAGATGTGGACCATCCTGGCTCGCCGCCGATTTAACGACTTTCCGAGCCAGCCGAGCTTGTTCGCGATCGCGGGACTCTGCATCAGGCCGGTGCCGATCTGCAGCGGCGCCGTGATGACCATGGTAAAAAAATAGGTGAGCTGCTGCAGGGCATCACGGCATGTCCAACTCTGGTCCGCCGCGAAATGCAGTGACCAATACGGGATCAGCATCGAGAGCGCATTAGAGAAGGCCGCCCTTGTGTCCGGCACCAGCCGATACCACTGGTCCGTAGCAAACAGCATCCCGTAAAAAGCAGTGGGGTTGAGGGCTCATGACAGGTTGACGGCGAAGTGCCGCCTCCCGAGAGGCCGGAACCAAGAGCTCTCGTGCGGAAGGCACAAACCCCGGCAGGCCGCGACTCCGGCGACCAGAACGACGAACACGGGCGGTATTGCCCACACTACGTTGATCAGTCGCCTGCTGACGTGGATTTGCGGCATCTCGCTCTATGCGGCGGCAGCCAAGACTCCGGTTGGACGCTGCCGCTCGCCTTGCTCAGGCACGCTTCGAGCGGATCCTTGTACAGGTGTACTTTGGGAGCATCCCGTCGCACCGAAGCTTTGCCTAGAAGCACCTTGCCCCCTTTACGCAGCACCACCTCGTGTGTTCATGCGACTTGCACACACGCCGCTGGGCAGTGGACCGGTTCGGGACGGCTCCACGCCGCCGTCCAGGTCCGGGCTCCGGGCCGGCGGCACCATCCGGTCTCCAGAAGCGAGTTTTGCAATAGGGGCACACGGCCCGTCGCTGTAGCGCCGGAAAGTACGCAGATGCTGCTCGAGCCGGGTTTTCGGCACGCGCGGCGTGAGTTCTGAACGCGTGTTATCGGCGCCTGAACGAATGGTCAGTCGATGACTCTGAGTAGTTTCCGACGCTATCGGCTCTGGCGCCGCGCTCGCTATACCACGTTGCACGAGAACCTGAGCGGGTTTCTTGCTGCGCACAGTGAGCAGCGCCCGAAGGCGCCGGGCCGCCTTCCCATCGGCCACGGGTGACGTGTCGTGCGCATCGAAGGCCGAGCGCGACCGGTTGCGGCGGCGCCGCGCGTAGTGACTGGATGGTCGCTGACTCGCTTAATGGTATCGAATGGAACAAAGGATGTTGTGGGATGCCTCCGCAATTCATGGCTACTCCGTCGACGCCAGTGATGGCGCGCTCGGCACGGTCAATGACTTTCTGTTTTCCGACGATAGTTGGCGGATCCGGTGGTTGGTCGTCGACACCGGCAACTGGCTCTCCGGGCGCAAAGTCCTCCTTCATCCTTCTGCCCTCGGGCAGCCCGACCCGGCGCTACGAGGGTTGCCCGTCGCGCTGACGAAAGCACAAGTCAAAGGCAGCCCGGACGTGTCCACGGATCAGCCTGTGTCGCGGCAGATGGAGTCCCACCTGTATGATTACTACGGTTGGGATCCCTATTGGGGCGACACCTATCTTGGGCCAGGCGCGATGGCGACGCGGTTCGCGGCACCGCCTTTCCTGTCCGGCTCGCGGCCGTCAGGGTCGGTTAACACCGACAGGCATCCACACGATGGCGATCCACATCTTCGCAGCGTCGCAGCGGTTACCGGATATCACATCCTTGCCACCGACGGCTCGATCGGTCATGTCGAGGACCTCCTCGTGGACGATGTCCTCTGGGGTATCAGGTACATCGTCGTCGATACCAGGAACTGGTGGGCCGGAGAGAAGGTTCTGATCTCGCCGCGTTCGGTGCGGGAGATCGAGTGGACGGGCAAGGTCATGACGCTTGACGTTGCCAGAGAACAAGTCAAGGCAGCCCACGATATGATCCGTCCAAGACAGTCGACCGTGCTTATGACGAACAGCTCCACGCTTATTATGGCTGGACTTATTATGGTTGGCCTGGTTACGGACTTTGATGCTGGCGACCATAGCGACAAACGTGTCTCATGAGGCGGCAGCGCTTTGATCACGACGGCTCGTAGGTGCGTACGCGCCTCCACAACATCAGCAAAGCGAATGAACGAAGGTACGGCAGAGCTCTCTGGGCCAGATCTCACCGGGGGCGCCCCGCTCTTCACCACCGGAGAGGGCGTCAGGCTGCTTGGGCGCGCGAATGGTGAGCCGGCGCTTATGCATCATGAGGTGACGAGGTCCCCGCTGTCGACGTCGTTTGCACGCACTATGCCGCTCCGCTCGGATGATTTTTCCTCGGCGGTACAGTTTGTTGCTAGTGGCACCTGCGTGCTTCAGCCTGCGAAGCGGCGAGTCCCTGCGCGTGCGAGCGCTCAATCTAGCTTTCTGCTGGCGAGTGGGGCAGCGGGGCGGTGTTGCGTATGTTTGAGAAAGGTTTGAAATCGTCGGCCGGCCACCGGCTCCGGTCGCCGCCGTGTTGAGGAGCTTGGTGTTCGGAAGCCAGACCAGTTGAGAGGGTCAAGTCCGGTTCCATGCTGGATGAACCAGTGAGGGGGTGGGGGTATTTGGGCCCGGAGTCGGTGCGGTCCACTCGACGTGGCTCGGCCAAGCGGTTCGCGTGATGGCTTTCCGTCGCTCGGACTTGGTCATCCTGATCCCGGGCCAGCGGCGGGGCGTGAGTCAACGAACCGCGGCCGTACCGCACCCATACGGGTAGCCTGGGAGCTTTTGGACCATGGTCAAGCGCGCTGGCCCGGATGTGTTGAGCGCCGTTGAACACCGCCCGTCCCTGATCTCCCTTGTGCTCGGCCGGCGGATCGCCAACCGGGAATCCGAAGGCCGAAAGTTGGGTGTGTTAGAGGGCCTCCCGGCGATGGGCCTCGATGGCCTCGGCTCCGCCGCGTACGGGCCGGAGGCCGCCCTCGCGATCCTGGCCGCGACCGGCGCAGCGGGGCTTACCTGGATCGGCCCGATCACCTGGGTGATCCTGGTCTTGCTGGTCATTCTCTGTTTCTCCTACTGGCAGACTGTCGAAGCGTATCCGAGCAACGGCGGCTCCTACACGGTTGCGCGTGAGAATCTCGGCACCAACCCGGGGCTGCTGGCCGCAGCGGCGCTGATGGTCGATTACATGCTGAACGTTGCGGTCGGCATCTCCGCCGGCGTAGCGGCGCTCACTTCGGCCATTCCCGTGCTGCACCCCTACACGTTGTGGCTGTGCCTGAGCATGCTCTGCGCGATCACGCTGGTGAACCTGCGCGGCACGCGCAAATCCAGCCTCGCCTGGGCGGTGCCGACCTATTTGTTCATCGTCAGCCTCGGTTCTGTGCTTGCCTGGGGGGTGGTGAAGGCCTGGCTCGCCGGCGGACACCCGCATCCGGTGATCCCGCCGCCGGCTTTGCCGAAGGCGGCCGAGGCCATGGCACTCTGGCTCCTGCTGCGGAGCTTCGCCAGCGGCTGCACCGCCATGACAGGCGTGGAGGCAGTGAGCAACGGGGTGAGCGCATTTCGCGAGCCGGCGGTGCGGCATGCACACGGCACCTTGGCTTCCATCGTCGTTATCCTGGGGCTGCTGTTGATAGCGATCGCCTACCTGGCCGGGTGCTACGGCGTCATGGCAATGGACCAGACGAAAACGGGCTACCAAAGCGTGCTATCGCAACTGGTCGGCGCCGTGTACGGCCGGGGCTGGTTCTATTACGTCATCATCGGCAGCGTGTTGGCGGTGCTCTGCTTGTCGGCGAACACGAGTTTCGTGGATTTTCCGCGGGTGTGCCGGTTGGTCGCAAGCGACAGCTTCCTGCCGCGCGGCTTCGCGGTGCCCGGGCGGCGGCTGGTCTATTCGGTCGGCATCCTGTTCCTGGCCAGCGGCGCCGGGCTGCTGTTGCTCGCCTTCGGCGGTATTACCGACCGGCTGATCCCGCTATTCGCGGTCGGCGCTTTCCTGGCATTCACCCTGTCGCAGGCGGGCATGGCCGTACATTGGTGGCGCGCCAGCCATGCTGGCCGCTCGCCGGACAAACGGCCACCGGCCCCTGGCCCGCGCATGGCGATCAACGGCATCGGCGCAGCGGCGACCGGCACGGCGCTGGTCATCATCTTGGCCGCAAAGTTCGTCGAAGGCGCCTGGCTGACAGTCATTGTCATTCCATCCACGGTGCTGCTGCTGCGGGCCATCCGCAGCTACTACGAGAAGGTGGACCGGCAAATTCTGATCGGCCATCACCGTCGGCTCGATCTTAGGGAACACGGGCCGCCGATCGCGCTCATTCCCATCCAGCGTTGGGACCGCGTCGCCCGCGAGGCGGTCCGCTACGCTCTCCGCATGAGTCCCGACGTGACCGCCCTGCACTTTATCGACCTGGAAGGACCGGATGCCGCCGACCACGACGCGCATTTGCGGAGCGAATGGCGCCGCTTCGTAGAGCGGCCGTCGGCGGCGGCGGGTCTCAATCCGCCGCGTCTGATCGTGGAGCCGTCGCCGTATCGCAGTATGCTCGGCCCGCTTCTGCGCGCGATCGTCGATTTGCGATGCCGCATGCCGGGGCGGCCGATCGCCGTCGTGCTGCCAGTGTTGGTGGAGGGACGCTGGTGGGAAACTTTCTTACACACGCACCGCGAACGACGTTTGCGCAAGGGCTTGCTGCGCAACGGCGGGTCCGATCTGGCGGTGATCAGCGTCCCCTGGCACCTCAAGGCGCCCGAGCCCGAACAGGCCATCGCGGAGCAGGAGCCGACGCCGGCCTAGGGGGTCCGGTGCGAGAGGCGGTCGGTGCGGGGCAGTCGAGCACCGCACTGGCGTTCGTTCGGCGCGTTACATGGGTGGGGAGGCGGTCGAGCACGTCAGCAACTCCGGTTTATTGGCGCGCAGCCGCTCGAGCAGTCAGTTGAAGCTTGCGAAGCGTGCATGGCGGCGGAAGACGTGCCTCGACCATGACTTGTATCGCACGAGCGGGGGTCAGCTGCCGGTTGGAACGGCATCGGGTTGATTACCGCCACCGGCACCGCTATCGTTGCCATCGTCAACCGGTTTGGGTGCGTTTAACTCAGGTCGCCACTTCGAAGCTGGCGTCGACCTGGTGCCACGGGAGAGTGGGGCGCGCGGAAAGTCCGCCGGGATCTCGGCAAGGCGGTGTGCTGCTACTTTCGTACCCTCGTTTGGCGGGGATGATCGTCGGCCTTTTGGCGCCCGCGCGCCGGACCCAGAGCGCCTCGACCGCCTCCAGGCGGAGGCCCCTGGTTCCCGGCACGAAGGGGCCAGCGAACAGGAACGCACCGAGGGTCAATGCGGCGTACACGAAGAACACCGGCGGGCGGCCCAACAGGTCGACGAGGTCGAGGAAGGTCCGTGCCACCGCCAAGTTGGCGAGCCAGTTCGCGATGGTGGCTGCCGACATGCCGCGCGGATGGCCAATGGGAAGATCTCCGCGATGAGCAGCCAGAAGACCGGGCCGAGCCCGATCGCGAAGCAGCCGACATAGGCTGCCAGGCTTGCAGCGGTAAGCCATCCCAACGCAGACCCGGTGCCGAGCAGGAAGCTCAGCGCCAGCATACAAAGGCTGACGCCCATGCCGGCGAGACCAGTCAACAGGAGCACCCGTCGGCCGACGCCGTCGACCAGCCAGATCGCCACTAGCGTCATGCCCACGTTCACCACGCCAATGCCGGCGGTGGCCGGAATGGCCGCGGAAGCGGAGGACAGGCCCGAGGCCTGGAAGATCACTGGGCGAAGTAGATGACGGTATTGATGCCGGTCACCGGCACCGTCAACTTATGGGGCGGCTCGGCTTGCCGGTGCGCATTGGCCTGGATAATCGGGTGGAATGACACCAGCCGTCCGCTCCCGCTACGCCGGCTACCGGTTTCCGGCCGAGATCATCAGCCACGCCGTATGGCTGTACTTCCGCTTCCCGCTCGGCCTCTGGATGTTGAGGAGATGCTGGCGGCACGGGGCGTCGTCGTCAGCCACGAGACGGTGCGGCAATGGGCACGCAAGTTCGGCCAGGAATTCGCCAACCAGATCCGTCGCAGGCTACCCCGCGCAGGCGATAAATGGCATCTCGATGAAGTTGTATGGAAGATCGCTGGCGTGACACACTGGCTGTGGCGGGCGGTCGATCAAAGGGGCGTCGTGCTCGACGTTCTGGTCCAGAGCCGACGCGACAAACAGGCCGCAAAACGCCTGCTGCGCAAGCTTCTGAAGCGTCAGGGCCGTGCGCCTCGTGTGATGATCACCGACAAGCTGGCGACGCTGGGCATTACCTCACCTTTGGCGGCGCTGTAGCTCTCGAGCACCGTCGGCACAAGGGCCTGAACAACAGGGCGGAGAACTCGCATCAGCCGACGCGACGACGAGAGCGACAGATGAAACGGTTCAAGTCGCCCGGCCAAGCACAGCGGTTCCTGTCAGCCCACGACCCGATCAATAATCCCTTCCACCTCCACCGCGATCACGTCACCTCCGTTCAACATCGAGAAGCCCGGATGAAAGCCTTCGAGATCTGGGTAGAGATCAGCGGCCCGACCGTTCTGGGGTGATGTTCGTGCTTCTCCACTCCCAGCAAGGGGCGCGCTCAGGCCAGCAAGTTGACGGTGCCCGCTGCCGCACCTCAATGCGGGACGTATGGGCGATCGGCGATCTCGTCGGCGAGCCGATGCTCGCGCACAAGGCCTCCGCGCAGGGCGAGATGGTGTCGGAGATCATCGCCGGCGCCCGGCGGCAGTTCGATCCCGTTGCCATCCCGGCCGTGTGCTTCACCGAGCCCGAGATCGTCAGCGTCGGCCTGGGGCCTGAGGACGCCAGCAAACGCGGCATCGACATGATCGTTGCCCAGTTCCCGTTCGCGGCCAACGTTCGTGCGCTGAGCATGGAGGCTGGGGAAGCCGGCGGATTCGTCCGCGTGGTCGCCGCGGCGACGATCATCGCGTGCTCGGCGTCCAGGCAGTCGGCGCGCACATTTCTGAAATGGTCGGGGAATTCATTTTGGCAATCGAGATGGGAGCCCTGCTCGAGGACGTGGCCGGAACGATCCACGCCCACCCGACCCTGAGCGAGGCGTTCCACGAAGCCACCCTGAGAGGCCTCGGGCGTGCGATCCACATCTGAATGCAAGGACTTCCGTTCGCGCGTCGCACTCCGTGCCGGACCGTGCTATAGGTCCTACCATGAACGTGGCGATCCGCAAGGCGCGCATGACGCGCGAGACTTTCTTCGACTGGGCACAGACCCAGGACGCACGCTACGAGTTCGACGGTTTCCAGCCCGTCGCCATGACGGGCGGCTCGATCAATCACAGCCAGACGACACAGAACATTCACTTCGCCTTGCGTACGCGGCTGGGTGGCAGCGGCTGCCGGCCTCTTGGGCCAGACGCCGGGGTCGCAACCATCGGTGACGCCGTCCGCTACCCGGACGCCCTCGTCACCTGCACCAAGGTAGAAGGCACAGCCCGGGTGGTCCCGGGGGTTATCGCCGTGTTCGAGGTGCTCAGCCCGACCTCCGGCCGGACCGACCGGATCGACAAGCTGCGCGAATACCGCGCCATCGCATCGGTCCGCCGCTACGTCATCCTGGAACACGCCAGCGCAGCCCTGACCGTCTTCGAACGCGCCGACGGAGAGAGTGACTGGACGGCCACCGCGCTGACCTCCGACGACGTTCTGCGGATGCCCGAGATCGGGATCGAGATCCCTGTTGGCGAGTTCTACGAGAATGTCGATCTGCCGGACGCCGAGGGCGTCGACGACGACACGGCAGGCGCCAAGGGCTGATCGCGGCCGTAGCGGCGTGCGCCGATCTACCTCGCCAGGGCGTAGCAAAAAGTGGACTGGAAACCTACCCTGGTTGCCTCCAAGTCAATACGCGATAATAGCCCTTCCCGCGTGTTGCAATCCGTGCTATGCCTGCCGGATGAACGACATGCACCGTGCCGCCCGGTCGCGACAGCTCGCCCGGCTCGGCGATGGCCAGAAGCCGCCCGCCCCCCGGGCCGCGCTCGCGCTCGCGAAGTCGAAGGCCTACCAGTCGGCGGCCGACGCGCCGGCGACCTTGCGCGCCTACAAGGCAGACCTGGCCAACTTCAAGGCCTGGTGCGAGGCGCACGGCTTCGCGCCGATGCCGGCCGCGCCGGAAACGGTGGGGGCCTATCTCGCCGCGGCCGGCCTCGGCTACGCCTTGCCCACGCTGCGGCGCCGGGTCGCGGCCATCGCCCGGGCGCATCGGATCGCCAAGCAGCCGCTCGACACGCGCCACCCGGCCATCCGGGAGACCCTTCGCGGCATCGCGCGCACGCATGGCGAGCCGGCGCGGCGATCGGCGGCGCTCACGACCGAGGAGATCAAGCGCCTGGTCGCGACCTGCGGCCCCGACCTCGCCGGCGCCCGTGATCGCGCGCTCCTGCTGCTCGGCTTCGCCGGCGCGCTGCGCCGGTCCGAGCTGGTCGGTCTCGATGTCGAGCACGTCTCCCCTGCCCCGCTCGGCTTGCGGCTGCTCATCACACGCTCGAAGACCGACAAGGCGGGCACCGGCGCCGAGATCGGGATCGAGCATGGGCAGGCGGCCGAGACCTGCCCGGTGGCGGCGCTCAAAGCCTGGCTCATTAGCCGCGGCCATCGACTCCGGCCCGCTCTTCCGCAAGGTCACCCGATCAGGATCGGTCGTCACGACCAGGTTGCATGCCGACGCGGTGCGTCAGATCCTGCGCAAGCGCGCCGCTCTCGCCGGGGTCGCGGGTAGCCTGCTCGAGCCGGTGACGCCGCACGGCATGCGGGCCGGCTTCGTCACCACAGCTTACCGGAACGGCGTGCCGGACGAGGAGATCATGGCACACACCCGCCACCGCAGCCTCACCACCATGCGCGGCTATGTCCGCCGCGCCAAGCTGAACCAGGCGAGCCCGGCCGGGAAACTCGGCCTTTGACCTTGGAGAACCAACCCTTCGAAAGTATCTCGGCCGACGTTTTGGCCCTCCAAAAGTGCGCAGAAAGTGCTACATACGCCTTGCTTGCGGACAATGGACTGAATCGAATGTTAACGGCTTTGCTGGCGGATATCCGCGAACGGGATTTCGTCTCGCCCCAGCGAATGAGCCGGAGGCTGCGCCTGCCGCTTGCCGAGCTCGCCAAGCTGGCCCACGTGCACCGGAACACGCTCGCGCAGCGGCCTGACTCGCCCGTGGTCCAGAAAGGTCTGGAGCCGGTGGTCCGGATCCTGGCTGCGGCCGAACAACTGACGGGCGATGCCGACCGGGCGATCGTCTGGTTCCGGCATCAGCCTATCGCCGGGCACGACGGCCGGACGCGCGCTCGAACTCGTCGAGGCCGGCCATGCCGAGGCGGTTATGGCGCACTTGGAGGACCTCCGGGACGGCGCCTACGCGTGAGTTGGCGGCTCGATGCCGCCCGGTCTGTAGCTGTCCGAGCCCGCTTCTGGCGAATGCTGGCGCCCCGATGGGCATTCGATCCGCTCTCGGGTGCCGGCCCGGCCCGCGCGGGCGGTCGCTGGAACGAGCCTGGTCAAGCCGCCCTCTACCTTTCCGACAACCACGCGACGGTCATTGCCGAATATCAGCAGGATCTGCCTCGGCCCGGCACGCTGACGGCCTACGACGTGGACGCCCAAGCCGTCCTGGACCTCACCGACCCAACCGTCCGGCGGGCCCTGGGCTTGGATGACGCTTTCCTTCGGCAGCCCTGGAAGCACACGCGGGACATCGAACGCAGACGGCCATCCTGTTGGGATTTCGTCGCCGCCACGGCCGCGGCCGGATGCCACGGGTTGCGCGTGCCCTCAGTGCAAGCACCCGGCACGAACCTCGTTCTATGGCGGTGGAACGATCGCGGGAGCCCTGTCGTCCGTCACGTTGATCCGCTTGGAGATTTGCCGCGCGACCAAGCCTCCTGGCCAGGCTGAAACACGGACGCCCCTTTGCATCGGATGGTTGCCGTTTATACAGAGCTTTGTTCTGGATTGGAAACGGTCTCGCGGCGCCAATCGACGGACCTGCACACCTCAGCCCACTCGACGTCCTCCCAGAACCCGACGCGCCCCGCAACGCTCGGCATCGCGAGGCGCGATGCCTCGTAGGACCAAGCCGCGCGACTGTGGCGCGCAGCAGCGATCTCACGGCCGGGTCGACTTTCCCTGGAAGGACTACCGCCACCACGGCCGGACCGAGGCGATGACGCTCACCGCCGACGGGTTCATGCGGCGGTTCCTGCTGCACAACCGTGCCGGATGGGTTCCACCGCATTCGGCGCTCGACATCGGGCGCAGTCGAGTTGCCTATTCGCGTCGCGCGCACGCGACCGTGTGGATCATGACGCTGACCAGCTTGGGCTACACCTTCCCTGGAGCACCTTCCTCGGAGCGGCCCTTTTGGGCTGCCGATGATTGCGGTTCACTGGAGCTAACGGCCGAATAACCGAGTCGTCGCCGACGACAAGCCGGCTATACAGGGGCCGAGTGCCGCGGGCTAGCGAGGCACTGTGCAATGCCGAGCCGCTGCTCGACCTCGCGCAACGCAAGCAAGCCGCCATCGGAGGACAGGTGCGCGCCGTCGAAGCGGGCGACGATCGGCTTGCCGCAGACCGGTGACAGGCCGGGCAACGTGGGGGTAAGCTCAACCGTGGCGGGCATGGGGCTCCGTGATCCGATGGGATTGGCGTCGACACCCAAATCCTACATCAAATCAGCGGGTTGTTCCATGTCCGCAAGCCCTCACGCATAATCCGGGCTAGCAGTTCGGCCGTCCCCGGCTATGCCTGGGCCGCGACCCGGCAGGCAATTTCGCCGCGAGTTCGCGCGGGTGCAGCAGCCGCCCCAACCCCGCGCGAGGGCACAGCCCGCCATTCGGGAGGTGATGGCCGCATTTCACCGCAGCCGCGATGCGGTGGCGCGGCGCCAGCGTGTTCCACTCGCGCTGAGCCGAATGCGGGGCGGCCGCTAGCTTCGCCTCAAGATGTATGGTTGAGCCATCACAGCGCCTCCTGGCAAGGAATGAAGGTGTACACGTCGGTGACGAGATCTTTCCAGCCAGTTTCATCCAAGCTGATGTTAGCAGCCTTCGCGACCACGACCAGCGTGGATGCAAGAACACGCTGCATTTGGTCCGTGCGATCGTTCAGTTCGCTTGGCGGAAGCTCAGCATCCCAGCTCGCGATCGAATAGAATGCGTGGGCGAGTTGCACGGCCGCGTCCTGCAAGGTCTCCGCTCTGAGCGCCAAGATTAATCGACTGAGCGCAAGTCGTTCCTCGTCGATTTGATCCTGCATGGCGTGGAGAGCCCTCACGGCAGCAGGGGTGCGGCTCTGTGATGCGGCGTTGCGTTGGTCCAGCTCGTCAAATACGTCGCAGAGTGCGCGGATGCGCCGACCGAGGGCGGGTATGGTAGGAATCTGGTCGTTCATCGTCGGCGCGGTGTGGGGCGCGGGTATATTCTGCGTCATTTCACACCGCCCCCGGTCGCAAAGCCCGCGAGACTCGGCGCCACTTTCGCCTGGAACGGTGTCCGTTGTGCCTTCGGCACGCATGTCGGTCCTCCAAAGAGGGCATTGGTCTGTTACGGACCGGCGCCACTACGCCGCGCCCCATTTTCAGGTCCCGAAGCGGAAGAGCAGGCGCGGGGTCTCGACCAGAACCGTATGCCGGTCGGCTTCCGAAGGTATCCAACGATCGAGTGCCCGGCGTGCCGCGCCGGTCAGGCCGGGCTGCTCGAAGCACGTGTGCGGCCAGTCGCTTCCCCAAACGAGCCGCTCTGCGCCGAACTCGCGAAGGAGGGCCAGAGCCGCGGACGCGGCGATCTCGTTCGCCCTGCTTTGCCAGCCCGTTGCGGTACGCCCCGGACAGCTTGACCCACACGCGGCGCGTTTTCGCGAGTGGTGAGTAGATACTGAAAGCCTGGATCATTGATGCCCAGAGCCTCGATCCGGCCGCCCGAAGTGGTCGACCACCACCCGCACCCCCGTTGCGAGCAACGCCGGCAAGAGGCGAGGAAGCCGCTGCGCTTCGGCTTGCACCTCGACCTGCCAGCCTAGCTCTGCGAGCGCGGCGCAGGTGCTCTTGCCATTCGACGCTGGCAAGAGCCGGATCCGGCAAACCGATGAGGTTGAGGCGAACGCCGACGACACCGACCCGATCGAGGGCACGAAGCTCCTCGACCTTGGTGTCAGGGGCGAGAACGACGATGCCTCGCAGGCGCGCCGGCTCCTGCCGAAGCGCTGCCAGGAGATAGCTGTTGTCGTTACCAAGAAAGCTGACCTGCACCAGGACGCCATGCGAGACGCCGTTGTCGTCTAGCATGGCCAAGTAGTCGCCGATCGTGGCGTCGTAAACCGGCGTGTAGCGTCGGCCCTCGATCATCTTCATGTCGTGAGTGAAAACGTGCCCGTGCGTATCGACGCCCGTGAAGCCCGCCTCCGGTCGTGCAGGCTGTTCTAGTTCTCGCATCGCTAGTGCAACGCGCTGACATGCGGTTCAGGTGACAGCATTCGGGCCGCTCCGTCGGCTGTCATGGGAGAAGAGCCGCGTCGTGCGGCCAAAGGTCGAACCTTGGGTTTCCGGCAGCAGCAGAACCGCGAACAGGACGAGGGCGTAGCATGAGGGAGGCGTCAATGCCGATCGCGGCGCCGAGCGGCATTGCGCCGCTCATCCAGCCGATCGCGACTGGCAGGCCGGCGGCGATGATGCGCCCTGCGTTGTAGCAAAAGCCAACTCCCGACCCCCGGATATCTCTCCGGGTAGAGCTCGGTGAACAGCGTCCCCATCGAGGCCGGAATGCCGGCAGCGCAAAAGCCGAGTGGGAAGCCGAGCAGCAGCATCGCCGTGGGGCTGATCGGCAGCAACAGATAGATGATGGTGAGCGCGACGCAGCCGACGGCGAACAGAGACACGGTACAACGACGCCCGAGCCGGTCGAGGAGTTGACCAGCGACAACGCACCCCAACCAGTAAGCCACGATGATCACACCGAGATAGCCGCCGGTGCCCGACGACGGAGAGATGACGTTCCGTCTTGAGGAAAGTCGGCAGCCAGGTGAACAGGCCGTAGTAGCCGCCATGAGCGCCGAAACCGAACAGAATGCCGACCAGGGTAATGCGAAGCGTTGCAGGCCTGAAAATACCGACGAGCGCCTGGCCGAAGCTCGGCTCTTGCGGAGTGCGGCGACACTCCGCGCCGGCTCCGGCACGCGCCGGCGGAGGTAGAAGACCAGCAACGCCGGCAGGAGCCCCAAGGCGAACACGACACGCCAAGCCATACCGGCAGGGAGCAGCGAGAACGTCGCTGCATAGAGCACCACCGAGGCACCCCAGCCGACCGCCCAACCGCTCTGCACGGCGCCAAGCGCTTTGCCGCGGTGTTCCGGATGAATGACCTCGGACATCAGCACAGCCCCTGCCGCCCATTCGGCGCCGAAGCCCAAGCCCTGCAACCCCTTGACGACCAAAAGCTGCTCGAAGGACTGTGTGAATGCGCTGACGAATGTCGCGATTGCGAACCAGAGAATAGTGACCTGCAGCGCCCGGACCCGGCCGATGCGGTCTGCCAGTGCGCCGCCCAGCCAGCCACCCAGGGCAGACGCGCCGAGCGTGACGCTGCCGATCCAGCCCGGCCTCGGTGTGGCTGACATGCCAACTTGCGATGAGGGCGGGGATGACGAGGCTGAACATCTGAACGTCGAGACGCGTCCAGCGACCAGCCGCCCAGGCAGGCCCAGAACGTCCGCCGCTCAACCCGAGAGCTCTGGCGCAACCACTGGAACATCGCGGTCCACCCACGCATCAGACTCGGTGTATATGGACTAGGGGTCCCGTCAATGTTTATCGGCATGGTCTAGACACAACAAGTTCAGTCGAATGGCGATCTTTGTAATAGAGAACTCTACCGCCGACGAGCGTGAGACACGCCACTCGATCGGCCGGTCATCGTAACCAAGAGCCAGCCGCTCGATGCGCACGACCGGTGATCCCTCGGCCAGCCCGAGCAGCTCGACGTCGGTCCGATTGGCTATTTCGACCGTGATTGCCTCTTCCGCACGAGCGACGATCTCCCCACACAGATCCTCATAGACAGGGTAGAGGAGCTTCGGGCTGGTCTCCTCCATCGTGAGGATTGCAGCGAAACGAGCCGCGTCGAGCCAGATCTCCTCGTGGATCACCGGCACGTCTTCGTAAATGCGCAGCCGGAGCAGTCGGAGCAGCCGCGCGCCGTCCAGCAACGCGAGTGCCGAGGTTATCTCGGGCGGACCAACAAGCACCTCCCGCTTGAGGATCCGGCTCTCCGGAATGCGCCGGTCGCCTGCGGACCCGAAAAGTCGGGTGAACCGGACGAAAGCGTGCTCAAAATCCGGCCGCCGCACGAAAGTGCCGCTGCCCGGATACGCGCTCGACCAGTCCGTCATTGACGAGAAGATCGACGCGCTTTTCGGACCGTGCCGACAGAGATCCTGTATCTTCCCGCGAGCTCCGCTTCACTGGAAATCGGGTCGCCAGGCCGCCAGGTATTCCGCGCGATTTCTGCTGCGATCTGATCGCGCAGGCGCCGGTAGATGGGGCGCCGATCATCCGTGTCGTCCATGCGCGAGCTGCCTGGTGCTGGTAGAGGAGCGAGCCGTAGCGCAATGGCATCAGCTAAAGCAAACGGCGCGGCCCCGGTCTGGGAGGGTCCGGGGGTGCGCGGACGGCCGTCGTTTGCGACGACGTTTCAATCAATCCGTGTAAAGTCGTGGCTTCGCTGTGGACGGCATGCCCCCTGATCGATGTCGTGGGAGACTGTGACAAGCAACAAAAGAGATGCGTGAGCAGGACCAAAGTCTGAAACCTGCTTATTTGACTTCCGACGATTTACCCGTGAGCGCGAGCGTAAGCCGCGGCTGCACCGCAAGGGCTCCCGACATGCTGGCCGTTCTCTCTGTGTTCTTCTGGAACTGTTGGCAAAGAGGCTGTGGCCTGTGCCGGCAGTTTTCCTATTGAAGGGCTTCGGGCAGCTCGCCGAGCGCAGCGCCGCCGGAAGAGGAAGTTGCGCCGTCGGCTGTACCCGGCTGGTCACGCCTACAGGAACGACACCAGGGCGAGACGATATGGCGCGACGGTTGCTAAGCGGCCCCGTGATCCCGAAGGAGCTGAGGTACAGTCTTCGGCCGAAACCTTCGGGCAGCCCGGTTGGCCGCCGGCGTGACGCAGCAACAATTATCCGACGGTGCTGGCATCGGTCGGTCGTTGGTTGCCGAAGTCGAGATGGGCATCCGCAATCCCTCTATCGAGTTAGCCGGGAGCTTTGCGCGTGTGGTCGGGAAGGCGCTGGCGGAGCTTTTGATCCGCCAAGGTGCGCGGTCCGCAGCCCGACCGCGCGCTGGCTGACAGCCTCGAAGCGGCAATTCTTGCTCACGCGCGGCGCGATGGGACTGCACGAAAAACGCGGTGATCGGACCAACGCCGGGAATCGTGGCCAGGCGCCCTGACCGCGGCGGCCGTTGCCGCCGCCGGGACGGCGGGCGCGAAGCGGTGGCAAAACGGCCTCCGGCCGGTGAGGGCGAGCGGGTCCCTGAGGGGCTTCGCTATCTTTGGCCGCAATCTTCGGGAGGCGCGGCTAGCGGCTGGCATGACGCAGGGGAAGTTGGCCGAGGCGGCCGGCCTGGCGCTCGTAATTTCTGAGGTGGAAGCCGGAGAAGGGCGACGCTCAAGGCCACGGAGCAGCCGATCGACACGGGCACGGCGTCCGGGAAGTGCTTTCTCGACCTTAAGCCGCGATGTATGCCTTGGGGATTGCCAAGGCCCAAGCATTCGTTGACAGCATTCGTTGACGGGAACCAGCGTGGTGCCTGGGCGGCCGCCCGAACATTCCTGGGTTTGAACAGTGGATGCGCAGGCTCTGGCTGAGTGGTTTCGCAAACGCTTGCGGGCTGCGTAACCAGGCTGGACGCCGCATGGACCGGCCCTGACTTAACGGAACCCTTCTGTTCGACCCGCCGGAGGCGTGGTCGATAGCCGGACGCCTTCACCCTCCCGACGCCTCTCGGGAAGCCGGCGCGCTGAGGCGGGGTCAAGGGCGGTCTCTTGGCCGGGAATGGAGCCGCCTGGACGCACGCGCAGCCCCTGCGCGAGCATGGCGAGCATGGCGAGGACGGCGAGCCCCCCTTGGCGCAGCCGAGCCAGCTGGGGCACCCTCACGTCATTCCCAGCCGGGCCAGGAACACGCGCCAGCCCACAGGCCCCCCTCGGCTCGCCCCGATGCTTGCGCGGCCGGATCGCTCACCAGAGCGATCAAGCCAGGCCGGTCCCGGCACCGCTGGCATCGGAGCCGCATCACCACTGGGATTGGAGGCCATCGCGTTGAGCGGGAGGAATTGCACCTGGCAGCGGCACCGGAACTTCCAGCCAGTAGCGCCGCAGCGTCCGGATCGAGCTGGTGAGGAGGAGGGCGCGGTCGCCTGGCGGGGCCTTGTCTGGGAGCGGAATGGCCCCAGCGAAGCGTAGGAACATCATAAAGAGGACAACACCCGCGCGGGGGGCGAGATGCTCCGCTCAAGGGCCGGCGCGATCCTTCCGGATGACCGGCTCGCCGGGATAGCGCGGCGACTTCCACCGGCTTGGGCTCCGGGCGCGAAGAACCTTCGCTCGGGCGCTTGGTCCCGGCTGGGCGGCAGGGCTGGACGATGACGGGGGGCTGGCTTCACGCGCGTGAGATGAGGGCGCCGCGCAGTGGGCCAGCCCGGCAGACTGGCGTTGGTCAGGCCCCGGCAGCTACTGCTGGGCGAGAAGGCCCGCCTTGCTTTGTATGTCGTAAATACACAACATAAGGCGAAGAGTGTGTCCCGCCGCGCGGCCGATGCGGAGTGTTGCGAAACACGTGGCGCCGAGTTTACAGCCCATCTGGCAACGATCGCAGGTGGCACAATGGCGAAACGTCCGCTGCCCGATAATGACGAGCGGGTTCCGGACGGCCTGCGAACCGTGTTCGGCCGCAACCTCAGGGCGGCCAGGCTTGCTGCCGGCATGACTCAACAGACCCTCGCGACAGCGGCAAACCTCGACAGAAGCTACATCGTCGGCGCGGAACAGGGGAAATGGAACGTTAGCATCGAGGCCGGCGACGCCATGGCCCGCGCGGTCGGGAAGACACTGACCGACCTGCTGGCACAGCGCCCGAACTCCTAAGCCTCGGGTGCGCTCACCAAAAAAATAGGACTCACTCGACTTATCTCGCTTGCCTTCTCTGATGAGTATGCTCATCATCGGCGTCCACCGCAAAGAGCGGGGAGGGCGAGATGTGCTTCTATCTCACGCACGAAGAAAACGGCGAGCGCCGCGAACTCCTCGGCTTCTGGGAAGCTCCGTCGCCCGATGTGGCAGTAAGCCGCGCGCTGACGCTGGCGCGCCGCGAGGATGACGGCTGCTGGGAAGCGCACGCGATCGTCACCGACGGAGAGGAGCGGCGGGCGGGCTGACCTCGCCCTCAAAACCGAGGAACACAGTTATGGCAGTATCCACGGCGCCGGCCGTTTCCGGCGTTGACGCCCTAACGCGCGCTCGGATGTCGGCTTACCTGGCCGGCCGCGACCCGGAGTTCCGGGCCAAGCACCTGCTCACCGCGGCCGGCGATGGCCTGTGGTCGATCGAGGCGGCGTTTGTCTACCTGCACGAGGTCAATACGCGGCAAAGCGAGCCGGCGGTGGCAGGGGCATCTGCCAGGCCGCGCCTGCGATCGAAAGCGGTGCTACGGGGCGGCACCAGTCCAGCGCCGGAACCGTCCGGCTGCTACGTCCCGTCGATCAGCTTCGACGTTGTCGTTGACAGGCGGATTTCGGATGGCTGCCGCCGGTTCTTGCAGCTCGTCGCCAAACTCGCCGGCCGGAGCAAGATGTTGCGGACATTGACCCGCTCGCTAGCGAAGCTGCTCGGCCGCAACCGTCGCACCGTTCTCAACTACTACCGCGAAGCCGAGGCAGTCGGTTTCCTCGATCGCGAATACGACGCGCGAACCGGGGTCACCGCGCTGTGGCTGATGGAGAGGATTGCGCCTCCGAAGCCGCCTGCTCCGCAATCGAAGTCATGGCCGCGGGTGCCTCAGCCGAGGCGGCGGGGGACCGTAGACGTTGCCGCGTCGGCTCTGTGGGGCGTGGGTGCGAAACTGGTTTCGCACGTTAACAGTCAAAATTCGAAGAAGAGGGCAATCGTGGAGCGCGAGGGCTTTCCACAATGAGCCCCGTCCTCCTCCCGACCGGCGTGGATGCTGCCGAGATCGTTGCATTGCGACCGGCGGCAGCGTCATTTTTGTGGACGCTCCTCGGCGGGATTTCTCGACCCTATGTCGGAGGACGGCGGATGGCGAAGGTAGCCCTTCTCTGCGCTGTTGCTTCAATCGCGGCGGCTCCGCTCCAAGCGGAGCGTGTCGGCAACCCGCCTGCTAGCGTTATCCAGGCGATCTCCTCGCTCGACAGCGCCTGCCGCCGCGACTGGCCAGAGGTGAAGGGACCGCCGAGCGTTGAGTCCGCAGACGCTGAGGTGGCCAGTTATCTGTGCGGTATCGCCGAGTCTCCGGGGCGGTTGGCCGGAGAACGCGACCTGGCCCTTTTTGGCGGAGGCATGCTCGCGATCTTTGGGCTGCTGGGCGCGTGTGTAGTGCGAGCGCTGATAGTTATGCTGTGGACGTTCCGGCCGAACTGGACCCCGCCATGGCGCCGCGCGGTTGCGTCATGCGGGAGGCGACCATGAGCGTGCGGACCGTCACCGTCTTTGACATCGTCGTCGAGCAATACGAGGCGTGGCGCAGTGATGGTCTCGACCCTGTCGCATGCCTTCTTGCGCTCGGACGCGATCCTGCTGGCGCCGACTGGACGGAGGTGGTCGGTGTCCTGATGGAGGAGACGGCGCGCATGAGGCGCCGTCCGCCCCGCCCGCGCTGGAGCCAGGCGGAGCTTGAGCGTCTGCAGAACCTGGTCGGCCAGCGGCTCAGCGAGATTGTCGCCGCCTTTCCCAATTGCTCACGCGTCGGCGCCGGCGTGAAGGCCGCGTGCATGGGGGCGCTGGCGACGCAATGACTGCGCTGACGACCGCCACCGCTCTATCGCTGGTCCTGCAATGTGCGCCGGCCCTCAAGCAGCCGGAGCAGCGCGTGATGCTGGCGATCATGACGCACGAGAGCGCGCTCCAGCCCTACACCATCCACGTCAACCGCGACCGTGCAGGCAGCCGGCCGGAGAAGACCTACACGCTGGAGACCGAGGCGGCGGCAGTGGCGGTGGCCCAGGCGCTTCAGCGCGAGGGTCGTAGCTTCGACGCCGGGCTGGCCCAGGTGACTACCGCGAACTGGCCCAGGCTCGGCGTGACGGCTGAAACCGTCTTCGAGCCTTGCAGGAACGTCGCCGCCGGCGCCGCCGTGTTCCAAGCCGGCCTGCCAGTGGCCGATCGGATTGCGCTGTCGCTCTACAACACCGGGGATCCGTTTGCCGGCGCCAGCAATGGTTACATCTCGGCGGTCGAGCGGCAATCCCGGCCTGTCGCGGCGGACCTGGCCCCCGCGCCGGCGTCCGGCGCCGCACAACCCTCCGAACCGAATTGGAACGTCTCTGCCGAGGCCGAGGCGGATCGCCAATCCCGAAGCCAAACCGCGCTGTTGGACTTCGGTTCTTCCGAGGCAGCGCACCAATAGGAGAGGACCACAATGACCGGTGGAATTGATCCGGCAGTCGTTCTTACAACGATCCTGACGACTTACGTGTTCGGTACGCTCGGCATTGGCATTGCGCTGGTCGCGTTCGTGATGAGCGTGGCATACAGCATGAACCACAATTCGTTCCACGCGACGAAGATTACGTCGATCGCGATTCTTCTTTGGTTCGGCGCGCGGACTATCTGGAACACAGCGGGTCTCGGAAGCTGATCCCGTGATGAGCGGCCTGACCGCGCGCGACCTCGCCGACGACGTGCTCTACCTCGCGCCATGTCGGCCGGCGATGATCTACGGCGTCCCGTTGCAAGGGTTCATTCTGAGCTTCGGGGCCTTCATGGTGCCCGTCATCATCTTCGGCTTCGTGGCCGCGCTCCCGGGTTTGCTGCTCGCGACGACCTCCTTCTATGGGATGCGCGAAGCTTTCTCGCGTGACTTCAACATCCTCAACGTTGTTCTGGCCTACGCGACCACGCGCGCGATCACGCCCGGGGCTTCGGTGTGGGGCGGCGCATCGTTCGATCCGCTCCCCACACCTCCTCGCTCGGTGTCGGAGGCGTTGCGTGCTTGACGGTGCTCTTTCAAAGCTCGGCCTGGTTGGATCGAACCCCAGCGTTCTGCGCTACGTAGACATCGACGGCCATCTCCGGCCCGGCATCCTGCTGCGCGGCGATCGGTCCCTGGTCGCCATGTGGCGCGTCGAGGGGTTGTCGTGGGAGACGCTCGAAGACGCCGAGATCTACAAGCGCCGCTTCGACCTGAACGGGCTGCTCGTCAACATGCAGTCCGAGCGGTTGGTCCTCGGAGTGCACGAGGTGCGCGGCAGCGCGGACCCGGCTCTGTATCCGCGCGGCGTGTTCCGCTCGACCTTCGCCCGCGAGCTGGACAATGCCTACCGCGAGCAGCTCACCGGTGACGGCGCCGCTTTGCATCATAGGCGGTGAAGTCTGGTGTGGTGGTCATGAGCGTTCGCCCCTGTCTGGAGTGCCGTTGAGGAACTCGGTTCGGGTCCCGGCGCGGTGCCGTGACCACGCTATCGTTCACGAGGCCGTCAGGATCGAATTCATCGCTGACGGTCTGGCATGATCCGTATCGACACCGTGCTGTCGCGATCCGACACGAAGCCCGGGAGGGCGAGCATTGCATAGAGCACCGCCGCCAGCAGTCCGGCCGCTGCTGCGATCCTTGCGCCTTTGCCGATCCTCTGCATTCTCTGCCCCTGTTCTGTATCTTCTCGAAGACCCATCCCGGGCGGCCGCTTCGCGAGGCCGGGGCAAGGGCGCGCCTCCGCGGGCGCGCTAGCGCGCCGAACCCTTGCGGCGGCCGAAGCGCAAGCGGCAGCGCTTCTCGCTTCCTCGCGCTTGACACTTTTCAACGTGACTCGGGCTGCTAGACTTGGCCAGGCGAGGCGTCGACAGTGCGAAGCTCCGCCGCTTGCTCGTCGAGCGGTCCGGTGGCATCACCCTGTCGAGCGCCTTCGCCGAGATCGGCGAAGCGGGCTATGCGGGCGTCGAGGTCTTCGACGGCAATCTGGTGGAGTACGAGGGCAAGACGGGCGAGTTCACGGCCGCGCTGTCCGGTGCCGGGTTGCGGCTGATCGCCGCCTATAGCGGTGGCAACTTCATCTTCCCCGACGTGCTGGCAGAAGAACTCTGGCGCATCGAGAAGGCGGCGGCGCTGGCGGCCGAAGCCGGGGCGATCCATCTCGTGGTCGGCGGCGGCGCCAAGCGGTCCACCGGATCGACCGAGGACGACTACAAGCGCCTCGGCGACGCGCTCGACCGCGTGGCCGGGATCGCCGAGAAGCACGGGCTACAGGCGCACTACCACCCGCATCTAACGACGATGGCGGAGACACCCGAGCAGGTGCACAAAGTGTTCGCGCTGACGCGGATCCGCTTCTGCCCGGATACCGCGCATCTGGCGGCGGCCGGGGGCGATCCGGCGCGGATGATCGAGAGCATTGGGGCCGCATCAGCTACGTGCACCTGAAGGGATGGCAACGCACGCCCTTCGCCTTCACGCCGATCGACCGTGGCGATCTCGCGCTCCAGCCGGTCGTCGACGTGCTGCGCCGCCGTGACTTCGCAGGATGGATCACGGTCGAACTCGACAGCTGGGACCAGCCGCGAGCCGGCGCAGAGGCGAGCGCGCGGTGGCTCGAACACGCGCTCGGAAGCAGCGGCTAACCACACGTCAGCGGAAGGAACACACGCAATGCAGATCACACGAAGGGAGTTCGGGGCGGCCGCTCTTGGCGTCGCGAGTGTGCTCTCGCTCGGCGCCGAGGCGCAGGCGGCGGATGCCGCCGCGGCGCTCGCCGCCATGAAGGGCAAGGTCTTCAGCACCGGCCCGCATGGCGAGAAGCCCGCGTCGGCGAGCGCCGTCACGCTCAGCGACGACGAAATCGCGCGGATCAAGGCGATGAAGCCCACCGCCGCCATCGTCATGCATTACGGCGGCAACGACTGGGCGCGGGCGCAGATCGAGGGGTTGAAGCAGCAATTCTCGGCGATGGGGATCGAGGTCATCGCCATAACCGATGCCGGCTTCAAGTCCGACCGCCAGGTGTCCGACATCGAGACCGTGCTCGCGCGCCACCCAAGCATCATCGTATCCATCCCGGTCGATCCGGTGGCGACCGCGAGCGCCTACAAGGAGGCGGCCAAGCAGGGCGTCAAGCTCGTGTTCATGGACAACGTGCCGAACGGCATGTCGGCGGGGAAAGACTATGTCAGCGTGGTCTCGGCCGATAATTACGGCAACGGCGTCGCAAGCGCATTGCTGTTGGTTGAGGCATTGAAGGGGAAGGGCTCGGTTGGCCTCGTGTATCACGCGGCCGACTTCTTCGTTACTCACCAGCGCTATGTCGCCGTCCAGGCGACGCTCGCGAAGTATCCAGGGATCAAGGTCGTGGCGGAACAGGGGATCGGCGGCCCCGATTTCTCGGGCGAAGCCGAGAGGGCCGCTTCGGCCATGCTCACCGCGCATCCGCGAATCGATGGTTTCTGGGCGGTCTGGGACGTGCCCGCCGAGGGTGTGGTCTCGGCCGCCAGGACCGCCGGCAAGACCGACCTGGTGATCACCAACTGCGACCTTGGCGAGAACGTCGCGCTCGACATGGCGCAAAAGGAATTCATCGTCGGGCTCTCGGCCCAGCGGCCGTTCGACCAGGGCATCACCGAGGCCAAGCTCGCCGGCTACGGGCTGCTCGGCAAAGCGGCGCCGCCCTATGTCGCGCTGCCCGCGCTACCGGTAACGCGGCAGAACCTGCTCGAAGCGTGGCAGGAAGTGTATCACGCTCCGGCACCAAAGCTCCTTCAGCAAGCGATGCAGTCATAGGCCCCGCACAGAGGAGACGAGCGAAGATGCGGCACTTGAACGTCGGCATGGTGGGCGGAGGTTTCATGGGCAAGGCCCATGCGCTCGGCTACGCCGCGATGCCCATGTTTTTCTGGCCCGCCCCGGCCATCCCGGTGCGCCGGATGGTCGCCGATGTCAGCCCGGAGCTGAGCGAGGAAGCGAGGAGCCGGTTCGGCTTCGAGAAAGCGGCGCGCGACTGGCGGGAGATCGTGGAGAGCGACGAGATCGACATCGTCGACATCGTGACGCCCAACGACAGCCACGCCGAGATCGCCATCGCCGCGGCGAAGGCCGGCAAGCACATCATGTGCGAGAAGCCGCTGGCCCGAACGGGGCCGGAAGCGAAGCGCATGTGGGAGGCGGCGCGGGACGCAGGCATCATCCACATGGTCGCCTTCAACTATCGCCACACACCGGCGGTCGCGCTGGCGAAGAAGCTGATCGCCGAGGGGCGGATCGGCAGCATCCTCAATTTCCGCGGCACCTATTTGCAGGACTGGTCGGCCGATCCGAACTCTCCGCTCTCGTGGCGCTTTCAGAAGAAGATCGCCGGCTCGGGTTCGGTCGGCGACATCGGCACGCATGTCATCGACATGGCGCGGTGCCTGGTTGGCGAGATCGCTGCGGTCAACGCGATCACCAAGACCTACATCACCGAGCGCCCACGCCAATCGGGCGACGTCGATAGGCTCGGCGCCGCGGAGCGGCGGACTGACCTTGCCAGCGGCGCGGTCGATGTTGATGACGAGATGATGACGCTGTTGCGCTTTGCCGGTGGTGCCGTCGGCTCGATCGAGGCGACCCGCAACGCCTACGGGCGCAACAATTACATTACCTTCGAAATTCACGGCACTTCCGGGTCGATCTTCTTCAACTACGAGCGGCGTGACGAACTCCAGGTCATGTTCGCCGACGATCCCGCTGAGCATCGCGGTTTTCGCACGATCTACACCGGCCCCGCCCATCCGTATGGCGATGGGCTGTGGCCGATCCCGGCGCTCGGCATCGGCTACGGGGAAACCAAGATCATCGAGAGCTATCTGTTCATCAAATCGGTGGTGGAGGGGACAATTCCTAGCCCGAGTTTCGAGGATGGCTATCGTGTCGAGTTGATCGCGGACGCTATCCTGGCGTCGGGGCAAAGCAACGTCTGGGTCGACGTCGCGACATGAGCGAGCGGGACGCCGGGCTGAACGCGGTGCGGATGCGCGGCATCAGCAAGTCCTTCGGCGGGATACACGCACTCCAGGGTGTCGATCTCGCCGTCCGGCCTGCGTCCGTTCATGCCTTGCTCGGCGGTAACGGCGCCGGGAAGTCGACGATCCTGAAGATCCTCTCGGGCGTGCAGCCGCCAAGTGAGGGGACGGTCGAGATCTTCGGCGTGGCCATGAAGGAGTTCACGCCCGAGGCGGCGCGGCGGCTCGGTGTGGCGATGATCTTCCAGGAGATGAGCCTGATCCCGACGCTCAGTGTGGCGGAAAACATCTTCCTCACGCGCGAGCCGAGAACCGGGGGTATCTTCCTCGACGACCGCGCCGCGATCGGCCGAACGCGCGACCTGCTGGCAACGCTCGGTGTCTCGATCAACCCGCGAACGCCGGTCGAGCGGCTCAGCACCGGCCAGAAGCAGATGACGGAGATCGCCAAGGCGGTCTCGCAGAACGCGCGGGTTCTGATCATGGATGAGCCAACCTCGGCGCTCAGCACCGCCGAGGTCGCGCATCTGTTCGGTTTCCTGCGCGGGCTCCGCGGTCAGGGCGTCGCGATCATCTACGTCTCGCACAAGATGGACGAGATCCAGCAGATCGCCGACACCCTGACGATCCTGCGCAACGGCCGCCATGTCGTGACCCGGCCGCTGGCGGACCTCTCGCTCGACGCGATCATCGAGCATATCGTCGGCCGGCGGGTGCGCGCCTTCGAGCGGAAGCCGCGGACGGTCGATCGCGGCGGTCGGCCGCTGCTCGAATTGCGCAACGTGTGCGGCCCGCGCTGGCCGATCGATGCCTCGCTTGTCCTTCATCGCGGGGAAATTCTTGGGATCGCGGGGCTGCTCGGGTCGGGGCGCAGCGAACTCGCCCGGGTCCTGGCGGGGGTCGATTCCGTTACTTCTGGCGAGTTAGTGGTGCGCGGCACACCGCTGCCGAAGGCTTCGGCGCGGGGCATGATCGCCGCCGGCATCGCGATGATACCGGAGGATCGCCGGACTGAAGGGCTGATCCTGGAGCACAGCGTCTTCGACAACATGAGCTTGCCGACGATCGACCGGTTCTCGCGCCATGGTTTCATCGATGACCGAAAGGCGCGCTCCCGTGTCATCGATCTGATCGAGCAACTGCGGGTCAAAACCGGACCCATCAACGCCCCGGTGCGGACGCTCTCGGGCGGCAACCAGCAGAAGGTCGTGCTCGGGAAATGGCTCGCCGCCAAGCCCGACATTCTGATCCTCGACGAACCGACCGCCGGTGTCGATATCGGCAGCAAGGCCGAGATCGTCGAGCTGATTCGGTCGCTGGCGGACGCCGGCAAGGGTATCATCATGATATCCTCGGAACTCGCGGAACTGCTCGCGGTCAGCGATCGCATCCTGGTCATGCGCGCCGGGCGGCTCATGCGGGAGGTCTCGCGCGACGAGATCGATAGCTGGGCGGACGCCGACGCGGCGGCCGGAGAACAGATTTCGGACATGGAAAAAGGGCTCGAGTTGGCGATTCAGGAGGCGCGTCCAAATGTCTGAAGCCACCGATGTCAAATCGTCCCGCGGCGCGAACGGGGCGGGCGGCCTCGGAACCGCGCTCGGGGATTGGCGCCAGTACGTCGTTTACGGCGGCTTTGTCGTCATCTTCGCCATTTTCGCGCTCACGCTGAGCGACCGCGGATTCCTCGATCCGTTCAACCTCCTCAACATCGTCCGCCAGACAGCGATCATCGCGATCATGGCGACCGCCATGACGTTCGTTCTCTGCGCGGGGGAGATCGATCTGTCCGTGGGCGCGCTGGCGGGGTTCGTTTCGGTAACAACAGCGATGAGTATCGGCACCTTCGGGGCGGTGGCCGGGATCGCGGCCGGCCTCGCGACCGGTGTGGGCGTCGGCGTGATCAACGCCCTGCTCACCACCGTGGTTGGCATCCCGTCTTTCCTGACGACGCTCGCGATGATGGGCATTGCGAGCGGGACGGCGATGTGGGTTAGCAGCTCGGCCGCCATCCCTATCGTGGACCACGGCTACACCACGGTGTTCGGTTCGGGCAATCTCGGGGCGGTGCCGAGCCTGCTGCTGTGGATGGCTGCCGTGGCGGTGGTCGGCCACGTCGCGCTGCGCAAGACGAGCTTCGGGCGGAAGGTGCTCGCGACCGGCGGCGGCATGGTATCGGCGCGATACAGCGGCGTCGATACGAAGGCGATCAAACGCTATGTCTTGATCGCGTCCGGGCTCAGCGCCGCGCTCGCCGGGATGCTCTATGCGGGCCGGCTCCACACGGGACGCTTCCAGCTCGGCCAAGGCGACGAGTTGTCGGTAATCGCCGCGGCGGTGCTCGGCGGCACCAGCCTGTTCGGCGGCAAGGGAACGGTCGCGGGCTCGATCGTCGGCGCCCTGATGATCGGGCTCATCAACAACGGACTGATCCTGATGAACCTCGAATATAGCCAGCAACTGATCGCGCGCGGGGTGATCATCATTCTGGCCGTTGCGGTGGGAAGCACGCGATAGTGGTGATCGCATGTGCCTCGCCTGCTTCCTCGCGTCCGGCCCGGCAACCCGCTCGCACCACGGCGAGCCGGACTGGCCGGACTTCCGCCACACCCGGCAGGCGCGGCGGCAACGGGCGCCGCTTGCCTGCGGCCCGGCAGGCGACGAGGCCGGTCCCGTTCCGGTCAACGACGACAAGCCAAACGAAGTGAGCAGCGAATGAAGGGCGTGCTATTGCCGGGAGACCGGCGCGTTATCGTGCAGGACTTCCCGGACCCCGAGCCGGGCATTGGCGAAGTGGTCGTGCGGGTGAAGGCGTCCGCCATCTGCCGCAGCGATCTCAGCCTCTATTACGGCGAGGCCGTGGTCGGCGGCGACCGCGCCGGCAAGGTGATTACCGGGCACGAGCCGGCCGGCGTGGTGGAGCAGGTCGGCGCGGGCGTCAGTCATGTCAAGCCGGGCGACCGGGTGGCGATTCACCTCGCCATCGGCTGCGGCTTCTGCCCGCAATGCCGCGCCGGCAACTACCACATGTGCCCGCGTTGGGAGTGCATCGGCTTTACCGTCGATGGCGGCAACGCCGAGTTCCTTCGCGTGCCCGAGCGGAACTGCATGCCGGTCCCCGACAGCATGTCGTTCGCCGCCGCCGCGGTCTCCACCGACGCCTTCGGCACCCTGTACGCGGCGACGAAAAAGCTCGGCCTGTCGGGCGCCAGCACGGTGGCCATCTTTGGTCTTGGCCCGATGGGCAGCGCCGGGATCCTGGCCGCGAAGGCACGGGGCGTCCGGGTGCTTGCCATCGACCCCCTGCCCGCACGTCGCGGCTTCGCCGGCGAGCTCGGCGCCGACCATACACTCGGCACCGAGGCCGATGTCGTCGAAGCGCTGATCGAGATGACCGATGGCGAGGGCGTGGACGCGGCCATCGACTGCTCCGGCAATGCCGCCGCGCAGAACGCGGCGCTGGACGCGACGCGGCGCGGCGGCATCGTCGCCTTCATCGGCGAATCGCGCGAGACGACCATCCGACCGAGCGAGCAACTGCTGCGCAAGCAACTGACCCTGATCGGCTCCTGGTATTTCAGCATCGCCGAGTACGCCGAAATCGTGCGCGTCGTCGTCGAGCGGAAGGTGCCGCTGGAGAAGCTGATCACCCACAGCTTCGGCCTCGACGAAGCGCCGCGCGCGTTCCGCATGTTCGACGCGCGTGAAACAGAGAAAGCCGTTTTCGTGATGTGAGAAACGCGGGAGGAGCGCGGTGAAATACGCCTTCAACACGTGGGTTTACGGCAGCTTCCCGACCTGGCTGCCGTCCTATCCGCTCGACGAGGTCATCCGCCGCCTCGCCAGGATCGGCTACGACGGGATCGAGATCGGCTGCGCCGCTCCGCACGCCTGGCCGGCCCATCTCTCGACCGAGCGGCGCCGCGAACTGCGGCGCCTGATGGAGAGTGAGGGGCTGCCTGCGGTGAGCCTGCTGCCTGCGCCGGGCGGCGGCCCCGGCTTCAACGCCGCGTCGCCGCTGCCCGAGGAGCGCAGGACGACCGTGGACCACTACAAGGAGGTCGTCGATCTCGCCGCCGATCTCGGTGCCCGCATCGTTCTTTACATCGCCGGGTGGCAGATCTTCGGCTCGACGCGCCAGGACGCGTGGCAACGCAGCCGCGACTGCCTGGCCGAGATCGCGCGCCATGCCGCCGGTCGCGACGTGACCATCGCCATCGAGCCGACCTCGGCCGACAGCAACCTGGTGGAGACCGCCGACGACGCGCTGGAGATGATGCGCGCCACCGGCGAACCGAACGTCAAGGTCATGTTCGACACCTACCACGCGCTTTATCGCAACGACGTGTCCTCGGACTACGTGCGCGTTATGCGCGAGCACCTCGTGCATATCCACTGCGCGGACACCGATCGGCTCGCGCCGGGGGACGGCACCGTGGATTGGCACGGCGTGCTGCAGGCGGCCAAGGACATCGGCTTTTCCGGCCACCTCACGATGGAGATCGGCTTCAACACGCGACGCGCCGACCCCGACAACTACGCCCGACGCGCACTGACCTACCTCAAGCGCATAGAACGCGAACTCGACTGATCGACGCGGGGCGCGCGCTCCCGGCCCAAGCAAGCGAGGAATCCCATGCCAGATCCCATCTTCGGCAAGACAGGCATCCCGCGTCGGAACCTGCTGCGATCCGCCGCCGGCGCGCTTGGCGCGTCGTTGACCGGCGCTGCCGCCCTGCCGCGCGCCACCCGCGCCGCGCCGCAGGGAATGCCCGCGAAACCGTCCCAGCTCAACATGGTGTACGCCACGGTCGAGGCCGAACTCGGATGCCATCAAGTCGGTGCTGGAGGAGTTCCGCCGCGAGTTCGGCTTCGCAATCAATCTCGACACCATGCCGTACAATTCGTTGCAGCAGAAGGTCTTCGCCGAACTCGCCTCGCAGAGCCCGTACTACGATGTCATGATCGTGGACACGCCCTGGATGCCGGCGCTGACCCACAAGATCCTGCCGCTGACAGACATGATCCAGGACAGCGCCCGCACCAACGCCGCGACGCTCGATATCCACGACTTCATCCCCAAGGTGTTCTTCGACACCTGCGTCTACAAGCCGGATGCGAGCTATCTGCACTGGAACGGCGCCGATGTCGTGGACTCGCAGGCGATCAAGCGCGCCGGGTTCGAGATCTACGGCCTGCCGATCCAGGCCAATGTGCTGACCCTGTCCTACCGCAAGGATCTGTTCGAGCAGCCAGCCGAGCAGCAGGCGTACAAAGCGAAATCGAGCCAAGACCTCGCCGTGCCCGCGACCTGGGACGATTTCACCCCGGTCGCCGAGTTCTTCACGCGCCCCGCCAAGCGGCTCTGGGGCACCACGCTGATGGCGGGCGCCGGCGATTGGGCGACCGACGACTTCAAGACCCTGCTCGCCTGCTTCGGCGGCGACGGCCACATGGTGAACGACAAGTTTCAAACAGTGTTCGATTCGCCGGAGGGCGTCGCGGCGCTGACCTACTATGCCGAGCTGATCAACAAGTACAAGGTGACCCCGCCCGGCACCACGTCCGCGAGCTGGGACACCGCGGCGACCGAGTTCAGCACCGGCTTGACCGCGATGAGCATGAACTATCACACCGAGACATTGGGCGCGAACGTCCACGGCGCGATCAGCTACGGGATGGTGCCGAAGAAGGTGCGATACGGACCGCATTTCGGCACCTGGATGCTGTCGGTGAACTCGTTCTCCCATAACAAGGATTGGGCGTACCAGGCGGTGCAATGGTTCACCAGCAAGGATGTGCAGCTCAAGATGCTGTCCACTCAACTGCACCCCACGCGCCGCTCGGCCTATGCCGTCGCCGTGAACAACTCCGCGCTCACCCGGCAATTCGGCAATTTCTACGACATCCTCGGCAAGTCGCTGGAAGTGGGCGTCGGTCGCCCGCGCCTGACCAACTATGCCGATGTCGATCGGGCGATCTGGGTCGCGGTGAACGATGCCGCGCGCGGCGCGGTCGAGCCTGCCGCCGCGCTGCACCGGGCGGCGCAGGAGGTCGAGCGCCTGCTGAAGCAGGCCGGCTACGTCAAGTGACCGACATGCCGCTTGCCTCGGCACCCCGCGTCGCGGCTTGGGCCAAGCCGCGACGACGGCGGCGGCCGATCGGCGCCGGCGCGTTGGGCTGGGGCCTGCTGGCTCCCTCCCTCGCTGTGCTGCTGGCGATGACCATCGTGCCCACGATCTATCTCTTCGAAGTCAGCTTCCGCCACGAGAACCTGCTTGGCCCGGGCTCCGCCTTTACCGGCCTCCAGAACTACATCCAGGTGCTCACCGACCCTGGGATCGGCTGGGATGCCGCGGCCACTGCGCTATTCGTTTGTCTTGCCGTCGGGTTCGAACTCGTTTTGGGCCTGGCGCTGGCGCTGATGCTGAGCCGGCGGATGCGCGAGACCAACCTTCTGACCGCGCTCTTCATCGTACCGCTCGGCGTGGCGCCGGTCGTCTCCGCCCTGGTGTTCCGCCAACTGCTGAACCCCGCTTATGGCTGGGTCGATTGGTATTTGCAGTCCTGGGGATTGATGGGCGACCCGGTGGACTGGCTGAGCCAGCCCGTCACCGCCTGGGTCGCGCTGATCGGCCTTGATGTCTGGCAATGGACGCCCTTCGTCGCGTTGATCCTGCTGGCCGGCCTACAGGGGATTCCGATTGAGCCGAAGGAGGCGGCGGTCGTTGACGGCGCCGGCCCGGTACGACTGTTCTGGTACGTCACGCTGCCGCTGCTGCGGCCGTTCATCGCGATCGCCCTCGTGCTGCGCGCGATCGAGGCGTTCAAGACCTTCGGCAGCGTCTGGATCCTTACCGGCGGCGGGCCGGGCACGTCCACCGAGCTCATCACGCTCGACCTGTACCGGCTGGCGTTGCAGGACTTCACGATCGGCGCCGCGTCCGCGCTCGGCATCTGCTTCCTGCTGGTGCTCTCGGTGGTGATGACGCAGTTGCTGAACGTGCTCGGGCGCAACACCGATATCCTGGAAGACTGATACGATGAAGTGGCTCCGGCCTGCCGTGCTGCGGCTCGCCCTCTGGGTGGCGCTGCTCGCGGTGCTTTTCCCGATCCTGTGGATGGTGCTGACCTCGATCAAGCCGGGGGATGTGAGCCAGACACTGCCGCCGGTCTGGTCGTTCTCGCCCACGCTCGCCAACTATGCCGACGTGCTGACCGGCCACACCTACACGTCGCAAGCCTTCGGTGTCCTGCTTATCCATAGCGCGGTGGTCACGGCGGCCTCCACGCTCCTGGCGCTCGCCACCGGCATCCCGGCCGCCTACGCGCTGGCCCGCGTCAGCTTTCGCGGCAAACGCTTCACCGCGATGTGGGTTCTCTCCACCATCATGTTCCCGCCGGCGGTATCGGTCGTGCCGGTTTTCCTGTTCGCCGCGCGCCTCAACCTGATGGACACCTACCCGGTCCTGATCATCCCCTACGCCGCGTTCGGACTGCCAATGGTGATCTGGATGCTGCGCAGCTACATCCGACAGATCCCGCTCGAGATCGAGGAGGCGGCGATGATGGACGGCGCCTCGCGCCTAGCCCTGATCCGCCGCATCGTGTTCCCGCTGCTGATGCCGGGGATCGTCGCCGCCGCCCTGCTCTGCGCCATGCTCTCCTGGAACGAATTTCTCTTCGCCCTGGCGCTCACCCGTTCGCACGTGCAAACGGCACCGGTCGGCATCAATGAGTTCACCAGTATGTATGGTACGCAATGGGGCGACCTGACCGCCGCAGCAACCGTGACGGTCGCCCCGATCCTGGTCCTGACCCTGATCCTGCGCCGCCGCATCGTCGAAGGCCTAACCTTCGGGGCGGTGAAGTAGCGGATCCTGCCCCTTGAGCAGATCGAGATCGTAACCGAAAGGCGTGAACTCGTGCAGGCAGATGCGCACGCCGAGCGGATAGTCGTCGCCGTCGCGTGTTTGATTGTCGAATGAGCCGCCGTATCAATCGTGCGGCGGTCCATCGTCTTTCGTCGTGAGATAGCTGGACGGCCCCCGGCCTGCGTCGGCGACCCAGTCCACACGGCCTAGCCCGACGCAGCGGCGGGATGCCCCGGCGCTGCTGACAGGCTCACGCAGGGGAACTAGCCAGCCACTGCGCAAAACGCGCTGCTTCGCTCGCACGGGGTAGGCGAACCCGCCATACTACATTAATTCCCTCGGCCAGAGGAACCACGCCATGACCCAGGACACGCCCCGGGGCACGTCGCCCATCGACATCGACGCCGCGCTTGCGAATCCCAGCGCCTGCTTCGCCCGACCAAAGGACGTGCTGACGCATCCTGGCCTCTCGCGGGCGCTGCAGCTGAAGATCCTAACCCAGTGGGAGCATGACGCGCGCGGCCTGGCGGAAGCCGAGAGCGAGGGAATGGGCGGCGGGGAGGAGAGCATGCTTGGGCGAGTGCGCCAAGCGATCCGGACGCTCGAACGTGCACAGGCCGCGAGCACGAGCGACCCAGATGAGGCTCAGGCCTCGATCGGGCGTGGCGGCGAGAAAAGTATCGCAGGTGGCATTCAGGAAGCCGCAGCCCAAGTCCAGCATGCGGCATCGCGCGCCCAGATCGGCGTGATCGAGATCCAGGAGGCGATTCGAGCGCAGCCGATCACAGCGGCATTGATCGTGTTCGCATTAGGCTACCTCGTCGGTCGCCTCGGTGCCCTTATCCCCTCCGGCAGCTCGTCCAGCCGATAAATGATCGGGAGGCTTCTATGAGGTCGCACGCCACCGAAGCAGCAAGGCGCTGGCACTCTACTCTCCCTGTGTCCTGAACCGCAGACTAGCCAGACGGGCCGCGCACTCTCCGTATTAGCCCGGCCGAGACGGACCGATGCCGAGATTCACACGGAGGATGCCGCCATGAAGTCGAAGATCATCGCTTTCGCCGCGCTTCTGGCTCTCGCGATCAGCAGCACGGTCGTGTTCCCGGCCGGACATGCCTAGGCCGTGCAGAACGCGCAACCGACCTACGGGGATGTCGCCGGTTAAAGCTCGGATCATGCGAGTGAGCTGGAGTTCTCCACAAGGTCTTCCGTAGCCGCGACAAAGTTTTCGGAGCACAGTTCCATCTGCCCCGCTAATGGCCGCCTGGCCCGCTGCCCGGGCCCGACCGAGGGGAGCTGGTCCACATCCCCCGATCACCAGGAGCGCCGCTTCGTCCGGCAGCGCCCGCAGCAGCGCGCGCATCAGCAGCACGTCGATCATGCTGAACTCGTCGATCACCAGCAGGTCCATTCGAGCGGATGCTGCGCCGTTCTGCGAAAGCCGCCGGTCCTCGGTCGGTCTCCAGCAGCCCGGTGCACGGTCTTTCCCGCGAGGCCCGTGCTTCGGTTAGCCGCTTGGCGGCGTGGCCGGTCGGCGCACACAGCGCGACACGGACCCGCCGCGCCAGCAGGATCTTCAGGATGGCGTCGACCAGGGTCGTCTTGCCGACCCCGGGACCGCCGGCAATGACCAGGACCTTGGAGGACAGCGCGAGCCGCAACGCCTGCCGCTGGGTCGCCGCCAGCGCGAGCCCCGTCCTCCTCTCCACCCAGGGGATCGCCTTGTCCGGATCGATCGCGGCCCAGGGGGTTGCACCGGATGCGAGCGCGCGGCGAGCCGCTCGGCGATCGCCTGCTCCGCCCGATACAGGCCAGCCAGGAAGACGCAGCGCCGGCCGTCCACGCTATCCGCCATCACCTCCCCGGCCTCGAGTTCCAGCGCCAGCGCCGTCTCGATCAGCGATGCGGGCACTTCGATCAGCGTTCCGGTGAGCGCCGTCAGTTCCTCGCGCGGTAGGCCGCAATGCCCTTCCTCCATCGCCTCGGCGAGCGCGTAGCTGATCCCGGCGCGGACCCGCACCATGGCCGTCCTCTCGATGCCGAGCTTCGCCGCGATCTGGTCCGCGCTGCGGAAGCTGATGCCGCGAATGTCGCGAGCCAGCCGGTAGGGATTTTCGCCGATCACCTGGCACGGCGTCGCTGCCGTAGGTCTTATAGATCCGCACCGCTCGCGAGGTGCCGACCCCGTTGGCGTGCAGAACTAACATGATCTCGCGCATTGCCTTCTGCTCGGCCCAGCCCGCGGCAATGCGCGGGGCCCGTTTGGCGCCAATACCAACCACCTCGCGCAACCGCTCCGGCCGTTGCTCAATGAACTCGAATACCGTCTCCCCGAAGGTCTGGGTCAGCCGCCTGGCGTAGGTCGGACCGACGCCGCGGATCATCCCGGAGCCGAGATACCGCTCGATCCCCTCCAGCGTGGTGGGCGGGCCCGCCTTGAGGAAGCCGGCACGGAACTGCAGGCCATGTGTCCGGTCGTTGACCCAGGCGCCGCTGAGCTGGACGAACTCGCCGGCCGCGATCATCGCCGCATGCCCGACCACGGTGATCAGCTCCCGCTGCCCGCGCGCTTTCACCCGCAGCACGCAGAAGCCATTCTCCGCGTTGTGGAACGTGAACCGCTCCACCAGGCCCGCCAGCACCTCGGGCTTGGCGCCGCCCTGCTCGGCCATATCAGCCAAGATCCCTCCCCTGCCCCACCCGCCTCCGGTGCGATCCGAACAGCTGGCTCGCACACCCCCTGTTCGTCCGTGGAGTCAGCTGTCAAACGACACCGGAAACGCCCCCCTTGGCGACATGAATTCGCCCCCCTCTTTTCCCTCATGCCCTCTTCTGCGTCGTCGCAGCCTCGCCGGTGCCCTTCAGCAGCCCCGACCGCCGCTTCTCCCGCAGCCGGTAGCTGTCGCCCCGGATCGTCACGACGTGGCTGTGGTGCAGCAGCCGGTCGAGGATCGCGGTCGCCACGACAGGATCACCGAACACGGTGCCCCACTCGCCAATCGCCCGGTTCGACGTCACCAGGATGCTGCCGCGCTCGTAGCGGCGGCTCACCAGTTGGAAGAACAGGTGCGCCGCATCCGGCTCGAATGGCAGATAGCCGAGCTCGTCGACGATCAGCAGCTTCGGCTTGCTGAAGTGCGCCAGCCGCTCCTCGAGCCGGCTCTCGTCGTGTGCCTTGCCAACTGCGCAACCAGGGTTGGCGCGGAGACGAACAGCACCGTGTAGCCGGCGTTGATCGCCTCCCGCCCGAGCGCCACCGCAAGATGCGTTTTGCCCACGCCCGGTGGCCCCAACAGCATCACCGTTTCGCCGTTGGCCACAAACCGGCCGCTCGCCAGGTCGCGCACCTGGCCGCGGTCAATCGAGGGCTGGGCGGCGAAGTCGAACCCGGCCAGGTCGCGCGCGAATGGGAACCGCGCCAGGCCGATCGCCATCTCGATGCGACGCGTATCCTTGCGCGCGATCTCGCGCTCGCACAGCAATGCCAGGCTCTCGCGGATCGTCAGCTCGCCCCGCCCGGCCTCGTCGAGCAGGCTGTCCAGCTGGTCGCGCACCGCCGTCAGCTTCAGCCGCGTCAGCATGCGCGTCAGGTGATCGGGATCGACCTGCATCGCCACGCGCCCCCGGCAGCCGTCTCGTATTCGGCGAGCGGCCGCAGCAGCGCCGGGGCTGCCGGCGTCGATGCCGCAACCAGATCCGCCACAGGGTCGGCCTGCACCTTCTCCCGGAAGCCCACGACACCTGCGAAATGGGCCGGATCGATGACACGCTCGCGGTGGCCGGGGCACTCCTGATGGGTCGCCACCAGCGTGCCCGCATGCGCGATCCGCACCACGCCGGCGGCGATCGTCACAAGCACGCGCTCGCCGATCAGGCGCCACGGCACCGAGTAGCCGTTGGTCTCCACTTCGACGGCACAGTCCGACTGTACCCGGCGGATCAGCTCACGCGTGGCGTGGAAAGGCGTTCTGCCGTCGGTCGAGCGCAGCGCCGCGGCCTCCTCGCGACCAACTCCCCGCCGATCGGAACACGGCGTTCGCCGAAGTCGATCTGCAGCTGCCGTCCCGGCGGCGTCTCGAACCGCATCGTGGCGCGGGCTTCCGCCAACAGTTGCTGCCGGAACGGCGCACAGGCCCGCTCGACAGTGCGCAGGCTGACCGCAACCCCGCCGCTCGGACGCCAGCTCCTGGCGCACCACGTCGGCGTTGCCGCCGTGTCGGACCAGATGCTCCTCGAGCCAGCCCTCCATCCCGGCCAGCGTCACCGCCCGCCGTCCGCGCGCGTAGCCCATCCAACCGCCCTGGCGCAGATACCGCCGCACCGTCTTGGGACACGTGCCGAACTCGCGCGCGATCCGCTTGGCGCCCCACCCGCGCCGCTTGAGCTCCAGCATCGCCGCAACCTCGTCCGGCGTCCGCATCACCTCCCTCCGCGCAGCCTCGTCCTGCGCGGAAGTCTCGCCTGTCCCGATCACGCTCATCGACATCCCTCTCTCCCATGATCAGCCGCCGATCAGAGGGGGCGAATTCATGTCGCCAGGGGGGAGTTTCCATGTCGCCCAACAGTCAGCTTGCTACGAGTTCCCCGACGCGGCGCCGGAGCCTCATGGTTGAGCCAGATCACGGAACTTGCCAGGGTGAAGGCGCGCATCAAGGCGCTGGCCGAGAAGACGGTCTCGAACGGCTGCACCGAGGCCGAGGCGATGGCTGCCGCCGACATGGTCGGCCGACTGCTCGAACGCTACGCGCTGACCATGGAGGAGATCGACGTTCGCGAGGAACGCTGCGTGCAGGCGGAGATTCCCCTGGGCGGCCAGCGTCGGCGGCCGATTGACGGCTGCGTCCCCGCGATCGCCCGGTTCTGCGACTGCAAGATCTGGCTCGCCCGGGACGAGCGGCAGGCCAGCTACGTGCTGTTCGGCTTCGCGCCCGACACCGCGCTCGCCAGCTACCTGTTCGCGGTCATCGATCGCGCCATCCGCAGCGGCCTGACCGGATTCCGCCACCAGCATCCCCGGTTGGCGGGCATCACCCTCCGCCGTGCATCGCGTAGCTTCCAGCAGGGTATGGCGGCCCGCATCGCCGAGCGTCTGGAGGCCATGCACCGGCAGCGAGAAGCTTCGGTCGCCGCGCAGCGCTCCACGGGCACCGCGCTGATACTGGTCAAGGCACGGGTCGTCGAGGAGACGTTCCGGCAGACCAGGATCCGACTGGTCTCCGGCGGCGCCATGCGCCGCACGCGCCTGAACGGCGCATTCCGGCGCGGCCTGGAAGCCGGCGACAGCGTCGATCTGCACCGGCCCGTGACCGGCAGCGGCCGCGACCTGATCGCGTGATGGCGAGCCGCGATTGCCAGCGTGGCCTGGTCTATGCCTGGGAGAACCGGGTCATCGCCCCACGCGACAGCAGCCTTGTCCCCTTCACCTCGGCGCGAGCCATGGTCGATGCGATCTGGGCGGAATTGGGGCTGCGCTTTCCACCGAAGGTGGAGCCCCTGCCCCGCCAAGCCAGGATCATGCTGGCCGATGCGTCGCGTCTCCGCATTCGCCTGGCGGAGCGCATCCCGTCCTGGTGCATCTTGCATGAACTGGCGCACGCCATGACCACGACGCACGACGGCGTGTCCGATGGCCACGGGCCGCTGTTCATGGGTGTCTATGTCCGGATGCTCGGGCGCTACATGCGCTTCCGGCGCGAGGTGTTGCTGGACTCGCTCGAACAGGCGGGAATTGCGGTCGAGGCCGGCGCCAGCCCTGTTTTCGTGGACGGCAGCATGGCGCCGTTCGCAGAAGCCTGAGCGAAGACGGTGCGCAGATCGGCGGATGCGGGCCATCGCCCGTATTGCCAAAACGGGTCGGTTACGACGGATCTATGCGCGGCGTTACCTGGCGCGCTTCCAGTTCGCGGTCACCTTCGCCGATCGCCCGCACGCCGTTCTTGCCGATCTCGCGCCCTCCGATCAGGGCGCGGAGCAAAGCGTCCGGCATGGTGATGCTACCGCGGGTGTAAATGCTGCGGGTTTGGCCATAAGTCAGAGAGGCCAGCAGCGCCTTCGCATCGTCGATCGGATCGTCTTCAAACGGGCGGCCGTATTTCTGGAAATCGTTCGGCGAGGCGACATAGCCGACGGCTTCGGTGCTGTTGCTGACCTCCATGCGATCGAAAAGCCCGACGCTGATGAGCCACCGGTAAAGCTCGGCGCCCAGAATCGTCTTCACGTCCGCGTCGTAGAGGGCACACTGTTGCGGCGCATCTTGTCCTGAACTTCGGAGAGCCGCTGCTTTTTGGCAGTCAGAGCCTCCAGCACCAGCAGCGTCTTCTTCGCATATTGACCGTCACGAAAGGTATTCGAATTGAACACGATGGTGCGGTCCCGGTCGGTCTCCTCATCGATGATGGCGATGCTCTTGCAGAGGTCGATTAACGCGCTGGCTTTGGCCATTGGAAGTTTATAGAGGTCGCTGACGAACGTCGTCGCCTCTTGCCGCCCGAGCGGCCGTTCCGCAACCTTCTCCGACAGTTCGATTACCGCCTCTTCGTCATTGGACGGTCCAGCGTCGTCGAAGATGTCGCTGGTCGTCTCCAACACTGCTGTCGTGGTGGCGCCGAGACGCTCACCGCGCCACTCTTCGCGACGTCTATCCGGCCGGCATTTTCAGCACATTCAGCCCAACATCACGCGTCGGCTTGTCGAGTTGAGCTGACAGGCTCGCTTGACGGTGTCGCTCGAGATGGTGGGGTTGGGATCGTCCGCCAGGTTACGGCGCAAGAGATTGTAGAGGCGGCCGATATGGCCGGCGTCGGAGATGTTTTCCAGCCGGGCGGCGCCGACGCCGGTAACCGCGACGAGATTTCTCCCTGCGCGAGAAGCCAGGCGCCTTTTGTCTTCTTGTCCAAGTTTAACTTGCAACGCGAAACGGATTGATGATGCGCAGTCCCTCGTCGAGCGCCATGCCGTGCTGCATATCCTCCGACCACAACGTGTCGCAATCGGCGAGGAGCGCCGAGGCGGCGATCATCGCGTCGTAGGTGGAGAGATTATAACGCTCGGCGAGCGCAAGACCGGTCTCGTGCGTCTCGACGGTGATCGGTTGGACGGTCAGCAGGCCGCGCAGCATGGACAGAAACGTATGGGTGTCTGGCCACGTCATCCGCATCTTGCGGCGCGCGACATTTGTCAGTTCGTTCAGAACCTGCACGCTGATCACGCCACCATTGCCGATGATCGCCTCCGCGCGATCCGCCTTCACGGGGTCACCGGACGCGATATAGACGAGGACGTTGGTGTCGAAGAAGCTACCGGGCATTCGCCTCATTCCGGTCGAATTTGAAATCGGGCGGCAGGCGACCGCGGAAGGCGCGAAGCCGCTTCAGCAATTCATCGCGGCCCGGCTTGCGCGCGACGGCGAGTTCCCGCGCGTCGGCGACATGGATTTCGATCTCGTCGCCTTCCTTAAGTTCGAGCGCTTCGACCACGGCGGCGGGCAGGCGAACGGCGAGACTATTGCCCCATTTGGCGACCTGCATGTCGGCCCTCCTTTCTCGCTGGATATACGTTGCTGAGGATGTATATCCCATAACGTCATTGTCAACTTGACCCTACCCGGAACGGATTTGCGCAATTTCCGGTCGGTACATGAGCCCGCCAACGTCAACTTGAACCGGATTTGCCTCTCTCAGCGGATCGGATTGCTAAGGCGACCGTTGCCGCGGGGGTTGACAATGCCCCAGAGATGCTCACCGCTTCGGTCAAGTTGTTGATTACGAGGGTCTTTCACCAGGCACCCTCCCCCTGCCGCCTCGCGGCCATCCCCCTCTTTCGCCCGTCCGCACCTGGTCGACAGAACCTCTTCGCCGGCTACGCCGCCATGGCCGCCGCCGAAGCAAGCGAGTCCGAGGACCGACGCCCGGGTCGAGGTCGCATCGGCGACGTCGCCAATGAACCGGCGGCCGCGACGGATGACCCTTCCCCGCGCCGCCGCGAGGTCTGGCTGCTGTCCTTCAACCCGGCGGTAGGCGGGAGATCCAGAAGACCCCGACGGGCCGCAGTGCTAAGCAACAACACGGCAAACACCCTGCTGAATCGGCTCCAGGTGGTGCTGACCTCCGGCCAGATCGTCCGCCTCTACCTCGCGGATGTCTCCTTGCGCTCAACTGCGAGCAACGCAAAGCTATGGCCGAGCAGATCACGACTGCCAGCAAACGCCGCCTCCAGGTGTTGCCTCGGCGTGGCTCAACGCCGAACACTGGGCCGCAGTGTGCCGCGTCGTCCGGCTCCAATTCGGCCTTTGATCGCCAGGCCGCGACGGGAAATCCGTCGGTCGGAGCAACCTGGGACGCGCGATCCAGGTAATTCGAGGCCCTGCCCTGCCGGCCTCGGAAGGTGTTCGGTGGGGTGTGACGACGCGGCACGGGCAGCCCTCCCCCGGACCATGACAGCGCGCTCGGGACCGCAGGGCGACCCGGCCTTCGATGCCTGGAATGGAGTTTCGGCGGGGCTCCCTCCCCTGCCCCGCCGCCGCGCCGGGATCGCCAGGCCCGGCCGGCCGCTGTTCTGGGGCATTGCCAGCGTCGGCGCACTGATGGGCGCGCCAATGTCCAACAGGATCGTTGCCCGGCTAATGAAACAGGCCTGCGCCCTGGCTGGGGGTCGCCCCGACCGGTTCACCGGCCGGCCCCTCCCTCGCGGCCGGGTCACCGTCGCGCGCGACCTGGAGCTGGCGCTGGCAGCCTAATGCACCAGTCCCGCCACCCATCGGCCGATACCACCCCTTCCTACACTACCCCTTACCTACATCGAGTCCGCCGACGCGTGGCGCAACAACAATCACCGAAACGGTCTTTTGGCGGGAGGATCGTTAGACACTGGCGCCACGTGAACCTCGAAGCGGTCGGTCGCGCTCTCGCACGACCGTGCGGTCGCTGCGGTGAAGCAAGGGGGTTTCTTCGGCCGGCAGATGGCGCATCTAGGACGCTGCGATGAGGGAGCCTAGCCATACACAACGGCAAAGTTGCCCTATGGTCGGACGGACACCACCGCAGTAATGAGCACGCCACAGATCGTGATCCTCTTGTGCCTCAGTCGAGGTTCGTACGCTTATCGTCGGTCACCGGCCTGTGGTGGGCGACCGGAGAGGTGATGCGGTCAAGAATTTCTTCCAATGCACCCAAGAGCACCATTCGCTCATGCTTGGACGGGGCGGGGAAGCTGATCGTTACCCCCCCTCCCCTGACCGCCTTCTGGCCGCGGGCTAGGATTGCGCCATCGGGTGCGCGAACGACGTGCTGCTTCGCGCGACCAGCCGCACCTGATGGCGCTGGCTTCTGGGCCGCCCCGACCAGACGTTGCATCACCGCCGCCGGAACGATTGTCGGCGCACTGCGACCGGCAAGCTCAGTCTGCTCGACGCGCAGGGCCAGGGCTTCCGCGAGGACGCGCTCTCGCTGCTCGGGCGAGCGGAGCAGCGGCGCCAACGCAGCGCCATGGCTGATGCCGATGACGTGCGGCGACCCGAACGAAGCTACGACCTCGGCCGGCAGCCTCGCGAGTTCCAGATACCGACTTAGCCAACTCTTCGTAACTTCGAGGCGTTCGGCCATCCGTTGCTGGCTGCCGCCATAGTAGCGTTCGACAGCTCGGGCATAGTCACAGGCACGCTCATAGTCGGAGAGGTCTCGCCTGCTCCGGTTCTCGAGGTCGGCGATCCGGAATGCTTCCTCGTCCGTTAGCTCGCGCGGTTCGATGAGGAATTTGAATTCAGGGTAGTCGTGCGCCCGCATCCACGACACGGTCCAGTGGCGGCGAGCGCCACAGATGACCTCATAGGCACGCTCGGGGTCACCCTGGATCCGCCGCACGATTGCCGGCACCTCCTGGCGACCCTGGGCCTTGAAGCTTTCGATCAGGTCGGCGCAAGTGTCAGGGTTCAAGGCGGCGTAGTCACGGTTGTGGCCATCCCAGATTCGACAGCGCGCCGGGTCGACGAGTTCCTGGAACCGGGTGATCGAATTACCCGCCGCCAATTCCGCAAGTCGGTTGTCGCGGGCCCCGAGAATGTCGGTACGCGGTGGCAGGCGCGCCCCAGTTGCGGGCGTGGGCCCAACACCCGCAAGCCCTTGTGCGAAGCCCCGGTTACCTTGCGCCATGGCACTAAATCCCTTGGATCCTCAGAGTGTAGGCAAGAGTTGCAGGCCTGCAACGCCCTCACAGAACGCCTTCCGCCCGCAGGTGCTCGACCTGGCTGGGCCAGGTCAGCCGAATCTGCGTCTCGACTTCGGCATTGACTCCATTCAGATAGGTCATGCAGCGTTGATAGGTTTCGCGCGACGTAACCGGGTGCTCGAGCTCATAGACCGTCATAAGTCGAGCTGATGCGTTGTCGATCTCCGCGCTGTCCTTCAGCACCGTGCGGAGAAGCGTGTCCCCAAAGAGGTTCCGCATAAGCCCGAGCAGTTCGCGCTGCATGGATTTCTGCTCGTCCGCTCGCGTGGCGACGAGACGCATCCATCGCAGATCGACGGGCATTTGGCGCTCCTCAAGTGTCAGCATTGTCTCATAGAGCATAGTTAGGAACGAGGTTGTCGACGTGAAATCGACAACGGTCGGCGGCACGGGCACGAGCAGGGCATTGGCCGCGCGCATGACCGAGAGCGAGATTGTGCCGAGCGCCGGTGGCGGATCGAGGATGACGACATCGAAATGGTCGCCGACCGACGCGATACCCTCGGCTAGTCGGTTCAGCAAATTTGGCTCCGCTCGGGCAACACGCGCGGCAAGTTCATACTCAGACGAGTAGAGCTTGAGGTTGGCTGGCAAGAGGTACAGCCCGTCCCAATGCGTCTCGCGCACAGCATAGGCGAGGCTCGCCATCTCGGCATTACGGAAGAACGGATAGAGGGTGTCATCTTCCTTGATGTCGAGATCGGGTACATAGCCGAACAGTGCGGTACTGGATCCCTGGCTATCGCAGTCTATTAGGCAGACCCGGTAGCCCTTGATCGCTAGGTATTGCGCAAGGTGGGCTGAGACGGTCGACTTGCCGACGCCGCCCTTGAAGTTCTGCACCGCAATAATCGACAGCGGGTCGTCCGCGGTCCGCCACGGGCGCGTACCGAAGACTGTCCGCATCTGGTTGAGTTCGGCGAGAGTATAACCCACTCGGCGGCCTGAGGCCGTGCGCTCGACGGCCGGAAGCCGCCCGTCTTTCTCGGCCTCGCGAATCGCGGCGCTCGTGCGTCCAACCAACTCCGCTACCCGCGTAATCGGGAAACGCGGTGCCTGCCGAATCGCGCTGTCGCCCCCCGTAGTCTGGGCCCGCAGCGACTCCAGCACGCTCAGGGATCGCGCGCAGAGATCAGCGATCGTGTCAGTTGACGGGGACACGTCCATGATGCCTTCCTGGGCTTGAAGAGGGATCAACGCCCGGACTTCCGCGCCCGCACCGTGGGCGGCTCAGCCAATTCCGCTGCCGCGGCGGCCCTGCGCAGCGCCTGATCGAAGCGCGTGGATATCCAGTGGGCGATGAAGCGTGTGGAGGTCAGCAGAATCCACGCACCGTCAACATCCTCTAGGCTGACATCTTTAAGCCAGGCCCGGGCCTCCGCCGCCCCGAGAGCTTCGGCCAGCGCTGTCATGAAACTGGTCGCGACGTTCGCCTGGTCAGAGCACATTGATAAGGGAAGAGACGACGGCGTAAGACCCGTACCTTTATCATCGGGCGCCAGCTTCAGATGGGCGCCTGGGATCAGCTTTTGCTGAAGCGGGGCAGGGGATGCGTAGAGTCGGATGAGCGTCGTATCGAAGTCAGCCTTGGCCTCCGGATAGACTGCGGAGACCTGCCGCTCCCAGGCATCCCGAACGGTCTGGCGGAACTTACGAATATTTTTGCCGTCGTTCCCGAAATGTACGGCGAGTTGCTGCCAGGTGATTGCCGCAGGTCGCTTGGAGCTGATCCGTGGCAGGCGATAGGCGAGCCAAGTATAGAGATCGAGCGCAGTCGCCGAGTCACGGATCTGGCGGATCGCCGTTTCGTTTAGCGGCACAGCATGTTGTCGGAGATGGTCGAAGAATCCCTCAGTCATAAGAATCTCGCGCAGGAATGCGCCGTTCTTGCGGTCTACGCCGACATATTCGTTCGTCAGCTTGATCTCCTTGATCCCGAACTCGCGCTCGGTCTGCTCGGCCGGGCTGTCCCAGCGAATCATCCATTCACAGGCCAGGAGCCGATCAAGTTGCTCCTTGATCAGCGTCGCCGAGCCGCGCGGCCCGTAGCTAATGGTCCGGAAGCCCATGCGCCGCATCCAGTCCGTGAAGGTGGCACCGAGTACGACATGGCGCGACTTGGTCCGTACGGCTTCAGTCATGATGTGAATCAGGACCAGGCGCGGCAGTGATCCATACGGCACCCCAAGGCTCTGCAGGCGTTGTTGGCCGTTGACGGTCTCGACCACCGGCTTGGGGTTTATGACGAGCGTGTATTGGCCATCCTGCCGAATGATAGGCGCGTGTTCGTCAGGCGGGCGCCGTACGGGTAGCGACATGGCGCACAGAGCGGAGTGCAGGAAATTCGGGGAGGGAGTCTCGCCGGCGACGGCGCTGACCCGGTCGAACAGGTCCGGTTGTCCAGCTTCGCGAGCGACCGCGACGGCTGCCTCGGGCCCATGATGGACGAGCGCGAGATGGATTTGCTGGCCAAGAGGTGGACGAGGGGCCACGTCGTGGTCTCCGCCGCGACTCGGTGCGCGTCGCGCGGATTATCGTTAGCACAACGAGATCCGAGCGGGAGCTATTTGCGCAAGCTGACGGTCTGGTCGTTGTAAATCGCAAGCAGGCCGATGAAAAGGGTACACCAAGTCGCAAGATTGCCTGCGGCCTGCTTCGGGCTCTCTCAGGAAGAGATTTCTAGGAATGGTACCCTCGTCATCGGTGGCTGGCCGCGTCCCGTACCGGGTTCATCGGTGCGACTCGGTTCCGCCGTACCCTCCTCAGCGGTTGTTCGTACCGAGCTCATCGGCAGGACGTTGCCGTACCAAGATCATCTATGGCGAAGGGCATGCTGCCCTCCCGTCGGGTTGCAGGTCTGCAACTCAAGCGCAAATCGCTGAATTGCTTGTGGGATTTCGAGTGCGGGGCAGGATAGGCCTGTTCCGATCTTGCGTTTCTCAGAAGGGGCAACTGCGGTGAAGAAAGGCAACAGATCAGCTGCGAACTGACGCCGGCTTCGGTCAAAACACGACGCGTCAGGATGACCCTCGAAACGGGCCGTCGAGTTCGAGATACTCGTTGAGCACCGAATAGCTTTTTTGCCGGTCCGAACTGCTTCAGGCGGGTGCGGCGTACGCCGCGACTCCCGGTGGCACAGGCGCAGGCCACGCCCGATTGTCTGATGTGCTCGACGCGGATGGAGGCGAGCTGGCGGTCGCGTTGCTCACGGAGGTCATCGGGCAGCGGGCAAGAATCCCCGCAGCGCGTCGAATGGCCCTGCGAGTTTCTTGACCGGGAGTTGGCCCGAGTTCGGCAACTGCCAGCGGCGATGAAGTGCAATAGCGAAATGGCGGCGCGCCGGACGCCGCCCTCGGCAGCGAGGAACGCGACGACGTCGGCGCCGCGGCCCGGCGCGGACAGGTCGTGCTAACTGCACATTCGCACCCGGCGCGCAGGCCGGCACGCTACCCGCGGCGGGTATTCCCGGTCGTGGCTCGGGGAGCGAAGGCGGAAGCGGCGGCTCGTGCGGTGTCGAGCGTGCCATCATGGGCTGGCTCGAAGGCGCCTGCGGTCGCGTCAAACCAGGTCCGCGGTACCCCGCGGAGCCTCTGAGGACGGGGCTGGTGGCCAACGCGACCTCGCGGGCCGTATGCCCGACAAGCGGAGGCACCAAAGTGCTTACCGCTCGTCGGCACGCCCCTGCCGGCGGGGGTCGCCCGAGACGGTGCGGTTGTACGCCGTGCGCCGGCCGGTGTCTCTTCTTTCCCCGCCACGTCGGAGTTGGTCGCGTCCTACCTCCAGAGCTGCGCCGAGACGCTGAGCAGCGGGTCATTGCTCCGCGCGCGGCGTCGATCGGCGACAAGGCGTGGCCTTTGCCTCGCCCCACCGCAGATCCCGCGGTTGGAAGCCATCTGCCGGGATGTTCGCCGCTCGCGACGCGCTGGCGCCACGCGCGCCCCTCGGCGGCCGGCAAAACTCGCTCGCCGAGGGCGTTGTGACCATGGTCCGCGACGTGGCGGGAGCCGTTCTCGGGCCCGGAGGCGCCGCTCTTCGTGCAGCCATTGCCGAGATGGAGTGTCGCGTGCGTTCAGGGCAGGGGCCGGCATTATGCCCAAACACCCGGTGCACCTGGGTAGCTGCGGTCCCGGCCAAGCCAAGCCGCTCTGCCTGGACCAGCAGATGCTTGACCGAGTAGGGGGTGCCATCGTGTTCCGCCGCGCGGGCGTGCGTTCCCGCATGCCTCGAGCTGGCCGCGATCTGTTGGAGCGTCCGCTCGGGCGCCGCCTTGATGCCGGCAACCAGCCGGATCAGCCGGTCATCGCCCCGGCTGCGGCCGCGCGCGGTCCAGCAGGCTCGCCTCGACGATGCCTTCCGCCACCAACCGCCGTACCGTCCGGCGCAGCCGCTCGACCGTCCAGCTTGCCTCCTGGCCGCGGTTCAGCACCCGCACGACGTCGCCCCACGGCTGGTCGGGACGCGTTCGCCGCACGGTCGACAGCCAGGAGTCCCATCCGCGCCAGGACACTGTCGAGATGCGCGGCGTCGCGGCTGGCCTCCGGGTCGCCGGCGCGCAGGCCGGCCCTGGTGCGCTCGGCAATCAGCGCCCGCTCCAGCTGGGCGACGGCGCCCAGAACCTGCGAGGAGAACATGCCCTGCGGCGTGGACGTGTCGATTCGGATTGTCGATTTGCTTGACGAGTTGCACTTTGGCGTGGAGTGTGCTGCCCTAAGCGCAGTATGAACTCCCACTCGGATGCTAGGCTGCGAGCCGGTCCAAAATCCCCCGTGAAATCCTTCGCCTGACGGAGGCATTCGTTTTCGCCAGCCCGGATCCGGTGATGTGGAAGACGCTGCGCCCGCTGCTGCCGGATCAGCATTGCGCCGACCGGGGCGTGATCCTCGTCAACGCTGGCGGCGGCGGCTGGGCGTTCCGCACCGCCCCGGACCTGGCGCCAAGTCTCCAGACGGCTCTGACCGAGACCCGCCGTCTGCCGCGGGGGGCGATAGAAACCCTGGTGATCATTGCTCTGCATCAGCCGATCACCCGCGCCGAAATTGAGCAGATCCGTGGCGTCAGTCTCTCGCAACTGTCGATGGACGTCCTTTTGGAGACTGGACTGATCCAACTCTGGCGCCGCAAGGAATCGCAGGGCCGGCCCACACTATGGGTGACGACGCCGTTGTTCCTATCCAGGTTCGGTCTGCGCAGCCTGCGTGACCTCCCGGGATCCCACCTGACTTTGCCGATCCCGAGTGCGCGGCCGGGAAAAGGGGAGGGCCCGAGGCCGGCGAGCCGGTCGCGGAGCTGGAGGAGGACACGGTCCCGCCTGGAGCGTAGCTTTTCGGCCTAGTTTCCGGGCTTCGGATTGCGCTCCGGCAACACCCGGGGATGGCGAGCTGGGGTCCGAGGACTTGCTGCGCCTGAGCTGCGGGGGCGAGGGGCGGCCCGCATCTGCCCGCCGAGTCGCCATTGAGGGGCCGCTTTTTCGCGATCCAGGGACAGATTTATCGCGATCTGGGGCGCAAGTGTCGATCTTCCTTGGCGAGTTCAGTTTGCCCGGTAGCGTTTCAGTGAAGGGGCCGGCTGGCTAGGAGCGGGGAGGGGGCTTGCCGTCCGGCTGGTGCTTTTCCAGGCTGGCCCGCGCTTGCTCGTAGGCGGCGTTGATGCGGGTCATCTGCTCTGGCCGGCCGGCCTTATCCGGGTGATAGCGCAGCGCCAGCTGGGTCATGGCACGCCGGGCGGCGGTCGCGTCCGAACTGGGCGAGACGCCGAGCACCTCGTGCATGCGAATGTCGTCTCCTCTGCCATGATCGCCAGCGCCTCTGGAGTGAGCTCCTCCAGGGCGATCGCGAGGAGCCCCGCCCAGCGTGGCACGGCGGCCCGACCGCGGTACCAGTTGTTGACCTGGCGGGCGGTGACGCCGGTGAGTCGGGCGAAGCCGGCCTGGCTGAGGTCGGCGCGGGCCAGAACGGCGGTGGAATTCGGTGTGCAGCAGGGGCTCCATTGGTTCGTCATAGAAGTCAGTTCTACATTTAGGAAACACCTTTCCCGTCCATCCATGGTGGCATCTAAGCGCGATAATCGCGCATATCGCGCCTGGACGCATTATTTGGCTTGCCCGGCGCGCCCGCTCGCGCCGATGCTGCGCCGCGCGATGCCCGAACCGCCCCCCGATCCTGCGACCGGCCCGCCCAGTGATGGCGCGGCCGACGCGCCGGAACCCGCCGGCCGCGCCGTCGCCACCACATCGGCGTCGGATCCCACCGGCCATGCCGGTGGAAATGCGCCGAACGCGGGCGGGCAGGCGGCTCTCGAGACGGCGCGGGCGCTGGCCAAACAGGCCGCGGCGCCCGCGACGCTGCGGGCCTACCGGGCCGACTGGGCCCATTACGCCGCCTGGTGCGCCGAAAACGGCTTCACGCCGGTGCCGGCCGAACCCGCCACGGTGGGCGCCTATCTGGGGAGCCTGGCCGGGCGCTTGGCCCCGACCACCATCCGACGGCGCCTCTCGGCGCTGGGAAAAATGCATCGGTTCAACGACCTGCCCTGGAATCCCGCGCACCGCGACATCCAGGAGCCGCTGCGGGGATTGCTGCGCACCCACGGGCGTCCGGTGCAAAAAGCGGCCGCCCTGTCGCTCGCGATGCTGCGCCAGCTGGTCGCCACCTGCGATCGCACCGCGCGCGGCCGGCGCGACCGCGCGCTGCTGCTGATCGGCTTCGCCGGCGCGCTGCGCCGCTCCGAGCTGGTGGGCTTGCGGGTCGAGGACGTGGCGGTCGTGGCGGGCGGATTGCGGCTGCGGATCGCGCGCGGCAAGACCGACCCGGCGGGGCAGGGGGCCGAGATCGGCCTGCCGCGCGGCCGGCACGTCGAAACCTGCCCGGTGCGCGCCTTCGAGGCCTGGCAGGCGGTCGCCAAACGGAAGGCCGGCCCGCTGTTCCGCCGCATCGGCACCGGCGACCGCATCGGGGCCAAGGCGCTGCACCCGGACGCGGTTCGGAGAATCCTGGCGCACCGCATCGCCATGGCCGGACTGACCCTCGAGGGCTTCGACCGGATGAGCGCCCACGCGCTGCGCGTCGGATTCATCACCGAGGCCTATGCCAAGGGTGTCCGCGACGAGGACATCATGCGCCACACCCGCCATCGCGACCTGCGCACGATGCGCGGCTACGTCCAGCGCGCCGGCCTGGTCGCCGAAAGCCCGGCCGGGATGCTCGACCTCTGACGGATTTCCGCACTCCCTGGGAGCCGGCCCCGGCCAAGACGCCGCCGCCGCCAGAGGTGCCGCGACCGGCGAAGCCGCGCGGGCGCCGGCCCGCGGCGTCGGCGCAGGCCGCGGCGCAGGCGTCGTCGTCGACCTGGCTCTACCACCATCTGACGATCAGCGGGCCGGCCGCGCCGGTGGCGGCTTTCGCCGCGGCGGCGCGCGGATCGGGCGTCATCCCGTGGCAGCTCGATTTCGACCGCCTCGAGGAGGACATCTTTCATCTTGCCGCCACCCAGCCGGCCGGACAACGGACCCTGACCATCGAGGGCTGCCACATCCTGGCGCGCGAGTTCCGCGCGCGGGTCGAGGCGCGACAGGCGAAAGCCGCGGCGCTGATCGGGCGCAGCCTCGCCTGCCCCTTCGACCTCCAGGTGCTGCTGCCGATCCCGGCCGCCATCCTGCAGCTGGGTCCGACCGATCCCGCGTCACGGGCGTGGCTGTCCGCGCATTGGGGAACGACCGACGGTCTGCGCCACGTCACCGAGCGGCCGAAGCCGAGCACCGGGCGCCGGCTGCCGGCCGGGCACGCCGTCATCGGCTACGGCTTCTTCACCGCCGGCGCGACACCGCACGCCGCGATGGCGGCACTCGCCGCACGCTGGCCGGCGCTGCGCTTCGTGCTGCGGCCGAGGCCGGTCGCGCGGCCGCAACCGGGCGACTGACGCGTTGGGCGGAGGCGGCCAAGGTTCCGGCGGCGCCGCTTCGCGTCGCGGGAATGTCGCCGGAGGGATGGACGGGATCGCCGTCGATCCGCGCGCCGGGCGGGCAGGGGAGGGGAGGACACCGCTCCTCGTCCTCGACGGATTCAGCGGGCCGCTGGAGCGCCTGCTGATACTGGCGCGGGCGCACGAGGTGGATTTGGCCCGCCTGTCGCTCCAGCAGATCGTCGACCAGCTCGCCGCTGCCCTGCAGCCGATCGTGCCCCTCGGCCAGAAGGGCGATTGGATGGTGATGGCCGCCTGGCTGCTGCTGCTGCGGTCCAATCTGCTGGTTCCCGCGGACGAGGCGGCACAGCAGGCGGCCGAAGCGGAGGCGGATCAGCGTTGTGGGAACTCGGTCGCGCTGCAGGAGATGCAGGCGCTGGCGGCCTGGCTGGACCGCCGGCCACAGCTCGGCCGCGACGTCTTTTGCCGCGGCCAGCCGGAGTTTGCCGGACGCGTCGATCAGCACCAACCACGAGGTCGACGTCATCGAGTTCCTCTGGGCGGCCCTGGCGCTGTTCGAGGACGGCCACGAGGACGCAGACACCACCCGGGTCTACCGACCGGCCTGGCTCGACCTGCATTCGCATCCCGGAGGCCCGCGCGCGCATCCTGCAACGGCTGGCGGAAACGCCGGAGGGACAGCCGTTCGAGCGGTTGCTGCCGGAGGCGTCCGGCGAGGCCGGGACCCAAACCGACACAGCTCTGCGCCAGCGCTCGGCCTGGACCAGCACCCTCATCGCCAGCCTGGAACTGGCGAAGCAAGGTGACGTGGTTTTGGCGCAGGACGGCCTCTTCATGCCCATCCAGGTGAGCCCGGCCTCGGCTGCGGCGCCCGCCCGGGTCGATCGCCGCGCTGCCGGCAGCGAGGTGGCTTCGAGTTCAGCATAGAGCGGCGATCTGCTTGATCCCCGCGGCGCTGCGAAGGCGCCGCGACAATCCGAACGGCTGAACCCTGCCCCAGGCTCCGCCCCCGCCACAACTCAAATCGGTGTCTCTGGGGTCGCACCCCGACCGGCGCGCGTGGCTTTCCGCGCGCCGCGTCGGCGTCAATGCACCGCCACCATTCCTGGACGACGGACCTCACGATCGGCCGGGCATTGTCAACTTAGGGACTCTCTGATCAAGTCGATCTCGACCCGGTCACGGACCGGCCTGTAGAGCCGATTCGGGGCAACTGGTGGAAACCCCGATATGCGGCAGGCGACCTTGGCGAATGCAGGGTTCGAGCGGTACGGCAAGACGACGCGTCGGGCGGCATTTCTGGCCGAGATGGAGCAAGTGGTGCCGTGGCGCGAGCTGGGTGCGCTGATCGAGCCGGGGTATCCCAAGCCAGGCAACGGCCGCCTATGCTGTTTGATTAGTCCAGATATTTTACCCGCCCCGCCGCGGCCAGCTGCTCGACCACCGCCGGCATAGCTAGCCCATTCGCGACCCTTGCATCCATCTCCAACTCCGCGACTTTCACCCGGTCCAGCTTAGCCAACACCGCCTCGATTCTCGTTTGCGGCACCACTACCACGCCGTCGCAATCGCCGACGACGACGTCGCCCGGACACACCGTGACTCCGCCAATGACGGCAGGTCCGCCTACCGTGCCGGGGCCGGATGCATTGCAGGAATTTGGCGTGATGCCACGGCAGAACAAAGGAAGGCCGGCAGCCCGAATGCCGTGTGCGTCGCGCGCCATACCGTCCACGATGATTGCCACCGCCCCGCGGTTTCGCGCCATGCCGGCGACGCGATCCCCACAAATGGCCAAGCCTTCAAAGCCTTCGCCGGCCGCCATTATGACATCGCCAGGCCGCGTTACCGTCAGCGCCGCCAAGAGGGCAAGGTTGTCGCCGGGGCCGCAGAGGCAGGGCAGCGCCGGACCGACGAAAGTTGCGCGTTCCGGATCGACTGGTTTGATGCGCCAATCGAGCCCGCCGTGCCCATCCATGCAGTCGGCCAGAAAGCCGGTGGGCGCGTCCTGGAACCGCGCCAGTATGTCCGGCTGCGGCCGAGCCCATTGGCGGCGGATCTGCAGCAGTGGCGGTTCCTCAATCATCCTGCTCCTCCACGTGAAGACTGAGCGCGTCCCAAACCCTGCGTTGAGGCATCGATCTTGCCGAGCTGAGACAAGGCCTTCTAACCTAGCACTGTCTCGCCTTACCCGTTAGCCCTGGGGAATCAGAGCGATCGGTGCTCCCGATGGGCTCGTTCAACCGCCTCATCGACACGGCACTCCGCCTTCATCCACATTCCGCAGTCGGCAGATCACCCGAGATGTATACTTCGCATGTAGGGCCTCAAATGGCAGATACAGCATCCAAATCGCGGCGCATTAACCGCACTCTCGCCGCGGCCCTCTCAATTGCGGACTTGCGGCTGCTGGCGAGGCGCAAGCTTCCCCGCGCGGTATTCGATTTTATCGATGGCGGCGCGAGTGATGAAGTTACCGCCCGGGACAATGAAGCGGGGTTCCAGGATTGGATGCTGCTGCCGCGCGCCGCGGTCGATGTCAGCCGCCGCTCGTTGCGAACTACCATCGCGGGTGCGCAGTCCGAACTGCCGCTCCTACTGGCACCGACCGGCCTCGCCGGATTCTACTGGCCCTCAGGCGAAATTGCGGCTGCGAGCGCCGCCGCCGCCGCCGGAATTCCGTTCTGTCTCTCGACCAACTCAGTCGCCTCCATCGAGGAGGTGGCTGCGGCGGTGCCAGATGGAGAGCGATGGTTCCAGCTCTACTTCCTTAAGGACCGGGACTGGATGCAGGCGCTGCTTCGACGCGCCAAAGATGCGAGCTATCGCGTCCTCTGCATCACGATCGACCTCCCGGTCCAGGGCCGCCGTGAGCGCGATATCCGCAACGGATTCACGATGCCCCTACGTCCTCGCCCCGCAACCGTTCTCGACGTCGCGCGTCGTCCGCGCTGGTTGACCGGAGTGCTGCTGTCCTCCCCCCGCTTCGGCAACTTTGAGGCATTGGGCACGGGGTTTGCCTCGGTTGCCCAGCACGTCGCGTCGCTCTTCGACCCGTCCGCTTCCTGGGGCGATGTGGCCCGCGTCCGCGACTCATGGTCGGGACCGGTCGTGATCAAAGGCGTCCTCCACCCGGAGGATGCCCGCAACGCGGTCGACCTCGGCGCTAATGCCATCATGGTCTCCAATCATGGCGGCCGGCAGCTCGATCAGGTTCCCGCGTCGATCTCCGTCCTTCCCGAGATCGTTACAGCCGTGGGAGGCCGAGCCGAGATCATTCTCGATGGCGGCGTGCGGCGAGGCACCGACATCTTAAAGGCGCTCGCGCTGGGGGCCTCGTCATGCAGCATTGGAAGGCCGTTCCTTTGGGGTCTGTCCGTCGCCGGCCGGCACGGGGTTGACCGAACCATCGCAATTCTGCGGGACGAACTCGACAACGCGATGACCCTGCTGGGAACTGCCCGGATCGAGGACGTCTCCGCCGGCTACATCCGGCCTCGCCATGCGATCGCAGGCAGGGACTGGGCGTGACTGGCGGCGCTCATACCGGTGATCTGCGGGCCGGGCACTGCGGCCGGCAAAGCCGGCCTCAGCTTCTCGCCGGTGGGCTTCGGGTGTTGTGCGTGGCAAACACCGCTTGCAAGCTCTTCGAAGTGCCAAGCGACTGATCGCCGTTTGACTGCACTAGCTTATGGACTAGCAGCCTGTCGGATTCAGCCTGCCGGCTGAGCCAATGAGCAAGCCGGCTGGGGTGTTCACGCCGCCTGCAGGCGGGCGATTCGCCTGCAGTTGTAGGCGAGCGCGGTCAGGGTCCACTCGGCGGCAACCTTTTGGATGCCGCGCAGGTGGAAGCGGACGAAGCCCATGGCGCTCTTGATGATGCCAAACACCGGTTCGATGGTCTGCTTGCGTCTTTTGTAGAGGTTCTTGGCATCTTCGGTCTCCAGCTTGGCTTTCATCGCCAGGCGCCAAGGCTCGGTGATCCGGCGCGGCGTGGTTTGCGGCGGCGGCGGACGGAAGTCGTAGGGCCGGTGCGGCTGGGTCCGCCCGATCGCCACCAATGGCTCGATGCCATGTGCGTGCAGGTCCGCCACCGCTGGGCCGCTGGCAAAACCGGTATCGGCCAGAACGATCTTGGGTAGGCCAATGGTTGTTTCCATTGCCAGGGTAGTCGCGGCAAAGCTCGGCGCATCGGCTGGGGTCGCGACCAGGTTGGTCGCCAGGATCAGTTGCGCACCGTCGGCGCACACCACCGCCTGTGCGTTGTAGGCTTGGCGGTATTCATGCGCATCCGAGCGTCGCATCAGGGCGCTGTCCGGGTCCGTCAGGTTGCTTTGTCGCTCTGGTGGCGGCGTATCATCGGGCGGTTTCGGCGGCCGGCCGCGACGCCCGTTCTTGGCGTCATAGGCGGCCTTCTTGGCCTCATAAGCTGGGCGGGCGGCCTCAGCTTCGGCGCGTGCCTCGGCTTCCAGCCGCTCGCAGGCAGCATCGAGCTTCGCCTGGAGCGCGTTGCGCCGGGCCAGTTCTGCCGGCAACGCTTGCGGGTCGTGGTCCCCGGCGTCGGCCGCTTCGGCCTGCGCGGTCAGCGCGGCGATGTCAGCCGCCAGCTTGGCCCGCAATTCCTGCGCCCGGTCGTAGCGCACGGAGCGGATCTTCGAGGCATTGGCGTCGATCTTGGTCCCATCGATCGACACCGTGCCGAGCCGCAGCAGCCCACTCTCGCGCGCCAGCAGCAGCACTTGCAGGAAGGCCGCCTCGAAGGCCGCTTTGTTCGAGCGTCGGAACACCGCGATCGTGTCGTGGTCGGGGTGCAGGTTGGCCGCCACGAAGCGAACCGCGATGTCACGGTAGGTTGCCCGCTCGATCCGCCGCGACGAGAAGATGCCGTTGGCGTAGCTGTAGATCAGCAGCGCCAGCATCAGCCGCGGGTGATACTGCGGCTTGCCGCACGCTCGCTCCGCCACTCGGAACGCCCCGAGCGGTACCCGCTCCACCGCGGCCACCACGAAGTGCGCAAGATCATCCTCCGGCAGCCAAGTCTTTAGGTCGGGCGGCAGCAGAAAGGCCTGGTCGCGGTTGAACGGCACAAAATTCGACATCCGCCGATTCTAGCCACCGATCGCGTGATCGGGTATCTCAATCCGACAGGCTGCTAGGGCATTTGGCGGCGATGATCGGTCCCCAAGCTTTTTCGGAGATACGGGGGTGACCGTCGCATGATCGATCAGCAGGCCGCATCCGCCTTGACTCCCCGATCCGCTCCGACTTTTCCCGGGCCAGGGGGCGCGGCCGGGTTGAGCCCTGACGTTCAGGGCCGGGGGCGGAACACAAGGATGGCGGCACTGGGCCCCAGGCGCTTTGGCGGGCGCGGCGGCGAACAGCCGGTGCAGCTCGGGCACAAACAGGGAGGTGCGGACTCTGGGGCATGTGCGCACCGTTAGCCTGAGGGCGTCCAGCTGGGCGACGGCTAAGGCGCCCTCGCCGCAGGTGATGGTGAGGTGCTGACGCTCGTGTCGAATAACACATCGTCGGCGTCCTGCGGGTTTGCGAGGCTGGCCACACGAGCTAGGTTTGGCTACCGGAGCCAAATTATCGGATGTTCCGAGGCGATTGGAAAAGAGGATGCGTCAATGAAATTCTTGCGAATGCCGGGTACACGGCCGGGGCCGCGCACCTGTATGCGCGCGATGATACCGGCCTGCGTTGCGTTCACGGCGATGGCCGCTCCGGCTTCGGCTTCGGCGCAGGTAGCGGGCGCGAGGGCGAAGCCGTTCCCGGCATGGCCCGAGCCGAAAATTGACCCGAACATGACCGTTGATCAATCGAGACAGATCGTAGCAGAGCGGACGCGCCCGCAGACCGAGTGGACAGGACCGACCAGCGGCCCGAAGGCCATCCGAAAGCCGCTCACGATCGCCTGGGTGTCGGCCGACCAATCGTATACGGCCTATATTTACTGGGGCAAAGGCATCATCGATGCCGCGAACGCGCTGGGCTGGAAAACCGTGACGTTCAATGGCCAGGGGACGGTTGGTGGGCAGCTTGCGGCCATGAACCAGGCGCTCGCCATGAATCCTGCCGCAATCATCACGCCGGCCGACGCCAACGCGCTGCAGCGGCCGATCCAGGAAGCCGTGAAGCGCGGAATCCCGGTGATCGGCATTCATGCCACTGCCTTCCCCGGGCCGAGCCCCGACCTGGGGCTGTACATGAACATCGTGTCGAACCCGGCCCAGATCGGTCAGACCGAGGCGGCCTATGTGATCGCCAACTCGAACGGCACTGCGCGCGACATCCACATGGTGGATACGAGCTATGCGATCGCTCGGTTCAAGGCGAAGGCGACGATCGAGCCGATCAAGAATTGCAGCGGCTGCAAGTTCCTTGAGGAGGTCAATGTGCCGATCGGCGATACCGCGCGCATCTCGTCGGTGGTTTCGGGGCTGCTCGCCCGCGACGGCGACAGCTGGTGGATGACGACATGCTGCGACGGCTACTACCCGTACGTGGCCTCGGCACTCCGTTCCTCGGGGATCTCGCCGCAGAAGATCAAGCTGGTTGGCGCTGACGGCCCGCCCGCTACATATGAGATGATCCGCAAGGGCAACTATGAGGTTGCCACCGTTCCCGAGCCGAGCACGATGTTCGGTTACGAGGCAGTCGACGCCGCGGTGCGCGCCATGGCGGGCCAGCCACCGGCGAATTTCATACAGCCGACGTATCTTGTCACCAAGGAGAACGTGAACGCCGAAGGCGGCAAGGAGAACCAGTTCATTCCGAGCAACAAATTCGCCTGCCACTACACGAACGTCTGGCTGGGGGAAAATAAGCCTTGCTGAAAACAAGAACTTCGCCCGCGACAGTTCCAGCGCCAGCCGGTCGACCCAACCACCTGGCCGGCGCCGGGTCAGTGCTGGAAGTGCGTGGCTTGACGAAGCGGTTCATCGGGACGCTGGCGCTCGATCACGTAGACTTCGCGCTCGCCCACGGCGAGATCCATGCCCTGATCGGCGAAAATGGCGCCGGGAAGTCCACGCTGATCAAGACCCTCGCCGGGCTGTATCCGCCGGACGCGGGGGAAATCCGGCTGGACGGGCGCGTGGTGCATCCGCACACAGAGCATCTGCCAATCTCATTCGTTCATCAGGATCTTGGCTTGGTCGACGAACTGAGCGTGGGGGAAAACGTTGCACTCGTCGCGGGATTTCCGCGTAGCGCCGGCCTGATCGACTGGTCGCGGGTCTGGCGTCGCGCGAGCGAGATTTACCACGCCATGGGCGTGGCCCCTCCCGACCCCCGCGCCCGGGTCGGCACGCTCAACGCGGCGAGCAAGGCGGTGCTCGGCATTGTGCGGGCCCTGTCGCGCGAAGCCAAGGTGATCGTGCTCGATGAACCCACAGCCTCTTTGCCTGAGCCCGACGCGCTGCATCTGTTCGAGGTGATGCGCAAGCTGAGAGCGCAGGGCACAAGCGCGATCTACGTAAGCCACCGGCTGAACGAACTGTTCGGCCTGGTTGACCAGATTACTGTGTTGCGCGACGGACGGCATGTGCGCACGGCTCCGGTCGCGGACGTCACGCCGGCGTCGCTGGTTGAGGACATGCTGGGCCGCGCCGTCGATCTTACGCAGACAGTCCACCCGGAGCGAAGCCGGGGCGTGCCCGTCCTCGACATCGGAGCGCTCCGGATCGGAACTCTCGGCCCAATATCCTTTGGCGTTGCAGCCGGCGAAGTCGTCGGCCTGGTCGGCCTGCGCGGCGCCGGGCAGCAGACGATCGGGCGCACCATTTTTGGGGAAACTCGTGCGGACGCGGGCGGCATCCGCCTGGATGGCGCGGAGCTTTCTTTGGAGGACAATATCCCGCAACGTGTGGCTCGGGGCATTGCGCTTCTCGCGGGTGACCGGGTGCGCGAAAGTGCCCTTTCCGGCATGTCGCTGCGAGAGAACCTGTTTCCGGATCCGGCACTGACGCACACGAGCAACTGGCGCCCGCTTTCGCCCGCGGCGGAGCGCCAGCGCACGCAAGCGGTGCTGACCAAATTCGACGTGCGGCCGGCGAACAGCGAAGCGATGATCGATTGGCTAAGCGGCGGCAATCAGCAGAAGGTCTTCGTTGCACGCTGGCTCGGGAGCGGGGCGCGCCTCTACATTCTTGAGGAGCCGACGGCCGGTGTAGACATCGGCGCCAAGCTCTCGATTCACCGTATGGTGCGTGACACCGCCGCCGCAGGCGCGGCGGTACTGGTGGTGTCCTCGGATTTCGAGGAAGTCGCCGCGCTCTGCGATCGTGCGCTAATCATCGCGCGAGGGCAGATCATTGGCGAACTGCAGGGCGCCGCCCTGACCATGGACAATCTGGTGGCTCGCTCCTCGTTAGGAGGCGCTCCGGCCGCCGCATAGCAGGAGTGGTGCAACACGCTATGGCACAACAGGTACCCGTTCGCCGCACAGCGGTGCGGCCGTTTGATATCGGCCGCATGTCGGAGTTCATTTCGAATTACGGTCTGGCGCTAGTGTTCGGGCTGGTCATGGTAGTCTTCGGGTTGCTGCGACCGGCGTCGTTCCTAAGCGCCTCAAACATCAACAACATCCTTGTCGGCCAGTCCGTCACGGCGATGCTGGCGCTTGCGGAAATGGTGCCCCTGGCGACCCGCCAATTCGACTTATCGGTCGGGTTCCATCTCGGAATGGCGCAGGTGCTGATCGTCGCGCTGCAGGTGAACGAGCATTTCTCCTGGCCGGCAGCGACCGCGATCGTCATTGGGGTCGCGCTGCTGGTCGGCCTGTTCAACGCCATCCTAGTCACCGTGTTCAGCATCAATTCGTTCATTGCCACGATGGGGGTCGGCACGCTGCTCTATGGCGTGTCCAATTGGTACACCGGCGGGCAGCAGATCGTCGGCATGGACCTGCCCGCAACCTTCGGCAACCTGACACAAATTGTCGGGCATGTGCCGCTGCCTGCAGTATACGTCGCGGTGGTGGCGATCATCCTTTGGCTCGTGACCGAGCGTCTGCCGGTCGGGCGCGCCCTATACGTGATAGGCGCCAGCCCGCGGGCGGCCGAGCTGATCGGCATCAAGGTAGGCCGGCATGTCGGAGGTGCGTTCGTCATATCCGGTTTGCTCAGTGGCATCGCCGGAATCATGCTGGGCAGCATCCTGCAAGCTGGCACCCCCTCGGTCGGTCCCGAGTATCTGCTGCCAGCGTTCGCCGCGACCTTGCTGGGCGCGACCTCGATCCGTCCAGGGCGAGTCAACGTGGGGGGAACGTTGCTCGCTGTGCTGATCCTGGCCTTCTCGTTCTCCGGCGTGCAGCAACTCGGGGCGCCGTTCTTCGTGCAGTATTTCTTCAATGGAGGGATCCTGATCGTCGCCGTCGGCCTGTCGGTCTATGCAACGGCAAGGCGACGTCGGCTGGCCAATGCCGGCGGGCAGAACCAATAGGAGAAGAGAGTCATGGGCAGCCCGAAGGAAGACCCCTTCGAGATCGTCGATCAGCGCTTCCGCCGCTACACAATTCCTATCGTCTGGCTCGAGCAGCTGCACACCGGTATGCGATGGGCCGAGGGGCCAGTTTATTTTGCTGATCTACGGTGCCTGATCTGGAGTGACCTGCCGAACAACCGCCTATTGCGCTGGGAGGAGGAATCCGGGCAGGTGAGCGTCTTCCGTGCTTCCTCGAATTTCTCCAATGGCAACACACGCGACCGCCAGGGTCGCCTGGTCACCTGCGAGCATCAGGCCCGCCGCGTTTCCCGCACCGAACACGACGGTGGCATCAGCATTATTGCCGATAGCTACGAAGGCAAGCGCCTCAACTCGCCTAATGACGTGGTGGTAAAATCGGACGGCACGATATGGTTTACCGATCCGACCTACGGGATCAGCGCCGAATATGAGGGTGGCAAGACGGAGAGTGAGATCGGCGCTTGCAATGTGTACCGCTTCGACCCGCGCGATGGCAGCCTTCGGATTGTGGCGGACGACTTCAGCCGTCCGAACGGAATCGCCTTCTCGCCCGATGAGTCGATTCTCTATATCGCAAATTCCGGCTTCTGGCCCGACCCAACCCAGCCGCACCATATCCGCGCCTTTCGCGTCGGCTCCGATAACAGGCTGAGCGAAAGCCGCGTACTCGCCGAAATTTCACCTGGTATCGCCGACGGATTTCGCGTGGACGTGGACGGCAATGTCTGGACCAGTGCGGGTGATGGCGTTCAATGCATTACGCCTGACGGTGATCTGATCGGAAAGATCAGAGTGCCGGAGAAGGTCGCGAACGTATGCTTCGGTGGGCCGAAGCGTAACCGGCTGTTCATCTGCGGTTTTACCTCGCTCTATGCCGTCTATCTGAATACGCAAGGGGCCCAACGGCCCTGAGTGAGCCATTCCGGTTCCTGCTGCTTGAGAAAGCCGCTAAATCGGTTCCGGACAGCTCAGTTGTACGCATTCAGGCCTTCAGGGGCATCGTCAACATGGTGGCTGACCGGCTTGCCGGGGCTGATCGGGACGGATAGTCGGGTAGGATGATGAGGGGCAGCCGTCCGCTCCCGCTGCGCCGGCTTATCGGTTCCCGGCCGAGATCATCAGCCACGCCATATGGCTGTACTTCCGCTTCCCGCTCGGTCTCCGGATGGTCGAGGAAAATGCTGGCGGCACGGGGCGTCGTCGTCAGCCACGAGGCGGTGCGGCAGTGGGGACGCAAGTTCCGGCCAGGAATTCGCCAAACCAGATCCGTCGTAGGTTGCCCCGCGCAAGCGATAAATGGCATCTCGACGAAGTAGATCGCTGGCGTGACACACTGGCTGTGGCGGGCCGTTGATCAAGCGGGCATCGTGCTCGATTTCTGGTCCAGAGCCGACGTGACAAAGCGCAAAACGCCGGTTGCGCAAGCTTCTGAAGTGCCAGGGCTGCTCTCGCGTAATGGTCACCGACAAGCTGACGAGCTACAGCGCCGCCAAAGGGGGAGATGATGCCCAGCGTCGAGCACCGTCGGCACAAGGGCCTGAACAACAGGGCGGAGAACTCGCATCAGCCGACGCGACGACGAGAGCGACAGATGAAACGGTTCAAGTCGCCCGGCCAAGCACAGCGGTTCCTGTCAGCCCACGAACGATCAACAATCTCTTCCACCTCCACCGCGATCATGTCACCGCCCGTTCAATATCGAGAAGCCCGGACGCAAGCCTTCGAGATCTGGGTAGAGATCAGCGGTCCGAGAGAGCATGACGATCTGTGGGGTGCTCGTGTGATGCGGTAGTTTGGCGGTATGAAACCACGGCCGAAGCGCTCCCTCCCGAAAGAAAACTCCTCGGTGGGCGCCGCTGCTGACGTCGACGCGATCCTGCAAGTCAGGGTCTGGCTGGCCGGGCTCAGTCCGATGGTCTGGGGGCGTGTTCTTGTGCCGACGACGTTCACGCTCCGCGAACTCCATGGCGTGATCCAGGTGGCGATGATCTGGGAGGGCATCCACCTCTATCAGTTCTGTCTCCGCGCCGTGCGTTACGGCTCGTGGGAGGTGTCGGCGCGCTCGGCCGTCGTGACGACATGCTGCCTCTGGACGCGCTCGACGATCTCGGCACCATGGCCGAGATCATCGGCGACGTTGTTCTGGAACGCCGGCCGGAGATCCTCGACGACGACGAGACGAGATGGCGGCTGGAGCAGGCCGTCGAGCGCAGTCGGGCGCGTGAGCATGCCCAGGGCAGCCTTTCACCCGGCGAGTGGTCAACGGGCGGCTGCGCCGTGGCGAGCATTGCGACCTCATGCACCAGCAATGCTGACCTGCTCGGCCCGGCGCTGTGCCAACAACTCGGCGGCGAGCAGGGCGGCATCGTCCCCGCGCTGTCGCCGGATGCCGGCCACCAGCTCGTGGGCAGCCGGGTCGGTGAAGGCGTCGAACCGGCGCTGCAGCGCGGCCGCCGTCGTCTCAGCATAGAGCCGGGTGGTGGCGATGCTCTCGTGGCCGAGGAAGCGCTGTAGGTCGGTGATGTCCATGCCGAGCGCGAGCAGCCGGGTCGCTACCGTATGGCGGAGCAGATGCGGGTAGACGCGCTTGCTGACCCCGGCGTGGCGTACCGGGGAGCGCAAGGGCCAGCCGAAGATCCCGCCCGCCATCCAGAGCATGATGGAACGCGGACTGGTCGAACTCCGGACAGGACCGGCGCTGGCCCGGTCGCGGTTTTCACCAAGGCGGGCATCCGCGAACTCCATCGGCTCCTGCAGGATCGCCGTCTCATGGATCCGGCCCGCTTTGCGCACCTGCGCCAGGGAACTCGGGCTGGATCCCGGCCCCAAATCCCCGTCCGCCGATTGAAGGGGCCGGCCGCAGAGGCGACGCCGAGATGCCCGCGCATAGTGCAACCTGCGCCCGACCTGCGCGTTGGGATTTGGTACGATCTCATTGGACAAACTCGGGCCGCTTCTTCGGGGCGGCCGTTTTTCGGACGGGGGGTCACTCCGGCCAGGACCGCGCGCCAGCCCGTCGGCGCCCCACTCGCCCAGATGTCATCGCCGCGGGGTCGTCGAGCAGCGCGGTGATGCCCCGCCCGGGTTTGGAATCGCTCGCAGCGAAGCCGTATCACTACGTCTGCCAAGTTGAACCCCGACAGGCTGGGGTTTATGGCTATAGGGTTCAGCGGCAAGAACTGCACCTGCGCATCGGCACCGGACCTAAAGCCAGTAGCGCCGTAGCGTTCGGATTTGCAGGCGAGGAGGAGAGCACGATCGCCCGGAGGAGCCTCGTCACTGAGCGGCATGGGCCAGCGAAGCGCAGGAACATAGGTGAACAACCCTGCGCCGGGACGTTCCGGAACTGAGCAGCCTTGGCGGCCGTTGGAAAATCCGCATGCGAGGGCCATTGGCCGAGTGGGACGAGTTTAGCAAGGGGGCGCAGTGACGCTCGCGGGGGTGCGGCCGAACAAATCTTCACTGGCCGAGCACCTAGTTGCGGTCGGGACGGACAAGGATCTGCATGCATTCCGAACTCTGTTCAGCTATTTCGCTCCCCGTGTGAAGACCTACCTGCTTTGGTGCGGTGCCAGCCGGGCGACCGCCGAGGATCTGACGCAGGACGTCATGCTCATTATCTGGCGCAGCGCGGCCCAGTATGATCCGGCCGGGGAAGCCCTTCGGCCTGGGTTTTCGCGATCGCCCGTAATACGCGCGTCACCAAGCTTCGGCACGAGCGGCGGTCCGACTTGTTTCAGAAAACCCAGGAGGGCCTCCCGAGCAGCTTGCCCGAAAGCGATGCCGGCGCGATCGCCGCCGAGCGCAGGTGCCGCCTCGCCACGGCTTTGCGCACCCTGCCACCGGAACAGACCGAGATAGTCCGGCCATGCCAGCACGAGTATGGGTGTGCATCACCACGTGGTTCTCCCTCGACGGCACCATGTGGATCGCCGAGTGTATGACGAACCCAGCATAGTTCACGCCGTTCTCGCCCCCGGCGATGACACGGCCCTCGACATCGACTTTCACAAGGTTAGAGGCCATCTCCTCGTCATAGTTGAGCCCCCACGGATTGATCAGGAAGTGGTCCTCGGATCTGGGAAGCGGGCGGTGAGATGCCCGTAGATCTGCTCGGTCCACCCGTAATAATCAATCAGGCGGTCAGCCGCTGCGAGCTTAACAAGCAAATCCCATTCTGCGTCAGCAATGTTGTTCTCGGCCGGGCGTTCTAGAAACTCGGTCCCGTTGTCCACTGCGATTTCTCCTCAGGCTGATACCAGCGGACGGAATTCCTAGACTCTGGGGCTTTCGGCCGGCCCTTGGGCGTGATTCGCTTGCGCCGAGCCATCAATTCGGGGCGGCCATGGCGATCGCGATTACGCGGAAGGACTACACGGCCGAGGGTCTTCGTCGCGAGGCAGCGAGCTGTCAGGACGCTGATGCAGCGCGGCGGATGCTGGCTCTGGCATCGGTGCTCGATGGCCGATCACGCCGTGAGGCGGCGACGCTATGCGGCATGGATCGACAGCCTTGCGCGACTGGGTGCATCGGTCCGAGGCCGAGGGTATCTCGGGACTGCATGATCGCCCTCGGACCGGGCGGCCGCCTGGCCTGAGCCCGGAGCAGGAGGCGGACTTTGCCCGGATTGTCGAAGCTGGTCCGGAACTTGAGAAAGTCGGGGTGGTCCGCTGGCGGCGTGTAGATCTCCAGAAGGTGATTGCGGAGAGGTTCGGCGTCAGCCTGCACGAGCGCAGTGTGGGTCGGCTGTTGCGCAAGCTCAGGTTCCGCCGCCTTTCGCCGCGGCCCGCTCACCCGAAAGCCGACGACGCGGCCAAGAGGGCTTTCAAGGACGAGTTTGCCGCGCAGGTTGCCGAGGCACTCCCCGCAACGGCGAAGGGCAAGCCGATCGAAGTCTGGTTTTCAGATGAAGCCAGAGTGGGACAGCAGGGCACCTTGACTTACTTACGTCTGGGTCAATCGCGGCTCGCGCCCACGCGTCTCGCGGGATCGCCGGTTTACCTGGGCCTATTGGTTCGGTGCGGTCTGTCCGGTCCGCGCCACCGGTGCCGCGGTGATTATGCCCGAGGTCAATGTCGAGGCGATGAACGAGCATCTGGCCGAGATCAGCCGATGCGTTTCTGTAGGAGCCATCGCTGTCCTGGTGCTCGACCGTGCCGGCTGGCATACCTCACCGCGTCTCGAACTCCCGGACAACATCGTGCTGCTTCCACTGCCGCCCTACGCGCCGGAACTCAATCCGGTAGAGAACATCTGGCAATTCCTTCGTCAAAATCAGCTCAGCCACCGCATTTGGGACACCTACGAGCAGATTATCGATGTCTGTCGTAACGCTTGGAACAGCCTCATTGTCGATCCAGCGCGGATCGCCTCCATCACGACACGAGGCTGGGCAAACGTGTCATGAGTTCCGTCCATTGTTATGACGTATCAGTTGTGCGTCTGCTAACCAGCGTCAGACTTGCCTGCCTCGCCGTGGTCGAGCAACATCAGGAGCTGCTCGATCATCGGCTTGGCCGCTTCGGCTAATCTCCGAGGCCGGCGATAGAGCAGCCAGGTGATGATCATGTGGGTCACGCTGCCCATGAGAATGGTTGCCATCCGGTACGGGTCGAGCTTGGCATCCCACTCTCCGAGCCGTCCGCCTTCGCGGATCATCTCCACGATGATGCGCCCGAAATCGTCCACGGCCCGGCGCACCCGCGCCTCCTCGATCAGCACGCTCGGCCAGATTTCCAGGTAGAGCAGGCGTGCCCAGTCGGGATCGCGCCGCGCATAGTCGGCGGCCATCGTCAGGAACAGGTGCAGCCGCGCTCGCATCGTCGGCTGCAGCGGCGCGGTTGCGAGAAACTCTGCATAGAACTGTGAGAGCCGCTGGATGGGGATCTCGTAGGCCAGTTCCTGCTTGCTGGAATAGTAGTCGTAGATGGAGGAAACGGGCGCATCGGCCTCCGCCGCGATATCGCCCATCTTCGCATTGGCGATCCCGTCGCGTGCGAAGACCCGTGTGGCCGCTTCCAGCAGTTCCTGTTTGCGGCGACGGCTTCTGTCTTGCTTCGGATCGGAGACGCCGCCGAGATATCCCCCGGCGGCGCTTTCCAGAACCTCCATCCACGCAGCCCGTTCTACCTGCGCAGCGCCGCCCGGCATGGCCCTCGTCTCGCTATGAGTGCACCAGCGGGCAGCCAAAGAGACCCGGCGGTGGATACGCCTCCGGGCTTGGGATGGCCGCCAGCTTCTTGTAAAGATCCCATTTCTGCTTGACTTCGGCCGGCGTCTTCACCTGCCATAGATACATCGTGTGCGGCACGCAGCCATTCGCCTCGATGCGCACGTTCTTGTTGTAGAAATCGTCCAGCGGCATCTCGCGCATCTTCGCCGCGACCGCGTCGGCATCCAGCGTGCCGACGGCCTTCGCCGCCTTCAGCCAATGCGTCACGCCGGCATAGCATCCGGCGTTGTAGGCGGTCGGCGGGGTGCCTGCATCTTGGCGATGTAGCGCTCGGTCCAGGCGCGCGTCTGCGGGCGACATGTCCCAATAGAAGGAGTTGGTCAGCACGAGACCCTGGCAGGTGTCCTGGCCCAGCGAGACCACGTCGCCGATGATCATCAGCAGGGTCGCCAGCCGCTGGCCGCCCTGGGTGATGCCGAACTCGGCCGCCTGCTTGATGCAGTTCTGCAGGTCGGTGCCGGCGTTCGCGAGGCCGATCACCTTGGCGCCCGAAGCCTTGGCCTGGAGCAGATAGCTGGAGAAATCGGCCGTTCCGAGCGGCGCGCGCACGCTGCCCAGCACCTTGCCGCCCGCCTGCCTTCACGAACTGCTCGGTGTTGGCCTGCAGCGAGGCGCCGAACTCGTAATCGGCGGTGATGAAGAACCAGGTGTCGCCGCCCGCCTTCGACAGCGCGCCGCCCGACCCCTTGCCAGCGCATAGGTGTCGGCGGCGAACTGGAAGCCGTAGGGCGAGCATTGCTTGCCGATGAACGCCGTCGCGGTGGGCGTGCTCATCAGGAAGATGCGCTTCTTCTCCCGGCAGACCTCCTGGATCGCGAGCCCGGCCGAGGTCGCCGCGCCGTCGGCGAGCACGTCCACGCCCTTGTCGTCGATCCATTGCCGGGCGAGCGCGCCGGCGACATCCGCCTTGTTCTGGTCGTCGGCCTGCAGCACCTGGATCGGCCGCCCGAGCAGCGAGCCGCCGAAATCCGCCACCGCCATCTCGGTCGCGACCCGGCTGCCCGGGCCGCCCACATGCCGGTACGGCCCGCCCACATCGCTCAGCAGGCCGATCTTGACCGGCGCGGAGACGGTCTGCGCCCGGATCAGCGCCGGCCGGGCCAGCGGCGCGGCGGCCAGCGCGCCGAGCGCGGCGCGGCGGGTGAGGGTTCCATGGTTTCCCCCATTCTTTGCGCCGGAGCTCAGACCGCGAGCCGGTAGAACCGCGCGGCGGTGTCGTGGAACAGCGCGCGCTTCTCGTCGGCGGACGCGCCGGCGGCGATGCGCTTGAAGGCGTTCCACAGCACCGGGTAGCTGCACATCGCCTTGTCGACCGGGAAGTTGCTCTCGAACATGCAGCGCCGAGCGCCGAACGCCTCGATGCATTCTGCTCATCCACGGCCGCCATGCCTGCGCGAGCTCGCCCGAGGAGGGCGGCAGCACTCTCGTTGTGGAAGTCGAAGCCGTTGACCGCCATCGCCAGGCCGCCGAGCTTGACGATGACGTTCGGGCAGGCGGCGAGCTCGCGCATCGACGGCGCGCCAGCCGGCGAACACCTCGTCGCGCTTGCCGCGGAACGGGCCGACGCCGAGCGGGCCGCCGACATGGTTGATGACGATCGGGGTCGTCCGGGAATGGCGCGCGCCAGGTCGAGCAGTTCGTCGAGTTGCGTGTGGTAGAGCCAGGCGTCGAAGCTCAGGCCGTGCTTGCGCCAGGCGCGCGAAGCCCGCGCGGAAAGCGGCATCGCCCATCAGCCCGAGCGGCGGCGGCGTCGGCGATGCTGGCGAGAAGGTCGGGGTGGCGCGCGGTGCACATGGCGAATGCCGCGGAACCGCCCGCCGGCGGCCGCGATATGCGCCTCCAGCACCGCGTCCACCGCGATCGCCGAGCCGCAGATCCGCGTAGCCGACGATCGCCGGCGCAGGCGCGCGTCGCGCGTTCGCGCCGTTCGGCCTCGTCGGCGACGCGAGGCGACGAACTCGGTCTCGCCGACCGGGCGCAGCTCCTCCGGCCCGGTGGTGCGATAGGCCCAGCAGCACTGCAGGAACACGGTCGCGACGACGTTGTGGCCGGCGCTGGTGTCGGCCAGCAGCTCGTCGAGGAAGTAGCGGCTGCCCGGCGCGGTCCCAGAGATGATGGTGCGGGTCGATGATCGGCAGGTCGGGCTCGATGATGTCCTCGTGCAGCCGGGCCAGCCAGGCGGGGTTCGGGTGCGGGATGCTCGATCGACCAGCGGCGCGCTTTCGCGACATGCCGGCTCAGCGCCGCCATGACCGGCTCGGTGCCGACGATCGTCGTGCGGTGCATGACGCGCCGCTCGCGCGGATCGAGCGGCGTGACCTGGTGCATGGTGCAGCGGTTGTCCCACATCACCACGTCGTCGGGCTCCCAGCGATGGCGATAGACGAAGTGCGGCTGCGCGGCGAACTCGGTCAGTTCGTCGATCAGAGCTGGCGCGCCTCCTCGCTTGTCCATGCCCTCGATCTCGTCATTGTAGATCGGGCTGATATAGAGCGAGAGACGGCCCGTGACCGGGATGCTTGCGCACCATCGGCTGCCAGACCGGCGGCATCGCCGCCTTCTCCTCCTCGGTCAGCGGCTTGAGCTTGCTCAGCGTGTGCAGGTGGCCGAAATCGTGCCGCGCGCGCCGGCCCTCGATCTGCCGCTTCAGTGCGTCAGGCAGCTCCTCATAGACCATGATACAAATTGGTGAATTGCGTCTCGCCGCCGGTGCGGCTGACCTCGACGCCGTGCAGCAGGGCGCCGACGCAGGGAATCTGGCGATAGCTGCTGTCGGTGTGCCAGAACTGCGCGAGCGAGACCTGCTTCACGGTGGGGTGGTCGGGCGGCATCAGGTTGCCGTCGTCGTCCACATTGGACGACCCGGAAGATCTCCGGCACGCGCTTCGAGCGGATGATGTTCTGATGAAAGATCTCCGGCTCGCCGAAATAGCGCGTGAAGGCGACGTGCTCGGCGTCGCTGATGTGCTGCTCGGGGAACACCAGCACGAGATGGCGCATCCAGACGTCGTGCAGCTCGCGGAACGTCTCGGCGTCGAGCGGCTTGCGCATGTCGATCCCGCGCACGTCGGCGCCCAGCGCGGGATGCAGGGGGCGGACCTCAGCCTGGCTGGGTGCTGATTTCGGCGCTGTTCGGCATGGCGTTCTTCCTTGCTTTGCTTTGCGGCGTGCTAAGCCGGCTGTTCGGCGAATTCAAATCCCATGGCGCGCGTGTGGTAGTAGATGCCCCCGTCCTGCACGATCAGGAACATCGCCTGTGCATTGCCGCCGTTATGGTGCGAATGCACCGACACGGGCGGGGTGATCGTTGTCGCCCATGGCGCCCAGTCCTTGCGGCGGCCGTCGATGACGGAAAAGCAGCGATCGCCCTTGATGATCAGCGAGACCGCCACCGAATTGTGCCGATGCGGACGCTGCACAGCGCCGCCCGGAAGCGAGTTCATCGCCACTGTCAGGGTCGGCAGAATGTTGCGGGTCGCCTCCTGCCGGTCGGCGGAAAAGATCAGCGCTGATCCGGCGATCTGCTCGTTGCGTCCGACATCGTAGATCAGTTCGATCTGCCGCGAGATCTCGTCGGCGCGGTAATGACGATGTCGGTCGGCGCCTGATCTGGCGCGGGCGGCCGCAGATGCTCGAAGGCGAGTTGCGGCTCGTTGGTCACGATCCACAACACGGCATCGGCATCACCCGCCGCGTGATCGGCCGGCGCACCGCCGGGCAACACGAACAGATCGCCTTCACTCCAGGCGATGGTCTCCTCCTCGCACTGCGTCCGGCCGTTCCCCTGGATGACGTACGCGATCACGCCGCTTGCCGCAAAATCAGTACGGAGCATCTCGCCGGCGCGGATGCGCGCATATTGCGCGAGCACCAGCGGCGTCGTCGCCGGAAAGTCGCAGGCAAGCTCCTGCGAGATGTCGCACGCGACCAGGCCGGTGGGTGAGGCGGGGTCGAGCGCGACGTGCGCCTCTTCCGTGAAAATGCGGTCGGGTACCGGCGGCAACTGAACATTGAACGCGTTACCGGTGTTGAAGAAGCGGCCCCGTGCCTCCGCTTTCGTCGCAGCCTCCGCCGGCTTCTGCGCAGGCATGTCGGCAATGCTGCGCGGGCGCACTTCGTCTGTCATTGAGCGTTTCTCCCCGGACAGCCGCATCCTTGCCGAGGGCGGCAACGCTGTCAACTGGAATCCGAATTTCATTCGGTTTCGCTCCGAAACCCGAACGCTATTCGGTTATTTCATTTGCCTCACCACCCCACATGAAACCACCCTACGGGCCAGCAACCCGACCCGAGAAGTTGCAACTGAGGAGCGTCATGAAATCCCCCCTACAGCCGCACGTTGTTCGAGCTGCTGGACGAGCAAGCGACTCGCCGAGGCGAAGCTGTTGCGGTGATTTCCGGCGATGACGCGATCACCTGGCGCGACCTCTGCTTTCGCGCGCGGCAAGCGGCCGGCCTGCTACGGGAATACGGGATCGGTCGCGGCGACCGCGTCGGGCTGCTCATGAACAACAGGCCCGAATGGCTTGAGGTCGCCTTCGGGGCTTGGCTGCTCGGTGCGGTCGTGACCCCGTTCAGCACCTGGTCCAAGCGCAGGGAACTGGAGTTCCTGCTGCCTGAATTCTGGCGCTGATATCATGATATCGCTGGCAGCGTTCGGACGGGAGAACTACGGCGCCATTCTGGGCGATCTCCTCGAGGCGCGAGATATTCCGGTCCTGCTGATCGACGGCGACGACCGATTTCCCGATTATGCCGCAGCCCAAAGGTCGGCATCACCGCTGCCCACGCCCGCGCCGGGTGAAGGTGCGAGCGCGGTGGATGACGGGATTATCCTCTACAGCTCCGGCTCGACCAGCCGGCCCAAGGCGATCCCGCTCGCGCATTACTTGGTCGTCGAAAACGGCTTCAACATCGGCGAGCGGCAGGGACTGACGCCGGACGACAAGGTTCTCCTGTCGCCGCCGTTGTTCTGGGCGTATGGCGGCATCAACGCTCTGCCCGCCGCGTTTGGCCACGGCGCGACGCTGGTGCTGCAATCACGGTTCGAACCTGGCGAGGCGCTCGATCTCATCGAGCGGCATGGCTGCACCTCGATCTACACGCTGCCCGGCATGACCGACTCGCTCGTGCGCCATCCGTCGTTCCGCCCGGAGCGCACGCGCAGCCTGCGCACGGGGCTCACGATCGGCAGCCCGCAGGATCTGATCAAGGCCGCCACCATGCTGGGCGCGGCCGAACTTTGCAACATTTACGGCGCCAGCGAAACCGGCGGCAATTGCTGCGTGACGCACCACGACTGGTCGCTGGAACGGCGCGCGAATTGCCAGGGATTGCCCTTGCCGGGCGTAGAGCTGCGCATTGTCGACGAAAGCACGGGCGAAGTTCGCGGTCCGGGCGAGGCGGGGCTGGTGGAGGTCCGCGGACCATACGTCATGCGCGGCTATGCGGGCGCCAGCGCGGCTCACAATGCCACCGCTTTCACCCCCGACGGGTGGTTCTGCAGCGGCGATCTTGGGATGCTGACGGAAGCGGGCGAGATGGTGTTCCTCGGCCGCTCCACTGAGATGATCAAGCGCGCCGGGATCAATGTCTCGCCCGCCGAGGTCGAGGAGGTCCTGATGCAGCACAAGGCGGTGGCGCAGGCCGGAGTTGTCGGCGCGCCTTCGGCCAGCGGCGAGGCGATTGTCGCCTTCCTCGTGCTGCGCGGCGACAAGCGGCCGGGCCCGGAGGAGCTGGCGGCGCATTGCCGGTCGCTGGCATCGAGCTACAAAGTGCCGGACCGGTTCGAGATCGTGGACCAGCTGCCGACCACCGTGACCGGCAAGCTGATGCGGCGTGAACTCGCGGCGCGCGCGGTGGGGAAGGGCTGAGCATGGCGCGCGAAGCCTGGGGCCTCTGGGGCGCCGATGACGAAATCGGCGCGCCCAACCTGATCGGACCGGAACAGGTGCGGTTGGCTGTGTCGCTGGTACGCACCGGGCGCGTGCTGAGCCTGTCGCAGCCATTGTCGGAGCGGACGCCCGTGCCGAAGCACCGCGCCGGGGTACAGCATTTCATGGGCCGCGACGGCGGCGACTACGCGGCCGGCGGCAAACGTCCGGGCGGCTTCCAGTTCGCCGAGGACACGGTGGTGATGCCGCTGCATATCGGCACGCATATCGACGCGCTCTGCCATGCCTGGTGCGACGACCAACTTTACAACGGCTTTCCCGGCAACAGCGTGCGCAGTACCACCGGCGCATCACGCTGCGGTATCGACAAGATGCCGCCGCTGGTCACGCGGGGTGTGTTGCTCGATGTGGTCGGCCTGCGCGGTGCGCCCGCCGCGCCGGGTGACACAATTGGCTGCGCCGAGCTGCAAGCGGCGGCGGCCCGCGCCGAGATCACCTTGCAGCCCGGCGATGCGGTGCTAATCCGCACCGGTTGGCTGGAGAGCCAGACTTCCCACGACGTGGATTTCAACGCCGAGCCCGGCATCGACGTCGATGCCGCGCTGTGGCTCGCGGAATCCGGCGTGACGATGGTGGGCGCCGACAACTTCGCGATCGAGACCTTGCCATTCCCGCAAGGCACAGTTTTCCCAGTGCATCAACGGCTCATCCGCGATCATGGCATCCCGCTGCTGGAAGGCATGGTGCTGCGATCACTGGCGGAGGCGGGTGGCACCACATTTCTGTTCGTCGTCACGCCGCTCCCCGTGACGGGCGGCACCGGCAGTCCGGTTGCACCCGTGGCGGTGCTGTGAAAGCGGTCGTGCTGAGCGCGCCGGGCGCGGCGGAGGCGCTGCGTCTGGAAACCCTGCCCGATCCGGCGCCAGGCCCGGGACAGATCGTCGTGCAGGTGGCGCATTGCGGCGTGTGCTTCCACGATGTCGTCGTGCGCAACGGCACCTTGAAGGCCGGGATCAGGATGCCGCTGATTCCCGGCCACGAGATCGCCGGTACCGTCGTCGCTCGCGGCGCTGGCGTCTCGGCGTTCAACGCCGGCGAGCGCGTGGCCACCACGCAGCGCGCCCGTGTCTGCGGGCGCTGTCGCTACTGCCGCACCGGACGCGAGCCGCTATGCGCCGAAAGCGTGTTCCTCGGCGACACGGAACTCAACGGCGGATACGCGGAATACGTCGTGCTCGACGCCGACGCGGTGGTGCGCGTGCCGGACGGGGTGGAGCTGCGCGACGCCGCGATCACCGCCTGCGCGATCGGAACCGCGTTCCATGGCGTCGTCGGGATCGGCCGCGTCGGCCCGAGCGAAACCGTGCTGATTACCGGGGCGAGCGGCGGCGTGGGTATTCACGCCGTGCAGATCGCGCATGCGGCCGCCGCCACGGTGATCGCCGCCACGACCTCGGCGGAGCGGGCGGCGGCGCTGCGGGAAGCCGGCGCGCATCACGTTGTTCTTTACGCGCGGGGCAAGGATTTCTCCGCCGCAGTGCGCGAGCTGACCGGCGGCGCGGGCGTGGAGGTTGCGATCGACACGGTCGGCACGCCGGTGTTCCAGCTGGTGCGGCGATCGCTCGCGCGCGGCGGGCGCTGGGTTCTGGTCGGGCAGCTCACCGGCGACTTCGTTTCGTTCAACCCGGCGCAGTTCTTCCTGAAGGGGATTTCAATGCTGAGCTCCACCAGCGTGACCCGCGAGGAGCTGCGGCGTTGTCTCCATCTGCTCGCGCAGGGGACGATCAAGGCCAAGGTGGAGGACAGCCTTCCGGTGGCGCAAGCCGCTGTGGCGCACCGTCGACTGGAAGCGGGCGGCGTCAGCGGCCGTCTGACCCTGGTGCCTGGCGCATGACGGACTCTCGCCTCAGCCTGTTCGCGCGGGGCGTGCGGGTACTGGATTTGTCCGCGTTCCTGCCCGGACCGATGGCGAGCTTGCTGCTGGCCGACATGGGCGCCGAGGTGGTCAAGATCGAGCCGCCCGCAGGCGATCCCATGATCCACCTTGGACCGCGCGATTCCGCGGGACACCCGCTGTTTTACGAGGCCATCAACGCGGGCAAGTCGGTGGGGCGGATGGACCTGAAACAGACGGCGGAACGGGAAGCATTCCTGCGCCTGGTCGCCGAGGCCGACGTGCTGATCGAGGGATTCCGTCCCGGCGTGATGGAACGGCTCGGCCTCGGTTACGTCACGCTGCGGGAGATCAACCCACGGCTGATCTACTGCTCCCTAAGCGGCTATGGCGCAAGCAGCCCGATGGCACGGCATGCCGGGCACGACGCCAATTATCTCGCCGTCGCGGGCGTGCTGCATCGCAACGGTACGGATGCGCCGTTGTTCTACGATCCGCCGCTGTCGGATGTCAGCAGCTCGCTGTTCGGGGTGATCGCGATCCTCGGCGCGTTGCGCGCCCGCCAGGCCGACGGGCAGGGCTGCGCGATCGATATCGGGCTGGCCGATGTCATCATGCCGTTGCAACTGTTTCAGGTCGCCGCCTATGGCGCGATCGGGGAGGTGCCGCAGCGGCGGCACACCTATCTGAACGGCGGCGCCGCCTATTACCAAGTCTATGCGACCGCGGACGGCAGACATATCGCGCTGGGCGCGGCCGAGCCGAAATTCTGGCGCGCCTTCTGCGAGGCCGCTGGGCGGCCGGACTGGATCGGACGCGAAGCCGAGACGCTGCCGCAGACCGGGCTGATCGCGGATGTCGCGACGCTGATCGGGACGCTCACTTTGGCGGAATGCACCGAGCGGTTCGCCGCCCCGGATTGCTGCGTCAGCCCCGTGCTCGACCTCGGCGAGGCGGTTGGCTCGCCGCAGCATCACCAGCGCGGCCTGGTGCGGCGATCCCCGGAGGGCGCGCTACAGGCGCTGTTCCCGGCGCGCATCGACGGGGCCGCACCGGCGCACCGGCCGAAGTTGCGCCGGATTGAAAAAGGCGAGGAGGAAACAGGAAGCACATGGCGTACCTGACCAAGGCGGGGGTGATCGGCGTCGCCATCATGCCCCGTGTCACCGACGACCGGCGCTCGCTGGAAGAGCTGCTCTATGACGTGGGCCAGCAGGCGCTGCGCGATGCCGGACTGACGATCGACGACATCGACGGCATCGTGGTCGCGTCCAACGACCAGTACGACGGGCGCGCGATCTCCATCATGGCGGCCTCGGGATCGGTGGGTGGCGTGGATCGCGACATTCTCTCCACGCCATCGGCCGGGGAGCATGCGTTCGTCATGGGCGCGTTGCGCGTCCTGTCCGGCCAGTATCGGACGCAACTGGTCGTGTCCTGGAGTCCGACCGAGGCATCGCCGCTGGCCGAGGCGCAGCGGCTCGCGGCTGATCCCTACTTCCACCGCCGGCTGCCGCTCGACGAGCCGGCCGCGGACGCGCTGCAGGCGAACGCCTTGCTCGCCACGGTGCCGGGGCTTGAGGCGGTCGCGCGCGCGGTGGTTGAGAAGAACCGCCGCAACGGCGCGCACGCCTATCCCGAGCTGGTCGGAGGCGAACTCCACAAAGGGGTCCGGCGGTGGCCGCTGGAGGGGGGCATTCCGGCGGAGCCGGTGACGGGCGCGGTGGCGTTGGTGCTCGCCTCCGAAGCCTTCGCAGCCGAGCGCCGGATTGCCGATGCGGCCTGGATCGCTGGCATGGGCTGGGCGACCGAGCCGAGTTTCCTGGGCGACCGTGATCTTGCCTCGGCCCCGGCGCTGCAAGCGGCGGTGCGTCAAGCCTATGGCGAGGCGGGGATCGACACGCCCGAGAAGGGCATCGACCTCGCCGAACTGGCGGACGCAACTCCGTATCAGGAATTGCTCGCCTATGAGGCGCTGGGTCTCGCGCCGCGCACCGCGTGGCAGGCACGTGTGGACGAAGGCGCGTTCGGGCCAGACGGGAAGCTGCCGGTCAATCTGTCCGGCGGCGCGCTGTCGCTCAATCCCGTCTATTGCACCGGGCTGATCCGCATCGCCGAGGCCGCCAACCAGGTGCGCCAGCGCGCCGGCCGGCATCAGAAGCCGGGCGCGCGCACCGCGCTGGCGCATGCCGCCAGCGGGTTCGCGATGCAGTATCAAACGGTGGTTGTGTTACGCCGCGAAACAACGGGAGGAGTCGCATGAGCCCGCGTGTCGGCATCATCGGCGTCGGCCAGTCGGCGTTCCGCTCGCGCCGTGACGATGCGAGTTATCCCGATCTGGTGCGCGAGGCAGTCACGCTCGCCCTCAACGACGCCGGCCTGGAACTCGATGATATCGAGGCGGTGGTCTATTCGCTCTCGCCCGACGCGATGGTGGGAATCGGCAATGCCGAGCGCGTGGGCGTGGATGCGGTTGGCGCGCGCAACAAGCGGTTCCTGCGCATCAACACCGGCGGCGCGACCGGCATCTCCAGCGCGGCCGCAGCCTATTATCATGTCGCCGCTGGCGCCTGCGACGTCGTGTTGACGGCGGGCGCCGACAAGGTCGGCGAGTGCGGCGACAGCCAGACGGTGCTCAACAAGATCTGGGACCCGACCTATGAACGGGCGCTGCCGCTCGGCACCATCAACATGCTGGCCATGTCGGCGGTCCGCTACATGCACAAATACGGCATGACCGAGCAGGACATGGCGCGCGTGGTGGTGAAGAACCGCTGGCAGGCGTCGAAGAACCCGAACGCGCATCTGCGCAAGGAGACCACCGAGGAGGAGGTGCTGGCGTCCCGCCTGATCTCCTGGCCGGTCAAGCTCTACGATTGCTGCCCGCAATCGAGCGGCGGCGGCGCGATGGTGCTGGCCTCTGAACGCTACATCAAGGACCGCAAGCTGGACGCGGTGTGGATTACCGGCGTCGGGCATTGTTCCGAGACATACTATATCGGCGACCGCATGGGCAATAACTACACCGCCGATCACGCGGACGCCTACGCGTTGCGCAATTCCTTCGTGCGTTCGTACAAGATGGCGGGCATCACCGATCCGCGGAAGCAGGTGCATGTGGCTGAGCTGTACGCCCCGTTCAGCAACACCGAGTTTCATGCGATCGAGGCCGCCGGTCTCGCGGCACTGGGCGAATCTCCAGCGATGCTGCGAGAGGGCCAATTCCAGCTGGGCGGGTCGATTCCAGTCAATCCCTCGGGCGGTACGCTCTGCACCAATGCGATCGCGGTGACTGCAATGGTGCGGGTGATCGAGGTCGCGCAGCAGGTGCGCGGGCGAGCCGGCGGCCACCAGGTGAAGAGCGCACGGGTCGGCATCGCAAACGGCAATGGCGGCGACCATCAGTTCTTCGGGACGATGGTGGTGGAAGCATGAGATCGGGAGGACAGAACGTGGAACTGCTCAAGCGTCAGGAAAAGTGGAACATCACCTACACGCACGCGCTAGGCGAGACGGCGAGCTGGTTCTACGTGCAATTGCGCGACCACGCGAAGCTCTACGGCAAGCGTGACGCCAAATCCGGCCGCGTGCTGGTGCCGCCGCGCGCCTTCTCCGACCAGACGCTGGAGCCGACAACCGACTGGGTGGAGGTGGGTCCGGGCGGACGGATCGAGACCTTCACCATCGTCTATGACGAGTTCCAGGGCCTGCCGCCGCCGCCATATGCGTTCGGCTACGTGCTGCTCGACAAGGCGGATACCGCGATCGGTGGCTATTTCCGCGGCCTCGATCTGGGCGATCCGCGCGCGGCGGCCGAGAAGCTCAAGGTCGGCACCAGGGTGGTCACGCGCTTCGCCGAGAAGCGAGTTGGCGACGTGCTCGATTTCTGGTTCGAGCCGGAGGGCTGAGCGGGCGGGCGCCTCTTTAAACGCCGAGGGACTGGAAACGTCATGCTTCAAGCCTTGCTCAGCGGCATCCTCGTCGGGGGTGTGTACGGGCTGTTTTCGATGGGGTTCAGCCTCGCTTTCGGTGTGATGCGCATCGTCAACTTCGCGCATGGGGAGCTGGTGATGCTCGGGATGTACCTCGGCTTCGTGCTGGCGACGTTTGCCGGAATTGACCCGCTGGTCGCGTCGCCGCTGGTGTTCATCGTTCTGGCGGCGGTCGGCGCGGGGCTGTACCGGTTGGTGTTCCGCCGCTTCGTCGGCCGCGCCACCTTGCACCAACTGCTCGCCGCTATCGCGGTCGGCCTGATCCTGCAGATCTGCGCGCAGTTCGCTTTCGGGCCGGACCCGCATGGCCTGCAGTCCGGTTGGGGCGCGAAGTATCTGCTGATCGGCAGCCTGTTCTTCTCCTGGGCGCAGATCGCCGCCTTTCTGATCGCGCTCGTCTGCGTGGGCATGGTGGAGCTGCTGCTGCGTTCGACGCGGTGGGGGCAGGCGATCCGCGCTGTCGCCAATGACAGCGAGGCGGCGGAGCTGGTGGGACTCAACGGCGAGCGCATCAATATCGTGGCCTTCGCCCTCTCCGCCGGTCTGGCCGGGCTCGCCGGGGCGGTGCTGGTCACGTACTACCCGGTCAGCCCGGTCCTGGGCGCCGAGCTGATGCCGATCGCGTTGATCGCGACCGTGCTCGGTGGGCTGGGCAGCGTGGGCGGCGCGTTTGTCGGCGGCATCGTGTGCGGCGTCGTGGAGCAGTTCACCTCACTGTTCTGGAACCCGGCCCTTGAGGACGTGCCGCTGTACCTGCTGTTGCTCGTGATCTTCGCCGTTTTGCCGCAAGGTCTCTTCGGCCGGGTGGCAGCGCACTGATGCGCGTGCAAATGCCCGCAGCGATCAGCGACAGGACGGCTCCCACGCTGCTCGCCGCCGTGCTCACCCTCCTGGTGATCTCGTTGCCGGCTTGGCCGTTCGCGAACAGCTACATCCTCGCGATCGCGGTGCGCGCTCTGCTGTTCATCGCCCTCGGTCAAGCCTGGAATGTGATCGCGGGCATCGGCGGGCAGCTCTCGCTGGGTCATGGCGTGTTCTTCGGGGTCGGCGCGTATGCGACCGGAATGCTGTTCGTGAGATTTGGGCTCACGCCATGGCTCGGCCTGTTCGCCGGAATCGCGGTGGCGCTGGTGGTGGCCGTGGTGACGGGCGCGGTCACCTTCCATCTGCGGGGGATCTATTTCGCGCTGGCCACGGTGGTGATCTCCCTCGGCTTCGAGCGCGTGGTGCGCTTCTATGCGGCGCTGACGGGGGGCGACACCGGGCTTGCCGTCCCGTTTCGCGGCACGGCGCCCGCGGTCATGCAGTGGCGCGACCCCACCGCCTTTGTGTATCTGTCGCTCGCCGTCGTCGTGCTGTTCTACGCGGTGACATGCGTGCTGCTGCGCAGCCGGCTTGGATTCGCCCTCCAGGCGGTCCGCGACGATGAGCAGGCCGCCTCAGCCGCCGGCGTCAACGTCTATCGGACGAAGATGCTCGGGCTGCTGTTGAGCGCGGGCATGACCGCCGTGGTGGGCACGCTTTACATTCAGTTCTATCTCTTGATCGATCCAGGGACGGCATTCGGGTTGGGAGAATCCATCCAGATCCAGCTTCCGTCGCTGATCGGCGGCCTGGGGACGGCCGGCGGCCCAGTCATCGGCGGCGCGCTGATGGTGGTGGCGAGCGAGGTGAGCAACGTCATCTCCTCACGCTACGGGCTGCAAGGGGCGGATGTTCTCATCTACGGCTTGCTGCTGCTGACCGTGGTGATGCTCGCGCCGCACGGAATCCTCGGCGCCCTGCGCGCCCCCGCGCGTCGTCCGCGTGTCGCACCCAGATGAGCAATGTTGCGGCGCTGGAGCTTGCAAGGGTTGGCAAGCGGTTCGGCGGCCTGGTCGCGCTGCGTGACGTATCATTCCGTGTGCAGCAAGGCGAACTCGTGGCATTGGTCGGGCCAAACGGGGCCGCAAATCGACATTGTTCGAGCTGATCAGCGGCAACCTGCCGCCCTCGTCGGGCACGCTCCGGGCGTTTGGTCAGGAAATCACCCGCACCTCGGCGTTCGAGCGGCGACGCCAAGGCTTGGCGCGCACGTTCCAGAAAATCCGCCTGTTCGGCTCGCTGACCGTCGAGCAGAACATCGCCGTGGCGGCGATGCACGCGACGGCTTCCGGGGCGTGGCAGGATGAAGTGAACACCGCCCTCTCTCTCATGCGGCTGACCGCGCAGGCGCAGCGCCGTCCGGCGGAGATCACGCTGGCCGATCGCAAGAAGGTCGAGATCGCGCGCGCCCTGGTCGGCACATGCAAGCTTCTGCTGCTGGATGAGAGTCTTTCGGGACTAACGCGGGATGAGGCGGACGAGCTGGTTGAGGAAATCCTGACGCTCAACCGCACGCGGAGCCTGACAGTGATCGTCGTCGAGCACGTCATGCAGGTCGTGGTCGCCCTGGCCCGGCGCATGATCGTTCTCGAGTCGGGCGCCTTGATCGCTGATGGGCCGCCCGAGGTCGTCACCCGTGATCCGGCGGTGATTGAAGCCTATCTCGGCAGCCGCCCGGCTGGATTCGCATGAGCCTGCTCGAAGTCTCGCATGTCCGTATCGCCTATGGCGACATGGTGGCTGTGAGGGATGTGTCCTTTTCCATTGAGCGGGGCGAGGTTTTGTCCTGCTCGGTGCGAACGGCGCCGGCAAGACCAGTCTGCTGCGGTGCATCTCAGGGCTGATCGCGCCCGCGCATGGCAGCATTATGCGCGAGGGACACTCGCTGATCGGCCTTCGCCCGCACCAGGTGGCGCTCCGGGGTGTTTCGCATGTTCCGGAGAACCGGCGGATCTTCACCGAACTGACGGTGCTCGAGAATCTCACCGTGAGTTTTTTGCGCGCCCGCTCGCCGGTTGCGCTGACGCAGGCGATCGACGCCGTGTTCACGTTTTTCCCGCGACTGGCAGAACGGCGCAGCCAGGTCGCGGGCACGATGAGCGGCGGCGAACAGCAGATGCTGGCGATCGGGCGGGCGATGATGAACACGCCGGACATGTTGATGCTCGACGAGCCCTCGCTGGGGCTTTCTCCGCTCATCACCGAGCAGGTGTTCGAGCAGCTCGGTCGCATCGGACAGTCCGGCACGGCGATCCTGCTGGTCGAGCAGAACGCCGGGGCGCTGGATTTTGCGACGCGCGGGCTGGTGCTCTCGAACGGAGAGGTCGTGCTCGCCGGGGATCGGGCGGCGCTCGGGGATTCGAGCTTTGTCCGGCGGGCGTATCTGGGGATCTGAGGGGGGAACATGACTGATATCCGCAGGCGATCGGTGCTGCTGGGCGCCGTTGTGACGGCCGGTCTGGCCGCGAGCGCCCGGGCCCAAGAGGGTGATATCGTGGTGGGCGCGCCCAATGCGCTCACCGGCGGCTACGGCGAGGGCGGGCGCCAGGTGGTCAACGGGCTGCGCATCGCGGTTGACGAGATCAACCGCAACGGCGGCATCAAGACGCTGCAAGGGCGCAAGCTGCGGCTGGTTCCGGCCGACACGTCGAGCGACAACCCGGCCCAGGCGGCGAGCGTCACCAGGCGGGTGATCACCGAGGACAAGGCGACGGTTCTGGTCGGCGCGCATGTCAGCACGGTGACCTTGGCGGCCCAGGTGGAGGCCGAGCGCGCCCAGGTGCCGCTGATCACCACCGCCTATGCCGACGCCATCGTCGAGAAGGGCTACAAATACACGTTCAAGATTCCGCCGCAGTCGAGCGCGCTGTCCGCGGCCGGGCTCGACGACCTCGTCGCTCTCTATCACGACCTGAAGAATCAGCCGGTCACGCGGATCGCGATTTTCTATGGCTCGGATGCCAACAGTCAGGCGCTCGGGTCGGCCTATATGGAGCTCGCGAAGCAGCGCAAGTTGGATGTGGTCGCGCATGCGTCGCTGCCGTCCGGGATCTCGGACCCGACGGCGGTCATCGGCCCGATTCTCAGCGGCAAGCCGCAATTCATCATCCTGAACCTGTTCACCGACGGGACCATCCTGATCACCCGCGCGCTGCGCAACATTGGCGTGAAGGTGCCGCTCGTCGGCAGCGGTTCAGGCGTCACCGTGAAGTCGATCCCCGAGGCGCTCGGCCAACAAGCGGACAACCTCATGGGCACGGTCGCCTGGAACGGCGACCTGCCGATCAAGGGCGTGCCGGAGTTCGACGCCCTCTACAAGAAGGCGTTCCCGGCGGAACCGCTGGTGCCGCAGGAGGCCGGCGAAGGGTACGCGATCGGCCTGCTGATAGGCCAAGCATTGGAGCAGGCCGGGGTGGCCGACCCGAAGAAGCTGCGCGATACGCTCTCAGCCATCAATGTGTCGAGCATCCTGCCGGGCGAGCGAATTCGCTTCGATGCGCACGGCCAGAATGTGGACATCGTGCCAATCCTCGTAGGTTGGAAGGACAAGCAGCTCCACACGCTCTGGCCGAAGCGGTACGCGACGGCTCAGCCCGAAATGCCCTGAAGGAGCTCCTCATGACCGCACCCAAGCCGGAATCCACGAGGACCGGTTCAGAGCTCCCAACAGTTCGTAAGTCTGATCGGCGATGGAGAATCGAGGTCATCGCTGGCCCCAACATGAAAGCACCTAGGCAGGCGCGACCGCCGACTTTTCGGCCACATCGAGTCCTTCGCGGCGCTCGAGAAGACCGTGCAAGAGTTCGGCGCTGCGCTCGGGGTGGACGTGCGCGTCTTCGTGTCCGACTTCGAGGGAGACATTCTCGGGCGCGTGCACGAGACGGCCGGAACGGCGGATGCTTACATCATCGATCCCGGGAGCTTGGCGACTGTCAGTCAGGGATGGCCTCATGCTCTTCTCGAAACCCGCAAACCTGTTGTCGAGGTCACGTTCTACAACCCGGTAGCAAACGGTGAGGCATCAGTCTTCACGAAGACGGCCATTGGCCGGGTTATGGGATTGCGTGAGCATTCCTACACGGCGGCCCTCCTCGCTTTAGTACTTTCCCTGGACGACAGGACCTTCCTGCATCCGGATGGGTCGGACACCGAGACCAAACGCCAGGACGGCAGGCCTTACTCTTTTCAACTGGGTGAGACATGCCCGAGCCCTCAGTACGCAATCCCGACCCGGAGTGAATGCAATCCATTGGAGCAGCCCTGAGGGGCCGGCGCCCTGGCACACAACGTTGGCGGCTGGACCTGATCGACGGCCCGAACATGTCCAATCTCGGCATCGGCGGCCGCGATCCGCGGACCTATGGCCTCGTGACTTCGTTGGCGGCGCTGCAGAGTGGAATTGCCGCGATGGGTCACGGGCTTGGCCTCGATGTGAGCATTTATAGTGCCAACCACGAGGGCAGCATCGTCGCGCACATCTACGAGATAGCATCGGCCGTAGATGCATTCCTCATCAATCCCGCTGCTCTGACGCGTTTTGGTGTCCCGACCAAAATTGCGCTTGCTGATGTCCATCGGCCATTTATGGAGGTCCATTTTGCAAATGTCGCTGCGCTTGGATGGGAGGGCGGCGTCACCACGCCAATAGCGACAGGCGTCACAATGGGATTCCGCCCCTCCATGGCACGATGCTGGTGAATCCTCTCAGAGCGGTGTGAAGCGGGGCAGCGTGACCTCGGGGGTCACATCGTCGAACACCACCCGAACGGGCAACCCGACGCGCGACGCCTCGTTCGGCGCCCCCACGACATTGCCGGTCAGCCGCACGCCTTCCTCCAGCTCGACCTGCACCGCGTTATAGGGGATGTCGCCCTCAAAGGCCGGCAGCCACGGCTTGTGCACGACCACCCAGGAGGACACGGTGCCCAGCCCGCTCGCCTGCTTCCAGCTCAGCGCTTCGCCGAAGCAATAAGGGCAGACGGGACCGGGCGGCCAGTGCGGTCGGTCGCAGCCCAGGCACCAGGGCAGCATGATCTTGTGCTGCCGGCAGGCTTCCCAGAACGGGCGGTTGTCCGGCGTCAGCCGCGGCACCGGCTTTTTCGCTTGCTGTGCGGCCATTCGCGCAGCCTCCCTCACCGCCGCAGGATAATGGAATCGCCCCAACACGTGCCCCATTGCAGCACGCTCGCCTCCGGGATCTGCCTTGGGCCGGCCTCGCCGCGCAGCTGGCGCACCATCTCGGCGATCGAGTTCCAGCCGCAGACATGGGCCTCTGAGAGCAGCCCGCCGGAGGTGTTCACCGGCAAGTCGCCGCCCAGCTCGATCCGTCCGCCCTGAACCCACGCGGCGGCCTCGCCCGGCCCGCAGAATCCGAAACGCTCCAGGGCGAAGAGCACCAGCGGAGAGAAAGCGTCGTACGTGTAGAAACCCTGGATCGCCTCACGACCGATTCCCGCCTGGCCGTACACCGCGAGGTCGCGCTCCCGCGGCGTCACCCGCTCGGTCGGCTGCTGGTTGATACCGAGTTCCCGGCGGGGCGAAGATGAACTCGCTGCGGCCCGACCGCAGGCCTTGCATGCCGGCGATATAGACCGGCGGTTTGGGCATGGACCGCGCCCGCTCGGCCCCGGTCAGCAGCACCACCACCGCGCCGTCGGTGATCAAGCTGCAATCGAACAGGTGCAGCGGATCCACGATCATCCGGGATGCCTGGTACTCGGCCAGGGTCAAAGGCTTCTTCATGACCGCATAAGGGCTCAGCAGCGCATGCTTGCGCAGCGCGATGGGCACTGTCGCCAGCTCGGCCGAGGTCGCCCCGTAGACCGCCATATAGCGCTGCATCGCGAAGGCGGCGCCCACGGCAGGGGAGGTCAGGCCATAGACGGGGTTTTCGGCATGGGTGGCCCCCTGCTCGCGCATTCCCTCGGGGTCGCCGGGACCGCCAAGTATGCTCATCTCGCGGGTGAAGCTGATGGCGGTGATACACGCAATCACCTTAGCCATGCCGCATGCTACCGCCATGGCCGCGTGCTGCAGGGCGCTCGTGATGAAGCGGCCATGAGTCCAGCCCTGATGGACGTAATCCACCTCCAGGCCATAGACGTCCGCCATTCGGTCGTAGTCCGCACCGAGCGGCCAGCCCATATGCAAAGCAAGCCCGTCAATATCCCTTCGATCAAGCTCGGCATCCGCTAAGGCGGCCCGCAGTGCCTTCGCGCCAAGCCCGAGCTGGCTAACCGGCAGAAAGCGCCCAAACTCGCTCTGGCCAATGCCGACGATCGCGACGTTGCCGCTCAACTGCATTGGTTGCACTCGGCCGCGAATTCGAACAGCCAGATCTTCACCGTCGTGGCGCCTTGCTCAAGCCGATAGTGTGCGAGCTCGTCGGCGTGGTGCATGAAGACGTATTTTATCGCGACCGGCATCTCGCTCTCCCTTTAGTTCCTCATCCGTGGCATTTATCCCATCCATCCACAACATGGTTGCGAGCTGCGGACGCGAAGCAGCTTCGGGAAGGCCCGCAGCTGTCCCTATGCTGTCGCACCTACATGGACCGGCAGCGCCAAGCCGTCGATGACGCTTCTCGAGCCGTGCCGCCATCCGGCGGATAGACTATGGCGCGACAGTTGGGAAGGCCGGTGCGCGACACGAACAGATGGGCGGTCGGACTGGCCGGAGGGCGGGTGTGATCCAGCCATAGGCCAGCCCGACCGGTGACGCGGGCTTGAGCCCTCGTCTGCGGGCCGCGGCGTGTGCGGGCAGGATCGGTTTCTCGACGGCCAAGACGAGGACCGAAGTGCCCGGACGACACGTCACAACCCAGCAGGTGAGATTATTCATGCAGTTGCGTCGCCACCACCCCAGGGCATCGCGTCCGCCAAGGCAGGCTTCAGCGAGCGCACCGGTCGCCGCATCGAGACGGATCGCTGTCTCCCGCCGTGGCAGAGCGCCGGTCTACGGCTGCGTCGCCAAACGCCGGATCCCTTCGCCGGCGTGTGTGGGACGCCGAGATCCGCCCCATGCTCGAAGCCCCGCCCGGGCTGCGGCCGATCACCCTGCTCGAGGAGATGCAGCGCCGCCACCTCGACCATGACGGGGACCGGTTGCGTCGCAGTCTGGAGCGCCGGGTCCGTACCCGGCGGGCCGAACACGGCGCCGAGCGTGAGGTGATCTTCCGTCAGGACCATGTTCCCGGACAGCAAGGGCTGTCGGACTTCACCGAACATGGGGGATCTCAGCGTCAGCATTGCCGGCCAGCCGCTCGACCAATCGGCTGTATCCACTTCGCCCTGGCCTACTCCGCCTGGGAACATGCCGAGCCCGTGCTCGGCGGCGAAAGTTTCACCGCCCTCGCCATCGGCCTGCAGAATGCACTCTTCTGTAACTGGCCTTTTGGTGTCAATCCCCCCTTCGAGCTGATCCTGCCTTCGGTTTCGCTCTTCTGTCCGGGGTCGGCGCTGGGCCGCCACCTGATGGTGCCTGAATGAGGATCGGCCGGCCAATCTAGCGACGCGTGTTTGACCTTGTGGGGCCCACTGCCACGCGCCGCCAGCCGCGCCGCCCAGCCCTTCAGCGACGAGCCCTTCACCGGCCGCGTCAGGATCACGTCGGCGGCTTCGTAGAGCGCGGTGCGCACGCCTTCATCGCCGATCTTCGAGATCCGCCCGGTCACGTCGGTCTCGCCGGACTGATATTTCTTCGGCGTCAAGCCAAAGTGCGCCCCAACCGCCTTCGACGATCGGAACCGCGCTGGGTCGTCGATCGCCGCCACAAAGGTGAGGGCCACGATGGCACCGACGCCTGGCGCCGACATCAGTCGTCGCGCCCGCCGGGCATCGCGCGCCAGCGACCGCACGCGTTTCTCCAGCTTGCTCAGTTGCTCACCCAGTGCCGCCCGTGCCGCCAGCAACGCCTCGGTGACCGCCAGCAGCGTTGGATGGCCGGTCACCAGGTCTCGCTCCCGGCCCTCGAATGTTCTGGGGGTCGTCGCGCCGATCTTCAGCCCGAAGCCGCGCAGAATGCCGCGAAGGCTCATCTCCATGTCATGCAGCTTCGCCTGCACCAGCTTGCGTGCGCTCAGCAGCGCCCGCGTCTCCTGCGCCGGCAGCGACTTGCAATGCACCGGGCGGAACCAGCCCAGCCGCATCAGCTGCGCGATCCCGCGCGCGTCCTTGCGGTCGGTCTTCACCGCATCGCCTTGAACGCGTCCCGCACACATGCCGCGTCTCCAACAACTCCACCGCAAGCCCGGCATCCCGCATCCCCGCATAGAGCCATTGCGACAATGGCCCGGCCTCCAGCCCGATCCGTGCCATTTCGCCGCCAAGCCCGCGGAACCAGCTGACCACCGCCTCCACCTCGCTCGCGACCTTCGCCTCCCGCACCACCCGTCCCGTCGCGTCCACCACGCACACGCTCGAGCTTCCAGCGACACCTCGATCCCGGCATACTGCTTCATGGTCGTCCCTCGATGATGCTTGGAGCAGGCTCACGCCCGACTCCGTTCAGACACCATCACTCTGAGGGACGGCCACCCCGCCATCTAATCAGCAGCCGGCCCGTTAACCCATCTGGGGTCTCGGCGGCGTGCCGGCCGAGCACCGCTCCGACAGCCTCTCCGCCGCCTTTCGCAATCTCGACGACGATACTCGCGCCGATCAAACCCGTCGCTACGAGGCGTTGTGCGCCCATTACGAGATGACGCCGACGCGCAACAACGCCGGGATTGCACACGAGAACGGCGCGATCGAGAGCCAGCACGGTCACCTCAAGCGCGGCGTCGCGCAGGCCCTGCTGCTCCGTAGCAGCGCCGATTTCGACAGTCTCGACGCCTATCGTGCCTGGATCGCCGACCTCGTCGGCCGCCGCAACGCCCGCCGCGGCAAGATGGTGCAGCTGGAATGCGCCGCCCTGCGGCCACTGCCGCCTGCCCGAACCACCGACTTCGACGAGGCCACGGTGTTTGTCACCTCCAGCAGCGGTTTCGTCCTGCGAAAGGTGTTCTATACCGTGCCATCCCGCCTGATCGGCTTCCGGCTGCGGGTGCGGCTGTATGACGATCGGCTGGAATGCTTCATCGGTCAGAGCCCTGTCCTGACCCTGCGCCGGGGCCGCAGCCACGGCGAGGGACGGCATGGCCACATCGTCGACTATACAGGCACATCATCCACAGCCTGCGCTGCAAGCCGATGGCGCTGCTCAACCTGGTCTACCGTGACGCGCTGTTCCCGCGCCCCGCCTATCGCCAAGCCTGGGAGAAACTGCTGGCCGCCGGCGATCCGTGAGCTGCGTGCAAGACGATGGTGTCGCTGCTGACCCTCGCGCATGAGCGCGGCTGCCAGGCCGAGCTGGCCGCCGCGCTCACCGAGCAAATGCAGCACGCAGGAACGGCCGGCAGGACGAGCGGCCTGGTGATCGACATCCCGGCGCTCCGGGCCCGGTTCGCGCCGACGCCGGGGACGATGCCCGAAATCGTGGTCAATCTCCCTCCGGTCGCCAGCTACGACACGCTTCTCCCGTCGATGGGAGAAGCGGCATGAGCGACAGCATCAGCGACACGATCACCGTCGATACCGCGCGGCTGCCGCTGCTGCTCCGTGAGCTTCGGCTGCCGACCATCGCCGCCATGCGGCAGACCTTCACCGAGCGCGCCGATCGCGAGGCCTGGCCGGCGGCGCGACTGCTGGCGACCCTCACCGAACTGGGAACTCGCCGAGCGCTCCCAGCGACGCATCCAGCGACACCTGATCGAGGCGCACCTGCCACCCGGCAAGACCTTGGACAGCTTCGACTTCGCCGCCGTGCCCATGGTCAGTCGTGCGCACGTCGCGGCGCTGGTCACCGGCGATGGATGGATCGACAGGGGGGTGGCGCGATCCTGTTGTTCGGTCCATCCGGCTCCGGCAAGTCGCACCTCAGTGCCGCATTCGGTCATGCCCTCATCGAAAACGGCTACCGCGTCCTGTTCACCCGCACGACTGACCTCGTGCAGCGCCTGCAGCAGGCGCGTCAGGCCTTGTCGCTGGAAAGCGCCATCGAGAAGCTGGACAAATACCATCTGCTGATCCTTGAGGACCTTTGCTACGTGCGCCACGATCAAGCCGAGACCTCCGTGCTGTTCGAGCTGATCGCGGCCCGCTACGAACGGCGCAGCTTGATGATCACGGCAAATCAGCCATTCGGCGAGTGGACCAGCGTTTTTCCGGATGCCGCTCGCCGCTGTGGACCGCCTCATCCACCACTCGATAATCTTCGAGATGAACGTCGAAAGCTATCGCCGAAAGGCCGCTGCCGCTCGTACGACACGCAAGCTCAAAGCCCCAGCGACAGCAAGCGCGACAGTGACGGGCAGCAACACAACACGCCTCCGGCTCCCCCGACGACCGGTGACGTTCCTCCCGTCGGCGTGATCATCGCTCGAAGAGCGCACCAAGCACACGACGCAGCGCACGCCCGTCGACCCGTGCGTCCACACGCACCGAGGCGCCGCCAGGCAGCACGATCTCGATCAACCCCGCTGCACGAGGCGAAGCAACCAACGGCACTGCTGCTTGCGGGCCTGTCACGGCCGCGGTGGTGGCGTCCGCCACCGAGCTGGCCGTCTCCGGCCGCTGCGCCTACTACCACATCGACGCGCGCGAAATTCGCCGACAGCCGTGGCCGCTCACCGCCGATACGGTGCGTCAGCTGCTGACGCCAGGTGTAGAGCTGCCCGGAACTTATGCCATGCTTGCGAATGATCTCGGTCGGCGTGCTGCCAGGTCCAAGGCTCTCCGCAACAATCTCGCGCTTCTGCTCAATCGACCGTCGGCGTCGCCGCTCACCACGCGTGATCACCTCGACCCGCTCGGGACGAGCGGCCATACGAGCAGTCGTATGACCGCTCTTTGGACTCCCGTCCTGATCGATCGTCGCCTGCTCGGCGTCCATGCGCTACCATCAGCGCACGTCACAGCCTCAGCGCAAGGCGGGCTCAACGCGCCGCTTACCGAAGAAGTCGCCTTCTTCCGAAGAAAGAAGCACAGCTTCGATCCCGTGACGGGCCTCAACCTATATGGTGACGAGCGCCTGATCCGCGCTCGGGAGGCGATGCTCCTCGCCATCACGATCTTCAACAGCGGTGGCAATCGGTTTAAGGCCGAGATATTTGCGGTCCTCGCCGCTGAACGCCGACGGCACGACTTTCGCACTGAGCTACATGCTGTCACGCCCCGACTGCCCCATATCCAAAGGCATCAAGAACAACCTCCTTGCGCTCAAGGCGATCCGCGACGAGGTTGAGCACAAAATGCTCGGCAGAAGCGACGTGAAGTGGCTTCCGCTATTCCAGGCGTGCTGCCTCAACTTCGACAAGACACTTGTGAACTGGTTCGGGTCCCGGGTGACGCTGCAGAGCGAACTTTCCGTCACGCTACAGCTTGGAAGGCTGGAGCTGGGTAGCGGATCGATGTCCGCAAAGGGATACCTTCCCGGACGGGGCCACAGGGTCCGTCGGCCCGCGATGGGCGCCCGCACCGTGTTGTATGTGCGGGTCTCGACCCCGGATCAGAAACCGGACCTCGAGTGTGACGGGCTGCGCGGCTACGCCGCGCGCCGGGCTCGAGGTGGTGCGGGACTACTCTGATGTCGCCGTATCAGGTCGAAGAGAAGGCCGGCCGCAGCTGAATGCTCTGATGGCGGCGGCGAGGAACCGCGAGATCGAGTGCGTGCTGGTTTGGAAGTTCGATCGCTTTGCCCGCAGCACGCGCCACTTGTTGTCGGCGTTGGAGGAATTCGACCATCTCGGCGTGCGGTTCATCAGCGTCCAGGATCAGATCGACACTGACAGCCCCATGGGGCGCGCTATGTTCACCATCATCGCCGCGCTGGCAGAGCTGGAATCATCGTTAATCAGCGAGCGGGTCACGGCAGGGATGAAGGCGGCCGCGGCGCGGTGACGGCATCTCGGCCGCCCACCCCTCGCGCGAGGCATCATCAAGGAGATCGCGGCCCTCGCCGCCTCGACCGAACTCAGCATCCGCCAGGTTCAGAAGGAACTCGCCGGCAAGGCGAGCCGCGGCGTGGTCGAACAGATTACTAAGCGCGTTCGCGCCACGGCGCCGACGCCCGCCTTGTGACCACTTTTACACGTATCCTGAACCTACCCCTGGAAGAGAAGATCGACACCAACTCCGCGGCCGGCGAGCTTGTGTTCCACGTGTTCGGCGCGATCGCCCATTTCGAACGGCGCCTCATCGCTGAGCGAACGAACGACGGGATCGCTGCCGCCCGTGCGCGCGGGAAGCGCCCCGGCCGTCAGCCGCTCGATGCCGACAAGATCGCGGCCGCGTTGAGCCTGGTGAAAGCAGGCCTGTCCCCCACCGCCGCTGCCCGGCAACTTGGCTTGGGGAGATCCACCGTGTACCGCGAGGTCAGCCGGACTGGCATTGGCATGCAGCCTCCGCAAACCTCTTGATCCCAGCGTTCCGCCAACGTTCCCTCTTAGCGTTGTTTATCTAACAACCGATGCTATGACCCCTTGAAGACCCAGGCCGGGTTCCGGTTGCTGATCTCCCCGCCCGAAGAGCGCCGAGGGTTCAGCCGCCGGATCGGTTGGGCGTTTTGGCCAGCCGGCGGCTGGGGGCGCCCGGCCTCGAGCGCCTCTCCCCCGCATGCGACATCTCCTGGATATTTTCTGCCAGCCAAGCGACAAGCGCGCGCAGATCGGGACGTAACCGGAGATGCGCGGCAATCCACAGCACGAGATCGTATGGGCCGGGCACGAACCCGAGCGGCGCGACAAGTCGGCCCCCAGCGATCTGGTCCGTAACCAGAATGCGTGGCGACAAGCCGACCCCGAGCCCGCACGCCGCCGCTTGATTCTGCAAGTAGAAATGCTCGTAGGTTTCATGCGGCTGGAGCGGACTTCCTGGAATTTGGATCGCCGCCCACCAATCCTGCCAAGCGCCCGGCCGGGTCGCCGACGCAAGCAGCCGGACATGTTTCAGATCCTCCGGAGTAGCGATCGGGTTTCGGGCTAAATACCCAGGAGCGCAGATGGGACCGATCTCCTCGCGTATCAGGGGCTCGACGATGACTTCCTTCGGCGGCCGGATGCTGTCCAGGCGGATGGCGACGCTGATCTCGTCCTTGGCGAAATCAACCATGCCGTAATTGACGTTCAAGCGGACCTCGGCCTTCGGATACGCTGCTTTGAAGGAAGCGAGCCGGGGAATCAGCCAATGCATCATGATCGTCGAGGAGCAAGAGATTTTCAGCGGCGCCGGTTGGACCAGCTTGATGCCGGCGTTGATCAGCCTGAACCCCTCGGTCAGTCGGCCGGCCAAGCGCGCGCCTTCCTCGGTCGGCTGCACGGAATGCGGCAAACGGCGAAGCAGTGGAATTCCGAATAGCGCCTCGATGGATGCGATATGATGGCTGACCGCGCCGTGCGATACGCCGAGTTCGGTTGCAGCCGCCGTTAAGCTGCCGAGCCGCGCGGCGGCTTCGAAGGCACGAAGTGCGTTGAGCGAGGGGCGAGGGTTCATGCGCGCGAGCCTACCGCCGCCTCCGCCTGGGTAACCAGCGTTGTGAGGGATTCTCACAACGTAGCGAAGGAATCTCGCTTGTCGGCGAGTGCCGGCCGCCGTAGTCTCGTGCCAACGATTTGCAAAATAACGTCGGGACGGAGAGCAAGAAACGCGCTGCATCGGATCGGCCAGGCCGCATCGCGGTGCCAGAAAAAGTCCTGGCCTGAGACGCATGCCAATGCGAAAGCTTGGCAATTTCTTGCGTTGACCGGATTGCCGACGACGACCAACTCCGAGGCGGTCTTGTGCCCAACGGCTGCGGGCGGCGGCATGAAGCCGCATCGGCGTAATGGTAGGAAGGAGGAGGAAAACATGGAGAAAGCAATGCAACAGTGGGCCAATCCTGACCCGGCAGACGTTTCTTCGCGCCGGCGCAGGGGGGCTGCTCGCCTTTATGGCCGGAGTAGAATCCGGGATCGCGCCGGCCGCGGCCGCCATAAAGGTCGGCTTCATCCTTCCCGACTTCGACCAGCTGCGCTGGCGGAACGCCGATTTCGCCGGCTTCGAGAGCGAGGCCAAGAAGCTCGGTCTGAAATACTTCTACGAGGCGTCGCAGGCCTCCGAAACCGTCCAGGCGAGCCAGGTCGAGAACATGCTCACCCGGGGCGTTGACGTGCTGATCCTGACACCCGTGAACGGCGCCGCGTCGGCCGCCCTGGTGCGCAAGGCCAACCGCGCGAAGGTCCCGGTGGTGGACTACAACTTCCTGGCGCTCAAGGCCGATGTGGCCTGATTCATCGGCCGCGACGCGGTGCAAATGGCGGAATCCATCGCCCAGGCGGCGGTGAAGGACGTGCCTAGCGGCAACTATATCCTGGCGCTCGGCGAAGAGGGCGCGAGCGTCGCGCAGGAAGAGCGCAAGGGCTACATGAACGTGCTCAAGCCCTACGTCGACTCCGGCAAAATCCACATCGTATCCGAGCAGTTCAACAAGGGCTGGTCGACCAAGTCTGCGCGGGCGCAGGTCGAGAACGCGCTGACCAAGGTGAAGAACAACGTAGCGGCGGTGGTCTGCGCCAATGACGGAACCGCCTACGGCGCCATCCAGGCCTTGCAGGCGCAAGGTTTGGCCGGAAAAGTGTTCGTCAACGGCGTCGATGCCGAGCCGCGCGCTCAGCAGCTCATCAAGCAGGGGCTGATGACGCTCTCGAACTTCACCGATTTCTGGCAATCCGGCGTGGACGCAGCCCAGGCCGCGGTGAAGCTGGCGAAAGGCGAGAAGATCGCCACGGGCTTCGTCGTCAACAATGGCCTCAAGGACGTCCCCTGGATCAAGGTCATCAACTTCAATGTGACCAAGGAGAACATCGCCGAGGCCACGAAGAAGTATCCGTGGTGGTTCGCCACGACCTCCGCGAACATCAAATGATGTCCGCCGCCGCGCGCCCCCCTCCCGCCAAGCTGATCGGAATCGACAAGTGGTTCGGGGGGGCGCACGCGCTCCGCGGCGTCTCAGTCACGTTCGAAAGCGGCGACGTGCACGCGGTTGCCGGCGAGAACGGCGCCGGCAAGTCCACGCTGATGAAGATCCTCTCGGGCGTCATCCCGGCGAACGAATACACCGGCACCTTGGAAATCGACGGTGTGCCGCGGCGGCTGCATGGCATCCGCGAAGCCGAGCATCACGGAATCTTCCTGGTACCGCAGGAACTCAACGTGGTGCCGGAGCTCCGCGTCGGCGAGTACATGTTCCTGAACCGTGAGCCGCAACGCTTTGGGCTCGTTAACACGAAGAAGCTTTGGGCCGATACGGCGGAGTGGCTGAAGGTATTCAAGCTGCATGTTTCGCCGCTCGCGCGCATGGATGAGCTCAGCACGCACGAGCAGCAACTGGTCAGCATCGCGCGCGCCCTGACCCACGGCGTGACGCTCTTGATCCTCGACGAGCCGACGGCAAGCCTCACCGAGCGTGAGACCGAGCTATTGTTCGCGCAAATCGACGACCTGCACCGCCACGGCGTGACGGCGATCTACATCTCGCATCGACTGCACGAGTTCGAGCGCATTGCCGATGTCTGCACGGTGATGCGCGACGGCTCCGTGGTCGAAACCTTCCGTCTCCACGGGGCGGATGGCGATACGCCGCGTCGGGTGATCCGCGCGATGGTCGGGCGCGAGCTCAGCGAGATGTACCCGAAGATCCGGACACCAGTAGGCGAGCCTGTCCTGACGCTCAGGGACTGGTCGGTTAGTCATACGCTTCCAGGGCGGCGCGACGTGGTGCGTAATGTGACGCTCAGCGTCAAAGCCGGCGAGGTGCTCGGTATCTACGGCCTGCTCGGAGCGGGGGCGTTCAAGCTCGCCCGTTCGATCTTCGGCGCTTCTCCCCGCCGGGTGCGGGGAACCATGCAGATTCGCGGCGCGACGGTTCAGATCGCCAATCCGCGCGACGCGATCCGGCACGGCATCGCCTATCTTCCGGCCGAGCGCAAGCGCGACAGCCTGATCCTCTCGCATTCGATCGCCACGAATATGTCGCTGGCGGCGCTCGCGCGGCTGAGTTGCTTGGGCGCAGTCGACCGGCAAGCGGAGCTCAGCAGCATCCAGCATTACATCGAAAACCTGCACGTAAAGTGCGCCTCCATCGAGCAGCCGATCAGGGATCTGAGTGGCGGGAACCAGCAGAAGGTTGTCGCAGCGAAATGGCTGCTCACGAAGCCCGAGGTGTTCGTTCTCGAAGAGCCTACGCGCGGCGTGGACGTGAATGCGCGCATCGATTTTTACGAGCTGATGAACAAGCTCACGGCGGAAGGCAAAGCAGTGATCCTGGTCTCTACGGACCTGCCCGAGGTGTTCGGCATGGCCGACCGGCTTTTGGTCATGTGGGAAGGCCAGGTCGCGCGGGAGTTCAAGCGCGGCGAGGCCACGGAGGAAGAAGTGATGCTGCACGCCGCCGGGGAACATGAGGCAGCCGCATGAGTCCTCCCAGCACCACGGCCCCACCTGGCGATGTGACCGACCAGACGCGGCGGCCGGGCGTTCTGTCCGTGCTGCGGGCGCAGGGACGTTTCAGCCTGTTGCCCATGGTGCTCGTCCTGATCGTCGTCTGGGGCGCGCTCGAGGCAGTAACGGGCGGCTTGTTCCTGAGCCCGCGCAACCTCACCAACCTGAGCGGCCAGGTCGCGATCACCGCCATTCTTGCCGCCGGCGCGGTGATTGTGATGATCCCGGGCTATATCGACCTCTCGCTCGGCGCGACGGTCGCGGCTTCCGCGGTGGTCGCCGCCTACGCGAGCGCGGTATTCGGCTTCTCGTTCGGCGCAACCGTGGCGATTACGCTGGGATTCGGGCTGGTCATCGGCCTCTGGCACGCCTTCTGGATCGCCTGGATGGGCGTGCCGGCGTTCATTGTCACGCTCGCCAGCTTGCTTGCGATCCGCGGCGTGTCGCTAATCATCACGAACGCCGAAACCATCTCGCCTAGCGATGCGATGCTGGTCATCTCGGATAAGTCGCTTTCGCCTGCGCTCAGCATTGCGTTCCTGGTGGCGTTCTGGGCGGTGTTTTCGGGTTTGCGGGTGCGCGAGTGGCTGGCGCAGCGCGCGGCGGGAATCGGCTCGTCTTTCGGCTCGGTGGTCGGCGTGCCGGTGGTCTCGCTCGGCATCGTCATGCTGGGCGCGGTCGCGGTGGCCGGCAGTTATCGCGGGATCCCGATGCCCGACGCGATTCTTTTGGGCGTGCTCGCGCTCACCGGTTTGGTGTTGCGCTACACGGCATTCGGACGGCGGCTGTTCGCTATCGGCGGCAACCGGCTCGCGGCGCAGCTCGCCGGTATCAACATCCGCGCGCACGCCTCGCTGGTGTTCGCCGGCATGGGGCTGCTCTATGGCCTCTCCGGGCTCGTGCTGGTCGCGCGGCTCGACAGCGCCCCGCCCGGCGCCGAGCAGGGCCTGGAGCTGAACGTGATCGCCGCGGCGGTGATCGGCGGCACCAGTCTTCTGGGTGGTCGTGGCACCATCGCCGGCGCCTTTGTGGGTGCGGTACTGATGGAGAGCCTCGCCAACGGCATGAGCCTGATGAATTTGCCGTCGGCCTATCAGTTGATCGCCGTTGGCCTCGTGCTGCTGCTGGCCGTCTACGCCGACATTTACGGCAGGGGACGCACCGCCGACTGACTCGGAACAAGACGCAAAAACAGGTGGTGAACAAGGAGGAAGCGTCACGATGGAGCAGCCGTTCGAAGTGCTCGACCAGCGATTTACCAGACTCCGGCCCCCGGCCGCGCTGCTCGAGAAAATTCATACCGGCTGCCGCTTCACCGAGGGTGCGGTGTATTTCGCCGACCATCGCTGCCTGCTGTTCAGCGACGTGCCGAGCAGCCGGATGCTGCGCTGGGACGAGGAGACCGGCCAGGTCACGGTGTTCCGCGCAAACTCGAGTTTCTCCAACGGCAACACGCGCGACCTCGAGGGGCGGCTCATCACCTGCGAACACCGCACCCGCCGCGTCACCCGTACCGAAATCGACGGCTCCATCACCGTGCTTGCCGAGCGCTGGCAAGGCAAGCGGTTCAACTCGCCAAATGACGTGGTGGGGAAGTCCGACGGGACGATCTGGTTCACCGACCCGCGCTACGGCCTCGATTCGTATTTCGAGGGCGGACGGGGTGAGAGCGAGATCGGCAGTTGCAACGTGTATCGCCTCGATCCGCGCGACGGCTCGATCGAGGTCGTGGTCGATGACTTTTCGCGCCCGAACGGGCTGGCGTTCTCGCCGGACGAGAGCAAACTTTACATCGTCGATTCCGGGCTGTTCCCCGATCCCAACGGTCCCCACCACATACGCGTGTTCGATGTCACGGACAAAAGCACGTTACGGAACGGTCGCGTTCTCATCGAGGTCTCGCCAGGCATCCCGGATGGTCTGCGGCTGGATACCGAGGGAAATATCTGGTGCAGTGCCGGAGATGGCGTGCATTGCATCACGCCTGATGGCGATCTGATCGGTAAAATCCACACACCTGAGATCTGCGCAAACGTCGTGTTCGGCGGACCGCGCCGGAACCGGCTGTTCCTGTGCGCCTACACCTCGATCTATGCCATTTATGTCGAGGCCGTCGGCGCGCAGACGCCGTAAGCGGCGAACGAATTGGCGCAACCGAGCCCGGTTTGGTCGGGGAGGAGCAATAGCATGAGATTGCAGGATCGCGTGGCTATCGTCACCGGCGCCGGGCGCGGCATCGGCAAGGCGATTGCCGAGGCGATGGCCGCGGAAGGCGCGCGCGTCGTGGTCGCCGACCGCGACGAGGCGGCGGCAAGACAAACCGCCTCCCAGCTCGAGGCGACTCCATTGCCGGTGGACATCGGCGATCCGCACTCGATGGAAAAGCTGTTTGCCGCCGTGGTGGATCAGTTCGGGCGGATCGACATCCTGGTGAACAACGCGGGCGTGGGGATCACGCGGCTCGTGGTGGACACCGCGCTCGAGGACTGGGAGCGCGTCATCCGCATCAATCTCACCGGCTCGTTCCTGTGCTGTCAGCAGGCGGCGCGGCAGATGATGCGGCAGAAGAGCGGGCGCATCATAAACATCGTCTCGCTTTCGGGTCAGCGCGGCGGCGTCGGGCGCGGTGCCTATGGCGCATCGAAAGCCGGGCTCGAAGTGCTGACCAAGATCCTGGCGGTCGAACTCGCCGAGCACGGCATCAACGTCAATGCGATCGCGCCGGGGCCGATCATGACCGACGTTGCGCGTGAGATGCACACGCAGGAGACACGGGACGCCTATCACCGGCTCATTCCACAGCGGCGCTATGGCGAGCCGCGGGAGATCGCCACCGCCGCGGTGTTTCTCGCCTCGGGCGAATCCAGCTACGTCAACGGCCATACCTTGAACGTGGACGGCGGCTTCCAGGCCGCCGGGCTGATGTTCGAGTTCGATCCCAAGAAGAGCCGCTCTCTCGGAGCCATAGGGGAGTAGCGACGATGGCGGACAGGCTGAAGGACAAGATCGCGCTTGTTTTCGGCGCGGGCTCGGTTGGCCCGGGCTGGGGCAACGGCAAGGCGACGGCGGTGCTGTTCGCCCGCGAGGGGGCGAAGGTTGTCGCGGTGGACGTGAACCCGGCCGCCGCCGAGGAAACCCGCACCATCATCGCCGGCGAGAGCGGAAGCTGCGAGGCAGCGGTCGCGGACGTCACGAAATCCGACGAGATCCGTGCCGTGGTGGATCCCGCCGTGCAGCGGTACGGCCGCATCGACGTGCTGCACAACAATGTCGGCATCACCGAAATGGGTGGGCCGGTGGAGCTGTCGGAGGAAAGCTGGCATCGCGTGATGAACATCAACGCGACCAGCATTTTCCTCACCTGCAAGCACGTGCTTCCTATCATGGAGAAGCAGGGCAAGGGCGCGATCGTGAACATCTCCTCGATCGCCGCGATCCGTTACACCGGATATCCCTATGTCGCCTATTACGCCGCGAAGGCGGCAGTGAATCAGTTTACGGTGGGGCTCGCCCTGCAATACGCGGCCAAGGGCATCCGCGTGAACGCGATCATGCCGGGGCTGATGAACACGCCGCTGATCCACCAGCAGATTTCAGGGCAGTACAAGACCGCGGAGGAAATGGTGGCGGCGCGCAATGCGCTTGTGCCCACCGGCAAGATGGGCACCGGCTGGGACATCGCGAAGGCGGCGCTGTTCCTCGCTTCCGACGACGCCAGCTACATCACGGGCGTCTGCCTCTCGGTCGATGGCGGGCTGCACGCAAAGGTTGGTTGAGCCGTGAGCGACGATCGCATCGAGGCCGATTACCTGATCGAGACCGCTTATCCGCCGCAGGCCGCGGCGGAAAGCATGGCGGGCGAGCAGTCGAGCGGCACCTTCGTCGCTGTCCCCGGCGAAACGCCCGAACTCAAGGCGCGCGCCGCTGCCCGCGTGGAGCGGCTCGAGGTCGTGGGCGAAATCGCCGCCCCGTCGCTGCCCGGCGCCGGCGTGCCGAAGGGCGTCGGATCGCCGCGCTGGCAGCAGGCCCGGGTCACGTTGTCCTGGCCGATCGGCAATACAGGCCCGTCGCTGCCGAATTTGATGGCGACGGTCGCGGGCAATCTGTTCGAGCTGAAGCAGCTATCGGGGCTCCGCCTGCTGGATATCCGGTTGCCCGATGCGTTTGCCCGGGCCTACGACGGCCCGCAATTCGGCATCGAGGGAACGCGCGAGCTGGCCGGCGTGCAGGATCGCCCGCTACTCGGCACCATCATCAAGCCGAGCGTCGGACTGGATGCCGAGCAGACTGCATCGCTGGTGAAGACGCTCGCCGAGGCCGGCATCGACTTCATCAAGGATGACGAGCTGCAAGCCGATGGACCGCTCTGCCCCTTCGAGGCTCGCGTCGCGGCGGTGATGCGCGTGATCCGCGACAATGCCGAGCGCACCGGCAAGAAGGTCATGTACGCGTTCAACCTGACCGGGGACATCGACGAGATGCGCCGCCGGCACGACCTGGTCGCGGCGCATGGCGGCACCTGCGTCATGGCGAGCCTGAACTCCGTGGGCCTGGCGGGCATTCTCGCGCTCCGGCGCACGGCGTCCTTGCTGATCCACGCGCATCGCAACGGCTGGGGTTATCTGTCGCGCCATCCGATGCTCGGCTGGTCGTACGCAGCGTGGAGCAAAATCTGGCGCCTGGCGGGTGCGGACCACATGCATGTGAACGGCCTCGCCAATAAGTTTTCCGAATCGGACGAGAGCGTGATCGAGTCGGCCCGTTCGTGCCTGGCGCCCATGTTCGCGCAAAAACCCTGCACGGTGATGCCGGCGTTTTCCTCCGGCCAGATGGCGCGACAGGCTCCGGGAACGTTTCAAGCGTTGCAATCGGTGGACCTGATCTTCCTGGCCGGCGGCGGCATTCTGGCGCATCCCGGCGGTCCCGCGGCGGGGCTCGCCAGTCTGCGCGAGGGCTGGGAAGCCGCCGTATCCGGCATTCCGCTCACGGAGTACGCGCGCGAACACACGGCGCTCGCCCAGGCTCTTGCGGCCTACGCATGAGCGGCGCGGGAAAGTGCCGGCTGGTATTCTATGGTGACGACTTCACCGGCTCGACCGATGCGCTAGAGGTGCTCGCCTTCGCCGGGCTGCGCTGCGCGTTGTTCTTGAAGCCGCCGCGACCGGAGACGCTGGCGCAATTCGCCGCGCTCGATGCTGCGGGGGTTGCCGGCGACAGCCGTGCCATGAGCCCCGCCGAAATGGAGGCCACCATGCCGGCGATGTTCGAGGCGCTCGCCTCCGTCGGAGCGCCGATCATTCATTACAAGGTTTGTTCCACCTTCGACAGCTCGCCCTTGGTCGGCAGCATCGGCCGTGTGATGGAGATCGTGCACGAGCGGTTTACCTCCGGATTCATTCCGATCGTCGCCAGCACGCCGGCGCTCGGGCGTTACTGCCTGTTTGGCAACCTGTTCGCCCGTTCCGGCACCGACGGCAAAGTCTATCGCATCGACCGCCATCCGATCATGAGCGTGCATCCGGTCACGCCGATGGCCGAGGGCGATCTCGCGCTCCACCTTGCGCAGCAAGGCGAGGTCGCGATCGAAAAATTCCCGTATCCCTGGTTCGAGGAAGGTCGCCACGCCGCGCTCGAGCATTTGCGTGCGCTCGCCGATGCCGGGGCGGACGCCATTTTGTTCGATGCGGCCCTGCCCCGGCATCTCACCGACATCGGCCATCTGCTTGCCGAGGAGTCGAAGCGGCGCGCTCCGGTGTTCGTGGTCGGCGGCTCGGGCGTCGAATACACGCTGACGCAGTTCTGGCGCGAGAGCCAAGGCTTGGCGGGGAACTCCCGGTCGCTATGACACGATACGGCCGGTGGACCGGCTGCTCGCGGCTTCCGGCAGCGCGTCGAAGCTGACGGCCGCGCAAATCGACGCCGCCCTGCAAGCAGGCTTCGCGGACATTCCAGTCATTGCGCGCGATCTGCTGGACGAGGACGCATGGCACGAGACGGCGGCCGAGCTGGCGAGCCGGGCTGTTGCGCTGCTTGCGCAGGGCCGGAGCGTGCTGCTGCACACCGCGCGCGGTCCTGATGATCCGCGCATCGGCGAAATGCTGGAGGCCATGCAGGCGCGGGGTTTCACGCGCGAGGACGTACGGCAAAGCGGCGGCCGCGTGCTGGGAATGCGATTGGGCGAGGTTGTGCGGCGGATTCTGGAAACGCATCCACTACCGCGCATCGCTGTCGCGGGTGGCGATACGTCGAGCCAGATCACGCAAGTGCTCGGGCCGGACGCGCTGGAAGTGGCGGCGCGGCTCGCGCCGGGCGCGCCGCTCTGCCGCACCGTTTCGCGCTCGCCCACAACGCACGGCATCGAGATCGCGCTCAAGGGCGGACAAATGGGCGGAGCCGATTTTTTCGAGAGCGTCCGGAATGGACGCGGGTAAATGACACTCTGGTTCAGATCCGAATATGTGCGTTGACCAATGCGCCTGATCCGCAATCCAGCTCTGCCACGGGCTTGGGGACCGGTGGTGATCGCAGTCGCCAACAACGGCGCCTGGCAGGTCGAGGTGTACGACCAGCGGGTCACCCATGGCCGCGTCGTCGGCACGACCTTGCAATTTGCGGATTACGCAGCAATGGCGCGGGCTTTCGGCATGCACGGCGAGCGGGTGGAAAAACCCGAGGACCTGGAGGGCGCGGTCGAGCGCGCCTTCGCCAATCGCCCGGCGCTGCTGGATGTGGTCGTCACGCCCGAAGCGGTCTCGTCGGACGCGAAGACCGGGCTCGCCTGGGTTCCGGACTTACAGCCGCTCGCCGCCTGGGACGGGGCCGAACGGAAATGGCGGGACGGCTGAGCCGGTCGAGCGGAACGCTGGGGCCGACGCATCTGGGGGAGGAGGCGAACATGGAACGCGCGCTGGGTGCGAGCTTCGAGGCGGTGAGCGCGGCTGAGGAGCGGATCTACCGGAAGGTGACGCTGAGGCTCGTGCCGTTCCTCTTCATTTGTTATTTCGCGGCGTATCTCGACCGGGTGAATGTCGGGTTCGCCAAGCTGCAGATGCTGCACGATCTGCGTTTCAGCGAAACGGAATACGGATTTGGCGCCGGGATTTTCTTCCTGGGCTACGTGCTGTTCGAGGTTCCGAGCAACGTCATCATGCACCGGGTGGGAGCCCGCGTCTGGATCGCGCGCATAATGCTCACCTGGGGAATCATATCGGGCGCCATGGCATTCGCCCATTCGGCCCTCACATTCTACATCCTGCGTTTCCTGCTGGGTGTTGCCGAGGCGGGATTTATCCCCGGCATTTTGCTGTATCTGACCTATTGGTATCCGGCGTACCGGCGCGGCCGAATTACCGCGCTGTTTCTGGCGGCGATTCCGGCGGCAAGCATTTTCGGAGGCCCGCTCTCGGGCGGAATTCAATGGCTGTTCATCGCGGAGACCATTCCATCGCTGATTCTCGGCATCGCCACGCTGTTTTATCTCGATGACCGCGTGGAGCGCGTGCGGTGGTTTAGCGAGCCCGAAAAGCGGGTCGTGGCGGAGAACGTCGCCCGCGAGAACCAGGAGAAGGCGGGGCACTCGCATCTTTCGGAAGCGTTCAGCAACGGCCGGGTCTGGCTGCTTGGGCTGATCTATTTCGGGATCGCGAGCGGCATTTACATCATCAGCTTCTGGCTGCCCATGATTATCAAGTAGACCGGCGTGTCCAACCCGCTGCAAATCGGCCTGCTCACCGCGATCCCCTATATCGCCGCGATCATCGCCATGATCGGCGTGAACAGCAGCGGCGACCGCTTCCGCGAGCGCCGCTGGCACACCATCATTCCGGCACTGCTGACGGCGCTCGGCCTCGTGCTGGCGGCGCGAGGCGCCCACGATACGCGGCTCGCGATGCTCGGCCTCGTTCTGGCCGCGGCGGGAGCGTCCAGCGCGCAGGCCTCGTTCTGGTGCCTCCCTGCCGCCTTTCTGGGCGGCGCTGCCGCGGCGGCCGGCATCGCGCTCGTGAACTCGCTCGGCAACATCGCGGGATTCGTTAGCACCTTCCTGGTGGGCTGGATCACCGATCTGACTCACAGCACGTCCTCGGCGCTGTATCTATTCGCGGCGCTGCTGGTGATCGGCAGCCTGCTCATCCTTACCATTCCCGCCCGGCTCGTGAACAAATGACCAAAAGCTTCGGCGAAGCGCGGCACCACCGGTCTGCGAAGACGAGCCGTGCTGCGTCTATGGTCCGCGCCGAGAAGCGGGGCAGCGAAATGGGTTAGCCGACGACGCGGACGCGCGGCCATGCAAGCCGTCCTGAACGCGGCCCTGCCGATCTTGGCGCTGATTTCCACCGGGTTTCTGTGCGGCCGGTTCCGCATCTTCGCACCCGCGTCGTCCGAGGGATTGAACCGCTTCGCGATTTACCTGGCGCTGCCGTCAGCCACGACGCGCTGTCGATCGGCATTCTCGTGGCCCTGAAACTGCTGGTCCAGCCAGGCATTACCGCCCTGCTCGCGTTCTATGTATTGGACGTCCCGCCGTATTGGACGTCCCGCCGCTCTGGTCGCATGCGGCAGTGCTGCTGAGCGCGCGCCGATCGGATCGGGGCCGTTCATGATCGCGCAGCTCTACGGCATCAAGCCGGGCGTCACCTCCGGCGCCATCCTGATGTCGCATGTGTTCTCGGTGGCGAGTGTCTCGATCCTCGTGGCCGGGTGCGGATGACAGGAGCGGAAATCCGCTGCCGGCCATGGTCGCCTCCATGGTCGCAGCCCGGGGGTCCCAGTTCGGCGTCTGCAACAGAACCTTGTCACCTGGACGGCATCTCGGACATACAATGTCCCCCTGCACGCCGTCTGGAGAAAGCAGACGCGCGGCGGGGAGGAGCGAGTCTGGTCCTGAGCCGTTCGATAATCCCGTTCTCGGGACCTGGAGGCTGCAATCCTATGTCCGCGAGGTCATCGCTATCTCGGTTATGCCCCGGACGGGCGAATGTACGCGATCTTCGTCCGGCATGACCGCGCAGCGCCGCGGGATGTCGTTCCGACGGAAGAAGAGGGCGTCCAGCTTCTCGGCTCCATGGCCGCCTATGCCGGGACGTACACGCTCGGTGGCAGGAAAGTGATCCACCACATCGACATCCCCTGGAACCAGAGCTGGATGGGAACCGACCAGACCCGCTTCTTCGAGCTGGAGGGCGACACGCTGACGATCACGACGGCGCCCCTACCGGAGTTATCTCGACGAGGGCGGAGGGGCGCTCGATCCTGGTCTGGACGAAGGTCCGATTGTGGTGGGCCCGGATCGAGGCCCTTATGGGCCGGGAGGATAGGTCGTGGCTGGTATCTTCGATCTCGACGGAAGCCAAGTGCTGGTGACAGGCGCATCGAGCGGGTCGGGAAGCATTTCGCGCGCGTCCTGGCGGAGGGCGGAGCCCGCGTGTCGCTCACCACCCGGCGGACGGAGGCGCTGGCCGCCGGCGTCGCGCAATTCGCGCCGCCAACGGCGAGGCGGCCGCTGTGGTGATGGACCTGACCGATGCCGACAGCGTGGAGCGCACGCTCGACCATGCGGAGGCGGCATTCGGCCCGGTTGCCGTCTCGTCAACAACGCGGGCGTGACCGAGGCGCGTGCCGCGCTCGAGATCGACGAGGCCGGCTGGACCCGGGTCATGGATACGAATCTGAAAGGCGCCTGGCTGGCGGCGCAGCGGCCGGCGCGGCGCATGGTGCGGCATCAGATTTCGGGCAGCATCGTCAACATAGCCTCCATCCTGGGCCTGCGCGTCGCGGGCGGTGTCGCGCCCTGCGCGATTTCGAAGGCGGGCGTGATCCAGATGACCAAGGCGCTGGCGCTCGAATGGGCGCGGCAACAAATCCGCGTCAACGCCATCGCAAGCGCTTCGCCTGCCCGCGCGTTCCGTCGATCCTGAACCAGAATGTCGAGCACGACGCCGCGCTGGTCGATCGCGCGACATAGATAGTGCAGCTCGCCGTTGATCCGGACGAACACCTCGTCCGGGTGCCATATATCCCCTGGTTTGGGTCGCCGTCGGCGCAGCCGCCGGGCGAAGTCAGCGCCGAACTTCCGGCACCAGTTTCGGATGCTCTCGTGGGTCACTGCTACGCCACGCTCGGCCAGGATCAGCTCGACATCCCGCAGACTGGCGAGCGGTCGAGCCGCGGATTGGGAAGACCCGGGTAATTCAAGGCGCAACGCAGCACGGAGTCTTGATGGGGACCCAGTCAGCGAACTCCATCAGGGCCGGCGGCCACATGCACCGCGCCAGAGGCCGGACATATGACTGCACCTGATCATCTCGCCAGAGCAGCCGCGAAACTCCGTGCACGCAGGGGCCGTTCTCTAATCGCGCCTTCTGCGTCAATGGTTTTTTTGTTCTACCCTTGTTGCCTGGCCGGGGTCACGGTTCTCTCCGCGGTCGGCGTGTGCCGCCGCAACATCTGGTCCGAAGCACAGGCGCTGCAATGTCCACAACGGGCTCACGCGGAAGCCGCGCGGCCCAACGGCCTCCCTCGCAGCTAGGCCTGTACCCTCGCCCCAGTGGGCAACTCGTCCTCGCGCCGGCTTCTGACGCGAGTGGATCTCGTCAGGGTTTCTCAGCCATACTGTCGCGGCGTCAGCCCCATGTGCGCGCCGACAGATCGCGAGCGCGCAAACCGCGCCGGGTTTTCAACGGTGCTGACATAGGCCAGCACGGACACGACCCCGATGCCGGGCACACTCATCAACCGGCGACAGGTCGGGTCCTTCTTTGCTAACGCCCGCACCTCTTTGTCGAAGGCGGCAATCTGCTCGCGCAACTGCCGCCAGGCCATCAGCATGGGCCGGGCGATCGGCGCCAGGTCGTCTCGGTCGGCGAGCAGCGCCTCGACGCGTCGGTCGAAAGGCAGGCCGCGCATCGCTCCAGGCAGCAGGCCGAACGTCTTGAGCAAGCCCCGGATATGGTTTGACAGACGGGTTGTCATGCCGACGAGCTGCGCCCGGGCGCCCAGCAAGGAACGCGTCCGATGAGCGTCGAGCGACTTCACGTGCACAGACCGATACCATCCGGTGCGCATGATCTGCGCCAGCCCCTCGGCGTCGTTCTGGTCGGTCTTGTTCATCTGCATCTTGAGCGCAGCACTCGCGTGCTTGGCGTCGAGACAGGTGATGTCGATGCCTTGCGCGCGCAGTTCATGCACGAGCCATGGCGTCATCGGCCCAGTCTCGATCCCGATCCTCGCATCGTCTCCCGCATGCCCCCTGACCACCCGCGCAATCTGCCCAGGGTCGGTTGCGCATTGGCCACGCCAAACTCGGCGGCCGGTGTCGTCAACAACGCAGATCGAAGTCAGCTTCCGTGAAACGTCCAATCCAACAAATCGGGCCATCGAGCCGTCTCCCATGTGCGAGCCGCCGAGCGACAAAGCCCGGATCGCAGCACTATGAGAGCTTCAAGCTCCGGCCGCGATTACCCGATGTCCACATATGAATTCTGCACTCAGGACGGTCGCGACCTGACCCGTCATACGCCAGCAGCCCTGCGGAGAGCGTTGCCCACCATGCGATAAGTTCGCCGAATTGGCGTCAGGCTGGGAAGCAAACCATGACGGCACAGTCTATTCAGTAGATGTGCTTGAATGCCGGGGCAGGGCAGCTGTATGGCGCCCCCGCCGCAAGGGGGAGGGTTCATGGCGCGGACGGTCGATCGCATGCCTGCCGGGGCGGGAGGGAGAAGGCATTCCGTCTGGTCGTGCTCGCTGCATCGCCGGATGGATTGCGCTGTCCTGCTGATAGCGGCGCTCACTCTTCTCGCGCTTTCTCACACAACCTCCAGGGCAGCCGTTCCGCAGGGCGTATGGCTCATGGAGGCGAGAGTGGCCGTGCAAATCTACAGCTGTGCCGGTCTGCTGTGCGGGCGGATCCTTTGGTTGCAGATTCCCCGCGACCCTCAGGGTCAACTGGACCGTGACAAGAATAATCCGGATCCGACGCTGCGGCAGCGTCGTCTCTGTGGCCTGACCATCCTTTGGGATCTACGCCCCACAGGCCCGCAGCGCTGGGGAGGCGGCCGGTTCTACAACCCGGACGATGGGAAGACATACAATGTCTCAGCTCAGCTCAAATCCGCTGACGTGCTCATGGCGCGCATCTATCTGGGAATTCCGCTTTTCGGCGAGACCAAGACCCTGATTCGGATTCCGCACGGAACATCGAAAGGATGGTGCTGAGCATCAACTGAGGAATGGGCTCCGGATATACCGAGCAGCTCGCTATCGGGACGCACCACTACAACTGGGATCGGTCACACGAGGCCGTGCATGGTGTTACGCCAATCGACCGCGTATGTGAGCGCGCGGACACGACGCCTCTCCATGGCGCGGTCAGTGACGCTTATGACCGGCAAAGGAGCGCGTTCGAGTTCGCGATCACGTCGTTAATGCTGTGTTACGAGCATTGAAATGATGTCTGTGGACGGCACAATATATGGCACCTGGACGAGGTATTCGTCCGGATCAACGGCGAGCTGCACTATCTATGGCGGGCGAGCGACCAGCGCGGCGTCGTGCTCGACATTCTGGTTCAGGATCGACGGAACGCGCGGGCAGCGAAGCGCTTCTTCAAACGCCTGTTGCGAGGGCTGAAGTTCCGGCCCCGACGCCTCGTGACCGACGGCCTCCGCAGCTATGGCGTTGCCCAGCGCGAGGTCCTGCCAGGCGTGCGACACCGGCAGAGCCGCTACCTCAACAATCGAGCGGAAAACTCACATCGGCCGACACGACGACGGGAGCGGCAGGTGCAACGGTTCAAGTCGCCTGGACAGGCGCAGCGGTTTCTCTCAGCGCACCGCATCATCTACGGCCACTTCCGTCCACGTCGCCATCTGATGGCGGCAGGCGTCTACCGGCGCGCTCGCGCGAGGGCGTTCCGCGTTTGGCAGCAGGAGACGTGCGCCCATCGAGCGGTTTGACCCTGCCACTCTCAACAATCTGGCCCGAACGCGTCGCGTCAGCAGTTAAAACTTGGCATTGCCCCTTCGATTCGGATCCGGCCGGGCGCTATTTGTCGCTCAGCAGCTCGTCGAGTGTCACCGGACAGGCATCCAGGATCGGCAGCGGCGGTTGACCGTCGATCGCCTCCGGCTGCAAGTCCCGCGCGTCCGCATAGAGTTGGGCCAGGTCGATCTTCTGGCGCATGGATGGGGCGAAGCGCCTGCGCGCCTGCCGTCGGAACACGCGCAGCTCCTTCTCCCAGGCTCGGACCGCATTTGTGTTCGGCCAAGATATTAGCTTGAGGTAGTGCGCAAGCGCGTTGGTCAGCAGTGACTCGACCGCGTAGAGGTCACTCCGGCCCACGCTCTCGATCTCCTCAATGATGTTTGGCCAGTCGAGCTCGGCGTCGTTGACGCGCTCGCCCGCCGCGAGCCGGCGCAGCAGTTCGGACTGCTGTTCCGACCAGCTCAGGATGTCGGCGTCGTAGAGTTCACTCATGCTGCACTCCGCCGCTTGGGCGAGCGGTCCTCGAGATCGAGAGCGTCCACCGGGAGACCAGCTGTGGCCAACGCGCGGGTGATGACCTGTTTCTGGGTGATCCCCTCGGCCTTCGCGCGCTTAGCTAGTGCGATCGCGAGCTCCTCTGATGGCGTTGTCAGGTTGGTGCGGCTTGTCATGACGTGGCAGCTTCCAAAGCATGAACCCGACGTCAAGTCCATACCGCGGCTTTTCGCTTCCCGCGCGAGATCATCCAGCACGCCGTTTTGCCTCTACCACTGCTTCAGTCTGAGCCTGCGCGATGTCGAGCTGCTCCCGGCGGAGCGCGGCATCGTGGTCAGCTACGAGAGCATCCGCGCGTGGGGCCAGCGCTTCGGCCAAATTGTTCGCCGCGACACTGAAGCGCCGCCGTCCGCGCCCTGGCGACAAAGGGTTCCTCGGCGAGGTATTCATTCGCATCCGCGGCAAGGTTCATTATCTGTGGCGAGCAATCGACCAGGATGGCCACGTCCTCGACATCCTCGTGCAGAGCCGACGAACGCAAGAGCCGCCAAGCGGTTCTTCCGCAAACTGCTGGGGGGCTTGCGCTATGCGCCGCGCGTGCTCGTGACCGACAAGCTGAAGAGCTACGGCGCGACAAGGCGCGAGGCCATGCCCGGCGGCGAACATCGGCAAAGCCGCTATCTCAACAACCGCGCGGAAGCTTCACACCAGCCGACCCGGAGACGCGAGCGACAGATGCAGCGTTTCAAATCGGCTCGGCAAGCGCAGCGTTTCCTCTCCGCCCATAGCCGAATTCACAATCTGTTCCAACTCCGCCGCCACCTTCTTCCCGCGACCGAACACCGTGCCGCTCGCGATCAGGCCTTCAGCATGTGGCGCGGCGCGAGTGCTTTGTAGAACGCTTGATCGATACCCGAAGGGCCTCTCACTGCCCAATGCTCAACAACCTGACAACGCCGGCGCAGCGGTTCCTTTCAACACACGGCATGGCACCGTCAACTTGGTGAACGGCCGGCTTGCTGGGGCGGATCGGGACGGATAGTCGGGTGGGATGAGAGCAGCCGTCCGCTCCCGCTACGCCGGCTATCGGTTCCCGGCCGAGATTATCAGCCACGCCATATGGCTGTACTTCCGCTTCCCGCTCGGCCTGCGCATGGTCGAGGAGGTGCTGGCAGCACGGGGCGTCGTGGTCAGCCACGAGACCGTGCGGCAATGGGCGCGCAAGTTCGGCCAGGCATTTGCCAACCAGATCCGTCGCAGACTGCCTTGCGCTGGTGACAAGTGGCACCTCGATGAGATCGTGCTCAAGATCGCCGGCGTGACGCACTGGCTGTGGCGGGCCGTCGATCAAAGAGGCATCGTGCTTGATGTCCTGGTCCAAAGCCGGCGTGACAAACGGGCCGCCAAGCGGCTGCTGCGCAAGCTTCTGAAGCGCCAGGGCCGAGCGCCTCGTGTGATGATTACCGATAAGCTGGCGAGCTACAGCGCCGCGAAGGGGGAGCTGATGCCCAGCGTCGAGCACCGCCGCCACAAGGGCCTGAACAACATGGCGGAAAACTCGCATCAGCCGACCCGACGACGAGAGCGACAAATGAAACGGTTCAAGTCGCCTGGCCAAGCGCAGCGGTTCCTGTCAGCCCACGACCCGATCAACAACCTCTTCCACCTCCGCCGCGATCACGTCACCGCCGTTCAGTATCGAGAAGCCGGATGCGAGCCTTCGAGACCTGGGCCGAGATCACCTGTCCTGTCGTTCCGCCGTGATCGTGCGTGCCCCCGACCATGGCAAAGAGCGCGTCAGGTTCCACAAGTTGACGGTGCCCTGCCGTGAACTCTCGTCGCTGATCAATATGCTTGGGACCGTCAACAATGGGAGTCTCAGGTGTGCATCTCTTTCAGGCCCGTGCCTCTTTGCATCGCGACGCAATCGGTCCTGTCGCTCGCGGCGGCCCGAGCGCAGTGTCACCCTGGCGGATGGTGGCGGATGGGCGTCGGGAAAGCGAGATCGCCCACCGCAGCCGTCGCGCCACATTCAAGTGCCCAGAACAGTTCGACATCGCCTGGCTCCTTACCGCTGGTGGAGAGTGCGTCAGCATTCTGCCGATTCCGGCGGAGCCGTCGGTGCAAGAATTCGCCAGCCGTCTATTGCGGTCTGTGCCGCGCTGAATGAGAGGTCAGGTTCGACCTCCCATTGGTGGCACTTGTCGCACCAGTACCAAGCTGCGTGACGCAGGTCGGGGCCGTTCTGGCGAGCCAACCAGTACCAACCGCTCAACTCCGGGTTGGCGGGCCGGCCGTCCCAGTCCTGGGCCTCCAGGAAGGACACCCCGGGAGCGCCGTCTAACGACACGTCGTTCGCCGCTGTCGCGACGCCCGACCCAGCTGTATGGCTTTCATGCACGTTACGTTCCTTTCGACGAGGATGGCTGTTGCCGGCGGGTTCATCGCCATGCCCGTGGGCATGGGCTCCGTGCACTCGCGTGTTGGCAAGTTCTCCCAAGTGAAGGGCGATGAGCCGTACAGCAAGGTGCTCCGGTTTTGGGGCGTTGGGTTTGCTCGTGGAGAGCCCCTTTCAGACCTGACGCTCCACGATCAATTGCTTGATCGCCCCGATCGCCTTGCCGGGGTTGAGCCCCTTCGGGCAGGTGTCGGTGCAGTTCATAATCGTGTGGCAGCGATAGAGCTTGAATGGGTCTTCCAGCGCGTCCAACCGATCGCCGGTCAACTCGTCGCGCGAATCGGCGATCCAGCGGTACGCCTGGAGCAGCACGGCAGGGCCGAGAAACCGGTCGCCATTCCACCACCAGCTCGGACAGCCTGCCGTGCAGCAGAAGCACAGGATGCACTCCCATAATCCGTCGATTTGGGTGCGCTCCTTCTTGGATTGCAGCCGCTCTCGGTCGGGTGGGGCGGGGGTGTCGGCCTTCAACCAGGGCTCGATGGCGCGGTACTGCGCGAAGGGTTGCGTCAGATCGGGGACGAGGTCCTTGACCACCGCCATGTGCATCAGTGGCGCGATCCGCACCGGGCCCTTGATGTTCTCGATCGGCTTGAGGCAGGCGAGCCTGTTGGTGCCGTCGATGTTCATCGCGCACGACCCGCAGATGCCCTCCCGGCAGGAGCGGCGGAAGGTGAGGGTCGAGTCGATCTCGTCCTTGATCTTGATAAGCGCGTCCAGGACCATCGGCCCGGTCTCGTCCAGGTCCAATTCGTAGGTGTCCCAGCGAGGGTTCCGCCCGTCATCGGGGTTCCAGCGGTAGACCTTGAAAACGCGCACGCGATCGGCATTCGGGGAGGCCTTGAAGATACGGCCCTGGCGGACACGGCTGTTGGCGGGAAGATTGAATTTGACCATTTTGGTTCTTCTTCGGTTTCAGTAGACGCGCTCCTTCGGTGGAAATACGGATACCTCGTTCGTCAGGGTCCGCATCCGCACCGGGCGGGAATCGAGCCGCACGTCGCCCGCATCGTCGCACCAGGCCAGCGTATGCTTCAGCCAGTTGGTGTCGTCGCGCTCCGGAAAATCGTCGTTGGCGTGCGCGCCGCGGCTTTCGTGGCGGGCCTGCGCACCGACCAGCGTGGCCATGGCGTTACCCATCAAATTCTGTAGCTCCAGCGCCTCCACCAGGTCGCTGTTCCAGATCAGGCTGTGATCGGACACCGACACGTCGTCCAGCGCTGCCCACAGATCGCGCATTCTGACCACGCCTACGGCCAGGCTGGCGCTGGTGCGAAACACCGCAGCATGGGTTTGCATTGTCCGCTGCATGTCTTTTCGCAGCTGGGCTACCCGGATGGACCCGTTTGCGTATCGCATGCGATCGAACCGATCGAGCGCCGCCTTGCCGGCGTTTGGCGGGAGCGGGGCCTGGGCGGCGCCGGAGCTCAGGACCTCAGCCGCTCGATGCGCGGCGGCGCGGCCGAACACCACCAGATCGAGCAGCGAGTTGGTGCCGAGCCGATTGGCGCCATGGACCGAGACGCAGGCGCACTCGCCCACCGCCATCAGGCCAGACACCACCGCGTCGGGGTCGGCCGCAGTTGGGGCCAGCACCTCACCGTGATAATTCGTCGGGATGCCGCCCATGTTGTAATGAACGGTCGGTAGCACCGGGATTGGGTCCTTCGTCACATCGACGCCGGCGAACACCTCGGCCGTCTCGGAGATGCCGGGCAGCCGCTCGTGCAGCATGGCAGCGCTGAGATGCTCCAGATGCAGCAGAATGTGGTCCTTGTTCGGCCCGCAGCCGCGTCCCTGGTTGATCTCGATGGTCATGGAGCGGGAGACGACGTCGCGCGAGGCAAGGTCCTTGGCGGTCGGCGCGTAGCGTTCCATGAATCGCTCGCCCTCCGAATTGGTCAGGTACCCACCCTCGCCGCGCGCGCCCTCGGTGATCAGGCAGCCGGCGGGGAAGATCCCAGTGGGGTGGAACTGCACGAACTCCATGTCCTGGCACGGCAGGTCGGCGCGCAGGACCATGCCGTTGCCGTCGCCGGTGCAGGTGTGCGCCGAGGTGCAGGAGAGATAGGCGCGCCCATACCCGCCGGTCGCCATCACCACGGTCTGCGCTCGGAAGCGATGCATGGTGCCGTCCTCCAGACACCAGGCGGTCACGCCCCGGCACCCGCCCTCGTCGTCCATGATGAGGTCGAGAGCGAAGTATTCGACGAAGAACTCCACGTCGTGCTTGAGGCACTGCTGATAAAGCGTGTGCAGGATCGCATGCCCGGTCTTGTCCGCGGCGGCGCAGGCGCGCATCGCCGGCTCCTTGCCGTATTCCTTCATGTGGCCGCCGAACGGGCGCTGGTAGATGCGGCCGTCCTCGGTGCGGCTGAACGGCACGCCGAAATGCTCCAGCTCGTACACCGCCGGGATCGCCTCGCGGCACATGTACTCGATCGCGTCCTGATCGCCGAGCCAGTCCGACCCCTTCACGGTGTCGTACATGTGCCAGCGCCAGTCATCCGGCCCCATGTTGCCAAGCGCGGCGCCGATGCCGCCTTGCGCGGCGACGGTGTGGCTGCGTGTCGGGAATACCTTTGTGATGCAGGCCGTCTGCAGGCCGGCCGCGCCCATGCCGAGTGTCGCGCGCAACCCGGACCCGCCGGCGCCGACTACCACGACGTCGTAGGTGTGGTCGATGAAGCCATAGGCGGCGCGCGATGGCGTGGCGATCGCGTCCATAACTCCTCCTCAGAGGCCCAAACGCAGCGCCGCGATGATGCAGAGCAGCGCGGCGACGATGCAGAGGCCGCGCTGAAACAACAGCATCACAATGCAAATCGCCTCGTTCTGGACGTAGTCCTCGACAACCACGCGCAGGCCGAGTTCCATGTGCCAGAATGTCGCGACGATCAGGCACAGCAGCAACACCAGCGGCACCGGCGCATGCAGCCAGTCGATCATGCCGGCCCGGGTCGTTCCTTCAAGGCTGATGACGGAGACGATGAACCAGATCGCCAGCGGCACTAGCGCGATGGCTGTCATCCGCTCCGCCACCCAAGCGCCGGACCCGGACCGCGCTGAGCCGAGGCCGCGTGCAAGCTTGAGCTGGGAGCGCATGATATCGACGCGAGGAGCGTCGTCCGGAGATGGCATGTCGCTCGCCTTCACCACACCAGGAATCCGACGACCCACACGACCAACGCCGCCGCGATCGTCACGATGATGAGTGCCCACCCCGAGGTGCGGTAGGTCCGGCTTTCGAAGCTAATGCGAACAGGCTCCTGCTGGGCCAAGGGACCAAACCCCCACCCTGCATCCCACACCAGATGGCGGATTCCCTGGAACAGATGCAGCAACAGAGCCGCGCTCCAGCCCAGCAGCAGAAACACTCCGAACCCCGAGCCGAGGAAGCTCTGCACCGTCGCGAAGGCGGAGTCCGATGTCGCGGCGGCGATGAGCCACCAGGTCATGAGTAGCGTACCGACCGATAGGCCGACACCGGTGATGCGATGGCTGATCGAGAGCACCATGCTCACCGGCCAGCGATAGCTTTGCACATGGGGCGACAGCGGCCGGGCGACCAGCTTGCCGTCACTCCCGCGCGCCACCCTCAGCGCGTCCCGGGTGTCTTTCACGGAGGCCTTCTCCCCTTCGCTCGCCGGAGAATGAAATGCGCCGAGCCGTTGCGCGTTGGTGAAAGCAGGTAGGATCGAGGCGGACGGAGGCTCGTCGTCCCAACCGTGGCGAACTCTTCGGGACCGTAAGGTCTCCGCCCGGCTGTGTCCGCAAGGCCCAGCCATACCGGGTTTCGTAGCGCTGGCGATAGGGCCGGAAACTACTCATCATAGCCGCGGCGTTGCGGGCGCGAGGCTCTCGCGGCTATCGGCAAAACCCTCTCGACAGTCGGCCCGCGTGGCCCCCGCTGCGAACGCCCTGTCGTTCGCTTTCTCTTCAATGCGGAGAGTACCGAGGCGGATGGCATCGCTGTCGCGCCGTCTTGTCGCTAGAGTGGACAAACCGATCCAACGTCCGCGAGGTCACGTCAGATCACCCGGGTCCGACGGGGCAGCCGTGGTGTGCCCCGAAGCGTGGGCGCTGGTTGACGCCGAGCCGCGACCCCTGTGCCTCTCAGAGCGAGTTCAGTTTTATCCCGCCTTGCGTTCGAGTTGTTTCCTGTTCAGTATTTCAATAACCCGAGGGCCATGTCGCATGATGAGGCCATCTTTCTCCAGAGTATGGAGAGCGCGGCTTACGGATTCGACGGTCAAGCCGACGAAATCCGCGATGTCGTGGCGGGTCATCGGTATCTCGACGTGGTTCGGTTGCTCGGCGGGTGAGGGGCTATGCCGATCAAGAAGAAGCAGGAACTTCGCGAGTTTCCCTCCGATCTCGCGAAGGGCGAGCGCGATCGCGTGGCGCTGCGCTTCACGAAGTTCGTGACACAGCTTGCAGAGGAAGTGGAAGTCCAGCTGCGGGTCTCGCCGGAGCAGGTTCGTGAGACCGTCGAGTGGAATTCGGTAGGCTGTTACGGCGGTCACCGTTTGCGCCGTTCCCGTATATCGGCCATTTTCGCTGAGTCCCAGCAAGTCTCTAGGAAAGAAAAATGCTGAAATGCGCCGGTCTCCGGTGGGCAGGACACCATAGGTTTCCACAACCCCGCCGACGATGTTATAGATGAAATTCGAGCGGCTGCCCTCAGCGTACACAACCGTATTGCGGCGGAACCGAACCAAACTCGAAATTACGACCAATCGATCCTGGTCTTCTTCCGACAGAAGCTCAACCGCGCTCCCGTTTCCGGTCTCGGCAAAAGGTATTCCAAACATAGATGGTCGCGAAACAACGGCACGCGCCGGATGAGAAGGCATCGGGAAGCTAAACCCTAAGTATCAAGACTAACGCCATGTTGCCCAACACCTGCTCCGGCGCAAGGGGAGATGTGGCGGACGCCGCACTCAAAGAAATTGATCCAGATCAAGGAACTCTCCCCCGCGTGGCGTTAGCATCGTCCCATGGTCGGCCAGCGGCGTCGATGCGGGTTGCGGTGCCGGCTCAACTTCGACACGCCCGGGCCTTCCCAGGCTCCCGTGGCCGGAACTCATCCACGATCAGCGAGGCGGACCACATTAACCGATAACTCGAGTAGCCAGGGCAAGGATGGCGTGCCCGCCCGACTGGCGATACCTGATTGAAGCTTTTGTCTGGCGGCAGGCGGCCGCGATGCTGGCGAGCACGCAGGTAGGAGGTTGCTGACAGTGGCGCCGGAAAATACTCGAGCGAGCCGTGGTGGCCTGGCCGACGGCGCGGACCTTGGTGGCGCAATCTCTTTCGAACCGGCCCGGCGCTATAAGTGCGGCGACGCCGGCCATCGTGGCAACGGCGTGACCTCCCGCCTCTGATGGTAGGCAGGAAGGAGACGCGAACGGCGCCGGCTCGCCACTGGCGACCGGGGCAGCCCCACCGGGACGGACCTACGCCAATACCTATCGTCGAGGAGGCGAGTACCGCGGCGGCATCCTACGATTTTGCCGTTGTCGGACTGGGAGCATCCGCTGGCGGTCTCGAAGCTTTCAGGAAGCTGTTCGACGCGCTTCCGGGCGCGATCGGGATGGCCTTCGTCTTGATCCAACACCTCGAGCCGACGCACGACAGCATGCTCGTTGATCTGCTGGCCGACCATACGCCGATGCGGGTCGTCCAGGCAGCGGACGGGATGCCAGTCGAGCAGGATCATGTCTATGTGATTCCGCCGGGAGTATTCCTCTCGATCCGGGGCGGCGCACTCCGCCTCTCGGGACCGCGGGAGCGCCACGGCGCGCGCATGCCGTTCGACCATTTCCTGCGCTCGCTGGCTGACGAGTGCGGAAGTCGCGCCATCTGTGCCGTCCTCTCGGGTACCGGCGACGATGGCAGTCTCGAACTCACGGCAGTCAAGGCGAAGGGCGGTCTCGTCATCGCCCAGAACCCGGAGGAGGCCGCCTTCGACGGTATGCCCAAGAGCGCCATTGCGACCAGCGCCGTAGACCTTGTGCTCTCGGCGGCCGGGATCGCCGAGGCGCTTGCCAAGTACGACCAGGAGAGCCGTTCCGAGCCCCTACGTATGGGCTCGGCGCCTGGCACCGACAGGCAGGCCGGGCTGACCGAAATCATCGACCTGCTGCGCGCGAGCACGCCGCATGATTTCGCCCTCTACAAGCGGGGCACCCTCAGCCGGCGCATCGAGCGGCGGATGGCTGTGGCGACCATCGAGGACACCACTCGTTATCTAAAGCTCCTGCGGGAGGACTCGCGCGAGCTTGAGCTCCTCGCCAAGGACCTGCTCATCCACGTCACGAGCTTTTTCCGCGACGAGGAGGTCTTCGCTCTGCTGGCCCGGACGATCGTCCCCGATCTGGTGCGCGGCCAGAGTCCAGACCGACCGCTCCGCGTCTGGGTGCCGGGTTGCAGCACGGGCGAGGAAGCCTACTCCCTCGCCATGCTCTTCCTCGAGGAGATTGCCGCAACGAAGCGGAACATCAAACTGCAAATATTCGCGTCCGATGCCGATGAAGCGGCGGTGGTTTTCGCGCGCGACGGCCTCTATCCCGACACGATCCAGTCACAGATATCGTCGGAACGACTGGGTCGCTTCTTTGTCCAGGAGGATCACAGCTACAGGGTGGTCCGCGAGCTGCGCGACACCGTGGTCTTCGCTGTCCACGACCTGCTTGCGCATGCGCCCTTCTCGCGGGTCGATCTCCTCTCCTGCCGTAACCTACTGATCTATTTGCAGCCCGAGGCTCAGGCTAGCCTTCTCTCGCATTTCCACTTCGCTGTCCGCCCGGGCGGCATCCTGCTTCTCGGCACGTCCGAGACGGTGGGCAGTGCTGCCGAGGGCTTCGAGCCGCTCTCGAAGAAGTACGGGGTCTATCGACACATCGGCGGCGGCCGACTGGACAAAGTCAGACTTCCGATGGACAGCCGTGCTGGCGGGCAGCTGCGTTGGCCTCCGCGGCAGACCGTGTCGCAGAGCGCCAGTCTCGCGGAACTCTCGCAGCGTGTGCTCCTTGAGGCGTACGCACCGGCATCGGTCCTGATTAACCACAAACGCGCGGGTCTTTTCTACCTCGGGCCGACCGACCGTTATCTGCGAGTGGCCCCGGGTGAGGCCACCGGAGACCTGCTCGCGATGGCGCGCGAGGGTCTGGGTAGCAAGCTCGGGGCGGCGATCCGGCAGGCGATCCAAAGCCGGGCGCGAACCGTCGTCGCTGGTGCGCGCGTCAACCGCGAGGGGCGCTCCGTCGCGGTCAGCATCGTGGTCCAGCCGCTACAGGGCGACGGTCAGGATTTGTTGCTGGTCAGCTTCGTGGACGAGATCGAGCGCGACAACCGACCTGAACAAACGGACGCGCCGCCGGCCGATGCGGCGCAAATCGCGGAGCTGCAACGTGAACTCGAGGCGACCCGAAAGGAGCTTGAGAGCACCGTGCGCGAACTCGAGCTCGCCAACGAGCAGCTGAAGGCGATCAACGAAGAAGCCATGTCTGTAAACGAGGAGTACCGGTCCACCAACGAGGAGTTGGAGACCTCAAAGGAGGAACTCCAGTCGCTCAACGAGGAACTGACTGCCCTCAACGGCCAGCTTCACGAGACGATCGGGCGCCAACGTGCCACCTCCAACGACCTTCGGAACATGTTGAACAGCTCCGACGTCGCGATGGTCATCCTGGACGCAAACCTAACCATTCGCCTGTTCACGCCAGCCGCGAAGGCGCTCTTCAGCATCATCGCATCCGATGTCGGCCGGCCACTGGCTGACCTCACGCGCCGTTTCCCCCAACGCGGTCTTCTGGCCGATGCCCGAACGGTGCTCGCGGGGTCCGAGCCGATCAGACGTGAAATTGGCATCGAGAGCGGCGCCTGCTACATTCAGCGAAATCTTGCCGTACCGCACGCACGACGACGGTGTCGAGGGCGTGGTCCTCACGTTCACCGACATCTCCGAAAGGAAGGCGGCTGAACGGGAGATCCAGGAAGCCCGCGCTTATTCGGACAGCATCATCGATACCATCCGCCAGCCGCTGGTCGTGCTCGATGACGATCTTCATGTCATTTCTGCCAGCCGCTCCTTCTACCGGGTCTTTGCGACCGAGCCCGAGAAAACCGTCGGGCGGCCCCTTTGGGCTGCCGATCCGCCTCATCTCGATATCCCAGGGTTACGCGGCTTTCTCGACCTGATCCGATCCAGCGAGGCGGCTGTGACTGACTATGAAGTCGAGATCGAGGTTCCGCCGCTTGGTCGGCGGGCACTCCTGCTTGATGCCCAGCAGATCCAAGAGAAGCCTCTCGGGAGACGGGAGGTCCTGGTGGCGATCGAGGACATCACCGAGCGCAAACGGGCCGAGGAACAGTTGCAGACAGCTAGATTGCAGGCGGACCAAGCCAATCTCGGCAAGTCACGCTTCCTGGCCGCTGCCAGCCACGACCTGCGACAACCGTTGCAGACGATGAGTTTCGTGCAAGGAGTGCTTGCGAAGAAGCTCGATGACGAGGACGCCCTGGGGCTGGTAGCGAAGCTTGACGAGGCGCTGGGAGCGATGTCGAGCATGCTGAACACGCTTCTCGATATCAACCAGCTGGAAGCCGGCATCGTGCGCTGGGAAGCGGTCACGTTCCCGCTCGATCACGTATTCCAGCAACTGAGGACTGAGTTCGCCTATCAGGCCGAGGTCAATGGGCTCGGCTGGCGGGTTGTTCGCAGCGGCCTAAGCGTGCGGAGCGACCAACGCCTGCTCGCGGAGATGGTCCGCAACCTGGTCTCGAACGCGATGAAGTACACGAAACGGGGAAAGGTCTTGCTTGGTTGCCGTCGGCGAGGCGACAAAGTGCATATCGAGGTTTGGGACACCGGCATCGGCATCCCCGAGGGGCAACTTCGGTCAATCTTCGAGGAATTCCGCCAGCTGGAAAATCCCACCCAGGAGCGTACCCGTGGCCTCGGCCTCGGTCTGGCCATCGCACAGCACCTCGGCAATCTTCTGGGCCATGCCATCGATGTCCGCTCCTGCCCGGGCAGAGGCTCAGTATTTAGGGTCGAGGTGCCATTGGGGCACGACGACCCAGAGCGGTCGCCGCGTTCGCTGCATGGAGAGGTCGGCAAAGCCGAGATCTACAGCGGTTCGATCCTGGTTATTGAGGACGATCCCTCGGTGTGTCGCGCAGTGGAGCTCCTTCTTACCGCCGAGGGCCACCGGACGGCTTCGGCCGCGGATGGCAGGGCGGCGCTCGCGCTGTTGCAACTCGAGGTGCGATCCAGCCGGACATCATCGTCGCCGGCTATAATCTGCCGGGTGGTCTCACCGGCCTTCAGGTCACGGCCCGGCTGCGCCAGACGCTTCGCCGGGAGACCCCGGTCATCATCCTGACTGGCGACATCTCGACCGAGACCTCGCGCGAGATCGCACGGCTGGGATGCGCACAGCTCAACAAGCCGGCAAAGTCGGACACGCTGACCAATCTTGTTCAGCGCATCCTTAGCAAGTCACGCAGGCCGGACGCCCCGCCAAGCGCCCCGGGCCCGGCTGGCCCGGCCGAAAGCTCGCAAACGCCCACGGTCTTTGTCATCGACGACGACGACGCGTTGCGCGGGGCGATGGAGCGGCTGCTTCAGGCGGCAGGACAGCCAGTCGAGGTCTTCGCAAACGCCGAGACATTTCTACAGGAGTACCGGCCGAGCCGCACCGGATGTCTCGTGGTCGATGCCCGGCTGCCCGGCCTGAGTGGAGTCGCGCTGTTGGAACGGCTCAAGGCCGAGGACCACCAGCTACCGACGATCATGCTCACCGGATACGGCGATGTGACAACCGCGGTGCACGCGATGAAAGCGGGCGCTATCGATTTCATCGAGAAACCGGTCCGCCCCGACGAACTGCTCGCCAGCATTCAGCGCGCCCTGAATCAGACGCGCGAGACGGCGGAGCGTTCCGCGGAGCATCAGGCGGCGGTCGCGCGCATCAACAAGCTCACCGCCCGTGAACGTCAGATCCTGGACCTGATCATCGCCGGCCACGCCAACAAGGAGATTGCCTATCGCCTCGGCATCAATCAGCGCACGGTCGAGAACCATCGCGCCGCGGTCATGAAGAAGACCGGCACGAGGTCGCTTCCGAAGCTGGTCCGCCTGGTGCTTGCCGCCCAAGAAGGAGTGTCGCCGGAGGTGCCAGCCGTGTCATAAGTCATGCGGTCGGACAAAGTTGTGCCGGACGACTTTCAGTCGGTAACGCGTTTCAGCACGGCGCCTTTGTGCATCGCGACGTGATCTGTCTTGTCGCTCTTGATTTCATACTGCGGGTCGTCGTCGGTCGCATGGTGCGTATGCCCTTTGTAATCGGCATCCTTCGTATGCACCTTGATAATCTTGCCGCTGACGTGTCCGGCTTCCGAGTTCCAGGTGACATGATCTCCGACTTTGAACCGTTTTGTCACGTTGCTTCGCTCCCTATCAGGACTCTCTCACCCAAGTTCAGAGTATCACTCAACGCCCAATGGCGACAATGAGCAGCCGATGCCGCCGAGGCGTTAGCGGGTGAAGTTCGCGGTGAGTTTGCAGGTGGAGACCCCCAGGAACTCTACCTCAACGCCAGCTGGACCGCGGTCATCTGGATAAGATGGATCAGCGGCGCCGGATAGATGCCGAGCAAGATCAGCACCGCGGTGAGCGCCGCGAGCGTGGTACCCCCTGCCTGGGGCACGACACCGGCATACGCTGTCGTGCCCTCCGCGGCAGGCGTGCAGATGGCCACGATAACGCGCAGATAGTAAAACAGGCCGATGATGCTGCCGACGATGAGAGCAATGACCGCGGGCCACATCGCGACGCTGACTCCTGCGGCAAGGGCATAAAACTTGCCGATGAACCCCATCGTCAACGGTATCCCGGCGAGCGACAGCAGCATCGCGGCAAAGATGCCGCCAAGCCATGGCCGCTGCCAGATAAGGCCGCGATAGTCGCCGAGCGCCTCGACCTCGGCCTCTCCGCTCGACGCGGACAACACCGTTATGATGCCAAAGGCGCCCAGGGTCATCACGACATAGGCAACGAGATAGTAGGTCACGGCTTCGATCTGCAAGGCGCCCGCCGCGAGAAGCGCCACGAGCAGATAGCCGAGATGCGCGATCGACGAATACGCCAGGATCCGCTTTACGTTGTCCTGTAGCAACGCCAGAAGGTTGCCGACCAATATCGACGCGATGGCGACGATCTCGATCATCAGCGGCACGGGGCCGAACTCGTAGGCGTGGGTGGTCTGAAAATAGCGCAGCAGAAGAGCGAACATCGCCCCCTTGGAGACGACCGCGACAAAGGCCGCCACCGGAGCGGGGGCACCCTCATAGACATCGGGCGCCCACATGTGGAAGGGCACGACTGACAGTTTGAATCCGATCCCGGTGAAGATGAGCGCGAGGCCGGTCAGCCAATAGAGGTCGGGCGGGATCTCCTTGGTGGTGTTCAGCAGCGCGGCGATCCGCGCGAACTCCAGGGTGCCCAGGCGGGCATAGGCCAGGGCCATGCCGAATAGCAGGAGCGCCGAAGACATTCCGGCCAGGATCAGGTACTTGATGCCGGCCTCGACGGACCTCCTACGGGACCGAGAATAGGCGATCAGGCCGAGCAGTGAGATGCTGAGCGTCTCGAGGCCGAGGAAGAAGGAGGCGAAGTGCCCGCTCGCGACCAGCGCGGTCGCTCCGAGTGTCGCCAGCAGCACGAGCAGGTAGAACTCCCCCGGCGGCTCCGGGCGCGTCGCCAAATAGCCGTACGACAGCAGCAGAACGGCGATGCTGGCCGCGAAAATGAGCCCCATGTAGAAGAGCGCGTAGCCGTCGATGACAAACAGCGTTGTCACCTGGCGCGGCTCCACGGTGCTGGCCGGCCAGATGGAGGCCAGGGACAGCACGAGTCCCAGCAGTGACACGGCGGCGGTCAGCCGATGGTGGCGACGGAACGCGATCATCAGCATGACGATCGTCACGGTACCGCCCACGACAATGGACGGGAGGATGGCGATGAGGTCGCTACCGTTCATGGATCACCGGAGCGCCAATGGGCGTTCCGAGGCGGCGACACGCTGCAGGTTCGCGAGGCCGGTTCGGGCGGTGTCGATCGCTGGCTGCGGATAGAGCCCGAGCCAGATGAGGGTCACGATCATCGGCACCATGATGATCATGTGGCGCGACGAGAAGTCGGCCAGTGCGGTGGTTCCTCGAGGCTCGCCATGAAAGACCCGCTGGACGAAAACGAGCGCGTAGATGGTGGACACCACCAGGCCCAGCGTCCCGACGATCGCGAACCCGCTGGCGACGCGGTAGGTGCCGAAGAGCACCATGAACTCGCCGACGAAATTGCCGAGGCCCGGCAGTCCGAGCGAGGCGATGGCGAAGAACAGGCCGATCGCGCCGATGCGCGGTGCGCTCGCCCACAACCCGCCGATCCGCCGCATGTCGCGGGTATGGAGCCGCTCCTGTAGCGCGCCGACCAGGATGAAGAGGGCGCCCGTGCTGAGGCCGTGCGCCAGCATCTGCACGACCGCGCCCTGCAGCGCCAGAGAGTTCCAAGCGTAGATGCCGAGCAGGACGAAGCCCAGGTGACTAACGCTGGTGTAGGCGACGAGCCGCTTCATGTCGGTACTGAGCGAAGGAGAGCACCGCGCCATAGAGAATGCCGATGACGCCGAGCGCCATCGCGACCGGCGCGAAGCGTGCGGAGGCCGCGGGAAAGAGCGGGACCGCGAAGCGCAGCAAGCCGTAAGCGCCGGTCTTCAGGAGCAGGCCGGCGAGGATGACGCTACCGGCGGTGGGCGCTTCGGTATGGGCGTCGGCCAGCCAGGTGTGGAACGGCACCGCCGGCAGCTTGACGGCGAAGGCGACGAAGAACCCGAGCATGATCCACATCGCCGTCCCCGGATCGAGCCGGGCGCGCGCCAATGCGAAGTAGTCGAAGGTCAAGGTGCCGGTCTGGTGGAAGTTGATGAAGGCCAACGCCAGGATGGCGGCGAACATCAGCAACCCGCTTCCCTGGGTAAACAAAAAGAACTTGACCGCCGCATAGATCCGGTGCTCGTGACCCCAGACGGCGATCAGAAAGTACATCGGAACCAGCATCAGTTCCCAGAAGAAGAAGAACAGAAACAGATCGAGGGCCAGGAACACGCCGATGACACCCGCCAAGGTCAGCAGCAGGTTGAAGTGGAAAAATCCGACCTGCTCCGTGATCTCGCTCCAGGACGCGAGCACCGACACCATGCCGAGTCCGATGGTCAGAAGGATCAGCAGCAGGCTGAGGCCGTCGAGGCCGAGGTGAAACCTGATCCCAAGCTGGGGGATCCAGGGCCAATCGACATTCGCGAGCCATGCCCCGTTGGTGGTGATGCTGACGGCGCCGCGATGCTCCGCCCATAGTACCAGCACGAGCACGAGGTCGACCGTCAGGAAAGCAAGCGAGAGCCAACGTGGCCAGAAGTTGTTGCGCCGCTCGCTTAGCGCCGCCAGCACGCCGCCGACGAGTGGAGTAAGGATAAGCCAGAGCAGGATCATGCGAACACCAGGATCGCGATGAGGACGACGGACCCGCTTGCAATGCCCGCCGCGTACCAGCGTACCCGGCCGGTCTCCGAAGCGCTGAGCCGCCGATAGGCTGCTCGGCTCAACAGGGCCACGCCGCTATAGAAGCTGTCGACGACATCTGCCTGGTCGACGCGGGCGAACCACAGAAAGGGCTGGACCAGGGTCCGGTCATACAGCCAGTCGAACCCCCAATCGTTCTCCCAGAAATGCTGCAGCGCCAGCATCGCCGGCGACTGGACCAGCGACTGAACGAAGGTGGGCCGGCGGCGGAACGCGATATAGGCGATGCCGACGCCCAGCAAAGCGGTGATGGCAGCGACCGCCGACAACGCCGCCTCGAGGTTTGATCCGGGCGACATGGCGGTCGCCGGCGCCGGCAACGCCGACTGCATCAGCCGGGAAAAGCTCGGCACGTTGCCGAGATAGGGTGGGATCTCGACGAACCCGCCCACCAGGGCGAGGAAGGAAAGTACGACCAACGGGATGGCGATACGAGCGCCGGTCGTTCCCGTGGGCACGAGCTTGACGGGACCGAAGAAGACGACAAAGACGGCGCGGAAAATATAGATCGCCGTCAACAGGGCGCCGATCAGCCCGGCGGCCCAGAGCCACGGTCCGGCGGCTCCGTCGGACCAGGCTTCCCACAGGATGAGGTCCTTGCTGTAGAAGCCAGCGTCGATGAGCGGCAGCGCGGCGAGCGAGATGCTGCCGATGAGGAAGGTCCAGAACGCGAGCGGCAAGCGCTGCCGCAGGCCGCCCATCTTGAAGATATCGTGCTCCTCGCCGAGGCGCTGGACGACGACGCCGGCCGCGAGGAACAGCAGCGCCTTGAAGAAGGCGTGGGTCATGAAGTGGAAGATGGCGGCGGACCAGGCGCCGACCCCGAGCGCCAGGAACATGTAGCCGATCTGGCTGATGGTCGAGTAAGCCAGAATGCGCTTGAGATCGGTCTGGTTGAGCGCGCTGAAGCCGGCCAGGAGCAGCGTCAGCGCGCCGACGATTGCCACGGCGGTGTGAACGGGTGGTGCCAGGTCGTAGAGGACGTGCATGCGGGCGATGAGATAGACGCCGGCCGTCACCATGGTCGCGGCATGGATGAGCGCGCTGACCGGCGTGGGACCCGCCATGGCGTCGGGCAACCAGGTCTGCAACGGCAATTGCGCCGACTTGCCGACTGCCCCGCCGAGCAGCAGCGCCGCCGCCGCGATAGCCGGCCCGGCGCCAACCGGCCACGTTTGCGCCGCCCGATGCATCAGCGGCTGGATGTCGAGCGTGCCGAGATCGGTGAAGAGTAGGAAAAGACCGATCGCCATCGCCGTGTCGCCGACTCGAGTGACGATGAACGCCTTGCGCGCTGCCAGGCCGTTGATTGGGTCGCGATACCAGAAGCCGATCAGCAGGTAGCTGCAGAGGCCCACGCCTTCCCAACCGAGATAGAGGAACAGCAGGTTGTCGGCGAGGACGAGGATCAGCATCGACGCGACGAACAGGTTCATGTAGCCGAAGTATCGGCTGTATCCTTCGTCCGCGCTCATGAACTCGGCGGAGTAGAGGTGGATGAGGAAGCTGACGAAGGCAACGACCAGCATCATCAGCCCCGACAGGGCATCAAGGTAGAATCCGACATGTGGCGTGAAGCCGGCGATCGCGATCCAGCTCCAGACGATCTCGGTTGTGGGCTGCGGCGCACCCAGGAAGGCGAGCATGACGATCAGCGCCAGGATCGCCGAAATGGCGACCGAGCCGACACCGATCCAGGCGATCCAGCGTTTCGCCAGCACGCCGGCGGACGCGAACAGGATGGCGAAGCCGAGGAGTGGCAGAGCCGGTACGAGTGGCAAGAGGCTGAGCATGTCAGCCCCGCATCCGGTTTGCCGCGTCGGCGTCGAGCGTCTCACGCTGACGGTAGAACCGCAGGATGAGCGCCAAACCGACCGAGACTTCGGCGGCCGCCAGCGCCAGGATGAGGATAAACATGACCTGGCCGTCGGCCTGGCTCCAGCGCGCGCCGGCGACGATGAAAGCCAGCCCAGCCGCATTCAACATGATCTCGACCGACATCAGCATGAAGATGAGGTCACGACGCATCAGGACGCCGATCGTCCCGAGCACGAAGAGGACCATCGCCAGCAGCAGCCCATATTGCATGGGAACAACGTTCATCGCCTCGCTTGCTCCTCCGGTCGCCCGAGGTGATAGGCACCGACCAGACCCGCGAGCAGCAGCATGGAGGCGAGTTCCACCGCCAGCATGTACGGGCCGAACAACAGGGCTCCTACTTGCCGAGGGCCGACAAGAGTGCCGCCCGAGGCGAGGGCTGGACCTCGCCACAGCATATAGATGAGTTCGCCCAGAAGAATTGCCGCCAGGCCGCTCGGTCCGGCCCAGATCCAGGGCGCCAGCCATTGCCGCTCCTGGCGGATCGCGGCCTTGCCGAGGTTGAGCATCATGACGACGAAGACGAACAGCACCATGATGGCGCCGGCGTAGACGATGACTTCGAGCGCGGCGGCGAACGGGGCGCCGAGGATGTAGAAGATGATCGCCACCGCGAGCAAGGAGATCACCAGATAGAGCAGCGCATGCACGACGTTTGCATTGACGATCACCAGCGCGGTGGAGAGAATCGCAACGACGGTTGCAATGTAGAACGCGGCTAGCATGGCGGCGTCGTCACGGGATCAGCCCGCGCAGGTCGACCGGCGGCTGCTCGCGCTCGGCTTCACCCTTGTCCTTGCCGCCGATCGCCTTGCCGGCGACGCGCCAGAAACTATAGCCCGGGTACTTGCCAGGGCCACTGATCAACAGGTCTTCTTTTTCGTAGACGAGGTTGGGCCGTTCATATTCGCTCATCTCGACATCGGGGGTGAGCTGGATCGCGTAAGTCGGACACGCCTCTTCGCACCAGCCGCAGAAGATGCAGCGTGAGAAGTTGATGCGAAAGAACTCCGGGTACCAACGGCCATGCTCGTTTTCGGTCTTCTGGAGCGCGATGCAGTCGACCGGGCAAGCGGCGGCGCAGAGATAGCAGGCGACGCATCGCTCCTCGCCGTCAGGATCCCGCGACAGGATGATACGGCCGCGGAACCGCGGGGCCAGGTACGGCTTCTGCTCGGGGTACTGCACAGTCACCGGGCGGCGGAAGAGGTGGAGGAAGATGTACCACAGTGTCCGAAGGTCGCTGAGCATCGCGCTTCCTTTCCGGCATCAAACGGCGAGCAGGACGCCGCCGGTGACAACGAGGTTCAGCAAGCAGAGCGGCAACATGACTTTCCAGCCATAGGCCATCAGTTGGTCGTAGCGCGGCCGTGGCAACGCCGCGCGCAGCAGGATGAAGAAGCCGACGAAGAACGCGAGCTTCACCAGGAACCACAGCACCGGCGGCAGCACCGGCCCCAGCCAGCCGCCGAAGAACAACGTGACGATCATCGCCGAGATAAGGATGATGCCCACGTACTCCCCGATGAAGAAGATGCCGAACTTCATGGCGGAATATTCGGTGTGGAAGCCCGCGACCAGCTCGTTCTCCGCTTCCGGCAGATCGAACGGCAGGCGGTGGGTCTCCGCGATGCCGGCGATGAGAAACGTCACGAAGCCGACGAATTGCGGGCCGATGTACCACAGGCCACGCTGCGCCTGGACGATGTCCCTGAGGTCGAACGAGCCCGCCATCAGGACGACACCGACCAGGGACAGCCCCATGAACACTTCATAGCTCAGCATCTGCGCAGCCGCGCGCACGCCACCGAGGAGCGAGTATTTGTTGTTCGAGGACCAGCCGGCGAGCACGGTGCTGTAGACGGCGAGCGACGCCATCGCGAGGAAGAACAGCAGCCCGATATTGAAGCTGATGACGCCGATCCCCGGAGCCACCGGGATCACCGCGAAGCCGATCAGCAGCGCTGCCATGACGATCGCCGGCGCCACTACGAACACGGCGCGGTCCGCGAACGGCGGGGTCCAATCCTCCTTGAACAGGATCTTGATCATGTCGGCCACCACCTGAAGGACGCCGGACGGACCGACCCGATTCGGACCAAGGCGGTCCTGAAAGAAACCGAGCAGCCGCCGCTCGATCCAGGTCAGGAAGGCAGCGAACCCCACCAGCACGATCAGGATGCCGAACGCATTCGCGATCCCGCGGGCGAGTTCATTCATGGCCGGCGTTACCCGCGTCGGCGTCGCCGGCCGCTGTCACCTTGCCCCACGCGGGCAAGCCAGTGCCGGCCGCTCCCGAAAGCCCGATCGCCATTCCGGCGACGCCGGTGGGCAAACCTGGCCGCACCCTGACCGGCAGGCGCAATACGGCCGCGCCAAGGCCCACCACGACCGTGCCGCCGCCGGCGACGCCAAGCCCGGCCGCATCCCGCGCGTTCAACGCGAGATAGGGCGACGGGACACGCTCGGCGACCGCAGGGGCCAAACGGCTCAATTTTTCGCTGCCGAAGATCTCGTGCAGCGGCACAACCAGCCACTCGCCGGGCCGCGCGGCGAAGGCCTCCGGCACGCCGCCAAAATAGCGTGACGTGGCGCCAGCAGGCGATGGTTCGATCAGGCGAATACCGGGATCGCCGCCTCGCAACGGGCCGCCCACCTCGTCCTGGAACTTGTTGACGGCTCGCACGGAGTTCCACGCCGGAGCCCAAACATAGGGAATGAGCGAGGAGGGCAGCGGCGGTCTTGGCCCGTAGTATCCCTCCATGGTGTACAAGAACGGCGTGTCGGGATCGTCGGGCGGCTTGGGCTCGCGCACCGTGGCGGCTGCATGGATCGAGGTTCGGCCGCTGTATCGGCGCAACTCGCGACTGATCTTGGCGCCGTTGATGCGAAAATCCGCGGTCGGCGCCGCTCGCGGGATTGCCGCGAGCGCCGGTAGGGCCTTGGCGCATGAAGCGGTCACGTCGTCCATGCGCGCCCAGGGCGGCTCGGGCGCACGGCCTGTCGCGTGCAGGGCATCGCGCAGCCAGCGCCAGCTCTCCTGGATCGCGCCTTCCGGCACGAGAAGCTGGAAGAAGCGCTGGGCCCGGCCCTCATTGCTCACCAGCGTCCCGTCGGCCTCGGCGAAGGTACCGGCCGGCAGCACGACCCCCGCCCGGCGAGCGGTGTCGTGCAGCAGGTGATCGATGACGATGAGATGGCGCGCGCGGGCGAAGCAGCGGTCGACCCTCGCGCGCTCGGCGCGCCTGTAGAGATCGTTCTCAAGCACGACGACCACCTCTGCCGTACCTTCTTCGACGGCCTGAAACGCGTCGGCCAACCTCCCACCGCCCATCAGACCGAGACCCAGGCTGTTGCATTCCGGCACTGTCAGGCACAGCTCCGCGGCATGACCGGCACCGCACAGGGCCGAGGCGACATTGGCCGCCGCCTTGATCACCGCCGCACTGGCGCAGCCGGTGCCGGCCACGACGAGCGGTCGTTTCGCCTCCCTGAGCGCGCACGCAATGTCGCGCGCGAGCGGGCCGACGTCCTCCGGTAGGCCGGGAACCGAAGGCGCCGTGGAGTCCAACTCATGCGCCACGGCGAAACCGAGCCGCGCTAGATCGTCGGGCGCCGCTCGGAAGGTTCGGGTCGCCACGTCGTCGAGCCGTGTCGTGTCCGGAGTGGCGACGAAGAGCGGACTTCGCTCATGCGGCGCCACGTTGCGCACACCGGTATCGTGCCAACTCGGGATCCCGAGCTTCTCGGCGATCTCGAAGGCCTTCCGGCGTACCGCCTGGCGGAGGCTCAAGGCAAGGCGCGGCGCGGTGTCGGGCACGTCCTCACCGAGCACCAGCACCGCATCGGCCCGCTCGGCATCCTTGAGCGACGGGCCGCGTGCCGGGCCGTCCCGCTGGATGTCCACGATCAGGGCGAGCAGCGCCTGATCGCTCTCCGACAGCCCGAGGTGGAAGTGCTCGGCGCCGACCAATTCCCGGAGCGCGAAATTCGCCTCGAGCGAGGCGCGCGGCGAGCCGATCCCGATCGCCGTGACACCCTCCGCCAGGATCTCCTCCAGGCGGCCCAGCGCCTCGGCCTTCGATGCCGGCGCAAGTTCATCGCCGCGGCTGAACCGCTGCAGGGGTTGGCGGATCCGGTGATCGCTGTTGACGAACCCGTAGCCAAACCGGCCGCGATCGCACAGGAAGTAGCCGTTCACCTCGCCGTTGAAGCGGTTGAGGATGCGCCGGACTTTTCCGTAGCGCTCGTTCGGCGTCGTGTTGCAGCCGAGGCCGCAATGGACGCACACAGACGGTGTCCCGCGCAGATCCCATTTGCGATCGTAGAACTCCGTGAGCGTCTTGTCGTCGAATACGCCGGTCGGGCAGACCTCGGCCAGATTGCCGCTGAAGTCGCTCTCCAGGACGCCATCCTCATGGCGCCCGAAATAGACGTGATTGTGGGCGGCGAAAACGTCGAAGTCGCGCCCGCCGGCGTAGTCGCGATAGAACCGCGTGCAGCGGTAGCAGGCGATGCACCGGTTCATCTCGTGGGTGATGAAGGGACCCAGATACTGGTTGCGGTGGGTGCGCTTCTTGAACCGGTATCGACGGTAGGCGTGCCCGGTCATGACCGTCATGTCCTGGAGATGGCATTCGCCACCCTCTTCGCAGACCGGGCAGTCGTGCGGATGGTTGGTCATCACCCACTCGATGCCGCTGGCGCGGAACTTCACTGCCTCGGGGTCGGCGATCGAGATGCGGGTGTGGTCTTCGGCCGCGATCATGCACGCCATGACGAGCCGCCCGCGCATTGCCGGAGCCAGGCGCCAACCGACCCCATCGCCGGATGCCAGCAGAAATACGGAAGATCGAAGCCCAAGGAGAGGCAGGCGTGGAGAAGATTGTTCCCGGCTGTCACCTCGTAGCTCTTGCCGTCGATGCTGATCGTCGGCATCCGCTACCTCCAGGGACAGCGTTTGAGTTCAATATGACGCTCAAACTCTTCGCGGAAGCATTTCAAGCCGCTTCCGAGCGGCTCCATCGCGCCGGGAGCGAGCGCGCAGAATGTCCGACCGGGGCCGAGAAAGTCGGCGTGCATGGCGAGGATCTCCATGTCGCGAGCCTCGCCCTTGCCGGCCTCGATCGCCGCCAGGAGCCGTTCCACCCACGGCAACCCATCCCGACAAGGCGTGCACCAGCCGCAGGATTCCTGGGCGAAGAAGTGCTCCAGATTGTGCAGCACCGCGACCGGGCAGGTCTTATCATCGACAATGATCATCGTGCCGGTGCCAAGGCGGCTTCCGGCCTTCTCGACGGAATCGAAATCCATGGCGACGTCGAGATGCTCCTCGGCGAGGAATCGGGTCGAGGCGCCACCCGGCAGAAAGGCACGCAGGGCATAGCCGTCGCGCATGCCTCCCGCGTGCTCCTCGAGGATTTCCCGAACTGTCGTGCCCATCGGCAGCTCCCAGGCCCCCGGGCGCTTCACGCGGCCGCTCGCGCCATAGATCTTGGTGCCGCCGTCTTGGCCGTGCGCCAGGCCGCGGAACCAGGAGGCGCCGCGATTGACGATGTGCGGCACGTTGGCCAGGGTCTCGACATTGTTGACGACGGTCGGTTTCCCCCACAGCCCGCTGATCTGCGGATAGGGCGGCTTCGCCCTGGGGATCGCGCGCTTTCCTTCCAGCGCGGTGAGCATCGCCGTCTCGTCGCCGCAGATGTAGCGGCCGGCGCTGCGGTGCAAATGGAGTTCCAGGTCGAAACCCGATCCCAGGATGTTCTTGCCGAGGTAGCCCTTGGCGGTCGCTTCGTCGATCGCACGTTGCAGGCGCCGCCCGGCAAGCGTGTATTCGGCGCGGAGAAAGATGTAGGCCACGTCCGCCTGCACCGCGAAGGCGCTGACGATGGTGCCTTCGACCAGCTGGTGCGGGTCGCCCTCCATCAGCAGCCGGTCCTTGAAGGTGCCCGGCTCCATTTCGTCGGCGTTGACCACCAGGTATTTCCGCGGCGAGGCGTGGTCGGCGGACCGTTCCAGGCTCCACTTCCGCCCGGTCGGAAAGCCCGCGCCGCCGCGCCCGCGCAGCTTGGACGCCGTCACCTCGTCGATCACCGCCTGCGGCGTCATGTCGCCGAGGGCCTTGCGCACCGCCGCGTAGCCGCCGGCGCGGGTATAGGCCTCGATCCACAAGGGCTCGTCGCTGGGGCGTATATTCCGGGTCAGTGGGCGCTCCATCGCCTCGCCGCTCATGGGTATCTCTCCAGCACCAGATCGAGTTGATCCGGATCGAGGTCGCGATGGAGGTCCTCGTCGATCATGATGGTCGGCGCGTGATCGCAGGCGCCGAGGCACACGATCGGCAGGACGGTGAACCGGCCGTCGGCGGTGGTTTCTCCCCAGCGGATTCCGAGCTCGGCCTGAATGCGGTCCCACAGCGCCTCATAGCCCATGATCCAGCAGGAGATGCTGTCGCAGACCAGGATGACGTGACGCCCGACCGGTCGGCGGAAGATCAGGTTATAGAACGTCGCGACACCGTCCAACTCGTCGGGCGACATCTCGAGGATACGAGCTATCTCATCGAGGTTCTCGTCCGATATCCACCGATGCGCGCGCTGCACGATACGGAGCGCCTCGATGCAGGCCCCGCGCCGGCTCTCGTAATGGCCGGCGAGGGCCGCGATCTCCTCGCTCTCGGCCGGCGTCAGCCGGTCGGTTCCCTCAGCGGTCGACATCGGCCATCACGAAGTCGATGCTACCGAGGACCGCGATCAAGTTAGGCACCATCGAGCCCCGGCACATCAGCGGGATCATCTGCAGGTGCGGGAACGAGGGCGTACGGATGCGAGTCCGGTACGACATCGTGTCGCCGTCGCTGATCAGGTAGTAGCTGTTCAGGCCCTTGGTGGCCTCGATGCAGACGCTGGCCTCTCCCGGAGGGATCACGGGTCCCCAGCTCACATTGAGGAAGTGCGTGATGAGGGTCTCGATGTCATGCATCGTATGGTCCTTGAGCGGCGGCGTCGTCAGCGGATGCCGCGCCTTGTAGGACCCTTCCGGCATGTTCTTGAGGCATTGTCCGACGATGCGCAGGCTTTGTCGCATCTCCTCGACGCGCACGGCGGTGCGGTCATAGCAGTCGCCATGATCGCCGGTGGGGATGTCGAACTCGAATTGCTCATACCCGGAATAGGGCCGCTTCTTTCGATAGTCCCACTCGAACCCGCATGCCCTGAGGCCGGGGCCGGTCGCGCCCCACTCGATCGCCTGGTCCAGGCTGTAGGCGCCGACCCCTTGGGTACGCCGCTTGAAGATGCGGTTCTTCATGACGAGCTTGTCGTACTCGTTCAGCCGCGCCGGCATGTAGTCGAGGAACTCGCGTACCAGCCGCTCCCATCCGAGCGGCAGATCCTGCGCCAGGCCGCCGATGCGGAACCAGCTCGGATGCATGCGGAATCCGCAGATGGCCTCGATGATCTCGAAGGCGCGCTCGCGGTCGGTGAACATGAAGAACACCGGCGACATCGCGCCGACGTCCTGGGCCATGGTGCCGTAGAACACCAGATGGCTGATGATCCGGAACAGCTCCGCCAGCATGACGCGGATCACCTTGACCCGGTCCGGCACCTCGATCCCGGCCAGCTTCTCGACCGCGAGCACGTACGGCAGGTTGTTCATCACTCCGCCGAGGTAGTCGATCCGATCGGTATAGGGGATGTAGGTGTGCCAGGACTGGCGCTCCCCCATCTTCTCGGCACCGCGATGGTGATAGCCGATATCGGGAACGGCGTTGACGATGTCCTCGCCGTCGAGTTGCAGCACGATGCGAAACACACCATGCACGCTCGGATGGTGCGGACCCAGGTTGAGGAACATGAACTCGTCGGTCTCGCCGCGCCGCTGCAATCCCCAGTCTTCGGGCCTGAACCGCAACGCGTCCTGTTCGATGTCTTCCTTCGTGGGTGGCAGTTCGAACAGGCCTGCTTCCGTGGCGCGGGCCGGATGATCCTTCCGCAACGGGTGGCCGTGCCAGGTCGGAGGCATGAGGATGCGCCGCAAGTGCGGGTGTCCCTCGAAGCCGATGCCGAACATGTCCCAGACCTCGCACTCGTACCAGTCCGCGGCAGGCCAGAGATCCGTCACCGTGGCGAGCGAACATGCCGCACCGACGAGCGCCACCTTGATGCGAACGTCCGCGTTTCGCTCGTAGGAGAGCAGGTGGTAGACGACGGTGAAATCGCTCGCCGGCTGGCTCTCTCTGTGGGACCGCTGGCGCTCGTCGATGGCGGTGAGGTCGAAGAGCGTGCGGTACGGCCGCTCGATTCCGGCTTTGAGAAAGTCCAGAACGCGGTGCGCATCGTCGCTCGCGACCCAGAGCGTCGGAATTCCGTCGCGGGTCGGCTGCGCCACGAAGGGAGCCGCGCCAAAATGGTCCGCCAGTTCGCGCCCGACGGTGGAGGCGGTCTCAACGCCAGGGAGATCATCGAGCATCTTCTAGACGCCATCCGGACTGCGCAGGTCCGTGGACCGTTGCCGTTCCGGCCGTTTGAGATCGCGCAGGCTCGGATGGGCCGGGCGTTGCACGCCCTGCGCTCCGATCGTCCAGCTCAATGGACGGCGTTCCTTGCCGATCGCCTGCTGCAGGAGGATGAGACCCTCGAGCAGGACATCCGGGCGCGGGGGACAGCCGGGGACGTAAACATCGACCGGGAGAAAGCTGTCGACACCCTGCACGACGCTGTAAATGTCGTACATTCCTCCCGAATTCGCGCAGGAACCCATCGAGATGACCCAGCGAGGTTCCATCATCTGGTCGTAGAGGCGCTTGATGACGGGGGCCATCTTGAGGAACACCGTGCCCGAGATGACGATCAGGTCGGCTTCGCGGGGGGTGGCGCGGAATACCTCCGCGCCGAAACGCGCGATGTCGTATTTGCTGGTGAACGCGGCCGCCATCTCGACGTAGCAGCAGGAAAGACCGAAGTTCAGCGGCCAGATGGAATTCTTTTGTCCCCAGGAGACGATATCCTGCAGCCGCGTCAGGATCAGGGATCGTCGGATCGCTTCCTCGAACGAGGAGCCGGTTTCACCGGGGTCTGGCCTGCTCAACCGCCAGCGCACGCCGGTCAACTCCGGCGGAAGGAGCGAAGGCTCGCCCCCCGTGGTCGCCAGTCCAGAGCTCCCAGTCGCCACAGATAGATCAATGCAGCGACGAGGACCCCAACGAACACCAGCATCTCGATATATCCGGTCCAACCGACTTCGCGGAACGCGATGGCCCAGGCGAATATGAACACCGTCTCGAGGTCGAAGATCACGAAGAACATCGCGACGAGGTAGAACTTCATGGGAAAGCGGAATCGCGCGTATCCGACGGTGACGATCCCGGACTTCGAACGGCTGGACCGTCGCCTTGCTCGTGTGTCTTTGCCCCAAGACGTAGGAGAGCCCGGTCATGAGGGCGACCAGAGCAACGACGGCGGCGGAGTAAACGAGCAGGGGCCACACGAGAGCTGTTTTTTCCATCGTCCTCGCGCCGAATATGTTCTCAGTGCTGCGAGCTAACGCTAGCTGCTGGATCGGAGCCCTCGATCGATGCCGTCAACCGTCCAGTCCTTGCCCCTATTCGAGTGTTCATAATTTCGGACGGGCGGCCTGCGTAGCCTCGGAAACTACTCAGGCGGCGGCGTTCGCGAGCACCCACTAGGCTTAACGGAAACCTGGCAGTTGGCGCGGGGGATACCGTGCGCGATCGATCCCGCGATCGCGTTGGCAGCACGCGCCGCGCGGTGATTTAACGTCGCGATCGCGCGGAGCTGGCCTGAGTAGTTTCCGGGTCTGCCGCTGCGAACCCGATGCCGCCCATGATGGCACGGGCGCGCCTAGAACACTGCGAGCGTCCCGTGAGCCTACCGCGGCCGTGGGCGACGGGACTTCCTGGATGGAGAAGACAGTGGCGAACCAGAGGTCGACTCGGCATCCTGTTCTGCATGGGGGGCGGCCGCCCCCCGCGGGCGCGCCCAATTGTCCGCGCAGCCGCCTATGCCCGCCGGTGGCCGTCGCGCCGCTCGCGCGTCTCGATATAGGCACCTCGCACCCGTGGTGAGTGTTCGGGCAGCCGGAGGGTCAGGACGGGAGAGAGTTCGGCATGGGAGAACTTGAGGACCTCGCCGTGGACCCGGCCCGATCCGACACGTCGGAAGAGAGCGGTTGCGACGGGCGCTCGCCGCTCGACGCGGCGATCTTCGACGTCGATGGCGTCCTCCTTGCCTCGCCGCACGAGCGCGCTTGGCGAGAGGCTCTTCGTGGCTTCGCCGCGCCGGGCCGCTTCACTCCTGAAATCTACCAAAAGTATGTCGCGGGCAAGCCGCGCCTCAGCGGCGCGCGCGCCGCTCTGGAACAGTTGGGTGTGCCGGATGCCGAGAGGCAGGCGGTTCCTTATGCCGAGCGAAAACAGAAGCGGCTTGAGGAGTTGATAGCGACCAGGAGCTTCACAGCCTTCCCCGACGCAATCCGTTTCGTCCATGTCGTCAGAACTCTGGGGTTGCGAATGGCGGTTGCGTCGTCGTCCAAGAACGCCAACCGGATGATGCAGCTCATCCGATTCGGCCCCGGGGAGAACCTGCTCGATGTTTTCAGCGTCAATGTCTGTGGTCGCGACCTGCGGCACGGCAAGCCGGACCCAGAGATCTTCCTCCTTGCTGCCTCGGAGCTCGGAATCGCGCCCGGACGCTGCTTCGTGGTCGAGGACGCGCCGGCCGGCATCAAGGCGGCCCGCGCGGGCGGGATGGTGGGCTTGGGAGTCGCCCGAGTTCATGACGCGGCCCTGCTGAGAACAGCGGGCGCCGACTTGGTCGTCAACAACCTCGATGAGGTCGCCGTCGACGAACTGGCGAATCGACGCCTCCGTCGTCGGCCGATCTGAGCGGGACGACGAATGGACGACATATTAGAGTTTGCCGCTGATCCTGCCTGGATGGTTCATGAGCACGGCTATGATCCTCTGCGCGAGCGGGGGATTGAGTCCCGTTTTACCGTCGGCAACGGCTTCCTCGGGGTTCGAGGTGTCCCGACGATAAGCGACGAGCATGTCTGGGTGACCTGGCCGCGCACGTACGTGGCCGGACTTTTCGACACCCCGAATATCGTGCCGCGCAGACCGGCTCTGGTGCCGGCGCCAGACTGGGCGAGAGTCACCATCCTGGTGAATGGCGAGCCGCTGCTCCAACGCCCTGCCGACATGACCTCGTATTGTCGGACACTCGATATGAAGCGAGGCGCGCTGCTCAGCAGGTGGCACGCTCCGGAGGCCGATGGCGCGGTCGCGGGAGTGCGCTCCATCCGGTTGGTCTCGCTTGTCAGCCGCGGAGTCGGACTACAGCTGCTCCATCTTGAGTTCGGCGGGACTGCCGAGATCACGCTGGAAGCGTCGTGCGCGGTGCCAGCCAGGACGCTGGAGCACATGCGACTCGTGCCTGAGCTCGGCGTCTGGCGTACCAGGCACTCTGGAAAGAGCCTCGCGATGGCAACCGCGACAGCTCTGAAACTCGACGGCCGCGATCTTGCGCCGAGAGGTACTCGACAAACGTCGATGGCAGTGGCGTTGGAGGTCCACACGTGGGCAGATAGCCTGCTTTGAGCGGCTGGTTGGCTTCGCACGCGGCGATAACGTCGGTGACGATCCTGGCCCTGTCGCCCAGGAAACACTCGGGAACGCGCGACGGCTCGGCTGGCGCGCGGTGACCAAGCAGCACGAAGCGGCCTGGGACAAGCGTTGGCGTTGCAGTGACGTCGAGGTGGACGGCGACACGGCGGCACAACAAGCGCTCCGATTCGCGGCTTACCATCTGAACAGCGCGGCGAACCCGGCTGATGAACGCGTTTCCATCGGTGCTCGGGCGTTAACTGGCGACGACTATCGTGGCCACGTGTTCTGGGACACTGAGATATTCCTGTTGCCCTTCTACACGCTGACCTGGCCCGAAGCGGCCCGAGCACTGCTCATGTACCGCTACCACGGACTGGCCGGCGCAAGGACCAAGGCGGCGCGGATGGGTTGGCGAGGCGCCTTTTATGCCTGGGAGTCCGCGACAGGTGGCGAGGAGAGCGCTCCCGACGAGGCCATCAGTGCCGACGGCGCGACTGTCAAGGTACTCAGCGGGAAAGAGGAAGAACATATCAGTGCCGACGTCGCCTATGCGGTGTGGAACTATTGGCGGGCAACTGGGGATGACGGGTTCCTGCTCGATGCCGGGGCCGAGACCCTCTTCGAGACGGCGCGATTCTGGACCAGCCGCGCGCAGCCTGAAGCGGACGGCCAGCGTCATATCCGCGGCGTCGAGGGGCCAGATGAGTACCACACGCACATTGACGACAACGCTTTCACCAACGTGATGGCGCGGTGGAACATCAGGCGTGCGACCCAGGTCGCGGCGTTGCTGCGTGCGCGGTGGCCCGAGCGCTGGGCCGATGTCGCAGACCGCCTCGCACTCGACGACGCGGAACTGGAAGAATGGGGAAGGGCCGCTGAGACGCTCGCGACCGGGCTCGACGCCCGAACCGGACTGATCGAGCAGTTTGCCGGCTTCTTCGAGCTCGATGACATCGACCTTGCCCAGTACGCGGGTCGCGTGACACCGATGGATGTCGTGCTGGGTCGAGAGCGGACGCAGCGATCTCAGGTGATCAAGCAGGCCGACGTCGTGGCGCTGATGGCGTTGCTTCCAGAAGAATTCGATCGACAGAGCATGCTCGCGAATTTCCGGTATTATGAGCCGCGCTGTGACCACGCCAGCTCGCTCAGCCCTGCCATGCACGCGCTGGTCGCCGCTCGATTTGGCGATACCGAACTCGCACTGCACTATTTCCGCGAAGCCGCATCCATTGACCTTGCGGGCACCGCCGCACGGAGCGCGGGCGGAGTGCATATCGCGGCTTTCGGCGGCTTATGGCAGGTGGTGGTGTTCGGCTTCGCAGGGCTCTCGCTGCTGGACGATGCAATGGCTTTCACGCCGCAGCTGCCCGCACGCTGGAGCAGCTTGGGGTTTTGCGTCCAATGGCGCGGCCGCCGAATCAAGATTCGGATCGAGCAGCAGGGGAATCTACTCTAGCGCAACGCTGGAAGAGGGGGAAGCGTTGAAGCTGATCGTGGCGGGCGAGGAGCACGAACTCCTTGCTGGGCCGGCGCTCCGCGTCGTCTGGAAGGATGCCGTACCAACCGACCGCCGACTGATCCATGAACCGGATAATCGTCAGGCACCCGCTTAACGGGTCGCGGACAAAAATCCCCACAGGGCCGGCTTGGCTCGTGGGGTCGCGGTTACGCGGCAAACACAGCCGCGGGGGGCCAATCGGAAAGCCCGCGAGGACGTCGCCCCTGATACCGGAATTATTGTGGCGCGTGAGCCTGAGTAGTTTCCGGGCCTGCCGCCGCGAACACGACACCGCATATGATGCTGCTTCGGATGTCGCAGGGCGCCGCCCGGCCCACCGGCGTAAGCATCGTGACTGTAAAGAGGCGGAGGGTTAACGACATCATGAAAAAGCTAGTGCTGACTGCCACTGCCGCGCTGCTCTCGAGCGACATACGGCGTTCGCCGATGCTCCTGATGGGGGCGGACAATGATCGAAAGCTTTATTCTCGTCCTGATTTTCGTCCTGTGCTTCGTGCTCTATTTCTTGCCGTGGTTGATCGCGCGGAAAAGGCACATGTTCCTGCCGTGGTTAATCGCGCAGAACAGGCGTCTCGACAGCAACGAGCTGTTCTTCCTGATTAATCTGCTACTCGGCTGGACGTTGGTTGGCTGGGTGGTGTGTCTGGCCTGGGCTGCGTTCGGGCGGACCGAGGCGCAGCGTGAGTGCTACGCCAGCGCGAATGCTCCGCCGGTCGTGTCTCGCAACATCGGGTACGCCCGATGACGAGCGTCAGCCTGCCGCCATGGGCCGGGGCTCGGCTTCATCCACGAAAAGCTGTTGGCGCGGCGAAGCGGCAGCCGACGCAGCCCCGGGGAGACGGCAGAATGAATCCGCTCAAGCAGCTCGAAGCGTGCGGTCAGTCGCCCTGGCTGGATTATCTGAAGCGCAGTTTGATCGCCACCGGCGGGTTGCGCGACTTGGTCGAGCAACGACGGCCTCAAGGGTGTTACCTCGAACCCTTCGATCTTCGAGAAGGCCATCGGCGAGACCGAGGAGTACTCGGACGCTCTGAAGCAGTTCCAGGCAGAGGCGGACCACGGCATAACCGCGATCTACGAGCATCTGGCGATCGCCGACATCCGCGCTGGCGCCGACGTGTTGCGCCAGGTCTACGATCAGACCCTCGGCCGGGATGGCTATATCAGCCTCGAGTGCTCGCCCTACCTGGCCAACGACACCGACGCCACGGTGGGCGAGGCTGTGCGGCTATGGGCGGCGGTGGATCGTCCCAATCTGATGGTGAAGGTGCCGGCCACCCCGGCCGGCATTCCCGCCATCCGTCAATTGATCGGGCGCGGGCTCAACATCAACATCACGCTGCTCTTCGCGCGTCGACGTCTACGAGCAGGTGGTAGACGCTTACATCAGCGGGCTCGAGGACCTGAAGCGCAGCGGTGGGGACGTCTCCAGGATCGGCAGCGTCGCCAGCATCTTCGTAAGCCGCATCGACGTCGCGATCGACAAGCGGCTCGAGCAGCTCGGCGACACGCAGGTGGCGGACCGGCTGCGCGGCAAGGCAGGAATCGCCAATGCGAAAATCGCCTACTCGCGCTACAAGGCGCTGTTCGCGGGCCCGCGTTGGCAGGCGTTGGCGGCCTCGGGCGCCAAGACGCAACGCCTGCTGTGGGCGTCCACCAGCACGAAGAGCCCGGCGTACAAGGACACGATGTATGTCGAGGCGCTCATTGGCCGCGACACCGTGGACACCATCCCGCCGGCGACGATGGACGCGTTCCGCGATCACGGCGAGGTGAAGGCGGACGCGATCGAGCAGGACCTGGACGGCGCGCGTGCGACGCTTGGACGAGTTGGAGCGGCACGGGATTTCGCTGAGCGCGGTAACAGGACAGTTGGTGAAGGAAGGGGTGCAGCCAGTTCGCCGACGCGTTCGACAAGCTGTTTGGCACCATTGCCCGCCGCCGCCGCACCTTGGTTGAGGGCGACAGCCCCAGTTTCGAGGTGCGGCCCGGCTCCGCGGAGATGAAGAAGGCTTTCGAAAACGAGATGGAGGCCTGGCGCGCCGGCGGACTCGTGCGGCGACTCTGGGCCGGGGACAAGTTGCTGTGGGCCGGGACCGACGAAGACAAATGGGTCGGTTGGCTGCGCGTCGTCGGACCAGGAACTGGACGATCTGGACCAGCTGCGCGGTTTTGCGAGGGCGGTGAAATCGGCTGGGTTTACCGACGTCGTCCTGCTCGGGATGGGTGGCTCAAGCCTGGGCCCCGAAGTGTTGGGAGAGACTTTCAACGAGCAATTCGCCATGGGCTGGCCGCGCTTTCATATGCTGGACAGCACCGATCCCATGCAGATCAAGGCGATCGAGCACGCGGTCGACCTGCCCAAGACAATGTTCATCGTCTCCTCCAAATCCGGCAGCACCCTCGAACCCAACATCTTTCTGGCATACTTTTTCGACCGCGTCCGCTCGGTCGTGGGAGCACGCGACGTCGGCGCGCATTTCGCCGCGGTGACCGATCCTGGCTCGCCACTGGAACGCAAGGCGAAGCAGCTCCAATTCGCGCACATCTTTCATGGCGTGCCCTCGATCGGGGGGCGTTATTCGGTGCTGTCGAAGTTCGGCCTGGTTCCAGCCGCTTCCATCGGACTGGACTACGAACGCCTGCTGAGGACGGCGCAGCCGATGATGCGGTCCTGTGGCCCCGACGTTCCGCCTGAAGAGAACCCGGGCGTACAACTCGGGGTCGCGATGGGCGTCGCGGCGACGCGGTTCGGCCGCGACAAGGTAACGATCATTGCCTCACCTCGCATAGGCGATCTCGGCGCCTGGCTGGAGCAGCTTCTGGCGGAGAGCACGGGCAAGCAGGGGCGTGGACTGATCCCGCTCGCCGGGGAGCCGCTCACCACGCCGGACCACTACGGCAGCGACCGTTTCTTCGTCTATCTGGAGCCGGCCGGGCATCTGGATCCGTCCGAGCGTCGGGCATTGGATGCGCTGGAGCGCGCCGGCCATCCGGTGGTGCGGATCAGCCTGCGCGACACGTGGCATATCAGCCAGGAATTCTTCCGCTGGGAGATCGCCACCGCCGTTGCTGGTTCCATCATCGGCATCGACCCGTTCGACCAGCCGGACGTCGAGGCAAGCAAGGACAAGGCGCGCGCGCTAACCGACGAATACGAGAAGTCGCACACCCTGCCCAAGGAGGAGCCGGTGTTCCGCGAGAACGGCCTGGCCCTCTACGCGGATCCGCGCAACGCGGGCGAACTCGGCCAGCACAACACGCTGGCCGGCTATCTGAGGAGCCATCTCGGCCGTGTCCACGCCGGCGGGAAGGGGGGCGACTACGTGGCGCTGCTTGCCTACATCCAGCGCGACGCGGCGCATACACAAGCACTGACCACGATGCGCACGCGCATTCGAGACAAGACCCGCGCTGCGACGTGTCTCGGCTTCGGGCCGCGTTTCCAGCACTCGACCGGCCAGGCGTACAAGGGCGGGCCCGAATTCCGGCGTGTTCCTGCAGATCACCTGCGACGATCCGGCCGATATCGACGTGCCTGGCCATTCCTACAGCTTCGGCGTGGTGAAGGCGGCGCAAGCGCGCGGCGACCTCGATGTGCTGGTGGAACGCGGGCGACGCGCGCTCCGCGTCCACCTGAAAGATGTGGACGCGGGGCTCGTGGAATTGGCTCGCGCGGTGGACGCGGCGCTCCAGTAGGGGCGCCCTCGGAAGGAGTGAACCAGATGCAGATCGGCGTGATCGGCCTCGGCCACATGGGCGGCAACATCTCTCGACGCCTGATGAAAGCAGGCCACCGATGCGTGGTGTTCGACGCGAACGCCAAGCCGCGTGAGGAGCTGGCCAAGGCGGGTGCCACGGCCGTCGGGTCGCTGGAGGCGATGGTGAAGACGCTCGGTGAGAAGCCGCGTGTGGTCTGGGTGATGTTGCCCGCCGGCGGGGTCACGGAAGAAACCGTCGAGCATCTCGCCGCCATGTTGGCACCGGACGACATCGTCATCGATGGCGGCAATTCCTACTACAAGGACGACATCCGCCGCGCGAGGAAACTGGCCGAGAAGCGCATCCGCTACGTCGATTGCGGCACGTCCGGCGGCGTCTGGGGCATGCAGCGCGGCTACTGCATGATGATCGGCGGCGCGAAAGATGTCGTGGATCACCTCGATCCGATCTTCTCGGCCCTCGCTCCCGGCCTGGGCGACGTCCCGCGCACCCCCGGGCTGGGAGGCGCACGATCCGCGGGCCGAGCGCGGCTACATCCATGCCGGGCCGAATGGCGCCGGGCACTTCGTGAAGATGGTCCATAACGGCATCGAGTACGGAATGATGGCGGCCTATGCGGAGGGCTTCGACATTCTGCGCAAGAAGAGCTCCGAGGATTTGCCGGCGGACGAGCGCTTCGCGCTGAACATGCCCGAGATCGCCGAGGTCTGGCGACGCGGCAGCGTGATCTCGTCCTGGCTGCTCGACCTCGCCGCCGCCGCGCTGGCCAAGGATGGCTCACTCGCGGGCTTCTCCGGCTTCGTTCAGGATTCCGGCGAGGGGCGCTGGACCATCGAGGCGGCGATCGAGGAGGCGGTGCCGGCCAACGTGCTGTCGGCGGCGCTCTACGCCCGGTTCCGCTCGCGCGAGGAGCACACGTTCGGAGAGAAGCTGCTTTCGGCCATGCGTTTCGGCTTCGGTGGCCACATCGAGGGCAACGAACCGATCGACCCCGAACGGAAACCGGCGGAGGCGCAGGCGAACGCCGCGGTTCCCAAGGCGGCGGAGTAGCGCCATGCCGGACGACCCGCCGGTCTCGACGCCTCGGAGACCCCAGGTGATCGCGGCGCCACCGCGGCGCCAGCCCCGTCCGGCCGATCCCTGCGCCATGGTGATCTTCGGTGCCGGCGGCGATCTGACCAAGCGCCTGGTCGTGCCGGCGCTCTACAATCTCTCGCGCACCAAAGTGCTGCCCGACAAATTCGCGCTGATCGGCGTGGACCGGGCTGAGGGAACCGCGGAGAGCTGGCGCGATCATCTCCACGACATGCTGAAGAGCTTCGTCGGCGACGCCGGCGCGGAATTCGACTTGGAGCAGATCGACGAGGCCGCGTGGAACCGGCTCGCGGAGAAGATGTCTTACGTCCAGGGCGACCTGAACGATGCCGGCCTGTATGGGAAGCTTGGCGCGCATCTGGAGGCGGAAGCGGGCAAGCATGATACCGCGGGAAACGTGATCTTCTACCTCGCCGTCGCCGACCGGTTCTTCGGGGTGGTGGTGGACAAGCTGGGCGAGGCCAAGCTGGTGGAGACGCCGGAACAGGACGGCAAGGCCAAATTCTGGCGCCGGGTGGTGATCGAGAAGCCGTTCGGCCATGGCCTCGACTCGGCCCGCGAGCTGAACGCCCGTATCCTGCGCACCCTCCGCGAGGACCAGATCTTCCGGATCGACCACTTCCTCGGAAAGGAGACGGTGCAGAACATCATGGCGCTCCGCTTCGCCAACGGGATGTTCGAGCCGATCTGGAATCGCGAGAGGATCGATCACGTGCAAATCACCGCCGCGGAGACGGTGGGCGTCGAGCAGCGCGGCAAGTTCTACGAGGTGACCGGCGCCCTGCGTGACATGGTGCCGAACCACGTCTTCACGTTGTTGTCGCTGGTCGCGATGGAGCCGCCCACGGGCTTCGACGCCGCTTCAGTCCGCACGAAGAAGGCGGAAGTGTTCGCCGCGATGCCCTCGGTCAAGCCGGCCCGGGCGGTACGCGGTCAGTACGGGCCCGGCGCGGTGCTGGGCAAGCCAGTGAACGCCTATCGGAAGGAGCCGAACGTCGCGGGCGATTCGAACGTCGAGACGTATGTCGCGATGCAACTCGAGATCGACAATTGGCGCTGGGCCGGCGTGCCATTCTTCATCCGTACCGGCAAGCACATGTCGCACCGCCTGACGGAGATCGCGATCCGCTTCAAGCAGGCGCCCTACGCGCCGTTTCAGGACACGCCCGTCGATGCCTTGTCGCCCAACTGGCTGGTGCTGCACATCGCCCCGGGCGAGGGAGTCTCCCTGCAGTTCGATGTCAAGCGCCCGGGACCGGTCATGGAGCTCGCCTCCGTCAACATGGACTTCCATTACAATGACTGGTTCCCGAAAGAGGCGAATGCCGGGGTACGAGACGCTGCTCTACGACGTGATGATCGGAGACCCGACGCTGTTCATGCGTGCCGACATGGTGGAGCAAGCCTGGCGCGTGGTCCAACCCGTGCTTGATGCCTGGGCGGCGAAACAGGCGGACTTTCCCAATTATGAGTTCCGGCAGCGACGGTCCGAAAGCCGCCGACGAACTGCTGGCGCGCGATGGCGACCGGTCCTGGCGCTCGGTGGTTCCCGCCTGGGAGCGAAAGCAATGAAGGTCCAACACGGTATTCGTCTGTTTCTGGCGGACGTGGACGGTGCGCTGGTGACCCAGGACAAGGTATTGACCGACGCGGCCAAGGCGGCGGTCCGGGAGATGCGCGACGCCGGCATCACCTTCGCCATCACGAGCGGCCGGCCGCCGCGCGGGATGAGCATGCTCATCGAGCCACTCGCGCTGACCGGCCCCATCGCCGGCTTCAATGGCGGGGTGTTCGTCAATCCCGATTTGTCGGTCATCGAGAGCCATACGCTCGACCCCCTGGCGGCCGAGCAGACGGTGAAGTTGATCCTGGACCAGGGGCTGGATGCCTGGGTGTACACCGAGACCGAGTGGCTCATCCGCGACAAGAGCGCGCCGCACGTCGCGCGGGAGGCCTGGACGGTGAAGTTCGACGCCCGGGTTGTGCCGCGCTTCACCGACGCGCATTTGGCGAAAACAGTGAAGGTCGTCGGCGTCTCGGACGATCTGGACCTGGTCGCCACGTGCGAGAAGGCCGCACAAAAAGCTCTCGGCGACAAGGCGAGCGCCGCGAGGTCGCAGCCATACTACCTCGACGTCACCCACCCGCAGGCGAACAAGGGCGTGGTCGTGGCGTTTCTGTCCAAGCATCTGAATATTCCGCCCGAGCAGATCGCCACCATGGGTGATCAGCCGAACGACGTGCTGATGTTCCGCAAGAGCGGCTTCTCCATCGCCATGGGCAATGCCAGCGACGACGTGAAGGCGCAGGCGAGTGCGGTGACCGACAGCAACGAGAACGAGGGGTTCGCGAACGCGGTGCGACGGTTCATCCTGCAGGGAGCCGCGACATGACCCCGGCCTTCGGCGCCCTGCGAGTCTTCGACGATGCGGCGGCGCTGGCGCAGGGCGGGGCGGCGTTCCTGTGCGAGCGCGCAGAGGCCCAGGCAACCGGCTTCACGGTCTGCCTGTCCGGCGGCTCCACCCCCAGGCGGCTCTATAAGGTGCTGGCCACGTCGCCTTTGCTCGAACGATTTCCCTGGGCGCGCACGCAGTTCGTGTTCGGCGACGAGCGCTTCGTGCCGCCGGATGATCCCGCGAGCAACGCCCGGATGGCGACGGAGGCCATGTTCTCCCGCGCGCCGGTGCCGCCGGAGAACGTCCATCGCGTGCCGACGGTCGGCATGACGCCCGATCAGGCGGCCGCGGAGTACGAACGCACATTGAGGGCGCTGCACGGCGGCGAAACGCTGACGCCAGCCCGGCCGCTGTTTGACGTGTGCTTCCTTGGTGTCGGCGATGACGGCCACACCGCATCGCTGCTTCCGAACGAGGCGGTCCTCGACGTGCGTGATCGCTGGGTCGGCGTCGTCGCGCACGGCCGCCCGGAGACGCGCATCACGCTGACCTATCCGGCACTGGAGAGCAGCCGGGCGGTCCTGTTCCTGGTGCAAGGCGAGGGCAAGCGCGCCATTCTCGACCGCCTGCTCTCCGGCGATGAAACGGTGCCGGCTGGCCGGCTGCGGCCGAGCGGGGACGTCTTCTGGTTCGCCGACCGGGCGGCCGCCGGGCGCTGGGCGGACTGAAGCAGACATCGCGCGCTGCCGCGCCGTCCGCACACCCCGCGCGGGAGGACACCGCCGCCCGCGATGCACTCGTCGAATCAAGGAAGGCTGGAGATCTGGCCGGTCGACAATCAAGGAGGACAAAGTCGTGGACCAGAACCTGTCGGCATGCATGGCGACGGCGGCGGCGTTGGTTGCTCCCGGTAAGGGCCTGTTGGCGGCGGACGAGAGCCTCGGTTCTATTGCGAAGAGGTTCCTGCCCGTCGGCGTCCCGTCCACGGAGGAGACGCGACGCGCCTACCGTGATCTGCTGTTCTCGACCGGCGGCATCGAGAAGTTCCTTAGCGGTGTCATCATGTTCGAGGGGACGCTCGGACAACGAACCAGCCGCGGCGAAGCGTTCCCGGCACTTCTTGAGCGGATCGGCATCATCCCCGGTGTGAAGGTGGACCGCGGGCTGATCCCTTTGCGTTCCGGCTCCGACGAAACCATGACGGAAGGATTGGATGGCCTGGCGAAGCGGCTGACAGGCTACCAGGAGCAGGGCGCCCGGTTCGCCAAATGGCGGGCCGCGGTGCGCATCGGCGAGGGCATGCCGTCGCGCTACGCGATTGACAGCAACGCCTTCATCCTCGCCCGCTATGCCTCGATTTGCCAGCAGGCTGGGATCATGCCGATCGTCGAGCCGGAGGTTCTGAGAGACGGCAATCATGCCACCGGTCGGTCATCCGAGGCGACCCGCGCGATCCTGGAGGCGGTGTTCGACGCGCTCTACCAAGCCGGAGTGTGCCTGGAGGGGATGCTTCTCAAACCGAACATGGTCACGCAGGGTGCGTCCGCACCTGGCGTCGACGATCCGCACGCGGTCGCCGCCGCGACGCTGGATTGCCTGCGCCGCGTTGTGCCGCCGGCGATACCGGGCGTGGTGTTCCTGTCAGGTGGCCAGACGCCGGATGCGGCGACCCGCCATCTCGACGAACTGAACCGACAGGCCGGCGCGCTGCCATGGCGCCTCAGCTTTTCATTTGGTCGTGCCCTACAAGAGGAAACTCTGAGCGCGTGGCGAGGCGATCCGGCGAACATCGCCCAAGCCCAGGAAGCCTTCCTCCGTCGCTGCCGTCTGGTAGCGGCGGCCGCGCGTGGTGCGTTGGCGAGCACTGCTTGAGCATCAAGATTCCACTTCATTGAAGCGTTCGTCCAGCTCGACCGGCACGACAGCCAGCGTTCGACTGCCGCGCACGGTGCTGGTGTAGCCCACGCGCCAACGGAGCGGCTTCCGTTGCTCTGAAAATCACGCGTGAGCATCAAATGTCAGGTATTTGCTCGCTATGATAAATTACGACGATGGTAAAATTGTACTTCGATCCTATATATCTAGAGAATTAGCTTTCAAGTTTAGGAGGAAGCTGTGGAACTCATCCTTATTGTTGTTATCCTCTTTCTGCTGTTCGGAGGGGGTGGTTATTGGGGGTATCGTCGCTGGCGGTGACGGTAGCCTGGCTTTCGCTCCCGTCGCGCAGCCTTTCTGTCCCGGTGCCTTGCAATGCTGGGGCTTCGATAAAGGCCGTTGCTCGATCTTGTCTGGTCGAACTTCCAGGGCTGCGTAGAGGAGCGGGGGTCGCTCGACCCGCGGCGGGGGGCCTCGCAAAATAAACGCCTATGCTACGTTTTCCTGTAGTGGAACGCTGCCATTTTCTTCAGGCTATCCACCGTCTCCCCGCGCAGGATCACTCGGTTGTGGCTGCTCTGCTTGGTGTCGCCGAACTCCAGCTTGCCATACGGCACCTCGACCAGCTTGCCATCCACCGACAGCACCGCTTTCGGGTTTGTGCCTCCCTGGCCCAGCAGGACATCGTCGACGCTCCCGAGCTTTTTGTCTTGCTCGTTGTAAACATCCGAGCCGACCACCTTGCTCGTGCGCGAATCGCCATTGTCGGCCAGCACCGGATTCCGCCCGGAAGGCGTGCTGGGGCTGATGGACGCCGTACCCGAATTCGCTGGTGGCGGCGCGGGCGTCTGCGCCAAACAGGGCGCCGCCGCGCAGATCATCATCAACGCTACAGCACCACCCAGATTGCGAATGTGGTTCATGCCAGCGTCCCCTTTGACGGACCACCTAATGAGTGCGAACACGCCGCCACCCCCCTCCGTTCCCTCAATGCCCAAACTTTTGGGCGAATCGTCGGCTTGATATCCGCGCACCCGGCGCCTCGGCTGCTGATTGCCGGCGTGGAATGTCTCTTTTGTCGCACGGTCGGGGTCGGCCGTCGATTGACGTCGATAGACGAACTGTGGTTGGCCCGGTGACCCGAGCCAACTCGAAAGCGCGCTGCTCAATCCCGCGATCCGCCCGCGCGCCACCATGCCGGGTGTGCGGACACTTCCTCATCGACACCGCGAACACCGTTTGCTCGGACCGGCAAGCGACGACCCCCGGCGATGTGACCACCACGCAAGTGCCGCCCGGAGACTACCCAAATCCCCGCCGCCCGATAGTGATCGTGTTAGGGCAGTAACGACGATGATCACGGCTCCGGACCGTGCCCTGCGCTATCAGAAGCCGGCATCGACAGTTCCGTCGAGTTTGCCTTTACCGGCCCGGCTGTGGTGAGCCTTATCGCGACACCCAGCAAGCCGTCGTACGGGTTGTTTCACTCCGGGCGGCGTTTGGGACTTGGTCGAAGCATTTAGGCTCTGCCAAGCGAGGTTCGCATGGAGGAGCTTGCCTCGCGGGGTCAGGGGCTGCTTTGACCGTCAGATCGAATATCAGGGGCTGCTGATGGGCACAACATCGCATGCAACGCTGCTGAAACCTCCATCGCTCGAGGAAATCAGGCGGCTCCGGCGACCGCTGCGGGACGTTAACCCGTCTTCGCGGATTCGCGCGCCGGATCACGATTTTCGGGTGGGTGGGTAACGATAAGTATTTGATATCTGTGGAGAGTATTACGTGGGAATGGCGGAAATCGGCTGTAGTGAAGACCTACCCTATTCCCAGGCGCAGATTCCTACAGCTAAATTCGTTTTGTCATGTTTCTGCGGAAGACCCAGCGCAAGAAGGACGGCAAGACGCACGAGTATTGGAGTGTGGTCGAGAACAAGCGAGTTGTAGGCGGCCGAGTCGTCCAGCGTCACGTTCTGTATTTGGGGGAGATCAATTCGTCGCAGGCTGCGGTGTGGCGCAAGGCGATCGAGGTACTCGATGAGGACGCGGGGCATGCCCGAACAATGGCGCTGTTCGCCGAAGATCGCTGCGCCGGCCTCGCACCCGACGCGTCGGTCGTCCAACTTCGTCTGTCGGAGATGCGGCTATGCCGGCCGCGCCAATGGGGCGCCTGTTGGCTGGCCGGGCAGTTGTGGCGGGCGTTGCAGCTGGATCAATTCTGGGCTGACCGGCTTCCGCCGAGCCGCAAAGGCACGCAATGGGATCAGGTCCTCCAGGTGCTGGTGGCGTACCGGCTGATCGCGCCGGGCAGCGAATGGAAGCTGCATCGCGATTGGTTCGGCAAGAGTGCCATGGCCGACCTGCTGGGGGCGGACTTCGGATTGGCCGAGGCGCACAAGCTGTACGCCTGCCATGACCTTCTGTTGCGGCACAAAGATGAATTGTTTTCCCATCTCATGGCGCGTTGGCGCGACCTGTTCGATGCGAATTTCGATGTGCTGCTCTACGATCTGACCAGCACGTATTTCGAGATCAATGCCTCGGATGTGGCGGAGGGTGACAAGCGTCGCCATGGTTATAGCCGCGACAAGCGGCCGGACTGCCCGCAGCTGGTGATCGCCTTGGTGGTCACTCCGGATGGTCTGCCCTTGGCCTATGAGGTGCTGCCCGGCAACACGGCGGATTGCACGACGCTGCGGATGTTCCTCGCCCGGATCGAGCAGCAGTACGGCCGCGCCCGGCGCGTCTGGGTGATGGATCGCGGCATCCCGACCGAAGCGGTGCTGGCGGAGATGCGCGCCAGCGATCCGCCGGTGCAGTATCTGGTGGGAACCCCGAAAGGCCGTCTGTCGCGGCTTGAGAAACAGCTCCTGGCCAGACCTTGGCAGGAGGCCCGACCGGGCGTCTCGGTGAAACTGCTGGCCGAGGACGGCGAACTTTATGTGTTCGCCGAGAGTGCCGATCGCGTCAGCAAGGAGCGTGCGATGCGCAGGCGGCAGCTGAAGTGGTTGTGGAAACGGCTGCGAGAGTTGGCTGCAATGGAGATTCCGCGCGAGGAAATGCTGATGAAGCTGGGCGCCGCACGGGCCCGCGCTCCCACCGCGTGGCGCCTGGTCGATATCGCGATGGACAAGGAAGGCGCCCTATTCAGTCTACATCCTCAACCGCCAGAAACTGCGGCGGATCCGGCGGCGGGAAGGACGCTATCTGCTGCGCACCAACCTCACCGAGAACGATCCCGCGCTGCTGTGGCAATACTATACCCAGCTCGTTGCCGTGGAAGAGGCGTTCAAGAACCTGAAGGGCGATCTGGCAATACGGCCGGTCTTCCATCAGGAAGAACGTCGGGTCGAAGCCCACATCTTCATAGCGTTCCTGGCCTACTGCCTGCAGATCACGCTGCAGCGTCGCCTGCATGCGTTGGCGCCAGGCCTCACCGCACGGAGTGTTCTCGAGAAGTTCGCTGCCGTCCAGATGATCGATGTCCATCTGCCGACGACCGACGGGCGGGAGTTGATGCTGACCCGCTACACTCAACCGGAGCCGGAACTTCAGCTTCTGATCCAGCAGCTTAAGCTCAGATTGCCGCCGCAGCCACCGCCGCGCATCGCCAACCGCACCGTTCCTCGCCGTCTGCCGTAGTGAAGACCTTTTCGGCTAACCCATTGATCGGAAATGGCAGTGGTTCAGCAAAATCCCCCAATCCGCGAAGTCGGGTTAACAAGGAGGTCGCGGCCAAGGTCGGTCGGCTCGACAAAGTGGCAGTGTGGATCACCGCTCACGTCGGTACGATGGGCTTCTTTCTCGCGATCTTTTCCTGGACCATCTCGTGGCTGGGCTGGAACCTGCTGGCTCCCCACCGGCTACAATTCGATCCACCGATGGCATTCGTGTTCTGGTTGTTTATTTCCAACGTGATACAGCTTCTTCTAATGCCGCTCATCATGGTCGGCCAGAATATTCTGGGCCGCCACGCTGAAATCCGCGCCGATCACGACCTGGACGTCAACGTCAGGGCAGAGCAAGAGATCGAGATCATCCTGCGTCATCTCGAATACCAAAACGCGATCCTGATCGCCATGCTGGAAAAGCTCGACATAGATCTGGACGCGGTGTTGGGCAAGCCGGAGCCGTGACTTGCCTATCACCGGTCGTGCGCGAAGCACCCGGCGCGCGACCGTGCCGCGGCGAATTGGCGGCGCGCGGATTGGCGGAACAGCTCGGTAGCCAGGCGCCCGACGGTTTCCACGGATTTGTCAAGCCGACAAGAGCTTGCCTCTGATACACGAAATCGGCGCTTCACGGTTCGGGAGTTGGCGCTGCCGCCGCCGGCTTGGTGGAGCCACAATGCTTCGCACACCACGCCACGATAGTTGGAACCAGCTGTCCCTTGCGCACCTCCTGAATCATATGTTGCACGCCATGCAGAAGATCGCTCAGCGCTGTTTCGAAGAACGCGCCTACCTGCCCCGCCCGCAGCGTTGGCGCGTCCGTCCTGTACACCCCATGCGCAGGCTCCACTCCCACACCGATGTCATAGACAAGTTTCCCACCCAGGTAGGCGGTGTAAGCCAACACGCCTGCCCCAACGGCGCCAACGCCCAGATACGCGGCGTTCGGGTGATCGTGCTCGGCGCGCCAGATCGCCATCGAAGTGGCGACCACCGTGGCGACGAAGTTCAGGTTGCGGTGCGTCACCAGCATGTCGTGCGACACGCCCTCGACGTTCACCTCTTCCCCGGCAATAAGACCGGTGACCGCGGAGCCAAGCGCTCCGACCGCCGCGATCCCGATTGCCTTGCGTCCGAAATTGTGGAGCGATCGGTTCCCAGTGAGGCATCCGAGAAGGTCGGCACCCACTGCCAGCGGCAGCAGCGCGATTGGGAAATGTACGAAAGCGGGATGCATTTGTTGTAGGCGGACAGCCATGGCGCACTCCTGAGGACATTTGCGGCCCCATTGTAGGCGTGGTCCAACGGCCGCGTTACTGGGACAACTTGATATGCGTCATCAAGGCCCACCGGGGCCTGGGACCCGTACAGGCTGGGGCCTTGTCACCTTGGCCTTGACGGAGGTCCCGGCAAGGCGTGCATCCGATGCTGGGTGATGGAGCGCTCCGACTTGCTCGGTGGGATGATGGTCGGCGGCCGGCGGGCCGTGGAATGCAATCATGGTGACGGCCAACCATGCGCCCATGGCAGCATACAGAAGCGACGTTCTCGCCCATGGCGCCACGGCGAACCACCCGCCCGAACCGCTGGAGTTTCGGCCTGCAGCATGAGCGCGCGACGGAAGTAGGGAGACGAGACGGGTCGCGATGGCTGTAGCGTCGTCGAGAGCCCACAGGCTCCTCGGCATCCGCGCGATAACCCCGGCCAGGTAATCGATGGCAACTATCCGAGGCAAGGTAGATAACCGCTTGGCCTCGTTCCATGGATCCGCGCCCGCTCGCGCGATGAGGGAGACGACGGTCAATGCCATCCCATTGCGCTCGATCCCAATTTCGGCGAACAAAAACGGGTTGAGATCCGAGTGTTGCAGGGCGAAGTCACCACGTGTCATTGACGCCTCCTGGGACACTGCGCCGATGCATTGAGCGGCGCGCCCTGACAACGCCGAACTGCGTCGTCGCCATCTCCGCTGCTGGCCAGAGCGTCGGCTGGGTCAATTCGCTCGACGGACTGGATCAATGGGGACGGGCGTGAGCGGCGTCCGAGGGACGGTGCCAAGGCTCGGCTCCTGGGCTTTCTTCTCGAGGATTTCGAGGAATGGCTTGATGATCTCGATCGGCATCGGGAAGATGGTGGTGGAGTTCTGTTCCGCCCCGATCTCGGTTAGCGTTTGGAGATAACGTAGCTGCATGGCCGCCGGAATACTTCCGAGGATTTTCGCGGCGTCGGTGAGGGTCTGCGCGGCTTCGAACTCGGCTTGCGCATGGATCACCTTGGCGCGTCGATCCCGCTCCGCCTCGGCCTGTTTAGCGATCGCTCGAACCATGTTGTCCGTAAGCTCCACGGTCCTGATCTCGACGTTGCTCACCTTGATTCCCCAGATCTCGGTTTCCGCGTCGAGGATGCTCTGGATGTCGACGCTTAGCTTCTTCCGCTCGGAAAGCATCTCATCGAGATCGTGCTGCCCTAGCACTGAGCGCAACGTCGTCTGAGCGAGCATGTTCGTGGCAGGCAGGAACGATTGGACCTGGATGATCGCCCGTTCCGGGTCGGCGACGCGGAAGTAGAGCACGGCATCGACTTTCATCGAGACGTTGTCGCGAGAAATCACGTCCTGAGTGGGCACCTCGATGACCTGGATGCGCAGATCCACTCGCACCAATTCCTGGATGAATGGGACTAGCAGGACGACGCCGGGCCCTCTGATCCGCTGAAAGCGACCCAGGGTGAAGACCACTGCTCGCTCATACTCGCGCAGAACTTTCACGGATGACACGATCAGGACGAACGCCACGACCACGACGGGGATGACGTACAGAAGCGAGGAATACATGGGTGCTCTCCGCGGCCGGCCTCGCTACTCTTGGCCCAAGGCCCGGTGCGTCACACGTGCGATTGCCGGGCGGCCATTAACAGGACCGGGAATTACTCACAGTTGGCCGCATCACCGACGCCGGAGCACCAGGTTCCTGACGAACATTGGAAGACCGTGACCCGCGAGGCAGGATCCCGGATGAACTTGCTGTTAGCTGTTTTTTGCTCCCTAGCCTTTGCGAAGCCTGGCGTTGCGGGCGCCGTGAGAATGACGATCTGTTGCCGATGTGCGTAGTTTCCGAATCTATCGGCGTGACGCGGCGATGGCTTACACCTACAGACCTTGTCTCGACCGCAGACACTCTCGCTTGAACCCGGGTTCAGGAGACCGCAACAAGGATAGTCCCATGCAACGCTCGGCTCTCGCCGCTTCCGGGACGCGCGACCCCTACAGAAGCTACATGGTCGACATGCGCGAGGGCCGGATACCGACGGCGCACGTGCCGAACTGGCGGCGGCAGATCGCGTCGGCGCAACCGGTCACAGGCATAAATGCCGCGCTCCGGTCCGACGAGCTGGTCGGCATTGACGTGCGCAATCCGCAGGACGAGGTTCTTGGCAGCGTCGAGGACCTCGCCATGAGTCCGCAGACCGGCAAGATCGCCTATTTGGTGATCGGTCGCGGCGGCATCTTCGGGATCAACGAGAAATACGTTCCCGTCCCGTGGGGGGATTTCAAAGTATTGGCCGGCATAAATCTGTTGGTGCTCGACGCGACCAAGGCCGCCATGGACGCTGCGCCGCGGGTGGGCCACGAGCAGTTCTCCGCCTCCGGGCAGTTCGACAAGCTAGAAGGTGGACGACTACTGGAGGGTGCACCTCACGGGCGGGCCCAAGGACTGATACGCGCCACGCCATCACCGGGCTCTCACAATGATCGTCGCCCAGGCTCGAAACCCGCCAAACGGCTCGGCACAAGAGCCATCCATCCCGGGGCTCGCCGTGCAAGCTAAACGAGGTCGATCCCACAAACACGGAACCGGCAGCGGCGAGAGTAGCGGGCGCCGTAAGCTCGTCGCGCCTGAGCCTGCTCCTCGGGTCGCCGTGCCGAGCCAGCAGCCCGAGTTGGTGGTCGGCATCGGCGCATCGGCAGGGGGGCTCGACGCCTTCAGGATATTCTTCGCGAACATGCCGGCCAGCACCGGAATGGCCTTTGTGTTGGTCCAGCACCTCGATCCCGATTTCGAAAGCTCCCTGGTCGCGATCGTCGGCGGCTACACGACCATGCCGGTGCATCTTGCCGAAGACGGCGCGGCCATCGGCCTCAACCAGGTCTATGTCATCCCGCCGGACGCCATCCTGACGGTCAGCGGCGGAATTCTCCACGTCACCCGTCCGGCTCCGCCCGCCGCGCGTCGCACCTCGATCAATACGTTCCTCGCCTCGCTCGCGCAGGATCAGGCCGACCGCGCGGTCGGCATCATTCTCTCGGGGTTCGGCCACGACGGCGCGCTCGGGGTGGCCGCGATCAAGGAGCACGGTGGGCTGACCCTTAGCCAGGCTGAGTTCGACCACCACGCCAAGAGCGGCATGCCGCAGAGCGCGACGTCCGGCGGCTTCGTCGATTACGTGCTCCCGGTCGAGGAGATGCCGGCCGCATTGCTGCAATACCAACTCCGCCGCAAGATCAACGATGGTGCCAACGGTCCCGATGGGGTCCGCCAAGACCTAGGGAGCCAGTTGGCGACAATCTGCGCGGTGCTGCACAGCCGGCTCGGTCGCGACTTCAGCCAGTACAAGCCCGGGACGATGACGCGGCGGATCCAGCGCCGGATGCACATGCTCCGGACCGATGAGGTTTCCTCCTACATCGAGCAGCTGCGGACTTTGCCGCACGAGGCAGAGCTGCTGTTTCGCGAACTCGTCATCAGCGTCACCCAGTTCTTCCGCGATGCGGAAGCGTTCGAGGCGCTCGAGGCGAAGGTCATACCGGGGCTATTCGCGGACGCGCACAGGAGCGATCCGATCCGGGTCTGGGTCGCCGGCTGCGCGACGGGCGAGGAAGCGTATTCGATTGCGATCCTCCTGCGGGAGGGTGTGGCCCGAACCAACTCCCGGCGCCCGATCCAGATCTTCGCGACCGATATCGACGACCGGGCGATCGAGGCGGCCCGGGCCGGGCTCTATCTCGGCTCGATCGCCTCGGACCTCTCCGCGGAGCGCCTTGAGCGCAACTTCATCACGGAGAACGGTCATTACCGCGTGAGCGGGGACATCCGCGAGACGTGCCTGTTCTCGGTGCACGACCTCGTCAAGGACCCGCCATTCTCGCGGCTCGACCTGGTCGTCTGCCGGAACCTGATGATCTACTTCGAATCTCAGTTGCAGCACCGGGTCATCAGCACGTTTCACTACGCATTACTCCCGGGCGGTCACCTATTCCTGGGACCATCGGAGGGTGTCACCGCTCCGCCTCCACTCTTCGCCCCGCTTGATGAGCGACATCGGCTCTATGCCCGGCTAGAAGTCGGCGCCGAGCTTTCCCAATTTCGCATTGTCGCGGTCGCCGGAGCACCAGCCGTCGGCCGCGCCAGCCGCGACTCGCCCGGACCGCGACATCGACCGGCGCGCGGCTCGCGCGATCGCCCGATACACGCCGGCGTTCCTCGTCATCGACCGGCAGCATGACATCCTGCGGTTCTCCGGTCAGACCGCGAAGTATCTCGAGCCGGCGACGGGAGCCGCGAGCCTCAACTTGTTCACTTTGCTGCACACCGACCTGCACCCGCTCGTGCGTGACGCTCTCAGCCGCGCCGCCGCGACAAAGTTGCGGGTTCTGCACGATAATCTCGCCATCGATATGGGCGAGCACGATGAGCTTGTGAACCTGATCGTCGAACCGCTCCCAGGCCCGGAAGGCGAGGGCCTGTTTCTGGTCGCGTTTCAGCAGGTCGGCCACGCTCCGAAGAACACACCCCGAAGGCCGCCGGGAGGAACTGGCGAGGCTGCCGCTCGCGCTCGGGACGATGAGCTGCTGACGACCAGAGAGCGGCTTCGCAAGGTCGGCGAGGAGTTGGCCGCCGCTCAGTTGGCGCAGCAGTCCTCCCATGAGGAGTATCTGTCGGTTAACGAGGAGTTGCGATCGGCGAACGAGGAACTGGAGACCTCGAAAGAAGAGCTGCAATCGCTCAACGAAGAGCTGCAGACAATCAACGCGGAGTTGAACACCAGGAATGGCAGCCTGATGCGGTCCAATAGCGATCTCGCGAACCTGTTCGACAGCACCTCGATCGCCACCCTGTTCCTGGACGACGGACTGTGCATTCGACGCTTCACCCCAAGGGTCCAGGACATCTTCAGGATCCGCGAGGGGGACGAGGGGCGGCCGATCAGCGATCTCGTCACCCACCTGGCCGACAACCGGCTTGAGCTAGACTTGCAGCAGGTTCTCCGCACGCTGATCCCAATCGAGCGCGAGGTGGCCATGGCCGACAGCGCCATGAGCTACCTGATGCAGGTCCGGCCCTATCGCGATCTGAACAACGTCGTAGACGGCGTGGCCGTCACCTTCATCGACATTTCCGAACGCAAGAAGCATGAGCGGGCACGCGCCCTGCTCGCGTCGATCATCGAGTCGTCGCAGGACGCGATCATCAGCCACGACCTGGAAGGAATTATTACGAGCTGGAATGCTGGCGCCGAGCAGCTTTACGGATACTCAGCTCTCGAAGCGATCGGTCGCTCCATGGCCATGTTGCTGGGGAAGGACTTGCCCGACGACTGGCCGCAGGTCGTGGCCACGCTGGAGAAGGGTCAGCAGGTCGCGCATTTCGACAGCTCCCGGACCGCCAAGGACGGCCGACCCATCAGCGTTTCGATTACGGTCTCGCCGGTCAGGGAGGCCGACGGTCGGATCGTGGGCGCGTCGGTCGTCGCGCGTGACATCAGCGAGCGCCTGGACGCCGAGCAAAAGACGCGTTTGCTGCTCGGCGAACTTGACCATCGTGTAAAGAACATCCTGGCGATCGTGTCCGCCGTCGTTTCGCAGACCCTGAAAGCGGGCCTCTCACCAGAAATGTTCGACATCGAGGTCCAGGGCCGCATCCAGGCGATTGCCAAGGCGCATAGCCTGCTGACGCAAGCCGGGCAGGGCGAGATGTCGCTGCGTGCCTTCGTCACAACGGAGCTGGCGCCCTACGATCGTGGAGAGGGCGGCCTCGCCATCGAAGGTGACGATGTGGTGCTCACCCCGAGAGCAGGCATGACGCTGGCGATGGCCGTCCATGAGCTTGCGAGCAACGCGGCGAAGTATGGTGCACTGTCGGCAACGTCCGGGCACCTCGCGGTCAGGTGGGGGACCGCGGGAGACACGGAGGGTCAGATCTTGACGATTACCTGGACCGAGACCGGCGGTCCGACCGTGCTGCCGCCGTCGCGACGTGGGTTTGGAACAACCCTGATCGAGCGGGCCCTAACCCACGAGCTTGATGCTCAGGTCACCCGGGAATTTCCCGCATCTGGGTTGCGATGCACAATCCAGATCCCGCTGAAGGAAGATGTCGGTCGCGTGCTGGTCGCCAGCAAAGGGGGTGCGTGATGGCCGCCGATGACCCGACCGGGTGGCGTATCCTGGTCGTCGAGGATGAGACGCTCATCGCCGTGCTGATCGAGGAAACCCTGCGGGACCTCGGTGTTGTCGTCGTTGGTCCGGTGAGCACGCTTGATGCTGCGCTACGGCTGGCGAGCGGTGATGTGCTCGACGCCGCCATCCTGGACGTCACGATCCGCGGTGGAAAGATCTATCCGGTTGCCGAGCGGCTCGTCGCCCGCGGGATCCCGTTCGTACTGGCCAGCGGCTACGGCGAGTGGACCCTCCCGGAGAGTCTCCGAGAACAGCCCCGCTTGACCAAGCCGTTCACGCAGAAAGATCTCGAGACGCAAGTACGGCTGCTTTGCGGTGGGGCCGGGTGAGCGAAAGGAAAACCCACCACTTCGCAGGTTGATCAGCCAAATCATCGTCGCCTTTTACGGAGGCGCAGGCATTATGGTGCGAGGACCAGAGGCCGCGTGCAGTTCTCCCACGCAGCGCCGTAGCGGCATTTATCGCCAGCTGATTTGATACCATTTTCAGGATCAGGGAGTGCACCGGCATAACCCGTTTGACCGCATGACGTTAGCGTTGGTCAGGGCGAGGCCGGCCGTGATCAACCGTCGTGTCCAACAGGACCTCGCTCAGCTGATCGGCCTCCCGAGCACAACGCCCCTCAACACGACGGCATCGTTATGTTCCTCGTCATGGGCGGAATATACCAAGGTGACGCGGCCTTTCCGCGCCAGAGAGCGTAGCTCAGCGAGCTGGTCAGGGTGCTGATGCACCTCCTCGGCATAGCGACGGCGGAACTCCTCCCAGCGAGCGGGATCATGCCCGAACCACTTACGCAATCCGGTGCTCGGCGCGAGATCTTTCATCCATCGATCCAACGCGGCTTCGGCCTTTTTGACCCCACGTGGCCAAAGCCTGTCGATCAGAACCCGTGTCCCGTCTGCTGTCTCGGGGAGTTCGTATGCACGCTTCAGCTGAACGTTGTCCGCGGCTACCTCGGCGCTCATCAGCGTGGCTCCGAGCGGATGTTAGCGGCCGCACCGTCCGGCGCGAGCGATCCCAAGCCCTTGGCTGACGACCGCTCCGGTGGGCCGAGAGGTTTCGGCACGACGCCGTTGCCTCCTGCCGCCACGAGCATTGACCGCTCGAACTCGACTTCGGCTCGGAGCCCCTCGAGATCCCGGTGAACGACGGCCACCGCCAGCTTGCGACCGTCGAGCCAATAGCTGACAGCGCAATCGCGGGCTTCGAGTGACCCCGCGATGTCGATCCTGTCCCACCGCTCGGCGTGACCGACGTAGCCGAGGCCGAAGTCATACTGCTCGGTCCAGAAGAACGGAACGCAGTCGAACCTCTCCCGCCGGCCGAGAATGTTGCGCGCGGCCGTCTGACCCTGGCGCTCGGCGACGACCCAGTGTTCGACACGGATCCGCTCGCCGGTAAGCCGGTCCGGCCAACGAGCGATGTCGCCGACCGCGAAGATCCCGGGGACGCTCGTCTCGAGATACTCGTTCACCGCGATGCCGCGATCCATGGCGAGCCCCGCCTGCTCGGCCAGCGAACTTGCCGGCCGGACCCCGACCCCAACGACGACGAGGTCCGCATCGAGATGCTCGCCATTTTTCAGCGCGACACCTTGGCTGTCTATCGAGGTAACGGTTGTCCCCAGGTGGAATGTCACCCCATGTTGCTCATGCAATGTCCGGAAGAATTGCCCGACCTCTTTCCCCAGGATGCGCTCCATGGGGCGCGTCTCCGGTGCGACGACCTGTTACTTCGACCTCCCTTGCTCGGAGCGATGCCGCTACCTCAAGCCCGATAAAACTCGCGCCGATTACCACTGCTCGCCGCGACGTTAGGGCCTTGGCGATCAACGCGCGGCTGTCGGCGAGCGTTCGCAGATAATGCACGTGCGGGAGGTCCGCGCCCGGGACCTCAAGGCGCACCGGATCGGCACCTGTAGCTAGCAAGAGTGTGTCATAGGGATGCCAGCTGCCATCCACGAGCCGCACATGCCGACTGTCAGTGTCAATCGACGCGACCCGTGCGCGCAGCTTGAGGTCGATGCGATGGTCTCGGTAGAATTCCGCCGATCGGAGAGGGTTCGACTCCTCGGGTGCCTCGCCCGAGAGGTAACCCTTCGAGAGATTGGGCCGGTCACAGGGCGAGGACTTGTCGGCGCTCAGCATCGTGATGGACCCGGAGTAGCCTTCGCGGCGGAGCACCTCCGCAGCGGCATTGCCCGCGCCACCGCCCCCGACGATGACGACCGAACGCGGCAACCGGGACCCGGCCATAGCCGGCTGGCGGGTGGCGATTTCAAGCTTTTCCCGAACATACGCAACGCCATCCCGCTGCTCCACCCGCCAGCAGGAGACCGGATTGAGCGCCGGCGCGCGCAAGGCCTCGCCGCTCCGCAGGCTGAAGCACGCATGATGCCACTGACAACGAACCGTATCGTCCAGAAACAGTCCCTGCTCGAGCGGAGCGCCGTAATGCGTGCAGATGGCGCCGATCGCGAACACCTCGTCGCCGCGCCGGGCGAGCAAGCGCGGGCTCGCCATCCGCGTGCCCAAGCAGCATGGCGCCCTCCTTGATAGAGGAGAGCGCGACTCCCTTGGAGAGATCCGGTCCGGTAAGTTTGATGTTATTTTCGCTCATTCGCTGTCCTGACGTTCCCGAAGGTCGAAGGTCACTTGCGAACGGCCTGGTCGAGCTGCCGAGCCTGGCGGTCGTGTCCGCCGCGTTGATTGCTTCGGTTCAAAGGCCATAGCCTGGCCAGCCGTAGTAGGAATGGAGCTGCTCGTCATAGACACGGTCGACCGTCTTGGATGGGTCGTAGCGCGGGCTGCCCTTGACCTGTTCTCTGGTGACGTCGAGCGTCACGAGCTTGCCTGTCCACTCTATATCCCGTACCGAGCACGGCGCGATCAGCACTTCCTCTCCAGGCCACCAATTCCGGGTATCGATGAGGATGTACCGAATGCCCCAGCTGACGTCGTCCACGAGGAGGTCCTTGACGTGACCGATGGCGCCGTCGGTGGCATGGACATGATACCCGGTGATCGCTTCGATGCTGCGAAGATGCGGATCGCCGTCGTTGGCGCGGGCGTCCGGGGCGGCCAGACGACGCGACCTTGAGCTGAGCATGTAAGGCTGCGTGCCGAGCCCCATCCCAAGCGGGCCGATTCCAAAATACTCGTCGCCCCAAGTGCCATCCCAACCGTAATGGTCATACAGGTGTGACTCCATCTGGCGCGAAACGGGCTGATCCGCGGAGATGTCGGGACTGGTTTCGATTTGCGATTTCGTCAGCTCGACGGGAAACTGGCGCTTCGCCAGGTCGGGTTGCCCGAGGGCGGATGGGTGGATAAGAACATTGCGGTCGGAAAGCCACTTTCCGGTGTTGACCACCAGCCACCGGACCCGCCAAATGTCGTCGGAAAACAAGGCATCAAAAACGGTCCCACGCCAGCCATCGCTGCCATGGACGGAGTAGCCGCGGATCGCGGATGCATCCCACAACATTGCTTACCTCATTTTCCTGAAGCCCTCTTTTCTCGAAGCCGCCGCGTCAGACGGCGACTGTCAGCGGCCACTCGCGCAACGAAGACCCACCCCACTCGACCGGATGGCGTCGCGCGCGAGATACCGTTAAAGTGCCAACCGCGCAGCACGACGCCTACGCCCTCGGTGCCCACCGACCCCGTGACGTCGAGGGTCAATCAGATACACGCGCGGCGAACCTAGGCTGTCACCGCCCAGGCGCAGTAGCCTCGGAAACTACTCAGGATCCACAGTCTTGTGGGCCACGCCTAAGCCGCTCTCGCCGCAGTCATGGCTGAACCCATTTGACACCATAGTACTTCAGGAATGTCGCGTCGAACGCACCGTCGCTGGTCGAAGACGGGTCATAGGCCGGGCTATCTCGGACGTTTTGACGACCGACCTCGAGGCGCACTAGTCTCCCGCTCCAATCGATTTCGCCGATGGCGCGCGGTGCGATTAGTACCTTGTTCCCGGGCCACCAATTTCGGGTATCGACGACGAGGTACCAGATGTCCCAGCCGACGTCTTCCACCAGAAGATCCTCGACGTGACCGATCTCGCCGTCAATGGCACGAATATGATACCCGGTGATCGCGGCGATGCTACGCAGACGCGGATCGCCACCTTCCGGTAGAGAGCCGGCAGTACCACGGTCCTGCGGTTCGAGTCTCGCGTGGTAGGGCTGCCCGACAAGCGGAGACGCACGGCCGGAATGCGTGATGGTCCAAGAGGGGTCCCACCCGTAGTAGTCGTACAAGTGCGCCTGCATCTGCTGCGACACCGGCTCATCCGCGGAGATGGTCGGACCGTCTCTAACCTGCGCTTTCGTCAGCTTGACGGGGAGCCGGCGCAGGGCTGCGTCGGGCCGTCCGAGAGCAGAAGGATGAAGCAGGATCTTGCGCCCGGGGAGCCAGTGGCCGGTATCGACGACCAGCCACCGGATTCGCCAGTTGTCGTCGGCAAACAATAAATCGCTCGCGGACCCGAGGGTGCCATCGGTTGCGTCGATCGAGTAGCCATGAAGCGCGGACGCGTTCCACAACATTTCGTGTGCCTCTTGATCCAGTTCGGCGAACCCGCGACGCGCGCCGCCCGACGCAAGCCGGCTCCCGATCGTGGGGCCGGCGTAGCCCGCCTCGAGACCTTGCTCGGAGTTTGCGAGCGACCCGACGGAGAAGGTAGCGCCGGGAACTACTCAGACCGGCGTGCCGCCAGCCGACGCCGCTCTGCCGCAGCCGGCTCATCGGTCTGTTCTACGATCGTTAAAGGCGGGATGCCCCGAGAAGCCCCGTTTTGCGAAGCGCCTGAGTAAATTCCGATGCTGTTGGGACAAACGGCGCGGCTTATCGTCGCCACATGTCTCGTGGGGGCCCAGCGGCGAGCTCCGGGGCAAAGCGGCGGCGTGGTGACGTTCCGAGCAGGTCGCCCAAACCTCGAAAGTACTCCACGAGTTCGAAAGTGCTCCACTGGACGTGAGGAACCAATATGACTTCCGGCAAGGGTTCAGTGCAACCGGATACTCTCGAAGCACGCCTCAGCAAGGGGTGGGACAGCATTCGGCCGAGCTCTTGGCTGCCGCCGCAATGGGGCGAAGTGCCCCGGGTCCGTTTGGGCAAGCGGTATATCAACGTATTGTGGATCATACCGATCGCGTTCGTCGTTCTGGTCCTCGGGATCGCGGTCTGCCAGGGTCTGTACCAGACCCCCTGGTTTCAGCAGTTCGTCGTGCGCTATCCGGGCATATCCAAGTCCGCGCTGGCGGTTCACACCGGTTACCCGTTGTGGCTGCGGGTGCAACACTTCCTCAATATGCTCTTCATGTTCTTCATCATCCGGGCGGGCATCCAGATACTTGCGGATCACCCGCGCCTTTACTGGAACCGGGATTGCACGCCTGAAACCGACTGGTTCCGCTTTCTGCATTCGGTTCCAAAAGATCGGATATGGAAGTCCAAAAAGGACGCTGATGGCCGCGATATCAAGACCTTGGACGTGCTGATTCCGCCGGACCAGGTGTGGACGTCCAAAAGCGACTCGGTAACCATTCCAGGCTGGCTGGGGATTCCGGGCATTCGTCACACGGTCGGGCCCGCGCGCTGGTGGCATTTCTCCATCAACCTGCTGTGGGTGCTCAACGGCGCTGCGTTCTACGGGATGCTGTTTGCCACCGACCAGTGGCAGCGGCTGATACCGACGACATGGACGGTCTTTCCCAACGCGCTCTCGATGTTGATTCAATACTGGTCGCTGCATTTCCCGGCGGAGGATAGTTGGACGCAGTTTAACTCCTTGCAGCTGCTTACCTATTTTATTACGGTCTTCATTGCCGCACCGGTCCAGATCGGCACCGGCTTGATGCAGAGCCCGGCGATCGCCAACAAGCTCGGCTGGCTCGGGCGGCCGTTCAACCGCCAGCGGGCCAGGACGGTGCATTTCTTCGGGCTCCTGTGGTTCGTGTTCTTCATCGTGGTCCACGGAGTGTTCGTGTTCATAGTCGCCGCGCGGCCGGCCCTGAACGAGATGTGGGCCGGCGTGCACAACAACTCGTGGGAAGGGGTGTGGGTGTTCGCCATCGCACTGGCAGTGCTGATCGCGACCTGGTTGCTTGCGTCACCCCTCACGATCAGGCGGGCGCGCCTGGTCCAGAACATCGGCAAGGCCATGGTCGGTCCGCTCAAGGGGGCGGCCGAAAAGTGGGGTCCGACGATCCAGTATACGGAGGAGGACATCTCGCCACATTTCTGGGCCAACGGCACGCTGCCGGTGTCCGACGAGTTCAACGTGCTCGAGAAGGACGGATTTGTAAACTACCACCTGCGCGTCGATGGCCTGGTCGAGAATCCGAAGGAGTTCTCCTATGCGGAACTCAAGGCGATGCCGAAGCAGGAACAAATCACCGAACATTTCTGTATCCAAGGGTGGTCCGGCGTCGCCAAATGGGGTGGCGTTCCCATGCGCCACATCCTCGATATCGTGAAGCCGACGCCCGAGGCTCGCTATGCCGTCTTCTACTCGTTCGCCGATGGCGCCGATGACGGCATCTACTATGACGTCCACAACATGCGGAACATGCGACACGCGTTGACCATCCTCGCCTATGAAATGAATGGATCAGCGCTGCCGCTGATCCACGGAGCCCCCCTGCGGCTGCGATGTGAGAACGAGCTGGGCTTCAAGATGGTCAAATGGATCCAGGCGATCGAGTTCGTCCACGATTACGCCCACCTTGGTTCAGGCCAGGGTGGCTACAACGAGGACCATGAGTTTTACGGAAACCGCATGTCGATCTGAAACCCGTCGGTGTCGGCTCAATCGGAACGGTCCCGGCCATTCTTCAGCAACTCGCTCCCGGCAACGACGTCCCGGCGGGCGATCGCGTCCGGATTACCCTGCAGCACATCGAACCGCGTCTCATCATCCACACGCCGGAAACGGATGGCAAAGACGTCCTTGCCGACGCGCAAGTTCCTGATCGTCAGATCGCGCATCCAAGACGGGAGCGCCGGATCGATGTAGAGCATCCCGTGCGGTGCATCCGGTTGAAAGCCAAGGATTGCCTGCAGCAGGGAGAAAACCGACCCAGCGGCCCAGGCCTGCGGCACGTTGGCGCCCAGGTACTGGACGGGAAAGTTTGTCTGATTTCGGCGGATGCCGGCATACAGCTCCGGCAGCTGATTAAGGCTGAAAAAGGAGCCCGTAGCCGCCACGTCTTGCGCGATCCGGCCGACCTCCTCGGCATAGCCGTAGCGTCGGAAGCCCTGGGCGATTATCCCGTTGTCGTGCGGCCAGACGGCGCCCATCTGGTAGTCGTACGCGTTGAATGCTGGATGCTGGGCCGACAAAGTTCGGAATCCCCCAGCCGCTGCACATATCCGGCAACATCAACCGTTCGACGACCCGCTTCGCCCGCTCGGGGGGCACGATGCCGGACCAGAGGCAATGGCCGGCATTGGACGCGACGGTGCGAACCTTCTTCTTGTCGGCGTCCAGCGCCAAGGCATAGTAGCCGAGTTCATCGTCCCAGAACGCCTCATTGAATTTGACGTAGAGCGTTGCGGCCTTTTTGCGCAAGTCGTGCGCGCGGTCCGGCTTTCCTAGCTCGTCGAAGATCTCGGCCATTCGCAGCCAAGCGTCGTAGACGTAGCCTTGCAGCTCGCAAAGCGCCTTCGGCGCCTTCACGTCCGACCCGTCGGCATGCACGATGGCGTTGCCGGAGTCCTTCCAACTCTGGTTCTCGGCCCCGGCCGTCGACCGCGTCGCGTATTCCTGAAATCCGTCGCCGTCCCGGTCGCCATAATCGTCGATCCAGGCGAGACAACGCTCGGCCGTCTGCAGATGCCGGTCCAGCAGGTCCCGGTCACCTGTGCAGGTCCAGGCGGTATGCAGCGTGATCAGATAGAGCGGCGTGGCATCGGCCGTGCCATAGTACGGGGTGTGGGGTATCAGCTTGAAATGCGCGAGTTCGCCGAGCCGGAGCTCATGCAGGATCTTGCCCGGCTCCGCGTCACGGTAATCGTCCCGCTCCGTCGCCTGCCAACCGCCAAGCACATCAAGCGCGCTGCGGGCGAGGTTGGGGTCCACCAGTGCGTTTTGTAGTGACGTGATCAGACTGTCGCGGCCGAACAAGGCGATGAACCAAGGCAGTCCCGCGGCGGGCACGAACTGCATGTGATCCGTGCCGCCAATCGGCAGGCGAAGCGCCGCCATGTCGTCGGTCGCCTGGGCGAACATGCCCCCGAACGCGTCATTGCCGGTCTCGATCGTCGTGACATGTTGCCGCCACTCCGCGAGCTTGGCGCTTATCGACGAATGCAGAGCATCGCCGATGCAGCCGGACGGGGGCTTGAGGTTGTCGTCACCGTCAGACAGTTCGTATAGCAAGCAGGTGTGCCAGGCAGCGCCGGGCTCCAGCTCGATTTCGAAGCTCAATCGGCCGTTCGCGTAAACGCCCGCCGAGCCGCTGTTGTGAGCGTGGATCGTGACCGCGCGGGCAAAGTCGCGGTTCCGGTAAGCGGTGCACAACCGCTGCTCCTGCTCGGACCAGGACGTGGTGATGCGGCCGCGGCGGACGACACGGCCGGCTTTCACCTCGAACAGGTCGGCAAAGTCGCCGCGCACGGCAATCTCGAGATTGAAGTGGGCTTTCTCCATGCCGTCATTCGTCAGATCGATATCCTCATGCACGCCTTGGTCGATCTGGCGACCCAGTGTCAGGCCAAGCGTATGCCGCTTGATCTCGCCCTCCGCCGTGGGAATCGCCGGGTTGGTCAGGAAGATGCGGGCGGCGAAGGACGTGAAGGCACCGCCGTTCAACAACTCCCACGACTCGCCATCTATAAAGAGCTTCCAACTGCTGATCAGCCGCGTATCGCGGAAGTACAATCCCTTGTCGGTCGGGAAGGAGATTTGCCCGTCCGGCTCGGTCAGCAGCACGCCGTGGCCCTGATGGATAGCGATTTGCTGCGGTCCGACCTTTACTTCGAGAGACATTGGTAAGCCACCTTCTCGGACGTTTCAGCCGCGCGCGGCCCGGTCGTCCAGGCGTTTCGCGTCAGTTCGGCTTTTCGAGGCGACCGATGCGGATGCTGCCAGGGATGATGCAAGGTCACCTCACGAATTCTGGGGTAGGCAGCGAACGACACACTTCCCGCCTGCTCCTCGAAGTGAAAGCTAGTCCTGGTTATGGCACGTGGCGAGCCACGGCCTTAGCCTCGGAAACTACGCACATTCATTGAATGCGGCGTTCCAGCGGTCGCAGCCTTGTGCCGCCAGCCGACCTCGCCGCAGGTGATGCCAGCCGCCGCGGATTCGCGAGTTCCGAGGTCTGGCCCTGCAGGCTGCTGAGTAGTTTCCGACACTTCTTCGACGGAGCGTACGCCTCTACGTTGGGTGCGTAATGTGTGCGTGTCAGTCAAAGAGTTTCGACGGCGCGACGGTGGGGATCAGGGCTGCTGGGCTGTTTGGCGTCGCCGTGTCGACCGTGGCGGCGCGCACGGGAGTCGCTGGGTGACGGCGGTCAAGTTGAGTGCGGTGGCACCGCAGTCGGCGCTGGTCCGGAATCGTCAGCAGACTGGACGGCGTCATGACCTCTGACCGCTACGATCTGATTGTCATCGGCAGTGGCCCGGGCGGGGCGTCCCTGGCGCATCGACTGGCGCCAACTGGCAAGCGCATCCTCATGCTCGAGCGTGGCGACTACTTGCCGCGCTCGCTGACCAACCTGGACTCCAAGGCCGTGTTCGTGGACGCCATCTACCAGACGAAGGACATTTGGTACGGCAAGCAAGGGAAGGAGTTTCATCCCGGGCTCCACTACTTCGTCGGTGGCAATTCCAAGGTGTACGGTGCCGCCCTGTTCCGCCTGCGGGAGCGCGATTTCGGTGTGCTGCACCACGCTGCGGGCGTCTCCCGGGCGTGGCCGCTTGGTTACGACACGTTCGAGCCGTACTACTGCCAAGCCGAGGAGCTGTTTCACGTTCACGGGCGGCGTGGCGAAGACCCGAGCGAGCCCTGGTCCAGTAGGCCCTATGCCTACCCGCCGGTGTCGCACGAGCCTCGCATTCAGGAGCTGAATGACAGTCTGGCGAAGGAGGGTCTTCACCCCTTTCACCTGCCTCTGGGCATTCTGATGGACGAGAAGGACGGCAAGCCGACACCGACCAGCTTGTGCTTCCGCTACGATGCCTTCGACGGCTTTCCCTGTCCCTTCAACGCGAAAGCCGACGCCCAGGTGATGTGTGTCGATCCCACTCTTGGCGCGCACGAGAATTTCACCCTGCTGACCAACGCCTATGTGAGCAAACTGGAGACCGGCGCTTCAGGTCGCAGTATCCGCTTTGTGCATGTAATTCGGGGTGGGCGGGAGGAGCGATACTCCGCCGACATCGTGGTCGTGGCCTGCGGCGCGCTGAGCTCGGCGCTGCTGCTGCTTCGCTCGGCGAACGAGATGCATCCCAACGGCCTCGCGAACCGCTCCGGCCAGGTCGGGCGCAACTACATGCGTCACAACATGTCCGTGCTCATGGCGCTCACACGTGAGCCGAACCCCACAGTCTTCCAAAAGACGCTCGCCGTCAGCGACTACTACTTCGGTTCCGATGACTGGGAGTACCCGCTGGGCTTGATCCAGATGTGCGGAAGGAGCCATGCCGACCAGATCCGCGGCGAGGCGCTGCCGGGCTGGCTCGAGTGGCTGCCGGAGATGCCGTTCGAGAAGATGGCCGAGCACTCGATCGATTTCTGGCTCCAGAGCGAGGACCTGCCGCGCGCCGAGAACCGCATCTACTACGACGGCGGCCGCGTGGTGCTCGACATCCACGAGAGCAACCTGGAGGCGGCTTCCCGGCTGAAGAAGAAGCTTGAAGGCCTGATGAACGCCGCCGGCGCCCACGCGGTGCTGCTGGGTCGGAGACTGTACCTTGGCAAGGACATCCCGATCGGCGGCACCGCGCACCAGGCCGGCACCTGTCGCTTCGGCACCGACCTCAAAACCTCGGTGCTCGATCTCAACTGTAAGGCGCACGATCTGGACAATCTCTACATCACGGACGCCAGCTTCTTTCCCTCGATCGGCGCGGTCAATCCGACCCTGACAATCATCGCTAACGCGCTGCGTGTCGCTGACCATATCAAGCTGCGGTTGGGTGCCTCGGCGTAACTCCGGCGGCTTGACACCATCGTCGGGGTCGACCGCGTTTGCCAGCCAAAGAAAGGGCGTATGATGGCCCAGAATGTTGCCGAGTTTGTTTGGAAGCGTCTCTCCGAGTGGGGGATCAGCCGCGTTTACGGCTACCCGGGCGACGGCGTCGGCGGTCTGGACGTCGCGCTGGAACGCGCTAAGGATTACATGCATTATGTGCAGGTGCGCCACGAGGAGATGGCCGCGTTCATGGCGTCGGCGCACGCCAAATTCACCGGCGAGGTAGGGCTTTGCTACGCGACCTCCGGCCCGGGTGCGATCCATCTGCTGACCGGACTGTACGACGCGAAGGGGGACCACATGCCGGTGGTTGCCATCGTCGGTCAGCAGGCACGCACGTCGCTCGGGGCACGCTACCAGCAGGAAGTCGATCTGCAAAACCTGTTCAAGGATGTTGCCGGCGACTTCGTCATGCAGGCGAGCGTCCCATCGCAGGTTCGCCAGCTGATCGACCGAGCAGTCCGCATCGCACACACCAGGCGCGCGGTCACCTGCGTCATCCTTCCGAATGACCTGCAGCTGCTCGACTACACCGACCCGCCCGATGCGCACGGCTCCACGCACACTGGCATCGGCTACGCCGGTCCCGCGCAGATACCGGATGAGGCCACCTTGCGCCGCGCCGCGGAGGTGCTGAATGCCGGCCGTAAGGTTGCCATGCTGGTTGGCGCCGGCGCGATCAGCGCGACCGATGAGGTGCTGGCGGTCGCCGAACGGCTGAACGCAGGCGTCGCCAAGGCGCTGCTCGGCAAGGCCGTCGTGCCGGACGACTTGCCCTTCGTCACTGGCTCCCTCGGCTTTCTCGGCACCAAGCCGAGCTGGGACATGATGAAGGAATGCGACACGCTGCTGATGGTTGGCTCGGGCTTTCCGTTCAGCGAGTTCCTGCCCAAGCCGGGCGATGCACGCGGGGTGCAGGTCGACATCGACGGCACCATGCTCGGCCTCCGTTATCCGATGGAGGTGAACATGGTCGGCGACAGCGCCGCCACCTTGCGTGCACTGGTGCCGATGCTGCGCCAGAACGACAACGCCTCCTGGCGGAAGAAGATCGAGCGCGAGGTCGCGTCGTGGTGGAAGACGCTTGAAGAGCGGGCCATGATGTCGGCTGACCCGCTCAACCCGCAACGTGTGTTCTGGGAACTTTCGCCGCGCCTCCCTGACAACTGCATCCTGACCGCCGACTCAGGCACGACCGCGAACTGGTATGCGCGCGACATCAAGATCAGACGCGGCATGAAAGGATCGCTGTCCGGCGGCCTCGCCTCCCTGGGTGCGGGCACGCCCTACGCCATGGCCGCCAAGATGGCGTTTCCCGAACGCACCGTCATCGCGTTCATGGGCGACGGCGCGATGCAGATGAACGGCATGAACGTGATGATCACGATTTCCAAATACTGGAAGGAGTGGTCGAACCCGAGGCTGATCGTCCTGGTCCTGAACAACCGTGACCTCAACCAGGTGACCTGGGAGGAGCGCATCATGATCGGCGCCGGCAAGACCGAGTTAACGCAGAGCATCCCGGACTTCCCTTATCACAAATACGCCGAGCTCCTGGGGCTGAAGGGCATCTTCGTGGATCATCCAGACAAGGTCGGCGCCGCGTGGGATGAGGCGCTGGCCGCGGACCGCCCGGTGATCCTCGAGGCATACACCGACCCGAATGTGCCGCCGCTCCCGCCCCACATCACGTTAGCAGACGCGAAGCACTTCATCACGATGATGCCGTCGGAGCCCGAGTTGACGAGCGTGCTGATGGGAAGCGCCAAGCAAATGCTGGCGGGCATCCTGCCGCATAAGAGTTGAGCGCCGGCACGGCCGGGCGGGTCACCCGGCCTCCGCCGCAATTCGAAGAAACCCGACTCGGAGGCGTGCCGGCCCGAGCGGGCGAGGTCATGCGACGTGCCCGGCGCTGCCAAGCCGGGCGCGTCTGAAGCATCGAGGAACCGCTCCGAAGGAGGATCGAGCGCCCGACAGAGCAGCCCTTCAGCGCATGGATCAATCCCCCGGTGCCGGGCGCGGTGTGGGGTGAGCGGAGGAGACCGGGCGTGACCGTCAAACGAAGCCCCCCGGCGTCAACCCGCTTCTCACCGCGAGAATGCCTCGGCCACCGCAAGGCGGAGGGCTGGAAGCACCTCTTCTCCGAACCACGGGTTCTTTTGCTCCCAGATGCGAGACCGCCAAGACGGGTGCGGCAGTGGGAAGTACAGCGGCAGATAGCTGCGGAACTCACGGACGCGATCCGTCATCGCGCCCGGGCCGAGCGCGTTGACCTGGGCGTACGTGCCGATCAGAAGTGTCAGACGCAACGCAGGCATTCTCCCCAGCAGCCGTGCGCGCCAGAGCGGTGCGCACTCCGGACGCGGCGGCGCATCGCCGCCACTCGGCAGCCGTCCAGGATAGCACATGCCCATGGGCAGGATCGCGACGCGGCCAGCGTCATAGAACTGCTCCTCCGAGAGACCCAGCCACTCGCGTAACCGATCCCCCGAGGCATCGCGGAAGGGCACACCGGTCTCATGCACCTTGGTGCCGGGCGCCTGGCTCGCGATCAGCAGCCGCGCCGTGCTCGACACGCTGAAAACTGGCCGGGGGCCGAGCGGGAGCGCGCCCGCGCAAACCCTGCAGGCCCGCACCTCTGCGACCAATTCCCTCAGCGTGCTCACGTGCTCAGCATCGGCAGCGAGCCTGGAAGACATGGGCGCGCGAGATATGACACCACCGATCCGGCGTCCTCCTTGGATTACCGGCTGCTTCGAAATGGTGATGCGCCATAAAAAGCCCTCTGGGTGCGAGCCAGGCGGAAGAATCGGGTCGAAGGGCCAATCCGCCCGTCGTCCTGAGAACCCCTCGCGCACTCCCTGTTCGGCGCCTCGATGTCCGATCTCCGTCTTTCCCGCGATTTGGCACCCTCTGCCGCGATGCAAGGCACATCGACCCACGGCCACGTTCGTCAACCTCGGACCAAGCCGGAATTTCGCGCGCGTATGAGTAGATTCCGCCCCTACCCATGTCGGATTGCCATCTGCTACTCGCATTCGGCGCAGGGATATCACGAACGGCATGCCGGCGAACACCAGGGAAGCGTGTCGGAGGTCCGAGGCTGGCGCTTTACCAAATGAGCTGCCGCGCGGCCCTTCCCGATTCAGTGCGGCGGAGCTGCTTCAAGCAAGGACAGGCAAGAATGTTCGCCGAGCAGATGTTGCCTCGAGCGCGTGAGCGACTGGCAACGATCGATGCCGGGGCTCTCGTCAGGGAGGCAGCCGACCTCATGTCCAAACCCCACACGGATCTCCTCGTCGTGTGCGGCGGCGACGGGGGCATGGTCGGTGTTCTTACGAAGACCGATCTCATTGGGCAAATCGGGGACTGTAGCGGAGGTGCCTGCACCGCCAGGGCGGACACGATCATGACGCGGGCCGTCGTCTCCTGCCAGCCGACCGAGTCGCTGCAAGACATTTGGTCGATGATGAAAGAGCGTGGCCTGCAACGCCTTCCGCTCGTCGATGGGAGCATGAAGCCGATCGGCATCCTTTACGCGCGGGATGTTCTCCAGAACCTGCTGGGTGAAGTGGAAGATCAAGACACACTTCTTCGCGACTACGTGATGAGCGTCGGTTACCAATGAGCTGGATGTACCAACGATGCTAGCGGGAGGCCTCCGAGAGAGGGGTCATGCTTGGCACCGAGACGTGATCCACGATCGGTCACGGCCAAACTAGCAAGTTGGCGCAGGTGACCGTCGCTATCCTTTGATCCGGAGCGAGATATGGCCGATATCGATCAGATCGTACAGGCCAAGGCCATCGAGCTGGGCCGGCTCGCGGTGCGAGCCACCACGGCGGCGAAGAGCGGGCATCCGTCCACCGCCCTCTCGTTGGCCCACCTCACGGCTGTGTTGATGTACCGCCTCATGCGCTGGGACCCAAAGCGGCCGGGGCAAGGCGGTGCCGACCGGCTCGTACTCTCGGAAGGTCACGCGGTGCCGATCATCTATGCCGCCTGCGCGGATCTCGGTGTCACGTTTTACCCCCACGGCCGTGCGAAGGCGATGAACGTGGACGACCTGATGACGCTCCGCGCCATCGACAGCGTGATCGACGGCCACCCCAACCCGGCGCTCGGCTTTCCGTTCTTCGACGCCGCGACCGGCTCTTTGGGGCAGGGTCTGTCGGTCGCGGCGGGCCTGGGCTGCGCGGCCCGTCTCGATGGCGTGGACAAGGCGATCTACTGCATCATCGGCGACGGCGAGTCTCGCGAGGGCCAGATCTGGGAAGCGATGGACTTCATCGCCGATCAGGGCCTGACCAATGTAGTCGCGATCTTCAACTGCAACACCCTCGGGCAGAGCGACTTCGTGGCGGAGCCCGAGAATTGGCAAAATCTCCAGCGGAAAGCGGAGGCGTTCGGGTGGCGGGCGGCGGCGATCGACGGGAATGACCCTGCCGCGATCGAGAAGGCGCTCCGGCATCGGAGCGACGGCTCCCACCGGCCGCTCTGCCTCATCGCACGAACCGTGAAGGGCTGGGGCGTGCCGCAGCTTCAGGGCATGGGCCATCATGGCGTCGCCGTCCCGCAGGACCAGCTCGAAGCGGTGCTGGCGGAGCTCGACAAGCGCGCCGCGGAGCTGGGTGTCGCCGATATCAGCCCAGCGGAGATGGCGAAGGCGCTGGTCATTCGGGAACCGCCGCCGGCGCCGTTGACCAGGCCTATCGGCAAGGTGGCCAGCTTCGCCGAGGTGGCCCGTGCCGATCCCAAGCTGGCCGAAGCGGTCAACGAAAAGAAGAAGCTGTCGCCGCGGCGTGCCTACGGCATGGCGCTCAAGGCGCTGGGGGATGCCGACACCCGTATCGTGGCGCTCGATGGCGACGTCAAGAATTCGACGTACGCAGAATATTTCGCCGACGCGCACCCACACCACTATTTCGAGGGCCGCATCGCCGAGCAGAACATGGTCTCCGCGGCGGCCGGACTGGCGGCGGCCGGAAAGATCCCGTTCGTCAGCACCTTCGGCAGGTTCATGGAGCGCGCCTTTGATCAGATCGAGATGGCGGTCATCGGCGGCGCCAACATCAAGCTCGTCGGAACCCACGTGGGAGTGACACTCGCGGCCGATGGCCCGAGCCAGATGGCGCTCGCCGACGTTGCGTTCATGCGCGCGATCGCCCACGTGACGGATCATCGAAACAACCCGGCGATGACCGTGCTGACGCCGAGCGACGCGATCAGCGCATACAAGATGGTGGTCGAGATGGCCGCCTACCCAAGCGCTTGCTACCTGCGGGCCGTGCGCGCCGATCTGCCGCTGCTTTACAAGGAGACGGACGTATTTCCGTTCGGCGGCCACAAGGTGCTGCGGAAGTCCGGCGCGGGCGGCAAAATGGTCCTGCTGATCGCGGATGGCTATCTCGTCCACAGCTGCCTCGCGGCAGCCGCGGTGCTCGAGGAAAACGGTGTGGCGGCGACTGTCGTCGATGCCTACACCTTGCCGATGGGCGCGGAAGCGGTGCTGGCACTTGCCCGGCAGGCCGGCGGCGCGATTCTGACAGTCGAGGACAACTATGCGGGGGGCATCGGGAGCGAGTTGTCCGAGGCCGCGGCCAGGGAGGGCGGGCGGCCGCGGGTCCAGTCGTTGTTTGTCCGGAAGATCCCAAAGAGCGGCCGGACACCGGACGATGTGTTGGCCTACGTGCATCTCTCGGTCCCGGAGATCGCTCGCGCGGCTATGAAGGTCGCGGAGGGCGCCATCGAGGGTCCTTCAGGCAATAGTGCGACGCGTGTCCTGGAATCGTAGCGACGTGGACCATGTTCGCGCTGATCGAATGCCCGTCGAAGGAAATTACCGTATGTATCGCCAAGGCTCGGACCCCACCGACGACTCGTCGCAATGTCAGCGAGCGCTGTCCCGATGGGACAACGAGGGAGGTGCCGAGCCATGCGGTCCGCAGTTGGCTCCGGCATCGGTCGAAGATCGCATCCCGCTCCCAAAGATCGCCGACGCCGAGTTGGAGGCGCTTCACATCCGCGTAATCGCGTTGGAGAATCTCGTGATCTCGCTGCTGGCCGCGGGGTCGGAACGACAGCTCGAACTGGCTAGCGTCATGGCGGCATACGTGTCTCCGAGGTCCGGCTTTACACGTCATCCTCTGACCATCCATGCAGCGGGACACATGACAGATCTTGTAGACCGCGCTTCCCGCTTCCGACGCGGGGATCATTCTGAGACGCCATTCTAGAATCACGGAGGAAGATCGGAGGTAGGGGTTGGATGGTCGGAGCGGAGGTGATTCCGTCGCCCGTGAAGAACCCGGAAGCCATTGATTGATGATGGATTTCGTGGCTCGGCAAGTATTCGCGTTTGCCGAGAAACCGTGGTTCCTCCCTTGCTTTCTTGCAAATTGATCCGACGCGGCGGGCTGTGATTCGCTGCTTCCGGTGCGGCTGGGAGCGGCGGGATGCGACCGAGGGAACGACGCGAGAGCGGTCAGAACGATCTTTTGCGGTCGCGACTGGATCAGATCATCGATCTGGCGCATCCGCTCGCGAAGCTCGCGCGCGGCATCGACTGGGGGTTCCTCGAACAGCGGCTCGGTGCCGTCTACGCCGATGGTCCCGGCCGGCCGCCGCTGCCGACGCGTCTGATGGCGGGCTTGGCGATCCTCAAGCACATGCACGACCTATCCGACGAGGTGCTGTGCGAGCGCTGGCTCGAGAACCCGTATTACCAGCTGCTCTGCGGCGAGGAGTTCTTCCGGCATCGGCTGCCGTTCGACCGCTCCTCGATCACCCGCTGGCGCCAACGCATGGGGGAAGAACGATTGGTGGCGCTGTTGCAGGAGAGCCTGCACGCCGCCACCCGCGCCGGCGCCGCCAAGCCGGCGGACTTCACCCGTGTCATTGTCGATACCACGGTGCAGCCGAAGGCGATCGCTTTTCCGACCGATGCTCGGCTGATGCATCGCGCGCGCGAGCGCCTGGTGCGTTTGGCGCGCAAGCACGACGTCGGCTTGCGCCAGTCCTATGCGCGGGTCGGCAAGTTCGCGCTGATCCGTCATCAGCGCTACGCCCACGCCAAGCAATTCAAACGCGCCAACCGGGCGTTGAAAACGCTGCGCACCCAACTCGGCCGTGTCATTCGCGACGTCGGCCGCAAGATCGTCGGCAACGCCGTCTTGCGCGAGGTCTTCGCCTTGCCGCTAATCCTGGCCCGCCGGGTGCGCGAGCAGCGGCAACGCCAGCGCGGGCGCAAGGTTTATAGCCTGCACGCGCCGGAGGTGGAGTGCATCGGCAAAGGCAAGGCGCATCGGCCCTACGAGTTCGGCGTCAAGGTCTCGGTCGCGACCCCGCTGCGCCGCTGCAAGGGCGGCCAGTTCGTGGCCCATGTCGCGGCGTTGCCGGGCAATCCGTATGACGGCCACACACTGGCGAGGGTGATCCCGGCAATCACCGAGCAGATCGGCGTCTCGCTCGCCTGCGTCTATGCCGATGCCGGCTATCGCGGCCACAACGCACCGTGCCCGGGTCCGCGGGTCTACACCTCGGGGCAGAAACGCGGCGTCACCGACAAGATCAAACGCGAGTTGCGACGCCGAGCGGCGGTCGAGCCGGTCATCGGCCATCTCAAGGCGGAGCATCGGATGGGACGCAACCACCTGGCCGGCCGCGCCGGCGACGCCATCAACGCCCTGATGGCCGCCGTCGGCTACAACTTCAGGCTCCTGGTCGCCTGGCTGGCGACTTTGTCGTGCGTGCTCCGGGCGATCACCCTCCAAGCCGCAAACACAGAACCAATCCCAATCCAAGCGTAATCAGGATTTTCACGAGCGACAATTCCGAGTGTCAAGATGACGGAGAGCGGGATCGTCGGTGGAGATGACGGCGGGAAAAGGATCAAGATCAGGCGAATTCCTGGATGAACCGAAGACCAAGACCGCGCGGCTCAGCACCATCCCTTCGAGGCGCCGTGCGGGACGCGAACCAGCGTCTTGGTCTTGCCGAAAGCTGGGATCCCTAAACTGAACTTTCCTTACATTCCGAGCTAAGTAACTGACTTATCTGGTTTTATGATGGCATCTGCGCCCATGCACCAATACGATTTATATTGACTCGGCACGACTCGGCCTGATTCGCTGCGGCCATGCATATCGATATCGTGCCCAACCGCGGCGGCACGCCGACGGTGCTGCTGCGCCGGAGCTACCGCGAGGCCGGCAAGACCAAAAAGCAGACGGTCGCCAATCTCTCCGAACTGAGCACTGAACAGGTCGCGCAGATGCGCGCCGTGCTGCGCGGCGAGCGGTTGTTCCCCGCCGTGCAGGCGATCGAAATCGTCCGCTCCCTGCCGCACGGCCATGTGCTCGCCGCGCTCGGCACGGCGCAGCGGATCGATCTTGCAGGCCTGCTGCCGCGCCGCGGACCGGAGCGAAAGCGCCGCCTCGCGCTGGCCTTGGTCATCGCCCGGCTGCTCGATCCGGCCGCCAAGCTCGCCACCGCGCGCATGCTCAACGCCAGCACGGCATGCCACTCGCTGAGCGAGATGCTGGACCTCGGCGCGGTCACCGCAAGGGAACTCTACGCGGCGCTGGACTGGTTGGGCAGCGAGCAGACTTTCATCGAGAACACCCTGGCCCGGCGACACCTGCACGACGGCGCGCTGTTGCTGTACGATGTGACCTCGACCTACCTCGAAGGCCGCCACTGCGCGCTGGCACGGTTTGGTTACAGCCGCGATCATCGCCGTGACCGGCCGCAGCTGGTGATCGGCTTGCTGTGTGCCTCCGACGGGTGTCCGGTGGCGGTGGAAGTATTTGAAGGCAACACTGCCGATCCGGCGACGCTGGCGCCGCAAATCGCCAGGATCAGGCAGCGATTCGGGCTGCGGCACGTGGTCATGGTGGGTGACCGCGGCCTGATCACCGCGGCCCGCATCGAGACGGCGTTGCGCCCCGCCGCCTTGGACTGGATCACCGCGCTGCGTGCCCCGGCGATCCAGGCCCTGGCGGCGGCGGACGGGCCGTTGCAACTCTCATTGTTCGACCATCGTGATATGGCCGAGATCACCAGCCCCGATTATCCCGGCGAGCGGCTGGTGGTGTGCCGGAACCCGCTGTTGGACGAGGACCGGGCGCGCAAGCAGCGTGAGCTGCTCGACGCGACCGAGGCGGATCTGAAGCGGATCCAGACGCGCGTGCAACGCGACAAGAACCCGCTGCGTGGCGAGGCGGCGATCGGTCAGGCGGTCGGCGCCGTGCTTGGCAAGCGGAAGATGGGCAAGCACTTTCGCATCAGCCTCGGCGCCAACCGCCTGAGCGTCGGCCGAGACGACGCCGCGATTGCCGCGGAAGCCGCGCTGGACGGGATTTACGTCCTGCGCACCAGCCTCTCCGCCGCACAGGCCGATGCCGCCGCGACGGTGCGGGCGTATAAAAGTCTCGCCCGCGTCGAACGCGCCTTCCGCTGCCTGAAGAGGACGGACCTTGAGCTGCGCCCGGTGTTCCACTGGACGGCGCCACGGGTGCGGGCACACGTGCTGCTCTGCATGCTGGCCTATTACCTGGAGTGGCATATGCGCCAGGTGCTGGCGCCGATGTTGTTCGACGATCACGATCCGGCCGGACGCGAGGCCCAACGCAGCTCCCCGGTGGCTCCGGCCAAACCGTCCGAGGCCGCACGCCACAAGGCGGCCCGCAAATGCACCGCCCCGGCAAGCGGCGAGCCTCTGCCGGTGCACAGCTTCCGCACCCTGCTCGCCGATCTGGCTACCCTCACCCGCAATACCGTCCGCCTCGGCAGCGAGCGGGTCAGCGCCATCCTGGCCTCACCGACCAAGGTTCAGCGCCGCGCCTTCGACCTGATCGGCGTGGCGCTCAGCCTGTAGCCAGCCGCCCGCAACCAAGCGCAAGCAACATCAGAGACTTGCATTCAAAATCGGGGAAAGTTCGGCCTAAATAGATCCGCGCAATGAGTACGTCGGCAGATTTGAGTCGCGCTGAAACGTCGTATGTTCTTCCATCATCAGGGTTGTAAAACCAACCGCCTTGCCAACGATCCGGGCCAGCGGGGCGCAGGCCCCAGAGGACTGTGAGGCCGCAGAGTAAGCGCTGCCGAAGCGCCGGGTTCGGGTTGTTCTTGTCACGGTCTAACTCGCCCTGAGGGTTCCGCGGGATCAACAGCCAGAGAATCCGGCCGCACAGCAGACTGCCGCAATCGAAGATTTGCAAAGCCACCCTTAAATCCATCAGCCACACCCCCTGCGGGACGGCCGCCCAGAGCGTGGTGCGCGGCACCGCAAGGAGAATGATCGCCACGATCAACGGGGCAGCCCCATGGAGCTGATGCCCCGCGTACCGCCAGACGGAATCCCTTCTCTTGTTCGGCCCGGGAAAGGCGCCAGTGGTTGTCCCGGTCACGAATGTCTCCTCACAATCCATGTGCTGTCCACAATCGTTGTCAGCGTTATAGTCGTAGTCAATCCAGCCAGATCGGGCACGCCTGCAATGGTAACGTCCATCGACAAAGTCAATTCATTGCCTCGATCTGCTTCACAAGTCGATCCTGCCGTACGTCCGCTTCTTGGATCGTCAGGATGTATTCCTGCATGCGAGGGCCGGACGCTCAAGCTGGATCGTCGCCAGCCAGCGCTAGTACGCCGCCGTCCAGGCGCTTCGGCCGCCATAGCGGTAGCCTTTTGCGGAGCAGGAAGCCCGAGAGTGCCTGACGAGCCTTGTTGCGCCAATACATGACCGCCTCTCTTGCCCGCACGAGCTCGCGCACCGCCTCGTGGTTGGCATCCGGCATCCAGAGCGAGGTCAGTTCGCCAGCGCGATGCATTTCGCCAGCGTCGTCGCGTCCCTTTGTCGATCTTATGTGATTGCCGGGCCGCCGGGGATGGGGGACGGTGCGATCACGAGGCATTCATGACCCGCGTCGGTCGGCTCTCGCCAGGCCACAACCGCATGCCCCAGCTTCATAGCAGAACGACAGCCGCTTCCCGGGATGCTTGCCCCGCAGCCGCCGCGCGAACTCCGGAAGTGCTCCAGGCCGCTGCGGCAATGATCCCTGGACCCTGACCTCGCTTGATCTTCCAGCCGGCGCGACTGCGATGGCGATCGTCACCTTGTGAACGTCCAAACCAACAAAGACGACTTCCTGATCCACCGATCTTCTCCGTCCGAGATGGGCGCCAGCTGCGCTGACCCTGGACGGAACGGTCGCATAAAGGCGCAACCATACCATCCCCGGATGGGACATCAAATCAGCGGGACACCCCGCAACGCCCCGAGAGCCAGAGTGCGGACGGGTTTTCCGTGACGGGTTTGAGGCTGCGAGAGAGGCTCGCGGCGCCCGTCGCGGAGATCCGCGATGTCCAAAGACGCCGCTCATGCTCGGTCCAGTGCCAGCCGGACGAGCCTCTACGATGACATCACCACGAAGATCATCACCGAGCTGGAGGCCGGCCGCGTGCCCTGGGTCCAGCCTTGGGGCATGGAAGCGGCGAAGGCGCCGCTCGCCATGCCAAAGAACGCCACCACCGGCCGGTTCTATTCCGGGATCAACGTGCTGATCCTCTGGGGTTCCGTGATCGAGCACGGCTTCCCGGCCCAGGGCTGGCTGACGTTTCGCCAAGCGCTGGGTCATGGCGGCAATGTCCGCAAGGGCGAACACGGCACCACCGTCGTCTATGCCGATCGCTTCATTCCCGATGACGAGAAGAAGCGGGCCCAAGAGACCGGCGAGGAAGCGCAAGCGATCCCGTTCCTCAAGCGCTTCACCGTGTTCAACCTGGCGCAATGCGAAGGCCTGCCGGAGGCTCTCGTGGTCGCCGCGCCGCCGCCGGAGCCTGGGCTGATCGAACCCAAGGTCGAGGCGCTGATCAAGGCGACAGGCATCGATTTCCGCATCGGTGGCAGCCGGGCCTTCTACACGCCTGCGCACGACTATGTGCAGGTCCCGCCGCCGCAAGCCTATTTCGAGCCGATCAACTGGCACCGCACGGCCCTTCATGAGCTCGGTCACGCCAGCGGCGCCCCGCACCGTCTCAATCGCGATCTATCCGGCTCCTTCGGATCGAAGAAATACGCCGTCGAAGAGCTGGTGGCGGAGATGAACGCCGCATTCTGTTGCGCCTCGCTCGGCATCGTGCCGACGGTGCGCCACGCCGACTACATCGGCTCGTGGCTTGAAGTGCTGCGCGAGGACAACCGGGCCATCGTTCGCGCCGCCTCGCAAGCGAGCAAGGCCGCAGACTTCCTCCTCGGCTTTCTTCCCGGTCATGACGTACAGGCCTCCACCGCGAATGAGCAGGAGGCCGCGTGATCCTGCTCAGTTGCGACGGTGAGCAAGCCGTCACGCAAAGCCGGATTTGTGCGGATGCGCATCTCCGGCTTACCGGATATCTGGCGCTCCAGAGGAAGAGGGCTGCGCCGGTCTTCGTGACGGGTTGGAAGCCGAGAGAGTCTTTCGGCGCCCGTCGCGGAGACCTTTCCGATGGCACCTGCGGTTCAGAAGATCACCCTGTCGTCGTCGCGCGACATCCCCTTCAACAAGCTTGTTCTGTCCCAGTCGAACGCCCGGCGCGTGAAGGCCGGCGTCTCGATCGAGGAGCTGGCCGAGGACATCGCCCGGCGCACGCTTCTGCAAGGCCTCAACGTCCGACCGGTTCTCGACGCCGACGGCGTGGAGACCGGCATGTTCGAGGTCCCGGCCGGCGGGCGGCGCTACCGGGCGCTCCAGCTTCTCGTCAAACAGAAGCGTCTCGCCAAGACCGCGCCGGTGCCCTGCGTCGTGCGCGATCCCAGCGTCGACATCTCCGCCGAGGAAAACTCGTTGGCCGAGAACGTTCACCGCGCTCCACTCCATCCTCTCGACCAGTTCCGCGCGTTCCAGGCATTGCGCCAGAAGGGCCAATCCGAGGAAGAGATCGCCGCCGCCTTCTTCGTCGGCGTGAACGTGGTGAAGCAGCGGCTGCGTCTCGCGGCCGTGTCGGAGAAGCTGCTCGACGTCTACGCCGAAGACGGCATGTCGCTCGACCAGCTCATGGCGCTCACGGTGACGAACGATCACGCGCGCCAGGAGCAGGTCTGGGAAACGCTCCAGCGCTCCTACAGCCAGGAGCCGTATCAGATTCGCCGCATGCTAACGGAACGCAACGTGCGCGCGTCCGACAAGCGCGTCTTGTTCGTCGGCCTCGGCGCCTATGAGCAAGCGGGTGGCGTCGTCATGCGCGATCTCTTTCAGCAGGACGACGGCGGCTGGCTCGAGAATGTCGCTCTGCTCGACAGCCTGGTCGCCGAGAAGCTGAAGGCCGAGGCGGAGAAGATCGCCCCCGAAGGCTGGAAGTGGATCGAGGTGAATGTCGACTTCCCATTCGGCCACACCCATCGTCTGCGCGAACTCGACGGGGCGCCAACCGACCTCACGGTCGAGGAGCAGGCGACGATCGATGCGTTGAAGGCCGAGTACGGCAAGCTCGAGGCGGAATACGAGAGCGCCGACGGGCTGCCCGACGAGGTGGATGCGCGGCTCGGCGAAATCGAGACGGCGCTCGCCGCCTTCGACGATCGGCCGCTCAGCTACGACCCCGCCGAGGTCGCCCGCGCCGGCGTCTTCGTCTGCATCAACTCGGATGGCAACCTCTCCGTCGATCGGGGCTACATCCGCCCCGAGGACGAGCCGCAAGCCACCGTTGACATCGATGGCGGACCGGAGACCGAGGGTGATGCCGGTGAGCCATCGGCACCCGTTGTCCAGCGCGCCGTCATCACGATCGGCGGCGAGGCTCCTGCGGAGGAGGATGAGGACGATACCGTCAAGCCGCTGCCCGACCGGCTGGTGAGCGAGCTGACGGCGTATCGCACGCTGGCGCTGCGGGAGGCTGTGGGGAGCAACCCGCATGTCGCGATGACGGCGCTCCTGCACAAGCTCTGCCTCGACACCTTCCAGCACGCGGCATCAGGCAATTGCCTCGAAGCGTCGGTCCACCAAGTGTTCTTCTCGATCCAGCCGGCGGACCTGAAGGACAGCCCGTCCGCCAAGGCGGTCGCGGAACGGCATGAGGCCTGGAAGGCCGACGTGCCGAAGGATGAGGCCCAGCTCTGGGACTGGCTCGCCGTCCTCGACGACGCCAGCCGCGCCGCATTGCTCGCGCACTGCGTCTCTTTCGGCGTCAATGCGCTCTACGAGAAGGGCGACCGCTATGGTGGCCCGGGCGTGTCCATCCATGGCGTCCAGCGCCGGCTTGTTCAGGCCGACCGGCTCGCGCGCGCTGTCGGACTGGACATGGTTGAAGCCGGATGGCGGCCGACGGTCGACAATTATCTCGGCCGTGTGACCAAGCCCCGCATCCTCGAGGCGGTGCGCGAGGCCAAGGGCGAGCAGTCCGCGCAGCTTATCGACCACTTGAAGAAGGCGGAGATGGCGAAGGAAGCCGAACGGCTGCTGGAAGGCACCGGCTGGCTCCCCGAGCC
>CAWCHQ010000003.1:0-1097500 GCA_963795415.1 uncultured Pseudomonadota bacterium
GGTCGTCCGGTTGGCTATCGGCGCGATGACGGCTCGTCCAGGCGATATGCAACGTCGCCGCCCTCGTTGAAACGCTCGCGGTTGCCCTCCGTCGTCAGGCCGACAGAGCCACCTTCCGTCTGCCTCGTCGTTCGCGCGGTTGATGGGGCCCTGAAGCCGTCCTTTCTGTGCGCCAGGGTTTCCATTTCTTCGCCTGGAACACCGGACCTCTTGCGCGCGGCACTCGACGTTCGCCACGTCTTCTCCCAAGGATGCTGTTCGACGCCCGGACCACACGGCCTCTCAATGGCTTGATCTCGCCGAAGGATGGCTGCGCCTCGATCGCCTGAGACGCAACGGCCTCGGTGAGACTTACTTCCCCTGCCGGCCGAGCCGGCATTCCTCGCGAGGCAAGAAACTCTCCCCGCCGCCATCCTCCGCTGTGCTCCGGCCCGCAAGCGGGTGCGTCGTCGATCGCCTCCGGCCTGCAGATCGCCATCGAGGCCGCGGTGGTCGCGGGCTCGAAACAGCCAAGGAGAAGTGACATGGCCAACATCGGTTCCTTCAAGAAGTCCGGCAGCGGGTTCCAGGGCGAGATCGTCACCCTGAGCGTCCAGACCAAGAACGTCCGCATCGTCCCCGAGACCAACCGCGCCAACGACAACGCCCCCAGCCATCGGGTCTATGTCGGCCGCGCCGAGATCGGGGCCGCCTGGTCGAAGCGCTCCAACGAGGGCCGCGACTACCTCTCGGTCAAGCTGGACGACCCGAGCTTCAACGCGCCGATCTACGCCAACCTCTTCGACGACGAAGACGGCGACGGCTACACCCTCATCTGGTCTCGCGCCCGCCGGCAGAACGGAGACTGAGCCGAACCCGCTGCAACGCCCCGCCCGGACCTCCGGGCGGGGCTTTCGCATGTCCATTGACTCTCGCCGGCCGGAAAGAACAGAATGGGAACATGCAGTCTCACCCGCCGTTCGGAGGAACATGGCGCACGCGAACGAACGCGTCCTCGACGATTTGCGCGCCCGGATCGCCCGCATCGAACATGCGGGCCGCCCGGATCGCGGCGTCGTGCCGTTCGGCGTCCGCGAGGTTGACGCGCGCCTGCCGCAGGGCGGCCTGGCGCGTGGCGCGCTCCACGAAATAGCCGGCGGCGGCGTTGGCGCCGTTCATGGCGCCGCCGCGGCGCTGTTCGCCGCCGGCATCTTCGCCCGCATGCCGGGCTCGGTCTTGTGGTGCCTGCGGGCGCGCGACCTGTTCGCCCCGGCCTCGCCGGCGCCGGTCTGCATCCCGATCGCGTCATCTACGCCGAGGCCGGCGACGAGCAGACCGTGCTGCTCTGCCTGGAAGAGGGGCTGCGGCATGGCGGTCTCGCCGGCGTCGTCGGCGAGATATCGCGCCTCTCGATGACCGCTTCCCGCCGCCTGCAACTCGCGGCCGAGGCGTCCGGCGTCACCGCCTTCGCCATCCGGCGTTGGCGCAACGCGGCGGCTGCCGCGGATTTCGGCCAGCCGACCGCGGCCGCTACGCGCTGGCGGATCACCGCCGCACCGTCCTCGCCGTTGCCCGTGCCGGGCATCGGCCGGCCGCGCTGGCTCGTCGAACTTATCCGCTGCCGCGCCGGGGAAAGCGCGGAATGGGAATTGGAGGCCTGCGATGAGCAGGGTCGTCTCGCTCTACCTGCCGACCTGGCCGACCGATCGGCTGCGTCGGCAGATGGGCGACGCCGCGCCTCCGCTTGAGAGGCCGCTGGTAATCGCCGGGCGCGACGGACGACGGCGCGCCGTCGTCGCCGCCGATCGCGCCGCGCAGGCGCTCGGCGTCCGGCCCGGGCTGGCGCTCGCTCAGGCCCAGGCGCGCGTGCCCGATCTTCACATCGAGCCGGCCGATCCCGCCGCCGATGCCGCTGCCTTGGCGCGGCTGGCGCTCTGGGCGCTACGCCGCTACAGCCCCGTCGTCGCCATCGATCTGCCCGATGGGCTTCTGATCGACGCGACCGGCGTTGCGCATCTCTTCGGCGGCGAGGCGGCGCTTCTCGACGAACTGCGCGTGCGCCTGACGGCGGCGCGCCTCGGCTCGCGCGTTGCTCTCGCCGGGACCGTCGGCGCCGCCCATGCACTCGCCCGCTTCGGCCCTCGTCCCGCGATGATCGCCGCGTCCAGCGAGACCGGCGCCGCGGTCGCGGCCCTGCCGCTCGCTGCGTTGCGCCTCGATCCCACCCTCGTCGAACGCCTGCGCCGGCTCGGCTTCGAGAGCATCGCCGACCTCGCGGCGACGCCGCGCGCGCCGTTGGCGCTGCGTTTCGGCTCCGAACCCGGTCGCCGGCTCGACCAGATGTTCGGACGCCTCGCCGAACCGATCCAGCCGATCCGCTGGCCCGAACTGATTCAGGTGCGCCGCGCCTTCGCCGAGCCGATCAGCGCGCCCGAAACCCTGGCACGTTACATCGGCCAGCTCGTCGAGGCGCTTTGCCCTTTGCTGGAGGCGCAGGGCCTCGGCGCGCGGCGCCTCGACCTCTTGTTCCACCGGGTCGACAATCTGGTGCAGGCGATCCGTGTCGGCACCGCCAAACCGGTGCGCGAGGTCAAGCGGCTGACGCGGCTGCTGACTGATCGCTTGGAGAGCGTCGATCCAGGCTTCGGCGTCGAGGTGATGACCCTGGCGGCCATTCTCGCCGAGCCGCTCGCCTACCGACAGGATGACACGCTCGGCCGCACGGCGGATGCGGACGTCTCGGATCTGGTCGACATCCTCGCCAACCGCATCGGTGCCGACAAGCTCTACCGCGCAGCGCCCGCGGAGAGCGATCTCCCCGAGCGCGCGGTTCGCAGGATCGCACCGCTCGCACCGGCGGTCGGCACGACCTGGCCGGCGCACTGGCCGCGCCCAAGCCGCCTTCTGTCGCCGCCCGAGCCGGTCGACACCGTCGCGCTGTTGCCCGACCAGCCCCCTGTCCACTTCATTTGGCGCGGCGTGCGCCGCCGGGTGAAGCGGGCCGACGGTCCCGAGCGCGTGTTCGGCGAATGGTGGCACCGCGATCCAGAAACCGCCGCGGTGCGGGACTATTTCGTGGTCGAAGACGAAAGCGGCGAGCGCTTCTGGCTCTATCGCAGCGGCGACGGCGAAGACCCCGCCACCGGCGATCTGCGTTGGTATGTCCATGGGGTCTTCGCATGACCCGCTATGCAGAGCTCCAGGTCACCACGCATTTCTCGTTCCTGCGTGGCGCGTCGAGTTGCGAGGAGCTGTTCGCCCAGGCTGCCTTTTGCGGCGTCGAGGCGCTCGCCATCACCGACCGCGCCTCGCTCGCCGGCATCGTCCGGGCGCATGAGGCCGCCAAGGTGACTGGCGTACGCGCGATCGTCGGCTGCCGCCTCGATCTGACCGACGGCGCGACGCTTCTCGTTTATCCGACCGATCGCGCGGCCTATGCACGGCTCTGCCGGTTGCTGACGCTCGGCAAGGGCCGCGCCGGCAAAGGTGCCTGCGACCTGGCCTGGAGCGATGTCGCCGCACATGCCGAGGGTCTCGTTGCGGTCCTCGTCCCCGACAGGCCGGACGAGGATTGCGCCGGCCGGCTCCGCCGTCTCGCCGCCGATTTCGGCGACCGCGCCTATCTGGCGCTGTCGCTGCGCCGCCGGCCGCGCGATCAGCTCCGCCTCCACCAGCTTTCGACGCTCGCCGCGCAGGCGCGCGTTGCGACGGTCGCGACCAACGATGTCCTGTTCCACGCGCCCGATCGCCGCATCCTCCAAGATGTGGTGACCTGCATTCGCGAGGGCTGCACCATCGACGACGCCGGGTTTCGGCGCGAGCGCCACGCCGATCGCCATTTGAAACGTCCTGACGAAATGGCGCGCCTGTTCGCGCGCTGGCCGGACGCCATCGCGCGCTCGGTCGAGATCGCCGAACGCTGCTGCTTCTCGCTCGACGAACTCAAATATCAATATCCGAACGAAGTGAGCGAGCCAGGCTGCACGGCGCAGGAAACCCTGACCAAGCTCACGTGGGAAGGCGCGGCGCAGCGTTATCCCGACGGTGTGCCCGACAAGGTCATCAAGGTCCTGCGCCATGAGCTGCGGCTGATCGAGGAGCTCGGCTACGCGCCGTATTTCCTCACGGTCAATTCGATCGTCCGCTTCGCCCGCTCGCGCGACATCCTGTGCCAGGGCCGCGGCTCGGCGGCTAATTCCGCAGTTTGCTTTGTGCTTGGCATCACCTCGATCGATCCCGAGCGCAACGACCTGTTGTTCGAGCGCTTCGTTTCGCAGGAACGCAAGGAGCCGCCCGATATCGATGTCGATTTCGAGCACGAGCGGCGCGAGGAGGTCATCCAATGGATCTACGAGACCTATGGCCGTGAGCGGGCGGCGCTCTGCGCCACCGTCATTCGCTATCGCGCCCGTGGTGCGGTGCGCGAGGTCGGCAAGGCGCTCGGCCTCACCGAAGACGTCACCGGCGCCTTGGCCTCGCAGGTCTGGGGTTGGAGCGATGAAGGCGTCGATCCCGAGCTTGCCGCCGAACTCAATCTCAACCTGGCCGACCGCCGCCTGCGCCTGACGCTCGATCTGTCGCGGCAGCTTATCGGCACGCCCCGGCATTTGTCGCAGCATCCCGGCGGCTTCGTTCTCACCCAGGATCGGCTCGACGAACTGGTGCCGATCGAGCCGGCCGCGATGGAGAAACGCGCCGTCATCGAATGGGACAAGGACGACATCGATGCCCTGAAATTCATGAAGGTCGACGTGCTCGGTCTCGGCATGCTCGGCTGCATGCGCCGCACCTTCGATCTCCTCGCCGCGCACAAGGACACGCGGCTCGATCTCGCGACCATCCCGGCCGAGGATCCGCGCACCTACGCGATGATCCGCAAGGCCGACACCGTCGGCGTGTTTCAGATCGAATCCCGCGCGCAGATGGCGATGCTGCCGCGCATCAAGCCGCGCACCTTCTATGACCTCGTAATCGAGGTCGCGATCGTCCGTCCGGGGCCAATTCAGGGTGACATGGTGCATCCGTATCTGCGCCGGCGCGAAGGCATCGAGCCGGTGGACTATCCCAAACCGGAACTCGAGCGCGTGCTCGGCAAGACGCTTGGCGTCCCGCTGTTCCAGGAGCAGGCGATGCGCGTCGCCATCGAGTGCGCGGGGTTCACGCCGAGCGAGGCCGACCAACTCCGGCGCAGCATGGCGACCTTCAAACATACCGGCGGGGTCTCGAAGTTTCGCGACAAGCTGGTCAACGGCATGGTCGCACGCGGTTACACTCAGGAATTCGCCGAGAAGACGTTCGCCCAGCTCGAAGGCTTCGGCAGTTACGGATTCCCGGAAAGCCACGCAGCCTCTTTTGCGCTCATCGCTTACGCATCGAGCTGGATGAAGTGCTGGCATCCGGATGTGTTCCTCGCCGCGATTCTCAATGCACAGCCCATGGGATTTTATGCGCCCGCCCAGCTTGTGCGCGACGCGCGGCAACATCGCGTCGATGTGCGCCCGATCGACGTCAACGCATCCCGGTGGGACTGCACCTTGGAGCCTGTCGCCGGTACGGATCGCCACGCGGTACGGCTTGGCCTGCGCCTGGCGCGCGGCCTCGCCAACAAGGATGGCGCAGCGATCGTCACGGCGCGCGCCGATGCGCCCTTCGCCAGCGTCGACGATCTCTGGCGTCGCGCCGGCGTCCCGGTCGCCGCACTGGAGCGCCTGGCCGATGCGGACGCGTTCCAGCCCGCACTCGGGCTCGCCCGCCGCGAGGCGGTCTGGGCGATCCGCGCCCTACGCGATGAGCCGCTGCCGCTGTTCGCGGCAGCCGCGGCGCGCGCGGCGGCGCCGATCGCCGAGGTGACGGAGCCGGCGGTGGCGTTGCGGCCGATGACGGCCGGCCGCGAAGTGGTCGAAGACTACAGCAGCGTCGGCCTGACGCTGCGCCGCCATCCTGTCGCTTTCCTGCGCTCGGATCTCGCCGCCCAAGGCGTCGTATGCTGCGCCGACGCGATGGGTGCGCGCGACGGCCGCTGGCTCAGGACAGCGGGCATCATTTTGGTGCGGCAGCGCCCCGGGTCGGCGAGCGGCGTCATCTTCGTCACCATCGAAGATGAGACCGCCGTTGCCAATCTCGTCATCTGGCCGAAGGTGTTCGAAAAGCAGCGCCGTATCGTCCTGGGGTCCGGAATGCTTGCCGTGAAGGGACGTGTTCAGCGCGAGGGCGAAGTCGTACACATCATCGCCCACGAGCTGACCGACCTGTCCGCTTTGCTCCGCAGCGTCGGCGACCGCGATGCGCCCTTCGTGGTGCCGCACGATAGCGGCGATCAGGTCACCCATGGCGGTGGCCCAGACCCGCGCGAGACCCTCGGCCGCAAACCCCGTGATATCTATATTCCCGATTTGCGCGGCAGTCCGGAAATCAAGGTTCCGACCCGCGACTTTCGTTGATCCGCAAAGCTACGGAAGGAGACGATGTGCAGGGCTCTTGAACGTCATGGTGTCCAGGCCGGAGGAATGTCACCCGGCGAGGGCGCCGTCCAATTTGGCGCCGCGCGCCACGATTCGCAGGCTGCCATCCGGCAACGGCCGTTGCAGCTTGAGCGCATCGCCGGCCGGCGCGGTCATCCAAAGGTCGATTTCTTCCGCCGTCGTCAGGATTACCGGCATCGCCTTCGGATGGAGGGCACCGACTTCCTTGTTGGGGTCTGTCGTGAGGAACCCGTAGAGATCGGCCGTAACCGGCCCCTCCTTCAATTTTCGCACCGACGTCCATTGCGGCACCCAGATTCCCGCGAAACAGGACAGAGGTCGGCTTTCATCGAACGCAAACCAGGCGGGTGGCTTGCTGCCATCGGCTTGCTCCTCCGGCTCGGAAAAGCTGGTCCACGGCACCACGCACCTGTTGTCGGGACCGAGCCAGCGTCTCCAATGGGGCGATGCGGAGTTCCGCACGTTCGTCACGCCTCGATCGACCGATTTTCCTTTGAGCGCGAAGGCTGGCGACGGCAATCCCCAGCGTGCCCGGACCAGTTCACGGCCCGCCGTACCGTTGCGAACGATCGGTGCGGACGCATCCGGAAAGACCGCCGGCATCGGTTCGGCATTGCCGAGACTATCCCCCATGGCCTTTGCGAAGGCCCGCATGGCCTCGGCGGTGCTCGTTATCGAATAGAGATTGCACATTCCCAGCCAGCCTCCATCAAGCCCCAGCCAACCAAGGGAAACCTTGTATCATGACCACTGGCAACCTCCCGGCGTCCGATTTGGAGTTCGGCAAGCCGGGCGAGCTCGGCTTGGTGATCCGGCTCAACCCGAAGACCGGGGAGCGGAGTTTCGACCAACTGACCTGGGGGCTCTTGCCCCACGATACGCAGGACCCTGCGGCATCCCTCCGGCCAATATGGGCCCGTGCCGAAACCGTCGCATCTCACCCCATGTTCGCGGACGCCTTCCAGCGGCGACGCGCGATCATTCCGGCCAACGAGTATTTCCAGCGCGCCACGAAGGGCGAAGTCGGCACACGTTGGGCGGTCGCTCGCGTCGACCGACGTCCGATGGCATGGGCGGGGCTCTGGGAAGGCTACAGGGCGCCGAACGGCGCAATCACTCGGACCTATTGCGTCATCACCGTCGAACCAAGCCCTGACGTGGCGTCGATTCACGATCGCATGCCGCTCGTAATCGAGGATGCCGATCTGCCTCTCTGGCTCGGCGAAGAACCGGGTGATCCGACCGCTCTGCTTCGGCCACCACCCGGCGGGATCCTGAAGTGCCGGGCCCTGGGTCACGGATCTCGCGGCCGACGGTGACGGGCGATACCGAGTGCCAGCCGGAAATCCGCAATCACGACGCTGTGCCAATACGCTTTCGGGCATTGGCGGCTCGGCGGCTCTACGGTTCCGTGCGCTTCCGCCTCGACGCCGGTGCGAGACGATCAGATGGTGCCGGTCTCGGCGCCAGACTTTGCTCTAACACCCTGCAGAGCCTGCCCCGAATCGGGGGGATGCGGATGGGTCACCCGACCCTGAAGTCCACCCAAAGCGTTGCCAAAACGGCGTTGATCGGGCCAAGGACGACTATTATAGTCGTATTTCTGGTGCGCGCAGGTCGTCTGTCGGAGGTGATCATGGATGATCACCGGCCGACAAGTTCGGGCCGCGCGGGCATTGCTGAATTGGAAGCAGGAAATGCTCGCAGAGAAAGCCCTCGTGGCGCTGACCGCGCTGAAACGCCTGGAGTCCGAACGCGGCCTCCCGGTGCAGGAGGGCACACGCGATCAAGTGCTTCGTGCGCTGGAGGCCGCCGGCGTTCTGTTCGTCAACTCCGATCGCGGTCGCGGTGTCATGCTCCTGAACGAGGCGTCGCCTCAGCCAGCCCGGCGTCGTTCACGCGTCCCGGCTTGAGCGCGGGTATCCATAACGCAACGGAAAGGTAGGGGATTTCGTAAGGACCGACGCATGCAGACGCCACCGCTTGACCCACCTGTTTCCGACACCGCTCCCAGCGCCGGCGTTCTCACGAGCTACGACGAACAGCACCTCGTGACGTATCTGCGTCTGCTCGATGCGGACGCGGAAGGGGCTGACTGGCGAGAGGTTGCTCTGATCGTCCTCCATATCGATCCGGCACGCGAGCCCGATCGAGCGCGCCGGGCCTGGGACTCTCACCTGGTCCGAGCCCGTTGGATGACCGAGAACGGCTATCGGCACCTGCTGCGCGGGGGCGCGCCACACTAGCCGCGATCCCGTTCCTTGCCGCCACGGCAACACGCGTTGCGGCGCCGGGGCGTACTGAGCCGCCGCCCTCGCGCTTATCATCCCTACAGGCCGACTGATCGGCCACTTGCCAGTGGAGACGACGCCGATGAGCCGCGCCGACTGGCGGAACTCCGGACGCGTATGAGGAACTTCGGTCGCTCGACGCGCCTGGCTTCGCCTGGGAATATCTTCGTCGCAATTCGGACTTCCAGCTGGATCGCAGGAAGCTCGAACGAGCCGCCCGCCGGGGCGCCCTGAACCAAGCCGAGGCGGATGCGTTCGCTCGGCGCTGGGGGGTGCGATTTCGCAAGCGCCGCCGAGACAAGCAGCCCCAACTCGGTTCTATGGGCGGCGCACGCCCTGCCAAGCGTGATCGCCCTGACGGGGCTTCCGGGTGACCTCGCCGATCAGGGCTTACAGCTTTCCTCGGTGCCTTTCGCTGCGAGCCTCGCCGTTGATGGTCCTGAACACCTCGTCGCTCATCGTGGCACCGTGTTTCGCGTCCACGTTGACGAGACCGGCATCGAACCACTCGCCGTCCTTTTGCCGCTCGACCAGTTCTTCGAAAGCCGGACCACCGCTGCGATCCGGCTCTGGCGTGGCTTGGCCGGCCGCAACCCCGGGCCGAATCCCGCAGCGCTACCGAAGGCACGCAGAGACCGCCTAGTCTTGGCGTTGCGCGCCCTCGACGGACGGCTTGATGATGCGACCTATCGTGAAATTGCCGGCGTTCTGTTTGGCGATGCCGGTGCGTCCGACCGCGGATGGAAAAGCCACGATCTACGCGATCGCACGATCCGCCTGGTGCGCTTCGGCCTTGGTATGATGCGTTCAGGCTATCGGCGATTGCTTCTCTATCCATATCGCCGCCAATCGTCGGCGTGCTGACATCTCGATACAGTCCGGCAATCGGCGTACCTGGACTCCTGATAATAAGCCTTCACCGAAAGTCGTAGTCGCGCCAGAGTCGGTAGGGTCTCTTGTTCTGACATCGTCTTGGAATCGGGTCCGGCAGTAATCCCCGCCCGCTCAGGCCGGTGCATCCTCGAAAGCACTGTTGATCGCCTGAAAAAGCTTTTCCGCGTGCGTTGCCGTGCCCTTTGGCAGGTCGGAGACTTTCTCCCACTTATCGAAGCGGCGCAGGATTTCAGCCATGACGGTGCGCTTGTCCAGCTCCTTGTGCCCGTATCGTTCCCTTACAACCGTCTCAACCCGCTTCGTGATCATGTCGGACCCATCAGCCGGTAGATCCCCGAGTTTGATCGCGATTCCGAAGGCTGCGTTGACGCAATCGAGATAGAACTGGCCATCGAACAAATCCTCGATCGCGGCGTCGGTCTTCTTGATGCCGGCAACTTTGCCCAGCATTAGCACGCGGAATCTCGCCTTCTGTTCCTCGGCAAGATCTTTGAGCGTCAACTCCTGGATCTTCTTCTTCGCGGCTTCGCCCTCGGCATCAGTGTCGAGCAACACACCGGAATCCCAGCCCTGCCCAACGGCGAACGCGGCATACATCGGCGTCTTCGGCGCGCCCCGCGCGGGCCAGAGATAGATGCGATCGGACAGGTGCGGCTTGCCTTCTCCACGCAATATTCCTGACAGCTTGTGCAAGATCAGCGCGTCGTCGCCGCCCTCGACGATCAGCGTTTGACGGGTTCCGAGCAGGCCGCTCATATCGCCGGTCAGCCCAAGCGAAAGCTCGATGACCGCCATGGGCGCGCGCTGGCTGCTCACCACGCCGCGCTTCACGGTCGAATGGTGGCCCTTGGTTTCGACGATGCGCACACGCTCGGGGAAGGCTGGATCGACCATTGAGGCAAGATGGGTGGTGTAGAGGATCGAGTTCGCGCCGGAAAGCCGCTGAAAAACTTCGAGCAAATCGCGCTGCCCTGAATAATGCAGGTGAATACCCGGCTCTTCGAGCAGCAGGATGCAGCCTTGGTGCTGACCCTTGCTCGCGTGGGTAAACTTCCATGCGAATGAGACGTGCCAGCGAAATCCGCTGGACCGGCGGTGCAATCGCACCGGCATGCCGATCGCTTTGTCCTCGGCAAAGATGTTGAGAGTCGTCCCGTCGATCTCGATGTCGAAGTCGACTTCCTTCTGCGTCCAGAGGTCGCGGAACTGTTTGCTTAAGTATGAAGAAGCCGCCCGTTTGTCGAAGGATCGGACCGTTCGCCCCTCGGGCGTCGCGCCCTTGGAAAGGAATTCGTCGATATCTATCCTCGCAAGATCGAGCACGATCTTGATGGTCTGCTCTTCATTCGTCAGCTGGTGCCATTGAACGCTCTTGCAGCGCTCAGCAAGCTCGGTCAGCTCGATCCTCGTGCCGCTGAGGCCGTAATCCTGAATCAGAACAAACTTCGGCGCGTGCTTTTTTGCCCACGCATCCACCTTGGCCGGGTCGAGCCCCGCGGCAAGCTCTCCGTCCACCGCAAAAGTCGGCCCAGCAGTATACGAGCGCGAGCCGATGAGCATTAGCTCGGGAGGAGGCAATCCAGCTCCAGTCTCATCCTCTACCGCGGAATCCCCGGCAGTTTCCTCCCCCTTCATTTCGGGCTGTGGAAGAGCGGTCTCATCGTAAAGAGATTCAATTTCGCCCGGCGTGAGGACGAACTTCGCCTGACAAACTACAGCCGATGGGTTCTTGTTGCCCCAATCATCGACGGGCCAGTCTTCGTCGATGTTGTAAGCTTCATTTGGTACAAACGGGTTGATTCGATAGAGAGCCTCGAAATTGTTGCTCTTCCCCGCCTCGTTCTGTCCGACGAAGGCCGTAATATCGCTGACCTCGATCCAGCCGGAATCCAGAACATTCCGGTATTTGGTCACCCTGAAGTGCGCGAGCTGCAATGACAATCCCCCTCTTCCTTCAATCGCTCGGTGCGACTGGCGAAACCAGCAGTTAGTCTCCTAGCCTCTTAGCCATGACGCGGGAACCAGCGCGATCCCGTCGCGCCAGCGCTGCACGATCGCGTTCCTGAACCAGTCGTCGAGCAGTTCGACGTGATCGGTGACGATGACCTGCATGTCGGGAAGGTCGGAACAATACCGGTGCAGCAATGCGAAAAGTTGGTGCACGGCAGCCTGGTCCTCGTCCTCAAGGCCGTCGATCTTCCCGTCCTGATCGCGCTCTGGCGGGTAGTGCGCCTGCGACGGCTGATCCAGCATAAGAAAGCCGGGGACCGGCCGTCCCCGCCGCTGGAACAGCCGATGAAGGCTGAGATGCGCCGCGACGTGATAGCCGACCCAGTTCTCTCCGCTGCCCATCTGGGCAAGCGCGAGTGGGCCGTCGTCTGTGTCAGCGACGACCGTCAGGTGTTTGATGTCGAGACGAAGCGGGTTCGCACCGTGCTCGAGGCCGAGTTCGGATGCAAAGGCGGTGAGATCCCGTCCAACCAGATTGAGGGCGGTGAGCAATCTCTCCTGCGCTGCGTCATCGTCGATTGTCCGCTGAAGCTCCTCGATTTCAGCGCGGAGCTGGTCGATCTTGCGCGGGAGATCGCTGTCTGCCGAAACAGCCTTTGTATTCTCAAGGTAATAGGCGATGCGGCCCGCGACACGCGCCTGTTCCGCGAACTGATGCTGTTCCAGCCGAAGCCGTTCGTTGTCCTCTATGCGTTTGGCGATGTCGGCTTGTACGGTGCGCAACTGCTCCGAAAGGTTGGACCGCTGCGCCTCCAAGTCGGCGAGGCGCTCCTGCAAGCGCGGCGCATCGCGGCGCACCGAGCGGAGCTGAGTCTGGAGATTTGAAAGCGAAGTTCGGATCTCATCCACGGTCGGGATCGAGATAGCAAGCTGGCTCTCGCAAAGCGGGCACGTATGACTGTCGACGTCGCCCTCGGCGGTCACCAGGCCGATCGACGTCAGGCGGGCCTCCTGCTCACGGGCTTCGCCCTCGAACTCCGTCGCATCGCGACTGAGCCGCTCGAACATCGCCGATCTCTTCACGCAAATCCTGTAGCTGTCGAAGCAAGGAGCGGCGGCGTTCGTCCAGCGCCGTAAGATCGGCCTGCGGATCATCTATTTGCGAAAACTGCGTGGGCTGCGGAACGGCGGCCGCGCGTAGGAGCAGGAGCACCGCGTCGGCATCTTCCGGCGCCGGCCCAGCGGAAAGCAGTCCCGCCCGCTGCGCCTCCTGAAGGAGCGCTCGGGCAGCACCAGTCGCGCCCTGTGCGATCGACTGGATCTCTGTAAATTCGCGCTCCAGTCGGCGAAGGCGCATCCTCGCATCCTGATAGCGCTTCAATGCAAGAAAATGTTCTTCGTCGACGGCTCCGAGGAAGTAGGGAATGGAGTCGCGGATGGCTTGCGGGAAGAATGGCTCGCCTTGCCTGTGAAACAGGAGCCGGCGGTTCGCGATCTCATCTTGCGCCTGAAGGCAGAACACTATGGCATGCCGGGACGAGGCTTCGAGCGGTTGGCGGGTCGCACCTTCTTCCGGAACGTGAATGTTCTCCGAGATGCCGAGCGTCGCAGAAAGCTGCGTCTTCAGTCCTTCAGCGGTGATGTTCTTGTCGGAATCCGCTGGCATCCTCGGGCAGCGCCTCTACGCCCCTCTCGAAGTAAATCTCGTCGCTGGCCCGTCCAGCCGGTCCAGGATTCTTGCGGGCAACGAGGATTCCCTCGCCGTCCTTGTCGAAATGCACCGAGAACCAGGAGACGCCGCGCCGATTTCGCCCTCAGCGACGGTGCATTCGTTTCGTCCCCAGCAGTAGTCAACGATATCGAGCAACGCCGATTTGCCGGTTTTGGACGCACCCGTGACGATGTTGAGCGCCCCAAGCGTGAATTGCACGTCGCGGCGTTGTCCGTCCCGTGAGTAGACAGAGATTGCGCGAATTTGAAGTGTCATGGCGCAACCCCCAACCCCTGCATGACCGAACCTTCGGTGGCCTGGCCTGCGAACCAGCGGCCAAGCAACCCCGCGGCAGCGCGCGTCTCTACGACATCGTCAGTGCTCGGGCTTAGCCTGGACGCGAGCCGGACCGGCTTACCGCCGGGAACGAGGCCGCCGTCGTGGATTGCAAGAAGGCGATGACGGATCGCAAAGAGCAGCGCCTCGCGGCTTATGGGCCGCAAGCGATTTACGCGCCCCGGAATCTCGGCGAGCAGCGGACCGTTCTCCGCGACCCAGGTGGCGAACGCCGCGTTTGCACGGCCCGGCAGGGCATCGCGCGTCGGCTTGTGCAGCGTCAGCGGCAGGACAAGAAACGCGACCGCGAAACTGAGGGGCACCTGCCGGCCCCTGTGGAATTCACCGACAGTGCGGGCGACCAGTTCGGCGCAGAAGGCAGGGTTTAAGATTCCGCGCTTCTTCGGGTGGCCGATCTGCCCATGAAAGATTCCAACGCGTCTCAGGCATCCGCGGACTCCGCTGGTTCGTCCACGTGAAGCGTTTCGAAATCGCGATGCCAGCCTACGCGAAGATCCTCGGCGAGGATGTGGTAGGAACCGACGGTGAGGAAGCGCACGGTCTGCGTCCTGATTGGAAAGCGCGCGTCGTTCTCAACCCAGCCATAAAGTTGTTGCCCCGCCGCCCGAAGTGCCGCCTCCTTGCAGTCGGCGGTGAGCCCGTCGCACATCTGCGCAAACCGTGGCTGCCATTCCTCGATTAGGCGGCGCTCGAACCGGCCTACTTCGCCATCGAACAGCAGGCTTTGCCGCACCCAGCGGGAGCGCTGGGCGGAAGCGCGGTAGAAGTCGCGCTTCGCGAATTGCAGCCGAAGGCTGCCCACCCCGACGGTCTGAAGCTGCCGGACGAACCGCATTTCGTCGAGAAAACCCAGTCTCCTCAGGAGAGGGCTCGACATGCTCCATGTCGAGCGGCAGGGCATCTCGCTTCAAGGCGTCACGGATATCGTCCAGTTTTTGCTCTACCTCGAGAACGGGAATCGTCCCCGGTATTTCGGCCTGAAGGGCGAGGCAGATGCGCGGCCACCACCATCCCTCAAGTTGCTCGCGTGCCAATGCCGTCTTGCCTCGCGGCGCGATCATGCGCAGCCGCTTTTCGATGGAGGTGCCAAGATCGGCAATCAGCGGCGTCCCGTCGAGCACCTCGACGCCGCTCACTAGCTCTTTGCGGATAGCCGGGCTGAGCCCGGTGAACGCCGCAACCGCTTTGTTCAGACTCTCGTTTTCCGATGCAGCTGCCGCCTTTATTAGCAGGGCCTCTGCCGCTTCAGGATCGCGGCTAGCGAACCCCGCACCGGCCGGGCGCAGCAGGGCCGCCGCCGAGCCTTCAGGCGCCTTGGCTGTCGTAATCAGGGCGAAGCGCGTGCGGCCTGGAAGAGAAGGATCGGCTTTGACCGCCTGCGCCCAGACCCGCAGGGTTTTCCAGAGATCGACACTGCCGTCGCTCAGGTCGCCGGCCTTCTTGAGATGGTGCTTGGTTTGCAGCAGCTCCAGCGCTGTCCCGTCCTTTTCGAACGAAACGTCATCCAGCTTTTCGATGGCGATCTCGACGCTGGAATCGTCATAGGCGTAACGCAGGCATTCGGCGAGCGCGAGCCGGGCCTGATACAAATATCCCGCGGCCGATTGGGCCGCGCTATGTACCGGCTTTGCCTGTGACATAACCTCCGCTCTCCCCCGCGACGCTCCGGACACCGCCTATTCCCGTCAGGTAAGTAATTTCATCGAGCCTGCCCTCAATAATCGTGGGCAGGCCCCCGCAGAGATGCGCCCTGACCGGGGTCACCCGCCGCGGATTCGTGCCGCTCCACGTACGCTCGCATGAATTCGCGAAGGACCTGCGCTGCCGATCTGTCCTCGGCGCGACAGGCCTCGTTGAACCGGTCGCGCAGCTCGCGCTGCACCCGGATGCGCAACCCCGAATCCTTCATGCTGCTGTCAGTGTAGCCATTGGATACACAGATGCACAGAATAAACTTGGCGTTGTCCCCCGCCATGGCCCCGCAAGGCGTGGCCCGCCTCTGACCCCTCGCACCTGTGAGCGTCAGGCTATCAGCCCTATGCGCGTCGTGCAGAACCTCCGCTTTGGGGAGTTGAGGTGCGTCCGCGCGGCGACCCGCATGCGGCGCATAGTTGTCAATGGCCGAGTAAAGCTGGATCGACAGATTGGCACCCGACTTGAGTGAGGTCGCCAGCATCCGTAACGAATATTCGGGTCAACCCGCGCCGTGGCGCGAACACCTTGTTCAGGGGTGGCGATCTCGCTGCCCCCCGACATCACCATCCCCCCGCGCGGACCTTCTCCGCCACCGTGATCTCCGACAGCCGCCGTCGTCCGGCGGCCTTCGACAGGATCACGGAGGTTCCCCATGTCGCCCAATCTCGCCGGCTTGCCGCAGCGCTATCTGCGCACGCCCGAGGCCGCCCGGTTCGTCGGCCTTTCCATCCGCACACTCGAGAAACACCGGATCTACGGAACTGGACCCCGCTATTCGAAGCTCGGCGGTCGCGTCGTCTATCGCGTCGAGGACCTGCAGGCCTGGGTGGATCGCGGCGCCAAGGCGTCCACCTCCGACCCTGGCGTCGGCACCGTGCTGCCGGCAAAGCGCCATAGCCCTGACATTCCGGCTCCTGCCGGCCAAGCGCGCCGCTGAACGCCGGCTGGCAGTTCCATGCGCCATCGCACCCGCCACGAGCGCGAGCAGCTCGAACTCTTCAGGGCTCTTCCGGGTGATCTGGCGCCCAGAGACGCGCAGGACCTCATGGCCTATCCGTTCTTCAGCCTCGCCAAGACCCATCGCACAACGCCGATCGATTTCCGGATGAACGAGATCGCCATCCGTGTCGAGGCGGTCCCCGAGCACGGCATGGCGACCATCTGGGATGCCGACGTGCTGATCTGGGCCGCGAGCCAGATTGTCGAAGCGCGCGACGCCGGGCTGCGCACGTCGCGCCTCATGGTGACGACGCCGCGCGAAATTCTCACCTTCACCCGCCGCGGCACCGGCGCCCGCGATTATCACCGCCTGAAGGCGGCCCTCGATCGGCTCCAATCGACCACCGTGGCGACGTCGCTGCGTCAGACCACCGAGCGGCGCATGCACCGCTTCTCGTGGATCAACGAATGGACCGAGCGCGCTGACGCGCACGGCAACGCCGACGGCATCGATCTCATCATGCCGGACTGGTTCTACCGTGCGGTCCTCGACGACGCGCTGGTGCTCACCATCGACCCCGCTTATTTCGGCCTGACGGGCGGCCTGGAGCGCTGGCTATATCGCCTCGTCCGCAAGCACGCCGGCCATCAGCGTGGCGGTTGGCGGTTCGATTTTCGCCATCTTCACGTCAAGTCGGCGAGCCTCTCGCCGTTCAAGCGGTTCGCATTCGAGTTGCGCGACATTGCGCGCCGCCAGCCCCTGCCGGGCTACCGGCTCTCGGTCGAACGGGCGAGCGGCGGGCGCGAGTTGCTGGCGTTCGCGCCCGCCCAGTTATCCACAGGAGCCTGTGGACAATCTGTGGAACCGCACGTGCTTTCGGGAACCAATGGGCACGTGCCATCAGGAACCGGACCCACGTGCTATCAGGAACCGGAAGCCCGGTTTTCCTCAAGTAGTCCAATCACTTCCGAGCCGCCTAACTTAGACTCTAACCTACAAGAATCTAACCCTTCTGTTGCTGGTGACCACCGCGAACGGTGGAAAACCCCGAGGCGGCCGCGATGATCGTGGCGCTGCTCAACCAGAAGGGCGGCGTCGGCAAGACGACGCTCGCACTGCATCTCGCTGGCGAATGGGCCCGGGAAGGAAAGCGTGTCGTGCTGATCGACGCCGACCCGCAAGGCTCTGCCCTTGACTGGTCCGAGCAGCGCGCGAAGGAAGGGTTTCGCCGGTTGTTCGGCGTCATCGGGCTTGCACGCGACACGCTCCATCGCGAGGCACCTGAGATCGCCCGCGATGCCGATCACGTCGTCATCGACGGCCCGCCGCGGATCGCCGGGCTGATGCGCTCGGCGTTGCTCGCCGCGGACCTGGTACTGATCCCCGCGCAGCCGTCACCGTTCGACGGCTGGGCATCGGGCGAGATGCTGAAGCTGATCGACGAGGCGCGCATCTTCCGCCCGCAACTCGTCGCCCGCTTCGTACTCAACCGCTGCGCCGCGCGCACCGTCATCGCCCGCGAGACGGCCGAGGCACTCGCCGAGCACGAGCCGCCGGTGCTCGCCGCGCGCATCGGTCAGCGCGTGAGCTTTGCCGATGTCGCGCGGTCCGGCCGGCTCGTCGCTGAGCTCGACCCGTTCGGCCCGGCGGCATGCGAGATCAGCGCGTTCGCCCTCGAAGTGGCTGGCCTGGTGCCATGACGGAGCGGTCGTCGAAGCGCGGTTTCGCGGCTCGTCCCGGCGATCCGGAATCCTGGGTTCGCGCGCCCGAGCCGTCAACCAGCCGCACGCCGAACGCCGAGTTCACCGCGCGGCTGACAATCGATGTGACGCCGGCGCTGCGCGGCCGGATCAAGATCGCCGCGTTTCAGCGCGGCCTCACCGTAGCCGACATGCTCCGCGCATTGCTCGACCGCGAGTTCCCCGCCGATGGCGGAGCCGCGTCATGACCGCGCCAGCTCCCGACACCCTCACGCATGTCGAGTTGATCTGGTTCGAGAAGCGGATCGAGCAATGGATCCGCTTCGGTCATGATGTCGCCGAGCAGATCCTCGACCGTCGGCGCCGCATCTTGAGCTTCGCGCCAGGCAGCATCTTCGCCTATGTGCGGTGGGCGGCGAACGACTTCGGTACGGTCGTCTCGCGGATCGACATCCTGCGCGCTGTCATGCCCGGCGAAGCTTTCTCGACCGTGCCTTATGTGCGGCCGGGCGGCGAGATTTTGCTCCGCCTTTCCGGCTGGCCCAAGGTCGAGCGCGTACTCCAGGCCATCGACGCCGTCGAGCAGCTCGGCGTCGATCCTGTCGATGCGTGTCCCGATCATTGGCGGCAACTCCACAACCGGCTCGCGTCCGGCGAACCGCCGCGCATCTACACGCTGGACCGCCATCGCGCTTGGCTTCTGCGCCGGAGGATCGAAGCATGACGCGCTCCGGCCGAATTGCCGCGATCTGCATCGCGGCGCTCGGCCTCGGACTGTCGGCGCTGTTTCGTCCCGCGCCCAGGCTGATCTGGAACGCCAGCGCCAGCGTGCCGATCGGCCTCTACGCCGTGCATCCTGCGGGCGCGCTGCATGTCAACGAGCTGCTGGTGGTGATGCCGCCGGAGCCGCTCGCGACGTTTCTCGACGAGCGCCGCTACCTGCCGAAGGGCGTACCGCTGCTGAAGCACGTCCTTGCCCTTCCAGGCCAGACCGTCTGCCGGTCGGACCGCACGATCACTGTCGACGGCGTCGCGATGGGCGACGCGCTCGACCGCGATCATCTGAGCCGTCCGCTGCCCGTTTGGCACGGCTGCCGCGTCGTTGCCGGCGGCGATGTCTTCCTCATGAACCGGCAGTCCGGGGATTCCCTCGACGGCCGGTATTTCGGCCCGCTCCCTACCACCGCCGTCGTCGGCCGGGCCGATCCACTCTGGACCGAACAGGAGCACTGACCATGCCGCAATCCTGCTTCCGGCGACGCGCTGCGCCGCAGCCATCTCGGGTCAACTCCTTCTCCTTCCCGGTCAAACCGCCTGCCGCTCGCAGCGTGGGGATGCCTCGACGCTGGTGCCGCTCGCGCTCCCTCGTTTGGGTCAGCGTTGCAGCGGTGCTGCTGGCCGTCGACGCCGTCGCTGCTGCCGAACCTGTTGCCACGCAGCAGCGGAACGTCGCCACGGCGGCCGATCCAATCACCGCCGTGCTCGCCGAAGCGTCGCAGCGGTTCGGCATTCCGGCGTCGTGGATACGCGCCGTCATGCAGGTCGAAAGCTTCGGCGACGTGCGTGCTCTGTCGCCCAAGGGAGCAATGGGCCTGATGCAAATCATGCCGGAAGCGTGGGTTGCTCTGCGTTCCCGCTACGGCCTCGGCGCCGATCCATTTGATGCACACGACAACATCCTGGCCGGTGCTGCCTATCTCCGGGAGCTGCTGGATCGCTACGGTTCTCCTGGCTTTCTGGCCGCCTATAATGCCGGGCCGGCGCGTTACGAAGATCATCTCGCGACGGGTCGCGCGCTGCCTGCGGAGACACAGGCTTACGTGGCCGCCCTCGCTCCAGTGATAGGTGGCGGGACGATCGACGACGCGACGGTTGTCAATGCGGTCGTGCGTTCGTGGACCGAAGCGCCGCTGTTCGTGGTGTCTGCAGAGAGCACCGCAGCGAAGTCATCGGCGTCATCCGATCCGCGTTCGGGCCAGCGATCAACCGACGGCCCAGCGCAGGATTGGACCGGGCTCGCGCCGCAATCGCCGGGTCTGTTTATCGGCATTTCTCATGGAAATCGGCAGCCATGAAGCGGGTCGCGCTTGATCGCAGGCTGGCGGGCTGTGGCGGGCCTTGGAGCGTCGGAAGGTGGGCGCCCAGGAACCCGACCAACGGACGGCAAGATAAAAGCGCCGACCTCCGTCGGGCGCATGTGGTTGGTTGGATTGGATTTTTCGGCACATCGGCGCATCGGGCCTGCTGGCGCTCTTTCCTGATTCCCAAGCAATTTCAACGCTCCGAGCGCCGTCGCCTGCATTTGCGAGGACCATCTCAGCCATGATGACCCGCGACGACGACCTCAATGTCCGCCCCGGCCGCATCCGTCACGGCAACCAGGGTGCCAAGCGTCCGAAGAGCTTCGTCGGCGAGGTGATGCGGGCCGCAAAGAAGGCCGGCCACACCGGCAAGACCTTCGGGCGCAGCGGCGGCACCAAGGGCCGATCGACCTTCGGGCGAGGCCGGCGGCCCGCCCTGTCTCTGTCGTCGCGCTCGCCCGGCCGGCGGGTCGTTATCATGACCCGGATCGTCCGCCACCAGGGCAAGAAGTTCCGATCGGCGCCGCTCGCAAAGCACGTCGCCTATCTCAAGCGCGAGGGCGTCACCCGCGACGGCACGGACGCGCGGATGTTCGACGCTAGCGCGGAGGACGCCGACGCGAAGGCCTTCGCCGAGCGGTGCGAGGACGACCGGCATCATTTCCGGTTCACCGTATCGCCAGAGGACGCGGCGGAGATGGCCGATCTTCGGGCCTTCACGCGGGAACTGATGGCCGACGCCGCGGAGGATCTCGGCACCAAGCTCGACTGGGTGGCGGTCGATCACTGGAACACCGACAATCCGCACATCCACGTCCTGGTGCGCGGACGTGCCGATGACGGCGAGGATCTGGTCATCAGCCGCGACTACATCAGCCAGGGCTTTCGCAGTCGCGCCGGCGAGCGTGTCACCCTGGAGCTCGGGCCGCGCTAGCGAGCTGGAGATCCGAACCGCCCTGGAGAAGGAAGTCGAGGCCGAGCGGTGGACCAACCTCGATCGATCGCTCCGCGACATCTCCGACGAGGGCGGCGGCGTCGCCGACCTGCGTCCCGGCGGGGCCGGTGAAGACCCGGAACTGCCGCCGGCTGATGCTAGGCCGCGCCGCCAAGCTCGAGCGCCTCGGTCTCGCCGAACAGGTCGGATCGTCACGCTGGACGTTGAAGCCGGGCCTTGAGCCGGCGCTGCGCGATCTCGGCATCCGCGGCGACATCATCAAGACCATGCACCGAGCGATGATGGGCGCCGGCGTAGAGCCCGACGTGACCGGCTTCGCCCTGCATGGGGACGAGACCGCCGAGCCGGTGCTCGGCCGGCTTGTCGCGCGCGGCCTTCATGATGAGCTGAAGGGCACCGCATACGTCATCATCGAAGGCGTGGACGGACGGACGCACCATCTCACCTTCTCCGACCTTGAGATGACCGGCGATGCGAAGTCCGGCGCCGTCGTCGAGACCCGATCCTACGAGGATGGCGCCGGGCGACAGCGCCTCTCGATCGCCACGCGATCCGACCTGACAGTCGAAGCGCAGATCACGGCGCCCGGCGCGACCTGGATCGATCGCCAGATCCTCGCGAAGGGATCATCCCTCAGCGGTAGCGGCTTCGGAGCTGAGGTTCGCGAGGCGATGGACCGGCGGGTCGATCATCTTGTCGAGGAGGGCCTGGCGCGGCGGCAGGGCCAGCAGGTCGTTTTCGCCCGCGATCTGCTCGGCACGTTGAGGCGGCGGGAGCTTGACGGGGCGTCCTCAAAACTCGCCGCTGAGACCGGCCTCGCACATCGTCCGTCCGCCGAGGGCGAACGCGTCGCCGGCGTCTATCGCCAGCGGGTCACGCTCTCATCCGGCCGTTTCGCTATGATCGACGATGGCATGGGGTTTCAGCTCGTGCCCTGGCGCCCGGCGCTGGAACAGCAGCTCGGCCGCCAAATGACTGGTGTGATGGTACCAGGCGGAACAGTCGACTGGAGCTTCGGCCGAAGACGAGGGATTGGAATTTAATCCACTCCGACGGTCGGGCTCGGAACAAATCGACCGTGGCTCAGCCCCTTCGCTATGGCTCCTGTGCGACACTAGGCGAACGTAGAACCAGAACTACGATCGCTGCGGCCAGTGACCGTGCATTTGTCGGTGATCTTTACGCCCCGCCGTCGGATACAAGAGCCAGTGTGCCATCCGGCGGCGATGTCTCTACATCGGCACCTTCAGGCAGGTGTCCGCCGCGTACCGTATACCAAGTTGGACGAGCGCCGCCCACACCTTCAAGGCGGTGAATAAGGCTGTATCGCCACGTGACTCATCGGCCGGGTTTCCTCGTGGGCCGATAATTGTCGGCCATATTTTTGAGGTCGTCTTTTCCGACTTCCTGGACGCGGAGATATTTTGAGGGAATCTCCATTGTTATCCTTCGTCATTGTTAACCCTTTTGCAGGAGCATAGTAGTCTAGCTGACCCCAAGGCGTCGGAAGACCGGTACCTTCACCAAATCCAGGATGATGGCGAAGACCGCGGCTGCAACGAGCGTACACGCCACCAACCGTACGGGCAGGGGCGTCATCGCAATGCCTCCGACGGCCAGTGTCGACGCGATCAGGAGATCGGCGATCGAGGAGACAAGGAGCCAAATGCTGGGACGGGAGGACCAGAGATGACGACGCTCACGATTGGTGTAGGTCGTGGCCTGATTGCCGAACACGATGACGACGAAGGCCAAGGTCTGCAGGGCGCCTATCGCGAGCCCGAGCCGATAGGCACCGAAGGCCAAGATACATGTGCAAAAGAGCAGCTCGCCGATGCCCATGACGACCCCGGCGATCGTCAGATTGCCAATCCGCCAGGCGTTTGGTGTGGGCGACGGCCGGACATTGTCGGTCGTCAATGACATGCCAAGGAAGTCGCCGGTGATCATGATGAGAACCATCAGCAAGGGCGTCAGGATGGCATGGCCGGTCATCAGCAGGCCGATCGCCAGAAACAGCACCTGCACGGTTTTCTTGGTGATGGAGTTCAGCGTGTAGCTCAGGATGCGCTGGAAAGTGATGCGTCCTTCCCTGACCGCGGCGACGATGCCGGCAAGTCCCGGCTCGGTCAGCACCATGCCGGCAGCCGATTTGGCGACGTCGGTCGCGGTCGAGACCGCAATCCCCATCTGAGCCTGGCGTAAGGCCGGCGCATCATTGGCGCCGTCGCCGCACATGCCGACGGTGTGGCCGCCTTTCTGGAAGCCTTGACGAGCTTGTATTTGTCCTCCGGCAAGACGCCGGCGAACACGGCGAACTGCTTGGGATGGACGGCATCAGGGATCGGTCCGGGCGGGCAGATGGCGCCATTGAGGCCAACCGCCTTCGCCACGATCGCCGCCGTTGCCGGCGCGTCACCCGTCACCATCACGGTGCGGACGCCCAGGCTATGCAATTCGCTGACGAGCGCGGCCGAATCCCTGCGCGGCGGATCGCTGAGCGCGATGAGTTCCTGCGAGCTTCATCGTTGCCGCCGGTCCAGCGGCAACGGCTAATACCCGGAAGCCCTTGTCCTCGAGTTCCTTGGCGGCAGCCGCCGCTATCGGCGATGGCGGAACGAGGCCAATGACGACCGAGAAGGCGCCCTTGACGATACGTTGTTGCGTTCCTGCCGCATCCGTTGCCGTCGCTTCGGACATCTTCTTTGCCGGATCGAAGGCGGCAAACTTAACCAGCTTGGGTGCATCGGAGATGGCCTTGCTTGAGGCTGCCGCACGTATGGCTCCGTCGACGGGGTCTTCGCCGCCGTCCGAACTGGCAAGCGCGGCCAGGGCCAGGACGTGGGCCTCGTCGAACCCCGCCATGGGACGAACGGTCGTGACCGTCAGTGCGTTCTGGGTCAACGTGCCGGTCTTGTCGGAGCAGAGGACAACCATCGACGCCGCTTCATCCACCGCGGAGAGGCGGGTCGGAAGCACGCCCAGCTTTGCCAAGGCCCGTGCGCCGAGCGCCGAGGCGAGCGTGAAAGTGGCTGGTAGTGCGACAGGGATCGATGCGAGGATAGCTGTCAGCACCAAGGGTATGATCTCGACCACCGGCATCTTGAGATGCCAGGAATAGACAACAAGCAGCACGATGACGCCGCCATTGAAGACCGCGAGATTGCGCACGACGCGCAGTACCGCCTTCTGCTGAGTGCTGACGACATGGGCTGTGCGGATCAACTCGGCGGTTCGGCCGAATTTGGTGCGCGCGCCCGTCGCGGTGACCTCGGCCTCCGCCTCACCACGCCGGACGAGCGCCCCCGCAAAGGTCTGAAGACCGGCACCGGCTTCGATCGGGACCGATTCGCCGGTCAGCATGGATTGATCGAGCAGGATTTCTCCATCCGTGAGTTTCACATCCGCTGCCACCACGCCCCCCAACGAGAGCTTCACGAGGTCTCCGGGCACAAGGTCGGTGGCGGGCATGGTCTTCCACACGCCGTCACGCCGGACGGAGGCGGTCAGCGCCAGACGGGATTTGAGCGCGGCAAGGGTTGCTTGGGCGCGGCTCTCCTGGAACAGGCCAAGTGCGGCGTTGAACACCAGGAGAAGGGCGATGATGCCCGCTTCGACATATTTGCCGAGCACCAGCTCGAGCAGGATCGCGGCTTCGAGCATCCACGGCACCGGCGCCCAGAACTTCTCAATCGCCATGCGCAACGGATGCGCACTCGTGTCCGGCATGGCGTTCGGGCCGACTTTTGCGAGGCGGCGATGCGCCTCGTCGCTCGTCAAACCACCCTTCGGGGCTGAAGCGTTCGGATCCGGTCTCTGTCCCAGCTTCGAGGCCACAACTTCGGAAAGAACGTCGTTAGGTGCCATGATCCCGCTCTCCTCTAAGGACGGATGAGCGCCAGCGTGTGCTGCGCGATCATGAGTTCTTCGTTCGTGGGGATGACCCAGACCGACACGGTGCTGTCCGGGGCAGAAATGCACGGGCCGCCCGACGCATTCGCTTGCGCGTCCAGCTTGACGCCGAGCCAGGCCAGCTTGGCGCATAGTGCGGCGCGCACCGGTGCGGAGTTCTCGCCGATGCCGGCGGTGAACACGAAGGCGTCGAGCCCGCCGAGCACGGCGGCATAGGCGCCGACGTATTTCGTCATCGCGTAGACGAAGTGCTCAACAGCGGCGATGGCCCGCGGATCGGAACTCTCTTGCAGCACCCGCATGTCACCGCTGCTGCCGGATAGGCCAAGCAGACCCGCCCGCTCGTACAGCATCTTTTCCAGCGACACGTCGTCGAAGAGCTTACGGCGTAGCAGGTAGAACAGAGCACCTGGCGGCACGTCTCCCGAACGGGTCGCCATTGGCAGGCCGGAGACGCCGGCGAAGCCCATCGTCGTGTCGACGCTGCGCCCGTCCAGCATGGCGCACAGGCTGGCGCCGCCGCCGAGATGAGCCGCGATCACGCGCCGCGCATCAGGAGCGAATTTTGGCACTTGCCGGCTGATATAGTCGTAGGAGATGCCGTGATAGCCCCAGTGGCGTACGTCGGCGTCGCGCACCTCCTGGGGGAGCGCGTAAGTCTGGGCCACCTCCGGCATCGTGCGATGGAACGACGTATCGAAACAGGCAACCTGTGGCAGCCCTGGGAACGCTTCGGCAAAGGCCCGGGCGCCGCGCACGTTGAAGGGTTGATGCGACGGCTCCATCGCGGTGAGCAAGTCGAGGTAGTCGAGCACGTCGCCGTCGATGCGCACCGGCGCCTCGAAGCGCGTGCCGCCCAGCACCACACGGTGGCCGGCCGCCGCGACCTTCGTGCCGGCAAGATTGGTCTCCAGCCAGGTGATGACGAAGTGCATCGCTGTCCGGTGATCGATCGTATGGCCGTCGCCCCATTCATGCGCGTCCATCGGTTTGCCGCGTCGCATTCTTGACGACGAAATGCGGATCACTCTGCATGCTGTCGATCCGGCCCAGGCACAGCAGAGGCAGCGATGCCGTCTCGTCCACGGCATACGCGCCAAACTTCAGACTGGTGGAGCCCGCGTTGAAGACGACGATGGCCTCGCTCATGGCGGTCACTCCGCGGTTTCAGGAAGCAGGATGGTCGGATCGCGGGCCAGCGCGTCGGCGTAGAGCACGGCGGCCGCAGCCGAGAAACGGCGTGCGGCGGCGGTATCGGCGCGACTGGTGAGGATCACCGGCACCCGCGCCCCGACCACCAGGCCGGCGGTCTGCGCGTCGGCCATGAAGGCGAGATTCTTGTAGATCATATTGCCCGCCTCGATGTTCGGCACGATCAGAACATCGGCGAGGCCCGCGACTGGCGATGAGATGTGCTTGATCCTTGCTGCTTCGACATCGACCGCGGCATCGAGGTCGAGCGGCCCATCGACGATGCCACCGACGATCTGTCCCCGGTCCGCCATCTTGGCGAGGATCGCACCGTCGAGCGTGGCTGGCATTTTGGTTCGCACTGTTTCCACCGCCGCCAGCACAGCCACCTTCGGCAGCTCGATGCCAAGCGCACGAGCGAAGCCGATCGCGTTCTGGCAGATGTCGCGCTTCTGATCGGTGTCCGGTGCGATGTTCAGCGCAACGTCGCTGAGGACGAAGCGGCGCGCATAGGTCGGCACCGACATCATCGCGCAGTGGCTGATCAGCCGGCCGGTGCGGAGCTTCGCATCCTTCTGCATGACCGCGTGCAGAAGCACGTCGGTGTGCAGGCTGCCCTTCATCAGTGCCATGACCTCGCCGGCGCCGGCGGCTATCGCTGCCTTGAGCGCCGAGTCATCGGGATCGTCCGTGGCCACGATCCGATACCTGGCGATGTCCAGATGCTGCTGGTCCGCAATTCGGCGGATCTCGGCCTCGGGTCCGTAAAAGATCGGAAGAATCAGCCCAGCCTCGGCGGCTTCAACGGCGCCGGTCAGCGCATCGGCGCTGCACGGATGCACCACGCCGGTCAGCATCGGCTTGAGAGGCTGGCAGCGTTCAATCAGCCCTTCGAGTCGGTGCTCCACCACCTGGATCTGCTGCCGCGTCGTCGGCGCCAGCACTTCCAGAACAGCGGTCGCGACCTCATGGCCCGCCGGGTCCGTGCATTGACCATCCAGCACGACGATGCCCGAATCCGCCCGCTTTTCCCGCGCGACGAGCCGCGCCGTCATCGCGACGGCAATCGGCAGCGTTTCCTTGATCTGCACCGAAATCGCGCGGATCGAGCTCCCGTGCCCTGGAAGGGTCGAACCGACCAGCGCGGTCAACATGGCCGTGACGATGCCAGCAGCTACCTGGCTCTCGCCTGGACCGGCGAGCGTCTCCCCCTCGCCAAAGGCGGCGGCCCAGGCCCTCACATCGCCGGCCTGCAGCGTGCGATCGACCGAAGCGGTATCGCCCGGGGTGATCTCAACGAATGTCTTGTTCGCGACGGTGTGCATGGCGGGAACTCCGGAGATCAGTTTCACGCCACGACGTGATAGCCGGCATCGACGTAGGCGATGTTTCCGGTAATCGCCTTGGCGGCGTCGCTGACCAGAAATGCCGCGTAGCCGCCAACGTCATCGAGCGTCACCAGTCTGTGCTCGGGCGCCTCGCGAACCGCACGCTCCAGCATCTCGTCAAAATGGTCGATGCCGGAGGCCGCGCGCGTCTTTACGGGACCAGGCGACAATGCGTTGACACGGATTCCAGCCGGCCCGAGTTCGAGGGCCATGTAGCGAACCGCAGCTTCCAGCGCGGCCTTCACCGGCCCCATGACATTGTAATGCGTTACCGCTTTTTCGGCGCCGTAGTAGCTCATGGCAAGCAGACAACCGCCCGCCGTCATCAGCGGTTCGCTCAGCTTTGCCATCCGCAGGAAAGAATGAACCGAGACCTGCATGGCGAGGGCGAACCCCTCGGCCGAGCAATCCGTGATCCGCCCGCTCAGATCTTCTTTGCGAGCATAAGCGATCGAGTGCTGCACGAAGTCGAGGCGACCCCAGTCCTTCGCAATGCGTTCGTAGACGGCCTCGAGCTGGCCGGGCACGGTGACGTCGCACGGCATGATGATAGTGCTCTGGAGCGCCTCCGCCAGCGGACGCACATAGGGCTCCGCCTTGGCATTGAGATAGGTGATCGCCAGCTCCGCGCCGGCGGCACGGAAATGTCGCGCGCAGCCCAAAGCAAGACTGTGTTCGTTGGCAATTCCAATAATCAGGCCCTTTTTGCCGTTCAGCGTTGTCATGCTCAGTGCAGCACAGGGTCTGGATTGACGGTCGCACGGGCGCCGGAGGATCGACCGGGCGTTGCAGGCGTCGGCTTTTCTTTCGCTACGGCCAGCGTCCGCGACAACTGTGCCAAGTGGTCATCCTCGGCCGTGGTCAGACGGGTCGCCCGCGCTGGCGATCGCCCGCACCTGCTTCAACAGCTCGCTGCGCGTGTCCGCCTCCGGCACAAGGGAGGGAAGCACCTCGATCGCACGGCCAGGCTCGAGTTGGAGGACGAAGAACTGGTCGCGGACCAGTATCTTGAAGTCAGCGAGTGGCAGATGCATGAGTTTCTGACGCGCGACATTCAACGCGAGCGCGCAGCGCTGGTCGAGCACGTGGTCTGCGGCCATCACATAGAGCACCGCCCGGGTCAGGGCCTCGTCGAACCCTCCGGTCTCCAGCATTGCGACGTACGCGTCCGACTGGGCCTTCCGAGCCGCCAGCGTTTCGGGCGATACCTCGGGGACCGGCCGCACGATGCTATCCGCGTTGATGCCGAGGAACGCCTGGACGACCGGGGAGCCGTAGAAGCCGAAGAATATCTGCTCCTGCAGCTTGTCACGTGCGTCGCGATAGGAATCCAGGGCGGCGGTGATCTGTTCGGAGACTTTCGTCTGCAGCGCAAGGAACGGATTGTCGGGCGCCGCGGGCCTGCGCGACGTGGTCACGCCGGCAGCCAGCGCCTGCACGCCTTTCATCCATGGATTTCGGTCGGCGAAGATCGTGTAGCTGAGCCGGAGCGGGTCCAGGGCCTGGGTCAGGTTTGCCGCGGGCTGAGTGGCAAGCGCACGCACGAACGGCTGCATGAAGGTACGGTAGATCGAGAGGTTCAGTTCCGACAGCCGGGCGACAGCAGCGAAGGCGCGGTCATCCTCGGGGCTGTTGCGCCCCAGCGCGCGGATGTCGTCAAACGAGCGGGTCTCGAAGCGCGCAATCCAGTCGCCGGTGATGAAGCCGGCCGCAGGCACGTTCGCGGGCCGTGGCGAAATGACCATCTCATGGAGACCGGGCGGCAGGCAGTCGATGACGTCCATAAGCTGCACGAATTCCTCGTCCTCCTTCGCACCCACCTTGGCGGAGACGAAGATGGCGAGATGGCCAACCTTCTGGTCGACGCAGTAGACGATCGTTCGGCCGGTGGCCTGGATATCGGCAACATCTCGATAGAGATCGAGGATCCAACCGAGCGTTTGCGGCGGCGGGCTGATGTTGTCTTCCATCGAGGTGAACACGATGATCGGCGAGGTAATGCGGCGAAGATCGAAAATCGTGCCGTCGTGCGACTTGAGCTGGTTGCGGGTGAGCTTGTCGCCGATGAAGAGATTATCGACGAGGAACTGCAGCTCGTCGCCGTTCAGCTGAATAAAGTCGCCCCACCATTTCTCGAACTGGAGGTAGCGCTCCGCGTCCGTATCGACATGCGTGTAGACCTCGTATTGCTTTCCCCAGAGCCAGTTTGCCGGGTTCAGCATGTCGAAGTTCAAGATCAGGGCCGTTCCATCGATCTTTCCCCTTGCCGAGGTCGCTGGCCATGGCTGTAAGCCAGCTACCGCCGAGCAGGCCGCCGGAATAGCGCATCGGGTTCTTTCCATGCACGCCCTGCCAGTACGACATCGGCGAGCCAGCCACGAGGCAAGGCCCGAACAGGTCAGGCCGCAAGATGGCTACCATAAGCGTCTGATAGCCCGCCTGGCAGTTGCCGATGGCGAACGGGCGCGGTGCGTCCGGATGGAGTTCAACCACGCGCTCGAAGAATCTGACCTGCCCCTCGACGACGTCGAGGAATTGCTGCCCGGATGCCGGAATCGCACCGAAGCCGATGAAGTAGACCGGATGGCCCGCATTGAGGGCGTCGCCGATCTCGCTCTCCGCCTTGAACCCGCCGACGCCCGGCCCCTGGCCAGCTCGAGGATCGATCACCACGACTGGCCGTTTCCGTGGATCGGTCGTTACTCCGGGCGGTGAAATGATACGCGACAGCGTGTAGTTGATCGGCCGCGGCAGCGAGCGTCCATCCATCAACACGTCATGGCCGAAGCTCAGGACTGTCGCCGTCGGCCGGGATGTGATCTCAATCTCTTCGTCACCACGTTGCCGCAGCAGATCCAGGAAGAGAATGCTGCGCTGGAACGCGTCGACCATATAATCCGGCCATGTCGTCATGCCATGGCCTGCGTCCAATGCGAACTGAATTGGAGGGGGCGTTCCTTGACCGGCGGGGCTCACCACGGACGGCTCCTTTGACATCCGCTCATCTCTCGTCTCCATGGATTTGTCCTTCCCGGTCGGTCGTTCAACTCCCTGCGCCAGCCCGTCCAATCTCGATTGGGCCGCAGGAAGGCACATTGAGACTGATCAATCCCTCAGGCCCCGTCTTGGCTGACGAACGAGATCGATTTCGGCGACGCCCTTCCTCGGTTCGCGAAGAGTGACGCTCGCCCAGTGGGATGCCGCGTACCGTTCGCGATGGCGGCCCAGGCAAATTCGCCGATCAACTCGATCGAAAAACCATACGTACCAGCTTACGCAACGCAGATTTGAGGGCGTGTTGCGATGCAGCATATCAAGGTTGTATCGCCATGACAGGCTCGGAAATTACCTACGCCTGTCGTCGCGATGATCGCCGAAATCCCAAATCCGCGGCTTTCCCTCGATTGTCCGAACTCGACCCGGTCCGGGAATGCTCCTTCGCGGCTCCAAGCGATCATTCCTGTCGCAAGCCTTATGCGGCCACCGGTATGAGGGTAGCGTGGTAGGTCCGACCAACAGGCGGACAGAGCCGCTCGAGCGTCGTTGACACTGCGGGCTGAAATCACGCTTGCGAAAGTTGCAAAAAGCGTTCGAATTCGACATCAAACCAGCGTTTTGTCGCCTACCGGCGGTGCCGCTGCCAATGCCAATCGAGCCAAGGCTGGAAGCGATTTGGCGCCCATCTTCTTCATGATCGACGCCCGGTGGTTCTCAACGGTGCGTTGGCTGAGATTGAGGTCGGCGGCGATATTCTTGCTGGGATGTCCAGCGAGGACCATGTCCATGACCTGGCGCTGTCGGGACGTTAGCTTACCCAGGCGCTCCGAAGCATCCCGCCGCCAAGCCGACAGCTTGGTTGTGTCCTGCGCCAGCTCGAGCGCGCGTGCCACACTGGCCAGCAACTCGTCGCGTCCGACCGGCTTTTCGATGAAATCCGTTGCGCCGGCCTTCATGGCCTGGACCGCCATCGGCACGTCGCTGTTCCCGGTAATCATGATGGACGGCAAACGCGAGCCGCCCTTCTGCAACCGCTGTAGCAGTTCGAGGCCGGTCATTCCCGGCAAGTAGCCATCCACCAGGAGGCATCCTTCTTGGCCGACACTATAGGCTTCGAGGAACGCTTCGCAGGTCGCGAACTCCTCGACGAGCCGCCCATCAGCCTCCAGTACACTACGAACTGCCTCGCGGACACGACTGTCATCATCAACGACGAAAATTACCGGTGCGGCTAGGGCCTGACCATCTGCAGTTGGTCGCGGCAAGCGCACATGTGTGTCAGATCGGGAGATAGGCAGCAGGCGCTGTATCGCCTGCATGACATCCGTGGTTTTGACCGGCTTGTTGAAGTGAACACAATCCTGGCTGGCGATATGGCGTAAGGTATCCGTCGAGATGTCACCGGTGAGGATGACGACCGGTATCTGACAATGGAGGCTTTCTCTCACCTTTGTGGCGGCAAGGAGCCCGTTCATGCCGTTGGGCAGGTTATAGTCCGCGAGAATCAGATCAGGTTGGAAAGCCTCATGGGCAAGCAACTCGAGCGCCGCCACTCCGTCAGGCGCCGTTACGGGATGATGCCCTTCCTCCCGAAGGATCATCTCAAGGAGTTCGCGCAAGTCTGCGTCGTCCTCGATGACCAGGATGGTGCCAGTGTGGTGGTGGCCCGAAGCGGCTATCTGGTCACCTGCGATCTGCGGAAGGCCTTTATCCGGTAACGCCGCACTCGGGGTAAGCATGACGTCGATCGAGAAGACAGAGCCCTTGCCGGGCTGCGAGCGAACACGCACCGGGTGACCGAGCAAGCTCGCAAGGCGCTGCACAATGGACAATCCAAGCCCCAGACCGAGACTGCGCTCACGCGTGGCGTTGCCGAGCTGGTGGTATTCATCGAAGATTGCTTGGAGATCCTGCTCGGGAATGCCGATGCCGGTATCCCAAATCTCGACCCTCAGTATCTCGCCCCGTCGACGGCAGCCGAATAGTACCTTGCCACACTTGGTGTATTTCAACGCGTTTGACAGCAGATTGCGGATCATCTGCTCAAGCAGACGTGGGTCACTGTAGACCGAAAGGCCACATCTGACCACACGGAGCGAAAGTTTTTGTGACTCAGCGAGGTATGTGAATTCGCCCCGCAACCTCTCGAGCAGATCATCGATCGGGAAGTTGACAAACTCAGGACGGACAGTTCCGGCCTCGAGCTGGTTGATGTCGAGCAGCGTATTGAGCATGCCCGACATGGCGGCAGCCGTCTCGTCGAGGCGAGTGACGAGCATCAGCGCCTCTCCCTTCTTGTCGTCTCGGATTTTCCTGCTGAGGATTCCGCCCATTAAGTTCAGGGCCTGCAATGGCTGGCGGAGGTCATGACTGGCGGCCGCAAGGAAACGAGACTTGGCGATATTGGCCTGCTGCGCTTCCCGTTTGGCCGCCTCCAGCGCTTCCGTGATGTGGCGGCGCTCGGTAATATCGACGAATGTAACGACGACCCCTTCGACCCCGTCGTCCTGGGCACGGTAGGGCAATATCCGACGTACATACCATTGGTTGTCCGTCGCCTTGATCTCCCGTTCGATTGGTGCAAACGTTTGCAGTACTGCGCGAGCGTCAGACAGGAGAATGCTATCCGCGGCTAGAGAGTTCAGGTCAGCGAGCGGCCGACCGATGTCGCCTGGAATAATGTTGAAAAGCGATTTGGTCGCAGGCGTGAAGAAACGGATGTTGAGATCCATGTCGAGGAAAATGGTCGCGACATCGGTGCTGTAGAGGATGTTTTGCAGGTCGCTGGCAGTGGTGCGCTGTCGTTCAAGTGTTTCCTGAAGCTGGCTGTTGAGCGCCGTAAGTTCCTCGTTCAGTGATTGTAGCTCTTCTTTCGATGTGAGTAGCTCTTCGTTGGTTGATTGGTACTCCTCGTTGACCGACAACGCCTCTTCATTGATCGCTTTTTGCTCCTGATCCGAGGTTTCAAGGCTGTGAATTGCGGCTTGAAGTTCCGCTTGCGTGGCTTCCAGTTGCTGCTCGAGTTCGGCGAGCTGCTCCACATCACGCGGCGTTTTTGCTCCAACTTGCGTACGGACTGGCACCGCATCGTCTATGAAGCAAATCAGCAGCAGGTCCTCGCCGGCGATCAGTGCCGCCTGAACCGCGATTCCAAATGAACCGGGCTTGCCTTCATAGTTCGTCCGGCCGCCCGGGATGAGAATGCGGGTTTTCTCCAGGGTTGCCTGATGGATCGCGGCCCTGAGCTTGATCCGCAGATGCGGACGCACCATGGCGAGCAGATCGTAACTCGGATGGCCTTGCGGGACGCGCAGATAGCGCTCTGTCGGTCCCAGGGAATAGACGCACTCCAGCTTCCGGTTGATTAGCACAGCCGCGGGCGCGTAATTTTCCATGACGAGGCGACGACAGCCCTCGGCCAGCGCGGTTTGCCGCGAAGGAGGCTGGCTCTGTGATCCGCGGGCCGGAAACCGGGCCCCCTCGATGGTTCCAAATAGGAACCCAGTTTCTCCCGGCCGGCTTCGTCCGATGTGTCGATAGAGACGCTCGGCTTTCGAGATGACCTCGAAGCGGCCAGTAGAACTCCCGATCGTTTCGGCGCTTCCCAACAGGAGAATGCCACCCTCGCGCAAAGCGAAGTGGAAAAAGGAAATAACCTTTTCCTGCGCCTCGGGGCGCAGATAGATCAGGAGATTCCGGCACGAAATCAGGTCGAGGCGCGAGAACGGCGGGTCGACCAGGACGTCCTGCACCGCGAAGACGATCGTGGCGCGCAATTCGGGTAAAATCCGATAACCGTGATCGTCCTTCGAAAAGAAGCGTGTGAGCCTTTCAGGCGACACGTCTGCCGCGATCGTTTCCGGGTAGAGCCCTTCTCGGGCGGTGGCGACCGCGTCGGCGTCGACATCCGAAGCGAAGATCTGCAGTTTGATCTCCCGCTTCGCCGCCGTGATCTCCTCGCGGAAGAGCATGGCGAGAGAATAGGTTTCCTCACCTGTGCTGCACCCCGCGATCCAGACCCGCAGCGGCTGATCCACGGAGTGACTGCGGACCAGATCGGGGATGATCCTTTCGGCGAGGAGTTCGAACACCTTGGGATCGCGGAAGAAGTTGGTGACATTGATGAGAAGGTCTGTGGCGAGTTGTTCGAGCTCTTTCGCATCCGCTCTCAGCACGTCGAGGTACCGCTGCATGTCGTCGGTCACGATCGCTGCCATTGCCATGCGGCGTTCGATGCGGCGGCGGAGTGTCCCTTCCTTGTAAAGCCGGAAATCGTGGGAAGTGCTCGCCAGGAGAAGGTCGATGATCTCAGGCAGCCAGTCTTGGACGAGGGTCGCCGCATCCGGGACGCCCGCCACTCGCGTCAGGCTCATGCGGCGATGGAATTTGATGAGCGCGTCCGGTATGCCGGCCAGCGGCAGCACGAGATCGATCGCTCCTGTCTGGATTGCGCTTCGGGGCATGCCGTCGTAGTCGGCCTCCTCGGGATCCTGAGCGATGGCAAGTCCGCCCTTCTCCTTGATGGCCTTCAGGCCGAGGCTGCCGTCGGCGCCGGTTCCCGACAGGATGACGCAAATCGCCCGCTCCCCGTATTCCTCCGCCAACGAGCGCAGCAAGAAGTCGAATGGCAGTCGGGCACCGTGACGCGCTTCCGGTCGGGACAGGAGCAACGCGCCGCCGCCGACGGAGAGGTACGTTCCAGGGGGAATGATATAGAGATGTTCGCGCTGGAGCCGCATGCCATCTCCGGCCTGCACCACGGTCATCGAGGTATGATGGGCCAGCAGCTCCGGCATCATGCTTTCATGAGTCGGGTCGAGATGTTGCACCAGGATAAAAGCTATGCCAGTGGCTGGCGGCAGAGCGTCAAGGAGCTTGATGCAGGCATCGAGACCACCGGCCGAAGCGCCGATGCCGACGACCGGAAAATCTTCGGATCCTCGTATTAGGTCAGATCTGGGCGAGGGCGGGTGGTCAGCGCGCGCAGGCTCCGCTTTTGCCGGGGTAGGCCGGGTTTTCCGCATTTCAAATTCACTTTCGCACGAAAGCCATCCTGCACATGACGCCAGGATACCCCAAGCGTCCGCGGCGCCACTTGATCGAGGTCAACGGGGACGAGCGCAACGGCGGTAGGAACCGCGCATTCTGGCATGTCCGGCAGCGCGCGGCTACGGGTGACGGCGTCGCGAACGACGCCCGCGGGCTGAGTAGTTTCCGAGCCTGCCTGCGATCCCGATCTCCACCTACGCTCTGTTAGAGGCACCCGTCTACGGTGCTGTGGCCGAATGGCGCCCAGGCGCTTATTGGCAACGAGAATTTGCCGCGAGAGGGCATCGATAAACGGAGTGATGACGACATGAACAACCCGGAGATGGGCTCTTCAGCGACAAATGAAACCTTATAAAACGCTATCATGAGCACTATTCTCATCATCGTCGTAATAATACTGCTGTTTGGCGGCGGTGGCGGATATTACGCTCATGGCCGCTATGGGGGCGCCGGACTCAGGGGAGTTCTTGGGCTGGTTGTTCTCGTTATCGTCCTGCTATGGCTGTTTGGAAGCCTGGGCAGAGTTTAGTTTCCTGCGGACGTTCCATGGAACGCTGGACATATGAGCGCCGCGCCGGGTCGCTCCATTACCGAGGGGAGGCTATGAGGATGCCGACAGGAATCGAGACGCGGCTGAAGGCATCGCGTATTCTCCTCGTGGAAGACAATGTACTTATTGGGATGCTGTGTACCGAAACCCTATCGGAGATGGGCCATGCGGTCTGCGCGATCGTGGCCACCGAATCCGATGCAGTGTCGGCCGCGGCGCAACACCAACCGGACCTGATGATCGTTGACGTTTCATTGGATCAAGGCAGCGGCGTCTCCGCGATCGAAAAAATATTGCGATCCGGGTTCGTCCCGCACATATTTGTAAGCGGTGACGTTTCAACGGTGCTGGTCTTGAGGCCGGATGCGATTGTCTTGCGGAAGCCCTATCGTAATCAGGAACTGGCGCACGCCATTCAGCGGGCGCTCGCCACATCTCTGGGCGGATCGTCGGTTTAACGGCAGGAATTCCCCACGAATCAAGGCCACTATATCCAGCGACTTTTTTCCACGAGCGCGGCCGGCCTCAGCGCTGACCGTCCTCAGTCAGTCCGGACGCGGCAATGCTAACGCTCGTCGACGATGCCTACAGCTTCTGCAAAGCGAAAATCTTTGAGACGACGTTCATAGCCTGTTGCTGTATCTGCTCGAGGTGACTCTCGCTGCGAAAGCTTTCGGCGTAAATCTTGTAGACGTCTTCCGTCCCGGACGGCCGTGCCGCGAACCAGCCGTTGTCGGCGACCACCTTGAAGCCGCCGAGAGGAGCGCCATTGCCCGGTGCCGTCGTCTGCGTACTCCGAACCGGCTCACCAGCGAGGTCTTCCATCGCCAGGGCTGCCGTTGAGGAGGTCTTGAGCACAGTCCGTTCCGCCGCGGTGGCAGGGGCGTCGATCCGCGCGTAGTAAGGCGTCCCGAGTTCACGCCGCAGGCCGTCATAGCAGGCGGACGGGTTTTTGCCGGTCCGCGCCGTGATCTCGGCGGCGAGCAGGCCGAGAATCAAGCCGTCCTTGTCCGTCGTCCAGACCGAACCGTCGCGCCGCAGGAACGATGCCCCGGCGCTCTCCTCGCCAACGAAGCCCAGCGAGCCGTCCAGCAGGCCGTCGACGAACCACTTGAAGCCCACGGGCACCTCGAATAGCCGCCGCCCGAGCGAGGCCACGACACGGTCGATGATGCCGCTGCTGACGGCGGTCTTGCCGACACCGAGATCGCTGCGCCAGCGCGGGCGGTTGGCGAACAGGTAGGCGATCGCGGCCGCGAGATAGTGGTTTGGATTCATCAATCCGCTCGGGCCGGCCACGATGCCGTGCCGGTCCGCATCGGTATCGTTGGCAAAGGCCACGTCGAATGAACCGGTCATGCCGATCAACCGCTTCATGGCATAGGGCGAGGAGCAATCCATCCGGATGCGCCCGTCCCAGTCGGCAGTCATGAAGCGGAACGTGGGATCGACCGCATCGCTGACCACGGTCGCGGCGATCCGGTAACGATCGATGATCGGCTCCCAGAACGGCACCGCGGCACCGCCCAGCGGGTCGATGCCGATCTTCACGCCCGATCCGCGGATCGCCTCCATGTCCACGACATTGGCCAGGTCCGCCACGTAGGGTCCGATGTAGTCGTGACGATGATAATACGCGGACATGCGGGCCTGCTGATCGGTGAAACGGCGCACGCCCGCTGGCAGTCCTTCGAGCAAGGTGTTGGCGGCGTCCTCGATCGCGCGGGTGACGTCGGTCCCGGCCGGGCCGCCATTCGGCGGGTTGTACTTGTAGCCGCCATCCTCGGGCGGGTTATGCGACGGGGTAAGAACGATCCCGTCGGCAAGGCCGTTCGTCCGACCTCGATTGTAGGTGAGGATCGCGTGCGAGATGACCGGAGTCGGCGTGGTGCCGTCGTTGGCATCGACGAAGACGTCAACGCCATTGGCGGTGAACACCTCCAGCGCGGTCGCGAGCGCGGGCTGCGACAGCGCGTGCGTATCAATGCCGGCGAACAGTGGTCCGTCGATGCCGTTCGCGTGCCGGTACTGGCAGATCGCCTGGCTGATAGCCAGGACGTGAGCCTCGTTGAAGCTGCCGTGAAAAGCCGAACCGCGATGGCCCGAGGTGCCGAAGGCAATGCGTTGTGCCGGGTTTGCGGGATCGGGGTGGACGGAAAAATATGCTGCGAGCAGCCGCGGCACGTCCAGCAGGAGCGACGGATCGAGGATTTTCCCCGCCAGTGGACTGATCGAACCCGTCATGCCGCCTGCTCCGCTGAAGCCCGCCCCAGTGTCACGCCGACGGTGTGTCGGGCGCCATCATCAGTCAATTGCACCGTTGCGCCGTCGGGAAGGATGGTGCCGTCGAGCGTGATCGACCGGACACCCTGTTCGACGTGGGCCGGGTTTTCGACCGTGATCGCATAACGGGCGGATCGCCAGGTGATCGTCGCTGTGAAACCCGGCCAGGAATGCGGAATGCAGGGATCGATGTGCAGCGAGGCGCCCTGGATGCGGATGCCAAGAATGCCCTCAATCCCCACGCGTTGCATCCAGCCCGCGGAGCCGGTGTACCACGACCAGCCGCCGCGGCCGACATGTGGCGCAGTGGAGTAGATATCGGCGACGACGGCATATGGTTCGGCCTTGTAACGCTCGGCGTCGGCCCGTGTGCGTGTGTGGTTGATCGGGTTCAGCATGGCGAACAGCGCGCCTGCCTTATCGCCGTCGCCCAGGGCGGTGAACGCCAGGACGGCCCACATGGCCGCGTGCGTGTATTGGCCGCCGTTCTCCCGGATGCCCGGCGGATAGCCGGCGATGTAGCCGGGGTCGACCGCCGGCCGGTCGAACGGCGGTGTCAGCACGAGCAGCAGCTTGTCGTCGGCGCGAACCAGATGCTGATCGAGCGACGCCATGGCGCGCGCGGCGTGGCCGGGCGGCGCGACGCCGGAGATCACGCTCCAGGACTGCGCGATCGAATCGATCGTGCATTGTGCGTCCGTGTGGGAGCCAAGCGGCGAGCCGTCGTCGTGGTAGGCGCGTAGATACCAGTCGCCGTCCCAGCACCGTTCCAGCGCCTCCGGAAGCGCGGCGGCATGCGTGCGCCAGGCTGTGACCCGTGCCGTATCGGCACGCGCGTCGGCAAGCGGGATGAAGGCGGTCAATGCCGCATGCAGGAACCAGCCGAGCCACACGCTTTCACCGCGGCCGTCCTCGCCGATCCGGTTCATACCGTCGTTCCAGTCGCCGGTCCCCATCAGCGGCAGGCCGTGGCTCCCGACGGCAAGGCTGTGGTCGAGCGCGCGGGCGCAATGTTCGTACAGCGTGCCGCTCTCATCGGTGGCGTCGGGCAGGAAGAACCGGTCGTGCTCGTCTTCGGTCAGCGCGCCACCGGTCAGGAAGCCGACCAACTCGTCCAGCACGGCGGCGTCGCCGGTCGCCGCGACATAGTGCGCGACCGTGTAGGCGAGCCACGCGCAGTCGTCCGAGATGCGGGTCCGCACGCCGCGGCCGGATTCCGGCAGCCACCAATGCTGCACGTCGCCCTCGACGAATTGCCGCCCCGCCGCGCGCAGCAGGTGTTCGCGCACCAGATCCGGGCGGGCGGCGCACAGCGCCATTCCGTCCTGAAGCTGGTCGCGGAAGCCATAGGCGCCGCTCGCCTGGTAGAACCCGGCACGGCCCCAGATCCGGCTCGCGAGCGTCTGATACAGCAGCCAACCGTTGAGCATGATGTCCATGCCGCGGTCGGGCGTCTTGACCTCGATCGCGCCGAGAATCGCGCGCCACTGGTCGCGGATCGCACTCAGCAAAGCGTCGAGGTTGGCGGTGCGATACTGCGTCACCAGGGCTCGTGCGGTGGCGGCGTCCGGAGCGACGCCGAGGACCAGTGTCAGTTCCACCTCGGTGCCCGGCGGCAGGTCGACCGTGGTTCGCAACGCGCCGCACGGGTCCAGGCCGGCACCAACCTGGCCCGACAACGGCGCGGCGACGCCACGCGGCGACGCCAGCGAGCCATTGCGGCCAATGAATTCGCGCCGATCGCCGGTCCATGTCGAGGTCCGGGCGCCGATGTCCATGAAGGCGACCTGGCCACCCCGCTCCGCGTTCCACGGATTGCGGGCAAACAGCGCACCGGTCGCACCGTCCCGCTCGGTCTGCACAAAGGCGGCCGTCGCCGCCCGCGAGGCGCCGAGCACCCATTCGACATAGGCGCAGACCGTGATCGACCGCGCGGTGCCCGTCGTGTTGCGCAGCCGTAGCCGGGACACTTTGATGGGGTCGCTGGGCGCCACGAATTGCAGCAGGTTGCTGGTAATGCCGTGTGCGGTGTGTTCGAAGCGGCTGTAGCCGTGGCCATGGCGGGCGACAAAAATTGCCCTGGGATCGCGCACGGGCGCCGCGGTCGGGCACCACAGCGCGCCCGTCGCCTCTTCATAGAAATAGAAAGCCTCGCCGGTGCGATTGCCGACTGGGTCGTTCGACCACGGGGTGATCTGGTTTTCGCGGCTATTGCCGGCCCAGGTGAAACCACTTCCCTCGGCCGAGACCTCAAAGCCGAAGTCGGCATTGGCAATGATATTGACCCAGGGCGCCGGGGTTGTCTGGCCAGGCCCAAACACGACCACATACTCCCGGCCATCCTTGGCAAACCCGCCCAGCCCATTGAACTGTTCGAGCGGCGGGTTCGGTGCCGGGGCGGCGAGCGTCGGACGGCTCACTGGCCGACTTGGGGCGGGCGATGTCCGCCTCGGGGCGGCCTTCTCGGCGCGGTCGAGTTGCTCCGAAAGGCGGCCGCGGTCCCCCGCGAGCACCACGCGGGCCACCGAAGCGAGAAGAGCGCAGGTCGCGCCCGGCACCAGGTCCGCGCGCAGCAGGTGAATGGACCCGCCGGGACCGGCCGGATCCTGCTGGGCGCGCAGCAGTGACTCCAGCGCGCCCTGAAGCTCCTGCGCATACGAAGCCGGGTGCTCGTTGATGATAACGAGGTCGACCGCGAACTGCTTCAGCCGGAAATAGGTGTGGGCCAGCAGGACTTGCCGGGCGACGCCCAGGTCCGACACGTCGTCGATGCGCAGCAGCAGGATCGGCAGGTCGCCGGAAATGCCCTGGCCCCACAGGCCCGATTGCGCCCCGCTGCCGATCCGAATGCGCTCGCCATCCGGGCGCAGCGCGGGGCCGGCGAACAGCAGGTGTCCGGCAAGCCGTTGGAACAGGTCGGCCTCGGCCGGGGTGATGCCAAGGTGGTGCAACTGCACCTGCGCCTGGGTCCAGGCCATCATGGCCGCACGGTCGAAGGCCGATACGTCCCGATGCCGGTCGACGCAGGCGACGATCGCATCCCGGGAGGGTGCGACCATCGTCCAGAACACGACCCGCGCCATGGCGCCAGGGGCCACGGTCATCCGGCGGCGAATGGAGAACACCGGGTCGAGCACGGTGCCAACGGTGCCGGACAGCGCGTGATCCTTGTCCATGGCGGCCGGGTCACGCAGGTCACGGCCGCGGCCGATGAAGCGGGCGCGGTCCGTCTCGACCTGTGGGACGCCATCGGCCACGGCCATGTGCGCGGCCCAAACCTCCGGCTCCGAAGGCGTTCGCCGCCGCCGCGTCGCCAGCAGCGCGCCGGTTTCGGCCAGGTATTCGGTTTCGACGAACAACTTGGCGAAAGCCGGGTGGGCGATGTCGGTTGCCTGCGGCGCCAACGTCAGTTCGGCATAGGAGGTGATGTCGACCGTCCGGGCTTCGGGCCCGTCGTTGGTGACGGTGATCCGACGCACCTCGGCGGTTTCCTCGGCCGACAGGAGCACTTCCATGTGCGTGGTAAGACTGCCGTCACGGCGCGAAAACTCGGCATGGTCTTCGTTGAAGACGACGTCATACGCGTCGGCGGCGACGCCACAGGGCTGCGCACCGGCCGACCAGACCCGACCGCTGGCGACGTCGCGGAGGTAGATGAAGGAGCCCCAGTCATCCAGCGTCGGGTCCTCGCGCCACCGCGTCACGGCGACATCCCGCCACCGGCTGTAGCCCGACCCAGCGGCGGTCAGCATCACGGCATAGTTGCCGTTGCATAGCAGGTGGGTACTCGGTACCGCGGCCTGCGCGGACGCGAGGCGCCGGCCTCCCGGAGGTGCCGCATCCAGCGCGTGGACCACACGCTTGTGCACGGCGGGTCGGACCTGGGCGCTCGTCACGCGGCGGGACGCCCGCTCCTGCAGCAGCAATTCGGTCGCTTCGATCAGAGGGTCGGCGTGGAAGCGGGTCCGCATGATCCCGTTGAGCGCGGCATTGGCGATGGCAACGATGGACATGCCCTGATGGTGCGCCATGAAGGCGCGCACAACCGCGACCGTCTTCCCCTCCGGCACCCGCCCCGGCGTAAAGTCGAGCGCCTCATAGAACCCGAACCGGCCACGGCCGCCAGTGGCGGAAAGGCGGGCGAGGTTCAGGGTGGCCGCGTGCGGATCGACCATGGCAGCGAGCGCCGTCGCGTAGGGTGCGACCACGATCTCGTCTTCCAGGCCGCTTTTCAGGCCAAGATCCGGCACGCCGAAGTTCGAGTATTGATAGGTATATTCCAGGTCGCGGACGTTATAGGCGGACTCCGACGCGCCCCATGGGATACCGCGCGTCTTGCCGAACTCGATCTGGCGGCGCACCGCCAGCCGGTTGGTCTGGTAGAGCAGACTTCCGGTCGGCGCCCGCATGACCAGCGATGGCATCAGGTATTCGAACATCGAACCCGACCAGGACACGAGTGCCGCGCTGTCGTCGACCGGCGTCATGGCGCGGCCGAGGCGGAACCACTCGCGCGCCGGGACATCGCCTTTGGCGATGGCGACAAAGCAGGCCAGCCGCGCTTCCGAGGCGAGCAGGTCGTAACAATTGGCGTCGAGCGTGCCATCCGCGACGAGGTAGCCGATGGAGAGCAGCTTGCGCTCGACATTGCGCAGGAAGCCGAACTCCATGCCGAGGGCTATGCCGCGCGCCGTTTGCGCCAAGGCCGAGAGCCGCTGGTCCATCGCGCCGTCGGCGTGGTCCATGTCGCGGTAGTGGCTGTCAGCGGTGCGGCCGATCGCCTCGGTCCAGAACACCACATCCGCGGTGAGGTCGTTCCCGTACGCTGCTGCGAGGTCGTGGGCCAGTGTGGTCGCCGTCCGGATATACGGATCAAGTTCGGAGGCAGGCGCCGGCGGCATGGCGGGCCCCGTCTGCTGGCCGCCGATACGCACGGCTAGGTCCTGCAACGCCGCCTGCAGCGCAGCGCCAGCCGCCGGCGTACCCGCTTGCAGCTGGGCCAAATCGGCCAGCGCGAGGTTCACCGTGTCGGCTAGCCCGGACAGGACGCTCGAACTGCTGGAGGCGTGTTGCCAACCCTTGCAAGCGTTGGCCAGGGCGAAGAGATGACCGGCCAGGTTGCCGCTGTCGACCGTCGACACGTATCTCGGCTCGAGCGGGCGCAGGTCATCGGTGGCGTACCAATTGAAAAAATGGCCGCGGAATTGCTGCATGCGGGCCAGGGTCGCCATCGTCGCCTCCAGACGGTCGACGGCATCGGTCAGGCCGGTCCAGCCGAAGTCGTGCGCATTGGCGGTGCACAGAAGGTAGAGCCCGATATTGGTGGGCGAGGTCCGCCGGGCGATGACCGGCGACGGGTCTTCCTGAAAATTGTCGGGCGGCAGCATGTGGTCGGCCGGCGTCACGAATGTTTCAAAGTAGCGCCAGGTGCTGCGGGCGATCTGGCGGAGCGCTTGCAGGTCCGCCGCGTCGGGCGCGGCGTCCACATGCGACGAGCGGCTTGCCCACCAGGCGATCGCGGGAGAGGCGATCCACAGCACGGCGAACGGTGCCGCCAGCATCCAGACTAAGGGCTGTGCGACGACCGCGAGGTAGCCGGCAAGAAGCCCGATTAGCGGCGCCCCGGCCATCTTGCGGTAGTGGCCGGCCACCGACAGGTTCGGTCCCGCCCCCGCCTGCGCCGCGGTGACCCATTGCAGCAGCCGGCGATGCGAGACGAGGCGGACCAGTGTCCGCAGGACAGCGTCGCCCATCAGGACCGCCTGGTGGGCCATGAATGTAACGATCAGCACCGTCAGCATCGCCGCATGGCGCAGCCCGACGCTGAGCCAGCCGAGATGGCTGCGCAGCGTCACCCGCCCGCGGCGTGAGGTCACGTCGCCGATCAGGGGGATTAACGGCGGCACGGCGACGGTCGCCAGCACGAACCCAGTCCAGCCCAGCGCCGAACCAAGCGGCAGCAGCCAGCCGGCCAGGAGGGCCAGGACAGTTGCGGGCGCCAGGAGCGTGCGCCGCAGGTTGTCGAGCATCTTCCAGCGTCCGATCGCCGGCAGCTTCGCGATGGCGGTCGCATCGCCGCCGGACCTCGGGCGCCATGAGATGATCCACGGCAGCAGTTGCCAGTCGCCGCGCGCCCAACGGTGCTGGCGCAGCACCGCGACGGCGTACATGGCGGGGAAGTCCTCCACAACCTCGATGTCGGACGCGAGCCCGGCGCGCGCGAACACGCCTTCGAACAGATCATGGCTCAGCAGCGTCAACTCAGGCACCCGGCCCGCCAGCGCGGTCTCGAACGCGTCGATGTCGTAGATTCCCTTGCCCGCGAACGACCCTTCGCCGAACAGGTCCTGATAGACGTCCGAGATCGCGCCTGCGTAAGCATCGATGCCGTCCATGCTGGAGAACACGCGCTGGAACAGGGAACTTTGCGGCCCCATGGGCAGCGACGGCGTGACCCGCGGCTGGAGAACGGCATGGCCCTCGACGACCCGGCCCAGTTCAGGGTCGATGACGGGCGCGTTCAACGGATGCGCCATCTTGCCAACGAGGCGGCGAACCGTATCGCGCGGCAGGCGGGTGTCAGAATCCAGGGTGATGACGTAGCGCACGCCGGCCGGTAGCGGACGATGAGGCAGAAAACTGGTGTCGGTCGCGCCACGCAGCAGACGGTTCAGCTCATGCAGCTTGCCGCGCTTGCGTTCCCAGCCCATCCAACTGGCCTCGCCCGCGTTCCAGAGCCGGCGACGATGCAGCAGGACGAAGCGGTCGCTCGCAGGCCCAGGGGCGGATGTGTCCGGGCGATAGCGCGCGTTGAGCTGCTCGACGCCCTGGACGGCCGCGTTCAGCAGCGCCTCGTCGTCCTCGGCATGTTCAGTCGGGCTGTCGGTCCAGTCCGAGAGTAGGGCGAACTGGACCTCGCCGTCCGGGCTGGCGAGATGGTGGATTTCGAGCCGTGCAACCAACTCGTCCACCGCGCGGAGGGACGTGAGCAGGGCCGGCACGGCGACCATCGTGCGGAGCGCCGGCGGGATGCCGGCACTGAGCTCGAGCCCTGGCAGGGAGGTGGCGCCGAGAGCCCACATGGAAAATCGGTTGACGCAGGCGATGGCCGCCTCGGAGGCCGGCACAAGGCCCATGAGTTCGAGGAGGAGAAGCCACCAGACGCCGACGGACATCACGGCCAGTGCCCAGAGCGGTCCGGCCACGAACAGAGCGGCGACGGTCACGAAGCCGGCACCATACCCGACCAGCCCGAGTGCTCGGCCGGCGTCCGCCACACGGCGGCTCAACGGCGGCTGGAAGCCAATCGCCGTCTCGAACAAGCTGGTGCCGCCCGCGAGCAGATAATAGCCGGGGTCACATCGGCGATCGCCGGGTGCGTGGGTGGCCGCTGCGTCAGCCGCAAGCGCGACGGCGCGATTGGCGACCTCTGTCTCGCTGAGGGGCGAGTGGCGCGCCAGTTGCTCGATCGCCGAGCGATATAAGGTTCGGGTCGTGAAATCCATTTCGTAAAAGCGGCCGGTTCGATCCAGTACCGCATCGACGGGACTGACCGTCTCGAAGACCTGGCTCCAGTCGAGCGCGGCGGCCATGCGCAGGCTGGTGATGATGTTGCGGATCGTGGCGGTGAATGTGCCCTGTTGCTGCAACTCGTCGTGCACCACGGCATCGATCCGGACGCCTCGGTTGGCCAGATGCTCATTGAGCCAGGCGAGCGCCGGTTCGGCGGCCGGGTCGCGCCCCCGCAAACGGTGCGCAAGCTGCACTGCAAAGGCATCCGGCGAGGGTGTCGGCCTGAACAACGCACTCACCGAGCCCCACGGCGCCGCGACATGGCCGTTGAACCCCAGGAGCCGGTCGGCCAGCCCGTCCGCCATCTCCCGCGCCGCGGCGTTGTCGACGATCACCACGGCGATACGCCGGAGGTTTTCGATCAGCACGATGCGCAGCGTGATCGGCACCGCCCATAGTTCGCCGATGGTCAGCGCTTCGACGCCCTGATACGCGAGGAGATAACGGCTTAACGTATTGGGCTCGATATGGCTGTCGGTGTGGGCCACCAGCGACCACATCGCGCCGAATACACGGGGGAGTCCGGCGAACGGACCCTCTGCGAGCTTGGGGAGCTGTGCATAGTAGCCGGGCGGGAGGTCGATCCCGATCTCACGGATCTGCACCTCGACCAGATGATAGTTGTCGATCAGCCATTCGGCGGCGGGTGTGCGTTCCTGGTGACCGCTAACGCCCGGCGCGAGAGCGCGACTGGCGTTGAGCAGAAAGCCTGCGTTCTCGGCCAGTCGGCCAGATAGACCGGGGCCGCGGACGTGCCTCGCCGTGATCGCCTGAGCGGCCGCAAGGCTCCTGGCGTGCTCCTCCAGCCGTTCGATCCCGAACAACTCGCTGTGGATCGGCAGGCGGTCCAGCCACGGCGACGGGGGATGGGCGGTCCGGAAGCTGCGGCGCAGCATCGCGAACGCTCCGGCTGTCAGCGACGGAATAGGCTGCGGCGATAGGTCTGAGTGGCCGGGGACGCCTGGACGCGGTCCGGCAAGACGGCGCCATCGGCGCCGCCTTCACTGTCCTGGCGATGACGGAGGGCGTCCGTCGGGGCCGGGTTAGGGTCCAAGCGGTCGGTGTGCCGAACATTCTGCGTGGCGTTATTGTCGTGGCGGGGCGTCGCGGCCTGCGGGGTATTAAACGGGTTCGTCATAAGGATCTCCTCATGGGTCGCCAAAACCCAAGAATGTTCCCGTGTCGCTCCTCGCGCGAGCCTCGGATTCTACTCAGCCGCCCCCAGTGCCGTCCGGCCCTGCCTGGGTAGTTTCGCTGTTACGCTCCCATCGGCTCAGATCGATACCGTGTCGCGACGCCGCATCGGCGCTGGCATTCCCTGCGACAAGGTCAAGGCGAGCCCGCGCTGGAACCGCCGAGATGATCGAGACGATGTTTGAGCGAAGGTCGCGCCCCAAGTCATCGGCTGACGTTCCATTGCGATATCACCTGCAATCCAGGGTGGTTCGGGTTGAAGCCGAGAATGCTCAGCGACGCCGTTGCGAGTTGAAGATGCTCGCCCTGCATCACCGGCAGCCCCATCCAGCGGGCGCCCAGGCTGCAGCCGAACTCACCGTGGGAAAAGAGCGCGACGTTCCCCTTCAGCCCGCAAAGCCGGACGAGGAGGCGGTCGGCGCGACCCGACACGTCGTCAGGGCTCTCGCCGTCAGGGCAGCCGTCGCGGTAGCAGTTCCAACCCGGCCGGTCTTTGCGGATTTCGTCAGAGATCTTGCCTTCGTAGAGTCCGTAGTCCCACTCGGCCAAGTCTGGCTCAACTTCGACCGTCGCCCCGCCCGTGCCGGCCAACTCGCAGGTCCGCCTCGCCCGTAGCGCCGGACTGGTGAACACATGGCTGAAGCGGATCGTGCTTAGGAGTGGTGCGAGCGAGCGGGCCTCCGCCTCGCCGCGCGCCGTCAGCGCGATGTCGGTCCGGCCTGTGTGCCGGCCGGACAAAGACCACGCGGTTTCTCCGTGCCGGACCAGATGGAGCCGGAGGCTCTGGTCAACGGCCACCGCGTGATCGTTCAACGGCTCACGACGCGAGCCGGAGGGCGGGCTCGTGCTCCATGGCGGCATCATACGCGCCGCATAGTGCCGCATGGTTGCAGCGGGCGCGATGCAGCAAGGCATGCTGCGCGGCCGCGACGTTGGCCGCCTCGCCGCGCCAGATGCCGAGGGCAGGCTGCTGGATCGCGCGCGCGAATGAGAACACGAGCGGCCATGGCGAGCCGCCGCCGGATGCGACGCCGGAATTCATCGCGTTCAGCCGGGCTGAAGCGAGTTCGCTCGACTGCCCGCCCGACAGGAAGGCAACCCCGGCGACCGCGGCCGGGACGTTTCGGCGCAGGCATCGCACCGTCGCCACCGCGACGGCCTCGACCCCGTCCTGCTCCGCGCAGGCCAAGCCCGGCAGCACCATGTTCGGCTTGAGGATCAACGCCTCCAGAACCACCGACTGCGTGCACAGTTCTTCGAACACGACCCCCAGTACCGCGCCGCTGACTTCCTCGCACCGCGCCATCGTGTGCGTACCCCCCATCAGCACTTCCGGTTCGACGATCGGAACGATCCCCGCCTCCTGGCAAAGCGCCGCGTAGCGCGCCAGCGCCTGCGCGTTGGCGCGAATGCAGGCGTGGCTGGGCTGTCCGTTCCCAAGACCGATCACTGCGCGCCATTTGGCGAAGCGGGCGCCCATGCCGGCATAGGCCGCAAGGCGCGTGCGCAATCCGTCCAGGCCCTCGGTGACGGTTTCCCCGGCATGCAGCGCCAGGTTCTTCGCGCCGAGATCGACCTTGATGCCAGGGATGATGCCGGCATCAAGCAACCGCTCGACAAGCAAAGTGCCGTGCCGGTCACGCTGCCGGATGGTCTCGTCATACAGGATCACTCCGCTGATGTAATCGCCCAGGCCCGGCGCCGTCACGATCAGCTCGCGGTAAGCGCGCCGCGCCTCGACAGTCTGCGGGATGCCGGCGTCGGCGAAGCGCTTGTCGCAGGTCGGGCTACTCTCATCCATCGCCAGCAGCCCCTTCCCGGCGCCGACAAGCGCCCGGGCCGTCTCGAAGAGCGTGGCCGTCATGACACCTGCCCCCACAGCCAGTCGCGAATTTCGGGCAGGTCCTCGCCGTGCTTGTCGATGTAGTGCTTGTGCCTGACGAGGCTGTCTTGCATGAGCTGCTTCAGATAGGCGCCTTCGGTGCCCAGATTCGGCACCTGATCGAGCACGTCCATCACCAGGTGGAACCGGTCGATCCCGTTCTGCACCCGTATGTCGAAGGCTGTGGTGATGGTGCCCTCCTCCTTGTAGCCGCGGACGTGCATGTTGCGGTTGGTGCGCCGGTAGGTGAGGCGATGGACCAACCCGGCATAGCCATGGAAGGCAAAGACGATCGGCTTGTCGCGGGTGAACATCTGATCGTAGTCGACCGCGCTCAAACCGTGCGGGTGCTCGTCCTCGGGCTGCAGCCGCATCAGATCGACGACGTTGACGACGCGGATCTTCAAATTCGGCAGATGCTGACGCAGGATCGACACGGCGGCCATGCTTTCGAGCGTCGGCGTGTCGCCACAGCTTGCCATCACCACGTCCGGCTCCGCATGCTGATCGTTGCTCGCCCACCCCCAGATGCCGAGCCCTTCGGTGCAATGAATGACGGCCTGTTCCATCGTCAGCCACTGCGGCAGAGCGTGCTTTCCCGCGACCACGACATTCACATAGTGCCGGCTGCGCAGGCAGTGGTCGAACACCGACAGCAGGCAGTTGGCGTCGGCAGGCAGGTAGCAGCGGACGATATCGGCCTTCTTGTTGACGACATGGTCGAGAAAGCCCGGGTCCTGGTGCGTGAAACCGTTGTGGTCCTGCTGCCAGACATGGGAGGCCAGAAGGTAATTCAACGATGCGATCGGCCGCCGCCAGGGCAGCTCCGACGTCACCTTCAGCCACTTGGCGTGCTGGCTGAACATGGAGTTGACGATGCGGATGAACGCTTCGTAGCTGTTGAAAAGACCGTGACGGCCGGTCAGCAAGTAGCCTTCCAGGAAGCCCTCGCATTGATGTTCGCTCAGCATCGAGTTGACGACACGGCCGTCGGGTGCGAGGAACTCGTCGTCGGGCACCTCGACCGCATTCCATTGCCTGTTGGTGACCTCGAAAACCGCGCCGAGCAGATTCGACAAGGTTTCGTCCGGGCCGAATATGCGGAAGTTGCGCTGTTCCTGGTTCAGAGCAGCCACGTCGCGCAGGAACTTGCCCAGCACCATGGTATCCTGCGCCGTGATGGCGCCCGGCGACGGCACAAGAACCGCGTGGTCGCGAAAGTCCGGCATGCGCAGATCGCGCAGGAGCAGGCCACCATTGGCGTGCGGGTTGGCGCCCATACGTCGATCACCTGTTGGAGCGAGGGCGGCCAACTCCGGCATCAACGTGCCGTCCTTGTCGAACAGCTCCTCTGCCCTGTAGCTGCGCATCCAGCCTTCCAGGTCCGCGACATGGTCGGGATGCTTTGCGTCCACCAGGATCGGCACCTGATGTGCTCGGAACGTCCCCTCGATCTTGAGCCCATCGATGATTTTCGGCCCGGTCCAGCCTTTCGGCGAGCGAAGCACGATCACAGGCCAGCGTGGGCGGGTCGGCGTCCGCGAGGACCGTGCTGCCTCCTGCGCATGCTTGATCTCGGCGATTGCCTTATCCAGCGTCTCGGCCATCAGCGCGTGCATCGTTTCGGGGTCGTCGCCCTCGACGAAATACGGGCTCCAGCCGCACCCGCGTAAGAACTGCTCCAGTTCTTCGTGAGAAATCCGCGAGAGCAGCGTGGGGTTGCTGATCTTGAAACCGTTGAGATGCAGAATGGGCAGCACTGCGCCGTCGGTGACCGGGTCGAGCAACTTGGTCGACTGCCAGGCCGTCGCCAGCGGGCCGGTCTCCGCTTCGCCGTCGCCGACAATGCAGGCCACGATCAGGCCGGGATTGTCGAACACGGCGCCGAAGGCGTGGCTCAGCGAATAGCCGAGTTCGCCGCCTTCATGGATCGAACCCGGCGTGGTCGGCGCCACATGGCTGGAAATGCCGCCAGGGAACGAGAACTGGGTGAAGAGCTTCTTCATCCCGCTCTTCATCCTGGCTGATGTTCGGGTAGATCTCGCTGTAACTACCTTCGAGATAGGTATTCGCCACCAAGGCCGGCCCGCCATGACCGGGGCCGGCAATATAGAACATGTCGAGGTCGTGCTTCTTGATGATCCGGTTCAGGTGGACGTAGATGAAATTCTGACCCGGCGTCGTGCCCCAATGCCCGACCACCAGCGGCTTGACATGGGCGAGCGTCAGCGGCTCGCGCAGCATCGCGTTGTCGTAAAGATAGATCTGCCCGACCGACAGGTAGTTGGCGGCGCGCCAATATGCATCCATCAGGCTCAGCTCGTGAGGCGAGGCCGTTCCGGTGTTGGCGCCAGCGGTGTTTCGCTGCGAATTCTCGAGGACTGGTGTGACCGTATCCATGTTCATGACCCCTGGTCGTTGTCGCGCGTAGCGTGGCCGCCTGCACGATGATGCGTTCTCGGGACGGCACGAATGCGCTGCGGCAATCGAGAGGCGCGCCCGACGACCCCGTAACCGATGAGGCGAAACTAATTGTTGGCAATCGATGCGGGCAGGGTCGGAAACTACTCAGCCGCTTCCGCACCTGTCGTCGTGCTGCCGCACATCGCGATGGCACGTGAGATTGCCGCGTCGGCGTCGCAAACTATTCACGCGGATGAAACTTCTTTCATCAGTTCCGAACGGATCGATTGCAACTGTCGCATCCGTTCCGGTGTGGTCCCAGGATAGCTCATGCCAAGTCCCTCCAGCGTGTCGGTGACGATCTGCGACACGATCAGCCTGGCGTTCTCCTTGTCATCGGCTGGGACGACGAACCATGGCGATCCGTCCGTGCTGGTGGCGCTCAGGCACTCCTCGTAAGCTTGGCGGTATTGCTTCCAGAATTTCCGCTCCTCGATGTCGGCAGTGCTGAACTTCCAGTTCTTGTCGGGATCGTCGATGCGCGACAGGAAACGCTGGCGCTGCTCCTCCTTCGAGAGATGGAGGAAGATCTTGACGATCCGGGTGCCGTTCGTGTGCAGATGCCGCTCCAGATCGACAATTGAACGATAACGGTCTTGCCAGACCTTGCCGTCCTGGTGTGGCGCGTCCGGAATGTCCTCGCTGTGCAGGAGGTTGCGATGCACGCGCACAACCAGCACTTCCTCATAGTACGAGCGGTTGAAGATACCGATCCGGCCGCGCTCGGGCAGGTCGCGTGTCGTCCGCCAAAGGAAATCGTGCTTCAGCTCGGTTGCACTGGGATGCTTGTAGCTGAAGACCTGACACCCCTGCGGGTTCACCCCCGACATGACGTGCCGGATCGCGCCATCCTTGCCTGCCGCGTCCATTGCCTGGAAGATGACCAGCACAGCATGTTTGGCGGCTGCATAGTGGAGTTGCTGCAGTTTGCTCAGCTTCCCGGTGTGCTCGGCAAGCAGCTTCTCATAATCATCTTTCGACTTGTAGAACGGATCGACGATCGTGGGTCGCTCCTTGAGGTCGACCTTCTCCCCTTCCGGAACACGGAAGTGCTTGAGATGGATCTTCATACCTCGATCCGTCATTCGGCGGCCTTTGGCGGGAATGCAACGACTTTGACAGGCTTGGCCTCCATGGCTTCGACCCCGATGGTATTGGCTTCAAAGACAGGTGCCGCTTCCGGTTTCGGCCGACTATTCAGACCCCTTGGACGCATGGGCGCGGACGCATCATGCGCGGCGGCGGCGCCAGCCTGCGACTTGTCTGCGACCGTCGGTTTATCGCCAGCGCCAAAATGGTCCAGGACGCGATATGCGAGCAGCTTCACCGGGTCTGTGAGGAGGAACCAACCCACGGCGTAGGCCCAGACCAGGCCGGCAAGCGGCCATCCGAGCGGCGTTATGATCCAGGCGCCATACACCGCCACCAGGGTGGCAATGACCTGGGTCCCAAACACTGCAATCAAAAGGATCCAGGCCGGGCGCGTCGACCACCAGGGGCCGCGCGTGCGGGTCTGGAAGATCGTCAGATGGCCCGCGACCGAGAGCATCAAATACATCATCGTCTGCAGGTGCGGATGATCGAGATGGAACAACCGGCTGCCGAGGTAGAACAGGCCAAATGCGGCGATCGGGCCGACCAGCCCAAGCACGGTCGCCACGCCCAGGACCATACGCATGTTCCAGGCTTCCGGTTGATTCCGGTATTTGACGTTGTCGTAGGCGATCGACAGGATGGCGCCATCGTTGAGCAGCGCCAGCATCACGATCATCACCGCCGTCAACGGGTAGAAGTTGAACACGACGATGGACAGCGTCATGAACAGCAGCACCCGCAGCGTCTCCGCGATGCGATAGATCGCGTAACTGTTCATCCGCTGGAAGATCTTCCGGCTCTCCTTGATCGCGTCGATGATCACCGTCAGCCCCGGTGTCATCAGCACGATCGCCGCTGCGGCCCGTGCGGCATCCGTGGCACCTGAGACGGCGATGCCGCAATCCGCCTGCTTCAACGCCGGCGCGTCGTTCACGCCGTCGCCGGTCATGCCGACGATATGGCCATGCTTCTGCAGGACATCGACGATGTGGAACTTGTGTTCGGGGAACACCTGCGCAAAGCCGTCGGCAGCCTCGATCGATTTGGCGACGTCATCGGATTCGTCCCGCTTGGAGTTACCGAGGCTCGCGCCGTCGAGGATGTCGGCGCCCATGCCGAGCGTCTTGGCGGTTTCCCGTGCGATCGCGAGGGCGTCACCCGTCACCATCTTGAGTTGCACGCCCATCTCTCGTGCGGTGGCGACGGTCGCCTTCGCGTCCTCGCGCGGCGGATCGAACAGCGGCAGCACACCCAGCAATTGCCAGCCACCCCCAGCCGCCATGCGAGCGACGCCGAGTGCGCGGAAACCGCGCGCGGCGAAGTCGTCCACGGCTTTATCCATGGCGTCCTTCACCGACGCGCCGTTTGCGGCGAGCGCCAGGATCACCTGCGGCGCCCCCTTGGTGACCTTGAAGACGGCCCCGTCCCCGCCCTTGACCGTCGCTTCAGTGCGCTTGTGGACCGGGTCGAACGGCTGATAGTGCTGCACGTCATAGCCCTGCAGCACCTTGTCGTCCGTGAGGCCGCCCAGCACGGCCTGGTCGATGACGTCATTGTCGTCGGCGCGCGACGCCAGGGCGCCGGACAGGATGACATCGGCTGGCTTCGCGTCGCCGATGCAGAACGGATCACCAAGCGTCAGCTTGTTTTGCGTCAGCGTCCCGGTCTTGTCGGCACAGAGCACATCCACGCCCGCCAGTTCCTCGATGGCGACGAGCTTGCTGACGATCGCTTGCTTCCTGGCCAGCAGGCGTGCGCCGACCGCCATTGTCACCGAGAGCACCGTGGGCATCGCCACCGGGATTGCCGCCACTGTCAACACGAGCGCGAACTGCAGCGTGGTGAGGATGGGATCACCGCGGTAGACGCCGGTGCCGATGATGACGGCGACCAGCGCGACCGCGAGAACGATCAGATAGTTGCCGATACGCAGCACGGCCTTCTGGAAATGGCTGACGCTGTGCGCGGATTGCACCAGGTCGGCGGTCTTGCCGAAATAGGTCTTGCCGCCGGTGGCATAGACCAGGGCGCCGATTTCGCCGCGCCGCATGATCGAACCGGAGAATACGGCATCGCCAGATTTCTTGCTGGCGGGAAGCGACTCTCCGGTCAATGCGGCTTGATCGACGGAGATTTCGTCGCCTTCGAGCAGCCGGGCGTCCGCCGGCACGATGTCGCCCAGGCGCAGGCGGATGACGTCCCCCGGCACGACCTCCTTGGCAGGAGGGGTGATCCATTTTCCGTCCCGCTGCACCCGCGCCTTGATCGCCAGCTTGGCTTTCAGGGCGTCGATGGCGTTGCCCGCCTGCCGCTCCTCCCAAAAACCGATGCTGGCGTTGGCGCAGAGCAGCACCAAGATAATGAAGAAGTCGGGCCAATGCCGCACAATGCCCGACAGTACAACGGCGACTTCGATCATCCAGGGGATAGGCCCCCAAAAATACATCAGGAATTTCAGGAAAGCGTTGGTCTTTTTCTCCTCGATTTCGTTCGGTCCATATTGGATGAGCCGCTTTGCCGCTTCGTCCTGGGTCAGGCCATTCGGGGACGAACCCAGCCGTTTCTCGACCTCAGCGATCGGGAGCGTTTTCAAGTCGTCCTGTGCGTCGGCGGCTGTGCCGGGCTTTGCGTCCGGGGACTTGGCGTCACTCGACTTCGCCATGGTGCTTTTTCTCCGTGCGGCTAGGCTGCCGCCATCGTCGGACCAAACTATTCAACGACCGGACGCGTCGGTAGCGTCGGAAAATACTCAGCCGCGCGTGCCTACGGCGGTCCGGCCTATGTCCGCGCGACGTCCAGCACGGCGTCGAAATCGCGTGCCGTCGGGCCCTCGCCGCCGATCAGCACGCCGCCAACCCGCGCCGGGCGCGGCCGGGATACAGGCTAATGCCGGGATCGAGGCTACCGCTGGCATGTCATTTCGTCGACGTGGTCACCGGATCGACCGCTAGCGTGCCGCTGGTGCCGGGTTTCGGGCCGAGTGTCTGCCACAGGGTAAAGGCGACGAACACCGAGACATAGACGAACACCAGCAAGCTCTTATTCGACATTGTGATCGAACGGCTCGGCGGTGCATTTGTTGCGTCGTCGGATTTACCCCCGCCGGCAGCAGATCGACCAGACGCGACGCTGTCAGGAACGCGTCATCGAACGCCTGCTGGTTTGGAGGCATTTGCGAGATGCTGTCGGTCAGCACCCGGATCGCGGCATCCTTCGGCTTGCGGGCCCAGGCCGCCGCCTCGGCCCAGGGATCTTTCCCCAGACGAGCTAACAAAGACAGGATCGTCAGGCTGGTGCCATTGGCCTCCACCCCGACATCCGAGAACAGGAACGCGTTCAAGCTCGAGTTACGCAAAGCGAAGATGTTGGCCATGGCTTCCTCCTGGAGAGGTCGACGTCACGCCCAGAACATCAGGTTCGCGCGGTGTGACGGGACTTTAGTTGGTTAGAACTCGCGCCCCAGCCGAGGGTCGGAAAACACTCACGCGAGCCCTATTCCGAGCTCAGCCGACGATCAGATCGATGCCAGTTCCGCCGCCGACCCGGCGGATGCGATCGGGTGCATCTCAAGCTGCTTGGGATGCATGGTGCCGAGGACCGCACGAGCCCGTTCGACATCCACTCGGCTGCCGTGCGCCATTACCAGGAAATCGTCCGCCTTGATCGCGGTCTCGTATCGCACGACGCTATCGTGCGGAATGCCGATACTGGTGATGGCGGCCCCGATCGCGCTCAGACCGCCCACGACGACGGCGCCTTCCGCGGCCGAGAGCGCGGCAGCGGCTATATACCCGAGCACGACCACGTGTCCGACGACCGGGATGGTCAGGAACAGGCCGCCGAAGAACAGGCCCCACATGCCGCCCCAGAAGGCTCCTCTCGACCCCCAGAATTTGACCCGATCGCCCAAATTGTAGAATCCGGTAACCTGTTCCTCGGTGTGGTAGCCCTTGCCGATCAGGCTCAGGTGCTTCATCTCGAAGCCCTGGCCGGCCAACTTCTTGATCGCGGCATCGGCCTCGGCGTGCGTGGCGAACACAGCGGCGACGGCGTCATCTGTTTGCATGAGCGAGTTCCTTCAGAGATCTTCGGTATGGTCGCGTCCGGCGAGCGGGAACGACGTCAGTGATCAAGATGACGGTGGCCGGCGGACGTCTGCCGTTACGCGCCCGCCATGACGGGAGGCACGACCTCGCTCGCTGTGACGCGGGCGTCGCCATTGGCGCTGCGCGTCTTGCCCGGGCGTTCGATTAATTCAAGAAACGGTTTGATGATGTCGATCGGCATCGGAAACACGACTGTCGAATTCTGCTCGGCACCGATTTCCGTCAGCGTCTGGAGGTAACGCAACTGCATCGCAGCGGGGATGCTCGACAAGATCCGTGCGGCGTTGACGAGCGTTTGCGACGCCTGGAACTCGGCTTCCGCGTGGATAATCTTCGCGCGCCGGTCCCGTTCCGCTTCCGCTTGCTTGGCGATCGCGCGCACCATGTTTTCGGTCAACTCGACGGTGCGGATCTCGACGTTGCTGACCTTGATCCCCCAGTTCTCAGTTTGAGAATCCAGGATGCTCTGGACGTCGGCGCTGAGCTTTTTCCGCTCTGCCAGCATCTCGTCCAGCTCGTGCTGGCCGAGCACTGCGCGAAGCGTGGTCTGCGCGAGCATGTTCGTCGCCGGAAGATAGGACTGGACCTGGATGATCGCCCGCTCCGGATTGACGACGCTGAAGTAGAGCACGGCGTCAACTTTCATCGAAACGTTGTCGTGGGAGATCACGTCCTGGGTCGGTATCTCGATGACCTGAGTGCGCAAGTCCACCCTGACCATTTCTTGGAAGAATGGCATCATCAATACCAGCCCGGGGCCTTTGACCTTCTGGAAGCGGCCCAGCGTGAAGACCACGGCACGTTCGTACTCGCGCAAGATCTTCACGGTCGCTTTCGCCAAGGTGACGACCAGCAAGAGGGCAACGACCACGGCAATGGGTAACAAATACAGACCGGGGAACGGCACAGCGTTCCTCCTTCCAAGTTAGAGTTGGCCAACTCGCATCAGGACAAACGCGCATTGGCGGCAACAGCCCCGCTGGACAAGCGCGGCGAACCGACATCCAAATTAGGCTTCCAGCCCGCATCACGACAGGCTCGGAAACTACTCATCGCAGCGGACGGGCATTGCCACCAAGCCTGATCAGACCCGGTGACGGTCGAGGAGCCCGACGGTGAAGGCCGTCAGCAGATCGGGTCACATCGGAAAATGCATGGTGCCGAGTCCCTATTTGCCATCTGCCCTGCACCCGGCCCAGGTAGTCGCGCTCCAAGGTGGCGCCGCGATGAGGGCGCTGAATCCCGACTGCGGCGGCATGGCCGACGCCATGGTTTCACGAAGCAAGACCGACGCGTTCCAGACATTCTGCCGACAGATCGAATTAGCGGATCGGGACGCCAGCGTCGCGGCCGCGCTCCATTTCCGTGCGACCTGAGCTCAAGCGCACATGTGCAAGATGCTGATCGGCTGGTCAGATATGCCTGCAGCCATCGCCGAGTTCAGCAGCCGATTTACGGCCCGCGAGCTAAACGTCATGCGCGGCGAGGATTTGCCGACGCCCGCGATTTTCACCAAGGTCATGCACTGATCGAGGCGATGACGATCCACGTGTTTCAACAAAGCCAAGCTGGCTCGGCCGAGTCCTGCGCAGCTCGTCAATCACTTCGCGTTTCCAAACGCGTTTAGCCGCGTCCCAAGTGTGGCCCGCGCGGTTGTTGCAGAGGCCATACAGGAGGCCGCGCACAGTGCGGCGACCGCCAATCGCCGCCGGAATGACATGCTCTTCGGAGTCATCCGTCGCCGCGATGCCGCGGCCACAATAAGCGCAGACCGATTTCAGGCTGACGCTCCTATAGCAGGCTGCTGAAAAGCAGCGCCAGTCAGTAGCGTTTTCGTTTCGTGACGGCGCCTCCTGGATTTTGGTCAGCGTCCTGACCTGTTGTGTTGAGCGTATTTGGTTTGCTCGCGGTGTTTTGGACAGAGTCACGGTATCACGCTTCGGCATCCAGCAGTTTCGGCAGCCGAACCAGGTTGTATGCGGCCATGACGAAGGTGAATTGCCAGTCGATTTTGGGCAGGCCGCGGTGGCGCGCCTTACGAAGGCCCGCCACGGTCTTTGCCCAGCCGAACGCCTCTTCAATCCGTTTGCGGATACGTAGGCTGACCCCGTAGCCCGGGTGGCGGGTCGTGCGCCCATCAATGGCGGAGCGCCGTCCGCTGACGTTCTGTGCGACATGCGGCGTGACGTTGATCTCCCGCAACTCCGCGACGAAGTCCTGTGCGTCAAAGCCTTTGTCGCCCGCCAGCAGTGACCTTCTCCGCCCGGTTGGCGCGCGGTTCCATCAGATGCAAGGCCGCGAGCCGTTCGGCGTGGCCGGAGGCGCGGGTGGCGATGGCGCCGACAATCAGGCCGTTGCGGTTTTCCATGAGCGCGTGGCCCATGAAACTGAAGTTTCGACTCTTTGCCCCGCCCCTTACGATAGAGCCGGGCGTCGGGATCGGTGGTGGACGCATGGGTCTCGTTGCTCCGCTTCTGGCCGTGGAAATCCTGCTCGCCGTTGCGTCCCGCATCCGGAGGTGAGCCGGAGCCGTCCTTCGGCCGGAAACTCTTCATGCTCGCCCAGGCTTCCAGCAGAGTGCCATCCACGGAAAAGTGCTCCGTCGAAAGCAGCTTCTTCACCTTGGGTCGCGCGAGTACCGCCGCCAGGAACTTTATCGCCACGTCACCCGCCAATAGCCGGTCGCGGTTCTTCGTAAAGGTGGTCGCATCCCATACGGGGTCATCCACCCCGAGGCCAACGAACCAGCGAAACAACAGGTCGAACTCGATCCGCTCAACCAACTGGCGTTCGGAGCGAATTGAGTAAAACGCCTGCAACAGCAGCGCGCGAAGTAGCCGCTCGGGTGGGATCGATTCTCGCCCGAACGGCGAGTAGAGCGCGTCGAATTCCGAGGACAGGTCCGTCAGTGTCGCGTTGACGATACCTCGGATGACTCGCAACGGGTGGTCCGCGCGAACACGCTTCTCAAGGTCAACGTAGCTGAACAAAGACCCAGCTATCCCATCACTGCCGCGCATTCCATCCTCGCACCATGTTGCGAGCAGAGAATCATACGGACACGGGTGCCGCAACGAATTTCAGCAACCTGATAGACCTCGGTCCCGTAGAGGTGGGAAAGGGGCGGTCGACCATAAAGGCTCCCTGCCGGTGCCGACAGCTGACGTTGGGAAGGTCTCAGATGAGTCAGGACACGCAGGCCCGCAATGGGTCGACAGACTGCATACGAACACTCCGATTCCTTCGCTTTAGTATCCGGGGGCCCACCGGCGAGTAATTCGAGCTTGCGAGGTCAGCTCGATAGCCTCCTGATCCTCCGTCGCCATGAACGCGACCAAGATCCTCTGGGGCCAGGTCCTCGCCGTCGGCGCCGTCGTGCTCGCCTTCCTCTGGGGGGCGACGCAATGGGTCGCCTGGCGCCTGGCCTTCCAGCCGCAGCTCGGTCACCCCTGGTTCGAGCTCCTCGGCTGGCCGGTCTACGAGCCGCCAGCCTTCTTTTGGTGGTGGTTCGCCTACGACGCCTATGCGCGCCCGATCTTCGTCGAAGGCGCCTACATCGCCGCATCCGGTGGGATCGCCGCCGTCGTCGTCGCGATCGCCATGTCCGTGTGGCGTGCGCGGGAGGTCAAGAAGGTCACCACCTACGGCTCGGCGCGGTGGGCGGAGACCGCGCGAGGTGCGCGAGGCCGGCCTCCTCGGCCATGACGGCGTGCTGCTCGGCCGCTGGCGCAATGAATATCTTCGCCACGATGGCCCCGAGCATGTGCTGTGCTTCGCCCCGACCCGATCGGGCAAAGGCGTCGGCCTCGTCGTGCCGACGCTGCTGACCTGGCCAGGATCGGCCATCGTTCACGACATCAAGGGAGAGAACTGGACCCTGACCGCCGGCTGGCGCGCGCGGTTCGGCCGCGTGCTGCTGTTCGACCCGACCAATGCGGCCAGCGCCGCCTACAATCCGCTGCTGGAAGTTCGCACGCGGCGAATGGGAAGTCCGCGACGTCCAGAACATCGCCGACGTCCTGGTCGATCCCGAAGGCGCGCTGGAACGGCGGAACCACTGGGAGAAGACCAGCCACTCGCTCCTGGTCGGCGCCATCCTGCATGTCCTCTATGCCGAGGCGGACAAGACGCTCGCCGGCGTCGCCAACTTCCTCTCCGACCCGCGCCGCCCGATCGAAACCACCCTTCGCGCCATGATGACGACGCCGCATCTTGGACAAGGAGGCGTGCATCCCGTTGTCGCCAGCTCAGCGCGCGAGCTTCTGAACAAGAGTGACAACGAACGCTCCGGCGTGCTCTCGACCGCGATGTCGTTCCTCGGCCTCTATCGCGACCCGGTCGTGGCGACCGTCACGCGCCGATGCGATTGGCGCATTCGCGACCTTGTCGAGGGGAAGGCCCCTGCCACCCTCTACCTGGTCGTGCCGCCGTCCGACATCAGCCGAACCAAGCCGCTGGTGCGGTTGATCCTCAACCAGATCGGCCGGCGACTGACCGAAGAGCTGGAAGCGAAGGGGCGCCGGCATCGCCTGCTCCTCATGCTCGACGAATTCCCCGCCTTGGGACGCCTCGACTTCTTCGAAAGCGCACTCGCCTTCATGGCGGGCTACGGCATCAAAAGCTTCCTGATCGCCCAATCGCTGAACCAGATCGAAAAGGCCTACGGCCAGAACAACTCGATCCTCGACAATTGTCATGTCCGCGTGAGCTTCGCGACCAATGACGAGCGGACCGCCAAGCGCGTCTCCGACGCCCTCGGTACGGCGACCGAAATGCGGGCCATGAAGAACTACGCTGGTCATCGGCTCAGTCCTTGGCTCGGGCACCTGATGGTCTCACGACAGGAGACGGCGCGGCCGCTGCTCACGCCCGGCGAGGTGATGCAGCTCCCCCACGACGACGAACTGGTGCTGGTCTCCGGCTGTCATCCGATCCGGGCAAAGAAGGCGCGCTATTTCGAAGACCCGCAGATGAAGGCGCGCATCCTGCCGCCACCGACACCCGCCTCGTCCGAAACCGCCGCCTGCGCCAGTCAGCCCGGCGACTCCGCAGGGAGGTGACTGGTCCAACGCGGTCGTGCCGCCATCGTCGGCGTCGGCAACCGAAGATCCCGCCAACGCGGGCATCCGGCGGGAACCCGAGCTGCCGGAACACGAGGAGATCGTGCCGGAGGTCAGAAAACCCGTTCAGGAGTTCGAGCCGATGGACGACGAACCGGACGACGAGGTGCAGCGACAACGGATCATGCAGCGCAACTTTGGGGCTGCAACGCGGCAGACGCCCCTCGATCGGGCCGACGATCTCGGCATGTGAGCGCTCATGCGGACCAAGCACACGTTCCGGCTACCGCCCGACCTTGCCAGCAAGCTCGCCGACTATGCCGCGCGCAAAGGCGTGCCGCAGGCGCTGGTCGTGGAGGCCGCGCTCGCGTCGCATCTGTCGCCCGACGGCGCCGATCGCCTGGAGGCCGCGCTCGCGCGCCGGCTTGATCGCATGACCCGCCACCTGGAACGGATCGAGCGGCACGTCGGGATTTCCAACGAGGCGCTGGCAGTGTTCGTGCGGTTCTGGCTGACCAGCACGCCGCCGCTACCCGATAGCCGCGCTCGCGGCCGCCCAGACGAAGGGGCGAGAGCGCTATGAGGGTTTCGTCGAGGCGCTCGGGCGGCGCGTCGCCCATGGCCGTAAGCTCGCGGACGAAATCAGCCGCGATATCGGCGCCGCCGAGCCGGAAGAGGTCGCGCCAACCCAAGGCTCCTGACTGCCGGCCCTCCCGTCGACCTGTCTTTCTATCCCGGAGCCCTATGCCCCCTTCAACCTTGTTGCGTCCGGCCCATTTCCGGCTCTTTCTAATCAACCCCGACGACACATCCGCCTCCGATTGAGGCGAACTTGCGGGGTTCGACGTGACGACGATCTCTCTCCGATCCGAAGCTTTCGCCCGCGGCGCGCGCATGTTGCGCACCGCGCTCGGACCCGCGATCGCCGGCTATCTCGAAGACCCCAGCATCGTCGAAGTGATGCTGAACCCCGATGGCCGCCTTTGGATCGACCGGCTGTCGGGCGGCCTCGAGGACACTGGCTGCCGCGTTACGCCGGCCGACGCCGAGCGCATCGTGCGCTTGGTCGCACACCATGTCGGCGTCGAGATCCATGCCGGCTCGCCGCGCGTCTCGGCCGAGCTGCCGGAAAGCGGGGAGCGGTTCGAGGGCCTGGTGCCCCCAGTAGCGGCGGCCCCATGCTTCGCCATTCGGCGTCCGGCCGTCGCCGTGTTCACTCTCGGCGACTACGTCGACGCCGGCATCATGTCCGGCGTCCAGGCCGAGCTGCTGCGCGCCGGCGTTCGCGAGCGGAAGAACATCCTCGTCGCCGGCGGCACCTCGACCGGCAAGACCACGCTGGTCAATGCATTGCTCGCCGAGGTCGCCAAGACCGGCGACCGGGTGGTGCTGATCGAGGACACGCGCGAGCTGCAATGCGCCGCGCCCAACCTCGTGGCGCTGCGCACCAAGGACGGCGCCGCCTCGCTGTCCGACCTGGTGCGCTCCGCGCTTCGCCTCCGGCCGGACCGTATTCCGATCGGCGAGGTGCGTGGCGCAGAGGCGCTCGATCTTCTGAAGGCGTGGGGCACCGGCCATCCCGGCGGTGTCGGCACGCTGCACGCCGGCTCCGCCATCGGCGCGCTGCGCCGTCTCGAGCAGCTCATCCAGGAAGCTGTCGTTACTGTTCCGCGCGCGCTCATCGCCGAGACCATCGACCTCATCGCGGTCCTCGCCGGCCGCGGCTCCGCGCGTCGGCTCGCCGAGCTCGCCGTGGTCAAGGGCCTCGGCCCGACCGGCGACTACGTCCTCACCCCCGCAGGAGAACCGTGATGCTGATCATCTCCGCGCCCGCCGTGCGCTTGCCGCGGCGTCGACCTTCGCCTTCTTCGCGCTCGCCACCGCGCCGGCCTACGCCGCCGGCTCCAACATGCCGTGGGAGCAACCGCTCAACCAGATCCTGGAATCCGTTCAGGGCCCGGTCGCCAAGGTCGTGTCGGTGATCATCATCGTCATCACCGGCCTCACGCTGGCGTTCGGCGAAACCTCGGGCGGCTTTCGTCGGCTGATCCAGATCGTCTTCGGTCTGTCGATCGCCTTCGCAGCGTCGAGCTTCTTTCTGTCGTTCTTCCAATTCGGCGGCGGAGCGCTGCTCTGATGGAGCAGGTCGAGCCCATCGCCGGCTTCTACGCACCCGTCCATCGCGCGCTCACCGAGCCGATCCTGCTCGGCGGCGCACCGCGCGCCGTCGCGATCGTCAACGGCACGCTCGCCGCCGCAGTCGGACTTGGCCTGCGCCTCTGGATCGTCGGCGGGATGATCTGGCTGATCGGCCATCTGGCCGCCGTCTGGGCCGCCAAGCGCGATCCTGCCTTCGTGGACGTGGTGCGCCGCCACCTTCGCTACCCGCAGCATCTGGTCGCGTGAGGCCCTCGCCATGATGAACCTCGCCGAATATCGCCGCCGCTCCGACAGTCTTGCCGACTTCCTGCCCTGGGTCGCGCTGGTCGGCGAGGGTGTCATCCTGAACAAGGACGGCTCGTTCCAGCGGACCGCGAAGTTTCGCGGACCGGATCTCGACTCCGCGACGCCGGCCGAGCTGGTCGCGATCACCGTCGCGGCTCAACAACGCGCTGCGCCGCCTCGGCTCCGGCTGGGCGATCTTCATCGAGGCGCAGCGCCAGCCCGCGCACAACTATCCTGGCACCCCGTTTCCGGATGCCGCCTCGCGGCTGGTCGATGCCGAACGGCGCGCCCAGTTCGAAGAGCAAGGCGCGCATTTCGAGAGCCGCTACTTCCTGACGCTGCTCTGGCTGCCGCCGGCCGACGACGCCGCGCGCGCCGAAGCCTGGCTCTATGAGAACCGCGCCCATGGCGGCGCCGACTGGCGCGCGGCCCTCGAGGGGTTCGTCGATCGGACGGACCGCGTGCTCGCCCTGATCGAAGGCTTCATGCCGGAGTCCGAGTGGCTCGATGACGGCGAGACGCTGACCTACCTGCATTCCTGCATCTCGACCCGGCGCCAGCGCGTCCGCGTGCCCGAAACGCCGATGTATCTCGACGCCATCCTGGTCGACGAGGATCTCACCGGCGGCCTCGCGCCGCGGCTCGGCCGCGCGCATCTGCGCACGCTCACCATCATGGGCTTCCCGTCGCAGACCTGGCCGGGCCTGCTCGACGACCTCAACCGGCTCGCCTTTCCCTATCGCTGGTCGACCCGCGCGATCTGCATGGACAAGACCGATGCGGCCAAGCTGCTCGGCAAGATCCGGCGCCAATGGTTCGCCAAGCGCAAGTCGATCATGGCGATCCTCAAGGAGGTGATGACCAACGAGGCGTCGGTGCTGATGGACAGCGACGCCGCCAACAAGGCGCTCGACGCCGACGCCGCGCTCCAGGAACTCGGCACCGACCTTGTCGGCGAGGCCTACGTCACCGCCACGGTCACCGTCTGGGACGAGGACGCCCGCATCGCCGACGAACGGCTGCGGCTCGTCGAGAAGACGATCCAGGGCCGCGACTTCACCTGCATGCGCGAGACGGTCAACGCGATCGAGGCCTGGCTCGGCAGCCTGCCGGGCCATGTCTACGCCAATGTCCGCCAGCCGCCGGTCTCGACGCTCAACCTCGCGCACATGATGCCGTTCTCGGCGGTCTGGGCCGGGCCGGAACGGGATGAGCATTTCCAGGCGCCGCCGCTCTTCCTCGCGAGGACGGAAGGCTCGACGCCGTTCCGCTTCTCGCTCCATGTCGGCGACGTCGGCCACACCCTGATCGTCGGCCCGACCGGCGCCGGCAAGAGCGTGCTGCTGGCGCTGATGGCGCTGCAGTTCCGCCGCTACGCCGGCGCTCAGGTCTTCGCCTTCGACTTCGGCGGCAGCATCCGGGCCGCCGCGCTCGCCATGGGCGGCGACTGGCACGATCTCGGCGGCGCCTTGGCGGACGACGTGGCGGAGCCGGTCGCCTTGCAGCCCCTGGCGCGGATCGACGACGCCGGCGAGCGCGCCTGGGCGGCCGAGTGGGTCGCCGCGCTGCTCGCCCGCGAGTCCGTCACCGTCACGCCGGACCTGAAGGAGCACCTATGGTCAGCGCTGACCTCGCTCGCGTCCGCCCCGTTGGCGGAGCGCACCATGACCGGCCTTTCGGTTCTCTTGCAATCGAACGCGCTGAAACAGGCGCTGCAACCCTACACGGTGGCCGGCCCTTGGGGCCGGCTGCTCGATGCGGAAGGCGAGCGTCTCGGCGAAGCCGAAGTCCAGGCCTTCGAGACGGAGGGCTTGATCGGCGCCGGCGCCGCGCCTGCCGTGCTGTCCTATCTGTTCCACCGCATCGAGGAGCGGTTCGACGGCCGGCCGACCCTGCTCATCGTCGACGAGGGCTGGCTGGCGCTCGACGACAACGGCTTCTCCGGTCAGTTGCGCGAGTGGCTGAAGACGCTGCGGAAGAAGAACGCCTCGGTCATCTTCGCCACCCAGTCGCTCGCCGACATCGACGGCAGCGCCATCGCGCCGGCCATCATCGAGAGCTGCCCGACCCGCATCTTCCTGCCGAACGAGCGCGCGCTCGAGCCGCAGATCGCCACCATCTACCGGCGCTTCGGGCTCAACGACCGGCAGATCGAGATCCTGAGCCGATCGACGCCGAAGCGCGACTACTACTGCCAATCGCGCCGCGGCAATCGCCTGTTCGAGCTGGGCCTCTCGGAAGTCGCGCTCGCCTTCACCGCCGCCTCGTCCAAGACCGACCAGACCGCCATCGCCCAGATCGTCGCCGCGCACGGCCGCGGCGGGTTCGCCGCCGCCTGGCTGCGCGGCAAGGGCCTGGATTGGGCGGCCGACATGCTTGCCACCCCAAACCCGGAGATTTCCCATGACCCGTCATCGCCTTCGCGCGGCGCTCGCCGCTGGCGTCGCTTTGCTCACGCTCGCGACCGCGAGTGTCCCCGCGCACGCGCAATGGATCGTCTACGACCCGACGAACTTCTCGCAGAACGTCCTCACCGCCGCGCGGGAGCTGCAGCAGGTCAACAACGAGATCCAGAGCCTGGAGAACCAGGCGACCATGCTGATCAACCAGGCGAAGAACCTGGCGAGCCTGCCGTATTCGGCGCTGGCCCAGCTCGAGGCGTCGATCCAGCGCACCGAGCAGCTCCTGACCCAGGCGCAGCGCATCGCCTACAGCGTCACCACCATCGATCAGGCGTTCACCCAGGTCTATCCGCAGAGCTATTCGGGCACGACGTCCAACGCGCAGCTCATGGCCGACGCGCAGACGCGCTGGCAGAACGCGCGCGCCGCCTACCAGGACTCCATGCACGTCCAGGCCGGCGTGGTGCAGAACCTCGATAACGCCCGCGTCCAGATCAACGCGCTGGTTTCCTCCAGCCAGTCCGCCAGCGGCGCGCTACAGGCCGCCCAATCCGGCAACCAGCTCATGGGCCTCGCGGCCCAGCAGCTCGCCGACCTCACCGCGGTCATCGCCGCCATGGCCCGCGCCCAGAGCCTGGACGGGGCGCGCAAGGTCGAGGACCAGGCGCAGGCGCAGCAGCAGATCACCAACTTCCTCAACTACGGCGCCGGCTATCAGCCCGGCTCCGCGCAGATGTTCCACTGATGCGCGGCCGGCTTCTCAATTTTCCGGCCATCGGACGCGCGGCGGGCTTCGCCTTGGTCGCGGCGGCGATCGTCGCGGCCGCCGTGCATTTCGAGCGCGACGCGCCATGGCGCGCCGCCGCACCGCGGCAGGGGCATCCGCTCCAGCCGATCCGCTCGCGAGCGAGCTGAGCCGCTGCCAGGCGCTCGCCATGGCCGCGAAGGACGATGCGGCTTGCGAGGCCGCCTGGGCGGAGAACCGCCGCCGCTTCTTCACCTATCGGCCGGCGCCGAGCGCGGCGGCTACGCCCGCCGCTGCGCCGAATTCTCTCAGGCAGTAGGCGATCATGGGCGGCACCGGCGTCATCGACAATTTCCTGGGCACCTTCACCCAGTACATCGATTCCGGCTTCGGCCTGGTGCAGGGCGATGTGCGCTGGCTCGCCGGCGTGCTGATCGCGCATCGACATCACGCTCGCGGGCCTGTTCTGGGCGATGGCGCCCGACGAGGACGTGCTCGCGCGGCTGATCAAGAAGACCCTCTACATCGGCGTCTTCGCCTTCATCATCGGCAACTACAACAACCTCGCGCAGATCATCTTCAACTGCTTCGCCGGCCTCGGCATCGAGGCGGGCGGCGGCACGATGAGCGCCGGCGCAGCTTCTTCAGCCCGGCAAGCTCGCCGCAGGTCGGCATCGACGCCGGCAAGCCCATCCTGACCGCGATCTCCGGCATGATGGGCTTCACCAGCGTCTTCGCCAACCTCGTCCAGATCCTCATCCTGTTCGTCGCCTGGCTGATCGTCGTCATCAGCTTCTTCGTCATGGCGATCCAGCTCTTCGTCAGCCTGATCGAGTTCAAGCTGACGACCCTCGCCGGCTTCGTCCTCGTGCCGTTCGGGCTCTTCGGCCGCACCGCCTTTCTCGCCGAGAAGGTGCTCGGCAATGTGGTGTCGTCCGGCATCAAGATCCTGGTGCTCGCCGTCATCATCGGCATCGGCTCGACGATCTTCGGCCAGTTCACCAGCGGCTTCAACAATCCGCCCACGATCAGCGACGCGCTGACCTTGATCCTCGCGGCGTTGTCGCTGCTCGGCCTCACCATCTTCGGCCCTGGCATCGCCAACGGTCTGATCGCCGGCGGCCCGCAGCTCGGCGCCGGCGCCGCGGTCGGGACGGGCCTGGCGGTCGCTGGGATCGGCGCAGCGGGAGTTGGTCTTGCCGCCGGCGGCGTCGGCGCGGCCGGCGGACTGATCGCCGGAACGGCGCGCGGCGGCGCGGCCGTCGCTGGAGGCGTCACCGCCGCCTATAGCGCCGGCGGAATGTCCGGCGTCGTCGGGGCAGGCGCTTCCACCGCGATGAGCCCCCTGCGGCGCGCTGCCGCCAGCATGCGCGAAAGCTTCGCCGCCGGCGGCAGGGCCGTGACGGGAGGGAGCGCGCCCGGCTCCGGCTCGGCTGGCGCCGGCGCATCCGGCCAACCCGAGGGATCGGGACCGCCCGCTTGGGCGCGCCGCATGAAGCGCAATCAGACCATCAGCCACGGCGTCAGCGCCGCCCATCAGGCCATCCGCTCCGGCGATCATCCATCGAGCGGCGGCGGCATCAATCTTTCCGAGGGGGAGTGACTCATGTTCCGGCGACCGATCGTCCGCTACGGCAAGACTCCCGAGCCCGAGACACCCTACCAGCGCGCGGGCCAGGTCTGGGACGATCGGATCGGCTCGGCGCGCGTCCAGGCGAAGAACTGGCGACTTGCTTTCTTCGCGGCCCTTGCGCTCAGCGGCGGCCTCGCCGGCGGTCTCGTCTGGCAGTCGGCGCGGGGCACGATCACGCCCTGGGTTGTCCAGGTCGACAAGCTCGGCCAGGCCGCAGGCCGTCGCGCCGGCCGTCGCCGACTACCGCCCGACCGATCCGCAGATCGCCTGGCATCTGGCGCGCTTCATCGAGGAGGTGCGAGGCATCCCGGCCGACCCGGTGGTGCTCCGCCAGGATTGGCTCGACGCCTACAATTACGTCACCGACAAGGGCGCGCTCGCGCTCAACGACTACGCCCGGACCAACGACCCGTTCTCCAAGATCGGCAAAACACAGATCTCGATCGAAATCGCGAGCGTCATCCGCGCCTCCGACGACAGCTTCCGCGTCGAATGGGTCGAGCGCCGCTACGTCGACGACGCGCTCGCGTCCACCGAACGCTGGAGCGCCATTCTCACCATTGTCGTGCAAACGCCGACCGACGCCGATCGGCTGAAGAAGAACCCGCTCGGCGTCTACGTCCACGCCCTCAATTGGTCAAAGGAGCTCGGCTGATGCGCATTCTGCACCTCGCAACCCTTCTGCTTGCCGGCGCCTCCCTTGGCGCCTGCTCGACCTGGAAGCCGCCCGCAATCAAATACGATGACACGCCGCGGCAGGCGGTGCTGCAACCCGATCCGCCCAAGCCGGTGCAGGTCGTCGAACTGCCGAAACTCCTGCCGCTTCCAGGCCAGCTCAAGCCGCTCCCCGGCGCCAAGACCGCGGCGCGTGAAGCCGTCGATCCGCGAACGCGCATTCAGCAGGCCAATGGAGCGGCGCGCGTGGAACCGACCCGTGCCGGCTACATCAACGCCATCCAGGTTTATCCGTTCTCCGAAGGCGCGCTCTATCAACTCTACGCCGCACCCGGCGAGATCACCGACATCGCGCTCGAACCCGGCGAGCAACTCGTCGGTCCCGGACCCGTCGCCGCCGGCGACACCGTGCGCTGGATCATCGGCGATACCGATAGCGGGACCGGACCGACCAAGCGTGTGCATATCCTGGTCAAGCCGACTCGCCCTGATCTCGTCACCAATCTCATCATCGACACAGACCGCCGGACCTACCATCTGGAGCTGCGCTCCGACGATAAGACCTACATGGCAGCCGTGTCGTGGCTCTACGCCGAGGACCAGCTCATTGCCTTGCGTCAGCAGAACGCTGCCGCCGATGCGGCGACGCCGATCGCCGCCGGCATCGACATCAACGCGCTGAACTTTCGCTATCGGATCGAGGGCGACGATCCGGCATGGCGGCCACTGCGCGCCTTCGATGACGGGCGGCAGGTGTTCATCGAGTTCCCGGCCGGCATCGGCCAAGGAGAGATGCCCCCGCTCTGGGTGATCGGCGCAGAGGGCGGCGCCGAGCTCGTGAACTATCGCGTCCAGGGCAACCATATGATCGTCGATCGGCTGTTCGCCGCAGCCGAGTTGCGGCTCGGCGGCGATCCCCAGCAGAAGGTCCGCATCGTCCGGACCGATGGAAGGCCGCGGTCGTGACCGATGCCCCAGATGGCGGGCCGGGCGAGCTCCCGACCGGCGATCGACCACCGCAAGAAATGCAGCTGCGGTCCAGCCGGAGGCCCGTGACGAGGCTCTCCCGCAAAGTCCTTCTCGGGCTTGGCACGGTTGCGGCGCTTGGAATTGGCGGCGCGTTGTTTCTGGCCCTGCGGCCGCAGACCCAAACGACGGGGTCCGAGCTCTACAACACCAGCAATCGCATGACGCCGGATGGTCTCGCCAACCTGCCGCGCGACTATACGGGCCTCCCGCGAAACGCTCCCCAGCTCGGACCGCCGCTTCCTGGCGACCTCGGCCGGCCGATCGCCAACGCCGGAGCGCCGGCACCCGGCATGCCGACTCCCGGAGCGAATCCGGAGGAGCAGCGTATCGCTCAGGAACAGGAGGCGGCGCGCACCAGCCACCTCTTCGCGACGACCAATCTCGGACAGGTCACGCCGACGGCCGTTTCCGCATCTGGCGGCACTCAAGGGGCCACGCCAGTGCCCGCCGGTTCGAGCGATCTGACCTCGCAAGATCACAAGCTTGCCTTCCTCAACGGAAACATCGACCGCCGCACGGTCAGCCCCGATCGCGTCGAAGCGCCCGCCAGCCAATATGTGCTGCAGGCCGGCGCAGTGATTCCCGCCGCGCTGATCACGGGACTGCGCTCCGACCTTCCCGGACAGGTCACTGCGCAAGTGACCGAGGACGTCTTCGACAGTCCCACCGGGAAATTCCTGTTGATCCCGCAAGGCGCCAAGCTGGTCGGTCAATACGACGCCCAGATCGCGTTCGGCCAGTCGCGGGCGCTGCTGGTCTGGAACCGGCTCATCATGCCGAATGGGCGGTCGATCGTACTGGAGCGCCAGCCCGGCGCCGACGCGGAAGGCTATGCCGGTCTGGAGGACGAGGTCGACAACCACTGGGGCATGCTGTTCAAGGCCGCGATCCTCTCGACCGTCCTGAGCGTCGGGTCGGAGGCCGGCATGAGCGGCAACAGCAACGGCTCGCTCGCCGAAGCGATCCAGCAAGGGATGTCGCAGAGCGTCAACCAGACCGGCCAGCAGGTGGTCAGCCGCTCGCTCAGCATCCAGCCGACCATCACCATCCGACCGGGTTTCCCGGTTCGGGTGATGGTCACCCACGATCTCGTGCTCGAACCCTACCGCGCTTGAGGAGGTCCCCTTGGCCAAGCTGAAGCTCGGCGTCATTGCCGACGACAAGCCGGTGAAGCTGACCGTCGAGCTTCCCGCTGCCGTCCATCGCGATCTCGTGGCCTACGGCCAGGTGCTCGCTCGGGAGACCGGACAGGGCGCCGTCGAACCCGCGAAGCTGATCGCCCCGATGCTTGTGCGCTTCATGGCGACGGACCGCGCCTTCGCCAAGCTCCGCCGCGGAACTGCCCTCACCGGCGAGGCTTCGCGAGCGCGTCTCGTCCCGGAGGAAGGCCACGAAACGCCCGACAACCGGGTCCTCGAGCTCGGGAAGCCACGCCAGTGACATTTCCACCATGGCGCCAGGATCGTCGATGCGCTTGAACACGACGCCGACGAACCCGGCCTCGGAGTGACTGGCCGTCGCGAAGGTGATTCCGAACCCCGCGCTGACCAGGGCGAAGACGCTTTGCTTGCTGGCCGGATGCGCCTGGAACCGGGCGCCCTCGCCGAGGAACGCGGCATAGAACTCTCGCGCGACCTGGCTCTCGTCCCAACCCTGAACCAGAACGACATCCTCTTGAAGGTCGGCCCAGCTCACGCCGGGTTGCCTTGCGAGCGGGTGAGTGGCCGGGAGTACCGCCATCAGCGGATCGCGATAAAGCGGGACGCTTGCGGCCCGCGGCCACAGAGCTTGGCTCGCGGTGAGGACGACATCCAGACGACGCTCCTCGACCGCCGCCACGAGGTCGCGGTCGTTCATTTCGGCCAGGGTGAGAATGATGTTTGGGTTCCTTGCACGCCAACCGGCCAGCAGGCTCACGAGCGGTGTACCGGTGGGCGGCAGGCGAACGCCGAGGCGGATCTCGCCCACGTCGCCTGCACCACTCACCGTGCCTGAGCACTTCAGGGCGTCCAGTTCGCCGAGTACGCGCTGCACGTGCAACATCACCGCCCGTCCCCCGGGTGTCAGGCGGACCCCGGAATGCCCCCGCTCGAAGAGTGCCAGCCCGAGTTCGTCTTCGACCCGGGCGACATGACGACTGATCGTCGAGGTGCTGATGCCGATGGACTCGGCCGCACGGCCGAAGTTGCCGGCCGTCGCTGAAGCCACCAGATATTCAAGGTCTCGGATCTCCATGGGACCACCTCGGCGTTTGCCTGTCGGCCTGAGCCGGAAGTGGCCGGAGTCTCGCGCGATGATTCGTCAGGAGGATGTCATGCGGACCGGCTTTTCTTGAAGCAGTGTGTCAAATCCCGGGAAATGACACAGTAGCCTACAATCCGGTTGTCACGGACCTGCGGTAGACATGCGATGGTTATGATGCCATGGACGGGTCACAGCACATCTTGGTCGTCGACGACGACAAGGAATTGCGCGGCCTTCTTTCGCGCTTTCTGACCGGCAACGGATTTCGCGTATCCGTTGCGCAGGACGGTGCTGCGATGACGCAGACGATGAGCGCGGCGCGCATCGATTTGATCATCCTCGACATCATGATGCCGGGCGAGGACGGCCTCAGCATCTGCCGCCGCCTGCGCGCCAACGGAACGATTCCGATCATCATGCTCACGGCGAGAGGATCGGAGTTCGATCGGGTGCTGGGCCTGGAAATGGGCGCCGACGATTACCTTCCCAAACCGTTTGGAACGCGCGAACTGCTCGCCCGCGTTCGCGCTGTCCTGCGGCGCGCCGCCATGCCTGCGCCCGGATCGCCGGCGGGGGCGCGTCGCATTTTCGAGTTCGCCGGCTGGCGCCTTGACGTGTCCCGAAGAGAGCTGCGATCGCCGGCGAACGCACTGGTCGATCTCCGTGCCGCGGAATTCGACGTGCTCCTCGCGCTGGTCGAACGTCCGCAACGAGTGCTGACGCGAGATCAGTTGCTCGATCTTGCGCGGGGACGCGCGACCACGGCGTTCGATCGCACCGTCGACCTCTACGTCAGCCGCCTGCGCCATCGTCTCGAGGCCGATCCCAAGGAACCCGCGCTGATCAAGACGGTGCGCAGTGAGGGGTACATCTTCACCGCGGACGTCACCCTCAATGGAGCACCGTGGTGATGCGACGCCTGGACAGCGTTACCGCAACCATCGCTCTCACGGTCGTCGTCGCCATGGTGCTCGGGTTCACCCTTCAGCGGGTGGTGGCCACAGCACTGCCCTATTTCGGTTTCGAGCGCCGGCAGGAGCTGCCCAAGGTCGAGGAGCGGTTTCTGCTGCAACTACCGGGCCGGGTGGCCGCATTGCTCGACATCCTCGATCGCACGGCAGTCGCGGACAGACCGACCATCCTCGCCGCCGCCCAAATCCCGCAAGTCCACCTCCGCTTGCTCGATGCACCCGCGCCGAATTTGGGCAATCGCGGAGAGCCGGACGCGGAGGTGTTGCGCCATCGCATCGAAGCGGCCCTTACCACGCCACGACCGGTTATCGTGGCCGATCGTTATCGGCTCGCGGACGAGAAAGCAGGGCCGGCCGGTGGACGCGTCGAGAACGGTACCTGGATCGAGGCCTCCCTTGCGAACGGGCAATGGCTCCTCGTCGTGAGCAACTTGGATCCGCCGCCTCCGAGCGACCCCGTGGCGGCTGAGTTTTCCCTCGCAAGCTTCGCCGCTTGGGCGGTCCTCTCCCTTGCGTTGGCGATCCTCTTGTCGGTCGTGGCTGCCAGGCGGGTCGTAACGCCGCTTTCTGAGCTTTCCGCGGCGGTCGATCGCCTCGGCCCTAGCGGCGACGATCCACCGATTTCGCCGCGCGGGCCGCGAGAGGTCGAAGGAATCATCAGGTGCTTTCAATCGAATGCGAGAACGGCTCCGCCGCTTCAACGAAGATCGCACGCGCATGATGGCGGCGATGTCGCACGATCTTCGGACACCGCTGACGCGGCTCCGCATGCGCATCGAAATGGCCGAGGGGCTCGAGGATCAGCAGAAGATGCTCGACGAGCTCGACATGATGAATAGCATGGTTGAATCGATCCTGTCATTCACGCGCGACGATGCGAAGCAGGAGCCTCGATCGCTAGTTGATTTGAGCGCTCTGGTCGAGGGCATCTGCGAGGATGCTGCGGATGCGGGCGAGAAGGTAATCTTCTCCGGACCGCGCGACGTTAACGATATCCTGTCGGCCGACGGCCATGCGGCGAGCTGTTTCCAATCTCGTCGACAACGCCGTGAAGTATGGTGGCGGCGCTGCGGTGAGCTTGGTACCCGGAGGCGGCGCGCGTCGTTATTACCGTCGAGGACGAGGGACCGGGAATCCCGCGGGGCGAACGAGAGAAGGTGTTTGAGCCATTTTACAGAATTGGCAGTGCCCGCAACCCCGAGACGGGCGGTGTCGGTCTCGGCCTCTCGGTTACCCGCTCAATCAGTCTGGGAGCACGGCGGAGACATAATACTTACCAATCGCAAGGGCGGAGGCTTGAACGTCCGCTTAGAACTGCCGTCCGGCCCGAGTCGGAGCGATTCGGATCATGGGGAGGTCAGGTCCGGCAGCGAGGTCCGGAAGCTGGGTTCCGATGACGACAGCCATTGACGACTACAATCGATGTGAAGCGCTGTATCTGCGCGCGCACTCAAGGCAAAGCTGCTTGCTGAGCGAAGTCGCCCTATCCGTCGACCGGAACCACCGCCTTAACAGCGAACTGGCGGGCCAATCCCTCCAGCGTCATATTCTCCGCAATGGCATCGTGGGGAATGAGCGCATATGTCCAGGGCTTCCCTCATAGCTTCCGGCATGATCGCTGGCCCAACGGCACCATTGGACGGCAACGTCTTGTTTCGCGAGCACATCTGGTACTGCCATCTGGTTCGAGCTTTCGGCTCCAGCATGAAAATGCGGTCTCCGTCTCCGCGACGAAATCGGGCTGATATTCTAGGTCCTCGATCCCACTGCGGTAGATAGATCTGGAACTGACCTCTTGCGCCGGCTTGAACCACTTCAAGGCATTCCCGCTCCAGGATCGACCGCGAGCTTCCGCTCGGCATCGGATTGGAATTTCTGCGATCGGGTAGAGGCAGCTGGAAAACCCGCCGAACAGATAGCGCGACATATTGCTCTTGTCCGACGGCGAGATGCGGAAATCGAGCGGCGCTTCGTCGCGGCTGCAGTGTAGGCGCTGTTTCAAGCTCCGTGAAGCCCGGGTGATCACGAACTTCGTAGGCGACTTCGCGTGTCCTGCCAAAAGTGCTTCTGCATCTGCGCATGGACGAAGCGCGGCGATCTCCCTCTGATGGAGCCGCAAGCACTTTTCCGCGCGTCTTCCTCGGAGAGATACGACCGAAGATGACGCGACCACCTGTTCGGCCAGATCGTAGAGGAGATCGGCGTGTTCATCGTAGGCGAATCGTCGAAGTCGATCAGTCCGCTGACGACGTAGTCTTCCAGACGCTGTTCTCGACCGCTCCCGGCATGAGGCCGATCACGTCGACCTGGTCGGTGCGCAGAGTGCTTGGCCCACAGCTTCTCGCTCGGCGCCGGATAGCGCATACCGGCGAGGTCGAGCGTAAAGGGCCGAAGCCCGACTTTCACTTCACCCTTGGGAACGACAAGGATGCGCGGAATGTCGATGGTCTGCTGGACGACAAGCTTCGGCGTCTTCGCGACGATGGCCGCCAGGTCGGGCTGCGGTCAGCGATTCCGTCCAATTCCATCTGCGCTGGCCGATAGTGGCTCTCCACCTCGCGAAGAACCGCTGCCTGAACCTCGGGCTTGATGAGGATGGCAACGCTCGGCAACTTGTGCGGCTGAGCTCTCAAACTTTCGAATCACGTCATACGCGATCTGTGCGATCTTCTGCTCTTCGGCGTTGAACACCGACTGCGCCTCATGAAAGCCGCTGGCGGTCGAGGGAGCCGCCCCGTCAGACTGCATCCCGAGTTCGCGGCAAGCTGAGGTTGCGAGACGACAGTGACCGTCTTCTGCTGCAGCTGCTCGGTTCGACAGGATGACCTGCTGCAGGCGGATCGGCGAATCCGGCTTGTTCGCCTCGTCGACGATCTCCTGAAACCGGTCGTGAGCGACGATATTCAGCCGATCGACAGCGGTCACGCCCGTCCGCTTGCCGTAGGGCAGCCGAAGCCCGCGGCCGATCGACTGCTCGATCAGGGTCCGCGCATTAGCGGCGCGCAGCGGCACGATCGTGTAGAGGTTGGTCACGTCCCAGCCCTCTTTCAGCATGTTGACGTGAATCACGATCTCGGTCGGCTCGTCGGTATGCTCGACCGTCAGCAGCCGCTCGACAGTCTCCTCTTCCTTCACGCTGGAATCGACCTGGATCACCTTGTCCGCGTAGCGGCCTTCGAAGAAGCCGTCGGACTTGATCAGCTGCATCAGCTCGGCGGCATGTGTCGTGTCGCGGGCGATCACCAGCACAAACGGTTTGACGATGCGTTCGCCATTCTCGCGCGCGTAGGTTTCCAGCTCGACCTTGACGCTCTCGTGCAGCCGAACGCCGTCTTCCAGCTTAGAGCTGCTGGATCGCCTCGGGCGACATGCCGGCCGGGTTGAAGTTCTTGCGCGTGACGACCGCCGGCTCTTTGACGAAGCCATCCTCCATCGCCTGCGCCAAGCGGATAGTCGAAGATGACGTTCTGGAACGCGACGGGCCCGCGGCTCGTCTCGACGAAGGGCGTGGCGGTCAGCTCCAGGCCCGAGGACCGGCTTCAGCTCGTTAATCGCCCGCATGCCCGCCGACGCGCGGTAGCGATGCGATTCGTCCATGAGCAGCACAAGATCGCGCAGACCCGCGAGATAGTCGAAGTAGCTTTCGCCGATCTCCTCCTTGAAGCGCGCGAATGCGCGGCGACCGCCCGCCGCGCACCTCGGAATTGATCTTAGAGATGTTGAAGATGTTGATCGTCACCGGGAATCCGGCGCCTGTCAGGCCTACAGGGAGCGAAACCGCGGCGGGTTAGAATGATGGCCTGTCGATGGATAGGCGAGGGCGATCTGGTGCCCGATACCGCCAAAACTGCGCCAGGTTATCCGGCGGTTTCCGTTCAAATGCGTTGAATGCGCTCAGATTGCCAGATCGCCAGGGCCTTCTAAGCAAAAACGGCCCCGAAGGACCGCTTTCAACTTCTTGATTTTCTTCAGAAAATCTGGAGCGGGCGAAGGGATTCGAACCCTCGACCCCAACCTTGGCAAGGTTGTGCTCTACCCCTGAGCTACGCCCGCGTTCCGCCTGCTACTACTGAGGTTTCCCCGCCTTGGCAACCGATGCCTGACCATCCCCTCGACCATTCCCAGGCCAGCCCGCATAGCCCTTGCAGCGCCAGGGCGTGGCTATGCTCAACGTCGCGGACCCGAAAACCAGGGTAGTGGAAATTCGGGCAGCGTAAGACGGCAGCGCTGAGGCGGCCATCGGGTCAGGCGGCCTTGGCTGAAAAAGTAACAAGCGGGAAGACGATGGATTCGTCGTCGATCACCGGCGCCGGAACATCACCCATGGCCTTCATCTGCATATAGCGATGCTGCAGCGCCCATTCGTCATTGGCTTCCTTGACACCCGGCGGATCGCGCCCTTAAGTCCCTCATGGGTATCGGAAATCATCAGCTTCAGTCCGCGTAAGCTGCGACGGGGCAGGGATTTGGGGGAGTCTGACCAGAACGCTTCGGCTTCCGATGGCCCGATATGCAGGCCAACAATTTCGCGCCGGCCCTCCGCATTCACCGCCACAGCGATTATTTCCGCAATGCAGACGATGCGTCCTCCCTCACTCTGACGCAGATAGGTGGCATCGAGCCAGAGATCATCGAGCCAGATGGGGCCATTCTCTCCGCTGAACGGACGATCGAGAAACGCATTGACCCGCTCTCATCGATGTCTTTGCAGAGCTTGGAGACCTGCGATTTGGAGATACCCGACGGGACCATCGCTTGCAGCAGATCCTCCATGCGCCCAGTTGCACGCCGCCGATCCAGGCTTGCTCGATAACCGCCAGGCGATCCAGTGTTGCGAAGCCCGTGCAGCGGCAGAAGATGTAGTGGAACCGGGCACGCAAATCGGTGCGCCGCCACGGTGCCAGCATGACGCGGTAATCCTTCAGGTCGGAGTAGAACTACCGATCAGCGAGCGCACATCGTCTCGGCGGCGCGCTGCGGTTCGGTGGACCTGTCGAGCCCCTCCGCCAGCCGCTCGGCGCGCACCCAGCAGAGCGCGTGTCGGATCGCACCCGTCAGCTCCCGCAGGATAGCCGCCGCTGAGCCGTATTGCGCGCGCCCCCCAGCTCCAACGCGATCCGCTTCGCCCCCGCCTAACTCCTTCAGCTTGATCATCGCCGCTACTTCGTCCGGCGCCTTCCGCGATAGCCAGTCCGCGGACCGTTTTCCGTCCCAGCTCTCATGTGGCCTCGACGCGAGGGGGTCAGTTCCTCGTGTCGCCAGGGGGTCAGTTTCCGGCGTCGCCCGACACCGTTTGCCTGTCCGGACCTGCATCACTCGTCAGGCGGCGTGTGATCGCCGCCGGTGAACATCGGATTCAACCGCAGGGCAACAAAGACAGCCAGCTCAAATCGCCCGCGGCGTCATTGTGGCTCGGGTCGAAGGTTTCAGATGCACAGGCACCCCCCTCGAAGACGTGCGCTAAGCCAGCCCCCTTTGTCCTTGCCCGTAAATCCCGGTCTCGAACGCGTCGTACAAGGCGAGCACCTTTTCGTCCGCGAACGGCAGGATCTGGGTCAGGATCACGCCGCACACCCGGCTCGCCGGGTCAATCCAGAAATAGGTGTTGCCCAACCCCGCCCAGCAGAGGCTGTTCGCTGCCCGCCCATGGGGTACCGCCTCGGTGCTGATCATGAAGCCCAGCCCCCATTTCTTCACCATCCCGGGGAAGAACTCGGCATCGTTGGTTGCCTGAGCGGCAACTGAAACCAGCTTGGTGACGACCAGATCGCCCATGTGATTCTCGCACATCATGCCGACCGTTTCTGGCTTCAGCACCTGCTTTCCATTCAGACTGCCTTTGCCGAGGATCATCCGGCAGAATGCGAGATAATCCCGTCCCACCGAATAAAGTCCGCCACCACCCATATGGAACTCAGGATCCTGCGGCATCTCGAAATCGATCGGCGAAAGAGTGCCATCCGGCATCCGGGCATGCATCCGCGCGAGCCGCGTGCGCTGATCGGAGCGGATCCTGAACCCGGTCTCCGACATGCCGAGCGGCGCAAATATATGGTCCTGCAGATACGCGTCGAGCTTTTTACTGCTCAGTTTCTCCACCAGCTTACCGGCAAAGTCGATGTTGATGCCGTACTCCACCGCGTCCCCGGCTCGGCAATCACCGGCGTCTCCAAAGCCTTGTTCTGGCAGCTGATGATTCCGGGAAGCCCGGCATGCTCCTGGTAACGTCCAATATCGGCGTTCCACATCTCATAGCTGAATCCGGCCGTGTGGGTCAGCAGAAGCCGCAGCGTGATCGGGTTGCGCGCGGCGCGCAGCTTCGGTTTGCCGTTATCGTCCCAGCCCTCGAGGACCTGCGGTCTGGCGAGTTCCGGCAGGATCTCACCCAGATTCTGATCCAACCCGACCTTACCCTGTTCGACCATCTGCATGGCAGCAGCTGAGACGATCGCCTTGGTCATAGAGGCGACCCAGAAAACCGTGTCGGGTGTCATCACGGCAGGCGCGCTCAGATCGCGCTTTCCGAAGGCGCCCTCGTAGATTATTCCCGCGTCGGTGCCGGCCACGGCGACGACGCCCGGCACATCGCCCCGGTCGGCGGCAGACTTCAGAAGGGCGTCGATTGCGGCTCTATCCGTCATTTGTCCCTCCCGTTCGTTCGATCGGTTCAATCGAATGCCCCGCGTCCATTCCCTGCGCTCTCGTACTTCTGGCTCCGGTGCGGCCGGAGCGCGGCGCACCCTGCCCCCTCGCAGCCGAGAGCGGCAGGATAGATTATGGCCGAATCTGCCCGAATCTGCCAGCAGCCCACCTTCGGCAGGAGTGGCGCCAGAGCTTGCTCCACCCGCCATGCATCGCCAGATGCCCATAATCAAGCGGCTGCTGCCACCGTCGGAGATGGCGAAACAGTTAGCGGAGCCAGTCGGGTCAGTGAAGCCGATGGTGGGGTTGGCGCTGGTAGAGGTGATGAGCAACGCCTTGCTCATGTTGAACAAAGACCAACCGCTGCCATAGCTCGCGATCAGCGAGCCATTCGCGACATTCGTCGCCGCCAGCGTCGTCGCGCGGGTAACGCTGAGCGTTCCGCCGACCGTGGCGTTGCCGCTGTCGTTCAATGCGGCGACGGTCAGCGGCATACCGCCGAAAGTTACACCGCCGGTGCCGCTCTGGCCGAAGCTGATGGCGCTCGACGCGCCGGCGCCGGGCGCGATCGTCAGCGCATCGTTGCTGCCGGTGCCGACCATAATGCCGCCGGCGATCTGAGGGTTATTGTAATCGGCCTTCGCGGCGAAGCAGCCATTCCATTGCGCCGCCGTGGGAACCGGTCTGGTGGTCAGTCCGGGCGAGTTCTGTGCGAGCCCGGCCGCCGGCACCAGGACCAGCGCGGCGGCGAGAGCGAATGTGCATTTCATGACAGAGCGCTGATCCCGATGGCGAAATCGCCGATGGGTAGGGACGGGCAGAGGGTTACACGTTCGGTTAGGGCGCGTGTGATAGTCGTTCCGGTGGCTATATGAGTGGCCGATGGCTTTGATGCTGGGACAGTTACTCGAGGCTTTGCGGGAGGTCGGTGCCGGCGACAAGAGCGCTCCGGCCGCGGCTGAGAAGGTAGCGAACTACGACAACCGGCTCGCTGGAATTGAGGCGCGCCTTTCTGGTGTGGAGGCCCGGCTGGGGAGCATGGATTCCCGGACCAGCGTAATGACCTGGGTGATTGGCATCAACGTGGCGATCACCTTGGTGGTCCTGGCGAAGCTGCTGATGTTGCACTGAGACGGGTTGATTGAAGCGGCGAAAGCCGCGGTGTAAGCCCCCGCGCCATGAGCCTGGCCCCCTACGCCGTGCGTGCCGAGACCAGCCGGGGGCGGCTGCATCCGGAACCGGAATCGTCCACGAGATCGCCGTATCAGCGTGACCGGGACCGGATCATCCACAGCACCGCGTTTCGGCGGCTGCAATACAAGACCCAGGTTTTCGTCAACCACGAGGGGGATTTCTTCCGGACCCGGCTGACGCATTCGATCGAGGTGGCGCAGATCGCCCGCTCGCTGGCGCGGGCGCTCAGGATCGATGAGGACCTGACGGAGGGGCTGGCGCTGGCACACGATCTGGGGCACCCGCCGTTCGGGCATGCCGGGGAGGATGCGCTGAACCTGGCGATGAAGCCGTTTGGCGGGTTCGACCACAACGCCCAGAGCCTGCGGGTCGTGACCTTGCTGGAGAGCCGCTACGCCGCGTTCGACGGGCTGAACCTGACCTGGGAGACGCTGGAAGGACTGGTGAAGCACAACGGGCCGCTGACGCGGCCTCCGGCCTATATCGCGGATTACAACGAGCGGCACCGGCTGGAACTGGGCACCCAGGCGGGGCTGGAGGCGCAGGCGGCGTCGCTGGCGGACGACATCGCCTATCACAGCCACGACCTGGATGACGGGATGCGGGCGGGGCTGTTTGTGCCGGAGGATATCGCGCACCTGCCGGTTGTGGGGAAGGCGCTGGCAGCGGCTCGGGTGGCCAGTCTGGATGTGCCACCGCCCCGGCTGCGGCACGAGACGGTGCGGCGGGTGATCGACGCGATGGTGACCGACGTGATCGAGGAGACGGGGCGGCGGCTGGTCAAGCTCGATCCGGCCCATGCGGACGCGGTGCGGCGGGCGAAACGCAAGATGGTGGCGTTCAGTGGCGGGATGGGTGAGGCGAACCAGGCGATCAAGGATTTCCTGTTTGCCCGGATGTACCGGCACTGGCGGGTGAACCGGATGACGGCGAAGGCGCGGCGGTTGACGGAGGAGCTGTTCCGGCTGCTGCACGCGGATCCCTCGATGCTGCCGGATGACTGGCGGGCACGGGCCGGGGAAGGCGGAACGGTGCGGGCGGCGACGACGGTGGGAGATTACGTGGCGGGGATGACGGACCGCTACGCGATGGACGAGCACCGTCGGCTGACGGATATCGCGGTTTCGGGATAGGCCCTGCAAGGCAGAGAAGCGGGTGAGCGCAATCTAATCGCGCGCGAGAAGTCAATTCCGGTACAATCAGAGGGGGAGGCCTGGTTCGCACTGGACCATCTGTTCGTGGATCAGGACGGGATACCGACGTTCGTCGAAGTGAAGCGCTGTTCGGATACGCGCGCACGGCGTCTCGTGGTGGCACAGATGCTTGACTATGCAGCGAATGCGATCACCTACTGGCGTGCTGAGGAGCTGCGGGACAGCTTCAACGCGAGTCATCTTTCTGATCCGGAGCGGGTGCTTAAGGATTTTCTCGGTTCGGAAGCCGATCTCGAGGCGTTCTGGAAGCTGGTGAGAGCAAACCTTCAGCAGGGGCGTGTGCGTTTGCTGTTTGTGGCCGATCTGATCCATCCTGAATTGCGGCGGCTTGTGGAGTTTCTCAACGAGCAGATGGATCCGGCGGAAGTCCTGGCGCTGGAGCTCCGGCGACATGAGGGAGAAGGCATTCACGAGGGAGAAAACATTCGGACAATAACTCCGGTTGTTTACGGCCGCACTACCCGGGCGATGGGGAGGAAGAATGGCTGGGATGGCCGTTTCTGGACGGTCGACGAGGTCCTCGAAAAAATAGGAGCGGAGTTTGGAACTGGGGCGAAGGATGCCGCGACGAAGATTGTTAATAGACTGAGCGCAAGGAGCCCGCTTATCACCGGTAAGGGTCGTAAATCGGCGTCCATTCGTGGTCGGTTCACGTTCAATGGTAAGCCTTTTGCACCATTCGCCGTGTGGTCCTCCGGATGGCTCGAGATCGGCTTGAAGCCTATGACCGACGTGGGATTGCTGGATTCCGCCCGGAAGGCTGAATTTCTTGGCAGGCTTGGCCAAATCGAAAATTTTATATCGCCGGCGAGCAGCTATCCGGTCGTCAAGCTGATGTCTATTACGGAAGATGCCGTGCTCGGTGGCGCCTTGCACGCGATCGATTGGGTGGCTGAACACACAGATAAGCATGGCTAGAGAGAAGGGAAGCGCCGAGACGCTTGAAAGGCTCGATCGTCTTTCGCGGTTCGCAGAGGTATTTACCTCAGATGGGTTCACCATGGGTGCCTGGAACCGGCCGCCGCCGGACAACGCCGGCATCCGCCCGTTCCCGTTTTTCGCATACAGCCAGCAGGCCGAGGAATTCATGAAAGCTGTGCAGGATGCCGGCTGGATCGTGATGTTTGACTGGCAGACCTGGATGACGAGTGCCGGGAAGAAATTTACAACCAATCGGGCCTCCATCGCCCGCGCAAGCGTCGATGATCTCTCGAAGCTCCTAACCTGCTATTTCCGGGGGGAACGCTTCAATGAGGGATGTCTGAACCGGGCGTTCGAAGCGGGGATCCTGACCGCGATCGTGAGGCGTGCGGCGCGGTTGAGGGATGCGATGAACACGGGCGGCTGACGGATATTGCGGCCTCGGGTTGATCGCACCGTTCTACGCTGACCGTAACCCCCTCTGGGACCTCCTCTGGGACCTCCTGTCTTCAATCAGTTTGGCGATCTCGCGTGCGGAGACGACGGCGGATTTTTCCAGGTAATCGCAGATCAGCTGAAGGTCTTCGTCGCTGTATTCCTCAAGTACGGCCATGAAGGCTCTGCCGATCGCTTCGTATTTCGGCGTCATGGCTGTGAGGCGTTCGGGGCGGACGCGCACCAGGACCTTGCGGCGGTCGGCTGTGTCGCGCCGGCGTTCGATGAAGTCTCCTTTTTCGAGCCGGTCTAGGATGTGGGTGACCGCGCCGGTGGTGAGGCCACTCATGCCTGCAATCTGGCCCGCGGTGAGGGTGCCGCCGGGGGCGCGTAGTATGAGGTCGATGCACTTGGCGTCCGTGGCGTTGAGGCCGGCGGTCTGGGCGATCGCCTGGTGGAGGAAGACGGTCTGCGTGCTTGTGATGCGGCCCAGCTCCGAGAGCTTTGTGAGAAGTGCGTGACGGCCGGATTTTTGAGCTGGCCTGCTTGACATGATATCTGCATTTATAAGATACTTGTAAAAGCAGATAATATGCGGTTCGCCGAGGAGGGCAAGCTATGGGTGCTGCATTCAAGGGAGCGGGGATGGAAGGCTGGATTGCACGCTGGTATGCGCGGACCCGCCGCAATGACATGGCGGATTTTCGCCAGCAGGCCGCGGCGGTGGCGTCCCAGCTCGGGGGACGCGATCTGCTGGGCGGGGGCGACGTACTGGAAGTAGCGCCGGGGCCGGGGTATTTTGCGACCGAGCTTGCGAAGCTGGGCAATTTCCGGATCACCGGCCTCGATATCAGCCGGACCTTTGTTGAGCTTGCGACGGCCAACGCGGCGACCGCCGGGGTGGCGGTCGATTTCCGGCTGGGCAATGCGTCGGCTATGCCCTTCGCCGACGGCTCGTTCGATCTGGTTTACTGTTCGGCCGCGTTCAAAAACTTCGCCGAGCCGGTCAAGGCGCTGGACGAGATGCATCGCGTGCTTCGGCCAGGGGGCGAGGCGGTGATCGCCGATCTCCGCAAGGATGTGCCGCCCGCCGAGATTGACGCCTTTGTGCGGCGGAGCGGCCGGGGTGCGCTCGATGCATGGATCACGAAGCAGACGTTCCGGTGGCTTTTGATCGGGCGGGCTTATACCCGCGAGGCATTCGCCCGGATGGCGGCGGAGAGCAGGTTTGGGACGTGCCGAATCGGGGCGGCGCCGCTCGGGCTGGAAGTGAGGCTCGCGAGATCCTAAGCAGACTTTCGCGGCTTGTGCCACGCAAGTCTGCTCAGAAGTTATTGAACACGCATCATCTTATCGGCGGAGCGCCGAAACGATCCGCCGGATGATGCTTAGCCGCTGTGCCTATTCTTGCGGTCTGGATATGATCTGAGTATCCGGTTCGCCGGCTGGACTGAGGGAGGAGGGCAGGATGCTGCGATGGGTGCTGCTGGTCGCCGCCGCGCTGTTTGTGGCGCCGCCAGCCTTTGCCGCCGATCCGCTGCTGGAGCAGGCGCTGGAGCTGCCAGGATTTGTGATGTGGGCAGATAGCGGGGCGCCCGGGCTGGTGTTCGGGGCGGTGCGGGGGAATGACAGCCTGGTGTTGGGGTTCGGGAATGTGCGGCCGAAGGCGGATCAGCCTGAATTGCCGAATCCGGAACCGGACGGGCGGACGCTGATCCGGCTGGGTTCGATTTCCAAGGCGTTCGCGGGGGAGTTGCTGGCGAGCCTGGTGGTCGATGGGCATGTGCGGCTGACCGACCCATAGGGCGGTATCTGCCGGGGGTGACGGTACCCTCGTTCGGGGGGCGACCAATTTCCCTGCTGGATCTGGCGACGCATTCGGCGGCCTTGCCGCGGGAGATGGGGACGGCGCCGGCGGATGCAGCGCCGTTCACCTGGCCGACCCGGGTGGTGCGGGCGGCGTGGCTGGGCAAGCAGGGGTTGCCGTGGGCGCCGGGGACGGTGACGGCCTATTCGAATGTGGGGTTTGATCTGCTAGGCGATGCGCTGGAGGGGGGAGCCGGGCAGAGCTATGCCGATTTGCTGCGAGAGCGGATCACCGGGCCGCTGGGGATGCGGGACACGACGCTTTCACCCGACCAGGACCAGTGCGCACGATTGATGGCAGGGACGGGGCTGGGGGCTCCTCCGGGCCGGTCTGCACGGATACCGAGGCGACTCAGGCGAGCGGCGGGCTCTATTCGACGGCCGACGACATGGTGATCTGGCTGAAGCACGAGCTGGCCGGCGAGGCGTCTCCGGTGCTGGTCGTTTCGCAAGCGGTTTACCGGCTGCGGCAGACGATGCCGGCGGCGATTGGGTTCGACGAGGCGGGGCCTATGGCCGGGCTGGGGCTGGCCTGGGTGATGCAGGAGGGCGACGGGGTGAAACCCACGATCCTGGAGAAGAGCGGCGGGGGCGGGGGGTTCATGACCTATATCGTGTTCGCTCCAGGGCGGGGGGCCGGAGTGTTCGTGGCGGTGGACCGGGTGGATTTCACGATGTTCCACGGGCTGACGGAGGGGGCGAACGGGATCCTTCAAACGCTGGTGACGAGGTAGGGCCACAGCGTAGCAAAAGGGCGGATTTGGGGGTGGAGTTTGGTACCAAACCCCGATTTGGGGGGTGGAGTTTGGTACCAAACCTCGATTTGGGGGGTGGAAATTGGTACCAAACCCCGTTTTTGGGGAGCGGCGTTTGTACCGAACCCGGTTTTGGCGGGGACGGATTTGAACAAGCTACCGGTCGATACGGCGGCCGCCATCCACATATAGGTTCGCACCTGTAATGTAAGAGGCGGCGTCGGAGCATAGGAGCATTGCAGCGCCGACCAGATCATCGGGGCGGCCGAGGCGGGCGGCGGGAATGCGCCTTGTGACCTCATCCGCGCGGGGTTCGAGCGAGTGCCGGTTGCGGGCGGTCAGGATGACGCCGGGCGCGAGGTTGTTGAAATTGACACCACGATGCGCGTACTGGCGGGCGAGGTTGCGCATCCAGTTTTCCTGGGCTGCCTTGGTTCCGGCGTAAACGATCATGCCCTCGTGCGGGAGCGCCTGCTGGATGCTGCCGATCGCGAGCACGCGACCCCAGCCGCGTTCGGCCATGGGGGGCACGAGTTCCTGGAGGAGTTCGAGCGTGCTGCGCAAGTTTATGGCGATCTGGCGGTCGAAGTGTTCGCGGGTGACGGCGCGATAATTCTCGACAAGTTCGATGGAGGCGTTGAGCACCAGGATGTCGATAGTTGCGAATGCACGGATTACCTCGGCGGCGAGGTGGCGGCCTGAATCGTCGCGGCCGAAGTCGGCGCCGAACGCCTCGGCCTGGCCGTTATTGGCGCGGATTTCGTTCACCACCGCATCCGCATCGCGGGATTCTTCGTCGGTGCCGGCATGATGCACGGCGATGCGGGCGCCGAGGGAGGCGAGACCGAGCGCGATGGCGCGGCCGATCTCGCGCCGGGCGCCGGTGACGAGCGCATGGCGGCCGGTCAGGTCGAAGGCTTTGACAAGGTGTTGCATGCTAGTGTCCCGAATCGGAAGTTCGCCATTGTGGATTGGCGTCGGTTCGGGACACTAGCTCCTTGTTTTCAGTGGCCTGCTGATCCGCTTCGTCCGCCCCACGATGCGGCGAACTTCGGGGGCAGGACACTGGCGGCTTTTCACTGTACTGGTGTGAGCATACGCTAGGCGGGCGAAGAGGAGAACGGCCATGAATGACCAAGTGGTCAGCGGTTCCGGCATGACTGTTGCGGTTTCCAGCGCGAAAGAGCCGCGCTTCGTTGAGGGGCGGCGCGCATTCTTCAAGTACCGCGATCTGGGGGTCACCGATGGCACGGGCGGACGGATGCGGGCGCAGATCACCTCGGCGAGCGCGGGAATGACGCGCCCGACCGGATGGCACCGGCATCTATGCGACATGCAATTCGTGTACGTGCTGGATGGCTGGCTGGAGCTGGAGTTTGCCGATCGCGGGACTGTGCATCTGCAGGAGGGTGATTCAGTGATGATCCCAGGTGGGACGCCGCACAACGAAATTCGCACTTCGGATGTGTTCGAGCTTCTGGAGATTTCGGTTCCGGCGCAGATGGGGACGGAACCGTGCGAGGCGCCCGGCTAGCACGGCACAGATCGTTTCAGTCAAAACAGGGTAATGCGCGCCGAGCCGTGGTTTCTCGCTTACGCGCTGCTCGGGCTTGCGCAGAGCGGGCTTGCGCCGATTCTGCTGCCGCTTGCGTCCCAGGGGGGTGCGCGCTCCGGGCTGACCTATGCCGCCTTCGCCCTGGCCGGGCTGGCGGCGCCGGTGCTGGGAAGCTGGGCAGACCGGACCGGGCGGCACCGTGACCTGCTGATTTTCGGCAGCCTGGGCGGAGCGATCTGTTTTGCGCTGTTTTTCTTTGTCGGGGGTGTTTGGGCCGGGGGTGTCTGGCGGATTTTGCTGGCGGCCGGGGCGGGGCTGGGGACGATGGCGGCGACCACGGCCGGCAACGTGCTGGCGATTCAGGATCGTCCGGAGGACGAGTGGGACGACCGGGTCGCGCAGCTGCAACGATTTGTCAGCACCGGGCAGGTGCTGGGGCTGGTTGTCGCGGGCGCGCTGGCGCGAACGCATATTGCGGCGGGGTTCCTTTGCGCGGCGGCCGCACTGCTGGCCGGCGCGGGGCTGGGGGCCCATTCGGCGCCGGGGCCGCTTCCGCGCCCGGCACATGCCAAAGCGGCACCACGGCCGCTAACCGGCGGCGAGGCCGGTGTGCCGAGTGCGGCGCGGCACCATCATGCGAATATTCGTGAACTGCTGGATCACCTGCGGGTGATCACGCCGGCGCTGCGGCATTTCCTGATCATCTGGCTGGTCGCCTACACGTTCATGAACGGCATCGCGGTGATGTATCCGGTGGTGATGACGCGGCAGTATCTGATGGATCCGGTGCTGCCGTCGGCGGTGTATGCGATCGGCGTCGGGGTGAGTTTGCTGGTTTACGCCCCGGCGAGCCATGCCGCACACAAGCGTGGCGGCGAGGCGGTGTTGCTGGCAGGTTTTTCGCTGCGCCTGCTGCTGTTCGCCGCGATGGCGGTTTTCGGCCTGCTGCACAGTGCGTGGGCCGGTTCTCTGATTCTGGTTGCTTTTGCACTGATGCAGATCGTCTGGCCGCTGCTGAGCGTGGGGGCGAATGTGCTGGCGGTAAGGCTCAGTCCCAGCGCCCGAGGCGAAAGCGTCGGGTTGTTCAATGCGGCGACGTCGTTGGGGTCTTCGATCGGGTCTGCGCTAGGGGGCGTGATTTTCGGGCTTCTGGGATTCGCCGCCCTGGCCGGGATTGGGGCGGTGGCGGTGGTTCTGGCGCTGGGGCTGGCGGCGTTCTGGGGAAGCGATCAGAAATCCAGGTCAGCGTAGTGCTCGGGCGGCGTGATGCCGGGAACGCGATCGCCAAGGACGCCGCGGAAGCTCGGGCGCGATTTGATCCTTGCGTACCATTCCCTGGCCGGGGCGGACACAGTCCAGTCAACATCGCCGATGAAGTCGAGCGCGGAGAGATGGGCCGCGGCGGCGAAATCGGCGAGCGACATGTTGGATCCCGCCAGCCATTTGCGGTTTTCCGCGAGCCAGCCGAGATACTGCATGTGATACTTGAGCGCCGTGTAGCCGGTGCGGATCGCGGTTGCGTCCGGGTTGCCGCGGCCTAGCAGACGTTTCATCTGTTTTTCGCCGAGCAGATTGCGCGTTACTTCCTGGTGGAACTTGCCGTCGAACCAGGCGACGAGGCGGCGCACCTCCACATGCTCGGCCGTGGTGCGGCCGAGCAGGGGCGTGTCGGGGTAGGCTTCTTCGAGATATTCGCCGATGACGCCGGAATCGGGGATGGCCATCCCGTTGTCTTCGATGAGGGTGGGGACAGTGCCGGCGGGATTGAGTTCGAGGTATTCGGACCGCCGCTCCCAGACTTTTTCCAGGCGCAATTCGAACGGGAGCCGCTTTTCGGCGAGCACGAGGCGGATTTTGCGCGAAAATGGCGAGAGCGGGAGGTGGTAGAGCGTTCGCATCACGGGGCTTATCGCACCGGCTTCCGCGCCGCGCCAAGAGGTGATTCGGCATGGAGTGGCGTGTTGCGCACGCCTTACACCAGCCGGCCGAGAGTTTGACTCTTGGGTATATGATCGGCCGGCTGGTATCCTATTGATTTCGCGCGCGGCCGCCCCACCAACCCCACGCGCATACCAGTCGGCCATTCGGCCGCCTGGTATTACCCGAGTTCCGTCGGGATCATTTCTGCAGGACGTAGCTGCCCGGGGCGTCCTGCAACGGCTTGTGCTTTGCACTTCCCAGGGGCGGGGGCGGGGCTTTCTGTCCGGCGTGGGCGGCGAGCCAGTATGACCAGTCGGTCCACCAGCTGCCTTCGTGACGTTCGGCGCCGCTGCGCCATTCCTCGGCGGTATCCGCCTGGTTTTCGCTGGTCCAGTAAGTGCCTTTGCCGCCCGGCGGATTGATCATTCCGGCGATATGTCCGCTGGAGGCGAGCACGAAGCGGACGCGGCCGTTGGTGAGCTGGGTGATGCGCCAGGCGGCATCCCAGGGGACGATGTGGTCCTTTTCCGCGCCGACCGCGTACATATCCAGGCGGATACGGTGGAGATCGAGTGCTTCGCCCTTGAGGTGGACGCGGTCCGGGTGAATGAGATTGTTTTCGACGTAAGTATTGCGGAGATACCAGGAGTGAGCGGTGCGTGCCATGCGGGTGCCGTCGCTGTTCCAGTAGAGAAGATCGAAGGCCGGCGGCTTCTGGCCCATGAGGTAGTTGTTCACGACGTTCGACCAGATCAGATCGTTGCTGCGGAGCAGGTTGAACATGTTGGACATTTCACGGCTGTCGAGATAGCCGCGTTCCATCATCTGCTGCTCGATGAAATCGACCGTGGGTTCACCCAGAAACACGGCCGTGTCGCCGACTTTCGAGAAATCCTGCAGCGAGACCATGAAGGTTGCCGAGGCGAACCTCTCGTCTTTCTTTGCGGCGAGCCAGGCGAGTGTCATGGCGAGCAGGGTTCCGCCGATGCAGTAGCCCATGACGTTCACGACCGGACTGCCGGTGACTTCGCGCGCAACATCGCTGGCGGCGAGCGGGCCGAGTTCCATGTATTCGTCGATGGTGGTATCCTCCAGCGAAGCGTCCGGATTGCGCCAGGACAGCATGAACACGGTGAAGCCCTGGTTTACCAGCCAGCGCGCCATGCTGTTCCTCGGCTGCATGTCCATGATGTAGTATTTGTTGATCCAAGGTGGGATGATTATCAGCGGGACCTGATGCACCGTTTCAGTTGAGGGTGCGTACTGGATCAGCTCGATCAGCTTGTTGCGGAAGACAACCTTGCCGGGCGTCTGGGCGAGGTTGCGGCCGGGTTCGAAGGCGGTGGTATCCACCATGCTGAGCTTGCCTTCATTGACGTCGCGGATCAGGTTGCGAACGCCATCGGCGAGGCTGGCGCCGCCCGTTTCGACGGCGTGGCGCAGAGCGGCCGGATTCGATGCCAGAAGCAAAGTGGGGCTCATGGCATCGATGAACTGGCGCAGATGGAAATCCAGGCGCTGGTGTTCAGTCGCGCTGAGGTCGGTTGCTTCGCGCGACTGGGTCAGGAGCCAGTCGGAGGCAAGGAGATAGAGCTCTTTCAGCATGCGATAGGCCGGATTGGTCTGCCATTCGGGTGCGGCGAACCGCTTGTCGGAACCGACCGCGGGCGGTGCATCGGCGGGTCCGAGACCCAGCCATCGCTGTGCAGATTCGTTCCATATTTCCATGGCGGAACGCAGAACGCGGGCGTTGAACTCGGTTACCGCGGCAACTGCTTTGTCGGGGTTGCTGAGGCTGCGCAGCCAGACGGTGCGGAGCGCGCGGGCGATTTCCGCCCAATCGACAGGGATGACCTGGTGCAGTGGGTTGGCGTTGAGCGCGGCGTCGGCGGCTCGCAGCAGAGGGTTTTCGGAAAGTAGCTGGCCGAGTTCGGTCATGCTGTCTTGTGTGAGGCCGGCGATCAGTTCGCCGGGTGGGCTCTGCGGGGCGGTGGCTTGAGGGAGGTGACCGCCGGCGAATCTGAGGGCGGAGTCGAGCCAGGAGGCCCAGAGTCCCAGCATCAGGTCGGGTCCCAAAGTGGGGGAGGATGGCGTCCGGTGATCGGGTCCGGCTTGATGGGGCTGGTCGGCTGCCATGAACGTGCTTCCGTTTTTGGAGATTGAGGTTGCTCAGAGCGTTATCGGGTCAGAGGGGTCCTGCTCGCGCTTTTATATTGGGGTGCAACAGGGCGCGATTCACGGTTTCCGGCGGATGCTGGACTTAGTCCCGATAGCGCAGGGCATCGACGAGCAACGCGAAAGCCGGCGTGGGTTGGCGGTGGCTCGGGTAGTACAGGTGATACCCGGGAAATGGCGGGCACCAGTCGGCGAGCACCCGAATGAGGCGACCATCGGTGAGGTACGGCTGCACCTGGTCTTCGGGCAGGTACGCCAGTCCGATGCCGGCCAGGGCTGCGTTCAGTCGCAAGGCAATGTTGTTGAAGACCAGCGGCCCTTCCACGCGCGCTTCAGTGCCCGCCCATTTTTTTCGAATTCCCACGCGTAGGTTCCTCCGTAGATGGGCAGGCGGAGATTGATGCAGGCGTGGGATGTGAGGCCTGCGGCGCTTGCGGCCGTGGCCGGTGAGCAAAGTAGGATGCAGCTCCGACAACTGCCATGCGCATGTCCGGGCCAATTCGCACTGCAACCATATCTTTTGCCACCTGCTCGCCAAGACGAATGCCGGCATCGTAGCGCCCGGCAACTACATCAATGAGGCCGTAATCGACGATGATCTCAGCCTATATATCCGGATAGCGCGGCAGGAGCTTCGCCAGCGCGGGCCAGAGGATTGCCTCGGCCAGATGCTCGGCTGCGGTGATGCAGATGGTGCCGGCAGGCTTTTCGCGAAGCTCGCTGAGCGCGGCGAGTTCCGCCTCGATCTCATCGAACCGAGGGCCTATGACGCGTAGCAGGCGCTCGCCGGCTTCGGTTGGGGCGACGCTGCGGGTGGTGCGGGTGAGAAGCCGGAGGCCGAGGCGGGTCTCCAGCCCGCGGATGGCGTGGCTAAGGGCGGATTGCGAGACACCGAGGTGGGCGGCGGCCCTGGTGAAGCTCCGCTCCCTTGCGACGGCGAGGAGGGCAAGGAGGTCGTTCAGGTTGTGCCGCGGCATTCATGAATCCTGATCATGGGTTCATGCGGATTTAGCCGCCTGATTGTGGCGGGGGCAGTCACCAGATTGGTGCGCATCGTCCAACGGAGGAGGCAAAGGATGCAGAAGCGCCAACTCGGCAGCGGTGGCCTGGAGGTATCGGCCCTCGGCCTAGGCTGCATGGGGCTGAGCTACGGCTATGGCCCGGCGACAGACAAGCAGGATGCGATCAATTTGATCAGGGCGGCCTTCGAGCGCGGCGTTACGTTCTTTGACACCGCCGAGGCTTACGGCCCGTCAAGAACGAGGAATTGGTGGGCGAAGCTCTTGCTCCATTTCGGGACCAGGCAGTGATCGCTACCAAGTTCGGCTTTGATTTTGCACCCGATGGTGGGCAGAGCGGCACGAACAGCCGGCCGGACCACATCAGGCAGGTCGCCGACGCGTCGCTCCAGCGGCTGAAGACCGACCGCATCGATCTGTTTTATCAGCACCGGGTCGATCCGCACGTGCCGATCGAGGACGTGGCCGGTGCGGTGAAGGCGCTGATTCAGAAGGGCAAGGTCAAGCATTTCGGCTTGTCGGAAGCTGGCGTGCAGACTATTCGCCGCGCCCATGCGGTGCAGCCGGTCGCTGCACTTCAGAGCGAATATTCGTTGTGGTGGCGGGAGCCGGAGCAGGAAATGTTGCCGGTGCTGGAGGAGCTTGGGATCGGGCTCGTACCTTTCAGCCCCTTGGGGAAGGGATTTCTGACCGGCGCGATCAGCGAGAACACGACCTTCGACAAGACGGATTTTCGCAACATCGTTCCCCGCTTTACGCCGGAGGCGCGGAAGGCAAATCAGGGTCTGGTCGATTTGTTGGGTCAGGTTGCGGCGCGGAAGAGGGCAACCCCGGCGCAAATCGCACTCGCCTGGCTGCTGGCGCAGAAGCCGTGGATCGTGCCGATCCCGGGCACGACGAAGCTGCACCGCCTGGAGGAGAATATCGGCGCAGCTTCTATCGAACTGGCCACGGATGATCTGCGCGAGATTGATGGGGCGCTTTCCGGGATTACGGTGCAGGGGGATCGCTACCCCGCGCATCTTCAGGCGATGGTTGGGCGGTGAGCGGGGAATTTGGTCTGGAGCATGATCGGTCCAGTTGAACCGCCCATGCTCCACTTCTTGTGCTGGACCGCTGTCCGAAGGAGAGGACAATGCCACATGTGATCATAAAGCTGTTTTCGGGCAGGTCCGACCAGCAGAAAGCCAGGCTTGCCGAAGAAGTATGCAACGCCGTTACGGGTGCGCTGGGCTGCGATGAAAAATCGGTTTCAGTCGGTATTGAAGACGTCGGTTCCGCGGAGTGGACGGAGAAGGTTTACAGGCCTGACATTCTCGGCAAGAAAGATAAAATATACAAACAGCCAGGTTATGATCCGTTTTGAATAACCGGCAGGTGTCTCTGACCGCTGGCAACGGTGGTCCAGGGGCCCGAAGCAAAACAAATTGCTTCGCGATGACAACCGCAAAGGACGGTGGATACGATGGAGATCAAACGAAACGGCTCGCAGCCATCCGGCAAGGGCCCGGCAGAGTATTTTACCGGAACGGTGCGGGTCGATCCGCTGTTCACCGCGCCGGACCCGGCCCGTGTAGCTGGTGCGAGCGTCACCTTTGAGCCGGGCGCCCGTACGGCATGGCACACGCATCCGCTGGGCCAGACCCTGATCGTCACGTCCGGCTGCGGCTGGGTGCAGCGCGATGGTGGTCCGGTTGAGGAAATCCGGCCGGGTGACGTGGTCTGGTTCGCGCCCGGCGAGAAGCACTGGCACGGCGCCGCTGCGTCCACGGCGATGACGCATATTGCCCTTCAGGAAAGGCTCGGCGGAAAGGTGGTCGAGTGGATGGAAAAGGTGAGCGACGAGCAGTATCGGCGGTGAGAGCGGAAAGGCCGGCTCGGTGGCCGGCCATGACGGGAAAGGGCGAGACCCGCTTCAGCTTTCCAGTTCGCTGTCCCAGTAGAGATAGTCGCGCCAGCTTTGATGCAAGTAATTCGGCGGGAAGCCCCGGCCCTTGTCCTGGAGCTCCCACGTCGTCGGCTGACGGGGATGCGTCCTGGGATACATCGAGCATTCGCGCGGCAGGCGGGAACCCTTGCGCAGGTTGCAGTCCCCGCAGGCCGTCACGACGTTTTCCCAAATGGTCCGTCCGCCGCGGCTTTTCGGCACGACATGGTCGAAAGTCAAATCCGGGGTCGGCCGCCGGCTGTTGCAATATTGGCACCCGAAGCCGTCACGCAGGAATACGTTGAACCGGGTGAAGGCTGGGCGCCTGGCGGAGGGAATGTAGTCCTTCAGCGCGATCACGCTGGGCAGCCGCATGGTCAACGAGGGCGATCGCACCTCCGTCTCGTATTCCGAAAGCACGGAGACCCGGTCGAGGAACACCGCTTTCACGGCGTCCTGCCAGGACCATAACGACAGGGGAAAGTACGACAGAGGACGGAAATCCGCATTCAGCACCAGCGCAGGAAAGTGCTGGCCGCCGTCAGGCAATGACGGCCTCTTGCGCGCTGGCGTGCCAAGCCCTGGTGCTGAAAACGATGCAAATCGTCATTGCTCGTATTTTAGCCTGGATGCCGATCTGTATTGCAGAGAGATCGGCCCTGGGCAAGGCAGGCGGCGGTTTTTCATGGGTTTGTCGCAAATGCGTCGCGCAGGAACTGCGCGCCGAGCCGCAGCCCCGTATCGTCGATCCCATGTCCGAGAGCCGGCACGTAGTGCGCCTGGACCCCCAAGCCCGCCTGACTCAACCCCTGCTCTGCGTCCCGGGACCGCTGAACCGGAACCACGTCATCGGCCTCACCGTGCACCAGGAGCACGGGCGGGCGGCACCGCAGCTCGTTCTGCAGGGAAGAGGGCGCCAGGAGCGCGCCGGAAAACGCCAGCAGGACGCGAGGGGCGACGGTTCGGCGCAATCCCACGAACAGCACCATCATGGCGCCCTGGCTGAACCCGGCGAGGGCATACCTGTCGGTGGCCAAATTGAGCCGGGCCAGTTCGGCATCGATGAAACGGTCCAGATAGGGCGCTGCCCGACGCACGCCGGCCTCCATCACCGACGGGGTCCGGTCGGCGACGCTCCACCATTGCCGCCCGAAGCCGGAAATCGTGGGTGAACGGGGCATCCGGAGCGGCGAACACCGCACCGGGCAGTGCCTCACCCCAGAATGGGGCCAGCCCGATCAGGTCGTTCCCGTCGGCGCCCAGTCCGTGGCAGATCACCACCAGTTCCGTTGCCGCTCCGCCGCGGGCGGGGCCCCAGCGGGGTCCGTCCAGCTCCATGCGCCGCTCCTCTTGCCGGTTGTCGGAGTCAGACTCTTTGTTGGCCGCATGTCGATTGTCACCCGCTTTGCGCCAAGCCCCACAGGCCGGCTGCACCTGGGGCACGTTTATGCCGCCTCGATCGGCTGGGAGCGCGCGCGCAAGGCGGGAGGACGTTTTCTGCTGCGGCTGGAGGATATCGACGCGGCCCGCTGCCGGCCGGAATATGCCGCCGGCATCATCGAGGACCTGCGCTGGCTGGGCTTCGACTGGGATGGACCCGTTCGCGTCCAGTCGGAGCATCTTCGGGACTATCGCGCGGCGCTGGACGCGTTGGCCGGGCAGGCGCTGCTTTATCCCTGCTTCTGCACCCGGGCGGAGATCCAGCGGGAGGCGGCGCGCTCGGCCGAGGCACCGCACGGGCCGGACGGGCCGCTATATCCGGGGACTTGCCGGCGGCTCGATCCGGCGGAACGTGAGGGGCGGCTTGCATCCGGGCAGCCGTATGCGCTTCGGCTGGATGTGGCGCTGGCGGCCGCCAGGGTTGGTGGAAAGCTGACCTATGAGGAGGAGGGGGAAGGGAGAGTGCTGTGCCACCCCGAGCGCTTTGGCGATGTGATCCTTGCCCGTAAGGACGCTCCGGCCAGCTATCATCTCTGCGTCACCCATGACGACGCCCTGCAGCAGGTCACGCTGGTGACAAGGGGGGTGGACCTGAAACCGGCGACCGACCTGCAACGGATGCTGCAGGCGCTGATGGGATGGCCGGCTCCGCGTTATGCGCATCATAAGCTGCTTACGGATGCGGGCGGCCGGCGCCTGTCCAAGCGGGATCGCGCGCTGACGGTGCGGGAGCTGCGGGCGAGGGGGCATTCGCCGGAGCAGGTTCGGGCGATGGCGGAACCGGGAATGGGTGGTAGAGTGGCGGTATGTTGAAAGGTCTGAACCGGCTGCACACACCCGATCTCCTGCACGTGCTGGCCTCGATGGGTCATGGCGATGAGCTTGCGGTGGTCGATGCGCATTTCCCGGCGGCTTCGCTGGCCCGGCGACTGGTGCGCCTGGACGGGGCCGATCTGCCCGAGGCGGTGGACGCCTGCCTGGCGTTGATGCCACTCGACACGTTTGTGCCCGAACCGGCGCTGCGGATGGAGGTGGCCGGGAAGCCGAAGGAAATCCCGGAGGTGCAAAGCCTGTGTCAGGCCGTCATTGACCGCCAGGAGAGCCAACAGGAGGGCCGGCGGGTGGCGCTTATCGGGATCGAGCGGCAGGCATTTTACGCCCGCGCCCGCGAAGCCTTCGCCATCGTGTTGACGGGCGAGATGCGACCGTATGGCTGTGTGCTGCTTAAGAAGGGGGTCGCTGTACCAGTTTGAAACTCCCGGGCCGTGCGCGACGTTGCCCGCGAGCAGGGCAGGAGCAGCGCGATGGACGAGCGGGGCGGTTCGGGAACAAACAAGGGCGACGAGGCGCCGCGAGGCACCCCGGGTACGGGCGAGGATGTCTGTCCGGAATGCCACGGGACGGGCCGGATCAGGGATAAGAAGCCGATTACGGTGGACAGGGTGCCACTGCCCATGTGCTGTGGCGCTGACCGGTGCCGGCTCGCTATGCAGTTTCGGTAGGAAAAACGCATATTCGGCGGCGCAGCGATTTTTTTGCGTGACCAGCATCCTTCCTGCCGGCTCGTGCCGAATCTGCACAGCCGGCCACCGCATAACCCCCTTTCGTGGCGGCTCGGTAGTGGCATGCCCGGAAGCACCATCTCTATCTGCAATGAACCGGACGAGTTCGAGGCCGCCTTACGAAACTGTGGCCGTATCGAGCTGATTGTGACCCATCCCGGCCAGTTTCGGTCTCGACTGGTCCGCGTTGCCTTGTCTCGGTTGTCCCTATTGGCGACCGAGGAATACTCACCGAGAATCGGCTTAATTTCTCCGGCCCCTGATACGATCATTGTTGTCGTCCCGCTGGACCGCCAACCATCGCAGATATGGGCCGGGCTTCCGGTGCATCCGGACGTGATTATCACGATCAGCGGACGTCAGCTTGTCCATGCTCGAACCAACGGACCCTGCCGCACCGGCATCATCTATCTGAAGACCATGGATTTTGCCCGCTACGCCCGCGCGCTACTAGGCCGGCACGCCATTCCCCTAGGCCTGCAGCAGTGGCGTCCCGTATCGCCTGTTCTACGGTCCCTGACGGAATTGCATAACGCGGCGGTCGATGTAACAGCGGCGCACCCGGCCACCCCAGCGAACGCCGATGCTGCCCGCGGTCTCGAACAAGAACTGATCACCGCGCTCGTGGATTGCCTCTCGATCCGACCGGCCGAATTGGATACCGCTGTGTGGCAACGGCATGTAGCAATCATGGCACGTTTCGAGGCTATTCTCCGGACCCACCCCAACCAAGTTCCAACTTTGGTGGACATATGCGCCGCTCTGGGTGTGTCGGAACGCACCTTTCGGACCTGCTGCTATGAGCATCTTGGCATGGGCCCAAGCCGTTATATCCGCCTGCGACGGTTGCAACGGATCCATCGCGCGTTGAAACGAGCGGACATATCCGGAACGAGTATCTCGGATCTCGCACTGCGATATGGAGTACGGGAACCCGGTCGGTTTGCCGCCAGCTATCGTGATCTTTTTGGAGAGCTACCCTCAGCAACGATGCGACGCGCCGCTGACCTGACATCTCGCAGAAATTAAAAGGTATCAAATAGGATAAATTACCGAAACAGCTAGGGAACTTGACTAAAATCAATGCCCCATGAGACGGTGGGCAAGCTTATGGGCCCTGTCCCGGAGTAGGGAGCGCGCCGGACCATGCCGTGCAGCACCTTTCGTAGCACTACCGATGTTGACGTTTATCGACAAACGATCCGGCCGCTCAATGCCGAGTTCCTAGTGACCGGCCGCGGACAGTTTGCGGGCCAGGTCACGAAAATTGATCTGCATCACCTCTGGATGCAGAGTCTGGTGGAAAGTCTGCCGCGAATCTGGCAGGTTGTAACAAATTCCAATCGCATCGGCATATGGTTCCAGACAGCGCCTGGCTTTGCATTTTACGCTGATGGCATCGAGCTGAAGGAAGCCGAACTGGGGCTGCTTGTGCCAACCACAGCCTTTTGGCATCGAGCTTCAGGGCCCTCGCGGCTCGGTAGTATGTCGCTGCCGATTGCGGAAGCCGCGGAACTGAGCGTTGCGTTGACCGGCCGGGAACTGGATTTCCCAGGCCGCAGGTCATCGATGCAAGTCTCGCCATCGGCGATGGAGCGTTTGCGGCGACTCCATGACTCGACCGTACAACTTGCCCGAACAGCTCCGGAAATCGTCGCCAATCCTGATGCGGCCCGGGGTCTGGAACAGGCGCTTGTCGGCGCCATGTTCGCCTGCCTTCCTCAGGCCGAGGTGCAGGAAGACAAGGCCGGCAAGCGTCGCCACAGCGCGATCGCCAGGCGTTTTCATGCATTCGCCGCGAAGCATCCGGAAGAACCTGTTTATCTGGCGGAAGTTTGCGCCGCGATTGGTGTGAACGAGCGAACCCTGCGCATATGCTGCATGGAACAGCTGGGGGCAAGTCCCAAGCGTTATCTGCAGTTGCGCCGCATGCACCTGGCGCATCGAGCCTTACTGCAGCCGCCTGACGCAACGACAACCGTCACCGAAATTGCCACGCGATTCGGTTTCTGGGAACTCGGCCGCTTTGCGGTTGCATACAAGTCCCTGTTCGGAGAATCGCCTTCGGCAACGCTAGGCCGTGCGGGTGACGTACACAGGCCCACACCGAACCAATTTATCGTTTCTGCATAGCGACGAAGGTCTGAACCGCCGATTTTCTGAGGCTGCCCATCGCATAACGTCTGCTCGCCGAATCTGCATAGCGCCCCGCCCACACCCTGCCTACTGAAGCGCTCAAAGCGTCGGGGCAGGAATGTTACACCCCGCCGAGATGAACGTGTCGTAGCGAACGCCGCGCCTAGGATCAACAGGAGGTCTCATGACGATGATAACCAGACGAAGCCTGACCGTCACTTCGTTGCTGGCATCAACGTTGCCATTCTTGCGACAGGGTTCAGCGTCAGCCCAGATATCCGAGATGCCACAGTATTTGAGGTCGGAAGCGGAGCAGATCGCCCTTGATGCCTACATCTACGGCTACTCGCTGATCACCACCGAGGTCACGCGGGTGCAGATGTCCAACATGGACAAGATCGAAGGCATGCATGCGCCGACTGGGCAGTTCGCCAATATCAAGAAGTACCCGCCAGCCGACTTCCGAGGAGTTTCGGCGCCCAATGCCGATACGCTTTATTCAGTGGCTTGGCTCGATCTGGAACCGCCGCAGGTGTTCAGCCATCCGGACATGGGCAACCGCTTCTACCTATTCGAGATGACCGATCTCTGGATGACGGACTTCGATTCGCCCGGGACCCGCACCGCGGGCGGCCAGGCTGCCAACTATCTGATCACCGGGCCGGGTTGGGCTGGCGACGTGCCCGCCGGGATGAAGCAGATCAAGTGCGCCACTCGTTACATGGTAATCCTGGGGCGCACCTACGCCGACGGCACGGACCAGGATTATGCAGTCGTCAATGCGTTGCAGGCCCAATACAAGATCGTACCACTCAGCGCGACCTACCAGACGCCTCCGGTTAATCCGAACCCTGGCTTCAGCATGACCGCCGCCCCGCAGGGGGTGATCCTTGGTATGGGTAAGTCCGCCTATTTCAACATGATGGCGCGTCTGATGGGCGGTGCGGCCCCTCCGGCGCCCGAAGATGCACCGATGCTGGCGCGGATGGCCAAGATCGGTCTAGTTCCCGGGCAGTCGTTTGACATGGCAAAACTTGAGCCGGCCGTGCAGGACGCGCTCAAAGACCTCGGCAAGGTCGCCCTGCAGCAGATTGAGGCGAACAAGGACAGCCTGGGCGCAATAGTGAATGGCTGGGTTGTCACCAAGGGTCTTGGCGTTTATGGGACCGACTACATGAAGCGGGCCGTCGTGGCGGCCTTCGGTTGGCCGGCCAACCTGCCGCAGGATGCCGTTTATCCGTACACAGAAGTTGATAGCGATGGGCGGAACCTGTCCGGCGCGAACAAGTACACGCTGACGTTCGAGAAAGGCGAAACGCCGCCCGTCAATGCTTTCTGGTCGATCACGATGTATGAAATCGACAAGGGATGGTGGTTCGTTCCCAATCCACTTAACAAATTTACGGTCAGCCCACGCAACAATCTAAAATACGACCCGGACGGTTCGCTGACGCTGTACTTCCAGAATGAGTCGCCGGGAAAGGACCTCGAAGCGAACTGGCTGCCGGCGCCCGAGGGCGATTTCATCCCGATGCTGCGCATGTATTGGCCGAAGGAGACGGACCCTTCGATCAACAACGGCACGTGGAAGCCGCCCCCCGTCAAGAAAGCTTAAGTTAGGCGTTGATAAAGAGAGCCGCAATCACCGGGCTTACGAATCAAAGCGGATGGCGCCAGCGCCGGATTGGCTGGAGTTCCACCGACGCAATTCAAGAGGCTTAGCTTTCGGAGGCCGCATGGTATTCTGCAGCGGAACCTGGTTCAGCCCCCAATTACGGCGCCTACGGTATGTATTATCGCGTCGTGCCAGTCCCGTGACACACCGTCATTGCGAGCAAAGGGACAATCGAGGAGATCCGCGGGCAATTCTCAGGACTGCTTCGTCGCTCCACTCCCGCAATGCTTCATCAAACTTTGCATTCGGGCACACCTGATGCGCGCAACGCCAATCGCTTTGGTTCTCGCCTTTATCGCCTTCTTCGCAATCTGTTCAACGGTATTGGCGCGGCCCGCCTCCCCGCCGCAAGTACATCTGGATCTGCCGCCCGCCGCGGCTCCTGGCCAACCTGCCGCCACCACGCAAATCGACGATGCAACCGCCCTCGCAGAAAAGCTGCAGAATCCGATCGGCGATCTGATCAGCATCCCGTTTCAGAACAACACGAACTTCAATGTCGGCCCGAATAAAGGCGCGCAGGATATCCTGAATATCCAGCCGGTGATCCCGATCCACGTAACGCCGGATTGGAACATCATCACCCGCACCATCCTGCCGCTTGTTTGGAGTCCATCGTTTCAGCCGGCAGCCACCATCCCATCGTTCGGCCTCGGCCGACAACATTCTCAGCCTTCCTTTCGCCAAGTAAACCGGTTAATGGCTGGCTCTGGAGAGTGGGTCCAATCGTCCAATTACCAACGATTACTAACAAAGCACTCGGATCGAATGTCTGGGGTGCCGGTCCTGCCTTCGTCGTCGTAAAGATTGCCAGCCCCTGGGTTTACGGGGTGCTCGTCAACGACGTGATTTCATTTGGCGGTACATCTGACCCTGCCGGAACCAGATACAATCTGTTCACGGTCAATCCGTTCCTGAACTACAATTTCGGTGGTGGTTGGTTTGTTGGTACGGTACCAATCGTCACCGCCAACTGGTTATCAGGTGGAGAGAAATGGACCCTGCCGATTGGCGCCCAAGCCGGGCGGCTGATCAAGATAGGCGGCCAGCTCCCGGTGAACCTGCTGGTCGGTGCTTACTACAATGCATTGCGGCCGTCAGGCGCGGCGACGTGGCAGCTTCGCACCCAGATAGCCATCATCTTCTGATCGCCACGGGAGCATTCGATGAGGCCGATCCGAATCCCAGCCTGGTAGCATGCCTGCACTCGGATGCCAGGTGAACGTCAGAGTTCGAAGTCGGACCACAGGGCGTTAAAATAATACCCGAGAAGGCCTGTTATCGCGTGTATTGTCGGTGAATAGCAGGCTGGCGCCTGCCGTCCCCATTGCAGCGCGAGAGGCGGCCAGTCAGATTGTGGCTTTGGAGGAGCGGCGCCAGTCGCCTGAACGGCAGCTATGGGCGCAGACCAGACCTCGGGGCAGCTAGCCACTATGCCCGCTTTCCACCCGAAGCGGTCATCGGACGGGCGACTGGTATGACATGGACTTCCACCGCAGTTCGGGCGACATCGCCGCTTGAACAAGCGGAGGACGTTCGATGACCGAGCCACGCTACAAGGGCGTCTTTCCCGTCGTGCCCACGATCTTTGACGAACGGGGCAATCTGGACATGGGCGGCCAGAAGCGGGCGGTCGATTGCATGATTGACGCCGGCTCGAACGGCCTCGCAATTCTGGCCAACTACTCCGAACAGTTCGTTTTGGGGGATGATGAGCGGGAGGTGCTGACCCGGGCGATCCTTGAACATGTTGCGGGCCGGGTTCCGGTGATCGTCACGACCACGCATTTCAGTACGCGGGTTTGCGCCGAGCGCAGCCGCCGGGCGCAGGATGCGGGTGCGGCCATGGTGATGGCCATGCCGCCGTATCACGGGGCGACCATCCGGGCGACCGAGGCGGCCATTTTCGAGTTCTTCCAGGCGATTTCCGAGGCGGTTTCCATCCCGATCATGATTCAGGACGCTCCGGTGAGCGGGACGGTTCTGACGGCGCCTTTGCTGGCGCGCATGGCGCGAGAGATCCCGCTTGTCGCATATTTCAAGATCGAATCGGCTCAGGCGGCGACCAAGCTGCGGGAACTGGTCCGGCTCGGCGGGGAATCGGTCCAGGGCCCTTGGGACGGTGAAGAGGGGATCACCCTGATGGCCGACCTCGATGCCGGTGCGACCGGAAGCATGACCGGCGGCGGATACCCGGACGCGTTCCGGACGATCCTGGACCATCACTTCGCCGGACGGCGCGATCAGGCGATGGCCGTCCACGAGCGCTGGCTGCCGCTGATCAATTACGAGAACCGCCAGTGCGGGCTGCTGGCGTGCAAGGCGCTGATGAAGGAAGGGGGGGTGATCGGCTGCGATGCCCCTCGGGCGCCAATTGCGCCGCTGCATCCGGCGGCGCGCGCGGGCCTGCTGGAGATTGCTCGCCGGCTGGACCCGGTGGTGCTTCGGTGGGGGAAGTGATTGGAGGAACGGGGCCGGGCGATATGCCCGGCCCCTGGTTCCTTACCGGCTCCGAATGATCCCCGGCTCGCTTCGCGTCCGGGGACATGCCCTGATTTCGATTCCCAAGATCACCGTGATGACCGGCAGGATCCGCGACTGTGTGTCATCGCGTTCCCTCCGATACCTGGGCCGGCAAGGAATCCGGCGGCCCAGCCGGACACCGGTCAGCTCGTTCTGGCCGGCGTCGTCGTTTTAGATTCGAGCTGCTAACGATCTGCTTCTCCGCCCGGTGCGAAAGGGGACAGCCATCGGGGGCCGCTGAGCCAGGGGCTGCCACGAAGATAGAACCGGAGCACCCGTTCGGCGCCTTTGGTAAGCCCGATGCGCGTGCTTTCGCCCACTTCCGATGGGGAGTGGCCGTCGGCGGCCAGGAATAGCTTGCCGGGCAGGCATAGGTCCGCACCGTCGAGCTTGCGGTCGATCCCGAGCGCGGCGGCGAGCCGGCCAGGGCCGCGGAGAAGGTCGCGAAGGGACGATCCGGGGCGGCGGGCCTGCATCAGCGCGATGCCCGCAATCGGCTCCAGCGCCCGGATCAGGATGCCCGCGCCGGTGCCTGCCGGCTCAGCCGAAACGTTGAGCATCATGGACGTGCCGTAGGCGATATAAACGTAGGCATGACCCGGGCGGAGGAAGAGCGAAGCGTTGCGCGCGGTGTTACGACCTTGGAATGCATGACATGCCGGGTCATCCGGCAGGTAGGCCTCGGTCTCGACGATGCGTCCGATTGCCTCACCCTCCGGGAAGCGCCGGACGACCAGCTTACCGATCAGGAAGCGTGCGAGTGCGACGCAGCCCGCAGGAAGCGCCGCCCGGTCAATCGGGCGATGGAGAAGAATCGCGACATTCATTGTGATCGGTACCCACTGCCCGGACCTGCGTGACGATGCAAGGTCCCCAGAGTGACACCACATTCCGAGGCGGCGGACGGAGGGAATTGGGGACGATGATCGGGGTGGATTGGGGCACGACAAGTTTTCGCGCCTACAGGTTGACGCGCGATGGAACGATACGGGATCGGAAGGGCGTTTCTAAGGGAATTATGACTATAAAAAACGGAAAATTTGCCGACACGCTGCGGGAGGAGATTGGACCCTGGCTCGCCGCAGGCGAGCGGCACGTGCTGCTGTCGGGCATGATCGGCAGCCGGCAGGGATGGGTGGAAGCGCCTTATCTCGCATGTCCGGCCGGAGCTGCGGAGATCGCCGCAGCCCTGGTGGAGATCCCGTATGACTGGGCACAGCTGCGGGTCGTGCCGGGACTTTCGTCCGCGGATGCCGCGGGGGTACCGGAGGTGATGCGGGGCGAGGAAACCCAGTTGGCGGGAGTGCTCGCGCAACTGGGCAACGGCTCGGGATTTGCCTGCCTGCCGGGAACGCACTCCAAGTGGGCCCGCGTCGAGGGCGGACGGATCGCCGGCTTCACCACGCATCTGACGGGCGAGGCATTCTCAGCATTGCGGGGCCATACAATCCTGGGGCGCATGATGCGTGACGGGGCGACGGAGCCGGCCGCCTTCGCCGAGGGCGTGCGGCGCTCCGGGCAAGCCGGCGGATTGCTGCATCACCTGTTCGGCGTACGAGCCCTTGGGTTGATGGGTCGTCTGTCGGAGGCGGCCGGGGCTTCGTATCTCTCCGGGGTGCTGATCGGGCATGAGGCACGGTCGGCCGTTGCCGGGATGCCCCCCGATGCGGTGGTGCACATCATCGGCGCGCCCGAACTGACGGCGCTGTATGCCCGCGCGATCGAGCTGTGCGGCGGGATGGCCGAGCGCCTCAACGGCGAAGCGGCGGCGCGGGGGTTGGCGCTGATCGGGGAGCATGCCCATTGGAATTGAACCCTTTGGAATTGAACCCTGGGGAGCTGAAGCCGGGGAAATTGCGGCCCTGGCTCGAGATGTGCCCGCTGATCGCGATATTGCGCGGCGTGCGGCCGGAGGAGGTGCTGGGGGTTGCGAGGGCATTGGAGGCAGAGGGTCTGGCGATCATCGAGGTGCCGCTGAACTCGCCGTGTCCGATGGAGAGTATCCGCCGTCTGGCTGATGTCAGCGGGGGCCACCTGCTGATCGGGGCCGGGACCGTGATGACCGAGGTGCAGGTGGACGAAATCGCTGAGGCGGGTGGTAGGCTGATCGTCACACCGCATGCGGACCCGGTGGTGGTGCGGGCTGCCAAGGCGCGCAGCATGGTGGCGCTGCCGGGATTTTTCACCCCTGCGGAGGCTTTTGCGATGCTGGCTGCGGGGGCGGACGGGATCAAGCTGTTTCCCGCAGAGGCCGCCAGTCCGGCGATGCTTCGCTCGGTGCGAGCGGTCCTGCCGGCGGGCACGATGGTGCTGCCCGTCGGGGGGATTGATGCTTCGAACATGGCCGGATGGCGGGGCGCGGGGGCGGCGGGATTCGGTATCGGGTCATCGATTTACCGCCCGGGTGACAGCGCCGAAGCCGTGGCCCGGAAGGCGCGCGCGCTGGTTCGGGCGCTCGGGGCAGAGTAGGCTGGTTGCGTTAGAGTAGTTTCAGGCTGGCGGTATCAGCCTGAAACGCTCTAACCGTTAGTTTTAGAACAGGATTCACGCGCTCCGACGTTTGCGCCGAGCGCGATCCTGCTCTCGACACGGGAGGGATTGATGGCCGATCTGGCGGAATTCCGGGCGCACGTGCAGGGCTCGCAGCCGCCGTACGACGTTCCGGGTTACCTCGGCACCCATAAGCGGCACCCGAAACAGAAACTGCACAAGCTGCCGCAAACCGTGACGGAAAGAACGGGCCCCCGGTTTTCGGCCGAGCGGTTTCCGCCTACCGCCGATCTGACCAGGGCGGCGGGCGGCGAAGCTCAGGGGCAACGGATTGTGGTCGCCGGGACGGTGATGGATGAGGATGGGCGGCCGGTTCCCCGCACGATGGTGGAAATCTGGCAGGCCAATGCGGGCGGGCGGTATCACCATCCGGGGGATCAGCACGATGCCCCGGTTGATCCGCATTTCCACGGCAGCGGACGGGTGTTCACGGACGAGGCGGGGCGGTACCGGTTCGTCTCCGTGCTGCCGGGCGCGTATCCCTGGCCGAACCATGCCAATGCCTGGCGTCCGAACCATATCCATTTCTCCCTGTTCGGGCCGGCCTTCGCCACCAGGCTGATTACGCAGATGTATTTTCCGGGCGATCCGCTGCTGGTGCTGGATCCGATCTTCAATGGCGTGCCCGATCCGGAGGCGCGGGACCGGTTGGTTTCCAAGTTCGATCTGGAGCTGACGGTGCCGGACTGGGCGCTGGGCTACCGGTTCGACATCGTGCTGCGCGGGCGGGCAGAGACGCCGATGGAGGACCGGGCATGACGCTTGTCGCGACGGCCAGCCAGACGATCGGCCCGTACTGGCACCTTGTCGAGGACAAATCCTGGGCCGACCTGACGCGGTTCGGGGCGCGGGACGCCTATCCCGGCCGGGAGGTGATCACGTTGCGGGGCATGCTGACGGATGGGGACGAGTTGGCGTTTCCGGAGGCCTGCGTGGAAATCTGGCAGTCCGATCCGGAGGCGAGCGATGCCTTTCCGGCTTATGGACGCAGCGCGACCGACCGGGACGGCATGTATTCCTTCACGACGCTGAAGCCCGGAGCGGTGCGGGGCCGGGGCAACGCGCAGCAGGCGCCGCATATCGCCGTCTGCGTGCTGGCGCGGGGACTGATGCGCGGGTTGGTGACGCGGGCGTATTTTCAGGGCGAGGCGCTGAACGATACGGACCCGGGTACCTGGGCTCGATTGAGGAAAAGGCGCGCCGGGAAACGCTGATCGCCCGTCCGGACGGGCCGGGATGCTGGCGGATGGATATCCGCCTGCAGGGGGCGGGGGAGACGGTGTTTTTTGAGGTGTAGTCCGGCGCGCCACAAGGGCGGCGGCTTCATCAAGGGCAAGTCGCGCAACTGGCCCATGCTACACTGTATCGGATGCATCAACTCGACCTGAATGGTCCGTTGCGAGGCGGTATCGGCTGGTTGGCAAGCGATCTGCTGCGCGTTGCCCGGCCTCGCATCGGGCTCAGGTGAACCGGAGCAATACACCCAATTTCATTCGGAAGTTGGGTGTATAATTACGCCACCTGGGCACGTTGAGGGCGGACCGAAGACATCCAGGTCAAACATCCCCGGGACTTACGGCGACCACGCCGCCTGCCTCGGCCTGCCTGGCCGCAACATCCGCATCCGGCCGTGTCTCCGGCATGAAGAACAGAAAGATCAGCAGCGCCAGGAGGGCAATTCCCGCCAGCGCCAGAAATGCGCTGCTGTAGCCGGCGCTCACGATGATGAACCCTGCCAGCGTGGTACTGAACGCCGCGCCAATTCCCTGCACCATTGTCGCGGCCCCAAGCGTCACGTTGTAACGTCCGGTTCCCCGCGTCAGGTCCGCGACAACTATGGGAAACAGCGCCCCCAGAATGCCTGCCCCGACCCCGTCCAGGATCTGGATCGCCACCACGTAATCAGCGCCGCCCACCAGACTGAAAAGCACCCCGCGTACCGGCAGGGCCACAAATCCGGCCAGGAAGATCGCCTTGCGTCCCCAGCGGTCGGCGCGATGACCGACCAGGATCGACATCGGCACCATCACCGCCTGCGCCGTGATTATCAGCGCCGACATGAAGATCGTGCCCTCGCCGGTGTTGTTCAGTGCTAGCTTCTGCCCGACGATGGGCAGCATCGCCGCGTTGGCTAACTGCCAGAGGGTGATTGCAGCGACGAAGATCAGCAGCGGCCGGCACGTCAGCAGCGTGCGAAAGCCCGAGGGCCCCTCGCCGCCGCTGGACCCGGCATGCAGGCGAAAGCCGCGCGCCAGTTGGTGATCGATCTCCGTGGGATTGATGAGACACACGGTGATGATCGCCAGCACGCCGAGCATGCTCACCACCCAGAACACGGCTTCCGTGGCGATCAGGTAGCCGAGCGCGCCCGCTACGGCGGCGGCAACGACGTTGCCGGCATGGTTGAAGCCCTGCATGCGGCCCATGCGATGGGTGAAGAATCGCGGCCCGACCAGACCGAGCGCGATGGCAGCCGTGGCCGGAGGGAAGATCGCCCCCGCTGCGCCCAGTGCAACCTGCGCCCCCGCGACAATGCCGAAATGTGGGGCCATCGTCACCACGAAGGCCGCCACTGCGATGACGCCGGCGGCGACCGCAATGGCTGCCCGCTTCCACGTCGTGGAGTCGATGAACGCCCCGGCCGGAGTTTGCGCCACCAGGGTGGCGATCCCGGAAATCGTCATCACGACGCCGATGTCGGCGGCATTCCAGTGCCGCGAGGTGATCAGGAAAACCGCCAGGAAAGGCCCAAGGCCGGACTGCACGTCCGCAAGGAAAAAGTTCAGCCAGTCCAATGCGCGCAAGGAGCGCGTCTGCCTGTGCCTGGGCATTCCCTCCGGCGGCGCACCGTCGGGGGCGTTCGGCGCGTCCATCCAGGCTCCGCTCGGTTCACGCTGCTGCGACAAACGCTGCGTTGCGGTATGGGTTCCGGCGATGACAGCGGTTCACGCATGACGCCTGCCCCGATCCATTTTGCCGGCGAGCGGGTGATGCTCGATCCCGGCGGCGCACTCTACTGGCCGGGCGGTGGGCTCCTTGCGGTATCAGACCTTCATCTCGAAAAGGGCTCATCCTTCGCGCAGAAGGGAATGCTGCTTCCGCCGTGGGACACGCAGAATACGATCGACCGGGTGTGCCTGCTGCTCCGCCGCTGGCAGCCGCGCACGTTCGTCGCGCTCGGCAACTCTTTCCATGACCAGGCCGCCGCCGGCCGCCTTCCGGTCGCGCAGGCGGGGCGTCTGCGCGAAATCGCGGGCTCGCTTCGTTTCGTCTGGGTCCGGGGCAATCACGATCCGGGGCCGGTGGCAGGGCTGGGCGGCGAGTCCCTGGAGGTGTTCGCCGCCGGCCCGTTCGCTTTCCGGCATCAGGCGCGGCCCGGCTCGGGCGCCGGTGAGGTCTGCGGCCATCACCATCCGAAGGCCGCGATCCCTGCCCGCGGCGGACAGGTCAGCCGTCCGTGTTTCGTCGCCGATGGCCGGAGGCTAATGCTTCCGGCTTTCGGCGCGTACACCGGCGGGCTGGATGTGCGTGATCCTGCCATCGCCCGGCTGTTTCCGCGCGGCGCCCGCGTGTTTCTGCTCGGGCGGGAACGGCTGTTCAGCTTTGCAATCTGATTTCATATAGCAACTTCATTCGCAGGTTGGGTGGGTCTTTGGTTTGCGCATGGCATACCCGAATTCCTTCGGATTCGGGGTATATCAAGGGCGTAGCTTCCCGAAGAACTCCCGCAGCAGCGCCGCAGCTTCGCTTTCCTGCACGCCGCCGATGATTTCCGGCCGGTGATGGCAGGAGGGCGCGTCATAAACACGCGCACCATGCTCCACGCCGCCGCCCTTCGGATCGTACACCGCGAAAACCAGCCGGCGTATACGAAAAAAGCTGGCCGCCTGGGCGCACATGGGGCAGGGCTCCAGCGTCACGAACAGATCGCAATCCGGCAGCCGCCCCTGTCCGCGCACCGCCGCCGCAGCACGCAGCGCCAGCAATTCGGCATGGGCCGCCGCATCGCCGCGCGCCTCCACCTGGTTCCCTGCGCGAGCCAGCACCGTGCCATCGGCCGCCGCAACGACCGCGCCCACCGGCACTTCGTGGCGGCCGGCCGCAGCTCTCGCTTCCGCCAGTGCCGTTTCCATCGGAGACATGGTTCAAGCTTGCCCGTCGCAGTCTGCCCGGTCTAGCAAGCCCGCATGAGCAAAGTTCCGGTGGTCGGGGTCACGCTGGATTCGGAGCAGCCGGGCGGCTACTCCAAATATCCCTGGTACGCGCTCCGGCAGAACTACGCCGAGGCAATCGTCGCGGTGGGCGGCCTGCCGATAGCGTTGCCGCATCATCCGGATCTCGCGGGCGCCTATCTCGACCAAATCGACGCTCTGGTCGTCACCGGTGGCGCTTTCGACGTGGACCCAGGCCTGTATGGGGATGGCAACCGCCACGCGACGGTAACCTTGAAGGAGGGCCGCACCGCCGCCGAGTTGAGCTTGACCAAAGGTGCGATGGCGCGGGGCAAGCCCGTGCTGGGAATTTGCGGCGGCGAGCAGCTTCTGGCCGTCGCACTCGGCGGCACGCTGATCCAGCACATCCCCGATGCGATCCCCAGCGCCCTCGAACATGAGCAGCTCAATCCCCGGCACGAATCGGGTCATGCGGTCGCCCTCACCCCCGGCACGGTGCTGCACCGGATCGTCGCCGCATCCGAAATGCGGGTGAACTCGGCGCATCATCAGGCCGTGCGCACACCCGGCCGAGGCGTGATCAACGCGATAGCTCCCGATGGCGTCATCGAAGGCATCGAGGATCCCGCACACCAATTCTGCATCGGCGTGCAGTGGCACCCGGAATACTTCATCGACCCAGGTGACCGCCGCATCTTCGATGCCCTCATCGCCGCCTGCCGGTGAGGGAAGGCGACACAGGGGAACGCATCGCGAAATGGCTCGCCCGCGCCGGTGTGGCCAGCCGGCGCGACGCCGAGAAGCTTATCGCCGACGGCCGGGTGAAGCTTAACAATCAGCCCGTCACTCATCCGGCGACCTTCGTCGACTCGGGCGATATCGTCCGGATCGATAACCGGGTCGTCGAAGCCCCTGAACGCACGCGGCTGTTCCGCTATCACAAGCCGGCCGGACTGGTGACCACGCACCGCGACCCGCAGGGCCGGTCGACCGTGTTCGACAATCTGCCGCCGGGATTACCGCGGCTCATCAGCATCGGGCGGCTCGACCTCACCAGCGAGGGGCTGCTGTTATTGACCAATGACGGCGAACTTGCCCGGCGGCTGGAACTGCCGTCCACAGGGTGGCTCCGGCGATATCGCGTGCGGGTGCATGGTTTGCCGGACGAGCGCGCCCTGGCGAGGCTGGCAAAGGGGGTGACGATCGAAGGCGTTTCTTACGGCCCGATCGACGCCGGGCTGGACGCGAAGAAGGGCGACAACGCTTGGCTGACGGTAAGTTTGCGTGAGGGCCGCAACCGAGAAGTGCGACGCGTGATGGCATATCTGGGCCTTGCGGTGACGCGCCTGATCCGTGTCGCCTACGGGCCGTTTCAGCTGGGTGTGTTGCCGCGCGGCGCGGTGGAGGAGGTCCCCGCCCGCGTGCTGCGCGACCAACTGCCAAAGGGGGAAGGGTGACCGATGCAGAAGGTTGCGATTGTGACCGGTGCGGCAAGTGGGATCGGTGCGGGGATTGCCGCGGGCCTGGCGGGTGACGGATTCGTTGTCGTCGCGGCCGACCGGGACGACGGGCCTGCTCCGACGAATGGCCGTGCGGTGCGCTGCGATGTTTCGGACGAAACCTCCGTTGCCGGGTTGATTGCCGGTGTTGCCGAGCAGGAGGGCCGGCTGGATGCGCTGGTCTGCAATGCCGGGATCATGATCCGCAAGCCGATTGGCGGACTCAGTCTTGCCGAATGGTCGCAGGTGATTGCAACCAATTTGACCAGCACGTTTTTGCTGGTCCGCGCCGCGGAGCGGATGTTGCGGGCTGCGCGCGGTGCGGTGGTGACGATTGCTTCTACCCGGGCGCACATGTCGGAGCCGAACACCGAGGCCTATGCTGCATCCAAGGGCGGGCTGGTTGCACTTACTCATGCGCTGGCGATCAGCCTGGGGCCCGAGGTGCGCGTGAACTGCATCAGCCCGGGGTGGATACTGACCAAGGGTCCGGAGCCTTCCGCCGAGGACCATGCGCAGCATCCGGTGGGGCGTGTCGGCAAGGTTGAGGATATTGCCACGCTTGCGACGTTCCTGCTGGGACCGCAAAGCGGCTTCATCACCGGCGCGGAGTTTGTCGCCGATGGCGGGATGACCAGGAAGATGATCTACACTGAATAGAGCGGGATCTGGGTTGAACTGGTCGGCAGACCGGTCTAAGTAGCAACCATGGCAGACGCCCTTACCACCATCGGCGCCTACGACGCTAAGGCTCGTCTCTCCAGCCTGCTTGATCGGGTCGAGCATGGGGAGGAAATCGTCATCACGCGACACGGCAATCCGATTGCGCGGCTGGTTCCGGAACCGCGTGGCCATGATGCCGCCCGGGGGCTCAAGGCACTGGAGGAACTGTCCCGCATGCGGGAGAGGCTCGCCACCGGTGGCGTTCGCGTGACGCAGAAGGACATCCGCGCGATGCGAGACGAAGGGCGGCGCTGAAGCCACCCATGGTGCTGGACGCGTCGGTCGCGATCGCCGCCGTACTGCCTGAAGACAACTCTGAACTCGCGGATGCCCTGCTGGTCCAGGTGGTCCGCCAGAGGGCGGTCGTGCCGGTCTTCTGGCCGGTGGAGATCGGCAATGCGTTGCTGGTCGCCCAGCGTCGCCTCCTGATCACCGGCGAGGAGCGCCGGGCAGCCCTTGGCCACCTAGCCCGGCTGCCGTTCGATCTGGACACGGAAACCCCTGCGCGGTCGTGGAACACCATCGCCGATGTGGCCGAGCGGCGCGGGTTGAGCCTGTACGACGCCGCCTACCTGGAACTCGCCATTCGCCGGAGGCTGCCGCTGGCCACCTTCGATGCGGCATTGCGCCGCGCCGCCGCCGAAGCGGCCGTCCCGCTTGCCTGACGCAGCCTGATCGGGTTGGGCACGCAGTTGGGTGCCGCGATATCTCACGATCCGCAACCTTGATCCGTTAAAGGAGCGACTGCCAATTCGCATGGCCCAATTCGCATGGCATGGCCAATCGATGGAGACTCAGGACGATCCTCGCTGTAACGTGTACATTCCGCCCGTATTTGCGCGAGTGATCAAAATGACCTTCGCCTTCTTCGGCGCGGGCTTATTCGCCGCCATATCACGCCGCCATATCACATGGACTGAGTTGGTCTGTGACGAGATGTGCAGCGGCGAAGGTTCCTTACGGCGTCCAGCATTATGGGACCTCGCCGCGTCACCAAAGTGAGCACCATTCAGCCGCAGCCCATTCGAAGCTGAATGATAGAATTCACCCCATCTCGCGGGCAGGGGGAAACCTGCACCACTTAGGCGTGAATCACATCAAGGCGCTCGGGAGACAAGTCTGAATATTTTTACTAATTCTGCTAAACCAGTCTGCCCCAATCCTGCTCAGATCACCTTCCGCAGGACGTGGTGCTGGTTGCTCGTGTGGGGCCGGACCTCTGTCGGCCAGCGGCCCAATTCTGCCGCTTCGGCCCATGCCGCGCTCGTAAGAACATCGGGGCTGTCGATCTCGTAGATCGCCATGTACCTCGGTTGCCCCTCACCGGTGAGTTGCCTCTTCTGGCCGCCAATGGTGAAGCCTGCCGGCTCTGTGCGCAGCCGGATGACGGCGCGAACCCCCGGCACCTTCATCAGGTTTGGCACGTGTTCACGGTCGTAGACCTCGTTGAAGAGCGCCTCCTTCTCGGCAGCCACGTCCATACTGACGATGAAGACGTATTTCGTCGTGACCGGCATGTTGTTCTCCGTTCAGTTCGTCTGGCCCTCGCTGACGCGTATATCGCTCGTGACGTCCCGGGCGGTTTCAATCGCCACCTTCAACCCGGTTACGATTGTATCCAGCGACATGCTGCATTGTGCCGAACCCCGCGCCGCCTGCTCTGGCAATAACGGCACATGGATAAAGCCGGCGCGCATGCCTGGAAACTCCGTCTCCGCCAGATGGCGGAGCAAATAGAAAACGTGATTGCAAAGGAAAGTTCCGGCGGTTTGCGAGACTTGCGCAGGCACCCCGGCTTCACGCATGCGCCGCACCATCGCCTTGATCGGCAAAGTGGAGAAATAGGCGGTCGGGCCGCCTGCTACCACCGGGTCATCCACCGGCTGTTCACCCTCGTTATCAGGGATGCGGAAATCATCGACGTTGATCGCGATCCGCTCGACCGACATCTCGGCGCGGCCGCCGGCCTGGCCGACCGCAATCACCACGTCGGGGCGGTGTTCGTTCAGTATCTCGCGCAAGACGCCCTGGATGTGGCGGGCCGACACGGGCAGCGGCGCGACCACGATGCGCACGCCTTCGGGCCGGAACGAGGCGAGCAGGCGGATCGCTTCCAGAGATGGGTTGATCGTGTCGCCATCGAATGGCTCGAAGCCGGTGAGAAGGATCTTGTGCATTCATACTCCCTGCATCGGCTGTGGTTTCGAGCCGTCAAGGAATCGTTCCAGCCGGAACGGTGCCGGGTCCACGATGGGCTGATCGCCGGTGACAAGGTCCGCCGCCAGCCGGCCTGCCGCTGGACCGATCCCGAAGCCGTGGCCCGAAAAGCCGGTAGCGATAAAGAATCCTGGCATCGATGACACGGGCGAAATCACCGGCACAGCATCCGGGGTGACGTCGATCATCCCAGCCCATTGCTGGGCGACGCGTACCTTCCCGAAGAAGGGGAAGGCCTGCCGGAGCGCCGTCAATGCCTGATTGTTGACCCGTTCCAGCGGATACGGATCGAGCACGCGCACGGCTTCGAAGGGCGAGGGCTCGTCCATCCGCCAGCGGCGTTTGGTTCGTGCTTCCTCGAGGAAGCGCCCGCTGATCCGCACCCGCACGGTCGCCTGTCCGGAACGCCACAGAGAAAGGAAGCGGTGACCGAGCAGAAAACTGTCCGGCACGACCTCCGTCACGCTGGCGTTCAGATTGGCGATCGTGTACCCGCCGTCGAGCCGTTTGCGGAAGGCGAAACCCGATCCGCTGGCAGCGGTTTCGGGTCCGTTTTCCAGCGGCTCGGTGCGCAGCACGGAAGAGCGCACTTTCAATTGCGGCAGCGGAACACGGTGATTTCCGCAAAACAGACGCGACCATGCGCCGCCCGCCAGCAGGACAGCGTTGCAGGCGATGGTGCCTTTTTCGGTCACGACGCCTGAAACTTTGCCGCCCTGCTGATCGAGTCCACGCACGGCGCAGCCCGTCAGGATCGTGGCGCCGAGAGTTCGCGCAGCCTCGGCGATCGCGGGCGCCGCCTTTTGCGGCTCGGCGCGCCCGTCACTGGGCGTATACAGCGCGGCACGGAATGGGGTTGTGGCCTGCGGGAACAGCGCGGCCACTTCGTCTTGGCCGATCATGCGCGTGTCGAGCTGATATGGCCGCGCATATTCGAGCCAGCGTGCGCGCCGCGCCTCGTCTGCCTCGGTCTCGCACAGATAAGCGATGCCGGTAACGCGAAAGCCGGTCTCGGCTCCGACCGCCTCGTTCATCGTCTGCCAGAGCCGGAGGCTTTCCATGATGAGGGGAATCTCCCGCGGGTCGCGCCCCGTCTTGCGGCACCAGCCCCAGTTGCGGCTGGATTGCTCGCCGGCGATTTCGCCTTTTTCGCACAGAACGACGGATACGCCTTTGCGGGCAAGCGCCCAGGCTGCGCTGACGCCGATGATGCCGCCGCCGATTACCACAACATCGGCATGCGGCGGGATCTTTGTGTCCGACGCGACGGGATCGACACGTGGCCCCATCGGTCAGCCCTCCAGCAGGCCGATTGCGGTTAGCTCGCGCCGCAAGGCCTGCGGTGTTGTGAAGTGAATTCCATGCATGCCCAGATCCGATGCTGCCGCCGCGTTCTTCGGGTTGTCATCGATATAGGCAAGATCACGTGGTTGCAGGCCGTTTCTTTCGCATAGCAGTTGGTATATCGCCGGGTCGGGTTTGACGATCCGCTCCTCGCCGGAGACGATCACGCCGCGAAACCATCCGAGGAAGTCATACATTTCCCGCGCTTGGGCGAACGTTTCGGCCGACCAGTTGGTCAGTGCATAAAGCGGTGTGTGGCGATCCTTGAGCTCCCGCAGAATTTCCACGCTGCCGGGAATTGGCCCTGCCAGCATTTCCGTCCATCGCGCGCGATAGGCCCCGATCAGCTCCTCCTTCCCGGGATGCTCCCTGCACAGCAACTCCGTCGCCTCATTCCAACTCCGTCCCCGGTCCTGCTCCAGATTCCATGCCGGGGAGCACACCTCACTGAGGAAGCGCTCCATCTCGTTTTCATCCGGGATCAGCTTGCGATAGAGGTGGCGCGGGTTCCAGTCGATCAGGACCCCGCCCAGATCGAAAACCACGGCTGTGCGCTGATTGAGCATGCCGCTGTGCTATCCCGGCACGGGGGTTTGCTCAAGGCGGGCCGACCCTCATTTCACCGCCCCGGCGGTGAGGCCCTGCAGGAAGTAGCGACCCCCAACCAGATACACGAGCAGCGTCGGAAGGGCGGCGATCAGCACCGCGGCGCTCTGCACACCATACTGCGGCTCGCTGGTGATGGCAGCGGACAACGCGATCAGCGCCGCCGTGACCGGCTGCTGGCCGCCCTGGGTGAATGTCACGCCGAACAGGAACTCGTTCCAGATGCCGGTGAACTGCCAGATCACGGTTACAATCAGGATCGGCGGCGAGAGCGGCAGAACGATGCGCCAGAAGACGCGGAAGAAACCGGCGCCATCGATACGTGCTGCCTTCAGCAGATCCTGCGGGATACCGACGTAGTAGTTGCGGCAGAACAGGGTGGTGAACGCCATCCCTTGCACGACATGGATCAACACCAGGCCGGCGATCGTATTAATCAGAGCGAGATCGCGCAGCACTACCACCCAGGGGATCAGTTTCATCTGCTCCGGCAGGAATATTCCCAGCGTGACAATGCCGAAGACAAGCTGATCGCCTGGGAAACGCCACAGGGCGATCGAATAGCCGGCCAGCGCGCCAAGTATCGTGGAGATGATCGTGGCGGGGATCGCCATCTCCAGTGAGTTCAGCATGTAGGGCTCGATGCCCCAGCAGTGCTCCGCCATGCAGAACCGGTCCCAGGCCTCGGCGTAGTTGCTGAAAGCGAGGTGACGTGGCCAGCCGATCATGGAGGTGGACGCAATCTCCTGGCCCGTCCGCAGCGAATTCAATATCACCACCGCGAGCGGCACGACGAACAGCAGCGCCAGGACGATCAGCACTGCATAAATCAGAAGCCGCTTCACGCGCGGGCCAGCTGCCGCTTACGCCAGCGCAGGTAAATGCCGTACGGGATGAAAACCACCACCAGTGACAGCAGCATCAGCACCGCGGCCGCGGACCCGCGGCCGAGCTCGCTGCGCTGGAACATGAAGTCGTAAACCACCACGGCCGGCAGGGTCGTGGAAATGCCGGGGCCGCCGCCGGTTAGTGCACGAACAAGGTCATAGGTCTTGATCGCGAACTGGAGCAGGATGAAGAGCACGGTGAGGGAAATCGGCCAGATGGTCGGCAGCACCACCCGCCGGTAGGTGCGCCAGGGCCCGGCGCCGTCGATCTGGGCTGCTTTGATCAGGTCGGCATCAACTGAGCGCAATCCGGCCAGAAACAGCGCCATCGCAAATCCGGCGCCCTGCCAGGCGCCGGCGAAGATCAGCGTGTAAATTGCCTTGTCCGGCTGCACGATCCAGTCGAAACGAAATCCGGTCCATCCGAACCCCTGAACCAGCTTTTGGACACCCAGTCCCGGGTTCAGCAGCCAGCTCCAGACCGTGCCGGTGACAACGAACGATACCGCGAGCGGATACAAAAAGATGGTGCGCAGGACATTTTCTCCGCGCACGCGCTGGTCGAGGAGAATGGCCAGGACAAGTCCGACGGCCATGGTAAGTACGACGAAACCGATCCCGTATATCACCAGGTTGGTGTACACGATCTGAAAATTGGGCGTGCGCACCAGCGTGCGGTAATTGCGCAGGCCGATCCACGAATACTCAGGAAGCAGGGTGGAAGGGGTGAAAGAAACCCATGTGGTCCACGCGGTGAAAAGGACCACATGTCCCGCGGCAATCAGCAGTGGCACCCAGATCGCAACCTGTGCCAGGCCACTCCATATCCGGTCGCGCCAGGAACGCCGCAAATGTCCAGCCTGCCCTGCGCCCGTGGGGTCGCGGCGCAGCGAAGCCGGTAATGACGTGTCGGCGGCCACGCGCTTACTGGCTGTTCTCCACGGCGGCGACCAGGCGCTTCTGCCCCTCGGCGGCGGGGATGTGGCTGTTATGCACGTACTCGGTCAGAACATCGATCATGGCTGCCGTCATCCCGTTCGGCTGCGCCATATTATGCGCAAGGCTGAGTACCACCCGTTTTTCGGCAATCGCGTTGCGCAGGTTCTCAGCCGAGTTGCGCTGCCCGTCGAGGAAGCCCTGTGCGCTGAGATCAACGTCTGTGCGCGCGGGGATGGAGCCGGTAATTTTCGAATACATCTCCTCTACGGCGGGCTGCATCACCAGCTCGGCGAAGAGTTTCTGTCCCGCCTGCAGATCGGCGGCCTTTTGCTTCCAGAAGATGAAGCAGTCGGCGTTCAGGTCGAAACACGGCGGCCCGTTCTCCTGCGGAGCAGGGCCGCTGGAGAAGTCGTTTGGGGTGGCGCCGGCGCGGAGCAGATTTCCTTGTGCCCAGCCGCCCATCAGGACCATGCCCATATCGCCCTTCATGAAGGCGGGCAAATTCACCGACCAGCTCTGGGCAGCAATATTCGGGTTCATCCAGTTGGCGAACTTTCGCGTTTGCTCGAAGGCGGCCAGAACCTCCTTGCTCTTCAGCGCCTCGGTATCGAGCTGCATGACCGCCTGGCGATAGGTGTCCGGACTGATGCCGGCCAGCGCGATCTCCCATTTCATGCCGTCGTCCCAGCGGACACCGCCATTGGCCAGCGGGATCATGCCGGCCTGTTGCATCTTTGTGGCGGCTTCGTTGAACTCCGCCCAACTCGCCGGCGCCTTCGTCAGCTTGGCGCGCTCCATTCCCTTGGCCGACAGAAACAGCGTGTTGATGCGGTACACTTGTAGCGGCAGCGCGATCCAGTGTCCCCCCGGCTGGCAGCTTTTTGCCAGCTCCACCGGCACCTTTGATTCGAAATCCGCGGCCTTGACCCAGGGCGATATATCGACGGTTGGTGCGATCTTCGACCAGGCGGCGATTTCCGGTCCTTTGAGCTGCGCCACGGCGGGCGGATCGCCCGCAAGAATCTCCGCCCGCAGTTTGTTCATCATTTCGGTGGTAAAGCCGGGCACCGGGTTGTGCTGCCAGATGCCGCCATGCTCCTCGAACACTTTGCCGAGGGCGCTGATTGCGGCGCCGTCGCTGCCGGCCGACCATTGGGAGATGGCGGTGACGCGCGGCTTCACTTCGTCGGCGCGCGCGATGGCTGAGGACGCGATCAGGGCCGCCGAACCGGCGAGAAAACCGCGACGTGATGCGTAGGCCATTGTTTCCTCCTGAGGTGCCGGCATGGTCTGGCGGGCCGGACCACTAGTGTCCCGAATCGGAAGTTCGCGATTGTGGAATAGCGGCCGATTCGGGACACCAGCTGCTTGTTTTCAGTGGCCTGCTTATCCCCTCCGTCCGCCGCAGAGTGCGGCGAACTTCGGGGGCAGGACACTAACCCCGCGACTTCTCCGCGACAAGAGCAGGGGGGCTTTAGAGCGGGATGGCCAGGAGCGTGTCGAAGCGTGAACTGTCGCAGACCACCACGCGCTGCGCGAAGCGTAATGAAGCGACGTCGATCTGGTCCCGGTAGAGGCCGGCGGCGAACAGGTCCATTTGTCCATCGCGCATCGTGCGAATTACGACGAACGAGGTTTCGGCGGTAACCTGGCCCTGGTTCTCCGTGGAAATCATCGGCATGCCCATAATGTGCCGGTAGCTCTGCCGCTCGTAGATGTTCACCTTGCGCAAAGCCAGCACGCGGTCCGCCAGCATCGCCCGGCTGTCGGCATAGACGATGCCCGCCGCATAACCGTTGCGCTCGTTCGCAGCGGTTGTAATCTTGTAAAGGCAGTTCTCGGTAAAGAAATCCGGCCACTGCTCCAGCCTGCCGGCGTCGAGCGCGGCCGCATATTCACTGTTCAGGCGCGCGATGCGCAGCAGTGTCTCACCCGCGTCCATCAGATCCCCGCCAGGTCGCGCCATTGCTTCCAGAACCCGCGTATGGCGGTCTCGCTGGCGCGCCCGGGCTGGCTTTCCGTTCCCTCTCCGCCCATCTCGAGCATCTCGAATTCATCCGAAGCGACAGCTGCACCTCGTTCAACGAAACCGCCGATGCATCCGTCTTCCAAGGAGATGTAACCGGCGGGCCCGGTCAGATTCAGCTGGCGCAGCCGGCTGGCGCGCAGTTCCGGCGTGTCATCCGCATAGCCGAAATAGGTCCAGTGCAAATCCGCCTTCCCAACACCGCGCGGCAGGAAGTGCCGCACGGCGAGCGCATTGCGGGTCCGCGCGAGGACGAAATTCGGAAACACGGTGATGATCTGCTGTTGAATGCCATCTCCATGCTCATCCACCGCATCGAGCAGGCGCGGATCCGACAGGCGGAGCTCATCGTCCACCGATCGCAGGCCGGCATAGGCGTCGTCGGTCGCCTTGTCAGGTGCGAAAGTCTCCGAGACATGGCTACCGCCGGCGGGACTGACAACCACGCCGCCGCGCTGGCTCAGCCGGTTGATGCGGAATGTGGCGAAGAATACGTGCAGCAGCGAAGCATGATACGTATCCCGCGCGTTTTCGGCGTATAGCTTCCAGTTGTTCGGCAGCACCTCGGTAAACCGGCCGATAATTTCCATCTTTTTGCCGGCAATCCGCCTGATACGTGCAAGAACCTCCGGGCCGATATAGGTTTCAATATCCGGAGTCTGGGACGACATGGTGCCGAACACAATCCCGCACAGAGTGGTAACGCGCAGCTTTCGCGGGCCATGCTGCTCCGGCCGGAAGTCGGGGCGCAGGCCGCCCTTGCCGTTCACGCCGCGCTGGAACGCGACCGAGCGGAGCGTGCCGCAAAGATCGTATCGCCAGCTGTGATAAACGCAGGTGAAATCCTTGGCGCCTTTGCCAGCTTCATCGAAGCAGATCAGGGCGCCGCGATGAACGCAGCGATTCTCGAACACGGCGATGCAGCCGTCTTCTGTCCGCACGACCAGAACAGGCATCCGGCCGACATGTGTTGCGCGCCAGTCCCCCGGGCCGGCGATCTCGCTTTCAAGGCACAGAAAATTCCAGACCGGGCCTTCAAAGACCCGCTTCTGCTCCAGATCGAGGATGTCGCGCTGCTGATAGACCCAGAACGGAACCCGGGTCAGGTCATGGGGCCAGATACGCGCCGCAGGCGGGGTCACAGCCTGATCCATCGGAGACCTCCCATTTCGGGGAGAAACGGTCGCGCACCGCTGGCCGGCAGGCAAGCCCCGAACGCCAGTGCGTGCAACCGCGTTCCTGACCGGCCATGAAGCGCGCGTCCATTCTGCTCGCGATACTGGGAGTCGGGCTGGGCATCGGCCTCGTGGTCTGGCTCGGCGCCGGCAAGGTGGTCCACGCCGTCACCTCGGTCGGGTGGATCGGCTTCGCAGTCCTGGTGGGCTGGCAGTTTTTGGTTTTCATCGTGCTTGCGGAAGCCTGGCGACTGCTTTGCCGGCACGGACGTTTTGGTGCTCTGGTGTTTGGCCGGCTTGTCCGCGAGGGCGGCACCAATATCCTGCCGTTCTCTGAAGTCGGTGGAACTCGCTTTCGGCGCGCGCGCGGTCATGCTGGCGGGCATTCCGTGGCCCAGGGCGATCGCCTCCTCGCTCGCCGATGTGACGGCTGAGTTCGTGGGCGAACTGCCGTTCATCCTGTTTGGTTTCATCATGCTGGTGGCGCGCTCGCCGAACTCGTCGCTGACCGGGCCGCTGGCCGGTGGCGTTGCGCTGGTGGCGCTGGGCGCGGCGGCGCTGATCTGGGCCGAAAAGCACGCCGACCGGTTGTTCAGGAGCATCGGGCGGCGCATCGCGGGCCAATTCAGCAGCGCGGCCGCCAAGGGTGCCGACGCCGTCGAGCATGAGTTCGAGGCGATTCTCGCGCGCACGAGGCGCCTGGGCGCCGCAGCCGGCCTGCATCTGCTCGGCTGGATCGGCGGCGGGGTTACGGTCTGGCTGGCATACCACCTCCAGGGTGGCCACATCGGCGTGCTTGCCGCCATGGCGATCGAAGGCCTGCTGTCCGCGGCGCTGGCGGTCGCGTTCCTGGTGCCGGCTGGCATCGGTGTGCAGGAAGCCGCTTACGTGGCCATTGGTCATTTGTTCGGCATGCCGGCCGAACTGTCGTTGGGGCTGTCGCTGCTGAGGCGGGCAAGGGATATAATAATCGGCGCTCCGGCGCTCATTGCCTGGCAGGTGGCCGAGGCGCGGTCCTTGAGCCGGCATCGGGGAGCCGATGAACAGACGCCGCGAAGCCAGGCTACAAAGCGCGCGCCGTAGATTAGCGCGTGAATCTGCTCTAAAACAATGAGTATTAGAGCGTTTCGAGCTGATACAGTCAGCCTGAAACTGCTTTAGCGCCGCAGCGCCATCTGGATCGGCCCGTCGCGCCGGCCGTGCGTGAACTGATCCACCACCTCGTTGCCGCTCTCCATCAGAGCCGATGGCGGTCCCTGCCAGACGATCCGGCCCTCGTACAGCATGGCGATGCGGTCGCCGATCCGCCGCGCACTCGCCATGTCGTGGGTGATCGCGATGGCCGTGCTTCCAAGCCGCTTTACACAGTCGACGACGAGCCCGTCGATGACCGCGCCCATGATCGGATCAAGTCCGGTGGTCGGCTCGTCGAAAAACAGGATGTCGGGCTGCGCCGCGATGGCCCGCGCCAGCGCGACCCGCTTTTGCATCCCTCCCGATAACTCGGCCGGGTAAAGCCGCCCCACTTCCGGCCCGAGCCCGACCTGCGCCAGATAGGCTTCAGCTTTCGCACGCCCCTCCCGCCGGGGAATCGTGTGCCGCGCCAGCAGCCCGAACGCGACGTTCTCCCAGACCGGCAGGCTGTCGAACAACGCGCCGTTCTGAAACAACATGCCGATCTGCGCACGCATGGTTTCTCGCGTCGCGCGGGGGAGACGCAAAATGTCGCGTCCGTCGATTTCAATCGCGCCCTCGTCGGGCTCTATCAGGCCCAGGATGCATTTCAGCAGCACCGACTTGCCGCTGCCCGATCCGCCGATGACGACCACCGATGTGTGCGGCATCACGTCCAGATCCAGCCCGTCCAGCACCACCTTGTCGCCGAAGCTCTTGGACAGCCCGCGAATGCGGATCTTCGGAGCCGCGTCGCTCATCGCGTAAAAAACAGCTCGGTCAGGATGTAATCGAAAGCCAGGATCAGGATGGAGGCCGACACCACGGCGGAAGTCGTGGCGGAACCGACGCCCTGCGCGCCGCCCCGGCTGCGGTAGCCCTGATAACAGCCCAGCAGCGCGATCAGGAACCCGAACACCGCCGCCTTCACCAGCCCCGAGACGACATCACTGGTGCGAAGGAAACTGAACGTGCTGGACAGATAGGCGCTGATGCCGAAGCCGAGCTTGAGGTTCGAAACGATGAACCCGCCCATCACGCCGAGAATGTCCGCCACCACGACCAGGAAGGGCAGAGCGATCACGCCGGCCAGCAGCCGCGGAGCGACCAGGTACTTCACCGGGTTTGTGGAGAGCGTGCTCAGGGCATCGATCTGGTCCGTCACCCGCATGGTGCCGATCTCGGCCGCCGTTGCGGCCCCGATCCGGCCCGCGACCATCAGGCCCGCCAGAACCGGCCCCAGCTCACGCGTGATGGAAATGACCACCACATTGGCTACGGCGCTGCCCGCGTTGAAGCGCGAAAATCCGGTATAGGTCTGCAGCGCCAGCACCATCCCGGTGAAAATCGCGGTCAGGGCCACTACCGGTAGGCTGAAGAATGCCATTTCGATCAGCACGCCGATGAACACGCGCAGGTAGAATGGCGGGCGCAGGAGATGGCCAAGCCCGGAAACCCCGAACAGCACCAGGCTGCCCGCGGTCCGGCAAGCTGCAAACGCCGCGCGCCCGATGGCGGCGAGGCCATCCAGAATGGTGCTCACGCGGCGCGATAAATCCGATGAAACCGGCGTCCCAGCGATGTCAGCACTTCATAGCCGTTGGTGCCGGCCGCGGCCGCCACATCGTCCGGCGTCTGGCCGGGACCGATCAGGTCCAGCCATTCGCCCGGTTGAACACCTGGGTGCTCGGTCACATCAAAGGTGGCGAGGTCCATGGACACACGCCCTACCAGCGGGACCGCCCGCCCGTCAAAGACTGCGCTCCCGCGGTTCGAGAAGGACCGGTGCAACCCATCCGCATAGCCGATGGCCGCGGTGGCGATCCGGCTGAGCCGCCGCGCCCGCCACGTGGCGTTGTAGCCAACGGTGTCGCCTGGCCCGATCTCCCGCACCGCCAGCACGCGTGCTCGCAACCGCACCGTCTGACGCATGGGGTTCGCGCGGCCGGGGGTGGGGTTGAGCCCATAGAGCGCCGCGCCGGGGCGGGCGAGGTCCGATCCGAACGCCTCGCCGAGGAAAATACCGGAGGAATTCGCGAGACTGCGCAGGGCTTTGGGCAGCGCCGCGCAGGCGGCTGCGAAACGGCCGCGCTGCAGTTCATTCACCGGATCGTCCGGAAGCTCGGAGGAAACCAGATGTGTCATGACGTAGCGCACATCGAGGTCGGCAAAGCGGCTTCGCTCCTCCGCCAATGTCGAGACCTCGCGCATGCTCAGCCCCAGCCGCGCCATTCCGGTGTCAACATGCAGAATAGCCGGCAGCCGCCGCTCCAGGCTCCGCGCCGCCGCCGACCATTCCCCGATCTCGGCCAGCGATCCCAGGACCGGAACGAGATCGTGGGCTGCATAGTCCGAAGCTGCACCGGGAAATAGTCCATTCAGAACCCCAACCATGGCGCCGGTCAGACGATTCCGGAGCGCAATCGCCTCATCGGGCAACGCGACGAAGAAGTGCTGGCACCCGGCGGCGAACAGCGCCGGCGCAACCCGCTCCGCCCCGAGCCCATACGCATCCGCCTTCACTACGCCGGCTACCGGGCCCGACGCATGCCTGGCCCGGAGAATCTCCCAATTGGCAATGATCGCGTCTAGATTTACCTCCAGAACCGCCCCGCCCCGGATTTCCGGCATGAGATTATCCGCCACGATCCAGAGGCAAGGTCACCAGGCGCGGGTGTTGGTCGAAGGCGGCGCGTCTTCAAGGACCTCATAATGTTGAACCGTCGAATCGAAGTCGATCAGGGCGGCCACAGCACCTGGTTCGACGATGGCCTTCGCGATATCGTCTCCGGCAAAATGACGAATCGCGTCGGTCAACTCCCAACGGGTCAGGACCAGGAACTCGATCATCGCCTCGACCTTACGCCTGCTGAGGTGGCCCCCCAGGAATCCAGGGAGCCGCACCAGTTCAGGTAGGACATTCATCCGGAAATGCGCCGGGTAGGCACCAGGTCTGGAAGATGATGCGCGGCCCCGCCATTCCCGAATGATCATCTGGAACTCCCGTTCAGCTCGGCGCTTCTTTACGCAGGAATATGGAAGGGAATTTAGTATCCTGCCCCCGAAGTTCGCCGCACTCTGCGGCGGACGAGGGATAAGCAGCCACAGAAAACACAAAAGCGAGTGTCCCGAATCGGGCGCCAATCCGCGATGGCTAACTTCCGATTCGGGACACTAGAGCAGATCGCGCTTGACTGGAAATGCTTGCATTTCCAGGAGTGCGTAAATCTGCTCGCGAGAACGAGTGCAGAGCGTGTTCAGTCATCCTGAACACGCTCTAGTCATCACCGCTATGTGCCTGATCCAGATCCGCGTAGCGGGTGAACTCCGCCTCGAAGAACAGGTCGATCTTCCCCGTGGGACCGTGCCGCTGCTTGGCGATGATCAGCTCCGCCTTGTTGTGCACCGCCTCCATGTCGCGCTGCCATTTCTCGTGCTGCGCATGAAACTTATCATCCGAATCGAACGCCATCTGTTTCGGTTCGCGCTGCTTCAGATAATACTCATCCCGATAGATGAACGTCACGCTATCCGCGTCCTGCTCGATCGTTCCCGACTTCGCGCAGGTCAGCGAGCTGCGGCCGCTTGTCCTCGCGGTTCTCCACCGCCCGCGAAAGCTGCGACAACGCCAGCACCGGCACCGCCAGTTCCTTCGCGATCGCCTTCAACCCCTGCGTGATCTGGCTGATCTCCAGCACCCGGTTTTCCGGCCGTGTGCCGGCGGCAGGACGCATCAGCTGCAAATAATCGATCACCACCAGGGCCAGCCCCTTCGTGCGCTTCAGCCGCCGACACCGCGTCCGCAGTGCGGAAAGCGTGATTGCCGGCGTGTCGTCGATCTGGATCGGCAGTGATGCGATTTCGCGGCTCACCTGCACGAAGCGGTCAAAATCCCGCTGGCCGATTTCACCGCGCCTGATCCGGTCGCCGGAAATCCGCGCCTCTTCCGAGAGCAGGCGTGTGGCCAGCTGCTCCGCGCTCATCTCCAGGGAGAACAGGGCGACGCTCTGCCTGGATACCGCGGCGGCATCGTCACGCTGCGCATCCCGGACCAGCGCCTTGGCTGCCTCGAACGCGATCTTTGTCGCCAGGGCGGTCTTACCCATTCCCGGGCGCCCGGCCAGGATCACCAGGTCAGACGGGTGCAGCCCGCCGGTCTTGGCGTCCATGTCACGAAGTCCGGTCGTCAGACCCGAGACGTGCCCCGAACGGCGGAACGCCCGCTCAGCCCCTTGTATGGCCTCCGTCAACGCGCGCTCGAAACTGACGAACCCTCCGCCCGTGCCGCCATCCGTTGCGAGCTGAAAAAGCTGCTGTTCGGCCGCCTCGATCTGGGAGGCGCCATCCAGCTCGGGGTCTGCACCGAAGGCGTTGTTGACGACGGTCTCGCCAACGTCGATCAGTTGCCGCCGCAGCCATGCATCGTAGATTGCACGGCCATACTCGCCGGCGTTGATGATCCCCACCATCGCCGACAGAAGCTGGGCGAGATAGGCTGTGCCGCCCACCTCCTCGAGAATGCCGGAGTGCTCGAACTCCGCTCGCAGCGTCACCCCGTCGGCCAGCTGCCCGGCCTCGATGCGCCGGGCGATCGCCTGGTAGATCCGCCCATGGATCGGATCGGCGAAATGTTCCGGAATCAGGAACTCCGAGACCCTCTCATAGGCCTTGTTGTTCGCCAGCAGGGCGCCAAGCAGCGCCTGCTCTGCCTGAACATTCGAGGGTGGCAGCCGCTGCGATAACCCAAGGAAGGGCGAATCGATGGAGTTCACGGGTTCGTCATACTACCGTCAGCGGCGCGCCGACACACGCCCAGCCTGTGGACAGCTGTGGATAGCGGGGATGACCGTGGTGGGCCTTGAGGCAGGACACCGCGGGTGACAGTCTGGATGGAAGGAAATACGGGAGGAACCGTAGTGCAAGCATTGACGCGGCGCCAATCGCTGGAACTGGGTGGTGGATTGATTGCAGCGGCCGCATTGGGCGCGAGCCGCGCCGGCGCCGCGATCCCGGCTGCCGACGTGAAACCGCCCTCGCTGCCGATCGAACAAGGCGCCCGGCTGCACATTCTGCGTCCGACCAAATACGTCGACGCGGACGAAATGATCTTCCTTGAAAACACCAGGCGCTTCACGGATGAGACCGGCGTTCCGGCGAAGGTCGATTTCGTCAACTGGCCGGACATGCCGACCCAGACGGCCATCGCCGCCAACACCAATGCCGGCCCGGACGTGATCATCGGCTTCGGGCCCGATCCACATCTTTTCACCAGCAAGCTGATCGAGGTGTCGGATATCGCCGAATACCTCGGCGCCCGTTATGGCGGCTGGTACAGCCTTGCGGAATTGTATGGAAGGAAGTGGGACGGCAAAAACTGGATCGCACTGCCGATGGGCGGATCGACCGGCCCGTGCGTGTATCGGATGTCCTGGGTCAAGCAGGCCGGTTTCGATGCCATCCCGAGCGATCTGAACCAGTTCCTGCAGCTTTGCCAAAGCCTGAAGAAGATTGATCATCCGTGCGGCTTTGCATTGAGCCACGCGGTCGGCGACGCCCCGGGCTACGCCAACTGGCTGCTATGGTCGCACGACGCGTATCTGGTCGATGAGCAGGGCAAAGTTGCGCTTGATTCGCAGGAAACCAGGCGAGCGATAGAATATGCGCAGGAAATGCAGCCGATAATGATTTCGGGCACGATGGCCTGGGATGGAGCGAGCAACAACAAGGCTTATATCGCCGGCCAGATCGGGCTGACCCAGAACGGCGTTTCGATCTATTATGTGCTGAAGAACTCCAAGGATCCGGAGCTGCAGGAACGGGCCGCGGATACCAATCACGCGATTATGCCGATGGGCGCGGCGAAGGCGCCGCCCGAATCAGCACTTACGCTGAACGCAATGGTTTTTCATTACACGAAATACCCGAATGCGGCGAAGGAGTATCTGCGCTTCATGATGGAAGCCCCACAATACGACAAATGGTTGAGCGGCTGTCTTGGTTACTGGTCGCAGCCGCTGAAGGCTTACTCGCAGAGCGCGATCTGGACGTCCGACCCGAAGCTGGCGGTCTATCGCACGGCGATGGAGACACCGTTTTACGACGGCTACAAGGGCCCGATCACTGCCGCCGCGGGCGCCGTTCTGGACAACTGGGTGCTGGTGGACATGTTCGCTAAGGCCGTCACCGGAGCTGCCACGCCGGATACGGCACTGAAGGACGCGATAAGGGCCGCCAAGCGGTATTATAAGGCCTGAGCAGCTTCCTATGTTGAGCGCCTGAGCTCCGACGTCCGCTGCTGCGCCGCCGGCGCAGCGGCGTTGTCGTTTGCGGTGATGTAATCCCGCGTCAGCGGCACGGCATCCTGCTTGTGCGTCAGCTGGATCTGGAACACCATCATGTTTTCGCGACGGAACGAAAGCTCGGCGCCGGCAAGATAGAACTCGAACATCCGGCAGAAGCGCTCGTCGTAGATCGCCGCGATCGTGTCGCGGTTCGCCGCGAACCGCCGGCGCCAGTTCCGCAGGGTCTCGGCGTAGTGCAGCCGAAGGATCTCAATATCTGTGACCAGCAGACGCGATTTTTCGATCCGCGGAAGAACCTCGGACAGAGCAGGACAGTAGCCGCCCGGGAAGATGTATTTGTTGATCCATGGGTTGCTGACACCGGGAACTTCGTTGCGGCCAATGGCGTGCAGCAGCGCAACCCCATCAGGGTCCAGGCAACGCGCCACGGTTTCGAAGAATTGCTTGTAATGCCCCACCCCGACATGCTCGAACATGCCGACCGAAACGATCCGGTCGAAGCGCTGCTGGACCGATCGGTAGTCCAGCAATTCAAAGCGCACGCGGTCCGCCAGTCCTTCCGCCTCGGCCCGTGCGCGGGATTCGTTCAACTGCTCGGTTGACAGCGTAACGCCTAGCACGCGCGCCCCGTAGTCGCGGGCCAGCGTCAGCGCAAGGCCGCCCCATCCACTGCCGATATCCAGCACGCTCAGGTCCGGGCGGTCGAGGCATAGCTTCGCCGCGATATGGCGCTTCTTCGCAATCTGGGCTTCCTCCAGCGTTTCATCGCCACGCGGGAAATAGGCGCAGGAATACTGCCGGTCGCGATCAAGGAACAGACTATATAGCCGCCCGTTCAGATCATAATGATGCGCCACATTGCGCCGCGCACGTGGCGCCGGATTGTACTGGTCGATCCGGCGCTTCGCCCGCAGCACGGCGGCTTGGATGCTGGCAATCGGGTGCTTGTTCCCGCCGGCCATGAGGTTGGTCACAACAAGATCCAGCACGTCGTAAATGCTGCAACCTTCCGGCTCCAGTAATCCATCCATGTACGCCTCGCCGAACGACACTGCGGGCGTCAGCACCAGGCGCTGGACAGTTCCCCTGTCCTTCAGGCGGAACGCGACCTGCTGGCCAGAGTCGGGCGGCCCGGCATAGATACTGGTCGTACCATCAGGCCAGAACACGGTAAGCCGTCCCATCCTGACGAACCGCTTCAGAATGGTGTGCAGTGCTGTCTGCATCTTCATTGCCCCTTTATCAGCGTTCCTAACGGAACCGGACCAGCCGACCTTTTGGCGATCCAAACACCTCGTCTTCACGCATCACCACCATGCCGCGCACGATCGTGGCCGCCGGCCAGCCGGTGACACGCATGCCGGCGAACGGCGTCCAGCCACAGGGCGAGGCGATCCAAAACTCCTCGATCCGGCACTGGCGCTTCATGTCCACCAGTGTGAAATCGGCGTCAAAGCCGGCTGCCAGCCGCCCCTTGCCGACCACGCCGTAAACCCGCGCCGGTCCCGCGCACATCAAATCGGCCAGGCGTCCCAAAGACAACCGCCCCGCGTTCACATGATCGAGCATCACTGGCACAATCGTTTGAACGCCGGTCAGGCCGGCGGCGGTGTCGGGCCAGGGCAGTTCCTTTTTTTCGCGCGAATGCGGCGCGTGATCGGATCCGACCGTATCCACCGTGCCGTCCTGAATGGCACGCCAGGCGGCGTCATGGTGCCGCTGGTCCCGGATCGGCGGGTTCATCACCGCGTAACCTCGCAGCGTTTCGTACGCCTCGGGTGCGATCTGTGTGAGATGATTGACCAGCAGTTCGCACGTAGCGACGTCGCGGAAGTCCTTGAGGTACTCAAGCTCCTCCGCCGTCGATACGTGCAGAATATGTGCTGGCCGGCCGGTCGCGCGTGCGAGCGCCATCAGGCGACGGGTACCCAGAAAGGCCGTTTCCACATCCCGCCATTCCATGTGACAGCGATACGGATCGCCACGTTTGAACATGCTCTTGCGGTCCTGCAGGCGGTACTCGTCTTCGCTGTGATAGGCGATGCGGCGACGCCCGGCGCGCATGACGCGTTCCAGATGTTCGTCGTCCTCTACCAACAGATCGCCGGTCGATGATCCGGCAAAGATCTTTATCGCGCACACACCGCGTCCGGTTTCCAGTGCCGCGAGCTCGCCGATATTCGTCTTGGTCCCGCCGACATAAAGGCCGATGTCGCACCACGACTCGCGCTCGACATATTCCTGCTTCCAGGCGAGCCGAGCCGCGTCGGTGATAGACGGCGCGGTGTTCGGCATGTCGAAGACGGCAGCAAGCCCGCCGAGCACGGCGGCCTTCGTGCCGGTCGGGATGGTTTCGACCGTCTTGTCCCCGGGATCGCGCAGATGCACGTGGCTGTCGATCAGCCCGGGCAGCACGTGCAGCCCCCGCGCATCGAAGATGTTATCGGCCGTCGCGGATGACGGAATGCCAAGCTCGGCTACCTTGCCCCGCAGCACGCCGACATCCGTTTCCTCCATACCCCATGGGAGAACGCAGGTGCCGTTGCGGATGATAAGATCGTAGTGTGCTTGCATTGGAAGCGCCTTCTACTTCGCACTCAGCGTATCGAAAACATCCCCTGCGGGTTTCAGCCCGATAATGTGCCGCCGGTGCCACAGCGCGTAAAACAGCAGCAGCCAGGTGGCGAAACCGGCCCGCGGCTCCTCCGCCTTGCGGAACAGCGCCTCCACCTTCTGCGCCTCGGCCAGCTCCGCAACGCCCGGCTGAGCGGCCACCAGAGGTCCAAGTCGCGCCGCCTGGCCGCTGATCCACGCGCCCACCGGCACGGTGAAGCCGCGTTTCGGCGCGAATGGCGCCGCTTCCGGCAGGTGCTTCTCCAGCCAGCGCCGTAACAGGTATTTTCCGGTCCGGCCCCGCAGTTTCAGCTCGTCCGGCAGCCGGAACACGGCGGCGGCTACACCGGGGTCGAGAAACGGCGTCCGGCCCTCGACGGCATGCGCCATCAGGCAGCGGTCCAGCTTCAGGAGCAGGTCGTGAGGAAGCCAGTCGGCGACATCGGCTGCCTGAGCCGCGGCCAGTCGTGTCCGTCCGCCGTCGACTGCGCGGGCTTCGCTCGCGGCGAAGCCGTCCCGCCATCCGGTCGGGCGCCTGCGCAGCACATTCAACTTGTCGAAGTTGCCGCGCGCCCGCATCACGCGTCCGCCAAGCCACCACGGCCGCATCGCTCGCCGGTAGCGTCCATAGCCGCCGAACAGCTCATCGCCGCCTTCGCCGGCCAGCACCACCTTCACGTCTTCCCGCGCCCGCCGCGCCAGGAACCAGCTAGGGATGATGGCGTAGTCAGCCGCCGGGTCGTCCATGCACGCCACGATTTCCGGCAGGTGTTCCCACACCATGGCTTCGGTGATTTCGACGGGCTCGTGCTGGGCGCCGGCTGCCTTAGCCACCAGGGCAGCATGCTCGCGCTCATCATCGGCGCCATCCACATCCCACCCCGCGGTGAAGGCCAGCACCGGCTGGTTGTTCAGCCGGGCCATCATCGCGAGCAGCGCCGAGCTGTCCACGCCGCCGGAGAGGAACATCCCGTACGGAACGTCGCTGCGCTGATGGAGCAGGACGCTTTCCTCCAGTGCGCGATCGAGGCGCTCCAGGGCGCTTGCTTCGTCGATCGGCTCGGGTCCGCCTTCGGGCAAGGCTGGCTGACGCACGCGGTCGATTATGTGTCCTTCGGCGCAGGTGATCGTCTCGCCGGGCAGAAGCCGGCTGATCCCCTCGAAAATCGTCTCCGATCCTGTCGTGAATTGCAGTTGCAGCAACTCATCCCGCGCTGCGGGACGCAATTGCCGGCGCACCAGGCCGGCATCGAGCAACGCATGCGGCTCCGAGGCGAAGGCCAGCCCATCTGCAGTCTGCACGGTATAGAGCGGCTTGATGCCGAAAGGGTCCCGCGTCAGCGTGATCGTGCGCGCGCCACGCTCATGGATTACGATGGCGAACATGCCGCGCAGCTGTGGCGCGTAGGCCGGGCCGTCGCGGCGCCATAGCAGCAGCGCCGGCTCGCAATCACTGTGGGTCGCGAAGTGCTCCTCACCCAGCTCGGCCCGGAGCTCCCGGTAATTGTAGATCTCGCCATTGGCCACCAGCGTCGCAGGGCCGGAAAACAGCGGCTGATCGCCGGTTTGCAGGTCGATGATGGCCAGCCGGTTCTGCGCCAGCGCGACGCGGCCGACCACGATGTGGCCGCTGCCGTCCGGTCCCCGGTGCGCCAGCGCGCGGATCATGCGCGAGAGCAATCCCGGGTCCGGAGGCGGCGCGGCGGAGGACAGGATCAGGCCGGCGATGCCGCACATTCAGGCTTGGTTCTCCACACGCGTTTTCTCTGCCCTGGTTTTCTCCACACTGACCTTCCCCCCTTGGGCCCCCACTTGGGCCAGGAAGCTGCGCCAGCGTGCCACCACCGGCGCCTCGGCAAACGCCGTTTCGTAGCGGTCACGGCCGGCGGTCGCCAGATGGGCCGCCCGGCCCGGATCGCCCAGAAGGGCGCGGATCGCATCCGCCAGGGCGTCCGGATTCTCCGGAGGCACCAGGATGCCATGCTCGCCGGGATTTATCAGCTCGCGCGGTCCATCCGCGGCGGCGGCGATAACGGGACAGCGGGCGGACCAGGCTTCAATGATCACGTTCCCCAAGGGCTCCGTGCGTGAGGGGCATACGAGCAGGTCGGCGGATGCCAGCAAGGCTGCGGTATCCTGTCGCCAGCCGAGCAGGTGCACCCGATCATTCAGTCGTTCATGCTTGATAAGCTCGGCCAGCGCTTCGCGTTCCGGTCCTTCGCCGGCAATCACGACCTGGACCCCGGGCAGATGGCTTGCCGCGCGGATCAGGACGTCGAACCCCTTGTTCCGGTGCAGCCGCCCCAGCGCCAGCACCAGACCGGCCTGGTCGGGCACGCCGAGGCTTTTCCGATCCGCTTCGGGCGTCCGGCCCAGATCGGGCACGAAGTTCGGCAGGTAGTGGACCCGCGCCGGCGTCCATCCCTGTTCGGTAATCCATTGCACCAGGCCGCGCGTGTTCGCCACCAGATGATCGCATCGGCGGAACCGTGACAGATCGTACGTGCCTCCCAGACGACCCACGAGCACCCAATCGCCCGACGGCGCAAACGAAGCCGCCCGGCCCATCCAGGCAACCGCGACTCGCGGCCGGAAGCGCCGCAGGGTCTCTCTGAGCCGGCGCCCGGTGCCGACGTCCAGAACGCCGCCGAAGTTCAGCTCCACGGGCGACAGGCCCGCGGCGCGCAGTCGCGCCGCCCGCGCGGGATTCCGCCGGATCACCGGCAGCACGTCCTCGCCTGCCCGTGCCAGGGCGATGGACAGACGTTCGTAGAACAGCTCCGCCCCGCCGGCGGGGGCGCCCGCCATGATCTGCGCCACTCGCATCGCGTCGGTCTACACGGGTTGAGCGGCACCGGGCCAGGGACCACCTTGTCTCTGCGACTTCGGAAGGGGCACCGTGCTGGAATGACTGCGCTGACCCGCCTGCCCAACCGCGCGGTGATCGAGATCACGGGCGAGGACAGGGTTACGTTTCTTCAGGGTCTGGTCTCGAATGACGTTGCGCTGGCCGCGACTGGGCGGTGCGTCTGGGCGGCGCTGCTTACGCCGCAGGGCAAATGGCTGGCCGACTTCTTCATCTTCGCCGAACCGGACCGCCTGCTGCTGGATTGCGAGGTGGCACAGGTGGCGATGCTGATGCAGCGGCTGGCCCGGTTCCGTCTGCGTTCCCGTGCGATGATAGCCGCGCGCGATGATCTGTGTGTGTATGCGGCGTGGGATGGCCCACCTGATGGGAGCATCGTGGCACCCGATCCGCGGCTGCTGGAGGCGGGCTATCGGATTTTGGACATGGGTGGTCTGACGGAAACCGCTGGCTTCGACGACTGGGACAGGCACCGCATTTCCCTGGGGCTTCCGGACGGGTCGCGCGATCTGGAATCGGAGAAGACGGTCTTGCTCGAGTCAGGGTTCGATGAACTCAATGGCGTCTCCTGGAGCAAGGGCTGCTACATGGGCCAGGAACTGACTGCCCGGACAAAATACCGCGGCCTGGTCAAACGGCGGTTGGTGCCGGTGACGATCGAGGGGGTAGCTCCTGAACGCGGCACTCCGATCCTGCGCGATGGCGGGGAGGTGGGAAGCATGCGGTCGTCCTGCGGAAATCTGGGCCTTGCGTTGTTGCGGCTTGACGCGTTTGCAAGCCCGCTTGCTTGCGGTGACGCCCGTCTTGCACGGCGCGTTCCCGGCTGGATGCGCCTGCCGGAGCCAGCGGCATGAGCGAGGTTCAGATTCCCGACTGGGAAGCGAAATACCAGGCGGGAACCACCGGCTGGGAGCGTTCGGGTATGCATCCGGCCTTCGTCACTTGGCGAGCCTCCGGCGAGCTTGCCCCCTGCCGCATATTGATCCCCGGCGCGGGCCGGAGTCTGGAGCCTTCCGAACTGGCGAAAGCCGGGTTTAATGTCACCGTGCTCGATCTTGCGCCGAGTGCGGTTGCGGTTCAGCGCGAACGGCTTGGAAGCTCCGGGCAGGTTGTGTTTTCGGACCTGTTCGCCTGGGAGCCCGACTCTCCTTTTGATGCGATCTATGACCAGACCTGCCTGTGCGCCCTGCCGCCGTCGCTGCACGCTGGTTACGAGGAGCGGGTGGCGCGGTGGTTACGACCCGGGGGTGCGCTGTTCGCTTTATTTATGCAGTGGAACCAGGAGGGTGGGCCGCCATTCGACTGCCCGATCCCGCGCATGAGGGAACTGTTTGCGCCGGAGCGGTGGCAGTGGCCGGCGGCGTTGCCGGACCGGGTGAAACATCCGTCGTTACGAGAGGAGCAGCCGGCTGTACTTCGCCGCGCCGATTCCGCGTAAGGATGTCCTGCCGATTCGCCTGCGGCAAAGGCTTCATTCGTCATGCAGCGAAATGGTTCTCCCTGAAACCGGCACGCCGGCATCATTCTCAAAGCAGGAATGCGTCGTACCGGCCTTGATCGCACCCCCTTCGCCGGCCGTTGCCCCCCAGCCACCCCCAGCCTACGATCCGCCCGCCCCGCTGGAGGAACCGTCGCATGCCGCAGGCAGAACCCGCTCCCCTGTACCGGAAGTTGGAAGAACACATACTCGCCCGTGATCAGATCGGCGCCAGCACAACCTACTACGAGCTCGTCAAAACCGGCCACCCCCTTCCCGAGATCATCGCCGAGGGCGTGCGCATCCACGCCCCCTACACCCACGTCCCGTACCACGAGCGCATCGACGACGGCTATCCAAATTTCGTTAACAACGACCACTGTCTGCTCTCCGCCCGCGCCGCGATCAACCTCTCCCGCCTGCTCCCCGGCCCGCTGTCGATGCTGCCGACCGCCCAGACCATCTGGTACATCCCGACCGGCCTCGATATCTGGAACCAGAAGATCGGCAACGCGCCCGGCCACTACATGCGCGGCTTCAAAGGTGGCACCGTAGTCAACCCGCCCGTACCCGCCGTTTACTGGCCCGACCAGGAACCGCTGCGGCAGGAGGGCCCGATCCGCGAGCGCCTCAACAACTGGCTCACCCTCGTGCACCGCGGCCAGGTGCTGGATGCCTACCGCATCTTCCTCGGCCTGATGGAAGACCGCGCGTATCGCAAGGAGGTGCTGGCCGAACTGGTCTTCGCCGGCCTGATCGACGTGCAGGACCGCGCTCTCTATAACCGCTCCTACACGACCGGACATAAATCCTTCCGCGCCCGATCCACCGTGGAGATCGGCAACTTTATCGGCTGGGACAACGCGCATCACGTGCTTTACGCCGGCGCCCTGGATATTGCCGTCGGCCCGCGCTGGTATTCCACCTACGAGATGGCCTGCAACGCCATCAAGATGTTCATCGATGGCGAGACACTGCATGCCATCCCTTACGGTGGCGCCAGCGAACGCGAAACCGCCATCCTGTCGCAGACGGAACCGCTCAACCAGGAAGAATCCGCACGCCTGATCCAGGCGATTATCCGCGAACCCGAACCGGCCTTCATCCAGACCCTGACCGATCTGCTGCTTGCCGGGAAAGGGCCGCGCCGCATCCTGGACGTCATTCAGGTTGCGGCCGCGCAGGTTGTGACCGAAACCGCCATCGAGACCAATTTCTCACTGCCCCAGCACTGTTATGAATACTGCAACACGCTGGGCTGGTTCTGGGATAATTTTGACCACCCATTGCGACTGAAACTTCTGTATATGGCCGCCGCCTACCTCAACCGCGCGGCCTGGCATCAGAAGCATACCGGCGATCTGAATCCTATCGCTGTACGCGCACCGGCCGGGGCGGACCGCATGACCGCCGCGCAGATCCTGGATCGCGTGCAAGCCGCCATTCTTGCGCTGAATGGGCCGGAAAGCATGAACTGGGTGCAAGCCTGGCTGGACAGCGGCGCCGATAGCGCTCCTCTGGTGCAGCGCCTCGCCATTCTGGCCTCGCGCATCGGCAATGATCCGCACAACCAGGAAATCGCCCAGTGCATGCTGGAAGATTTCGGAAAAAACCAAAGCCCCGACCGCGGCAGGCTGCTCCTCGCCGCCGCCCAGCACACCGCTATGCACCGCAAATACGGCGACTTCCTGGAAGCCAGCCGCCGCTTCGGCCAGGCCATGGATATCCCCGCCCTGGTCTGAGCGCGCGCCTGAGGCCGCTATCCAACGCCTGCATCCTCGTCAGGCTTTCGCACAAGGATCATGCACTCCCCCTACGACCTCGCAATCATCGGCGGCGGCGTCAACGGCTGCGGCATCGCCCGCGACGCCGCCGGACGTGGCCTCCGCGTCCTGCTCGTTGAACAGAACGACCTCGCCAGCGGCACGTCGTCGGCTTCCACCAAGCTGATCCATGGCGGTCTGCGCTACCTCGAATTTTACGAATTCCGCCTGGTCCGCGAGGCCCTCGCCGAACGCGAGGTCTTGCTGCGCGCCGCCCCGCACATCGCCTGGCCGCTGCGCTTCGTGCTGCCCCATCATGAGGGCCTGCGCCCGTGGTGGATGCTCCGCCTCGGTCTTTTCATCTATGACCATCTCGGTGGCCGCCGTATCCTGCCGCCCACGCGCTCCCTCGATCTTCGCCGCGATCCGGCAGGCGCCCCGCTCAACCCGCGCTACACCAATGCCTTCGAGTATTCCGATTGCTGGGTGGATGATGCCCGTCTGGTCGTACTTAACGCACGGGAGGCCGCCGCGCGAGGCGCCGATATTCGCACGCGCACGCGCTGTACCCAGGCCGTCCGCCAGGACGGGCTTTGGCATCTCGCGCTGGATGCAGGCGGCCAGACCGGCCGCGAAACGGCCCGCATACTGGTCAACGCCGCCGGTCCCTGGGTTTCGGATGTGCTCGGGACCGTCGTTCACCAGAACGTCCCGACACGCATCCGCCTGGTCAAGGGCAGCCACCTCGTCGTGCGCCGACTGTTCGATCACGACCGCTGCTACATCTTCCAGAACGCCGATGGCCGCATCTGCTTCGCCATCCCCTACGAGGACGACTTCACGCTGATCGGCACCACCGATCTCGACTACACAGGCGATCCCGCCCAGGCCGCCATCACCCAGGACGAAGAATCCTACCTGCTCCGGGCCGCCGGCGAGTATTTCGTCCGCCCGATCGATCCTGCCACTATTGTCTGGCGCTACTCCGGCGTCCGCCCGCTGCGCGACGACGGCGCCACCAAGGCGCAGGACGCGACCCGCGACTATGTTCTAGAACTGGAAGGCGCGCCGCCGCTCCTTACGGTCTTTGGCGGCAAGATCACCACGTACCGCCGCCTGGCCGAAGCGGCCATGGCCCGCGTCGTGCCCTTTTTCCCCAACCTCCCCGGCGCGTGGACCGCCTCCGCCCCATTGCCCGGCGGCGATTTCCCTTGGGACGGCCAGCCGGCGCTGCGCGCCGAGCTGCAACGAGACTACCCGTTCCTCGAACCCCGCACCGTCGCTCGCCTCGTCCGCAGCTACGGCACGCTCGCCCGCGAGCTGCTCGGCGACGCCAAACATCCCGCCGATCTCGGCCACGACTTCGGCGCCGGCCTCACCGAGCGCGAGACCGATTATCTGGTGAGTGCCGAATGGGCGTGCGCGCCGGAGGACATTCTCTGGCGGCGCAGTAAGCTGGGCTTACATATGAGCGAACAGCAGCGGGCCGCCTTTACCGCGTGGTTCCATTGCCCGTCGCTCAGCGCGCCTCAGTCCAGCTTTCCGAGAACGCGAGGGCGCAGGTGCTGAAAGACTTGCCCTCGCGCTGAGTCGGGAACGGCCGTCCCTTCGCCTGCGCCCCATTGACCGCCAGTCGCGCCCCGAGCGCCGGAATCAGCACCGTGCACACGCCGTATTTGCGCCCTGGCGGCGGGCTCGGCTGAGTGTGGATCAGCAGCGGCTCGCCGATCTCGTACCATGTCAGCGTGATCTCCTCGTCGTGCGACACCGCCCGCTCGGTCCAGAAGTCGCGTGCGTCGCCCAGCTTGTCGAATGCCGCGTCGGTCACCGGGATCGCGGCATCCGAAAGCTCGTCATTCAGCATCCCCTGCACCGTTTTCTGTAGCCAGCGTGCCATCGCGATATTATCGGAATAGATCTTCCACCGGTCTTGGGTCAGCTCGCTCTTCAAGTACAACACATGGCCAGGGCCCGCCGGCGAGATCAGGATGCGCCAGAAACTGGCGTTGGTTCCGATGGCGCCGCTGTCGCTCTCGCTCAAACGGATGAAAGGGTTCTCTCCGGTCAGGATTAGCCGGTTCGGGTCGAGGGACATCGGTGCTGCCTCCCAGCGGTGACGAACAGATAGCCTACCGGACGCTTTGGAATAATCCCAACCTGCCTGGCAACCCATCCTCCGCCGGCCGCATGCAAGGCAAGAGAATACCAAACGCCACGCTTTCTAGCGCCCATGCCGGCCATCGAGGCGCCTACGCCAGTAACTCAGAAGCGGAGGGCGTCGCCGTCCGAGATGGGTAGTTTTACGACCGTCCGCTTGGAGGTCAGCTCAATCGGAAGCGGACATTCAGACCTGCCGGGAACTGGCCGAGATCGGACTGTCGGGTTTTGAAATAGAACGGCTGGGTAAGCGGACCCTAGGCGCCTCGTCGACTGCGGCGAACTCGCCCTTGGCGCTCCGCTCGATATTCGTCCTCTGTGAGCAGGATCGTTGCCAGCGCTACTTCAATATCGCGCTGACAGCCTCCGAACTCATGCATATAGGCAAGGTAAGCCTCATAGTCGGTCTCGCCCTCACGCGCTGGCCGCCGATCCATTTTAAGGTCCAGATGGCCAGTGAGTGCCATTGGTATCCAGTCAGGCATAGTTCTGGTCACTCCGATTGCACCCGTTGCGACGGCAACTTTGTTGTGCCGCTGACGCTATAGACGATGGCCAACGCACGGCGGGCGCAGGCCGACCTGCTGCCGTTCGAACTGATTTGACCTGATCGTCTACGCGCGCTGCCTCTCACTCATCCAGAGGATCGCCGGTGTAGAGCACGGGTATATCGTCATCATCCGGAACTGGTCTCCCGTTGGCGAAAAAATCCTCCAGCGCGATGTAGCCTTTTCCGAGGTCGTTCACCCGCACATGCAAGACGATGATGTCGATTTCGATTATCGCCGTCTCGCGCGTTTCGATGTGCTCGTAATCCAGCCACGGAAACCAATACGCCATGAGCGTTTGGTGATTCCATGTGGGATACATCCAGTCGATTTCGAAGTCAGGCGGGTCTTTCTCATACTCGTCATACATGACGGCGATCCCGCGCATGCCGAGCGATTTGTTCGTCCAATGCTCGATCTCGAAATAGACCTCCGCCTTGTCGGCCAGTAGCTTCATTATATCCAGGTCCATCGCCATCCTGTATCGCCGGATCGATGACAGGTCGTTGGGGAGGGCCGTGGCGAAGGCTTCCTTCGATGCCGCCGACAATACATTCGCCGCCGGCACGACAATCGACCAGCCCTTGTCGGTGATCTTCACCAGATGCAGGTCGATTTTCTGCCAGAGGGTCAGGCTTCGGTCCGGGTCATGCAGGATGAGAAACACCGGCAGCGAATGGCCCAGCCAGTAATCGAGGTGACGCTGCTCGCCGTAGAAAATGAAGTCGTCGCCGTGCTTCCGGAAATAGGACGCGCCGGTCTTGATCTGCAACGCCATGAGCTTTCCGGTCGGCTTGTCAAACTCGACCACTTCGGCCTGCGCGTCGATGCCGAAGTCGCTGACGGCCTGCTCGCGGAATATCCATTTGAAGTCGTTCAAGAACACGGCCTCAACGGCGTTCACGCCCCTTCGCTCGGCCAAGGGATCAGGCATGTGCGTCACTTGAACTCAAGGATCAGCTCCGGGTTGGCATACGTGCCGCGCCGGCGGGCTGGCGGGGGATTGATAGGGGTCAGGCCACCATCATCCTCCATCGCCGCCAGCACCTTGCGGTAATGCTGCGCATGGAAGGGGGTGTCCTCCAGTACCGAATAGCTCGACCTGGTTCACCGTCGCCCGCCTCCCGGCGAAGCGCTCGGCAATCAGCCGTCGAAGCTCGCGGCGGTCAGGCTCGGGTTGGAACAGCACCGCTTGGTCAAAGTTGGTGGCGTCGGAGAACGAATACCCGCCGCCAGGGTCAACCTTCCACATGGCCTCCTTCATCTTCGCAAGGCCGAGACGGTTATTGCTGGCGAAATACAGGAAGTAGTCGCTTACGTTCCGCGCGTTCCGCATCTCGAAAGACCGGACGTACCGGGCGCCGGCGGCGCGGCGCAGTTGGTCGCGGTAGAGGTCGTGAATGAACTTCTTTCGCGTCGCGCCCGCCAGCTCGTAGCCGCGCCGCCAGTCCGGGCAGGCGAACAGCTCATCGAAGTTGTCGTGCTGGTCGGGATGGTTCAGGAAACGGTTGATCTCCTCGAACATGAAATTGACGAGAACCTCGGTGCTTGGTCGCTTCATGAGGTCGGTCAGGATGTGCATTGGCAGTCCCGTCCAGCCGAACGGGTCGACTAGCGCGAAGGCGGGCGCGCGCGGATGGGCCAACAGACGCGGCCGGATATGCTGCTGGTAGGCGTCCTCAAACAGAAGCCCAGCATGCACATGAATCTCGACGCTGGACGGAATGACGCGGTGCTCGCGCAGATGGGCGATGTTGGCGTTCAGGGCGGCCACCATGCGCCGCCGCCGCTCGACGAAGTGAAACTGAAACGGGAGCTTCACGGGGCCGTCCATCGCGCCCAAGGCGGCTTTCAGCGCCACGATGGGCGAGCCGTCCTCGCCCTGCTTGTACCGGCCCGGCCCCGCGAAGCCGTCGATGTAGATAATGCGGTCGAAGTTGCGTCCACGGCTGAGGATGGGAAACCAGGCGCGCAGGTAGGCGCCGAGGATGTCCAGCTTCGCCGCGGTGTGAGGTGCCAAATCCCAACTGGCGGCAGTCAGAGTGTCGGGCAACGAACTCGGCCTATTCAGCCGCCGCGAGTTGCTTGGGCTGGCAGGGGAATTGGCTCCATTCGCGGTCGTCCAGAGCCCGTCCGCCCGCCTTCGGCCTGATGCCTCCCCATTGCTTGAAAAAGAACGCCACGCCTTGCCGCAGGCATTGGTCGCGTATCTGGCGCACCCAGTCGGCATCCATCGGGCGCGCTCCGGGGCCGCTCTCCCCGCCGACGATGACCCAGTCGATTCCCGTCAGGTTCAGGTCGCCGAGCGCACCAAGCAGCGGCTCAAGCGATAGGAACCGCATTCCCGCCGGTGCCGATAGAAGATGGGCAATGCGGGATTTTGCCTGCGCATCCTCGACGGACACGCCGCACCAAACGTGCTGCGGACCACGGCCACGGCCATAGCGCGCTTGCAGGTATTTGGTCATCAGCGAGCTGCGCTTGGTGAGTATCTGAAAGACATGCCAGTGGGCGCGCTCCATCGTATCAAAGACCTGATCGACGAATAGGCGCGGAATATCCTTGTGAAACAAGTCGCTCATCGAATTGACGAAAATCATTCTCGGACGTTTCCAGTTGAGCGGCTGTGCAAGCCGCTCCGGCCGTAACGTCAGGTCAAAGCCAGTTTCAAAAGGGTGTTCGGGCACGCCGCGAAAACGCTCCGAGAAGCGTTCGGCGTAGCAATTGTCGCAGCCACGGCTGACCTTCGTGCAGCCCGTCGCCGGGTTCCACGTCGCGTCGGTCCACTCGATCGAGCTCTTATCTCCCATCACTCATGCCGAACATAAAGCGAACTTTATAAAGCCTTGGATTCATTCGCAAGAGATTTCGGCAAGATAGCCGATTTCGCGTTCCCATCGCACGATGTCCGTTCTCCGGATCGGCCGTTTGGACCTCTTGTGTCCTGCTTGGGTCGACATCTGCCGCGGCGCGAGCGTCCACGAATGTCTGCTTTGGCATTCCGACAGCCCATAGCGGACCAGCCGCTCACGGCCAAAACCCGCCGTCCACACCGCCTCTCCGCAACGCCCTGGGAGGAAACTAAAGCCAGATTGAAACCGAGGTGCCACCGCCAGTTGCTCCGACTCGCCGCCCCCATGCACCTTCCTGTCCCCATACCCAAATCCACCACCCGCTTCGTCTGCCAGTCCTGCGGCGCCGCCGGCCCGAAATGGGCCGGGCGCTGCGAAGCCTGCGGCGAGTGGAACACCATCCTCGAAGAACTCCCCCACCCCGGCCCCGCCGGCAAGGCTACCTCGGGCTGCAACGTCACCTTCGTCGGCCTTCCCGTTGAAGCCGAGCCAACGCCCCGCGCTCCCCCCCGCCCTCGCCGAGCGTCCTCGGCGGTGGCCTCGTCCTAATCTCCGCCGTCCTCGTTGGCGGCGGCCCCGGCTTTTCAAATCCACGCTTCTGCTCCAGGCCACCGCGCCCACGGAAGCAGCGCAACCTTCGTCAGCTCAGTCCGACTCAAAAGAAACCTGCTCGATTGCGGCGAGGGGCCGCGGCCGTCATCGCGAGGTCCGCGAAGCGGGCCGTGGCGATCCAGACGAACCTCCTCGCAGCCGCGCCTCGTTTCATGCCCAGCGGGTCGGCGAAGCCGGTGGGGGACTAGAATGTCTCTGACACAGAGGTTGTCCCTTGGCGGATGACAGTGTGCTCAGTCACCCTGCCGATGCGGACACCTGGCCCGCCACCAACTGGGGCAGACTCCACTCTGGGGACGCTTGCATACCGCCGGGTCTGTCCAACGCCCGGCCCAGGATGAACCGAAGTGCGTGAATCTGCTGGCAGACAACGGGTAGAGCGTCTTCAGTGAACCTGAAGATGTTCTAACATTGCCCAGCAAGCCATACTAACGCTAAAACCCGTCCCATGTCCGAAACGGCCCAACCCCACCTGCAAACCGACCTGGCCTACATCCTCCCCGCCGACGCCTACTACCACCTCATCCGAAGTCTCGTCCTCACGCTCCCGCCTCCGCCCACGGGCACGCCGGAGGATCTCACCCGCCGCGACCACGCCGCAATCGCCCGGATCGCCGCGCTCCAGCCCGCCAACAGCGCCGAGGCGGAGCTTGCTGCCCAGTTCGTCGCTGCCTCCGAACAGTGGAAGGAATGTCTCCGCCTCGCCCAGGACCCCGCCACGGTGCCCGAGGCGGCGATGAAGTGCCGTGCCCAGGCCGGCAGCATGATGCGCCAGGCCCAGAGCGCAATGCGCGTGCTTCTGCGCGTCCAGGCCGCACGCGGCCGGCTCGAAGCCAACAACGAGGCCTATGACCGGGCTGAGCGGGCCGAGCATGTTACTGCCTCCCTCATGGCACAGGCGCTTGCGGACCTGCCGGTTCACCACCCGACGAACACCCCCACCCGTGTCTCATTACCTGATACCGAATCGACGGAATCGCAAACTGAGACGCCCGCGAGATTCCCCGCACCCCAGCTCCCGAACCTCATACGCGTCCGGCTCGATCTACCCGGAAATCACCGTGGCGGGGACTCCGCCGACCGGCGTACCACTCAAGCCCCCATCATTCTCCCGCCCATTCCCCGCCATGACCCTCCCCTTCAACCCCGCCTCGATCCTGCTCCCCCTCTCATCTGATCCGGCGGCCCGATGCCCAGGCCGGTAACCCGATTCGTCTGCCAGTCCTGCGGCGCCGCCGGCCCCAAATGGGCCGGGCGCTGCGAAGCCTGCGGCGAATGGAACACCATCGTCGAGGAAGCGCCCCGCCCCGGCCCCGCAGCCAAGGCCGCCTCTGGCCGCGCCGTCGCTTTCGTCGGTCTCGCCGGTGAAGCCGAACCGCCTCCCCGCGCCCCGACCGCGATTGCCGAGCTGGACCGCGTGCTCGGCGGCGGCCTCGTTCCCGCCTCCGCGGTCCTCGTGGGCGGCGACCCCGGCATCGGCAAGTCAACTCTGCTGCTTCAGGCCGCCGCCAGCCTCGCCCGCTGCGGGGGGCGCGTGCTGTATGTCTCGGGCGAGGAATCCGTCGAACAGGTCCGCCTCCGCGCACGCCGCCTCGGCCTAACCGAGGCACCGATCGGCCTCGCGGCTGCGGTCAATCTGCGCGATATCGCCGCCAGCCTGGAACACAACCCGGCCACCCTGGTGGTGATCGACTCCATCCAGACCATGTGGCTCGAACTCGATCGAGAGCGCGCCCGGCACCGTCGCCCAGGTCCGCGCCGCCGGCTTCGAGCTGATCCGTATGGCCAAGTCCCGCGGCTTCGCGCTGATGCTGGTCGGCCACGTCACCAAAGACGGCACCCTCGCCGGTCCGCGCGTGCTGGAGCACATGGTCGACGCGGTGCTGTATTTCGAAGGCGAGCGCGGCCATCAGTTCCGCATCCTGCGCGCGGTGAAGAATCGCTTCGGGGCCACGGACGAGATCGGCGTGTTTGAAATGACCGATCGCGGCCTGGCCGAGGTGCCCAATCCGTCAGCGCTCTTCCTGGCCGAACGTCGCGGCAATATCGCCGGCAGCGCCGTCTTTGCCGGGCTGGAAGGCACCCGCCCCGTCCTCGTCGAGATCCAGGCCCTGCTCTCGCCCAACTCGGGCGGCACACCCCGCCGCTCCGTCGTCGGCTGGGACAACAACCGCCTGTCCATGCTGCTCGCCGTACTCGAAGCCCGCTGCGGCCTGCGCCTCAACGCCAGCGACGTCTTCCTGAATATTGCCGGCGGTTTGCGCATCACCGAGCCGGCCGCCGATCTGGCGGTGGCAGCCGCCATTGCCTCGGCCGCCACGGATCGGCCCACCAGCCCCGGCATGGTCTATTTCGGCGAGGTGGGGCTTTCCGGCGAAGTCCGTCAGGTCGCCCAGGCTGAAGCGCGGCTGAAGGAAGCGGCAAAGCTGGGCTTCGACACCGCCTGTCTGCCGCGCCGCCTGGCGCGCGGCGGCCGCGCGGTTGCCGCGCCTGATGGACTTAGGCTGGACGAAATCGGCCATGCGGCCGACCTGGTTGGCCGATTCGCCCGGCCGGAGGGGTAGAATGCCTCTCCCCCTGTCGGTTTTTCAATCCACTATCGCAACGCAGCCAGTGTCCTGCCCGCTAAGTTCGCCGCACTCTGCGGCGGCCGGAGGGGATAAGCAGGTCACCGGGGCTGCGGCCGTCATCGCGAGGTCCGCGAAGCGGGCCGTGGCGATCCAGGCGAACCTCCTCGCCGCGCCTTGTTTCATGCCCGGCGGGTCGGTCATGGCCGGTGGGGAACTGAAAAGAAACAGCCGGTGTCCTGCCCGCGAAGTTCGTCGCACTCTGCGGCGGACGGAGGGGATAAGCAGGCCACCGAAAAAGCAACCTGCTCGATTGCGGCGAGGGGCTGCGGCCGTCATCGCGAGGTCCGCGAAGCGGGCCGTGGCGATCCAGGCGAACCTCCTCGCCGCGCCTTGTTTCATGCCCGGCGGGTCGGTCATGGCCGGTGGGGAACTGAAAAGAAACAGCCGGTGTCCTGCCCGCGAAGTTCGCCGCACTCTGCGGCGGACGGAGGGGATAAGCAGGCCACTGAAAAGAAACAGCTAGTGTCCCGAATCGGCCGCGATTCCAAAATGGCGAACTTCCGATTCGGAACACTAGGACCGCCGCCGCAAACCCAAGAGCCCGAGCACCCCAGCACCAAGCAACGCCAGGGAGGCCGCTCCGGCATCGCCGCGTTCACCCCGTTGAACTGGTTCACGAGCTCCTGGTCCAAGCTGATCACCGTGATGCCATGGGTGAGCCCGAGAACCGGCACGTCGCCGTCGCCCCACAAATTCACCGTGTACCCGCCGGCTACCGTAAAGGCCACGCCGAACACGTCGAAAAGCGTTCGGCTGAACGGATGAGCGCAGTCGATCGGCGATCCGTTCGGAAAGAACAGGTTGTTGTAAGTGAAGTCTTGACCCGGCGCGAAGTCGACGAAACTCAGGCTGGTGGGCACCAGCGGGTCGAATACCGGGTCCCGCTCATCTGCCGGGTTGATCGGCACCAGGCCGGTGATCGCCGCGTTGTTGACGCCGTCTGCGGGGTCCGAAAACGTCCCACTAATGCCGGTAATCGCAAAGGCCCCGGACGGATCGGCCCGGCACGGATTGTTAGCCGGCGTCCCGCAGGCCGGATTGGGATCGGCTGGAGACACATTCGGCACGTAGGTGAGCAGTCCCTTGCCGCTCGTTCCCGCACCGCTGAAGCTGAACGCGACGACATGGGCATTTGCCGGCGCGCCGCAGGCCAGCGCCGCGAGCAGGGCGCTCAAAGCCGCAATCTTTTTTTCATCCCCGGTTCTTTCCATCATTTTCAAGGAATAATCGGTCGCGAAACAGGTGCCAGGACATTCATGACGGAAACGCAATCGCGGGGAATGAGCGATGCAGCCATCGCCGTATAGGGTCGCTGGCGAATTCGCCAATTCCGGTGGGCGAAACGCTTGGCCCCCGCATGCGCCTCCGATAAACCCTACTGCGTCCAGTAGAATCGGCCGGCATGACCTGGGTTGACATCGTGATTCTCGTGGTCCTGGCGATCTCCGGGTTGCTCGCTTTTCTGCGCGGCTTCGTGCGTGAGGTGCTGGGGATTGGCGCGTGGCTCGGTGCTGCCGCACTTGCCGTCTGGGCCAATCCGCGAATCCTGCCGCGATTCGATCAGTGGCTGCACAATTATCCAGGCCTCGCCCAACCCATCGCCTTCGGGGTCGTCTTTATCGTCACCTTGCTGATCCTGCTGTTCTTTTCCCACGCTGTCGGCAAGGCTGTCCGCCGCTCGCCCCTCGGCGGCCTTGATCGCAGCCTGGGGCTGGTATTCGGCCTGGCCCGGGGTGCGGCGCTTGTCGTGCTCGCCTATATTCTCGCAGGGATGGTAATACCGCCCGACAGGTGGCCTCCGCCCGTTCTGCACGCCCGAGCGATGCAAATTGCCTATGCGGGGGCGAACTGGACGCGCAGCCTGTTGCCAGTCGGATTTCGCCCTAGCGTGCCCGCGCCGCCCGCCGGGCGTACCGCAACCGAGGACGCCTTGCTGCGTGCGACCCCGCAAGGTCGGGCAACCGGTCGGACCAGCGGCAAGCCGCCGGCCCGCGAGTAGGAGAGCGACATGGAGGCGGAGGACGACGACAAGCTGCACGAAGAATGCGGCGTCTTCGGTATCTGGAACAACGCGGACGCTGCCGCGGTCACCGCACTGGGCCTGCACGCCCTGCAGCACCGCGGGCAGGAGGCCACGGGCATCGTCAGCTTCGACGGGTCCCGCTTCCACTCGCATAAGGGACTGGGGCTGGTCGGCGATAATTTCGGCGACGCACGCGTGATCGCCTCGCTGCCCGGCAGCAGCGCCATCGGCCATAACCGTTACGCCACTACCGGCGGCACCATCCTGCGCAATGTTCAGCCGCTCTATGCGGATTTCGAGTTCGGCGGTTTCGCCGTCGCGCATAACGGCAACCTGACGAACGCGCACGCCCTGCGCCGTTCGCTGGTCCGCCGCGGCTGCCTGTTCCAGTCCACCACCGATTCGGAAGTCTTCATCCACCTGATCGCCATCAGCCTGTATTCCACGGTTCCGGACCGGCTGATCGACGCGCTGAAACAGGTCGTCGGTGCGTATTCCCTGGTGGCGCTCTCCAACGAGGCGCTGATGGGCGTGCGCGATCCGCTCGGGGTGCGGCCACTTATTTTGGGGCGCATCGGTCAGGAGGGAACGGGGGGCTGGGTTCTCGCTTCCGAAACCTGCGCGCTCGACATCGTCGGCGCCGAATTCGTCCGCGACGTGGAACCTGGCGAGATCGTCGTCATCAACGACCAGGGCGTGCGCAGCATCAAGCCCTTCGGCAAATCGCGCGAACGCTTCTGCGTCTTCGAGTACATCTACTTTGCCCGCCCGGATTCCGTGATGGAAGGAACGCCGGTCTATGCCGCCCGCAAGCGGATCGGAGCCGAGCTGGCGCGCGAATCCACCGTGCCCGCCGATCTTGTTGTGCCGGTCCCCGATTCCGGCGTTCCCGCCGCCATGGGCTATGCCGCCGAAAGCGGCATTCCCTTCGAGCTCGGGATCATACGCAACCATTATGTCGGCCGCACCTTCATCGAGCCGACCGACCACATCCGCAATCTCGGGGTGAAACTCAAGCACTCCGCCAATCGCGCGATTCTGGAAGGGCGCCGCGTCATCCTGGTGGACAACTCCATCGTGCGCGGCACCACCAGCCGCAAGATTGTCGAGATGGTGCGCCAGGCCGGCGCGAAGGAGGTCCATTTGCGGGTCTCCTCGCCGCCGACCACGCATTCCTGCTTTTACGGCATCGACACGCCGGAGCGCGGCAAACTGCTCGCCGCCCGCTACACCGAGGAGGAGATGGCCGCCCAGATCGGCGTGGACAGCCTGGCTTTCATATCCATCGAAGGGCTGTATCGCGCGCTCGGCAAGGGTGAGCGCGATGCCGCCAAGCCCTATTATTGCGATGCCTGTTTCACCGGTGACTACCCCGTGCCGATCCCCGATCGGGGGGACAATACCGACCGCCAGCTGAGTCTCCTGGAAAGTCACTGATGACTTTGCCCTTGGAGGGTTCTGTTGCGCTGGTAACCGGCGCGAGCGGCGGCCTTGGCGCGGCGGTTGCGATCGAGTTCGCGCGCCTCGGGGCGCATCCCGTGATTACCGCGCGTTCGCAGGGCGGGCTCGAGGAAACCGACGATGCGATCCGCGCGGCGGGTGGGTCCGCCACCTTACTGCCGATGGATCTGCGCGAAGCGAACGATGTGGACAAGCTCGGCCCAAGCATCTGGCAACGTTTTCAGCGCCTGGACATTCTCGTTCATTGCGCGGCCAGCCTTGGTCGGCTTGCGCCGGTATCGCATCTGTTGCCGCACGAATGGGCCGAGCCCGTGGAAGTGAATCTATCCGCTCCGATGCGGCTGATGCGCACCTGCGAGCCGCTGCTGCGGCAGGCTCCGGCCGGCCGCGCGGTATTTGCCACGGATGCGCGGGCCCGCGCCCCGAATGCTTACTGGGGTGCGTATGCCGCCACCAAGGCCGGGCTGGAGCATCTTGTGCTCACTTGGGCTGATGAGCTTGAAACGACACTGGTTCGCGTCAATCTCTTCGATCCCGGCCCGATGGCGACGCGCCTGCGCCGCGACGCATTTCCTGGCGAAATCCCAAGTCATTTGCCCAATCCCGCAGAAGTCGCGCCGTCGCTGGTCTCTCTGTGCCTTCCGTCCGAATATCGGACCGGCCAGACCGTCGCACGGTGACGCCGCGGTTGCACATGCAGACCTGGGCCGGCTCATTCAAAAGCATCGCCGCGAATGCTGCGCGTTTTCGCGTCCTCCGGCCCAGGGCATCGGCGCTTTCGCGAGCCGCCGCATTGCGGCGGCGTGGCGATCTCGCACCGAGTTCGCACCGCGTCCGCGCACACAAGTCAACACACTTGCCGCTCAGAATACTACTTGCAGGCGTCGGCGCCAGCATCCGGCGCCGGCTGATACTTCTTCTCTATAATCAGATAGCTGATCGTTGTGTCGCCAATATTCGTGTATTCATGCCAGGGAACAGGCGGGCTGGTGCTCATTTCCCCGGTTTTAGTCTCGCTTTGCCGCGTACCACGCGCGTCGTGCGTCTGACCCTTTCCCCCGTTCAAAACATAGCGGACGGAGGCCGGGTGCGAATGGCACAGATGAACCGCTCCGGGTGGAAAGGTGCAGCGTACCACGCGAATTTGGGCATCTTCGTACAGCTTTTCACACGGGTGTTTGCCCTGCCATTCGACGGAAAAAGCATCAGGGACTTCGCTTGCGGCGGCAAATGGCGCCAGCGCAAATACCCATGCCAGCGAGCCCGACAGAAATTCGGGTCATGGTTTCATTCCTCAATCAATGAAAGCCGTGCCGTGGCCAGGAGTTAACGGTGCTGTTTGCTTTGTATGCAACCATTTTTCACCGCATGACGTTTTTCTCCTGAACGAAGAGGTGGCACCCCCGGCTCGAAACTTGCCTGAAGCTCTTCCTAATGCAGCCATTTCGGCCGCATCAGGCTGCCACCCGGCGGGCCATTCGGTTCCCCGGTCTGGTAACCAGACGAAGCCGGCCTTTGGCATCGCAGGCCTGCACGGTCCAGCAGGCCGGCTTGCCACCCCGGCAGCGGATCAAGCCAAGCTGCCACATGCCAGGGCCGATGCCCGGAACATCCGGCGCGTCCGAAAGGGGCGGAGGAGACGGCAGGGCGGAGATCCGCCAGCGTGTAACCGCCGCGACCGGCTCGCCAAGAACAGGATCGTCGTGTCGTCTGCTCCGGCGCAAAACGAAAGCGGTCACGCCGGATGTCTCCGCCGCAAGCTGAAGGCGGCGAGAGGCAGTAAGCGACAGTCTGCCCGGAAGCTCGGCCACCACCGCGACAAGGCCGGGATAGCGAAGGCCTTCCTCCATGGCCAGCAGCACTGCCTCCGCCTGCGGCGCCTCCGCATAGATGACGCGATCGGCAGGCAGGCCGACACCCGCCAGGGCAGGAGCAAACAAATCGGGCCGGTGGAGGATCCAGAGGACAGGCCCCTTGAAGCGGGCGGCGATGCCCGCGGTGAACAGGGCGGCGGCAGCGGCATGCTCGGTTTCGGCGCCGGTGCCGGCGATCTCGTGCAGGGCACCGCGGGCAAGCCCGGCCTCAGGCAGATGACTGTCGATTGCCGGAATGCCGAAGGGAAGAACAGGTTTGCGCGGGCGCGGGGCGAGCCGCTCCAGCCGGGCAATGGTGTCGCGGAGGCGAATGAGGGTTGCCCGGGGCGGCGTTGTCAGGGGCGGCGTAGCCAGGGCCATGAAAGAACATATAAAGAACATGGCCGGCCGAGTCGAATCGAAGCTGGCTCGAGCACAGGCATGGCCTCCCGCAGTCAGGAAGGCAGTCCCCGATCCGATGCCCCAACGAGACGTTTGTTGTTGCACCGGGCGCATCCAAGAGTCACCTTGCCGGCATCACCTCCGAGACGAAAGAGAGGGCGTGATCTCTGGTACGGCAACCGTTGGCGTTGCACAGGCACACGGCAGGTGGCAGCCTGATCAGAGAGCCAGGATACAGGCGCTCGCGGCTTTCAATTTCTTTGTTGCCGCAATCCAGACCGGCTTCGGCCCCTTTATCGGCCTGGCGCTGGTCGGCGAAGGATGGGACCAGACACAGATCGGGATAGCACTCAGCGCCGGGACGATTGCCGCGCTGGCGCTGCAGCTTCCTGGCGGGGCATTGGTTGATGCGGTGCACAGCAAACGGCTGATTCTGGCTGGGGCGGTGCTGATGACCGGCGGCACCGCGCTGATCATGGGGGCGGTGTCCGGGGTGATCCCGGTTTTCACGGCTCAGGTTCTGCACGCTGCGGCGGCTACCGTTATCATGCCGGCGATTGCCGCCACGACGCTGACGCTATGTGGACATGCGGGGCTCGGCATCTATCTTGGCACGAACACGCGCTGGGCGTCCCTGGGAAGCGCGGTGGCTGCGGTCCTGTTCGGGTTCGTGGCATCCCGCTTCTCGCCCATGGCCGTGTTTCTGGCAGCAGGGGCGCTGTGCATTCCCGCCGTTGCCGCGCTTAAGCCGCTCAGGCCAGTTGTGGAGGCGCACAAGGACCATCCTGCGCTGTTGCATCCCGCGCAGCGGCGGCGACATGGCCATCGTTTCTGGCGCATCTTCCTGCGATTGCACCTCCATACCTTCGCGATCTGTGTGCTGCTGTTCCAGCTGGCGGATGCCGCCATGCTGCCGATCGCCGTGAACGCGCTGGCGAAGCAGCCCGGTTCGCACGGGTTCGTCGTGTCCGGTGCGATCCTGACTTCGCAACTCATGGTCGCTGCGATTTCCCCCTCTCTGGGGCGGGCCGCCGAGAGGCGCGGGCGCCGCCCGATCCTGCTCCTGGGATTCGCCATGCTTCCGATACGGGGTGTTTTGCTGGCGCTTCTTTCGGGATCGGTGCCGCTGGTGATGGTGCAGGCGCTGGATGGGGTCAGCGGCGCGGTAATGGGAATCATGGTTCCCTTGATTGCCGCGGATCTTACGCGCCGGACCGCGTTCCTGAATCTGGCGATCAATTCGATTAACCTGGCGGGAGGCCTCGGTGCCACCGTAAGCACGTCGGCGGCCGGCTGGATAGCTGATCAGGCCGGGACCTCGACGGCGCTGCTCTGCCTTGCAGTGGTCGGGCTCGGGGCCGTGGTGCTGCTTGCGCTGATGATGCCGGAGACGCGGCCGGCGGATCTCGATCAAGGCGCGCCTGCGGGCACCAGGTCATGAAAGGAACTTCGAGGAGGAACTTGCGATGAAAGCCGCCGATGTAATGACAAGCCCGATTGTAGCGGTGCGGCTGGATGCTCCGCTTTCCCAGGCGGTTCGGCTGATGGTGGAAAACCGGATCAGCGGGTTGCCGGTTCTGGATGCTGCGGGTCATCCGGTGGGGATGCTGACCGAGGGCGATCTGTTACGGCGGGCGGAGACGGGAACCGCCGCTAGCCGCTCCGGTTGGTTTGGGCAGTTATTCATGTCCGGGCGGCTCGCGAGTGAGTACGTGCAAACGCACAGCCGGCGCGTGCAGGACGTCATGGCGACGGACGTCATCAGCGTCGAGGAAGACACGCCCCTCGAGGAAATTACAGACCTGATGATCCGGCGTCGGATCAAACGGCTGCCTGTCGTACGCAACGGCTCGGTCGTGGGCGTCGTCAGCCGCTCCGATACGCTGCGGGTTCTGGCCCAGAAGCTGGACGCACCTGCTGCAAGCGCGACGGACGCAGAGTTAAGAGACCAGATCCTCAAGGAGTTCGCGGCACAGCCCTGGGCACCGCGGCGGTCGGTCAGCATTGCCGTGGTGGATGGCGTGGTCGATATCGACGGCGTCGTGTTTGATCTTCGCGAGCGGGATGCGCTGCGGGTTGCGGCGGAAAATGTGCCGGGTGTGCGCAGCGTGGAGAATCGCGTTGTTTGCGTGGAGCCGAATACGGGTACGCTGATGGTCGGACCCGAGGACGAGGAGCGGCGTTAGTTTGGCTTTTGCCGGGTCCTGCCGGAGCAACCAACGGCATTTGGTCGTGGCCGCAAAACCGGGAGCCCAGGCAGGTTGTGATTAACCGTTGATCCGCTTTCGGCATGGAATGATCGAGCGCTGTCGCGGAAGCTGACGCGGCCGAGCAGGGGTCGGCACGTATCGGGCGTGATGATCTGCGCGGGAACGCGGGCCGGCGACGAAGGCGAGGGTCGCGGCTCAGGCAGTCCGCCCCAGCGCCCCGGGGCAAAGCACCGGAACCAACAATTCAAGCGCAGCAGGCCTGAAGGCGTCTTAAAATAACATACTAATGTCGGCAAAAGAGTAATTTTGAGACTGATTGTAAAAAAATCGTTGACTTTCGAGTGCTGGTTGTTAATACATTAATCCGTTGCAATCGTTCGGCTAACAAGAACAGAAGGATAATGGTATGCGCAGTCTCTCCACCGCCGCAGTGATGGGCGGTCTCCTCCTGGCCGGTGCGGCGCATGCCACGCCGACATCCTACATAACCGGTCAGCTCAACATGGGAGACGCTTTAAATCTGTATGATGTGAAGGTCCTCGACAGCAGCAATCATACCGTCGACAATAACCTGGCGTCTGGTGTGAAGCTGCAGTTCACCACCGGCTTACTCGGTGCGGATGCGGGTGTCACCGGCGAGGACGGCTCGCTCGACAAGATCAACGTCCTGATCGGGAACGTCGCCTACATTAAATCGCCTTTGAACTTCAAATCGTTTTCTGGTCCGATCGACGACTTCTTCTCGGCTACCAACATTTTCAACCACGTCACGGTATCCTTCGACCTGGATACGCTGACGATTGACAAACAGAATTCGAGCACGCTTTCTCTGATCGGCCATGGCACTTTGCATGAGACCGGCTACGCCGACGCGTCGGCTGAATGGGATTTTACGACCCAGGCCGGTGGGCGGGCCAGCGCTAAGTTGTCCTGGTCGGGGGATGCGTTTCCGGTCCCTGAGCCAAGCAGTTTTGCCGCGGCCGCGGTCGGCGGAATTGCGATGTTCGGTTTCAGCCTGACAAGGCGGCGTTCGCGGGCGGTTTGATTCTGTATGCAGGCAGGGATACTCGGCCATGCCCGAGTGTTCCTGCCATCGACTTAACCGCCCGCCTGTCCCTTCGGCGCATGACGTCGCTTTTTTTAACCCAAGCAGGCTGCGAGCGATGATGCGGTCAGTCTATATGCCGCATCATTGCGAGCCGCGTCACGGTTAACCGCTAAAATAAGCCTGCCCGCCTGTCAGTACGCCAGACGAGCAGCCGACGCTCGATAACCAGTACACCATAGTACATCATCATAGCGACCACGGCCATTGCGGGCGTGCTGGTGAGCGCGCTCATGCCCGGGATGGTTTCTCCGGCAATCTGCCACGCAGCGATCAGAATGGCAGCGAGCAGCCACGAAGCGAGACGCGGGAAGAGGCACCACTGCTGCCGTTCGGTGTCGGCAAGGCGGGAAGGGAGTTCGTGATCATTGCAGCGATTCCGGAGAGGTGGGCAGGGCGTTCCAGACGTGTTGCTGCAATTCGCTGAAGGCGGGAACGAAACGGCCGGCGTCGGAATCTCGCGGGCGAGGGAGGGGACGGCGATTTCGGCCTCGATCCGGCCGGGTGCGCGCGACATGACGAGGACGCGGTCGGCGAAGGCGACGGCTTCCTCGATACCGCGCGAGCGAGGGCAGCGCGCTTACGCATGCCACCGGAGAGCTGTCTGGGGAAGAGGTCGCTCGCATTGGCGAGACCGACATGTGCGGGCGGTTTATTCAGCCGGGCCGGCTGATTATGCGGACCCGCCGGAGGAGGGCGCGGCGGGCGCGGGCTGCATCGCCCGTCAGGACCAGCAGGCCCGGTATTTGGCCCGGGTGTTTTAGTAGCGATGAACCAACTCGCCCAAAGGCGATCATTCCTCGCACATCCAGCGCGATAAGGGCCGCCGGCGGTAAAGTCCGGCCGGCGGGATCGCAGATGGCACGCAGAACGGCGAAAGGAACGCCGTGGGCAGCAGCAAGTTCTGCAACGGCGCCGCTTTCCAGATCCACGGCCGCACAGGAGGTGGTTGCGAACAGCTTTTGTTTCTGCTGTGCCGTGGTGACGGGGTGCTCGGCGCCGAGCAGCAGATGCGGTGTTTGTCCGCCAAGTGAAGCCGACAGCTCCGGATCGGTGTTAAAGCAACCGGATGCCACGACGACTGCCGAAGGGATCATGATGGTGCCTGACGAAAGCTGCGGGTCCAGGCCGCCGGCCAGGCCGAAGCTGATCAGCGCGGAGGCGCCGCCGTTGAGAAGCGATTTGGCGGCATGGCGAGCGCCCCATGCTGTACCGCCGCCGACCGCGACGGTGGCGCCAAGAATGCGCGCAATCCGGGCTTCAGCGGCCAGACCGACCACGATTCCTGCTCTGGCATTCCATCGCCGGTCAGGTATGGGCCAACCCCCCAATTCGCGGGGCAATCGCGTTATCGAGTTGCACGGGGTTATGAATGCGATGCCCAGTTGGTGTGGAGGAATCGGAGCATAGCGTCAAATCCGTGGCGCGGCGGGATGGCGATGATTGCCGCCCGTTGCCGGATCGTGCAGGCAGTTCAACGGTATCCGTGGTCGATGCTCGAATATGTTCCGCGCTCCTCCTGACGGCGGAAGTTGCCGCGGGTCGCGTACTCGTGGGCAAATTCGGGGCCGCAGACCCGGTCGATATCGCCGCGCGTAATGCCGATGTCGCGTAGTTCGACGGGGCTCATTCCCTGCAATTCCTGGCGTTCTCGCACTCGGTCGCGGAAAGCGCCGATGAAGTTCAGGATCCGGGTGATCAGGCCCGATTTGCGCGGCCGGGAGATCATCGGCGAGGCATGGACGGGCTGGAGGTATTCGCTGGAACGATAGGCCGACATCGTTCGGCTCCTTTGCGTGACGTTGCATAATGATGGACATCCACACGGCGGAGGAGAATGAGCTGTCAATGAGATATATTCTCTCGGATTTCGGGAGAATGCGGCGTGAACACGATTGAAGAATATCAGGTCCTCGTTGCGGTGATGGAGCGGGGAAGCCTTACGGGCGCGGCGCGGGAGCTTGGACGCTCGCTCCAGGCGGTGAGTTGGGCGCTGGCGCAGGTGGAGCAGGATCTGGGGGTCGAGCTCATCCGGCGGACGACACGACGGCTGGAGCCGACGCCGGCGGGAGTGGGATTTTACAATCGGATCCGTGTCGCGCTGGCGGATATCGAGGCAGCTCGGATCGAGGCGGGGGAAGCGGCGAGCGCGATCAGCGGGCCGGTGCGGCTGGGCGGGCCGCTGCTGTTCGGGCCGGTGTATCTGGTTCCGGCCATCGCCGCTTTTTTGCAGCGGCATCCGGCCGTGACCGTGGATTTGCGGCTCAGCAACGATTTCGCGGATCTGATTGCGGAGAGGCTGGACCTTTCGCTGCGTGTGGGCGAGCTTGAGGATTCGTCGTTGCGCACGCGGCGGCTAGGGATGGCGAGACGGGTGACATTTGCTGCACCATGTTATCTCGCCGAACGCGGGCGGCCGGCGATGCCTGCCGATCTCGCACGGCATGATTGCGTGATTCGGACCTCGGCACAGGACGCGTATAACTGGACGTATTCGCGCGACGGGCTGCACGAGACAGTGCATGTGCGCGGACGGCTGGCGATCACGTCGGCAGATGGGTGCAACGAAGCTGTGGCCCTGGGGCTGGGGATCGGGCTGGGGCAGATGTGGCAGGTGCGACCATTGCTCGATCAGGGGCGGGTGGAGCTGATCCTGACGGAATTCGAGCCGGCGCCGGTCCCGGTCAGTGTAATCTGGCCGCCGGGAGGCGCATTGCCGGCGCGGGTGCGGCTGCTGATCGATTTTCTGGTTGCCCGGCTGGGCGCGGAGAAGTGGTGAGTTGCCGCCGGGTATGAGCGCCCGTAAGACATCGGGATGAGGTATTGGCAATGAACGACGTCAGCTCGCCGGTGGGCGACTCTTTCCCGATCACCAATCGCAACCGGCTGCGGCGCAAGCACGAACGGGGGCGGCATGATCGCAAGACGGTCTATGATATTCTTGATGCGGCGATGGTGTGCCACATCGCGTATGTAATCGATGGGCAGCCGTATTGCACACCGACCGCGTTCTGGCGCGAAGGAGATCACCTGTACTGGCATGGTTCTTCGGCAAGCCGGATGCTGCGGGCGGAGGCGCAGGGCATACCGGTTTGCCTGACAGTCACGCACATGGACGCGATCGTGCTGGCACGATGCGGATTTAATCACTCAATCAACTATCGCTCGGTGATGGCGTACGGCCACGCGCACATGATCGAAGGGCGAGCGGAGAAGCTGCGCGCAATGAATGCGTTCGTCGACCGATTTTTCCCTGGGCGGTCGAAGGCGTTGCGGACTCCGACGGAGCAGGAGATCAAGGCGACTACGTTGCTGGGGATGGAGATGGAGCAGGCGTCGGGAAAGATTCGCGATCTGGATGTGCATGACGAGGAGGAGGATTATGCGGTGCCGGCGTGGACGGCGCTGATACCGGTGAAGACGGTATTGGAGCCGGCGCGGGAATGTCCACGGCAGCATCCGGATGCGTCACGGGATGCGGGTGGAATGGCCGCGTATCAGCCGGAGCGGCGTTTGGATGAGGTGATGCTGGAGATGTACCGGAAGGCGTATCCGGGCGGGTAACTTTGATCGCAAGGATGTGTCATGAAGATTAGCGCTGTACGTGTGCTGCGTTTGCGTGGCACGATGCCGACCGAGGGTCCGTTCTGGGAAGAGCGGCTGGTGCGGCCGATCGATATTTATCCGGAATACCGCGCGCGGAATGATTTTGAAGGCGGCGTGCCGGCCGGGTCGGATAGATTCAAGGTGGAGCAGTATTTCCTTCGGATCGAGGCGGATGACGGCTTGCACGGGATCTCGGGTCCGATTCCAGAAATGGTTGCGTTGTTCATTGCCAAACGGCTGCGGCAGATCATCCAGGGGCAAGACGCGATCGCGCATGAGAAGTTGTGGGACCAGATGCACCGGATCATGGTGCATGGGCGGCAGGGCGACGCGATGCTGGCGATCAGCGCGGTCGATTGTGCGCTGTGGGACCTGAAAGGGAGGTGGCTTGGACAGCCGGTGTACCGGCTGCTTGGCGGGCCGACGCGGGGTGCGGTCCCGGCCTATGCGTCGATGCTGGGGTTTGCCGTGCAGGATATGGGTCGCGTACGGGCGCGGGCGCAGGAATACAAGGAGCGCGGATACGGCGCTCAGAAGTGGTTTTTCCGGCATGGGCCAATGAGCGGGCCAGAGGGTCTGCACAAAAACGTCGCGCTGGTACGGACGCTGCGGGAGACGCTCGGCGAGGATTACGACATCATGCTGGATTGCTGGCAGTCGTTCGATCCGAATAATGCGATCGAGCTGGCGGAGCGGATCGCGGAGTACCGGCCGCGCTGGCTGGAAGAGGCGGTGATGCCGGACCGGATTGACTCATACGTGCGGGTGAAAGAGCGGACGAATATTCCACTATCGGGCGCGGAGCATGAGTATACGCGATGGGGATTTAAGCGGTTCATAGATACGGGCGCGCTGGATATATTGCAGCCGGATATTTACTGGGCGGGCGGGTTGTCCGAGACGCTGAAGATCACCGCCTATGCAACCGCGCATGATCTGATCGTTATTCCGCACGGGCATTCCTCGCCGGCGGGGGTCCATTTTTCTCTGGTGCAGCCGCCGATTGTGACGCCGTATCAGGAATTTCTGGTTAAGTGGAACGCGATCAACCAGTGGTTCCTGGCGAAACCGATTGAGGTGAAGGATGGTGTGATCGGCGCGCCGGAGGAGGCCGGGCTTGGGATGGATCTGGATCGGGGGAAGATCGAGGCGGAGGAAGACGTATTCGGGTGAGAGGGCGGCCTTGGTAGCGGCGTGTTAACCTGGGCCTGCTGAGAATTCGAAACGCCGGCCAGACTTCGCTGACCGGCGTCCGACTGGCCCGCCGGATAGGCAGCGGAGCCATATTTGAAAGAGGAAAGCGATGCGTGCACATCGCTCGCTCCAGATAATGATGCTCCTGAGCATCGAGATCAAGATCATTCGGCATCGGTAGGAGCCAAGGGGCCGGGCGTTGCTGCCCGGCCCCGTTCCTCTGATCTTCTGCTGAAGACGGTGGTATGTTGGGGTGACGTGGCAGGGAGCGCCCTTCATGAAAATCACCGCCATCGAGACCATCCGGTTCGGCGAGTTCCCCAATCTGCTATGGCTGCACATCTACACCGACCAGGGGCTGGTCGGGCTAGGTGAGGCGTTTTTTGGCCCCAGGGCAGTGGAGGCGTATCTTCACGAAACCGTGGCGCCGCTGCTGATTGGCAAGCCGGCACTGCAGTTAGACCGTCATGCGCGGACACTGCAGACGCAGTATCTCGGGTTCTCCGGCACCGGTGTGGAGATGCGGGCGGCCTCGGCGGCGGACATCGCGCTGTGGGATTTGTTCGGGCAGGCGACAGGGCAGCCAGTTTATCAGTGTCTCGGCGGGCTGTCGCACGAGAAGGTGCGAATATACAATACTTGCGCCGGATACCGATATGTGCGTGCCCAGAGCGGCCAGAAAACCGAGAACTGGGGGCTGGACTCCACGGCTAAGGAAGGGCCGTACGAGGATCTTGATGCCTTCCTGCACCGGGCGGATGAGCTCGCGCATTCCCTGCTCGAACAGGGGATTACGGCGATGAAGATCTGGCCGTTCGATTTCGCCGCGGAAGCAACCGAGGGACGCTGGATTTCGGCCGCGGATATGACGAAAGCGCTGGAGCCGTTCCAAAAGATACGGGATGCCGTTGGGCGCAAGATGGACATCATGGCAGAGCTGCACTCGCTGTGGACTCCGCCGGCGGCAGAGCAGGTGTTGCGGGAGCTGGCAGCCTTGCGGCCGTTCTGGGTGGAGGATCCGATCAAGATGGTGAACGCGGATCTTCTGGCGCGGCTGCGGGCGCGGACAAACGTGCCGATCTGCGCGAGCGAGACATTGGCGACGCGGCGTGCCTTCCGGGAATTTCTGGAGGCGGATGCGGTCGATGTGGTGATGCTTGACCTTTCGTGGTGCGGCGGGATTGGCGAGGCGAAGAAAATCGCGACCCTGGCCGAGGCATGGGGTCGGTCCGTGGCGCCGCATGACTGCACGGGGCCGGTGGTGCTGACGGCCTCGGTGCATTTGTCACTGAACTGTCCGAACACGCTGATACAAGAAACAGTGCGGGCGTTCACAACAGGTTGGTACAAAGAAATCTTGACAGAGCTGCCGGATATTCGTGACGGTTTCGTCTATCCGAGTGCGGCGGCCGGCCTGGGCACTAAGTTGCAGCCGGAGCGTTTAGCCGCGCCTGACTGCGAGCGCAGGATAACGAAGGAATAGCCAAGGAGGTGTGCCGTGGCCGCACGCGCAGATCAGGCGATCATGGACCGCGCCGTTGCCCATCTGGTCAGCAACTATAATCCGAAGGGAGCGCTGATCGGATGGCTGATGATCGCCTCGATCTTTGTTGAGGCATGGGATTTGTACTCCATCGCGTTTGTGCTGATTTTCATCAAGGAGTTGTTCAATCCGTCGGCCGCGCTGCTCGGGCTGGCTGCTGCAGGGACCCAGGGTGGGGCGATCATCGGGTCGTTCCTGGGCGGGTGGCTGTCCGACAAAATCGGTCGGCGGATCGTGTTCATGTCCACGATGGCAATGTTCGTCATCTTCGCCCTGGTGCAGGCATTCATGCCGAACATGTGGTCGCTGGTGATTATCCGGTTTATTCTGGGCATCCCGCTCGGCAGCGATATTTCCACCGGCTACACCTACATCATGGAGTCGATGCCGCGCGGCGACCGTGAGGTGATGGGCAATCGTTGGCAGTTCATGTTTGCCGTGGGCCAGGTGGCGACGCTGGCGGTGGTGGCAATCTTTATCGGCGTCGGGCTGAGTCACGAGGTAATCTGGCGGCTGACGCTGGGGCTAGGAGCGGTGCCGGCCGCGATCATTTTCATCATGCGGCACAATCTGCCGGAAACAGCGGTATGGCTGGTGCGTCGTGGACGTTTCCGGGAGGCAAAGCAGGTGGCGCGCAGCATGTATGGCGATCCGCTGGACATGCTGCCGGATGAGGACATGGAGGTGCCTCACGTAGGCGCGCTGGAGTTTATCGCGGATACACGGATGGACCCAATCCGCTGGCGCGCGACGCTGTTCGGGTGGATTGCGTGTTTTGCGCAAAGTGTGGAGTTCTCGACCTTTGCGTTCTACATTCCGGTGCTGTTCGTGATGGTTGGGGTTTCCGGGGTGCTGGGGACCAATCTGGTGACACTGGCGTTGTTTATCATCGCGGCGATCTCCGGCTGGGTAGGGCCGCTGATTACGCCGCATATCGGGCAGCGCAAGCTGAGCATCTGGGGGTTCGCCATCGTGTTCGTGTCGCTGCTGGTAGCCGCCGCAGCGCTTTACTCGAATACGCTGGCGCTGCTGCCGTTTGCCGCCGCGGCCATGCTATGGGGACATTACTGGGACGCCGAGAACGTGATGACGATCCCGTCGATGATGGCGAAGCCGCAGTATCGCGGGACCGCGGCGGGGTTTGCGTATATCTTCGTCAAGCTGCCGGCGTTCTTGAGTATCTTCCTGTTCCCGGTGATGTTCGAGGCGATCGGGCATGCGAACGCGACGTTGTTCACCGCGGTGTTTCCGTTGATCGGTCTGCTTGCGGCGATATTCCTGCTGCCCGAAGTGTACGGGTATGAGCATCATTAGGGATCGCGGATCGGCTGGGATTGGCTCGTTATACTATCCGTCACTTACATCCCGCCCGCTGCGCCGCGGCCTCGATCTGCGGCACCAATTCCGCACGCGGCTTGGGGAACTGGGCCCGCAGCTTGGCTATCGTCTCGCAGGCGGCGCGTTTTTCGTTGATGGCGGTGAGCGAGTTGGCCAGGCCAAGCAGCGCGGACTCGGCGTGGCCGCCCTTAGGGGAACGATTATAAGCGTCGTCATAAGCGATAGCGGCGCGGGACCATTGATGCTGACCCGCCAGCGACTGGGCCAGCAGATATTGCGCGTCGTACGCGCGGGGAGAGGCACGCTTGCTCAGCACTTCCTGCGCTGTTTTCTCAGAGGTGGTGTAATCGCCACGGCCGAATGCCGCGTAGCCTTCCTGCAACGCCACCTCGGGCGTGCGTGGGCCGCCGGTAGGAGGTGGCGGGGCCGCTGCGGCCGCGGGCACTGGGGCAACAGGACGCGCGGGGGAGGGAGACGGAGCCAGGGCCGGGGCTGCGGCTGCTGCGCCCGGGTTGCCGTTCTGCATCTGAAACTTCAGATCCTCGATCTGCTTGCCGAGATCCGCCGTGCTCTGCTGAACCGCGTTCTGGAGTTCATCGACGCGGCCACGCAGCTGCCTGACCTGATCCTCCAACGTGTTCACCCGGGTCAGAAGCTGGGAAACGATGTCGGACTGCGCCGCGTTGGCGTAGCCGGGCGGCTGGGCGTAGTAGCCCTGGGCAGCGGGCGGCGCGCCACCCTGCTGCTGGGCACGCAACACATCGAGCTCATGGCGAAGCTCGAGGATCTCGTCCTGCAGGGAGATGGCCTCGCGCGTCTCGAGCTGGGCTGCTGCGGGCCGGGTCAGCAGCAGCGGTGCGAGTGCCGCGCCGGTCACCAAAAGTCGTTTCATGCCTCCGCTCCTCCGCGGCTTTCGATGGCCGCCCGGAGCAGGGCCGCCGTCCGGTAAACTCCGTGAACCATCTTGCTATATGGAAGCACCACGAATAGGGCCAGAATGAAGGCGAGATGCACGGCGAGCGCAATTCCCATACCTACAGTTTCCCGCAACCCCAGCACGGCGAGGCCGGTGAGGGCGGCGAGGGCAAGGAGCAGAAGCAGAGCAACGTCGGCGCCGAGCAGGGATCGGGGGGAGGGGAGGGGATCGTCTATCAGCTTCATGGCGAATAAACCGGCTGCACCCGCTGCAAGGGCAATGCCGCCGATCGTGCCGGTCAATACCGGGAGGCTGATGAAGGGGTAGGGTGCGTCCCACCCAAAGAAGGCGTGATAGATGAAGCCGGCACAGGTAGCGGCGAAGCAAAGGAAGAAGCCGTAGAACATGGCATGGTGAAGGTATCGGCGGGTCATGGAGAACCGCTCGGAGTTGTCGTTGCAGCCGTGACCGCCGCCGCCGAGATTGCGCAGGGTCAGCACGTCCCATATAGCGTGGCCGATTGCGTGGGGGGTGACCGGGGCCGGGGGGCCGGCATCGCGCCAGAAATTCACGGCGCCAATAGCGAGGGCGAGCAGGGAAAAGAGAAACGTGGCCAACCCGACGGCCTGCATGATCCAAAGCGGGATAACCTTATAGAACGTGCCAGGCTGCAGCGGGTGTGATCCATAGAGGGCGGCGGGCGAAACGAGTGAAGTGGTCAGGATTATCACCAGCGCCAGGGCGGCAGCGGTGACAAGAGAAACCAGCACACCGTTCTGCTGGAACGCGCGGGCGAGAAGCTGCGGCCATGCATATTCGGCGTAGGTTTCGGCACGCACCAGCGCCAGGCTCCGCGGTACGTTGATGCCCCACTCGTGTGGCGGCGCATACTGGCAAGCGTAGTAGCAGCCGCGACAGCTGTGGCAGAGATTAGCGAGGTAGCTCAGATCGCCAGCAGTAAAATCCCGGCGCAGTTCCATGGCGGGGAAGACGGCGCAGAAGCCCTCGCAATAGCGGCAGGCGTTGCACACCTCCATTTCGCGCCGTGCATCGCGCACTGCGTCAGTTTCGTGCATGTCGCGCCGCCTGTTCTCCCGCGATGCGGCCGAAGACGGTACCGATCGTCATACCGAAGCCAGCCAGATAACCTTTGCCAAGAATGTTGCCGGCCATGACCTCTCCGGATGCAAAGAGGTTCGCCGCAGGCTGGCCGTTCTCCATCAGCACCTGAGCGTTCTCGTTCACGCGAACGCCGAGATAGGTGAAGGTGATTCCGGGGCGCAGCGGGTAGCCGGTGAAGGGTGGCGTGTCGATTGCCCGCGCCCAGTTTGTCTTGGGCGGGGCGAGGCCCTCGGTATGGCTGCCGTCCAGCCTGGAATTGTCGAAATTGCCGGGCCGGACCGCGAGATTGAAGCGTGAGACGGTGCCGCGAAGTTTGACCGGATCAAGCCCAAGCTTTTCCGCCAGTTCCCCCAGTGTATCGGCGCGGATCGCCGGATAGACAGATGGCATGAACAGGGGAACCGACTTCGCGTCGCAGATAGAATAGGCGATCTGTCCCGGTTGCTGCGCGATCAACCTGCCCCAGATGGCATAGCGTTTCGGCCAGACATCCTCCCCTTCGTCATAGAACCGCTCGCCATTGCGGTTCACGACAATACTGAACGGAACGCTGTCGAGGCGCGTCGTGATGCCGCCATCGAATTTTGGAGCGCGCGCGTCGAGAGCGACAGCGTGACACTGGGTCGGGTCGCCCACCGGCGCGACGCCCTGGTCGAGCAGGTTCTTGAGGGGGCGGCCACGGTTATAGGGGGTGCCGCGGATGACGAAGTTGTCCACCGCGTCGCCCCAGTATTGGCGCATCCAATCGAGATTCGCCTGAAAGCCCCCCGAGGCGACGACGATGCAGCGCGCCTCCACGGTGCGTGGAAAGCCCTTATGGGTGATTTCCGCCGAGCGAACCGCGCCGTCTTTTAACGGAACGGCCGTCAGCTCACTGTCATAAAGGATATCGATGCCGAGCGACTCGGCGGTGAGGTAATAGGCGTTTACCAGCGCCTTTCCGCCACCCAGGAAAAAAGCGTTGGTGCGAGAGAGGTTGAGCGTTCCTGTCAGCGATGGCTGGAACCGTACGCCGGCCTGCTGCATCCAGCCGAAGACGCCGGAAGAGGCGCGGATGGTCATGCGGGCGAGCTGCTCGTCGGTGTTGCCGCCGGTCACGCGGATCAGATCGTCCCAGTATTCGTCCTCGTCGTACGTTTCGGTCAGGGGACCTTTGGGCCCCTGATGCATGGCCCGAAGGTTCCTTGTGTGTCGGCTGTTGCCGCCGCGGAAGGCGCGCGGGGCATGCTCGATCAGCAGCACGCTGGCGCCGTGCTGGCGGGCGGTAATGGCGGCACAAAGGGCCGCATTGCCGCCGCCCGCGACGAGCACGTCGTAGGTCTGAGAGAGGTCGGGCATGGCCCCGGTCCTAGCGTTTGCCGCGATGACGGCGCAAGTCGGGGAACCCTGCTGGGGACTCCGGTTCAGGTCATCGCCCAGGGATTGATGACCGTCAATCCGGTATCGGCGAAGTCCACTGCGTTGCGCGTGACGATGGCTAGGTGATGGACCAATGCTGTTGCGGCGATCAGCGCATGTGCCATTGGCCTGGTGCGCTCCGCCATGAGTCTCCCCCAGGCAACGGCTACCTCGTCGTTGATGGGCAGAATGCGGTCGGCATATTCAGTGCGAAGGCGGTCCAGCCAGAGGAGAAATGTACCGAGCGGCGACCGGATCGGTGCCCTTGACCCTTTCTATACCTTTGGCAATCTCACCCAGCGTGATCACGCTCAGGTACACGCGGCTGGAATCGGCGGTGCGCGCCCACCGCAGTGCCTCCGGCGACCTCCGGCGGATTTCGGACAGAACGCAGGTGTCCGCCAGATACATCAGAGGTCTGCGTCGCGGGCCGCATCCTTCGAGCGGTCGTTGATGCCGTCCAGCAGGGTGTCCGGCCAAACCGGTCCTTCCTCGATGAAGCCGAGCAAGGGCTTCCGCGGGCGGACGAGGGCGTCATAGGCTTCGGCAGAAAGGACCACAGCGGCACGGCGGCCGCGCACAGTGACAGTCTGCGGCCCTTCATCGCGAGCGCGCTTGACGACTTCGCTGAAGCGGTTTTTTGCGTCTTGCAACTGCCAATCGGACACCTAAAGTATTCCACATCCTGTCTAGGCTGGCTAGACTTAGAGGGCTGGGTAGGGAACTCAAGCGTTCCTGGTCATCGCGCCCGCTTTAACGCTGTAGTAACAGCCTGGCCATAACCTCTGGTTCCAGGAGGCTTGGTGTGGGGCTGAATTGAATCGGTTGTCGGAGCATCCTGCGGTGGGCTAAACCTTCCATCATACCATTGCAGGTTGAGGATCCCCGGTGGACGCAGTCGCGCTAGTAATGGACAGAGGTCGCTCGGATGACCCGCGCGAGTTACCGCCCGAGTTCGACCTGGCACTTTACCAGCAGCACGAGGACAACGAGGATCTGTGCAGGCTGAGTGCTGCGGATGCGCGGCACCACTATGAGTTTTATGGTCGTGCCGAGGGCCGGCCATGTTCGGTGGTGGACAGCCGGGCGAGCTTTCTGGCGCTGATTCCCGAGACGGCCAGCTTGTTGGAGATCGGTCCGGGAGGGAGGCCGGGATTTCCCAGGTCCGGACGTACGGTCTGTTACGCCGATGTTTTTTCGGGAGCGGAACTCCGGGGGCAGGTGAACACACGAGAATACGTGCCGGAGATCGACGTGATATGGCGGGGTGAGCCTTACCGGCAGTTGTTCCATCGGACCTTCGATGCGGTGCTGGCGGCGTGCAGTCTGGATCACCAACCATGCCTGATCACACATTTGACGGACGTGGCGGGGCTGCTGAATCCCGGCGCACGCTATTTCGTCGTTTTGCCCGACCGGCGTTACACGGCGGATTTTTTCCTGCCGGACACGAGCCTGGGGGATGTGCTCGAGGCGTATGCTGCGCGGCGAACGCGCCATTCCGCCCGGGTGCTCGCGGCACAACTGTTTTCGCTGACGCATGATGATGGGATCCGGCACTGGAAGGGTGATCATGGCGTAGATCCCGCAAAACGTGTGCCGGATTCTGATCTGGGTCCGGCGCTCGGAGCGATGTTGCGGGCTGTGCGCAACGGGTCTGACTATATCGATGCCCGCGCCTGGCAATTTACGCCTGAAAGCTTCCGGCACTTGATGGCCTCGCTGGCGGCATTCGGGTTGTCACCCCTGCGGGTGGAACGCGTGTACCCGACGGTCAAATCCCGGCAGGAATTCTACGCGGTGTTGCGTGTGATTGCGTGAAGTATCGGCGGATGTTATTTTTAGGTCTGGATGGGCGACGTGGATCAGAGCCTGGCGAGTGAACTTCGGGTCTTGTTTGATGAGGCGTGGTATCTGGAACGGTATCCGGATGTGCGGGCGTCGGGATCCGATCCGATGCAGCACTACATCCAGTATGGTATCAATGAAGGACGAGACCCGAACGGGTTTTTCGAGGGCGGTTGGTACCGCGATCATTATGATGACGTTGCAGAATCGCATCTGGATCCACTGCTCCATTATCTTAGGTTCGGGGCGGTACAATTGCGGAATCCACACCCCCGGTTCGATGCGGCGTGGTATGCGGAGCAGCATCCGGAGGCGGCGGCAAACCCCCTGGTTTATCATCTTCTGTTCGGACGCCGCCGAGCATGGCTGGCGGAGCCGCCCATCTCGGGCGCTGATTTCCTGCCCTCTTCCGGCGCCGTCGTGCCGTGCCCGGCGGATGTGGTAACTGATGTAATAATACCGGTCTATCGCGGACTGAAAGAGACGCGCCGCTGTCTTGGCTCGGTGCTTGCGGACCCTTCCCGTCCGCCTGGGCGGGTGATCGTCGTGGATGATGCATCGCCCGAACCGGGGTTACCGGCTTACCTGGAGGAATTGCGTGCGGCCGGACGGATTGTGTTGATCCGCAACGAGCGGAATCTCGGGTTTGTGGCCTCGACCAATGCCGGGATCAGGGCGGCCGGGGATCACGACGTGGTCCTGCTCAACAGCGACACCGAGGTTCCTCCTGAGTGGCTGAGCAGATTGGCTGGGCATGCCTATTCAGCGCCGCGTGTCGCTACGGTATCTCCGTTTTCCAACAATGCGACGATATGCGGTTATCCGAGTGTGATGGGCGGCCCGTTGCCGTTTGCGATGTCGATGGAAGCGGTTGATGAAATTTGCCGCGAAATCAATGCGGGCCGTCGCGTGGAAGTGCCGACCACGGTCGGATTCTGCATGTACATCCGCCGTGCCGCGCTGAACGAGCTTGGCGCGCTGGATGCAGCGGCGTTCGGCCGGGGATACGGGGAGGAGAACGATTTTTGCCTGCGTGCGTCATCACGGGGATGGCGTCATCTGCTGGCGTGCGACACGTTTGTGTACCACAAAGGGAGCGTCAGTTTCCTCGGCGATGCTGCTCCTAATTACAAACGAGCGCAGCAGGTGTTGGCCGAAAGGTGGCCTGACTACGCGGGGATAGTTGACCGGTTCATGCGCCGCGATCCTGCGGCGCCGTTCCGCTTTGCAGCGACGGCGGCGCTGTTCCGGAAACTGGGGCGTCCGGTCATTCTGCTGATTTCGCACGGACTCGGCGGCGGGGTGCAGCGCCACATCAATGAGCTGATCCAGCATGCCGGATTGCGCGCGTTGTTCTTGATGATATCGTCCTCGGCGCGGGGTATCCGGATGACCGTTCCGCAGCTTGAGGGGCATTCCGCAGCCGAGCTTCCCTCGGACCGGCTGGAGGAGCTTGTTCTTCTGCTGCAATCGGCGAATGTGTCACGGGTGCATTTGCATCATACGCTTGGGCTGGATCTGGATTTGCGCGCCTTCATCCACAAGCTGTCGGTGCCGTTCGATTTCACCGTGCACGACTATTTCGGTATCTGTCCACAAGTAAATCTGCTGCCCTGGTTCGACGCGCAGTACTGCGGCGAGCCTGGGCCGGCGCAGTGCAACGCCTGCATTGCGGACCGGCCGAGCCACTATGCCCGCGACATTACCTCCTGGCGGCGGGAACATGCCTGGCTGTTCCATGAGGCGGACCGGGTGATCTGTCCCAGTGAGGACGTGCGGACCCGGCTTGCACGCCACGGGCTCGGTGAGCGCGCCGTGGTCGCGGCGCATGAACCGGTTGCGGCGGGTGAGTGGCAGATGACAGTTCCACCGCTGACCAAGGGTCAGAAGCTGCGAGTGGCGGTTCTGGGCGTGCTGGCGCAGCAGAAGGGGGCGGCGGCCGTCGCGGCCGTTGCCGAGTTACCCGATTCAGCGATGCTCGACGTCCGGCTGATCGGGTATCCGGAGCAGGAATTGCCGGATGCGGCGAAACGGCGGGTGCGGGTGACCGGCGCCTACGAGGAGGGGAAGCTTGCCGAACTGATCGCGAAAGCGGCGCCACATGTCATCTGGTTTCCGGCGCAATGGCCGGAGACTTACAGTTACACACTTACCGCGGCGATCGACGCCGGATCGCCAATTGTCGCCAGCGCGATTGGCGCGTTTCCGGAGCGTCTGGCGGGGCGGCAGCTGACATGGCTGGTCGATCCCGCGGCATCCGCCGCAACCTGGCTGGAGGTGTTCAACGAGGTTCGCTCGGCACTGCTTTCGGGCGCCGCGCCGGAGCCCTGCAAGCGCGCGGCGCAACCGGATTTTTATTGCGAGGGATATGTGAGCCGGCCCAGGAGTGTCGGGCTCATTGATCTGCGCCGGCCGGGGCGCAGCAGTGTCGTGGTGGTTCCGGAGCGGTTTCCCACCGGTGGGATGACGCCGTGCGCGTATATCCGGCTGCTGCAACCGCTGGATCATCTAGCCGGCTCGGCCGGGCTGAACGTTATCATCGCGGATGCGGAGGAGGCTCAGCGGTACCGCGCGGATGCGATCGTCACGCATCGCCATGCCGTGGACGGCGCCGAAGCGATACGCGGCCTGATCCTGCACTGCGAGCAGACCGGCGCGGCGCTTATTTATGATCTCGACGACGACCTGCTGGATATTCCGAGGGATCATCCGGACGCGGCCTTGCTGCGCCCGAAGGCGCGGAGCGTGGATCGGCTGGTGCGTGAAGCGAGTTGCGTCTGGACCTCCACCCCGGCGCTGGCACGCAAGCTGGAGATGATACGCGCGGATGTCCGGGTGGTGCCGAACGCGCTGGACGAGCGGCTCTGGGCAAATCCGCCGGGGGCACGCGAGTGGCGGCAAAGCCCGATGCGCATTCTGTTCATGGGCACGGCGACGCATCAGGCGGATTTCGAGCTGGTGGAACCGGCGCTGGCCCGGCTGCATGAGCAGTTCGGTGGACGCGTACACTTCGATATGATCGGCGTCAGCGCGGGGCATCCGTTACCCGCTTGGGTTAACCGGCCGAATGTCTGGCCATCGGCCGGGGTTTCCTATCCTGGTTTCGTCAACTGGATCTGCCAGCATCCCGGTTGGGATGTTGGGATCGCACCGCTTGGGGATACTGCGTTCAACAGTTCGAAATCGGCGATCAAGGCGATGGATTATGCGGCGCTGGGGCTCACTGTCGTTGCCTCGGACGTCGAAGCGTACCGCCATGTGCTGGGACCGGAGACGGGGGCACTGCTGGTGCGGAACACCACGGCTGCGTGGGTGGAGATCCTTGCTCGGTTGCTGCGCAATCCGCAGCTTCGGCGGGAGCTGGCAGCGAAGACGCGGGCGGCTTTTGCCGCGCGGTGGACACTTGCGGCGCAGCGGGAAATGCGTGAGCTGGCCTTGCGGGAGGCGATCGCTTCGCGGCAGAGGGCGCCCGTGGAAGTGGCTCAGCCCCAGCGCCGGGCGGCCGCGCGTCCTGCAAGCCGCCGGGTGATGGAGGTGCGGGCGGTTTGACGCGCCCGGCAGTAAGCCATCAGGCCGAAAGCTTCTGCATCACCGCCTCAGGGATGTCGAAATTGGCATAGACGTTCTGCACGTCGTCGCTTTCGTCCAGCACATCCACCAGTTTTATCACTGCAGCAGCCCGTTCCTCATCCAGTGAAACGGTCGTGCTCGGCCGCCACTCCAGCCTTGCACTCTCCGGCTCCCCGAACCTGTTTTCGAGCGCATCACGGACGGCGAAGAAATCCTCGGTGGCGCAGGTTATTTCATGGGCTTCCTGGTCGCTTTCGGCATTTTCGGCGCCGGCCTCGATCGCCGCCTCCAGCATGTCGTCGGCGCTTGCGGTCTTTGCGGGATAGCGGATCACGCCCAACCGATTGAACATGAAACTTACGGAATTGGTTTCACCCAGTGTACCGCCGTATTTCGCAAAGGCCGACCGCACGTCGGAGGCGGTTCGGTTCCGGTTATCGGTGAGCGCTTCGACGATGATCGCCACGCCGGCTGGGCCGTAACCTTCGTAGCGGACTTCCACGTAGTCCTCGCCACCGGCGGAGCCGGTTGCCTTTTTGATGGCGCGATCGACCGTGTCCTTCGGCATGTTGGCCTGGCGGGCGGCCGTGACTGCGGCCCGGAGCCGCGGGTTGAAGGCGGGGTCGGGCAGGCCCTGCCGGGCGGAGGCGGTGATTTCCCGGATCAGTTTGGCGAACTGGCGGGCGCGGCGTGCATCCTGTGCGCCCTTGCGGTGCATGATGTTCTTGAACTGCGAATGTCCGGCCATGATTCAATTGTGTGTTGTGAGTGGTCAGTGGTCAGATTATCCGGGCTGTGCCGCTTGGGACAGGGGAGCAGGCGATGTTCATAGCGATGAACCGGTTCAGGGTGGTTCCGGGGGCGGAGGCCGATTTTGAACGGGTCTGGACCGGCCGCGACACGCATCTTCGGGACGTTCCCGGCTTCGTGGAGTTTCACCTGCTCCGCGGTCCGGTGCGGGAGGACCATGTGCTGTATTCTTCGCATACTGTGTGGCGGAGCGAGGCGGATTTCGAGGCGTGGACGCGATCGGAGGCATTCCGGGCGGCGCATCGCAGTGCCGGGGAGAACAAGCCGCTGCATCAGGGACACCCGGAGTTCGAGGGATTTGAGGTTATTCAGACAGTGCGGCCGGGGCGGGGCTGAGCCATAACACTGGAATTGGGGCCGAGGATCGGGGCGATGGATCGCGACACCGTCATAGCGAAGGTTCGAGAGCACGAGCAGGAGCTCAAGAGATTTGGCGTGGAACGACTGGACGTATTCGGGTCCACGGCAAGAGGCGAATCACGGCCGGATTCGGACGTCGACCTGTTCTTCGATTACAACCCGGACGTTCTCGGCCTCCTCGAGCTGATAAGACTTAAGCGGTCAGCATCCAGGTTTTTGGGTTGCCCGACCGATATCATGACCAGGAGCAGTATTGATCCATATATCCGTCGAAGCGCTGAGGCGGAGGCCGTTCGGGTTTTCTGATGTCAGCCAAGGTGCCGGTCCCTCGACTAATACCAGCCGGCCGAGAGTTTGACTCTTGGGTATCTGATCGGCCGGCTGGTATCCTATTGATTTCGCGCGCGGCCGCCCCACCAACCCCAAGCGCATACCAGTCGGCCATTCGGCCGCCTGGTATCAGACACATGCTCGAAGCCATCGAAGAAATCCACGCCGTCGTTGCAGATCTAGACAAAGCCGCGTTCAGAAATAGCCGCCGAATGCGCTTCGTGGTAGCAAGCTTTTGAAATTATCTCGGAGGCAAGCCGCCGTTTGCGACAGGAGATGAAGACCCGCCATCCGGACATTTCTTGGCAGGACATCGCAGATATCGGGAATGTTTTGCGGCACGAATATGAGAGGGTCGACCCCGACCTCCTTTGGAAATACGCCCGTGATGATCTGGCGCCGCTCGAGCAGGTCTGGCGAGAGGAACTGGCGAGCCAGTTGCGAGCATAGGCCAGCCGCGTTCACCGCGCCCCGAAAATCGCCGACCCCACCCGCACCCAGGTTGCCCCGCAGGCAATCGCCGTTTCAAAGTCCGCCGACATGCCCATCGAGACGATCGGCAGGCCATGCCGGGCGGCAGATTCGGCCAGATATTCGAAATGCGGGCGCGGATCTTCGCCCAGGGGCGGGACACACATAAGCCCCCGCAGCAGTGTGCCAAATCGCGCCTGGCAATTCTCAATGAAACGGTCCGCGTCCCTCCGGGAGACGCCGGATTTCTGCCCTTCATCGCCGGTGTTGACTTCGATCAGCAGGGCGGGGCGTCGGCCCTCTTTGGCAATCGCCGACTCGATTGCGTCGGCCAGGCGCGGCCGGTCGATTGTCTCGATGACGTCCGCCAGGCGGACGGCGTCCCGGGCCTTGTTGGTCTGAAGGCCGCCGATGATATGCAGCGTCATTCGAGGATGCGCGGGCCGCAACGGAGGGAATTTCGCTACGGCCTCCTGCACACGGTTTTCACCGAAGACCGTCTGCCCCGCTTCGAGGGCAGCCAGGACGGCTTCGGCCGGCTTGGTTTTGGAGACGGCGACCAGGGTCACGTCCTCCGGGCGCCGGCCGGCACGCAGCGCGGCTTCGGCGATTCGGTCCCGGATATGCTGGAGGTTTTCGGCGATCGCAGTCGGCATGGCGGACGAGATTGCTTCGGCGCTTCGCGCGTCGCAATGACGAAGGGGCTGTTGCGTCTTCGCCACAGTGTTTCGTGAATGCCATGCAAGCCTCCCGCGAGACGTTGCGGCACCGGGGGGTGCTGCGCATTATGCGTTTCAGGTCTGGCTGCCCCCGGTGGGGCGGGGGCCGGTAATGTCCCGCCGGCATGCCGGTGCAACGAGGAGGGTTTAATGCGCAAGCTCCTGATGGCCACCGCGGCCATGTTGGGTGCCTCGCTAGGGATGGCAAATGCCGCCCAGGTTTATACGTCGCAACCGACGCAAATGACGCCGTCGTCATCTAACTATGGAGTTTCGCAATTTGCCGCGCAGGCGCCGACACCGGCAACGCCGAAGCCGGGCCAGATCGTGGTGCGGATCGACTTGCGTGAGAACGTGTATGCGATCGGCGCCTGGGGTTCGGCCGAACTCGGTCGCGGGCACCAAGCAGCAGCCGTTCCAGATGCTCGGCTATCCCCGCTTCTACCTGGGCTGGGATGCGATGGCGACCAACGGCCTGAAATATGGTCTGTTCTGGGAAATCCGCGATAACAGCGCATCGTATAACACCGCCAGCAGCGGCAATCCCGGCATCTCGGGCAACAGCAGCAACGGCACGCTGTTCTGGCGGCGTGACTTTGGCTATTTGGGCACCGACCAGGTCGGCACCTTGCGCATGGGCCAGACCGACGGTCCGATGTCCCTGTTCCTGGTCGGCACGTTCGACGACTTCGCCACCGGTCTGTTCAACGGCGATATCAACGACGCGGGTGTCGGCGGCGGCGGGTTCAGCGGGGTGGTGCCGTGGTGGCCATTCCCCGACGTGGGCAACGAATACACCTCGGCGAAGCTGGTCTATCTGTCTCCGGCCTTCGCAGGGTTCGACTTCTCGGTCAGCTATGAGCCGAGTTCGGCGAACCTGCATGATGGCAATAACTGCACGCTTACGGCGCTCGGCCCGGTCGGGTGCAACTCGCAATCCACCTCCAGCAGCGGTGGCGATCTGCAGCGCCGGCGAAACACGATTGAAGCCGGTATCAGGTACCGTGGTGCGTTCGGCGGGTTCGGCGTGGCGGGTTCGTTGATCACCATGCAGGGCGGTCACATCAGCCCGACGGCAGGTGCCACCACCAGCACTCCCGGCGGTCCGTCCGTTTCGCAGTTCAACAACCTCAGCATGTATGACGGCGGCCTGGCGCTCACATTTGCCGGCCTGACTGTCGGCGGCAACGTGATCTGGGGTCAGTATAACGGTCAGTTCGCACCGAAGCCGGCGGGCGGGGCCAACTCGGTCGCGTGGATCGCGGGTGCTGAATACACCTACGGCCCGATGATCATCGGTGGCGCTTACTACGCCTGGACCTACCAGGGGGCCCTTGGTCTTATGACCCAGCGGCGCGATCAGGGCCTGCAGTTTGGTCTGACCTATAACCTCGCTCCGGGCCTCGCCTTCCTGGCCGAGTACCTGTATGGCCAGCGGTATCAGGGCGGTTACAACTTCGTGACCAACACCGCCTGCCCGGGCGCCGGCTGCACAGCCTTCAACAACGTGAAGATGCAGATCGTCGGCGCCGGCTTCCAGTTCCGCTGGTAAGCGGCTTTACGGATCGCATGTAGGCGGCGGGGGACCTTCCCCCGCCGTTTTTGTTTGTGTGGGTGGTCTGCCGGGCCATATGACGTTCGAGATTGCATCGTCGCTTTGCTCTTCGCAATGGCAGCCTCTATCTGGTGGGCATCGCTTCGTCCCCCCGGCCTTTGCGGGGGCAGGAACATCGTCGTCAACCATCGCGGTCCGGCCTGAACGTCGCATACCATCCGTGTAGACCAAAAAAATTGAAGCGCCTGATTGAGGCCAAATATGTCAATCCCTTAGAGCAGTTTCAGGCTGACCGTATCAGCCTGAAACGCTCTGACTTCATTGTTTTAGAGCAGATTCACGCGCTCCTGGAAACGCAAGGCGTTTCCAGTCAAGCGCGATCTGCTCTAGGGGTTTTCGAGCAGCTGTCTGACATCACTGAGCGTGACCATCAGCGTCATCGGTTCCACCGGCGACGGATCGAAACCGAGCGCCAGATAGAAAGCCTTGGCCTCCTCGGAAATCGCGTGCACCAGGATGCCGCGGATGCCAATCGTGTCCGCCGCATGCGCGACGCGCAGAGCGCAATCGCGGAACATGGCGCGGCCAAGTCCCCTCCGCTGCTGTGACCGATCCACCGCAATGCGGCCGAGCACTGCCACTGGGATCGGGTCAGGCATATTGCGTCGGAATCGACCGACACTGGCGCCCGTTGTGATCGCACCGGAAGCGAGCGCATAGTAGCCGACCACCTTGCGGGCATCGGCGACGACGAACGTGCGCGATGCGCCGCTCACCTGGTTCGCGCGCGCACGGCGCTTAAGCCAGTCATCAAGGACGCTCAAGCCGGAGGAAAATTCGTTAAGTTCGTGTGCATCGACAAGCGGCTCCGGCGGCGATAGTGGCACCGGCTACTCCCACGGGGCTACTGCCTGCATCGTGCGCCGCAGCCGCTCGTTCGGCTTCGGCGGCTCATCAAGGCGCGCCAGAAACTGTGCATAGGCTGCCGGGCCGACAGTTAAGACCGTGCGATCAAGCAGCGCTTCTTCGGCTGCACGCCGGGCGGCTTCGAGCACGAAATCGGTGCGCGTCTTGCCGGTGATCGTGGCTGCGCGATCAATCAGTCCGCGTTCTTCGGGCTTAATGCGGAGATTAAGGGGCTCGCGCCGGGTCGTCTTTGGGCTCGCCATAGGGACATCCTTTCCAAACTATCATAGCAGGGCGTAACGCCGTTGTCATTACAATTTAGGATCCCCCAGCGCGCGGCAAGCGGCTCCCACCCATCACGACGAGCGCGATCGCGCACCGGCGCGCAGATCGCGTTGTGTTCGGGGTTCCTGCAAAGCGTCTTGCTGTCTGTGGACGATCCGATGTTCGGCATTGCTTCCCCGCGCGTACGCAGGTGAAGGCCCGCAGCGGCTCGCGGTGAAACTACCGATTACCGAGGGCGCCGGTCCAAACCTCGCGATACAGGGCGATGATTTCGTTCTTGCCGGGCACGCGGGGGTTGTTGCCGGGACTGCCGGAGGCGAGGGCCTGATCGGCCATCAGGTCAAGCTTGTCGTGCCAGGCGGATCCGCCGATGCCATAAACGGATGGGGTCGGCACGGCGAGATCCTGGTTGAGGGACTCAAGGCCGGCGATCAGGCGGGCGCAGGCGCGGTCGTCGCTGTCCGCGAGATCGGCGAGGCCGATGCGACGCGCCGCCTCGGCGTATCGGGCAGGCGCACCAGAAATGGAAAAGCGCGTAACCGCGGGCAGCAGCATGGCGTTGGAAAGCCCGTGCGGCACATGGAAGTGCGCGCCGATAGGACGGGACATGCCATGGACCAGTGCGACCGAGGCGTTGGAAAAAGCGAGGCCCGCCTGGGTGGCGCCGAGCATCATGCCCTCGCGAGCCTCGGCGTTGCGCGGTTCGGCATAGGCGGTGCGCAGATGGCGGCCGATCAGCGTCACGGCGGACACCGCGAAGGCATCCGAAAACGGGTTGGCGCGCCTTGACACGTAGGCCTCCAGCGCGTGTGTGAGGCTGTCGACGCCCGTGTCAGCGGTGGTGCGGGCCGGAACGGTGTAGGTCAGCTCGTAGTCCACGATGGCGGCGAGTGGCAGAGCGCCAAGGCCGGCGATGAGCATTTTCTCGTCGCGTTCGGTGTCGGTAATAACCGTGAAACGGGTGCACTCGCTGCCGGTGCCGGCCGTGGTCGGGATGGCGATGATGGGCGCAACGCCGCGGTCGGGCTGGGCTGGCGTCTTGTAGTCGCGCATCTTGCCGCCGCCCGCTGCGAGGATGGCGATGGCCTTAGCGGTGTCCATGGGTGAGCCGCCGCCGAAACCGATAAGGCAGTCGTATTGGCCGGCCTTCCAGCGGCCGACACCGGCCTCGATCACGGTGTCGGTCGGATCAGAGACGGTGTCGCTGAAGACTGCGGCATTGAACCCCGCGGCGGAAAGCGGCTCCAGACAGTGCTGCACTAGGCCGCTGGAGACCATGACCGGATCAGTGACGACCAGTGGACGGGAAAGACCGAACTTACGCAGGACATCCGAGACCTGAGAGACGGCGCCGCCGGCGACCAGCATCAGGCGGGGTGCGGCGATATTGGCGTTGACGAGGTTCATGGCGGTCTCCTGCCTGGGTGGCGCAGTTCCGGTGATGCCTTTACACCCGGAAGCGGGGTCAGGTGAGATGGGATGGGGGGGAGCCGCGGTTTGAACGAGCCTGAAACACTGACGATCGACGTCAATGGTTTTCCGACAAGGGTGTGGCGCAAGGGGTCGGGGCCGAAGCTGGGATTTCTGGCCGGCTATGGCGGACTGCCGCGATGGGTGCCGTTTCTGGACGCATTGGCGGAGAAGCGAACCGTGATCGTGCCGTCTTTGCCCGGCTTTCCCGGCGGAGACCGGGGGCATTCGGTGCTCGACTCGCATCTCGACTGGGTGCTGGCGGTGCGGGAAATCCTGGCGAAATCCGAACTGCTGGGCGCGGATCTTGCGGGCAGCTCGGTGGGCGGCTCGTTTGTGGCGGAGGTAGCGGCGATCTGGCCGGGCGAGGTGCGCAAGATCGCGCTGATCGCGCCGTTCGGGCTGTTTGCCGAGAAGGAGCCGGCCACCGATCCCTGGGCGCAGCGGCCTGACGCGATACCAGGGCTGATGTGCGCCGATCCGGAAATCTGGAAGGGACTGAAGGCGGCGCCCGAGGGGGTGAACTCGATCGAGTGGCCGATCGAGCAGACGCGCGCGAATGAAGCGGCAGCGCGAATCTTCTGGCCGCTGGGGAATACGAAGCTGGAGAAGCGGCTGCAACTGATACGCGCGCCGACGCTGCTGGTCTGGGGCGCGCAGGATCAGATCATGCCCCGCAGCTACGCGGAGAGATTCCGGCGAAAAGTGGCGGGCCCGGCGGAGCTGAGGGTGATCGAGGGCGCCGGGCATCTGGCAGAGCTGGACAGGCCGCGCGAGGTTGCGGACGCGGTATTGCGTTGGATGGAATAGGGGGACGCATATGCCGCTTGATCGTGACAATCTGGCCGTATTGGAGCTGATTCGCATGGCGGGGCGTCCGCCGTTCGAGCAGCTCACGCCGGACGAGGCGCGCGAAGCGTATATGCGCAGCCGCGCGCTGTTGCAGCCTGACCCAGAGGATGTGGCGGAGACGCGTGATGCCTCGGCACCGGGGCCGGCCGGAGCAATACCGTTGCGTATGTATCGGCCGCTGGGCATAGCGCGGGGCGAGGTGCTGCCGGGTCTGGTTTATTACCACGGCGGGGGATGGCTGCTGGGCGGACTCGATTCGCATGACGGCGTGTGCCGCTCGATCGCCAACCGCGCGCGTTGCATGGTGGTCTCCGTGGATTATCGGTTGGCGCCGGAGCACAAGTTTCCCGCGGCGGTGGAGGATTGCGCGGCGGCAACAAAGTTCGTTGCCGAACATGCGGGCGATTTCGGCGTCGATCCGCGCTATCTGGCGGTGGGCGGCGATTCGGCGGGCGGCAATCTGGCCGCAGTGATGGCGCTGATGGCGCGCGACCTCATGCTGCCGCAACTGATGTTCCAGTTGCTGATCTACCCGGCAACCGACATGACGATGAGCACGGTTTCAGCCCAAACTGTTGGCGGCGGTGTGCCACTGACCTCGGCGACGATGAAGTGGTTTATCGATCACTACATGCGGACGGATACCGACCGGATCGACTGGCGTGCCTCCCCGGTGCGCGCTGCCAGCCTTGCCGGCACGGCCCCGGCGCTGGTGATCACGGCGAGCGTCGATCCGCTGCATGATGAAGGCGCCGATTACGCGCTCCGTCTGGAGCGGGAAGGCGTGCGGGTCGCCCACATCAACTTTGCCGACCAGCTGCACGGGTTCCTGAGCATGGGCAAGATCATTCGTGCCTCGGGGACGGCACTTGGCATGATCGGCGAGGCGCTGCGGCGGGAGTTTTCGCTCGCGGCCGGGTAGATCCTTACCCGAAGCCTGCAATGTAGTCCTGCAGTCTCACCGGCGCTTGCGTGCGTGCCGACTCGATCGATCCGAACACCAGCGCCGAAGCCTGCAAATTCGCTTCGACCTCGGTTTCCATCGGCGGTCCGCCGTCTCGCCATTGCGCGAACTTCTCGATCAGCCAGGTATTGAGCCATTTGGGCTGCACCAGCAGCGGGACTTTCTGACCGGCGCCTTCGCGATGGTTCTGGCGCGGCAGATCCTGGCGCGTGAAGATCTCGATCTCCCGATGATTCAGGATCGCCGTTCCCGATTCGCAATCGACCCGGACATACTCCTGGTACCAGTCGTTCAGGCCTACAGCCGTGCTGCTAGAGCCTTCGTAAACGGCGCGCACGCCATTTTCGAAAATCATGGTCACGATGCCGTCCGTATCGCCGGCATATTCCGCCCAGTCCGGTCGCCAGGAGGACGCGAACAGCGTATCGCAGCGTCCGCCGGCCAGATCGGCCACGATATCCAGATGGTGGATGGCGCCCTCGATCAATAGCGGGTCCTGCATGGTGTGCCGGAACAGCGCGCCCCACGCCATATGTTGGCGCATGTCGGCCTGGTACCGGCAGGAGATATTGTTGACAGGCCCAAGCCTGCCGGATCGGATGATCTTCCGCAGCGTGGTTTTGTCCTGGTCGAAGCGGTGGCTCATTGTCACCGCCATCTTGCGCCCCGCGGCGCGGATCTTTCTTGCGACGCGGACTGCGCCCGCCATGCTGTCGGCAATCGGTTTCTCGCACAACACATCCACGCCATGCGCTATAGCGATATCGATAATCGCTTCATGGAACTGCGGCGGCACCACCACGGTGCAGAAATCCGCTTCCACGCCAGCGAACGCCTGCTCCGGATCGGTGAAGCAGGCATTGTCCGCCAACCCCAGCACCTCAGCGCCATAGGCCAGTGCCTGGGGATCGACATCCACCAGTGCTACGACCTCTATCGTCCCGTCATCGACGTTGGCACGCAGAAATTCGCGGCACCACCGCTTGCCGAAACTGCCGATGCCGATATGAATGACGCGCTGCGCCATTACACACGATCCGGCATCGGCTCGGCCGGGCCGTGCGTGTGGTTCCACAAGTGGCCGGTGCGTTTGCGCCCATACAATGTGGTTTCAAAAAACACGCCTTTCACGGGCGCGTCGATCAGTGGAAAGTCGTGCGGATGCCCGGCGCCGATATACAGGCAATCCCCTGCGCGAATCCTGGCGTGCCGGTCATCCACGACAACCTCGCCGGATCCTTCCAGGATGATCCAATACTCGTCGCAATCATGATAATGCCTGTCGCTGCCGGTATGCTTCGGGTAACTGACAGGATCGCCCTTGTCCCCCGCGTCGGAGCGCTGCATGTGAAAAATGCCGCAGCCTGCGATGTCGCGCCCCCAATGCCCGGAAAGCCGCACGAACTGGGCCGGATCGGAAGCGCCAATCATGGTCCAGGCGCCATCATTCGGATCGATATCGATGAATTGCCGCTCTTTCAGCAGCAGCGATCCGCCGCGCCGGCGCAGCTGACAGGTGCCGAGCGTGCCGATCAACCGCTCGGTCTGCGTGGCCGGCGCGCGGGTGATTGTCTCATCGCGGGGCAATGTAATGATCTCGAACTGCTCAAGTTCACACCAGGCGGGCGGAGCGGCGCCGCTGCGAAATACGGTCATGTGGCTTCATCCATGTTGGAACGGCACGTTATCATGCAGTGCGCGATACGAAAGAGCCGGAATTGCGCCGCGCGCGGCTTGCGTGCATCCTGCTGCGCATCCAAGGCGCCGGGAACCGGCCAAGATCGGAGGAAACATCCATGCTGCGAAGGTCCTTCCTGGCTGGCTCCGCCGCCGCCGCACTGTCATCAACCGTGGCATCGGCCGAGCCCACCACCGTCTCGCTCTGGCACGTGTTCAACCTGGACACCGATATGATTTATCCCGGTATGAAGAACTTCAATGCATCGCAGAACGACTACCGGATCGAACCGCGCCTGGTTCCCTCCTCGCAGATCGTCACCGAATTGATTCGTGCGATCGCCACCGGGTCCGTGCCCGATCTGGTGACGATTGACAGTCCGATCGTTGCCAGCTTCTCCGCGCAAGGTGCTCTGACGGACCTAACGAGCAGGGTGGCGAGTTCGAAGTTTATTAAGCCGGATGTTTACTTCAAAGGCCCTTGGGAGTCCGGCCAGTGGCGCGGCAAAACCTACGCCGTTCCACGCGACGCCAACACACTCGCACTTTACTACAACGCCGATATGTTCCACGCTAAAGGCCTCGATCCTGACAAGCCTCCGGCAACCTGGTCAGAACTGAAAACCGCTGCCCAGAAGCTGCGCGACCCCGCAAAAAATGTGTACGGCTTCGGTTTCTGCGCCACCCAGGCTGAGGAAGGCGTGTTTCAGTGGTTGCCGTTCCTGTGGCAGGCGGGTGGATCTATCGACAAGCTGGATCGGCCAGAGGCAACAATCGCCCTGCAATATATCACCGATATGGTGCAACAGAACATTGCCTCAAAGGATGTGATCAACGAAAGCCAGTACCGAGGTCACCAACACGTTCATGGCCGGCAACACTGCCATAATACAGGGCGGCCCATGGGAACTGCCGCGCCTGCAAAGACAGACCAAATTCGAATGGCGCGTGGCGCCGTTGCCGGTAAAGGACGACAAGCACATCAAGGCCGATTGCCTCGGCGGCTACGATTTCGTTATTCCGAACGGCGCGGCGCAGGCCGATGGTGCCTTCCGCTTCATCGAGTTCATGTCGCAGCAGCAAGTCCTGACCGAGGGCTGGAAAAGCGGCCGCATTGCTCCCCGCCGCGACATCGTGGTGCAGAACCCGCTATGGCCGCAGGCTTACGCGACCTACCGAAGCGAAATGGAGTATGCTCGGCCGCGCGGACCGCACCCGCAATGGCCGGATATCTCCCGTCCGATGCAGGTCGCGATCCAGCAGGCGATCACCGGCGCAAAGTCCCCGGGCGACGCGTTGCGTGAAGCAGCCGCGAAGGTGCAGCCGATTCTTGCGAAAGTTCCGCTCTGATCCGCCCCTCAACCGCCCGCCGGCGGGAGCGCCCTCTCCTGCTTCATGGCTTCCTGGCAGCCTCGATACTGTATCTGCTGATCTTCATCGGTGTCCCTGTTCTGTACAACCTTGTGATGAGTGTCCAGGAGGTTGAACTCAGCAATATCGCCAATCTCATTCGCCCATTCGCCGGGTTGAAAAACTACCAGGCTGCTTTCGCCGATCCGTCCTTCAGAAAAGTGCTATTAAACTCAGCCATATTCGTCGGGGTTAATGTCATCGGCCAGGTCGGCATCGGCCTCGCGGTCGCGACGTTCTTCGCCCAGCGATTTCCAGGGGCCCACTTCCTGCGCGGCCTTCTGCTTTCGTCCTGGATTCTGCCGGCGCTGGTCGTCGGTGCTCTGTGGAAATGGATCTTCGCTACCGAATACGGCGTTGCGAATTATTTGCTTTCGTGGCTTCGCGTCATCGACGCCCCGATCCACTGGCTGTCTGATACATCCTTCGCTCTAAGCTCCGTCACTATCGCCAACATCTGGTTCGGTACGCCTTTCGCCATGATCCTGATCGCGGCCGGGCTGACCGGCATCGCCGAAGAACAATACGAAGCCGCCTCGCTCGATGGCGCCGGCCCATTCGCCCGTTTCTGTTACATCACCTTGCCAGCCTTGTGGCCGACGCTCGTCGCGGTTGCCTGCCTGGTGACCATCTACACCATGCGAGCCTTCGACCTGATCTTCGCCATGACCCAGGGTGGTCCGCTGGACGCCAGCAACGTGTTGCCTCTGCTGTCCTACCAGCTCTCGTTTCAGCGGTTCCATTTCGGCACGGGCGCGGCCGTCGGAAGCTTCTCCTTCATTATCGTACTTGGTGTCGCCGTTCTGTATGTACGAACCCTCCGGCGGGAGGCGCTGCAGTGACCGCAGGCCTTCGCCGGATGCTTGGCCGCCGCGGGGTTCGTTCGCTGCTGTGTCTGCTCGGCGCCATCGGCGTCGTTTGCTATCTCTTTCCCGTTTATTGGATGTTTATTTCAGGCCTGAAGACCTCGGCGGAAATCTTTGCCGACCCGCCGAGCCTCGTGCCTGTTCATCCGACCCTCGCTGCATTCCGCTACGTGTTCGAAAGCGAAAACGTGGCACGCTATATGCGCAACAGCCTCGCCATCGCTGTTCCCGTAACCGCCATCACACTCTTGCTTGGCTCCAGCGGAAGTTACGCGCTCAGCAGGTTGCGCACACCACTCGTGGACGCGGCATTGGTTCTGGCGCTGATATTGCAAATTTTCCCGGACGCCTTACTGGCGACCCCGATGTTCATCATGTTCCGCCACTTCAACCTGCTGAACACGTTCACCGCCGTTATTCTCGCCACCAGCGCAAAATCCCTGGCCTTTGCACTGGTGATCCTGCGCCCCATGTACCGCCAGGTACCGCTCGAAATCGAGGAAGCATCGCGTGTAGACGGTTGCAACACCTGGCAGACCTTCTGGCGCATCGTGCTGCCGGTTATGCGGGTGCCATTGATCGTGGTCGGCGTGCTCAGCTTCGTCCAGGCCTGGGGCCAGTTCGTCTATCCGCTGACCTTGCTCACCAGACAACAGTTGCAGCCCGCAACGGTCGGAATCTACAGCTTCATCGGCGCGGAATACGCCGACTGGGACCGGGTCATGGCGTTTGCCTCCATCTTCGCCCTTCCCGTCCTGTTCATATTCCTCCTTTTGCAGCGCAAGATTGTCGCGGGGCTTACCACCGGCGCCTTGAAATGAGCTACTGATCCAGCGTTCAGCCGGCCTCGCCTTCACTTTCCTCGTCGTAGCCAAGCAGCCGCAGTGCGCGCCCCGATTTCCCGCGCAACGAAGCAGCGTGAATGAGGGCCTCCTCGCGACCGTGGGTGACCCATATATGCGGCGCACCCACCTCGTCGATCGTTGCGTTGAGGCCAGGCCAGTCCGCATGGTCGGAGATGACCAGGGGAAGTTCCACGCCCTGTGACTTGGCGCGCTGGCGAACGCGCATCCAGCCGGAGGCGAGGGCGACCACGGGATCTGTCAGGCGGCGGGCCCACCGGTCCGCCGCAGCGCCGGGGGGCGCCAGCACGATTTGCCCAACCAGGTCTGATTTGGCGGCGGCCGTCGCTGGACGGAGATCGCCGAGAGGGACGCCAAGGGACTCGTCCGCATCGCACAGAGGGACGAGGGCGCCGTGGATCCAGATCGGGCGATCCCATCCCGTCTGTCGGAGCAGAGCGATCAGCCGCTGGCACTTGCCGAGCGCGTAGCAGCCCACAAGATGGGTGCGGTCAGGAAACAGTTGCAGACTGGCGAGAAGCTGGCCGATCTCGTGCTCCGGTTCGGGGTGGCAGAAGACCGGCAGGGCGAAAGTTGCTTCGGTCACGAAGACGTCGCAGGGCACGGGGATAAAGGGAGCGCAGGTGGGATCCGGCTGGCGCTTGTAGTCGCCGCTGACGACGGCCCGGCAGCCTTGGTATTCGAGAACGACTTGGGCGCTGCCGAGAACGTGGCCAGCGGGGTGAAGGGTCAGGCGGACCCCGTTTACGTCCAGGTTTTCGCCGGTCGGCAACGGTTGGTGTGTCTCGCCGGCGCGCTCCCCGAGGCGGGTGCGCATGATCGCGAGTGTCTCTGGCGTGGCGAGGACGTGTTTGTGGCCGGGGCGGGCGTGGTCGGAGTGGGCATGGGTTATGACCGCCCGTTCTACGGCGCGGGTGGGGTCGATAAAAAAATCGCCTGGGTCGCAGCACAGGCCTTGCGGCGTCGGCTTCAGCCACAGCGCAGGATTGGCCGCCACCTTCCGGCCCGGCTCTGTTCAGGCGCGGCGGCGACGCTCCTGATCGGCCCAGGGGGAGCGGGCGGATCCGGCAAGAAGGCGCTGGGTCATGTGGACGGCACCCGCAAACGCGACCAGTAGCGCGGCGAGCCAGCAGATGCGGGATTGGTACCCGCCGATGACGATGAGGCCGACGAACAAGACGGTTATACCGGTAATGCCTCCGCCGCGGACGCCACGCTGCGAGCCGAGGACGGCAAGGGCGATGAACACGGCGAAGAGCGCCAGGGCGACGGCATGGACCACGTCGAACGCCTGATTAAAGAGCAGGGTGATGCTGCTGTTGAGGGTGTATTGCAGGCGGTCAAGCGCCAGCCAGACACTCTGCATGACGTCCCATGGGCCAATCAGATAGAACAGCAGGGCGAGCATTGCGCCGCCGAGCCAGACGATTGCGACGGTGTTGCGGGACACGGCGTTCACGGTTCCTTGTTGGGGCGCCCGGTATTTGGGGGCGCTGGGGGGCGGGCACCAGACCCGGATGGTTGACTCGCGGCCTTCGGCTTGCCTCTTGCGAGGCGCCGATGGACGTCGCCGAATTCGACTTCGATCTTCCGCTTGGCCGGATTGCGCAGCACCCCGCGCGGCCCCGGGATTCCGCGCGGCTGCTGCACATAGAGGGGGAACTGCAAGAGCTTCTGATACGCGACCTGCCGGGTTTGCTTCGGCCCGGTGACTTGCTGGTCAGCAACGATACAAGGGTAATCCCCGCGCAGCTGGCCGCCTGGCGTGGAAAGGCCCGGATCGGGATCACGCTCGACCGGCCGGTAACGGGCCGCGGGGCGTGGAGCGCACTGGCCCGCAATACCCGCCGGCTGCACGCGGGTGACGAGCTGGAATTCCAAGGGGCGGATCAGTTGCGGGCCAGAGTGGAGGCGCGATTGTCGGACGGCAGTGTGCGGCTGGCGTTCAATTTGACTGGGCCAGATTTTGCCGCGGCGCTGCAGCAGGCGGGCGCGCTGGCTTTGCCGCCCTATATCGAGCGGCCCTCGGGTCCGTTGCCGGAGGATGCGGATGACTACCAGACGGTGTTTGCGCGCGACGCGGGGGCGGTGGCAGCGCCCACCGCGGGCCTGCACTTCACCCCCGGGCTACTGGAGGCGCTGGACGCTCGCGGTGTGCGGCGCACGACCGTAACGCTGCACGTGGGGGCGGGGACATTTTTGCCGGTGCGCAATGGGGACGTCACCAAACATCACATGCACGCCGAGCGGGGTGAGATCAGCGCCGCAGCGGCGGACGCCATGAATGAGACGCGCGCGGCAGGCGGACGGATAGTCGCGGTGGGGACCACGTCGTTGCGGCTGATCGAAACGGCCGCATCGCCGGACGGGTCCGTGGCTCCATTCCATGGCGAGACCGACCTGTTCATCCTCCCCGGATACCGGTTCAGGGCTGTGGATGTATTGATGACCAACTTCCATTTACCGCGGTCCACGCTGTTTATGCTGGTCTGCGCCTTCGCAGGGACGGAGCGGATGCGGGCCGCGTATGAGTATGCGATCGCGCATTCGTTCCGCTTCTACTCGTATGGCGATGCCTGTCTGATCGAGCGGGCGCGGTGAGCGGTCTTCGGTTTCGCGTGACGGCGCGGGATGGGGCAGCGCGGGCCGGGGTGCTGGAAACCGCCCATGGAACTGTACAGACGCCAACGTTCATGCCCGTGGGAACGGCCGGAACGGTGAAGGCGACGACTGCCGACGCAGTGCGCGCGACCGGCGCCCAAATCGTGCTGGGCAATACGTATCATTTGATGCTGCGACCCGGCGCCGAGCGAGTGGCGAGGCTCGGCGGATTGCACCAATTCATGGATTGGCCGGGTCCAATCCTGACGGATTCCGGCGGCTTTCAGGTGATGTCGCTGGCAAAGCTGCGGAAGATTGATGCCGACGGCGTGACGTTCCAATCGCATATCGACGGATCGTCGCACCGGCTTACGCCGGCGCGGTCGGTCGAGATCCAGGCTTTGCTGGATGCGACGGTCACGATGGTGCTGGATGAATGCACGCCCTTTCCCGCGACGGAAGCGGAGGCCGCTCGCTCCATGGAATTATCCGTCCGGTGGGCGGGGATGTCGAAGCAGGCGTTCCGCCAGCGGGACGGGTACGGCTTGTTTGGGATCGTGCAGGGCAGTGTGTATCCGGGGTTGCGGGTTAAATCAGCCACCGCGCTGCGGGCGATCGGGTTCGACGGATACGCTGTTGGTGGGCTAGCAGTCGGTGAGGGACAGGCGGCAATGTTCTCGGTTCTGGATGCGACCGTGCCGCATCTGCCGGCGGAAAGGCCCCGCTATCTGATGGGGGTAGGGATGCCGGAGGATATTATTGGCGCGGTCAGGCGCGGCATTGACATGTTCGACTGTGTCATTCCGACACGCTCAGGCCGAATGGCGCGCGCATACACCAGCGAGGGAGTGTTGAACCTTCGGAACGCGAGATTTGCCGATGATGCCGCGGCCTTGGACCCAATATGCGACTGCGTGGCGTGCAGGCGGCATTCGCGCGCCTACCTGCATCATTTGTTTCGAGCAAGCGAGATGCTGGGGCCGATGCTGCTAACGTGTCACAATCTGACGTACTACCAGGACTTGATGCGGAGCTTGCGTCGGATGATCGTGGAGGGAACCATCAGCCGGTTTGCAAATGATGAATGAGCCAACGCAGCTTGGGCGTCGGGTTGAAATTCCTGCTTCACCGGAGCAGGCAAAGCTGGAGCGGGTGGCGAATCCGTCGCCGGGGCAGGGCTATGTAATCCGATTTACGTGCCCGGAGTTTACGTCACTTTGTCCGATTACCGGGCAGCCGGATTTTGCACATATCGTTTTCGATTATATCCCACGCGAATGGATTGTTGAGAGCAAATCATTAAAGCTGTACCTGGCTTCGTTCCGCAACTACGGTGCGTTCCATGAAGCGTGCACCATGGCGATTGTGAAGCGGTTGGTGGACTTGCTCGATCCGGTGTGGCTGCGCATCGGCGCTTACTGGTATCCGCGTGGCGGCATCCCGATCGATGTGTTCTGGCAGAGCGGTGCGCCACCAGACGGAGCATGGATTCCGCCGCAGGATGTCACGCCCTATCGGGGCCGCGGTTAGGGTGCTGCCGACCGAAATGCCTCTTCCAACAGAACCGGCACGGTGCGGCTGACGTTTTGCTCCAGTGCCAGGTCCACATCGCCCGGATATCCGGCATCCATCAGTTCACGGCCTGAAACCGAAAGCCGGATCAGGCTATCCAGCCGGTTTCCGATAGCACGAAAGGCGCCCCGGGCGATCTCGGCTTCCGGGCAGCATGGATAATCCAAAGCGTCCAGAATGGCGCCAGCGCCAAGGAAGTCCTCGACCGCGGGCCGGAAGCTTCCGTCGGGCCAGAGCTCGCCGGCCGGTATCACGGCGACTGGCCGGTTGTCTGCCAGCACGCGTGCGGTCCGGGCGACAGCAGCCGCGTTCCGAAGGCAACCGGCGATTACCGTGACCGGCTTGGGTGTGTGACTGGCCGCAAAGGAAAGGCGCGATCCGTTAGGTGAGGGCAGCATTATTTTAGTTCCAGCAGTGATCGCGGTTAGGCTGACGGGCGAGAGGCTGAACTGACTGCGAGCTTCCTGCCGTCGTCCAGCAAGGATTGCCCCAACTCGCGCGGCGGCCGTTTGCGCACCGTGCGAGTCGTCGAACGGAAAGGGGTAAACAATCGCGCCGCGCGACACCGCAATATCGACCGCTGTCGAGAAGGACAGCACGTCCACGATCACAACTACCGACGCCTGCGCACAAACCGCCTGGACGCCGGGCAGCCCCCATTCGCTCAGTGCCTGCACCGTTCCCGCCGCCACGTCGCTGACGCTGCAGGATCACAACGTCAGCATGTGGCGGCAAGGGCCGGTCAGGTCGAAAGTTGCGTCCCGATCGGCAGGCTGCGGATACGCTTGCCGGTCGCTGCGAAGATTGCGTTGCACAACGCCGGGGCGAACGGCGGCAGCGGCGGCTCACCCACCCCGCTGGAAGGAATGTTCCAGTCGGCGGGGATGATGTGAACCCGGACATCCAACGGGACTTCCTGGATGCGTGCAACCCGATAGCCGTCGAAGTTGGTTTGTTGCGCGCGGCCGTTCTTAAAGGTGATTTCCGAGTTCTTGGCGAGCGCGGTCCCCATGACGGCAGCCCCCTCGGTCTGCGAACGGATACGTTCGGGGTTCACGTAGAACCCGCAGTCGATCGCAGTGTCCACGCGCGGGATGCTGAGGTTGCCGTGATCGTCCACCTTCACGTGCACAACGGTGGAGACATAGGTCAGGAAGCTGCGGTGGGTGGCAATCCCCATGCCTTCGCCTTTCGGCAGCGGCTTGCCCCACCCGGCACCTTCGGCGGCGACCTCCGTCACGCGGCGCAGACGCCCGGTCTCGATCGGATACGTCTCGACCGGGTCACCATAGTTCCAGAAATCCTTCACACCGCCGAACTTGCGCGCATCGAGCACGCGGTCGGGACCGATCAGCTCCAGCAGCATGTCCTTCGGATCGCGCCCGGTGGCTGCGGCGATTTCCGCCACCATGGACTGGATCGCAAAGCCATGCGGGATATTGGAGACCGACCGGAACCAGCCGATGCGCGTGTGCGCCGGGCAAGCACCGTTTTCGCAGCGCAGGTTGGGGATGTCGAGCGGGTTATCGGTGACGCCCATGCCGAGTTCAAACGGCGCCTCGTGGTCGGCGCCGGCCTTGAACGTGGAAAGAATCGTCGGCGCGACAGTTCGGTGACGCCACGCGATAACCTTGCCGTTTGCATCCAGTCCGGCGTCTATCCGTTCCACCGAGACGGTGTGATAGAAATCGTGCTGGATGTCGTCCTCGCGCGTCCAGGTAAGCTTCACCGGGCCGCCGATTGCTTTGGAAACCAGCGCCGCTTCCAGCACGTAATCCCATTTGGACTTGCGGCCGAACGCGCCGCCCAGCAGCGGAACATTGACCGTAACGTTTTGGACAGGAATGCCGAGCATTTCCGCCAGATCATCGCGGCACCCGCCAGGGCTCTGGGTCGCAGCAAACGCGATGCATTCCGGACCCGCCTTGCCGCTGGTCACATGCACGGTGGCCGAGGGCGGCTCCATGCTCGCATGGGCAATGTGCGGGATGTAGTATTGCGCGGTGACGACCTTGGCGGCGGATTTCAGCGTGCCCTCGGCATCGCCGTCGTTGCGGACGACAAGACCAGGCTGGCTTGCCGTTTGCTCCATGTCCTTGCGGAAAGCGACGGAGTCGTAGCTGGCGTTGGGTCCATCCTCCCAGGTGATTTTCAGTTTCTCACGCCCTTGAATGGCCGAGCCGGTGTTGCGGGCTATAACAGCGACGCCGCCGAGAGGTTTGAACTTGCTCGGCCAGGGCCAGCCCTGGACTTCGACAACCTTTTCGACCCCCGGCACCTTGAGGGCTTCAGTAGCATCGAAGGACACGAGCTTGCCGCCGGTAACCGGCGGGCGGGCAATAACGGCGAATTTCATGCCGGGTATTTTGGCGTCGATGCCGTAGGTCGCGTGTCCCACAGTGATATCGTGCAGGTCCACGATGGGGATGGAGCCGGTACCGATATACCGGAAATCGCGCGGGTCCTTCAGCCGCAGCGTTTCCACGGCCGGTGTGGGCAGCTCACTCGCAGTTTTTGCGAGCTCGCCGTACCCGAGCATATTCCCCAATTCCAGGTGTACCACTTTGTGGTTTTCAGCACGCACCTGGGATACGTCCACGCCCCAGCGCTTGGCCGCCGCTTGCTCCAGCATCGTACGCATGGCCGCGCCGCACTGGCGCATCGGCTGCACCCAGTGGCGCACGCTGCGTGAGCCGTCCGTGTCCTGATTGCCGTATGTCTTTTCGTCTCCGGGGGCCTGCTGGATGCTCACCTGCGCCCAGTCGGCTTCGAGCTCGTCGGCAAGGATCATAGGCAGGCTGGTGCGGGCGGCGCCGGTACCCATCTCCGCGCGAGCCGCGATGATAGTTACCAATCCCGACGGGTCGATCGCGACAAAAACATGTGGACTGTTGACGGTGCCGCCCGGCATGTCGCCGGCGCCCGTCGCCCAGTCGGCACGTGCACCGCCCGGCAACAGGCTGGTAGCGATAACGAGCGTTCCCGCGGCGACGGCGCCCTTGAGCAGAAACCTTCTGCTCACGTTGACGACGGTTCCTGGCCTGATCGAGGTGGGTTCAAACATGTGCGTCATGGCTCAGACTCCTGTCGAAGCAAGGCGCACGGCCTCGGCAATGCGCTGGTAACAGCCGCAACGACATATATTGCCTGACATCACCGTCAGGATGTCTTCATCGGTCGGCTTGGGATTGCTGGCCAGCAGTGCGACGGCCTGCATGATCTGGCCGGCGTGGCGGTACCCGCATTGCGGCGCGCTGGTCTCCCGCCACGCACGCTGCACGGGATGATTCCCCTCGGCATCGAGGCCCTCGATGGTCACAACGGGCTTGTCCGCGACGTCGCTGACCGCGACGATGCAGGAGCGGACGGCCTTTCCATCAAGATGGACGGTGCAAGCTCCACAAAGCCCTGCACCGCAGCCGAATTTGGTGCCTGTGAGACCAACCTCATCGCGCAGCACCCAAAGCAGGGGTACGGACGGGTCTCCGTCATAAGTATGTTGTTGCCCGTTGATGTTGAGAGTAACCATTTCAGCTCCTCCTGAAAGGGAAGAGCGGCCGCCGGATCATGGCGGCCGCTCCGCTTCGTTTGGCGAGGGGTCTCAGTGATGGCGCAGCGCGAAGACCCAGACGACGCCGCCTTGCGGCACGGCGTCAGGATCGGTCGCGACCGGGGTGGTTGACAGCGCCTGCTGGATGCGTTGCGCGTCAACGCCCCAGCCGGATTGCACTGCGATGTACTCGGTATCACCCACCTGATAGGCGACGGGCATGCCGATAATCCCGGAATTGGTTCGCTGCTGCCACAACAGTTCGCCGGTTTGCGCGTCGAATGCGCGGAACATCCGGTCATTGGTGCCGCCGACGAACACCAGGTTGCCTGCTGTCGTCAGCACCGAGGCGAAAAGCTGGTTGGGGAACGGGTACATCCAGGCCTGTTTGCCGGTGGTCGGATCCCAGGCTTGCAACTCGCCGATGTGCTGGCCATGCGGCAGAAGGTTGTTGGTGTTGGGATCGACGCCGAGCCAGAGTTGGCCGGCGACCAGCTTCTTGTTCACCCCCTCGTTCTCTCCGCACATATTGTTATTGGCGGGGACATAGACCAGGTGCGTCTGGTCACTGTACCGAGGACGAGGTCCAGTCGTCGCCGCCCCAGAGCGAGGGGCAGAAATTGATCATTTTGCCGACGACCGGCTTATGCGCCAGATCATAGCTGGGGCGTCCGGTCTGCGGATCGAGACTCTTGAACGCGTTCTGGAACACGAACGGCCAGGCGTTCACGTATTTGATGCCGTTATCGGTCTGCTGGAGGATCCAGAAGTAGCCGTCGCGGGCAGGATGCACCAGCGCGTCGACGGTTTGGCCGTTGTGCTGCATGTTGATCAGCATCGGCGGCCGGACTTCGTCCCAGTCCCACGAATCGTTCCAATGGTATTGATGATAGGCCTTTATCTGCCCGGTATCCGGATCGAGGGCGATGGTGGAACTGGTGTAGAGATTGTCACCGGGGTGCAGGTCGCCGGGCCACGGAGCTGCGTTGCCAACGCCCCAATAAGCGAGGTTGCGCTTTGGATCGTAATTGCCCGTGATCCAGACCGAGCCTCCGCCGGTCTTCCATGCGTCGGAGTCCCAAGTATCGCCGCCGGGTTCATTTGGTGCGGGGACCGTATAGGTCTTCCACAACGGCTTGCCGGTCTCCGCATCGTAGGCAGCGATGAAGGCGCGCACGCCGAACTCACCACCGGAAGTGCCGACCATCACCTTTCCGTTAACCACCAAGGGCTCCAGAGTCGAATACTCGCCGCGATGATAGTCGCCGATCTTACTTTCCCACACGACCTTGCCCGTTTTGGCATCAAGCGCGATCAGGCGCGAATCGACGGTGGCGAGATAGAGGTTGTTGCCATATAGGGCGACGCCGCGGCTGGTGGGGTGCAGTTGGAATAGATCGTCCGGAAGTTTTGGCTGATAGCGCCATATCAAATCGCCGGTCGTGGCATCGAGCGCCAGTACCTGGTCCTGCGGCGTGGCGACGAACATGACGCCGTCGTTGACCATCGGCGGGGCCTCGTGGCCCTCGATAACACCAGTGGAAAAGCTCCAGACGGGCGACAGGTCACGAACGTTATCGCTGTTGATCGCGCGCAGCGGACTGAAGCCATGGCCATCATATGTGCGGCGGTAGAGCAGCCAGTTTCCGACTTCCGGGTTTTGCAACCGGTCCTGGGTAACAGGCGCATAGTTTGCCAGACGCTGGGCGGACGCCGCGGCTCCGAATACACTGCAAAGCAAGGCGGCTGCAAAGACGTTGCGAGCAAGTTTGGTATTCATCGGCTTCCTCCTTTATGACTGCTTATCTCGGGCCGACGCAAGGCTGCGAGGGCCCTGCTCTAAGTCGTCCTTTGTGGTTCACCTCCTACGCGGTCGGTAAGTTTTTCTGCTACGACGAGAACACTTCCTTGCAGCTTCAAGGGGAGTGCGGGAAGAGCCCTCGGTGCCGGACCGCCAACCACCTTGGCGAGGTGCCGCGGGTCGTACTCCGACTGGTGGCAGGGGCATTGCAGAACCTGCTTCGCGGTGATCCAGTCAGTGACAGTGCAGCCTTGATGCGTGCAGATCGCTGAGAATGCCACGACCCCCTGCGCGGCCCATTTTGCTTCCGCCGGACCTAAGCTCGCCGGATCAAAGCGCATCAGCACTACCTGATTGAGCCGTGAACCGTCCCGCGGCAGCTTGGCGTCGGGGTCGAATGCCCAGGCGAGTGTCGGATCGCCACCGGGCTTCAGATCGCTGATTTTGATCGGCGTGGTGCCATTCTCGCTCTCGGCACTAACCAGGAAGTCACCGGGAGTCGGCAGCGCATTCCGCACAGCCGCCGGATCATTAGCAAGTGCAAAATCCGGTGCGACGGCGGATGTGAGTAGCAGCCCGCCCAGCATTGTTCGGCGCTTCACCTGACTCATTTCCCTCCCTGGCGCTCGCCGGGCCAGGCGATCGCTCCAGCACAGGTTGCATGCTTTCTGTTTGCTACGGGTATTAACGTGTGTAAATCCGTGTCCTTTCGAAGATAAGTCACGGTATCGTGAAGCCAGTTATTTCGAAATCAATTCGAGTTCCTGAGGGCGGATCAGTCCGTCAGGAGCCGGCGTGAAGCCGGAAACCTTATCGGAAAGCCCCCAAAGCCAACGATAGTGGTACAACACGGTATGCGGGTTTTCACGCAGGTACATGGCAACGACTTGCCGATATATCGCGGCGCGCTCAGGCACATCCGTAACAGCGCGGGCCTTTGCGAGCAATGCGTCGAAATCCTTATTACAGTAGCCTCCCCAGTTTAAAAAACCGTCGCACTGCAACCAGATAGAGACATTGCCATCCGGATCCGGTCGGCCGCTCCAGATGACAACGGTTGCCTCGTAATCTCCGGCTCGCGCGGCGGCGACTTGCGCCGTTGCGTCCATCGCCTGAACTTTCACCGCGAAACCAGCCTCGCTGGCCATCACCTGGATCACCTGTGCCTGCTGCTGCTCAACCGAGCTGTTGCCCACGAGCAGAGTGAAGGACGGGTGCGGCTCGCCGGCCTGCTGCAGGAGCGCCCTCGCCTTGGCAATATCGCGCGCCGGGACCGGGTGATCGGGATCCCAAAACGTGGTGCCTGGCGCCTGGAACTGGTTGTCGGGCACGAACTGCCCGGCAAGGACCACCTGATTGAGTGCGTTCCGATCAATTGAATAGGCCAGAGCCTGGCGCACCAGGGCGTTGGAAAACACCTTGCTGCGCGGGCCATGCGCCACGTTGAGCGAGATGCTTTCATAGGCGAGGGCAGTGGCCGTCACCAGCTTCAGGTTCGGGTCGGCTTTGACCTGAGCTGCATCGGTGGGCGCAAGGCGCTCGGCGATGTGGGGTTGCCCCGCCTTCAGATCAACGAGCCTGACAGCGGCGTTGGGTATCGGCTGATAGATGATCCGGTCGAGTTTGATTGCGCCAGCGTTCCAGTAGCCGGGAAAGCGCTGCACCTCGATCTTGTCCTGCGGTACGCGCTGAACCAGCTTGAACGGTCCGGCGCAAGGCAGCTCGTTCGCTAGATTGTCGCCGAGCCGCGTCATCGCCTTCGGGGCGAGCATCATCCCGGCGCGGTCCGCCAGCACGGCGGTCAGCGGTGCATAGGGTTGTGCGAGCCGCAGACGACTGGTGTGGGAGTCGATGACTTCCACCGCAGACACGGGCTTCAATTCCGTCTTTCGCAAACTCGCCGGCGCGGTGCGATAGTGCTCCAGCGTCGCGCGCGCGGCGTCAGCGTCGAAAACCTCGCCGTCCTGAAATTTCACGCCATCCCGAAGGCTCAGCCTGAGGGCGCGCCCATCCGGCGACCATTGCCACGAGGTTGCGAGCTGCGGAACGAGGTCGCCTTTGGAATCCAGATCGATCAGCTTGTCGCAAGTCGCGGCGAACACGATGCGGCCGGCGAAGCTGCCGCCTGTCGTGGGATCAAGTGCGCTAGGGTCTTCGTTCAGCCCGATCCGTAACGTGCCGGCCGCCAGGACCGGACCGGCGATGAGCGAAAAAACCAGTGCGAGAATGATCGATGCATAGGGATTCCTCCGGCAAGCTGACGATGCTGCCGCAGGGCGCCACCAGTTGCCAGGGTTGTGAGCGAGGGGGGCCTCGCCATATTTGGAGGCAGCGATCGAGTAATCATGGAGGAGGATTAGGATGGCTATTCAGCTGGGCCAGACGGCTCCCGACTTCGAGCAGGACAGTACCCGAAGGCAGGATCAGCTTCCACAAATGGCTGGGAAATTCGTGGGGTGTGCTGTTCAGCCACCCCAAGGATTACACGCCGGTCTGCACTACGGAGCTCGCCGAGGTCGCGCGGCTCAAGCCCGAATGGGAAAAGCGAAAGGTGAAGCCGATCGGGCTCTCGGTCGATCCCACTAGCAGCCACAAAGGCTGGGAAAAAGATATCGAGGAAACCCAGGGCCAGAAGCTGAATTTCCCGGTGCTTGCAGATGCGGACCGGAAGGTCTCTGATCTCTATGCGATGGTGCACCCCGACACCGATCCGGCAATCACCGTCCGGAGCGTGTTCATTATCGATCCGAACAAGAAAGTGCGGCTGATCATCACCTATCCGCCGAGCACGGGGCGGAACTTTGACGAGATTTTGCGGGTCATCGACAGCCTGCAGCTTACGGATGCACACAAGGTTGCCACGCCGGTCAACTGGACCGACGGACAGCCGGTGATCATCGCCCCCAGCATGTCGAACGACGAGGCGAAGCAGCGCTTCCCGAAAGGCTGGAAGGAGCTGAAGCCGTATCTGCGCGTCGTCGAGCAGCCGCCTTTGCCGCGCGGCTGAAGCAAGGTCTCTCCCCCCGGGGTGTGCCACGGGTGTGCCCGGGGGGAAGAGTTACGGCGTCAGGTCGTAGAAGGCGGCGCTATCTGTCCACGGATTTCCCCGGCGGGATGATCCTTGGTGTGGACATTGATGTATGAGGTGCCGGACATCAGCATTTTGGCCTCATCAGGGGTCAGAGTCGCTGAGCCCTTGATCGGGCTCGAGACGGGCTCGCCCTTCTTCGTCAGCCAGACCTGTACGCCTGCGTTCTGGCCTTGGGGCGCCGGTCCGTGGATGTGCGCCATTGTGACGGGGCTGGACAGGTCCTGGTACGTGATGTTCCAGGTCAGGTGGCGATTGGCAGGGTCGTAGCTGAGATCGGCGGTACCCGAGCCGTTTGTCTGCACCGGGGGCACTTGTTGCTGGCCCGACAGCGGTATCTGGATCGACTTGGCGGCGGCACGCGCAGCGGCGCTGGTCCACACCAAGGCGCTTAAGGCCAACGTGGCCCTGCGGGATATCTGGTACGGCATCGGCAACCCTCCTGTTCCTGAGGCAACGGCGGAACATATTGCGGGTCGGCGCCATTCCGCCAGAGGCGGGGGGCAGGTCCGCGCTTTCCTTGACGCAGGGCAGGCCGCATCATGGGCACGATGTCGCGCCGTACTATCGAGATCACTCCCGAGCTGATGCTGCGCGCCTACCGGCACGGGCTGTTCCCGATGGCCGAGACGAGGCGCGGAAACCGGCTCTACTGGCTCGATCCGGAGCTGCGGGGGGTGCTTCCACTCGACGGGTTCCATGTTCCGCGCCGACTGGCGCGCACGGTCCTCAGCGGTGTTTTCGAAGTTTCGGCTGACGAGGATTTCGCGGCGACCATCGCGGGTTGCGCGGCGCTCGCACCGGGCCGCACGGACACCTGGATCAACGATCAGATCGAATTGCTGTTCGGCGAGTTGCACCGGCTGGGCTTCGCCCATTCGGTCGAATGCCGCCGGGAGGGAAGGCTCGTCGGCGGGTTGTACGGGGTCGCGATCGGGGGCGTGTTCTTCGGCGAAAGCATGTTCAGCGTGGAGCGTGATGCATCCAAGGTGGCGCTCGTCCATCTGGTTGCCCGGCTGCGATTGGGCGGTTTCCGCCTGCTCGACACGCAGTTCGTTACACCGCACCTGGCGCAGTTTGGAGCAACCGAAATCCCGCGGCTGGCATACAAGATGCGCCTGGCAGACGCATTGGAGTCGCCCGGGAGATGGCGTGCCGATCCCAATCCAGCGGCCCTGGAAGCGGAGATCGGCGCCATGGTGCGGCGGGCATGAAAGGGGGGCTCGCCTGGGCGGCTGTGGCCGTGCCAGTGGCCCTGACGCAGGCCGGGGAGCATCCCGCAGTGCGGCCTTCCCGCGATGTGGCCGTGACCTACAACGTCATGGTGGCGGGCGCGCAAGGCGAACCGCAAAGCCGCCTGCTGCGGATGTACTGGACCGGGCAGGGGACGCGGCTCCGGCTGGATATGCCCAAACAGAACAGCTTTGCGCTGATCGACTTTGCCGCCAGCCGGATGAAGCTGGTGATCGCTGCCGATCAGATATTTCTGGAGTTGCCGTTTGATCCGCATTTGGCACCGGGCCTTAATATCCCGGCCGACGTGACGATGACGCCGGTGGGGGCGGACGCAGTTGCCGGGGTGCCGTGCACCAAGTGGGACATGAAAGGGCCGCACAACGGTGGCAGCGCCTGCATCACCCAGGATGGACTCGTTCTGCGGCTGCGCGGGGGTGAGGCGGGGCAGCCGGTGCTGGAGGCGACATCGGTCGCCTATGGCCCGCAGCCTGACAGCTTGTTCGCCGTGCCGCCGGCGTACAAACAGGTGGTTCCGGCGTCACGGCCATAAGGGTGGAGGAAACCCGAACATGTCTGCTGCAATGCGGATCGATCGGCTTGCCGAGGCGACGATCCGGCGCATCAGCTACCGGCTGTTGCCTTTCCTGATCCTGGCCTACCTGGTTTGTTACATCGACCGGGTGAATGCCGGTTTTGCCGCGCTGCAGATGAATAAGGCGCTGGGGATCTCGCCGGCGATTTTCGGCCTCGGCGGCGGGATATTCTTCATCTCCTACTGCCTGTTCGAAGTGCCATCCAACCTGGCGCTGGAGCGTTTCGGCGCGCGGCGCTGGATCGCCCGGATCATGATATCCTGGGGCATCGTATCCGGCCTCATGGCGGCCTCGGCCGGACCGGGTTCATTCGTGCTGATCCGGTTTCTGCTTGGCGCCGCAGAGGCAGGGTTCTTTCCTGGTGTGATTCTATACCTGACCTATTGGTTCCCGGCAGAACAGCGCGCGAAGATCGTCAGCATCTTCATGGTCGCCATCCCGGTCTCCGGTTTTATCGGCGCGCCCATCTCCGCTGCTCTGCTGGGACTGGACGGGTTCTTGGGCCTTGCCGGATGGCGCTGGCTGTTCATCCTGGAAGCAATCCCGGCCGTCATTCTGGGCCTCGTGGCGATGGTCTGGCTGACCGACAAGCCCGAGCATGCAAGCTGGTTGGCAGCGGAACAGCGCGACTGGCTGGCGCGCCGGCTGGCGGACGAAAACCGGCAGCGGAGACCGGTGGAGCATGTGCCGGTGCTGCGGATCATTCGCAATCGCTACGTGTTGGCCATGGCGCTGGTTTATGCGGGAGGCGCCACTGCCAGCTCGGGGCTGGGTCTGTGGATGCCGCAATACATCAAGTCGTTTGGGGTCTCCACAATGGCGACCGGATGGCTGACGGCATTGCCGAGTATCATCGCGGCGGTGGCGATGGTCTGGTGGGGGTTTCGCTCGGACCGCAACGCCGAGCGCTACTGGCATACGCTTGCTCCGCTGCTGATCAGCGGCGTCGCCCTGGTGCTGTGCGTCCCGTTCAGCGGCATTGCGGCCACCGTCGCCTTGCTGTGCCTTTCGGTCACCGCAACCGCGGTAACGCCGGGGTCCGTTCTGGGCGCTTGCCGCGGAGTGGCTGTCCCCGCGCAGCGCCGCAGCCGGGGTGGCCATGATCAACGCGATCGGCACCGGGATGGGGTTTTTCTGCAATCTGTTCATGGGGTGGACGAAGCAGGCCACGGGCAGTTACCCCCTGACGATGCTGCCGATTGTCGGCTTCGTGGTGGTGGCGAGCCTGGTGCTGATATGGATCGGCCGGCCCCACCGCGTGCGTGTTGCCGCGCCGGCGGAATAGAGTTCAGCAAGAGGAACAACGCATGTCTGCTTCGGTGATCGCCGAGTTGGCTCCGCATGGTGTGCTGCGTGCCGGCATAAACATGTCCAACTTCCTGCTCGTCAGCGGCAAGACAGCGGCCGGCGATCCGGAGGGGGTTTCGCCATCGATGGCCCGGGCCATTGCGGAACGGCTGGGCGTTCCGGTGCGCTACATGGCGTTTCCGCGGCCGGGCGAACTGGCCGATGCCGTCGGCAGCGATGTGTGGGATATCGGTCTGATCGGCGCGGAGCCTCAGCGCGCCGAAAAGATTGCGTTCTCGGCGGCATACGCGGAGATCGAGGCGACGTACCTCGTGCCGGCCGGATCGGGTCTGAACGCGATCGCGGATGTGGATCGTGCCGGTGTGAGGATCGCGGTTACCGCCCGGAGCGCCTATGGTTTGTGGCTGGAACGGAACATCCGGCATGCGGCGCGGGTGGAATCCCATTCGCTGGATAGCGCCTACGAGCAGTTCGTGCGCGACCAGCTGGACGCGTTGGCTGGCCTGCGTTCGCGGCTCATCGAAGATGTGAAGAAGCTTCCGGGTGCCCGCATCCTCGAGGGCAAGTTCATGTCGGTGCAGCAGGCGGTGGGCACGGCGGCCGGAAATAAGAACGGCGCTGCCTTCCTGCGCAATTTCGTGGAGGAGGCCAAGGCGTCCGGCCTTGTGGGGCGGCTTATTGAGCGGTTCGGGATGCAGGGCCGGCTGAGCGTCGCGCCGCCGGGGTAGTATCCGATCGCAGAGAAGCGTGGGGCGCGAAGCGCACGCTTCGTCGCGTGAATCGGATACCCGGACAACAAGCGGCGTATCGACTTTCAGAGAAAGTCGATACTAGGGCGTTTCAGGCTGACTATCTCAGCCCGAAACGCTCGGCCCTTCTTCGCGAGCAGCTTCGCGCGTGGCTTCATGCGGCTGAGGGAGGGCGATACGCACGGTAAGGTCAAGGCCGCGCACGGGCGTACAATCAGATCTCGGGTGGTGCCGAACGATGTTCTGGGGAGCGTGGGCTCATGAGGCCGACGGCGATTCCATCCGGGTCTTCGAGGACCGCGTATCTCGAACCCCAGAATGCATCATAGGGCGCCTGCAACCCGGCGTATCCGGCGCCGATCATGTCCGCATAGGTTGCATCGACCGCGGTGCGCGATGGCAGCTTGAGACCTACGACGACCTTGCCTCGCAGGTCCTCTCGCCCCGTCCAGCCGCTGTTCCACAGCCGAGCAAAAGCGATGCTATCGAAATCAAGATCGAGCGTCGGCCCCTCAGCTGCGGGACCGGCGCTGACATGATGAATCCCGCTTGGAGTGCGCCAAATGCGCTCCTCGGGTATTTCGAGGCCCAGCCGACGGTAAAAGGCAATCGATGCGTCGAGATCGCCACTTACCAGGTTGATCTGGTCAAGTTTAGGACGTAGATGATTCATCCTCGTTGCTCCTTCTTCTCGGCGTTTTCCGCGAGCTCTGTGTTACGCGCTCTGTGTTGATAGTCGGACGCTGCACGCGCTGCGTTCGGTTGTTGCCCGGCTGAACAGATGAAGCTGGATCGTTGCCAAAACCGCTAAGGCTTGGTCCGGTAGATCGCGATTTTCGGCTCGATACTATCCCTAATCGAACAGCGAGCTGACCGAGCTTTCGTCGTGGATCCGGCGCATGGCTTCGGCCATGAGGGGGGCGATCGTGAGTTGCCGGATATTGTGGGCGACGCGGACGGCCTCGGTGCCCAGAATCGAATCGGTAACGGTCAGCATTTCGATGGGAGAGGCGGTGATGCGGGCCACGGCGCCGCCGGACAGCACGCCGTGGGTGACATAGACGCTGGCGGAATTGGCTCCTGCGCGGAGCAGGGCCTCGGCTGCGTTGCAGAGGGTTCCGCCTGAGTCGACGATGTCGTCGATCAGGATGCAGTCGCGGCCCTGCACCTCGCCGATGACGTTCATCACCTCGGAGACCCCGGCCCGTTCGCGGCGCTTGTCGATGATCGCCAGGTCGGTGTTCAGGCGGCGGGCTATGGCACGGGCACGCAGGACGCCGCCAACGTCGGGGGAGACGATCACGAGATCCCGGCCGTGATAGCGCTCATGGATGTCGCGGCCGAACAGGGGGGCGGCGTAAAGGTTGTCCACCGGGATATCGAAGAAGCCCTGAATCTGCCCGGCGTGGAGATCCATGGTCAGCACGCGGTTGGCGCCGGCCTCGGTGATCAGGTTGGCGACGAGCTTGGCGCTAATCGGGGTGCGGGGTGCAGTTTTCCGATCCTGCCTGGCGTAGCCAAAATAGGGGATCACGGCGGTCACCCGGCGCGCGGAGCTGCGGCGCAGGGCGTCCAGGGTGATCAGCAGCTCCATGAGGTTATCGTTGGCCGGGTAGGAGGTGGACTGGACAACGAAGACATCCTCTCCGCGGACGTTTTCCTCGATTTCCACGAACACTTCGAGATCGGCGAAGCGGCGCACCAGGGCGCGGGTCAGCGGCAGGTTAAGGGCCGCTGCCATGGCGTCGGCCAAGGGGCGGTTGCTGTTGCAGGCGAGGATTTTCATGCCAGCGACCCTTTTTTCTAGTCGTCGCGACGGAGCCGCTGGCATGAGTCTTCGGTTTGCGAGCGGCCGCCCCACCAATCCCGCGCGCAATGCCAACGGCCGCAAGCGTTCGCATGCTCAACACTTTCGGCCGTTGGCATCGTGCAGCAACTCCCGGGGCGGATGACGCGCGGGCTTCTAGCAACGCGATTATGATGTGTCCATAAAGGGGGCGGTCGGAAACAACCTGTCGGGGTCACCCCGCAGCTGCGATGCGCTGCCCTTCCCCGGCGATCGTCGTGCGCACCATGTGACGGCGCTCCGTCCTGGCGTTCGCGCCGACACCCGCCGCCTTCCCCGCACCGTTCGTCACGACAGGTGACGCCTCGTTCCTCACGGCAACGGATCATCCCGGCAAAACAGAACGCCCCGAACCCGAGGACGCGACGGTGTTCCTGGTCGCAGCGCCGCCGCCACCGCCATCCGCGGAAGGCGGCGCAGATGATCGCCGCCACGTATGCGCGCCTGCCGGACGCCGGCGAAATCGCCGCCATGCTCGATCTGGTGACGTTAGTCGTTGGAATGCCACCGGAGGGGATGCTGATTTCGGGCGAAACCCATCGCCCTGCGCAAACGGCGGGGGTGAGCTGATATGCACCCGTGCCCGCCCGAGCCTAGCGCCCGGCTCGCCCTCGTCAAAGAAACATCCCATTCCGGCCGGGGTCCTGATGGTCGGCCGCTCATCGAGCAAGGAGCAAACAGCAGCGACGGCACAAAGCTGAGGACCCCTGCCTTCGCAGGGGCAGGCTCTGGACCGGGACGCTCCGTTCTGTCATCGCGCCGCTGAGCGCGCCGCAGTGCTGGGAACCCGATCCGCGCTACCGATCGTGGCCAGCGGTCAGCAGCCGACCGCAGCAACAGGCCGAATACATGACCGCTCCAGACCGCAATACCGTTTTGTCGATTTGCTCTTGCCCAGGGGGACCGCCCATACATGACAGCGAAAGCACGACGGTCGGTCCTTGATGTGTTCCTACTTTTTCAGCGAACTCTGAGATTCGGATGATCCTGTTCGAGATATGCTATACGGCGTGCCTCCGCCGCATCACCGTGAAAAAACGTCAGCAGAACATAGCGACGACCGTGCGTGACCGGCATTGCCTCATGCAATAACGAAGCGGAGAAGATGATGGCGGCGCCTGTGCTGGGGCGGTAGGTGTGGTCATTGAACTCCGGGAAACGGAGATTGCCGCCCTCATAATCCTCGGCGTTCAGGTTCACGGAGATTGCAAACTCCCTGAAGGCGACGTTCTGGGCCACGTTGTCGCGATGACGTCGGAAGTATCCACCCGAGTCGTCGTACCGGGCGATAAGAATCCTGTCCGTATGCCCGACGCGCGCCTGGAACGCCGCCGCGATCGGTGGGGCACATCGCCGCAGAAGCAGTTCGCGCAGCTGGGTGTGAAGCGGGTTCTCCGGAAGAACCGGCATGTCGCGCCGGCGCTTCTTTGCGGGATCGACCCGGGCCTGCGGCGTTCCGTCGCACCCGATCGTCGCGACCGAACCATCGACAGCCGGGCTCGCCTCGAAGGTCTCGATCAAGGTCCTACAGAAATCCCGTGACAACACGTTCGGCAGCATCAAGAGGGGCGCAGGAAGCGTGATGGTGCGGGGTTGCTCTGACGGCAGTGCGTCGAGGGCGCGCAAGCAATCGTGCACGGCACCTTCTGCCGGGCTCAATACCAGCCGCCGTTCGATCTGGCAGTTCTGCTTCGGCTGCTGGCTGGTATCAGGCCTCGTTTCGCGGCCGGCCGGCCCCCCAGCCCCGCGCGCCATATCACCCGACGAAAACGTTGGGAGAGTCAACGCTCTCGGCGGCTGGATTAAAATGACGCGGGCAATCCGCAATCCCCTGTCGATTACAACGACTACCGGCTGACCGGGAGCCACCCCGCATTGCGCAAGAAAGCGCAACCCGCAATCGACCCTGCGCGGGCCCTCCACGGTGCGATAGGTTCGTAACAAGTCGTCATCGCCGAGGAGGAGCATGTCGGCGTTGCGGGCGGAGAAAGATGCCGAGGAGAGCATGAATGCGCGGACGAGGGGTTCCAGCCGGTCCGGCGAAACCTGCCATGCCAGTATTATGACGGTCGCCCGGCCCGCCTGCTCCTCGAACGAGTAAAACGTGCGCTTCGCATCCATGCCGTAGCAGAACGGCATGAGATCGCCGGGTACCAGCGCGGGCATTCTCAGCTACCGAGGCAGCGCATCATCACGCCAGAACGGCGAGTGCAGCGCCAGGCGGCATCGCGGAGGCATAGACGGAGGCGGCCTGGACGACGTCGCCCGCCAACGTGCTGGCCGCCGAGGTGACGCCGCCGGCCGCGAGCGAGCCGCCCTGCAACACCTGACCTATCGAGCCGACAAGCCCGTTTGCGGCCATGTGCATCGATCCATCGCTGTCGCCGCCATGATGGTGATGATGGTAATGCGGGGAGCTCACAGGGTCCGCCGCAGCGGTCTGGCTGGTCGCACTCGTCGCCGTGCTGCTGGTTGCTGCGGTCTGTGCCGTCGTGCTGCTGGCGGCGGCGGTTCCGCCTTGCGCGATCATGTTTTGCAGATCGGAGGCGAATGTCTGCAGGAAGGAATTGAAGCTGCTGGCCGGAGCGGTCGTCCCGCCATTCGTTACACTGTTGCTGGTGCTGCCGCTGCCGGCTCCATTTGATTGCGGCGTCGTTCCGGTCGTCTGATTCTGGTGGTACCACCAGTGGGCCTGGCCGCCGATATTGCTGATGGTCATAGCAGGGCTCCTTTTATTGCGGTGGCTTTGCGGTCGCCTGTTTCGCAAGCGGCATGCCAGGACGAGAGCGTGGAGAACCCAGTGCGCCAGAGCGTGCCCGGCATGAAATCGGGCACGTGGCGGCCGTTTAGATTTAGACGAGGGGCGCCGCTAAGGCATTGATCGCTATATGGATTCCCGCCTTCGCGTGAATGACGGGTGGGTGGCAATTCCGCACAATTGTCAGTTTTTCAGCGAAACGGCGGAGTCGAGGCCGGCATATTCTGCCGGTGATCCGGCAGGGTGTGCCCAGGCGGCGGGTTTGGCGTCCGCCAGAAGATCAGGCACCAAGCGTAGGCGGGGCCCCACACGAATGCAGCGGCTGCGAGATCGGCGGCCAGGCCGATCGCGGCAAGTCCGCCTGTCAGCACAACAAGCAGCGCCTGCTTTAGCGTCGTGCGGCGCATGAGATACCGCCGGCCGGCGCCTGGTATCAGTTTACCTGGATGTATCTGAACGGGAAGAAATTATCCGCCGGCTGTGCGACGTCCATGTTCTTTTTCGCTGCCCAGACGATCACCTGCTGGTGCAGCGGGATTGATGCGACATCCTTCTGGATGATCTCGGCGGCCTGATCGATCAACTGATCGCGCTTCTGTTCGTTCGCTTCGACCTCGATCTGCGCCAGGAGCTTATCGAGTTCCGGGTTGGAATAGCCGCCGCAGTTGACCTCACCGCGCTCGCCGTTGCGAGTGCCGAAAAGGGTATAGATTGCATTGTCGGCGTCGTAGGTGGCTGGCGTCCAGCCGAGCAGATAGAAATCGGTGTCGTATTTGGGGGCGAGAATCTTGGCGAAGAATTTGGCCTTTGTCTCGGCATTCAGACTTACTTTCACGCCGATGCGGGCGAGCATGGCGGAGATTGCGGTGCAGACCTGCTCGTCCATGACGTAGCGGTCGTTCGGGCAGTCGAAGCCCACGCTGAAGCCTTGCGGATAGCCGGCATCGGCCAGCAGTTTTTTTGCTTCATCGACGGATGGTTTGGGACGGACATCGAGCTTCGGGTCATAGCCGTTGACACCGGGTCCCCACATCATCCAGGTCGGGTGCGCCAGTCCGAGCATGACCCGCTTGGCGATCAGGTCCTCGTCAATGGCGAGCGCGAAAGCCTGGCGGACGCGAACATCCTTGAAGGGGTTCTTGCCCTTGATGTTGCTGCTGGGGAGCTCGGCGCGATCCTGGTCCATGCCGAGGAAGATGGTGCGCAGTTCCGGGTGCTCGATCAGCTTGAGGTCCGGCGATGCGGCGATGCGCTTCATGTCCTGCGGCGGGACGGAATAGATCATGTCAACCTCGCCCGAGAGCAGGGCGGCGACGCGGGTAGGGGCGCTGCCGATGACATTGAATTCGACGCGGTCGGCATTGCCGGGCATCTTGTCCCACCAGCCGGGATTACGCTCCACGACGGTTTTGCGATCCGGCTCGCGGGAAACGAGGCGGTATGGGCCGGTACCCATCGCGTTATGCACGGCGTAATTGTCTTCGGTGCCGCCGAGGGTCACGACGGGTTCGGTGGCGTGGTGCGCCTCGCACCAAGCCTTGCTCATGATAAGGAAGTTCGTCTGTTCCTGGGGGAAGATCGGGTCGGGATGGGTGGTTTCGAAGTCCACGGTGAGGTCGTCGATCTTGCGAGCTTCCTTCACCATGCTCATTGGCGCGCGCATGGAGGAGGATTTGCTGAGGATGCGCTGAAGCGAGAAAACGACGTCGTCGGCGGTCAAGGAGGAACCGTCCTGCCACTTCACTCCCGGGCGGAGATGAAAGCGCCACACGGTAGGGCTGGTTTGCTCCCAGCTTGTGGCGAGGGAGGGTTCGAGTTTCAGGTCTGCGTTGCGGCGGATGAGGGGCTCGTAGATGTTTGCCAGAAAGGAGAGCTGAACTGTTTCCTGCCTTGTGTCGGGGTCCATTGCCCCGACGTCGCCATCATTGGCCCATCGGAAGGTTATTGCCGCCGCCGCCGGTTGTGCTAGTGCTGGCGCGGTTACGACCAATGCGGCCAGCAACCATTTGACAGCTTCCATCCCCGATCCCTCGATGATTGGCCAGTTCCCTGAATTTTCCACAGATTCGCAAGAGGTTCCATACTGATGTACCTGATAACGGGCGGCGCCGGGTTCATCGGCTCGCATTTGTGTGAAGCGTTGCTTGCCCGCGGCGATTCGGTGCGGGTTCTTGATGATTTTTCGACGGGGCGACGGGAGAACGTTCCGCGCGCAGCCGAACTTGTTCTGGGTGACTGCGCAGATCCCGCAATCGCTCGTGCGGCGACCGAGGGCGTGAAGGGGTGTTTTCACCTCGCGGCGGTTGCTTCGGTTGCCCGGGGCGTGGAGGACTGGCTTGGCACGCACCGCGCCAATCTCACTGCAGCCATAGCCATTTTCGATGCCTTGCGCGGCCGAGCGGTGCCTGTGGTTTATGCGTCGTCGGCCGCGGTCTATGGCGATTGTCCGGTCCAGCCGATCACCGAGGATGCTCCGGCGCGGCCGCTCTCGGCGTATGGCGCGGACAAGCTGGGGTGCGAGTTGCACGCGCGTGTGGCGTTTCATGGCCACGGGGTTCCCACGGTGGGACTGCGGTTTTTCAATGTTTACGGACCGCGTCAGGACCCTGGGTCGCCTTATTCCGGGGTCATCTCCGTTTTCTGTGAGCGCCTGCGACGGGGACTGCCGATCGAGATCCATGGGGATGGCAGCCAGACGCGCGACTTCATTTACGTGGCGGATGTGGTGGCGGCGCTGATAGCGGCGATGGAGCGCCGTCCGGCAGGCGCGCCGGTGGTGAATGTCTGCACCGGGCGGGCGACTCCGGTGAGCGATCTGGCGGAAACCATCGGCTCGCTGCTGGGCATCCGGCCTGCGATAGAATACGGACCGCGGCGGCCCGGGGATATCCGGGTATCCGTCGGGCATCGCGGCCGGGCGCAGCAATTGTTGGGGCAGGGCGACACAACGGGGCTGCCCGACGGGTTGGCGAAGGTGCTGGAATGGATGTCAGAGTGCTAAGGTGAGAAAGCGGTGAGCTTGTGCGGTTGTCCCCACCTCACCTGGCTTCTCCGCTTTGGGCCTATGGGATTCTCTCGAGGTCCTTCCGCCTTCCATCGTTGTGCGCCACGCCGCCGCTGCGCGGCGGCGCGCCATGACAACTTTTAGCGGCGGGCGCGGTGGCCGGCGTTGCCGTGAAGTTTCATCCGCTCGGGGTTGAAAGCGGGGTTGTCGATCAGTTCAAACTGGCCGCCGCCGTTGTTCCAGGGTCCCTGCATGTCTTTTGCGCCGAACTCGCCTTCGCCAGTCGAGTCATTGAAGAACTGATCGACGAGGCCGGGAGTCGGCGGGATCTTGCCAATTTCGAGCGGGCCTTTGCCGAGGCTCTCAAGCCCAAGCATAAAGGCCTTCATATGGGTGATCTCGCGCGTCATCAAAAATTGCAGCGCGTCTTTGGTGCCGGGATCGTCGCAGGCGTTGAGGAGGCGTTCATAGACGATTTTTGCACGCGCCTCGGCAGCGATGTTGTTGCGAAGATCGACTTCCGGCTGGCCGGAAATTTTCAGGTAGTCGGCAGTCCAGGCGTTGCCCTGTGAATTGTAAAGGTTGACGCCCCCGCCGCCGGCGATGGCCATCAGCGGATCGGCGCGCAAGTCCTTGCCTTCTTTCAGCGGCTTCAGGTGCATGCGCGCGAGATTGCCGATCACCTCCAGATGAACTCAGCTCCTCGGTGCCGATGTCCATCAGCAGGTCCTTAAGCCCAGGGTCTTCGGTGTTGATGCCCTGGATGGTGTACTGCATGGCGGCGGCAAGCTCGCCATTGGCGCCGCCGAACTGCTCGAGGAGCATGTTGCCGAAACGGGGATCCGGTTCGCCCACGTTGACGGTGTACATGAGTTTTTTGACGTGATGGTACATGAGCGGGCTCCCCTTGTTTGAGTTTACTCCGGGAGGACGCGCGGGAGCGGATCGGGTTGCGCGGCGGCCTGGGGTGTTCAGCGATATGTGTGTCGGGCCGGGCGGTGGGTTCGGAGAGGGAGCACCCGGCCCGATTCTGGTGCAAGCATCGACAGCTACTCGCGCCAGAAAGGCTTGCTCAGTTCGTCAAGGACTCGTGCGTGACCGAGGTCCTGCATTTCGCGCGCGCCCAGGCGGGCGAGCTCCGCGCGCTCCCTGCTGCGGCGAGCGATATTACTGCTCCAGGCGACAAAGGTCGCGATCAGCATTGTGGGAGAACGAGCGTGGCCGGACCGGGATGCTGTATTCACGGGGATCGGTAGGCGAATTGATAGTTGCATCGTTTTCTCCTCGGGACCTGGATTCCGGCGAAACCTGTCTGTTCGGGACGGGTTCGCGATGAAAAAGGAGAAGCTTAACGCCTGATGGGGTGAGCCGGCTCTGAAATGCTTCAGCGGGAATTCAGGGCCGGTCGATTTCCAGGTCCGCGAGGAAACGGTCACGCCACGCATCAAGGCTGTTGCGACGCATGACTTCAATCAGCACTGCGTGTCTTGCCCTTCTCTCTTCCAAGCGCATTCCCAGCGCCTGCTCCAATGCGGAGGCGACGGCGGTTTCATCATAGGGATTGACGATGAGCGCGGCAGAAAGCTCGGCGGCGGCGCCGGTGAATTGCGAAAGCACGAGCGCGCCGGGATCCTGCGGGTCCTGCGCGGCGACAAATTCCTTAGCAACAAGATTCATGCCGTCGCGCAGGGGAGTGACGAGGCCGACGCGCGCTTCGGCATAGAGCGGCATCAGGGCGTTGCGTGAGAAACTGCGATTGAGGTAGCGCAGCGGGACCCAGTCCACGTCGGCGAAGCGGCCGTTGATGCGACCTGCCTCGGCTTCCAGCTCGCGCCGGATCTCGCGATAGGTCTGCACGTCGGAGCGCGAGGGTGGCGCAATCTGCATGAAGACTACCTGGCCGTCCGCATTGTCCTGCAAAAAGCGCTCGAAGGCGCGGAAGCGCTGACGCAGTCCCTTCGAATAATCGAGTCGGTCCACGCTGATGATCAGTGGGCGCCCCCGCAGGCTGTCGCGCAGTCGGAGCGCCTGGCGGCGGTGGGTGGGGTGTTGGGCTTCAGCGCGGGCGTTGGCGATATGCACGCCGATCGGATAGACGCCGGTGCGGAACGTGCTGCCCTCTGTGGTGAGATCGCCGTTCGGCTGCATTTGTCCACCGGCGTGGCGCCGGATGTAATCGGCAAAAGCGGTACGATCGGTTTCGGTCTGGAACCCGAGCAGATCGAAGGCGCACATGGCACGGACGAGCTCGGCGTGGGCAGGGACCGTCATCAGGACGCCAGGTTCGGGGAACGGAGTGTGGAGAAAGAGGCCGAGGCGGTTAGTTGTTCCGATGGTTCGCAAGGCTTCTGCCAGGCAGAGCAGATGATAGTCGTGCGCCCAGATGAGATCGTGCGGGCGGAGGATGGGAAGAAGGGCGCGGGCGAAGAGCTGGTTAACGCGGCGGTAGCCGGCAAAATCGCCCCAGTCGAAATTTGCGAGGCCGATCTGATAATGCAGGACAGGCCAGAGCGCGCCATTGGCGAAGCCGCGATAGAACTCATCGTAATCGTGGCGAGAGAGGTCCATGGTGATCAGCGTGATGGCGCCGATGGTCCGGCCATCGTGGATCATCGGATCGGTTTCGCTTGATACTTCGCCGCTCCAGCCGAACCAGACGCCACCGCGGGCCTTCAGCGCATCGAGAACGCCGACTGCGAGACCTCCCGCGGCCGGTTCTCCTTCGGTGATGGGAGCGACGCGGTTGGAGACGACGACCAGACGCGCCGGCTCCGGTCCTGCGGTCATGCGGCTTCGGGCAGCGGCTCCATTTGCTGCTGGCGAAGCAGTTCTCGGTATGGTCCGGGGCGAAGGGCGAGTACGCCGGGTGGCCCGTCATCGACGATGCGGCCGCGGTCCATAACGATGATGCGATCGAAGTTGCTCAAGGTGGAGAGGCGGTGGGCGATGGCGATAACGGTGCGGCCCTGCATGAGGCGGTCGAGGCCAGCCTGGATAGCGCGCTCGCTTTCACTATCCAGTGCGCTGGTGGCCTCATCGAGCAGGAGGATGGGCGCATCCTTCAACAATGCGCGAGCGATGGCCAGGCGCTGGCGCTGGCCGCCCGAGAGCTTCACGCCGCGGTCGCCCACGATGGTGTCGAAGCCTTCGGGGAGGGCTTCGATGAAGTCGCGGCAGTGCGCCATCGCGGCCGCGGCGAGAACTTCCTCGGTGGTGGCGGAAGGCCGCGCGTACCGGATGTTTTCCAGCACAGAGCGATGAAACAGGCTGATGTCCTGCGGCACGATGGCCATTGTGTCGCGTAGGCTGTCCTGGGTGACGAAACGAGTGTTCTGATCGTCGATACAGATTTGCCCCCCGGACACGTCGTAGAATCGCTGCAGGAGGGCGAGGACGGTGGATTTGCCAGCACCGGAATAGCCAACCAGGCCAACGCGCTCACCGGGTTCGATGTCCAGGTTGAAGTCGCGCAGGACTGGAGCGCGGGCCGGGTACGCGAAAGCGACGGAGTGGAAGGAGACCCTGCCGGGCCCGGCGCGCAGCTGGGCGGCATTGGGCAGATCGGGAAGCTCGTGCGGTACAAGCAGGGCGGCGATGGCTTCATGGAGACGGGCGACTTGCTGGGTGAGGTTTACGAGGGCGACGGCGAGATCGCGCGTGCAGTTAAGGATTGTCATGGCAAGCGCGGTGAGAAGGGCGATGTCGCCGACGCTGGCGCGCCCGTGCTGCCACAGCAGGATGCCGATTGCGACGACGCCGGCGGTGAGCAGGGCTGTCAGGGCGGCGTGGAGCAGGCGAAGCTTTTCGAGATAGATCAGGCTGTTTGTGCGTGATGCCATTTCCCGGCCGACACGTTCGCCGATGCGGCGTTGTTCGCGGAACGTAGCGCCGAATGCGCGGACGACGCCCATGTTTGTGACGACATCCACGATCTCACCGTCGAGGCCGGCGGCGCGTTCGGCATAGGCACGATGCAGAGCGGTGCCCCGGCGAGCGAGCCAATAAATAAGTGCGCCGAGTGCGGTGGAGATAACAACGAGCGCGGCGGCGAGCGGCGGGTTAACGGAACCGATGAAGAAAATCGCGCAAACTACTGCCACGCATGGTGGGAGGACATTCCAGGAGCCGGTATTTTCAACGGTGAAGGCGGCTTCTGCGGTGGCGGAGATGCGTCCGGCGAGGGCGCCTGGCAGACGCTCGGCAAACCAGCTTTGTGAATGACCGCTGAGGTGGCGGAACAGGTCGCGGCGGATATCGCCGGTGACGGCGACGAAGGTGTGGGCGGCGGTCCAACCGCCGACCCGCCACAACAGATTATCCGCGGCGATTAAGGCGCAGAGAAGGATGAAGGCGGTCCAGACGGGTCGGTGGGCCGCGGGGCCGGCGGCGACGATGTCGATGAGGTTTTTGAGACCGTATTGGGTTGAAACGCTGCAGATAACGGCGGCGGGGACGGAGGCGAAGATGGTGGCGTGGCCGAGTTTGTGGCGGCGCACGTGGGCGGAGAGGAAGGCGAGGGGGCCGAGCGCGGCGGGTGCGCGCGCGCCGGCCAAGGGCGCGGGCGGGACGGCCGCGAGGCGAACGGTTCGCATAATTCGGCCCGATCCTTTCGTGCTTCTTTCTGGCGAGAAATCCGCCGGATTCTCGCCATATTCGAATTTCATAACTCACAATTGATAGAGGCTGGGCAGGAACAAAGTCAAGCCACAGTAATTGTTTAATTTTGCTCACCTCCTCCAAGAAGACAGGGGCCCATTACTATGCGTATTGCTCAGATCGCGCCTTTATTCGAGGCGGTGCCGCCAAGGCTGTACGGTGGTACTGAGCGTGTGGTGTATTCGTTGACTGAAGAACTGGTTGCGATGGGCCATGACGTTACCCTGTTTGCCAGCGGGGATTCGGTAACTTCGGCCAGGCTGGCGCCGATGCGGGAACGGGCACTGCGGCTGGATCCGAGCGTGAGGGACTGGATCGCTTATTACATGCGCATGATGGAACTGGTGCGCCGGCGGGCCGACGAGTTCGACGTGCTGCACTTTCACACCGACTACTTTCCCTTGTCGCTGTTCGGCCGACAGCGCACGCCCTTCGTGACCACGCTGCATGGGCGGCTTGATCTGCTGGAGTTCAAGGAGATTTACGAGACGTTCCCCGCCGCGCCATTTGTATCCATTTCCGATCACCAACGGCGCCCGATCCCTAGGCTGAACTGGATACGGACGGTGCTGCACGGCATGCCTGCCCGCCTATTGACGCCGCACCCGGTGAAGCAGAGCTACTTTGCGTTCCTGGGCCGCATCTCGCCGGAAAAGGGGGTGAACAGGGCAATCCGGATATCTGCTGAAGCAGGCGTCAAACTGAAGATTGCGGCAAAGGTGGACGTGGCAGACCAGGCCTATTGGGATGAAGAGATCGGACCGCTGGTGGCGCGCAGCCCGCATGTAGAGTTCATCGGCGAAATCAACAACTTGCAGAAGCCGGCATTTCTCTCCGGGGCGCATGCGCTGCTGTTCCCCATCGATTGGCCGGAGCCGTTCGGGCTGGTGATGATCGAAGCGATGGCGTGCGGCACGCCGGTGATCGCGTTCAATCGCGGCTCGGTGCCGGAAGTGATCGACCATGGAATGACAGGGTTCATCGTACCTGATGAGGCGGCGGCGGTTGCTGCAATCGGCAGTCTGAACAGGCTGGATCGCCGGGGGGTGCGGGTGCAGTTCGACCGGCGGTTCACGGCGCGGCGGATGGCGGAGGACTATTTGAGCGTTTATGAGGAGCTGTGCGAGCCGAGCCGGCCGCTGCTGCGGGCGGTGGGAGACTGAGCAAGGGCCCTTCCGCAGTGGCGGCTGCGGAAGGGCTTGCCTGCTTTGTCACAACTGGTGCACGCCAGTGAGAACGACGTTAGCGTTGTTGCTGGTGGTGATGTGCAAGCCACCGGAGACGAATTGCTCGTTGGTGATAGCGACGCCGGACCCGAGCACAAGGTGGTCCACGCCCGATTTGAAGTCGTTCACGGTCATGCTTCCCCCGTCACTGAGGCCGGCATCGACTTCGTAGATTGAAGCGGGGGATGCTTTTACCCCATAGACCGCGGTAGTGCCGCTGCCCATGACGATGTGGGCCGCGCCGGAACCAGTATTGACATATGCGCTGCCCGAGCCTCCGATGAATGTCATCGCGTCGGAGGTGTTGACGAGGTGAATGCTACCGCTGTTGGCGCTGGCGTTGGCGTTGCCGCCACCATCCAGATAGAGGTTGTAATCGCCGGAGTTGAGCGTAAGGGAGTTGGTTTCGAGTGAGTTGTCCCAGGTGGTAATAGTCATTGTAGCGGCATTGTCCGACCCGGTTTCGAAATAGCCGGACATCGAGCCGGAGTGGCTAGGGCTGTTGAAATTCACCGTGCCACCCTGATCCTCGATGCACTGGTTTTTCACCGTGCCGTTAACGTTCAGAGTGCCACCAGTATAAACATAGAAGTTGTCAAGATAGCCCCCTTGCTCGTTGACGGTGGCGTTACCAAACACGAAATAATCGGTGGTTCCGGTGGATGCGGTGTTGACAGTGATGTTAGCGCTCGCGTTGGCGTTGATATGGCTAAACCCGGCGGTGGGGCTGAGGTTGATAACGTCGTTTCCATTGCTATACACGATGGCCGATGCATCCATCGTGATGCTGTTCGTTGAGCCGGTTGCAGTATAGACGTTGCTGCCGCCGTCACCTGCCGCGATGGTCACGGTAACACCGCCGGATCGGCCCATCACGGTTTCATTGGGCTTCTGGGTGGTGGCGGTGAGGTGACCCGCGCCACCCTCCACGGTCCAGCCCGGCTTGGTGAAGACGTAGATCTGGTCGCCGGTAGTGCCACGAAAGTCAACGGTTGCGCCTGGCGCCCCGAAATCGGTGCTCACCTTGTTGGTCAACACGGCGGCGTTATAGCCGACATTGCTGGCCAGTGTCCCCATGCCGCGCAGAAGCGTGCCGGGGTTGTTGTCAGCGAATGTATTGCCCTGAACGATCACGTTCTGGCTGTCGGTTTGGTTCCACACGGCGGTGAACGACGCGGGGTGGACCCAGTCATCGACAAGCGTGTTGCCGGTGATTAAGGTGGAGCTGTCGGGGTGTTGGTCCTCTCCGCCGCCGATGTGGATCATGATGCCGGTCGAAGCCTGCGGACCTTTGACGATAGTGTTTCCGTGGATCACCGAGTTGCCGCCGTCCGGGAGGTCGATCGAGTAACTCGCATTCCCGGTGGCAGTATCGGTTATGAGATTGTTTTCGATTGTGGTGTTGAATGCGCGGCTCTTGACCTCGTGTCCCGCGATCGCGTTTTCGGCGACGCTGTTTTCGAGGACGAAAGTGTTGACGTAGCCGATATACATCCCGTGACCCTGGGCATCACCCACGCCGTTATGGTCGAAGGTGCTGCCCTGAACGATCAGCGTGCCGGTACCCTGGATGAATGGGGTTGCAAGGATGCCGTCCTGATTGTCGTGGAAGGTGTCGTTGACGACGTTGAGATTACCACTTTGGAGGCGAATGCCCGCGCCGTTTTCGGACCCGGACTTGGCGCCGGACAAGGTTAGGCCTTCAATCGTTACGTTCGGGTTGTTGCCTTCGGTTCCGACGATGAAGAGTCCCTTGCTGACGTTGATCTTGGGGTTGGAGGTGGTGGGCGCAACCACGTTAACGGCGCCATTACCGGCGGCCTCGATCGTCAGATCCTTAGTAATGCCGATGTCTGCCGCGGTGTAAGTGCCGGCATCAATTGCGATTGTATCTCCGGCATGGGCAGCGGTGACGGCTGCCTGGATGGTCGTAAACTGCTCGTCGGCTCCAACCTTCAAGATGCTCATGGCGAATGACCCCTTTGCTGAGAGAAAGGATCGTCTTGTGAGACGCGATCCAGGAATTGCGATGGGGCTCAATCTCCGGGAATTTGGTTAGCCAAGGGTTAAAGCGCGGAACAAAAAGGAGACGGGGTTGCGGTCCCGCCCAGGTCGAGGCCTGATAGGCTCGCCGTAGTGTCTCAACCGGAGCTTGCTGATGCCTGATGCCCCGCACCTTGCCGACCCGAGCGGCGACTACCAGACCCTGCACGAGTTCATTCCGGCAGCGCGAGCCAAGCTGTCCGACCATATCTGGGGCTATCTGATCGGGGCCACGGAGACGGAGACGACCTTGCGGCGTAACCGCCTGGCGCTGGATACGATTGCGTTACGCCCGCGCGTGTGCCGCGACGTCTCGCAGGTGGATTGCACGACGACATTCCTGCGCATGCGGATGCGTTTGCCGGTGATGCTGGCGCCGGTGGGATCGCTGGAGTTTTTCCATCCGGGCGGGGCGGCGACGGCAGGAGCGGCCGCGTCGGCATTCGGAGTCCCGATCATCGTCAGTTCCGTGACAAAGCCGGGACTGGAGGAGTTGGCGGCAGCGGCTCCAGGGCCAAAGGCGTTCCAGTTGTATGTTCGCGGCGATGATGCGTGGACCGATGACGTGGTCCGCCGCGCGGGGGATGCGGGCTATGATGCCTTCGCGATCACTGTCGATACGGCGGCGTATTCCCGGCGGGAGCGGGATATCGCGGCGCGGTTCATCAAGCCGTGGCGAACGGCTGCAACCGGCCATCAGTATCAGGCGGCTTTCTCCTGGGATAACGTGAAGCATTACAAGGATCGTCACACCCTGCCGCTGATCCTGAAGGGCATTTCGACCGCGGAGGATGCCGTGCTGGCCTGCGAGCATGGGGTGGATGTCGTGTACGTGTCGAATTACGGTGGGCGGCAGCTCGATCACGGGTGCGGTGCGATGGATGCGCTGCCGGAAATTCTCGCGGCGATTGCGGGGCGGGCGCGGGTGATTGTTGACGGCGGGATCTGTCGGGGCACCGACGTGGTGAAGGCTATTGCTCTCGGGGCGGACGCAGTGGCGATCGGGCGGCTGTATTGCTATGGGCTGGCGGCGGCAGGTGCGGCGGGCGTGCAGCGTGTGCTGGAGCTGCTGGAGCAGGAGACCGCAGTCGCGATGGCGTTGCTGGGGGTGATGAAATTCAGCGACCTGGACCGGTCATATCTGCATCCGGGGGCGCCGGCGGTCGCGCAGCCGCATGTGCATAGCGCGTTCCCGTTGTTGTTTCCGACGCCTGAAGCGCCGTAGGCGTCGCTGAAACAGCGGTGCTGTACGCGGGCACAAGGTTGCTTCCGCCGGCTTTGCTGGGCTCGCAATGACAATGGTAGGCGGGATTAACGGAGGAAGCGATGAAAGGTGTTGTATTCACCGGAGGCCGCGAACTGGAAATGATGGAATTTCCCGATCCCGCGCCGGGGGAAGGGGAAGTCGTGATCGAGATGAAGGCTTCCGGCATGTGCGGGAGCGATCTGCACCAGTACCGGAGGCCGAAAGGTGAAAAGCAGGCGGTCGGCGGTTTGCCGGCCAATCCGAACCCGGTGATTGCCGGGCATGAGCCCTGTGGGATCGTCGCAGCGCGAGGCTCCGGCGTGAATGAGCGCGAGGCGCGGATCGGGGCGCGCGTGATGGTGCACCACTACCAGGGCTGCACATTGTGCGCACATTGCCGCTCCGGCTGGTCGCAGCTCTGCCAGGAGCAGCCGGTAAAGGTGTATGGAAACAACGCTAATGGCGGGCACGCTAAATATCTTTGCGTGCCGGCGAACACACTGGTGCCGTTGGCTGATGAGCTGTCATTCGAGACGGGAGCGGCGATCTCCTGCGGCACGGGCACGGCCTGGAGCGCACTGCGGCGGATGAACCTGTCGGGGAATGACACGATCGCGATTTTTGGCCAGGGACCGGTCGGTCTGTCGGCGACCCAGCTTGCGAAGTCCATGGGCGCGCGGGTAATCGCCCTTGATATCAGCCAACCGCGGCTGAATCGGGCGAAGGAGTTCGGCGCCGATGATGTTGTCGATCCGCGTTCCAACGATCCGGTCGGGGCGGTGAAGGATTTAACGCATGGCCGCGGGGCTGATTTGACGCTGGATACATCGAGCTCGCCGGAAGGACGGATTGCGGCGATCCGCAGTACGAAGGTTTGGGGCACGATGTGTTTTGTAGGCGAGCGGAACAACGTGACGATCGATGTGAGCCCGGATGTGCTGCGCAAGCAGCTCACGATGATCGGGTCCTGGACGTTTTCGGTGGTTGGCCAGGCGGAGTGCGCGCGCTTTATCGCGGAGCGACGGATTCCGGTGGACCGGTTGTTTACGGAGAGGTGGCGGCTGGAGCAGGCGGGGGAGGCGTACCGGTTGTTTGACACTCAGACGACGGGGAAGGGCGTGTTCCTGATGTGACTGGCCCTAGTTCGGTGCGGCGAGCACCCCCGCCGCACTACGCGGGGTCACCCTCGGGTCGACGCCCGAGGACAGTCCCTGCCCTGCCACGGGAGAGGTGAACGGTATCCGATACGGCGCCGAGGGGAACAGGTCGCCCTCAGTGTACTGATCGAGGCCGAAGCGGCCCGCAATCTCGAAGGCGCGCTTGATTTCCTGCCCGGATACGCGGCTGGTCCAACGACTGATCAGAAAGCTGCGGTCGGCTGCTCCATTCGCGAAGAACCTCCGTGTTTCAGCGTCGGACTGCCCGGTGGAGACGGAGGCCTGGGCAGCCAGTGCATGGACGTCTCCTACCGGCTGTAAATTCAAGCGATGTTGCAAATAGTCGAAGCTTTCCCGCGGAAATACCGTCAGATCCTCGTAGCTGATGATCGTAGCATCCGGCCAGGGATTGCGGAACATCGCAGCGATCTCCAGCGACCAATCAATCATTCCTTGTTCCAGCTTGCTGCCGTTCGCGACAACCTGCTCGGCGAAGGCGATCTCCTGTGCGGAGAACAGGCGGCGGTGGGAGGGCTGGTGCAGAAGAAATGGGAGGCGCGGAAATTTCTGATGTGACAATACAGTTGGAATAGGATGGCGGAGCAGGACGAGGATCTGGGCTTTGAATGTTTCGGCGAACCAGGGAAGCATGTCCTTGCCTCCGTGAATATTCTTGATGACGACGCGGTTGGTGAAGAGCCGGCCGTACTTTGCGTAGAGGGGACGATTGAGTTCCTTGATTCGATTATCGAGCAATCGTTGGAAGAAGCGTTTGTAGCGCTGTTCCCGATCCGGCATAATGGTCAGCTCTTCCCAGGTGGTTATGCCGAGTTCACGGCGTGATTCCGGATAGTTGACGGTGAGAGGTTCATCGAACACCTTCATTCCCGGCTGGGCGCCGAGCAATTCCATGAGGAAGGTGGACCCGCTGCGTGGTGTCGCGAAGATGAAAATATCGGGCTTGTCGCCCGGTTTGTGGATGTTGGATCCGGCGCCCTTGATATATTTCAGCCAGCCCATCAGGTACGGTCCCAAATGCTGTTCGACTGCGGATGGGTTCCGCTCTACCAGATAGGATGATGACCGGCTACGCGGAACTTCAGGTCACCACGAACTACTCCTTCCTGCGCGGCGCCTCGCATGTGGAGGAGCTGTTTGCGCAGGCTGCGATGTTGGGGTTGCCAGCGCTCGGCGTAACTGATCGCAATTCGCTTGCGGGAATTGTGCGGGCCCATCAGCGGGCGGCAGATACCGGGGTAAGGCTTGTCGTGGGATGCCGGCTGGACCTGAATGAGGGCCAATCGGTGCTGGTTTACCCAGAGAATCGGCCTGCCTATGCAAGGCTGGCTCGATTGCTCACCACGGGCAAGCAGCGGTCTGGCAAGGGGAAGTGCAGCCTGGGCTGGGACGACCTGGCAGCGGGCGCGGAGGGGCTGGCCGGAGCTCTGGTCGATCCGACCAGCCATATCGATGTGGTTGCGCGGTTCCGGGAGATATTCGCCGATCGCTGTTATCTGGCGATGACACTGCACCGGCGACCGGGTGATGCGGCGCGCCTGGAGCAGGTGAACCGGCTTGCGCGGCAGCATGGGGCGCCGGCAGTGGTCACAGGGGACGTGCTCTATCATGTGCCGCAGCGGCGCATTCTGCAGGATGTGCTGACCTGCATCCGAGAAGGATGCACGATTGATGATGCCGGGTTCCGTCGCGAGCGCTTCGCCGATCGGCATCTGCGTGCGCCGGATGAAATGACGCGACTGTTTGCGCGCTATCCCGACGCGGTGGCGCGCACGCAGGAGATCGTGGAGAGGTGCCGGTTTTCGCTGAACGAGCTGCGTTATCAGTATCCGAATGAAATCGAAGACCCCGCGCTGACTCCGCAGCAGACCCTGGAGCGGCTGACCTGGGAGGCGACCGAGGCGCGCTATCCGGAGGGCGTTCCAGAAGCGATCACGCGGCAACTTCATCATGAGCTGCGGCTGATTGCCGAGCTGGCGTATGCGCCGTATTTCCTGACGGTACACAGTATCGTGCGTTATGCGCGGTCGCGCGGCATTCTGTGTCAGGGCCGGGGCAGCGCGGCCAACAGCGCGGTCTGCTTCATCCTCGGCATCACCGCCATCAATCCCACGCGTTCCAACCTGCTCTTTGAGCGCTTCGTCAGCGCGGCGCGCAAGGAGCCGCCGGACATCGACGTCGATTTCGAACATGAACGGCGCGAGGAGGTGATTCAATGGATTTATGAGACCTACGGGCGCGAGCGTGCGGCGCTGTGCGCAACGGTTATCCGGTACCGCGGACGGGGCGCGATCCGCGATGTGGGAAAGGCCCTGGGGCTCACCGAGGACGTCACGGGGGCATTGGCATCACAGGTCTGGGCGTGGTCGGACGAGGGCGTTGAAGATAGTTATGCGGCTGATCTCAATCTGAACACCGAAGAACCGCGGCTACGGCTGACGCTGGACCTGACGCGGCAATTGACCGGTTTCCCGCGGCATCTTTCGCAGCATCCGGGCGGATTCGTGCTGACCCAGGACCGGCTGGACGAGTTGGTGCCGATCGAGCCGGCAGCGATGGAGAATCGTCAAGTCATCGAGTGGGACAAGGACGACATCGACGCGCTGCGATTCATGAAGGTGGATGTGCTCGGTCTGGGCATGCTGGGCTGCATGCGGCGCGCGTTCGATCTGCTGGAGGAGCATCACGGCATACGGATGGATGTGGCGTCGATTCCGCCGGACGATCCGGCGACTTTCTCCATGATCCAGCACGCCGACACTCTGGGTGTGTTTCAGATCGAGTTGCGGGCGCAGATGTCGATGCTGCCGCGGATGAAACCCCAGCGTTTCTATGACCTGGTGATCGAGGTGGCGATTGTTCGTCCTGGGCCGATCCAGGGTGACATGGTGCATCCCTATCTGCGCCGGCGGGAGGGGAAGGAGAAGGTTGAGTATCCCAAGTCAGAGCTGGAGCAGGTTCTGGGCAAAACGCTAGGGGTGCCCCTGTTTCAGGAGCAGGCGATGCAGGTGGCGATCGCTTGTGCGGGGTTTACGGCGGAAGAGGCGGACGCGCTCCGCCGCAGCATGGCGACATTCAAGTTCACCGGTGGTGTGAGTCATTTCAAGGACAAGCTGATTGCCGGGATGGTCGAGCGGGGCTATTCGCAGGAATTCGCCGCGAAGACGTTTTCGCAGATCGAGGGGTTTGGGTCATATGGTTTTCCGGAAAGCCACGCGGCTTCATTTGCGCTGATTGCATATGCTTCTTCGTGGATGAAGTGCCATCATCCGGCGGTGTTCGCCTGCGCGTTGCTGAACAGCCAGCCCATGGGGTTCTATGCGCCGGCGCAGATCGTCCGGGATGCGCGGGAGCATGGGATCGAGGTGCTTCCGGTGTGCGTCAATTCCTCGCGCTGGGATTGCACCCTGGAGCGTGGGTCGTTGCGGCTGGGCTTGCGCATGGTGAAGGGGCTGGCGAATGCGCATGGCGCAGCGCTGGTCGCGGCGCGCGGCGATTTGCCGTATGCCGATGTGGCGGACCTGCACCGCCGTTCGGGGATGCCGGTGGCGGCGTTGGAGCGGCTGGCCGAGGCGGATGCGTTCCGCGGGATGGCGCTGGACCGGCGAGCGGCGCTGTGGGCGATCCGGGGACTGTCGGAGTTCTCGGCTGCCGCTGTTTGAAGATGCCGAGGGAGGGGAGGATGCCGCACTGCTCCCGCCCATGCCGGAGCCGCGGGAGGTGGTGGAGGACTACCGCAGCGTCGGGCTGTCGCTGCGGAGCCACCCGGCTTCGTTCATGCGGAGCGAATTGTCGCAGGCGGGGATGATCGCGTGTGCCGAGCTGAAGAACATGCGTGATGGGCGGCGCGTCACCGTTCCGGGGGTTGTGCTGGTTCGTCAGCGGCCTGGTTCAGCGCGGGGCGTGCTGTTTGTGACCATCGAGGATGAGACCGGTATCGCGAACCTGATCGTCTGGCCCAGCCTCTTCGAGAAGCAGCGGCGACTTATTCTGTCGGCCGGGATGATTGGGTGCCGCGGGCGCGTGCAACGTGAGGGTGAGGTGATCCACGTAGTGGCCGAGCACCTGACGGACCTTTCAGACCGGCTGCGGGCGCTCGGACGGGGCTGCGGGCTGCGGCCGCGGGACATGATCGACCGGGACCGGCGGCCATCCGAGGGGATCAAGGTGCCGACGCGCGATTTTCGGTGAAATTTATGGCGCGTTTGCAGGGCGTTTTTTGGTGCTCAACTTTCTGTAAGCGGCGTGGAACCACGGGATGAGCCGTCCGTTCCTGTCGGGTTGGGAATGTTCCTCCCGTTCAGGAGAGTTCAGATGCTCAGATGGGCGTTGATATTTCTGATTGTGGCGATCATTGCCGCAATCTTCGGGTTCGGCGGAATTGCAGCAACTGCGGCGGGCATCGCCAAAATTCTGTTCTTTATTTTCCTGATTATCTTCATCATCTGCCTTGTCATGGGCTTGGCTGCCGGAAGATCGATATTCTAGAGCGCGTTCAATCTGATGCCAGCCGGCGAAAGCGTTGACTCTCCCACCGCTTTCGCCGGCCGCGTCATCTCCGGGTCAGATCCGCCTCCGCCCCTATCCCAGGCAGGACAAAGCAGAACCTAACAACGCCCAGGTGGCGGGCTCGGGCACCTTGACTATCCCACTCACGCCCGCTTGGGCAAACGAGGTATCGGTGACGCTGAGACTGGGAGTAGCATATCCCAGGGCGAATGTGCCCGCGGGCAGTGAAGTAAATTCGACGTTGATCAGGTCACCACTGCCAAACACTGCGGTTGCGTTCACCGTCAGGGGTTCTCGTATAGAGAGAAGTTGGCGATGGGATTTGTCGATCGATTGTAGGTCGATGGAAACAGGAAGTAGTCCGCCGCCTGCAGATCAGTGAAGGCGACAATGTCGCTACCAAACAAGCCGAGGGCACCGTAAACCTCGCCGTGCATCATCATAGTTTCAGGGCTGAGGTTCCTAACCGTGACAGTGCTCGACGAGCTGGTTGAGGTGGACCCCATCCATTGGACAGGAAACGGGTTGAGCTAAGAGAGACTCCCGCCGGTTACGAATCCCGCTACCCGTGCGAGGGGGAAGCGAAGCTGCATAGCACGTTCTGATCGTCGATTGACCCCTTTTGTTGCTGTTGTGGTGCCTGTGGGGATGTGGTCAACGCGCTGGCGTTGTCCACATATCCACAGGTCGGCGCGGCCTCGAACATTTCGCGCGGCGTTCGATAACCGAGCGCTTGGTGCAAACGCACTTCGTTGTAAAAGGCCAGCCACCTGCCGATACCGCCACGTGCCGCACCAACCGAGGCGTACGCCTTGATGAACACCTCCTCATATTTCAGGCTGCGCCACAGGCGCTCGATGAAGATGTTGTCCAAAAATCGCCCTTTGCCGTCCATGCTGATCCGCACCCCGCGGGCCGCCAGTTCGTCAATGAAATCCCCGCTGGTGAACTGCACACCCTGATCGGTGTTGAATATGCCCGGCTGCCCGTATCGATCCATCGCATCCTGCAAAGCCTCGACACAGAATGCCATGTCCAGCCCGATCGATAAACGCCATGCCAGAACACGCCGACTGAACCAGTCCATCACAGCAACCAGATACACAAAACCCTTCGCCAGCGGGATGTACGTGATGTCCGCGCACCACACCTGGTTGGGTCGATCGATCAGGAGATCTCGCAAAAGGTAAGGATACACCTTGTGTTCCGGGTGACGCCGGCTGGTGTTCGGCTTCTGGTAAATCGCCTCAAGCCCCATCAGACGCATCAATCGGCGCACCCGCTTGCGGTTCACCACTTCGCCGGACCGGCGCAGTACCGCCACCATGCGACGCGATCCGTAGAACGGTGTCGCCAGATACTGTTCGTCCAGACACCGCATCAGTCGCAGATCATCGGCACTCACCGGCGCAGCCCGGTCATACAGCGTCGAGCGCGCAACCTGCAGCAGCCGGCACTGCGCCACGATCGACAGGTCCGCGTCGGACCTGTCGACCAGCGACAGCCGCGTTATCTGGTTCATGGCCCAGACCTTTTGCGAAAAAAATCGCGCTCGACCGTCAGCTCGCCAATCTTCTCATACAGCTTGGCCAGTTGCGCCTCGTCCGCCACGGCGCCCTCCGACGTTCCTGCCTTCCCCCGGGCGAACAGCGAACCAACCCCCTCGACCAGCGTCTTCTTCCACGCATGGATCTGGCTCGCATGCACCCCATATCGGCTTGATAGCTCCGCCACGGTGCCGTCCTCGCGCACCGCCGCCAAGGCCACCTTCGCCTTGAAATCAACGCTGTGCTTCTTGCGAATATGCGCCATCTGTCACCCCCGGCCCGCGGCCGTTCCAGAAGCGAGAGTCTCTCTTAGCCACCTGTCCAGATTTCGGGGTCCACCTCAGTTCGCGGCGGGGGCGTGGAGCTGCGCACCCGTGGCAGGGTTCGCGGTCAGTGCGTTTGCGGGGTTGTTCGGGACTGCGAAAATCAAAAGAACACTACCTGTATCGGCAGGGCCTGTGGATGACTGGAAGAGATCCAACGAATGCGCACCGGTTGCATTGACCGAACTACCGAAGAGGGGGCAGCCGTCCTCGGCGCAGGCCGTTCCGAAGCCTGGCCCCACGATGATCTCCGCCAGTGCCGGGCGGCTTCCCAGCGCACTTGCAAGTAGCAAAGTTGCCGCAATCGTGATCTTTATCATGAACGTCCTCCACTGACCCGGCACTTTTGCGGATTACGCGGGCATGATCGCGTCATAGGACTGCCATGACAACGGAGTTTGTGCGTAACGGGCGTTGTTGCGGCAGGACTGGCGAATTTCCCGCCCAGGAGTACTGCAACGCGAACAGTTGCGTAACAACTGACTACGCCGGCCGCTCGCCCTTGATTGTAACGCGATTGCCGGAGCGGGTGTGGGGCCAGTAGTCCCACATCGCCCGATGCTGGGTGCAGCGGTTATCCCAGAACGCGACTGAGTTTTCCTTCCAGCGGAAGCGGCACTGGAAAAGCGGGTTCTCCATGTGCTCGAAAAGGTAGCGGAGGATGCCGTCGCTCTCGTCGCCCGGGATGCCGCTGATGCGGCGGGTGAAACCGCGGTTCACGTACAAGGCTCTGCGGCCAGTCACAGGGTGAGTGCGGACCACAGGGTGCTCGGCACGCGGATAGGCGGGTTTGTCGGCAACCCCATAGTTCGCGTACAAGCCGCGGTAGACGTCCTCGCCATCGTGGATGGCGGTAAGCCCTTCGAGGTATTGTTTCATGCGCTCGGATAGCGCCTCATAGGCCGCGTACATGCTGGCGAACAGGGTATCGCCCCCGTGCTGCGGGCAAGTGCGGATGTACAGAATGCTGCCCGTCGGCGGCTCGGGGTCGCATGAGACGTCGCTGTGCCAGCCTTCGCCGTTCGCGCGCGGGCTGTCCTTATCGGCGTGGATGATCATCAGCTCCGGATGATCCGGAGCATGTGGGGCGGCGGGGTGGATGTGGAGCTCGCCAAAGCGGCGGCCGAAGGCGAGATGCTGCTGTGGCGTCAGGCGCTGACCGCGGAAGAAGATCACCAGATTCTCGGCCAGCGCCCTGTGGATTTCATCGAATTGGTGGTTGGAGAGCGGCTGGGACAGGTCGACACCGGATAGTTCTGCGCCGATCACGGGCGTGAGCTTGTCCACCCGCATAGTTTCGTATGGCCTATCTTCTATCTGGCCGGTCCGATAGCGGGGGCCCCCATCTCCTCGCAGAGTGCTCATGGCTTATGTTCCCTGTCCCCGGTTCAGTGCGGCAGCCGCGAACGGAAGAATGCCACCAGGGGCGAGACCGATTGTTCCGCACGTTTCCCCTGCTCGACACTGACCAGATCGATCCCGCCGCCGGCCTTGCGATATGCGGCGAGGAAGCGCTCCGGTTCGTTGCCGTCGAAAGGCGAATCCGGATCGCGGTAGTCGTGGGGGCCATCATTCGGCCGGCCCTGTATCCAGAGGGCTGGCGGGGTGCGCGCGGGTTCCCCGGTTTCCAGAATAAGGACAGGATTGCCCTCGGCCATCGCGGCCTCGTTCTTCCAGTATTTCTCCTGGCGCTCGGGGATGTTGCCGACCCACTCCGGGGGCGTGGCGCTGTCGCGCAGGCGGCGGGCGTGGCGATAGCGCGAGAGCGGATTGATGACCGGCCAGAGCATGCCGATGCATTGCACACTGGCGTCGATACCCGGGAAGCCGCGAATCGCAGTGTAGCGGGGATCATCGGGGCGCATGGCGGAGAGCATCGCGAGATGGCCGCCGCTAGAATTGCCGGTCAGCCCGATACGATCCGGCCGCACGTGGAATTCCGATTCCTGTGATTTCAGCCAGCGGATGGCATAGCTGATGTCCTGCAACGAGGACGGATAACCGTCCGCGCCGTCGCGGAACTCGATTGCGACGGCCAGAATTCCCGCGCCGGCCAGCGCTTCATCACGCAGCTGGCCGTCGGCCAGGTCCCCGCCGCTCCAGGCGCCGCCGTGGATGTCGATCACGGCAGAGAAGGGGCCAGTGCCGTGAGGCCGGTAGACGCGGGCGTTCAAGGCGCGGCCACCGTGGCGGAGATAAACGACGTCCTGAGTGGTGATACCGGCCATGGTCAATCATTCCCTGCTCGAACAGCTCAGCTCCTGGATGCATCCCCAAACCGCGGCTGCAGACCAGATTTACGAGCATGCCGGAGCAGAGCAAGGGCACGCTTTGAGGCCCAGGCGGGGTCGCGGTGGCCGCCCGATTTTGGGCGGGGCGCTACGCGGTTGGGTCCGTGACCCCCGCCTTAGCGGGCGAAAACCGCGGAGAGACAAAGCAGAAACCAGCCGATCATAAGCAACGTTCCGCCGAAGGGGACGAGAAATCCCGTCGGGGCCTGAGCGAGGCTTAGCCCGTACACCGCGCCGCAGAAGAGGATCGTGCCGGCGATAAAAGCGGCGGCGGCCGCGTTGGCCAAGACCCCGCCGCCGCGAAGCGCCCAAAGCCCGCAGCCGATGAGTGCGAGGGCATGCCATCCCTGCATCTGAACAGCGTTGCGCAGCATCTGGAGGCGCGCGGGGCCGATGGCCTCCAGTCCGTGTGCCGCGAGCGCGGCCATTCCGACGGCCATGAGGCCACTGAGCGCTCCCAGACCGATCCACAATCGCGACACAGGCAAGCTACCCCTTTTTTCGGCACCATGCCGCGGCCTATACCATTGAGCACCATGCCACGCGGCGACTTGTTTCCGGAAATCGGGCCATTCGAGACCGGCTATCTGCCGCTTTCCGGCGGCCACGTGATGTATTGGGAGCAGGTGGGGAGTTCGCGGGGACGGGCGGTGCTGTTTCTGCACGGGGGGCCGGGTGCGGGCGCAGGCGCGGTGCACCGGCGGTTCTTCGATCCAGACTTTTGGCGGGTGGTCATTTTCGACCAGCGCGGCGCCGGCCGGTCGCGCCCCCTGGGCAGCCTGGCACAGAACACGACGGCGGATCTGGTGGGCGATATAGAGCTGTTGCGGCGGCATCTTGGCATCGACCGGTGGATTTTGTTCGGCGGGTCCTGGGGCTCGACGCTGGCGCTCGCATACGCGCAGGCACATTCGGAACGAGTGGCCGGCTGTGTGCTTCGCGGGGTGTTCCTGGGCCGGGAGCAGGAAGTGGACTGGTTCCTGAATGGGGTGCGCATGATTTTTCCCGATGCGCATGCCAATTTTGCTGGTTTTCTGCCGGAGGAGGAGCGCGGGGACATTTTGGGAGCGTATCTGCGCCGCCTGACGCATCCCGATCCCGCGATCCACATGCAGGCGGCGCGGGCGTGGTCGGTATACGAGGGTTCGTGCAGTACATTGCTGCCAAGCCCGGATACGGTGAGTTCCTTCGCGCAGGATCGGACTGCGTTAGGACTGGCGCGGATCGAAGCGCATTATTTCGCCCACAGGCTGTTCCTGCCGCCCGGGGGATTGCTGGGGGGAATGCACCGGATCGGTCACATTCCGGCGGAGATCGTGCAGGGGCGCTACGACATGATCTGTCCGGCGGCAACGGCGTTTGAACTTGCGGCGGCGTGGCCCGCCGCGCGGTTGTCACTGGTACCGGATGCCGGACACTCCGCGCTGGAGCCAGGAATCAGGCGCGCTCTGGTGGCGGCGGTGGAGCGGTTCCGCCACGGCCGTTAGATGTCAGCCCGGGGGGCGGAAGCCCGGCGCCGGCGGAGGAGGGGCAACGAAAAAGGTGGGCGGCGGTTGGTAAAAGACCGGTGGAGGTGCGACAACAACGGGCGGAGGCGTGAAGAAAACCGGCGGCGGCACAACGCCCACAAAGACGCCGCCGCGCCAGCAACAGCCGTTCCATCCCCAACCACCGCTGTGCCAACCCCAACCGTTGCCGCCATGCCAGCTCCAACCGTTGCCGCCATGCCAGCCCCAGTTTCCACCGCCGTGCCAGCCCCCACCGCTGTTCCAGCCTCCGCCGCCGCCGTTCCAGCCTCCGCTGCCGCCGTGCCCCCCGGCGTTCGCCTGTCCGCACAGAGTGACGCAGGAAGAAATGAATGCTGCTGTAACCACCAGGAGAGCAGCGATTAAGCGAGATCGCATGAGAGCGCCCCACGAACAAAGTTTAGACTGCATCTTAAATCACGGCGAAGGTATGGCGCCAGGGCAGAGTTGAAGGGAAGATTTCCATGAAGGTGGGTGTGATCGGGTTGGGCGCCATGGGAATGGGCGCGGCGGTGAACCTGGTGCGGAAAGGGCACCTGGTGATGGGATGCGACGTGCGGGAGGTGGTACGGCGCGAATTTGTCGCCGCGGGCGGACGGGGGGTGGGGACGCCGGCGGCGCTGCCAGCTGACACCGAGGCCGTGCTGATCCTGGTCGTGAACGCGGCGCAGCAGGAAGACGTGCTGTTCGGGGAAGCGGGGTGCGCGGGGCGGCTTCCGCGCGGCGCCGTGGTGATCTGCTCTACCACGATTTCGCCGGACGCAGCGCGGCGGCTGGAAGTGCGGTTGAATGACGCGGGTTTGCTGATGTTGGATGCTCCGGTTTCGGGCGGAAAGGCCGGGGCGGATGCCGGCACGATGACGGTCATGGCATCCGGGCCGGCGGCGGCGTTCGAGAAGGCGGGGCCCGTGCTGGAGGCGATATCCGGGAAGGTATGGCGGCTGGGAGACGCGGCGGGAGCCGGCAGCACCGTGAAGATGGTGAACCAGTTGCTTGCGGGTGTTCACATTGCGACGGCGGCGGAGGCGCTTGCATTGGGGATTCGCGCCGGGGCGGATCCGGAGACGCTATACGATGTGATCTGCTCGTCGGCGGGCAGTTCATGGATGTGGCAGAACCGCGTGCCGCATGTTCTGACGGGCGATGACACGCCGTTATCCGCGGTGAATATTTTCGTCAAGGATCTGGGGATCGTGCTGGATCAGGCGCGGGCTTTTTCTTTTCCGGCGCCGCTGGCGGCGGCGGCACATCAGTTATTTCTCGGCGCATCAGCGATGGGCAACGGGACGAAGGATGATGCCTTCGTAATCCGTGTGTGGGAGGCACTGGCGGGAATTAAGTTGCCGGAGGCGAAGTAGAAGAATTCATCACAAGCTACAGTGGTTAAGATAGAAATTACTGAAAGATAGTGCAGCCCAGACTAAACCGTGCTGCATCGGCGGATCTCGACGCCGGCCCAGCGCTCCATGAAGCGGGCGATGACGGTCACGTCGTCGGCGCCGGCACCTTGGGTGGCGGCAAAGCGCCAGACCCGTGCCGCCTGTTCCAAAGTCCACATTGGCACATCAAGCGCCGCTGCCTCGGTAAGACCTAGTCCCACGTCCTTGTCCAGCACCGAGAGCGCCGCACCAAAGGCAAACCGGCCGCTGAGCACCTCTTCCAGAACCCGCTCCGTCGCGACGCTCCGCCCAGTGCCGGCGTTGACCATGGCCAGCATCGCATCCGGATCGAGTCCAGCCTTGGCGCCCATTGCAAAACCTTCACAAGCGGCTGCGAGGTTCGCAGCGAAGAGCAGGTTGTTCACGAGTTTCATCACCTGCGCCTGACCCGGGCGCATGCCGAACACGAAGATCTCGCGCCCGATACGGCGCTGCCAGGGACCGAGCGCCGCGACGGCCTCGGGTGCGCCTGCCGCGAGCATCGCCAGCGAGCCGGCGCGTGCAGCGGCAGGGCCTCCGCTGATCGGGGCATCAACGCAGGCAACACCGCGCGCCTCCAGCAGCGTTGCGATGCGTTCGACGGCCTGGCGACCGATGGTGGACATCTCGGCATAGATCCGCAGCGATGCACCATTCGCGATTTCGGCGGCTACGGCCTCGCTCACCTGCGCGCTCGGCAGGCAGGCAAAAACAATCTCGGCCTTGTGTGCCACTTCCGCGGCTGTGGCACAGGAGACTGCGCCCTGTTCCGCCAAGGGCGCCATCGCCTCGCGCCGCGGGTCGAAGACATGCAGGCGCACGTCCGGCGCCAGCAACCGCTCGGCCATGGGCGCGCCCATTTGGCCGAGTCCGAGGAATCCTGATCGAGGTCACGGCTGGCACCTGGGTTCTCCTGTTTTACGCGTTCATGTCCTGATGGACCTCGATGACGTTGCCTTCGGGGTCGTAGAAGAAGATCTGGTACCAGCCGTTCATCGACCACGTGCCGTAGTCGGAATAGGGCACGCCCTTCTGCTGCAGGTGCTTCTTGAAGGCTTCGATGTCATCGGTGCGGAAGGCGATGTGGCCTCGCTCGAGCGGATTGACGGCGTGGTTGGTCCGGAAGCCTACGCCAAGATCCTTCGTAGCCAGGTGGAACTGGGTCTCGCCGTCCGTTACGAAGACGACGGGAGCGTCGTATCCCTGCGCCGTGACACGGGCGCCGGCGAGGGAGGGCTCGGGCTCCAAGCCGAGGACGGAGCGATAGAAGCCGTCCATCGCCGGGATGTCCTTCGAACACAGATTTACATGGTGGAGTTTGATTCGCATGCGCTTCTCCGCTGCAAGGTTGAGGTCCGTTGCTTGTGGAGGAACAGATACATGATGTCCACGGCCGAGAAATCCTGCGCGAGATTGTTTCGGCCGCCAGGCGGCCTCGAAATGACAGCGCAGGGCAAGCCCGAGGCAACTGGTGGATGCGCTGAATGGTGTTTTCGGAAAGCATCCCGGCGCACGAGCGGTTCATGCCAAGGGCATCGTTCTGGAGGGCAGTTTTACGGCCAGCAGCGAGGCCTCCTCCGTCAGCAAGGCTCCCTATTTCCGGAATCAGACGGTGCCGGTCATCGTGCGGTTCTCAAACTTTGCGGGGATCCCTGATCTGCCGGACAACCATGCGCTTGCCAGCCCGCGGGGCATGGCGATCAAGTTTTAGCTGCCCGATGGATCGACAACGGATATCGTCGCGCATTCGTCCAACGGATTCCCTCCCCGACGACCGACGATTTCCGCGAGCTGCTCCTGGTGGTGGCCAGCAGCGGGCCCAACGCCGCCAAGCCGACCCCCCTGGATAGCTATCAGGCCAGCCACCCGGTCGCGCGTGCATTTCTGACCGCGCCGAAGCCCAAGCCAATAAGCTCCGCAACTCTGCCGTTCTATGGAGTGAATGCTTTCAAGTTCACCAATGCTGGCAACTCGGTTGTTTACGGGGGCTACGAAATCGTGCCTGTTGCGGGCAGTCATTTCCTGAGCGACGACGAGGCTGCCAAGACCGCGCCCAATTACCTCGGCGACAAGATTCGCGAGCGGGTCGGGAGAGCTCCGGCTGATGCTTCAGATTGCGGGCGAGGGCGACAAAGTTGCTGATCCGTCGGTCGCCCGGCCCGGCGTCCGCTTTCGCCCCGAGGCAGCAACCCCAGCTTCGCCGTAGCTTTCGGTTGTCATCGCCAGGAGCATGAGTGACAAAGGACGCCGAGAATAAACCCCGCCGTCCCTCGCGGGAGCGAGGCAAGAGCAGGATTCACGCGTTCCGACGTTTCCGCCCAGAATGGGGTGTCGCCGGCGAGTTCGCAGCTCGCCGGCGACGGGAGGGGATGGGTCGTGAAACTGCCGGCCGTGATGGGCCGCGTTAGAGTTTGACCACCCCTCTCTTTTCCTTGCGGCCTGAACGGATACCCGGGCTCACGGCCCGGATGACAAGCAAAGGACAGGGAAAAGATGACCGCCACTTTAGCGCAAACCGCTGGCGTTGACATCTCCAAAGCCTCGCTCGACGTCTCTCTCCATCCCAGTGGCCTGGCACGTCAGTTCGCCAACCACCCAGGCGGCCTCGCGGCCTTGTCGGCGTGGCTCAAAAAAGCCAGCGTGGACCGTGTCGCGTTTGAACCGACCGGGGCCTATCATCACGCCTTCGAGCGGCGTCTCAGCCAAGCCGGTCTGAAGCTGGTGAAGCTAAGCCCGCTGCAGGCACCCGAGGCCATCGGCCGGCGTGCCAAAACCGATCGCGTCGATGCCGCCATGCTCGCCCGCTTCGGCGCGCTCTGCCAGTTGCCGGACCGTCCGATGGTCAGTGAAACGATCGCCACCATGAAGGAACTGCTGGTCGCGCGACGCGCCCTGGTGAAGGATCAGGTGGCGGCATTGAACCGCGATCAGGTGCTGCGTTCGTCCTTGCTCAAGCGCCTGGCTGCCCAACGGCTGCGCCAGATCGCGCGCCAGATTGCCGCGATCGATGCTCGCTTGCGCGAGCTGTGCAAAGCCGATGCCGCACTGAAAGCCCGCCTCGCCATCCTTGTCAGCATCCCCGGGATCGGCGAGTTGACGGCGCTGACCATGCTTATCGAAATGCCGGAACCCGGCAGCCTGGAAAACAACTGCGCCGCCAGCCTGGCCGGTCTGGCGCCGGTCGCCCGCGACTCAGGCCAGCACAGCGGCAAGCGCTTCATCCGCGGCGGCCGCGCTCCGCTGCGCCAGGCGCTCTATATGCCGGCCCTGGTCGCCACCCGCTTCAACGCGGACATGAAGCGGAAATACCAGGCCCTCATCGCCGGCGGCAAACCGCCCAAGGTTGCGATCATTGCCATCATGCGCAAGCTCGTCATTCTGGCGAACGCCTTGCTGCGCGAGGGGCGGGCCTGGATGGCGGTTGCGTGAGGCGTGCGATGGCCGTCTGCGCGGGTGAAATCGTTATCTGTGCTTTGGTTGATGTGGGGCGGGTGGGGTTGTGGGCAACGTGCTTGGGTTGTCCACAAATCCACCGGCCGGATCGGTCGCCTAACCTCGCTTGACTAAGACGGATACTCTTCCTTCCCGCCGCTTTGCCGAACGGAATCGAGCCCGCGGATCCGATGATCAGTGCGCGATCCGCTGCCTACGCCGTGTCGTTCACATGCCGGCAGCAGTGAAGGAAAGCCGGCGGGTCTACGCGGATTGGGGGCTCTCCAGGCAAGCCGATTGCAACTGAGCGAACGCCCGTGCGCGGTGGCTGACAGGATGCTTCTGTTCGGGGAGCATTTCGCCGAAAGTCAGGTCTGAGCCGGCCGGCTGAAAGATCGGATCATAGCCGAAACCGCGGTCGCCGCGCGGCGGCCAGACCGCGGTGCCGTCAACGCGGCCGATGAATGTTGCGGTATGGAGATCGGGCCAGCTGAGGCAGAGCGCGGCCACGAACGAGGCCCGGCGGTCGGTTGCGTCGCCGAGCATCGCGTTCACCCGTTCCATTGCAGGGCCAAAATTCTTGTCAGGCCCGGCCCAGCGTGCCGACAACACGCCCGGCGCGCCGGCCAGGGCGGCAACACAGAAGCCGGAATCGTCCGCCAGGGCGGGAAGCCCGCTTCCCTGGGCCGCTGTAAGCGCCTTGATGCGTGCGTTGCCGGCGAAGTCGGGTGCGTTTTCCTCAGGTTCCGGCAAACCTATTGTTGCGGCGGACACGACCTCCAGCCCGAATGGCCGCACCAATGCTTCGATTTCCCGCAGCTTTCCCGGATTGTGGCTGGCGAGGACGAGACGCGAGCCGGCTGGCAGCTTCCGTGCCATTCAGGCGGCGTCCAGCGCGGTCCGTTGCGCGTCGAACAACTGCGCTACGCCCTGGCGCGCCAGCGCCATCAAATCGGTGAGTTGCGCGTCGGTGAAGGGCGCCCGTTCCGCCGTCGCCTGTACTTCCACGATTCCACCGCCATTGGTCAACACGAAATTGGCGTCCGCCTCGGCCGTGGAATCCTCGGCGTAGTCCAGATCAAGCACGGCCTCGCCAGCGGCAATGCCGCAGGAGACGGCGGCCACCTGACCGGTCAGCGGATCGGCGCCGATGACGTTGGCGGCGCGCAGCTTGCGAAAGGCGAGCGCGAGGGCGGCCCAGGCTCCGGTGATTGCGGCGCAGCGGGTGCCGCCATCGGCATTGAGCACGTCGCAATCGAGCGTGATGGTCATCTCGCCCATCGCCGCTCGGTTGACGACGGCGCGGAGGCTGCGGCCGATCAGACGCTGGATCTCCTGGGTGCGGCCCGACTGCTTGCCTCGTGCTGCCTCGCGCTCGCCGCGCGTATGGGTGGCGCGGGGGAGCATGCCATATTCGGCGGTGACCCAGCCCTGGCCGGAGTTGCGCAGGAAGGGTGGCACGCGGGGCTCGGCGCTGGCGGCACAGAGCACTTCGGTCTGGCCCATGCGAATGAGGCAGGAACCCTCCGCGTGGCGGGCGTAACCGGTGATAATGGAGACGGGGCGGAGGGCGCCGGGGGCGCGGCCGGAAGGACGTGTAATCATGGCTCAGAGATGTCACGCTGGGGCGCTTTGACCAAGTCCGGGTATTGAGGGCGGGGAATTGGACCAGGCGCAAACGATGCTGAGACTTGCGTCGTTGACCGATCTCAAAGCGGTAGAGCGGCTGAGCATGGAAGCCTATGCCGGCTACACGGAGCTCCTTGGCGCGCTGCCGAGACCGGCGACCGAGGACTATGCCCCGAGGATTGTCGCCGGGTTGGTGTGGCTGCTGGAAGACGCGGGCGGGCTCAGGGGCGTGCTGGTTCTGGAGCGGCATCCGAGCCACGCGATGATCTATAGCGTGGCGGTTGCTCCGTCCTGGCAGGGCTGCGGACTGGGCTCAAAACTATTGCGCTTTGCCGAAGCGAAGGCGCGGGAATGGGGCGTTGCGGAGCTGCGGCTGTACACGAATGCCCGGATGGAGCGGAATGTCGCGATCTATAGGGCCGCGGGGTACCGGGAGGTGGCGCGGCGTCCGCATCCGCGCCGGCCGGGGTTTATCCTTGTCGATATGGCTAAATCGGTGGCACGGTAAGCGGAGATGGTGGAATTGGGAGAGCGCCAATATCAGGATAGTTCCGAAAGCAGATGAACAATCCGCTCAATCCCGTAGGGCGCGTATTTACCAGACCGATGGGTGGCTTGCCCCCCGGGCTGGATTCCCGCTCGGCCGCAGTGCTGAGAGAGATCGTTGAAGCGTATGTGGAAACCGGAGAGCCGGTAGGCAGCCGGACGCTTTCCCGCCGGCTGCCGATAAACCTGTCTCCTGCGACAATTCGCAACGTGATGGCCGACATGACGGACGCGGGCCTACTGTTCGCGCCGCATACGTCCGCGGGCCGGCTGCCCACCGATCGCGGTCTGCGGCTGTTTGTGGACGGGCTGCTGCATTTCGGCGAACTGACCGAGGAAGAACAGGAGTCCATCTCCGCTGCGCTGGCGGCGTCCGGAAGGAGCCTGGAGGACACGCTGGCGGATGCCAGCTCGCTTCTGGCGGGGCTTTCGTCGGCCGCGGGGCTGGTGCTCGCGCCCAAGGGTGAGGGCGCATTGAAGCATATCGAGTTTGTTTCCCTGGGCTCGGGACGCGCGCTGGTCGTGCTGGTCAATGCTGATGGCCATGTCGAGAACCGGATCATCGATACCCCGCCGGGCCTTCCGCCGAGTGCGCTGCAGCAGGCCGGCAACTATCTGAATGCGCGCATCGCTGGCAGGCCGCTGGCGGATCTTCGCCGTATTGTTGCTGACGAAATGGCGGCGAACCGCACCGAGCTGGATGAGCTTTCGGCACAGATCGTGGAAACCGGGCTCGCGACGTGGACATCCGAGGGGCGGGGCGGCAGCCTGATCATTCGCGGCCAGGCGCGGCTGCTTTCGGACGTGACGCAGATCGAGCGGCTGACCACGATCCAGATGCTGTTCGAGCGGCTGGAGGCGCAGGAGACGATGCTCCGTCTGCTCGAGCTGGCGGAGAATTCGCAGGGCGTGCGGATTTTCATCGGGGCCGAGAGCGGATTGTTTGATGCGTCAGGTGTCTCGATGGTGGTGGCGCCGGCGCGGAACGAGCGGGGCCGGATTGTCGGGGCGCTGGGGGTTATCGGTCCGTCGCGGATCAATTACGGACGGATCATCCCGGTGGTGGACTACACCGCGCGGGTGATCGGGCGGCTGTTGGGCTGATCAGTCGGTGGATTAGTAACGCGTGCTTGTGTGGAACGCCTACCCGCCCTAACTGATCGCGCCATGACAAGCGATACAGACCGATCCCCAGCGCCGACCGCAGCGGAGGCTGCGGCGCAGGACGTGCCAAAGACGCCTGAAGGGCTGATGCAGGCCGCGACGGCACGGATCTCGGAGCTCGAATCCGAATTGGCCGAGATGAAGGACCGCTGGATGCGCGCCGAGGCGGAAACCGCGAACGTGCGTGCCCGCGCGCGGCGCGATGTGGATGAAACCCGCCAGTACGCGGTGCAGAAATTCGCCACGGACGTGGTGGAGGCGGCTGAGAACATCCGGCGCGGGCTCGACAGCCTTCCCAAGCCGGAGCCAGGACAGCCCGAGATCGTGGGCCGGCTGCGAGACGGGCTAGAGGGTATCGAGCGGAGCTTCCTCGGTCTGCTGGAACGCAACGGAATCCGCCGCGAGGACCCGACCGGCCAGCCATTCGATCCCAACCTGCATCAGGCCATGGCGGAGGAGCCCAATTCCCGGGTTCCACCCGGGACCGTGACCCAGGCCTGGAGTCAGGCGTGGACACTGAACGGGCGTCTGCTCAAGCCGGCAATGGTTGTGGTGGCGAGGGCGCCGGCGGAGGCGAAGGTCGATACGACGGCCTGAGACTCAGTTGCAGCCGAGCATCTCAGCGAGATCGAACGTCAGCTCCTCGACGCCTTCCGCCGCTTCTCCGGAGCGGGCAAGCTCGCGCCTGACGGAGCGCTGCGTGCCGGCAGTTCCAGGGCGATAATGTCCCCACCTGTCGGCGGAGACTGGGCTATCCTGCAGGATGAGACCCAGTTCACGCTGCGCCCGGTCGATGCTCCTCATCCACCCTGTCCGTGGTTCCTGGGCGCGACGCGCGCAGCTTCATCATGTGCTCGAGGATAGTGCCGATGTAACTCACCGCTGCTCGCCGGTCCGACCGCGCCAAACCCTCGATCTCCTCCGCGATATTCTCGAGATCCGCCTGATCGGGCCGGCCATTGCGGAGCAGCGCAGCGTGGGCGAGCGCCCAGGCAAAAAAATCGTGGTCGTAGTCCGGGGTATCCGGCTGTTCTTCCAGAGCGGCCGGGGTGACGGCTGCGGGGGCGATTGTCATGGATCTCACTATAGTCTCGTGCCGGGAGGTTTGCAGGTGGTTAACCGGACGGACGGTCCAGCCCCGCCTCGGACGAGAGCCGCCGGGACGGACCATGGCTCTGAAAAACGCACGCCATCGCCCTTGCTTCGCACGCGTCTGCTCAATACATCCGGCTCACCAAAATTCCACCTGCCAGTCCACCTGGGGGGCGCAGGCGGTGCTTCGGGCCGCCTTTGTCCGCTGAAAGGGAGTAATCATGAGTAAAGTCATCGGAATTGACCTTGGGACCACGAACTCCTGCGTTGCCATCATGGAAGGCAAGGACGTTCGGGTCATTGAAAACAGCGAGGGCGCGCGCACCACACCCAGCATGGTCGCCTTCACCGATAGTGGTGAGCGGCTGGTCGGCCAGTCCGCCAAGCGTCAGGCGGTCACCAACCCCAGCAACACGCTTTATGCCATCAAGCGCCTGATCGGGCGCCGCTTCGATGACCCGATGGCCCAGAAGGACATGGGCCTGGTGCCGTACAAGATCATCCGCGGCGAAAACGGTGATGCCTGGGTTGAGGTGAAAGGCCAAAAATACGCGCCCAGCCAGATCAGCGCTTTCGTGCTCGGCAAGATGAAGGAGACGGCCGAGGCGTATCTGGGCGAGCCGGTAACCCAGGCAGTCATCACGGTCCCGGCCTATTTCAATGACAGCCAACGTCAGGCGACCAAGGATGCCGGGCGGATCGCCGGGCTGGACGTGCTACGCATCATCAATGAGCCGACCGCCGCCGCGCTTGCTTACGGCATGGACAAGAAAGGTACCGGCACGATTGCCGTCTATGACCTCGGCGGCGGCACGTTCGATATATCGGTGCTGGAGATCGGCGACGGCGTATTCGAGGTTAAGTCCACGAACGGCGACACATTCCTGGGCGGTGAGGATTTCGACGCGCGCATCATCGACTACCTGGCCGAGGAGTTCCGCAAGGACCAGGGCATCGACCTGCGCAAGGACCGGCTGGCGCTTCAGCGCCTGAAGGAAGCGGCTGAGAAGGCGAAGATCGAGCTGTCATCCTCGAAGGAGACGGAGATCAACCTGCCGTTCATCACTGCGGACCAATCCGGCCCGAAGCACATGGTGATGAAGCTCACACGCGCGAAGCTGGAGCAGCTCGTTGACGACCTGATCCAGAAGACACTGGAGCCTTGCCGCGCGGCGCTGAAGGATGCCGGGGTGACGGCAGCGGAGATCAATGACGTGATCCTGGTCGGCGGCATGACCCGCATGCCGAAGGTCATCGACACGGTGAAGCAGTTCTTTGGCAAGGAGCCGGCGCGCAACGTCAATCCGGACGAGGTTGTGGCGATCGGCGCGGCCATACAGGGCGCGGTGCTTAAGGGCGACGTGAAGGACGTGCTGCTTCTGGACGTCACGCCGCTGTCGCTGGGCATCGAGACGCTAGGCGGCGTGTTCACAAGGCTGATCGAACGCAACACCACGATCCCCACGAAGAAGAGTCAGATCTTCTCGACGGCTGACGACAACCAGCAGGCGGTCACCATCAAGGTCTATCAGGGTGAGCGCGAGATGGCAGCCGACAACAAGCTCCTGGGGCAGTTCGATCTGATGGGGATCCCGCCCGCGCCTCGTGGCGTGCCGCAGATCGAAGTGACGTTTGACATCGACGCCAACGGCATTGTCTCGGTTTCGGCGAAGGACAAGGCGACCAGCAAGGAGCAGCAGATCCGCATCCAGGCCTCTGGCGGTTTGTCGGAGCAGGACATCCAGCGGATGGTGAAAGAGGCGGAGGCGAACGCCGAGGCCGACAAGCAGCGCCGCGAGTTCGTCGAGACCAAGAACCAGGCGGAGGCCCTGGCGCATCAGGTCGAGCGCAACCTGAAGGAGCATGGCGACAAGCTCGGCAGCCAGGAGAGGGGCGAGGCGGAGGCGGCGGTTGCCGCGGCCCGTTCGGCTCTGGAGGGCACCGACCACACCGCGCTGAAACAGGCGACGGAGCGGCTAAGCCAGGCCGCGATGAAGCTGGGCGAGGCGATGTACAAGGCGCAGGCGGCCCAAGGGGCTGGTCTGGGCGGCGGTCAGGCGGATGCTGGTGCCGCTGCTGGCGCCGCTTCTGGTGGCGCCGGGCCCGACGAGAAGGTTGTGGACGCCGAGTTCGAAGAAGTGGACGACAAGAAGAAATCGGCCTGATCCTCGGATGGGTCCGATCTGTCGTGCCCGCGCTGGTCGCGGGCATCCACAACTCTGTCCTGTTGAACCGTGGATGGCCGGGTCAAGCCCGGCCATGACGATTGATGGCTAAGCAGGACTACTACGCAACGCTGGGCGTGCAGCGGGATGCCAACGGGGAGGATTTGAAGAAGGCCTATCGTAAACTGGCGATGCAGTATCATCCCGACCGGAATCCGGGGAACAAGCAGGCCGAAGCGCGGTTCAAGGAAGTCAGCGAAGCATACGAGATACTGAAGGACGAGCAGAAGCGCGCGGCGTACGACCGCTACGGCCACGCCGCATTCGAGCAGGGTGGGGGCGGGGCCGGACCGTTCGCGGGCGGGTTCGATTTCGGCGGCGGCGGACTTGGGGACATCTTCGATCAGATGTTCGGGGAGTTCATGGGCGGGCGCCGCGGCGGCGGAACCCGTGCGCGTGCCGGTAATGATATCCGCCAGTCCGTCGAGATCGATCTGACCGAGGCCTTTACCGGGGTAAAGGTGCCTTTGCGGATAATGACCCGCGTGCAGTGCGACGCCTGCAACGGAACGGGTTCCGAGGACCGCGGGCGCAACACCGATACCTGCGGGACGTGCCAGGGCATAGGAAAGGTTCGCGCACAGCAGGGATTCTTCCTGATCGAGCGGACCTGCCCCACCTGCGGCGGGTCGGGCCGGGTGATCCGAAACCCCTGCCGCGTCTGCCATGGAAGCGGAACGGTCCAGCGCGAGCGTACGCTGCAGGTTCAGGTGCCGGCCGGCGTGGAGGATGGCACTCGGATCCGGCTGCCAGGGGAAGGCGAGGCAGGCGGACCGGGCGGCCCTCCAGGCGATCTCTATGTGCATGTCTCGATCCGCCCGCATCCGATCTTCCAACGGGAACAGGCCAACCTGCTGCTTCGTGTGCCGGTTCGGATGAGCCTGGCGGCGCTGGGGGGCGAAATCGACGTGCCCACCATCGAGGGTGGCAAAGCGAAGGTGAAGGTGCCTTCAGGAACGCAGACGGGCGATCAGTTCCGGCTGCGCGGCAAGGGTTTTTCCGTCCTGCGAAGCAACGCGAAAGGCGACATGTTCATCCAGGTGGTGGTAGAGACGCCGCAGAACCTGACGCGCCGCCAGAGGGAGTTGCTGGAGGAATTCGAGGCTGAAGTCCAAAAGAGCGAGGCGCACCACCCGGAGACGGAGGGGTTTTTCGCGCGGGTGAAGGAGTTCTTCGAGGGGCGGCCTTAACCTAAAGCGGTTCCGGTTGACTGTCCGAGCGCGAAGCTTAACCGTGAGCGAGGCAAAATCCGGGACAGGCGAGCCGGGTGGGGTTAAACGATCAGATGCGGTAGCGACGGACAGGACACGGATGAAGCGGGCGTAGGGGCGACGAATGGATGCCCGGGAATGACAGCGAAAGTTCCGCTAGCTAGAGCGGATTCAGGCTGACTGGAAATAACCGGCGTTGCGGAAGTAGTTGGCGCACTCGGTTGCGGCGAACCGCTCCGAGAGGCGGCCCATTCCACAACGCATCAAGTGTCCGATGTGCCTGCTGTCGCAATCGCGCCTTCAGCTTGGTAAATGCCTGTTCGATCGGATTGAGGTCGGGGCTGTAGGGCGGCAGCACCCACCGCTTCAATCGCCTCGCGGACGCCGGCGACCTTGTGCGAACCAAGGTTGCCCATAATCACGACATCACCCTCCCGCAGCGTCGGCACCAGGACCTGTTCGACATAGGCCAGGAACATCTGGCCGTCGATCGCACCGTCGAACACGCCCGTCGAACACGCCCGTCGAACACGCCAGGTGCCACGATACCGTTGTGCCGCAGCCCGGCGATCAACGTCGAGGTCTTCCAGTGGCCGTACGGCACCGCACTGACCAACCGCTCGCCTCGAGGAGCGCGGCCACGAAGCCGGGTCATGTTGGTTTTTGTCCAGGTTTCATCGCTCGCGCCACTCGGCCCGCGCCGCGGCGACATCAGGCCGGTCCTGCTCGGCCGCCCGCAGCGACTTTTTTAAGCGTCAGGCCGAGCTTCTTCACCGTCGTGCAGGTCAGCGCGGCGCTGACGCTCACATTGTGCTCGTGGCGAAGCCACGCCTGCAGCTCGACAAGTGTGATGTCCGGATTGGCGCTGACATGCGCCCGGATCGGGGCGTGAAAGGACGCCAGCTTCGCTGCAATATGGCAGCGCTGCGGGCGCGCCGTTCGTTCGCCGCTTCGACGCAGCCGGCTCAGGGTTTTCGAAAAATAGGAGATGCTGACCAGCAGCCGCCTGGCGATCTCTCCCACCCTCAGTCCCGCATCCGACGCCGCGAAAACACGTTCGCGTAGAGCTTTGTGGATGCGCTGGCCTCGCTGCCAAAGCATGCCGTTCTCCGGTGCAAATTACCGGAGAGCCTGGAATCACATCTCGGGGGCGTTTCGGAAGCCCCAATTCCAATCAGCCTGAGCCTGCTCTAAGTCTAAGCGGCCCTGCCCTGACGCGCATCGAGCCGGCAGCTCTCCTCGATATGCGACGCCAGCGCGTCGGTGACGGGCTGGCGCGCGTGGCGACCCTTGAGCAAGACGATGCCGTAGTCCGGCAAGCGCGGCAGACCTTCATCCGGACGCACCGGCCGCAGTCCCTCCGGCAGCCAGGCCTGCGCCGAAACCGTTACGGCTAGGCCGGCGACAACCGGAGCGTGGGTGCCAACCTGCGACGACGAAATATACGCTATCCGATAGCGCCGTCCGGCCTGCTCCAGCGCGCGCACCGCGGCGCTGGCCCATTCGCAGCCGCTGCGCTCCGCCAGAGGGTCCGCGCTCGCAAGCGCCAGCGGCAACGGGTCCAGACGGTGGGGCGCGTAGCGCGTGGACGTCACCCACACCAAGGGGCCTCGCCATAACGGCACCTGACCTGATGCGTGGGTTTCGTGTGCAGAGGCGAGCGTAAGATCCAGCTCGCCGCGCCTGAGGCGCGCGATCAGTTCCTCCGAGGGTTCGCACAATACATCCACCTGGACCGCGGGGTGTGTGTCAGCAAAGCGTTTGAGCACGGGAGGCAGATATCCGAACGCGTAATCGTCCGGGGTACCGAGGCGGACGGTGCCGGCGATCTGCGGCGTGCGGAAGGTGCTCACGACCTCGTCGTTCAGCGCGAGTATATGGCGCGCGCGGGAGAGCAGGTACTGGCCGTGCGGCGTCAGCTCGATGACGCCGCCGCGTTCGCGTGAGAAGACGGGCTGGCCCAGCAGTTCCTCAAGGCGCTTCACCTGCATGGAGACGGCGGACTGGGTGCGCCCGACGAGTGCGGCGGCACGGGTAAAACTATGCCCCTCGGCGATCAGCACGAAGGCGCGCAACAGGTCGGGATCGACGGCAGCGGGAAGGCTCATGGGCATCAATATGGCTGATGGCCATCATCAATTCAATTCGTTTTACTGATGTTGGCAGCGATCCCATCTCCGCGTGGCACCGTTTTCTATCAGGAGGAGGTGCACATGTCCGCAAGCTTCACCACCCCGTTTCTTGCCGGTCCTGGGCAGCCGGCCTCTCCCGCCCATTCTTTCCGCCCGGTCGATTCACCCGGCCGCCAACCGCCGTGGCGTGCGGTTGCGTGGAGTTTCGTGGTTGCAGCCTATCGCCGGTATCGTACGCGACAAATACTGGCGCGGCTGGATGGGCACATGCTGAAGGATATCGGCGTGACGTTCGCCGAGGCAGAGCATGAGGCGAACAAGCCGTTCTGGAGGTGCTGACGGGATTGTGAGTGGCCGGGTGTGTTCGGCGTAGGCCGGACGCGCCCGGCGGATCATGCTGGAGAAGGCGATTGCATTCAGTGCGTGCGTTGAGTACGCCGCACGCGTGTCCACATTGACGATCCGCAATGCCAATCCATTTGAGGATCCGCGCGGTGCAACACGGCCGCTCGATGGAGGCCGAATGGCGATCCATTTTGATGAATGCCATTCAGGAGTGCGAACGTGAGCTGACTCTTGCCGAGGCGATCCGGCGGCGCCTCGCCCATTGGGCGGTGTCGAATTTGAACCGGGCCTGCCTGGGGTAATCGACGCTCCCCTCGAAATTCGATCCGTGATTGTTCTCGATGCCAACGTCATTTCCGGCCAACGTCATTTCGGAAGGACGGTAGGCGTGCCGCCCCGGCTGGGGGCGATGTCGATGTGCATGGCCGAATCGGATTAGGCGCGGGTCGCGCCGGGTCAAGCGAAATCAGTCCCGTTGCAAGGGTGCAGCAAAGTACACATTTTTAGCTTCTTCGGCCACCTGGGCGCAAAACTTGGCACAATCAGTTTAAACCCGCGTGCCTGTCCCCCTGGAGCGAAACGCGCTAACCATCTCCGTCTCCCGGTCCACGCCGGGCGGATGGAATAGTATGACCGCCAAAAACTCAGCCTGGATCGGCCTGTTCGACTTGTTCCGCATCGGGGTCGGACCCTCAAGCTCTCATACCGTCGGACCCATGCTGGCCGCCGCTCGCTTCCTCGGGGAAATCCCCGCCGGACTACCCGCCGACCGGCTGACCGTCGAACTGTTCAGCTCGTTGGCCCTGACCGGCAAAGGTCACGCAACAGATACGGCCGTGGTGCTTGGCCTGCTGGGACGCCGGCCCGATACGCTGGACCCGGACGAGGCGCCATCGCTGGTTGCTGGCGTCGCCGAACGCAAACGAATTGACCTCCCCGGGGGCCGGACGGCAGCTTTCGATCCGGCCGTCGACATATCGTTCCACAAACGAGAGCGGCTGCCGCGTCATCCGAACGCGCTGCGTTTCACCGCCGCCGCACCCACCGGGGCCTTCTCGCGAACTTACTATTCCGTCGGCGGCGGCTTCATCGTGACCGACGACGAACAGGACCCCGCGGCCTCAGACCCGGCCGCAGTGCCCTATTCCTTCACGACCTCCGAGCAGCTCCTCGTCATGGCGGACACCGCCGGCCTGTCGATCGCAAAGCTCCAGCGAGCCAACGAACGGACCTTCCGCAGCGACGAACAGATCTCCGCTGGAATCGAGCAGATATGGCGGACCATGCAGGCCTGCGTTGCCCGCGGCCTGCAGCAACGAGGGGAGCTCCCCGGCGGGTTGAAGGTGCGCCGGCGCGCGCCCGGCCTGTACGAAAGACTTCTGGCGAAGCGCGGCTCGAACGAGCTCGACGTGTTGCAGGGCATCGATTGGGTGAATCTCTATGCCCTCGCCGTCAACGAGGAGAATGCCGCCGGCGGCCGGGTCGTGACCGCGCCGACCAACGGGGCGGCTGGCATCATCCCGGCGGTGCTGCACTACTACGACCGCTTCGTCTCCGGCGCTTCACAGCCCGGTATAGAGACTTTCTTCCTGGCCGCTGCGGCAATCGGCGCGCTGATCAAGCGGAACGCGTCGATCTCGGGGGCCGAAGTGGGCTGCCAGGGAGAAGTGGGTTCGGCCTGCGCCATGGCGGCAGCCGGCCTCGCGGCCGCACTCGGGGGAACCAACGGCCAAGTGGAGAACGCCGCCGAAATCGGCCTGGAACACAACCTCGGCCTGACCTGCGACCCCATTGCCGGGCTGGTGCAAATCCCCTGCATCGAGCGGAACGCGCTCGCCTCAGTCAAGGCGATCAATGCCGCTCGCCTGGCACTGCACGGCGACGGCTCGCATTTCGTCAGCCTCGATCAGGTCATCCGCACCATGCGAGAGACCGGCGAGGACATGCATTCGAAATACAAGGAAACCTCGGAGGGCGGCCTGGCGGTGAACGTGATCGCCTGCTGATACCAACCGCAGAAAACCTTGTCCCTAAATCCGGTGATGCGCCGGGTGGCCGAATCGGCGGATTTGGCGGGGATGGACGCGAGCACGACAGAGCTGATCCACCACCCTGCGGGTGAACAATCCCCGGTTGAAGAACTTTCGCCACGGCGGACACATTTGGCGGCCGGGCGCAAGTGGAATGGGACCCCACGAGCCCGGTCACGCCACTCGGGCAATTGCCGTTTTCGTCGCCTATCTGAAGCAGGGTGGGCTGTTCGATGCCTGGGTCGCCGACTGCCCCCTGATGCTGAGCAGCCGAATGCTCCACGCAAGCGCGACCTGCTCGGAACGCTGTTGCTGTTGACGTTGGCCGGACATTATCGCTAGCCCATGTCAGCGCGCTGCGGTGCATGCGGTGAACCCGCCGCTGCTCGGGATGAACAAGCTGGTGAGCGAGGACTCGCTGCGGTGCAACCTTGCCAGGATTGACGAGACGGCCGGTCTGAGCTGGCTGCGGAGCCATCTTGACTATTGCACGGCACCCCTGCTGAGCGAGCCCTCGGTGCTCGACATCGACACTACGGCGAAGCCACTGTATGGACACCAGGAAGGCGGAGCGGTTGGTTACAACCCGCACAAACCTGGCCGGCCGTCGCACAGCTATCATAGCTACATCGTGTCCAGCCTGCGGCTGGTGTTGCGGGTCGATGTGCTGGCGGGTAACGAACACAAGTTGCGCATGCAACCGGCGGATTGTGGGATTTGCTGGACCATCTCGGCCGCGCCCGCTGGCCGAGTTTGCTGCGCGGGGACAAGTCCTGGGGCATCGAGCCGGTGATGGCCGGGGCGGAACAGCGCGGCTTGGCCTATTTGTTCCATCTGCACCTGACCAAAAACGTCCGCGGCGCATTGGAGCGGGCGATGCGCGACGCGGACTGGACCGATGCCGGGCAGGGCAAGGCAACGGAGCTGCGCCCGATGGGCTGGAGCCGACAGCGCCGGATCATCCTGCTGCGTCGCAAACTGCGTGGCGATCTGGCGATTGCGGAGGATGCGCAGTCGGCCCAGAAGCGGCTGAGCTTTGCCGAGATCGACAGCCACGGCGAGGTCTGGGAATACGAGGTCTGGGAATACGCGGCATTGGTGACGTCACTGGCGCAAGAAATCCTGACACTCGGGCAGCTGTACCGCGATCGCGTGGATTGTGAGAATGCCTTTAACGAATTGAAGAACCCAGTGGGGCTGGGGCGGGTTAACCACGCGGGATCCAAAGCGTTGCCGGCTGCTCGCCGGAGTGGTTGCGCTCGTTTACAATTGGTGGAGCCTGTTCGTCCCGGCTGGCCGATCCCGACCACCATCGTGAGGCGATTACACCCGGCCATTGTTGCTGACCGCCGTTGTGCGGCGAACCCAGCATGCCGGCCAGGCAAAGCTCAGCATCAGCAGTTCGCACGCCAGTCAGCATCTGGCGCGGCGGGCTTATGTCAGGATCGCCCGCTTCCTGGCCGAATTGCGAAACCATGCGGAGCAGTTGGACCCGTTGCAACGATGGCATCGCATCCTCAGCGAGGCGCTGCGATACTTCCTGAAGGGGCGGCAACTGGACCCCCAGTTCGGCTTCGGCTGAACCCGGCCTGACCGACTACTGGCGGTTGTCCCCCAGGCAGAAACCGCAGGAGCGCGACGGTTCAACTGGCGGATTTAGGTTCAATGGGCGTGAGGCCGCCCGACCCTGCACCCCGATCGAGCGACGACTTACCCATAATCCGACGAATTACGGGTATACTATCATCCCAACATGCCTCCGCCCAATTCCGGGTCTGTTCCACGTCGCATCATCCATATCGACATGGATGCGTTCTACGCGTCCGTGGAACAGCGCGACGACCCGAGCCTGCGCGGCCGGCCCGTTGCGGTCGGCAGCGCCCGCGCCCGCGGCGTAGTGATGGCGGCGAGCTACGAGGCCCGCCGCTTCGGTGTGCGCTCGGCAATGGCCTCGGTAACGGCGCAACGAAAATGCCCCGATCTGATCTTCGTGCGGCCCCGGTTCGACGTCTATCGCGCCGTTTCCCAGCGGATCCGGGCGATTTTTGCCCGCTACACGACACTGATTCAGCCGCTGTCGCTGGATGAGGCGTATCTTGATCTCACGGCTGCGGTAGGGGAGGGGGGATCTGCCACCGCAGCCGCCGCCGAAATTAAGGCCGCAATCCGGGCAGAAACCGGCCTGACCGCCTCGGCGGGCATCTCCTACAACAAGTTTCTGGCAAAGCTCGCTTCGGACCACCGCAAGCCGGATGGTCTGTTCGTGATCACCCCCAGAATGGGCGCCGCCTTCGTGGAGGATCTCGAGGTCGGCAAATTCCACGGGGTCGGGCCGGTCACCGCCGCGCGGATGAACGCGCTCGGCATTCACACTGGTCTCGATCTAGGGCGACAGTCGCGGGCCTTTCTGGCCGAGCACTTCGGCAAGGCGGGTGATTTTTACTATGCGATCGCGCGGGGCCAGGACGATCGGCCGGTGAACCCGGATCGGGAGACGAAGTCTATCGGCGTCGAAACCACCTTCGAGCAGGATTTGGCGGATTGGCCGGAAGTGGAGCCTGCGCTAGCGGGAGTGTTCGCGAAGCTCTGGGCCGCCTACGAGAGGGAGGCGCGGCCTGCGCGGACGGTAACCGTCAAAATCAAATACGCCGATTTCCGCCGAGCGACCCGGAGCCGGTCGCTGCCCGAACCGCCGGCGTCCCGGGAACAGCTTCAGCGGATCAGCCTTGAGCTCCTGAGCGATGTGTTCCCGCCAGTCGCGGCAGTGCGCCTGCTTGGGGTGACGTTGTCGAATTTCGGCGCCGCACCCGAACGAGGCCATGGCCAGTTGCGCTTGGTTTTCCCCAGGAGTGGCGAAACCTGCGCCTGATCTCCCGATGGGGAGCATTTTTGGGAGAGCGCGCTACGAATTTCCTTATTGTAATTCTATGGCGCCTCGCAGGGTGGCCTGGCGGTGAACGTGATCGCCTGCTGATATGACACGCGCCGGGATCACACCCCGAGATGCGTCGTCATCAGTTCCGTATCGCCCCGCAGCGCATCCGGCGTGCCCTCCCACACCATGTGGCCGTTATTTATGACATACACCCGGTGAGCGAAACTCAGCGCCGCCACCACGTTCTGCTCCACCACCAGTATCGTCCGCCCCTGCTCCGCCAGTTCGCGGCTTACCCGCACCAGATCCCGCACGATCAGCGGGGCCAGTCCTTCAAACGGCTCGTCCAGCAGGATCACCTGGGCATCGCGGATCAGTGCGCGGGCGATGGCCAGCATCTGCTGCTCGCCGCCTGACAGCTGCCGACCGCCGGAGCGCCGCCGCTCCTTCAACCGAGGAAAGAACTCGTAAATTCGCTCCAAGGTCCAGGCACTCGGGGCCGATAGCGCCGCGAGCCTCAGATTCTCCTCGACCGTGAGCTGGCCGAAAATGGCCCGCTCCTCCGGCACCAGCTGCAGACCCATTCGCGCGATCTCATACGGTGGCAAACCGGCGATCTGTTTCCCATCCAGCCGGATCGACCCGCTGCGCGGCCCCAGCACGCCCATGATCGTCCGCAAGGTGGTGGTTTTCCCCGCGCCATTCCGGCCGAGCAGCGCCACCACCTCGTTGCGCCCCACTTCCAGGGAAACGTCAAACAGAATGTGGCTGTCGCCGTAGTATGCGTTGATTCGCTCGATCTCAAGCAGACTCATACAATCGTCTTCCCAGCCGCAAAAACCCCCTCCCCTTGCGGGAGGGGGCAGGGGGAGGGGTCAAAACTTAAAGGCCTTGGTTATGCCCATAAAGCCCGGACCCGCCGCTATGCGTCCGTATTTTCCTGACGCGAACGAACCTCAGGCGCCGCCGGTATACGGGTGAGCGCCATCAGCAGCGCCGCGCGGCTTTTCGAGGAATTATCATCGCGGCTCATTCTTCGCCGTGCCGCAATGCACAGACCGACAAGACCGATAAGGCCCAGCGGGAACAGGATCGGGAACACAAACGGCAGCACCGGCATTCTCCTTCGCCCGTCCGCCAATCATGCGCCTTTTTCCCACCCTTTTGCACCCTGGCGCCAGTAGGTCAGCGTGTGCCCGGCATCGCGCGCCGCCTTCCACCTCGCACGCGCCGCGATCAGCGCGGCTTCATCCTTCCCGTCAAACAGATCGAAGACACGCGGGAACGCATCTATCCGCGCCGGCCCCGCGCCATCGACCAGAAACAAATACCGGGCGCCGTTCGGTGCGGCATCGTCCGTCGCCAGCCAGATCGGCTGCAGATCGGCATTCCCATCCGCGGCGGTGCCGTGCGGCAACCAGTCCGGTTCCGTGCATTCCCACAGCGCCTTGTCGAGCGCCGCCACGCGCGCCTCATCCGTGCACACCACCACAGCGCGTTGTCCTGCCGCCAGAGTGCGTCCCAGCAGCATCGGCAACGCATGTGCCACCGTGGTTCGTGTCAGGTGATAGAATCCGATCTCGGTCATCGCCCCTCGTAGTAATCCGCCACCAGCCGATCCAGCAGCCGCACCCCGAAGGCGGTGGCGCCCTTCGGGACCAGGGGCGAGTCCTTGGTGGCCCACGCCATGCCCGCGATATCCAGATGTGCCCAGGGCTTGTCGTTGACGAAACGCTGCAGCAGCTGTGCCGCCGTTATCGCTCCGCCCGGTCGGCCGCCGACATTCTTCATATCGGCGATATCGGACCTGATCTGCCTGTCGTATTCCTCGCCCAGCGGCATGCGCCAGACTTTTTCGCCGGCCGCGCGGCCGGCTCCCTCGAGCCGCTGCGCCAACTCGTCGTTGTTGGTGAACAAGCCGGCATGCTCATGCCCGAGCGAGATAATGATCGCCCCGGTCAGCGTCGCGAGATCGACCATGAACCTCGGGTCAAACCGTTTCTGGCAATACCAAAGCACATCGGCCAGGACCAGCCGTCCCTCGGCATCCGTGTTGATCACCTCGATGGTCTGCCCCGAATAGCTCTTCACCACATCGCCCGGTCGTTGCGCGGTGCCGGAGGGCATGTTCTCCACCAATCCGACCAGTCCCACCACATCGGCTTCCGCCTTGCGCCCGGCAAGCGCGGCCATGAGACCGACGACCGTTCCGGCGCCGGCCATGTCCCATTTCATATCCTCCATTCCGCCGGCCGGTTTGATGCTGATGCCGCCCGTGTCGAACGTGACGCCTTTGCCGATGAACGCCACCGGCCTGCTGTTCCCGCCGGCCCCCATCCATCGCATCACCACCACCCGCGGCTCGTTGGCGCTCCCCTGGGCCACTCCCAGCAGCGCGCCGAACCCGAGCTGCCGCATCTCGTCCGGTCCTAGCACCTCCACATCCACACCAAGCTCTGCCAGCTTGCGGCAGCGCTCGGCCATTTCGGCCGGATTCAGAACGTTCGGCGGTTCGCTGACCAGATCGCGCGACAGAAACACTCCCGCGGCGGTCGCTCGCATCGGTTCCCACGCGGCCTTGGCCGCCGAGGCATCTCCCGACAGCACGGACAAGCGGCTCAGGCGGGGCTTGTCCTCCGGCTTCTCCTTCGTGCGGTAACGATCGAAACGATAGGACCGAAGGATCGTGCCCAGCGCGACCGAAGCGGCCTGCGCGGGCGTCAGCCCATCCGCGGCAATCGCCGCCTCATCCTCCCGCACCAGCCCGCTCGCCGCATGTCCCCCGGCCTGCTCCAGCACCAGATCGGATAGGTCCGACGGCTTCCCGAGCCCCGCGGCGATCACTTTCGACAGACCCGCGCCCGGCGCCAGTATGGCCGCTGTCTTGCCCTTTCCGCCCTTGAACTCGGCCGCTTCGAGCGCACGCGTGATCGCCCCGCCAGTTGCCTCATCCGCCTGCTGCCACAGACCGGATGGTTTGGCATCTTCGGCGATCAGCAAGACGAGCGCGCCGGAGCGCGGCAAGGAGGGACTGGCAAAGGCAACGTCGATCATCAGCATCATGCTCCGGCGGAAAGCGGCGACCTTATTCAGCCGTTGCCTGCTTTGCCAGAGCAGCAGGCCGGTTCTATCCAGCCAGCATGACGGAAGTGTTGGAGGCGAACGAGAGCGCGATTGTCCGGGCCGGGGAGTTGTTGCGCGCCGGCGAGCTGGTCGCCTTCGGAACCGAAACGGTGTACGGCCTCGGGGCCGACGCAACGAATCCGGACGCGGTTGCTGCGATTTTCGCGACGAAAGGACGGCCCCGCTTCAATCCGCTGATCGCGCATTATCCGGATGCTGCTTGCGCCTTTGCCGATGCAAACGCCACATCGCAGGCGCGCATATTGGCCGAGGCTTTCTGGCCGGGACCATTGACCTTGGTTCTGCCGCGCCGGCCCGAAAGCAGGATCGCTTTGCTCACCAGCGCCGGCCTGGACACGGTCGCCGTGCGTGTCCCCGGGCACGCCACTGCCCGCGCCGTCCTGCGTGCCGCCGGCATGCCCGTTGCCGCGCCTTCCGCAAATCCCTCCGGCCGTGTCAGTCCCACCACCGCGGTGCACGTGCTGGCCGGGCTTGGCGGGCGAATCGCAGCTGTGCTGGACAGTGGCCCCTGCCACGTTGGAATTGAGTTCGACCGTGCTCGATCTCACGGGCGAGTCGCCCGTGCTGCTGCGTCCTGGCGGCGTTCCTGTTGAAGATATCGAAGCGCTGGCCGGGCCGGTGCGGCGGATTGCCGATGCGACGTTGCCCCGATCGCCTGGAATGCTTGCATCGCACTATGCGCCGAGCACCGCGCTGCGGCTGGACGCGCGTGACGTCGGGCCGGATGAAGCCTTACTGGCATTTGGCCCACCTCTCCCGGGCGCCTACGCGGTTTTCAATCTTAGCGCCGGATGCGATGTCAACGAGGCCGCTTCGCGATTCTTCACCGGCCTTCGGGAACTGGATAAAATCGTCGGCCTGCACGGATTGACCCGGATCGCCTCCATGACGGTACCGCGGACCGGCCTCGGCCTGGCGATCAACGACCGCCTCCGACGTGCTGCTGCTCCTCGCTAGTGTCCTGCCCCCGAAGTTCGCCGCACCGGGCGGCGGACGAAGGGGATCAGCAGGTCACTGAAAACAAAGAGTTGGTGTCCCGAACCGACCGCCAGTCCACAACGGCGAATTTCCGATTCGGGACACTAGGCGAAAAGATTTGGTTGACGAATTGGCGTGCAACACGGTTTGTCTCGCAACATGCAGTTTCCCTGTTCGGAAGCGTTCTCCCTGCCGGGCGGCACCGCGCAAATTGAGTGGCGGCGCAACACTCTTGCCCGCCGTGTGTCCCTGCGCATCGACCCTTGCGGCGGGAATGTCGTTGTTACCCTGCCGCCACGCGCCGGCCGCAGCGCGGGTGTTGCATTATTGATGACCCACGCCGGCTGGGTAACCGACCGGCTGGCCGCATTGCCCGAGGCGGTCCCCTTTGCCCACGGCGCACTCATTCCGATCGATGGAACTCCGTACGTTGTCCGCGGCATGCCTGAGGCGCGCCGCGGCGTCTGGATCGAGCAGAACGAGTTGTGTGTCTCCGGATCCCCCGAATTTCTGCCGCGCAGGGTGCTCGATTTCCTGCGGCTGGAGGCACGGCGGAAGTTTGCGGCCCTGGTTGCCGAAAAGACCGCATCGGCAGGTCTGACTGCGCGCCGGGTAGCCGTGAAGGATACGCGCAGCCGCTGGGGAAGCTGCGCGCCGGACGGATCGATTGCGTTTTCCTGGCGCTTGGTGATGGCGCCTCAAACCGTGCAGGATTACGTCGCGGCGCATGAAGTCGCGCATCTGCGCCACATGAATCACGGCAAGCGCTTCTGGTCGCTGGTGAACAAGCTCACGTCGCATGCCGAAACTGCGATCCCCTGGCTTCGCGTCGAAGGGGCACGTCTGCTGCGCATCGGCGAATTGGCGCGGGGCATCCCGCCAGTCTAACTTTGGTCATTCCCAGGCTGCTAAACCTCCCCTAACGAATTCGGGAGGAACCGTATGCCTCACCCTCGCCTGTCTCGCAGGACCATACTGTCCGGCCTCGCTGCTGCGTCGTTCGCACGCAGGCAGCGCACCGCATGACCGGCGCCAGTTCGGTCAGGGCGGGAACTTCGTTGCGGCATCGCTCGGTCGCGTAGCGGCAACGCGGGTGGAAATGGCAGCCGGCCGGAGGATCGGCGGGATCGTTGATCGACCGGCGCCAATTTCCCGGCCTTTGCCTGTGCGAGTTGAACCTTCAGGGCGTCGCCTCGGCCTGAAACGCGGCGTCTTCATCCCCGCGATTGCCCGATCGACGCCGCGAGAAATCCGTCCAGAACGGAAACGAAGCCCGGCAGATTATCCGCATGCAGCCAATGTCCGGCGTTCCGCACTGTCACGAACCGTGCACCCGGAAACAGTTGCCGGATCACCGGCCGGCATTCGCGCCGGATGTAATCGGACCGGTCTCCGGAAACGAACAGCGTCGGCCCGTCGTACCGCGCTCCGCTCGGCGACACCCACCCTTCGATATCCGGCAGCGCCTCCGTGATGAGATCCAGGCCGATCCGCCATGCCGGCGTCTCTCCCGGGCGGAGATTTTGCAGCAGGAACCCGCGCACGACGGCATCCTCGACTGCATGCGCCAACGCAGCGTCCGCTTGCGCGCGGAACGCTCCGCCGGGAACCGCTCGCATGGCCGCCGCGTAGTCGCGGAAATGCGGCGGATAGGGAACCGGGGCGATGTCCACGACAACCAGCGCCGCAACGGCATCCGGATGATCCAACGCCAGTCGCATCGCCACCTTGCCACCCATGGAATGGCCGATGACAGCCGCTGGTACGGCCGAAATCGCCTGCACCGTCTCAAGCACATCCGCAGCTTGAATGCCGTAATCCATCCCCGGTTCATGCGCGCTCGCCCCATGGTTCCGAAGGTCCATCGCTATCATGCGAAATCGGGATGAAAGCGCGCGCTGTACCGCTGACAAATTACGTGCGGAACCGAACAGCCCGTGCAGCAGCACCGCTACCGGTCCCTGACCGGCCTCTGTCCTGTGCAGAATCACAGCAACCGTCCTACCGTCCGCCCGGGCCAGGCCGCCAGGCCAACCCCGAGCAGGATCAACACCGTTCCCGACACCAGATCCGGCGTAATCGCCTCCCCCAGAATCCACGCCGACAACAGAATCCCAACCGCCGGCGTCGCGAGATATCCCACCGAGGAAACAACCGCGGGCAGAAGCACCGCTGCCTCCATCACTCCCCAGGTCCCGAACGGGCCCGCGAGCAGACCAATATACAGCAAGGGACCCCAGCTTGCGCCGCCCGCGCCCAGCGCGGCACGCGGCTCCTCGATGAGAACGACCGGCAGCAGCGCAAGCGCACCGACCAGAAAGCACCATGGCAGCAGCTCGAACATCGTGTGCGCCGGGGGCACGCGCCGCACAGTAATGAGGGCAATCGCCCACGACAGCGCGGCGCACAGCAGAAAGAAATTTCCAATCAGCGCCTGGCGGGAAGTCCAGTCCACCGCCCATGGTCCGACCAGTACCGCAATTCCTACCAGCCCGATCACTGTCGCCACCCAGCGTCGGATAGTGATCCGCTCGCGCAGAACCAGCACCGACAGCGGTACGACAAAGATCGTAGTGGTGTTCGACAGCACGGCGGTCCGCCCTGCGGGTACCCACGCCACGGCCAGGTGCGCGAAGGCAAAAAACGCTGCGAGCTGAAACAACCCCACCGTCAGCACCGCCGGAAGATCCCTGCGGCGTGGCAAAACCAGCCGCCGCGAGGCTCCCAACAGCACCGTGGCAACCGTGCTAGACAGGACCGCCCGCCCCTCGGCGAACCACAGCGGTGCCGCGCCATGCTGGATCGCCAGCTTGGTCAGCGGCCACCCGCTCGACAGGAACAGCACCGAAATCAGCAGCACAGCCACGCCGCGCAGCGGAACAGGCGGCGCCTCGGTGATTGCTGTGCTCACTTACACCTTGCCGTCCAACGCGTCATATCGTCGCCGATCGTCTTGGGCAGCGCATTGGCAATGTCATAAAGGGCCGCGTCGCTCACACCGCATATGCCGGGATAGTTGCCGGACTTCGATCCGTGCAGCCTGGTCCATACACAGCCCCAAACAGCGATATTCACTACATTATGGAGCCGTTTGCCCCGCGGCTGCAACGGAGTGAGCAGAGGGTCCCTGCGAGACCCAGCATAGAACGCCCAGTTCAGAATGTGGGCGCAAGATCCGGAGTGTCGTGTCGCACATTTGTCGATACCGTATCCGCCGATCCGAAATGAATGCGCTTGATCGTGACATGCCGGCCGCGCCGCGGGTCTGGGCTGACTTCACTGTCATGGGTCTGCTCAACAATGTCATTCCGTTTTCGCTCATCGTGTTCGGCGAAACGCGGACTTCGAGCGGTCTTGCGTTTATCCTCAACGCGACAACGCCGGTTTTCACCGTGCTCGTCGCACACGTGCTGACCCCGAATGAGAAGTTGACCCGCAGCAGGTTAGCCGGCGTGATAGTCGGTTTCGCCGGTGTCACCGTGCTCATTGGGCCGGGCGCCTTGGCGGGATTAGGCCGGGAAAATATCATCGGCGAACTGGCCTGCCTGGGAGCGGCGCTCGTCTATGCGTTCGCCGGCATCTACGGCCGACGGTTCAAGGCTATTCCGCCGATAAAGGTGGCGACAGGCCAGATTACCGCCAGCACGATCGTGCTGATCCCAGCTGTGGTCCTTGCCGATCGTCCCTGGACTTTGCCGGTACCGGATGCAGCAGTATGGGGAGCGCTGATCGGCATTGCGCTGCTGTGCACGGTATTTGCCTACATCCTCTATTTCCGTCTTCTTGCCGCAGCGGGAGTAACCAATCTGCTGCTTGTCACATTCCTTATCCCGCTCACTGCGATGCTGCTCGGCGCCTTCGTCCTGCGCGAAACTCTGCGGTTCCGCGATTTTGCGGGAATGGTCTTGATCGGCTGCGGCCTGGCTTTCATCGATGGTCGGCTCGCAGCCTTTTTTCGTTCAAGTGGGCCGGTGTCGCGCGCGGTCGGACCGGTCATCCCGCCGCGCTCTTGACCAGCCGCACGAATTTCGCAAGCAGACTCGGCTCGACATCCGAAACCGCAAAATACGTCAGCCCGCCGGCCCGCCACCTCATCACGTGGAACCCCTGTTCGCTCGTCGCTCGCACCTGCTCATCCGCTATCCCCGGCGACGCCCACACAAACAGGTTTATAATGTGACGATCATGTCGGTACACGACCGCCGCCGCCGCGTGCCCGTCGATATAATCCATCCGCCCGCCCACCAGCGGAAACCCGTCCGCGGCAAAATCCGTCGCCGGAGGAGAAACATCGACACGCTGCGACAACCACGGCTTCACCACATGCTGGTTGCTGGTCTGCACGTCCGTCAGATGATCCGCCATCATCGATGCGACGTGGTGATCCACCACCGCCTCGGTCACCGAAACGCCGGGATTGTTCCCGCCAGCCAGCAACAGCACGAACGCAGCACCCGCCAGCGCGCCCGCAAGACCTGTGCCCGCCAGAGAAAAAGTCGGAATGCGCCATACCGGCCGGACCACAGGTGGCGGCACTTCCATCGGCAGCGCCGCGGTGATCCGCCCCGCCAGCGCAGCAGGCGCGCGGTAGACCGTGAGCTGGGCGCGCAAGGCCGCTTGCATCGACTGTTGCTCCTCGAACTGGGCCGCACAGGACGCGCAAGCCGCAACGTGACGGCGGAGGCGGAACGCCGCGATCCACGGTAGTTCGCGATCGAGCATGCGCGGCAGAAGCGAAGCGGCGCGGTCACATCTCATCCGCGCTCTCCTTCGCGAACCAGTCGCGGCGCAACGCCGCCCGCGCCCGCGACAAACGCGACATCACCGTTCCGACCGGCGCACCGATTACCGCGGCGATCTCATTGTAGGAGAGCTCCTCCACTTCTCGCAGCAGCAGCACCTCGCGATACTCTACCGGCAATTGCGCAACCATGCGGTTCACGCGCGACGCATCCGCTTGCCGCGACAGAAAGGATTCCGCATTGTCCTCACCTTCCGTCCACAACGGAGCCGCCGATTTATCCGGCGGCTCCGGCGTGTAAGTCATCCGTTGCGACCGCACTTGCCGTCCCCAGGTGTTGACGCAGTTGCGCACGATCGTCAGCAGCCACACGCGCATGTCGCCACCCTGGAACGAATCAAAATAACGCCACGCGCGCAAATACGCCTCCTGTACCAGATCCTCCGCCTCGGACCGGTCGCCGGTCAGCCAGCGGGCGAGATTGTAGGCTGCGCCCAGATGCGGCAGCGCGAGCTGCTCGAAGCGTCGCTTCCGGTCGTCGGTCGAAGGCACCAACCCCGTCCCCTCGGTTGCCGGCTAGCAATTCATACCGCATCCCGGCCCCGCTTATTCCGCGCGAAACCGGCCGCATGCAAAAAAAATATTGCGCCGCGAATGCAGAATATTCGCCGGCCAGCCCCGGTCCTTCTTCCCAGGGACGCCCAATGCCGGGCGGCCCCGAAGGAGGGTTCCCTGATGCCCGACAATGCAAACGATATTCTTGTCACCCGCCGCCACGCACTCAGCTGCATGGCCTGGACGGGCACGGCGATGATCTGGACCGTCGCCGGCGGCGTGCCTCGCGCTCGTCTCATCGGCTCGGCCCAGGCTGCTGAATCCGGCTTCACCTTCGCGCAGATCAGCGACAGCCATCTCGGCTTCAACAAGCCGGTCAATCCGGATACCGTCAAAACCTTCCAGGACGGCCTCAATCAGATCGACGCAGCGCCCGTTCGCCCAGCTTTCCTGATCCACACGGGCGACATCACTCATCTTTCCAAACCCGCCCAGTTCGACACTGCAACCCAGCTCATGGGCGCCACCAAGCTCACGGCCTACACCGTACCCGGCGAACATGACGTGCTGGAGGAGGATGGGAAAAGCTATCTCAACCGGTTCGGCAAGGGTGCCAAGGGCGACGGCTGGTACAGCTTCGATGCCGATGGCGTGCACTTCATCGGCCTCGTCAACGTGGTGAACCTCAAAGGCAACGGCCTCGGCAATCTCGGCCACGAGCAGCTTGGATGGCTTGAGAAGGATGTCGCCCCCCTCTCCGCCAGCACGCCGATTGTCGTCTTCGCCCACATTCCACTCTGGGTGGTCTATCAGGACTGGGGCTGGGGCACCGCCGACGGAGCGCAGGCGCTCAGCTACCTGAAGAAATTCGGCTCCGTCACGGTGTTGAACGGCCACATTCACCAGGTCATGCAAAAGATTGAGGGGCACGTCGCCTTCCACACCGCCCGCTCCACAGCCTTTCCCCAGCCCGTCCCCGGTACCGCGAAAGGGCCCGGACCGATGGCGGTCCCGGCTGGCGAGCTGAAAACATACCTCGGCACGGCCCGGGTCAGCCTAGTCCGGACCAATGCGCCGCTCGCCATCGTCGATACACCGCTGGCGGGGTGAGGGGAGTCATGCCGTCTTTCTCCAGGCGCCGGCTGCTCCTCGCAGCCGGCGCGACGGTCCTGCTCGCCTCTCAGGCCGGAGCGGCCACAGACCCCGAAGTGATGATCGACAATTTCACGTTCTCACCGACGCCGCTGCGCGTGCCCGCCGGCACCTCGGTGAAATGGACCAACCGCGACGACATCCCCCATAGCGTCCTCTGTATGACGCTGGGTGTTCACTCGCACGCGCTCGATACTGGGGACAGCTTCACCTATCGGTTCGAAACGCCAGGGACATACGACTACATGTGCGGCATCCACCCGCATATGCGGGGGCAAATCATTGTTCAGTAGTGGTTGCATTCTGCGGCCGGAGCATGCACCCTCCGGCCGTACCGCACGCGGCTGAAAACACTGTGTCGCGATTTGCGGGTTCATCTAACCCGGCGCCGGATCCATCTGCGCGATCCGATCGCCCTACCTGCCGTTCGAGCAGATGGCAAAGGCTTCAAGATGCCGCGACCCGGCTCATCGATTCGGACCGCTCTGACGTACTGACAAAGTGCGACTGTTTCGACACTTCCTCCCGCTGGTTCTCCTGGCAGGAATCGCGGTGCTTATCTGGCAGAGCGGCATTGCCCATGCCCTCAGTTGGGAGGCGCTTGCCCGCCACCAGGTCGAGCTGACCGCTTGGGTCGAGGCGCACCGGCTCCTCGCAGCGGCCTGCTACCTGTTGTTCTACGTCATGCTCGTGGCCTTCTCCATCCCCGAGAGCGCCGTCGTCACCGTGGCGGGCGGACTGTTGTTTGGAACCCTGATTGGTGGCACCTTGGCCGTGCTCGGATCCACGCTCGGATCTGTGATCATCTTCCTGGTCGCGCGAAGCGCCCTGGCCAAGACGGTTGCCCGCCGCGCCCGACCCATCATAAAGCGCATCCGCCCAGGGATTAAGCGCGACGGGTTCAGCTATCTTCTGGCACTCCGCCTGGTGCCCGCCCTGCCGTTTTGGCTGGTGAATCTCGGGGCAGCCGTCAGCGGGATGCGGCTCTGGCCGTACGCCTCCGCCACCCTGATCGGCATCATCCCGGCAACCTTCGTGTTCGCCTCCATCGGCGATGGCGTAGGGGCTGTCCTCGCCGCCGGCGGTCACCCGAACGTCGGCCTCATCTTCACCCCGCGCGTCCTCGGCCCCCTCGTCGGCCTCGCCGTCCTATCTCTCACTCCTGTGATCCTGCGTCATATCCGGCGGCCGAAACGGGATCGTGGCTGAGTTCGACCTGGCGGTTATCGGCGCCGGCTCCGCCGGACTGTCAGTCGCCGCGGTAGCCGCCCAGCTTGGCGTCCGGGTTGCCCTCATCGAGCGCGGCCGCATGGGGGGCGACTGCCTCAATTACGGCTGCGTGCCGAGCAAGGCCCTTCTGGCCGCCGCCCACGCGGCCCAGGCCGCCCGGACCGCAGGCCGGTTCGGTATCCGTCTGCCGGAGCCGGTGATCGACTGGGAGGCCGTGCAGGCGCACGTCCAGGGGGTGATCCGGACCATCGAGCCGGCGGATTCCGCCGCCCGCTTCCGCGCGCTCGGCGCCACCGTGATCCAGGGCGAGGCTCGGTTCACCGGGCCTGCCGAACTCACCGTGGGCGACGAGCGCATCCGTGCACGCCGCATTGTCATCGCCGCCGGCAGTGAACCTGCCATCCCGCCTATACCCGGCCTCTCGGAGAACGGCTTTTTGACCAACGAGACCGTCTTTTCCCTGCCCCGCCGCCCGCAGCACCTGCTTATCCTAGGTGGCGGCTCGGTCGGGCTGGAGATGGCGGATGCCCACGTCGCCCTCGGCTCCAAGGTGACGCTGATCGAAGCCGGCCAGATTGCGTCAAAGGAGGACGAGGAACTGGCAGACGGTCTGCGGCGCACCCTGCGCGCAAACGGTATCGATCTGCGCGAAAACACTCAGGTTGAGTTGGTCGAGTCCAGTCCCGTCCTGCGGCTCCGAGATGGATCACGCGTTAGCGGAACCCATCTGCTGATCGCGACGGGACGCCGGCCGCGCCTGGAGGCCCTGGATCTCGAAGCGGGTCAGGTCCGCGCGACGGAATCCGGCATCGCAACCGACCGCGGCCTGCGCAGTCTCACCAACAGGCACGTCTATGCTGTCGGTGACATCGCGGACCCGGAAGGCGCGGGTCCTCGCGCCTTCACCCACGTGGGCAGCTATCACGCCGTCATCGTCATCCGCCGCGCGCTGTTCCGCCTGCCCGCCCGGATCGACTACGCCGCTCTGCCACGCGTCACTTACACCAGTCCCGAGCTTGCTCAGGCCGGCCTGACTGAAGCCGAGGCCCGCGCCGCCGGCCGTGCCATACAGGTCCTGCGCTGGCCCATCGCCCATAACGACCGCGCCCAGGCCGAACGCTCGCCCGGAGGTCTCGTGAAGCTGGTTATTGAAAAAGGCCGCGTGATCGGCGCCGGAATCCTGGCGCCCCACGCCGGCGAGATGATTGCCGCCTGGGTCCTCGCAATCGCCCGGCGCGTGCCCGTCTCGGCGATCGCCGGGCTGATCATCCCCTATCCCACCCTATCAGAGGCCGGAAAGCGCGCCGCCCAGAGCCTCTATGCGCCGAAACTCTTTGCGCCCCGGACAAGGGCCTTGGTCGGCATGCTTAATCGCTTGCCGTAATCCGATAATTCCCGCTTTGGGCATGGGCGCTAAGGCAAGACCCTGTCGCTCCATTATTAGTTTTGTTATGGGGCCATGACCGAAGTTCTGGGGCCGATAAAGACCAGTGGCTGCTCCGATGATTTCTTGCGGTAGAAATTGGACGTTATCGCAGTGCCATCCTCCATTATCGCTTGGTGCGAAAACCAATGCGAAAGCTAAAGAGTCTTGCACGAAAAGCCAAAGAGTCTTGCACGAATGGTGATTCAGCCGGAACGTGCACCTGATGGGCAACACTGGGTCTGCAACACCAACGGCGGAACTGCCGCCAGACCGAGTTCCAGTTGCCGAACTGGTCGGGAAGATCGCGCCATGGCGCCCCGGTGCGGCAGATCCACAGCGCACCGTCCAATGTTCAGCGGCGGTTCTTTGGCGGTCGGCCCGATCGCGCGGTGAGAAACGGTTCGACGATGGCCCACTCGTCGTCGGTCATTGAGCCTCGGGTCACCGCCAACCTCCCAAGAGAGAGGTCGGCCTCGAATCACATCATCCCGCGTCGGGGGAATCCCCCGGATCGCAAAAGCAACAACCGGAATCGCAGATTGGCTGGTGGGCGCGTGGCCTGGAGCGGGCACGCGATTTGCTGGGCAAGCAGCATGCACAGTTGCCCAATTGCGTGCGCAGCCTGCCGGCGGAGTTCGGCATCACCGCGGCACAAGGCGAGCGTGGTTTTGCCGAACTGGTTCAGCAGATAGAGGCAGCTGAGGTCGGGGTGGTCCCTGCTGTGATGAAGCCGCGCTGCGCCCGCTGGTGCGGCAGATGGGGCTGCTCGCAGCGGAGATCGCTGCATTGGAGCAGCGGATCGTGGCGGCGGCCCGACAGGAGCCGATGATGCGTCTGCTGGTGACGATCCCTGGCGTCGGGCCGATCACAGCATATGCGGTGGTTACCGCAGTCGGGGATGAAAGGCAGTTCGGCTCGGCGCGCGACTTTCCCGCCGGCGGGTGGCAGCCACGTTCTGGCGGCGGCGCCCGGGATCAGCCGCGAGACGGCACGGCGGGTTTACGAGCATTTTCCGCGTGAGGGTGAGGGTGGAGGGCGTTTCCTAGGCCGTTGCGGGCGCTTACACTTAGCGTGCATGCTGACCGACCTGCCCAACATGCTGACCTTGTCGCGGATCGCCGCGATCCCGGTGCTGGTAGCGCTGGCCTCGCTGCGCATTCCGGCCGCGGACCTGGCGGCGTGCGTGGTGTTCAGCGCGGCGGCCATCACCGACTATTTCGACGGGCATTTCGCCCGCTCGCGAAGGCAGCAATCCGATCTGGGCCGGATGCTCGATCCGATCGCGGACAAGCTGCTGGTGGGCGCGGCGCTGATCATGCTGGCGGGCGAGGGCGGCCTGCGCGGGTGGACCCTGTACGCCGGGGTGGTGATCCTGCTACGCGAGATTCTGGTGAGTGGGTTGCGCGAATACCTGGCGGGTATCCGGGTGGGCCTGCCGGTGACGAAGCTGGCGAAGTGGAAGACCGGATTCCAGATGGGGGCGCTGGGGACGCTGCTGGCGGGTGATCCGTCGGCGGCGCTGCTGCACCTGAATTTTCTGCCGGTCAGTTTCATCGGCTCGGCGATGCTGTGGATCGCGGCGGCGCTGACGTTGCTGACCGGGTGGGATTATCTGACGGCCGGCCTGAAGCACGTAACATCGCTGCCGTCGAGCACGCGCGCCGTGCCGCCTTCCTGACCTTGCGTTCCTTGGGCATCGTGGGGTGGTCGGGCAGCGGCAAGACCACGCTGATCGTGTCGATCCTCCCGCTGCTTCGGGCGCACGGGCTATCGGTTTCGACGATCAAGCACACGCATCACGGGTTTGATATGGACCGTACGGGGAAGGACAGTTACCGCCACCGCGAGGCCGGGGCGCACGAGGTCCTTGTGTCCTCCGGCATGCGGTGGGCGCTGCTGCACGAGAATGATGGGCCGGAGCCCGCGCTTGGGGAACTGCTGCGGGTGCTACAGCCGGTTGATTTGGTGCTGGTCGAGGGGTTCAAGACCCATCCGGGCATCAAGCTGGAGGTTCATCGTCCTTCGCTGGGCAAATCGCCTTTGTGGCCGCATACCCCCGAGGTGGCCGCGGTCGCGAGCGACGAGTCGCTTCCGCACTGCGATCGCCGGCAATTGCCGCTGGATGCGCCGAGGGTTGTGGCGGAGTGGATCGTGGGAGGACTGCACGATTTCACGCCGGCTTGAGTGTGTAGGGTTTCTGAGGTTAACAGACCGCGCCTTCATTCGGAGCTGACCGCCCATGCGGCGCCTTGCCCTGCTTGGCTTCTGCGTGACTCTTTCCGGCTGTGGCTTCACCGCCTGGCGGCAATTTCCTTTTGTATCGGGGCAAGATCCATATCTGCCGAACGGCGATAGCGAGAACATGCGCCGGGCGATGGGACTCCCCGTAGAGGTCCAGCCGCTGCATGCCGAACCAGGGAATTTGTGGCCGCCTCCGCCGGAGGCGGAACCGACGTTACAGACGCTGGAGCAGCAGGGCGGGAAGTTGCCGAATGAGGAGACTCCGCCGCCGATACCGCCGCCCCAGGGGAGCTCGACAGTGCCGCCGGCGCCGCCGGCCACCCTTCCGACGATCCCGCCGGTGATTCCGCCGCTTCCTCCTGGCACCCCGGGTCCGCCTCCTGGAACGCCGGGTCCGCCAGTGGTGCAGACACCGTCTGGTCCTGCCGCCGTAAGCGGCGGAGGCGGAGGTTACAAGACGATCACGCTGCCAAATGGCACGAGCGGCATCGTCGTGCCGAATGGCAATGGCACCAGCACGGTGATTTATTCGAACGGGACGGTACAGACGATTCCAACGCCTAAATAGAGGCTATGGCGGACGAAGAGACACGCGTTCTAACGATCCTGTATTTCGCCTGGCTGCGCGAGCGCGTGGGGGTGGCGGAGGAACGGGTCGACGTGCCCGCGACCGTGCGCACGGTGGGGGAGCTGGTGGATTGGCTGTCGGGGCGCTCCGCGCGGCACGCGGCGGCATTTGCGAACCGGGTGACGATACGCTGCGCGGTCAATCAGGATTTTGCCGAGGCGGAGGCGCCCGTGCGGTCGGGGGACGAGGTGGCGTTCTTTCCTCCGGTGACGGGGGGCTGAGATGGCGCGGATTGCGGTGCAAGAGCAGGACTTCGAGGTGGGGGCGGAGACGGCGCGGCTGATCGCGGGACGCACCGATATCGGGGGCATTGGCTCGTTTGTGGGGGTCGTGCGCGACCGCGCGGGGCAGCGGCCGATCGCCGCCATGAAGCTGGAACACTACCCGGGAATGACGGAGCGGGCCATTGCCCGGATCGGGGATGAGGCAGAGCGGCGCTGGGAGCTGCTGGGCTGCACGGTCATTCACCGTGTGGGACGGCTGCGGCCCGGGGCGAATATCGTGCTGGTGCTGGCCGCTTCGGCGCACCGGCAGGCGGCGCTGGAGGCTACGGCCTTCCTGATCGACTGGCTGAAGACCAAGGCGCCGTTCTGGAAAAAGGAGGAGTTCGCGGACGGGTCCGACGCCTGGGTCGGGGCCCGGGAGTCGGACGAGGCGGCGGCCAGACGGTGGTGAGGGTCGACGGGTCCGGCGGTTCATATAAGGTGGCGGAATGGCCGACATCGAAGGGACGATGATCTTCACGGGTGAGCGGTCGCAGGCCGGATATCGGCTGAACCGGTTTGCGTGGTCGCTGACGGGTTCCGATGTGCGGGAGCATTTCCGGGCCAATCCGGAGCGGACGATGCGGGAAGCTGGCCTGAGTCCGGCGGAGGTCCGGCTGATTCTGGAGTGCGATTGGACCGGCGCCGTCGCGGCGGGCGGCAGCATCTATCTGCTGATCAAGATCGCCGGCGCGCTGGGTGTAAACCTGCTGCAGGTCGGCGCGCAGATGCGTGGGGAGACGCTGGAGCAGTTCATGGAGACGCGCCGTGGAGCGAGGAAGGATTAAGCGAATGGCGCGAATCGTGGGTGGGATCGGCAGTTCGCACGCGCCCTCGATTGCACAGGCCTGGGACAAGGGCCAGCAGCATGACGAGCTGTGGGCGCCGCTGTTTGACGGTTATGTTCCGGTGAAACGCTGGCTCGAGCGGCTGAAGCCGGACCTGATGGTTGTGCTCTACAACGATCACATGAACCGGTTCTTCTTCGACGCGTATCCAACGTTCGCGCTTGGCGTCGCGGACTGGTTTGCGCAGGCGGATGAAGGGTGGGGCAAGCGGGATTTGCCCGATCTAACGGGCGACGCGGCGTTCGGCTGGCATCTTGCGCGGTGTTTGATCGGGGACGAGTTCGACCCGACGATCTGCCAGGACATGGCGATCGACCACGGAATTTACTCGGTTCTGCCGATGCTGACGGATGCGCGCTGGCCTGCTCCGATCGTGCCGATTGCAGTGAATGTCATCCAGCACCCGCTGCCGACGGCGCGGCGGCTCTGGCGATTGGGTGCGGCGATCCGGCGCGCGGCTGAGGCGTGGCCGGAAGAGCGGACAGTGGTGGTGATCGGGACGGGTGGCCTGTCCCATCAGTTGCATGGAGCGCGGTTCGGCCTGGTAAATCCCGAGTGGGACAACCGCTTTCTCGATTTGCTGGAGAGCGATCCGGAGGCGCTGACCGGCCTTTCACATACCGAGTACATGGAACGCGGTGGGGCGGAATCGGTCGAGATGATCATCTGGCTTGGCATGCGCGGGGCATTGGGCGCCTCGGTTAAGCGCGTGCACCGCAACTATCATGCGCCGCTGATTACCGGATACGGCCTGCTGGCGCTGGAGGGATAGGGGATATGGGGATCCGGAGCGGCGCGGCGTATCTGGAAGGGTTGCACGACGACCGCGAGATCTGGATCGATGGCGAGCGCGTGCGCGACGTGACGTGGGATCGGCGCTTTGCGGGTGCGGCCGGCACGGTGGCGTTGCTGCTGGATATGCAGCACGAGGCAGCACTGATCGAACGGATGACATATGCGTCCCCAAGCAGCGGCGAGCGCGTGGGGCTTTCGTTTATTCAGCCGGGCTCGGTCGAGGACCTGATCCGCCGGCGCGAGATGGTAAAGACGTGGATGGAAGCGACCTGCGGCATGTTTGGCCGAAGTCCCGACTACATGAACATCATGCTGACGGGTTTTGCCTCAGCGCACCGGGCGTTTGGCGAGAAAGAGCGGCGGTTCGGCGAGAACGTGCGCAACTACTATTTGCATGTGCGTGAGAACGACCTGGTGATGACGCATACGCTGGTTAATCCTCAGGTCGATCGGTCGCGGCCGGTCGAACAGCAGGAGAAGGATCTTGCGGCGAAGATCGTCAGGGAAACCGATGCGGGGATCGTGATCAGTGGCGCGCGCATGGTTTCCACGCTGGCGGCGTTTTCCAATGATATAATGGTGATGCCATCGACGTATATTGCGAACACGGCAGAGGCGGCGCCGTATGCGTTCGGGTTCAGCATTCCGGTGGCAAGCCGCGGGTTGCGCTTCATCTGCCGCCCGTCGGTGGCGCATCTTGAGGCCGCGTCCGACATGGATTTTCCGCTCTCTCTGCGGTTCGACGAATCGGATGCGATGGCGGTGTTCGATGACGTGCTGGTGCCGTGGGAACGGGTGTTCATTCACCGTGATGCGCCGATGTGCAACGGGCTGTATGACCGCACCGGAACGATGCCGCAGGTGATGCACCAGTTCACGGTGAAAGACCTGGCCAAGGCCGAGTTCATGATGGGTCTGGGTTTCGCAATCGCCAAGGCCACGAATATCGACCAGCATATGCATGTGCAGGGGATGCTGGCGGAGCTGATCGAATTCACCGAATTCTGCCGGGCGTGCATGCGCGCGGCGGAGGTGGACGCGATTCCCAATGCCGAGGGCGTTATGACGCCGGCTGCGATGCCACTCTGGACAGTACGAATGATGTTTCCGAAGATGTTTGCCCGGATGTGCGAGATCGTCCAGACACTGGGGGCCGGCGGGCTGGTGGCGGTTCCTTCTTATGCCGAGGTGGGAAGCCCGGTTTGGCCGGATGTGGAGCGGTATTTTCAGGCGGCGAACGCGGGTTCGCGCGCTCGCATCCGGCTGTTCCGGCTCGCATTTGACGCGGCGATATCATCGTTTTCCGGACGGCAGCAGTTGTATGAGAGGTACTATTCGGGTGACCCGGCGCGCCTGGCGGGGTCGTTGTATAATTTGTATGACCGGGCGGGGGCGATCGGGCGGATAGAGGCGACGCTCGACCGGTTTGAGGCGAATCCGCCGCCGCGGTGATTTTTCGACGCTGAAAGCCGCGGCAAAAAGGAAGCGGCGAGGACGGGCGGCGGCTCTGTCGCATGTGGCCCCGCCGCAAAGAATGGATATTACGAACGAAGCGATCCCAGGGTCGAGATTGCTTCGGCCCCGCCGCTCGGGCCCTGCCTGCGGCCGGCGCGCGGGCAAGGGCGCCCCGCAATGACAGCGGCCGGTCGTTGATGCCGTTAATACCAGCTAACCGTTGCTTTGGTGGTTCTGGAAGAAGTGCGGGTTGATGTATTCGAACAGGCTCTGGTCGAACTTGCCGCCAAGCTGAATGTCGGAGAGGGTGACGGTGGTACGCTGGGTGGTAGCATCCGTTACGACCCATTGTCGCAAGGTCAGCGGATTGGTGGAAAAGACGAGGGTCAGGCTGCCGTCGGATGGATGGCTGTTCCACACCAGGGTGAGCATGATCTGACCGGGCAGGTTTCTGAGGTCGGTCACGGTGACATCGCCGCCGGTCAGCCTGATGTGGTCCGAGAGCAGGATCCCGAGCGGGGTCGCGCCGAGGGGGACGTTCGACGTCTGATCGAGTGAGGAATCGTGGAAGACGACGAGACCATGACCGGCCACGAGCAGAAGCGGACTCGGCGGGTCGTACTGAAACCGCATGCGGCCCGGGCGCTCCAGCCAGGCGGCACCCTGGGTGACCGCGCCGTTTGGGGCGACCTGGACAAAGTGGGCTTTCAAGGTGGTGATGCTGTTCAGGTAGTTCTGGATTTCGGCGATCTCGGATGAGTTCGAGGCCGTGGGGGCCGCGGCAGCGATCGCCAGGGGCATGAGAGCCAGAAGGAAGCGTCGGCGGAGCATGCGGCCGATGTGGCAATGAGGCGGGGGGTTTGCAAATGGCGACTGAAACGGTGGTCCGGATCGACCGGGTGGTGACGAAAGGAGGGGATAAGGGGGAGACGTCGCTGGGGGATGGGAGACGCGTCAGTAAGCACGCGGAGCGGGTGGAGGCGATCGGGGCGGTAGATGAGGCGAACGCGGCCGTCGGGTGGCTGGCGGTCGCCGCGCCGGAGCACGAGGGGATGCTGCGGCGGATTCAGAACGAGCTGTTCGATCTTGGGGCGGATGTATGCGTGCCGGGTGAGGGGGGTGAGAGGCTTCGGCTGACGGGCGCACCTGTTGAGCGGCTGGAGCAGGAGGTCGCGGCCATGCAGCGAGGGTTGCCGAAGCTGGGGAGCTTTGTGCTGCCGGGCGGGACGGAGGCGGCGGCGCGGGCGCATCTGGCACGGACGGTGGTGCGGCGGGCTGAGCGGGCGATGGTACGGCTGTCGGCTGCCGAGGCGATTACGCCGGAGATCGTGCGATATCTGAACCGGCTTTCGGATCACCTGTTCGTTCTAGGGCGGGTGCTCAACGGTGGAGGCGCCGCGGACGTTTTGTGGCGTCCCGGCGCGAGCCTGTCAGATGACGTGAAAAATGTAGAGCAGGATGATGATCGGGATGGGAATGCCGAGCAGCCATAGCAGGATGCCGCGCATGCGTTTTTCCTTATATTGTTGCAGCGGCTAAACCTGCCGTTAATAAAACAGTTGCTTCACGATTGGGTGATCGTGGGGCAGGATTCACGCGCTCTGACGTTCCGTCTCGCGCGATCCTGCTCTAACCCTGAGACAGTGCCTCGGTTTTCTTCTGCAAGGTGGCAAGCAGCGCGGGCGCGCCGCCCTGGGTCAGCAGGGAGCTCCAGTCGGATCGCTGGACAGCGACGCGGCTGATTGTGCCATCGGCCAGGACATCAATGGCCTTCCACGTTCCATCGGGCGTCCTGTGCATGACGTAATCGAGTCTGTGGGGCGTGCCGTTTTGCGGGACGATCTGGGTTGAAACCACCTGTTCGCCGGTGGCGAGCTGGCGCGTTGCGGGATCTACCACCAGCTTCTGTCCGTCGTAACTATCGAAATTATCCAAATACGAAGCGATTGTATATTTCCGGAAAGCTTCGAGCAATTCCTGCCGCTGCTCGGGAGACATGGAGGACCAGCCGAGGCCTACGGAGATGCGGAGAATGAAGGGGAGATCGAGCGCTTTTTCGATGGCTGGCGCCAGGGTGGCGTAGCGCTGCTGGAAGGAACCCCGGCGGCCCTCCTTCATGACCTGGATGAGGGCGTCATCGAGAGTTCTGGATAGGTGCTGTGACACTGGAGGCCGGTTGAGCCTCGGCGATGGCGACGGGCGCTGGAGCGACCAGGGCGGGCGCAAAAACCAGGCCCAGGGCCGCCGCGATCAGCACGCATGAGCGGCAGGCAAGTTTCCGAACGCGCATGGCCCCCTCTCTGGCTCTCGTCCCCGATATAGGGAAGTAAGGAAGTGTATCGAGGGGTTCCAACGCTGTGATCCCTCTTGGTAACGTGATACCGCATACCGGGTGCGCTTCTGCGCCGGGCCGGGCCGACAGCCTATGTGATAGCAGTCTTTGGTGACCTCGGCAGGAGGCTTGCGATTGTCCGTGGAATCGGTGGTGCTCGGCGCGGCCGATCGGTGCGCTGATGCGTTGGGGTGGCTTTCGCGGCCGATGACGGCGGCGCAGTTCGCGGCGGCTGCGATGCGCCGGAGCGGGCTGGCTGACTTTGGGGATGTGGATATCAGGGAGCCGCTGCAGCGTCTGCTCGAACTCGTGTGAAGGGGAAGCGGAACTGAGCCTGGTCGGCCGATTTGCGCTGCGCTGGGACACGCTGCGTTTTTTGAGTAACCTGCTGCGGTTTCGGCAGGAGGAGCTTGCCGATCCCGGCATTCTGAGCGAGCCGATCGAGCGGCCCGTCTTTATAACCGGGCTGCCGCGCAGCGGCACAACATTTCTCCACAGGCTGATGCTGGAGGACAAGGTCAATCGGGCTCCCCTGGTGTGGGAGACGATCCATCCATATCCTTCGAAAGGGCCAGATCACCGGCGCGCCCGGGTTGCGCGGCAGCTTCGAGCATTCGAGCGGCTCGCGCCGGAATTCCGCAGCCTGCATCCGCTTAGCGCAGATTCGCCGCAGGAGTGTTCGGAGATCGCGGCGCACGTTTTTCGCAGCCTGCGTTTCGACACCACGTATCACGTTCCAAGTTATCGTCGCTGGTTGGATGCGGATGGCCAGCTGGAGGGGTATCGCTTTGAACGGCGGTTTTTGCAACATCTGCAGCATCAGCGCGGCCCTCGCCGCTGGGTGATGAAGTGCCCCGATCACCTGTTTGCGTTGCGCGATCTGCGCGCGATTTTTCCCCATGCTCGGGTGATCTTCGTGCATCGTGATCCGGTGAAGGTTCTGCTTTCGGTCTGCAAGCTGACCGAGGTATTGCGCCGGCCGTTTTCCCGACGCGTGGAGCGGATGGAGATCGGGCATCAGGAGAGTCTGCGCTGGCTGGCAGGCACGGAGCGCATGGTGCGGGCGTGCAGGGAATCGATGTTCCGGGAACCGATCTGCCACATAAATTACCTCGGTCTTGTAATGAATCCGCTCAAGACCGTGTCATCGGTGTACGAGCATTTTCATCTTAATCTTGACGAGCGAACGGCCGGCCGGATTGCGCGGGCGGTGGCTGAGCATCCCAATGGGGGCTACGGGCGGCACAATTATTCTTTCGAGGATCACGGATTATCGGCCGCGGCGGAGCGCGAGAAGTTCCGGGGATACATGGATTATTTCAGCATCGAGCCGGAACTGGGGCATGGCCGGCCGGCCTCGGCACCGGTGGACAGCCGGGCAGCTTGATTCACGTGCAGGTTTTAGAGTGTGAGCGGTTCAGGTTGAACCGACTACGCCCTACAGATCATCGACTGTCTTCGCGGCGCGTGCTGATTCGCGGGCCTCGAAAGCGACGTGCCAGCTGGCAAGGCGAGGGTGGCCGTCACGCCAGCTGAGATCGGGAAAGCGGAGGTCGAGATAGCCGAGCGCGACGCCGATGGCGATGTGACCGACGCTGAAGGGATCGGAGGCCAGTAAACCGGCTTCGAGTTCCAGCGCGTCGATGCAGGCGATGATCTTTTCCTGCCAGAGTGCGATGTGATCGTGCGACTGACGCGGTAGCAGGCGCCGGCGTTCGCCGATCCAGGCCAGGGCCACGTCGAGCATTCCGTCACCGAGGGCTAGGCGCCGCAGAGCGGTTGCGCGTTGCGGCCAGGGAGGGAAAAGCTTTGGGCCTTGATTCAAGCTGTCGAGATATTCGCAGATAGCGCGTGAATTGTACAATGCGGTTCCGTCCTGCAGGATGAGGGTGGGAATTTTCCCGAGCGGATTGTCGTGCATCAAAGCGCGGTTGGGCGTCGTGCCACCGACGAGAGTTCGTACCGTCCTGATCCAGCCGATGACTCCGGCCTCGTGAGCGGTGATCATCACCTTTCGCACATAGGGCGAGCGTGGCGACCAGTGCAGCTTCATGTCGGGTTGCATGCGTCTCTCCTCCCCGGCAGCCTGCCATCGTGAGGGCCGAAGCGGGAGGGGCTGAATGGACTGGATCGAGGTCAATGGGACGAGCCTGCGTTATGAGCTGCGCGGTGCGGGGGAACGGACGCTGGTGTTGGTCCACGAAATGGGCGGCACGCTGGAGAGCTGGGAGCAGGTGCTGCCGTGGCTTGAGGATGGGCGGAGGGTGTTGCGGTATGACACGCGCGGCGCGGGGCTTTCGGAGAAGATCCGCGGCGGCGTGACGTTCGACATCATGGCCGAAGATCTGGCGGCACTGCTTGACGCCCTGGGGATCGGCGGCCCTGTCGCGCTGGCGGGTTGCGCGGTGGGCGGCGGGATCGTGCTGCATTTCGCCGCTCGGTTCCCGCAGCGCGTTGGGGCGCTTGTTGCTATGGGACCGGCGACGGGTGTTGCGGCGGAACGCCGGGCTGCCACGCTCGCCCGGGCCGATGCGATTGCGGAGCTGGGACCGGCGGGGGTTATTGAGGAGAGTTTTGCACTCTCCTACCCGCCGGAGGTGCGGCACGATCTGGAGCAGCATCGGCGGTTTCGCGCCCGGTGGCTGGCGAATGATCCGGAGAGCTATGCGGCGATTTACCGGATGCTGGTCGATGCGACGGTTACGGGTGAATTGTCTGGCGTGAAGTGTCCGGCGCTGCTGCTGGCGGGGGTGCACGACAGGCTGCGCCCGCCTGCGCTGGTAGAGAAGTTGGCCGGCGGGATGCCGAGCGCGCGGTTTGGGGTGCTGGAGACGGGGCACTTTATGGCGGTACAGACGCCAGGCTTGGTTGGCGAGGCGATTGCGGGGTTTCTGGAGGAGGTGGGGGGTTAGCACTGCCTCTTCGTCGGCACGTGACAGTTCTGCTGCTGTTGGGCAGTGTAATCGAGGGCGAGACATTAGCGGAGGAACGACGGATGCCGGGAAAGATCCTGGACGGAAAAGTGGCTGTGGTAACGGGGGCAGGGCGCGGGATTGGCCGGGCGATTGCGCTGTGCATGGCGCAGCACGGCGCAAAGGTGGTGGTGAACGATGTCGGTGCAGGTGTAACCGGTGAGGGCCGGGACGAAACGCCTGCGCTGGAGGTGGTGCGTGAGATCGAATCAACCAATGGACAGGGCGCGGCGGTTGTCAACGCGGACAGTGTAGCGGAATGGGAATCGGCTCAGCGCATCGTGGGAACGGCCATCGACCGCTATGGGCGGATCGACATCGTGGTGAACAATGCCGGGATTCTGCGCGACCGGATGTTTCACTACATGTCGCCCGAGGAGTTCGATGCGGTGATAAAGGTGCATCTGTACGGCGCGTTTTATGTTTCGCGCGCGGCGGTGACGCATTTTCGCAAGCAGGAAAGCGGGGCGTTCGTTCACATGACCTCCACGTCCGGGCTGATCGGGAGTGTGGGGCAGGTGAATTACGGCGCCGCGAAGCTTGGGATCGCCGGACTGTCGCGCAACATCGCGATGGATATGCAGCGGTACAAGGTTCGTTCCAACTGCATCGGCCCGCACGCGTTCAGCAGGATGATCGAGACGGTGCCGGGCTATACCGAGGAGCAGATGCAGGAGCGGGCGGCGAAGACGCGGCCAGACCAGGTGGCGCAGCTCGCGACTTTTCTGGCGAGCGATGCGGCGGCGGAGATTTCGGGGCAGATATTCGGAGCGCGTGGAAACGAGATCTATCTATATGATCAGCCTCGGCCGGTTCGCATCATGCATCGCGGAGACGGGTGGACACCAGAGAAGCTGGCGGAGCATCTGCTGCCGGCGGTGCGGACGAGCCTCACCCCGCTTGAGCGGACGCGGGATGTGTACGGCTGGGAGGCGATTTAGGCGGGCGATTCCAGATCAGCATCCAGGTAGATGTCGGAAAGGGTGATGGACATGCCGATTTCCGGCATGTCCAGCATTTCCGAGCCGGTGAGTGCGCGGGCGGTCCAGGCGTTATCTTGCCGGGAGAATACTGTCGCGCCGATGCTGTCCTGTTCGAGGACGACGTAGCGTCGGATCGATGGGGTTGCCTGGTATTCACGTAGTTTATCGATGCGGTCAGTGCGGGAGGTCCCGGGACTGAGGACTTCGAAGATCACGACCGGTTCGGGGATGATCGTATCTGTGGGCTGCGGGCGCGTGCAGCTGACTAAGGCGTCGGGGTAGCGAATGCGGCCTTGCACCTCGATTTTACTATTGGGACCCCAGCTCCGGCATGGCCTGCCTTCCAGTCTGGCGAGCAGGGTTGCACGCAGGCGCGCGCCGATGAGTTCATGACGGGCAGTTCCGCCGGTCATTGCGACCGGATCAAACCCGTCAAATTCGTAGCGGAGCTCCTGTTGTTCTTCCCAGGCGAGGAACTGTTCCAGGGTCATGGTTTTGCGCAGGGGGACGTTCATGGCCTTCCTTACAACGGCTAGCGTCCGGTAAACACGGGCTTTCGCTTTTCCTTGAACGCTGCCGCCTTCGGCGTGATCGGCGCCGGCGTTGGGGCCACCGCTTCGTCGAACAGCTTCTTGGCCAGACCGAAGGCGAAGGTCGGGCCGTCGGCCAGATCTGCTGCTAATGTCCCGAATCGCAGGTTCGCCATTGCCTCAGCCGGGACCATCCGGGGGGTGAATGCGAGCTCCTTCGCCCCAGGCACGAACCGGCTCTCTCCCTCATCTGCCGCGTGGCATCCAAGCGTGGTTGACGCTGCCGGGGCAAGGCGCGAGCCTTCAGTAATGCCGATGGCCGCATCATCAGGCCGGCTCGCAGGAGAACACATGGCGCGACCGTTTGAAGGCATAAGGGTGATCGATATCACGCATGTGCTCGCGGGGCCGTTCGCGACGTACCAGCTTGCGGTGCTCGGGGCGGATGTCATCAAGGTGGAACATCCGGATGAGCCCGACCAGAGCAGGCTGACCGGGAGCGATCGGGAGCTGAACCGGCGGAAGATGGGGACAGGCTTTCTGACGCAGGCTTCCAATAAGCGTGCGATCACCGCCGACCTCAAGAGCGAGGCCGGCAAGGAGATCCTAAGGCGGCTTATGCGGACGGCCGACGTGCTGGTGGAGAATTACCGACCCGGCGCATTCGAGGCGCTCGGGCTGGGCTATGAGGCGTTGTCCGCCATCAATCCGAAGCTGATCTACGCCTCGTTCTCGGCGTTCGGCCAGGCGGGACCGCGGCGGAGCCAGACGGCGTATGACCACGTGATTCAGGCGACGTCGGGGATCATGGCGATGACCGGCACCGAGGAAGTGCACCCGGTGAAGTTCGGATCGCCCGCAATCGACTACGCGACCGGAACGATGGGCGCGTTTGCGATCGCCGCGGCCTTGTTGCAGCGCGAGCGGAGCGGGCGCGGTCAGCGGATCGACATGGCCATGCTGGACGTGGCGATGATTCTGATGTCGTCGCATCTGACGGGATATTTGCGGAACGGCCGACATCCGAAGCCGCATGGAAACAAGCAGCCGCACGCGACCAACTCGGCCTATCGGACGCAAGACGGGTTGGTGATGCTGGGGGCGAGCAACCTGCGCCAGCAGTGGCGTTTATGGACCGTGCTGGAGCGGCCGGACATGATCAAGGGAAGCAACGAGGAACGGGACGCAGATCGCGATCGCGAGGAGGCCGTGCTGCGCGAAATCATGCTGACCCGCACTGCCGAGGAGTGGGAGGAATACCTGCAATCGCGTCATGTTCCAGCGGCGCGGGTTCGCACGATGGGGGAGGCGGTTGCCGATCCGCAGATTGCCTCGCGCCGGGTGATGCATAGGCATGAGACGGAATACGGCCCGTTCGGGGTGCCGCTTGCGGCATTCATGTTTGCGCATGACGGTCCGCGGATTGATGCGCCGCCGCCCGAACTGGGGCAGCACAATGATGAGATTCTGCGGGAGCTTGGTTACAGCGCAGCGGAGACCGCTAATCTGCGCGTACAAAGGGTGATCTGACATGGAACTCGGCCGGCTTGGCGTCTGGTATCCCGTTGACCGCCTGAACTGGCAGGCGTTGCGGGATCTTGTGGTACGGGTGGAGCGCCTGGGTTATGGGACGCTGTGGTATCCGGAATCCCGGGGTTACGAGTTTTTTCGGTTGCCGGGTACATGCTGGGCTGCACGGACCGGCTGAAGTTCGGCAGCTCGATTGCGAGCATTTACGCGCGCGATGGGTTCACCTCGGCGCGCGGTGCCATAACGCTGAACGCGCTGTATGGCGACCGATTTGTGCTTGGCCTTGGCGTCAGCCATGCGCCGATGGTCGAGAAGTTGCGCGGCCATACGTATCAGAAGCCGGTTCCGCTGATGCGGGAATATCTGGCGGCGGTAACGAAGGCCGCCGGGGAGGAGATTCCGCTGGCTATTGCGGCGCTTGGGCCGCTGATGCTGCGGCTGGCGGCGCAGGCGACACACGGGGCGCTGCCGTACAATGCGACTCCGGAGCATACGCGGCAGGCCAAGCAGATCCTCGGGCCTTCCAAATGGCTGGCGGTGGAGCAGAAGGTATGTCTGGAAACCAATCCGGTGCGCGCCCGGGCGCTTGGCCGCAAGGAGCTGGAGAGATACATGCGGCTAGATAATTACCGCAACAACTGGCTGCGCATAGGCTTTACGGAGCAGGACCTGGCGGAGGGCGGGAGTGACCGGTTCATTGACGCAATGGTGTTATGGGGCGGCGCCGACAAGGTGAAAGCTGGGTTGCGCGCGCATTTCGACGCCGGAGCAACGCATGTCTGCCTGCAGCCCGTCCATGAGGAGGGCGATGTCATCGCGCGGGATCGGGTGCTGGACGAGCTGGCTGGGGTGTAGGTGGGCAGGCAATGATTCTGGTCACCAATAATGAAGGCACTGTTGGCGCGCCCACGACGGCGCGGCTTCTGGCCGAAGGCAAGCCTGCTCTTGACGCGATCGAAGCGGGAATCCGCCTGGTCGAGGCTGACCCGAATGTTCGCACGGTGGGGCGCGGGGGTTGGCCGAACCTGATCGGCGAGGTGGAACTGGATTCGTGCCTGATGGATGGCACGACGCTTCGCACCGCCGCTATCGGCGCGTTGAAGGGTTTTCTGCATCCGGTGAGCGTTGCAAGGGAGATGATGCGCCGGCTGCCGCACGAGTTCCTGGTGGGCGACGGGGCAGCGCGGTTTGCGCGCGAGATCGGGGCGGAAACAACGGACAATCTGACCGAGAATTCCCGGCGTGCGTGGCAGGCCTGGTTCGAGAACGAGGTGCCGGAGAAGGATCGCACGCGGTGGGCGGAAGCCCCTCTGGCCGATTTGTGCCGGCATGCGATTGACCCGGAGGTGGGCCGGGACACCACGGTGTTCATTGCACACGACAGGGGCGGCGATGTCTGCTCCGGCACCAGCACGTCCGGGTGGGCGTGGAAGTATCCGGGACGGGTTGGGGACAGCCCTGTTGTGGGCGCGGGTTCGTATGCGGATACGCGCTACGGGGCGGCGGCGTGCACCGGTGCCGGCGAGATGACGATAAGGTGCTGTACGGCCCGTTCGATCGTGCTGTACATGAAGGCTGGCGCCAGCGTTCGCGACGCGGTGATGGAGGCGGTCGAGGATATGCGGCGGCTGCGGGGAGGCCTGATCAGCCGCGTGACGATCCATGCCACCGATGCGCGTGACAACCACAAGGTTGTGGCGGTGAACGGCGCGGGCGACAACCGGTACTGGCTCTGGGAGGAGGGGGACGGGGCGCCGCGATCGCTGTTGGCGGAACCGGTGGTGATCACGTCCTCCTTGCCGCGGCAGACCTCTACGACGCAGTACACGCGGCGGTAGCCGCCGGCCGGCCGCAGGCGCTTGCCAGGGGGCCTCGCTCCGTTCTTTGCTGGGCGGCGCAACCAACCAGCGGAGGAACCAAGATGACGCGAGGCAAATCAGGCTTTGGCCGACGGCTCGGGCTGACGATGGCGCTGAGCCTGCCTCTGCTGTTTCCTGCCTTGGCCGGGCAAGCGGAGACCGTGCGCGTGACCGTTGCGGAGTACAGCAACGCGACGGGGCCATATTTCGAGCAGATGGCGAAGGAGTTCCACCAGGCCAACCCGAGCATCGATGTGAAGATCGAGGTGGTGAACTGGAATTCGCTGCTGCAGAAGCTGCAGACGGATATTTCGGGCGGGACGAACTCCGACCTGTCGATCATCGGCACGCGGTGGCTGCTGGATTTTGTGAAGGACGGGGTCGCCGAGCCGCTGGACAGCTACATAACGCCAGCGTTCCGCGACCGGTTTGTGCCGGTGTTCCTGCAGCCCGGGACGATCGACGGGAAGGTGTATGGCTTGCCGATCGCCGCCTCTGCGCGGGCAATGTTCTACAACAAGGACATGCTGAGCAAGGCCGGATTCCCGGATGGGCCGGCGACGTGGGACGACGTTGTTGCCGCGGCGAAGAAGATCAAGGCCGCCGGGGGACAAGGCTTCGGTCTGCAAGGCAAGGACATCGAGACGGATGTGTACTGGTATTACGCGCTGTGGAGTTACGGTGGTGATCTGATCGGCAAGAACGGCAAGGCGGCGTTTGCCAGTCCGGCCGGTGTGAAGGCGCTGGATTTATACAAGTCGATGATAGAGCAGGGGCTGACGGAGCAAGGGGTAACAAGTTACAACAGGGAGGATTTGCAGAATCTGTTCAAGCAGGGGCGGCTGGGAATGGTGATCACCGCGCCGTTCCTGATCAACCAGATCGCGAAAGAGTCACCGAACCTGCAGTATGGCATCGTGCCGGTGCCCAAGGGCACGACGCAGTCGACGTACGCCGTGACGGATTCCATTGTGATGTTCAAGAACTCCAAGGTGAAGGAGGCGGCGTTCAAGTTCCTGGATTTCCTTTTTCAGAAGCAGCCGCGGGTGTTGTTCAACAAGAACGAGGGATTCCTGCCGACCACGAAGGCGGTGGCGGATGATCCGTATTTTGCCGACGATCCGCGGCTCAAGGTGTTTGTGAACCTTATGCCGAATGCGCATTTCGCCCCGGTGATTTCCGGATGGGAGGATGTGGCGAAGGATGTGATCGACGCGTTGCAATCGGTCTATCTCGGTAACGCGCAGCCGGCGCCGGCACTGCAGCAGGCTGCGCAGAAGGCGGACCAGGCTCTCGGCAGGTGATGCGCCGACCCGGGACTATGGAGCAGGCGGGGGAGCAGGCGGGCGGCGGAGCGACGGCCGCCCGGCCGCGTGTTTCTCAATGGGGCAGGAGATTGCGGGCGGTCTCCCGCGGGCAGCTTCCGTTGCTGCTGATCCTGCCCAGCCTGGTTCTGGCGATAGCGATTATCATTTATCCGTTTTTTGTCATCGTCCGGTTGTCGGTTTCCGATGTGTCGCCATTTGGCCAGCTGCGGGGCCTGGTGGGATGGTCGAATTACGCGCGCGTTCTGGCAGATCCGATCTTTTATGGGTCTCTGTGGCGGACGCTGGTGTGGACAGTGGCGGTCGTTGGCGGCACGGTACTGATATCGGTTCCCGTGGCGCTAGTATTACAGCAGGATTTTTACGGACGTTCCGTGGCACGTACGATCGTCATGCTGCCCTGGGCGCTGTCGCTGGCGATGGCGGCGATCCTCTGGGAATGGTCGTTCAATGCCGATTACGGCATGATCAACGGGATTCTGCGCAGTCTGGGCCTTATCTCCGGCTCGATACACTGGATGGCGCGGGCGGAGACGGCATTTCCGGTGGAGATCGGTGTCGGCATACTTGTGTCGATTCCGTTCACTTCGACGATTTTTCAGGGCGGGTTTTCATCGGTGCCGACCGACATTTATGAGGCGGCGCGCATCGATGGCGCCTCGGGGGCGCAGCAGTTCCGGTTTTTGACGCTGCCGCTGATGAAGCCCTTCATCACCATCGCGGTGGTGCTGAACGTGATTTACGTTTTCAATTCGTTCCCGATCATCTGGGTGATGACGCAGGGCGGGCCGGATAACGGGACGCACATACTCGTGACTTATGCCTACGAGCTTGCGTTCCGTCTGGGGCGGCCTGGACCCGCCGCGGCGGTTTCCGTGCTGATGCTGTTGATCGTGTTCGCCTTCACGGCGGTTTATCTGCGGTTGCAGAGGCAAACCGCATGAACCGCCGCAAGCTGTGGCGGAGCGTGGTCTGCTGGGGCGCGCTTGCTCCCCTGATCGTGCTGGTGTTGTTTCCGTATGCGGTGATGCTGTCAACCGCACTGAAGACGACGCCGGAGGTGACTTCGTTCCCGCCGCGGTGGATCCCACGCCATGTGAGTTTCGCGAGCTTCCCGGGTATGTGGAAGCAGGCGCATCTAGGTACGGCGATCGTGAACAGTGTGGTGATCTCTGCGTGCTCGGTACTGGTGACATTGTGTGTGGCGGTGCCGGGGGCGTACGCGCTTGCGCGGCTGCAGTTCCGGCTGAAACCGCCATACCGAATGTTTTTGCTGGTCACGCAGATGCTGGCTCCGGTGCTGCTGATACTGGGGCTGTTCCGGATGGCTGCGGCGATTCCGCTGGGCGACGGCACGCTGGTGAACACGCGGATCGGCGTGATCGCGATCTATGCGGCGTTCCAGATTGCGTTTTCGGTGTGGATGCTGTCGGCGTATTTCGCGGCGATCCCGCAGGACATTGAGGAAGCGGCCTGGATCGACGGGTGCGGACGGCTGCGGGCGATCTGGCATATGTTCCTGCCGCTTGCCGTGCCGGCGATTTCGGTGTGCGCGATCGTGGTGTTCGTGGCGGGCTGGAACGAGTATATTGTCGCGTTGACGATGTTGCGCGATCCGAGCAAGCAGACGGTAACACTGCAGGTGGTTAATCTTGTCGCCGGCCGCTATTCCATTGCATGGAACCAGGTGATGGCGGCGACGCTGGTGGCGACACTGCCGGTGGCGATGGTGTTCGCATGTTTGCAGCGGTATCTGGTGAGGGGGCTCACGCTGGGGGCGGTGAAGTAGGGCGAATGCCGGGTGAGGGATTTGAACCCCCGACCTTCGGTTTACAAAACCGCTGCACTACCACTGTGCTAACCCGGCGAAGGGGCGTTCCGCCGCTCGATACTCCCGCGGACGGCCACCTGCAAGCGTTTGCCGTGCGGAGGCGCCTGAGCCGTCGGGCAAACGACAAAATGTAACGTGACGGCGTGTTCAAAACGTCGCTGGGCATCGACGGTTCTCTGGGTCATTGGCCAGACCGTCGAATTCTCCGTGCACTGCGCTGTGCTTGGACTATCAATAAGTGCATATCCTCCCTGGCATCGTGCTGGCTTGTGTGCTGGTTACGCGAGTTGGCGTAACCATGAGCTTGCGCCATAGAGATCCTTTGGGCGCCGCATTGATCGTCCGGGCCAGTTCTTCGAGATAGGGCAGCCATTCCAATCCTATTTGCACGGCGAGCATCGTGGAGGTGTACCTCCACGGGAGGGGGCGGCGCCTGCCGATGCCCAGAAGCGCAAGAACCTGCGGCCAGTACAAGATCGAGATAAAGCTTATGGCGGTCATCGGCACCATCTCGAGAAAGCTGTGCACCTGCTGCTCGACAGGAGTGATCTCCCGTCTGGTAACCGCGTAGGTGACGTCCCGCGGCGCGGTCGCATCGTGCAGCAGCGCGGTTGTGTAGGCGAGGGGCGGGGACGGGGGCGGTGATCTCGAAGAACATCCCGCAGATCACCGGGATTGCAGCCTCAGTCAGCATCAGCAGGTGCATCAGGAATTCTTTGGGACCGGCCGTGGCCCCGATGTGGGTGGCACGATGACAAAGCCAGTCGGCGATGCCGGATGCGATCCCGACCAGCAGGACGACGTGCATCAGGAAGCCGCGCGTGATGTCGGCGTAGTTGCGGCGTTGATGGGGCGACCGGGGCTGAGCGGCTGACCGTGACAGCCTGGATCGCGACAAAGCCTGCGACAGCCGTTGTTGTGAGCAGAATCGTTCGCATGCCTGGCTCCTGGGGCTGGATCTGGAGCTAAGAGATCGGAGGCGTCAGGAGTTTCTGGGGTCAGTCATCGACCATGGCATGGCGCACGGTTTCCGGCATTTTCCACCACAGGAGCAGGAAGCCGAGCATAGCGGCGACCGCGAGGGCAATGAAGCCGGTTACGAAATTGAAGCGTTGTGCGAGAAAGCCGATTGCGGTGGTGCTAATCGAGGCGCCGATCATGCTGACCATTCCGATGGCACCAAGCGAGGCGTTGTAGCGTCCGGTGCCGCGGGAGATGTCGGCGACGACCAGGGGTATCATAATGCCGATCACTGCGGCGGTGAGCCCATCCAGCGCTTGCACGCCGACCAGGAACCACGGCCCGGGAGCGACGGCGAACAGGACGGCGCGCGTCAGGACCGCCACGAAACCGCCGAGCAAAAAAGGCTTGCGGCCCCAATCGTTGGCGGCACGGCTGACGCGAAGCGCGATGACAGCGGTTACGAGCTGCGGCACGACCACCATGGCAGAAGTTACGAGTTCCGACTCGTGCTGGTAGTCGGCTGCGAGCCGCTCGGCGCCCAGCAGCAGGATGGATGCGTTGGCGAACTGGAACAGAAACATTGCAGCGCCGAGGATCCGCAAGCGGCGATCCCGGAGCAGTGTTCGCCAGCGCGCTGGTTTTGGCGAGCGCCGCTGGGCGTAGCCTCGGGCGCGGCGGTAATCGATCTCGCGCCCGTTGATGAGAGTGAGAGCGAGCAAGGCTGGGATGCACAGGCCGGCGGCGGCGAGGAAGGGGGCGCCAGGCGAGACGAGCGTGCCGAGAGCGCCCATTCCGGCAGCGGTGAGGGCGTTGCCGTAGGAATCCCAGCGGTGATTGCGGCCGACCCGGGTGTTAAAGGTGCGATGTCCGACCAGGCCGAGGCCGATGCCGGCGATTGCGGAGCGGATTGCTCCGCCCGGGATGCCGTGCAGCAGCTCTGCGATCAACACTGGGAAATAAGAGGGCAGCCAGGCAATCAACAGCGCTCCGGCGGCGACCATCAGGATGCCGGCGGCGACGACGAGGCGTTTCGCCTGCGTCCAGTCAACCAGTATGCCGGCGGGAACCTGGCTGATCACGGCGACGATCGTGCTGACGGTCAGGACGGAGCCGATCGAGCCGTGACCCCAGCCGTTCATCGTGAGATACACGGCCAGGAAAGGGCCGAACCCGGTTTGCACGTCGGCGACGAAAAAGTTGAGGGTGTCGAGCCCGTACTGGCTGCGGGCTGACGGCGAAGGCCGGCCAGGCGAGGGCGCCTGCTTGACTGGCAATTGCTGGTCCAAAGCGTCCGATCCCGAAGGGCGGGGAAGGAACGCGCGTTATACGGCTCCGTTCAGGGCAATTTCTTGACGGCGGAGGGGCTGGTAGGAGGATCGGCATGAAGTTCGCGATGTGCCTTGAGCCCGACGTCACCCCGAAATGGGCGCATGCACTGCAGATGGGGGTGGATCAGGCGGTTGTGCTCGGGAGTTCCACAGGGGAGTGGCGGCTGTGGGACTATGGCCAGATGCTGGCGCTCAAGAAAAAGTTCGAGGATGCCGGCCTGAACCTGGCGGCCATCGAGGGCATGGTGCCGATGGACCAGATCAAGAGCGGCGGGTCAGAGCGCGACGCAGAGATCGAACAGATGTGCCAGGTCATCCGCAACATGGGTGCGCTAGAAATTCCGGTGCTTTGCTACAGCTGGATGGTCTGGGTGAGCTGGGCACGGACTTCCACGACGACGCGCGGGCGCGGCGGGGCATTGGTCACGAGCTACGAGCACCATCTGACCTCGCGGATGCCGGGCGCGAATCACCTGCGGATCAGCGAGGGGCAGCTGTGGGAGAGCTACGAGTATTTCCTGCGGAAGGCGGGACCGGTGGCAGAGAAGGCGGGCGTGCGACTGGCGCTGCATCCGGACGATCCGCCGTTGTCGCCGGTGATGGGGGTGTCGCGGATTTTCGGGAAGCCTGAGTATTTCGACCGTGCGATGGCAATGATGGAAGGCGAGGCCAATGCGATCTGCATGTGCCAGGCGAATTTCGGACTGATGGATACGCCGGCGCGCGTGCCGGAGCTTATCCGGCATTACGGCGACCGGATTGCGTTCGTGCACTTCCGCGATGTTCGGGGTGATGCGACCAACTTCGTGGAAACGTTCCACGACGAAGGGCACACAGACATGTTTGCCTGCATGCAGGCCTATCGGGATATCGGATTCAGCGGACCGATACGGCCCGACCACGCGCCGGCCATGGAAGGCGATCCGAATGTGCGGCCTGGCTATGAGGCGCTGGGGCGGTTGTTTGCGATCGGGTACATGCGCGGCTTGCTGGAGGGGGTGGACAGGACGCGGGCGGCGCGGAGCTGAGTCCTTGACGCCGAACCGGCAAGGCGCACCTTCGTTGCCGGATAAGCCAGAGGAGGGCAACCATGGCAGATGTGCCGGAGGCGTTTCGCGACCTGCTGGACGGCAAGAAGGCATTTGCGAACGTGGCGACAGTGATGTCGGACGGCTCGCCGCAAGTCACGCCGGTTTGGTTCGACGTTAAGGGCGGCAAGATTCGGGTGAATACCGCGAAGGGGCGGGTCAAGTCCCGCACCATGCGGGAGGGGGCAAAGGTGGCGTTGGCCATCATGGACCCCGAGAATCCCTATCGTTACGTGCAGATCCGCGGCACGGTTTCCCGGGCGACCGAGGAGGGAGCCGACGCGCATATCGACTCGCTGGCGAAGAAATATCTGGGGAAGGACAAGTATCCGTTCCGCCAGCCAGGTGAGCAGCGGATCACGTTTGAAATCACCCCGGAGGCGGTGCAGACGATGGGGTAGCATACTACCACATCGGCGAACCCCTTGACGGAGCGCGGTTTGGCCGACATAAGCCGCGCTCTTTCGCGGGGATGTTGAGATGATGAAGACGACGGTTTCGCTGAAACCGGCGGACGTGACGAAGGACTGGGTGCTGATCGACGCCGAGGGCGTGGTGCTCGGGCGCCTGGCATCGGTTATTGCCAACCGGTTGCGCGGGAAACACAAGCCGCAATTCACTCCGCATGTTGATTGCGGCGACAACGTGATCGTCGTGAACGCGCGGAAGGTGCGCCTGACCGGTAACAAGCTGACACAATCAATATTTTACTACCACACCGGATATCCCGGTGGGATCAAAGGCCGCTCGCTGCGGGAGCGGCTGGAGAGCGAGCACCCGGAACGGGTGGTGGAAAAGGCGGTGGAGCGGATGATCACACGCGGACCGCTGCAGCGGCGGCAGATGAAGCACCTGCACGTTTATGCCGGTCCGAACCATCCGCATGAGGCGCAGCAACCAAAACCACTGGATGTCGCGGCGATGAATCCGAAGAACAAGCGAGGCTGAGCATGTCCGAAACACAAACGAGGACGGGGACGCTCGCCGACCTGAGGGACCTGGCGGTCAGCACGGGCGCGGTTCAGCCGGAGATGCCGCGGCGGGAACCGAAGCGCGACCAACTCGGCCGGGCCTATGCGACCGGGCGGCGCAAGGACGCAGTCGCGCGGGTGTGGGTGAAGCCCGGCAAGGGCGAGATCACTGTGAACGGGAAGAAGGCGGCGCAGTATTTTGCTCGGCCGGTGCTGCGGATGCTGATCACACAGCCATTTCTGGTGGCGGATCGCTACAATCAGTTCGACGTGTACTGCACGGTTACGGGCGGCGGGCTTTCGGGCCAGGCCGGCGCGGTGCGGCATGGCATAAGCCGGGCGCTGACGAATTACGAGCCGGATCTGCGGGTTATTTTGAAGGCGGCCGGGTTCCTGACCCGCGATGCGCGCGTGGTGGAACGCAAGAAGTATGGCCGCATGAAAGCGCGACGCAGCTTCCAGTTCAGCAAGCGGTAGTTGATGTTTGCAGGGGGTGCGTCTGTCGTTGATACTCCCCGGCGGAGGCCAGAGGAGAGAATGGCGGACAAGCCCGCGGTGTTCATTGATGGCGAGGCTGGCACGACCGGGCTGAAAATCCGTGAGCGCCTAGGTTTGTTCGCGGGGGTAGAGTTGCGAAGCCTGCCGGCGGAGCACCGGAAGGATGCCGGGGTACGCCGCGATGTCATGGCCGAGGTCGATCTGGTGGTGCTCTGTCTGCCGGATGCGGCGGCCAGGGAGTTTGTGGCGCTGGCGGACGGGCTGGGGAATGCGGCGCCGAAAATCCTGGACGCCAGCACCGCGCACCGGGTCGCAGCGGACTGGGTCTACGGCTTCCCGGAGATGGTGCCCGGGCAGGCGGAGCGGATCGCAGAGGCCCGGAAGGTTGCCAATCCCGGCTGCTATCCTACCGGGGCGATCGGGCTGATACGCCCCCTTGTGGATGCGGGCATCATGCCGCCGGATTACCCGGTCACGATCAACGCCGTCAGCGGTTATTCGGGCGGCGGCCGATCCATGATCGAGGCGCATGAGCGCGAGGGCGGGCCCGCCTTCGAGCTGTACGCGCTCGGGCTGGAGCACAAGCATCTGCCGGAGACGCAGCTTTACGCCGGGCTGAGCCGCAGACCGGTTTTCGTTCCGTCCGTGGGACATTTCCGGCAGGGCATGCTGGTTTCGGTGCCGCTGCATCTGGACACGTTGATTGGCAAACCGGGCGGGGCGGATCTGCGCAGCGTGCTGGAAGCGCGGTATGCCGGAAGTCCGTTCGTTCGGGTGGCATCGGGGGATGCTTCCGGGAAGCTGGAGCCGGAGGCACTGAACGGGTCGAACATGCTGGAGCTGTTCGTGTGTGCAAACGAGGCGCACCGGCAGGCGGTGCTGGTGGCCCGGCTGGACAATCTGGGCAAGGGGGCGTCCGGCGCGGCGGTGCAGAATTTGTGCCTGATGCTGGGCCTTATGCCGGGGGTGGTTGCGCATGGCTGACCTGCGGCTCGGCCGGGCCGAAGCTGAAACCATTGTCGGCGGTCCCCTGTATTCGCTCGAAGGCAAGTCACCGCGTGTCCATCCAACAGCGTTCATCGCACCGACGGCGGCGGTGATCGGGAATGTGGAGATCGACGCTGAAACGGGCATCTGGTTCGGCTGCGTGATCCGGGGGGATACGAACTTTATCCGGATCGGGGTGCGGACGAACATCCAGGACGGCACGATCGTGCATGTGGATGCGGTGACGTTCCCGACGGTCATCGGCGATGACGTTACGGTGGGACATGCGGCGATCATCCATGCCTGCACGCTGAAGGACCGGGCTTTCGTGGGCATGGGCTCGACGGTGCTGGACGGGGCGGTGATCGAGGAGGGCGGGATGCTGGGCGCCGGGGGGCTGCTGACGCCGGGGAAGGTGATCGGCCGCTACGAGTTGTGGACCGGCGCGCCGGCAAAGCTGAAGCGGGTGATGGACGAGGAGGAGCGGCGGAAGTTCGACCGGAACGCCGTGGAGTACCGGCAGCTTGCGGCGCGTTACCGGGCCGGGTTCGGGGCGACGCGGTAGCCGGCGGCTTGATCGGCTGTGGGGTATCGGGTAGGGCGTGTGCACGCGACGCCCAGGTAGCTCAGTTGGTAGAGCATGCGACTGAAAATCGCAGTGTCGGTGGTTCGATTCCGCCCCTGGGCACCATTCCCCATTGCCCAACGTATCTTTTTCTACCCCTGGCTACGCCACGGCCCTCCTAACGTCATGGAATGACTTTTTTTGCTTCTAAGCGCAGCCTAGCGTAGCGCCGGACATCACAGCGCGATCCCGGTACCGACGCCAATCTGTTGGTAGATCTGTTGGTATCGAAGCAGGCTGTTGGTATCGTCTCCTTAGCAGGGAGGAGACTAGGTAATGGCTTTAACTGACGCGGAGTGTCGAACCGCGATACCGGGTCCGAAACTCGAGAAGCTCTCGGATGGAGGCGGCCTACAACTTTGGGTGCAACCCACCGGCGTCCGCCTTTGGCGGCTCGCATATCGCTTCAGGGGAAAGCAGAAGTCGCTAGCGCTGGGAGTTTACCCAAGTGTCTCGCTTGCCCGGGCTCGCCAAGCTCGGGAAGATGCCAAGCGACTTTTGGCCGAGGGCGTTGATCCGGGAGCGGAGAGGAAGCGCCTGAGACGGGAACACGCGGCTGCGCTGACCTTCCAAGCGATTGCGGACGAGTATTTGTCCAAGCTGAAGCGCGAGAGGCGGGCTGAAGCCACATTAGCCAAGGTGGCTTGGCTGCTGGCCTTCGCCACCGTGGAATTCGGCGAGATGCCGATCAAGGATGTCGACGCACCATTGATATTGAAGACGCTCCAGGCCCTTGAGAGGCGAGGTCGATATGAATCAGCCCGCCGCCTGCGGTCGACCATCGGCAGCGTATTCAGGTACGCGATCGCCACCGCCCGGGTAAGCACCGACCCAACATACCCCCTCAGGGGGGCACTGACCCAGATCCGGCCCACGCCGCGAGCCGCCATTACGGCCTTGGCTACGCCAAGCACGAAGTCACGGCGCACGGATTTCGTGCGACCGCTTCGAGCTTACTTAATGAAGCGGGCCAATGGCATCCTGATGCGATCGAACGTCAACTCGGCCACGTCGAGGGAAACGAAGTGCGCGCCACGTACGCTCGAGGCGAGCACTGGGACGAACGAGTATCGATGATGCAATGGTGGGCCGACAACCTGGATCAACTTAAGGGAAACAACGCTATGCAGGATGACATCGAAGCAGCGACGAGCTGGACGAACCGTTCGGCGCTGAGGCAGCGTAGCCGGCTGTCATGCGCACCCCACATGCAAAAGGCTAAAGGACCGTTCCAATAAATCCCGCCTGGCATCCTCTCCAGCTTTTCCTGCTATGAATTGGGACCGGTTGGGATGTCGCCGTCGCGTCGGTCCCCTCAGCAGCTCAATCCGATCGAAAGGACCCTTGGCGTCGTCGTTAACTACCTCCATAACGACCGCTCGATCGAAAACCTGCACCGGTCAAGCATTTTTACGCCGCAATTAACAGAAGGGTCCGCAAGCTTCGCCTCCGATCAACCGGAGCACGGACGTGGTCGGGATCTACCGACCGATCGCAAAGGCAATATTTGGCTCCAGGTCGAGCTGGTGTGGTGTCGGGAGTTGGAAGCCGTCCGCATCTTCCGCGGCTTCATGCGCGATGAGGTACGCTAGCCCGGCTTTTCTGAGCTGGATTTTTCGAGGAGCGCGCGATATCGCGTGGCGTCGGCGCGCCGCAGTTTTGCGAAGGCACGATCTGTTGCCATGAAACGCGCCAGCATGGGACCGATCAGCTTTGCGGGATCGACGGTGCCCTGGCCAGTTTCGCGGCCCAGCGCATTCCCGTAGGCGACCAGATCGCGGTGGATGGCCGCCGGGAGTTCAACGGTCACCTTGACGGGCTTGTCGTCGGGAATCGCTCCCAGCTTCAGCTTTGCCATGATCGTTGCCTCATGGACGGTAGGGTTCGAGAACGAGGTCGTGCGTAACCATCACGCGCACAGGGAAACCTGGCCGGATGGTGATGGTCGGCTGGACGCTGAGCGATCGCCCGACGACCTGCTGTCCGACCTGATTGAAGCTTTGCGACCCGCCTTGGCGGATGGCCTGAACGAGGGCGTTCTCGTTGTCACTGGTTCCAGCCTCCGATCCGACGCTGAGCAGCGTGGAGAGGATCGCGGCCTTGAACAGCATGCCCCAATGATTATCGACGTCGTCCTCGAGGCCAGCATAGCCTTCGGGATCGGCGCCGGGCTGGCGCTCCAGAATGATCGAGCGGCCGTTTGGCATGATCAGGCGGTTCCACACGAGGAGCGCACGTGTCTGCCCAAAGGCGATCTGCGCATCGTACTGTCCGACCAGGCGTGCGCCTTGCGGGATCAGCAGGATCCTGCCTGTCGGGCTATCATAGATGTCCTCTGTCACCTGAGCGGTAATCTGGCCCGGCAAATCAGCGCGTAAGCCGCTGATCAATGCGGCGGGAATTACGGAGCCTGCTTGTAGAATGTATCGGCTCGCCGCGCCTGGATACGATCAGGGCTGGTTGTGCGCTGGTCCACAGCGCCGGTTAGAAAGGCGAGCTTGTGGTCCGGCGACGTGAGGTCGGTCGATCCGCCTGGCGCGGCCGGGGCGTGGGCCACGACGACCGTCGGCGAAGACGGGCCGGCGGTTTGATCGACATTGCTCGTCGCAAAGAGATGGCTGACACGCGCCGCCTCCCGCTCCTGCGCGATGCGCTGCTGCTTGAGATCGATGCCCGCAGGCATTCCTGGAGCGGGCGCACTCCCATTGGCGGTCGGTGGGCCCAGATCGCCGGGGAGCGGCGGCCCCAGCTGGGGTACCGGCTTGGGCAGCCCGGCGTAATCCCGAGGCAGGTTCGCCAGACCGTCGGGCGTGTCGCGATCGTTGGTGTTGTAGAGCTCGGAGCCCACGGTCTGCTGCTGAGGTTTCAGGGCGAAAAACAGTGCCCCGGCGACGCCAATCGCTGCGGCCGCAGCCAAGCTGAGAAGTACTCTACGAGATAGACGGGTAACCGGCGGACGGCTCGAGCGTAACCGCATCTCCTCAGGCGGACGCTGGCTCCCCTCTTCGTGGAGAACATTCATCACGACCGCTGCCTGCCCTCGGTGCGCACGATGCGCACGGTTTGCTGGTGTTTGCCGCCGAGCTTGAGCTCAGCCGCGGCGAACAGCCGATCGACGATCATGTGATTGCCTCTGACCCGGTAGTTGACCAGCTGGCCGTCGCCTTCGGCACCGATGACCCAGAGGGGTGGCATTTCGCCCTGACCGATGCCGCTCGGGAATTCAATGAACACCTGATGCCCATCATCGAAGGCGCGCAGCGGCCGCCAAGGGGGATTGTCGCCCTCAATGCGATAACGGAAGTTCAGCGCGTTGATGTCGACCCCGGTCGCCACGGGGGTCGCCGCATCAGCCGCGGCATTCTGTTCGCGAAGCGCGATGAGCTGGTCTTCGGCATAGGCCCACGACACCGAAGCCATATAGGTTTTTTCATCCGAGTGGAGTTCGAGGTGATAGGTACGTTTGTCCGTGTTGATGATCATGTTGGTGACAAGGTCGGGGCGGGTGGGTTTCACGAGGATATGGACGCGCCGCGTCGGGCCTATGCCGCTCACTGTATCGCCGATGATCCAGCGCACGGTATCTCCGGCTGCGACCGGCCCCGATCCCACGAACTGCTCACCGGGCTCGAGCGCGACGTCGGTGATTTCGCCCGGCGCCGCATAGACCTGATAGAGAGCACCGGGGGAATAGGGATAAACCTGAATCGCGTTGAGATAGTCGGCGCGGGTCGGCTGAATGCGCGCGGCGCCGTTCGCTTCATCGACGCGCATATGTGGGTCGGCTGCTTCCAATGGTTCGGGATGATGAACCGGCAGACGCTTGAGTTGTCCCGGCAAGGGCAGCAGCTTCGGTCGCTCGACGATTTGCACAGACTCCGGCGGCGGCGGCATGAGCATCGCCTGGCGTGGTGTATTGTCATAACTGATCTCAGGTGGTTTCCAGGTGGTCGCGCAGGCGCCCAGTGAAAGCGATGCGAGCGACAGGAGTGCGAATGGCCTGATGCCCATCAGCCAAGCTCCTTCGACCAGTTGAGGGCATGGACGTAAACCCCAAGCAGGTTCTTCTTCAGCCGGTCGGCGTCGGTCGGCGTCTGCACCACGATGGTGAGGATGGCGCTCCAGCGTTCGGTGGCAGCGAGCGCATTGTCGACATAGTGGCGCTCCACCCAGTCCACACGAAAGCTGTCGTCGGAGGCGCGGATCACACTCGCGACCTCGACCGATACCTGCGTCTTTCCAATCTTCGAGAAGGGATCGTTGGTTCGGGCGTAATCGTCCAGGGCAAGCGCACCCTTGTTGGTGACGTAGTTGTAGGCGTCGAGCCAGTCCTGCCGGAGGACCACGGGGTCGGCGGGAATGCCCCGCACCGCTGACCCGGAAAAAGGCGCCCGGGGAGCGAAGTGCCGGGACGCCAAGGCGTAGTTTTCCTGGTCGCCCCAAGAGGCGGTCCGCACCTGTTGAGGTGCCGCCTCAGTCGCCGTGGTCGCCGAAGCAATGCCCAGCTCGCCTAACTGGAGCCGCAGATCGAAGGGCATTCGGTCCATTAAGGAGCATTGGATCGTCCGTCGCTGACCTAGCCCGCATTTCTCACAGGGTGGTCGGCGCGGCTCGGTATCGAAGGGATTTTGCCGTGGATCGGACGTGACTGTGCCCTGCCGCAGGTGTTTGGCGCTGATCTGACTGCTTGCGGTCGAACCTCTCCATCGCCGCTCGCCGAGAGCAGCGTTGGTGTAAGGATATATCGCCTATGCGCTTTCTGGTTCGTATCGCTGCACGCCGCCTATCGTCGCAACGCCACGTGGGTCACAGCGAACTCCGTCTGCCATGGACAGGCCGAGGCCATGGCAAAGACGACGCGGCGCACGCTGATCCGCACCAGCGCGCCGAGCTTCAGCAGTTTCAGCCGGATCGTGCCGCAACTGGCGCGAGCGAACAGGGTCTGCGCCAGGCCGATGCGACGCAGCGCCCGGAGCAGCACGTAGGCGAAGCTGGCGAACCATAGCCGTAACTGATTGGCGCGCATGGTCGCCGCAGAGGTGCGGTCGGCGAACAGGTCGAGCTGGCATTCCTTGATGCGGTTCTCCATCTCGCCGGGAGCGCAATAGACCGTCTCGTCGAGATGCCGCGCCGCTGCCTCCCGCCGAGACAGCGAAGTGGGCGATGAACCGGACGGCCTCACCCTGCGTCCGGAGCGCGGCAAAAATTGCACGAAATCCTCGGTCCGTGCCAAGGTCAAGCATCCATTCAGGGTGATCAGCGGGTGTTCGGGTTTGTCAAAGTCCGCGACCGCGGTCTGGCGAAGAACACCGAGCGGCTGTGGGTGACATGTGGACTGGCCAACCGGTTCATGGTGCGGTGGCGGTTATTGCCTGTCTGACAGGCGTCGTGTGTCCAAGGTGCCGCTGCGGTGATGAAAATCACGGTAGATCGGTTCGAAGGCAATCGCTTGGTGTGAAAACTTGTGTGGCACGAGTTTGCGCTCACCCGGAGAGCCGCGTGTCGGTCAAACAAAGCGAGATGCTGCCTCTCAGAGGTTCCCTAAATTAAATCTCTAGAACTCCCGGCCGATCGTGCTTGTTCCGATGAACCGTGGCATCATGTTTCATTAAACAATGGTGAAAGGATGCAGCCATGGCCAAGGGACAGAAGAAGTCCAACCGCGAAGCCAAGAAGCCCAAGAAAACCACTGCCGACCGGCTGAAAGCCAGTCAAGCGGCAACCAATACTCAACTTGCACGGATCGGCGATAAGGACGGTCCCAGAAAGTCGTAGGAGTCGCGGCCGTGGGCCCTATGCCAGCGGCGGGGGAGAATGGCTCTCCCGCCATTTCATGGGCTCCATGCTTCGAAGCTCGTCACCACTTCAATCGCATCTCGGCCGGCCTCATCAGCACTCGCCCGACTTTTGGCACTTGTTGCATTGAGCGGAACTCATTTCAGGCGCCGTCCAGATAGGCTTCGATCCAGACAGTGAAGTGCATTGGAGCAAATAGCGGCTGTCCGATATACCCGAGATGCCCGGTGCAATAGCTCGTGGAATGTTCGTGTATCGGCAAACGTCACCCCAGGTGCGCAGAACGCGGCATACACGCCACTGCTCTTGGAATTCCTCCACGCCGTTCGGATTGAAAAAAACAACTGAGTCCCGGTATGCCTCGTAATTGAAGGCGACATGCTTGTGTCGCATCTCGCTTACACGCAGGCCAGCTCGTTAGAGTGCGCTGAGACAGCCGCTACGCGGTCTTTGACAGTCGGCCGGTCCTGCAATACCGGCTGCCCCGGCCACCGGGACACCCTCGGGCAGATCCTGCAGAGGGTGTTGGCGCGTCAAGGCGGTGATAGGATCCGGCCTTACCACCCAGCGACGGCCCGCAGAGTTGGCTGTTCTTCGATGTATCCTCACCCTGCGTCGCCATCTGGCTTTCGGTAGGTCCCGAGCAGTCTGTCCCAGAAGAAGTCGATAACCGCGGATTGCTGTTTGCATGCAAGTGATGGACGAAATGAAGATTCTGCTTGCGTCTGAACCAGGCGAAGCGCTCAAATTTCGATCCTTGCACGTGATATGCCTTGTCGAACTAGACGTGCGCATAGAACGAGGCCGCGCTTGTTGCTGCGATGACGAGGAAGAGGCCAAGTGGGAGAACAAAGAACATCATCGCAGCGACGAGAATGGTGGGGATAAGGAAGAAGGGCGTGTTGTTTCCCTCATCGCCCCGATAATTAGACGACACCAGATGACCCCTCGCGTAATAGGTATGATGGAACCTGATGTGATTTCGGAAAAAGACGCCGCCAAGCCGATGATGACCGAGGCCGTAGTGCAACAAAGTCTGGCTGCCCGACACGACCAGATGAGTGCCGATCGCGATGAGAGCCACTAGCGGAAGCTGCCACAAAAGCCATTGTATTAGCTTGACCATCATCGGCTGATCTCTACACCGAGCCGCACAGAGACATGGTGGGTGACGCCGTCGTCCAGCATTTTCAAACCTCCAGGCCAGTCGGAAATTACTGCCCCGTCCACCGCGACGGCGACGATCCCACGGCAGACTTCATCAGGATTATCGACCAGGATTTCATACCGTGCCGACCGAAACCGCACCGTCATCTTGAAGCCCGGCCAATTCTTCGGGACGCAAGGGTCAAGACCCAGAATATCGCCCTCCACACGCAGCCCGAGGATGCTTTCCACACCCGCTCGCTGCATCCAGCCCGCCGAACCAGTGTACCATGTCCAGCCACCGCGTCCGACATGTGGTGCGGCACCATAAATGTCAGCCGCAATGACGTAAGGTTCGACTTTGTAACGGTGCATCTCGGACCGCGTGCGGGCATGATTGATCGGATTGAGTAGAGAGAACAGCGCCGCCGCCTTCTCGCCCTCACCGAGCTCGGCGAATGCCATCACAGACCACAGAGCGGCATGAGTGTACTGGCCTCCGTTCTCGCGAACGCCCGGGGGATAACCCTTGATATAACCTGGATCGCATGCCGTCTTGTCGAAAGGGGGTGTGAATAGCAGTGCCACGCCATCCCGCGGCCGGATCAGTTCGCGTTCGACGGAGGCCATAGCACGCATCGCACGCTCGGGATCGGCCGCACCCGAGATTACCGCCCAGGACTGCGAAATTGAATCTATCCTGCACTCTTCCGCAGTCGCCGAACCGAGCGGGGTGCCATCGTCGAACCATGCACGGCGGTACCATTCGCCATCCCATGCAGCGCGTTCCAGCGCGGCTTGCAGCGCGTCGGCCTGTGTTCGCCACGTTGTAGCGCGAGCTGTCTCACCCCGTGCCTCGGCAAGAGGGACCAAGGACTTGAGTGCCACGTAGAGCAGCCAACCGAGCCAGACACTCTCGCCACGGCCGAGTTCGCCGACGCGGTTCATGCCATCGTTCCAGTCACCAGTGCCGATCAGCGGCAACCCATGCATGCCAACCTTAAGGCTGGCATCGAGGCCACGGGCGCAGTGCTCGAACAGCGAACCGACCTCATCGGACACCGTCGGCTGGAAGAAGCTGTCGTGCTCGCCGGCCTGGAGAAGCTGGCCCTCCAGAAAAGGAATCACCTCGTTCAGCACCGCAGCATCATTGGCCGCGCGGACATAATGTGCGACCGCGTAGGCGAGCCACGCACGATCGTCCGAGATCCGCGTACGCACGCCCTGGCCGGAATGCGGCAACCACCAATGCTGGACATCGCCCTCTACAAACTGTCGCTCGGCGGCACGCAGCAGGTGCTCGCGCGTAAGGGCTGGCCGCGTGGCGGCCAGGGCCATGCCGTCCTGCAACTGGTCACGGAAGCCGTAAGCACCACTTGCCTGGTAGAAACCCGAGCGGGCCCAGATGCGGCAGGCGAGCGTCTGATACGTGAGCCAGCCATTCAGCATGACATCCATCGCTCGGTCAGGGGTCTCCACCTGGACAGCACCAACGACACCGTCCCAGTAACGACGAACCTCTGACAGTACCTCGTCCAAATCGGCCCTGCGATACCGCTCTATGAGTGCACGGGCCTCTCGCCCGCTAGTGGCCTCGCCGAGGAAAAAGACGATCTCCATGCGGGTGTTCGGCGGCAGCACGATCAATCGTCGGAGTGCGCCACAGGGATCGAGACCGGCACCTACCTTGTTGGAGAGTGGCGCCGCACTGGCAAGGGCTGCCGGGCTTTCCAGTGAACAATTACGACCGATGAACTCCTGCCGGTCGCCCGTCCAGTCAGTCTGTCGTCCGGCAAGATCAGCGAAGGCGACGCACGATCCGAACGCTGCATACCGGGGATTGCGTGCCAACACGGCACCGGTATCAGGATCGATTGCAGTGGTCACGAACTGTGCGGCGGCACCGCGCGACGGACCCAGCACCCATTCAACATAAGCCGTTACCGACAGGCGCTTCGTGCCGCGCGAGGTATTGAGCAACGTCAGCCTGGAGATCTTGATCGGATCGCCGAGCGGAAGGTACTGCAGCAATTCTGTCGCGACATCGTGCGAAGCATGCTCGAACAAGCTGTAGCCCCAGCCGTGCCGCGCCACATAGCTGGCATTGTTATCGCGGATCGGCAACGCCGTCGGACACCACAGATCGCCGGTGTCCTGATCGCGCAAGTAGAACACCTCGCCTGGACGATCGCAGACTGGGTCGTTCGACCACGGCGTGATCTGGTTCTCGCGGCTATTGGCCGACCAGGTGTAGCCGGTACCTTCGGTGGCCACCTGGAAGCCGAAGGACGGATTTGCGACGACATTGATCCAAGGCGCTGGAGTCACCTGACCGGGGCCAAGGATTGTCATGTATTCCCGGCCATCTTCTGCGAAGCCACCAAGCCCATTGTAGAATTCGAGCGGCTGCCTGGGCGCACTCGGAGGCACCACAAGGTCCAACACCGGGTTCCGGATGATCCGGACAGCCTCTTCGGGTTCCGGCACGCGGTCAAGCTGATCGGCCAGCGACCCGCGTTGTCCGACCAGGACAACCCGCGCAACAGAGATGAGCAGGGCGCGAGCTTCCGACGAAATCAAGTCGGCGCGCAGCACGAAGACGCGCCCCTGCGGTCTTTCCTCACCAGCGGGAGACTGCGATTGGCCTGTCCCCCGGACCTGGGCCTCCAGCGCGATTTGTAGATCCTGGACGTAGGAAGGCGCCCGTTCGTTCAGAATGACGAGGTCTACCGGCAACTGCTTCATCCGCCAGTACTCATGCGCCTGAAGCAGTTGGCGGGCGATGGTGAGGTTCTCGATGTCGGCGACGCGCAGCAGCACGATCGGTAGGTCGCCGGAAATGCCCATCGGCCAGAGTCCCGGCTGTCCACCCGCACCGCGCAGAATGGTATCTGAGGAGGGCCGCAACGTCGGCCCGGCGTACAGCAGGTGGGCGGCGACGCACTGGAACAGACCCGCTTCGCCTGCTTCAATGCCAAGGTGATGGAGCTGTACCTGCGCCTGCGTCCACGCCAGCGTCGCCGCCCGCTCGAAGGCGCTGCTGTCCCGATGCTTGTCGACGAGATCGAGCACTGTCTCGCGAGATGCCGCAACCACCGTCCAGAAGGCGACGCGTACGGTGGTGCCGGGTGCGACGCGCACACGGTGGCGCAGTGCGAAGATCGGATCGAGGACCGTGCCGACGGTGTTGGACAAGGGCCGACCGTCGGTCACCGCGATCGGTGAACGGATGCTGTGGCCGCGCCCGATGAAGCGGGCCCGGTCGGTTTCCAACTCTGGTTTCCCTACAGCCTCGCCATCGACGATCGCCAGATGCGCCGCCCAGATTTCCTGCTCATCGGGTGCGCGGCGCCGACGCGTTGCCAGCAGGGTACCCAGGTCCTCGAGGTACTCGGTGGCGACGAACAGCTTCATGAAGGCGGGGTGCGCGACGTCCTCCGCTTGCGAACCCAGGACCAGTTCGGCGTAGGACGTCACGTCGATCTCGCGCACTCCTTTGCCTGTATTCGTGATCGAGACGCGGCGGACCTCGGCATCGTCTTCCGCCGAGACGAGTGCTTCCAACGTCGTTATCAGCGTTCCGTCGTACCGCGTGATCCCGGCTCGATCTTCGTTGAAAGTGACATCATAGGCGTCGGGCTCGACGCCGACCGGCTGGTAGCCGGCCGACCACACGTCGCCGCTTCGAACGTCTCTGAGGAAGACGTAGGAGCCCCAATCATCGCAGGTAGCATCCTCGCGCCAACGCGTGACGGCCAGCCCACGCCAGCGGCTGTAACCGGAGCCGGCGGCTGTCAGCATCACAGCGTAGCGGCCGTTGGATAGCAGATGGGTGGCAACCGAGGCGGTGTGCGCGGTTGCCAACCGCCTTCCGCCTTGTGGTCCAGACTGCAGCACCTTGCCATGCGATTTGGCGTCCGCCTCCCAGGGGCGCAATACGGCGACGTCGCGCGGCGTGCCTTCCTGCAGCAGCAGTTCGGTGGCCTGGATCATCGGCTCGGCGTGAAAGCGCGCGCGCATCGCACCATCCAGAAGCGCATCGGCGACGGCCACAATTGTCATGCCTTGATGGTGCGTCATGAAAGCACGCACGATCGCGACGTTTGTATTCTCCGGTAGTCGGCTCGGCGTATAGTCCAGTGCCTCGTAGAACCCATAGCGACCGCATGCGCCGACACCGGCAAGCCTGATAAAATTGCGCGCCGCCGCGGATGGATTGACCATGCTGGCAAGCGCCGTTGCGTACGGCGCGACCACAGCGCTGTCGCCCAGGCCGCGCTTCAACCCGAGGCCGGGCACGCCGAAGTTCGAGTATTGGTAGGTGAGCTCCAGGTCGCGGACGTTGTATGCCGATTCCGAGATGCCCCAGGGCAAGCCGAGCAACGCACCATAGGCGATCTGCTGCCGTACGATCAGCTGATTGGTTTGTTCCAGAAGACTCCCCGCCGGCGCGAGCATGACCAGCGAAGGCATCAGGTATTCGAACATCGATCCCGACCACGAAATCAGCGCGGCGCCGTAAGCGATCGGTGTGACGGCACGCCCGAGATGGAACCAATGCCGCGCCGGGACATCGCCTTTGGCGATCGCGATGAAGCTCGCAAGCCGTGCCTCCGACGCGAGAAGATCGTAGCAACTCGCGTCAAGCGTTCCTTCGGTCACCCGGTAACCAATTGAGAGCAGCTTGCGCACCGGATCGAGCAGAAAGCCGTAGCCCATCTCCAGCGCTATCGACCGCGCCATCGCTGCAAGGGACGCAAGGCGCGCCGCCAGGAGAGTGGCCGAATCCGACGACTGATGTATGTCCTCCTGATGACTCTCGATCGAGCGGTGCACCGCCGTTACCCAAAACAGCATGTCCGCGCCGGTGTCGTCGCCGCGCTCACTGGCGAACGCGGATGCGATATCGACCGTGATCTCGACCTGGGCAGCGAGATCAGCCAGATGCGCTGCGATGCCCTGAAGGTTCGGCCGCGCCTGACGCGCGCTGGCCGAAAGCGCTGCGACTGAGTTGTTGAGCTGATGCCACGTCACCGTTAGCGTGCGTCGCCCATCACGCAACTGGTCTGTCGCTTCGCGGGCGAGATCGAGCGCGTCGGCAATACCTGCCAGGCGCTGCGGGGCCGTGGGCGCCACAACAGTCCACTCGCGGCAAGCGTTGGCCAATGTAATCAGATGGCCAGCCAGGTTCCCGCTATCGACCGTGGAGACATAGAGCGGATCGAGTGAGCGAAGATCGCGCGTATCGTACCAATTATAGAAATGTCCTCGGAAGCGGCCAAGCTTAGCCATGGTACCCAGCGTCATCTCAAGGCGTTCGGCTGCTTCGGTGGTTCCCAGCCATCCGAAATCGTGGGCGGCCACGATGGATAGCAGATACAGCCCTAGATTCGTGGGCGAAGTGCGGTGGGCCAGTGCTGGTGTTGGATCCTCCTGGAAGTTGTCCGGCGGAAGCATGTTGTCGGCGGTCGTCACGAAAGTCTCGAAGAACCGCCAGGTTCGCCGAGCGGTCATCCGCAACGTTTGACTGTCTGCAGCTGACACGGACACCGTTTTGGACATCCCGGACGACTGGCTGATCCAGCGCGCGATCGCGGGCGATGCGATCCAGAGGGTAGCGAGCGGCACTCCCAGGGGCCATGTGCCATGCCCGGTCAGCAGGGAGAGCCCTAGTGCCAGCAGTCCAAGGGTGACCCCGCTGCCCATCACGCGATAGAAGCCGAGGAGATCGAGTCGGCGACTGTTCGTCGCCTGTGCCGCTGGAACCCATTCAAGGAGGTGCCGGCGAGTGACGAACAGGCGGGTCAGGGTCCGCCCGATCGCATCGCTCATCAGCCATGCCTGATGGCCCAGGAACGTGACGATGAGCGCCCATTGGGCGAGCGCAAGGCGCAGATCGCTGCCAAGAGCCGCCAGATGGCTGCGCGGTGTAATCCCGGCATGGCGCGGAATGACGCCAGCAATGGCAGGGAGGATAGCCGGCACTAGGATCGTCGAGAGAATGAAGCCGATCCATACGCGCGCAGCAGTGAAGGGCAATGCCAATCCTGCCAGCAACGACAGCATACATGTCGGAGCGGACAATGTTCGCCGCAGGTTGTCGAGCATCTTCCAGCGACCGATCGCCGGGACACCTGGTCCGCGACCCGTCAACCACGGCAGCAACTGCCAATCACCGCGCGCCCATCGGTGCTGGCGTCGCGCAGCAACGTCGTAGCGGGCGGGAAAGTCCTCGACGACCTCGATATCAGACGCGAGACCGGCGCGGGCAAAGATTCCTTCGAACAGGTCGTGGCTGAGCAGTGTGGAATCGGGCACTCGGCCGGCAAGCGCAGCCTCGAAAGTGTCGATTTCGTAAATGCCTTTTCCGGCATAGGAACCTTGGCCGATCAAATCCTGGTACACGTCGGAGGCGGCAGCGGCATAAGGGTCAATGCCGTTCATACTGGAAAAGATGCGCTGGAACAGCGAACCCTGCCGACCGATCGGCAACGACGGCGTGACACGTGGTTGCAGCACGGCATGGCCCGCCAACACGCGGCCGACAGTGATGTCGAACTGCGGCCGGTTGAGCGGATGTGCCATCTTGCCGATCAGACGACGCACCGTATCGCGCGGCAATCTCGTATCGGCGTCGAGCGTAATGATGTATCTAACATTGGTGGGCACTCTTGGCGCTTGCCCGCCAACAGACAGAAAACTGGTGTCGGCGGCACCACGCAGCAGCCGGTTCAGTTCGTGCAGCTTGCCGCGCTTGCGTTCCCAGCCGATCCATCGTGCTTCGCCGTCGTTCCAGAGCCGCTTCCGGTGAAGCAATAGGAAGCGGTCTCCGCCAGGTGCCGGGCCGTAACGCCGATTGAGGCGGGCAATCCCGGCAATTGCCGTTTCAAGCAGCGCTTCATCGCCATCGACATGTTGTGTTGCGGCGTCAACCCAGTCGGAGAGCAGTGCGAATTGCAGCTCACCGTCCGGGCTCGTAAGGTAGTGGACCTCCAGCCGCTCGATCTGTCCCTCGATTGCTGAGGACGTCGTCAGCAGCATCGGCACGGCGACGAGCGTACGCAAATGTGCTGACACACCGCTGCGGAGTTCCAGAGCAGGCAGCGGCGTTGCGCCGACGCCGCGTGTGACACAGCGGTTCACCATCGCCACTGCCGCGTCAGTCGCTGGCACGAGCCCCAGAACACCGAGCAGGCTCAGCCACGCTGGGCCGAGACCCTGAGCGTGCAGCACAAACAGGGGTATTGCGAGGAGGACAGCGGCCATAATGGTGCCGGCGCCGACATAGCCACCGATACCGAGCCTTCGGCTCAGACGTCCGGGCCACGCACTGGCCGGCGGCCGGAAGCCGATGGCCACCTCGAATGCGCAGCGTCCTCCGCCGAGAAGGTGGTACCCGGGATCTCTGCGGCGGTTTGCCTCGACACTTGTGGGCAAACATGGCGAGAGTTCCGCGGCGCGGACCGCGGCGCGGGCGACGTCAAGTTCCGCGCGGTCTGTGCCCCGCGACAGTTCCTCAATGGCGCTGCGGTAAAGATTGCGCGTTGGGAAATCCATGTCGCGAAACGCGCTGCCAGCCGAGAGCACTTCATCGACCAGGCTGATGCGCTCGAACAACTCGGGCCAATCAACATCGGAAATCATGCGCATGCTGGTAATGATATTGCGCACCGTAACAACGCCTGCACCCTGCCTCTGATGCTCGCTGCGCACCACCGAATTTGCGGTCAATCCTTGCGCGGCCAGATGCTGGTCGATCCAGGTCAGCGCGGGGGTGATTTTGGGATCCTGATCGCGCAGGCGATGTACGAGTTGCACTGCAAATGCTTCGGACAGGGCCGTACCTTCACGCTCGGCGAGCACGACTGACGCCGACTCGGCGGCATGCCCACCCGCACCCAGCAACCGATCGGCGATAGCGTCCGCCTCCTGGCGCGCGACCCTGCTGTGTACGATCAATTCGGCTACCCGCCTGAGGTTTTCGACGAGCACAATCCTGAGCGTGATGGCGACCGCCCAGAGTTCGCCGATGGTCAGCGGTTCCACCTCCTGGTAGGCGCGCACGAAGCGGCACAGCAGCTCGGAATCGAAGTGGCTGTCCGTGTGTGCGACGAAGGCCCAAGCAACGCCGAACACCCGGGGGTATCCCCTCAACGGACCTTCGAGCAGTTTCGGAAGCTGCCGGTAGTAGCCGGGCGGCAGTGCGGTGCGGATCCCATGGATCTCGCGCTCGACGAGGTAGTAGTTATCGACCAGCCACTCGGCCGCCGGCGTGATCGAGCGGGCATTGCCGGTCGATCTGGAGATCGTGCGATAGGCGTGGAGCAGGACCGTGGCATTGTCGGCGAGCCGGCCTGACAGTGGACGACCCCTGGTCGGCCTCGGTGTAACTGTTTGCGCAGCTGCGAGGCTTCGCGCGTGCTCCTCGAGGCGTTCGGCACTGAACAGCTCTTCGCGAACGGGTTTCCGACTGACCCACGGCGAGGCAGACGATGCGCGACCGAAGACAAAGCGAGTGAGTGATATCATGGCCTGATGATGCGCCAATGCACGCGCGCATTAGACTTATGGACGGCGGCCACCAATTCGAGGCGACTTTGCGGCGCCTTCATGCCTCCTCGAACGGTGCCGGTAGGCGGCCGGACTTGAAGATGATCGTGGGTTCCTCGTCGTATTCGCCCAACTCAGCATCACCTGACGTGGCGAATGCGACGACACCTGCCTTGGTCGTCGTGAGATTCTCTGCTGTCCGCCGAGCAGCATCCGATGACTTGCACCGTATCGGCGTGTCGGCAATCAGCCGTGCACCTTTGCCGGCCTTCGCCTGGACGAGATAGAGGGTCTCAAGCGCCATACGAGATCACGCCCGGCCCGGCAGCTGCTTCGCGTCGCAACAGACGAGCAGTCATCGCGTCTAACAGCAGGTCGGGTGCATTCTGATCCACCATCGGATTTCTCTCAGAGGGGTCCGTCCAGTCGGTCGCTTCGCTCAGTAATCCGTGCCGCTGGATGATCCATTGCTGGCAGGAGATTTCTCCTGCCGCTCCGCCACCATTGCCTCGGTGGTGATCATCATCGAACCGATCGACGCGGCGTGCTGCAATGCGGATCGCACGACCTTGGTGGGGTCGATGATCCCGGCTTTGACCATGTCCTTGAACTCGCCGGTCTGCGCATCAAAGCCCCAGTTGTACTCGTCCCTGTCGAGGACCTTGCCGGAGACGACGGCACCGTCCTCGCCGGCGTTCTCGGCGATCTGCCGCAATGGTATCTGCACGGCCTTGCGCACGATCTCGATGCCGACGCGCTGATCGTCATTTTCGGCATTCAGTTTGGCCAGGATCAAGGAGGCACGAGCCAAAGCGACTCCGCCACCCGGCACGATGCCTTCCTCCACAGCTGCCCGTGTGGCGTGCAGGCTGTCATCAACCCGATCCTTGCGCTCCTTCACCTCGACTTCGGTGGAGCCGCCAACGCGGATGATCGCAACGCCCCCGGCCAGTTTTGCCAGACGCTCCTGCAACTTCTCTCGATCGTAATCCGAGGTGGTTTCCTCGATCTGCGCGCGGATCTGATTGCAGCGGCCGGTGATGTCATTCTTCTTGCCACCGCCTTCGACGATGGTGGTGGTCTCCTTATCGATCAGCACCGTTTTCGCCTTGCCCAGCATCTGGAGCGTCACATTTTCCAGCCTGGTGCCAAGCTCTTCGCTGATCACCTGGCCACTGGTGAGCACCGCAATATCCTCGAGCATCGCCTTGCGACGGTCGCCGAAGCCAGGTGCCTTGACCGCGGCGACCTTTAGTCCACCGCGCAACTTGTTCACCACCAGGGTTGCGAGAGCTTCACCCTCGACATCCTCGGCGATAACGAGCAGCGGGCGCCCCGATTGCGCCACCGCCTCCAGCAACGGCAGCAGTGGCTGCAATCCGGAGAGCTTTTTTTCGTGGATCAAGATGTAAGGCTGATCCAATTCGATGTTCATCTTCTCGGTGTTGGTGACGAAATAGGGTGACATGTAGCCGCGATCGAACTGCATGCCCTCGACCACGTCGAGTTCCGTCAGCATGCCCTTGGCTTCCTCGATCGTGATGACCCCCTCGTTGCCGACCTTCTGCATCGCCTCCGCGATCATGGCGCCGATTTCGGCCTCACCGTTCGCGGAGATTGTGCCGACCTGCGCCGTCTCGGCCTGTGTGGCGATTTTCCTGCTGCGCTTCTTCAGTTCATCGACCAGCGCGACAATCGCCTTGTCAACGCCGCGCTTCAGATCCATCGGATTCATGCCGGCGGAAACTGCCTTGCCGCCCTCGCGCACGATGGCCTGGGCCAGAACGATGGCAGTGGTCGTGCCATCGCCAGCGATATCACTGGTCTTCGACGCCGCTTCCCGCACCATCTGCGCGCCCATATTCTCGAATTTGTCGGAGAGCTCGATCTCTCTGGCGACGGTGACGCCATCCTTTGCGATGCGCGGAGCACCGTAGCTCTTGTCAAGGACGACGTTGCGCCCCTTCGGCCCGAGCGTGGCCTTCACCACCTGGGCAAGTAAGTCAACGCCACGAATCATGTGCTGGCGTGCATCTTCACCAAACCGAATGTCTTTCACTGGCATTTGCTTATCCTTCCCGGAATCGATGATACGGCCAGATTACGCGGCCTTCTTCTTGGTCGCCGAGTTACCTTCAATGATGCCCATGATGTCCGACTGCTTCATGATCAGGAGTTCTTCGCCATCGAGTTTCACCTCGGTGCCCGACCACTTGCCGAACAGGATGCGATCGCCGGCCTTGACCTCCAGGGCCACGATCTGGCCTTGCTCGTCACGGGCTCCTGGACCGGCGGCGACGACCTCGCCCTCCATCGGCTTTTCCTGAGCGGTGTCAGGGATGATGATCCCGCCCACAGTCTTTTCTTCGGCATCGAGGCGACGGATCACCACCCGATCGTGTGTCGGCTTGCCCGATGCCTTGCCTGCACGCTTCAGGTGCAGCTTATCTGGCACTCTGGTGCTGGGACTGCTAAACACGTGGGGTGCTGGATCTTCCTGTTCAAGCAGCTGAGGCAAGTTTGGGTCAGCGACATGCCGGAGAGATCGAATGGGATCGACGATGCCGACGCGGTAGCATGTCTGAGGAGGCGACAGTTCCGTCGGACGGTTATGCACCGACAAGGCAGAGAGGAGTGTTTTGGCGTGACCGCACCACGTGTGCCGTCCACTGTATTTTCCTGTGGCGCTTTCCGACGACTTGGGCAGCGCACGCCGAGCTTCTGTGTCAGGCCGAACAGCGGGATTGCGGTGCGCCCTCACAAGCCGCGCCGCGATCAGGTCAAGTTCGCAGACGCGCACCTGGCAGGCGACATTGATGGTGACATGCTGCGGCGCTTCGATGGGAAGTCCTTGAGCACCTGCCCCGGGTTAGATGCACTTGGCGATAAACTCAACAAGTTAGGTACTTTTTGGTGCAGGCGCTCTGGAGAGCGCCAATTCTCCCATGGATCACGCCCTCTATTGTGGTTTCAGCAGTTATGGTCCTAGCGGGCAAAAGCGACCGCCATGAAGCAGGCAGGCGACCACCAGCAGCTGCAGCACAGTCCTTCCGCCACGGTTCGCAGGAAAATCGCACTCACCGGCCTTCTCCAGCAGCTCGGACAAGCCCAGTCTCTCCTCGGATCGGATCGTCTCCCGGTCTGGGTTGAGGTCTCGCAACTCCACCTTAGCCAACAGGTCCGATGGCCGCCTTTAGCCACACTCTCGCGCCACACCGGTCGCACGCCGAATTTCCACCACTTGGCCGGACGCTAACGCCCCGGCGGTGTCAGCCCAGCCCCGATATTCGTGTGGAGGGCCCCGCTCGCCATGGAGGTCATGTGGGCGATGAAGCGACATATTGCGTCCGGGGAGCAGGTCGGGCTGGTTATCGATGTCCAGACGGTCTGGATCGACGGGTACGAATTCCGCTCGATGTGTCCCGGCGCCAGCGGGCTGGCGATAAAATGGGACGCGGCGTGATGCGGACATCCGTGCATTGTGGCGTGGCACTTTGCCGCGACAGCGCCGCTCCTAGCTAGGGAACCTCTGAACAGGTTATTTCTGTCGGGTTGAAGTTGGCGAGGTCAGCCTGCGGGCCCGCGAGCGACTTGGTTCGGCCTGTGCATTGTCGGTGTCCGGGGGCGAGAATCGCTGTTTTACTGGCGATCCCGGTGTCACGTCGGGTTTGTTGGACGGAGGTCGCCCCGGTGACCGTCAGGCTGGTTTGAGCAGGTTCCGGGCGAGATGCAGATTGACCAAAGCGAAGTGGCTGAACAGGTTCTGCTCATTCTTGAACAGTCCCCGATAGCGCACCACGCGATAGCCAAACTGGCGTTTGAGCACTCGGAACGGATGTTCGACCGCGGACCGCAGCCCAGGCAGCAGGCGATTGAGACGCTTCTGTTCGGGTGTGGTTTCGCAACCCTTGCTGCGCTTGAAAGGTACAAACCAGCGTGGACCCACGTCGTCCTCACCGCGGGGGCGGTCAGGCTCGCGGGTTTTATCGGCATAGCCCCGGTCGCCGTGCGCCGTCGCTTCCTCGCCGTGCAACAACGTCTCTGACATGCTGTAGTCGGACACCTTGCCGGTGGTGGCTTGCATTGTATGCACCAGCCCATGGGCCGTATCGACGCCGAAATGCGCCTTCATCCCGAAATGCCACTGGTTGCCTTTTTTGCTCGAGCTCATATCCGGGTCCCGCGTGCGCGTGCGGTTCTTCGTCGAGGGCGGGGCGGCGATCAGCGTCGCATCCACAATCGTGCCCTCGCGCGTCAGGTTTATCCCGAGGTCCATCTGCACCAGTTGTAATTTCGACGCGCGACTGTCAGGCAGCGTTCGTCCTGTCGCCGTTAGAGGACATAGCGTCGGTTGTTATCTGAACAACGCTAAAAGCGAACATTCGCGGAACTTGCTTGGCGTTGTCACGCCGCCATCCTTTCTTGGCTGAGGTTCAGCGACCGGCGCTGCCCCGCCATGGCGGCGGCGCGACCCCAGAGGAAGTCGCCCGAGAAGCCGATGTGCTCCCACGTGAGCGGGGATGTATGGGCGAGCAGTTCGGGAGGTACAGCCAGGCATGGGCGGCGCAGGTGATCGATCGCGTCGGCAACATAGGTCGAGTTCCAGTGGACGATGGCGGCAATAACGAGGTTCAGGCCCGACTTGCCTGGACTCAAGAGTTCGCCGAATAGTTGCGTCTTGCGCAACACGCAAGGGTCCGCCACGGTGCCGATCGACCTCGACCAGCTCCGCACCTTCGTGGCCGTTGCCGAAGCCGGCGGACTGAGCGCCGCCGCTGAGACCCTGAACCTGTCGGTGCCGGCGATCTCGCGGCGTCTGACGGCGCTGGAGGATGAGCTCGGAATCCACCTGCTCGAGCGAACCACGCGGCGTGTTGCGCTGACGCAGACGGGGCGCGAGTTCTTACCCCGCGCAAGGCGGCTCCTCGACGAACTCGAGGAGAGCCTGCTCGGCATCAGGGAGACTGCAGGGCGGCGCCGCGGCGTGGTGACCCTCGCCTGCATCCCGACCGCCGCCTACTACTTCCTGCCCGAAACGCTCGCCGCCTTTGCCCGCCGCTTCCCCGAGATACGGGTCCGCATCATGGATCTTTCCGGCGACGCCGTGACCGACGCTGTTGCCAGCGGCGCCGTGGAGTTCGGCGTCGGAATGGAGGGCGTGCAGCATCCGGAAATCGAGTTCCGTCCTCTGCGGCAGGATCCGTTCGTCCTTGCCTGCCGGCACGATCACAGGCTTGCAGCGCGGCGCAATGCGGTGCGCTGGGGCGAGCTCGAGGGAGAGCGGCTGGTCGGGGTTTCGCGCCGGTCAGGCAACCGGCTGATCCTCGACCGCGCCCTGCTCCCGCGCAACATCAGCCCGGCCTGGCGATATGAGACCGAGCATCTTTCGAGCAGCCTCGGCCTGGTCGAAGCAGGGCTCGGCATCGCGGTGGTGCCACGGATGGCATTGCCGCGCGGGGCGCACCCGGTCCTCGTCGTGCGCAGACTGGTCGACCCGTTGATCGAGCGCACCACGGGGCTCGTTCTGCGCCGCGGCTTCGCCCCTGCGCCGGCGGCGCAGGAACTGCTTGATCTTCTGGCCGAGCGTCTCTCCAAAACCGAGGCGTCTCGGGCAGGGCGCCGGCAATAGCAAACAGGCGGAGGGCGGCACCCGAAAAGCAATTGTTGCTGGAACTGCAACAGTCGTTGCCTTCTTTGCAATTCCCCTCGCTATCAGAAAGCCGTAGTAGTTTCGTGCAAGCTCCAAGCGGATTCTACCGCGAGAAAACCGGCGTCCAAGGCCGGAGCGAATGAGGAATGTGCAAGATGGAAACGGAATTGACCGTAGACAGTGGAATTCTCTCCAATCTCAGCGGGCGGCTCGACAGGCTGCCGATCACCGCGGCGCACCGTTGGGCGATCGCCGCCCTTGCCTTTGCCTATTTCTTCGAGCTGGCGGACCTCAACACATTCTCCTTTGCAGCGCCCGGCCTCATCAAGGCCTGGGGTATCCCGGTCAGCGCGGTTGCGCTGATCACTTCGGCGAGCTTCGGCGGCATGTTCCTCGGCGCGGTCAGCGGCGGCCGGGTGGCCGACGTGATGGGGCGCAAGCGCGGCTTCATCGTGGCCATCATCGTCTACGCGCTGTTCTCCTTGCTGAATGCGATCTCCTGGAATATCGCATCGCTCGCGACCTTCCGGTTCCTGACTGGGGTCGGCCTGTCCGCCATGACGGTCATCGCCAACACTTATGTCAGCGAGTTCTTCCCGGCACGTGTGCGCGGCAAGTACATGGGCCGGATCGTTACCATCGGGCTTATCGGCATCCCGGCCACCGCGTGGGTCGCACGCTTCACGGTTCCAGCCGCAACCTGGGGGTGGCGGCTGGTCTTCGTCTGGGGCGGGCTCGGGATCTTCGCGATCCTGATGGCCGTGCGGATGAAGGAAAGCCCGCGCTGGTACGCAGTGCGCAACCAGATCGCGCGGGCCTGCGCGGTGATCGACGAGCTTGAGGCGGAAGCCCGCAAGTACGGGGCGCTTGCCTCGATTCCGTCGGAAACACGCGAGGCGCGGCAGACCGAAAAAACGTTCGGCTCCCTGTTCGCGCCGCGCAATCGTGCACGCACGATCATGCTGCTGCTGGTGTGGATCTTCCAGACGCTCGGGTTCTACGGTTTCGTCGCGTGGGTTCCGACCTTGCTGGTCAAGCACGGCTTTTCCGTCGTCGAATCGCTCAGCTACACGAGCCTGATCGCGATCTGCAGTCCGGTCGGCGCTCTGATCGCCTCGGATCTGGTCGAGCGGTTCGAGCGCAAATGGTTCATCACCATCGATGCCGTGCTGATCGCGGTCTGCGGCATGGGCTTCGGCCTGTCTGCCCAGCCGGTCTTCATCGTGCTGTGCGGCGCGCTCGTGGTGGCATCAATCCAGGCGATGGCCGTCGGCCTCTATACCTACACCCCCGAGCTGTTCCCGACCGCCGCCCGATGCTCCGGCATGGGGCTCAGCTATGGCGTCGGGCGCCTGGCCAATGTCGTCGGCCCGTTCATCGTCAGCACGATCTTCATGGCAGCCGGCTATCTTCCGGTCTTCATCTACATCGCCGGCTGCTGGCTGGCCGTGGCCTTCGTCGTCGGCGTGTTCGGACCGACCACCACCGGCAAGGCCCTTGAACTTCTGGAGGAGTGGGAGTGACGCCGATGAACGCCAGTGCATTCGACTCCGCGGTGTTCCGCGACATCTTCAGCACCGAGGCGATGCGCGGGATCTTCTCCGACGAAAGCCGCGTGCAGTACTACCTGAATGTCGAGGCAGCGCTGGCCCGGGTGCAAGGACGCCTGGGTGTCATCCCGGCACATGCCGCGGAGGAAATCTGCCGCCATTGCGATGCCGGCGCGTACGACATGGCCCTGCTCAAGAACCAGACCGAGCGCATCGGCTATCCCGTGCTGCCAGTGGTCCAGCAGCTTGTCGGGCTGTGCCGGAACGGGCTTGGGGAGTGGTGCCATTGGGGCGCCACAACCCAGGACATCACCGATACGGCGACCATCCTGCAGATCCGCGACGCGCTGGTGCTGGTCGAGCAGGACCTGCACGCGATCGCCATCTCGCTTGCGGGCCTCGCCGCGAAATACCGCGCCACGCCGATGGCCGGGCGAAGCAACCTCCAGCAGGCCACGCCGATCACCTTCGGTTACAAATGCGCCGTTCTGTTGGCGGGTTTCCAGCGGCATCTGCAACGACTTGCCGAGTTGCGCCCGCGGGTGCTGGTCGGCGAGTTCAGCGGTGCGACCGGCACGCTCGCCTCGCTCGGCGCAGAGGGATTAAAGGTGCAGGAAGGGCTCGTGCGCGAACTCGGGCTCGGGCAGCCGGAGATCGCCTGGCACACCATGCGCGATCGCATCGCAGAGGTCGGCTGCTTCCTCGGCCTCATCACCGGCACGCTCGGCAAGATCAGCATGGATGTGAAGCTGATGATGCAGACGGAGGTGGAGGAGGTCTACGAACCCTTCGCACAGGGCCGCGGCAGCAGCAGCACCATGCCGCAGAAGCGCAACCCGATCTCGTCCAACTACATCCATGCCTGCGCCGCGATGGTGCGCCAGAACGTCGCCGCGCTGCTCGACGCGATGGTCGAGGATCACGAGCGTTCCACCGGTCCCTGGGAGATCGAGTGGATCGCGCTTCCCGAAATTTTCTGCCTCTCCGCCGGCGCGCTCGCGCAAGCGCGGTTCCTAATCGGCGGGCTACAGGTGGACCCGGCGCGGATGCGCGCCAATCTCGACCTGACCAAGGGACTGGTTGTCTCGGAAGCCGTGATGATGGGCCTCGGTCCCGCGCTCGGCCGGCAGCGCGCGCACGACCTCGTCTACGACATCTGCCGCGATGTGATCGCGGGCAAGGGCACGTTCCTCGATCTGCTCGCCGCCAATCCCGAGATCAGCGCACACATGGATCGCAAACAGCTCGCGGCGCTGCTCGATCCCGCGAACTACTGCGGTCTTTCCGGCGAGATGGTGGACCGCGTCCTGGCGTTGCAATCGCGCACGGAGGCATGACGATGGCGCTTGATGCAGACCACCTACGAACCTGGATCGGTCGGAGCGAGTTGATCGAGGACACGGTCACCAAGGCGCCGGTCGCGGCGCTGTCGGCCACGCTCGATCGGGAGGACCCGCGCCCGCACGACGGTGATCCTTTGCCGCCGCTCTGGCACTGGCTGTATTTCCTGCCGCTCGATCGGCAATCCGAGTTGGGGCCCGACGGCCACGCGAAGCGCGGCGGCTTCCTGCCGCCTGTCCCTTTGCCGCGCCGTATGTGGGCGGGCGGGCGGTTCGAATTCCACCATCCGTTGCGTGTGGGCGAGGCGATCCGGCGAACCTCGACCATCGCCGATGTGAGCCACAAGGAGGGGCGCACCGGACCGCTCATCTTCGTGCTCGTGCGCCACGATATCGCAGGCGAGGACGGCCTTGCCCTGATCGAGGAACACGACATCGTCTATCGTGAGGCGCCGGCCCCGAACGAAGCGGCCGCGGCGCCACGCCCTGCGCCGGCGCAGGCCGCGTGGCGCCGGGACATCGTCCCAGACGACGTGCTGCTGTTCCGGTATTCCGCGCTGACTTTCAATGGCCATCGCATTCACTACGACCGGCGCTACGTGACGGAGGTCGAAGGCTATCCCGGTCTGATCGTGCATGGTCCGCTGATTGCGACGCTGCTGGTGGATCTGTTGCGGCGCAACATGCCGGCGCCGCTGACGCGATTTTCGTTCCGCGCCATGCGCCCGCTGTTCGACGTCGCGCCGTTCACCGTGTGCGGCGAGCCCGAAGCGAGCGGCAGATCGGCGAAGGTCTGGGCGCAAGATGCCGAGGGCTTCCTCACTATGCAGGCAGACGCGGAGTTCGGCGTAATGGATATCCGGCCGTGAGCACGGCCGACCAGCCGCTGGACGGCATCACGGTGGTGACGCTGGAGCACGCGATTGCCGCTCCGTTCGCCACACGGCAACTCGCCGATCTTGGTGCCCGGGTGATCAAGGTGGAACGCCCTGGCGTGGGCGATTTCGCCCGCGCCTACGACGATCGGGTGCGCGGCATAGCCTCGCACTTTGTCTGGTGCAACCGCTCCAAGCAGAGCCTGACGCTCGACGTCAAGCAGCTGGAAGCGCGCGACATCCTGGCGCGTCTGCTGGAGAAGACCGACGTGCTCGTGCAGAATCTCGCTCCGGGCGCCGCTGCCCGGCTTGGCCTGTCCGACGCGGCGCTCCGGCCGCGTCATCCCCGGCTGATCGTCTGTGACATCTCCGGCTACGGCGCGGACGGTCCCTACCGGGACCGCAAGGCCTATGACCTGTTAATACAGAGCGAGGCGGGTCTCCTATCCGTCACGGGCACGCCCGAGCAGCCCTGCAAGGCGGGGCCCTCGATCGCGGATATCGCGGCGGGCATGTACGCCTACAGCGGCATCCTGACCGCGCTGCTGATGCGCGGCCGCACCGGCCGCGGCAGCCGGGTCGAGGTCTCGATGCTGGAGTCGCTCGGCGAATGGATGAGCTTTCCCCTCTATTATGCGTTCGAGGGTCAGCCGCCGCCGCCGCGCAGCGGCGCCGCGCACGCCACCATCTTTCCGTACGGTCCGTTTCCGGCCGGGGACGGCAAGACGGTCATGCTGGGGCTTCAAAACGAGCGCGAGTGGGAGATCTTCTGCAGATCCGTGCTCAAGCACCCTGAGCTGTCAACGGACCCGCGCTTCTCAACCAACATCCAGCGTGTCGCCAACCGCGGCGCGCTCACCGACCTTATCACACAGGCCTTCGCTTCCCTGACCGCAGCCGAAGCGATGGCACGGCTGGACAATGCCGGAATAGCCAACGCCCGCGTCAACGACATGTCCGAACTGTGGGCGCATCCGCAACTCGCGGCGCGCAGTCGCTGGCGGACGATCGGCTCACCCGTCGGCTCGCTCCCGGCATTGCTGCCGCCTGCGGGCTCTGATGCGTTCGAGCCACGCATGGATCCGGTTCCGGCGCTCGGAGAACACACCTCGGCCATCTTGGGTGAGCTCGGTTTCTCGCAGCGTGAGATCGAGCAGTTTCAGAGCGCGGGCACAGTTTGAACTGGCAGACGGGTGATGGGTTCTGTTAGGGCTCGGGCCAAGCCCAATTCGCGCTGGGCAGCTGTCGGGCAGCGGCCAATGGTGAGACACCCAAACCCGCTTGATTTCGCTCTGCGCTCAATCACGCGACGAAGGCGTTCAATGATGAGAAGCCGGGGGATCGGCGGTTCGGCGGTGCCGGGCTTTCCGGCTGCTGTGTCAATCGGCTCGCAAAAAGGACCCCCTATCGGCACGCAAAAGGGACCCCTTTCGTTACGGATTTGTCTGCAGCAAACAATGTTTCTTTGTTCGGCTGACGGGGGCCGTTTCTTTATCCCGGCCTGATGTCCCCGAGGCGTCGGGCACAGGCGCAGTCAAGCATGGCCGTAGGCCATCGCCGAAGGCGGCGCGCAGCGTGCTGTGTGCTGGGCATGCCCAGCGTCCTGGGGGTGAAAGTCCCTTGTGCAACCTGATGGAGGTGAAGCACGAGCGAAGCGCAAGGAACCGCGAGGGACCGTCTGAAGGAAGCGTGGAGCGAACCCGTGATCCGACGAACAGCAAGCGGATACGAGGCAGCAACGGCCGGACGAGCGGGCAGCATGCCGCGAAGTCCATATCCATTAAGGGCCGCGACTGTAAATCCGGCGGATGTGCGGGGAAGGAAGCTGGGCTTACCCCAGGAGATCTGCGCCGTGTCCGCAAGCAAAGCCGACGGACTGAGGCGGTCGCAAGGCCACCTGACCGCGGTGCAGAAGTCAGCAGAGGGCGTAGTAGGCCGCCTCGGTGTCTGAAGGCCCGAACGGTCCCCGAGAAGGGGTTGAAGGAGAGGGCAAGTAGCTCGGGCGTCTCATGACCATACCGCGACCGCCAATCCAACTGATGCTGGACTTGCCGATGCCGGGCCGAGGTGAAGCCTCGCGTCCGTCCGCCAACTCCCGAGCGTTCTCAAAGCGCACTGGCCGGAGATCGAAGATCAACTGCTGCGAGGATGCTATCAGCCGCAACCGGTACGTCGGGTGCAAATCCCGAAGCCGGACGGCGGGATACGCAACCTCGGGCTTCCCAGCAGGCGGTGCTGCAGCGGCTGCAACCGCTGTGGGACCCGACGTTCAGCGAGCATAGCTACGGCTTCCGCCCGGGGCGCTCCGCCCATCAAGCGGTGGCACAGGCGCAAGCCTATGTCACCGAAGGCTACCAGTTCGTCGTCGACATCGATCTGGCGAAGTTCTTTGACCGGGTCAATCACGACAGGCTGATGGCTCGCATGGCCGCGCGCGTTTCCGACTGGCGGGTGCTTGGATTGGTGCGAAGCTACCTGACCGCTGGCGTGTTGGCGGACGGGCTGTTCGAAGCCAGCCAGGAGGGGACGCCGCAAGGTGGTCCGCTCTCGCCGCTGCTGTCGAACCTCGTGCTGGATGAACTGGATCGCGAGCTTGAACGTCGTGGGCACCGGTTTGTGCGCTATGCGGATGACTGCAACGTCTATGTCCGCAGTGAGCAGGCCGGACTGCGCGTAATGGCGAGCCTCACTCGCTTCATCGAGCGACGCCTCAAGCTTCAGGTCAACGTGCAGAAGAGTGCCGTCGCCCGGCCGTGGAAACGCTCGTTTCTTGGGTTCACGGTCACGGACGAGGAGCAGCCGCGGCGCCGCATCGCCGACAAGGCGCTGGCCCGGTTCAAGGACAGGGTCCGCGAGCTGACACGGCGACATCGCGGGGTGAGCCTTCAGCGGATGATCACCGACCTGAACCCACAGCAGCGCATAGGCGCTAACATAATTCAACCATCAGCTGATACACTCGCTTTTTGCGCCTTGGCTCGTGCCAGTGGCGGCGCAGGACCGAGACGGCCGGCTCGTAAGCAAGCGATCGAGGGCTGAGGCACAACGGCCTGCAAGGCGGTTCGCACCAACTGGCGCAGCAGTCGCCAGCAGCCGGGGCTGGTCAGGCGGCGAGGGCCGAGCGGGGAGAGTCCTCGAGCTCATCGACCAGCGGCTCGAGCAACAAGATCATCAGCAAATGGGCCAGCAACCAGGGCCGGGCCGAGCGTTCATCGGTGCCGGGCGGTCCGTGCAGGCCGATGAGGCTTTTCAGGCGCTTGAACCCGAGTTCGATTCGCCAGCGCAGCCGGTACAGCGACAACACCTCCTGAGCGGAGAATTCCGCCGGGCCCAGCGAGGTGATCAGCATCACCCAGTCGGCGGCAATCAGCGTTGCATCGGAGATCTGATATCGTTCGCGCTGCGCGTCGCGCCTTGCGGCGGGCCTCGCTGGCGGCAGCGTCGGGTTTGCGGATCGCAACCAGACGGAGTTTCAGCGCCGGCGCGGATTTGCGACCCAGCCAAATGGCCTGGTCAATCAGCCCACCCGGCGCCGTGCGCAGCGTGGCGATCAGGTCCAGGGCTTGCCCTCGGCGTCCAGCCAACGCGCCGCTCGCCAGCCGGTCCGCACCACCACATCGGCGCCGGCCTCGAGCACGGCGGCAATGCGAGGCGGCTTGAGATAGACCCGGTCGGCGAGGCGGATTTCGCCCAGGACGACGGGGATCCGGTCGAGCCGCTCGCCCGCGCTTTGATCGGTCAGCTCGAAATGCCCGAAGCGCTCGCTGGGAAGATCGAACGCGCTGTGGATGCGCCAGAGCTTGTTGGTCGTGCTGGCCGCCTTGCGGGCCTTGGGTACGGCGGTTGCATCGATGATGCGGATCATGCGCCCGCGGCTGGCCTGTGGCGCGCGCCTGGCGAGCACCTCACCGATCAGCAGGGCGAGCCAGTCGCCACAGCGGCGCAAACGCTGCAGCAAGGCGACATTGGAGATGTCGACAAGCCCGACGGCGCAGGCCCATCCGGCGGTGGAGCGCAGGCCATGCTGGCTCAGGCAGTAGGCGAGCACGAGGCGGAGCAGGTCAACCGGGGTGGCGATCTCTCGGCAGCGCAGGAAGGCCCTGGTCTGTCGGGCGGTGGCGGCCAGGTGCACCGCCCCGCCGAGGCGGGCCACGAGGGTCAACCAGTCCGGGTTGTGCAGCGAATCGCGCGTCATCGCATTCTGGAATCAGAAAGGATTCCCGAGCGCAAGAGGAGTTACGTTAGCGCCTATGCGCTGCTGCGGGGATGGGCCGGATATTTCGGCTTCAGCCAACTGCGCGAGTTGGAATCGCTGGACGGTTGGACACGACGGCGCTTGCGTTGCGTCGTCTGGGTCCAGTGGAAGACGCGTGGCAGACGCTACAGGGAACTCAATCGCCTGAAGGTCTCCGAGAGGGTGGCCAGTGCGGCCATCTTCAGCCCAAAGGGACCGTGGCGACTGAGCTCGTCGAGCGCTTTGCATCGCGCCTTCACCAACAAACGCTTCAAGGCTCATGGACTTGTCGCTATGGAAACGATCGCAAGCGCTTAATCCGCCGAACCGCCGTGGTACGGACCCGTATGCCCGGTGGTGTGGGAGGGGTGGCATCGCGAGGCGTCCCCCCTATCCCGATTGACGGCGACGAGCACCGCGCCAGGCTCAAACAGGACGGCGTCTGGTGGATCAGCCCCAATTCTTGAAGCGCCAGCTTTCGTTGCCGGTCTCGACAATGTCGCAATGGTGGGTCAGGCGGTCGAGCAGCGCCGTCGTCATCTTGGCGTCGCCGAACACGCTCGGCCATTCACCGAATGCCAAGTTTGTCGTCACAACCACCGACGTCTGCTCATAGAGGCGGCTCACCAGATGGAACAGCAACTGCCCGCCAGCTTGCGCGAACGGCAGATAGCCGAGTTCGTCGAACACGACAAAGTTCTTGCGGCAAATATAGTCGGCCAGGCGCCCCTGGCGTCCGGAGCGCGCTTCGGCCTCCAGCTTGTTGACCAGATCGACCACATTGAAGAACCGGCCCTTGGCGCCGCCACGAATGCAGGCGCGGGCGATTGCGATCGCAAGATGACTCTTTCCGGTGCCGGTGCCGCCGACCAGCACGACGTTGCGTTGATGCGCCAGGAAGTCGCCGCCGAAAGGTCCCGTACCAGGGTCTCGTTGATCGGCGTGCCGTCGAAGCTGAACTCGTCGATATCCTTGGCCAGCGGCAGCTTGGCGGTGGCGATCTGATACTTGATCGAGCGTGCCTGCTTTTCGCTGATCTCCGCAGTCAACAGGTCGCCAATGATGCGCTGCGGTTCATGCTGGCGTTTCACTACGATGCTGATGATCTCGTCAAATGCCGCTTTCATTCCATAAAGCTTCAACTCGGACATCGTCGCCAGGATCTCGGCACGTTCCATCAGTTGACACTCCTGAGGATGTCGTATCGCGTGCAGTCAGCGGCAGGCGCATGGCGCAGCCGCAATGCGTCCGGTGTGGTGATGGTGAGCGGCGGTGCCGGCTCCCGGCGCTGGGTCAGGATGTTGATGATAACGTCAGAGGAGTGGACACCTTCTTGGAGCGCTTCCAGGCAAGCTGCCTCGACCGCGGGCAGGCCGTCAGTCAGCACTGTGGTGAGAATGTTGACCATCTGGCGGTCGCCGTCCGCCGCGCCCGCAAGTTTGCGGCGGACCCGCTCCAACCCGGCGGACAGCACCCAGTCCTTGAAGGGCGCGCCGTTTCTCAGCGCACCGGGTTTGCGAGCCAGAACCGGCACGTAGTGCCAGGGATCGAACACCGTCTGGTCGCGTCCAAAGCAGCGGCAGTGATCGCCGACGACCCGGCCGTCCTCGCGTAGTTCGATCCGCTCGGCATAGGCACGAATCTCCACCGGTCGCCCCACCGCCCGTGCCGAGACCGAGTATTTGTTCCTGTCGAACTGAACCAGGCAGGTCTTGGAGACCGCCACAGGCACCGCGTGGAACCCGTCGAAGCGCCCGGCATACGCCACCAGGCTGGGACGTTCCGCCTCGAACATCTGCCAGACCGTATGGTCTCGCAGCTCTGGATGGTGGTGCGCCTTGGCATACGTGACGCACTGGTCCACTAGCCAGGCGTTCAGTTCTTCATAGGTCTTCACCCGAAGCCGGGGCGTGAAGAAGCGTTCCCGCACCACGCCAACCTGGTTCTCGACTTGTCCCTTCTCCCACCCCGAGGCTGGATTGCAGGCGACTGGATCGACCAGATAGTGGCTGCACATCCGCAAGAAGCGTCGGTTGTAGGCACGCTCGCGGCCAACGAAGATGGTCTCCACGGCGGTTTTCATGTTGTCGTAGATGCCGCGCGTGCAGGCGCCTTTGAAAAAGGCGAAGGCGCGGTCATGCGCGTCGAATACCATTTCTTGGCTCTCGCGCGGATAGGCCCGCACGAACAGCATCCGGCTGTGGCATAGCCGGACATGCGCCACCTTTACCGTCACCGCGGCGCCGTTGATCAGTACCACCTCATGGCTCCAGTCGACTGATACGCCTCACCAGGAGCAAAACTGAGCGGAATGAATGCGCCGGCAGAGCTCGCCGCCCGATCGCGCTGCCAAACCCGGGCATAGCACCGCACAGCATCGTAGCCGCCTTCGTAACCGAGCCCGCGGAGCGCCTCGAAGACCCGGATTAACATCAACCGTTCGCGCACCGGCTTGGTCTCATTCGATTCCAGTATCCGATCCAGCGTGTCCTGCCATGGGCCGATCCGCGGCATCGGCTGCTCCGCCGCGCTCGTCGTGAAACTCGGTCGCCTCCGATCGCAGTACCTTCCGCACCACCTTCCGCGAGACCCTCAGCTCGCGGCAGATCGCCTTGATCGGCTTATCGCCGCTCCAGGAACCCTCGTCCTTCGAAGATTGCAGGCATCGCTTTCTCGATCCGCGCGGTGCGCGTCCTGGACTGCTTCGCGCCGGCGAAATGAAACAGGTATCCCCTTTGGCGTCCCGGCGTCAGCGCTTCAAACGCGCGCTTGAACCGCGGATCGTTGCGGAACTTCTCCTTCAACTCCTCGGGCACGGAAAACTCCGGGGGCTTCGTCTCGACCCTCATTCCGGCCCTCTCGGCCGTCACGGCCTCGCGCACGTAGGCCTTGATGGTGGCCGCCTTGGTCGCAATCTCCCCTGGCGCTGGTGAATTCATCACCCGCGCTGCCTGAACGTGCCCGAGCTGTACCAGCAGCTTCTTCGGGTCCTTCAGCAGCGCACCCTGAAAGAAGCCCAACGCGCAATATTCTTTGAAGCCCTAAATGATGACGACGTTTTTTCCACCCGCTGTGTAGCAGGGCTTTCCCCACTTGCACTCCAGTTTTAAGTCAAACCCAGACAAGATGCTCTGCAGCTCGGCAATCTCAGCCTGCCACCGCTCTCGATACGCCATGCTCCATGCTGCACCTCAATTGTTACAATGAGGCTCGTTCGAGGGTTGCGTATGTTGACGGGAAGGAGCGGCAGGCGCCGCGCGACACAACTCAGCCGCGACGACAAGCGGGCAAAAAAGGTGCTCCCAACCTCTGCCCCGCTCTCTTGCAGACCTCGTGGCAATTGCGGACCTCGTGGCAATCCGGCATGCTCTCTGCAATCGATAAATTGAGCATCCGCCCGAACGGATGTGGGAGGCTCCATAATGACCGGCACAATCTCTCGGCGATCCGTTCTCTCCACCACACTCGCCGCGGGTGCCGCGGCAGCCATACCGCTGCGTTACGGCCGGGCCGCCGATGCCATCCAGATCGCAATGCCGTGCGCGCTGACCGGCGCGCTCGGTCCTATCGGACAGCAAATGAAACGCGGCGCCGAATACTTTACCAAAGTGCAAAACGCCAAAGGCGGCCTGCTGGGCCGCCCGATCGAGTATATCATCGAAGATACCGCCGGTGATCCTGCCACCTGCGTTCGCAACGCGGTCGAAATGGTCGAGCGCTACCATGCGCGCCTGCTCATGGGCATGACTCTGTCGTCAGAGGCGCTCGCGGTGGTGCCGAAGCTCGCGGACTGGAACGCAATCTTTGTCTCCTCCGATAATGGCGATGGCCGGCTCACGGCGTCTGCTTTTGTGCCCAACTTCTTTCGCGCCAACACCTCCGGCCCGATGGACACGCGTACCGTCGCGCTCTGGCTCCGGCATGCGTCGTACAAGTCGTTCTACGCTATCGGCATGGATTATGCGTGGGGCCATGACACCGTTAATTCCTTCCAGAATCTGGTGAAGCAGGCAAACCGCAACTTCGTAGGTGCGGTCTTTTCACCCATCGGCACCAAGGATTTCTCCAGTTATGTCCTGAAGATCCGGCAGTCAGGCGCTGACGCTGTCTTTCTTGTACTCGCGGGCGACGACAATAACGCGTTTCTCCAGCAGGCATACGAATACCGCCTGGGCGAGAAAATGCAGATCCTGACCTCCACTGTGGATCTTGCCTCGGTGCGCACCCTTGGTGATGCGACACTCGGGCTGGCGGGCGCCGCGCGGTATTGCTGCACCATCGACAACCCGGTCAACGAGCAGTTCGTTGCTGATTGGCAACGGGCTCATGACGGCGCGCTGCCGGACATTTACGAAGGCGAACAATGGCAGGCCTGCCAGGTCTTGGCCGCCGGCATCGAGGCAGCGGGTAGCATCGAGCCGGAGAAGCTGCGCCCCGCGCTCGAAAAGGTTGCGATAGACAACATCAAGGGTCATATCGGCGTGCGGGCCTGCGACCACCAGGCGGTCCAACAGGGCTTTATGGTGAAAGTGGCGAAGGTCGCCGATTCCGCGCAGCTCCTGCCGCAGGTCATCGACATCTTCCCCGCCGATCAGGTGACGCCCGCCTGTCGCAAGGAAACCTATGACGATTGATTTCGCCGGGTTCCTTCTCGTCGAGTGTCTGAACGCGCTGTCTGAAGCCGCATTGTTGTTCTTCCTGGGCGTCGGCCTGACGCTGATTTTCGGCATTATGCGCGTCGTCAACTTCGCCCACGGCACCCTGTTTATGCTCGGTGCTTTCGTGGGCTACACCGCCGCGCGCGTCTCCGGCAGCTTTTGGGTTGCCTTGATCGTTGCGCCTCTGGTCGTCGCGGCCCTTGGCGCGCTATTCGAACTCGGTCTGCTCCGCCGTCTGTATCGTCGCGACGACAGTGCTTTCCTGATGGTCACGTTTGGTCTGGCGCTCGCCGTCGGTGAGACAGCGCGTCTGCTCTGGGGAAATAACCCGCTCTCCTTCTCGCCGCCCCCCTCGCTGCGCGGCATCGTCTTCCTGCTCGACCAGCCCTTTCCGATCTACCGGCTCTTCCTGATCGTCTTCGCCGCCGCCGTCGCGGTCGCACTCTGGCAATTCCTCGTCCGGACGCGCCTCGGGCTGCTCATCCGTGCCACTGCGCAGATCCCGGAAATGGTGCACGCAACCGGCACGGATGTGGGCCTCGTGCGATTGGCGGTTTTCGCCATCGGCTGTGGCCTCGCCGGACTCGGCGGCGTCCTCGCCGCCCCGCTCCTCACCGCCACTCTCAGCCTCGCTGCAACAACGATCATAGACGCCTTCGTCATCGTCATCATCGGTGGAATGGGTAGTTTCACCGGCTCCCTTGTCGCCTCCCTTCTCGTCGGCTTCGTCCAGGTCTTCGGCGAATATTACCTGCCCGACTTTGCCCTGGCCTCCACGTATCTTTTGATGCTGCTGGTGCTGATAACGCGCCCGCGCGGGCTCCTCGGCCATGCGGTCTGAGCCGTGCTGAGCAGGCGCTCGCTGCTCGTTGTGGTGATGGTTCTCGCGGTCCTCCCCGCCGGTCTTCCTCTCTTCGCACTGACAATCCTGACCGAGATCCTGATTCTCGGCCTCTTCGCCATGAGCCTGGATCTGCTCGTCGGCTATACGCGGCTGGTGTCGTTCGGCCATGCCGCCGCCTACGGACTTGGAGCGTACGCCTGCGGCAACATCCTGCTGCATACAGCCACCCCGATGATCTTCGCGGTGCCGGTGGCCGCAATTTTCGCCGGTGCTGTCGGGATCGGCATCGGCTGGGTCTGCACAGTGGCCACGGGCGTCTCTTTCTCCATGCTGACGCTCGCCTTTGCACAGCTTCTCTATGCCATCGCTTTCAAATGGACCGCCGTGACGGGCGCTTCCGACGGGCTCGCCGGGATTCCGCGCCGCCCCGGGCCGCTCGGCTTCTCCAGCCTGACCACGCATATCGGCTTCTACTTCTTCGCCCTGTTCTGCCTGTCGGCCGCGTATCTGTTCTGCCGCAAGCTCGTGTCATCGCCCTTCGGCGCGGTGCTACAGGGCATTCGCCAAAATGAAACCAAAACCCGCGCTCTCGGCTACAACGCGCGCGGCTACAAAATCGCCGTCGTCGCCATCAGCTACGGCCTGGGGGAACTCGCCGGCGCGCTCTACGCGCCCTTCGCCGGCTTCGCCAACACCGAGCTGCTGTTCTGGCTCCTGTCCGGCCAGGTCCTGATTATGGTGATCGTAGGAGGACAAGGCACCTTGACCGGTCCGATCCTCGGCGCAGCATTCTTCCTGATCGCCTCGCAGATTCTCAGCGCCTACACCAAATCCTGGGCCCTGTTCTTCGGGCTCCTGTTCATCGGCTTCGTTCTTTTTGCACCCCAGGGCATATGGGGTCTGTTGAGCGCGGGCCGTGGGCGGCTGCCGAAGCAAGTCACCGTTCCGCATGCCACTGCTTGAGCTGCACGCCGTCTCCAAAAGCTTCGGCGGCCTGACCGCCGTACGCGACGTCTCGCTCTGCCTCGCGGAGAAGGAGGTAAGGGCCATTATCGGTCCCAACGGCGCCGGAAAATCGACCTTGTTCAACATCATCGCCGGCACGTTTCCGCCCAGCGCGGGAGACATCATCTTCAACGGCACGTCGCTCGCGGGACGGTCATCGTACGAAATCTGTCAGCTCGGCATCTCTCGCACGTTTCAGATCACCTCGATTTACAAGGGTCTGACCGCGTATGAAAATGTGCGTCTCGCAGCCCAGGCGAAGGACCCGCGCCGTGCCCGCATGCTGGGCGCCCGTGCCGTATTCGCCGATGCCTCGACGCGCGCCGATGCCGCGCTCGAGCAACTGGGCCTGACCGCGGTCGCTAACCGCACAGCCGGTCTGCTGTCCCACGGCGATCAGCGCTTGCTTGAACTCGCCATGGCCGTCGCCCAATCGCCACGTGTACTCCTGCTCGACGAACCTACCCAGGGACTCTCTGTCGAGGAAACAGCCCAGACCGTCGAAATCCTCGCGAACCTTCTGTCCCGCCAATCCGTGGCCGTGCTGTTGGTCGAGCATGACATGGAGGTCGTATTTCGCCTCGCGCACGCAATCACTGTGCTGCATCGCGGTGCCGTGCTCGCCGAAGGTCCGCCGGAGGTCGTCCGCGCCGACACCGGGGTCCAGCGCGCCTATCTGGGAGAGACCGGCTGATGCTGACCCTGGAGGGTGTGCACGCACATTACGGCACCAGCCATATCCTGCACGGGATCGATCTTCTGGCCGAGCCCGGCCGCGTCTCTGCGATCATCGGCCGTAACGGCGTCGGCAAGACAACGACCCTCCGCACCATCATGGGCCTCGTCCCCCTCAGCGCCGGCCGCATCCTGCTCCATGGCGCCGATATCGGGGGCTGGCCGGCACACCGCGTCGCGCGTGCCGGCATATCCTATGTTCCGGAAGGGCGACTGATCTTCCCCGAATTGACCGTCATGGAGAACATCCGTGTCGCCGAGCGCAAACCCGCGCGGCAATGGCCGATATCCAGATTATTCCAATTGTTCCCGTCACTTGCCGAGCGTGCAACCGCCCGCGGCATCACCCTCTCCGGGGGCGAGCAGCAGATGCTGGCGATCGCGCGCGCACTGGTCAGCGATCCGGCCGTGCTGTTACTCGACGAACCAACGCAAGGCCTTGCACCCATTATGGTCCGTCAATTGAGCAGCGCCATCGACCACCTGAGCAAATCCGGCGTAGCCGTCTTGCTGGTCGAACAGAATGTGGGTCTCGTCGAACAGGTGGCGCACGAGATGCAGGTGATGGTGAAAGGAAAAATCGTCTATGCCGCGCCGCCCGATAAGTTCCACGCTGAAGCCGCCGAAATTCGCAGCCGGTATCTGACCGTATGAGCGACGATCTTTTCAGCGGCAAGAAGGCTCTGGTAACGGGCGGCAGCCGGGGCATCGGCCGGGCAGTCTGCGCGGAACTCGCCCGGCAGGGCGCCGATGTCGCGTTCATCTATCACACGAATCAGGAAGCCGCGGAGGAAACGCGCCGCCTAATTGGTGCGCACGCCCGGGCCGTGCTGCCCCTGCAAGCCGACCTTGCCGATGCCCGCGCCGTTGCAGACGCGGTCGAGCGTGTCATCGCGGGTTTCGGACAGATCGATGTTCTGATCCACGCCGCCGGAGCCATGGGGACGTGGCGTGAAATCGTTGCCATCACGCCGGAGGAGTGGGATCGTTACATCGCCGTCGATCTCTCGGGCGCGTTCTATCTCTGCCGCGCCGCGGTGCCGCATCTGCGCCGCGCGGGCGGCGGAAGCCTCGTCGCGGTCTCCTCCATCGCCGCGCAGATGTGCCAGGCCCGCAACGCCCAGGGCGCCGCTGCAAAAGCCGGGCTGGAGGCACTGATTCGCGTGGTGGCAAAGGAAGAAGCGCGCCACGGCATCCGCGCCAACGCCGTCGCGATCGGCCTTGCTGATACCGACATGGGCCGCGCCGCCATGGCCGAGTGGGGCGAGCAAACCTCCGAGCGCATCGTGCGCCAGATCCCGCTCCGCCGTATCGGCCGGCCGGAGGAAATCGCCCGCGTGGTGTGTTTCCTCGCGGGACCGGATGGTGCTTACATTACGGGAAAGGTGCTGCAAGTCGATGGCGGACAGATCATTGCCGCCTGAACAACGGAGGCAGCGTCATGGCTTTTGAAACGCGACTGACGCCAGCTGTTGCAAGGCGCTGGCGCGATTCCGGCCTGTGGACCGATGATGGGTTTGCCGCCGTCCTCGCGAGCCGGGTAGAGGAAATGCCAGACCGCGAGGCCCTGACCGACGGCAAGACCCGCATCGACTATCGCCAGCTTGCGGACGGCATCGACCGCGTCGCCGCGCGTCTTCGCGTGCTGGGTATCAACGAGGGCGATGTGGTCGCCATCCAGATGCCAAACTGGTTCGAATTCGCCTTCGTCTTCTTCGCCCTGGAGCGTCTCGCTGCCATCGCCGTTACACTCGGCGTGGACTTTCGCCGGCGCGAACTTGAATACATGCTACGCTTCGCCGGCGCCAAGATGCTGATCTGCTGCGCTGAATTTCGTGGCTTCGATCACCTTGCAATGGCCGATGAACTGCGTTCGGTGTTGCCCAGCCTTTCACTCATCGGCGTGATCCGCGGCGCTGCACGCCCCGGCATGATCAGCCTGGATGACACGATCGCCCAATCGGGTCCGCCCACTGGCTTCGTCCCGGTGCGTCAGCACGCCGACGCCGTGATGCGCATGGCCTTTACATCCGGAACCACCGGCAATCCCAAAGGCGTGATGCACAGCCACAACACCACGCTCTCGGCCGCCCGCATCCTGAATGGGGATCTGGAACTCGGTCCGAACGATACCATGCTCGCCTGGCTGCCGGTCTGTCTGAACTGGGGCTACCTCACGATCGTGCAGTCTGTCCTTGCCGGCGCCCGTGTCGTCTTGCTTGAGCGCTTCCAGCCGCGCGCCGCGCTGGACATTATCGAGCGCGAACAGGTCACTTACATACCGACTGCGCCCGCCTCCCTGACTGCGATCCTTCAGGAACCGGATGTCGCCCAGCGCGACGTCTCCAGCCTTCGCATCGTCGTCAGCGGCGGCGCATCCGCCCCCGTGGAAACGATCCGCGCCTGGCGCCGCATTGCCCCGGGCGTGCTGCTCGAACTCCTCGGCATGCTGGAGACCGGCTATCAAACCTACACCCGTCCGACCGACGATCCGGAACGTGTTGCCGGCTCGGTTGGCACGCCCGCCAGCCATATGGGCCTGCGGCTGATCGACGCCAACTTGCAGGACGCCGCCCCCGGCGAGGTCGGCGAAATCTGCTCCGACGGTCCGTCCGTTCATCTCGGCTACCACAACAATCCCGCTGCAAACGCCAACTCCTTCCTGCCGGGCGACTGGTTCCGCTCCGGCGATCTCGGCATGATTGATGGCGATGGCAATCTCCGCATCGTTGGCCGCTTGAAGGAGATGATCAATCGCGGCGGCAAGAAGTTCTTCCCGCGCGAGGTCGAGGAAATCCTCTACACCCACCCTAAGGTGCTCTACGCCGCCATCGTCGGCCTTCCCGATCCGCGCCTGGGTGAGCGCAACTGCCTCTGCCTCGTGCCCAAACCGGGCGAGCCACCGGTCCTGAAGGAGCTGATCGATTTCCTGGGCGACAGTGTCGCCACCTATAAGTTGCCGGAGCGGCTTGAATTGTTCGAGGAATTCCCTTTCACCCCTTCCGGCAAAATCCAGCGCCATGCCCTGATGCGCACGGTCGTCGCCAGAATGGAGAAAACCCGTGGATGAACACTACGCCCGTTACAAGCGCCTTCTGATGGATCGCCCGCACCCGCGCGTGTTGCGCATCACCATGAACCGCCCCGACAAGTACAATGCCGCGGACGCCGAGATGCATTCCAACCTGACCGAGATCTGGCGCGACATCGACGCCGATCCAACGGTGAACGCGGTGCTGCTGACGGGTGCCGGGAAGGCCTTCTCCGCCGGGGGAGATCTGGAACTGGTCGAGCACATGCGCGCCGATTACGACACCCGCATGCGCGTGTGGCGCGAAGCCCGTGACATGGTTTACAACGTTATCAATTGCAGCAAGCCGATTGTCGCCGCCATCAACGGCGTTGCGGTCGGTGCCGGCCTCGTGCTGGCCATCCTGGCCGACATCTCCATCGCGGCGAAATCCGCGCGCCTGATCGATGGCCATACCAAGCTCGGTGTGGCCGCCGGCGACCATGCCGTGATCATCTGGCCGCTGCTCTGCGGCATGGCCAAGGCGAAATACCATCTGCTGCTCTGCGAACAGGTAAGCGGTGAGGAAGCCGAGCGCATCGGCCTTGTCTCCCTCGCCGTAGCTGATGAAGACCTGGCCGCGCGTTCGATGGACATTGCCGTCCGCCTGGCGGAAGGCGCGCAGGGCGCCATCCGATCCACCAAATACGCGCTGAACAACTGGCTGCGCGCTGCCGGCCCGATCTTCGATACCTCCCTGGCGCTCGAATTTCTCGGCTTCGGCGGTCCTGAACTCCCCGAGGGCGTCAGTGCCCTGCGGGAAAAGCGCCCGCCGACCTTCCCCTCGGAAAGTCCGGTCTGATGGACCAGGACCTCCGCCGCATTCCCGGTTTCTGTGCGCTCTGCCGCTCGCGCTGCGGCTGCATCTCGGTTGTCGAGGATAACCGCCTTATTGCGGTCGAACCCGACCCCACTCATCCTACCGGTGCCGCCTTGTGCGCGAAGGGCCGCGCCGCCCCGGAACTCGTCCACAGCCCCGATCGCCTTCTGTATCCACTGAAGCGGACACGCCCGAAAGGCGATCCGGACCCCGGCTGGCAGCGCATCACCTGGGACGAGGCTCTCGACACCACCGCCACCGCGCTGAACCGCCTCAAACACGCCGGCGGCGCCGAATCCGTCGCCTTCAGCGTCACCACGCCAAGCGCGACCGCCATCTCCGATTCCATTCTCTGGATCGAGCGCCTGATTAACGCCTTCAACAGTCCGAACTGGTGTTATGGCACCGAACTCTGCAACTGGCACAAGGATCACGCCCGTAAATTCACCTTCGGCGTCGGCGTTCCGTCGCCTGATTTCGAAAATACCCAGTGCGTTCTGCTCTGGGGCCATAATCCCAGCGCAACCTGGCTCACCCATGCCCGAGGCGCACTGGCGGCAAAACAGCGTGGTGCGTCCCTGATCGTCGTCGATCCACGCCCGGCCGGCCTCGCCAACAAAGCCGACCTTTGGCTGCGCGTCCGACCCGGCACCGATGGGGCGCTGGCCTTGGCGGTTGCGAACGTGATGGTCGCTCAGGGCTGGTTCGACGAAGCTTTCATGCGTGACTGGAGCAACGGGCCTTTGTTGCTGCACCCGGTGACTGGCCGCTTCCTGACCGCCGCGGATCTATCTCGAACCGGCAGCCCGCTTCATCTCGTTGCCTGGAGTCAGTCGCGATCGCAGCCGGTTCTTTACGACCCGGCGACCGGCACGTACGAAAGCCACTCCCGTGATCTCGCTCTGCGCGGCACATTCGACACGGGCCCCTTCACCTGCACCACGGCGTTTGAAGCCTACACCCAACTCTGCATGCAATATCCGCCCGAACGCGCCGCCACGATCTGCTGGCTCGATCCTGGCGACATTCGCGCCATGGCTCACATGCTGTGGCAAAGCAGACCCGTCGCCTATTACGGCTGGACCGGTGTTGGTCAGCACACCAACGCCACGCAAACTGACCGCGCCATCGCTTTGGTCTGCGCCCTGACCGGCAGCTTCGATGCACCGGGAGGCAACGTCATCTTCGGCCAGGTCCCCGTGAACGACGTCCGCGGCACCGAACTCATGCCGGCGGAACAACGCAGGAAAGCCCTCGGCTACGCGCAACGCCCCCTCGGGCCCCCGCGCGACGGCTGGGTCACCGGCCGCGACCTGTATGACGCCATCCTGACCGGTTCCCCATACCCAGTCCGAGGTCTTATCGGGTTCGGCGCCAATCTTGTCGTCTCCCACGCCGATGGACATCGCGCGCGCAAGGCCCTCGCGGCGCTCGACTTCTTCGCCCATGCCGATCTTTTCATGACCCCCACCGCATCCCTCGCAGACATCATCCTGCCGGCTGCCAGCGCATGGGAGCGCGAAGGCCTGCGCGTCGGTTTCGAGGTCAACCAAAACGCCCAGAGCCTCGTTCAGCTCCGCACGCCCGCAATCGATGCATTGGGCAAATCCCGCGGGGATACCTGGATCGTCTTCGAACTGGCGAAGCGGCTCGGCCTCGGCGATCATTTCTGGAACGGCGACATCACCGCCGCTTATCGATTGCTGCTCCAGCCCTGCAATATTTCTCCTGAAACCTTGCGCGCCCGCCCCGAAGGCATTCGCGTCCCGCTGCAAACCCGCTACCGCAAATACGCCAATAGTAAGGGGCCTGGCTTTGCCACGCCCACCGGCAAGGTCGAAGTATACTCCCAGCAATTCCTCGACCACGGCCAGGCGCCGCTGCCGGAGTTCAGCGAGCCGGCGCCATACCGCATCTCAGGAAGTTTCCCGCTCACCCTCACCTGCTCCAAGACCGCCACGTACTGCCACAGCCAGAACCGCAATCTCCCCCGCCTGCGGCGCCTCCTCCCCGACCCGCTCATCGAGCTCCACCCAGAAACTGCCGCATCCCGTAACGTCAGCGACGGCGACTGGATCGAAATAACCACGGCGCATGGCCATTTCCGCGCACGAGCCTCGCTGCACCGCGGCCTCGATCCACGCGTCGTCGTCGCTCAGCACGGCTGGTGGCAGGCTTGTAGCCAGCTCGGCCTTCCGGCCTACGACCCCACTGGCACTGAAACCGTCAACTACAACGCGGCGATTCGTGCCCATGATGTCGATCCCATCAGCGGTGCGCCGTCGCATCGTTCATATCGATGCGATATCCGGCGCTGTTCTACACTACTATGACGGAACCCTGGCATGCTGTGGATCGGGATCGACGTTGGCGGAACCTTTACCGACGCTGTCGCCTACGAGGACCAAACCAGGCAATTCTCCTACGCAAAAGCACCATCGACACCAAGCTCACCAACCGAAGGTGTCCTTGCGGTTCTTGACTCCCTCAACTGCCCCACCCTTAGCGATGTCGCACGCATCTGCCATGGCGTGACCATCGGCACCAACGCGATCCTGGAAAAGAAAGGCGCCGAGGTCTGGATGCTCGTCACGCGCGGCTTTCGCGACGTACTGGAAATCGGCCGCACCAATCGGCCCGTTCTGTATGACCTCCGCACGCTGAAAACGCCGCCGCTCGTTCCGCGCACCCGCACGCTTCAAGTGACCGAACGCCTGATGTTCGACGGCAGCGTGCGCCAGCCGCTTGATGACACGGAGCTCGAGGCCGCCCTCGACGCCATCCCGCACCACCCGGACATCGCCATTGCAATCTGCTTCCTGCACAGCTACGCCAACAATGCGCACGAATCACGCGCGCTCGCCCGCACCGAGACCGCCCACCCCGGCACCTTTGCCTGCGCCTCTGCCAACGTGCTGCCGCAATTCCGCGAAGTGGAACGCTTCGGCACCACCGTGCTGAATGCATACATCGGGCCGCTCACGCGTTACTATCTCGACGCACTGCAATCCGCTCTTCGCGAACGCAGCTACCGCCACGACCTGCTCATCATGACGTCGAACGGCGGCGTCTCCACCACCGAACGTGTCAAGAAACTTCCGGTCGCCACAGTGCTTTCCGGCCCGGCCGGAGGCGTCGCAGCTTCCGTGCGTCTTGGTGAGCTCCGCGGCTTCCCAAATCTCATCACGTGCGACATGGGCGGCACCAGCACGGATGTCTGCCTGATCGAACAGCTTCGCATTCCCGTCACGGACCAGCAGCGGATCGGCGGCTACGCCAACCGCACGCCGCAAATCGAAATCAACGCCGTCGGCGCGGGCGGCGGCTCCATCGCTTGGCTTGCCCCTGGCGACATCTTGATGGTCGGGCCGCAAAGCGCCGGCGCCGATCCCGGCCCCGCGTGCTACGGCAAAGGCGGCACCGAACCGACCGTCACCGACGCCAATCTCGTTCTCAATCGGCTTTCGCCGCAATCCCCGCTCGCGGGCGGACGCATCGCCCTCGACCTCACCCGCGCAACTGAAGCCGTTGTGCGCCTGGGCGAGCAGGTCGGCCTTGCAGCAGCGGCGCTGGCTGACGGCATCGTTCGTATTGCAGTCGCGCGGATGGTATCCGCAATAAAGGAAATTTCTATCGCTAACGGCTACGATCCGAGAGACTTCACCTTGCTCGCCTATGGCGGTGCTGGTCCGATGCACGCCACCGCCATTGCCGCCGAGCTGGAAATGAGCCGTGTTCTTGTGCCCGTCGGCCCCGGCAACTTCGCCGCCTTCGGGGCGCTTATTTCTGATCTGCGCCGCGATTATGCGCGAACCCGCACGGTCAATCTCGCAACCGCCACCTGGGCCGAGATCGATGGCGCCTTCGCCGAACTGGAAGCACAAGCCCGCCGCGACCTCCTCGCCGAAGGCGTCCCCTCGAACCGCATCGTGCTTTCGCGCGCCGCCGGCATGCGCTATCTCGGCCAATCATGGGAGTTGCATGTGGAACTTCCACCTGCCATCAACTCGATCGGTTCCATGCAGGCCGCGTTCGCCGATGTGCACGACCGCCGCTTCGGTCACCGCGCATCGGGTAGCGTTGAACTCGTGAACATCCGCCTTGCCACGCGCGGCGAAGTTGACAAGCCGGAGCCGCCGCCCTGGCCGGCCGCCGGAACGCTCATTGATGCCATGCTTGGTCCGCGCCCCGTCTGCTTCGACGGATTCTGGCTGGACACCCCAGTGTTCGACCGCATTCGGCTTCCCGCCAGAATCCGCTCCCGCGGCCCCGCCATTCTTGAAGAACAGGGAGCAACAACTGTTATCCCGCCAGGCTGGAGCTTCACGGTTCTCGACTTCGGTGACATCCTGCTGGAGGCGATCTAAGTCATGTCGTCCGCAAGCATCGACCCGATCACGCTGGAAGTCATCTGCGAAAGCCTGATCGCCGTCGTGCGCGAAATGCGCGCCACCATCATCCGCGCGTCGTATTCGTCGGTCATCTATGAATTCGATGATTTCTCCTGCGCCCTGTTCGGCCCGAACGGAGAGATGGTGGCGCAATCCTGGGATCATCCAGGCCACGTGCTCCCGCTTCCCTGGGGCGTTCGCTGCGCAATGGATGATTTTGCCGGCGACCTCCATCCCGGCGACGCTATCCTGCTGAACGACCCGTACCGCGGCGGCACCCACCTCAACGACGTGACCCTGCTCTGTCCGGTCTTTGATGACGCAGGCAAACTCCTGATCTTTCCAGCCGTACGCGCGCACTGGGTCGATGTTGGCGGCATGGTACCCGGCAGCTATTCCGGGCTTTCCACCAATGTTTACCAGGAAGGCGTGCGTATCCCGCCGATCAAAATCATCTCCCGCGGACAGATCGATCGCGCTGCCATGACGCTTCTTCTCGCCAACATGCGCGTGCCGGAGGAACGGGAGGGTGACTTCAACGCTTCTCTCGGCGCCTGCAAGGTTGCCGAACAGCGTATCCGGCGGCTGATCGCAAAATATGGCTGGCCGAAAGTGCAGGAAGCCGTGCGCATCAATCTCGACCGGACCGAGCGGCGGCTGCGTGACCGTATTCGCGATCTTCCCGACGGCGACTACGTCTTCGAAGATTATCTGGAGTTCTACAACCAGGGGCGCCTCGACCCCGTTCTCGCCCGGCTCAAGCTGACTATCGCCGGCGATCAGATCATTGCCGATTTTGACGGCACCAACCCGCAAGTGCCCGGCGTGGTAAACTGCTCGCTCGCGGTTGTCGGGGCCGGTGTTTTCGTCGCCGTCAAATCAACCCTCGACCCTGGCGGAGCCGTGAACGAAGGCGCCTTCCGCCCGATCACGTTGAAGGCGCCCGAAGGTTCGATCTTCAATGTGCGCCCTGATGCGCCAGCCGGCGCGCACGGAGAAGTCCGAAAGCGAGCCGTCTCTCTCGCTATGGGCGCGCTTGCGCAGGTGATCCCTGATCTCGTCTGTGGCGACTTGTGCGGCAGCTCATTCCCCAACGCGATCGGTGGCTGGAATCCACGCCGCAACCGCCAGTACGTCTATTACGAGGCTCCGGCCGGCGGGAATGGCGGTTTTGCCGGTGGCGATGGTCCCAGCGCCTTCGTCAATATCGATTTTGGCAACCTCCCCTCGATCCACAACGTCGAGTTGATGGAATGCGAAATGCCGCTGCTTGTCGAAAGCTGCACGCTGCGGGTTGATGGCGGTGGTGAGGGCCGTTACCGGGGCGGAGTTCGGCATGGAGCGCCGGATCCGTGTCCTCGGCGACGAGGCAAGCTACTCGGTGCTCAGCGATCGCGCGGTCATCCCGCCATGGGGCGTGCATAACGGAAGCAGCGGTGCTCCCTATGAGATTTTGATCGACCGCGATGGCAGCACGATTACGCTTGAAACCCCCGGTAAGGCCACCGGCTATCCGGTCTATCGCAATGACATTGTCATCATGCGATCCTCCGGCGGCGGCGGATATGGCGATCCGCTCGAGCGGGAGGCGGGGCAGGTTCAGCAGGACGTGGCCTACGGGTATGTCTCGCTGGATCGCGCCGCTTCCGGGTACGGCGTTGTACTCAACGATGGTAAGGTGGACGCGCCCGCGACCGAACGACAGCGTGCCATTCTTCGCCAACGGCGTTTTCACCTGACAGTGGCTGCTTCCGGTCATACCGCGGAAAACTACACAGGTGCCAAGGGCTGGCATCGCCTTGTCTATCTGCACGAGGAAGACGCCGGCAGGTTCGGACTCCATCAGGATGATCTGCTGGAGCTGCTCGGCCGCAATCCCGCCCCTCTCCGCGCCTGGGTGCGATTTGACAGAGCCGTGCCGGGCCAGGTGCCTCTTGATGAATTCGCCTTGCGCGTTCTCGGCGTTCGCCCGGGCGATCTGGTTCAGATCCGCGGGCTTAAGACACCGAAGATCACTAAAGGTCTGGCCGCCGCTCGCTGAACGCCACCCACCTCGTCATTCTCCAATTAATGGCCCGTCGGCAGCTCCGCCAGCTCAATCAGTAGGTTTCCTGTGGATGCCGGATCGAGGAACGCGATCTTCGCCCCGCCATGCCCGATCCGCGGTTTCTCATCCTGCAGTTTCACGCCCTTCGATTTTAACTCCGCCAGTGCGCCCTCGATGTCTTCGACCTCGAAGCAGATGTGGTAAAGCCCCGTGCCCTTCTCAGCGATCCACTGATTGACGGCATTGTCCCGTCCTTCACCCTCGAGGAATTCGATGTACGTCTCCCCTACGGGCATCATCGCCAGCCGGGTGCTGCCCACCCCCTCTTCATACTCCAGCGGGATTCCGAACGTCTCGCGTAGCATGCGGATTGAGTCGCTAAGGGATTTCACTGCCACAGCGATTTGCTCGACGCGCTTGATCTTCATGGGGTTCCTCAACTCCGGACGTTCTCACACTCGGTGGGATCGCGTTCGTCTCCCGAGCGAACCATCGCGACGCGATCCCCCGGAGGGAAATGCCGCGAAGCGGCGTCGCCGCCGGCTTTGAGAGGATTTCCCGCTCCAACCTAAGTTGGCGATTCTCCCGCCGCAGCCGGCCGAGCTCGTCGCGTTCCGCGGTCGTCAGACCGCCATCGCCGCGGCGGCCGTCGCGCTTCGCCTGTGCGACCCGGTTGCGGATCGCCTGTGCGGTCGGTTCAAACTCACGCGCCAGCTCCTCCGGCGAGCGGCCCGCTTGCACCAGCTCAACCATTTGGCGACGAAACCCGGGCGGGTAACTTCGTCTCGAATTCGGCATCTTGGAACCCTCGAACGCAAATGTTCGGGTGTCCACCAAACCGGGTCAACTTCACTCAAGACCCAAGCCGGGCAGGACCTCCGCCGAAAGGCGAACGCCGTATTTGTGCTCTGTCGCGAGGCCGAGCCGGATTGTGTCCTCGGCTATTACACGCTCTGCGCAACAGCGGTCTCGCAAGGCAGGTACCCGAAGCGAAGGGATTCGACCCTCGATCCCAACCTTGAGGACAGAACCAGCCTCCAGTCAATCCGGCTTGGAGTGTGGTCCAAGCGCTACGAAGATCAGATGATGGTATCTGCGTTGGTATTTTAAATCACATGCAGCCAAAAATGCCCTATTTTCAGCGGCTTGGACAACGTGGGAGATTCCGCCCCTGGCACCATCCGCCGGTCGTGGTCGAGTAGCTGGGCCATTCAGCCTCGCCCTTGCGGAAGCGGCGCGAAAAGTGGCTCACGTGGCGGATCTCTGGCTGGCACCTGCCGTCTCCTCGACTCGCCCGTGAACCAGGCAACGGGGATCATGAAAAATCGCGAGCGCACCATCGGCGTATTCCTGCGCCCGTACCTTGGCACGAACAAAATGTGTCCTTCCCGGGAGCGGCGGGGTCTGCAACCCGGACGAGGCGAGCGGCGAATTCATTGTCGCTGAAGTACGGGTGCGGCATAGGTGCTCCGACGATTTAACGGGACATCATCTGACTCAGGGGAAGGCCCCAGTCAGACTATCGTCTTGGAACATACTGCTCGTCCAACAGCTTCAATTCCTGTTCGCTAAGCTCGATTTCGAGCGCCGCCAGGGCCTCATCGACATGCCGAGACTGTGTCGCGCCGATTATGGGCGCGGTAACACCAGGTTGCTGCAGGACCCAGGCAAGCGCTATCTGCGCGGAACTCACCCCGCGCGAAACGGCAAGCGCCGCAACCCGGTCCACAATCGCCTCATCGGCTGGGCGGCCGTACAGCTTGTAGGTGTAATCATCCGTCCTGGCGCGCTCGGTACGCGCAGGATCCTCGCGGCGGGCCCGCCCGCACAGGAAGCCGCGCGCCATCGGGCTGTAGGGGATTAGCCCGATGTGATGTGCGCGGCAGAACGGCAGTAATTCGCGTTCGTCCTCGCGCCATAGCAAATTGTAATGGTTCTGTACCGAGGCAAACTGCGCCAGGCCGTTACGTTCCGCGTGGAAATACGCGGTTGCGAACTGCCAGAACGGCATGTCGGTGATCCCGGTGTAAAGCACCTTCCCGGCGCGAACGAGATGGTCAAGCGCCTCGGTCATTTCCTGGAGGTTGGTCGCCGGATCCCAGATATGCGTCTGGTAGATGTCGATGTAATCGGTTTGCAGCCGGCGCAGCGAGCCTTCGACCGCCTCGATGATGTGCTTGCGTGAATATCCGCGCGCGTTTACCTCGCGGCCCATCGGGTTTCCGACCTTGGTCGCGATAACGAATTCAGAGCGATGGCCGGCTTCGGCAACCAGCCTGCCCACGATGTCCTCGCTTGCGCCCGATGAGTAATAGTCGCAGGTATCGATGAACTTGATCCCCCGATCAATTGCCCGGCGGAACACGACGCGGCTTTGATCGAGATCCAGCACCCAGGACCGCCACGAGCGATCGCCGAATCCCATCGCCCCGAGCCCGAGCCGTGAGACCCTCACCCCTGCTCTGCCCAGCCGGACGTACTCCATGGCGCCGCCTCCGCTCAGGCGGAGGTTTTCCAGAGGGCGCGGAAGCGCGGTATCTCATCAGGGATCCATTCGAAGCCGTGCACGGAGTTGCGCATGGCGGCATACTCCGCGCCGAAGATCAGCGGCACCATCGGCAGGTCGTTCACGATCTGCTGCTGCGCCTCGGCGTATAGTTTCTTGCGCTCCGCCATGCCGTACACTGTCCGGGCCTGATCGAGCAGCGCATCGACCTGCGCATTGCGGTATTTCATGGTGTTCGCAAAGCCCTTGCTGTGGAACAGGATGTAAAGCAGCCCATCCGGATCTGCACGCTGCGTCCAGCGGGTCGGCGTCAGGTTCGTGGCGCCTGAAACCACGCGCGCATACCACTCGCTGGCCGCCACGGGTTGCAGCGTCAGCTTGATCCCCACGGCGCCAAGCTGTTCCTGCAGAAGTTGGTTGATCTGCTGGAACACCGTTACCTGCGGTGTGGACAGCACGTATTCGAAGCCGTTGGGATGCCCCGCTTCCGCCAGCAGCGCCTTCGCACGCGCCGGATCGTGCGGATAGAACTTCAGGTCTGGGTCGTACCACCACAGCCCCGGTGGCGTCGGTCCATTGGACACGGTACCCTGCCCCCGCATGGTGATCTCGTTGATGCGGTTGCGGTCGATGGTGTGTGCGAATGCCTGGCGCAACTTTGGGTTATCAAAAGGCGGTTCGTTGACGTGCCACTGCAGGAAATACCAGCGGCCAAGCGTGATCGGCTTCAGCACGATGCCGGCGCGCTTTTCGATGGGGAGAACGTCAGACGGCGTGAGCTGATCCACGTAATCGATCTCGCCGGTGATCAGGCGCTGCACGCCGATGATCGACCCCGCCAGGTCCTGAAACACGATCCGGTCGAGATAGGGCAGTCCCGGCTGCCAATAGTTCGGGTTACGCTCCAGCACCACGCGGCTGCCGCGCGTCCATTCCTTCAGCACGAAGGCGCCGGTGCCCACCGGTTGGCTGCCGAAAGCCGGACCGCGCTGCTGCCACGCTGTGGGCGACACCATGAATCCGGGTCGCTCGCCCAGAAGGCTGAACAGGACCGGTGACGGCGCGACCAGGTTGAACGCAACATGTTGGGGGTCGATGACCTCCACGGAGGCGATGATGGGTGCCAGCACCTGCCGTTGCGGGGAATTGACCTTCGCATCCAGCCGCTGGTCGATATTCCACTTCACCGTCGTGGCATCGAAGTTCGTGCCGTCCTGAAATTTTACGCCCTGACGCAACGTGAACACGATGCGCTTGCCGTCGGCCGATGTCTTCCAGCTTTCCGCCAGTTCCGGCTTGATGGAGAAATCCGGCCCGTACTTCACCAGCGTATCGAATGCCAGGTACAGCACATAGCGCTCGGTGTACTGAACCGAGAAAATCGGGTCATAAGTCTTGGCATCGTTCGACAGGCCCACAGTCAGCGTGCCGCCACGCGACAGCGCTTGCGCGCGCGCAGCCCCACCCGTCAGCACTCCACCAGCCACACCCATCATCAGGTGCCGGCGTCCGATAAGACCGACTGCCATCGTTTCCTCCCTGCCGTTCATCTGAACGACCTCCCGATTATGTAGAACGCCATCACCGTCAGGCTGACCGCCGCACCCGGTGCCAGACTGATCCACGGATTGATTGCCAGGTAATCGTAGCCAGCGCGCACCATGCCCCCCCAATCCGCCGCGGGTGGCGGGATGCCCAGTCCCAAAAAGCTCAGGCTGGCCGAGGTGAAGATCGCGAAGGAGACGCTGATCGAAAACTGTGCCGCCACCACAGGCAGGACGCCAGGCCAGATATGGCGCCACATGATCCACACCGGTCTGCCACCCAGGGCGCGCGCGGCCTCGACGAACAAAGCCTCCCGGAGCGCAAGCGCCTGACCGCGCACCAGTCGCGCGATGGGCGGCCACATTACGAAGCCCAGCACCAGGATCAGGTTACGCAGATTGGCCCCAACCATGACGGTGATGATAAGCGCAAGCACCAGTCCAGGCAGCGCAATGAACAGATCAATAAGCCCAGCGAGTACGATATCGACCGCGCCACGCAAGGTGCCGGCAACCAGCCCGACCGGCACGCCGATCGCCATGGCGACCGCTGCGCCACCAACCCCGATCGCCAGGGAGGCGCGGGCACCAAAGATCACCCGACTGAGTACGTCGCGGCCCAGATCATCCGCCCCGAGCCAATGCGCCGCGCTCGGCAGCGCCAGCATGTCCACACCCGAGGCGTAGGGGTTCTGCGGCGCCAGCGCGGGGGCGGCCACGGCAACCGCGGCGATGCAGCTGACCAGACCGGCACCGATCCAAAACCCTGGATGCCTCACGACGGGTCCCGGATTTGCGGGTTGACAATCCCGTAGCCGATGTCGGCCAGCAGATTCATCAATACCACACCGACCACGATCAGCATGCCGATCGCGAGCATTACGGGGAAGTCGCGGGATTCGATGGAGGAAACAAACAGCCGGCCCATGCCGGGCATGGAGAATATGGTTTCCGTTACTACGGCGCCGCCTGTGAGCTGGCCGATCGAAATGCCGACAAAGGTGATCACCGGCAGAATGGCGTTTGGCGCCGCATGGCGGAACGCAACACGCCATTCATCAAGTCCCTTGGCGCGGGCAACCTGGATGAACGGGCGCTGGATCACGTTCTGGTATTCCGCCCTGTACACAATGCTGAGCGCGCCGAAGTAATACGCGGACAGCGTCAGCACCGGCATCATCATGTGCCGCAGGTGCACGCCGATGCCATCCGACCAGGGCGCCCAGCCAGTGGAAGGAAGCACATCGAGCTTCACTGAAAAGATGAAGATCAGCGATACGCCCAACATGAAGTTCGGCACGGTGATGCCGACCAGACTGGCCGCGGTGACCACACCCTGCAACGGTCCGCGCATGACCGGAATCGTATTGCAAACCACGGCCGTGATCACCGCCAACGCAATCGACCAGAACGTAAGTTCCAGCGTCACCGGAATACGCGCCGCGATTGCGGCGCCGACGGCCTGCTGTGTGGTGTAACTCCGTCCCAGATCGCCTTTCAGCGCGCCACCCAGCCAGTGCAGGTATTGCGTCACCGCCGGCTGGTCGAATCCATATTCCTCGTTAAGCGCGGCGATCGCCTGCGGGCCGGCATCCTGACCGAGCATCATCTCCGCCGGGCTACCCAGCAGTTTGGTGACAGTGAAGAAGAGGAGTGCCGATATGGTGACCGCGGTCAGCAGCATCAGCAGCACGCGGCGCGCGATCAGCCTGAGCATCGGCCCGAACCATCCCCCTTGTGCCGTCCAGCCTTGTCAAACCGGGCGCTGGCACCTGTCTCGTCGGTATGGTATACCAAACCGATCTCGTATACCAAACCAATCGAGCGTCGCCCGCGAGCCTAAGCAGACTTTCGCGGCTTGTGCCGCGCACGTCTGCTTAGAAGTTATTGACGACGCATCATCCCATCGGCGGAGCGCCGAAACGCTCCGCCGGATGATGCTTAGGCTGACAGACGGAGACACGGCATGCGATTCGGACTGTTCCATAACCTGCACGACCCCACCAGGCAGCGCGACTACGCCGACCTGCTCGAGGAGCTGCGCGAGCTCGCTGCAATCTGCGAGGAGACCGATTTCGACGTGCTCTGGATGCCCGAGCACCATTTCAGCGTGTGGGGCCGCGAGCTGCTGCCCAATCCGCTGTTGACGGCGGTCGACATTGCCGCGCGGACCAGCCGCATCCGGATCGGGCTGGCCGCGGCGATCGTCACCTTCTGGCACCCTCTGCGCGCCGCTGAGGACATCGCTCTGCTCGACCAGCTCACGCGTGGCAGGGTGGAGATCGGGCTCGGCCGCGGCAATTACGGGCTGGAGGCGCTCAATCTCAATCCGGAAGCCAATCCGAACGATCAGGCAAAAGCCAAGCTGGTGTTCGATGAAGCGGTCTCCGTGATCAAGGCCGCTCTGACGCAGGAGCGGTTTTCCTTCAAGGGACAGATCTACCGGTTCCCTGCTCCGGGCTTTCGCGCCGACCGGGCGCACACTGTCACGGATCCCGATTATATCGACCCGCAGAGCGGCGAGCTGGTCAAGCTCTCGATCTACCCGCGCGCCCGGCAAAATCCATTGCCAATGTGGGAAGTCGTGAACTCGCTCGATTCAATTCAGCACGCGGCGCGCCAGGACCTCGGGATCATCATGTGGCGTCCACCCGTTGCCGCCCTGCGCGACCGGCTGCGCGTCTATCGTGACACGCTGCGCGAGACTACGGGCAAGGACTTGCCGATGGGCGCACGCACCGCGATCATGCGCGACACTTTTGTGGCCGACAGCGAGGAGGAGGCGGTTCGCATCGCCGGGGGGCCGGTGATGGACTCGCTCAACTTCTCCAACTGGCGCGGGCCCAGCGTTTACCTCAACCCTGGCGAAACTTTGTCGGCTGAGGAGGAAGCGACGCTGAAGAAGCACCTCACCTATGAGTTCGTGCGCGACCGCAGCGTGTATTTCGGGCCGCCGGAGCGCATCGTGGAGCAGATCCTGCATCTCCATAGGCAAACGGGCATCTCCAGCGTGATCTTCAAAAGCTCATGGTCCGGCCTGCCGCACGCGGCGGCGCGCGAAAGCGTACGCCGGCTGGGAACCGAGGTGATCCCGGCGGTTCGCGCCGCCCTGCGTGCGGAGCAGCAGGCGGTCGCCGCGGAGTAAGGCGATTGCGCCGCTCAGGCGTCCGTCAGCACTTCCAGGGCAAACCGCGACGATCGCGTGACGAAAGCGGCGCAGCGTCGGGCGGCGATTTCCGGTGCACGTTTCCGCACCGCGTTGAGGATGCCGCGCAGCAGCGCCACCGTGCGCAGCTGACGCGAGCGCGGCGCCCGCTTCGTGGTCACGTGCCGCAGAAAGGTAATGCGGGCTTCGAGAGTCTCCAGAATGCGCCGGGCGATGTCGTTGCCGCTACCCGCGAGCAGCACGGCATAAAAGCTGCGGAATGCTTCGACATAGGCAGGACCATCCAGCGTGCGTGCTGCCAGCTCGGCACGCGCCACCGCATCCCCCAAAGCCGTTACCTGCTGTTCCGTTGCGCGTTCAATAAACAGCCGGGCCATGGCCGGTTCCAGGGCAGCGCGCACCTCGTAAATCTGCCGCGCCTCGTCACGCGAGACCGTGGCAACGGTGAACACCCCGCGCCGGCCACGTGTCACCAGACCCTCGGATTCAAGCGATTGCAGCGCGGCGCGGACGCCCGTGCGGCTGACGCCGAGCTTGCCGACCATTTCGCGCTCCACCAGGCGCGTACCAGGGGCCAGGCTGAGGCTGAGAATCGCTTCCCGCAGTTTTTGTCTGCTTTGTCCCGCTCTGGTTTCCTGTTTTGCTGTCATGGTGTTTCTATATCGCGCGCATGCCGGCGACGCATCAGGGGCGAAACATCGGGGATGAATTGCGGAGAGAACGACAGATGACCGAGCGGATGCTGCAGCGAAAGAACGCGCCTGCGCTGCGCTACTGGGACGAGGATGGCGACGGGCGGCCGGTGATGCTCATCCACGGTGTTGGCGCCGACGGCACAAGCTGGGACAAGATCGCGCCGGCACTCGCGCCGGATTTTCGCGCATTGCGCCTTGACCTGCGCGGGCACGGGCGGTCCGGGCATATTGAAGGCACCCTCTCGCTTGATGATTTCGTCCGGGACGTAGTGGACGTCCTGGAGGCATGCGCGGTGCCGGCGGCGCACCTCGTGGGATTTTCGCTGGGCGGCATGATCGCCCAGGGAATCGCCTTGCAGCACCCGGATCGGGTGCGACGACTGGTATTGCTCAGCGCCGTGGCGGGCCGCACCCCGGAAGAACGCGAGCGGGTGCAGGCACGGCTCGCGATCCTGCGCGAGCAGGGCATCGCTGCGATCACCGCCGCGGCGCAGGAGCGGTGGTTCACGCCGGAGTTCATCGCGCGCCACCCTGATGTGGTGCAGCGGCGAATGCGGCAGTTGCAGGAGAATCATGCCCCGTCTGTACGCCGCAGCTTACACCGTGTTCTCAACCACCGATCTTGGTGACCGGCTGCATGCGATCCGTGCTCCCACGCTGATCGCGACAGGCGAGCATGATGCCGGCTCCAACCCGCGCATGGCCCGTTTCATGCACGCGCAGATAGAAGGATCGCAGCTCGAAATCCTGCCCAACCTGCGGCACAGCATCCTGGTCGAGGCGCCGGAGCTGGTCACGCGGCTGTCACGCGATTTCCTTCGCAGCGGGAGCGGCGCGGCGTGAAATTCTCGATCGCGGTCAACATGGAGCGGTCGGCGCCTGGCCAGGATATGCGCGAGGTCGCCCGGCAGGCGCTCGAACTGGTGCAGGTGGCCGAGGCGGGTGGTTTCGAGATTGCCTGGGCCGCCGAGCACCACACAATCGAACTGACCGTCGGACCTAATCCGTTCACGATCCTGATGCACTGGGCGGCGCACACATCGCAAATCCGTTTGGGAACAGCCGTGGTGGTGGCGCCTTATTGGCACCCCATCCGGGTTGCCGGAGAAGCGGCGTTGTTCGATCTCTTTAGCGATGGCCGGCTGGAGCTGGGTCTCGGGCGCGGCGCTTTCCAATACGAGTTCGACCGGATGGCCAGCGGCATGGACCAACGCGAGGGTGGGCGCCATTTGCGGGAGATGCTGCCCGGTACTGCGCCGGTTGTGGCAGGGCGATACCGAGCATCGCGGGGAAATCTGGCACTTCCCGCGCGCGACATCGGTCCCGAAGCCGTTGCAGAAACCGCATCCGCCGATCTGGGTGGCAGCGCGCGATCCGGACACGTTCGCCTGGGCCATGGGCTCGGGCGCCCACATCATGGCCACGCCGCTGTCGCGTCCGCACGCGGAAGTTGCCATCCTCGGACAGCGCTTCGCCGACACGCTGGCCAAATTCCCGGGCATCAGGCGCCCGCGCTTCCTCATGCTGCGCCGGACCTGCGTCTATGCGCATGAGGACGAGTGGCGCATCCCCGTGCAGGCCTCAGCGGAATACGGGCGGCAGTTCGAGAACCTGTTCCGCAATATCGGCACGGTGAACAACGGTTTTCCGGAGCCTGCCGCGTGGGGACAGCTTGCCAACCGCGACGATTACAGGCCGGAGGCGATACAGGACAGCCTGGTGTTCGGTACGCCAGAGCAGGTGGTCGCGAAATTGGAAGATTATCGGGCAGCGGGAGTGGATCAGTTCTGCTACGGGGCGTCATTCGGATTGCCCCACAAAATCGCTCTTCGCTCGCTGGAACTCTTCATCACGAAGATCATGCCGCGCTTCACGGCTCAGCCGGCAGACGCCAGCCGATGACCAGATCAGCAACCGCGCGATATCATGCGCGAAAGGGGAGGTTCGAACGGTGAAAAGCAGGTTCTTCAGTGCGCACGACCCTGAGTTCACACGTCGCGCGCTGCTGCGTCTGAGTGTCCTGGCGGGGATAGGCGGCTCGCTGGGCGCAACCACCAGCAAAGCCGATGCCGCGGGAGGTGAATTCGCGGGAAAAAATGTCACGTTCGCAAGCTGGGGCGGCTCGTATCAGGACGCTCAGGCGACGTGCTACTGCGCGCCGTTCACCGCAGCCACGAGCGCGAAGGTATTGCAGGCGGGACCCGTGGAATACGCCAAGCTGCGTACCATGGTGCAATCGGGCCAGCCGACATGGGACGTGGTCGATATCACCATAGAGTTCCTGTACACCGCCGCGAAAGATGGGCTGTTCGAGAAGATCGATCCGGCGGTGGCGCACGTGGATCGCATCAAACCGGAGTTTCGCCACGAATACGGGGTGGGCGACATCGTCTGGTCCTATAACATCGCCTACAGCCCGTCTGCTTTCCCCAACGGCACGGGACCGCAGAGCTGGGCGGATGTTTTCAATCTGAAGCAGTTCCCTGGCACGCGGACCCTGCGGGACCGGGTGGCACCGATGCTGGAAATCGCATTGATGGCGGATGGCGTGCCGCCGGACAAGCTATATCCGCTGGACGTCGAACGTGCCTTCAGGAAGCTGGACACCATCAAAAAGAACACGATCTGGTGGACCACCAACTCTCAATCCCAGCAGCTGTTCACGGACGGCGAGGTCACCTGCGGCCTGATCCTGAACGGCCGCGCGTATGACGCCGTGCAAAAAGGCGCCAAGATCACGCTGGTGTGGAACCAGAACATCCAGTCGGTCGATTACCTGGTAATCCTGAAGGGCAGCCGCAACCGAGACGTTGGGATGGCCTTGATCGGTGAAATGACGGTGGCCGAAAACCAGGCCAGGCTCGCCAACCTGATCGCCTATTCGCCGACCAATCCGGACGCGTTCAAGACCATCAATCCGGCGCTTTCGCCCTGGCTGTCCACCAATCCGGAAAACGCCAGCAAGGGCTTCGTGATCAACGCGGAGTACTGGCGCGACCGGTACGAGAAGCTGGCGGAGCGGTGGGAGAATTGGAAACTGTCGTAGCAAAACCGGAGGCGCGCCTCCTACACCGGTTCCGCCCGCCGCCCGTTGACGCCAACCTGCTGCTTGTTCTCCCGGCAGCCGCACTGATTCTGGCCTGCTTCGCCTGGCCGGTGCTGAAGCTTCTGGGACTTAGCTTCAGCCAGCCAGTCCCGGGCGTCGGCAACTATCGAGCGTTATTCACGCACCCGGTTTATTTTCGGGTGCTGTGGAACACTGTGGTGATCAGCGCCAGCGTGGATCTGTTTTGCCTGCTCATTGGCTACCCGGTCGCCTACACCATCGCGGCCGCTTCGCAGCCGGCGCGCCGGCTGCTCATTTTCATGGTGCTGATCCCCTTTTGGAGCAGCGTGCTGGTGCGCAGCTTTGCCTGGATGGTGCTGTTGCAACGCAACGGGTTGATCAACGACATGCTCATCGGCCTGGGCTTGATCGAACGTCCCGCGCAGCTGGTTTACAACCGCATCGGCGTGCTGATCGGTATGGTGCAGATCCTGCTGCCGTTCATGATCTTCCCTTTGTTTACGGTGATGTCGCGCATCGATCCCTCCTATGCGCGGGCAGCCGCCACGCTCGGCGCGGGCCCGGTACGCAGCTTCGTGCATGTTTATCTCCCGCTGACGCTACCAGGCGTGTTGACCGGCGGCGCCCTCGTGTTCGTTCTCGCACTGGGTTACTACATCGTTCCTGCACTGCTCGGCGGCCTCGGCGATACTATGGCCGCGCAATTGATCGAGCAGCAGGTGGCGGATTTCGGCAACTGGGGTATGGCTGGCGCGCTGTCTGCGGCCCTGCTCGTTGGCACGGCAGTCGTGCTTGGATCGATCCTGCGCCTTTATGGCCGGGGAAGCGTCTGGCGCCGATGAATAACAGCTGGGACGGTGATCGCCTCGCGGCGGTATTCCGAGGCCTCATCTGCAGCTTGCTGGCGGTTTATATGCTGGTGCCAATGGTGGTCGTGGTGATCATTTCGTTCAGCTCGGCCGCCTTTCTGCACTTTCCGCCGCCCGGTTTCTCGCTTCAGTGGTACCACCGCCTGTTTGCGACCGAGGCCTGGACCACTTCACTGCTTACCAGTATTGAAATCATGGTGCCGACGGGGCTTCTGGCGACCGCTCTGGGCACCGCGGCCGCAGTAGGACTGGCGCGCTCGCGTTCCCCTGGCGCGGCCGCCATAGGAGCTGTGCTGATGGCGCCGATGGTCGTCCCGGTGATCATTATCGCAGCGGCGATCTTCACGCTGTTCCAGGCGTGGGGGATGAATGGAACGCTCAGCGGCCTGATCATCGCGCACACGATGCTGACCACGCCTTATGTAGTGGCGACCGTGCGTGGCGCGATGGAAACCGTTGACCGGCAGTTGGAGCAGGCTGCGCTGACGCTGGGGGCGACGCCGTGGCGGAGCTTCTGGCGCGTGACGTTTCCGCTAATACTTCCCGGTGTACTGTCCGGCATGCTGTTCGCTCTTGTGGTCTCGTTCGACGAACTGATCGTCTCCCTGTTCATCAGCACGCCGGAGGTGCGTCCAGTCACGGTGCAAATGTGGTCGGACGTGCGCGGCGCAGTGGATCCGACGATTTCCGCCATTGCCACGCTGCTGCTTGCATTCTCGCTGCTCGTGCTGCTGGCCGAGGCAGCGCTGCGCGATTGGCGGCGGCGCCGCGGCCTGGCTGAAGGCCTGCTGACGTGACCGCGGGTTCGCTGGAACTGCGGGACGTCAGCAAACATTACGGCCCTGTCCGTGCCGTTGACCACGTTTCGCTCGTCGTGGCGTCCGGTGAATTCGTCACGCTACTCGGGCCATCGGGATCAGGAAAGACCACGACGCTGAGCATGATCGCAGGCCTCACCCGTCCGGGCAGCGGCGCTATCCTGCTCGATGGCCGGCCGCTCGATCCGCTGCCGCCGTATCGCCGCGATATCGGTGTGGTGTTTCAGAATTACGCGCTGTTTCCACACATGACCGTGGTCCGCAACGTCGCATTCCCGCTTCAGATGCGGCGCATGCCCGTCGGCGAGATCGCCAGCCGCGTCGCCCGCGCGCTGGAGCAGGTGGGGCTGGGCGAGTTCGGCGGGCGCTATCCGAATCAGCTTTCAGGCGGACAGCAACAGCGCGTTGCGCTTGCGCGGGCGATGGTGTTCGAACCGCCGATTCTACTGATGGACGAGCCGCTCGGCGCGCTCGACCGCAAGCTCCGCCAGCAGTTGCAGATCGAGATCAAGCGCCTGCATCGGGAGTTGGGGGTTTCGATCGTGTATGTGACGCATGATCAGGACGAGGCCTTGATGATGAGCGACCGCATCGCGGTGTTCAATCACGGCCGGATCGAGCAGGCGGGATCACCGGAAAGGTTATATGAGCGGCCGGCGACGGTTTTTGTTGCGGGCTTTTTGGGCGAGTCCAACTTCTTCCATGCACGGGTGACGGAAGCCGCCGACCGGCATTGTCGGCTGAACGGAGGCGACCTGCAGTTGGCGACACAAGCTGAGGGTTTGACGGTAGGGAGTTCGGCGACCGTCGCTGTCAGGCCGGAGCGCGTGCGTATTGAGCGCATTGCAGCCACGGCCGCAGCCGGCACCGAGAACACGGTCACGGGCACCCTCGCCGAGGCGATCTATTTGGGTGGTATGAGAAAATACGTCGTGCGGCTCGCATCCGGCCAGGAGGTCAGCGCTACGGAACAGGCGGGTTCCCTGGGCAGCGGATCAATCATGGAGCCGGGCGATGCGGTGAGACTGTTCTGGGCTATCGAGGACTCGGTGGCGCTGCCAAGCGATCGATCTGCACGGCAGTAGGCCGCCGATTTCTGGAGCACACCGGTTCGGCCATTATCCACGCCGCCCCCCAGCTGGCTAAGTTGCTGGCAATCAGATGGAGAGTGAATTGGGCCAGGATTTTCAACCGCTCGATTCCTCGCTCGTTCCGAGATACGGCGGGGGTCCGGCAACTTTCATGCGAGCAGCGCGCGCCGAAATTGCGCCGCCGCTTGAAATTGCGCTTGTCGGCGTTCCTCTTGATCTTGGCGCGACCTACCGCTCCGGCGCCAGGCACGGCCCAGCCGGTGTGCGCGAGGCGTCGCGCCTCATCCGCCAGGTCAACCCAACGACCGGCGTTGCACCCTACCGCCTGTGCAACATCGCCGATATCGGCGACGCACCTACCCATCCCTTGAGCGTCGAACGCAGCGTGGAACTCGTCGAAGAGTTCTATCAACGCATTCACTCCATTAGCGCATCGCCAATCTCCATTGGAGGCGACCACGTCGTGCCGCTGCCCATCCTGCGGGCCATCGCCAAAGACCGGCCGGTGGGTCTGCTGCAGATCGACGCCCACACCGATACCTTTGATGAGTTCATGGGCACGAAGATAAACCATGCTACCTTTGTGCGCCGCGCAGTCGAAGAGAACCTGATTGACCCGAGTTCGCATCTTGCAGGTCGGCTTGCGAGGAACCCGCTATGGTGATGACGACATCGTCTTTGGAGACCGGGTGGGTCTCCGAATGATTCAGATGGATGAGTACGAATTGCTCGGGCGCGCTGCAGTCATCGAGAAAATCCGCCGTGTGCTGGGCCAGGGGGCCGTTTACATCACCATCGATATTGATGGTCTCGATCCGAAGGACGCTCCAGGCACCGGCGTGCCCGAACCCGGCGGCATCTCCATGCGGGACGTCCAGATGCTTCTGCGCGCTCACGGGGGCGGACGTTGTGGGCGCAGACATCTGCGAGGTTGCGCCCTCTCTCGACCCCACGGGGATAACCTGCATCAACGCCGCCAACCTGATGTTCGAGCTGACTTGCCTCGTGGCCACGGCACGGAGTGCCCGAAAGTGATGAGCCAGGACGAGTTCAGCCAGCCGATCGCGAGTAATAATGCCAGTTGCAGGAGCCGACTTTGGCGTCCTACGATCCTCCTTGGGAATGCGAGGGAGGGGCCGAATGGCCGATGGAAGCGGTGCCATGATTTTGCAGTTTCCGACGCAGAGACGAGAGCAGCGACCGAGCATCGAACTCGTAACGCGCCTGGCGCCGCCGCGCTCTCTCGTGGACACTCTGATGGCCGAGGCGGGTCTGGCACCCTGGGAGGCGGCCGCGGGGATGGCGGCGGAGCTTGCGCAGCAGGCAAAGGCCATGGAGGCGGGCTACAAGCGTGATGAGGTAATCCTCAGGTTGCGGACCCTGGTCGACGCGCAAATTGCGCATGCCGCCGAAATTTGTCTGAACTACCAGGACATCGCCGACCGCCTGGTCGGGCTGGAAGTCAAGGCTGCCCGCGCGGAACGGCTCAGTGCAGAGATGCAGACAATCCTGCACCGCGCCCGCGCCGACTGGCGGGGGCATGCGATTGCGGCGCGTGCAGCGGCCGACGCGGCGCAGGGCGCGGTGCGGACCTTGGTAGCCTATATCCGCAATGGCCTTGCGGCGCCGCAGGGACGCGCGTCCGCAGAACCGGAGCAATTACCCCTCTTCGCGGCGGTGGGGTAACACGAGGGCGCCCATAGCGGGCGATGTCGGCGTGCTCTTGCCAGCCTACGGGTCCCCCCTGTTGCGGTGTGATCAGGCAGTTTGGTCGCGCCGGTCACGTGGCTTGTGATAGGCGAGGGCACAGTGCTCTTCACAATAGGGTTTGCCCGGGGCGGTCCGCGCATTGCAGAAACGGAAACCATGCGTGCCGGGTTCGCCAAAGGGCCAGCAGCAGGAAGTTGCCCTCTGCGATAAGGGCCCTGGGCTTGCCGCGACCTGAACTGCCGGCAGGGCTGGAGATGAGACTGAGCATGGTTCCCTAAGGGGCGGCGATGACTGTCCCATTTCGCGACGTTTGGGAGCCGTGCTGCGCCCGATCTTGGCAAGCTTCCGCGGCGGCCGCGGTCCCGGTCGTGGAGCGCTGGTGCCCGCCGATCGGATGGGAGACGGCCGGTGCGACAGTTTCAGTCGATGTGCTTTGCCGATGACGGCATTTTTGGAAATGCCGAGCCGCCGGCCGATCTCAGAAGTCGAGTATCCCTCGTCCCAGAGGGTTCGCAGTTGGGCAATGACGTCGTCGCCCCACTTCGCATTTGTCGAAGCGCCTGTCATTTCGTCCTCCCTCAGATCGTTAGAGGGTTGTCGCCAGGGCCGCAAGTATCGCGGCAGCGAATATGGCGGAATTACAAGCGTCTGAACTGTGCGGCTGCGGTGGGATCTCAGAAGTGATCCGGCGGAATGGCGGCGTGTCGCATTCAGCGATGGCTCGCTGCCCCATAGGCGAGCCGCTCTAAGCCCGCAACGCCGGAGCTTCTATCCTGGGCGGAAAAAATCAGCCGGCAGCACAGGTGTGTCGGCGCGCACGTCGCCTCCTTTGAATTCCAGGCACTTGGGTTTTACGAACGCCTCGGTTACACCGCGTTCGCAGCGCACGAAGGGTTGCCACCAGGGCACCGGCATGTGCATCTCCGTAAAGAATTCTAGCTTTACGATGTCATAAGCCGATCTTAGGACTCTACCCCCGCAGTTTCGATCCCGCCGGGTCATAAAACGGCTCCAGGCTCGCCCTCACGGGAACCGCCTCGCCCGCAATGTCCAACGCGAATTGCCGGCGCTCCAGCCAGGCCTGATTGATCGCCTCACCCTCCGAACGCACCCAACCCAGCGCCACCACCCCGCCAACCGTGTAGCCGTACGCAGCTGAAGTGATCTCGCCGACCGGAACCCCCTCGACGGTCATCACAGACTTGCCCCCCCACGCGGGCGGACTGTCCGGTGCGGTCGCCAGGAACCCAACCAGGTGCTGGGTCATCGGCCGGCCCTTGGCCGCCGCAAGCGCCTCGCGGCCAATGAAGCCGCCCGGCTTATGCAGCCGCACCGCGAAGCCCAGGCCCGCCTCCCACGGATTGCAGTCGGGCGTCAGTTCGTGGCCCCAGGCGCGATAGCCCTTCTCGAGCCGGAGCGCCTCCAGCGCGTAATAACCAGCGTCGCGCAAGCCGAGATCTACGCCCGCCTCCGCCAGGGTTTCGTAAACCGTCACCGCGAACTCGCTCGGCACATACAGCTCCCAGCCAAGCTCGCCCATATAGCTGCGCCGACAAGCCCAGGCGGTGGCGTAGCCAATACCGATCTCGCGCACCGCCCCGAACGGGAAATCCTCCTTCTCCAGCGCCACGTCCGTCACCCTGCCCAACAGCGCGCGCGACTGCGGCCCCATGACGCCGATAACGGCGTACGCCGAGGTAACATCCGTCAGGGCTGCCCTGGCCCAGCCTGGGATGTGGCGCCGGATCCAGTGCGCATCGCGGGTTGCCTGTGCCGTGCCGGTCAGCATCAGGAACGTATCGGGCGCAAGCCGCGAAACCGTAAGATCGCTCTCGAAACCGCCGCGCTCGTTCAGCAGAGGCGTGTAGACCGACTGGCCTACCGGCACGGCGACATCATTGGCGCAAAGCGTCTGCAACACCTCCGCGGCGTCCGGACCCTGCATCAGGAATTTGGCGAAGGATGTCAGGTCGAACAGCACCACGCCCTCACGACATGCGCGGTGCTCCTCGGCCACGTGCGGGAACCAGTTCTGGCGCCCGAACGAGTACTCCGTGCGCCGCTCCACTCCGGGCGGGGCAAACCAGTTGGGACGCTCCCAGCCCATCTTCGCGCCGAACACCGCGCCTTTCCCCTCCAGCCGGTCGAACAGCGGCGAACGGCGGAACGGACGCGCCGTCGCCAGCTCTCGGTTCGGCCACGCCATCGCGTAATGCAGGCCGAGCACTTCCTTCACCCGGTCCCGGAGCCAGGCCCGGTTGCCATGGAAGCGCGCGAAGCGCCGGATATCTACCGGCGAGAGATCGAAGCTGGGCTCGCCCGCAACCATCCACTCTGCGAGCGCCCGCCCCGCGCCCCCGGCCGAGGCAATGCCCATCGAGTTGAAACCGGCGCCCACGAAAATGCCCCGCTTCTCCGGCGCTTCGCCCAGGATGAAATTGTTGTCCGGCGTGAAACTCTCCGGCCCGTTGATGAAGGTCTTGACCTCTGCGGTCTCGAGCGCCGGCACGCGCTGAAGTCCGTGGGTCATCAGGATTTCGAACTGATCCCAATCGTCCGGCAGAAGCTGAAACTCGAAATCGGCCGGAATGCCGTCCATGCCCCAGGGCTTGGCGTCCGGCTCGAAGCCGCCCATCACCAGCCCGCCGACTTCTTCCTTGAAATAGACGTAGCCATCCGGGTCCCGCAGCACCGGCAAATCCGGAAACACGCCCGGTATCCGCTCGGTGACGATATACATGTGCTCGGCCGAATGAAGCGGGATCGTAACCCCGCACATCCGGCCGACCTCGTGCGACCACTGGCCGGCACAGATGGCGAGCGCCCCGCAGGCGATCACGCCCCCCGTCGTCTCCACCGCCGAGACCGCACCGCCGGCATCGAGACGGATCCCCGTGACCCGCGTGCCCTCGAAAATACGGGCGCCGCGATCCCGCGCGCCGCGCGCGAGCGCCTGGGTGATGTCGGCCGGATTGGCTTTGCCGTCACCCGGCAACCACACGGCGCCTGCAAGATCGTCGGTGCGCATGAGCGGCCACTTCTCGCCGGCTTCGGCCGGGGTCAGCATCTCGATTTCCACGCCCTGGGCACGGGCGGCGGAGACCGTACGCCGGAGCTGCACCATCCGGTCCGCCGTCCGCGCGACGCTGATCGAGCCGCAGCGCTTCCAGCCCGTGGCCAGCCCGGTTTCCGCCTCCAGCGAAGCGTAGAGCTCGGTCGAGTAGCGGATCAGCCGGGTCATGTTGGGGTGGCTGCGCAATTGGCCCACCAGGCCCGCGGCGTGCCAGGTCGTTCCGCTCGACAGCCGCCCTTGTTCGAGCAGCACCACGTCGCTCCAGCCGAGACGGGTCAGGTGGTAGGCGAGCGAGCAGCCGACGATGCCGCCGCCGATGATGACGGCCCGTGCCTGGGTCGGGAGTTGGTTCGGCATGGAAAGCTCCGGTGATGGTGGGGATGTAGCCTACACCGGGTGCCGAGAGCTGCGGACCGCCCTCCCTGTTGTTGGGGCGACCGCGATAATCGTCGATTCTGTAACTGCGGCAGCGCCTGAAAGTCATCTTACCAAGAATCCGAGCCATCAGGACCGATTCGCCGAACAGATCCGGTTGATCCAAGCGATCCGCATCGGGTGGGTGTTTGGATAAGTCACTGATCTTCATCGGGCATGTATGGCGGTCACGGCGGAAAGGCGCGCTGGAAGGGGTGCATGATCAATCCAGTAACATGGCTAAGCTGCGCGGTTTGGGTCTTCACCGGCCCTCCGGAATGTCACTTAATTGCGCTCTCCTTTGGCTCCCCGGGATGCGACTGGGCGGTGACTCGCGCGTTGCAACCGAACCTATAGATGGAGGAGCGTCATGGAGGAGAATCAAACGATCGGCACCGCGGGAGCAGCTCTAGCCGCCCATAGCAAAGACGGCTCCGTCCCGGGGCCCTCCCCAGCGTCGAGTGCAACTGTCAGTCAGGACCAGCCGGGCGACGTGTCGGAGACGGCCAGCGAGGCTGCCGGACGGATAACGTCATCAGTACACAACGTTCTCGGCAACGCTCGCCAAAGCATATTTGAACAGGGTGGCCACGCTGGTGATCAGGCCGCGGAGTTCATTCGGGAGCAGCCGCTTGTGGCGTTGGCTATCATGGGGGCGGCTTGCTTTGCATTGGGTTTTCTGCTTGCCCGACGCTGACCGGTGCCACTGCGTCCGGGTAAGGTTACGGCACATATGATACGATCGGCAGGTAGCTCTCCCGCGTCCTCGCCGCAGATCCAGCCCCTGGAACCGAGAGTGAGCTTGCCGATGCGTCTCTCCCACTCCCTCAAGACGAACTTCCACTCCCTCAAGACGAACTTCTCGGTTGCCGCGGCACTCGCCGGGCTCGGGCTCCTGGGTGTGGCCACGCGCCAGCCCTCGCGCCATCCGTCGCAGCCACTCCGCCGGCATCCGGCCACGGACAGCGGCAGTCTGGCCGCACTGCGCGACGAACTGGACGGCGTCGCGCCGCGCCCGCGCGCACCCGCGTCGAGCGGCGACGCCCACGGGCGCGAGGCCGATACGCCTGGCGAGATTCCGGCTCGCGGCTGGTGGGACATCGCCAAGCGGACGGCGAGCCAGACCTCCGAGCACCGGCTGATGACGGAGGGGGCCGGGATCACCTTCTACGCCATCCTGGCGATCTTCCCGGCGCTGGCCGCTCTCGTCTCGGTCTACGGTCTGGTCGCCGACCCTGCCGCCGTCTCGGGGCAGCTCAGCGCGCTCTCGGGCATCGTGCCGGGCGGCGGGATGGACATCCTCGGCGACGAGCTCAAACAGCTTGCCTCCGCCGGCGGAGGCAAGCTCGGGCTAGGCGCGATCATTGGCATTCTCGTCGCGTTGTGGAGTGCCAATGGGGGCACCAAAGCGATATTCGATTCGCTCAACATCGTCTACGACGAGCATGAGAAGCGGGGTTATATCCGGCGCACCCTCGTCTCGCTCGCGGTCACGCTCGGCACGCTGGCGTTCGTCATGGTGGCGATGGCGGCTGTGATCGCGTTGCCGATCGCGCTGAATTTCGTGGGGCTTGGCAAGGTTACCGACATCTTGCTCCGCGTGGCGCGTTGGCCACTGCTACTGGTCATCGTCGCCGTGATGCTCGCCGTCATCTACCGCTACGGGCCAAGCCGGACCGAGGCGCGCTGGCGCTGGGTGAGCTGGGGCGGAGCGTTCGCGGCCATCGCCTGGGTGCTGATCTCGCTCGCTTTCTCCTGGTACGTCGCGCATTTCGCCAGCTACAACAAGACCTACGGCTCGCTTGGTGCTGCGATCGGCTTCATGACGTGGATCTGGATCTCGGCCACCATCGTGCTCATCGGCGCCGAACTGAATGCCGAGATGGAGCACCAGACGAAGCGCGACACCACCACCGGGGCGGAGAAGCCGCTCGGCGTGCGCGGCGCCAACAAGGCCGACACGGTGGCGCCGGCCTGAGGCCTCTTCCGGGCCTTGGGCTCGGCACCCAATCGGTTCTTGCTGCGGCTCGATGCCGCCTGCCTCAAGTTCCCCGGCAACGGGGAGCGGGCGAATCCAACCATTTCTTAGCTGACCTGGGCGGTGATCGAACCGCTCATTCCAGAACCGGCGTGGTATAAAGCCACGGAACGACCGCTGCGTGATCAGCGGTATCGTGCATATGCTGAAGTTCGGCTGCCGCTGGTGCGATTGCCCCGGCGATCTATGGGCCGCACATGACGAAACAACCGGTTCAACCGAAGGGTCGAAGGCGGGGGGTCGGGCAGCGGATGTTCGATCCTCTGGCGTGCTTCGACAAAGCCGACCTGCAACGTCTCCTAAAATGCAACACAATGCTGCACAACGCCCCATCTACCCGACAATGATGACGCACAACCTCCGCGGGGCCAGTGCCGCGCGCGTGAGCCTCCCTTGTGGGGTGCCTGTATTCATGACTCCAGATGTGGCGTTGTGCCAGACATGTTGTAACATGTGTTAATCGAACGCGGTTTGGAACGCCTTTCGCGCGGCCGCTCCGCCGATCTCGGAAGGAAATCCGCCGATGAACGTCTCGGAATCCGAGGGCGACACAAACCTGACCGGCCGGCGTGCCGATTGGCAGCGCCGGACGCTCGACCCCGCCACGCGTGCACTGCTGGCTCGCGACGAGGCCGCATTCCTGCATCAGTCCGTCTCCACCCCCTGCCTCAACCAGATCACCAAGGCGGAGGGCATCTGGATCGAGGATGCCGGTGGCCGCCGCTACATGGATTTCCACGGCAACAATGTCCACCATATTGGTTACGGCCATCCCCGATTGCGCCAGGCCATTGCCGCGCAGATGGAGGCACTGTCCTTCGCCCCGCGTCGCTACGCCTGCGAACCCGCCGTGCGGCTCGCCGAAAAGCTTGCTTCCATCGCCCCGGGCGTCCTCTCCAAGGTGCTCTTCACGACCGGCGGGTCGGACGCTGTGGAACTGGCAGTCAAGCTGGCCCGCGCCGCGACCGGCCGGCTCAAGACGCTCTCGTTCTGGGATGCCTTCCATGGCGCCGGCATCGGAGCATCCGCGCTCTCCGGAGAGGCACTGTTCCGCTCAGGTCCCGCCGCGCCTCTGGTGGCCGGCGCGCAGCATGTCGCGCCCTTCGCCTGTTATCGCTGCCCTTATGGCCATCCTGTGGACGCGGACGGCCGTCCCTATCTCGACCAGTGCCGGATGGCGTGCGCGAGCATGGTGGATTACGTGTTGTCGCGCGAAGCCGACGTTGCCGCGATCATCGCCGAACCGGCGCGTGCGGTGCCTTTCCTGCCCCCGCCAGGCTATTGGCAGTACGTTCGTGAGGCGTGCGACCGGCATGGCACGCTGCTCATCTTTGACGAGATCCCGACCGGTCTCGGCAAGACCGGCCGTATGTTCGCCTGCGATCACGACGGCGTCGTTCCCGACCTGCTCGTCATGGGCAAGGCGCTGGGAGGTGGAATCCTGCCGATTGCCGCGGTCATCGCACGGCCCGAACTGGACGTCGCCGAGCGATGGGCGTTCGGCCACTACACGCACGAGAAGAACCCGGTCACCGCGCGCGCTGCTCTGACGACAATCGAGATCATCGAAGACGAGAACCTGGTGGAAAATGCGGCAGAGGTCGGGGCGATGGCGCTGGAACGTCTGCACGAGATGAAGCGCCGGCTGCCGGCGATCGGCGATGTACGCGGCCGGGGCCTGCTGCTCGGGATCGAACTGGTCAGCAGCCACGATGAAAAGACTCCGGATCGGGATTTGGCGGAAACCGTGCTTTATCGCGCCCTGGACCGCGGTCTCTCGTTCAAAACCACCATGGGCAACGTGCTGACGCTTACACCGCCGCTGATCGTCATGGAGCGCGAGATGACCCGCGCCCTGGACATCATCGAGGAGGCGATCAGCGCCGGTTAAACGGTTGCAACGCCAACCATTCTACCGCCGCGCGGCCGCCCTGGTCGGCAGGTGCGACAGACCCACCAGGACGGCCAGGGTCGCGGCGGCCAGCAGGATCGTCAGCGCTGCCCCCTGGAAAATATCGCCGCGGTCCGTCAGCGCAAAGATCCCAACCGGCAGCGTCACCCAGCCCGGAGGATAAACCATGATGGTCGCACCGAGTTCGCCCATGGAAAGCGCGAAGCTCAGGCTGAAGGCCGCGATCAGGTATGGCGTGACCAGCGGCAGCGTGACACGCCGGAGAGTATAGGCAGGTTGGGCGCCAAGGCTCGCCGCCATGTGCTCGAAGTCATGCCCAAGTCGGGCGAGTCCGGCGGAAACGTTGCCGTAGGTGAACGCCGAGATCAGCACGAGATGTGCCACAAGCACGATCGCAATCGTGCCGTTGAGCAGAAGCGGCGGCTGACTGAAGGCGACCAGCAGGCCGAGACCCACGGAAACGGATGGAACCGCGCTCGGGATGAAGAACACCAGGTCGAGCATGCGCCGGGGCGCGCCGTAGACGTGACGTAAAGCGAGCGCCGCCCACGTGCCGATCACCAGCGCCACCGCGCTCGCCACCGCGCCTGTGATGAGGCTGACGCGAAGCATCGCACCCGAGTCGCCTTGCACCGCGTTCACGTAGTGCATAAAGGTGAGCTGGCTCGGCAGCACATCGTTCCACTGCCCGGCGAAGCTGGCCAGGGCGATCATCACCGCGGGCAAGCCATAGATGATCGCGAACAGCACGCCGATGAGAAGCCACGCTCCGGCGCGGCCCGATTTAGACCAAACCAGCACGGGCGCCTCCAAACCGGGCCATGGTGAGCCGATAAAGTGTGTAAAGGGACAGCGAGAGGCAGACATTGACTACGGCGATGACGCAAGCGGTCGTGTAGTCGAATTCCTGAATCGCCTTGTCGTAAACCAGAAGCGGCAGGGTCATGACGCCCTTCGCCCCGATGAACAGCACGATTCCGAACTCGTTGACAGTCAGCAGCAGGCACAGGCTGCCGCCTGCGAGCAGGGCAGGCACTGCCGCGGGCAGGATCACCTGGCGGATAATACGCCACGCGCTTGCGCCGAGGCTGCTCGCGATCTCGATCTGCGCCGTTTCAATCAATGAGAAACTGGCGAGCAACGGGCGCAGCACAAATGGCGTATACACGGTGATCTCCGCCAGGATCACGCCCCATCGCGAGTATAGAAAGTCGACCGGCGGAAGGCTCAGATGAAGCACATCCATCAGCGATGCGTTCAGCAATCCCGCCGAACCATAGATGAAGGTGAACGACAGCGCGATCAAAAAGGTCGGCAGGGCGATGAACGTGTCGATCAGCCGCGCCAGAACATGTGCTCCGGGAAACGGCACGAACGAGAGCACCAGGGCCAGAACGAAGCCAAGAGCGATGCATCCCGCGCTGGCGATGACCGCGATGGTGATTGTGTTCACCAGCGCCCCCTGGAACAAGGCGGAGCCGAACACCGCGCCATAGTGCGCTAACGATGCGCTCTGTCCTCCGCCCAGCAGCGACTCGCGAACGATTAGTGAGAGCGGATAGAAGAACAGCGCGGCGAGGACGAGCAGGGGCGGCACGACCCACAGCGAAGCCGTGCCAATGATTGGGGAGCGACGCGCAGTCAGCGGGGGCGCCGCAGCGATGCTGCTAGCCATGGCGCGGCGCATCCTCCGGGATCAGCGTGGCATCCTCGGGCGCGAAATACACCTCGACAGCGGCCCCCGGTTGAGGAGGTTCGCGCAGCGGCGTGCAGATCATCCGCGCCAGCGCGCCGTGCGCCTCAAAGGTGATGTTGTGCAGATCGCCTTGCCACTGAACGGCACGCACCGTCCCTATAAGGCGGTTGCAGGGCCGGCCGGCCGGCTGGAGGGAAACCGCATGCGGACGGATGCAGAGCAGGCATTCGGTGCCCACGCCCAACCCCGATTGCGCCTTCGCCAGCAGCTCCGTATCGCCCAAATGTACGTGTACAAACCCGGAGCCGGCATCGGTCCTACCCAGCCTGACCGGCAGCAGGTTCGCGCGGCCCAGGAACTCCGCCGCGAACCGGTTGGGCGGCATGTGATACAGCTCGCGCGACGGACCGGCAGCAACCAGGTGGCCGTCGCGCATAATCCCAATGCGGTCGGCGAGCGTCAGCGCCTCCGTCTGATCATGGGTGACGTAGAGCACGGTGAGTGATGGCAGGTCCTGGTGCAGGCGAGCGAGTTCCTCCAGCATCGAGCGGCGGATCTGTGCGTCGAGCGCAGAGAGCGGCTCGTCCAGCAACAGCACCTGCGGCCGGATTGCGAGCGCCCGCGCGATGGCCACGCGCTGCTGCTGCCCGCCGCTCAATTGTCGCGGATAGCGGTGGATGAATGACTGCATGCCGACCAGGCGCAGACACTCGGCGACGCGCTGCTTGATGACGTCTTCCGAAGCGCGCCGCGCGCGCAGACCGAACGCCACGTTTTCGTCTACGCGCATATGCGGGAACAGCGCATAGTTCTGTACGACCATACCGATATTGCGCGCGTGCGGCGGCAAGTCGGTCACATCGTGATCGCCAATCCACACGCGGCCGCGCGCCGGGCGGGCAAAGCCCGCGACCGCCCGCAGCGCCGTCGTCTTGCCCGAACCGGACGGGCCGATCAGCGCCATGATCTCACCCGGTTCGACCGACAGGCTCAGCGACTCGATGACGACATGCTTGCCGTAAGCGACGCAGACCCGGTCGAAGGTGATCCCGCTGGCGCCAGTCGCCGTGCGGGAAGCCGCCTTGGTCGGGCTCGCCGGCGTATCAGTCACCGCGCCTGTGCCCGCGCTTACCCCGATCGGAGGGTGCACATCCTCGAGCACCGGTGCGGTTGCCATCAGCTCCCGGTCTCTTGATGCCAACGCGCCACATCCTGCTGCAGCTGAGTGAGCACCTGATCCCAGTTCGGGGCGAACACCGAAACGCCTTCGATCCTGCTCTGCAGCTTCTTGTAGGTTTCATCCGTAGGCTTCACGTCCTGGCGGACCGGAAAACCGCGCGAGGTGCTGCTGACCTGCTCCTGCGCCTCGCGGCTCAGCAGGAAATCGATCAGCTTTTTGCCGTTCTCGGCATGCGGCGCGCCCTGCACCAGGCCAATCACGTAGGGCAGAGATACCGTCCAGCGTTTCCCGTCCGGGGCGGCCGGCCAGAAAATGCGAACATTCGGATTCTGCTCGAGCTGTGCGCTGTTCATCTGGAGATCGCCATTGGCGACCCAAAGCTCACCCTTGTTGACCAGCGCGGTCAGCCGCCCGGTGGAAGAAGAAGGGCCAAGATTATTAGCCTGCAATTTCTTCAGATACGCGAAACCTGCATCGTCGCCGCCAAAAGCATGAAGCACCAGCAGCATGACCGCCGTGCCGTCGCCGGCCTGGCCGGGCGTGGAGTATTGAATTTTGTTCTTAAACTTCGGATCAAGAAGATCGTCGAACGTCTTCGGCGGCTCCTTCAGCACGTTCGCGTTGTAAATGAAATCAGTGTAGTTATTGACCAGCGGGACGAAGTGGTTCTGCTTATCCTTATCGTCGGCCGGGATCTGGTCGGCGCCGGCCGGGGTGTAGGCTTGCAGCAACCCGTCCGCCGCCGCCTTCTGAATGAACGGGGGCAGGGTAACCAGGACGTCCGCCTGCGGGTTGGCCTTTTCCCGCGCCAGCCGGTCTACGACCACGGCCGAACCAGCCTCGATATACTGGACCTTGATGCCAGTCGCCTTGGTGAACGCATCGAACTCTGTCTGGTACCAATTGGGCGAACCGTCACGCAGGCCGTCGGCGCTGTAGATGGTCACGACCGCGGGCTGCGCATAGGCGGAACCCCCGGCCAGCACTGCCGCCACACAGGCGGCGACGAAACCGAACTTTGCAACCATTTGCTGCTTCCTCCCTGTTCTCACTTGCTTCCTCGTATCGCTGCTCGGTTCAGGCTGCCCAGGGCAGCGAATAGGTCCGGACATTGGTGAAGCTCTTCATCGCCTCCACAACGCCTTCCTTGTGACCCAGGCCAGAGTCCTTGATGCCGCCGAAGGGCGACATCTCGATCCGGTAGCCCGGAACCTCCCAGACATTCACCGTGCCGACATCCAGCTCGTTGACGAAGCGGGTGATGTAGTCCAGCCGGTTGGTGCAGACGCCCGACGACAGGCCGTAGGCCGTCGAATTCGAAATCCGCACCACCTCGCTGATGTCATCCGGGCAGCGGATGATGGGAATAACCGGGCCGAAGGTTTCTTCCCGCACCAGTTCCGCGTCATGGGGCACATGGTCCACGACCGTCGGCGGAAACAGTGCCCCCTGCCGATCATTGCCATGCAGCAGTTTGGCGCCGTGCGACACCGCGTCCACCACGCGTCGCTCGAACTCGCGCGCTGCCCGCTCGTTGATCACGGTGCCGACATCTACGGTGGGGTCCATCGGGTCGCCGGCCTTGAGCTTACGGGCCTTGGCCAGCACGAGGCGGGAGAAGTCGTCGGCCACGCTCTCAACCACCAGGATGCGCTTGACCGCCGTGCAACGCTGGCCCGAGTTCTTGGTCGCGCCGGTCACCGCAAGGTCCGCGGCCTTACCCAGATCGGCGTCCTCCATGACGATCAGCGGGTCGTTGCCGCCGAGCTCCAGGATCACGCGCTTATACCCGGCCGTGGCGGCAATGTGCTTGCCCACGCGCACCGAACCCGTGAAGGTGATCAGATCCGCATCCGGATCGGTGATCATGGCATCGCCCATCGTCGAGGGATTGCCCGTCACGACCGACAGCATTTCGGGCGGCAACCCGGCCTCGTAGAGAACGTCCGCCAGCGTCAGTGCGGTCAGCGGCGTCAGCTCGGTGGGCTTCAGCACCACGCGGTTGTTGGTAGCGATCGCGGGTGCGATCTTGTGGCTCACCATATTGAGCGGGTGGTTGAAAGGTGTGATCGCCGAGATCACGCCCATCAGCGGCACGCGCGTGGTGAAGATCCGGCGCTGCTTGCCCATCGGGCTGATGTCGCAAGCGTAGCTCTCGCCATCGTCCAGGATCGTGAGCTGTGCGGCGAACGAATACACGTCGTACGCGCGGCTCGCCTCATACAGCGAATCCTTCCAGCACAGCCCGGACTCGGACGTTATCAGCCGGGCGAACTCCTCCTTGCGGTCGCGCAGCATTTCGGCCGCGCGCAGCAGGATCTGCTGACGCTCGTAGCGGGTCAGGCGCGGCTTGAAAGCGCGCGCGGAGGCGAAGGCCTGCCGCACATGCTCGGGACGAGCCGCGGGAACCGTGCCGACCACCTGGCCGGTATAGGGATTGTAAACCTCGAGCGTTTCGTCCGTCTGCACCTTGCGCCCGGCGATCCGCATCGCCTCGCACCGGATCGGGGGCTTCGCTGCTACGTTCATCGATATCCTCACTGCACCAGGTTGAGCGCGACGTCGAAAACGTCGAAATTCCGAAGCGTCCGGCCGGGCGGCAACGCCACCTCGCGGTTGACGATCATCGGCACGGTCTGCTCACTCAATCCGCCGTGCGAGCGCAGCGGACCCGAAAGGCCCGAAAGATCGTGACGATCCGGGCTGGTGCCGAGCACCTTCGAACGGGTCGAGATGACGACGACATCGCCGATCCGGTCGGGCGGAAGATCGAACCTCCGGCACGCCTCGTCGCGGCCAATCGCGAGTTCCACGCCCTCGGTCGCGCGCAGCGCCGCGAGTACCGGCGGCATCTCGGCGCCTTTCGAAAGATAGACGGTGGCAAACGAGCCGAGCGCGCCGTGATGGCCGACATAGGGATCGGTGATCGGCAGGATGACGCGAGCCTTGCCCTTTCCGAGCCTCGTGTCGAACCAGTCTTGCAGATAGAGCACGTTGGGCTCGCCGTCTGACCCGAACTTGTCGTTCATGCCGTGGTCCGCGGTCAGCGCCAGCACCGCGCCGGCGCGGTCGAGCATGCCCACATAGCGGTCCATCATGGCGTAGAAGGCGTTGGCCATCTCCGAGCCGGGACCCGCCGCGTGCTGCACATAGTCCGTTGTGGACAGGTACATGACGTCGGGCCGGTAGCGCTCCAGGATCTTGACCCCGGCGGCAAATACGAACTCGGAAAGATCCTCGGAATAAACATCCGGGAGCGGCTTGCCTACGAAGGCAAGCACGTTTTCGATGCCGTTCTCACGCAGATTCGCCTTGTCTGCCTTTTCCGCCGAGAAGGCGATGGCGCGCCCAATGCCCATGTCAAGCCCGTGGCCGAGTAGAGCCCGAAGTTTGTCCTTGGCGGTTACAGCCGCAACTTTGGCGCCGGCATTGTGGAACGCCGCCAGAATCGTCTCGGCGCGCAGGAAGCGCGCGTCGTTCATCATCACTTCCTGCCCGGACTCGACGTCGTAGAAATAGTTGCCGGCAATACCGTGAACGGCGGGCGGCGTGCCGGTGATGATGGACATGTTGTTCGGATTGGTGAAGCTCGGAATGACCGACAGCGCGCGAAGGTTGGCGCCGGTACGCATCAGCCGTTCGAAATTGGGGGCAAGGCCGCGCTCGATCGCCGCCTCGATATAGCCCGGCTCCGAGCCGTCGATGCAGACCGCAATGGTCGGGGTGCCGGGGAAGCGATAGGTGCGGCCGTTTGCGACGACATCCCGCGTCTTGCTGCTGATTATGTTCATCGGGAACTCCCGTTTACGCTGCGACCGGCAGATCGACGCTCATTTCCGCCAGCACCTCGCGGACTGCGCCGAGGGCCGCGCGCATATCCTTGGGATACAGCCGGCCGATGCAGCCGATGCGGAACAAATCAGCGATAGTGAGTTTGCCGGGGTAAATGATGAAGCCGCGGTCCTTCAGCCCGTCGTAAAAGCGCTGGAACTGGAAGGCGGGCGTGCGCGGCATCCGGAAAGTCACGATGATCGGCGCCTGGAGTTGGTCCGGCAGCAGCGTCCGGAAGCCAAGGGCACGCATGCCATCCACCAGGATCTGGCAGTTCTGCCGGTAACGCGCGCCGCGGCCGGGCTGCCCGCCTTCGGCGAAGAATTCGGTCAGTGCCTGGTGAAAGGCGACGATGACGTGGATCGGCGGCGTGAAGCGATACTGGCCGGTCTTCTCGAACGCTGCCCACTGCTCGTAGAGGTCAAGCACAAGCGTGGTCGCGTTGCCGTTCGTCGCGGCGAGCGCGTCCTTGCGGCAGATGACAAAGCCAAGTCCCGGAATGCCCTCGATGCACTTGTTGGACGAGGCGGCAATCGCGTCCGCATGCGCGGTGTTCGCATCCAGCGGCAGGGCGCCGAAAGCGGACATGGAATCGACCAGGTAGCCCTTGCCGTATTTCGCCGCGAGCGCGCCGATCTCCTGCACCGGGTTCAGGACACCCGAGGTCGTTTCGCAATGGACGGTAAAGACATGGGTAATGGAGGGCGTAGAGGCCAATAAACGCTCAACCTCAGCGAGGTCAGGCGGCGTGTCCTCCGGGGTTTCGTGCGCCACGCTCCGGCGCCCGGCGATCTCCAGGATCTTCTTGGCGCGATGCCCATAAGCGCCGTTGATCAGGAGCAGCACCTCGCCCGCTTGTGGGACGAACGTCGTCAGCATCGCCTCGACGGCGAACGTGCCCGATCCCTGCATGGGCACCGTCACGTGCGTAGCCGCCGCATTGACCACTGCGGGCAGGCGCTCCATGACCTCGCGGTTGATCTGCACGAAGGTGGCGTCGCGCGATCCCCAGTCATGAAGCATGACTTCCTTGACCGACCGCGACGTGGTGAGCGGTCCGGGGGTGAGAAGCAGGGGGTCGCCTGTCTCCGAGGCGGCTGCGGCGGGGGCGGTTGCGGTCGACATCCCGGACCTTCCAAGCAATGTGGCGGCAGGCTACCGGGCGGCGGGTATCGTTCCCAATACTATGTTTCCATAGGTCCTATCGATGCTATCCATATGTCTTCGCGCCGAAGTGGGACGTGGACGGCCCGGTCCTCATGAGTGTCAACACATTGTTGCGTGCGTTTCACCTGGTTGCCGAGGCAGGCAGTTTCTCCGCCGCGGCGCGGGCCAGCGGCGTCGGTCAGCCCACGCTTTCGGCGCAGGTAAAGGCGCTCGAGGCGACATACGGGGTGGCGCTGTTCGATCGCCATGGGCGCCGTGTCAGCCCCACGCCGTTAGGCCAGAACCTGCACGCGGTCACCGCGCGTCTGTTCGCTGCAGAGGAAGAAGCCCGCGCGCTACTTGCCGGCTCGGCCACGCTTCTGCGCGGGCATCTGCGCATCGCTGCCGACAGCGCCTCTCACGTCATGCCCATCCTGGCGACGATAAAGGCCCGGCACACGGGCCTTACCTTCTCCCTCTCGATCGGCAATTCCTCCGACGTGCTCGATCGCGTCCTGGACCACCATGCCGACCTCGCGGTGACGGCCCGGCGCGTCTCGGACCCCCGGCTTTACAGCCGGCTGCTCCAGCGCGACCGCCTGGTGTTGTTCGTCATCGCCGATCACCCGTTCGCCACCCGGGAAAGTGTCTCAATTCATGCGCTCGCTGAGCATGACCTTGTGCTGCGCGAGCGCGGTTCAATCACCCGGGAGGTGTTCGAGGCCCGGCTCCACGAGGCCGACGTGCGGCCACGCGCCCTGCTGGAAGTGCAAACGCGCGAGGCGGTTCGCGAGGCGGTGCTCGCGGGCTTCGGCGTCGGCGTCGGTTTCGAGGCGGAGTTGGACACGCATCCGGCGCTGGTGCGGGTGCTGGTGACCGACGCCGAACTCGCGGTCGCGGAATATATGGTCTGTCTCGAGGAGCGCCGGCGGCTTCCGCTCGTGCGGGCCTTTCTTGCTGCTGGAAGATCGCCGCAGCCCGAAGCCTGAGTTCAGGTGCGCCATTGCCCAGTTGCCTGGGTCAATCGGCGTCCAAAGATGCAGTTCACACTTCAACCGGTTTCGGCGCGACCAGCCGGGCGGCGAAGACGGATATCTCGTAGAGCGCGATCAGCGGCAGTGCGAGGCTGCACTGGGTGATGACGTCGGGCGGGGCCAGGATGGCCGCGATGACGAACATCCCAACGTAGGCGTAACGGCGGAATTTGCTCAGGCCGGCAGGGGTAATGATGCCTACCTTGGCCAGCAGTGTCAGCGCGACCGGCAACTGGAAGGTGATGCCGAAGGCAAAGATCAGTTTCATCACCAGATCGAGGTATTCGCTGACGCGCGGCAGCAGCTCGATCGGCACCCCGCCGCCGCCGGTGTCGGACTGAAAGCTGGCGAAGAATTTCCAGGCGAACGGGAAGACGACGTAGTAGGCGAGCGCGGCGCCCATCAGGAACAACACCGGGCTCGCGATGAGGAAGGGCAGCAGGGCGCGTTTTTCACTGCGGTACAGCCCGGGCGCCACAAACAACCAGATCTGGTTGGCGACGATCGGAAAAGCGATGAAGGCCGCGCCGAACATTGCCACCTTGATCTTGGTAAAGAACACTTCGTAGAGCTGGGTGTAGATCAGGTGCGGGGCGGGCATGCCGTTGGTGACCAGCACGTGCGCCAGCGGCTCAGCCAGGAAGTAGTAGATCCTGCCGCTCAGCCAGTAGCACAGACCGAAGGCAAGCAGAAACGCGGCCATCGAATAGATGAGCCGCCGCCGCAGCTCCATCAGATGCTCCATCAACGGCATCGGCTTGTCGTTGATGGGGTCTTCGATGTGATTCAGGCTGTCCACGATGCGGGATTCTTTATGGGGAGATACGGTTCGGCTGCGCCGCTGATGGCGGGATGAATGCCGGCGCCTCGGCCTGTTCCGCGGTCTGTTGCGCTTTGATCGCGAGACGGGGCGGGATGAAAGCGGGCACGCCGGGTGGCGGGCGCTGCTCCTGCTCCGGCGGGGCTTCCTTTGGGCGATCCAGTTCGGCGATCTCAGCCTGAGCGGCGGTCCCGGCGGTCACTTGTTCCGGCCCCGTGGATGACACCGGCGTCGTCTGGAACGGATCGGAGAAGCTGTCGCGCAGGGTCCGGTCAGGGTCCACGTGTTTTTCCACTGCCGCAGCCACGTCGAAATTGCGGATTTCGTTCAGTTGCTGGCGGACCTCGTCCAGATTGGCCTCGCGGACCATTTCGTCCACGTGGGTCTGAAACTCGGAGGCCATGCGGCGGGCCTTCTTGATGGTGTTGGTCAGGGCCCGGATGGCGACAGGCATGTCCTTCGGTCCGATCGCGACAAGCGCGACCACCGCGATGACAGCCATTTCGGACCAGGCGAAGTCAAACATCCTGGGACGCTTGCTAGCACTCCCGCGCTTCGGGCGGGAGAGGCTCCGGTTCAGACATCTCCTGTTCGGGCGATTCCTGTTCGAACGCTTCTGGGAGTGCCTGCGCGGCCGCGGGGGACGGGGGTTCGACCAGAAGATCCTCGCGCCGGGGCAATTCGCGCAAAGTCTGCAGGCCGAACTGGGTGAGGAAGCCTTGCGTGGTGCCCCAGATCGTCGGACGGCCGGGGGTCTCGCGACGGCCCTTGGGGGCGATGAGACCGGCGTCCAGCAAGGAGTCCAGCGTCGGCTGGGCGAGGCTGGCACCGCGGAAGGTTTCGATCTCCGCCCGGGTGATGGGCTGGTGGTAGGCGATGATCGCGAGTGTCTCCATCGCGGCGCGCGGAAGCTTGCGCGGCACCTCGATGACCTTGCGCAGCCGCGGCCCCAGGTCCGCAGCGGTGCGGAACATCACTCCCCCGCCGGTTTCCACCAGCTCCACGCCGCGGCCCGCGTAGCGGTCGCGCAGAGCGGCCAGGACGGAATCTGGGTCGGCTTCGTCCGGCAGAATCTGGCCGAGGCCGCGGGCCGAGACCGGCTGGGCGGAGGCGAACACCAGAGCCTCGGCAAGGCGGAGCCAGTCTTCCTGGACAGGTGCAGGTTCCGGGAGTCGAGGCGTGGGGGCCTCCAGTGAGACCTCAGGATCACTCATCGGGGATTATCTTTGCGCAGAAGGATGGGACCGAAGGGACGATCCTGGCGGAAGCGCACGGCGCCATCGCGGGCCATTTCCAGCCCGGCCATAAGTGTGCTGGCCAGCGCAGCCCGGCGCTCGGCCGGGTCGGTGAGGTGTGCGGGCAGGAAGCGCTGCAGAGTAGTCCAGTCCGGGAGGGAGCCGAGCATGTCGCCCAGCCGGTTCAGCGCCTGTTTCACGGTCCAGATGGTCAGCGGCTTCGGCGTGTACCGGCGGGTGGCGGCGCCGCGTTTGGCCGCGCCAAGATAGGCGCGGACCAGGCCGGAGACATCCAGCGAGAGGCGGGAGCGATCGATCTCGGCATGGTCTTCCGGAGCGGCGCGGGCGAAGACGTCCTGACCGAGAACGGGCCGCGAGGCGAGCCAGGCGGCAGCGGTGCGGATGACCTCGAGCGCCTGCAGGCGCTCGGTGAGCATGCCGGCGGCGTCCTCGCCTTCCTCGGCATCGGGGCTGCCGGCCGGAACGAGCAGGCGGGATTTCAGCCAGGTAAGCCAGGCGGCCATGACCAGCCACTCGGCCGCGAGTTCCAGCCGGACGCGGGCGGTTTCGATCACGGCGAGGAACTGCTCGACCAGGGCGAGGACGGAGATGCGGGCGAGATCGACCTTCTGTGCCCGGGCGAGGTCCAGGAGCAGGTCGAGGGGACCGTTGAAGCCTTCCAGGTGGACGACAAATGCCGCATCAGGTTGGACGGCCAGGGTGGTTGGTTCAGAGATAGAGCTGCTCATGCGCCAGCCCGACCGAATGGCCGGAGGAGACAAGGAGGATGCGGAGCGCCCAGGGGATTGCGCTGCCCAGGATCTGGCGGAATGGGTCGAAGCGGATGTTGAAGTCTGCGAGCATGCCTGGAAGGAGAAAGACGACAAGGATCACGATGACGATTCCGGCGCGTTCCAGGCGGGCCCAGGCCCGGGCCATGCGAACCGGCAGCAGGCCGACGGCGATGCGACCGCCGTCCAGCGGCGGGATAGGAATCAGATTGAACAGGCCCAGCACCAGGTTGCTGAGCATGAAGTAGAACAGGAACGTGCCGATGACCGGGTGCTGGTCGATGGCGGCGTCTATGTAGCCAAGCGCGCCTGGATACCAGTTCTGCGGCCGTGGGAGCAGGGCGGCGCCGATCCAGGCGAGGGCGAAATTCATGGCCGGGCCGGCGGCGGCGACGATCATCATGCCGCGGCGCGGGTCGCGAAATTTCCAGGCGGCCACCGGGACCGGCTTGGCCCAGCCGAACATGAAGGCCACGCGCCCGATGGTCAGAAGCTGGCTGATGAGCAGCAAGCCGGGCAGCAGGATGGTGCCGAATTTGTCGATATGGACGAGCGGGTTGAGCGAGAGGCGGCCGGCCTGTTTGGCGGTATCGTCGCCCATCGCTAGGGCGGCGTAGCCGTGTGCGGCTTCGTGCAGGGTGATCGCCAGGACCGCGGGAATGACGGCGAGGGCGAGTTGGACGGCGATGTTGTTCACGCGAGGAGTTCGTCCCGTTCGGCGGCGAGGGCGTGGGGGTCAAGTGTGATCCGGCGGGAGGCGGCCCAGTCCCAGCCTGCGGCGAGCCGTTCGGCCGCTTTGGCGCTGATTTCGGGGCAGGCTTCGAGCAGCGCCGCGGTCGGGCCGAGGTCGCCGGCACAGTAGAGCGCAATGTCGCAGCCGGCCCGCAAGGTGGCCAGGGCTCGCTCCACCGGCGCTCCGGTCAGGGCCTGCATGGCCAGATCGTCAGACACCAACACTCCTTCGAAGCCGATCCGCCCGCGGATGATGTTTGCGATGATGGATGGGGACAGCGTCGCGGGCCTGTCCGGGTCCCAATCAGGATAGAGGATATGGGCTGTCATGGCCCAGGGGAGATCTGCGTTCAAGACAAAGGGGAGGAGATCCGCAGGCGCATCGTGGTTTTGCACGACGGGGAGCGCGGTGTGGCTGTCCACGCGGGCGGCGCCGTGGCCTGGGAGGTGCTTTATCACCGGAAGGATGCCGGCGGCGAGGAGCCCGTCGGCCTGGGCACGGCCGAGGCGGGCGATGGCACTTGGGTCGGCGCCGAAGGAGCGATCCCCGATGGCGTCGGAGGCGCCGGGGATGGCGCGGTCGAGCACGGGAGCGGCGACGATGTTGAAGCCGGCGGCGGCGCATTCGAGGCCGATGAGGGCGCCGGAGAGGAAGGCGGCTCTTGAGCCCCCCTGCCCGAGGATTGCGGCGGCGGGATGGGCACGCCAGTGCGGCGGGCGCATGCGGGCGACGCGCCCGCCCTCCTGGTCGATCATGAGTACGGCGTTCTGCGGGAGTTCGTTTCGTATTGCTGCCAGCAGATGCATGAGCTGGGCCGGGCTGACGATGTTCCGGGCGAACAGGATGACTCCGGCTGGATGATGGGTTTTGAGCAGCGTGGCTTCGGCGGAGGTGAGTTGCGAGCCGCCGAGGCCAATGATGGCGGCTTTCACGTCGTGATCCTGGAGTCGCGCATATGTGGAGCATAGCCGGTCGGGGGCGGGAGGTGGTGCTTGCCGGGGGCCAAGCGGTGCGCAATGGTTCGCACCGGCGCGCCAAGGGGAGATTCCAGTTGCGGCCTGTGCGGCAATTGCCTGCGAGCTGATCCGGCGTATGGAAAGGGAGTGGCTGAGGCGCTGGGCATTCCGGAACCGGAGATGCCCGGCAGTGAAAGGAGATGAATTATGGCAGCGTACACGATCAAACCGCTGGTGACCGCGACCGCCACCAATACCGGTGGGCGGAACGGGCATTCGGAGACAACCGATCATTCCGTGAGTGTGAACCTGTCGGTGCGCAAGGAGATGGGCGGACCGGGGCTGCCGAATACGACCACGCCTGAGCATCTCTTCGCTGCCGGTTATGCGGCGTGCTTCGGCGGTGCGATCGAATTCGTTGCGAGCCAGCATAAGAAGGATGCTTCGGGTACGGTGGTGACGTGCAGCACGTCGGTCGGGCCGCGCGAAGGGGGCGGGTTTGGGATAGCGGTGATGCTGCAGGTCAAGGTGCCAAAGCTGCCGGTTCAGGAGGCGCGTGCGCTGGTGCAGGAGGCACACGAGAAAGTCTGCCCTTACAGTCATGCGACGCGGGGGAATATCGACGTCGCGCTGGAGGTCGAGGGGGCATAGGGGATCGGACGGGTTAGCGAGGGAGTTCGCGCGTTCTGAACCAGGTGGGGCGTGACGTGCCGATTCGGTAGTGCTGAACGTCGGCGCTGGTGGGCGCGTCGCGCGAGTGCCGGGTGGCTCTCACTTGTTGCGGTTGGAACTCCGCGCGTCACCTGTTTCATGACGGCAATCTCGCATCGAGGACCTGCATGCAAGGGTCAAACAGGAGCCTACCGGGCGCAGCCGTCCCGACGGAGCTACATTCCGGAGGAAGACGGCAGTAGACGCCCGCTTGCGATTACCGCCCTCGAAGACGAGATCGTCCAGAGAGCGGTGGCGGCGGTGCTGAACGTGATCTACGAGGAAGACCCCTCGGGTTCTCGTATGGGTTTCGGCCAGGGCGTAGCCAGCACGGTGCGCTGGATGCACTGGTAGTCGGGATCAGCAGCAGGAAGGTGAACTTCATACTGGACGCTGACATCCGATCGTTTTTCACGGAAGTTTCCCAGGAATGGGTTGTCCGCTTCCTGGAACATCGGATCGGCGATAGGCGCATCCTCCGGCTCGTCCAGAAATGGTGGCGGGCTGGGGTCCTGGAAGATGAAGCTGTAACGATAGAGGAGAAGGGGACGGGCCAAGGCTCGGTGATCTCACCTCGCGAACCTCCATCTCCACTAGGTTTTCGACCTGTGTGCTGAGCGCCGGCAACTCCTTAAACGTCGGGTCTCCATGCCAAGGAACCGCTTTCGGTGTCAGCGCCAGTCCGCAGGCGCATTCGTGATGGGCACCCACCGTCTCCCGTCAAATCGCTCGAGCCGCATTTGCTTAAACGGTTCGTAGTCGGTCGGGCTGGTGTTCACGGTTATGCCGGGCAGAAGCGCCGGCATTCGCACACCCTGCAAGTGAATGGCCACGGCCATCAGATTGTCACGTGTAAGATTGTCACCGCAGCGGCGCAGCACTTCGCCGAAGAGCGTCGCGTTGGAATAGCCGACGAACGTAAATCCGTCCGTGATGTCGCCCTCCGGATAGTCAGTGCGCATGAATGCTTGCCACGCCAGATAGTCCGGATCGTTTGCCCATTGCGGGTCGCCAATCGACTTGAACGAGCTGGCCGTGATAACGCCCACCACCTTGTCCGAGCCTGCTGCGTTGAGTGCCGCGGGTGACGCGGCTGACACCTGTGCGAGGAAGCGGATGGGATGCCAGCCAATATCATGCGCCTTGCGGATTGCTAGCGCGGCGAACTTTGGTCCGGCCGCGATCAGCAGCGTGCTGGCACCAGAAGACGCAAGCGTGATGACCTGCGAGTCCACGGTTAAATCACTCGCTTCGTAGCTTGCAATTGCGACGATCATGCGATCCGCCTGCGCGCCGAGCCTCTGCTTCAGCCCATTGAGGTAGTCGCGGCCGAAGTCATCGTTCTGATACAGAACGGCGATGCGGGCGTCGGGGTGGTTAGCCAGGATGTAGCCGGCATACAGTTCGGCTTCCGATCGCAAGAGGTCAACCAGGGGCATTGTCCAAGGGAAATGCACGGGGTCGTTCCACCGCGACGCGCCGGCTTGGATAAAGAGTTGCGGCACGCGTCTTTCGTTCAGGTATCTTTGGATCGCCGCGTTTGTGGGCGTACCGAACGACCCGACGATCGCCAGAACATCCCCCTGCTCCACCAAGCGTCTGGTCTGTTCGAGTGTCTTGGGTGGTGCGTATTCGTCGTCAAGTGAAATGAATCGCACTCGCCGGCCGTTGATGCCGCCATGGGCGTTGATCATTTTGAAATAGGCGCTCTCCGCCCGCCCGATCGCACCAGCCGCCGAGTACGCACCGCTGTAGGGCATTGTCTGGCCTATCCTGATCTCGGTGTCGCTGACGCCTGGGCCGTATCTCCTATCGACATCGGCCGCAAATACGGGCGCACCGAGCCAGACAATGGCCACGCTCGCAAGCATGACAAATCGACGGTTCATCGCCTTTGCTCCTCCGCCTGCGCTGTGTGGCTGGCTGTAGGGGCATCGATCTTCCGAGCCTGTATGATGGCGAACGGCGACCCGGTTGGCCTTATACTGATCGGTTGGAGCCATGCGGCCGCACAAAGCCCTGCATACTCGGCGATTGTGCGCTCGCGGCCGCCGGGCACGACCAGCATATGCATGTCCATCATTGTGATTTCGCGATGCGCATCACAGCAGGTGATCCGCTCCGGTAGCAGGCGTTCCACGATCAGAAGCACGCCGTCCGGATGCATTGCGCGTCGGCAGTTCTCAAGGATTATCCTGGCCTGGTCATCGCCCCAATCATGCAGGACGCTTTTGAGGATGTATGCGTCCGCCGCTTCCGGCACCGCTTTGAAAAAGTCACCTGTCGTGATCCGACATCGATCCACGACGCCAGCTTGTTCAAGCCGGCGTCTTGCGCCTTTGACCCCGGTCGGGGTGTCAAATATGCAGCCCTCGGCTCGCGGAACGGCGGCGAGGACACCGCTTAAAAGGGCTCCGTTGCCACCTCCGACATCGACGATGTTTCGGGTACTGGGAGAAGTCGTGGGCGGCCAGGATAGCGGCGATCGACCGATGTGTCAGTGCGGCCATGTAATCGTCAAAAATCGCCCCGCGGTCGGAGCGCAGGGAAGTGTACTGAAAGGAGTTCATGCCAAACACATGCACAAACGCGGTTTCTCCAGTGCGCACTGTGTGAAGCAGATCGCTCCATGATCGCCAGACCGGCTCGCCACAGCGCGCCAGCGCAAAGTTGCGGAGCGACCCCGGAACGTCCGTTCGCAGCAGCGCACCAAAGGCCGTCAGTCTGAAGCACCCCGGCTGCGTTTCTTCGAGGACGCCCCAGGCTGCCAGGGCGCGCAGAAGGCGCGCCAAGGATCGATGGTGCGTCTCGGTGGATTTCGCCAGGGCCGCGACGCTTGCTTCTCCTGCTCCTAGCAGGTCGGCGATGCCCAGGCTGGCCGTCACAGAGAGGATTTGGGACATCATGTAGCCCGAGATCATCCCTTGCAGCTTGGTCCTGTCGTCGTCGGTCGGGTCGGCCATTGGGTACCTCTTCCCTGCCGTGCGTCGGGCGATTGAGCGACCGACGCCGGATCATGACAGCGACACCGAGAATGGCGCGGTCGTGTAAATGGCGTGTACCGGTTATTGTAAATCGCGCGAAAAGGGCATTGCGTCGGACTGGCGGATTAACGCTGCATTTGCTTGGAGGCTGCCGTAGAGTGTTTCTTCGGCGCGTGCGGGTCGTCGCCCGAGAGGCTGATCTGCGGGCGAAATTACGGCACTGGCTTGCCCCCGCGAGCTACGCGGTGCGGTCGGTCGAAAGTCCGCAGAGAGCGCGCGAGGCTTTCGCGGTCGGGGGATAGCGCCAGCATTCTCCGAGTGGCGCGGCCGTATGTCGCGATGCTGGATCTGGCAAGGTGGGCAAGACATGTCGGACGGCACTGAGACGATCGAGTTCCATGGCATGAGGCTCAACGTCCCGGCCATTCGCTTATCGACGCCTCGGAGCATGAAATAAAGCTGACCCGCGGAGAGTTTGCCGTTCTGGCGGCGCTGGTGCGCCGACCCGGCCAGGTTCTTTCACGCGATGGGCTGCTCGATGCCGTGAGCGGCAGAAGCGCGGACGTTTTTGATCGGAGCATCGACAATCTGATCGCCAGGCTGCGTCGCAAAATCGAGCCTGACGCGAAACGGCCGTGCATTATCCTCACCGACCGCGGTACAGGCTACAAGCTTGCACCCCGGCAGGAGCCGGGCTGGGCGCGACCGCCAGTCCATGCGGTGCGGCACCGAGCTTCGGTTCTCGTGCTTCCCTTCAGCAATCTCGACGGCGGTCCCGAACTTTCTCACTCGGCCCGCTCTCTTTCCATCGCCCTGCTGACCGAACTCCGGCACGTCGTCGGAACTCACGTTCTCGCGCATCATGGGAGCGGTTCCAGCGCCCGGGAGATCGGTCGCCAGCTTGGCGCTCGGTATATCGTCTGCGGAAGTATCCGGCGGAGCGCTGCGAATCTCCGCATCGATGCTCAAATGACCGATGCGGAAACCGGGCCTTCCGGTCTGGACCGATCGTTTCGACGGCAAGTTTGCTGACCTGTTCGCCGTCGAGCGGGAGGTTTCTTCGCGCATCGTCCGCGCGATCGATCTGGAGCTAATCACCGGCGAGGGCCGGCGCAGTTTGAGCAGCGCCGATGGCGCCGATATTCGAGACCTGGTCGTCCACGGCTACGCTGGTCTCTATCGACCGCGTTCCATCCAGAATCTTGCTGCCGCGCGGGGTTTCTTCGAGCGAGCGCTGCGCCTGGATGGCCAGCACGCCGATGCGCTCGCGGGCCTGGCGCGCAGACACATATCTCCGATACGCTGTGCCGCTGGAGCGCTGCTCCAAGAGCCCAGGTGCACCTTGCCGATGCCGCAGCCAGTCGCGCGATCGAAATCAACCCGAGGCTGGCTTACGCCTATCATGTCAGAGGGCTCGTGCTACGGGTCAAACAGCCATACGAGCGGGCGATTGCAGTATTTGACATGGCGGTTCAGCTGAATCCAAGCCTTGCACCGGCCCACGCCGAGTTTGGTTTCGCTAAGCAGGCTCTCGCCGGTAACACAGGAGGATTAAACCATGCGCTGGACGGTCTCACTGTCGCCAGGAGTATCAGTCCCGGCGACCCGGTGCTAGCCAACTGGCTTTATGGCGTGGGCGTTGGCTTTTTGAAACTTAGAGAGGATGCACGGGCCATTCGGTGGCTGAATGAATTGATCGGTCTCAATCCGCTGCCACAGGCGCTAGCGTACCTGGCGGCAGCTTACGCGTTGAGCGGCGACGAAACACAAGCCAGGCGCGCGCTGAGCGAATTCAGGCGAATGCGGCCTCGCGAGAACTCTCTGGGGATTCAAACGACGCACCTTGGCAGACCATCAGATCCTTCCGGGCTCGCGGGTGTTCGAGGGACTGCGAAAGGCTGGATTGCGGGAACGGTAGAGCTTGCTTCCAGTTGTGTCCGTCAATCTCTGCAAAATGGCGATTGCGTATACGAAGTGATGTTTTCTTGTTCGGCTGAGCGGCGTTTCCTCGTTCTTTAATCGCGGTTTGGATTGCAAGCCTTCTTTCAACAAACCCCCGCTTTTCTGTTCGGCTGATGGGCCGCTTTCCTGCCCCGGCCCAGTGCATCCGACAGCGCCGCGCGCAGCTTCGGTCAAGACTGGCCGCAGGCCACCGCGAAGCGGCGCGCAGCGGTCTTGACCGAAGCTGCGCGCGGCGCAACACTCGATCAGGTCGGGATCCATCCTGCCGGGTCATGGTTCTTTCCGCGGTCTGCAACCAGCCGCAACATGGCGTCGGAAGGCTGGCCCCCCTATGTCCCGGACGCGGTCCCGGACGCGGTCCCGGACGCGGTCACCCGAATGGGGCCGCAGCGAAGAAAGCGGGGCTGCCGAGCCTCGTCCCGGCGGGACATCCTCCCGCCCGTTCGGGCGGAACTCGGGGTTGAAGCTCAGGCGGTCGCTGGCGCTCCAGCCCAAACGAACTCGCGGTCGTCGCGCCAGATGCGATGCATGAGCACCGCAAGCTTACGGGCCACCGCAACCTTGGCACGGCGCGCGCCGATCCGGGCCGCCAACGCCAGCCCCCAACTGCGCAGTCGGCAGGCCCGTATCTTGCGGGTCAGCATGGCGTTCGCCGCTTGGGACAGATAGGTCCGCAGCAGCCCATCTCCGCACTTCGAGATGTGGCCCGGGTTGTCGACCTCGCCCGACTGGTATCGCCGCGGGGTGAGCCCGAGATAAGCGCCGACCGCGTTGGATCGTCTGAAACGGTGTGGCGTGTCGATCACCGCCATGTAAGCGAGAGCGACGATCACTCCGACGCTCGGAATGCTCATCAATCGTCGCGCTACGGGATCGGCTTTGGCACGCATCAACACCTGGTGGTCCAGCAGCGCAATCTGCTCGCGCAGCGCCTGCCAGGCAGTCAGCAGCGGCTCGACGATGACAGCGAGCGTGGGATTGCCATCCATGAGCTCCCTGACGCGCACCGCGAAGGGACCATGGCTGCCGCGAGACACAATGTGGCCGAAAGTCTTCAACAACCCGCGTATTGTATTGGACAAGGCTTGCCGCTGCGAGACGAGCTGCGCGCGGGCTACCAGCAGCATGCGCAACGTCTGCGCATCCATGCCCTTGATCGCCACTTCGCGGAACCATCCGGTGCGTATCACCTGGGCCAAGCCGAACGCATCATTGCCGTCGGTCTTGTTGATCTGCAGGCTGAGCGCTGCCTCGGCATGACGGGCATCGATGCAGACGACCGGCAGCCCGCGCTGGCGCAAGGAGCGCGTCAACCAATTCGACACCAACCCGGTCTCGAGGCCGATGCGCACGACGTTTGGCGCACGGCCGAAGCACGGCGGCGATGCTGTCCGGCTCCGAGCTGGTTTTGCCGCGCCACACGACCGCGCCGGCTTCGTCGATCACGCAAATGGACGTCATGGCCTGGGAAACATCAAGCCCGACATACTGACGCTGTTCCATGGGGTCCCTCCGGTCTGGCGTTTCGCCTCGCGGAAGCTACCAACGATCAGGCCAGCTCGCCGCCGCGATTACGCCATGTCCCGGCCTGAGACCATCGCCGCGCCGCGCGGAACCGCGGTCAAGGATGACCGCAGGCCACCGGCGTAGCCGGCGCGAAGCGTCCTTGACGGCGGCGAGCACGGCGTGAGCCTCGGTCGGGCCGGGCGCATGGCCGTCATGCCGCTTCGCGCATCATCTGCTTCTTGTGCTCCTTCAGATGTTCCATGTTCAGGTAGCGGATCGCCTCCAGCCAGTTCTCGTGCGCCTCCACCGCGAGCGCACGCACCAGCCTGAGACAGCTTTCGGCATTGGGGAAGATCCGTACCACTCCACCTCAGATCATTTTGCAGAACCTTCCGGACACTACCTTGCTTCCCACCGTTTACGGCCCAACAAGCCCCGCAGAGCTTCGCCCGCTTCCGGAGAACCGGTGGACGCGCCTCGATGACTGCCGTGGGCGCAGAGGGGAACTCTCTTCCAATATGTCCTCCATTTCGGCTCTCCACCCACAGCCGACCTTTGTGCATATCTCAAGCAGACTGTGTGAAAACTCTCGCGCAACGGATTCCGGCGCGGCGCGGGATGGGTTAGAATCGCGACATGCCCCACATCGCCGGTCATGACCGTTGCCAACTCCTGCTGCTCCCGGAATCTCTGGACGACTATGTCGGCCCCGAGAACCCGGTGCGCTTCATCGAAGCCTTTGTCGACGGACTCGACTTGGCTGCTGCGGGGTTCGCGCGCGTCGAACCGAAGGATACCGGTCGTCCGAGCTATCTGCCGACCGATCTGCTCAAGCTCTATATCTACGGCTACCTGAACCGCGTCCGCTCCAGCCGGCGCCTCGAGGCCGAAACCCACCGCACTGTCGAGGTGATCTGGCTGTTGCGGCAGCTCAAGCCTGACTTCAAAACCATCGCCGACTTCCGCCGCGACAACCGCAAGGCCTTCCGCCCGGTGTTCCGCCAGTTCGTGCTGCTCTGCAAGCAACTCGACCTGTTCGGCCGCGAGCTGCTGGCGGTGGACGGCACACGGATCAAGGCAGTCAACAACAAGGACCGCAATTTTACCCGTGGCTCGCTGAGCGAATTCATCAAGCTGGCCGATAAGAAGCTGGACGATTACCTCGAGCGCCTCGATCAGAGCGATGCTGCCGAGCAAGGGACAAGCGGCGCACGGGTCGACAACCTGGCGGAGAAGATCGCCGCGGTTCGCAAGCGGCGCGAGCGCTGCAAGGCGATGCTGGCGGAGCTGGATCGAACCGGGGAGAGCCAGATCTCGCTGACCGATCCCGACAGCCGGGCGATGGCAGCGCACACGCATGTTGCTGTCGGCTACAACGTGCAGATCGCGGTCGATACCAAGCATAAGCTGATCGTCGAGCAGCAGGTCACCAACCAGGTGGTCGATATGGGTCTGCTGACCGAGACCGCCGCGGCGGCGAAGGAGATACTTGGCGTCGAGACGATCGACGTCGTTGCCGACAAGGGTTATTTCAAGATCGAGGGTATCGAGGCCTGCGAGAAGGCGGGCATGGTGCCCTATGTGCCGCGACCGCAGCGCGGTCCTTCGGTCAGGCAAGGCCTGTTCCGCAAGGACGAGTTCAAATATGAGGTGAAGGCGGACAGTATGATTTGTCCTGCCGGGCAGCGCCTTCACCCCTATACATCGTCGCTCATGCGCGGGTTGCAGAAGATCAACTACGCCAACCGGGCTGGCTGTCGTGACTGCCCTCTGCGGTCTCGGTGCACGGGCAATCAGTTTCGCTCGGTATCTCGGTTGGAGAATGAGGCGGTGCTGGAGCGGATGGCGGCTCGGCTCGCGCAGCGCCCAGGCATTCTTGACCGGCGCCGTGAGTCGGTCGAGCACCCGTTCGGCACGATCAAACAGTGGATGTACCAAGGGGCATTCCTGATGCGGCGTCTGGAGAAGGTTCGGGCTGAGTTCAGTCTGACCGCGCTCGCCTACAACATCAGACGGGTGCTCAACCTTGTGCCGTTCGACGAATTGACGGCGGCGGTGAAAGCCGTGCCCGGCTGAACAGCCGGCTCCCCTGCCTGTTGCCGCGTTTGGTGGGATATCGTCGCGCTAAGCAAGTCTCAAGGCGCGGCCTCATACGAGTGCTCCGATAGATTGCGTGACGCCTCTCTGGGGCCTTGCGGGCTGCTGACGCCCCCGCCTTCGCCAGACGGAACTTTTCACACGGTCTGCAAGAATTTTGGTGCGCCGGAAGTCGCGCCGGGATCGCATGAGCGCGAAGCTGCGGGAGATCAAGGAGGCGCTGCGGCAGCGAAAGCACGTGCCGGTTCCTGAAGTTGGGAAATGGCTCGCGCAGGTCGTCGCTGGCTACTTCGCCTACCACGCCGTGCCGACCAACCGCCCGTCGTTATCCGTGTTCCGCTACCATGTTGTCGTTCTATGGCACCGACAACTTTGCCGGCGCAGCCAGAGGGCATATGTGGTGTGGGAGCGGATGGCGAAACTGGCCGACGAATTCCTCCTGAAGCCTCGTGTCCTGCACCTGGCCGAGCGTCCGGTTTGCCGTCAGACACCCGAGGTAGGAGCCGTATGCGGGAATCCCGCTCGCACGGATCTGTGCGGGGGGCGCGCAGCAATGGGCGTCCCTACCGCGAACGCGGACGCGGTGCTATAATAGTTCCATGAAAGACAGCAGCAATCTCACTTTCACGCCTCTATGCGCAGAGGGCTTGCCTCTTCTGTGCGGCTTACTGAATCAGCCGCCCATGCGCGCCTACTATCAAAAAACGCCGATTTCGTTTGCAAAAGGGAAGAGAACGATCGAGATGAAGGCAGGCTAGCTGTATCCGGCTGCGGCGCTTGACTTTCTTGTAGTTCACCCGGGAATAGAACTTCCTTCTCGGAGGTAAAGCTCACAGAGAGAAGGAAGAAAGTCATGTACAAGCAGTTTCGGTCAACGGTTGCGGTGCTAAGTTTTATGACAGGTGCCGTACTTGCCGCGGGTGCACCGGAGCTGGGCTATATGTGCGTTCCGACAGCCGGACCGGGCGACGCGGTTGGCGTTCCCAATGTTGGCGCGTGGTGCGCGACACCGGAGCATTTCGTCATGGACCGGGAGAACCGGATGGTGGCCCGGCTGAAGGCCGCGCAGCCTTCGCTGGCAACGGCGCCAACAGTATCCGGGCAGGCGCCGGGGTGATTCCGGCACTCGCCTTGGGGGCGGTTTCAGGCTGGCCGTTTCAGCCTGAGGCTTCTACCTAGCTGTTTCACGCCAGCCGCCGATGAGGCAGCTGCACTGGTTTGGTGGGCGCGATGGATTCCCGCCTTCGCGGGAATGACGTGGGGTGGGTTTTGCGCCATGGATCGGGGTCCGAGGCAGGCTCTCGCGCGATCCTGCTTTAGCCGTGCCGTACTGATGATGGCCCTGCCTTCAATATCTCCTTCAGCTTCGCCAACTCGATATCGACAAGCCGGATCTGCTCGAAGAAGGCGTCGGTGAAGCTGTGAGGCTGGACGAAGATTATCATGAACTCGGCGCCCGGAGCTTTACCGCAGATACGTCGCCTCGATGCGCCGCATCCCAGCATCCCCTTGCAAGGCGAACACGTCGGCGACGGAAGCGATATCGGCCTCGACGCCGGCAATTCCGCCGTCCTGCATGATACGGCGGAAGGTCTCTTGCATCGCCGCGACCGCCGCGCGGATGGCGTGATTGCCGCAGATGATGAGCCCGACCTTCTCCAGCGCACTGATGTCGGCGAATGAGAGCTGCGGGTAGCTGGTCGGCACCAGCACGAGCGGCACGTTACCTGGCCAGGCCTCGCAGAACGCCAGTATCTCGTCCGGCGTTTTCTGCTTGCTGTGGATCAGCACCGCATGCGCGCCCGCTTCTGCATAGGCCGCAGCACGGCGCAGCGCCTCCTGCTGGCCGAGGCCGGCGATCAGAGCCTCGGTCCGGGCGACCACCAGCACCTCACCGCCGGCACCGGCTGCTTCAAGTTTCCCTTGAAACTCTTCAATCGGGACCAGTTCCTGCCGACCGCCGGGACGCAAACTGCTGTCCTTGGGAAACGTCTTGTCCTCGATCACCACGGCCGCGACTCCGGCGGTGGCATAGTGCGGGACGGTGTAGGCTACATTCACGGCATTGCCGAAACCCGTATCGATATCGGCGATCACCGGGGCATCCTGCGCCTGAACGATGGCGCGCATCATCTCCAGATGAAGATTCCAGGGGAGGATATTTGCATCCGGCACGGCGTAGGAAGCTGATAGCTCGAACCCGCTGCCCCAGATTGCGTCGAACCCGGCGGCGGCAGCCAGTTTCGCGGCGAGCGGATTATGCGCAGCCATCGCTATGGCAGGCTTGCGCACGTCAAGCCAGTCACGTAACGCGGCAGCCTTCGCTTGCATCACCCGATTCCTCTGTCGTGCCGTTCCGCGGATGCTAGCCGCGGCGGACAAGGATGTCAGGGGCGGCCGCCGGTATCGGAGACCCCCCGGATATGGCAGAAGGTTCCGGCCGGAGGACGCTCATGAAGATCACCGAGATCGCCACTAAGGAATATCGCTGGCCGCGCAAGGTGCCGATCACCAATGGCAAGCATACCTATACGCATGTGGATTTTGCTCTTGTGCAAATCCACACCGATGCCGGGATAACCGGAATCGGGCTCGGCAGCGGCGGCGAGATCTGGCGTGCGGTGATCAAGCGACTGGCGCATGAGCTGATCGGCGAGGATCCGGTGAACGTGGAGCGGCTTTGGAGCAGGATGTGGGTGCCGAAGCTGATGGGCCGGCGGGGGCTGACGACGCGGGCGATTTCCTCGATCGATATCGGCCTGTGGGACATCCGCGCGAAGCTGGCGAATTTGCCGCTTTACAAGCTGCTGGGCGGTTTTCGTGACAGCGTTCCCACCTATGTCGCTGGTGGTTATTACGAGGAGGGTAAGGGCCTCAAGGAACTCGCGCAGGAGATGGAAGAGAACGTCCTGCTCGGTGCGCGGGCGGTGAAGATGAAGGTTGGCGCCGTGCCGATCCATGAGGATGCTGAGCGTGTGCGCGTGGCCCGCGACGCGGTTGGGCCGGATGTGAAGCTGATGGTCGATGCCAACTGCGCTTATCGTTATTACGAAGCGATTCGGCTCGCGCGCCGAATCGAGAAGTATGACGTCTTCTGGTTCGAGGAGCCGGTCGCACCGGACGATTACGACGGGCACCGCAAACTGGCGCAGGCCACGACGATTCCGGTTGCCACCGGGGAGAATGAATATACGCGCTATGGTTTCCGCGATCTGATCAGGCACGAGGCCGCGGCCATTCTGAACGCCGATGCGAAGATCCTTGGCGGGGTTACGGAGTTCATGAAGGTCGCCGCGCTGGCTCAGGCGGCGGATCTCGACATTGCGCCGCATGGTTCGCAGGACATCCATGTCCACCTGGTTGCGGCCATTCCCAACGGGCTGATCCTGGAGTTCTACCGTGAGACGTTCGATCCGATGTGGGGGCGGGTCTATGAGGAGACGCTCAGTCTCAACAAGGACGGCACAGTTAGTCCGCCGGGGGTGGCGGGGATTGGTGTAAGTCCTAATTTCAATGTGCTGGAGGAATTCCGGATCGTCTGAAGATGCTCCGGCGAGGCGAAGCCGCTCCCGTACATCGAAATCGGCGGGAATATCGCTCATCAGAAAGGTTCCCAGGTCGACCGGCAGCCCCTCGGCTGTGCCCGACATGACGAATTATTCCAGCAGCCGTAAAGGCAAACTCATCCGGTGCGGCGGGTACCATGGATTCCCGCCTTTGCGGGAATGACGGGTGGGTGTGGCTCTTCGGCGGGCGGCAGGTATCGGGAAGCAACGCTACCGGTCCGGTATGGCATTGACAGCGGGTAACGGCGGTCAAGGTTGCCACTTGCAAGCGCACTCCGCGCACGCTATCTGACGGCCTCAATCATTCTCCGCTGTAGTACGGGGGGTGGCCTTCACGGGCCGCCTTTTTTGTTGCCTGAAGCACATCCATCATCCGAGCGGCTGGAAACGCGTATCGCCGCGATCGTCGAGCCGACGCTGATCGATATGGGCTACGAGCTGGTGCGCGTCGCGATTTCCGGCCGGGACCGGCTGACCGTGCAGGTCATGGCGGATCGGGCGGATGGGATCCCGCTCGGCATCGAGGATTGCGAGGCGATCAGCCATGCGCTCGGGGCGGTTCTGGACGTCGAGGATCCGATCAACGGCTCCTGGAGTCTCGAGATCAGTTCGGCCGGCATCGACCGGCCATTGACCCGGCCAAGGGACTGGAACCGCTTCGCCGGGCATCTGGTGCGCGCCGAGACGATTGCGTTGATCGATGGGCGCAAGCGGTTCTCCGGCATTGCTCTGGGCGCCGATGCTCAGGCGGCGCGGCTTCGCCTAGAGGACGGCAGCGAAATAGCCTTGAAGATGCGGGACATCAGGCGTGCCAAGCTGGTGCTGACGGACGCGCTGATCGCCGCGACTGCCCACCCTGCACGGACCAACTGAGTAGAGGTTCAATCATGGATACCGCAATTGCCCGTCCGGAACTGCTGTTGGTGGCGGACGCGGTCGCGCGCGAGAAATCCATCGAGCGTGAGGAAGTCATCGAGGCGATGGAGCAGGCCATCCAGAAGGCCGGGCGCGCGAAGTATGGGCACGAGAAGGACATTCGGGCCACCATCGACCGCAAGACGGGGGATGTTCGCCTGTCCCGCTGGACCGAGGTGGTCGAGGCGGTAGAGAACGAGGAAACGCAGATCCCCGTGCATATCGCCCGGAAGTTCCAGCCCGAGATCAAGGTGGGCGAGTATATGGTCGATCCGCTGCCGCCGATCGATTTCGGCCGCATCGCCGCGCAGACGGCGAAGCAGGTCATTGTCCAGCGCGTGCGGGAATATGAACGCAAGCGGCAGTACCGAGGAGTTCAAGGACCGGGTGGGCGAGATCGTCAACGGCACGGTCAAGCGCACCGAGTACGGCAATCTGATGGTCGATCTGGGCCGGGCCGAGGCGCTGCTGCGGCGTGACGAGTTGATCGCGCGCGAGAGCTTCCGCAACGGCGACCGGGTGCGGGCCTATATTTACGATGTGCGGGAGGAGCCGCGGGGGCCGCAGATCTTCCTCTCGCGGACCCATCCCGGCTTCCTGGCCAAGCTGTTCGCCCAGGAAGTGCCGGAAATTTACGACGGCATCATCGAGATCAAAGCGGTGGCGCGCGATCCCGGCTCGCGGGCGAAGATGGCGGTGATCAGCCGCGATTCCTCGATTGATCCGGTGGGCGCCTGCGTCGGTATGCGCGGATCGCGCGTGCAGGCGGTGGTGCAGGAACTGCAAGGCGAGAAGATCGACATCATCCCGTGGTCGCCGCAGGCCGCCACCTTCGTGGTGAACGCCCTGGCGCCGGCCGAGGTGACGAAGGTGGTGATGGATGAGGAGGCCGGCCGGGTCGAGGTGGTGGTTCCGGACGATCAGCTCTCGCTGGCGATCGGGCGGCGGGGGCAGAATGTGCGGCTGGCGTCGCAGCTGACGCGCTGGGATATCGACATCCTGACCGAGGCCGAGGAGAGCGAGCGTCGCCAGGACGAATTCCGGCGCCGCAGCTCGTTGTTTGTCGAGGCGCTGGATGTGGACGACGTCATTGCCGGCCTGCTTGTGACGGAAGGCTTCGGCTCGGTGGAGGAACTGGCGTTCACGCCGGCGGAGGAGCTGGCCGCGATCGAGGGGTTCGACGAGAACATCGCGGCCGAGCTGATCCGGCGGGCGGAAAACTTCATCGCACAACGGGACAACGAGCTGGACGAGCGCCGGCGGGAACTGGGTGTTACGGACGAGGTGGCCTCGATAGAGCCGTTCACGCCGGCAATGCTGGTCGCGCTCGGGCGAGAAGGGGGTGAAAACGCTGGACGACCTGGCGGATCTAGCCTCGGACGAGCTGATCGAGATCGTCGGTGCGGAAGCCATGGATTTCGAGACCGCCAACGCGGTGATCATGGCCGCCCGGGCCCATTGGTTCGAGGAGAAGACCCCGGCAGCATCCGGCCAGGAGGCGGGTCACGACTGAAGGCGTTGCCCCCTCCCCTGACCCCTCAAGCGAGGGGAGGGGAAGATGCCTGGTGGACGAGGACGAACCGGAGACCGGGCCGCTCCGCCGTTGCATCGTGACCCGCGAGCGGCTGCCGAAAGAGCGCATGGTTCGCTTCGTGCTGGCCCCGGATCGTAGCGTGACGCCGGACCTTGCGGCTCGGCTGCCGGGCCGCGGCATGTGGTTGAGTGCCCGGGCCGACGTGCTAGATATGGCGTGTTCGCGCGGCGTGTTCGCGCGGGCAGCGCGTGGACCGGTAAAGGTGCCGGTGGATCTTGCGGCCCGGATCCGAATGGGGCTGGAGCAGCGGATCAGCGAGTTTCTGGGTCTGTCTCGCCGTGCCGGACAGGCGGTCGCGGGGTTTGACAAGGCCCGCGAATGGGTTCGGAACGGCCGCGCCGCCCTGCTCCTTCAGGCCTCAGACGGGAGTCCTGAGGAGTGTCGCCGTTTTTATTGGCGGCGCTGCGGATGTGCCGGTGATCGCGCCGCTCTCGGGCGCGGCTTTGGGGATGGTTTTCGGCCGGGAGCGGTCGGTGCATGTCGCGGTGGCGCCGGGAAAGCTGGCGCAGGCGCTGCAGGGTGAAAGCGAACGGCTTGCCGGGCTCTCGGGTCCGGAGGCGAAAGTGGTATGATCGGACAGGGTCCGACGGGCGGGGTAATGAACGAAGGTAACGATCAGGAAGCTAGCAAGGGCCGGCTATCGCTGCGGCCTTCTTCGCGTCTGGAGCTGGGCCGGACGGTGGATGCCGGTTCGGTCCGGCAGAGCTTCAGTCACGGCCGGTCCAAGGTGGTGCAGGTGGAGGTGCGCAAGAAGCGCGCCCCCGGCCCTGCGGCGCCCGGCACGCAAGGACCCACGGGCACTCCTGGTGCGCCGGCAGGGCGGGCTCCGGCAGGTGGCGCCGGCCGGCCGGCGCCGGGCACTCCGCGCGCGCTGACCGCGAGCGAACTGGCTGCGCGGCAGCGTGCTCTGGTCGAGCAGCAGCGCGAGCAGGCGAAGCGCGAGGCGGAGCGGCGGGAGCAGGAGCAGGAGAAGATTTCGATCTTGTCGGCGGCCGAAGAGGCGCGCCGGCGGGATGACGAGGCACGCAAGGCCGCGGAGGAGGAAGCGCGGCTGCAGGCCGAAATGGAGGCGCTGCGGCAGGAGGAAGCCGCGCACCAGGAATCTGCCATGGAAGCGGCCGCGGTCCAGCCCGTCGCGGATGGCACGACAGTGTCCTCGGCTCCGGCGCCGGTAGAGGCACGCCAGCCGCAGGACGCGCGTCCGGCTAGGCCCGCTGCGCCGGTGCAGCCGCGCCGACCTGCGACGCCGGGCAGCGCGACGCCCGGCAGGCCCACGGAAACGCTGCGGCTGCGGCCGGGCGGGCGCCCTGGCGAAGAAGAAGACGAGTCCCGGCCGGTGCGCCGTGCCGGCCTGGGCGTGCCAGCGCGCAAGCCGCCGATTGTGATGCCGAAGAAGGGCGTGGACGGTGGCCGCCGCGCCGGACGCATAGACGTGCAGGCCGCGCTGGAGGGCGACGACGAGAGGGTACGCAGCCTGGCTTCGGTCCGGCGCCAGCGCGAGCGCGAGCGCCGGCAGGCGGAGCTGGAGCGCCTGCGGTCGGATCAGGTGCGCGTGGTGCGCGACGTGATCCTGCCGGAGCAGATCACGGTGCAGGAGCTTGCCAACCGCATGGCGGCGCGTGCCGGCGAGGTGGTGAAGGCGCTGATGAAGCTGGGCGTCATGGCCACCATCACGCAGTCGATCGACGCCGATACGGCGGAGCTGGTGGTGCAGGAGTTCGGGCACCGAGCGCGGCGGGTGTCGGAATCGGACGTGGAGCAGGGGCTGGAGGGCGCGGCGGATACCGAGTCCGAGATGGAGCTTCGCCCGCCGGTCGTTACCGTGATGGGCCATGTCGATCACGGCAAGACCAGTCTGCTCGATGCGATGCGCTCGACCGATGTGGCGGCCAAGGAGGCCGGCGGCATCACCCAGCATATCGGTGCCTATCAGGTGCTGACCGAGGGCGGGCACCGGATCACGTTCCTGGACACGCCCGGCCACGAGGCGTTCACGGCGATGCGCGCCCGAGGCGCCAGCGTGACGGATTTCGTGGTGTTGGTGGTCGCGGCGGATGACGGGGTGATGCCGCAGACGATCGAGGCGATTCGCCACGCCAAGGCGGCCAATGCGCCGGTCATTGTGGCGATCAACAAAATGGACCGGCCGGACGCCAATCCGGACCGGGTGCGCCAGGAGCTGCTGAGCCACGACGTGGTGGTTGAGGAGATGGGCGGCGATACGCAGTCGGTGGAAGTCTCGGCGCTGAAAAAGACGGGGCTGGACGAGCTGGAGGAGGCGATCGCGCTCCAGGCGGAAATCCTGGATCTGCGGGCGAATCCGCACCGATCGGCGGAGGGCTCGGTGATCGAAAGTCGGCTGGACCGCGGGCGGGGGCCGGTGGCCACAGTGCTGGTTCAGAAGGGCACCTTGCATCAGGGCGACATTGTGGTGGCCGGCGCCGAGTGGGGGCGGGTGCGGGCGATGCTGGACGACAAGGGCCGCAACCTGAAGGATGCCGAGCCGGCCATGCCGGTGGAAATCCTGGGGCTGACGGGTGTGCCCTCGGCGGGCGAGCCCTTCGTGGTGGTGGAGAACGAGAGCCGCGCCCGGGAAATCACCGAGTTCCGCACACGGCGGCTGCGGGAGAAGCAGGCGGCGGGCAATCTGGCGGCCCGGGGCACGCTGGATCAGATGCTGGCGCGCATCGCCGCGGGCGAGCAGAAGGAGGTCGCGGTTGTCATCAAGGCCGACGTGCAGGGCAGCGCCGAGGCCATTCAGGCCACGGTGCTGAAGCAGTCCACCGACGAGGTGCGGGTACGGGTGCTGTTGTCGGCAGTCGGGCAGATCACCGAGAGCGACGTGCAGCTTGCTCAGGCGTCGAAGGCGATGATCGTGGCGTTCAATGTGCGAGCGACCGCGCAGGCGCGCGACCTGGCGCAGCGCGACGGCGTGGATATTCGTTATTATTCAATCATCTACGACGTGTCGGACGACATCGAGGCGATGGTGAAGGGCAAGATCGCCCCGAAGGCGCGGGAGAAGTTCCTGGGCTATGCCGAAATCCGGGCGGTGTTCACCATCACCAAGGTCGGCAAGGTCGCCGGCTGCATGGTGACGGAAGGGGTGGTCAAGCGCGGCGCCGGGGTGCGGCTGCTGCGCGAGGGCGTGGTGATCCATACCGGCGAGCTGACGCAGCTGAAGCGCTTCAAGGACGACGTGCGCGAGGTGGCTCGGGGCTACGAATGCGGCCTGTCGTTTGCGAACTTCCACGATCTGCGGGAAGGCGACGTGGTGGAGTGCTACGAGACGGAGCTGGTTCCGGGTTGAGCCGAAAGCGGGGCGCGGGAGGATCTAAAGCGGTTTTAGGGCGGGATTCACGCGCTGCGGCCCTCGGCCCCGGATCAGGTCCGGGGCCGGCCCTCGCGCGATCCGGCCCGAGTCAGAGACAGCTGCGAGTGGCCGAGGAGATCCGTCACGTGCTGGCCGGGATTTTCGGCCGGCATGAGCTGCATGATCCCGAGCTGGCCGGCGAGCAGATCACGGTGACGGAGGTGCGGGTGGAGCCGGACCTGCGGCATGCCGTGGCTTTCGTTTCCCGGCTGGGGCGGCCGGATGTGGATGTGCTGTTGCCGGCGCTGCGGCGGGCTGCTCCGTTTTTGCGGGCGGGGGTGGCGCATGCGCTGCGGCTGAAATTCGCTCCGGAGCTGAGCTTTCAGCCGGACCATTCGCTGGACCGGGCGACGGAGATCGAGCGGTTGCTGCACTCGCCCGGGGTGGCGCGGGATCTGGGGTAGGCTGGGCCGGGCCGGGGTTTCGGTCCGGATGGGGAAGGATCTTGTTTCGGCGGGTCTCTGGGGCCAGATGCGTGTGGCGGCGTTCGGTCGGGTTGGACGTGGCAGCTTGATCAGGTGAGGTTCGGTACAAGAGGCCGATTTTGGGGGTTGAATTTTGTACGAAAGGCGATTTTGGGGGGTTGCGTTTTGTACAGAACCCGGGTTTCCGGGGGTTGTAAGATGTACGAAACGGGGGTTTGGTGGGGTTGCGTTTTGTACAAAACGGAGGTTCGTTTCGGGTGGCCCTGCCTGGTCAGTTAGCTGCTGACACTCCCGCGTATCCAGCGGAGTGCACCAATTGCTGGCGATCCATTTCAGTCGATATGACAAAGCACGGCGGCTGCGCCGTGCTCGCAACAGATCTTACCGTTGCAATCGGTATTTTCTACTGCAGGAGGCCCCGGTAAAGTGTCAGACTTCATCGAGGTTCTCGCGGTCATCGGGCAGATCACAGAGGTAAAGAGGCTCCGGCATATGCTGGCGAATGCCGAGAAGCGGCATGGCAAGGCGTGATCCGATTCCATCCTCACGCCGCTCTGCGGATCGCAGAGCGCCACCTCCGCACCGAATGGGTGGAGACTACCGTCATCTCACCGGAGTGGACCCCAACGATCCCGCTGTAACCCGCGCCTTTCGCGCCATTCCCCAGGCACAAGGGCGAGTTCTGAGGGTTGCCTGCCGGCCTGATAGCAACGACATTCTCGTGCTAACAGCCTTCTTCGACCGTGGAGCAAAGAGGCCATGAAGCTCACATACGACCAGGAGGCCGACGCCTTCTACGCCCGCTTCGCTCCGGACGGCACGCCCATTGCCGAGACCAAAGAGGTCGCTCCAAACGTCAACATCGATCTCGACGATAACGGCGACCTTATTGGCTTTGAGGCTCTCCACGTCCGGTTACGCGAACATCGCCAGACCGACCAGAAACGGGCGGCCGAATAAGCCCCCACCTGCCCCCGGGCCCAGCGCGCTCGCGCACGTGGAAACGGCGATCACAGCCCAGCGGGTCCCACTTGTTTGGAATCGCCCGCGACGCTCGGCGCGCCATTGCCTCGGCGGCGTGCGGAGCGGCACTTCAGGGCCTTATCGGCGACCGTAGATCGAAAGCAGCCTGGTGTGGCCTAGTATCGACTTTCTCTGAAAGTCGATACGCCGTTTGCTGTCTGAGTATCCAATTCACGCGACGAAGCGTGCGTGCTTCGCGGCTCACGCTTCTCTGCGATCGGATACCAGCTAGTTGGCTGCCGACTCCCGCGTATCCAGCGGAGTGCACCAATCACTTACACCACGACGGGCGGCGAGGGTGCGACCAGACCGGATCTACTGCCGATCCATTTCAGTCGATATGACAAAGCACGGCGGCTGAACAAATTATTGTTCTCGCGGCCATCGGGCAGACCACAGAAGTCAAGAGGCTCCAACGTATTCTCGCGAATGCCGAGAAGCGGCATGGCAAAGGGCGATCCGATTCCATCCTCACGCGGCTACCGACCTCGACGATCCGCTGTAATTCGCGCCTTTCGCGCTATTCCCTCAGGTTGTCCACTGGCGTGAGAGCGACGACGTTTTCGTGCTCACAGCCTTCTTCGGGCCGGAGCAAGTTATACCACGTCATGCGATGACCGCATTCGACCTATAACCTTCGGTTCCAAGAGCTGTCGGGAACCACGTGCGATATTGGCCGGAAGCGGATACATTCGCTTTGGGGCAATTGGGGAGATCGGGTGTACCGGATGGCATGATCCGACCGGAGATTCGCAGCGGAGTTCTGCGGCGTGTAACTCCTTGAAAGAACTGAGCTCACTGCGCCGTGTGAAATTCTTGATTTTTGCACGTCTTTAGCAACCGGCTAAGGGCTGTCGAAACGCCTGACCATTAAATGCTCGTCGTAGAATGTGTGCCCGACTTTCAACGACCGTGGCTCTGTCCCGTAAATTTCAAAGCCGTTGCTCTCATAAAGCTTGAGTGCTGGAACATTGCTCGTCACGACCGTGCAATGCACTTGCACCACCCGCGAGCGCGCATGGTCGAGCACTGAGGCAACCAGCCTATTGGAAACCCCGGAACGTCGAAACTCTTGCCTGACATACATCCCGAACAGCGTTCCTCTATGCTGCATCTTCAAAGGCGAGAAGGCAAAAAACCCAATGCAGCCCGCAATCTTCACCCCGTCATACGAAGCAAATACGGTGTTCTTTCGCAGCCCTTCCGCGAATTGGCTATCGGGCTTCAAGTGCTCTTCCTCAAATGACCCGCCAAAGGCTTCCGGATGAAGCTTTACGGCCTCAAGCCTAATGGTTCTCCAGTCTGAAACATCGCTTTCTGATAGCTGTCGAATTAACATTGTTCCACCTTACAGATAGACGCAGGCTTTGCAAAATTCTTGAGATTTGCACATGAGTTAGCCCGGCGAAACCTCGACGGCAGCGAGGCCGAGCCGATCACCGAGACGCAGCAGGCCCATGTGCGCGAGCAGCTGGCCAAGATTGCCGAGGCCCTGGCGCGGGCGGAGGAGCGACGGAAGCAGACCGGCTTTCTGCCCGATCCAACAACCCTCGCCAAAATACCGCAAGATTTTTGAACCTGCATGGAATCCTGCAATCAGGGAGCTAATCCTGTAGGGGTTGTCCGGCCCGTTCTGAACCCGACCGACCCCGACTCGACCAATGTCCATCGGCGATATCTCAGCCGGGCGTGATGCAGTTTCGGGGTGACGCCGGAGCAGGTGAGGAGCTTACGGAGGACGCACCTCCCCAGTCGGCAACCGGACTGTCGCGCATCGGAGGGCGTCGGAGATGGCCATTTTTCCGTTTCGCAATAGAACTAGGTCGCTACTGGTTACCCGCCGCTGCGAATTTCTTCGTGGCGATGCCCGTCCTACTGCGGCAAGATCGCGGGCGAAGGATCAGCGTCTCCGGGGAAGAGGACGGCCATGAGCGACTTATTTATCGAAGATGAAGAAGAGCAGCGCGTTGATCACAATGGGGGGAAATAACCAAAGCCAAGAAATACGACACGGTGGTTAAAAGTGGCCAAGCCACTCTCAAAGCGCTCTTGATACTCAACGGCGGTGCCACAATCGCTTTTCTGGCATTTATGCAGAATATCCTGCAAAAGCCAGTAGTGAACTTGCATGCTGGGAAGTTTTTTATAGATGCTATGCAGTGGTTTATTTGGGGGACGTTCTGTGCTGTTCTGTCGTTCGGGGCGATATTCTTTACAAACTGCTTAAGCCTTGTTGGCTGGTATCGCGCCTCTAGTGCATTATTTGTTGTAACGCTCGTTATTGGACTCTGCTCATTTGGCTTTTTTCTTTACGCGAGCACAGAAGCCGTAAAGGGCTTTCAGCTGGTTGGAAGTGCCTTTTTCGTGCCGGGCTGAGTTTGCCGTGCTGCGAAATTCTTGGATTCCGCAACAGGCCGCACTGTCTGAGCTGCTGCCGGTTTGGTGGACGCCGAAAATGGGGAAGGCGACATCTCGCCGCCCTCCCCGGCACGGTTGATCCGCCGAGAGGCATCACGCCACGGCCAGCCGGCCTTTCGAGGCGGTCTCCGGCCGCAGCCGCCACAGAACGAGGCCATGGAGCATCAGGGCCAGCGGGACAGCGAAGGTGGGTATCATTACCAGCGGAAAGGATGTGATGAGGAGGTTAGGCGCGTCGAGGGCAAGGAGGTGCAGCCGGCCTGGAGAGGTCAATGCGCCCATCGCGATCGCCACGATAAGGTCGGCGATGCCAAAAAGGCACCAAATGTACGCCGCTCTGCGAGCGTCGGTCGACTTTCGCGCCAACAGCACAGCCACGACAACGGCCATACAACCGGTTGTGACGTCTCCAATCCCCGCGGGCAGCGCGAATTGCCAGGGCAGGCGCCCATCCGCCCAAAGTACGAGGAAGATGCCGCCTCCGACGCGATAGATCTGAGCCGCCACGATCCAATGGAGCGGAATTGCGGAAACAAGCCTTGCAATGCTTGCCGATCGCCATAAGCCAATAGCGGAGGCAATCAGCGGGATCAGCAAACCGAATACTACGGTGGGCACCGCGGTCTCGGTGGTCGCGAAATACGCATTTGCCGAGCCGAGGTATTGGGCGACCGCCAGCCAAGCGATCAAGCCCACCGAGAGCGCGCCCGCGGTCGTGTAACGTGACCGGGCGGGCGCGTCCATCCTCGCAGCACCCATCCAGATGAGGCTCAGTGCAATGACCAGCACCAGAGGCCGGATCGTCGACTCGAACGCTGAGAGGTATCCAGGGATTTGCGGCGCCATCGTGCGACTCCTTTGGTTGTAACTACCGTTGGAGTAGTCACTACGTAATACGAAGCGACTTGTCAAGGGGCGTGGTAGCGGGATAGAGTGGGGCCATGAAGGTGCAAGACGCCACCGATTGCCCGGTGGCCCGCACGCTAAGCGTCATTGGATCGAGCTGGGCTTGCCTCATCCTGCGCGACCTCCTCCTGCATGGCGCAAGGCGCTTCCAGGACTTGCAGGACTCACTCGTCGGCATTGCGCCGACGACGTTGTCGGAACGACTCAAGACGCTTGAGCAGAATGGCATCCTGGAGCGGCGTTTCTATTCGATGAGTCCGCCGCGGGCCGAGTATGTGCTGACTGCCAAGGGTCGTGACCTCGGCCCAATCGTCCGTGCCATGCGTGATTGGGGGCGCAAGTATGCGCGCTGACCACCCCTTCAGCTCGGACAATTTGGCGGCCTCACAGCCGACGTTGCATAAGACCGCATTATGACAACCCCAGCGAAGAAAAGGCCGAGTATTCGTTAAAGGATAACCGGGAACGGCGTAAATATTCGGAATGGAGAGACGCACGATCTGCGCTCACAGCTCAGATCGTGCGCCATGCGCTCAGCGCTTATAAAGGCTCGCCCGCCTTACCGCGATCTCATCGAGCTTCGCGCGGCGTTGCTTCCAGTGCTCGAGCTGCTGAGGTCTGAAGCTGTGCATGGCGTGGTATTGTTTCTCGTGCAATTTTGACCTGGCCATCTGATCATCGATCCACTCGCGCATGCTTCTGGCGTTCGCGGGGCCAAAAGTCTTGATTGTCGGCGGCTCCTTGGGATCGACGTACAGCAATTGCTGCCAGCCATCGGTGGCGAGGTTCACCCAGGAGATGTAGCCGTCGGGAAGGATCTGGCACGGGGCGGTTATGGCGCCGGTGAAACTGTAGCGCGTACCCGGCGTCGTGATCGGATCATAGAAGTGCGGCGTGATGAAGTCCGAAACCGCGATGCCCTGGATCGCGTGGGTAGTGAACGCTTGCGGTCACGTTCCAGAATTGCGGCAGATCGCGGGTGACTTGCACGTTCAATGCTGCGGCGGCCGCCTGGACCGGTGTGGGATCGATCTCCCCGGTGGTGTCCATCAGGCCGATCTGAACTGAGGTAATATTCACCGTCCCTGGTTATAGCCGGCCAGGCCAAGTCATGTTGGTTTCGCGCTCCTATGAAACGTTTCAGACAGTGGTGCTGCCGGATTGCTTGCCGACAAAGAAGGCCACTGTGAGGAGGCTCTGCGCCGCCTGGTGCAGCGTCATCGCCACCGGCAGCCCTCTGGTCGGCCCGGGGACTTGTTTCGCGGGAATGACAGCCGGGCATCTGCTCTGGCGGCCCGCTTCAATTACTGCAGGAAATGCAGCATAGCAGCGGCGTGAATGACCTCAGCCTGAGTCAAGCGGGCGCTGCGGGCGCCGGCATTCGTCCCGGAGCGGTGCGCCGCCTGATTGCCCCGGGGATCGCCGCTTTCATCTCGCTGCTGATCCTGCTGGCGCTTGGTGCGTGGCAGATCCAGCGGCTGCATTGGAAGGAGCGCATCCTGGCGCAGATCGCGCTGGCCGAGGCGAACCCGGCGGTTCCGCTGACCGGCAATCCAGGGCCGTTTCAGAAGGTGGAGGTGGCCGGGCACTTCCGGCCTGATCTTGCGGTGTTGTTCGGCGCGGAGGTGGGCGGGACACCCGAGCGCATGGGTGGGGAGCTGATCGTACCGCTGGAGCGTGCGAATGGCCCGCCGGTGCTGGTGGACCGGGGATGGGTGCCGGATCCCGTGCCGGCCTCGGTGGCCTGGCCGAAGGGGGAGGTGCGGGTTGACGGCTATGTGCAGGCGCCGTTGAAGCCGGGCGTGTTCACGCCGGCGCCGGATGCGAAGCGGCGGCGGTTTTATGCGCTTGATCCGGCGGAGATCGGGGCCGCGCTGGGGCTGAACCAGGTGGCGCCGTTCACGCTGGTAGCGCTCGGGCGGGCGGTTCCGGAGGAGTTGCCGGTGCCAGCGGCGCATCTGCCCCGGCCGGAGAACAACCATCTGCAATACGCGCTGACCTGGTTCGGGCTGGCCGGCGGGCTGGTGTTGGTGTTCGGCACCTGGGCCCGTACCATGCTCAGCGATGAGCGCAATTGATCGACTGACCACCCGGTTTGCACGCATCGCAACGATCGGGGAAGCCGCCTCTGTTTTGGGATGGGATGCGGCGACAATGATGCCTGCGGGCGGAGGCGCCGCGCGGGGAGACCAGCTTGCCGTGCTGGCGGGGCTGGCGCACGCCGCGCTGACCGCGCCGGAGGTGGCGGTGGATCTGGAGGCGGCGGAGGCGGCGCCTCCGGACGATCTGTGGGCGGCCGAGAACCTGCGGCTGATGCGGCATGCCCATACACGGGCAACGGCGCTGCCGGGCGAACTGGTGGAGGCTCGGGCGCGGGCCGGATCGGCGTGCGAGAAGGTATGGCGGGAGGCGCGGCGGCAGGCGGATTTTGGCATGGTCCGGCCGCATCTGGAGGCGGTGGTGGGGCTGGAGCAGGAAGCCGCGCGGGCACTGGGGGAGGCGCTGGGGATGGCGCCGTATGACGCGCTGATGGACGGGCACCAGCGGGGTATGCGTGCTGCCGAGGTGACACCGGTGTTTGCCGATTACGAGCGGTTCCTGCGGCGGGCTTTGCCGGAGGTGGAGGAGCGGCAGGCGCGGCTGGGGCCGCCGGTCAGGGCCGAGGGGCCGTTTCCAATCGAGGTGCAGGAGGCGCTGTGCCGGCGGCTCTCCGAGCGGCTGGGGCTGGATTTTGCGCATGCCCGGCTGGATCGGTCGGCGCATCCGTTTTCCGGTGGAATACCGGCCGACGTGCGGATCACCACACGCTACGAGGAGGCGGACTTCACCCAGGCGGTGCTGGCGGTGATCCACGAGACGGGGCATGCGCTGTATGAGCGCGGGCTGCCGGGGGCCTGGGCTCGGCAGCCGGTGGGGGATGCGGCCGGAATGGCGGCGCATGAGAGCCAGTCCCTGATCGTGGAGATGCAGGCCTGCCGGTCGGATGCGTTTTTGGGGTGGCTCGGGCCGGAGCTGCATCGCACCTTTGGCGGCGATGCTGCGGCGTATGAGCCGGGGAGCCTGGCGCGCCGATGGCGGGGGGTCGAGCGGGGTTTCATCCGGGTGGATGCCGACGAGATGACCTATCCGGCGCATGTAATTCTGCGATTCCGATTGGAGCAGGCGCTGGTGGAGGGACGGCTGGGGGTGAGGGATTTGCCGGATGCCTGGAACGAGGAGTTCCGGGAGCTGCTAGGTCTGGTGCCTCCGGACGACGCGCTGGGATGTCTGCAGGATATCCATTGGTATGACGGGGCGTTCGGGTATTTCCCAAGTTACACGCTGGGGGCGATGGCGGCGGCGCAGCTGATGGCGGCGGCGAGGCGGAGCGTTCCGGAACTGGACGAGGCGTTGGGACGGGGCGAGCTGGGGCCTCTGCTGGGGTGGCTGCGGGAGAACGTGCACGGGCGCGGGAGTTTGTATGGGTTCAATGAGCTGCTGCGGCGGGCGACGGGGAAGCCGCTCGATCCGAGGGATTTCGAGGCGCATCTGACGGCGCGGTATCTGGGGTAGGGACGAGGAAGTGGGCCAGCTTGACGTTTAACTCTGAGGCCCCTTGCCGGAGAGGCGTTCGATCACCTGATCCACGCCGCCGGAAGCCTCCTTGGCGACGACCACCGCGACATCGCCCCAGTAGTGATCGAGGGTCCCGGCCGGGATGACGTTCAACTGGATGACCCGGCCGGCCTCGCGGCCTTTGGCGTCCTTGATGATCCATTGGATTTCCACGCGTTCCTGGCCGCCGGCGATCGGGACCATCCTGACCTGACCCTGGATCGTGATATCCGGGTTCTTCGCGTCCGCCGACACGACGGGTCCGAGCGCGGCCAGTTTTTCGCGCATCTGGCGGGCGAGCACTGTGTCTCCGTCGCCGGGGGCGCCGGTAACCTGGGGGACCAGGACGTGAGCGGCGCGATTGTAGAGGCTGTTGGGATCGGCGCGCATCAGCCCGGTCTCGATATGGGTCAGCATCGAGGAAATACCCGGGGCGGCTTCGAGGGCGACCTTCAGCAGGGTGGCCGGGTCGCCGTTGGCCCAGGCATCGCCGGGGATGGGCTGGCCTGAGAGCGAACCTTGCGGCTGGCCCTGCGGGTTGAGGACGGTGTAGCGGGGGATGACCTCGGCCCCGTGCGTCTCGGCCGAGATGGCCAGCTTCCAGTCGGTGGCGGCGGCTTTTTGTGCGTAGGCGGGGACCTCGCCCTGTTGCAGCCGGTCCGCAAGGTCGGTGGCGAGTTGCCGGGCTGCGCCGTCGGAGAGCAGGGCGGTGCTGGGCGGGGGGATGGCGAGGCGGGGATCGGGGGGCTGGCGCAGCTTCATTGCGGCGCGGCCGGGATTGCCGAGGAAGGGCTCAGGGAGGTCGCCGCAGCTGGACAGGGCCAGAACGAGACATGGGACTCCCAGGAGGGCCCAGGTTTTCATGCCGGGAGGGTGATGATGGAAATCTGATGTCCGATCGGGCCGCCGCCATTCAGGGTGCGGCGGCGGTGGCTGAAGAACTGCATCTCGTCCGCCGCGGTGTCGGCCTGGATCGTGTCGAGGCTGCGCACGCCGGCGGCATCCAGGCGGGAGCGGCAGTAGCCCGCCAGATCGAATTGCCAGCGCGCTTCATGCTGGCCCGGACGCAGGAAGGCCTCGCCGGAAGGACCGGCGGCCAGCAGGGCTGCGCGAAGATCCGGGCCGACCTCATAGGAGGACTGGCCGATGCATGGACCGATGGCGGCGGCGATCCGTTCGATGGAGGCGCCCAGCGCGGTCATGGCGGCAAGGGTGGCTTCCAGGATGCCGGCGACCGCTCCGCGCCAGCCGGCGTGCGCCGCTCCGATCACCCCGGCGGCGGGGTCGGCGAACAGGATCGGGGCGCAGTCGGCGGTGACGATGCCGAGCGCGATGCCGGGGCGATCGACGACCATCGCGTCCCCGGATGGGCCATTTCCGGGGAGCCAGGGCTGTTCGACCCGGACGGTTTCGCGGCCGTGCACCTGGGTCAATCCGACCAGAGTGTCGGGTGTTGCGCCGAGGGCGCGGGTGGCACGGGCGCGGTTTTCCAGCACCGAGTTCGCGGGCGTCCTTGCCGGACAGGCTGCAGTTCAGGGAGGCGAAGGGGCCGCCGGAGACGCCGCCCTGACGGGTGAAGAACCCGTGGACGACGGGAAGCACCGGTGAGGCGAGGAGGGGAGGCGTCATTCGGGGGCAGAGAATCCGGGGGGAGGGGGGCTATCCGGGTGGCATAAAGCGAAGGCTTTGAACAGGCGTCCCATCTGGTCCGGCTCGGCGAGGCGCCTGGCCGCGTTGATCAGCGCCATCGCCCTGGCGGGAGGCTGGCTGCGGGCAAGCCGGTCGGTGCGCTCGAACAGTCCCAGGCGGGTGAGGAACACCCCCTGGGGGATGGGGCCGTGGGGCGTGGCTCCATGTTGGCGGGCTGTTTCGGCGAGAGCGGGGAAATTCACGTGGGTGGTGAGGTCGGCCGAGCCTGGGTCACGCAGGGGATCGGCTGGGGATTTGTCGCGGATTGCCTGAAGGCTTTCGCCCGCTGTGGGTTCGGTTGGGCCGTAATCGGTGACGAGGGCGGCTCCGCAGTGGGCGGTGATGCGCTGGGCGAGGTGGGCGATGAAGGCCGTGGCGGGTTCGCTGATTTCGAGGATGGTGCCGTCTGGAGCGGCGGTTAGCGCAATAGGGGAGATGGATTCCCGCCCCACGCTTTCGCCGGGGCAGGCTTCTCGCGGGAATAACGGGTGGGGTGCGGCGCCTGGCGAGTTGCGCTGGATGGCCGGGTCAAGCCCGGCCATGACGGTGGGGGGTGGATGAGCGGGTTGTTCGATGAAATGGCCGTCGAGGACGTAGCGCTCATGCCAGGCGCCGCCGCCCCAGACGAATTGCCGGATCGGGAGGGCGTCGAGGAACTCGTTCGCCAGAAGGATGAACGGGCCGGGGGGAAGGTCCTCGGCAGTGTTGTGCCAGGCGGCATCGGGAACAGCGCGCATCTGGAGTTCCCGGAGACGCGGCGAGGTTTCAATAAGGTGGACGGACAGGGCTTCAGCGAAATCCGGGGCGGCCGAGCGGATCGCCCGGAGCGCGTCAGCCATCAGAGTGCCGCGTCCAGGCCCGGCCTCGGCGAGAATGACCGGCGTCGGGCGGCCCATGCCCTGCCAGACGATTGCGGCCCAGAGGCCAAGGATTTCACCAAAGACCTGGCTGATCTCCGGCGCGGTGGTGAAGTCGGTGAAGGGGTCGTGGGAGGCGTAATAGGCCGCGTTGGCCCGGGCCATGAAGCGATCGAGGCGTTCCGGCTCACGCACGATGGGCGTTTTGCCGGGTCGGCAATTGCGGATCGGATCGATCGAGCTGCACAGCCGCGCGCTGGCGGCGTGAATACCAGATCAGGCCGATCCCGATGAGAAGCATAGGGAAGCAGAGGATCTGGCCCATGGTCAGAACACCGCCGATGTAGCCCAGGAAAGCGTCAGGCTGTCGGAAGCACTCGGATACGATGCGGCAGATGGCATAGCCGATCAGGAATGCGCCGGTCACCCAGCCGAACTGCTCGCGCAGCCGCTGGCCGCGGACGAGCAGCAGAAGCACGGCGAAGAGGATGATGCCCTCCAGGAAGGCCTCGATCAGCTCGCTGGGATAGCGCGGTACGGGGCCTGCCTGCGGGTAGATCATGGCGAAGGGGAACCATGCGCCGGCGGGTCGGCCCCAGAGCTCGCCATTGATGAAATTGGCGACCCGGCCCAGGCCGAGGCCAATGGGCGCGCATACGGCGATCCGGTCGGCGAAGCCGAGGATCGGGATTTTCTGCTGGCGGCAATACCAGAGGATGGCCACTGCGACGCCGATCAGGCCGCCATGGAAGCTCATGCCTCCGTCCCAGACCCTCACGATCATCAGCGGGTGGGCGAAGTAGAGGGCCGGCTGGTAGAACAGGACGTAGCCGAGCCGGCCGCCCAGGACGACGCCGAGCGTCGCCCAGGTGAGGAAATCGTCCACCTGGATGGGGGTGGCGACGACCGGGCGCCAGCCGGCCAAGCGGCGGGCCAGGCGCCAGCCGAGGAGCAGGCCGGTGATGTAGGCGAGGGCGTACCAGCGGACGCCGAAGGGGCCGATCTGTACCGCGACCGGGTCGATATGCGGATAGATGAAAGGGGTCATGCGTAAGGGTCAGGTCCGGCGAGATAGTCTTGCACGTAGCGCCGGATGCCTTCTTCCAGCGGCGTGAACTGCCCCTCGTAACCAGCCCGGCGCAGCCGGTCCACCGAGGCCTGGGTGAAACTCTGGTATTGCCCGTGCAACGAGGCGGGCATGTCGATGAACTCGACCCCGCGCGGGGCGCCGGCGGCATCGCAGACCGCGTGGGCGAGGTCCAGGTAGGTGCGCGCCCGGCCGCTGCCCAGGTTGAACAGGCCGCGGACCGATTGCGTATCCAGCAGCCACAGCATCACCTCCACCACATCGCCGATCCAGATGAAGTCGCGGGCCTGCTCGCCGTCGGCAAGACCGGGGCGGTCCGACCGGAAGAGGCGGGGCTTCCGGCCCGCGGCGAGCTCATCGTGCTTGACCTTCACGACGGAGACCATGCTGCCCTTGTGGTACTCGTTCGGGCCATAGACGTTGAAGAATTTCAGTCCCGCCCATTGCGGCGGGGCGGGGCCTCCGGCGGCCAGGGTGCGGGCCACTGCGAGATCGAATGCGTGCTTGGTCCAGCCGTACAGATTCAGAGGCTGGAGGCGTTCGAGGGCAGGGAGGGTGAAGTCGTCCTCGAAGCCGCCCGCGCCGTTACCGTAGGTTGCGGCGGAAGAGGCGTAAACCAGCCGCACACCGCGCGAGGCGCACCAGCGCCAGAGGCGGAGCGAGAGCTCCACGTTGGTTGCCCAGGTGAGGTCGCCGTCCACGGCGATGGTTTCGCTGATGGCGCCGAGGTGGAAGATCACCTCCAGGGGTGGGCGCTCTTCCAGGAACGTGTGCAGCTGTTCGGGTGCGATCAGGCGCGCGGGGGGATGCTTGGCCAGGTTGCGCCACTTGCCGTTCCGGCCCAGGCGGTCCACGACGACGGTCTCAATTCCACGCCGGTAGAGGGCGGCCTGCAACATGGAGCCGATGAAACCGGCCCCGCCGGTGACCATGATCATGCGCGGGCTTATATACACCCCGCCATTCCCACGGCAGGGGTTGCGGGTGTTTGGTTGAGGGCACGATTCACGCTTCCGGCGATTCCCCGACAGCGATGGTGGCGAAGGGTTGTATGAGGGGCTTTACGTTCGACCCCTCCCCTGCCCCCTCCCGCAAGGGGAGGGGGAGTTTGGGGCTCGACGTTCGGCCCTTCCCCTAGGGAGGGGGAGTTTCGGCCCGCGAGGGGAGCCGGAGTTTGGAGCGGCCCTTTCGCCTGCAGCGATCGTGCCCTGAGGAGACCAAGATGGCCGACCGGGCGAAATTTTTCGATGACCTCGCCGGTGTTGCCGGCGGGGCGATCTCTGCCCTTGCCGGGATGCGGGATGAGGCCGAGTCCGTCGTGCGCGCGTGGATCGACGATGCGGTCCGCCGTCTGGACCTGGTCCGCCGCGAGGAAGTGGACGTGGTGCAACAGATGGCGGCAAAAGCACGCGAAGAACAGGAGACGGCGGAGCAGCGTCTTACGGATGCGCTGGGACGGATCGCGAGCCTGGAGGCGCGGGTCATCGCGCTGGAAGCAGCCCGCCAATCGCATGAGGAAACGCCCCGGTAGGGGCAATCGTTAATACCCCGGGTGAGAAGCCGATCAGGATTGCTTGCAGCAGCCAAGGCGGCGCGAGTATCCTGCGATTCGTGGCTTCCTTTCGCGACCGCTCCGGAAAGTCCGGACGGCTGCGGCCCCGGCCTTCCTCCAGATGGGAGACCTTGCATGTCCGCCACGGCAACCAGCCAGTCCCAGGAACTCGCATCGAATCCGCTCGACATGCTCGAGCAGATCGCGGCGGCAAATGACTGGGCGTTCGAACGGCGCAGCGAAGCCGAGATGGCCGCGGAGGCCCCCGGGCGCTGGTGCGACTATGGCCTCTATTTCAACTGGTCCGACGAGATCAGCGCGATGCATTTCACCTGCTCCTTTGACATGAAAGTGCCGGCGAAACGGCGGGCGGCGCTATATGAGCTGCTGGCCATTGCGAACGAGCGGCTGTGGATCGGCCATTTCGGGCTCGATCCGGACGAGGGCATTCCGGTGTTTCGCCACTCTGTGCTGCTGCGGGGGGCGCCGGGCGCCTCCTCGGAAAGCCTGGAGGATATGGTGGATATCGCGCTGACCGAGTGCGAGCGGTTCTTCCCCGCGTTCCAGTTCGTGCTCTGGGGCGGGAAGGCGCCGGCGGAGGCGATAGACGCCGCGATGCTGGAGTGCGTGGGCGAGGCATGACCGGCTCGCTGCCGCCCGTCCTGCTCGTCGGCTGCGGCCGGATGGGCGGGGCGATGCTGGCGGGCTGGCGGGAATTTGGGCTGGCGCCCTCGGTGGCGATCGATCCGGCCCCGCAGGCCGGGCGCCACGCCGGGGACGACCTGACGGTGGTGGGGAGGGCGGCGGAGATCCCGTCCGGCTTTACGCCGGAGGCCGTGGTTTTCGCGGTGAAGCCGCAGAACGCGGCGGAGACGCTGCCGGACTATGCGGGCTACGCCGGGTTGTCGGTGTTCCTTTCGATCATGGCGGGGCGCACGATCGGCGGAATGCAGGCGCTGCTCGGGGCGGATGCGGCGGTCGTGCGGGCCATGCCGAACACGCCGGCGGCTGTGCATCAGGCGGTTACGGTGGCCTGTCCCGGCCCGGGCGTGAGCGCCGTGCAGCGCGAGCTGTGCGAATCGCTGCTGCGGGCCATCGGCACCGTTTCCTGGGTGGAGGATGAGGGCCTGCTCGATCCGGTCACGGCGGTTTCCGGCAGCGGCCCCGCCTATGTGTTCCTGCTCGCCGAGCTTCTCGAGAAGGCGGCGCGGATGCAGGGGATTCCTGCCGGGCTGGCGCGCAAGCTGGCGCGGCAGACGGTGTCCGGCTCGGGTGCGTTGCTGGCTGGGAGCGAGGAGGATGCGGCGGCGCTGCGCCAGGCCGTGACGAGCCCCGGCGGCACGACCGCAGCGGCGCTGCAAGTGTTGATGGCGGCGGATGCATGGCCGTCCGCGCTGGAGAAAGCAATCGAGGCGGCAACGCAACGGTCGCGCGAGCTGGCGGGCTGACAAGGGACGCTACGTCGCCCATGTTCCTGCAATGGACGATGCGGAATTCGACAGGGCCCTGATCGGGGCAGCGTTCGCGCTGGCGGGGGAAAAGGGCTGGTCAGCCGTCAGCATTGCCGAGGCGGCGCGGCGGGGCGGACTGTCGATGGCCACGGCGCGGGAGCGTTTCCCGAACCGGGCCGCCTTGCTGGTGAAATTCGGGCGAATGGCCGACCGGGCGGCACTGGCGGAGCTGCCGAAGGAGGGCACGGTCCGTGACCGCTTGTTCTATCTGATTATGCAGCGGATGGACGTGTTGCAGGGGCACCGGAACGGCGTGCTGGCATTGTTGCGTGCGCTGCCTGGCGAGCTGGACACCGCTCTGCTGCTCGGCTGCGCGACGAGGCGCAGCATGCGCTGGCTGCTGGAGGCGGCCGGGGTTTCCTCGCGCGGAGTGCGTGGGGAGATCCGGACCCGAGGGCTTGTGGGTGTCTGGCTCTGGGGCGTGCGTGCGTGGCGGTCCGATGAGACCGTGGACCTGTCGCAGACGATGTCGTCTGTGGACAACGCGCTGCAGAGGGCGGAACGTGTCGCCGGATGGCTGGGCGGGACCCGGCCGGCCGGGGAGCAGGCGGAGGGCCCGCAAAAGGAAGAGGTCGGGGGGGAAGACGTCGGCGGGGAAGAGATTGTGCAAGGCGAGCCGCCGGAGCCGGAATCGCCTCCGCCACCCGAAACCGGTCCTGGTCCGACGATCCCGCCTTTGCCGCCTACGTCACTGCCGCCTGAACCCCTCGCCTAAGCAGACTTTCGCGGCTTGTGTCACGGAAGTCTGCTTAGAAGTTGTTGAAGACGCATCATCTTATCGGCTTATCGGCGGAACGCGGAAACGCTCCGCCGGATGATTCTTAGACGTTGTTGAAGACGCATCATCTTATCGGCGCAGCGCCGGAAGGCTCCGCCGGATGATGCTTAGACGTTGTTGAAGACGCATCATCTTATCGGCGGAGCGCGGAAACGCTCCGCCGGATGAGGCTTAGACAGGAAAGGAAGCTCCGATGGCGGACCCGAAATTCGGCGATTTCGATGTCGGCAAATTCTTCGCGGATATGAAATTTCCGGCGATGCCCGACATGGAGGCGTTCACCACTGCGACGCGGCGGAACATGGAGGCGCTGACGGCTGCCAACCGTGTTGCGCTGGAAGGGGCGCAGGCGGTCGCGCGGCGGCATATGGAGATCATGCAGCAGGCAATGGGGGACATGTCGGAGGCGGTGCGGGCGCTGGCGCGGGCGGACTCGCCGCAGGCCCGGGCGGCCCGGCAGGCCGAGCTGCTGAAGCAGGGCTATGAGCGGGCGGTGGGGAATCTGAAGGAGCTGGGGGATATGATCCAGCACGCCAATCAGGAGGCGATCGACCTGCTGAACCGGCGGTTTGCCGAGGCAATGGACGAGCTGAAGACGATCGCCCAGAAGGCGAAGTAAGCATGGATGTCTCACGCATAGCCACAGGGCGAGGGCCGCCGCAGGATATCAACGTGGTGGTGGAGATCCCGCAGGGATCGGCGGTGAAGTATGAGGTGGACAAGGCGTCCGGGGCGGTATTCGTGGACCGGTTCCTGTTTACGCCCACCGCCTATCCGGCGGCTTATGGTTTCATTCCGGGGACACTGGCTCCGGATGGTGATCCGGCGGACGCGCTGGTGCTGACTCCGGCGCCGGTGGTTCCGGGAGCGGTGGTCCGGGCCCGGCCGATCGGGATGCTGCGAATGACGGATGAGGCGGGGCCGGACGAGAAGGTGATCTGCGTGCCGCACGACCGGGTGCATCCGCAGTACAGCGATGTGGACACGATCGACGATCTGCCGCGGATCACGCGGGCGGCGATCGAGCATTTTTTCGGACGCTACAAGGACCTGGAAGACGACAAATGGGTGAAGATCAGCGGCTGGGCGGGCAAGGCTGAGGCCGAGGCGTTCATCATGTCGGCTGTGAAAGCATATAAGGGACCGCAGCCTGGCGGCTGACGTTCCCAAAAGACGAGGGGGGGAGATGTTCGATAAGGAACGCTTTATTGCCGAGTGCCGGGAGGCTCTTCGCGGGTCTGACGGGCCGAAGGCGGTTCGTGAAATTCTGGCTCGGGCATTGGCCGATCCCGCTGAGGTGATCGCTGGCCTGGGAGAGCCGGCCCGGGCCGGGGTGAACGTCATGTACGCCGGGGAGGATGTGACGCTTCTGAATCTGGTGTGGGGGGCGGACATGCACGTGATGCCGCACGACCACCGCATCTGGTCGGTGATCGGGATCTACACGGGGCGGGAGGATAATATCTTCTGGCGGCGGTTGCCGGACGGGCGGGTGGAGGCGGCGGGCGCGAAGTCGTTGTGCGTCGGGGAGGCGTTTCCGATGGGGGCGGACATCGTGCACTCGGTGCTGAACCCGCTGCCGCGGCTGACGGGTGCCATCCACATCTACGGTGGTGATTTTCTGCGGGCGGAGCGCAGCAGCTGGGATTCGGAACGGCTCACCGAGGGTCCGTACCGATACGGCGGGCCTGCTGCGCTCGTTCGAGGAGGCGAACCAGCGGATGGGGCTGGGGTAGGTTGAGGCGGTCCGGTCGGGTTGTCTGTCCAACCTGGGGTCGAGATTGCTTCGGCCCCTTCGGGGCCTCGCAATGACAGAAATGGGTCGGGGCCTCGCAATGGCGGAAGTGGGTTGGGGCCTCGCGATGCCCGATTCAGGCGGGCCAGAGCCAGGCGGCGCCGCGGACCCCCGATGAGTTGCCGTGCCTGTTCTTGACGATGGGGGTCTGGACCACGTCACTGAAGACGTATTTTCGGACCAGCTCGGGCAGCTCGTGGTAGAGGTGGTCCATGTTGGAGAGGCCGCCGCCGAGAACGACGACGTCCGGGTCCAGCATATTGATGACGACGGCGAGGCCTCGGGCGAGGCGGTCGGCGTGACGGTTCATGGCGGCCTGGGCCCTGACCTCGCCGGCCGCGGCCCGAGCGGGAATCCCGCTGGCGTCGTGGGCTTCCGGTCCGTCGCAGTCGCGGGCGAGGGCAGGGCCGGCGACGTAGGTTTCGAAGCAGTTCCAGTTGCCGCACCAGCAATGGGGGCCGGGGATTTCGTCCACGCTGGGCCAGGGGAGGGGGTTGTGGCCCCACTCGGCTGCAATGCGATGGGGGCCGCGATGGACGTTGCCCTTGAGGATGATGCCGCCGCCGACGCCGGTGCCGAGGATGACGCCGAAGACGACATTGTAGCCGGCGCCGGCACCGTCGGTGGCCTCCGAGAGGGCGAAGCAGTTGGCGTCGTTTTCGACGCGGACCTCGCGGCCGAGTTTGGCGCTGATGTCCTTGTCGAAGGTGTGACCGTTCAGCGCGATGGAGTTGGCGTTCTTCACCAGGCCGGTCGCGGGGCTGATCGTGCCGGGGATGCCGATGCCGACGTTGCAGGTCTGGCCGATATCCGCTTCCGCCTGGCGCACCAGGCTGGCGATGCCGTCGAGCGTGCCGTCGTAGCCCCTGGGAGTGGGGATGCGATGGCGATATCGCTCGGAGCCGTCGGGGCCGAGGGCGGCGACCTCGATTTTGGTGCCGCCGAGATCGATGCCGATGCGGTATTGGGTCATGGGCGGCAGCATGGCGGAGCGCAAAGCGGCGCTCAAGCGGATTGACGACTCATACCAGCCGGCCGAGAGTTTGACTCTTGGGTATCTGATCGGCCGGCTGGTATCCTATTGATTTCGCGCGCGGCCGCCCCACCAACCCCACGCGCATACCAGTCGGCCATTCGGCCGCCTGGTATTACTTGACGACGCGGTTGCAGGCCAGGTCCGGGAGAGGACTGGGATGATTACGCTTTACGGATTTCTGGCATCGGGGAATGTGTGGAAGGTGCGCCAGATGCTGGTTCATGCGGGGCTGCCGCACCGGCGGGTAGAGGTCAATCAGATGGCCGGCGATACGTCGCACCCGGCGTTTCTGGCGATCAATCCGATGGGGAAGGTACCCGTGCTCCGATTCCCGGACGGGCGTGTACTGTCGGAAAGCGGGGCCATCCTGCTGCACCTGGCCGGGGGGAGCCGGGTACTGGCCAGCCGAACTCGTGGGAGCAGGCACAGGCGCTGCGGTGGATGTTCTGGGAGCAGTACAGCCACGAGCCGGCGATCGCTGTTAACCGATACTGGATTGCTTTTGAGCCAGAGGAGGCGCGGAAGGGTCGCGAGGAGCTGATTGCGGCTAATCATGCGCGGGGCGCGCGGGCGCTTGCGCTGATGGATTCCCACCTGGCGGGACGGGATTGGTTTACCGGCTGCGACTACGGCGTCGCCGACATGGCGCTCTTTGCCTACACGCATGTGGCTGAAGAGGGAGGCTTCGATCTAGGGCCGCATGGCCGGGTGCGCCATTGGATCGACCGGGTGCGGGCGCAGCCTGGCCATATCGGATTGCTGGAGGAGACCAGTGTGGAACCGGTGCAGACGCTTGCGGAGGCGAGCGCGCGGGAACGAGGGGAAGCTGGATGAGCGAGACGGTGCTCGACCTGAAGGGGCTGAACTGTCCGCTGCCGGTGTTGCGGGCGAACCGGTCGTTGCGGTCGATGGAGCCGGGGGCGCGGCTGCGCGTTCTGGCGACGGACCGGGCGGCGGTAGCCGATTTTCAGGCGTTCTGCCGAGAGACGGGGCACGCGCTGCTGGCGTGGAGCGAGGACGGGGGCGTGTTCAGCTTTGTGATCCGGCGACGCGAGGCAGACAAGGAAGGTTCGACGTGACGACCGCCCTGATCACGCATCCGGCGTGCCTCGGTCATGATGCCGGGGAGTGGCATCCGGAATGTCCGAACCGGCTACGGGCGGTGCTGGCGGCGCTGGAAGGCGAGGAGTTTGCCCCGCTGCTGCGGGAGAGTGCGCCTCAGGCGACGCGCGAGCAGCTATGTTTGGCGCATCCGGCCGAATACGTGGACGCGATTCTGGCCATCCGGCCGGGCGAGGGCGAGCTGGTACAGCTCGACGGGGATACGGCGATGGGCGCGGGGAGCGTGGAGGCGGCGCTACGGGCGGCGGGCGGGGCGGTGATGGCGGTGGATGCAGTGGTGGCGGGGTGGGCGCGGGCGGCATTCGCCGCGGTGCGGCCTCCGGGGCATCATGCGGAGCCGCGCCGGCCGATGGGGTTCTGCCTGTTCAACAACGTGGCGGTGGCGGCGCTCTGGGCGCGGGCGGCGCATGGGCTGCGGCGAGTGGCGGTGGTGGATTTCGACGTGCACCACGGCAACGGGACGCAGGCGATGTTCACCGATGAGCCGGAGCTGTTCTACGGGTCTTCGCATCAGAGCCCGTGTTATCCGGGGACGGGTCATAGCCGGGAGCGGGGTTGTGCCGGGAATGTGGTGAACGTGCCGCTGGCGCCATACTCGGGTGGGACAGCATTTCGGGCGGCGTGGGAGGGGACGATCCTGCCGGCGTTGGATGCGTTCGGGCCGGAGCTGGTGGTCGTCTCGGCGGGTTTCGATGCGCACAAGGCTGATCCGCTGGCGCAATTGCAGGTGGCGACGGCAGATTTCGCGTGGCTGACCGGGGAGCTGGTGGCTTTGGCTGAGCGGCGCTGCGGGGGCCGGATCGTGTCGGTACTGGAGGGGGGATACGATTTGGAGGCGCTGGCGGCCTCGGTGACGGTGCATGTGCGGGGCTTGATGGGGATGGCGTGATGTGATATATGTTCGCTATATCAGATAGCGGATCAGAGTTATGCGAACCCTGGTAGATCTTCCGGATGCAGACCTTCGTGCCGTGGGTGAGATGGCGGAGCGGGAGGGTCTGTCGCGGGCCGCGGTGATCCGGGAAGCGGTTTCGGCCTACCTGGCCGTGCACGCAAGGCAGCATGCGGCGGATGCGTTCGGATTGTGGGGCATGGAGGCGCCGGACGGGTTGATCCTGCAGCGGCAGCTCCGGGATGAGTGGTGAACGCCATCTTCGATACGAACATCCTGATCGATTATCTGCGGGGGGTTCGGGCGGCACAGTCGGAGCTCGGCCGGTACGACCACGTGGCGATCAGCGTGATCACCTGGATCGAGGTGATGGTGGGCACGCCGCCCGAGGTGAAGGAGGCGACGGAGCAGTTCCTGGCGGGGTTTGCAATGGTACCGCTGGACCAGGCGGTGGCGGAGCGGGCGGTGCTGCTGCGGCGGACGCATCGGATGAAGCTGCCGGACGCGGTCGTCTGGGCCTCGGCGGATGTGCGGGGAATGCTGCTGGTGAGCCGGGACGGCAAGGCGTTTCCGGAGGACCATCCCGGCATACGGGTCCCGTATCAGGTTTAGAGCGGGATGGCTTTCATAAGATGAAGCCATTCCGCTCTATGCCTTTGTTTGCGCGCGCGATTCAGACGTCCGGCGATTCCGCCTCCAGTCATCGCGCGCTGACGGGAGCAGGGCTGGGGGTTTCGCTGGCCGGCGTGGTGTGCCGGTTCGGGCCGACGGCGGCGCTGGATGGGGTGAGCCTGGAGGCGGGCGCCGGAGAGTTTGTGGTGCTGCTTGGGCCCTCCGGGTGCGGAAAGACGACCCTGCTGCGGGCCGTGGCGGGATTTCAGCGGCCGGACGAGGGTGAGGTGCGGATCGGGGAGCGGCTGGTTTCCGGCCGCGGGCGGTTCGTGCCGCCGGAGGAGCGGGGGCTGGGAATTGTGTTCCAGTCCTATGCGCTGTGGCCGCATATGAGTGTCGCGGAGAATGTCGGGTTCGGGCTGCACCGGGCGCTGGATCGAGTGGAGCGCGTGGCGGACGCGCTGAGGGTGGTTGGGTTGGAGGGATTTGGCGACCGCAAGCCGGCGACGCTTTCGGGCGGGCAGCGGCAGCGGGTGGCTCTGGCGCGGTGTCTGGCGAAGTCGCCCGGGGTGGTTCTGATGGACGAGCCGCTGGCCAATCTGGACCCGGCGCTGCGCGGGGCGATGCAGGCCGAGTTCGCGGCGATGCACCGGCGGATCGGGGCGACCTTCTTGTACGTGACGCATGACCGGGCGGAGGCTCTGGCGCTGGCGGACCGGGTGGCATTGATGTCGGAGGGGCGGATGCTGCAATGCGATTCGCCCGAGGTCTTGTATGAGCGGCCCGCGAGCCTGGAGGCGGCTCGGTTTCTGGGTGGCGCGGTGGTGCCGGTGGTGGTCCTGGGCGCAGCGGCGGCAGGGCGCGTGAGGGTTGCGGTTTGTGGCACGGCGTGCGTGGTGCGGGCTCCGGACGATGTGGCGGCGGGGCCGGCGCTGCTATGGCTCCGGGCGCATGACATTGCGATCGAGGCGGGAGGAGTGCCGGGCGTGGTGGCCAGCACGGCCTATCAGGGGAGTCACTGGCTCGTGCGGGTTTCGCTGGAGGGCGGAGGCGAGGTTGAAGTGGAGCACCGGGGCGAGCCTCCGCAAGCGGGGTCTGTAGTGGGGATTGTGCTGCGGGACGGGTGGGTGGTGAAATAGCGTTTGTTATTGGGGTATCTCGCGATGAGCCTGGAGGAACGCCCGGCGGTTTGCACGTACGACTGCCCGGACACGTGCAGCCTGACGGTCACGGTGGAAGACGAGCGCATCGTGAAGGTGCGTGGGTCTGATGCAATGCCGTTCACCGAGGGCGTGATCTGCAACAAGGTGGCGCGGGATATGGCGGCGCTGGTGCATGGGCCGCAGCGGCTGCTGTATCCGATGCGGCGGACCGGGCCGAAGGGGTCGGGGCAGTTTGAGCGGATCACCTGGGATGAGGCGCTGGGCGAGATCCATGCCCGGGTGAGCGAGGTTATCCGCTGCTGGGGACCGCAGGCGGTGTCGCCGCTGAATTACGCAGGGCCGCATGGGATGCTGGCGTATGACAGCATGTCGCTGCGGTTTTTGCACCGGCTGGGGGCGAGCCATGTGTACCGGCGGTCGCTGTGTGGTGGGGTTCGCAGCGAAGCCTGGGGGGGAACCTATGGCGCGGTGCCGGGATGCCCGCCGGAGATGGCCGAAGAGGCTGATCTGACGGTGGTCTGGGGTAACAACGCGACGGTTGCGAATTTGCACCTGGTGCGGTGCGTGCGGCGGTCGCTGCGGCGGGGCGGGAAGCTGGCAGTGATCGACCCGCTGCGGACGAAGATCGCGGCCCAGGCGGGGCTGCATATCCAATTGATGCCTGGGACGGACGTGGTTCTCGCGTTTGCGCTGGCCGCCGAGCTGGAGCGGATGGGGGCGTTCGATCAGGCGTTCATCGCAGCGCATGTGCTGGGGTTCGAGGCTTTCATGGCGCGGGCGCGGGAATGGCCGGTGGCTCGGGCGGCGAAGGTGTGCGGGGTGGAGGAGACTGCGATCCAGGCGCTGGCGGACGCGATGGCCTCGGCCGGGCGGCTGATTCTGGCGCCGGGGAACGGGCTGGAGCGGGGCCGGAACGGCGGGTCGGGTATTCGTGCGGCGATCGCATTGCCGGCCCTGATGGGGAAGCTGGGGCGGGGCAGCGGGATCGCGCTGGGGGCGGGGAACTCGTTCCCGAAGACTCCGGCGAAACTGCAGCGGCCTGATCTGGCTCCGCCGGGGACGCGGACCTTGAACCTGATCGAGATGGGGCGGCATCTGGCCGAGGATGACCTCGATCCGCCGCTGCGGGCGGTGTTTCTCTACAATCACAACCCGATCGTGGTGCATCCGGACCAGAACCGGATGCGGCGGGGGATGGCTCGGGAGGATGTGTTTTTCGTCGGGATCGACGTGACGGTGACCGAGAGCATGGCGCAGTGTGACGTGCTGCTGCCGGGGGCGACGCATTTCGAGTATCCGGATCTGTATGCGGCTTATGGCCATCACTGGCTGCAGCGGGCCGAGCAGGTGATCGCTCCGCAGGGGGAGTTGCTGGCGAATACCGAGATTTTCCGGCTTTTGGCGGCGCGGTTCGGGTTCGACGAGGCGTGCTTCCGGGATGATGATGCGGCGCTGATGGACCAGGCGGTCGATCCGGCGGACCGGCGGCTGGGCGGGGTGCGGCCGAGCCAGATTCCGACGGATTCGGCAGTGCAGATGACCGGTCCGGATGGCAAGCCGATGGTGATGTTCGAGAACGTGTTCCCGGCGACGCCGTCGGGGAAGATCGAGCTGGAGTTGGCGAGCCTGGCGGCGAAATGGGGCGAGCAGGCGCGGCTGCCTGGGTGGCGGGAGCCGGAGGGGGATTATCCGCTGCGATTGATCTCGCCGGCTTCGGACAAGCGGATTTCCTCGACGCTGGGCGGGCTGGCGGGGTCGGCCTCGGCGCCGGCGCTGCGGATGCATCCGGCGGATGCGGGGCGGCGGGGATTGCGGACGGGGGCCCTGGCGCGGGTGTGGAACGGGCTGGGTGAGGTGGTGCTGCCGCTGGAGGTGACGGATGCGGTGCCGCCTGGGGTGGTGGCGAGCGAGAAGGGGGCGTGGCTGCGGACTAGCACGACGGGGCAGACGATTTCGGCTCTTGTTTCGGCGGAGTTGCGATCCGATGTTGCGGATGGCGCCTGCTTCAATGATACGGGCGTGGAGGTTAGCGCAGTTTCAGGCTGACTGTATCAGCCTGAAACGCTCTAGCGTGGCGTTAACCTGATACAACCTGCGGCTTCGGGTTTTCGGCGGGTTGTACCAAAGCCCGGTTTTCCCGGCGGCGTTTTGTACCAAAGTCTGGTTTTGGCGGTGGCTGTTTGGTACCGACCGCCGAATTGCCGGGGTGCGGATCGTACAAAACCGCTTTTTCGCGCTGTCCGGTTGGTACCGAACTTTTTGCAGTTTTGCGACGTTTATGTGGGCTGCGAGATCGACGCGCGATTCGGCGACCGGGGTGCGGAATGCGAGAGAGCCTGTGGCGGCGCCGATCGGTTCTGGGCGCGGGCGTCGGACTGGCGGCAGGATGGCCGGCAGTCGGAAAACGGATTGAGCGGTGAATTCGTTCGGACAGAAACCAGGTGCGGCGGCCGACTGGGCGTAGCGGCGCAGGATACGGCGGGCGGGCAGCGGTATGGCCACCGCGTGAACGAGGGCTTTCCGATGTGCAGCACGTTCAAGGTGCTGGCCTGTTCAGCGCTGCTTATGCGTGTTGATGAGGGGCGGGTTTTCTCCTGTAACGAAATCGCGGGCGGGCGGGGAAGGGATGACGCTTGCGGAGCTGTGTCAGGCGGCTTTGACTCGCAGCGACAATACGGCGGCGACATGGTATGGGCAGGTAGCGCCTATGCAGGCCTTACATTAGAGCAGTTCAGGCTGACTGGATCAGTCTGAAACTGCTTGTCTTATGACTTCCCCCGCCGTTTCGGTGAGAATGGGGTGTCGCCGGCGAGTTCGCAGCTCGCCGGCGACGGGAGGGGATGGGTCGTGAAACTGCCGGCCGTGATGGGCCGCGTTTGACCACCCCTCTCTTTTCCTTGCGGCCTGAACGGATACCCGGGCTCACGGCCCGGATGACAAGCAAAGGACAGGGAAAAGATGACCGCCACTTTAGCGCAAACCGCTGGCGTTGACATCTCCAAAGCCTCGCTCGACGTCTCTCTCCATCCCAGTGGCCTGGCACGTCAGTTCGCCAACCACCCAGGCGGCCTCGCAGCCTTGTCGGCGTGGCTCAAAAAAGCCAGCGTGGACCGTGTCGTGTTTGAACCGACCGGGGCCTATCATCACGCCTTCGAGCGGCGTCTCAGCCAAGCCGGTCTGAAGCTGGTGAAGCTGAGCCCGCTGCAGGCACGCCGCTTCGCCGAGGCCATCGGCCGGCGTGCCAAAACCGATCGCGTCGATGCCGCCATGCTCGCCCGCTTCGGCGCGCTCTGCCAGTTGCCGGATCGTCCGATGGTCAGTGAAACGATCGCCACCATGAAGGAACTGCTGGTCGCGCGCCGCGCCCTGGTGAAGGATCAGGTAGCCACGTCGAACCGCGATCGGGTCCTGCGTTCATCATTGCTCAAGCGCCTGGCTGCCCAACGGCTGCGGCAGGTGGCGCGCCAGATCGCCGCCATTGATGCGGCCTTGCGCGAGCTGTGCAAAGCCGATGCCGCGCTGAAGGCCCGCCTCGCCATCCTCGTCAGCATCCCAGGGATTGGTGAGGCCACGGCGTTGACCATGCTCATCGAAATGCCGGAACTCGGCAGCCTGGAAAACAACTGCGCCGCCAGCCTGGCCGGTCTGGCGCCGGTCGCCCGCGACCCAAGGCCAGCACAGCGGCAAGCGCTTCATCCGCGGCGGCCGCGCTCCGCTGCGCCAGGCGCTCTATATGCCGGCCCTGGTCGCCACCCGCTTCAACGCGGACATGAAGCGGAAATACCAGGCCCTCATCGCCGGCGGCAAACCGCCCAAGGTTGCGATCATCGCCATCATGCGCAAGCTCGTCATTCTGGCGAACGCCTTGCTGCGCGAGGGGCGGGCCTGGATGGCGGTTGCGTGAGGCGTGCGATGGCCGTCTGCGCGGGTGAAATCGATATCTGTGCTTTGGTTGATGTGGGGCGGGTGGGGTTGTGGGCAACGTGCTTGGGTTGTCCACAAATCCACCGGCCGGATCGGTCGCCTAACCTCGCTTGACTAAGACGGATACTCTAACTCTGCGCTTCGGGCGAGATGACGATGCAATTCTTGTGAGTATGGGACAACGTCGCGCATGCCTTGACGGCGGATTCGCGAGAAATGCCGGTCAGGCGGGCTCGCCAGAGGGTTGCGTGGGTCTGATGGACGCTGCCGACGGCGCCGTGAGCTGAGGCGAGTTCGGCATGGGCGTCGGCTTTGGCGGTGCGAACGGCCGACTCGGCGTCGTTCTGGCGACCGAACGCGCCGACCTGGACGGCCCAGCCGCCGCTGTGGCCCATCGGGGCGGGTTCCGCCATCGCTTGCGGGATTAGTCCGAAATGATGACGCCGGGTCTGGTGGGTTGAGGCAATGGCGCTGGCGAGCATGACGTGCGGGGCGGGCGCCTGAGCCGGGGCGGGGGGCTGCTGCAGGCGGGCGAGGCGCAGCTTTGCGCCGTGGCGTTCATGTGGACGGGCCTGGGCGAGCTGCACCGTTCCGCCGTAGCGCATCCCGGGCGGGATGTCGTAGGGGATCTGGTTCATGGCGTAGTCCTCGGCCGGGGAGCGGTGCTGGGGATAGATGCCCTGTATCATTGGCGCGATCATGGCGACGTAGCGCCGCGTTTCATCGGGCATGGCGCGCTGGTTGCTGAGGTAATCATCGAGCCGGCGCGGCCCCGCGTTATATGCGGCGAGGAATCCCGGGACGCCGTATATATCGTACATCTCACGCAGATAGGCTGCGCCGGCCATGATGTTGTCGTGCGGATCGTAGGGATCATCACCGAGGCTGTACTGGGTCTGCAGGTCGGCGTAGGTATCGGGCATCACCTGCATCAGGCCCATTGCGCCTTTCGGGGAGATGATGAGGCTTCCGGACATATATTCCTGGCCATTGGATTCAACCGACATGACCGCGCGGATCCACAAGTCAGGCACGTCGAATCGCTTGGCGGCCTGCTGGATATAGGGTCCCCAGGGATCATCCGGCGGGCCGGGAGGTGTATAGTTGCCTCTGGCATGGGCTGCATATTGGATGGCGGCGGCGGTCTGATTCTGGTCGATCGAGGCGGAAGGACCCTGTGCCGCGCAGGCTGTCATCAAAGCCAGGACTGCAGCGCAGGCAGCCGCGCGGGTGAAAGGGATCAGCGAGGATGAGGCACGCAACTGCCGCTGGGTCATCCGCTCAAAACCTCCATCAGTTTTATGGCCGCAAAAAGCCGGGGGGCACGGCGGGCCAGAAGGGCGCCCCCGCTTCAGCTAGTCGTTCAGGAGTTGAGGCTAAGTGCTTAACCTATATCCGTCTTTCCCGCAAGAACATCTCGCCTTGCGAGTCGGTCCCATGGCCGGGCGCGACAAATGAAGAACATTACGATTGATTTATGATACTTCGTTGAAAGCAGATCGGTATCAATTGAGCCTTTCAGTTTGCACCGCACCGGCGGTTCGCTGCCTCCGTCGGTTCGGGATTGCTTCAGCGCCATGCGCCTCGCAATGACGGATGAAGGGGCGGCCGGCGCGGGCCTTGGCGAAGGAGCGTGCGGGAGTCATGGTGAGAAGTTGCCGAGCTGAGGACACATACGAAGGATGAGTTACGAACCGCCGCGCTTCGATTTTACCGTTCCCGTGCGGGTCAATTTGTCATCGGATACGCAGACCAAGCCATCCCGCGGGATGAAAGAGGCGATGATGGCGGCGGAGGTCGGGGACGAGCAGATGGGCTCCGACCCGACAGTATGGGCCCTGTGCGATCGCGTCGCGGCGCTGCTCGGCAAGGAAGCGGCGGTGTTCCTGCCCTCGGGGACGATGTGCAACCAGATTGCGCTGGCGACGCATTGCAGGCCGGGGGACGAGGTGCTGGCGCATGCGACGGCGCATATCCAGGGGAGCGAGGGCGGGGGACCCGGGGCGATCGCCGGGGTGATGGTGACGGGGCTGAGTGGCCCACGCGGGATGTTCACGCCAGCGACCCTGGAGGCGGCGATCCGGCCGGTCGGGCGATACAGCCCGCCGCAGCGGCTGGTGGTTGTGGAGCAGACCTCGAATCGCGGCGGCGGGTCCTGCTGGCCTGCGGAACAGCTTCGGCAGGTGGCTGATTGCGCCCACGCCCATGGCCTGGCGACCCATATGGATGCGGCACGGCTGATGAACGCGGCGGTGGCGCTGGGGGTGCCGGCGGCGACCCAGGCGGCCGCCTATGACAGCCTGTGGCTGGACTTCACCAAGGGGCTGGGCGCGCCGCTGGGTGCGGTGCTGGCGGGATCGAAGGCGTTCATCGGCCAGGCATGGCGCTGGAAGCAGCGCCTGGGCGGGGCGATGCGCCAGGGCGGGATATGTGCCGCGGCGTGCCTGTATGCGCTCGATCACAATGTGGAGCGGCTGGCGGAGGATCACGCGAATGCCCGTGCCCTGGCGCGCGGCATGAGTGAGCTGCCGGGTATTCGGATCGAGGAGGAGCCGGAGACGAACCTGATTTTCTTCGACACGTCGGCTTCCGGTCTGACCGCGGCCGAATTCGCAGGCCGGCTGCGGGGAAGGGGCGTGCTGGTGTCCACGGCGGGGGCTTACCGGGGACGGGCATGCCTGCACCTGGACGTGGGACAGGCGCAGGTGGAGGAAGCGCTTTCGATCATGCGGGAGGTGCTTCGGGGCTAGCCTTAGCTTGAAGGCGGAGCGCGCCGGTGATGCGATTGCGAGGGCGGCGAGTTCGGCTCGGCGCCGCCGGAATAACCCGGCCACGGATGGAAGCCCGCCTTCTGCTCGCGCACTCCTTGGGCTGCACCGTCGAGGCTCTGATCCGCGAAGCCGGGCAAGAGATTGACGCAGGTGCCTTCGACGCTCTGGTGGACCGGCGGGCCAGCCGCGAGCCGCTCGCACTTGTCCTTGGGTACCGGGAATTCTGGAGCCTGCGCTTTGCCGTGTCTCCCGCGACGCTGATCCCGCGCCCCGAATCGGAAACGCTGATCGAAGCCGCGCTGGAAGCGTTTCCGTCCCGCACCGATTCGCTGCGCATGCTGGATCTCGGCACCGGCACGGGATGCCTGCTTCTGGCGGCCTTGCACGAGTTCCCCGAAGCATTCGGGACCGGGGTGGACCGGCGATACGCGGCAGCGGCTCTGGCTGGGCGTAATGCGGAGGCACTGGGCCTGGCGGCGCGCTCCGGCTTCATCTGCGGGAACTGGGCTGATGCGGTGCAGGCGCGATTCGACCTGGTGCTGAGTAATCCCCCCTATATTGCCTCGGGCGCGATCGCCTCACTGATGCCCGAGGTCGGCCGGTACGAGCCGCGAGCCGCCCTGGATGGCGGGCCGGACGGGCTGGAGGCATACCGGGTGCTCATTTCTGCCATTCCCAGGCTCCTGAAGGAGGCGGGCGTGGCCATTCTGGAACTTGGCGCAGGGCAGGCGGAGGCGGTGGCGGACCTCGCAAAACGCCGCGGACTTACCACATTGATGCGAGCAGACCTGGGCGGGACCCCTCGAGCCCTGGTTCTGCGTAACACTTTGCCACGAAAAAACCATTTGGCAGAATGAGAAGGGGAGTTCTAGCTTCGACGCTATGGCAAGGGACAGCCGCGATTTGGCTGTGTCCCGGCTCCGTCAGGGCGGTGCCTGCCAACCCTAACGCCGAAGGATCGAAGCTCGGCCGCGAAACTCAAAGCGCGGGAGTTGCGCCCGCTGCGAGGTTGCGGTCCTGCAACTAGAAGGCACGATGATATTAATATGAACATGAAGCGCATGCGTGGGCGTGGCGGCCATCGGAATGGCGGAGGCGGTCCAATCCGCCATCATGGCGGGGGCGGCGGCGGAATACCGCTGAACCGCAACCATGTTTTCGACAGCAACGGACCGGATCTCAGGGTGCGCGGCACTGCCCAGCAGTTGTTCGAGAAATACCTGCAGCTGGGACGCGATGCGACATCCGGCGGCGACCGGGTCATGGCGGAAGGCTACTTCCAGCATGCGGAGCATTATTTTCGCATCCTGAACGCGATGAACCAGGCCGCGCAGCAGAACCAGCAGCATCAGCAGAACGGTCAGCCGCTCCAGCCGCGCCGGCAATACAACGGCGAGGAGGCCGGCGTGCAGCCGATCACCGCGGAGGCGGAGGAATCCGAAACGGCTCCGGGCACCGGGGATCAGCCGGAGACACGGGAGGTTCCGATCGCGGCTTCTTCGGACGCCTGAGAACCGGAGACGCTTGGTATCGACTGTCTGTGAAAGTCGGTACGCTGCTCGCTGACTGAGTATCCGATTCACGCGACGAAGCGTGCGCGCTTCGCGCCCCACGCTTCTCTACCACCGGATACCAGTCCCCAACGAGGCGCGGCAGCGAGGAGGTTCGCCTGGATCGCCACGGCCAGCTCCGCGGACCTCGGGATGACGGCCACGGCCCCTCGCCGCAATCGAGCGGTTTCTTGTTAGTGTCCCGAATCGGAAGTGCGCCATTGTGGAATAGCGGCCGATTCGGAACACTAGCTGTTTGTTTTGAGTGGCCTGCTTATCCCCTGCGTCCGCCGCAGAGTGCGGCGAACTCCGGGGGCAGGTCACTAGCTGTTTGTTTTGAGTGGCCTGCTTAATCCCTGCGTCCGCCGCAGAGTGCGGCGAACTTCGGGGGCAGGTCACTAGGCCGCTTTGCGGCTCACGCGAACTCATGCGTCCTGGGGCGTCCCGAGGCGACCGGGGGCCGACCGGGGGGCGATCTGGAACCGACCGGGACAGCAGGCTTTCGCCGGGAACCTGCCCGGGCTATATGCCCCGGCTTTCCCCGGCAGCGCAGGAGCGGCTCATGAAATCCGGCATCCATCCCGAGTACCACGAGATCACCGTCGTCATGACGGATGGCACGCAGTTCAAGACCCGGTCCTGCTACGGGAATGTGGGCGATGCGCTGCGGCTCGATATTGATCCGAAGTCGCATCCGGCATGGACGGGCCAGCACCGGATCATCGATTCGGGAGGACAGGTGGCGAAATTCAACAAGAAGTTCGCGGGGCTGGGGATAAAGAAGTAAGGGGCCGGCAGAGAACTTACCTCTTGAAAGCGGTTTCCCAGATTTCCAGATAGGTAGGGCCTGGGATGCCCTGCATGGGGGTTCCGGGCGCGAGTTGGGCTGGCCCGTCGGGCGGCCCGTAACAGGGACCTTGCTTTGCAGGAGGTTTTCACATGACGACGTTCGACTTTGCGCCATTATTCCGTACTGCGATCGGCTTCGACCGGTTGGCGCGACTGATGGATACGGCCGCATCGGCGGCGGAGGGGCCGAGCTATCCCCCTTACAATATCGAGAAAACCGGCGACGACACGTATCGCCTGACGATGGCAGTGGCGGGGTTCCGTCCGGATGACATCGAGCTGGTGGTCAAGGAGAATACGCTGACCGTGTCGGGCCGCACTCCCGGTGAGGGCTCCAAGGCCGAGGTGCTGTATCGCGGCATTGCGGGACGCTCGTTTGAGCGGCGGTTCGTCCTCGCCGACCACATCGTGGTCGAAGGCGCGGACCTGCAGAACGGGCTTTTGCACATCAGCCTGAAGCGCGTTGTGCCTGAAGAGCTGAAACCGCGGCGGATCGCCATCGGAAACGGGGCGCCTGCGCCGCAGGTGGCGAATGATCCCCGGGGGGATGATGCCCAGGGGAATGATGCCCAAGAGGTTGACGCCGACGCCGCGTAACGGCTGAAATGAAAGGGGGACCGGTGCTTCGGTCCCTTTTTTGCGTACGGGTTTTTGCGCACGCACGGCGGGGGAGGGAAACTGGCTCAAGCGGCTGCCGTTCTTGCGGTGTTCTCGGCGCAGGAGGCAGTCGTGCAGGAGTACGGGGTGCAGGAGGAAAAGGTGCTGTTCGGGCCGAAGCGGCTGAGCGAGTTTGTGACGGTCCTGGCCAAGGCTCCAAGCATGCCGGAGCTTGCGGCGCTGCAGGCGGAAGGCGTTCGAGCCGTGCTGGATACGCGCCAGGCGGGGGAGGACGCCGCCGATCTGGCCCCTGACGAGCTTGCTTCTGCGTTGAGCGAGCGCGGGATGGCGTATGGGCGCCTGCCTCTTTCGCGGACGCAGGTGGACGAGGAGATCCTGGAGCGGTTTGGCGAGGTGATCAGATCGGTACCGAAGCCGCTGGTCTTGGTTTCACTGCCGGGTGCGCCGGGCGCGATGTTTGCGCTGGCGCACATTGCCAACGAGCAGGGGATGCCTGGCGAGGCGATGCTGGAGGCGGCATCGGCGATGGGGCTGCCATTCGGCTCACGGGAGCTGCGGGGGAAGATTGCCGCGTACGTGGACCGGAAGAATAAGCGGCCGAACAAGCTTGTACGGCGCGCGGTGGAAGCGCGGCTGGGTGCTCCGGCTGTTGCTGAGCAGCACCGGCGCGCCGTGGTGATGCATGCCGAGGCGAAGGCGGTTGCGGAGCCTGTGAGTTTGGTGACGTATGAAACGAAGATGCAGATCGCGGCTGGATTGTCGGCGGCCGGTCTGTTAGGCGCATTGCTGGTTGACCGGCGGCTTCTGCTGCTGCCGATTGTGGGGCTTGGCTACATTGTGAGCCGGATCTGGCCGCTTATCACCGGGCCGGTCGTTGCGGCGGCCGAGACGATGGTGCCCGATAACGAGGTTCGCCGGCTGCGTGAGAAGCTGGAGAGCCTGCAGGCGGCGGGGTGAATGCGGAGCTTTGGTTGTGACTCCTCCCCTGCGCCCTCGGGTCCGGCCTGCGGCAAGGGGACGGGGAGTTTGGACCTCTAGAGCAGTTTCAGGCTGACTATATCAGCCTGAAACGCTTTGACTTCATTGTTTCAGAGCGGATCCACGCGCTCCTGGAAACACAAAGCGTTTCCAGTCAAGCGCGATCTGCACACTAGCCTTTAACGCCGCCCATGGTGAGGCCGGAGCTCATGTGCTTGCGGAAGGCGTAGTACACGACGATCGGCGGAATGGCGTAGATGGCGGCTGTCGCCATCATGAGGTTCCACGGGGCCTCGTCGCTGTTGAGAAACTGGCCGAGGGCGACCGGGACGGTCATGTTGTTGGGCGAAGACAGCAGCAAATAAAGGTAGAGGTATTCATTCCAGGCGAGCAGCAGGGCGTAAGTGCCCACAGCTACCATTGCGGGGGCCATGAGCGGGAGATAGACGCGGGCGTAGATCTGGAACGGATTTGCGCCGTCGATGCGTGCGGCCTCATCGAGCTCTAGCGGGATGGAGGTTCCGTATTCGCGGAAGATGAAGATGGCGTATGGGGTGGCGAAGGTGACTTCGACGAAGATGACGGCCCAGAGGTGGTTGGCCAGGCCGTAAATCTGCATGACCCGATAGAATGGGATGGCGAGGAAGGTCATGGGGATGACGTAGGTCAGCAGGGCTGCATTGCTGATCAGCCAGGCGCGGCGTAAATGCATCCGTCCCGCGGCGAAGCTGGCGAGCGTGCCTACTGCGAGGGTGATGAGAGAGGTGCCGATGCCTATGTACAAGCTGTTGAGCATCTCGTGCCAGAAATGCGAGAGGTACCAGAAGTCCTGGGTGACGACCGTAACGAAACTGTTGAGGGTCGGGTCGACGGGAAGCGCGGTGCCGCTGAAGACGTTGTCCTTCGATTCGAGTGCGACCTCGATCATGCTGTAGATCGGGGTGAGTGTCCAAATCAGGATGATGATGCAGATGATGGATTCGAGCGTGACGGAGAAGGCGTGGCGTGCAGTGCGCCGCTTGCGGTGGAGGCGCGCGATGAGGGGGCCGGCGGTGGTGGCGCTCATAGTTGCACCTGCTTTTTGGCGAGAGTGCGCATGAGGATGATGACGAGCGGGATGAGCAGCGGCAGGGCGGACATGACAGCGGCCATGCCGAGCTCGGGATCGTCAACGATGAAGGCGTTGCGGATGCCGAGCGTGGCGAGGACTTCGGTTGACAGTGCCGGCCCGCCGCCGGTGACGAAGAAGACGGTATTGAAGTCTCCGAGGGTCCAGATCGTGGAGAGCAGGGTGCAGATGAGATAGAGGTTGGCGAGAAGGGGGAAAGTGACGTGGATGAAGCGGCGGATGCCGACGGCGCCATCCATGTCGGCGGCCTCATAGAGTTCCTGTGGGATTGCCATTCGTCCGGCGAGGAAAATCACAGTCCAGAACGGCATCCATTTCCAGATGTAGGAAACGATAACGGATCCGAGTGCGAGCCAGCGGAAGTTCAGCCAGGAGGGACCGGTAACTCCGAAGAGGTCGTAAAGGACGTTGTTAATGAATCCCCAGTCGCCGTTGAGCATCCAGTGGATGGCGATGAAGCTTGGGATGGCGGGCATGGCCCAGGGCAGGATGAAGATCAGGAAAAGCGTGCGGACGCGCCAGTTACGGCGGGTGAAGAAGCCGGAAAGCATGAGGGCGCCGAAGAGATGGAGGTTCACCCCGACGGCGAGATAGACGAGCGTGTTGACGACGGTGCGCAGGTAGATGGGGTCGTGGAAAAGCTCGGCGTATTTTACCGGTCGATGGCCGAGATAAAGGCCGTATCCGACGGGATAGAGCACGAACAGCAGGAAGACGGCGATGTAGGGGATAAGGAAGGCGAGCGCCCAGTTTGTATCGGAGCCTTGCAGGATCGGGCGAAACCGCTGTCCCAACCACGAGCGCATGGATGGGACGGCGGCGGCGCGAACGGTCGATGAACCGTCCATGAGGTTCAGGCCCAGGGGCTCAGGTTTGGGCGATGTTGTATTGCGCGAAGATCGTTTCCATCCGGGCGAAGGCCTTGTCGGTGGCCTTGTCCGGGGTCATGCCGTTGATCACGTCGGAATAGGCGATGGAGGCGAGGTGTTCGGCATTAACCTGCGCATATGCGGGGTTGTAAACGTAGAACCAGACGGATGTCGGTCCGAGGACGCCTTCATCGACCGCGGCCTTGCGATGCGGATCGTCGGTCCACCATTTGTCGTTGTGGACCAGTGACGGCATGACGGGCAGCCAGCGTCCGAGCGCCTGCTTGAGGTAGTTGTTGATGTGCGCCGGCACGATCAGGTAACGGAGGAATTCTTTCGCGACGTCGACATTGGCGGCGCCTTTCGGAATGAAGGCGGTCTGCACGCCGAGAAGTGCGGAGACACGCTTGCTCTGATTGTCAAGCGGGAAGTTGGCAGTGACGATATCGTTGTACCACTGCTTGTTATCTATAACGGCTTGCGAAATCGAGATGGTATCGTTCGGCGTCATCACGATTTCCTTCGCGTGAAAGGCGTTGTTGTTGTCCGGGTCACCCCAGTTGAGGGCACTGGGAGGGACATAGCCGTCCTTGAAGGCGGAGGTGACCTGGGTAATAGTTTTGATGAACGCCTCGCGCACCTGCGGGTCCTTGGTGTTGAGCTTGCCTTGGGGGGTGACGATAGCGCCGCCCCCCTGGGCGATGAGGAACTGATTGAAAGTGTTGTTGGGGTCGTCGCCGTTGGTGGACATGGTGTAACCGAGTCCGTAGGTATGGCGCATGCCCTTTTTGCGCAGCTCCTTCTGGACCGGCTCGAAGAACTTGAACCAATCGTCCCAGTTTTTCGGCATATCCGACATCTTGTAGCCGGCTTTTTCGACGAGCGAGTTCCAGACCGGAATGTTGAGAGCGGAGCTTTTAAACGGGACGCCGTAGAAGGCGCGCTTCTTGGCGACGGAGTCGTAGAATTTGGAACCCTCGATTGCGGTCGGGCTAAGTTCGTTGGTTTGCGTTTCGACGACGTCGGTCACATCGACCAGTTTGCCGTGCCAGGCGCTTTGCGGAATGATCTGGCCCGGCCCGTTATCGGCATACATCAAATCCGGAACCTGCCCGCTGGTAATGGCGGAGACGATTTTTTCGTTGAGCGCCTGGCCGGGGAGAAGGGTAACCTCGGCCTTGTTGCCTGAGGCTTTTTCCCAATCGGAGATCAAGGAGCGGAAGGCGGCGTCTTCCTGCTGATAGAAGCCCTGGTTCCACCAGAGGGTGACGGTAGTTGCGGCCGCGCGCGCGATGTAAGGCTTCGCAAGCGCGGCAGTCGCGATACCGAGAGAACCCCCGAGAACCGCACGCCGTCCGACATGATTCATGGTCGTTGCCCCTTGCCGTATGATTTTTGATAGAGTTGATGATCGCAACCATCTTTGTTGCGGGACAGATGGGGTAATGTGCAGAGAGCTCGCAGTCACATCAGGGTGACCGCTTGTAGCCTCTACGATATGGTGGCTTGAGGTATATCAGGCGCCGTACGTTTTGATCCCTCCCGCAAGGTCCCGCAGCGGGAGAGGCCAGACTTATACCAGCCGGCCGAGAGTTTGACTCTTGGGTATATGATCGGCCGGCTGGTATCCTTTTGATTTCGCGCGCAGCCGCCCCACCAACCGGGGGTTCCCAACGCGCAAGCGCGTTGGGGCCCGACCGCGCGCATACCAGTCGGCCATTCGGCCGCCCGGTATTAAAGGCCGCTGAGATGACGCGCGTCAGCCGACGCCGGGCAGCACCGCGTTGGCTCGCGGGAGCCTGGCCCCTTCGTCGATGTCTCCTTCCGCAAGGCGCAATTCTTCTGTTGCCTCCTTGATAGCGCCGCGCGCAGTTTCGCCGACCTTGGCCAGGCGGATGAACGATTGTTTGAGCTGCGCCATCTGCTCCTCGGTCAGGTCGTCGAGATTCAGCAGCTGATTGCGCGCCTCCTGACTGGCACGGATCAGTTCATCGAGCTTCAACTGGATCGCTGCCGTATCGCGGTTCTGCGTGTTCTGGATCAGAAACACCATCAGGAACGTGACGATCGTGGTTCCGGTATTGATGATCAACTGCCAGGTATCGGAAAAATGCGATGCCGGCCCGCATGCAGCCCACGCCACGATAATGACGATCGCCAGGCCGAATGTATGGGCACGGCCGCACTGACGGGATGTCCATTGCGCGGCGCGGGAGAAGAAGTCGGACACTACCCGAACCTTTCAGTTCCTCGACGGAACAACGCAGCTCATTCGATCCTGTCCAGTCACGTGTGCGAGACTGACGAAGACGTTTCCGGGGGGACGAAATCACGCCATAGGCCGGGCCTCACGGCTTGCTGTGAGTAGGAGGTGAGGCGATCCGCGGCGCTGCCGATCATATCGGTAAAAACGTAACCCCGTTCGGTCAGTAGCGTATCCAGCTCACCCAGGATGCGGGTGATCGCCCCGAAGCCCTCCTGCATGACGACGGAAAGCACCTCCACGGCCGACGCTCCGGCCAGGGCGAAGCGCGCGATATCGGCGCCGGAGCGGGCGCCGTTCGTGCCCAGAAGCGGGTAGTCCGGTCCCGCCGCGCGCCGGCTCAGGGCCAGAAAGCGGCAGACGATCGGCAGCGCCCAGGGGCCTCCGTAGGCGCCCGACGTGCCAAGCATCGGGGCCAGCGTATCGATGTCCGGCGCCATCGCCATGAACCGGCCCATCATCACCACCGCGTCGGCGCCGGCCTCCCCGGCGGCAACCGCCAGCGCGGGCAGGTTGGAGGAGAGCCCGGTGAGTTTCACCCAGAGCTGCATGCCCGCCGTTACGTCCCTGGTCTGCCGGACCAGCGCGCGGAGCTGGGCGGGATCGGTCTCCTGTACAATCACGCCGGGCGATGCCTCCGACGCATGGGGCGCGCCCACATTGAGCTCGAACACGCGCAGTCCTGCCTGGCGGGCCTGGGCGGCGATCCGTTCCGCGCCGTTTGCGCTGGCCAGCACCAGGCTGGCGGCAACAAAGCGCCCGTCTGCGGCAGCCTCGCGATCCAGGCGTGCGAGCGCGGCAAACCAGTCCTCTGCGCTACGCTGAATCAGGCCGGAGCGACACAGCAGCGAGTCGCCGAGGAAGACGTAATCGGCGCGGTCAAGCTGGGCTGCTGCCTCGGGTCGCTCGTTGACGGATTTTGCAACGACACCGGCGGCTCCGGCCGCCAGTGCCGCCCGGATGCCTGCCTCGGTCATCACCGGCTCGCCTGAGCCGCAGATGACCGGGTTAGGCAGGTCCAGCGAGCCGATCCGTGTGGCCAGTCTGCTCATGGCCAGTCTGCTCATGGCCAGTCTGCTCATGGCCAGTCTGCTCATGGCCAGTCTGCTCATGGAAGGTGCCATTTGCGCCCCTGAACCCCCGTGGGACTCCCCCCTGGTCGAACCCTTGACATCCAAGTCCAGCCAGCCTTTCTAGCCGCCCTTACGTGGGGTCTGCCAAGGGCTCACAGGCCGTGCGCGCGTGCAGGGGTGTAGCTCAATTGGCTAGAGCGCCGGTCTCCAAAACCGGAGGCTGGGGGTTCGAGACCCTCCACCCCTGCCAGTCTCCCGTGGCGGCATCCTTCAGGGAAGGTGATCAGCGTGGCTTTCGATCCGGCGAAGTTCGTTCATGACGTAAGAGCGGAGTTGGCCCGCACGACCTGGCCCAGCCGCAAGGAGACCGCGGTGACCACCGCCCTGGTGCTGGGAATGGTGGCGCTGTTCGCCGCGTTCTTCTTCTCCGCGGACCAGCTGATCGGGCTGGGCGTCCGCGCCTTGTTCGGCGCTTTCGGCTGAGCGGGGAGGAAATTCGGTGCCCAAGCGCTGGTATGTCGTGCACGTCTATTCGGGGTTCGAGAAGAAGATCGCCCAGCAGATCAAGGAACTGGCGACGCAGAAAGGGTTGGACGACCAGTTCGAGGAAATCCTTGTTCCGTCGGAGGAGGTTGTCGAGGTTCGCCGCGGCCAGAAGGTCAACGCCGAGCGCAAGTTCTTTCCCGGCTATGTGCTGGTGAAAATGGACCTGACCGATGAAGCCTGGCACCTGGTCAAGGACACGCCCAAGGTCACCGGTTTTCTCGGCAGCCGCAACCGCCCTTCGCCGATCTCGGAAGCCGAAGCCGAGCGGATCATGAAGCAGACCCAGGAAGGTGTGGAGCATCCACGTCCTTCCGTGCTGTTCGAGGTGGGCGAGCAGGTGCGTGTGGCTGACGGGCCGTTTACCAGTTTCAATGGGACGGTCGAGGAAGTGGACGAGGAGCGCGGCCGGGTGAAGGTCAGCGTTTCGATCTTCGGCCGCTCCACGCCGGTCGAACTGGAATACGGGCAGGTGGAGAAGATCAGCTAGTCCCGCGTTCCGCCTGGATCAGGCGCCAGACGCAGCACGGCGCCATCCGGCCGCACGATCTCCACGATGGTCTCCAGGCGAATGAGCCGTGTCTGATGATCCTCCACCCGCTGCGCCAGGGCCTTGACGCCGTCCGTCAGCGTGGTGACCCGTTCGCTGAGCGCGGCGAGGCGCGCGAGCCGATCGAACCAGTCGCTCACGGCCTGGCGTCGAGCCGGGCTAGGGTGGCCGCGAGGGCGCTAATGGTGCTGTCCATGTCGGCTTCCATGCGTCGCAGCAGCGCATCGAATTGTTGCAGGGCAGCGGCTTCAGTGCGGTCCGGCCCGGCATCAAGCGCCCGTTCCCGCAGGTAGGCGGAAACCGAAAGTCCCGCCTCGGCGGCCTTTTCCGCGATGCGGTGAGCCTCGCTCGGGCTGACCAGGGCTGTCAGCCGGGCGGTACGCCCGGTGTCCGCGGAAACGGCGAGGGTTGCACTCATGGTCGCTCAAACTTGCACATGCGCAGGCATATACGCAAGTAAAAATTCAGGCGCCGGCCAGCCGGTCCAGCTTGGCCGCCATAATGAAGTCGTTCTCGTGCAGGCCCTTGATCTTCTTGGTCTGTAGCGAGACCGTGGCATACCCCCAGCCGAAACTGACATCCGGATGGTGGCCTTCTTCCTCTGCCAGCTCGGCCGCCTTCGCTACGAAGCCGAACGCTTCCCGGAAGTTCTTGAAGCGAAAGGTCCGCTCGATCCGCGTTCCGCCATCCAGCAGGGGCCAGTCCGGCGCCTGGGCGCGATATCGTTCGGCCTCGGCCGCGGTCAGGGGTGGGATCCCGCCCCGGCAGGGCGTGCAGGTCTTGTCAGCGAGGGTCGCGCTCATGCCCCAACTCCATCATCTGCTGTCGGTGACCATTTATAGACCCGCGCCAGCGTTCCACCCATGAGGGCGGCCTTGTCGCTCTCCGACAACCGGTCCGTGGCCCGGAACGCATCCACGCCTTGCGCGTATGTCAGCAGCGCCGTCGCCCGCGTCCAGTCGGTTCCCCACATGCACCGGTCCAGCCCGAATGCATCGATGATCCGGCATACCGGATCCCAGATGTCGTGATACGGAAACGGCTCGTGCGACAGCGTGCAGGCCCCGCTGATCTTGATCCGCGTGTTCGGATGCGCCGCCAGCGCCAGCACGGTCGGCAGATCGGCCCAGGGCTCCGCCGGCGCAGGCGGTGCGTGCGGCTGGCGCAGCCCCAGATGGTCGATCACCAGGACAGTCTGCGGATTGCGCGCGGCCAGGCCGGCGAGCTGATCCAGCCGCCCGGCGCAGAGCAGGTTGACGGGCATGCCGTGGCGCGCTGCGGCGGCCAGGGCGTGGTTGATGCCCGGATCGGCGGGATCGTCCGGCACGTCCGGGTTGAGCAGCACCCGAACGCCCACTGTGCCATTCGTCGCCGCCCAGTCGGCGATCACCTCGGCCACGGCAGGGTCCGACGTATCGACCGGCTTGATCAGCGCGAACCGGGTTGGATGCAGCTTATGCACTTGCAGCGCGTAGGTGGCATCGTAGCGGTAGAGCGAGTAGGGCGAGACCAGCAGCGCGCCATCCACCCCGACTGCGTCCATGGCGGCCACCATCTCGTCTCCGGTGACGGATTCCGGGCCGGCGAGATGGCCAATCCAGGGCCGGCCGGGATGATGGCGTTCGTAAGCGTGCACCTGGACGTCGATTACCGGCATCGGTCATCTCCTTCCCGCGTTTGCCTGCCTACCTGGAGCAGTTTCAGGCTGACTGTATCAGCCTGAAACGGCCCCGTGCAGGAGTTCGGTGAGCACGATGGTAGAAATGCAGAGGCCGTCCGCCTCGGCATTGAACCGCTCACGCGAGCTGGCCGGGCGATCACGCAGGACCCGAATGCAAAGATTCGCATCCAGCAGATAACGCAGCATCCTACAGCCTGTCGCGGGCCTGCGGCGGCGGCTGGTTGCGGTCCGGCAGATCGATCCCCGGCGCGGCAAAAAAATCGTCCCAAATTGCGCTGGAGGGGACGATCACGCGCCGGGAGCCCTTTGGGATGATCGTCACCTCGCGGACGGAGTTGGGAAAGGCGACGTCTTTGCCGAGGCGGACAGCAAGGCCTCTCTCGGGGCGCGTGGCCGCATCTCGGCGGTCACCCACCGCCGATCAGCCAGGCCGGGTCGAACCAGCGGTCGGCCTCGCCGTCGTACGGCAGGCGCGTGATGTCCCAGTGCTGGATCAGGGGCGCGTAGGCGGTCCACACTGGTGGGCCGCCGCCGATAAATACGACCCGGTCGGGGAAGCGGTCGAGAAGGTCCTTGGGACGCATGGAGGAGCGGATTTCCACGATCGTGCGGTCGGCGTAAGCTTCCTTCGGGATGGAGCGGACCGTGACCGGCCCGGCGAGCAGGACATGACCGCGCGTGGCGGCCCAGAACCGGCGCACGTCTTCCTTGTATTCGGGGCCTGCCTCGTCTTCCCATGGCATGCGCCCTCGCAGGCCTAGCTGGCCACGTTGGCCGATGGCGCACATTGCTCGAATAGTTGCCACAGTAAGCTCCCCTGATCCGCCTAGCGCATTACAGGATTTCCCACAGCGCGTCCTGCCCGTATATTAGAGCAGATCGCGCTTGACTGGAAACGCCTTACGTTTCCAGGAGCGCGTGAATTTGCTCTAAAACCAGCCGCCGAAGAGTCACACCCACCCGTCATTCCCGCGAAAGCGGGAATCCATGATACCCGCCGCGACGATGAGTCCGCCTTAACGGCGATTGGTATAAAACCATGAAGTCAGAGCGTTTCAGGCTGATACAGTCAACCTGAAACTGCTCTAGAGGCCTGGGCGTACGCCAGCGATGCGCCTGACACGCGGGCCGCTGGACCAGCGCGGCTCTAACCGCAGGCTGGAATTGGACGTAGTTCAGCCCGAAGCTTACGATGCGCTCGCGCCGCCGCGGGTGCCTAAGGGAAGGAGCTACCGAATGAATCGCCGCGATCTGTTCGCATCAAGTGCGAAAGCAGCATTGGCGACCGCGCTGGGCAGTTCCTGGTTGGGCGGCGCTGCTCAGGCGCAGACGTCTCAACCCGCCGCCGCCCCTGCCGGTGGGGCGCCCCCGGACCGTACCATTCTACCAATACCCGAACCGAAGCCGCCGACGATCGACGTCCTGGATGCACGGAACGTTATTCCACCCGCACGGTTCGAGGTCAAAGCCCCACCGACCGCGCCCAACGTGCTGATTGTGCTGCTCGACGATATGGGGTTCGGCCAATCGAGTGCATTCGGCGGTCCGATCCATATGCCGAGCCTGGAGCGCCTGGCCAATGAAGGGCTGCGCTACAACCAGTTCCATACAACAGCGCTCTGCTCGCCCACACGCACCGCGCTGCTGACCGGCCGTAATCACCACATGAATAATATGGGCGGCATCACCGAGGTAGCGACGGCGTTTCCGGGCAACACCGGCGTCAGACCACAGGCGATCGCGCCATTGGCTGAAACGCTCCGTCTGAACGGCTATGGAACGGCAGCGTTCGGGAAATATCATGAGGCACCCGTGTGGGAAATCAGCCCTGTCGGGCCATTCGATCGCTGGCCCACACATTCCGGGTTCGACAAGTTCTATGGCTTCCCCGCCGGCGAGACGAACCAGTGGGCGCCGCTGATTTATGACGGAACGGCCAAAGTCGAGCCACCGCTTGATCCCAAGTTTCACTTCATGACGGACATGACCGATCAGGCCATCAACTGGATGCGTTCGGTCAAGACACTCGCGCCCGAAAAGCCGTTCTTCCTGTATTTCGCACCTGGCGCCGTACACGCGCCGCATCACGTGCCCAAGGAATGGATTACCAAGTACAAGGGCAGATTCGACGCTGGCTGGGACAGGCTGCGCGAGGAAACGCTCGCCAGGCAGATCGAGCTCGGCATCGTGCCACAGGGAACGAAACTGGCGCCGAAGCCCGAGCCGATCAAGGACTGGGACAGCCTGTCCGGGGACGAGAAGCGCCTGTTCGCCCGTCAGATGGAAGTCTTCGCCGGCTTCGGCGAATACACGGATCACGAGATTGGCCGGCTAATTCAGGCCATCGCCGATCAGGGTCAAATCGATAACACCCTGATCTTCTACGTTGTTGGCGACAATGGGGCGAGCGCCGAGGGCGGCTTCAAGGGCCTGTTCAACGAGTTTTCGTATTTCAATGGCTTTGACGAGCCCATAGAGCTCCAGCTCGAGCGTATCGATCTGCTCGGTGGACCAATGGCCTATAATCACTACGCTGCGGGCTGGGCCGTGGCGGGTGACACGCCATTCACCTGGACGAAGCAGGTCGCCAGCAGCTATGGTGGAACCCGCAACCCGCTGGTGGTTCATTGGCCGAAGGGGATCAAGGCAAAGAACGAAATTCGCTCGCAATGGCATCATGTGGTGGATATTGCGCAGACAATCCTAGAGGCGGCGGGCCTGCCGGAGCCGAAATCCGTCAACGGAGCTGAGCAAATCCCGATGCAGGGCGTAAGTATGCTCTATTCGTTCGACGCCCCGCACGCGCCTGATCGGCATCTGACGCAGTATTTCGAAATCACTGGAAATCGCGCCATTTATCACGACGGCTGGTTGACCGGGACGGTCCACAGAGCGCCCTGGGAACTGCAACCGCGAACGACTCTTGCCAATGATAAATGGGAACTTTACGACACGCGCGTGGACTTCAGTCTGGTCAATGATCTCGCCGCGATAAATCCCGCCAAATTGAAAGAAATGCAGGATCTGTTCACCAAAGTCGCCATCGAAAATCACGTCCTGCCGATCGATGACCGCTCCATCGAAAGGCTGAATGCAGCGGTTGCAGGCCGCCCGGATTTGATGAGCGGCCGCACATCTCTGACTGTCTATCCCGGCATGTCGGGATTGATGGAGAATGCTTTCATTAATACCAAGAATCGTTCATTCTCGATTACGGCCGAGCTGGAGATGCCGGCGTCCGGCGCATCAGGGGTGATCCTGGCACAAGGCGGTCGCTTCGGCGGATGGAGCCTTTGGCTGAAGGACGGCCGGCCAAGATTCTCCTACAACTGGCTTGGCTTTGAGCACTACGAAGTCGCCGCCGTCGATCCAGTGCCGCCTGGCGAACAGGTCCTTCGGTTCGACTTCACCTATGACGGCGGAAAGCCGGGGGCGGGTGGAACTGGCCGGATTTCCTTGCGCGGCTCCAAACTTGCCGAAGGCCGTATCGGCAGGACCCAGCCTTTCGTGTTCTCGGGGGATGAAGGCGCGGATGTCGGAGAGGATCTCGCGACACCGGTAACCGAGGAATATCAGGTGCCGGCAAAGTTTACCGGTGCGATCCGCAAGATCACCATCGACGTGCAGCCGATCGTTGCCGCTGACCGCTCGGCCGTGGATCTGTCCGATATAGAGGGACTGCAGCGACAAGCGGCGTTCGAATGACGCCATTCTCGTTGTAGCTCGATGCAAGGGATGCAGTGGATTCCCGGCGGGAGCTTCCGGATGGGCGATGACGGATTCTATCCGGAGGAGGCGCCAGTGCATACGGCGAGCTTGAGCGGCTTCTGGATGGACGTGCACACTGTTACCAACGCTGAATTCGCCGCTTTTATTCGCGCGACGGGTTATCGCACTGTGGCCGAACGCCCGCTCGATCCAGCGCTCTATCCTGGTGCCCACCCAGACATGCTCAAACCCGGCTCGGCGGTATTCTTCATGCCGACCGGGAGTGTGAATATGCGCGACGTGAGCAGCCGATGGTCGTATGTGCCTGGCGCGAACTGGTGTCATCCTGACGGTTCCGCCAGTACGATCGAAGGGCACGAGCAGGAACCGGTGGTGCATGTAGCGTTCGAGGACGCGGCTGCGTACGCCGCGTGGGCGGGGAAGGAATTGCCGACAGAAGCCGAGTGGGAATTTGCAGCGCGCGGCGGACTGGATGGAGTGGCTTTCTGCTGGGGTGATCAGTTCACGCCGGGCGGGCGTTACATGGCAAATACCTGGCAGGGCGGGTTTCCATTCCAGGACCTGGGCGCGGACGGGTTCATCGGCCGGGCGCCGGTCGGATCGTTTCCCCCAAATGGTTACGGACTTTACGACATGACCGGCAACGTCTGGGAATGGACGGCCGACTGGTATTCCGCCCGGCACCAAGACGACGCGGAATTGCCGTGCTGCGTGCCTGGCGACCCGCGGGGCGGCCCCGAAACGCTGAGCTACGATCCGGCGCAGCCTGAAATTCGCATCCCGCGGAAGGTGATCAAGGGCGGATCGTATCTGTGCGCACCCAACTATTGTCGTCGCTACAGACCTGCCGCCCGGCATCCGCAAATGATAGACACGGCGACCTGCCACATTGGGTTCCGATGCGTCATTCGGGTTACATCCGGTGACATGAGCCCGGTCAAGAGCGTGTAGTTTGGAATTGTGGGAGGAGGAGTATGAAACGCAGGACGGTGGCACTTCTTGCAGGTCTTTACATCGGCGTTGTCGTGGGCCTGGCGCCTGCAGGTTCGCCAGCTGTCGCCGCCACGGTGCCGAAACCGGCAATCAGCGAGGACGCACGTTCGGCTCTGGCGCAGATGGCAACGGCGCTACTTGCAAAGGAATTTTCGTTCAACGCACGGACGATCCGGGTCTATTCAAGGGAAGGCGATGCACTGCTTCATATCGGGCAGGAATTTAAGGTTACCATCCGCCGGCCGGACCGGCTGCTGATTGACGGAATGGGCGATGACGGACCGCGGAAGCTGATTTATGACGGCAAGACGGTCGTGCTTGCCCTGGACAACGGCAAAAAATACGCGAGCCTCCCGGTTCCAGATAACATCCAGCAAATGATGTATATCGTCATGGGCCGTTTCGGTCTTGCTTTTCCGTTGGCGGATTTCCTGACCGATGCTCCCGACAAGGCTTTCCTGACCGGCGTAACCTCCGGCCACGAGGTCAACACCGTGATGATCGACGGTGTTCCGTGCCGGCATCTGATCTTCTATCAGCCGCCAGGGATCGAGCTGGAGCTTTGGCTGGAGAAGAGCGACCGCGCGGTACCGCGGCGGCTGATTGTGACCTATAATTCGCTTCCGGACAAACCGAATTTTGTCGCCGAAATGTCGGACTGGAATTTCTCTATCCATCCGTCTGTTGCGGAATTCGCATTCGCTCCACCGGAAGGAGCCGAGAAGATAGAGTTCGCGGTAGCCGCAGGCGAATTGCATGCAGGAGCTCCGCAATGACCCGGCCAGCCATTTTCTGTCTCGCAGTGTCGATTGCATTATCGGCAGCATCACACGCGTTCGGTTGGGGATCGGTAGCCGGCCCATACGGCGGCACTGCATACCGCGGCCCGAGGGGTGGAGGGGTGGCCTATGGTCCGCGTGGTGGTGCTGCGGTCCGCGGGCCTTATGGCGCCGGTGCAGTTCGCGGCCCCAATGGCGGCACCGCAGTGCGAGGACCCGTTTACGGCGGTGCTGCAGTTCGGGCTCCGTATGGCGGTGCAGTCTATGTTGGCGGCGTCAGGCCATGGGCGCCACTACCCTACTACGGGGCGGTCGTTGCCGGCGTTACGCTTGGCACGGTTATCGCGGCAACGGCGCCGCCTCCCCCGCCATCGCCGCAGTTGTGTTGGTACTGGTCCAGTTCTGCCCATGCCCAGGGTTACTGGGACTACTGTGCCCGGTGATCGGGAAGCCGCTCCCGCCGCGGAAAGCGAACCCGCGCATTATGCTGCCTGCAAAGTTTAGCCAGAACTGCGGGGTGGTATGAAAATAGCGGGCGGGCCGCGGAGCCGTGTCGGGCGCAACATCGCGCGGATTAGAGCAGATCGCGCTTGACTGGAAACGCCTTGCGTTTCCAGGAGCACGTGAATCTGCTCTAAAACCATGAAATCAGAGCGTTTCAGGCTGATACAGTCAGCCTGAAACTGCTCTAACCCGAAGTTACGTGGCTGTGGCGGAGGCAAACCCGCAGGGAAGCTGAGATTTGGCTGTGATGGCCTCTTCGGTGTTGGCATGTAAGTGGCAAGATAATGCTTGACACGACGCGAATTGATCCGATTCGCTCACCGCGTGTATGTCGCCCGTGTCCCAAACCGCAATTCGCCTACCTGCTGCGCCAGGGTTACCGCGAAGCTGTCAAGGTCAAGACCCGCACCCTCGCAAACCTCTCGCACTGGCCAATGGCCAAAATCGAACGGCTCGCCCGCGTGCTGCGCGATGAAGGTCTGACGGAACCGAACGAGAAGCTGACCATTCTTCGCAGTCTGCCGCATGGCCACGTCGCCGCGGTGCTGGGAACCGCGCGCAAGATCGGACTGGAGCGCCCGCTGGCCTCGCCCCGTTCCCCGGCCCGGCAGGTCGCTTTGGTGCTGGCGATGATCGTCGCCCGGATCCTCGATCCCGCCTCCAAACTGGCGACCGCACGCCAGCTCGACGAGGTCACGGCGACCAGTTCGCTCGGTCCGCTGCTCAACCTCGGCGCCGTAAGCGAGCAAGACCTTTACACCGCGCTGGATTGGCTGCTCAACCAGCAATCGCGGATCGAGCACCGGCTTGCGGCGAGGCATCTCCAGTCAGGGCACCCTGGTGTTGTATGACGTGACCGCGACCTATTTCGAAGGCCGCACCTGCCCGCTCGCGCGCTATGATTACAGCCGCGATCACCGACGCGACCGGCCGCAGATCGTCTTCGGCCTGCTCTGCGCCAGCAATGGCTGCCCGGTCGCGGTGGAGATGTTCGAGGGCAATGCCTGTCCTCGGGCCGGCCTTGGGCCGGACCAGGGGGCCGCTGATCCCGCAACCGTGGCGAACCAGGTGGAGAAGCTGAAGCAGCGCTTTCGGGGAATGCTCACCGATGCGCGGATCGAGACAGTGCTGAAACCCGCCGGCCTGGACTGGATCACCTCGCTGCGGGCGCCCGCGGTCAAGGCGCTGGCCGAGGCCGGCACGGTGCGGCTCTCGCTGTTCGATGAACGCGACCTGGCCGAAGTCATCTCGCCGGATTTTCCCGGCGAACGGCTGGTGGTGTGCCGCAATCCGCTGCTCGGGGCCGAGCGGACGCGTAAACGCGACGACCTGTTGGCGGCCGCTGAAACCGAACTGGCCAAAATCGCCACAGCCGTCAACCGCAAGAACAGACCCCTGCGCGGCGCCGATCAGATCGGGATGGCGGTGGGCAAAGTGCTGGACAGGCACAAGATGGCCAAGCATTTCAGCCTAACCATCACCGATGATAGTTTCAGTTTCGCCCGTCATACCGAGGCCATCGCCGCGGAAGCCCGCCTGGACGGGATTTATGTCATCCGCACCAGTGTGCCGGCCGAGCAACTCACGGCTCCTGCGGCAGTTGCCTGGTATAAATCCCTCAGCCGGGTGGAGCGGGCTTTCCGGTCGATCAAGACTGTCGATCTTGAGGTGCGTCCGATCCATCATCGTCTGGCCGATCGCGTGCGCGCGCCCCTGCTGCTGTGCATGCTCGCCTATTATGTCGAGTGGCACCTGCGCGAGGCGCTCGCCGCGATTCTGTTCGATGACCACGAGCCAACCGCGGCGGATGCGCAGCGCAGCTCCGTCGTCGCCCCACCCCGCCGTTCCGCCGCGGCCCGCCGTAAAGCGGCACGCATGCGCACCGCCGATGCGCTGGCGGTGCACAGCTTCCGCTCGCTGCTCGGCGAACTCGCCACCTTCAGCCGCAACACCGCCGCGATTGGCGCAGCTCCGGAAGAGACGTTCCTGCTCTATCCGCAGATGACCCCGCTACAGACCCGCGCCTTCGAACTGCTCGGCCTCGCCGCCCGTCCGTAGCCAGTAAACCCCACCCCGCAATGCGATTTCCCGAAAGTTATCAGGAACTTGCGTCCAACGCTCCGGGCAACTTCGGTTTAGAGCAGGATCGCGCTAGGCGGAAACGTCAGGGCGCGCGAATCGGATCCTCAGACAACAAGCGGCGTATCGACTCTCAGAGAAAGTCGATACTAGCGGATACGGCCGATTTCGCGCAGCTTGCGTTCCACGTTGCCCATGAGGCCCGTGTACGGCCGGGCTGTTGCGAGGTCGGTGACCTTGGGGAAGGCCTCCGCGAACATCTCCACCGTGACCGGCATTTCCGGATCGAACTGAACACCCTCGGTCACAAAATACTGCACGCGCGCGAAGCCTCCCGCAGTCGCTGCAGTTATCTGGCCGGAAACGTTGCAGTCGTCGCTGCACAGATAGGCGACCGCGGGCGAAACCAGCTCCGGTTTCATGTACGGGATCATATCGGGGGGAAGCAGCCCCTCGGTCATGCGGGTGTGGGCAGAGGGCGAAATGGCATTGACGAGGATGTTGTACTTGGCGCCTTCGAACCGCAGCACGTTAATCAGCCCGACCACGCCGGTTTTGGCAGCACCGTAATTCGCCTGGCCGAAATTACCGACGGTGCCGGAACCCGAGGTGGTGACGACGATGCGGCCGTATTTCTGTTCCCGCATGACGGGCCAGGCCGCCTTCGTGCAATAAACGGTGCCCATGAGATGCACCTGGACGACGGCTTCAAAATCCTCCAGCGACATGTTGTTGAAGGCCTTGTCGCGAAGGATGCCCGCGTTGTTGACCAGGATATCGAGTTGGTTCCAGGTATTCAGCGCGGTATCGATGATGTTCTGCGCGCCAGCCGGATCGGATACCGAGTTGTAGCTGGCGACGGCCTTACCCCCTTTGGATTTTATCTCCGCCACGACCTGGTCGGCCGCTGCATGTTCCGAGCCGCGGCCATCCAACGCGCCGCCAGGATCGTTGACCACGACCCGGGCGCCGCGCTCTGCGAGCAGCAGGGCATGGCAGCGGCCGAGCCCGGCCCCGGCGCCGGTTACGATCGCGACGCGACTATCGAAGCGGATGGACATTGGGATTCGCAACTCCGGTGACGGTCACCGTCAAGCTGCCACGGGGCATTCGGCGAAGGCAATGAGGCGCAGCGGTCAGGCTGCTCTCACAGGGCCGCCAGATTGAACCCATGGCTGCCCGCGACTGCGCCGGCAAGGGTCACGAGGCTAAGTGCCAGCAGCACGCGATGGAGCCGTTCGAGCCTGCGAAAGATCGCCTCGGGCTCTGAAGCAGCATGGCGCGCCAGATGCCGCTTGAGAATGAATGGCTCGACTACGAACAGCATCAGCGTGAAGATCAGCCAAGTCAACACCATCGCGTGCATCCACCAAAACCCGGCATACTCAAATCGGCTCCAGGCATCCAACCGCCTGGCCATATAAAACCCGCTGAGGCCCACAACGATGATCATGACACGCGCTTGCGGAGCGAAGCGGTGCTCAATCGTTTTAAAGACCTGGAGCCGCTGAGCGCCCGTGTACGACCTCCGGATCGCGGGGAGGAGCACCGTCGTGACCATGCCCACCCCACCAATCCAGAGGACGACTGCGAGCACGTGAACCACGCGAGCAATGGCAAGACCGGTCACGACGGTTCCTGTGCGGGATTCCCGACCGCGTCAGTTGATAAACTGCGGGAAGAGCAGGTTGTTCTCGGTGTGGATGTGCTGCGTCAGGTCGTCGGTCAGCTTCCAGACCCCGACATACAGTGCCTCCCATGTCGGGCACGCGTCTTCGGGGGGTGTAAAGTCCGACGTGATCCGCTCGAGCTCGCGCAACCAGGCGCCCTGGCTATCATGCTCGGCGAGTATGGCCGCGATGGGATGCGCCATCATGGGATGGCCGCCGCGGCGCATAAGAGGAAACAGGACTTGTTCTTCCTTCCGCATATTATCCTCAAGTCGAATCGACATGCTCAGCAGCAGATCCGCAAGGCCGCGCGGGACCTCTGGATGATCCCGGTGCGCCGATTCGACACGTCGGGCCAGCCGGATAAGCTCCGGCAGTTCCCGCCGGTGTGCCGCGTGATAGCGCCTTTGGATCACGTCGATCAGTTCGCCTGACGCATGCGGCCGTTCCGCCGGTGCGTTGAACGCTGCCACTGCCTCAAGCTCCTCGTCCAGTTCCCGCACGGAGAGGCCCTTGCTGGCCGCGGCTTCGGCCAGCGCGACCCGCCCGTTGCAGCAAAAATCCAGCTTGTGGCGTCGGAATACCACCGTCGCGCCCGGCAGCATGGCAGCGATGTCTGCCAGCGTCCGATCCCCGAATTTGGTTTTTTTTGAAAGACCGGCTGCACTCATTTCTGCTCACTCCTGCAAGGCCGGGTTCGCGGCTCGCTCCGATTCCGAAGTGGCTTTGGCCGACCCAAAGTGGTATCAATGACTCCAGTTTGTGCCCTCAATCTGGTATTGTCAATACCAATTTAGGATCAACATGCGTCTTCTTGCCTCCACCGACATCGCACTTCGCATACTCATGCGGCTCGCCGAGGCCCCGCCGGCATTGCCTGTCACCGTGGAAAGGCTGGCAAAAGAGCTCGGCGGGCTATCACGCCATCACCTGCACAAAATCGTTCAGGAACTCACATCACTCGGGATTACCCGGACAGTCCGTGGTGCAGCGGGCGGCGTTGTCCTTGCTTTGCCTGCGGAGCATGTCCGCCTCGGGACGCTGGTCCGGCGGCTGGAGGCTGACCAGGCGATTGTCGAGTGTTTCCGCCCGGAGGAGTGCACCTGCACGCTGGTTCCAGCCTGCCGCCTGCGAACCATGCTCGGAACCGCCCAGGGCCAGTTCTACGACAGCCTGGATGCCCACACGCTGGCGGACTGCGTTCCTTTGAGCGCGGTGGCCCGTGGCTGACGATCAGGCAGTCAACCCCATCCGCGCCGCGGTCGCCAGCGCATCCGCCCGCTCGTTCATCGCATCTCCGGCGTGACCGCGCACCCACCGCCACTCGATCAGGTGCGGCGCCGCCGCGGCCAGCAGCCGCTGCCACAGATCCATGTTGGCGACCGGATCACCCGCCGCATTGCGCCAGTTGCGACGCACCCAACCTGTATGCCAGCGAGTAACGCCGTTTCTGAGATACTCGCTATCCGTATGAAGAATCACGCGGCACGGCCGGGTTAGCGTTTCCAGCGCTTCGGTCGCCGCGGTCAACTCCATCCGGTTATTCGTCGTCGCCTGCTCTGCCCCTGATAATTCCCTCTCATGCCCGCGGAAGCAAAGGACAGCCGCCCAGCCACCGGGCCCCGGATTGGGCTTGCACCCGCCATCAGTCCAGATCTCGACCGGCTCAGAGCCCGTAGGCATGCTCACTCTGTGCCGACATGTGAAAACGCAGCCGGCGCAGATACTCCAACGGGTCCTTGCGCGTGACCAGCGCGCCAGGCGGAGTGTTGACCCAGTCGAACAGCCGTGTCAGCAGAAACCTTATGGCCGCGCCCTGGCATAAGATCGGAAGCGCCTCCCGCTCCTGTGTCGATAACGGACGCAACGATTGATAACCGCGAAGCATTGCTCGCGCCTTGGTGACATTGAACGCGAAATCGGGCTCGAAACACCAGGCGTTCAGACAAACCGCGATGTCGTAAGCCAGAATGTCGGTGGCGGCGAAATAGAAATCGATCAGCCCAGAGACGTCGCCCTCGAGGAAAAAGACGTTGTCAGGAAATAGATCGGCGTGAATATGGCCAGCCGGCAGGCATCGAGGCCAGCCCTCCAGGATCAAACCCAGAGACGTCTCTACTTCTTCCGCCAGCCCGGGCATCAGGCCGGTCGTGCCCCACCTGGCACGCTCCCACAGTGGTGGCCAGTCATCCGGCCCCAGCGTGTTGCGCCGCGCGGGCACGAAATCGCGTCCGGCGAGATGCATCGCGGCCAAGGCATGACCAAGCGGGCCGCAATGCTCCACCCGGACTCGCCGCGGCCAGACGCCGGGCAAAAACGTTGTGATGGCGGCCAGGCGCCCGGAGAGATGCCGCAATGCCTCGCCGTCCCGCCCCCGCACCGGCAGGGGACAGAGTATGCCCCGATTCGCCAGATGCTGCATCAGACCGATGAACCAGGGCAGGTCAGCGGGATCGACGCGTTTCTCGTACAGCGTCAGGATGAAGTCGCCCTGGGTGGTGCGCAGCGAATAATTGCTGTTCTCCACGCCCTCGGCGATGCCGCGGAACGCCACCACCGATCCGATGTCGTAATCGGTAAGAAAAGCGGTCAGCGCGTCATCGGTGACTTCGGTATAGACGGCCATCAGCCCAGCGGCGCAGGTAGCTTGAAGGCCACGTCCTCACGCGTGACATGGCGCTCTTCAATCGTCAGTTCGAAGGGGCCGTCCAGTTCGTCCAGCAATTCCTGCACCAGGGTCTCCGGAGCGGAGGCGCCGGCCGTGACCCCCAAAGTACAGATGCCCTCTAGCAGCGTCCAGTCGAGGGCAGAGGCGGCCGGCAGAAGAATCGCCTGGCGCGCTCCGGCGCGGGCAGCCACTTCCCGCAGCCGCAGCGAGTTCGACGAATTCGGGCTGCCGATCACGATAAGCAGGTCGCAATCGGGAGCGATGGCTTTGACTGCCGCCTGGCGGTTTGTTGTGGCGTAGCAGATGTCCTCCTTCCGAGGACCTTCGATAGCAGGGAATTGTTCGCGTAGAACGGCGACGATTTCGGCGGTGTCGTCCACGGAGAGCGTCGTTTGCGTGATGAACGCCAGTTGCCAGGCCTGCGGAGGCAGCACCGAACGGGCCTCCTCAACCGTCTGCACCAGGGTCATCGAACCGGGGGGAAGCTGGCCCATCGTGCCCACCACCTCCGGGTGGCCTTCGTGCCCGATCATCAGGATGTGTCGGCCCGCGGGGCCGCCGCCGGCAAAGTGACGCTCGGCCTCGCGATGCACCTTGCTGACCAGCGGGCAGGTCGCATCAAGGTAGCTGAGCTGCCGCCGCCTCGCTTCAGCCGGGATAGACTTCGGAACACCATGCGCGGAGAACACCACCGAGGCGGCCTCCGGCACTTCGTCGAGCTCCTCTACGAATATCGCGCCCTGCGCTTCAAGCGTCTCCACCACCCGCCGGTTGTGCACGATTTCATGCCGTACATAGACCGGCGCCCCATGGCGGCGAAGCGCCTCCTCCACCACGCGGATGGCGCGATCTACTCCCGCACAGAAACCGCGTGGACCGGCCAAAAGTACTTTGAGCGAGGGCTTGTCCGGCATTGAAATGATTTTCACCGCCCGCGAGCGGCTCTCCCATTCCGAGGTCTCTTGATATGGGCGCACAGGGAATTCCGACATCCGAAAGTTGCCGGCCCGGCGAACGAAAGGCATTATGCCCGCCTCCGGCACGGTCAGCAACGTAAGCCGGCCGATTGATGATTCCCTTAACCGGAGCCCCGGATGCATCGACGTCTCGACCCGCCTGCCGCGCTGCGCCTTGCGCTGTGTCTCGGGTTCCTTTCCGGATTGGCGGCCTGTGCGCCTGGCAAGGATCAGTTTGCTCCCGCGTGCCCGCAAGCCTCATTGCTGCCGCAAGCCGGCGACCTCACCCGCTATCGCGCGAATTCGTCCGGACACGACTTGACGGACCTCGCTTTGCGCGGCCGGGTGGTCAAGGTGGACGGCAAATGCGAAGCAGGACCGAACGCACACACGCTGGATGCCACGGTGAAGGTCCTAATGCAGCTCGATCGCGGCCCGGCGCTGACCAACCGCACCGCCGACGTGTCCTATTTCGTCGCCGTCGCACGCGGAGACCAGATCCTGGACAAGCACGTCTACACCAACCGGGTGGTGTTTCCCTCCAACCTGGACCAGGTCTGGCTGGAGAGCGACCCGATATTCATGCGCCTGCCGGTCAGCGGTGACACGTCGGGCGCCGCGTATACGGTGTGGGTCGGATTTCAGCTTACGCCACAGGAGATGGCGGGCGGCCAGCAGGCAAGGGCGACCGCGGGGAGGTAATGCGGGCTCGTGCTCTGTCACCTGCGCTTCAGCAACGTGGCTGAGTTCTTACGAACGACAGGCCGCTCGACGAGGGGGAAGCCCGTCGCGGCCGCCACCGTGAGCTCAGCGTCGAAGTCGGCCTCCGTGACGTGTCCGGCCGGCTCGACGAGAAAAAGGAGAGCATCGGGTTTCAGAGCCTGAGCCGTCTCGGCAAAGAAGGCGCGCACATCCGGCATTTCATGTACCACAGCGAAAGCCAGGGCAAAATCGACGGCCGACTACAGGTCCACGATGCCGAGCGTCCGAGTTTGCGCCAGACGCAAATCGATGCGCTCCAGCAATCCTGCCTTGGCCGCGCGACGCCTCAGCCCGGCCAGCATTCGCGGCTCGATGTCCACGGCGACCACTCGCCCGGTCGGACCGACGCGGCGGGCCAGTTCGATGGTGAAGAAGCCCATCCCGGGACCGGGTTCAAAAACCGTCATCCCCTGCTTGACGTACGGCGCGAGTAGCGCAGCCGGTCGGCCTGCTGGTGTTAGACGGCGTGCGGCAAATGGCGGCGGAGCCATGCCTTTAACGATGCTGCCAGCGCGACGATCGACAAGGCGGCGGCAATCGCATGCCCGGTCTCCCATTGCGTCCGCAGCGCATGCCAACCGGCGGGCAGCGTGTGCGGCGTTGCCGCCGAGATCACCGCATTGACGGGGGCATTAAACAGAAAGAAAGCAGCGATCATCCCAGCATATGCCGCCGTCGCTATCCCGAACGCCAATCGTAATACTCGGTCACGGCGGCATATGAATGCCAGCAGACCGCTGGTCACCAGTGCGCCGATCTCCACCGGTGCGCCCCAGAAGGGGCCCCAGCCTCGATAGAGATGCTGCTGGACTTCAAGCCAGAGCGGGCCGTCCAGTGCCACCTTGTTGGGCAGTTCCAGTACGTGTGCTGCCGGGGCAATGACGGCCAGAGCGGCGAGCAGCAAATGCAGCCGTTCCAGGAAAATCATCGGCGCGTCGGCCAGCAACCCGCAATCCAATCAGCCCGGCTGGTCGCCACCTTCGAACAGAGCCGCGGCGTCGAACGCCGCTTCCTCCGTCTCCGCGCCGATCGTCTCGCCGCGGGCCTGGCGATCCGCCTCTTCCTGGCTGCGCGCCACATTCACCGTGACCGTGAGCAGCACCTCCGGATGCAGCATCACCCGCACCTGGGTCAGGCCCAGCGTCTTGATCGGGTGCTCCAGCACCACCTGCGACCGGTTGATGGTCAACCCATTGGCGGCGCAGGCATCCGCGATGTCGCGGGAGGTGACGGACCCATACAGCCCGCCGCCTTCGCCGGCCTGACGGATGATTGTCACGGACAGCCCGATCACGCGCTCGGCGATGCGCTCGGCTTCTTCCCGGCGCCGCAGATTCTGCGCCTCGAGCTGGGCACGCTGCTCCTGGAACCGTTCGCGATTTGCCTTGGTGGCGCGAATCGCCTTCTTCTGCGGCAGCAGAAAATTGCGTGCATATCCGGGCTTCACCTTCACGATGTCGCCCATCTGGCCGAGATGCTCGACCCGCTGCATCAGGATCAGTTCAACGGCTGGCATGGTTCAGCTCACGATGTAAGGCAGAAGCGCCAAAAAGCGGGCGCGCTTGATGGCCAGTGCCAGCTCTCGCTGCTTTTTCGCGGAAACCGCGGTGATCCGGGATGGGACGATCTTGCCCCGTTCGGACAGGAAGCGGGACAGCAGCCGCACGTCCTTGTAATCGATCTTCGGGGCATTCGGGCCAGAGAAGGGGCAGGTTTTCCGGCGGCGATAGAACGGGCGGCGCGCCCCGACCGCCGTACGGCGCTGGGCGGGGTTCACATCGGTGGTATCGGACATAGGCGACTACTCCTCGAGCCCAGAGCGATAATCGTCCACGACGCCCTCGCGGGCGCGAAACTCCTCGCGGTCGTCATAGGGGCTGCGGCGGCGGCCGGAGTCGAAGCGGCCCGTGGGCCGCGGACCGCGGAACGTCCTTTCCCGATCCTCGGATTTGCGGGACAGGATGGAAGACGGGCCTTCCTCGATCTCATCCACCCGCAGCGTCATGAAGCGGATGACATCTTCATTCAGCCGAAGCTGGCGCTCCATTTCGGTGATGAACGGCGCCGGGGCGTCCAGGCCCAGCAACATGTAATGGCCCTTGCGGTTCTTTTTCACGCGATAGGCCAGGCCGCGCAGACCCCAATACTCGCGTTTCTTGATCGATCCGCCGTCGCCTTCAACCAGCTGACCGATCTGGTCGGCCAGGCTTTCGACCTGTTGTTGCGTAACATCGTTGCGCGCGATCAGCACGCATTCGTATAGCGGCATGTGATTTGACCCTTTGGCTGGAGGCCCGCGGCGCGCGGGCATAGCCGAGGGCGGCCGTCGCCCCCGGCAGGGAAGCCGGGGCGTTAAGCACGACCGGAGGTGCGGGTCAACCTGGTGCGCGTTCCGGCACGCTGGCTGCCATGGGCACGCTGCCATGGGCACCCTGGACGCGGATTGACCGTCGCAGGCGGGCCCGCCTAGTATCCGATCGCAGAGAAGCGTGAGTCGCGAAGCGCGCACGCTTCGTCGCGTAAATCGGATACTCAGACCACAAGCGACGTATCTACTTTCCCTGAAAGTCGATACTAGCCTCCGTGCCGCCGAGCGGGCGACAACCGCCACCAAGGAAACCGAGAGCGTGTCAACGCAGCGTCAGCAGGCTGGTGCATCTGATATCCGAGCGCGCCTCGGCCTGCGGCCGATCATAAACGTCTCCGGAACGATGACTTTCCTGGGGGCGTCGATCGCCGCCCCGGAAGTCGTTGAAACCGTCGCCGCAATCCTGTCCGAATTCGTGGAGATCAGCGACCTGCAACGCAGGGCGAGTGAAACCATTGCTCGGCTCTGCGGCACAGAGGCAGGCTTCGTCACCGCATCCGCCTCGGCTGGCATCACCGTTTCGGTTGCAGCCGCAATGACCGGCTCCGATCTCGCGGCCATCGAGCGTCTGCCTGACGCCACCGGCCTCAAGAACGAAGTTCCCATCCTGCTCGGCCACATGGTCAGCTACGGCGCGCCTGTGGAGCAGGCCGTCCGGCTCGCCGGCGCGCGGGTGATCCCGGTCGGGCAGGCAACGGAGTCACGGCCCTATCAGCTTGCGGACGCAATCGGTTCGGGAACAGCCGCCGTCCTGTTCGTGGTTTCGCATCACACTGTGCAGTACGGGCACCTGTCGCTCGAGGAAGTGGCCCAGATCGCCCACGCGCAGAACATCCCCGTCATCGTCGATGCCGCCTCCGAATACGATCTGCGCGGCTTCCTCGCTCGCGGCGCCGACTTCGCGGTTTACAGCGCACACAAATTTCTCGGCGGCCCGACAGCGGGCATCGTCGCCGGGCGGCGCGATCTGGTGCGCGCTGCATATCTGCAAAACAACGGCATCGGCCGTGGCATGAAGGTCGGCAAGGAAGGAATGGCCGGCACGATTGCTGCCCTGGAGGCCTGGGAGAAGCGCGACCATGCGGCGGTGCGGGCGCAGGAAATGCGGACGCTGACGCTGTGGCGGGATCGCTTGTCCCGTTGGCCCGGCGTAACCGCAACAATCGTTCCCGATCCAACCAGCAATCCGCTCGACCGTCTGGAAGTGCGCCTCGATCCCGACACCGCGCGAATCACCGCCTGGGATCTCGCCGACGCGCTGGCTGTCGGCGATCCGCCCGTCATCGTCCGCGACCACGAGGTAGAACAGGGCTATTTCCTGCTCGACCCATGCAACCTGCATCCGGGAGAGGAACGGATTGTCGCTGACCGGCTGGATGCCGAACTGGACCGCGCGCGGTCGCTGAACGCGCCGGCCGCGACATCCATCGCCGGTCGCCGGCGGCGTCACATGGACGCGCTGCTCCGCTGGCCTGATTGAAAGCACGAAGGGAGGAACAACGATAATGATCTCCGACAGGCGAAAGCTTTTTACCTTCGGCGCCGGACTGGCCACATCCGCGGCGCTGTTCACCCGCAAAGCCGCAGCGCAGGCGGCACCGACCAGCCTGCTTCGCACGGTGCTCGATCGTGGCAAGCTGCTGGTCGGCACCGGCAGCACCAACCCGCCCTGGCACTTCGAGGATGCGTCCGGAAAACTCACCGGCATGGATATCGCCATGGCCCGCATCCTGGCGAAGGGGCTGTTCGACGATCCGGAGAAGGTGCAGTTCATCCAGACCGATCCCGCCGCGCGCATTCCCAACATCACCACCGGCAAGGTGGACATTGTCATCCAGTTCATGACCGTCACCTCGCAGCGTGCGCAACTGGTCAATTTCACCCGCCCCTATTACGTGGAAGGGGTCGCCTTGCTGACACTGCCGGACGCCAAGGCGAAGACGTTCGACCAGCTTGCGGCAGGCGGAACGAACACCCGCATTTCCGTTCTGCAGAACGTGGACGCCGACAACCTGGTGCATCAGGTGCTGCCACAGGCGCAGGTCTTGCAGCTCGATACCCAGGCGAATGTTATCCAGGCGTTGGAATCGCACCGGGTGGATGGCGCGGCTGTCGATCTGTCCACCGTGCGATGGATGGTAAAGCAGGCCCCCAACCGCTACGCCGATTTGGGAAAGCACTGGCAACATCAGCTTTACAGCGCCGCGCTGCGGCAGTCCGACCCGGACTGGCTGCACTACGTCAACACCGTGTTCGACGTGGCGATGTTCGGCAACGACACCGACCTCTACGACAAGCCGTTCGAAGAGTTCTTCGGCGAAACGCCGCCCCCGCGCCGGCCGGGCTTCCCGATGATCTGATCACCTGGAGCAGGATCGCGCGAGGCAGAAACGTCAGAGCGCGTAAATCCTGCTCTAAAGAGACTAGAGCGTTGTGCTGCACTATCATCTGAATTTCGGCCTCGTCTGGAGGCATTTCGGAATGCTGGGCTGGGGTTTGCTCCTCAGCCTGCAGCTTTCGGTCGTGTCAGCCGCCATCGGCGCTATCCTCGGCCTTGTGATGGCGGTGGGATACGTCTCCGGCGGACGGATAATCCGCACGTTCGTCGCCGGCTATGTCGAGTGTGTTCGCAACATCCCGCTGCTGCTGCTGGTGTATCTGGTGTTCTACGGCGTGCCGAGTGTGGTGGACCTGCAGTACAGCGCAACAACAAGTTTCGTCGCCACCTTGTCGCTCTACTACGCAGCCTACCTTGTGGAGGTATTCCGCGCCGGCCTGCTCGCCGTCCCAAACGGCTTGCTGGACGCCGGCAAGGCGGTGGGACTCACCGCCTGGCAGCGCCTGATTTATGTGCGGCTGCCGGTGATGTTCCGGATCGCGCTGCCGTCACTTTCCAACACCTTCGTCTCGTTGTTCAAGGACACCTCGGTCGCCTCGGTGCTGGCGGTACCCGAGCTGACATACGGAGCGCAGTGGATCAACACAAACACATTCCGGGTCATTGAGGCGTACGCTGTCGTGACACCGATGTACGTGGTTACCGGCTACGTTATCCTTTGGATCCTCCGGCAGTTCGAGAAGGCTCTCGCCATAAGATGAGCCTGCCGTCCCTCATTCTTCTGGCTCTTCCATCGCTTTGGAAGGGTCTCAAGATCACCCTGGAGGTTTCGGGGCTCTCTGTCCTGTTCGCTCTGTCGGGCGGAGTGCTGCTCGGTCTCGCACTGATCTACGGCGCGATCCCGCTGCGCCTGCCGGTACGCGCTGTGGTGGACGTCGTGCGCGGCATTCCGGTGCTGGTGCTGATCTTCTTCGTCTATTACGTCTTGCCCGCGACGGGGCTCGATCTGGGCGCGTTTGCCGCGGCGGTGCTTGCGCTGAGCCTCTTCTCGGCCTGCCAGGTCGCGGAGATCACCCGCGGCGCCATCACCTCGGTGCATCACGGCCAGATGGAGGCCGCGCGCGCAATCGGACTGACCTTTCCCCAGCGCCTGGTGTGGGTAATTTTCCCGCAGGCGGTGCGAAGATTCCTGCCGCCCTGGATCAACAGCGTCACCGATACCGTGAAAGGAAGCGCGCTCGTTTCACTTGTAGGCATCGTCGATCTGATGCTCTCGATCCAGCAGGTGATCGGCCGGACCTTCCAGCCCATGCCCTTCTACATCGTGGGCGCGATAATCTATCTGGTGATCAACTACGCGCTGTCCTCCGCCAGCAGGGGGCTGGAGGCCCATTTTGCCTACGTGCGGGAATAAGCGTTGCCCCATACCATTGTTCGCATAGCCGGCGTGAAGAAATCCTTCGGGCCGACCCGCGTGCTGGATGGCGTCGATCTCACAGTCAACCGCGGCGAGGTCGTCACCATCATCGGCCCTTCGGGAAGCGGCAAAACCACGCTGCTTCGCTGCGTCAATGCGCTGGAAACATACGACGACGGCTCCATCCAGGTGGATGGGATCGAAGTCGGATTTGCCGGAGAAGGCAGGGGCCGGCGCCCGCGCCGTGATCGCGAGCTGGCGCGCATTCGGGCGGCGACCGGCATGGTGTTTCAACTTTTCTATCTGTTCCCGCACCTGACGGCCGCCGAGAACGTGATGCTGGGGCTGCGCCGCGTGCGCAAAATGAGCAAATCCGAAGCGCGCCAGAAGGCACTATTCTGGCTGGATCGCGTGGGCCTGCGCGACCACGCCGGCAAGCTGCCCTCGCAACTTTCAGGGGGACAGCAGCAGCGTGTGGGTATCGCGCGCGCCGTGGCGATGGAGCCCAAGGTATTGCTGCTGGACGAGATCACCTCGGCCCTGGACCCCGAGCTGGTAGGCGAGGTGCTGGCCGTAGTGCGCCGCCTGGCCGATGATGGAATGACGATGTTGGTCGTTACACATGAAATGGCTTTCGCCCGCGAGGTCAGCGATCGCGTCGCCTTCATGGACGGCGGCATTGTCGCCCAGCAGGGCGACCCGGAGCGGGTATTGCAGAATCCGTCAAGCGAAAGGCTGCGAGCTTTTCTTTCGCGGGTGTCGTGAGCGGGGATCAGGCCGGTGCCCGCCGCTCCACAACCCGCAGGAAACTCACACACGCCGCCAGTGCCGCAATGCCCGTCGCCGCGATTAGCGTCACACGCGTTCCGTGTTGCGGCAGCAACCCGAACACCAAAGCAACCAAAGCCGCCCCGGTCGTCTGCCCCAGAAGCCGCGCCGTCGCCTGCATCCCGCTCGCTCCGCCGCTTCGCGAAGGCGGCGCCGAGATGATGATCGCCCGGTTGTTCGGCGTGTTGAAAAACCCAAACCCCAACCCGCACACCATCATGCGCCACGCAATATCCACCCCCGAAGGATGGGCCGGCATCGTCGATAACAGCGCCAGCCCCGCGCACATCAGCGCCAGGCCGGACCCGCTCAAAATCCCCACCTTGTACCGATCCGCCAGCCGCCCCGACAGCACGGCGATAAACGCCACGGTCAGCGGCCAGGGAGTCATCAGCAGCCCGGTCTGCACCTCGTTCCGCCCCAGCGTGTCCTCCAGCAGAAACGGCAACGAGACCAGCGCCATTCCCTGCGCCATGAACCCGCAGATCGAGGTGGCGACCGACATCGCGAAAATCGGGATCCGCATCAAATCCACCGGCAGCAGCGGGGCCGGCCGGGTCATCTCTCGCGCGATAAGATAGGCGCCCACCACGAACGCAATGACGAACTGGGCGATCACCAGCGCGAGCGATTCCTGGTGCCCCAGGCTGTCGATGGCGGTGATCAGCAACCCGATCGCCACCGCGCTAAAAAACGCCGAGGGGGCATCAAACGGGCGGCGCTCCCGCCTTGTAGCCGGCAAGGCCCGCCAGGCCACGAGCAGGGCCGCGGCCCCGATCGGCAGGTTCACGGCGAATAGCCAGGGCCAGTTCGCGACGGCCAGGATCGCGGCGGCCACCGAGGGGCCGACCGCTGATGCCACCGAACCAACCGTGGCGTTCAGCCCTACGCCTCGGCCAAGCAGGCGGCGGGGATAGATGAAGCGGACCAGCGCGCCGTTCACACTCATAATGCCGGCTGCGCCGAAGCCCTGGACGATGCGGGCAAGCGTCAGACTCAGAAGCGAATCCGAAAGAGCGCAGCCAAGCGACGCAATGGTGAATACGGCCAACCCCCACCGGTACACCCGGCGGTAGCCGAAAATCTCCCCCGCCGAGGCCATCGGCAGCAGCGAAATCGTCACCGTGAGCTGATACGCATTCACCACCCAGATCGAGTCCGCCGGAGAAGCGTGGACATCCTTGGCAATGGTTGGCAGGGCCACGTTGGCGATGGCTCCGTCGAGCACGGCCAATGTCAGGCCCAGTGCGATGGTAAGGATCGCCCAGTAGCGCTGGGGCAGCGGAACGCCATCATAGAACTGTGGATCGTTGCCGGACATCAGCCGGCAGGCGACGCCAGCGGCACCAGCGTGGCCACTTCGCGCGCCACTTCGGCAACCGGCAGATCGGCCAGAACGGCGCGGCGCAAGACCCGCACGGACCGGCCCCTCGGGGCGCACAATGCCGGGTCGGAATCATGGGAAAACAGCACCAGCGAAGGGCAACCGGCAGCTGCCGCCAGATGCATCGGACCGGTATCATTGCCGATTGCCGCCAGCGCGCCGGAGGCAAGCGGAGCCAGGTCGCTCAACGTCGTCCGTCCGGTGAGATCAATCGCGCCCGCTCCCACGGCACGACCAAGCGCCTGTTCCTCCGGACTGCCGAGCACAACCGGGGCGATGTCTTGGGCCGCGAGATGGCTGGCCAGCTCCTGATAGCCGGCGATCGGCCAACGCTTTCCGGGGCGGTGCGCCGAACTGCCGGGCACAAGCAGCGCATACCGCTCCGGCAACCCGAAACGCGCCACGTTGGCGTAGGTCCAGGAGAGATCGGGCGGCGGCACCACGGGGACGCCCGCCTGCCGCAACTGCCCGGCCTGCCGGTCAGCATCGTGCAGCCGATCCCTGTCCGGATCACGGTCGGGGTGCGAGCAACCAGGCGCTATGCCCGACCATTCCGGACGGGCTGAATAAGGGAACAACCGAAAATAGGAGCTGCTGCGGCTTGAGGTTTGCAGGTCGTACACCCGGTCGAACCGTGCCTTCGCAAGTCGCCGCCGGAGCTGCCACCAGCCGGGCACATCCCACCATTCCGGGCGCCGGTCGGTCCAGACGCGGTCGAAATAGGGCGACTGCGATAGCCAGTCCACATAAGGGGCGGTGGTGAGTAGCGTGATCTCCGCGCCGCGGTGGTGTTGCCGGATAGCCGCAAAGGCGCCCAGCGACAGGACCACATTGCCTAGCGCGCCGAGCTTCAGAACCAGGATGCGTTCCGTCATTGTCAGGCCGGCTTGCGGGCGATCGTGATCCACTCATCCCGCAACAGCCCGTATTTGACCTCCTGATCGGGGGGCAGGCGGAAACGCTCGGTCGCAAAGCCCGCTTCCTGCAGCCGCGCTTCGAAATCCAAGCCGTAGTAGCGCCGGTGATCGGGCGCCGAGAAATGCAGGGTGCGCAGGGCGCGAGTGGCAATGGCGGGATTTTCGTAGGTTGTTTCCCGAGTTGCGTTGATCGGGACGGTCAGGATGGCGAAGCCCCCCGGACGCAGAATGCGGTGCATTTCCCGCATGGCCCCGCGGTCATCGTCGATATGTTCCAGCACATGATGCGCGATCACCACGTCGTAGCTGGCAGCCTCGAATGGAATGTGGGTGATATCGACCCGGTGCGTCACCCCTGGCTGATGCAGGTCCGCGGTTTCGTAAAGAATATTCCCACGCATCTGGCGCATGACCGCCTTTTCCGGCGCGAAATGCAGGATGCGCCGCCCGGCGAGGCGGTTTCCCCCGCCCTCTGTGATCCAGAGATGCGTGAGCCGATGGCGCTCACGACTGCCGCATTCCAGACAGCGAACATCCCAGCGGGGCGGGCGGCCGACACTGACAAACATGCCGTGATAGCCGCAGATCGGACAGGTGCGCTTGACGATCATCCGGCGGAACTGGCTGGGATCGCGCCAGGCGCCCTCAACCAGGCGCCGAGCCCGCCGCCATGACCACCCCGGGGCAGCCGCCGCGTGGTCCGGGGCAAGTGCGGGTTCTGCTGCGGTCCGGGCGCTCATGGCCGGGGGGATACCAGCGGGCTTGCTTTCCGTCACTATCTGGGTCGAAGCCGCCGGGTTCGATTTGACAACCCGGTTTTCGGGCCGTATTTAACCGACTGGCTAACTACCGCCTCAGGCCCCACATGTTCGCAGACCCCCTCACGACCGCCTTTGCCGCTCTCGCCGATCCCACCCGCCGGGCCATTCTTGCACGGCTGGCGAACGGCGAGGCCACGGTCACCGAGCTCGCCGAACCTTTTGACATCAGTCTTCCGGCGGTTTCGAAGCATCTGAAGGTTCTGCAACAGGCGGGCCTGATCAGCCGGGCGCGCACCGCCCAGTGGCGTCCCTGCAAGCTGCAACCCGATGGGTTGAAACAGGCTGCCGACTGGCTGGAACACTACCGGCGCTTCTGGGAAGCCAGTTTTGACCGGCTGGACGCCTACCTGCAAAATCTGCAGCAATCGTCCACAAAAAGCCCGCTGAAACCCTGATCGAAATCGAAAGGAGCAACGATGCATATCACGCCCTATCTCAGCTTCAATGGTAAGTGCGCTGAGGCATTCCAGTTCTATCAGCGCTGCCTCGGCGGCCAGATCCCAATGACACTCACCTATGGCGAATCGCCGATGGCCGGCCAGACGCCACCCGAACACCGCAACCTCGTCATGCACACCCGGTTGGTGGCCGGCAACGCGATGCTGATGGGCTCCGACACGCCGCCCGGCGCATGCAGCGAGGAAATGAAGGGTTGTCAGGTAACCATCGGCATCAGCGAACCGGACGAGGCGGAACGCATCTTCAACGCCCTCGCGGAAGGCGGCACAATTCGTATGCCCTTGCAGGAAACGTTCTGGGCCAGCCGGTTCGGCATGTTGCTCGACCGCTTCGGCGTGTCCTGGATGGTCAACTGCGAACGGCCGGCATGAATGCAGGCCGACGACACGTTTCTCATCACGCGCGGCAGCACAAGCGCTTACCCGACGGGGTAGTCTCCCGCAAACGCGGGACCTACCGCGAAATCGTTCCTCCGCAGCGTGCGGCCTTGGCCGGCCAGGCTTCCGCCCGCTCTGCGGATGGAATGCGTGCTGAGAGGGCATCGCGCGAACTCAAGACCCAATAACACAGGGGGACAGATGACCACCAAGGCGCTGGTTTTGATTGGAACGAAAAAAGGCGCGTTCGTTCTGCAGAGTGATGCCGCCCGGAAGTCCTGGGATTTGCGGGGTCCGTTCTGCGCGGCGTGGCCGATGAACCACGTCGTCGCCGATGCGCACACCAGCACGATCTATGGCGGCGGCGGCAACGAATGGTTCGGCCCGGCAGTGTGGAAATCCACCGATCTCGGCGCAAGCTGGACCCACTCGAGCGATGGTCTGGCCTATGCAGAGGGCGAGAACTCCGGTCAAATCGGTCTGGAGCCTCGCGCCCGCCCGGAGCGCGCTCTACGCGGGGGTCGAGCCGGCAGGGTTATTCCGCAGCGATGATGCCGGAATGTCCTGGCGGCATGTCAGCGGGCTTCGCGACCACCCGACGCGACCCCAATGGCAACCGGGCGGCGCTGGCCTGATCCTGCACAGCATCGTTCCGCATCCTTCCGATCCGGCGCAGCTCTGGGTCGCCATGTCGGCCGTCGGCGTATTTTATACCGCCGACGGTGGCACCACCTGGGAACCTCGCAATCGCGGCACACGAAACGACTACATGCCCGATAAATATCCGGAATTCGGGCAATGCGTGCATTCTTTCACCATGGCCGCCGGTATGCCGCAACGCCTCTATCAGCAGAACCATTGCGGCATGTACCGCAGCGAGGATGGTGGCCGGAACTGGGAAAGCATCGAGGCCGGCCTGCCTTCAACCTTCGGCTTCCCGGCTGCCGCGCATCCGCGCGATCCTGATACGGTGTATCTCCTGCCGCTCAACGGCGACATAGCGGGCCGGTACGTGCCGGATGGTAAGGCCGCGGTCTGGCGCACAAGCGATCGCGGCAACACCTGGCAGGCCCTGCGCAATGGCTTGCCGCAGAAAGATGCCTTCTTCGGCGTGCTGCGCCAGGCCATGGCAACCGACAAGCTGGAACCGGCAGGCATCTATTTCGGCACGAGCACCGGGCGGCTCTACGCCAGTGCCAATGAAGGCGAAAGCTGGAATTGCATTGCGCCCTATCTGCCGCCGATACTTTCGGTGGAGACCCTCGTTGTCGAATTGTGAAATCCCCCCCGTGACCGTCACGCTGCCGGCCGCGTTGCTCACCCTTTTCCCAGGCCTGCCGAGTTGCATTGAGATCAGGGCCGGGAGTGTTGACGAACTGATGCATGCGCTCGATGCACGCTGGCCCGGACTGCGCGACCGCCTCTGCGATTCCCGCCCCTCTATCCGGCCCCACATCAACGTGTTCGTCGAAGGCGAAAAGGCCACGTTGCGCACGCGCCTCCCCCCTGGCGCCGACGTACTGGTCATGACCGCAATGAGCGGCGGATGAGCTTGGCTGTTGCAGCCTCCCCGCGATCGCCCGGATGATTTATTGCGGGCTGTCGCCTACGCCAGCTTTTCGCTGAAAAACCCCGTGTACCCGAACAACCCGACCGCGCCGCCCGTGTGCAGGAACACGACGGTTTCATTCTTTCCGATCTGACCCTTCCGGATCAGATCGATCATCCCCGCCATTCCCTTCCCGGAATACACCGGATCGAGCAGGACCCCCTCAAGCCGGGCAACCAGTTTCACCGCCTCGGCCATCGACTGGGTGGGCTGTCCATATCCCGCGCCGATATAATCGCAATTCGCCTCCACCGCCTCCCGCGGGATGTCGCCGCGAACCCCTGCGTAATCCGCGACCTCCTGCGCGAGCTTATGGACATTCGCCTCCTGCCGATCCTTCGGTGCCCGCACCCCGATCCCCAGCACCCGTACCCCGGCATTGATCCCGATCAGGCCCGCCACCAGTCCCGCCTGTGTGCCCGCGCTCCCGGTCGCATGCACAATGCGGTCGATCTTCAGCTCCATCTCGTCCGCCTGCTGCATCAACTCCTGCGCGCAGGAGACGTAGCCCAGCGCGCCGACCCGGTTCGACCCACCACCGGGGATGACATAGGGCCTGGCACCGGCGGCTCGAAGCTCCTCACCCTTCCGTTCTGCCTCGGCGTTCATGTCCCCCCCGCCGGGACGGTACTCGATGCTCGCCCCCATCAGCCGGTCGAGCAGGACGTTGCCGCTCCCCAGATAATCGGGGTCATTCGTCTCCACCCGATGCTCCAGCAGCAGGCTGCACTTCATTCTCAGCCGGTTGGCCACCGCGATGGTCTGGCGCGCATGGTTGGACTGCACGGCCCCCTGGGTCACCAGATGATCCGCCCCCAGGGCCTTCGCCTCGCCGGCAAGAAATTCCAGCTTCCGCACCTTGTTGCCGCCGGTCGCGACCACAGTACAATCATCGCGCTTCATCCAGATCTGCGGCCCGCCAAGGTGGCGGGTCAGGTTTTCCAGCTTCTCCAGCGGGGTCGGGGCTGGGAACAGGCGGATGCGGGGGAAGCGGGCGAGATGCATCGGACAAGCCTCCGGCGGAAATTTGCGCTAATCTCCGCCAGGTCGTCGTGTCCGGCAATGCGGGTCGGGACGAAAACGGCGCAGAGAGAACGACTTATGCGGATTATCAAACGGCGCGGATGGGAATTGCCCGAGCGCCTCGTCACGCCCGAAGCCATCGTGATGAACCGGCGCGCTGTCCTCGCGGGCACTGCCGCGCTCGCGTTCGGTGCCACGCTTCCCGCGCGGGCCGCTTCCGTCCCCGTTGACGCAAAATACAAGCCCGGGCGGGCGACCACCCCCGAGCATGACGTTTCCACCTACAACAACTATTACGAGTTCAGCGAAGACAAGGATCTGTGGGAAGCGGCCCAGAAAATGACCGTTAGCCCCTGGTCGATCCAGATCGATGGCCTCGTCAAATCCCCCCGCACCATCGCCTATGAAGACCTGCTCAAGCAGGTCCAGCTCGAGGAGCGGATCTACCGCCATCGCTGCGTCGAGGCGTGGTCCTTCGTCGCGCCCTGGACCGGCTTCCCCATGAGCCAGCTGCTGAAAATTGCCGAGCCGCTCGGTTCTGCCAAATACGTCGTGTTCACCACCGTCGAGGAACCCAAGTTCATGCCGGGTCTGGATAGCCCGCTCTACCCCTGGCCCTACGTGGAAGGCGTCACCATCCAGGAGGCCGCAAATGACGTGGCATTCATCTCCACGGGGATGTATGGCAAGGAGCTGCCCAAGCAGAACGGTGCCCCAATTCGAATGACGTTGCCATGGAAATATGGGTTCAAGTCCGGCAAGGCATTCGTGAAGGTCAGTTTCACGGAGAAACGTCCGGAGACCATGTGGGCGCAGATCGCCCCCGACGAATACGGGTTCTGGGCCAATGTAAACCCCGCCGTGCCCCATCCGCGCTGGAGCCAGGCGACGGAGCGGGTGATCGGCACAAATGAGCGGGTCCCAACTCAGATTTATAATGGCTATGGGGAGTTTGTCGCCTCGCTGTATGATGGGATGAAAGGCGAGAAGTTATTCATGTGATTGCGCAGCGTATCCTGGCCGTCCTTGCCGCCGTGCTGCTGGTCGGGGCGGTTGCCGTGGCGATGCTCGCACCGCCGGGCATGCCTCTCGGCGCCGCCCTGTTCATGCTCAACCACGACCTGATGAATACTTTCCAGGGCGGCATTGAGGCGTATTTCAACCACTGGATGTGGCAGGACGTCGTCATGCCTGTTCTGGTACGCCCTGCTTGGCTGCTCCCCGCCTGCATCGGTCTCGTTTTGGCGGGGCTCTCTCTCACTCTCTCAAACCTCCAGCGCGGCCCCCAGCGCAGCCAGCGCCGCCGGTTCTAATCCACCCGGCCCTCAAGCCGAATCAATCCCGCACCCTGCGGGAAGAACGATTGCCGTCTCAGACTGATACAGTCCGTTGGAAGCTGCTCAAGGCAGCTAGCTAGAGCGGATCGCGCTTGACTGGAAATGCTTGCATTTCCAGAAGCGCGTGAATCTGCTCGCGATAACGAGTGCAGAGCGTGTTCAGTCATCCTGAACACGCCCTAGCTGTCGTTGCCAAGGACGTTGTCCCCTCCGCCGATCGCCGATTGTGCTTGCGGCCGGCTGAACGGGGTCAAGCCCAGGCCGCCTTCGGCGGTCGCTGCGGGAGCCCATCGCGCAACCGCGACGGGGGGTCCCTGCGCGAAGCTTGACCCCGCTCAGCCGGCCGAAGCATGGCTTGGGATCGGTTTCAGGGACGGATGTGGCCGCCGTCCGCGCAGCGGTGATGCGGCTGATGGGCGGCTTGCCGCCGAGCGCCGAATGGGGCCGACAGAAATTATAATCGGTGAGCCAGAGCGGCACGGCGGCGGCGCGATCCGCCGAGGTGTGGAACGCCCGCGCATAGGCCCATTCGCGCAGGCAGGTCTGGATGAAGCGCTCGGCCTTGCCGTTGGTGCGCGGCGGATAAGGGCGGGTGCGCTTATGCGCGACGGCGCAGCACCAAACCGACGGTCGAGACCGGCCGGTTCAGCCGGCGCGCAATCACCGGCCGGTCAGACGCTGGCGGCGGAGCGCAAGGACATCGCTTTCGGCTGAAACGCTGAGCCGGGCCGGGCTGCAGTGCGGTTGAGAGGAGCGGTCGGCCAGGCGCGCCTCGTCCTCCAGTGCATAGCGCTGACGCCATTTGCGCACGGTTCTGGGGGTGACCCATGCGCCGCGGCGACCGCCGCCACCGTCCAGCCGCTGGCCAGGCGTTGCACCATCAGCATTCGACAGAGCGGCGTGGTGCGGGCATTCTTATGGATGTCCATCCGGGAGCTCCGGGCAGGGGTTGCGAGTGTGCAACCACAGCCTCTCACCCCGGCCCCGGAGGGACAACCTCCGTAGCAGGGGACATCTAGCGAACCGCAGGCAAACGGGCCCGTAGCCGCAATCTCACCCGGTCCATTGCACCAGCGAAAAAATCCACGACCTTAGCCTCCGCCGTATCCTGTCTCGCCCCGCTCACTCGCCAGGCCGCCCAGACGCTAAAAATATAAACAACCCCGCCGACCGCTGACATGATCGTCAGGCGCAGGAACGGGTTGGCAAACTCAGGACCGGCAAGCACCCGATGCGAGAGCAGCAGCACCGTCCCGGTCATCAGTCCGACCGCGAAGACGGGACGCCAGAGCGCCAGGTACCGGCAGCGCGCCACCCGATGTGCAACAGGCGATTGACCTGCGCGTTCCAAAGTGCGGCGTTCACCACCGCCGTGACCAACATGGCCATGATCGCGCCATGCAGGCCATCGTTCATCGCCCACCAGATCGTCAGAGGAATGCGCAAGGCGATGCTGGCATAATAGGTGAAAGTGTAGAGCCGCTGTTTGTTGAGTGCCAGCATCACAGTGTGAATGTAGTGGCCTGCAGCATCAAACAGTTCATACAACGCGATGACAGGCAGCAGCGGGATCACCGCAGACCATTGCGATCCAAGAAAAACGTTGGTGACCTCGCGGGACGTCAATCCCACGCCGAGCGCGAGCGGAAGTACAATCAGGCATTGGATCGACAGGCCATCGAGATAGGTTCGGCGAAGCGCCGCGATATCCTCGTGGATTTTCGAAAAAGCCGAGTATAGCGGGGCGCGGATCGGGGCGGCGATCTCGGTGACCGGCAATGCAGCAATCTGCCGGCCGACCTGAAAAAACCCTACCTGGCTCATCCCAAGGAAATGGCCGATGACGAAATTCATCAACTGCATGTCCGTCAGCAGACACACGTTCCCGAGGAATAGCCATTTGGAAAAGCCGAACAGATCGCGCCATCCGGCCAACGAAAGTCGCGGCCGGTGGGGTGCCACAAAGTAGCTGGCAGGCACCGTAATGAACTTGTTGAGGAGATTCCCCAGTACCAGGATCCAGTAATTGCGGATCACAATGGCCAGAAGCAGGGTGATGATAAGGACCTGAACCTTTCCCCATATCATCCACCACGTGATGACGTTGAACCGGAGATCGCGCCGGTAGTCGATCAACCGCACGTTCTGCAGCGACGCGAGCAGCGCTGTGCCGGCGACAACCCACATCAGCGGCTGAATTCGCGGCTCATGCATGAAGCGGGCCTGCCAGCCGGATGTCGCCACCAGACCGGCGGCGATGAAAATCCCGCGCAACACGCCCAGCGTCCAGGCAGTGTCGTAATGCTCGAGCCGCGGATCACGCATCCGGATAATCGCAAGATTAAATCCCGTCGCGGTCAGCAGATCGAGGATCGGATAAACTGCCGTGGCCAATGCCACAATACCGAAATCCTGTGGCGACAAAATTCGTACCAGGTACTAGCGTGCTCACCAATCCGACGGCACGCATCCCGAACTGGGCTCCGACCATGTAGATGGAAGACACCACGGTGCGGCGCGTCAGCCGCCGGCCCGCGTCCTCCGCGGTTGAACCGCGTGATGGAGGGGTCGTCGCCGCTTCGGTTTCTCGAGCAGATCGCGAGAGGGAGCGTAGAGCGCGTTCAGTCATTCCGAACACGCTTTTAGCGTGCGGCGACCGGCGCCCATGCCCGCGCGGCTACCGCCCCTCTGCGACCGGTGGAAGGCAGGAACTTCCATCATGTCCGGCACCCGGATGGATGCCACATACAGGCTGACTTCATCCAAATGCCTTAACGACGTGAAATGCCGGATCCAGACGCAGACGCGTACAGCCGGTGACGCGGACCCGAACCAGACCTGCCGCGGGTCTCATAACGCATCATTCCTGGGAAAGCCAGACAGATTTGAAGCACGCAGGCTTGAACCAAGGTAGCTCCAAGATAGCCGTTGCCCAATGGAATCATGAGTGTGCTGCAACGAAATTTGACAACCGGCCAGATGCCCCCCTACACCGGCTGGCCAGACTGGGAGTCGGGCCACCGTCCCATACCGGCTAAGCCAAAACGAGGAACAGGAGCCTGGTATGCCCTGGATTGTCGCCGAGCCGCCCGCTTCATCATCGCAACATCGGAAGTGGAAGTCGCAGCAGCGGCTCAGCCATCAGCGCACAAAGCAGGAACCAGCGGGATGATCGAACGTATTCTGCGGCGCCTCGATATACAGGAATACCTCAGCACGCGTCTCGCCCAGCGGTATCTCGATGACGTTCTTGCAACCATCGACATCGAAGAACTGCTGCAGCTCCGGCGCGGAGCCCGCGACCGCATCGACAATCTCCATTACCTGAAGTACTTCAACGTGAGGGCATACGTCCTCGAACAATTGAAGCGGGCGATCTATCTCGGCCTGCATATTCCCATCGTCAAGGATGTACTCGATATCGGAACCGGGTTCGGCTATTTCCCTTACATCTGCATGTTTTATCGCCACCGGACCAAGGCGACTGACCTTCCGGGCCTCACCCTGTTCGACGATGTCACCGGTTTTCTCGGCGTGGACAAATGGCACCATCGCATCGAGCCATTCACGCCCATGCCTGATTTTGGCACAAAGTTCGATATCATCACCGGCGCGCGGGTGGCTTTCGCCTGGCGTCCCGGGTTGAAGGAGCGCTGGGGCGTGGAGGAGTGGGACTTCTTCCTCAATGACGTGGTCGAAAACCAGCTGAAGCCCGGGGGACGCCTGCTTCTCGATTTGAACTACGGCGCCGATATCCGCAGCTATGCGCTGCCCGCCATCGATGGGGTCTTCCGCAAATACAATGGTGGACGCCGGCTGCACCGCGTGGTCGTGCAGAAGCCATCCGTGCCGGTCAGGCGAGGAGGCGAACCCCAGACCCTCCCCGATCCTGCCATAGCCGGAACCCGCACCCACTCGGGCTGATCCCCGGCCTCGACCTGAACGCCCTTCCACCCTATCCTCTGATGCGAACGGAGGACCGGTCCTGAGCAAGCCTGCGTCCGGCGCGATCGATTGCGACATCCATCTGAGCCTGCCCGAAACGCAGGTCCTGCTGCCTTACTTCGACGAATATTGGCACGAAATCGTCCTGATGCGCGGCCTCAACCGCGACAATTTCGACACCCACAACTACCCCATCAACGCCCCCATCTCGGTCCGGCAGGACTGGCGACCCGCCGGCGCCAAACCGGCCTCGACGCTCGACCAGATCCGCGCCCACGCCCTCGACCCCTTCGCCACCCGCTTCGCCATCTGCAACATCGTCCACGGCGCCCAGGCGATGTTCAGCGAGGATCTCTCCGCCGCCTTTTGCCACGCCATCAATGACTGGGTCCGGACCGAATGGCTGGACCAGGAGCCCCGCCTGCGCGCCTCCATCACCGTGGCAGCCCATGGACCGGAGCGTGCGGCCGAGGAGATCGAGCGCTGCGCCGCCGACTTCCGTTTCGTCGGCGTCCTGTTGCTGGCAATGCAGGAACTGCCCCTCGGCCGGCGCCAGAACTGGCCGATCTACCGCACCGCCGAAAAGCACGGCCTGACCATCAACATCCATGCCGGCAGCAGCTTCCGCCATCCCACCACATCGCTCGGCTGGCCGTCCTATCTGCTGGAAGACTACGTCGCCCAGTCGGCGGGTTTCGCCGGCGCCCTGAATTCGCTGATTACCGAAGGTGTTTTCGTCGAGTTTCCCCGCCTCAAGGTCGTGCTGATGGAGTCTGGCGTGACGTGGCTGCCGGCCTGGATGTGGCGCGTCAGCAAGACCTGGCGGGCCCTCCGCCCGGAAGTCCCCTGGAACAGGATCTCCCCCGCCGAGATGCTGCGCCGCCACGTTCGCGTCACCATCCAGCCATTCGATGCACCGCCGGGACTGGAACAGACCCGCAAGATCATCGACGAAATCGGCTGCGAGGATATGTTCCTGTTCTCCACCGACTACCCGCACTGGCATTTCGACGGCACCGATGCCGTCCCGGAGGGCTTGCCGGAAACGCTCGTGCATAAAATGTTATTCGACAACCCGCTGGATACCTATCCCCGCCTGCTCGGGGAGACCCCAAGGTTGAAGGAGTGACCGCAATGAATGTGACGGTGCTTGATCGCAGCCCGGACCTCTCGGTCCAAAGCCATCTCGGCTACGTCGATTGCGACGTGCATGTTTATCCGCCGAAGCGAGCGGAGCTTCACGAATTTCTGCCCGAACGCTGGCGCCGGCACGCGGCGACGATCGGCGGACGGACCCGCCAGCCCTTCAGCTATACCGCGCTCTATCCCCGCATTTCGCCCGAGGTCGGCATGCGAGTGGACGCCTGGCCGCCGAACGGGGGCGTTCCTGGCTCCGATCTCGACTTCTTGCGCGAGCAGCTGCTGGATGCCTTTCAGGCCCGTTACGGCATCATGCTGCCCTTGGTCGGCCGCTGCTCCGACGAGCGCAACGTGGAATTTGGCGCTGCCATGTGCACCGCGGTGAACGACTGGCAGGCTGCGGCATGGTCGGATCGCGAGCCGCGGCTGAAAGCCTCGGTCCAGATCCCAGTCGAATACACCGAAGCCGCCATCGCCGAGATCGAAAAGCGCGCCGGCGACCGCCGCTTCGTCCAGGTGCAGATCCCGCCCCGCGGCCTGGAACCGCTCGGCCGTCGCCGCTACTGGCCGATCCTTCAGGCCTGCGCCGCCAACGGGTTCCCGATTGCCCTCCACCTCGGCGGCACCAGCGGCCACCCGTCAACAGGCAGCGGCTGGCCAAGCTTCTACCATGAGGAGCACCCGTCCTACTGCCAGAGCATGGAAGCGCTCGTCACCAGCCTGGTTGTCGAGGGCGTCTTCGAGCGGATCCCGGCGCTTCGGGTGGTGCTCGTCGAGGGTGGATTTGCCTGGCTTCCGTCCCTGACCTGGCGGCTCGACAAGCACTACAAGCGCCTGCGGGAGGAAGTGCCGCATCTGAAGCGCCTGCCTTCCGAATACATCCGCGATCATTTCTGGGTGACCACCCAGCCGGTCGAGGAGCCGGAGCATGCCGGGAACATGCTGGATACCCTGGAATGGATCGGCTGGGACCGAGTGATGTTCTCCACCGACTATCCGCATTGGGACCAGGACGATCCGCGCTTCGCCTTCAAGGTGCGGCTGCCGGAGGATGGCCGGCGGATGATCTTCCGTGAGAACGCCCTGGCCTTCTACGGATTGGAATGACGCGTCACGTCGTCGCGGAAGCCGGCGAAATCGCTCCGCGGTCCTGCAAAATAGTTTCCGCCGGCGGCCGCGAGATCGGCATCTTCTTCGTCAACGGCGAGTATTTCGCGCTGATCAATCGCTGCCCGCACGAGGGCGCGCCCTTGTGCCGTGGCCGCCTGTTCGGCCTCACGGTTGCCGACCGGCCCGGCTTCTATCGGCTGGAGCGCAAGGACGAGATGCTGCGCTGCCCCTGGCACGGCTGGGAGTTCGATATCCGCACCGGCCAGTCCTGGTGCGAGCCGGACGGCGTGCGCGCGCGGACTTACAACGTGACGCTTGAAGCAGGGGAGATGCTCGCCAAGGGCCCGTTCATCGCCGAGACGGTGCCGGTGCGGGTGGAGGGCCGCTATGTAGTGGTGGAAGTCTAAAGGGCGTGTCGGTCAGCCCCGGTTTCCAGACCTTCATCCTGGATCTGTTGTCGCCGTTGCGACCAACCGCAAGACGCCTCTTCAGCGGCGTCGGCCTCATGACCGAGGGCACTATGTTCGCCCTCCTTTCGCGCGATGAACTGTACCTCCGCGTAGACCAGGCGACACGCGACCGCTTCCGGCAAGCCGGCTGCCCCCCATTCGGCTATGACAGGGCGGGCCGCAACGTGGTGATTGATAGTTACTACGCGCTGCCTGACAGCCTCTACGATCAGCCGGAGGAATTGGTGAACTGGGCCGGCGAAGCCGTTGCCGCCGCCCGGCGCAGCCAGCGGCCGAGGAAGCGCAACAAGCGGCCGATCCGTTGACTGCCGCATCCGTTCGCGTCGCCGGTGCTGCACTGCTCGTGTCAGTCGTAATCTCGGCTGCCGGCGCCACGCCGCGCGCCGCGGACGATCCGGCCGCAGATATCCGCGCAGGTCTCGAACAATGGCGCGCCGATTTCAACGCGAGGCGAGCCGCCCATATATGCGATCTGTTCGCCCCGGACTTACGCTACGATTTCCAAGGCCTGCCGGAGCAGAATTATGCCTTGCTCTGCAACCGGCTGCACCGGGCGCTTGGCGATCATACCAAATCCTTCCAATACGGTCTCCGTATCAAGGAAATCATCGTATCGGGATCGCTCGCCGTGGTGCGGTTGACATGGATCTCAACCGCGACCGGAGCGGACGGACGCAGCAGGACGGACGAGGAGCCGGGGCTGGATGTGTTCCAGCGCCAGCCGGACGGATCGTGGAAGATCATTCGCTACATTGCCTATCCGGCGAACCCGCAGTGAACATCGCTCTGAAACACGCTCTGCGCGACATCGGAACAATGGAGGAAACATGATCCGCTACGATCTCGCCGGCCGCACCGCCCTGGTAACCGGCGCCGCCTCCGGCATCGGGTTCGCCACCGCCCGCATGCTCGCCCAGAACGGCGCCATTGTCGCGATCAACCACCTGCCCGACAACTCGCGCGGGCCCGAAGCCGTCCAGCGCCTCACCGCCGAGGGTGGCAAAGCCATCAGCGCGCCTGGTGACGTCGGCGTCGCCGGCGAGGCCGAGCGCATGGTCGATCATACGATCGGCCAGTTCGGCCGGCTCGACCTGCTGGTGAATAACGCCGGTACGCCCGGCACCAGGCGTCGTATCGCCCCCAGCGAGCTCGACCTCGTCACCGACGATTTCTGGCAGAAACTCCTTCAGGTGAATTCTGCTCGGAGTCTTCCGCTGCTCCAAGGCCGCCGCGCCAGCCCTGAAAGCGACTAAGGGAGCCATCGTGAACACCGCCTCCATCGCGGGCCTGGGCAGGGCCGGCAGCAGCCTCGCCTACAGCGCCACCAAGGCCGGCGTCGTCAGCCTGACCCAGAACCTGGCCCGCGCCCTCGGTCCCGAGATCCGCGTCAATGCGATTGCCCCGGGCGCGGTGGACTCCGACTGGATGGTGGACTGGACCGAAGAAGAACGCCGCAGCACCATCGAAAAGGCGGTCCTCAAGCGCCGCTGTCAGCCCGAGGACCTGGCCGAGGTGATCCTGTTCCTCGGCTTCGGTGCAGCGATGGTTACCGGGCAAACCATCGTGGTCGATGGCGGACTGACCTTGTCCTGACGCTCCGCAGTTTGCATCAGAACCTTGCGAAAGCCAGTCGCGGCGCGCAGGCCGCCGTGTTCCGCGACTGCGAGAACACAATCGACCGCGCGGAGCTCATCGTCTATTACCTTTGGTTATCGCTTGTCTTCCTAACAAGAAACCTGCTCGATTGCGGCGAGGGGCCGCGGCCGTGATCGCGAGGTCCGCGAAGCATGTCCTCGGGCCGGCCACCGGCCGGACCCGGGGGCGGCCCGTGGCGATCCAGGCGAACCTCCTCGCTGCCGCGCCTCGTTTCATGCCCAGCGGGTCGGCGAAGCCGGTGGGGGACTATTCGGCCTTGCTGGCGCGGCGTAGTGCCTGTCAACTCGCGGGCATGCAACCCGCGAACCTCCTCTTCATCATGTCCGACGAGCACAGCCGCCGTGTCCTCGGCTGCTACGGCCATCCCATGATCCGCACGCCGAACCTCGACACCCTCGCCGCCCGAGGCGTCCGCTTCACCGATGCCTATTGCAATTCGCCGATCTGCGTGCCCTCGCGCGCAAGCTTTGCCACCGGGCGCTACGTCCACGATATTCGTTTCTGGGATAACGGGATACCCTATGACGGCAGCGTCCCCTCCTGGGCGCACCGCCTGCGCGAAGCCGGCCATGCCGCCGTCTCCATCGGCAAGCTGCACTTCCGTTCGGCCGATGATGATAACGGATTCACCGAAGAACAGATGCCGCTCCACGTCGTCGAAGGCGTCGGCGACCTGAGCGGAATGATCCGCGAGAACATGCCGCCGCGTAAGGTCTCATTGCTTTTGGCGGAGGAAGCCGGTCCCGGGGACAGTGATTACCAGCGCTACGACGATGCGATCACCGAAGCCGCCATCGAGTGGTTGCAAGACAAGGCATCCGGCCAGACGAAGCCCTGGGTGCTGTTCGTCTCGCTCGTCTGTCCGCATTTCCCACTCATTTCGCGTCCCGAATACTTCAACCTCTACCCTGAAGAACAGGTCCCCTGGCCGTTCTCCTATGTGCAAGAGGAGCGCCCCGCCCACCCGTTCTTCGCCAAAATGAATGAAACCATCATTTATGACCGGGCTTTCAACCCCAGCCGCGTTCGCCGGGCGATCGCCGCATATTTTGGCATGGTGACCTTCCTCGACCATAATATCGGCCGCCTGCTCGCCGCCCTGCACAACACTGGTTTGATCGACAACACCCGCGTGATCTACACGAGCGATCACGGCGACAATCTTGGCAACCGCGGCATGTGGGGAAAATCCAACCTGCTCGAGGATGCCGCAGGCGTGCCCATGATCATGGCCGGTCCGAATATCCCCAAGGGGATCGCCTGCCATGAGCCGGTATCGCTGGTGGATGGATTCCCCACCATCCTCGCCGCAGCCGGGCTGCAGCCCCACTCGCAGGATCGGAACCTGCCCGGGCGCAACTTGTTTGAGGTGGCACGCGGTCAGGCGGCGCCAGGCACGGTGTTCAGCGAGTACCACGCGGTCGGTTCACCCACCGGCGCCTTCATGATCCGCAAGGGCGACTTCAAATACATCCACTTTATCGGCATGCCGCCCCAGCTCTTCGACCTTGCGAGCGATCCGCTGGAGCAGCGCGACCTCGGACAGAACCCGGGCTACGCGGGCCTCGTAGCCGACTGTGAACGCGTCCTGCGCGGGATCGTCGATCCGGAATCGGCCGATGCACAGGCTCACGCCGATCAGGCGGCGCGGGTTGCAGCCTTCGGTGGCCGCGAGGCGGTCCTCGCGCGCGGCGTGCTCGGCCACTCGCCTGTTCCCGGCGCGAAGCCGCGCATTCTGTAATTCGCACGAAATAAAAACAGGGGAAAACCGTCCAATGCCTGAGTCGATCCCCCGGTTGGGGCCCCGCCAGAACCGATGGATTCGCATCCTGGTCGTAGCTCTGGCGATGTACGTCATCTCCATGATCGACCGGACCAACATCTCCATGGCGATCCCCGCGATGCGCGCCGAACTTGACCTCACGCAAGCCAGTATCGGCTTCGCAACTGGCACTTTCTTCTTCGGCTACATCATCCTGCAAATTCCAGCGGGGCGCCTGTCTTCCGTCTGGAGCGCCAAGTGGGTGATCTTCACGTTGCTGATATGCTGGGGAATCGTATCCGCATCAACCTCCCTGGTGCGAACCGAAGGCGAGCTGATCGCCAACCGCTTTCTCCTCGGCCTGTCGGAAGGAGGCGTGCTGACCTCAACCTTGGTGCTGATCCGGCACTGGTTTACACGCGAAGAACGCGCACGTGCCAACACCGTCTTCCTCCTGAGCCTTACGTTCGGATCTATTATCGCCAACCCGATCTCCGGAATCGTGCTGAAGCTCGCGACCTGGCAATGGATGTTCGTGATCGAGGCAATTCCATGCTTCCTCGGTGCAGCATTCTGGGCTGTCGCTATCTCGGACCGCCCGGAGCAGGCGTCGTGGCTGCCGGACACGGAGCGCCGGCGGCTCTCGGCGGCACTGGCTGCGGAGCGTGCCCTCGAAACGCCGACCCGCGGCCATTGGACGAGCGCCATCTGGAATACCTCGGTGCTGATCATCGCCGCATATAATTTCCTGGCCCTGGCAGCGAATTGGGGCGTCACGATCTGGCTGCCGAGCGTCCTGCATCAGGCAGGACTGGGCATCCTGAGCGTGGGATTCCTTAGCGCGATCCCGTACCTTGCCGGCGCAATCGCTATGCTGATCGTCGCCGCCAGTTCCGACCGGCGCATGGAGCGCAAATGGCACACCGTCATCATGACAGGAATGTCGGGTGTGTTCCTCCTGCTCGCGCAGCTTTCGGGCGAAGGCGTGATAATGACCACCTTGCTGCTGCTCACCTTGTCTTTCGCCTGCTTCTATGGACGCTTCGGTCCGTTCTGGGCCCTTCCATCGGAAGTGCTGCCGGCTTCGGCCGCCGGCGTGGGAATCGCCGTGATCAACGGCATCGGCAATCTCGGAGGTTTCGCCGGTCCGTTTGCCTTTGGTGCGATCCGGAGCGCCAGCGGCAGCTTCGGGCTGGCTCTGTCGCTCGCGGGCGTGTCACTGGTGCTCTCCGCGCTGGTCCTGTTGGCACTGAGGATGCCGCTGCGCACCAAAGTGCCGGCGGCGCAGCCCGCAACGTAAGAACGGCATCTCGCCGCAGCGATCCCCCATTGCATCGACACCCTCGGCCCCCCTTGGCATAGTCAACGACCAGGCTCAGCCGGAGGATGCATGTTGATGCACGCCAGAATGCAAGCGATCAGGCGTACCCTGTGCCTGATCCCCTTCATGACGGCCGCATGGATCGCCCCGGCCGCAGCCCAGACGCCGCAATCGGGGTTGAGCAAAGATGTCGCCTCGCAGCTGAACCAGGTCCTGCAGGAGAAAATGGCGCCGCCTAAGTTCATCTCGCCCGGACCGTCGATCGATCCGTCCTCCCTCAAGGGCAAACTCATCTTCACCATTCCGGTCTCTACCTCGATCCCATGGTGCGATGTCGTGGACCGGCAAATGGCTGCCTTCGCCAAACAACTCGGAATCGGATTTAGCGTCTGGCAGAACAACGCCCAGCTTGCCCAATGGGTGCAGGGCTTCGATGCCGCCCGCAGCGCCAAAGCAGCAATGATCAACGTGGCCTGCGGACTCGATCCGGCCGTCGTCTCCCCGCAGATCAAGCAGGCACGACAGGCCGGCATTCCCGTTATGGCCGGTCACACCTATGCCTGGGGACAGAAAACATTGCCGGATCTGTCCGGCATTGTCTTCGGCGCCTATACGGAAGCCGCCAGGCTGATGGCCGACTGGGTCACCCTGCAGACCCAGGGCAAGGCAGATGCGCTGGTAATTACATCGCCCAGCACCGCCAACAGCCCTTACATGCAAAAGGCGATCGAAGACGAATTCAAGCAAAATTGTCCAGATTGCAAGGTCCGCTATGAGGGCGTGAATGCCTCCGATTGGCCGACCAGGATCGAGCCCGAAGTGCGCAGCGCCATCCTCGCCGATCACGCCCTCAACTACGTCATCCCTATCTACGACGGCATGACGCAGTTCGCGGTTTCGGCCATTATCGCCACCGGCGCATCGCAACGGGTCAAGGTCGCCACCTTCAACGCCACCCCCGCGGTGCTGGACATGATCCGCACCGGCGACATCGTGACGTTCGATGTCGGTGAGGACACCACCTGGCTGGCGGGTGCCATCCTGGATCAGGATATGCGGATCATGCTGAACAAGCCGCTGGTCCAGCAATACGTCGCGGGCGTGCGCATTTTCACCAAAGCGAACGTGACGGATGCCGGCGTTCCCGCCAAATTCGGCCAGGGCTATGGCGACAGCGCGCTGATCGGCTACGGATCGCTCTGGGGCTTGAAGTGAACCGGCAGCGTTGAGTGATTCTGGCTGCTTCCTTCGCATTCGCCATCTGACAAAACGCTTCGGCGGCGTGGTCGCCCTGCACGACGTCGGGCTGGAAATACACGCCGGCGAGGTGCACGGCCTGCTTGGCCACAACGGCTCCGGCAAATCGACCCTCATCCGCATCCTCGCCGGCTACCACGCGCCGGAACCAGGCGCGGTGCTGGAGATCGCCGGCCGTGCCGTACCGCTGCCCTTGCAACCAGGTCGGTTCCGTTCATTGGGAATGGCATTCGTCCATCAGGACCCTGGCCTCCTGCCCGCGCTCTCCGTAGTGGAAAACATCCGCATCGGCGCCATCGCACAGTCCCGTTTGCGGCCGATCGCCTGGCGCCGGGAAACCAACCATGTCGCGGCATTGTTGCAGGAATTCGGGATCGCCTGCGATCCGCTCGCGCGGGTTGAAACGCTGCGTCCCTGGCAGCGCCCGCTCCTCGCAATCGTCCGGGCGGTCGATGAGCTGCGCCGGCTCATGTCGGAAGATCACAAAGACAAGGGCCTGCTCGTGCTCGACGAACCCACCGCCCGGCTGGGAGACGTCAGCGTCGGCAAACTGTTCGACGTGATCCGCCGCGTTCAGGCAGCGGGATATGGCGTGCTGTTTGTTTCACACGATCTCGATGAGGTGTTGGCGATCACCGACCGGGTGACCGTCCTGCGCGATGGACGGATTGCCGGTGCAGGCGTCACGCGCGATCTCTCAAAAGCGCAACTGATCGAGATGATCCTCGGCCGCGCAGTTCAACCCTCTGCGCCCCAACCAGCCAAAACCCCCGCCTCGCCCACGCATATCGCGCGCATCGACAAGCTCTCGGGCCAAGGTGTGCAGTCAGCCAGCTTTGCCGTGGGTGCCGGCGAAGTGCTTGGTCTCACCGGCCTCATCGGCTCCGGCTTCGCCGAGGCCGCCGCGATGCTGGCCGGCGTCCTGCCGGCGCATCGGGGCGTGCTGCACCTTGATGGTCACGCCTACGAAATGCCGGTGCTCACGCCAGCCACCGCCATCGCCGCAGGCGTCGCCTACGTTCCGGGACAGCGGCTGAGCGAAGGCTGCATCGGTGAGCTGAGCGTAACGGAAAACATCACTTTGCCCGTGCTCGGCGACTTCGTCCGAGGCGGCGCACTGCGCCACGCCATGCTTGCCGGCCGCGCCGCCGAACTTTGCCGCCGTTTCGATATCCGTCCGCCGAACCCCGCACTTCCCCTCGATGCACTGAGCGGCGGCAATCAGCAAAAGGTGCTTATCGCCAAATGGCTGCAGCTCCGGCCGCGCCTGCTGATCCTGGAAGAACCCACCCAAGGTGTCGATGTCGGCGCCCGCGAGCAGATCTTCGCCGCGATCCGAACCTGGGCAGCCCAGGGCGCCGGCGTGCTCTGCTGCAGCGGCGATCATGAACAGCTCGCCGCGCTCTGCCAGCGCGTTCTCGTCTTCCGCCGCGGACAAATCGCCGCGGAACTGGCCGGCCCTGCCGTGACCGAAAAACGGATCTCGCATGAGTGTTTCGCCGCTTGAACAAACATCGCCGCCTGCCGGCATCAGCACGGCGTTGCGCCTGCTGTTTGACCGATACGCGCTGCTACTAGCCTGGGCCGCGACAATCCTTGCATTCGGTATCGCCGAACCAGGCACATTTCTGCAGGCCGGCAATTTCGCCTCGATATTCAACTCCCAGTCCGTCCTCGTCGTTCTGACATGCTCCCTCGTCGTTACGCTCACCGCCAACGAATACGATCTCTCGGCATCCTCGGTGCTGACCTTGTCAGCCATCCTCATCGCGGTGCTGAACGCCCGGCTCGCGATGTCCATCGTGCCCAGCATCCTGATCGCCGTCGCCGCGGGCACGCTCGTCGGCGTCGTGAACGGCATGCTCATTGTGGGAGTCGGGGTCGAATCGATCATCGCGACCCTGGGAACCGGAACGGTGGTCAGCGGACTCGCCCTCTGGGTCAGCAATAGCGAGACCGTTGCCGGCATCTCCCAGTCACTGGTCAACGCCGTGATCGTGCCGCGGTGGTTCGGCATCTCGCTTGGTTTCATCTATGCCCTGATCATCACCGCGCTCCTGTGGTTCGTCCTGACCTACACGCCGCTTGGTGTGAAGCTTCTGTTTGTCGGACGCGGCCGGCGGGTCGCGCGCCTCTCCGGTCTCGCGGTAGAGCGGCTCCGCTTCGGCGCGCTGGTGACAGGCTCATTGCTCGCCGCAATCGCCGGCGTGCTGTACGCCGGAACCTCCGGCGCCGCCGATCCGTCCTCCGGCGAGAGCTTCCTTCTGCCCGCCTTCGCCGGCGCCTTTCTCGGCTCGACCGCCATCCGGCCCGGTCGCTTCAACGCCTGGGGGTCTTTCGCCGCGGTCTACTTCCTGGTGACCGGCATCAACGGCTTATCGTTGCTGGGGATACAGATATTCATCCAGGACCTGTTCTACGGCGGCGCCCTGATCGTCGGTGTCACCCTCTCCTTGCTGGTCCGGCGTCGGGATAACCGCGAAAGGGATGTTCCAGCGGGAGAAGGCGGTTAGCGCAGCAGTCATTACGGTCATTGGCGGGGGAGCCCGGTCTACTACCCGGCTTTCGACTAACCTTGCCCAACAGCCCTCCGTGCCTCCGTGTCTCCGTGGTGAATTCTTCTCCCTACCTCCGCCCCCTCCGCCCAGGCGGACCTCGCCGCTTCGCCGGATCATACCCGCCGCCCCCCGGACCCAACGGCTCCGGTGCCCGATCTCGTCTCGGCCGTAATGTTGCGGTTGAAACCGGTGGCGGCTCCAGCCCCAGATCCAGCGCTTCCAGCCGCCTGATCTCGTCACGCAGCCGCGCCGCCGTCTCGAATTCCAGGTCCGCCGCCGCCGCGCGCATCCGCTTCTCCAGCTCCGCGATGCTGGCCTTCAAATCCTTTCCAACGAACTCCGTCGTCCCGGCATCCTCCACCGGCGCCACCGTCACATAGTCCTGCTCGTACACCGACGCCAGCACGTTGCCGATCTGCTTGCGCACCGATTGCGGCGTGATCCCGTGCGCCTCGTTCCATCCCCGCTGCTTGAGCCGCCGCCGGTCAGTCTCCTCGATCGCCCGCCGCAAGCTGTCGGTCATCCTGTCCGCATAAAGAATCACCCGCCCATCGACGTTCCGCGCCGCGCGCCCGATCGTCTGAATCAAACTCGTCGTGGACCGCAGAAAACCTTCCTTGTCGGCATCCAGGATCGCCACCAGCATGCACTCGGGAATATCCAGCCCCTCCCGCAACAGATTGATGCCGACCAGCACATCCACCACGCCCAGCCGCAGATCGCGAATGATCTCGATCCGCTCCAGCGTGTCGATGTCGGAGTGCAGATAACGCACCTTCACCCCATGCTCGGTCAGATATTCGGTGAGATCTTCCGCCATCCGCTTGGTCAGCGTCGTCACCAGCACGCGTCCGCCGCGCTGCGCAACCGACCGGCACTCGGCCAGCAGATCGTCCACCTGCTTTTCGACCGGCCTTACTTCCACCTCCGGATCCACCAGTCCCGTCGGACGGATCACCTGCTCTGCGAACACCCCAGCCGTGCGCTCCATCTCCCACGGGCCTGGCGTCGCGGAAACGAAAATCGTCTGCGGCCGGTACGTCTCCCACTCCTCAAACTTCAGCGGCCGGTTATCCACGCAGGATGGCAGCCGGAATCCGAACTCCGCCAACACGGATTTGCGGTTGAAGTCGCCGCGGTACATGCCGCCGACCTGCGGCACTGTCACGTGTGACTCATCCACGATCAGCAGCGAATCTTCCGGCAGATACTCGAACAAGGTCGGCGGCGGCTCGCCCGGCATCCGTCCCGTCAGATACCTTGAGTAATTCTCGATCCCTTTGCAGGAACCCGTTGTCTCCATCATCTCCACGTCGAACGTAGTGCGCTGCTCCAGCCGCTCCACCTCCAGCAGCTTGCCTTCGCCCCGCAACTGCTCCAGCCGTTCCTTCAGCTCCTTCTTTATGTTCACGATCGCCTGCAACAACGTAGGCCGCGGCGTGATGTAATGGCTGTTCGCATACACGCTGATCGAGTCCAGCCTGCCGGTCACCTCGCCGGTCAGCGGGTCGAACTCGCTGATCGCCTCGACATCGTCGCCGAATAAACTTACCCGCCAGGCGCGGTCCTCGTAGTGGCTGGGGAAAATATCCACCGTCTCCCCTCGCATGCGGAACGTCCCGCGCTGAAATGCTGCATCGTTCCGCCGGTACTGCAACTCTACCAGCGCTTTCGCCAGCCGGTCGCGGTCGATGCGCCCGCCCGTCGCCAGCTTCACCACCATCCGCGCATAACTCTCCACCGAGCCGATGCCATAAATGCAGGACACCGACGCCACGATGATCACGTCGTTGCGCTCCAGCAGCGCCTGCGTCGCCGCATGCCGCATGCGGTCGATCTGCTCGTTGATCTGCGCGTCTTTCTCGATATATGTGTCGGTCCGCGGCACATATGCCTCGGGCTGATAATAATCGTAGTAGGAAACGAAATACTCTACGGCACTGTCCGGGAAGAACCCCTTCATCTCGCCGTACAGCTGCGCCGCCAGCGTCTTGTTCGGCGCAAGGATCAGCGTCGGCTTCTGCACCGCCTCGATCACCTTCGCCATCGTGAAGGTCTTGCCCGACCCCGTCACCCCCAGCAGCACCTGGTCCCGCTCGTTCTCCTCCACCCCCCGCACCAGCTCGGCGATCGCGCCCGGCTGATCGCCCGAGGGCGCGTAATCCGAAACCACCGCCAGCCGGTTCACCCGCGGCTTGGCGGGCTGCTTCTCCGGGATGAACAGAACCGGTGCCGGCGGGCGCTGCAGGGTGGCAGACATGGCCTTCAAGATGGCCCTCGGACTCTCCGCCGTCGAGGGTCGGATCAGGCTCCCCCCGCCCGGCCCCCCACCCCGGCGCCGGCCGCCGCTGCCGCGGGTGCCGCGCGCGCCGGCGGCGCGGCAGGAGAGAGCGGCGTGTTGACCGCATCGCGGAGTTGATCGAGGCCGAACCCCAGCAGGAACGCCGTCAGCAGGTCCGGCCAGCCCACCACGTACGGCACGCTCGTCGCGTATTTCGCCCCGAACGCCGTAACCACCGCGATGCTCGCAGTGATCAGGAAACCGATCCAGCCCGTAAGGCGCGTGATGCTGCCCGCCCTGGAGGCGCGTGGAGTCACATCGCGGGTGAACACGATCTCCTGCATATCGGTGAACGGGACGGATAGCTTTACCGAGACCTGGTAGGTCCGTTGCGGCACCCGCCCCGTCCGTAGCTCACGCCGCGGCCGCTGGAAGTAATGCCGGCAATGATCGACATCCGGCGGCGGCGTCGAGCCGTCGCCGAAGGACCACTGATAGGAAAGAAGGCGGCGCACGGCCGCCACGTCCCGCAGCACCGGATCGGTGAGAGTCAGCGCAAAATCCACCGCCTCCAGATATTTGGGCTGCGGATCGCATTCGATCTGTGCGTGGCCCGCGCGAAGCGCCGCGGCGACGTCCTGCGGCGTCGTGTCGTGCCGGATCAGGTCGATCATGTTCTGGCAGTGATCGGAATTCGGGATGCGGCGCAGGCATTGCAGAAAGGCCGCGCCAAACGTCTCCCAATCCCACCTCCGAGCCTCCCACGCTTCCGCTCCCTCTGCAGGAGCCGCACCGGCGAACTCAGCGGCTTTCCGCTCCATGTATTCGGTCCAGACATCGGCGATGTAGAAGTCGCGCTCCGCATCGAGCAGATCCGCCGTATCAAGATGCGCATAATCGCGGCTGTCCTGGTCCAACTGATCGATCAGGTCGCGAACGATCGGGCTGCGCGCCGCAGGCTGGCGTACCCTTGGTGGTGGCGTGTTCGCCGGCGCGCCGTCCGGCAACGGGGGCCGGATGCCACGTTCGTCCATCAGCTTCGTGATACTTCCCGCCAGTGTCCGGCGAAGCTCCGCCTGCTCTCCATCGTTGCGTGCCTGCGTAAGCTCGGCTTGCGCCTCATTCAGATGGCTCGCCGCGGAGCCGGCATCGTTCGCCCGCAGCGCCTCTTCCGCATCACGCAGCTTGCTGCGAAGCGAGGCGTGCTTCACGATCGACAGGATCGCGCCGTCCGCATCCGTGCGCACCCGACTGAGCCGCCCGGCAAGCGCCACCTCCGAATCCAGCGCCGCCGTCGCCTCCCGCGCGCTCTGCAGCGCGGCTTCCTTGGTGGAATCGGTGAACGAAATCCCATGCAGAACCAGTTTCAGCCGTGTGGCCTCGGCTCGTAAGCCGTCCAGCAGTGCCGAGCCGGCATTCGGGCAGGCGTGCAACGTCTCCTCGATGCGCCGCAGGTCGTTCCGGATCGCCTGCTTGGTCCGCGTGGCCGGAAACAGGTTGTTCAGCAAAACCGAAATAATCGACCCCAGCACCACCGCGCCGAACAGCTCGATTTGCCGAATCCAGCCGGCGCGATACTGGTTCACGGAAATCACCGTTTTCAGTGCGGCATCCGCGCTGTTCGGGTCGGCATCGCCGATTGTCATGGCCATGGAGCAGTTGGCGCTGGTCGGGCACGGCCGGACGACGGCACGGACCACCTGCGTCGCCCCCGGTTCCAGCGAAAAGCGCCCGGGCTGAAAACCTATGGTGCCGCTTCCGGACGGGTCGGTTTTCGCAGGACAACTGCCCCCGCCATCATCGCATTGCCCAATAAAAAAATGGTACGGGCGCGAGCCCGCCGGATTCTGCACCGAAAGCAGGAAACTCGTTTCTTCGCTTCCCTCGATGTCAACAGCGATCCGCCCGTCATGCAGCATATTGCTCGACACGACCGGATGAAAGGAGGACGCAAGTCGGTCAACCGAGATTGGCGCGTTGGCGAGCCGGTCAACGGGCCCCCACGCCTCGATCCCGCCCTGGTAAAGACCAGGCGGCCACAACTCGGTCACGCTGTAGCGCACCGCGCAAGGCTTTCCCGATTGGCACGCCGGCTTCACCGCATCCAGCCGGATGGTATCGTGCCCCGCATTGTCCGGAAAATGCACGAAGCCCCGGGCATCTCCCCGGGCATCTCCTTGCCTCAGCGGCGTGGCTCGCAGAGTAACCTCCGCCGGAGACAGGCCGGTCACAGTCACGTCCAGCACCCCGTCCGCGGCGGCGGCGCCGGACTGCAATGGGATCGTCACCTGCTCCGGGGACAGCGTCACCGCCGGCTGCTGCGCGGTCACTGATGAAAGCGGCGCAGCCAGCAGCAATGCAGCCGCGCACAGCATCCGGCAACAGGTCATGAACAATCCCCCAATGCAGGGAGACTGATTACATATTCAGCGCGTGTAAATTAAATTTTCTCTGCCGGCAGCAGCGCGCTGCGCTCAGGCAGAATCCTCCCGCGGCACTCGCCGAAGCCTATAGAGGCGTACCCTTCACGCCGTGCCCGGGCGCGCAGCATCACCTCATCGCCATCCTGCAAAAATCCGCGTGTCTCGCCCGACTGCAATTCGATCAGCTTCTTGCCGCCTTGCGTGATCTCCAGCAGCGAGCCGTAACCGTCTTCACCCGGCGACGAAATCGTGCCCGTGCCAAACAGATCCCCCGGCTGAAGGTCGCAGCCGTTGCATGTGTGGTGTGCCACCATCTGTGCAACGGTCCAATACATGTGGCGCGCATTGCCGAACGATAACCGATGCGGCGGCAGTCCCTTCTGCCGCAGCCCCTCCGTCAGCAGCGACACTTCCAACTCCAGATCCAACGCACCCTGGTTCTGGTCGCCTTCGTCCGCCAGATAGGGCAGCGGCGCGGGATCACCTTCCGGACGCGACGGCTGCGCCCCCCGGAACGGCACCAGCGCCTCTTGCGTCACTACCCAGGGCGAGATGGTCGTTGCGAAACTCTTGCCCAGAAACGGGCCCAGCGGCTGATACTCCCAGGACTGGATATCGCGCGCCGACCAGTCATTCAGCAGGCAGAACCCGGCGATGTGGTCCGATGCCTGCGCGATCGGAATCGGTTCTCCCAGCACGTTACCGGGGCCGATCCAGATGCCAAGCTCCAGCTCGTAATCGAGATTGCGGCAGGGACCATAGCTCGATGCCGCTTCGCCGGGCAGCTTGCGCCGCCCACTGGGACGCCGGAACGCCGTTCCCGAAACCCGTATGGAGGAGGCTCGCCCATGATAGCCGATCGGCACGTATTTATAGTTCGGCAACAGCGGGTTGTCGGGCCGGAACAGCCGGCCGACATTGGTCGCATGGTGAATGCCGGCATAAAAATCGGTGTAGTCGCCGATTTGCGCCGGCACATGCATGGTGCACCCGGACGCCTTGTGCAGCAGGGGTTCGGCCCGCCCTCGTTCCCCCGCGCCCTCCGCAAGCACCTCGAACAAACGAGCCCGCAACGCCCGGCGCGGACCGGCGCCAAGAGCGAACAGAGCATTGAGTGTGGCACCGGACGCGGCCTCGGCCGCCTGGGCCGCCGGGCCACTGAACAGTCCGCCGGCGCTGGCCGCGGCAAGATCAAGAATTCTCATCGCCAATTGCCACCCCGCCGCGCGGATCGCAGCCTGGCGGACTGAAAATCCCGAACGGCAGATTCTGGATCGGGAAATCCAGATGGCCGTTCGCCAATGCGACCCAGCTTCGCCTGGCCGCATCATGCGTTGCATCGACGCCGGCCATCATGCGCTCCTATGGCTTGCCCGGGTCGAAGTGCTTGCGCAGCAGCGTCCCGTACATGGGATAGTCCCGCTGCAGTTCACTCAGATTGGCCGCATAGGAGGTGACGTGCTGCGGAAAACATGTTTCGAACATGAAGGCCATCGTGCCCGTGTACTTCACGGGTTTCAGCTCCTGTGTGCTGGCACGCTCGAACGCCTCCACGTCGGGACCGTGCGGCAGCATGCAATTGTGCAGGCTGAATCCACCCGGCACAAAACCCTGCGGCTTGGCATCATACACGCCGTAGATCAGGCCCATAAACTCCGACATGATGTTCACGTGATACCATGGCGGGCGGAAAGTATCCTCCGCAACCACCCATCGCTCGGGGAACACCACGAAATCCACGTTAGCCGTGCCTGGCGTTTCCGAAGGCGCGGTCAAGGTCGTGAAGATCGACGGATCGGCATGATCGAACAGCACCGGCCCAACCGCTGCGAACCGCCGGAGGTCGTACTTATATGGTGCATAATTGCCGTGCCAGGCGACCACATCCAGCGGCGAGTGGTCGAGCTCGGCGGTCCACAGCACCCCGCCCCACTTCACAATGAGCCTCGACGGTGCATCCTTGTCCTCATACGCCGCGACCGGAACGAGAAAGTCGCGTGGATTGGCCAGACAATTCGCCCCGATCGGCCCGCGCTCCGGCAAGGTAAACGTGCCGCCGTAATTCTCGCAGACATAGCCCCGGGCCGACTCCCCCTTCAGCTCGACGCGCAGCTTCACGCCGCGCGGAATCACCACGATCTCCCCCGGTTCGGCATCGATGATGCCGAACTCGGTCCAGAAGCGCAGCCCGGCCTGCTGCAGCACGAACAGCATTTCGCCGTCAGCATTGTAGAAATATTCGTCCTGCATCGATCGCGTGATGAGATAGACATGCGCGGCCATGCCCGCGCGCGCCGACACATCGCCGGTGGTGGTGATCGTCCGTACGCCCTCGACGAAGGAAACAGCCTCGCCGGGTATAGCGATCGGATCCCACCGCAAGGGTGAGATCGGCAGTTCCGCCTCGGCGCAAGGCGCCGAACGCCATGACCCGGCATCGGCTTTGCGGAACCGGCCCCAATGCGCGACGGTCGGGCGGATGCGATACAGCCAGGATCGCTCGTTGGAAGCCCGCGGCGCGGTGAACGGCGAGCCGCTGAGCTGCTCGGCATAGAGGCCGTAGGCACAGCGTTGCGGCGAGTTGCGCCCGACCGGCAGCGCACCCGGCAGGGCCTCGGTTTCGAACCCGTTCCCGAACCCGGATTGGTAGCTCAGGCTTTCCACCGTATTGCCCGGGACGGGCGCGGGGCCCAGGGGAGCATTCACCAGGGGAACATTCACCAGGGGAACATTCATAAGTCTCTCCGGTAACGAGCGAACATATCGGCTTCTCTGAAAGTCGATACTAAGCCACGGCAAGCTGGCGCCGCGAACCGCCCTGCCGTGCGATCAGGAAGCCGACCACCGCCAGGTTGGCCAGGTTGAACAACGCGCCCACCTGGAACGCCGGCCCATAATAGCCGAAGTGATCGTACAGCATGCCCGCCCACCAGCTTCCGAACGCCATCCCGCCCATGGCGGTGAACAGGATCAGCGGCACCCGCCACGATGCCTCGGCTGACGGGAATAGATCCCGGATCGCCAGCACATAGGCCGGGATGATCCCAGAGAACCCCAGCCCGAACGCGCCCGCAATGATGAACAGACCGGTCTCGTTCTGCGTGAGCGTGAAGGCCACGATTGCCAGAGCCTGACAGAACGATCCGGCAAAAACGGCGCGCAGCCCCCCATATCTGTCGGCGAAGGCCCCCCAGAACTGCCTGCTCAGGAACGCGCAGCCGAGCAGAACCGACAGCATGGCGGCGCCGTCGGCGGGCCCGATCCCGATATCGCTGCAGAAGGCCACGAGATGCGCGTTGGGCAGCGCCATCGGGATGCAGCAGAGGAATCCCGCGAGGCACAGCAGGCACTGCACCGTGTTCGGCCGCAAGCCGCCCAGCGCGCGGGTCCGCCGGGCTGTGGCAGCGGCGGACATCCCCCCTTCGGCATGCCCCGGCTCCGGCGGCGGGCGCAAAAACAGCAGCGCCAGCGGCACGATGGAGACGAGGATCACCCCCGCATAGGCCAGCATCAATATCCGCCAGCCAAGCGCCGCCATGCCATGCTCGAACAGGTATGGCCAGATCACTCCGGCCACGTACTGGCCGGAGGAGATCAGCGCGATGGCGGTGCCGCGGCGGCGGTCGAACCAGCGGCTGACATAGGTGACCAGGGGCGGATACAGCGCGCCGTTGCCAAGCAGGCCGATCAGCACCGCGTGCCCGATAAAAATCGCCCACAGCCCGCCGGTCGCCGACAGGGCAAGCCCCGCCGCCATCATCGTCGCACCGATCAAGGCGGTAAGGCGCATGCCGATCCGGTCCGCCACGCGGCCCATGATGATCCCGCCCAGCCCGGTGCCGATCCATACAAGCGACCCGGCCAGTGCGAGCGTCGAGCGGTCGGTGCCCAGGTCTTCCTGGATGGTCTTCAGCCCGACCACGACAAGCAGCGGTCCGCCATAAGAAATCGACAGGATCGCAAGGGTTGCACACGCCGAGACCCAGGACGTCCGGCCTTCGATGCTGCGCGGCCAGGCTCGGGCAATCGCAGGTCGCACAGCGGAATCGTCAGGCATCCGTCTTCTCCTGGAGCAGATCGCACCCGCCTGGAAATGCTTGCACTTCCCCGGGGTCCCTCCCCCCTCCGGCCGAAGGCAGGCTTCAGCCGGCCCGAGGACAAGTCAGGGTGGACAAGTCAGGAGCGTGGGAATCTGCTCGCGAAAAACAACTGACGTCATGCTAGCGCGTGCTGGCAACCAACCCAACCCATGCCTATGTGCGTTCAGGCATGACGAAACGGGTTTTGTGCACGCGAAAGCCGTGCTATCAGGAACCCGTCCCGCGTCGGAGCTTCCGGCAGCGGGTTTCTTGTTTTTCAGGCGGAACCGACGGGCGGAACCGCGCAATGTGAAGGAGAATGCGGCCAGGTGCAGGTTCTCGTAAGGGATAACAACGTCGATCAGGCGCTGAAAGCGCTCAAGAAAAAAATGCAGCGGGAGGGAGTTTTCCGGGAAATGAAGCTCCGCCGGCACTATGAAAAGCCGTCCGAGCGGCGCGCGCGTGAGGCCGCTGAAGCCGTCCGCCGGGCCCGCAAGCTGGAGCGCAAGCGGATCGAACGCGAAGGCTTTTAGTTCTTAGCCACCTCAGGCGCTTCCCCCGTTTTTCACCCCACATGGAAGCCGCTTGGCGCGTGATGACCGGAGGCGGATCGCCGGAGGTTTGGTATGAAATCATACCAATGAGAGAAAGTCTTGACCCGATGCTTCGGTCCAAACTCCCCCCCTTTGCGGACCTTGCGGGAAGGGCCGCCCCGAAGGGCGGCTACGGAGGCACCGTCTACGACACCGGCACCGGGCCCGGATCGCTTCAGCTCCCTCGCGGATTTCTGACCGCTACACCGACTCAAATGTGCGGTCGCTTCCACTCCCACATGTAGCCTGTGCTGACTAACGGCCCCCATACCGTGGTTGCCCGGCCGCCGCGCCCGATAGGCGCAAGCCAAAGCCCACGCCTCGCAGCAGGCTGGCGGCAATCGTCGGCCCGCGGAAGACAGGTCCCCGACGAGCCGACGCACCCGACGCCCGCGGGACGCGGGTGGTGCAGAGCGCGAGCCGCAAGACCTACCGCCGGCCTTGCCGGACCAGACAGCCGCCCAGCCTACCCCGAAGAGATCGCCTAGGCCCTCGCGTTTGCCCTGAAGTTCCAGGCCGTAAGCAGGGTGGCATGTGGCCGACGAGGTGGCAGATGCCGGGCCAGCCACGCGCTGCGGCGGAGAAACCGAATCGTGGCCGCGCCCGATGCCGTGGACGAATACCACTTCGAGGGACTGCGCTCACGCATACATGTTGTCTCGGGGCAGGCAAGTAATAGCCGGCGGCGGTAAGTAACCGTGCGCCAAGCTGACAACCCAATCAAACCAAATAACCCACAGTGTTTTTATTTACCAAGGCGCACAATGACTTCAGGACGACTTGCGGAGACTCGACGCAACGTGATTTTATCCGACATTTTTTCCGTTCGCTCCGAGCGCAAAACACAACATCTAGAAACATGGCGGGGCTGCATGAAGCGCCAACAACGGGATGCTGATGAACCAGGCCTGGGCTGGCTACTCACAGACCTGACGTGCAGATTTCCCGCACGCCGTTTCACCAACTCAAACCGTCTGGCGACGAAACTTAGGTGTGTAAAATCGTCTCTTCTTCGACGTGGTGGGCTCCTCGAACGCAAATACTCGGGTGTCCGCGAAATCGGGTCAACTCCACTTGGGATGCTGGCTTATTTATCGGTTACACTCATCGCGAGTCATCGGCGATGGTAGTGTCCGGAAGGTTCTGCAAAATGATCTGAGGTGGAGCGGCCATGGTATGCGGGTGATGTCTGAGATCACCCCCTTTGGCGAGGGAGCACACCATGACCAAGGTTCAAGGTAAGTGCGAGGTCGTCGATATCAAAGCGGTGTTGGCGGAAAACGCTGACTTTCTGCGCACTGCGGTGAAGGCGGTGCGCGCGGCGGCGCTGGAAGCTGAGATGACGGAGGCGGTTGGCGCGGCGAAGAGCGAACGGACGGAAAGCCGGCTCGGCTACCGGGCGGGTTATTACCAGCGTTCGCTGATCACCCGGGTTGGCACACTCGAGCTTGGTGTGCCGCAGGACCGCGCGGGTCGGTTCTCGACCGAGTTGTTCGAGCGCTACCAGCGCTCGGAGAAGACTTTGGTCAGCGCTCTGGCGGAAATCTATGTGCAGGGCGACCCGGAAGGTCAAGGCGGTGACGGAAACGCTGTGCGGTCACGAATTCTCCGCCACCTCGATCAGCGAGGCCAACAAATCGCTGGACGTGGCCCTGACGGCATTCTCGCACCGCCGCCTGGGCGAACCCTATCCGTATCTGATCCTGGACGCCCGCTACGAACGGATACGCGAGGACGGCGTGATCGCCAGCCAGGCGGTGCTGATCGCGGTGGCGGTGGATGGTGAGGGACGCCGGCAGGTGCTGGCGGTCGAACTGGCCAACCGCGAGAGCCGATCGAGCTGGCGCGACTTCCTGCTGGACCTGAAACAGCGTGGCCTGCATGGCGTGGAGTTCGTCGTCTCCGACGACCATCCGGGCCTGAAGGCGGCGATCCGCGAGGTGCTGACGGAAGCGGTATGGCAGCGCTGCTACGTGCACTTCCTCAGGAACGCTTTGGACGACGTGCCGCGCAAGGTCGATGACGACTGGCTGATGGAGCTGCGGCGGTTTTATGACCGGCGCGATCTGGCGGAGGTCAGACGAGACCTCGCCGCCTGGCTCGGCAAGTGGCAGGGCAAATATCCGAAGCTGTGTGGCTGGGTGGAAGACAACATCGGGGAAACGCTGACGTTCGACCGGCTGCCGCTGGCGCACCATAAGCACATGAAGTCGACCAACATGCTGGAGCGGCTGAACCAGGAGATCAAACGCCGCACGCATCGCACGCATGTGGTACGGATCTTCCCCAACGCGGCGAGCTGTTTGCGCCTGGTCCGGGCACTGGCGGTGGAGGCGCACGAGAACTGGCTGGAGGCGATGCGCGAAGCGGCATGACGGCCATGCGCCCGGCCCGACCGAGGCTCACGCCGTGCTCGCCGCCGTCAAGGACGCTTCGCGCCGGCTACGCCGGTGGCCTGCGGTCATCCTTGACCGCGGTTCCGCGCGGCGCGGCGATGGTCTCAGGCCGGGACATGGCGTAATCGCGGCGGCGAGCTGGCCTGATCGTTGGTAGCTTCCGCGAGGCGAAACGCCAGACCGGAGGACCCCATGGAACAGCGTCAGTATGTCGGGCTTGATGTTTCCCAGGCCATGACGTCCATTTGCGTGATCGACGAAGCCGGCGCGGTCGTGTGGCGCGGCAAAACCAGCTCGGAGCCGGACAGCATCGCCGCCGTGCTTCGGCCGTGCGCCAAACGTCGTGCGCATCGGCCTCGAGACCGGGTTGGTGTCGAATTGGTTGACGCGCTCCTTGCGCCAGCGCGGGCTGCCGGTCGTCTGCATCGATGCCCGTCATGCCGAGGCAGCGCTCAGCCTGCAGATCAACAAGACCGACGGCAATGATGCGTTCGGCTTGGCCCAGGTGATACGCACCGGATGGTTCCGCGAAGTGGCGATCAAGGGCATGGATGCGCAGACGTTGCGCATGCTGCTGGTAGCCCGCGCGCAGCTCGTCTCGCAGCGGCAAGCCTTGTCCAATACAATACGCGGGTTGTTGAAGACTTTCGGCCACATTGTGTCTCGCGGCAGCCATGGTCCCTTCGCGGTGCGCGTCAGGGAGCTCATGGATGGCAATCCCACGCTCGCTGTCATCGTCGAGCCGCTGCTGACTGCCTGGCAGGCGCTGCGCGAGCAGATTGCGCTGCTGGACCACCAGGTGTTGATGCGTGCCAAAGCCGATCCCGTAGCGCGACGATTGATGAGCATTCCGAGCGTCGGAGTGATCGTCGCTCTCGCTTACATGGCGGTGATCGACACGCCACACCGTTTCAGACGATCCAACGCGGTCGGCGCTTATCTCGGGCTCACCCCGCGGCGATACCAGTCGGGCGAGGTCGACAACCCGGGCCACATCTCGAAGTGCGGAGATGGGCTGCTGCGGACCTATCTGTCCCAAGCGGCGAACGCCATGCTGACCCGCAAGATACGGGCCTGCCGACTGCGCAGTTGGGGGCTGGCGTTGGCGGCCCGGATCGGCGCGCGCCGTGCCAAGGTTGCGGTGGCCCGTAAGCTTGCGGTGCTCATGCATCGCATCTGGCGCGACGACCGCGAGTTCGTTTGGGCTGGAGCGCCAGCGACCGCCTGAGCTTCAACCCCGAGTTCCGCCCGAACGGGCGGGAGGATGTCCCGCCGGGACGAGGCTCGGCAGCCCCGCTTTCTTCGCTGCGGCCCCATTCGGGTGACCGCGTCCGGGACCGCGTCCGGGACCGCGTCCGGGACATAGGGGGGCCAGCCTTCCGACGCCATGTTGCGGCTGGTTGCAGACCGCGGAAAGAACCATGACCCGGCAGGATGGATCCCGACCTGATCGAGTGTTGCGCCGCGCGCAGCTTCGGTCAAGACCGCTGCGCGCCGCTTCGCGGTGGCCTGCGGCCAGTCTTGACCGAAGCTGCGCGCGGCGCTGTCGGATGCACTGGGCCGGGGCAGGAAAGCGGCCCATCAGCCGAACAGAAAAGCGGGGGTTTGTTGAAAGAAGGCTTGCAATCCAAACCGCGATTAAAGAACGAGGAAACGCCGCTCAGCCGAACCAAGAAACTGACCCCGCATACCCATCAACGATTCTGCTGAACTTGACGCACACTACTGAGTTGCCCCACCTCTTCAAACAACCCGGTGCAACAATTCCTCCCCGGCGGCCAGACGCCGGCAATTATCGGCGGCCACGGCGAAGCTGCGATCGAACGTGCCGGTCGTCAGCCAGCCGATATGCGGTGTCAGGACCACATTCGGCAAACCAAGGAGCACTTCCTTCGGACCGGGCGGCTCCTTGTCGAACACATCCAGGCCGGCGGCCGCCAGGTGTCCCGACCGCAACGCTGCGATCAGAGCAGGCTGGTCCACCAGCCCGCCCCTCGCGGTGTTTACAAGGATGGCGCCGCGCTTCATCCCGCGCAGCGCGTCGGCATCGATCATGCTCTCGGTCTCGCTTGTCAGCGGTACGTGCAGGCTGACGATGTCCGATTCACCCAGCAAATCCTGCAAACCGCGGAATTCACCCGCGGCGCCATCCCGAGGCGATCGGGCCGCATAGAGAACCCGGCAGCCAAGCGCGGCCAGTATGGGAGCCAACACCTGCGGCACGGCCCCATAGCCCACCAACCCCACAACCCGCCCGCCGATCTCCCCCAGACCGTCCAGCATCGCCGGGTCGATCCGAAACCCGGCGCCGCTCGCTGTCGCGTTGTGGAAAGCGGGAAGCCGCCGCAGTGTGGCCAACATCAGCAGAAGCGTCATCTCGGCCACGGCCCGGGCATTCGTGCCGGGCAGATTGCAGACCGGGATGCCGCGCGCTTTCGCCGCCTCCAGTTCGATCGTATTCACTCCGACGCCGATCTTCTGGATCAGCCGCAGCCGCGGAGCCGCGGCGATCATCGCGGCAGTGGCCGGTTTCAGCACGTGCCACAGCACGTCCATCTCCGGCAGCAGCCGCGCCAGCAACGCCTCGTCATGCTCGGGACAGACAGTGACCCGCAGCGAACCGGCGGATACGGACGCCAGCCGCGATTTCAGATCAGGTCCAGCCGAGGCATGGAAGACGACGTTCATCGTTTCGACCGGCCCAGTGCCGAGGGCCCGGCGAACTGGGCGCGTGCGCCCAGCGCCTCCTCGATGCGCAGCGCCTCATTCCACTTGGCCATGCGCTCGCTGCGGGCAAAGCTACCCACCTTGAGCTGCCCGACCCCCCAGCCGACGGCGAGATGGACGATTGTCGTGTCCTCGGTCTCGCCTGATCGCGCCGACACGATGCCTGCCATTCCCGTTTCCCTGGCTGCGTCCCAGGCTTCGCGCAGTTCGCTCAGGGTGCCACGCTGGTTCGGCTTCAGCAGGACGGCATTCGTCGCCCCGCGAAGCGCGGCTTCGCGGACGCGCGAATGCTGGCTGACAAGGAAATCGTCGCCCACCACCTGGACGCGCGACCCGACCTCCTTGGTGAATGCTATGAAACCCGCATAGTCATCTTCGGCCAGAGGATCCTCTACCGAGACGATCGGGTACGCCTTGGTCCAGCCGGTCAGCATCCGAATCAGCCCGTCAGTCTCCAGCTCCTTCTTTTCCAGGGCGAGCCGGTATTTGCCCCCGCGGCCGAGTTCCGAGGCGGCAATGTCTAGCGCAATCGCCACCTCTACACCCGGTTTGAACCCGGCATGCTCGATCGAGCGGACCAGTTGCTCGATGGCTTCCTCGTTGGTGTTGAATGCCGGCCACCAGCCGCCCTCGTCGGCTACGCCGTAGCGCAGGCCGGCCTCCGCCATCAGGTCGCCGGCCGCCCGGTACACCTCCGCCGTCCAATCGAGGGCCTGGCTGAAGCTGGCAGCCTTCGGGCAGACCACCAGGAAATCCTGGATATCGACGCGGCGGCCGGCATGGGCGCCGCCACCGAAGATCTGGATTTGCGGCAGCGGCATGCTCAGCGCCTCCGGCCCGCCGAGATGGCGGTACAGCGGCTCCCCAGCAGCCGCGGCGGCGGCATGGGCCGCGGCGATCGATACCGCGAGCAGTGCGTTGGCACCCAGGCGGGATTTGCTGGGCGTACCATCCAGGGCCACGAGCTTGGCGTCGAACGTCTTCTGATCGGCGGCATCGAGCCCGACGACGGCTCGGGCGATCTCCGTGTTGATATGCGTTACGGCCTTGCTCACGTCGTAGCCGCCGAATTTCTCGCCGCCATCCCGCAGGTCGAGCGCCTCGCCTGTGCCGGTCGAGGCGCCTGCCGGGGCCATGCCCCGTCCTACCGCGCCGCCTTCCAGCAGCACGTCCGCCTCCACCGTCGGCCGGCCGCGGCTGTCCCAGATCCGCCGGCCATGCACGAACGCAACCCGGGTGTCCGTCATCCGATCTCCTCTACCCAGGCGGCGCGCGCAGCCGAAAGCCGCTCCACCGGCCTGGCGAGGAGCCTACGGGCGCAGCGCCGCACTCGTTCTTTGTCCAGATCGCGAGTGATGTACTCCACCGGCGATTTGCCATCTACCCGGGCGAGCAGGAGGCCGGGAAGCAAATATGCGGTACGGGCTTCGAGCGCCGCGCGCGGTTCCCATCCGATGCCGGCCAGGTATGCCTCGGCCATGGCGTCGAAGCAGGCGAGGAAGCCGGGCGCGGCGACCGGCGTCCACAGGCATTTGAGAAGCAGGTGATTGAGGCAGAAGGCTAGATCGAAAGCCGGATCACCCCAGGTGGCGCATTCCGCGTCGAGGAATACAGGAACATCCGGCCCGGCGAGAATGTTTTTGGGGCTGACATCGCCATGCACCAGGGCACGGCGATTGGCCTCCGTTGCGACGACGAGCCCTTTCAGCGCCGCGGCGCGATCGGGATGCACGCGGGCCGTCGCGAGCAGATAGGGCTCCAGCCGGATGGCGTGAAAGATGGCGGCGGTCGGGAATTGATCGGCAATGCCCGGATCGGCCGCGGTTGCCGCATGGATACGCACCAGTCGGTGTGCAACGGAGGCGGCGAAGGCCGGATCGGCATTGCCGTCGCGAAGCTCGTTCTTCCAGATCGGATGCTTGTCCGGCGGCAGGTACTCCATCGCCAGCGCGCCGGTCTGTTCATCCTGCCCCAGGAGTTTCGGCGCGGCGCCCGGCACGATGCGGGCGGCGTGACGCATCCAGCGCGCTTCATACAGGTTGCGTGAGATCGGCGCCTGCCAGTCAGCGGCAACCCGGAGCTTCGGCAGGGCGCGTTTGACGCATATGGGACCGGAAGGAAGGTCGATCCGCCAGATGTCGGAGGACACGCCGCCAGTGAGCGGTTCGGCTGAAAGGACAGGGCCCGCCAGGCCCATGCGCGACAGCGCGGCGGCGATATCGGGGGGTGGCAGCATCGTCAGTAGGACTTGGGCAGGCCGAGCACGCGTTCCGCCAGAAAGCTCAGTATCAGTTGGGGACTGACGGGCGCGATGCGCGGGATCAGGCTTTCGCGGAAGTAGCGCTCCACGTGGTACTCCTCCGCGTACCCCATTCCGCCGTGCGTCATGACCGCCTGCTCCGCCGCTCGGAACCCGGCTTCGGCAGCAAGGTATTTTGCGGCGTTCGCCTCCGCGCCGCACGGCTGGCCGCTGTCGTAAAGCCAGGCGGCCTTTAGCACCATCAGGTTCGCCGCCTCCAACTCGGTCCAGTTTCGCGCCAGCGGGTGCTGAATGGACTGGTTCTTACCGATGGGACGGCCGAATACCACACGCTCCTGGGCGTAGCGGGCGGCGCGGAAAAGCGCGGCGCGTCCGATGCCCACTGCCTCCGCGGCGACCAGGATGCGTTCCGGGTTCAGCCCGTGGATGATGGTGCGAAAACCGTCGCCTTCTTCGCCGATGCGATCCTCGGCGGGGATCGGGTGGTCGGTGAAGAAGATCATATTCGAAGTCCACCGCGTGCCGGCCCATCTTGCGGATCACCCGGATCTCGGCATGGGCGCGGTCGAGGGTGGTGTAGAACAGCGTTAGCCCCTGGGTGCGGCGCTTCACCTGATCGAGGGGCGTGGTGCGCGCGAGCAGCAGCATCTTGCTGGCCACCTGCGCCGTCGAGGTCCAGATCTTCTGGCCATTGACGATGTAGGTATCGCCCCTGCGATCGGCGCGGGTCGCGATCTCCGTCGTGTTCAGTCCCGCATTGGGTTCGGTAACTGCGAAGCACGCCTTGTCCCGCCCGGCGATCAGCGCCGGCAGCATGCGCTGCTTCTGGACGTCGCTGCCGAACACGACGACGGGGTTCAGGCCGAAGATGTTCATGTGGATCGCCGAGGCGCCGGACATTGCGGCGCCTGACTCGGCCACCGCCTGCATCATGATGGCCGCATCGGTGATCCCGAGGCCTGCCCCGCCGAATTCCTCGGGCATGGCGATGCCGAGCCAGTTGGCTTCGGCCATGGCGGCGTGGAACTCATGCGGAAACTCGGCGCTCCGCTCATGCTCCAGCCAGTAACTATCCCCAAACCGTCCGCAAAGCCGCAGCACCTGCTCGCGGATTTCGGTCTGCTCGGGAGAGAAGGCGAAGTCCATCGCTGATTTCCGGTTCAGGCGGTGCGGAGATCATGCTCGATGCGATTAAGGCCAGTGGCGCCACCGCCGCGGGCGATCTCCCGCCAATCGGCGATATCCATGACCCGGCTCGGATTGTCGCGCAACAGCTCGCGCTTGATGAATGGAAAGCCTGACTCCAACAGGACCCGCCACAGATCGTGCGTGGGGTTGACGGCCTGGTTGCGGCGCGTTGCTTCCAGCACGCGCCTGGCCTGAGCCAGTGAATGGCCGCTGAGCGCGCCGTTGCCCACATCCGAGAGCAGGGCGGCAACGGGCCATAGGGCGACACAGCGCATGCCGGCATCGCGGAACGTCCGGGTCAGGCCAACCTCGCAGCGGTTGATGACCCACTGCTTTGACGGAACCGGCCGGACCCCGCTCCAGAACCGGGTCCACGCAGAACTGCGAAAGGCAGCGGGACCAAAGCAGACGAAATAGGATTGCAGATGCCAGCCCCGTTGCTGCGAGTCGGTCAGGGCAACAATTTCGGCATCAGTCTTCTCGATCCGGCGAAGCACCGGAGCAAGCGGCGCAACGGGGCCATAAACGCTGTCGTTCACAAGCAGGATGCGCTGCGTATCGGCTCGGGGAAGGCCCAGGTGCGTGAGCGCGTCACGCCAAGCGCAGAAATCGTAGCCGATGTTGCGTCGGACAAGAACGGCGGCGCAGGACGGCCGCAAGCTGTCGCGCGCCTCGGGCAGGAGCTGACCGCTGTTGGAAATCAGCACGACGGAGAATCCGGCGGCGTGAAGCTCTCGGATATGGTCCAGCAGATCGGGGCGAACCCGGCCGGCACGATCGAAATGACACAGCAGGGCGACACGCGGACCAAGGATGGGCCGCGCGTCAGGCTCGGCCAGAACGATCTGGTGGCCCGTGCGAAGGTAACCCAGCGGCGAGAGAAGCCAGGGTACTGCGTATGTCACCCAGACGTGCCGGACGTCGCGCAGCGCGCGCCACAGGACAAGGATCACGAGCCGGGCCAGAAGAAACAGACGCCTGCTGGTCCGCCGTATCATTCAGCCGCGGCGCCCGCTATCTCCGCCGGGGCGAGCCGCGTCTGAAGTGCCGCATTCAGCTCGGCCCGTCGCTCCCACAGCGAGCGGTACCAGGCAATCCGGGTATTGACCTGGTAGGCGAGCATCCGTTCGCGGGCCACATAGGCGCGCGCGGCGTCGCCAATATCGCGGGTCACATCCGGCATGGTGACCAGCCGGGTCAGCCGCTCCTGCAACTCGGCCCCGTTGCGGAAGATCAGGCCGGTCCGGCCATCCTCGATCGCTTCACCGTAGACTACTTCGCTGGCCAGGGCAGCGGTCCGGCAGGCGGCGGCCTCGATGAACTTCAGGTCGGATTTGGCGCGGTTGAACGGGGTGTCCGATAACGGCATGAAGCAGATCTCGCAGTGACCGAGCAGCCGCAGATACGTCTCGTGGTCGCAGGTCGGGGTGAAGCGCTTATGCGGCGTCGCTAGCGCGTCGAAAAAGGCGCGGTCGTGCACCACCTCGAAATGCAGCCGTCCGGTGGTCGCGGTGGCGACGGCGTTGATGGCCGGCATCAGGGGAGTCCAGTCGGGCTGACGGTTAAGTGCGCCGAAGAACAGCGTGACGTGGTCCGGGCTGGCGAAATTGACCGGGTCCGGCAGGATGCGGACCGCATTGGGGAAGATCATCACCTCGGGGTTGCGCGCACGAAGGATGCTGGCGAGCACACGCGTCGACGTCTGGACCGCATGCACGCCGCGGAAGGTAAGTTGCGCCGGATCCTGCAGCGCCCGGAAGAAATCCGGGTGATCGTCGAACTCGGTAACCAGAATCCAGCCGCGCTGAAGCAAATTGCTGGTGAGCGCGGAGGCCTGGGAACCGGACAAGGCTGGGCGGTGCAAAACAAGAATTTTGGGCTCGTCGGGCCCAAGGTCCGGCAGACTGGATAGATTGATCAGCTGGCTGTGGACCGAGGGGTCCGTGGCCATTGCCCGAAGCGGGTACACCACCCGGACATGCGAGACGCCGCCCACCGGTTCCAGCATGTTCGCCACGACCGTGATGCGGGGGCGCTCCTGCTTGCGGGCGCGCCAGACGTATTGCAGCGGGGCCGCTCGGTTCAGATAAGACTGCGGATCGACACCCATCGCCCGCAGCGCTGGAGCCACCGCGCTCGCGAACGCCCGCGCCTGCTCCATATCGAAGATCCGGGGATGCACGTCCGAAAGGGTCAGCCCGGCGGAGAGGAGCGTCTTCCGCATACTCTCCAGGCTGAACCAGCGAAGATGCGTCTCGTCGAGCAACCCGCTCGGTTCATAGGCCCAGTCGCCGCGGAGAAGGTGGGCAAGAAAGCTCCAGTGCTCGACGTTCGGCACGCAGACGAGAATTGTGCCGTCATCCGTCAGGGCTTCGGCGTGAGCGCGTAGCACCTTCCAGGGATCACGCAGGTGTTCGATGACGTCGCCGTAGATCACGCAGTCCAGGCCGTTCGGCAGATCGAACGGCAGCGGATTGTCCTCGACATCAAGAGCGGCCACCTCATCCAGCCGGTGCGCGGCGATGGCGGCCGCTTCCGGGTCGCTGTCGATGCCGAGAAGGCGGGCACGTGGATTGAAGCGACGATAGGCGGACCCGAGGGAACCCGTGCTACAGCCGACATCCAGAACGACGCGGGCGTTGAGGGGAATACGGTCGAGCAGATCTGCGTTAGGGAGGTCGGGGTAGGGAGTCACCTTTTTCTCCGGAGTCCGGGGCGGCAGGGAATGCAAGCGAGACCTGCGCCGTCAAGAGTTGAAGCGTTCTGGGTTTCTCCCTACGGTGTATTGACGACCGATCGGACTGACCGAAGAAGAACGACCCGCTCGGGATTTCAGGAGTCCAAGTTGCAGCCTACCGACGTCCGCAACCCCGAGTATTTCCATAAAGTTGTGGATTGTCAGTGGGCGTGCCCGGCGCACACTCCAGTTCCGGAATACATTCGTCTTATTGCGGCGCAGCGCTACGCTGACGCCTACATGATCAATTGGAATTCGAATGTATTTCCGGGAATTCTCGGCCGAACATGCGACCGGCCCTGCGAGCCGGCCTGCCGGCGGGGCCGGGTAGAGGAGCAGCCGGTTGCGATCTGCCGGCTGAAACGGGTCGCCGCAGACTACAAAGGCGACGTTTCGGATCGAATGCCGGCGCCTGCGGCGGCCCCGAACGGCAAGAGAATCGCCCTGGTTGGCGCCGGGCCGGCCTCGCTGACGGTGGTGCGAGACCTCGCGCCCCTCGGGTATCATTGCGTCGTGTTCGACTCCGATTCGCGGGGCGGCGGAATGATCCGCAGCCAGATTCCCAAATTCCGATTGCCCGAGGAAGTGATCGACGAGGAGGTCGGCTATATTACGCGGCTTGGCCCGGAGATGCGGCTGGGCCAGCGGGTCGATAGCCTCAAGACGTTGCTGGATGAAGGATACGATGCGGTTTTCGTCGGCTCCGGCGCGCCGAGAGGGCGGGATTTGTCCATCCCAGGCCGGCAGGAGGGGACGGCGAACATCCACATCGGCATCGACTGGCTGGCCTCGGTTTCGTTTGGGCATGTCAGCAGCATTGGCAAGCGGGTGATCGTGCTGGGCGGGGGCAATACGGCGATGGATTGCTGCCGGTCCGCGCGCCGCCTGGGCGGCGAGGACGTAAAGGTTATCGTCCGCTCCGGCTTCGAGGAGATGAAGGCGTCCCCCTGGGAAAAGCAGGATGCAATCCGAGAGGACATCCCGATCCTGAATTACCTCGTGCCCAAGGAATTCACGCATGAGGCCGGCCGTCTGAACGGGGTAACGTTCGAGAAGGTCCGGGCCGAACGCGACTCGAAAGGCCGGAGGCGCCTGGTACCGACCGGCGAGCCGCTCCAGCACTTTGGCTGCGACGATGTGCTGGTCGCGGTGGGGCAGGAGAACGCCTTCCCCTGGATCGAACGAGATATCGGGCTTGATTTCAATCAGTGGGACATGCCGGTGGTCGATGAGATTACCATGCAATCGAGCCATCCCCAGGTGTTTTTTGGAGGGGATTCGGCGTTCGGCCCGAAGAACATCATCTGGGCCGTTGCCCATGGGCACCAGGCGGCGATATCGATACACAAAGCCTGCCTGGGCGAGGACGTGCGGGAGCGCCCGGCCCCGATGGTCGCGATGTCCAGCCAGAAGATGGGCATCCATGAGTGGAGCTACGACAGCGAAATCTCACTCGACCGGCGCTATGCGGTGCCGCACAAGGACAAGTTTCTCGCGCTCAAGGACATCAAGGCCGAGGTTGAACTCGGGTTCGACGACCGGCTGGCATTCAAGGAAGCCGAGCGCTGTCTGAACTGCGATGTACATACCGTGTTCACGGACGCTCTGTGCATCGAGTGCGACGCCTGCGTGGATATCTGTCCGGTCGATTGCCTCACATTCACGCGCAATGGCGAGGAGCCGGAGTTGCGGACCCGGCTGAACGCGCCTGCTCCCAACGAGGATCAGGCCCTGTATGTGTCCGGCACGCTTAAGACGGGGCGGATCATGGTGAAGGATGAGGATGTCTGCCTTCACTGCGGATTATGTGCGGAACGCTGCCCGACCGGGGCATGGGACATGCAGCGGTTCCTGTATGACATAGCGCAAGCGGAGCATACATGCTGCAATCGCTGATCCCGGTTGACGGGCTGTCGGCTGTCAACGATTTCGTCGTCAAATTCGCCAACGTGAACGGGTCCGGATCAGCCAGCGCCAACACGCTGTTTGGGAAATCCATCATGCGGATGGGCGTGCCAGTGGCGCCGCGGAACATTTTTCCCTCGAACATCCAAGGCTTGCCGACCTGGTACGAGGTGCGGGTGTCCGAGGCCGGCCATCTGGGCGCAAGGGGCGGCGGTGTGGACCTGATGGTTGCAATGAATCCGCAGACCTGGGACCAGGACGTGCGGTCGATCGTGCCGGGAGGGTATCTTTTCTACGATTCTACGAAGCCGATGCCGGAGTCGAAGTTCCGGACCGATATCGTGGTGATCGGGATGCCGCTGACGGAAATCTGCAACCGTGAATACACGGATACGCGGCAGCGGCAATTGTTTAAGAACATCATCTATGTCGGCGCGCTCTCGGCGCTGCTGGACATGGATGTAGCAGTGATCGAGAAGCTGCTGGACGAGCAGTTTCGTGGGAAGGACAAGCTTATCCAGCCCAATATCCAAGCGCTGCACATGGGGCGGGATTACGCGAAGCAACACCTTACATGCCCGATCGGGTTGCGTGTACGCCCTGCTGAAGCCGTCGGAGATGGCATTTCGATCGATGGGAACAGCGCGGCGGCACTGGGTGCGGTATATGGCGGGGCTACTGTATGCGCCTGGTATCCGATCACACCGTCTTCTTCTCTTGCCGAGGCCTTCACGCGATGGTGCCAGCGCTACCGGGTGGACAAGGCGACCGGGAAGAACCGCTTTGCCATCGTTCAGGCTGAGGATGAACTGGCATCGATCGGCATAGTGATCGGGGCGGCGTGGAACGGGGCGCGGGCATTCACCGCAACTTCGGGGCCGGGAATTTCGCTGATGCAGGAATTTCTAGGTCTCGCGTATTTCGCGGAGATCCCCGCCGTGGTGTTTGATGTGCAGCGGGCGGGGCCGTCCACCGGCATGCCGACGCGCACGCAGCAATGCGACGTCCTGTCCTGCGCCTATGCCTCGCACGGGGACACCAAACATGTGCTGCTGTTCCCCGAGGATCCGCACGAATGCTTCGAATTCGGGGCGTTAGCCTTCGATCTGGCGGACCGGCTGCAGACGCCGGTTTTCGTCATGCTGGATCTCGATATCGGCATGAATGAGCGGCTGACCCGGCCATTCATGTGGGATGACTCGCGGCGGATGGATCGCGGCAAGGTCATGACGGGGGCAGATCTCGAGGCGGGCAAGGATTTCGGCCGGTATCTCGATGTAGATGGGGACGGCATTCCATACCGTACCTATCCGGGGACACATCCGGCGCGGGGCGCATTTTTCACCCGAGGAACGTCGAAAGACCGGTACGCCAAATACACAGAGCAGGGGCCGGCATATGCCGACAACATGCAACGGCTGCTGCGCAAGCAGGCGACTGCACGGAATCTGGTCCCTGTGCCGGTTGCGCGGCCAGCAGGGCAGGCGACACGGTTGGGCGTGATCTATTACGGTTCAACCAGTCCGGCGATGAACGAGGCGGACGAGATTCTCGCCGAGCAGGGGATTGCATTGGATCTACCAGAGTCCGCGGGTTCCCGTTCCATGACGATGTGATCGATTTCATCATGTCGCATGACCGTGTCTTCGTGGTCGAACAGAATCGCGATGCGCAGCTGCGCACGCTGCTGGTAAACGAACTCGAGATCGATCCCGCGAGGCTGATCCGCGTGCTTCATTATGACGGAACGCCTATTACCGCGCGTTTCATCGCAGGTGCTATCTCCGATCAGGTTGATGCACTCAAAGTTGTTCCGCTGCGGAAGGCAGTGCCATGACATACCTTGCTAAACCAAAGCTGCACCATCCGGGGCTGCCGAAAAACGCGCTCGGCTACACGCATCGCGACTACGAGGGGGCAGTCTCGACACTTTGTGCTGGGTGCGGCCACAATTTAATCAGCGCAGCCATCGTGCGGGCCTGCTTCGAATTAAGCTTGCCGCCGCACCGCGTCGCGAAGCTTTCGGGCATTGGTTGCTCGTCCAAGACGCCGACATATTTCCTTGGGGCATCACACGGGTTCAACTCGGTCCATGGGCGCATGCCGTCGGTTTTGACGGGCGCCAACCTCGGAAATCGGGACCTGATCTTTCTGGGCGTTTCGGGTGATGGAGATTCGGCCTCAATCGGCCTCGGTCAGTTTGCGCACATCCTGCGCCGGGGCGTGAACATGGTCTATATCGTAGAGAATAACGGGGTGTATGGCCTGACGAAGGGCCAGTTTTCCGCCACTGCCGATCGCGGGGCGTTGTCAAAGCGTGGGGTTGCTAACAGCGACTCGGCGATTGACCTTGTGGGCATGGCCTTGTTGCTGGGCGCCACCTATGTCGGCCGGAGCTTTTCGGGCGATAAGGAGCAGCTGGTGCCACTGGTCAAAGGGGCGATAAAGCATCCGGGAGCAGCGTTTCTGGACGTGATTTCCCCTTGTGTCGCGTTCAATAACCACGCCGGATCGACGAAAAGCTTCGACTACGTGCGGGAGCATAACGAGGCGGTCAATTTCCTCGACGTGATTACCGGCCGGGATGAAATCATGGTCGATTACGAGCCCGGCAGTGTCGAGGTTGTGCGGCAGCACGATGGCAGCGTGCTGAGATTACGTAAGCTGGCGTCGGAATACGACGTGCACGACCGGGTGGCGGCGATGGATTACCTACACCAGAGGCAGGCCCACGGCGAGGTAGTGACGGGCTTGCTGTATGTGGACCCTGAGCCCGAAGATTTGCATTCGCATCTGAGAACGGTCGATGAACCGTTCAATGCACTGGATGAAGCAGCGCTGGTTCCTGGTGCAGCGGTGCTGGAGAAGCTGAACGCGGGACTGCGATGAGAGCGCCGACGAGCACAAAAAAAAGAACGCCCAGGTTTCCGGGCGTTCATTCAACTTAGTGGCTGCCCGACGACCTACTGGCTACCCGTCTTGGAACCGTTCAGCGTAGCCGTTGATCCTGTTACATTCTGGCCACTCATCGTCTTGGTCTGAGGACCTTGTCCCTGCCAATGATTGCTGGAAGTGGCCGAGCCTGTCGGGGTCGTCCCCGAAACACCGTAGCTCGGAGGCTGCGCATTAGTGCTGCCTACAGCGGCCGGGTTCGATACGTTGGGCGGAGTTGCGCCGCCGTTGCCACCACCCGCCTCGCCACTTGAGCCGGCTGCAAACGCTGCCGGCGAGGAAAGTGCCAGTGCCGCCGCAGCGGCCAACAACATCGCTTTCATAGGTGTCCTTCTCCCTGCTGGGGAGCTCAGATAACGCCCTCCCAACGGTTTGGTTCGCCGTTCATGCAATCGCAAATATCGAGTTTCCGAGAAGATCAATCCGATTCACGCCGCGCAGCGCGGGCGCACCACCCGCCCTTGTCTGTAACGGGATGCCAGCGCACTCACATGTGGCCGGAGCCGGACGGAACGAAACTGCGTCCTTGTTGTGCGGCCTGGAGGCTTTCTTCATTCAGGCGGGCCACTTCAGCATTTTGCGCGTTCGGATTTGGCTCGCTCGCGACCGCGTGATGCTGCATTGTCCGAGTGTGGCTCATCGCCGCGCCCGATCGCGTCATGGTCGGTTCCCGCGAGGCGGTGTGATGCTGCATCGTGCGGGTGTGCTGCATTGCCGTGGACGAGCCCGAGGGAGTTGTCGCGCCGGATGGCATCGTAGTATTGGTCGGAGCAGGAGCTCCCGGGGTCGTATTGCCTTGTGCCGTGTTGCCAGCGGTGGCGGGTGCCTGGTTCGTGGCGGCATTGCTCGCGGCGTTATTTGTAGCATTGCCAGCATCCTGGTTGCTGGTTGGAGCGTTCGCGGCAGCTCCCGGCGCGGCGTTGGCTTGAGGGGTTGTTGCCTGGCCTGACCCATTCTGACTGGACGTTTGGGCCGCCGTTCCGCTGGTCCCGGAGGTCGCGTTTTGCGCCAGAGCTGGGGCCGGACCGGCCAAGGCAAGGGCAAAGGCAAAGCTGAAAGCGCCAAGCGCCGTCATCGCGCTTCCTGTTTTCATGAAGGTTCTCCTCAATGTGGAATTGGGCGTTCCCAGTGACATGGGGGCAACGCCGACAACATCCGTTCAAAACAGCACGAACGCGATCGGTTCCATTCGCTTGCGTTCACGTCACTCGGCGGCCAAACCGAGGCGGAGCTTTCAACGGGAGCAGAGTGGGTGGAAAGCAGTGTGGAAGCCGTCGTCGAGCGGGTCGTCAGATCTGAGGCCTTCGCGACAGCCGCGGCCAAGCTGGTCGAGGACCATGACCGAACCATTGCTGACATAATCCGACTGACCGAGATTCCTGCCCCTCCTTTTCAGGAATCGGAACGGGCAAAGGCCTTTCTGAAGCTGCTCCTGGCGCATGGTCTCGATGATGCGAGGATTGATGCCGAAGGAAACGTGACCGCACTGCGGCGCGGGGCAGGGCAGGGGCTTCTGTGCCTTGCCGCCCATCTCGATACGGTGTTTCCGGCGGGGACCAGCGTGCAGGTCCGGCGGGAAGGAACGAAGCTTTTCGCCCCCGGCGTTGGAGACGATACGCGTAGCCTTGCCGTGTTGCTGGCCTGGCTGCGGGCGATGGATGCGGCAAGCATTCGGACAAACGCCGATCTGCTGTTTGTAGCAGATGTCGGGGAAGAAGGGCCTGGGGATCTGCGCGGCATCCGTCATCTGTTCGAGAGAGGTGAATACGCGGGACGGATCACCGCCTTCATAACCGTCGATAGCCCCGACATGGAGCGCATCGTCACGGGCGGCGTCGGATCGAAGCGGTATCGTGTAACCTTTCGTGGCCCCGGCGGGCATAGCTACGGTGCGTTTGGACTGGTGAACCCGCTTTATGCGATGGCTGACGCGATCGGCCGGTTGTCGCGGATCGAGGTGCCATCCGCTCCGCGCACGACCTTTTGCGCCAGCGTGACGGGAGGCGGCACCTCGATCAATTCGATTCCGAACGCAGTATGGACGGAGTTCGATTTGCGTTCCGAAATCCAGTGTGGAACTGGCGCGATTGGAAAGCGCGTTTTTGCGACTGATCGAGCAGGCGGTGGCGGCGGAGAATGGGGTGCGGGCGGTACGGAACGGGCTGGTGACGGCGGAGGTCAAGCAGACCGGGGACCGCCCGGCCGGCCGTACGGATGAGGCAGGTCGGCTCCCGCAGCTCGCGATGGCAGCACTCCGCGCGCACGGGTTCGATCCCAGCTTCGAGGCATCCTCGACCGATGCGAACATTCCGATGAGTCTCGGCATTCCCGCCATCAAGATTGGGTCTGGCGGCTCCGGCGGGCGCGGGCACTCGCTGGAGGAGTGGATCGATGTGGAGCAGGAGAACTCGGCGCGCGGGATGACGGCGGGGCTGGCGACGATCCTGACAGTGGCTGGGATCCGTTAAGGCCGTTGCAACGAAGGCTGCGTCGTTGTATTTAGTCGGTATGCGACGCGCCTCAGCCGCACAGCGATTTTGGTACCGGTGGTATAGATCGGCGGTGTAAGGATCGCGCGAAATCGCAGATACCAGAAGCCGCCCCACCAAGGCGGCTTTCGTTTTTTCCGCGCTGGATTTTCCGATTTGACGCCATGGATGGAGCGGCCGAACCGAAGAGGAGGCCGCAATGCGTTTTTCCGAGTTCGATTTCGACGTGATTACCTCGCCGGATGAGGCGCTGCCAGCGAAGGCGCCACCCGCCGAACAACCGAAGCCGCGCGCCGGGAATGAGCCTCCGAATGCTCCAAAACCGAGATCCGAGAATCGCGCGGTTGTGGGCAGCGGTTCCAGCAAGCTACATCCAGTGCATGACCGATGACCATCTGCTCGCCCTGGCTGCCGACCTTGCGAAACGCGCCGGCGAGGCAATTCTGGCCGTGCGTGCGAAGGGTTTCGACGTGATTCGCAAGGTGGATGCCTCCCCCGTAACGGCTGCCGACCACGCGGCGGAGGCGATCATCGTGCAGGGCCTGAGGGAGGCTATGCCGGATATCCCCGTGATAGCGGAGGAGGAGGTGGCGGGCGGCAGGGTGACGGCGCCGAGCAGGCAGTATTGGCTGGTCGATCCGCTGGACGGAACGCGCGAATTCACGGCGGGCAATGACGAGTTCACCGTCAATATCGGGTTGGTCCGGGACGGACGGGTGTGCCTGGGCGTGGTGGGTGTGCCTGCTCTGGGAGAGATGTTTCGCGGGATCGTGGGGCACGGAGCTTGGAAGAGCTCGCGGAACGGGGATCGACCGATTAGTGCGCGCGTCCCTCCGATGGAGGGGTTGACGGTGCTTGCCAGCCGGTATCACGGCAATCAGGAGCGCCTTGATGCTTTTCTTAAGGGCAGGGTGGTCGCGAAGGTGATCAATTTCGGTTCCGCAGTGAAATTCTGCCGGCTCGCGGAAGGGGGCGCCGACCTGTATCCGCGGTTCGGAAGGACGATGGAGTGGGACACTGCTGCGCCGCAGGCGGTTCTGGAGGCTGCGGGGGGAACCGTGCGTACCTTGGACGGCGACCGGTTGCCGTATGGGAAGCCCGGCTGGGAGAATCCGCATTTCGTGTGCACGGGTCGGCTGGGTGACCAGCCCTGAGGTGTAGAATGCCGATGTGCTCCGGAGTCCCGTTATGAATTTGCGTGATCAGTTCACGGATCAGCTCAAAGCCGCGATGAAGGCCGGCGATGCGTCCCGGACCTCCACGCTGCGCATGATACTGGCCAAGCTGAAGGACACTGACATCGCGGCTCGGCCGAAGGGGTTGGACAAGGTGCCGGACGAAGACATCCTTGGCATGTTGCGCGGCATGGTTAAATCGCGGCGGGAGTCAGTTGATCTGTACCGGCAGGGCAACCGCCCCGAGCTCGCGGTCAAGGAGGAGGCGGAGATCGGCGTGATCGAGAGTTTTCTGCCGCAGCAAATGGACCAGGCGGCGATGGAGCGCACTGTTACGGATGTGGTGGCGGAAACCGGGGCGGCAGGGATGAAGGACATGGGCAAGGTCATGGCAGCACTGAAAGCAAGGCACGCCGCCGGGCTCGACATGGCCCGGGTGGGCCCGATCGTGAAGGCGAAGCTTGGCGGTTAATGGCTCTTCCCGGCGGGTTTCTGGACGAACTCCGCGCGCGAACGCCGCTGCCCGCGCTTATCGGCCGGCGTCAGCAGCTGGAGCGTTCCGGGCGGCAGTGGAAGGGGTGCTGTCCTTTCCACGGTGAGAAGACTCCCAGTTTTTACGTCTATGACGACCATTATCACTGCTTCGGCTGCGGCGCGCATGGCGATGCCATCACCTTCGTCATGCAATCCGAGGGCGCCGGGTTCATGGACGCGGTGCAGCGGCTGGCGGTGGAAGCCGGGCTGGAGATGCCGAAACTCTCGCCGGCGCTGGCGGAGGCCGAGCGGCGGCGCCACTCGCTTGCGGGGGTGCTGGAAACGGCGGCTTTGTTCTTTCAACGCAAGCTGTTCCTTCCTGAGGGGCGGCACGCGCTCGAATATCTGACAGGCCGGGGACTAACTGAGGACGCGATCCGCGGGTTCGGCCTTGGGTGGTCCGGGGAGGGGCGGGGTACGCTGGCCGCTGGCCTGGCCCGTGAGGGCGTCACGCCAGACCTGCTGATGGAGGCGGGTCTCATGCGAGACGATCCGGAAACCGGGCGGACGTACGAACTGTTTTTCAGTCGTGTGATGTTCCCCATTCGGGACCGCCGGGGCGCCGTGATCAGCTTCGGCGGGCGAGTGCTGGGGGACGGGCAGCCGAAGTATCTGAACGGGCCCGAAACCGCGCTGTTCGCGAAGCGGCGTAGCCTGTACGGGTTGGACCGCGCGCGGGACGTGCGTGGAAAGGCCGAGATCGTGGTGGTGGAAGGATACATGGACGTTATCACCTTGCATCAGGCGGGATTCCCGGGCGCGGTGGCGCCATTGGGGACCGCACTGACCGAGGACCAGTTGGGCGAGCTGTGGCGCCTGTCGCCTGCGCCGGTGCTGTGCTTCGACGGGGATGCGGCGGGACGGCGCGCAGCGGCCCGGGCAGCCGACCTCGCCTTGCCACTTCTGTCGCCGGACAGATCCGTCGCGCTGGCGGTCTCCCGGAAGGCGAGGACCCTGACACAGTGGTCCGTCGGGAGAGGTGCCGAAGGATTTGGCGCGATTTTGGCGGCGCGGCGTCCACTCTCCGAGGCGTTGTTCGATCTGCTAAAGGACGTGGTCGGCGACAAAACCGTGGAGGACCGCGCGAGACTGCTGCGGCGGTTGGATGACACCGCCGCGAGAATAGGAGATCGCGTCCTGGCCGGCGAATATCGCAGGGCGCTGCGGGAGCGATTTTTCAGGGAGCGCCGGGTTTCTCGAACCGAGAGGCCGGCAGTTCGCATTCCCCCGCGGCCCACGCCGTCTGGCCGGAAGGCGGCAGAAGAGCGGGCTCGCATCCTGACTGCGGCGCTCATCCTGCATCCGGAACTTATCCGTGATGTGGAACATGCCTTTGCCGAGCTCGACCTTCCCGAGCCTTTTGCACGGGTGCGCGCATCGTTGCTGGCGTGGTTCGATGTGGCAAATGTGCTTGAACTCGCAGGGGGTCATAAACCACCTCACGATCTCTGGATTGGCGGCCGATGCCGAGCAGATCCTTGCGATGGCCCCCGTGCCGTTGCCGGGGTTCGCGACGGCGGGGTCGATGCCGGGAGATGCCGAGGCTGGATGGTGGCACATCTTTGGACTCCTGCATCGCGCCCGGCTGGCCGAGGAGGTCGCGGCGGCGAAGCGCGAGTTCGAGCTTTGCCCGGACCAGGATTCGCAGCGCCGGCTGCTCGCGCTTCGCACCGCGCTGATCGCGGTGGAAACGGGCGAGCCCCTCGGCGCGGAAGCTTAGCCGCCGCCCAGAACGGTGCTGTGATAGTTTAGCTGGAGAGCCGGGATTATGGCGACCAAGCCCGCCGCGAACGCCGATACCGCCACGGTCGAACAAGACGTGGAGACCACCTTGCTTGATGTCCAGTCAGTCGCGGTCAAGCGGCTGATCGGGAAGGGCAAGGAGCGGGGCTACATCACATTCGACGAACTGAATACTGTCCTTCCACCGGAACAGAACAGCTCTGAACAGATCGAGGACGTGATGTCCAGTCTGAACGAGATGGGCATTCAGGTCGTCGAAAGCGAAGAGAGCGAGGACGGCGAGGCGGCGGCGCCTAAGGTCGAAAAGGCCGAGGAGGCCGAGGAAGAGCAGACCGGCAATATCGACGAGGAGAGCGTCGGCCGGACCGACGACCCTGTGCGCATGTATTTGCGCGAGATGGGCTCGGTGGAATTGCTCTCGCGCGAGGGCGAGATCGCCATCGCGAAGCGCATCGAAGCCGGGCGCGACATGATGATTGGCGGCTTGTGCGAAAGCCCGCTGACCTTCAAGGCCATCATCTCATGGCACGACCAGCTAAGGGCCGGCCGGATGCTTTTGCGCGACATCGTCGACCTGGAAGCGACCCAGGGCGGCGGGTCGGGCGAGGGGCCGCACCCGTCCGAAGCGGGGGCGGTGAATGGATCGCATAACGGCTCGATCGAAGCTCCGGACGATCTGGACGAGGAAGATGCGGAGGGTGCGGGGCTTTCGCTTTCGGCGCTCGAGGAGAAGCTGAAACCCGAAGTGCTGGCAACTTTCGAAGAGATCGAGGGTCTTTATAAGAAACTGCAGAAGTTCCAGTCCCGCCGGCTTGAGACGATGACCAGCGGCGAGGAGGTGAACGCCCGGTCGGAGAAGAGTTACGAGAAGCTGCGGGAGGAACTTGTCAGCAAGGTTGCGCAAGTCCGGCTGCACAACAATCGGATAGAGGAGCTGGTTTCCCAGTTAAAGCAGCTCAATCAGCGGCTCACCGCGCTGGAGGGCCAGCTTCTGCGGATGGCGGAATCCTGCAAGGTGAACCGGGAAGATTTTCTGACGCAGTACCGGGGCAGCGAGCTTGATCCGAATTGGCTGGAGCGTGTGGCCAGACTGCCGGGCAAAGGGTGGAGAGTCTTTGCCAGCAAGGACTGGGAACAGGTTAACGACATTCGCAACCAGATTGCGGCAGTTGCGAATGATGCGGGGCTGCCAATCAGCGAGTTCCGGCGTGTCTATGCGACGGTAAGCCGTGGCGAGCGTGATTCGGCGCGTGCCAAGAAGGAGATGATCGAGGCCAATCTGCGCCTGGTGATTTCTATTGCCAAGAAATATACCAATCGCGGCCTGCAGTTCCTGGATTTGATCCAGGAGGGCAATATCGGTCTGATGAAAGCGGTCGATAAATTCGAGTACCGCCGCGGCTACAAATTCAGCACATATGCAACCTGGTGGATCCGTCAGGCGATCACCCGCAGTATCGCCGATCAGGCGCGTACGATCCGAATCCCGGTGCACATGATCGAGACAATCAACAAGCTGGTGCGCACCAGCCGGCAGATGCTGCACGAGATTGGACGCGAGCCACAACCAGAGGAGCTGGCCGAAAAGCTCGGCATGCCGCTGGAGAAGGTGCGCAAGGTCCTGAAAATCGCCAAAGAGCCGATCAGTCTGGAAACGCCGATCGGCGACGAGGAAGACAGCCACCTTGGCGACTTTATCGAGGACAAGACCGCGATCATCCCGCTGGATGCAGCGGTTCAGGCAAACCTGCGGGAGGCGACGACACGCATCCTGTCCAGCCTGACGCCGCGCGAGGAACGGGTGCTGCGCATGCGGTTTGGCATTGGCATGAACACCGATCACACCTTGGAGGAGGTCGGGCAGCAGTTCAATGTCACCCGCGAACGCATCCGGCAAATTGAAGCGAAGGCACTTCGGAAACTGAAGCACCCCAGCCGGAGCCGGAAGCTTCGGAGCTTCCTGGACGACTGAGCTCCACGCTATACAGCTGGCATGGAACCGGCGGAGCGCGTAACGGTAACCGTAACCTTCCTGCGGATGGATCGACCGCCGGTGGAGTCGTCCCCGTCGCTCCCCATAAGCTGTCAGGTTGTCCAAGCGGTGAGTTGCACGGTACCGTTTTACCGTTATCTGTACAACACCGTCGGTGAGGATTACGTGTGGTGGCTTCGACGCACCATGACGGATCAGGACCTGAACGAACTGCTGAGGGACCCGGCGATTACCATCCACGTCTTGTACAGCGGAGGGGAGCCGGCCGGTTTTTTTGAACTGGATGCGCGTCCCTGGCCAGAGGTGAACCTGTCGTATTTCGGCCTGCTGCCGCATACGATTGGGACTGGCGTCGGCTACTCGTTTCTGCGTCAGTCGGTTGATTTGGTGTGGCGATCAAGGGCGAGGGGCATAACCGTCAATACCTGCACTGCAGACCATCCGCGGGCCTTGCCGACCTATCTGCGGGCCGGATTCCGGCCGGTCCGGCAGGTCCGTGAGGTCTGGAATGTGCCGATCAAACTCGGGATGCGCATTCCAAATCATTTGCGGAGCTGAGGCGGGGCGATGGACGCAGTTGCCCATCGCCCTGACGATCTGCGGTATGATCCAGGCATCACCGGTGCAGACGCTTTTGCCCAGATCATCACTGTCGCACGCGATCATCTTGAGGCAAACGTCGTTCCGGCGCGTGGCGGCGATGTAGAGGGCGTGCACCAGTTGCGGGTGGCCATTCGGCGGCTCCGCGCCGCGCTGCTGCTTTTTCGCCCGGGTCCTGCCGGAGGAGCCCGCGGCCCAGCTGAGAGACCGGTTGCGGGATGTCGGGCGTCTGGTGGGATTGGCGCGTGATTGGGACGTGTTTGCGAGCGAAACACTTGTCCAGGCAAGGAATGATCTGTCGGAAGCTCAGTTGCAGATTTTGGCGCAGGCGACGAAGCCGGTCAGGGCGTCGGCCCATGATGCGATTTTCGCTTTCCTAGCAGAGCCAGGATTTAGGGATATTATGCTCGAAATTGCGAAGTTTCCCGGCCAAGCTTCGGTCGGGCCATCGCGCTCGGCAAAACACCGGTTGGGAGAGCCTGTCGCGGAGCTGTCGGCCTGGCTTCTGGGCAAACTTCACCGGCGGGTGGCAAAGCGTGGGGATAATATCAAAGGCGCGAGTTTGCCCGAATTGCATGAACTGCGGAAGGCGATCAAGAATTTGCGCTACGGAATCGAATTCCTAACGCCTCTGTATAGCGCACGGAAGGTCAAAACTGCCCTGAAACCGTGCCGGGAGCTTCAGGATCTGCTTGGGCGCGTTAATGACGGCGCGGGCTCTGAGCGGCTGACCGAGCTTCTTCTGGCGGCATCGTCCGGGTCTGGCCTGGCGGATGCCGTCGCTGAAATCCGTAAATGGGCGGAACGGCGGGGCGAGAAGGCGCATGATCATCTGCTGAAGCCCTGGCAGAAGCTCCGCGAAGCCGCGCCATTCTGGTGACTATTGTTGAATGATGGCCCAGCGCGAAGCCGCGGGCTCCGCGGTTGCCCATTTCCATCCCTTTGGATCGCGGCCGTCTTGCAGACGGTGATCGGGATGGCGATTTCATAAGGCGCGCGCAACGTGCCATGTTCGTTTCCGATGGGGATAGACGAGCGGACATACGGTGCGTCAACAAGACTTGCAGAATCAGCATGACTACGTGAAGCGCCGGCAGCAATATGACCCCAGCTACAAAGATCCATGGCAAGAGTAAGGATCACGCGACCACCTCGGTCGCAGCAAACGCGGCCTCCTCGTGCGTAACCGGGATGCGGTGAATCGAATACCGCGGCGCATCATCAAGGATGCGCCCGGCACCGGGTTGTATTACTTTACGATCTTGATACCCGAATCCAATGTCGGGCTATCAGACGGGTTGGTGATCCTATCTTTAAGCCAGCAGTGCCTGGTATCCGTCGCAAATGAAAAAGCTCGGCATTTCGGGTCCGCCGCACACCTATTGTAGCACGCTTCCGCCGAAGGGATGGCGAAGTCTCGGAAATCGCCGCCGAAGCGGTCTCTATGGCGGTCGATTGGTCCCATGGTTGCGCCAGACGGCTGAGTAAAGGAGAAATACATTGCGTGCCAATCACTGAGAGCGACGTTACCCGCCGCATCGAGCGCCCATATCCGAGCGCGATATGGTTGGGCGTTTACGCCGAATGGCGCGCTGATCTGGTAGCTCATCTGCCCCGGGCTAACGGGTACAAACTGCAGAAAACTGTCGGTCAGGTCCCGAGGATCAATCGGCGGAGGGGCGTCGGTGTGCATAACGTTCATCTGCAACTCGACCAGGAATGCCACCGGCGAGCCGCCCCTGAAGGTCCAGGCAAGAGTAGGATGCCGGGAAACGGGAAGCGGAAGCAGAGCATTATCCGTAGGTTCGGTAAGAAGCGGCCGGCCGAGCGGGGAGTTTGACAAACCGCCTGTGATATGACTGTCGAAGTCGCGGAACAGTGCTTCGGCAGTGTCAATCTTGGTGTTTCTATCGAGCTGCAGGATGCGCCATCCTTGCCTTGAATTACGCGCTATGAACGACATGTGCCGCAGGCCATACACTTTGTCGCTCAAGCCGATAACATCAACGAGCGCGAACGCGACATGGGTGTTTCCAAATATCTAAATCGGGTTGATGGATTCTATCGTAACCCCGGCGTATGTAACGTCGTCAAGAGCCTGGGCAGCGTCGGGGTCCAGCAACGCCTCAAGCTGCTCTCGATCTTGCGATTGTAAAGCCCCGACAGCGGATCTTGCAATCGCTTGAATTGACTGCACGTCCGAGACTCCGAGATTGGCGTTTCTGACCCTCGGCAGCTCGGGGCTCTTGGGGGCAGCAAGCCAACGGATGAATGCACGCGCGGCCTCAACATGCGTGCTAAGTTTAGAGATCACCCACCAACCGTTCAGTCCGAACCTATCGAATCCCCAGTCCTGCCAGACGACCCCACTCTCCAGCAAGGGGCGCAGCTGGGTATAGTTGTCGATAAACGCGACATCAGGTGCTGCGTTCCCTGTGGCTGAGGTCCACTCGGAAATGAATTGGTCGGGCGCAACTGCTCTGTATGCTAATCTAAGTTCAGGGAAATCTCGATGAAATGCGACCTGAACCACAGGTTCGTGATACGAGTTGGATGAAGACGCTGTCGACCAAACATTCAGCGTGCCAGGAGAAATTGGATTAATCTGGATTGGAGGCGCGCTCAGAGGTTTTTCGATACCGGCGAGGAAGAATTTGCCATTTATGGGTGAAAACGAGGTCCAGGGTACTTGTTCCCCGGCCGTTTCACGCTTGACAGTGAGGCCGGTCTCGTTGAACACGTCCCGGATTTCCCATTCAGAGTGACCCATCCCATCGGCCAGCGCTTGTGCAAACGGGCTGTCGGGTCCTGATCCGTCCTGAGCGACATTCCCCGGCTGGGTGGCGTAGGATACAATAGTGGCGTCCGGCACCCGCATTTCGGCGAGGCCTCGTTCGATACCGCGCAGGCCACGCCCGCCGAACGGATCGTTACGGCACGCGTCGAGGATCATGACGTTGAGATGCGTTCCGGCCCCGTCCATCTGGCGCAGCACCAGGGCGGCATCGACCATTTGAAAATCCAGATCCTGACGGCGGGTCGGATTCGCGTCCACGGGCACCAGCCAGTTGACGCCATCAACTTGAAGTCCGTGCCCGGCATAATAGAACAGTGCAACGTCGGCACCGGCGATCTCTTGCCCGAACGCTTTCACGGCATCAGAAAATTGTTGTTTGTCGAGATCTATCTTTGCCCCATTACCGACCAATTTGAAGCCAAGGCGCTGCAAGGTCACAGCGATCAGGTGCGCATCGTTAGTTGGGTTCGACAGCCTGGGGACATTGCGATAGGTTGAGTTGCCGATAACGAGCGCAATCCGCCGCTGTTCGGCAGCGGAACTGGACAGTGAGAACAGGATGGTGAAAAGAACCGCTAGCGCAAAACCGGCACGATGGCGGGTCCGGAAGGAAAGTCTCGTGTGTGCAACCGAAAGCCGATGACTGTTCCGATTGCCCCACAAGCCCAGTGTCTGTCGATTTCCGAATACCTGTGGAGAGAATATAATCCAAAGTGCCGCAATCAGCAGCATCAGGCTGGCTACTGTTATCGAGCATGACGGCAGGATTTCAGTTATTCGCACGGCGATGCTGAACTCCGCTGGCACGGACATCCCGCAAACGGCCCCTGGTGCCAACCCTTGCCACCTATATTAGCGGCAGTCCCGCGATCCTGGCAAGAGTTTTATAAACCGGCAGAAGACCGCTCAGATCAGCAGACTATGCGGGAAGGGTTCCCGAACGCGGTCATTCCCGAATGACAGTCCAGCGTGATACAGCGGGTTCGGCGGTAGCCCATTTCCAGCCCCTCGGATCGCGGCAGATATCGACACTATACCAGGGTGGCGGTTGGTTTCCGTCAGCTATAGAGAAGACGACCTGCTTGCAGACGGCAATCGGCGTGGTAATTTCATCAATGATACGCAGCGTGCCATGCTCGTTGCCGATGGGAATAGTGTGGCGGATGCGCCAGGGCGCCTGTCCCCCCACAGCTAAATTCCCGGCGGTTTCGGCGATAACGTCCTGTTCTGCGCCGGCACGCACACGATCATAGTAGGTAGAAGCGAAGTTGCTGGCCGTGCCGACGGCTACACCGACGGCGAAGCCAATGGCGGGGTTGCCAGTCGCCGCACCGGTTGCCGCTCCGCTGGCTATTCCGGCAACATCGGCAATGTCTTTGCAGCCGGAGAGAAGGAGAGTCACGGACAGGGCCGCGATGACTCCGGGAAGGCCAGGACCGCGAATCACTGGAGCCCGTTCCAGCGTGCGGTGGAGGGCTCGGCCAGTGCCCATTGCCAGCGCTGGCCATTGGAGCAAATGCTGGTGGTGTAAAATTGCCGCGGCTGGTTTTGATCGTCCTCGATTGAAAAAACAATTTGCTTGCAGGTAAAGCCCGGCGCGCTTGCGACGCGGAAGACGGTCACCTGTCCGTGTCGATTGGACTCGATCGGCAGGGTATGCACTACGCGCCATGGCGCAACTTGTCCGATCTGTAGCGGTCCAGCCGCGTCAGCAATCGCGTCCTGCTCCCTGCGATGGACCCGACGCTCCACGTAGTGCAGGCCAGCACTGGCCCCTGCAGCCACGCCGAGACCGATTCCCGTGCCGATTGCGGCGTTCTTGGTTACGCCACTGGTGATACCTGCACTGGCGACGCCGGCGACATCAGCAGTCGTCGCCGACAGGAGCGAGGTGCAGCCGGACATTTCTGCCGTGGCTGCCAGCAGAAAGAGCGCAATGGCCAGTCGGGTGAACCGGTGAGCTATCATCGCGGCCCATGAGAAACGGTCCGCAGGCGGGCGCAAGTCGCAACCGAGTGACTTGCAGCCGGTTGCCCCCCGCGTATCAGCTTCTATCGTATCTGTGATCAATATGACGGTGACTCTGATGACCGAGCGCTATCTGGGAAGCGGCATTTTCCTCGCCCCGTTTCATTCGCTCAACGAGAATCCGACACTGGCGCTGGAGCGCGACCTGGAGCTTCTGCAGCACCTTGACCGGCTTGGCTATAACGAGGCCTGGATCGGCGAGCACCATTCCGGCGGATTTGAAATCATCGCATCGCCCGAAGTGTTTATAGGGGTGGCAGTGGAGCGTACGCGGCATATTCGTCTGGGGACGGGGGTCGCTTCGCTCCCGTATCACAACCCGTTTATCCTCGCTGACCGAATGGTTCTGCTGGATCACATTACACGGGGCCGTGCCATGTTCGGCGTGGGCCCTGGTGCCCTGGTGCACGATGCGGTGAAGATCGGCATTCGAGCGGCGGATCAACGGCGCATGATGAACGAGAGCCTCGATGTTATCGTGCGACTACTGAGAGGCGAGACTGTTACAGAAAAGACCGACTGGTACAATTTGGAAGACGCCCGTCTGCAACTGCCTTGCTACACCCAACCCATGATGGAGCTGGCCGTTGCAGCATCGCGCTCTCCGACCGGGGCGCTGGCATCCGGCCGGCATGGGATCGGGATGCTCTCGATCGGCGGTACATCCCCGGAGGCGCTGACACATCATGCCAAGAACTGGTCAATTTATGAAGAGCAGGCGCGACTGCATGGCAAAGAGGCGGACCGGCGCAACTGGCGGCTGGTGATGCTGATCCATGTTGCCAAGACGCGGGAGCAGGCACGCGAGAATGTCCGCTATGGGCTGGAGGCATTTGCGCAATATTTCCGTGATGTCGCCACATTCCCCATCGTGCCGCCGGGGATCGGCGATGCGTACGAATTTCTGCTCGAAACCAAAGCCGCCTGCATCGGCACGCCCGACGATGCAATCGCGTATATCGAAGCCCTGCTGGCTGGCACCGGCGGCTTCGGGGTTATTACGGAACTGGCGCATAACTGGGCGGATTGGGAGGCGACCAGGCGGCATTATGAGTTGATGGCCCGCTACGTTCATCCACATTTCCAGGGCAGCCGGGCGCTGCGCACCGCGAGTTACGATTCTGCTACTGCAAACGGCGATCGCTTCAGGTCGCAATCCCAAGCAGCGGTGCAGGCGGAGATCGACCGGCTTCCCACGAAGCATGCAGCGGAATAGGCGATCTGCGCCGCTCCTCGCAGCCATCTCGGCGCACCCTGCAGGCAAACGTCTTGCGGCACAGGCCGTTTTGCGGCATGGTCACCTTCGTTCCGGCGAGGTGCCCCCGGCGACGATCGGCGGATCTGTCGATGTCGCCCAGGACGATGCGGACGTGACAGCCAAGGGATTGCGCTGACCGCCGCGCCAGCACCGGTGCCGAAGACGACCAGACCGGCTGGCATTGCCGCCAGCCACCACCGGGGACCGATGACCGCCGCCGCGAGACGTGCCAGAGCAGACCTTGTCTTCAGAACTGGTTTCGCGCCTGCCCAGGGTTCCCGAACCTCCCATCTGATTTGCCGCACGGCGGCCCGCCCTCGATCCCAGGTGCGGCCGATCCTGCCGGCACACTGGAGTTATTCTGTTAATGACCAAGCGTATGCTCATCGATGCCAGCCACGCGGAAGAAACCCGCGTGGTAGTTCTGGACGGTAACCGCCTCGAAGATTTCGATTTAGAAACTTCTGCCAAGCGGCAGCTAAAAGGCAATATCTATCTTGCCAAAGTGGTCCGGGTTGAACCCAGCCTGCAGGCCGCGTTCGTGGACTACGGCGGGAATCGCCACGGATTCCTGGCTTTCAGCGAGATTCACCCGGACTACTACCAGATTCCGGTCGCCGACCGGTTACGCCTGGTGGAAATGCAGGCCGAAGAGGCGCTACGCGAGCAGGAGGAGGAGGACCGGGCGGCCGAGGCCGAGGGCTTTAGGGGTCAGGCCGAGCCCGTCGGGTCCGATGCCGAGGCGGAAGGCGAACCAAAGCGGGAGGTGCCGGCGGTCAGCGAGGCCGAGGAGACGCAATCACCGGTCGCTGCACCGCTGGAGATCGAAGCGGACGCCGTTGCTTCGCGTCCGGAACCCGAGGTGCCGGATCAGCCCGCGCCTGCGCCGGAACTGCTGTCCGCGGAAAGTGCGGATGAATCCGGCGGAACAGTTGAACTGCTCGAGGAGGCAAATTCTGGTCAGGTAGACGAAGGCCTTGAACCGTCTGAAGAGGCCGAAGCCGAAGCCGAAGAAGAACGGATGGAGGAACCGGCACCGGAGACCATTGGCGGGGAAAGTGACGGTGAATTCCGGCGCGAACGTCGGATCCCGCCCCGGTTCCTGCGTCAGTATAAGATTCAGGAGGTTATCCACCGCAGGCAGATCCTGCTGGTTCAGGTGGTTAAAGAGGAGCGCGGCACCAAGGGCGCAGCCTTGACCTCGTATATCTCATTGGCGGGCCGGTATTGCGTGCTTATGCCGAACTCTCCCCGTGGAGGCGGCATTTCCCGCAAGATCACCTCGCCGGCGGACCGGCGGCGGCTGAAGGAGGTCATCGCGGAACTCGATCTGCCCCGCGGCATGGGCCTGATCGTCCGCACAGCCGGCGCGAACCGGCCGAAGCCCGAAATCAAGCGCGACTGCGAGTATTTGTTGCGGCTCTGGGATGATGTGAGGGAACACACCCTGCGCTCCATTGCGCCGGCGCTGATCTATGAGGAAGCCAACCTGATCAAACGGACGATCCGGGACGTCTATTCACGCGACGTCGACGAGATTGCGGTTGATGGAGAGGAGGGTTGGAAGGCCGCGCGTGACTTCATGCGCATGTTGATGCCCAGCCATGCGAAGAAGGTGCAGCTTTGGCAGGATACGACCGGTCAACGATTGTTCGCGCGGCATCAGGTGGATGCGCAGCTTGATGCGATCCTGAATCCGATCGTGCAGCTTCGCTCGGGGGGGTACCTGGTGATCAACCAAGCCGAGGCACTGGTGGCGATCGACGTAAATTCCGGCCGGTCCACGCGCGAACGCGGCATCGAGGAGACGGCCCTGCGCACGAACATGGAGGCGGCGGACGAGGTGGCCCGGCAGTTACGGCTTCGTGACCTTGCCGGCCTTGTCGTGATTGACTTCATCGACATGGAGTCGCGCAAGCACAACGGGATGGTCGAGCGGCGGCTAAAGGAGGCGCTAAAGGCGGATCGGGCGCGCATTCAGGTCGGTCACATCAGTCATTTCGGTTTGCTTGAAATGAGTTGGCAGCGCCTGCGCCCAAGCTTTGCCGAGACCAGTCTGATCATGTGCCCCCATTGCGGCGGAACGGGGCATATTCGCACGGTGGAGAGTGCCGCGATCCATGTTCTGCGCGCGGTTGAGGAGGAAGGAGGCAAGCGGCGCGCCGCCGAGATCCTGGTGCATACGACGCCGACAATCGCCTTGTACATTTTTAACTACAAGCGACAGCGGCTGGCAGAAATCGAGAGCCGGTACGCGATGCGGGTGATGATTCTGACGCAGGACGGGATGATCTCCCCACCGTACCGGATCGAACGGGTGCGGGCGCAGGCGGCGGAACCGCAACCAGTTATCACGCCCGAGTTGGTCCAGGTCGCGGCCGAAACCGAGGCACAAGAAGCTCCGTCGGGATCCGTTGAACCGGGTGAGGAGGAAACAGTTGGCGACGGCAAGGATGCAGAAGGCCGCCGGCGCCGCCGTCGCCGGCGCCGCGGCGCACGCCGGGAGGAGCAGGTGGCTGACGCCGGCCAGGTTGGAGGTGAATCCGGGGTTGCCGAACCGATCGAGGGTGTGCCGGAAATGGCAGAGCCGCCGAGCGGGGACGATCCGGGGCGACGCGAGGGACGCCGTCGTGGGCACCGCCAGCGACGCGACGAGTCGCTGCCCGGCGTGGCCGAGCCTGGCGCCGCGCAACCGGAACTGCCGCCGCTGTATGCCGGGCCAACGCCGGCAGATCCGTACGGGGGTCAGGTGTTCGACATCTTCGACGCGATCGAGGCGGCCCAAGCCGGACCGGGGCTGGTAAGCCCGGAACCCGCGCCGTTGACGGAACGGGCACTTCCAACGGTCGCGGCTCCGCCTCCGCTCACCGAGCCGATCACCGATGTAGAACCGGAACCTGAAACCACGCTCGCGGCAGCGCCGGAACCCGCACCCACCGCGGAGTTGCATCCGGCGGAGCAACCGCCTGCTCCGGCAAACGACCCTGAGCCGCTGGTGAAGCCGATTATCGTGGGTGCGGAAGAGGCGCCGGTGGAAAAGAAGCGAGGCTGGTGGCGGCGTTGACATAGTATGAGGGCGCGAATACGCCGACCGGCCAATTCTTTCAGGGGTTCATAAGAGCCTGTGCCGGTTCGCGCCTTCATCTTTCCAGGCCAAGGGAGCCAGGCGATCGGCATGGGCCGTGAGTTGGCCGATGCCTTCCCGGCGGCGCGGGAGGTTTTCGAGGAGGTGGATGAGACGCTGCGCCAGAAGCTGTCGTGGTTGATGTTCGAGGGACCTCTGGACGAGCTCACCCTGACAGAGAATGCGCAACCCGCCTTGATGGCGGTCTCGGTCGCCGTGGTCCGTGTGATGGAAAAGGAGGGAGGCTTCCGGCTACGGGAGAAGGCGACCGTGGTCGCGGGGCACTCGCTCGGGGAGTACAGCGCATTGGCAGTGGCCGGGAGTTTCGGCTTGGGAGATGCCGCGCGGTTGCTGAGACTCAGGGGCCGGGCCATGCAGAAGGCCGTTCCGCCCGGCGAGGGTGCAATGGCAGCATTGCTTGGCGTCGAATTGGCAGATGCCCAGGCGATTTGCCGCGAAGCCGCCTGTGTGCCGGAAACCGGGGATACCGAGGTCATTGAACCGGCCAACGACAATGGGGGCGGCCAGATCGTCGTTTCCGGGCATCGGGGCGCGGTGGAGCGGGGCGTGGAGATCGCGAAATCCCGTGGAGTTCGGCGCGCCATGTTGTTGCCGGTATCGGCGCCGTTTCATTGTGCGCTGATGTCGCCTGCGGCTGACGCGATGGCGGAGGCTCTGCAAGGCGTGAGCGTTGCTTCGCCAGTCCCGCCGGTGGTTGCGAATGTTTCCGCCGCGAAAGCTGCAGATCCAATGGGGATCCGGGACCTGCTGATCCGGCAGGTAACGGCGATGGTGCGCTGGCGGGAAAGCGTGCAGACGATGACGGCGCTGGGCGTGGATACGTTCATTGAGGCGGGCGCTGGCAAGGTGCTGAGCGGCCTCGTGCGGCGTATCGCGCCTGATGCCGCCACGCTGGCGGCAGGTTCACCCGCCGATATCGAAGCGGTTCTAAGGACCTTATAGGGATTAGCATGTTCCGGCTGGACGGAAGAGTTGCGCTCATCACCGGCGCGTCGGGCGGTATTGGCTCCGGGATCGCGCGGGCGTTGCACGCACAAGGAGCGACGGTGGTGCTGTCCGGCACGCGCTTTGCGCCAATGGAGTCGCTCAAGGCCGAGCTCCAGGATCGTGCGTTCGTCTGCCCCGCGGACCTCAAAAACCCGAAGGCGCCAGAGGCGCTGGCCGAGGCTGCGGAGGCGGCGGCGGGTCCGATATCGATTCTGATCAACAACGCCGGCTTTACGCGCGATCGCCTCGCCCTGCGTATGGAGGACGAGGACTGGCACTCCGTTCTGGATGTGGATCTGACTGCGCCATTCCGGCTGATCCGAGCCACATTACGCGGCATGCTGCGGCGCCGGAGCGGTCGTATCATCAACATAGCCAGTATCGTGGGCGCCACGGGGAATGCCGGCCAGGTGAATTACGCTGCCGCCAAGGCTGGTCTGATCGGCATGAGCAAGGCGTTGGCGCAGGAAGTGGCTCCCCGAGGGGTCACGGTGAATGTGGTTTCGCCTGGATTCATTGTGACCGCAATGACCGAGTCCCTGCCTGTCCAGGCGAAGGAACGCGCATTGCAGGGCATTCCGCTCGGCCGGTATGGCCAACCGGCAGATATTGCGGCAGCGGTGGTTTACTTGGCATCGGAGGAGGCAGGTTGGGTCACCGGGGCGACCCTCCATGTGAATGGCGGAATGGCGATGTTCTAGAAAGCCGCCGAATTTGGCGCGCCGCAAGAAACCATGCTAAGCGCCCCGCCATCATTGATGCCCCGTCATGCCGGGCGCCAGGCAACCGGACCTGGAGCGCAGGTCTTCACGAAATAACCAGGAGCAGCCAAGCCAATGAGCGATATTGCCGACAAGGTCAAAAAGATCGTGGTGGAGCATCTTGGCGTCGAGGAGTCCAAAGTGACGCCCGAGGCATCCTTCATCGATGATCTCGGTGCGGACAGCCTCGATACGGTTGAGCTGGTAATGGCTTTTGAAGAAGCATTCGGGGTGGAAATCCCCGAAGACGCAGCTGAGAAGATCAGCACCGTGAAGGACGCGATCGACTACATTGAAAAGCAGAAGGCTGCCTGAGGGCCCGGTCCGGGGAATCCGTCCATGCGGCGTGTCATTGTCACGGGAATGGGCATAATTTGCCCTCTCGGTCTGGGGATCGAGCATGTATGGCAGCGGCTGATAAACAGCGAGTTGGGAATAACGGCGATCCAGGCGTTTGATACCAAGGACCTGCCTTGCAAGGTGGCCGGTCAGGTGCCGCACGGGTCCAAAGGCGAAGGTGGGTTGGACATCTCCGAGTGGATCCCGGTGAAGGATCAGAAGAAGATGGACCGCTTCATTCATATGGCTCTGATCGCAGCAACCGAGGCGGTTGAAGACTTGGGGTGGATGCCCGAGGACGAAAATGGCCGCGAAGTCACGGGAGTGATGATCGGATCGGGGATCGGCGGGCTCCAGACGATCTACGAGGCTTCAGTGCACGTGTCTCAGGGGCGGGCACGAAGGCTGTCGCCGTTTTTCATTCCGTCTGCGCTGGCGAATTTGGCGTCGGGCCATGTTTCAATCAAATACGGGTTCAAGGGGCCGAACCATTGCGTGGTCACGGCCTGCGCCACCGGTGTCCATGCGATTGGCGATGCTGCGCGGCTGATTGCAATGGGGGACGCGGAGGTCATGGTGGCCGGCGGCGCAGAAGCGGCAGTCAATGAGCTGGGAATTGCGGGGTTCTGCGCCTCTCGGGCGCTCTCGACCGGTTTTAACGATGATCCGATGGCGGCATCCCGGCCGTGGGACAAGGACCGGGACGGGTTCGTGATGGGCGAAGGCGCCGGGATGCTCGTGCTTGAGGAGTATGAGCATGCTGCCCGGCGTGGCGCAAAGGTGTATGCCGAGGTTGCGGGCTACGGGCTTTCGGGCGACGCGCATCACATAACGGCACCCGCCGAGGGGCATGAGGGCGCGTTTCGTGCGATGAAGGCGGCGATGCGGAACGGCGGTGTCGCGCCATCGGATATCCACTATGTGAACGCGCACGGCACCTCCACGCCGCTGGGCGACGACCTGGAGCTTGAGGCTGTGGAGGCGCTGTTCGGCGATGCAGCCAACGGGCTTGCCATGTCCTCGACCAAATCGGCCATAGGGCATTTGCTTGGAGCCGCCGGGGCGGTGGAGGCGGTGTTTTCCATCCTTGCCATCCGGGATCGCGTGGCCCCGCCGACGCTGAATCTGGAGGCTCCCAGCCGGGAGAGCGTTATCGACCGGGTCGCCAAGACCGCGCAAGAGCGGAGGATAGACATGGCTTTATCGAACAGCTTCGGGTTCGGCGGCACCAATGCCAGCATCATTTTCCGCCGGGCGGCGTAACAAAGAGGGCAGGTTTCGCGCGAGCTAGGACCCCTAAAACTTGCCGGCCATGCGCGGGCGGCTGGGAGAAGGCATTGACCCTCGCCCTTGACGCGGGCGGGTTTAAGGTGGTCCTGGGTCGGCGGGATGGCTTTCCATTACGTGGCCGATGCTGACAACGCGGGAGAGATCCGCGATGGACGATAATATGCGCGTCTCGGAATACGGGCAGGCATACAATTCCTGGCAGCGGGACCCGGAAGCGTGGTGGGCGGTCAAGGCCGAGGGCATTACTTGGGATCGCCGCTGGAACCGGGTCTTCGACCCATCCCAGGGACCCTACGGTCGCTGGTTCCCGGGAGCGATCCTGAATACAAGTGTGAACTGTCTCGACCGCCACGTGGCCGCAGGCCGCGGCGAGCAGATCGCATTGATATGGGACAGCGCGATGACCGGACGGATCGAGCGCTTCACCTACAATCAGTTGCTCGATCGAGTTGCAAGGGTCGCCGGTGCGCTGAGCATCCGGGGTGTCCGAAGGGGAGACCGGGTCGTCATCTATATGCCAATGGTGCCGGAGGCAGCCATTTCGATGCTGGCCTGCGCCCGCATTGGCGCTGTGCATTCGGTGGTATTCGGCGGGTTCGCGGCCGCCGAACTTGCGTCCCGGATCGCGGACGCGAAGCCGAAGATGGTTCTTTGCGCATCCTGCGGGCTCGAACCTGGGCGCGTCGTTCACTACAAGCCGTTGCTGGACGCGGCGATCGCGCTTTCCCCACACAAGCCGGACGCCTGCCTGATTCTGCAGCGCGAGGCTGCACGAGCAGAACTCGCGCGGGGGCGCGACGAGGACTTTGCGGCGGCTGAGGCGGAGGCCAATCCCGCTGCGCCGGTGAGCGTGGCGGCAACCGATCCGCTGTACATTCTGTACACATCGGGAACAACGGGACGGCCGAAGGGCATCGTGCGCGACAACGGCGGCCACGCGGTAGCACTGTGGAACTCCATGAAGATGATCTACGGCTTGGACACGGGGGACGTGTTCTGGACGGCTTCAGATGTTGGCTGGGTAGTGGGTCACAGCTACATTGTGTACGCGCCGCTTCTGCGAGGCTGCACCAGCGTAATGTATGAGGGCAAGCCGGTGGGCACGCCGGATGCCGGGGCGTTTTGGCGGGTGTGCGCCCAGCACCGCCCACGCGTGCTGTTCACCGCTCCGACGGCGCTGCGGGCGATCAAGCAGCAGGACCCGGACGGAGCCTTGATGGGACGACACGACCTGTCGGCATTGGAGGCGCTTTATCTCGCCGGCGAGCGTTGCGATCCGCCGACCGCGGCCTGGGCTGCCGAGAAACTGGGCAAACCCGTGGTGGACCACTGGTGGCAGACTGAGACGGGCTGGCCAATTACCGCTGGGTTCCGTGAATACGGGCTGTTTTCGTTCAAGCCTGGATCGGGAGGGCGGCCGGCGCCCGGGTACGAGCTACAGGCGTTGGATGACGCCGGCCGCGTTCTGCCGCGAGGCGCGTCCGGCAATCTGGGTCTGCGTCTGCCTCTGCCGCCTGGCTGCGCGCCTACCCTGTGGGAAGACGACGAGGGTTACCGTACCGCCTATCTGGCCGATTTTCCGGGCTGGTACCGTAGCGGAGACGCCGGCAGCATCGATGCTGAAGGCGATGTGTGGGTCATGGGGCGGACGGACGACATCATAAATACGGCCGGTCATCGCCTCTCCACAGGGGCGATCGAGGAGGTGCTTGCCTCTCATCCGGACATCGCCGAGTGTGCGGTTATTGGGGTGCGCGACGAGTTGAAAGGCGAGGTCCCGATCGGTCTCGCCGTGGTGAAAGCCGGCGTCAGCCGCCCGGCGGGTATAATCACGGAGGAGCTGGTGGGCTTGGTGCGCGAGCGGATCGGGCCGGTGGCTTCGTTCAAGGAGGCGTGCATCGTGCCCCGACTGCCTAAGACGCGCTCCGGGAAGATATTGCGGGGCACAATTCGGCGGATCGCAAACGGGGAGGATCCGTCCGTGCCGCCCACGATCGAGGATCCCACCGCGCTGGATGAGGTACGCGACATCCTGCATGCGAGGGCTTGACCCGGTTCACGAACGCGCCACCTGCAAGGCATGCGTTACCGCATTCCCCCTTATATCGACATGACCGTGGATGGGCGCTTCGTGACGCCCCGGCGCACCAGCTGGCCCATGCGCGTGGCGGGTGTTGCGATTTTGGTAGCGATTGTCGCGGGTGCGATCGCTATCGGGGCTTTACTGCTGTGGATTGCAACGCTGATGCTGCCAATTGCGATCCTGGCGGCGTGCATCGCCTGGATTGCCTACCGGTTTCAGGCATGGCGGGGCGGCGGGCCGTCCCCCGTGCGGGGCGACATTTATCGGCGCTGACCGGTAGCCCAGGCGGGCAGCGCAGCACGGCAGGGGTGCTTGACACCCAAAATGCCCGCCACTAGGTTCCGCGCCCTCAACTGGCCCGCTGGCTTATGCGGCGGCCGTTGCATCGCAGGCAAGCAAGCAGGCGGCGCCGCCCGGCAGCAAGACCGAGGCTCAGGTCGCAGGCAGGCCCTGAACCCGCAGCCGTGGGAGAGCCACGTCGCGGGTTTTGTCCGTATGCGACGGTTTCCTGACGGGCTGGGCGAGGAGAATGAGGTCAGATCAAGGGGATACATGCCCACCATCAATCAGCTCATCGCCAAAGGGCGGGAGCCGCAGCGGAGCCGGAACAAAGTGCCTGCGCTGCAGGGCTGTCCGCAGAAGCGCGGCGTCTGCACGCGCGTCTATACGACCACGCCGAAGAAGCCTAATTCGGCGCTGCGCAAGGTCGCAAAGGTGCGCCTGACGAACGGCTACGAGGTGGTGAGCTATATTCCGGGTGAGGGTCACAACCTTCAGGAACACTCGGTGGTGCTGATCCGGGGCGGCCGTGTGAAGGACCTGCCGGGTGTGCGCTACCATATCCTGCGGGGCGTGCTCGATACCCAGGGCATTGCCAAGCGGCGCCAGCGTCGTTCCCTCTACGGCGCCAAGCGGCCGAAGTAAGGGGGACAGAGGCATGTCTCGTCGCCGCCGCGCGGTAAAGCGTGAAATCCTGCCGGACGCCAAGTTTGGTGACATCGTTATCTCGCGTTTCATGAACGCCCTGATGTACGACGGGAAAAAATCGGTCGCGGAAACAATCGTGTATTCGGCGCTGGACGTGTTGCGCCGCCGCGGCGGCCAACAGGCGGACCCGGTGCGCATGTTTCATGAGGCGCTGGACAACGTTAAGCCGGCGGTGGAAGTCCGGTCCCGCCGGGTCGGCGGCGCCACCTATCAGGTTCCGGTGGAGGTCCGGGCGGAGCGGCGGCAGGCGCTGGCGATCCGCTGGATCATCGACGCCGCGCGCAAGCGGGGCGAGCACACGATGGAGGACCGGCTGTCGAACGAGCTGCTGGACGCTGTGAACAACCGTGGCGCAGCAGTCAAGAAACGGGAAGATACCCACCGGATGGCGGACGCCAACAAGGCGTTCAGCCATTACCGCTGGTAATGACACCAACTATACGGATCTAAGGTCCACGGAGACAGAGTATGGCCAAGGCGAAATTCGAGCGGAATAAGCCGCACTGCAATGTTGGGACGATCGGACATGTGGACCACGGGAAGACCACGTTGACCGCGGCGATCACAAAGATACTGGCCAAGACCGGTGGCGCCACGTTCACCGCCTATGATCAGATCGATAAAGCGCCGGAAGAGCGCGCGCGAGGCATCACCATCGCCACGGCACATGTCGAGTATGAGACTGCCAAGCGCCATTACGCCCATGTCGACTGCCCAGGCCATGCCGACTACGTGAAGAACATGATTACCGGCGCGGCGCAGATGGATGGCGCCATCCTGGTGGTCTCTGCCGCGGATGGTCCGATGCCGCAGACCCGCGAGCACATTCTGCTCGCGCGTCAGGTCGGCGTGCCGGCGCTGGTCGTTTATCTTAACAAGGTTGATATGGTGGACGACCCTGAGTTGCTTGAGCTGGTTGAGCTCGAGATGCGCGAGTTGCTGTCATCTTACCAGTTCCCTGGGGACGATATCCCGATCATCCGCGGGTCTGCGCTGTGCGCGCTGGAGGACCGGGATCAGGAAATGGGCGAGCAATCGGTGCTGAAGCTGATGGAGGCGGTGGACGCATATATACCGCAGCCCGACCGCCCCAAGGACCGTCCGTTCCTGATGCCGATCGAGGACGTGTTCTCGATTTCCGGTCGCGGCACGGTGGTAACCGGCCGAGTTGAGCGCGGCGTAATTCGGGTCGGCGAGGAAGTGGAGATCGTCGGTCTGCGCGCAACGCAGAAGACCGTGGTAACGGGGGTGGAGATGTTCCGCAAACTGCTGGACCAGGGCGAGGCGGGCGACAACATCGGCGCCCTTCTCCGCGGCACAAAACGCGAAGAGGTGGAGCGCGGCCAGGTGCTGGCGAAGCCCGGCTCGATCACCCCGCACACCAAGTTCAAGGCCGAAGCGTATATTCTCACGAAGGAAGAAGGTGGCCGCCACACGCCGTTTTTCACCAACTATCGCCCGCAGTTCTATTTCCGCACCACGGATGTAACAGGCGTCGTGCAATTGCCGGAGGGGACGGAAATGGTGATGCCGGGCGACAATGTCTCTATGGATGTCGAGCTGATCGCGCCGATCGCCATGGACGAGGGCCTGCGCTTCGCTATTCGTGAGGGCGGCCGAACGGTCGGCGCGGGAGTGGTTGCTAAGATTGTAGAGTAGCGAACGCAGCGCAGGCCGGCGCCCTGCCCTTTTTCCTTGCTTGGGGCGGGGCGCCGGTTTCGTTTCTGCTGGACGAGAATCAGGACGATGGACAACCAGAATATCCGCATCCGGCTAAAGGCATATGATCATCGCGTGCTCGACAACAGCACGAAGGAGATCGTGAACACGGCCAAGCGCACGGGCGCACGGGTCCGCGGGCCTATTCCGTTGCCTACACACATTGAGCGATTTACGGTGAACCGGTCACCCCATGTGGACAAGAAGAGCCGCGAGCAATTCGAAATTCGTACGCACCGGCGGCTGCTGGATATTGTCGAACCCACTCCGCAGACGGTTGATGCGTTGATGAAGCTCGATCTCGCCGCAGGCGTGGACGTCGAGATCAAAATCTGAGGACAGGGCCGTGGCAACGCCAATGCGAACCGGACTGCTGGCAAAGAAGATCGGAATGACACGGATCTTTCGCGATGACGGTACGCATGTGCCGGTCACCGTGCTGCACTTGGACGAAGTGCAGGTGGTCGCCACACGCACGCAAGAGAAGGACGGTTATACGGCTGTGCAGCTCGGCTGGGGGAAGGCGAAAGTGAAGAACGTGTCCAAGCCGAATCGCGGCCATTTCGCGAAACAAAAGGTGGAGCCTAAGGTAAAAGTGGTAGAGTTCCGCGTTGAATCCGACGCAGTGCTGGAGCCGGGAGCCTCACTCTCGGCGGCTCATTTCCTGGCGGGCCAGCGCGTTGATGTTAGCGGTGTCAGCAAAGGCAAGGGTTTTGCCGGCGCGATGAAGCGCTGGAACTTCAGCGGGCTTGAAGCGAGCCATGGCGTGTCGGTCAGCCATCGCAGCCATGGTTCCACCGGCAACCGTCAGGACCCGGGGAAGACCTTCAAGAACAAGAAGATGGCTGGGCATCTCGGGCAGGAGCGCGTCACGACGCTGAACCTGGAAGTCGCGGCTGTGGATGCCGAGAAGGGCCTGCTCATGCTGCGCGGCGCGGTGCCTGGGGCCAAAGGTGGCTTTGTGATGGTGCGTGATGCGGTCAAGCGCGCACGTCCCGCCGAGGCACCGTACCCGGCCGCGCTGGTGGCGGCTGCCGCCTCTCGGGCTGCGGACTGAGGAAACACGGCAATGCAAGTGGCCATCAGAACGCTGGAAAATGCCGAAGCAGGCACCGCGGACCTGCCGGACGAGATTTTCGCAGTTGAACCACGGGACGACATCATGGCGCGTGTGGTGCACTGGCAACTCGCCAAGCGCCGCGCGGGCACGCACAAGGTAAAGGGACTCTCGGAGGTGCGGGGCACCACGAAAAAGCCTTACCGGCAAAAGGGAACCGGTAATGCGCGCCAGGGCAGCCTGCGTGCGCCGCAGTTCCGCACCGGCGGGGTGGTGCATGGGCCGGTTGTGCGGTCCCACGCATACAGCCTGAACAAGAAGGTGCGGCGTCTGGGATTGATCTCGGCGCTGTCGCAAAAACAGGCGGACGGCAAGCTGGTGGTGCTTGAAGCGGCGAGCGGTGAGGAGGTTGCAAAGACCAAGGAATTGGCACGCAAGCTCAAGGTGCTTGGATGGACATCCGTGCTGATCGTCGATGGTACGGTTGACGAGGAGTTTCTGCGTGTCAGTCGAAACATTCCGGGGATCGACGTGCTGCCCACCATCGGAGTAAATGTCTACGACATACTTCGCCATGAGGTTCTGGCGATAACCATGGCGGGAGTAGAGGAGCTCACGCAGCGGCTTGGAAACGGCGCGGTGTCGGGTAAGGCGCAAGCTGCATGAGCGAGACGCAGGTCAAGCGGCGGCCTCAGCTATCGCGTGAGGCGATGTACCAGCTTATCAAGGATCCGGTGATTACAGAAAAGTCCACGCGTCTGTCGGAACACGGCCAGTATGTGTTCCGCGTATCGCTGGACGCGAAGAAGCCCGAAATCAAGTCCGCTATTGAGACATTGTTCAATGTGCAGGTCGTCGATGTGAACACGCTGGTGCAGAAGGGAAAGAGCAAGCGATTTCGCGGTCGACCCGGGAAGCGCTCCGACGTAAAGAAGGCCTTCGTGAAGCTGGCGCCTGGTCAGCAGATCGATTTCACCACCGGATTGGCATGAGGCGGATCGGATGCCGTTGAGAAATTTCAACCCGGTTACCGCCAGCCTGCGTGGCACGGTACTGATTGAGCGATCGGAGCTTTGGAAGGGTAAGCCCGTCAAGCGGCTCACCGAGGGCAAAATCGGCACGGGAGGGCGCAACAATCACGGGCACATCACCACGCGTTTCCGCGGCGGCGGGCACAAGCAGGCGTATCGCTATGTGGACTTCAAGCGACGCAAGTTCAACGTACCGGGTACGGTAGAGCGGCTGGAATATGACCCGAACCGTACCGCCTTCATCGCGCTGGTCAAGTACGCCGATGGGGAGCTGGCCTACATCCTGGCACCTCAGCGGCTGCGCGCGGGGGACACCGTGGTGTCTGGCCCGCGGGCGGATATTAAGCCCGGCAATGCTATGCCTCTTTCGGTCATTCCGGTCGGAACCATCGTCCACAATGTGGAGATGAAGCCGGGGGCGGGCGGCAAAATTTCTCGCTCGGCTGGTACCTATGTTCAGCTCGTCGGCAAGGATGCCGGGTACGCCCAGCTCAAACTTATGTCGGGTGAGCTGCGGATCGTCCGGGCGGAGTGCATGGCTTCGATCGGCGCGGTTTCCAATCCCGATAACATGAACCAGAAGATTGGGAAGGCGGGGCGTTCCCGCTGGCTGGGATGGCGCCCGCACAACCGGGGCGTGGTGATGAACCCGGTGGACCATCCGCTCGGCGGCGGTGAGGGACGCTCTTCGGGCGGGCGGCATCCGGTGACGCCATGGGGCAAGCCCACGAAGGGCTACAAGACCCGTTCGAATAAGCGCACTGACCGGCTGATCATCCGCCGGCGGAACAAGGGCAAGTAAGGCGATGGCACGTTCCGTCTGGAAAGGCCCGTTCGTTGACGGGTATCTGCTGCAAAAGGCTGAGGCGGCTCGGGCGTCCGGGCGCAACGAGATCATCCGCATCTGGTCGCGACGTTCGACGATCCTACCGCAATTCGTGGGCCTGACCTTCGGTGTCTATAACGGCCACAAGTTTCTCCCGGTGCAGGTGAACGAGAACATGGTGGGGCATAAATTCGGCGAATTCTCACCTACGCGAACCTTCACCGGACATGCCGGCGACAAGCGGGCGAGGCGGACCTGAAGCGATGAGCAAGTCTAGTCATTCACGCGGTCTGGCGGACCATGAGGCTCGGGCGATTATCAGCAACATCCGCGTTAGCCCGCGGAAGCTGAACCTGGTCGCGGCAATGATTCGCAACCTGCCGGCCGAGCAGGCGGTTGCAACACTGACGTTCAGCAAGCGTCGTATCGCCGGTCAGGTGAAAAAGGCGCTGGAGAGTGCCATTGCCAACGCTGAGAACAATCATCAGCTTGATGTGGACCGGCTGATCGTGACCCGTGCTGAGGTCGGACGTTCGCTTGCTATGCGGCGCTTCCATGCGCGCGGCCGAGGGCGGGCCGCGCGGGTAGAGAAATGGTTCAGCCACCTCAAGATTGTTGTGGCAGAGCGCCAGCAGGAGAGTGCCACGTCTGAGGGAGCTGCGTGATGGGGCACAAGGTCAATCCGGTCGGGCTGCGGCTGGGTATCAACCGCACCTGGGACTCACGTTGGTTCGCGGGAGATGACTACGCACCGCTGCTGCACGAGGATCTGAAATTACGCGACCATTTGCGGCATAAGCTGCGGAGCGCAGGTGTTTCTCGCGTGGTGATTGAACGCCCGGCGAAAAAGCCGCGTGTCACGATCTATGCGGCGCGGCCGGGTGTTGTGATTGGCAAGAAAGGACAGGACATAGAGGTTCTGAAGAAGGACCTGTCCAAGATGGCAAATGCCGAGGTGGCACTTAACATCGTTGAAATCCGCAAACCGGAAATCGATGCGCAGCTGGTAGCAGAAAATATTGCGCAACAGCTGGAGCGCCGTGTGGCGTTCCGCCGGGCTATGAAGCGCGCGGTGCAGTCGGCCATGCGGCTCGGGGCGCAGGGTATCCGGATCAATTGCGGGGGGCGGCTTGGCGGTGCCGAGATCGCACGGGTGGAATGGTATCGAGAGGGGCGTGTGCCACTGCACACCCTCCGGGCCGATCTTGATTTCGGCCATGCCACCGCGAAAACGACGTATGGAACATGCGGTGTAAAGGTTTGGATCTTCAAGGGCGAAATTCTTGCGCATGATCCGCTGGCGCAGGACCGGCGGGCCGCGGAGCAGGCGCCGCAAAGGTAAGAGGATATGCTGCAACCAAAGCGAACGAAGTTCCGAAAGGCGCATAAGGGCCGCATTCATGGCGCCGCCAAAGGCGGTACCGAGCTTAATTTCGGGATGTACGGCCTGAAGGCGCTGGAACCCGAGCGTGTCACTGCACGACAGATCGAGGCGGCGCGAAGGGCGATTACGCGCGCAATGCGGCGCACCGGGCGCGTGTGGATTCGTGTTTTTCCGGACGTCCCGGTATCGAAGAAGCCGGCCGAAGTGCGAATGGGGTCGGGGAAGGGCAGTCCGGAGTTCTGGGTCTGCCGTGTGCATCCCGGACGGATCATGTTCGAGCTTGATGGCGTCACGGCCGAGGTGGCGCGTGACGCCCTGACGCTTGGGGCTGCGAAGCTGCCTATTCGCACCAAAATCGTGCACCGGATCGGAGATGCGTGATGGCGAAGAATCCACAAGCCAAGGCTTCCGATATCCGTCAGAAGACAGCAGACGAGCTCAAGCAGATGCTGATCGATCTGCGGCGTGAGCAATTCAACCTGCGTTTCCAGCGGGCGACCGGCCAGGCTGAAGGTACCGCTCGCATCCGCTCTGTGCGCCGGGAAATTGCACGTGTAAAGACCATCGTGGGCGAGCGCACGCGCGCTGCTGCGGCGACTTAGAGGATCCTACGACGATGCCGAGGCGAGTGCTGACCGGACGGGTAACCAGCGACAAGATGGATAAGACCGTGACGGTCCTTGTGGATCGCCGTGTGATGCATCCGCTGTACAAGAAATTTATCCGCCGGTCGAAGAAATACGCAGCGCATGATGAGACGAATGTTTGTCATGTCGGTGATGTAGTTCGTATCGAGGAGTGCCGCCCGATCAGCAAGCGCAAGACCTGGCTGGTGATCGAGCGCAATGGCGAGGCGCTGCGTCATGCACAGCGGATGGAGCAGGTCGCGAGTGAAGGAGCGGCGTCGTGATTCATCCGGAAACCAATTTGGATGTCGCCGATAATTCGGGCGCGCGACGCGTGCAGTGCATCAAGGTGCTTGGGGGATCGAAGCGCAAGACCGCTTCGATCGGCGATGTGATCGTGGTTTCCGTGAAGGAGGCGATTCCGCGCGGCAAGGTCAAGAAGGGTGACGTGCATCACGCGGTGATCGTGCGCACAGCATTCCCTGTGCGCCGCCAGGATGGCAGCGCGATCCGCTTCGACCGTAATGCGGCGGTGTTAATCAACAAGCAGCAGGAGCCGATCGGAACGCGCATATTCGGCCCGGTGGTGCGCGAGCTGCGGGGGCGCAAATTCATGAAGATCATCTCGCTTGCCCCGGAGGTCATCTGATGGCCGCCCGTATTCGCAAGGGTGACACTGTCCAGGTGATCAGTGGCGCCGACAAAGGCCGCCGCGGCGAAGTGCTGAAGGTTTTCCCCCGGGCCAACCGGGCGTTGGTGCAGGGCGTGCGTGTGGTGACCAAGCACGTGAAACAGACCGCGATGGGCCGCCCTTCCGGTCTGATACATGAGGAAAGCAGCGTTCATCTGTCGAACCTGATGCTGGTCGATCCGAAGACCGAGCAACCCACCAAGGTCGGGTTCCGCATTCTGGACGATGGCAGGAAGTTGCGCGTGGCGAGGGCTACGGGTCAGGTGATTGAGGGCTGAGATGAGCGGGACGAAAACCCCTCCGGCGAAAAAGGGTGCGGCAACCCGTAAGGGTGGTGGCGGTGGCCAGCCACAACCCGTCCCACGCAAGCAGGCGGCCGAGGCGGGCTCCGGCGTCGCCAACCCGGCGGCTGCGCCGGCGGAAATGCCGCGACTGCAGAGGCGCTATCTCGACGAGGTGCGGGGAAAGTTGCGGTCGCAGTTCGGTTACAAGAACCCGATGCAGGTGCCGAAGCTGGAAAAGATCGTCATCAACATGGGCGTCGGCGAAGCGACCGCCGACCAGAAGAAGCTGGACAACGCCGTTGCCGAACTCACCGCAATCAGCGGTCAGCGCGCGGTCAAAACCCTGGCCAAAAAGGCGATTGCCGGTTTCAAAATCCGCAAAGGATTGCCGATCGGCTGCAAGGTCACGCTTCGTAAGGCCCGGATGTATGAGTTTATGGACCGGCTGATCACGATCGCCCTGCCGCGAGTGCGCGATTTTCGTGGTATCCAGGGCAAAGGCTTCGATGGGCGCGGAAATTTCGCAATGGGGTTCCGTGAGCAGATCGTCTTCCCCGAAATCAACTACGATCGAGTAGACGAGGTGCGCGGCCTGGATGTTGTCTTTGTGACAACTGCGAAGACGGATGCCGAGGCAAAGGCTCTGCTTCAGGCATTTGATCTGCCGTTCGCAAGCTGAGGTTTGTTGAGTGACAGGCTCGTCTCGCCAGCAGTTCGAATTGTTGGAAAACTACGGTCCAGCGGTACGCGTCATGGACTGCAAGTTCCGGAGGATATGAGTTAATGGCCAAGACCTCACAGGTCTATCGGAACAAGAAGCGGGAGCGCATGGCAGCCCGTGATCGGGGCAAGCGGGCGGCACTGAAGGAGATCCTGATGGATCGCAGCCTGCCGGTGGAAGATCGGTTCAATGCGTCGCTGAAGCTTGCACAACTGCCGCGAAACGGGGCGCAGGTGCGCGTCCGGCTGCGCTGCGAGATTACCGGCCGCTCGCGCGGTAACTATCGCAAGTTCAAGCTTTGCCGTATCGCGCTCAGGGATCTCGCGTCAGCGGGGCAAATCCCCGGCATGATCAAGGCGAGCTGGTAGGGAGGCGCGCATGGCCATCTCCGATCCGCTTGGCGACATGTTGACGCGTATCCGCAATGCGCAGCACGCAAGGCACACCTCATGCGTGGCACCGGCATCGCGTTTGCGGGCCAATGTTCTCGATGTACTCAAGCGCGAAGGCTACATTCGCGGCTTCACCGCCGAGGAACTGCGTCCCGGGGTCAGGCAGCTGCGAATAGAACTGAAATACAACGAGGGCGAGCCGGTCATTAAGGAAATTCACCGGGTCTCCAAGCCTGGGCGTCGGGTCTATTCACGGATCAAGGAATTGCCGCGCGTCTATGCAGGGCTGGGCGTTTCTATCCTTTCTACGCCGCGGGGTGTGATGAGCGATTCCGAGGCGCGCGTCGCCAATGTCGGCGGCGAGGTCCTTTGCCGCGTGTTCTGAGGAAATAGATAATGTCTCGCGTCGGAAAATACCCGGTCGAGATTCCCCAGGGGGTCCAGGTTGCGGTCTCGACCGGCCTGCTGACGGTCAAGGGAAGGCTCGGTGAGCTGAAACTGCCCTTGGCCGACCAGGTCGAGGCGAGAGTCGAGGGCAACAAGGTGATTGTCGCGCCACGCAGCAATGAGCCGCAAGCCCGCATGATGTGGGGTACACGCGGGCGAACGTGGCAAACATGGTCAAGGGGGTCTCAGCCGGCTACTCCAGGTCGATGGAGATTACGGGGACGGGCTTCCGCGCCGCAGTGCAGGGTAAGAATCTTGTTCTCAACCTTGGCTTTTCCCATGATGTCATCTTCCCGATTCCGGATGGTATCAAGATCACCTGTGAACGTCCGACCGCGGTGAAGGTGGAAGGTTCGGACAAGCGGCTGGTGGGACAGGTGGCATCCGAAATTCGCGGGTTTCGGCCACCGGAGCCATACAAGGGCAAAGGCGTGCGCTACACCGACGAGACGATCCGGCGAAAGGAAGGCAAGAAGAAATGAGCCGCATCCAGGAACTTCGGGCGCGGCGGCGGGCGCGGATACGCTTTTCGCTGCGGGAAAAAGGCGGCGACCGGCCGCGGCTCTCCGTGTTTCGCTCGTCCAAGCATATCTACGCCCAGGTCATTGATGACGATGCAGGGCGCACGCTCGCGGCCGCATCTTCACTGGACAAGTCGTTGCGCGAAGCACTGAAGACTGGAGCCGACAAGCAAGCGGCAGTGGCGGTCGGCAAGCTGATCGCCGAGCGTGCGGCCGCTGCCGGCATCAAGCGCGTCGTGTTCGACCGGGGCGCCTATCTTTATCATGGCCGCGTGAAGGCGCTGGCCGACGCCGCTCGCGAAGGCGGGCTGGATTTCTGAGGAATAGCCGATGGCACGTGAACCCAGGGAAGGCGGTGGCGGACGGCGCCGGGAGCGCGACCGTGATCGCGAGGACCGCGAGGACGACGGGATCGTCGATAAGCTCGTCAGCATCAATCGCGTCGCGAAGGTGGTGAAGGGGGGGCGCCGCTTCGCGTTCGCCGCGCTGGTAGTCGTGGGCGACCAGAAGGGCCGGGTCGGCTACGGCGCTGGCAAGGCGCGAGAGGTGCCGGAGGCGATCCGCAAAGCAACCGACCGCGCCAAGCGCGGGATGATCCGGGTGCCGATGAAGGAGGGTCGAACGCTGCACCACGACGTGGAGGGTCGTTACGGCGCCGGGGCGGTGGTGCTGCGCGCTGCAGCGGCCGGCACCGGCATCATCGCCGGCGGACCGTTACGGGCTGTGTTCGAATCTTTGGGCGTCGGTGATATCGTCGCCAAATCGTTAGGCAGCCGCAATCCGCACAATATGGTAAAAGCGACCTTCGCGGCGCTTCAGCGCTGTGCCTCGCCTCGGTCCGTCGCGAACCGACGCGGCAAGAAGGTCGCCGAAATCTTCGGCCCGCGGCGCGAAGCGGCCGCGGTGCCGGCACCTGAGGCGGAGGTGCAGCCGAATGCCTGATGACCGACAGCGCATTCGCGTGACGCAGATCGCATCACCCGCTGGTCGCAAACCCGGACAACGGGAGACGCTGATCGGCCTGGGATTGAACAAGCTGCGCCGGACGAGGGAACTGGAAGACACACCGGCAGTAAGAGGCATGATTCGGAAGGTAGCCCACCTGGTTCGGGTGGAGGACGCAATATGAAACTGAACGCACTGCGCGATAATCGGGGCGCCAGGCTGAAATCCAAGCGGCTTGGCCGGGGCATCGGTTCCGGCAAGGGAAAGACGTCCGGCAAGGGCGTCAAGGGCCAGAAGGCGCGTACGGGCGTCGCACTCAACGGGTTCGAGGGCGGACAGATGCCGATCTATCGCCGGTTGCCGAAGCGGGGTTTCAAGAACCCCTTCCGCCAGGAATATGCGCCGGTCAACCTGGGCGTGCTGGACAAGGCGATCGCCTCAGGCCGCGTGGACGGAAGCCAGCCTATCACTGAGGAGACATTGAAGGCGGCCGGCCTGGTGCGGGACAGCGTCGGCGTGCGGCTGCTCGCGAAGGGAGAGATCACCCGCAGGGTGACCATCACGGTATCCGGCGCCTCGGCCTCAGCAGTAGCGGCAGTGCAGAAGGCAGGCGGCACGGTCACAATGACGGTCGCCCCGGCGGGACAAACGTCAGCGGGGTGATCGCCTCCCTTTCGAGTGCTATATTGCTTGCGGGGATGCAGACGCTAAATACCTCGGCTTCAGACGGATAGGTGCCATGGCCTCGACGGCCGAACAACTCGCCGCAAACCTAAATCTCGGCGTCCTGTCGAAGGCGACGGAACTCAAGAAGCGCATCTGGTTCACCCTGGGCGCGCTGGTCATTTACCGGCTGGGCACGTACATCCCGGTGCCGGGCGTTGATGCCGCGGTGATGGCGCAGCTTCTGCAGCAGCATGGCGGCGGCATCCTGGGCATGTTCGACATGTTCACAGGCGGCGCGCTGCGACGGATGACCGTGTTCGCCCTGAACATTATGCCGTACATCAGCGCCAGCATCATCATTCAGTTGATGACCGCGGCAATGCCATCGCTGGAGGCTCTGAAGAAAGAGGGCGAGCAAGGGCGAATCAAGCTCAATCAGTACACGCGCTATCTAACGGTGGCGATCGCTCTGGTGCAGTCCTACGGCATTTCGATGGGGCTGGAGAGCATGCGGGGCGACGCCGGAGCGGCGGTGGTGCATCCCGGGTTCGCATTCCTGTTCACTGCAGTTGTCACGCTTGTGGGCGGCACGATGTTTCTGATGTGGCTGGGCGAGCAAATTACCGCGCGCGGGGTCGGCAACGGCACCAGCCTGATCATCATGGCTGGCATTGTCGCAAATCTGCCGAGCGCACTGGCGTCGTTGCTGGAGCTGGGGCGGACCGGCGCGCTTTCGACGGTGTTCATCATAGGGTTTTTCTTGCTGGCGATCGCGGTGATCGCGTTCATCGTGTTCATGGAGCGGGCCTACCGACGGGTGCCCGTGCAATACCCCAAGCGCCAGGTCGGAAATCGGATGTTTGGGGGAGATTCGACGCATATCCCACTGAAGATCAACACGTCCGGGGTTATTCCCCCGATTTTCGCCAGCTCCATCCTGCTGATACCCGCGACGATCGCTGGGTTTTCGGGGGGTGGATCGGGATGGCTTTCCTTCCTGTCCGCTCAGCTCGGGCATGGCACGCCGCTGTACATGATCTTGTACGCAGCGATGATCATCTTCTTTTCATACTTTTATACTGCGGTCGTGTTCAACCCGCAGGAGACCGCAGACAATTTGAAGAAGTATGGTGGCTTTGTTCCTGGAATCCGGCCGGGCACGGCGACCGCGGAATATTTCGATTATGTCCTGACCAGGCTGACGACGATAGGCGCGATCTATCTGGCTGCCGTCTGCCTTTTGCCCGAGTTCCTGATCAGCGACTATGGATTGCCGTTCTATTTCGGCGGCACGTCGATCCTGATTGTAGTCTCCGTCACTATGGACACGGTGACGCAGATCCAGTCGCATCTTCTCGCCCATCAATACGAGGGCCTCATCCGCAAAGCGCGCGTCCGGACCCGGCGATGATCCTCATCCTGCTCGGCCCTCCCGGAGCCGGGAAAGGAACCCAGGCGAAGCGTCTGGAAGAGCGGTATGGCATCGCACAGATCAGCACAGGCGACATGTTACGTGCGGAGGTTGCGTCGGGTTCCCCGATCGGATGTGAGGCGAAGGCCGTGATGGAGTTGGGGCAGCTTGTCTCCGATGACATCATCATCCGTATGCTGGGCGTGCGAATTGACCGGAAGGATTGCGCGCGGGGATTCATCCTGGACGGCTTTCCCAGGACGGAGCCGCAAGCCGACGCGCTTGACCTTCTGCTTGCCCAGAAGAAGCTGAAGCTGGATGCGGTGATCGAGCTGAAGGTGGACGATGATGCGTTGGTGGACCGGATTTCCGGCCGTTTCACCTGTGCCAAGTGCGGCGAAGGCTACCACGACCGCTATAAGCCGACACGGGTGACGGGGGTCTGTGATGTGTGCGGCGCCACCGAGTTCGTCCGCCGGGCTGACGACAATCGGGATACGGTGGGCGCGCGGCTGAGGGCCTATCACGCACAGACGGCGCCAATCATTCCGCACTATCAGGCGAAGGGACTATTCCATACGGTGGACGGGATGGCGGACATCGACCAGGTTTCCGCGCAGTTGTTTGCGTTGCTCGGCGGGCTGGCGGCTTCGGCCTGAGCGGCGTGACGTGCCTCAAGAAAAACGTGATTACACGTCCTCGACCCGCTCCACACCTGGCGCGGCCTTCAGTGCCTCCGCAAGGCGGGGCGTCACCTGGAAACCGCCTGGTAGTGCAATCTCCACATGGCGGCACTCGCCGACTTGCGGAACCAGGATCACCCGACCCTTGCCGGTGCCTTCACGGCTCAGTAGATCACGAATGTGCGGCACGGAGGCCGTTTCGGCCAACCAGACGCGTATCGCGGTACCGGCATTGGCCGCGGCCTGGTCGAGCGCCGAGACCTCCTGCGCGGTGAGGCGTAAGACATCTCCTTGTAACTGCAGATCGGCGGTTGCCAGGATGCTGGCTCCCTCAGCGACAAGGGGACGGCATCGGGCCAGCACTTCGCTGAACAAGGTGATTTCGCACGATCCCGACTGATCTGAGATGCGGACCCAGCACATGCGGCTGCCGGTGCGCGTCATGCGTTCTTTTGTTCCGACAATCGTCCCGGCAATCTTCACGCGAGAAATACCCGCCTGTGCACTGCGTTCGACCTGCGCAATCGGCGTGACGCCAATTCGCCGCAGGACTTGCTTGTATACATCCAGTGGATGGGCCGTGAGGTGGAAGCCGATAGCTTCCGCTTCGTACCCGAGGCGCTCCAGTTGGGGCCAGTCCGCACGGTCCGGCAGGCGGATGGAGTCGGGCTTCCCGTCACCGCCAAACAATCCGATCTGCCCGGTTTCCGCTTCCTCCTGCAGCGATTGAGCGCGGCGGAGGACGGTTTCAGCCGCGGCGAACAGCCGTGCGCGGTTGGACTCGAGCATATCAAAGGTGCCGGCTCGGATCAGATTCTCAAGCTGCATCCGGTTGAGCTGCCGAGGATCTACACGGGATGCGAAATCGCCGATGCTGACGAAGCGTTTGTCACCGCGGGATGCGACGACCGATTCCATCGCTGCGAGGCCAACCTTCTTCACAGCGGCCAATGCATAGCGAATAGCGAGGCGCCCGTCCGGTTGGCGCTCCACAGCAAAATCAGCGCCGGAGGAGTTGATGTCGGGTGGCAAGATGGGGATACCGGCACGTTCGGCTTCCTGTTTCAGCGCGGCGAGCCGGTCGGTATTCGCGATTGCAAGGCTCATGCAAGCAGCCAGAAATACCTCAGGGTGGTTCGCCTTCATCCAAGCGGTCTGGTAGGCTACCAGGGCATAGGCGGCCGCGTGCGATTTGTTGAAGCCATAGTCGGCGAATTTTGCCATCAACTCGAAAACTTCGACCGCCTTCGGCTCATCAATGCCACGAGCGACTGCGCCATCGACAAAGATCTTGCGCTGCGCCTCCATTTCGGCGCGGATCTTCTTCCCCATGGCGCGGCGGAGCAAGTCGGCTGCCCCAAGCGAATATCCAGCCATGACCTGCGCGATCTGCATCACCTGCTCCTGATAGACGATGATGCCGTTGGTCTCCTTCAGGATTGCGTGCAGCAGCGGGTGCGGCGCTTCCCACGGCTCGCCATGCTTGCGTTTGCAGTAATCAGGGATATTCGCCATGGGGCCGGGGCGATAGAGTGCGCCGAGGGCGATCAGATCCTCAAATTGGTCAGGGCGCATCTGCCGCAGGGCATCGCGCATTCCCTGACCTTCGAACTGGAACACACCGCCCGCATCACCGCGCGACAGCATCTCGTATGTCCTGGTATCATCGAGGGGTAGATGCGCGAGATCCACTTCAATGCCGAGATCGTGCAAAAAATCGACAGCGCGTTCCAGGATGGTCAGGGTCGTCAATCCCAGAAAATCAAACTTCACCAGCCCAGCCTGCTCCACATACTTCATCGAGTACCTGCGTCACCAGGAGGTCGGACCGGGGATCACGGTATAGCGGGACCAGTTCGATCAGCGGACGGTCGCCGATGACAAGCCCCGCGGCGTGGGTTGAGGCGTGGCGGTAGAGGCCCTCGATCTGGAGAGCGATTTCCATCAGGCGGCGGACGCTTTCGTCCTCATCGCGCATCTGCTGCAGGCGTGGCTCGCCGGCTATTGCCTCCTTCAAGGTCACAGGCCTTGCGGGGTTATTTGGGATCAGCTCGGCGATCTTGTTCACCTGGCCGAATGGGAGGCCCAGCACCCGGCCGACATCCCGCACCGCCGCCCGCGCCTGCAGCTTCCCGAAGGTAATTATCTGCGCAACGCGGTCCGCCCCGTACTCGCGGCGAACATACTCGATGACGCGATCCCGGCCTTCCTGGCAAAAGTCGATGTCAAAATCGGGCATCGATATACGTTCAGGATTTAGGAAACGTTCAAAGAGCAGGTTGAAGCGAATTGGATCGAGGTCTGTGATGGTGAGAGCCCAGGCGGCGACCGAACCGGCACCCGAACCACGGCCGGGACCGACGGGAATGCCCTCGGCCTTGGCCCACTGAATGAAATCGGCAACGATCAAAAAGTATCCGGAAAAACCCATCTTGCCGATGACGTCGAGTTCGTATTCCAGCCGCTGGCTATACCGTGTGCGGGTTGCCGCATCGGCTTCCATTGCTTCCAAACGGAGAGCGAGACCTTCACGGGCCATGGCGCGGATGGTCTCTTCCTCGGACATGCCGGGGCGGATTTTTGGACAGACGGGGAGCAGGGGTTTGCGCGCTTCGGCCATGATCGCGCAGCGCCGGGCGATCGCCAGCGTGTTTTCACAGGCCTCCGGCAGATCTGCGAATAGCACGCGCATCTCGGAGGCGGGTTTGAACCATTGCTCCGGCGAGACCCGGCGGCGATCCGGATCGGACAGCGGCCTGCCCTCAGCAATGCAAAGCAGAGCGTCGTGAGCTTCGTGCATTTCAGGACGCGCGAAGTAACAGTCGTTGGTGGCGACAAGTGGGATATTCGCACTATCGGCCAGGACGATCAATCCCGGTTCAATGGCCCGCTGCTGATCTGTCCCGTGACGGTGCAGTTCCATTGCGACGCGGTCGGGGAAGTTTTCAACGAGCCGGGCAAGCAACTGCTCGGCCTCCCGTTTCTGGCCGTCGGCCATCAACCGGAAGATCGGGCCGGAGGCCCCCCCGGTCAGGAGGATCAAGCCCGCCGAGTGCGCCGCCAGCGTGTCCAGACATATTTGAGGTTTCAACGCCGGGTCGGTTTCCAGGAAGCCAAGCGATGAAAGCCGATGGAGATTCGCGAGCCCGATCGCATCCTGCGCCAATAGGACTATGGCATCCGGGGGCAGGCGTGAATTGTCCTCACGGGTGAGTGCGAGCTGGCAGCCAATGACGGGTTGAATGCCCTTCGCGCTGCAAGCCTGGCTGAACTCGAGGGCACCGAACAGATTGCCGGAATCGGTGATGGCAGCGGCGGGCATGCCCGTCTGGCGCGCCAGTGCGGCGATCTTATCAGCTTTGATCGCACCCTCACTGAGCGAATAGGCGGAATGGGTCCGGAGGTGGACGAAATCGGCGTGGGACACGATTAGTTCAGCCGCAAATCATTGATGTGCTGCGGATCGGGCTTAAGCTCGCCACGCTCGACCCGTTTGACAATGCTGGTCAGAGCGGCGTTGGCGGGCGTTAAAATCCCGACTTCCTCGCCCTTTCGAACCACAAAGCCGTTGAGGAACTCGATTTCGGTGCGGCGGCCTTTCACCATGTCCTGGCCCATTGAAGGACGGTGGGCGGCGCCCCCCGGCTTCCTGGCTTCCGTCAACCGGTGATCATCATAAACGCGGGCTGCCTCTGGGTCTCCCTCACCGGCGAGAGCGACCACGTCGGGATCCAGGTGATGGATTTCCTCCAGAGAATAGCCGAGCGCCTGACCAACCCGGATAGCCTCGGACCCAAGCCGGACGCCGAAACGCCGGAGTGAGTCATTCAGCAGGATGTCGCGGGTGATCAGACCCGTGCAAGCGGAAAGGCCGTTTCCCATTGCGTTCGTGACCAGCTTGGACCAGCGCTCGCCCCATAGATTGGTGGTTACCGTCGCCCCATCCGCGTGATTGAGAAGCCGGCGGATTTCCTCCGCGCGATCCGTCACGCGCCCGTGCACCTCGCCGACGCGAAAGACAGTATGTCCTCGGCCGTGGCTCTTGCCGGCGTTTCGATGAATATGGCCTGGCTCCACGAGCTCGACCGTGATGGAGGAGGCGATGCATCCGATCGTCTTTCCCCAGCCTACCGCCGCGGCCACCGTTTCCTCGTTCATGCAGTTCTGCAGCGATACCACGAAGCCGTTGGGTGCCAGGTATTGCCCGATCATGCGCGCGGCCCAGGCGGTGTCGTAGGATTTCGTGCACATAAAGGCGATATCGATCGCGCGTTCCTTCGACAGATGCTGGACATCGGTCAAATGGAGAGCACGAACGGGACCGGTGCTGAACTCGTCCTCGCCGGTCAGATGCGTGATATGCAGCCCGTGGGAGCGCATACGCTCGATATGCTCAGGCCAGGGGTCAATGAAGATCACGTCCTCTCCAGCCTGAGCCATATGCGCCCCAGCGTAGCCGCCGACGGCTCCAGTTCCCATGATGGCGATTCTGGGTTTCATATCCGAGTCCCTCCTGCCCCGAAGGGAAGCCGGTTTTTCGGCGGCGGTCGAGGGCATTTCTCGGGTGAAGGCGATTACTGCCGAATGGCGCCAGACCCGGGGATATATCCTAAGGAAAGCTGAGCTGGTATTTGCCGGTCCGTTGCAGCCGATCAGGCCGCCTCAGGCTGGCGATTGCCAGATGGAAATTTGTCGAAAAACCCAGGAAACTCTTGCTGGATAATCTCACGATAATGCCTTGCAAGAGTTTCTGGCTTCCGTGCCAGACGAGCGCGTTTTAGCCGTTCCTTTTGTTCCTCATACCGCTTTTCATCAAAACCTTTTATCACCTGCTCAATTGACTCGGTCATTTGTTCAGTATTATCGCACAAATATCCGATGTCCCCGTATTCCCCGAACAGATGCTGCGTGAGCGGCATTCGAGTGGCGATTAATGGCTTGAGCCACGTAATCGCATCCAGGAGGGCCCCGCTTGCCGACAGCTCGTAGTAGCCGCCGGTCGCGTACGGCAGAAATACGAAATGGAGTGAGCCAAGCCGCCGTAAGAATAACGGCCGCGGGAGATGCTGGTGATCTACAGGACTGTCCAGCAGGGCGAATTTGGTCGTGTCACCATCGTCCGGCACGCGGCCAACAAGGTGGAATTCCAAAGCGCCCGGATAACGCATTTTGAGCCGGCTTGCGGCTTCAAGAAATGCGGAAATCCCCTTGGCCTGAGTGGCGAGCCCAACGAACCCAATTCTCACCGGGTGGGTAAGCCGATTTTCTGTCACCTGATCGCTTTCACCCATGTTTATCGGAAGTTCAAGAACATCCGTCCGAGCAGCGATCCCGGGTGCTCGACGCGCGAGTTCATTTCGGATTGCATGCTCCAGCACAAGGAAGCGAAGACGAGCGGGATGTCGCGCCATCATTGCCGAGCGCATGTCCAGACTGCGGGCCAACGGATTACGCGGTCGCCACCCGGCAAGATCGTTGAGGTTCCCGTGCAGCCCGACCTGGACTGCGAGCTTGCGCGAGGAAAGACGCATGAGCAGCGAAGCCGCAAAAACTGCTGTCGAAGTGGCTGATATCAGGATAAGCAGGCAAGGCTCGCCGGCCGGCACATCACGCAAGACTCGTCGCATCGCCGCGAGTTCCGCGCGGAAGCGCCGGAATGAAACGATATGGGGTCGATGAAGGAATTCTTGTTCCAGAACGATCTGGGTGAATGTGATGCCCGGCCTGTCAGTAAGCGCCTGGTCCTTCATCAATTCGGTGACATGGGAAGCTTCGGCAAATACACGGATCGGTTGCTCCGGGAATGCGTGCGATATGGCCTGGATCGTTGCGCTGTTGCCCGGCGCGTGCATTGTGCCGGTCCAGGTCGGTTCGAAAACGAGGATCACGAACGCTCGGTGCTCTCAAACCGGCGCGGCCGCAATCCGGCATAGAACCATGATACGAGGGAGTAGATATCGAAAACGGGCCGACCGAGGGCCACTCGCAAAGCGCGAGCGTAAGGGGGCATGTTGGTGCACTCCAGAACGATGGCGCCCACCTCCGGATGACTGCTGACCAGGGCACGACCCGCTTGCAGGATGTCGTCCTGCGCCAATGTGACGTCCATGTCCTCTTTCTCACCCCTGATCAGGACACGAAAGAACTCCCGCCCATGCTCGGTGCCGGCGATCGGCGTATCCAACGCAGCACCGGCGGCCTCCAAATGGCGTGGCGTAAGGGACCCGGCGCTGACGGTGATTACGCCCACGCGTTGCTCAGGCGGCAGAGTGGCTTGCACCCAGGGCACCTGCATTAGGGCGCTCGTTGCCACCGGCACGCGCACATCCGCGGCGATCTCACGCTGGAACAGCGATAGGAAACCGCAATTCGTGGTGATCGCCTCGGCACCCTGAGCCACCAGTTCGGCTGCGGCCTCCAGAAACGGCTGCAATAATCCTTCTGCCTGGTTCAGCACCACCCGCTCCGGACTGGCGCCTTTCACCACGCGGTACAGGACAGGAAATGGCCAGGTGGCCGCGTTACCCATGTCGCCGTGAATGCGCGGAAATCGTGCCTCCAGCATCAGTATGCCGAGTGGAGCACCATAGATTGCTTTGCCACCGCGAGCGATCATGAGAACTCTTGCTACTTACGCAACGATAGCTTCGTGCGTGGTCGTAACACGCTTGGGGCAGTCCGCCACCCTGTCGAAAACGTCCCGCCACGTGACCAGTTCGCCGTTCAGCTCTCGGACAAAGAAATCATAAAATTCGTCCAGCCACCCTAAGAACCGCAACAGGTCCTGCTCGTTGCGGACATACGGCGTGCAGCCTGGCCGGAGAGACGGCGAATGATAGGTCAAAGCAAACACGCGCTCGTCGGCCTCAAACAGGTACCGGACGAGACGCTTGGCCTCGTCGCACGTAACACCCTCCGGCGTCAGTCTGATCCGCTCTAACAGACCAAGACGGGAACTTAGCGCAGGCCAAAAAAGGCGCTCACTGATGCTGCTGTATTGCAATCGCTTGACATAGGCGGAGGCTCTCGCGAGCCTGCCGACGAAGCCTGCCGTTCCCGGGATCTCAAGGACCGTATGTTCGGCATCGATCCAAAACGGCGTGGAAGGCATCGCGACATAATCGGGTCCCCCTTGTCGCTTGAAACTCCAACCTGGCATCACGCTGCTATCGGCCAGATATCCGAGCCTCTTCAGGACATCTCCCGTGCGCGACCCTGCGCCGAACCGTCCGGAGCGAAAAATTCGTGGTCGCACGCCAAGCGCTGCCTCGATTGTCTCTGTCAAAATTCGAGTCTTCTCATATTCGAGCACTACGCCAAGGTTTCCGGCATAACTGTTCCGCGCGCTCAGCTCTTCCTGAAATGGCGGCGTCACCCATGCGTGCAATTGTGCGCCTATGTCGCAGCGCCGGTCTGCAAGCAATTCTAGCAGAGGCGCACATCCCTCCTGCTGCGCTGCAACAGCGTAGTCAACCATATAGGTCGGGGTGACCCCATGCCTTTCAAATATGCGATGGGCGCGCTCCTGATCGCGCATTGAGCTCACATCTGCGGGTACACGCGAAAATGGACGAAGGCTCCAGTCAAACGCTTCCTCGGCATCGACCAGCGTAAGCAGTATCGGCCGCTGTCGGGGACTGATCACCGCCTCTTCCCTGAACGGGCGATTGATAATTGAAGCATCACTGCCTAGGAAACGCATGTCTTCAGTGCCGCGAACGGCAGCTGAACTTTCCTCTGGGACAGGCAATCCATACACGCCCAGGTATCGTCGTGCGACGCTCGCCATATCGAAGGATTTGCGGACGAGTGTGCGTGCGCGTTCACCTACCGCACCCCGAAGCGTTGCATCAGCCGCGAGGCGGGCGACGGCCTCCTGAAACCCCGCGGCATCCGTGAAGAGAAAGCCGGTTTCGCCGTTCTTTACAAAAAGATCATTAACGCCAGGCAGATGGCGAACAACGACAGGAAGACCGTTTGCCTGCGCCTCTGGCACGACCGTGCCAAAGCCCTCCCGCAAGGAGCTGAAAACCATAATGTCGGAAGCCTGAAAATATGGATGAGGGTCAGCGACCTGTCCAACAAAGATCACGTGTGCAGAGAGATTTTCGCGCCTGACGGTGTCATGAAGCTGAGCCACATAGTTCCCTTCCAGCTCCGGTCCGACAAGCAAAAGGCATGTATCGGGGTGTCGCTGCAGAATATTCGGAAGTTGCTCGACGAGGAACAGGGGGTCTTTGCGCAAGCAAAGCCCGCCGACGAAGATGAGTACTAGGGTGTCATCTGCAAGCCCGAGCGACCGCCGTATCTCATGACGCCGACCGATCGTTTCCGGCAGCGTGATGCCACATGGAATCATCTCACAGCGCTTGTCAGGCAGAGAGGCGATGGTTTCGTTATACAGTTTCGGGCTTATGGTCACGAATGCATCGAATACCCGAAACAGCCGCCTCACCAAGCCTTGAGTGGAGCGACGATACTGCCGCGTCAAGGCCGGGGGGCTGTCGTCAAGGGTCGCGGACAATACCAGTCGTCGGCGACAAAGCTTTACCACGAAGTAGCTGAGAAAGCGCCAGTCAGCGTGAGTGCGAAAGTGCACGACATCGAAGCGATGCAGATGCCGGATAAACCACGCGAGCAAAGCCAGCTGATGGCGCCATCCTGAAAGTTGCTTTCGGCTCAGGTAATACACTCGGGAGAGCGACGAGCACCCCGCAGGTGGTTCAGAAGGGCTGCTCGTCACCGTTGCTAGTAGCTCATGCTCCACCGCGGGTGCGAGCGCCTGCATGAAGGGAGCGCAGCGTTCGAGGAACACGCCCTCTCCGGCGAATTGAGGCCAATAATATTTCAGAACATGCAGGACGCGCTTGGTTCGCATGTTATGCAACCTGCTGTTCGTTTAACAACTGCCTGAAGTAAACGATCGTCTGGCGCAGTCCGTCCTCAAGGCTGATCCGCGGTTTCCAGTCCAACATAGCTCCGACCCGGCTTATATCCGGACAGCGCTGCATCGGATCGTCCTGAGGCAGTGGCTGGTGAATAACTCTTGAGTTTGCTCCAGTAACCTTAATCGTGATCTCGGCCAGTTTGAGTACCGGTCAATTCCTGCGGATTGCCAAAATTAAGCGGACCAGCGACATCCTCGCCGCTGTTCATAAACCTTACAAGGCCATCGATCAGGTCGGTGACGAAGCAGAAGGCACGCGTCTGACGTCCGTCGCCATAGATGGTGATGTCCTGCCCTCGGAGCGCCTGAACGATGAAGTTCGATACCACTCTTCCATCATCGGGATGCATCCGAGGCCCATAGGTGTTGAATATCCGTGCGACTTTGATCCGAACCTTATGCTCTCGCAGATAGTCGAAAAACAGCGTCTCCGCGCAACGCTTGCCCTCGTCATAGCAGGCGCGTGGACCCAGCGGATTGACGTTGCCGCGGTAATCCTCGGTCTGGGGGTGCACCGTGGGGTCGCCATACACCTCGCTCGTGGAAGCTTGCAGAATTGTCGCACCGACACGCTTCGCCAAGCCAAGCATGTTGATGGCACCAATTACGCTGGTCTTTGTGGTTTGCACAGGGTCGAACTGATAGTGCACCGGGGAAGCCGGGCAGGCGAGATTGTATATCTGGTCCACCTCGACATACAGGGGGAAGGTAATATCGTGGCGCATCACCTCGAAGTGCGGGTTGCCAAGCAGATGCGCAATGTTGTCCTTGCGTCCGGTAAAGTAATTGTCCACGCAGAGCACGTCATTTCTATCCGCCAACAAGCGTTCGCAGAGGTGGGAACCCAGGAACCCGGCGCCGCCGGTGACCAGAACACGCTTGCGTGGAAATGCCATCAACCGAAACTCCGCATCTTCGGGAGGCCCTTCTTTCCAGACAAGCCGTCACGGTGCAAGAAAGAACCGCAGAGCAACCGGAGTAGAGAGAATGGCGGACCGGCCCTTCAGCAGAGCGGACCTCGAGGCGCTGAAGCAGTGGGACACGCCCACGATTTGCAACGCGCTTGAGATCACCGACCCGGAGCGCCGGACGATCGGTTTCACCACACAGCCGCTGGTGCCGATCGAGCCTAAGCTGCCGCCGATCGTCGGCCTGGCACGTGTGGGCATGATCCGGGCCAAGGAGCAGCCCCGCGGAAACGTCGCGAATCGCCTGGAGTGGTACGACTATGTCGCTGATGCGGATCTGCCCACAATTATCGTGCTTCAGGACCTGGACGACACGCCCGGATACGGCGCCTGGTGGGGGGAGGTGCACTCGACAGTACACAAGGCGCTCGGCGCCCTCGGGTGCGTTACCAATGGGTCGTACCGGGATATCGATGCCTGGGCAGAAGGCTTTCAGATCATAGGCGGCTGCGTGGGACCGAGCCATGCCTGGGTCCACATGGTCGACTTCAGCAAGCCGGTGAACGTGCATGGGATGAACGTCGCCCACGACGATGTGGTCCATGCGGACCGCCATGGTGCCGTCGTGATCCCCGCTGAATCGATCAGGAAGCTCCCGGATGCCATTAACCTGATCGCCCGGCGAGAGGAGGTCATTCTGGATGTCTGCCGCGCGCCCGATTTCACGCCGGCGAAATTGCGCGAGGCCATCAGGCGGTCCGGGGAGATCCATTAGCGACCCGCAACTGCGCGCCGGTGGACCGGCGCGATGTGACTTCGTATATCCGACCACATGCACACGGGAACGAGACTGTTCACATGGTTCCATGGCCGGCGTGTCGGAGCGGACGCTGCCGGCAACGTCTATTACGAAGAACGGAAACCGCGGGCAGGAGGACTGCGCGTCCGCCGTTGGGTCATTTACGTTGGCAGCCCCGAGGCTACCAAGGTGCCACCTGAATGGGACGCGTGGCTGCGGTACACGACGGAGGCACCACTGCCCGGGTCGACACGACGTTCCTGGCAACGGCCGCATGTCCCGAATCCGACCGGCACTCCAGGCAGCTACCGGCCCCCTGGCCATGATTACGAGGGGGGCCAGCGCGCTCGCGCCACGGGGGATTACGAAGCCTGGACTCCGGAAAGCTGATGGTCCGCCGCAATGCTGCTGAAGTGCTGACCGGCCTCGTGGTGTTGATCGTCGCGGTCGGATTTCTTGGCTACGCCATCGCTCATTCGGGGCAAACCAGCGTGTCCGGAGGCTACCCGCTCTATGCCAGGTTCAGCAGTATCGCTGGGCTGAACAACGGCGCGGATGTGCGGCTCGCCGGAGTAAAGATCGGCGTCGTCGAGGGTGCCAGCATCGACCCGAAGACCTATCTGGCCAATGTGAGGATGATGATTGAGCAAGGGATCGCGCTGCCCAAGGACAGCAGCATCACCGTATCCTCTGAAAGCCTGCTCGGCGGCGAGTATCTGTCGGTGCAGCCTGGGGCGAGCGAGACGATGTTGCAGCCTGGTCAAACCGTCCAGTACCACCCAGGGTGCCATCAGCCTGGAAGATCTGCTAGGCAAGTTTATTTTCAGCGCCACCAATATGGTAAGCGCCATGACCGGCAGCGGGCCAAAGGGAAATGCCGCTGGCAGCTCGGGACAATCCACGCCAGAGATCGCGCCGCTGAAGCCATGATCCCCCCTGCTCCCCAAACCTGGCCTCAGCCCGACGGAACGCCGCTCTCCTGCCGCGAGAAATTGAAGATGCTGGCTGAAAATCATGCCGAGGTGTCGCAGACGCTGCAGGACGTATTTGAGGATGCCGTTCTGATGGGCGTGGATGAACGGGCGATGCGCCAACTGCTTTTGGCGATGGTGGAGGGGCTGGAAAGCCCCAAGCGGGACTGATGGCGCCGATCGGTCCATCCCTCGCCGGGGCCCTGCTGCTTCTGCCGGTGGCGGCTGTGGCTCAGGGCTCGCCTACACCACTCCTCCCGCCCGGAGTCACCTATCCCGACGCCTCACGGGACCAGCCTGCCCCGCTGGTCGGGTCGACCCCGCTGCTTTTGCCTGATTCAGCAGAACCAGAGCCTGCAACTCGTGGCGCGCAGAGTCCTGGCCCCGCGCCGTCACCGGAGCTGTCGTCGCAGGCCGACCAGCCGTCTGCTGCGCTATGGCCCAATAAATGGGTGCCGGCTGGCATGGCGGACATCCAGGTGCTGAACAAGATCAATGCGGCCAGTCAGAAGTTGGCCGTTAAGGTGGGTCAGACCGTAGAATATGATTCGCTGTCCATCCAGGTTCAGGCATGTGTGGTTCGTCCGTCTGATCAACCCGCTGATGCAGCCGCACTCCTGGTGATCACCGATGGGCACAAGGACGAGCCTGGGTTCAAGGGCTGGAGCCTCGCCCACGAGCCTTGGGTCTCGATGCTGCAGAACCCGGTCTACAACGTGCGGCTGGTCGGCTGCAGTTGACGCTGCCGACTTTGCCCCCGCCGGGCCGGATGGCCTTCCTGCTTGATGTGGATGGGACGCTGCTCGATTTTGCTTCCACGCCGATGGACGTGGTGATCCCGCCGGAACTGCCCGGTACACTGCGTGCGCTGAAGCAACGCGTGAACGGGGCCTTAGCAATGATCAGCGGCCGCCCTGTGGAGCAAGTCGCCGCACTTTTCGGGGATGTTCCGCAGGCTATCGCGGGCGAACATGGTGGCGCGGTCCGTCATGCTCCCGATGGGGCAATACAGCGTCCCGCCCTGACGCAAATCCCGCCCGACTGGCTGACTGCTGCCGAGCGGCTGGCCCAAGCGCACCCCGGCACCCTGCTGGAGCGGAAGGCACGCGGGTTCGTTCTGCATTTCCGTAGAACTCCAGCGGCTGGCCCGCAGCTCGGCCAGACACTGGCCGCACTGGTGGCCGGGTCGTCGGATTTTGCATTGGTTCCGGCCCACATGGCCTGGGAAGTGCGCCCCAACGATATCGACAAAGGGGTGGGCGTGAAGACGGTCATGGCCCGGCCGCCCTTTGCCGGACGACTGCCCGTTTTCATGGGCGACGATGTGACCGATGAGGATGCGATTGACGTGGTGCAGGCCATGGGCGGGATCGGCATGATGGTGGCCGACACGTTTGGCGATCCGGCGGGTGTTCGCGCCTGGCTGGCCCAATTGGCGGCGCGAGGGTGGTAAATGCGGTTGTCCGACTTTCGAATTCTGACCTTTGACTGCTATGGCACGCTAATCGATTGGGAGAGCGGTCTCTGGGCCGCGCTCCAAAAAACGGCCGAGCGCTCCGGTTTGACACGCGAAGCCGCCCTGGAAGCGTTTGCCGCAGCCGAGTTCACGCCAGGAGCAGGACACTCCTGCAATGAGATATTCCGAGCTTTTGGCGGAGGTGCATCGGCAATTGGCGGGGCAATGGGGCGCTAAGCCCGATCCAGGGGCGGACCGCCGCTTCAGTGCCTCGGTGCCGGATTGGCCGGTTTTTTCCGATACGGCGGAGGCGCTCCAACGGCTAAGACGTCATTACCGGCTGGTGATACTTTCGAACGTTGACCGCAAGAGCTTTGCCGGCTCGTTGCCAAAGCTGGGCGTTGATTTCGATGCAGTCTTCACGGCCGAGGACATCGGCTCCTACAAGCCCGATCCGCGCAACTTCGACTACCTGATCGCGCGGGCGCATGAAATGGGCTTTGCCCGATCTGACATCCTACACACTGCGCAGAGTCTGTACCATGACCACGCCTCGGCCAACGCCGCAGGGCTGGCGTCATGCTGGATCGACCGGCGCGTGGGCGCCGAAGGATGGGGTGCGACGACGCCCCCTCAAGCGGGAGTCAGATGGGATTTCCGCTTCCCGACGCTCGCGGCCATGGCGGATGCCCGGGAAGAGGAGAACTGACCTATTCTACCATCCTCCGAACCAAACTCCGATCCCGTGAACGATCCCTACCGGAAAGAACACTGCGGCGGCCACCAGCAGCGGGCGCATTCCGGCTTCCGCGCAGAATACAATCGATGTCAGCCATGCCGCGTAACCGAACAGGCCCAGCGACAGAAAGGTCGCCATTGCCAGCGGGGTGATTGGTCCGGTCAAACGCGCGTGCATGGGCTTCGGATTCCTATGGCTCAGGTGGCGTAGTCGGGTTCTTCGCGATCCAGAACGCGTCGCCACGCATCAAGGTGCAGACGTGCATCGATACGCTCCCCCCACGGCCCCGTGAAGTGGCGGCGTGACGATTCGGGGAATCGGCGTAACTTCTGCCCGGTCGCCATGGCGGTAAGCTGATACATGCACGTCCGCTCGGCGATGTACAGCTCGTCGAATGCATCATGCACAGTCGGGCCAGCGACGGTCACACCATGGCCTCCCATTACCATGATCGTCTTGTCCCCGAACAGCTTGGCGATCCGGTCACCTTCATCGTTGTCATGCACCGGCCGGATGCCATTGCGGTCCACCACGATGCGATCATTGAGCAGCGTGTTGTTATGGTGCACCAGCGCCAGCTCCGGTTCCTCCAGCATGGAAAGGGCGGTGAGCCAGCGCGGATGAACGTGCAGCACGCATACTGCCTGAGGGTTGTGCAAGTGAATGCGGGCGTGGATGTGGAACGCAACCTTGCGAAGTTCGCCTTTGCCCCGCACCACCCTCCCGTCCAGATCGCAGACGATCAGAGAGCTGGCTAGGAGCTCCTGGAATAAATAGCCGCGCGGGTTGATCAGAAACAGCGGGCGCTCATCCAATCTTCCCAGGGGCAGCATCAGCGAATTGTGGTTGCCGATCTGCTCGTTCCAGCCGAGCCGCGCGGCGACACGGAACACCGCCGCCATGTCACAGCGCAGCCGCCATTCCTCGGCTTCTGTTTCCGTTGAGGAGAGGGACTGAAGGACCGCGCTCATGAGTCCCATGCTGCGCGACGCAGTGGCGTTCGGCAAGCCGGAAGTTTAGAGTTGACCTTATGGACAAGGACACTCCCCGCGCCCATCACGACCTGGGCGGCGTGTCGAAATTCATGTGCGAGCCCGTCGATACCGAGCCGCACGTCCTGACCGATTTCGACAAGGAGGTGGACGCGTTGCGGCAAGTGCTCGCCCAGAAGGGGTTGATGACGGTGGATGAACTCCGCCGGGGAATCGAGGCGATCCCGGAAGCCGACTACCACCGCCTCAGTTACTACCAGCGCTGGATACGCTCGATCACCGATACGCTGCTTCGCAAGGGCATTGTCACCGAAGCCGAGCTGTCGGCAGCCTTGGAGGGGGTGTGATGGCCGCCTTCCCCCCGGGTGCTGCAGTGCGGGTGAGGAATCACTGGCCGGAGCTGGACGGCCCCTGCCACGTCCGCACACCGCATTACCTGCGGGGAGAAAAGGGGAGAGTGGTGCGCCATTTGGGCGCGTTTCCGAACCCGGAGAAGCTTGCCTTCGCCCGCCCTGCCGAGCGGTGCCCGCTCTATCATGTGGCATTCGACCAGCCCGCCCTGTGGCACGAAGGCAGGACAGGGGACCAGGTGATAGTAGAAATCTTCGAACACTGGCTGGAGCCCACATGACCACCCTGATCGAAACCGACGGCGCGAAGCTGCTGGTTGCACTCCGCGGCATACTCGCTGCCAAGGGACTAGCCTCCCCGGCCGAGATCGCACAGCGCATCGCCATCACCGATCGCGCCTCTCCTGCTCTTGGGGCGTCCATGGTAGCGAGGGCCTGGGTTGATCCGGCTTTCCGCACGCTCCTGCTAGAGGACGGAACGCGGGCGGCGGAAGCGCTCGGCATTTCGATGCGCGGCGCGCCACCTCTTGGTGTGCTGGAGAACACGCCAGAACTGCATCACCTCGTGGTCTGCACGTTATGCAGCTGCTATCCGCGGGCAGTGCTTGGATATCCGCCCTTCTGGTTCAAATCCGCCGCCTATCGCGCCCGCGGCGTTCGTGACCCGCGAGGTCTGATCGCCGAATGGGGGACGGTGCTTCCCGATGGCATCCGCATCCGGGTGGTGGACAGCACGGCCGATTACCGCTGGATGGTGCTGCCCGTCCGGCCGGCCGGCACGGAAAGCTGGAACGAAGAGCGCCTCGCCGCCATTGTGCGGGAAGGCGATATGATCGGTGTCACAGTGCCACAAGTCACGGCCTGACCCGATCCGCGGCTGGCACGCATGGTGCCGGCGGCTCGAAGGCCGGCACGCCGTCGCTTGCGCACCGCCGCAAGCCGCCCGATACAGCGGTCATGAACGCCCCCGCTGAAACCGGCCCGCGCTATGACTTCCGCGCCGCCGAACCCCGCTGGCAGGCTGTGTGGGCTGAGCGCGGCTGTTTCCGGGTCGAAGATGTGCCGAGGGACAGCAGGCCAAAATACTACGTCCTCGAAATGTTCCCCTACCCCTCGGGCAAGATCCACATGGGGCATGTCCGCAACTACACGCTGGGCGACGTAGTCGCCCGCTACAAGAGAGCTCGCGGCTATGCGGTGATGCACCCGATGGGGTGGGACGCGTTCGGGCTGCCGGCGGAGAATGCCGCCCGGGAGCGGGGTATCCATCCGGCGAAATGGACCTGGGACAACATCGCGGCCATGCGTGCGGAGCTGAAGCGCATGGGCTTGTCGCTTGACTGGGAACGAGAGTTCGCCACCTGCGACCCGCAGTATTACGGCTACCAGCAGAAGCTGTTTCTGGACTTTCTCCGCGCCGGTCGAGTTGAGCGGAAAGAGAGCTGGGTGAACTGGGACCCGGTGGACGGGACGGTTCTGGCGAATGAGCAGGTGATCGAAGGTCGGGGATGGCGTTCCGGCGCCTTGGTGGAGAAAAAGCAACTTAGCCAGTGGTTCCTGCGGATAACGCACTATGCCCCGCAGCTTCTGGAGGCGCTGAACACCCTGGACCGCTGGCCTGAGCGCGTGCGGCTGATGCAGGAAAAGTGGATCGGCCGAAGCGAGGGCGCCCGCGTCCGGTTTGCGCTCGATCGGGCCACAGGCGGCATTGAGGAAGCTGAGGTCTATACGACCCGACCCGACACGCTGTTCGGCATGTCGTTTCTGGCGCTGGCGCCGGAGCACCCGCTCGCTGCGGCGGTGGCGGCGGAAAACTCAGGGGCGGCGGAGTTCGTGGCCGAATGCCGCCGGATGGGCACCAGCGAGGCCGTGATCGAGATGGCCGAGAAGCGCGGCTTCGATACGGGGCTCCGTGTTCGGCACCCCTTCCTGGAAGAAAGCTATCCGGTGTGGATCGCCAATTTTGTGCTGATGGAGTACGGCACGGGTGCGATCTTCGGCTGTCCCGCGCATGACCAACGCGACCTGGATTTTGCACGCAAATATCGGCTGGTTGTGGTTCCGGTGGTGCTGCCGCCGGGTACCGATCCGGCTGACTTCGACGTGGGAAATGATGCCTATGTTGGTCCGGGGACGATCTTCAACTCGGCTTTCCTGAACGGCTTGGAGGTTGAGGCCGCGAAGCACAGGGTCATCGCGGAGCTGGAAAAGCTCGGTGCGGGGAATGGCGAAGTAAACTGGCGGCTGCGGGATTGGGGGGTATCGCGCCAGCGCTATTGGGGTTGCCCGATTCCGGTCATTCACTGCGACAGCTGCGGTGTGGTGCCGGTGCCCGATGACCAGTTGCCAGTGAAGCTTCCTGATGACGTCGATTTCAGTTGCCCTGGTAATCCACTGGATCACCACCCGTCGTGGAAACACGTTGCGTGTCCCGCTTGCGGTAAGCCGGCGCGGCGGGAGACCGATACATTCGATGTGTTTGTGGATAGCTCCTGGTATTTCGCGCGGTTTTGTAGCCCACACGCGGACCGGCCAGTAATGCGCGCCGCTGTCGATTACTGGATGCCGGTCGATCAGTATATCGGCGGGATCGAACATGCGATCCTGCATCTGCTTTACTCGAGGTTCTTTACCCGGGCGATGAAGGATACCGGGCACCTGGCACTTGAGGAGCCGTTCGCCGGCCTGTTTACGCAAGGCATGGTCACGCATGAGAGTTACCGGACCGCTGAGGGGTTGAACGGCAGGTGGCTGTATCCCGATGAGGTTATTAAGAACCCGGACGGCACCGCCGTACACCGGGTGAGCGGCGAGCCGGTGATTGCCGGCCGCGTTGAAGCCATGAGCAAATCCAAGCGCAACACCGTTGATCCGGAGGCAATTATAGGTCGGTACGGTGCGGATACGGCGCGCTGGTTCATTCTTTCAGACAATCCGCCCGATCGCGACATGGAGTGGACCGAAGCGGGCGTCGCGGGTGCGTTCCGCTTTATGCAGCGCGTTTTTCGCTTATCGGAAGCTCTGGAGGGAATCGATGCCGGACCGCAACCGGAGCGGTTCGGGGCGGCGGCGCATAAGCTTCGCCGGGCGACGCACCGCTGCATCGCGGCGACTACCGAGGCGATCGAGACATTTGCGTTCAACGTGGTAGTGGCTCGCCTGCATGAACTCGTGAATGCGATTGCCGAGGCGGAGCGTGCCCCGGACGAGCAGGGGCTGATCTGGGCACGGCATGAGGCGGTTGGGATGCTCGCTCGCCTTATGGGGCCGTTGTCGCCGCACCTTGCTGAAGAGGTTCACGCCAGGCTGCACGCGGATGCGCCTCTGGTTGCTGAGATGGCCTGGCCAGAGGCCGACTCCAACTTGGTCGCGGCGGAAACGGTGACAATCGCGGTGCAGGTTTCCGGCAAGCTGCGCGGCACCGTGGTTGTGCCTCCGGATTCGCCTGAGCCGACGGTTCTGAAAGCCGCTGCTGCGGAGCCCAATGTTGCCCGGTTGCTGCAAGGGAAGCAAATCGTGAAGCGCATCCACGTCCCGAACCGGATCGTCAATTTCGTGGTGGCCGGGTGATACGAACCGCGACACTGCGGTATGGGATGACCCGCCGCGCGATGCTGGGGGGCAGCGTCGCGGCGCTGTCCGGATGCGGCTTCCAGCCCGTCTATATGCCAAGTTCTGGCGGAACGGCCGGCGTTGCGCGGCGCGAGCTTGCGGCGATTTTTGTGGCGATCATCCCGGATCGGCCCGGGCAGTTACTGCGTCAGGCCCTGCAGCAGCGATTAGAGGGTGCGAGCGGGGGCACTGCGCCTCTTTACACCCTGAACGTGAGTTACTGGATCGCAGGTGAGGGCATCGGAATTCAGCCGGACAACACCGCCACCCGCATTCGGCTGTTCGGGAATGCAAACTGGAATCTGGTCAGCCGCGGTTTACCGCAGACGCGCATTACGGAAGGATACTCCCGCGTTCAGGATGCAGTGAATATTTTTCAGAATCAATATTTTGGAGCTGATCTCGGGACGCAAACCGCTTATCAGCGGATCGCAGACGCAATGGCTGACCAGATATCGCTTCGTCTGGCCATCTTCTTCCGCGATCAGGCAAAACAGCAGGGCCTCACCTGAGGAATGAAACTCGATCCCCGTCGGGTGCAGGCGTTTCTACGGGATCCCGCGACGTGCCGGGTGGTGTTGCTGCATGGGGAAGACCAAGGGCTCATTCGAGAGCGGGCCGAGGCTCTCACAAGGCTGATCGCGGGTTCCCTCGATGATCCATTTCGCGTCACGGAACTGGATCGCGACGATATCGCCCATTTGGCAGATGAAGCGGCTTCCCTCTCACTTATGGGCGGACGGCGCGTCGTGCGGGTGCGGGACACGCCGGAATCGGCAGCCAAGCCAGTGGACGCTGTCTTCAACGGCCGGGGCGATGCCCTCGTGGTACTCGAGGCGGGTGTCTTGCCCTCCAGCTCTCGGCTGCGGGCCGCAGTGGAAAAGGCAGCGGACGGGGCTGCAATCGCTTGCTACCCCGAAGAGGGCCGTGCCTTGGAGGAGACGATCCGGGCAACGCTGCAGGCCGATCGGATTACCGCTGACGCTGAAGCGTTGGCCTGGCTCGCGGCAAGGCTTGGGGCCGATCGGGCATCGACAAAGGCCGAAATCGAAAAGTTGGCGTTGTTTGTGGGGGCAGGGGGCTCGGTCGAGATGACGGCCGCCGCTTCCTGTGTAGGCGATCTGGCTGGGCTATCGCTTGATGATGCCCTGTTTGCCGCGACAGCCGGGGATATCACAACCGCTGACCGTGCTTTGGAACTCGCCATCGGGGAGGGTGCGACTCCAGTAGGGGTTATCCGGGCGGCACTGGGACATTTGCAGCGGCTGCATCGTGGTCGCCTTGCGGCCGATCGAGGGCTTTCTCCGGCCGAGGCGGCAAAATCGGTGAAGCCGCCCATCTTCTTCCGCCGGATGAATGCCTTCGCCCGGGCGCTCACGCTCTGGCCTGCTCCGGCTTTGGCGGGAGCGATGAGCATGCTGGGTGAGGCCGAGCAAGCGTGCAAGCGAACCGGGTCTCCTGACGACGCCATTTGCCGCCATGCTGTCCTTAGCCTGGCACGGCGAGCCGCCCGGCGGCAACGTCTATAGAGGAGGGTGCATCGCGAAGCCACCGCGGTTCAAAAAATTCCGGAAAGCCATCCGCGAGGCTGCGGCTGAATGATCGGTGTCTGTCCGGCTTCGGGACTCTGGCCAAGGGCTGCATTCTCTCTCAGCCGCTTCGAACTCCAGCTCCGGGTTCACCGCAATTCCGGGCGTCTGCGGCGCACGCCAAAACAGGAGACGATCGGCAAAGCTCTGTCCGGGACCGTTGAGGCGGCCTTGTTCCTGCGCGATCTGGGCGCGAATATTCGCAGGCGCCGGCGGGCCCGCCTCCTGGACCAGGGCGGCCTGGCCGGCGCTCATGCCCGTGCCGTTGGACGCGAGAGCTGTCTGCGGGATCAAGGCTTCCTGCGCGGCGAGGCGATCCGGAACGTCCTGCGGGCGCGGAGCACCGGGCTGCGGCGGGCGAATAGAGTAGTCGGGTGGAAGGGTCAGCGGAGCCTGAGTGGTAACCGCGAATTCATCCGGCGAATCGCGCGTGAACCCGAACGTCCGAGAAAGGCTTTCGCCCATACCACCGCAAGAAGCCAGTGGAAGGATCAGTGCAACCGCACACAGCGCGGATAAATACCGGCGAGGTCGATTCGGGAAGGCAAGCAGCATAGGTATTGATTACTCATGCCTGCTAGTGTTTCGCAAGACTGTCGCCTGCGGAGGCGTCCCCGTCGGGGATGTCTCCGGCGTCGTCCCGCCCCCTTTTGGGAGCAAACTGAGTAGCGATCAGCAGCGCAGCCACGCCGCAGACGATCGCCGCGTCGGCTATGTTGAATACATACCATGATACAGTGCCGATATGTGCGTGGATAAAATCCACCACTGCACCGAACCTGAGCCGATCAATGATATTGCCAACCGCACCGCCGGCAATGGCGCCCAGGGCAATGGCGGTAATCCGGGTCTCGGCCCGGCGCAGCCAGACTCCCAGCGCGATCACAATCACTAGAGCAACGATCGCGAGGCCGATGCTGCTCCATTCGCCGAGACCGTTCAGGAGCCCGAACGTCACCCCGCGATTCCATACCATTGTCAGGTCGAGAATCGGCAGAAGCCGGACGTTCGCTCGCACCGGCAGATCAAGCCCGGTAAGAATCCAGTGTTTGCTCCCCTGGTCGGCGGCCAGGACAAGCAAGCCGGAAACGATTCCGAGCCAAGTGTAACGGTCGCGAGTCACGCGGGTTGCAGGCACACGAGGCCGGACTCAACCGCATCGGCGCAGCGCGCACAAACGGTGGGGTGGTCAGGCTGCTGGCCGACTTCGGGAAGCACACGCCAGCAGCGGACGCATTTTCCACCCCCGGCCGATTCGACATGCACCACCGGATTGTCACCCGGCCGCGCGAGCCGCACTTGCGACACGATCAAGACCTCCGCCCAGCCGTCCTCGTCCAGCAGGTGAGAATTGAGCGTCACCTGAACCTGCAGGGAAGAGCCCCACCTGTCCTCGACACGCCCGGTCTCGATCGCCGCGGTTACCAGACGGCGGATTTCGCGGATCTCCTCCCACTTCGCGGCAAGTGCCGCGTCGCGCCAGCTTGCTGGAAGAGTTGGGAAAAGTTGCAGATGCACGGTTTCGTTTTCGCCGAAGCGGGCGGTCCAGGCTTCCTCCGCCGTGAAGCAAAGGACCGGGGCGAGCCAGGTCGTAAGACAACGATGCAAATGATCGAGAACCGTGCGGGCCGCGCGGCGGCGCAGACTGTCCGGCCGGTCGCAATAGATCGCGTCCTTGCGGATATCGAAATAGAAGGCCGAGAGATCGGTGGAACAGAAATTATGCAGTTCCGGGTAAACACCGGTCCAGTCGTAGCTTCCCACCGCGGCGCGGATACGCGCGTCGATCGCGGTAAGCCGGTGCAGCACCCAGCGTTCCAGCTCGGGCATGTCAGCCTCCGGCACACGCTCCTGTTCTGAAAAGCCCTCCAGCGAGCCAAGAAGCCAGCGAAGCGTGTTGCGAAGGCGGCGGTAAAGTTCCGCCTGTTGCTTCAGGATTTCCTTGCCGATGCGCAGATCGTCGGTAGTATCCGACATCATTACCCACAGGCGCAGGATGTCAACGCCGTACGTGTCCGCCACCTCCTGCGGTGCCGTCACGTTCCCCAGCGATTTCGACATCTTCCGGCCCTGCTCATCCATCACAAAGCCATCCGTCACGAGCGCCCTGAACGGTGCGCGTCCGCGCGTGCCGATCGCCTCAAGTAATGAGGTGTGGAACCATCCGCGGTGCTGATCCGAACCCTCGAGATAGAGGTCTGCTGGCCAGGGGAGTCCACGGTCCTCCAGCACGAACGCATGGGTCGAGCCGCTCTCGAACCACACATCCACAATATCCTTCACCTGTTCATAATCGTCGGGATTGCGGCCTTCGCCGAGGAAGCGCTCGGGCGGGGAAGAATACCAGGCGTCGGCGCCCTCGGTGGCGAAGGTGTCGACGATTCGCTGGACGACGTTGGGATCACGCAATGGCTCTCCCGTGCGCTTTTCCACGAATACGGCGATCGGCACACCCCAGGCGCGCTGCCGGCTGACGCACCAGTCGGGGCGGGCGGCGATCATGCTGGCGATGCGGTTGCGTCCGGAGTCGGGCACGAAGTGGGTTGCGTCGATCGCGGCGAGGGCCTTGGCGCGAATCTCGCTCGGGCCCATCCATGCGGATGAACCATTGCGGGGTCGCGCGGAAAATCAGCGGCGCCTTGCTGCGCCAGGAATGCGGGTAGGAGTGAACCAGCGTGCCGCGCGCGAGCAGACCGCCGGCTTCTTTCAGGGCGGCGCAGACCGGTTCGGCGGCCTTATAGACGTGCACGCCCGCGAACAGCGGCACCCAGGGATTGAAGGTGCCGTCATCGCCGACCGTTTCGGGCACGTCCAACCCATTGGCGCGGCCAAGGTCGAAGTCCTCCTCGCCGTGGCCCGGCGCGACGTGAACGAAGCCCGTGCCGGCCGCGGTGGTGACAAAGTTGGCGAACAGAACCGGTACGTCGTGGTCGTAGCCGCGCCCGCGCAGGGGATGCGCGCAGACTGTGCCCTCCAGTTCCACGCCCTTCAGAACGCCGAGAACGTGGTGAGTGGCGATCCCCGTTTCGGCCAGGAATTGAGGGAGAAGGGCTAGCGAGACCAGCAACTTGTTCCCCGGACGGACGAGGGATCCCTCCGCCACGCTGTCCACGCAGATCAGCGCGTATTCAAACTCCTGTCCGGCTGCGATGGCGCGGTTGCCGGGCATGGTCCAGGGCGTGGTGGTCCAGATGACGACCGCCGCGTCGCGGAGATCGGGGGAGGGGGAACGGATGACGGGGAAGCGCACCCAGATCTGGGTGGATTTGTGGTCATGGTATTCGATCTCGGCTTCGGCCAGCGCGGTTTTTTCCACCGGCGACCACATGACAGGGCGAAGGCCGCGATAGAGCGCGCCGTTCAGCAGGAACTTGCCGATCTCGGCAGCGATGGCCGCCTCGGAGGGGAAGTCCATAGTGGAATAGCGCTGGTCCCAGGCGCCTTCGACGCCGAGGCGGCGAAACTCATCCCGCTGCACGCCCATCCAGTGCCGCGCGTATTCCCGGCATTCGGCTCGGAACTGCAGGATCGGCACTGCGTCCTTGTCCCTACCAGCCTTGCGGTATTGCTCTTCGATCCGCCACTCGATCGGCAGGCCGTGGCAGTCCCAGCCGGGGATGTAGTCCGCATCGAACCCCGCCATCTGCCGCGTACGGTTGATAAAGTCCTTGTGGATCTTGTTCAGCGCGGTGCCGATATGGATGTTGCCGTTGGCGTAAGGCGGGCCGTCGTGAAGGATGAATTTCGGGCGGCGCTTGGAGGCGGCGCGAAGTTGCCCCCAGAGGTCCATGGCATCCCAGCGGGCGAGGATGCGCGGTTCCTTCTTCGGCAGCTCGCCGCGCATGGGAAAACTGGTGCGCGGCAGAAACACGGTGTCGCGGTAGTCGCGCTGGGATTGGGTCATCAGAAAATCCGGGCGGCCCGGGGCCGCTGAATGGGGGGTGCGCGTTTTATGTACCCGGCGGTCAGCGATCCGCCGGGTGGATAATTCGCGCCCGCCTGTATCCCATTTGCATAGCTCGGACTATGGGGATGCGGGCGCGGTGCCGTCAAGGATCTGCCTCGCCTGCGTGACATCGGCAGCAATCTGTGCCTTGAGCGCTTCAAGGCCCGGAAATTTCTGCTCGGGGCGAATGTAGGCGTGCAACGCCACCATCACCTCGGACCCGTACAAGTCCCCCGCGAAATCGAAAATGTTCACTTCCAGCCTGCTCTCCACGCCCGCGCTGACAGTGGGGCGCCGTCCGATGTTGGCTGCACCACCCCGGACCGCGCCGTCCGGCAATCGGACCGTCACGGCATAAACCCCCCGGGCCGGCTCGAGATGCCGCCCGAGGGGCACATTGGCAGTCGGGAACCCAATCGTTCGCCCTCGCTCGTCGCCATGCATGACAACGCCCCGAATGGCCCAGGGTCGCCCAAGTTCAACTGCCGCTCGCTCCGGATAACCGTCGCGCAAATCCCGCCGTATCCGGCTGGAGGAGAGGGGACCTTCGGCGTCACTCACCGGGGGCACCAATGTCAGGCCCATGCCGAGTGCCTCCGCCCGACTGCTCAAAAAAGCGGTGTTTCCCGTCTTGCGGTAACCGAAAGCGAAATCCAACCCTGAGGCCAAATGCAGCGCGGCGATCCGCTGGTGGAGAATGCCTGTGACGAAGGAATCCGGGGGCATCAAGCTGAAATCATGGTTGAAAGGCAACTCATAGAGTATTGAAACTCCATGTGAAAAAAGCAGGCTGGCCCGTTCGGCCGAAAGTGTGAGGCGGAAAGGCGGATCATCGGGTCGAAAAAACTCGCGTGGGTGCGGTTCAAACGTCAGCACAGCCAGCGGCGCGTCCGGTCGCGCGCTGTGAGCCGCCCGCAACACCGCCACGTGACCGAGATGGACGCCATCGAAATTGCCGAGCGCAACCGTGGCGCCGCGGAGGTCGGACGGAAGATTTCGCCAGTCCCGGACGATGTGCACTCAGGGCACCTGAACGTGAGCCTCGCCCTCGATCACGGCCTTCCCGAATACGGTGCATGTCGTCTTAAGAGTGGCGCGCTTTTTTGCCGGATCGAGCGCGGTGATTTCCACAGTCGCGGTCACCGTGTCGCCGATCTTAACGGGGGCCCGAAAGCGGAGTGTCTGGCCCATGTAGATGGTTCCGGGACCAGGCAGCCTGGTGCCGAGGACGGCACTGATCAGACCGGCCGAGAGCATTCCATGCGCGATCCGCTCGCCGAAAATCGAGTCCTTTGCTGCTTCGGCATTCAGGTGAACCGGATTGGTGTCGGTACTGACAGCCGCGTACATCAGGATGTCGGCTTCGGTAATCGTTTTTCCCAAGCTTGCCGTCTCCCCGACGGCGAGGTCTTCAAAGGCCATGAGAGATTTCCGCTGGTTCAAGCCGCGCTTGTGAGGAAAGCCGTGCGCCAGGTCAACCGCCGACGATCCACCTTCGGTCCAGGCGATAGACAATGTGCCCGGTTCCGCGCAAACACCGCCGCAGCACCAACCGCCATGAGTAACTGAATGCCACAGACCGACGTGGGCTCCTCCGACGCTCTGCTGAAAGAGCTCGCATTGTGGGTGGAACTGGAGACGCCCACCACCGACCCGATCGCAGTCAACCGGCTGATGAGCGTGGCTGAACAGGAGCTTTGCCGTGCTGGGGCGGACGTGACCCGGATTCCTGGCCGGGGTGGTTTTGGCGACAATCTCATCGCCCGTACCGGCGGCACGGGTAAGCCGGTCCTGATCGCGGGTCATCTTGATACTGTCTGGTCCCACGGGACGCTTGAAGCGATGCCGTTCCGGTTAGATGGCGAAAAGGCCCATGGACCAGGGATTTACGACATGAAGTCCGGCAGCTTTCTCGCGCTGCACGCAGTCCGGTCCATTTTGCGACAGGGTGTGGACACAGCGAGTCCCATCGTGCTTCTGTTGACCCCGGATGAGGAGGTCGGAAGCCCGACCAGCCGCGAACTTATTGAGCGCGAAGCGGCAGACGCCGTCGCGGTACTGATCCCGGAACCCGCCGGAGCCGGCGGGGCTTGTGTCACCGCCCGTAAGGGTGTCGGTCGTTTCTCGATGCGGATCTCGGGACGCGGATCGCATGCGGGGGGCAATTTTCAGGACGGCGCCTCGGCTATCGTTGAGTTGGCGCACCAGATCCAAACGATAGACACGATGGTGGATCTGGAGCGTGGCATAACCTTGAACGTTGCGCCGGTTTGGGGTGGCACGCGACCAAACGTGATTGCTCCGGATGCGGGCTGTGAAATCGATCTGCGCGTGAACACGGTAGAGGACGGTGAGCGCATGCAGGCGATGGTGCTGGCCTTGTCCGCGCGTACTCCCGGCTGTCGTGTTATTGTCGCGGGCGGAATGAATTGACCACCCTTTGCTGAAACATCCGATATCCGGTCCTTGCATGGAACGGCGAGCGCACTCGCTACCCAGATCGGGTTCGATTTGCCCAAACAACATCGCGGCGGCGGGTCGGACGGCAACTTCACTGCCGCCATGGGTATCCCGACTCTCGACGGCCTGGGCTGCCCGGGAGCCGGTGCACATGCCAGCCACGAGCATATCATCTGGCGTGACCTCGGGCCGCGTGCTGCGCTGATCGCAGGATTGCTGGAGACGCTCCACTAATCCGGATGCTGTTCAACTCGCAAATTTTTGTCTGCTTTTTCCTGCCGGCAGTGGTTGGTGGATATTATGCGTTGGCGCCAAAATGCACGGCGCGGCACGTCTTTCTGGTGTTCGCGTCGCTGTTCTTTTACGGCTGGTGGAACTGGCGTCTGGTGCCTTTGCTCGTCGGATTGACGCTAGCCAACTGGGGCATTGCAAAGTGGTTCGAGGCTACTCGGATTCGTAGTCTACCACTGCTTGGTGTCGCGATGAACCTAGGCGTTCTCGGGCTGTTCAAATATGCGGATTTTCTGCGGGGGACATGGTACAGCCTCCTTAGTGAAGACTGGACCGCGTGGCACCTGATTTTGCCATTGGGCATCAGCTTTTTCGTATTCCAGAAGATTTCTTATTTGATCGACCTCCGGCGCGGACAGGCACATGCCTACAAGCTGTTGGATTTCTCGCTATTCGTGGTCTTTTTCCCCCAGCTTATTGCTGGACCCATCGTGCGGCACAACGAGATCATCCCTCAATTCGCTGAGAATCCGCGAAGACCGGAGATGTGGGAAAATCTTTCCCGCGGATTTGCCCTTTTCATCCTCGGCCTCTGCAAGAAGGTGCTCTTTGCTGACACATTGGCGATGGTAAGCGACCCGCTTTTTCATGCGGCAGCCAGCGACCCGCTTTCGGCCGCTCAGGCCTGGGTCGCGTGTGGCGCATACACCTTGCAAATTTATTTCGATTTTTCTGGCTATTCGGATATGGCCATCGGTATGGCGCGAATGCTTGGACTGCGCCTGCCTTTCAATTTTGAGGCGCCTTATCGGGCTCTATCGGTTCGAGATTTCTGGCGCCGCTGGCACATGACCTTGTCACGGTTTCTGCGTGACTATTTGTATATTCCACTTGGCGGCAATCGCTGCAGGCCGGCGCGGCAGCTAACTAATCTGCTTGCTACGATGCTGCTGGCCGGGCTTTGGCATGGCGCTGCCTGGACATTCGTTGTCTGGGGCGGCCTGCACGGATTGGGCCTTGCCGTCAATCACGCCTGGCGCTGGATGGGATTCCCACTGCCACGTGCTGTCGCATGGGTTGCGACCCTGTTGTTCGTTATGGGCGGTTGGGTCTTGTTTCGTGCGGAGAGTTTTAGCCTTGCTGGGCAGATCCTGGGGTCCATGCTGGGCTGGCATGGGCTCGGGCAGATCAGCCTGGATCGGGAGTATGTGCTGGCGCTGGCGGCCGGCACAGCTGTGGCCTTGATCGGTCCTACCAGCCAGGAGGCTGCGCTGACCTGGCTACGCCCAAGGCCATGGCTGGCGGTGCCAGCCGGCGCCGGTCTGGCGTTTCTTCTGCTCCTTGTTGGCGGTCGCTTGCCGAATGCGTTCATTTATTTTCAATTCTGACCGCCAGTCCTGGCGCGGCTTCTTTCTGTGCTCACTTTTTACGGCACTCCTGTGCGTGAGCATACTCTACGGTTTTGTTGTCCTTGTTGATCCATTCGACACGCTGCCTCTCTCACTGCCGGCGGAGCGTTGGCCCGTCGCAACCGACGCTCGCTTTGCATTTCCTGCTCTTGCACGTGCAGCACGGTTCGACAGTGCCATTTTTGGAACGTCAACGAGCCGGTTGCTGCAACCCGTCGTTCTCAATCAGGCCTTGGGCGCCCATTTCGCGAATCTCGCGATGAATGATGCAACGGTGTACGAACAGGCGCGATTGATGAATGTATTCCGGCGGGCTCACCCAAATGCGCGCTTCGTGCTGGTGGGGCTTGACGTGCGCTGGTGCGTCACCGGGGAAAGCTATCTAAGACTTACGCCGCGCCCCTTTCCCTCTTGGATGTACGGCGAAAGCCAATGGGCAGGATATGCGCACATGCTGAACATGTACGCCATTCAAGAAGCCGGCCAATTGTTCGGGATACTGATGGGCATGAAGAGGCCGGTGTACGGCAGGGACGGCTTTACGAGCTTTGTGCCGCCTGACAGCGAATACGACCCGGCGCGCGTTGCCGAGCACCTGCAACGAGAAGGCCCGAACATACCCCGAGGTGAACGCTCTGGGCCGCTCCCGTCATGGCGTTACCCTGCCTTGGAGACCCTGGAGTTGGAGCTCAGGCGCTTCCCTTCTGCCACGCGAAAGTTAGTCTTCTTCGTTCCGTATAATCACATGCTCATACCTCCGGCCGCCACGCCGGGCGCGCTTGTGTGGTCCGAATGCAAGCGGCGCGTGGCGCAGATTTCCCGCTCCATGCCTAGCATGCTCGCTCTGGATTTCATGCGGGCCAGCCCGATTACTGACAATGACGACAACTATTGGGATGGCCTTCATTACCGCTTGGGTATCGGGGATCGAATTTCCCGCGACATAGGGGCCGGGGTGGCTGGCCGGCAAAACGCCGATTTCAAGATACTCGCGGATCAGGGCGTGAGACATGGGGGGACGTAGGTCCCCCCATTGTTCATCCCTTTCACTGCTTTGGCGCCTACCGGTTTGTGCGTGTTGTCGCAGTGCCGGTATTTGCATTGCCAGACGTGTCGCCGGTAGTTGTGCCAGCCATGACGCCGCGGGTGCTCCCGGTTCCGCTCGATCCACTCACACCCGATTGCGAGATCCGGCCGGCATCCGATGTCGCGCCTTGCTCACTTATACCGGAATAGGTGCCCGAGATGGATTCTCGGTTTTCGCGTACTCGGAGATTGTTTTGCACATGGCGAACACCGGAGACATCCTCCGCGATGTCCTCGGCCAGCCGCTTCGAGTAACGGCTGTCAACGTGGCCATTCAGGGTGACCTCGCCGTTAATGACGGAAACCTCCACGTCCGAGGCATCGAGGATTGGGTTGTCTGTCAGGCGATCACTCACGTCTTCTCGAATTCGCTCATCCGAGCGGGTATATCCGCGTGGTCCTCGTCCGCGATATTGGTCCCGGCGCAGGTCCTCGCGGCGGCGCTGTTCGGCTTCCTCATCGCCAAACCAGGAAGAGACTTCATCAGTCGCCCGGTCCCACCAGCCCCTTTCCGAGCCGGGCGAGCGCCGCTCGCCATAGCCCCGGTACGTATCGCGGTCGCGGCCATACCAATCGCGCCGTGCGTTCCTTCCGCCGTAGTCCCGCCCATACCCGCTGGACCACCCATAGTCCCAGCCTGGATTGCGGTCCCATTCGTCGAAGCCCCATGCTCCCATGCGGGTCCGGCCGAAGTCCTGGGGACCGTAGTAGTCCCGCATCCGGCCGCCGCGCCCGTACCGTTCACTGTCTTCGACCCCGTAGGCGCCCTCGCGCCAGTTGCCGGACCCTGCCCAGCCACGCCGGTGCGATTCGCCTGCCCGGTCGCGCCGGTTGTAGTCAGGCCAATCGCGACCCCGGTAATCCTCTCCGCCGTACCAGTCGCGATCATTGTCACGCGAGCGATCCCAGTCAGGCCAACGACTTGTGTGGCGATGATCCTCGTGAGGACCTCGCCAGTCACGATCCTGGGGGCGTTGGCGATCACGGCGCCAACCGGCGTATTCGTCTGACATGGTATCTACCTCTCATCTTGATGAAGACGGCTCGTAAACGATGGCTCCCTTCGGCGGTTGCCAGTTGGGTTTGCGGCGATGTGATGCGCTCGACAGGCCTCCGCCGCGTTGCTTCACTCTTATTAAGGGGACTCCGGGTTGACCCTCCACCAGGCCGAGGCGTTTGCCACTATCGGCGCCATGTTCGTGCTGTTCGTGACCGACCGGCTACGCTACGACGTAGTTGCGGCACTGGCTCTGGCAGCTACCGTGCTTACAGGCGTCGTACCAGCCAAACAGGCCTTTCTCGGATTTTCGGATCCGCTGATCATCATAATTGCGTCGGTGCTGGTGCTAAGCAGGGCGGTTTCCATTTCTGGTGTGATCGAGGCTGCGATGCGCCGGATCACGAGAATGATGCGCAGCACCTCTTTGCAGGTTTTCACCCTGACTTCATCCGTGACCTTTCTATCCGCCGTTATGAAGAATGTGGGGGCACTCGGGATTTTTTTACCGATCGCGATCCAGGCAGCGGAGCGAAACGGCAAGTCCCCTTCACGATACCTGATGCCATTGTCCTTCGGCTCTTTAATCGGTGGAACGATCACGCTTGTAGGCACATCGCCGAACCTCTTGATTTCGACCGTGCGGCAGGAAGCGCTTGGGCGCCCTTATTCATTCTTCGATTTCACACCTGTGGGCCTGCCCCTTTCGATCATTGCCATCGGGTTTCTCTGCTTCGGCTGGCGTCTGCTCCCGGAACGTGAAGGCGAACCGACCGCCGAGAAGCGCTTTACGGTCGAGGATTACACGGTCGAAGCTCGCCTTCCTGCCGGTTCATCACTGGCCGGCAAGACCGTGGCCGACCTGGAGGCGCTCGGGGACGGCGACGTGACAGTGGCGGCCATCATTCGCGAGCACGATCGCCGATACATCCCGGGCAACCACTGGACGATTTATGCTGATGATCTGCTGCTGCTGCAGGGCGATCCGACCGCGCTGCAGCCGGTGATCGCACAGGCCAACCTCGAGCTTGCGGGGTCGGCCGCAGTCTCGGATGCAGCGCCTCAGGACAGGGACGATCCTCTCGAAACCATCGAGGCCGTGGTTTCTGCTGACTCACCACTGGTCGGCCGCACGCTGACTTCGCTGCAACTTCGCCGGCGCTATCAGATCAACGTGCTGGCGTTGACACGGGGTGATCGACGGATAACCGCTCGACTGCGCGAGAGTCATTTCCGAAATCGGGGACGTGATTGTTCTTCAGGGAAGGCACTCCCAGCTGGAGGAAGCCATTCGTGAACTCGGCTGCCTGCCCCTGGCAGAGCGGCATCTTACGCTGGGCCATGGCCGGTCACGCTGGGGCTCGCCACTGATTTTGCTGCTGGCCATTGTTCTGGTAGTAACGGGTGTGCTGCGCGTCGAGGTGGCCTTCTTTGTCGCCGCGGTCGCAGTCGTATTGCTGAACCTGATCGGGGCCCGTGAAGCTTACGCCGCGCTGGACGGCCCGCTGATCGTAATGCTTGGCTGCCTGATCCCGGTGGGCGAGGCCCTGCACACTACTGGTGCCGCGAACCTTGTCGCTCAACTCCTGGCGACTGTCGCCCATCATCTGTCAGGCCCGGGGACGGTGGCTCTGCTTTTGGTGATAGCGATGGTGGTGACGCCTTTCCTGCATCACGCGGCGGCCGTGCTGGTTATCGGTCCCGTCGCTGCGGCACTTGCGCACAGTCTTGGATACGCGCCGGACGCATTTCTGATGGCAGTTGCCCTCGGGGCCTCGTGCGATTTCCTCACACCGATCGGGCATCAGAACAACCTTCTGGTCATGGGACCGGCGGGATACCGGTTCGGGGACTACTGGAGACTCGGTCTGCCGCTCTCGATCCTGGTCGCTGCCGCGGGAACCGCACTCATTCTACTGAGGTGGCCGCTGCACTGAATCTTATTGTGTCGTCTTACCGGCCGCGAACCGGACTGCCTCCTCGGCCGCGCGGAACAGCGCACGGGCCTTCTGACGGCACTCCTCGTGCTCCGCTTCCGGGTTCGAATCGGCGACGATACCTGCTCCGGCCTGAACATACATCGTACCATCCTTTACAAGGGCTGTGCGCAATCCGATGCAGGTGTCCATCGTGCCATTGGCCGCGAAGTAGCCGATGCAGCCCGCGTAGATGTTCCGCCGCGTTGGTTCCAGCTCCTCGATGATCTCCATCGCCCTCACCTTAGGGGCGCCGGACAGAGTGCCGGCCGGGAACGCGGCCACAAGCGTATCCAGCGCGTCCAGATCGGAGCGAAGCCTGCCCTCGACGTTCGAACTGATGTGCATGACGTGGCTGAATCGCTCGATAACGAAGCTCTCCGTAACCTTCACCGAGCCGATTTCCGCTACCCTTCCAACGTCGTTGCGCCCCAGGTCCAGCAACATCAGGTGCTCGGCACGCTCCTTGGGATCAGATAGCAACTCCGCCTCCAGCGCCTGGTCCTCCTCATAGGTCGTGCCTCGCCGCCGCGTGCCTGCCAGCGGACGAAGCGTAACAATGCCATCCCGCAGCCGGACCAGAATTTCCGGGCTTGATCCGACAATCGCGTAACCGCCGAAATCAAGGAAAAACAGGAACGGAGAGGGATTGATCCTCCGTAGCGCTCGGTAGAGTGCAAATGGCGGCAGAGCGAATGGCGAAGAAAATCGTTGACTGAGCACGATCTGGAAGGCATCGCCCGCAGCGATATAGTCTTTAGCCTTGATAACAGCCGAAAGGAATTCCTCCTTTGGCATATTGGACATCGGCTGCGGCACCGCCGGGAGGCTGACTGGCGGGACCGGATGTGGCAAGGGACGGTCGAGCGCGGACTCAGCTTCGGCCAGCCGAGCCTCGGCTGCATCCGAGGCGGTTTGTGCGGTTACTCCCGGCTGGGGGTAAACCGGCGCGGCCAAAGTGAGTTCGTCGTTGACGTTGTCGAAAACAGCGAAAAGCGTGGGACGAATGAGCAATGCGTCCGGAACCCCGATTTCATCGGCATTCTCCTCCGGCAGCCGCTCCATTAGGCGGACCATGTCGTAACCAAGGTAGCCCACCATGCCGCCCGCCATAGGCGGCATGGAAGCGGGCACTTCCAGCCGCGTTTCATTGATGATTGCCCGCAGGCTTTCCAGTGCCGGGCGATCTTCGGGAACGAAGGCATGCGGTGCCGAGACGGCATGACGGTTCAGTTCGGCCCGACCCGCTCGGCAGCGCCAGATGACGTCAGGAGCAAGGCCGATGATCGAGTACCGGCCACGAGCCGCGCCGCCCTCCACGCTTTCAAGCAGGAAACTGTTTGGTTGCCCGTGCGCCAGCTTAAGGAACGCTGCCACGGGCGTTTCGAGATCGGCCACACTCCGCCGCCACAGCAGCGTGCCCCGTCCCGCCTCGTAGGCAGAGCGGAAAGCTGCGTAGCCAGGCGGCAGCATGAGGTTCATTTCCGATACCCTTCTCCTTATGTGCCCGATGCGAAGCTATCAAACACCGGCTGGTTGATGCGCGGATTGGCCCGCTCCCGCAGCGCCTTGGCAAAGCCGGTGCCGATGTCTGTGGTCAGCGAGCGTTGTAAAGCGGCGCTGACGGCATCATAAGCCGTCCTGTCCTGGGCTGGCTGCGGGATCTCGATCTTGTCGGGAACTGCGACGACAAACTCGTCATTTGCCTGAACCATTGTTGGTTCTTTAGGTTTCAGGCTGAAGAGAACATGTTGCAGCGCCGCCGGCATGCCCTCGGCGTTGCCGTTGCGTGTAGCCAGTGGAGTCTCGCGGACAGTAACGCCCGCTACTGTTGCCGCGTCGGTCAGTGACTGGCCTCCTTCTACCGCTGCCAGCATCTTTGATGCTTGTTCTTCTGCTGCGTTTTGCTTCGCCGCCTCGGTCCAGTTCGCCACGACCTCATCCTTCACATCGGCAAACGGCTTTTCATGCGGTGGGGTGATGTTGTCCACCACCACCGCATAATAGACGGAGCCGCCGGGAGACGGCAGTGGCACCTCTGTGAGCTGGGCCGGTGGCTGGCCAACCGGCGTTTTGAACGCTGTATCAATCAGCGCCTGGCGCAACTCGGACGGACCGGGGATGGGAGCAGGAGCGGCTTGGGGCGTATTTCCTTGTGCATCCAACGTGCCCTCTACGCCCACCAGTCCGATCCCATTTGGCAGTTTATCCAATCCGGCGCCGGTGCCCAGGACATCATCGACTTTGTTCACCACGTCGTAAATCTGCGCCGACGCCCTCTGCTGCAGCACCTGCCCACGTATCTGGTCCTTTACGTCCGCGAAGCTTTTATCGGACCCCGGCGTTGCCTGAGTGACCTTAAACACGTCCCAACCGAGCGCTGTCTGCACGGGACCGGTGACAGTGTCGGCAGGCGCGGCAAATGCCGCTTTGGCCAGCGCAGGATCCGGAAGTCCGGCCTCAGTCGTGTCGTTCAGCACCACGGCACTGCCCCCATCCGCCTGAGCCTGGGACTGAACCGCCGACCAAGCCGCCCCTGCAGTCCACTTCTGGGCCAGGTCCTTGGCCTTGGTTTCGTCGTGTAGCACGGCAACCTGGAGCGACCGTCTCGCGGGCACCACGTATTCTGATTGATGCGCGTCATAATAGGCCTGAAGCTCCTGATCGCTGGCAGTCAGAGTTTTTGCGAGCGTCTCCGGAGTCAGCACCACCGCCTTGATACGGCGGAATTCCGGCACCTGGTATAGCCATGGGTGGTTGCTGTACCAACGGTTCAGCGCTGCTTCGTCCGGCCTGGTCGGCTCTGGCTGAGCCGCGATCGGAAACTCTGCCATCAAGGCCGAGCGCTTCTCTTCCTCGAAGGCGAAGACGGCTTTTGCCAGGGTCGGGGGCACAATGACGCCGGACGTGACCGCACCAGCCAGCTGTTGAGCCGCGAGCTGCTGTCGCATCATTGCCAGGAATTGCTGCTCTCCAAGGCCATTGGCTTGCAGCAGCTGGTCGAGCTTTGATCGGTCGAACGTGCCATCCGGTCCGCGAAACTCGGGCATTGCGAACACAGTGTCACGCAACGACGCATCAGGAACCGCGAGACGAAGCCGAGCGATCTCCCGATCTATCGCGATCTGGCCTACCATCTCGTCGAGCGTTCGTTCGGCGACCTGTCTCCGCAGGGCTGGAGTCACCTCCTGACCCGGGGGAAGCTGCCGCTCCATCAACCCCATATTGCGCTGGAAAGATTCCTGGAATTGGGCTGGTTCGATCGTCTCCCCACCCACCTTCGCCACGTACGTCGTCGTGCCGATCTGCCGGACAACATCGCCGACGCCCCAGATCACGAAAGCCACCACCATGATCCCGAAGAAGATCCGGACAGGCCAGGTCTCAAGGTAGCGGCGAAGAGCGGTCAGCATCTCTCGGTTCGGGCAGTGACGGGCGGCAGCATATACGGCCCGGGACACGGCTTTGCCAGCGTGCCCGCAGCTCCTGGCTAGCGTGCTGCTTGCTGGCGAGACCGCGGGAGCCTGAGCCGCCTGCCCGGCTCTGCCCGCCGGCGTGACAGCCCGCGCCCCCTGCGCTAGAGGCGCAGCATGCCCAGCAGCAACGATATCCGCGCCACATTCCTGAGTTTCTTCGCCCGCAACGGCCATACCGTCGTGGAAAGCTCGCCCTTGGTCCCCCGCAACGATCCAACGCTCCTCTTCACGAACGCTGGCATGGTCCAGTTCAAAAATGTGTTTACCGGACAGGAGAAACGGCCTTACTCGCGCGCGGCTACCGCCCAGAAATGCGTGCGTGCCGGCGGGAAGCACAACGATCTCGATAACGTCGGCTATACCGCCCGCCATCACACTTTTTTTGAAATGCTCGGAAACTTCAGCTTTGGCGATTACTTCAAGGCCTTGGCCATCGAGCTTGCGTGGACGCTCGTAACCCGCGATTTCGCGCTTTCCCGCGACCGGTTGATGGTCACTGTGTTCGCGGAGGATGATGACGCCGGCAACCTCTGGCACGATATCGCCGGCCTGCCGCAGGAACGGATCATCCGCATCCCGACCGCCGATAACTTCTGGCGTATGGGTGATACGGGCCCCTGCGGCCCCTGCTCTGAGATTTTTTACGATCACGGACCGGAAGTGCCCGGCGGTCCCCCTGGAAGTCCTGGAGAGGATGGTGATCGTTTCGTCGAAATCTGGAACCTCGTCTTCATGCAGTTCGAGGAAGGGCCTCCTGGCACACGCGTACCGCTGCCGCGCCCTTCGATCGACACCGGCATGGGACTGGAGCGGGTCGCCGCGATTCTCCAAGGAAAACACGATAATTACGACATAGACATTTTGCGTGCACTGATTCTGGCAAGTGCGGAAGCGACCGCGACCGATCCGGATGGCCCGCACCGGATCAGCCACCGGGTCATAGCCGATCATCTGCGCAGCACGTCCTTCCTGATCGGCGACGGCGTACTGCCGTCCAACGAGGGGCGCGGCTACGTGCTGCGACGGATTATGCGCCGCGCAATGCGGCATGCGCATATGATAGGCGCGATAGAGCCGCTGATGTGGCGGCTGGTTCCGGCACTCGTGCGCCAAATGGGCGCGGCTTATCCGGAGCTTTCGCGGGCAGAAGGGCTGATCGAGGAGACGTTGCGCCTGGAGGAGACACGCTTCAAGGCGATGCTGGATCGGGGGCTGCACCTGTTGGCCGACGAAATCGCGCGGCTCGGCGACCGCGAAGCCCTGCCCGGCGACGTGGCTTTCCGACTTTATGATACTTACGGCTTTCCGCTGGATCTCACCCAGGATGCTCTGAGAGAGCAGGGGAGAGAGGTGGATCTAGCGGGGTTCGAGAAGGCGATGGAGGAGCAGCGGGCCCGGGCTAGAGCCGCCTGGGCCGGGTCCGGTGAGGCCGCCACCGAAACGGTCTGGTTCGAAATCCGCGAACGTGCCGGCGGATCGGAGTTCCTTGGCTACACGACTGAGGTGGCGGAAGGAGAGATCCAGGCCTTGGTGGTGAATGGTGCGCCAACGGATCGTGCTGGCGCGGGCGGCGAGGTGGCTGTCGTGCTGAATCAGACGCCATTCTACGGTGAAAGCGGCGGTCAGGTCGGAGATACGGGGATCATTTCCGGACCCGACGGTTTACGCATTATCGTCTCGGACACCCAGAAGAGATTGGGCGATCTGATCGTGCATCTCGGGCTCGTCGCAGCGGGAGAGGCGCGGGTAGGAACGCCGGTTGTCGCGAATGTCGATCATGGGCGCCGGAGCACAATACGTGCGCACCACTCCGCAACGCACCTGCTGCATGAAGCGCTGCGCCGGCGCCTGGGTACGCATGTGACGCAGAAGGGCAGCTTGAATGCGCCTGATCGGTTGCGCTTCGATGTCAGCCAACCGCGGCCCATCACAGGCGAGGAACTCGCCGACGTCGAAGCCGAGGTAAACGCGAAGATACGCGAAAACACGGAAATCGTAACTCGTCTGATGACGCCCGATGCCGCGGTGGAAATGGGAGCCATGGCACTCTTCGGGGAAAAGTACGGCGAAGAGGTACGGGTGGTGATGATGGGCGCGCCGGAGGGAAACAAGGCGGCCTGGTCCATCGAGCTTTGCGGCGGAACGCATGTCCGCCGTACCGGCGATATCGGCTACTTCAAAATCGTTTCTGAAGGCGCCGTGAGTGCCGGCATCCGGCGCATCGAGGCAGTTACGGGGGCTGCCGCCAAATCCGTTGTCGCGGGTATGGAGCATGCGCTGCATGAGGCCGCGGGGGCGCTGAGAGTTGCCCCGGTGGACGTTCCGGAGCGTCTGGCGGGCGTGATGGAGGACCGCCGCCGGATGGAACGCCAAATTTCCGAGCTTCAGCGCAAGCTCGCGGCCGGTGGCGCGGAGACCGAGATCGAAAACATCTATGGCATCAAGTTCACCGCTCGAAACCTTGGCGAGGTGCCGGCTCGTGAGCTGAAGTCGCTTGCGGACGTCATCGGGAAACAACTCGGTAGCGGCGTCGTCGCACTCGTCTCGACGGCCGAAGGTAAGGTGAGCATCGTCGTGGGAGTGTCACCCGACCTGACGCCGAGATTCAACGCAGTGGAACTGGTCCGGGCGGCTTCAGCGAAAGTGGGGGGAAAAGGCGGCGGCGGGCGGCCGGACCTTGCCCAGGCAGGTGGGCCGGACCCCGCGCGAGCCGAAGAGGCACTAAATGCGGTTCGAGCGGCACTTTCGACGTAGACCGGCTATGCCACTCCGTATTTGTGGAACCAGGCCAGCATCTGGCCCCACCCGGCTTTCGCGTCGGCTTCACGGTAGCTCGGACGGTAATCCGCGTGAAAGCCGTGGGGTGCATCGGGATAAATGATGAATTCGACCGGTTCTTTGGCACGCTTGGCCTCAGCCTCGGCTTCCTCGATCTGCTGCATCGGATTGGCCGCATCCTGTCCGCCGTAAAGGCCCAGGACGGGGCACTTCACCTCAGGGAGCAGTTCGAGGACACTCTTTGGCCGGTTGGAGGTCGGCGGCCGGTCGAGGATACCGGACCACGAAACCGCTGCCTTCAGGCGGTCCTGTGGACGGCATAGAGCCAGGTCTGCCGGCCTCCGCTACAGAAACCAGTCATCCCCAGTCGGCCGCCGTCGCCGTGGTTGGCGGCTGCCCACGTGGTTACGGCATCCATATCCGCCATCATCAAAGCGTCGGGCGCCTTCGCAGTAATCCCAGATAGTTCCTTCATGTCCGTTACTTTCGAGAGGTCACCGACCCGGGCGTAGTATTCGGCGGCCACTGCAAGATATCCCAACTTGGCCAGCCGGCGGCATACATCGCGGATGTATTCGTGGACGCCGAATACCTCCTCCACAACCAGCACGATTGGAGAGGGACCGGTTGCGGAGGGACGCGCCATATAGGCCGGCAGGTTGCCATCCGAAGTTGGAATCGACACCTCGGCCGTGTCCAGCCCAACAGAGTCCGTGTGAATTGCCTGAGCCTCGACCCGGGTGGTCGCCAGCGTGAAGCCGCTGCTAAGCGAGGTCATCACAAACCCGCGGCGAGCCATCGGATAACGATGCAGTCCATCCATCGTGGTGACCTCCGTCATTCAGCGGCTTCGGCGTAAGCCTCCAAACGCGCGCAAGTGCAGACCAGATTTCGGTCGCCGTAAACATTATCGACCCGCTTCACCGGCGGCCAGTATTTCGCAACCTGTACGAACGGCAGCGGGAATGCGGCCTGAGCGCGAGGATAGCCGTGTGTCCATCGCTCAGCCATGACCTCGGCAGCGGTGTGGGGCGCGTTTTTGAGTGGATTGTCGGTACGGTCCAGTTGGCCGGCTGCTATCGCAGCGATCTCCTGGCGTATCGCAATCATCGCGTCGCAAAACCGGTCGATCTCCGCCTTGCTCTCGCTTTCGGTGGGTTCGATCATCAGGGTTCCGGCGACGGGCCAGGACATGGTTGGCGCGTGAAAACCGAAATCCACCAGCCGCTTGGCTATGTCCTCGACCTGAATGCCGGATTCAGCCTGGAAGCCGCGACAATCCACGATGCATTCATGTGCAACCATGCCGCCTTTTCCGGTATACAGGATCGGATAGTGCGCACGCAGCCGGGCGGCCACGTAGTTCGCGTTCAGAATTGCCACCTCGGTCGCGCGGGTCAATCCGCCGGCGCCCATCATCCGGATATAAGCATAGGAAATCGGCAGGATCATTGCGCTGCCAAAAGGCGCCGCGGCAACCGGACCGACGCCGGTTTCCGGCCCCGCATCCTTACGAAGCGGATGATTGGGCAGAAAAGGTGCCAGGTGCTCAGCCACACCGATCGGGCCGATTCCAGGGCCGCCACCGCCGTGAGGAATGCAGAATGTCTTGTGCAGGTTCAGATGACACACGTCGGCACCGATCGACGCGGGACTCGTCAGCCCAACCTGCGCATTCATGTTGGCACCGTCCATGTAAACCTGACCGCCTGCCTCATGCACTGCGGCGCAGATGTCCCGGATGTCCGACTCAAAGACACCGTGCGTGCTGGGATAGGTGATCATCAGCGCCGCCAGCCGGCCGGCGTGCTTTGACAGCTTTGCCCGCAGATCATCGAGATCCACATTGCCGTGGCGATCGCAGCCCACGACAACGACCCGCAGGCCAGCCATCGTGGCGCTCGCCGGGTTGGTGCCATGTGCGGAAGACGGGATCAGGCACACATCCCTTTCCGGCTCGCCGCGGGACCGGTGGTACGCGCGTATCGCCAGAAGCCCGGAATATTCGCCCTGGGAGCCGGCATTCGGTTGCAGGGAGACCGCCGCGAAACCAGTGATCTCCCGCAGCCATCGTGACAACCGGGCGATGACCTCCGCATATCCGCGGGTTTGATCCGAGGGCGCAAACGGGTGGATCTCGGTGAAACCCGGAAAACTGATGGGAATCATTTCCGCCGAGGCATTGAGTTTCATTGTGCAGGATCCAAGCGGGATCATGCTGCGATTGAGCGCTACATCCTTGTCTTCCAGGCGCTTCAGATAGCGAAGCATCTCATGCTCGGCATGATGTTCGCGAAACACCGGATGCAGCAGGCACGGCGTGTTACGCAGCAACCCGGCGGGGATGCTTGCTGCGGCAGACTTCAGCTTTCCCCCGAGTGCTGCCGCCAGCCGTTCCAGTTCGGTACGAGTAACCGTTTCATCCAGCGAGATACCGACACAGCTGGCGTCAACGCGGCGCAGATTGAACCCGGCTTCAAGGGCGCGCCCCATAATGGCTTCGGCGTCTCGGGTCTCAAGTGCTATAGTGTCAAAGAACTCTGAGTGCCGCAGCCTCATGCCGGCATTCACCGCGACCTCTGCCAGCAGACGGGCCTGAAGGTTGACCCGCCGTGCGATGCGTCGCAGTCCGTCCGGCCCATGCCAGGCTGCATAAAACCCGGCAATTACCGCCAGCAGCACCTGCGCCGTGCAGATGTTGCTCGTCGCCTTTTCCCGCCGGATGTGCTGCTCGCGCGTCTGCAGCGCAAGCCGCATGGCCGGCATTCCGGCCGCGTCAACCGAAACGCCGACCAGGCGGCCTGGCATCGAGCGCTTGAAGGCATCCCTTGTCGCGAAGAATCCTGCATGGGGTCCGCCGAATCCCATCGGAACGCCAAACCGCTGAGCTGATCCCACCACGACATCGGCGCCCATTTCACCGGGAGGGGTCAGCAACGCCAGCGCCAGCGGATCAGCAGCTACAATTGCCAGCGCCCCGGCCTCATGTGCGGCGCCGATTTCCGATGAAAGGTCACGCACCGCACCGGTTGTGCCCGAATATTGGAGCACCAAAGCAAAGGGATTGGCTGAGCCGATTGCTGTCCGATCAGCTGGGGCAACATCGACCAGCCGCAAGCCGAGGGATCGGGCTCGGGTCGCGAGCACGGCACGGGTCTGAGGATGCAGGTCGGCCGACACCGCAACCACATCTGTTTTCGCCCTGCTGAGGGCCCGGGCCATGGTCACCGCTTCTGCGGCCGCTGTAGCCTCATCGAGTAATGAGGCGTTGGCAATCTGCATGCCGGTCAGCTCGCAGATCATTGTCTGGAAATTCAGCAGCGCCTCCAGCCGACCTTGCGCGATCTCCGCCTGGTAGGGCGTATACGCAGTGTACCAGCCAGGATTCTCAAGCACGTTCCGAACGATCACCGGCGGGGTATGGGTGCCGTGATAACCCATGCCAATCAGGGATTTCTTAAGCAGGTTCTTCGCCGCAAGTTCGCGAAGCTCGGCGATCACCGCCGCCTCATCGACTGGGGGCGGAAGGTTCAGCGCGCGATTGCTGCGGATGGCTTCAGGGACGGTTTTCGCCGCCAGATCGGGAAGACTGGCCGTCCCCACAACGCGCAGCATCGCTGCGACGTCGACTTCGGATGGCCCAATGTGCCGGGCAACGAAACCGTCAGCCGCCTCGAGCTCAGCCAGTTCGGCGAGCTGATCCATCAAAGGGTCTCCAGATATTCACGATACCCGGCTTCGTCGAGCAGATCCTCGTAGCGATCCGGGTCTGACAATTCGAGTTTGAACAACCAACCGTCCGTCTCGGGCTCGGAGTTCACCAGAGAAGGATCATCGACAACGGCCTGATTGATTTCGACCACCTTGCCGGCCAGGGGCGCGTAGACATCCGCGGCTGCCTTCACGCTCTCCACGACGGCGACCGCATCGGCCTCCTCGACCTCGCGGTCGACCTCGGGTAATTCTACAAACACCAGATCACCCAACTGCTCCTGCGCATGTTCGGTAATTCCGACAGTTACAATGTCATCTTCGCGCCGGACCCATTCGTGGTCTCGTGTGTAGCGCGTTTCCTGTCCACTTCGGTTCGGACTCGGTCTCGCAGCCATGGGCGCCTCCTTTTTTCCTGCCGCTTCTTATTTCACGTACCGATGAGGCACGAACGGCAGCGCAGCCACCTGCGCTGGTTTCACCTTGCCGCGTATCAACAGATGCACGGCGCTGCCGCATGTTGCCAAGCCTCGTCGCACATATCCCATCGCCACCGGTCTGTTGAGCGTTGGTGAAAATCCCCCGGACGTGATCGTCCCAGCGGCAGTTCCATCCTCCGCGACGATATCAGCACCTGCACGTGCAGGACCGCGGCCATCCGGCAGAATCCCAACTCGCAGCCGCGAAACTCCATTTTCCAACTGATCTCGGATCAGCGCGGCGCCGGGGAAGTCCCAGCTGGCACGCCGCCGCTTGCCTATCGTCCAGGTCAGTCCCGCCTCAACCGGGGAAGTGAGCTCGTCGATATCGTTGCCATAGAGGCAAAGGCCCGCCTCCAGACGGAGCGAGTCCCTTGCTCCCAGGCCCGCGGGGACGACTTCGTCAGCCGAGACCAACCGGTCGGCCAACGCCTCCGCTTCCGTCGCCCGCACAGAAATCTCGAAACCGTCCTCCCCAGTATATCCCGAGCGTGACACCAGACATTCGAAAACGCCCACCCTGGCTTCGATCACGCCCATGAACGGCAGGTCAGCCGCTTCTCGGCAGAATCGCAGCAGAACAGTAGAGGCGAGCGGCCCTTGCAGGGCAAGCAGGGCCCGCTCCTCCAGTTCCGAAAGCTTAACGCCGCCAGGCAGGATGGTCGCGATATGCGGAAGATCGACCGCCCGCCGCGCTGCATTGACCACGACAAACAGACGTTCTCTGCCCAGGTTGGCCACCATCAGGTCATCGATGATGCCACCGGCTTCGTTCAGCAGCAGCGTATAGCGTTGCCGGCCGGGACGCAGACCGCCGATATCGCCGGGGACCAGTCGCTCCAGAGCAGATGCAGCGGTTGCGCCCACAAGCATGGCTTGTCCCATGTGCGAGACATCGAACAGGGCAGCCTTGGCGCGACAATGCAGGTGCTCGGCAAGCACCCCGCCACGACAGCGCGCCGCTATTGATCCTGAGAAGTCATACTGCACCGGCAGTAACCATCCGGCGAAGTTGACCATCCGGGCACCTAGCCGTTGATGCCAGCCATCCAGCGGAGAGCGCCGCAGCTCCGGCGGTGTTGGATCATCGATCAGCGCATTCTCGACCACATCCCTGCTCCGCAGCCCAGGCCATATGCGGGGATACCCGCACCTATGACCCCCCTCTGTCACGGAACCTGAAAGATTAGGGCGGCTCGCGTCGCCTTTACCTCGTCGGTGCAGCCAGGCGTAGGTCAGCCCAGCCGGCTTTCCAGAGGTCCTCTCCCGGCGCGGTCCCTTTTGCCTGAGCGTTTCCGGGGGCCGGTTGCGCCTTCGGCGGCGGCCCCAATTCAGCCAGGAACCGCACTCTCCCGCGCCGGGTGCTCGGGACTTGTATAGCATGCCCGAGCTTGTGCCGGGAGACAACGCGAATTCGACTTCAGAAGGTGACCGGCAGGATCGAGGCGTTGTGCCGTGGGGTCAGGGGAGATGCATCCCGGATTGAAACCGTCACTCAGGTGCGGTGCCGTTTCGCCGTCGCGCTGCATTCCGGTCCGTTTTGACAGACTGTACGCGCATGCGAGATGTCCGCGTTGCGCAACATCGACCGGCCTGAGCGTCTCTCAGCGTGGATACCCCGGTCGCCACACTCAGCGGTGCGCCAAGATTGATCTTATAGTGGCGCGGCGTTCCGGGACACGGCCCGCCGCGAGCGAATCCAATAATTCGCTCGCGGAAGTTCCAAAATTACCTAAGCAGTCGCCGAAAGGAGATTTTATAGCAAAAAGGGTATCAGACGGGAGTCAGCTTGCTCTCGGCAAGTTGAACGGTTGCTGCACTGCACGCTTACTTTTTGCTTTTCTGTGTCTTTCCCCGCCATGATCACGTTCAGGGAGCGGAGGGGGCAGAAGACATGACCACCGTAGCAGCAATCCTCAGGCACAAAGGCGGCCAGGTCGTAACGGTCGAACCTACCGCGCGCATAGCACAAGTCGCGCAGGTGCTCACCGACCGGCAGATCGGGGCGGTCCTCGTCCGCGACGGCGCAGATCAGCTACTTGGCATCGTAAGCGAGCGGGATATCGTGCGCAGCCTTGCCCATAATGGCGCCCGAACTCTGGAGATGACGGCCGGTCAGCTAATGACCCGGGCCCTGCGCAGTGCAACGTTGCGCACTACTGTGGCAGAAGCCATGCGGGAGATGACGGCGGGTCGCTTCCGGCACATGCCTGTCTTGGAACGTGGCGAGCTTGTCGGAGTCGTCAGCATCGGCGACGCGGTCAAAGCGCGCATTATGGAGCAGGAAAGCGAGGTCGAGAGCCTGCGCAGCTATGTAGCCGGTGCCGCGTAAATCAAAGCCACCCAGCCGTCCCCGCTGTCAGGGAAGCGGCTTTCCGTAAATCCTACTGCGCCTGCGGCTTCGGTGGGCTGTATTGTGCACTGCCCACGTGCATCTGGTTTTCCCAAACCGGCTTTCCGAGGTTCACTTGCTGAGGAGTGGTCACTGCACCAGTGACACCGCCGGCGGCGGCACCGACCGCCGCACCGACAGCGGCGCCCGGCGGTCCAGCAATGGCCCCGACCAGCGCGCCGGTCCCAGCGCCCGTAGCCGCACCACCCGCCGTGCGATTGGTGGGATTGCTGCCGCAACCGGCGAGCAGTGCCAGCCCACTCAGCACCGCTGCAATCTGCAGGGTTCGACTCATTGTGTTTTCCCTCTTGTTTAAGAGTTTACGACCGGCCCGGGCTTTTCGTCCTACCTGTGCCGTTCAGGGATCAAACAAAAAATGTAGGGCGATATGATCCGTTGCAGGGCCGAAGCTTCACGTCCCCGTGCAGGGCCGCAGAAGTCTCTCGGCGAGAGGCTGTAGTTCGGTGAATCGCTGCGCCACCGCTTCGGCGCCCTTCGCCATATCCGAGGTGCCGTAGCCCCAGGCAGCGAAAATGCAAGGAAGCCCGGCGTCGTGAGCGCCCCTGACGTCGTTGCGGTGGTCACCCACCATAATGGTAGCCTCGCGACGGCCGCCGGCGCTGGCGATTGTTGCCAGCAGGTGCTGCGGTTCCGGTTTGCGGACCGGAAAGCTGTCGCCTCCGCCCACAGCGGCAAACAGCCCTCCAATCCCGAGCCCCTCAAGCAGATCGCGGGCCGGTCGCTCCAACTTGTTCGTGCAAATCGCCAGAATCCAGCCCCGGGACCGCAATGCGGTTAGAGTGTCGGCGACACCGGGGTAAAGTTGGGTCCTGTCGGCGTAATGTGCGCCGTAATCGGCCACATAGGCCGCTAAATCCTCGGGCTGGGCCATTTTGCCGCGCGCAGTAAATGCGCGCTCTATCAGCCGGTCCACCCCGTCTCCCACCATCCGGGCCGTCTCTACCTCCGAAAAGCCTTGAAGACCGCGCGACGCCATAAGCCGGTTAAGGGCCGCCGCAAGGTCTGGCACCAAGTCCACAAGTGTCCCGTCGAGATCCAGCAGCAAAGTGCCTGGCAAGTTAGACTCCGAAACGCAAGTTGATTCCGGACCCGCATCTTGCCTTTGACACGCGGCCCCGTTGCCCGCTAACCGACCATGAAAGGTACAAGGAAGCGTGATGTCTGCAACCGCCGTGATCCTCGCCGCCGGGCTGGGGACCCGGATGCGCTCCAATTTGCCCAAGGTGCTGCACCCGATCGCGGGCCGGCCGATGCTATGCCATCTCACCTCAAGCTGCGAAGCGGTGTTTGACCAGATCATAGTGGTCACAGGTCCCGATATGGGCCAGGTGGAGAAGATCGCCGTTCCTCATCGCTGCATAGTTCAGACAGAACGGCTCGGCACTGCCCACGCCGCGCTTCAGGCGGCGCCGTATTTTGGCAACGGCCGGGTCACCATACTCTATGGCGACAATCCACTCATTCGGCCAGACACCATGAAGGAGCTGCTGGCCCGGCTCGAAAGCAGCGATGCAAGGTTGTCGTTGCTGACCATGCGGCCCCGAGATCCGGGCAGGTATGGGCGGGTGCTGGTCAGCGGCCACTATGTCGACCGGATCATTGAATGGGCAGACGCTACCGACGTCGAGCGGGCGATCGGGCTTTGCAATGTCGGTGTGCTGAGCGCCGATGCGCCTGACATGGAGCGCTGGCTAAGGGCCGTGCGAGCCGAAAATGCGAAGGGCGAATACTATCTGACGGACATTGTAGCTCTGGCGCGCGCCGAGGGTCGGCGTGTCGCGGCCGTTGAGGCGCCGGCGCATGAAGTTGCCGGCATAAACTCCCGTGGCGAGTTGGCAGCGGCGGAAGCTGTCGTGCAGGAGTGGCTGCGGTCGGCGGCCCTGGAATCAGGAGTAACCATGACTGACCCGAGGTCGGTCTTTCTCAGCTATGACACGGTTCTTGGACGAGATGTGACCCTCGAGCCCAGTGTCGTATTTGGACCGGGTGTTGTTGTCGGGGATGAAACGGAGATCCGTGCTTTCAGCCACCTGGAACGCTGCCGTGTGGGCGAGGGCTGCGTTATCGGGCCATTCGCCCGGTTACGTCCGGGCACCGTGGTTGGGGACGGCGCGCGCGTCGGCAATTTTGTCGAGTTGAAGGCAACTGCGCTCGGCCCTGGGGCTAAAGCCAACCACCTGACCTATTTGGGCGATGCGGAGGTCGGTGCCCGCGCGAATATCGGCGCGGGCACTATTACCTGCAATTATAACGGCTTCGCGAAGCATCGCACAACGATCGGCGCAGGCGCCTTCATTGGCGCCGATACGGCTCTCGTCGCACCGGTGCGGGTAGGCGATGGCGCGATTATAGCCGCCGGAAGCGTCATTACCGACGACGTCTCCCCCGATGCACTGGCGATCGCGCGTGGCCGTCAAACGGAGAAGCCCGGCCGCGCCGCCTCATTCCGTGCGAAGCACCAGGGAAGGACGCGCTGATATGTGCGGAATCATTGGAGTTATTGGCTCGCGTCCGGCAGCGCCCCTGATCCTTGATGGATTACGACGGCTGGAATACCGAGGCTACGATAGTGCGGGGATCGCGACGCTTCTGGACGGCGCCATTGAACGACGGCGGGCGGAAGGCAAGCTCAGCAATCTGGCCACAACCCTGGAGCGCGCGCCGTTGCCCGGCACCACCGGGATTGGACATACTCGTTGGGCGACCCACGGCGCGCCGACCGAGAGCAACGCCCATCCGCATGCGACCAAACTGGTGTCCGTCGTGCACAACGGAATCATCGAAAATCATGCGGAACTGCGGGCAGAGCTCGAAGCGGCGGGCCAAAAGTTCGAAACTGAAACTGACACGGAGACGGTTGCCCAGCTGGTAGACCTCCATCTCCGGGAGGGGATGGACCCGATCGGCGCAGCCGGTGCCGCCTTTCCTCGCCTTGAAGGTGCCTACGCACTGGCGATTATTTTCGCCGGCCATCCTGAATTGATTGTTGGCGCACAACATGGCGCGCCGCTCGCGGTGGGTTATGGCGACAACGAAATGTTCGTCGGCTCTGATGCGCTGGCGCTTGCACCGCTTACGCGGCGGATCGCGTATTTGAAAGATGGCGACTGGGCGGTGGTGGACCGCAAAGGGTGCCGGTTTTTCGACGCGTGCGGCGCATCGGTTGATCGGGAAGTGAAGCTCACACGCCTGACCGGTGCCGCTATCGGAAAGGGCAACTTTCGCCACTTTATGGAAAAGGAATTACATGAACACCCGGCTGTTTTAGGCGACACGCTGCGCCGGATGATCAACCCCGCAAGTCGAGCGGTGAGCTTGCCGGAGCTGAGCTTTGATCTCTCGCGCATTTCGCGCATTTCAATTAGCGCATGTGGTTCGGCTTTCTATGCCGGCTTGATCGGCCGGTGGTACCTCGAAACGGTCGCTCGTATTCCCGCCGACGCAGACGTCGCGAGCGAGTTCCGTTATCGCTCGCCGCCAATGCCACGCGACGGACTCGGCCTGCTCGTCAGTCAATCCGGCGAGACCGCGGACACGATGGCGGCGCTCCGGTACATGCGTGAGCAGGGGCAACATGTCATGTCGATCGTGAACGTCCCCGAAAGCAGCATGGCGCGGGAATCGGACGCTGTGCTGGAGACTGTGGCAGGACCCGAAATTGGGGTGGCGAGCACCAAGGCCTTTACCGCCCAGATTGCTGTGCTCGCGTGCCTGGCAATCGCGGCTGGGCGGGCTCGGGGAACGATCAGTGAGGAGCAAGAGGCGGCACTTACCGCATCGCTGCTGGAGGTCCCAGGACGGGCGGCCGACGTGCTGGAAAAAGATGCGTCGATTCGCGATCTGGCCGTGCGTATTTCCAAGGCGCGCGACGTGCTTTATCTGGGACGGGGCAACTGTTTCCCAATTGCGCTGGAAGGCGCACTGAAGCTGAAGGAAATCAGTTACATTCACGCCGAGGGCTATGCTGCCGGTGAGATGAAGCATGGACCGATTGCGCTGATCGATCCGGCCGTTCCCGTCATTGCCACGATCCCCTCTGGCCCGCTGTTCGAAAAAACGGCGTCCAATCTCCAGGAGGCGGCCGCTCGTGGAGGGCAGGTGATCGTCTTCAGCGACGAAGCCGGCGCAAAAAAACTGAGAAATATCGCTTCGGAGACCATCGTGCTGCCGGAGGTGGATCCGTTTGTTGCGCCATTATTATATGCAATCCCGGTCCAGTTGCTCGCCTATCATGTGGCAGTTCTCAAGGGCACGGATGTGGATCAACCTCGCAATCTGGCGAAATCCGTAACGGTGGAGTAGCATACGGGCTCCAGGAGGGATGTCACGACATGCTCCCGCTATCCGGCATCGCCGTGTTTCAGGCCCTGCCAGAGACGGCCTTGCAGCGGCTGTCGCGCGCAAGCACGCCATTGGAACCGCCGAGCGGGACCCGTTTGATCACCCAGGGTGACAAAGCTGATGTTATCTTCGCGGTTCTCGGAGGGGATGGTTACGTCCGGGTCGGAGCTGCGGATAACCGGGGAAAGAGTTTGATGCTGGCAGTCTTCCGTACGGGCGATGTCGTAGGTGAACTCGGGGTCATCGAGGATATCCCGCGAACGGCCGATGTTGTGACGGAAGGGCGGGTCCGGCTGGCACGAATAGCGGGCGCGGCGTTCATGTCGGTGCTGGAGGAATTCCCGGCTCTCGGAATGGCCCTATGCCGGACGCTCTCCGAACGGCTCCGCCGAACGTCCATCCTTCTTGAGGATGCCACCTTCGAGACGCTGGAGGTGCGCCTCGCGCGGCAACTCATCTATTTAGCTTCGCAGAACGGGCGCGAAGTGGAAACTGGACTGCAGCTGCGGGGCCGGTTCCGTCAGAGCGACCTTGCCGACCTTCTCGGCGCGACAACTCGCAGCATCATCACGATTTTGAACGTTTGGCGTTCTCTGGACATCCTCCAGTTCGATCCGGCGGCTGGACGGCTCACGATCACGCGACCGGACCAGTTGCGGGCCCTTACCGAACGGTAACGTTTCGGCCGAACCTGTGCATTCCTCCTCCAACTGTGAAGCGTTTCATAGCCCGGCCGCTTCGTTTGTGGTCCCAGGAATATAACGATTGTGCTCCGGAGCTCCTAATGCAAGCCATGGTTGACTACGTTGAAAAGCCAGGAGCGGCTATCGCTCGGCAGAACCCTTCTGCCGAGGATTGCACCTGGATTCTACCGCTGTCCCGCGGGTTCAGGGTCCGCCCCGCCGCGGATAGTGATGCTCCCCGCATCATACGGCTGATTGCAGAAGTGTGGTCCGAGTGCCCAGGCCGGGTCCTTCGGGTGCAGCGGGAGCTTCCCGAGCTGCTCACACCGGCTCGGTCGTATCGTGAATGGGGTGGTAGGTTCTGGGTTCTCGAGCAACTCGACGAGATCGTGGGAACTGTAGCCATAAAGCCAGCCCTCGAACCGCAGGTGATGGAGCTGCAGAAGCTCTGCTTGCACCGACTATACCGCAGGCAGGGTCTCGGGGCCTTCCTTTGTGAGCTGGCCGAGCAAGAGTCGCTGCTGCGGCAATGTCATCGGATCGATGCGTGGAGTGACACGAGGCAAGTCGAGCAGCATCGCCTGTTTGAGCGCCGCGGCTATGTACGTGACGACACGGTCGACTCCAGCAAAAAAACCGACCCCGCAATGTATTACTGCTATCATAAGCAGCTGAAGCGGAAAAGCAATTAACAGCCAAGTCACCGAGGGGCGGGCGCACGTCCTAGTACATCGATTCCGTGAAAGTTCCCAGATGCCCGCAGACTTGGCGAGAGTCGCTGGGCCGGCCGGCGGATAGCGTCGATGCGAGTCGTCTCATGGAAACGCTGTAATGGTTCAGCTTCCTAAGGAACAGCTCGCCCAGGCCTGATGACCGGCTCAGCCCGGTGCCGCGGGAACAGGTTGTCGCTCAGCAAACCGGCTCCAACGAGCATGACAACCAGGATCCCGAGCCGGCTTGCGAGCAGCGCAAACGGGTCGCCAGACCCAAGGAGCTTGCGCTGGATCAAAACAGCCGCAGCCGCGGCCATTACCGATACCCCCAGGCACGGCACTCCCGCACGTAACGTCCTCCAAATGTTGGCCTGCAGGGCGATGGCGCTGCTCGGCAGCACAAACGCTGCGACGATGAACTGGGACACCACCCACAGCCAGACGGCATGCTGTGCGGTCGCCGGTCGGAGAGCCAGTTGACAGCTAAAGAGAACCGCACTGGACGCAAGATGGGCACGCAATGCCACACTGGGTATTCCCAGAGCCACCAGCGCTACCCCCGCCGGGAATATAAGGAAGCTCCATGCTGCCACAACGATGAGCGGAACTGAAACGGAGCTTACTGATGCCCAGAGGGGACCAAGCAGTAACTGCGTCAGCGGGCCGATCGAAACCAGAAGTGCAGCACAGAGAGGGAACAGGACCAATCCTGAGCTTGCCAGCCAGCGCTCCGCACAGGCTCGAAGAGCGGGCCGATCCCTTTGATGTTCGGACATTGCTGGCAACATCAGCCGCCACAGAGCCGTGGAAGCGAGTTCCCGGACAGTGTCCACCAGCCGGAAAGCCAGGTGCACCTCTCCCAGGGCCGTTGCCCCGGCGGTGCTTCCGATCAGGATCGCAAAAACCCTATACCGTCCGTGTAACACAAGAGTGCTGGCGGTCAGGGGTACTCCGATCGCGATGAGTTCTCTAACTGACCTCCAATTCCAGCAGGGAGCGGGGCGCCAGCCGGCACTCGCGAGCAGAACCACGGTGCCGATCACAGACGTGACTGCCTGCTGTGCCACCACGGCCCATGCGCCTCCTCCGGCAAAAGCGAAGCCGATGCCGGTGATTGTGCCTATGCCCTGCCCAATGAGAGTACGGCCGGCAAGAAGGTGGTACCGGCGCTCCCTAGTCACCCGCCCCTGCACCGCGCCGCCCGCCCCCACCAGCGGCAATGCCGCCCCCAACAGCAACGCCATCGGCAACAGCCGAACGTCCCCGATTGCCGGCACAAGCGCAAACCCGAGCGCCGCCTGCAGGACTCCAGCCAAGAAACCAACCGCGATCGAAGCCCAGAATGCACTCGCCGCGGCCTCCTCCCCCAGATCGGCACGCTGCACCATCGCGTCCGCAAAAAAGGAGTTCACACCCACCCGGAACAGGATATACGTCGAAGCCGCCGCAGCGCCGATCCCCAGTTCCGACGGGCCAATCACTCGGGCGATGAAAAGTGCGGAGCCCAGAGAGAACAAACCGGCAGCTCCAGCTTCAACCGCAGACCACAAGATGCCGGCGGAGGCGCGTCTCATCGACAAATCCGCGCCGTCAGCACTAAGCCTGCCACAAGCCCCGGCAGCCAAGCGACCCGGCTCTGATACCGATCATGCGGCCCGGACAGTCCGCCGCAAATCATCGCATTGGCAACAAGAGTGAAGAGGGCCGCTGCTGCAAAGCTTTTTTCTACCGAACTGCTAAGCCGGCGTAGTAGTAAAAATATCGCTATAAGTCCGATGCCTGTAACAACCGTAGCAATGTGAAGCCTCTGCAACCAATCAGGCACGAGCGCAATGCCGCGCGTCTGACGTGCTGAAAGATAGCGCTTCAATTCGGCCGAAGGAAAGTCGAGCTTGATCCACTGCGTAACTTCCGCCGACCATGGGTGCAGCCCGTCGCCAGTTCTGAATTCAATAAATTGCTTCTCGCTGTTACCAAGAAACGCCAATGACTCTCGTAGCGGTTCGGTTTCGGTAGCCACCGTTAAAATTTGTCCGGCCTCTTCGCGGATCTGGTCCGGACCACCCGCAAGGTAAAGGGGACTGCCCCGGCTCCACAGAAACTCGTCGGCATCCGTTGGCAGCTTGTTGGAGTAGGAGCACAAGCGCCAACCGGACTGCGGACAATAATTACGCACGGCATCCTGTCCTGGCCCATCGGCAATCACCCGCGCCAGCAGGAATATCCGTCCATACGGGGCAATGGTGGGCCCACGCCCAGCTGCGACGTTGCTGGCGATCAAACCCGTCACTCCGACAGCCATGGCAAGCAACGGAGCCAGCAAACGCCTGAAACTCGGGCAGCTCGTTTGTCCCAGAACTAACTCAACGTTTGCACGAGGATCAGTGACCATCGGGCACCGCCAATTCAGCGGTCTCAGCCGTGGCGACGTGTTCTGCATTGCCCTGTTCATGACAGCTATAGCGCTGACGAGCAGCAAGCCTATCGGTGCATTAGACAAGTGTGCTGAAACCGCAAAGGTGATAAGAGCCATTAGCCCCAACCGTTCTGAAGGTTTCAGACGATCCGGGACAATAGCAAGAAGCCCCAGCGCCACCGCCATGAGGGGTGTGAGGAAGTCAGGACTAAGTTCCGAGATGTCCCATGGCAGGGAGGTCAATCCCACTGTTGCCAAAGTTACTGGTATGATCATCCAGGGGCACCATCGCGAAATCAATGTTCGACCAAGTATCGATATTACCCAACAGGCAAGCAGCGCCTGTCCGAGAATGGCTGGCCAGGTCGTGATCGTCAGATGGAGCGATAGAAGGAACAGGCTGTAAAACGGCGGGCGATCCCATCCCAGATGATGATTGATCGCTTGCGACAGATACGTGCCGGTATCCGCAAATACCAGCGGGTAGCCGTTCAGCAGCGCCGGCCAGAGCAGCAGCCAGGCCGCGGCGGATAACCACAATAACCGGCAAATCACCCCAGGAAATACCTGCCAAGGCGCGGGCCGCAGGCCTCTGCATCGGGATATCCTGAACGCCAATGCACGCGCGCATCGACCCGTGTTAGCGCGACGCCAACGACGCTTGCATCGGATTCCTCGAGCAGGGCGATGGCGGTCTGTGCCACTTCGCGCGGTGTGTCTCGCCAGCGGGTGCAAAACAGAGTGGCGTCTGCGATTTGCGCAATAAGACGCGTATCGGCGATAGCCAGCGCCGGCGGCGCATCCATCAGCACCAGATCGTATTGATCGCGCAATTCCTGTACCACCGTCGCCATCTTGCCGGACATGAATAGTCCGGCCGCGCCAGGTCCCTTGGCGCCAGCGGAGATGTAGTCCATGGATGTTAACGGATCCTTTTTTGTGACTGCGCTTACTTCGGCCTCGCCCGCCAGCACCTCAGCAAGTCCTGGTTCGCCCTCTTGCCCCAACAGCCGTGCGATAGAGGGTCGTCTAAGATCGCAATCTAGCAGCACGACCCGCTCGCCACTCAGTGCGGCAACCCTGCCAAGCGCCACGGCAACGGTGGTTTTCCCCTCGCCCGGCCGTGCGGCGGTTACCGAGACGGTTGTGGGCCGGGAGGCCCCCAGCCACAACCCGGCGCGCAGTCCGCGCATCTGCTCAGCGAACCCTCCAAGCGGTCGCAACGCGGCATAGTCTTCGACCCTCAATCGCCCAAGCGAGCGCCGGCCGACGTTCGGCACCAGTGCGAAGCAGGGCAGGCCGAGCATATTGCGCACTGCCTCGCCGCTCGCGAGCGTCGTGTCGCCCATTTCGAGCAGATATACCAGGAACAGGCCCATCATAGCACCGGAAGCAACGGAGGCGGCCAGTATCGCGCCTGAACGCGGAGAACTCGGGCCTGCCGGCGGCAACGCGAGCGACACTTCATGCGCATCCGGCGTCTCCACAGCCGCCTGCTCACCGGTCTCCTGCAAACTTTGCAGCACGCTTGCAAGCAAACCACGTGACGCATCGGCATCACGCTGCATCAAACTCAGCGGAATCTGAGCCAACGCACTGCTGTCCACTCGGGTCTGTGCGGCAGCCAAATCTTTTTCCAGCGCCTCGACGCGATTGTGCGCCGCTCGCACGTCAGCATCGGTCGCGGACACCACGCGCGCGGTCTCGGCCGCCTCCTGAGCCTGAACCTCTCGCAGTTCTCTCTGCGTTCCCAGCACGTCTGGATGTCTGGGCCCAAGCCGGGTGGTCATTGACTGAAGCTGCGCGGCCAATGCACTGCTTTGCTCGCGCAATTGCACCACGCTCGGTGCAAGAGGCGCCTCTCCGCTGGATCGGTTCTGCGCCGCTTTGAGCTTACCTTCGGAATTCGCAAGATCTGCCCGCGCCTTGGCGAGAGCTTCCGTGAACTGGCTCACGTTCTCGACGTCGAGCTCGGCGTGAACGCCTTGAACCAGTCCCTTATCCGTCCGGTAGGCCACGATCCGATCCTCCTGTGATCTCAGATCGGCGCGCAACTCGGAGGCACGGCGCTCGAGCCAGGCCCGCGCTTTATCGACCGCGCTGAACTTCGCCGCGAGAGTCGCCTTGATGTAGATGTCCATCAGACTGTTGACGGCAGCCGCCGCCAGGACCGGATCGCTCGCCGTGAATGACACCTCGATCACGTGCGAGGTGTTGACGGGCCGTACGGTTGTGGCGCGTTGGGCCGCCAGCAGAACCTCGTTGCGGACGGAGCGGGGAGGGGGGCCACGCCAAGCATCGGCCGCCTCGGCCGGCTCGCGCTTGAAATTGAGCCGATTAAGAATCCGCGCGACCAGCGACGGTGCGCGCAGCGACGGATTGAACTCGGGTTTCGAATACAAATTCAACCGCTGCGCCATCGGCTCGATCACCCGCAAGCCGTGCAGGATCTCTACCTGGCTTGCCATCACCGCCTCGGTTGTGGGGTCCGTCTGTAAAATGCTTTGCAGTTCCCGGGTGCGGTAATGACCGGGGTCATAGATCAGCGTTCCGCTTGCGGTGTAGAGCTGGGTAGTTTGTCGGAGCGCCAGGATTCCCATCGCCGGGATCAGGATCATGCATCCGATCAGCGGCAATTTGCGCCGCCTAAGAATATCAAGCAGTGTCCGGAAGCCAGGAAACTGCCCCGCGCCAACAGGCGCGTCACCGCGCCCTGCACGTGACGTCGCCCGGGCAGGTCCGGCAGTCTTGTCCAGCATTATGCCTCCCGCGTGGCCGCCGGATATTGGCTAACAAAAGCTAAAAGAGTGCTAAGGCGTTCCCGTTAACCTTCTGGAGAACTCTCAGGCGCATACAGCTGTCATGACGCCGAGATACTGCGCCGCCTCGCTCCTGTTGTGCCTGCTCGTTTCATGTTCGCCCGGCTCCAGCCTGCCTCAACTGCCCAATCATGACGCGGGCGAATATCGCCTCGCTCCGGGCGATCAGGTTCGCATCATCACCGTCGGCCAGGAGGAATTGACCGGAGAATTCAGGATCGACGATAGCGGCCAAATCGCCGTCCCCATGCTCGGCACCTTGCCTGCCGCCGGGCTCGCCCCTGTGGCGCTGGGCAAGGAAGTTGGGGCGGCCCTGCAAAATGGAGGATTGATCCGCTCCCCCTCCGTATCGGTCGAGGTCACTCAGTATCGGCCTGTCTCAGTCCTGGGAGAGGTGAATAAGCCTGGCGAGTTTGCCTATCACCCCGGCATGACGCTTCTTGCCGCGGTTGCTCTGGCCGGCGGATTCACGCCCCGGGCGGTCGAGAGCACTGCCTCCGTCCTCCGCGATGACGATGGCCACTCCAGCCAATGGCGAGCAGACCCGGCAAGCCGGCTTCAGCCGGGAGATGTCGTCACCATCTTCGAGCGCCGCTTCTGAAGATCAGGAGCCCCGGATGATCTGCTGTTCTTCAACGATAAAGCTTTTGATCCGGCCGATGAACAGGGCGCCGTCCGCATAAAGCCGCTGCGCCTCCGGCGTCGCGGCGGAGCGCCGCATCGCCCCAATATCATCGTACCATAGCTCGGCAATGCCATCGATCTCGACTTGCATCTCCGGAATGTCGGGACGTGTCCGGGTATCGGCGATATGGGATTGCACATACCGCCGGATTCCCGGAACCCCGTGGGCCAGTGGCGCGTGAATCTCGACCCAGTGTTTCATGAACTGGTCGTGCGTCAGACCGCTTTTGCGGGTTAACAGCGATAAAACCTTGATCATAACCGATCTCCCGGCGCAAACGGTCGAAGTTTCGCGCCCCATCTCCTGCGCGATCAACGTCCTGCGCGATCAATACTGGTTTTTTCGGCTCAGCTGGATATTGATGGAACCGTAATGGCTTCTACGTTTCGCTTTCATATCCAGACGGAACTTCCTGTTGGCGATCTCGCGGTCCTCTGGCGGGACCTCGAATCGCGGGCAAATTGCACATTCTTCCTCAGCTGGCACTGGATGAGCGCCTGGATCGCGGGCCTCGGCGGGTCGCCTCCGCTGCTCATCGGTGAGGTGGCGGGAACTCTGGCCCTTATGGGATTCATCGTGCCTTACGCCCGTCGGGGAGCAGGCGTGATCCGCTTCCGCGGAGCGCGTCTGCATAGTACAGGGCGATGGGATCAGGACTGTATCGCTATCGAATACAACGGGTTTCTGGTGGACCGGCGTTGGGAAGGACGAATAGAGCAGGAGGCCATCGGGTGGTTGCTGAACCAGTCCAAGATCGCTGCGATGCGGCCACAGGAACTGCATATCACGGCCATGCTTGCGCAGCAGCGCGCCACATGGACCCCAGCGAATACCGTCGTCCAGATCCCAAATCGCAAACCCTCCTGGCGGGTCGATCTCGCGGGTCTGCGAACCGCCGGATCGAGCTACCTTGAATCTCTCAGCGCCAATACGCGCCAGCAAATTCGTCGCTCAATGCGCCTGTACAACGCCGCCGGAGGTCTCTCGGCCACCTGGGCTACCGACGTTCCGACTGCCCTGACATACCTGGACGGCCTCAAGGAGCTGCATCAGCGCCAATGGCAAAACCGGGGACACCGTGGAGGCTTCGCCTCCTCGTTTTTCGAAGACTTCCAGCGCCGCTTGATCTCCGACGCTTTGCCGAATAAATCTGTGGAGCTGGTTCGCGTAAGTTGCGGTGATACCGCGATCGGCTATCTCTATAACCTGGTGTGGCGAGACCACGTGTTCGCCTTCGTATCCGGGTTGCGCTTCCCTGAAGACAATCGGCTCAAGCCCGGACTGGTCTGCCACGCGCTGTGCATCGAACATCATCTTCAACACGGCGCCGCGGTCTACGACTTCATGGCCGGGGACTTTCGTTATAAGGCGAGCCTCGGCCAGCCAGGCCCGGAATTCATTTATTTACTGATCCAAAAAGATACCCCCACTGCGCGGCTGGAGCAGCTGTTTAAATGGGCACAGCACCGCCTGCGAAGGCTGTCGTAACGCATTATGCCAGGCGCCACGCAAAACCCCTCCCCTTGCGGGAGGGCCACGCAAAACCCCCTCCCCTTGCGGGAGGGGCAGGGGGAGGGGGCAAAACTTGAGGATTCGTCGCCAAAGGCAGCCTCTTTCACGCCAGTTCCACAAACCGATCCAGCACGCGCTTCGCTCCAGCCTTGTCAAATGCAATATCGAGCCGGTCGTCCTCGGTTCCTGTCACCGTGCCATAGCCGAACTTCTGATGAAAAACCCGGCTGCCAACGGGAATCGCGTCGGAGCGTGACGGTCGTCCGTTTTGCTCCCACACTTCCAATGTTCGGGGTCGGCGGGACAGAACGGGAAACTGCAGCGGAAACGCCGTCATGGCAGCAGCAAACCGTAAATCCCGTTCCAGAGCTGCCGAACCGCTCCGCTCGACTACCTCTTCCGGTAATTCTTCGATGAAACGGCTTGGAATGCTGCTTTGCCAGTTCGCATAGACCCGGCGATTGGCCGCGTGGCTGATGATGGCACGGCGGCGTGCACGAGTGATGCCCACATACGCAAGGCGTCGCTCCTCCTCCAGCCCCTTGGCACCGCCATCATCCAGCGCCCGCTGGTTGGGAAAAAGCCCCTCCTCCCAGCCTGGAAGGAACACCGTATCGAATTCCAGGCCCTTGGCGCCGTGCAGCGTCATAAGAGAAACCCGGTCGCCTTCGGCACTTTCATCATTCTCCATCACCAGCGCGATGTGATCGAGAAAGCCGGGCAGCGTTTCAAAATCCGCGAGGGCTCGGATCAGCTCCTTGAGGTTCTCCAGCCGTCCCGGAGCATCCGGAGACCGGTCCTTTTGCCACATCTCGGTATAACCGCTTTCATCCAGTAGCGTGGCGATGGTGACCACGTGACCATCGCGCTGCAGCATGTCGCGCCAGCGATCGAAGCCACGCAGCAGTTCTGCGACGCCCTCCTTTACCTTCCCACGCAGACCTCCGCCGGCAATCAGCTTCGCAGCCGCGTTAGAAAGCGGGACACCCTCGCCCCGCGCCATCTGATGGATGGCCCGCAGGGCGGCATCCCCAACTCCCCGGCGCGGCACGTTGACGATCCGCTCAAATGCCAGATCGTCCGCCGGCTGCACCAATACTCGCATATAGGCGATGGCGTCTCGGATCTCCTGGCGTTCGTAAAAGCGCAGTCCGCCGATCACCCGGTAAGGAATCCCCAGCGTAATCAGCCTCTCTTCAAAGGGGCGGGTCTGAAAGCCCGCCCGGACCAGCACGGCAACCTCGCTAAGCGACTGATCTCTGCCGCGGAAGCTTTCTATCCTTTCGCCGACCATCCGGGCCTCCTCGTCGGAGTCCCAAAGGCCGACAACCGAAACCTTTTCTCCCGCGGCCTCGTTCCTTCCGGGGCGCAGCGTTTTCCCAAGCCGCCCCTCATTATGGGCAATCAGTCCCGATGCGGCGGCCAGTATCGGTGCGGTTGAACGGTAGTTCGCTTCCAGACGGATAATCCTGGCGCCAGGAAAGTCCTTCTCAAAGCGCAGGATGTTCTCCACCTCGGCGCCGCGCCACGAATAGATCGACTGGTCATCATCGCCGACGCAGCAGATATTCCGGTGAGCCTGCGCCAGCAGCCGCAGCCACAAATACTGCACCAGGTTCGTGTCCTGGTACTCGTCAACCAGGATGTAGCGAAAGCTTCGATGATACTGCGCCAGTACGTCCGCCTGGGAGCGCAGTATCTCGGTCATATGCAGAAGCAGATCCCCGAAATCCGTCGCATTCAGCGATGCCAGGCGCGCCTGATACGCCTCATACACCCGACGGGCCCGGCCATCGGCAAAATCCGTGTCCTCCGTGGGCGTCACCCGCGCCGGAGTCAGTCCGCGGTCCTTCCAACGCTGGATCACGGCCATCATCGCGGGGGGCGGCCAGCGCTTGGCGTCGATCCCCTCAGCCTCCATCACCTGCTTCAGCAGTCGATGCTGATCGTCGGCGTCCAGAATGGAGAAATTCGGAGCCAACCCGGCATACCCCGCATGCCGGCGCAACATGCGTGCGCACAACGCATGAAAAGTGCCGAGCCAGAGGCCCTCGACCGGGCGCCCAAGTATCGCGGAAACTCGTTCCCGCATCTCCCGGGCCGCTTTGTTGGTGAATGTCACCGCCAGCACCTGGCTGGGAAAGGCGCGCCCGTGCATCAATATGTGCGCAAAGCGCGTCGTCAGAACCCGCGTCTTGCCCGTGCCGGCGCCGGCGAGGACCAGCAGGGGGCCTTCCGTCGTTTCAACCGCTTCCCGTTGTTCCGCATTGAGCCGCGTTAGGTAGTCCGCCATTATCCCTCATGGCCTGCCGCCGGCCGTACACCCAGAATATGAGCAATGGCCCGCGTGAGTTCAGGGCGGTTCAGCGTATAGAAATGGAACTCGTCCACCCCATTCGCCTCTAGCAGCCGAACCTGCTCCGCGGCGACCACCGCCGCCACGATCCGGCGCAACTCTGGATCGTCATCCCCCAAACCTTCAAACATCCGCCCAAGCCAGTTCGGGATGCTCGCTCCGCACATCGCGCTGAACTTCACCGCCTGGGCGAAATTGGACACCGGCATGATCCCAGGAACTATCGGCGCAGTGATTCCAGCCGCAAGACAGCGGTCGATGAACCGCAGATAAACACTTAAATCAAAGAAATAGTTCGTAATAGCTCGTGTCGCCCCAGCATCGAGTTTTCGTTTGAGGTTGTCGATATCCGCTTCCGGGTTCATCGCCTCAGGATGGGTCTCGGGGTACGCCGCTACCGAGATTTCGAAAGGTGCAACGCGCCGCAGCCCCGCTACCAGGTCCACCGCGTAGCAATATCCCTCCGGATGCGGCTCATAGACACAGCCGGCCGGCGGATCACCGCGCAGCGCTACAATGTGCCTCACCCCCGCCTCCCAATACCGCCGCGCTACCAGATCGACGTCCTCCCTGCTCGCTCCTACGCAGGTCAGGTGCGCGGCTGGGGTTAGCCTCGTCTCCTGCAAGATACGCGATACGGTTGCGTGCGTTCGCGCCTGGGTGGACCCGCCTGCTCCATACGTCACCGAGACGAACTGCGGCTGCAAAGGCTCCAGGCGCCGAATGCAGGCCCAGAGCTGCACCTCCAGCGCCTCCGTCCGCGGAGGGAAGAACTCGAAGGATAGGTGCGGCGGGCGCGTGCCGCTTAGTGGCGCCGGAAGTCCTGCAAAACGCGGTCCGGTCAGCCAGCGCTCCAGCGTTCTGGCCGTAAAGGCATCGTGTGTCATGCTCTCCCATCGCTGGATTTTAGCGCCGCCGCAAGCACGAAGAGTTGGTTGTGGATCGTTTTTCCCGTGCTACAAGAAACTCACGGAAAGCTTAGACAACCGGTATTCCCAATTCCGGCGGATGCCGTCAGTTGCCCGGCAGTCAGCCGCCCTGTCCTCGAGGAGAGTTTCCCGGCTCATGGCCTATCCAACCCGTTCGACGCTGAGTTTACTCAGCATTAGCGCGGCTACCGTATTCCTTATGACAGGTTGCGCTACGAAGCCCCCAGCGTCCAATCCGGCTGCGGTGGCGGAATATGAGCAGACCAATGACCCGCTGGAGCCTATGAACCGGTTCTTGTACCGCGTGAACACCGCGCTTGACGATTATGTACTTCGCCCCGCGGCGGTCGCGTATGTGCACGTGCTGCCAGACGCAGTGCGCAATGTTATCCACAACGAGCTGACCAATCTGGCCGCTCCGGTTCTGCTGGGCAATGACATCCTCGAGGCGCACCCCCGAAACGCGGGTAACACCTTTATGCGTTTCATAATCAACACAACGGCGGGCGGGCTTGGCTTCTTCGATCCGGCGACTGGCTGGGGATATCCGAACCACGATGCCGACTTCGGCGTCACTCTGGCAATCTGGGGACTTCCGTCCGGCCCGTTTCTGTTCCTCCCCCTGCTCGGCCCAAGCAACCCGCGGGATGCCACCGGCCGAGGAGTCGATATCGTCGCTGACCCGGTTGGCCGGTTTGGTCAAGGGACAGCCGTGACCGCGGCGCATTGGGGTCACTTCGCCATCAATGTCGTCGACGCCCGCTCCAGGGTGCTCGGAGACATCTCATCGATCAAGAAAACGGCGCTGGACCCGTACGCCACCTTCCGCAGCCTTTACCGCCAGCACCGCGACGCCCAGATTGAAGATATCCGGAACTCGAACGAACATACCGTGCCGGCATGGTTCCCCGCACCATCCACGACCACAGGCCAATGATATCAGCGAGTTTACCCCTATGATTTCACGACGTCTTCTACCTGCACTCGGATTTGTTCTGCTGACGGCCCCGGCGCTCGTCCTGTCGGCAGCGGCGCAAACTGCTCCTCAGGCCAGCGACTTCGTCCAGCAGACCGGAAACGAGCTTATTCAAATCGTCAACGGGCCTGGTTCAAACGAGCAAAAGTCGCGGAAGCTGTCCCAGGTAATCGATCAGCGCGTGGACGTGGACGGGATAGCAAAGTTCGTTCTAGGCCGGTTCTGGCAAGTGGCTACGCCGGATCAGCAGAAGGAATACCTCGATCTGTTCCGCAGGGTCCTGGTCGTCAGTATCGACGCCAAGCTTGGGGAGTACAAGGGAGTTGGATTCACGATCGGGCGAACCGTGCCACGCGAAGGCGGGGAGTTAGTGTCCACCGTAATCACACGGCCCAACCAGGCGCCGGCGAATGTGGACTGGCTCATACAGGATGTGGATGGTTCACCAAGGATCGTCGATGTGGTCGCGGAGGGAACGTCTCTCAGATTGACCCAGCGTGCCGATTACGCCTCCTTCATCGTGCATAATAATGATAGCATCCAGGCATTGCTGGCGGCGATGAAGCGTCAGGTCAGCAGCTGACAAACACTGGATTCCGGTTCGATCTATGCCGGGCCCGGTATGCACCCACCGGTGGAATTTGAAGCAGTAGAATACGATACCATAGATCACCGGGGCCCGAGCGGCCCTCGCACATATCTATCCTTCACCGCGCGGGTCCTCTCTCCCTTCACTGCGAGTTCAGAGGAGCCTCCGTCTCCAGCCGGTGTTCAGCCATTGGCCGCCAGGGGGCTTGCGGATCGCCCTCCGTCAATGCCCTGCGAAACAAGCTGGCGGCTTCAGTCGTCACCTTTCCATTCGCTTCGGTGATGGCCTCCGCCGCCTCCACGGCCAGACCCGGATCGAAGCGCAATTCAAGGGCCGTTTTCCACGCGTTCGCGGCGCCAGGCATGTCGCCTAGACGGGCCTCGGCGTTACCTAGAAGAACGTAGCCCTCCCTGGCCTTCTCCGATTTCGGGTCCAGCCCCTTAAGCGCTCGCCGCAATTCGTCGATCAAAACCGCCTGCTCGTGGACGCGTTGAGCGAGAGCATCCATCCGGGCCCTCAGCGGCATCGCCGGCAGTTCGGGCGAACCTCCGGTCAGATACAATAGAAGCGCGGCGCAGGGCACCATGATCAGTGCGGCCCAGAGCGCCGAGCGCGATGGAGCAGCCGGCGCGGCCTCCACAGTGTCCGCCGCCTGGAGCAGACGCCGCTGGACCTCCAGCACTGCGGCTGAGTGTTCTCGTGGTCCAATACGCCCCTCCGCGAGATCACGGTTCAGCTCGGCCAGTTGAGCCCTATGGAGTGCAAGCGCGGCCTCACGTCGCCCTTTGGCCGAAACCCCTCGCGCCAGGCAAAGCCCCAAAGGCGCCAAAGCGATCACGGCGAGGGCCACTATAGCCGCCCAAAGGGAAATCATCACAGCAGTTCCGACAAGCGTCTTTGCTCGGCCGCCGACAGCGGCGCGGGTGGTAAAGCCCGCCGTCTGCGTGACAGCACAATCGCGAGGCCCCCAATGACTATCGCAATGCCTGGGGCAAACCACAAAACAACCGTCTGCGGCTCGAATGGCGGTCGGAGCCGGATGAAGTTGCCGTACCGGCTTACCATCCATTTGATGATCTGTTGATCGGAATCGCCGGCAACCACCCGCTCGCGAATGATACGGCGAAGGTCCCGTGCCAGATCGGCATCAGACTGCTCTACACTTTCATTTTGGCACACCAGACAGCGGAGCTGATCGCCGATCGCTTCTGCACGGTGCTCCTGCACCGCGTTAGGTAGCATCTCAGACGGACTGGTGATCGCACGTGCTGGGACGACGAAAGCGACGGTCAGCAGCAGGAGGAGAACGGTTCGGATCACGCTAGGGATGAAAGAAGGGGCAACAGGCTGTTCTGCACGATATCGTCTGACAGTCCCCCGGCGATGCGCTTGCGCACAATGCCGGTGCGGTCCACTACGTATGTCTCCGGTAATCCATACAGCCCAAAGTTGATGGCCGCTGATCCGGGTTCGTCGCGCGCAACCTGGACATAGGGATCACCATGTTGCTCAAGAAACTGGGCAGCGGCGTCGATCTTATCCTTGTACGCGATACCCCAGATCGGTATTCCTTGCTTTTTCAAGCCCATCAGCGCCGTTGCCTCCTCCACACACGGAATGCACCAGGACGCGAAAAAATTCACCAGCGCCGGCCGTGATCCCGCAGCCACGTCAAGGTTGGAGAACCCTTGGGATGGCGGCTGTCCAGGCAAAGAAAATTTGGGGAGGGGCTTGCCTACGAGCATGCTCGGCAACGCATGCGGGTCGTAAGTACCCTCCTGCATGCGGGCCAGCAATCCCCAGAAGCCGCCGCCCGCGGCAGCGGCAAGCACCAGGGGAGCAAGCATGATCAGTCGTCGGCGTGTCAGTGCGTCCATGAAGGCCTAAGCTGGAACGATTGATGCTGCACGTCGCGCCGGCGCGCCTACGCGCAAACGCCGATCCGCAAGTGAAAGCCCTCCTCCTGCTCCCATGATCAGTGCCCCGAGCCAGATCCAGGGGGCAAGAAAATTGACATGTAACCGCAGCACCACCTGGCCATCATGTTCATCCCCTGAGACGGTATATAAGTCGCGGATCCCATTCGTCTGTATCGCTGTATCCGCGACCGTCTGCCTCTGTGCAGCAAAACTGTGCCGGGCCGGATGAAGCAGTGCCACCAGATGGCCGTTGCGTTCGATTTTCACATCGCTGATCCGGGCTTGGTAATCGGGGCCTGGCGCGTCCCGCAATGCCAGCACCGTCCAGTCATAACCAGCAAAATGCGTCGTTTGGCCGGGGTGAACAGCCACGACCGTGCTGGCGGAAAGCGACATTCCTGCGATACCCGCGACTGTCACTCCCATGCCGGCGTGAGCCACCGCAGCCCCCCAGACTGCAAGCGGCTGCGCAGCAAGTCGCGCGCGCGAGGCCGCGAGAGGGATGCGGAACAAACGAATGCGCTCGATCAGTTCGGCCAAGGCGCCAAGCACCAACCATGCGGCAGCAGCAAATCCAGCTGCGGCGAATGCGTGACTGATACCGAAGAAGGTGGCGAGACCAATAAGAGCTGCCAAGGCGCCTGCCCACCATAGGCGTGTCATGACCGGAAGAAGGTCAGCACGCTTCCAGGACAGCGTCGGCCCGATGCTCATTGCGAGGAACAGCGGTGCCAGCAACGGCAGGACAGTCAGATGGAAATAGGGCGGGCCCACGCTCAGCTTCGCGTTGAACAGCAACGCGGCCGCCAATGGATAGGTCGTTCCTGTGAACACGACCGCCGCGAGCGAACACAACAGGACGTTGTTCAGCACCAGCGCGCCTTCTCGCGAGATAGGGGCAAAGATGCCAGTTGGTGCCAGGGCCGGGGCGCGGATACCGAACAGCAGCAGGCTTCCGCCGATCACCAGCGCCAGAAGCACGAGGATGAACACGCCACGCGTTGGATCGATCGCAAAGCTGTGCACCGAGTTAAGTATACCAGAGCGCACCATGAAGGTGCCGCAGAGCGAGAGTGAGAACGTGCTGATAGCCAGCAAAATGGTCCAGGTCTTCAAGGCGTCGCGCTTCTCAACCACAATGGCGGAATGCAACAGGGCTGTTCCCGTCAGCCAGGGAAGAAGGCTGGCATTCTCCACCGGGTCCCAGAACCAGAACCCGCCCCAGCCCAACTCGTAGTACGCCCACCACGAACCCAGTGCGATGCCGCAGGTCAGAAGACTCCAGGCGCCAAGCGTCCAGGGCCGGACCCAGCGGCCCCAGGCCACATCAACCCGGCCCTCGAGCAGCGCCGCAACCGCGAAGGCAAACGGTATCGCGAAACCAACATATCCTGCGTAAAGAACCGGCGGGTGCATCGCGAGCCCGGGATCCTGCAACAGAGGATTGATGTTCTGCCCTTGCACCGGTGGTGGCCAAATACGCGCGAACGGGTTCGAGACCGTCAAGGTGAACAGCAGGAACCCAGCGGACGTAAAACCAAGTACGCCGATGACTCTGGCCCGCAAAGGGGAAGGCAGGTTGCGGCCGAAAGCCGCTACCGCCGCCCCGCACGCCGCAAGGATAAGGCACCAGAGTAGTACGGAGCCCTCGTGATTCCCCAGGGTACCTGTGATTTTGTAAATGAGCGGCTCGGTGCTGGATGAGTTTTCAGCGACATTGAAAACCGAGAAATCGTCGGTGATCGCGCTCCACATCAGACAGGCATAGGATGTAAGCAGCGCGATAAACTGACCCACCGCCAGTGCAGGAGCTGAGGCCATAAGCCGGGCGTCCAGCCGGGCCGCTCCCGAAATAGACAGAATTGCCTGGGCCGCAGCGATCGCAACGGCCAGGGCCAGGGCAAAATGGCCAAGTTCTGGAGTCATCCGCCGGTGTGCTTGATTGTCATTGTGTCCCAGGTGCTGGCGGGCGGCGGCTTACCCGTCGCCGGGTCCCAGCGGCCGCTCGCCTTCAAAGCCTCGACAACCTCCTTGGGCATGTAATTCTCGTCGTGCTTGGCCAATACTTCGCTGGCACGAAACATGCCGCCCGGCATCACAGTGCCGATTGCCACAATCCCCTGTCCCTCACGGAACAGATCCGGCAATACGCCTTTATAGGAAACGCTTACGGCCGCTTTGCCATCCGTCACACGGAACATTGCCTGCGGGTGACCATCTACATTCAGGTGGCGAACGCTGCCGGCCTCCACCAGACCGCCCAGCCGAAGCGTCCTGCCTGGCGTTTCCGTACTCGCCAGAATTTGCGAGGGAGAAACGAAATACACGAGGCTGCTCTGAAAAGCGGTCAGCGCCAGGGCGCTGGCCGAACCTACCCCGACGCCGCAGGCCAGCAGAAGCAACAGCCGCTTTCGCTTCCGGGTCATCGGCCAGGCCGCCTGCTGGTCGCTGCAAGCCGTCGCTCCGCAATCCGCATCCGGCGCCATGCGAGGTATGCATATGCGCAGGGCAGGAGAACGCCAATCCCATAGGACGCGGCAATGAACGGCAAATGCGTCATCCGCGTGGCCGGCTCGCTTGCGAAAGCAGTATCGCCCGCAGCCGGCGCTCGTTGACCGCCGCGCGCACGCGAGCGAGGGAAATCCACATAAAGACGAGCGTATAGCCCAAGGTGGTCAGCAACAGCGGCCACAGCATGGTGATATACATGCTGGGTGCGCCGGTAAGAGTAATGGTGTCGGGCTGGTGCAACGTGTTCCACCAATCCACGCTGAACTTGATGATCGGCAGATCTACGGCGCCCACAAGCGCCAGGATTGCGCCCGCCCGATATCCCCGCTGCGGGTTGTCGAACGCTCGTACGACGGCGATGTGGCCCAGATAGAGGAAAAACAGCACCAGGACCGAAGTGAGCCGAGCGTCCCAGACCCACCAGGTGCCCCACATCGGCTTGCCCCAAAAGCTCCCCGTCGCCAGACACATTGCGGTAAACCCGGCGCCGACCGGCCCAAGCTCGGCAGCTGCAAGATCGGCGAGCGGATGTCGCCAGATCAGTGAAATTGCGGAGCAGATGGCCAGGCCCACATAGCCCGCGGAAGCGAGCCAGGCCGCAGGCACGTGGATATACATGATACGGACCGCGTCGCCCTGCTGCCAATCAGCCGGAGCGAAGAACAAACCCCAGACCAGACCAACTGTGGTCAGCAGGATCGCTCCCGCCCCGACCCACGGAAGCACTGTCCCGGACAGACGCATGAAGCGCCCCGGATTGGCAAAGCTTTGAAGGTTGCGCCGGCGCGGCGCGATACTGGCGGTGGCATCCACGGTCAATTGTCCGCGGCCTCTGTAACCCAAACCCGGCAGGGGATGAAGCTTTCCGGGTGTATCTTTGTCGTAGGATACCCGGAATCCTAAAGGAATCCAGGTTTCTTCCGCGCGGGGTTGGTGGGGGCGGCCGCGCGCAAACGAAAGACTCACCCAACTTCCGATGGAAGTTGGGTATACCAACCCGGTTATGACCCAATACTGGCTGGTAAAATCCGAACCCCAAATGTTTTCCTGGCAGGATCAGGTGCGTAACGGCACCGAGCCTTGGACGGGGGTACGGAACCACACGGCGCGGAACAACCTGGCGGCGATGCGGCTGGGTGACCAAGCGTTCTTCTACCACTCGAACGTGGGAAAGGAGATTGTCGGTATTGTTGAAGTGGTTCGGGAGGCATATCCCGACCCCACGGCCCCAGAGGGCAGTCCATGGATCTGCGTCGACATGCGGGCCGTGGGGCCGATGCCCCACCCCGTCACGCTAGCTCAGATCAAGCCCGATCCTGCTTTGGCCGGCCTTCTACTCAACCGGCAACCCCGTCTCTCCGTCGTCCCGGTTTCCTCGGAACATTGGCGCCACATCTGCTCGCTCGGCCATTGGAACGGTTGACACGCTCCCCCCATGCCCCCAATGGACGGTGCCCCAGCGGGACACTGGCCGGCTCATGTCAGATTCTGTAGCTCCGCCCCCTTATCGACCGGAGGCCACCGATTTGTTCACAATTCGACGCGTCCTGTCCGCAAGCGCAGCTATAGTGCTCGGCGCGGCCGCGCTGCTCTCTGCCTGCACCCAGCCTCCTGCTGCCGCACCCGGATTCACAAGGCCGATCTACGCGATCGACGCCACGGGGGGCGCCAGAAAATGCATTGTGAGCCCTGTAACACTGGCGCCGGGCAAGGAAGCAGCGGCGACGATGACCGTCGGCAACAATGGCGGCTGGTGCGGGATCTCCGTGCGCCAGTCGGGCGCTAGTCCCTACCCCGCGGGCCTGCTCACGAAACCGCCATCGCACGGGCGCGTCTATATCCATCCGGTCGGCGATGACACAAGGATCGACTACACGCCTGACCAGGGGTACGCCGGGCCCGACGCATTCGTGGTCACGCTTCTTCCTGACCGCCCCGTCATCCGGGCCAGCGTTACCGTGACCAGATGATTCAGTGTGCCGCCGGTTTGCGCACCACCCGATGGGCGGATGCGCGCACCGGCGCCGCTTCCGGCGTCTCGCATACCCCGAGGGAGGAAGGCAGAACGTCCTTTCCGGCGGCAAACGCTGGAAGTTCGTTGCTCGTAACCTCCATTGCCTCCTGGAACAGAACCGCGTTCCTTGGGCAGAAATCCGTGCCCTGCTTCAGCCCGACATCCGATTGTGCATTCGCGAGCGACGTGATGAAGCTGTCATGCTCCGTCTGGCCGCGACGGCCATAGGCGCGCCTGAAGTAGCTGTCCAAGGCATGCTCGTTGGCAATCAGCTGGGGTTGGAACCGATGTATGAACGCGTTGTACTGCGTATCGTCATGGCAGGCCGTCGCCAGGACCATCATTTCGCTTTTCAATGCTTCCACATCGAAAACTGGCTGCTCAGGGCACCGTGGCGTCGCCTGCGCGGCGGACAATCCCAAACAACAGGCAGCGGCAATGACGGGCAGGGCGGATGGACGCACGCGAATCTCCCAGGCTCATCGAGCGGAGACTGAATGCCTGTGTCGTCGCGCCAGTGCAAGGGGCAGGCGGGGCTCCGGCCGGCGCCACTACAGCCGATCGTCAGGGCCTAAGCCGCGGCGTCGCGCCCCATCTCCAGATACTTCTCGTGCCGTTGCGACCGCCGCGCAGCAACATTCATTTCGAGCAGGGGCTCCAAGGCTGCTTGTATGGCGTCTCCGACGGACTGGATGGCCGCGTTCGGGTCACGCTGTGCGCCGCCGAGAGGCTCGGGCACGATTCTGTCCACCAACTTGAGCCTGTACAGGTCGTCCGCAGTCAGCTTCAACGCTTCCGCCGCGACCGGCGCCTGAGCAGCATCACGCCAGAGGATCGAGGCGCAGCCCTCCGGCGAGATCACCGAATAAATCGCATGTTCCAGCATCAGCACTGCGTCGCCTGCCGCAAGAGCAATCGCCCCTCCGGAACCGCCCTCGCCGATAATCGTCGCGACGAGAGGCACGGGCACTTCCAGGCAAGCGTCAATCGAACGGGCAATTGCCTCCGCCTGGCCTCGCTCCTCGGCATCAACGCCGGGAAAGGCACCCGACGTGTCCACAAACGACAGAATCGGCAACCCAAACCGTCCGCCAAGTTCAATTAAGCGCCTAGCCTTGCGGTACCCCTCCGGCCGGGCAGCTCCGAAATTGTGCCGGAGTCGGCTTTCTGTGTCTGACCCCTTTTCAGGTACCAACCACCGTCACTGGCCGGCCACGAAATCTGCCGATCCCCCCGACCACCGCAGCATCATTTGCGAACGCCCGATCCCCGGCGAGGGGCGTGAAATCATCAATCAATGCCGAAATATAGGCGGTTGCCTTTGGGCGATCGGGGTGCCGGGCGACTTGCACCTTCTGCCAAGCGGTCAGCTTGGCATAGGTCGTGCGTAACTGCCGGTCCGCCTTTTCTGAAAGTTTGGCGACCTCTTCCGTGATGTTCAGACCGTTGGGCTCGGACATGCGTCGCAGTTCGTCGATCTTGCTCTCCAGTTCGGCAATGGGTTTCTCAAAGTCCAGGAAATGCTGCATGGGGGCGCGGCTTTACCACACATTCGCGCTGGCACTAGTGTCCCGCATCGTTGATTTGCGGCTGATTTCGGAATCGATGTTTCCGGTAATCCCGGAGATGCATCGTGACCACGAAACAACCTGCCATCAAGAAGTACATCTTCAAGGTCGGTGCCGATGCGCGTGAACGGCTCAAGGCGCTGATCCAAAAGGGCAAAGCCACTGCCCGCCAGCTGCTGAAGGCACGCATCCTGCTGAAGGCCGACGCCTCTGATGCCGGGCGAGGGTCACGTCCGTGAAGGTGGTGGAAATTGCGTTGTAGATTGAGGTGGCCACGGGTCAGGCGGCCACGGTGGAAATCTGTGGTGGCATAGCGTCGAGCGTGGGCGGTGTAAGTTCGGCCATCGCCTCGGCTGCATGTAGCGGCGCTGGAGTTGCCACTCGTCGTTGACCTCCAGCAGCACCGCGCCGATGAGGCGGACGATGGCGCCCTCGTTGGGAAAGGTGCCGCGCGGCGTTTGACCTCCTTGTTCAGCCGTTCCAGTGGGTTTGTGCTGTGAATTCTTGCTGCGATGCTGGACCGGGAAGTCCATCTGGGCCAGCACGTCGGCCTCGCTGTCGCCGATGAGCGCGCCGAGCTTCGGCCGCTTAGCCCGCAACTGGTCGGCGACATGAATCAACGTCTGGCAGGCAGCCGGGCGATCGGGCTGGATGGACGCCTGGCGCAGCGCGGCCGCGACCATGCTCTGCTGGCCCTTGGGCACCTAGGCGAGGGCATTGTGCATCCAGTGGACTCGGCAGCGCTGCCAGGAGGCGCCGACAACGCGGCGGATCGCCGCCTTCAGGCCCTCGTGGGCATCCGATATGACCAGCTTCACGCCGTGCAGACCGCGGCGGACCATGCTTTTGAGGAAGTCGGACCAGAACGTCTCCGCCTAGCTCGGCCCGATGTGCAGGCCGCCGATCTCGCGCTTGCCGGCGGTATTGGCTGCCACAGCGATTATCGCCGCAACCGAGACGATGCGGCCGCCCTCGCGCTGCTTGAGGTAGGTGGCGTCCAGCCAGAGGGAGGGCCAGTCGCCGGTCAGGGGACGGTCGAGGAAGGCGTTGTCGATGTTCTTGCACAGCTTGCTGACTGTGCTCTTGCTGATCCCGGCCAAGCCCATCGCCTGCACCAACTCGTCGACGCGCCGGGTCTAGATGCCGCCGACCCAGGCCTCCTGGATCACCGCCACCAGGCCTTCTCGGAGCTCTTGCGGGGCTCGAGGAAGGGCGGAAAGTAGCTGCCCTGCCGCAGTTTCGGGATGCGGAGCTGCAGAGTGCCGAGCCGGGTGTCGAGTGCGCGGTCGCGATAGCCGTCGCGGTAGGCGGTGCGTTCGTGCCGCCCGGCGCCGATGAGGCCTTCAACGTCGGTTTCCATGAGCAACTGCACCACGGCCTCCGCCACGCTGCGCAGGAAGTCGCCATCTCCGGCTTTGGCCAGCAGCTCGGCAAGCGGTAGTCTCGCCTCGGTCATCGGGTTCTCTCCGGCGTCAGGTGAAGCGTCACAACTCCACCTTAGCATTAGCCAGCCGATCCGATGGCCAGCTCAAACCAAATCGCTATCGGAGGGGGTCGGCTCCTTCGGCCGGCTACGCCGGCCTCCGGAGCCAAACCCCTCCGCAGAACGAATTTCCACCAGGAGGGCGGACGCTAACCAGCGTTGTTAGCCCGCGTTTCTCACCGGCCAGGCGGCCAAGAAGATAACGGCGGTTGCTGAAACGGATATTAGGATCGATTTCGCACCGGCGTTGGTGGTGCGGTTGGCCGCGGGTGCACGGGATCGCTGCCGTTTCTGACGGGAGTAGGCGCTAGCGCTGGATCTCGGCTTGCGGTGTCTGGTTCGTGAGGCTTCAGGCCATCGCCGCTTCCGCCGTGGCAGCATCACAAAGCGTTTCGTAAGCCCGGGCGAATTCCTCCTGCGCCGGAGTGCCGGAAGCCATAGCGACCATGACCCGGCGCACGCTGATCCGCACCAACGCACCGATCTTCAGCAGCCTGAGCCGGATCGAGCCGCACGTGGCATTGGCATATCTTGTGTGTGCCAGAGCGATGCGGCGCAATCCGCACAACAAAACATAGGCGGCGGAGGCGAACCACAGCCGCAGTTGGTTGGCCCGCATGGTGGCAGCTGAAGTACGGTCGGCAAACAGATCGAGCTCGCACTCCTTGATGCGGTTCTCCATTTCGCCACGCGCACAATAAATCCGTTCGTAGAGATGTCGCGCCTCGGCTTCGGCCGCGCCAAGTGAGGTCACGACAAACCGCGGATTGGCCTCCCCGCCGGTCCATTCGGCTTTGCCGATGACACGCCGCGCTCGGCTCCAACTCTCCCGCGTGCTCCAGATGAAATCGCGAAACCGACGCACCGGCTTGCCGGTCTTCTCCGCCTCGGCACGCGCCTCGCCCATCTCGGCTTCGATCTCGGCGGTCAGCCGGGCATTGCGCGCCAGCCCCAACAGGTAATCAACGCCGTTGGTCTCGCACCACACCATCAATGCCTCGCGGGCAAAGCCGCTATCGGCCCGCAGCAGGATGCGCACGCGCGGCCAGCGGGCGCGGATCTGGCCGACGATGCGAGCCACTTCCTCGACCGCACCGGCACTGGCATCAGCACTGGCATCAGCACTGGCATCAGCATTGGACTGCCGCAGTTTGGCCGCCAGCAGATGCCGGCCACAGAACACATAGAGCGGCAGATAGCACTAGCAGTCATAATGACCGTGGAAGAATCGGCCTTCCTGATGTCCGTGCAGCGGATCGTCGCAGCGGATCGTCGGTGGCGTCCAGATCGAGCGTGATCTGCTCCGGAGCCGATTTGTGCGCATCCAGGAAGATCTCGACGAACAGCTTCTCAATCGCCACGGTCTCGGCTGCCAGCCGGGCATAGCGCGTCGGTTCGGCGCGGCTGAGTTCCAGCCGGTTCAGCGTGCTTTTGCCCGCCAGTGGCGCGCAATCTCGGCGCCGAGCGGAGAGCTTGGCGGCAAGCGTAGCCAGCACCGGGTCATGCCGCAGCTCATCGTGGTCATTGAGGTCTTCGTAGCCAAGGGCAATCACCACATCCGCTGCATCACCAGGGTTTCCACGTCATGTTCAATAAATGACGGGTTGGGCATATCGCTAAAACAGGCCGCCAGCTTGCGCGTCAGTCCCATCACCCGGTTGGCCGCGCCGAGCAGCGGCGCCCCGGCGTCAGAGGTAATCCGTCCGCCGTCAAACGATGCCACCACCGCACGGCCGTCAACACGTGCAAACTCGAACAGCTCTGGGCTACACTCTGTCGGCGTCGGCGGGCTCCTCCGGCCAGCGCAAAACGCTTTGTCGCAGAAGCACTTTTGCCGATTCGGACCGCCGATGTACAGACCTTTTGTGAGAAATGCGGGTTAGCCCAACTTCGTGGATTCGACCCTGATTTTGAAAATCGCACTAAGCCAAGCGCTTATTTTGCCACAGCTTTGAGATGGCGAAAGGGTAAAAAACGGGTTGTAGTGCCTACCTACCCAATTCCCGCGGTGCGAGGCGGGCTTGTATGCGTGGCAGGCCATGTTCCTCCGCCACAAGAATTCGCAAGAAAGACGGGAAGGAGTACCGCACCTTCAGCGTGGCGGAAAACCACCGGGTTGCGGGTGGTCGGGTGGTGCAGCGCCACGTGCTGTACCTCGGCGAGATCAACAACTCGCAGGAACTGGTGTGGCGGAAGTCGATCGAAGTGTTCGAGGAGGGCGCCGCCCAGCCCCGGACGCTGTCGTTGTTTCCGGAAGATCGCTGCGAGGGGCTGTTGCCCAACGCCTCGATCGTCCGACTGAAACTATCGGAGATGCGGTTGTGCCGGCCGCGGCAATGGGGCGCCTGCTGGCTAGTGCTGACGTTATGGCGGGAGCTGCAGCTGGATCGGTTCTGGGCGGACCACAGACTGAACGTTCCCCCGATTAAAGCACAAGCCTCTGATTCCGCTTGCATCTGATGTTGGGCGGCTGGCTCCCCAGTGAGCGCCACGTCGCGTAGGTCGAGAGCCTGCACCGGAGCTTGCACAAGATCACCAAGACCCGTGGCAGCTTCCTGAACGACGACGCTTGATCTAGGCGGATACTCTAACCCGTCGCTTCAGAGCAAATCATGCGCTCCTGATTTGTCCCAGGAGCCTGCCTTGGGCCGGCCTCGTCCGGCCGGACCCGCGAGGTCGGAGCCGCAGGAAATGCAAGCATTTCCAGTCAAGCGCGATCTGCTCTAGATGTCCCTGCTACGGAGGTTGTCCCTCCGGGGCCGGGGTGAGAGGCTGTGGTTGCCACACTCGCAACCCCTGCCCGGAGCTCCCGGATGGACATCCATAAGAATGCCCGCACCACGCCGCTCTGTCGAATGCTGATGGTGCAACGCCTGGCCAGCGGCTGGACGGTGGCGGCGGTCGCCGCGGCGCATGGGGTCACCACCCCCAAAACCGTGCGCAAATGGCGTCAGCGCTTCGCCGTGGAGGGCGCGGCGGGCTTGGCCGATCGCTCCTCGCGGCCGCAGTGCAGCCCAAACCGGCTCAGTGATGCCGCCGAAAGCGAGATTATCGCGCTGCGCCACCGGCGCCTGACCGCCCCGGTGATTGCGCGCCGGCTGAGCCGACCGGTCTCCACCGTGGGCGTCGTGCTGCGCCGGCACGCTCTCGGCCGGCTGCGCGCCCTCGACCCGCGGCCGGCTGTGATCCGCTACGAACGCCAGCGTCCTGGCGAACTGGTCCACATCGACATCAAGAAGCTCGGCCGCATCGACGGTGTCGGTCATCGCATCACCGGCGACCGCAACGGCCAGAGCAGCAAGCGCGGCACGGGCTGGGAATATCTGCACGTTGCTGTCGATGATGCCAGCCGGCTCGCACATACCGAACTGCTGACGAGCGAGCGCAAGGAAAGTGCCGTCGCCTTCACCGCTCGGACGATCGCCGTCTTCGCCGCCCACGGCGTTCCAGTCGAACGTATCATGAGCGACAACGGCTCGGCGTATCGCAGCTTTGCCTTCCGCGATCTGCTGGCGGCGCATGGCATCGCGCATAAGCGCACCCGCCCTTATACGCCGCGCACCAACGGCAAGGCCGAGCGCTTCATCCAGACCTGCCTGCGCGAATGGGCCTATGCGCGGGCGTTCCACACCTCGGCCGATCGCGCCGCCGCCATGCCGCTCCGGCTCACCGATTATAATTTCTGTCGGCCCCATTCGGCGCTCGGCGGCAAGCCGCCCATCAGCCGCATCACCGCTGCGCGGACGGCGGCCACATCCGTCCCTGAAACCGATCCCAAGCCATGCTTCGGCCGGCTCAGCGGGGTCAAGCCTCGCGCAGCGACCGCCGGCGCGCTTGCGCGATGGGGTCCCGCAGCGACCGCCGAAGGCGGCTTGGGCTTGACCCCGTTCAGCCGGCCGCAAGCACAATCGGGATCGGCGGAGGGGACAACGTCCTTGGCAACGACAGCTGGGGCGTGTTCAGGATGACTGAACACGCTCTGCCCTCCTTTTCGCGAGCAAATTCGCGCGCTCCTGGGTTGTCCTCCGGCCAGCTGGAGCCTGTCCTCGGGCCGGCCTTCGGCCGGGCCCGTGGGGCCGGATCCGGGGGAAACACAAGCAGTTCCAGTCAAACCCGATCTCCTCCAAGTCTAAGCGTTTGCGGGCTAGGCGCTGGCTATGGGCGCGCCCAGATTCTGCATGACATTGCGTTGGACGTGCGTCGCGGCGAAGCCTGGGTGATCGCCGGTCGCAACGGTGCCGGCAAATCCACCCTGCTGAAGGCGCTGATCGGGCTGCTGCCGCTGACCACGGGGACTATCCGCTTCGAGGATCAGGAAATCGGCGGCCTGCCGCCATACCGCATCGTCCGGCTTGGGCTGGGCTATGTGCCTGAGGAGCGCCGGATATTCGCCGGGCTGACGGTTCGCGAGAACCTGGCAGCTGGGCGGCGGCTGCCCCGTGCGGGGCGTGCGGCGTGGTCGGAGGCGCGGGTCTTCGGCCTTTTTCCCCGCCTGGCTGAGGTCCAGCGCGGCCGCGCGGGGACGTTGAGCGGGGGCGAACAGCAGATGCTGACGATCGCCCGTACATTGATGGGAAACCCAGAACTGCTGCTGCTTGACGAGCCGAGTGAGGGGCTGGCACCGATTGTTGCGAGCCAGGTTGCAGGGGCGATGCGCATGCTCAAGGAAGCTGGGACCACGCTGCTGCTGGCCGAGCAGAATTTGCGCTTCGCTTCCCGGGTGGCGGATCATGTGGCGGTGCTTGAGCGCGGGCGCATCGTGTGGCGGGGAAGGACGGCGGAACTGGCCTCGGATACTGCGGCGAGCGAGCGGTATCTGGCGTTGACGGGGAGGCACATTCCTATCTGATGGAATTATTTAGTTCGGGAATTGGACAGGCACATCCATGCGCGGATGCAGAATACGCGCAATGTCGATCAGATCGGCGTCAGTGAGGCGGTAGAACGGGAAACGCGGCTGGACGGCCGGCTTGTGGCATCGGGCCGAATGCCGACTACGGAGCGTTCCTTCCTGATGCCTTCCGCCAGTGCCGCGCAGGTATCCCGGATCGCCCGGATATAACGATCGGCCTGATCAGCGCCCGCCGCGTCATCGACACCTCCTGGCAGCGCTGCCGCGTGCATAGGATGCGCAATGCGGTGTCATACGTGCCCAAGGGCCAGCAGAGCATGGTCTCCGCCGAGCCGCGTCAGGCGTTCAGCCAGCCCGATCGCCCGAGCGCCAGCCAGGCCTTGCGCCACGTCGCCGACGCCGCGGCCGACGTGCTGACCCACATGGAGTTTGCCGCCCAGCACGGGAGCAAGATCACTCCACGAATCCATTTGAGCGTCTGGAAACCCGGAGGTGAGGACGGCTCGCAGGAGGCGCGGCTGTCCGGGCTCGCGCCGCTGGACCTGGTAATCACGATGGATGACGCCCACCAACGCCATCCACCCGGCAATCCTGGTTGCCGAGGAAGGGGCTGCCTCGAGCTGTGCCAGCCTGGCGGAGACGATAGCGGCGCACGGTCTGCCGTGTTCGTTATACATGACCGGGGAGCCATTATTTCTACATCCCCAAAGGAGGTTCCGACCAAGGTCGGGCGGCGCTGGTGCAGCTGGGGATCGAGCATCGCGGCCTATTCGCCGCAAGTGCAGGGCCGATGTGAGCCGGCGTTCCGGATCTTGCAGGACCTTCTGCCGGAAGAGCCGGCGCTGGCCGGGATCAGCGCCGATGTGGCGGCGGCCAACCGGTTTCTGCGCGAGACCTACCTGGCGTGGCACGATGCGCGGTTTGCGATTGCCCAGCCGAGAGCGGCCCGGCCTATGTGCCGGTCGATGAGGCGCAATGGCGTGACGTACTGTGCATCCAGGAAAAGCGGGTAATTGCGCCGGACAACACGCGAGCTGAAGCGCCCGGCGGTTGCAGATCCCGCCGCGGCACGGGGGCACGAATGCGCCGATGGCGCGCTCGCGGTTCCTCCTCCCGCGGGTCGTGTCCCGCAAATGGCTGAAAGCTCGGGTGGCGGAAGACGGGCAGATGACACCAGGGGAGGTTGGAACGCCGCAAGGTGCGGTGATCTCGCCACTGCTGGCCAACATCTACCTGCTTTACGTCTTCGACCTGTGGGCGACGGCACGCTGATGGGGGCGCAGGGACGGACGGGTTCGCAGTAGCGATGAAGCCTGGCAACGCGGGCGGAGCGAAGGGACCCGACCGCGGCTACCCGCACTTGCCTGGAATGCTGACATTGCGGGCCTGTGTGCGTATCCTCAAGACTTATGACGGTATGATCAATTAGCGGGCGTTCGCCGGATGTGGACGCACGGTTCCGCGCAACCCGATCTGTGCTTTAATACTCTTATGCGGATCGTTTACAGCGACCATAGCCGCCTCGACGAGCGGAGCCTTGCGATGCACCGGCTCATTGCCGCGAAGGTGCGGGGCGATCCCGCCTTGCTGGACAAGGCGCGGGACAATTTGCGCCGCTGGCAAGAGATGGAAGGCAGCCGGAAGCTGGCGTTGGCCGAATGGGAGCGGATTCTCAGCGGCCCCGTATGTCAGATGACGCAATTTCTCACCGATCCCTGTGAACGCGCGACCCGCCTTCGCTAGTCCAGCCCGTTCGCGGGCATTCTGACCGAGGCCGAGCGCCTGGCCATTTATGAATTGTATTCAACTCGAACATATCATCAGGGCCGCCAGCCAAATCTCGGATGATACCGAGATCGTGGTTGTCGGTAGTCAGCCATCCACGCGCAGGATGTGAAGCTGCCGCCGATTGCGTTTCTATCGGCGGAGGCGGACGTGTATCCGCGCAACAGGCCCGAGCGCGCGGACGAGATCGACGCGGCCCTAGGCGAGCTTTCGCCCTTCCATGAAACGCACGGCTACTATGCGCATGGCGTCTCGCCCAAGATCGCCATTCTTCCCGCCGAGTGGGAACAACGTGTGATCCGCATCAGCAACCCGAACACGGGTGGTGCAACCGGGCTGTGCATAGATGCGCACGACCTCGTTTTGTCGAAATACGCGGCGGCCCGCGAACAGGACAGGGAATTCAACCAAGCCATGATCCGACACGGCATCGTAAGCCGACGGAAACTGACCGCGCTGTTACGCACCATGCCGGTCGACGACGAGATGAAAGGCTTCATCGCCGCGCGCATCAAGGCCGACTATGCCGCCGTTGCCCGGCTCCGCCCGCCAAGAGCGCCAAAACGGTAGTGTCGCAGCGGTCGGAGCGACGCTGGCGGGTCACGGGCTGCGGTCGCATGGGAGTTTGGGGAGCGTCGGGTGCCGTTTGCGGTCTCGCAGTGGTTGAACGGGGAGTACGCGTAGGCGCTGCGGGGCTTTCGCTGCAGAAAGGTTGTTTCGCCCACCTGTCCCGCGTTCGCGGGGCAGGTGTTCCTCGCAATGACAGGGTCTAATGACAGTGTCTGACCACAGTGTCTGGGGGCGCGGGTTCGGGCGGATCAGCGCATGGCCTCGTGGAGGGCGTGCTGGACGCGCGGATCGAGCAGGGTGGTCCAGTAGGCGACGGTGCAGCCGATGTCGGCGGGCAGGGCGGGATAGCGTTGCTTGACCTCGGCGGCGGCGATGCGACCGTCGGAGAGCGGCTCGATATATGAGTGGAGCACGGCCTGTTCGATCGCGTGGGCTGGGTGAGCGAGCAGGGAGGCGGGGCCGGCCATGGTGATGAGGCGCTGTTCGAGGGCTTGGCAGGTGGTGTGGGCTCCCTCGTTCCAGAGCGGGTAGGCGTAACCGACGCCGGCGGCCAGGACTGCTGTGAAGAGGAGTTTTCCGATCACTTCACGACCTTTCGGTGACCAGTCAAAGTGTAGCACGGGAAATGGGCGGGAGTATCGGAATGGCGCCTCGCATTGTGGTGATGGGGGCTGGGGCGGTCGGCGGCTACGTAGGCGGCGGCCTGTCGGCGGCCGGTTACGATGTGACGCTGATCGACATCTGGCCGGCGCATGTGGAGGCGATCCGGGCGCACGGGCTCCAACTGTCGCGGATGACGGCGGCGGAGGAGCGCACGGTGCGGGTGCCCGCGATGCATGTGACGGAGGTGCAAGGACTGGCGAAGCAGCGGCCGGTGGATTTCGCGATCCTGGCGGTGAAGTCCTACGACACCGAGTGGGCGACGGCGCTGATGGCGCAGTATTTGGGTCCGTCGGGCGGGATTGTCTCGCTACAGAATTGCATCAACGAGGAGCGCATCGCGGGGATTGTGGGGTGGGGACGGGTTATCGGCGCGGTGGTGACGGGCGGGCTTGCGCTGGATCTGTATGAGCCCGGGCGCATCCGGCGGAATATGGCGAAGAACCCGGCAATGACGGCGCTGCATGTGGGCGAGCCGAGCGGACGGATCACCTCGCGGGTGCGCACGCTGGCGGCGATGCTGAGTGATGTGGATACGATACAGGCGACGGAAAATTTGTGGGGTGAGCGCTGGACCAAGCTGTGCGTGAACGGGATGCGCAACCGGGTTTCGGCGGCGACCGGAATGAGCGGCAACGAGCGCGACGGCCACGATGCGGTGCGGCGCGTGTGCATCCGCTTGGGAGCAGAGTCCGTGCGGGTCGGGCGAGCATTAGGATGCCGGCTGGGGAATGTGGGCGCGCTCGATCCGGGTATGCTGGTGCCGGCGGATGAAGGAAATCGCGCAGCGCTCGCGGAGATCGAGCGATTGATGATTGAGGGAATGCGGGGGACGAAGCGGAGCGATCTGCAGCGTCCGTCGATGGCGCAGGACATGGCGAAGGACCGGCGGACGGAGATTGAATTCACGAACGGCTTTATTGCCGCGCGGGGTGCGGAGACTGGCGTTCCTGCGCCGACGCACGCGCGACTGACTGACGTGGTGAAGCGTGTCGAGCGCGGGGAACTTACGCCGAGTCCGGCGAACGTATTGTGGAATTGAGAGTGATGTTTTGCGGTCTGGGGGCGGGCAACGGGGCTGCTTGACTCGGGGTTGTCCGCCGACTAGAAACGCCCGCTTCGATCCCAGGGTTTATTGATTTAGAGACGCATGGCAAACACTGCATCTGCTCGCAAACGCATTCGTCAGGCACTTCGGCGGACTGAGCGCAATCGTGCGCGGAGGTCGCGCGTGCGGACGTTTATGAAGAAGGTCGAGCAGGCGATTGCGGGCGGTGAAGCGGGGGCGGCGGTGCACGCGTTGCGTGCGGCTCAGCCTGAGATGCAGCGCGCGGTATCGAAGGGCGTTGTGCACCGGAATACGGTTGCCAGAAAATTGTCGCGTCTTGCGGCACGCATCAAGAAGCTGAGTTCTGCCTGACACCGGTTGAGTTTGATGTTCCTGCTCTTCCTTGGGCGGGAACGAAGCGGGGGGATCTCGCGTTGCAACGTTTGCCGAAGTGTGGCAGTTGCAATTAACTGGCATGTGACGTTGTATTGCCGGCAGGGATCAAAGTAACTTTCTTGCTTTCTTGTTTCGTTCGGGCCCATTGTTAAGCTTTTGCGTTGCCCATGCATGTCGGTGTGTTGTACCCCTGACTGGTGTTGAGCGGTTCGGGTGAGCGTTCCAGCAGAATTTTGTTGCTGAACTGATCGAGCGAGCTTCGGACCTGGATGATTATTTTTCAGCGGCCTTCCAAGAGCCGCCAGCTCGGGGACGGTTCAGTGGCATCAGACAGCGTCGCGATGGAGGACGTGGTGGCCGCGGATACCGGGAGGGAGCCTGCGACCGACAATGACGTTGCGGCATGCTGGGAGCAGGTTCGGTCTCGGTTGCAGGCCGAGGTGGGCGAGGTTGAGTATCGCACGTGGCTGCGGCAGATCTCGCTTGCGAGCATAGACGGCGACGAAGCCACTCTTGTTTTGCCGACGCGGTTTTTGCGTGACTGGGTTCGGGAGCATTACGAGGGGAAGCTGCGTGTGCTTGTGCAGGCGGCAATTCCTGGAATACGGCGGATCGAGATACGGGTGATGCCATCGCTCGCGGCGATGGAATCGCGGCGCGCGGCGCCGGCCGCGGTTGCTGTACCGGCCATTAGTGTACCAGCGGTTGCCGCGCCAGCTGTCCGGCAGGATGACAGGAGCGAGGTGTCGCTTGATCCGCGCTTCACGTTCACGACTTTTGTGGTGGGGAAGCCGAACGAGTTCGCCTATGCGTGTGCGCGGCGGGTGGCGGAGAAGCCGTCGAGCCAAGGATTTAACCCATTGTTCCTGTATGGCGGGGTCGGGTTAGGGAAGACACATCTGATGCTGGCGATTGCGTGGGAGCTGGCGAACCGTTCTGCGGGGCGGCGGCCGACTGTCGCGTATCTGACGGCGGAACGGTTCATGTATCGCTTCATCGCGGCGATCCGCAATCAATCGACGATGGAGTTCAAGGAGCAGCTTCGCAGCGTCGATGTGCTGATGATCGACGACTTGCAGTTTCTGGGTGGGAAGGACAACACACAAGAGGAGTTTTTTCATACATTCAACGCGCTGGTCGATGCCGGCAAGCAGATTGTCGTTTCCGCCGACAAATCGCCGTCGGATCTTCCGGGAATTGAGGACCGGCTGCGCACTCGCCTGAACTGCGGGATGGTGGCGGACCTGCATGCCACGACATTCGAGTTGCGCATTTCGATTCTGGAGGCGAAGGCGGCTTTGGCCGGCATGGCAGTGCCGGGGAAGGTGCTTGAATTTCTGGCCCACAAGATAACGAGCAATGTGCGTGAGCTGGAGGGTGCGCTGAACCGGGTGATTGCTCACGCCAATCTTTTTGAGCGCGCCATTACCCTGGAGACGACGCAGGAGGTGTTGCACGACATCCTGCGCGCGCACGACCGGCGCGTGACGATCGACGAGATACAGAGGAAGGTGGCGGAGCACTACAATATACGACTGACGGATATGTCTTCCGCGCGGCGGGCTCGCAGCGTGGCACGTCCGCGCCAGGTTGCGATGTTTCTTGCGAAGCAGCTTACCGGGCGAAGCTTGCCGGAGATCGGGCGAAAGTTCGGCAATCGCGACCACACGACGGTTATTCACGCTGTTGGGCGGGTCGGTGAGCTGATGGAACGTGATGCCAGTTTCGCCGAGGATGTGGAGCTGTTGCGGCGGATGCTGGAGTCTTAATGGGCGATCGGTTTAGTTTTGACCGCCGGTGTTACGATTTCATTGCGCCTGCGGCGAGGTCGGACACCATGTAGCGGCGGAGGGCAAAGTAGATGGCGATCGGAGGCAAGGAGTAGATGATGGCGATGGCCATCATGTAGTTCCAGGGCGCCTCGTCGCTGTCGAAGAACTGGTCGAGCGCGACCGCGACTGTCATGTTGCGTGTGGATGAGAGCAGCAGGTATTGGTAGATGTATTCGTTCCATGCGAGCATCAGCGCATAGACACCGACCACGACCAGCGCGGGCGCCATCAGCGGCAGGTAAATGCGGAGGTAGAGTTGCAACGGCGATGCGCCATCGATTTTCGCTGATTCGTCGAGCTCGACGGGGATCAGCTTGCCATACTGGTTCAGGATGAGGATGGCGTACGGCGTTGCGAAGGTGACTTCCGCGGCAATTACAGCCCACAGGCTGTCCGAGAGGCCGTAAAGATGCATGATGTGGACGAACGGGATGGCTAGGAAGGCGGTCGGCAGGACGTAGGTCAGAAGCGCGGCGTCCGTGAGCACCCAACTACGACGCAAGCGCATCCGGCCGACCGCGAAGCTGGCGAGCGATCCGATCAGCACGGTGAGAAGCATCGTCGCGAGGCCCATGTAGATGCTGTTGCCGAACTGATGCCAGAAATGGTCCAGAAGCCAGTAATCCTCGGTCCAGACGGATCGGAAGCTGTCGAAATTTGGATCGGGCGGCCAGATGCTTCCGGTGAACTCGTCGGCATCGGAATCGAGCGCGATCAGAACCATGTTGTAAACGGGCAGCAGCGTCCAGACGAGGATTGCAATACCGAGCGTGATGGCGGCGGATTTCACGAGTACCGTCCGCTGGAGGCGCGCACGGTTGCGCGAGACGATCATAGCTGCACCCCGGTCGCCCGGACCCGCCGCATAAGAATGATCACCACGGGAATGAGCACGGGGAGAGCGGACATCATGGCGGCAACTCCCAGATTCGGGTAGCCGAAGTCGTATGCCTCGTGGAATCCATAGCTGGCGAGCACGTTTGTTGCCATGCTCGGTGCGCCGCTTGTGACGAAATAGACGGTGGGGAAGTCGCCCAGTGTCCAGGCGGTGGAGAGGAGTGTAGAGACGAGATAGACATTGGCGAGCAGCGGGAAGGTGACGTAGATCAGGCGTCTTGTTCCGGTGGCTCCGTCGATGGCGGCGGCTTCGTAGATGTCCTGCGGGATCGCCATTCGCGCGGCGATGAAGACCAGCGTCCAGAAGGGCATCCATTTCCAGATGTAGGAGACGATGTTGGCTGACATCGCGATCCATTGGTGGGTGAGGAACAGCGGTCCGTCGTGGCCGGTTACGGCGCGCCAGAGACTGTCGAGCAGACCCCATTGGGTGACGAGCATCAAATGGATGGAGGTGAAGATGACGACCGCGGGCAACACCCAGGGGATGAGATAGATGGCCAGCAGCGACCTGATCCACCAACTGCGCGTGATGAAGAAGCCGGAAAGCAGGAAGGCGAGAAACATCTTCACGTTCACGCCGACGGCGACGAACAGAACGGTGTTGACAACGGTGGTGAGGTATTTGGGGTCCGAGAACAGCACGGCGTAGAGGGACGGGTCATGACCCATCCAGAGGCCGAATGCGACCGGGTAAACAACGAAGGCAGCGAATACGGCGATGTAGGGGATGATGAAGGCGACAGCCCAGGCGGTTTCGGATCCTTGCAGATGCAATCGCCAGGGTGGTCGCCGCGGGCTGATCTGTTCCAGCGGCTGCCCGATTGACAGGGTCTGCTGAGCGGCGGTCATGGTCGCCCGATGGGGTGGCTATCCTTTGACGCCACCCATAGTGAGACCGGCGGCCATATAACGCCGGAAGCCATAGTACAGGATCATGGGCGGCAACGCGTATATGATGGCGGTCGCCATCATGTAGTTCCAGGGCGCCTCGTCGCTGTTGAGGAACTGCGCCAGCGCGACGGCGACGGTCATGCTGCCGGGCGTGGACAGCAGGAGGAACTGATAGAGGTATTCGTTCCATGCGAGCAGGAGCGCGTAGGTGCCGACAGCGACGAGTGCCGGCGCCATCAGCGGGAGGTAGATGCGGTAGTAGATCTGCAGCGGGGTGGCGCCATCGATCCGGGCTGATTTGTCGAGCTCCATCGGGATGGATTTGCCGTATTGGGAGAAGATGAAGATTGCATAGGGAGTGGCGAAGGTGACCATCGCGGCGATGACGGACCACAGATGGTTGCCGAGGCCGTAGATCTGCATGATGCGGTAGAAGGGAATGGCGAGGAAGGATGCCGGAATGACATAGGTCATCAGCGCCGCGTTGCTGAGAAGCCATCCCTGACGCAGATGCATCCGCCCCACGGTAAAACTGGCGAGCGAGCCGATGAGCAGGGTGAGGAACATGGTCATCAGGCCGACGTAGAAGCTGTTGCCGAACTGATGCCAGAAATTTTCCAGATACCAGAAGCCCTGGGTGAAGACGATGACGAAGCTGTCGAGCGACGGGTGTTCGGGCCAAACGGTGCCGCTGAATACGTCGTTGTGGCTGGAGAGGGCGACGGAAATGATGTTGTAGATCGGCAGCAGCGACCAGACGAGAAGGACGAAGCCGAATGCGATACAGGCCGCTTCCATGAGATATCGCCGGATACGATAGTGGCGCGGGGATGCCATGCGGACGCCGGCGGTGGTCGCGCTCATAGCTGCCTCTCTGCCATGCGAAGCTTGCGCATGAGAAGGAAGACGAGGGGGATTATCACGGGAAGGGCGGTCATGACTGCGGCGACGCCGAGGCGCGGGAGGCCGAGGGTGAAGGCATAGCGGATGCCGAGGGTGGCGAGCACTTCGGTGGACATGTTCGGTCCGCCGCCGGAGACGAAGTAAACCGCGTTGAAGTCGCCGAGGGTGAAGATGGTCGAAAGCAGGGTGCAGACGAGATAGAGGTTTGCCATCAAGGGCAGGGTTACATGAGAGAACCGGCCGAAGCGGTTGGCGCCGTCCACGTCGGCGGCTTCGTAGAGCTCGTGGGGGATCGACATGCGGCCGGCGAGGAAGATGATTGTCCAGAACGGCATATTCTTCCAGACATAGGCGGCGATGTTGCAGGCGAGTCCCATCCAGCGGGAGTTGAGATAGACGGGTCCCTCGATGCCGAACAGCCAATAGAGCAGATTGTTAAGCAAGCCGTACTGACCGTCGAAGAACCAGTGGATCGAGATGAAGGCGGGCAGGGCGGGCGTTGCCCAGGGCAGGATGTAGAGGACGAGCAGCCCCTTCATCCACCAGCGTTTGCGCATGAAGAAGCCGGAGAGGAGGAAGGCGCCGAGGATATGCACGTTCACGCCGATGCCGACATAGAGCAGCGTGTTGACGAGGGCGGTGGCGTAGCGGGGATCGGAAAACAGATCGCTATAGAGCGAAGGTTCGCTGCCCAGCCATAGCCCGTAGATGATGGGGTAGATAACGAAGAGAAGGAAGATGGCGATGTAGGGAATTGCGAAGGCGAGAGCCCAGGCGTAATCGGAGCCGATGAGACCTCCGTGCCATGTCTGACGCCTCAGCCTGGTTGTCCCGAGGGGCTGGCCGATCGGAACAACCCGCTGTGTCGTGCTCATGCGTGACCTCGCGAGGCTAAGCATTTTCAGTGGCCTGCTGATCCCCTTCGTTCGCCGCACGATGCGGCGAACTTCGGGGGCAGGACACTAGCTTTCGGTAATCTTCGAGAAGATCTGCCCCATGCGCTTGAACGCCTTATCGACGGCCGCGGTCGGCGTCATGCCGTTTTTGACGACGTCGGCGACGGTGCCTTGCTGGAGCTGCTCGGCGGCGACCTGGCCCCATGCGGGGGTGAAGCCCTCCCACGGGGGCAGGGTCGGTCCCAGGACGCATTCCTTGACGTAGGGGGCGCGGTGTGGGTCGGATGAATTGAGCCACCAGGGGTCATCTTTCACAACCTGGGGTATTGCGGGCACCCAGCGGCCGAGGCCGGCCTTGAGGTTAGCGTTCATAACCTTTGGCTGCATCCAGTATTTCATCAGGTCCTTGGCGACTTCGGCGCCTTTGGCTCCTTTGGGGATGAAGCCGCCGCCGACGCCGACCTGGTTGGGGATGCCTGTGCCGTCGGCAAATTTGGGCATGCCGAGCGTTACGGCGTTATTGTAGTCTTCCTTGTTGGCGATCATGGCCAGTTCGGTCGAGAGCGTGCCGTCGAAGTCGGCGACAAAGAGTTTTTCGTGGAAGCCGTTGTTATCGTCGGCGTCGGACCAGCTGAGCGCTTCCGGCGGGACGACGCCGGCTTTGTACGCATCGGAAAGGAAAGTTGTTGATTTGATCGCAGCTTCGCGGACCTGCGGATCATCCGTATGCAGCTTGCCGTCGGGCGTTACGATGCCCTTGCCGCCATGTGCGATGACGAAGTGCTGGTAGAGGTTGTTACCGTCGTTGGGACCGACGGTGGTGACCTGCAGGCCGACGGCGTAGACGCGTCGCATGCCCTTGGCGCGGAGGATCTTCTGCATGGGCTTGAAGAAATCCCATCGACCGTCCCAGGTGTCGGGGATGTCCGAGACTTTGAAGCCAGCCTTTTCAACGACGTCTCCCCAAATGTGGAAGGGCGTGCCGCCCTGCTTGATTGGGCAGAGATAGTAACTGCGCTTTTTGGCAACCTTGTTAAAGAAGGTGGAGCCGAGTTTTGCGGTGTCGCTGAGCTGGCTTTCATATGGCGTGACGACGTCGGTCACATCGATGAATTTATCGTCCCAGGCGTTCTGAGCGATGATGGTTGCCGGTGCGTCCATGAAGATCAGATCAGGCACATCGCCGCTGGTCAGGGCGGAAATGGTCTTCTGGTTCTGTGCGAGGAACGGCATGATGCTGTAGTCGAGCTTATTGCCGCTGGCCTTCATGTAGTCGGCCGCGAGTTGTTTGAAGGCGGCATCCTCTTGCGGGATGAATCCCTGGTTGACCCAGACGGTGGCGGTTTTTGCCTGGGCGTTGGCAATATAAGGACGGGCCAGGGCGGCTGCGGCCACCACGGACGCTGACCCGCGAATCACAGAACGCCGGCTGACTTGCGCCATAGCCGATTCTCCTTCCCTGTAGAGCCGGTGCTGAGTTGCCCGGAATTTTGAGCGATTTCTTTGGGGATGAGCTTGCCCGGTCCATATCGGGCCGTCAACTGGTTCCCAGCCGGTTTGCGAGAGACACGGCTGACTGGCCTCCGCGGCGCGCGTGGGTTACACCAATGCCGGAGTGTCTGCTGCAGGAGTGTCTGCGCCGCGACGGAGGATCGTTCAGCATGATAAACAAGATCGTCCGCTCCATGGCGGAGGCGATGGAGGGCATTCAGGACGGCGCGACGGGTACTTATCGGCGGGTTCGGCGCGGTCGGCCAGCCCAATGCGCTGATCGATGGTTTGATAGAGCAGGGGGCGAAGGAGCTGACGGTCGCGTGCAACAATGCGGGCGTTGGACGGGTGGGACTGGCGCGACTGATGGATCTCGGGCGGGTACGAAAGATCATTTGCTCATTTCCGCGATCTTCCGATCCGGTGGTGTTTGAAACGTTATATCGCGCGGGAAAGATCGAGCTGGAAATCGTTCCGCAGGGAACGCTGGCGGAGCGGATGCGCGCGGCGGGGGCGGGTGTGCCGTTGTTCTTCACGGCGACGGGCGCCGGGACGAAGATGGCCGTGGGGAAGGAGACGCGGGAGATCGGCGGGGGCACCTATGTGGCCGAACAGGCTTTGCCGGGTGACGTTGCGCTGGTGGAGGCGTGGGAGGCGGATCGCTGGGGCAATCTGACGTTCCGGGAATCCGGCCGGAACTTCAACCCGGTGATGGCGATGGCGGCCAAGCTGACGATCGTGCAGACCCAGCATATAAGGGAGCTGGGAGAGATCGATCCCGACCACGTTCACACGCCGGGCATTTTCGTAAACCGGGTGCTGCATGTGCCGTATGGCGATCCCTCGGGTTTTTGAAGAACAGGAGCGTTTAGATGCGCGACACGAACCCTCCGGTGATGAAGCCGCTGAGCCGCACCGAAATGGCCGCGCGGGTGGCGCGTGACATTCCGGAGGGCTGGTATGTGAATCTCGGGATCGGCATGCCGACGGCAGTAGCGGATTACGTGCCGCTGGACCGGGAGGTGATTTTCCATTCCGAGAACGGTGTGCTCGGGATGGGGCCTGCGCCCGAGAAGGACAAGGTCGATCCGTGGCTGATCAATGCCGGAAAGCAATATGTGACGCTGCGGGCCGGCGGGAGCTTCTGTCATCACGCGGACAGTTTTTCGATGATCCGCGGCGGGCATATCGATCTATGCGTGCTGGGGGCGTTCCAGGTGGCGGAGAACGGCGACCTCGCAAACTGGGCGACGAGCGAGAACGACACGGCGCCGGCGGTGGGTGGAGCGATGGACCTGGCGGCCGGCGCGAAGCGGCTGTGGGTGATGACGGACCATACCACGAAGGACGGAACGCCGAAACTGGTGCAGCGCTGCTCTTATCCGTTGACCGCGGTGGGGGCGGTGACGCGGGTCTATACCAATCTGGCGGTGCTGGACGTGACGGAGCGGGGGTTCGTGGTGATCGATATGGCGCCTGGCATAACGCTGGAGGCGCTGCAGGCGCGGACCGAAGCGAAGCTGCACCCGCCCGCCTGATCCCGACACCGTGCCAGGTTTGCAGCGCGACCGGATCGACGGTCTGGCCGCTTTCATCCTGATTATCTGCTGCGTGCTGTGGGGCGTGACGCAGGTTGCGATCAAAGCGTCTGCTATCGGCGGTATTCCGCCCATTCTGCAAGCGGCGCTGCGCTCGGGGGTTGCTGCCCTGCTGGTCGCCGGCTGGTCGGTGCTGCGAGGGGACGGGCGAGAGCTGGTGGCGCGGGACCGTTCACTGTGGCCTGGGCTGGGGATCGCTGCGCTGTTCGCGCTGGAGTTCCTGTTTTTGTATCCGGGGATGAAGCTTACGACGGCGTCCCGCGGCGTGGTTCTGCTGTACACGGCGCCGTTCTGGGTGGCTGGCGGGGCGCATCTTCTGCTGCCGAACGAGCGGCTGCGGCCGCGCCAGGTGCTGGGGCTGATCGCGGCTTTCGCCGGTGTGGGATGTGCGGTGGCCGATGGACTGACGGGCGGCGGGGGCGACCTGCGTGGTGATCTGATGGTGGCGATCGCGGCGGCGTTCTGGGGACTTACGACTGTTGCGGTAAAGGCGGATCGGGTGCTGCGGACGCTCTCGCCGGCGAAACTGCTGCTGTATCAGCTTGGCGGATCGGCACCGATCCTGTTTGCCTTCGCCGCCTTCAATGGGGAACTGCATGTTCCGGCTGCGAGCGCAGCGGCGTGGTGGTGGCTGGGGTATCAGACTTTCATTGTGGCGTTTCTCAGTTATCTGATCTGGTTCTGGCTGGTGACGCACTATCCGGCGGGGCGGCTGGCCTCCTACACGTTTCTGTCGCCACTGTTCGGGATTGCGGCGGGCGTGCTGATCCTAGGCGAGCATGCGTCGGCGGCGCTTGCGCTATCCTTGGTGTTTGTGGCTGTGGGTATTCGGCTGGTGAACGGGCCGCCGCCGGTGCGTGCGCCTCGGCAGGCAACGGTCTGACCAGGCTCGCGCGTAATTGCCGCACAAAGCTTGCCGAGGGCACCGGCCTGCATGAATCCACCTCATGCAATACAAGAGAAATCATCGTTTGCGATTGGCTTTATCTCCTCTTACCTGCCGGCCCTCTTGTTGCGACTAATTGAGGACCGTAATGCCGCTCGGGTTGTTTGCTGTGCAACACAGCGCAATAGGCGACCTGCATTCAAGCGCTGGTGGACCCGCGTGGTGCCTCATTCGATAGAGCGCAGCACCCATGTGCTGTTTGCCAGTCTTGTGCTGCTGTTTCTCCACTGGCAGTGGCGGCCGATGCCCGAGCAGGTCTGGCTGGTGCATGGATGGATGGCAACAGCACTCGGTGATTTTCTGGTTTGGCTGGATCATGTTAGTGACCAGCACTTTCCTGATCAATCATTTCGAGCTTTTCGGATTAAGCCAAAGTCTTTGCCCGCATTCTTGGTAACCTTTGCTCTACCGATACACTTGCCATCCGATCTATCTCAGCTTCCTGCTTGCCTTTTGGGCAACGCCTTCGATGACGGTCGGGCATTTGCTGTTCTCGGTCGCGACCACAGGTTACATCCTGATCGCCATCCAGCTGGAAGAGCACGAGATGATAAAGATCTTGGCGATCAGTATCGTCGCTATAGTCAGCATGTGGCCATGCTCATTCCTGTGCCAGGGCGCCGGTTCGTCGATCGACGACTGGACTCTTGAACACGCCCTGCTATCGACTTTCTCTGAAAGTCGATACGCCGCCTGGTATGAGTTCGCCACCGGCTTCGCCGACCCGCCGTGGATGAAACCTGAGCCGCCGCGGCGAGCGGCTGGCCTGGATCGCCACGGCGCTTTGCGCCTCGCGATGACGGCACGGGCCCCCCTCGGTCTCCATCGAGCCGGTTTCTGTTTAGTATCCGATTCACGCGACGAAGCGTGCGCGCTTCGCAACTCACGCTTCCCTGCAATCGGATACTACGTTGGTTTGGCGAGACCAACGACGAAAATGTTGGCTGAATTTCAGGCTGCGCCGAGCGATCCCGGGGTCGAGATTGCCTGGGCCCTTTGGGCTCAGTCAGCAATCGATGCCGCGGGTATCAGTCTTTTTCGTCGGGCGCAGCCTCGGCGTTGAGCAACACATAACGTTCAATCCCGATCTGCTTGATCAGATCGAACTGGCGTTCGAGAAAATCGACATGCTCCTCCTCGCTCTCCAGGATCTGGAGCAGCAGGTCGCGGGAGACAAAATCCCGCACGCTCTCGCAATAGGCGATACCTTCCCTCAGATCTCCAAGGGCCTCTTCTTCCAAAGCCTGATCCGATTTCAGGATCTGCTCGACGTCTTCTCCCACCTGGATCGGGTTGAGCCGCTGCACGTTCGGCAATCCATCGAGAAAGAGGATGCGTTGGATCAGCATGTCAGCGTGCTTCATTTCGTCGACGGACTCGTCATATTCACGCTTGCCGAGCCTGGTTACGCCCCAGTGCTCCAAGGTGCGGGCGTGCAGGAAGTACTGATTGATGGCAGTGAGCTCGTTGGTGAGCTGCGTATTCAGATGTTCGATCACCTTTGCGTCGCGCAGCATGATTTTCCCCGCTGTCTGATCCGAGGGGTGACCTTCCTCCGCGTGCCACAAGCTCGCAAGTGGCCCGGTCGATCAATCCGTAGGCAGCAGCTCCGGCATTGCACAGGCCTCGCCGCGCAGCAGGGCCACGAGCGCCTTGACGCATTGGCCGCACTGGGCGCGACAGCCGCAAGCGGCGTAAACGCTGCTCGGCTTGTTCGAACCGGCGGTGCCGGCGGCCTGCTTCACCTGGCGATCGGTCAGCGCGTTACAGAGGCAGACATACACGGGGGATCGGATTCCTTACTTGGCGGGCTTCAGCCCCGCCACGGCGTCTTATAGCCGGCCTGGTTCCCCTGAAGATGCGACTTAATCGCATCTCTGCCAAGCCTGTATTTTATGGCAGCCTGTTTCATTCCTGAGACCGCGTCAGGGAAAGCACGGCGGGAGGCTTTCCGGGCCCCGGAAGCGGGTGAATGGAGATGTGGTATGGCTGCGCGCATGGATCAGCAGGATCGGGCTTTGCGCCTGCCCTCGGTTGATGCGGTGTTACGCGCGCCAGAAGGGGTCGCCCTGATCGCGCGGTTTGGCAGGCCTGCCACGCTCGAAGCGGTTCGCAAGGAACTGGCCGGGCGCCGGGCAGAGCGGCGGAATGCTACTGCGCAGTCGGTGCTTGACGCTGCGGCGGACCGGCTTGCGGCGCATTTTGCCGCTTCTCAGAGGGCGGTTTTCAATCTTACCGGGACGGTGCTGCACACCAATCTGGGGCGCGCGCCGTTGCCGCCGGAAGCCGCCGCGGCGGCGGCAGAGGCGCTGTGCAGTGCAACGACGCTCGAGTTCGATCTCGAGACAGGGCGGCGTGGTGAGCGCGACGACCACATAAGCGGCTTGCTGACGGAGATCACCGGGGCGGAGGCCGCAACGGTCGTAAACAACAACGCGGCGGCTGTGCTGCTGGCGCTGAACACACTGGCGCTGGGAAAGGAGGTCGTGGTTTCACGCGGCGAGCTGATCGAGATTGGCGGCTCTTTCCGCATTCCGGAGATCATGGCGCGTGCGGGGGCTCGTCTGCGGGAGGTTGGTACCGACCAACCGAACGCGTCCGAGCGACTTCGAGGCGGCGATCGGGCCCGAGACGGCCGCGGTGATGCGCGTACATCAATCAAATTATGCGATTGTCGGCTTCGCCGCAGCCGTGTCTCGGGCCGAGCAGGGGCGGATTGCGCACGGGGCCGGGTTGCCGTTCATCGAAGATCTGGGCAGCGGGAGCCTGGTTGATCTGAGCGGGTGGAACCTGCCGCACGAACCGACACCGCAGGAGTCGCTGCAGGCGGGCGCTGATCTGGTTACATTTTCCGGGGATAAATTACTGGGCGGCCCGCAGGCCGGGCTGATCGTGGGTAAAAAGGAGTTGATTGCCCAGCTTAGCCGGAATCCTCTGAAGCGGGCGCTGCGGCTGGATAAGGGCCGGCTCGCCGCGCTCGAGCATGTCATGCGGCTGTATCTGAATCCCGACTGCCTGAGTGATCGTCTGCCGGCGCTGCGGCTTCTGACGCGACGACCGGAGGCGATCAGGCAGTCGGCTGAAGCTCTTGCCGCGGTGTTGGCTGAGGTGCTGACCGGTGCGGCGGTAACGGTGGAAAGCTGCCGGAGCCAGATCGGCTCGGGTGCGCTTCCCGTGGATCTTTTGCCGTCATGGGCGGTGGCAGTGTCCTGCAAGGAGCTGGAATGGCTTGGGCGGCGGCTGCGCCGGCTCGAGCGGCCGGTTATTGGCCGTATCGGCGAGGGCCGTCTGTGGCTGGATTGCCGGTGTCTGGAAGCGGTGGATCTGGGATCGTTGCTAGCGGAGATACGCAGGGCCGACTGGGGGGCGGACTGGCAGGCGGACTGGCAGGCGGACTGGCAGCGGGCGGGTTAGCAATTTAGATTTTGCGTGGAGGAGAAGCGGTCCCGGTGGGCCGGCCGGCCTTCAAAGCCGGTTGGGGCCGCCACGCGGCCTTGGGCAGGTTCAACTCCTGCTCTCTTCCGCCGGTTGAGAGCAAAGGTCTTAAGTTTTGACCCCTCCCCTTGCCCCCTCCCGCAAGGGGAGGGGGTTTCCGGGGCTCTGGCGTTCCGCCTCGCGCGATCCTGCGCGGGTTTTGGGCGCAGGATTCACGCGCTCTGGCGTTCCGCCTCGCGCGATCCTGCGCCATGTGGCGGGCGCGCCTGTGGTCTGTTGCGCATCTGCCACATACCGGGCTGAATTGTCGCACCCCTCTCGTTTTAGCTCGCTTACGCAGCTATGGTTTGAATCAGCGACGAACCCGCACGCGGTGTTTGCGCCCCACTCGACCCTGCGCCGACGGCGCGGACGACAACGAGGAGAGAACGGATGAAGCTTCGGAGCGCGCTCCTGGCTGCCACGGCAATGGCGATGCCTGTTGCGGCCCATGCGCAGTTGGTGCCGAACATCAACCTGAGTGGCTTCTACATCAGCGCCGGCGCCGGTGCTAACTGGCTGATGCCGCAGAACATCACCGGATTCGGCACTCCGGGGCCGAGCGGGATTGTTATCGGTAGCAACGCCCAGGCAAAGTCGAACCCCGGCCCGGTTGCTGTCGGCGCGCTGGGGTATCTGCTTCCGTTTGGCCTGGCTCTCGAGCTGGAAGGCGACTATCGCTATAACAGCTTCAGTGGAGCCCGAAATAGCCGGTTCCCGACCAATATCGGCGGGCAGGGAGCAAAAATACGGCCCGATGGTCAATCTGCGGTATGACCTTTCGCCGTACTTTGCCGGTTTGGGATTACCCATTCCAATTGCTCCGTATATCGGCATCGGTGCGGGTTATCAGTGGGACCACTATCGGAATTCTGAAGGGGGCGGCCCGCCCGGGACGCCGTCCTTCACGACTTCCGGTAATGAAACCAAAGGAGCGTTCGCCTATCAGGCGATACTTGGGACGATACTTCCGATCCAGACGATACCTGGTCTAGCCCTGACCTTGAATACAGGTTTATGGGACAGACAGACAGGAGCATCCCGATCACGGTAACTGCTCCCAGCGGTGCCACGTTCGGTTCCAGCCTGAAGTTCGGCAACGAGTTTAACCATGCCGTGCTTGTCGGCTTCCGCTACACCTTCGGCGTAACACCGCCTCCGCCGCCTGCTCCGGCTCCGGTCGCGGCGCCTGCACCGGCTCCGGCGCGGTCGTACCTGGTGTTCTTCGATTGGGACAAGGCGACGCTGACCGACCGTGCGCGCCAGATCATCCGCGAGGCTGCGGATGCCTCGACCCACGTGCAGTACACGGCGATCGAGGTCAACGGCTACACGGATACATCGGGAACGCCGAAGTACAACATGGGGCTGTCGATCCGGCGTGCGCAGGCAGTGGCCGCCGAACTGGTGCGCGACGGGGTGCCGCGGAACGTCATCTCGATCCACGGATTTGGTGAGACGCACCTGTCGGTACCGACCGGTCCTGGCGTGCGTGAGCCGCAGAACCGCCGCGTCGAGATTATTATTCGCTGATTGCGGCCGACGGCCTGACCAGCCGCTTGACGGGGCGCCGCAAGGCGCCCCGTTGTGCTTTAATGTTGTCTCCTGGGCCAGGAGCTAACGCCGTTATGCGCCTTCGTGGTTTGCTGATCGCCGCATCGGTCGCGGCCTTCCCCGTGCTGGCGGAGGCCCAACCGATCCAGGGTTTCTATGTCAGCGCCGGGGCGGGCTACGACCTGGCGCAGGTTTCGAAGGTGACGCCAGAGAGCCTCGGGTTTGGTGCGAGCCATCTGCGCCTGCAGAAGCAGAACGGGTTCGCGGGTCTTGGCAGCATCGGCTACGCACTGGGCAACGGGTTCCGGTTCGAGGTCGAGGGTGATTTTCTTCGAAACGGGATCAACCAGCTTGGACGCACCCCGTTCCCGACGGCGGCGAGCGGACATGTGAATCGCTACGGCGTGATGGGGAACGCGCTGTTCGATATGGACATCGGCAACCGCTATATTTTCCCGTATCTGGGATTTGGCGCCGGCTACATGTGGACGAACCTGAACACCAGCTTCGTGCAGCCGGGCGGACCGTTCAGTTTCAGCACAAACAGCACACAGGCGCGCTTCGCGTGGCAGGGGATTCTCGGATCGTCATTTCCGATTCCCGGCATGCCTGGCCTGTCGCTGACGGCCGAATACCGGTTCATGGACATTACCGCCGGCGGAAAATTCAGCGGCCCGGAGACAACGGCGACGGGCTCCAGCACGGGCACGATCAAGCTGGGCGCTCAGTTCGATCATTTGTTTCTTGTCGGCGTGCGCTACGCCTTTCACGTGACGCCGCCGGCACCGGTCCAGCCGGCGGCGCCTGCCGCGGCACCGGCACCCGCACCGGCACGCTCGTACCTTGTGTTCTTTGACTGGGACAAAGCGACGCTGACCGATCGGGCGCGCGCAATCATCCGCACGGCCGCGGAAAACTCCACACATGTGCAGTACACGCGGATCGAGGTGAACGGCTATACGGACACGTCCGGGCCGGCGGGATACAACATGGGATTATCGATCCGGCGGGCGCAGGCGGTTGCGGCGGAGCTGGTACGCGACGGCGTGCCGCGCAACGAGATAGCCATCCGCGGATTTGGCGAGACACATTTGCTGGTTCCAACTGGGCCGAATGTGCGCGAAGCGCAGAACCGGCGGGTTGAGATCATCATTCAATAGGTCGGGTACACGCGGGGCCAGGTTAACTTATCGGGTGGGCCCGGGGGGGTCGGGGGGCCCTTCTTGCCACAGGCGGAGAGAAGCGCGCAGGCGGCAAGGGCAAGAAAGAGCGGTTTCAATGCGAACCGCCTGATACTCGCTGCAGTAAAATTTGACCCCTCCCGCAAGGGGAGGGGGATCTGCTCGGGTTGCATCACAGAGCGGCCAGCCATTTTGCGGCTTCTCTGGCGACGTTTTCCGGCGCGGTGCCGCCGTAACTGCGCCGCGAGGCGACTGAAGCCTCGACGGTGAGGACCGAGAACACGTCGCCGTTGATCGCAGGCTCGATGCGCTGCATATCGGCAAGGCTCAATCCTGCGAGGTCGGTTTCTTTTGATTTCAGCGAGAGCAACAAGTTGCCCCGTAACCTGATGCGCCTGGCGGAAGGGAAGCCTAAGTTTGCGCACGAGCCAGTCCGCGAGATCCGTCGCGGTGGCAAATCCCGCGCCCGCCAGCTCTCGCATGCGCGCGGTATCGGGGGTCATGTCACGGACCATTCCCGCCATAGCCGCCAGCGATAACGTCCAGGCGTCGGCCGCGTCGAACACCGGCTCCTTATCCTCCTGCATGTCCTTGGCGTAGGCCAGCGGCAGTCCCTTCATGACGGTCAGCAAGGCGACCAACGCGCCGGCGATGCGGCCGGTCTTGGCGCGGACAAGCTCGGCGGCATCCGGGTTCCGCTTTTGCGGCATGATCGAACTGCCGGTGGTGAATGCATCGGACAGGTGAATAAAGCGCCAGGGCGCACTGCACCAGACGACGATTTCCTCGGCGAAGCGCGACAGGTGCATGGCGGAAATCGCGGCGGCGGAAAGAAACTCCAGAGCGAAATCACGGTCGGACACCGCATCGAGCGAGTTGGCCGAGGGACGGTCGAAACCAAGTGCGGCGGCGGTTTCAAACCGGTCGATCGGAAAGGAGGTGCCGGCGAGGGCGGCGGCTCCCAACGGGCATTCGTTGAGCCGACGGCGGCAATCGACGAGCCGGCTGCGGTCGCGGTCCAGCATTTCGACATAAGCGAGCAGGTGGTGGCCGAAAGTGACGGGTTGGGCGGTCTGGAGATGCGTGAAGCCAGGCATGGGATCGGCAGTGTGGGCGGCCGCACGCTGGGCCAATGCGCGCATAAGATCGGTGAGCTGCACGGATACAGCGTCGATGGCGTCGCGCACCCACAGGCGAAAATCGCTCGCGACCTGGTCGTTGCGGCTTCGCGCGGTGTGCAGCCGTTTACCCGCCTCTCCGATCCGGTCCGTGAGCCGGGCTTCGATGTTCATGTGGATGTCTTCGAGCGCGGGGTCGAAAACGAAGCGTCCCGTCTCGATCTCGTGAGCCAGCGCCTCTAGACCGGCGCGGATCGCCTGCTCATCTTCGGCGCCGATGACACCGACCTTGGCGAGCATGGCGGCGTGGGCCAGCGATCCCCGAATGTCCTGGCGCCAAAGTCTTTTATCGAATGCGACGGACGCATTGATCTCCTGCATGACAATTGAGGGGCCGGCGGCGAAGCGGCCGCCCCATTGCGTATTGGCCGCCTCGTTCCGGCCGTCGGAATTGTTGCCCAAAGAAAGGATCCTGCCATGACGACTTTGATTTCGCGCCGGGCGGCGCTGGCGGGCGGGACCGTAGCGGCGGCGCTGGTCGCGCGCAAATCAGCCGCGACCGAGCTGGGTGACCTTTCGGACCTGAAGCTCGTTCAGCCGCCAACGCCGGCGCCGATCGTCGTTTTCCAGGATGCCGACGGCAACCCGCATAAGCTGACCGACTATGTGGGCTTCGGGCTGGTGATCAATCTATGGGCGACGTGGTGCGCGCCGTGCACCGCCGAGTTGCCGTCGCTGGACAAGCTCGCAGGCAAGATGACCGACAAGCGAATCAAGGTGCTGGCGATTTCGTCCGATCATGGTGGAGCGACGGTGGTGCAGGCGTTCTACAAGCAGCACGACATCAAGAACCTGCAGGTGCTGGTGGATCCGAATGGCGAGGCGGTGCACGCCTTCAACGCGCGCGGGATCCCCACGACGTTCATCATCGACCGTCGGGGGATGGAGCGCGCGTATGCCGAGGGGAGCGAGAACTGGGCGACGGAGGCCGCGGCGAAGCGGGTGGAGGAGCTGGTCGCGCTGTAGGCGCGAGTGCCGGACTCGAGCGTGCTCGTATACCCAACGTCCTTCGGAAGTTGCGTGAGTTTTTGGTTTGCGCGCGGCCGCCCTACCACCGGGGGTTCCCAACGCGCAAGTGCGCTGGGTGCCCGACTGCGCGGCCGTTTGACGATGGCGAACAGGTCGAAGGTAGTTCGCACCAACCGGTCGATGCGTGTGACCGTCACCACGTCGCGCCGGGCCAAGTCGGCAAGCATCGGGAAGGAGCTGCCGTCGGCCGGTCTTCGTGCCCGTCACCCTCTCCTGGAAGATCGGCTTGCAGCCATTCGCACGCGGCCGCTCCACCAACCCCGCGCGCCATACCAGCTGCCCGAAGCGTTGGAAGAGTCAACGCTTCGGGCAGCTGGTATCAGCCGAGATTCGGGCAGTTGGGCCACGCACAACCCCTTCGTGCGCTCGATCCGAAGATGACTGTCCGCGGCGGTGCGCCAAAGCGGAAACCGACGGCTCCGGAATGTGCCCGGGAAACGAGATCTCTGATTAGCTAGGATCGATTCCAGATCAGGGCCGCCACGGATTCCGAGCACTCCGGGCCAATTCTGTCAGCTAAGCGAGGATAGCGTCTGGCGAGTTCGTCAGTTGAAAGTACCTTCGGGGACACGGGTGCGGCGGACGCAAATGGCACCGTCGGGCCTCCAAGCGGCCTCAAAGCTCAGGTGATTCGAATCAAGCTGTGGCCGCTGAATGCCTAACCGATCGAATATGTCTATCTGCGTTCCGTTCCGCGTATGGCCAATCCCATCCCCGCCGTAATCAGCCCGCACAGTGCGGACGCAGGTCTGATGGTAGTCCCACAATGACTCTCCGTTGATTTCGCGCCAGGGCTTGTAGCCGAAGCGGACGCATTTGCCTGCGGCGCCGGAGGTGCAGGTGACAGTGAAGCTGGATGGATCACGAACATGGCGGCCGTCTTTCGTCCAACTCCCCGCCAATGGGAAGCCCGCCGCTGTCCCATCGGGGGCAGCGGCGCAGAGTCCCTTCCGATGGCCCGTTTCTGGGTCCGTTATTGAAAAGCTGTGAAGCCAAACGTCGCCGTCAGCGTCAATGGGATCGCGAACAACATCATCGATACGGACGGTCGCGGTCTGCCCCGTCTCATCGGCCACTTCGAGCACAACGCCGCGGAGGTCCGGGGAAGTCAGAACACGGCCGTCAGGCATTGTGACAACGAATAGCGTGCCTACGACTGAGGTGGACCCCGAAATCTGGACAGGTGGCTAAGAGAGACTCTCGCCCCTGGAACGGCCGCGGGCCGGGGGTGACAGATGGCGCATATTCGCGAGAAGCACAGCGTTGATTTCAAGGCGAAGGTGGCCTTGGCGGCGGTGCGCGAGGACGGCACCGTGGCGGAGCTATCAAGCCGATATGGGGTGCATGCGAGCCAGATCCATGCGTGGAAGAAGACGCTGGTCGAGGGGGTTGGTTCGCTGTTCGCCCGGGGAAGGCAGGAACGTCGGAGGGCGCCGTGGCGGACGAGGCGCAACTGGCCAAGCTGTATGAGAAGATTGGCGAGCTGACGGTCGAGCGCGATTTTTTTCGCAAAAGGTCTGGGCCATGAACCAGATAACGCGGCTGTCGCTGGTCGACAGGTCCGACGCGGACCTGTCGATCGTGGCGCAGTGCCGGCTGCTGCAGGTTGCGCGCTCGACGCTGTATGACCGGGCTGCGCCGGTGAGTGCCGATGATCTGCGACTGATGCGGTGTCTGGACGAACAGTATCTGGCGACACCGTTCTACGGATCGCGTCGCATGGTGGCGGTACTGCGCCGGTCCGGCGAAGTGGTGAACCGCAAGCGGGTGCGCCGATTGATGCGTCTGATGGGGCTTGAGGCGATTTACCAGAAGCCGAACACCAGCCGGCGTCACCCGGAACACAAGGTGTATCCTTACCTTTTGCGAGATCTCCTGATCGATCGACCCAACCAGGTGTGGTGCGCGGACATCACGTACATCCCGCTGGCGAAGGGTTTTGTGTATCTGGTTGCTGTGATGGACTGGTTCAGTCGGCGTGTTCTGGCATGGCGTTTATCGATCGGGCTGGACATGGCATTCTGTGTCGAGGCTTTGCAGGATGCGATGGATCGATACGGGCAGCCGGGCATATTCAACACCGATCAGGGTGTGCAGTTCACCAGCGGGGATTTCATTGACGAACTGGCGGCCCGCGGGGTGCGGATCAGCATGGACGGCAAAGGGCGATTTTTGGACAACATCTTCATCGAGCGCCTGTGGCGCAGCCTGAAATATGAGGAGGTGTTCATCAAGGCGTACGCCTCGGTTGGTGCGGCACGTGGCGGTATCGGCAGGTGGCTGGCCTTTTACAACGAAGTGCGTTTGCACCAAGCGCTCGGTTATCGAACGCCGCGCGAAATGTTCGAGGCCGCGCCGACCTGTGGATATGTGGACAACGCCAGCGCGTTGACCACATCCCCACAGGCACCACAACAGCAACAAAAGGGGTCAATCGACGATCAGAACGTGCTATGCAGCTTCGCTTCCCCCTCGCACGGGTAGCGGGATTCGTAACCGGCGGGATCTCTCTTAGCTCAACCCGTTTCCTGTCCAATGGATGGGGTCCACCTCAAGGTTAGACTTCCCATAACATATGACCGAAAATAAATCCCAAAACCGACCCCTCGGCTATGCCCGCGTCAGCACCTGTGGGCAGACCCTTGACGCGCAGCTTGAGCAGCTACGCAAGGCCGGATGCACGAAGATTTACCGCGAGAAGATAACGGGCGCGCGGCCCGACCGGCGGGAACTGCTGAAGATGCTGAAGGCCCTCGCCCCCGGTGACGCGGTGACAGTGACGCGCATCGACCGTTTGGCGCGTTCGACCTTCGACCTGTTCGCCATCGTCAAGCAGATCGTGGACGCCAAGGCGCAATTCCGGTCACTGGCGGAGCCGTGGGCCGACACAGCCACCAGCACCGGGCGGCTGATGATTGCCGTTCTCGGTGGGCTGGCGGACGTGCAACGCGACCTGATCCGCACCCGCACGGCAGGCGGCCGCGAGCGGGCGAAGGCGCGCGGGCAGCATGGGCCGACTGCCGAAGCTTACGCCCCAGCAATAGAGAGAAGCACGGCGGCGGCGCGCGCAAGGCGAAACGCTCAAGGAACTGGCGAAAAGCTACAACGTCAGCAAATCGACGATTTCGCGGCTTGGGGTGTGATGATAGACCGATCAACGATAATCGCTCTCTTGGGCGTCTTTATATCGGTCCTCTCTTTTACGGTTTCCGGTGCTGCTCTTTGGTTTACTTGGCTCCGGCGCGGACGGCTTTCTATGACGAAGCCAACCGTGATCTTCTTCGGCTATGACATGGAGCCTCGACTTACCCCGAAGATATTTCTGCGCACGCTTCTTTACAGCACTTCGGCAAGAGGGCAGGTCATTGAGAATATGTATGTCAAGCTCTGTCGAGACGGTTCCGAGCAGGTTTTCAGTTTCTGGGGATACGGCGAAACTCGCAATCTCACGCCGGGCAGCGGTCTTTTTGTCGGGCAGACAGGAGTTGCATTCAACCATCACTTTGCCCTGTCCATGCGTCACCAAGGTTACCAGTTTGCAGCGGGCCTTTATTCCATAATCGTGTTGGCCCGCGTGGTCGGCAGGTCGGCACCGATCAGGCTCAACGAAATCTCACTCACCCTGTCAGAGGCTAATGCCGGTGTCCTTGCTGGAAACGAGGGCGTCTTGTTCGAGCTAGCGCCGGACACTGGGGGCTATAGCGGGCATCCACGCGAGTAAAGAGCCGGCGCCACTCTCCACAAACCACCTTCGGCAACTCCGCTGCCCTCTTAAAGGGGCAGGTCGGCGGAACCACCACGTAGCGAGAGTACTGGGCCACGCGACCCTCAGCGGCAACCGGGCAGGTGCGGGTTCAGAACCCAAGGCTGAAGGACACCGAATCCTGCTCCCCAAGTCCCGCCAACCCCCTAAACTCCCGCTTTCCCAGTTAGCGTAACTAACGCTATACCTCCAAAATGTCCCCCGACCAAGACCCCGCCTACACCCTCCCCGCCGACGCCTACTACCACCTCGTCCGCGCTCTCCGCCTTACCCTCCCGCCGCCCCCCTCCAACGCGCCGGACGCTCTCGCCCGCCGCGACAGGGCCGCCATCGCCCAGATCGCCGCCCTCCAGCCCGCCAGCACCGCGGAAGCCGAGCTCGCCGGCCAGTTCGTCGCCGCCTCGGAACAATGGAAGGACTGTCTCCGCCTCGCCCAGAACCCGGAAACCCCGCCCGATCTCGCCATGAAATGCCGCGCACAGGCCGCCTCCATGATGCGCCAGGCCAACAGCGCCATGCGGGTGCTCCTCCGCCTCCAGGCCGCCCGCTGGAAAACCGAAGCCAATCCCGAAACCTGCAACCGCGCCGACCGGGCGGAGCGCTTCACCGCCCTCATGCTCGCCGAAGCCCTCGCCGAGCCAGCCGTCCCGCCCAACGAGGAGTCTCGCGAAACGGAAATCGAGACGCCGGTGAGACTCCCGGTCAGGCTCCCAGCCGCGCCCCGCGGCGCCCGCCTGCGCGCGGCCAGCCACGCCAGACCCGACAGAGACGCCCTTCTGAACACAAGCTGTCTCGGCGCAAGAAGCCCCGGCCTGATGCCGGTCGGCGCGTGCGCCGACCGGCATGCGCGCGGGGTTGGTGGGGCGGCCGCGCGCGAAAATATAAGCGCGCCGCCCCCGCAACGCCCGCCGCCCGAGCCTCAGCCCGTCCCGGCCTGACGCAACCCTGGCGAAGCGCTTACGTCGCTTGACGCCCGGAACAGGACAGCCCTCACATACCCTATGCTACGCTGCGACCTCATCCTCCGCGACGCCACCGTCTTCGACGGAACCGCTAAGCCGCGTTTCCGCGCCGATATCGGCGTTACCGGCGACCGGATCTCCGCAATCGGCGATCTGGGCGGTGCCGGCGCGGACCGCGAAATAGTCGCCACCGGCAAGGCCGTCGCCCCCGGCTTCATCGATGCCCACACGCATGACGATCGTGCGGTGCTCTGCGGGCCGGAATGCATGCTGTGCAAAATGTCGCAGGGCGTCACCACGGTCGTGGTCGGCAATTGCGGCATCAGCCTCTCGCCCGTGCGGATGCGCTCGCGGCCCATTCCGCCGCTCGATCTGCTCGGCGACGAAAGCTGGTGGACGTTCGGCAGTTTCGGCGAATACGCGGAACGGCTGAGGCGTGATCCGTCGCCGGTCAATACGGTGGCGCTGATCGGGCACATGTCGCTGCGGGTCGAGGCGATGAACGGAGACACCCAGCGCGCCGCGGCCGACAAGGAAGCCGAGCATATGCGCCGGCGTCTGGCGGAAGCCTTGAAGGAGGGCGCTTCGGGATTCTCCACGGGGCTTTATTATCCGCCCAACACGAAAGCACCGACCGACGAGGTGATCGCGGTGGCGCAGGCGCTGCGCGAGACGGGCGGCCTGTATGTCACGCACATGCGTGACGAGGCGGACCACGTGATCGAGTCGATCGAGGAGACGCTGAAGATCGGCCGGGACAGCAATTCGCCGGTGGTGATCAGCCACCACAAATGCGCCATGCCGGAGAATTACGGCCGCTCGACCGAAACGCTGCCGCGCATCGAGGCGGCGGCAAAGCGCCAGTCGGTTGCATTTGATGTGTATCCCTATGCAGCCGGATCGACGGTGCTGATGCCCTCGCGGTTGCGGCCGGATGTGCCGGTGCAGATCACCTGGTCAGTGCCGCATCCGGAAATGGCCGGCCGGATGCTGGACGACGTCGCCAGGGAGTGGGGCGCCACCGCACCGGAGGCGGCGGAGAAGCTGCTGCCGGCCGGTGCGATCTTCTTTCAGATGCAAGAGGCGGATGTGCGCCGGATCATGTCGCACGAGATGGCGATGATCGGCAGCGACGGGCTGCCGCACGATGCATACCCGCATCCACGGCTGTGGGGCACGTTCCCACGGGTGCTCGGTCACTATTCCCGCGAACTCGGCCTGTTCAGCATGGAGCAGGCGGTGCGGAAAATGACCGGGAGGACGGCAGAGGTGTTTGGGCTGAAGGACCGCGGTGTGATCCGCCGGGGGGCTTATGCCGACCTGGTGCTGTTCGATCCGGGCACGGTGCGGGATGCGGCGAGCTTCGAGGCGCCGACAAGGCCGGCAGTGGGCATCGAGGAAGTGTGGGTCAACGGTCAGTCGACCTTCGTCCGCAGTGCGGGGACGACGGCCGCCAGAGCGGGGCGGCTGGTGACACGCGAGCGGGAATAGCGGGTTGGCATCCGCCTCATGGATCCCATGCTTCTGTCCCTCATCGGCTTTGCCGTAACGATGTACATCACGCCGGGCCCGAACAACGTGATGGTCGCGAGCTCGGCTGCGCATTATGGGATCCCAGCGACCCTGCCGCACATGCTGGGGATTGCAATCGGCTTTGCGCTGATGTTCGACATCGTCAGCCTGGGGCTCGGGTCGCTCCTGTTTGCCTGGCCGCCATTGCTGGCCGTGATGCGCTGGATAGGCGGGGCCTGGATGGCCTGGCTCGCCTGGAAGATTGCGACCGCGCCGCCACCCGGTTCCGGGGAGCGGCGGAGGCTGCTTGGGTTTTTCGGAGCGGCCGGGTTTCAGTGGGTGAACCCCAAGGCGTGGCTGATCGCGCTCGCAGCGGCGACCACGTTTCTGCGCCCCGATCAGTCTCTCCGAGAGCAACTGGTGCGGATCACCATAATCTTCCTGATCTGCGGCATGCCGTGCCTGCTCGTGTGGGCGCTGATCGGCAGCGGCGCAGGGCGGCTGTTGCACTCGCCGGCACGGTTCCGCGCGTTCAACCTGACAATGGCGGGGCTGCTGCTTTTGTCGGTTATTCCGGTACTGGTTGAAGGTTAAGGTTTGACCGCCTCGTCGGGCAGCAGCCCCCACATGGCGGATCGCGGCAGCCAGCCGCTGTACCCGTTTATCTCCACCCGGCACCATTGGGCCGTGGCGTCACAGGAGCGGATCCGCCCGATCACTCCGGGCTCGAGCATGGCGACCGCGCGCGAGCTACCGTTCGCCTCTTTGTGCAGCGTTTCACTATGATCTTCGATGATGAAGTCACGACGCCCGATCAGCGTCGCTTCATGCATCCAGCCTTTTGCGCCATCGGGCGTTTCCACCAGGCGCCAGACGTCGAACTCCCGAAGGATTTCCACTGGCATGCCCAGACGCTTGTAAACCCAGTCAATGGGATACCGGTCGCCGGGTCCGGAACGCAGGTTCACCGCATCGGCGCGGAGCGAGACGTAGCGCGGGACAGGCAAGCCGGTCACCGCGCCCTTGTTGGGGTCGTATGCCGGCTTGGCGGCCTCGGCGGCCGGCTTTTGAGAAGGGAGTGCTGCGGCGGCCGGAGGCACGGGCGGAATTGGGAGGGAGTGCCGCGAAGCGGCCATGACCGAAGGCTTGCCGGAATGCGTCGATGCGTGTGGCCGGGACACTGGGGCGTGCGCCGGTGGCGAGGATGCCGGTGGCCGCGCGGGGGCTGGCAGCTCGGCGCGGGCGGTCGTGATGGCGAGCGCAGAAAGGAGCGTCAGCGCGGCGGCGCGCACAAGCGGCATAGGGAAGTAGCTGCCAAATCCGCCGGAATCGCGTCAAGCAATATACCCACTTCGTCCGGAACTTGGGTGAGTCTTCGGTTTGCGCCCGGCCGCCCCACCCACCCCGCGCGATATCAAAGGGCGACGATCTGCCCTGATCCGACCTCGGCCAGAAAGGTTGCGATGCCGGCGACTTCGACGCCCGGCAGGAGACGCGCCGGGTCGAGGTGCTCAGCCCGCAGACCGGCCTCACAGGCAATCAGGTGGATATTCAGCTCGAGCGCGGCGGATCGCAACTCCTCCAGGCCTGCGACCCCGGCGCCTCGCACGCGGCCGTCGCGGGCAGTGTCCTGCAGGCCCGACCAATCCGTCATCAGGGCGTGGCAGCCGAGATTCGTGGCGAACACCACCACATGGCGGCCAAGTGCCGCGGCCCCGGTGGCCAGGACGAAGGCGGAATGGGCGCGGTCATGGCGGCCGGACTCCAGCAATATTCCGAGCCGGGGCGCTTCAGAGTGCACAGACTGGCGCGGCGCTGTCCGCGTGGGCGGAAAGGTCGGTGATTGTCGCGGCAGGTCCGCAGAGCGCGCAATCGCGATTGCGGCGGAGCCTGACCGTGCGGAAGCGGCTGGCCAGCGCGTCCCAGATGAGCAGGCGGCCGGACATGCTTTCGCCGATGCCGAGGAGCTCTTTCAGGGTCTCGGTGGCCTGAAGCGTCCCCATCACCCCGGTCACAGCCCCGAAAACGCCTGCCTCGCTGCAGGAGGGGACCAGGCCGGGGGGTGGCGGCTCCGGGTAGAGGCAGCGATAGCAAGGCGCATCCGGATGCGCGTGAGGCTTGAAGACGGACAGCTGGCCTTCGAAGCGCAGCACGGCGGCGGAAACGAGCGTCCTTCGGGCGAGCACACAGGCGTCGGCTACGAGAAACCGCGTCGGGAAGTTGTCTGTCCCATCGCAGACGAGATCATACGAGCCGATCAAAGACATGGCATTTTCGGCGGTCAGCCGGGCCGGATGGGTCTCGATACGGGCATCGGGGTTGATGGCGCGCGCGGCCTCGGCGGCCGAGAGGGCCTTTTGCTGGCCGATCCGGGAAGTGGTGTGTGCGATCTGCCGCTGGAGATTGGAGAGCTCCAGGCGGTCGTCATCAATGATGCCGATCGTGCCGACACCCGCAGCGGCAAGATAGAGCAGCACCGGGCTGCCAAGTCCCCCGGCACCCACGACGAGGACACGCGATTCCTTGAGCATTGCCTGACCGGCGCCGCCGACCTCCGGCAGGAGGATATGGCGGGAATAGCGCTGGATTTCTTCTTCGGTGAAGTCGAGGTCCATTGGGGGACTATAAATCAAGCGATCGTGCGTGAAAGCGCGCCTGGATTGGAGATGCCGAAACAAAAGGCGGCGCCTATGGCGCCGCCAAGTTTAGGGAGGAAACGTCGAACACAGCGCCGGCCGAGCCGGAACCGCTGTGGTGCGGGATATGGAGCAGCCCGCTGGTTCTGCAAGTCCCTGGAGCGTGTTCCGGCACTCCCGGCTATTTACTCTGCTGTGAGGCTGGCGGGCGCAGCACAGGCATCGTGCCCAGCTGATCAGGAGGTGGTGATTTGGCCATTTGCGGATCCACCGCCGGCGGATGGATGGTTCCGTTGCTCTCGGAGAGCCGCTGACCGAGTGTCTTGTCCTGATTTGTGAGTCCGGCGGACTGGTCCGATTTCGGCTGGGTGAGAGGTGTTGATACGCCTGGCGCGGCAGCCTGGCTGGGCTGGGATTGGGCGGCGAACCCCAGTGCGGGGACGGCAAACGCAAAGCCGCAGGACAGCGCGAGTATTTTCCACATGGGCCTTCTCCCGACATCGTGTGGTTCGCGCCTGAACGCGAGCGATGGCGCGGGGTTCGGCACGGCCCGGAATGGCGCGAAAACAGGGAAATTCGCGTCTGCTCGCGATTTTCCGCTCCACTGAGCCATCACGTGCCTGCTATTCCGCGGTGACAATCACCGCGCTGTCCTGAATTGATGAAGCCCGGATACGTGACGCCGCTTCTGCTGGGGCTACTTGCGGCCTGCGCCGGCCCGGCGGCGAAAGGGCCGCCCACGACTGGGGCGGCGCCGGTAATTCCGCCCCCGGCGGTGCGCGATCCGCCTTTCGCGGTGGTTCCCTACGAGCCGATCTCCCGCGAAGCGGTGGTGGCGATCGCATCGCGGGAATGGCGGCTGTTCGGGCAGCTGGTGGACGATGACCCGCCCGGGACGCGGCCGCCGCCGTTGCCAGAGGACAAACCGGAGCGCCAGGAGGGACTTTGGCAGCGCGTGGGCGAATATTGGTGGATCGGGATGGACGACGGCACCCCGGAAGCTGCGTGGACCGGCAAGCATGACGCGACGGGACAAATCTTTGCGGCGGATAGGGATGGCTTTTATGCGTGGTCAGCGGCGTTCATTTCGTACGTAATGCGGATTGCCGGGGCCGGGACTCGTTTTCCGTACGCCGAGGCGCATTCCACCTACATCGACGTCGCGAAGGACATGGCGACGGGTGCGACCTCCGGCTGGATCGTCACCGCCGAACGGCCGAGTCTGTACGCACCGCAGCTGGGTGACCTGATCTGCGAAGCGCGCGGGCGATATGGCGGCCTGACCTATGATGATCTGCCGGCGGGGCAGTTTCCGTCACACTGCGACTTCGTCGTGGCGGTGGCTCCCGGCCAGATCTCGGTGATTGGCGGTAATGTGGATGACGCAGTCACGATGAAGCATGTACCGGTGACCGCGGACGGGAAGCTGGCGACCCCGGAGGGGATCGTGCTGGACACCCGCTATCCGTGGATGGTGGTGCTGCGGGTTCTGTATCCGGCTGCAGCGCCGATTTCCTGAACCGGCCACGCCGGCCCGGCGTTGGCGCTGGATGGATGGCAACGAAACCCCCGCGCAGATGCTGGACGAATCGGAGCAGGAGCAGGCGGCAGGGGTAGCGTCGCTGCGGCCGCACGTTATCCATGAGGTGGTGCGGGAGGAAGGCGAGGTTGAAATCCGGCGGAGCTTCCAGGCTCTGGGCTGGTCAGGCTTCGCTGCCGGCGGCTCGATGGGTTTTTCGTTCCTGGGGATGGCATTCCTGCGGGCGGGGCTGCCGGAGGCGCCCTGGCGACACCTGGTGGAAAGCTTCGGCTACAGCCTGGGTTTCGTGATCGTGATACTGGGCCGCCAGCAGCTCTATACCGAGAGCACATTGACGGCGGTCCTGCCGGTGCTGACCAATCCAGGCGTGGCGGCGGTCTGGCGCACTCTGCGGCTGTGGCTGATCGTGCTTATTACGAATCTGATTGGTACGTTCCTGTTCGCCGCGCTGATCACCGCTGAGCCGATCTTCAATCCCGAGATCCGGCGCGCGCTGCTGGAGATCGCGAAGGAAGGGGTAAGCGGCACCTTCGGACCGACGCTGCTGGGGGCGATTTTTGCCGGATGGCTGATCGCGCTGATGGTGTGGTTGCTGCCCAATGCCCGCGCAGCCCGGCTTTGGATAATAATCCTGCTGACCTACACGGTGAGCCTGGGGCATTTTTCGCACATCGTTGCGGGATCAACGGACGCGATTTTCGCTGTATTTACGAGAGAAGCGTCTTTCGGCGACTATCTCTGGCGTTTTCTTTGCCCGACATTACTGGGGAACACGATTGGCGGGGTTTCGTTGGTGGCGCTGCTGAACCATGCGCCGGTTGCGGGGGAGCTGAGGGAGCAGGAGCGGCAGTGAGCTGCAGACCACCTTCGCCGCCGTGAGAGTTAGGTTGTTCCCAAAGAACAAGGGTCATGGGACCAGCACCGCGGCGCCGCTGAACTGGCCACCGCGGAGGGCCTCGAGAGCCTGGTTGGCTTCGGCAAGCGGAAAGCGGGAAGTCGTGGTAGTGACAGGCACTTGCGGGGCCAGGGCGAGGAATTCCTCGGCGTCCCGGCGGGTGAGATTGGCGACGGAGCGGACGACCCGCTCCTTCCAAAGCCAGTCGTAGGGAAACGCGGGGATGTCGCTCATGTGGATGCCGCCGCAGACGACGGTGCCGCCGGGACGGACAGCCCGGAGTGCGGCGGGCACCAGGGCCCCCACGGGGGCGAAGATGATGGCGGCATCAAGCGGTTCGGGCGGGGCATCCTCGGAGGCGCCAGCCCAGACGGCACCCAGCCGGCGGGCGAAATCCTGTGCGGCGGTATCATTCGCGCGGGTGAAAGCGTAGATCTCGCGGCCCTGGTGACGGGCCACCTGGGTGATGATGTGGGCAGCGGCGCCGAAGCCGTAGAGGCCGAGGCGGCGCGGATCGCCGGCCATGCGCAGGCAGCGATAGCCGATCAGCCCGGCACAGAGCAGCGGAGCGGCTTCGGTGTCTGAGTAAGCATCCGGGATCGGAAAGCAGAAGCGCTCATCGGCGACGGTGTACTGGGCGTAGCCACCATCGATCTGGTAGCCGGTGAAGCGGGCACGTTCGCAGAGATTTTCCCGTCCGGAACGGCAGTATTGGCACTCGCCACAGGTCCACCCGAGCCACGGTACGCCGACCCGCTCGCCGGGCTTATGGCGGTTAGCGGCAGAGCCGGTGGCAATGACCCGGCCGACGATCTCATGGCCGAGAATGAGGGGAAGTTTGGGCTCGGGGAGCTCTCCATCGGCCACATGGAGGTCGGTGCGGCAGACCGCGCAGGCGCAGACCCGGATCAACACCTGGCTCGGACCGGGATGGGGATCGGGGACTTCCTCGGCGGTCAGGGGGGTGCGAGGCTGCCGGAGCCGCATGGCGTGCATAGGTACATTCATGAGAACGCGCGGAGGGTTGCTGCGCAAGCGGCTGTGGGGCGGGAAGTGCCCTCCGTGCCATAGCTCAGTCAGCACTGGCGCGTGGCTCGCCTGTTGCTTTCCTACCGCCCTCAATCCACGCAGCCAGCACGGGGCGAGCGACGTGGAATATCGCACTTCATCGTAGATGGCGTCGACAGGCACATGGCATTTTTGCAAAGCGACAATGTGTCTGTTGATTGAACGAAGCATGGGCTACCGTCGGATCGCCGAATGCGCGTCCACCGAAACGGCGGTTGATCTTCAGAGTTAAAGTGCTGCCAGAAGAGTGGCGGAATCGGATACCCAGCCAAACACTGCCTGAATTGTAAGCAGTGATGCCTCATGCGTTCCGAACGGCGAGTCCGGAAACGTTGGCTGTCCGGTGCAGTCCTCCAGCAGGAGGCAGACGTAATCGCGGAACATTGCATCCCGAATCGTCGATTCCACGCACACGCTCGTGGTGCATCCGGTGACGATGAGGTTGCGCGTGCCCAAGGCCCGAAGCTGGTGGTCCAGATCGGTCTCGAAGAAACCACTGTAGCGGTGCTTGGACACGACGATGTCCCCGGGCTGCGGCGCGAGTTCCGGCAAGATGTCGGTATTCCACGTCCCGTCGATCAGGATACGACTTGGCTGTCCGTCCGGCGCGGTCACCGATCCACTCACCCCCAACCGCCGGTGGCGGAACCAATGCGGTGAATCCTCGCCACCCGTATCCGAGAGGTCGGGTCGGTGCGCCATCTTCAGATACACGACCCGCACGTCCGCCGCCCGGGCCGCGGACACGACACGTTGCGTCGGTGGGACGGCTTGCTGGATGGCGGACAGGTCAATCCCTACCCGGTGGAACATCCCACCCGGCGCCCCGAAATCGTTTTGCATATCGATGACCAGCACGGCGCTGTGCGCTAAATCGATGGTCACCGGCGCAGGGCGCGCTGGGACGGACACTATCCGGCCTGAAACGGCCATCGCGACCTCCTCATGACAGTGTTCGCCTTCCCCCTGAGCGTGGTGCGGCACTCCGCACATTGTCTTTGGGCAATTCTGCCCTCTTACGATGCCCAAAGCAACGAACTGCCCGAAGCCATCCGCCCGGACGTGAATAAAATCCGCTCCAGGATTCGACAGTTCCGCCAGGCCGTCGCCATCATGCCGGTTCTAAACAGCCTCCATGCCAGGCATTTTGATGATCAGATAGCCAGGCGAGAATGGCCGCCTCAACCTCACGCGGTCGTTCCATTTGCATGCAATGACCAGCCCCAGCGATTTCGACCAGCCGCACTTGATCGCCGAGCTCGTCCCTTAACGAGAAGACGTTGGGCGCCGGGGTGACGCCGTCCTCCGCTCCGTAGAGGACGAGCATCGGTCTTCTCCCTGCCGCGATGTAGTCCTCAAACGTCTTTTGGCTCCATGCCTTCGCGAGGGCTGACATGTTCGGCCACCACCCCGTGCGGAACGGGCGCGAATTGTTGCCTGGAGCGACCAGCCCGCACTCGAATATCAGCCGGTCCATTTCGCTCGCTGAGATCGTGCCCGCCAGTGCCCGTGTAATAGCCCCCACCAATTAGCGTGTGATCGATGGAAACAACCGGACGACCGCTGCCGGCCAACACGATTACGGTCCTGATTGTGTCGGGATGACAGGTCGCAAAATAGCGCGCCAGCCGACTGCCCAGGGCGGGACCGAGGATGTGGAAGCGCCCAAGCCCGACCGCCCATGCAACAGCTTCGATATCCTCGACCATCATATCCACCGTAAGCTGATCGAAAGGACCGGAGCTACCTTCGGCGCCGTGTATCTTGATCGCGACCGCCTGATATCCGGCAGCCGCCAGCGCGCGCATCAGCTCGGCAAAGTCGGATACCCCGCGTGAATGCCCGGCGAGCATCACGACAGCCGGGCCATCGCCAGCGACTTTAGTCTCGATGACGGCATCGCCAGATGCTACGTCTATGGACCTGACTGCATTGTTATCGGCGAACGTCAGACATTTCCTCCAACGGAGGGATCATCGGTATTTCAGCTGCACATTGAGAGGGTGGCGACCCCTGTGTGCAGAGCCTACAACGATGTCTCTACCATTCTTTGGGCAAGCTTGAGCGGCAGCAGCGGACGCGGCACAGAGGTTGTTATGAAACTCGCGAGACGGAGGCACAAGCATTATGCAAAACCTGGTCAGAGTCTGGAAGCTGGTCGATGCGCGAGCTTTCGATAATTCCGTAATGCCTTGCCGCCTCCGGTTGGTCCACGGCCCATGGGTTTGGTGGTGTTCGAGGCGGAGCGAATGATGGGCGTGATGTGCGACGGCGGGGTACCTGGCGCGGCTGATGCTACACAGCCTTTCTCCTTAGCCCATACGGGCTCGTACACCTTTGACGGCCTGAAAGTGGTAACAAAAGCCGACCGCGCTTCCAGTCCGGAGCTCCTGGTCGAGCAGGGTGCGCGAGGTCAGGTTTGAACACGCCGACCGTGTTGTAATGGTGCCTGTGGCGGGCGTGCCCGGCAAAAGCGGGACCGAAGTCGTTTGGGAGCGATTGCGGTAGTCGCCGGCCTGCGGGTCGAAGGTTTCGGCCAAGCGGCTTACCCGGCAGGCACGATATCGGTTTTCGTGAAATCGTTGCTATTGAACAGCAGCTTTGCCCGGTTCGTCCTGGCGCAGGCGTACGCGAAGCAATCTCCCATGTTCAGGGCCGCCGGATGCCTGCCTTTGCCATACTGAGCATACGCGTCCACGGCGACCTCGAACTCCTGCTCGCCGATAGGAACGAATTGGAAATTGCCAGTCTCGAGGATGCGGCCGACATGCGCGGGCAGCTTGTATGGAAACTGTATAACTGCGGCAGAGACCCGCGATTGTTTCCCCAACCGAAAGCGCGGAGCAGAGGCGCGGGTGCTCCGATTACAAAAGATCGGCTACAGAGCGCGCCTCCGGCTCATCGGCGATCACGGCGGTCAGCGCCGATGCATCTACGAACACCGTCACAATTGTCCGGACAGCTCGTCAAAAAACGCCTTGTCGGCGGCATGGCCGGTCGGGGGAGGGAGGGGGTGGGCGCGGCGCAAAGCAGCGAAGCGCTCGCGCAGCGGAACGGCTCCGGCGATACGATCAAGCTCCGCCTGCACTGCCATTCGTACGGCATCCTGTTGTGAGACGCCGCGCTGCTTGGCGAGCTCCGTGACCAGACGGGCTGTCGTGTCGTCCTTGATGTAGAGCGGCATCCTATGTGCTTTCGGGATATCCAAAGTCTTCAAATTGGATATTCAGGGATCCCCGAAATGCAACCCCTGATGCGGATCACGTCCCGACCAGTCCGCGGGCAAAGTCCATGGCATCGAACGGGCGGAGATCGCCGGCTTTTTCACCGACGCCCACTGCGTGGACAGGCAGGCCGAAGATTTCAGCCAGGGCAACGACGATGCCGCCGCGGGCGCTGCCGTCCAGCTTGGTGACGACCAGGCCGGTGACGGCGACCATCGCTTTGAACACCTTCACCTGTTGGATGGCGTTCTGGCCAGTGGTGGCATCCAGCACCAGAAGGACAGAGTGCGGGGCGGTGGGGTCCTGCTTCTGCATGACCCGGATGATCTTCCGCAGCTCATCCATCAGGACGGACCTGTTGTGCAGGCGGCCGGCGGTGTCGATGAGCAAGACGTCGGCCTTCTCAGCGGCGGCGCGGGTGAGGGCGTCGAATGCGAGACCGGCGGCGTCGGCGTTGGGGAGGCCGGCAATGACCGGAGTGGCCGTGCGCTGACCCCAGATCTGGAGTTGCTCGACGGCGGCGGCCCGAAAGGTGTCGCCCGCGACGATGACAGGTTTAAGCCCCTGCTCGCGATATTGCTGGGCCATCTTGCCGATAGTGGTCGTCTTGCCGGTGCCGTTGACGCCGACCACCAGGACCACGTGCGGCTTGCGCGCAGGATCGAGTTCCAGGGGCCGGGCGACGGGTTCGAGGATAAGGGCGATTTCCTCGGCAAGGGACTGCTTCACCTCCTCGTCGGTGATTTCCTTGCCGAAGCGGGTGCGGCGGAAGGCGGCGATGACCCGGGCGGCAACTTCGGTGCCCAGATCGGCGGAGATGAGCAGGTCCTCGAGTTCCTCGAGGGCTTCGTCATCGAGGCGGCGCTTGCGGAAGACCTCGGTGATGCCGCCGCCCAGTTTCTGGGTGGAGCGGGAGAGGCCTTCCTTGAGGCGGGAGAAAAAGCCGCCGAGGGCCATCAGTATCGACTTTTTGTCGTAGTATCCGATTCACGTGGCGAAGCGCCGGCGCTGCGCGACTCACGCTGCTCGGCGCTCGGATACTCGGGGGCCGCGATCAGGTGGTCCTGGGTTGCTGAGCAGACCCAGGCGGAGAGGACGCGGCCGGGCGGGGCAGGGGCGGTAAGGCGGACGGGGGCGAAGTGCTCCGAATGACCGGCATTTCCGGCTTCCGTCAGCACGTGGATTTCGCGGCCGAGCTGCGCGGTGAAGAAGGACGCGGCGTTGGCGCGCCCTGCTGCCCGAAGGCGGGCGGCCCGCTCGCGGCGGAGCGACCGGGAGACGAGCGGCATTCGGGCGGCTGGGGTGCCGGGGCGCTCGCTGTAGGGAAAGACGTGGAGGAAGGGCAGGGCGGTCTGCCGCACGAAATCGAGGGTTTCGGCAAACAGGGTATCGGTTTCAGTGGGGAAGCCGGCGATCAGATCGGCGCCGATGGCTATCCCCGGGCGTAGGGAGCGGGCCCGGTCGATGACCTGGCGGGCCTGGGCAGTCAGGTGGCGGCGCTTCATGCGCTTGAGGATGAGGTCGGAGCCGGCCTGGAGCGAGAGGTGGAGGTGGGGCATCAGGCGGGGTTGAGTGGCAAGAAGCTGCCAGATGTCGTCGTCTATGGCCGCGGGATCGAGCGAGGAGAAGCGAAGCCGGGGGAGTTCGGGCACCAGCGTGAGAAGGCGGCGGGCGAGCTGGCCAAGAGCAGGGCGGCCGGGAAGATCGGCGCCGTAGCTGGCGATATCGACGCCGGTGAGGACAATCTCCTGGAAGCCGGCTTCGACCAGGGCGCGGGCCTGGGCGACGACCGCTCCCGCCGGGACGGACCGGTTGGGGCCACGGCCGAACGGGATGACGCAGAAGGTGCAGCGGTGGTCGCAGCCCTGCTGGACCTGGACGAAGGCGCGGGCGCGCCCGGCGAATTCCGTCACCAGATGTGGGGCGGTTTCCCTCGCGGCCATGATGTCGGAGACCGCTGATGGGCCAGCCGAGGCCCAATGCTCGGGGTGCAGCTTTTCAGTATTGCCGAGGACCCGGGTGACTCCGGGCAGTTGAGCCCAGGCGCCCGGGTTCAGCTGGGCGGCACAGCCGGTGACGACGATCGGGTGGCTCGGGTGGTCGCGGTGGGCACGGCGGATGGCCTGGCGGGCCTGGCGCTCGGCCTCGGCGGTAACGGCGCAGGTGTTGACGACGATGGTGTTGGTCAGCGGGGCGGCGTGGGCGCGGATGACCTCGGACTCATAGGCGTTGAGGCGGCAGCCGAAGGTGAGGATTTGGAGGGTCATGGTTCGACTCCTCTCCCTGGCCCGCTTTCCCGCAAGGGGAGGGGGATTTCCACTTCTCCGGTGAAGGCGGTGGCGACGGGGCCGGTCATCAGGACGTGGTTGTCGGGGAGCCAGTCGATGGTGAGCTCGCCACCCTCCAGGATCAGGGTCGCGGAGCGGCCGGCGAGGCCGCGGCGATGAGCGTTGATCAGGGCGGCGCAGGCGCCGGAGCCGCAAGCCAGCGTTACGCCGGCGCCACGCTCCCAGACGCGGAGGCGGATGCGGTTGGGTGCGAGGATCTGGGCGAAGCCGATATTGGCCCGTTCGGGGAAGATGGGGTGGTGCTCCAGTCGGGGGCCGATCCGCTCGATGGGGATGGCGGCCAGGTTTTCGACGAAGAATGTGGCGTGGGGGTTGCCCATGCTGACGGCCGCGGGATTGGCTACGGGCGGCTCGGCGATGGGGAGGCGAATGGTGTCGGCCGGTCCGGCCAGGGGGATGTCGGTCCAGTCGAGGCGGGGCGCGCCCATGTCGACGCTGATGCTGGTGGGGCTGAGGATCTCGGCCGGGAGATTGCCGGCAATTGTGCGGATCATCAGGTGCCTGCGGCCGGTTTCGGCGTGGAGCAGGGCGGCGACGCAGCGGGTGGCGTTACCGCAGGCCCCGGCATCGGAGCCGTCCGGGTTGCGGATACGCATTTCCAGGTCGGCGCCCGAGCCCGGTGGCGGGGGGTGGAGGGTGATGAACTGGTCACAGCCGATGCCGGCGCGGCGGTTGGCGAGGCCGGTTACCTGGTCCGCGGTGAGTGCGAGCGGAATGGCGCGCTCGTCCAGGATGACGAAATCGTTGCCGCAGCCGTGCATCTTGATGAAGCGGGTTGGCATGGCAGGTGGGGTTATATGGGGGTGTGGTTGGGGGTGAAAGGCGGGGGCGGCGCTTCAGGAAGTCCGGACGCTGACGGTGGAGCATTCAGGCACCGCACAGGGCGCCAAGCCTGGAAGTAACATCCAAATAGCCATTGTGCCTATTGTGCCGCGGGCAGGGCTCCCTGCGCCCCGAAATGGTATACTGAGGGGTTGGGTGGTCCCTCGACCTCCAGCAGGCCAACCAAACCATGTTCCATTCGGGATAATGCGTGGTCCACGAGCACATATTGCCCCGGGATTTCCGGCTTGAATTCCACGACGGTTGAACCGCCCGGAGGTACCGTCACAGTCTGCACGCCATGAATTGGAGGATTATCGAGCGAGCCAAGCTGGTAGACATTCTCGAAGATCTCACCGATCACGTGGAAGGACGAGGTGAGGTTTGGGCCGCCATCGCCGAAGAAAATACGTACGGTTTCTCCAACTTTGGCGTGCAGCGGATGCAGCTTGCTGATGGCGCCCACCGCGCCATTGAACACGATATATTCGGGGTGCTCGGCCAGCAGCTTATCTACGCTGAACTGCTGACTGCCCTGTTGGCCATATGCGCCTTCGGTGTAAATCTCGCCCTGCATAACATAAAATTCGTGATCGACGCGCGGCAGACCTCCTTCAGGCTCAACGACCAGCAATCCGTACATTCCGTTGGCGATGTGCTCGGCTACCATGGGCGTTGCGCAATGATACACATACACTCCCGGCACCATTGCCTTGAATGTCAGGACCTTTTCCTGACCGGGCGCGACCTGCAGTCCGGCTGATCCCCCGCCGGGCCCAATCGCTCCATGGAAATCGACCGAGTGAACCATCGCACTGTTCGCGGCATTCTTCAGATGCACCTCGATCATGTCGCCGACGCGCACGCGCACAAACGGGCCTGGAACGGTTCCGTTAAACGTCCAGAACGTAAAGCTGACGCCATCGGCGAGCCGCGCCTCCTGTTCGACGCTTTCCAAATCGATGCGCACCGTCTGGGGCGGACGATTGCCGATCGCCGGCGGCACATTCGCGGGGTCGTGCGAGATGTCGGCCTGGATCAGCGCCGGCGGGGGCGGCTGAGTGGTAACGACGAAGCGGCCCTCCATGCCGGCTTCTCGATGCCCGGGGAGGTCGCAGTAATACTGAAAGTCACCCACTGCTGATGCAGTGAATGCCACGGTTGCGCTGGCGCCTCGGCCGGTTACGCGGGCCGAGCTGACATTCTGGGCTGGGAACACGATGTCATGCTCGGCTCCCTCGCCATTGACCAGGGTGAGCTGCACGGTTTCCCCCGCTGCTGCCGTGAGGGTCGGGTTGACCTGGCCATCGATCGGACCGCCTACACCGATGAACACCATCCGCCCGTCGGCAATGCCGGTGCGCAGAGTGTAATGCACCTCCGGCAGCATGGAGGCGGCTGCACTTGCCGCGGCGGGTGGAGCGACCGGCGCTGGCGCGGCCTGTTGCGTGGTGGTCTGCTGCGCGGTGGTTTGGGGGGGCGCTGCGGCTGGTCCGGCCGCGGGCGCTGCTGCAGCCGGCGCGGATCGTGCGCGCAGGAAAGCGATTACATCAGACCGGTCGGTTGCCGAGTTCAGCCCAGGGAAGGGCATGCGGTTGCCTGGGACCAACGTCTGGGGTGAGGCCAGATACTGGTCAAGGGTTTTTTCATTCCAAACGATGTCCGCCTGCTTCATCGCGGGTGAATAGGGAAAGTTTGGCACGCTCCCGGCATGGCGGCCGAGAATGCCAGCCAGACTCGGCCCGATGAGCGTGCGCCCGGGGTCGAGCGAATGGCAGGCCTGGCATTTCCGGTACACTACGCGCCCATCGGCTACAGCTTTCTCGGGCGGCGGCGGCGGCTGGCTCATTTGCATCTGGTCGGGCGGAGGGCTGCCTGGTGTTCCAACCGGTGCGGCCGCCAATACAATGCAGGAGTTCACGCCATTGCGCAGGGCGTACACGCGCGCAGCCTGAATTCGGGCTGAGCGGGCGAGACGCGGTGCACAGGCGAGCGATGCCGGAGCCCGGCGCCTCAAGTGCTGGTGCGCAGACCACCGCTACAGCCAAGGAAAACAAGGCCAGAAGTCGGCTCACTACGCCTCTCCTCCAAAACTAACAATGATTGGCGCCGGGAAGAAGTTATCTCCGGGTGCCTGCTCCATCAGGCAATGGTTACTATGCGGGTCCGGAAAGGGAAAGCCCCCGGGAGGAAGATGGTGTCAAGAACAGAAGAAATTACTTAAATCCGAGATTGCGGCCTGGAGCAGGCGAATGTACCGAGCTGGCATGTTCAGGAAGGCTGTTTTGGACTCGTACTCGTGTTGCAGGAGCGTTTCGGAACAGGGGTTTGTGGAGCTGCGGCTGCCAAAATGGCTTGGCTGCGTGGCATCCACCGGGGAGTTTGCGTTAGCGTTCAGGCCGGCGCCCCACGCGATCAAAGATGTGTGCGATCGGGGACGCGATCGCCGGGGCGGCATGGGATCGTAAGAGGGTTTACTGGCCGTTGCGGTTACCCGGAGCGGTGCCGACCCAGCCATAATTAGTGCCACCGGAGCCCTGCAATCCGGTCTGACCGGCATTGGGTTCGTAGCCGCCGGCTCGGAACGCGCCCTGGGTTCCGTTGGTGCCGCCCATGACGGCATAGGGTTTGGTGGGCTGGTTGGGCGGGAAGGGCGAGTTGGAGGCGCGCTGGTTCTGCTGCTGGTTCGGGGCGGCGGCCCAGGCCTGACTGGCGGCCATAAGCGCCACCAGGGGAAGCCATGCGATTCGGCTGGCCATTGGGGAAATCTCCTTGTCCGAAAGACTCGATCGTCAAACGCGATGTTGCGGCGCGGCGTTGCGCCAATCGCGCTAATACGAACAGTGGAAATCCGGGAATGGGATGGCACTATGATTGGCATGGGTGCATTGCCGAAGGTTCCGGTCCGGATGTCGGTGCAGGAGTTCCTTAACTGGGACTCGGGCGATCACCTGCGTTACGAACTGGTTGACGGAGAACCCCGTGCCATAGCACCTGCCAGCCGGACGCACGGGATGTTGCAGAGTGAGCTTGCGCGGTTGATCGGCAATCACCTGCGGGCGCGGAATTCTCCATGCGACGTGGTGAGCGCGCCGGGCGTGGTTCCGCGGCTGCTGCCGGATTTCAACTTTCGGGTGCCGGATCTGGGGGTCACGTGCACGCCATATGAACTGGAACAGGCGGCGGTGCCGGAGCCTGTGCTGCTGGTGGAGATCTTCTCGCCGAGCAATCAGGCGAAGACCTGGACCAATGTCTGGACCTACACCTCGATTCCAAGCGTGCTGGAGATCCTGGTGTTGCGCAGTGATCGGGTCGCGGCCGAACTGTTGCGGCGATCGCCGGCGGGAGACTGGCCGGAGCGACCGCTGGTGGTCCCGGCGGAGGGCGAGCTGGCCCTGGAGAGCATCGATTTCCGGGTGCAGTTGGCGGAGGTTTATGCCCGGACGCGGTTGGCGATCTGAGCATTCTCCCGGCACGATGCCGTGAACGTGGCCGGGGCGCGCCACCAAGCGGAATGCCATGGGTTCCGACTTGCTGCGGGCCCTGAGCGCCGGGGCGGGGCTCGCCCATGTCGACGCTGATGCGGGTGGGCGAGTGAATTTCGGCCGGGAGATTGCCGGCGATGGTGCGGATAGTGCGTGCTGCCAGTTCAGGCATGGAGCAGCGCGCATGGTGGGTTGGGGAACCCATTGTGTGAACGGCCGAAGGCTGCGCCTGAATAGTTGTCACTGGGGCACCATATGCCAAGCGTTCAGGTCGTTTGTTATTCAATTATTGATCTTAGTGGTTCGCGAGTACGTACATGTACGAACTGCCGCCGACAGTGCCGAAGCTGACAGTAAGCCGCCCATCAGTAAGATCGGCGCTGGTGAATCCGGTTAGCGTCAGAGATGCGGTCGGCCTTCCAGAGGCCGTGGCGTGCAATGTCAATCCAGTGAAGCCAGTGGCTCCTTGACCGTCGACCCAGGCGAGGTTGAAATCCTGCTGTGTCACGCCCCAGATGGTCGCTGCGTCCCCGTTATGGAAGCCCGCGACTGTGCTCCAGATGTCGGCTGTGGCACCGCGGTCATCTACAAAAAATGTATCTGACCCGCTACCTCCAACCAGAAAGTTGGAGCCTGTCCCCCCGTCCAGCACGTTCATGCCGCTGTTGACCGCAATTGCGTCGTTACCGCTGCCGCTATGGATGAACCAGTTGGCAGTACTGACGCTGATATTCAGGCTATCGGGGCTGATGTTTAGATACTGCTCTTGCAGGCCGGCCACCGGGCCGGTGCACTGCTGAGCGGCCGCCGCAATGGGCTGACCAGTAGTTGTGTCAAGGACTGCGAGGCCAGGGGTTGGTGGAGGCGTAGGGTTCGGGCCGCTCGATCCTGAGAAAGAGGCGCTGGCCGAGAAGGAAGCGGTCGTGCCAGCCGCAAGCTGGGTTGTGGATAAAACGACGAGCGAACCGTTTGGATCAGTTCCAAGATCAAGGCTAAGTGCAGTGTCAAAGGGCGTAAGGAAGCCAAGAAGGAGTGCGTTTTCTGAGTACCCGATTACATAAAAGGGCGTTATCTGCGCCGGATCAGCGCCTGCAGGGCCGATCGTAATGGTGTTGGCACTGTCGCTTACTGCGAGAACGGTCAGCGTTGCTGTCAGATCGTGATCCAGTCCGCCGTAAAACCCGGGCCTTGTCGTGTCGACCGTCGCCGAAGCTATACTCTCGTTGAGAGCAGAACGAGAACCGCTGGTTGTATAGGACTGCACACTTGCTACGTCGGATAAGTCGGGAATTGGGACGGGCATGCCAAGAAGGCTATCAAGATTGCCGGCGGAAGCGGCCATCTAATCCTCCGTAAAACATGAAGGTTTTTGCAACCCCTTATTTGCTGCCGATTATATCCGGATCTGGGAACTCGATCAAGATTGCAAAACAAAGCTGTGCGGGCCTACAGCGCAAGACCGGCCGCGCTCCGCAGGTGACCATTTCGGCATGGGCTCGGGGTCGAGATCATATCACCGGAGGTTGTCCACCGGCTTCACCGACCCGTCAGGCATGAAACTGGGCCGCGACAGCGAGCGGGATGCTGCGGCCCGCTTCGCGGATCTCGCGATGACGTGCCCTTTGGTTGCGATCGATCCGGCTGCTGTTTGGTTGCCCAATCCGGCTCAGGGAGGATGCGATTTCGCTTGCCGCTGCCCGGCAGTGCTGACTTAGCCGTAATTGGCGCCGCCGGAGCCTTAGTCCGGTCTGGCCAGCATTGGGTTCGTATCCGCCGGCATTGAATGCGCCCTGGGTTCTGTTGGCACCGCCCCTGACGGCATACGGTTTGGTGGGCTGGTTGGGAGGGAACGGCGCCAGTCCGGGATCTTCAGCAGCGCACCCATGCGGACTATAGTGCCCGCCTCGGTTCCGGATTGCCACCGTTCGCATTGACGCAATTGAGGTAACGCCGTACCGCCACATCGTGTTTGAGGATCGAGTCCAGAGCGTCCGCTGGTGGTCCCGGCGGAGGGCGAACTGGTCCTTGAGAGCATCGATTTTCGTGTGCAGCTGGCGGAAGTTTATGCCAGGATGCGGTTGGCGATCTGAGCATTCTCCGGGCACGATGAACGTGGCCGAACACGGGGGTCCTGAATGCCGGTGCTTTGCTCGATCGATGACAGAGGGGTTGCGACCCTTTTGATCGACCGCACCGCCAAGCGGAATGCCCTGAACTCCGACATGCTGCGGGAAATGATCGCGGCGGCAGAGGGGCTGCGAAACCAGGAGGCTTTGCGCGCGGTGGTGGTGCGCTCGGCCGGAGAGGCGGCGTTCAGCGCCGGCGCGGATGTCGGCGAAATGGCGGTGCTGGACGCCGGGACGGGCCGGGCGTTCATTGCCCTGGTGCACCGGGCCTGCGATGCGCTGCGAAGAATTCCGGTTCCGGTGATTGCGCGGATGCAGGGCTATGCGTTCGGAGCGGGGCTGGAGCTGGCGGCTTCCTGCGATATCAGACTAGCCGCCGAGGACTCTGGTGTTCGGCATGCCCGAGGTGCAGGTTGGCATTCCCTCGGTGGTGGAAGCCGCGCTGCTGCCGCGTTTGATCGGATGGGGGCGAACCAACTGGCTGTTGCTGACCGGGAGGGCGATCGATGCGGCCCGGGCCTGTGCCTGGGGTCTGGTCGAGGAGACGGCGCCGCCAGCGGAACTCGACGAACTGGTCGAGCGGACGGTCGGGGCCATTCTTTCGGCGGGACCGAGGGCTGTGTGCCTGCAAAAGGCGCTGATTCGTGAGTGGGAGGCGCTTACGCCTGATGCGGCGATTGCACGCGGGATCGACTGTTTTGCCGCGGCGTGGGAGAGCGATGAGCCCGCGCGGACGATGCATGCTGTTTTGCAGCGGCGCAGCGAACGCCGGGGAAGCCAGCCGGTATGACGTATATCGAGCTGGTTCTGTCGGCGGTGGGAGCTGGTGCGTTTGCTGCCCTGATTTGTCTGCTGCTGCACCAGGTGGTGCACCGGGAGACGTTTCGTCGCTACCATGAAGTGGGCTATGCGGTGTTCATCCAGCTTGGCGTGGTGTTCGCGGTCATGCTGGCTTTCGTTTTCAACGATGTCTGGTCCGAGTACAATACTGCCGCGCAATCCATCAACCGCGAATGCGCCAGTTTGCATGGGGTGGCGATCTTGGCGGAGCGGCTTCCGGCGGACAGCCGGGATGCGGTGCTGCGGCAGTTGCGGGCCTATCTGGTAGCCGTGGTGGATCGTGAATGGCCGGACATGGAACGGCGGATCGAGAGTCGGGCGGCCGGACAACAGTTTCAGTCGTTATGGAGCACGGCTGCGACGGCCAATGCCGGCTTTTCGGGCGAGCAGGTCCGCGGGCAGATACTGGATTTGCTCGCCGACACCCATCAGAGCAGGGAGACACGACTGTTTTAGATGACGCAGGGCGTGCCAGGCCTGGTCTGGGGGATGCTGGTGATTTTTTCCGGCGGCCTGGTCGGATGCATGCTGGTGTTTGCAGCGGCGGCGTCCGTGTCGAAGGCGCTGTTTGTCGGCTTGTTCACCTCGTCGCGGACGCTTGCCTTGCTGACGGTGCATATTCTCGATTTCCCGTTTGAGAGTGCAATGCAGCTGACGTCGCAGGATTTCAACGGCACGCTGGAGAAGGTGGACGATCTGATGGCAACCGCGCCCGCGGAGGGCTGATCGGGATTCGGTTGACCGGCGCGTTTGGGCGGGGAGACAACCGCGGTGCAATTTTCCAGGGAATGATGTTGTGGCCTTACCATCGCTCTCCGGCGTGACCGATCCCGATCCGACGATTGGGGAACTGATCGCCGCGCGGCAGCATTTGCGGATGCACGCAATGGATGGGTTGCTCCTGGACGGCATCCCGTTGAACGCGATCGCAGATGCGGCGGGAACACCGGTATGGGTCTATTCCGCGCCCGTGATACGCCGCCGCTTCGAGGCCTTGCGCGACGCCCTGCGCGACGCCGGGCTGGACGCGCATATTCATTACGCCGTGAAGGCCAATGACCACCTGGCTATTCTCCGGCTCCTGGGCGGGCTGAGCGCCGGGGCCGACGTCGTAAGCGGCGGCGAGCTGCGCCGGGCGCGGGCGGCGGGGATGCCGGCGCAGCGGATCGTGTTTTCCGGGGTGGGCAAAACGCTGGACGAGCTTCGGCTGGCGGTGGCGGAGGGCATCGCGCAGATCAATGTCGAGAGCGCCGAGGAGCTTGACATGATCTCGGCGCTAACCAAGGCCGGCGGGCGGGTGGCGCGCGTTGCGCTGCGGATCAACCCGGATGTGGATGCCGGGACTCATGGCAAGATCAGGTACCGGCCGGGCCGGGGACAAATTCGGAATACCGTACGGGCGCGCGCTGGAACTATACGCGCGGGCGAGCGCCCTGCCGGGAATCCAACCGGTAGGCCTGGCAGTGCATATCGGCAGCCAGATCCAGTCGCTCGCGCCATACCGGGCGGTGTTCGACCGGCTTTCCGGACTTGTCCGGGCGGTACGTGAGGCGGGATTTAACGTGGAGATCCTCGATTGCGGCGGCGGGTTGGGGATCCCTTACAGGAACCAACCGGCTTCCACCCCGGGCGGACTGGCCGGCGCGATGAAGGCTGCGTTCCACAACCTGGACGTCCGGCTGGTGGTTGAACCGGGGCGGTGGCTCGTGGGACCAGCGGGTCTGCTGGTGACGTCGGTGGTGCTGGTGAAGCGCGAAGCCGCGAGCCGGTTCCTGGTGCTGGATGCGGGCATGAACGATCTGATACGGCCGGCAATGTACGAGGCATGGCACGGAATGGTGCCGGTCTCGGCGGTGGATGCGGCGGGGCCGGTGTCGCCGGCGGACGTTGTCGGTCCCGTCTGCGAGACCAGCGACACGTTCGCGAGAAGCCGGATGCTGCCGGATCTTGCACCGAACGCGCGAATGGCAATTCTGGATGCAGGCGCTTATGGTTCGGTGATGAGCTCGACGTACAATGCGCGTCCGCTCGCGGCTGCGGCGATGGTCGACAACGGGCGATGGTCCATGATCCGCCCGCGGCAGGATATTGCCGAGCTTTGGCGAAACGAGAGCATACCGGAGTGGATCGGTTGAGTGACGAAAGCGATCTCGGGCGGTTGCACCGGCGGCTGGCCGGGCGGCGCGAGCTGGCGCGGCTGGCGATATTGTTCGAACGTTTGTGGCCGGCGGTCTGGCCGCCGGCCGGGATCGCCGGGCTGTTCGTGGTTCTGGCGCTTCTGAGTTTGCCGAGGCTGCTCTCGCCTTGGGTGCATCTGGCGTATGTCGCTGTGTTCGGTGTGGTGTTCCTGGCTTTGTGGGTGCGTGGTCTGCACAGCATCGCAGTGCCTGAAGACGGCGAGGCAGACCGGCGGCTGGAACGGTCGTCGGGCATCAGCCACCGGCCGCTTTCGGTGCTGTCGGACCGGCCGAGCATGGCTGACGAGACCGGCATGGCGTTATGGCAGGCGCATGTGACCCGGGCCATTGCACAGGTTCGGCGCCTGCACGTGGGACTCCCGCATCCGGGGCTGGCGCGGAAGGACCGCCATGCCTTGAGGGGCGCGCTTGCGGTGGGATTGGTGGCGGGGTTCGGGATTGCCGGGAGCGATGCGCCCGCGAGGCTGCTGGATTCGGTCCAGATGTCGCTGCCACGCGGGGCCGCGGCGCCCGCCACGCTTGTGCAGGCGTGGATCACCCCGCCCGGGTACACGCATCTTGCCCCGTTGTTCCTGAAACCGGGGCAGGGCGGCGTCTCGGTGCCGGCCGCCTCGCGCCTGACCGCCAGCGTGACTGGAGGGAGCGGGGTGCCGCAGCTGCTGATGAACGGGCAGGCGGCCGCGTTCCGGGCGCTGGACGCGGCCAGCTTTCAGGCGGAGCAGGTGCTGTCGGCCGGCGGGCATCTGGCGATCCGCAGGGGCGGCGAGGAGCTTGCGGGATGGGATCTGACCGTCGTGGCCAATCAGCCGCCGACAGTTGCCTGGGCCGAATCCCCAGGGCCTGCTCCATCCGATCCGCAGCAGGTGCGGCTGCCCTGGAAAGTGAGCGACGATTATGGGGTGACCTCCCTGCAGGCGGAGCTGCACCTGAAGGACCGGCGGGAGGCACAGCCGGTGGTGCTGGACCTTCCGTTGCCGACTGGCGAAGCGAAGTCGGCACATGGCGTCGATCAGCGCGACCTGACGGCGAATCCCTGGGCAGGGCTGCCTGTCGTGGGGCAGCTGATCGGGCGTGACGGATCGGGGCAGACAGGGCGGAGCGCGGAGGCGACGTTCATTTTGCCGGAGCGGCCGTTTCACAACCCGGTTGCGCGGGCGCTGATAGAGATCAGGAAGGGGCTGAGCCTCAATCCGGATAACCGAGACGATGCCCTGGCGAAACTGGATGCGCTGCTGATCCACCCGGAGGCCCTGGGCAAGGATTACGGGGCATACCTCAATCTGAGCGGTATCTATTACCTGCTGGAAAACGACCAGACTGCCGAGGCGGTGCCGCACGCACAGGACCGGATGTGGCAACTGGCGCTGCACCTGGAGGAGGGCTCGCTGGATCGCACGGCGCGGGCGCTGGAGCAGGCGCGGCAGGCGGCGCAAGAGGCGCTGGAACGGGCCAAGCAGGATCCCTCCGATGCTAACCGCAAGGCGCTGGAGGAGCGCCTGAAGGAGCTGGAGCGGGCAATCCAGCAGCGGATGCAGGCCCTGATGGAGCAGCTTCAGCGGAACGGGCAGCAGGCGCAGATCGACCCGAACGCGATGCATCTGAGCGACCGCGACATGCAGCGGATGGCGGAGGAGGCGCGGCAGGCGGCGAAACAGGGCGACATGAAGACGGCCGAGCAACGCATGGCGGAGCTGGAGCAGATGCTCGATGCGCTGCGGAACGGGCGGGCGATGACGGCGCAGGAGATGCAGAACGCGCGGCAGCGGCAGAAGGGACAGCAGCAGCTGGGCGTGGTGCAGGATCTGATCGGGCGTCAGGGCGGGTTGGTTGATCACTCGCAGCAGCGGCAACAGCCGGACGAGAACGCGGATAGCGGCGATAAACCGCCTGGCCAGCAAGCACAGCAACAGCAGCCGGAACAGGGCGCCGATGAAGGGACTCAGCGGCAGGCTGACAAGCGTGTGCAGGAGGCGCTGCGGCAGGCACTGGGCGAACTGATGCAGCAGTTTGGCGATCTGACCGGGAAGATTCCGCCGAGCCTCGGCAAGGCGGACCAGGACATGCAGCAGGCGGCGCAGGCGCTGGCGCAAGGTCAGGATGAGGCGGCCGGCAAGGCGGAGCAACAGGCGATCGCGGATCTGCAGAAGGGCGGGCAGCAGATGAGCCAGCAGATGGCGCAGCAGTTCGGCAACGGGCAGGAGGGGCAGCCGGGCCAGCAGGCGGGGCAGGGGCTGGCGTTGCAGGAAGGCCCGGGCGACGGGCCGGGTGTCGGGCCGCTGCCTGGGCGGGCGGGGCACCGCGACCCGCTGGGGCGCCCGTACGGCGAGGGGCATAACGGGGCGGACGAAACGGACGAGGTAACGATCCCGGATCAAGGGCAACGCCAGCGGGCGCAGGAGATCGAGCAGCAGCTGCGGGAGCGTGGCGCGCAGCGGACGCGTCCGCAGCAGGAGCTGGATTATATTGATCGGTTGCTGAAGCAGTTTTGACACCGGTTTGGCGGCAACAGCCGCCGTGAAGGCAGACTCGTCGGTGCAGCGGGTATTACTCGCCCGCGGAATGATAAGGTAAGTTACGGCCAGAGCGTGTTCAGGGTGACTGAACACGCTTGGCCCTATTGCGCGAGCAGGTTCACGCGCTCCTGGAAACGCAAGCGTTTCGGGTCAAGCACGATCTGGTCTAAGCCGCGCGCATCCGATCTACGAGGTTCACGACGCGGTCGAGCAATCGGGGCATGATGCTGGGTTCATAGCCGAAGTCCGCCATCCAGTTCTGGAGGCGCAGCTCAATGCGGGCGACCTGCCGCTCGGTGAGTATAGAGCGCCACTTGCCGACTGCCCCGGTACGGTTCGCATGCAATTTATGCCACTGGCGTTCGGCATCGTAGACGTCATCGCCTGCTCGCTTCGCGGTGGGTCGATCCTCAAGATTGCTGATTAGTTTCTCGATAGCCTCCCGGCGGGATTTCTGGAACATCTCCTCCCGCAGAGAGGGGTTGAGGGGCTTTTCGAAAATAGCAGCAATTTTGTCGATAGTGGCCCGGTCTTCAGTAAAGCCTGTTTCGTAACGCAGTGTGGTGGCGCGCTTGTCGCTGGCGAACCGAGCGCAGGTCATGGCGGCGTATTCGACTTCCTGTAGCGCCTCTCGGAAAGGTTTGTTGTGATACCTCATGAGGGAGGCGACTGAGTCGCGCGGATCCCGGACGGAAACGAGAATGGCACGCACGGTTTGGGAGAGCCCGGCCCCGGTGGCGTGGTCAACGCCGTGGGATTTGAGGACCGGAAGGGCAGTGCAACCCTCGAGCTGACGCAAGCCGCCCTGGTAGGCGATGAAGAAGCCCTTAACGGGCTGTTCGGGAAACAGGACGCGGGCAACGTCCAGCGCCACGTTGTAGATCCAGGTGGAAGCGCTGGCCTGCATGCCGAGACACCAATACAACCGCTTGCCTCCGTCTTTGGTGGCAGCGGCCTATCATTTCCGGGCGGGGCTTCGCAATCGAAAGCGATACGGATATCCGGAATTTGCGTGATGCACCGGCCCTGACCGGTTCGGATGCCAGGCGCTTGTGGCTCTGGCATTGCGGCGGGAGCAATTGCTAGATTGGGAGCCGACTCGCGCCGCGGTGCGAGATTTTGAGGTGAACTGGTATGAAATTCAAGGCCGACCGCGCCTCTTTGCTGAAGGCGCTGGCCCATGTGCAGAGCGTTGTCGAGAAGCGGAATACCATTCCGATCCTGGCGAACGTGCTGATGGCGGTGCGCGAGGGCAAGCTCACCTTGACGGCGACGGATATGGAGATCGCCATTGTCGAGGACGTTCCCGCCAGCACGTCACGGGACGGGGCGTGCACGGCCCCGGCGGCCACCCTGTATGAGATCGTGCGCAAGCTGCCGGAGGGGGTGGAACTGGAGCTGGACTGCCCGGGCGGGGACGCACAGCTGCAGCTGCGTGCCGGCAAATACGAAACGAAGCTGTTAGTGCTGCCGACCGAGGACTTCCCGGCGATGACCGCGGGGAGCCTGCCGCACCGGTTCAGCCTGTCGGCGCTGCAGCTGCGGGGGCTGATCGACCGGACCCGGTTTGCGATCAGCACGGAGGAGACGCGGTATTACCTGAACGGGATTTTCCTGCACGCGGCGGAGTCCGACGGGGTGCGGGTGCTGCGCGCGGTCGCTACGGACGGCCACCGGTTGGCACGTGTGGAGGAGCCGCTGCCGGAAGGCGCCGGGCAGATGCCGGGGGTGATCATCCCGCGGAAGACTGTCAACGAACTGCGGAAGCTGCTGGACGAGGTGAGCGGGAATGTGGAAGCCGCTCTTTCGGATACGCGCATCCAGTTTCATGCGGACGCCGTTCTGCTCACCAGCAAGCTGATCGACGGCACCTTCCCCGAATACGAACGAGTGATCCCGCGCACGAACGACAAAGTGCTGCGTGTCGGGAAGAAGGATTTCTCCGATGCGGTGGCGCGGGTTGCGGCGATCTCCACCGAACGGTCCCGGCCGGTGAAGCTCTCGCTTGGGCGGGATCTTCTGGTTCTTTCCGCGTCCAGTCCGGAGCAGGGGGTGGCCATGGAGGAGCTTGAGTTGGACCGGGTCAAGTATGAGGCCTCCCCGCTGGAGATCGGGTTCCAGGCGCGGTACCTGAACGACATCACGGACCAGATCAGCGAGCAGGTGGAGTTCCGGTTTGCGGACGGGTCTGCGCCGACGGTGGTTCAGGATGCGGCGGACGCGAGCGCGCTTTATGTGCTGATGCCGATGCGGGTGTGACCCCTCCCCCGACACCCCTCCCGCAAGGTCCCTTGCGGGAGAGGTCAGGGGAGGGAGGACTTCGCCTTCTTCGTCTGTCGCTGACCAATTTTCGCAATTATCCCTCCCTGGTGTGGACTCCGGGCGCGCGGATCAGCGTGCTGTTCGGGCCGAACGGCAGCGGCAAGACCAATCTGCTCGAAGCAGTGTCGCTGCTGGCACCCGGGCGTGGGCTGCGGGGGGCACGGAACGCGGAGTTTGCGCGCCGCGGGCCGGGGGTGGACGGGCGCTGGGCCGTGGCGGGGCGGTTCGCGGCGGCGGAAGGCATGGCGGAGATTGGCACTGGGACGGCTCCTGAGGGGCCGTTGGACCGGCGGGTGTTCCGGCTGGATGGCGCCGCACCGCGCAGCCAGGCCGAGATTGCATCCCGCGTAGCGATGGCGTGGCTCACGCCGCAGATGGAGCAGCTGTTTCAGGAGGCTCCGGCTGGACGGCGGCGGTTTCTGGACCGGCTGGTCTGGGCGCTGGAGCCGGGTCATGCGCGGCAGGTGGCGTCGCACGATGCGGCGATGGCAGGCCGGAACCGGTTGCTGGTCCAAAAGGGGCGAGAAGGAGGGCGCGATGCGGCGTGGCTAGCGGGGCTGGAGGATGCGATGGCGCGGCACGCCGTCGCGGTCACCGCGGCGCGCGTGGGGCTGGTGCAGAAGCTGGATGCGGCGCTGTCCGGCCAAGGCGTGCCAGGGTTTCCGCCGGTTCGGGTGGGGCTGGACTGTGCGATCACGTCGCGGCTGCGGGAGGCCCCCGCGGTTGCGGTGGAGGACTGGGTACGGCGGGAGCTGGCAGTGTCGCGCGAGCGGGACACCGCCGCGGGATCGGCGTCGGCAGGGGCGCATCGCAGCGACCTGGTGCTGACGGACGCAATGAGCGGGCTGGCGGCGGCGCTGGCCAGCACCGGCGAGCAGAAGGCGATGCTGGTGGGGCTGATTTTGGCGCATGCGGGGCTGATCGCGGAGGCGCGTGGGTTCGCGCCGCTGCTGCTGCTGGATGAGCCGATGGTGCACCTGGACCCGGACAGGCGGGAGGCGCTGTTCCGGACGGTTCGGAGCCTGCGGGGGCAGGTGCTGTTGACCGGCACGGATGCCGAGACGTTTTTGCCTTTGGCGGAAGCCGCTGAAGGATTGCGAACGGGTGAGGGTCGGCTCACGCCAGATACGCGATTTTCGGGCATCGTTCCGGCTGTGCCGGGAGCCGCGTAGCGGCTATATATCTGGCTATATATCTAGAGTATCACGCACAGTGTGGAGTTCCTCCGCCGGCATGTCCGAAAACGCCGCCTCGCAGACTGATTCCGACGCCTATGACGCTTCGTCCATTTCGGTCCTGCGCGGCCTGGATGCGGTGCGGAAGCGGCCGGGGATGTATATCGGGGACACCGATGACGGCTCCGGCCTGCACCATATGGCGTTCGAGATCATCGACAACGCGGTCGACGAGGCACAGGCCGGATTTGCGGATCGCGTCGAGATGGTCCTGAACGGCGATGGCAGCGTGACGGTGCGGGACAACGGCCGCGGAATCCCGACCGATATCCACCTGGAGGAGGGGGTTTCGGCCGCGGAGGTTGTGCTGACCCGGCTGCACGCGGGGGGGAAGTTCAACCAGAACTCCTACAAGGTTTCGGGCGGGCTGCACGGCGTGGGCGCGGCGGTAGTGAATGCGCTGTCCGAATGGATGGAAGTGCGTATCTGGCGGGACGGGCAGGAGCATTTGATCCGCTTCGGCAACGGCGATGCGGAAGCACCGCTATCGGTGGTAGGGCCGAGCGATCAGCCTAGCGGCACGGAAGTGACGTTCAAGCCGAGCCCCGCGACGTTCACTCGCACTGAGTTCGACTTTGCGCTGCTGGAGAGGCGGTTGCGCGAGCTGGCGTTTCTGAACTCCGGGCTGACGATCGTGCTGCGGGATGAGCGGCACGCGCCGGCGCAGGAAGCGGTGATGCGCTATGACGGCGGGCTGGTGGCGTTCGTCGGATGGCTGGACCGGGCCAAGACGGCGGTGTTCACGCCGCCGATGAGCGTGCGCGCCGCGGACGACGCGCAGGGGATCCGCGTGGAGTTTGCGCTGTCATGGAACGACAGTTTCCACGAAACCATGCTGTGCTTCACCAACAACATCCCGCAGCGGGATGGGGGCACGCATCTAGCGGGTTTTCGCGCGGCGCTGACCCGCATGGTGACGAAATACGCCGAGGGGATGGGCAAGAAGGAACAGTTGCAACTTGTCGGCGACGACATGCGGGAGGGGATGACGGCGGTTCTTTCGGTGAAGGTACCGGACCCGAAATTCTCGTCGCAGACGAAAGACAAGCTGGTGAGCTCCGAGGTGCAGCCGGTGGTGCAGGCGGCGGTATCGGATGCGCTGGGGCACTGGTTCGAGACGCACCCCAAGGAAGCCAAGTCGGTGGTGCAGAAAGTGATGGATGCGGCAGCGGCGCGGGAGGCCGCGCGCAAGGCGCGGGAGCTGACGCGGCGGAAGGGCGTGCTGGATATCTCCACCTTGCCGGGAAAGCTGGCCGACTGCCAGGAGCGCGATCCGGCGAAATCGGAGTTGTTCATCGTGGAGGGCGATTCGGCCGGCGGGTCGGCGAAGCAGGGGCGCGACCGGAAGTTTCAGGCGATCCTTCCGTTGAAGGGAAAGATTCTGAACGTCGAGCGGGCTCGGTTCGACCGTATGCTGGGCAGCCAGGAGATCGGGACCCTGATTACCGCTTTGGGAACGGGTATCGGGCGGGCCGAGCCGGAGCAGGGCGGATTTGATGTCAGCAAGCTGCGGTATCATCGGATTGTTATCATGACGGATGCGGATGTGGACGGATCGCATATCCGCACGCTGCTGTTGACGTTCTTCTTCCGGCAGATGCCGCAGCTGATCGATCGGGGGCATCTGTTCATTGCGCAGCCTCCGCTGTACCGGGCCAAACGGGGGAATGACGAGCGATATCTTAAGGATGACCGCGCGCTGGAGGATTATCTCCTGGACAAGGCGCTGGCGGAGGCGCGACTGAGTTATGCCGACGGCCGGGTTTTCGAGGGCGAGGATCTGCGGGCGGAGACCAGCTGGCTGCGCGAGGCCACCATGCGGCTGCGGCGGCTTTCGACGGTGATCCCCATACCGCTCTTGGAGCAGGTGGCTGTGGCCGGGGCGTTGACGTCGGATGCGGGGCGGGCCGCCGCCGCTGCGCAAATCCTGACACAACGGCTGAACGCGGTCTCAGCACCGTCGGAGCGTGGCTGGGTTGTTGGGCCACCCGATGGGGTCGGGCTGACCCTGGGACGTGTGGTACGAGGTGTGACGGAGAAATACACGCTCGATCCGGCCAGTTTGCGCAGCGCGGAGGCGCGTTGGCTGGCCGAGCGCGCGGAGGTGCTGACTGGGAAGTTCCGCGAGCCGGCGCGGTTGAAGCTGGACAAGGACGAGGTAAGCGTTGCGGGTCCGGCGACGGCGTATGACCGCGTTTTGGGGCAGGGGCGGCGGGGGCTGACGATCCAGCGGTTCAAGGGTTTGGGTGAGATGAATCCGGATCAATTGTGGCAGACGACGCTCGATCCGGCGGCGCGGACCTTGTTGCAGGTGAAAGTTGGTGATGCGGAAGACGCGGGGCAGGTGTTCAGCACGCTGATGGGCGATGTGGTTGAGCCGCGGCGGGAGTTTATTGTGGGGAACGCCCTGAAGGTGGCGAATTTGGATGTGTAGGGTGGCGGTTCTCAGCTCGGCCAGGATCATGTTCGAGGTGCCGCCGAGTAACGCCGGCGTAACGTAGTACCCCAACGACATCATAAACACCATGAGGCTTCCGGCCGCCGGTCCCGGATGAACCAGCGGTAGAGATACCCAATGAAGCGACCGTATTGGCGTCGCGCCGCATAGTGTCGTTGCTCGGAATGTCGCCGGATCCAGCGTCGATGGCGTGGATTGCAGCGGCAGCACCAGGAACGGAAGCATGATGTACGTCATACCGATCGTCACACCGGCGTGGCGCTACCGCCAGGACCACGCAAGTGCAGACCCAGCAGCGCGGTCACCACGGTAACCAGGCCGGCAACAATAAAGGTAATGGCAAAGACCTTCAGGCAGGTGGGAGTGCCGAAAATTCCGCGTAGTTCTGTAATCCCGGGTGCGGACCGAGCGATGGGCCTCCCTATCGCGGAACACCCATGATGAAGGAGACCGGCCGAGTCGAGTTCCCTGACAGCCGACCGGCGATCAGGCTGCCGCCACGGCGCCCGGGCTGAGGCCCACGCCTTCCTCGTGCGACTGGGAAAAAAATCGACCGCGCGAGCCGGCCGCGATCCGGATCGCGCTATTACCCATCAGTGCATTCCGGAACCGGAAATGCCTGCGACGGCGCCCCAGTTGGTCCCGTGCCAATATCGCCAGACGCCAATATCGCCAGACGCCAATATCGCCAGACGCCAATATCGCCAGACAAGGCCCCGCCAGAACCAGTGTCGTGCTGCTGATCTGAATGATCCTCCCGGGAGACGTGGTCGTTGCCGTTGGGTTTGCGCTGTCCTTCTCGGACCTGAAACATGCCGCAGATTGCGTCAGACATATGGAGGACTTGCGCACATAATGCTTCCAGGTGGACTAGATTCCACACGATGCTCTGTCCGCCCTCGCTAAATTCTTTCGGTGATCCCGGATGCCGAAAACTCAGCTTCGTTCGCGCGCACCATGCGAAAACAACATGATGGAGCGGTGAGTGCTTTTGAGGGTCCCTCAATCACTCCTGTAAGGAGCGACACAGCTCTACCGCCGCGAGTTGATGTCGTCATCATTGGGGGCGGTATTGTCGGCGCCGCCACGGCCTACTTTCTTGCAAAAAAGGGCATCTCCGTCGCGCTGCTGGAAAAGGGTCAGGTTGCCGGAGAGCAGTCGAGCCGCAATTGGGGCTGGTGCCGGCAGCAGAATCGCGACCAGCGCGAGCTGCCGCTGATGAAGGAGAGTATGGCGCTGTGGGCCACACTGCACCGGGAGGCTGGCGCCGATCTCGGGTTCCGCCGCACAGGGCTGATCTACGTCACGAAAGACCCGAAAGAACTCGCGACCTGGGAAAACTGGATCAACATGGCGCAGCCGTTCCAGGTCGGCAGCCGGATGCTGAGCCCGACCGAGGCGCGGGAGATGACCCCGGGGAACGCTCAGGACTGGATCGGTGGCGTTCATTCAGCGCGGGACGGCCGTGCGGAGCCCGCCATGGCGGCATCGGTTCTGGCGGAGGCGGCGCGCAAGCGCGGAGCCACGATCCATCAGAATTGCGCGGTGCGCGGGCTCGAAACCACGGCCGGCCGGGTCTCCGGCGTCGTGACAGAAGCCGGCCGGATCCAGGCGGCCAGCGTGCTGTGCGCGGCGGGTGCTTGGGCTTCGATGTTCTGCCGCCGGCACGGAATCGAGTTTCCCCAGGCGGGAATCCGCTCGACGGTGTTTGCCACCACGCCGGGCGCCGAGGTTGCGCCCGGCGGGCTGGTGACGCCGGACTTCACGCTCACTCGCCGGTTGGATGGCGGCTACATCGTGGCGGCGCAGAATCGCGGCCGGCTGGACGTGACGCCGCAGGGGCTGCGCTACGCCCGCCAATTCTGGCCGCTGTTCCGCGAGCGGCGGAAGAACCTCAAGGTCGGCATCGGACGATCCTTCCTGGACGGTCCCGAGGCGCGGGTCGGCAACTGGTCCTTCGATGGGCCGACCCTGTTCGAACGGCACCGGATTTACGCGCCGCCGGCTGATACCAGCGTCGTCGAACCGGCGTTGAGGCGTGTGATCGCGACCTATCCGGCACTGGAGGGGCTTCGCATGGCGCGGATCTGGGGAGGTTGGATCGAACTCGACGCCGGACTCGCTGCCGGTGATTTCCGCCATTGAATCGTTGCCCGGCTTCTTCCTGGCCGCGGGGTTCAGTGGCCACGGTTTCGGCATTGGCCCCGGTGCGGGCCGGCTGGCGGCGGACCTGGTTGCGGGCGATCCGCCGATCGTTGATCCGGCGCCGTTCCGCCACAGCCGGCTAGTGGACGGTTCGCGGCTCGGCCGTCCCGGGATGATGTAGGCGTTCCGTGCCGATGGATGTTGCCGCGGAAATCCGGTTACGTCCGCTGCGGCGGTCCGATCTGATTCCAGCGCAGGCGATCTCGGCCACTTTCGGATGGCCGCACCGGGTGGAGGACTGGGAGTTCATGCTCGGCCTGGGGTGCGGCTGGGCCGCAGAGCAGGACCGGGTGCTGCTGGGGACCGGGCTGTGCTGGACGTACGGCCGGGAGGAAGGGGCCCTGGGCATGATCTGCGTGGATCGCAGACAGCAAGGAAAGGGGATCGGCCGTTCACTACTCCGCACTCTTCTGCACGCGCTGGAGGGGCGGCGGGTCGTGCTGCACTCCACAGATGAAGGGCTGCAGCTTTACGGGTCGTTGGGGTTTGTTCCGGCCGGGCGAATCCGGCAGCACCAGGGCGCCACGTTTCAGCCGCCGCTGATGCCGTTGCGCGCCGGCGAGCGGGTGCGTCCGACCGGCCGGAGCGATCCGGCGCTGTTGTCCGCACTGGACCGCGAGGCGAGCGGCTTGGACCGGCGGGCATTGATTGGCGCGCTCCTGGAAGCTGGAACAGCGGTCGTGCTTGATGATGACGGACGAGCGACGGGGTTCGCGATCCTGCGCCGGTTCGGGATCGGGCAGGTGATCGGACCGGTGGTGGCGCGTGATGCGGCTGGCGCGCGGGCGCTCATCGGACATTTTCTGGCCGCCAATCCGGGCCAGTTCATGCGGATCGATGTGCCGGAGGAATCCGGACTCTCCAGCTGGCTGCAAAGCCTTGGTCTGGCAGATGCCGGTGGCGCGGTGCGGATGGTGCGCGGGGCGGATCTCGAGCGTCCCCGGAGCTTTGCGCTGGTGAGCCAGGCGTTAGGTTGAAGAGTTTGTTGGGAGCGTGATTCACGCCTCCGACGATACCGTCTCCGGCGATCACGCTCTGTATTGCGTCCTCTTGCCGGTTATGCTTCGCCAGCCGAATGGTTGGCAACGCGCCGAAGCTCGACCGCATCGACCTGCGCATCCTGACGCATCTTCAGAAGAATGGCCGCGTGACCAACGTGGAGCTTGCCGAGGCGGTGGGGCTGTCGCCGAGCCCGTGCCTGGTGCGGGTGAAGCGGCTGGAGAAGGCCGGTTACATCCTGGGCTACGGCGCGCAGATCCAGATGCAGAAGCTGGGGGACACGCAGATCGTGTTTACCGAGGTGACGCTGTCGGATCATCGTAGTGCGGATTTCGCCCGCTTCGAGGCTGCAATCCGCAAGGTGGACGAGATCATCGAATGCCACCTGGTGAGCGGTGGCTACGATTATCTGCTGAAGTTCGTCACCCGCAACGTGCAGCACTATCAGGAAATCATCGAGCGGCTGCTCGAACTCAGCATCGGGATCGAGAAGTATTTCAGCTACCTGGTGATCAAGTCGATCTTCGTGAAGCAGCATTACCCGCTGGAGAAGTTCTTCAGCCGGAAGGATTGATACCAATCGGCCGAATGGCCGATTGGTATGCGCGCGGGGTGGGTGCGGCGGCCGCGCGCGAAACAAGATGTCGACCCAACTTTTTGGGAAAGTTGGATATGAGGGCCGCTCCGCACGAAGTTCCGGGTCCCGGCGCGGCGGCAGCAGGATCGCGCACGGCGCGGCCCCGCAACAGCAGCACCACGCATTCCGGCCGGGCTATCCCGGTGCGGTATTTATCGCGAGGAGCCGCACATGCTGGACATCGCCGACCGGACATCCGGTTTTCTGGTGCAGCGGGACGAAGACGTGTCGCGCGGGGTTGTGACCGCGCATCCGCTTGTGCTCGAGCGTGCGCAGGGCACCGAGGTGTGGGACGTGGACGGCAACCGGTACCTGGATTTCGTGGGTGGGATCGGGGTGCTGAATGTCGGGCACAACCATCCGCGCGTGGTGCGTGCGGTGCGGGAGCAGCTGGACCGGATAAGTCACGCGGCGTTCCAGGTAGCGGCGTATCCGCCTTACCTTACGCTGACACACCGGCTGAATGCGCTGGTGGGTGATGGCTACAAGAGCATCCTTCTGACCACCGGGGCCGAGGCGGTGGAGAACGCGGTGAAGATCGCCCGCGCCCACACGAACCGGCCAGCGGTGGTGGCATTCCGCGGCGGCTTTCATGGCCGCACATTGCTGGGAATGACGCTGACGGGCATGACCGTGCCGTACCGGCAGAATTTCGGTCCGTTCGCGCCGGAGGTGTTTCACACGCCGTATCCCAATCCGTTCCGCGGTTTTTCCGAGGATGCCGCGCTGCGTGCGCTGGACGATCTGTTTGCAACCGAGGTGGCGGCCGAGCGGGTCGCGGCCATTCTGGTCGAGCCGGTGCAGGGCGATGGCGGGTTTCTGCCGGCCTCCGGCGCATTCCTGCAGGCATTGCGGCGTGTCACGGATCGCCACGGCATCGTGCTGATCCTGGACGAGATTCAGACCGGCTTCGGCCGCACCGGCTCGATGTTCGCATTCGAACAGGCGGCTATAAGGCCGGATCTGGTGACGTTGGCAAAGAGTCTTGCGGGCGGATTGCCGCTGTCGGCCGTGGTCGGCCGGGCCGAGGTCATGGACGCACCGGCGCCCGGCGGGCTCGGCGGCACGTACGGTGGCAACGCCCTGGCCTGCGCGGCGGCACTGGCGGTGCTGGATGCGTTCGAGCAGGACGGGTTGCTGGAACAGGGCGCACGGCTGGGAGAGGCGCTGGCGCTCGGGCTGCATGGCTTGCAGCGACGCTATCCGGCGGCGATCGGAGAGGTTCGCGGGCTCGGGGTGATGCAGGCGATGGAGATGGTTGCGGCTGACAGCTCGCCGAACGCGGGGCTGGCGCAGCGTGTGATCGACGAAGCGCGCATCAGAGGACTGCTGGTGATCAAGTGCGGCGTGGAGCGGAACGTTATCCGGTTTCTCGCGCCGCTGGTCACGACGGAGGCTCAGCTTGCGGAGGCGCTGGAGATTCTGGAGGACGCGCTGGAAAGGGCCGGCGCTTAAAGCGTGATCGCCGGAAGCGTAAATCACGCTGTCAAACAGAAGCAAGATCGCTGAAGGCGGAATCGCCGGAAGCGTGAATCACGCTGTCAAACAGAAGCAAGATCGCTGAAGACGGGTTGAACCCTGCCTTCAATGACGGCCTGACCCGGGATAGGCTTGGCGCCCCATACGAACGGAGACGCCGGAGTGAGAAACCCCGATCAGGACAAGGCCATCCTGTCCGAACTGAACCGAAACTACGTGCGTGCCGTCGATCAGGCAGACCGCGCGTGGTTCGAAGCCAACCTCGCCAGCGACTTCATGAACACCAATCCGGACGGAACCCTGATCGGGCGGGCTGCGTTCCTCGATCAGATCGCACGTGGATCGACGGTGCAGGGCATCCGCGAGCATGACGTGGTGATCCGTCAGTTCGGAGATTTTGCCATCATCCACGCGCGCACGGCATATCGGAAGCCCGACGGCTCGGTGGGCGGCGGACGATACACCGACGATTGGCTGTTCCGGGACGGCCGCTGGCAGTGCGTCTCTGCGCATGTGTCGCGGTGTTAGAGCAGATCGCGCTTGGCTGGAAACGCCTGGCGTTTCCAGGAGCGCGTAAATCTGCTCTAAAACCATGAAGTCCGAGCGTTTCAGGCTGATACAGTCAGCCTGAAACTGCTCTAGAACGCTTCAGCCGACCATATCCTTGAACCGGTAGTATGCTCCGACGAAGGGCATGAACCACGGCGGCCCGAAATGGCCGAACACCGGGGGCCAAGGCAACCCGCGCAATGGATTCGCGCCCGCATCACCGGCCATCACGGCGGCCATTTTCTGCCCCATGTGAACCGACATCTGGGCGCCGTGGCCGCTGTAGCCCATGGCGTAGAAGACGCCCTGATGCTCCCCGGCGCGTGGCAGCCGGTCCGCCGTCAGGTCGATGGTGCCACCCCAGCAGTAGTCGATGCCGACCGGGCCAAGCTGGGGGAAGGTGCGATGCAGCGTTGCTTGCAGGATGCGGCCTGACTTGAGATCGGAGGTCAGGCTGGACAGGGCGAAGCGGGCGCGGCCACCGAAGATCAGGCGGTTGTCGGGCGCGATGCGGAAGTAATTGCCGATGTTCAAGGTGGTGGTTGCCGTGCGCCGCGTGGGCATGATGGAACCGATCTGGGATTCCGTTAGCGGTTCTGTGGCGATGATGAAGCTGCCGATCGGGATCACCCGACGACGGAAGAAGAAGAACGGTCCACGTATGCTGGGGCCGGTGGCCACCAGAACCTGACCCGCGGTGATGGGACCGCGGTTGGTGGTGACTTCGTAGCGCGCGCCGGACAGCCGCTTGAGGCCCGTGACGGCAGCGTTTTCAAAGATGCGGGCGCCGTTGCGCCTGGCGGCGGTGGCAAGACCGGTGCCGAACTGGCCCATGTGCATCTGGGCGCTCTTCCGGTACAGCAGCCCGCCATGGAAGCGGTCTGAGCCGACCTCGGTGCGGATCCTTTCGGGTGGAACGAGGTCGGTTTCGGGATCGGCCTCCCGGTGCAGCAGGTCGAAGCCGTGGGCGATTTTCTCGTAGTGCGCGGGCTTGGCCGCTAGCTTGATCTTGCCACCGCGGCGGAAGGTGCAGGTGATTTGCTCCTCCTGCACGATGCGCTCCACGGTGTTCACCGCATCGTCGTAGGAGCGATAAAGGGCGCGCGCGTGGTCGAGGCCCAGGCGCTCGACAAGGCCGCCGAAATCCACCGCGGTGCCGTTGTTGACATGCCCGCCATTGCGGCCCGACGCCCCGCTGATGACGCGATCCGCCTCCAGCACCACGACGCTGGCGCCACGCCGGGCCAGCGCCAGCGCGGCCGAAAGCCCGGTGAAGCCGCCGCCGATGACCGCAACGTCGGCGGTTTCGGGCAGCGGGCCGGGTTCGGCGCCGGTAAAGGCGGGCGCCGTGTCGTGCCAGTAGGAGGCCTGTTTCATTCGTTACAGGCCGACCAGCGTCGGCAGGCCGCCAAGATCCGTCATCTCGTGGTAGCCATAGTAGGGTGTCGATGGTTCGTAGCCGCGATTGACATAAGCCTTGTCTCGGATGCCGAGATCGCGGGCGGTCATCAGATCATAGCGCAAGCTGCTGGAGACGTGCAGCACGTCCTCGGGCCGGGCGCCGAGCGAATCCAGCATGAACTCGAACCCGCGCATTCTCGGTTTGTACGACTGTGCCTGCTCTGCCGTGAAGACGGCATGGAATGGCGCGCCGAGCTTATCGACGTTGTGCTGGATCTGCGCGTTGGCGGCGTTCGACAGGATCACAAGGGGGATGTGTTCCCCGACGCGGCGCAGCGGTTCCGGCACGTCGGGATGCGGACCCCAGGTTGGGACAGCGTCGTAGATGGCCTGACCCTCGGACTCGACGAACGGAATACCGTGCCGCCTGCAGGTGCGCCGCAAGGCGTTCTTGATAACCTCGACATAGGGCTGCCAGGGGCCAAGGACTTCATCGAGCCGATAGCCGGTGAAGTCGCGCACGAACTGCTCCAGCCGGTCCGCCGGCAGCCGGGCGGCGAACATTTCGCGCGCCATATCGCCGATGCGGAAATGGGTCAGTGTTCCGTAACAATCGAAGGTGATGAAACGGGGGCGGAGAGCAGGCATGAATTGTTCCCCTTGCACGGTTTCCAGGCTCCTCCACAATAAACCGAGACCGCAGCACAATATGCTGCAAGGAAGTTCGAAACGGCACAGGGTTCGCGTCGATCCGCTGGATTCAATCGTTGAACGTCGGTGCCGCCGTTAGTATCCCACAAAACCGGGAGAGAGCTGTCGGATGGGAACGCAGGAGCCGAAAGTTCTGACCTTCGATGTGGTTGGCACCCTGATCGACTTTGAAGGAGGCGTGCTCGGATATTTGCGGCAGAACATTCCCCAAACACAGACGATCGATGACGATACCATCCTGAAGGCCTACCGGGAGACGCGTCCACGGAAGGCATCAATCGGGTATCCGGACAACCTGGTGCAGGGTTACGAGGACATCGCGGAACGCCTGGGACTGCCGCGGACCAAGGGATTGGCAGAGGGACTTCGGGATTCGGTCCGGACATGGAGCGGCTTTCCTGATTCGGCAGCGGCGCTGAAGCGATTGAAGCAGCGCTATAAACTGGTGGCGATGACGAATGCACAGCGCTGGGCATTGGACTATATGTCCGCGGCCTTGGGCGACCCGTTCGACGACCGCGTCACCTCCGACGATGCGTTATGCGAAAAGCCCGATCCCTGCTTCTTCGCTTTCGCGCGCGGCCGGCTGAGCCGCGACGGCCATGGGATGCACGATATTCTGCACGTGGCGCAGAGCCAGTATCACGACATCGGCGTGGCGCGCCGCATGGGCTATACGGTGTGCTGGATCGAGCGCAGGATGGGTCTGAAGGGCAGCGGCGGCACGCAGGAGGTGCCGGAGCCGACGACACCGGACTATCATTTCGCGACCCTGGCTGAGTTGGCGGATTTCGCTGAGAGCGGAAAGCTATGGATGCGCGACACGCCGCAAAAGCCAGACGCCTGACGGCTGCAGGGCAGGGCTTTGCGACAGGGAGAACCAATCAAATGAAAAATTGTTTGTCACGTCGTGATGCGCTGCTGCTTGGCGGCACGGCCGGTGCTGGGATTGGCCACGCGCGGGCTGCTCGTTCCGCCGGCCTATGCGCAGCAGCCCCAGCCGAAGCGGGGCGGGGTGATGCGGGTGGCCGAAGATGATTCCTCGACGGCAGATACGCTGGACCCCGCGCGCGCAAACAACGATACGGATTATTGCCGGCTGTTCATGTTCTACAACGGGCTGACGGTTTTCGACGAACACCTGGTGCCGCAGCCGGACCTTGCGACGTCGCTGGAAACGAAGGACGCCAAGGTATGGACGATCAAGCTGCGGAAGGGTGTGACGTTCCACGATGGGTCGCCGTTCACGTCGGCCGACGTGGTGTATTCGCTGCAGCGGCACAAGGATCCGAAGGCAGGGTCCGTGGTTCGGCCGCTGGCGTCCCAGATGGAGGAGATCAAGGCGACGGCGCCCGACGAGGTGCAGATCACGCTGAGCTCCCCGAACTCCGAGCTGCCGACGATCTTCGCCGTCTATCAGTTTGTTATGGTCAAGGACGGCACCACCAACTTCAACAAGGGCAACGGCACCGGGCCGTTCGTCTGCAAGGAGTTCTCCCCCGGTGTGCGCTCGGTCGGAACGCGCAATCCGAACTATTACCACGAGGGCCGGCCGTATCTTGATCAGATCGTGTTCTCGGGGATTACCGACAACGCCGCGCGGGTTGACGCTCTGCTGTCGGGCGACATCGACATTGCGGGATCGATCGACCCGCATTCGACCGCGCAGGTGAAGGGCGCGAGCGGGTTCGAGATCTTCGAGACGAAGAGCGCCGATTATACCGACCTCATCATGCATCTGGATGCGCCGGATATCGGCAATCCGGACTTCGTGATGGCGATGAAATTGCTGCAGAACCGTCAGCAGATCCTGAACAGCGTGCTGCTGGGGTATGGCACCATCGGTAACGACCAGCCCGTGGCGCCGAACAGCCCGTATTACGATGCATCGATCCCGCAGCGGCCATATGACCCGGCACAAGCGAAATCGTTGCTGCAGAAAGCCGGGATGCTGAACAAGAGCGTGCAACTGGTATGCTCGCCGGCGGCGACGGGATCGCCGGATATGGCGGTGATCCTGCAGAATTCGGCGCGGGAGATCGGCTTCAATCTGCAGATTCGGCGCGTGCCGTCGGACGGATACTGGTCCAACTTCTGGCTGAAGGCCCCATTCGCTTACGGCAACATCAATCCGCGGCCGAATCCGGACACGCTGTTTTCCTTGTTCTTCCAGTCCAGCGCGCCCTGGAACGAGAGCAAGTGGAAGAACGAGCAGTTCGACAAGCTGCTGCTGGATGCGCGTTCAGAGACGGATTTTGCCAAGCGAAAGGCGACTTACGGCGACATGCAGCGGCTGGTGCGCGATCAGGCCGGCATCGGCATTCCGGTGTTCATCAGCAGCATCGACGCGCATTCCTCCAAGGTGAAGGGACTGCGGCCAATTCCAACCGGCGGGCTGATGGGCTATAATTTCTCGCAGTATGTCTGGCTCGGCAGTTGACGGAGGCGCCGCCGGTGCGCGTCTGAGCCGGCGGCGGGCCTTCCGCGACTTTTTTCTCGCACGCCTGATCCTTCGCCGGATCGGCGTCAGCGTGCTTCTGCTGCTTGCGGTTTCCCTGATCGTGTTTGCCGGGACGGAAATGTTACCCGGTGACGTGGCGCAGATGATCCTGGGCCAGTCGGCGACGCAGGCCACGGTGGATGCGCTGCGCGCGACCATGCACCTGAACGAGCCGGCGTGGCAGCGCTACATCCACTGGCTTTTCGGATTGCTGAGCGGCGACCCGGGCACCTCCTTGGTCAACGGCATGCCGATCGCCGATTTAATCGGCGGCCGTCTGACCAACTCCCTGCTCCTCGCCCTGCTGACCACTATCGTGGTGGTGCCTCTGGCGCTGACGGCAGGGATCACCGCAGCGGTGTGGCGCGGCAGTGCCTATGATCGAGTTGTCAACGTGCTGACCGTGGCGGCGGTCTCGATCCCGGAGTTCCTGTTTGCCACGACGGCGGTATTGATCTTTGCCGTTCGGCTGCACTGGCTGCCCGCCCTGTCCTATGCGGCGAACACGGACTCGCTGCATGCGATGTTCCGTTCATTCGCCCTGCCGGTCGGCACGCTGTCGATAGCGATCTTCCCCCAGATGGCGCGCATGACGCGCGCGGCGCTGATCAACACGCTCGGGTCGAGCTATGTGGAGATGGCGCTGCTGAAGGGTGTGCGTCCGGTCCGGCTGGTGCTGCGGCACGCGCTGCCGAATGCACTCGGTCCCATCGCCAACGCCATCGCGCTAAGTCTGTCGTTTCTGCTTGGCGGCATCGTCATCGTGGAATCGGTTTTCAACTATCCCGGCCTGGCCAAGCTGATGGTGGACGCGGTCAGCACACGGGACGTTCCGCTGGTGCAGTCCTGCGCCATGATTTTCTGCGCGGGCTATCTGCTGCTGGTGCTGATCGCCGACATCGCGACGATCCTGTCCAATCCGCGGCTGAGGTACCGATGAGCGTCACCCTCGAGACCGCGGCTGAGGCCCTGCCGCGGCGCCGCCGGGCCCAATGGCCGCTGCTGGGACGCATCGCTGCAGTGGTGGTGATTGCCTGCCTGGGCACTGCGCTCTTCGGTCCGGTCATTGCGCCTTACAAGCCGGGCAGCATTGTCAGCCAGACGGTATTCGGCCCAATGACCTGGGCGCATCCGCTCGGCACGGATTACCTGGGCCGCGACATGCTGAGCCGCGTGCTGACGGGCGCACGCTATACCATTGGCGTCGCCTTGCCGGCGACGGTTCTGGCTTCTTTTGCCGGCACGATGCTCGGCATGCTCGCGGCGTCGTGGGGCGGTCCGCCCGATCAGGTGGTCAGCCGCATCATGGATGCAGTGATTTCCTTTCCCAGTCTGATCTTCAGCCTGGTGGTGGTTGCGGGTATGGGTTCGTCGGTGACGGTGCTGATCCTGACAGCCGCGGTGATCTACACGCCCGGGTGTTTCCGCATCGTCCGATCCATCGCGGTTGGCATCAATGCAACCGATTTCGTCGCCGCAGCGCGGGCGCGGGGTGAGCGCAACCTGACAGTGGTGGTTGAGGAAATTCTGCCCAACATGGTAGCCCCGATCCTGACGGACTTCGGACTGCGCTTCGTGTTCATCGTCCTGTTGTTGAGCAGCCTGAGCTTTCTGGGAATGGGCATTCAGCCGCCGTATTCCGATTGGGGCGGACTGGTGCGGGAGAACCTGGATGGGCTGAGCCAGGGTGCTCCCGCGGTCATCGTGCCGGCGATCGCGATCGCCATCCTGACAGTATCGGTCAACCTGCTGATCGACAGCCTGCCGAACCGCCGGGCCGCGCGTAATGGCGGCTAGCACCGGCGCGCCGCATGTGGAGGTGCAGAACCTGTCGGTCGCGGGTCGGCACGACAATGCGGGCCGGGTCGCGATCCTGAGCGACCTCAGCTTCGCCATCGCGAGGGGCGAGGTGCTGGCGCTGATCGGTGAATCGGGCTCCGGCAAGACCACGGCAGCGCTGTCGTTGATGGGATATGCGCGCCCGGGCTGCACCATCACGGGCGGAGCGGTGCGGTTGGGCGACACCGACGTGCTGTCGATGTCGCCTCGTGAACTCTCCGGGTTGCGCGGGCAGCGGGTGAGTTACGTGGCACAGAGTGCGGCGGCGGCGTTCAACCCCGCGCAACGGATCATCACACAGGTAGCCGAGCCGGCCTTGATACATGGGCTGATGCGGCGCGCCGAGGCGGAGTCCAAGGCACGCGCGTTGTTCGCGGGGCTTGCGCTGCCCAATCCGGATCATATCGGCGAGCGGTTCCCGCATCAGGTCTCGGGCGGGCAGTTGCAGCGGCTGATGGCGGCGATGGCGCTGATCACCGGCCCGGAACTGGTAATCCTGGACGAGCCGACGACCGCACTGGATGTGACCACGCAGATCGAGGTGCTGCGGGCATTCCGCAATGTGGTGCGTGAACTTCATACCACGGCGGTGTACGTCTCGCACGATCTGGCCGTGGTGGCTCAGCTGGCGGACAGGGTAGTGGTGCTGCAGGGCGGACGGATGCAGGAGACCGCGCCGATCCGCCGCATTCTGACGGACGCGCAGCATCCTTACACACGCAGCCTGCTGGATGCCGCATCACCTGCGGGGCGTGTTCCGGCGGCGGCAGTTGCGACGGAGGATGCGCGGGCGCCGCTGCTTGAGGTGTCTGGGCTGCGAGCCGGCTATGGCGGAACGGACAAGTCCGGCAACCCGCGCATTCCAGCGCTGCGGGATATTTCGTTCAACATCACCACGGGGTCGGTGCTGGGCGTCATCGGGGAGTCCGGCTGCGGTAAGAGCACGCTGGCGCGGGTACTGGCCGGATTGCTGCCGGCGGCGCGAGGGACGATGCGACTCAACGGCAAGATGCTGCCGCCGCGCGTGGATCAGCGGAGCAAGAATGAACTGCGCGCAATCCAGATCGTGTTCCAGATGGCTGATGTGGCGCTGAACCCAGCGCGCACGGTCGAATCCATCCTGACGCGCCCGCTGCGATTCTATCACGGCATGCGCGGAGAGAGAGCCTCGCGCCGGGTGCGGGACCTGCTGAACATGGTGCGGCTCTCGCCGAGCCTGGCCGGGCGCTATCCGGACGAGCTGTCGGGGGGGCAGAAGCAGCGGGTGAATCTCGCGCGGGCCCTGGCAGCGGAACCGAGCCTTATCTTGTGCGACGAGGTGACGTCGGCGCTGGACACGGTAGTGGCGGCAGCAGTGCTGGAGCTGCTGGCGGAGCTGCGGCGAGAACTGGGCGTGGCGATGATGTTCATCAGCCACGATCTCTCGACCGTGCGCGCAATTTGCGATCAGGTGATGGTGCTGTATGCCGGCATGTGCGTCGAGGCCGGATCGCAATCGGCGCTGGAGCGGGCGCCGTGGCATCCCTATACGAGGCTGCTGCTGGAATCGGTTCCGGAACTGCGGACGGATTGGCTGGACACGGTCGGCGGAGGACCGGCCGATGGCACATCGGCCGGGCTGGCAATGCAGGATTTGCAGGTCGCATGCCCCTTCTTCCGGCGCTGCGTAGTGCGCATTGCGGGCCGTTGCGAGCTGGACCCGCCGCCGGCGCAGATTCTGAACAAAGGCGCCATTATTGCGTGCCAACACAGCGAAGCGGAGCTTCGGGCCGTGCAGAAGATGGCCGGCGACGTGGTCCACGCGTAGTCAGTAGCTGCGGTTCGGCTGATAAAGGCTGGGAAGCGGTTCGCCGCGCCGATAGGCCAATATGGCGCCCGCCAGATGCTCCGCACGGGCGCGGTGGGACGCGAGGGCAGGGAGAGAATCACGTTCGGCATACTCCTGCCATCGAAGTGCGATGTCTTCGGGCGGAATGGACGAGAGTTGGTCAGGTCCGCTCATAGACGACGATATCGTCGGCCGCTGCGGCGTAAGGCAATGTGCCGACGAGCTGGCGCAATCGTTGATAGGTATACTCTCGTATAGGGATTACATCGGCCGGAAGGCGATAGGGGCGTCGCGCCTCGCGTCCTGGCGAGGTGGAATTACGGCAGGGCTTCGCCGCGGCGCTCGGGGATCAGCAGCCACATGGCAAGCATGTCGATAAAATAAAGCACGGCGAGCAGGGCGATGGCGGTGGCGAAGCCGAGGGAGCCGGCGAAGGAAGCGACGACGACGGGCCCGAAGCCGCTGACGGCATGGCCGATATTGAACAGGACGTTCTGGGCGGTGGCGCGGGAGGCGGTGGGGTAGAGCTCGCTGATTAGGGCGCCGTAGCCGCCGAGCATGCCGTTGACGAAGAAGCCCATGACGGCGCCGCCGACAAGCAGCGAGGATGGGGTGGTGAGGCGGGAGTAGATGACGACCATCAGGGCGGCCCCGAGCATCCAGGCGAGAAGGCCGGCCGGCCGCCGATTCGGTCGGCGGTGTGGGCCAAAGGCCAGGATGCCGGCGCCCATGATGATCTGGCTGCCGAACTATCTCTCCACCCGGTTCGGCTTCGGCTGACCCAGTCCGCACGCCGTAGTAGCCGAAATTCTGCACCGAGCAGAGGACGACGAGCCCGGGGCTGATGCCGGGGGCGGCTGCGAGGAAGCGGAGATTCAGAAGCTGGAGTTTCGACCCCTCCCCTTGCCCCCTCCGCAAAGGGAGGGGGTTTTTGCGTGGACCTCCCGCGCCCTCCTGGACCGCAGATGGCGGCGATCAATCCGCGCGGGCCGTGGCGACGTCTTTTTCCAACTCAGCAAGATCCACGGCACCCGCGACGAACTGTTTGCCGATCACCAACGCCGGTGTGCCGTCGATCCCGGCGTCGTGGGCGAGCGCCAAATTGGCGTTCAACTGCGCCTGCACTGACGGGTCGTTCATGTCCTTCTGCAAGCGCGGCCAGTCCAGCCCTGCCTGTTCCGCGGCGCGTTTGATCGTGTCCTCGGTAATGTCAGGCGGAGCCCCCATCAGCAGGGGCCTCAGTTTCAGGTAGCCGCCCTGCTTCTGGGCAGCGAGAAGCGCGCGAGAGCCAAGAATACTGGCGGGCCCCAGGATCGGCAGGTCTTTATAGACCACGCGGATGTCATGCTGCCGGGCGAGCAGGCGCGCCATATCCGGCTCGAGCTTTCGGCAGTAGGGGCAGCGGACGTCGAAGAACTCCACGATGGTGACCTTGGCGCTGGGATCCCCCTCGACCGGGTCCTGTGGCGTGATGAGCTTGTCCTGCTGGGACAGCACGGCCTCCGCCTGCCGCCTGGCTTCGTCGGCTTGCAGGGCAGCGACGGCATCGCGCAGGATCGACGGGTCCTGCTTCAGGGCGTCGCGCATGATCTGGATGATCTCGGTGCGTTGGGCGGGCGAAAAGGAAGCGGGCGGCGACGCCCGGGTCGAAGCTGTGGCCGCAAGCAGGCAGGCGGCGAAGATCGGCAGGGCGATACGCATGGCGGGTCTCGACGAAGGTTCGGCCGGTGCATGGCTGAAGCGGGCCAGTTCGGCAAGCGTGATATCGGACGTTGCGCCAAACATTGCTGCATCCGGCGAAGCCGTCTATTGGCAGCCCCCCGGAAAGCGAGGGGAAGCGCCCAGTTGAGGAGCAGGAGTTGGGGTTGGGGAGGCGTCCGGCGAATGGCGGGCGTGCGGGGCGCTGCGCTGGCGGCGGTGCTGGGTGTCGGGGGATGCGGCTCCTTGTTCGGCAGTCGGACTCCGCCGGAAGGGCAGCCGGGACACGTCGCCGGCTTTCTAGGCGCCGTCGTTGCGGACGAGCCGGAGGCGGCTCTGATCGGGCGGCAGGTCCTTTCATCGGGAGGAAACGCGGCTGACGCCGCGGTGGCGGTGGGGATGGCTTTGGCCGCGACGCTTCCCTCGCGGGCCGGACTGGGAGGCGGGGGCGCGTGTCTGGCGTTCGCGCCGGGACGCAGTTCGGTCAACCGCGGCGTACCGGAGGCGATTTCTGTTCGTTCCGGGTCCTTCGACGGCGGCGGGCGGGGATCGTCCGGCGTCGTTGCCAATGCTGACCCGCGGCATGTACCTGCTGCACGCGCGTTACGGGACTGGTGAGTTTGGGCCGCTTGTTGTTCCGGCCGAGCGGCTGGCGCGGCTGGGCACACAGGCCTCCCGCGCATTGGTTGAGGACCTTCGACTTGTGTCTGGGCCATTATTTGCGGACCCACAGGCGCGGGCGATATTCAGTGTGAATGGCGTGCCGCTTGCGGTCGGCCAGACATTTCAGCAGCCGGCGCTGGCGGCGACGCTTGCGACGATCCGGACGGCCGGGGTGGGCGATTTCTATCAGGGCGGCCTGGCGCAGGAGATTGCGCAGAACTCGCCCTTAGCCGGCGGTCCGATCGCGGTGGGCGACCTGCGCCGCGCACTGCCGAGCACGGCGACGCCGATCACCGTGCCGTTCCGGGGAGACCAGGTTTCGTTTCTGCCGCCGCCGGCGGACGGAGGTCTGGCGGCCGCCTCTGCTTTCACGGTGCTGGCGCGCAACCCGCAGGCCGTCGAGGAGGCGTCGGGGCGCGCGATCGCGGTTGCTGCGCAGTGGCGTTCGGCGGCAGGCGATCCACAGGCAGTGCTGAACGCGTCTCTGCCTCCTGGCCAGCTTCCGGCTCTGCCCGCATCCACGACCTTCCTGACGCTTGACAGGAACGGCGGGGCGGTAGCCTGCGCGGTTTCGATGGACAATTTGTTCGGCACCGGGAGGCTTTTGCCGACGCTTGGCTTTTTTATGGCGTCTTCGCCCGCCACTGTGCCGCTGCCGCTGCTTTCAGCGGCGATGGCCTGGAACCAGCCGCTGCACATCTTTCGGGCTGAGACGGCAGCTTCCGGGCAAGAGATGGCGCCGCTCGGCACCGCCCTGACGATGATGAACACGCTTCGCTCGGCTCGTCCGCTGCCGATTCCTCCGCCCGACCCTGCCCGGGCGAATGTGATCGCCTGCTCGCAATATCTGCCGGGCGAGAATGGATCGTGCGCGTGGGCGACCGATCCGCGGGGCTACGGGCTGGCGGCCGGCGGGGGGTAGAGCTAAGCGCGACGAAGCCGAGCAGTAGCGGGCACGAGTTTGCTTTGGCCGGCCCGAGGGCAAGAGGCCCCGCAATGACAGCCAAAGCACAGCGGGCGGCCTCCGTTGCCGTTGGGCTCATACCAGCGGCATTAAAATCTGACCCCTCCTCTGGCCCCTCCCCTGATCCCTCCCGCAAGGGGAGGGAACTCTGGGAGGGTTGCCAGGAGTTGAGGTTTTCTGCCGTTGGTGTCAGACGGTTTTTAGGAAATCCGCGAGTTTGAAGGCTGCCGTGGCCTTGTCGGTTTGGTCCAGGGCAGCCAATTCGGCGGCCAGACGGTCCATTGCCGCCTCATAAATCTGCCGTTCGCTGAAGCTTTGATCCGGCTGGCCAGCGTTGCGGTGCAGGTCACGGACGACCTCGGCGATGGAGAGCGGGTCGCCTGAGTTGATCTTCGCCTCATATTCCTGTGCGCGGCGGGACCACATGGTGCGCTTGATCCTTGCCCGCCCCTTCAGGACGGCCAGCGCCTCGTCGAACATCTTTCGCGTGGCAAGCTTGCGGAGGCCGGCGGTGCGGGCCTTGGTGACGGGCACGCGGAGGGTCATCCGGTTCTCTTCGAAGGTGATGTGGATGAGCTCGAGCTTATGGCCGGCGATCTCCTCCACCGCGATGCGCTCGACCTTGCCGACGCCGTGGGTGGGATAGACGACGTGGTCGCCTTCCTGGAACACCTCGTGCTTTGCCATCGGACGGGGCGGCAGCTGGCGACCCGGAGGGAGGCCCGGGCGATGGACCGGAGCCGGCGCCGGCTCCTCGGGCGCTGAAGCCTGCTGCGGGCTGGCCGATGGCTCCGCGGACTGAGGCTCGGGCGGCTGAGGCTCGGGCGGCTGAGGCTCGGGCGGCTGAGCCTCGGGCGGGTGGGGCTCGGGTGAGATCTGCGGGGCTGCTTTGGCTGGGGGGATAGGCGGCTCAGCCTGCGGTTCCGAGATTTGAATGGTCTGGGTGGTAGGATGTGCCAATTTTGGCTGCGGTACCGTCTTCAGGATCTTCTCTGCTGGAATTTTGGGCGATTTTTCCGGGAGGGGTTTCACCACCAACTCGGGGGCGGGCTTCTTGGCCTTCTCGGCGATCGGCGGCTTCATGCGGGGACGCTCCACCGCGTGAAGCGGCTCCTGCCGTCGGGCGGTGACTGCCGTCGCGGCGGCCCTGGCCCTTGTCGCCGCTTTTGTGGGGTGGGAGATTTTCTTGGCCGCTGCTTTGATGGCGGGCCTTTTCGCGCTGCCGGTGGCTGCGCGCCTTGCTGAGCTCACCGTTCCGATCTTTGCCTTCGTGCTGGACACTCTTGCTCGTCCCCTTCACAACGCGCGGGTCAGGCCCAACGCAGCGCGCGCCCGCCACCCAGTCGGCTTATCGGGATGAACGCGGCGGGCTGACCGTCGCTTCGCGATTCATATAGCACATTTACCCGGCCGCGTCAGGGGGGCGGAACCCGTCCAGGTTCTGCAGGGTCTGCATCGTCTCCGCCCATTCGCGTTTGCTGAGGCCGCTGGCCGGCTGATCCACCTTCTCCCCGGAGAGTAGCCGGCGCAGGACCTGGAGCATGGGGCCGGAGAAGGTCACCGCGCCGAGTCGGTAATCCAGGAACGCCCGGAAGGCCACCGGAACCCAGGCCTTCACCGTTTCCAGCAACCGTTCGGCATAGGCGCGGATCTCGAACTGGGCGTGCGGATCGGCGCGAAGGGAAAGGAAGTTCAAAAGGTTGTGGAGGTCGATTTTCCAGGTACCACTGCGTGTAGGTATTCAGGGTCAGGTTCATCCGGGCAAGCTCGCGAGCCAGACCGAGCCGGTCCGGATTGCGCCGGCCGCCGGTTTCGTCCTCGTTCAGCATGGCGGCGTAATGATCGTAGCATCGCCCGGCGTCGTCGCGGAGCAGGGCGAGGACTTCGCTGGCTTCGGGGCCGGAGAGAACTGCCCCACGTCCCTGCCGGTTGACGGCGGACTGGGCGGCAAGATGCTCGGGTGCGGGAATGTAGAATTCCCGATCCAACACGGAATAGCGGGCCGAATATTCGTTCACGTTTGCGGTTCGGTGGCGAATCCATTGCCGTGCGACGAAAATCGGCAGTTTGATGTGGTATTTGACTTCGCACATCTCGAAAGGGGTGGAGTGCCGATGACGCATCAGATAGCGGATCAGCCCGGCATCTTCTGAGACTCGCCTGGTGCCCCGTCCGTATGAAACCCGCGCGGCCTGCACGATGGCAGAGTCGTCGCCCATGTAGTCGATGACACGGATGAAACCGTGGTCCAGCACGGGCAAGGGCTGGAACAGCATGCCTTCGAGGGCCGGAACGGTGGGGCGGAGAGTCTGGGCATGCTGGGCCCGGGCGGCCTCGATCTCTGCCGATTGGTCATGGCTGAGGGGCATCCGGCGACTCCACATTGCGTGGGGAATTGCCTATATGTTCGGCTGCTGGTTCGCCAGCTATGGCGATAAACGGTGCGTGGCATAAGCGTAGTGGACCCGGGGGCAGTGCCCGGCGCCTCCACCATTCCTCCGGCCGGTCCGGGGAGATACGGGGGCGAAACAGGCTCGACACGCGCAGTAAAGGCGTATCTTTCGCTCGGCATGGTTCCGCCGTTATCGGGCCATTGATACGTGCCAACGATAATGGGGCACTCGCTGTCGCTGCATAAGCGATAAGCGCGGTTCGGGGGGCACCGGGCAACAGAAGCCCCCCAACTTGCTCACAAATTCGATGCAGGGCGTACGGCGGCGGCGCTGCGCGACCGAACTCGGTTTTCCGGTTCGGTTCACGCTGCGCACCTACGGCGCTGCGCGACCGAACCGGAAGCCAACACTGGCTTGATAACGGGGTTCGCGCTATGGAATCGAACGATGACTGACGAACAACAATCACCCGTTGAAAGCCTTTTGCCGTATGACGAGTGGACCGAGGCAGCCATGCGCCAGGTGGTGGTTCGGGCGCTCGCGCATGTTGCTGCGCATGGTCTTCCGGGCGACCACCATTTCTACCTGACTTTCCGCACCGACCATCCTGGCGTGGTCATGCCGCCCCGTTTGCGCGCTCAATACCCGCAGGAGATGACGATCGTCCTTCAGCACCAATTCTGGGATCTGAAGATGGACGAGGAGGCCGGGCTGATAAGTGTCGGACTATCGTTCGGCGGCATTGCATCAACCCTGGTCATCCCGGTTGGCGCGCTGGTTGCTTTTGCCGATCCGTTCATCCGTTACGGCATGCGCTTCCGGACTGATACCGGAGCGGCGCCGTCCGAACCTGAAGGTGAACCGGAGAGTGTGCCGCAACCGCCGGACGCGGCAAAAGAAAGCGGCCAGCAAATCGTCAATCTGGACGCGTTCCGGCGACGTACCCCAAAAGGCTGACCTGCCTTCCTCATTTGAGGCATACAGGATGGATGCTCCGTTGCGGCAACTGCCGGACTTTGCATATTCGCCGATGTTTCCGATAGCACCCGGCTCGGGGCTTGGCTCGGGGCCTGGCTCGGGGGTGGACCGGGCTCAATATGATCGCCTGCCGATCGAGGGTGTCCGGACTACTATCTGCGCTGGCCGGCGTATCCTGCGTATCGCGCCGGAGTCGCTGAGTGGGTTGGCCTTTACGGCCTTTCGGGAAGTCTCGCACAAGCTGCGGCCCGGGCATCTGGCGCAGCTCCGATCCATTCTTGACGATCCCGAGGCGTCGGCCAATGACCGTTTCGTCGCACTCGAGCTGCTGAAAAACGCGAACATCGCTGCCGGCGGCGTGCTGCCGATGTGCCAGGACACCGGGACCGCCCTGGTGTTCGGCAAGAAGGGCCAGCGCGTCTGGGTGGAGGGCAACGATGAAGAGGCGATCGCGTGGGGCGTTTACCGCACCTTTACCGAGACGAATCTGCGCTATTCTCAGATGGCGCCGCTGACGATGTTCGAGGAGGTTAACACCCGCAACAATCTGCCGGTGCAGTTCGACATCATGGCCGCGCCGGGGGAGGAGCACGCGGAAGAGTTCGAGCTGATGTTTGTAGCCAAGGGTGGCGGATCGGCCAACAAGACGTTTTTGTATCAGGAGACCCCGGCGGCGCTGTCGCCCCAGCGGCTGATGAAGTCGCTGGAAACCAAGCTGAAGACGCTGGGGACATCGGCCTGTCCGCCGTATCATCTGGCGATCGTCATCGGCGGCACCTCTGCCGAGCTGACATTGAAAGCGGTCAAGCTTGCGTCCACGCGGTGGCTGGATGCGCTGCCTGTCAGTGGGAGCCGTGCGGCGCACGCGTTCCGAGACCGGGAGTTTGAACAGCGGGTCCTTGAGATGACCCGCTCCTTCGGCATCGGGGCGCAATTCGGCGGCAAGTATTTCTGCCATGATGTGCGGGTGATTCGTCTGCCCCGGCACGGAGCAAGCCTGCCGGTGGGGATCGGGGTCTCGTGCAGTGCGGACCGCCAGATCCTGGCAAAGATCACGCCGGAGGGGGTCTTCCTGGAACGGCTTGAAGCCGATCCGGCGAAGTATTTGCCCGAGATGGCTGAAAGTGACGGGGGCGCCGAGTTCGGTTGCCGTGGACCTCAATCGTCCGATGCCGGAGGTATTGCGCCAGCTGAGCCGGTATCCTGTGAGAACGCGCCTGTCCCTGACCGGCACGATGGTCGTTGCGCGTGACATTGCCCATGCGAAACTGAAGGAGAGGCTGGACCGGGGAGAGGGGCTTCCAGCCTATTTCAAAAATAGTCCGGTTTATTACGCCGGGCCGGCGAAGGCGCCCGAGGGTTTCGCGACCGGCAGTTTCGGGCCGACCACGGCCGGACGGATGGACAGCTATGTGCCGGAATTCCAGGCGGCCGGCGGATCGCTGGTAATGCTGGCAAAGGGTAATCGTTCGCGGGCGGTGCAGGAATCCTGCAAGCAGAACGGCGGATTTTATCTCGGCAGCGTGGGTGGCGCCGCGGCTCGTCTGGCCCAGGACTGCATCTGCAAGGTCGAGGTGCTCGAGTACCCCGAGCTTGGAATGGAAGCGGTGTGGCGCATCGAGGTGGAGAACTTCCCCGCATTCATCGTGATTGATGACAAGGGGAACGACTTTTACGACGGGCTGGAGTGATCGCGTTAGGTATTGATGCCGCATGGAGCGCAGCCGGGCCATCCGGCGTGGCTCTGCTCGCGGAAAATGCAAGCGGCATGAACTGCCTGGCAGCGGCTGGAAGCTGCGATGAGTTTACCGGCACGCGTTCCGGCTTTGATGTCGTGGCGATACTTCGGGCGGCGACGACGCTGGCCGGACGCCCCCCGGATGTTGTTGCGGTGGATATGCCGCTCGCAGCGGGGCCGATCATGGGGCGCCGGGTCGCGGACAATGCAGTGTCGCGGGTGTTCGGCGCCGCCGGAGCCGCGGTGCATTCGCCGAGCCTGATGCAGGCCGGCCTTGGCGCGCAGGTGCGCAATGATTTCGCGCAGGCGGGATACCGGCTTGCGGTGGGAGACAGCGGCGCAAGACTGCCCGCGATGATCGAAACCTATCCGCACCCGATCATGATGCAGCTATGCGAGAGCCGGCGCCGGGTTCCCTACAAGGCCAGCAAGACGCTGATCTACTGGCCAGGAGCGGATGCCAGCGAACGCCGGCGCCGGCTGCGAAGCGTGTGGTCCCGCGTGTACCAGGAGCTTCTCGCCCGGATGACGGTCCGGTTGCCGGAGCTGGATTTCGTGTTTTCGGGTGGTTTTTCCGCCATCAAGCGGCATGAGGATGCGCTCGATGCGATTGTGTGCGCGCTGGCAGGGATCGCGTTCGCGCGGGGTGAGGCGGTTGCATATGGCGACGCATTTTCCGCCATCTGGCTTCCTTGTGGAGCAGAAGATTTTCGCCGGCGTGGAATTCCTTTTGAATCCCTTGATATTGCCGGCGCCGAGGCTCTCGGGTGAGAAGCCCCGCGACCCTTACCGGGGCGGCGGCCCTGGTCTGTTTTCTCGGCCTTATTCCGCTGGCCAACTGGATGATCGGGAATGTGGGAACAGTCTGCGCGATTGATGGTCCCTGTCTGGTGCCGGTGGCGCCAGGAATTCTCGCCCCGTCGGGAGTTGTGACGGTCGGGGCGGCGCTGGTGCTGCGGGATGTTGTTCAACGCTGCCTGGGACCGCTCTGGAGCGTGGGTGCGATCGCCGCTGGCACCCTGATGTCTGTATTCCTGGCCCCGGCTGCGCTGGTGATTGCCTCTGGCTCGGCGTTTCTGACGAGTGAGCTGGCCGACTTTGCGGTTTACACGCCGCTGCAGCGACGGCGACTTGTGCTGGCAGTGATTGCCTCAGCCTGTGCGGGCCTCACGATAAATTCGATTGTGTTTCTGTCCCTGGCATTCGGCAGCTTGCAGTTTCTGACCGGTCAGATCATCGGGAAGCTGTGGGCCGTCGTGATCAGCATTCCATTCATCCGGCTTCTGCGCCGGGTGGCGCCAAGTCCGGCCTGACATGGTGACGGACGCGTGACCCGGCTTGCGCTTCTCCATCATCTCGGCTTCGCCTTTCTTCTGGCCTTGCTGTCAGCTAGCAGTGTCCGGGCGATGATTGCGGCCCGGATCATGGACCATCCGGGCGCGCGGAAGTCCCATGATGACCCGACGCCGAAGGGGGGCGGGGTGGGGATCGTCGTCGCATTCCTCACCGGGATTGTTGTGCTGTACTGGTTTGCCTCCTTTTCCCGTATTGCCAATCAGTATTTCCTTGGAGTGATTGCGGCGTCAGCTGGTATCGCGCTGGTTGCCCTGCTGGATGATATCCGGGACTGGCCGTTCACCATCAAGCTCAGCGCGCAACTCCTGGCCGCACTGGCCGCAGTCGGCACGGGCGTGTACGTGCAGGATTATCGGCTGCCGTATGTCGGGCCGTTGTATGTCGGTTGGATTGGTGGTCCGGCGACGCTGGCCTGGATTCTTTTTGTGACGAATGCGGTCAATTTCATTGACGGGCTGAATGGGCTGGCGGGTGGCGTATTGTTTATCGCGGCATGTTTTCTGGCGGGAATTGCCGCTTTTTTTGGAAGCTGGTTCGCCTATTTCGCGTCGCTGCTGCTTGCCGCGGGGATCGCCGGTTTTATACCATTCAATTTTCCGAAAGCGCGAATTTTCATGGGGGATGTCGGAAGCCAGTTTTGCGGCTTCGTGCTGGCGATGCTGGGGGTGGTTGCCGGCCGCCTCGATGGGGTGGAACTGTCGCTGCTGTTAGTACCTATGCTGCTCTCCGGCGTGCTTTTTGACGTGGCGTTCACGCTGGGCCGTCGCGCGCTGGCGGGTGAGAATCTTGCGGCAGCTCATCGTGGTCACCTGTACCAGGTCGTGCATCGTTCCGGGATGCCGGGCCCAGCGGTCGCGGTTATCCATTGGGGCTTCGCCGTATTTGGCGGCCTGTGCTGTCTGCTTTTTCTGGCGGTGCCCACCTCCGAGAAGCCATTCATCCCTTTGGTTACGCTGGTGCCGCAACTGCTCTGGCTCGGCTACGTGAGGCTGCGTGCGAGAGCCGCCGGGATCAGCCGATGGTAGGTGGCATGCGGGTCGCCGCCAGCAGTGCCCATCCGGCCATGAGCAGGACGATAATTGCGGCCATGCCGGCGCGCTGGCTGCCAGTGGCCGCGGTAACTGTGCCAAGCGTGGCCGGGCCGATAAACCCGGTTGCCCGCCCCGAAAACGCATAAAGTCCGAACATGGCGTTGCGCGATTCCGGCGGAGCAATCCGCGCCATGAGGCTGCGGCTCGCGGCCTGAGCAGGCCCCACAAAGAAGCCAAGCCCTGTCGCGGCGATCCAGAACCATCGGATGTCGGGCGAGAGCAGCGCGAGTGCTCCGAACAGAATGAGCGCAGCGACCGCGACGAGGATCGTGGCACGGGATCCGAGACGATCTTCGATAAGAGCAAACCCGAGAGCTCCGCCACCGGCGCTGATATTCAGGACAATTCCCAGCAGCAGGACGCGCCTGGCGTCCATTCCGAACGTGCCTGCGGCGAAGATCGCGCCGAAGGCGAAGAGTGTTGTCAGCCCATCCGTGTAGAGCATTCGTGCAATAAGGAAGCCTCGGAAATGGGCCTGAGCCGCCGTGGTCCGGATCGTCCGAACAAGGTCGCTGAATTCCCTGGCGGATCGCAGCGCTCCACCGGTCTCGTCTGGGTGGCTGCGGCGCCAGGAGGATGATCGGCCAGGAGAAGACTGCAATCCATCCGGCAGCGAAGAGGGCTGTTGCGCGCACCGGTTCGGCGGCAGCGGCGGACAGGCCGAACCAGGGCGGCTTCGGGTTGATCAGCACCGTCAGGCAGAGCCCGAGGCAGACCAGCCCTCCGACATAGCCGAATCCCCAGGCGAGTCCGGACAGACGTCCCAGATGTGAGCGGGGAGCGAGTTCAGGCAGCATGGCGTTGTAGAAAATGGTTGCGATCTCAAACGCGATCGTTCCGGAGGCGACCAGCACGAGTGCCGTCGGTGCGGAATCCGGTGTGGGATACACGAACCAGAGTCCTGCGGTGGCAAGTATCATGATGCTGACGGCCACGCTCAGCAGTGCACGCCGGCCGCAGTGATCGGCGATAGCTCCCGCAGGAATGGCGAGGCACGCGATGACAAGTCCGGCGACGGTCTGAGCGGCTGCCCAGGCGGCGGTTCCGCTGGCGGGATCTGGCGCGACCGCCCTTACGAAGTAGGTGGCAAAGACAAAGGTCGTAACGACAGTGCTGTAGGCACTGTAGGCCCAGTCGAACAGGCACCACGCGGACTGCCTTGAAAGCGGGCTGTGGTGGACCCGCTTGGCTGCAACGACACTAACCGGGCAGCTCAGGTGGATGAGGCAGCGGCCCGGCGCGGATGCAATTCGGCGGCAGCGGTTCCGCCCTTGCGAGCCAAGTTTGAGGCCTCGCCCATGATGCTTCGCAGATCCCGCAGGAATGCGGCGCCCTTCAGGGTGCGCTGGACGAGCACGCTGCGGCGATCCAACGGATCTATCTTGCGTCGCGCGAGGTCAAGCTCTCCCAACCGGTCGAGGGCGCGGGTGATCGCAGGCTTGGACACGTGCAGATCGGCGGCCAGGCCGCGAACGGTGTGTGCACCATCCTGTAGATAGCACGTTAAGAAAACTCCGAGCTGTCGCGCGGAGAGATCCGGCCCATCCCGTCGCACGAGCGCGACGACTGTGTCACGCAGGATTCCAACCAGTTGGTCCGGGGTTGGGGGTGAAGCCATTGCACAATCCTTTCTCTGTAAGCCGGCGGTCTGATTTGATGCCGGGAACCTTGACGGCCGCGAGTCGATCCGGACGCAGGTCTAGTTTGCTTCATACACGCACACGTCGTACTCGTTGCACCAGCCTCACGAGGATATTACCTGTCTGTTCCGGTTCGCCTATGCACTGGCGAAAGTTTCAGACAGGGCGGCGAAGATTCCTCTTATGGCTTGCGCCTCTCCTCCCTCCGGGCGACCAGGCTGCGTCTGATCGTTCCAGGCGTATATATCAAGATGAGCCCAGGGTGCAAGTGGCGGAACAAATCGCCGGAGGAACAAAGCGGCAATGATTGCGCCCGCCATCGGTTTCGATGACACATTATTAACGTCTGCCACCTGGCTGGCCAGCCACGGGTCGTAACTGTCCCAGAGCGGCAGACGCCACAGCGGATCATGCCGCATGGCGCCGAAATGAAGTAGCCGTGCTGCCCATGTTTCATCGTTGCAGAACAATGCCGGCAGATCAGGCCCGAGCGCCACTCTCGCCGCTCCGGTCAAAGTGGCAAAATCGACAAGCAGGGCCGGGGATTCGGCGGAAGCATCGGCGAGCAAATCGCACAGGACGAGGCGGCCTTCAGCATCGGTGTTGCCGATTTCGACGCTTAGTCCGGCGCGGGTGCGTATCACGTCCAATGGCCGCATGGCGGTTCCCGATATGGAATTTTCCACGCAGCCGATCCGAACCGCCAGCCGAAGCGGCAAATCCGCCTGCATGATCATGCGTGCCAGGCCAAGCGCCGTCGCAGCTCCGCCCATGTCTTTTTTCATGCGCAGCATGCCCGCGGATGGTTTCAGATCATACCCGCCGGTATCGAAGCACACGCCCTTGCCGCAAAGCGAAATCAGCGGCGCATTCGCGTGCGCGCACGAGCCGGACCAGCGCAGGGTGACGACGCGAGGAGGCCTTGCGGACCCACGGCCGACTGCTGCCACGGTGGGATATTCGCGCTCAAGGACCTCTCCCTCAGCGACGGCCACCTCCGCCTGGTGGCGCCGTCCGAGATCCACGGCGGCATCGGCCAGCTCGACCGGGCCGAGCAGGTTGGCCGGCGTGTTGATAAGATCCCGCACCATCCAGATTGCCTCGGCCTGCATGACTGCGTCGCCGGTATCCGCCGGCAGAATGAGGCGAGATGTTGCGCCCGCCGGCTTCAGGGAAGCGAATTGATATGCGCCGAGGCAGAAGCCGAGGATCGCGTCTGCCATGGGGAAATCGTCTTGTTGCAGGCGCCAGCTTGTTTCGGCCGGCAGGCGCTTTGCCAGGCCTCCGAACGCGTGAGGCGAACGGTCTTCGCCAAGGCCGGCGACCGCGGCTTCAAGTCCGTTCGGGCCGGACAAGAGGGCGATCTCCTGGCTGGCGGCCGCAAAGCCTGTGTGGCGAAGGAACTTTGCCTGCGCTGGGGGGAGGGAACCGAAAAGTTTGCTCAGTCCATCCGGGCGTACCGTCCGGAGCGGCCGTGCCTGTGGATCATCAGACACCAGGCAAGGGAGCGGGGAATCCGACATAAGCTTATACCTTCTTTGCGATCGCCCGGGGGCAGGGCAGGGGGCAGGGAAGGGCGAGGATCAGTGCGCGTCAATCCGCAGGCGTCTGGTGCATTTCAGGTCTGATGATTTGCTTTCGCTCAGCCAGCGACCTGTTTTGCTAATCGAGCGGAGCAATAACATGATCGCTGAGGATGCTGATGAGACGAGTCCCCGCCGTCGCTGGGGGTGAGATTGCGGGTCTGAGTTTGGGATTGGCTAAGGGGGATCTTCGGCGCCGTGTGATGTTTCTGGCGCTGTGCCTCGTCTGGGGCACGACCTGGTTAGCCATGAAGGTTGGCATCGCGACCGTTCCACCCGGTTTCTTTGCCGGGACGCGATGGACGATTGCCGGGTTCGCGCTGGTTGCATGGCGGGTGGGCCGCGGCGAGCCGGTTCGGGTTCCGTTCCGGCTGCGTGGCCGGCTGATTCTCGTCGCGGTGCTGATGGTGGTCTTGAATCAGGTCATCCAGCTTTACGGGTTGCGGACCGTGCCGGCCGGACTGGCTGCGGTCCTGAGTTCCGGCCTCACGCCCATATCGCTGCTTGGATTCGCTGTACTGCTGGGGCAGGAGCGCTTCAACTGGCGGCACGCCACGGCGATCGCGATCGGCGTGGCGGGAATTCTGGTGCTGTTCGGCCCGAAGGCGTTCGCCGGAACATTCGGGTTGGCCCAGTTGATGGGGGCTGCCGGGGTCATTGCAGGATTGCTGAGTTACTCACTGGGGTCGGTGCTTGCCCGACCGCTTATGCGGACGCTGCCGCCGGCCGAGGTGGCGGCGATGACCAATTTCATTGGTGGGATTATACTATTAGGAACGTCGGTCATTTTTGAACCAGGCTCGTTCCGGGCGGCCACGGTGTTCTGGGGGTGGCCGGCAACTCTGGCCTGGGTGTGGCTGCTGCTTCCCGGTTCCCTGGGAGCGACGGTCATCTACTTCCTGCTGGTGCGGGACTGGGGTGCGAGCCGGACCGGAACCTATGCCTTCGTCTCTCCGGTTGTCGCCGTGCTGCTGGCAATCCCGCTTCTGGGTGAGCAGGTCGCGATGACCGACGTGATTGGGATCGTGTTGATGCTGTCGGCGGCGGGCCTGGTGCTCCGGCGGTAGCTCGGTTCGGATGGTTCCACCCGGTTTTGGCAGCAGTGGAGGATGGGTTGGATGCCTGATCTGATCGAAGCAGCCGAGGACGGCGTCGCGGTTCTGACTTTGAACCGGCCGGACCGGCTGAACGCGCTGTCGGCGGAAATGCTGGAGGCGCTGTATTCGGCGCTATTGCGACTGGCCAGCGACGACGTAGTGGGGGCGATCGTCATCACCGGCAGCGGACGGGGTTTCTGCGCCGGAGGCGATGTCAAGGAGATGGCGGGGCGGGCCGCGCAGAGTTTCGAGGCGCGCGTGGACCGGCTTGGACGCATGCATCGACTTCCGGTCCTGATGCGCTCACATCCCAAGGTGATCATCGCGGCGATCAATGGCGTCGCCATCGGGGCGGGACTTAGCCTTGCGATGGCCTGCGACCTGCGGCTTGCAGCCCGTTCGGCACGGTTCGGCACGGGGTTCGCTAATATCGGTTACTCGGGAGACTTCGGCGGCTCATGGCTACTGTCGCATCTGGTTGGGCCGGCCAGAGCGAGGGAGATGTATCTGCTCGGGAATGTGATCGGGGCGGATCATGCCGCGAGCATTGGTCTGGTAACGCAGGTTATTGACGATGCGGCGCTTGCTGTGGAGGCCAGGGCCCGGGCCCGGCGATTCGCGCAGGGGCCGCGGCTCGCCTATTGCTATATGAAGCGCAATCTGCAAGCCTCGGAAAGCCAGGAGTTGACGGCGGTCCTGGAAATGGAGGCGGTTCACCAGGCGCGCACCGGCCTTTCCGAAGATCATCGCGAGGCTGTGGCCGCATTCGCCGCGAAGCGTCCTCCGGTTTTTCGGGGCCGATAGATCTCCGGGCACGAGGAGATGAGCAAAACGTGGGTTCCGGCCCTGCGTTAATCTGGCACCTTGCAACCGAGGGGGCCCATCATGCCGTTCGATGGTTCGGAGTTTCGCGTCGCACCACTCGTTCAACCCACGCCGCAGAGTCCTGAGTATCCGGGTGTCTGGGGGCGGCTGAGGGCGAGTGCAACAGCAATAGTATCGCGTGCCCGCGCGATACCGGTTTGGTCATTTACGCCAGTCGATCCCATTGTCCCGAGTGAAGTATCTGCGGTGCACTTGCTGCGTGCCGCCCGCGCGCTTATCGAACTTGAGGACCGCTGGGTTCAGGGGCGGTACGAAACCGTTCGCGGGCGCCGTTGTGCCATGGGGGCCTTGCAGGCCGCGGCCCGGGTCCTGCGTGATCCGCGCGCGTTCGAGGAAGCCAAGGACCTTCTGCGGGCAGAGGCCGTGCTTCGGGGCTACAGCCATGTCGAGAAGATGAACGACCGCTCGAGTCACCTTCAGGTCCTGGCTGCCTTCAATTCCGCCATCGCCAAGGCTGAGGCGCGGGTTATGTACTGACAGGCCATTCCTGGGACCCAGGTGTCTGGTTCGACGCCGGCCCTGGTCCGTCCCCCCCGCAATAAGGGGGAGGCGGGCAGGGCTTGTCTAGGAGCTTATAAGGTGCGCTGGGTTGAAAATCCTATTTAAGTAGGAATTTTTCCTTGACAGCCTAGGCGGGTGCTTGGTATCGATCTGCCTGTCGGCGGGATTAGTGTGTCCGCCGAAACCCGCAAATACGAGCGTGCAGGACACGTCATCCAATAAGCTGGATGACGTGTTTTTTCGCGTCCGGGTGACGCCGCCCGGCCAATCTGTCCGGCGTCATCAACCCCTGAAAGGGACAAATCATGAACACGAAGAGCAAAGTTACGGTTGCGGCCAAGCCGCCGGTCAGCATCGCCGACAGCGCCCGCATTCGGGTCGGCGACGGCATGCGGATCGCTGGCCCCAAGGCCCCTGCCAGCGTAGCCGACACCGGCCGCATCCGCATGGGCGACGGCATGCGCATCGTGGCGCGTTCCTAAGCCCACTCTCGTGGCTTGTGCCACGCAAGTCTGCTTAGAAGTTATTGAAGACGCATCATCTTATCGGCGGAGCGCCAAAACGCTTCGCCGGATGATGCTTAGACCGGCTTGATCGCTACACCGCGGCTCGCAAGAGCCGCGGTTCCCCGCCCTCCGGCACGAGGCAACCAAGATGGAAAAAAACCTATTGCCACGTTCTACCGTGTGATCGAGCAGTCACGCCTTCCGCAGAGGGCGGACCGGTCAGCGGGGGGGACCTTGCCGGTACGTGCGTATCGCTACTGCGATGCGGTCACCAGCGCCGCCGCCTTCGGATGGTGGGTCTTTCCGCCAACCGATCTCCAGTTTCTCTGGGACGGCCACGACATCTTCTGGCATTGCGACGGGCTTGAGGATTGGGTGCCGCTGTTCTCTAGCGCCCAGTTTCCGGACCAATCCGCTCGATTTGATGAAGCCGCTCCACCGGACCTCCAGGGCTGTTCGCCGCCGTTCCTGACGGCGCTGGCGAATCCTGGACTGGTGCAGATCTGGACAGGGCTCATGGTGCGATCCGCTCCCGGCTGGAGCTTACTGGTGCGCGCCCCTGCGAATCTACCCACTCCGGGTGGGTACAGCATCTATGAAGGTATTCTCGAAAGCGATCGCCGGTTCGGTCCGCTGTTCACCAACGTTCGGCTGACTCGGACGAATGTTCCTGTTCGGCTTGGCGCGGACATACCGCTCGTTCAGGTTCAGCCGCTGCCGCGCGTGGCGTATGGCGACGAAACTCTCAGTTCCATGGGGCTGACGCCGAATCTCGGTGAATTTGCCGCGGAAGACTGGGAAGATTATCGGACCTGCATCGTCCGGCCGAGCGAGGATCCGAACCGAACGCCCGGCACATATGCGGTGGCTGCCAGGAAGCGGCGTAAATCCGAATGCCCGTTCAGCATGGCGGGTTAGATCAGGCTACCGATGTCTGCGGCGCCGCGGCCTGACCCTGCTGCTGACGGCGCGCCTGCCACAAAGCCACGAAATCGATCGGTTGGAGCAGCACAGGCGGGAAACCGCCATCGCGGGTAACATCAGCGAGGATGTTGCGCGCAAAGGGAAACAGAATGCGCGGACACTCGACCAGCAGGACCGGTTCCACCGCATTGTCCGGCAAACCTGACAGAGTGAAAACGCCCGCATAGGCCAACTCGGCGACGAAAATGGTAGCCGGTACCGTTGGGCTCTGGCCATTGCCCTGGGACGCAGGCGGCTCCTGCGCCTCTGCCCGGATCATCAACGATACCTCGTAAATATTCTGTCCTTCCTGAACCCGGCGGGCTTGCACATCCAGGTTGATATTCACCGCCGGCTGGGTCTTCAGCTGGTTGAAAATGCCGGGCGCGCCCGGCACCTCAAAGGAGAGATCCTTCACGTATTGAATGTTTACGACCAGAGGCGGTGGCTGGCGCTGCTGCCCTGCCGTCTGCGGCCCGGAAGACGTTTCCGACATTCCACTCTCCTTTTCGTGCGGGCGCCCGGGTAGCACGGGCAGGCAACCAAGGCCAGCAGCTTGAAGATCGCCGAGCCGGCACGTTCGGCGAGGCCAGATCGGGCGATTTTTCGATTCGGTTACGCCGATGAATACGAATCCTTGCTGCGAACCGTTCCCGTCCTGTACTTTCCTGCAAACCACATCGGCCCGCCGGATGCGTCTTCCAATTCGAGCCTTTTGCCTGCTCACGCTTGGTCTGCTTGCCGTCCTGGCCGCCTGCTCCAGTTACGGACCTGCGACGCGCACCGGCAGACTACGTTTGACACCGGGCCGGTACTATCCTCCGCCTGGCCCGCCATCCGATCCCTGGGGTCCTTACATCCAGGAGGCCGCAGTCCGGTTCAGTGTGCCGGAAGGCTGGGTTCGCGCGGTCATGCGCCAGGAATCAGCGGGCGAGGAGCAGGCCCTGTCCCCGGCAGGAGCAATAGGGCTGATGCAGGTGATGCCGGCGACCTACGCCGACCTCCAGTCCCGGTACGATCTGGGCTTCGATCCGTGGGAGCCACATGACAACATCATGGCGGGGACGGCTTACATAAGGGAGATGTACGACCGTTTCGGCTCGCCCGGTTTTCTGGCCGCCTATAATGCAGGGCCCGGGCGGGTCAACTCATATTTGTCCGGCGGCCAGCCGCTTCCGGCGGAGACGGTGAGTTACGTGGCATCGATCACACCGCGGCTGGGCGAGGACACCGGCCCGGCCTATCCCAGTGCTCCGCCGGTCGCGGTCGCGGCGAGGGAGCCGACCCCGCAGGGGTGCGATCTGGATGCAGCCTATGATCCCTTGCGCCCGTGCGCGCCGGCGCCTGTCGTGATGGCCGCGGCAGAACCGCCGCCACCGCAATACCCTGCTCCGAGCGTATTGTATCACCCGGCACCGCCGCCGGTTCAGTACGCCAGCCTGCCGGTTCAGGCGTCTGCTTCTCCAGGCGTCTGGGCGGTTCAGGTGGGCGCGTTTTCCTCGCCGTCCGCTGCCCGGTTGGCAGCGACAAATGCGCGAAACGCGCTTCCAGGTCTTCTCGGGGCGGCGCAAGTGGCCATTTCCACGACTGAGCCGTTCGGCTCGACTGTTCTGTTCCGCGCGAGGCTCACAAATCTTTCAGCGACGACCGCCGCGGCAGCATGCACCGATTTGGCAGAGGCTCAGATGCCCTGCCTGCTTGTGCGGCCCAGCGGAGGCTAACAGCCCGTCTGCGGGTTCACAATCCGCTTCGCCTCGCTTACGGTCCGGATCTCACTCGGCGATTGGAGGACGGTAATGGCGGGCATGCTGGACGGCAAGGTTGCGATTGTTACCGGCTCCGGCGGAGGCATCGGGCGGGAGATCGCCGTCATGATGGCCATTGCCGGAGCAAAGGTGATCATCAACGACGTCGGCGCCTCGCTTTCCGGGGAAGGGCAGTCCGCAAGCCCTGCGCAGCAGACCAAGCAGATTATCGAGCAACGCGGAGGGCACGCCGAGATCAGCACGGATTCGGTGGCGGAGTGGTCTTCAGCGCAGAAGATCATCCAGTCCGCCCTGGATCACTTCGGGCGCATTGACATCGTTGTCAACAATGCCGGAATTCTGCGGGACGTGATCTTCCATAAAATGTCTGCCGAGGACTGGCTGGCGGTGATCGACGTGCACCTCAACGGCAGTTTCTTCACCAGCCGCGCGGCGGCCGAGCATTTCCGCAAGCAGGAGAGCGGTGCCTTCGTGCATATCACGTCAACCTCGGGGCTGATCGGAAATTTCGGGCAGGCGAATTATGCGGCGGCGAAGCTCGGCATCACCGCCCTCTCTAAATCCATTGCGCTTGATATGAAGCGGTACAATGTGCGGTCCAACTGCATCGCGCCGTTTGCGTGGAGCCGGATGACCAGCTCAATTCCCGCTACAACGCCGGAGCAGCAGGCGCGTGTGGCGAAAATCCAGGCGATGACGCCGGACAAGAACGCGCCGCTTGCGGTGTTCCTTGCCTCCGAGGTCGCGAAGGAAGTCACGGGCCAGGTCTTCGGCACGCGTATGAACGAGCTGATCCTGTTCAGTTCGCCGCGCCCGATCAGGATCGTCCACCGCGCCGAGGGGTGGACGCCTGAGAGCATCGCCGAACATGGTTTGCCGGCGCTGAAGCCATCCTTTATGCCGGTCGATCGCTCCGGAGAAGTGTTCTCCTGGGATCCGTTATAATTCCATGACCACCCTCGCGGAGGCGCTGTTCGCCCCGCAGCGGATCGCGTTGATCGGAGCTTCCAGCGACCCCAGCCGGATCGGCGCGCGGGCGCAGATCTATCTTCGCCGCCACGGGTTCGGGGGCACGATTTATCCGGTGAATGCCCGCGCCGAGGTGGTACTGGGGGAACGGGCGTACGGTTCCCTGGGCGATGTGCCGGGCGAGATCGACTTGGCGTACATTCTCACGGGTACTGCTCATGCAGAACAGGCGTTGAGGGATTGCGCGAGAAGGGTAAGGGTTGCGGCGGTGCTGGCAGGCGGTTTCGGCGAAGCCGGTCCAGAAGGCGCCACCCTGCAGCGACGGATCGCTGATGTCGCGCGTGAAGCCGGGGTTCGACTGCTGGGCCCGAACTCCATGGCTGTGATCAACATCCCCGCGCACATTGCATGCTCGGTGAATGCGGCGCTGGAAGCTGAGCAGCTTATGCCTGGTCGCTGGTCGCTGGTATCGCAGTCGGGCAGCATAATGGGGATGCTGCTGTCGCGCGCCGCGGCGCGAGGCTTCGGGTTTTCCAAACTCGTCAGCATGGGAAACGAGGCGGATCTCACCGCCGGTGAAGTTGCGCTGATGCTGGCGGATGATCCGGAAACGGATGCGATCCTGTTGTTTCTGGAGACGATCCGCCGCCCGGAACTGTTTGCCGCGGCGGCCCGGCGCGCGTTCGCCCTGGGCAAGCCGGTCATTGCTTACAAGCTCGGGCGTTCCGAAGCGGGGGCGAAGCTTGCGGCAACCCATACCGGAGCGATCGCAGGATCCGATGCCGCCGCGGACGCGTTCTTTCGGGCGCACGGAATTATCCGCGTGGATCAGATCGAAACCCTGCTTGACATGCCGCCGCTGCTCGCCGGCCGTAAGCCGCCGAAGTCACCGAAGCGCGCGGTGCGCGTTGTTACGACGACGGGCGGCGGTGGGGCGATGGTGGTGGATCGGCTCGGTGCTGCCGGCATCGCCACGGCGCATATGCTGGATACGACGCTTGCCGGAATGGCCAGTGTGGCCCAGGCACTGACCGAAGCGCGCAACGCCCCGGATGTGGACCTGGCAATCGCGGTGATCGGCAGCTCCGCTCAGTACCGACCGCAGGACGCCGTTTCGGGAGCAACAGCCTCGGAAGGATCGAAACCGGTGTGCGCGTTCATTGCGCCGCACGCGCCGCAGTCGTTACGGTTGTTAGGAGCGGCCGGCATCGCGGCATTCCGCAATCCCGAAGCATGCGCTGATGGGATTCGCGCGTTTTGTAACTGGCGGCCGCCCTGCGTTCCGCCGGAACCTGGCGATCTGACCGATGCGGCGGCACACCTCCTCGCGGCGGAGGACGAGCCAGGCGCGCGGGCGGTTTTCGCAGCACTGGGAATTGCGGATCATGCTCAACGCATCGACACGGATGATCCACCGAGGCTGCGGTACCCGGTCGCGCTGAAAGCCGTCTCTACTTCCATCTCACACAAAACCGAGGCGGGGGCAGTCGTTTTGAATATTCCGGATGCCAAGGCGTTGAGGGCAACCGGGCGGGAACTGCGTGGGCGTCTTGGCACGCGGATCACTGGATTCATCGCGCAGCCGATGGTTCACGGCGTTGCTGAGACCATTCTCGGTTTTCGCCGCGATCCGATGGTCGGCCCAGTCGTCGCGCTCGGCGCCGGCGGTATCCTGGCCGAGATTTACAGGGACGTGGTCTTGCGGCTTGCTCCGGTGACCGAAGACGATGCGTTTGAGATGATAGACGCCGTCAAGGGTCTGGCGCCGGCACGAGGCTACAGAAATTTGCCGCGCGGGGACCTTGCCGCGCTCGCTCGCAGCGTTGCGGCGTTTTCGCGGCTCGCGGGGCTGCCGGAGGTGGCGGAAGCCGAAATCAATCCGATGATCGTCCTGCCCGAGGGCGAGGGCGTTGTCATGGCCGATGCCCTGTTGGTGAGAGCATGCGCATGACCAGTCATCCGCTTCTTCCCCGTCTTCGCCAGGCGCGGGTTGTCCCCGTCATCCGAACCAATGTCACGGCGCAGGCGCTATCTGTTGTGCAGTGGCTGAGCGATGCCGGGCTGCGAATTTTTGAAATCACGATGACTGTTCCGGATGCGCCCGCGCTCATTCGCGAACTCGCCGGCGATAAGTCGCTGCTGGTGGGCGCAGGGACGGTTCCAGATGCTTCCAGCGCGACCGCCTGTCTTGCCGCCGGCGCCGCGTTCATCGTCGCGCCATGGATCGATCCGTGGCTCGCCGATCCGTGCCGGGAGGCGAATGCGCTGCTGATGCTTGGCGCGGTCACGCCGACTGAGGTGCGGGGAGCGCTCGCGGCGGGCGCGCAGGTGGTGAAAGTTTTCCCGGCGTCTTCCATCGGCGGACCGGGACATATCCGCGCCATGCGGAGCGTGCTGCCCGACGTGGATTTCTGTCCGACCGGTGGAATCGCCCCACAGGATGTTTCGGCATATCTGTCGGCCGGCGCGGCATTCGTGGGCATGGGCGGCGCTCTGGTCGGTACTGACCGCGAAAAAGTTCAGGCTGCGGCACGTCAGGTGCTGGAGCAGGCGTCGTGAACTACGACCTGGTCGGCATGGGCGAGCCCATGCTGGAGTTCAGCCAGCTGCCGGGCGAGCCGAATGAACGGCGCCTCTATCTGGAGGGATACGGCGGCGATACCTCGAATGCGACCATCGCGGCGGCCCGCCAGGGTGCCAGGACCGCTTATATCACTGCGCTCGGCCAGGATTTTGCCGGCGACAGTTTCATTTCATTATGGCATCGTGAGGGGGTGGACACGGCCGGGGTGGTGCGCAAGTCAGCCCATCTCACAGGGGTTTATTTCATCTTCCACGGTCCGAAAGGGCATGAGTTTCTGCACTACCGGCAGAACTCGGCAGCTTCGGCCTTCAGTGCGTCGGACCTGCCACGGGATATGCTGGCGAACACCCGCATTTTTTTCACCTCCGGGGTGAGCCAGGGAATTTCCCCCAGTGCCGCGGATGCGGTCTTTGCTGCGATCGACATTGTGCGGAATGCCGGCGGCAAGGTAGCGTACGACACCAATTATCGTCCGCGGCTGTGGCCTCCGGCGCGCGCCGCCGCCGTGATGCACGCGGCGATCGCGAAAGCCGAGATCGTCTTTCCGGGGATGGAGGACTCCCAGGTGATGCTGGGGCTGAGCGATCCGGATCGTATCCTGGATCACTATCTGGGTCTGGGACCGAAAATCGCGGTCCTGAAGATGGGCGATCGGGGAGCCTATCTTGCCACGCGGGAGCATAGGGTTTTCATTCCGGTGCACAAAGTGACGGCCGTGGACGCCAGCGGTGCGGGCGACACGTTTTGCGGGAGTTTCCTCGCGCGATGGCTGGCCGGCGATGAACTGGAGGCGGCCGCCCGTTATGCGAACGTCGCGGCTGCGCTGAAATGCACTGCCTATGGCACCGTCACACCTATTCCCCGGAGCGTGGATGTTGAAGCGGCGATGGCGGGCGGATCGGCGGGGTAATCCAATTGGATGGCGCGTAAGACGCGGAAGCAGTCGGGCTTCGGCACGTAAAATTGAGCCAACCACCTCGGCTCTAAAACGTTTGAGCCGGCCAGTGCAGGGCAATCAGAATGGCCACTGAACTCGATGGAGCCAACAACCTCAAGAGGGCGCAGAATGGGCCTCCCGCGAAGAGAACGGGGATGTCGGCCGAGGACGCTTTGTTCAATAGCAGCTTTTTGCTCAGTTAAGGAGGAAGTATGAGCGATACCGGCGTAGGAATCAGCTCCACACAACCTGTCGGCGGCCGGCTATATGATCAGATGGGTAATCCTATGAGCGCCGCAAGATCAGAGCAGAGCGTTGAGGCTTTGGTTCGCTTCTCGCGTGAGCAGCCGCTTGCAACGGCATTGATAGCTCTGGGAATTGGGTACCTTCTCGGAAAAATACTCTAACCGCCAGTTCCGAAACGCCTGCTCTCAGCTCTGCCAGAATGCAGGCTTGTTCATTCTCACCGCAGGGACACCTTGGCGTGCAGTTTTGAACAAATCGTCCGGTGAGTCCCACGACGCGGCCGCTACGCGTCGCGGTGGCGCACGCGCACGCCGCGTTCGATTGCCGCGGCCACGAGCTTGTCGAGGTGAAGCTCCGATTCGACAAACTCCAGCATCTCCAGCGATTCCTCCCCGACCACGTCATCCGCAGCCACGACCTCACAGGCGAGGGCATAGGCAGTTTCCCGCAATTCCGGCGACAAGGCTGCGCGGATCATCCGTCCCGCGTGGCGCAACCCGTCTTCTTCATTGAGCAGCTGGACGGCGGCGTCCATGGCAGCTTCCAACTGCTCGCTGGAGAAGTCGCGAAAGGCCGGCAGGGTCTGGACCTGGCCGGCCATGACCCCGATTTCGCGGTCGGTCATCCCTCCGTCGGCCGCCGCGACCAGCACCATTGTGCAGACCAGCGCCTCCGGCGCATCAAGATCCTCGATCCTGGGCATCTCCCCCGGCCTCCTTACGGCAGCAGGACCGTGCTGAAAGGCGCGCCGCGGATCAAGCGGGGTAAGCCGGTGCTGCCAAAAAGTTGCGCGTCTCGGCCACCGCTTCCGCCAGACCGACGCGGCGAACCGCAACGCCGGCGGGGAAAGCCGAAACCAACCGGTCGGGGGTCCGCCGGTCCAGCAGCACGAATACGCCGCGATCCGAGGATCGCCGTATCAGGCGCCCGAACGCCTGGCGCAACCGCAGCCGGGCGATGCGATCGTCGTAACCCCGCGGGTCACCGTCGGACAGGTGGATGCGCCGCTCACGGTGCAATATGTCCGGACGCGCCCAGGGCACCTTCTCGAATACGACCAGCCTCAAGGCTCGGCCCGGCACGTCCACCCCGTCGCGCATGGCGTCGGTCCCGAGCAGGCAGCTCTCTTCCTCGGTGCGGAAAATATCGACGAGCGTGGCGTTATCCATTGCATCCACATGCTGCGCGTAAAGCGGTATCCCCGCCTGTTCCAGTTCCGGGGCGATCCGCCGGTGCACTGCGATCAGGCGGTTGATCGCGGTGAACAGGCCAAGCGCGCCACCGCCAGAGGCCAGGAACAGCGACCGATAGGCTCCGGCGAGTGCGGCGGCGTCCCCATGCGCCACATCGGTCACGACGCAGCAGCGCGTCTGTGCGCTGTAATCGAACGGGCTGGCCAGCGCGGCGCGGATCGCCGGGGAGGGCAGATGCGGTGCCCCGACCCGCGCCTCCGCCGCGTTCCAGGCGGTTTCCGGATCGGCGTCGCCGCTGTCGCGCAAGGTGGCGGACGTGACCAGCACGCCATGCGCCGGGGCCGCGAGGCTGAGGGCAAACGGCACAGTGGGGTCGAGCCAGTGCCGGTGCAGCCCGACATGCGCGGGGTCCAGCCGCAGGAACAGCACGTAATCGGGCCGGATGCCCGGCTCCGGTAGCGCTTCCTGCACCTGTTTCAGCATGGCTCGCCAAGCGGTGAGGGGGGCAAGGGCACGCCGGTCAATCGAGCGGCACATTCCCTCGATCCGGTTGCGAAGGGCACTGTCCAACTCCTCCGCCTCGTCATCAAGCCTCGCGAGCAGGCCGTTGCGGAGCAGGACGAGGGGCTCAATCAGGGCAGTCAGGGCAGAGCCGAGCCGGTGTGCCGCCTCAGCCAGTTCCGGCGGAATGGGGTGCAGGTCACACTCCAGCGCAGTGCTCACGGGCTCGCCTGCGCCCTCGGTGCGGGCGAGGATCTGCACCCGGAGGAGCCGCAGGAAGGCCTCGGATGGGTTTGGGCGCCCTGGTGCGATCCCGGCGAGAGCCGGTCCCTCCACTTCCAGACGGTCGTGCCATCCGGGAGCGGGCAGACATCTCGCCGCGGCAAGGCTTGCTTCCAGCCTTATCTCGAGAATTGGGTGGCCGGCGACCACGTCCTCTAACCGGCGCTTCAATCCGCGCGCGCGGGAACGTCCGCCTTCGGCCCCAAGAAGCCACCGGCGCAGCTCGGCGGTTTCCAGTCCCGACAGCACGGCAGCGAAGGCGCCGTCGGCGGCATCGAAGACGTGGTGTCCCTCGTCGAACACGTAGCGGGTCGGTACGCTGTTGTCGTCGAGACCGCCCCAGGCGGCCTGCGTCATAACCAGGGCGTGGTTCGCCACCACCAGTTCCGCCTGCCGGGCGCGGCGGATCGTGTGCTCCACGAAGCAGCGTTTCCAGTGCGGACAGCCGGCGTGGATGCACTCCCCGCGCCGGTCGGCGAGTGACAGGACCAGTCCCGGCCCGAACAATTCGCTCATCCAGCCAGGCAGGTCGCCGCCCTGAATGTCGCCGTCCCTTGTGACGAGCGCCCAGCGCGCGACGAGGCCCAGCGGGATGATCGACAGCGCCACAAGGCCGGTCAACGCGGGCCGGAGCGCATCCTCCATGTTGAGCAGACAGAGATAGTTTTCACGGCCTTTGCGCACGACGACCCGCCGGCGGCGCTCGGCCAGGTCGGGGTAGAGCCGGGCCAGCTCGGCGTCGATCTGGCGCTGGAGATGCCGGGTAAACGTGCTGATCCAGACAGAGCCGCGGTTTTTTTCCGCCCACAGGCTGGCGGGGGCTATGTAGCCGATGGTCTTGCCGGTTCCGGTTCCGGCTTCGGCGAGCACGACATGCGGATCGCCGCGGGTTGCGCGGGGGGCGAAGGCCGCCACGGTAGCACCGGCGTAGTCCGACTGGCCCTGGCGCTGTTCCGCGTCCGGGCCGAGCAGGACGGCGAGGCGGGTGCGGGCTTCGGTTTCCGTGACGGGGAGGCCGGCCGGAGGCGGCAGCGGGGCGGTCTCCTCCCACTCCGGCAGGCGCTTCCAGACCATCAGGCCCTCGGAGGAGGGCATTGCATCCGGCCGCCCCAGCGCCCGCAGCACGTATGGTGCCCAGCCCCAGCCGGCCCGTCCCATGCGCGCCGCCAGGCCGGGCGCGTCCTTGTTAAGCGACAGGGCGCGGCCGGCGGCCAGTCGCCGCAGCAATACGGTTGCAAGCTCGGGGAGGAACGCCGCTTCAGCTTCCAACCCCGTCGCCGGATCGAGGTCGAGGGCCAGTGCCAATCCCCGCGGGGTTGGAGCAGCATGGCGGCCCGGCATCACGAAAGCAAACAACTCCAGCAGATCGAGGCAGGGCAGGGGCCGGATGCCGAGGCGGCGGAACGTGGCGGGACGATGAACGAGCAGGGCAGGGGGCAGGTCGCGCAGGCGCTCTGCGGCCGCATCCGACGGCAGGACCAGCAACTCCCCATCCGCGCTGAGCAGAGCAGCGCGGCCATGACCCGCGACGAGGGCGGGAAGGTCGGGGATGGCTGGCAGCACGATGCTCTATAGAACGGCCGGCGGGTGCAGGGAAAGCAGCGGCGGTGGCCCGCCTGGACAGATCAAGTAACGGGGTCCATTACGCCCGCCGCACCAAGAAAGCGGGGGCTTCCGATGCGATTTGAATTGTTCCTGCAGGCCGCAGCGGCGGCTGTGCTGATGGTTTCCACGGCCTATGCACAATCCGACGAAGGACCGGTGAAAGTCGGCGTGCTGACCGATATGTCCAGCCTGTATGCCGATATCGGGGGCAAGGGCTCGGTCGAAGCCGCCCGGATGGCGATCGAGGATTTCGGCCGGAAGCTGCTCGGCAAGCCAATCGAGCTGGTCTATGCCGACCATCAGAACAAGCCCGATATTGGCGCCAGCATTGCGCGCAAATGGTATTCGACCGAAGGCGTCGATGTGATCGTCGATGTTCCGACGTCCTCGGTGGCGCTCGCGGTCGAGGGCGTCTCGAAGGAGATGCACAAGCTCGTGCTTTTCAGCGGCGCCGGCTCCTCCGACATCACCGGCAAGTCCTGCTCTCCCTACGCCGCGCACTGGACTTATGACACCTACGCCCTCGCCCACGGCACCGGGTCGGCTATCGTGAAGCAGGGCGGCAAGACCTGGTATTTCATCACCGCCGACTACGCCTTCGGCCATGCGCTGGAGCGGGATACCGCCAATGTGGTGGAAAAGATGGGTGGCAAGGTGCTGGGCCAGTCGCTGGTGCCGCTGAACACGGCGGATTTTTCCAACTACCTGCTGCAGGCGCAGTCCTCCGGCGCGCAGGTGGTGGGGCTTGCCAATGCGGGGGCGGACACGTCGAATTCGATCAAGCAAGCGGCCGAGTTCGGGCTGACGCAAAAGCAGAAACTGGCCGGGCTGCTGGTGTTCATCACCGACGTGCACGCGCTGGGGCTGAAGACGGCGCAAGGGCTGCAACTGACCTCAGCGTTCTACTGGGACCAGGACGACGCCACACGGGCGTGGTCCGCTCGGTTCATGAAGGTGATCAACCACAAGCCGACGATGAGCCAGGCGGGCGTGGCGAGTTCGCTGAAGCATTACTTTGAAGCGGTGAAGGCGCTGGGCAGCAAGGACCCGCTGAAGGTGATGGAAAAGATGCGGGAGGCGCCGATCAACGATTTCATGACGCATGACGGCAAGCTGCGCATCGACGGGCGGGTGCTGCGGGATCTGTATCTGTTCCAGGTGAAGACGCCGGAGGAATCGAAGGGACCGTGGGACTATTACAAGCAGCTGGCGGTGATTCCGGCGGATGATGCGTTCCGGCCGCTAAGCGAGGATAACTGCCCGCTGGTGAAATAGTATCCGATCGCAGAGCATCGAATACTCAGACAAGGAGGGACGAACAGGACCGGTCATGAAAATAACCAAGGTCACGCCCTTACTGCTGGACCGCTTCTGCTTCGTTCGTATCGAGACCGATGAGGGCGTGACGGGTCTCGGCGAGTCCGGAACCTGGGGGCAGTTGGAGGCCAGCGCGGCCTCCATTGCCAAATACGCCGAATACCTGGAGGGCAAGGACCCACGCCCCATCGAGCACCACTGGAACGTGATGCTGCGCGCCAATCACTTCACCGGCGGCGCGATCAGCGGGGCGGTTTCGGCGATCGACATCGCCCTGTGGGATATCAAGGGAAAACTGCACGGCGTGCCGGTTTACGAGTTGCTGGGCGGCAAGATGCGCGACAAAGCCAGGCTGTATGGCCATGTAAGGGGGCGAACCATCGGCACGCTGGTCGAAGAAGCGAAGCGGCTGAAGGCCGACGGGTTCACGGCGCTGGGGCATCTCAATCCGCTGCTTGATGAGGATGAAACCACGCCGGTACTACAAGCCGCACTCGGCGAAGATCGCCGAGGCGGTGGATAATGTGCGCCGGCTGCGGGAGGCGGTGGGGCCGGAGGTGGATCTATGTATCGAGATTCATCGCCGACTCGACTCCGCCCGAGGCGATCGCGCTGGGGCGGGGGATTGAGAAATATATGCCGATGTTCTTCGAGGACCCGCTGCGGCCGAACAGTTTTGACGCCATGGCCTGGGTCGCGGATCACATTCCGATCCCCGTTGCGACTGGGGAGCGGTTCACCAGTCTTTATCAGTTCCAGACGCTATTGACCCGCCATGCGGTGCAGTATCTGCGTCCCGATGTCTGCCTGTGCGGCGGCATTACGGGGGCGAAGAAGATCGCCGCCCTGGCGGAAGCGCACGACGCATGGGTGGTGCCGCATAATCCGCTATCGCCGGTAAGCACCGCGGCGTGTCTGCAAATCGCTGCATGCATCCCGAATTTCGCGATCCAGGAATACCCGACGCGTACGCCGGAGATCGACGGCGGCAAAGCGTTGCTGGGCAACGATCTCGCCCCGGGGCTGGCGGAGCAGGAGGGAGGGTTCATCGCCATCCCGCAGGGCCCTGGGATCGGGGTGGAGCTTGTGCCGGACGCGGAGCGGCGTTTCCCCATGCGTCCGCGGCCGATACGGATGCGCCCGCATGTGGATGGGTCGGTGGTGGATATGTAGGCGGGAGACTGAAACTGTTTGGGTAAAGGCCGGCGCTGAGCCGCGGTCAGAGGGTACTTTCGGACGTCCCTGGGTGGGGACTTCGCTGCTATCGCCAGTCCCGCCCCTCGTTCAGACGGTCGCTAACGGGTATGCGGGGCTCACGTGCCAGGGCGAACTCCGTAAACAACCAGCTGACCGTTGCAGCCGCCGGCTCCGCAATTTCTTCCGAACGTTCCAACGTAAACTCGACCATGTGCAACGGTGGGCGGATTGAATTTGCCAAGCATGCCCAGCGAGTTCCGCCGGCGATGAACTGTTCCAAACCTCCTCCAAGCCTTCTGCAGCAAACGCTTTCAGGATGCCTGGAACAATCTTGAACTGAGCGTTGCACGGGCGCTGGTCCATGGGCGAGTGGTCGTCCGCGGGGCAATCGCTGGGCCGTGCCGCCCAGACAATTCCTGTTCTAAACGCGCCGCCATCGGCCGAGATCGAAAGAACGCCGCCTGGCATGCTCATATCGGGTGCTAAGTCTGATGACATGGCGAACGGGGTCGTCTCGAGAGTGCCGCTTCGGAGACGAAATCCTTTCAGCCGATCTCGTTCCGCCCACATGTAGACGCGCGTGCTCCCGTCTGCGAGGGGTCCCCAAAGAGCGGGCGCTCCATGCAGGTGTGGCCATTTCGTCACGTCGGGCCAAACGTTGCACGGCGGCGGGGAACCGTTATATTGGTTCCTTGCGGCCATGAAGGCCTGGCGTGGGTGGGCCATGTCGCTCGTATCGATATTGTACAGCATGCCTTGCTTTCCGCCACCAACGATGGTGTGCGTGCCAGGCACATGCACGGGGCCAGAGGACCCCAGATCAAGGTCGCAGACGTTTAGATCGATCGACTGACCGGTTGCGGCGCGGAACGTGCCAGCCACCAGAAAACGACCTCCAACAGGGTCGTGCCGTAGCTGCACGAAGCTGTTTGTGAGATCGGGCGTTCCAGGCGCGGCACGCCCGTTTCCCGTCATCATGTAGATCAGACCTTCTTCGTCGGCAGCCAGACCTGTACCGGATTGCCACAGTCCGGCCCCAACCCCGCCTGGGGTGGTATTGAGGAAACCCTGCGGTTGTAAATTGTCTGCGCGAAAGGCGAACACCCATCCGTGCCAAGGTCCTTGGTCAGCGTGTGCGCCGAAAGCGGCGTAGACGGATCCATTCGCGAGCAGCAGCCCGGGCCGGTTTAGCTGCCACTTTTGCACGAACGAAGTATTTGATGCCCCGATCTCAACCGAACCCTTGGTTCGACCCGTCAAAACGTCAAGAGCATAGAGGACATTGTGGTACGAATGGCGTTGAATGCGCCACACAGCACCGCTGTGCGCCGCGTCAACGGTCGGAATGAGGGCGACCGTGCCATCTAGTGTGCGTCCATCGAGGAAGGTGGGGCCAGGAATCGTGCCGAGCGTCTGCATCGTGAAGCCGCGGCCCTCGAAGGAGGCAAGCCGCCACGAGGCTCCTGTAAACGGCGGCGCGAAGTTGGGGGCGAGTCCCACCGTGCCGTCCGCAGTGCGGCCGTCCAACCAGACTGGGGTAGTTGGCCCGACGAGCCTGCCGAGGCTGCGGAGCGACACCGCACCATCATGGCGTGCAACCTGCCACCAGGTGCCGGTCAATATGTCACCGCCGAACTGCGGCACTAGCGCGACAGTGCCATTGCCGGTAATTGCGTTCATCCAGGACGGGCCCGGGGTATTGCCTTGGGTCTGGATTGTGACGATGTCGTCTGTTGCCAGCTCTGCTTGATCGGTAATGGTGTCGATCCGCTTCGACTTCGCCGCAACGAAGATCGTTGCGCTCGCACGATCGATGACCGGCGTACTGATGATGCCAATCGCAGGATCGATCAAAGTGTCGGCGACCACGTCGCTGCGCGGCACCGGAGACCCGAGCTGGCCGCTTTTCCAGAGAGGGCCGCTATTCGCTTGGTCGTCATCGCCGTCGAAGGCGTAGACGTAGTTTTGGGTCGTCGCCACAAAGATAACGTTATGGTTGCGGCCACCGATCAGCAGGTTCTCCATGAAGAGCGGCTGCGCAAAGACCTGCCCTTCGACGTCGCGCGTGAACAGCTTGCCGAACCGACCGGACTTCAGGAACGCCGGAGTCAGGTACGGTTTCCGAGAGGAAGGCGCCGGTGCGAGAATTGTCACCGCGATTGGTCAGGACGTCTGCAGCTCGAATCTCGTGCAGGCGCCACCGGGCACCGGTGAACGGGGGAGAGTGTGACGGCGCGAGGCCAATGGCGCCGGTTTGCGTTCGACCATCAAGCCATAAAGTTCCGGCCCCTCCACATGCCAAGCCTATGATGCCGTTGTCCAGCTCCTCCACGCGCCAGACGGTCGTTGCCGGCGGCGCCACAGTTGCACTGTGGGACAGAGTTACGGCGCCAGTGTCCGCTCGGCAGGTCAGCCAGCGTGCGCCCTCGATGTCGCCAAGGTTGCGCAGGCTGAACAAGCGATGCCCGACCCCATGAGGCTCCCAAACTGTTCCGCTGAACGGCTCTCCGAATCTCGGAGCAAGACCGACCGTACCGCCCACTGTTTGGCCATCGAGCCATCTGGAGCCCGGAATGGTGCCAAGCGATTCAAGCAAGAACGTTGAGCCGTCCCTAAGGACATTGTCTGCCTGCGCGCTCCCGACCGAGGAGATGACGATCGCGAGGGCTAGGACCAATGTCTTAAGCGCAATTTGAGAAAGGCTCTGCTTCATGGGGTACCCCGAATGGCCTAGTTGACGAGGTCGCAGGCAAGAATCGGGTTGGCCGTCCGTTCCGAGTTAGACGCCGCCAAGCGTGCAGTTCTGAACAAATCGTCCGCGGTTCCCTACCCGGATTCCTTCGGAATTCCGGGTTTAACATCGCACTTTCCGACGGCCATTCCAAGCAAAACTTGATATCGGGCAAATTACCACCGTGTGGCGCAAAGCCTTATGGTGCAAACCTTATGGTAAAGGCGGGACGGCATAAACCGGCGTTGGCGGCGATCAGCAGCAGGAACGCGGCCAGATCGAAGGAGGACATTCGGTCTTGGGCCGCGATTCAGGCCGCCGAGAGCGGACGGGCGACCTCCTCTAGCGGGCGGCGCTCGGCGCGAACGCCCAGGACGGCAGCGGTGATGGCGCCGATGATCATCAAAACGCCGCCGAGCTGGTAACCCCACATGATGGACACGCGCGAGCCGCTTTCGATGAGCGCACCGAACAGCGCAGGCCCAGCGATGCCGCCAAGGGCGGTGCCGAAGGCGTAGAACAGGGCGATCGCAACGGCCCGGACCTCCAAGGGAAAGCTTTCACCCACAGTCAGGTAGGCAGAACTGGCGGCGGCGGAGGCGAAGAAAAAGATCACTGTCCAGGCAGCGGTCTGCGCCGTGGCCGAAAGATCGCCGGTGGCGAACAGCCATCCGGTGATGGCCATCAGAACGCCGGAGATTGCGTAGGTCGAGGCGATCATGGGTCGGCGGCCGATTGTGTCGAACAGGCGCCCGAGGACGAGGGGGCCGAGAAAGTTGCCGGCGGCAAAGGGCAGGATGAACAGCCCGACGCTATCGGCGGGGACTTTGTAGAAGTCGGTCAGGATCAGCGCGTAGGTGAAGAATACGGCATTGTAGCAGAAGGCCTGGGTGGCCATGAGCACCACGCCAAGTACGGTGCGCTGACGGTAGAGAGTAAACAGGGAACGGAAGCCGGCCGCGAACCAGGAGTGAACATCGGTGCGCAGCCTGATCCGGAGCGGGGGAATTTCCGGCAGCTTGCGCCCGGTCTCATGCTCGACGCGGGCCTCTATGCCGCTGACGACGGCTTCGGCCTCCTGCGGGCGACCGTGAGTCATGAGCCAGCGGGGGCTTTCGGGAATCCAGCGGCGGAGGAACAGCACGATTATCCCCAGAACGCCGCCGATGACGAAGGCTACGCGCCAGCCCCATTCGGGCGGAAGAATGCGCGGATCGAGTACGACAACCGACCCCCCGGCGCCGATGGCTGCGCCGATCCAGAAGCTGCCATTGATCACCAGGTCGGTGAACCCGCGCTTCCGCGCTGGAATCAGTTCCTGGATGGCGGCGTTGACCGCGGCATATTCACCGCCGATCCCCGCGCCGGTCAGGAAGCGGAACAGCGCGAATGACCAGAAATTCCAGGAAGCGCCGGTGGCCAGCGTCGCGAGGACATAAATCACCACGGTGACGCTGAACAGCCGCTTGCGGCCGAGCACGTCGGTCAAATACCCGAACACCAATGCGCCGGATACGGCGCCCGCCAGGTAGGCGCTGGCGGTTGCGCCGACCTGGGTCGCCGACATTCGCAAAACCGGACTGTGGGCAATTGCCGCGGAGAGCGATCCGACCAGCGTTACTTCAAGTCCGTCCAGGATCCATGCGATTCCCAGTGCGCAAACAACCAACCAGTGAAATCGCGCCCAGGGCAGCCGGTCCAGGCGCGCCGGGACATCGGTTTCGATTATGTCGGCCGGGCGGACGGCTGCTTCCCGCATCCGTCAGGGTTACTGCCTTGGAGCGGTCTCAGGGGGATTGGGGCCGGTTTCAAACCATTTCCCGTGGCTTGTCTGGGTGGGGAGGGACCCCGCCAGCCGGTTGGCGTTATCGTTCGCCGACTTGCTCCGACCGAAGGCATTCGTGTTGCCATTGCCGAAAGCGGTCGTGCCGAACGCGTTGCCGTTCGCATGGTTTGCCGGATTCGCGTCGAAGGCATTGGTGTTCCCGTGACCGGCGACCGACCCGCTGGCGCCGTTCTGCCCCGCTGGGGCTGCCCCCGTGCCGTTAAGAGCATTCGCATTCCAACTCCGCTGCCAGTTGCCGGGGCGGTTCACATGCGGGTGGAGCGGAGGGTTGGGCGTGGCGCCCGGCACGCCCTGCGCCAGCGCCGGCGCGGCGAACATGAGGCAGAGCGGCGCAACGAAGAACAAACGTCGAATCATGGTGTTGCTCCTTCGCCTCTGAAACGACTGCGTCCAAGCGCGGTTGCGACGGCTCACAAGATCGCCACGTCGCCGGCGAACAGACGCCGTACTCCGTCGTGAGTCATCAGCAGCAGCGCGCCGTCCGTACCTATCCCTGCAAATCGTCCCTGAACGGACGCGGATCCGGCGACCGACAGCTTCGTGCCGATCGGGTGCGCCCGATGCAGCCAATCGGTGCGGATGGCCCCAAATCCATGCTCCTGCCACTGCAAAAGCCGCAGCCCCAGCCTCTCCAGAACCTGGGTGCGAGCGTGGGCAGGATCGATTTCGGGCCCCAGACAGGTGACCGGATAGGCGGTTCCCCTGGGTGCATGGCGCACGTTCACTCCGATCCCGATCAGCACGGCAGAGGCTGACTGCTCGACGAGAATGCCGGAGATTTTGGCGCCGTCCACGAGTACATCATTGGGCCATTTGAGCATCGGGCGACACGGGACAAGCGCCTGGATCGCATCCCCAACAGCAAGCGCCGCAACGAACCCAAGCCCCGGCGCGCGCGCGTCGGACACGCCTTGCCGAAGAACGACGGTCATGTGGACGTTTCCGGGCGGACTTGCCCAGCTTCGCCTATGCCGCCCGCGGCCGGCCGTCTGCCTCGTTGCGCTCACGACCGTGCCATGCGGCGCTCCCTCGGCAACAAGCCTGGCTGCCTCATCCTGGGTCGAGCCGAGGCTGTCGTAGAGGCGGATGCTGAACACCGTTGGAGCCCTTTTAAGGCGCCCGGCGCAGCCGGATCCCCTTGAATACGGTAACGGGCTGCACCGGCGTGCCATCAAGTGAAATCATCATCTCAGGCTCCGTCTTGATGGCATCGAACAGAGGTGACAGCTCGCGGCGCACCCGTTCGGGATGGTCCAACGCCAGCACGACGATGTCATGCCCGACATATTCCGAGGCCGGGTAGGTGAAACCCAGTTCCCGCGCATCCGTGCACAGGCAGGTGGCCGCTACGTCGGGTCCAAGGGCGTAGGCGATTTTTCCGGCATCCCGCCAGTCCGTGGCCGCGACAACAGCGCCCGGCTGGAGCATGCCCTGAGCCAAAAGTTGACCGCGGAGGCCGGTCCAGTCGATCGCCTCCAGGTCCGGGTCGTGACGGGCGAAGGCCGTGATGACCGGATGGAGAAAGTTGAGCCGCACCTGGGCAGAAACCAACCCGACCAGTGCGATGACCAGCACGGCCGTTCCCATGATCGCGCCACGCATCCGTCGGGTGCTCTCACGTTCGGCAATCCAGGCCCCGAGCAACGGGAACAGCATCAGGTAGCCAGGAGCAGCCCAGTGGAACAGGACGCGGTGCTCCGACCAGACTGCGACCAGCGCGAACAGAACAATCGGTGGGGCCGCGAGGCAGACCAGGAGCCATCCGCGCCAATTCGTGGTTCGCTGCCGGACGACGGGAATGCAGGCTGCGATCATCCCGACCCAGATCCAGGGCAGCACGAAGAGCGCCTCGCCCCCGAGCGCCACAAAGAACTGCGCGGGGCGGAAGGCGAAGTTCCCGGCACGGTCGCCCTGGAAGACGAACGAAGCCCAGCCATGCGCGGCGTTCCACGTGATCACCGGTACAAAGATCGCCGCGGCAGCGGCGGCGGCGAGATATGGAGCGGGGTGCACCAGCCAGCGCCGATGGAGGCCGCTCGTTAGAAGGTAAAGAAACGCGCCGCCGATGGTCAGGATGGCGGTGTATTTGGAGAACAAGGCCAGGCCCGCGCAGATGCCGGCGCCGACCCACCAGCCCCAGGCCACGGCGCCCCGGGCTGCCAGGGCATGCATCAGGCAGAGCGCAGTGCCCAGCAATGCGGCGTCGAGCGGGCCGTCCGGCAGCACCCACGTTCCGGTCGTCACGCCGAATACCGGCGACAGGTTGAACGCCACCGCTGCCCAGAGCCCCGCGCGCTCGCCCGCAACTGCCACGCCAAGGCGGTACATGAGCCAGGTGGAAACCGCGAAACAGAGAATGAACGGCGTCCGAACCGCCAGCGGCAATTCCACACCGAACAGATGCGCGGCGGCCCATTGCATCCACCAGGAAGCGGGTGGGTGGTCGAAATACCCCCAGCGGATCACGCGTCCGGCCGCGACCATGTAGCTCTCGTCAACGCCTAGTCCGAGCGCCCAGGCGAACCCGACGCGGAGCAGGGTGGCAAACAGGAGGAGCGCAAGGACCGTTCTTCCCATCGAACCGGTCTGTGCACCGATCTGGCAATCTTCCTGGAAAAGACGCGGGTCATCGGCACGGCTTCCATCCGCGCGCGCCCCCTCCAGCAGAGGAAGGCGGGATGCCGCCGGATCAGCCCTCAACAATGCGTTGCGTCTGGACCCCGAGTCCTTCGACCGACAGACGCATCGTCTGGCCAGGCTTGAGGAAGATCGGCTCCGGCTTTTTCCCGGAACCCACCCCCGGAGGCGTTCCGGTTGAAATGATGTCGCCGGGATAAAGCGTGATGAAGTGGCTGATGTAGCTGACCAGCTTTCGGCAATCGAAGATCATCGTTTTCGTGTGGCCGTCCTGCATCCGCTTGCCATCAACTTCGGTCCACATGCGGAGGTTCTGCGGGTCCGGCACCTCGTCCTTCGTAACCACCCAGGGACCGGTTGGGCCAAACGTGTCGCAGCCCTTGCCCTTGTCCCAGGTGCCGCCGCGTTCCAGCTGGAATTCGCGCTCGGATACATCGTTGCAGACGCAATAACCTGCGACATACTGGTCCCATTCATGCGCGGCGACATAGCGGGCCTTTTTGCCGATAACGATGCCCAGCTCGACTTCCCAATCCAGCTTCTTCGAGCCGTGCGGCATGATCACGTCGTCGTTCGGCCCGGAGAGCGCGCCCAAGGATTTCAGGAAGATGATCGGCTCTTTCGGGATCGGCATCCCGGTTTCCTCCGCGTGGTCCGAGTAATTGAGGCCGACGCAGATATAGTTCACCGGCCGCGCGACGCAGGAGACCAAGCCGGACATGTGGGATCGATCTTGGGCAGGGTCCTGGGCTCTACGCTTCGGATCATCGCCAGGGCGGCGTCCGACAGCGCGAACCCGTCGATGTCCCGCACGACAGAGGACAGGCAGCGGATGTCGCCGTTGCTGTCGAGCAGTCCAGGCTTCTCAGCCCCTGGCGGACCGTAACGAAGAAGTTTCATAGGCAACTCCCGTTCATGCAGCAATGAGGACCGGCAGATTGAACCGACCTCCGCCCGAGATTGCTTCGGACCTTCGGCCCTCGCAATGACGGCGGGTTGAACTTACAATGTCATCCCACCATCGATCACGACCGACTGCCCGGTCACGAACTGCGCCTCGTCACTCGCCAGATAGACCGCAAGCGCCGCGATCTCCTCCGGCGTGCCCATCCGGCCCATCGGCTGCCGTGCGATGAACGCAGCCCTGGCCGCCTCCTCAGATCCTGCCTCCGACGCGTTGGATGCGATCCGCTCGTCCAGGCTTGGGGTGTGCACGGTGCCCGGACAAATGCAGTTACAGCGGATCCCCTTCGATATGAAATCCGCCGCAACCGACCTCGTCAGACCGATTACAGCAGCTTTTGTCGCCGAATAGACGCAGCGGTTCACCACGCCCTTCACGCTGCTTGCCACCGAGGCCATGTTGATGATCGATCCGCCGCCGCGTTCCAGCATCCCTGGCAGGAAAGCCTGCATGGTCAAAAACATCGACCGGGCATTCAGCTGAAACCCGAACTCCCAATCCTCGACCGAGGCCTCCAGCACTGTGCCCTGATGCACAAAGCCCGCACAGTTGAACAGGATATCAACCGGCCCTGCATCGTCGGCTGCGTCCGCGATATCCGCGGCGTGCAGCACATTCAGCCTGGCGGTCCTGATGTGGTCTGACGCGATCTGGTGCAGCAGCTCCTCGTTGATATCGGTGGCGATAACTCGTGCACCCTCGGCGGCGAATGCCAGGGCGGTCGCTCGCCCGATACCCTGCGCGGCCGCAGTGACGAAAGCGGTCTTGCCGTCCAGGCGTCCGGGTTTCAGCCCATTTGCCATCAGTGGTTGTTCCTCAATTCACCGCGTGTTTCGATGACGTTCAGATACAGCGTCGCGGGCTCCAGGCAGGCGCCGGTGCCCAGTTGCCCCACCATCGAGCGGTAGATTTCCTCCCACGGTGTCTTGTGATCCGGCTTTGCCGGCTTCCACGCCGCTCGACGCGCTTCGAGTTCGCCCGCCGGAAGCAGCACATCGACCTTGCGATTGTTCAGATCGATACGGATCTTATCCCCGGTCTTCAGCAGCGCCAGACCGCCGCCAACCGCGGCTTCCGGCGTGACGTTGAGGATCGACGGGCTGCCGGAGGTCCCTGACTGGCGCCCATCACCCATCGTGGGCAAAGTCTGAACACCCTGCTTCAACAGACTGGCGGGAGGCTGCATGTTCACCACTTCGGCGCTCCCGGGATAGCCCACCGGGCCGCAGTTGCGGATGACCAGCACGGACTGGTCATCGCAGCCGAGATCGGGGTCCTCGATGCGCTCGTGGTAGTCCTCCGGGCCTTCGAAGACGATCGCCTTTCCTTCGAACACGTTCGGCCGGTCCGGATGGGAGAGGAAGCGCTTACGGAAATCCTGGTCGATGACGCTGATCTTCATCACCGCGCTGTCGAACAGGTTGCCGGACATGACAACGTAACCGGCTGCCTCCTTCAGCGGCTTGCTATAGGGGCGGATGACCTCCCGATCGGGCTCCGGCACGTCTTCAAGGTTTTGCGCGACGGTGCGGCCGGTGACTGTCATGGCGTCGCCGTGCAACTTGCCGGCATTCAGCAGTTCCTTGAGCACGGCGGGCACGCCACCGGCGCGATGGAACGCCTCACCCAGAAAACGACCGGCAGGCTGCAGATCCACCAACAGCGGAATGTCCGGGCCCAGGCGCTGCCAGTCCTCGACCGTATGGTCAACGCCCATGTGGCGGGCGATCGCCACCATGTGGATTGGACAATTCGAGGAAGCCCCGAGGGCGGCCGCGGCGACCACGGCGTTTTCGAACGCCTTCCTGGTCATGATGTCCGAGGGGCGGAGATTCTCGTGCACCATCTCCACGATGCGCCGGCCGGTGGCGTACGCCATCTGGCCGCGTTCACGGTATGGGCCAGGAATAGCCGCGCAGCCCGGCAACGACATCCCGAGCGTCTCCGCCAGCGAATTCATCGAGGTGGCGGTGCCCATCGTGTTGCAATGGCCCACCGACGGCGCCGAGGAGGCCACCATCTTCATGAACTCCTCGTAGTCGATTTTGCCCTCCGCGTAGAGCTTGCGGCCTTCCCAGACGATGGTGCCGGAACCGGAAAGGCGGCCCTGCCACCAGCCGTCGAGCATCGGTCCGCCGGACAGCACGATGGCTGGGATATTCACCGTGGCCGCGCCCATCAGGCAGGCAGGCGTGGTCTTGTCGCACCCTGTGGTCAGAACAACGCCGTCGATCGGGTAGCCGTGCAGGACCTCCACCAGCCCCAGATACGCAAGATTGCGGTCCAGCGCGGCGGTGGGACGCTTGCCGGTTTCCTGGATCGGGTGCAGCGGAAACTCCAGCGGAATGCCGCCGGCGTCGCGGATGCCGTCGCGAACGCGGCGCGCCAGGTCCAGATGGTGTCGGTTGCAAGGGGCCAGGTCGGAGCCGGTCTGGGCGATGCCGATGATCGGTTTGCCGCCCTGCAGCTCTTCACGGGTGATCCCGTAATTCAGGTAACGCTCGACATACAACGCCGTCATCGCAGGGTCGGCGGGGTTGTCGAACCACCGGCGGCTGCGCAGTCGCCCGTCGGGGTTTGAGTCGTTGCCGTTGCCCTTGGCCATGGATTTGCCTCCCCTCCCGCGCGGGCGGAAACTGCGCGCGCCCGCTGCTTTCTGTCAACGCGAGCACCTGGTCGGAGGCAGGCCCTTGGAACTCGGCGTCAGGCGGCGATTACGCCCCGCCGCACCTGATCTTCCTCGATGGCGCGAAACAGGGCGCTGAAATTGCCCTCCCCGAAGCCTTCGTCGCCCTTGCGCTGGATGAACTCGAAGAAAATCGGACCGAGCAGGGTGGCGGAGAAGATCTGTAGTAGCACCTTGGTCATTTTGCCGGCCTTGTCACCCAGTGCAACGGCGCCCTCCCCGTCTATCAGAATGCCGTTTCGCCGCAGCCTCTCCAGATCCTCACCATGTTCCGGAATGCGCTGCTCCACCTGCTCGTAGTACGTCTCCGGAGGTTGCGGCATGAACGCCACGCCGTCTTTGCGCAACGCCTCGACTGCCGCGCAGACATCTCGGCAGCCGAACGCGATGTGCTGGATGCCTTCGCCTTTGTAGGCGCGCAGATATTCCTCGATCTGGCTGTGCTCGTCGGCGGATTCGTTGATGGGGATTCTTATCTTCCCATCCGGACTGCAGAGGGCGCGTGAATAAAGCCCGGTGTATTCGCCCTTTATCGTGAAATAGCGGATCTCGCGGAAGCTGAAAAGGCGCCGATAGAAATCCGCCCAGTAATCCATCCGGCCACGGCCGACATTGTGCGTCAGGTGATCGACGAAATAGAGTCCGTGACCGTCCGGAGATGGATTGCTCGGGCCGTTCCACCGGAAGTCCGGATCGAAAGCCGAACCCTTCGCTCCATACCGGTCCACCAGATAAATCAGGCTGCCACCGATGCCTTCGATAGCTGGCACGTCCAGAGTCTTTCGGCCCTCCTCCGGGTTTGCGGGCGTGGCCCCGAGCTCCAGCGCGCGCTTGAACGCATGCTGGGCGTCGGCGACCTGAAATCCCATGGAAGGCGCGCAAGGACCGTGCTTCTGCACAAATCCCGCAGCGTGGCTGCCGGAATCCGCGTTGGCCAGCAGATTTATTCCTCCCTGCCGCCAAAGGGTGATGTTCCTGGTCCGATGCTTTGCGACGCAGGCAAACCCCAGGAGCCGGAACAGCGCCTGCAATGTGTCGTATTGCGGATGTGCAAACTCGACAAAGGCAAAACCGTCGGTGCCCATCGGATTGTCCGGCGTGATCCGGGCGGGGGGCGCGTCGTGCGGGAAGGGACCCATCCCAACCTCCGTTGGTTCTTGCGGTACAGCGTAGGTGGGGCGGCCATCCGGCCCGCGAAACCCCGGCCGTTGTGATAGCTTGGCGACCGATCCCCGCCATGCTCCCTTCGGTTGTTCAGGCCGCTTAAGCAGACATTCGTGGCTTGTACCACGCAAGTCTGCTTAGAAGTTGTTGAAGACGCATCATCTTATCGGCGGAGCGCCGAAGCGCTCCGCCGGATGATGCTTAAAGGAGGGACCGTGGCGGAGGTTGCGAGGAGGCTTCTCGACCGCCTGGGATCACCCTTTCCCTCGTATTTCAGCTTTGTGATGGCCACCGGAATACTGGTAATCGCTGGATTGCAACTGGGGGACTTTGTGCTTGCGGGCGTGCTGTTCGGCATAAGTCTGCTTGCTTACGGAATCGTATGGATCTGCGGTGGGCTGCGGACCGCCTGCGCGCCGTGGCTGCTGTGGCAGGAATTGCGGCATCATGAAACCGGGCCTGGTTTCCTGACGATCGTGGCGGCCACCAGCATCGTGGGCAGCGACGCAGCGGCTTTCGGGATTTCGGGAAGCTTCGTGCTGGCGCTGTTTTTCGTCGCCGTTCTCGCCTGGGTGTGTCTGATCTACTGCTTCCTGGTCACGATGACGGAGGGGCGAGACAAGCCGCCGCTGGAAAAAGGCCTGACCGGATCCTGGTTGCTCGTAGTGGTTTCCACTGCATCGCTGGCGGTGCTGGGCAGCGATGTGCTCCCGATCACCGGCGCGCCGCCCGCACTGGTGTTCTTCTGCTATGTCTGGCTGATACTCGGCTGGTTCTATTATACGATACTCGCCTCGGTGATCTTTTACCGGTTTGCATTTGTGCCGATGTCACCGAGTGAGATCGCCGGTCCCTGGTGGATAAACGCGGGCGCCGCCGCGATTACGGTGTTGGCCGGCGGCAAGCTGATGCAGCAGCCCGATCTCGCAATCGGCACCTTTCCCCTCCGCGCCCTGATCTCTCCGATCGTGACCGTCTTCTGGGCGGATGCCACGTTCTGGATCCCGCTGCTGGTGCTGTTGTTCGCCTGGAAGCATCTGGCCCGTGCGCGCCCGGTCCGATACTCCGTCGAGCTGTGGTCCGTGGCGTTTCCCATCGGGATGTACGCGGCTGCGACTTTGCAGTTCGAAACGGCGTTTGAGCTTCCGTTTGTGAGACCCGCCGCGCGCGTCATGTTTTGGCTGGGCCTTAGTGTTTGGGCGTTGTCAGTCGTCGGAATGGGCATTCACGCTTGTGGCGGGCGATCACGCTTTGATCTCACGCAGAAGTCAGGCGCCTAATCATATCGTAACACGACCCGAATTCTCAGGCGCGCGTTTGCCGGGAAGAAAGAGATGTGTGGAGGCCGCTTATGTCGCACGCGGACTGGACCGAGGCGCAAGGTTTTTACGCATATGTCCGCAAATCGGATGAATGGGTTGTGGTGCACCGGGCTCGATGCCGCTTTCCCTTAAGCATGAACACTGCGAACGGAACACGCAGGACGAGCAACACGGGATTCTGGATCGGGCCCTATGCCACCCGGTCAGAGGCATTCGATAACGCCCAGGATCAGGGGGCAACTCGCATCCGCGGCTGCACGTATTGCAAGCCGTAAGCGCACCGCTGTTTCATGCAACACGAGGATCGACCAAAATGAAGGCGCTTTTAATCACCCTTGCAGCGGGCATGCTGATGGCCGCTCCGGCTCTGGCAAATTCCCCGGGACAAGATTTCGGCCCATCGAAGCCAAAGATGCCCAATGCCAAAACCGCATCCCCGTCGGAGGTGCAGTCCTGGAATCAGCCCGGCTCGCCGAGCAGCGGCATCACCCTGGGCAAAGCCCATCACCCGGAGCAGCAGAGCAGCCAGGCGGCGCAGCCTCAGCAAAAGCGGGATTAAGCAGGTAAAACCTATCGGTTCATCCCGCGGATCGCCTCGCAGACCGCCCGGGTCACGTCGGTGGTGGTGGCCGTGCCACCAAGATCGGGCGTGACCTGCCCGGCTGAGCACACCTGCTCGACGGCTTGCGTCAGTAGCCCAGCGGCGGGCTTCTCGCCCAGATGCTCCAGCATCATTGCAGCCGTCCAGAAACTTCCCACGGGATTGGCGATTCCCTTCCCGGTGATGTCGAAAGCGGAGCCATGGATCGGCTCGAACATCGACGGCGACCGCCGCTCCGGGTCGATGTTTCCCGTTGGTGGTATGCCGAGTGAACCCGCCAGGGCCGCGGCGAGGTCGGAAAGGATGTCGGCATGAAGATTGGTCGCGACAACAGTGTCGATCGTCTTCGGCCGGCGCACCATTCGCATGGTCATCGCATCGACCAGCTCCTTGTCCCAGGTGACGTCGGGGTAGTCGTGGGCGACCAGGGCCGCAATCTCATCCCAGAAGACCATGCCGTGCCGCTGGGCATTTGATTTGGTGACCACCGTCAGGTGCTTGCGTAGGCGCGAGCGTGCGGTCTCGAACGCGTAGCGCATGATCCGTTCGACGCCGCGGCGGGTGAAATTGCGGTTTCGGTTGCGACCTCTTCCGGCAGGCCGCGATGCGTCCGCCCGCCCTGTCCCGCATATTCGCCTTCGCTGTTTTCGCGGATGATCACCCAGTCGAGGTCGCCCGGAACCGCGTCGCGCAGGGGTGAGACGATGCCGGGCAGGATTCGGACCGGACGGACATTGGCGTATTGGTCGAATCCCTGGCAGATCGCCAGGCGCAGGCCCCACAGTGTGATATGGTCCGGGATGTTCGGATCACCGACCGCGCCGAAATAGATCGCATCGGTGCTCCGCAGCCAGGCCAGCCCGTCAGGGGGCATCATGACGCCACGCTGGCGGTACCATTCTGATCCCCAGCCATAGCGATCGATTTTCAGCTCAAAGCCACCGTCACGGGCGGCGACTGCTTCCAGCACCTCCAGCCCGGCCTCGATAACCTCCGGGCCGATGCCGTCTCCCGGAACTGCGGCGATGCGATGCGTGCGCATTGGCCTCGATGACCCCCAACCCACGGAAGATGCGCTGCGAGTGCGCGCCGGGCAACCCAGGCGCCCTCTGTACGAAGCGGATCTGCAACATTTGTCGGGGTGAAAACGCCCCTGATCAAAGTGTAAGGTGCCTGAACCACAGAGTTCTGGTTTAGGAGTCGCGCTATGGGTTTCCACGCGCTGTCGAGCCGCCGGCTGCTGCTGGGGCATATTGGCGCCTCGATCGGCGTCTTCGGGACCTTTCTGTCCTCGGCAAGGGCCCGCCGGACGCCGCCGAAGACGGCGCCTCTGGTCATGCTTGATCCAGGGCACGGCGGAAAGGATCCCGGTGCGATCGGCGTTTCCGGGACCTATGAGAAGCATATCTCGCTGGCCGCCGCGCTGACATTGAAATCGCTGCTCGAGTCCGGTGGCCAGTACCGGGTGCTGATGACGCGGAGCCAGGACGAATTCATCCCGCTGGAGCAGCGCGTCGAGATTGCCCGCAAGCACGGGGCATCGCTTTTCGTGTCCATGCATGCGGACGCGCTGACGGACCACGACGTGCGCGGGGCGAGCGTCTATACGCTGTCGGAGTCCGCCTCGGATGCCCAGACGGCGGCGCTGGCGACCCGCGAAAACAGTGCCGACCGTTACCTTGGGCCTGCCTATAAGCAGGTCTCTCCGGATGTGGCGCGCATCCTGGTCAGTCTTGTGCAGCGGGAGACCAAGGCGGGCTCGATACGGATGGCCCGTGACGTGGTGCAGAACCTGAGCGAGCAGGTCTCCATGTTGCCTAACCCGGACCGGCATGCCGGGTTTGTCGTGCTGACCGCGGCGGATATCCCGAGCGTGCTGGTGGAGATGGGATTCATGTCGAACCGGCAGGATGAGTCCTTCCTGCGGCAGCCAGCTCATCGGGCGCGCGTTGCGGCGGCGATGAAGCAGGCGGTGGACGCATGGTTCGCCGGTATGCGTACCGGAGAGATGCGGGGCTGAAGCAAGGCGCTGGCCCTCCCGACGAATCAGGGCCATATCAATCTTTGCCATGACCGGACCCCTGAAAGCTGGCGAACCGCTCGTGCGAAAGAATCGATCCCGGCCGGTCGTGAGACCGGCGCGGCGGAAGCGGCGTGTGTTCCGGAAGCTGCTCGCCGGCGTGGCTGGGCTTGGCGTGGTGGTCTTGCTGGCAGGGGGTGCCGCGGGTTACGGGCTGTGGCATCGACTGACGGCCGATTTGCCCAGCGTCGACGGCCTCAAGGCCTACCAGCCGCCTGTCATGAGCCGCATCTACGCCGGGAATGGCCAGCTGCTTGCCGAACTGGCAACCCAGCGCAGGATCTTCGTGCCTTATTCGGCCATCCCCGACAAGCTCCAGGCGGCATTTATCGCCGCCGAAGACCAGAACTTCTGGACGAATCCCGGCATTGATCCCCTGGCGATCGCCCGGGCTGGGGTTTACGACCTGATGCATTTCAATAGCGGCCGCCGTCCGGTTGGCGCATCGACGATCACCCAGCAGGTGGCAAAGAACATGCTGCTGGGCGACCGCATGGATCTGACCCGCAAAATGGAAGAGGCGGTGCTCGCGCTGCGCATGCAGTCGGCGCTGAGCAAGCCGAAGATTTTGGAGATATACCTGAACGAAATCTACCTCGGCCAAGGCGCCTACGGGGTGGCGGCAGCGGCGCAGACTTACTTCAACAAGCCAATGAACGAGCTTTCGCTGGCAGAAGACGCGATGCTTGCCGCGTTGCCCAAGGCGCCGACCAACTACAACCCGTTTCGTAACCCGGCCGCGGCCAAGGGGAGGCGGGATTGGGTGCTCGACCGCATGACGGAGGACGGCGCCATCACAGCGGCGCAGGCCACGGCGGCAAAGACCGAGCCGCTCGCAGCCGTCCAGTTCCAGAAGCCCGCCCCGATTCCCGGGGCCGATTGGATGGCAGAGGATGTGCGGCGCCAATTGGTGGCGCGGTTCGGCAACGACATGACCAACGAGGGTGGGCTGACCGTTCAGACCACGCTGAATCCTCAGCTGCAAACCGAGGCGGACCGGGCCGTGCGCGACGGCCTTATGGCTTACGACCACAAAATGGGCGGCTGGCGGGGACCCGTCGCTCATCTGGCGGGCATCAATCTGTCACAGGATTGGGCGTCCGCTCTGGCAAAGGTCGATCGTCCGGCAGGAATACTACCGAACTGGCAGCTCGCGGTCGTCCTCTCGGCTTCGCCGGCAGAGGCACACGTGGCGTGGCTTCAAAGTACCGACACAGCCTCGGTGCAGCACAGCGGCGTCATCCGCCTCGGCGACGAGGTCTGGCATCGCCCGATGACCCCGGAGGGCAAGCAGAATGCCGCCTATCGCTCTATCACGGAGTTGGTGCAGCCGGGCGACGTGGTGATGGTGGAGCCGGAAGGCGGCGGCTCCAACCCGGAACGGATGGTGCTGCGTCAGATACCAAAGGTCGAAGGGGCACTGGTCTGCCTTGACCCGACAACAGGGCGCGTTCTGGCGCTGGTTGGCGGCTGGAGCTTCGATGCCAGCCAGTTCAATCGCGCCACCCAGGCGCAAAGGCAGCCGGGCAGCAGTTTCAAGCCGATCGTCTATCTGACGGCGATGGAAAAGGGGCTTTCGCCAAGCGACCGCTTCCTGAATGCGCCGATCGTGGTTTACCAGGGCAACGCCGGCGTATGGCGGCCGCATAATTTCGAGGGCAATTTCGGCGGGCCGACCTCGCTGCGCGTCGCGCTGGAGCAGTCGCTGAACCTTGTGACTTTGCGGGTCGCTCAGCGCATCGGCATGGCCTCGGTTGCTCAGACCGCCGAGGCCCTCGGCATGGTCGATCACATGCCCCGGGTGCTGCCGGCTGCCCTGGGGGCCGTCGATACGACCGTGCTGAAGGAGGCTGGCGCCTACGCCACGCTTGACGAGGGCGGCCGGCTAGTGGCCCCGGTGATGATTGACAGCGTGCAGGACCGGGAGGGTCACGTCGTCTGGCGCCCCGCGGATCCGGAATGCACTGCATGCGACAATCCGGATGCTCCGCCCGACCTTTCCGACAACCGCAAACAGGTGGCTGACCCGCAAAGCGTGTACCAGGTGGTGAACATGATGGAAGGCGTGGTGCGTCGGGGGACCGGGGTGCCCGCGGTCGCAGGCATCAAACGCCCGATCGCAGGCAAGACCGGGACCAGCCAGGATTTCCAGGATGCCTGGTTTTCGGGATTTACCCCGGACCTGGTGACCGTGGTCTGGGTGGGTTTCGACAACCCGACGAGCCTTGGCGACAATGAGACGGGCGCCGCGGTGGCCGCCCCCATCTGGCACGATTTCATGGCCGCAGCACTTCAGAACCGGCCAGTCCTGAACTTCCCGCAGCCCGACGGTGTGACGATGGCCTCCTGGGATTCCGGCGCGGGCACGGTCACCGACGCATTCAAGCCCGGACAGACCCCTGGCGCCTCTCAGCCGCTGAACGGCGGCGGATTGTTGGCGGAAGGCTCGGATTCCTCCGCTGGAGGAGGGCAGCCGCCGTCCGCGAGCAACGGCTCAGCCTCCGGCGTGGACTTATCCCTGGGCGGGCTGTATTGAGCCGCTCCCGTAAAGCGCGCGGGTCAGTTTGAACTGCCCGCTTTACGACGAGTCCGCCCCGGGTCAGGCCCGGGCAGTCCCCCAAAACAACAAGACGAACCCGCATGTCCGCCGAATCCGATGCACTGAACCAACAGATCAAGCAGTCCGTTGCGCTGCTGAGGAGGCATCTTTGACTGGGATGTCGCGATCGGGCGGCTGGCCGAACTGAATGCACGGGCCGAGGACCCGGATATCTGGAACGACGCGGCCGCTGCGCAGAAAGTCATGCGCGAGCGGAACCATCTCGCGGCCCGAATCGAGGGCGTGCAGAAGCTGGAGACGGATGCCGCCGAAACCGCGGAGCTGATTGCGCTGGCTGAGGGGGAAGGCGACCAGGAACTCGCCGCGGACGGCATCGCAGGGCTGCGCACCTTGGCCCTGGAAGCAAAGCGCCGCGAGATTGAATCCCTGCTCTCAGGCGAAGCCGACACGAACGACGCCTACCTACAGATCAACGCCGGGGCGGGTGGGACCGAGGCCCAGGACTGGGCCGAAATGTTGATGCGTATGTACTCTCGCTGGGCGGAGAAGCGCGATTACAAGGTGCAGTTGATGGAGGAGAGCGAGGGCGAGCAGGCCGGCGTCAAGTCCGTGACGTTGCAGGTAAACGGGCCGGACGCGTATGGGTGGCTCAAGACGGAGGCGGGCGTGCACCGATTGGTGCGCATCAGCCCGTTCGACGCGAACGCGCGGCGGCAGACCAGCTTTGCCAGCGTCTGGGTCTATCCGGTGGTGGACGAAAACATCGAGATCGACGTGAACGAAAGCGATTTGAAGGTGGATACGTTCCGCGCCTCGGGCGCGGGCGGTCAGCACGTGAACAAGACCGAGAGTGCGATCCGCATCACGCACCTGCCGACCGGGATCGTCGTCGCTTGCCAGACCGACCGGAGCCAGCACCGCAACCGGGCGATGGCGATGCAGATGCTGAAAGCGCGACTTTATGAGCAGGAGTTGCAGCGGCGCGAGGCGGCGGCGGCGGCGCAGGAGGAGGCGAAGACCGATATCGGCTGGGGACACCAGATACGCAGCTATGTGTTGGCGCCTTATCAGCTGGTGAAGGATTTGCGGACCGGCGTGGAGAAGGGCAACCCGGCCGCGGTGCTGGACGGCGATCTGGACGACTTCATGGCGGCTGCCCTGGCGGCGCGGGTCGGCGCGACGCGAAGCGAGGCGAGCGCGCAGGCACAGTAATCTCAAGCTTCCCGCTCAACAGCAAGATCGCGTGCTTCCCGTTCGTTAGCGGACATTGATTTGACCGCATGGCCGGTTGAATTTGCCGGGATGTTGATCCTTTCGGGGCAGGCGCGTGTTGCCGGGATTGCCGGTTGGCCGGTGGCGCATTCACGCTCGCCGCGCATTCATGGGTTTTGGCTTCGCCGTTACGGCATCGACGGCGCCTATATTCCGCTGCCGATCCCGCCCGACAATTTCAGCAACGCCATCCAGGGGCTCATGGCGGCCGGTTTTGCCGGGGCCAACGTAACGATCCCACACAAAGTGGCGGCCTTTCAGCTCAGCCACGAAGTGGACGAAGCGGCGCGGATCGCGGGCGCCGTCAATACGATGACCTTCGCCGGGGGGAGGATAAGCGGCAGCAACACAGATAGCTTCGGTTTTCTCGAAAGCCTTCGCGACGCGGGTATCCGCACACCGGAAGGACCGGCGCTGGTGCTTGGCGCCGGCGGCGGCGCAAGGGCGGTTGTCGCCGCCCTGCGGGGGCGAGGGATTGCCGTCACGATCGCCAATCGCTCCCCGGAGGCAGCCGAAAAGCTGGCGCGTGATCTGGCGCCGGTGCGCGTGCTGCCGTGGCACGCAAGAGCAGAGGCGCTTGGCGACCATGCTCTGCTGGTGAATGCGACACCCCTGGGCATGTCCCACCAGCCCAGGCTGGAGTTGCCGCTGGAAAGAGCAAACCCGGCGCTGGTCGTGGCGGACCTCGTTTATGTGCCGCTGGAAACACCATTGCTTGCGGAGGCACGCCTGAGGGAGCTGCGGTGCATTGACGGGCTTGGGATGCTGCTGCACCAGGCGCGGCCTGGTTTTGCCGCATGGTTTGGTATCGATCCCGCAGTGGATGAGGAGCTGCGCCGGTTCGTGCTGGCCGATCTGACGTGATCGTCATAGGGCTGACCGGCGGGATCGGGATGGGCAAATCCACCGTGGCGGCAATATTTCGCCGGGCGCGGATACCGGTCTTCGATGCCGACGCGGTGGTGCACCGGCTACAGGCGCGAGGCGGACGGGCCGTCCGCGCTATAGCGGCGGCGTTTCCGAACGCCGTGCGCGAGGGCGCGGTTGACCGGGCGGCCTTGCGGCATGCTGCCCTGGGCAATCCGGAGGCGATGAAATTGCTGGAGCGGATCATTCATCCGATGGTGCGGGAGGAGGAACGGCTGTTCCTGGCGCGGGCCAATTACGCTGGCGCTCCAATTGCGATGCTCGATATTCCGCTATTGCTGGAGACTGGTGGTGATGGCCGGGTCGACCTGGTCGTCGTTGTCTCCGCGCCGCGATCCATTCAGGAATACCGGGTACGATCGCGACGCCGCATGACGAAGGAAGAAACCGCTGCCATGATTGCGCGCCAGATGCCCGATTCGGAGAAACGGCGCCGTGCCGACATCGTCATACCTACAGGCCTGTCACACTTCCATGCATTGCGAGTGGTCAAGCGGCTGATCCGAGCCCTCCGTGATGAACCGCGCAATCGTTTTCGACACCGAAACCACCGGACTCGAGCCCCATCTCGGGCACAGGGTCATCGAAGTTGCCGCGCTTGAGCTGATCAACGACCTGCCGACGGGGCGGCGGTTTCACCGGCTGATAAATCCCTGCCGTGACATGCCGGAGGACGCCACGCGCATTCATGGGTTCACCGCGGCCGATCTGACGGACAAACCGCCGTTCGAGCAGATCGCAGCGGAGCTGCTTGGATTTTTCGGCAATGAGGGCGCGCTGATCGCGCATAACGCGTGTTTCGACTTCGCCTTCCTGACCGCTGAACTGGAACAGGCGGGTTTGCCGGCACTGGATGAGAGCCGGATGCTGGACACTCTGGCGCTGGCGAAGGCGCGCTTCCCTGGCTTGCCGAACAGCCTGGATGCGCTTTGCCGCCGGTTTTCAATCGATCTGTCGGCCCGCACGACTCACAACGCGCTGCTGGATTGCAAGCTGCTTGCCGATGTCTATGTCGAGTTAACCGGAGGCCGCCAGCGCGGTCTGGTTCTTGAGGTGCGCGCGGCCGGATCAGCGATTGTCTATGAGGTCGATGCGGGCCGCACCCCCCGGCTTATCGTGCCGAGCGAGAGCGAACTGGCGGCGCATGCGGCATTCGTCGCACGGCTGAGCGACCCGGTTTGGCTGGCCGGGTAGCTTCTGCCGCACCCGGCCGGCAAAGTTTGCCTGTGGCCGTGCCGCTGAAGGCGTAAATCCCGTGCGCCAAGCGGTCCCGGCGTTGGCACGCCGGTTGCCTTACCGCGCCCATGGAGATCAACAGCAGCGTCGCGACATCCCGGCTGACCGCGCAGGAGCGGGCCATCGATGTTATCGCCAACAACATCGCCAACATGAATACGCCCGGATACAAGGCCGAGCGGGTCCAGTTCAGCGATTGGCTGAGCCGGCAGGGGGATGGCTCGCAGGTCGCCTACACGCAGGATCGCGCGACCTGGCGGGAGCTCGCCTCCGGCTCACTGAGCCACACCGGCAACCCGCTGGACCTGGCAATAGCAGGGCAAGGATACTTTACGGTCTCCACGTCGCGCGGTCCGCGCCTGACGCGCGACGGCCGGTTCGGTCTGATGCCTGACGGCACGGTTGCTGACGGCTCTGGCGATAGCCTGCTCGACACGAATGGGCGGCCAATCCGGATCAGCACGAATGACACGAGCCTGACAGTGAGCGGCGACGGGACGTTGTCGAGCGAAAATGGCCAGCTTGGCAGGATCGGCGTCGTCCAGCCGGGCGATATGATGCAGATGGTGGCGGAAGGAGGCACGTTGTTCCGCTCCGACGGCAACACGGCGCCGGTCGCGAAGCAGCAGATCGTGCAGGGGGCTATCGAGGAGTCGAATGTGCAGCCGGTCGCTGAGATGACCCGGCTGATCGATGGTGAGCGCACCTTCCAGTTCCTGGTCCAATACGTGCAGGCGGAAAGTGACCGCGCCAACAACGCAATCCAGAAGATCGTGCCTCAAACCTAGAGCATGTTCAGTGTGACTGAACATGCTCCGCTCTTTTTCCCGAGCAGATTCACGCGCTCCTGGAAACGAAGCCGTTTCCAGTCAAGCGCGATCCGCTCTAATCAGCGAGAGTTCACCGTATGCGCGCCCTCGACATTGCCAGCACCGGGATGCAGGCCCAGCAGACCAACGTGGAGGTCATCTCCAACAACCTGGCCAACATGACGACCACGGGTTTCAAACGCCAGCGGGCCGAATTCCAGGACCTGATCTATCAGAACCTGCGCCGCGTAGGATCGAACAGCTCCAATTCCGGCACCATCGTACCCTCTGGGGCGCAGGTGGGGCTGGGTGTGAAAACCGCGGCGATCTACCGCATCAACGAGCAGGGGAACCTGCAGCAGACGTCGAACACGCTGGATATGGCGATCCAGGGGAACGGATATTTCCAGGTCACTCTTCCGTCCGGTGATACGGCCTTCACGCGGGACGGAACATTCGGGCTGGCGCCCGATGGAACGATCGTGACGGCCGACGGCTACATCGTGCAGCCCGGTGTGCAGATCCCATCCAATGCCACGAATGTCACGATCAACACCGCCGGGCAGGTCCAGGCGACGATTGCCGGGCAGACAGCCCCGCAGACGGTAGGACAGCTTCAGCTCGCCACCTTCCCCAATCCGGCCGGGCTGGATTCACAAGGGGACAATCTGTTCCTGCAGACCGCCGCATCGGGCAACCCCGTCACGGGCAATCCGGCCAGTCCGGGATTCGGATCGGTAATGCAGGGCTTCATCGAAACCTCGAACGTCAATGTGGTGAGCGAGGTGACAAACCTGATTACGGCGCAGCGCGCCTACGAGATGAACAGCAAGGTGATCACAACGAGCGACGATATGCTTTCAACCCTCACGAATCTCCGGTGAGACCGATGCGCAAACTTCTGCTCCTGGGTTTTTGCAGCATGGCCACCGCGGCCACGGCGGCTCCGGTCACATTGAAGCCCTCTACCACGCTTCATTCGCAGGTCGTGCACTTGCGCGACCTGTTCGATGGGGCCGGTTCCGAGGCCGATCGTGTGCTGGGTCCGGGGCCAGGACCGGGCGGCCGGATCGTCGTTGCAGCGTCGCAGCTCTCGTATATCGCTCGGCGCTATGGCGTGGACTGGCGACCGGAAGACGGCGGCGTCGAGGCTGTGCTCGCACGTCCCGGCCGTCCGCTTGCGGAAGCGGAAGTGCTGGCGTCCTTGCGGAGTGCGCTGGCCGCCGCAGGGGCGTCGGCGGATTGCGACATTCAGCTCAGCGGCTTCACAGCGCCGATGGTACCAAGCGATTCGCCGTACAGCATCCAGGTCACCGCGGTGCAGCTTGATCCGGTCGCGCACCGATTCTCCGCGATCCTGACAATCACCGGCACGACGATCGACGCCTTGTCGATCCCGGTGGGCGGGCGGGTTGAGGACACGGAACAGGTCGTGGTGGCGACGGGGCGCCTGGCGGCAGGCACGGTGCTGCGCCGGGACGACGTGCGGCTGGCGCAGGTTCGTGCCTCGCAGGTCAGCGGGGGAGCCGTTCTGAAACTGGCGGATGCGGTTGGGCTGGAACTGCGCGCGGGCATGGCGGCGGGCCAGCCGCTGCCGAGGGCCGATCTGGGGCCGCCGATCCTGGTGCAGAAGGGCAAACATGTCGTGATGCGGCTTGACGGGCCAGGCCTGGCGGTAACGGGCGAGGGTCTCGCGCTGGAACCGGGCGCCATGGGCGACCGCATCCGTGTGCAAAATCCGGCATCGCGTGCGGTTGTCGAGGCGGAGGTGGTCGATCTCGACGTGGTCCGGGTCGAGCCGGGGCGGCCTCCGCTGGTGGCGGCATCCGGGGCGGCGCGTGACGTCCGATGAGACGCGCGTTCCTTGTGGTGCTGCCGCTGGTGGTGTCGGGTTGCGGCATAGGGCAGCAACTCAGTGAGATCGGCAGCCCGCCTGCAATGACGCCCTCGGAAGATCCGACGAAGCAACCGGGTTACCGGCCGCTGACCATGCCGATGCCGGCGCCGCACCCGCTGACGGAGCAGGCCGATTCATTGTGGCGGCCGGGTGCGCGGGCGTTCTTCAAGGACCAGCGCGCCTCCAAGGTCGGCGACATCGTCACCGTCGTCGTCAACATGAACGATGCCGCCAATCTGAAGAATGTCAGCACCGCTGCGCGGAACAGCAACGAAAACGCCGGCATTCCGAACCTGTTCGGCCTGGAAAACCTGATGGCCCGGGTGCCCATGGATCCGTCGAAGCTGATCGGGATAACCAGCGCCAACGCCAACACGGGGACGGGCCAGATTCAGCGCAATGAAACCGTGGTACTGCGTCTTGCCGGCGTGATCACCCAGGTGTTGCCGAACGGAAATCTTGTCGTGGCCGCCAGCCAGGAGTTTCGCGTCAACTCAGAGTTGCGGGCGCTGTCGGTCAGCGGCGTGATTCGCCCCGAAGACATCGCGAGCGACAATACGATCCAGCATGACCGGATGGCCGAGGCGCGTATTTCCTATGGTGGTCGCGGTCAGCTCACGCAAATCCAGACCCCGCGCTGGGGGCAGCAAGCCATGGACATTCTGATGCCGTGGTGACGACCCGTTAACGCGATCTGCCCTAATCGTCGCGGTAAACGCGCTCCATGCGTTCATGACGCTCCTGCGCTTCGATCGAAAGCGTGGCAATCGGCCGGGCTTCCAGGCGTTTCAGGCCGATCGGCTCGCCGGTATCTTCGCAAAAGCCGTAGGTTCCCGTCTCTATCCGGTACAGTGCCTGATCGATTTTGGCGATGAGTTTGCGCGCCCGGTCGCGCGTTCGCAGTTCGAGCGCCCGGTCGGTTTCGACGCTCGCGCGGTCGGTGATATCGGCTTCATGAATGCCGCCTTGAGAGAGGCTTGCGAGAGTACCGTCAGCGTCCTTCAGAAGGTCACCGCGCCAGCGAAAGAGCTTTTGGCGGAAATATTCCGCCTGGATCGCATTCATGAACTCTTCGTCCTCGCTCGGTCGGTAGTCGGGAGGAAGAGTCACCATCATCGAGCGGCCGGTCCTTCACTTTTCCCGGATCGAAGGGCCGGGAACGTTCGATGGCCGGGCTTATAGCTGCGTGAATCCGGCGCGCCAAGACGTTAAATTGAATTTTGCCAGACTTGCCGCCCAATCTTCACATCCGGCTTGTGGTGCCGGGCCATTTCGACGCGGGCCCGGAGCGCAATCATCCTGCTCAGGGCAGACAGGCGCGGATCACCCGCTTCCGGAACGGACAGGGCAAGTGTCGCCAGGCGGCTCATGGCGTCCTGGACGCCGGCATCTGCCAGGACCGACCGCTGGAGCTCAGTGAGCAGACGCAACATGTCCTGGCAATGCCGGCGAGCGTTGCGGTTCCGGTGATCAGTCTCGTCGCGCTCCTGCACCGCGAGCAAACTGCCCAACTCGGCCGGACTGATTTCCCCCAGGGTAGCCTTACGGGCCTCATCGGCGTCTTGCGCGACCGAGAACGCAGTGCGGCCGGCACGGGACAACCGGGGCAATTGTGCTGTGGGCACGGCGATGCGTGCGATCCCGTCCATACTCTCGTGTCCTTTCTGCCGTGCGGCAGTTTGTGCCGCGTGACCCGGCGGCGCTGCGCGCCCTTTGTCGCCGCGGGGCTCTGGCACGGCAATTGCCTTCGCTGTCACAGAGAGTGGACGAAAAACCTTTACGGTCTGCTACCAGGACGAATTGTGCGATCAATCATTGCCCTGCTGCTCGTGCTGTTGGCCGCGCCGGCGATCGCGCAGGTGCGGATCAAGGACATCGCGGATGTCGAGGGGATCCGCGATAACCAGCTCATCGGCTACGGGCTGGTCGTGGGCCTGAACAATACCGGGGACAAGCTTTCGAACGCCATTTTCACCCGGGACTCCCTGGTGGGCATGCTGGAGCGCCTGGGGGTGAACACCCAGGACCAGACGAATCAATTGCAGACCAAGAACGTGGCTGCGGTCATGGTCACCGCAGAGCTGCCGGCCTTCGCCCGCGATGGCAGCCGGATCGACGTGAGTGTCTCGGCGCTCGGCGACGCCACAGACCTCACAGGCGGCATGCTGCTTGTCACGCCCCTGCTCGCGGCTGACGGCGAGGTCTACGCCGTCGCGCAGGGAGCGCTCGCCACGGGCGCAATCGCGGCCCACGGACAGGCCAGCTCGGTGACCCGCGGGGTGCCGACATCGGGACACATCGCCAACGGCGCCACGGTGGAGCGCGAGGTGCCGTTCCGGCTGGATGAGAAACGAACGATCCACCTGGCTTTGCGAAATCCCGACTTCACCACGGCGAACCGGGTGGTCGCAGCGATCGATGGCGCGCTTGGCCCGATCGCCCATGCGACCGATCCGCGCACGGTGACGGTGGATATGGGCGGGCGGGACCCTATCAGCGCCCTGACCACCATCAGCGATCTTCGGATCGTTCCCGAATTCGCCGGCGATCGTGGTGATCGACGAGGCCAGCGGGACGGTCGTGATGGGAGCGAACGTGCGTATCAGCACGGTAGCCATCGCCCAGGGGAACCTGACGGTGCGGGTGACCGAAACGCCTGAGGTCAGCCAGCCTGCGCCGCTGTCGAACGGCACGACGACGGTGGTGCCGCGCACGCAGGTCCAGGTGGATGACCAGCACGACCGCAAGCTGGGGATAGTGCAGGGAAGCGTGACGCTGCGGGATCTGGTCGCGAGCCTGAACGCGCTGGGAGTTGGCCCGCGAGACCTGATCAGCATCCTGCAGGCCATCAAGGCGGCCGGTGCCTTGCAGGCCGATCTGGTGGTGCGCTGATGCTGGCCGTTGCATCCGATCCGCCGCCGCCGGCGAACAATCTTCCGCCGGCCCAGGCTGCGAAGCTGTGGAAGGCGGCGCGTGATTTCGAGGCAATGTCACTCGGCCAGCTGCTCCAGCCAATGTTCGACAGCGTCGATACGGCGCATAGCGCCTTCGGCGGCGGCGATGCCGAGGCAGCATGGAAACCGATGCTGGTGCAGGCGATCGGCCGGGCAATGGAGCAGCGGGGCGGGCTTGGTCTCGCGGTCCCGGTCTTCAACGCGTTGCTGCAGGCGCAGGAGCGGCATGCGGAATGACAAACGATCCCCTAACCATCCTCGCCTGTGTGCTTGAGGCGGAAAACGCGGCCCTGCGGGCTGGAGACTACGCCGGCGCAACGACATTGCTGGAGCGGAAGCAGACGGCCGCGGCGGCCATACACGAGAGGCTGCGGCCTTCTGAGGGTGTGCTGTGCCGCCTCCGTGACGCGACCGAGGAAAACCGCTTCCTGCTCGGGCGGGCGATACGAGTTCAGGCCAGGGTAGTGGGAATTCTGGCCCAGGTGGCAGCTCCGAAGCCGGGTGGCTATTCCCGCCGGGGCTTTGCCGGAGGAGATGCCCGGGCAAGGCCGATCTGTCTCAGATCGGATGTCTGAAGGTCGCAAGGCGGCCGGTGTCATCCAGGCGTGGCTCCCGGCCCGAACCTTGCTGGTTCGGATCGCAGACTTTTGCTGATTTGATTTGGGAATCTCCTAAAGCCGCAAAATGACCCACACGCGCCGCCGCGGGCGTGTACTCCAAAAAGGAGGAAACGATGAAAGCCTGGCTGGGGGTGATTTTGGGAGCATCCTGGCGACGTTCCCGCTACCCAACGCTACCGCGACCGTCGTCTACGGTCTGCAGGAGACCGCCAATGGGTCTCCCCGTTTCCAGGGAACACTCACTTTACCCGGCTTTATCTCCACGGACACCACATTCCCCGTCTCCGCGTTCTCGGTCTCGAATAATCCGCTCTTTTGTTCAACATTGTCGAGTTTGACCCCGGTGCAACCCCAGTTCGTTGTCCGCCGGTTTGGCCCAGCGTCTGCGATTTGCTCGTTTTAGCCAATACTACCACTGGCTCTGTGGACGATTACGGGTTCACACCTGGCACGTTCTCAATGAAAAGGTCAGAGTACAGCCGTTTTCCGCCTTCTCAGCATGAAGCTGACAATTTTGCAGACCTCGGCGGCTTGCTTGGCCTGGGCGTGGTCCTCCGACGTCATTTGCAGGGGGATGCAGGCTAGCATTGCCCGCGGGCCGACGGGCGCGACCCCGGGCGACCGATCGGTTTAGCCGGCGCACGGGCCGCCAACGGTCTGACCAGAGGTTAAGCTTGTATTCGGGTTGATCAGCGCCAACCATCCATGCATGTCCGGCTTCGAGTTGCGGGTCCGTGCCGTTCTCGGTCCCACCAATACCGGCAAAACGCATCTCGCCATGGAGCGGATGCTGGCCCACTCCTCGGGGATCATTGGCTTTCCGTTACGCCTTCTGGCGCGCGAGAACTACGACCGCATGGTGGCGCGCAAGGGCGCTCGCCATGTCGCGCTGATCACCGGGGAGGAGAAGATCGTACCGCCCGAGGCGCGGTGGTTTTCCTGCACGGTCGAGGCGATGCCGCTCGACCGCGAGACGTCCTTCGTCGCGGTGGATGAAATCCAGCTCTGCGCTGACCCCGATCGCGGCCACGTCTTCACTGACCGGCTGCTGCATGCAAGGGGGTACGAGGAGACGATGTTCCTGGGGGCGGAAACCATCCGCCCGCTGCTCTCCCGGCTGGTTCCCCAGGCGGTGGTGGAGACAAGGCCACGGCTGTCGCAACTGACTCATGCCGGGCATATCAAGCTGGTGAAGCTGCCGCCGCGCAGCGCCGTCGTGGCGTTCAGCGCCGCCGAGGTTTACGCGATCGCAGAACTGATCCGGCGTCGCCGCGGGGGCTGCGCGGTGGTGATGGGCCGGTTGTCGCCGCGGACCCGCAATGCCCAGGTGGCGCTGTACCAGGATAAGGAAGTGGACTTCCTGGTCGCCACGGACGCTATCGGGATGGGCCTGAACATGGACGTCGATCACGTGGCGTTCGCCGGGCTGACGAAGCACGACGGCCACCGCGTCCGGCGACTGGCGGCGGCCGAGGTGGCGCAGATCGCCGGCCGGGCCGGGCGCGGCATGCGCGACGGAACGTTCGGGACGACGGCCGACTGTCCGCACATTCCCGACGAGATGGTCGCACAGATCGAGGCGCATACTTTCGATGCGCTCGACTATCTGCACTGGCGCAACGACGATCTCGACTTCAGCCATGTGGACGGGCTGATCGCCAGCCTGTTGGCGCCGTCGCCCGCCCCGGCGCTGATCCGTGGCAACGACGCTTCGGATCTCATCACCCTGGAAGCCCTGGCGCGCGAAGCCGACATTCGCCGTCTCGCAAAGGGTCGTTCCGCCGTACGGAAATTGTGGGAGGCATGCCAGATCCCGGATTTTCGCAAGCTGGCGGACGAGACCCATGCGCGGCTGTGCGGTCGGGTGTTCGGGTACATCGTCCTTGACCAGGCGCTGCCGAGCGACTGGATTGGGGGGAACATTGCGGCGCTGACCCGCGCCGACGGGGACCTGGATACGCTGATGCAGCGCCTGGCGGGGGTGCGCGTGTGGTCCTACATCGCCGCGCGATCCGACTGGGTGCGTGACTCCGCGCATTGGCAGGCCCGCGCCCGCGAGGTTGAGGACCTGCTCTCGGATGCGCTCCATGAGCGGCTGACCAGCCGGTTCGTGGATCGCCGTGCCGCGCAGCTGATGCGGCGGCTGGACGCCGAGGACGGCCAGGAACTGCTTTCCGCAGTGACCGGGCGGGGCGAGGTCATCGTCGAGGGTCACCCTGTGGGCCGGGTGGGCGGGTTCACGTTCTTTCCGGACCCGGACGCCTCCGGCGACGAGCGGAAACTGGTGATGCGGGCGGCGCGCCGGGCGCTGCGGCAGGAGATGCCGCGCCGCGTGGCGGCCGCCGAGGCTGCCGGGGAGGAGGCCTTCGGACTGACGCCGGATCACCACGTCACCTGGGATGGCCAGAAAGTTGCGCGGCTAAGGCCCGGGCACGGCATCCTGCGCCCGCGCGTGGAGATGTTGGGAAGCGAGTTTCTCGATGGCTTGCAACGGGAGCGTCTCAGGTCCCGTTTGCAGCGGCTGTTGGACGATCTGGTGACCAGGGAGCTAGGGGCGCTCTTCCGGACGATCGAGGCGAGCAGGGCGGACCGCCGGCTTCGCGGACCGGTGCATCGGCTGGCCGAGGGGCTCGGCGTTATACCGCCTATCGAGGACCCGTCGCCGGAACTGCGGACGGCGCTCAAAAACGCAGGCATCAAGGCTGGCCGGTTTGCCCTGTTCCTTCCGGCGCTACTGAAGCCGCATGCGGCCAGAATGCGGGCGCGGTTGTGGGCTTTGCAGCATGGGATAGCGCCGCCTCAGTTGCCGCCGGCAGGGCTCGTTTCGATCTCCCCCCCGGCGAACTGGCCTGCCAGTTTTGCGAGTGCGGCGGGTTGGATAGAGGCGGGACCGATGCTGCTGAGGCTGGATGTCGCGGAGCGCGTTGCCGCGGACCTGGCCTGGGCATCACGGCGCGGTCCGGCGGCACTGCCGGCCGGGCTGACCTCGCGCCTGTCGATCAGGAGCGAGCTTCTGCCGATCGTGCTGCGGCGGCTCGGGTTCCGGATCCTGCCGGCGCCCAGCCTTCCGCTCACCCAATACGGCCCGCCTGCACCCGCCATGCTGGTGCCGCTGCGCCGGCGGCCCGCGCGCTCCGCGGTTGCGGAGACGTCAGCAGCAGCCCCGGGGCCATTCGCGGCACTCGCGCTGCTCAAGCCTTGATGGAACACGCCGGAGCCTTGATGGAACACGCCGGAGCCTTGATGGAACACGCCGGTCAGGAGGACCGCGACTGGCAGCGCCTGGACAAGTGGCTCTGGTGTGCACGATTTCTGAAGGCGCGGAGCGACTGCGCCCGACTGGCGGGTGCGGGCATGATCCGCATCAACCGGCAGGCGACGGACAAGGCCCATGCTCGGCTGCGCGTGGGGGACGTCCTTACATTGCCTCTGCGCGGAGACGTGCGGGTAATCCGGGTGATGGCACTGGCGAGGCGCCGCGGGCCGGTCGCCGAGGCCCGGCTTCTGTATGAGGAACTGGCGGGTTAGCTTGCCTTGCACCCGGGGGTGAACCCCCGGGATGCTCGCCTTGCACCCGGGGGTGAACCTGGGCATACCGCGCTCGTTTACTGCATCAGGGGCCTGTGCATGACCTACGTGGTCACCGAGACCTGCATCCGCTGCAAATACATGGATTGCGTCGAGGTGTGTCCGGTGGACTGCTTTTACGTCGGCGCGAATATGCTGGTCATTCACCCCGACGAGTGCATCGATTGCGGCGTCTGTGAGCCGGAATGCCCCGTGGAGGCGATCGTGCCGGACAGCGACGACAAGGCGGGCCCGTGGCTGGAGCGCAACCGGACATTTGCGGCGCAGTGGCCCAACATTACCCGCAAAGGCACGCCGCCCGAAGATGCCGACGAGTGGAAGGACAAGCCGGGCAAGGAAGAACTGTTCGACCCCGAACCGGGCGCGCCCTGAACGGCGGCATGCCCGACAACCGGGCAATCGCGGCCACCGTAGCCGCGAAACGGGGCGAAGCCGAGGCGCTGTTCGAGCAGCTCCGGCGGGACGGTCTGGATGAGCCCGGCATCACCCGCGATCCGTATGGAGCCGGCGAACAGCGTGCCCACGCGACCGTAGCAGCCTTCGCCGAGCGCATGGAGCTGGAGATCGAGCGCGACGCCGCGGCCAATCTTTACATGGTCTTGCCCGGGAGTGACCGCTCCGCGCCTTCCATAATCCTCGGCTCGCACCTCGATTCGGTGCCGCACGGGGGAAATTTCGACGGCGCCGCCGGTGTGGTTGCGGGGCTGGTGGCGGTGGGGGCGCTGCAGAGCCTCGGGATCACGCCGGCCTGCGATGTGAAGGTCATGGGCATCCGGGCCGAGGAGAGCATCTGGTTCCAGGTGTCCTATATCGGCAGCCGTTCGGCACTCGGCAGGCTGCCGGAGGCCGCGCTGGAGGCGCCCCGGATCGATACCGGGCGCAGCCTTGCGGACCATATCGCCGGGTGCGGCGGCGATCCGGAGGCGCTGCGGCGCGGGGAGCAGTTTCTCGATCCGAAGCGGATCGGCGCCTATCTCGAGTTGCATATCGAACAGGCCCCGAGCCTGGTCCAGGCGGGGCGGCCGGTCGCGATCTGCACCGGCATCCCGGGGAACTTCCGCTACCCGGATGCCTGGATCGAGGGCAGCCATGATCATGTCGGCCTGCCGAAGCGGTTTCGCCGGGATGCGGCCCTGGCCGGAGCGGAGTTCGCCATGGCACTCGACGGGCTGTGGGAGGAGCATGAGGCAAAAGGCATCCCCATGGCCTGCACGATCGGCCGGTTCCATACCGACCAGGCGCTGCACGGCCTGACCATCGTGCCGGGGCTGTTCCACCTCAGTCTGGACGTGCGCGCCTATGATGCGGCGGTGCTGGCCGAGCTGGAGGCGAAGGTGGATCAGATCATCGCCTCGATCGAGCAACGGCGTGGGGTGCGGTTCCATCATGAACTCAAGGCGAGGGCCCCGGTCGCGAAGATGGACCCTGGCATAAACATGCTGCTTGCCGAAGGCGCAGGGGCGCTTGGCGTGCCGGTCATGGATCTGGGAAGCCCTGCGTCCCACGATGCCGCGGCCTTCGCCGAGGCGGGGGTCAGGACCGGGATGATCTTTGTGCGGAATCAGAACGGCAGCCATAACCCGCGCGAGGCGATGGCTATGGACGATTTCCTGGCGGGGGCGTCGGTCATGACATGGTGGCTGGTGAAAACCGTCACCGAGTAGGGGAGGGGTCATGCAGATCGCATTCGAGGGCAGGACGGCGATCGTCACCGGCGCGGCACACGGGTTCGGCCGGACGATTTCGCAGCGTCTTGCAGCCCTGGGTGCGAATGTCTGGGCGGTCGATATCCTGGAGCAGGAGGCGGCGGAGACCGCGAGGGTGGCGGGCGAGAGGTGCCGGGCGCAACGGCTGGATGTAACGGATCGCGACGCGGTGCAGGCGCTGGCGAGGACCGTCGAGGCCGCGACCGGGCGGATCGACGTTCTGGTCCATAGCGCCGGCGGCGTTCTGGGTCAGGTCGGCAAGCCCCTGGAAGAGGTCACCCCGACGGAATGGAGCGCCATTCTGGCCGTCAATCTGACCGGAGCGTTCTGGTGCGCCCAGGCGGTCGCGCCGGCGATGAAGCGGGCGCGCTACGGCCGGATCGTCACGATATCCTCGGGCGCGGGGCTGGGCGTCAGCCTGACCGGCATCCAGGCCTATGCCTCCGCCAAGGCGGGGGAGATCGGCCTGACGCGCCAGCTTGCGCATGAGCTCGGCCCGTTCGGCGTTACCGTGAACAGCGTGGCCCCGGGCTTCGTGCGCAGCAATCCGAGCAGCGAGGCGCAGTGGCAGTCCTATGGTGAAGAGGGCCAGCGGAGGCTGGTCGAGCGCATCGCCTTGCGCCGGCTCGGCACCCCAGATGACATCGCCGCCGGAGCGCTGTTTCTGGCTTCGGAGCATGCGGGGTGGATTACGGGTCAGACCCTGTCCGTGGACGGCGGCCGATAAATGACATGGTAAAAGCGGCTTGGCCTGGGCTGGCACTGGCACTGGTGATGGCCGCGGCCTGGCCCGCATATGCGGATCAATTGAACCTGGTGCCCGACACCGGCTTGCATGGGCCGGTCCTCACCTTCGACTGGCCGGACATCGAAATCGGCGCCGGCAGTTACGAGGCGGGGCCGACCGGCATGACCATCATCCGCTTCGCTCACCGGGCTGCGGTTGTCGTCGACTCGCGCGGAGGCGCACCCGGCACGTTCAACACCGATGCCCTGCGGCTGGGCTATTCGCGCGCGCTGTGGGATGCCGTGGTGTTCGCGGGCGGCTCCGCTTATGGCGAGGAGGCGATAACCTCGGTTGCGACAGGCCTGAAAGACGAGGGCATCCGTAGCGGCGCCTGGAACAACATCGCCTTGGCGACCGGGGCGGTGATCTACGATCTGGGCCCTCGCAGGCTGAACGAAATCTATCCGGACAAAGCGCTGGCGCGCGCCACGCTATTCCCGCTGCGGTCCGGGGTGTTTCCGTTGGGGGCTCAGGGTGCCGGACGCATGGCTATGCAAGGAACATTTTTCGGATGCAACGCCCACTCCGGGGAGGGGGGCGCTTTCCGGCAGCTGGGTAACGTAAAGATCGCGGCGTTTGTGGTGGTGAATGCCTCCGGCGTGATCACCGATCGCGACGGTGATCTGGTCTCCTGCCATCGTGCGGCGTCCTGGGGCAGCTTGACAAAGGTAAGTGAGCTGATGGCGCACGTGCCGCTGGGCCGGACGGACTCGTGGCAGCCCGAGGCGGCGGAGCCGGGCGGCGTCACGCGCAACACGACGATCAGCCTGATCGTGACAAATCAGCGGTTGGACTACGCCGGCCTGGAGCGGCTGGCGATCCAGGTGCACACGTCAATGGCGCGCGGGATCCAGCCATTCTCGACCTATTTGGACGGGGATACGCTTTTCGCGGCCAGTACTCAGGAAGTAAGGGCCGGGGAGATGAACCAGATGGATCTCGACACGGTCGCGTCGGACGTGATGTGGGACGCCATCCTGGCCAGCGTGCCGCGTCCCGCTCTTCCCTGGCAGCTATGAAATTGGTAGCGGGAGCGTGGAAGTGGGAAAGACCGTGGAAAGCGAGCGCGCCAAGCGACGGGCACTGCGCCGGCAAGCGACGGATGAACTCGCGAAAGGGCCGCGTATTCCAACCGCACTAGGGAAGCTCCAAGACCAGCGCCCGGTCGATAGAGCGGCCTGGAATGCCGTCAAGCCGAGAGGCAAAAAACGATGATGCGCCAGACCCGCTCCACCCTCCGGCTGCGGTGACCGTTCCGCCTGACACCCTGCGGCGCTACGCCGGCACCTACCGCTTCGGCCCCCGCGCGGTGCTGCAGATCGCCCTCGACGAAGGCCACCTAACCGGACTGGCACTCGATCATCGGGTTTTCGCCTTTAATGGCGCAAGCCCCCATCCGCTGACGGCAATGTCGGATACGGAATTTTACCTTTCGGGCCGTTACCCGGTCCGGATCACGTTCCAGGTCGCCGATGGCAACGTGACCGGCGCCGTGTTGAACCCCGGCCGCTGGGAGCAAGCCAGCGTCGCTTTCAGCCCACCCTGAGGAGCGCGCCCGGCAACCGAGGGATAACCGCGCATGAGCGTACCCCAGATCGCGATCTCCGCCGTTTCGGTCTTCACCGTGCGGATCGCGGCGCGGGCGGTTCATTCGCACGGGATCGGCGATGTCGCGGCCAGCCTCAACGTGATCCTGCGCCTCGATACCGATGCTGGCATAACCGGGTGGGGCGAGGCCGCGCCCTGGACGGTATTCACCGGCTCGCCCGAGGCATCGGCGGCGGCGCTTGACGTGCATCTGCGACCGCTGCTGCTCGGTGCCGACCCGTTCCGCATCGCGGCGCTGATGGGGGCGGCAGACCGCACGGTGGTGCACTGCACGGAAGCCAAGGCGGCGGTGGAAATGGCGCTGTTCGACATTGTCGGGAAGGCGCTGGGGGTGCCCGTGTGCGATCTGCTCGGCGGACGGGTGCGCGAGGAGATTCCGCTGAGTTTCTCGGTCGCCAATCCCGATTTCGCACAGGACGTCGACCTGGTCCGGCAGCTTGCCGATGACGGCATCCGGCTGTTCAAGCTGAAGACCGGGTTTGCCTCGCATGCCGAGGACCTGCGGCGCCTGGCGCGGCTACGGGAGCTGCTTCCCTCGGATGCCGAAATCCGGGTGGACTACAATCAGGGAATGCAGCCGTGGGAGGCGATCCGCCGGCTGCGCGACATCGAGCAGTTCCGCCCGACTTTCATCGAACAGCCGGTGCCGGCCGAACAGCGCACGACGCTGGCTGCGATTACCGCTGCCCTCGATACGCCGATCATGGCTGATGAGAGCGTCTTCACGCCGGCCGACGCGCTGCTGATTGCAGGCCAGCACATGGCCGACCTGATCAGCATCAAGATCCAGAAATGCGGCGGGATGCTGCATGCGCGCGAGATCTCGGCGATTGCCGCGGCGGGCGGGCTTGCCTGCTATGGCGGCGATATGTTCGAGACCGGCATCGCGTGCACCGCAGGCGCCCACATGATCGCCGCGACCGCCAACATCTCCCTCGGCTGCGAGTTCTACCAGCCGACCTATTATCTCGCCGAGGACCTGCTGGTGCAGCCCTTCCCGGTACGCAACGGGAAGGTGCAGGTGCCGGCGGGGCCCGGGCTTGGCATCGAGGTGGACGAGGACCGGCTGCGCCGGTACGCGGTTTGATGGGTCTTTTCGCCGGTCCAGCCTAAGCAGACTTTCGTGGCTTGTGCCACGCAAGTCTGCTTAGAAGTTGTTGAAGACGCATCATCTTATCGGCGGAACGCGGAAACGCTCCGCCGGATGATGCTTAGTCTAGCCTGCTGCATTTATGAAATGCAGGGCGGCTTTGCCGTGACGCACGGCGTCGGGTGATAGCCGCCGGTCGAAAGTGGCCAGCCGCCCATGATTGGCTACCGCGAGCGCCAGGAGATAGGTGTCCGTGACCTGTCCGGGCGTCGCGATCCGACTGGCATCAACCAGTTCGCTATCGACCAGGCTCAGTTCGTCCTTCCAGAAAATATGCCCGGGAAGCGCTCGCAAGCGAGCGATGATTGGTGCAACCGCCGCCGGTGAGCCCGCGGAATTCGGGTATTTCGGGTGACCGAGGACGCGCATGACGCCATTCTCCGTGAGCGGGCAGGTTGCCCAGGATCCTGTTCCTGTCTCGGCGAACCAGTGGTGAGCGGGGTCGTGTCCGATATGGGCGGGATCGATCAACGCGATCAGCACATTCACGTCGAGCAGAAACGTCACGCCAATTCGTCGCGCAGCGCACTGACAATTTCCGGCGTGACTATGACGCCTTCCCTGCGTACGGGCAGGAGCGGCACGCCGTTTCGCTCGGCAGTGGCCATCGGCGGCCGCAGCGAACTGCGCGCCAATTCGGAAACCACCTGGCCGAGCGTCTGATGTCTGTGCCGGGCAATCGCCCGCGCAGCGGTGAGAACATCGTCGTCAAGGGCGAGGGTCGTACACACGGTCAGCTCTCCGATTCGCATCACGCATCATACATCACGCATCACGCATCATGCATCATGCATCATATAGAACCCGTAGCTCGAATATCACCCTGTTTCTTAGGGATCCTAATCGCGCAGATCAGCCGCCCTTCAGTCCGCCGGTGGTCAGTCCGGCAACGAACTTCTTCTGCATCAGCCATGTCAGCAGCAGCACGGGCGCCGCCACATGGCGGGAGCCGCAAGCATTCCCGCGGAAGCGAGCAACAGGTTTCGACGCTGAATCGGCACGTTTCTCTCCCGCGAGTTTGATGTTTGGATGCTTTAGCGGCGGCGCCCGACTGCGCCAGGGCGGTTCCGCTTTCCTTTTCGCGCGGGTGGGATGAGACTGCCGGTGGCTTTCCTGTCCTGGAGGTCTTCGTTATGCGGCTGACCGGCTTTCTGACCCTTGCCCTGCTTGCGACCCCGTTCGCGGGCGGTCCGGCACTTGCGAATATGTGCCAGGCCGATGGGGGGCTAACCTGCGCGACCGGCATGCCGATTGACGGCTACTGCGAGTGCACTTCGCATGGCGTGACGAGGGGCGGCACGGTGGTTGCCTCAATGCCGCACCGGGTCCGGCCTGTGAGCAAGCCGAATTGCACTGCCAACCCGCAGGCGCCGGGATGCCCGCATTCCTAGAGCAACGCTCTAACTCATTGTCTTAGAGCAGATTCACGCGCTCCTGGAAATGCAAAGCGTTTCCAGTCAAGCGCGATCTGCTCTGGTTCGGGTGTGGGGAACGGCAGGCGCATCGAGCGTGCGCATTTCGCTGTCTGATGGCGGGCAACGACAAGCCCCGCGTCAAGGGGACCCTGGGCGATCCTGCAAGAACAACCCGCACACGAATCGCCGTTTCATGGTGGACCACCACATCAAATCTCGCCATTCGACGAACCGCACCCTGAAACAGGCCGGCTTGCCACAAGCGTTCTGACTCAACACAGGCCCGAGGCTGACCTAGCCGGTGAAGGTTCCGCACCGGTCCGGTCGGCTTCGAGCCGGCAGAAGGGACGCTATCACAGGTAAATGCCGTATTGGTTAACCCACGACCTGGCCTTGCTGGTCCAGGTCGTGCTGATCGATATCGCGCTTGCGGGGGACAATGCGGTGGTGGTCGGCCTCGCCGTGGCCGGGCTTCCCCCAGCCGGCGCCGTACCGCGATTCTGCTCGGCATCGGCGGAGCGACGGTGATCCGGATCGGGCTTGGCCTGGTGGCGCTGCAGCTGCTGCAGCTTCTGGGTTTGCTGCTGGCTGGTGGATTGCTGCTGCTATGGGTCGCCTGGCGGATGTTCCGGGAGCTGCGGCACAGGCATCGGGTGGTGCATGCCGGTCCGGGCCCGAAAAGCCTGTCGAAAACTATGGTGCAGATCCTGATCGCTGACGTCTCGATGAGCCTGGACAACGTGCTGGCGGTGGCCGGGGCGGCTTCGGACACCCCCTGGGTGCTGGTGGTGGGGCTGCTGCTGTCGATTGCCCTGATGGGGCTTGCGGCCGACCTGCTGGCCAGAGTGATCGAGCGTCAGCGTTGGATCGCCTGGGCGGGGTTGATCATGGTGGTGATCGTGGCGCTGCGGATGATCTGGACGGGGTCACATCGGGTAGCGGGGGCGATTTGACCCTTCCCCTTGCGGGGCCCGCAACGGGTAGGGGGTGTCGTGCTATGGCAGCAGTTCGATCCCGTCGCCGACGGCGAAGCGGCCGCCATCGATCACCTGGGCATAGATCCCGAGGTCGCCGTGGCCGTAGTGCTGGCGGAGTTCCCGAACCGGGTAGGCGTCGCGTTCTCCGGTAAGCGGGTTTACCTCGGTTGCGGCGCAGCGAGGGATGCGCTTGAGCACGCGGAGGACGGCGCCTCCGAGCTGGAGTTCGCGGCCGATCCAGTCGAGCTCGCTCCAGGCCGCGGCGCCGGTAAACCAGACATTGGCGCGGAAGCGGCGGCGGTGACGGCGGGCGCCGACGCGGCCTTCCAGGTCTCGCAGGCTGGCGAGGTTGATAAGACTCAGCACCGGGATGCGGGAATCGGAAAACACGTGGCCGGGGACGTAAAAGAAGCGGGCCTGGCCACGGGCTTCCTCGGCCAGGAACTCCGTAAGGTAGCGCCCGATTTCGTCGCGTCCGGCAACGGTCAGCGCATTTGCCGCGACGCCGGAGCCATTCGGGGCCTTGATGGCCAGGACGCCGGTGCGCGGGTGGAAGATGGACTGGAGCAGGGCGGTGCGGGCGTTTGCCATGCCGCACATGAAGTTCTGTTTGGGGAGCCAGGCCGGGCGGGCGGGATCGAATTCGGCGTCCCCCTGGGCAAGGGCGAAGGCGCGGTCCCAGGGGATGGAGCGACCTTCCTGGACCTCCGCGAACTCCATGGCCTCGGCGGACAGGCCCTTCACGGGGTAGCGGTACAGGTATTCAATGCGCATCCGGGGCTCCCTCTTGTGGGCCAGTGTGCACTTTCCCAACTCGGGTGACAAAGCTTCAGACCCTGCTGCCTATCGGTTGTTTTCAGTGGCCTGCTTATCCCTGCGTTCGCCGCCTATGGGGCAGCGAACGGAGGGGCAGGACACAAAGGGGCAGGGAAGCGAGGCAGTCGCCTACGTGAAAGGGACAGGCCTATGGATATTGAGAAATTCACCGAACGTGCTCGCGGCTTTCTACAGGCCGCATCGACGATCGCGATCCGCGAATACCATCAGCGGATCACGCCCGAACATCTGCTGAAGGCGCTGCTGGACGACGAGGAAGGGGTGGCGGCCGGGCTGATCCGTGCGGCTGGGGGCGACCCCAAGATGGCGCTGGCCGGCGTGGAGGCCGAGCTGGCGAAGCAGTCCAAGGTGCACGGGCCGGGAGCGGGCCAGCCGCAGCTGACGCCGGAGCTGGTGCGCGTTCTGGATGCGGCGCAGCAGGCGGCGACGAAGGCGGGCGACGAGTATGTGGCACAGGACCGGCTGCTGGTGGCGCTCGGGGCCTCGGAGACGCCGGCCGCCCGGGCGCTGAGGGCGGCGGGCGTAACGGCGCAGCGGCTGGAGAAAGCGGTGAATGACATCCGCAAGGGCCGCAAGGTGACCAGCGAGAATGCGGAAGCGAGTTTCGACGCGCTGAAGAAATACGCGCGGGATGTGACGGCGCTGGCGCGCGAGGGCAAGCTGGACCCGGTGATCGGGCGCGACGAGGAAATCCGCCGCGCGATCCAGGTGCTGGCCCGGCGGACGAAGAACAACCCGGTGCTGATCGGCGAGCCGGGCGTGGGCAAGACCGCGATCGTGGAAGGCCTGGCGCTGCGCATCATCAATGGCGACGTGCCGGAGGCGCTGAAGGGCAAGCGTCTGCTCGCTTTGGACCTCGGCGCGATGGTGGCGGGGGCGAAATATCGCGGCGAGTTCGAGGAGCGGCTGAAGGCCGTGCTGAAGGAGATCGAAGTCCGCCGAGGGCGAGATCATTCTGTTCATCGACGAGATGCACACGTTGGTGGGTGCAGGCCGGGCGGATGGGGCGATGGATGCCTCCAACCTGCTGAAGCCGGAGCTTGCCCGGGGTGCGTTGCACTGCATCGGCGCCACGACGCTCGATGAATACCGCAAGCATGTGGAGAAGGATGCGGCGCTGGCGCGGCGTTTTCAGCCGGTGTTCGTGGGCGAGCCGTCGGTCCAGGATACGATCAGCATCCTGCGGGGCCTTAAGGAGAAATACGAGACGCATCACGGGGTGCGGATCACTGACGGGGCGCTGGTGGCGGCCGCGACGCTGTCGAACCGCTACATCACCGACCGGTTCCTGCCGGACAAGGCGATCGACCTGGTGGACGAGGCGGCGAGCCGCTTGCGGATGCAGGTGGACAGCAAGCCGGAGGAGCTGGATGAGCTCGACCGGCGGGTGATTCAGCTGAAGATCGAGCGGGAGGCGCTGCGGAAGGAGAATGATGCCGCTTCCAGGGAGCGGCTGACGCGGCTGGAGAAGGAGCTCGCGGAGCTGGAGGAGAAATCGAGTGCCGTGGCGGCGACCTGGCAGGCGGAGAAGGAGAAAGTAGCCGAGACGAAGAAGCTGAAGGAACGGCTGGAGCAGGCGCGGAGCGAGGCGGAGATAGCGCAGCGGCGGGGCGATTATGCCCGGGCCGGCCAGCTGATTCACGGCGAGATACCTGAGATCGAGGGCAAGCTGGCGGCGGCTTCGGATGGGACTTTGGTGCAGGAAGCGGTGACCGAGGAGGGGATCGCCGCGGTCGTGTCTCGCTGGACGGGCATTCCGGTCGACAAGATGCTGGAAGGCGAGCGCGCCAAGCTGCTGCGGATGGAGCAGGAGATGCGGCGGCGGGTGGTCGGGCAGGATGAGGCGCTGAGGGCGGTGGCCAATGCGGTTCGCCGTGCCAGGGCCGGCTTGCAGGACCCGAACCGGCCGATCGGCAGCTTCCTGTTCCTGGGCCCGACGGGTGTGGGCAAGACCGAGACCTGCAAGGCGCTCGCCGAATTCCTGTTCGACGACGAGCGGGCGATGGTGCGCATCGACATGAGCGAGTTCATGGAGAAGCACTCTGTTTCCCGGCTGATCGGGGCGCCCCCCGGCTATGTCGGCTATGACGAAGGGGGCGTGCTGACCGAGGCGGTGCGCCGGCGGCCGTATCAGGTGGTGCTGTTCGACGAGGTCGAGAAAGCCCACGAGGACGTGTTCAATGTGCTGCTGCAGGTGCTCGATGACGGTCGGCTGACCGACGGGCAGGGCCATACGGTCGATTTCCGGAACACGATCATCGTGCTGACCTCGAACCTGGGAAGCGAGGTGCTGGCGGCGCAGCCCGAGGGCGAGCCGGTGACGCATGTGCAGGGCCAGGTAATGCGGATCGTCAGGGCGCATTTCCGGCCGGAGTTCCTGAACCGGTTGGACGAGATCATCCTGTTCCGGCGGCTGCAGCGGGCGGACATGGCCTCGATTGTGGGGATCCAGATCAACCGGCTGCGGGCGTTGCTGGCGGATCGGAAGATCGGGCTGGATCTGGACCGGAGCGCGTTGGAGTGGCTCGGGGAGGAGGGCTACGACAGCACGTATGGGGCTAGGCCGTTGAAGCGGGTGATCCAGCGGAGCCTGCAGAATCCTCTGGCGGGGCTGATCCTGGAGGGGGCGGTGCACGAGGGCGAGACGGTGCATGTCTCGGCTGGGGCGGGTGGGCTGACGATTGATGGGCAGGAGGTGGCGGAGGCGGCTTAGGTCGGTGATCAGTGGTCAATGGTCAGGGGTCAGGAGGGGGTGGGCCCGGATGTTACAGGCGGGGCGGGGGCGTGCGGGGTCGCGCGCAGCGGCTTCACGTGGGGAGAAGGGGTCGCGTGGGGGTTTAGGGTCGTGTGAACGGGTCACGTTGGGGGGATTTCGGGGGAGCGAAGGGGTCATTTCGGGGTTGTTGACGAAGCGGAGGGTACACTTTCGGCTGACCTGGATCGGTTGACTATGAGTGCGGTCCGAGAACCGGGTCCCAAGACGGTTTTTTGCGTGCTCGCGGCTTCGCTCGGGAGCCTTGTGAACCAGGGGTCTTTGGTTCCGATGAGAAGGACATTTTTTCCGGCCCAGAGCTGACTTCCAAGTCAGCAGCATAAGGTCCGGGGTTGGGCGAAAGCGGACGTTCGGAAGCAGGTAGCCGCGGAAGACGCCCCGTCGATTTATGACACCTGGCTTGCCAGGCTGCCTCGGACGGGGTCTCACAAAGTTACCGCGCATGGCCTGCTGCCAGACGTGGGCGTAGACGTTGTCGGCGATAAGGTTCTTCTCCTCGGCCGTGAACGGCGGGGTGGGAAGGGTCATAAAGACCTGGTTCCTTTTCCCAGAAACGGTCGATTGCGGAGAGGCGGGCCTGGAGCGAGGCAAGCAGCTCTTTGCTGGCCTGCTTGACCGTTTCGCGTTCAGTCTTGTTAAGACCCGCTTTCTGGAGCCGATCGAAAATCGCCAGTTCATTCTCGTTCAGGCCCTCGCGGGCCGCTCGCTTCTGCTCTTCGTTTAGGCTGTTCACGAGTTGCACCAGCCGTGCGAAGGTGTCTTCGATTGAGGTGCGGTCCTTCTCCGCGTTGTAGGAAGCGACGATCTCCTCGTATTTGATCTGGTAGTCCATGCGCATCGGGTTGCGGGCTAGCATGTCGGCGAGTTTTTTCTCGCGGCTTCGGCCTGGGTATGTGCACCCGGCCGGGCCGGTGCCGCTGTGCGAGGGGGCTCCCTCTCGAAGCCTTGGCGCCTGACTAAATTCGCACTAATACCAGCCGGCCGAGAGTTTGACTCTTGGGTATATGATCGGCCGGCTGGTATCCTATTGATTTTGTGCGCGGCCGCCCCACCAACCCCACGCGCATACCAGTCGGCCATTCGACCGCCTGGTATAAGATTTTGGCCGGTTCATCGCCATCAAGTGCGAATGCAACCGGTGGAGCGAGACGACAATGGGCAACGACCGTAAAACCCCGATCCGCTTCGGCATAAACTTTTTGCCTAACCGGCCCGTCGATTTGGTTGAATGGGTTAAGACCGCCGAGGAAACAGGTTTCGATATTGTCGGTATTGCCGACTCACAGTCTCTGTATCGCGATGTCTACGTCTGCGAAGCGCTTACCGCAGCCAACACGAGTTGGATCCGATTCGGCTCGCGCGTAATCAATCCGAAGACCCGTCACCCAGCCGTCGCGGCCTGCGCCGCCGCGACGATTGCCGAACTGGCTCCTGGTCGGACAATGGTCGGCGTGGGGACTGGAGACAGCGCAGTCTACAACATCGGTGTTCGTCCATCGACGCGCAGCGATCTCGCCGCCTACGTCCATGCTATCCGCGAGCTGCTGAGAACCGGAAAAACCGAGTACAGAGGCGCCGAGTGCACCATGAGCTGGGAGCACCAAGATGTCCCAATCTATATTGCGGCGTCGGGGCCGAAGTCACTGCAGCTAGCCGGCGAAATAGCCGATGGGGTCGTGATCAATACCGGTCTGCTCCCATCCATCATTCGTGACTCCATAGCTCAAGTGCAAAGCGGTTGCGAACGCGCAGGCCGGAAGCTGTCCGATATCGATATGTGGTGGTTGCCGATCACCAATGTTAGCGAGAGCGAGGCGCAAGCTATCTATGAAATCGCGCCGACGCTGGCCTCTGCAGGTAGCCATCTCTCTCGCTTCACCACTGAAGGCAAGCATATTCCGCTGGACTTACTAGAAAAGGTCGAAGCGCTGGGCAGACGGTATCGATCCGACCAGCATGATAAGCCTGATAGCGCGAACCGAACTCTAATTACAGAGCTGGGGCTCTCCGATTATCTCGCGAAGCGCTTCTCGATTGCGGGTTCGCCAGGCGATTGCATTGCGAAGCTCGAGCAAGCTATCGAGGCAGGGGCCCGCCAATTCTGGATGAGTGTCCATTTCGACGACAAGGTGCGCTTCATGCACGATTGGGCTGACAAAGTCATGCCTGCTTTTCGAGGATAGTACGCAGGGACGGGGCCCTTGGCCCATTATCTCGCAACGGATGTCTGCGCCCAAGAGAAGTTTCGTGGCTGATTTGGATATCGTGGTTCATGGCCGCCTCGTTTTGTCCGACCGAATTATCGAGGATGGCTTTGTGGCGATCCGCGAGGAGAAGATCGCCGCGGTGGGTGAAGCAGCGGACGGCGTGCCTCAAGCGCGATCTCTCGATGACCAGAGAGGCAACTGGGTGATCCCAGGAGTCATCGACGGCAAAATCATGTCGAGGCGAGTTGCACAATGGGCGGCTTCGGCAAGGCTCAGTTGCAGCCGCGATGGGCGGGGTCGCTACAATTGTGGACATGCCGTATGATGAGGCTGGGGTCGTGTGCACGGCTTCGCGGTTCGCGGTTCGCGGAGAAGCGTAGTACCATAGAGGGCTTGTCGGTGGTCGATGTGGCGCTGCATGCGAGTATCGCGCCTACCGAAGCTGGTCTGAAGGACATCCCGCTCCTGGTAGAGGCTGGTGCGGCGGCATTCAAATTCTCGACGCTACATCGGGATAATGACCGGTTTCCGAGAATTCTACCGCATTTGATGTACCGCGCGTGCCGAATGATCGCTCCGACGGGACTTGCGGTCGGGATCCATAACGGTCGGACGATATGGTGCATTATGGCATCGCGAAAGCTCGGACCGAGGAGAGCGGTGGAGCAGAACTGCATGGGCTTAGCCATCCGCCGATCGCAGAAAACCTAGCGATGCACGAAATGTACGAACCGGCGCGGCTACCGGGTGCCGTGCCCATGTGGTGCACGTCACCACGGGCCGGGGATGCGAGATAGCGGAGGGCTATCGCCGTAGTGGGTACCACGCATCGGTTGAAACCTGCTTCCACTACTTATACCAGCCGGCCGAGAGTTTGACTCTTGGATATATGACCGGCCGGCTGGTATCCTATTGATTTCGCGCGCGGCCGCCCCACCAACCGGGGTTCCCAACGCGCAAGCGCGTTGGGGGCCCGACCACGCGCATACCAGTCGGCCATTCGGCCGCCTGGTATTAGTTCGTCACCGGCTTCGTCGACCCGCCGTGGATGAAACCTGAGCCGCAGCGGCGAGCGGCTGGCCTGGATCGCCACGGCGCTTTGCGCCTCGCGATGACAATATCCCTTCGTGGCCCTCCGTGTGTTCTCCGTGGCTCTCCGTGTGAACCAATCCCATCCAACCCGGAGCTTCCAGCATCACCAAGTGGGTGTACAGCTTCGGCGCCGGCCACAACGAAGGCCGCCCTCTTGGGTCGCCGACTTCTCCAAGATCGAAGGCTGAACGGTGAGCCGTCTCCTCGCGGAGAGGCCGGCAAGGCATTTCCGAATTGATGACCGCAAGGGATCGGGTTCGGGAAAATTCATTAGACCCCGGATTGCAGCCGGCTGTGCCAGGGACCGCCCATTTCTGGACCGATACCAGCCGGCCGAGAGTTTGACTCTTGGGTATATGATCGGCCGGCTGGTATCCTATTGATTTCGCGCGCGGCCGCCCCACCAACCCCACGCGCATACCAGTCGGCCATTCGGCCGCCTGGTATGATTGGGTCAGCCAGGAGTGCGATGCGCTCGCTTCGCCACCGCAACGTGATCATTGGTTGAGCTTAGCGTGGCCGGTCGCTAGATCGGGCGGATACACCACCACCAGTTTCATGCCGTCCTTGCCTTCGGGCTCCGCCTGGCCGAGCGGCATGATCTCCCCGATCTGCGCGCCTGTAGCGTCCAGCGCGAAAGGGCCGGATATGGTGGTGATCTTTCCGGATAGCCCGAACACAGCATCGTGCAGCGCCATCTGGTCCAGGCTGGTCGTATCCGCCAGCGTTTCCTGCAAGACCAAGCCGACGGTGTAGCCCGCAACCGCATTCTGGCCGAACTCGGCGCCTGGCGCACCGGCATAGGTCTGCGTCCAGAGCCTCTTGAACTCAGGCAGACTTAAGCCGACGTTCACCTTGTATTCGTAGCTGGCCCCGGTGATGTAGGTGAACATGCCCTTCAATGCGCCGATCCCGACGTCCTTCAACAGCAGCGCACTTTCCAGTCCCGGATAAACGACGAATACGAACTTGAACTCGTTCCCGGAATCCAAAAGATTCCGCAGGAACGCGATGTCGTTGCCGGGATAGCCAAGCTCGATCACCACGTCAGGCTTCTTTGCGGCGATGGCATTGATCAGCACAGTGTAGTTGGACGTGCTGGTAGGCACCCCCTGGTCGTAAACGATCTCAAGCTTGCCGGCATCCTTGATGAACTGTCGGAACGCCTGTGCCTGGGTGCCGGTGAAGTCGTTGGTCGCGTACAAGAGAGCCACGGTCTTCAGACCAGCCCGCGCCCCCTCGGTGTTCAGGGTACTCCGCAGCGTATTTCGGCCAAATCGTGGATACCGGGGTCACAAGCAAGGCTATATACGGATTATCCTTGGTAAAGAACTGCGCCCCGCTGCCGCCGGGGTCGAACAGGAACATCTTGTGCTCACGCGCGATCGGCACCGCCACAGCGGTCAGCACGGACCCCTGCTCGCTGACCAACAGGTCCACCTTATCCTGGGTGATGAGCTGGTTGACCAGCGTCGCCGCCGTAGCCGGATTACTCTGGTCGTCGTAGCTGATCAGCTTGAGCGGGATCTTCTTGTTGAATGGCTTGACCAGGGTACCGCCGCCGGTGTTGCTTCGATCCACCCACAGCTTGAGACCGTAATAGGTCGGCATTGAGATGCTGGCGAATGGCCCGGAACTGGCGTGCAAATGCCCGATCTTGATTTCGTCGGGCGCCGCGGCGGCGTGGGCGCGCCCCATGAAGAGTGACGACAGCGCGGCCAGGGCCGCACCACGCCGTGTCAGTTGCATGGATGCTCCTCCTCATGGTCCGAAAGCGTCAGGCAACACTCTGGGCTGAGATACCTGGCCCCGCAAGCCCAGGTGCCGGCGATGGCCGGCGCCTGTATGTCGGTCGTGCCCGTGATGTAGAGCTGTGAATTATACCAGCCGGCCGAGAGTTTGACTCTGGGGCATATGATCGGCCGGCTGGTATCCTATTGATTTTCGCGCGCGGCCGCCCCACCAACGGGGGTTCCCAACGCGCAAGCGCGTTGGGGGCCCGACCACGCGCATACCGTCGGCCATTCGGCCGCCTGGTATCCTATTGATTTCGCGCGTGGCCGCCCCACCAACCCCACGCGCATACCAGTCGGCCATTCGGCCGCCTGGTATTATACGCCGAGCCTGAAGTGTGACTTGTTGCAGTTGGGGATAGTTGGTGAGGGAGCGGAGCCATTCCTTGGTGAGTTGGTTCCGGTCGGGCGGCAGGCCTCTAGAATGGCGTCGTGATTATCGAGCAATCGATGGGAGAGATCCCTCACGCGCAAGTAGACCAGACCCGCTCGATCGGATTCAGTTCGGGTGACTATGGCGGTAACGGCGCGACGGTGTCGTTGGCGGCCACCTGCAGATTTTCCTGGGAATTGTGGGACTCGGGTGGGAGCGGTGGTGCCCGGATAAATTCACTCCATTGACGCTTGCGAGCCAAGGCGAGAACATGCCTTTTTGCGGAACGAACCCGCCCCATGTCAGCCTGTTCTACGATCGGACAATCACGGAGGTCGACGACAGCCGCCGATGCCACTGAAGCGCAGGCCGCGCCAGACTGCCCCACCCCAAGGCGACGCCGCAGCAGCAGCGATTTGCGCGGTAATCCGCCGCATCCCCAAGGGCTGGGTTGCCACGTATGGTCAGGTCGCCGCAATGGCCGGCCTGCCGAGGCGCTCGCGCCTCGTCGGCCACGTACTTCGCCACCTCGACCCGGCAGCCAAAATTCCCTGGCATCGCGTCGTCAACGCGAAGGGCGAGGTGTCGTATTCGCTCTCCCGCAATGGCAGTGACGCCCTCCAGCAGCGCTTGCTGGAAAAGGAAGGCGTCGAGTTCGACGACAGAAACCGCTTCAACCTGGAGCGATTTCGATGGCTCGATTAGTTTGCTCGCCAAAGAGCAGCCGGTTACCAGTCAATGCTTCGCCTTTTGGCAACGTAATCGGTTGCAACGGGGCACTTCCGTTGTACTGCACCTCGCAAGCACCACCAGGCATACAAAACGGATTGGCGGCGCGAGCCACCTGACCGGACCGCGACGCAAGAGCCGACCGGCGTTCGACAATCGGCAGATGATTTCGTAGATTAGCTCTTGGCTTTGGACTTGTTCAGGGTCACGGCGGCGCGAACGAGAGTCTTCAACGCCTCCTCGTTTATCTGTTCGCCCTCGTGGAAGTCGATGGCACGCCTTGTGTTCCCGTCAAGGCTGGAGTTGAAGAGGCGCGAAAGATCCTTCAGAGCCGCCCCTTTAGCGAAGGTCATCTTCACGACGTTCTTGTAAGTCTCGCCTGTGCAGATCAATCCGTTGTGCGACCACACCGGAACCCCTCTCCACTTCCACTCCTCGACGACTCCGGGATCGGCTTGCTTGATCAAGCTACGGAGCCGGCTGAGCATCTGGCCACGCCAGTCGCCGAGCTCCTGGATTCTTGCGTCGATCAGCTGAGAAGGAGACACGCTATTCTGCGGTCTGCTCTTCTTCATGCCCGTTTCCTCTCCTTGTCCCGAGGCTTGATAGGCGAATACGGTGCCACGAGTAACAATTCCCATCGCAAGTTTGACGGGGGGCCGTGCTCCTGTCACCCCCTTCTACGCTCCCCGGCTTTGACTTGCTTCAGTCAATCCGCGCCAAGACCTGCTCGAGCGTACCAAAGAATCGCTGCCAGCCGTACCTGGCGCCCTGGTAGGCCTGCTGCTGATCCGGCCGGAACCCCGAGTGCTCCATGCGCAAACGGGTCCCCGTGTTCGTAGGGGTAAGGGTCCAAGTGACGACACTCTCGAGACCCATGGCCGCCCAGGTATAAGACAGCGTTTTGTTCGGCTCGGATTCCAGGACCTGACAGTCGACAGTGCCCCAGTCCGCGCGAAAATTGAAACGGTGGCCCACGGCAGGCTTGAAGTCGTTCTGCATCAGCCACTCCGCGACCAGGTGCGGTTGCGTCAGTGCGCGCCAGATCTTTTCCGGCGGATAAGGTATCTCACGTTCGACAACGACGGAGCGTGTTTCGGTCGCGGGTTCGCTCATTGGTCCATCCTTTTGAGCAGATCTTCGAGGTGGTCGAACCGGTTTTGCCAGAAGCCGGCCATTTGGCTTGTCCAGTCGATCAGCGGGGCCAAGGCGCCGAGCTGCGCACTATAGTGCGTCTGGCGACCTTCGTGGCGGTCGCGCACCAGCCCGGCCTGCTTCAGGACCCCGAGATGCTTTGAGACGGCCGGTTGCGAGATCCCGGCCCGGGCCGTCAGTGCCCCGACCGTCTGCTCTCCATTGCGGCACAATCGCTCGAAGATGGCCCGCCGGGTCGGATCGGCGAGCGTTTTGAAGAGCATATCGTGAGCGTTCGGCATTTGGGATCGATAACCTGCTGGCTATTGATCGACGTATAACCACTGAGATATGTGTGCGTCAAGCGTTGGCGCCACTCGGCCACGACGCGGTCGCAATGGTTAACCCAATAAATCTCGCATCATCTACATGACTACGGGACATCGATCGTCAGTGCCGCCGCATCGAGAACATGTCCGGCCGTGTCAAAGGACCCGCGCCGCATCGCTCTGCGTTACGACCGATGCGCACACAAATACCCACGCTGATCGCAGATAAGGGGCCTCGGCAGCGACGAGTTTCGGGATGCGATTGCCAAAGGACATCACGTCCCGGATTTTGTTCTCGCGTTGGGCAATGTTGCGTTTACAGCGTTGGCCCAATCCGATGTATGCGTCCTTCATTTTGTATCGACGGAGAAGGTTCGGGCGGGGACCCGTGGCCGAAGCGCCTACAGGGTCTTCACGACCTTGGCGGCTATTTTGCCGCGGCGGCTGAGGATGACCTCGCGTCGGCGCTGACGTAGTCGAGCAGATCGTGAGGTGGGTGGGGGCCTGGCGGCGTGGGCCGACACCCACGGGAGGACCGAATCCGGTGGCCGGTGGCCTCGGCGCCGATGGTTGGCCAATCGTATTTCGAACTTCATTATCCTGACACAGGCCGTAGCGACAACTTCGGCGACGGGGATTGTGCGGTCAGCCTGGATCGCCACGCCAGCGCTGCGCGGCGGCTCGCGATGACGCCAGTGGGGTCGCCGTTCATACTGACCGTGATATCCCATCGCCGCCGCCTGATATGAACGCCTTCGTTCGTGTTTCCAGCGCGCCCCGTTGCCCTACATGGTCTTCACCACCTTGGCCACCGGCTTTCCGCGGCGGCTGAGGATGACCTCGCCGCCGGCGCTGACGTAATCGAGCAGGTCGTGGAAATGGGTGCGGGCGTATCGGCAGGGGATGGCTTGCTGGGAGGAACCGACGCCGAGGGAAGGACCGAAGCCGGGCCAGTGGCCGGTGGCCTCGGCGGTACCGATGGTGACCAGTATGCCGGCGATGCGGCGGGCGGTCTGGCTGCGCGGTTCGAGGCCTCGGTCGTGGGAGAGGGCCCAGGACTCGTTGAGCAGGATTGCGGCAGTGATGAGGAGGGAGGGCGGTGTGGCTTGCAGGCCGGAAATCGCGGGGTAGAGGACGCCGGCCAGGGTGTCGATCGCGCTTTGGTATTTGCTGGTGATGATGCCGCGGTGCGGCTCCTCCAGGCGCGGCAGGGCGGCCAGGAAGGCGCGGTGCTGCATGGGGTGGGCGGCGAGATGGTCGAGCCAGGCGCGGATGACGGCTTCGAGCCGGGCCAGGGCGCCGAGAGGCTGGGCGGCGTCGAAGGCGGCGCCGACGGTGTTGACGAGCTCGTGGATGAATTCGGCGAGGATGTCGGCGACCAACTCGGCGTCCGAGGGATAGAGAAGATTGAGGCTCTCCCGCGTGATGGCGAGGTCGGCTGCGAGCCTTTGGCGATTGAGGGTGGGTGGTTGGCCGGCGGCGAGCAGGCGGGCGGCTGTCTGGCGGATGGCCTGGCGGATGGTCTGGCGGCGGGTTTCGCGGCGCTCCGCCGGGCTGGATCTGGCGGGCCGGTCCGGTTTGGGCGAGGCCGGGCTGATATCGAGCGATCCGGGTGCCCCGAGGGGGAACATGATGGGTGAGGCCTTTTGTCTGTGTTCCTGTTATGTTCCTTAGCAAATCGGGGGTCATCTGGGCAACTGGTGTTGATGAGCGGGGCCCGCAGCCGACGATCCGGCAGCGGATAGGGAACGGACCTCGCCGGTATGGCAACATTTCGACTGGGCTGCGAGAAACTGGGCTGCGAGAATGGGTGTCATGACACGGATTGCCGGACTGGCGGTCGCCATAGCAGCAGCGAGCTTGCCGTTTGCGACTGCGCGGCCCGCCGACCCCGGACCCGCGCAGACGTTCCAACCCCCGCCCGACAGCGCCATTCCGTCCGGCCCGTTCGGCGACCTCGTCCGCGAGGGCGCGAAGATCTTCCACGATCCCGGGAAATATGCCGCTCCATTCGTCGGCAACCAGCTCCGCTGCAGCAACTGCCATTTGCAGGACGGACGGCAGGCGGGCGCCTCGCCGATGTGGGCGGCGTATGTCGCCTATCCGGCCTATCGAACCAAGAACGGGCATGTCAACACGTTTCAGGAGCGGCTGCAGGGCTGCTTTCAGTTCAGCATGAACGGCAAGGCGCCGCCGCTCGGCGATGCGGTGCTGGTTGCGCTGGAAACCTACTCATACTTTCTGGCGAAAGGACTCCCGACCGGTGAGGACGCGCCGGGGCGCGGTTATCCGAAGCTGCCGGCGCCTGAGCAGGCGGGCGATTACGCGCGCGGCGCGCAGGTGTTCGCGCAGAAATGTGCGGCGTGTCATGGGGTGCAGGGCGCCGGCCTGATGGTGGGCGCCGACATTGTGTTCCCGCCGCTATGGGGCGCGCACGCCTTCAACTGGGGTGCGGGGATGGCGGAGACCGACAATGCGGCGGAATTCATCCGGGCCAACATGCCCTATGGTGCGGGGGGAACGCTGAGCGTGCAGCAGGCGTGGGACGTGGCGAAGTTTATCGACAGCCAGGTGCGTCCGCAGGACCCGCGCTTCGTGCAGAGCGTAGCGGAGACGCGCCAGCGGTTTCACGATACGCCGTTCTCGATGTACGGGCTTGTGGCGAACGGGGCGTTGCTGGGCGATCCGGTGACGACGCCGCCTTCCGGGATGGCGGTCGATTCGGGGCCTAGCCATCAATAACGTTACTATAACGACTTATTGACGATAAACCGCTTCCCTCCCGAAGTGTTCCAGTAATATAACGTTTCACGATTTCGTGAGCTGCGGGAAGGAGACAAACATTCCATGACCAAGAAATTGCTGGTCATCGACGATCAGGCAGGTATCGGCCGGGTGGTCGGCCGCATCGCCGGCGAACTCGGTTTTGAGGCGAAAACCCTTACCGAACCCGACAAGGCGCTCGAGGTTTTTGTCGATTACCGGCCGGACGTCGTCATGCTTGACATGATCATGCCGGAAAAGGACGGGATCGACGTATTGAACGAAATGATCCTGACCGGCATCCGCTCGCGCATTGTGCTGACCAGCGGGCTCAGCAACGCGTTCCTGAAGCTTGCGCAGCAGGTGGCACATTTCCACGAGCGCACGAATGTCGCCGTGCTGCGCAAGCCGTTCCGGCGCGCGGAGCTGGTTTCGGTGCTTACCGAAGCCGCCTAGCGCCGGCGCGCCCCGTATCAGTGCAGCGTATCAGTGTTGCGCGCCGTCATACGGTGCGCGAAGGGCGCCGGATTTGTAACTGTCGGGATACAGGATCACCTCGGTCTTCGGGTCCTTGAACTGCGCCAGGTCGTGGCCCTGCACGCCCTGGAACTGCACTTCCAGGACGCGCGCCTCGGTCCATTCGCCGCCTGGCCCGAACTTGATGGGTCCTGCAACGGTCTGGAAGGTGTGGGTGCGCAGATAGTCGGCTAGCTTGTCCTGATCGAGGCCGTGCGTTCCTTCCACCGCGTCGCCCAGCACCTGCAGGTCGGAATAGGCGAAAGGCGGCAGATAGTAGCCCAGCGGATCGACGCCGGCGGCCGCCGCTTTCGCCTGATACTGCTTCAGGAAGTCCATCGCCTCCGGGGTGGCGAAGCCGCCCATCGGAAGCCAGAAATCGTAATCGACGATACCATTCAGCAGCGGGCCGAGCTGCATTTTGATGGGCGTGCTCTGCAGCCCGACCATCCCGCCGCCGAACAGCTTGGCTTTCAGCCCGATCTCGGTAGCGGCGCGAATCATCCCCACCGTGTCCGGCGGGTAGGAGGCGACGAACACCATATCCGGCTTCGTGGCCTGGATGGCGCGCACGATCGGGCTGAAATCCGCGGTGGCGGGCGGATAGGACTGGTTGTAAACCACCTTGAGTCCGTCTTGCCTGGCGATTGCCAGCGCGCCGGCAATGGCGTTTTTCGGGAACTCCGCGTCGGCGCCAACGATCGCCAGGGTCTGCGGCTTCGGGCTCATGGCCGCGGCCACCGCAAAGAACGGCGCCGAGAAGCTCTGCTTCGGCTCCGGCCCGCCAGTCGGCGCGATGGAGAAATAGCGCGGGTAGTGGAACTCGCTGTTGACCGCGAGGGCGAGCAGACCAAGGAAGGTGCGGTTGTGGGCGATGACGATGGGCATTGCTGGCGCGGTCATGTTCGTCGCATAGGCGCTGATCACCAGGTCGACGTGATCGACATCCAGCAGCTTCGTGTAGATACCCGGCACCAGAGAGGGCGTGCTCTGGTCGTCGTACCAGATCAGCTTGACGGGACGGCCGAGCAGGCCGCCCTTCACGTTGGTGTTCTCCGCCCAGATCTGCATTGCCAGCAGCGCCGCCTTGCCGTTCGGCGCCAACCCGCCGGTGAGGGACATGGAAAAGCCGATGGTTATCGGCTTGGCTGCACGAGAGGCTGGCGCCATCCACCACAGCGAGGTCGCCGCGCCGAACACAAGCGCAAGACAACGTAATTTCCGACGCCGCATAGTTTCCTCCCGAAAGGTCCAGGATCGATGCTAGAGCAGATCGCGCTTGGCTGGAAACGCCTTGCGTTTCCACTCGAGCGGGATCTGCTCTACAACAATGAAGTCAGGGCTTTTCAGGCTGATACAGTCAGCCTGAAACTGCTCCAGGCAGGATTTGCCCGTGCTGTCACACGTATGCCGGCAGGCGTTCGAGCTGAGCACTGTCCATCCCAGGGGGATGCGCTCCAATTTTGATTGACATCAAGCTACGCCACAGCGAAGGGTGGTGAAAGCGAGCAGCATTCCATGGCTAGGTGCGTGCGTACTTAGCGGTATCGCACCCCGGGGCAGGATGTGAAGGTTGACATACCGGATCTGTGTTTCCCCAGCTGATTCCGTCTGCATTCTCAGAGGAACTTCCGCATTGTGGACCCTGAGCAAGAAGATGCCACCCGGCGGACCGGCGCAATTCGGGGGCCAAAACGCTTGCTCGCGAAAGGCTCTCAGTCATCGCACTGACCGCGGTCGCTGCTCGAACCTGCGACTTATCAGTGCACTGCAAAACAGTAGAAAAAGCCAGCACCGCCGACCTTCGCCAGGTCTGGTACGCTACAGCCCGGTGTGCTGTGGGAGAAGTTCCAAAAATTCGGGCCACGCGTATTACCGATCAGGTCGGTGTGGCCAACGATTGCACTGCCCTCGCTGCTGCTTGTCCAGTTATGGCACGTCTTATCCTCACCAGCGGGAAAGGCAGTTCCGTCATGTTGACTGCCGGTCAGCATGTCATGCTGGTTTGGTGTATCACCGCGACCGTTGACGAAGTTTCCCTTCTCGGTGAGAGCCGTTGTTTTGTTGATCTTATAGTTGTCGCTATGCAGGTCGTCGAGATTGGCCGCGATCTCCACCCCTTTCGCGTTATACCATGGACCGGAGCCGATCCTGTCCCTGGCATTGACTGCCGGAACACCGTTTGTCGGCTGGGTGCTGAGATAAGCGTGCCACGTCTTCGAACCAGCACCCACTGCCTGGGCCAACTCCTGACAATGGCGATCTGCACCTTCAAGTCCACCCAAGTCGCCCCCTTTGCCGAGGCTGGTGCTGGTAACGAAGAAGCTCATGTTGGGCGAGGGCACTTGCTGCGCTTCCGCCCACCCTGCGGGAACGGCGAGAAGAACAGCAATCAGAGGAGTGATACGCCTCATCCGACATTCCCCATATGCGCAGCTATCCGAGCATCTTGGACAGACGATAAGCGCCCCACCGCGCGGTCGGCAAGAGCGGTAGCACCAGGATCGCGCCGGAAGAATCGCGCCGGATACGGAGCGCGCAGGGCGTCCGTTGGCCGAACCGCGAATCTCTGCTTAACCTGATCGGGACGACGCTGAGGGCTGCTTCGGCCCCATCCACAGTCTGGTCAGCGCCACAACGGGCATTCCGTGCAGGCAAAAGCAGGGGACGCAAGGGGAGCGAGTTCGATGGCACAAAAAGACAAGCCGGCCTCGGTGAACGAACCACTCACCCTCGCCATCGACATCGGCGGCAGCCATCTCAAGGCCGGGGTGCTCAACGGCGCCGGCGAAATGATCTCCGACGAGGCGCGAGTGGTGACGCCGAAACCCGCCAGGCCGGCCGCCGTGGTCAGCGCGCTGGTCGAGTTGGCGAGGCCGCTGGGGCAATTCGACCGGATCTCGATCGGCTTTCCCGGCGTGGTACGAATGGGCCGCGTGCTGACTGCGCCCAATCTCGGCACCAAGGATTGGCATACGTTTCCGTTGGCCGAAGAATTATCGAAGGAGCTGGGAAAGCCGGCGCGCCTGTTGAACGATGCCAGCATCCAGGGGCTTGGGGTGATCAGCGGCCAGGGACTTGAATGCGTGCTGACGATGGGGACCGGGATGGGATTTGCATTGTTCGAGAACGGTCGCCTGGGGCCGCACCTGGAGATGAGCCAGCATCCGGTCAAGACCGGCAGGACATACGATCACTACGTCGGGGATGCAGCATTGCACGATATTGGAAAGGGTCATTGGAACCGGCGCATGCGCAAGGTGATCGGCATCATGGAGGTACTGGTTACATACGACACGCTCTATATCGGCGGCGGCAACGCGCGCCTGCTGGAGGAGCCGCTGCCGGAACGCGTCAAGGTGGTTCCCAACCAGGCCGGTATCACTGGTGGTGTGCGCCTGTGGGACAAGAGGATGGACGTGGTGTTCGAGGAGCATGGCGAGTTCGCGTGACGTTCCCGCTTTTTCCGTGGGCGTAAATGCGGAGATGGCATTGGTTGGGAAGAGGCACCTCGACGCGGGCCATTACAGGGCGTATTGCGCGACTCCGCTGCCGAAGGACCAGTTCTCCTTCTTCACCCCGGTCAAGCTGACGGTAACATCTTCGCGGCGCACGCCTGGGTTTTGCCGATAGATTGTCGGCGATCGCGGCTTTCTTTTGTTCGGCGCTGCGCGTGTCATTGCAGGTGATCTGGACGCACCCGCGGCATATCCGACCAGAGCGTGTTCAGGATGACTGTGTCAGCCTGAAACGCTCTGACTTCATTGTTTTAGTTCCCCACCGGCAATGACCGACCCGCCGGACATGAAACGAGGCGCGGCAGCGAAAAGTTTCGCGTGGATCGCCACGGCCCGCCCCCGGGTCCGGCCGGTGGCCGGCCCGAGGACATGCTTCGCGGACCTCGCGATGACAATGTCCCTTCGTGGCCCTCCGTGTGTTCTCCGTGGCTCTCCGTGTGAACCAATCCCATCTCAACCCGGAGCTTCCAGCATGACCAAGTGGGTGTACAGCTTCGGCGCCGGCCACAACGAAGGCCGCCTTCCTGGGTCGCCGACTTCTCCAAAATCGAAGGCTGAACGAAGGGCGCCGCCTGAATGTTTCACACGGAGAGCCACGGAGACACACGGAGGGCCACGGAGATTTCTTGATTTGCGGTCGCCTGCGTTGTGAACGTCTGGCGCCTCGCCCACCTGCGTTCGCAGGTGTTCCTCGCGATGACGGCCGCGGCCCCTCGCCGCAATCGAGCAGGTTTCTTGTTAGATCTAGCGCGCCTGCTGGATCGCCGAAAGCACCCAGCGCCCGCCGGGCGCGCGCACGAAGGTCCACAGCTCAGTGGCGGTGACATGCTCGGCCGGGTTGCCGTCGACGATCCGGCCGGCGGCGTCGCGCGTCACGTCGATCATCGAAAACCGCATCGCCACCGTCGCATACTCGCGACCATGCTCGTCCCATGCCTGCGCCAGGTCGCCCTGCAGGAGCCGCACGTCGCTGACGACATTCTGGGTGCCGCGGCTCGCCTGATCCGAAAGCCGCTCGTTGAAGTAACCCACCATCTCCGGCGTCGCGAGGGTCTGCAGCCGCTGCAGGTCGCGCCGGCTCCAGGCGTCCTGCACCGTGTACAGGATCTGCTCGAATGCCTTATAGTCGTCCTGGGTGATGGTGACCGGCGGCGGGCCGGAGGCGCCGCCCATCGGCATGGGACGCGACCCCGGTTGCGGTGACCGGGCAAAGACGTTTGGCCCCCCGGCGAAGACGGGCGAGGAACCGCGGAACCACCGGACCACCCAGCGGACGATCAGGACGATGATCGCGATCCGGATCAGCAGGCCGAACAGGCCAAACAACCCGAAGCCGCCATGGCCGAACAGCATGCTGCCAAGCCCGATGCCGATCAGACCGCCCAGCAATCCCGATCCGAAGCCAGAGCCGAAGCCCGGGCGATAGCCATAGCCGGACCCGTAGTCGCGGGAAGGGGCCGAGGGCGTCACGCTGCGCTGCATCGGTGCGCCGGAATAGGGCGCCGTGCGCGTGGCGGGAGGCGACGACCAGGTATAACCGCCGCGACTGCCGAATGACCCGCCGCCGCCGGCGCGGGCCTGCGCCAGTCCGGGGCTGAGGGCAAGCGACAGTGCGGCTACAGCGGCCAGAACGGCAGGGCTGCGGCACATGGCAGTGGATCGCCCGTATGTGAGCATGCCCGGAATATAAGAACCGCGAGCCGCGCCTGACAGGGGAGGAAGGTCAGGCCCCCGCCAGCGTCATTCCCTCGACCCGCACGGTGGGCGAGTCCGTTCCGCGGCGGAAGACCAGGTCATTGGCCGGCGTAAGGTGGGCGAACATCTCAGTCAGGTTGCCGGCGATGGTGATCTCCGCCACCGGTTCGGCCAGGAGGCCATCGCGGATCATGAACCCGGCGGCGCCACGGCTGTAATCGCCGGTGACACCGTTGACGCCCATCCCTATCATTTCGGTGATATACAGACCCAGCTTGATGTCGGCCATCAGCTCGGCGGGGCTGAGCGGTCCGGCCGCCAGATGCAGGTTGCTGGTGGAAGGGGAGGGGGGGCCGCCGGTCCCGCGCGCGGCGTGGCCGGTGGACTGCAAGCCAAGCTGCCGGGCGGAGCGGCTGTCCAGCAGCCAGGTGGTCAGCACGCCATCATCGATCAGCCGGCGCGCCGACGTGGGCGTGCCCTCGCCGTCGAAGGTCCGCGAGCGCAGTCCCCGCACGCGGAGGGGGTCGTCGTGCACGACGATGCCGGGCGCGAAAATGCGCTGGCCGAGCTTGTCCTTCAGGAACGAGGTGCCGCGCGCGATGCTCGCGCCGTTGATGGCGCCGGCAAGGTGGCCAAGCAGGCTGCCGGCCACCCTTGGGTCATAGACAATGGGGAGGCGGGCGGTCGCGGGACGCGAGGGATTCAGCCGTGCCACAGCCCGCTCCCCGGCGCGGTGGCCGATCGCCACGGGATCGTCCAGATCCGACAGGCGGACGGTCGTGTGATAGTCGTAATCGCGCTGCATGTCCGTCCCGGAGCCGGCCAGCGCGGTGGCGGAGACGGAATAGCTGGTCCGGGTGACCTGGCCGGCAAATCCAGCTGACGTTACGAGCACGGCGGCCGTGCGTCCGAAGCCTGCGCCGGCGCCTTCCGAGTTTGTCACGCCCTGGACCGCCAGCGCCGCATCCTCGGCCGCCGCGGCGCGGGCCTGCAGGGCAGCCACATCGGGTTCCGATGGATCATCCAGATCGAGCGGCAGGTCGCGGGGCGGTTCGGCGGTTTCCGCCAGGCCGGCGAAAGGATCGTCCGGCACCACGCGCGCCATCGCGACCGCGCGCTCGACGAGCAGCGGGAAAGAGGCCGGGTCGATGGTGGACGAGGAGACGATCGCCGCCTGGTGGCCCAGAAAGACGCGCAGTCCCAGGTCCTGCCCTTCGGACCGCTCGATATGTTCGGTTTTTCCGAGCCGGCGCTGAACGCCGAGCGAGGTGCCGGCGATCAGGACGGCGTCGGCTGCGTCGGCGCCGGCCTTGCGGGCACGGGAGACCAGGTCGTGGAGGAGTTCGAGGTGGCTCATGTCAGATCACGGTTCCCGGCAGGCCGGATTGCGTGTGTCCGATGAACCGGCACACGGCCTCGGCGGCATCCAATCTAAGTTGTTCGGAGACCCGCCCAAAGGTCTTAAGGACCAAATCCAGATGCAGCGTCACGACCCGGTCGGTGCGGACCCAGCTCGCGGCGGGCACAGTTCCTTGCAGCAGTTCGCCCGGTGCGATCGGGATGGCGTTCTCGCGGTGCGGTCGAGAGGTGACCGGAAGTGCGACGAAATCGCCAAACGCATCAGGGGATGTCAGGGCCAGTACCGGGCGGCGCTGGCTGCCAGTGAGATCAGTGAAAGGGTAAGGGACGAGCAGCAAATCGCCCCTACGCATTATCCCAGACCTGATCTTCCGGATTGTCCCATACGTCGCGCAAGGCGGTCTGCTGCGCATTCATGAGGTCACGCCAGCGCGCTTCATCGGCGCGCGTTTGCAGGAACAGCACGAAGTCGAGTGCTTCTCGTGCAAGCGGCTCCGGCAATTCCTTTGCTGCCTGAAACAACCGTTCGGCCAGGGTCATCGCGATATGCCCGATTCCGTCGCGCTACTCACGCTGCCAGCATGCCCGCAATCTCGCCAAGCGCCGGCACGCGCTCGGCGGGGCCCAGCACCGCGAGCGTCGGCGCCGCACGGAAGTGCCGTGCCGCCGCGCGCTGGATGTCCGCAAGCGTCACGGCATTCAGGCGGGCCACCGTCTCCTCGGTCGGGATCACCCGGCCGAAGATCTGCAACTGCCGGGCAAGCTGCTCGCACCGGCTGCCGGTGCTTTCCAGCGACATCAAGAGGCTCGCCTTCACCTGGGCCCGGGCGCGCGCCAGCTCCGGTTCCTTTACGTCCGCCTGGATCTTGCGAAGCTCGTCCAGCGTGACGGGGATCAGTTCCTCGGCCTCGCTCTCGCCGGTGCCGGCGTAGATGCCGAACAGGCCTCCATCCATGAAGGGCGAACTGAATGAGTAGATCGAATAAACCAGCCCGCGTTTTTCCCTGACCTCCTGGAACAGGCGGGAGGACATTCCGCCCCCCAGCACGGTGGCCATCAGCAAGGTGGCGTAATAATCGGCATCGGCGTAGCCGATCGACGGGAAGCCGAGCAGGACATGCACCTGGTCGAGGTCGCGCGCCTCGCGGTATTCGCCGCCATCGTAGCGGGCCGGATGCGCCCGTGTCCCGGCGTGAGCGGGAAGGTCGGCGAAGTGCTTCTGCACCAGTTCCAGGATGTGCTCGTGATGCAGCGCGCCGGCCGCTGCCACGACGATGTTCCCGGCCGAATAGTTCCGCCGCATGTAGCTGGTCAGCACGGCACGCGGCATTTCCCGGATGCGAGACTCCGTCCCCAGCACCGGGCGGCCCAGCGGCTGGGCGGGGTACGCGGCCTCCTGGAAGTGGTCGAAGATGATGTCGTCCGGCGTGTCGTTGGCCTGGCCGATCTCCTGCAGGATCACGCCGCGCTCGCGCTCCAGCTCCTCCGGCTCGAAGGTTGGGTGGGTGAGGATGTCGCCGATGATGTCGGCGCCCAGTGCCGTGTCTTCCTTCAGGACCTTGACGTAATAGGCGGTCTGCTCGCGGGCGGTGTAGGCGTTCAGATGCCCGCCGACGGCCTCGATTTCTTCGGCGATCTGGGCCGCGCTGCGCCGCTGGGTTCCCTTGAACGCCATGTGTTCGAGGAAGTGCGAGACGCCGTTCTCTGCCTCGGTTTCATGGCGCGAGCCGGTCGCGACGTAGGCCCCCAGCGAGACGGTCTCCACCCGCTCCATCCGTTCCGTGACGACGGTCAGGCCGGATGGCAGGCGGGTCAGGCGAATGGCGTCGGACACAGAAACGATGCTCCTGCAAAAACGGCAGCCGCTGATATTGGAGCGCCGCCGGGTTAAGGCGAGGTGGATGTTACACCAGCTGGCCGAGAGTTTGACTCTTGGGTATATGATCGGCCGGCGGGTATCCTATTGATTTCGCGCGCGGCCGCACCACCAACCCCACGCGCATACCAGTCGGCCATTCGGCCGCCTGGTATTACACCACCATAGGCCAGGACGGGGGCGGCCAGGTCCTCAATCCCGCTGCCGACAGATTTGAACAGGGTCATCTTCGCAATCCGAGCGCCGCCCTGCGGCGTTTCCCCGGCAAAGCTGCGCGAGGCTGCCGGCGATCTCCTCGCGCCGCAGCGTCCCGTTGGCAAGGGGCTGGATCAGGTCGCCGGCTTCCGTGGGGGTGGCGTCGGTGCTGGGGAACCCTCCCGCAGGCCGGGATCAGGCGATCGAAGGGGGGCTGGCCCGGGTGCGCTCGGCGTCGAGAACAAGCATCTGATGGGTTATTCAGTTTGACTTTTGTCCAGTAACGCTGCGTCCTGCTGTATTCTGTCCGGACCGACAGCCAGGCACGCAGCATGAGACCGCTTGTGCGAGGCGATGTCCGCAGCGTCTGTATCACGCTGAGCGTGTACATCGTGAGCTATGTCCTGCTGGACCGCATCAGCATGGTGCAGGTGCTGCCTGGCCTCGGCTTCACGTTGTGGAATCCGCCGCCGGCCTGCAGCCTTGCCCTGCTGCTGACCAAGGGGCTTCGCTTTGCGCCAGCGCTTTTCCTGGCGGCGGTGCTTGCGGACACACTGAATGGGGGATTTAGCGCCGGGGTCGCGCCGATGCTGGTCATGGACGCGATCATCGCGGCCGGTTACTCGGCCATCGCGGCGGCGCTGCGCCCGTTCGCCGGCACGCCCGGCGGCTTGCAGAGTGTCCGCGACGTTGCAGGCTTCCTGTGCCTGACCTGCGCTGGCGTGCTCAGCGTTGCCGCTTTGGTCGGCGGCGCCCTGGTGTTGCTGGACGTGCTGCCGCCGGACCGCTGGCTGCTGACAGTGCGTCATTTCTGGATCGGCGACGTCACCGGCATTGTGGGATTGTTGCCCGTGCTGCTGACCGTGCGCTCGGCCTGGGGCCGGTGGAAAGAAATACCCCTTCGCACGCGGCTCGGGGATTCCGCGGTTTTTGTGCTCACGCTGGTCCTGGCGCTGTGGATCGTGTTCGGCATTGCCGCGCTGAAGGAGTTTCAGTTCTTCTATCTTTTGCTGCTGCCCACGATCTGGATCGGCGTGCGCCATGGGCTGCCCTGGTGTGCCGTGGCGATCCTGATCGAGCAGCTGGGACTGATTGCCGTGTTTGTGTTTGTCCTGCACCGTTACTCGATGTCGGATTTCATCGATTTTCAGCTGCTTTTGCTTGCAATCGCAATTACCGGCCTGGTGCTCGGCGGTGTGGTTACGGAGCGCCAGCGCGCCGAATTTCACTTTCGGCAGCAGCAGGCGGAGTTCGGGCGGACGGGGCGGCTTACGACGGCCGCCGCGCTTGGCAGCACGATCGCGCACGAGATCAGCCAGCCCCTGGCGACCATCGCCACCTATGTCCATGCCTGCCGCACGTTTCTGCTGTCCTCGTCTCCGACATCCTCCGGGGGACCGCCGGCGTTCCTGAGTGAAACGCTGGCAAAGACCGAACAGGAGACGCTTCGCGCCGGAGAGATCGTGGACCGGCTGAGGAATTTCATTTCCAAGGGCGACGCGCGGCTGATGCCGGTCGATCTTGCGGAGGTCACGCAAGCCGTGGTCAGGGTGCTGTCCGACGAGGCGCGCGCGCGCGGGGTGGAGACGGTCGTCCGCGCACCGCACTGCATCGAGATTGTCGCGGATCGCCTGCAGATGGAACAGGTGCTGCTCAATCTTATTCGCAACGCGATCGAGGCGGCGGGCGACAGTCCCCGGCGGGACCGCCGGGTGCGCGTCCGGATCAGCTGGACGGGGCAAGAGGCGCAGGTGGAGGTTGAAGATAACGGGCCGGGTGTTACGCCGGAAATCGCCGAGCGCCTGTTCGAGCCGTTTACCACCAGCAAGCCCAGAGGCATGGGTCTGGGGCTTCTGCTGAGCAGGGAGATCATAAAGTTTCACGGGGGCGAGATCTGGTGTGACGGGGCGGTCGCCTCGGGCGCGCGCTTCACATTTCGCCTGCCCGCAGGCGTACCGAACGACGATGGCGGATGATCCTGTCGTTCATGTTGTTGAAGACGATACCGCCATGCGCGATGCGCTGCTGACGCTTCTGGGTGGCGCGGGGCTTCCGGCGCAGGGCTATGCCACGGCGGAGGATTTTCTGGCACGGAGGGGCGACGCCGATCCCGCATGTCTCGTTGCCGATCTGCGTTTGCCGGGGATCGATGGGCTCGCGCTTCACAAGCGTCTGGTTTCGGCGGGCGTGGATCCGGCAACGGTCATCATCACCGGCGACGGCGACATTCCGATGGCGGTGGCTGCGTTGAAGGCGGGCGCGCTGGATTTCGTGACAAAGCCGTTCAATCCGGCGATTCTTCTGGACAGCGTTCGCGAGGCGCTTCGGCACGCGGCCGAACGTGACCGGCGCAAGGCCGCATCGTCGGCCATGCAGCAGCGGCGGGAGGCGCTGACGCCGCGGGAGAAGGCGATCCTCAGTCACCTGGCCGAGGGGCATCCGAGCAAGATCATCGCGGCGAATTCTTGGGATCAGCGTTCGCACCGTGGAGCACCACCGCGCCCATATCATGGAAAAGATGGGTGCGCGGACGCTGTCGAAGTTGATCAGGGCCGCGCTGGGGACGCTGGATTAAGGCGCGGCATTATGCTCATTCTTGCCGGGTCTCCCAGAAGACGCCTGGAATTTCGTTAACGGGCCGCGCACGAAAAAAGGGAATTCGAAATGAACCGCGCCGCAATCGCGCCGATCACGGCAGAGAGTTTCGCAGCCGCGCCGACCACATCGGAGATCTTCAAGGTTGCGTTCGCCAGCATTGTCGGATCAGTGATCGAGCAGTACGACTTTCTCGTGACCGGTGTCATCGCCGCCACCGTCTGGGGCGGGATATTCTTCAAGTTGCCCGGGCTTGCCGCAGTTGCTGCAGCGATCGGCGTCTATGGTCTTGGCATCATCATCCGCCCTGTCGGCGCCTATATTTTTGGCAACATTGCGGACCGCAAGGGTCGACGGGATGCGATGGTCTATGCACTCGTCCTCATGGGGATCAGCACGCTGCTGATCGGTCTTACTCCCGAGTACGACACCATTGGTGTGATCGCGCCTGTGCTGCTGATCATCTTCCGCCTTGTCCAGGGCATCAGCTTTGGGGCCGAGTTCGGGACAGCTTCCACGTGGGTGGTTGAGCAGGCGGCACGCTCGCGCTTCCGCGCCTTCTGGGCCGCCTGGGTCGGATTCGCGATCCCGATCGGCTTGCTGCTTGGCTTCGGCTCGGTAATTTTTGTGCAGTCGTTGATGTCCCACGACGCCTTCATTGCCTGGGGCTGGCGGATTTTTTTCTTCGTCGGCTTCATTGTCGCGATCGTCGGTGTTCTGATCCGGACACAGACCCCGGATAGCTTTGTTTTCGAGGAGCACAAGGCAAAGACCGGCCTCGTCGAGTTTCCGGCCAGCCAGGTCTGGAAGGAGATGCCGCTCAGGATCCTGCGCACCTCGCTCGTCAACGCAATGTTTGGTGGCGCTTTCTTCCTCTCCTTCGTGTTCGGAACCGGCTATATGAAGGCGATCGGCTTCACTCCGCAGGAGGCTGAAAAGATCGGCCTGATCGCCGCCGCCTTCATGCTGGTTTTCATGATCATCGGCTCTGTGCTGGCGGATCTCATCAATCGGCGCACGATCCTGCTCATCTCGGCGATTGTGTTTTTCCTCTTCGCAATTCCGTATTTCCATCTCATCAACACGAAGAGCTTTTTTCTCGCCACTATTGCCGAGGTGATCGGCTTCGGCTTCGTGTTCGGCTTCGGCTATGGCGCGATCCCCACCTTCTACACGGAGAATTTTCCAACCCGCTACCGCGCTTCCGGCGCTTCTGCCGGTTACCAGATCTCCCAGGTCTATGGCGGCGGCCTGATTCCGATCCTGGCGGGGATATTGCTGCGCGCCTACGGCATCCAGCGGGCCTACATCTATATCGGTCTGCTGGTTATGGTCTACGCATTGCTCGCAATCTATGCGATCCTGGCAACACCCGAGACCAGGGGCGCGAGCCTGGAGACCTGAACGGCGCCCCCCCAGACAGCCTGCCGCCACGCCGACCAGCGACCCCTGAAAGGTCCGCCATGCAACTCACCGGACTTCTCCATAGCGCAAGACTTCTCCGCCATGTCGAATTTCCGGTTACCGAAGTGCTCGGTCCGGCCGCCACCGAAGCGGAGATCCAGGATCTCATCCGCCGCCATGGCATGGTCTTTATCAAGCCAGTCTTTAAAGGCGGGGTCGGCAAGAAAGGGAAGGCGGGGCTGATCGGCAAGGCGACCGACCTTGCCACTGCGCTCCGGGAGAAAGAGCGGCTGTTCTTCGTCGAGCACCGCCATGGCAATGCTACCGCGAAGGCGAACGGCGTCACGTTCGAAGCCGGGGTTCCCGCCCGCCATGAAGTCTATTTTGCAATCAGCGATTCCACGCTTTACCGCGCGCCGACAATGACGCTGACCGACCACGGCGGGGTCGATATCGAGGAGCTGGATAAAAGCCAGGTTGCCAACGTGCCCTTCGATGCGCTGACCGGGCTCAAGGCTTTCGTGGTCGCCAATGCGTTGTCCGATATCGGCGCGCCGAAGGAGATCATCTCGCCCCTGGTTCAGCACCTGCCCAAGCTATGGGAACTGTTTCATCACTACGGCATGACCACGCTCGAACTGAACCCGATCCGCATGGGCGCGGGTCGCGACGGGCGGTTGACCCCGATCGCGTGCGACTTCAAAGGGGGTTTCGATCGCGACGATCCGCGCTGGCAGCGGCTCGATCTTCCGGAAGACCTCTTCACCGCGGACACCTCGGACTTTGAGCTTGAAGTGAACCAGCTTCGCACGCACCAGGGCCAGTCCGATGTGTTCGTGATCAACGATCACGGCACGATTCTCGCCCCTACGTTCGGCGGTGGTGCCAATTCCCTGGTGACCGAAGTGCTTGGCGATGCTGCGATCATTTCGTCCGATTTTGGCGGCAATCCACCCTACGAAAAAATGAAGGCAGTGGCTCGCATCTGCTTCAAGCACTGGCTCGCCCAGGCAAATGTGCTGTTTATCATCGGCGGCAAATCCAACAATACCGACATTTACGAGACGTTCCGTGCCATGGCCGACGCGCTGCGCGAGCATTGCAGCACGCATGGCACGACGCCGTTGTATGTTGTTGTTGGCCGCGGCGGCCCGAATCTGGTCCGCGGCATGGGTGCACTGGCCGAGGCCTGTGACAATCTTGGTCTGCCCTATCGGATATTCGGCTTCGACAGCGCGATCTCCGAGGTCGTCAACTACGCCAAGGCGGTCGATCAATGGATGCGGTCGGGCGGCCGCGCTGCCATCGCCGCCCGGCTTGGCCTCAAAGAGGCGGCCTGAGACCCGGAGGAAGACATGTTGCAGAAGGGCATAGTCGGCTTTCCTTACTATCTCGGGACTGCCTCGCTCGCCGATATCGCAACGCGTGCCGATCGCGTCGCCGTGCTCAATATTCTCGGCAGTGAATCGCGCCAGGTTACGCCCGTCAGCCATGCCTTCTCCGGCGGCAACGTGGTGTTCGGCACCTCGCCCGGCCGCCGCGGTCAGGTGCTTGCCACGCAAGCCGGCGACATCCCGGTTTACAACAGCGTCCGCGAAGGCATCGATGCCGGGCACAGCTTCAATGCCGGGGTCGTCTATCTGCCACCCGCCGGGGTTCGCGACGGCGTCGCCGAGCTGGCCCGCGTCAATCCGGACCTGCAGAAGATTGTCATTATCACCGAGAAAATCTCGGTGCACGACGCGCGCGAGATCCGCGCCATCGGCCAGGCATTCGGCATCGACATTTTCGGCGCCAACACTCTCGGTGTGGCGGATTCATGGAACCGCGTGCGGATTGGCGGAGCGCTCGGCGGCGATGCACCCGATGAATCGCTGATCAAGGGTTCGATTGCCCTGTTTTCCAACTCCGGCAACTTTACCACCACGATCGCGCAATATCTCGCCACCGGCGGCTGGGGCACCACGACACTCGTTTCGTCGGGCAAGGACGTTTACATCCATTATGCGGCGCCCGACTTCGCTTACGGCCTACGCAACGACCCACGGTCCAAGGCTGCCGTCCTCTACTGCGAGCCAGGCGGCTATTACGAACGCGATCTCGAGCTCGGCAAGCCGGCTGTCGCCTGTGTCGTTGGCCGCTGGAAGGCTCGCCTTACCCGCGCGGTCGGGCATGCCGGCGCGATGGCGGGCTCGGGCGATTCCGCCGAGGATAAAGAACGCTGGTTCATGGAATCGTTCGGCGTGGACGACATCTTCACGCCCGAAACGCCGCATGCGTCCGCCCGCGGCGCCGTTGTCACGAACATTGCGCATATCCCCGCCGCCCTCACCGCGGTCATGCACCTCAATCATGCCCGGCCAGATTTCGCGCCGCGTGGCACGCTCGCGCTGAAGCCGTGGCTTACCAGCGATCAGGGGCTTTCCCTTCCCGCGGCGCTTGCTCTGCCTCCGGTGGCCGCGCCTTCTCCCTACGACGCACAGATCGCGGCACTGGGCCGGCAGATCGGGGCCATCATCCCGCGCCAGAACATGAAGGATGCCTCTGGTGCATCGGTCATGGACCCCGCAACGCAGGTCACGTCCGTGCACGGACATTCGGTCCTCGATCTCGCCCTGCTGCCGCTCGAGGCGAACTTTGCGCTGCCGCTGACGCACGAGATCAGCGGCGAGAGGGATCGTGCGATGCTCGACATCGCGGTTGCCGCCGAAATCAATCTGGTGGGCGACGCGGCGCTGGCGGCCGCCGATGCCGCGCGACAGGCCGGCAATTCGCCCAATACCATCATGGCCGCCGCGGCCGCCATCATCGGCCCGAACCGCGTCGCGCGGACGCTTGCCTGCACGCGCGCGCTGATTGATCTTTTCGCGTTCTCCGGGCTGCGCGACGCGCATGACGACAATTTCCCTGTCGCTGATATCCCGGTTGACGACAAGACAAAGAGCCTGTTTCTCGCGACCGAAGCTGATGCTGGCGATCCGCGGCCCAGCGCCATGCTCGCTGCGGTTCAGGCGCGGGGCGGGCGCTCGGCTTTCCTTGCGTTCCTCGCCGGCCTCGACGGCGCTCCCTCACGCGATGCAATCCTGGCGGCGATCGCCACCACCATCGCCTGGGGGCCGCTGATGCGCAAACGCATTTCGCGCCTCACCGCGGAAACTCTGCCTTGGTATCTTCGTCTCTACGGTGTGATGATCGGCGCGTCAATTCCTGGCGTCCATCACCAACACGGCAGTCTGCGTGGCGTCTCGCGAGAGGAGCAATTCGGCCGCTGGACGATGGCGGATTTTGTCTATCTGGCCCTGATCGGTCAGAAGCCGACCGAGGCCCAGGCGCGTCCTTTGCAGATACTGATTGGTCTGCTGATCTCCAATGGGCCGGGTTCGATCACCTTGGCCGGTGCCAAGGGCGCCGTCTCGGCCGATGGTCCGCAGACGCCGGGCCGCGTGCAGATCAACAAGGCGATGTTGGGCTTCCTGTCGCATAGCGGCTACAGCCACGGCGGCAACGGTTTTGAGGGCATGGCCTTCCTGCTCGAGCGCTTCCGTGGCATCGACCTGGCCGATCCGACCGATCCCGATCACGGCATCGACCTCAAGGCCATGGCCCGGGCGTTCGCCGAATCTTATCGCGAGCAGAAAACCCAATCGCGGGAGCGAGGAACGCTCGAGCTTCGCGCATTGCCCGGCGTGCATCACCCGGTCTTTCGCGGCAAGCCGGTCAATTACGATCCACGCGAACGCTTCATTGCCGAGTTCATGACCCGGCACGGCGATTACAACATCTTCCATGCCTTTTACCGTGAGCTCGTACAGGCGCTTTATGACGCCGGTGCCTCGCCCTATGTCTTCTGCGTCAATGTCGATGCCGTCATTGCTGCGCTGCTGCTGGCTCTGTTATGGAGGGACTATCGTGCCGGCCAGCTTACCGAGAAAGACCTGGAAACCGCAGCTTTCAACCTCTTCCTTTATGGGCGCATGATCGGTGCAGCGGCCGAGATCGATGATCATCTAAATCGCGGCCGCAACATGGACACCCGCACGCCCCAGGAACAGTGCCGCTTCGTAGTCTAAGCAGACGTTCGCGGCTTGTGCCACGCAAGTCTGCTTAGAAGTTATTGAAGGCGCATCATCTTATCGGCGGAACGCCGAAACGCTCCGCCGGATGATGCTTAGCTCGCTATATAGTTCATTCCGCAACATAGACATTCGTTCGCCATCGGTACAAGTACCTATAGACGCGCCCGCAGCATAATCCGTAGGACTCCCGGCAACTCGGCGCGTCCGTCACCGGGCTGGCGCCGAAAAATTTCCGGCGAACCGAGGTTCTACCGCCGACCGGAATGGGGGGGCGATCAAGGTGGACACGCATCTGCGGACATTGTCAGGCGATACTGTTGTATTGGGCGAAAACGAAATCGGTGCCCTGCGCGGCGCCGTTCGGGGAAGTGTGCTGCTGGCGGATGAACCGGGCTATGACACGGCGCGGGCCATCTGGAACGGCATGATCGACCGTCGTCCGGCTTTGGTCATACAGCCCCTGGGGGCTTCCGACGTGATGCAGGCAGTCAATTTCGCCCGCGACCACAAGGCCGTGCTGGCAATCCGGGGCGGCGGCCATAACATCGCGGGCAACGCGGTCTGCGATGGCGGCGTGATGCTTGATCTTTCACGCATGCGGGCAGTCCAGGTCGATCCCGCCGGGCGCATCGCGCGTGTCGAAAGCGGTGCGATTCTCTCCGACGTCGATAAGGAAACTCAGGCCTTCGGCCTCACGGTTCCGGTCGGGGTCAACTCCACGACCGGCATCGCCGGGCTCACGCTTGGCGGAGGGTGGGGCTGGACCAGCCGTAAATTCGGGCTGACCATCGACAACCTTCTCTCGGCCGACATTGTCACCGCCGACGGGGTTCTGCGCCATGCCGACGCCGAGCACCACCCCGACCTGTTCTGGGCGATCCGTGGCGGCAGCGGCAATTTTGGCGTGGTGACATCGTTTGAGTTCCAACTGAACAGCCTTGGCCAGCAGGTCATCGCCGGTCTGTTGCTGCATCCGCTGGCGGAAGCGCCGGAGATCATGCGCGAGTACCGGCAACTGGTTGCTGCCGCGCCCGATGAGCTCAGTGTCTGGCTCGTGTTGCGGAAGGCGCCGCCTGCGCCGTTCGTGCCCGCCGACTGGCACGGCAAGGAAGTGCTGGTCATCGCGCTCTGCTATGCCGGCCCGTTGTCCGACGGCGAAGCCGCGGCTGCGCCGTTCCACGCGCTCGGCCAGCCGATCGCCGATCTCGTGGGCCCGCACGCGTTCGTCGGCTGGCAAGCGGCTTTCGATCCGCTATTGACGCCGGGCGCGCGAAATTACTGGAAGAGCCATGATTTCCGGGAGCTGAGCGCCGACGCCGCCGGCGTGATCCTGGATGCGGTCCACCGCCTGCCATCCGACGAGTGCGAAGTTTTCGTGGCCCATATCGGCGGCCAGATAAACCGCGTGGCCACTGACACGACCGCTTTTGCGCGCCGCGATGTCGAGTTTGTGGTGAACGTGCATTGCCGGTGGCGCGATCCGGTGGATGACAGCGCCTGCATCGAGTGGGGACGCGGACTTTTCCAGGCGCTCGCGCCGCACGCAATGGGCTCGGTTTATGTGAACTTCATGCCGGCGGACGAAACCGGCCGCATCCGCGGCGCCTTCGGGGCGAACTACGCGCGCCTGGAGAAGGTGAAGCGCCGCTACGACCCGCAGAACCAGTTCCGTCTGAATCAGAACATTTCCGTGGAGGCTTGACGGCGGGACGGACGGGCAGGTCACCTCCCGACATGAGACCAGAGGACCAGACGGTGCGATCAGCGCAGACTGCGCCTTTGCCGGAAGCGATCCGCGCGTTGATCGTTTCGGATATTCGCTTCCTGTATGAGAGCCTCTCGCAGGCTCTCGCCGCGGAACCAGGAATTGAGGTCGCGGGGCATGTTTCGACGATCTCCGAAGCGCTCGAAGCGATCACCGCACAGGGCCCGAACTTCGTCCTGCTCGATGCGTCATTCCCGGCCGGCCCGGCGGCCGTGCGCCAGATACTGGCCGCATCGGGCAGTGTTCGGGTGGTGGTCCTCGCGGTCGCCGAAACCGAGGAGAACGTTCTTTTATGGGCGAGGGCGGGGGCCTGCGGCTTCATCCCCGGCACCGCCCGGCTGGCCGACCTGATCCGGCTGCTGGACGGTATCAAACGCGGCGAGCAGGCGTTATCCGCCCGGATAACGGGGAGTCTGCTGCGGCACATCGCATATGAAGCGCCACCGGAGCAAGCCGCGGGGGCGCCGAAGCTGACCTCGCGCGAGAAGCAGGTGCTGCGTCTGATCGGCGCGGGTCTCGGGAATAAGGAGATCGCTCGCGAGCTGGATATCAGCCTCGCGACGACGAAGTCCCACGTTCACAATCTTCTTGGGAAACTGAACGTCGCCCATCGGGGCCGGGCCGCCGCCTGGATGCGCGGCGGGGAGTAGATCTCGCGCGGCGAAAACGGTCTGCTTCTTTCGACGGATAGCCGCGCCCCACCCGGCCAACGCAGTATGGCACCGGGATTTCACTTGCCGGCCATTCGCGCAGTCTTTGTGACCGTTTCCCCGTTGCTGGCTGACATCATCCAGCGGGCGCTGCGCGCGCGCGTTGAAGTCAGGACGGTTGCGCGCATTACCACCCGCTATCAGATCACCACGCGGCTGCGCCGCTGGAAACCAGATCTTGTGCTGATCCGGCTGCGCCGCGGCGAGGACGACAGCATCGCACGATCCATCGTCGAGGCGCTTCCACAGGCAACCGTGGTCGCGATCTCGGCCAGCATTCGCCACGCTTATGTTTACGAAATGCGGCCGCACCGGACGGTGCTGGCGAATTTTTCCCGCGGCGATCTGCTCGAACATGTTTCGCGCCGCATCGGTCGGACCTGATCAGGTGCCCGCCGGCCCCGCCGCCGAGGGACTAAACCCATGCGGGAAGGGATGAGACACAAGGATTGAGTTCGGCCTCGGCCAAGGGATGGATGGCTACAGTTGCAGGCCGCCTGTTATGGTTTACCGCAAAATTTGCCGCGTCCGCCCGGAGCCTTGAAGACGAGCGGATACGGCGCTGATGATGGGATGATGTAGTATCATGCCGAACGACATTGGCACCGGTGGCTTCGCCACGAACTATCCCAATCTGCGCCAGGTGGTCGGCGGGCAATACGCGGTTCTGCCGGACCGGATGATACAGGCGCAGATGGAGGCGGCCTTCGGTCCCGAGGCGGCGGAGCAGTACGAGGAATATCTCGAAGGGATCTTCGACGATATCGGCAACGCTTTCCGCTCCGCCGCGAAGACTGTCGCCAAGGCGGCGCCCGCCATCGCGACGGTCGGCGGCGGTGCGCTGCAGGGCGCGTTGGCCGGCTCCCAGTTCGGGCTGCCCGGAATTATCGCGGGCGCGGCCACTGGCGGCGTCGGCGCGGGATTAAGCAAGTATGGCAGCGGCACCGCCCGCGACATCGGCGGTGCGCTGACCGGTGTGACGAATATCGCCAGCCAGTTCAGCCCGATGGGGCGCGTCGGCGCCAGTCTTGGGCCGGCCGTCAGTGGCCTGGCGGGCAGCGGACGCGCCGGCGCCGCCGGAGCCGCGGTGAACGCGCTCAGCGGATTGCTCGGGGCGGCGGGCGGCGGTGGCGGAACCGCCGGCACCGTGCTCAGCGCACTCAGCGGACTGCTGGGACAGGGCGGGAGCGCAGGTGGAGGCGGCGCCGGCGCGTCGGGTCTGCCGGTTGCCGCGCTGACCAGTTTGTTCGGCGGCAGCAGCGCGGCCAGCCAGCTCGGTAGCCTGGTGCAGCGGCCGGAGTTCCGCCTGGCGCTAGAGAAACTCAAACTGGGCGGCGGCGGGACGGTCCCGGTCGGCGCCGCCGGAACGCCGGTGCCGGCCGCCGCCATCGCCGGCCTGGCGCGCGAACTGGCGGACGAGGCAGCCGATGAGGCCGCCGCGGAGTATGCGGATGCCGAGAGCGATCTTGGCTACATGACAGACGCCTCCGGGCAGTTCGTCGGCGATCCGGCCGTAGCACTGGACCGCGCCGCGCAGGTCTGGAACCTGCTCAACAATGCACAGGCCGAGCGGCTGTTGAATGCGTTCGCGCAGCTTCCGCCGCCGCGAACGGCCCGTATACGCCCGCCTTATGCCGATCAGGAAAGTGTCGATCAGGAAAGTTCGGACGAAGCGTACTACGACGCGCTCGACATGGCGGAGGTCCTCGCCATGGATCCCGAGGATCAGGGCTTTTCCGAGGCCGACTACGAATGGCAGGGTAGTTTCGGATGAGCGGAACCGATCTTCCTCCTGAAACCGATCTTCCCCCCGAAGACAACGGCAATGGGGAGCAACCGGCGCAGCCACAGAACCCGCTGCTCGGCGCGCTGCTGGGGTCGATGGCCGGCGGAAGCTTCGATCCGATGTCGCTGCTGATGTCGCAGATCGGCAGCCAGAATCCCAACGATCCGAGCATGGCGGTGCTGACGCAGCTTTTGAGCCAGCGCCGCGCGGCGCCCGAGATCGACGGCGAGGCCGAGGAAATTGATCCCGAGGTTAAGGAGAGGGCCGCGCGGCGCCGCATGGAAATGCGGCGGGAGCGGGCGCGGCGGATCCGAGACCTGCGTGTGCTTGCGAAGAAGATGTATGCCGAGCTGGAGCTGCTGAGAGAACGGAACGACACGCTCGCCGCGGCGCTCGGCGCTTGTTACATATGCTTCGGAACCGATCCGGTTTGCACGGAATGCGCCGGCCGCGGCGTGCCCGGATCAGCTAATCCGGACCCGGATGCCTATCGCGAGTATGTCCAGCCTGCGGTGCGCCGCGTGCAGTGGCTGAAAGCGGATCGTGAACGCCGTGCCCAGCGCTACATAGACCCAAGGCAGGGGGATCCAAGACAGGGAGACCCAAGGCAGTCAGCAGCGGGCGATGCTGTTGTCGGCCGGATCATCGGCCGCCCGGCCGACTACGCAGAAGGGAGAGTAACAGCATGAGTGGAACGCTGGAATCGGACGAAGCCTACGACGAAGCATACGACGAGGCTTACGACGAGGCTTACGACGAGGCTTACGAAGAGGCGGCGCGACCCAGCCACGGTCGCCGGCCGGCGGCGCGTCCGGTACCCACCGCGCCGCGGGGTAGCGCGTTCCGGCCCCGCACCCCGACCGCCAACGCTCAACAGCCGGTCAACCAGGCGCAGTTGCAGGCCTCTCTGGCGCGCGTCAGCCAGCAATTCAACGTCACCTCGGCGGCGATCAAGACGCTGGATGGGCGGGTGCGCAGCACGATTGCCGAGCAGGCACGGCTAGGCGCGGCGATGCGCAAGGAGACGGCGGACCGGAAGAAGGAAATGGGCGCCGTACGCCGCGACCTGCAATCGACGCGCGAGATGATCGCGCTGGTGTCGCTACTGTTCCCGCCCGGTGGTGGCGGCGGTAGCACGATCGCAAGCCTGGCGCCGCTGATCTTCCTGCTGCCGCCCGACTTTCTCGGCGGCATGACCGGCGGCGGCTCATCCTCCGACGGAAGCCAGTCTTCCTCCATGCTCGGCGGCAGCAACGGTGCCGTCGCGCTGATCGCCGTCGCGGCGGCATCAGGGCTGTTCAAGTGAGAAACGCTGCCGTGATGCAAGGAGGACGCCATGCCGCTTGATGTGGTCAATATCGTCGGTTCCGAGGTGATCCTGGGAAGCAGCCGGCCGCCCGTGGATCCGGCGACCAAGGCCCGTATCTCGATCGCTGCCGGCCTGATTCGCGGCATTCCCGGTCTGTTACTGCCGATCGTCGTGGCACGCGGGCCGCAACCCGGCGGCGGTGGCGGTGGTGGCGGTGGTGGCGAAGAGGTCGTCATTCCCAATGTTTCCGATGGCAAGACGACGCTCGACGAGGCGACGACGAGGCTGAAGGACAGCAGCCTGGCTGTTACGGCACAGCGCGCCTACTCGACAGAGAGCGCGAAGGACATCGTCATCAGCCAGCGCCCGCACGCCGGCACGCTACGCCCCCTGAACTCCACCGTCCGGCTGGTCGTCAGCGATGGCCCGCCGTCGTCGGTGGGCACAAGCACGGGGACCACCACAAGCGCGGCAGGCGGCGTCACGGCAGATCAGCTCAATGCGGCGAAGCTGGAACTCGAGCAGCAGCTGACCAAGCAGCTTAGCAACACGCGCCACGACATCGAGACCACGATCGAGCGGCGGATCAAGGCTGCCAGCGACGAACTCAGCGCACAGATAACCGGACTTGGCGAGGCGCTTCGCCGGCCGGGCAGAACCTCGACGTGAACCGGCCCCGGCCCGAGGGGGCAGGGTTACCGGAACATCTGAAACAATGAGGTCACGGTGGAACCTGCACTACTCGAACTCTATGCCGAGGGCGTTCCGGAGGACGAGGTAGCGGTCATTCTGCGGCTGTCGGATCCCACAGCCGTCCCCGATGGCACGCGCATCATCGCCCGGTTGGGCCTGATCGCGACTGCCCGGGTGACGCGCCGGAATCTCCCCCTGGTATGGGCGGCGCGGTCGGTGGAAGGCATGAGAGCCGCGCGCCGCTATGGCCCGACCATCGAGCCGCCCGAGATACTCGATGTAGCAGATAGTTTCATTGAAGCTCAACCCGGCGATCAGCGCCGCCCCGATGACGGGCTGCCCTCCGGCGAAGGGGTGGTGGTGGCGCATATCGACTGGGGCGTTGATTTCGCCCACCCGGATTTCCGCCGGCCGGATGGCAGGACCCGGCTGCTCGCGTTGTGGGATCAGGCGACCAGCTATGACCCACGGTACCCGAACAAATATGGTTACGGACGCATCCACTCCGCCGCCGACATCAACCTGGCGCTTGCCACGCCTGATCCTTACGCCACGCTCGGCTATTGGCCCTCCGCCTCCGATCCGCTGGGAATCGGCAGCCACGGCACGCACACTCTCGGCATCTCCTGCGGAAACGGCCGCAGCGGCGGCCCGCTGGGGCTGGCGCCCGCCGCCGACATTATTTTTATTCATTTCTCAACCTCGACCGCGGAAAGTCCGACGCTGCTGGGTGATTCAGCGACGTTCCTTGAAGGGCTGAATGTCATCCGGGAGACAGCCGGGCACCGCCCCTTTGTCGTCAACGCCAGCCTGGGGCGGCAATGCGGTGAGCATGATGGCCTCACCCTGACCGAACAGGGAATGGACGCACTCGTACGCGGCGCAAGCGGATGCGCTATCTGCATGAGCACGGGCAATTATTTCGACCGCCACATCCATGCGCGTGGGACGCTGCGTCCGGTACCCGGCAGACCCTGCATTTCAGCATCGAAGACACCGATCGGGGGCCGAATGAAGTCGATCTGTGGTATGAGGGGCCGGACCGCTTCGGCGTGACCATTCGTGCTCCCGGCGGCGCGGCCGAGGTGCACAGCGTTCCGGGCGGCATGGTGCCTGTCGTCGTGGGTGATGCGACCGTAGGGCGCCTGTATCACCTGCTTGGCGATTACAATAACGATGACAACGAAATTTCCTTGTTCCTGGACCGGAGCGCACCGCGCGGAACCTGGGAGCTGACGCTCGAAGGCGTGGATATCGCCGACGGACGCTTCCATGCCTGGATCGAGCGCAGCACTGGCGCCGCGCGTCACTACGCGCGCTTCGTGGCCGACGACGCCGATCCCACCTGCACCACCGGGACGATCTGCAACGGGCTTTGGACCATCGCGGTCGGCGCCTATGACGCGCATTCGCCCGACCGGCCACTTGCGCATTTCTCGAGTTCGGGTCCGACCCGCACCGGAATGACCAAGCCCAACCTGGCGGCGCCAGGCGTGCGCGTGCTGTCCTGCCGGTCGCATCCGCGGGGCGACGCGCCCGATCCGCCGCTGCTGACCCGCATGTCGGGAACCAGCATGGCGGCGCCGCATGTCACCGGCACGATCGCCCTGATGTTCGCCGCCGCCGACCGCAAGCTGTCCATCACCGAGACGCGCCGCCTGCTGCTGAGCACGACCGATCCTCCGCCCGACACCACGAGCGGGGCGGATCTGCTGCGGATCGGCAGCGGCTATCTCAACACGGCCGCCGCCGTCGCCGCCGCGCGTGAGGCCGGCCGCGCACCACCGATCGAACAGGAAAGCGCGGGCGTGGTGGTTCCACCGGGGACGCTGGCGCCGGAGGCGGTGGAGGAGAGCATCGGCCCTGCCGAAATCACGGCGGACGTAGCAGGCGATGCCGCGCTTGCCGACGAAGCGCTCACGGAGGCGGTGGATTGGCCGGAAGCCGACCCGCCGCCGGTTATCGAACATCCGCTGCTGCGCGAGGGTGCGCGTGGCGCCGCAGTGCATGAGGCCCAACAGAAGCTGAATCAGGTGAATGCCAATCAGCTCGCCGCCGGGCAGCCGGGGATCATGCCGGCCCCGCTGAACGACGACGGAATTTTTGGCCCGCTCACCCGCCAGGCGACGGTATCGTTCCAGCATCTCGCATTTTCGGACAGCCCGCGTGACTGGGACGGCGTGATCGGCCCGAAGACCTGGCAGCAACTGGACGCGCTCGCTGTTGCACCGGCCCCGGTGCCGCCTGCGCCGGAGCCGCCCGTTCCGCCATTGCCGGTGCCTCCGCCCCCGGTGCCGCCCGTTGTGCCCGGGCTCGATCCGCCGCGCTGGCGCCCCATTCTGACCGCGGTGCTTAGTCCGCAGGCAACGATGCGCGACGGCAATGCGGTGCGCTTCCTGATCGACGGCCCGGTGACGTACCGCAGCATGGTCGAGGCAATCCGCTCCGCACAAATAAGGGAGCATTACATTTATCTGCTCGGCTGGAAGCTGGTGGACGATTTCCAACTGATCCCCGGCGATCTCACCACCACCTTCCGGCAACTGACGGCCGACGCCGCCGGTCGCGGCGTGCAGATCCGCGCCATGCTGTGGGCGAAGCCGCCGTTCGAAAATCGCGATGAAGTGGCGCGCATCAACGCACTGCGCACCGGAGCTGCGATCCGCGACGATGAAACGCCGAATCCGAAGCCGCCGGTGTTTGGCTCGCATCATCAGAAGGTGCTGGTGGTCAAGGGCAGCCTTGGTCTTATCGGTTTCTGCGGCGGCCTTGATATCAACTCGGACCGGATTACGGTCGTGCATCCCGGAGACCCGCAGCACGACGTGCATTGTCGGATGGAGGGGCCGGCAGCATGGGATGCGCTGCAGACTTTCAACCGCCGCTGGGTCCACCACCCCGAGCATGGCGCGATCGATCTAAAGCGCGGCCCTCTGCTTGGCTATGTCGAGCCGGTGCCATCGCCCATCACGACGCCCGCCCCCGGAACTTCCAGCATTCCCGGCACCTGCTCCGTCGCCGTCGCACGGACGTTCAATCCCGTGACGCGCGGCAGCACGCTGGTCCGCGAACGCGACATCAGGCGGCTTCTGCTGCAGGCAATCGCCAATGCCCAGCGTTTCATCTACATGGAAGACCAGTATCTTATCAGCCTGGAAGCCGCCGCGGCGCTCCGCGCGGCGGTTCCACGGCTGCAGCATCTGACGATCCTGATCGCTGCATCCGAAATTTCCGACCTGCCCTGCGTCTGGAAATTCCGGCGCGACTTCATCGCTGCGCTGACCGGCGGCCTAAGCGCGGCGGATCGCAGCAAAGTCCGCGTCTTTGACCGCATCACGCCACCGGCGTCGCGCCCGACCTTCGGGTTCCACACCTACGTGCACGCAAAGGCCTGGGTGGTCGACGACGAACTCGCAGTGATCGGATCCGCGAACTGCAATCGCCGCGGCTGGGAGCATGACAGCGAAGTCAATGCCTTCATCTTTGACGACACTGCGCTGGCGCTGGGAACGCTGAGTTTCGCGCAGGCCATGCGGATGGCGCTGTGGTCGGAGCATCTTGCGGTGCCGCCGAGCGCGATTCTCGACGGTGTTGCAGGCGCCGCTCTCTGGCTGACGCCGCCCGCGGGCGCGGCGATCCGGCCATACAATCCTGCCGGCGGGCGCGACCGAACGCCCGACGCGATCTGCGATGCGAGTCGCGGCAACATCGATCCGGGTCTGCCATGAGCATGTCCCGCCGCGGCAAAAGGGAGGCACCGATGGCAACCAGGCGGTCCGAGCGGGGAGGGACTAGCGGCGGCGGGGGCTTGCCGTTCCAGTTCCAGGTGCCGCTGACCGGCGGCGCGCCAGGTCTCGCGCTGCCGATCGGCGGGGCAGGCTCGCCGTTCGCCTTTACCGTCCCGCTTGGCGGTACACCGGCGCCGCAGCCCGCGGCTACCCCGACCCCGGGGCCAACGCCGGCGCCCGCAGGCACAGCCGCCCAGCCGGGAGCCGCAACCCCGCCCGCGTCCGCAACCGACGCCCCGGTCACCGTTGCCGGGGATATCCCCCTGTACCGTACCGCCATCCGGCGAAGACATGATGGAAGCGCTGCGCGCCGAAGCCGTCGCAGGTGAGCGCATCCTGGAAGCAGCGGAATCGGTGACCGCGGAGGATCGCGAGCGCCCGCAGTCTTCCTCGGATCTGTTGCACGCGCTGGTTCGCAGCGGGTTGGGCGCAGAAGACCGGGTCCCGTTCAGTCCGCTGGGTCCGCGGGCTCCGGGCCCGTCGGCGACCGCGCTGTTCCGTGCGCTGGCCTATCCGTATCATCCCCATCGGCGACGCGATGCACTGGCGCGGCACTATTTGCAGCGGTTTTTCGTCCTTGCGCAGCCTGGCGGCCCGCTTCCGCTGATCGAGCCACGCCCCGGCGATATCCTGCTCCGGATCGCGCGCGGCGAGGGATGGGCGACGGTTGGCGTGGTCGCCTCACCCGGCTTGCATCGTCACCACAGCCTGATGGCCGCGGGACTGCATGGCGAGGGCCATCCGCGGATCGAGCCGGGATTTTATGTCCACGTGGTGGAGCCCGGACGTTTTGCGCGCGGCCCCCGCATCCATCTTGCCCGTCGCGTTTCCGACGACCGCAACATCGTTCCAGGCGATACGATGCTGCTTCGGCTGCGCCCCCGATGGCCCAGCGACTGGCCCGACGACCGGCCCGGCGCCTGGTCCGGCACCTGGCAGGAAGCGGCCACACCGGTGACACCGGCAGCGGATCCGGGGGTTGCGCCGGCAACGCCGACAGCCGATCCGGGGGCTGCGCAAACCCCGCAGCCTGCGGCCAAGCCCGTCGAATTGCGGGTGGGTTCCGGCGGCGACGCCGTCCGCCAGGCGCAGCAGCAACTCAATCGGGTGCATGCCGATCTGGTGGCGCTCAGCCTGCCCGGCCTGCCGGGCGGCCCGATCCCGGAGGATGGCCAGTTCACCGCGCGCATGGAGCAGATGGTCCGCGCCTTCCAGCAGCAGGTGTTCGGCGACCCGTCGCTGTGGGACGGGGTGATCGGACCGGCGACGCAAGCGGAGCTGAAGCGCCGTGCCACTGGCGCCGTCGCGAGCGAAACCTTCGAGCCGGCCGAGGCGGTTCGCACCGACGCAGCGTTCGTCCGCTGGGTGCAGGCGGCGCTCAACCGGCTCACCAATGCCGGGCTTGCCGAGGACGGCCGCGCCGGCCCGCGCACCTACGCGGCGATCCGCGCCTTCCAGCAGGCTGCGGGGCTTGCCGCCGATGGGATGGTGGGCCCGCGGACCGAGGCGGCGCTGCGGGACGCGCTGTCGCGGCTGCAAGGCGGCGGCGCCGCTGCCGTCAAGTGTACCGGGCTGCAGGCGAGCGAGATCGTCGATCATTTCGATTTCAACGGCTTTAATATTACCGCGGCGCAGCGACCGGTCATCGACAATATCGCCGCCTGCGTGGCCGAGAGCAGGCGGGGGAAGGACCTGATAGGAAACCTGCGGCTCGTAGGTCATACCGACCCGGTCGGCGATGACGCGCATAACGACGCGCTTGGGCTTCATCGCGCGGAATCGGTGCGCACCGGCCTGCGCGATGCCCTGCATAAGCTCGGGGTGGCCGATGCGGATGTTACCATTACCGTCGAAACCCGCGGCAAGCGCGACCTGCTCCCCGGCGATCCGGCACTCAGCCGCCGGGTCGAGGTGATCCCGCCGCATCCCTACACGCCGGCCGCCGCTGCGGCTGATATCGCCTTCGTGCTTGACGACGACGATGACAAGATTGTCGATGAGCATGCCAGGGTCGCGACCTTCCTCCGCTTCGGGCTATGGAACCATGCGTACGAGACCACCCCGGCTGTTGTACACGAGCTCCGGAACGGCCAGGCCGAAGCAGCTAATTTTATCGGCAGCGACCGCCGCCGCTTTTATATCCGAGGCAGCGACCCGGCCGCCACCACGCAGCGCATTACCGCCAGGTGGAAGACGCTCAAATCCGATCGCTCCGACGACGATGCGCCCGCCACGATGGACATTACGCTGACCGAAACGCGGGCCGGCTCACACGTGTACGTGTCCAAGGCGATTATGCTGGTTACCGACGATCCGGACGCCAGGCAGGACACGCATAGCGGCCTGACGCCGCCGCTGATCGATGCGGGCACCCGCCACCGCGGGCAGAGCAATCACCGACTGCGGCGGGCGACCATGGACGGGTTCGTGTTCGCCGAGTACACGCCGGCCTCCGGCACGGCCGTGAATGTGACACTACCGCTGTTTCAACGCACGCCGCACGATGAACGCGGGCGGGTCAAGGTGAACGTCATAAGCTACACATCCGCGGTTGCCGGATACCTTAAAGCCAAGCCCGAGTATATCCGCGATCAGTTCGAGCATGCCAACCATCGCTGGAACCAGATCGGTCTGCAGATCGACCAGCAGCCCACAAAGGAATTCGCTCTCCCTGCTGGCCTGCTCGGTCCTGATGCGCGCTATCATATCGAGCTGGTCGAGCCGGGCACGGGTCCGCACGAGATCGCGCTGCTGAACGATCTGATCCCTCGCGTGCCGAATAGATCGGTGACGGCGGTCTTCCTGCCAATTGCCGGGGCCAACGCGTTTGCATCAATCTATGCTGCTGAACCGGCGACCGCTCATCCCCTGCAAGATCGATTCTTCGTCTTCATTCACACTTTGCTGGGCTTGGACGATGAAACACTGGCCCACGAGTTAGCCCATATCTTTTTCAACCGCGGCGACACGGATACCGAGGCGCAGTTTTTCACGCTAACCAATCTTCCGCCGGATAATTTCTGGCTGCCGGACCCGCGAATTTACCGGCGCATCCAGGAGATCAATAACCCGGATCCCGATAACGATCCGCACAACGACAACGTCATAAACTGGGTGCGACGCGTGCCAGCCACCCGATATCCCGCCATCAACGGATTTGGCCCGGCGACCGCCACAACGGGCAACAAGCTAAGGGAGGCCTTCTGATGGCTGAGGTTTCGCCCGCCGCCGACCCGGTTGCAAAGGATGTTGCCTTGGTCGTTGGTGGCAATTTCACCCCGCATGCTATGGGAGGTGCTTTCACGCGAATCCTCGATCGCCTTCGCGCCGCTCCCGCTGCCCATCTGGATGCGTTTGAGCGGCTCTACGTGACGCCTGGCCTCGATTCCCGGGCTCTTTCACGCCTTCATCTGGACAGCTTTTTGGAGATAATGCGCCCGCTTGCGCCAGAACGTGTGCGGACGCTGGCCGACCGGCTGCTGCGGCAATACGACTCGGCGCTGAGCATTGCCGATCACGCAGCGGGACAGGAGATGAGCCTGGTGGAGGCGCTGCCGCCTGGTGAGACGTCGCGTTTCATCCAGCGGCTGGATGACCGCCGCCGCTCACTGCGGGTTTTGCTGGGGCAGCCGGGGGGAGGGTAGGGGGACGGGCGCCTGCTTGACGTTGCGGGCCGCGCTTGCCCTCGGGCCGGCCGGACCCGAGGGTAGCGGCAAGGCAATTCCGACCCTCTCCCTGTCTCCAGTGACCCCCACTTTCTTACGAGTTAACAACGGCTCCGCCATTGTAATTTCTTGACGTGAGTGACGCTTCTGAATAAGGCGGGGCATGCCGATCCCCGACTATCAGTCTCTCATGATCCACGTGCTGATGGACGCGGCCCAGGGTGAGGTTCGAATCGGCGATGTCGTTGAGCGCCTCGCCAACAAACTGGGGCTAAAGCCGGAAGAACGAGCAGAGCTTCTGCAGTCCGGCAGGCAAACCGTGTTTGCCAACCGGGTGCACTGGGCCAAGACCTACCTTAACAAGGCAGCGCTTATCGAGATGACACGTCGCGGGCACTTCAAAATTGCGCCGCGAGGGGAGCAGGTATTGGCATCCCATCCCTCGCGGATCGACAACACTTTCCTTGCACAATTCCCAGAATTCAAAGAGTTTACCGAGCGCTCTATGACGGACGCTACCCAAAAGGTAAGCAACACAGGCCAGATCTCCGAAAAGACGACAACCCCCGACGAGGCCATGCGGTTGGCCCATCAGCAGATCGACGCCGCCTTGGCACAGGAACTACTCGGGCGGATATATGCTGCCCCGCCAGCGTTCTTTGAACGACTGATCGTCACTTTGTTGCTCAAAATGGGTTATGGAGGATCCGCTGCTGATGCCGGACGCGCGTTGGGGCGCAGCGGTGACGACGGCGTTGACGGTGTAATCGACCAGGATACTTTGGGGTTGGACAGAGTCTACATACAGGCCAAGCGGTACGCGGAGGACAACAACATCGGTCCCGGTGCAATCCGGGACTTCTTCGGGAAGTTCTTGACCGACACAAGGCCGCGAAGGGCCTGTTCGTAACCACCTCCCGATTTTCGCCCGCGGCACGCGACACAGCGGAGTTTCTGAGCAAGCGAATCGTGCTGGTCGACGGTGATCAGCTGACCAAATTGATGATCCGGCACGATATCGGCTGCCGTATCGAAGAGACCCTTGAGATCAAGAGACTTGACGAAGACTTCTTCGAATAGCTGCTCACCTGCCCCACCGCTGGCCCCATTTGTCGGTAAACGCAACATCAGCAACCGGCCGGCGCACCACCGGACCGTACTTTCCCTCCGGGAACCCGACCGGCATGATGGCAAACGTAAATACATCATCCGGCAGGGACAAAATCTCCCGCACCTCTTCCTCGTAAAGAATGTGATTGGTCGTGATCACCGTGCCCAATCCCAGCCCGCGGCACGCCAGAATGATGTTCTGCACCGCCGGATAGATGCTCGCGCCGCGAATTTGCTCCTGATACGCCAGGTGCGCCTCGTATCGAGCAGCCACGGCAGCCGGCAGCGCCTCGCGCGGCGGCATCTCCCGCTTTGTCAGGCACGGCACCAGAAGAACCGGCGCATCACCCAGATGCTCCCAAAGATAGGCGCCGCCGGCCATCAGCAGCCGGTACTGCTTCTCGGTCAGATGCGCCGGCCGCCCGCGCGCGGCATAAATCTCCGCCACCTCATCGGATGCCTTGCGATAAACTGCGCCGAGCCGGCGCCGCTGCGCCGCATCCCGCACCACAATGAAAATCCAGTTCTGCGCATTGCCGCCTGAGGGCGCCCGGATCGCCGCATCCAGAACTTGCGTGATCAGCTCATCGGGCACCGGATCGGGTTTCAGCCGCCGCAGCGCACGCGTCGTGTAGATCGCGTCGAACAGCCCGATGTCGGTCATTTCTCTCCCCGGCTGTCTCACTTAGAGCTGTCTCACTTAGAGCAGATCGCGCTTGACTGGAAACGCCTTATTTCCAGGAGCGCGTGAATCTGCTCTAAAACAAGGAATTAGAGCGTTTCAGGCTGATACAGTCAGCCTGAAACTGCTCTAGCCACGCCGATACCACCACTGCGGAGCTGAGCTGCCGGTCAGCGCTGGGATTCAGGTGACGGTCAGTACATCGTGCCCACGATAAAGCAGCGGATCTTGATGTTCATCAGACCATCCGTGTTCCAGATCGGATAGTACCATACCTTTGCCATCGACCGCTTCACAGGATCAGGTTCGGCCCCACAGCGGCGCGTATCATTCACAACCGCTTGCTGGGGGACATCAAACCATTTCATGCCAACATGCACCTGATACACTGTCCCGCCGGGCTCCTCGCGGGTGCGCCAGTCGGCGTCAGAAAGCGCATGACCGTCCGCCTCCTCGCAGCAGCCCGCTTTCGACACCGGTTGGATGTGGCATTCCCACCACGCATGTTCGGGGCCTCGCAGGTCAGCCCCGGGCGGCGGCGCGGCGATAGCCGGCGATGCCAGAAGCAAGATAAAGACCGGAAAGAATCTCATGGCGGAGCCTCGGCACGCAGTCATAGCGACCACGATCCAGCCGGCAGAAACCGGCCTGGCCGGGTGAGCGGCCACAGCCTGTTCCGTTACCGGCCGCTTAGTTCTGACCGGGACGCGTGCCAGGTATGCTATCGAACCTATTCCGATTCGTCAACACTATCGTTTCGTAGCCGCGCCGGGTTCGAACCGGCCGCGGCCCCTGTCATAGCCATATGCGGCCTGAAGCGGTACGCCAACATGGTCGCCAGACTGCGCAAGGTCATGTCGGAATATGCGGCGAATCCAGCGGCCCCAAGCCAACAACCTGACCCAGATGGTAGGCTCGCCGGCGAAACGCATCCGGGTCGGAGATGTCCGGATCATCTTCGAAGAGACGGAAACGGACATTCTGGTGACGAAACCCGGGCCTCGCGGCTCCATCTATTGAGGCAAGGCGACAATGACCGTGCAAACCATCACAACCCCAAGCGGCGAGCGCCTGGTGGTCCTCACCGAGGAGGAGTACGAGGACCTGATCGACATTCGCGACCATGCCCGTGCGATGGACGCCTATCGTCGTGGCGAAGGCGAGTGGCTGACCGACGCCGAGATGGACGCGTATCTCGCTTCCCCTTCCCCACTCGCCTACGGGCGTAAGCGGCGCGGCCTGACGCAGGCGGCGCTCGCCGAGGCGATGGGTATTACTCAGCCGTACCTGGCGCAGATCGAAGGCGGCCGGCGGACCGGAGCAATCTTGATCATAATATCCGTATCGCTGTCAGGCCGCGCATCCCCCCGCGCCCGAGACCCGAACAGCGCCGCATGCACACCCCGCGCCCCCGTAGGGCCGCCTTGTTCTCCAGCAAGCGGCGCTAATCTTCTCGCGCGTCATAGAACCGCCACCGAAGCAAATCCCCAAAACGTGCTAAACACCCACCCCGAAACCGGGGTTCGTCACCTCCGAAAAAACGCCGTTTCGTACGAATGCCCAAGCCTACCGCCCCAAGCACACAACCAACATGGGCCCCACAACATCCCGCCTGCTAGCGACACCCTCCACGTCCCCCGCCCGCTGGAGTGCCTCCAGCGGGTTCATTGTCGCCCGCGCTCTGCTGGATGCGCGCTACTGATCTTCAATACTTCTCAGCGCCGCAATTACAGCCACCTCGAGCTGCGGTAGGTCGCGAGTTACGATCTCCCAAATTCGCCCAGGATCAACTTGGTCATAGGCGTGCCTGAGCACGTTACCGAGCGAACGCATTGCTTGCCATGGTGGTCCGGGCGCATATTGCTCTGCGTCGGTGCCCAGTTTCGCCGCTGCTTCGCTGATGCGTTCAAGGCATCGTTCCACCGCATCGCGCGTCCGGTGATCCGCATCAAAGGTCGTGCGATCCATTCCCTCCAAATAGCCCTGGATCAACCGGATGTTTTCCACGATTTCCCGAAAGCGGACCGCAGCGCGGCTAGAAGGCACGTACACCTTCCTCGGCGATAACTCGCTTGAGATCCGGCCGAGCGGCCGGCTCGTCAACGAGATCTACTTCGCGCCCGAGGAGCTCAGCCAACCGCTGACGAAGCCCCTCTAACTTTCCGAAGTAATCATACCCTCCTGAGGAGAATCCTGGACCGGGACGGACCGCCAGATCGACATCGGATGAGCTGGTCGCCTCACCGCGGGCAAGCGATCCAAAAACGGTGACCGCCTCGACCCCACGGGCCCGCAGCTCTGGCTCGTGTGCACGCAGAAGTTTCAGCAACCTGCAGCGCGATTGGAATGCATCGGCCATGTTCTAAAACATACGCTGAATTGTACCTGAGCGCGAGATCGATCGTACCTGAGCGCGAGATCGCCACTCGGTCCGGGCCCAAACCAAAACCGCAAAACGTACAAAACACCACCCCTCAAAACCGGGGTTTTGTACGAATGTGGCACCGCAAAAACCGGGGGTTCGTACGAAACGCAACCCTCGAAAACCCCCTTTGTACGAACCCGCCCGAACCCCAAAACCCGCCAACCCCACCTGATATGGTCCCGCAACAACCCCGCCGCTACCCCACCGCCGTCACCCCCCGCGGAACCCTCGCCATCGGGCCCGAATCCCCCTAAATAACATCCGCGTGCTGCACCGCAGCGCCCCGCCATACCCCGATCGGACCCAGCTTGAGCGACACACCACCCCCCGGCCCACCCGAGGACCTGCAGCCCGTCACGCTCGAGGAGGAGATGCGCCGCTCCTACCTCGATTACGCCATGTCGGTCATCGTCGCCCGGGCCCTGCCGGACGCCCGCGATGGCCTCAAGCCCGTCCACCGCCGCATCCTCTATGCGATGCAGGAATCCGGCTACACGCCAGACAAGCCCTACCGCAAATCCGCCCGCGTCGTCGGCGACGTCATGGGCAAATACCACCCGCACGGCGACCTCGCGATCTACGACGCCATGGTCCGCATGGCCCAGCCCTTCTCCATGCGGGTCCGCCTGATCGACGGCCAGGGCAATTTCGGCTCGGTCGACAACGATCCCCCGGCGGCCATGCGATACACCGAGGTCCGGCTCGCCAAAGCCGCCATGATGCTGCTGCAGGACATCGACAAGGATACCGTCGATTTCCAGCCCAATTACGACGAATCCGAAAGCGAGCCCCGTGTCCTCCCCGCCGCCTTCCCCAACCTGCTCATCAACGGAGGATCGGGGATCGCCGTCGGCATGGCCACCAACATCCCGACCCACAACCCTACCGAGATCATGGATGCCACCCTGACCCTGGTCGATAACCCGGACACTACGCTCGAAGAGCTGATGCGCATCGTCCCTGGCCCGGATTTCCCCACCGGGGGCATCATCCTGGGCCGGGCCGGCATCCGCAGCGCGTTCGAAACCGGCCGTGGGTCCCTGATCCTCCGCGCCCGGGCGGAAATCGAGGAAATCCGCCGCGATCGCCAGGCTATCATCGTCAGCGAACTCCCCTACCAGGTGAACAAGGCCGCCCTGCTGGAGCGCATCGGCGAGCTCGTCCGCGCCAAGCAGGTCGAAGGCATCGGCGAAATGCGCGACGAATCCGACCGCTCCGGCATGCGCGTCGTGATCGAAATCAGGCGCGAGGCCACCGCCGAAATCGTGCTGAACCAGTTGTTCCGCCACACCAACCTGCAGATCAGCTTCGGCGTGAACATGCTTGCCCTGGACGGCGGACGGCCGCGGCTGCTCGGCCTCAAGGACGCCTTGGTGGCCTTCATCGCCTTCCGCGAAGACGTCATCCTCCGCCGCAGCCGCTTCGAACTCGCCAAGGCCCGCGACCGCGCACATCTTCTGGTCGGGCTTGCCATCGCGGTGGCCAATATCGACGAGGTCATCCGCGTCATCCGCGCCAGCCCCGATCCTGCCTCCGCCCGCGCCGAACTCATGGCCCGCGACTGGCCCGCGGCCGATGTCGGCGCCCTGCTCGCCCTGATCGACGAGCCGGGCAACGTCATCTCCCCGGAGAACACCGTCCGCCTTACCGACGCCCAGGCCCGCGGCATCCTGGACCTGCGGCTGCAACGCCTGACCGGCCTGGAACGCGAGAAGATCACCGCGGAGATGACCGAAGTCTCCGGCACCATCCGCGAACTCCTTGAAATCCTTGGCTCCCACATCCGCCGGATGGAGGTCATGCGCGAGGAACTCCTGAAGGCCCGCGCCGACCTGGCCTCCCCCCGGCTGACTACGATCGAGGAAGCTGCCGCCGACCAGGACGACGAAAACCTGATCGAGCCGGGCCAGATGGTCGTCACCATCACCCGTGACGGGTTCATCAAGCGTACCCCGCTCGACACCTTCCGCGCCCAGAACCGCGGTGGAAGAGGCCGCACCGGGGCATCCACGAGGGGCGACGACATCGTCACCCGCAGCTTCAATGCCCATACGCATCAATGGGTTCTGTTCTTTTCTTCAGGCGGCAAAGCATTCCGCGAAAAGGTCTGGCGCCTGCCGGAAGCCAGTCCCACCGCCAAGGGCCGCGCCCTGGTGAACCTGCTCCCGGAACTGGGCCAGGATACCATCACGGCTGTTCTGCCGCTTCCCCAGGACGAAAGCCTCTGGGACAGCCTGCACCTCGTTTTCGCCACCGCCTCCGGCAACGTCCGGCGCAACCGCCTGTCCGATTTCCGCAATGTGCGCGCCGCGGGCCTGATCGCCATGAAACTCGATGAGGGCGACCGGTTGATCGGCGTCGCCACCTGCCGGGAAGGCGATGACCTGCTGCTGGCCACCCGCAAGGGCCGCTGCATCCGCTTCCAGATCAACGACACGCTGCGGGTGTTTTCCGGCCGGGACAGCTCCGGGGTCCGCGGCATCCGTCTGGCCACTGGCGACGAGGTGGTCAGCATGTCGGTCCTCCGCCATGTCGATGCCAGCGTGGAGGAGCGCACCGCCTATCTGAAGCAGCGACGCACCAACGGCGAGGACGAAAACGGCCAGGCCGAACCCGAGGAGGTGGTCGCCGAGGTCAGCCTCCCGCCCGAACGTATCCAGGCGCTTCAGGAGGCTGAGGAATTCCTGCTGACCGTTACCAATGGCGGTTTCGGCAAGCGCAGCTCCGCCTACGAATACCGCGTGACCGGAAGGGGCGGGCAGGGGATCGTCAACGTCACTCTCGCGAAACGCAACGGCGGCGCCGTCGTCACGACCTTCCCCGTCAGGGACGGCGACGACGTGATGCTAATCACCGACGCCGGGCGTCTTATCCGCATTCCGGTGGACCAGGTCCGCATCACCGGCCGCCCGGCCATGGGCGTGACCCTGTTCCGCCTCGATAAGCAGGAGCAGGTGATGAGCGTGTTCCCGGTCGTGGATGGGGAAGTGGAGGAGGCCGGGGATGGTTAAGCCGCGGCCACGGGTCGGGCTTTATCCCGGCACGTTCGACCCGATGCATAACGGGCATCTGGACGTGATCGCCCGCGCCGCCCGGCTGCTGGACCGCCTGGTTGTCGGCGTGGCCGTCAATACCGGCAAGGGCCCGCTGTTTCAGCTGGAGGAGCGGTTGGAGCTGGTCAACGCCGAGATCGCCGCCGCCTCCAGCCGCAACGGCACCGTCATCGAGGTCCGGCCGTTTCAGGGCCTGCTTGTCGAATTCGCCCGTGAGATCGGTGCCAGCATGATCATTCGCGGGCTTCGCGCGGTGTCGGATTTCGACTACGAGTTCCAGATGGCCGGGATGAATTACCGCATGGCGCCGGATGTCGAGACCGTGTTTCTGATGGCCAGCGAACGGCACCAGTTCATCGCCTCGAGGCTGGTCAAGGAAGTGGCAACGCTTGGGGGCGATATTGCCTCGTTCGTGCCGCCCCTGACCCTGGAGCGCACGCTGGAACGGCTCGGCCGAAGGGGTTAGGGGAGGGGGTAAATGCCTCACCTGCCAACGCATTGAGTAGGAGTTCTCATTTAATGCGCCGACGTACTCTGATCGCGGGCTCCGCCGTCGCGGCTTTCATCACAGGAGTGGACATGCCCGAGACCGCCAGCGCCCAAAGTCATGAGCTTGACCCGGAGAACACGATCTACCTGGACCTCAAATACGGCCGGGTGGTCATCCAGATGTTCCCCGACATCGCGCCCCAGGCCGTCGAGCGGGTCAAGACGCTTTGCCGGAAAGGGTTCTACGACGGCACGCCATTCCACCGGGTGATCGAGGGCTTCATGGCTCAGGGTGGCGATCCGACCGGCACCGGGTCCGGCGGGTCGGACCTGCCCAACCTTCCCGCCGAGTTCACTACCCGGCGGCACTTCGTCCGCGGCACCTGCGGCATGGCCCGCACCCAGGACCCGAACAGCGCCAACAGCCAGTTTTTCATCATGTTCGCCCCGGCGCCGCATCTGGACGGCCAGTACACGATCTGGGGCCAGGTGGTTGAGGGGATGGATTTCGTGGACAAGATCAAGCGCGGCAGCGGCGCCAGCGGCGCCGTGCAGAACCCGGACCGGATCGAGCATATGCGCGTTGCGGCTGACGTGAAGGGATAGGCAACCCGCATCCCCAGTTGACCAGCACGCCACGTTGGCGTTGAACCCCGCGCGGGGAGCCCGTAGCTCAGCTGGTAGAGCACGAGACTTTTAATCTTGGGGCCGAGGGTTCGAGTCCCTCCGGGCTCACCATTTTTTCAATGACTTACAGGCTGTTCATCTAATTCCGCTTCCGATCTATTTACGAGGCTCAACATAGGCGAGCCTGGCGGTCCGCCCACTCTCCCGTACCTCAATTCCGCCCAACGCCACCTCCGTCCGGCGCGGCAGGTAAGCCCCGGTCCGTTTTCGTAACACGCAGACTGCGTGCTCCGGCCTTGCGGCTGTAATGACGGAAGGCGCAAGGCGAGACGCCATGCTCAAGGGGAAAACTGGCGCCTCGCTCGCGGGTGCTCCGGCTGACAACGGAACGCGATCAAGATGTGCCAAAAGCATTGAGAAACGGTAAACGCCGGTAGCCCCGGCTTTGCGAAGCGGGCTCACCAATCTCCCGTTAAAACCATGCTCCGCGCGCCGGTGGCCGTGGGGGACTGACCAATACCAGCCGGCCGAGAGTTTGACTCTTGGGTATATGATCGGCCGGCTGGTATCCTATTGATTTCGCGCGCGGCCGCCCCACCAACCCCACGCGCATACCAGTCGGCCATTCGACCGCCTGGTATAAATTGGCAGGGTGCTCCATGAAATAGTCCACCGTTTCTGTGCGCATGTCCGTGGATATTGCGGGATGACGGACTTGATAATCGCCAAATTGCTCCCCTGCACGCTGGTTGCCCAAAAAATGTGCGACAATCCCGCTCGCTCGGGACCCTCAAACTACTTCGAGGCAATGGTATCCGGGTCCGAAGGGAAGTTTGGCGCGTCTTCAACGCGAGAAGCCCCAAGGCTTCGCCGTACTCCGCAAAGCATTCGAACCATCCGCTTCCGTGGCGATTATACGAGCCGCAGTCGCGATGGAGGCCACCCTCCTACGGGCAGAGTGTGCATTTAGATGTGTGCCGTCCATCAAGCAGCCGTGATGTGGCGCCGGGCGGACTGGCCGGGGCGCCGCCGGCGTTTTCCTGCCCGGACAGATACCCTAACAGGGCGGAGGCCGCCGAATCCGGACCGTATGCCGCGCGTGGCCGGGCCCCGGTTGTGGGGCGGCCGCCCGCAAACCAAGGACTCAGCCGACTTCCGAAGGAGGTCGGATATTTGGATGGATTTGACCGTCAGCCCCGGGAATAAGCTGATGATCACAGCGTCTGAAGCTCGTGGCCGAGACTTGGCGGAGGCGCTTTCGCGTAGCTGCCGGCGCCGAGAGGGAAAAGCCGCTCCAGTGAAAGGAGCCGCGATGGCTAAAGCACTTATTGTCCTATTCGTCGCGTTGTCCCTGCTTGCCGGCAACGCCGCCGCTCGGGGCTTCGGTGGCGGTTCCATGGGCTTTGCGCACCCCGGGTTTGGCGGTCCGGGTTTCACTCAACGTGGCTTCTTTGTTCATCCCGGCTTTGATCACCGGGGATTTTTTCATCCAGGGATTCCGCGCCGCGGTTTCTTCCCTCACCCCTTTTTCGGCCGTCCGTTCGTCAATCATAACCGCTTCTTTTTCGGGGGCTTGTTCGTTGCCCCGGGTGTTCCTATCGCGCCCTACCCCTACTATTATGCTCCGCCGCCTTACCCCTACTATGCGCCTCCCTACTATGCCCCGCCGCCCTTCTACGCGCCGTATTAGACCCTGGAAGACGGGGGCAGGATCAGTCTGATACGTCCTCAACCATCCGCTAAGACCCGCAGAACGGCTCCAGTGGCGCACTGGTTGCACTCAACTATCTGAGCCCGCATCATCGTGCCGATGAGGACCTCCTTACCAATGAAATCGGCCCTTTCAGCTCCGATGCCGGTCCTGCCGCAGCCCGATGGCCAGAGCCAGAATCACTGCCAGCAGGAACAGAACCCCCGGCCCTGCTTTCAGAAGGAAATACAGGACCTCTTCCTGGGGCGAATAGAACGGATGCATGCCGAACATCCCAATCCCCTTCCTCGACTTCAGCTCGTATCGGCCCCGAACCGGAATCGATACGTTGTTCGTTATCCGGATATCCGACTCAGGTTCGGGGCGCTGTCGCTCTGCAACTCACGCTTATCTGCGGCTGGATTTCCGGGCGTCCTGTGGAGATGCGCATCGTATGCGAAAGCATACCAATGCGCTCGTGGAACGGAAGGCGTTTTTGGTCAAGCGCGATCTGCCCGGATGCCATCACGTTTTTGTGAGTCGTTCTTCATGAGCCGATGAGCCGAGGCACAGACGGACTCAACCTGTGGGCGGTCAGCTATCTCACAGCAGCGGCGCGATGTTCTGACCGCGCGCGACCCCTCCGCCCGCTCCAACCCGCGCGCGATCTACCGGGATTCCCTCGGATTTCGGGTATGTCAGTACCCCATGCCTCCGCCGCCTCCGGAACCGCCGCCGGTCTCCGGCTGGTTCGCATCAGTGCCGGGGGAGGTGGGCGTCAAGCTATTGCCGGGTGCACACGCCGCAAGCCACAGCGCCAGACCGAGAGTCGAAGCCAGCATCAGCCAGAACCGCGACATTGAACATCCTCCTGAGCGCGATGGAGGTTGACGCCGGATGGCGTGCCATATTCCGAAGCCGGCTCTCGCCTGCGGGGAGTCGCTTAAAAAAGAAGGCCGTCCCGGAAGGACGGCCTAGTTTTTGGATCGGTTAAGGGAGCCGCTTGATAGGCTTCGGTCCCACATACGACCTATGAAATACTTCATTGACAAAACAGCCATGCCCCCGGTGGGGCATGAAACGATGTGAGAAATGGTCGATCCCGGCGAAATATACTGCCGCCAGGTCCCAGGATCCGGTTCCCATCAGCTCCGTCGCGGCTGCGTGGATGCTCATCGTCCCGGCGATTATGCCGGCAAGATCATGCAGGCTTTTGTCGTTCGCCTGATCGACCTTCTGCCACTCCGGCGCGAACAGGCGCAGTATGTCGCCGGTGATCTCCGTGCCATGAATGCGCAGCTCGGCAAGGCGCTCGGCCAGCGAATGCGGATGGACCGTGCCGGGGAGCAGGTTGTCATCCGGCTCGTCATCCGTGCCAACGGGAAACCGGTTCGAGACCATCGCGCCGTTGATCGGCTCGGCCGGATGCGACGGCCACCAGCCGACAACGATGCAGCGCTGGCCGTTCTGGTTCAGGATGTTCCAGAACGCCTTGGTTTTACGACCGAGATTGCTAACGGACCGGATCGACAGCTTGTCCTCCGCCGGTTCCAGGAAGCCGTGAATGCCGTGCTTGGCCGGGCGCTTGCCCGTGGCGATGGAGGTTCACACCATCGGGCTGAGCGGCGGAGAGATGGTGCGGAGTTGCCGTGTTGGTCGATATCTGGACGACCGATTCAGAGGCGAGGTGTGCGCCTGTAAAGAATACAGGATGGAAAAACACCCGTTCCCTATATTTACGGCTCCCCCTCGTTTAGACAAACCTCGTGCTGTATCCCGCGCGGGAGCCGCCGATCCGTACGTTGATCGTTCTGCTCTTGGCTAATCTTATTGATGCGCTGGATCCAGACCCCCTCCAATAAACTGCGAAGGTATCCATCGGTATATAGATCGGTGACGCTGCGGCCGAGCCGCCCCGGCCAGCGCCGCGCTTACCAGTGCCGATAGCCATGCCCAACGTCGCAACTTATCGGATTCCGTGACACTCGGTCGTCCTCCCGCCGGATCGGTTTGCGCTGCGAGCGGGATACGAAAGTACAGCCCGAGCGTTCAAGCTCGTCCCCGACATAGATCACAACTCTCAGAGAATGTGCCATCAAAACGATCGATGTCTTGTCGGATCAAATCGCCTCTGGCAATGTGCTCCGATTTCCGCTGATCCGCACCGCAGCATCGCCGTGCGGAGCGCAATGGCATAGGCTTCGCCCACCGCGACCCACCTCGCCCGACGCCCGCCTAAACGGAGACCCCCATGAGCCGCCTCGTCTTCATCCTCAACGGCCCCAACCTCAACCTGCTCGGCAAGCGCCAGCCCCACATCTACGGCCACGAAACGCTCGCCGACATCGAAGCCGCCTGCCGCAAACTCGCCGACGAGCTCAATCTCCAGATCCGCTTCCACCAGAGCAACCGGGAATACGAAATCGTGGACTGGGTCCACGAAGCGCGGGACATCGCCGGCGGCATCGTCATCAACCCCGCCGCCTTCACCCACTACTCGGTCGCCATCCTGGATGCGCTCAACACCTTCGATCCGCCGGTAATCGAGGTGCACATCTCCAACGTCCATCAGCGCGAGGAATTCCGCCACCACTCCTTCGTCTCGCTGCGCGCCAACGGCGTGATCGCGGGGTTCGGCACACAGGGCTATCAGCTCGCGCTGCGCCGCATCGCCACTCTTATCGAGCAGAAGGCTTGAGCCATGACCAATCCCGCGAAAATCGCGGTCATCGGCGCGGGGATGATCGGCCGGCGCCATATCCAGCACATCATCGCCGAGCCCTCCGCCGAGCTGATCGCCATCGTTGATCCGTCCGAGAGTGCCAGATCCCTGGCAGCCGAGACGAAAACGCCGTGGTTCGAATCATTTGCGCAAATGACAAGGACCGCGAAACCCGAAGGGGTCATCATCGCCACGCCCAACCAGCTGCATGTCGCCATCGGACTCGAGGCCATCGCAGCCGGCATTCCGGCGCTTATTGAAAAGCCGCTGGCGGATGATGTCGCGGAAGCGACGAAACTGGTCGAAGCCGCGGACGGAGCCGGTGTCGCTCTTCTGACTGGCCACCATCGGCGGCACAATCCGTTGATGCACAAGGCCAGGGAGATCATCGATTCCGGCCGCCTCGGCGGGATCGTTGCGGTCCACAGCGCCTGCTGGTTCTACAAGCCAGACGAATATTTCCAGGTGGAGTGGCGACGGCGGAAGGGTGCGGGGCCGGTGTTCCTGAACGTCATCCACGACATCGATAATCTCCGCTGCCTCTGCGGCGAAGTGGCGGCAGTTCATGCGCAGGAGAGTACCGCGCAGCGCGGGAATGAGGTGGAGGACACGGCGGTTATCCTGCTGCAATTTGCCAGCGGTGCGCTGGGCACCGTCACGTTGTCGGACAGCGTGGTTGCGCCCTGGAACTGGGAGCTTACCAGCGGCGAAAGCCCTGCCTTTCACGAAACTGGCGAGTTCTGCTGCGTCATCGGCGGCACGCACGCCTCCTTGACGATCCCGCAACTCGAAATCTGGTACAACAAGAACAGGCGCAGCTGGTCGGAGCCGTTGGAGCGTGAGCGGGTTGCCTATGTGCCGGAGGACCCGCTGCGGCGGCAGATCCGCCAGTTCGTCAATGTAATCCGCGGCAAGGAGCCGCCACTGGTATCCGGACGCGAAGGGCTGGCGACGCTGAAGGTGATTGCCGCGATCAAGAAATCGGCGGCGAGCGGAGGCCGGGTCGTGCACCTATAAAAAGAGAAGGGCAGGGGAGTACGCAATGACAGAACCAGGCCAGCGCTTGCCGAAATGCATCGCCACCGTCTCGCTCGCGGGTACGCTCCCTGAAAAGCTGGAGACCATCGCCGCGATCGGCTTCGACGGCGTCGAAATCTTCGAAAACGATCTGCTGACTTTTGCCGGCAAGCCGGAGGATGTCCGACGTATTGCGGAAGGCCTCGGTCTCGCCATCACACTCTATCAGCCGTTCCGCGACTTCGAGGCGATGCCGGAGCCGCAGCGCAGCCGCAATTTCGATCGGGCCGAACGCAAATTCGATGTGATGCAGGCGCTGGGCACTGATCTTATTCTCGTGTGCAGCTCCATCCACCCCGCTGCCATCGACGATGATGCACGCGCTGCCGCTGACCTCGCGGAAATGGCCGAGCGTGCTGCAAAACGCGGTCTGCGGGTAGGTTATGAGGCGCTGGCCTGGGGCCGCCACGTCAAGCGCTGGCGCCACGCATGGGATATCGTGCAGCGCGCGGCGCATCCAGCTCTCGGCCTGATTTTGGACAGCTTCCACACGCTTTCGCTCGACGACGACCCGTCCGGCATTGCGGAGTTGCCGGGCGAGCGCATTTTCTTCGTGCAACTCGCCGATGCGCCGAAGCTGGCCATGGACGTGCTGTCCTGGAGCAGGCATTTTCGAAACTTTCCTGGGCAGGGCGGACTGGATGTGACTGGTTTCACCCGTGCCGTTCTTGCTTCCGGTTATCGCGGGCCGCTCAGCCTGGAAATCTTCAACGACGAGTTTCGCGCCACCTCCGCCCGGCTAACCGCGCGCGACGGGCTGCGTTCGCTGATTTACGCAGAGTTTGAAGCCGGTGGGCCGCCGCTGCCGCCGGCGCCGCAATTTCATGGCGTGGAGTTCGTGGAATTTGCGTTGGATGATGAAAGCGGCGCGGCACTCGCGCAATTTGTCGAAGCGCTTGGTTTCCGTCGTGCCGGCACGCACCGCTCCAAGTCCGTGGAATTGTATCGCCAGGGCGAGATAAACCTGGTGCTGAATACTGAACCCGACAGCGCTGCTTCCGAACACTTCCATCTGCACGGACCTTCGGTCTGCGCCATGGCGCTGCGCGTTGACGACGCCGGGCCTGGCCTCGATCGTGCCCAGGCGCTGCTTTGTTCCGAATGGCACGAGCGGATCGGCGCCGGCGAGCGGCCCATTCCGGCGGTGCGCGCCCCGGATGGAATGCTGATCTATCTCGTTGCGCGCGATCCGTCGGGCCGCAGCATCTGGGAAGACGATTTCGTGCTGGAAAAGGCGGTTCCAGCGCCGCCGGGTCTGACCCGGGTCGATCATATCGCCCAGGCGCTTCCGGCCGGACGAATGGATAGTTTCGTCCTGTTCTACCGCTCGGTGTTCGGCTTCCTGCCGGAGCAGCTCTGGGAGCTCGCCGATCCGCATGGTGTGATCCGCAGCCGGGCCATGAGCAGCCCGGACGGCGAGGTTCGGATCCCCCTCAATATCTCCGAAAGCCGGGAGACTGAAACCGGCCGCTTCCTTTCCGCCTATGCGGGCGCCGGCGTGCACCACATCGCCTTTGCCACGGACGATATCCAGGCGACTGTGGCGCGGCTGCGTGGGCAGGGTGCACAGATGCTGCCGATCCCCGCCAATTACTACGACGATCTGGGCGCGCGCTGGGCGCTGGATGAAGAGAGCCTCGAAGCGCTGCGCCGTCTGGATCTGCTGTACGACCGGGAGGATGCCGGCGAATTTCGCCACGCCTACACTATCAGTTTCGCCGACCGCTTCTTTTTCGAAGTTGTGGAGCGTCGGGGATATCGCGGGTTCGGTGCGGTGAATGCGGCCGTGCGGATGGCAGCGCAGGCACAGCTGCGTGTGCCTGCGTGGGTTACCGAGTAGGGCTATGCCGCCAGACTCGGTGCCCGCATCCGGTCATAATCCTCCTTGGGCACCGGCACCGCACTCCGGTGGCCGAGATCGTTGAGGTGGATACGATATGTCTCCCGCGCGCTGGCCGCGGCGATTGCGCAAATGATAGTAATGCCGAAGGTGATCGCGCCGATCCGTAGCGGAACGTTCAAAGTGCCCGGCGGCGCAACCATGGCGAACAACGCGGGAAGCAGGGCCGTGATGGTGGTCCCGATATTTTGGGCGATCGCCATTGCGGAAACGCGCACCCGCGTCTGGAACAGCTCGGGGTAGAAGCTGGGGAAGATCGCGTTGTAGCCCTGATAAACCAGTCCCCACATCAGCAGCGACAGCACAATGGCCAGCGGCACGTTGTAGATGCTGATGGCATATAGATAGGCGAACGAAAGCAGCCCAGAGCCGAGCGCGCCCACGATGATCGGAGGTCGGCGGCCGATCCTGTCCGACAAATTGCCGACGTAAGGAATCACCAGCACCGCCAGGATGTTGCCCAGCACCGGGATCCACAAATAGACGGATGGCTTGAAGCCGACGTGGTACGCCGGCTGAACCGCGTAGGCTGCGCCAAAAATCGTGGCCACCACCGGGATGACATTCATCAACGCCATGCAGATCACCCGCAGCATGTCGTCCCAGCTGAGCTGGAACGCCTGGATGATGGGCGAGCGCGGAACTGCGCCGTGTGCGCTCTCTTCGGTGAAGGCCGGGGTTTCATCGACCTTGCGCCGGATGATGTAACCGGCGATGATTACAACAAGGCTCATCAGAAAAGGAATGCGCCAGCCCCAGGCCATGAATTTATCGTGGGGCAGCAAGGCCGCCAGCGGCAGGAACACGGCCGCGGCGAAAATCTGCCCGGCCTGCACGCCCTGAAGGGTGAAGCTGGCGTAGTACCCGCGTCGCCCGAAGGGCGCGTGTTCAAGAATCATCGAGCTCGCGCCGGAGATTTCTCCGGCAACCGCAAACCCCTGGATTAGCCGGACAATAACGAGAAGCACCGGCGCGAGGACTCCGACACTCGGATAGGTCGGCAGCACCCCGACCGCCATGGTGGAAAATCCCATCAGGAACATGCAGACCAGCAGGACGGTCTTGCGCCCATGGGTATCGCCCCAATGGCCGAGCACGAACGCGCCGATCGGCCGGGCCACGTAGCCCACGCCATAGGTGGCGAGAGACGCAACAATGGCGACCGTCGGATTGCCTGATGGGAAGAAGATTTGCGGAAACACCAGCGATGCTGCCGTGGCGTAGATAAAGAAGTCATAGTATTCCAGCGCCGAGCCGATCCAGCCGCTGGCCGCTGCCTTCTTGGATTGATGCGTGGCGTGCGGCTCGTGTGTAGTGTTCTCGCTCATCCCGATCGCCTCCGCGGCTTATTGGTTCGTGGTCTTGGTTCGCAGCTCGTCGAAATGCCGCCGCATCCGTTCTGCGTCGGGCTGGATGCCGGTGAACAGCTCGAACGCGCGCACGGCCTGGAACACGGCCATCCCGCCGCCGTCCAGCGTGCGGCAGCCAATTGTCCGAGCCTGCCGCAGCAGCTCGGTTTCGAGCGGGAAATATATTATCTCCGATACCCACAGTCGAGCGCGCAGGAACTCCGGCGGCACCGGTGTACCGGGCAGTTTTGCCATGCCGACTGGGGTGGTGTTGACCAGTCCGTCTGCCTCGGCGATTGCGCTCTTCAGGTCACCGCCGGCAGTCGCGCGTCCCGCCCCATGCCGCCCCGAGAGATCGTCGGCAACGTGCCTGGCGCGAGCAGTGTCGGTATCAAATACACTCAGGTGCCCTACGCCGAGCTGCATCAGCGCCTCCGCAACGGCGGAGCCGGCGCCCCCGGCGCCGACCTGCACCACTCGCTCCCGCCGGACATCCGGCAGTCCGCGGCGCAGATTTTCGGCATAGCCGAAAAGGTCGGTATTATGGCCGACTCGCGTCCCGTCGCGCAGCACCACCGTGTTTACCGCCCCCAGTGCCCGGGCATTATCCGAGAGGTCAGTCAGCAGCGGAATGACTTCCTGTTTGCACGGAAACGTAATGTTCAGCCCGGCAAAGCCCATCCGCTCGGCGGCAGTGAGCAGCTCGGGCAGTGCTTTGACGTCGAGACCCAGCATCTGCAGATCGATTCGCCTGTATATGACTTTCAGCCCCTGCTCTGCTCCCTCTCGCTCATGCATGGCGGGGGTCAGCGAGCCCTGGATGCCATAGCCGATCAAGCCGAGCAGAACGGATCGCTGATCCTGCATGACCGTTTCTCCGGCAATCTTAGCGGACATTCCGGAACATTCCTTTTCCCGCTTCTACAGGGTTGCAAGGCGGTCGCTCTATACCCGGTAATCCTGGCGAAATCTGCGCTCCGTGCCTTGCCCGGTCAAGCGCATTGGCGCATCGTTCCCGTCGTATGTGGACGGGACAGGCAAGCCGCCGGGGAGAGCAGGATGCACGAACAGCGGAACTACTTGGCGTCCAAGCCGCCGGAGTTCATTGCGCGGGACCGTTCGGTTCACCCTCCGGCCCTTACGCCCGAGTACAAAACCACCGTCCTGCGCTCGCCAAGGCTTCCACTGCTGTCTTTGCAAAATTCCCTCTCTGAAATCACCGGTCCGATTTTTGGCCATAGCGAAATCGGGCCGCTCGATAATGATCTTATCCTCAATTACGCCAAGGACGGCGAGGCGATCGGACCACGCATTATCGTGCATGGGCACGTCCTCGATCAGAGCGGGCGGGGTGTGCCGCACGTGCTGGTGGAGTTCTGGCAGGCCAACGCCGGCGGGCGCTATCGCCATCGCAATGACAACTACGTGGCGCCCATCGATCCGAATTTCGGCGGATGCGGCCGCGCCATTACTGACGACACCGGATACTATTACTTCCGCACCATCCGGCCCGGCCCGTATCCCTGGCGCAACTATGCCAGCAGCTGGCGGCCGGCCCATATTCACTTCTCCGTTTTCGGCTCTGGCTTCGTCCAGCGGCTTATCACCCAGCTCTATTTCGAAGGCGATCCTCTGATCCCGCTCGACCCGATGTTCAACGGCATTCCTGATCGAGAGGCCGCCGAGACGCTGATCGCTGCGCTCGACATGAATGCGCAGGTCGAACTCGACACCCTCGCGTATCACTTTGACATCGTGCTTCGTGGCCGGCGTTCCACGCTGTTCGAAAACAAGCTGGAAGGGAACTGAGCCATGCCACAGCGCCTGAGCTACAGGAAGGAATCTCCTTCCCAGACCGCCGGCCCGTACGTGCATATCGGCCTTATTCCGCATCAGGCGGGGTTCGACATTTTCGAGAAGAACTTCAGTCACGTCCTGTGCGGCGAAAGCACCGAGGGGGAGCGCATCCGTATCGAAGGGCACGTTTTGGATGGCGCCGGCACCCCGGTGCGTGACGCGCTGCTGGAGATCTGGCAGGCCAATGCGGCCGGCCGCTACAATCACCCGCTCGACCGGCAGGACAAGAAGCTGGATCAGAGCTTCCGCGGCTGGGGCAGGACCGGCGCCGATTTCCGCACCGGCCTCTACACGTTTGAAACCATTAAGCCCGGGGCAGTTGCCGGGCGCACCGGCAAGGGCACAATGGCGCCGCACATCAATTTCTGGATTGCCGCGCGCGGCATAAACATCGGCCTGCACACCAGGATGTATTTCAGCGACGAGGAAAAAGCCAACGCCGCCGACCCGGTGCTGAAACTGATCGAACAGGAGCAACGCCGCGCCACGTTGATCGCACCCCGCACCAGCAAGGAGGGAAGGGTGGTCTACACCTTCGACATCCACCTGCAGGGCGATCGCGAAACTGTCTTTCTGGACGTCTAACGCGCCTCCAGCCAGTCCGCGATCAACGCGCGCAGCTTCTGCTGGTTGCGGCTGCAGAAAATGCCGATATGCCCGCCGGATACCGCCGCCCCGGTATAATCTTTCGTACCCACCTTCTCGCCCATCCCCTTGCTGGCAGGGGCGGGGATGATGTGATCCGTCTCGCTGTAGATGTTCAGAACCGGCATGGTGATCGCCTTCAGATCGACCTTGCGCCCGCCAACGACAAGCTCGCCCTGCACCAGCCGGTTGTGCTGATACAGATCTTTCAGCCACTGGCGCCCCGCCTCCCCAGGATGGGCCGGGCGGTCCGCCAGCCACTTCTCCATGCGCAGGAAATTCGCCAGTTTGGCACGGTCCTGGCCGACCTCCAGCAATGTCAGATTATATTTCGCCAGCGTCCGCAGCGGGGTCATCAGCGAAAACAGCGCGCCGCCGACCTCACCCGGGATGTTGCCCATCGTATCGATCAAAAGATCGATGTCCTCATCGCTCAGATTGCGCGTCCAGACATTCATGAAGCCCCGGTCCAGCTTCTCTTCCCGCTGGTCCGCATGAAAATCGAGCGGCGTCACGCAGGTGACAAGATTGCGCACCTTGTCGGGATGCAGCGCCGCGTAGCACAGCGACAGCACGCCCCCCTGGCAGATGCCCAGCAGGTTGATCGCGGGAATGTCGTGCCGGTCGCAGATCGCCTCGACGAAACCGTCCAGATAGAGATCGATCAGGTCGCTGAAATCGTCAAAGCGGTCCGCCTGGGTCGGGTGACCCCAATCGAGGACATAGACCTCACATCCGGCCTCCGACAGGTTGCGCAGGAACGAGCGGTCGTCCTGCAGATCCAGCACGGTCCAGCGGCCGACCATCGCATAGGTGACAAGCACCGGAGTGATGATCTGCGGCTTATGCGCAGGGATGATCCGGTACAGCGTCTTCCCGCCGATCCGATGCACCTCCTCCTTCGGCGTCGGCGCGAGATCGATATCCGTGTCGCGGACCTCCATCAGCAGCGCCGCCGCATTCGCCGCGCGCGTGCCAAAATCGGCCAGCTCCGCAAGGCTGGGTAGCATCCCGAGGCTTGTGCTCATTTCTTGCGACCTTCCTGAACTGGCGTGGACGCCTTCTGCTCCTTCGTGCCGCGCTTCAAGGCCCGCAACTCGTGCCGCAATCCGTGCACCTCGCGGAGAAGATCATGCAGGCGTGCATAGACGTCGTTGATCTCGCCGCGCGTGGGCAGATCGATCGCCTTGGCGACGCTTTCCGTGAGCTTTCGCACTTCCTGCCGCTGGCGCATCGCGGCCCGCAAAAACCGTTGCTGCGCAGCGGCGAATTTCTCCGACCGGTTGAACTCCATCAGGGTCTGATCGAGCACGTTGTTCCACAAATCCATCGCCTCGCCGGCGCTATCCACCACATCGCGGCCGCTCTGGCGTCGCTCCGCGATTTCCGCCTGGAATCGCTGGCAGGCACGCATCCCCACCGTCAGCGCCGATATCATATATTCCTGCGTAACCATCATCAGCTCAGCCGCCGGAACCAGCGAAGGCAGCGCCCCCTGCTCGAGGGTCGGAATGTCGGCCAGCTTGGGCAGCGCGAAGATGTCCAGCATCTCCTCTGCCAGCGGAGCAAGCCCGCTGTTCCACCCTCCCGCACCCATCATCTGCTTCATGGCGGCCTGCATCACCGGCACGCCGCGATTTTGCAGCGCCGATTGCCACGTATTCGCAAACGCCGACCACATTCGAAACGGCGCGGCCCAGGACTGCTCCATTGCCGATGCAAACGCATCGAAGGGCGAGGCTTCGCGATCGCCGCCTTCAGAAGAGTCGCTCACAGCGTCTTCGCCACATCGCGCAACGCGAATTTCTGCACTTTGCCCGTCGAAGTTCGCGGGATCGCTCCAAAAATCACCTTTTTCGGCACTTTGAACCGGGCCAGGTGCTGGCGGCAGAACCGGATGATCTCCGCTTCATCAACCGGCGGCGCTTCGGGCTTTATCTCGATGAACGCGCAAGGCGTCTCGCCCCAGGTCGGATCGGGCCGCGCCACCACTGCGGCCAGAAACACCGCCGGATGCCGTGCCAGAATCTCCTCCACCTCCAGGCTGGAGATATTCTCGCCGCCGGAAATGATGATGTCCTTCGACCGGTCCTTTATCTCTACATATCCGTCCGGATGCCACACCGCGAGATCGCCGGACAGATACCAGCCATTGTGCAGCGTCTTCTCCGTCGCCTCCTGGTTCTTGAGGTAGCCTTTCATGATCGTATTGCCGCGCTGCATGATTTCGCCCACGGTCACGCCATCCCGCGGTGCTGGAGTCATCGTCTCGGGATCGCCAACCATCATGTCCTGCAGCGTAGGGTACAGCACGCCCTGGCGCGCCATATTGGCGTAGCGCCGCTCGGGTGGCAGTGCATTCCATTCAGGCTGGAACACGCAGGATGTGGAGGGCCCGTACGTCTCCGTCGCGCCATACAGATGGGTCACTTCGAAACCAAGCTCCTCCATCGCCCGGATCACCGCCGATGGCGGCGCCGCACCGCCCGTCGCGCAATGCACGGTGTGATCAAACTTGACCCGCTGCTCCGCCGGCGCCTGTGCAAGCATATTCATCACGATCGGTGCGCCGCAAAGGTGCGTAACCTTGTGGCGCGCAATCAGCTGGAAAATCGCCGCCGGCTCGATCTTGCGCAAGCACACATGGGTTCCGCCGACAGTGGCGACCGCCCAGGGATAGGACCAGCCGGAACAATGAAACATCGGCAAGGTCCACAAATACACGCTGTCGAAACTCAACCCGAACATCAGCGCGTTTGCCAGCGCCTGCAAATAAGCGCCGCGATGATGATACACCGCGCCTTTCGGATCTCCGGTCGTGCCGGAGGTGTAGAGCAGACACAGCGATTGCCACTCATCGTCTGTCTCCGGCCAGGCAAAATCCGGATCGCCGCCGCCCAGCACTGCTTCGTAATCAACACCCGTCCGCCCGGCCGCACCGACGCTGATGACCGCGATCTCGTGGTCAACCTGCCGCAGCGCATCGGTCACAAGCGGTACGTAGTCGCTGTCCACGATCAGCACCTTGGCCTGGCCGTGATTGAGGGAAAACGCGATTGTCGCCGCATCCAGGCGCGTATTCAGCGGATTGAGCACGGCCCCGAGCATCGGCACGGCATAATGCGCCTCGATCATCTCGGGGATGTTCGATGCGATGATTGCCACCGTGTCGAGCCGCCCCACGCCAAGACCGGCAAGCCCCGATGCCAGGCGCGTGCATCGTTCCAGCAGTTGCGCGTAGGTATAGCGCCGGTCGCCGTCGATGACCGCGATCTTCTGCCGGTAGGCGCGCGCCGCCCCGGTCAGAAATGAAACCGGCGAAAGAGGCACGAAATTCGCGTCATTGCGATCCAGCCCCGTTTCGAAAGGATGCGGAACGGCGTCCATGCTCATGGGAAGCTCCCGTAATCCGCGTCATGATGCCCCATTCGGCGGCTCAGGCCAAAGCTCACAGGCCGGAGACCAGGTGCCCCCCGTCCACCGCGATGACGCTGCCGGTCATGAATGAACTGGCTTCAGAGGCGAGAAGCAGCAGCGCGCCATCCAGCTCGTTCGCCTGGCCAAGCCGGCGCTGGGGAATGCGCTTGATAAGCGCCTGACCCGGCGGGCTGGCGAAGAACGCGCTGTTCAGCTCCGTCTCGATATAGCCGGGCGCGATCGCATTGACCCGAATGCCGTGCCGTGCCCATTCCAGCGCCAGCACTTTGGTCATCTGGATCAGCCCCGCCTTGGAAACCGCATAGGCCGCGACACTGCCGGCGACCCGCAATCCAAGTATCGAGGCGATGTTCACGATACTGCCCGAAATCCGGTGCCGGACCATCCGCCGGGCAGTACGCTGCGCCGCCAGCCATGCCCCCTTGAGATTTACGTTGATGACCTGATCCCACCCGCTTTCTTCCACATCGAGGGCGGGCCCCGTTTCGGTCACGCCCGCGTTGTTGATCAGCACCTTGACGGGACCCAGCGCCCTTTCCGCCCCGTCCAGCGCGCGTTCCACACTGGCAAAATCGCTTACATCCATAACCACGGCCGCCGCCCGGCCTCCGCCGTCCCGGATCGCCTCCACGCTCGCCGCCAGCGCCTGCTCCCGCCGCGCCGCCAGCGTTACGGACGCGCCGGCTTCCGCCAGCCGCGCGGCGAAATGCTTCCCCAGTCCGCTGGAGGCGCCGGTGACCAGCACATGGCTGCCGTCAAGGCTGAACGAGTCGGGCATGATCTCCCCTTGTTGCCTGAGTATCCAATTCACGCTTCTCCGCGATCGGATACTACCGCACCCTCTTCCAAACCAGGATCGAGCGCCCCTCCTGGCCGTCATAATAGCTTCGGTAAGGGGCGGTCGTGATGGTCAGCATGTCTCCATTCAGCTCGAAAAACCTTGTCTGATCGGTGCCGGTCCAGCCCTGGTTCCAGGAAATGTCGATGTGGTGAACGACGCTGTTTTCCCCCAGCGTGTACGTGCCGGCATAGGCAACCATCGAGCCCAGAAGCTGCACTCCTTCCTCGTCGGTGGGGACCACATCGCGCGGCGGCAGGCGGTCGCCTCGCGCGAAGATCGCGTACATGCGCCCATCGGGCGCGTAGCCCAGATAACCATCCGGCGCCTCCCCGAATTGGTTGAACCGGTGACCCGTCGCGATCACCTCGCGGACATAGGATTGCAGCTTCCAGGTTCCGATAATCCGTGCGGCGCCTGATTTCTGGTCGGCCATGCTGCTTCTCCCCAGGCAGACTGCTCGCCCGTAACCATCCACTTGCCGGATGTCCAGACACTTCGCCGGGACCCACCGACCCGATCGCGGCGAAGCGGCGTGCTTAAAACAGTTGGAGAATATATGAAGACTCTTTAGACTGACGCTACCCAAAACAAACAACAGGAGGAATACATGAGCTACCGCATACTCTCTCTGGACGGTGGCGGCGCCTGGTCCCTGATTCAAGTACGCGCCCTGATTGAGCTTTTCAGTGTAAACGCGACCGGCCGCGACGTTCTCAGTCAGTTCGACCTTGTCGCCGCCACCTCCGGTGGCAGCCTCGTTCTTGCAGGCCTGCTTGAAAACAAATCACTCGGCGATGTGCTGGCGCTGCTTAAAAGCGAGCCCGACCGCCGCGCCATCTTTTCCCCCACGAAGGACGTTCCGGACCAGGCGTTGCAAAAATTGATAGGCATCGGCCCGAAATACAGTGCGGAAGCCAAGCTGCCCGCGCTGGAGCGCCTGCTGCCAAGCACCGGCAATCTGATGCTCAGCAACATCGTTCCCAACATAATCGGCGCAGGCGGCAGGCCGATTCATGTTTTGATCCTGGCGTTTGATTACGACAGGAAACGGGCCACGTTCTTCCGCTCAGCGACGATCGACAACAACAATGGTTACGGCGATGCCGCGGATATCACCCTCGCGGCGGCGGTGCATGCCTCCACCAATGCGCCCATCAATTACTTCGATGCGCCGGCAAAAATTCCCGGCTTTGCGGACTGGTACTGGGACGGCGGCATTACCGGCCATAACAACCCCGTGCTCGCCGCCTGCATCGAGGCAGCCGCGATGGGTCAGGCCCTGACCGATCTTCGCATGCTCAGCCTCGGCACTGCCAGCGTCTTTCTGCCGCTTGCGGATCGCGGCGCCCCGCCCTCGCCGTTCTATGCACCCCGCCAGGATTCCACCATTGTGGCCGATCTGACCAAACTGGCCAGCAGTCTGCTGGACGATCCGCCGGACTTCGCCACCTTCGCGGCTCATATCATGACCGGAGGCGGGTCGGGCCTGCCCCGGGGCGCCGCGAGCCGTATCGTCCGCATGAACCCGCTGATCAGCCCGGTTGCGAGCGGCGGCGGCTGGATCGCTCCCGAGGGCTGGAGTGCGGCGCAATTCCAGTATCTCTGCAAGTTGGACGTCGATGCGGTGCTCGACGCGGAGGTCGCCTATATCGACGATTGGTGCAGTTACTGGATTGCGGGAAAGAACCTCAATCAGCCGATCCGCATGGACGGCGCGACGCTGAAGCCGGAGATCGGTCCGGCGACATTTCCGGATGCAAAAGGCGCCTGGGCGCAGCTTGTAAACCCGGTGTAAGTTCGGGTGGCACGCAGCGCGGCAGTGCCCCATGATATGCGCTTACACCTACATCCTCGAAAACAAATGCTCCCAGCAGAAACTGCTGCCTTCAATTCAACGGGAGATGACGATGACGAGGACAAACGACGACCAGCGGCCGGCGCGGATGTGGCCGTGCGTTCGCAGGCGTCTTACTCTCTTGGCATGTCCAACTCATCGATAGATCACGGAACAGTCGTTGTTGAGCAGACGATCAATGTGCCGCTGGCTCGCGCCTATGCGGCGTTCGCCGACCCTGATGAGCGCGACGTTTGGGCTGCTCCATCGGACTCCGCTGTCTTTATTTATGAGGAAGGATTTCCGCGTGGATGACAGGGATATTGCCCGATGTGGGCCGAGGTCTGACCCACGTTTTCGTGTGGAAACGCGCTACATAGACATTCTTCCTGAACGACGCGTGGTATCGACAGAAATCATCAGAGAGGCCGATTAGCTCCTTGCCACGAACCTGACCACGATAGAATTTTTCCCGGATGGTCAGCGAGCAACTCTGAAGGTGACGGCTCAGGTCACGTCGTTCGTCGGCAAGAGCATGATCGATAACACGAAGGTCGGAAACGCCGGTTCTCTGGCCAATATGGCTCGCTATCTTGAGCGGTAAGAGGGTGCGAAATCAGCGCCGCCCGTCCGGCAGACCCGCACAACGATACTCCCGCGCCACGAGAGCACAGAAAACCGTTGCAGACAGGCTGGGAATTTGCCAGCTTAACCAAAGCTTAACAACTCGGCGTCCCGGTCGGACCGGAAGGCATTGACGTGGCTGTTCCCTCGGCTGAACCGCCTGAGCCATCTACCAACCGCAGAAACTCGGTCGTTCAAGGCTGACCCGATGGTCCTGAACCACGCCGCGCGCGCCCCTCTGGTCCTTTGCCTGCTCTCCATAATCGCGACCCAGGGATGTGCCGTCAGCTACACCGACAAGGCGGGCGATCGCCATGTGATCGGGCTGGTGGATGTCACCCTGCGCCACCCGCCCGACAATCAGACCTTCGCGGGCGACGTCGTGGAACTTACCACGTTCGGCCTTTCGGCCGGCCGCACGGCGCAGGGCGGGTATCTGACAGCCGGATATAACCATGAGGTCACCGCCGAGCTCCGCGATAATGCGCTGGTCATCGGCAATCCGGTCGAACGTCTCGCTGGATCTCAGCAGGGGCGGGCAGGGGACAGACAATAAATCGTAGTTGTGTGGCCGGTGCCGCACTGATGCTGTCCTGCCTGCAAGGCTGTGACATCAACTATGCAACTTTCGTCACATCCACCCATATCGGCATCAAGGCCGATACAAAAACCGAACAGGTGGCCATCGGGATCGGCCGGACCGATCTGTTCCTCGGCCCGGGTTATCCTCAGCAGGGCACGGCGCCGAGCGCATTCGGTTATTTTCAGACCAACGCGCAGGTTTTCTCGCCGCAGGTCACGCAACTTTACGCAACCGGTGCCGCGGCCGACGCGGTGACGCAATCGGGCAATCCTCCCGCGCCCGCGGGGCCGCCGCCGGAGCTGGCGGGCGTGCGCCGGCCGCTCGTTTTCGGCACCAACACCGATGTCGGTCTGAAGATCGGCTTCGTGGCCAATGCGCCCTCCAGCTTCAATCTCGGCTACAATCGCGAGGAGCTTTCCATCATCCCCATGCAGCCGAAGCTGGCGACGGACAGCAAGGACGTTTACGCCCCGGTCCTGGCCTCAATGGCGCTGAACGTCAGCTCGAACACGCCCACAAGTTCCGGCCTTGCACTCGGCCAGTTTTTTGCGACTGGGACCGCTGCAACCAATATGGCGAGCACCCCGGCGATACGGGGCCTGTTCACAAAGGCCGCGACATCTCAGGTGAGCGAGGCAACCCTTGAGGCCGCGCGAAAGACGCTGGGCACCAACATCGGCAGTATTAAGGCGTATCTCGATAGCGGCGGCGGCTACGCTGTAAACTGTGTTGCGCTCGCTGCCCGCCCGGCTTTCCACGCCGAATTGTGGGACGTTCCCCCGTGCACGTTGTCCGAAAGCCAGTTCATCGACACGCTGAACCGGCGGCCCGATCTTGTTTCGGGAGCGACCAATGCGCTCGCCGCCACACAATAGGTGATGCCATGAGCGAAATCCTGACGGCCTGTCTTGAAACCGAGGAAGCGAATGTCAGAGCATTCCTGACCGGCCAGGGCCAGGCCTATGTCGCGACATACGGCCCGTTCGACGGCAACGTCATATCGTTCAGCCGTTGGCAGCAGCCCATGGTGAACCTTATCGGCGGACTTAACCAGGCCGGCCGGAAGGTTCTGATCCATACCCGCGACTGAACGTCGGGCCAGCTGCACCTATCGGCAAAAAACGAAAGACACGACATGTTGGATCCCACACTTATCCCCGCAATCAAGGAAGCCATTCAGCAGAACGAGCTTGGCAGCGCCTCGCCGTACTGCCTGTCATACGCCTGTCTCGGTGCCAGCGGCGCCAGCTTCGGCATTTTCCAGGGCGATACCAATGTAAACCACGTCGCCCGGAACACGTTGTTGCAGGCGCTGGAGGCATCCGGCTGTTCCGCCGGTACTTGCGACCGGATCGTCGCCGGCGTCTGCCGGCCGTGTCCCGACGGCGATCCGCTTTCGGCCGAGGACACAACGCTTGCCAATGATGCCCTGGCATCGGAGATGGGCCAGGCGATGGTCAACACGATGGATGACCGGTTGCTACAGGTGGTGCTGGGCGAGCTGGATACCTGCATCGCAGCCGCCGCAACGCGCGGTCAGACTATCGACCCGGCGGCGCTACTCTACATCGCGCTCTGGATCAACATGACGGGCGCGCCCGATACGCTCAACAAGTGGCTGTCCGGCACTCAGGAGGTTGGCCTGGCGCCGCCCGTCGGCCCGTCCGTGACGGTGCACAATGTCGAAAATTACCTCCAGGCCAACACGTATTTCCGGCTGCACCCGAGGAACTTTGTGCACATGCAGGATTCGGTGCAGGCGGCGATACATTTGCTGCCCGTGGCGTAAACAACCCTTGCCGCCCACCCAATCCGACCGCCTCCGCTTCGCCACCGCACTTGCCCAGGAAGCCGGCGCACTCGCTCGGCGCATGCGCCGCAGCCTTGGCGCCATTGCTTCGAAGGACCCGCTCGACTTCTGCACGGAAGCCGATCGCGCGGTGGAATCCCTCGTCCGCATCCGCATCGCCGAGCATTTCGCCGAACCGGTTCTGGGCGAGGAAGACGGCGGCGAACCCGCCCCGTGTCTCTGGGTGATCGATCCCATCGACGGCACCAGCAATTACATCCAGGGATCGCCCCGCTGGTGCGTCTCGCTCGCCTATGTCGCCGATGACCGGGTGCAGCTCGGCGTCATCGCCGCGCCCGACGAACACCGGCTGTTCGTGGCGGAACAGGGAAAGGGCGCCTTTCTCAACGATACCCCGATCCAGGTCAGTCATCTGCGCACCGGCGCCGCCCCGCTGATCGAAGCCGGCTGGTCCACGCGCCGCTCCATCGCTGCCTACAGCTCCCTCATCCAGGGTCTGATCGCGGATCGCATGGAGTTCCGCCGTCATGGCTCCGGCGCACTCGGGATGGCGGATGTCGCCGCCGGACTCAACGACGGCTATGTGGAGTTGCACATCAACGCCTGGGACGTGCTCGCTGGACTGGTGCTGGTGGAGCAGGCCGGAGGTTGGGTCAGCGACTATCTCGCCAATGACGGCATTCGCGTCGGCAATCCGGTCATCGCCTGCACCCCGGAACTCCGCACCCGGCTTCAGGCCGTCATGAAAGCGGCCAGCGCCTGATCCCGCCGTCCGGCCGGGATCAGCTTTCCTCCTTCTTTTCCTCTTCGCGAAGCGCCTCCGGCGGGATCTGGAAGAACCGGGCGAATTCGTAAACCGTGCGGTCCGGCTGGTTCCAGCACACATAACCCCGGCAATCCTTGGGGCGCGCCTCATACACCGTGCACATCCGGTCCTCGCCCAGGAACTGGCAGGTCGCGTAGCCCGACTTTATCCGCTTGCCCCCCTTGCGGGTCCGTTCAACAATATGCCGCTCCTCAAATGTTCGCACAGACAGACCCAGGAACTTGGCCAAACGTTTGATATCGGCCTGACTGACCTCCACGTATCCGGCCATGCGGCAACAGAGACTCGGGCATTTGAGGCAGTCGAGGGGGTGGCCGGACATAATGCGATTGTCGGGTTTGGAGCGGAGCGGAGCAACATAAAGCATGACCGGCGACGCGAGTCTGGGTCCTGGCCACTGACACCGGAGGACCGAAGGGATGATCGGTATCGTCGTCGGCTCCTCAACCGCCATCGACCAGACGCCGCCCGCGCGCGCGGTGCGCCGCCGCCCGCCGAGGCGCGGCTGGCGCGACCGGATCTGGACGGTGCTGGTCCGCGTCACCGACTGGTTCCTCCGCCGCTACTATCGTGTCAGGGAGTTCACCGAGGATCCGGACTGCCTCATCCGCGTTGGGCACACGCATGCAACGCGGCGAATCGACCTGTCAGATGGCACTACTCTTTCGCCAGGGGACCCGGTTATCGACCTGCATATGTGGAACGAGCAGCTTCCGCGCTTTTTCGGCGGCAGCGCCGATTTCAGCTGGGCGACCCTGATCCGGCGCAATCTGCGGCATTCGATCAGGCAGTTGGCCCGACATCTCGCCGATCATCCTGACTGCCAGTCCATTGTGGCGGTGCGCGCCTGCGTCACCTTCGGCAGCCGCCGCCGCCAGGCGCAGATGCGCCGCGCCGCCGCGCAATTCGGCTTCGAGCTGGTCGAGGGCGGACCGCCCAACGGCCTGCACGAAATGGGCGAGGACATCCTGATCTGGGCATTCGCGCGTGCCTTCAACCCGGCGGCCTTGCGCCGGCATAAGCTCCGCCGCGACCGGACCGAGCTGTGGATATCACGCGACCGGATCCTCCAGCTCTACAGGTGAACGAACGCCGTTCGCGGGTCGGCGGATGGCCCATCGCCATCGTCGGCATGGTGCTGGTGCTGCTCGCCTACGAGCTGCGCTACACCCTGGTGCCGTTCGTCTTCGCCATGGTGATCGGTTTCGTCCTCGATCCCGTTATGGCCTGGTCGGCGCGAAAAACACACGGTCACCGCTGGCCGATGGGCGTGCTGCTGTCCCTGGCCGTCGTCGGCGGCTCCGCCTTCGGCGCCTACTGGGCCGGTCACCGCGCGGTGCAGCAACTCACCGGCGTCGTGCACAAGCTGCCGGACATGATCCGCAGCGGCGTCAGCGCCGTCGCCGGCCCGCAGGGGATCGACCTGTTCGGGATGCACTATACCCCCGAGAAGGTGACCGATCTGATCATCAACGGTGCGACGAATGTCATCAGCGCCGCCCAGGTCGTCCTGGCGGTCAAGATCGGCGTCGGCGTGATCGCCGGAGTAATCCTCACCTACGTCCTGATCCCCTACTTCCTCATCTCCGGCTCCCGCCTGGCCGAAGGCGCGCTCTGGCTGATCCCGCCGGAGCGCCGAAGGTCGGTGGAGGAGATGCTGCCGAAGCTGCTTCCGATGTTGCGGCGCTATGTGGTCGGGCTCTGCTGCGTGGTGATTTATACGGCCGCGGTGGCCTATCTCGGCCTCGGGGTGATCTTCCACGTCCCGGGTGCGTCCCTGTTATCCGTCGTGGTCGGCTTTCTGGAGCTGATCCCTGTCATCGGCCCGATCACATCCATCCTGCTGATCGGCCTGTCGGCCGCCGGACTTGGCACCTTCAGCGCCGTCTTCCTGATGATCTTCGCGCTCGCCCTGCGCCTGTCGATCGATAATCTCGTCGGTCCCTTTCTGCTCGGCAACGCCGTAACAGTCCACCCGGTGGTGGTCATCTTCGGCTTCGTCGTCGGCGCCATGCTGTTCGGCATCATCGGTCTGCTCCTGGCGGTACCGACCGCCGCCTGCATCAAGCTCATCCTGGCGCACTACTACGCCGAGCCCATCGCGCCCGGCGGTTCGGCCGAGCCCGATCCGGTGCAGATCCGGCCGCCCGTCCCCCCGCCCACCCCACACCCCCCTGCGCGATCGTGATCACCGACGCACCGCCCTGACCGGGTTGAAGCCACTGCCCTCGCCCCAAGTGACGGACTGAACCGTTCGGTTCGCCAATTTCCGGGAGCACAAGCTGTCACATGGACGCCCGCGTCCAGCCCGAACAGACCGAAGCGCCAGACGAAACGCCGGAACAGGAGACGCCGCCATGGTACAAGCGGCATCCGGTGCTGGCCGGCCTGGCATTGCTTGTCCTCGCCGTCATCATCGCCGGCGGTGTCTGGTGGTGGCTGAGTTCGCAGAATTACGCCACCACCTCCGACGCGCGGGTCGCCGGCGACGTCACCCAGATCGCCCCCCAGATCTCCGGCCGCGTCACCCGCCTGCTCTTCACCGACAATCAGCATGTCACCGCCGGGCAGAAGCTGGTCGAGATCGATCCGCGGGACTTCCAGGCAAAGCTGGACCAGGCCGTGGCCCAGCAGGCGAGCGCTCAGGCGCAGCTCACCCAGGCCCAGGCGCAGCTTGCCGTACGCCAGGCCGATCTGGCCCAGGCCAACGCCAACGTTGTGGTGGCTCAGGCGGATCTGACGCAGGCAACCAAGGACTACGAGCGCTATCAGCGCATCAATCCCGCCGCCGTCACCCAACAGCAGAAAGATCAGGCCGACGCCACCTTCCGCTCCGCCACCGCGCGGCTGAACGCGAACCGCCAGGCGGTGGACGCCGCCAAGGCGCAGGTCGAGGTTGCCAACGCGCAGCTCACCTCCGCTCGGGCCGGCGTGAAACAGGCCGATGCAGCGGTGGATGCGGCCCGTCTGCAGCTTTCCTACACCACGATCAACGCGCCGGTGACCGGCCGCATCGCCCATCGCGCGGTGAATGTCGGCGACGTCGTCCAGCCCGCCCAGCCGCTTTTCGCCATCGTCCAAGACCAGCTCTGGGTCGAAGCCGACTTCAAGGAAACCCAGCTCGCCGGCATACGCCTGGGCCAGCCCGTGTCCATCTCTGTTGATGCGGTGCCCGGCGTCACCTTCCACGGCACCGTCAACAGCTTCCAACCCGGTACCGGATCGCAGTTCAGCGCGCTCCCCGCGGAAAACGCCACCGGCAACTGGGTGAAGGTGGTGCAGCGCGTGCCGGTGAAGATCACCTTCAACGGCGACGCCTACCAGAAATACTTTCTGGCGCCCGGCATGTCGGCCGAGCCATCCGTGAAGGTCCACTGATGCCGCGCGAGGAACTGCCGCGCTCGGCCGCCGGCGGGCGCAATCCCTGGCTGATCGGCGTAATTATTTCCATCGCGACATTCATGGAGGTGCTGGACACCACCATCGTCAACGTGGCGCTGCGCAACATCGCCGGCTCGCTGGCGGTGAGCTACGACGAGAGCACCTGGATTCTCACCAGTTATCTGATCTCGAACGCGGTGATCCTGCCCGTCAGCGGCTGGCTCGCCACGGTGCTGGGACGCAAGCGGTTCTACATGGGTTGCGTTGCAGTATTCACCGCCGCTTCGGTCGCCTGTGCTGCCTCCACCTCGCTCACCTGGATGATCCTGGCGCGCCTGGTGCAAGGTGCCGGGGGGGGTGGCCTTGGCCCGACCGAGCAGGCGATGTTCGTCGATACATTTCCGGTGCGCCAGCGGGCGCAGGCATTTGCGTTGTATGGCCTCACCGTCGTCTCCGCGCCCGCCGCCGGCCCGGTCCTTGGCGGCTGGATCACCGACGCCTTCACCTGGCACTGGGTCTTTCTCATCAACCTTCCCGTCGGCCTGCTCTCGCTGTTTCTGGTCAGCAGTTTCGTGGTCGAGCCGAAGGCCTTGCAGGAGGACCGGCGCAAGGCGCTGATCGGCGGCCCGCGCATCGACTATGTGGGCTTCGCGCTGGTCGCGTTGGGCTTCGGAGCGCTGCAGGTCGTGCTTGACCGGTTCAGCGTCGATGACGGCTTTGCCTCGCGCTTTGTTCTTGCGCTCAGCCTTATCTCCGGGACTGCGCTGATTTCATTGATCGTGTGGGAACTTATTGTCGCGCGCCCGATCATCGATCTGCGGCTGTTCGCCCGCTCGCGCGGCTTTTCGATTTCCTGCGCGCTGATGTTTCTTGTTGGTTTCGTGCTGATCAGTACCACGCAATTGCTGCCGCAGCTGACGCAGGAGCTGCTGGGCTACGATGCGTTCCAGGCCGGTCTGACTTTGGGAATGGGCGGGATGGTGACGTTTTTCGTCATGCCCGTGGCGGGCTTCGTCACCGGCCGGCTCATCCAGCCCAAATACCTGATTACCGTGGCGCTGATCGGCAGCGGTTGGGCGATGTGGCGCTGGTCGGGGCTGGATCTGGATATATCGTTCTGGAACGTTTCCGACGCGCGGATGCTACAGGTTATCTGGCTGCCTTTCCTGTTCATTCCGCTCAGCGCCGTTTCCTATGTCGGCATTCCGGCGAACGAGAACAATCAGGCCTCGGCTCTTATCAACCTGATGCGCAATCTGGGCGGCAGCTTCGGCGTGTCCTTCGTGCAGACCTTGTTGGCGTCGCGCACGCAGTTTCATCACGCCCGCCTGGCTGCGGACATCACCCCCTATAACGGTTACGGGTTTGGCCATTCACTGAGCGCGATCGCCCACGCGGTGCAGACCCAGGCGCAGATGATGAGTTATCTCGATATTTTCTGGCTGCTTGGGCTGATAGCGCTGCTTATCTGCCCGTTTGGCCTGCTGCTGCCACGCATGCCCAAAGGCGCCCCTGTCGGGCATTGACCTCTCTGGTACACCTCTCCCGCACTCCGGAGCGAGAGAAGTCGGATCGCGAAGCGATCCGGGTGAGGGTCGTCCGTTCGGACGCGCAAAACCTGTTGCCCCCATGGAGGGAAAGCATAGATTGCCGGCTGGGCGAAAACGCGGCGATTCGTAACCATCCCGTTCTGCTTCCGCGTTTGATGATTTGAAACCGAACGTCTCACAGGCCGGAGACTTGCATAAAGTACCGCGATGCACGCTACACGATTTCCCGCAACGGGCTCCGCCGGCGCAGTGCGCGGCGCGGCGGCTGCCGCGTTTTTCATCGCGGCGCTTACGACCGGTGCACGGGCCCGGATGCAGCCGGGCCAGGTGTCCGACCCCGTCCTGGGGCCCTGGTTCCGCAGCCTGATGCAGCCCGGCACCGGCGCATCCTGCTGCGCCGAGGCCGATTGCCGGCAGACGGATTTCCGCATTAACGGCGACCATTACGAGGCATGGATCGACGGCAGATGGGAACCCGTGCCGCCGCAGGCGGTCCTGAAGCGGACCGACAATCCCACCGGCCGGGCCGTGGTGTGCTCAATCCCGACGCTGGGGATCATTTGCTTCGTGCGCGGGCCGGAGACTTAGGTTGCGCTTCCGCCTGTCGGTGACGCGTAAAGCGCCGATGCAGCGTTGATCGGTGCGGTACGTGCCGCGATGCGGGGTCTTATAGTCGCGGACCCTGGGGGCGGGGTTATCAAGCAGCGAATTGCCCGCGTCGTCGGCGGGAAATCGAGCGGCTTTCGCACCATCATGCTGTTCCGCGATAACCGGCGCGCGGTATTCGTATATGGTTTCGGTAAGAATGAACGAGACAACATCACCATGGCCGAAATTGATCGAGTTCCGACGGCTCACCGACCTGATCCTCGGATACGGCGAGGAGCAGATCGCGGTCGCTGTCGCTGCGGGCGCTTTGATTGAGGTCAGCAATGAGCAAGCAACATCGTAGCCGCATTATGGCCGCGGTGCACGAAACCGCCGACGATCTGCGTGCAGCAGGTCTGGTGGACAAGCAAACGATGCGCCGATTCGACGAGGCTTGTCTGACGCCTGTCGAGCCGCTCCGACCTGAGGAGATACATGCCTTGCGCGAGCGGGAGGGAGCGAGCCAGGCGGTGTTCGCCCGATATCTTAATGTCACCACAGGATTGGTGAGCCAGTGGGAGAGAGGCGAGAAGCATCCGAAGGGTGCGTCATTTCCTCGTGAAGCTCAGCGGCGTTCGAGGGATCGTATTCGGGCATGGCCTCCCTTCGGTGAGTGCACCGAACAGGAGGCCGATTGTCGTCCACATGATCGCCTGCATTCCGAGCGATGCCATTCGAAACCGCCAGAGCAAAACCGCCGGAAATCCCTCCGGCACTTCGTTGGTGGAGGGTAGCAGAAAGTCAGCCACAGCGATTACGACCAGATAGCCTGCGGCTGCCAGCAGGGTAGCAGACCACCCGTCGAACCGAGATGCCAGCCGCCGCTGGTTGAAGCCCGGGGGCCGATAATGGGTCAGACCGGGGACAAGTCGTCGGAGCTTGGCCTGGCCATGACGAGGGATCCCCATCCGCTTTCGCCGGGATGACGAGTGGGGTAGCGTTCCCGGCAGCAAGTAGGGACATAGGGAGGATCATCATGCTGACACGTCGCACAATGATGGTGGCAGGCGCCGCCGCGGCCGCCGCGCCTGCCTTCGCCCGATCGGCCCGGGCGGACACGCCGGCGGGCGCGATCGTCATGGCGTGGCGGTTCGACGACGCGATTTCGTTCGATCCGGCGCAGGGTTATGAATTCAGCACGATCGAGGTCGATGCCAACATCTACCAGAAGCTGGTTTCGCCTGATCTGAGTGACCTCAGCAAGATCGGTCCCGACCTGGCGGAAAAATGGGAAGTCTCGCCGGACGGAAAGTCTTTCACCTTTTATCTGACGCAGAATGCGCTGTTCTCTTCCGGCAAGCCGGTAACTGCGGCGGATGCGGAGTTTTCGCTGCGTCGGGCGATCACTTTGAATTTGACCCCTGGGTTCATCCTTACCCAATTTGGTTTCACCAAGGACAACGTCGCACAGCTGATACGTGCGACCGATTCGCGTACGCTGAAGATCGATCTTCCGAAACCGGCTGCAACAAGCCTGGTTCTGAACTGCCTGGGCGCCAATGTCGGCGGCATCGTGGAAAAGGCGGTGGCACTGGCCCACCAGGAGAAGGATGACCTGGGCAACAAATGGCTGACCAGCCATTCCGCCGGAAGCGGCCCGTACCAGCTTACTTCCTGGCAGGCCGACGATCACGTTATCCTGGATGCGAACCCCCATGCGGCGACCGCGCCAGCCACCAAGCGCATGTTCATCCGCCAGATCCTGGAACCTTCGGAGCAGGTGCTGGCACTGCGCCGCGGGGATGTGGATATCGCGCGCAATCTGAACAGCGATCTATTGAAGGGGGTCGCCTCGGACCCCAAGCTGTACAAGATCACATCGCCGACCACGAACCAGATGTATATTGCAGGGAATGAGGGGTACGCTCCGTTCGCCAAGCCGGAGGTGCGGCAGGCGATAAAGTGGGCGATCGATTACGACGGGATTCAGAAGAACATTACGCCGGAAACTCACATGGTCAACCAGGCATTCGAGCCGAGCATGATCATGGGTGCGGTGAACACCAATCCCTTCCACCATGATCCGGACAAGGCAAAGGAGCTGCTGGCAAAAGCGGGTTATCCCGACGGTTTCACCGCGACCTTCGACCATTTTTCCGAGCATCCGTACGCCGACATCGCCGCGGCCCTTCAGGCGAACCTCGGCGCCGTGGGCATCAAGGTCTCGCTGCTGGCGGGCACCCGCAAGCAGGTGCTTACGAAGATGCGCGCGCGGCAGCACCAGTTGGTGATGAATGAATGGTTCCCCGATTATTTCGATCCTAACTCCAACGCTCAAGCGTTCTGTTCGAATCCCGATGATTCGGATAACAGCCCGCTGAAGATCATCGCGTGGCGGACACATTTTTACGACAAGGAGATTACTGCCGAGGTGGAGCAGGCCGCGGCGGAGCTGGATACGGAGAAACGCGTCGAGCTGTATCATAAGATACAGCAGCAGGCGTGGGAGCGTTCTCCGATCGTGTTTTTGCTGCAGCAGAACGACGTGGCGGTTGCACGCAAGGGGGTCAACGGCTTCATGCTTGGCCCGCAGTCTGATTTTGTGCGTTACGCGAAGACGGTGAAGAGCTGAACGCTTTCGGCGCCAGTATCCGATCGCGGAGAAGCGCGCGTTGCGAAGCGCGCACGCTTCGTCGCGTGAACCGGATACTCAGACAAGCGGCGTATCGACTTTCAGAGAGAGTTGATACCAGCCAACCCGTCCTAGCCGCAGGCCAGCGGGCGCCGGGCGCGCAGTGACAAGATGGATGGCAGGTTTTGATCGTCACACGGTTCCCCCACGAAGTACGCGAAATCGAGCATGCCCTGATCCCACTGCGCGACGGCACGAAGTTGGCCGCTCGCATATGGCTTCCGGTTGATGCCGCTCAGAATCCAGTTCCTGCGATCCTCGAATACCTGCCGTACCGCCAACGGACCGGCACATATGAGCGTGACGCGCTGACGCATCCATATTTCGCGGGACATGGCTATGCCGCTGTTCGTGTGGATATCCGCGGCAGCGGCGAGTTGGATGGATTGTTGTCCGATGAGTATGCCAGACAAGAGCAGGACGACGCGCTGGAGGTGATTGAGTGGCTGGCAGCACAGCCCTGGTGCAGCGGCGCGGTTGGCATGATGGGTATCTCGTGGGGCGGGTTCAATGCGCTGCAGGTCGCCGCGCGGCGTCCCAGCGCTTTGAAGGCGATCATTACGATCTGCTCGACGGACGACCGTTACCGCGACGATGTGCATTTCATGGGTGGTGCACTGCTGGGTGACGGGTTCGGATGGCGCGCATTTCTGTTCAGTGCGATGTGCCAGCCGCCCGATCCCGAGCTTGTCGGCGAACGCTGGCGGGCGATGTGGCTGGAACGCCTGGAGAATGTGCCACTGTTCCTTGAACTGTGGCTAAGGCACCAATGGCGAGATGCGTACTGGAAGCACGGCTCGGTGTGCGAGGACTACGGTGCGATCCAGTGTCCGGTCTATGCTGTTGGAGGCTGGACTGATGGCTACACCAACGCGATCCCGCGACTGCTTGCGCACCTGGACGTGCCGCGCAAAGGCCTGATCGGACCCTGGGCTCACGCCTATCCGCATTTCGCGCTGCCCGGCCCGCGGATCGGTTTTCTGCAAGAAGCCCTGCGGTGGTGGGATCATTGGCTGAAGAATGCTGATACCGGGGTTATGAACGAGCCTATGCTGCGCGCCTGGATGACCGAGAGCGTCAAACCGGCGCCGCACCACGAGACACTGCCAGGATGGTGGATTACCGAACCGTCGTGGCCACCGGAGAGGGTGGCGGCTCATCGCCTTTTTCTCACAGACGACGGACTGCGGTCCGACAGCGCGGCACTGATGCCGCGGGATGTGCTTTCATCGCAAACGGTAGGGAAGAAGGGGGGGGCCTGGTGTCCGTTTGGCCGGGGAGCTGATCAGGCCGGCGATCAGGGAGAGGATGACGCGCGCTCTTTGGTGGTCGACAGCGCGCCGCTTGACGATCGTGTCGAGATTCTTGGGGCCCCGATTGTTACGCTTGAACTCGCTGCTGACAGGCCGCTTGCTAACCTGGCGGTAAGGCTTTGCGATGTTCATCCCGACGGCGCCTCGCTGCGGGTCAGCTATGGAATACTGAACCTTGCCCACAGAGATGGACACGAGAACCCAGCGCCGCTGGTGCCGGGGAATCGTTATGAGGTGCGCATCCAGCTGAACGATGCAGGCGCCGTGTTTCCGGCGGGGCACAGGATCAGGATAGCAATCTCGACCGCCTACTGGCCGATGATCTGGCCGGCCCCGGAGAAGGCCACGGTGACAGTATTCGGGGGGGCGCTCGAACTGCCGGTGCGGGCACCGGCTGCTGTGGACGCCTTGCTGCCGCCGCTGCCCGATCCTGAAACCGCGCCACCCGAGCCGACTACGGTGGTCCGTCCGGGGGTAGTAAGAATAGACAGGTTGGGAATCGAGCTGGGCGTTGAGAGTAGGTTTGACGCCCGCATAGACGATGACGATCCACTCAGCGCAGTGCTCGAGATGCGCAGGTCGCAGGAGATGTCACGCGGCGCGTGGCGGATCCGGGTTCAGACAGAGCTGCAGATGTCGTGTACGGATGACGCTTTCGCTGTGCGGGCGATGATGCGAGCACATGAAGGCCAGGTGGAGGTCTGTCACCGCGCGTGGGACTGCCGCATTCCGCGACGTTTGGTATAGCTACGAGACCCGGGCGAAACCCCTTCAGGTCGCGATATCGATCCGCCGGGTCTGGAGCTCCGCCTCATTCAGTTGCAGGCCCAGGCCGGGCGTTTCCGGCAAGTGAAACAGCCCGTCAACCGGCATGGGCGGATTGGCGAACAGGGCATGCGTGCGCGAGGAGGGGTCGTTCCACTCGCACGGCTTGGTGGCGTGCAACTGCGTCGCCGCGAAATGGAGATTGGCCATGTGGCCGATGGTGGGCTGGGTCTGGTGCGGCACGAGTTCCACGCCGTGGGCGTGTGCCAGCGCGGCACAGCGCATCAGGCCGGTGATGCCACCCATTTTGACGATGTCCGGCTGCACCATACGAACCCCGGCGTCGATAAGGTCGGCAAGTGCGCCGAGCGTGTAGGTCTGCTCACCGGCGGAGACGGTAATATCCAGCGCGCGGGCGATCTCGCCCATTGCTTTCGGATGGTAGTGCTGAACAGGTTCCTCGAACCACCAGTATCCGAGGTCTTCCAGCGCGCGGCCGACACGGATGGCACCGCCGGTCGTATAGCCGTTGTTGGCGTCGAAAGCGAGCGGAAGGGCATCGCCGACAAGCTTCCGCACGGCGCGTGCCTTGGCGATGTCGCCGGGAATGTCGGAATCCAGTCGCGTGCGGTTGTTATCGAAGCGGATTTTCACGGCGGCGGGGTAGTCCTTAAGTCGCCGCTCGACGACGCGCAGCACTTCGTCCAGCGGGCGGTCGCCGTTGCCGCCGATCGATGCGTAGAAGGGAAGGGTGGTCCGCCACGCGCCGCCCATCAGCTTGTATAAGGGCAGGCCGGTGAGCTTCCCCTTGATGTCCCACAGCGCGATATCCAGCGCCGCCAATGCGCCCGTGAGCGCCCCCTCCGGGCCGAGCTTCACCAATTCGTGCAGGGCCGTGTCCAGCAGCACCGCGTGATCCAGCGGGTCTTTCCCGGCGAGCCGGGGCGCTATGTCGTGGACGATGATGCCGAGCGAGGCGCGCCCGCCCTGCATCGGTGACGCCTCGCCAATTCCGCTGATCCCGTCGTCCGTGTGCACACGCACAAATGCGCTGTGCTGGGTGGGTTTGTCTTCCGGGGACCACCGGATCTGGAAGGCTTCGGCGCGGGTGATTTTCATGCGCTGGTCTCCGTGGCCCAAGGGGGTGATCCAAGGGTACGATCCACTATGCCACGGGGATGGCGCCGGTCACCTGCGCCGCGCGATTGCTGCCGCCTTACGGCGGAACGCAAGGAGGCCGAGAAGGCCGGCCGCGAACAGTCCGACCGTTCCGGGTTCCGGCACGCGCGAGGGCACACTGCCGAATACCGCGTCATTGGCGCAGTCGCCGGTGCCCCAGAGCACGTCAAATCCCTTGCTGAGGTCCAGGGCAGCCTGCCCTGTGACAGTCAGCGAAATGTCCTCGACGTAGCCGTCATTTCCTTTGTGATGCTGATGAACCTTGGCATGATCCAGAAGTGTGCCGCTGGTCAGCACCGTGGGAGCACTCTCGGGAGCGGCGGAATCGTTGTCCGGAACGTATGCGCCGCCGTAGATGAAGCCGCCCCGCGACGACCAGATGTCCTGCGATGTCACGTAGCTGGTGACGCTGTACAGGCCCGGCTTGGAATAGCCGCCGTTCGGTTTCTGATCCCCGAGTGTGATCGCGTAGTTAAACGGCAGGGCGCTGTACCCGCTCGATGGCGTGCGCAGAAACAGGTCGGCATAATAGGCGCAGGTGCTGCCGAAGCAGTCGGTGCCGCCGAACTGCGTATAGAGCTTGAACGTAAGTTTCAGGGCGCCGTTCTTGCCGTCTTTCTCCTTCACCACGATCTTGCTGGTGTCGAAGTCGTTGCCGATTACGTCCCCCTGATCCGAGCCGCCGAACCAACCTGTGGGGCCATTGCCGTAATAGGCGATGTCGTCGGTGGCGTCCGAGATGATGGTGGTAACGCCGGCGCGCGCAGGACCGGCCAGCGCTGCCGCGATGGCGATGCCTGTAAGCAGGTGATGCATTCGCATTCTGTTGGTCGCTCCTGGGAGAGGCTTCATCAGCACTCAGGAGCGTTCTGCCCCGGCTTCTCGCGTGTTTGGCGATGTGGGTTACGGGGTATCGTCGCAATCTACGGTTGTCAAACCAATTTTAAGATTCTGTTCCCGATTTAGCCTGGTGCCAGCACTGCACGTGCACTAAGTGTTCCTGCAGACATATCATTGTATGCCTGCGGCCCATCCCGCAGCGGGACGATCCGGCCGATCGCGGCCGGAAGCAGTGCCCCCCGCTCGAACAACGGCTGCAACAGCTGCAGGATCGCGGCGGAGGCGACGGCATCCCGCGCCCGCGTGTCGATGCCGAGAAGCCTCGTTTCGTTGTGGTAGAAATCCAGTAGATCGAAGCTGACGCGCCGGTCTCCGGCGGAAGCCAGCACGAGCATCCGGCCGCCATGCCGCAACACCTTCAGTGCCGGCTCGAACAGGGGGCCGCCAACCGTATCGAAGACCACGTGCGCTTTTCCACCGCCGGTTGCCCGCTCCACAACGGCTTCCACAGGCTCGGCGCCGAGGACAAAATGGGCGTCGAGCGCACCCTCTGCCGGGGATCCAGCCGCAAGCGGCCGCCGGTCGAGCCCGATCACCCGCGCACCGCGCCACTTCCCAAGTTGCGCAACCGAGCCACCCACGCCGCCATTCGCCCCCGTGACCACCAGGGTTTCTCCCGGCGAAATGCCCGCACATTCGATCAATCCGAGCCACGCGGCGACATACGTCACACCGACGGCTGCGGCTTCCGGCATCGAGATATTGCGCGGCTTGCGCCGGAGGCTCGCGACCGGCACCGCGAGCAGCTCGGCGTGAGCGCCGTCGATCGAATAGCCGATCTCGCCGCCGGTCCCCCATACCTCCGCACCGACCCATTCGTCGGGGCCGGCGATGACTGTTCCGGCATAGTCGCGCCCGGGTACCCGCGGCAGAGTCGTGTGCTCCATTTTGCCCTGCACGTTCTTGACGTCGCTCGGATTGATCGACGCGGCGGCGATTTTCACGACCGCTGTATCGGCATCGGGCTCGGGGTCCGGCAGGTCCAACAGGCGCAGATTGCTCACGGGGCCGAAGGTGCTGAATTGGAGCGCGCGCATCGCTTCAGCCGAGGCGCAGGAAGCGGTGCAACTCCGGCAACAGCACATCCAGCCGGTCGTGATGCACCCAATGGCCCGCGCGTTCGACAGCGAGGACGCGCGCGTCCTGGAAATATCCGGCCCGCCCGTCGGCGGCCGGATCGGTCGCCCAGCTTTCTTTTCCCCAGACCAACAGCGTGGGGCAGGCGATGTGCGACCACAGTGCGGCGATCTCCTCGCGCGTCATGTCGTAGGGTGGCCAGATCCGCACGTACGGATCGAATTTCCAGCTGTAGGTTCCGTCCTCGTTCTGATTCACCGCGTGCTGCGTCAGATGCCGCGCCTGCTCCGGCGAAAGCCGCCTGTTGGCCTCCTGCATCCGAGCCAGCGCGTCTTCGAGCGAGGCATATCGCCGCGGCAGACGGCCGGCCTGCGCCCGCTGATCGTCCACCCATGCGCGCATTCGCGCATCGATGGGCTTCGTGTCCCGCTCGGCGGCGGAGCGCGGTCCCGGTCCAAGTCCCTCGATCGCAACCAGCGGGCGCACCGTTTCAGGGTAGATGCCGGTGTAACGAAGCGCGATGTTGCCACCGAGCGAATGCGCAACGATGGAAACCGGCGCGAGCTTCTGCTGATGGATCAGCTGCGCGAGGTCGTAGATGTAATTCGCCATCGTGTAGTGGCCGGAGCGCGACCAGGCGCTGTCACCGTGGCCGCGCAGGTCCGGGGCGATCACGTGCCAGTCATTGCGTAGAGCGGAGGCGACCCAGTCCCAGGACCGGCAATGATCTCGCCCGCCATGGAGCAGGATGAGGGGCGGGGCGTCGGGGTTGCCCCAGTCGACGTAATGCAGCCGCAGGCGCTGCGAAAACCAGATGCGTGAGGTGGGGCCGGGGATGTCCTGCATCCCCCGGGGGTTACAGCCAGTGTGCCACCCGGGCAATGAGCGTGGCGAGGCCCAGCGCAGTGGCGATGATCGCCCCGAAAGTGAGGCGGAAGTCGCGGTCGTGAATGCGGCGGAGGTCCGAACCCTGGCTCGCGATTTCACGTCGGAGATCCGACGCCTGGCCGGTCATGTCGCGCCTGAGGTCGGAACCCTGGCTGGCGATTTCGCGCCTGAGGTCGGAACTCTGGCTTGCGATCTCGTGCCGCAGTTCGCGAAGGTCGTCGCGGATCGCCTGCAGCGTGACCTGCGTCTGCTGCGCCAGAGTCTCCAGGATGGCGACCCGCGTCTCCACGTCTGAAGGGTAGGCACCCTGCGGCCCTTGGGCAACAGGGGTGTCAGGCGTGGCGGGCTCTCCTTGGAGGCCCGGCTCTCTATCGGCAGCGGGTTAAGAAAGGATGGCGGTTACAGCCAGTGCGCCACCCGGGCAATGAGCGTGGCTAGGCCGAGGGCGGTGGCGATGATCGCGCCGAAAGTGAGGCGGAAATCCCGCTCGTGCACTGAGCGCTGTGCCAGCACCTCTCGCCGCAAATCGCGGATGTCCTCACGGATCGCCTGCAGCGTGACTTGCGTCTGCTGAGCCGGCGTCTCCAGGATGGCGACCCGCGTCTCCATATCTGAAGGGTAGGCACCCTATGGCCCTTGAGCAACCGGGGTGTCAGGCATGTCAGGATTCTCCTCACGCGAGACGCACCCCTATCGCGTCGCCGTCAAGAAGACGTAGCCGGCCCCCGGCGCGGCATCAGGATCGTGCTCGTGAACTCCTGCACCGGGGCATCATTCTGATCGAGCGTCCGGCAGCGGTAGGTGACCACTCCGGCGTCAGGGCGCGATCGTGACGGCCGCGCCGCCAGGATCTCTATCTCGACGTGCAGCACGTCATCCGGATGCACCGGCCTCAACCAGCGGAGTTGCTCGACCCCGGCGCCGGCTCCGCCGCCCGCGACGCGCAGCGTTTCGAAGATCAGCCGGTTTGTCGCGGCGGCGGTATGCCATCCGCTGGCGCAGAGCCGGCCGAACATCGTGGACTCTGCCGTTTCGGGTGCGAGATGCGCGGGGTGCGGATCGAATTCGCGGGAGAACTCCATGATCCGCTCGGCCGTCACGGTGATCGAGCGCGGGGAGCGCAGCACCCGTCCCGGATAGATATCCTCGAAATACGAACCCTCATTCGCCATGGCCTGATCCAAACTGCCGGTTCCATCTAGGGCACCATCGCCGGGCGCGGAACCTCCGGAAGCGTGGATCGTCGCGCCGCTACTGGAACCGGACATGACGTCCGTGGCAGAAGCCTGAGAAACGGCAGGTGAGGGGAGGCGCCGCATGCTCGAACTGCTGGGCAACGCCATCGTGTCAGGGCTGCTGCTTGGCGGGTTCTATGCCGCGGTGACCATCGGCGTTTCGATCTCGTTCGGGATGCTGGATATCGTCAATATCGCGCACCCCGCCTTCATCATTCTCGGGTCCTATTGCGCCTATATCGCCAACGCCTGGCTTGGCGTCGATCCGATCCTGGCCAGCATCGTTCTCATGCCCGCGTTTTATCTGCTAGGAGCAGGGATCTATCAGGTTTACCATCTTTCGTTTGAACGCCGCGGGGATCAAAGCCTTCGCGGACTCGCGTTTTTCTTTGGCCTGCTGTTCATCACCGAAGTTGTGCTCGTGCTGGTATTCGGTGTGGATTACCGGCTCGTCGATGCCAGTTATATCGGCCCCAGCATTCACATCGGCGCCATAGAAATTCCCTTCCGCCTGCTCGTTCCCTGCCTGGTTTCGCTTGCACTTATCGGCGTGCTGCAGGTTTTTCTCTCACGCACCTTTATCGGCCGCGCGATCCTCGCCGTGGCGCAGGACCAGATTGCGCTCAGACTGATGGCAGCCGATCCCGTGCGCATCAAGCGCATTGCGTTTGGGCTTTCCATCGCAACGGCGTCGGTGGCAGGCGCGATTCTTATTGTGATTCAGCCGATCGACCCATCGCTGGGTCGTGAATATATCGGCCGTGTGTTCGCGATCTGCGTGCTCGGCGGGCTGGGCAGCTTCGGCGGAACGGTTCTCGCGGCCATGACGCTGGGTATCGTCGAGAGCCTGACCGCAACCTTCTACGGCCCATCCTGGGCGCCGGCTGTCGCCTTCGGCTTCCTGCTGATCGCGCTGGCGGTTCGGCCCGAAGGCGTGTTTGGCCGATAATGCGCACCCGGGTTTTCCTGACATTGCTGGTGCTTGCCGCGGCGGCGATCTTCCTCTGCGCGCGCGCAATCGGCAACAACTACGTCTTCTTCGCCGGTTACATGGTGCTGCAATACATCGTGCTCGCCACCGCCTGGAACATCCTTGGCGGGTATTGCGGTTATGTGAATTTCGGCGTCGCTGCTTTCTTCGCCCTGGGAGCCTATGCGACGGTGGCGATCCATAAGCTGCTGCCCGCGCTGCCGCTTCCGGTTTTCGTCATCATCGGCGGGCTCATCTCCGGCCTGCTTGGCCTGGCGATGGGCTACCTCACGCTCCGCCTGCGGGGCGCGTTCTTTTCCATCGCAACACTCGCGATGGCGGTGGTCGCGCAAACCCTGGTGGTGAACTGGAGCTTCGTCGGCGGCTCGGCGGGGGCCTACATCATCCGCCCGGAGACCACGCCGCTGCTGGGAATCGACTACATCCAATATCTGTTCGTGCTGATGCTGGCATTGTCGGTGATCGCTATCGCGGCCGCGCGAATTATCGAACGCTCCCGCCTGGGCCACGGCTTCGCCGCGATCCGCGACGACGAGCTGGCGGCCGAAGCTTCCGGCGTGCCGACGCTTCGGCTCAAGCTGCTCGCTACGCTGATCTCCGGCGTGCTGATGGGCATGGCCGGCGCGCCGCTGCCGTTCTACGTGACCTATCTCGATCCGCCTTCGGCGTTCAGCCTGTCCTATGCGGTCAACACCATCGCCATGCCGCTGATCGGCGGAACGGCAAGCTGGCTGGGACCGGTCATCGGTGCGGTCCTGATCGCCACGCTGCAGCAGGTTGCAACGGTGACGATCTCCTCGGCCCTGAATCTGCTGATCGTCGGTGTCGTGCTGGTGCTGTTCGTGGTCGCCGCCCCGAACGGCATCATGGGCCTGTTCAACCTCCGGGCAGCGCCCCGCCGCCCTCCGCGGCCTGCCGCGGCACGCCCATGACCGAGCCGCTGCTGCAGGTCACCTCGCTCGGCAAGCGCTTCGGCGGCTTCATCGCCCTGGAAGACGTGGACCTGGCGGTCAATGCCGGGGAGCGCCTCGGCCTGATCGGCCCCAATGGCTCCGGCAAGAGCACCTTCGTCAATTGCCTTTCGGGCACGCTGCGCAACGAGGCCGGACACGTCCGTTTCGACGGCCTTCGGCTCGACGGAATGCCGCCGCATCGCCGCACCCGCCTCGGCCTCGCCCGCAGCTTTCAGCTTCCGCGCCCGTTCACCAGCCTGACTGTCGGTGAGAACCTGTGCGTGCCGATCGAATATGCTGTGCACTCCCAACGCGCCGGCGCCCATGCCGACTTGCCCGCACGCTGCGAGGAGCTGCTGGCGATGGTGGGGCTGCAGGGCCGGGCCGGCGCCCGCCCGCAGGATCTGACCCAGGTGGAGATGCGCAAGCTGGAACTGGCGCGCGCGATGGCCGCCGAACCGAAGCTGCTGATCGCCGACGAGGCGATGGCCGGCCTCTCGCACGCCGAGGTGGACGACATCCTGGCCCTGCTGATGCGTATGAACGAAGACGGCGTGACCATAATCATGATCGAGCACATCATGCGCGCCGTGATGCAGTTCAGCCAGCGCCTTGTCGTGCTGGTCGCCGGACGCAAGATCGCCGACGGCGCGCCCGATGCGGTGATCCGGAATCCGGAAGTGGAGCGCGCCTATCTTGGCGAGTAGCCTGACCATCGAGGGTATTGATGCCGGTTACGGCGCCGTGCATGTGCTGGAAGGCGTTTCGCTCCGCGTCGGCGCCGGTGAAACGGTGGCGCTGCTCGGCACCAACGGCAACGGCAAGAGCACGCTGATGAAGTGCGTAATGGGTATGGTGCGCCCTTCGGCCGGACACGTTACCGCCGAGATCGACGGGGTACGCCACGAACTCGTCGGCCGTTCCACCGAGCAAATCGTCGATATGGGCATCGCCTTCGTGCCGGAAGGCCGCCGGTTGTTCCCGAAACTATCGGTCACGGAAAACCTGCTGCTCGGTGCATTCCGCCAGGCGGCGCGCGCCGAGATTCAGCGCAACATGGCGTTCTGCCTGGAAACTTTCCCGCGGCTTGCGGAACGGCGGCGCCAGCTCGCCGGCAGCATGAGCGGCGGCGAGCAGCAGATGCTGGCGCTGGCGCGTGCCCTGATGTCCTCGCCCCGCATCCTGCTGATCGACGAACCGTCGGTCGGGCTGGCGCCCGTACTGGTCCGACGCACCATCGACAAGATCAAGGAGCTGAAGGACGGATACCAGCTTACCGTGCTGATGGCCGAGCAGAACTTCACCCAGGCGATCCGCATCGCCGACCGCGGCTATGTGATTGTGCACGGGCGAATCGCGTTCGAGGGCAACTCGGCCGAGGAACTGTCCAACAACGAGCTGATCCGCAAGTTCTATCTGGGGCTGTGACGAACATCCCGAACAGCACGCGGCAGGGAGTGGTCGTGCCCGTTCTGGCCCTGACGGTGCTGACGCTGATCTGGGGCGTCTCCGTCCCGATGATGAAACTCGGGCTGCGTGACCTTACGCCGCTCGCGCTTGTCTCGTGGCGCTATGTTTGCGCCGCGCCGTTCTTCGCCGCGCTGCTGGTGGGGCGGCAACTGCCGGGTCCGAAAGTCTTCACCGCGCTGGCGGGAATAGCAATTTTCGGCCTTGCCACCGGACAGATCCTGCAGATCATCGGCATCGGCCTCACCTCGGCCGCGATCGCGACGATCATCACCGCGACCATTCCGATCTTCACCGTGCTGCTGGCCGCTTTTCGGCTGCGCCAGGCGGTGCGGCCGCGACACGTCCTCGGCCTGGCTCTGGCGCTCGCCGGCATTGCGCTCGGCACCGGAGGCGCTACGGCGGGCGCGACCGGGACCAAGCTGGCGGCCGCCCTTGGTGACAGCGTCCTGCTGCTCGCGTCGGTCTGTATCGCGGGATACTACGTCTTCAGTGCCGAGGCGGCGCTTCGCCTGGGTGTCGTCACTGTGTCGGCCTGGAGCACGATCCTGGGGGCGCTATGCCTCTCGCCTATCGCCGTCTGGAGCCTGGTCACCGGGCAGGTCCACCCCACCCTCGTCAGCATCGGCGTCATCGCGTATCTCAGCCTGCTTGTGACGGTGCTCGGCATCTCCATCTGGCTGTTCGCGCTGCGCACGCTTCCCGTCCGCGTCGCAGCCAGCTCGCAGTATATACAGCCGCTGATCGGCGTGGCGGCCTCCGCCGCAATGTTCGGGACAGTTCTGCACGGCCGGTTCTTCATCGGCACCGCCCTGGTGATCGCCGGCATGGCCTTGTGCGCCGCGCCGTCTGGACGCAGTATCGACTAGAACGTGATCGCTTCAGGCTGACCAGCCGATGAAGCATGAGTCACGTTCTCAAGCAAAGAGGCTAGAGTATGAGCGTTCCTCTTGAACCGATCATACCCTAAGCTTCGGAGAGTTCTACTACTACCGGCACGTGATCGGAGGGTTGGGCCTGGCCCCGCTCCTCCTTGTCCGGTTCGGCAGAGACCGCCTGTTCCGCCAATGTAGGCGATAACAGGACATGATCGATGCGCAGTCCCAGGTCGCGCTGCCACGCCCCAGCCTGATAGTCCCAGAATGTATAAACCGGCCCGTGCGGATGCAGCGCGCGCACCGCATCGGTCAGACCCATCCAGATCAGCCGCCGGAACCGGGCACGCGTTTCCGGTCGCACCAGCGCATCTGTTAGCGGCAGCGTGCCAGGCGCGGCATCCTCTTGTGCCGGACAGACGTTGAAATCCCCCGCGAAAACCACCGGCTTGTCAGCCTCCAACAGCGCCGCGGCGCGATCCCCCAGCCGGTCCATCCACTCCAGCTTGTAGGCATATCCGGCCTCGCCGCCGGAGTTTCCGTTCGGCAGATAAATGCCCGCGATCGCCATACCATCCGCCTCGATCTCAAGATAGCGGGCCTGCGCGTCATCTTCCGGCAGGCCCGGTAGGCGGCGGTGGGTGACCGAAAACGGCACGCGTGCGAGCACCGCCACGCCATTATATGCCTTCTGGCCAACTGCCTCCGCGCTGTATCCAAGGCCATGGAACGCCAATCCAGGGAAGGCTGCCGCTTCACATTTTGTCTCCTGCAGAAAGAGAACGTCAGGCTGCGCCTTCTCCAGCCAGCGGCACACGTGCTTCTCACGCTGCCGGATGGAATTGACGTTCCAGGTCGCGACCTTCATCGGCACAACGTCCCGATCAGATGCGCTCCCAAAGTGCGATTTCTTCCTCCAGCCGGTCGCGCTCCAGCCCGCGGAAGTCATCTCTTGAAACAATGCCTTCCACGCGGCCATCGCGCACCACCGGCACGTGGCGGAACCCTCCGTCGCGCATCAGTCGCAGCGCCTCGATTGCCTTCGTATCGGGCGACATTGCATGCGGATTGCGTGTCATCACGTGGTCAAGCAGCGTCGTCCCGGGATCCTTGTTCTCAGCGAGGCAGCGGACCGCGTCGCGGCCGGTGAAAATGCCGCTGAGCCGCCCCTGATCATTCACCACCAGCACCGCGCCGAATCGCCGGTCGTGCATGTGCTTGCAGGCTTCCTGGACCGTCGCCTCCGGACGCATGGCTAGCGGCTGCTGACCCTGAATGATCTCCGCCATGGGCCGGTTGACCATGTTCGCTCTCCTCGCTTGCTTCCGGTTATGCCTGCAGAAAGATCCCGCTATTGCTGGTCATAATCTACCTCGAGCCGGGAGGTAAGTGGCCGCGCCTGGCAGGTCAGGATGAAACCCGCCGCCATCTCCCACGCTTCCAGCGAGTAATTTTGTGCCATTTGCGCCTTGCCTTGCAACAGCATTGCCCGGCACGTGCAGCACATGCCACCTTTGCAGGCATAGGGCAGGTCCAGGCCGGCACGAAGCGCCGCATCCAATATCGCCTCATCGCCCCGGACCGGCACCTCGGTTCGTGCCCCGTTGAAGGTTATCGATGCAACAGCAAACGGCTTCTGCTCCGGCGGCTCCGCGGGCGCGCGTCGCGGTCTGCCGCCAAGCGCCGAGGTAAACCGTTCGACATGCAGATGCTCCGGCGCCACGTTCATTACATCGAGCAGGCCGCAGATGTTGTCGATCATGCCGAAGGGACCACAGACATAGGCTTCGTCGATCCGCGTGCCGCCAAGCATCGGGCCGAGCAGCGCCTGTAGTTTCTCTTTTTCCAGCCGGCCGTTCAGCACCTCGACATCCTGCTGCTCGCGCGACAGCACATGAAAAACCGCAAGCCGGCCGAGGTGCTGATCCTTCAGATCCTCAAGTTCTGTACGAAACAAAATATGATGACTTGTACGGCTGCCATAAAACACAAAGAACCTGCTCTTGGGCTCCCGCCGTAGCACGGTCTTGAGCACGGACAATACGGGCGTAATGCCCGAACCCGCCACGAAGCCTGCATGCAAGCGCGCCGATCGCGGCTGAAAACGAACCCCGAAGCGGCCTGTGGGGGTCATCACCTCCAGCTCCATCCCAGCTTTCAGCGCTTCCTGTGCCCACGGCGAAAATATGCCTCCCTCGATGCGCCGGATGGCAATCCGCAATTCCCCATCATCCTCACCTGAGCAGATCGAGTATGTGCGCCGGACTTCCGCACCCTCGAAATCGGCTCGTAACGTCAGATACTGTCCGGCAGAAAACGAATAATCCGCCTTCAGATGTTCGGGGACGGTAAACGCCACCGAGACCGCATCCGGCGTCTCCTGGCGCACATCGGCGACAATCAGCCGGTGAAACCGTGGCGTCAGTGGCACTTGAAGCGATCGAAGGGTTCGCCACAGGCCCGGCAGCGCCACAAGGCTTTGCAGGGTGTGGACCCGAACGCCGAGATCATTTCGGTCTCCCCCGCCCCGCAATTCGGGCAGTCCGGATGGGCGCGCGAAGGCGGGGCGATTCCGCTGGCGGCAAGTTTCCGCCGCCCCGCCTCGGTAATCCAATCCGTGGTCCAGGGCGGAAACAGCACCGTCCTGACCCGAGCGTTTCCGACGCCGGCCCGATCCAGGGCGCGCCGCACTTCCGTGACAATCAGCTCAGTCGCCGGACAACCGGAGTAGGTCGGCGTTATCGCCACCTCGATACGCCCCTCCGCATCAACCGTAACGTCGCGCAGGATACCCAGATCGGCCACAGTCAGCATCGGCAACTCGGGATCCACCACCCTGGAGACCGCCTCGAACACCCTTTGGCGCAGCGCTTCGTTCACCACGAGGCTCCGGGATAAGTGCGCGGCAACACCTGCATCTCCGCGAGCAGATGACCCAGATGCTCGGTGTGCCGGCCGGTACGGCCGCCGCTATGGAACCATGGGGCCTCCGGCCGGACCAGCGTCGCGTTACGCAGCAGCGCTCCGACAGTGGTTTCCCATTGAGGGCGAAGCTGCTCCGGATCGGCGGCAACACCCGCCGCGATCAAACCTCGGTCGGTTTCATCAGCCTCAAACATTTCCCCCACATAAGGCCATAGCTGCTCCACGGCTGCCTGCGTCCGCGCATGACTCTCTTCGGTGCCATCGCCCATCCGAATCAGCCACTCGCCGGAATGACGCAAATGATACGCAATCTCCTTCACGGCCTTCGCCGCGATTGCCGCCAGGCTTTCATCCGCGGACTGCATCATCGCCCGCCAATACGGCTCGGCAAGAGCGGAGTAGAAAACCTGCCGCACGATCGTTACAGCGAAATCGCCGTTCGGCTGTTCGAGAAGCAGCAGGTTGCGGAACTGCGGCGGATCGCGCCGGTATGCCAGATCATCTTCGCTCAGCCGGTCGCCTTCCTGCTCCGCCGCGTGCTGGTAAAGCAGCCGAGCCTGCCCGATCAGATCCAGCGCGATGTTCGCCAGCGCCAGTTCCTCTTCCAGCAGAGGCGCATGGCCGGTCCATTCAGACAGCCGGTGCCCAAGGATCAGCGCGTCATCCGCGCGCCGCAGCACGTACAAAACCAATGGCGTTTCGTGCAGCTCTATCGAAGTCGTGCGCATGAGCGTCACATATGCCCGACCTCTTCCGGCACGTCATAGAAGGTCGGATGACGGTAAATTTTGCTCGCCGCGGGTTCGAACAGCACGTCCTTTGCGCCCGGATCAGAGGCAGTGATCGCGGAGGACGGCACCACCCAGATGGATAGCCCCTCCCCGCGCCTTGTATAAACATCCCGAGCGGCCTGCAGCGCCATCTCGGCGTCGGCCGCGTGCAGCGATCCCACGTGCCGGTGTGCCATCCCGTTCCGGCTGCGGATGAACACCTCCCACAATGGCATCGGAGCGTCCACGATCACGCCGCCTTTCGCCGCCGCTGCTTCGCCGCGTGAGCCAACGCCGCCCCACGCACCCACGCGCCCGCGGCATGCGCCTGTTGGCGCGCCTCCAGGCGTTCGCGGTTGCACGGGCCATAGCCCGCCAGGACACGGCGGAACTCTTGCCAGTCAATCTCGCCGAACATCCAGTGCCCGGATATATCGTCATACCGCAACGCCGGATCAGGGATCGTCAATCCGAGATAGTGCGCCTGCGGCACGGTCGCATCGACGAATTTCTGCCGCAGCTCGTCATTGCTGAACCGCTTGATCTTCCACCGCATGGACGTATCCGAGTGTTGGCTTTGCGTATCCGGCGGCCCGAACATCATAAGGCACGGCCACCACCAGCGGTTCAGTGCATCCTGCGCCATCGCCTTCTGCTCTGGCGTGCCGCGGGACAATGTCAAAACGATTTCGTAGCCCTGACGTTGATGAAAACTCTCCTCCTTGCAGATGCGGATCATCGCCCGCGCATAGGGCCCGTATGAGCACCGGCACAGCGGAATCTGGTTCATGATGGCCGCCCCATCCACCAGCCAGCCGATAGTGCCGATATCCGCCCAGGTAAGCGTCGGATAGTTGAAGATCGAGCTGTACTTTGCCCGGCCCGTCAGAAGCTGGTCCACCAGCTCCTCCCGGGTGATCCCCAGCGTCTCCGCCGCGGCATACAAATAGAGCCCGTGGCCGCCTTCGTCCTGCACCTTGGCAACCAGCGCGGCCTTGCGGCGCAGGCTTGGTGCCCGCGTAATCCAGTTTCCCTCCGGCAGCATGCCGACGATCTCGGAATGGGCGTGCTGGCTGATCTGCCGGATCAGGGTGCGGCGATAGGCCTGCGGCATCCAGTCATTCGGCTCGATCCGCTCCTCGGCCTCGACGCGTGCCTGGAACCTTCCGAGCTTCTCCGCGTCCTCGGCCCCCCCGTCCCCCGGCTCCCGCGAATTCAACGCCTGCGTGTACATTTGGCGAACCCCGGCCGATATCCCGCAAGCACCATATAGGCACAGCCGGCCTGAATCGGAACCGATCCGTCAGAAGCGGCGCAGCACTTCCTGGAAATCCCCGATGCGCTCGATCGAAATATCCGCGGGAGGGTATTTCGCAACCTCCTCCGCATCCAGCGCATAATGTCCTTGCCGGACGAAGACCGTCGTCACCCGATCTCGCCAGATCTGCTTCACCGCGTGTAAAATGCGAAGCTTATCATCCGTCAAGATGTAGTGCCGAGCCGGAAACATCCTCTCCACATCATCCAGCTCCTGCTCTTTGTGAATGTAAATAAGTACATTGTCGCAAAATGCATGCCATATGCCGGAGCGCTCTACCTTCCTGGGCTGGAACACCGCGTCGCCATCGGACAGAACCACGCAAACGCCATGACTCCAGGTGCTATCCACGGCCTGCAGCGCACCAGGAAACAGCTTTCCCGAAAAGTCATAGTCCACCAGCCAATTCGCCATCCGCAGAATTCTCGGATCGTGCATCGCCTCGACGCGATACCGCTCCAGAGCGCCGAGATAATCGGCGTAACCCAGCTCACTTCGTAGCTGTTCAAAAATCGCCCAGTACCGCTTGCGCGCCTCCTCCCCGTAGGTCTGTCCTATGTGCTCGCCCAGCTCCGCCTGGACCGCGTCGTTGTCCAGCAGCGTGTTATCCACATCAAACAGGAAAACCAGGTCGTTCTGCGCCATCATGCACCCCCGACACGCGTAGGCAGTCAATTGCCCAGCACCTGTTCCTCCACGAACGTTACCTCCTCCAACTTTAACTTTCGCCGCGGCACCTCGCCGTGATCCTCCAAAGCGGCATGGACCAGCTCTCGCGCCGGAGCGAGTTCCTGTTGGATCATCGCTGCTAACTCGCGCCGCAGGCTCGGGCCATCCTGTAGCAGGTCTTCTATTTCCACGCGCGCCCGCCGCACCGTTTCCCGCCGGCCCTGCGTCGGGTTCTCAGCGGGTGAGACTTCCGGCTTCAACAGCTGCTCCAGAATGGTCCTGATGCGACTGGCCACCGCACGACGGTCGGATCGCCCCAGGCTTTCAATCTCCTCCGCCACGTTCTCCCAATCCACGACCAGGTTCGATCCCGGGCGGCCTGCCTCGCGCAGCGCCCGCGTTTGTTCCTCGGTCCACAACACAAAATCGGTGCCATAGAGCTCGCCCATTGCCCTGATCCTATCACCACCCTCGCGCTTGCCGCCAGCCAATGGCCGGTGTCTGATCGAGAACCGCAAAAGGGAACAACCATGGCCGAGATCCGCACAAAACATTTGTTCACGCTCCGGCTGCAGGTGGCCGGTATGCAGCCGGTCGGCGCGACGCCGGGAGGCAACCGACGAATTGGGCTGGTCGGCGGCGGGAGCTTTGAAGGCGAGCGGTTGCGCGGAACCGTCCTGCCAGGCGGCGCCGACTGGCTCCTGGTTCGTGCGGATGGGTTAACGACCCTCGACGTCCGTCTTGTTTTGCAGACCCACGATGGCGCAACTATCGGGATGACCTATCGCGGGATGCGTCATGGGCCGCCCGAAATCATGGACCGCATGGCCCGCGGCGAATTTGTTGATCCCAGGTACATACTATTTCCGCACCGCCATCGCATTCGAAACCGCCGCATCGCAATACGACTGGCTGAACCGGATCATCGCCGTGGGAACCGGCGACCGCCCGCCGGAAGGTCCGATCTACGACGTGTTCGAGGTGCTGTAACCATGGCGAAGATCGGCTTCATCGGGCTTGGCAACATGGGCGCGCCTATGGCCGCCAACCTGCTGAAGCTGGGCCATCAGGTTGCCGGTTACGACGTCAACCAACAGGCCCTGCAAGGTCTCGCCGAAAAAGGCGGTACGCTGGCCCGCAGTGCGGCCGAAGCAGTCGAAGGAGCCAATGTCATCATCACCATGCTCCCCGCCGGGGAGCATGTCCGCCAGGTCATGCTCCATCAGGGCGGCCTTATCGATGCCGCCCGCCAATCCGCCGCCAAACCCCTGCTCATCGACTGCTCGACCATCGACGTTGCCACGGCCCGAACGGTGGAACAGGAAGCGCGGGCGCACGGGCTGGAGATGCTGGACGCACCGGTTTCAGGCGGAACCACGGGTGCCGCCGCCGGCACCCTGACATTCATGGTCGGCGGATCGGAAACGGGCTTCAGCCGCGGGGAGCCGATGCTGAAGGCAATGGGGCGTACCATCATCCATGCGGGCGGCCCTGGCGCCGGCCAGGCTGCAAAAATCTGCAACAACATGATGCTCGCCATCAACATGATCGGCGTCTGCGAGGGGTTCGTCCTCGCACAGAAACTCGGGCTCGACTGGCAGAAGCTATGGGACATCACATCCACAGCTACTTCGCGCTCCTGGGCTCTCACCGACTACTGCCCTGCGCCCGGTCCCGTGCCCAACGCACCCTCGGGCCGCGATTACGCCCCCGGCTTCATGGCGTCGCTGATGCTGAAAGACGTGCGGCTGGCGCAGCAGGCCGCCGAGCAGACCGGAGCCCCCACCCCCCTCGGCGCCCAGGCCACGGCGCTTTATGCGAAGCTCGTGGAGGCGGGAGAAGGTGCCCGCGATTTCTCGGTGATGTTTCGCTGGCTAGCTAACCAGCCGCGGGATAAACTCGGCTGAAAGCAAGCTCAAATAAAGGGGGGGAAGATCGATGTCCGCGGCTGCGTTCAAAGAGGCGCGTGATTTCCTTTTCGCGCACCGCCAGGACTACGACACCGCCTATCGCGGCTTCCGCTGGCCCATGCTTGACCGATTCAACTGGGCGCTCGACTGGTTCGATGCCGAGCTGGCCCGTGGCGAATTTGCCAGCCGCCCGGCACTGAAGATCGTCGGAGACGGCGCCGCCGAGCTGACATTCGCCGAGCTTTCCGAACGTTCCAACCGAGTCGCAAACGGGCTTCGCTCGCTCGGCGTCCAGCGCGGCGACCGCATTCTGCTCATGCTCGGCAACGTCGCGCCGCTTTGGGAAATCATGCTCGCGGCCATGAAGCTTGGAGCTGTCGTTATCCCCGCCACAACCTTGCTGACTCAAGCCGACCTTCTGGACCGTTTCACCCGTGGCCGCGTGCGGCATGTGATCGCCGGCCCGAACGAGACCGCCAAGTTCGCAGGCATAGCCGCTGGGCTGACCCTGATCTGCACGGGCGAAGCACAGGGCTGGCACAACTACGCCGGCCTCCATAAGCAGGCGGCGACATTCACGCCGGACGGCGACACGCGTGCCAGTGACCCCCTGCTGCTATACTTCACATCCGGAACAACAGCCAAGCCGAAGCTGGTGCAGCACAGCCACGAAAGCTACCCGGTCGGCCATCTCACCACGATGTATGTCCTCGGACTTCAGCCGGGTGACCTGCATCTGAACGTCTCGTCTCCCGGGTGGGCCAAGCACGCGTATTCATGCCTGTTTGCGCCGTGGAACGCCGGCGCGGCCGTGTTCATCGCCAATCAGCCGCGCTTTCATGCGAAATCAATGCTGGAGGCAATCGCCGCCAACAAAGTGACGACACTCTGCGCGCCCCCCACCGTCTGGCGCATGTTCGTGCAGGAAGATCTCAAATCGACTTCCGTCAGCCTCCGCGAAATCTGCTCCGCCGGCGAGCCATGTAACCCCGAAGTCATCGAACAGGTCAGGAATGCCTGGGGCCTGACGGTGCGCGACTTTTATGGGCAGACCGAAACCACCACGCAAATCGGCAACCCGCCCGGCCTTTCTGTAAAGCTCGGCTCCATGGGCAAGCCGATGCCGGGCTTCGACATCCGCTTGCGCGACGCAGACAACCACGATGCGGCAGATGGCGAAGTGTGCATCGCGCTAAATCCGCGCCCAACCGGGCTCATGCTCGGATATCAGAAGGATGACGGAACACTCCCGCCAATGGATCAGGATGTCTATCGTACGGGTGATGTCGCATCCCGTGACCCGGATGGCTACTACACTTACGTCGGCCGGGCTGACGACGTCTTCAAAGCATCCGATTACCGCATCAGCCCGTTCGAGCTGGAAAGCATCCTGATCGAGCATCCCGCCGTGGCAGAGGCCGCCGTTGTCCCTGCTCCCGACCCCGTCCGCACCGCCATTCCCAAAGCCTACATCACCCTGGCACAGGGATGGGCACCCGACCGGCAGACCGCCCTCGCCATCTTCCGCCATGTCCGCCAGTCCGCCGCTCCCTACAAACGCATAAGGCGGCTCGAGTTCGCGGAACTACCGAAGACCATCTCCGGAAAGATCCGTCGCGTGGAATTGCGCAGCCGGGAGGCTCAGCGCACCAAGGAAGCGAAACCCGAAGCAGAATTCCGCGAGGAGGATCTGCCGGAGCTGTGACCGACCCGGCGGTTCAGGCTCTCCGTAACGGCAGCAGCGCGGTGGCGGCCGCCATCATCACCAGAATCCGCGGAAAGGCCAGGTCCGTTTCGCCTTGCCGCATCTCGGCGGTGAGCATGGCCGTGCTCGCCGCGACAAGGACCAGCCCGCCGAGCATTCGCCTATAGGGCGAGGAGACCATCACGCCGCCCGTGAACTCGGCGGCTCCAAGCAGCTTCCGGGCAGTGTCCGACCAGCCCATGTCGGCAAACAGGCGCTCGTAGCCGCCAACGCCGAGCAGCTTATCCGCTCCGGCCACTGCGAAGCCCAGACCAACGAGCGGAAACCATTTGCTTGCCATACGCCATACCCCTTGCTCTATCAGCCCGGCATCGGCGCCGGGGCCGTTTGCTCCCGGCGCTCGGTGGCCAGCGCCATGGCCACGGTGGCAAGCATGAACAGCACCGAAGCATAGAAAACCCAGCGTGGAGCACCCTGATCCATAACCCAGCCGCCGAGCATCGGGGCAAACATGCTGCCGATATTGAAACCCGTGGTGACAATGCCAAAAACACGGCCGGCGGCCCCGGGTGGCGCGGCAGCTCTCACCATCATGTCACGCGACGGTGCGATCATGCCTGAAAGTACGCCGGCGACCACCATCGCGGCGATCAACGGGAACGTGCCGAGCGGGACGGTGCCGACCAGCCCGATGATCACCGCCGTGATCCCGAAGCAGCCCGCAGCGACCTGGTTGTGTCGCCTCGTCTTGTCCGCGATGACGCCGCCGGCCAGCACGCCAACAGCGGTCGCGGAGAGAAACGCCGACAGCGCACCATTGGCGACCGTCAGCTTCGTGCCATAAAGCGCCTTCAGCGCAACCACCGAAAAGTTCGTGATGACGCCCGTCGACAGATTAAGCAGCGCAAAGAAGACGGTCAGGCTGAGAATCATCGGCGTCACCAGCGCGCTGATCGGAATCTCGCGGTGACCTTGTCCGCCTGCGCGGCGGGAGACGATGACCAAATCCAGCCGGCTCGCAAATGCCAGCGGGATCGCTACCGCGGGACCGATGAGCCCGGCGACAAGGAACGCCGCGCTCAACCCGTAACGTGTGCTGACCAGCAGCATGATCGGAGGCGCGATGGCGCTGCCGAGATACCCCGCGAATGTGTGGAACGAAAATGCCCGGCCGACGCGCGCCGGTTCGACGGCCGCGCCCAAAATCGCATAGTCGGACGGATGATAGACCGCATTGGCAAGGCCTGCCACGCCCGCCGCGACGAGCAGCCATCCATAGCTCGGGAAGGCTGCAATCGAGGAAAAAGCAATACCGGACAGACACAAGCCTCCGATCAGAACGCGCCGGGGGCCCACTCGGTCCACCACCCAGCCCATCGGTGCCTGCACTAGTGCCGAAACCGCGTTGGAGATCGTAATCGCCAGCCCGAGCTGCACGAAATCGACACCCAGGCGCTGACGCAGCAACGGGAACAGCGGGACGATCACCAGGTAATGGAAGTGGCTCACCAGGTGTGCCGAGCAGATCAGCCCCAGCGCCTTGGCCTCATGCAGGCGCGGACCGGCCATGTCAGACGGGCTCGCACCTGAAGCCGTTGTCCCAGGCTTTGAAGCGGAAGCGCGAGGGCGACGGGAAATGCGCCGTGCAGCAGATTGTGCCGGCACCCGCGTGTTGCTGCAAAAAGCTTCGCCTCGTCCTGGCGGCCTGAGCAGGATCGACGTCCGCCCGCATCGATATTTCGGGATAGCGTGCCTGGAGAGGCGAGTGGATCAGATCGCCGGTCAGCACGACATCGGTTCGCCCTCGGCCGAGCAATACGGCGAAGTGGTCAGGCGTATGGCCCGGAGTGGGCGTCAGCCGCACATGATCGTCCAGCGCGTGATCGCTGGTGACGAACTCCGCGCGCTTCGCCTCCACGATCGGGATGACGCTGTCCTGGATGCATGCGATCGGTGATTTCTCGTTCTGCGCGATCCAGTGATCGTCCTCTCGCCTGGAGAACAAATAGCGGGCCCGCGGAAAGGTCGGGACCCAGGCGCCATTCTCCAGGCGCGTATTCCAGCCGACGTGATCCACGTGCAAATGAGTGCACATAACCACGTCGATGTCGTTCACGCCAAGGCCAAGGGCCGTCAGCCCGCGCATGAACACATCATCCTTCTTGCGGTGCCAGTTCGGCCAGGCCGCCCGGTCCTTGTCGTTCCCAATGCAACTGTCCACTAGCACGGTATGCTTTGGCGTGCGCACCACATAGGACTGGAAGCAAAACACCGCCTTACCGGTCGCCGGATCCAGCGCCCAGGGCTCCATCCAGCCGCGGTTTTCGGCGAGGCACTCGCGGGTAAGGCCGGGAAAAAACTCAATCGGTTCGGCAAACGGAAACTCCTGCTCCACGATACGGTGGATTCTCACATCGCCGGCGGTAATGGCGGCAGTCATGGGCGGATGCTCCCGGGGTCGCTGAAGGCTGCCAGAGTAGCGAGGGCAGCGCGCGACAGCAATTCCGGGGCGTTTGTATTGGAGTGACCACCCGGGTCGCCGGCTACTGTTTTACCTCTGCGTTTCAAAATATCAGCCCGGGGCTCGTACCTTCGTCGAGTGGCCAGATCGGACGCTGCACCTTTGTGTAAGGAATTTGGCGATAGTCGCGGGTGAGTGGTCCGTCGCTGTCCACGTATATTACCTTTTTGGCGACCGGGCCAAAAGCCGCCATGAAGTGATTCGTTGACTTTACCACGACCAGCTTGCGTTCAGTCGGCTCGATCCCGAGATTGCGGAACAGCTCCAGCCCGAGTGCCTGGGTGCGGTTGGCGATCAGCACGACCTCAATTCCGCCCACCCGGATCGCCGCACAATCGCCGAGCGGTACCTGGGTGGGGCCGAAACTCTGCCAGGCATCGCGCTTGAGCGCGGAAACGGTGACGCTCGCATCCACAGGCTGGCCGGAGGCCGGGCCGGTTTTGCCGCCGAAGCGCAACGGGAACGTGGCCCCTTCGCCGGCATCAAAACACAACTTTACGGCGACAGGATCCCAGATCGGACCAATCGCTGCATTCTGCACGCCTCGCGCGATCATTTCCCGCAGGATCATGGTGTTATCCGAGGGCGCGCCGCCGCCTGCGTTATCAGCAGGATCGGCCATCACCACGGGGCTGTCGTTGAAGGCGCTGGCGGCTGCCAGTCCGGCCGCCGCATCCATGTAATCGGGAGCTGTGCGCCCGCGCATCGCTATGAATTCCTGCCCGAGTTCGGTGGCCAGCTGATCCGCCCTCTGCTTGTCATTGTCGGTGACGACGAGAATCCGTCCGGACAGTTCAGGGACATCGGCATAGGGAAAGCAGTGGCATATGGAGACGGAGAGCACGCCCTGCTTCCCTTCCAGTGCAGAGATGCGGTCAACGAAGCTGCGCATCAACGGCAAAGTCGTGGGATAGCTTCCGATCTGGCGGCAATCATACAGCGACATGACGGGACGGATTTCCCGCCGGATCGTCCGCAGCACGAGCGTCAGGAGATCGTCCGCACGTTCCACAACATCGGTATGCGGAAACTCCTTGTAAAGAACGATGATGTCCGCCAGTGACACGCGCTTGATCGTAAGATGACAATGGGGATCGAGCTCGACCCCGACGACACAGCGCGGCCCGACGATTTCGCGCACCCGTTCGACTATATCCCCTTCCACATCGTCGTAGCCATGCGCAACCATGGCGCCGTGGAGCCCCAACAAAACGCCGTCAAGGGGCGTCGCAGTGCCGATCTGCTGAAGAATCTCGTCGCGCATAAATTCGTAATCGGCGCGGTTGGTTGTACCCGCCGGGCTTGCAGCAAAACAGCTTCCCTCGATCAGAGTGTACCCTTCGGACCGGGCGCGTTGGCGTGCGACGATCAGCGTAGCCGTGCACATCCGTGGCGCGTCATTCGGATGTTCTCCCGGACGGAAGAAAACCAATTCCTTGTAAGCCTCAAGGGAAGTCGGCAGAGGCGAGAACGTATTCGTCTCGGTGGCAAGCGTGGCGCTGAACAGGCGCATCAAGTTTCCCCCCGGTCAAATTCGCCCCTGCTGGTCAGTCCCCTCCTTACGCGCCGCGTGACGAGAGGGACTTGTCCAGCTCGCGGACAATGGCCTCGCCCATCACCCCGGTACTGACCTTGGCCGTGCCAGGCGCCATGATGTCAGGCGTGCGCAGCCCGCTTGCGAGAACATTCGTGCAGGCACGCTCGATCATTCGTGCTTCGTCCTCCATCTCGAAGGAGTAGCGCAAAAGCATGGCGAAGCTCAGTATCTGCGCCATCGGGTTGGCAATGCCTTTCCCGGCGATATCCGGCGCACTGCCATGGATTGGTTCATAGAGGGCGTAGCGCCTGCCATTCGGCTGGATTTCGCCGAGCGTGGCGGAGGGCAGCATCCCCAGGCTGCCGGTGAGCATGGAGGCCAGATCGGACAAAAGATCGCCGAACACGTTGGAAGTAACGATGACGTCGAACTGCCGCGGGTTGCGGACAAGCTGCATGGCGCAGTTATCGGCATACATATGGGAAAGCTGGATATCCTGGTACTCACGCGCGTGGAGACTCGTGATGATCTGCCGCCAGAACAGACCGGACTGCATGACGTTCGCCTTATCGACGCTTGTGACGCGCTGCTTGCGTTTTCGGGCAAGCTCGAAGGCAATGCGGGCAACGCGCTCGATTTCGCTGGTGGTATAGGACTCGGTATCGAAGCCACGCTGTTGGCCATCGGGGAGTGACTCAACTCCGCGCGGCTGACCGAAATAAAGGCCGCCGGTGCTTTCGCGCACGATCATGATGTCGAGCCCGCGAATCACATCCGGTTTCAGGGAGGATGCGTCCACCAGCGGGTCAAGCACGGTCGCGGGACGTAGATTGGCGAAGAGATCCAGTTCCTTACGAAGGCGGAGGATCGCGAGCTCGGGGCGCATATCGAAGCCGAGCCTTTCCCACTTGGGGCCGCCGACCGCACCAAACAGAACTGCATCCGCCTCCCGTGCAGCTTGTATGGTCGCGTCAGTTATAGGCGTACTGCGCACGTCAATGGCGGCTCCGCCGACAACATCCTCCGACACATCAAAGGCGACCATCCGGCGCCGATCCATCCAATCGATCACCCGACGGACCTCCCGCATGACCTCGGGTCCGATCCCATCGCCTGGCAGGATCAACAGCTTCTTGTTTGCTGGCATGATCGGCTAGGCCCCCCGTGTCGAGGGAACCCAGGAAAACCCGGCCCGGCGCCTGGCTTCGTGGGCGTCGATTGCCCTGTCGTGCTGCAGTGTCTGGCGGATATCGTCGAGACCGTTCAGCAGAAGGTGCTTCCGGAAGGGGTCGATGTCGAAGTGGATTTCCTCGGCATTGGGGCGGACCACGATCTGGCGCTCCAGGTCGACCGTCAAACGCGCGTTACCGCCCAGGCGAGCATCGTCCATCAGCTGGTCGCAGATTGCACGGGGCAGGCGAATGGGCAGGATGCCGTTCTTGAACGAGTTATTATAGAAGATATCGGCAAAATCCGGTGCGATTACGCAGCGTATGCCAAAATCCAGCAGCGCCCAGGGCGCATGCTCCCGCGAGGAGCCGCAGCCGAAATTCTCATGCGCGATAAGGATGCTGGCCTTGCGGTAGGGATCCTTGTTGAGGACGAAATCGGGTCTCTCCTCCCCTGCGGCGTCGTAACGCAGCGTATCGAACAGGTGAACCCCAAGGCCGGAGCGCTTGATCGTTTTGAGGAACCGAGCCGGGATGATCTTGTCGGTATCGACATTGGCCATCGGCAGCGGGGCGGCGACAGCGGTCAGGCGAGTGAATGCTTCCATCAAGCCAACTCCCGCACATCGGTCAATCGGCCGGTGACGGCCGCGGCGGCGGCCATCGCCGGTGAAAGCAGGTGGGTGCGCCCGCCGGGACCCTGACGGCCTTCGAAATTACGATTGGACGTGCTGGCGCAACGCTGGCCCGGGGTGAGTTTGTCGGGGTTCATGCCCAGGCACATCGAGCAGCAGGGCTCCCGCCACTCGAATCCAGCCTCAAGCAACACCCGGTCCAGACCTTCCTGTTCCGCCTGCTGCTTCACCAACCCGGAGCCGGGAACCACAAGGGCCCGTACCCCAGGAGCTACTCTGCGCCCCCTGGCCACGGAAGCGGCCGCACGAATGTCCTCGATGCGGCCGTTGGTACAGCTTCCGATGAAGACGACATCGACTGCGATATCCTGCATGCGGGTGCCCGGCTTGAGAGCCATATATTCCAGCATGCGCTGTGCCTGGGCGCGGGCCGCCTCGTCCTCGATAGAGGCCGGGTCAGGCACGGAACCGGTGACCGGAACCACCGCTCCGGGATTGGTGCCCCAGGTGACCATGGGAACAATATCAGCGGCATCCAGGGTGACCGTTTTGTCGTAGTGGGCGCCCGGGTCGGAGGGGAGAGAGCGCCAATATGCGACTGCGCGCTCGAAGGCATCGCCCTTGGGGGCGAATTCACGGTCCTTGAGGTAGGTGAAGGTGGTCTCGTCGGGGGCGATCAGTCCAGCCCGGGCACCGGCCTCGATCGTCATGTTGGAGACGGTCATGCGGCCCGCCATGTCGAGGGCACGAATGGCCTCCCCGGCATATTCGATCACGTGACCGTTGCCGCCGGCCGTCCCGATCTTGCCGATGATGGCGAGCACGATGTCCTTGGCGGTGGCGCCGAATCCCAAGGCCCCATCCACCCGGACCAGCATGTTCCTGGCCGGGCGCTGGAGCAGGGTCTGGGTGGCCAGGACGTGTTCAACCTCTGAAGTGCCGATGCCGAAAGCCAAGGCCCCGAGGGCCCCATGGGTCGAGGTGTGGGAATCACCGCAGACGATGGTCATGCCCGGGAGAGAGATTCCAACTCCGGCCCGATGATGTGCACAATGCCCTGCCGGACATCGAGGATGGGGATATAGGGAACTCCGAATTCCTCGACGTTCTTCTCCAGGGTTTCGACCTGGATGCGGCTGTCCTCCTCCTTGATGCCGCCACGGCGGTCCGTGGTGGGAAGATTATGATCGGCCACTGCGATCGTCGCATCCGGGCGGCGGACTTTGCGACTGGCCAGGCGGAGCCCTTCGAAGGCCTGGGGACTGGTCACCTCATGCACAAGGTGCCGGTCGATGTAGAGGATGCAGGTGCCGTCGGGCAGCCGCTCGACGACGTGGCTGTCCCAGATCTTGTCGAACAGCGTGCGGGGGTGGGGCTGGGACATGGGGTTGCTTTCGTGCGTAGATGGCCGGGTCAAGCCCGGCCATGGCGAGAAATGTTACTCCGCCGCCGCGCTTTCGGGCTCGGCCGTGGTGTCACTGGCGGTGCTGGTGGTGGCTCGGCCTCTTTCCGCGATGCGGGCCGATTTGCCGGAGCGGCCACGCAGGTAATACAGTTTGGCCCGACGAACGTCGCCGCGGCGGACCACCGAGATTTCAGCGATTACAGGCGAGTAGAGGGGGAAGACGCGTTCCACCCCCTCACCGTAGCTGATCTTGCGGACCGTGAAGTTGCTGTTCAGGCCCTTGTTGGAGCGGGCAATGACGACGCCCTCGAAGGCCTGGGTGCGGGTGCGTTCCCCCTCTACGACCTTGACGGCCACGCGAACGGTGTCACCGGGGGCGAAATCCGGGACAGGGCGGCCCTGGGTCAGGCGGGCGATCTGCTCGGCCTCGTAGCGCTCGATGATGTTCATCGGATTGGTCCTTTCGTTCAGATCGATTACGGCGCGGCGGGGTCGCAGGCAATCGCCATCCGCGCAGCCCAGAGGTCAGGGCGGCGCTCGCGCGTGACTTGCTCGGCCTGTTCGCGTCGCCAGGCGGTGATCGCGGCATGATGGCCGGAAAGGAGCGTTTCGGGGACGCGCCGGCCCTGCCACTCGGCTGGGCGGGTGTAGTGAGGGTATTCGAGGAGTCCGGCGGCAAAGCTTTCGTCCTGGGCGCTTTCGGAGGCGCCCATGACGCCAGGGAGCAGGCGGATCACGGTATCCAGGATGACGAGGGCGGCCGGCTCGCCGCCCGAAAGCACGTAGTCCCCGATGGAGATTTCCTCCATGTGACGGGCGTCGATTACGCGCTGGTCGATGCCCTCATAGCGGCCGCAGAGAAGGGTAGCGCCGGGGCCGGTGGCGAGGCGGATGGCGGCGGATTGGGTAAAGGGGCGGCCACGAGGCGTCAGGGCGAGGATCGGGCGGCCATCGGCGACCGAGGCGACCGCGGCATCAACAATATCGGGGCGCATGACCATTCCGGCGCCCCCGCCGAAAGGCGTGTCATCCACTGTCCGGTGCCTGTCGGGCGCGAAATCGCGGATGTTGACGCTCTCCAGAGACCAGGTGCCGGAGCCGAGGGCACGGCCGGCGAGGGAGAAGCCGAGCGGGCCGGGAAACATCTCGGGAAACAGGGTGAGGATTGAGGCGCGCCACGTCATGGCGGGGTGATGTCCAGTGGTTCGGGCGGCGAGATGGTGACGCGGCCCGAGGCGAGATCGACGGCCGGGACGGAGGCGCGGTTGAAGGGGACGAGCAGGCCGTTGTCGGTTTCGAGGCTGGCTCCGGCACCGTAATCGTGGACTGTTTCGACGCGGCCCAGGGGCTGGCCTTCGGGGGTAACGGCCGTCAGTCCGACAAGATCGGTGATGTAGAACTCGTCGGGGTCCGGGGTCGGGAATTGGGCGCGTTCGACATACAGGCGCGTGTTGACAAGGCGATCCGCCGTGGTCCGGTCGGAGATTTTGGTTCCTGCCTGGTCGGTGAATTCAGCGATGCCCTCGCCCCGCCAGCAAAGGGTGAAGCGGCGGCCTTCGTTGTCCTGCAGAGGACCGTAGGACGGGAGGGCTTCAGGAGGGTTCGTGTAGCTGGTGACGTGAAGGAGGCCGCGGACCCCATGGGCACGGCCGATCACCCCCAAGAGGACGCGGGTCTCGTGCCGGCTGGCCTGGATTGCTTCGGCACTCCGTGCCTCGCAATGACGGGGGCTATCCGGCGGTGGCTTTGGCACGTTCCTGGGCTTTCTTTTTTGGGGCGGATTTGATGGGTTGCTCGCTTATGCCCGGCATGGGGGCGAGGCCGGCCTTGCCGAGGAAGCGGGCGACGCGGTCGGTGGCCAGGGCGCCCATATCCATCCAGTGGAGGATGCGCTCGTTGTCGAGCCGCACCCGCTCCCCATGTTCGGCGGGGAGCATTGGGTTGTAACTGCCTAATTTTTCAATAAACCGCCCATCACGGGGGCTGCGGCTGTCGGCGACCACGATATGATAGTAGGGGCGCTTCTTGGCTCCGGCGCGCGCCAGACGGATTTTGAGACCCATAAGCTGCTGAACTCCTTAGTGATACGGGCGATTGGTGGGCATCATGCCCTTGGGGAGAATGGCGGAGAGGCCGTGGCGCATGAGGCCCTTCTGGCCGAGCTTGTTCATGCGTTTCAGCATCGTGGTCATGTCGTCGAACTGCTTCAGAAGGCGGTTGACCTCCTGCACCGAGGTACCTGAGCCGGAGGCGATACGCCTCTTGCGGCTGGCCTTGATGATGTCGGGGGTTTTGCGCTCCTGGCGGGTCATGGAGCCGATGATGGCCGACTGACGCTTCAGGACCGTGGTGTCGAGGTTGGCGTCCTCGATCTGGGACTTGATCTTGTTGATCCCCGGCAGGTGGCCGAGGATGCCGGAGAGGGAGCCCATCTTGGTGATCTGGCGGAGCTGCGCGGCGTAGTCCTCGAGGTCCAACTTCCCGCGGGCCATTTTGCGCGCGAGTTTTTCGGCCTCCTCCTCGTCGACGGTTTCAGCGGCTTTTTCGACCAGGCCGACGATGTCGCCCATGCCGAGGATGCGGCCTGCAACGCGTTCGGGGTGGAAGTCATCGAGGCCCTCGAGCCTTTCCGAAATGCCGATGAGCTTGATCGGAGCACCGGTGACGGCGCGCATGGAGAGGGCGGCGCCGCCGCGGGCGTCACCATCCATCCGGGTAAGGACAATCCCAGTGATTCCAAGGGCTTCGTTGAAGGCCTTGGCGGTGTTCACCGCGTCCTGCCCGGTCATGGCGTCAACAACCAGGAGGGTATCGGCCGGATTGGCGGTTTCGCGAACGGCTTTGACCTCGTCCATCAGCTCCTGGTTGATGGAGAGGCGGCCGGCGGTGTCGAGGATGACCACGTCGAAGCCCTCGCGGCGGCCGGTTTCCATTGCGCGACGGGCGATTTGCACGGGGTTTTCGCCGGGGACGATGGGGAGGCTGGGGACATCGGCCTTCTCGGCGAGCTGGGCGAGCTGGAGCTGGGCGGCGGGGCGCTGGGTATCGAGGGAGGCCAGCAGGACACGGAGCCGGGAGCGCTCGCGGAGCCGGAGGCCGATCTTGCCGGAAGTCGTTGTCTTTCCAGAGCCTTGCAGGCCGACCATAAGGATCGGTATCGGGGCGGCCGCATTGAGGTTGAGGGGAACGGCCCCCTCGCCGCCCAGTTCCTCGATCATCACGTCGTTGACGATCTTGACCATCTGCTGGCCGGGGGTGACGGAATTGAGGACCTCGGTGGACAGGGCGCGTTCGCGGATTTTGGCGATGAAGTCGCGGACCACCGGGAGGGCGACGTCGGCGTCGAGGAGCGCCACCCGGACCTCGCGGAGGGCTTCGCCGACCTCCAGTTCGCTGAGGCGGCCGCGGCCCTTGAGGCGGTCGAAGGTGGTGGTGAGTTTCTCGGAGAGAGCCTCGAACAAATGCGGTTACTCCAAAGCGACAAGCGCCGCTGCGCGAGGCTTCGCGGAGCGGCGTTGGCCCCTGATGGAGGGGAAGACGTGGATAGAAGGGCGGGGACGGAGCGTCAAGGGTGCGAGTGGTCCCCGGCAGGTGCGGTCCCCCTCACCCCGACCCTCCCCCAACCCCCGGGCCAAGCCCGGGGGCAGGCTGGGGGAGAGGGGAGTGCTTTTGTTGCCCCGGTGTGTGGGTATTTGCTTGATGAGTGGGTTGTTGTGCGGGCTGGGGGCGCCCGGGTCGCTGAAATATGGCCAGCGGGAGCAGCCGGAGAAGCCGGAGTCCTGGGCCGCAGAGCAGGAGCGGCGGGCGAAGGTGCTGAAGGCGGCGGCGAGGTTGTTCGCTGAGCGGGGGACCGGGGTGACGCGACGGCAGGCATCTGATCTGGCGGGAGTTAACCATGGCGCGACGGACCGGTGGTATCTGTCTGATGCCGATCTGCTGGGCGATGTGCTGGCGGATTTCGTCTATGGGCTGGCCGGGGCGGTTTTCGCGGCGTTCGATGCCGGGGCGCTGATCGGGGCAGCGGGGCGGCTGGAGATGGTGGTGCGGGCCTGGCTCGATTACGTGGCGGCGGAGCCGGCAGGGCACCGGGTGTTCCTGTGGTGCCTGCATGGGGCCGGAGAAGCGCATCGGGAGCAGGTGCGGATGAAATTCGAGTCGGTGATGGAGACGGTGAGCGAGGCGGTGCGAGACGTGGTGCCGGAGCTTGGGGAGATCTCGGAGGGGCTGGCGCGGGTGATGCGCGCGGTGCTGTGCGATCCCTGGGCCTGGCCGGAGGGGCTGTTGCCGGATCAGCGAGGCCCGGTGGCCCGGCTGATCGCGGGGATGCTGGTGGCGGCGGGGACTGCCGCGGCCTGGGGCGATATGGCGGGGTTCGGGCCGCTGCGCGGGGTGCGGGAGTCGGGGCGGCGTGTGGTGGACAGCGCGGCGGTGCGGACCCGGTTCAGCGACCTGCTGGATTATGTGGCGGCGGGGGGTGAGGTGACGATCCGGCGGTATGGGCGCGTGGTGGGGAAGGTGGTGCCAGCGGGGCTGGGGTTGTACGGAACGGGGAGTTTGGGGGGTTGAAGGTTGTACGGGATGGCTTGGATCGGGGGTTGAAGGTTGTACGAGATGGCGGAGTTGGGGGGTTGGAAGTTGTACGAGATGGCGGAGTTGGGGGGTTGGAAGTTGTACGAGGGGCGCGTTTGGGGGGCGGGGTTTTGTACCGAATGGGTGGACGTTGCGTATATGGAACTAGTTGGGTGGGGCGGGGCGGGAACCATGATTTCAAGCTTCGAGAGGCGAAGTGGTTCGGAGGCGATGCGGGAAGTTCAGCTTGCGGCGAGGCGTGCTCTGATATTCCCGGTCGAGCGCTTCAGCGCATCCGCATCCGAAACAGATTGCTGACGGGCATAGGAATCGACTGCGGCATTGGCGTCATTAAGCGCGTCAAGAGCGCCGCGCGCGTCACCGGCTGCCGCCGCTACCTCGGCCAAAGTGAGGCTATGTAAAGCAAAGTCCCGGTCGTATTCGGGCAGGCCGACTTCCTGTTGAAGTTTTTTGGATATTGCAATCGCTTCCCTCAACGCGTTCCTGGCATTTTCAAGGTTTCCTTGAGCCATAAGGACGTGCGCCAACTCTCCCAACGAAACCGAAACGTCACGCCGCGCCTCCGGCGTGTCCAGCTCGCTGGCCAGCGCGCGACTGATCTCCAGGCTCTCGCCGAACAGGCGCTCCGCCGCAGCGAGGCCGCCGCGGGCCCGCGCCGCGTTGGCAACGTTATTGAGTGAAACCGAAACGTCACGCCGCGCCTCCGGCGTGTCCAGCTCGCTGGCCAGCGCGCGGCGGATCTCCAGGCTCTCGCCGAACAGGCGCTCCGCCGCAGCGAGGTCGCCGCGGGCCCGCGCCGCGTTGGCGACGTTATTGAGTGAAACCGAAACGTCACGCCGCGCCTCCGGCGTGTCCAGCTCGCTGGCCAGCGCGCGACTGATCTCCAGGCTCTCGCCGAACAGGCGCTCCGCCGCAGCGAGGTCGCCGCGGGCCCGCGCCGCGTTGGCGACGTTATCAAGTGAAACCGAAACGTCACGCCGCGCCTCCGGCGTGTCCAGCTCGCTGGCCAGCGCGCGACTGATCTCCAGGCTCTCGCCGAACAGGCGCTCCGCCGCAGCGAGGTCGCCGCGGGCCCGCGCCGCGTTGGCGACGTTATCAAGTGAAACCGAAACGTCACGCCGCGCCTCCGGCGTGTCCAGCTCGCTGGCCAGCGCGCGGCGGATCTCCAGGCTCTCGCCGAACAGGCGCTCCGCCGCAGCGAGGTCGCCGCGTGCCCGCGCCGCGTTGGCGACGCTATTGAGTGAAACCGAAACGTCACGCCGCGCCTCCGGCGTGTCCAGCTCGCTGGCCAGCGCGCGACGGATCTCCAGGCTCTCGCCGAACAGGCGCTCCGCCGCAGCGAGGTCGCCGCGGGCCCGCGCCGCGTTGGCGACGCTATTGAGTGAAACCGAAACGTCACGCCGCGCCTCCGGCGTGTCCAGCTCGCTGGCCAGCGCGCGACTGATCTCCAGGCTCTCGCCGAACAGGCGCTCCGCCGCAGCGAGGTCGCCGCGGGCCCGCGCCGCGTTGGCGACGTTATCAAGTGAAACCGAAACGTCACGCCGCGCCTCCGGCGTGTCCAGCTCGCTGGCCAGCGCGCGACTGATCTCCAGGCTCTCGCCGAACAGGCGCTCCGCCGCAGCGAGGTCGCCGCGGGCCCGCGCCGCGTTGGCGACGTTATTGAGTGAAACCGAAACGTCACGCCGCGCCTCCGGCGTGTCCAGCTCGCTGGCCAGCGCGCGGCGGATCTCCAGGCTCTCGCCGAACAGGCGCTCCGCCGCAGCGAGGTCGCCGCGGGCCCGCGCCGCGTTGGCGACGTTATCAAGTGAAACCGAAACGTCACGCCGCGCCTCCGGCGTGTCCAGCTCGCTGGCCAGCGCGCGGCGGATCTCCAGGCTCTCGCCGAACAGGCGCTCCGCCGCAGCGAGGTCGCCGCGGGCCCGCGCCGCGTTGGCGACGTTATCAAGTGAAACCGAAACGTCACGCCGCGCCTCCGGCGTGTCCAGCTCGCTGGCCAGCGCGCGGCGGATCTCCAGGCTCTCGCCGAACAGGCGCTCCGCCGCAGCGAGGTCGCCGCGGGCCCGCGCCGCGTTGGCGACGCTATTGAGTGAAACCGAAACGTCACGCCGCGCCTCCGGCGTGTCCAGCTCGCTGGCCAGCGCGCGACTGATCTCCAGGCTCTCGCCGAACAGGCGCTCCGCCGCAGCGAGGTCGCCGCGGGCCCGCGCCGCGTTGGCGACGTTATTGAGTGAAACCGAAACGTCACGCCGCGCCTCCGGCGTGTCCAGCTCGCTGGCCAGCGCGCGGCGGATCTCCAGGCTCTCGCCGAACAGGCGCTCCGCCGCAGCGAGGTCGCCGCGGGCCCGCGCCGCCTTGGCGACGTTATTCAGTGAAACCGAAACGTCACGCCGCGCCTCCGGCGTGTCCAGCTCGCTGGCCAGCGCGCGGCTGATCTCCAGGCTCTCGCCGAACAGGCGCTCCGCCGCAGCGAGGTCGCCGCGGGCCCGCGCCGCGTTGGCGACGTTGTCAAGTGAAACCGAAACGTCACGCCGCGCCTCCGGCGTGTCCAGCTCGCTGGCCAGCGCGCGGCTGATCTCCAGGCTCTCGCCGAACAGGCGCTCCGCCGCAGCGAGGTCGCCGCGGGCCCGCGCCGCGTTGGCGACGTTGTCAAGTGAAACCGAAACGTCACGCCGCGCCTCCGGCGTGTCCAGCTCGCTGGCCAGCGCGCGGGCAATGCCGAGGGCCTCGGTGTAAAGCTGCTCTGAACGGATGCGATCGCCCTCCTGTTCTGGGCGGCGCTCCAGGGCTTCGGCGAGGAAAGTCTGTGCCGCCATACACATGCGGCGGGCAGATGGATCGGCGATCCCTGATGGCATGCTGTCAAGCATGCGCTCGGCGACAAAACGTGCGCGGGGCCAGTCCCCGACCACACGTAGCGCGCTAAAGACGATCCAGAGCGATTCAGGAGAGAGTTGCATGTCAATGGGCTATGCGAGAGCGCATGGTGTCGACCAGAAGCTGCGCCTGGGCGCCGGCGCCCAGATAGTCGCGAGAGGCGAAGCGTTCGGCGATTAGCGCTACGGCGGAGAGGGCGGCGATCGAGGCATCGACTTCAGCAGGCGCATCACGGAGGATGGACCAGGCGAGGCCGAGGGTTGCGAGGCGGTCCTCGCGGGAGAGTCCGGCGAGTGCATCAGGGTCGGTGACGTGGTTTCTCAGGCAAGCGATCAGAGCGGTCAGGGCCGCGCCACGATCCAGCGGGATGTGCTGCATTTCCTGCTCGGCAATCTCACGATAGAGCTGTTGGAGGAATTCGGCCCAGCCGCGCTCACGCTTGATGAGGTTGTGGGGCATTTCGGCGGTGACGAGGCCGTTTCTTACCGCCTGCATGTCCGGGAATCCGACGCTGGCGCAAACCTCGGTGGTCAGCTGTTCACTCAGGCGCTGACCTTGCAGGCTACCTACGGCCAGCGCGCCTTGAGCGGTCGGTGCGAGGTCAAAGAAGCGGCGGCGATTCAATTCGTGACGACGCACCGAGGCGTGCATGACTTCCCCGAAGCCGGCTGGCGTCAGGGATGCGCGCGTATCGGCGCCGACGAAGAAACCCCTGCGTTCCAGCATGTAGAGGATGATCTCTTCCAAGTATTGCGGGTTGCCATCGGCGCGGCCGAGGATTGCCCGAGTCTGGTCGGGCAACAAGCCCGAGACGTGCTGCGCCAGGACAGGGGAAAGCGATTGCGCCTGCAACTTTCCAAAGGGAAGCCGGACGATGCGATCGGCTTGCGGCTTGAGCCAACGAGCGATGGGGGACGCACTGCCGTTCCATTTGTCGTGCCAATGTGTGATGAGCATCAGCATGGGCCAGCGGTCCGCCCTGGCTGCGTCGAGAAGGCGGCGGAGCAGATCGACCGTATCGGGGTCCGTTTCGGAGAAGTGGCCATCGTCTGCGAAGATACAGATCGGCAGCCGCTCGTCGCGCGCTTTCAGGACGTGGCTGATGCTGCGGACGAGTTGCTCTGCTTTTGACACCTGATGCTGCTGACGCAGACTTCCGAGATCGGGGGTTTCGCGGTTTGCCAGGTGCTGGCGAACGAGGCCGACGGATCGGTGAATGAAGGCAGCGATTGTTTTGGCCAGACTGACATGCGGGACCGCGGTGCCAGCAGCTTCAAGGGCGAAGTCCAGTATTGCGTCACCAGCGGCTGCCAGGGCCTGGTGACGCCGGGTTCCATTCCGGACACCGGCGAGCAGCACGGTCAGATGTGCATACAGAGCGGGAAGATTTTCGTCCATGCCGGCCAGACCGGCGTTGCGCTCCCGGCCATCGGTAAAACGCAGGCCCCACCAAAGGAAAGGAGGCTCGTGCTTGGCGTTGCAGAGATCCGGGTCGGGATTTACCAGGAGGTTGTCGCCCCGAAATTCCAAATCGTCGGGCCAGTAGCCGTTTGAGCCGGCAGCATCGATTGTGGTGGAGAGGCGGCCAAAGAGCTCCTGGACCAGGCGGGTCTTGCCGAGGCCGTTGTCGGCGAGCAGGACCACGACCTGGGGCTGACCGTCAGCTTCGGTAGCTCGGTGCCACTCGCGGGTGAGAACGGCGAGTTCGTTTTCCCGTCCGCAGAAGAGGGATTTCAGCATCTAAGCGGACCTCCGACGGCAGGGTGCGATTGTTTGCGCAAAGTTGCAACGAGCATGAACCATGGGGCAGGGTACTGAGCGTGAAGAACCGCCTGCAATCGCGTATGATGGGCAGCCAGAGCCATGTTCGACGCCTCGGCATCGATCGAGGACGGGCTGTTGTCCATATTTTTGCTGCCCATATAAGGCGAGGTCAATCAGGGGGGCGGGGATGCCGCGCTCGCACGTAAGCTCGGTGTTTTGGGCAGGACACGATCAGCCGGGTTGAGACCCAGCCCGATATGCTGATTTCGACCCTCGGATCCTATGTCCGGGATTTAGGCGGCCGGCTGCGCCTTCTGGCCGAGTTCGATGATCGAGCGCCAGTTATCAGAGAACAGGAGCGGCCTGCGCTCGATGCGCTGTTTCGGTGAGATTCCTGCTTGATACCCACGCGGTGATGGGGATCCTGGAAGGGAAGACGGCGCTTCATAACCGTCTGCGCCGGCACCGCCTGGCGGATTGCGCCCTATCATCGGTGACAGCGGGCGAACTGCTCAATGGCGCGTTTCGCAGTCAGCGCTGGGCAATCAATCTCGGACGGATCGAGGCCCTGCAATTCCAGGTGCTTGATTTCGACCGAAAGGACGCAAGAGAGGCGGGAGACATCCGCGCTGCCCTTGCATCAGCCGGTACGCCCATCGGACCATATGACGTATCGATTGCCGGTCAGGCTCGCGCACGGGGATTGACTGTGGGTACACATAATGCGGAGTAATATGCGCGAGTTTGGGCGCGTGCGGGGGTTACGGGTGGAGGATTGGGAGGCTTAGCATGGGTGGGGCGCTCCTCGGCGACACGATCGCTGGCTGCTGATGTGGGTAGAGGGACCTGGGGCTGTACGGCAATAAGCCGCGGGGTGTGTTATAGGAGATTGAGCCCTCCTCTGGAGCCGGGCAGAGGAGAGAACCGGTGAGTGAGTTGCAGCGAATCACTATTGATCCCGCGGTTTGCGGCGGAAGGCCTTGCTTGCGTGGCCTGCGCATCCGGGTGAGAGATGTTCTTGATCTGCTTGCGGGGGGAGCGAGCAGGGAGGAGATCCTGAGCGATTATCCTCTGCTCGAGGATGGGGATATCACCGCTGCCTTGGAGTATGCGGCGCGGCAGACGGATCATCCGGTGTTGCATATCGCCTGATGCGATTCCTGGTGGACGCCCAGCTTCCGCAGGCAGTCGCGCGTTGGCTCGTAGCGGCGGGGCACGAGGCGGAGCATGTCGCGGAATCGCGGGATGCAAGCCGCACCTGATGCAGCGATATGGGATTTGGCTCTGCGGGAAGACGCGGTGATCGTGAGCAAGGAGGGCGATTTTGCGCAGCGTCGGGTGTTTTTGGGAACCGGTCCGCCGGTGGTTTGGATCAGGCTCCGCAATACGCGCCGGGCGGAGTTGCTGGCGTGGTTTCAGGCTACGATGCCGCTGATAATCGAGGTGCTTGCGCGTGGAGACACGCTGATTGAAGTGGTGTGATCTGGGATTTATGCCGGTTAGTACCCGCTCAACAGAATTTCGGGCGCGCGGGCCCAACAGGCGGGAGCATGCGAGATGAAGACCCTGTTCCTTGGTCATTTCGCCGCCAGCGTAGCGCCACGGATCCTCGGCAAGATGACGGTGCCGCTGGAAACTTGCATTCTCGACGATGAACAGGACGTGGACCGCCTCGCGCTGCTGATCGCCGACGCGGAAATCGTGGTCGGCCACATCTGGCGTGCCGACTTCCCGCCTGCCCCTCGCCTCCGCCTCATCCAATCCGTCGCAGCAGGCCTCGACCTGCTCGACCTCGGGGCGGTGCCAAAAGCGGTGACGGTCTGCAACGCTTTCGGCCATGAGCCGGCGATCGCCGAATACGTCATCATGGCGATGCTGGTGCTGACGCATCGGCTGTTCGAAACTGTCACGACGTTCCGCGCAGGGTCGTGGGCTGCGAGCCGGCAATATGGCGGCCGGCCACATGGCGAAGTGCTCGGGCGCACGATCGGTATCATTGGCTACGGGCGGATCGGCCGCGAGGTGGCTGTGCGCGCGGCGGGCCTGGGGTGCCGCGTCCTTGCTGCGAACCGCAGTGAAGCTGCTGATCCCGGGCCGGCTGAGCGGGTGTTTCCCCTGGCGGAGCTCGATCGCATGCTGAAGCTGTGCGACGCGGTCGTGGTTGCGTGCGCGCTGACGCCGGAAACCAGGGGTCTGATGGACGCTCGCCGGCTTGCGTTGATGAAGCCGGGCGCGCTGCTGATCAACGTCGCGCGGGCACGCATCGTGGATGAGGATGCACTCTATAACGCGCTGAGAGACGGACAGCTGGGCGGCGCCGCGCTGGATGTCTGGTGGCAATACCCCACGCCGGCCGAGCAGAACCGGCGGCCGTCCCGGTGGCAATTCCACGAACTGCCGAATGTGCTCGTCACGCCGCATTGCTCTGCTGGTACCGAGGCCACGGCGGAGCGCCGCTGGAGTATGGTGGCGGCCAATCTCGACCGGTTCGTGCGCGGCGAGAAGCTCGAAAACGTGGTGCGTCAGGCCTGATTGGGCGTGCGACGCATCCTGCGCACGCGGGCCATCTTGACTTTCCGGTGCGCCGTCGTGATATGCCGGCCGTTGGCCAGAGGCTGCCGGGGCAGCCCATTGGCGCATGCCTGAGGGCATGCCTTCGATAGTGGGTGGCCACGGTTTAATCGACTGGACAGAGCCATTTTGCAAGAGACGACTACCGCACAGGCGCCGGCGGACGCGACCGAATACGCAGAGGTTGCGGCAACGGCCGAGGCGCCGGCACCCGGGTTTGCGGAGCTGGGCCTGTCGCAGCCGGTGCTGGAGGCGGTTGCCGAAAAGGGCTACCGCGAGCCCACCCCGATTCAGGCGCAGGCGATTCCATCCGTGCTGATGGGAAGGGACATTCTCGGCGCGGCACAGACCGGCACAGGAAAGACCGCGAGTTTCACCCTCCCGATGCTGGACATTCTCTCGGGGTCACGAGCGCGGGCGCGCATGCCTCGAAGCCTGATCCTGGAGCCGACGCGGGAGCTGGCGCTTCAGGTTTCCGAGAATTTCGTTCAGTATGGGAAATACCTGCGGCTCACGCATGCGTTGATCATTGGCGGCGAGAGCATGTCCGATCAAAAAGACCTGCTGATGCGCGGCGTGGATGTGCTGATCGCCACGCCCGGGCGGCTGCTCGACATGTTCGAGCGAGGCAGTATTCTGCTCTCGGATGTAAAGATTCTGGTGATCGACGAAGCCGACCGGATGCTGGATATGGGGTTCATCCCCGATGTAGAGCGCATTGTCGGGTTGCTGCCGGCGAACCGGCAGACGCTGTTTTTTTCGGCGACGATGTTGCCGGAGATCAGGCGCCTCGCGGATGCATTTCTGCGCGATCCGAGGGAAATATCGGTGTCGCCGCCGGCTTCGGTTGCGAAAACGATCATTGAAGGCCTCGTGCTGGTTTCAGAGCATGATAAACGCGAGGCGCTGCGTCACCTGGTCCGGACCGAGAAAGTGCAGAATGCGTTGATTTTCTGCAACCGAAAGCGGGATGTCGATATCCTGTTCCGGTCACTGGCGAAGCACAAATTCAGCGCGGGCGCGCTGCACGGCGACATGACTCAGAGCGTGCGGTTCGCGACGCTGGAGAAATTCCGGGCCGGCGAGCTTCAGTTGCTGGTCTGCAGCGACGTCGCCGCGCGGGGACTGGATATCGGCGGATTATCGCATGTGTTCAATTTCGATGTGCCCCATCATGCCGAGGATTATGTGCACCGGATCGGGCGTACCGGGCGGGCGGGCCTGGAGGGTCACGCGTTCACGATAGCCGGGCCGGAGGACAAACCAGCGGTCGACGCGATCGAGAAGCTGATCGGACACGCGATACCTCGGCTCGAAATTGAGGGGCTGGACCCGGTGGACTGGGCGGCGTTGGAGACGGGGCGCCGGAGGCGTCGCGGCGGGACGAGCAAGCAGCAGCAACCGGAGCGCCCGAGGCCGGAGCGTGGCAGGGCGAGGCCTGTTCCCTCGGAATCGCCTGCCCCACGACGACCTGCCGCACGACAGCCTGCCGCCCGACAACCTGCCGAACGACAACATGCGGCAAGGCAGGGCACCGAGCCCAGGCCGAGAAAACATGAGGACCAGGAACGGCCGCAGCGCGAACCGGCAGGTGCGGGAGTGACGGGATTTGGTGGCGAGGCACCGGCCTTCATGCTGATGAACGCGCGGCGCAAGTCGGAGGCGAAGAGCGCTGGGGGCTGATCCATGAATGCCGGGGGGAATGCCGGGGGGGATGCCAGAGGGGATGCCCGGGGCGCCGCGAGAAGTCGTTTCACTGCGTTCGATTGGGCGGATCCGCTCCGACTGGATGGACAGCTGACCGAGGATGAGCGGGCGATACGAGACGCCGCCCGCGCGTATTGCCAGGAGAAACTATTTCCCCGGGTCCTGGAGGCCAACCGGCACGAGATCTTCGACCGGGCGATCATGAACGAAATGGGGGAAATGGGTTTTCTGGGCGCCACGCTGGAGGGTTATGGCTGCGCCGGGGTCAATTACGTTTCGTATGGCCTGATCGCGCGCGAGGTCGAGCGGGTCGATTTGGGGTACAGGTCGTGTTTTTCGGTGCAGTCGTCATTGGTGATGTACCCGATTTACGCCTTTGGATCGGAGGCTCAGCGGGAGCGGTATCTGCCGAAGCTGCGCGCCGGCGAATGGGTGGGCTGTTTCGGACTGACGGAACCGGATGCAGGCTCTGATCCGGCCTCGATGCGGAGCAGGGCGAGGAAGGCGGATGGCGGGTTTGTGCTGAATGGGTCGAAGACGTGGATTACCAACGCACCGATTGCGGATGTTTTCGTCGTTTGGGCGAAGGACGAGGCGGGGGAGATAAGAGGGTTCATCCTGGAAAAAGGGATGCGGGGCCTGAGCGCGCCGAAGATCGAGGGGAAGTTCAGCCTGCGGGCCTCGGTCACTGGCATGGTGATGATGCAGGATGTGTTCGTGCCGGCGGAAAATTTGCTGTCGGGCGTGAAAGGGCTGCGCGGGCCGTTTTCCTGCCTTAACAACGCGCGTTACGGAATTGCCTGGGGCGCGTTGGGAGCCGCCGAGTTCTGCTGGATGGCGGCGCGCGATTACACGATGCAGCGGATGATGTTCGGCCGGCCGCTGGCGGCGACGCAGCTGATCCAGAAGAAACTGGCCGACATGCAGACGGAGATTGCACTGGGGGTGCAGACGGTTTTGCGGCTCGGGCGGCTGATGGACGAGCACAACGCGGCGCCGGAGATGATTTCGCTTTGCAAGCGGAACTCCTGTGGGAAGGCGTTGGCGATCGCCCGGGAGGCGCGGGACATGCATGGCGGCAACGGGATTGCCGACGAATATCATGTGATCCGCCACGTGATGAACCTTGAGGCGGTGAACACTTACGAGGGTACGCATGACGTGCATGCGCTGATTCTTGGCCGGGCGCAGACGGATCTCAACGCGTTCGGCTCCTGAGCGAAGCCTGGCCCATCCGAATGAGGTCCTGGCATGGTTCTTGTCACCTGATGCTTGACCCGGCGCGCGGCGCCGCAGCATACATCCCACTCAACGGGGCAGAGGACCGCAACCAGCCGCATGATCGCAGCCATCGCCTCCGCACGTTCTGATCTCGACGTCGCACGAACCGTCCTATGGACCGAGGCCGCGGGTCTGCGCGCCCTCGCCGCCGGCCTCGACGACAGCTTCGACCAGGCCGTGGGCCTGCTCGCCGGCATATCAGGCCGGGTCGTGGTCTCGGGCATGGGCAAATCCGGCCACGTCGCCCGCAAAGTCGCCGCCACCCTGGCCTCCACCGGCACCCCGGCCCTGTTCGTCCACCCTGCCGAGGCCTCACACGGCGATCTCGGCATGATCGTCCCCGGCGACGCCACTCTCGCGCTTTCCAATTCCGGCGAAACGCCCGAACTGGCTGATCTCGTGGCCCATACGCGCCGCTTCGGCATCCCGCTCCTCGCGGTGACCGCGGACGCCGGCTCCGCCCTGGCGCGGGCGGCTGACGCCGTTCTGCTCCTGCCTCAGGCCGCCGAGGCCTGCCCGATGGGCCTGGCCCCCACCACAAGCTGCGCCATGCAGATGGCGCTCGGCGATGCCCTGGCCGTGGCACTCCTCACGCGGCGTGGCTTCACCCCCAACGATTTCCGCCAATTCCACCCGGGCGGCCGGCTCGGCGCACGCCTGATGCGTGTTCGCGATCTGATGCACCAGGGCGAGGCCATCCCGCTCGCCCCGCCTGAAATGCCAATGGACCAGGCCCTCGTCCTGATGACGGAAAAGCGCTTCGGCTGCCTCGGCGTCACGGACCCGGCCGGCGCACTCATTGGCATCGTCACGGATGGCGATCTCCGCCGCCATATGGGCCCGGACCTCCTGACCCGTGCGGTTGCTGCCATCATGACCGCCCAGCCCCGGACCATCGGCCCGGACGCGCTCGGCGGCGAGGCGTTGCACCTCATGAACGCCCGCGAGCGCCCGATCACTGCCCTCTTCGTTGTGGATACCACCCGCCGCGTGCTCGGCATCCTGCACATCCACGACCTGCTGCGCGCGGGCGTCGCCTGATGGCTGTCCCGGCACAGGGCGCCGGCCGGCCCGACCGCCTTCTCGGCACCACCCGCCTGCTCCGCGCCCCCTCGCCCGGCAGCCAGGCCCGCCGCCGCGTTCTCATCATCGCCGCCAAGTTCCTCCTGCCGTTGGTGGCCCTCACCTTGCTCACGTCGATGGCCATCTGGCCGGAGCTAGCCGCGTACCGCCTCCGAAACCCGGATGCGCATCCGGGAAATGGCCAGCCAGATCAGCGGCGCGTCATTGACTGACGCGCGCTACCACGGCGTGGATGAACGCGGCCGGCCCTTCACCGTGACCGCCGACAAGGCCACTCAGGTCAGTCCCGACCGCATCAACCTGGCCGCGCCCAAGGGGGACACCACGCTGGAGAACGGCACGTGGCTGCTGCTGCAGTCCGAGGACGGGGTTTACCGCAAAGACGAGCGTTCCCTCGACCTGTCCCGCGACGTCTATCTCTACCGCGACGACGGCACCACCATGCGCACCCAAAGCGCGTCCATCGATCTCAAGGCCGGGGCCGCCGCCGGATCAGAGCCCGTCCACGCCGAAGGACCGTTCGGGGTGCTGGATGCTCAGGGCGGCTTCACTCTCACCGACCGGGGTGGCGAGGTGCAGTTCGCCGGTCCGGCCCACCTTCTCCTCAACGGCGCCCACGCCCAATGAAACGCCCCCAATGAAGCGCCTAGGCCCGCGGCGCCGGAGGTGGCATTTCGGCCTGTCCGCCGCCATGCTCCTGGCCGCCTCGCCCGTTTTTGCCCAAGGGATCGATCTGTCGCAGGGCGGCCCGATCAACATCACCGCCCAGTCCGGCATCGAGTGGCTGCAGAACCAGCACGAGGTGATCGCTTCCGGCGACGCCCGCGCGGTCCGCGAGAATGTCACCGTCACCGCCGACCGGCTGGTCGCCTTCTACCGCCCCAAGAAGGCCGCGGGCGCGCAACCGGCCGCCGCCACCCAGGCCCCGGCGATCACCGGCGACGAGGACACCGGCGGCAACGAGGTCTATCGACTGGAGGCCGAGGGCAACGTCCACATCTTCACCGCAACCGACGAGGCCCTGGCGGACCGCGCCGTTTACGACCTTGACACGGCCGTCCTCGTGCTCACCGGCAAGAACCTGAAGCTCACCACGCCGAACGACATGCTCACCGCCCGAGACGACCTGGAATACTGGTCGCAGAAGCATATGGCCGTGGCACGCGGCGACGCGGTGGTGATCACCAAGGATAACCGTCGCATCCAGGCCGACACGCTGGTTGCCTACACCACGCCCAACCAGCCCCCCAACCAGCCCCCCAATCAGACCGCCCATCAGGCGCAGGCAACAAAAGCCTCCGCCTCTCCTAACGGGTCCTCCGATGATCCCCTCGCCGCCTCTGGCAAGCTGGAGAAGGTCGAAGCCTTCGGCCACGTCCTGCTGCGCACGCCGACCGACATCGTCACCGGGGACCGCGGCGTTTACGTGCCGGAAACCGGAATCGCCGTACTGCTCAGCAATGTCCGGATTACCCGCGGCCAGAATCAGCTGGCCGGCTCTAAGGCCGAAGTGAATCTCAAAACCGGCGTCTCCCGTCTGCTCTCGGGCGATGCCGGGCATGTGGAGGGACTGATCGTGCCGAACGACTCGACCAACAGCAGCCTGACCGGCCCCAACGGAACCAGTCCCATCCCGACCAACCCGAGCGCCTCACGGAGTAACCCCGCTCCACAGGGGCACAAATGACCCCGCAACTGCGAATCATTCCGGGCAGCTCCGGCCTCGTTGCCAGCGGGGTAGGCAAAACGTACAAGAAACGTCCGGTTGTCCGCAACGTTTCCCTGCAGCTTCGCCGCGGCGAGGCGGTCGGCCTGCTGGGACCGAACGGGGCCGGCAAGACCACCACATTCTACATGATCATCGGCCTGGTCCGGCCGGAAACCGGCTCGATCAGCCTGGATGGCGACGACATCACCCTCATGCCCATGTACCGCCGCGCCCGCTTAGGCATCGGCTACCTGCCGCAGGAAGCCAGCGTGTTCCGCGGCCTCAACGTCGAGCAGAACGTCATGGCCGCGCTGGAAGTCGTAGAACCCGACCCCTACCGGCGCGACATGATGCTGGACGAGCTGCTCGCTGAATTTGGCATCTCCCACCTGCGGCGCACGCCCGCGCTGGCGCTGTCCGGAGGCGAGCGCCGGCGCGTCGAGATCGCCCGCGCGCTGGCCACCCAGCCGGCCTACATCCTGCTCGACGAGCCGCTCGCCGGCATCGATCCCATCGCCGTCGCCGAAATTCGCGATCTCGTTTCCCACCTCAAGCACCGCGGCATTGGCGTGCTGATCACCGATCATAACGTGCGGGAAACGCTGGAAATCATCGACCGGGCCTACATCATGCACGACGGCAAGGTGCTGATGGAGGGACAGCCGCGCGAAGTTGTGGCGCATGCTGATGTGCGCCGGGTGTATCTCGGTGACCGCTTCAGCCTCTAGTATCCGATCGCAGAGAAGCGTGAGTCGCGAAGCGCGCACGCTTCGCCGCGTGAATCGGATACTGGTACCAGCCGGCCGAGAGTTCGACTCTTGGGTATATGATCGGCCGGCTGGTATCCTATTGATTTCGCGCGCGGCCGCCCCACCAACCCCACGCGCATACCAGTCGGCCATTCGGCCGCCTGGTATTACACCAGCCGGCCGAGAGTTTGACTCTTGGGTATATGATCGGCCGGCTGGTATCCTATTAATTTCGCGCGCGGCCGCCCCACCAACCCCACGCGCATACCAGTCGGCCATTCGGCCGCCTGGTATCAGACAGAGTGTCCCAAATCGGAAGTTCGCCATCGTGGGTTGGCGACCGATTCGGGACACTCGCTTTGTGTTTTCTGTGGCCTGCTTATCCCCTTCGTCCGCCGCAGAGTGCGGCGAACTTCGGGGGCAGGACACTAAGCAGACTTTCGTGGCTTGTGCCACGCAAGTCTGCTTAGAAGTTGTTGAAGACGCATCATCTTATCGGCGGAGCGCCGAAACGCTCCGCCGGATGATGTTTAGCCCCTCGGCTTCCTCACGCTGACGGGGGCAGGCGCCATGGCTATCGGCCCCCGTCTCGATTTCCGCCAGAGCCAGTCGCTGGTCATGACGCCCCAGCTGCGTCAGGCCATCAAGCTGCTCCAGCTCACCAACCTCGAGGCCGCCGCCTTCGTCGATGAGGAACTCGAGCGCAACCCGCTGCTGGAACGCCATGATGGCGAGGGCGGACCTGCACCCGAGCGTGCTGCCCCCGACCAGCTTCCTGTCAGCGGGCTTCACTCCGACGCGGCCGACGCCGCCAAGGCCGAGACCCTGCCCTCCGAATCATCGGCACCTCTGGACGCTGACCACACCGAACGGTACGACGCCGGCGGCCCTGCCGATGGCGCCCTGCCGGCCAGCAGCGGCGGCCGCAACGCCTTCGAGGACGACGAAGCCGGGATCGATAATATTCCCGAACGGGCTCGCTCCCTGCCGGAGCATCTGGGCGAGCAGCTCCGCCTGACCTTCTCCGACCCGGGGGACCGGCTCATCGGCGCCCACCTTATCGCTCTGCTCTGTCCCGCCGGCCGCCTGACCGCCGAACCCGCCCTGATCGCCGCCACCATGGGCATCCCGCTCGAGCGGATCGAAATCGTCCGTTCGCGCATGATGCGCTTCGACCCCACCGGACTGTTCGCGCGCGACCTGAAAGAATGCCTCGCGGTTCAGCTCGCCGAGCGAAACCGTTTTGATCCTGCGATGGAAGCTCTGCTCGACAACCTCGATGCGCTTGCGAAACGCGATCTCAAGCGGCTCATGACGGTCTGCGGCGTCGATGCCGAGGACCTCATGGCGATGATCGCAGAAATCCGCGCACTGAATCCAAAACCCGGCTGGCGGGGTGATGGAGCGCCCATGCAGGTGGTCATACCGGATATCCTGATGCGTCCCGGCAGCGATGGTGGATGGCTTCTGGAGCTTAATCCCGAGACCATGCCGCGCGTGCTGGTCAATCAGCGGTTCTTCGCCCGCGTATCGCCGCGCCTGGCGAAAGACGACCGCAATTTTTTCGCCGAAAAGCTTGCGTCGGCGAACTGGCTGGTAAAATCGCTGCAGCAGCGGTCGCAAACCATCCTGAAAGTGGCTGCGGAAATCGTCCGCCAGCAGGATGGGTTCATGCGCCACGGCATCGCTTATTTGCGTCCGTTAATTCTGCGTGACATCGCCGATGCGGTCGAGATGCATGAAAGCACCGTGAGCAGAGTCACGGCGGGAAAATACATCGCGACGCCAAGGGGAATTTTCGACCTCAAATATTTTTTTACCACCGCGATTCCGTCGATGACAGGCGGCACCCACAGCGCCGAAACCGTGCGTCACCGGATTCGCGCAATGATCGGCGCTGAAACACCCGAAGATATCTTATCCGATGACGCAATCGTTGCCGTTCTCCGGCGAGAGGGCGTGGACATCGCCCGCCGGACCGTGGCCAAATACCGGGAAGCGCTGCGCATCCCCAGCTCTTTGCAGCGCAAGCGAGAGAAGGCCGTCCCCGCCTGAACGGCGGCCTCTCTCCGGCCGTTGGGCGGTGGAAGGGAGAGCGGATGGAGATCACTGTTTCCGGCAAGCAGCTCGACCTGTCGGACGCGCTGCGCGAACGGGTCACCCGCCATCTGGAGGGCATTGCCGGCAAGTATTTCGACCGCGCGCTTGAGGCGCAGGTCACCTTCGCCAGGGCCCGCAGTTTTTTCACCTGCGACATCAACCTGCATGCTGGCCGGGGCCTGCGCCTGCGCGGCGAAGGCGAGGCGGCCGACGCCCACACCGCCTTCGATGACGCAGCCGAGCACATCGCCAAGCGCCTGCGCCGCTATCGCCGAAGGGTCAGCGATCACGCCCGCTCGCTTGCCAATCGCGACCGGCCCGAAGCGGCCCGGCAATACATCCTGCGCCAGGAGGAACGCGTCCCCGTCGAGCAGACCGATTACGACGGCGTCGGCCCCTTCGCCACCGTGGTGGCCGAAGCAGCCACCGAAATCAGCCGCCTGTCGGTCGGCGAAGCCGTCATGCGGATGGATCTGGCGGATCAAAGCCTTTTGATGTTTCGCAACAGCACGACCGGCGATCTGAACGTCGTCTATCGCCGCGGCGACGGGAATATCGGCTGGATCGAACCCGATGGCAGCGCGAACGAGGGCAGCCGATGAGCAACGAGATACTGGTCTGGGGGGCCGGGGCCATCGGCGGAACGATCGGCGCCCATCTCGTCCGCGCCGGCCAGCCCGTCATGTTCGTTGACCGGGTCGCCGATCACGTGCAGGCGATCAACCGCACCGGCCTTCACATAACCGGCCCGGTCAGGGAATTCACGGTCCGGGCGCCGGCCTGCCTGCCTTCCGATGCCAAAGACGCCTTTGGCACCGTTCTCCTTTGCGTCAAAGCCCAGGATACCGAGGCCGCCACCCAGGAAATCCTTGCGCACCTCTCAGCCGACGGCTGCATCGTCTCGGTCCAGAACGGACTGAACGAGTTGGTGATTGCCCGCATCGCGGGGCAGCAGCGCACCGTGGGCGCCTTCGTGAATTTCGGAGCGGACTGGATAGGCCCGGGCGAGGTGCAGTTCGGCGGCCGCGGCGCGGTGGTGATCGGCGAAATCGACGGCCGCGTGACACCACGGGCCGAGCGGCTGCACGCCCTGTTCAAGCTGTTCGACGACCGGGCCGTGCTGACCGCCAATATCTGGGGCTATCTCTGGGGCAAGCTGGCCTATGGCGCCATGCTGTTCGCCACGGCGTTGACCGATGCCTCGATGGCCGATTGCTTCGCGTCAGCCGAAAAGCGGCCCGTCTTCACGGCCCTGGCGCGGGAGATCCTCGCCGTCGCCGCCAAGGCGGGGATCCGCCCCGAGGCGTTCGACGGCTTCGATCCGGGTGCCTATGCGACCGAGGCCGGAGCCACAGCGTCGCTGGACGCCCTGGAGCAGCACAACCGCCACTCGGCCAAGACCCACAGCGGCATCTGGCGGGATCTTGCCGTGCGCAAGCGCCGGACCGAAGCCGATCCTCAGCTCGGGCCTATCGTAAGCACCGCGCGCGAGCATGGAATGGACGCGCCCATCACCGCCCGCCTGATCGCCATGATCCATGAGATCGAAGTGGGCCGCCGCGATCGCGCCTGGTCGAACCTGGAGGAGCTTGCAAGGGCAATTCCGCCCTCCCGGTGAACATACTTTCCATCCAGTCCTGGGTCGCCTACGGCCATGTGGGCAACGCGGCCGCCATGTTTCCCCTCCAGCGGCTCGGCGCCGAGGTGTGGGCGGTCAACACCGTCCAGTTCTCCAACCACACCGGTTACGGGCACTGGACCGGCGAGGTCTTCACCGGGGAGATGGTGCGCGCCCTGCTCGATGGGATCGAGGCGCGCGGCGTATTGCCGCAATGCGACGCGATCCTGTCCGGCTATATGGGCGACGCGGGGATCGGCCAGGCGATCCTGCACGCCGTGGACCGTGTCCGCGCCGCCAACGGGCGAGCCCTCTATTGCTGCGATCCGGTCATCGGCGACGACAACACCGGGGTTTACGTCCGGCCAGGGATTGCCGGGTTCCTCGCGCAGCACGTGCTACCCGCGGCCGACATCGCCACGCCGAACCGCTTCGAGCTGGAGCAGCTTACCGGCCTTCGGTGTGATTCGCTTGCTGAGGCCAAACAGGCTGTGCAGGCGGTCACTGACCGCATGCATCGCAACGGACCACGGATCGTCCTGCTGACCAGCCTGCGAACGGCGGAAACCCCGGGCGACTGCCTGGACATGATGGCAGCCGAGAATGGCGCATTTTATCTCCTGCGCACCCCGAAGCTGCCGCTGGAGATCAACGGGACCGGCGATGCGATCGCCGCGCTGTTCCTGTTTCACCGCCTCGCACGTGGAAACGCGGCTTCCGCGCTGGAGGCGGCAGGCTCCTCGCTGCATGGCATCCTTCGGCGTACCGCGGCCGAAGCTTCGCAAGAGCTGGTGATAATCGCGGCCCAGAACGAGCTCACCGCACCGAGCACGTTATTCACCGCCGCCGAGGTATGACGATGATTCAGCCGGCAACAGTTTTCGCAGATCGCGCCAGCCCGCCGAACAGATCCAGCATGCGTTCCCGCCACGCCCAAAGCGTGCCGGTTTCGCTCAGCAGCTCGAATTTGCTGACGCAACGGGCCCACTGGAAGGTGCCAAACACGATATAGTCCGCGTAGCTCGGCCCATCGTCTCCGCCCAGCCACTCCTGCTCTCCGAGCGCAATGCGGACCGGCTCAAGCACTTTCTGCAGCTCCGGCAGGCGATCCTCCCGCCCGGCCTGAACCTGTTCCAGCCTGGCCCCATAGCGTTCTTCGCGCGACTTGCGGAAATACGCTTTGTCCTTGGACTCCAGCACGTCGAGAACGTCGCGGATGATGAATCGTGAGACAGCGGGATTCAGAACGCTGTCGGTCCAGGCGTTGATGAAGTGCGCATGCGCCTGACTGGTTTCACCGCCGAATAATACGGGCCGGTCGTCATATCGTTCCTCGAGATATGTGGCAATGTTCCAACTATCGAAGATGGTTTTGTTACCGTCCTTCAACACCGGAACCCTGCCCTGCCCGGAGAAAGCAATGGCCTGCTTCTCGGAAAAGCGCCACGGAATGGGTCGCGCGGTCAGGTCTTTGTGCGCCAGCGCCATACGGGATCGCCAGCAGTAAGGGCTGAAACGCAGAGCAGGATCGGCCCCAGCCAATTCGTATAGAACGATTGCCATATAGCAATATCGCGTTTTTTTACCATCCGAGGCAAGCCTGAGTTAGAAGCCGGAGGCCCCAGAAAGTCCGAACTGCCGATGCATCTGCCGACTGCCCTGCTGCCGCTCCGGCATACCGTCTATCGCAGGTTGTGGATTGCTTATGTCATCACCTCTCTTGGTACGTGGCTTCAGAATACCGGAGCCGGATGGTTGATGACCTCCCTCGATCCCTCGCCACTCATCGTGGCCATGGTGCAAGCTGCCACGATTCTGCCGGCGTTCCTGCTCGCTCTCCCTGGTGGGGCACTCGCCGACATCGTGGACCGGCGGAGGTTCCTGATCGGGACCCAGGCATGGACCATGCTGGTCGCCGCGGCGCTGGCTGCGCTGACACTGGCGCACCTGACCGGCCCCTGGGGTCTGCTTGGCCTGACCTTTGCCATCGGCATCGGCTCGGCACTGACCGCCCCGGCCTGGAGTGCGGTCATTCCGGAGCTGGTTCCGCGCGGCGACCTGGTGCAGGCCATCGCGCTGAACGGTATCGGGTTCAACCTGGCCCGCGCGCTCGGCCCGGCGCTGGCCGGCTTCCTGGTCTTGCTGGCGGGGACGGGGTTTACCTTTGCGCTCTACGCGCTCTCGATCGGCGCAGTGATCTGGGCGCTGGTGATCTGGCGGAAGCGCCGGCGTGACCAGCGCAGTGCACTGCCGCGCGAGCACCTGATTTCCGCCATAAGGGCCGGCATGCGCTTCGTGCGCAACACGCCGGCGTTGCGGGCTGCGATGGTCCGCTCGTTCGCCTATTCCGTCCCGGCGTCGGCACCCTGGGCGCTTCTGCCGTTGGTCGTGCGCGAACAGCTGGGTCTGGGTGCCGGGATGTACGGGTTGATCCTTGGCCTGATGGGCGTCGGCGGGGTCACATCCGGCATGCTGCTGCCCGCGGTGACGGCACGGCTCAACCGAGGATGGACGGTGGTGGCGGCGACGCTGGCATCCTGCGCCGGGATGGCCGTGTTGGGCGTGGCGCATCACTGGCTGGTGGCGGCCGCGGGCATGGCGCTGTTCGGCACGGGCTGGGTCGCGTCATTTTCGGTCATTCAGGCGGCGGCGCAACTGGTGGCACCCCCGTGGGTCCGCGCCCGGTCGCTGGCGATCTACCAGCTCTCCTATAACGGCGCCCTGACCCTGGGCTCCTTCGGATGGGGCTGGCTGGCGGACCGCACTGGACTGTCAACCAGTCTGATCGTCGCGGCGGCCATTGGAAGTGTCGGCGCCTTTGCGGTCCGGGGCTTCGGACTGGACCGCCAGCCCGTTCTGTCGCCGGCCCCGATGCAGGAGGCGGAAACGCCGCCTGAAGCGCCCGCCGCAGAATTCATCCCGCACCTTGTCCGGGGCCGGGTGCTGGAGACGATGCGCTACATCGTGCGCTCCGACCGCCGCGGCGAGTTCCTGGAGCTGATGGGCGAAATCCGCCGGCTGCGCCGCCGTGCCGGGGCGCTTACGTGGCAGTTGTGCGAGGATGTCGCGCATCCTGAAGGCTGGATCGAGCTCTGGTCAATGGAGAACTGGACCGACCACCTGCGCGAGGCGCAGCGGCTGTCGCCGGACGACCGCGCCACGCTGGCGCGGGCGGCTTCATTCATCGATCCGGTCGCGCCGCGCCCCTGCCGCTATCTTGCGGTCGAGCCGATGCGAGATAGAGCAGGATCGCGGCAGGGTAGTCCTCGGGCCGGGCCTGTGGGGCCGGACCCCGGGGCGGAACGTCAGAGCGCGTGACTTTCCCCCTTGTGGGCGGGAGTAATTTCCGCGCTGCCTGAATGCTTGTGTATGCCTGCGCCGGGCCGATATCCGATGGCGGTCTCTTGCAGGAGAACGCCAGATGAAGATGCACGCGACGAAAAACGATCTGAAGGACAATGCGAAGCGAGCCTCTATCGAGCTTCTGAACGCGCGCCTGGCGGACGTCATCGACCTCGCGCTGATCACCAAGCAGGCTCACTGGAACCTGAAGGGTCCACGGTTCATCGCTGTGCATGAAATGCTGGACGGGTTCCGCACCCAGCTGGACGGGGATGTTGATACGATTGCCGAGCGAGCGGCGCAGCTTGGCGGAACCGCGCTCGGCACGACCCAGGAAGTGGCGAAGCGCAGCTCCGTCGCGGCGTATCCGACCGATATCTACGCGGTTGACGATCATCTGCGGGCGCTGATCGAGCGGTATGCGCTGGTTGCCAACAAGGTCAGGAAGGCGATCGACGAGGCGGCCGACGCGGGCGATGCCGACACCGCCGACATTTTCACGGCGGCCTCGCGCGACCTGGACAAGGCCCTTTGGTTCCTGGAGGCCCACGTCCAGGAGTCGCACTAGATGTCGTTGCTACGGAGATTGTCCCTCCCGCCGATTACAATTGCCACCACCAGAAGCGGTTTCACGCGCTCCTGGAAACGCAAGGCTTTTTCAGTCAAGCGCGATCTGCTCTAATTAGCGCAGCATGAGATGACCTCTCCCGTATGGTAGGAGAGGTCGATGGGCCCGGCTCCGGGTGTGGGCGCGGCATCCTCTGGCGCCCGTCCGCAGGGATCACGCGCGTAGCCGATCCACTGCGCCTGCCGCGCGAATCGGAACACGTCGAAAAAAATGACGCGCCGGCGCTTGCGAAGACCCGGCGCTCGGCCGCACGACCTCGGCGGAAAGCCTGCGCGAGCGCGGTTGCGTGAGCACAAACAAAAATATTTCGACACACCGCCGATATTTTTATGGCGTGGGTCTTAATATCCGCTCACTCTGGGTTGATCGAAGCCCTCTTCGGCTCCAAGAATGAGGGTGGAGCATGTCCGCCGGTTTGCAGCCCGCGGGAGAGGTGATTCGCGTCGTTCGTTTTGCAGGCGGAAGGTATGTCTTCGATCCCCGGCAATCCAGGTCTGGCGGGAGGTTCACGGCTCCCGCGCGCCGGGGACACGGTGAAAAGCCAGCAGGAGCAAATTCCGGCCGCCACCCGGAGCGAGCGTGCCCTGAGACCCCCGACCCCGCGGCATCATCGGCACCGCCCGCTCGGAGAAGCGGTGCTGCACGCACCGCAGACGCTGCGCGCGCTCGTCCGGACCGACGAAATATGGCTGGTGGTGCTGGCGGCCTTCGTCGGTGCCGCCACGGGCGTGATCGTTTTCCTCATGACCGCCGCGGCGCAGGCAGCGCATGTGATCCTGTTCGGAATCGATTTCGACCAGCACCTCAGCGCCATGCCGGTGGTCAACCCCTGGGCCTCGGCCCTGGTCCCGCCGCTTGGCGGGCTGGCACTCGGCCTGTTCGGGCTGGCGGTGGCCCGCTTCTGGCCACGCCGGACCCGGGCCGTGGACCCGATCGAGGCCAATGCGCTGTACGGCGGCCGCATGTCGCTCAGCGACAGCCTCGTGGTGATGCTGCAGACGATCATCTCCAACGGGGTGGGCGCGTCGATCGGGCTGGAAGCCGGCTACACCCAGATGGGTGCCGGGCTGGCGTCGCGGCTGGGCCGCATGTTCCGGCTGCGACGGAGCGACATGCGGGTGCTGGTTGGGTGCGGCGCAGCCGGCGCGATCTCCGCCGCCTTCAACGGACCCCTGACGGGGGCGTTCTACGGCTTCGAACTGATCATCGGCACGTACACGCTGGGCACGTTTGCGCCCGTGGCCGTCGCGGCCCTCGTCGCCGTCTCCGTTCTGCATGGACTGGGCCACGCCCCGTTCGACCTGTCGCTGATCCTGCCGTCACTCCGGCCCGAGGATTACGTGCCGATCCTGGCGCTTGGCATACTGTGCGCGCTGGTCGCCATCGCCATCATGCGCTGCGTCACCCTGATGGAGGGGCTGTTCCGCAAGAGCGGCATCCCGAGCTGGCTGCGACCTGCTATCGGCGGTGTCGCGGTGGGGCTTCTGGCCCTCAATACGCCGGCGGTGCTGTCCTCCGGCCACGGTGCCATCGGTTTTGTCATCCAGACGCCGGAGTCCCTCTGGTGGCTGGGACTGCTGGTCATTCTGAAGGCGTGCGCCTCGGCCATTTCGATCGGGTCCGGCTTCCGCGGCGGCCTGTTCTTTGCCTCCCTTTTCCTCGGCGCCCTGTTCGGCAAATTTTTCGGCACCGGCCTCGCCCTGCTCAGCACCGGACATTCGGTCTCCACCCAGATCACGGCCGTGGTCGGCATGAGTGGCATGGCGGTCGCCATCATCGGCGGGCCGCTCACGATGGGGTTCCTGGCCCTGGAGGCCACTGGCAACCTGCCGCTGACGATCGCGGTTCTGGGCGCCTGCGTGCTGTCGTCGATTACCGTCCGGCGGACCTTCGGCTACTCGTTCGCGACCTGGCGCTTCCATCTGCGGGGCGAGGCGATCCGCAGCGCGGTGGATATCGGCTGGATGCGCAATCTGACGGTGGGACGGATGATGCGGCGCGAGGTGCGAACGGTGCGGGCCGAGATGCCGCTGCCCATGTTCCGGCGGGACTTCCCGCTGGGTTCGATCCAGCGGGTCGTGGTGATCGACGCCGAGGACCGCTATGCCGGGATCGCGCTGGTGGCCGAGGCCCACGCGGACGACTCGGACGGACACACCATCGCCGATGTGGTGCATTACGGCGAACTCGATGCTGTTGCCGCAGATGGCCATCAAGGAAGCCATCTCCATGTTCGAGAACGCCGAGAGCGATGCGCTCGCCGTGGTGGACGGGCCGGACACCAAGCACGTGATCGGGCTGTTGACCGAACAGTATGCGCTGCGGCGCTACAGCGAGGAGCTGGACCGGCGGCGGCGGGAACTATCGGGAGAGTAGAGGCGTTGCGCCGGGCTGTGACCGGAAGGGTGGGGCGGCTATCACCCCGGCCGGGCACATGCCAGCCTGCGGCCCGGGACGGAGGGAACGATGCGAAGCCTTATCGCCTGCAGCATTCTGCTTCTGGCGGCGGGAAGCGCCCAGGCTGCGATGACGACGTATTATCACGCCGGCGGCTGGCACGCATTCAGCGGCACCGATGCCGACAAACGGCTGATCTGCGGCATCGGCACCGACAATCCCGCCGACGGGCGGACGCTGAACCTGACATTCGTGGTTGGCGGCGATGCACTTAGCTTCGAGGCGAGCAAACCCGACTGGAACATTCCTGAAAACCTGGCTGTCCCGGTGATGTTGACCGTAGGCCACGCGGCGCCCTGGGATTTCCAAGCGAGCGGGCATCGGACGTCGTTGCTCTGGACGCTCAGCGCGGACGGGATCCGCGCTTTCGATCCGCAGTTCCGGCGCGCGGGAGTGATGATTTTGAGCTTCCCTTCCGGTAGCGAACCGCCCTGGACGATTTCGCTCGCGGGTTCGACCGCGGCCGACAACACGTTTGCGCGCTGCATCAGTGATCTGACACGGCAGATGCAGAGCAACCCCGCCGCGCCGACGCAGCCCTTCGGTCAGGCCCCGACCCAGCCGTTCACGCCAGCGCCTGGAGCGCAAACGCCCCCGCCGCAGCAGGCACCCCCGCCATCGCAGTGATGCGGATCGAGGCAAGTGAGCGGACGTCCTTGCCACATATTCTTCGGAAGGCCGGGAGGAATGGGTGAGCGTCAGGCCCCACGACTTCGACCGCCACCTCGACCGACAAACTCTCGATAGCGTCCGCACCGCACGATCGCAATTATTGCGCGCGGCCATGTGACTGAATGTGCTCCACGACAGGAATTCCAACAATTCCGCAAACAGCGTCTTGCCGGTGCTCATGGTCGAGTTGGCCCCGCAAGATCGTCGGAGAGAGGCGCGCGGCGCTCAAATCGAAGCTACCTGCAATCCGCCGAAAACGCTTGTGGATCAGAGACCTTCGCCAATCCAAATGCAACTAACCGGACAGCAGTGGGATCCCTTTCCGGGGCTAGTATCGACTTTTCTCTGAAAGTCGATACGCCGGTGGTTGTCTGAGTATCCGATTCACGCGACGAAGCGTGCGCGCTTCGCAACTCACGCTTCTCTGCGATCGGATACTAGCCCTTCTTCGAATCGCGACGAGCCTGCGCGACTTTGCCTGCTTGCGACACTCGCCCGATCTCGCGCGGATCCATGCGCAGCTTCGGACTAACGCCCGGCTTCACCTTCGATGCCTCCTTGAGCGATTTCACCCCGCCATGAGACGAGATGCCGGGCGCGTGAGGTGGACCGCCGGATGCTTTCTTCGCCTTGGCCGCGGTTACCTTCCCAGCTACTGCCTCGCGCTTGCCGCGAAGGTGGTTGCTAATGCGTTGGAGCGCCATGTCGAGAACTTCCGCCTTTCCCAGAGTCCCAAAATTGTCCCTGGCCGGGGTCGCTCCGCGCGGTTTCGCTTTCCCGCGCATCTCGCGCCGTTGCTGACGGGCGATGTCGCGCGCTCGGTCGCGTGCTTCCCGCAGGCGCTTGGCTAGCGCCTGCAGCTCGAGGCGCGACAATACCCCGATCGTGGGTTCGCGAGTTATGTCGACCGCTTCGGACTCCGCGGCGGACAAGAGCCTGGCTTCCTGAACGGACTGGTCGCTCATCGCGCCCTCCCTCGTTTGTGTATGAGCGGCAAAGTGTTACTTTACCTCGACGCGTTCGACTATCTGGTCTCGCATGGCTTACCGGCGCCGCACTTCGTCATCATCGACCGCTCAATGCATTGACGTTGCCGCATCACACGGTAATTTCAACCCGCTGGAGATGTCGCTACTTTACCGATTTCCACCAACTCCACGACGCGACCTGACGTCGTAGCTGCACCCAATGTCGACAAGCTCCTCCTCGCCCGGTCTCGGCGCTTGATCGCCTCTCGCCGTTGATGAGCCTGGGGCGATGGCCCATGTTCAGGCGCCTTGCCACCGGGCTCCGCCGGATGGCGGAGACTGCGGAACCGATCGGCCTCCGGGTTTCGTAGCACAACGCTTTGGTCGAGGCGGAGGCATCGCATGGGATAAGAGTGGCGGCTCATCTGGCGATATCACGATAGTTTGATACAAGGCACGTCGGCTGGTGTTGACTCGTGGTATCGGATTCAGAATTGCCGAATGGCCAAACCCAAACCTGAACCCAGCATTGCGAGACAATATTGCGGTGATAGTCACGCGACGCAGCGTGCGCGCTTCGCAACTCACCCTTCTCTGCGATCGGATACTAGAGCTGAGACAACCTGTCAAAACCTCTGTGCAGGGGTACTAGTGGGTATAATTGCAACATGTGGGCGGAGAGCGAAAGCAACCGAGGCCGGAGCACTGATGCCGCGTGCAGTAGACGACAGGAGTGGCTGCGCAGATCGGGGTAGTGCCAGCGGAGGTGGTGGAAATTCGGGCAGTGTAATACCAATCGCCGTCAAGGCAAACTCATCGTTGCGGTGGATATCATGGCGGGCGCATGGGCGCTGAACTCAGACTCTCACTTCGCGCGCACGTAATCGTAAGAGGCCCCGAGGCAGGCATTACCGAGGACAGCGACGCAGCGCCGTACCCGCCGCCACATAACGTGTCTCGAAGGGGTCGGGCATGTGCTCCATGTCCAGTTGCCGTCGCTGCAGCGATGGGGAAGGTCGGGCGCCGAGGCCGCGGGCGGCACATTCGCGCCGAATGGCGTGGTCGCGACGGGGACCGTGTCCGGTGGGGACGCCGTGGCAGCTTCTTCTTCAGACGATGCCCCGTCCGCCGGCGAGTCCGGGTCAGGCTGTGCGGCGGTACTTTCCGAAGCAGGTGCATCGCTGAGCGGATGCGAACCGCTCGCCATCTGCGCCAGCCCATCCGCCGCGGCGAGAGTTGCCGCCGAAGCATCGGGTCCGGGCGCTGCTGTCTCGGGCATTTGCCGGTGGTCCCAGGTGAGCAGTATCGTTGCGGCGACGAGACACGCCGCCGCGAACGCTGTAGCGATCACCCGGTTACGCCGTGGAGAGGGCGGGGAAGGGGGCGGCGCCGCGCCGGTCAGCTCCAACGCGGTCCCGGGAATGCTCCCGGTGAGATCAGTCTCCGCGCGGGCGGCCTTGACGGTGCCAGAACCGTTTTCGGGGATGCTTCGTTGCGCCGGGCGCGCTTCCACTCGGGGCTCGGCTGCGGCCGGATCGGTGCTGCCGCCCCGCGCCTCGACAGCCTCCTTCACGTGAGCATCGGTCACACGGTCGGCGTGTTCCTCGGCGGCGACAAACAAAGCGAACCCGAGCAAAGCCAGGAGCAGGCGCGGCACCCCGTGGCCATGGGAAATGAGTCGCGACCATGCTGCCTCGGTAAGAGCGCCATTTGGGAGTCCCAGCTGTGCCAGGCGCTCCGCCAGGAATGCGCACGCCTCATCCGGTGACAACGGCGCCAGCCGGACGACGGCGGCGTCCGCGTATGGCGCGAATTGCTCGAGGCTGGCGGGCACTGCAGCAAGGATGATAGCAAGGTCACCGCGGCTGCGGAGCTCGTCCAGCCGCGCCGTGCTGATTCGATCCGCTTCATCCACCAGCACGATTTCGGCAGGCCCGACATCCACCGGGCTGTCGCCGAAGGCCAGCAGACGGACGGTTCGGCCGCATTCACCAAGCGTCGTCGCCAGGTCGCGCAGCATGGCGGTCTTGCCGGTCCCCGGTGGCCCGAGCAGGAGGATCATGGCGGGGCCGGCGGCGAGGAGAGCCAGCACTGCCTCGCGCGCCTCGGTCCATGCCGGATGCGCAATCGTGTCCACCGGGCGACTGGTCAACCCCAGCAGATCGCTTGCCGTGGGCAGGGCAACCTGCCTTGCTGGCGCGTCAGTCGTATTGGACATGCCACATCTCACGGCTCCGGGACGTCGGCCTTGCACAACGACGAATGCGGCGTTGGCGCTTTGCCAGCCGCTACGCTTTGTTTTCCGTGTCTGCTTATCGCGAAGTTTGTCGCCAACCCGGCGAACTTCGGGGGCAGGATACTGGTATCGACGTCCTCTAACTCCTTGATGAAAAAGCTGCTGCTCCAGCAGACTTCGTGCTCCCCCAGTCGGGCACGGTAATCGGCCGCCTCCGTCCGGGAGAGAATGTTCAAAGGGAAATAGTATCCTTCGGTTCTGTATCGTTCGACCGCAGTGTGGGAAAGCATCTTACTACTCCGCTGCTGCCCTGCGCAGGTCGCCTGAGTATTCGATGCTCACCGGAGGTTCGGCTTCGAACGGGCTGTTGAGGCCAAGGGTTTTGCCATGTTCGCGAATTGCGGGCATCACCTCCTGGCAGAGCAGGCGGATACAGGTGCGGGTGTCTTCGGGGCTGACGGACCCATCGTTGGCCCATAGGCCCATGATGCCGGGGCGGGTGTGTTCAATAAGCATTTTGAGGCGGGGAATAACGGTATCGGGCGTGCCGGCAATGATCATGGTGCTGGCAAGCTGTTGCTCGAATGTCATTTGTCCGCGCGGGTTCGCGGCGCGGCCGACGGCAAATTCGACGAAGGCGCGCCGGCCGGACGGCGAAAAGTAGCCGGCGGGGTTGGCCCAGACAGGGTGAGCCAGTCCGGTGAATTCGCCCTGCATCCACATGAACTGGCGGGCATTGCGAATGGCCTTTTCCTCGTTATCCTGGACATGCACGCGGATCAGGTAGCCGAAGTTTTCAGGCCCCGCGGTGTAGCCGGCTTCGGCAGCCGCCTTGGAGTATAAGTCCCAGATCGTCTTTGTGGCGTCGATCGCGGTATTCAGCGCAACGTAGGGGTAGCGGTGCTTCGCCGCCCAGATGACGGTTTCTTTTGAAAGCACGCCGGGAATCCAGACGCGTGGGTACGGTTTCTGCAGTGGGACGGCCCAGGGGTTCACGACCCGGTGCTGATAATGCGTGCCTTCCCAGCGGAACGGGCCTGGCTGCGTCCAGGCCTTGACGATCAGGTCGTGCGCTTCCTCGAACCGTTCGCGGTTATAAGCAGGATTGACGCCGGTCGCGAGCTGTTCCTGTCCGCCGCCGCGCACGAAGCCGGAGACGAGCCGGCCTTTGGAGATCATGTCGATCATCGCCAGTTCTTCGGCGAGGCGTACCGGATTTTCCGCGAGGGGAAGTGGGTTGCCGAGCAGCACGATCTTCACGCGGCTGGTCACTGCGGCAAGGATGGAAGCGAAGATGTTGCACTTTGCCTGCATGCAGAAGGGGGCGTTGTGATGCTCGTTCAGCATGATGCCGTCGGCGCCGCATTCCTCGGCGTAGACGTAATCTTCGAGATACTGGTTATACAGCCGGCTGCCGGCGACCGGATCGAAGTGATTGTTGGAGAAGGTCAGCGCGGTTGCGCCATGCTCCAGGCCCTTTTCGGAGTTGTAGGCCGACATGGGCTGTTCGGTGAAATACATGAGGTGCATGGCGGCGATCCTCAGCGGGAGTTCAGGAAGTTCGTAACCAGCTCGGCGAGTTCCGCGGGTTTTTCCATCTCCACGAAATGGCCGCAACCGCGGATGATCTCAAGCCGGGGGGATGGCAGGGCCTTGACGTAGGCATCGGCCGCGCTGCGCGGCACGATCCGGTCGTCATCGCCCCACACGATCAGCGATTTGCTGCGCACACCACCCAGCAGATGCGGGAGGGTCTGGCTGTACATGTATGGCTTCCAGGCGATGCGGAAGCACATTTCCCGGGCGATGTCCCATTGCTCGAGCTGATCGGTCGGGACATCGCCGTAAACGCGCCTGAAGGCCGTTTCGTCGTGGAAGCCGGCCTGCGGATAAGCGATGTAGCTGAGGACCGCCTGATCGAGAATGTCGCCCTCGGGCGGCTTGATTCCCATGGCGCCGACAAGCGCCAGGTGATGGAACCGGCGTGGAGCGAGGCTCGCCATCTCCGCGGCGACCCAGCCTCCGAAACCGAGGCCGAGCAGGGCGCAGTCGTTGATTTCAAGTTCGGCGAGCAGCCACTGGTGAACGGCTGCGAGGTCGCGAACACTGCGGAGCCAGGAGGGCCGCTCGGATTTCCCCCAGCCGGGGTGGTGCGGGATCAGAACCGTGAAGTGTTCGGCAAGGCGGTCATAGAAGGGCAGGCGGTCGGGGGTTCCAATATCGTGGTGCAGCACCAACACCGTCGGGCCAGCGCCTGCCCGCATCAGGTGCAGCCTGCATCCCGCTATCTGGAGTGACTGTTCGCTCCAGCCTGATGTCTGGGCCATCCGGTTCCCCTGCCTGGTGTGGCAAGAGGATACTCAGCAGCAGAACGAGTTGTCCAACCGGGGTGATTCGCCGTGGCGATCAGCTACATCAGGCGGTCGGTCCAGGTGCGAGGCGTGCGCTCGTTTCGGATTTCGATGTCGAGATGGTAGCGGAACCTGCGCGGGCCGACGGTGCGGATGTGATCGACGATGTCCCGCAGCCCGTCGTCCAAGGAACGGGTGGTTCGGTAGCCGAGCAAGTCGCGGGCACGCTCGCTGCTGCAGAAGGCATTGCGGACTTCCTGCGGGCGGTCCTTCAGATAGATGGCCTGGCCCTCGAATTCCGTGACGTCCTTCAGTTTACGGAACAGTTTGTTGATGGAGACGAAATCCTCGTCCGGCCCGATATTGACGACATCGACCGGGGTTCGCCGGGAGAGGCCAAGCTCCATCAGGCAGGACAGACAATCCTCTATATGGCTGAAGCACCGGACCTGCTCACCATCGCCGTAGATGAAAGGTGAACGGCCCTGGAGCATGAGGTTCGCCATAATACTGGCGACGTTGCGGTACGGGTCATCAAATTTCTGGCGTGCACCGATAATGTTGTGGGGCACCGCGATGGCATATTCGATGCCGTGCACCTGCGCCAGGTTGATCAAGGCGCTTTCGGCCGCCACTTTCGCGATCCCGTAGGGGTCCTGGGGCCGAGGTTCGAAGCTCTCCGCAAAGGGCACTTTGTTGCTGCCGTAACGGGCCATGGAGCTGCAGAACACGATGCGCCGTGCGCAATTGGAAATCGCGGCGGAAAATACCGAAACCGAGCCGGTGACGATGTTATCCATGATCATCGCGGGGGAAAAAACCGACAGGCCTTCATACGCCGTGGCGGCGCAATGATAGATCACCTCGCAACCACGCATCACCTTGGCCATTGCGTTGAAATCGCGGCAGTCATACTGGTAAAACTCTGCGTCGGGCGGCACGTTGACCAGCTCACCGCCGAGCAGGGAGTTCGCATCCGACCACGTTGTGGCCGATGGAGATCAGGCGCTCGGCGAGGTGGCTGCCCAGAAAACCGGCGATGCCGGTGACGAAGATGCGCACGTACCGTGTTCCTTGTTTATTACTTTATCAGGGTATATTACCGTATCAGGATCGCCCGAAGGGCCTGACCGCCCTTGTTGAACAGCCGCGTGACTTCGATGGACTGGAAGCCGAGCGAGGACGCGATGGCTCGCAACTTGCCTTCGGTGTAGGCGGAGCGGTGGAACTGGCCCGCGCCGTTCTGATTGCCAAAGAACATGGTTTGCAGGATGCCCCAACGCTGGTCGAGGCTGCGGCCGCAACCGGCGTAATGATCGGGATGACCGATGATGTAGAAGTCCTGCCAGTCATCGTTGGCAGCGAGAAAGGCGGAGCAGACCCACTCGAAATCCGGGACCTCGATTGTCAGCCGGCCGCCCTGGCGCAGCGTGCGGGCCATTTCAAGCCAGACCAGCCCTTCTTCCGCGAAGGAGAAATGTTCAAAGACATGCTCGGCCAGGACTTCATCGATCGAACCATCCGGATACGGCAGAGTGGTGATGTCGATATCCGTGATGACGCCGGGTGCGCGTGCGACGCGGTCGATATTGAGCCAGCCAGGAATAGGATTGCTGCCGCACCCTATATTGAGGCGAACCAGCGTACGTGCGGCCCCATCCATCACGCGACAGCCTCGGTTATCGGGGAAAGCGCCGGCAGGGGCACTTCGGGGACGATGGCGGCGCAGGCTTCCGCCACGGCGAGGAGCTGATGACGCCGCCAATAGGATTCCGGGTCAGCGGCCGGCGGAATGTCCTCAAGAAGGTGCGGCAAGGCCTCCCGGAAAGCCTCCGCCTCGCGGCGGAGAAGCGGAAGCCAGCGTGCACGGAAGATTCGCGGAATCTCCGCGATCAGGGCATGGCGGTCGGCCAGGGGCAGACGGGCGTTGGCGGCCATGCGGATGTGATGAAAAGCCGTGGTGATCAAGGGAGTCCGCCAATGCTGCTCGCCCAGCTCGTCGTCCGGCGGGAGCCCGTTCTGTGCCTGTGCGGTGGCGGCGCGAGCGAGATGGAGCACCGGCTTTCCGCCGTCGCGCCGCCAGTAGAGCAGATCGGGTACGTGACGGATTTCCCCGGCAACCGCGATTTCCGCGAGGAACACGTGATCCCACCCTGCTCCGCCGAGCAGGCGCGATGTACGGTCCACTGCTTCGCGGCGGTAAACGCCCCAAAAGCTGGGTGAAGACGTGTAGCGGGACATTACGTGGCAGGCGCGGGCAACAGGGTCTCTGCTGACGGCATGCAGGCGATGTTCGGGTGCGTATTCGCGTTCCACCCGTCCATCGCGGAACACCAGGCCGCCGGTATGACACATGGCGCAATCAGGATGCGCGAACAGCACCGCCATCGTTGCAGCGATGAAGTCGGGCGCCAGCACGTCGTCGCCCGATTTGGGCATCACGTACTCGGAGTCACCGAACCAGAACGCGCGCTGAAAGTTGGCGACCGCTCCGCCATTGATCCGGTTTCGCTTGATGTGCACCCTGGGATCGCGATCTGCATAGTCGCGCACCACATCCAGCGTGTGATCGGTCGACCCGTCATCGATGATCGTCAGGTTTATTGCCGACCAGGTCTGTGAGAGCACGCTCTCGATCGCCAGACCCACTGTATGGGCGGAGTTGTGGACGATCAAATTTACGTCGACAGTCGGAGCCGCAGCCACAGAAAATGCCTCCTCGGTCAGCCGTCAGTATCGCGTTTGGCTGTTGCTACGAGGTTAATGACAATCGTACCGAACGCACCATTCGCGCCAGGCGAAGCGAAGTGCGCTGCTCAGGCTTGAGCCGAACCGGGGTGCGTTGCACAGGGGACTGGCCTTTACCTGCTTCCGCAGATTCGCCCGCAGATGGGCCAGGGCGGAGATATTACGTGCCTTACTGATGGCGAGATCTTTGTAGGATGCGAGATCATCGGCAATCCAGTCCGGCAGTCCGGCATTGCTGAGATGGCTGGCCGAATGCCGGGACGAGAAAGTATCGCCTGGAACGCTTACCGTGGGAACGCCCATCCACAGCGCCTCGCAGGTGGTGAGCCCGCCGGAGTAGGGGAACGGGTCCAGCACGAGGTCGATGTCGTTGTACTGAGCCATGAACTCGCGGTGCGGCGAAGCGCCACGGAGTTCGATTCGGCCCGGGGCGATGCCGAGAGTTCTCGAAGGCTGCGTGTATAAACTCCCGCGGGCCGGCTTCCGAGAACTGATGTGTTTTCAGCACAAGGCGGGATTCGGGAAGGTGGCGTAAGATTGCTGCCCAGACCTGGATGGCTTCCGGTGTGATCTTCGCGAGATTGTTAAAGCAGCCAAAGGTGATGTAGCCATTGCGCTCCGTAGGGAGCGGCCCGACATCGGGCGCATAGGGCGGCGGGCTGTAGCACACGTAACCGTCCGGCAGGCGAAGGATGCGCTCGCTGTATAATGGTTCATGCTCACGGGGGATTTGCCAGCGATCGGCGATCATCCAGTCCATCTCCGGCAGGCCGGAAGAATGGTTCTGCATACCCACCCATTTTATTTGGACCGGCGCGCCCCGGTGGACGCAAGCCGTCATCCGCCCCGAATCTCCGTAGCCGCCAAGGTCAATAAGGATATCGATGCGTCTCTCGCGTGCCAGGGCTGCAGCAGCAGCGTCGTCGAGTGGACTGATATCGTGCCATTCCGACGCAATGGTGCGGAAGCGCCGGGCCAGTGGATCAGTGGGTGTAGTTTGAGCGAGGCACACAAGCTCGAATTCCTTCGGGTCGATATTCTCGAAGCCGGCGATGGTCAGCCAGCCGACCGGATGCGTACGCAACGATCCGGACAGAAGTCCGATCCGAAGCCGCCGGTCCGCATTGGGGGAGAGAGCAAAATCCGGCGACGGTGGGTGTGGCAGAAGATTTGACAACGTGTGGGCCGTGGTGAGCATTTCCCCGCCCGTAACACCGTATTGGTAGGGAAGGGCGTTAAGCAACGTGCGCTGCCCATAGGCATCGCGCGGATCCAACGCGATCGCTCGGCGCGCGGTCGCCACGCCCTGCTGTTGCAGCCCGAGCGAAACCTCCGCGGTGGCGAGGTTGCAAAGTACCTTCGAGGCCTCACCGTGACGCTCTATCAAGCTCGTCAACCGGGTGCGCGCCTCCGCATGACGATGCATGCGCATCAGGACCGCAGCATGGTCGTTGCAGGCGTCAGGATTATCGGGAGCGAGACTTGTTGCCTGTCGAAGGCTTCGCTCGGCTTCCGGCAACCGGTTGTCGCGAGCCAGCAACACACCGGCCAGTATTGCGGTCGGGGCACTCTCAGGGGCGAGCAGCGTTGCAGCCTCGGCCATATCGGCGGCTGCACGCCGTTTTCCAGCGCGCTCGAGGGCCAGAGACAAGGCTGTCAGCCGAACGCCATCGAGGGGATCGGCTTCGACGGCTGCTTCCAGACGGGCGACTTCCTGTTCGATTCGCCCCGATTTGTGTGCAGCCTCTACACAGTGCAGTGCGTAATCGAGATTTCCAGGGCGAAGCCGGCTTGCTTCTGCGAAGGCCGTCTCCGCCATACGGAAGTCGCTTTCCATCGTCAGCGCGAGGCCGAGTGCATCCCATGCGTCGGGGTTGAGAGGGTTGATGCCGGCGCATCGCAGCAGAAGCGAGCGAGCGGCCGCGGGGTCGTTCCGCTGGATCAGCAGGACCGCACGGGCAACCAGCGCTTCCTCCCGGCGAGGATTGATCTCCAGAACCTCGGCGTAGGCCTGGATGGCTTCATCAGCACGGTTCTGCCGCCGGAAGCTCTCGGCAAGCCGAAGTTTCGGCTCATCCCAGCCGGGCAACCAGGCAGCGATCTCCTGCATCATTGCGCGCCCGCCGGTAATGTCGCCGGTGCGATCCCTGGCGATCGCCAGGTTCAGCAGAGTGACTGGAGACTGATCCCCGGCCGCGGCTGCGGTGCGCAATGTCGCGAGTGCATCGGGGTGCGAGAGATTTTCGAGTGTGGCGCTCATTGAGCTGGGCGGCGCAAAACGGCGAAACGGCCGTGAACCGGTGCTCCAGCCTCAAGGCGAACAACCTCTTGGGTGCTGGCGGTCACGTCGAATCCGGCTGCACGGGAGATGTCTTCGAGATATCTGGCGGCGTGGGCATAGCGGCCATGAGGACCGAGACGCCAACCGCGTCCTGCCGTCAGGTCGGGGGCCGCTTCTTCAACCGATGCGAGCAGAAGACCGCCAGGGCATAACCGGCTGAAGCTCGCCCGAAGAACACGACCCAGGTCGCCAAAATAGCACAGGACGTCGGCGGCGAAGATGAGCTGGTAAGAAGGCTCCGGTTCGTTCAGCACGTCCAGAAGATCGGCCTCGCGAAGGGAGGCGTAGAGCTTTTTTTGGTCGGCGAGTTCGAGCATGCGGCGGGAAATATCGACGCCGTAAATCGGGCCGATCGGCAGGTCATGCAGGGCGACGGCGACAAGTCCGGTGCCACACCCGAGGTCGAGGGCCGGACCGTGCAGGCCGCCGGCCGGCAGGTTTACGTGTGTTTCGATCGCATGGCGGATCACGCCAGGGATGCGATAGCCAAGCCCGATCAGGCTGGACTTAAATCTTTCGGCGTAATTGTCGAAAAGAGCGCGGAGATATTCGGGGGGTGCACGATCATCGCCGGGCCGGGCGCCCGTTGTGGAAACCAGATGGCGCACGTAAGCGTCGGCTGGACCCAGCCTGAGAGCCTCGGCATAGGTTTCCGCGGCTTCTTCTGAGCGGCCAAGGCGGGACAGTGCATGGGCTTTGAGGCCGAACAGACGGGCATCGGCGTGGCCGTACTGACGGGCATCCTCGGCGAGCGCCACCGCGTCTGCGAACCGTCCTCGACGGAGGGCGAGCAGCACCGCGGCGTTGCGGACGCCGATATGAGCCGGTGCTGAATTGATCGCATCGTTCAGCGTAGCGGCGGCCGCATCCTCATTATCACCGGCTGCCTGCGCCTGGGCCAGTGCCTCGCGGAAATCCGGCAGGCCCGGCTCGGACGCGACCGCTTCCTCGAGGCAGGCAACTCCGTCCTTTGGACGCCCGAGTTCCACCATGAGAATACCCAGGATGGCTTTACCCGTCGCGTTGCGCGGATCAGCGATGACCGCCTCCGCGGCATCCTGGGCGGCGCCCACGACATCACCGAGCCGACGCCTGAGGTCGGCCCGGGAGCGCAGCAGTGCCGGCTCCAGCGGATTGAGTGACAGGCCGTGGTCCAGTTCGGTTTGTGCGGTTCTGGTGTCGCCCTGCATGATCGCGAGCCGAGCCGCGAGCTCGGAGACACACGCATGTCCGGGAGACGTGCGGCGAAGGGCAGCCACGAGGGGCTTTGCCGGACCGACGCGGCCCGCCGCCAGAAGCTGGTTGATGTTGGCAACAAGCGTGTGCCGCTCAAGCGTAAGGGACTCCTGCATTTTGCAGCTTTCCTGGTCGATTTGTTCAGACGGTGATTCCCTGTGCGCGAACGGCGAGCGCCTCGAGGCTTGTGGTCGATGTTCCCGACGAGGTCTGGGCAGCCTGAGACGCGGCGATCAGGTATCGCTGGGTGAAGCTCTCTACAAACTGCGGACTCTGGAACTTGCTGATATCGAGGCGAGAGCTGATTGCGGTTTCCTGCGCTGTAAGGGACTGAAAAGCGATCTGCTCCGGTATGCCGAGTGTGGTGGTGACGACGGTGCGAAGAACCGGGTCGCCAAGGATCTGGTCCACCGATGTTATCGATGATGCCTCCTGCCGAAACGTCAGGGCGTCCGACAGGCCAGGCGTCGTTGCATCCAGGGACTGGCGCCAGGTGATTTCGGCGTAGCCGTTGGCGATCGTCTGGATAACCTGTGGCTGCTGGATGACGGAGAGGCCCTTGTTCGCGAAGTCGTAGGTCTGGACGACACTCTTCCATCTTGTATCGGTAAGTTGGTTGACGAGCGCATTCGGGTCGTTAACATTCGACAGCAGCGTCTTGGTGGCCAGGGCCGTATAGGATGCCTGGTCGCCAAGGCCATTTGCGGTGAGCAGCACCTGCAGAGCCTGTGGGTTCGATAGCAGCTGTTGCGGACTCGTCGCATTCTGGACCGCCGTGGTGAACGCTTGTATCGCCCGTTGCACCTGTGGCTCCTCGGCGGTCGCCTTCAGTTCCTGTGACTGGTCCTGCTCCGCAGTTGTCAAGGCTGTTATGGGGTTTTCGGTGCTGGCGATCGTGCCGCCTGTACTGGCAGTGAGAAGAAGTGAGGTTATCGTGCTCGGGGTTTGTATAGCGGACGACAGCAGAGAGGTTATCGACGCACTCATGGTGAGCCCATCAGGGTTGAGCAGCAAGTCCTGCCGCGATATTTTCGTTAGTTGCTATCAAAAAATCGAAATCAGGCGCTTCCCGGTCCATGTCCCGCTGTACGGCTCCTGCCAGAGAGATGATGGAGCCGCGAAGCGGTGCGGGCAGCGGATTGGCCGGGTCCTGCATCAGATTGACCACCGTGGCCCAGAGGCGCCGGTTGTCTGCCAATGCCCGTGCCCGAGTGACCGGATCCGCTGAACGGCCTTTGCGAAGGCCGCCGTTTGCCCAGCGGAATACGTCCGCCTGCTGCTCGCGCATGCTACGGTGTGAGGCAGCTGCCTGGTAGGCGCGTGCGGCGTCGGCTATGGTCTGCATGGTGAAGTTATTTCTCCTTTCTGGAGGGGCGCGTGCTCGGCCGGTCGGCGGCCAAGCACGCTGTCCTCATGACGGATAATCTGACGCACGAGCTTAAGCGCCCGGTAGCATTCGTCATCAGCAACAAGCGCCATCGCCTGATCGAGGATTTCACGTGCGAGCTTTGACGTGGTCGCCGCCTGGAACTCCTTGATCAAGACACGCGCCGACTCGAGCGCGCGGACGCGCTCCTCATCGTTGCCGATATACGCCGACTGAAGGGCGAAATAGATTCGCCGCGCCGGGCTGTCCGCCTGATCGGGCGGCATGATCTGCTTGCCGAACAGGAAGCGCGCCTTGGCGGTGAGCTCGATCCGGCTCTTTGTGCGGAACCGGATCGGCGCGCCGTTGACAACCATAAGATCGCCCTGCCGGAGCTCAAGAACCAGATTCGACATAATGCCTCTGCGAAAGGGGCGGGACCGGCGGGACCGGCCCCGCCGGTTTCAGGCGTTCTTGACCAGGCTCAGCAGTGTCTGCGGCGCCTGATCCGCGAGCGTGAGCGCTTGCGTGCCGAGCTGCTGACGGATCTGCAGGGACTGTAACGCTGCGGATTCCTTCGCCATGTCGGCATCCACCAGCGCGCCAAGACCGGTGTTCAGAGCATCGATCTTGTCGTCGTTGTAGTTAACCTGATTGTTCACGTAGTTGGTGGCCGCGCCGTAAGTATTCAGCGCCGTCCCTACGGAATTGAACTGTGTGATGAAAGTCCCGGACCCCGTGATCAGGGCGGAAATCGAACCGAGCGCGGTTGTGGTGGAGTGTCCCAGCAGCGTGGTGAAGGTGATGGCGCTGTACAGCGCCGAGCCGCTGAAGGTTGCGATCCCGTAGGTAGAACCTACCTCGTTGCGCACAACCGACACCGACGCGAACGTGCCATTGCTGCCGGTCAGGTTACCGATCAGCGTCTTGCCGCTGTAGTTGGCATCCTGGATAAAGCCTTTGACGTTCTGCAACAGTGTCGCGTACTGCGACGCATATTGCGTACGCTCATTGGCGTTAGTATTGCTGTTCGCCAGTGCTAACAGCACATCCCGCATGCTGCTGAGTGTGTTCGAGACGTCGTTCAGGCTGGCGCTGGTGGTGGAGAGCAGCCCCTGAACGCCCCCGAGCTGCTGGTTGGCGCTCGTCAACGCATTGACGTCGGAGCGCACGGACTGTGCGACCGCATAGGCGGCTCCATCATCGGTGGCGTCGGAAACGCGGAAGCCGGTGGAGATCTGCTTCTGTGTCGCGTTGAGCTGCATGTTGGTGCTGTTGAGCGCTTCCAGCGCGACCATCGCACCTACGTTGGTATTAACGGAATTAAGAGTTCCGGACATGGTATCTTCCCTTGCCCATAGAGGTTGAGAAAACTCCGCGTTTTGCAGACATGACGGCATCTTGCCGACCGATTCTTAACGTCCGGTGAAAGCCGCGGAGCGATATCAGCCGGCCGGCAGAAATTTTGCCAAAGACAGGCCGCTCATGTTCGAGATGAGCTGGTATGAAGCCTGCAATTGCGTTTGAACCTGAGTGATATTCGACAGCGTCTGCGCCATGTCGACGTCCTGCACCGAGGACAATTGCGTGGTCAGTGCCGTCGCCGTCTGCTGAAGCGTCTGCGCGTCCGTCGTCAAGGTTGTTTGCTGGTTGCCCAGCACACCAACGTCCTCCGCCATCGCGCTGATGGCTCCGGTGAGGCTGGTACGCGTGTCCTGCACAAGAGCAGTCAGGCCGGGGTCGTTCTGCTGCGAGCTTGATAGCGATCCTACGGTCGCCAACGCGCGCATCAAGTCGCGCATATAGGAACCGGTGGTGGAGCTGCCGGTGGACGCGACCGCGGCGTTGGCGTTGGCCAGAAGCCCCGTTTGCTGCGTCTGGCTCGCTTCCGTCTGGATGACCGGGATGGAGCCGATGGTGGCTGAGAATGGGGTTGTGCCGGACGCGTTGGACGACGCGATCGCGAGCGTGGCTGCCGCCGTGGCCGAGGGGCCGGCTGTGGCAAGATTGCCGAGCGCCGCGGCGATCTGGGTGAAAAACCCGGACGAGGTGATGGCATCGGGATTGGGAACGGGCGGATTGGCGCTGTCGGTCCCTGCGAAGACATACGTATTGCCATTGGTCGAATCGAGCAGGTTGGCCACCTGGGAGAGATCGTCGCGGGCGGAGGCGGCGATGGTGTCGATTTCCGAGCCGTCGGTGCCTGGAAGATTGTTCAACTGGGTCAGCAGATCGGATGCGATCTGCTGGATCTGCGTCATCGCGCCCTGCGTAACCTGCATGTTGCCGGTGGCCGCTGCAATATTGTTTTGCCAGGTCTGCAGGTGACCAAGGACCGGGTTCAAATCGAGCGAAACCGAAGCCCCGGACCCCAGGCCGGCGTAGTTCTGGGCCACATAACCGCTGCTTGCCTGCTCCGTGAGCTGGTCGAGTTTCTGCCGTGTGGAGGCCGCATCGGCAACGAGGCCGGATAACGCGCCGAAATCGGACAGCGTAAGAGAGGTGATCGCGCTCATGTTGCCGGCGTGATCGCAAAGAGCTGCTCGAACATGGATTGAACCGTCGTCAACACACGTGCATTCGCAGCATACGCGTTCTGCAGCGCGATCATGTGCGACATCTCAGTATCGATGCTTACCCCGGTTTCCGAGGACAGGCGTTGCGTCAAAGTCGTTTGCACGCCCTGTTCCGTCTGCAATTGACCAGATGCTCTGCTGGTTGCGGCAGCGAGGCTGCCGCTGATGTCGCTTGCAAACGCAGCGAGGTCGGCTGGTGCGGTGTAAGGCAGGCTCAGGTTTCCGGCGGGGCCGAGACCGGTGGCCGAAGGCGCAGGTCCGGATGTGCCGAAGGTGCCGGCCAGAACATTCGTTACGATGGTGTTGAAGCCGGCACTCCCGGTGCTGTTGACCGAGGGCGTTCCGTCACGGACCAGCGACGGGTTGGCTTGAACGGCCGGGTTCACCTGGATCGTGCCGGCGAACCCGACATAACCGCTCTGAGCAAGAGGACCCGAGGGTGAAGGGACGCTGCCGCTGCCATCGGTAAACAGCGTCAGGCCTTGGCCGGCGAAGCGGCTGGCAAGATTTTCGGAAAACTCATCGAGAGCGGCCTGTTGTGAGGGCAGAATATTGTCCCGCAGCGATATATCTGCGCCGAGTTGGCCACCGGTAATCGCGGTCGTGACATCCAGGCCGTTCAGCGTGACTGCGGGAAGGCCGCCGCCAGGGTAGTAGGCGCCCGGCTGCACATTCGCGGACGACATGCTCAGTGGCGGGGAGGTGCCATGGATCGGCAGCTCAAGTCCGGATTGTGTTGTTATGAGAACATCTCCGTTGCTTTGCGGCAGCACGTTGATGTCAAGCAGCTGCGAAAGGGAGGCGATCTGGGTGTTGCGCTGGTTCTCAAGGCCAGCCGTGCTCGTTCCCGCTGCCTTGGCCTGCATGATCTGGTTGCTCAGCGATCCGATGGATGAAAGCGCCGTGTTGATGCTGTTCACGGAGGCGACGATGTCATCCTGGGCCGACTGCCGCTGCGCGGTAACGGCTTCCGACCGGGTATTGAGGCCCTGGGCAAGCGATGCCGCGACGCTCACCACCGCGGTTTGCTGTGTCTGGTTCGATGGGTCATTGAGCAGTGTCGAAAACGCGTCCTGGAGGTTTCCCAGAAGACTTCCAAGATCACTGCCCTGGCCAGGCGCGCCATCAACGGATTCAAGCGATGACAAGGCGTTGCTTGTGGTCTGGAAATTGCCGACCGTGGCGTTCTGCGTCAGAACCGCTTGCTGCAAGGCGGGGTCATCGACGCTGAGCGTCGCAGGTCCGGCGATAACACCCATGCCGGTTCCGGCGGCATCGAGCGCCTGGAGCGGCACCGTCTCCTCAACGTAGCCGGGCGTGCTGGCATTCGCGACGTTATGCGACAGCACCGCCAGCTGTGCGTTTATGCTGGCGAGACCGCTGCCGGCAATTGAAAGGGACGCAGAGAGATTTATCAGGTCTTCATGTTGATGGTGGTCTGCAGCAGCGTGTCAGCGGTGGTGATCATCTTTGCATTGGCGCTATAAGCCTGCTGCGCCACGATCAGCTTGCTGAACTCAGTGGCAATATCCACGTTGGAGCTTTCGACCGAACCGGTAACCAGATTGCCGGCGCCATTGGTGTTAACGGCCTGCGCGATGGCATTTCCCGAGTCAGACGTCGCCGTGAACGCCTCCCCGTTCTGTCGCTGCAGGGCCGAGGGGTCCGCGAAGGTGACGATCGGGACCTGGGCAATCGGCTGGGACTGGCCGTTGTTATAGTTTGCCAGTACCTCGCCGGTGCTGTTGATCGTGATCCCGGTGAACGACCCCGGCGGAACTCCATTCTGGCTCAGATTGCGAAGGCTGTACGCGCTGGCCGCAAATTGCGTGACGCCGTTGCCCTGTCCGAAATTCCCGAGATTAAGGGTGATCGGCGAACTGCTCCAGCTTGGGGTCAGCGAAACCGACGCCGGGTTGCCGCTGGTCCCTGTGGTGCCATTGATGGCACTGATCGTTCCGGACGGCAGGCCGCCCGTGCCGAAATCGACCGTTCCACCGCCGATGCTCGCACCCGTTTCGTCGGTTATTCCCAGGGTCCATGCCGTCGCCGGCGCGGTCGGCGGCGTCCAGTTCAGCGTAAGCGTGTGCTGTTGGCCGACCGAATCATAGACGTCAACCTGAGAGGACGCGGTCGTTGCCGAGGAAGCTCCGGCCGGAAGATTGGCGGATATTCCGACCTGTGTCGTCGCGATCGGATTGAACTGGTCCTGCGTGATCTGAATCGGCCCAAGCTGCGACTGATCAGCCGCACCGGTCGTCGGGTCAGTTGACCAGCCCTGAAGGTACTCTCCGGCGCTGTTGACCAGATAGCCGTTCTTGTCCATCTGGAAGTCGCCGGTACGGGTATAATAGGTCTGAGCGTTGAAGGTGGGCGTGCTGTTATTGGCGGCCACACCGTCCGGCTCGGAAACCGCAAAAAAACCCTGTCCCGCGATTGCCAGTGCAAGCGGGTCGCTGCTTTGCGTGATCGTGCCCTGGACGCTGTTCGTGTAATCAGGACGGGTCGCCACCGCCCCTGGATCATTCTGCTGACTGGTGCTGGTTGTCAGATAGTCAATGAAGTCCGTATCAACTTCCTTGAAGCCGACAGTCTGACTGTTGGCGACATTGTCGCTGATATTTCCGAATGCGGATGACTGGGCAGTCAATCCGCTTACGGCTGTATTTAGCGCGCCGAACAGAGACATGGGCGAATTCTTCCGGTTGCGTCCGGCATGTCTCTGGCAGAAAGCGTGCCACATCGGGCCCGCGATCATTCGAGGTGATAATCGGCCGGATTCCAGGCAAGTGCGCCGAAACCGGGGATTGCGGCGCGGTCGCCGGCGCGGCGGCGGCGCCCTGGGCGGCATGTTAGACCCGGCATGATGTGCCGGGTTGCCGCCCCGAGCGGCCCTAGAGCAGATACACGCGCTTCCGGAAACGCGGCGTTTCCAGTCAAGTACGATCTGCTCCAGCGGGGACCTCCGGAGTTGGCAGGAGATTTGCTGGAGGCGGGTTGATGGTTGCCCGGATCACGCCCGCTTCGGCCCACTCTGCCCGGTCCGCACCGGCCGGCATAACTTTGGCCGCCGCTCGGCCGGATGGCGCCTTTGATGATCTGGTGAATGCTTTGCCTGAACCCAGGCAGCAGTCCGGCGCTGACCCGCAGCAACCCGGCGATGGCAAGTCCTCGCCTCGCGGGGCAAAGCCTCCCGCGTTGGGACCACAGCTTTCCGCCGACCTGCCGGCGCCGGAAATTCCGGCCGAACACACCAAAGCCAGCGGACGCGCAATGAACGCACGTTTGTGGATGGGGCCTGCGAAATGGCCTCAACCACCAGAGGCTCAGACGCACGGAGCCAAGGATACGTCGCTATCCGTAGCCGAGCCTGCCGTGCAGTACACCGCCGGCATTGGGGAGATCTCAGCGCCGGCTGCCGCAGATGGCGCAGGCAGGGATGCGCCGGTTGAAGGCGCCGCTTCGACCGCCAAGCCCAGTCATGCCGCGGCAACCACTGTCGCAACAGCGGCCAGGCCGGGGCTGGACCAGCCGCCAGTTCCGGAGAGCGCGCGCAAGCCGGATCATGTCACGCAACAGGACCCGCATGATGCCGCGCAGGTCGCGCCACCGTCGGTTCAGCCTCAGTCTGCTGCTCATGTATCGCCGGCTCTGCCGGATGTCCTGCACGCGCCACCAGCGCCCCAGCCGGCTCCCGCCGCCAGCGAACCTGCGCCGCTTATGGCCGCGCACCGCCCGGACTCTGCACAAGCGGATTCTCCGGCTGTCCAATCTCCGCCGCCGACGTTTGCGCCGAATCTGCCAGCCGTCGCGGTCGCGCATTCCTTCACCCCGCAGCGGGTGACGATCCGCCTTTCTCCACCGGAGCTCGGCAGTCTGCAGATCCGCATCGACCGCCCGCCTGATGCCCCGCCGAAGGTGGAGATCAGAGTTGAACACGCGCAGACACTAAATCTTTTGCTGCACGACCAGCCTCGGCTCCACCAGGCATTGGACCAGGCGGGCGTGCCGCCCGAGGGGCGCAACGTGGTTCTGCTTCTGGGCCACTCCGGCGGGGGACAGACCCCAGCTGGGGAGGGGCGCTCCGGGAACTCCGGCAGATCCGGCGTCGCGCGCGCCGCGGTGTCAGGCGCCTCCGCCGATCAGGATGATCTCGGTCCGGCTCCCGCGATCTGGAACTCGGCCGGCCTCAACGTAATCGCGTAGGACAGGAGACACGGATCATGAGCAGCGTCGCTGCGGTTGCAGCACAACAGTCGGCCTCGGCGGCCACGCAAGCGTCGCAGACCGCGCAGACCGGACAGAATGCTCTTGGCGAGCTTTCCGGAAACTTTTCGGACTTCCTCAACATGCTGATGACGCAGTTGCAGAATCAGGATCCGACGAGCCCTCTGGATACCAACGAATTCACTTCCGAACTGGTGCAGTTCTCCGGCGTGGAGCAACAGATCAACACGAACAACAGTCTTACCCAGTTGATCCAGCTCACTCAGGCGGGCGAGGTGATGCAGGGATCGGCGATGGCGGGCAAGCAGGTCACCGTCACATCGAACCAGATTCCATTGCAGAACGGATCGGGCGCTGTGACGTTCACCGCGGCATCGGCGGAACCGGTCGCAATAAACATCACCAATTCCAGCGGACAGACAGTGCGGAGCGCGCTTATGAGCGCGACGCAGGGGCAGAATAGCTGGCAGTGGAACGGCCAATCCAATTCGGGCACCGGCTTGGCTGACGGCGCCTACGGGATCACGGTCAATGCCGTGAATGCGGATGGCAGCTCGACCACGCTGCCGTTCACCGTGACAGGTACGGCTACGGGTGTGACGTCCAGCACCAGTAACGGCATCCAGCTCCAGCTCGGCGCGGTTCCGGTTTCCTTCGGATCGATCACATCGCTGCAATGACCTCGGTCAGCTCTTCAGAAGCTGTTGCAACGGGATGGCGGGATCGGCGAGCAGAAGCGGATCAAGCGGCCGGCGCGAGCGAATCAGCGCCGTCCCGGCTCGAATTTCGCGTGGGCTGCCGGCTGCCGTAACGGCCACGATTGAATTATCGACGGCCAGATGGACAGCGAGGAAGCGATTGCCTTCGTTCACGCGGACGATCGTGCGCGCCGCATCATCGGGCAGGCCCGTCACCTGAATGTTGACACCATACTGATCAGTCCAGAACCACGGGATATCGTCATAAGCCGTCTCCTGCCCTGCCATGGTTTTGCCGGCGGCGATGCCCTGGTTCTGCGCATGCCTCCATGAACTCGAGGCGAAGGCGGCGGTCATAGAACGGGTGAAAGAACGCGGCGATATCACCGGCCGCGAAGATATCGGGCGCACTGGTTCGGCACAGCTCATCGACAAGGATGCCGTTGTCGGTTTCCAGCCCCGCCCTCGCAGCGAGATCAACGTTGCGCTGCATGCCAACCCCGGCAACGACAAGATCGGCCTGCATGCTTTCCCCGCCGGTGCAATGGACGCGGTGCCCGCCCCGCCCTTCCGGTTCGATTGCCTCGATCATGACGCCGGTGCGAATCTCGGCGCCTGCCCGCTGATGCAGGCCTGTTACGAAAACCGCGGCTTCCGCCGACATGCAGCGGCCGAGGGGCCGGGGGGCTGCTTCAAGGACGGTAACATCGCACCCGCACGCGCGCGCAGAGGCGGCGATTTCCAACCCGATCACGCCCGCGCCGATGCCTACGACACGCGGCGCAGACCTCAAAAGCTGCCGCAGGCGGCGCGAGTCCTCTGCGGGTACGTAGCATGAGGGCGTTTTCTCCCCCGGGAATGGGAAGCGGGCGCGCCCGTCCGCCTGTCGCCAGGAGCAGACGGTCGAAAAAAATCTGCTCTCCATTGCGCAGCTCCACGCAATGCTGTTCGGGGTGGATCGCCTCGACTGCCTCACCGAGCCGCAGCTCGATTTGCTGTTCGTCGGTACCGGCCACGGTCGTGAAAATAGAGAATCTCCGGCTCGTCGGGCGAGGTGAGCATCGCCTTTGAAAGCGGCGGCCGTTCGTAAGGCTGCCAGACTTCTTCCCCAATGAGCAGGATGCGCCCCGTGAAGCCGGCCTGCCGCATGGCCATGGCCGCCCAGCCGCCAGCTTGTCCCGCGCCGACAATGACATTTGTCTCGGTCATGACAGGACGGTTGTGTGCCACGTCCCTGGGGTCGAGAGAAGCGATCAGAAAAGCGCAAGCTGCGCAGGTTCCGCCATGTCGGTTTTCGGCAGCCCGAACTGCGTGCAGTCCAGACCTTCGCGGGCCTGGTCAAGACCCCACTGGCGCGCCGCCCTGGTGAAACGCCTGAGCAGAAGGTCGGCATACACGCCCTGTCCGGAGAAACGATGGTGGAAGCGGGCGTCCGACAGCGCGCCGGACCGCGTCTCGCGAATAAGGCTGAGGATATGGCGGGCGCGGTCCGGGAAGTGTGCCGCCAGCCAGTCCTCGAAAATCTGGCGCAGCTCGTAAGGCAGCCGCAGTAACACATAAGCGGCATGCTTTGCTCCGGCGCGCGCCGACGCTTCGATAATGCGTTCCATCTCCATATCGTTCAATCCGGGGATCATCGGTGCCACCATGACCCCGGTGGGTACCGCAGCTTTCGTAAGTTCCTGTACCGCCTGCAGGCGGCGCGCCGGTGCAGCTGCACGCGGCTCCATCCTGCGCGCGAGTGCGGGTTCAAGTGTCGTCACGGACAGATATACGCGGGCAAGGTTGCGACGGGCCATTCTGCACAGGATGTCGAGGTCGCGCAGAACCCCCGCCGACTTCGTGACGATACTTACCGGATGATTGAAGCGATCCAGCACTTCGAGCAGTGCCCGCGTGAGTTTGAGTGTCCGCTCGACGGGCTGATAGGGATCGGTGTTGGAGCCCAGGTACAAGCGTCCTCGGCCGGTATCCCGGCTTGCGAAGCTCCTTTTCCAGCAGCTCGGCAACATCCGGTTTGAACAGCAGCTTGGTTTCGAAATCCAGGCCAGGCGAATAGCCGAGATAGGCATGGCTCGGTCGGGCGTAACAGTAAACGCAGCCATGCTCGCATCCCCGATAAGGGTTGACTGCCCGATCGAAACCGATGTCCGGCGAGCTGTTCCAGCTGATTGCCGAACGTGATGCGTCACGGATCAGCTCGGTCCTGAGCGCCGGCAGCTCGGCAAGCTCGGCCATGGTGTCCCACCCGTCATCGAACGGGCTTGCAGAGGCCGCATAGTAACGGACGGGCGGGTTCACTGTCGCCCCGCGCCCGCGTTGCGCGAGGCCGGGCGTGGCCATTTGCGGTTCTGGATCCGGCATTCCGGCGCGTTCCAGGGCAGCGATCTCGGCTCGGTCGAGCGTGTCTCGCGTATTCCTTATTTGCGATTTCGGGCATTTGCGATTTGGGCATTGGGGCGTTCCCTGTCCGTTCCAGGCCAGGTTTGCCTGAGCTGACAAGGGTAGTCAAGAACGGATAGGAGAAGTGAACGAGAGAGTGAACGAGAGAGTGAACGAGAGAGTGAACGAGAGAGTGAACGAGAGAGTGAACGAGAGAGTGAACGAGAGAGTAAGGTAACCGACCGATCAGGACGGAGGGACCTGCCCTGTGCCGGCTCTATGACGCGTGGCGCCAGATTCAAGCTGTGCGTTGAACTCGGCGCCAACCAGGATCGCGTATGCCGTCAAATAAAACCACAACATGATGCCGACCACTGCCGCGATGGAGCCATAGGTGGCGCCAAGGTTGTTGAGGTTCGCAACGTAGAAGTTTAAGCAGGCAGAGGCGCCAAGCCACAGCAAAGTCGCGGCCGCCACGCCCGGAAGGATGCGCTGGTCACTGCGTATCAGGCGTGACGGGCCGATGCGGAACAGTGCGAATATCGATCCGAATGCGAAAATGATGAGCATGATGCTTCCGGCGGCATGGATCAACTGGCCGGATTCGGCTCCAAGGCCGACGAAATTGATCACGACCGGGATGAATACCAGGACCGCAATACCCAGCACCACGAGCAGCATCGCGGCGAACGTCATTCCAAGAGTGACCGCCTGAAACACGAGAAAGCTGCGTTGCTCGTTGACGTTGTACGCCACGTTCAAGGCGGATAGCAGAGACTTCGTGCCCGTTGCTGCGCTCCAGAACGTGATAACCGATCCTACCACAAGCTTGATCCCGAGCTGGCTCGCCGGCTGCGTCACCAGGTCATGCACCCGGTTGACAATGAGTTCGAATGCCTGCGGCGGCAGCAACCCTCGCAGCACCCTCAGTTGCTGCTCGATGGTTTCGCGGTCGAACACCAGCCCATAGACCGATACCAGGGTGCTGATCGCCGGAAACAGGGCGAGCGTGGCGTAGAACGCGCAACCCGCTGCGGCCATCGAAGCGCGGTCCGTGATCAGGGCCAGAAAGGTCGCCGAAGTCATGCGCCACCAGGACCGCCGCTTGCGCGGCTGTTCCGGGGAGGGCGACTTGTTGTCTGCCTTCGTCACCTCAGAGGGGCCGATGTCCAAGGACGCTTCCCGAGCAAACGTCTGCAGGCCGGGACATGAGGGGACAGCGAGGTGGTTCAAGCCAGATTTTTTTCCCTTTCCGGGGGAATTGCGCTTGCACCTGGGGGAAGGGGGGCTTATCTCGCGCCCTTACGCAGCAACGCACGTGCCTCTGGCCCTCAGTGGTTACGCAACGACGTCAAGCGTTCTGGCAACTCACTTAGGTCGCTGGTTCGTTCGACCGTTTCGTCAACTCCGCCCGCCGCCTGCACAGGCGGGCGTTCTGGACAGGGGGGCTCGGTGCGATGAATCCGAAAATCGCCCAGTTTCTTGCCGAACAGCAACCGGCCACACCGTGTCTGCTGCTCGATTTGGATCGTGTGGAGCAGAACTACCGCGCATTGCAGCGCGTTCTGCCGCTCGCGCGCATCTACTATGCGGTGAAGGCCAATCCGGCCGCCCCCATTCTGGAACGGCTGGCCCGCTTGGGCAGCTCCTTTGACGCCGCGGGGATCGAGGAAATCGAAGCGTGCCTCGCGGCCGGTGCCCGTCCGGAAGCCATCAGTTTCGGCAACACTATCAAGAAAAGCTCAGCGATCGGCCGGGCGTTCAATGCCGGCATTTCGTTTTTTGCCTTCGATTGGCCGAGGAACTGCAGAAGCTCGCGAAGCATGCCCCAGGATCGCGCGTGTATTGCCGCGTCCATGTCGGGAATGAGGGGGCCGATTGGCCTTTGTCACGCAAATTTGGCACGACCATAGCCGAGGCGCGGGAACTGATGATGCGCGCCGGGGAGCTGGGCCTGGACCCGTATGGGCTGTCGTTTCACGTCGGCAGCCAGCAGACCCGGACGGCCGCGTACGAGCTCGCCATCAGCAAGGTCGGCATGCTGTTCACCGACCTGACGGAGGCCGGGGTGAACCTTCGCATGCTCAATCTGGGCGGAGGATTTCCGGCACGCTACCGCGACGATGTTCCGGATATCGATGCATTCGGCGAGGCCATCATGCACGGCATGACGGCACAGTTCGGAAACGCGCTACCCGAGATGGTTATTGAACCGGGACGTTTCATCGTCGCCGATGCCGGCGTCGTAAGCGCCGAGGTGGTGCTGGTCAGCCGCCGGGGCGAGGATGCGGTACGATGGGTGTATCTGGATATCGGGCGGTTCGGCGGGCTGGCCGAGACCGAGGGTGAGGCGATCAGATACGCAATCGTTACGCCTCATGATAACACGCCGGCGGGTCCCGTGGCGATCGCGGGCCCGACCTGCGACGGCGCCGACATCATGTATGAGAAGGCGAACTATCGCCTGCCGCTGGCGCTGGCATCCGGCGACAAGGTGCAGCTACTGTCCACGGGCGCCTACGTGACGACTTATGCCAGCCAAAGATTTAACGGATTTGCCCCGCTGGCCGAGCACTACGTCTGACCCGGTCTGACCTGGTCTGACCTGGGGCGCTTCGCGCTTTATTAACCGCCGGCGTCTAGAGCAGGTGAGGCAAAATGCCTGCTCCGCCCGCTGCCGAACCCAAGCTCATCGCCGGCCGCTATGCGGTCGATCTGAAGCAGCCTCTGACAATGGCTGGTTGCGGCTTGCCATGCTTCGCGGCGACTGACCAGACCGGGGCGCAGGCGCCGCTCATGGCAGTGCGGGTGCAACGCCGGCTGCCACCACGCGCGCAGGCCCTGGGGGCGTTCTCCGACCCCATAGAAGGGGTTCTGAGCCCGGTGGCACGGGGACCGGCTCCTGGTCCTGGCGGTGAGGGCGCATTTTTCATCGTCGCCGAGGCGCCGCCGGGTCCCTCGCTTCACGCGGCGGCGATCGGGAAGACCCGCACGTGGTCCGAAACGGAGCTTCTCGATCACGTCCTGAGACCAGCCGCAAGGACCTTGGAAAGGCTGACCCGGAAGGATCTCACCCATCGTGCCATCCGACCCGAGAACGTGTTCCCGGCGTCCGGCGGAGTTGTGCTCGGCTTCGCGTGGGGAGCGCCGGCTGCCCTGCACCAGCCCGCGGCCTTCGAGGCACCGGCAACTGCCATGTGCCTGCCCGCCGCGCGTGGTGAGGGGAGTATCGCCGATGATGTGTATTCCCTCGGCGTTCTGCTGCTGACCCTGGCTACCGGGCGGGTGCCGCTTGCCGGCCTGGACGACGAGGAGGTCATCCGCCGCAAGCTGTCGCTCGGTTGTTTTGAAGCCCTCGCCGGCGAATGTCGCTTGCCTTCCGCCGTAGCCGACCTGGTCAGGGGCATGCTGGCAGATGATCCCGAGCACCGACCATCCCCGGCACTGTTGATGGAGCCGTGGAGCACGCGCGCGCGGCGTGTCGTCGCTCGTCCGCGCCGCAGGGCGCCCCGTCCGCTCCAGATCGGAGGGGTCACGGCCTGGGATGTGCGAACGCTCGCTTACGCTGTTGCCCGGTCTCCCGCGGCGGCACTCCGCGCCCTTCGCGGCGGCGTCGCCGATGAATGGATCCGCCGAGGACTGGGTGAGCCGGCCCTGGCTGTGCGGTTCGACGACGCCCTCAAGCCACGGATGCTCGATCCGGAGGATGCCCGCGGGGACATGCTGGTCGCCATGCGCATAGTCGTCGCTCTCGACCCACTGGCGCCCCTGTGCTGGCGCGGGATGGCGTTATGGCCCGGCGGGTTGGGGGCCGCGCTCGCCGCATCCGAGGATCCCGAGGTCATCCGGTGGCTGACCGAACTCGTTGTCATCGAGGCGGTGGGGACCTGGGCTATGCTGCGTCCCGAGCGGTGCGACGCGTCCCTGCTTCGCACCGAAGCGCGGCAATATCGCGGATGGCTCAGCTTGGGCGGTGCGACGGCCAGTCTGGAACGGCTCACCTATATCCTCAACCCGCTGCTGCCGTGTACCAGTCCCGTGCTGCCGGACGCCTGGGTCTCCCGCGTTGCGGACATTCTGCCGGCGCTGGAGCAGCGGGCTGCCCGGGACCGGCCCACGCAGCCTCCCGTGGACTGGCACATCGCCTCGTTCATCGCCGCCCGGTCGGATCGGGGCGGCGAAGACGAGGCGGCCGGTCTGGGTCAGGCCAGTGCATTGGCGAATTTTTCCGTGCTGGCGCAGTTGCAGACGCGCTTGAACCTGCCGCCGGTCCCCATGCTGGCGGCTTGGCTCGCGGATTTGCCCGGACTGGCCGTCTGGCGGAGCAAGTCGCGCCGGAGCCGCGGCATGGAGCGGCTGAAGGAATTGGCCGTCGCAGGTCAGCTCATGCCTATGCTGCGGTTCGTCCACAATGAGAAGGAGCATGAAGCGGACCGGCAGGAGGCGCAGGAGGCGGCTCTTGAACTGGCGCGGATCGAAAGGATCCTGAGCAAGAGTAAGGAAGATGAAGCGGCCCGGGTGCAACTGACGCAACGCTGGGGACACGAACTGGCGACGGGCATCGGTCTGGCCGTTCTGGCGGTCTCGTTGGCACTGGCGGCCTTCGCATGAACGCGAAAAGGCAACGCCGCACGCCGTCGTTGATCTGGTTGCAGGGACTGCTGTGCGGGGCGCTCGTCACGCTGGCTACCCCGGTCGCAGTCCTGCTGACCGTCCTGCTGCTGCCGGTAATCGGCGCATTCCTTTTCGATCCCTTGCCCGGCAAGCCACGGGCGCGGACCGCTTTTCTGTTTGCGGCTGCCTGGTGCGTAGGGCCTGTTCGTGCGTTATGGGCGCAGGGTGGCGACCTGACCATTGCTACTGGGATCGTGACCGATGTTGCCGTGGTCGGGCGGGCGTGGCTCGCCGCGGGGGCAGGTTGGGCTCTGGCTGAACTCAGCCCCGTGGCTGTACGCCTGGCCCTTCAAGGAGCCGACCGCTTCCGGAAAGCGCGCCTGTTGGCTCGGCGCGAGAAGTTGCGTGAGGAGTGGGGCAGGCCCGGATAACCTGACGCCCGCGTCAACGGCCGACGAATGCTGCCAGAAGCTGGTTCACATCAGCCGACTTCTCCATGTGCGGCATGTGACCTGTGGCGGGCAGCAGGTGAACGGAGATGTTTGCGGGCAGGCCCTGCGCCTGGCGGGCCGGCAAAATACGGTCCGTGGCGCCCCAGATCACCTGCACCGGGGTGTCCCGCAGCTCGGCCAGGCGGTCGCGCAGCACCTCATGCTGGCCTCCGGCGAAATTGGCCTCGTGGATCGCGGTCAGCGCCTGCTGTGCGCCGTCCAGGCGTTTGAAACGCAGAACCTCCTCGATCATGTCGCGGCTTATAAGCGCGGGATCGGCGACCAGCTTGGCCAGGACCGGCTCCAGCTGCCTGCGGCGGCCAGCGGCGATAAAATCGCGTGTGAAAGCATCATCGACTTCCGTGCCAAGCGCAGCTGGAGCAATCAGGGTGAGCGAGGCCACGCGCCAGGGTTCGTCCAGCGCGGCCCGCAACGCCACCGCTCCCCCAAGCGAATGCCCCACCAGATGCGCCTTCTGTATACTGAGCGCGGTGAGGAATCCGCGAAGCGCACCCGACAGCGTCTCGAGATCGCCCTTGCCGGCATCCTTCGCCGAACCGCCATGCCCCGGCAGATCAAGCGCGATCACGCGGTGCGTTTCCGACAGTGCGGGCTGTGTGAACATCCAGGTGTTCAGATCGCCGCCGAAACCGTGGATCAGCACGACCGGATCTCCGGCGTTGCCACTGCCGCTTTCAAGGTAGCGAATGCCGCGGCCACCGACCTCAACGGTTTGCGGCTCCGGTGCCTCCTGGGCTGCGGTTTCAGCGACGCGGGACGCGAACTCCGTCCGGAATTGCTCGATGAAGGCGTCGATCTCGCTGTCCGGAACCGTTTCGTCGGCAATCACAGCGATCAGCGCCCCAACCGGCAGATCCTCCTGTTCCGGGGCCACATGGCGGCGCAGGAGACCGGAAACGGGACTTTCATAGGCATTGGTAATTTTGGTCGTCTCGATATCCGCGATCTCCTCGCCGGCCTTGATGACTGCGCCTTCCGGCTTGAGCCAGCTCGCCACCTTTCCTTCGGTCATCGCCAGGCCGAATTTCGGCATAGTGACCGGAATGATCGCTGGCATCTCAGGCAGCCGCGGTCTGTCGGTGCGCCATCACCGCCCTCACTGCGGACTCGATTTTGCCCACGTTTGGGACATAGGCATCTTCCAGATTTGGCGCGAATGGCACCGGCACATGCGGCGGACAGACCATGCGGATGGGCGCCTTCAATTTATCGAACGCCTCCTGCGCCACGAGAGCGGAAATGTCGGTCGCCATGTTACAGCGGGGACTGGCTTCATCGACAACCACCAGCCGGCCGGTCTCCGTAACGCTGTCGAGGATGGTCCCGGTGTCCAGCGGGGATGTCGTGCGGGGATCAATGACGGTGCATGATACGCCGGCTTTTCCCAGCCGGTCCGCCGCCTGATTGGCCAGATTGACCATGCGGCCGATGGCTACAATCGTAACATCATCACCTTCCCGGGTGAGGTTCGCCTCGCCGAACGGAATGGTGTAAGCCTCATCGGGAACCTCTTCGATTTCATCGTACATCAATTTGTGTTCGAAGAAGATGACCGGATCATCGTCGCGGATGGACTGGATCAGCAATCCTTTGGCCTCATAGGGCGAGGAGGGGATAACAACCTTCAGTCCTGGAATATGCGTGAAGATCGGATACAGGCACTGGCTGTGCTGGCTCGCGGCACGGAAGCCGGCGCCGAACATCGTGCGGATCACCATCGGCGTGGTCGCCTTGCCGCCGAACATGTAGCGGAACTTGGCGGCCTGATTGAAAATCTGGTCGAAACAGACGCCCATGAAATCGACGAACATGAGCTCTGCGACCGGCCGGAGGCCGGTTGCCGCCGCTCCGGCGGCCGCACCCACATAGGCGCTTTCCGTCAGCGGTGTGTCCAGCACGCGCTCACGCCCGAACTCCTTCACCAGCCCCTTCGTAACGCCCAGAACGCCGCCCCATGCGTCGTCCTCGCCGGGCGAGCCGGCGCCGCCGGCGATGTCCTCGCCCATGATCACCACGCGCGGGTCACGCTGCATTTCATGCCGCAACGCCTCGTTCAGCGCCTGGCGGAAGCTCTTTTTGCTCATGCTGTGCTCCCCTCAGTACGAGGCATACACGTCGGTCAGAAGCTCGGCTTCGGCCGGAACGGCCGCGATCTTGGCGTTCCGCACCGACCTGTCGATGTCGTTGGCAACTTCATTATCGGCGGCGTCCAGGGCAGCGGCATCCAGCAACGCCGCCTCCGTTACCCGCCGGCGGAAATGCTTCAGGCAGTCATGATCGGCCCGTAGCCGGTCCACTTCGCCCGGACCGCGATAGGTCGTCGCATCCCCCTCGAAATGTCCGAAATAGCGCGAAAAGCGCACATGAATCATGCTCGGCCCCTGGCCCGCCCGCGCGTGTTCGATCGCGGTTCCGGCCGCCTCGTGCATGGCGAAGAAGTCGAACCCGTCTACCTCCTGGAAGGGCATTCCGAACCCTTCCGCGCGTTTGCCCTGGCTGCCGGCAACGGCGTAGCTGGAGGAGGTGGACTCCGCATAACCATTGTCTTCGATCACGAAGATCGCGGGCAGCTTCCAGATGCTGGCGAGGTTGTAACTTTCCAGCGTTGTGCCCTGGTTGGACGCTCCGTCGCCGATAAAGGCGACGGCGACGCCCCCGGTGTTGAGCACCTTGGCGGTCAGTGCCGCCCCGCAGATCAGGGGCGGCCCGCCGCCGACAATTCCGTTCGCCCCGAGCATCCCCTTCGACAGGTCTGCAATATGCATCGACCCGCCCTTTCCACCGCACAGCCCGGCTTTGCGGCCGTAAATCTCGTTCATCATGCTGGAGATCTCGCAGCCCTTGGCGATGCAGTGGCCGTGGCCGCGATGCGTGCTGGCAATCTTGTCCTTGTCCGTCAGATGCATGCACACGCCGACGGCGGAAGCCTCCTCTCCCGCATAAAGATGCACGAAACCCGGGATGTCGCCGGTCGCGAACTCAACATGCAGCCGTTCCTCGAACTCGCGGATCGCGCGCATGGTCCGGTAGGCTCGGAGCAGTTCATCGCGATTGAGCTGCATTTGCGTCCTCTCCCCGGTTTTGCCGCGCCACTATCACGCGCGCAGCCGAACCGCACCAGCACGGTTTGCTCACAGAGGCGTGAGGCTAACTAGAGCTGCTACGGAGGTTGTCCCTCCCGCCGCTTACGATTGCCACCGGCCCCGTTCGGCGCTGGGAGGCAGACCACCCATCAGCCGCATCAGGGCCGTTCAGACGGTGGCCCCATTCGTCCCCGAAACCGATCCCGAGCCACACTTCGGCCGGGGAACGGGGTGAAGCCTCGCGCAGCGACCGCCGAAGGCGGCCTGTGCTTGACGCCGTTCCTCTGGCCGCAAGCACAATCGGTGATCGGCGGAGGGGACAACGTCCCTGGCAACGACATCTAGCGAAACGGATTCCTGATGGTCAGGCGATCTTGGATCAAATGCCCGTCCCGCGGATCCTCTGAATACAAAATCGTGCAGCCGGCACGCAAAGCGGACGCGATGATCAGCGCATCATGGAACTGATACCCGGTGCGCTCGGCGACGCTCAGCGCGAGTTCATGCGTGGCCAGAGCAAGCGGGTGGGCTGGGGGGCAGAGAGCACGAACCGCCGCCACCGCCTGCCTGATCTCCGGCCATGAGCGCCGTAGCGTTCGCGCAGCCACGTTTGCAAACTCGTTTAGTACCTGCACGCTGATAGTACCTGCACGCTGATGATCCCGCCCGCGCGCAGCAAACGCCGCGCGACCTCCGAGCGAGCGTCCGGCTGCAAAGCCGCATAGATCAGGATGTTGGTGTCAAAGAAGGCGGCGGCTTTCACGAACTTCTGGCATTCGCCTCCTCCCGGGTGAAACGATAGCCGTCCGGCAGGGTCCCGCCGAGGTTGCGCAGGACTTCCAAAGCCTCCTCGCGCCGCGTGTCCCGCGCCACACGGAAGTGGCCGGGATCGACGACCTCAATGGCGATCTCGTCGCCTTCCTTCAGATTCAGGCGGTCAATGACCGCGGCAGGCAGCCGGACTGCGAGGCTGTTTCCCCACTTGCAAACCTGCATGCCCTGCGCTCCATCAGATATACGTCATTAATGTATATCTAACGCTCTCCGTCGGCAGGCGCCGGAGGTGCCCCCGAGATGATCACCTGTGCATAGGCGTAGGGATACTCATCCGTCATCGTCAGGGCGACCAGCGCCTGCATTCCGGGGGGCGTCATTTCCGCTAGCCGGATCGCGGCGCCACCCGTCATGCGCATCGTGGGCTGGCCCGAAGGCAGGTTGACCACGCCGAGATCGGAGAAGAACACGCCCCGGCGAAAGCCGGTGCCCAGCGCCTTCGCGGCGGCTTCCTTCGCCGCGAATCGCTTGGCGAAGGTAGCCGCGCGTATCCGTTCGGTGCGCCGCGCGGCCTTGGCCAGCTCCACCGCGGTGAACACCCGCTCCAGAAAACGGTCGCCGTGGCGTTCAATAGCCGCCTCAATTCGGCGGATATCGACGATATCGGAACCCAGGCCGAAAATCATCGTCCGACCCGCCGGCGAGACATTATCCCTTCGCCCGTTCGACGCTTTTTATCCGATCCACCCCCCGCAGACCCGCAATCACCTTGGCAAGGTGCATCACGTCCCGGACTTCCACGTCGACCAGTATCTCGATGAAATCCTGCTGACGGTTGACGATCTTCAGGTTTGCAACCGCACCTTCGTGCTTGGCGAGTGCGTTCGTCAGATCCGCCAGCGCAGAGGGCTCATTCTCGGCAATAACGCTGATCCGCGCTGTATGGCCGGTGCCCGCATTTGTCTCCGAATTCCACCCCACTTCGATGAAGCGCTCCGGGGTTGCGGCGAAACCTTCCAGCGTCTGGCAGTCTTTGGCGTGGATCGTCACGCCCTTTCCGGTCGCGACGATGCCCACGATGTCGTCGCCGGGTACGGGGTGGCAGCAGCCCGCGAAGTGATATGCCATGCCGGGGACCAGGCCGGTGATCGGCATACCGCTGCTGGGGCGGCCGGACTTTGCGGCAGGGCGCGGCGGCAGAGTAGGAACGACGCGCGGCGCCCGAGGTGTCTGGCGCAGCTCCGGGTACGCGGCGTGCACCACGTCCCGTGGCCCGATATTCCCGTTACCGACGGCCGTATAGAGGTCGTCCGCAGTCGGAAATTTCAGGGCTTTCAGCGCCGGCTCAAGGGCTTTCTCCGACCCATCAACTCCGGCCTGGCGGAAGGCCTTGGCCAGTTCGGCCCGGCCGGCTTCCAGATGCTCCTGCCGTTGCTGCTGATGCACAAAGCGACGAATCCGGGACCGCGCCTTGCCGGTGACCACGAACCGTTCCCATTGCGGCGACGGAGTACCGCCGCGCGAGGTCATTATCTCGACCTGGTCGCCGTTCTGGAGCTGATAGCGCAATGGCATCAGCCGGCCGTTCACCTTCGCGCCGACACAGGTGTCGCCGATCTGGCTGTGCACGGCATAAGCGAAATCGACCGGCGTGGCGCCGCGCGGAAGCTGGATCAACTGCCCCTTCGGCGTGAAGCAGAAGACCTGATCCCCGTACAGCTCGAGCTTGGTGTTCTCCAGGAATTCGTCGGGTGCGGCCGAGTTCTCCAAAATCTCCAGCAGGTCCTGCACCCAGCGAAACTGGTGAAGGTCGCGGGGAGACGCATCGGACTGCTTGTAAAGCCAGTGGGCAGCCACCCCGGCTTCGGCAATCTCATGCATATCGAGCGTGCGTATCTGGAGTTCGATCTTCTGGTTCCGCGGCTCGCGCAGCGTCACTCCGGTATGCAGGCTCTGGTAGCCGTTCGATTTAGGGGTCGAAATGTAGTCCTTGAAACGGCCCGCGATCACCGGAAACGCCGAGTGCACGGCCCCCAGAGCGCCGTAGCACGCTTCCTTCGTCGGAACGACGATGCGGAACGCCATGATGTCCGACAGCTGCTCAAAGGCCACGTTGCGCTGCTGCATCTTCTCCCAGATGGAGAAGGGCGATTTTTCCCGCCCGGTGATCTCGATCACATGCACGCCGGCGTCTTCGCAGACCCGGCGCAACTCGTTTCTGACCTCCTCGATCACGTCAGCGCCCTGACCGCGCAGAAATTTCAGCCGTGCCTGAATCGTCGCAAAACCCTCCGGCTCAAGCTGGGCGAAGGCCAGCGTCTGAAGCTCGGATTTCACCGCATCCATGCCGATCCGCTCCGCCAGCGGAGCGTAAATCTCCATCGTTTCGCGCGCGATGCGTTTGCGCCGATCCTGATCGGTGACGAACCGCAGGGTCCGCATGTTGTGCAGCCGGTCCGCCAGCTTCACCAGCAAGACCCGGATGTCCCTGCTCATCGCCAGGACCAGCTTGCGGAAGTTTTCCGCTTGCTTAGTCCGGTCGGATTGCAGCTCCAGCCGGGTAAGTTTGGTTACTCCATCCACCAAAGCCGCGATCTCTCGGCCGAAGCGGCCCTCGATCTCCGACAGCTTGACCGGTGTGTCCTCGATGACGTCGTGCAGCAGGCCCGTCGCGATACTCGCCGTATCCAGGCGGTAGCCGGCCAGGATGTCGGCCACCGCCACCGGGTGGGTGATATAGGGGTCGCCGTTGTCCCGCTTCTGCGACCCGTGCGCCTTCATCGCCAGCACATAGGCCGCGTCTATCAGGCCGGTGTCGGCCTTCGGATCGTAGGAGTGGATTTTTTCCGTCAGCTCGAACTGGCGGATAATGGACGGGCGAGCAACTGGCTCGAGCGTACTCGCCGCAACGCCCTCCGGCGCGCGCACGATTTGAGGCGGCTCGGCCGGCGCGCGGGTGGGCGCCGGCACCGGCGGGGCGGGCGCGCCCTCCGGCAGCCTAACGTCCCCTGCCGCCGAGCTCCGCCTCGATAGCCGCCTCGATATCGTCTGGCGATAGCTCTTCGTTCTCGGCAGGAAGGCCAGCTGTCTCTTCCTCCGCTGTGACGTCCTGGAGGCCAAATATGTTCTGGTCGGTCGGGATCAGGTCCAGCACCTCCTCGTCCGCCGGCTCCGGCTCCGGCACCCGCGACAGCGACCGCACCAGATCCTGCTCTACCCCGTCCAGCTCGATCGTCTCCTCGGCGATTTCGCGCAGGGCTACGACCGGGTTTTTGTCGTTATCCCGGTCGATCGTAAGTTCCTCGCCGCGGCTGATATTGCGGGCACGCTGGGCAGCCAGCAGAACAAGCTCGAAGCGGTTGGGAATTTTCTGAACACAATCTTCAACGGTCACGCGCGCCATGCGCCTTGTACTCCGGCTTCAGTTCGTCGGGAGACCCACGATCTAGGCAGGAAACCCCCCAAACGCAAGAAAAGAGGCATTCATAACGCGGGGACCTGCTGGTCCGGAAGCGCCGCGATCAGTCGGTCCACGCTCATCCCGAGGCGGGGATGCACCCAGCGAGGGGCAACATCCCTGAGCGGCAGCAGAACGAAGCCGCGAAGATGCGCCCGGGGATGGGGCAGGATCGGGTCAGGCGGGTCCCGCAGCAGGGTGCCCATGGCGACGATATCAAGGTCCAGCGTGCGGGCGGCATTGGGAGCGCCGCGCTCCCGTCCGGCGCTCGCTTCAATCCCCTGCAAAGCAGCGAGCAGCGCTGCCGGCTCCAGATGGCCGCTCAGGTGGGCCACGCCATTTATATAATCGGGCTGATCGCTCGCGGGAATGGGAGCGGTCCGATACCACCGCGACAGGCCGCGCAATCGCAAACCAGGGATATCGTCGAGCTCGGATGCGGCCCAACGGCACGTCTCGAGTGGCGGCCGGTCGGCGTGCGGCAGGTTCGACCCGATGGCGATCAGGATCATCTCAGATCCATCTCAGGCCCCTTGGGGATCGTTCACATCCGGCCCAAAAGGTGACATAAACGTTTCGCCTTTTGCTCCGGGCGGCCTGCTTTGCCCGGCGTGCGTGGCTTGAGAACCGTGGATCGCATGTACAGAATTGCAGGACCCATCCATGTCTTTCCTACCCACCGAGCGGGTCGCGCTGTTCATTGACGGCGCCAACCTCTATTCGGCCTCTCGAAATCTCGGGTTCGACGTCGATTACCGCAACCTTCTAGCGTATTTCCGCAAGCAGGCACACGTCATTCGCGCCTATTACTACTCCGCCTTGCTGGAGACGGAGGACTACTCCCCGCTGAAGCCTCTGACCGATTGGCTTGCCTACAATGGCTACAGCCTGGTGACCAAGCCTGCCCGCGAATTCACCAATTCAGCCGGGCGTCGGCGCGTGAAGGGGAATATGGATATCGAGGTTGCGGTGGACATGATGGAGCTTGCGTCCCGGATCGATCATGCCGTTCTGTTCAGCGGCGATTCGGATTTCCGCCGGCTGGTCGAAGCGGTCCAGCGCAAGGGCGTCCGGGTGTCGGTGGTCTCCTCGATCCGGACCACGCCACCGATGGTGGCGGACGATCTGCGGCGGCAGGCCGATCAATTTCTTGAGCTTGCCGACATCGCCGAGAACTTCACCCGCCGGCAGACCGAGCCGCGTGCCCCTCGCCCTGTGCCGATCCGGTCAACCCCGGCTGACCCGTTCCAGCCTACCGACGCTGCGTGACAGGGCCGGAGCGCGACTGCCCACTCTGCCCCCGGCTGGCTGACTACCGATCCGCTAATCGGGCAGCACATCCCGACTGGTTCAATGGGCCGGTTCCCTGCTTCGGACCGATCGAGGCGCGGGTCGCCATCGTGGGTCTTGCACCGGGGTTGCGCGGTGCTAACCGGACCGGCCGGCCATTCACCGGCGACTACGCCGGTGTGTTGCTATACGAGACGCTTGCCAGGTTCGGACTCGCGGCCGGCCGGTATGATGCGGCACCAGATGAACTCGCTGGAGCTGCGGGACTGCCGGATCATCAATTCGGTCCGCTGCGTTCCCCCTGCAAATCTCCCGACGCCCGCCGAAATAAGCATGTGCAACCGGTTCCTGCGGGAGGAGCTCGCCGCCATGCCGCGGGTACGGGCGTTGTTTGCACTGGGCGTGGTGGCACATGGTGCAGCGCTGCGGGCGAAAGGCATTCCGCTTTCCCGGGTGCGCTTTGCTCACGGTGCAATTCATGCACTGCCGGACGGATTGCTGCTGGCCGACAGCTATCATGTGTCCCGGTACAACACGAACACCGGTCGGCTTACGCCGGAGATGTTCAAATCGGTGCTTGCCACGCTGCTGGAACGGTTGGGAATGTGAGATTGAATGATCTCTTTGGCCGCTTGACAGGCCCGACCCTCAGTGACCACATTATAGGCTGTAACTGCAAGGGAGGGTGCACAAACAGCATGACACCACCCGGAACGTATGAAGTCGCCGACTGACGTGGCATCGGCGGCAGATATCCAAGCCCACGCATAGCCCGGTTTGCATAACCGGGTGCGAAGACATACTTCGCATATCGGACCCCCGTTCCACGCAATGCGTGCGGGGGTCTTTGCGTTTCAGAACGGCATTTTCCGCACTCATCCATCACATAAAGGACAATGACGGATGGCCCGAGAGGTACTTGTCGTCGCCGGCGCTCGCACGGCAATCGGTGATTTCGGCGGGGCATTGAAGGACGTGCCACCGACCGAGCTTGGCGCCCAGGTGGTGCGCGAAGCTCTGGTCAGGGCCGCCGTGGCGGGCGAGGAGGTCGGACACGTGGTGTTCGGCAATGTCATTCATACCGAAGGAAAGGACATGTACCTGGCGCGCGTTGCCGCGCTGAACGCAGGCGTTTCGCAGAGCGCGCCGGCGTTGACGCTGAAATCAACTCTGCGGGTCCGGATTGCAGGCTATCGTTTCGGCTGCCCAGTGCATCATGCTTGGTGACGCTGAGATCGCGGTTGGCGCCGGTGCGGAGAGCATGAGCAGGGCGGCGTATTTGGCGCCGGGGATGCGCTGGGGCGCACGGATGGGTGACGCCGCGATGATCGACATGATGATGGCCGCCCTGCACGATCCGTTTCATAATATACATATGGGCGAAACGGCAGAGAACGTGGCTGGTGCGCATCAGATAACCCGGGAAGAGCAGGACCGGCTGGCCGTGGAAAGTCATCGGCGGGCAGCGCGGGCAATTCGCGAAGGGAGGTTCAAGGATCAAGTTCACCCGATCCGTCTCAAATCCCGGAAGGGCGAAACCGTGTTCGACACCGACGAACATGTGCGTCCCGATGCATCTGAACCGGACATGGCTAAGCTGCGTCCGGTGTTCCGCAAAGATGGCACCGTGACCGCCGGGAATGCATCCGGCATCAACGATGCTGCCGCGGCCGTCGTGCTGATGGAGGGGCGTACAGCCGAAAAGCGCAATGCGAAAGCCCTCGGCCGATTGGTGGCTTATGCGCATGCCGGGGTCGATCCGAAGATGATGGGTATCGGTCCTGTGCCTGCAAGCCGGAAGGCGCTGCAGCGTGCGGGCCTCAGCTTGCAGGACATGGATGTCGTCGAATCGAACGAGGCTTTTGCGGCCCAGGCCTGTGCTGTCGCGAAGGAGCTGGGCTTCGATCCGGTGAAGACAAACCCTAACGGATCCGGCATTTCACTCGGTCATCCCGTGGGCGCCACGGGAACGATTTTGACGATCAAGGCCTTGTACGAACTGCGGCGTGTCGGCGGGCGTTATGCACTGGTCACGATGTGTATCGGCGGCGGACAGGGGATCGCCGCTGTGTTCGAGAAGGTGTAATAGTCTGGTGCGTTGGCTGATACTGATCATTCCCGTGATACTCTCCGGTTGCGGGTTGTTTGCCGCACCCTGCCGCGTGACCACGGCAGGGCTGGACGTTGTGCCGCTTGTCGGCCACGCGGCGGGCACGCCCACCCGCGCCTGTGCTGATGTGATTGACCCCGGGGGCTAGGCATGGGAGGTCGGTTTGACGGGAAAGTCGCAATTGTAACCGGCGCAGCCAGCGGCATCGGCAAGGCCGTGGCGCAGGCGTTTGCGCGAGAAGGAGCGCACGCCGTCATCGCCGATCTGAACGGCGACGATGCGATGAGCGTCGCGGCCGAACTTGGCACTTCGGCCCTGGGGCTCGCGATGGATGTCACGGATGAGGCGCAGGTGGAGCAGGGCGTCCGGCGCGTAATGGACCGGTTCAGCCGGGTGGACGTGCTGGTGAGCAACGCCGGCATTCAGATCGTCAAGCCCGTGCAGGAATTTTCACTAATCGAATGGCGCAGGATGCTCGCCATCCATCTGGATGGCGCGTTCCTTACTACGCGCGCATGTCTGCCGGTGATGTACGCGCAGAATAACGGCGCGATCATCTATATGGGCTCGGTGCATTCAAAAGCGGCCTCCCGCCTGAAGGCGCCGTACGTCACCGCAAAACACGGATTGCTGGGATTATGCCGCACCGTCGCCAAGGAAGGCGCCGAGCACAACGTGCGCGCGAACGTCGTGTGTCCTGGCTTTGTGCGTACACCAATGGTGGAGAAGCAGATTCCGGAGCAAGCTTCGACGCTGGGGCTGACAGAAGAAGAGGTGGTGCGGGATGTAATGCTGCGGGATACGGTGGATGGTGTGTTCACCACCTTGGAAGATGTCGCGGCGGCCGTGCTGTTCTGTGCTGGGTTCCCGAGCAATGCCCTCACGGGACAGTCGCTGACGGTGAGCCACGGCTGGCATATGGAGTAGCTGGTCTCCTCAACCACGAGGCAGGCTGCTAACCTTTGCCCGGTCCAGACAGCGGGGCGGCAATGCTTACCACAACTCAGATCAACACGTACAACGAAGTCGGCGCGATCGTCGTGCCGGACATCCTTTCGCCATCGGAGGTTGCGGAACTTCAGCGCGTCACGGATGACTTCGTCGAGCGTGCACGCGGCCTGACCGAACATACCGACATTTACGACCTGGAGGATAGCCACACCTCCGATGCGCCGCGCGTGCGGCGGATCAAGGCGCCGCATCTGCACCACTCTGTTTATGCGCGACTGGTATGCCATCCGAAGATCGTAGCGGTGCTGCAGGACCTGTGGGGCCCGAATATCCGCTTCGATACCGCCAAGCTGAACATGAAATCCGCCGGCTTCGGCGCAGCGGTCGAGTGGCATCAGGACTGGGCCTTTTATCCGCATACCAATGACGATCTCGCCGCCATCGGCGTGATGATGGACGATATGGCCATGGAGAACGGACCGCTGCTGATCATACCCGGCAGCCACCGCGGCCCGGTGTTCGATCATCATGCCGATGGGGTGTTTTGCGGCGCGATGGATCCGGCACGGAAAGAGGTCGATTACAGCAGTGCGGTTCCCCTGACCGGCCGTGCCGGATCGATCACGGTTCACCACGTCCGGGCGGTACATGGATCGGCGCCGAACACCTCGGACCGCGACCGGCGCCTGCTGCTGTTCCAGTTCCGTGCGGCGGATGCGTGGCCTCTGCTCGGTTTCCCTGCCGGGATCGAGGCGTTCGACGCGCTGATGGTTTCAGGACATACGAGTTTGTCGCCAAGATTGGCGCCCGTGCCGGTGCGGCTGCCCTTGCCGCCGGCAGCACTTCAGGGTTCCATCTACGAAAACCAGAAGGGATTGCGCTCGCGTTATTTCGCCGCTGCCGCGCAGTAGAACGCGGCCGAGTTGGCGCGCCGCATCGCTTCCCGGACCGCCCGATCGATCTTGCATCGCTCGACCGGCTGATCGCGACCGCTATTGCCGATCAGTCCGGCGGGCCGCTCAGCGCCGCTTCTGCCTCCAGCCACGCCGCCTCCGCCGCCCCCATTTCCTGGATAATCGCAGCCAGCCGTCCCTGCGCGGCGACAATCTCCTGTGCACGACCGCCCTCGTACAGTGCGGGATCTGCCATCCGGCGCTCGATCAGCGCCTTCTCCGCCGCCAGCCGCTCAATGGCGACCTCCGCTTCCTGCGCCCGCTTTCGCAACGGCGCCAAGGCCGCCCGAGCTTCCGCGCGTTCGCGCCGTTCGTCCTTCCGGCTGCCGAACTCCTCCCGCGCAACCGGACGCGCCTGCTCCGCGAGCAACCCCCGGTAGTCGTCCAGATCACCGTCGAAAGGCCGCACCGTTCCATCGGCAACCAAAATCAGCCGGTCCGCGACCAGCTCCACCAGATGCGGATCATGGGTAATCAGCATTACCGCGCCGCCGAACTCCGCCAGCGCCTTCACCAGTGCCTCGCGCGCGTCGATATCCAGATGGTTGGTTGGCTCGTCGAGTATCAGCAGCTGCGGCGCATCACGTGTTGCCAACGCCAGCAGCAGACGGGCCTTTTCCCCACCTGACAGGCTGCTGACCGGCGTTTCCGCCCGGTCCGCATCCAGCCCGAACCGTGCCAGTTGCGTGCGGACGGTTGTCTCGTTCGCTCGGGGCAGCGCCCTGGTCATGTGATCGATCGACGTCTCGTCTTCGAGCAGCTCTTCCGTCTGATGCTGCGCGAAATACCCGACGCGTAATCGTGGGCTTCGCCGTACTTCGCCGGCCAGTGGGGACAGACGCTCCGCGAGCAACCGTGCCAGCGTCGATTTACCGTTTCCGTTCGCTCCCAGCAGAGCAATCCGGTCATCCATGTCGAGCGACAGCGACACCCCGCGCAGGACCGGTTTTCCATCGTAGCCCACCGAAACGCGATCCAGCGCCAGGATTGGCGGAGCCATCCGTGCCGGCTCCGGAAAAGCGAACCGGACCGATGCATCCTCCACCACGGCCTCAATCACTGGCAGTCGTTCCAGCGCCTTGATGCGCGACTGGGCCTGCCGGGCCTTGCTTGCCTTGTAGCGGAACCGGTCGATGAAGGATTGGATATGCGCCCGCTCCGCCGCCACCCGCTCAGCCGTACGCGCCTGCTGCAACGCCCGTTCCGTGCGGATGCGCACGAACTCCTCGAAGCCGCCCGGCGTCAGGGAAATCCTCCCCCGGTCCAGATGCGCGATCGCCTCTACGGCCCGGTCCAGCAATCCCCGGTCGTGCGATACGATCAGCGCCGCGCCCGGAAACCGGGCCAGCCATCCCTCCAGCCATAGCGTCGCTTCCAGGTCCAGGTGATTGGTCGGCTCATCCAGCAACAGCAGATCCGGATCGGCGAACAGCGCCGCCGCGAGCGCGACCCGCATGCGCCAGCCTCCGGAAAACGACGAAACGGGCCGCGCCTGCGCTTCCGTATCGAACCCCAGACCCGCCAGGATTGCGGCTGCCCGTGCGGGGGCAATTCGGCCCCAATTGCCCGCAGCCGCTCATGGATCTCGCCCAGTCGCTCCGCAGGTGCGGTTTCTGCCTCACCGAGCAATACCAGCCTTTCGGGGTCGGCCTGCAGCACCACATCGGTCAGGCTGTGGTCCCCTTCCGGAGCCTCCTGCCGCACCTGCGCGATCCGGGCCCGCGCCGCACGCCTGATCTCGCCCCCATCCAGCGCTATTTCGCCCGCTATGGCGCGGAGCAGGGTGGATTTTCCCGCTCCGTTGCGCCCAACCAGACCGACCCGCTGGCCAGGATGGATGGTCAGATCGGCGCCATTCAACAACACGCGGCCACCCAACCGGATGGTCGCCCCCGAGATCACGAGGAGGGACATCGCGCGGACTTACCAGTTGCCCGAAAGGGAGGGAACGCCTACAGGCCCCCGCTCATCCTTTAAGGACCGCCTCATGGCTGCCGAACGTACGCTCTCCATCATCAAGCCGGATGCGACGCGCCGCAATCTCACCGGCAAGATCAATGCGTGCTTCGAGGAGGCCGGCCTTCGGATTGTCGCGCAGCGGCGCATTCGACTGACGACGGCGCAAGCCGAGGCATTCTACGCCGTCCACAAGGAACGCTCATTCTTTCGGGGATTGGTCGAGTTCATGACCTCCGGCCCTGTGGTGGTTCAGGTCCTCGAAGGGAAGGGTGCCGTTGCCCGCAACCGGGAGGTCATGGGTGCGACCGATCCCGTCAAGGCCGCCGAGGGCACGATCCGCAAGCGGTTTGCCGAGAATATCGAGGCCAACTCCGTGCACGGCTCAGACAGCACGGAGAACGCCGTGAAGGAGATCAGTTTCTTCTTTGCCGATGTCGATATTATCGGCTGATCAGACCAGGAATACCGTCATCAGAATCAACAGCAGAACAATACATCCAACCGCCCAGAAGACGAACTTTGTGAACCCGAACCAGAAGCGCTGACGGTCGGCCAGAAAGGCCTCGTCCAGGTCCGGGCCGGATGCGGGAATGGGGCTTTGCGCCATGGTAAAATATCCTGTCGGATGCGGTCCGGCTTTATGCCAAGGATTCCCGGCAGGGCAAGGGGTTACGAAGCGCCGCTGCGGCGTCTGCCGGCGAGCCGGCCTGGCCAGACGCCACAAGCGCCAGCGCGAGTGGGTAGATCCGGTGCTCCTCGGCCAGCACGCGCGCGGCCAGGCTGCCAGCGTCGTCGTTCGGCAGCACCGGCACGGCCGATTGCGCGATAATCGGCCCGGTATCGGTGGCCTCAGTCACCAGGTGCGCGGTGCAGCCGTGGATTTTCACGCCGGCGGCGATCGCGCGGCCATGTGTGTCAAGCCCGGGGAAGGCGGGAAGCAGGCTCGGGTGAATGTTCAGCATCCGACCGGCCCAGCGATCCACGAGCAAGGTCGTGAGCAGCCGCATGTATCCCGCGAGGCAGACAATCTCCACGCCACCTTCCCGCAAAGCTGTATCGATGGCCTGCTCATGCGCCGCCCTGTCCCGGCCGAATGGGCGATTCGCGATTACGCGGGCGGCAATGCCGGCCTGTTCGGCCAGATGCAGTCCAGCTGCATCGGCTTGGTTGGAAATTACCAGGACGATTTCGGCCGGGTAGTCCGGCTGGCGTGCCGCCCGTATCAGCGCGGCGAGATTCGAGCCGCGTCCGCTGATCAGAACGGCCGTCCGGCGTTTCATCCCGGCCAGCCTTCGGGCAGGCTGATTTGCATCGTGGCCGCTCCCGTTCCGGGCGCGATGACGCCCAGCTGAAAAGCCGTCTCGCCTTGGCTGCCCAGCAGTTCCGTCGCGGCCGCGGTGTCGGACACGATCAGCGCCATACCCACCCCGCAGTTGAAAACGCGCAGCATCTCCTGCCCGGCCACGCCGCCCGCACGGGAAAGCCATTTAAAGATCGTTGGCACCGGCCACTCGGGCGACAGGACGGCACACGATCCCTCCGGCAAGACCCGCGGGAGGTTCCCCGGCAGCCCACCCCCGGTGATGTGTGCCGCAGCTTTCAGCAATCCCGCCCGGTGCAGCGCGAGCAGCGGCTGAACATAGATCCGTGTGGGGGTCATCAATGCTTCCCCCAGCGTCTGGCCCGGTGAGAACGGCGCCGGGTCAGCCCAGCTCCGCCCCGCGGCGGAAACGACCCGCCGGACGAGGGAAAATCCGTTCGAATGGACGCCGGAACTGGCAAGGCCGAGAACCGCATCGCCCGGCTGGACGGTTTGCGGCAGCAAACGGCCGCGTTCCACCGCGCCGACAGCAAATCCAGCCAGATCATAATCCGAGGCGGCGTACATCCCCGGCATCTCGGCTGTCTCTCCACCGGCAAGTGCACAGCCTGCAAGGCGGCAGCCCTCGGCGATCCCGGTGATCACCTCACGCGCATGCGCCACATCGAGCCGGCCGGTGGCAAAGTAATCCAGGAACAGCAGCGGCTCCGCCCCCTGTACCACCAGGTCGTTGACGCACATCGCGACAAGGTCGATCCCGACGCTGCCGTGCAGGCCGGTCTCGATGGCGACTTTCAACTTCGTCCCGACGCCATCGGTGGTGGCGACCAGGACCGGGTCCGTGTAACCGGCTGCCTGAAGGTCGAACAGCGCGCCGAATCCCCCGAGGCTACCGATCAGCCCCGGCCGGGCGGTTGCCCGGGCGAGCGGCTTGATTGCCTCGACCAGTGCCTCGCCGGCATCTATGTCGACACCCGCGTCGCGATAGCTCAGACCGTTGCCACTGGTCATCCATGCTTCCTACACGATAGAGCGTGTTCAGGGCGGCTGAACACGCTCTACCCTCATTTTCGCGAGCCGATTCATGCGCTCCTGGAAATACAAGTATTTCCAGTCAAGCGCGATCTGCTCTAGGGAACGCCGGCACGCAAGGCAGGTGACTGCGGCGGGCACAACCATAGCCCCAGGGCGGGGCGCAAACGCGGGGCCGGCCACATGCCTGACACGTCGCATCTGGACCGGACGCAGTCCAATACTCTCCTGAATCTTCCTAATCTCATCAGTTTCGCCCGATTATGCGCCGTGCCCCTGGCCTTCTGGCTGATCATCGATCACCAGCTCGCCGGTGCGTTCATCCTGTTCGTGCTTGCCGGCGCATCCGATGCCGTTGATGGCTGGCTGGCTCGCCGCAATGGCGGCGGTAACAGCATTGGCGCCGTGCTCGACCCGGTTGCAGACAAAGCCCTCCTCGTCACCATGTATGTGACCCTGGCTGCGGTAAAGGAAATGCCGGACTGGCTGGCGACCCTGGTGGTGTTCCGCGATCTTGTTATCGTGGGGGGGTTCGTCGTGCTGGTCCTGATCGGCTATTCACCGGCGATCCGGCCGCTGTTTGTCTCCAAGGTGAATACCACGCTGCAGATTGCTCTTGTTGCGCTCACACTGTTTCTGGCCGGGTTCGGAATCGCATCCCCGGCCGCAGCGATTGTGACCATGTGCCTTGCCTGGGTGGTCGCCGCCACCACCCTTGCGTCGGGCGGTGCTTACGTCTGGCGTGCGATGGGGGGGCGATGAGACTGTTCTGGCGTCCGCCCGGCCCCGCCAACCCGGTGGAAATCAGCCCCGACCTCGTCGCGTTGGGCAATCCCTCGTTGCTCGAGCCATTGCCGGCCGACCCGCCTGCGGCCGAACCGCCCCCCCTCGCAGCGGCTGCGGTCTCTCCGACCGTCCGGTGGCAGCCGATCGTCCTGGCCATCGCCGGGGCTGCCGCTGCCTGGATTGCCCTGCAACTGTTTGCCGGCATCCTCGCGCCGTTCGTTACGGCAGGCGTCATTGCCTACGCCCTCGATCCGCCTACGACCCGGCTGACCCAGCTTGGTGTTCCCCGCGGGATCGCCGCCCTGGTGATGGTTGTGGCGATGATTGCCGCGGCGCTGCTGTTCATTCTGCTGCTCTACCCGCTGATCTTGTCACAGATCGGATTGTTTCTCGGGCGCATCCCGCAATACGCGCAGCTTTTGCAGCACTGGGCGGGCAACGTCATCGCCGATCTGCAACAGAATTTCGGCTCCGATGCCGTCAACGGCAAGCTGCAGGACCTGATCAGCAGCCAGGCGGGGAATATGTTGACCTTTCTGGCGTCTGCTCTGACCGGGGTCATCAGCGGCAGCTTTGCGCTGTTCAATGTGCTTACGCTCGCCGTTGTGACACCCGTTGTCGCGTTCTACCTGCTTCGGAGCTGGCCCGAGATGATCGGCAAGGTCAATTCGTGGCTCCCCCGGCGCTACGCCGTGGTGATCCGCGCGCAGGCTCGCGAGGTCGACCGCATCCTGTCCGCCTGGGTGCGGGGGCAGGCTCTTTGCTGCGTGCTGCTTGCCCTGTTCTATGCGCTGGCCTTGAGCATGGCCGGCCTCGATCTCGGTCTGATCGTCGGGCTCGCGGCCGGGGTGCTTTCATTCATCCCTTATGTCGGCTCGATCACCGGCGGCATCACGGCGATCGCATTGGCCATGGCGCAGTTTCCCAGCTGGCGGGGCGTCGTCGGCATCGCCGTTGTACTTGTTACTTGGCCAGGTTCTGGAAAACTACCTGGTATATCCACGTTTTCTGGGCGATCGGGTCGAGTTGCCTGCCGTCTGGGTTATCTTTGCGTTGTTTGCCGGGGGCGCCGCCTTCGGCTTCATGGGCGTAATGCTGGCGGTTCCGGTTGCTGCGACAATCGGTGTACTATGTCGTTTCTGGCTGCGCCGATACCTTCGCAGCCCGCTGTATCTCGATTGAGGTGAAAATGTTCGAGTACTGGAACAATGGGAGTAAGTGGCAGCCCCCGGTCCTGAGCCTGCTGCGTTTCGTCGCCGGTCTGTGCTTTCTGGAGCATGGCACGGCAAAGCTGTTCGGCTTCCCTGCGGTCGCGGCATACGCGCACGGTCTGACGCCGCTCATGGTCGCCGGCGGAATAATTGAGTTCGTTTGCGGGACGCTGGTCTGCATTGGGCTTTTCACCCGGCCAGCCGCCTTTCTCGCTTCGGGCGAGATGGCGATCGGCTACTTTATGTCGCATGCGGTGAAATCCGCCTTTCCTGTCCTCAGCGGCGGGGATGCGGCGATCCTCTATTGCTTCATCTTCTTTTATCTCGTCTTTGCCGGCCCCGGTCCGATCAGCCTGGACCGGCTGATCGGGACGCGTTTGGGTTTCGCCGCTCCGGAACGGGCATGATCGGAGCAGGATGACGGAGCCGGGGGAGGGCGGACAGCTTCCACTACCGTTCAGCCATTCGCCCGAATTCGCGGCCGCCGATTTTATCGAGGCTCCCTCGAACGCCGATGCTCTAGCCTGGCTCGATCGGAGCGAAACCTGGCCGGACCGGCGTCTTGTCGTCTGGGGCGAACCGGGCTGCGGGAAAACACACCTGCTGCATCTTTGGGCCGCGCGCACCGGCGCGGTCTGGCGAGATGGTTTGTCGCTTTCGAGCCTGCCCGAAGCCGCCGCTGCACTGGTCATCGATAATGCCGATGCAGCCCTCGACGAAGCGGTGCTTCTTCATACGCTCAATCGCGCCGCGGTGGACGGATGCACCGTCCTGCTCTCCGGCCGCGCAGCTCCCGGCCGCTGGCCGATCCAGCTGCGTGATCTCGCCAGCCGCATTCGGGCCATCACCGCAGTCGGTATAGCCCCGCCCGAGGACTCGCTTCTGCGCATTTTGCTGGCGCGGCTTTTGGCGGATCGCCAGTTGTCCGTCCCGCCTCAGCTGCAGGATTGGCTCGTTCTGCGGTTGCCGCGGACCCAGGCGGCAGTGCGGCAGGCTGTCGAACGGCTTGATCGGGCGCAGCTATCTACAGGGCGCAGCGTGACAAAGGCGCTCGCTACGGCGATCCTGGCGGAGATCGAGGGTAGCGGTCAAAAGCGACCAGGCGGGGGAGGGGAGTGATGGCCGGATTTCACGGCAAGGTGGTCCTGATCAGCGGCGGTGCGCGGGGGCAGGGGGCGGCCGAGGCACGGATGGTGGTTGCCGCGGGTGCCAGGGTCGTCATAGGCGATATACTGGAGGCAGAGGGCCGCCGCCTGGCCGAGGAGCTTGGTGCCAACGCTGTTTTCACGCGCCACGATGTGGCGGACGAGGCCGCGTGGGAGGAGGCGGTTGCCACCGCCGAAAGGCTTGGCGGCCTGCACGGGATGGTTAACAACGCCGGTATTTTCATCCCGAAGAGACTGCTTGAAACCGACGTCGCACTGTTTGAAACCCATGTGCGCATCAACCAGCTGGGCTGTTTTCTGGGATTGAAGGCGGTGGTGCCGGCAATGACACGATGCGGCGGCGGCTCGATCGTAAACATCTCCTCTGTCGCCGGCCTGCGCGGCACTCCCGGCGCGTTTGCCTATGGCGCGACGAAATGGGCGTTGCGCGGAATGACGAAGTCGGCCGCAATCGACCTTGCGCCGCAGGGCATTCGCGTCAATTCGGTGCATCCAGGGCCGATCGATACGGAGATGCTCAGGGTGCGCAGCGATGAAGAGAATCGCCGCCGCGTTCAGCAAGTGCCGATGAACCGCATGGGAACCGCGGAGGAAGTCGCAAGCCTGGTGCTGTTCCTGTTGTCCGACGACAGCCGTTACATCACCGGTGCGGAGATCAGCATCGACGGCGGCGTGTCGTCGTAATAGCCAGCAGTCGGAATCGCGCTCAGCAAGCTGCAAGGCGGCCGCATGGCATGCGCGTCCCCGGCGGGATTCGAACCCACGGCCCCAGGATTAGGAATACTATAGTCAGACGACCTCGACGGTGTCCCAATGCCTCCTCTGTTATCCCACGGCGTCACCAAGATTGGCCATAAATTGGTGAGTTTCGGTTGATCTCGGCGTGAAGCCCTGGCAGGATGCGTCCTGCGGTGTGCCGGACTATCCCCGACTGTTGAAGCTCCAGTGAAGCCCCGATGAAGCCCCGCAGGAGAGCGCGATGCCGGTTCGATTGACTGAGAGCGCGATTAACAAGGCAATCCGAGAGGTATCGGAGGGAACCCGCAAGGACCTGGCCGACGCTGGCTGCCCGGGGCTTCGGCTGCGCTTGACGCCCGCGGGATCTTCAACCTGGGTTCTTGCTTGCCGGGATCGGTTAGGACGCATGAGGCGCTTCCCACTTGGGGGATATCCCGCCAAGGGGATCAGTGAAGCCCGCAGTGAAGCGCGCGCGCTTCACACGCGCGTGAAACGGGATGGAGTCGATCCAGTAGCGGAGCGACGGCGAGAGCGTGCAATGGGGGCCGCGGCGAGGGCGGGTATCGGCACGTTGGGTTCGGTGCTCGACATCTATGGTGAGAAGAGGGGTAACGCGCAAAAATCATGGGGTGAAGCGCGCAAGCGCATCGATCTCGCCTTCAAGGCTCTTCTCGGCAAGCCCGTCGCCTCCCTAAGCGTCACCGATTTCCAGATGATCGTTGATGCCCACCCATCCGAGGCGTCCGCCGGTTTCGTTGTCCGCAGTATCCGTCCGGCGCTGAAATGGGGGGCGCAGCGTGGCTATTTGTCCGAGGACGCCGCCCGCATCCACCCGCCCGCCCCGGTAAAGCACCGCAAGCGCATCCTGACTCGCGATGAACTGGCCAATTTGCTGCCTGTGCTGCGGGCCTCCCGCCGCCCCTACGCTCCCGCTCTGCTCTTCATGCTGCTGACCCTGACCCGCCCGCAGGAGACCGCCCTGGCCCGCTGGCACGACGTGGATTTGAAGGCGCGGACCTGGACCATCCCCGAGACCAAGAACGGCGAGCCACACACTGTGCCCCTATCCCGGCAGGCAATCGATCTGCTGCGGTCTCGGCTGCCCACTGATGATGCCGGAGATCCGAAGCAGCCCGACCCGAGCGCGCTGGTGTTCGCCACGTCCACCGGTGCGCCCCTCGGCAATTGGGATCGCGAGACGAAGGCACTGCAAGAGGCCAGCGGTACCCGGGGGTGGACGCGTCATGACCTGCGCCGGACCGGCGCGACCATGCTCGGCGAGATGGGCGAGTTGCCGGACATCATCGAAGCGGCGTTGAACCACGTCAGTATCCGATCTCCGCTCGCGGCAACTTACAACCGTAGCCGATATCGGCCCCAAGTGGCAGCGGCGCTGCAACGGCTGGCGGACGCACTCGACGGGATAGAAGCGGGAACGGCAGAGATTGTCTCACTGCACAGTCTCGCCCATTGATGTTTCGGTGTTGGAAGGCAGCTTGCGGCGCCCCTCGAGCGATCCCGGTTCCGGAGGGATCGGCCAATGTTCCTGCACTACACGCGATAACAGCCTTCTCGCTTGTTACTTTCGCCGCTGCCGAACCAAGCTCCATGGCTGCTCCGCGCCCATAGCTGCCACTCGGTCGGGCGGCGCAGCGCCTCCAAAGAGGCATCCCGCGCGATTTGATATCAAACTCCGGTGCTCAGACCGCCATCAATGTTGACATTCTGGCCTGTGACGAAAGCGGCAGCTGATGACGCCAACCACACAGCAGCTCCCACCAAGTCGTCCATTGACCCGGCACGACCCATTGGAACCCTATTGAGCACAGTTGCCAACCAATGCGGATCTTCAAAGAGTCGTTCGCTTAAGGGCGTACGAAAAGGCCCTGGTGAAAGCACGTTCGCAGTGACTCCGAAAGATGCAAGCTCGATCGCCATCACTTTGTTGAGCTGCACCAGACCGGCTTTGCTAGCACAATAACCGGTCTGCAACGAGGACGCCAAAGTCGCTGCAACCGAGCCGACATGGATGATGCGACCCCACCTATGGCTTGTCATCACGCGTGCAGCGCTCTGGGCGCAGAAGAACGCCCCCTTCAGATTGGTATTGATCACCGCATCCCAACTCGCTTCGTCATATTCGAGGGTCGGCAACCGCCGATTGGTTCCGGCGCTTGTGACGAGGATGTCGAGCTTTCCATACCGCCGCACAATCTCTGTCATGGTGGCGTCAATCGCGGTGCGGTCTGTCACATCCAGCAACATCGCAGCAGCGGATGGCAGCGCGGCCGCAGCGCTTTCCACAATATGAAGTCGACGCCCGGCAAGAACAAGCGTCGCGCCTGCCTCTGAAAGTCCTTTGGCGATCCCCAAGCCAATTCCGCTACCCCCACCCGTTACAAGGGCAATACGTCCGGCCAGATCGAAACGAGTTATTCAGGTCCCCCATCTGCAAGTTTGGCAAAAGATGCGCCAATCAGGCGGCACATAAGCACCACGATCAACGGCAGAGACTGGCGGCCAAACTCCAGCGGCACGCAACTGTTCCCATAATCAGCGCCGCGCTGCCAAAAGCAAATCGCGCAAACCGTGCGCGTGCCGGGCAGCGGCGGAAGTAGTTGTGTCCGTCGGCACTGCTTGTTTTAAGATATGCGCGGACCTCAAGAGAGCGCGCTCTATCCCGGCCCCATCAGCGCTGTCGGTATAAACAAAACAAGCGGTGGAATATAGGTCGCCAGCAACAGCGGCACGATCAGCGCCACGATGAAGGGCGCGACCTCACGGGAAAACTCTATAATATTGATCCGGCTCAACCCGCACATCACGAAAACGATCGACCCCACCGGCGGTATGATCAGGCCGATGCTGAGATTGACCGTCATCACCACGCCAAGATGGACAGGGTCGATACCCGCCTTGATCGCCAGCGGCAGGATCATCGGGGTGATGATGACGAGCGCCGGAATCGCCTCGATCACCGCGCCGAAGGTCAGCAACAGCACATTGAGCGACAACAGCAGGACCCAAGGATGCGTCCGTATCGCTGAGGAACGGCATGCGCGCAAGCTGCGCAGGCACGTCCGCGCGCGCCAGCACCCACGATAGAATCGATGCGGTGGAGAGCACGAACATTACCTTGCCGGTGGTCCAGGCGGTTCGCCGCACGATCTCGGGCAGGCCGGACGGTCGCACCGTGCGATAAACCACCAGCCCCAGCAGCAACGCGTACACGCCGGCAATTGCCGCCGATTTCAGTCGGCGTGAAAACGCCGCCGACAATGCCCGCCACCACGATAAATCGGCGTGACCAGAACAAGCGCCGCCCTGCGAGTCGCCCGCGCCATTCCCATGAGCCCCACATAAGGACCGCGCGGCAGCTTCATGCGGCGCGCAAACAGGGCCGTGAGCACCATCAGCCATCCGCCCATCAGCAGGCCGGGGATGATGCCGCCTAGGAACAATCGCCCGACTGAGACGTTCGCGATCGAGGCATAGATCACCATGATTATGCTGGGAGGAATCACCGGCCCGATCGTCGCCGCCGCCCCGACCAGGGCAGCCGCAAATGCAGTTGGATATCCCGTCTTGGTCATGGCCGGCACTAACACCGTCGCCGTTGCGGCGGCATCGGCGGTTCCCGATCCCGATATGCCCGCCATGATCATGTTAGTGACGATCGCCGCGTGTCCCATGCCGCCGGGCAAATGTCCGACGACGGCCTCCGCGAGCTCTGCCAGACGGTCGGTGATCTTCGCGGATTCCATCAATTCGCCGAGAAACAGAAATAGCGGCACTGCCAGGATCACAAACGAATCCAGGCCGAAGAACATACGCTGCGCAACAACTTCGAGCCCGACATGTGGCAACATCAACAATCCGAGCTGCCGCGGCCAGGCCCATCGCGAAGACGATGGGCACGTCCATCAACATCAGCAGAAACATGCTGCCGAACAGCACGCCCGTTACCATGACGGGCGCCTCCCGGCCGCGCCGCTATTGAGCAGGCCGACCAGCCGGCCGATCAGATGGATGCTCATGTAACCAGCCGAGAAAGGCAGCACCGCGTAAACGACCCCGAGCGGCAACTCCAGCACGGATGACCGGGCATAGGACAGGCGCCAGGCTCCATTCGGCACTTTTTTGCGTGAGCATCAGCGTGAAGGCCAGGCACAGAGCCGTGCCGATCAGCTCGATGACCCAGGCCTGCATGACGCGGCAGACGTCCCACCACGACGTCGATCGAAAAGTGCTGGCCGCGGCCCAGGATCACGCTTGCCGAAAGAAAGCTCGACCAGATGAAGGCGTAGCGCGCCACTTCGTCGGTCCACGGCAGCGGCAATTGCAGCACGTAGCGCACGAACACCTGTGCGACGACGCACACAAAGAACGCGACCCAGAGCACCACGACCACGCCCATGATCGCTGCATCGATAATCGCCAGTACGCGGCGCATGACCGGGTTACTTCGTATCGATGACCGCCTGGATCATCGCCATCCCGCCGACGCGATCGGCGTATTTCTGATAGACCGGCTGCACGGCCTTACGGAACTGGTCCAAATCCGCAACGTCGTTGACCTGCATGCCCAGTTTCTGTGCCTCGGCCAGAGCCTCTTTGTTATCGGCGTCATAGGCGCTGTCGTACCAAGCCAGGGCTTCCGTCGCGGCGGCACGCATCGCGCTCTGATCGGCCGGCGGCAGTCCCTCGAACCATTTCGCGTTCGCCGCGATTCCGGATGGAATTGAGAAATGGCGTGTCAGACTGTAATATTTCGCGATCTCCGGCACTTTGCCGGTGATCAGGCCATTGGGCGGCGTTTCGGCGCCGTCGATCACGCCTTGCTTGGCGGCCATGTAAACTTCTGGATACGCCATCGGCGTCGGGATCGCGCCCAGGTCCTTGAACGTATCGACCATGATCGGGCCTTCCATGACGCGCAGCTTCATCCCGTTCAGATCGGCGGGCGTGCGCACCGGTCGTCGGCTGTTCCAGACGGAGCGTGGGCCATCCGCCATGCCGGGGATGATTACCATTATGCCGGTCTTGCTCTGGAATTCCGCATAGACCTTCTGGCCGATGGGTCCGTTCACCACCTTGCGCATGTGGTCGATGTCGCGGAACAGGAATGGCAGGTCGAACAGCATCGTGTTAGGATAGAAGGAACCAAGGATGGCGTTGTTGAACTGACACATCTCCAGGTTCCCGCCCATCAGAGCCTCAATGTTCTCGCTGCTGGCCTCCGAGCTGGCCGTCGGTAATGACCTTAATCGTCACGTCGCCATTGGTTTTCTCCGCAACTTTCGAGGCGAACAGCGATTTCATCCGCACCATCAGGAAGGCCGAAGGATTGACTGTGGCCAGGGTGGCTTCGGTCTTCGCCTCCGCGCGCCAAGGAGTCGCGATTCCGGTGGCAGCCAAAGCGGCAAACGCCTGCCGTCGGGTGAATGAGGTGCTGTTCATTGTCGTTTCTCCCAATGACCGCGGCATCGCCACGAGTGCCGGAGCCTAACTGCCATGCGATTACCACAACCTCAAGCTGCCGCGAATACCTGGCCACTCGCCGGTGGTGGCGCCAACAGCTGACCTTCGAGTCCGGCTTCATCCTCTGGCCTGAGGAGGTGGCGAAAGACGGTAATTACACTCAGGCGGAGGTGTACTTCATAGTAGCCTCCTTATTGCAGCACCTGCGGGCCGGCGCCCGCGACCCCGGCCCTGTCTGCGATAAGGAGCAATCCCTTTCAGCAGACCTGCTCGCTCCCGAGATTTCGGTCGGTTCAATCACGCGATACAAGGATCGCTGCTCAGGTCCGCGCGCGCGAGCGGAACAACGAGATCCATCCCGACGTCGGCGCCCAGGCTCATCCGCCGAGTCCTCGCGAGCGCGACAGACCTCGGGCCAGTGCGGCGGCCGAATTCCTGCTAGGAATTGCCTGCCGGCGTCCAACCTGCAGCTCGCGACTGTGAGACCGTCCTCGACGATAGTGTCGACGTCGACCGGCGTCCGCCAAAGCGTTCCTCGCCGGAACCTGCCAGTCGCAAACAAGTGGCTGACCCGATCCGCGCTCGTAGAGGGCGAAATGGTGTGCTCGACATCTTCCCGTGGTCGCCGCAGTAGAGGCCGGCCCCCGCCAAGTGCGGCGACATCCGCATAGTCTCCTTTCCGAAACCTGTCCCCGAGAGCGGCCGGTCCGCTTTCGGCCAAAATCGGACATTACGTAGCTCGCGGCAAAAGCTCCGATTATGAGAAGGCTCGATCGACGTTACGCAAAGCGGCCAGAGGTGGGGAGCGGATATAGAAGAAGGGCCGCAGTCCGCTTTGCGTGATAGGGCTTGGAGCAGCCGAATTGCGGCATGCCGTAAGTCACCCAATCAATAGGGTGGCGGGTGTGACCACCGACCCGGAAATCTTGGCTAGTGGCTGGCTTCCGCCTGCCGTGCGACTACGGCGTTAGCCTCCCGGATTGCCCGGCCTTCGTCGCCGGTTCGTTCTATGGATCCACTAGCGACTTTCGCCCAAACCTCCTCCAGCAGCCACATTGTCATTGTCGCCTTGTGCGTATGCCTTTCGGCGTCGTCCGGGGTCCACGCCATTTGACTAGGCTGGTTGGCAGTTTCGGACCGTGCATCGTGCGCGGACACCGCCGCGTCGAGCAGCTCTGGCCGAAAAGGATCACGGCTTGCTCGAAGTAGGGGGCCTCAACCGGGCGACGCACCCTCTCCGGGGTATGCAGCGGCACCAACCTCGCCACTCCCACTTCGATCCCGTCCAGAGCGCCGCCGCCGATTGTTTCAGTGGATCTGCGGAGGATTGCGGTCCGGCTCACGTTCTTTTCCCAATCCTTCCATCGCGGGGCACAACGGAAGCATTCTCATCCGCGTGAGCCCTGCCAGGCGGGAGGGCGCGGGTCTAGCTAAAGTAGGACTGCTTAGCGCCCATCCCGGACCTCTGGCGTCAACCTGGTCTTCCCCCGAAGCGGACATCAAACGGGGGGATTTGGGCTCCTGCCAGGCAGGCATTAGCGACCTCGCACGGCATCATCAAGCCGCGCCGCGAGCCCTAAAACCGGCTCGCGTCATGCTCAAGCGCGTCCGCTCAGACGAAACCCGCGATTATGTAAGGCCATGACTGCAAATATTGTTTTGAGTGACTGCATAGTACCCGTCAGACCTACCCGGACACAAACCGCTTCGCCTGCGCATCATAATCGGGATAGCCGAGATCGGCCCTGAACTCGGCCGGAGGAAGCGCGCCGGGCGCTTCCGCCTTTCCGGCAGCCAGAGCCGCCAATCCGGCCTTGATTCCGGCCGCTACAGGAGAAAGCAGAGCCGTCGGGTACGTGCCGATTTTGAGGCCGAGTTCTTCGGCGCGCGACTGAGTTGGCGTGTTCCTCGGCGCTCCCGGCGAGAGCACAGCGAAGGACGGCCGGCCTTGTGCTGCCGCGACCGCTCTGCGGATTTCTTCTTCGTTTGCGGGAGAGTCCAGAAAGAGGATGTCGGCGCCTTCGGCGACGAACATCTCGATACGCGCCACGGCCTCGTCAATGCCCTGGGTCGGCCGGCAGTCTGTGCGGCCCATGACCATGATCCCGGAGTTCTTGGCGGCCTCCACCGCGGCGCGCAGCTTTATGCGCGCTTCTTCCCGCGGCAGGCACGGCTTGCCCGCTGCGGTGAGCGCGCGCGGGGTGATCTTGTCTTCGATCAGAATGGCGGCAGCACCGGCGCGGCCATAAGCGCGCACGGTCCGCTGCACGTTCATCGCGTTTCCATAGCCATGGTCCCCGTCGGCCAGCACCAGGCTATCGGGTGCTGCGCCTCGGATCATCGTCAGCGAGTCGTACATTTCGCCGAACGAGATGAGATCGAGATCGGGCCCTCCGAGCCGGCTTGCCGCTACGCAGGAGCCTGACATGAACGCCGTGTTGAATCCGGCTCGTGCGGCGAGTTTGGCGGTCAAGCCGTCCCACACCGCCGGCATGACAACGAAGCCAGGTTCAGCGAGCAAGGCACGCAGGCGATCGGATGGTGACATGGAGAATTCCTCTGGGTGTTAAATGACCTCGGTCGGCATGGGTTTGCCGGCGAACCAGGCGTCGATGTTGTCGATCATCAGGTCGCCCATGGCCCTTCTTGTTTCATTTGTGGCGCTGGCGATGTGCGGCGTGAGGACGACGTTCTGCATGCCGAGGGGCGCAGCCGGTACGTTCGGCTCGTCCTCAAACACGTCGAGCGCGGCGCCGCCCAGGTGCCCTGCTTGCAGCGCGGCGACCAGCGCGGGCTCGTCCACGATCGTGCCGCGAGCTACGTTCACCAGAACGCCGGACGGGCCCAGGGCATTGAAGACCGCCGTGCTGATGATCCGGCGCGTGCTGGTTGACGCCGCGGCGCAGATGACGAAAACATCCGATGCTGCCGCAAGGGCCACGGCGTCGGGATGATAGGCCAGCGATACGTCTTGCGGGACGATATCCGCGTAGGCGATCCGATCGGTGAAGCCCTCGAAGCGTTTGGCGACGGCCCGTCCGATCTGTCCTAAGCCGAAGATACCGATCCGCTTGCCGCTCACCTTCGTCGCGAGCGGCATGTCGCCCGAGACCCACCCGCCTGCGCGCAGATATGCATCCGCCTGCGGCAGTTGGCGTAGCAGCGCTATGGTGAGACCCACAGCGAGGTCGGCTACGTCATCCGTCAGAACGTCCGGGGTGTTCGCAACCCGTACGCCTCGGCGCCGGGCGAGATCCAGATCGACCTTATCAAACCCGACGCCGTTGATGCCGATCACCTTGAGGTTTGGAAGCGCGGTCATCAGCGGATTGGGTACGCCCAGGTGGCCGCCGGTTACGATGCCGTCCACTTTTTCCGCGTTCCGGCCCAGCCAGTTCGAATCGATGTTTGGCAGTTCGGCCTGCAGTAGCTCGTAGGTTTTGTTCAATCGAGCCTGAGCGTCGGGCTGAATTGAGGTGACCCGGAGCAGTGTGGGCATGAGAGTTCCGTTCGTCCGCTTGGTTCGAGGCAGTTGCCTTATCAAACGACGCTTGTCATCCCGCCGTCCACGTACAGGATCTGCCCGTTGACGAAATCGGAGGCGGCGGAGGCGAGAAAGATGGCGGCGCCCATCAGCTCGTCGAGATTTCCCCAGCCTCCGGCCGGGGTGCGCTTGCCCAGCCATTCGGTGAACTGGCGGTCTTGCACGAGAGCGCGGGTCAGTTCCGTCGCGAAGTAGCCCGGGCCAAGCCCGTTTACCTGCAATCCGTGCGGGGCCCAGTCCGCGCACATGCCTTTGGTCAGCATTTTCACGGCGCCCTTGCTCGCGGCGTATGGTGCGATGGAGGGGCGGCCGAGTTCGCTCTGCACTGAACAGACGTTGATGATCTTGCCGCGCTTGCGGGTGATCATGTGCCGGGCAACCGCCTGGCCAACGAAGAACACACTGTCGAGGTTGGTGCACATCAGCTCACGCCAGGTGTCTACAGGGAAGTCCTCCAGCGGTGCGCGGCGCTGAATTCCCGCGTTATTGACGAGCACGTCGATGGGGCCGTTCTGCGATTCGATCAGATCCACGCCGGCGGCCACGGCGTTCTGGTCGGTCACGTCGGACGGCGCGAGCTCGACGGTGATGTTGTGTGCCCGCAGATCTTGCGCCGCGCGCTCGAGCTTGTCTGCGTGGCGGCCGTTAAGGACGACCATGGCGCCCGCACGTCCGAGGCCCGTGGCCAGTGCCAGCCCTATACCCTGGCCGGATCCGGTGATCAGGGCCCGCTTCCCGGTCAAGTCGAACAGTTTCATCATGTCAGACTGCACTGGCGCCAGTTCTCAGGGTATGGGCGTGAAGTGGATCGCCGTGATGGGCTGGACATGCTCGTCACGGGTCATCTTGTACTCGGTGTCCGGGCCGAGCCACTTGTTCCACATCGCATCGATCTCGCCATCCTTGTCCATGGCGTAAAGTGCCTCATTGACCTTGTCGCGGAGTTTCTCTTCGCCTTTCTTGATGCCGATCGCGATCGGCTCAAGCAACATGGGCTCCTTGATCATCTTGAGCGGAACGCCCGCTTTTTGTGAGTTGTCGACCAGCTTTGTGATCGTCATGGTATTGGCGACCATGCCGAGTACCTTGTTCTGCTCCAGCGCCATATATGCCGAACCGGTATCCTGGAAGGTCACCGGTTGCGAGCCATTCAGGTTGATCGAGAGCTCCGATGTAGAGCCTTTGGCAGCACTCAGGCGCTTGCCTGTCACGTCGGCGGGAGTTGTGGCCGGACTGTTGGCGCGCACCATCAGCATTTCCTTGGCGACGTAGTAGGGATCGCTGAAGTCGATCTCCTTCGCGCGGCTGGTGGTGTAAGCGAGATTGGCGATGGTCACATCGACGCGGCCCATCTCGACTTCCGGTACGCGGGCTTCGACCGAAACGGGCGTTATCGAAGCCGAGACACCGAGATGCTTGGCGAGGGCCCGGCACATATCTACATCGAAGCCAACCATCTCCCGTGTCTTCGGGTCTGGTGCAGCAAAGGGCGGCACGTCAGCAAACGTGGCGCATTTGAGTTCCTTGCTCTTCATGATGTTATACCACTGATCGGCATGCGCGGACCGCGCCACGGCTGCGATACCGAGGCCGGCGAGAACCAGGCAGACGGTCGTCATGCGGGACATGAGTTGAGCTCCTTTGTACAGGCGGATCAGTGGTTGCGCAGATCGGACAGGAATTGCCGTGCACGCGGGTGCTGCGGCGAACCGAAGAATGCCTCGGGTTCGGCGACTTCGAGGATCTGGCCGGCGTCCATGAACCAGACGCGGTCCGCGACTTCCCGGGCAAAGCCCATCTCGTGCGTAACGCACATCATGGTCATTCCTTCATCCGCCAGGCCGCGCATGACGGTGAGCACTTCGCCGACCATTTCGGGATCGAGCGCGCTGGTCGGCTCATCGAACAGCATCGCCGGCGGTTCCATGGCCAGCGCCCGTGCGATCGCGACACGTTGCTGTTGACCGCCCGAAAGCTGGGCCGGGTAGGACCCGGCTTTGTTGGCGAGCCCGACGCGCTCGAGCAGCCGCATCGCCCTGGCACGCGCTTCTTCGCGTTTCACGCCGAGGACTTTCATTGGGGATAGGGTGATGTTCTCCAGCACCGAGAGGTGTGGAAACAAATTGAAGCTCTGGAACACGAAGCCGATGCGGCTGCGCATGCGGTTGAGCGCACGACCTTTGTTGGACGAGGATTGGATATCAATGCCATCAACGGTCAGCGAGCCAGACTGGATGCCCTCAAGTCGGTTGACCGTCCGGATCAGCGTCGATTTGCCCGAGCCGGAAGGACCGCAGACGACAACGACCTCGCCCCGTTTGACTTCAGCGTTGATATCGCACAGCGCGTGGTAATTGCCGTACCATTTGTTGATGTTGGAGAATTCGATCACAGCAGTTCCTCCCCGGTCGGAAGGGGCAGATCATCGTTGAGGGTGGCCTTGACGGCTGCGGGTTGGTCCACGGTGCCACGACGTCGTGCTGCAATGCGCTGTTCAAGCAGATGGGTCAGCCGGGTCAGGGTGAAGCAGACGACGAAGAAGGTGATGGCAAGAATAAAGAATACCTGGAAGGGCTTGGTCAGGAGCTGATTGTTGATCTGGTTCGCGGCGAAGGTCAGTTCCTGGACGTTTATGACGTAACCCAGCGTCGTGTCCTGAATGGTGGAGATGAACTGGCTCAGCATGCTGGGCAGCATGTTGTAGAGCGCCTGCGGCAGAATGATGTACCGCATCCGGTTGTAATAGCCATGGCCGAGTGCCCTCGCGGCCTCGCTCTGGCCTTTCGGCAGTGCCTCGATACCGGCACGAACGACCTCTGAGAGGTAGCATCCTTCGTAAAGCACCAGCGTGCACAGCATGGTAACGAAGCCGGAGACGGGCCGGCCGAGCAGGACAGGAAGCAGGAAGTACGTCCATAGAATAATCATCAGCAGCGGGACGCCGCGAGTGATATAGACGAGGCCGGTCACCGGCCAACGCAGCACCGCGAAGGGCGACAGCCGAGCGAGCGCGAGCAGCACGCTGACCGGGAATGCCAGCGAAATGCCGAGAATGGACAGTATGAGCGTGGCGGAGATGCCGCCCAGGGGACCGTGCGGGTACTCGCCGATCAGCAGCAGCAACCAGTTGTTTCGGACAATGTTGATGACGCTCAGCATGTCAGCGCGCTGCTGCCAAACGGTAATGCCGGGCCAGGATTGCGCCCGTTGCCATCAGCAGCAGTGAGACAATTAAATAGAAGACGGTGCCAATGGCGTAGATGTCGAAGGTGAGGAAGGTACGGCTGTCAATTTCCTGGACGACATGGGTGACTTCCATTACCCCGATCACCATGCCGAGGCTCGTGTTTTTGAATAGCGAGACGGAGTGGTTGACCAGGGCGGGGATGGCGTTGCGCACGGCCTGAGGCAGGATGATGTAGCGCATCGAGCCGACATAGGAGTGACCCAGTGCTCGGGCTGCCTCGGCCTGGCCGGACGCGACGGCGCGCAGGCCGGAGCGAAGGTCCTCACTGAAGAACGCCGCCTGACAGAGGCCGAGCGCAATGATGGCGAAAATAGCTTCGCCGCTGTTGTTGGACAGCCATCCCTGCGTGGCGTCAGGCAGCAGGTTCCAGATACCGAAATACCAGACCATCAGCTGCACCAGGGTCGGCACATTGCGGTGGTAGGACACATAGGCGGCGACGGCACGCTGCGCGATCACCGAGGGTGTGAGACGGATGGTCAGAAGCACCATGGCGAGCGAGATCGCCAACAGCCAGGCGCCAGCGAAGACAATGAAGGTCGTGCGGATCCCAGCGAGGATCATCGCCGCGTACTCTGGCTTCAGGACGGCCGAGAGATCGAAGGCGTTCATGCGGCAGCCTTAGTCCGCTGCTTCGCCAGGGCGCGTCGTCCGCAGACCACCGGGAACTTGCAGCGTCGGCATGATCTCGATCAGGCCCACGTTGACGGCAATGGGTGCGGCAATGGCGAAGGCAATTGTATCCGCGATGTCCGAGGCCGCCGGCAAAAGGAAGCCTTCAATGAACCGCTTGCGGGTCTCGGCGGTATCGCCATGCACGTGGACGAAAATGTCCGTTGCGACCCGGCCCGGACAGATCTCGGTCACGCGAACCAATTTGCCATACAAGTCAACCCGCAGCTGGCGAGACAGCATATGCACCGCAGCCTTGGTGGCATGATAAGTGCTGTTGCCGGCAAAATTATAGGCTGCGGCGATCGAGCTAATATTGACCACATGCCCACGATCACGAGCGGCCATCCCGGGTACGATGAGTCGGGTCAGGTGCAGCACGGCGCGCAGGTTTACATCAACCAGCAGGTCGATACCCTCGGCGTCCGCTGCAAGAATCGAACCGGGGCGGTCAACGCCCGCATTGTTCACCAGGATGTCGAAATCAATGCTGTCGGCCAGGCGTGTGATGCCCGCCAGATTGCTCACGTCCAAGACGTGGGGGATACAGCCGGTGTGGGCCGAGAGTGCCTCGAGCATATCGGCCCGGCGTGCGACGGCATGGACCTCCAGCCCCTCGCGGCACAACCTCTCAACAACCGCGGCGCCGATCCCAGAGGAAGCGCCGGTGACGAGAGCGGTCCGATAGTCAGAAATTGGCATATTCAATCCAGTTCGGGCCTTGATCGCGTCGGCGCTACTGTGGGCGCGTTCGCCACGCGCGGGCCAAGACTATTCGGCTGTGGGCCGATAAGCTGATCCTATGTCGTCAGTCTGGCGGGAAAGCGGCACGATTTCTGCACCGGAACGCTCGACCGCGGCGCGGATTTCGCCGGCAAGCGTCACCGCCCCCTGGGTATCGCTGTGCAGCAGAATGGCGGCGGCGCGCGTCGCGAGTGTCTTGCCCGAATAAGTTGTGACTGTCCCATCCTGCAAGAGCTGGGTCACACGTCCAACGCATGCCCTGGGATCCTTAATCACCGAATTCGGCAGCTTGCGCGGAACGAGCAAACCGTTGTCGCCATAGGCACGATCGGCAAGAAAACAGGTCGCGACCCGCATTCCATGCCGGGCCGCCGCATTCTCGATCGCACGCGAGGTGGAGGACAGGATCGTGAGGCCGCGATCAAATTCCGCGACGGCCTGGACGAGGGTGTTCGCAAGTGTCGCGTCCGCCGCCGTCATGTTACCGAGCGCACCGTGAAAGCTCATATGGGTCATGCGGTGTCCAGCGCGGCGAGCGATACCTGCAAGTGCTCCGAGTTGGTAGACAACGATGTTCGTCAGCTCGGCGGGTTCGACCTGCATCACGCGACGGCCGAAACCTTGCCGGTCGGGGAAGCCGACATGCGCGCCCACATCGACGCCACGGTCCAGCGCTTCCCGGACCGTGCGATCCATGATCGCGGGGTCGCCGGCGTGGAAGCCGCAGGCGACATTAGCGGAGGACAGGATCCCCAGAAGCGTCTTGTCGTCGCCCATCGCCCAGGGGCCAAAGCCCTCGCCCAGATCCGCGTTCAAATCGATCTGCATCTTTATTCCCTGATTCCGCTGAACCGCATCAATGCCGTCCCGTAACCGACAGGGGCGCCGTCCTCGGCGAGGACGTCGAGCATGGTCCCGTCCTTCGGCGCGATGACATGAACCAGCAGCGCCCCGATCTGCAGCAGCCCAACCGCGTCGCCAGCCGTTACCCTTTGTCCGGCTTCAATGAGAGGAGCCGCCTGCAACGGATGGGCGCGGCGGAAAATGCCCACCGACAGAGCGGCGATTTCGAATGTCGCGGTGCCGACATCTGCCGATGCAAATGGCCGGTTTCTCTGGCCGGAGCCTTCGCGGCGGAGGCGAATAACGTCGTTCCCGCGCTCCAGCTCGAGGAGCTCGATATCGGTCCCCTCCAACAAGGAGCTTAGCTCTCGAATTTGGTCCGCGATTTCTGGCATTAGCAGTGGCGTCCCGTCGCTTGAGATCGTTGCAGCCGGATGAGCCGGTCCACTTCCGTCAGCCAGGCACGTATTTCGTCACCCGCGGTAACGGCTTCTTCCCAGGTGGTTTGAACGAACCGTATGCAACTGCCGATAGGAGCCTGGCCGAGCCGCCACAGGTCGGCCTCGATCACGGTCCCGATTTTCGGATAACCGCCCGACGGCTGGGCATCGCTGAGTTGAATGATCGGCTGGCCGCCGGGAGGAACCTGGATCACACCTGGTACGATCCCGTGGGACAGCATCTCCACCGGTTGCGCAAACTCGAGAGCCGTGCCCCTCAAACGATAACCGTAGCGGTCGCTCTGCGCGGTGATTTTCCACTCTCCCGACCAGAAGAGTTTTTTCGAGCCCGGTGTGAAACAACAGTATTCGGCGGCGGGAAGAACGCGAATTGTTGGACGGTCGCCCGCCTGAGGTGGCAAGGCCAGGGAGGGAGGCATCAGCCCGAACCCGGCAGCGGTTTCACCTGGATCCGGGGTCGCGGCCCGCAGATGATCACCGGTCTGGAGAAAGCGGCCCTCCAGCCCGCCAAACGCGCCGCGCAACTGGGTGCTGCGGGACCCGAGCACCTCTGGCACATCGATACCGCCGGGCAGCGCCAGATAGGCACGGCTGGCGCGCACCGAGCCTTGCGGCAACCCGAGCGTAAGTTCCTGCCCCGCACGCGCGCGATATGCGGACCACGGCAATAGAGCACGGTCGTCCAACTGAGCCGCACAGTTCGCGCCGGTGATGGCGAACCCGCAGTCCGCGGTGAAGCGCACCGCGAAGGGAAAGAGCTGCACCTCCACGCCTGCCGCGTTTTCGTTGTTGCCGAGCAATAGGTTTGCGGCCGCCAAGGCGAGACGGTCCATCGCGCCGGCCCGGCCGACGCCGTGACGCAGGCTGCCGTAGCGGCCCAGGTCCTGCACTGTCGCGAGCCCCGCGGTGGCGATGATCTCGATCACCGGATCACCCGTTCCGCGTGAAATCGGATCGCGTCGCCTGGCTGCAACATCGTGGGAGGGGACGCTGCGGGATCAAAGAAGGAAAGTGACGTGCTGCCGATCGTGTTCCAACCACTCGGTCCGGACGACGCTGAAACACCGGTTTGCTTGCCGCCGATCGAGACGGAACCACCCGGGATTTTCAGCACAGGAATTTTGCGTCGCGGCGTCGCGATGCGCTCATCCATTCCCCCGAGATAACAATACCCGGGATGACTACCGATCGCGTAAACCGGGTACAGCGGCGCGGTATGGCGCTCGATCAGTTCGTCGATGCTGAGCCCGGTATGAGCGAGAACGTCGGCCAAATGGGGACCGCCATCGCCGCCATAAACTACCGGCAATTCCACGATCCGGCCCTGCAGGGGTAAGGGCTCGGCGTCTGCCCATGCGGCCAGCAGCCTTCTTCTTAGCGGCCCGAGCTCGCGCGGCAGGCTCGCGAAAGTCAGCATCAGACTGTTGACGCCAGGCACAGCCTCCCGGATCTCCGGCCACTCCGCGGCGAGCCGCGCGAGAGCCCAGATGCGCTGTTGCGATTCCAGCACTGCGGGGCTCGGCGCCTCCAACAGCAATGCCGCCGTGCCGAGCAAGCTGATTTTGGCACTCGTCGTCATGCTGCGCGCCTTTCGAGCAGCCAGCGTTCGAGGTGGTGAATGTCCACTTCGCCAGCATTGAATGCTGGGTCTTCAAGGATCGTGCGATGAAGTGGCAGGTTGGTCTGGATGCCGCCGATCTGCATCTCCCGCAGCGCGAGACGCATGCGGGCGAGAGCGTCTTCGCGGCTCACGCCGTGCACGATCAGCTTGGCGATCATGGAGTCGTAATACGGAGGCACGTGATATCCCGTGCCGGCGTGACTATCCACGCGCACGCCGAAGCCGCCAGGCATCGTCCATTCCGCAATCCGCCCAGGCGAAGAGGTAAAATTGTTCGGGTCCTCGGCGTTAATCCGACACTCGAACGCATGGCCCCTCCACTCGATGTCGTCCTGCTCAAACGACAGCTTCTCGCCGCCCGCTACGCGCAACTGGTGCTGAACGATGTCAATTCCCGTGGTCATCTCGGTCACCGGATGCTCGACCTGAACGCGCGTATTCATTTCGATGAAGTAGAACTGGCCAGCCTCAAACAAGAACTCGAATGTGCCTACACCGCAGTAGCCGATCTGGCGACAGGCTTTGGCACAGCGTTCGCCCACACGGGCGACATCGGCGGCAGGAATCCCGGGCGCCGGTGCCTCTTCGATCACTTTCTGGTTGCGCCGCTGCAGAGAGCAGTCGCGACTTCCGAGCCATAATGCCGAACCGTGACGGTCCGCGATCACCTGCATCTCGACGTGCCGGGGATGCGAGAGGAATTTCTCGATATACACTTCCGAATTCCCGAAGGCGCGGCGTGCTTCCTCTTTCGTCAGCGCGAGCATCTCGAGCAAGCTGGCGGGATCTTCGACAACGCGCATGCCGCGTCCGCCGCCGCCACCCGCCGCTTTGATGATGACCGGGTATCCAACATCGTCGGCGATCTGTCCGATCTCGGCCGGGTCATCCGGAAGCGGTTCGTCGGGACCGGGAACACATGGCACGCCGGCCCGACGCATCGCACGTTTGGCCGCGACCTTGTCGCCCATCGTCCGGATGCAGGCGGCACTCGGGCCGACGAAGATCAGTCCAGCCTCTTCGACCCGTGCGGCGAATTCGGCATTTTCCGACAAGAAGCCGTACCCGGGATGGATCGCTTGTGCGCCGCTGACCTTGGCGGCGAACAGAATCGCGGCCTGGTTCAGATAACTTTGTCCAGCTGCAGCGGGGCCGATGCAAAGGGCCTGATCCGCTTGCCGAACATAAGGCGCGTGGCCATCGGCTTCCGAATGGACGGCAACGGTGCGCAAGCCGAGCCCCCGGCATGCACGCTGGATGCGAAGGGCGATTTCCCCGCGATTGGCGATCAGGACCGAGTCGAACATGGTGCGTTTATCTCAGTTCAATCGAAACAGTGGTTGCCCAGCTTCGACTTCCTCGCCGGATTGGACCAGCACGGACGCGATCGTGCAGTCGCGTTCGGCGCTGACCTGACTGAACACCTTCATTGCCTCAATGATGCACAGGACCTGTCCGGTCGTGACGGATTGTCCGGGTGTCACCAGCGGCGGCGCGCCGGGCGTATCCTGCAAGTGGACGAGCCCGTATACGGGGGCGACGATCGTGTCGGACACCGTGGCGCTCGGCGATGATGAAGGAGCAGGAGCCGGGGTCGCGCGGATGGCGAGCGTTGGCGCAGCCTGAGCCGGTGTTGATGCGGCTGTAGCGCGCTTGACCAGCCTGAGCGTTTCGCCACTGCTGCGATATTCAAGTTCGGCGAGATCGGAGGCTGCCAATGCCTCGATCAGTTGCTTGATAAGGTCTCGATCCATGCTCCACGCCGCGCCATGCTTGCGCGGGCGCACCCTAATTGCTGATGCGCCGAGGCGGTAAGACGGATTGGCTTTGCCGTGATAGGAGGCGCTTATGGTGCGCCCGGATCGCCGCTTTCATGAGGCCAACCGGCATTGGCGCTGAGTGTGGCGACGAGATCGAGCAGGACCGATCTGACGATCTGGGCTGGTTCGGAGAGAGGCAGGTGGTCCGATTGGCAGAGAATCAATGGCGCCTCGATGACCGGATTCACGATATGCCGGCGCCATGTCGGGCGATCACCGGCAATCTCGCAGGCCATGGACCAGGGCAGGATGGTGGCGCCCAGTCCCTCGGCGATCACGGACTTCAGTGTCATTGCGGATTCCACTTCGGCGATCAGCCGGAACTCGACCCCGGCGCGCATGAAGTTCTCGTCCACCAGCTTGCGAACGATGTTATAGGGCCGCGGTAGAAACAGCTCGATCCCGGCCATTTCGGCAACAGAAATGGGATCGGCGGTAGCAGATGGGCCGACCAGAAAAAGCTCTTCATGCAGCAGCGGCGTGAAACTCAAACCATGAACCGGCCGGTTTCCGTAGAGGACGGCCAGATCCATACGGCCGCTCATGATCAGCTCTGACAGCGTGGTTCCGTAATTCTCATTGAGATAGGGGATGATCCCCGGGTACTGCGAGCGGATGATTCGGATCAGCGGAAGCCCGAGCGTTGCCGCGGCTGTGCCGGGGGCAAGCCCGACCGAAACGCGGCCTGACACGCTGCGGCTCTCGGCGGCCATGTCGATACGGGCCTGTTCGCATTGTCGCAGGATCGCTTGTGCGTGCCGGTAGAGTGTCTTGCCCGCCTCGGTCGGAGAGACGCCCCGCTTGGTGCGGACGAGCAACTGCTGTTTGACCTCGGTTTCCAGGATCGCGATTTGCTGGCTGAGCGCAGGTTGCGCGATGTTGAGCAGGTCTGCAGCCTGGGTGACGCTGCCGACATCGACGACCTTTGCGAAATATCTCAGCCGATTGAAGTTCATGGGCGCTCTCCCGGCCCATAAGAGTAGGGCAATCACGCGGCCGCAGCCATAAGCGGCGCTTCTTTCGGTAGAGGCAACTCGTCTTGGACCCGGTGCGGCATGGGGCCTAGCGTTGGGGCATGAATGACGCTGTGAATGCTCTGCGAACCCTGCCCCGTATCGCGAGCCGGGTTGCGCGCATCAAGCCGTCGCCGAGTGCAGCCGCGGCCGATCGGGCCAACAGCCTCCGCCTGGCCGGGCGGTCAATCGTGAATCTGGTTGTCGGCGAGCCCGATTTCGACACGCCTGCGCATATCCGCGCTGCGGCCGCGGTGGCCATGGAGCGCGGGGCGACGCGCTATACGCTGATGGCTGGAACCGTCGAATTGCGGCAGGCGATTGCCGCCAAGCTCGAACGGGAGAACGGGCTGAAGTACGGCTTGAACGAGATCATCGCGACCAACGGTGCGAAGAGCGCGATCTACACCGCGCTGGCGGTCACGCTGGAGCCAGGCGACGAGGTCGTGATCCCGGCGCCATATTGGGTGTCTTATCCCGACATGGTACTTGCCAGCGAAGGCGTGCCGGTGACGGTGCCTTGCACTGAGGCGAATGGTTTCAAGCTGGCTCCAGCGCAGCTTGCCGATGCAATCACCCCGCGTACACGATGGCTGTTGATCAATTCGCCGAGCAATCCTACCGGGGCCAGCTACACCGCGGCAGAGTATAAGGCGTTGGGACAGGTCTTGCTGGACGATCCGCACGTGTTGGTCATGACCGACGACATCTACGAGCACATCCGCTTCGATGGCGGGCGCCCGCCTCATCTGCTGGAGGCGCTTCCCGAACTGCGGGACCGCGTGCTGGCGGTGAACGGTGTTTCAAAGACTTATGCGATGACCGGATGGCGCATCGGATACGCGGCTGGCCCGCCGGACATTGTCGAAGCGATGAACACGATGCTGTCGCAGTCGAGCGGCAACTGCTGTTCCATCAGCCAAGCAGCGGCGACCGAAGCGTTGAATGGCGATCAAAGTTTTGTGGCGGAGAGTGTGGCCGTTTATCGCCAGCGCCGGGACGCCGTTCTGGCCAAGGTCAATGCCATTCCCGGGCTGAGCTGCGCGCCGCCCGCCGGCGCTTTCTATCTGTACGTCAATTGCGCCGGGCTGATCGGTAAGACAACACCTGACGGGAAGACTCTGACCGATGATGGTGATGTGGTCATGTTTTTGCTCGAGCAGGCGGGGGTGGCTGTTGTTGCCGGAACGGCTTATGGTCTGTCGCCGTATTTCCGGCTGTCGATCGCGACTTCCCTGAGCGTCCTTGAAGATGGTTGCGCGCGGATTACCGCGGCTGTGGAAAGGCTTCACTGACAGGAACGCCATGAAAGCGATCGTCGTTCACGCTCCGCACGACATCCGGCTTGATGATTGGCCCACGGAGGCGCCTGGTCCAGGGCAGGTCGCCGTCCGGATCGCTGCCGGCGGAATTCTGCGGCTCGGACCTGCATTATTATCATCATGGCGGTTTCGGGACGGTGCGGATTCAGCATCCGATGGTTTTGGGCCATGAGATCGCTGGCACCATCGCGGAGATCGGACCTGGCCTAACCCGGGTTTCCGTTGGTGACCGGGTTGCCGTCAATCCTTCGGTGCCGTGCGGCCACTGCCGCTACTGTCTTGAGGGTATGCCGAATCAGTGCCTCGATATGCGCTTCTACGGCAGCGCGATGCGAACCCCCCATGTTCATGGCGGCTTCCGCGAGCAACTGACGTGCCACGAAGACCAGGTACATCCTTTGCCCGCGGGGACGGACATGACGGAGGCAGCGTTCGCCGAGCCCCTTTCCGTGTGCTTACATGCAGCGCGGCAGGCGGGCTCGCTTATGGGAAAGCGGGTGCTGGTGTCCGGGTGCGGCCCGATCGGGGCGCTGTGCGTGCTCGTGGCCCGGCATTGCGGGGCGCGGGAGGTCGTGGGGACCGATCTGCTGGACGAACCGCTCGCGGTCGTGCGTCGGATTGGAGCCGACCGCACTATCAACATGGCCGAGCGGCGTGACGGGCTCGCCGAATATGCGGAAGACAAGGGGACGTTCGATGTGGTGCTGGAGGCCTCGGGAGCGGGACCGGCTATTGCCGCCGCAGCTGCTGCGGCCCGTCCAGGCGCGGTCATGGTGCAGGTTGGTCTGGGCGGCGCCGAGACCGCGTTGCCGCTAAATACGTTCGTGGCGAAGGAGCTTACCCTTTGCGGCACGTTCCGTTTTCACGAGGAATTTGCCTGGGCGGTGAATTTTATCACGCAACGGCGGATCGATGTGCGGCCACTGCTCAGCGCCGTTCTCCCATTATCGGACGCGCGGCGTGCATTCGACCTGGCTTCCGACCGGAAACAATCGATGAAGGTGCAGGTGGCGTTTTGACCCGGCCGTCTCATCGGAAACCGGGATCGGAGCGATGAGAGGGCCTTAGGGTAGGCCGTTATTCCGGGATACAGGCGGAATCGGACCCGGGCCCATCGGCTCGATGAGAGAGAGGGCTCTCATCATAACCGTGCCTGGAAACGTATGCGAAAAGCCCAATATCGCCACCGGTCCACCCTACGGAGGTCCATTCCATCGCATCCGCTGCCCGAAACGGACCGTCTGCTTTCGGCCAAGCTCAGGCATGGCGGCTCCAGCTCAGCCGGACCAGCAAATGACCATTAGCGTATACGCCAGCAAGGCAGCGGGCCGAGACACAAATCCCGTCTCGGTAGGGTTGGTATTTTCGGCTTGAGACGGCGCGAGCAAGCGGTCTGGACTCTAACGAGACAGAGACCCCTGCCCTACTCGGTATTCCGATGGCCCTATACAACTACGCACTGTTTCCACCCTCGAACAGGACCTTGGCATCCAAAACGGCGCGCCCTGAAGTGGTGGCAGGCTGCGACGTGCTCCGCGCCGAGAAAGCGAGCGGGACGCCACGATGGCCGAACCGAGTTAGCCGATATTCCACGACGGCTCGGAATTGGCCGGGTCAGCGTTTATCGCGTGCTCGGGACGACGGAGGCGGCGCAGCCATGCCAATCAGGCCTGCGCTTCGACCGCTCTACCCTCCGCACTGGCGCGAGCTAAGCCGCGTCGTGCGCTCCGAGCGCGCCAGAGGCAGATACCAGCGTTGCCGTCAGGTGCACCTCGTCAGGCCCGTTCCGGCATCCCGCGCACCGCACCTTTGCGGCTATGCTGGCGACAGCTAGGCTCCGCGTCTTCGGATGTTCGGCGATCACGCCGAGGGCAATCACGCGCCGTGCGCCGCAACCGCAGCGCACCTCCACATAGTGGTCCCGCATGGCCGAAATCTGAGCCGCGAGGGCGAATGCACGGTCAAAGGGCGGCTCTCGCACGGCGGGGGAACAGAGCAGGAACCCGCTGCCTGAGTCTAACGTTCTGCCGCACCTACGGGCTGGCGGACTGGCGTCTGCTCCGGACGGCCCGGGGAAACCGCGAGCCCACCGGGAGTTAATTGTCAGCAGCCACCTGGAGACGATCGTGCCTACGGTTACGCGCTCACACACCTTCCGCCCCGCTCTCGCCCGACCAGCGCCCGTAAGACCCGACCGGCGACGGGGCGGCTGGCCTTCCAGGACGGCAGAGCGCGGTGGCGAAGCCCAGATTCCAGCGCTGCCGCTCGCGTACTCCGTCTCGCCTCTGGCATAATGTCGATTCGGCGGGGCTAGGCTGGCCTCCGAACGCCCTGCTCCTCCGCGCTGGGTTGCCCCGCTGGCTTTTCGCGGAGCCTGTGGAGGCGCGGCTCGTTGACGGAATACGATTATGCTCGACTGATTCTTGTCGAAGATCGCAAGCGAGAGCTTATCGCCGCCCGATCTCAAATCGCGCGTTCGCCGACTTTATGGGGCGAGCGATCGCCAGATGCCGGAGCCGGAGGTCTATCCGGTATTCCTGTCTTCGGACGAGGTGATAGGCTTGATCGCTTATCACCGGACTACCGCTCTCAGTGGCCGTCCCCCTGGCGCACCTCCGATGTTCAACCGGTGGAAGAGCCACGTCATTGGCGGGTCATCAGACGAGCGGGAATATCCGCTCGTGCAGGCGATGCGGATGGTCCTGGCTCGCGTGCACTGGTGGCGGACCAACAGACGGAATGGGCATGTCCCTAGGCCGTGCCCCATAGGTCCCATCCACCCTGTTGCGCGCGGTCATGTTCGATGGGCTATTCGGGCCCATAACACAACGGCTATTCAGACGATTGCTCTTCTGCGCACCGATGTGCGTCGATGGCTCGCGGCCTGTGAAGCGCACGACACGAATATCGAGCAAGCGACTGCCATACTCTGTGCAGAGACCGCTGCGGGTCACATCGTTGCATTCGGCAGAGCGGGTGTCTGGCGATCGAAGCGATACACGAGCGGGACCCACGAGAGAATACCGCCTGAGTTTTTCGCCAGTCCACATAACACGATCTTGCCGGACGGCTGGGCAACCTGCGGTTTCGACCAGAGCGTGCAGCATTGGGCTGACTGGAAAGGGCCGGACTGGGGGGATGTTCGGTTCCGCCGAGACGAGGCGTTTCGGCTCTTCGGGCGTCCGGTTCCCGGAGAGGAGGTGACAACGCCATCCGAGACAAACTCGGAACGGACCAAAAGCCAACAAATTACAACAATCAGAAAGCGTCGGATCGAGAGATTTCAGGAAAACCAACGCATCTGCCGCGAGTGGGTGTGCTTGGCGGACGTTGCCGATTGGTGCGCACGCGCGTCAGGCGATATCAAGCCGGACGAGGAACGCCGCGTGATTGCGTTTACGGAGCTGGGCCGGTCTCTCAATGCGGGTGAGTTCGAACAGAACGGACGCAGTCGGGTCCTGTTTCTAAATCCTTCCACGTGTTTAGCGAAGATGACGAGGGAGCAGATGAGCCGAATCACCGCCGCAAATCCCTCGGACATCGTACGGTCCTGTTATCTCGCACATTGCTGGATTCCCACTGCCCTCTGCAGGTCATGGTTTGACGCGCGCAGGGTCTTGCTTCCCCCGTGGCTTAAAACACCACCGTTGCTGAGCACGGCAAATCAGCGGCAGAACGGAGACCAGCCCACAAATCAGAAGCTCGATGTTGCGTCGCCTCTGCGAGTTCGAGCAAACGATCCTGGCGTTTTACCGCTATGGCTGACCCCGATGCAGGCGTTGGCCTGGGTATGCACATTTGATGTGGGTGTCGTCTGGCGAGCCGATCTAGAGCGTGGACACCATGCGTTGGCCGATCAGCCAGACGAATTCCCTGACGAATGGTTCCCCCCCCGGCACCGGAGTGACCATGCTCACTTTGGATGCATGGCATGGCGTTTATCGCGGCGCAGCAGATTGGGTGATTTCCTCTGATGCCGGATTGGCGCAACTGACTGACTGGCTTCGGGCCGGCAAATTGGACAGCACCTGGGTCCGGACGAAGGGTCGGCGGGGTCCGATTGACCCCAGCACATGGCGGCACATGACCTTGGCCGAAGGGGCTGACGGCCGACAACTCGTACCCCACCGTGCTGAGCCGCAATCGGGCGAGATTAGCGAAGGTCATTCCGTCCTGATTTGCAGGACGGAGCTATTTCGGCTCTGTCCCCTCCCGAAGGGTCCACCGGCAGATGTGATATCCGAACCAATCCAAGCAGTTGCTGCGTTCGCTGAACCTGACTTCAGGGCGGAAAAACGGGAACGCTTCGCGATTCCGAACAAGCCGGGCGCTGGAGGTCAGAAGACCGCGGCAGCCGTCCGGGCAATGGTAGCTGCAGTGAGGGAGGGCCGCATCGCGCTACAAGCCCTGAGGCACATGAAGCAAAAAGAACTAGAAACGTTGTACCCCGACGCAAAGCGGACTACTCTCGTGCAGGCCCGTGAGGCCGCCCTAGCACAACTGATGAGTGGCCCTGGGTCCGACAAAGCTCCAACATAATCCCGACAAACGACACATAGCGGCATTCAGCGGAAGTCGCCACCGTTCCGGTGTGTTCAACAGCACCGGGATGCATTCTGATGGATATTGCTACCCCCAAGTTCGCACCAGTGACTCAGTGGTGCACGCTTTCCGGCATGAGCCGAACCGCCACCTATAACGCGCTTGGCCGTGGCGATCTGAAAGCGATCAAGGTCGGCTCCCGCACGTTGCTTGATGTAGATGCTGGGCTGGCTTGGTTGCGCTCGCTTCCTGCGGCGCAAATACGAGCACCGAAAGCCGCCTGATTGAAAACCGCCCCTGAGCGCGGTCGGCGCCCAAAGCGGAATTATCGGAATGAACGCTAGCTCCGTCATTGAGCCGGAACCGATCACTCTGGCTGCGCTGGCGCCTTTGCCATGTTGGGTAGCGTGGCAGGTGGAGCACGACCCAGAGCGACTGGACTCCACAAAGGTCCCCTACATCGGCATAGGTCGAAAGGCCGAGGCGAACGCGCGCGCTTGGATCACACGTTCCCAGGCGGAAGAGATTGGGAAAGGCCTGCCTAAACCATACGGCATCGGTGGCATTGGCATCGAGTTCACCACCTTGGGTGACGGGCGAAGAATTGCCGGGGTCGATTTCGACGTATGCCGCGACCCGGACACAGGTGAAATCGAGGCGTGGGCCCTGGAATTGATCGAGCGCCTACAGACGTACACCGAGGTCTCTCCCTCGGGGAGAGGGATCAAGTCGTTCTTTACTTTCAAGGCGTCCGACCTGGAGAACCTGCGCACCGTTATGGGCGGCGCCAAATGGGGAAAGCAATTCAAGCGTCGGAGCGGCAAACATCCTCCCGCCATCGAGCTGCACTTTGGCAATCGGTATTTCGTAACGACCGAACAGCATCTCGAAGGCACACCGATCGATTTTCGGCGCGTCAGCACGGATACCCTGCACTGGCTTATAACCGAGGCAGGGCCTGCATTCGCAAGGCAGCCCGCGCCCAAGCTACATGATGCACGACCTGAATTGCCTGAGCAGTTAGCGGCAGCCAACAGGGACAACGCGGACCTAATCGCCCGCATTGAACAGAAGGCTGCGTTTGATCCCACGCTGGCGCGGCGGTGGCAGGGCGACTGGTCCGGCCTGAACAATTCCTCCCGGAGCGGCAAGGCGTTCGCCCTAGGGGCCGCCATGAAGCGCGGCGGCTTCGCTTACCCCGACATGGCCCAAGCCATTCGCATCCATCGCGACACGCGCGAATGGGCAGCAGAGAAGGGCGATGCGCGTGGCGGGCGTGAGATGGCGAAGATTTGGCGGCATATCCGCGACCGTGATGCTCATGCGGATTGGCTCGACCGATGCCAGAAGGATGAAAAAGGAGATCCCCGGCCGAACCTTGCAAACACAATGTTAGCCCTGCGGGAGGACGCGCGTTTGAAAGACTTAGTCGCATTCGACGAGATGCTGAGGGCGCCGCTTTTGCTGCGTCCCATTCCCACCAAGCTTGTCCAACAAACGGAGTTGTTTGAGCCCCGCTCGCTGCTCGATACGCATGTGACATCCCTGCAAGAGTTCTTGCAGCTCACCGGCCTGGAAAAGATCAGCAAGGACACGACCCATCAGGCCGTTGACCTCCGAGCAGCAGAGTGTGGTTTTCATCCCGTCCGCGACTATCTGAATGCGCTGCAATGGGACGGCGCGCGACGATTGGAAAGCTGGCTGCATCGTTATCTCGGAGCCCAACAGAACGACTATACCGCCGGCATTGGTGCTATGTTTCTGATCGCCATGGTAGCGCGGGTGATGCGACCGGGGTGCAAGTGCGACTACATGCTTGTTCTGGAGGGTCCCCAGGGCGTTCGCAAATCAACAGCTTGCGTCATTTTGGGCGGCTCCTGGTTCTCCGATAATCTCCCCGACGTCCGAACCGCGGGTAAGGACGTTTCCCAGCATCTCAATCGCAAGTGGCTCATCGAGGTTGCTGAGATGTCAGCCCTCGATAAGGCGGAGGCCGCGGCGCTGAAGGCATTTATCACGCGCACGACTGAGCGCTATCGCCCGAGCTACGGTCGCAAGGACGTAATCGAGCCACGACAATGCATGTTCATCGGTACCACCAACAAGGCCGTGTACCTCCGGGATGAAACTGGCGGTAGACAATTCCGGCCGGTGCAGGTGGGCGTTATCGATACCGACGCTCTGGCACACGATCGGGACCAGCTGTTCGCGGAGGCGCTGGAGTACTATCGCAACGGACAATGTTGGTGGCCAAGCCAGGCGTTCGAGGTCGAGCATATCGCGCGTGAGCAGGAGGCCAGGTTCGAGACGGACGCCTGGGAGGAAGTGATATCCGGGTGGTTGGGACCGCGCTCGCGCATTACCGTGCTCGAAGTTGCCAAGGAAGCTCTGTCTATCGAGACGCCCAGGCTCGGCACGTCCGACCAGAGACGTATCTCAGCTATTCTGGAGCGGCTCGGTTGGCGCCGTGCCCCGTCCCACGGAGTGCGTTGGTGGGTGCGATCAACGCGGACTTCCGGGTGATGCATCTCCCAAAGTGCGTCACCCACGCCCCGAGGAATATCAAATGGTTACGGCTCGGGTGACGCAGGGTGACGCACTTCTCTTCCGTGGTGTCGAGGAGATCATCCGGTTACATGTAGTACTGGAAACGGGTACAAAGACTATGTTAGGAAATTGCGTCACCCTGCGTCACTGCGTCACTGCGTCACTGCGTCACCCGCGCCCGCGCGCCACCCGATGGGGGTCACGCAGTGAAGAAATCTGACGCGCCAGCAACAGGATGGAAGCAATGTCTCATTGCCTGCGCGATCCAGCAAAGAGTATCGCCAGCATGCAACGCGGTCGGCGTTATCCTGAAAGCTGGAAACGGGGCACCAATGGCATAAATCTGCGCAAATTAGTCAACCCAATCCATAAAATAGGTGGGATAATGACCGATAGTCGGGTGGACCTACACACTTGTCCCAGGGCATCCCTGGTCGCTGCACAGGGTCCGCCGGTTACAACCAGGTTGATAGAGACGGCATGCGTTAGCCAAGGAATTTAGGCAAAGAAGAGCCGATGTCACGCGGTGGGCACAACTGGAAGGGCGGAGGTACTGTAGATGGTACCCGATCCCTCTCTGTGATGAAGCTGGCACGAGCCGGTTTGCTAGCTGGCCAGCAGCTTAGTGGCTGGCAATGGGCCAATCAGGATGGGATAAACGGCTTCGATCCAAATCGAAAGCGCCAGAGACGCAATCATACTGCACTACCGGGTCAGGTCACACGGGGAGGATTGGCAGTCTGTAACCCAGCGCGTGCCGATTTGTTGGTCTGACTGCCGCTTCGGCGGCGAACGACCCCGGTTCGTCTGCGACGTTCACGCCAGTGGCGTTTACTGCGGCCGACGGGTCTTGAAGCTTTACGGAGCAGGGCGGCTCTTTGCGTGCCGACACTGTTACTGCCTTGGGTATGTGGTGCAACGTGACGGACCTATGGACCAGGCCCATCGTCACCTTGCGCGCCTACATCGAAAACTCCACGCGAACTATGACGGGCTAGATATGCCATTGCCGCGAAAGCCGAAGTGGATGCGCTGGAAGACCTACTCCCAAATCGCCGCGCAGATCGATGCGGGCGAGGAGAGACTTAATCTAGTGTTCGCTATGGGCGCGCAGCGAATTTTTGCTCAGGCAAGAAGATTAGATCAATGCCAAAGGACGCGACGATGAACACAGTACCGATCCCTGCCGAGATGATTCCTGCCGTAAGCTACGAGACCACGCGCTTCAACGCCCTCCGGCATGGGGTCCTCTCGCAGTATACACTCCTGCCCTGGGAGAATCAAGCCGAATACGACGCGCTCCTCGGTGCGCTGGTGGCTGAGCACTGCCCCGAAGGACCGACACAGGAGCACCTAGTCGAAGAACTCGCTGGCATAATCTGGCGCAGACGCCGGCTCCGCATAGCCGAGGCGGCCGCGTATCGGGACAAGCTGCGGGACGACGCGACTGGGTGCGCCAGTTCAGGCAATATCGCTGGGGCCGCATTGCTGCCAGTCACAGGCGATGCAAAGGGTAAGGCCAACATCCCGCAAGCTTTCACCGCTACACCAGCGGAAACTACGCGCGGTCTGCGGGACCTGAAGCGCGATCAAGCCATGAGTCGCCGGGCATGGGATATCCTCCGGGTGGGTGGGACTGGCGCGTACGACCGCGCATTAGCTGAGTTGCGGGACGACACGCGGGCTTACTGGCAACAATGCCTGGCTGATCGTCCCCGCGACTGTCCTAAATGTTTTCCAACGGCTGAAGCACTTCTGGCTTGGCTCGATCACCACTGGAAGGAGTGGTACGACGACCCGCTTGCCGAGTTGAAGCACCGCGACGCGATCCGCGACCAGGCGCTCGGGATGGCCTATGCCAGCAACGATCTTGAACGGCCGGCGCGGTACGAAGTCCACCTTGACCGAAAGCTGGAACGAACGTTGGCGATGCTGATCCGGTTGCGGGAGTTCCGAGGAGCGGCGTTGCCGGGGTGATCCGTTTGGCAAAACTGCGACCGATCTTGCCGCTCGACGCGAGCACGGCGCGTCTTTGCACGTTCCAGATCGATTTAGCGTGCGGATCATTGCCCGCGCACACTCGGCGTGCACGCCCATTATGGGGTGAATACTACTCGGAGAGCTGGTCAGTAAGCACTCGGTGTAGCGCGTCCAGCGACAGCTTTCGGCCGCGCTGGGTTTCCAACACGGTTTGGATGGCGCGGAGTGTGGCACCGTCCCTGCGAAGTCCCCGAGCATAGGCGATCAGCCCTTGCTCGTCAGCATCGGGGATCAGTTCGCCGTCGCCGCCGAGGCGGAAGCCGAACGGGACGATTCCGCCGAGGTAGCGATTGCGATGGCGCTGGTCCCTTTTCACCTGTGTGACACGCTCTCGGATGCGATCCCTTTCTGCTTCGGCCACTGCGGACCAGATGGTGAAAACTAGCTTCGAAATGCCGTTGCCAGTCACGTCTCCGCCCAGGTCGATAATGGGTAGACTGACGCCGCGGCCCTGCAGCTTGGCGAGCACGTCCAGCGCGTCCAGGGCAGATCGGAACATACGATCCAGCTTCGCCGTGATCACCACGTCCCCGGCCTTCAAGGCGGTCAGCAACACGGTCCCTTTCGCCCGCGCAGAAAGGGGGATCGAGCCGGACACTCCTCGCTCGATGAACATGTGGTCCACGGTCAAGCCATGCATGATCGCGTAGCCTGCGACGGTGCGTTGCTGCACCTCCAGGCTCTCGCCTTCCTCAGCTTGACGTGAGGTGCTCACTCGCGCGTAACCGTAGACTGCCATGGCTTGCCCCGTTCGTTTGTTCGCTCGCAGGACAAGAGTTAGTCCTGTTCGCCTGCTAAGCAAGCGTACAGAAAGCTTCGATTGTGGACCGTCTTAGGGGCCTCCGTGTATCGCCCGTCGCGTAGTCGATGACCTAGCGTATCGATTCACCGGCGCGTCACGGTTCCGAACAAGTCAGCGTGCGCAGCAACCTGCGCAAGCAGATCACGATCGTATCGGATAACAATCACTCGGTAGCTCCGAGCCGTAAGCTCCCGTCGCACTTCAGTGTCGCGCGCCGCTTGGAGCGGCTGGTCATGGACGGACCCGTCACAGAAGACACAGACGTTGGGTGAATAGAAGAAATCAGTGATGCAGCGGAGTTCTGGCACGGGCCGTTGAGCCTCGTTGGGCAGGCGAAAATGTCCTTCGGCAAGCACGTCCAGGAAGCGCCGTTCCAACGACGACCGGGTGTCGGTAAGCGATCTCAGCCACTCAAGGTGCGCAGCCCAATCGCGTCCCCCGATCCGCGGCAGCGTTCGGCTTCCAGCCAGATCGAGCAAGGTCTGCCGCACGGCGTGGCGATCGAGCATCAGCGCCTCGTGCTGATTGCCGAAGCTGAGCAGGCACTCATAGCAGGCAGCCTGACAGTCGGGCTTTCCATCATCGCCGTGTTCATCGAAATGACAGCGCGCCAGGGCCGCCGTGGCGATACGCGCAACAGCATCCGCCTCCTCGATCAGCCGGCGCAGCACGCCGGCCCCGCCCTCCGTTGCCTCATAGAGCAGGATCGCCCGATGTGCGCCATCGCCGACCCGTTGCGCGCCGAGTTCGCTCTCCTCAAGCTGAAACACCTCCTCGCAACCACGTTGCAACGCATACTGCAACGTGGCTTGCAGCCCCGGACTGTTACATAGCTCAGGCCGCGCGAAGCGTATGAGTAGGGCATTGTGCGTGCCCTGCACGGCCAGCCGCACAGTCTCGATCCGACGCGGGCGCGGCGGCCCATTTCGCTGCACCTGACTCTGGTTCTGGGCGAACTCACCGGTTTCGAAATCGATGGCAAAGCCAGGTTGCTGCGCGGCCCTCCAGCCGTGGTTCACCTGGAGCAGCGTGGCCGCCGGCGCATAGATCAGTTGCAAGACTGGGTCATCGTTGAAATTGACATCCGCATCGATCTTTCGTTGCACTCCACCCTCGGTCGCATAGCGAAAGCAGACCTCCGTATCGTAGCCCCGCCGGAGCCGTTCCTCCTCCTCGCAGGTGATACGATCCTGGCGCCGAACGCGGACGTTGGGCATTTCGAGCGTGCTCGCGATCAGGCTGTTCCCGGCATCGAACCTCGTGTCGCAGACCGGGCAGAGATCGTCGCTGCGCTCGCAGAACGCTCCACAAGTGCGACAGATGCGCCGCTGAACGCGTCGCTCGTCCAGGCCGCCTGGCGGCGATTGGAAAGACCATACCTCCCAGCGGGCACCCTCGTGATAGATCATATTTCCTGGAGCGAACTCGCGGAGGGCAAGGAAGCGCGGCCGGGAGATGTACTCGCCACCACCAAACCGTGGTACCCATGCGCGGACAGGCAGAGCGGGAAAATTGTACCCCGGCAGGAAGCCTTCGCTGGCCAAATAGCGGTAGGGATAGAAGTCACTCTCCTCTGAGCGGATGTTGATGCGTAAAAGCAGGTTACGCTGGCGCATCGCCTCGATTTGCCGCCCCTGCGCGCGGTCCTGGTCGTCCTTGTTCCGCGCGTGACGAAGTTCGGTCTGTGCCTGCTCCAACTGGGACTCCGCCGCGCGAAACAGCTCGCGCCAACGCTCGAACGCGCGGTTGAACTGAACCGGCGCATCGTGGAACACACGCACCAGCCAGGCCTCAGAGTACCAGCCAGACGATTGAAGCGTGCCGATATCGGCTCCAATGATGCGATGAGCCTGCTCAAGCAAGGCATGCCGTGCCGCATCGCCGAGCACGATCTGTGCCGCGGCATTCTCGCGCAGTGGCAGGCCGTCCGCTTCGGGTACTGATAACCTCCTCGATGGACTGGCCGAGCGGAAGGCGCACTTGCCCCAGCCAAGCCGCATGCAGGTGCGCCCGCACCAGCGCCTCGTTCGAGAGATCGAGCCGTGGCGGGCGCACGCTGCCGGCGACCATCTCATCCCGGTGCCGGAAGTACCACTGGTCGTGGCTGTTGATGGCACCGCAATAGGTGAAGATCAGACCCGGCTGGCCTTGGCGGCCCGCTCGGCCGCTGCGTTGCACGTAGTTCGCCGGTGTAGGCGGCACGTTCCTGAGATGCACGAGATCAAGGTCGGCGATATCGACGCCAAGCTCCATCGTCGGCGAGCAGATGAGGTATGGCAGCCGGCGGCCGAGATCAGCCTCCTTTTCCTTATCGTTGTCATCCCAGCGAAACCGCCGCTCGCGCCGTCCGCGTTCACCGGGAGTGACGACTTGTGCAGTATGTTCCCGTCCCTCCAAAGCCGCGAGCGAAGCCGCTGGATCACGATAGAAGCGCTGGAAGAACGCGTTGGCCCGTGGCGGTGCAGGTTCGTATCCGCCGCCGCGCCGCGAATAGAGCGGGTCGGGCGGTGGTGGCGTGCCGTTCCCAGCACACCAGATCACGCAATCAGCCGAGAGCTGATAGAGTTGATGATCATCGACCGGCGGAAGACGGAACAACAACCCCTGTCCCGTTAGCAAACCGAGTAAATCGTCGATGAAGTGCAGATAGTCATCCGTTGACAGTCCAATGCGATTTCGCAGGAACCGCCCTAGCGCGCTTCGCACCCCCAGGCCAAAGGCTTCAACCGTACGGGCTGACCGGCCAAGCCGGACAAACTGGTTGGCGGTGCGCAACTCATTGATTTCGGGATCGACCCCCCAGAAGTCGTTCAGGTGTTGCTCGATGCGACGGCGCATCTGCTGCTGCTGGGTTTCACGCAGCGAAAGCGCGTTGATGGCAAGCTTGCGCCTGAACTGGTCCAGCACCACGCGCACCAGTGTTTCGCGTTCTTCCGGCCGCACGCCGGCCAGAACCAGGTTGAACCGCCATCGGGCATCGACGCGGCACAGTTCAGTAAGCCCGCGATAGCCGACGCGCAGCAGGCCAAGCTGCTCAAGGTTCGGCTGCACCACCCGCCACCCGCGCCGCAGATCCTCGTACAGCCGGTATTCGGTTAGTTCGGTGAAAGCATTCCAGGCCTCACGGGCGGCGGGCGAGTCAGGTTCGATCTCCGGATTGCGGGCGATGTCGCGGATCACCAGGCCCGACGCGTGCACGACTGCCTCCGCGACCCGGTCGAAGCTCAGTTCGCCGTGTTCCTGCAAGGCGGCGTTCAGTGCGGAGCGGAGCAGCGCCATGTGAACGAAATCGTTGAAGTGGCCGGCCTGTAGCGAGGCGTCCTGGCGGTTGTCGGTAAACGACAGCATCTTGTCGCGCGCGGCTTCGGTTCGGTGCGCGTGCCGCAGCAGGGAACTGGCCAGGACAGTGGTGGCGCTGGTGCGGGCTTCGCTGGACAGCGATGCGAGCTTGCGGAACTCCTGCTCCCGGGAGGTGTAAAACTCGCCACAGGACAGGCAAAGCGCGAATGGCGCAGGCTGCCACCACATCTTCACGCCGTCTGCTTGCGGCGTGGCGGAGTGCCGGCCGTCCGGCGCGACCCAAATGGCCTGTGGGACCCGGTCCTTCCAGGTCTTCTTCAATCGGCCCTTCGCGTCGCGCCATTCATCGGGGATGAGGGCCTCGCTCCAGTCATTCTCCGGCGGCGCGAGCATCAGGTAGCCTGGATGCAACGCATCGTTGTCGCTCTGGTTGAGCGCCGGGTGCGGTTGTACGCCATCATCAGCGCGCAGGACGTGGTAGTAATCCTGCCCGCACTGGCGGCAAAACTTGATTGGGATGGACAGCCGCCCGCCGCTTGCCTTGAGCTGGCCATCGAGCGAGAAGTCTCGCACATCGGCAGGTTCCAGCGTGGCGTAGAGGTCTCGGCCCCTGCCCGATGAACTGGTGCAGCTTATAGGCAAAAGCGCGCCCGCCCTCGGGGCGTTGCAACTCGCCCGCGCAGGCCAGGAAGTCGCGCAGTTTCGCCTCGCACGTGGCTGCGTCGGTCCCGCTTGCGTCTGCCACTCGGGCCGCGGCATCGGGCATGGAGCGCGGCACGCGGCGTTTCCAACCTGTCTCGCCCTCCGGTAGCTCTGCTCCAGGATCGCCGCGCGCTGCTTGATCGGCCCGACGAGCGCCGCTTCGAGGGCGGGCCATTCGTCGAGAGCGGATGCAACAATCTCCCGCTTTTCTGCCATGGGGACGTTCGCATCAGGTTTGGCGTCGCCCAACAGGCGCAATGCTTCGTCGTCCTCCAGCCACGGCCAGGCGCTGCCTTGCGCTCGCGCGGTGAACCCTTTGGCAACAACCTCCTCTGACAGAAGTGGCGCATGGTCCGGCTGTTCGAGGAGGTAGCGGACGCGGAGCAGCATGATGGTGGTGAGGCGGGTCACGGCCCGCGTGCGGATGACACCGCAGCGTGTGGCATGGGCACCGCCGCTCTTGGTCAGCGCCTCCTCCATGAGGAAACGAGCGAGCCCGGCGACGAACGGGTGATTACGGCCGAGGTATTCGGCTCCCTCGGGGGTGGGCGACGCGAAACTGATGCGCCATTCGCCACTTTTGGCCGTCGGCAGGACGAAGCGAACTGCATCCGGCAACACCGACCTGGCTGCTGTGCTGACCGGCACCCGGAAGACCTTGTCATCCTTGTCGCGGAGGATCGCGAAGTTGAGCCGCTGTGCCGCGTCGAGAACGAAGCCACGCACGGCGTCAGGATCGCCCAACACCGCATCGGTCGCTTCAAGCTCGGCCCGGACCTCGGCCGGCCGCAAGGCGCGCTGGGCGAAACGGGAGCGGTTCACGCGCTCCCGTTCGGCATCACGATCCCAGTGCCGGTGCATGTCAGATACCTGCTGCGGCAAATCAAAGCCGAGATCGAGCTGGCGGCTCTCGGCGCTGGGACGGCGATTGCGCATAAAGAGGGCGTTCAGCAGCGCCTCGGTAACCGTCTCGCTTTCCTCCGGAACTGGAACATAGGTGCCGAGCGCCTTGTGAATCTCGCGGGCCTTGTTGAGGAGAACGTCAAGCACAATGCCATCGATCGCGCTGTCCGGGCTGAAATAGCGGATGGTCTTCACGACCGGTGATGTCTGCCCGTAGCGGTCCACCCGTCCTTCCCGCTGCTCCAGGCGGTTCGGGTTCCAGGGAAGGTCATAATGGAGCGAGGCGTTGAACTTGTCCTGAAGGTTGATGCCCTCGCTCAGGCAATCCGTCGCAACCAGGATTCTGGGCGTCTCAGTGGTGATGTCGTTGAGCTTGGCCCCTCGCACTTCGTCGTCGCCGTCGTGGCTGGTGATGGACACGACCTGAAGCGTGGGAAAGCCGCGGTGCAAAGCCTCGCGCAGCCCCTTGCCGAGATAATCCGCCGTCGCGATGTAGCGGCACCATACGATCGGGTTGAAGCCCTGTTTCAGGAGGTCCGATACCAACTCGACGCAGCCGGCGAGCTTTGTGTCGCGGCCAAGCCGATGGAGGTCCTCGGCCATCCGGCGCAGGTCGCGTAGCCGCCGCCGGTCAGAGTCTAGGGAGGATGGTTTCAGCAGCCTCGATTGGCGGGGTTGGTTGCCCGTCGTCGGTCTGGTCTTCGGCCGACTCGTAGATGAACGGACGGAAGTCCGTGTCTTCTTCCTCCGGGGCAAGCTTGTCCTGGCGGTTGTCGAGTGCGGCGACCGCTGCGGCTGGACTCGACATCACACAGCGCAGCAAGGCGAGCGCAGCCCAATAGCGGACCCGTTGTTGACGTTTGCCGAGATCCTCGCCTGCGCGAATCATTTCGGCGCAGAATGCGTATGTCGCCGTGAAAAGCCCCTGGTATTCGCGGGAGAGGCGATACGTCTTGTCGGTCGGGTCGCGCTTCGGAAAGAAGCGCTCCCCCTCCCAGTCGCGCTCGATGTCGGCGCGGGTTCGTTGGACGAAATGCCGAGCCAGTGTCGCGCGCTGTGGCTCGGTCAGCGCGGAGGTGTCCCACCCGCCGAATTCGGGGCGAAGGAGCGCAAGCAGGGAGCGGAAGGCGCTCTCCAGTCCGCTGTGGGGCGTGGCGGTTAGCAGGACAAGATGGCGGCCCTGATCCGCCGCGAGGTCCTGGACCAGACGATAGCGCTGCTGTCGGCTGACCGTCGCGCCGGCCGCCTGAGTGGCGCCATGCGCCTCATCCACAATGACGAACTCCGGACAGTCCATCAGAAAGAGGTGCCGATTGCGGTCGCTCTTCACGAAATCGATGCTCGCGATCTGGATCGGATAGTAGCGGTAGACGCTTTCAGTGCCGGCTTTCCGGCGGTCGAGCTGGTTGACGGTGCCAGACCGGATGACCACGGCTTCGAGGTTGGCCTTGCGAAGCTCCCTCTGCCATTGGTCGCAGAGATAGGGTGGACATAGGATGCAGAGCCGCTTGATCTCGCCGCGATCGAGCAACTCGCGCGCGACGAGCAGGGCCTCGATGGTCTTGCCGACGCCCACGTCGTCGGCGATTAGGAGGCGGACGGGGTCCAGGCGCAGCGCCATCAGGAGCGGGACAAACTGGTAAATCCGCGGTCGGATGGAGATGCGGCCGAGCGACCGGAACGGCGTCGCGCCATCACGAAGGGTCAAGCGAGCTGCCTGCCACAGAAGGTGGGCGCTTGCGGCATCAGCCAGGTCGTCGGCCGATGGTACAGGGAATTGGGCCGGCCGGATGCGTTCTTCGGGCAGAGATCCGCCGATGAGGTCGGCGAGCCGGCGATTGATGGCGACAACGTCGTCAATCGCTCCCGCCAGGGGCCGGAGTAGATGGATTTCGTCTGTATCGCTTGGCAGGAGCACCCAGTCGCGGTTGCGGCAACGGACAATTGAGCCGGGTGTCATTCCACTAGCGTCCTACTCCCTATGGCGGCAGAGCCGAAGCGAAAGGAGGCGTAGGGGGTCCGAACAAGTCAAGCCGAGAACAGTTCAGCCGAGCGCCCGATAATCAGTACAGCCCGCAACTCCCCTTCGCCCTCCACCCCTTCGCACCTTCAGGCACGTCCTGGGCGTGTCGGGCATGGCAGGACGATGGGGATGATGAGGGAACGCAACCAGATCATCCCGCCATGCGCTCGCGTGTCCGAGCCGCAATGAAGCCCCGGTGAAGCCCCGACATTTTCCTAATTCTGGAGCGGGCCGCTCGATGCCCCGTAAATGATTGAATTCATCTGATGTCCCCGGCGGGATTCGAACCCACGGCCCCAGGATTAGGAATCCTGTGCTCTATCCTGCTGAGCTACGGGGACCTGCCCCTGCCCTCTACCACAAGCCCCGACTTTCCCCCAAGCCGATCCCCATGCCATCCTCCCCGGAGCGGCCAAACACCACCTGAGGGAGCGACCCGGCCATGCCGAACAAGGTGATCATCAGCTGCGCCGTAACAGGCGCCATCCACACCCCGAGCATGTCGCCGTATCTGCCGATCACGCCTGACGAAATCGCCCGCTCCTCCATTGAAGCCGCCGAGGCCGGCGCCGCCATTATCCATCTTCACGCCCGCGATCCGCAGACCGGCGCCCCGACGCCCGACCCTTCCGTGTTCATGCGCTTCCTGCCGATCATCAAGCAGAGCACCGAGGCGGTGGTGAACATCACCACCGGCGGCGGCCTTAACATGACGCTGGAGGACCGGCTCGCCGCGCCCCTGCGGGCACAGCCTGAAATGTGCAGCCTGAACATGGGCAGCATGAATTTCAACATTTCCCGCGCCGGCGACCGGGTGAAGGAATGGAAACACGATTGGGAAAAGCCCTACCTGGACCGGACCGACGACCACATCTTCCGCAACACGTTCCGCGATATCGAAGGCATCGTCGAACGGCTCGGCAAAACCCACGGCACACGGTTTGAATTCGAGTGTTACGATATCGGCCACCTGTATAATCTTGCCTACTGCCTCGACCGCAAAGTCGTCGAACCGCCGTTGTTTGTCCAAACCATCTTCGGGATTCTCGGCGGCATCGGCCCCGAGCCACGCAACCTGCTCTTCATGAAAGAAACCGCCGACAGACTCTTCGGCGACGCTTACGTCTGGTCGGTGCTCGCCGCCGGCCGGCATCAGATGAACTTTACCACCATGGCCGGCATCATGGGCGGCAATGTCCGGGTCGGACTGGAGGACAGCCTGTATATCGGGCGCGGTCGGCTGGCAAAGTCGAATGCGGAGCAGGTGACCAAGATACGCCGGATTTTGGAGGAACTCAGCCTGGAAATCGCCACACCGCAGGAGGCGCGGGCGATCCTTCACCTCAAGGGCGGCGATCGGGTCGGGTTCTGACCTGCCGCCACATCACTTCATTGATAACGGAGAGTCTTCAGCCGCCATGAACGACGCAAGCGTCCACGCATCGGTGCGCGATCCGAGTGCAATGCACCGCTCATTGCTTACGCTCGATACGCATATCGACATTCCCTGGCCCGACACGCCCGATCCCTTTGCCGAAACCGCGCGCAAGGTGGATATGCCGAAGATGCGCCGCGGCTCGCTCTCGGCTGGATGTTTCGTCGCCTACGTCCCGCAGGCCGTCCGGACCACGGAAAACGAGCAGGCGGCAATCGAGCGCGCGATAGCGATGTTAGAAACGATCCATGCCATGGCCCGCAGCGGCAACGGAATCGCCGCAACGGTAACCATCACCGCCGATCAGATCGAGCAGGCCAGACGGAACGGCATCATCGCGGTCATTCCCGCGGTGGAAAACGGCTTCGCGATCGGCACTGATCTCTCCCGACTTACGCGTTTCCGCCAACTCGGCGCACGCTATCTCACGCTCACTCACAACGGACACAACGCGCTCGCGGATTCCGCGGTGCCCCGCTCCGATCTGGGCGATGCGCCGGCGGAGCATGGCGGGCTTTCGCAATTCGGCCGTCGCGTGATCGCGGAGCTGAACCGGCTCGGCATGCTCGCCGACGTCTCCCACGCTTCCCGCGACACCATGCTGCAGGCTGCTGACTGTTCCCGCACTCCGGTTGTCGCGACCCATTCCTGCATCCGTGCGCTGTGCGACCATCCCCGCAACATCGACGACGAACAGCTGGATGCGTTACGCGACTGCGGCGGCGTGGTGCATATCACCGCCGTATCGGCTTTCCTGAAAAAAGATATGAAACCGGAACAGGTCACCGTGGCTGATTTCGCCGATCATGTGGACTACGCAGTCCGGCGGATCGGCGTGGAGCATGTTGGCATCTCCTCCGATTTTGATGGCGGCGGCGGATTCACCGGCTGGGCGGACGCTTCGGAATCACCCAACATAACCGCCGAGTTGCTGCGCCGTGGTTACGGCCAGGCGGAACTGACGCTCTTGTGGAGCGGAAATTTCCTACGCCTGTTGCGCCGAGCGGAGGAATTGGCGGAATGAAGACGGTCCGGCTGCCGGACGGAACACCGGCTGGGATCAACGTGCCCGCGCTGGGTCAGGGCACGTGGCACATGGGCGAAAACCGGCACTCGGCGACGGCGGAAGTCGATGCGCTGAAGCTCGGCATCGATCTCGGGATGACACTGATCGATACGGCGGAAATGTACGGCGACGGCGGAGCCGAGGAGATCGTCGGGAAGGCGGTCACCGGCCAGCGCGACAAAGTATTCATCGTCAGCAAGGTGTATCCGCACAATGCATCGCGGCAGGGCATTCCCGCCGCGTGTGCGCGCAGCCTGAAGCGCCTCGGCACCGACCGGATCGACCTTTATCTGCTGCACTGGCGCGGCGGGCATAAGCTGTCCGAGACGGTCGAGGCGTTCGAGCGTCTGCGTGAGGCCGGGCAGATACGCCTGTGGGGCGTATCGAATCTGGATACCAGCGATATGGAGGAGCTGTTTGCGCTGCCGGCCGGCGCCGGCTGCGCCACCAATCAGGTGCTTTACAATGCCGAGACGCGCGGCATCGAGTTCGACCTGCTTCCCTGGTGCGTCGCGCATCACATGCCGATCATGGCATATTCGCCGGTAGGGCAGGGGGGTCGGCTGCTCCAGTCACCCGCGCTGGCGGCGGTGGCACGTCGCCATCAGGCCACACCGGCGCAGGTTGCCATTGCGTGGACCATGCGGGACGGCAACGTGATCTCGATCCCGAAGGCCAGCAACGCCGCCCATGTGAAGGAAAACGCCCGGGCTGGAACCATCGCTCTATCGAGCCAGGATCTCGCCGAAATCGATTCGCACCACAAACCACCGAGGCGCAAACAATCACTGGGAATACTGTGAAATAAAAAACCGGCCTTCTCCGCCAATCCCGGAAAAAGGCCGGTTCTGAAAGCCGATTCAGCTCTGGGAGCTGGTGGGGGCGGCCTTTTTATGCGTGCTCTTGTGGGAAACGTGGTGCACCGACTTTTTCGTGTGGTGCTTCGTCGCGGTCGTGGGGGCGGTGGTGCCCATCGCGGGCGCGGCCGCGCCCGGCTGAGCGGATGTGGCATCCGTTGAGGCGGCCATGGCGCTGAGCGGCAGCGCGAGGACTGAAGCGGCAAGAACCAGGGTGCGGAAGTGAATCACTGAGTTACTCCAGGAGAGAAGGGGTAGCCGGGGGGATTCGGGACACGACCCGCCACCGGACCGTTTCCCAGCCAGCAGTATTGCCCGTTCGCTCCAGAGTCGCGCAAGCGCCTGTTAAATCATGGCAGCAATTTGGCAGCGGTGTTCCCTAAAGGAGACACAGCGCGCGCAACTCCTGGCGGAGCGTCGGGGGCAGCATCTCCAGGCCAGTCAGCCGGATGTCGCTGTTCCGGTCCGCCGGTGCATCGCCCGCGCCCAGATAGCGCCACCCCTGAAACGGCTTGGTCGCCCGCGCCATTAACGGAACAAGCCGGGAATCAAGTATCAGCCCGGCGCATTTGCTGCCATCATCCCAGTGATCCTCGACAATGTCCACGATGCGCTGCCGGGCTAGCGTGAACCCCCCGATAACCCAGTACATCGAACCGCCATCAAGGATCTCGTCATGGCGCCGGGGAAAGTTGCGCGTCCGGTGTCGCAGCCGCCTTTCACGCGCGAGCCGCTCCGCCTGTACCGCCCGAAGGTGATCAAGGTCGCGGATGCCAACCGCGAGCTTCGTCAGGTGCAGCATGATCCGGGACTCGGCCGCATGACCTCCATTCTGGGGCTTTCGGCTTCGAGAGCAAGCACCCCTTTGCGCGGGTGGGGATTTCGTATCGTTGCCGGAGCTGATCAGCAAGGAACCGCTCGGCCCCTCGGTCCGCAAAGGTGATGACAAATGGTTCGACATCATCCGCTGGGCCGGCTTCGTCCTGCTCGACGCCGAGGATCACGGTGTGAACAGCAAGAACGTGGACCAGATGACCAGCTCCGATAATCCGGATATTCGCCGGCTGCTTGGCATGGACGGCGACCTCGGCAAGCAACTGGGTCTGGATAACAAACGGGCGTATAATGAAATAAAGCAGGTGGACGACTACGCCGAAATCTGGGACCGCAACATAGCCCCTATGGGTATCCCCCGTGGCCTGAACAAGCTTTGGAAGGACGGCGGGGCTCATGTACTCGCCCCCCGCTGCGTTGAGGTGCCGGTTCATGCCTGACAGCGTCGCGGACCCGCACGCTGTCGGTTCCCACTTACGGACGCGCAATAGCGATCGGCGTTCTCAATGCCCTCAGAGTCTCGGTCATCGGCATCATTCTGGCCGTAATCCTGGGCACTGGCAGGAATCGGGCGGCTGTCACCCAACTGGCTGCGGGCAAAAACAACCGCAGTCTGTGTCGTGTTTCGTGCGGGATATCCCGCTGCTTATGCAACTGTTCTTCTGGCACGGCGTGCTCCAGGTTTGCACCACCCCGGTCCGACCCTCCCGGGCAGGGTTTCTGCAAGGAAATTTAGGTCCCGCCGGCTGTCATCTACTTTGCCTTCCGCTTCGCCATCTCTCGCTACAGCCCGGGGCAGGAACGCCAGCTTGACCGCACGCGCCGACGCTGAAAGGATCGTTTCATGAGCACTGCAACCGCGACATCCCTCGCCCCCGCTGCGCAGATCAAAGGCCCGCCGATCATCACCCTGGACAAGGTGAACAAATGGTATGGCCAGCTGCATGTCCTGCGCGACATCTCCCTGCAGGTCGCTGAAAAGGAGCGGGTGGTCATCTGCGGTCCCTCCGGTTCCGGCAAATCCACGATGATCCGCTGCATCAACCGGCTGGAGATGCACCAGGAAGGGCGCATCATCGTGGACAGCGTGGAACTCACCGACGATACGCGCGCCCTGGATCAGGTCCGCCGCGAAGTCGGCATGGTGTTCCAGTCTTTCAATCTGTTCCCGCACCTGACGATTTTGGAAAATTGCACACTTGCGCCGATCTGGGTCCGCAAGATGCCCAAGGCCGAGGCGGAGGAACTGGCGATGAGCTTCCTCACGCGCGTGCGCATCCCTGAACAGGCGCGAAAATACCCCGGCCAGCTCTCCGGCGGGCAGCAGCAGCGCGTCGCCATCGCCCGCGCGCTCTGCATGCGGCCGAAGATCATGCTGTTCGACGAACCCACCTCCGCCCTCGATCCGGAAATGATCAAGGAAGTGCTCGACGTGATGATCGAGCTCGCAGAGTCCGGGATGACCATGGTGTGCGTCACGCACGAGATGGGCTTCGCCCGGCAGGTTGCGCACCGCGTCGTATTTATGGACCGCGGCGAAATCGTCGAAAGCGGAACCCCGCGCGAGATGTTCGAAAATCCGCAGACCGACCGGCTGAAGCTGTTCCTGTCGCAGATCCTGCGCGGCCACTGACACCAGCCGGCGTTTCTGCCGGCTGGTGCGCGCGGGGTTGGTGGGGCGGCCGCGCGCGAAATAGAACCTCAATACCGGCCAGCCGACAGGCTGGCCGGTATGCCCCGCTCTGGCCTTTTCCGCCCGCTAGTGTCACAACCCGCGCCATCCGGGCCGGGCCCGCTGTCTCACGAGGATTGGGATGCCGAAGATCAAGGTAAAAATGCCTGTCGTCGAACTCGACGGCGACGAAATGACCCGGATTATCTGGGGCTTCATCAAAGACAAGCTGATTTTGCCCTACCTCGATATCGATCTCAAATACTTCGACCTGGGCATCGAGTATCGTGACAAGACCGATGATCAGGTGACCGTCGATGCCGCCAAAGCCATCGCGCAATACGGCGTCGGCGTGAAATGCGCCACGATCACGCCGGACGAAGCGCGCGTGAAGGAATTCAACCTCAAGCGAATGTACCGCAGCCCGAACGGCACGATCCGCAACATTCTCGACGGCACGATTTTCCGCGAACCGATCATCTGCAAGAACGTGCCCCGCCTCGTGCCGCACTGGACGAAGCCTATCGTCATCGGCCGCCATGCCTACGGCGATATTTATCGCGCCACTGAGATGAAAGTCCCCGGCGCCGGCAAGGTTACTCTCACCTACCAACCGTCCGGCGGCGGCCCTGCTCAGACCCTCGATGTGCATGACTTCAATCAGGGCGGGGGCGTGGCAATGGCCATGCACAACACCCGCGAATCCATCCAAGGCTTTGCTCGCGCCAGCTTCAATTATGGGCTGCTACGCGGCTACCCGGTGTACCTCTCCACCAAGAACACCATCCTGAAAGCTTACGACGGCTACTTCAAGGATCTGTTCCAGGAGATTTTCGATCGCGAGTTTAAGGCCGAATTCGATAAGCGCAGCCTGACCTACGAGCATCGCCTGATCGACGACATGGTGGCGCAGGCGCTGAAATGGAACGGGGGATACGTCTGGGCCTGCAAAAACTACGACGGAGATGTGCAGTCTGACGTCGTTGCGCAGGGTTTCGGATCGCTCGGGCTGATGACCTCCGTGCTGATGAGCCCAAACGGCAGGACGGTCGAAAGCGAGGCCGCGCACGGCACCGTCACCCGCCATTATCGCCAGCACCAGAAAGGCCAGGAAACCTCCACCAACCCGATTGCCTCGATCTTTGCATGGACGCGCGGCCTTTCTTATCGCGGACGGTTCGACAACACACCGGACGTGACGCGCTTCGCCGAGACGCTGGAACGTGTGTGCATCGAGACCGTCGAATCCGGTTACATGACGAAGGATCTGGCGATGCTGATCGGCCCCGACCAGAAATGGCTCAACACCCAGGCTTTCCTGGCGACACTCGACGAGAATCTGAAAGCGGCCATGGGGTGATGCCGCGCCATGTCGTGGTGATCGGCGCCGGCATTATCGGCGCCGCTACCGCTTTGGAACTCCTGCGGGATGGCTACCGCGTGACCATCCTTGACCCCGGCGAGCCGGGCGGAGAGCAGGCGGCGAGCTACGGGAACGGGTGTTGGCTGAGCCCGTCGAGCGTGGTGCCCATGTCGGCCCCCGGCATCTGGCGGAAAGTACCGGGGTGGCTGGCCGACCCGCTCGGACCACTCACGATCCGCTGGCGGTATCTGCCGAAACTGACGCCCTGGCTCTGGCGGTTTCTGCGTGCCGGCTCCTCGGTCACAAAGCTCCAGGCGACAGCACGCGCATTGCGCCCTCTGGTGGAGCATGCGCCCGAACAGCACCTGAAACTGGCGCAGGAAGCTGGTGTGGCCGGTCTCATCCAACGCCAGGGCTTGCTGTATGTGTTTCCTGATCGCGCTGCTTTCGAAGCGGAATCCCTCTCCTGGCGACTGCGCCGCGAAAACGGCGTCCAATGGATCGAACTCGACGAAAACGACCTCCGCCAGCGCGAGCCTGCTCTCACCCGTAACTATCGCTTCGGCGTGTTAGTGGAGGAAGGTGGTCATTGCCTTGACCCCGGCGTGTACGTGGCAGCCCTGGTGAAATCGGCGGTCACACAGGGCGCCGCGTTCAGGCGCGCTCGTGCAGAAGGATTTCGCATCGAGGACGGGCACCTGAAAGCCGTGCGCACGAATGAGGACGAACTCACATGCGATGCGGCGGTGATTAGCGCGGGCGCTCGCTCGAAGCAGCTCGCAGCGGCTGCCGGCGACTTCGTGCCATTGGAAACCGAGCGCGGTTATCACGCGATTATCGAACACCCGGAATCGGGACCACGCCATCCAATCATGCCAAGCGATGGCAAAATGTCGATCACCATGATGGCCCAGGGGCTGCGCATCGCCGGTCAGGTGGAGCTGGCCGGATTGGATGCCGATCCCAACTGGAAGCGTGCCGAAAACCTGCGCGATTTCGCATTGCGGATGTGGCCCGGGTTGCCGCGCGATTTGCCTCAGGAGCAGGTGAAGTTGTGGATGGGAAACCGGCCGTCGATTGCAGACGGGCTGCCTTGCATCGGCCCGGCTTCGGGTTGCGCCGATGTGTTTCACGCGTACGGACATGGCCACATCGGTCTGGCAGCCGGTGCGACAACCGGCCGCCTCGTTGCCGATCTGGTCAGTGGGCGGCAACCCGCTTTTGATCCGTCGCCTTACAGCGTTCGCCGATTTCAAAGCGTAAAACTTGCTCAAGCACCCACGATGCCGAGACGGGTCGCCACAAGCCGCGCCGTCCGTTCACGAGTGGCAGTAATGGCTGCGTACGACCCTCGCACCTGCTCCACGATCGTGGGGGGAGCGGTTTCGGGTGTGCCGCTGTTGAACGGCGGTTCCGGCGCATAGGCTATCTGCAGCTGGATAGCCTTGGCCGTCTCTTCGCCGCGCAGCTCGGCCGCCACTCGCAAAGCACCATCGATCCCGGACGTGACGCCGGCTGCAAACACCCAGTTGCCGTCAACGACGACCCGTTCATTGACCGGGATCGCGCCGAATAAGGGCAGCAGATGGAATGCGGCCCAGTGCGTCGTGGCTCGGCGGTCGCGCAGCAAACCCGCTGCTCCACAAATCAAGGCACCGGTGCAGACCGAGAAAATACACCGGGCGCCCGCGGCCTGACGTCTGATCCAGTCAAGCACTTCGGCATCCTCCATCAGTGCTTCCTGGCCGAATCCACCGGGCACGTGCAGCACGTCGAGGGGCGGCGCATCCGCCAGGATTGCATCCGGCATCAGCCGCAGCCCTTTCACATCGCGAACCGGGGCCAGCGTCTTGCCGTAGAGCCGATGAGTTGCGTTCGGCAGGCGCGATAACACCTCGAAGGGACCGGTGAGATCGATCTGGTCCAGCCCCTCGAACAACAGGGAGCCGATGGTGAGGTGGGTGTCTCGGGGGATCATGGCATCTCCTCGGGTCTGCTTGTCACGGATAAACGGGGAACCCTACACGGGCAGGGTATGGCAGAAATGCGCGCCGCAGTTTCTGCGCGTGATTGGCAATCTCACCGCAGGACTGTCGATCCCGCTTCGCTCCCTGATAGTCTCTGGATGCGAGCTGACCCGAAACCGGGTATCGCTCCACACGCGGGAGGAGAGACGAATGAGTTTCGATTTTGCCGGCAAACGCGCGGTGATCTGCGGCGGAAGCCGCGGCATCGGCCGCTCCATTGCACTCGGCTTTGCCCAGGCCGGCGCCGCCGTGTCGATCTGCGCGCGCGGCGCGGAAACGCTGGAGGCAACCCGCCGCGAAATTGCTCGATCCGGACACGTTGCGCACGCGGGTGTCTGCGATGTCGCGAATGCCGCCGCGATCCGGAATTACATTGCGGATGCCGCCACAGCGCTCGGCGGCATCGACGTCCTGGTGAACAACGCCTCCGGCTTTGGCAATTCGGATGATGAAGCGGGATGGTCGGCCAGCGTGGCTATCGACATGATGGCCATCGTCCATGCCAGCCAGGCGGCGCTGCCGCATCTCAAGGAAACCAAGGGCAACATCGTCAACGTATCATCCATCTCCGCCATGCGCCCCGCCGGGCGGCAGCCGCCCTACGGGGCGATCAAGGCGGCGGTCATCCACTACACCGGCACGCAGGCTGCCATGTACGCCCGCGACGGTATCCGCGGGAACGCCGTCGCTCCGGGCTCGATCGAGTTTCCGGGCGGCGTATGGGACCGGCGGAAAAAAGATGCACCGGAGCTCTACAACCGGGTTTTCCGGACCATTCCGTTCGGGCGGATGGGCCGTCCGGAAGAGGTCGCCAACGTCGTGCTATTCCTTGCCTCGCCGCTCGCGGCCTGGGTCACCGGCCAGACCATCGCGGTGGATGGAGGACAGTTGCTGGGAATCTGAAATCACCCGGCGAACCCTGCCAGAAACGCCTCGACAACCCGCGCCGGCTGATCCGCGCGCATCACCTCGCCCATCGCGGCCACACCCGCCGCCCCGGCGTCGAGGCAGGTCCGGACATCACCTGGCCGGATGCCCCCCAGCGCGATCACCGGCGTCTCCGCCCCGCGGACCGCTCTGGCCAGCCCGTCCACGCCCAGCGCAGGACCATATCCCGGCTTGCTAGCCGTTGAGTGCACCGGGCTCAGCGTCACATAATCCAGGCCCGAAACGCCGGGGTCCGACAGCACGTCTCCCCTGTGAGCCGAGCGTCCGATCAGCCGTCCCGGCCCGAGCCTGCTCCGTGCCGCCGCCACCGACGCAGTGGCAGGGAGATGCAAGGCGGTGCCCTGAACCGCGCAGGCTGCTTCGACGTCATCGTGCACGCTCACAATGGCACCCCATCGCGCCCCTTCGGACGCGAGACGCTCCAGAAGCCCGCGCCGCGCCGTGGCATCCAGATCCTTCTCGCGCAGGCTGAGCCAGCGGCAGCCGGCCGCGAAAACCGCCCGGGCGATGTTCTCCAGTGAGACTCTGGCCTGGCGCCGGTCGGTGATGACCAGCAGCGCCGGCTCCGGCAGCCTCATCCGCCGATCAGGCCGAGTTGCGGACTCGACGGCTCCGCTTGCAGCCGCTTCGGGATGCGCCCGGCCAGCTTGGCGTCCCGCCCAGCTTGCACCGCGGCCCGCATCGCGGAGGCCATCCGACGCGGATCATGCGCCTTCGCCACCGCCGTGTTCAACAGAACCCCGTCGCAGCCAAGCTCCATAGCCAGGGCCGCATCCGAGGCGGTTCCGATGCCGGCATCCAAAATCACCGGCACCGAGCTGGTCGCACATATCCGCTCGATCGCGTAGGGGTTGCAGATCCCCAGCCCGGTGCCGATGGGCGAGCCCAGCGGCATCACCGCCGCCGCGCCCAGATCCGCCAGTTTCCGGCAGGAAACGGGATCTTCGTTGCAATACGGCAGCACGGTGAAGCCATCCCGCACCAGCTCCTCGGTCGCGCGCAACAATTGCTCCACGTCGGGTACAGAGTTTCCCGGTCGCCGATCACCTCCAGCTTCACCCAATCGGTCTGCAACGCCTCCCGCCCCAGTTGCGCCGTCAGCACCGCATCCCGTACCGTCGCGCAGCCCGCCGTGTTCGGCAGCAGGTCGAACCGGCCCGCCAGCAGATCGATCAGGCTTTCCGAATAGCTCTCCAGGCTGATTTGCCGTATCGCCATCGTCACCAGCGCCGGCCCCGCTTCCGTCAGTGAATCGAGCATGATCTGCTGGTTCGGATATCCGCCACTGCCCATCAGCAATCGCGAGTTCGAACCGGCGTCCGGCGATGATCAGGCTATCCGAAGCTACGGCATCCATCTCATCCCCCTCCGATTGGCTTGACGATCTCGACGTCGTCGCCCTGGCCAAGATGCCGCTCCTGCCATGCCGATGCCGGCACGACCTCCCCGTTCACCGCCACCGCCACCCCGCGCCGCCGCTGCACCCCCTGTGCCACGAGCAGGTCGGCAATGGTGCCGGGCGGCACGGAACAGCTTTCGCCGTTCAGGCGGATGCTGAGCATGGCTGGGTCTCCTTCTTCGGGGCGCCGAACCGCGCTATCGAAAAATCCCGGATCGCGGGATCGGTCTCACCGGTCAGGATCATCCGGCTGATTACATCGGCGGTGACCGGCGTGAGCAGAATGCCGTTGCGGTGGTGGCCTGTTGCAAAGACAAGATTCTCGATCGCACAGCCGCCCAGGATGGGCGCATCGTCACGCGATCCCGGGCGGAAGCCCGCCCAGGTCTCGATGATTTCCAGCTCCTCGATCGCCGGTAGCACCCGCCACGCCGCCTCCAGCAAGGTCAGCATGCCTCCGGCCGTCAGCCGCGCATCGAACCCTCGCTCCTCCGTGGTGCCGCCGATGATCAGCCGCCCGTCGTCCCGCGGCACCAGATAGGCGCCGCGTCCCCACAGGACATGCCGCAGAAGCGGCTCGGCGGGGTTCATTGCCACGGCCAGCATCTGGCCCTTGATCGGGCGCACCGGCGGGCGGACCTGCGCCGGCAGCCCCGGCAACCCGGCCGACCAGGCTCCGGCCGCGACAACAATCACATCCGCCACGATCCGCTCGGCGCCGGCGCGCAAGCCCCGCACGCGGCCGGCCTGGATTTCGATCGTCTCGATCGGCGTGTCTTCCCGGACCGTCCCGCCCGCCCGGCGCACCGCCACCATCAGCGCCTGCGCCACCCGGCGGTTGTCCACCTGGTGGTCGTCCGGGCTGAACAGCGCGGCGGGGGCGCCGGGATGCAAATGCGGCTCCAGCCGCCGAGCCTCTGCTCCGGTCAGCCAGGACAGCCGCACACCAAAGGATGTCTGCAGCTCGTAATGAAACCGAAGCTGCGCGGCGTCGTCCCTGGTGAGGGCCGCCCACAGCGTCCCTTCCTGCCGCAGACCCACCTCCATCCCGCTAGCCAGTTCCAATTCAGCGGCAAAATCCGGCCACATCGCCTGGCTTCGGTGGTTAAGCGTATAGAGCGGCTGCTCTCCGGGCTCGGCTTCCAGCCCGGCGGCGAGCATTCCGGCCGCCGCCCAACTCGCCCCGCGTCCAGCGCGTCCGCGATCGTAGACCGTCACCGGGCACCCCGCCTGCGCGAGCCGCCAGCCAATGGCCAAGCCGATCACACCGGCGCCCATGATCGCTGTGGAGGGGTGGGTATGGATCGCGGGGCTCCCTTCGCTGGCATGATCCAGACAGGTTCAGTGGGTGTGATCTCAGCCCGCAGTGTGCGGGCACCCCAGCCGGGAGGAAGTTTTGAACCTCGGACGCCCCGTCTGCAAGATCGCCGGCCGAGTAGGCCTCTCCTGCGGCGGGCAGGATGTTGCTGTTGAGCAGGACGGCGGGGCGCGCGATCCTGCGTCGCGAGCGTGACCGAGGGAGTATCCGGATGAGCGATAGGCGGCTCGATGCCGACATGCGTGCCTTTCTGGCGGGGCAGGAGGCGGAGGCGGCGAAGTATCCGCCCATCCAGCTGGAAATTCCGCTCGATCCGCACCGGACGGTGAACGATGCGATTGCGATGCCGCTGGCGCAGGGTGGGCCAGCGATGGCGGAGACGACCGACCGGTGGATCGCGGCGCGGGGCCGGCGGATTTTCTGCCGGCTGTACCGCCCGCGCACCGACCGTGTGCTGCCAGTGCTGGTGTATTTCCATGGCGGCGGCTGGGTGTGGGCCAGCGTGGACACGCATGACCGGCTGGTGCGGGAATACGCGGCCGGGGCTGAGGTGGCGGTGGCGAGCGTGGATTACGCCCTGTCGCCGGAAGCGAAGTTCCCCCAGGCCGTGGAGGAATGCGCGGCGGCGCTTCGTTATCTGGGCGCGCATGGCGGCGAGTGGGGGCTCGATCCTTCGCGTATTCTGCTGGGCGGAGATTCGGCCGGGGGCAATCTCGCGCTGGCGACCGCGCTGCTGCTGCGGGACGGGGGTGGGCCGGCACTGCGCGGTTTGCTGACCAGCTATCCGGTGTGCGATTCGAATCTGGATACGCCGAGCTATCGCGACTTCGCATCGGGATACGGGCTGACGCGCGAAAAGATGGCGTTCTACTGGTCGGTGTATGTGCCGCACGCGGCGGACCGGCTGCATCCGCTGGCCGCTCCGTTGCGGGCGGATTTTAGCGGGCTGCCACCCGTACTGGTGCATCTCGCGGAGCTGGATGTGCTGCGGTCGGAGGGGGAGGCGCTGGTTGCCGGGTTGCGGAGCGCCGGCGTGGCGGTGGAGGGCGAGATTTTCACCGGTGTGGTGCATGGGTTTGTCCGCGCGACGGCGCAGGTGGCGAAGGCACGGGACGCGATGGCGAAGGCAACGGCCTGGTTGCGGGAACGCGCTGCGCCATGACGACGGCGTACGAGCGTGATGAGGAGCTGTTTGCGGCCGCCCGGCGCGAGCTGTTCGTGGCGGCGGTCGGGGACGTACTGGACAAGATGGGGCTGCAGCGGCAGTTCCTGCCGCCCGCGGTGAAGCCGATCGATCCGGGGATGGTGATCCTGGGGCGCGCCGTGCCGGTGCTCGAGGCGGATGTTTTCGGCGAGGGTGCCTCGGGGCGAGGGCTGCTGAGCGACAAGCCGTTCGGCATGATGCTGGAGGCGCTGGACGATCTGAAAGCTGGCGAGGTGTATGTCTGCGCCGGAGCGTCGCCGCGGTATGCGCTGTGGGGCGGGTTGATGTCGGCCCGGGCGATGAAATGCGGAGCTGCGGGCGCGGTGATGCATGGTTATCACCGGGATACGAGCGAGATCCTGCGGCTGAATTTTCCGGTGGCGTCGATCGGGGCGTACGCGCAGGACCAGGGACCGCGCGGGAAGGTGGTGGATTGGCGGGTGCCGATCGAGATGGAGGGCGTCAGGATCGAGCCCGGGGACCTGATCTTCGGCGACCGCGATGGGGTTCTCGTTGTTCCGGCGGGGGCAGTGCAGGAAAGCTTTGCCCGTGCATTCGAGAAGGTGCGGGGGGAGAATCAGGTTCTGGCGGCCATTCAGGGTGGGATGAGCGCGGCGGCGGCGTTCCGGAAGTTCGGGGTAATGTAGGTTTCCGTTGATTCTTCGATCTGCACGCCCTAACGACCCGGCGCCAGTGTCCCGAATTCGGAAGTTCGCCATTGTGGATTGGCCGCCGGTTCGGGACACTAGCTCTTTGTTTTCAGTGGCCTGCTTATCCCCTCCATCCGCCGCAGAGTGCGGCGAACTTCGGGGGCAGGACACTAGCAAGAGGAACAACAAGAGCGGATGGCCATAAAGATCCTGCTGACCGGGGGCTGCGGATTCATCGGGTCGGCGGTGGTCCGGCATCTGCTCCGGAACTCTGACCATGTGATCGTCAACCTGGACCGGATGACCTACGCGGCGTCAGAAGACGCGCTGGGAGAGGCGCGGGATCACCGGCGCCACGTGCTGGTGAAGGCGGATATTGCCGATGCCCCGGCGGTCATGGAGATTTTCGAGACGCATCAGCCGGATGCGGTGATGCACCTGGCGGCCGAAAGCCATGTGGACCGGTCGATCGACGGGCCGGCGGAGTTCATTCGCACCAACCTGGTCGGCACGTTCACTTTGCTGGATGCGGCGCGGCAGTATTTTGCCGGATTGACTGGAGCCCGACGGGAGGCGTTCCGGTTTCATCACGTATCCACGGATGAGGTGTTCGGCGCGCTCGGGGCCGAGGATCATCCATTCACCGAGACCACTGCCTACGACCCGCGTAGCCCTTATTCCGCCAGCAAGGCCGGATCGGACCATCTGGTGCGGGCGTGGCATCACACGTATGGGCTGCCGACGATCGTCAGCAACACTGTGAACAACTACGGGCCGTGGCAATTCCCGGAGAAGCTGATTCCTCTGGTGACGCTGAACGCGATGGAGGGAAAGCCTCTGCCGGTCTATGGCGATGGGAGCAACCGGCGCGACTGGCTGTTTGTGGAGGACCACGCCGAGGCTCTGGTGCGCGTGCTGGAGCAGGGGGTGCCGGGGGCCACGTATGCGATCGGGGCGCGGCAACCGCGGAGCAATCTGGAGGTGGTGCGGGCGATCTGCGCGTATCTGGACCGGCTTATGCCTGATCCGGCGGGGCCTAGGGAGCGGCTCATCCATTTCGTGACGGACCGGCCGGGGCATGATTTTCGTTACGAAATCGACCCCAGCAGGGCGGAGCGGGCGCTGGGCTGGCACGCGGCGCATGATTTCGAGGCGGGGCTGGCGAAGACGATCGATTGGTATCTGGAGAACCGGGCGTGGTGGCAGCGGGTGCGGGCGGAGCGGTATGCGGGGCAGCGGCTGGGGACCGCGGGGTGAGAGGAAGGCGGGTTCGAGGCTTGGGGACCCTGGATTGCTTCGTCACTTCGCCCCTCGCAATGACAGCGGTGGTGGCATGAAGGGGATTATCCTGGCGGGCGGGTCGGGGACGCGGCTGCACCCGGCGACGCTGGCCGTCTCGAAGCAGCTGCTGCCGGTCTACGACAAGCCGATGGTCTATTACCCGCTGAGCACGCTGATGCTCGCGGGTATAAGGGATATTCTGGTGATCTCGACGCCGGCCGATCTGCCGCAGTTCCGGCGGTTGCTGGGTGACGGGTCGCGGATCGGGGTGCGATTCGGCTACGCCGAGCAGCCCCGGCCGGAGGGGCTGGCGCAGGCGTTCCTGATCGGACGGGACTGGATCGGCGGCGAGGCATGTGCCCTGGCGCTCGGGGACAATCTGGTGCACGCCGACCACCTCGCGACAGTGCTGCAGGACGCGGCCGGGCGGGACCGTGGGGCGACGGTGTTCGCCTATCACGTGCATGATCCGGAGCGTTACGGAGTAGTGTCGTTCGATGAGGCGGGCAAGGCGGTTGAACTGGTGGAGAAGCCACTTGAGCCGCGAAGCAACTGGGCGGTGACGGGGCTGTATTTTTACGATTCGAACGTAAGCGACCTCGCGGCGAGCATCCGCCCGTCGGCAAGAGGAGAGCTGGAAATCACCGATCTGAACCGGCTCTATCTGGAGGCAGGGCTGCTGCACGTGGAGCGGCTGTCCCGAGGCTGTGCCTGGCTGGATGCGGGGACGCCGGACAGCCTGCTGCAGGCCTCGCATTTTGTGCAGACGATCCAGTCGCGGACCGGACTGCTGGTGGGGTGCCCGGAAGAGGTGGCGTTCCGGATGGGGTTCATCGATGCGGGCGCGCTGCGGATGGAAGCGGGACGGCTGGGCAAGACGGAGTTGGGGCGGGTGCTGAGCGATATTGCTTCCGGGGGGCATCAGTGACGGTCGAGGAGTTGGCGATCCCTGGCGTTTTGCTGATTGCCCCGCAGCGGTTTCCGGACGGGCGGGGGTTCTTTTCGGAGACGTGGAGCGAGCGGCGGTATGCGGCGGCGGGAATTGCCGGGCCGTTCGTGCAGGACAATCACAGCCTGTCGGCGGCAGTGGGGACGGTGCGGGGACTGCACGCGCAGATCGGGCCGAATGCTCAGGGCAAGCTGGTGCGAGTGGTGCAGGGCGCAATCTGGGACGTGGCGGTGGATATACGGCAGGGCTCGCCAACTTATGGGCGGCACGTGGCGGCGGAGCTGAGCAGAGAGAACTGGCGGCAGATGTGGGTTCCGGTGGGTTTCCTGCACGGGTTTTGCACGCTGCTGCCGGATAGCGAGGTGGTTTACAAGGTGACGGCTCCGTACGACCAGGAGGCGGAGCGAGGCGTCATGTGGGACGATCCGGATCTGGCGATTCCCTGGCCGGTACGGGGCGAGGGGTTGCTGTCGGAGAAGGACCGGGTGCTGCCTCGGCTGGCTGAGTGTCCGGTGTGGTTTGAGCTTTGACGGTTTTAGTGACGGGCGGCTCCGGGCAGGTGGCCTGGGCGCTTGGAGCGCAGGGCGGGGCAACGGTGCGGGTCTTGGGGCGGCCCGAGTTCGATTTCGACCGGCCGGAGAGCATCGGGTCGGTGTTCCGGACGGTCCGGCCGTCGGTTGTTATCAATGCGGCGGCCTATACGGCGGTGGATGCGGCCGAGACGGACGAGGCAGCGGCGATGCGGGCAAACCGGGATGGGCCTGCGGCACTGGCCGGGTTGTGCCGGGAAGCCGGGGTGCCGCTCGTGCATATTTCGACGGATTACGTATTCGATGGGCGGAAGGGTGCTCCGTATCTGGAGACGGACGCGGTGGCGCCGCAGGGGGTGTACGGGGCGAGCAAGCTGGCTGGAGAGCAGGCGGTGCTGACGGGGTGTGAGAGGGCAGTGGTGGTGCGGACGGGGTGGGTCTACGCGCACCGGGGGCGGAATTTTCTGCTGACGATGCTGAATGCTGCACGGAAAACCGGGCATTTGCGGGTGGTCGCGGATCAGCTGGGCAGTCCGACGGCGGCGGGGGATTTGGCGGGGGTGTTGCTGGGGCTGCCGTTTGTCCGGGATGACGGCGCCAGATGGCGGGGCGAGGACCCGGGGCGTGTTCCATGCGGCGGCCTCCGGGGAGACGACCTGGCACGGGTTTGCCTGCGCGATTTTCGAGGAGGCGGGGCGGTACGGGGTGGCGGCTCCGGTCGTGGAGCCGATAGCGACGGCGGACTGGCCGACCGCGGCGAAGCGGCCGGCGGACTCGCGGCTGAATTGCGGCAAGCTGGAACTTGTGTTCGGGGTGCGACTGCCGGATTGGCGCGACGGGGTTCGTCGGACGGTTGAGCGGGTGTTTGGGGGCGGGTGAGGGGAGGGGAGCGTACGAAACTCCGGTTCTGGGGGGTTGTATTTGGTACGAAAGCCGGTTTTGGAGGGGCGGCGTTTCGTACGAACCCCCGGTTTCCGGGGCAGGTGTTTTGTACGTTTCGCCATGTTGGTTGGGCTTCGAACTGAAAACGCCGGTCCTATCCGAAGGCGCTCCTGGAATATTGGTTGGGTGGACCTACCCCAGTTTCGTGGACGGGGGAGAATTTGGGTCTAGGGCGTATGACAGCGCCGCATTTGGTCCTCCTGTTTCCAACCATTCTTTAGTTCGGCCCCCGGCGGAGCCATTCTTTCGTCCCGGCCCGCACGCGAGTGCGGTCGTCGCGCGCAGCGGCGGTCAAGGCCGGCCCCGCCTTCGGGGCCGCCCGCAGGGCTTGGCCTTGACGGCAGCGATGCCGTTGCCTGATGCCGCCGCTCATCGTCCATCGGTGAGAGATAGCACATGGCGTTGTCGTATGCATCGCCGACCGAGCCCATCGACGGACGCACACCCGCGCGACAGCGATGACCGAACGCAATCGAGGTATATTGCGAGCCCTGGTCGGAGTGATGGATCACACCTCGGGGCCGCCGCGTTGCCAACGCCATGTTCAGCGCATCGAGCACCAACTGGGTAGCGAGCGTGGTGGCCATCGACCAGCCGACGATGCGGCGACTGAAGGTGTCGAGCACCACGGCGAGATACAGGAAGCCGGCCCAGCTCGGCACATAGGTTATATCGGCCACCCACAGCCGATCTGGGGCTTCGGCGGCAAAGTTGCGTTCAACCAGATCGGGCGCTTGGCGGCCGTCACCCTTGACCGTGGTGGTGACGAACCGGCGTCGGCTCACGCCGGCAAGGCCGGCCCGCGACATCAGCCGGGCGACACGCTTGCGGCCGATGCGGATACTCTTGGCCGCAAGTTCGGCATGAATGCGCGGCACCCCGTAGGTGCCGCGCGAGGCCGCGTGTGCGGTACGGATCGCTGCGGTGAGCGCGCTGTCCGTCCCTGCCCGTCGCGACGGTTGCCGCTTCCGCCACGCAAAGTAGCCGCTGGAGGAGACACCCAGCACGCGGCACATGGTGGCGATTGGATACTGCGCCTGGTGATCGCTTACGAACCGGAACCCTTCGGTGGGATCGCGTTCGTCTCCCGAGCGAACCAGGCCGCCGCCTTTGAGAGGATTTCCCGTTCAAGTCGGAGTTGGCGGTTCTCACGTCGCAGGCGGCCGAGTTCCGCGCGCTCGGTCGTTGTCAGGCCGCCGTCGCCGCGATCGCCGTCGCGCGCAGCCTGCGCCACCCAGTTGCGGATCGACTGCGCTGTCGGTTCAAACTCGCGCGCCAGCTCCTCCGGCGAGCCGCCCGCTTGCACCAACTCGACCATTTGCCGGCGAAACTCAGGTGGATAAGGTCGTCCCGATCTCGACATGGTGGACCCCTCGAACGCAAATGCTCGGGTGTCCACGAAACCAGGTCAACTCCAGCTGGAGCTTCAACACATCTGAAAAGGATGAAGTTGCTTACAAACTCCACAAAGGCCTTGCCACGCTGGTTGTCTGGACAAATCATCCGCTAGGGATGCGTCCGGCCGGGACTCGCGCAGAGTTCAATCGTTTTGTTGTGATCTTATCACACGAGAATGTCCCTTCCGCCTGGACTCGCTGGCTGAGCTTGATAATGGAACCGCAGGTGTTAGTAACACAGGGGTTACGAACCGCGCCACCGATTTTCCTCGTGGGATCCTGACCCGGGCTAATTTCGATTGCGGCGGCAAAATCCCGAACAGGTATTTCGGCGAACGCGTTTGGCGGATATTTGGCGGCACGCATCGAGCTGTTTCGTCGCGGCCGATAGCACGGGCATGGTGGAACGGGTTGCCAATGATGAGTTGCCAGAGGGTGAACAGCGGTGGCTGCCGCGACGTCCTTTGTTGTCCGCCGGGCTTATCGGACGGCCGGCGGTGTCAGTTAACTTCCGCTGGCAGGGGCCGGGGGGGCTGTTTGTTCAGGAGATAGACAGGGTTTTCTCGTGCTGAGATCGCCGGGTTCGTGCTGATAGCAGATGCGAAGGTATGCGGCGGCCGTGCAGTTTCATGGGCATTTTGTGTTTCCTCAGGTTCAAGAACTGGCCGCACAATTTGTAGTTGCCTGTGCAGAGGCTAGTCGAGCTTTGCGGGCTCAACGGTGGTAACGGATGCTAATGCTTGAATTTGTTTCTGCTCCTGCCGTTCTGCCGGCGGGGCGGCGGGTGTATGCGATCGGGGACATTCACGGGTGCGCTGAGAAGCTGCGGGCGCTGCATGCGCTGATCGCGGATGATCTGGCGCTGCGGCCGGCTGCGGCGCCGTTGCTGGTGCATATCGGAGATTATGTGGACCGCGGGCCGGACAGCGCGGCAGTGGTCTCGATGCTGGTCGAAGGATCGCCGATTGCAGGTGTGCCGGTCGTCAATCTGCTGGGCAACCACGAGCATACGATGCTCGAGGCGCTGGCGGGGGATCGGGCGGCGGGGACGGACTGGCTGTATCAGGGCGGGCGTCCGACGCTAGAGAGTTACGGGGCGGACCCGGACGGGAGGCGGGAGGCGTGGGCTCGGGCGGTTCCGGGGGACCATCTGGCGTGGCTGCGCGGTTTGACGATGTGGCATCGTGAGGGCGGATATTTGTTCGTGCATGCGGGGATCCGGCCGGGCGTGCCCTTGGAAGAGCAGGCGATCGAAGATCTACTGCGGATACGGCAGCCATTTTTATACACGGAGCAGGAGCTTGGGGCTGTGGTGGTGCATGGGCACACGCCGGTGCGGGAGGTAACAGTGCGGCGAAACCGGATCGGGATCGACACCGGTGCGGTGTTCGGAGGGAGGCTCAGCTGCGTGGTGCTCGAGGGGGGTTCGCTGGGGGTTATCGGGGTGTGAGGGGGATGCGGCGGAGTTGAGGGCGGCGGTTACCGGACGCTGGCACGTGTCGGGATGGCGAGCGACGGCTTGCGGCGAAGGAGCCTCAGAAGGGGCAGTTCCACGTACCGCGAGAAGAACAGGCCGGGGAGAAGTGCGACGGCGACAATGGCGATGAATGTGATTTCCGGCTGAAGGATGCGGGCGTAGGGACGGAGCAGATACTCCAGTATGAGGATGGTGTTCGATTGCGTGAGATAGATGGAATAGGAGGCCGCGCCGAGGACTAGCAGGGGTGTAGGGATACGCAGCGTGCCTTCTTCCTCGGCGGCGACAAGACCATAGAGCGTGAGCGCGGCGCCGAATGCGTAACCTAAATGGCGAGGAGGCCATTCGACGGGGACCACCGGGCCGAATGATTTGAGCAAGCCGTCGCCGAAGAAGATCACCAGGCCGACTGCGAGGACCGAGGCGAGGATGCCAGGGGCGTATTTTCCCGATCACCAGGGCAACCGCCATGCCAAAAAAGAACTCTATATTGAAGATACGGAACGGCAGATAATCGGCGAGGCCGGAGAAGAACGGGTGGCCGAACATCCATGTGTCGGAAAAGTTCAGGACGATAAGTGCGGCCCAGGCACCGAGGATAAATCGTCCCAGGTTGCGGTTACAGATGAGAATTGCAAAGAGGGCGTAGAAGAGCAATTCATGGCGCAGGGTCCATGCATTGTGGAGGATGGGGTCCTGCAAGCGGGGGAGCAGGAAGATGGTGGATATGACATTTCCGGTTGACAGGACGTCGGGGTCGCGTGGGGGACTGTATGCAAGCAGCAGAAATAAGCCGCACAGGATAATCCAGTAAACGGGGAAGATGCGGACAAAACGCCTCCAGGTATAGGAGCCAAGGCGCTCGGGATTGTCGATGTCGTTGCGGTGGACGTAGTAGATGATGAATCCGCTGAGAACGAAGAAGAAATCGACGCCGGCATGGGCGAAGGTGAAAAGCCCGTCAAACGGAAGCCTTGCGGGGTCCGGGCCGACGTGAAGGCCGCTTGCGTGGACCAATGCGACCATGGTGGCAGCGACACCACGCCCGGCTTCGACGCCTCTTAGTTTTTGCGCCATCTTGGTGCCGCGGCGGCTGGAAGTCCGGCTGCGGGTCTGCGAAGGCCCGCCGGCGGCAATCTAGGCGCGGGCACTCGCCGCGTGACTTTTACCGGTGGGGATTCGTCTTCCTGTTCCTTCGAGTTCGGCTTCATGTCGAACGGCCACCAGTAGCGAGATGCCTGGTCCGGATCCATCACGGTCCAGACCGCCAGGCTGGCGATTGCGCCCAGCGCAACGAGGAAGATGATTCCGCTCATGCGTTGGAGCGCCGGAGGCCGAAGGCAGGCTTTCCAACCGGACGCGGCGCTATTGCCTTCATCCAGGCGGGTAGCGGACGGCCTGTTTTCTCCTCGGCGAGCTGGCGGACCACAATCAGCCGCGTGCAGCCAATGATCACGAGAATGGTGAAATAGACATCCCAGCAGGAGATTGGGAGGAAGGTGCCCGAGACCGCGTAAACGAGTATGGAGATCTGGGCCATGCGGCAGAGAACGGACGCCCAGGAGAGGTCGGGGTGTCCGCGCGCGAGCCGCATGACCGACCAGGCGTTCCATACGCCGACGATCATCATCAGGAGCCAGATGCCTCCGACAATAAAGCCCTGCTCACCGAGGATCTGGAACCAGATACTGTGAATCTCCAGGTGCTTGCCACCCGGATAGACCATATCGATCACCCACTGATAGTCTGTGGCGTGGAAGCCGACCCCGGTGAACGGATGGCTCTTAGCGAGTAACCAGGCTACGCGCCAGATATAGAGACGGTTCAACGCCGAGCCGTTTTCCTGATAGTCCTGCAGAGTATACATTCGGTCCCACCACGTTTGGGGCATGAAGTGGACACCGACGAGAAGGGCTGCCCCGAGCACGACGAGAGAAGCGACTTTGTGCTTGCTCCGTAGCCACAGGGCGAACAGCAGCGCGAAGAGCCCGAGCAGAGCGCCGCGCGAATAGCTTGCCAGCGCTGTCAGGATGCTCAGCCCGATCGCTATGACGAAGCCAAGCCGGATGATCGGGTAGCGGGCCTGAGAGCGGAGGTAAACCATCAGCGGAACTAGAATCAGTACCGCGACCGCGAAACCGTTGTTATCGTAAATTTGCGAGTTTGGCGGGCCGAAGGCCTTGTGGCGGCCAGCGGTGATGACCGCGAGAACGCCCTGGTCCAAGATGTAGTAACCAATGCCGATCATAATCACCCACACGAGGGCATCGACACGCCGCTTAGATGTGGTCAGAGCGGAGGTTATCAGCAGGAAGATGCACGTTTTTATAGTGGTTGACCAGCCTTCGTACTCGGCTGATGCTGCCGAAAGTGCGAACGGCATATTCACGGTAATGCCGATCATAAAAAGGATGATCAGCATGTTAAGCGGAGTGAGCGGGATGCGCTTCGGCTCCGTCCGGCTAACTGCCCATCCGATGACAGTGGCTAAGAACGCCAGGAGAGCCCAAGGCGGCTTGCTTCCGATACCCCAGGAGATCTGCTGCGGGTTCAGGAAGCTGATCATGTCGAATGCCAGCACGCCGACAAACGGCCGATAAACCGCGAACGGCAGCAGAAACATCATCACAGCCAGCAGGAGCAGAGAACGCATCGAGCGGTCGGACCACCATCCACCAGGGGGAGCAGTGGAGCAGGCTCCACCGGCCGGACCCTAGATGATCCGGGTTCGGTGAGCCACCTAAAAAGCCGAAAATGCGGCGATTTTGGAGCGTTCGGGAAATTCTGGGTTGGGGTGGCTGGTTCGGGCAGACAATTGGATGTGGTGGGGGTGATTATTTCGGCCTGCTATGGGGATGCAATGACATATGTGAGTGACTGGCCGACGCACTCTGCGAGATGCCCGGACGGGCGCGAGATTGCTATGGCCCGCGTTCCGCGGACCTCGCAATGACAGCAGCCGCTGCACGGCTCGCGATGGCGGCGGCGGGAGGGGCTCGCAATGACAGCCTGGGCTACACGTTGAAGCGGAACAGCATCACGTCACCGTCCTTCACGACGTAGTCCTTGCCTTCAACCCGCATACGCCCGGCTTCGCGAGCGCCGGCTTCCCCGCGGAGCGAAACGTAGTCATCGAATGCGATGGTCTCCGCGGCGATGAAGCCGCGCTCGAAGTCGCCGTGGATCACACCGGCGGCCTGGGGAGCGCGGGTGCCAGTGGTGACGGTCCAGGCGCGGGTCTCCTTGGGTCCCACGGTGAAGAAGGTGACCAGGTCGAGGAGTTCGTATCCGGCGCGGATCACGCGATCCAGCCCGCTGTCGTGCAGGCCGAGGCCGGCGAGGAACTCGCCGCGGTCGGCTTCGGAAAGCTCGGCGACCTCGGCCTCGATGGCGGCGGAGACGATCACCGCGCGGGCGCCTTCGGATTTGGCGCGGGCATGAACCCGGGCGGAGAACGCGTTGCCGGAAGCGGCGGCGGCTTCCTCCACGTTGCAGACGTAAAGCACAGGTTTGGCGGTGAGGAGTTGGAGGCGCCGGGCGGGTTCCGTCTGCTCGGGTGGGATGGCCTGGCGGGCGGGCTGGCCGGCAGACAGGGCGGCGGTGATGGGCTCGATCAGGGCGAGTTGGGCGGCGCTTTCCTTGTCGCCGCCGCGGGCGCGCTTTTGCAAATTGGGGATTCGCCTTTCCAGGCTTTCGAGGTCCGCGAGCATCAGCTCGGTCTCGACGGTTTCGGCGTCGCGAATCGGATCGGTGGCGCCTTCGACGTGGACGACGTCGGGGTCTTCGAAGCAGCGGAGGACATGGATGATGGCGTCCACCTCGCGGATATTGGCGAGGAATTGGTTGCCGAGGCCCTCGCCGCGGGAGGCGCCGCGGACCAGGCCGGCAATGTCGACGAATTCGAGCGATGTGGGGACGACGCGGGCGGACTTGCCGATTTCGGCCAGAGCGGCGAGGCGCGGGTCGGGGACGGCGACGCGGCCGACGTTCGGCTCGATGGTGCAGAACGGGTAGTTGGCGGCCTGGGCGGCGGCGGTGGCGGTGAGGGCGTTGAAGAGGGTGGATTTGCCGACGTTGGGCAGGCCGACGATGCCGCAGTTGAAGCCCATGTTGTTATGGCTCTCGTTTGATCCCTCCCCCTTCCGCCTCCCGCGAGGGGAGGGGGTTTTGGGGCGCGTCCCCCTCCCGCGGGGGCAGGGGGGATTGGAGGGCGACTTTGGTCATGAATTCGGCGGCTTTGTTCTCGACAAGAAGGGGGGCGGCCTCGGCGAGGGCGTCGAGCATGGGGATCAGCCAGTCGCGGTCGGCCTTGGCGAAGTCGCTGAGGACGTGCCCCGTGACGCGCTCCCTGGAGCCGGGATGGCCGATGCCGAGGCGGACGCGCCAGTAGTCGGGCGAGCCGAGCATGCGGTCGATGCTGCGCAGACCATTATGGCCGGCGGCGCCGCCACCGCGTTTGACGCGGACCTTGCCGGGGGCGAGGTCAAGCTCGTCGTGGAAGACGGTGAGGGCCTCAAGGGGCAGCTTGTAGAAGGCGAGGGCGGCCTGCACGCTGGCGCCTGAGTTGTTCATGTAGGTCTGCGGCTTGAGGGCGAGAATCTTCTCGCCGGCCAGTGCACCTTCGCCGGCAAGGCCCTTGAAGCGCGCACGCCAGGGGCTGAAGCCGTAATGGGCGGCGATCACGTCGAGGGCGAGAAAGCCGATATTGTGCCGGTTCCGGGCCATGCCCGGCTCCGGATTGCCGAGGCCGATCCAGAGGAGCATGGGAGTTATTCTGCCCGGGAGGGCCCCTTACCCGGCTCCCTTCGGGAGCCGACCTTTCCCTGAGGGGGAGAGGTGTTCACCGCCTGGAGGCACCTTTTGCCGGGGCCTTGGCGGGTGCAGCGGCGGGGGCTGCAGCGACAGGCGCAGCCACGGGGGCGGCGGCGCCGGGTGCGGGCTCGGCGGTTGTTTCGGTCATCTTGGTTGGGGGCGCGACCGTTGCGACCACGAAGTCGCGGTCGGTAATGACCGGGTGGATGCCCTCGGTGCCCTTCAGGTCGTGCCAGCGGATGTTGTCGTTGAAATCCAGGCCGGAGAGATCGGCGAGGAACTGCTCGGGAATGCTGTCGGGATCGCAGGTCACCTCGACGGCGTGGCGGACCACGTTGAGGACGCCGCCACGCTTCAGGCCTGGCGAGAGACCCTCGTTGTCGAAGTGCACGGGCACGGCGACGCGGATGGGCTGGCCGGCGGCGAGGCGCTGGAAGTCGACATGCTCGACCGCCTCGGAGACGGGATGGTGCTGGACGTCGCGGATGAGGGCGCGGATGGCGTTGCCGCCGAGCTTCAGCTCATAGACGCGCGACTGCCAGCCAGGGCGGTGCAGTTCCCGCAGGACGGCGCGGGGATCGAGGGCGATCAGGCTGGCCGGCTGCTTCGCGCCGTAGATGACGCCGGGCACCTTGCCGGCGCGGCGCGTGGCGCGTGCCGGGCCCTTGCCGGCGCTGGCTCGCGCCTCGGCATCGATGGTCACGACATTCGCCATAACTCGCTCCTGCTCCTTTGTCCGCGTCGCTCCGGAGCGACGCCAAGGGCCGGTTCTCCCTCGGTTCTCCCTCGGGGGGGCCGGTGCAAGGGCGCGCATGTAGCGAAGCGTCCGGCGCTGCGCAAGGGCGGTTGGGGGCGACCGGGGCGATGACCCCTTTCATCCAGGGCCTGCTCGGTGCCGAATGCCGCGCCGCTGCCCATGGGCGCGATTGAAAGCGTCGTGCTGCCGCCGCTGTCGGTCACCTTCAGATAATTGCCCGGCGTCGCCGCCTTATCATTCCAGCTCGTCGCCGCCAACGCCAGGGCGGAGATCGAGTACGTCGCCGTTGGTTTCCGTGAACCCCGTGATGTAATCGAAACCCGGGCCCGCCTTTGGCAGCACGAAGCTGTTGTGCGCGGTGCTGCCGGTGATTGTGTTGGTGTGTTTTCTTACGTTACCGATCGTTTCGGCAAAATGATCACCTACCCGAGGCAAATGCGCTCGCCATGTGCATCATGACGTGGTCGACCCATACTCCTTGTTCGCGGGCGGCGTCTCGAACGTGGCGAGCGTCGCGTCGGTCAGCCGAGTTCCGCGGCTCGCGGCCGAGGATCGCCGTTCGCCGTGCCAGCTCGATATCGGCGATGTGCTGAACGGTCATGATAGCTCCCTCGTCAATCAACCGGCGAGGCGGGCTGCATGGATGCGTCCGGTGCGCGCGAGATCACCGAAAACGTCATCTCGGGCCGCGGGTCTGGCGTCGATATGGCTCGCCTTTACAGCATCAGCCAGCCAACCGTCTCACGCATCGTTGCTCAAGCACCGTATCAGCTTGGCTTAGCGTGCAGTTTGAACAAAGCGTCCACTGACCGCTACGCCGCGATAACTCAATATCGCCGCAGAGATTGAATGTTCCTATATCCGGCACGATATAACAGGCGTCCTACGTTGCGATAGCCTTCGGCTTCGAAAAGAAGTGGCTTTGCCACTCCTCGATATTCTTTGCCCGAAGCATGCACTGCGACTTCGGAATACAGCATGTATATTCGCTGATGCATGCCTTGAAAGGGTGCCCTATGAACATCGTCAGGCGGCCTCGGTCAGTCACAAAACCTCGGTGGGATGGCAGCCGCGTCTTGTTCGAGGTTGAGGTTGCTGGAAGACCTGTCGCCTGCGCGATCTCGCGTGCCGCACTGCAAGAGCTCAGTGGTTGCCACCACATCGCTTCCGGCGATCTGCTGCGCCGGTTCGCAAACGGGCGTGACCGCATCGAGGAGATTGCCGCCGACATTTTCGCCATGAGGCCGGAAAGCGTGACAGGCAGGTTGCATATCTGGGCTGATGATATTGACGATCCGCCGTCAGCTCCGGCGGTCGCGCTTCAAGCCGCTGCGGTTCGGATTTAACGCTCCAGGGGCGAACCGCCTGCGCGGTCATCACCGGCGGTTCGGTGCAAGATCTGCAAGTGTGCCTCGAAGATAACAAAGCGGGACCGGCTGCGATGAAAGAGGTTGCGGCACGTCTGCGCTGTAAACAGCCGTCCGATACTGTGGGTTAGTTACATAAGGGCTTTAGAGGGACCGAACCGGCATACCCCGGCATCTCGCCGCGGACCAGCTCCCTGGGCTGCACGACACAACAGGCAACACAGGAAGACCGATATGGCAGCCAAGAGCATTAAGTTCGGAGCGGACGCACGCGAAAGCCTGCTACGCGGGGTGGATCTGCTGGCAGATGCCGTGAAGGTGACGCTCGGCCCCAAAGGCCGCCACGTCCTGATCGATAAAAGCTACGGGGCGCCACGGACCACCAAGGATGGCATGACCGTCGCCCGGGAAATCGAATTGTCCGACCCCTCCGCGAACATGGGCGCCCAGCTGGTGCGGGCGGTCGCGACCAAGACCAACGACACGGCCGGTGATGGAACGACAACGGCGATCGTGCTGACCCGATCGATTGTGCGGGAAGGCGGCCGCGCGGTCGCGGCCGGGCTCGCGCCGATCGAAGTGCGGCGGGGGGTGGAAAAGGCTGTCGCCGCTGTCGTCGTCGAACTGCAGCGCCGTTCCAGAAAGATCACCACCGAGGCGGAAACTGCCCAGGTCGGCAGCATCAGCGCCAACAGGGACACCGCGATCGGCCACCTGATTGCTCAGGCCATGCAGAAAGTCGGGAACGAGGGGGTGATAACGGTCGAAGAGACGCAGGGAATGGAAACCGAACTGGAGATCGTCGAAGGCATGCAGTTCGACCGCGGCTATCTCAGTCCCTACTTTATCACCGACACCGGGAAGATGCTGGCCGAGCTGTCCGATCCCTACATCCTGATCCATGAAAGCAAGCTATCCGGGCTGACGGCGATGCTGCCGCTGCTGGAAAGCGTCGCCCAATCCGGCATGCCGCTGCTGGTGGTCGCCGAGGACATCGAAGGAGAGGTGCTGGCCACCCTGGTGCTGAACAAGCTGCAAGGCGGCCTGAAGGTTGTGGCGGTGAAAGCGCCGGGCTTCGGCGATCGCCGCAAGGCCACGCTTGAGGATCTCGCCATCCTGACCGGCGGCGAGGTCATCTCGGCTGACCTGGGCATGAAGCTCGAAAGCGTGACCCTGCCCATGCTGGGCCGCGCCAAGCGTGTGAGGATCGAAAAGGAGAACACCACGATCATCGACGGCGCCGGTGCCCCAGAGGGCATCAAGGCCCGATGCGCCCAGATCCGTGCGCAGATCGAGGAGACCACCGCGGATTATGACCGCGATAAGCTCCAGGAGCGACTGGGGAAACTGGCCGGCGGCGTGGCCGTGATCCGCGTCGGCGGCGCAACCGAGGTCGAAGTCAAAGAGCGCAAGGACCGCGTGGACAACGCGCTGCACGCCACCCGTGCGGCGGTCGAGGAGGGCATTGTCCCGGGCGGCGGCGTTGCCCTGGCCCGCGCTTCGCTGATCCTGTCTCAACTCAACCCAGTGAACGAGGAGCAGAAGTTCGGAATCGAGATGGTCCGCAGAGCCGTGCAGATCCCGCTGCGGCAGATCGCGGAGAACGCTGGCGAGGACGGCGCCGTCATTGCCGGCAAGGTGCTCGATCGCGACGATTACGATTACGGCTTCGACGCACAGAACAGCGTGTTCACGGACATGGTGGCAGCTGGGATCATCGATCCGACAAAGGTCATGCGCATCGCCTTGCAGAACGCAGCCTCAGTCGCCGGCCTGCTGATCACCGCCGAGGCGACGGTGTCCGAACTGTCCGACAAAGCGCCCGATGGCGCCAGGGGTGGGCACGTCGCATGACGCTCGGGGGAAAGCGGATGAAGCCGCTTGGGCAGATGCAGCGGGCGGGTATCCTGCTCGCGGGCGGTAGCGTGGTGCTGACGGTGCTCTCAATCGCCTTAATGGACGCGCAGTCCCCAACTGCGCCGTCGATGCGGCTGAAATGGTTGCTGCTCGCCGGTATCGCCGGCCTGCTCGGCGGCGGCGCTTGGGTGCAATGTACGTGGAAGTCCCAGCAGGGGAGAACCCAACATGGATGACGAAACTTGCGCCGACCAGGTCAGAGATGCCAGGGCGGCCTATGCAGCGCGCCGCGAAGCGTTTCGCCGAGCAGCTTCGCCGGGAAGAGATGCTTCGCCGCAGGCGGTCGAGGCGACGCTGGCGAGCATCTCTGAAGAGGTCACGGCCGACGCTATCGAACGGCGACGTGACAAGGGCAAGCCGCGCTGAGGGCGGACACCGCGAATATTTTTCCTGCAACAGAGAGGCTCAACATGATGCCGGAACATACGAACCGAAGCGATCCGGATCTCGGCACCGAGGCCGTGGAGGAGATGGCAAAATATGGCATCACCTGCGCCCAGATCAGCCTGTTCTTCTACGGGGATTATCGCTACACGAAGCTGGCGGATGCAATCGCTGAAGCGAAGCGTCATCCGCACGCAGGCTGATCGGGCGCGGAGATCGGCACGCCGACCGCCCCCAAAAACCCCCTTTCGAAACCGTTCCCCCCAAATCCGGCTGACGCATGCGCAAATGTAATGTCGACCGCAAATCGAGATTGCATTTTGGAATCCAGGCGTTTCAGCGAGCTGCTACGATCCTTTCCTTGTATGAATAAGCGGACTGCGCAGAGGGGGAAGAAGTATTCGCAAGCGGGTCGCTAAAGCTGCGACACTGACTGCACGCCGTAATTGAAGCTGTTGCATAGCCGGTCCCTCGTAAAAGAACCGCCACCCTGACCCGAGACGTAATTCCGCCGCGCCGTCCTCAGCCACCGGACAACTGCTCTGCGGCGATAAGCGCAAGAATTTCCGCCGCCACTGTCGCAGCCAGCAAAGCCGTTATCTGGCCAGGCCCGTCATAAAGCGGGTTTGTCTCCACCACGTCGGCCCCGCACACCGGCAGGGCAGACAGCAGCCTGAGCAACTGCAGAGCCTCCCGTGCGCTCGGCCCGCCCGCCTCAGGTGTTTGCACGCCCGGCGCCGAAGCGGGATCGACGAAATCCATGTCGAACGTAATGTAGCAGGGATGCCGGTCGACCCGGGCAGCAATCGCATCCGCTATCTTGCCTAGGCCTAGCTCAAAAAGCCGGTCGGTCGTGATCACACAATAGCCGAGCGCTTCAGACTGGGTGACATCGTCATGGCGGAACAGGGAGCCGCGCATTCCAATCTGAATAGAACGCGACGGATCGACCAGCCCCTCCTCGACAGCGCGGCGGAACGGAGTCCCGGCGCTATAGCGCAGGTCGGCAAAGTACCTGTCCCACGTATCGGTGTGGCTATCGAAGTGCACCAGCGCGACGGGTCCGTGTCGCCGCGCCACAGCCCGCAATGCAGGAAGCGAAACCGAATGGTCCCCGCCGAGACATATCGGTATCACTCCGGCATCTACAATCGTCGCCACCGCCTCTCTTAGGCAATGCAACAACTCTTCTTCATATCCTGGGACAACCATGGCGTCGCCGGCATCAGCGAGCCGGAGGGTTTCAAACAGGTGCAGCCCGCCGCGGTAGGGATTTATCGGACGAAGCATCAACGATGCAGCACGAATGGCATTCGGCCCAAACCGCGCGCCGGTGCGGAAAGGCGAACCGCTGTCGCAAGGCAGACCGAGTATCGCCGCCTGCAGCCCATCAGGACTGCTTGCCAGCGGCAGCCGCATGAACGTGGGAATGCCGCAAAATCGTGGCGTTGTCAGCGAATCGGATGGAACATTCATTGGTTGTCGCATGTGAATATACGTACCCCGAGATCGCTTGGTTTACACAGCGCACCATTGATCGGCGTGACATCCTGGGGACATGCAGAGATCACAAACACCACATCCGTTACCGCCTGAAGCCGTACAAAGTCGCCAGGCCTCGATGCCGGAACGCCCCTGACCAGCGATCCATCCGGCGCCACGGCCACATTCATGAAGAGGTTCAGCGGCGGCGGAGTGAAGGGAACCGATAATCCGGCCTCCGCAAGTGCCTCGTGCAGATTTTGCTCGCAGCTTCGGTGACCGGGCACACAGCCTAGCTCCCGGTAAATAGTTTCATTACATGCGCATAGCAGGGTGTCGTGAATGCCGGGCGACGTGTCTGCTTCCAGCATCAACATCGGTCGCCGGCGATTGCTGACGAGCGCCATGCCCGGGCGAAAGTGAATCGTGCTGTTCACCGACCTCGTCTGATCAAGCGCAAGGTATTCGAGGGAATCTCCCTGAGAAAATGCCCACGTGTCCGCAACCTGCGTACCGGGCAGATTGACGACCTCTACGCAACTTCCTCGCTGGAGCCGGAAAGCCCGGCCGAAGCGAGCGGGAACGGCTTCCATCACCGCTTAACTACCCCTATGCTTCCAATCAATGGACGGTAGAGCCGCTGCGCATGCTGCGCAACCGCGTGCTACCGGTTTCAACAAAAGGGGGTTGTCGTATGCTTGTAGGCCGTATTCGCCCGGTGCTGAGTTGGCTGCTTGCCGCTGGCCTCGCCCTCAGTGTTGGGGCCGGTTTCACCGCAGGTGCGGCGTCGGCGCAGGACCTTCTGCACAAAATCCAGCAATCCGGCATTCTTGCCATCGGCACGTCCAATGATGCTCCGCTCTCGTACGTGCAAGGGGGCAACGAAGCCGTCGGCGTTCTGCCCGACATTCTCCGTGAGTTTCTTAAACGCGAGAAAATAAATGCACGCCTCGAGGTCACCGCGATGCCGTTCGCCAGTCTGATACCTTCGATCCAGAGCAATCGGATCGACCTAATCGGCGACGCCATGTACATCCGCGCGGAGCGGCAGAAGGTGATCGATTTTACAATGGTGACGTTCTACAATCCCGAATCGCTCGACGTAGCAAAGGGCAATCCAGAAAACCTGCACTCCCTGGCCGACCTCTGCGGCCACAGTGCAGGGAGCTACGAAGGCACCACCTACGCTGACCTGCTCAAGCACACAAATGCCTCATGTCCGTCAGGCAAACCGATCAATATCCAGCTCTATCCGACAATACAGAACGTGTTTGCCGACCTTTCGGCCGGTCGGCTGGATGCCGCCGTGGTCGATGCGTCACTGACAGCCTACGCGCTCAAGCAAAATCCTTCGCTTAGTTTCAAGCTCGTTGCCGATTATCGTCCTTTGGACAAGGAGACGTCGGGTTGCGCATTCGGTGTAGCCAAGGGCAACTCGGGCTTTGTTGATGCGTTCAACAAGGATTATCAGGCAATGAAACAGGACGGTGCTGCGGCTGCGATCCTTACCAGGTGGGGACTGACCCCCACAGCTTTCTTTCTGAATCCGTGATACCTGCTTCTTTTAGCCCGCAGCTTTCCCTGGATTCCAACAACCGTGATCACTGATCTGATCGCCTGGGGACCAGACCTGCTCCGCGGAACCGCCGTCACGGTGTTCCTGACGGTGTCCAGCATGGTAGTTGCGCTGGTCTTTGGCCTTCTGCTGGCGCTTGCCAGATTATCGTCAAGTCGCGCCCTCTCGCTTCCCGCACGAATCTTTGTGGAGATCATCCGCGGCAGTCCGCTGCTTCTCCAGCTTTTCTATATCTTCTACGTATTCCCATTTTTCGGTTTGCGGCTTCCGCGTATCATGGCTGGAATCCTTGGATTGTCGATAAATTACGGCGCCTATTTAAGCGAGGTTTTCCGAGCGGGAATCGAAGCAGTCAGCCATGGCCAGTGGGAGGCAGCCCGGGCACTGGGTATGCGCGACAGCACGACAATGCGGCTGGTGATCCTGCCGCAGGCAATCCGCATCGTAATCCCGCCAGTAGGAAACTATTTTATCTCTTTGTTCAAGGATACGGCTCTGGTATCCACTATCTCCATCGCTGAGCTTCTCTTCACCGGCCAGCTCATTGCGGCAGATACCTTCAAATATATTCAGATTTATTCAATTATTTTTGTCATCTACCTGGCTGTCAGCTATCCCGCAGCAGTTGGCGTCGCCTGGGTCGAACAGCGGCTGAAGGTAGACATCCGCCCGTCTCAGCGGGCCGGGCAAGGAAACACGACGCCGCGGGCCACCCCGGCCTGAACGATCCACCTGTTGGGCCGCGCTGTTGCAAATCCGGACTAAATGGGATACAAACACAAGTCTGAAATGGGGGCATTGATTAATCCATACCGCTCCCGGACCAAACGCCCGGTTCGTACGAAACACCACCCCCTCAACCCCGGGGTTCGTACAAGTTTCAACCTCCCAAACTGCCCGTCTCGTACAACTTTCAACCCCCCTTAACCCCCGCTTCGTACAACCGCTCCCCCGGCAAATCGGGGTCTTGTACAACACCCCATGCCCCTCTCCCGACGCCGCCTCATCCACCTCGCCGGAGCTGCCACCCCCTTCGCCGCCCACCGCACCCTCGCCGCCATGGGCCTGCTCTCACCAGCGCCCACCCCCAGCTCCCCGCCGAAAATCCCGCCCGGCGAAAACCGCAAAATCCTCATCCTGGGCGCCGGCATCGCCGGCATGGTCCTCGCCCTGGAACTGGAAAAATCCGGCTACAACCCATTGATTCTGGAAGCCCGCCCCCGGGCCGGAGGCCGCAACTGGACCCTTCGCGCCAGCGATACCGTCGAGGAAACAACCTCGACCCAGCATGTCGCCTGGGACCACGCGCCGCACCTCTATTTCAACCCCGGACCGGCCCGCATCCCCTACCATCACCAGGGGATTCTCTCTTATTGCCGCGAGCTCGGGATACCGCTTGAGGTCATGTGCAACGACAACCGCGCCGCCCTCATGCAGGACGACAGCGCCTTCAACGGCGCTCCCCAACTAAATCGCAGAATTACGGAAGACTCAAAAGGTTACGTCGCGGAACTCGCCGCAAAATCCCTCGGCTCGGACGCCCCGCAACATCTCGCCGCCTTCCTCCGCGTTTACGGCGCCCTCGACAAAAATCTCGCCTACAAAGGCTCGCCCCGCGCCGGTTGGGCCACATCGCCCACCGCTCAGCCGGGCGCCCCCAATCCCCCGCTCCCGCTCAGCGAAATCCTCGCCTCGGACTTCTGGAAAGGCCCGCTGGAATTTGGCGATTTCAACGACATGGCCCCCACCATGCTTCAACCCGTCGGAGGCATGGGACAGATCGGCCAGGCCTTCTACCGCCGCCTGCATCACCGCATCCGCCTGAACGCCCAGGTCACCGAGATCCAGCGCACCCACGCCGGAACAGCCCGCATCCTCTGGAAGGACACGAAAACCGGCACCCATCACGCCGCCAGCGGCGAAACGGTCATCATCACCATCCCGCTCACGGTCCTCCGATCGATCCCGGCCGATTTCTCCCCCACGATCAAGGCCGCCATCGCCGCCCCGAGCTATGTCCTGGCCGGAAAAGTCGCCTTCCAGGCCGAGCGCCGTTTCTGGGAACTCGACGATCAGATTTACGGCGGCATCTCCTGGACCAGCCGCGACATCACCCAGGTCTGGTATCCCACCGCCGGCATCCATCAGCAGAAAGGCGTCCTCGTCGGCGCCTATATCTGGTCCAATGACATCGGCGCCCGCTTCGCCGCCCAAACTCCCGCCCAGCGCCTCGAAAGCGCGCTGAACGATGGCGAGCACCTCCATCCTCGCTATCGCAGCCACCTCGGCCACGGCATCTCCGTCGCCTGGAAGAACATCCCGTTCAGCCAGGGCGCCTGGGCCGACTGGTCCGCCTCAGACCGCTCAACCCACTACGCCGCTCTGCTCCAGGGCGACGGTCCCTTCCGGTTCGCCGGCGAGCACATGTCCTACATCAATGGCTGGCAGGAAGGCGCTGTTCAGTCGGCATTTTATGCCCTCTCCCGCTTGCGGGAGAGGGCAGGGTGAGGGTCAGCCCAGCTGCTTCTCCGCAAACTCGTAATTCGCGATCTTGTCGATCCAGTTCTGCAGATAATCCGGCCGGCGGTTGCGGAAATCCAGGTAATAGCTGTGCTCCCACACATCGACGCCCAGCAGTGCCTTGCCCTCGCCGGTCGCCACCGGGTTTGAGCCGTTCGGCGTCTTCGTCACCTTCAGCTTGCCGTCCGATCCCAGCACCAGCCACCCCCAGCCGGAGCCGAACTGCGTCGCCGCCGCCTGCTTGAACGCGTCCTTGAACTGCTGAACCCCGCCGAAATCCTCGTTGATCTTCTTTTCGAGCCGCCCGGGAATTCCGCCACCGCTCGGGCTCATGCACTGCCAGAACAGGATATGGTTCCAGTGCTGTCCGGCATTGTTGAAAACCCCCGCCATGTCCGGCTTGTTGTGCGACAGCTTGATGAGCTCCTCGAGCGACTTGCCCTGAAGCTGGCTGTCTTTTTCGACGAACCCGTTCAGCGCCGTAACGTATGCCTGATGGTGCTTGTCATGGTGCAGTTCCAGCGTTTCCTGACACATGCCACGGGAAACCAAAGCGTTGTGGGAATAGGGTAGGTTGGGAAGTTCGAAAGCCATGAAGCGTCCTCCACCGTGTTACAGCGGGATCGCGGGAGGCGGAATTGCCCAAGCGCGTGAATCCCGCGACCTGAATGCTTGGATGAGTGCTGTTGGTCTCGACGCCGCCTAGCTATGACCCGCCCCCTAGGGCGTCAAGATTGGCGTCAAGCTTGAGCCCCCTCGCTGCCTCCGTCCGCTGCAACGATCCGGACCGCTTCTTCGCTGCCCTCTTCGCCCCGCCCGAAAAGCGCGAAACGCTGTTCATCCTCTATGCTTTCAACCACGAGCTCGCCCGCGCCCGAGAGGTCGCCCGCGACCCCACCATTGCTCTCATACGTCTGCAATGGTGGCGCGAAGTCGTTGAAGGTGCTGCCAGATCGCATGAAACCGCCATCCCCCTCCGCGCCGCCCTGGACCGCGGCGATCTGGACCCGGCTGATCTCACAGAGATGATCGATGCGCGCGAGGCCGAGGCCGACCCCACCATACCGACCCTTCCGGACTGGATCGCCTACCTTCGCGGCACCGCCGGGGCGCTCGCGGTCGCTTCTGCCCGCGCTCTTGGCGCACCCGACCCCGAACACGTCCGCTCCCTGGGCGCGGCCTATGGCGCCGCCGGCGTGCTCCGCAGCGTCCCCTTCCTCGCCGCCCAGAGCCGTTGCCTGCTTCCCGCTGATATCCTCGCGGCCGAGGGCCTTTCGCCCGAGCAGGCGGCCGGGCTCCCGGAAAGTCCGCGGGTCCAGGCGGCCATGAAGCGCCTGGCCCGAACAGGCCTCGAATTGCTTCACCCCGTCAGCCTGCCCCGTTCGGCCCGGCCGGCCGCCTTGGTTGCCGTGCTGGCCAAACGCGACCTGCGCCGGATCCCGCGTGTCACCCGCCGCGGCCTCGGCGACCGGCTGGCGGTGATGGAGGCCTGGCTGACCGGGCGATTCTAATCGCCCCCTTGATAGAATGCTGCGGCGCAATATTTCATGAAAATGGAGCGGTCGCTCCAAAAACGCCTTCGCAATCATGAAGGCGGTCAGCTCGAAAGTTAAACCATGAGCGAATTAGCCGCAACCGAACCCACGATTGCTTCACGCTCGGCCACCGGCAACAACGCCCGGCCAGCCAGAGAAGGCAGAAATCGGGGAAACACAAAGCTGAAAGTCGCCATCCTGGCCATCATCGTGATCGCCGGGGCAGGGGTGGTCGCCTGGCGGAACGGCACCAAGCCCACAGCGCCGCCGCCACCGTCGTTGCCCCAGGTCACCGTCAGCATGCCGCTGCATGAAACGGTCGCCGCCACTTCGAGCTTCCTTGGCCAGTTCTCGGCCGTGGACACAGTTGAGCTTCGCGCGCAGGTCGGCGGCACGCTCACAGAAATCAGCTTCCAGGATGGACAGATCGTCCACAAGGGCGATCCGCTGTTCGTCATCGATCCTCGGCCTTACCAGATAAAGCTCGACCAGGCCGTGGCGCAGTTCCAGACCGCCCAGGCGCGACAGGAGCTGACAACCGCGGAGCTGTGGCGCGCCCAGCAGCTGAAGCGAGCTGATTTCGGCAGCGCCGAAAACGTGGATCAGCGGGCCGCGGACGAGCACAGCGCGCAGGCTGCCATCGCGTCCGCCAAGGCCACGATCATGGATGCGCGGCTCGATCTTGAATTCACGCGGATCATAGCCCCGTTCACCGGCCGCATCGGCGCCCATCAGGTCTCCATCGGCAGCCTCGTCAGCGGCGGCCGAGGCGGCACCACTCCCACTACCCTGCTCGCCACGGTCGTCTCGCTCGACCCGATCCATCTCGATTTCGACATGAGCGAAGCCGACTACCTGGCCTACCAGCGCTCCCACGCCGGGGCGGCCCGGGAACAAGGCGATGTCGAAATCAGCCTCGATGGCGACGGGCATTTCGACCGCCGCGGCAAGCTCGACTTCATCGACAACACGCTGGATCGCGGCAGCGGCACCATCCACGCCCGGGCCACCGTCCCCAACCCGGATTTGTCCGTCACACCAGGCGAGTTCGCCAGGCTGCGCCTGGTGACCGGCGCGCCCGTCCCCGTCCTGCTCGTGCCGGCGACCGCCATCGTGCCCGACCAGTCGCAGCAACTCGTCATGACGGTCGCTCCCGACGGAACAGTCGTGCCGAAACCGGTCGCCACCGGTGATCTCCATCAGGGGCTTCGCATCATAACGGCCGGGCTGAAACCAACCGACCGCGTCATCATCGACGGCCTGATGCGTGCTCGCCCGGGGGCAAAGGTTGCGCCGGTCACCGGCGCCATCACGCCCGATCCGGTCAGCGGCAGCCTTTAGCGGACGAAGCCCAGATGCGCTTCACGCATACCTTTATTGACCATCCCATCCTCGCGACGGTCGTCAGCGTATTCGTCACGCTTCTCGGTCTCGGGGCCCTGGTCATCCTGCCGGTCGCCCAGTACCCGGAGATCGTTCCGCCGACCGTGCAGGTGACCACCAGCTATCCCGGCGCATCCGCAGAGGTGGTCAGCAAGACCGTCGCGACGCCGCTGGAGCAGGAAATCAACGGCGTCGAGAACATGATTTACATGAGCAGCCAGTCCACCGGGGACGGCAAGCTCACAATCACCGTCACCTTCCGCATCGGCACCGACCTGAACGTCGCGCAGATGCTGACGCAGAACCGGGTTCAGGACGCGCTGCCGCGCCTTCCCGAAGACGTCCAGCGCCTGGGCGTGCAGGTCAAGAAGGCGACGCCGAACATATTGCTGGCGGTCCATCTCTACTCGCCCGACAAGTCGCGCGACGATTTGTACCTGTCGAACTATGCCACCTTGCACGTCAAGGACACCCTGGCGCGGCTGCCTGGTGTCGGCGACGTGCAGTTGTTCGGCTCCCGCGACTACGCCATGCGCATCTGGCTCGATCCGGACAAGGTCGCGGCCTACAAGCTCGACGCCAGCGAGGTGCTCGCGGCGCTGCGGGCACAGAATGTGCAGGTTTCGGCGGGAATTCTGAACCAGCCGCCGGTTCCCGGTAGCGCCGCGTTCCAGGTGAATGTCCAGACCCTCGGCCGGCTGTCCACGCCTGAGCAGTTCGGCGACATCATCGTAAAGACCGACGATCAGGGACGCGTCACCCGCATTCGGGACATCGGCCGGGTCGAGATCGGCGCGTCCGATTATGGTTCCACGGCGTACATGGACCGCGACGAGGGCATGCCGCTCCTGATTTTCGCTCAGCCCGGCGCGAACTCGCTGGCGGTAGAGCATGAAGTGCTATCGACCATGCAGGGCCTGAAGAAGGATTTTCCGCCCGGCCTCGACTACATCATCATCTACGATCCGACGATTTTCGTCGCGAAATCCGTCCGAGAGGTGGTGACCACGATTTTCGTGGCGGTCCTTCTCGTTGTCGGCGTTGTGTTCCTGTTCCTGCAAACCTGGCGCGCCTCGATCATCCCAGTAATCGCGATCCCGGTCTCGCTCGTTGGAACCTTCACGGTTCTGTACGCGCTGGGAATATCCCTGAACAATCTGTCGCTGTTCGGCCTTGTCCTGGCGGTGGGCATCGTCGTCGACGATGCGATTGTCGTCGTCGAGAATGTCGAGCGCAACATGCGCGCCGGCATGTCGGCCAAGGAGGCCGCCCATCGAACGATGGACGAGGTCGGCGGCGCGCTGGTGTCCATCGCCCTTACGCTCTGCGCGGTGTTCGTGCCATCGGCCTTCCTGTCCGGCATTTCGGGGCAGTTCTTCCGCCAGTTTGCCGTGACCATTGCGGCATCCACCGTGATCTCTTGCTTCGTCTCTCTGACGCTCAGTCCCGCGCTCTGCGCGGTGCTGTTCCAAGGACACAGCTACAGCCAGGCGGCACGGCGCAGGTTCCCAGGCCGGCTGTTATCCGCAAGCTTCGGCCGCTTCAACCGGGGCTTCGAGCGACTGTCCGGCGGCTATGGCCAGCTCACGCGGCGACTGGTGCGGGGATCGGCAATCGTGCTTGTCGTCTATTTCGGCCTGATTGGCCTCGCCGCATTTGAATTCGCGCGCACCCCCACCGGCTTCATCCCCGAGCAGGACCAGGGATATCTGATAACCGTTCTCCAGCTTCCGCCCGGAGCCAGCCTCGCGCGCACCGAACAGGTGGTTAAGCAGGCGACGGACATCATCCTGAAGACGCCGGGGGTGGAGCATGTGGCACCTTTCGCGGGCCTCGATGCGACGACCTTCACCGTAGCCTCCAATTCTGGGACGATCTTTTCCGGCCTTCCGTCGCTCTATAATCACTCCGTCCCGGGCGTGACCGCGACATCGGTGCTCGCAGACCTGCGCCGACGCCTCTCGGTCATCAAGGATGCCTACGTGCTGACGATCCCGCCCCCGCCGGTGCAGGGGCTTGGGAATTCCGGCGGATTCAAGATGATGCTGGAGGATCAGGCCGGTCTCGGCTCCCGGGCCCTGGTTGATGCGGCAAACGCGCTGGTGGGCGCGGCTAATCACGACCCGGATTTTGCCGGCGTGTTCACCTTGTTCAACACCGGCTCACCCTCCGTCTACGCAGACATTGACCGGGAGAAGGCCGAGAAAGTCGGACTGACACTGACCGACGTTTTTTCCACGCTCCAGGTCTATCTGGGCTCGCAATACGTCAACGATTTCAATTATCTGGGCAGGACCTATCAGGTGATCGTGCAGGCTGACGGGCGATTCCGGCGCGACCGCCAGGACATCACCGGCCTGAAGGCACGCAACGCCTCCGGCACGATGGTTCCGATCGGAACGGTCGCGCGGCTGAAGGACGTAACAGACCCGTATCGCGTGCCGCGCTACAACCTGTTCCCGGCCGCCGAGGTTCAGGGTGTGGCGGCGCCCGGTGTGGCGACCGGCACGGCGCTGAGGCGTATGGAGCAGCTCGCCGACCAAGTGCTGCCGAAGGGCATCGGCTACGAATGGACTGAAATCGCTTACCAGCAGGAACAGAAGGGCACACCGACCATCCTGGTCTTCGGCGCGGCCGCCCTGTTCGTTTTTCTGGTGCTGGCGGCCAAATACGAGAGCTGGAAGCTGCCGCTCTCCGTCGTCTTGATCGTGCCGATGTGCCTGCTCGCTTCGCTCAGCGGATTGATGTTCCGCGGCATGCCAATCGACATTCTGGCGCAGATCGGGTTCGTGGTTCTGGTAGGTCTGGCCGCGAAGAACGCGATCCTGATCGTCGAATTCGCCCGCCAGGCAGAGGACGCCGGCAGCAGCCCCGGCGACGCCGCGGTGCATGCCGCGCGAACGCGCTTGCGTCCGATCCTGATGACCTCGTTCGCCTTTATTCTCGGGGTCGCACCGCTGGTCGTGGCAACCGGCGCGGGGGCGGAGATGCGTCAGTCGCTTGGCACGGCCGTTTTCAGCGGAATGCTGGGCGTCACGGCTTTCGGGCTGATCTTCACGCCCGCGTTCTACACGCTCGTGCAAAGGATCGGCGGGAGATCGCGCCGGGCGGCGCCGAGTGGACAAGCGTTTGCCCATGTCCCCCATGATGCGCCGTCATGAGGCGGCGGTCTCGGGCCTCGTGTCCGCCGGCCATGCGCGCATCGCCAGGCGGCCGATCTGGAGCAGACGCTCCTGCGACGCCCCGTCCCGGGCCTGAACTGCCATGCCGCGAAACAAGGCGCTGAAGAACGCCGCCAGCGCATTGACGTCGGTTTGCGGAGAGATTTCTCCGTCTGCAATTCCGCGACGCAAGCGGTCGGCCAGCATGTGCTCAGACACGGCGCGGGACGTCATCAGCGACTGCCGCACGGAATCGAGGGATGGCGGCAAGTGCGTGCCCTCCAGCGAAATCATGCAGCCGCAGGGAAACTCCTCGCTGGTGAGCATGGACACCGCGGCCTCGATCAGGTGCTCGAACGCCGTCCGCACCTCGACCGGCTCGGACAGGACGCGCGCGAACCAACCCCCCGGACCGCTGATGTAGCAGTCGGTCGCCTCCCGATAGAGCTGCTCCTTGCTTCCGAAACTGTTGTAGAAGCTTGATGGGCTGATGGACATTCGGGCGATCAGCTCGTCGAAAGAGGTCCCCTCGTAGCCGCGCTCCCAGAACAGCTTCATCGCCTCCTGCAATGCGTGCTGCCGGTCGAAGCTCAGAGGCCTGCCCCGGCTTCGCTTCGAGTTGTCCTCTGCTTCCGTGGCCATCGCTCAGCAACCCTTGAACGTGCCCCCCGCGCGCGGATCATACAGCAGCCGTTCGTACTGACATCTGTCCGTCGCGTCAGTGTCGCGCTTCCGACGATACGTGCCTATCGGCAGACCGCCGCCGGGATCCGCCGCGGGCAGGGTGGTGCGGCTTCGGAACATCGTGGCTGGTCCGGCTGGTGTTCGTCGAAATCCCCCGCCGGTCGCTATAGTCCCGCGCCGGCGAACGCCGCGTCTGCTCCAGGCTCATCAGCATGCCGCCCAGCACGTCAAGCGCGGTGACCGCCAGCACCGAGGCCAATGTCCCCGGACCACCTTCCGCTGTGGATTCCGCCGGTTGAGGGCCGTGCGGAGCATGGAAATGTCCAGCGCATCACCGCCCGCCCGCGCCCAAAGCCACAAGCCCCGATTGCGCGATGACAGCAGCAGCCCGGCGCCCGCGGCGATCTCGCGCAACCCGTACAGCCGCAGCACTCTGCGCTTCCGCGGCAACCCGAGGCCGCGTGCAAGCTGCCCCGGGGCCAGCATTTCCGCCGCTCCCAGCGCCACGCTGAACCAGCCCAGTCCGCGGGCAAGACCGTCCAGGTGCAGAACCCGCCTGTTTCCCGTGATAGCAAAGTGCGCGCATGCCGCGCTCTCCTTCAGGTCAGGACCGGAACAGCGCCGGAGAAAGGGAGTTGCCCGCCAATTTGGCTTCACCCGGTTTTGCGTGGGTTATTTTTATTGACATTTACGGTCAAATATACTAACAGATGCGTTGTTCAAACCCTGCCTCATCCCCCGGAGCCTACCCCCGCATGGACCAGCTGCACGTCGTCACCGCCGTTGCGAACCCGATCCGCTGGAAAAGCCGCATTAACCTGTTCCGCGCCTTCGCCCAGCATATGCTCGATAGCGGCGCCAGCCTCACGGTCGTGGAGTGCGCCTATGGCGAACGCCCGTTCGAGCTCGCCGGCATTCCGCATGTCTTGCACGTGCCGGTCCGCGCCAAGAGCCTGGTCTGGAACAAGGAGAACCTGCTCAACATCGGCTTCTCGCGGCTGCCGGCGGACTGGAAATATGTCGCCTGGATCGATGCTGACGTCACTTTCCGCAAAAATGGCTGGGCGGGGGAGACGGTGCAGGCGCTGCAGCAATACGACCTCGTGCAGCCCTGGAGCGATTGTTACGACCTTGGGCCGAACGATGACCACCTGGCGGCGCACCGCAGCTTTTGCCGCATGGTGCACGAAAGAAAGCCGATCGTGCCGTCGGGAAAGCAGGGCTACACCTTCGCTCATCCCGGCTATGCCTGGGCCGCGACGCGCCGTTCGCTCAACCTGCTCGGCGGATTGGTCGAGACCGCCGCGTTGGGGGCCGGTGATCATCACATGGCGCTGGCGCTGATCGGGCGGGTAAGCGAAAGCGTGCCGGGCGGCATTTCACCCGGCTATCTCGCTCCACTGCTGCGCTGGCAAACTCGCGCTGCGCAGCATATTGCCGGCAACATCGGCTACCTGCCAGGCACCATCGAGCATGGCTGGCACGGGTCGAAAGACAAGCGCGCCTATGTCGATCGCTGGACCATTCTCACGCGCAACCACTTCGATCCGGATACCGACCTGATGCGCAATACCTGGGGCGTAATGGAGCTGGCGGGCAACAAGCCGGAGCTGCGGCACGACATCGATCTTTACTTCCGCAGCAGGGACGAGGATTCGAATACGATCTGACCTGCCTTATACCAGCCGGCCGAGAGTTTGGCTCTTGGGTATATGATCGGCCGGCTGGTATCCTATTGATTTCGCGCGCGGCCGCCCCACCAACCCCACGCGCATACCAGTCGGCCATTCGGCCGCCTGGTATTATACCGACCCGTGATAAGGGTTGTCATTGCGAACGAAATGAACCGATCCAGAGCCCGGGATCGCTCCGGCCACCCGCTTTCGCGGGGTGCAGGATCTTCGCGCCTCGCAATGGCAACGGTCCGTCGCTGACGTTGTGTTATTGCGAGGAGCCGCCGCCCAGCGGAATTCTCAGCATAACCCCCGGCGCCGCCCGAAACGGGCGCTCGCTGGGAATGATGAAATAGTGGGGAGCAGCTTCCTGCTCTGGCATGTACGATCCGCCGGCATGCGAGTCCAGGCCGACCTCGCCGACCGATAGTGTGGTTCCCCCATTATGGTTGTCGATAGAACCGAGCGTGATCTGGAAGCTTCCGGTGTCGGCAGCCGGCAAGATCGCCGCGAGAGCGAAAGCGGACATCAGGAATGTGCGGGTTTTGCCATCCATTTCTCAGCGTCTCCCGAGCGTGAGCAAAATTTTTCGCGATCTCGGCTCATCTGAAGGAGAAAGACAAGATTTGCGCCGCGTGCCGCCTCGAAGTTTTATCCGGTATGGCGGAATAGACACAGCCATCGCTGGTGATTACCAGCGGTTGAAAAGCCCGGACGATTCGCTTCGGCGAGCAAATGATTGGCCTGGCCGGCGGATGAACTTTGCCCGGGCTACGCTCGCCGCCGCGCCCGCTGGCGCGGTGCAGCACTGTCCAGCATCGGCGCCAGGAACCGCCCCGTATAGCTGCCGGGGCTCGCGGCGATGTCCTCCGGCACGCCCTCTGCCACAATCCGCCCGCCGCCGTCGCCGCCTTCCGGCCCAAGGTCCAGGATCCAGTCGGCAGTCTTGATGACCTCCAGATTGTGCTCGATCACCAGCACGGTATTGCCCTGATCGACCAGCGCGTGCAGCACCTCCAGCAGCTTGCGCACGTCCTCGAAATGCAGTCCCGTCGTCGGCTCATCCAGAATGTAAAGAGTCCGGCCCGTTGCCCGCCGCGCCAGCTCCTTCGATAACTTGATTCGTTGTGCCTCGCCGCCCGATAACGTCGTGGCCTGCTGGCCCAGGCTGATATAGCCGAGACCGACCTGCTGCAGGATCTTCAGGCGGTCATAAATCCGCATCTGCGCGCTGAAATACGGCACCGCCTCATCCACCGTCATCGCCAGGACGTCGGCAATGGACTTGTCGCGAAACTTGATTTCCAGCGTTTCGCGATTGTAACGCTTACCTTTGCACACGTCGCAGGTCACATAAACATCGGGCAGGAAGTGCATCTCGATTTTCAGCACCCCGTCGCCCTGGCATGCCTCACATCGTCCCCCCTTAACGTTGAAGCTGAACCGCCCGGGCTTGTAACCGCGCGCGCGGCTTTCCGGTAATTCCGCGAACCAGTCCCGGATCGGCGCGAACAGGTCGGTGTAGGTGGCCGGATTGGATCGCGGTGTCCGCCCGATCGGGGACTGGTCGATGTCGATGATCTTGTCGAGCAGTTCCAGCCCCTCGATCCGGTTGTGCGGCGCCGGCACCTCCGCCGATCCCATCAGCCGTCGCGAGGCGGCCCGATAGAGCGTATCGACCACCAGCGTCGATTTCCCGCCGCCGGAAACCCCGGTCACGCAGGTGAAAGTACCCGAGCGGCACGCCCGCCGTTATGTCCTTGAGATTGTTGCCCCGCGCCCCCACCACGCGCACGAACCGGTCCTTCTGCGCTGGCCTGCGCATCACCGGCACCTCGATCCGCTTTCGTCCCGACAGATAATCCCCGGTCAGCGATCTGGGATTGGCCGCGACCTCGGCAGGTGTCCCCTCGGCGATCACCCGCCCGCCGTCGATCCCCGCCGCCGGCCCCATATCGATCAGGTGGTCGGCCGCACGGATCGCATCCTCATCATGCTCGACGACCAGCACCGTGTTGCCCAGGTCCCGCAGCCGCCGCAGCGTGCCCAGCAACCGCTCGTTGTCGCGCTGATGCAGGCCGATCGACGGCTCGTCCAGCACATATAGAACCCCGGTCAGTCCCGAGCCGATCTGGCTCGCCAGCCTGATCCGCTGGCTCTCGCCGCCCGACAGCGTCGCGGACCCCCGTGCCAGGGTCAGGTAATCGAGCCCGACATCCTTCAGGAATCGCAGCCGCTCATTGATCTCCCGCAGAATCCGCCGGGCGATCTCCGTCCGCTGCGGGGTGAGCGTGTCGATCACTCCCTCGAACCACGGCAGCGCACCGGCAATCGACAAATCAGAGGCTTCCGCGACGTTCTTGCCGCCGACGCGAACCGAGAGCGCCTCGGGTTTCAGGCGCGCACCCTTGCACGCATCGCAAGGATGCTCGGCCTGGTACCGTGCCAGGTCTTCCCGCACCCATACGCTATCGGTTTCGTGGAACCGGCGCTCCAGATTGCGAATCACGCCCTCGAACGGCTTGGTCACCGTATAGGACCGCACCCCATCCTTATAGGTGAACGCGACCGGTGTATCGCCGGTGCCAAACAGGATGGCGCTCACCGCCGCCTTGGGCAGCTCCCGCCAGGGCGTTTGCAGCGAGACCTTCAGGTGCTTCGTCAGGCTCTGCAGCGTCTGGTCGTAGTACGGGGACTGCGCCCCGGTCCATGGCGCCACCGCTCCCTGCATGATCGACTTCCGCTCGTCGGGGATTACCAGCGCCGCATCGAAGACGCTCTGCGTTCCCAGCCCATCGCATTTCGGGCAGGCGCCGTGCGGGCTGTTGAAGCTGAACAGCCGGGGCTCGATCTCCTCGATGGTGAAGCCGGAAACCGGGCAGGCGAAGCGGGACGAAAAGACGGTGCGTTCGCCGTTATCGGCATTCTCGGCATAGGCGATCCCGTCCGACAAACCCAGCGCCGTCTCGAAACTGTCCGCCAGCCGCTGCGCCAGCCCATCGCGCACCACCACGCGGTCCACCACCGCCTCGATCTCGTGCTTGACCTTGCGGTTCAGCGCCGGGACTTCGCCGATCTCATACAGCTTGCCGTCGACCTTCACCCGGGTGAAGCCGCGGCGCTGCAGCTCCGCCAGCTCCTTGCGGTATTCGCCCTTGCGGTCACGCACCACAGGGGCCAGCAGCAGCAGCCGGGTGCCTTCCGCCATCGCCATCACCCGGTCAACCATCTGGCTGACCGTTTGCGCTTCAATGGGCAAGCCGGTGGCCGGCGAATAGGGCACGCCGACCCGCGCCCAGAGCAGGCGCATGTAGTCGTGGATTTCGGTCACCGTGCCGACGGTGGAGCGCGGGTTACGGCTGGTCGTCTTCTGGTCGATGGAGATCGCCGGCGACAGCCCCTCGATGCTGTCCACATCGGGCTTGCCGGCCAGTTCCAGAAACTGCCGCGCGTAGGCCGACAGGCTCTCCACGTAGCGCCGCTGGCCTTCGGCATAGATCGTGTCGAACGCCAGGGAGGATTTTCCAGATCCGGATAGGCCGGTGATCACCGTCAGCGAGTCGCGCGGGATCACCACGTCCACGTTCTTCAGATTATGCTCGCGCGCACCGCGAACGTGGATCGTCCCGGCCATGCCCTTCCTAACCCGGTTGTTCTTGGGATGTTCTAGCCCTATATGGCGAGTCGCCCTCGATTGAAAGCGTCCTGGTGCAAGGTTTTTCAAGCATGGACAACGCCATCAGGGGTAGATTAACCGATCCCCCGGAAAATTGGCCGGGTATTTGGATTAGGAAGCGAACATGGCGGGCAGCGTCAACAAGGTGATCCTGGTGGGCAATCTGGGAAAAGACCCGGAGGTCCGAACCACGCAGGCAGGGTCGAAAATCGTCAACCTCTCGGTCGCCACCAGCGAATCCTGGAACGATCGCGCCTCGGGCGAGCGGAAGGAGCGGACGGAGTGGCACCGGGTAGTGATCTTCAACGAACGCCTGGCGGACGTGGCGGAGCGCTTTCTGCGCAAAGGCCGCAAGGTCTATGTGGAGGGAACGCTTGAAACCCGCAAATATACCGACCAGTCGGGGCAGGAGAAATTCACCACGGAAGTGGTGTTGCGGAATTTCCGCGGCGAACTGACCATTCTTGATACCAACCGCGGTGAGGAAGGCGGCGCGTCGGCCCCAATGCGCAACCCGGCTCCCGCCGGTGTGGCCGGCCGATCCGGCGGGGCCTCCTGGGACGTGCCGAAGGGCGGCGATCTGGACGACGAAATTCCGTTCTGACCTTTAGTCCTCCCCCGCGATGATCTGGCCCAGCGCGCTCCAGGCCTGGCGGGAGCGGCGCCGCACCATGAAGGAAGTCGGCCGCCTGAGCCGGGCCGAGGCGGCAGTCCTTCCCCTCGATGATGCAAACCCGCTGCAGCGCGCCAAGGCGGCGCTGGAAGCGGGTGATCATGACGCCGCCCGGCACTACCTGGCACAGGCCCGCCTCCGCATCCCTTCCTACGTCCTGACCAGCCCCGACACGATCCGCATTCTGGTCGGGCTGGGCGACTACGATGCGGCAGAGGCCTTTACCCTTGACGGGGCGAAGCGCTTTCCGCGCAAGGCGCAGTATTTGGAAGGCTACGCCCTGACGGCGGAGAAGCGCCGGGATTTCGAGGAAGCCGCCCGCCGCTGGGCCGTGGTCCGCCGCAAATTCCCGTACAGCTGGCAAGCTTATGCGTTCGGCGCCGGCTGTCTTCGCCAGCTTGGCCGGCTCGATGAAGCGGCGGCCGTGATCGAACGCGGCAAACGCGCCCAGCCGAACGAAATCCTCGTTCTGATCGAATACGGGCGCATCACCGAGGCCCAGCAGGCGTGGGACAAGGCCTGGCGCCACTGGGACAGCGTCCGCGACAAGCACCCCATCGGCTACAGTGGCGCGGCCTATGCGCTTTTTCGGCTGGGCCGGCGGATCGAGGCCGAAAAGCTGCTGGAGGAAGGACGCAACCGCTATCGCGCGGATGGCGGTATTCCGACCATGAGCGCCCGCATCGCCGAGGAGGCCAACGAGCCGGATGAGGCGGCAGCGCGCTGGGCATTGGTGCGGCGCTATTCCCCGTACGATCCGGGCGGCTACCTCAACAGCCTGCGGTTTTTGCGTGGGCGAGGGCAGTGGGCCGAGGCGGATGCGGTGGCACTGACTGCGATCGAGCGCTTCCCCAAGCAGGAGTGGCCGCTGCTGGAATACGCCCAGCTCGCGCAGCTGCGTCAGGACTGGCCAGCAGCCGCCGCGCGCTGGCAGGCGGTCAGGACGGCCTTCCCCGGCAACAAATCGGCCTGGCAGTTCGAGGCACGCGCGCTCGAAGCGGTCGGACAGAAAGGGGAAGCAGCCAGGGTCCGGACGGCAGAGCAGTCCGGGCCGGCCGCCTGACTTTACGGCTCCACCCGCAACCGGCTGCGCAGCAATTCGCCCTGGCCTTCCAGCACCGGATAGGCCGCGGCGGCCACCAAGTGGCCGTTGATCTGCTTCAATCCGCGCAGAAGGTCGATATGCAGCGTGGGACCTTCCTCGACGGCGCCCCGCAGCGGGGCAAACTGGCGCGACGTGGCCGCTGTCTCCAGTTCGCGGAAGGCCTCCTTCTCGGCGACCAGGGAGCGCGCCGCCCGGGCGTCCTCCGTCATGAATACCGCGGCCGCCGAGCGGGCCGTTGCCGCGAGCCGTTCCAGCAACTGGCGCGCCTCCTCGCGTTCCGTCACAGGGAAAGGCAGGCCGCGCTTCAGACGCCGCCCAAGGGGCGCCATGACGGTCCGGTCCAGCGCGTCGCCTGCCAATTCCAGGTTGATGATGAACGTCAGGACCTCGGCCGCCCGCCGCTCATCGGCTTCCGTCAACAAATCAGGCGTCAGGTTCGCCAGATAGCCCTGGATTGCCGCGTGCAAGCGGTCCAGCACGTCATCCCGGTGCCGCACTTCGTTGATGCGACGCCGATCCCCGGCCATCAGCGCCTGCGCGGCTTCCATCAGCATCGCCTCGAGTGCATCAGCCATCCGCAGCGCCTCGCGCGCGGCCGCGGCCAGTGCGAGGGCCGGATTATCGAGGCTGGCTGGGTTGAGATAGCGGGGCCGCGCCGGGTCGTCCGCCTCGCTGCGGTCCGGGAGCAGCCGGCGGAGCAGCGCCGCGCATGGCCCCGAGAGAGGAAGGAAAACCAGCGCCAGCAGCAGATTGAAGCAGGTGTGGAAGTCGGCGACGCTGCGCGCCGGACCCGCGTCCAGATGCGCGACCGCGGCGGCGATCCAGTCCAGCAGCGGCAGCGTGATCGCGCAGCCGACGCAACGCGTCAGCAGATTGCCGAGTGGCAGCCGGCGCGCGACCGGGTCGGATCCGGCCCCCTCGAGCAACGGATTGATCGCCGTGCCGAGATTGGCTCCGGCCACCAGGGCGAGGGCGAGCGGCAGCGGGACGACGCCTTTGGCGGCCAGCGAGCCGATCAGCAGCACGATCGCCACGGAGGAATGCGCCGCCCAGGTCAGCGCGGCGGATAGCAGCGCCGCCACGACCGGGGTGCTCCCCAGCCGGCGCAGCACGAGATCGAGCACCGGGTTGGCGGTAATCGATGTCGCGCCCACAAGCAGTTCGTGCAGGGCCATCAGCATCAGGCCGAGCCCTATGGCGACGCGCCCCAGATCCCGCGTTCGCGCCTGCTTCGCGCGCCGGAACATGATCACCCCGAGCAGCACCAGCGCCGGCGCGACGGCCGTCACGTCGAAAGATAGCACCTGCACGATGAGCGTGGTGCCGACATTGGCACCCAGCATGACCGCCAGGGCGGTTTCGAGGCCGATCGCGCCGCTGGTGGCGAACCCCGTCACCATCAGGCCCGTGGCCGTGCTGCTCTGGAGCACGGCGGTGACGCCAAGGCCGGAGGCAAACGCCGCCAGCCGGTTGCGCAATTTCGTGCGAAGGAAGCGACGGAGCTCCGGGCCGAAGGCGCGCTCGATCCCAGTCTGGACCATGTGCACGCCCCAAAGCAGCAGCGCGACGGAGCCGGCAAGGTCGAGAAAATCCAGCCCATTTACAGTTTTATGACACGGGCGGTCCGCGCCGTCATCGGCCCACCGTATCGTGACCCCCGGTCACGATTCGGCCACGAAACCGACCAAGCCCCGTCACCGCTTATCGGCCACTTACCGGATTGTTGTTCCACAGCAAGGAGAGCTGCAATGCGTCTCGTCTGGGTTGTCCTCCCGCTCGCGATGCTTGGCCTGTCAGCCTGCGTCAACGTCGAACATCCTGCTCCCGAGAAGACGACCGTGGTCGCCCCCACGCCCGCGGTTCCCGCCGTCGTAACGCCGGCGCCTGGCACGGCAACGGTCATCACGCAGCCATAGCTGCCGGGGCTGCCCCTAAGCAGACTTTCCTGGCTTGTGCCACGCAAGTCTGCGAGTCTGCTTAGAAGTTGTTGAAGACGCATCATCTTATCGGCGGAGCGCCGAAACGCTCCGCCGGATGACGCTTAGTCGGGGCAGCCTTCGCCGCAAGCTCGCCCTCAAAAATCGTCCGGCGCGATGACGTTCTGCGGCTTGGGGCCGAGCAGGGCGGCGCGCATGGTTTCGGCGCCTTTGACGCGGATATCTTCCCAGGCCTCCGGATCGTGGTAGGCCGAATGCGGTGTGATGATGAGGCGCCCCTCGGTCCAGGGCTCCCGTGCCCGATAGGCCAGGATCAGTTCAGGCAGCGGCTCGGCCGGCGGCTCGACTGGAACCACGTCCAGTCCAACACCGGCAAGATGGCCGGCTTTCAGCAATTCCAGCAGAGCACCGATATCGACGACCGGACCACGGGCGGTATTCACCAGCACCCCCCCCTTCGGCATCAGCAGCAGTTGTTCGCGCCCGATCATTCCCCTGGTTTCCGGCGTGAGGGGAGCATGAACCGACAGGGTATCTGTCTGCCGGAGCAACTCTTCCAGCGTTTGCGCCCGCTGCACCCCGATCGCCAGTTCCGCCCCATTCGGGCGATACGGGTCGAAGAACACCACGCGGAAACCGAGCGCCTTGGCGCGCAATGCCGTCGCGGTACCGATGCGGCCAAGGCCCACGATGCCGAAGGTCAGCACCGATAGGCGGCGGATCAGCGGATCGAATACCGCACGCCAGGGGGCAGGCGGGTCCTTGCGCTGCCATTCATGGTGGAGCAGCAGGCCTCGCCGCAGGGCCAGCACCAGTGCGATAGCGTGATCGGCGACTTCGGTCGTCCCGTAATCAGGCACGTTGCACACCACGATCTGCCGCTCTGCTGCCGCTTTGCGGTCGATCGCGTCATAGCCAACGCCCATGCGAACCACGCAGCGGAGCTTCGTGAACCGGGCCAGTTCGTGCCCTGTGACCCCGAGCCGGCGGAGCATCAATCCGTCGGCCGCGGCGCAGTCTTCGTCAGATAGTTCGGACACCGCGTTCGTACTGCGCATGATGACGCGGACTTCCGGGCCGAAAATCCGGCGTTCGACGCTGTCATCGGGGTAGTCGCTTTCGGGATACAGAACAGTGACGGGCATTCTCTCCTCGGTGGTGCTGGCGACGAGGCGATGGCCTAACGGAGTTCGTGCGTGGGCGGAAGCGCACCGGCCGGGGATCAGAAGCGCAAATCGGTAAGTAAGATAGTGATCAGGCGCACACCAATCGCGAACGTCACCAGGGCGGCGACCCCATGAATTCCGTAAGCGGCAACCCTGGCGCATCGGCTGCGACCTTCTCGTTACGGAGACAGTCAGGTGATCACGGTGAGTGCGATGCTCACCGCTGTTGAGGCACTGGATTCTGCGAAGCGCGCAACCGAGCAAACGGCCGATTTAGCCGTCAACCCTCGCACGCGTTACTCCATTGGGGGCGGCAGCCACGCCGCGGCCTGGCGGTCCTGGTGAATAAGTCGCAGCGCATCCATGGCCCGCTTGCGCAGATCGCCCTCGCATAGCGGTTGATTGATGCGGGACGTCAGTTCCCGACGAACATGCAGCACATTGCCCTGAACCGACCAATGCGACACGTAGGTGAATTCCGGTTGGTCGATCTTACGATCGGCCGGAAGCCGGGTGGGCTTGTGGTCCATCGCCACGGAAAGGTCCTCGAGCTGGTGTCCGCTGAAGCAGGGCGTCGGTTCCGACGCAGGCAGCGATAGCGCGTTCAGCGGTCCGAGCAGGTAATCGCCCGGCCGGACCACCCATTGCAATCCAACCGGCGGAGAGACCGCGCCGCCGCTGCTGAAAGCGGGATTCGGGTCCAGGCGGAATTCGCTCGCCACGGCGAAAACCGGAGCCAGGAGGCCGACCTCCACTGAAGCGGCGTCGCCGGTCCCGCTCTCTCCCATCGAGCGCAACTGGCTGTCCGCGACATCGCGCATGTTCTTTCCCGCAGCCTGCAGGCTGCGCATCACCAGGCGCAGCGCGACCGCCGTTGGACCCGCCAGCGTTGTAATCGTGGTGCCGGCAATGGTCCCGTCGGCATCGATACTGGCGGCCGTGCTGACGCGGATATCGGCTGGAGGGTTGGAAGAGCTGGGCAGGCGCTGCAAGACCTGTCCGTTTCCGCCGATCATCACCGCCGGCTTGCTTAGCTCCCCGAAGGCTAGCGTGCCGAATGATGCAACGCCGAGGGTCGAGTCCGCGTACAGGTCAAATTCGGGGATATAGGTCAGCACATGGTTGAGCTCGGCCAATGTCGGCGGCCCGCTCAACGTGTACGCATTCCCGAAATTGATGATTACGGCGCGGCTTTCGATGCCGATCGCCTTGAGCAACGAGGCGAGTAAGACGACGTGGTCCTTGCAATCTCCGTAGCCATTGGCAAGCACGATGTCTGCGGCATGCGGCTCGATGGCGCCGCGGTTCAGGTAGATGGCGACGTAGCGAATGTGCTGGCTCACCCAATCATAAAGGGCGCGAGCCTTTTCCTTCTGATCGGCGATGCCCGCGGTGATCTCCTCCGCCTTTACCTGGATCTCCGGAGTGACCGCTTCCTTGGGAGCAGCCAGAGCCTGGTATGCCGCTGCGAGGGCATTGTAGTCCGGAAAACTCGAGACAAAGACGCGAGGACGGTAATCGTTCGGATCGGTCGCGTAGTGCTCCGTTCCGGATTCCGCGTGATAGTGCCAGATGCGGATGGTGCGATCTCCCTCCTCCCGCGTTTCAGGCGACAATTCGTAGGCTGCGGTATAGAGCTTGTACGTAGAGGGAGCGCTGATCGTGATCGTCACGTCGTCCCAGGCTTCCGTGCGCGGGAAGCTGTCCCACCAGGTGAACTGCCCAGGGAAGAGGGGTTGAATGACCTCGCGGCGAAACGTGAGGGCGCGGGTATCGTTAGCCTGCAGGTCAGGGAAGACGATGACCTTCTCCTGAACGTCCGAGAACATGGGTGCGTTTCGGACTGAGGTGGGCCGGAGGGTCCTGATCGCGTCGGGGCGGACATTCTTGCGGACATCGCGCGGCTTCAGCGTGTAGGCTTCCACGACTTCCAGCCGCTCCAGTAACGGATTGAACGGCAGCGATATCTGAGCCAGCCGCTGAGCCTCTACGTCCTCGGTAGCGGACACCTCGGAATGCAGTATTTCAGTGAAGCTGCCATCAGCATTGACAGCAATGTCGATTTTAAGATGCTTGACCGTTGTTGCCCCGAAGGCCAGACCGCCGGCCAGCATTGAGGCAATCAGCCAGATGATCCCGGAGACCGTGGTCCGGTTCGCGTTGCACAGCATAACGCGATTACCCCCGACATTATTTGGCGATCTTAACTGGGCGGAATGCGTTTGTCTCTTGTTTGACAACCACGAAGGCCACGTGCGGATACCGCTTGTCCGGCCCGGGTCGATGCGTCACTCGCCTGAGACGAAGCGCTCCAGCCAGTGGATGGTGAAGTCGCCCGCCTGGAAGGCGGGATCATCCAGAATACGCTGATGCAGCGGGATCGTGGTCTTGATGCCCACGACGGCAAACTCCTCCAGGGCACGTCGCATCCGGGCAATGGCCGCGCTGCGGTCCGGGGCATGGACGATCAGCTTCGCCACCAGGCTGTCGTAAAATGGCGGCACGCGGCAACCGTCGTACAGCGCCGAATCGACCCGGACGCCCAGGCCGCCCGGCGCGTGGTACAAGGACACCAGTCCAGGCGTCGGCATGAAGGTCTCGGGATCCTCGGCGTTAATCCGGCATTCGAGGGCATGGCCGGAGACGCGGATGTCCCGCTGCCCATAGCCGAGGGGATCGCCGGCCGCGAGGCGAATCTGCTCACGCACGAGATCAACCCCGCAGACCATCTCGGTCACGGGGTGCTCGACCTGAAGCCTGGTATTCATTTCGATGAACGCGAAGCGGCCGTCCTGATACAGGAACTCCAAAGTGCCGGCATTGCGGTAGCCCAGCCGGGCCAGGGCCGCGGTCACTGTTGCGCCAAGCTCGTCGCGCTGTGTCGCGGTCAGGGCCGGTGAGCCCGCCTCCTCGACCAATTTCTGATGGCGGCGCTGAAGCGAGCAGTCGCGCTCGCCGAAATGAACCACCGAGCCATGGGAGTCGGCGAGGACCTGCAGCTCGATGTGCCGGGGCCGGTCGAGATATTTCTCGATATAAACCTCGTCGCTGCCGAAAGCGGCGCGGGCCTCCGCGCGGGCAAGGCGCAGCGAGTCCTCAAGCTCCTCCGGGGCGCGCGCAACCTTCATCCCGCGGCCGCCGCCGCCCGCGGCCGCCTTGATCAGAACCGGATAGCCGATGCGGTCAGCGACGGAGCGGGCAGTTCGGACATCCAGCACGGCCCCATCCGAACCGGGGACGAGCGGGACCCCCAGACGGGCAACCGCGCGCTTGGCCTCGATCTTGTCCCCCATCATGCGGATGTGGTCGGGCGAGGGGCCGATGAAGGTAAGCCCATGCGCCTCTACCATTTCGACAAACCGGGCATTTTCGGAAAGGAAGCCGTAGCCCGGATGCACGGCATCCGCCCCGGTAATATGTGCGGCAGATAGAATGGAGGGAATATTCAGGTAGCTGTCCCGGGCCGGCGGAGGCCCGATGCAGACGCTCTCATCGGCAAGACGCACATGCATGGCCTCGGAATCGGCGGTGGAGTGGACCGCGACGGTCGGGATGCCCATTTCGCGGCAGGCGCGCTGGACCCTCAGCGCGATCTCGCCACGGTTGGCGATCAGGATCTTCTGGAACAAGGCGCTATTCCAGGATCATCAGCGGCTCGCCGTACTCCACCGGAGACCCATTGGCGATCAAAATCCTGCTCACGATCCCGGCTTTCGGCGCTTTGATCTGGTTGTACGTCTTCATGGCTTCGATCAGAAGCAATGTCTGCCCTGCCGAGACCGTCTGGCCAAGCGTAACGAAGGCAGGCGCGTTGGGCTCCGGCGAAAGGTAAGCAATGCCGACCATCGGGCTGGCGATGGCACCGGGGTGGGTAGCGAGATCCTGGCCGGGCGGTGCAGCCACCGGCGCCGGCTCCAGGAGGGGAGCGGCAGGGGGCACAGTGAGCTGAACCGGAGCCGCCGGCCCGGGAGAACGAGCGACGCGAATGCGGGTATCTTTCTCGGCGATCTCGATTTCGGTCAGGCCCGTCTCATGCAGCACGGCCGCGAGCGCCCGGATGGCATCAGCGTCCAGCGGAACGCGGGTCACAAGCTCTGCTCGATGATATCGGCCAGGGCGGTCAGCGCGAGCGAATAGCCTTGGATGCCCAGCCCGCATATCACCCCCACAGCGGCCTTGGAGACGAAAGAATGCTGCCGGAACTCCTCCCGCCGATGAATATTGGTGACATGGACCTCGATGACCGGCAGTTCGACTGCCAGCAGCGCATCCATGAGCGCAACCGAAGTGGTGGTGTAGCCAGCCGGATTGATCACGATGCCTCGGGCACGGCCGCGGCATTCCTGCACCCAGGAGACCAGTTCGCCTTCGCCGTTAGTCTGGCGGAAATCGATGGAGAGGCCGAGTTTTTCGCCGGTTTCCGCGCAAAGCTGCTCGACGTCGTCCAGGGTAGCCGCGCCGTAAAGGTGTGGCTCGCGCATGCCGAGCATGTTGAGATTGGGCCCGTTCAGAACGGCAATCAGCGGCAGGGAGTTGGGCAGGGACATGGCGCTGGCGCGGTAGCATGGCGGGGCAGGGAGGTCCATGCGATGTTGAGCCGGACTGCAAAAGGACGAGGTGGATGATCAAGGTGCCTCAGCGCCAAATCCCGGGCGTTTATCACCGGCGGATCGGCGACATCGTCGTTACGGCGGTGTCGGACGGATATCTGGACGGCGTTGTCGAGGTCCTGCAGAACATCAATCATGATGAAGCCCGGCGGATGCTGGCCGATGCCTTCCGTCCCGGACGCCGAACCTCGGTCAATACCTTCGCGATCCAGTCGGCTGGGCGCCTGGCGCTGATCGACACGGGGTCGGGCAACTACCTGCAGCCCACGGCGGGACAGCTGCAGCGGAACCTGACTGCAGCGGGAATCAATCCGGCAGATATCGAGATATTGCTGCTGACCCACATGCATCCGGACCACTCGGCGGGGCTGACCGAGCCGGCAAACGGGAGCCGACTGTTTCCCAATGCGGAGCTGGCGGTGCATGAAAACGACCCCTGGCACTGGGATGACGATGCCGCGATGGGCCGCGCGAACGAACGCGAGCAAAAGCTTTATTTTCAGGCGGCTCGCGAGCAGATCGCGCCGTACCGGGACCGCCTGCACCCGTTTAATTCCCAGCGCGAGGTGTTTCCCGGCGTCACGGCGATGCCACTCAATGGGCATACGCCGGGACATAGCGGCTACATGATCAACTCCGGCGATAAGTCATTGCTGATCTGGGGCGATATCATCCACGTGCCGGAAATCCAGGTGCCCCGGCCCGAGGTGACGATCGAATTCGATACCGACCCCGATGCAGCCGCCGCTACGCGGAAGCGGGTTTTCGACATGGTCGCCACCGACAAGCTGCTGATCGCCGGCATGCACGTGCATTACCCCGGTTTCGCGCATCTGGTTCGGCGTGGTGGGCGGTATGAGTTGATGCCGGAGCCGTGGGATCAGGCGTTCGGGTCCTGAGATTCTGAGAACTGCAGGTCCGCATAGATCTCCGTTAGCGGGATACGCGCCGCTATTTCGGGCAGTTCCAGAGTGTCGCTTTCGGTCAGGGCGGTGGCGATCCAGTCCTCGCCCCTCCGCGTAAAAATGGCGGCGCCCATGCTTTTCTGCTCCAGAATGACATACCGCTGGATTGAAGGCGTGGCCTGGTATTCGCGGAGTTTTTCGATCCGGTCGGTACGTGCGGTCTCGTCGCTGACAACCTCGAAGACCAAAACCGGGTCGTCGATCACCAGTGCTCCCGGGCTGATCGGCGAGCATGTGACCAGAACGTCCGGGTAACGGGCGCGCCCAGCCACCAACACCTTCATATTTGGACCGCATGGCCGGCAACTGCCGCCCTTAAGTCGAGATCCCAGAGCACTGCGCAGGTTGAAGGTAATCTGGTCGTGAGCATAGGTGCCACCGGGCATGGCGACCGGGTAGAAGCCGTCAAATTCGTAGCGAACTTCCTGCCGCTGCTCCCAGTCGAGAAACTCGGCGAGGCTCATGGGCTTGCGGAGCGCAACTGTCATGGGGTCGAGAATAGCGCCTCGGCTCAACGGGTCATAGCCGGGCGGCGGAACACGACCAGCTTCGGGGTGAAGCTCTGAACCGCCTCGCCGTGCTGATTGAGTGTCAGGCACCGGACGCGCACCATCCCGCGATCCGGCTTCGACCGGGAAGGCACGATCTCCAGGATCTCCGTCTCCACATGCAGTGCGTCGCCTGGCCGGGTGGGCCTGGCCCACAGCAATTCGCCCCCGGTGCCGATGATTCCGCCCGCCAATGGCAAGCCGCCGTCGATCAGCAGGCGCATCGTGACCACCGCCGTGAACCAGCCGCTGCCTGCCAGGCCCTCGAAGAAACTCCGCTGTGCTGCATCCGCATCCAGATGGAACGGCTGTGGATCCCATTCCTGTGCGAACCGGATCATCGCCTCCTGATCCAATATGCGGGATGCGCTGGTGAAGCGCTGGCCGACTTGGAGGTCTTCGAGGAACAGCCGGGCTTGGGTCTGCATCGGCACAGCCTACAGCGGCGTGCGCAGGAGGCTACCGCTTGACGGCGATGGTGCGCCCCGCCTAGCGTTTGGCGGGTGTCAGTGCCATATCGCAAAAAGAACAACGCGGGGCAGACCGGGAGGAAATCAAGTGAATCGACTTGCAAGCGTATCGCGCCGGGGCCTGCTGGGGGGCGCGGCGGGGCTGGCGCTGGGCGCGCCGGGAATTGCGCCGGCCGGCGCTGCCGGCGCAGGAATGCTGACCGTCGTCGACACGGTTTCCGGTCCGAATTTCCAGGCGTTCTGGAGCACGTATCTGATCCCGAAAATACACCAGGATACCGGTATCGAGATCAAATACACGGTCGGCTCCGGGCCGACCCTGCAGCTTCAGATGCAGAGCTGGCAGCAGAATGAACCAGGGTTTTCGCTGCTGTTTCTGAAGGATCTTGATCTGGCGAACATGGTCGCGGCGGGATTGCACTTCGACCCGCTCGACCCGGATCGGGCGAAGGAAATCCCCAATCTGCAGCTGGTCGCGAAGCCTTACGATGAGCAGGTGAACGGCGTGAAGCTGCACGGCGCGGGCGTGCTGTTCTGGCGCGCCCAGTTCGGGCTGATTTACAACACCGCTTTCGTCAAGACGCCGCCGAAGAACTGGGCGGAGTTCTTCGACCGCCGCAAGGAGTTTGACGGCCATATCGGCATGGTGCGGACGGACGCCAGCTCGGGCGGAGGGCGCGCATTTATGTATGCGTTTCTTTCGGCCGGAGGGGTCGATTTCAACAAGCCGTTCACCGAGATCCAGGCCTCGGATGCCTGGAAGAATGGCCTCGACCGATTCAAGGAGTTCAGCCGATCGTTTGCCCAGCCAGTCGCGCCCTCGCCGCCGGTGATGTTCCATCAGTTCCAGACGGAGCAGGTCTGGCTGACGTCGTATGCGCAGGATTACTCGATCTGGAGCGCGGAGCAGGGGCAGTTGCCGCCGACGACGGTATCCACGCCGCTGGATGTGAATATCATCGGGTCGTCCAACTGGTACCTGGCGGTGCCGGCGGTGGATTCGGCGGCGCAGAAGGCGAACGCGTACAAGGTGATCAACCTGCTGCTGTCGGACGAGGTGCAGCTGCATATGCTGGAGACGATGTACGAATATCCTGGCACTGAGGCGTGGAAAAAGGCGCCGGCTTCGGTCTGGCAGAAGATCGCACCGGTTGATGTGGCGCAGGCGCACGGGCTAACCATGACCAATCTGAACGCGATCACCTTCATCCAGAAGCACGGGATGGACTACATCGGCTCATGAGTGGAGCGTCATGAGCGGGCTGGCCGGCGGAGACGTCATCGCGCCCCGCCGGGCGGCAGGTCTGACGGCGCGAACCCGGCATCTGCTGACAGGCACTTTGCTGGTTTGCCCGCTGATTCTGTTCCTGATCGCGGCATTCTATTACCCGCTTGCCTATACGGTGCTGCAGAGTATCACGCCGGCGCACGGATCGGGATGGACACTCGCGCACTACGCCTCGTTTCTGGGTAGCCGTGATGGGCTTGGGGTGCTGGCCCTGACACTGGGGCTGTCGTTTGGCGCGACGGTGCTTTCCATTCTGCTAAGCCTGCCTTTGGCCCTGCTGTTGCGGCGGCGGTTCTTCGGGCGGCGGGCCTTGCAGTTCCTGATGATGCTGCCGATCACCATTCCGGCGCTGGTAGGGGCGCTGGGGCTGCTGATCCTCTATGACCGCACCGGATGGATCAACGTCGTGCTGCTGCGGTTGCATCTGCTGACACATCCTCTGGCGATCGATTACACAATATCGGGCCTTATCCTGTTCTACGTCTGGATGTTTTTCCCATACGGCGGGCTGGTGATCATGTCAGGGTTGGGCGCGATCGACCCGGCGCTGGAGGAGGCCGGGCTGGTGATGGGCGCGAGCCCGGCGCGGGTGTTCCGCCGCGTGCTTCTGCCGCTGCTGCGCGGCAGTTTATGGGCCGGCGGCGTGATGATTTTTTTGCAGTGCTTCGGTGCGTTCAGCATTCCACTGATCGCCGGCGGCGATCATCAGCCGCTGGGGGTGAAGATCTACACGGTAGCCAATGTGTTTCTGGACTGGCCACAGGCCAGCGCCATGGCGGTGGTTATGGGCGTGATCCAGGCCGGGCTGGTGATGGCGTATCAGTCGGTCAGCGGCGGACGGCGCCCGCCATGAAGTGGCGGAGGGCCTCATTACGGGCGGTGCTGGTGGTCGGCTTCGTGCTGTTCATTACTTTGCCGCTGGTGATGATCCTGCTGGAGGCGTTTGGCGCCGACTGGTTCGGTGCGCGCATGCTGCCGGCGAAATGGACGTTGCGGTGGTTTGTCTGGGCCGGGCAGACGGTCAATCTGGGCGCGGTGCTGCTCAACACGGTGGAGATTGCCGTGCTGGCCACACTTATCTCGCTCGTGCTGGCAATTCCGGCGGCCTGGGCGATCGCACGCTACCGGCTGCCGCTGAAGGCGCCGCTGATCGGCGCGATCCTGTTTCCGCGCATGATTCCGGAGATCACCTTCGCGCTCGGCGTCGCCCGCATATTCTATACCATCCACCTGACCAACACCGCAGTTGGCATAGCACTGGCCCACGTGATTCTGGCCGCGCCTTTTGCGGTGGTTGTGCTGATCAGCACGTTCGAGGGGATGGACCAGCGGCTGCTGGAAGCCGGCGCGGTGATGGGCTGCGGCCCGCTACGGCTGTTCTGGCGGGTCACTATGCCGCTGGCGATGCCGGGGATCGTCGCGGCGGCACTGTTCTCGTTTCTGGCCTCATACAACGATTTCGTGCTGACCTTGATGGTCTACGGCGCTGACACAGTCACCCTGCCGGTGCAAACGTATCTCTCGCTGGCAAACGGCTATCTCTCGGTCGCCGGGGCCATCAGCACCATCCTGCTCGTTCCCTCGCTGTTTTTCCTGCTCGTCATGCTGCGCATGGTGAACCCCGAGAATTTGCTCGGGGGTTTGAAGGGGGCATGAGCGAGGCACGGCTGTCGCTCGATCGGGTGGGCAAGAGCTGGGGCCGCGTGGCCGCATTGTCCGACATAAGCCTGGACGTTCCGCGTGGCATGTTTCTGTCGTTGTTGGGGCCGAGCGGGTGCGGCAAGACCACGCTGTTGCGCGTCATCACCGGCACGCTGGCGCCGGACGCTGGGCGAGTGGTGGTGGATGGGTCCGATATCACCCATTTGCCGACCTTTCGGCGCAACATGGGCATGGTGTTTCAGAGCTTCGCGCTGTTTCCGCATCTGAGCGTGGCCGAGAACGTAGCGTTTCCGCTGGAGGTGCGGGGGCTGACGCGGGCGGAGCAGCAACAGCGCGTCGCTGAGGCTCTGCGGATGGTGCATCTGGACGCGTTCTCCGGGCGCTATCCGCGGGAGTTGTCCGGCGGGCAGCAGCAGCGCGTGGGGCTGGCCCGCGCCATCGTGTATCGCCCGACGATCCTGTTGCTGGACGAGCCGCTGTCCAACCTGGATGCATCTTTGCGCGAGGAGATGCGGCTGGAGATCAGCCAGGTGACGCGTGCCCTGGGCATCACCGCGATTTATGTCACCCACGATCAGCGGGAGGCGCTGGCGCTGTCGGATGCGATTGCTGTGATGAATCGCGGGCGGGTGGTGCAGTTCGGCTCTCCGGAGGAAATCTACCGCAACCCCGTGGATGATTTCATCGCCCGTTTCGTGGGCTACGCCAACGCCCTTCCGGTGATGCCGATCGCTGGGGCCGTGTGCCTGGAGGCGGATGGCAGCCATCTGGAAACGGATGCGGTTCGCATGACCGGCCCGGCCACGGCGTTCATCCATGCCAGCGCCGTGGTGCTGGCGCCGGTAGAGGCAACCGGGCCGAACCGGTTGATCTGTAACGTGGTCGATCTGGCGTTCATGGGCGATCACGTCGAATACGTTCTGCAGCATGGTTCGGGGGTACAGCTCAAGGCGCATGCACCGGTCGGCGTCCCGCCGCATGCTCGCGGAGCGGAGGTTTGTGCGTTTCTGCCGCCGGACAAGCTGATCGTGGTACCCCGTGCCGCATGAGGCGGGTGCGCCTTGCCGTGGTGACGGATATTCACCATGGACCAGACGAGAAGACGAAACGCGGATCGGCAGCGCTGGGATTGCTGGCGACGGTTCTGGCCGCCACGGACGATGCAGAAGTTGATGCGCTGATCGATCTCGGCGACCGGATCTCGGACCGGGATCACGCGGCGGATCTTGAGTTGGCCCAGACGGTCGGGCGCTGTTTCGGAACTTTATCTGTCCCGCGCCAACATGTCTGCGGCAATCATGATCGCGGGAACCTCTCGGCCGAGGAAAATGCCGCCGCGCTGGGGATTGTACTCGGCAGTCGCTCGGTGGAGATCGGCGGTCTGCGCTGCGTGTTCTGGGAGCCGGAGGTGCGGACCACGAAGCGGTGCGGGCCGCATCTGGCCGACGGCGACCTGGACTGGCTGGCCGGGACACTTGCCGGGACCGATCAGCCGACTCTTTTGTTTTCGCACGTGCCGCTGTCGGGGCAGGCGATGATCGGGAATATCTGGTTCGAGCATGATCCGGCCGGCGCCGCATATCGCGAACAGGTTTCCATTCGTGCCGTGCTGGCTGCGGCACGTTGCCCACTGGCGGCGTTCGCGGGGCACGTGCACTGGAACAGTTTCTGCGTGGTCGATGGAATTCCGCATCTGACGCTGCAATCCCTGACCGAGACGTTTACGACGGCGCCGGAGCCGTCTGGCTGCTACGGTCTGCTTGAGGTCGGCGGCGGCATGCTGCAATGGACTGTGCGCGGCCTGGACGCGCTGAGCCTTTCCCTGCCGTGGCCGTGCCGCCGTTCGTAGAGGTCCCATGCCCGATATGCTTGATGAGCTTCGCGGCATCGTAGGGGGTACGGGGTTGTTGACGGACCCCGCTGATACCGCTGCTTATGTCGAGGATTGGCGCCGGCTGTATCATGGGCGGACGCCGGCGGTGGTGCGGCCCGCCGATACCTCCCAGCTTGCCGCCGTGGTACGGCTTTGCGCACGGGATGGCATCGCGATTGTGCCGCAGGGCGGCAACACCTCCATGGTCGGCGGCGCGACGCCGAACGACAGCGGCGGGGAGCTGGTGCTCAGCCTGGCCAGGCTGAACCGGCTCCGCGACGTCGATTCCGTTGATCTGACCATGACGGTCGAGGCGGGGATAACGCTGAAAGCCGCACAGACGGCGGCCGTGGATGCGGGCTGTCTGCTGCCTCTGTCGATTTCCTCGGAAGGCTCGGCGCAGATCGGGGGCGTGCTGGCGACCAATGCCGGGGGCAACAACACGCTGCGTTACGGCAACGCCCGTGACCTGGTACTGGGGCTTGAGGTGGTGCTGCCGGACGGGCAGGTGTGGAACGGATTGCGGCGTCTGCGGAAGGACAACACGGGATATTGCCTGCGGCAGTTGTTCGTCGGGTCCGAAGGCACCCTGGGGATCATAACTGCGGCCGTGCTGAAGCTGGCGCCCCGGCCGCGCGAGCTTGCGGTCGCATTATGCGCCGTGGACGGGCCGGAGGCGGCGCTGGATCTGTTCACTCGCTTTCAGGCCCACGAGCCCGGAGGGATGCAGGCATTCGAATACATGTCCGGGACGGGGGTGCAGTTCGTGCTGCGGCACATCCCGGGCGCAACGCTACCGCTTGCGCAACCGGCGTCGGCTTACGTGCTGGTGGAGCTGGCGACGCCGCGGCCGGACGGCGGAATGCGCGCTGCCCTCGAGCAGGTGCTGGAGGCCGCGCTGGAAGAAGGGATCGTCAGTGACGCGGCAATCGCGGAGAGCGAAGCGCAGAAGGGGGCCATATGGCGCCTGCGCGAGGAGCATTCGGAGGCACAGAAGCGGGAAGGGGCCTCGGTGAAGAACGACGTGTCAGTGCCCGTCTCGAAGGTGCCGGCATTCATCCGCGCGGCGACCGAAGCATGTGAACGGCTGATCCCCGGGGTGCGCGTTGTCCCGTTCGGGCATGTCGGCGACGGCAACATCCATTTCAATCTGGAGCAGCCGGAGGGTAGCGACGCCGCGTGGTTTCTGGCGCAGGATCACGCGGTCATGGACGCGGTGAACGAGGTGGTCCGGCGCTTCGACGGCAGCTTCTCCGCCGAGCATGGGGTAGGCCGTCTGAAGCCTTACATGATGCCGGACTGGCGCGGCGGAGCGGAGCTGGATCTCATGCGGCGGATCAAGGCGGCGATCGATCCGCACGGGATCATGAACCCGGGGAAGATCCTCCCCTGATTTGTGGACTATCTCGCAGCGAAATTCGTCCCATGTCTGCAAACCGGGAACTGGAGATGCGTGTGGGACAGGCTTGGCTGAACCGGATCGGGAGTGCCGTGCCGCCGCACGATATTCATGCGTCGAGTGTTGCTTTCTGCCGTGGTCTTTTTCGCGACGAGCGCGGGCGGGAAGTGCTGGAGCGAATGATCGCACATGCGGATATCGCGCACCGGTTTTCGGTCCTGGCGGCGCATCCGGCCCCCGAGAAGGGAGACTACGATCAGGAAGGGTTCTATCGCCGAGACGCCTTCCCCTCCACGGCGGTCCGAATGGCGTGGTACGAACCGGCTGCCCGAAGGCTGGCGGCGCAGGCGATCGACGCGGTGGATCTCGGGCGAGACCGCGAGCGCGTCACGCATTTGATCGTTGCCAGCTGCACCGGGTTCTCGGCCCCTGGCCTCGATTTTCATGTCATGCGCGACGCCGGACTGCCCGAGAGCGTCGAGCGGACGATCATCGGCTTCATGGGGTGTTTTGCCGCGGTGAACGCCCTGAAGTTGGCCCGGCATATTGTGCGGTCCGAGCCGCATGCGCTGGTGCTGGTGCTGAACGTGGAGCTGTGCAGCCTGCACCTGCAGGAGCAATTCCAGTTGCCGAAGCTGATGAGCTTCCTGCTGTTCGCCGATGGCGCCTCGGCCGCGCTGGTCTCGTCAGAGCCGGAGGGGCTGGCGCTGGACGAATTCCGGGCGACCGTCATTCCGGAGTCTGAGGATCTGATTACCTGGCACATCCGCGACGCGGGTTTTGAGATGCAGCTATCCGGGCAGGTACCGGGGCAGATCAGACGGTTTCTGCGCGAGGGAGGCGCGGGATTCCTGGGCGCGCATGCCGGCGACCCAGCAACCGAGTGGGCGGTGCATGCCGGGGGGCGCTCGATCCTTGACGCCGTGCAGCAAGGGCTTGAGCTTGCGCCGCAGGCGCTGCGGCATTCCCGCGCGGTGCTGCGCGAGTTCGGCAACATGTCGTCGGCGACCCTGATGTTCGTGTTGCAGCGGATCATGGGCGAGCAGGGGAGGGGCCGACGCGGCATCGCCATGGCCTTCGGGCCCGGGCTGACGGTCGAAAGCTTCGGATTTCACCATGCCTGAAGGTGGTTTGCGCACCCGCAGCCGCGAGGCCGAGCGGATGGACACGGATTGCACTGGCTACGAGGACTACGCGCGATGTCTGGCTGATCTGACCAAAGTCAACGTGGTCACCATGACTCACCGCCCGGTCCTGTCGTGGCTGGCCGAGGAAACGCGCGAGCTGTCATCGTTCACCCTGTGTGATGTTGGATCCGGCCAGGGCGATCTGTTGCGGCTGATCGCGCAGCAGGCGGGCAAAAAGGCGGCTGCGCTTGAGGGTGTGGACCGGCATCCCTGGAGCATTCGCGCTGCCCAGGAAGCGACCCCGCCTGGAATGCCGATCACCTATCGTGAGGCTGATCTGTTCGCGCTGCCCGATGACTGTCGCTGGGACTTCATCGTGAGCTCGCAGTTCGCCCATCATCTGACCGATGAGGAGCTGGTGCAGTTCATTCGTTGGCAGGACCGGCACGCTGTACGTGGCTGGTTCATCGCCGATCTGCACCGGCACTGGTTCGCCTATTACGGGTTTCCTCTGCTGGCCCGAGCGGCGTTTTGGCACCATTTCGTGCGGACGGATGGGCAGATTTCGATTGCCCGCGCTTTCATCACTGCCGAATGGCGTGCATTCCTCGAAGCGGCCGGTGTGCCTCTGAATGAGGCCCGGATCACCTGGCATGTTCCGTTCCGGATCTGTGTGGCCCGCCGGTGTCCCGTCCGCTGATCATCGGCGGCGGGCCGGCTGGCGCCGCTACGGCGATCTCGCTTGCGCAGGCCGGAGTGCGGCCAGTGGTTCTGGAGCGCAGCACCGGGGCACATGACAAGGTATGCGGCGATTTTTTAAGCGGGGAGGCAGCTGCAACTTTGACTCAGCTCGGAATCGGGCTGGAGGAGCTGGGAGCAGCCCGCATCGACCGGGTGCGGCTGGTCCGCGGAGAGCGAATGGTCGCTGCCCGTCTGCCATTCAGGGCGTTCGGCTTATCGAGACGCTGTCTTGATGAGGCGCTGCTGAAGCGGGCGACACAATGCGGCGCCAGCGTTCTGCGTGGCCGCGTCGTGCGTGAGCTTTGCTGCCAGCAGGACGGCTTTCTAGCCATCGCTGGAACCGAGGCATGGCATTCACGGACTGTGTTCCTGGCAACCGGCAAACACGATCTTCCCGGTTTCGGGAGACCCCGGAAGCGTCGGATGGTCGGGTGGAAGACCTACCTACGGCTCGCATCCGATCAGGACGCTGCGCTCGCCGGTGCGGTCGAGATCGTCCTGATCCCGGGCGGGTATGCCGGGCTCCAGCCGGTGGGAGGCGGTCTGGCCGTGCTGTGCGCCCTGATATCCGACGCACGCGCCCTCCGGCGTGGCGGGCTGGAGCCGGTAATCAACAACACGCCCCATCTGCGAAGCCGGCTGCAGGGTGCAAAGACCGTTCTGGATCGGCCGCTGGCCATTTCGGGAATGCCCTACGGATTCATTGCGGGGCTGGATCGCTCGACGGGCCTGGTGCGTCTGGGTGACCAAGCGGGCGTCATTCCGTCGTTCGCAGGCGCGGGTGTTGCGATCGCGCTCGGCAGCGGGCAGGCTGCTGCCCGGTCCTATCTCGAGAAGGGCGAGATCTCGGCAGCCCAGCAGGGCATTGCCGAAGCTCTGAGAGGACCAGTGGGCCGGGCCCGGATCCTGCACCAGGCGTTATTGCACCCCTTGCTGCAGCTGCCCGCATTCCAGTTTTGCCGTGTCTGGCCTGGTGCGATGCGGCTCTCCGCTCGGACAACCCGGGTGGCCTTCGCAGCCTGACAGGTCCTAACGAATATTCGGCATTACGGTACGGTATGGAACCCGCTCGGCTGGTGCCCGTTTGCTCCCGCGAGGGCAGCGAGATGAAGAATCCGAAAGAGATGCGGGCTCGTGCTGAACGATACCGGAAGCACGCGCTCGCGATCACCGACATCTCGGTGCAGAACGTGATTGAGTCGGTTGCCGACAAGCTGGAGCAGGAGGCGGATCGGATGGAGCGGGAGGCGAAGGCTCAGGACCGTACCGACAAGGAGAAAGACTTATAAGCCGCCATCCGTCAGTTGCGTGCCGACAACAGATCCCCGATTGCACGCTCGAGGTCGCGCAAGGTCCCGCAGACCCGCACCATGTGGCAGTATGGCGCGTAACGGAACATATCGGAATCCCCGGTACCCCAGGATGTGCGGTACTCCGGATTTAGCCAGATCACGCGTTTGGCCCGCGCGGAGATGCGCTGCACGATGTCGGTCCGCGGGTCGGTTCGATTACCTCGGGCATCGCCCAGGATTATGACGGTGGTCTTGCGATCCACGCCAGCCCACCCACCTTCGAGATCGGCCAGGGCATTTCCATAGTTGGATGAGCCATACCCGATAATCCCGAGTATCCGACCGATCGCCTGTTCTATCGGGCTGTCTTCCAGGATGCCGGTCACTTCGATGAGCGAACCTGCGAATGCAAAGGTGCGGATATCGGAAAGGGCCTCGTTCATGGCATACAGGAACATAAGCAGGAAATGTGCGAAGGCGGCGACGGAACCTGAGACGTCGCAGAGCACCAGCAGACGCGGCTTTTCTATGCGGCGTTCCTTCCATACGGTCAGGAAGGGAATCCCGCCCCAAGCCATGTTGCAGCGGAGAGTACAGACGGGTATCGAGCTGGCCACGCAAGCGACGGGAGCGCTGTCTGGCGTAGCGCGTGGCCAGCCGGCGCGCCATCCCGTGAACCAATGCGTGCATCCGCTCATAGTCTCGGCGGTCGATATTGGAGAGGCGCGTGGATTTAAGGAGCTCCTCGCGGAATTCTTCGGTTTGGCCGCGGGCGAAAAGCAGAAGGTTGCGTTCGACGAAGTCGCGGACCTGTGCTCGGAGGCCGCTCAAGGCAGTTTCGAGAAGGCGTGCCAGAGCCAGAGACTCGGGATCCGAGCGCTGTCGCAGAGCCGCGATGCGGGTCTCCAAAGGCCGCAGTCCCATGCGTTCGAGAACGCGGCGCGTGTAAAGGTTCCGCTGAGTAAGGTAGCGAATGTTAGGCAGGCCTGCTTCTTCTCCTGCCTGCTCCATGGAAGTGGCGAGCCCCGCGGCATCGTGCGCAAGCAGCATCTGACCGAGCGCTCCGCCGATAGCGGTTCCGCCAGCGCCGTCGCCAAACTCGCCCAAGTGGTTTTCCGGGGCTTCGTCCGCGAGAGCAGACTCAAGATGGTCTCGCTGAAAATACAGATCGAAACAGGCAGCCAAGGCTCTCTTTTCCGGGGGCGTTTTCGCCAGGACAAAGCCCAGAGCGTCGCGAAGGGCATGACGGTCGGAGTAACCGATAATTTCAACGGCACGCACGGCATCGATGCTTTCAGCCGGAGATATACGAACGCCTGCTCCCCTTGCGGCGGCGATGAAGCGCAGAAGCGGATCAATCCCCGGCATAATTCGGCGACTGTACGCGAGATTTACCGACAAGCTCCCCAAGCTGCCGGTTCGCGGTCTCGATATCAGTTTCGAATTTCAACAAGACGTTCAGGGTATCGCGGACAAGTTCCGTGCTGAGAGTGCTTGCATGTAGCAAGAGCAGGACGCGTGCCCAGTCAATCGTTTCGCTGATCGACGGCGGTTTTTTCAAGTCAAGGGTTCGTAAAGACTGAACAAACGATACGAGTTGACGGCGCAGGGCTTCGTTCACCCCTGGTACGCGTGATTCAATGATCTTCGCCTCGAGTTTCGCTTCGGGGAAGGCGATGTGCAGGTGAAGGCAGCGGCGCTTCAGTGCATCCCCCAGATCGCGCATGTTGTTGGAGGTCAGCACGACCACCGGAGGCGTTTTCGCCGAAACGCGTCCAATCTCCGGAATGCTGACCTGATAATCGGATAGGATTTCCAGCAGGAAGGCCTCGAACTCCTGATCCGATTTGTCAATTTCGTCGATCAGGAGGACGGCGCCCCCTTCCTGTTGCAAGGCACGCAGCAAGGGCCGAGGTTCCAGAAACTCCGGCGCAAAGAAAAGATCACCGAATCCGTGCAGGCGATCTATGGCTGCGCCCAGGCCCTCGGTTTCGCCGAGGACTTCCCCTATCTTGTCGTGCAGAATCTGCGTGTACAAGAGCTGTTTGCCGTATTTCCATTCGTAGAGCGCCTTGGACTCGTCCAGCCCCTCGTAGCATTGCATGCGAATCAGAGGCAGGGCGAGCCAGGAGGCGATCGACTTTGCCAGCTCGGTCTTGCCGACACCTGCCGGGCCCTCGACGAGGATGGGCTTCTGCAGGTGCTGCGAGAGATAGACGGCGGTGGCGATCTGCCGGCTGGGGATATAGCCCGCCTGTGAGAGCCCGTGTTCCACGGCGTCGATCGAGCTTGCGGCCTGTCGGTCCGGCATCATGCCCGTTGGGTAGCATTACGCGGCCGTTTGCGTAAGCTGCGCGGGGCAGGGGAGGCATCGGCGTGCAGTTCCGGATAACCGATGCGCAGCGTGCGCTGCTGGCGCCTCTCCGAGCGCTTGCACAGTACGAGTTCAAGGCCAAAGCCCAGCGCTGGATGGATGGGACGTTTCCTTGGGAGAATCTGCGGCAGCTAGCTGACCTTGGCGTGCTGGGCGTGTCGGTGCCGGAAGAATATGGCGGGATGGGCCTGTCGATACTGGATACCGTTCTGATTTTAGAGGAAATCGCGAAGACCTGTTATGTGACCGCGATGGCCGTCCTGGGCGAGGTCGGCGTGCAGACGCGCGTAATCGCCCGCTATGCGCCTGCGGGGATAAAGCAGCGCATTCTGCCAAGGATTGTCAGCGGCGAGTGTGTGCTGGCGATTTGCATGACGGAGCCGCATGCCGGCACGGATGTTGCGAATTACAAGACGAACGCCCGGATTGTCGGGGACCGCGTGATCCTTAAAGGAGTGAAGACACTGATCAGCCGCGCGCGCGAAGCGGGGATGTTCGTGGTATTCACGCGCGTCGATGGACGCCCGGGGCGCGACGGCATCGGCTGCGTGCTGGTTGAACCGGAGACCAAGGGATTCGCTGTCACCGGGACCTATCACACGATGGGCGGCGAGAACCTGCATGAGGTGCAGTTCGACGACTGCGAACTGCCGCTGGAAAATCTGATGATACGCGAAGATGGCTTTCGCAAGCTGCTGACGGCGTTCAATACGCAGCGCTGCCTCAATCCGGCGATTTCGCTGGGACTGGCGGAGGGTGCCTTCGATGAGGCGGTGAACTACGTGCGCGACCGCAGGGCATTCGGACGGCCGATCGCCGACAATCAGGGCGTTCGGTGGAAGCTGGCAGACATGTTCAAGGACATTGAAGCGGGACGGGGCCTGCTTTACCGTGCTGCGGCCAGTGCGGATCCGTTTCCTGACCCATTTCTGGCCGCGACCGCCAAGGTCTTCAACAACGAGATGTCGATCCGGGTCACAAGCGAAGCGGTGCAGCTGCATGGCGGCTTTGGGTTCACCGACGAGTATCCTGTCTCCCGGCTGTATAAAGGCGCCCGGTATGGATCTATCGGTGGAGGCACAACAGAGACGCTACGGGATCTCATTGGCAAAAAGCTGATCACCGACACGGATAAGGCGTACGGAATTTTCAGCTTGGGCACTTATTGAACAGGAAGCAGCATGAGCGACATGCGCGTTGTTACCACCGGTCTTTCCTTTCCTGAAGGACCCGTGGCCATGCCCGATTGCTCCATCGCCCTGGTGGAGATCGAGCGTCAGGCTGTAAGTGTCGTCCAGGCCGGCGGCGAGATAGAGGTGGTTGCCCGGACTGGCGGCGGGCCGAACGGGATGGCGACTGGCCCTGACGGCGCCTTTTACGTGCGCAACAATGGCGGGTTTGCGTTCCGCTACGAAGAAGGTCTGCTGCGGCCGGCGCTGTAGGCATCGACTATGCAGGCGGGCGGATCGAGCGAGTTGATCCGCGGACAGGCGCGGTGACGTTGCTGTTTGACCGCTGCGGCGCGCAGCGGCTCCCCGGCCCAAATGACATTGTTTTCGATGTCCACGGCGGATTTTACTTTTCCGATCTCGGGAAGGCCGGTGCGCGCGACCGCGATCATGGTGGACCATACTACGCTCAGGCCGACGGATCGAAAATCATGGAAGTGGCATATCCGATCCTGACGCCGAATGGCGTTGGCCTCTCGCCGGACGGCAACACGGTGTATGTGGCCGAGACCGAAACGGCACGGCTCTGGGCCTTCGACCTCGAGGCGCCCGGCGTGGCCCGAAAACATCCGTTTCCATCGCCCCATGGCGGACGCCTGGTGATCGGGATGGGCGGATTCCAGCGTTTCGACAGTCTTGCCGTGGAGGCGGCGGGGAATATCTGCGTCGCAACCCTTGTCAGCGGATGCATCAGCGTCATCAGCCCTGATGGCGCCCTGGTTCGGCAGGTTCCCACGGGGGACCCGATGACGACGAATATTTGCTTCGGCGGACCGGATCTGCGGACGGCTTATGTCACGCTCTCAGGAACCGGCCGGTTGGTGGCGTTCAATTGGAAGGAGCCGGGATTGCGGCTGGCGAACACATAGGCTCTTGTCAGCGTTGCGTGGCGGCGTCGCTGGCGTTCGTTGCGACACGGACGCCAGCCGCTTTTGAGTCCTCCGCGGCGATCACCCGGTGACTCTTGCCACTTCCGCCGGGGTCTTTCGCACCAATGCGTCGTAATCCTTCAGCAGGGTCTCGGTGATCTGGCCCGGCGTGAAGCTGTATTTGCCGATCTCGCGCACCGGGGTCACTTCGGCGGCCGTCCCGGCCAGGAACGCCTCGGATGCTTTTTGCATCTCATCCGGCATGATGGGACGTTCGACCACCTTCATCTGCCGGTGCTTCGCGAGGGCCATAACGCTGCGGCGGGAGATGCCATCGAGGAAGCAATCGGGGTCGGGCGTGTGCAATTCGCCGTTCATGACGAAAAAAATGTTGGCGCCGGTCGCCTCGGCCACCCGACCGCGCCAGTCCAGCATCAGGGCGTCGGCGTAGCCTTCGGACTCGGCTTTGTGCTTGGAGAGGGTGCCGATCATGTACAACCCCGTGGCCTTGGCGGCCGTTGGCGCGGTTTCCGGTGAGGGGCGCTTCCACTCGGCCATGCCGAGACGGATGCCCTGCATCCTGCTGTCGCCGAAATAGCTGGGCCAGGGCCACACCGCGATCGCCAGGTGGATTTTCGTATGCTGGGCGGACACGGCGAGCATTTCCGAGCCGCGCCAGGCGATGGGCCTGATATATGCGTCCGTCAGCCCATTGGCCTTCAGCGTCTCGTAACAGGCGGCGTCGATCTGCTCGGCGGAGAAGGGGATCTCGAAACCCAGGATGCGTCCCGATCTGATCAACCGGTCCGTATGGTCCCGCAACCGGAAGATATGGCCATTATAGGCCCGTTCGCCTTCGAAGACTGCCGAGGCATAATGCAGCCCATGCGTCAAAACGTGCAGCTTGGCTTCGCGCCAGGGGACGAGCTTGCCGTCCCACCAGATCGAGCCATCCCGGTCATCGAAAGGAACAAGCGCCATAGAGCCAATCCTCGCAACATTGTTGCTTCAGCCTTGCGGACCGTATAATGCGGACCCAAATACGTCAACATCTCTGTCGCATGCGCAAGGAATGCCTGCCATGCCCGTGCCGAAAGCTGATCAGGCGGGATTGCAGCAAATGAGTGGCGTCCATCGTCTCGCCGTGCCTGCTCAGGACCCCAAGAGTTCGGCCGGGGCCAGCCTCCTGTTTCTTCGGGAAGAGGAGATTTGGCTGGCGCAGGATCTGCTGTTCTTTGCATACCGGGATTTCACCAACGCTGCGGACGTGATCCTCGAGGAACTCAGTCTCGGCCGCGCCCACCATCGCGCCTTGCATTTCATTGGCCGGAATCCAGGCATTAACGTTTCAGAACTGCTCGGGATCCTTCGTATTACAAAACAGAGCCTCGCGCGCGTGCTGTCGGCGCTGGTGGGGCAGGGTTTCGTGACCCAGTCGCCCGGCAGTGCCGACCGACGGCAGCGACTGCTTACTCTGACGAAGGCGGGAGAGGATCTGGAGCGGCGATTGTTCGAACGCCAGAGGGAGCGGCTCGCTACGGCATACCGGGAAGCCGGCGGCCCGGCGGTGGACGGGTTCCGTCGCGTGATGCGGGCGATCATGGACGAGGCGGCGCGGGCATATCTGGACAATAGAGAGAATTGACCGCATTCATCACGCGGCCGCACTGCGTAATCGCTATATGAATGATGTCCCGCATATCCTGGTGGTGGACGATGACGCCCGGCTTCGGTCGTTGCTGTCGCGCTTCCTTGCGGAGAAAGGTTTTCGGGTTACCACCGCAGATAGCGCATCGGATGCCAGGGCTAAGCTGCGAAACATCAGCCCGGACCTGATGGTGCTGGACGTGATGATGCCAGGGGAATCTGGCCTGGATCTGACGGGGTCGCTACGTGGTTCTCAAATGCAGGATGTGCCGGTACTGCTGCTAACTGCCCGGGGCGCGCCGGAGGATCGGATCGCCGGCTTTGAAGCGGGGGCCGATGATTACCTCGGCAAACCCTTTGAGCCGCTCGAACTCGTGCTGCGTATTCGCGCTTTGCTAAGGCGGGTGCAGCCGGCGCCAGGACCACCAACAGGACCAGTAGTGCTCGGGACACTTGAATTCGATGTCGATCGAGGCGAGTTACGCGGCCCGGAGGGCCTCATTCGGCTTACTGGCGGCGAGTTCCGCGCTGCTTACAACGCTGGCACGAAGGCCGAACGAAGTCCTTTCCCGGGAGGCGATCGGCTCGGCGCTGGGAATGGATGAATCCGGAGAACGAGCCATCGACGTGCAGGTAACCCGGCTTCGTCGAAAAATCGAGCCGGACTCCCGTGAGCCTCGCTACCTTCATACGGTGCGAGGGCGGGGATATATGCTCCGGCCCGGCTGATGCGGATTCCACTGCCCTTCGAACGTGTGGTCAAGCGGGTGTTGCCCCGCTCCCTTCTCGGCCGAAGTCTGCTTATGATTCTCGTACCGCTCATCTTGCTTCAGGCGGTAGCACTGCAGGTTTATTACGGCAGTCATCTTAGTTTGGTGTATCGGAGGCTGTCCGGCGGGCTGGCGGGTGAGCTGGTTTTCACCCTGCAACTTCTTGAGCAAAGCAAGACCCCGGAAGAAGAGCTCTGGGTCACACAGACCGCGCATCGTGAGTTCGATCTGCAGATGGATCTCGATCCCGGCGCGCAGCTGACGTACCACTCGTGGAACAATGTATTGGGCCCGATGGACGACGATCTCTACGCCGCGCTGCAAGAGAGACTAAAACGCCCATTCACGATGGACTGGAGCTACGACCGGCAGTCGGTACTGATCCGGGTGCAGACCCAGGATGGCGTGCTGAATGTCCTGGTGCCGCGCAAACGCGTGGATCTTGGCACTATCTACCTGTTTCTCGTCTGGCTGGTGGGTACCTCGCTGTTGCTGTTCGCCATCGCGGCCCTGTTCATGCGCAACCAGGTGCGCGGCATCCGGCGACTGGCGTATGCGATGGAGGCATTTGGGATGGGGCGCGATCCGGGGCTGATCCGGCCGGAGGGCGCCACCGAAGTGCGCCGGGCAGGCTCGGCGTTCAACCGGATGCAAGAACGAATCCGACAATTCCTGATCCAGAGGACTGAGATGCTTGCCGGCGTCTCACACGATCTGCGGACACCGCTTACGCGCATCCGGCTGGCTTTGGCCATGTTTCCACGCCAGGAGGAACTGGACGCCGACCTTCGCGAGATTTCGGCGGATGTCGAGGAAATGGAACGAATGGTTGAAGGCTACCTGGCATTTGCCCGCGGCGAGGGAGCGGAGCAGGCGGAAGCGATCAATCTGGTGTCGTTGCTTGAAGAAGTGGCGGGCGCAGCCCGGCGGGCAGGTTCCTCCGTGGAGCTTGAGGTTCCGTCCGAGATTACGCTCAAGCTCCGGGTTAATTCGATCAGGCGGGCGATCACCAACCTGGTTGACAATGCGAGACGGCACGCGAGGCGAGTGGTCCTGTCGGCTGCGCCCTTCGGAAGCCGGTCGGTTCAGGTGGTGGTGGACGATGACGGACCTGGCATTCCGCAGGAGCGGCGCGAGAGCGTGTTTCGGCCATTCGAGAGCGACGCCGCAGGAGGAACCGGGTTGGGCCTGACGATCGCGCGGGACATCATTCGCGCCCATGGTGGTGAAATAATGCTTGAAGATAGCCCACTTGGAGGCCTTCGGGCGCGCGTCCGGCTTCCGATCTGAGCGCCGGTGGAATTAGTTGTATCCGTAGTAGCGGCCACCTTCGGTAGTGGGGGCAGTGGTCGGAGAAAAAACGCTGTTACCGGACGGAATACCAGGGACGCCCACGACGGCGTCATCCGGCGCCAGTTGCGGCATCTGAACGACCGGCGACGGTCCGGGTGGCGGCCCGCCAGAGCACCCTGCGAGTGCAGCGGCCAATACGAGCATCACACGCATCTTAGACTCCGTGACCGGCGCATATCCAGCCGGCCACGGGGTAGCACGATTCTCCGAAGGCGTCAGGGAGCAGTAAGGGCTCCACCGAGCGCACCTGCACCGCCGCCGATCAACGCGCCGGTCAACGGCTTGCCGCCGGTGATCGCGGCAATGCCGGCGCCCGCGCCGGCACCGAGTGCGCCCCCGGTCACGGCGCGTGTCCCTGGGCTGTATCCGCAACCAGTGAGAGCGAGGAGCATCGCGCCAGCTACCAGGCTAAGACTGAATTTCCGTGTCATCCTTTGCACTCCGCTTTGCTTGGCACCGCAACGAACGCGGGTCGTAAGGAGAAGCTATGGCGTGAATTGGGCGTTCCCGTGACCTTCATACACCCTCTTGTGAACACCCATGTCCGGGATTAAGCGGGGCAGCCTTACCTGGAAGCAAGGTCTTGCCGATGTTCTCCCGGATGCTCGGGTTCATGTCAGCCGACATGGCCATCGATCTCGGCACCGCCAACACGCTCGTTTACGTCAAAGGCCGCGGCATCGTTCTGGCGGAGCCCAGCGTGGTCGCCATCGCTGATGTGCGCGGCAAGAAACAGGTGCTAGCGGTAGGCGAGGAAGCCAAGCAGATGCTGGGGCGGACCCCCGGTAACATTTCGGCAATTCGCCCATTGCGGGACGGCGTGATCGCGGATTTCGAGGTGGCGGAGGAGATGATCAAACATTTCATCCGTCGCGTGCACAACCGGCGGGCGTTCGCTTCGCCGTTAATCATCGTTTGTGTTCCTTCGGGATCGACGGCTGTCGAACGCCGGGCGATTCAGGAGAGCGCTGAAAGCGCCGGCGCCCGGCGCGTGCTGTTGATCGAGGAACCAATGGCGGCCGCGATAGGCGCTGGGCTGCCGGTGACCGAGCCCTCCGGCAGCATGATTGTCGATGTTGGTGGTGGAACCACGGAAGTCGCGGTGATCTCGTTAGGCGGCATCGTCTATTCCCGCAGCGTGCGCGTGGGTGGCGACAAAATGGACGAGGCGATCATCAGCTACATCCGCCGGCACCATAATATGCTTATTGGTGAATCCACGTCCGAGCGTATCAAAATGGACATCGGTGCAGCTTGCCAGCCGGAGGATGGCGAAGGGCCCTGGAGGGAGGTGAAGGGCCGCGATCTGATGAATGGAGTACCGCGGGAAATCGTGGTGGCACAGCGTCAGATCGCGGAGAGTTCTGGCGGAACCTGTGGGGCAGATTGTGGAGGCAGTGAAGGTCGCGCTGGAGAATACGCCCCCAGAACTTGCCGCGGACATCGTCGATAAGGGAATTGTGCTGACCGGTGGAGGCAGTTTGCTCTATCGTCTGGATCAGGTTCTTCGGGATGCGACCGGGCTTCCGGTGGCTGTGGCAGAGGAGCCCTTGCAGTGCGTAGCACTGGGCACGGGCCGCGCGCTGGAGGAAATGAGGCGGTTAAGAAACGTCTTGACCACCGTGTATTGATAGTATGAGGGGCCTGCTGGCGTAGCGGAGGACTTTGTGATCCGGCTCTCGATCCAGGCTCGCCAGGCACTTGCGAAGCTGACGCTGCCTGTTCTGTTCGCTCTGTCGTTCGGATTGATCCTGCTGGGCAAGGTGGATTCGATGCTGGCGGAGCGGGCGCGGATGTCGCTTGGCGACGTACTGGCGCCATTTTACGGCGCAATCGCTGTCCCAATTGCGAAGGTTGAAGGGACCGTTGCAGATTTTTTGGAACTGTGGAGCATTCGCGCGGAAAATGAGCGACTTCGTGCGGAGAACGACCGTCTGAGGCAATGGCAAGCCGCTGCGCTGACCCTCGAGGTCGAAAACGAGCGGCTCAAGGCAAATCTGAACTGGGTGCCTTCTCCCCAGGCCGCTTTTGTGACTGCTCGCGTCGTCAGTGATGCCGGCGGGATCTATGCACGTGCGGCACTCGCTTCGCTCGGCCCCAGTCACTTCGTGCGCAAAGGCATGGTGGTGCTGGATGAACGCGGGGTGGTCGGGCGCGTGGTCGATGTCGGCTCGCGCTCGGCGCGAATTTTGCTGATTACTGACATGAACAGCCGGATTCCAGTCTTGCTGCTGCAGAGCCGCAGCCACGCCATCATGGCAGGCACCAACGCGCCGCGGCCGCATCTGATGTACTGGACAGAAGCCGCGCCGCAGGAGGGGGAGCAGGTCGTGACAAGCGGGGAGGGCGGGGCTTTGCCGCCGGATTTGCCGCTCGGGATCGTTCATTATTCGACTGATCACGTACCCGAGGTGGTTCCTGACGCATCTTTGGATCAGCTTCGATTGGTGCGCATAGTTGATTTCGATCTGAGCGGTGAATCTCCGGCTGCCGGATCCGGTCTTTTGCCGGCCCACGGGGGCTAAGCTGGATGCAGGACGTGGACAGCACCCCGGGCATCCGCCCGCAGCAAAACTTGAGGCGGAGATTCAATTCCATAGCTCGGCGGAGTTTTCCGTTTGCCTGCACGCTCGCGATGATGGTCCTGGCGAACGCTCCGTTCGGCCTGGCGGACCAAGCAGTTCTATTGCCGGCCGTAGCGACCGTCTCAGTATTTTTCTGGTCGGTGTACCGGCCTGCCTCGTTTCCACCCGTCGCCGTCTGCCTGATCGGCGTCCTTCTTGATCTGCTCGGCTGGCTGCCTTTGGGTGTCGGCACCTTAACCCTGCTTCTTGTCCAGGCTTTCAGCCTTCGCTGGCGGGAAAGTCTGGCACGGCAGAGCTTTGGAGTGACCTGGAGCGTTTTTGCGGCGCTGGCGACCGGAGGCGCCATAATGATCTGGTCGCTGACGTCGGTGCTGGATTTGGAGCTGGCGCCTGTGAGAACCGCGCTGTTCCAGGCGGCAATAACGAGTACCCTCTATCCGGTTGTTGCGTTTCTACTGACGGAGGCACACCGCACTATCGCTGACCCCCGGCTTGCCTGATGCGACGCGAAGAACGCGATACCAGCGTCTTTACTCGGCGTGCTTTGCTGGTTCTGGGAGGGCAACTGACGGCCCTGGGCGTCCTCGGGACGCGTCTATATCAAGTCCAGGTCGCCGAGGGTGCGCGCTATATGACCCTTGCGCATGAGAACAGCGTAAGCGTGCGGATGATCGCTCCGCCACGTGGGCGCATTCTGGACCGCTTCGGGGTTCTGGTGGCCGGGAACAAACAGAATTGGCGGGCACTGCTTGTTGCCGAGCAGAGTCCCGATGTTGGCCGGACACTGGATGCTTTCTCTGCCCTGGTGCCGCTGGAGAATCGTGAACGCGAGCGCATTGAACGGGAGGTCAAGCGACATCGGCGATTTATACCGGTCATAGTGCGCGAGTTCCTGACCTGGGAGGAAATGGCTCGGATAGAGGTGAATGCTCCCGATCTTTCGGGGATCGTGATCAACTCCGGCGCCACCCGCATTTATCCATTCAGCGACCAAATGGCCCATATCGTCGGCTATGTGGCCCCACCAAATGAAGTGGATGTGGAGCAGGACGCAATGCTTGCCCTGCCGGGGATCAGGGTAGGCCGGGCGGGCGTGGAGCGATTTCGCGAACCGGAACTGCGGGGGCGAGCCGGAGCCGTGCAACTCGAGGTGAACGCCTACGGACGCGTGATTCGGGAACTTGCGCGCCAGGAGGGGGCTGCAGGCTTCGATGTTGAGCTGACGCTGGACACCGGCTTGCAGCAGGCGGTGATCGATCGGCTTGGGCGTGAAAGCGCGAGCGCGGTGGTGATTGATTGCCGCAACGGCGAGGTACTGGCCATGGCCAGCAATCCGTCATTCGACCCTAGCCTGTTCAATTCGGGCGTAAGTGAGACACAGTGGCAGGTCTGGAATAATGATCAGCGTGCGCCGCTGATTAACAAGGCTACGAACGGTGTTTATGCGCCCGGATCGACGTTCAAGATGACTGTCGCACTGGCTGCGCTTTCATCACGGGCGCTTTCTGCCGCCGACCATTTTTCCTGCCCGGGATATTTCGATCTTGGAAACGCCAGGTTTCACTGCTGGCGCCGAGGCGGTCACGGTTCGCTAGACCTTCGCGGGGGGTTGAAAAACAGCTGCGATGTCTTTTTTTACCAGGTCGCGCTAAAATGCGGGATCGATCCGATTGCGGCTATGGCCCGGAGGCTTGGGCTCGGCACCGGATTAGAGATCGATTTGCCTGATCAGCGAACGGGCTTGATGCCCACGCGGCAATGGCGACGGAGTCACGGCAAGGCCTGGAATTTAGGAGACACGGTAGTAAGCGGCATTGGCCAGGGCTTTATTGCGGTAACGCCTCTACAACTCGCGACATATGCCGGGAGAGTGGCCACTGGCCGGGCAATTCAGCCCCACGTGACACGCCGGATCGGAGGTGAACTGCTGTCCGGTGCGAGCCAGGACGACTGGCCCTTGCTAGGCTTGCCGGAGCGATATTTGTCGACAGTCAGACAGGGCATGTGGGCCGTGGTGAACGAGCAGGGGGGAACAGCGCCGGAAGCCCGGCTGCCGGACGCGCGCTATCAGATGGCTGGCAAGACGGGATCGGCCCAGATCCGCCGGGTGTCGCGCGAGCAGCGCGAGCACGGTTTCGATAGCGCGAAACTGCCCTGGAAATATCGGCCGAATGCATTGTTCGTTGCCTATGCTCCTTACCAGGCTCCACAATACGCCATGTCGGTGGTGGTGGAGCATGGCAATGCGGGAGCAACTGCAGCGGCCCCAATCGCCCGCGACATCATGATGGCGACCTTGCGGAGAGACCCGGCCGTGCGTGCGTCGGCGCCGAAGGAGCCAGCGATTGCCGCGGCGGAACCTCCTGCATGATGGAGCGGCGTCTTTGGCGGGAACCGCCATTCGATCTGACGGCCAAGATTCTCCGGATCGACTGGAGCTTCGTGATTTTGCTCTGTGCCCTGGCTGGCGTCGGGTATGCGGCGCTGTACAGCGTCGGCGGTGGTTCTCCGGAACCCTATGCCAACAAGCATGCCATTCGGTTTGCGATCGGCATGATCATGATGATCGGCATCGCGCTGATCGATATCCGGCAGATCGCCAGATTTGCCTGGGCTGTCTATGGAGTGGCTCTGATCCTTTTGGTAGCCGTCGCCCTGGCGGGTCACGTCGGAAAAGGCGCGCAACGCTGGATCAGCGTGGGCGGCCTGGAACTGCAGCCATCGGAGCTGATGAAGATCGCGCTTGTCCTGGCGCTGGCTGCGTGGTTCCACCGAGCATCCTGGGAGCGCATGGGAAATATCCTGTTCCTGACACCGCCGCTTCTGGCGGTCGCCGTCCCTGTTTTGCTCATCCTGAAAGAGCCCAACCTCGGGACGGCGGCTATCCTGGCGGTTCTCGGAGGCGCGATATTCTTCGTTGCCGGGATACGATGGTGGAAATGTGCGCTGGTGCTGGTGCTGGCTCCGCTTGCTGCGCGGATCGCGTTTACCCACCTGCACAGTTATCAGAAGGCTCGCATCGAAACCTTCCTTCGTCCGGAAAGCGACCCGCTTGGCGCCGGATACAACATTATCCAGTCGAAGATTGCTCTCGGCTCGGGTGGGATGTGGGGCGAGGGCTACCTGCACGGCACTCAGGGGCACCTTGATTTTCTACCGGAGAAGCAGACCGATTTCATCTTCACGATGATCGGCGAGGAGTTCGGGTTCGTCGGCGGATTGGCCGTAATGGTGCTGCTGTGCGCAATCGTGCTGGGCGGAATGCGAATCGCGTTCCGCTGCAAACACCAATTCGGGCAACTTGTTGCGTTCGGCCTTTCGGCGAATTTCTTTCTTTATGTTTTCGCCAACATTGCAATGGTCATGGGGGTGATCCCGGTTGGCGGTGTGCCGTTACCGCTGGTTTCCCACGGGGGATCAGCCATGATCACCACGATGATGGGCTTCGGACTGCTGCTGTCGGTTGCCGTGCATCGCGACGCGGAATTCCCCAACGCAGCAGAGTGAGGCTTGCGCGGCCACCCGCCGCGATTGCTGCAGGGTGGCCGCGCGGCACGGCATCACACTTGCGGGGCGACGCCGACGTAATGGTACTGGTGGATGATGTCGTCCAACGGGTATTTTTTATCTTCACGGATCTGGAAGATGCTGATTGTGCGATTCGTTAGATCACCGTACTTGTCGAACGAAATCGTGCCCTGCAGGGTTTTGACATGCGCTGTCTGAATTGCGTCCCGAACATTGGCCGCGGTGACCGGCTTATTGGCCGCGACCACACGCTTGATTGCATCAACGATCACCAGCCCGGCATCGTAGGCTGTGATCGCGTAGTCGTCTGGCTGAACGTGGAACATCGCGTTGTATTTCTTCACCCATGATGCGACGTCGGGACTGGCAAGTGTATGCGGCGCCGCGATCGTTGCGTACCAGCCCTCGGCGGCTGGGAAGCCGGCGGCGGTCAGCATTTCGATCGCGTACATCCCGTCGCCCCCTCCCTTGATGACTTTAGGGATAATGTCGTACGACTGCTTCGCCAGCTTTACGCCTGCCTGAGCTACCCCGCCATAATAGAGCGTATCGAGACCCTGCGATTTCACTTTGGTCAGAACAGGGGTGTAGTCCGCCGCCTTGGGGTCGAGACGGTCGCGACCCAGCACCTTCATGCCTGCCTGCGGAGCGCGTTTCTGGAACGCATCCGCAAGGCCGACGCCGTAAGCGCCGCTGTCGTCGAGGATATAGGCTGCCTTGACCCCGAGCTTCTGGCCGAAATAGTTGGCGAGTTCAGGTCCCTGGTAGGCGTCTGTGGTAACCGTACGGAAATAGATGGCCTTGCCGCTTGGATCATATTCCGCGGCGAACTTTGGATCGGTGATGTCCGGATTGGTTGAAGAGGGAGTGATCGTGGCAAGGTCGCCTTCGCTGAGTATCGGGGCCATGGCCTTTCCCGAACCGCTCATTTGGGGGCCAACAGCAGCAACAGCCCCGGCGGTAATCATCCGCCGTGCATTGGTGGCCGCCTGGGCCGGATCGTATTGGCCCGCGGTTGCCGTTCCGTCGTCATAAACCAGAGCCTTAATGGTGTAGCCCCGGAATTGCGTGGTTGGCGTTCGTATCATCGAAAGCCATCTGCGCTCCGTAGAAGATACGCTGGGCACTTTCGGCATCCGCGCCGGTGAGGGACAGGTTGATGCCGACCTTCACGACCTGGTCCGCGGAGGCCGTTCTGGCCCTGCTCAGCGCAGCTGTTACCGCTGCTGACGCAAACAGCTGACCGGCGGCACGACGTGTGATCATAACAAGCTCCCATGCAGTTTTGAACATTATCAAGGTCGCGCCATGCGCGGCCTTTGGACGGGCGGATTTTATCGAGGCTGTCGTTGTTCCCAAGGAGCAGTTCCGGGCGACTCTGTTCAAGGCAGCTACAAGTTTCAGTGAGGCGGCGTTTGGACCGGCTGCTTTGCGAAGCACGAATTTCGACGGCACCCGGGGCTTGCGATATTTCAAATCTGCGCCGAAAAACTTTGCATGACACCCGAGCCACGAGCCAATCCGTATCTAGCCGGGCATGAGGAAGCCGAGGCCGTCATGGCCGAAGCAGCCGCAAGCGGACGGATGCACCACGCCTGGCTGATTGCGGGACCGAAGGGCATCGGAAAGGCGACCCTGGCGTATCGGTTCGCCCGGCAATTGCTAGGCGATGCAAAGCTTGATCCGGATCATCCGGTGGCACGGCGGATCGCCGCGGGGGCTCATGCTGACTTGTTCACGCTTCAGCGGACGGTGAACCCCACGTCAAAAAAGCTGCGCAGCGAGATCGTTGTGGACGATGTACGTGCGGCGGGGGAGTTCCTCCGTCTGACTCCGGCGGAGGGGGGATGGCGCGTCGTTGTGGTGGACCGGGCCGAGGATCTCAACCGGAACGCTGCCAACGCTCTGTTGAAGTTGCTGGAGGAGCCCCCGAGCCGCGCCGTGCTGCTGTTGGCGTGCTCTTCCGCGGGACGCCTACCGCCTACAATTCGCAGCCGATGCCGCCGGCTGATCCTGCGCCCTCTGCCGGATGCGACCATGGTGAAGCTGCTGGCGCGGATGCTGCCTGATTTGTCCGAGGATGAGCGGCTTCGGCTGACGACACTGGCTGAGGGTTCGCCTGGCAGAGCCGTGGCGCTGGCTGACCAGGCGGGCATTGCACTCGCGGCGCTGGTCGATGAGGTGATGGCCGAGTTACCGGACCTCCGGCCGGAGAGGGCCCATGAGGTTGCGGACCGGCTCGGGCGGACCGATCAGGCGTTCTCGACATTCATGGATCTGCTTCGAGCGGCTCTCGGCGCGGCGGTCAGGGAAGCGGCCAAAGGACGAGCGGACCCCGAGCAGGCGCGGATCGCCGCGCTGTGTCCTCTTGCGGTATGGGGCGACGTATGGCACGCGCTGACGCGATTGCAGGGCGACACTGAGGCTTTCGCCCTGGACAAGCGTGAGGCCATTCTCCAGAGCCTGGCGCTGCTGACCGAACCCGTGCCGAGTGTTTCATGACCAAGAAGTTTTACGTCACTACGCCGATTTATTATGTGAACGGCGCGCCGCATATCGGCCACGCCTATACATCGATTGCGGCGGATGTAATGGCGCGGTTCAAACGGCTCGACGGGTACGACGTGTTCTTTCTGACTGGCACGGACGAGCATGGGCAGAAGGTAGAGCGTGCGGCCGCGGAGGCCGGACTGGATCCGCAGAGTTTTACCGACAGGGTGTCGGCCGATTTTCGTGACATGGCCGACCGGATGGGTATTTCCTACGACGATTATATCCGGACAACGGAGGAGCGACACAAGCATTCCTGCATGGAGCTGTGGCGGCGGATCGATGCCGCCGGCCACATCTATCTTGGGTATTATGAGGGGTGGTACGCGGTTCGCGACGAAGCGTTCTATGACGAATCGGAGCTGACAACCGCGGCGGATGGGACAAAGGTCGCACCGAGCGGTGCACCGGCCGCCTGGGTGCGTGAGCCTTCGTACTTTTTCCGGCTGAGCGCGTGGCAAAGGCCGCTTCTTCAGCTGTACGAGGAGGATCCGGATTTTATTCTGCCGGCTGGACGCCGCAACGAGATTGTAAGTTTTGTGCGGGGCGGATTGCGAGATCTCTCGATCAGCCGAACCAGTTTCCGTTGGGGCATTCCGGTACCCGGCGCGCCGGATCATGTGATGTATGTCTGGCTCGACGCCCTGAATAACTACGTGACTGCCTGCGGCTTTCCGGATGAATTGGCGCCACGCTGGAAGTACTGGCCGGCTGAAGTACATGTGGTTGGAAAGGATATTATACGCTTCCATGCCGTTTATTGGCCGGCCTTCCTGATGGCTGCCGGGTTGCCCGTGCCCAAGCGCATCTCCTCCAACGGATGGTGGACCGCCGAGGGGGAAAAGATGAGCAAGTCGCTGGGTAATGTCATCGAAGCCCGCAAACTGGCGGACCTCTACGGGCTGGATCAGGTGCGGTATTTTCTGTTGCGCGAGAAGCCATTTGGGGCGGATGGCACGATCAGTGATCAGGCTCTCGTGACGCGAATCAACGTGGAGCTGGCGAACGAGTTGGGTAATCTGGCGCAGCGTACTCTGACGCTCATCGCGCGGAACTGCGAGAGCAAGCTGCCATCGCGCGGTGCGGCAACTGCCGAAGACCGGGAATTGCTGGGTGCGGCGAATGAGCTTTTGCCGTTGCTGCGCGAACGGATGGACCGGCAGGTTTTTCATGATGCGTTGGAGGAGGTCTGGAAAGTGATCCGGGCGGCAAATGCCTACATCGACAGACAGGCGCCGTGGTCGCTGCGCCGAACTGATCCGGTGCGGATGGCGTGCGTGCTGCGGGCCCTGGACGACGTCCTGCGGGTGGTCGCGACGTTGCTTCAGCCGTTCATGCCGGGATCCATGGGCCGGCTGCTTGATCAGCTGGGGGCAGGGGAGGGGGTCCGGAGTTTCGCAGATCTGAACACGCCGCTGCCTGACGGCATGCCATTGCCGCCCCCGGAGGGCGTGTTTCCGCGTTACGTGGGGACGGCCACCGCATCGTGCTGATCGATTCGCACTGTCACCTGGATTATTACACTGCCGCCGAGTTGCCGGATGTGCTGGCGCGCGCCGCGGACGCGGGCGTGAGCGAGATGGTTACAATCAGTACGACAATGGTTCAGGCTGCCAAAGTGCTGAAACTTGTTGAGGCGATTCCGAATGTCTGGGGATGCGTGGGCGTTCATCCGCATCATGCGGCGGAAGCGGAAATCCCGCACCCGGCCACCCTTGCTGGAATCGCGGAACATCCAAAAATCGTGGGGATCGGCGAGTCAGGGCTGGACTACTTTTACGATCGTGCACCGCGCGACATCCAGCAGGCGAATTTCCGGGCACACATTCGGGCGGCGAGGCTGGCGGGTCTGCCGCTGGCGATCCATGCGCGCGACGCTGACGCGGATATCGCGCAAATCCTGCAGGAAGAGCGCGATCAGGATGGCGATTTCGCGTTCCTTTTGCACTGCTTCACCTCATCGCGCGAACTGGCGGAAACCGGCATCCGTTTGGGCGGATATGTCAGCTTCTCGGGGATCCTGACGTTCCCGAAATCGAATGTACCTGCGGGAGATTGCGCGCGATCTTCCCGCGGAGCGCATCCTGGTAGAGACCGATGCGCCGTACCTGGCGCCGGTGCCGGTGCGGGGCAAGCGCAACGAGCCGGCGCACGTGCGGCATACCGCCGCGGTGCTTGCCCAGGTGCGCGGAATAAGCCTGACGGAGTGCGCCGCACTGACCACCGGCAATTTCTTGCGGCTATTCCAGAAAGCTGAGTGATGCGAGTGGTGATGCTGGGCTGCGGCGCGTCGGCCGGCGTGCCGATGCTGGGCGGGGCTGACGGGGCGGGCGAGTGGGGGAAGTGCGATGCGAACGAGCCTCGCAATGTTCGTAGCCGCAGCAGCATTGTGATCGAAAGCGACACCGGGGAGCGGCTGCTCGTCGATACCTCGCCGGATATGCGGGCGCAGTTGCTGGCGTGCTGCGTGCCTCGGATCGATGCCATTCTATGGACGCATGCGCACGCCGATCACATCACCGGCCTTGACGACGTTCGGATACTGAACCGGATTGTCGGCCGGCCTCTGGACGCGTTCGCGACGTCCGAGACACTGGCGGAGATCGCGACCCGCTTCGGATATGCCTTCCGGCCTTGGAAGCCGCCGGGTTTCTTCCGACCGGTGTTCCATGCGCATCCCGTCGAACCCGGGCAGGAAATCGAGGTCGCAGGCCTGCGCCTGAAGCTGTTCGCCCAGGATCATGGGCGAATGCGGACGCTGGGGCTGCGTGTCGGCGGGTTCGGTTACTCGACGGACGTCGTCAGCCTGGACGAAACGGGCTTTGAGGCGCTGGCGGGTGTCAATACGTGGATCGTGGGCTGCTTCGGGCGGACGCCGCATCCCACCCACGCACATTTCGATCGGGTGCTGGGTTGGGCCGAGCGGGTCGGAGCGCGCCGGACTGTGCTCACTCATATGGGTACTGATATGGACTGGGCGTGGATGGTGGAACGGATGCCGCCGGGAATCGAGCCCGGCGTGGATGGACTGGTGGTGGAGATCCCTGGCGGGCTGACCTGATTCTTTCCATAATAATCCTTATGCGATCTCGGGCTACGGGGATGGCGGCCTCAATGGCTGATGCGGGCGCACCGGTTGTCGCCGGCCTCGGCCCCTGACCCCGCCAGCCAGACCGAGCGTTCGCCGACATGCCATGTTGCCTCACGGGCCCAATTCAGCTTGAAACCGCGCCCTTTGGGCGGAGAGCCGAATGGTCAAAGCGGTCGGCATCGATTTCGGCACAACCAACAGCGTCGTGGCCCTGCTGCACGACGATGGCTCGGTCACCACGCAGCGCCATTCAAGCCTCGACGTATTCCGCTCGCTGCTGTGTTTCTGGACCGAGCCACGTCCTGGCCGCTCCGTCCTGCACCACGCCGCAGGACCGGAGGCGATCACCACCTATCTGGAAGATCCGCTGGACAGCCGGCTCATCATGTCGATGAAGACCTTTCTCGCCCAGAAGAGCTTCACCGAAACGCGTATCTTCGGCTACCGGTTCACGCTGGAGCGCCTGATCGGCTGGTTCCTCCGCGCTCTGCTTGCAGACCTCTCTGTCCCACCGCGTGTTATCGTCGGCCGCCCGGTGCGCTTCGCCGGCGAGTTCGCAGACGATGCCCTAGGCGCCGAAAGGCTGCGCGGGGCCTATGCCGAAGCGGGATTGCACGACGTGCGGCTTGCGCTGGAGCCCGAGGCCGCAGGCATGCGCTTCGCTCGCACCCTGATCGGGCCAGCCACCGCGCTGATCGCCGATTTCGGAGGCGGCACCAGCGACTTCTCGGTCATGCGCTTCGATCCGTGCCGCGGTGCCAACCCGCTCGGCCACTCGGGCCTCGCCATCGCCGGCGATGTGTTCGACTTCCGCATTATTGACTCTGCCATAGCGCCACTGCTCGGCAAGGGCGACACATACCGAGTCATGGGCAATGCGCTGCCGGTGCCGCCGGAATATTATTCCGGGTTCGCGCGCTGGCACTTGCTATCCTTAATGCGCACACCGCGGACTTTGCGCGGCATTGCCGAGGTGGCTCGCACGTCGCAGCACCCGGAGCGTTTGCGCAACCTGATCGCGTTAATCGAGGAGGGCCTGGGTTACGCGCTCTACCAGGCCGTTTCGACTGCCAAGGCGGAACTGTCGCGGGCGGACAGCACGGTGCTGAACTTCCGTCACAAAGGCTTTGCCGTGGAACGCTGCATCACACGTGTGGAATTCGAATCCTGGATCGAGGCTGACCTCGCGCAACTCGCCGCGATGGTGGATCAGGTACTGGAGGAAGCCTCGACACCACCTGAGGCGATCGATCGCGTGTTCCTCACCGGCGGTACGGCCTTCGTGCCTGCGGTTCGCCGATTGTTCGAGCGGCGGTTCGGGCTGAAGAAACTCACGGGCGGCGGCGAGTTCGTGTCAGTGGCAGAAGGCCTGGCACTAATCGGCGCTGTCTGACGCTCCGGCGTCATGGCGTGTCGACCCGGTCCGCGAGGCACTCTGGGGGTGTCATTTCTACTTTGCGCGCCGGGTGTCATTTCTATCTTGCGCCGACATCGCGTGGTCCGGTTGGCCTGGGCCAAAACCATCCTGCTTGCGTGCGATCCGGCGGGCCCCTATCCCCGGCCGGTATGTCCACGCCCGACAAAGCGCAAAGCGAAATTCGCCGGCTCCTCGACATCATGGCGGGGTTGCGTGATCCGGCTTCGGGTTGCCCCTGGGATCGGGAGCAGACCTTCGCCACCATCGCGCCGTACACCATCGAAGAAGCCCATGAGGTCGCCGACGCCATCGCCTGCCAGGACGACGGAGCGTTGCTGGACGAGCTTGGGGATCTGCTGTTTCAGGTCGTCTATCACGCGCGGCTGGCCGAGGAACAAGGCCGGTTCGCCTTCGCCGATGTTGCGCAGGGCATTTCGGACAAGATGATCCGGCGGCATCCCCATGTTTTTGGTGATGACGCCCAACGCTCCGCATGCGCACAAACTGCGGCGTGGGAGGCCCAGAAGTCCGCGGAGCGCGTCGCCCGTGCGGAAAGCGGCGTGCTCGCCGGCGTTCCGCTGGCGCTCCCTGCCCTCACCCGCGCTGCCAAGTTGACGGCTCGCGCCGCCCGCGTCGGCTTCGACTGGCCGGACGCGGCCGCCGTTCTGGACAAGCTGAATGAGGAGATCGCTGAACTGCACGCCGAGCTTCCCGCCGGTGACCCCGAGCGGCTGGTCGATGAGGTCGGTGATTTGCTCTTTGTGCTGGCCAATCTGGCGCGAAAGCTGGACCTGGATCCGGAAACATGCCTGCGCCATGCCAACAACAAATTTGTATGCAGATTCAGCAATATGGAACAATCCGTTCATTCTGAAGGGAAAAATCTTAGCGACTTGGATCTGGACCAAATGGAAGAACGATGGCAGGCAGTGAAGCGAGCCCAACGGAACCGGACTGGCGCCGCCTGAACCGCGCTAACTGGGATGAGCGCGCGGCCGCGCATTTGGGTCCGCGCGGTTATGATCTTTCTGCCCTGCGTGCGGGGCGCGAAGAGCTTGGGTTCGTGGAGCAGGAGCTTGGGCCGGTAGAGGGTCTGAAGATACTGCATCTTCAGTGTCATATCGGCACGGATTCATGCGCCCTGGCGCAGCGCGGAGCGCAGGTCATCGGAGTGGATTTCTCTCCCGCGGCGATCCAGGCGGCCAGACGGCTCTCAGTGGAACTCGGCCTCGCCCACTGTACCCGGTTTGTCGAATTGGACGTGTACGATGCGGAGAAGGCACTCGCCGGCGGATCCGAATTCGACCGGGTCTTCACGACCTGGGGCACCATCTGCTGGATCCCGGATCTGAGGAGGTGGGCGGAGATCATTGCGCAATTCCTGCGCCCGGACGGCTATTTGTATTTTGCCGACGCCCACCCTGCTGCCCTGGTCTTCGATGATGCCGCCCCCAGCGCCTCCGGCCGTCCAGGCTTCTACTGGCCCTATCTGTCTCGCACGCCGATGGTCGAGACCGATCCACGCGATTACGCCGATCCGGAGGCCCGGCTGGTCAATAATGTAACTCACCAATGGGTCCATCCTCTCTCCGATGTGGTGACTGCGCTCGTTGAAGCGGGCCTGCGGCTTGATTGGCTGCACGAGCATGACGGCGTGCCGTGGCGAATGTTCGAGTGTCTGGTCAGGGACACGCAAGGCTTCTATCACTGGCCTGACAAGCCGTGGCTCCCCCTCGCCTTCTCTCTTCAGGCAACCAAACCCAATATGTTGGGGATAAGCCGGGCAAAAAGGTCAATATAAGCTTCCCGCTGCGGTTTCGATCCGTTAGCCTTCGGAGCATGACAATGCATCCGAGCTGGCAAGGCGTGCGTATGCGGCGGACTCTTGCTGGCTCTGACCCTGACGCACCGCCGCGCCTCGTCACTCTGCCCGCATCGTGGGAAGAAGATGCCGCCCGGGCGGTGGCCTTCCTTGCGCCGGGCCACAAACCAGTATCCCTAATAGATGCTGCGGAAGCGTGGATACGGCCCATTGCCTCCCGGGCTTCCGGGTCCGGTTTGGAATTGCCGCTCCGGGATCGTCTGCACAGGTTGTTGCGCCTACGCTGTGCCGCGCCTTCGGCCGCTTTATGGCAGGGTGGAGCGGCCGATGCATTTGTGTTGAATATGGCAAGCCTTCATCAAGGCGATCAGCTGCTTGATATCGGAGCGCTCTCCGAGGCGGTGGAGACCACCATTCTCGCCCTTCACTTTGGCGGTGCCCGACAGGGGGACCTTGCGGTCGCCGATGTGGCCGGCCTGCTTGCCGCTCTCGGCGTTGCGTATGCATCGGAGGAAGGCCGGACCCTCGCCAGGGACATCATAGCGCGCTTGCGCCAGCAAGCCAGCGACGTGGCAGGGCGCCTTCATATTTTGCCGCCAAGGGTCGTCGCGGCCGCACCTGCTCAAGCCGACGCACTGCTTGGGGTTGAAAACGGCGGAATCGCCCCTCCTTTTTCGCCATTAACAGCTTCCGGCGAGCTTACTCGCACTTCGCGCGCCTGGTTGGCGGCGAGAAAATCCAGCCCAGAACGCGCCTTGGCGGAGGTGCTTGCCGGAGAGGCGATCTTCCCGGAGGCGGACGCCCCGGTACACGCCGCCATGCATGATGCACTCGCCCCGTTGATTGACGCCCTGCCCTCCCGCCCGGAGCCCACCCCGGCGCCCTCCCCTGCCCTGCTCCGCCGCGATCTGCCTGCCAGGCGCGCCGGTTACACACAGAAAGCCGTTGTCGGTGGACACAAGCTTTATCTCCGGACCGGCGAATATTCGGACGGCAGCCTGGGGGAGGTATCTCTGGCGCTGCACAGAGAGAGTGCGGCGTTCAAGGCCCTGATGGAAGGCTTCTGCACGTCCGTCAGCCTTGGCCTGCAACACGGGGTGCCGCTCGCGGAGTTCGTGGAAGCGTTTACGCTCACCCGCTTTGGTCCGGCCGGGGCGGTCGAAGGCGACCCGGCGGTGAGCCAGGCATCTTCCCTACTTGATTACACATTCCGGCATCTGGCGGCCAATTACCTCGGACGACGAGATCTGCCGCCACCAGAGCAGGAGGCGCCGGAGGAAACCCCGTTGCTGCCGCTCGGGTTGCCGGAGGGCGGGCGACGCCGTCATCTCCGGCTAGTGCGATAATAGGCACGCGCGCCAAGACAAAGCCCCAGGGCAGCGCCGGCCAGTAGCCCGACAGTGGCAACATCGCGGGCCCCGGGAGTTGCCGCCGGCTCAAGGTAATGCTGTTCAGCATCCTCAGCCGGAGCGTCGCCTCGCAACTGACGGGCGAGCAGGATCGCCTCGGCCGGGTGCATCGCCCAGCGCCCGGCCCCGTGTTTCATTTGATACCGGCAGCTGAATCCATCCGAAATCATCAGCGTTCCACGGCCCTGTTTGCGGACCAGCGGCAGCAGGTCATGCTCGCCAATATTCATCGACACTTCATAGTGATTCGTCTCGTATCCGAAGCCGCCGGCCACGCCGCAGCAGCCGGCAGGGTTGGTAACCAGCTCCAGCCCCATGTCCCTGAGGATGGCTTCCTCGGCATCGGGCGAAAGCACTGCGCGCTGGTGGCAATGCAGATGGACGAGAGCTTTTCGCTCAAGCCGGGGCGCCTTCCATCCATCGGTGGAGCACAGGAGCTCGCTGAAGGTCTTGAACTGGGAGGCAATCCGCTGAGCGTCCTCATCATGCGGGAACAGATTGAGCATCTCGTCGCGGAACACCGACACGCAACTCGGTTCCAGGCCGACGATGGGGATGCCGGCCGCGGCAGCCGGACGGAGGACGGCCATGGCTTCCCGGAGCTTCTGCTTGGCCATGTCCATCATACCGTAATCATAGAGCGGCCGCCCGCAGCATAAACGCTCCCGGGGTACAACAACGCGATAACCAGCATCTTCAAGCACGGCCACAGCGGCTTTGGCTGTGCCCGGCAGGAAGTAGTTGTTCCACGTGTCGGGCCACAGCACCACGGCGGGACGCGAGGCATCCTGGGCGCGTGGGTTCGAGCGCGCGGCGAACCAGTCCTGAAAGCTTTGCGCGGCGAAGGCTGGCGGCTCGCGTTCCATGGTGATACCCGCGATCCATCGCGCAATCGGAGCCATACCCGGCGCTCGTACGGCCTGGTTGGCGATCCCTGGCGCGAAACGAGCCATTCGGGCCCAAAGCCAGATAAGCCCCAAGGAATAGGCATTCCGGGGCCGCAGGTGCTTCTTATAGTAGTGCGACAGAAACTCGGCCTTGTAGGTGGCCATATCAACGTTGACAGGGCAGTCGTGCTTGCAGCCTTTGCACTGCAGACACATGTCCAGAGCTTCGGCAACCGCTGGCTCGTCCCAACCGTGCGTCAGCGCATCGCCGCGCACCATCTCGAATAGCAGCCGCGCACGCCCACGGGTGTTGTGGAATTCTTCGCGTGTTCCATGAAAGCTCGGGCACATAATCCGCCCGCCGAGAGAGCGGCACTTGCCTACCCCGAAGCACCTCTCCATTGCCTTCGCGAAGGAGAATTCATCGTTCGGATATTGGAAATGGGTCGGGCCAAGTTCCTTCGGTCGGTAATCGGGTCCATACCGCAGATCTGCGTCGAGGGGGCGGGCGTCGATAACCTTTCCAGGATTCATTTTCCAGTGCGGATCCCATAGGGATTTGAACTCCCGAAATGCCTGGATAAGGTCCGGGCCATACATGCGGGGCAACAGCTCCCCCTTCGACTGACCGTCGCCATGCTCGCCTGAGAGCGACCCGCCATGCTCGACGACCAGGTCAGCAGCGCGTTCCATGTAACGGCGGAATTTGGCAACACCTTCGGCGGTTTTGAGGCCGAAGGTCATCCGGGCATGGATGCACCCGTCGCCAAAATGACCGAACATGGTAAAGGCGTAGCCGAACTCCTTGTTCAGTTTGGTAAACTTCCGCAAGTAACTTCCAGAGTCTCTCGGGCGGAACGGCGGCATCCTCCCAAGAGGGCCAGGCTTCCTCCTGTCCGGGAACACGGCTTGAGCCAACGCCGTCTTCCCGCATTTCCCAAAGCTTGTGCTGGTCGCCTTCGTTTTCGATGAGCCGCATCTCCAACGAGCCGGAGCCGCCGTTTTTGAGTACCCGGTACGCCGTTTCGATCTTGCTGTTGGCTTCCCTCTGTGAGTCGCCGCCGAATTCAACGAGCAGCCAGGCTTCGCCTTCGGGAAGAAGAGATTCGCCCGCGAAGGTCTTGCCTTTGCGGGCTTCGTTAAGAATCAGGTGCTGATCAAAGCCTTCAATGGCGAGCGGATGCAGTTCTCGTATCGCCGGGACATCGTCGGCAGCGCGCGGCGCATCCTCGTAGCCTAGCACCATCAGCGCGCGACAGGCGGGGAACGGGATCAGCCGTACCGTTGCGTTAAGTGTCAGCGCACAGGTGCTTTCGGATCCGACGAGTGAGCGCGCCACATGAAAGTTGTTTTCCGAAAGCAGATCATCGAGGTTATAACCGGAGACGCGCCTTGGGATTTTGGGGTAGTGCTTGCGAATAGAGTCGCCGTAGTGCTCCGCTATGCCTTTCAGACCCTTGTAGATTTCCGCGCGCCGCCCGCCTGCCTTCAAAATAAGATCGGTACTGATCACCGGATGTCTCGCCGACCCGCATGCGGGTGCCGTCGTAGGTCAGGATTTCCAGCTCCAGAACATTGTCGACCGTCTTGCCGCCCATGACGGTGTGCGCGCCACATGAGTTGTTGCCGATATTGCCGCCCAGCGTGCACCATTGGTGAGTCGCCGGGTCAGGGGCGAAGGTCATCCCGTGCTGCTTCGCCTTGTTCCGCAACGTATCGTTGATGACCCCAGGTTCAACCTTGGCCATCCCGCCTTCCGGATCGAAGGCCAGAATGCGGTTCATGTATTTTGAGAAGTCGATTACCACGGCAACATTGGTGGACTGACCCGACAGGCTCGACCCGCATCCGCGGGCGAGAATTGGCACACCGCGTGCGGAGCAGGCTTCCACCGTGGCGATTACGTCTTCGACGTTACGTGGAATTACGACTCCGACGGGAACTGCCCGATAGATGGAATGATCGGTAGCGTAGGCCGCACGGGTTCCCGTATCGAACCGCACCTCTCCCGCCAGGCGCGGTTTGAGGGCGGCTTGAAGTTCCCGGGCAGCCTTGCGGTAATCTCGGCGAGGCGGAGCGAGCGGACGCGGGCGGCCGGCGACGCCCGGGGGCGAAAGCGTGTCGATGTCATTCATCTCAGGATTCCTCACTGCCGATCTTGCCAGGAGTTCCTGCGGTCTCCAGCTTCCGGCCAGTAATCCGCTCCATCAAACGACCCGCCACGCCAAACGGGCTCTCGCCGAACGTGAATTCCTGCACTGCGTGTCGGCCGATCGAAAGACCGATCGGAGTGCGGTTTCGTTCGCCGCGAGCCATCGCCGTCATGAGCTTTTTCTGCTCATCGCTGGTGATGACGGGTGGCCAGGGGGGTTCGAGGGGATCCACCACGCATTCGATGAGCACCGGGCCATCCATGGCCAGTGCATCTTTCAATTGCTGGCGGCAAGTGTCTGGATTCTCGATGCGTGCGGCGCGCAGTCCGCAGGCTTCGGCGACCTTGACGAAATCCACGGGGTGCAGATCCACTCCGTATTCGGGGTTGCCGAGGTACAACATCTGCTCCCACTTGATCAGACCGAGCGTGTTGTTCTTCATAACGACGACTTTTACCGGCAGCTTGTACTGCGCGATCGTCGCGAGTTCCCCCATGATCATTGTCGCGGATCCGTCACCCGTGAACGCGACCACCTGGCGGTTTAGAAAGGCATGGGCCGCACCGATGGAATAGGGGATGGCGGCCATCATCGAACACATCGTGCCAGAGAAGGAGAATCGCTGCCCCTCTCGAAGTCGCATCCGAGCGGCCCAGGTGGTGACGGTGCCGGAATCGCCGCAAATGATCGCATCAGAGGCAAGCAGCTCCGGCAAGTGCCAACTGACAACCTGTGGGCACATGGGCGTGTGGGATGATGTGCCGCGCTCCTCCATCAGGGCCCACCAGGATTTCATGTTTTCCTGGGCGTGAGCAAGGAAACGGCGATCTTCGTTATGCGGCAACTTCGTCAACAGCTCGCGCAGGGTCGCCTGCGCGTCTCCAACCAGCCCGATGTCGACGGGATAGCGCAGGCCGATGTGTTCGGGCTTATCGTCGATCTGGACGCCGACCGCCTGGCCGGGCTTAGGCAAAAACTCGATATAGGGAAAACAGGAACCGACGATGAGGAAGCCTTCGCAGGCGCGAAGCGCCTCCACGGACGGACGTGTCCCGACAACGCCGATGCCGCCCGTCGTATAGGGGCTGGTATCCGCGACACAATCTTTTCCAAGCAATGGCTTGACGATCACGGCTCCCAGGCGCTCTGCAACCTGCTCCAACTCGGCGCCGGCACCGCGTGCGCCTGCGCCGGCCAGAATCGCGATTTTCTTGCATCCCGCGAGGGCCTTGGCAGCCTGCTCAATCTCATAACGCTCGGGGATTCGTATGGGCACCTGATAGGCCTTGGAAACATGTCCCTTCACATTGCGCTTGAAGCGACGCTCCGCGCTTGCATCCATGGCCTGGATGTCGATTGGGATCGCAATGTGCGCAACGGCGCGGTTGGACAGAGCAGCCCGACAGGCGAGATTGAGCACGTTCTCCAGGTGCTCGGGTCCCATGAGCCGCTGGTTGTATATGGTCACGTCCTGGAAGAGGTAATCCTGATTGATGTCCTGGAGGTAATGCGTGCCTATCAAATCATGATAGGTCATCCCGGTGATCGCGAGCACCGGAGCGCCATCTATTTTGGCATCGTATAGCCCATTCAGGAGATGCACCGCGCCCGGCGCAGCCGTGGAGAAACATACCCCCAGCCGGCCCGAGAATTTTGCGTAGGCGCAGGCGGCCAGCGCTGCGGTTTCCTCATGCCGCACATGAACGTAGCGGATCTGGCCAGCAGTTTTGCGGAAGGCTTCAACCAGGCCGTTGATGCCGTCCCCAGGGAGGCCGAACACGGTATCGACCCCCCAGTCGAGCAGAATCTGGACGACATGGTCCGAAACGGTATCCGCCACGGCTTCTCTCCCATGAACAGTCAGGGAGTGGAACAGAGCGGGTCTAGGCGGGTTCCTTCAACGAAGGTCAAGTTTGCACCGAACGGCCTTTGCCCAAAGACTTATTGACAGTTGTGAACAAATGAACAGAAGAAAATGCGATTAACATGCTTATGATTTAGCTGAGTGATCAATTCGGCTTCCGGGCGACTAACTCTCAGCCTGTCAACGAAACACGTGATGGAGGCGGCAATGCCCGATATCGCTGAAACCTACAACTATCATTTGGTAGAAAAACACGAGTCCTGGACAGACGCAGGGCCCATTGTATCGCGTTTACCGGAACCAGAGATCGCGATGCTGGGTGGGAGACAGGTTGCTACGGTTGCCGAGCCGGTCACCCTGGGGCTCTTTGGGTTTGCGACCGGCACCTGGATCGCGGGCGCCGTGTTCGGTGGTTTCCTGAGTCCGGTGGCGGAGTTGGGGCTTATGCCGATCCTCATTCTGTTTGCCGGGATCGCACAATTTATCGCGGGACTTTATGCTTTCCGCCGCACGGATGCGCTGTCGTGCAGCGCGTTCACCTGCTTCGGATCTTACAACACCGTGATTGGTGTTACAATTCTGTTCGAAGCTGCCGGCCTGATTCCCGCGGGGTCTGAGCTCAACACCATCCTTGGGTGGTTCAATTGCTCGTTCGGGTTCATAGCCTTTGCCTTGCTGCTGGCAGCATTGAGGAAGAACATGGCGATGTCGGCGATATTGCTCTTCCTGGGGCTCGGCTACACCCTGGTCGGGGTCAGCATGTTCCTGATGGGTCCGCAGCACACAGTTGGTGGGGTTGCGGCAGCCGGCGCCGCGTGCCTGTTCGCCTCCGCCTTCTTCGCCTACTACACGGGCGCGGCGATGGTCATCAACAGCACCTGGAGACGGACGCTCCTGCCGCTGTTTGGTGAGCCGTAATCCATCCGGCGGGGGAAGGACACCAACTGGTCGAGGACCGGCAGGGGGAAGTTTCCCGTGCCGGCCCGCCGCTGTATGCGGGTACGCTGGGGCGTGTTAGTCTCAGGGACATACCGGAACCGGGAGTGCGTGCATGGCGGGCCGTATCGACGCGAAGCTGGCGGAGCTTGGAATCGAATTGCCGCCGCCGATGGCGCCTATCGCGACCTATGTTCCACACGTGACGACCGGAAGTCTCGTAATCGTATCGGGCCAATTGCCTACGGTGGACGGCAAAATGTCTCTGACAGGAAAGCTGGGGGCCGGGGTGTCTGTTGAGCAGGGACAGCAGGCTGCCCAGCGCAGTTTTATCAACGTCCTCGCGCATCTGAAGGCGGCATGCGGCGGCGACCTGGACCGTGTGCGGCGCGTGGTCCGGCTGGGAGGGTTTATCGCCTGCATCCCGGAGTTCAGCCAACAGGCCCAAGTCATGAACGGCGCCTCGGATTTGGCCATGGCGGTGTTCGGCGAGCTGGGGCGCCATGCTCGCACGACAATCGGCGTTTCCGCACTGCCGCTTGATGCGGCGGTCGAGGTCGAGGGCATGTTCGAGATCCTGTGATGCCGGACGGCTCGTCCGCCCTAATGCTTACGCTTCACGCGCGGATCGCAGATATTCCAGCACCTGCCTGGGACACGTGCGCCGGCGGGGACAATCCTTTTGTCAGCCATGCTTTTCTGTCGGCGCTGGAGGATAGCGGTTCGGCCGGGGCGCGCACCGGCTGGCTGCCACAACATGCAGTGCTGCGCGATAGCCAAGGTGAGATCATCGCGGTCGCGCCAATGTATGCAAAATCACACAGCTACGGCGAATATATCTTCGACCATGGCTGGGCACATGCTTACGAGCGTGCGGGTGGTGATTATTATCCCAAGCTGCAGGTCGCCGTGCCGTTCAGCCCCGTCCCGGGCCCACGATTGCTGGTTCACCCGGATGCGGAGCTGCCTCGGGTCACGATGGGCAAGGCGCTCGAACAGGCGTGTCGGGATCTGGGCCTATCGTCGGTGCATGTCACTTTCTGCAGCCGGAGTGAGTGGGAAGCGCTTGGCGAAGCGGGTTGGCTGCAACGACTGGGTATGCAGTTCCACTGGGAAAATGCCGGCTACGGCAGCTTCGAGAATTTCCTGGGCGCCCTGTCGTCCCGCAAGCGCAAGGTGCTGCGACGCGAACGCCGCGATGCCAATTCGGCCGGGCTGACGTTTCTGGCCCTGAGCGGCGCTGATCTGACGGAGCGACACTGGGACATGTTTTACAGGTTCTATACTTCCACTGTAGACCGCAAATGGGGGAGTGCCTACCTTACACGCCGGTTCTTTTCGCTTCTCGGTGAGCGGCTTGGGAATCGAGTCGTGCTAATGGTGGCGGAGCATAATGGCAAACCGGTTGCGGGCGCCCTGAACCTGGTGGGCCGTGAGGCGCTGTATGGGCGCAACTGGGGATGTCGGGGCGACTGGCCTTTCTTGCATTTCGAGCTCTGCTACTATCGGGCGATAGATTGGGCCATCTCCCATCGACTGAAGCGGGTTGAGGCGGGCGCCCAAGGGCGGCACAAGATCCAACGGGGCTATCTTCCTAAACCGACCTTCTCCGCGCATTGGGTCGCACATCCCGGGTTGCGGCGTGCAATCGGGGCGTTCCTGGAGGCGGAACGACCGCAGATGCTTGCCGAGATTGCGGCTTTGGAAGGTCAGTCCCCCTTCCGGTGCGAGGAAAGCTGCACCGATTAGAGCTGATACAGTCAGCCTGAAACTGCTTGTCTTGTGACCTTCCGACCGAAGCGGCAGAATGGGGTTGCCGCCGTCTAGCTCTAGCTTCCCGCATCCACGCCCAGATAGACCGCGCGGACCGTCTCGTTTGAGCGGATGGCGTCCGGGTCGCCCTCGGCAATCAGCCGGCCGCGGTCGAGCACCAGAACCCGGTCGGCGGTCCCGAACACCACATCCATATCATGTTCCGTGAACAGCACCCCCAGACCCTGCTCCGACGCGAGCTCGCGCACAAAACGCATAAGCTCGGCGCGCTCGTCCAGGGCCATGCCGGCCGTCGGCTCGTCCATCAGCAGCAGAATGGGATCACCGGCCAACGCCAGGGCCAGTTCCAGGCGCTTGTTGTCGCCGTACGCCAGCGCCCCGGCCTGGGTCTCAGCCTCGTTTGCCAGTCCGAGCCGCGCCAGAAGCCGGTCCGCCTCGGTAGCCAGGAAGCTGCGCGTCGGCCGCAGAAAACGCCAGATCTGCGCGTTATGACCGAGCAGTGCGAGCTGCACGTTCTCCCGCACGGTCATGGAGGCGAAGGTCTCTGCCACCTGGAACGTCCGGCCGACGCCCAGGCGGGCAAGCCGGCGCGGGGTGCGACCGGTCACGTCGCGGCCTTCCAGCACGACCCGCCCGGAATCGGCGCGAAGCTGGCCGCCCAGGACGTTGAAGCAGGTCGATTTTCCGGCCCCATTGGGGCCGATCAGCGCCACCATCTCGCCGCGGGAAAGCGCGAGCGAGACGCCATCCACCGCCTTCACGCCGCCGAAGGCTTTGCCCAGCCCGCTTGCCGCCAGAACAGGGGTCGTCATGCGCCGGCCGGACGGCGTCCCAGGCCCAGCTTGCCTCCGGCCAAGCCATCAGGAAAGACGACCACCAGGATGATGATCGCCGCCCCCAGCAGCAGGCGCCACCAGCCGGAAGCGCCCAACAGGGTGTCATAAAGACCGGTATAGGCCAGCGCACCGATAACCGGGCCCGAGGCAGCGTGGACGCCGCCGAGCAGCACCATCACCAGCGCGTCCACCGAGCGGGGTATACCGGCATAGGAGGGAAAAACGCTGCCCTTGGCGAAGGCAAACAACCCTCCGGCCAGCCCCGCCGCAGCGCCAGCCAGACCGAACGCCACAATCCGGAGCGCGACGGCATTCAGCCCGATCGCCGCGGCACGTGCGGGCGAATCCCGCACCCCCCGCAGCGCAAACCCGAACGGGGCATAAATCGCCTGGCGCAGCAGCAGCGTCCCGGCGATCGAAATGCCCAGCGCCAGCCAGTAGAACGCCGCGGTAGAGCCGGCCCAGGCAGGCGGCCAGACGCTCAGGATGCCGTTATCCCCGCCGGTCAGCGCCTCCCATTGCGATGCGCCCGCCCAGACGATCTGGGCAAAGGCCAGCGTGATCATCGCCAGATACACTCCGGCCAGCCGTACGGTGAAGGCCGCAAATCCGACCGCCGCAACGCCTGCGAGCACGAAACCCGCGGCCAGCCCCAGTAGCATCGGTGCTTTCGCCGCGGCCAGCAGGGCGGCGGCATAGGCGCCGAGGCCGAACCAGGCCGCGTGGCCGAAGCTCGGCATGCCCCCGGGACCCATGAGCAGGTGAAGGCTGGCGGCAAATAGGATTGCGATAACGGCTTCGGTCAGCACCGTCGTGGCATAGGGGCCGACGACGAACGGAACTGCGATGCCGACAGCCAGAGCGGCAGCGCCCGCCACGCGGGCAGGTGGCGAAGCCCGGCGCAGCAGCGGCACGGCCAGAGCCGTGACGCCCGATTCCGGGACGATCCGCCCGAGCAGGCCCTGGGGCCGGATCATCAGGACCACGGCCATGATTGCAAAACCCAGTACGAGCGTCGATCCCGGCAGAAACAGCGTACCCGTACGCTTGCAGCACCGCGATCACCAGCGCCGCGAGATAGGCTCCGAGCATGCTGCCGAGCCCTCCTGCCACCACCACAACGAAGGCATCGGTGACCCATGTCAGGTCCATCTGCAGATTGGCCGACTGGTCTGGCAGCGACAGCGCCCCGCCAAGACCCGCAAGCCCGGAGCCAAGCGCGAACACCGTCGTGAATAGCAGGCGCTGATCCACCCCGAGCGCACCCAGCATCTCGCGGTCCTCGGTGGCGGCGCGCACCAGTGTGCCCCAGTGCGTGCGGGAAAACACCAGCCACAACACGAACAGCACTGCCGGGCCGACACCGATCAGCGCCAGGTCATAGACCGGAAACCGGTTGCCCAGGATCGGCACCGCGGCGCGCAACCAGGACGGGCGCGGAATCGCCAGATCCGCCGGACCCCAGATACGCTGCGTCAGATCCTGGATGATCAGCAGCGCGCCAAAGGTCGCCAGAAGCTGCAGCAGGGCCGGCGCCCGGTAAATCCGTCGCAGCAGCCCGGCTTCCAGCAGCACGCCGCAAAGCGCAGCGGCCAGCGTGGCGGCGATGACGCCCAGCACAAACCCCACCCGGGTCGGTGGAAGACGGGTCAGAACCGTCCAGCCGATATAGGCCCCCAGCATCGCCAGGCTGCCATGAGCAAAATTGACGATCCGGACGACCCCGAAAATCACCGTTAGCCCGGCGGCGACCAGGAACAGCGCCGACGCGCTGGCAAGCCCGGTAAGGCCCTGGAGCAGAAGGACGTTCACACTGGTACAGTGCTTCCATGGATCAACTCCTATCGTGCGGCGGCGCCGATTAGATAGGTCCGTGCATGGAGGACCGGATCACGATTGAGATCTTGAAGATAAGCCATGATCCTGGTTTTGAGTTCGACCTTGGAGGCGACACGGATACGGCGGCGCATCGAGCGTGTCATCTTTAAAGAAGAAGCCCTCGACAGGATTGAATTCAGAGTTGCTTGAGTAACGTGACGAATTCGCAGGAATTAGAAACGGGATTGGCGGACACCTCCTCAGGGGAGCTGCCGCGGCTACATCCCAGCCTCGGGGAAGTCTACCGCCATCGGATTTCAGAACTTCGGCAGGCATTCACGGCGTGCGTCAGCCAAGCGGTTGAGGTGGACCCCATCCATTGGACAGGAAACGGGTTGAGCTAAGAGAGACTCCCGCCGGTTACGAATCCCGCTACCCGTGCGAGGGGGAAGCGAAGCTGCATAGCACGTTCTGATCGTCGATTGACCCCTTTTGTTGCTGTTGTGGTGCCTGTGGGGATGTGGTCAACGCGCTGGCGTTGTCCACATATCCACAGGTCGGCGCGGCCTCGAACATTTCGCGCGGCGTTCGATAACCGAGCGCTTGGTGCAAACGCACTTCGTTGTAAAAGGCCAGCCACCTGCCGATACCGCCACGTGCCGCACCAACCGAGGCGTACGCCTTGATGAACACCTCCTCATATTTCAGGCTGCGCCACAGGCGCTCGATGAAGATGTTGTCCAAAAATCGCCCTTTGCCGTCCATGCTGATCCGCACCCCGCGGGCCGCCAGTTCGTCAATGAAATCCCCGCTGGTGAACTGCACACCCTGATCGGTGTTGAATATGCCCGGCTGCCCGTATCGATCCATCGCATCCTGCAAAGCCTCGACACAGAATGCCATGTCCAGCCCGATCGATAAACGCCATGCCAGAACACGCCGACTGAACCAGTCCATCACAGCAACCAGATACACAAAACCCTTCGCCAGCGGGATGTACGTGATGTCCGCGCACCACACCTGGTTGGGTCGATCGATCAGGAGATCTCGCAAAAGGTAAGGATACACCTTGTGTTCCGGGTGACGCCGGCTGGTGTTCGGCTTCTGGTAAATCGCCTCAAGCCCCATCAGACGCATCAATCGGCGCACCCGCTTGCGGTTCACCACTTCGCCGGACCGGCGCAGTACCGCCACCATGCGACGCGATCCGTAGAACGGTGTCGCCAGATACTGTTCGTCCAGACACCGCATCAGTCGCAGATCATCGGCACTCACCGGCGCAGCCCGGTCATACAGCGTCGAGCGCGCAACCTGCAGCAGCCGGCACTGCGCCACGATCGACAGGTCCGCGTCGGACCTGTCGACCAGCGACAGCCGCGTTATCTGGTTCATGGCCCAGACCTTTTGCGAAAAAAATCGCGCTCGACCGTCAGCTCGCCAATCTTCTCATACAGCTTGGCCAGTTGCGCCTCGTCCGCCACGGCGCCCTCCGACGTTCCTGCCTTCCCCCGGGCGAACAGCGAACCAACCCCCTCGACCAGCGTCTTCTTCCACGCATGGATCTGGCTCGCATGCACCCCATATCGGCTTGATAGCTCCGCCACGGTGCCGTCCTCGCGCACCGCCGCCAAGGCCACCTTCGCCTTGAAATCAACGCTGTGCTTCTTGCGAATATGCGCCATCTGTCAACCCCGGCCCGCGGCCGTTCCAGAAGCGAGAGTCTCTCTTAGCCACCTGTCCAGATTTCGGGGTCCACCTCAGGCAATCGAGCACGTGCGTCCTCTGATCGAGCGTGTGGTCCTTTACCCTGCGAGCGAGTGGAGGGGCTTCGCGATCGAATTAGTTGGTGAGATCGCTTCGATGTTGGATCCTAGCCGGTCTCTACGCCGAACGCGGACACCGCGCGGACATGAAAAAAAGCCGCCTGGTTGTGGCCCCTGAGGCGGCTTCTAGGTTATTGATATAAAACGATAATCTGGTTGCGGGGACAGGATTTGAACCTGTGACCTTCAGGTTATGAGCCTGACGAGCTACCGGGCTGCTCCACCCCGCGTTGGGAGCCGCGCGGCTGGCGCGGCGGGACGGATCGGCTGGAAGATCTGGCGGCGGCCTACTCTCCCGTGACTTGAGCCACAGTACCATGGGCGCTGGGGGTTTTCACGGCCGAGTTCGGGATGGGATCGGGTGCGGGCCCCCCGCCATAGCCACCAGATCGTCCAGTCGATCCGTCGGTGATCAGTGGCCAGTTCCCCAGGTAGGGCCTGGGGACGCAAGCGCCAATGATCAGCATACAGGTTCCGGTGCAATGATGTTGCGTGCTGCTGAGGATGATTTCCATGCATGGGGATCAATCGCCACTGATCCAGTATCCCCAGGCCTGACCCGGGGAACCGATCACTGACCACCGATCACTGTTCTTGAGCCGTTCGGGCGATTAGGACCGGTCAGCTCAGTGCGTTGCCGCACGTATACACCCGGCCTATCAACGTGATGGTCTGTCACGGCCCTTAAGGGAGACCTGGTTTTGAGGAGGGTTTCCCGCTTAGATGCTTTCAGCGGTTATCCCGTCCGCACATAGCTACCCGGCGGTGCCGCTGGCGCGACAACCGGTGCACCAGAGGTGCGTCCATCCCGGTCCTCTCGTACTAGGGACAGCGCCTCGCAAGTCTCCTTCACCCACGGCAGATAGGGACCGAACTGTCTCACGACGTTCTAAACCCAGCTCACGTACCACTTTAATCGGCGAACAGCCGAACCCTTGGGACCTGCTCCAGCCCCAGGATGTGATGAGCCGACATCGAGGTGCCAAACCTCCCCGTCGATGTGGACTCTTGGGGGAGATCAGCCTGTTATCCCTAGAGTACCTTTTTATCCGTTGAGCGATGGCCCTTCCACGCGGGACCACCGGATCACTATGGCCGACTTTCGTCTCTGCTCGGGCTGTCACCCTCGCAGTCAGGCGGGCTTGTGCCATTGCACTCAGCAGCCGATGTCCGACCGGCCTGAGCCCACCATCGCGCGCCTCCGTTACACTTTGGGAGGCGACCGCCCCAGTCAAACTGCCCACCATGCAGGGTCCCGGACCGGGCTGACCGATCGCGGTTAGACAGCAGAAGAACTCAGGGTGGTATTTCAAGGTTGGCTCCACGCAAGCTGGCGCCCACGCTTCAAAGCCTCCCACCTATCCTACACAGAGTTCTCCTGCTGCCACTGCAAAGCTGCAGTAAAGGTTCATAGGGTCTTTCCGTCTGACCGCGGGTACCCCGCATCTTCACGGGGAATTCAATTTCGCTGAGCCGATGCCGGAGACAGTGGGGAAGTCGTTACGCCATTCGTGCAGGTCGGAACTTACCCGACAAGGAATTTCGCTACCTTAGGACCGTTATAGTTACGGCCGCCGTTTACCGGGGCTTCGGTTCGGAGCTTGCACCCCTCCCCTTAACCTTCCGGCACCGGGCAGGCGTCAGACCCTATACGTCGTCTCTCGACTTCGCAGAGCCCTGTGTTTTTACTAAACAGTCGCCACCCCCTGCTCTGTGCCACCCACACCCGGTTGCCCGCATGCAGGTCTCGCTTATCCCGAAGTTACGCGAGCAATTTGCCTAGTTCCTTCGACATCGTTCTCTCAAGCGCCTCGGTATGCTCTACCAGTCCACCTGTGTCGGTTTCGGGTACGGTCTATACGCTGGAGCTGTTTCCCGGAACGCCTCCCCAGCACGGGCAATCCACTAAGCCCGCACACAGTTCAGCGTTCGTCACTTCCAGCAGGCCCAGGACTGTTGACCTGGTTCCCATCGGCTACGGCTCTCGCCCTCGCCTTAGGGGCCGGCTCACCCTGCGCGGATTAACCTTGCGCAGGAACCCTTGGACTTTCGGCGACAGAGTTTCTCGCTCTGTTTGTCGCTACTCATGTCAGCATTCGCACTTGCCATACCTCCACCACTCCTCACGGATATGGCTTCACAGGCTTAGGCAACGCTCCGCTACCGCTGCATTGCTGCAGCCCATAGCTTCGGTAGATGGCTTGAGCCCCGTTACATTTTCGGCGCAGGATTTCTGTTAGACCAGTGAGCTATTACGCTTTCTTTAAAGGATGGCTGCTTCTAAGCCAACCTCCTGGTTGTTTTGGAATTCCCACATCCTTTCCCACTTAGCCATCATTTGGGGACCTTAGCTGATGGTCTGGGCTGTTTCCCTCTCGACGACGGACCTTAGCACCCGCCGTCTGTCTGCCGCGCTATACTCTGCGGTATTCGGAGTTTGGTTAGGTTTGGTAAGCCTTTGGGGCCCCCTAGCCCATCCAGTGCTCTACCCCCGCAGGTAAACACACGACGATCTACCTCAATAGATTTCGCGGAGAACCAGCTATTTCCGAGTTTGATTGGCCTTTCACCCCTAGCCACAGCTCATCCCCGACTTTTTCAACAGGCGTGGGTTCGGCCCTCCAGTGGGTGTTACCCCACCTTCAGCCTGGCCATGGCTAGATCACTCGGTTTCGGGTCTTCCACATGTGACTGAAACGCCCCGTCGCGCAAAGCGCGACAGAACTACGCCCGCTTCAAACTCGCTTTCGCTGCGCCTCCACCTAACGGCTTAAGCTCGCCACATACGGAAACTCGCTGACCCATTATACAAAAGGTACGCCGTCACCACACCCGCGCTCGCGCGCCTCGGCGGCTCCGACTGCTTGTAGGCATCCGGTTTCAGGTCTCTTTCACTCCCCTCTCGGGGTGCTTTTCACCTTTCCCTCACGGGT
>CAWCHQ010000003.1:1102500-1738808 GCA_963795415.1 uncultured Pseudomonadota bacterium
AGTATGAGCAACGGGACTCTGCGTATTCTGGGTATTGCTGGCAGCCTACGAAAAGGCTCGTATAATGCTGCCGCATTGCGGGCTGCGAGAGAATTAGCGCCCGCTGGCATGTCGATCGAAACCTTCGATATTGCGCCGATCCCGCTATATAATGAGGATGTCAAGCAGCAGGGATTCCCATCGGCGGTGCAGGAGCTCCGCCGCGTAGTGAAAGAAGCTGACGGGCTGCTCCTCGTGACACCAGAATACAATTATTCTGTGTCTGGCGTACTCAAGAACACCATCGACTGGGTTTCGCGCCCGCCTGAGCAGCCCTTTGACGGTAAGCCGATCGCCATTATGGGCGCAAGCATGGGAACACTAGGCACGGCACGAGCCCAGTATCATTTACGCCAGATGTTCGTGTTCCTGAATGGGCATGTCATGAACAGGCCAGAGGTGATGATCACTCAGGCGCAGACCAAATTCGATGCGGAGGGCAAGCTGACCGACCAACCGACACGGGACTTCATTGCCGCGCTGCTGACGGCGTTTAAGGGCTGGGTGATTCGGATGAGGGCCAAGTCATAAAGAGCGCATTCACGGCACAACCTCCGCAGTCCCGGTCATGCCAAATACGCTATGCAAGAAATGCGTGCATTCGAATGGGTAGGAGCCAGGCTTTTCCGGTGTAAAGGAGATATCCTGCGCTTCACCGCCGGGCACTTCAATGACTCCTCCGGTTGGAGCGACAGTGCCAGCAGGAAAGGCGCTTGCGTCGAATAACGTTGGAGCGCTGAAATCGTGACCGCCATGGCTCTCATTAAGCAAATGAAGAGTGACCGGCTGTCCTGCATGCAACACAAGATGATCCGGTGTGAAGGAGAAGTTCGATAGGCGAACGGTGATGGCATTACCGGTTGACGGTAATTTTACCGTTTCCGGTGCCTTTATCTGTTGAGTGCAGGCAGCCAGGAGCACGATGGTAACGGGAAAAGCGCAACGCATAGCTGTCTCCCGGCACTCATGCAGCCGGCCAAATCTGGCCGGCTGCATTGCTGAACGTCAAGTATACGGTCCAAGATTGCAGCCGAATGCGCCGGGCGCCTGCATCAACCCCTCGCCGGGCAGAATGTCCAGCACTTCCCAGTAGTCGTCCGATGATTTCATGTCCGACGGCTTCTTGCCGCGCTAAATCATCACCGGACGTACCAATTGATGGTCTTCAGGACGGAACCAGACCTCCCCAACAAGCGAGTTGAAGTGTTCGCCTTTTTCATAGGTTTTGATGACGTCAGGCGGGTAGAAGGTCCCCGCTTCGGAGACCATGCGGGTCCAGCACGCAAGCTGCAAGTAGGCGTCCTGCGCACTCCATTCCGGATTGTAGTTGTATTTCTTGTGAAAGGCTTCAACGAATAGTTTAGTCAATGGATACTTGTCCTCGACGGTCCACCAAAAGTCGGTCGCGGTATAGACCCCCTGGGTAAGTTCGGGCCCGACTTCACGCGCGATGAAGGGCACCGAATAGGCAATAACCAATGGCATCTTCTTCAGAATGCCGAAGCCGTTCGCCTGTTTGATAGATTGAACGGCATCGTTGCCCCAGTTGATATTGATAAATACATCAGCACCGCTATTGGCGATGTTAAGCAGGTAAGAGCTATAATCAGGGGCACCGAGCGGACACACCTGGTTGGTCGCGACGGTCCAGCCGGCTTTGCCGAGGTACTCCTGCATGGAGGCCCGGACGGTGTGACCGTAGGTATAGTCCGGCGTCAGGAACGCGATCTTCTTGTTCTGACCGAAATGCTTCACCAGAACAGGTGCCAGCGCCGCAGAGGAAGTCTGGCCATAAAAGCACGTTCGGAAGGAGTAGCGGACGCAATCCTTCCCTGTCGTATCATTGGAGCCAGATACGCCCGGCAGATAAATTACCTTTTCGCGCTGCCCGAATTTGTTGTCAGCCACGGCTTCGGCGGAAGAGCAGGAGCCGGTGGTGACCATAGCCTTGTTCTGAGTGACAAAACGAGAGAGGTTCTGCACGGCGACGTTGGGATTGGCTTCCAAATCCGCTACTCCGTAGATGACCTCTTTATCTAGCAGCCCCTTGGTTACCTTTGGGGCCATTTGCTTGATAAGATCGTTGCCCTCATTGATATGCTCAATCGCGAGCAGATACCCCTTCAGCTCGTCTTCTCCGGGAACCGCATAGGTGCCTGTCCGTGGAACGCTGATGCCGACGAACACCGTGTTGCCAGAGACACCGGCTGGCCACGTGCCGATGGGAGGCTGGTTCTGGGCGCGCGCCGCGCTCGGGAGTGTGAGAGCGGCGCCGGCGAGCAGCCCACCGCTGAACCGCAGCACGTCCCGACGCGAATGCCCTTGTGTTAGTTGCCTTATCTTCATCTTGGACTCCCTGTGGTTGTAGCTTCTTTGAGGCCCTGATCGAAACGACTAGGGGGAGACGCGGTCTCACGCAAGGGGGAGTGTGGCGCTCCATGGCCAGTCAGCTCCAGGGTGGCATTGTCCCGCAGCACCGAATTAGCTTCGGGGGTGAAGCCGCCGTCGGCGGAGTGCAGCGTCAAGCCGGGATCGAGCCGCAATTTCCCTCTGCCGTCGCGCACCCCCTGCAGCAGAATGAGCTTCGCTGCCCGTCCCGACCCTGGCCACAAGGGGAACATGCAGGCGGCAGCACATTTGCTCGCTTCCAGCGCTTCCAGCGCTTCAGGAATAACCGCCGGGGGCAGCACAATCGTCAGCGTGCCGCGGCGGCGCAAGGGAGCCGCAAGCGCTCGGATCCAAGCCGTGATGACGCCGGTCGCGGCGTGCTTGGCCAAGCATCGGTCGCGGTCTGAGGGGACCGTTCCAGGGCTGCAGTAGTAGGGAGGGTTAGCAAATGCATGATCCGCCGGGGGAAGAGCAAGGACAGTGAGATCGGCGGTTTGGATCGCGATCTCGGTGAACCCGTTGGAACCGGCATTTCGTCTCGCGATCTCCGCGATCAAGGATTCGCGCTCGATCCCAATTCCCCGAACCCCCGGGACCCGCGCAGTGAGACAAAGCAGTCCGGCGCCGGCACCGCAGCCGCCGTCAATTACGAGATCGCCGGCTCGCGCGGGAAATCGCGGCTGCCAAGAGCACCGGCTCAATTCCGCTGCGGAAGCCCTCCCGCGGCTGGGCGTAGCGAACGCGACCCCCCAACAAAAATCCCTCGGTCAGCTCCACTTACAGCTCACCGGCTTCAGCCAGAACCCGGCGGGCCTGGCGCTCATCGTCTTCGGCGACGGCCAGGCGCCGGGGAATGGCACTCACGCTGCCATCCATGATGCTGGCATGAAGGTCCAAGAGAGTAGCCTCAATTCCAGCGTCGGCCAGCAAGGCGGTCAGGAAACTGAGCCGGACAGGATCGTTCGATGTGGCCACAACGCGCATGTCAGATCCTCTGGTTGTGCCTCCTTCCTTGACCGGCTTCCCGGCTGGCCGATATGGAGCAAGTGGCCGCCGCTGATGCAAGCTGGGAGACCGATTTGGGACGCGCCGCGAGCCTGGAGCCTGCCGAGCGGATACCGTTCGGCGAGGACGATGCGCTTGCTCGGTTGACCGCGCTGCTGCAGGAGGACATTACCGCCTGCAATCATACCATCGTCGCGCGGATGGATAGCCCGGTCGTCCTGATCCCCCAGCTCGCCGCCCATATCGTAGCGGCCGGAGGAAAACGGCTGCGTCCGCTTCTCACGCTGGCCGCCGCGCGGCTCTGCGGGTACCCGGGTCCGAGGGAGGTTCGCGGCATATCAATCTTGCGGCATGCGTAGAGTTCATCCACACCGCCACGCTTCTGCATGACGACGTGGTAGATGAAAGCGTTCTACGCCGGGGTTCAGCTTCGGCGAATGCAGTGTTCGGCAACAAGGCTTCCGTGCTTGTAGGCGATTTTCTCTTTTCGCGTGCGTTTCAACTGATGGTCGAGGATGGCTCTCTGCGAGTGCTGAGCATCCTGGCGGGCGCTTCTGCGACTATTGCGGAGGGCGAGGTACTGCAACTGGTGACCCAGCACGACCTTTCGACGCCGGAGGACCGCTACCTGGACGTCATCCGCGGCAAAACGGCTGCTTTGTTTGAGGCGGCTTGTCAGGTGGGAGCAGTGGTTGCGGATCGTCCCGAAGCTGAGGAGGCAGCACTTGCCGGCTATGGACGAAGTCTCGGCATGGCATTCCAGCTCGTGGATGATGCGCTGGACTACGCGGCGGATCAGGACCGTCTCGGGAAAACGGTCGGGGATGATTTTCGCGAGGGCAAAATTACCCTGCCGGTGCTCCTTGCTTATCAGCGCGGCGGTGCCGAGGAGCGGGCGTTTTGGCAGCGTACAATTGAGAACTGCTCGCAGACAGAGCCGGATCTCTCCCGGGCGCGGCAGTTGATGGCCAGTTGCTCCGCTATTCAATCTACCGTGGACCGAGCGGCGGCGTTCACCGTGGAGGCCAAGCTTGCGCTGGGGGTGTTTCCAGACACTCCCGTGCGCACCATGCTTTGTGACGCAGCGGACTATACCGTCCAGCGCGCACATTGACCCGCTTTATCGAACCGGCCCGAAGGGCGTTGTTCGGGTGGCTGGTGCCCTGAGTTGTGATTAGGACTGAGTGGCAAACGGCCCTATGACGGGCTAAAGCGCTGCTACGGGGCAAAAGGTTCCCCGCAACCGTGGGCAAAGCTGCCTCGTTCTGCCTTGCGCGGTCTTAGGCGGACGGGGCGGTCACATGCTCAACTATATCACCACGGATCAGGTTCGGCAGATCATTCATTTAAGTGATGTCGCAGCGGACATGGCCGATCGCCTTGCAAGTCGACTGGTCCGCAGCGATGTCAGCCAAGACACCACGGGAGGCGAGCAGGTTCACCGTGGAGGTGCAAATCCAGGAGAGCTTTCGGACCTTGAACCGCTGCGCGGGAGCACGATGGCAGACGCGCTGCGCCAGCTGGAGCGTGAGATAGCCAATCTGAGCCGGGAGGCGCGCCGCGAGCTGCACGCCGTCTTTTTGATTGGACGGGGAGAATTCTCCTCTCGGGAATGGGATGAGGCACTGGAAGCCGCCGGGATGCGGGCCAATGAGAGTGAGCCACGCATGCTGGCTGAGCGGAGCGGGCTCGGTCCGCAGCTCTCGAAAGGGCTTTACCTGCTCAAGCTTTCCTGAAAGCTGAAGCTCGTCCGGCACATTGCAACGGAGGCGGGTGAGGAGCCACTCTATTGCGAAGGTGTTCCACTGAAGGAGAAAGAGCATGAGCGACAAGGTTGCCGGCGCCGCCCGCGAGACTGTTGGCCGCGTGCAGGAGACAATCGGTTCGGCGGCGGGCGATATGAAGACCCAGGCCCAGGGCATGTACAATCAGGCGGCCGGGCAGGCACAGGAGCAAGTGGCGCGATTGTCGGAGGTTATTCGCGACCAGCCGCTGACATCTGCACTGATCGCGTTGGGGATCGGCTATATTCTCGGTCGTCTTACTTCCTGAGAGCCGTCACTCCTCTGCGGCGAGCTTCGCGGCCTGATCCTCAGCAGTCAGGGCATCGACAAACTCGTCGAGGTAGCCCTGCATGACCCGGTCAATCATATAAAGGGTGAGATTGATCCGGTGGTCAGAGACCCGGCCCTGGGGGAAGTTGTATGTACGAATACGCTCGCTGCGGTCGCCGGTGCCCACTTGCGCCCGTCGGTCTGCGGCGCGGCTGGCATGTTGAGCGGCACGCTGCTGCTCGTAGAGTCGCGCCCGCAGGATTTTCATCGCTTTGGCTCGGTTCTTGTGCTGGCTTTTCTCCTCCTGCATGGCGACGACGATGCCGGTTGGAATGTGCGTGATCCGGACCGCGCTTTCGGTCTTGTTGACGTGTTGTCCGCCGGCACCGGAAGCGCGGAACACGTCGATCCGCAGGTCACTTTCATCGACATGTAGATCCACTTCTTCGGCCTCGGGAAGCACGGCGACCGTAACCGTGGAAGTATGGATGCGGCCCTGACTTTCGGTAGTGGGCACGCGCTGCACGCGATGAACGCCTAATTCGTATTTTAGCCGGGCGAAGACGTTGCGGCCGGTAATTTCGGTTATGCCTTCCTTAAGTCCGCCCAGCTCGGTGTCGTTGTATTCGAGGATTTCGAAGCGCCAACCCTTCAGGGCGGCGTGACGCTGATACATGGCGAATAGCTGTGCGGCAAAAAGGGCAGCCTCATCGCCACCTGCGGCTGGGCGGACTTCCAGGATCGCGCTCCGTTCGTCGGCTTCGTCCTTAGGGAGGAGCGCCACACGTATCTCGCGTTGCAACGTGGGAATTCGGTTCTTGAGCTCGCGCAGCTCCGCTTCGGCCAGTTCCTGCATTTCGGGATCGGTCAGCATGGCCTCGGCCTCGTGGCAGGCGCGTTCTACATCGCGCAGGTTGTCAATGCGGAAGACAACAGGCTCGATTTCCGACAGTTCCTTGGAGGCCCGGACAAACGCCTCGCCCGTTAATCCCTCGGAAAGCATAGTGCGCAGTTCTTCTGCGCGGGCGGCGATGCGATCGAGTTTTACGGATAGGCTCATTTCAGACGGGCGATAAGCTCCGGCAGAAACACCGGTTCCTGCGTGCCGGTAGCGAGATCTTTGAGTTGAGCTACTCCGGCTCGGAGATCGTCATCACCGAGGATCACCGCCGCGCGAGCGCCAATTTTGTTGGCACGCTCCATGCGGCGGCGGAGATTGCCGCGATAAGCCATTTCGGCGCGAATACCCTGGTGGCGAAGGGTCCGGAGCAGGTCGATAGCTTCCGCTTCGGCGGCGTCTCCGATTGGAACAATTGCGACTGGGGCGGGGGGTGGGGGCATCGAATCCAGCAACATCGTCAGACGTTCGATACCGGCCGCCCAGCCGACCGCAGGGATCGGCGGACCGCCCATCTCCTCCACCAGCCCGTCGGTACCGGCCGCCACCCAGGACGGTACCCTGGGCGCCGAGGCGGGTGGTGACGAATTCGAACGCGGTGTGGCCGTAGTAGTCGAGGCCGCGCACGATGCGGGGATTCTCACGGTAGGGAACACCGAACCGATCCAGATGGCGCTTAAGATCGGCGTAGAATTTCGCCGCCTGCTCCGTGAGATAGGGGACAATCGTCGGCGCGTCGGCGAGGATACGTTTATCTCGCTCATCCTTGCTGTCGAGGATTCGGAGCGGGTTGCGCTCCAGCCGGTTCAGGCTGTCCTCAGACAGGTTGTGCTTATGCGGCTGGAAATAGGAAACGAGGGCGCTGCGATAGGCATCGCGGCTTGCCCTGTCGCCAAGGGTATTGACTTCCAGGGTGGTGTCGGCGGCAACCCCCAGGCCGGAGAGGACATCCCAGCCGCATGCGATAACCTCGGCGTCCGCAAGCGGTTCTGGCGATCCGATCAGCTCGATATCGATCTGATGGAACTGGCGATAGCGACCTTTCTGCGGCCGTTCGTAGCGAAACATCGGGCCGGTATAGAAGACTTTCTGGGGCAGGGTCTGGGTGAGGCCGTTGCTGACCAAGGCGCGGCAGATGCCTGCGGTTGCTTCCGGGCGGAGCGTAAGCAATTCACCGCCGCGGTCGGTGAACGTATACATTTCCTTCGTAACGACATCGGACGTTTCACCGAGGGTTCGGGTGAAGACGCGGGTGTCCTCGAAGAGCGGTGTGGACCATTCCTCGAAGCCGTAGAGAGCTGCGATGCGGCGTGCGGTGTCGATGACATGCTGGTGGCGAAGCTGGTCTTCGCCGATCAGGTCGCGGGTGCCGCGAATGGGTTGAAGTTCAGGCACAACCTGGCTCGCCGCCTTCCTGTTGCGCCAGAGAGTTTCGACTTACGCTCATCTGTAGACCTCATTATGATTCGGATTGACCACCGGTGTCCGGAATTGGGGTGTTCGCACCCACTACTCCGCCGCGATCTTCTCGGGTCGTGCCGCCTTCAGCTCCGCCGCTTTCGTCTCCACCAGTTCTACGATGTGATCGATCATGCGTCCGGCCCCGATCGTATGATCAGTTTTGCCCGCGCGATAAACCATGTGCCGCCCGGCGCCGCCCCCAGTCACGCCGATATCGGTCATCAGCGCCTCACCGGGTCCGTTCACCACGCACCCAATGATGGAGAGCGTGATCGGCGTTTCGATATGCGCCAGCCGATCTTCAAGCTCCCTAACCGTCTCTATGACATTGAAGCCCTGGCGGGCGCAGGACGGGCAGGAAACGACCTTCACGCCGCGGTGGCGCCGTCCGAGCGCCTTCAGCACGTCCCACCCGACCCGGACCTCTTCCTCCGGTTCGTCCGACAACGAGACACGCATCGTGTCGCCGATACCCGCCCAGAGCAATGATCCCAGGCCAATGGAGGACTTGACCGTGCCCATCCGGCGCCCCCCCGCCTCGGTGATGCCGATATGCAAGGGATGGTCGCAGACGTCAGCCAACTGTTGGTAGGCGGCTACCGCCAGGAACACGTCGGAGGCTTTCACGCTGATCTTGAATTCGTGGAAATCATGCTGTTGAAGAATATCCGCGTGATAGAGCGCACTCTCCACCAGCGCCTCAGGGTTCGGTTCGCCGTATTTCTCAAGCAGGTGCTTTTCGAGTGATCCGGCGTTCACGCCAATCCGCATCGAACAACCGTGGTCGCGGGCGGCTTTGATGACCTCCTTCACCCGTTCGTCGCTGCCGATATTGCCCGGGTTGATGCGCAGGCACGCGGCGCCGCTTTCGGCCGCCTCGATCGCCCGTTTGTAGTGGAAGTGGATGTCCGCGACGATCGGCACGTTGACCTCGTGCACGATATCCTTCAGCGCCAGCGCACTCTCTCGATCCGGACATGAGACGCGGACGATATCGGCACCGGCAAGCTCGGCCCGGCGGATCTGCGCGATAGTCCCATCCACGTCCGTGGTCAGGGTGTTGGTCATCGTCTGGACACTGATCGGCGCATTGCCGCCGACCGGAACGCGGCCGACCTGGATTTGTCGCGAAACGCGGCGCGTGATTTGCTGATAGGGGCGATAGCTCATGCTACGGGGTTCTCCGTCCGCTCCGGCTTAGAATGGTGCGTTCGGCTAGCTTCTGCTACCGCGATGCAGCAGCCTGGACCAGAGTTGCGACGTTGTCGGGGTCTAATGGCAAGTCCCGGCGCACGGCGCCGGAGGCACCGAGTGGCTGGCTGGCCACACCATCCTTTACCAGTTCGGTTCCGCCGGCGTTACCTGTGGTCAACAAAAGGCCCGATCGATCGGGTACAGGACCAAGTTTCCCCGGCATGCATGATCCGGCTCAGCAACACAAGCCCGCTCTGAGTACGCACCTGGACCCAGGCGTCCGTGCTGGCACGGATGGCGAGAGCTGTTCCCGTCCCGGCATCCGCCTGGCTCCCGTTTGTGTCCGGGTCGGGCTTGGAAGGCGGAGTGGCGGCGGCGGCCGCGCTTGGGGAGAGATTGCTTGCCATTTCGGGGGCGGCCACGGCCGGCGATATCCTCGGCCTGGCCTCCGAATTCGGCCCACCACTGGCAACACCCGTAGGGGGTGTTGTGGGAGCGACAGTTTGATCGACCAGCGACGCCATGCGGGCGGGCACCGGCTCGATCGTCTCAGCCGGGAGGCGCCCGTCTGCCGACAGCTTGTACCATGCCGCATAAGCCAACACGAGGAGCATCAGCCCCAGCATCGTCATGGCACTGGCCGGCAGACCCCGCTGCGGCAAGGGCGCCGGAAACGCAAGCTCCGGTTTGCGCCCCACCAGGCATGAGGCATCGGCCTTGTACCTACGCACCAGCTCGTCCGGGTCCAGACCGAGGGCCTGCGCATAAGAACGCAGGAAAGCTAATGGGTATGCGCCTCCGGGAAGCTCAATGATTTGGCCATCTTCGAGGGCTTGAAGATAGGCCACACGGATCCGAAGGCGGGCGGCCATCTCCTCAATAGTGACCCCAAGTCGCTCCCGTGCTGCCGCGAGATCGGATGCTGCGCGGGGCGCAACCAATTTACTCTTGCAGTCTGGCCGATGTTCGACCGGCATGTTTTGGCGGTCCCGCAACACGGCAGTCCGACCCTTGTCCGCACGAATTTGCCTCGCCAAAGCCGCGGAGCGGCTGGCGGGGCCATTTACACGCGATCTGCTTATGCTGCCAAGCTTTAACCGGAATCGCTGACATCCCGGATCAAATCTGGATGCCTTGCTCTCTCGCCCAGATCTCTATTGGCCCACGCAGGCTCTCGCCACGGCGGGCTCCCTTACGTAATGTACTCAGAACGGGCCGAAACCGACTGAGTTCCAATCTGTTCAGCGCTGAGCGCACCGGCAACATGCCGGTCCCGGACATAGACAGGGTCCGAAATCCCAGGGCCGCGAGGGTCATTGCCTCGACTGGGCGCCCAGCCGCCTCGCCGCAGAGCGATACCGGTATACCGCATCCGCCCCGCGCGGATGACGCCCGGTTCAATATCATCTCCAGCAGGTTTAACATTGGAGCCGATAGAAAATCATAACGCCCCGACAGGCCGGGTGCCCCTCGATCTGCGGCGAATAGAAATTGTGAAAGATCGTTCGAGCCGATGGAAACAAAATCGGCCACCTCCATCAGATCGTCGATCTGCCAGAGCAAGGCAGGAATTTCGAGCATGGTGCCGATCTGCAGCGTGTCGGGAGCCGGGCGGACACGTCTTGCCTCGGCCAGCAGCAGATCCCGAGCGACGCAGAATTCGGCCACCGTTGCGACCATCGGAAACATGACCGTCAGCGGGCGTCCCTCGGCCGCAACAAGCAGGGCGCGTAGCTGCCGCCTCAGGATCGCCGGACGGTCGAGACCCACACGAAGGGAGCGCCAGCCCATGGCAGGGTTGTCCTCCTCCGGCGGATCGGCCCCCGGCATGAGCTTGTCGGCCCCAAGATCAAGGGTGCGAAAGGTCACGGGCAACTCGCCAACTGCATCGAGAACCTTTTTATAGAGTGCCGTCTGCTCAGCCTGATCGGGCACGCCACCACGAGCCAGCGCCGAGATCTCGGTCCGGAATAATCCGATCCCCTCGGCCCCCGTTCGGTCGAGCAAATCCAATTCAAGGGTGAGGCCGACGTTCAGCATGAGACGGATCCGCTCGCCATCAAGGGTCGTCGTTTTTTCGTCGCGCCGGCCCGCCCACCCGGCTGCCGCCTCGTTCCGGGCGGCTATGGCACGCTGATAAACCTGCCGCAGGTCGGATTCCGGACGCAAAAGCACCTCACCCTCGTCCGCATCCACGATCACCTGCTCGCCGGAGGCCGCGGCAGATAAAACGCCGCGCACGCCGCCCAGCGCGGGTAGCCCAAGAGCCCGAGCGAGGATCGCCGCGTGACCCGTGGGACTGGCTTCCTCGACTATGAGTCCGGCAATTCCGGCTTGGTGCCAGCTGAGTAGTGCGGCCGGTCCCAGCCGTCTGGCGATGAGAATCGCGCCCGGCGCCGAGGACACCGAGCCCGTGCCCCCCAATTCGTCCAAAAGTCGCCCTGCCATGTCCTCCAGATCGGCCAGCCGCTCGCGAAGTTGAGGATCGACAATGCGCCGCATACGGTCATGCACCTCGGCTGCAACACGCTGCACAGCCGCTTCGGCCGACAACCCGTCGCGCACCGCGTCGGATACCCGCTGCAGCCAACCGGCGTCGGCGGCCACGAGGCGATAGGCATCGAGGATTTCATGCGGCGCTGCCTGTTCTTCCCCACCGTGAGGCAAGCGGAGATGCAGTTCGTCAAGACCCCGCTGCAGCCGCTCCACCGCAGTGTGCAGGCGCTCCAGCTCTGTTTTCGGATCGTCCACGAGCAACGGACCGGCGGCAGGCCGGACGCGATGGAGCACGACCGGGCCAATCGCGATGCCGCTGGTCAACGTGACTGCGCGAAACGTCCTCGGCACGGTTCCGGCGACGCCCTCCTCGGATCCGCCCGAAGCTCCCGCCTGGGCTAGAACGCCGGAAACAAGCAGCGCGACCGTTTCCAGCTCTTCGACCGCCTCCTGACCGTATTGCCGTGGCGCTTCGTCCTGAACAGCGAGAACGCCGAGCGTTCGGCCGCTTCGCCGGACCGGAACCGCCAGCATGGAGGAAAGGTGTTCCTCACCGGTCTCGCGCCGGTATGCAAACCCGGGGTGGTATTGGGCATCCGCCAGGTTCATCACCCGCCCGGATGCAGCACACATACCGACGATACCCTCGCCGACCCGAAGGCGGGTGCGCCCGACGGCAGCGGGATCAAGGCCCTGGGTTGCCAGCAGCTCCAGAATGTCGCCGGGCCGCCTGATATAAACCGAGCAGACTGCGGCGGCCATCTCCTCGGCCACCAGGCGGACCAGAGCGGGAAGTGTCGCGGTTCCATTCGATAGGAGAGTCCGCAAGCGGGCGAGAAGACGGCGTGGCCGAATCTGGCTGGCGTCAGGCAAGGACAATCCCGTCTGCGAGCCGACGGCGTGCGATGAGCACGGCAGTCGCCTGGAACACCAACTCCTCGATGATTTCGGAGATCGGCTGTTCGGCCGTAACCATGCCGACCGACTGACCGGCCATTACCGAGCCACGCTCCACGTCGCCCTCGATCACGGCGCGTCGCAAAGCGCCCGCCCAGAAATGCTCGATCTCGAGTTGCGCCGCCTCCCGTGACAGTTCACCGGATTGGAACCGGCGGATAACGTCAGCCTGATGCGCCAGGAACTGTTTGGTCCCGTCGTTCAGGAGTCCACGAACGGGAATGACCGGGAACCGCTCATCGAGTTGAACGGATGGCAGGGCGTCGCGGGCGGCAGCCCGGATGAAAGCCCGCTTGAAGTTGGGGTGGGCGATTGACTCGCAGGCGGCCGCGAACCGGGTGCCGAGCTGCGCCCCCGCAGCGCCCATTTCCAGATAGGCCAGGATGGCCTCGCCGCGGCCAAGCCCGCCGGCCACGAAGACCGGGACTTCCTGGATGTGTGGCAGGATTTCCTGGGCCAGCACATTGAGAGACACGGGACCGATATGGCCCCCGGCCTCGGATCCCTCAATCACCAGCGCGTCGACCCCCGACCGGAGCAGACGCCTGGCCAAGGCAAGAGCGGGCGCGAAGGCGATCAGCTTTGCCCCGCTGTCCTTGACAGCACGAATCGCACCCCCCGACGGAACACCACCCGCCAGGACGATGTGCCCCACCCGGGCTTCAAGGCAGACACGGATCAGGTCGCCCAGGGCCGGATGCATAGTAATCAGGTTCACGCCGAACGGGCGATCGGTCATAACTTGCGTCGCGGCGATCTCGGCCGCGAGCGCATCCGGGTACATCGAGCCGCAGGCAATCACACCGAACCCGCCGGCATTGGAGATGGCGGCGACCAGGTGGCGCTCGCTGACCCAGCTCATTGCGCCGCCCATAACCGCGATGCGACAGCCGAGAAAGTCGATGCCCCGGGCCCAGAGTCTTTGCAGCTCCGCGCGCGCGGCCTGATTTTCTTCCCGCGTAGGGTCAGCCAGCATCGAGACCATACGCAGTATGCAAGGCGCGCACCGCAAGCTCGGTGTACTCAGCAGCTATCAGCACACTGACTTTGATTTCGCTGGTGGAGATTACCTGAATGTTGATGGCCTTGTCGGCAAGAGCACGGAACATTGTGTTTGCCACTCCGGCGTGGCTGCGCATTCCAACCCCCACGACACTTATCTTGGCAACATCGGGATCGGCCAAAATCTCTCCGTAGCCGATCTGGGGCCGGACCTCGTCCAGCGCCAGGCGGGCGCGGGGGAGGTCGGCTGTGCCCACCGTGAACGTCATATCGGTTGTTCCATCGGCTGACACGTTCTGCACAATCATATCGACGTTGACGCTATGGTCGGAAAGCGTCCCGAATATCGCGGCCGCAATGCCGGGGCGGTCGGGTACCTGGCGGACGGTTATCTTGGCCTCGTCCCGCGAGTAGGCAATTCCGGAGACGTTCTGCTTCTCCACGATCTCATCCTCATCCACCACTAAGGTTCCGGGCAAGTCCTCGAAGCTGGAAAGCACCTGCACCCGCACCCGTTCATTCATCGCCAGCTCCACACTTCGCGTCTGAAGTACCCTTAGCGCCCACCGAGGCGAGCTCCAGCATCTCCTCGTAGCTGATTCGCGCAAGTTTGCGTGCCTTGGGCACGATTCTGGGGTCGGTCGTGTAGATGCCGTCGACATCGGTGTAGATGTCGCACCGATCGGCCCTCAGCGCCGAGGCCAGTGCGACCGCCGAGGTGTCGGACCCGCCCCGGCCAAGAGTAGTGATCCTGCCGTTGGGCGAGACACCCTGGAACCCCGCTACCACCGGCACTTGTCCAGCTTGCATGCGACGGGCCAGTTCAGCCCCGTCGATTTCGACAATCCGGGCCTTGCCGTGGGCATTATCGGTGCGGATGGGAATTTGCCAGCCTAACCAGGAGCGTGCTTCCACCCCGATTTCCTGTAGCGCGATCGCGAGCAGCCCGGTTGTGACCTGCTCCCCGGTCCCCACCACCGCGTCGTATTCGCGCGCGTCATGCAGCGGGGACAGCGCCTGGCACCACCCAACCAGCTGATTGGTGACCCCGGCCATTGCCGAGGCAACGACGGCTACCTGATGTCCCGCCTCGACCTCACGCTTCACGCGGGCGGTCACGTTGCGGATGCGATCCAGGTCGGCGACGGACGTGCCGCCGAATTTCATCACGAGGCGCATGAGTGGGTCTGGAGAGGTGATCGGTGAGTGGTCAGATGTGGAGACGGGCACACATAACGGCCCGGAACATGGGGAGCAACATGCGAGAGATGACCGTCTCCTCAGCTGAACTCGCGCGCTTCGACGCGATGGCCGCTGATTGGTGGGATCCGGAGGGACCGATGCGCCCGCTGCATCGGATGAACGCAACGAGGATCGATTGGATCTCTCGCGAGGCAGCGCGAGCCTTCCCGGGGCAGCGTCAGATATGCCTCCTGGATGTAGGCTGCGGCGCCGGCATTGCGTCGGAAGCACTGGCGAAGCGCGGCTTCTCGGTATTGGGGATTGATGCCGCCCCGGCCACCGTTTCGGCTGCGCGGGCCCATGCTTCCCAGCAGAAGCTGCCGGTGGAGTATCGTTGCGCCACAGCCGAGCAGCTGGCGACGGAAGGAGCCCAGTTCCCTATCATTACGGCGCTAGAGGTCGTGGAACATGTTCCTGATCCCGGAGCATTTCTGGAAGCGATAGCACGCTTGGCTGAACCGGGCGGTCTCGTTGTGATCTCCACGCTCAATCGTACGGCACGATCCTTCCTGGCCGCCAAGATCGGCGCCGAATATCTGCTGCGCTGGCTGCCAATAGGGACGCATGATTGGAGACGCTTCACGACCCCGGCAGAGCTGTCCGCCTGCGCGCGGAAAGCCGGACTCCGCATTGCGGCAAACGCAGGGTTGGAGTTTGATCCGTTGCGGAGTCGTTGGAGAGTAACTCACGATTTGTCAGTGAATTATATGGTCGCGTTCCGCACATCTTTTGCAAATCGAGCTGCAAATCCTAGGCCGCAGGCCGAAACCAGGACCGAAGACGAACGGGGTGTCCCCTGATTGTGATGCGCCTCTGATTGGGATGCGCCTCGCAGAACTGGATAGCGACGGGGTGGTCCTCTGAACATCGCATCCAGGGACCGTGGTCCGCTGGAGGCGTTGCAACGTCAAGGAGAGGACGAGATGAAATTCAGCGGAGATCGCGACCGTATTGGCCATAAGTGCACTGGCCGCGACCCCAGCCCTCGCCCAGAAATACGGCAACGGCAATCAGGGGCTCCAGAATGGCAATCAGGCCATGCAATATGGCCAGAATTATCAAAACCAAAACCCGAATGATCAGAACGCGGTGGGGCCGCTGAGCCAGACAATGGTGCAGCACCTGCAGGACCGGCTGCAGCAGATGGGGTTCTATCACGGCAATATTGACGGCGTCTGGGGACCAGAGACGCAGTCCGCGGTTCGCGATTTCCAGCAGCAGCGTGGCTTGCGGCCCGATGGGTGTTGAATTACCGCACGCTTGCTGATCTGAATTTGCTGGGTCAGCCGAATCAGCAATTTACAAGCAGCAACTCTGGACCGTACAACGGGAACAACGGTTACAACAAACGGGAACAACGGTTACAACAATAGTGCTCCGCCCAACAATTATGGTATGACTACCCAGGGACAACCTTACGGTAACAACATGAGCAGCGGTGGCTTCAACCAGGGGCAAGCAGAGTACAACCAGGGAAACGGCAACTATCAGAATTACAACTATAATACTGGAATGAATGGGCAGCAGCATTCCAACCAGGGATATAGCCAGAGCTACAACGGTAGCGCCAATCCCGGCGCTAACGGAATTAATGGGAACTTCAGCAGGGGCCAGAATGGTTTCAACACCAATAATGGCTATAACGGCAGCTCCGGCTCCAATTCCGGCACGAACAACACTAACGGAAACCAGGGCTACAACCAGAGCTACAACGCGACCAATCCCGGCAACCATAACGACCAATCCGGGATGGCCAGTGCGAACGGCATGAACAGCGGAATGAACAACAGCGGCAACAGCAGCCAGCAGTAACTGGTGAATTTCGTGGGCCTCTCCAGTCGGAGAGGCCCGAACTTTATCAGCCTCGCGCGCGCATCAGCCGCGCCTTGCTGCGCTGCCAATCGCGCTCGGCAACGGCCGAGCGTTTATCAGCCTTCTTTCGCCCTTCGGCGACGCCGAGCAGGACCTTCGCCCGTCCGCGGTCGTTGAAGTGGATCTGCAGCGGCACCAAGGTAATGCCTTCTCGCGTAACCGCACCCACAAGCTGGCGGATCTGCTTTTTCTGCAGGAGCAGCTTTCTGGGAGCTCTGGGCTCAAAGCGCGATAGCACGCCGCCCTGATATTCCGGGATATACATATTGAACAACCACAGCTCGCCGTCCCGCTCGCCGGCCCAGGCATCTGATAGTGCCGCGCGGCCATGCCGAAGGCTCTTGACCTCGGGGCCCCGTAGAACCAGACCGGCCTCTACCGTATCCTTGATGGTATAATCGAAGCGCGCCTTGCGGTTCTGCGCCGCGATCCCGTGCGTGATCAGACCCTTCCTGTTTTTTCCCTCGGCCATGAACAAACGAACATGGATCTGACGATGATCAGTTCAACAGCCCTGCTTCGGTCATCGCAGTGCGGATTTTCTGTCGCGTGCCCTCCAGTGGGGGAGCCAGCGGCAACCGGCACCGCTCGGTGCATTTGCCGAGCAAGCTGGCTGCATGCTTCACGGGGCCGGGGCTGGTCTCGGAGAACAGAGCGTCGTGCACGGACAGCAGCCTGTCCTGGATGGCGATTGCTTCATTGACCCGGCCATCCTGCCATGCGGTATGCATGTCACTGCACAGTCGTGGCGCCACATTCGCAGTGACGCTGATGCAACCATCACCACCGGCCGCGAGGAACGCCACGGCGGTGTGGTCTTCGCCCGACAACTGACAGAAACCGGCTCCACATGCACGACGGGTATGGAGCGGGCGCGCCAGATTGGCAGTGGCATCCTTTACGCCGATGATATTCGGATGCTTCGCCAACCGCGCCATGGTCTCCACGCTCATGTCAATGACGCTCCGAGGCGGAATGTTGTAGATAATGATCGGCAGATCGACCCTGTCCGCGATCGCCTTGAAGTGCAGGTACATCCCCTCCTGCGTCGGTTTGTTGTAGTAACGGAGTCACGATCAGCGCGGCGTCTGCTCCAGCTTCCTTGGCATGCCGCGTCAGCGAGATTGCCTCCTCCTGTACTGTTGGAGCCGGCGCCGGCGATTACGGGCACACGCCCTTTAGCAACCTCGATGGCTATTTCGGTAACGCGATGATGCTCCTGGTGGCTGAGGGTGGGGGATTTACCGGTGGTGCCAACCGGGACCACCGCAGCCGTCCCCTCCGTGATTTGCCAATCAACGAAGTTTGCCAAGGCTTTCTCATCGACGGAGCCGTCCTCACGCATGGGCGTGATCAGGGCGACCAACGAACCCTTGAACATGGAGACCTCCCGCAAGCCAACGACGGGCCAAGCTAGGCGGCAAAACGGGACCACACAAGCGGGCGTGTCGAGGCGATTCCCGCCGGCACGCATCAGCTATAGATAGGATCCATGGCCCGGCCGATTCGGCTCCTGCCGCTCTTTCTGATCGTGCTTGGCGCGGCGCCAGCCTGCCGCGCTGAGAGCAACCCATTGCCAGAGCTCCGCGCGGGCCGATGGGGCCTTGCCCAGGGAATAGCCGCCACAGCCCCCGACGCTGTAGCCGAGAAGCTGGTCACCTACCTCCGCATGCTGACCCCTGGCGCGGCCACTCCGGGGGAAATCTCTCGCTTCATGGCGGAGAATCCCGACTGGCCCAGCCAAACTCTGCTCGACCGGCGCCGGCAGGAGGCAATCACGGACGATCCCGACTCCGCAGATCTGATCGCTGCCTGTGGCGTTCGGCCCATCACACTCCCGGGGGCACTCGCCCGTTGCGCTTCGGTTGAAGCAGATTCCGGAGACTCGCCGGCAGCCGAGAAGGACGCAAGAGAAGCTTGGCGTTCGGGACTGGCTGCACCTCAGTCTCAGGCATTCCTGAAGCGGTTCGGGGCGATATTGAGCCCTGCGGACGACCAAGCGCGGTTTGAACAGCTCGCATGGGGCGATCCGCCCGCCGCAGCGGCGGAAATTCCCCGCCTTCCAGCCGCGACACGGCAAGCCGCCCACGTTCGAATCGCGCTTGCCCAAGGCGGCCCGGATGCTTTGGCAAAAGCGCAGGCGTTGCCTCCGGCGGAGTCCTCGAGCCCCGGCTTCGTCCTTGACGAAGCGCGAGCTCTTCGGCGGGCGCAACGTGATTCCGAGGCGTTGAAGTTCTGGAAAGACAGGGGATTCGCTGCCGAGGCGGCAGACCCTTCGCACCATGACGCTTTCTGGGCGGAACGCAATATCCTGGCGCGTGCGCTACTCGGAGCAGGCGATCCGCAAGGCGCGTTTCTGATGGCCGACGATCAATCGGCCGGGGCTTCAGTCGCCAACACTGCAGATGCGGCGTTTCTCAGCGGATTTATTGCGCTTCGGCGGCTGCACGATCCATCCCTTGCGATGGATCGGTTCAATGTGCTCGCTTCCGTGTCCAAAGCCGCGATCACGCAGGGCCGGGCCCAATATTGGCTTGGCCGCGCACAACAGGAAGCCGGCCAGAGCCCGCAGAAGGCGTTCGAGGCGGCGGCGGCATGGCCCACCACGTTTTACGGCCAAATCGCCGCGCATGCCCTTGGCAAGGACCCGGCGGCTGAGATCAAGGCACTTTCGGATCCCGGTTTCACCGCTCAGCAGGCCTGGGACTTCTCGGGGCATGAGCTCGTACGGGCGGCATTGATCCTGATAGCCTGGGGTGAGCAGGGTCGCGCGCGCGCCTTCCTTCTGCGCATGAACGAGATCACGCCCGACCCCAGATCGCAGGCGTTGTGTGCCCGCCTCGCTCTCGCTTTGGGCATGCCGGATACCGCCGTGTTTATCGCCCGCCATATCGGCCTGCAGGGAGGCATGCTGCCGGATGCAGGCTGGCCGATGCCGGTTGACCGACCAGTCAGCAACATTGACCCGGCGGTTGTGCTTGCGGTGATCCGGCAGGAAAGTAGCTTCGATCACGGGGTGGTCAGCGCTGCCGGCGCACGGGGACTGATGCAACTCATGCCCGGCACCGCGCGGCAAGCTGGCGGGACGGGCAGCGATCCGGCTTCGCTGACCGATCCCGGGCGCAATATGGCGATAGGAGAGAACGTTCTCACCGAACTTCTGGCTCAGTTCGAGGGTTCTTTGCCGCTTGCGGTTGCGGCGTACAACGCCGGTCCAGGCAAGGTGCAGGAATGGCTGGCGAAGAACGGCGATCCCCGAAACGGCGCAATCGACATGATCGACTGGATCGAATTGATCGGCTTCGGGGAAACCCGGAACTATGTGCAGCGGGTGCTGGAAAACGCCGTGATCTACTGCGCACGGCGGAACGAGCCGGACACATCACTCATCGCTCAGTGGATGGCGTCTGCCCGGCATGAAGGATGACGCGGATCGTGCCGCAGCGCGTAGCATGACAATCGCCCGCCTCATCGCTAGCGGATTTGGGGCCGGCTACGCACCCGTTGCGCCGGGCACAGCGGCCTCCGCCGCGGCCGTGCTGGCTGGGGGCCGGCTCATGCTCGGGCCAGCTGGTACGCTGATGGCAGCCTCGGCCACAGCCGCCCTTGGGGGGCTTTGGGCCATCCGCGCGACGCGAGTCGAAGGCGACCCGGGCTGGGTGGTGATCGACGAGATCGCAGGCCAGTGGGTCACGCTGCTCGGGTTGCGCCGGTTGTCCGTACCGGGCCTGTTTGCCGCGTTCGCCCTGTTTCGCCTGCTCGACATCGTTAAACCGGGTCCCGTTGCATGGGCCGATCGCCGGAAAGATGCGGTCGGCATAATGGCGGATGACGTGATCGCGGGTGTGATCGGCGCGGGCATCTTATGGGCGCTGCGAACGCGGCTTCAAAGATTGCTCTGACGCAGCCAGTCTTCCGCCGCACGCCATCCGGCGTCATGCAGACGGTCAAGAAATAGGGGGGAAGTGTTGAGCGGGCTTTCTCGCCCCAGGCCATCCACATGGTCGGCAGCAGCAATCTGTTGGAAATGCAAAGCGTCGAGTTTCCTGCACAGCTCAGAGCGAAACAGCTTCGGACCCTTGCACGCCCGGCGGAGGTCTTCGACAGCTTCGAGCTCTTGTAGCAACGAGGCGTTAAACCCGATTTCCCGGACCCGCTGGGCAATATCGTGCGAGAGATGGGGGACCAGTTCGTGCAATTCAGGGACCAACTGGACCAACAGCACTTCGGTTGACCGCATATCGACCACGAGTTGGCGCAGTGGCGGGTTGGCGCTGTAGCCGCCGTCCCAGTAGGCCTCGCCCTCGATCTCGACGGCTTGCTGCAAGAACGGTAGGCAGGCGGAGGCGAGGACCGCATCGAGGGTGATTTCATCCTCCCTGAACAGGCGTGGGTGGCCGTCCCGGACCCGCGTGGCTGAAATGATCAGCCGGACAGGAGAGGCGGCACGCAGACGATTGAAATCCACGTACCGGGCGATCAGGTCTCGCAACGGGTTCAAACCCAGCGGGTTGAACTGGTACGGAGAGGCCAGACTTGCCATGGCCGCCAGCGTCGGTGAGGAGGCGATGCCGGGCAGACTGGGCGCCTGCCCAACGCTGCCCCAGAAATCGTTCAGCCTGCGGCGTGCGCCGGCGCGCCCATCCTCGGCGAACCCATCGGCAAGCATCACCGCATTGACCGCGCCCGCGCTGGCCCCGCTGATGATATCCAGGCCAAGCCCATCGTGGCTAAGCAGCCGGTCAAGCACCCCCCAGGTGAAGGCGCCGAACGAGCCGCCACCCTGGAGAGCGAGCGAGAGAAGCCTTGCTTCAGGCGGAGTTCGATTGAGCACGAAAGCTCCTGTCCTAGTTGGGGACGAAATATTGGGTGCCGCGACCGGGAATTGCTGCGTCGCAGCATTTCGTGATTTGATCGCAACTCGGAACCGCGGCCAAGCCTGACGCGCTCTCGGAGGCAACCGAGGAAGGGAGCAGCGATGGCAGACAACCCCCTGGACATTCACGAGCCGACGCGCGAGCAGCGGATCCGGGAGACCGCCTATCACCTGTGGGAACAGGACGGCCGGCCGGAAGGACACGCGCTGGAGTTTTGGGAGAGGGCGCGGGAGCTGGTGGGAATGGAGGAGAGCCGCGGCGCTGGGCAACTTCCGAACCCGATGACGCACCCGACTATGGCGACCGGACAGCCGGAGGGGGTTCAAGAGGCGGCAATCCAGGAGAATCTGGGCGAGTTCCCCGACCGTTTTGCCGATCAGGGCGAGTGGCAGCCCACGCCGGAGCCTCGGCACAGCCAGAAGGGGCGGAAGAAGGCGGCCGAGAAGCAGTCTCGGAACGGCCCTCCCAAGCCGGCCGGGTCCACGTAGAGGGCGGTTCAGCATGGCTGGACAAACGTTCCAGATCCTCGGCCAGCCGGTACTGGCTGACGGCCCATCGTTGCGGTTGATACCGTTTTCGCGCAGCACGGTATTCGCGCTCGCTGACGCGCGGCTCAGAGGAACCGCTCACTTGTACGCGGGCGGAGGTGGAAGTGCACTGGGCCGTGGCGAGGGGAGCAGGCTGCGTCAAGAAGGGAGATATTCGCACGAACAAGGCCGATGGTCGGGCCCACGGAGGAAAGCGAACAATGCCCGACACCGTGCCAGTATGGGACTACGTCATCGTGGGCGCCGGCTCGTCCGGCTGCGTTCTGGCCAACCGGCTCACCGAAAACCCGTCTGTAAGGGTTTTGCTGCTCGAAGCCGGGCCGAAAGACGACAATTTCTGGATTCACATCCCCGTCGGGTTCAACAAGTTTTTGAACCACACGCGCTGCAACTGGTGCTTTGCGACCGAACCGGAAGATAACGGCGCGGCCGGTCAATTCCGATCCCGCGAGGCAAAACTTTGGGTGGATCGAGCTCGATAAACGGCATGCTGTATGTCCGTGGCAATCCGCTCGACTACAACACGTGGTCACAGCTTGGTAACCGGGGCTGGTCCTACGAGTCCGTTCTGCCGTATTTCAGGAAATTCGAGCACTTCGAGGGTGAAGGGGATGATACCCGCGGCAAAGGCGGGCCGCTGAACGTCGCCCATATGATCGAACGTCACGAAATATGCGATGCCGTGATTGAAGCCGCAGCGCGCGAAGACTGGCCGCACAACCCGGATTACAACAACGGCCGGCAGGAGGGCTTTGGATACTATCAGGTGACACAGAAGAACGGCCGTCGCTGGTCCACTGCGCGGGCATTTTTGCGTCCGGTAATGTCCCGGTCGAATCTTCGGGTCGAAACCGATGCGCATGCCGCCAGCATCATTTTGGAGGGTCGCCGTGCTGTCGGCGTTCGCTATGTGGAGGGCGGCCAAAAACACGAGGCACGCTGCAACGCGGAGGTCCTCCTCGCAGCCGGCGCGGTCAAATCACCACATTTGCTGGAACTGTCAGGCATTGGACAGCCAGAGCTGTTGCAGTCGCTTCGGTCTTCCGGTTGTCCATGCACTGCCGGGTGTAGGTGAGAACTACCGAGACCACTTCGCCCCACGCATGAACTGGCGAGTGAAGCTGCCGAACACGCTGAACGAGCAGATCCGCGGTCTGAATTTCGCCAGAGAGATCGCGAAGTATTTCATGTTCCATCGCGGCATTCTGACAGCAAGCCGGGCATGACACTCACGGTATAACGGTATATCAGTGTCGCCCGGAGTCCAAAGGCACAATTCACGCCAGGTCGCCTGATCCGCATGCTAGCCCGGCGATCCGGCCCAATTTCCTTGCGGATGCACTGGATCAACGCACAGTGGTAGCCGGGATGAAGATCGGCCGTCAGATCATCAATGATCCAGCCCTGGATCGCTATCGCGGACCGGAGATGAACCCCGGCGAGCAGGTGAGGACGGATGAGGAGTGGCTGGAATTCGCCCGGATCAACGGCCAGACCACATATCATGTCTGCGGCACCTGCAAGATGGGCAGCGACCGGATGGCAGTGGTGGATGATCAGCTACGCGTGCACGGGATCGATGGATTACGGGTGATCGATGCATCGATTTTCCCCACCATGGTGTCCGGCAACACCAACGCCGCAGTGATCATGGTGGCGGAGAAAGGTGCCGACATGGTCAAGGCCGCTTCGCGCAATCCGCAGCGGACCCTGCAAGCGGCATGAAGATCAGGAGCCAGAAATCACCATGCAGTTGGTGCGGCCAGAGAGGAGACAGTCTTCGATAACCGTGGTGTTATGAAGCTCATGGACAAGGTAGAGCCCGATCACCAGCAGCAACAGGGTAACGGCCACAGCCGCCAGGCTCGCTGTCTGCCGATCCAAGTCCTGCTCTTGCTCAGCTTTCCAGCCGGTCTCGTCCAACCAGGTCATAGGAATGGTCTCGGCTTTTGCCTTTGGCGGACGAAGTCTAAGTGAAAACCAATGGGGCGGTCCAGCACCTGGGGCGCGACCCGACATGGGCCGCGCTGATCGGGCGAGTCGGGCGCCCGCGGCTGGAGGTTGAGCGAGGGAGGAGCCCTTACGAGGCCCTGATGCGGGCGATCGCTCACCAGCAGCTACACGGCAAGGCTGCGCGGGCAATTCTGGCGCGCTTCGCGGCGCTCCACCCCGGTTTTGCGTTCCCAACACCGGAGCAGGTGCTGAGCACGCCGGAGGCGACGCTGCGGGGGTGTGGCTTTTCGGCAAGCAAAATTGCCTGTTTGCAAGAGATCAGCTCCCGGGCGCTGGATGGGACCATTCCGACACGGCGGCAGGCGTTGCGGATACCGGATGCGGAGCTGATCGAGCGGCTGACTAGCATTCGGGGGGTGGGGCAGTGGACGGTCGAGATGCTGCTTATTTTCACGCTGGGGCGACCTGATATCCTGCCGGTAGATGACTTCGGGGTGCGCGACGGCTACTGCGCGCTCTACGGTATGGGCGAGCAGCCGAAGCCAAAGGATCTGGCCGTCATCGGCGAGGCCTGGGCGCCGTTCCGTTCGACCGCGGCGTGGTATCTGTGGCGGGCGTCCGATGAGGCGAAGCGGGCAAAAGAGCCGACTTCCCGCGCCTGAGCCGCTTGAGAGTTGGCAAATAGCCAGGACCTCACTAATGTCTGACCGTCCTGATCGGGAAGGAGAGAACTCATGCTGAAGCACGTCATCCTTGCTCTGGCGGTGATCTGCGGCATCTCCGCCACCACCCTTGTTGTCTCGGGTCTTGCGGCCGCACCGGCCATTGCGTGCGACGATAATCCCAGTCACACGAGCTAAGTGCCAAGCCAGGGAGGCTCTGCCTCCCTGGCCAAGCTTTACCTGTGCTCTCAGCGCCTGGCGAATTGCGTCTTCCCGAACAGAATGTCCCGTTGCTCGTCGGTCATCGGCCCGCTGCGCTGATTTTCCGCAAGCACCTGCACTCCCTTTTGAACGGCAGGACGCGCGGCAATGGTATCGTGCCAGCGCTTCACGTTGGGATAGTCGTCCAGGTTGATGCCGCGTCGGTCGGGATTACGGATCCACGGAAAGGTGCAGATATCCGCAATCGTGTAGTCCTTGCCGGCCAGATAGGCCGCTTCGCCCAGGCGCTTGTCCAGCACACGATGCAGCCGCTGCACCTCATTGGCGTAGCGCTCGATGGCGTAGGGAAGCTTCTCCGGCGCGTAGTTCGCGAAGTGGTTGTACTGGCCGAACATCGGACCAATGCCGCCCATCTGGAACATCGTCCATTGCAGGCACGTGTAGCGCCCGGCAGGATCGGATGGGAGCATCCTGCTTCCGGTCTTTTCCGCCAGGTAGATCAAAATCGCGGCGGATTCGAAAAGTTGTAGCGGCTTACCGCCCGGCCCATCCGGATCGACGATAGCCGGGATACGGTGGTTCGGGGTAATGGTCAGGAATTCCGGCTTGAACTGATCGCCTTTTCCGATGTTGACGGGAATTACCTTGTACTGAAGGCCGAGCTCCTCCAGCGCGATGTGTACTTTGTGACCGTTCGGTGTCGGCCAGCTCCAGACCTCGATCATTCATGGCTCCTGCCTTTGAACGGCAGGGACGCTACGGGAGCAGTTCGTGCGTTACAACCTGGAGCCCGGCAAGCTTGCCTCGGCTGAAGGAGGTCGAGATCGCCGCGTCGGTTGCGCGAAAACATGCAGGCAGGATGACATCGTTTCAGGCGTTTCCTCCCATGTAGTCCATCGCGGCCTGCACGCCGCCCGGGCGATGCGGAATGCCCACGGTGCGCAAGCCCATTTCCACCCCGCTCAGCGTTCCAATCAGCTGAAGATCGCCGAAGTCTCCCAGATGTCCGATGCGAAAGACACGATCCTTCAGAATCCCCAGACCGTTTCCCAGGCTCATGTTGAACTTCTCCAGTATAACGGCACGCAGATTATCTGCGCTGTGCCCTTCCGGCACACGTACGGCCGTCAGCGACGAGGAATAATGCCGTGGCTCGGTGCACTGGATTTCCAGCCCCCATATCCGCACCGCCCGCCGGGTCGCCTCGGCAAAACGGTCATGGCGCGCGAACACGTTGGGCAAGCCTTCCTCTAGAAGCATTTTTACCGCCTCATGCAGCCCATATAGCAGGTTGATTCCGGGCGTATAAGGGAAGTAGCCGGTTTCGTTTGCAGCAAGCATGGGCCGCCAGTCCCAATAGCTGCGGGGCAATCCGGCAGACCCGGCGGCTTTCAAAGCTTTGGCGCTGACTGCGTTGAAACTCAGACCCGGGGGCAGCATCAGCCCCTTTTGCGACCCGGCCACCGTAACATCCACGCCCCATTCATCGTGACGGTAATCGATCGATGCCAAAGAGGAGATCGTGTCCACCATCAGCAGCGCCGGGTGTTTCGCATCGTCCATCGCAGCACGCACCTCATCGATGCGGCTGGTGCATCCGGTCGAGGTTTCGTTGTGCACGACGCAGATCGCCTTAATCCGGTGCGTGCGGTCGGCTTGCAGGGCTTCGGCGATCGCCTCTACGTCGGCACCGCGCCGCCAGTCCGTCTCGATCAGCAGAGGGTCCAGCCCCAGACGATGCGCCATTTCGTTCCACAGCGTGGCGAACCAGCCGGTGCGGCACATCAGCACGCGGTCGCCGGGCGACAGGGTGTTGGCAAGCGCCGCCTCCCATGCACCGGTTCCGGAGGCGGGATAAATGATCACCGGCCCAGTGGTCTGAAATATCCGCCGGATAGCGCCCAGCAGTTCCTTCCCCATCTGGCCGAATGCCGGCCCTCGGTGATCCATGGTCGGATTATCGATCGCGCGCAGCACTCGGTCCGGCACATTGGTGGGCCCCGGGATTTGCAGGAAATGCCGGCCGGCGTGATAGGTCTGCGACATCACAGGTCCTCGCTCACCACATATGAACGCCATAGTCCATAGGCCGATGCCGGGCGACCCGGCCCTTGCTGCCCGGCTCGCCCGTGAAACCAGCGCCGAGGTGCTGTTCGGGTCCGCTGATCGCGGGCGCTACGCCACCGATGCCTCGATCTACCAAATCGAGCCAATCGGCGTCGTGGTGCCCAGAACCATCGAAGATGTCGCCGCCACGCTGGCTATCGCGCGCGATGCAGGCGTACCTGTGTTGCCGCGCGGGGGCGGCACCAGCCAGTGCGGCCAGACGGTAAACCGGGCGGTGGTGATCGACTGCTCCAAATACCTCCGCCGGATCCTGAGCGTCGATGCCGAAGCACGTACCGCCGTCGTGGAGCCAGGGTTGGTGCTGTCGCACCTGAACGCCGCATTGCGGCCGCACAATCTGTTCTTTCCAGTCGACCCGTCCACTCATGCGCGCTGCACGATCGGGGGAATGGCAGGCAACAATTCCTGCGGCGCGAAATCCATCCGCTACGGGCTGATGGCGGACAATGTCCGCGCAATAGACGCCATCCTTGCGGATGGGACGCGACACCGGTTCGGACCCCTGCCGGATAACCTGGGTGCCGACATTCCGTCGCACATTGCCGAACTGATCCAGCGCCTGCGTGGGCTGGGCGCTGCGGAAGCGGAGGAGATCGCAGCGCGCTTCCCCCGCCAGCTCCGGCGCGTGGGCGGCTACAATATCGATGCACTGACCCCGTCTGCGCGGACCGCCGGCCGCGAGAACCTGGCGAGGTTGCTGGTCGGATCGGAAGGCACACTGGCCTTCTCCGCCGCTATCGAGCTCACGTTGCATCCGATCAAGCCTCGGAAGGTGCTCGGCATTTGCCAGTTCCCCACTTTCCGCGCGGCGATGGAAGCCGCGAAGCATATCGTGAAGCTGGATCCGGAGGCGGTCGAACTCGTGGATCGCACGATGATCGATCTTGGCCGCGGCATCCCGATTTATCGTTCCACCATCGACCGCATGCTGATCGGCGAACCGGACTCGCTGCTGATCGTCGAATTCCATGGACACGAGGACAGCGCGCTGACGACGAAGCTGCATGAGCTGCAGGTATTGATGACTAATCTCGGCCATCCGGATGTGGTGCGTGCGGCCGACCTGGCATTCCAGACGGAGATCGCCGCAGTGCGGGAAGCCGGCCTGAACATCATGATGTCGATGAAGGGCGACGCGAAACCGGTATCATTCATCGAGGATTGCGCGGTCGATCTGGACGATCTCGCGGATTACACCGAACGGCTCAACGAGTTGTTCGCGCGGCATGGAACCAAGGGCACGTGGTATGCGCACGCCTCGGTCGGATGCCTGCACGTGCGCCCCGTGCTGAATATGAAGGACCCGCACGACGTGCGCACCATGCGCGCCGTGGCCGAGGAATGCTTTGCGCTTGTGCGGCAATACAAGGGCTCGCACAGCGGCGAGCACGGCGATGGCATCGCACGAAGCGAGTTCAATGAAACCATGTTCGGCCCGCGTATTACCCGCACCTTCGAAGCAGTGAAGGACGCGTTCGATCCCCACGGCCTGCTGAATCCCGGCCGTGTAGTACGACCGCCAAAAATGGATGACCGCAGCCTGTTTCGCTATCCTCCAGGATACGGGCCGGCAGCCGGTTTCAAGCCCCGGCTCGATTGGTCCGATCATCCGGGCGGTATGCTCGGCGCGGCCGAGATGTGCAACAACAACGGCACGTGCCGCGCGTTCGATGCAGGTGTCATGTGCCCGAGCTACCGGGCGACGCGGGACGAAGAACACGTCACCCGAGGGCGCGCCAACACACTGCGGCTGGCGCTTACCGGTCAGCTCGGGCCGGACGCGATGTTTTCAGATGCGGTGTCCTGCGCCCTGGACCTTTGCGTGTCATGCAAAGCTTGCCGCCGGGAGTGCCCCACGGGCGTGGACATGGCGAAAATGAAGATCGAAGTACTTGCGGAACGGGCAGCACACAATGGACTAACACCAGGAGAGCACCTCATAGCAGCACTACCTGCTCTGGCGCCGGCAGCAGCGTGGCTCGCTCCGCTGTCCAATGCTCGAAACCGCTGGCCCATTCTACGCAGGTTCGCCGAACACCGGTTTGGACTGTCTGCCGATCGTGCTCTCCCGGTCTGGCGACGTGATTTTTTTCGCGACAGCGAAGCCGATGCCGCCGCCCCCGCGGATCCGAAGGGCGAGGTGCTGTTATTCCCGGATACATTCAACCGCTGGTTTGAACCGGAAAATCTGCGGGCTGCGCTGCGCGTTCTCGCTGCCGCTGGCTTCCGTGCCCGAATCCCCTCACCCAAGAGAGCGCGTCTTTGCTGCGGCCGTACGCAGCTTTCGGTCGGGCAGGTTGATCGGGCGCGAGAGCAGGCGCGGCGTGTGATTGAGGCACTGGCGGGAGATGCGCCGATCGTCGGATTGGAGCCGTCCTGCCTTCTCATGCTGCGCGACGAATACTGCTCGCTCCTGCCACGCGAGGCGGCATCGGTTGCCCGGCGTACGCTGCTCCTTTCGGAATTTCTTGAAAAAAACGATCCGCAAGTGCCTCTGCGCCCGCTCACCACAACGGCGCACGTGCACGGACATTGTCACCAGAAGGCATTTGGCGCTTTCCCGGCTGCACTTCGTATGCTGAACCGCGTGCCCGGGCTGACTGTGAAGCCGATCGTCTCCTCGTGTTGCGGCATGGCTGGAACGTTTGGATACGAGACGAACAAGCAGGCTATCTCACTCGCCATGGCGGAAGCATCGCTGCTGCCTGCGGTTCGTGCAGCCGCGCCAGAGGAGATCATCGTAGCTGACGGGACTTCTTGCCGTCATCAGATCCGCGACCTTGCCAAACGACAAGCGGTGCATTCAGTGCAAGTGCTGGCACGCGCTCTGCCTTAGCGGTCAATTGCCAAAAAGCAGCCTGGGCCGATCACATCGGGGCAAGCAGCAAAACGTCACTTCCCTCTGTCTGTTCTCGTGCAGAGATCAGCACCGGCGGCCAAACCGGTGCGACCTCCGCATGCAAGGAGACATGACAATGACAAAAGGATACCTGATGGCCACGGCTCTGGCCGCTGCATTGATCGCCTCGCCAGTACTTGCCCTGGCACAGAACGGCGGGAACGATGGCACCCCCGGAACGACGGGAAACGGAATGGCCTGGAACAGTAACGTCGGGAACAGCCACGACAACTCGAATAGTGGGGCCACGAATCACAACGGACCGAGCAACTTTACCAACGGTATCGCGTATGCACATATCGGCTCGGGAAATTACAATGGGTTCGCTATGCCCATCCCGAACAACAACGGCAACAACGGCAACAATGGCAACAATGGCAACAACGCCAACAATATGCGACCTTCGCAGCGCAACCCTCTGCTGGCCGACAATGGCGATGCCCGTGCCAGCCAGGTGATTGGGACTGATATATATAACAACCGCAATCAGAATATCGGTTCAGTCGATGACGTGTTGCTCGGCAGCAATGGCGTCTGGGCGATCGTCAAAACCAACAACAAGAAAATCGCGATTCCTTTCCGGGATCTGGTTTTCGGTGATGCGAATGCGAACGGCAACGACAAGCTGGTGCTGCCTAACGTGACGCAGGCACAGCTGAATACCTTGCCCGTGTTCCACTACAACGCCACCAACTATGCCAACAACAACGGTAACTGGGGCAATGGCGGCGGTTGGTTCGGCAATAACAACAACAATGTCAGTCATAACGGCTGGAATAACGGCGCGTACCGCAGTGGCGGGTACGCGTATAACAACGGCGGCAATGGCAACAACGGAGGCGCTTACGTCAACAATAACGGCGGCTGGTTCAACAACAGCCGTGGCCCCAGCCTGTTCGGCAACGAACATGGGCCAAACGGCGCCAATAATAACGGAAATAACGGGAATAACGGCAACAACGGCTGAGCCTTCGTAAACTGAACGGCCGGCGGCGCTGCGCCGCCGGCCCTTCCTTCCCCTGCCCCGGCTGGTAGAACCTCCGTTCTTCCCTGGAGATGCCAAGCATGCTGGAGCACTGGAACCGCTACGATCGCACGGTGGCGCGCCAGCAGACCGCCCGTGTCCGCGTGAGCGGCAGTGTAATCGATATCCATGGGCACGTCCTCATTCCGAAAGCCGCGGAATTCGCGCGCCCGCACGTCGCGCCCGACCCTCGGACAGAGTTCTATAGCCTGCCAACCCGCGCCCTGACCCGCAAACAGGATGAGGATCGCCGTCGCCACCTTACGCAACTCGATCAGCGTCTCACGGACCTTGACGCAATGGGCATCGACGTTCAGCTCGTGTCCCCTGCCCCGCCCCAGTGCGGATACGCGGTTCCTCCGGATATCGCGATCACCGCGACGCAGATGGTAAATAATGGCATCGTGGACTTCGTCGCAGGCAGACCGGACCGGTTGGCCCCGATGGGCACAGTGCCGATGCAGGCCGGAGGTGAGGCCGCAGCTGCCGAACTCAATCGGTGCGTCCGCCAGCTCGGGTTCAAGGGTGTGCAGATACTTACCCATGTCGGAGAGAGGGAAATTTGCGACCCTTGCTTCGCCGCATTCTGGGCCGAGGCCGAGACGCTGAATACCCCCGTGATGATCCATCCGGCAGGATTCACGGAAGCCCGCCGCTTCGCCAGGTATTACTTCAACAACGTCATCGGCAACCCGTTCGATACCACGATGGCACTGCACTACCTGATTTTCGATGGCGTGCTGCAGCGCCATCCGAACCTGAAGCTGTTGGCGGTGCATGGCGGGGGCTATCTACCTGCCTATTCGGGTCGCATCGACCATGCCTGGGGCGCGCGCAGCGACAGCCACGGCAATCTGCCGCAGCCCCCGACCATCTATCTCAAGCGGGTTTATGTTGATGCGATCGTTTTCACTCCACACCAGCTCGAAGCTTTGGTCGCCCTGCTCGGCGCAGATCGCGTGCTGCTGGGAACCGATTATCCGTATGACATGGGTGAATACGATCCGCTTGGCCTCCTCGGGGCGACGATTTCCCTCGACCCGAACGCCGCCTCGATGATTGCCGGTGGAAATGCGCGTATGCTGTTCGCGCTATGAAGATCGCCATCATTGGGGCCGGCCTCATTGGCCGCGCCTGGTCCATCGTCTTCGCCCGCGCCGGGTTCGACGTGGCCATCTGGGATGTCGCCGCTTCGGCGGTGAGTGCCTCACGCAGCTTCATTCGCGAGCGATTGCCGGAACTTCGGGAAGCGGGATTGCTGCAGGCCGATCCCGCCCAGGTGCTTGCCCGGATACGGGCCGCAGAAACACTGGAAGAGGCGCTTGAGGGCGCTGCACACGTGCAGGAGAACGGGCCCGAACGGGCCGAGGACAAGCGGCTGCTGTTTGCCCAGCTGGATGCTCAGGCCGCGCCGGACACGGTGCTCGCCAGCTCGACCAGCGGCATCCCCGCCAGCGCGTTCACGGACAGGCTGCCAGGGCGCGCGCGGTGCCTCGTCGCACACCCGGTCAATCCGCCCTACCTCGTGCCGCTGGTGGAGCTTTGCCCCGCCCCATGGACCGACCCGGCGGTTGTGCAACGGACGCGCGAGCTGATGGCACGCGCCGGGCAAGCCCCCGTGACGGTCAATAAGGAGGTCGCGGGATTTGCCCTCAACCGCCTGCAAGGTGCTCTGCTCGCCGAGGCCTTCCGGCTGATCGATGACGGCGTGATCTCCCCCGTCGATCTCGACACGACGATGAAACAAGGTCTTGGCCTGCGCTGGTCGTTCATGGGCCCGCTCGAGACGATCGACCTCAACGCTCCGGGTGGTCTGCCCGACTATTGCGCGCGATACGGGGAGCTCTATGCGACCATGCAGAAGCAAATGAAACCGCGCCGCTGGACCCAGGCTCTGATCGACAGGTTGACCATAGCGCGCCGCGCGGAGCTGCCAGCCAACATGACGCCAGTTCGCCAGGAATGGCGGGACCGCCGGCTGATGGCGCTTTTGGCCCATAAGGCCTCGCAGCCGGACTGACCGGCTGCTAAACCGCTTCCTGCACACAGACACAAGCAGGGGGAAGCGGACTTCCATGACCAACCGTATAGGCCGGCGCCGCTTGGCGGCCGGCGCCGCGCTATTGCCGGCGGCAGCGATTATCTCCGAAGCACGCGCCCAGGGCGCCAATGAGAGCACGTTCGCCCGGGTGCAGCGGACCAAGATGCTCCGGATCGCGGCTTTGCCGGGTGAACTGCCGTATTTCCGCAAGGACATCTCCAGCGGAGAATGGAGTGGCGCCTGCATCGAGATGGCGAAGAGCATCGCCAAGGTTTTCGATGCCAAGCTGGAGTTCGTTGAAGCGACCTATGGCACGTCAATTCTCGATCTGCAGACCAACAAGGTAGACCTCGCCTTTGCGTTGAACCCAACCCCAGAGCGCGCGCTTTCGATCGGCTTCACGCATGCGATGCTCGTTCATCCATTCGGATGCCTGGCCAAGCCGGGTTTCGATCCGAACACGTGGGACGATCTCAACAAACCCAATATCCGCATCGGCTACGATATCGGCTCCCTGCACGAGACATTGGCGAAGCGCTTCGCGCCACAGGCGCAGAATATGGGTTTCCCAAACCGCGACCAGGCCATCCTCGCGCTTTCAACCGGGCGCGTGGACGTCGTCATCCTCGCGGCGATGCTCGGGCTAGCCGCGTTAGGCAAGAATCAGTCCTTGGGCACGTATCACCTGCTGCACGATCCGCTGATCGCGCTGCCGTCCTGCCTCGGCATCCAGACGCAGGAACAGTACGCGGAATTCGCGACCGTCCTGAATGCCTGGCTCGATTTCAACCGCGGTATCGGTCAGTTGCGGGAGTGGTTGATTAACGGTCTCGCCCAAATGGGTGTGAAGCGCGAGCAGATTCCTGCCAGCCTGACCTTCTGATGAGGCTGGCGACCAGGAAGCCGGCTGCCTGATGCATTACCACTGGAACTTTGCGTTCCTGTCGCAGGTACTGGCCCCTTCTTTGGCGCGGCACTCTGGTCACCATCGCCTTCACGGTCGGCACCGTCTTCCTTGGCCTTGTCATCGGGCTTCTTATCGGTCTCGGCCGCCTTACCAAGTCAAAGCTGCTCAATTGGCCGCTTATCGCCTTGATCGAGGCATTCCGCTGCACCCCACTTTTGGTGCAGATCGTCTGGTTCTACTACGCGCTGCCCGTCCTGCTGAATATACAAATCCCTGCGACGGCCGCGGCTGTCGCGACGCTGTCGCTGTACACTGGCGTGTTCTATGCGGAGATTTTTCGCGGGGGCATCATCTCGATAGAGCGCGGGCAATGGGATGCGGCCCGTGCACTCGGCCTGAGCCCCTGGAAGATGATGCGGCTTGTGATTTTGCCACAGGCCGTTCGCCGTATGGTCCCGCCATTCGTCAATCAGTCCATTACTCAGCTCAAGAACACCTCACTCGTATCAACCATCGCGGTGCCCGATTTGCTCTATCAGGGAACGGTTATCACCGAAACCACTTATCGGCCGCTGGAGGTCTACACGATCGTGGCCCTGGTGTATTTCGCATTGCTATTCCCCAGCACGGTGCTGGCCCAGTGGTACGAGCGGAGTCTGGCGAAGGGGCGCTGAAATTCCATGAAATACGGCATTCACCTCCCGCATATCGGTCGCAATGCCGGACCGGAGTGGATCCGCGAAGCCGCTATTCACGCTGAGCATCTCGGCTTCGACGATGTCTGGGTCAGCGAGCACGTCATCCTGCCGAAAGACGCAAACTATCCGCCCACGCCATTTTTCTACGATCCGATCGTTACCCTCACCTGGGCAGCGGCCTTCACCAGCCGCGTCGGGCTTGGGACCTCGGTACTGGTTTTACCGATGCGCCACCCGCTGCCGCTGGCGAAGGAACTGGCGACGCTGCAGAACCTGTCGCAAGGGCGCCTGATCCTCGGGGCTGGCATCGGCTGGCTGGAAGCGGAATTCGCCGCCCTGGGCAGCCCCTTCCGCGAACGCGGGCGGCGCATGGACGAAGGCATCGCCATGATGCGGGCAGTCTGGAAGGAGGACCCGGTCACGTTCCGCCCGCGCTGGATCCCAGCCATTATCGAGCAGATGCGCATGCAGCCCCTGCCCTGTGCGCCCATCCCCATTTGGATCGGCGGCAGTGTTAGTCCCGAGCAGGCCGGGCCAATCGTGCGGCGACTGCGCGAAGAACGGCCGGAGGGGAGTTTCACGATTTCGGTGCGCACCCGCTGGAATGCCGAGGACCCGCAGGAGACCAAGAATTGCTTTGTCCAGTTTTCCGAAGCCGGGGTTCAGCACCTGCTCCTTGAGATCTTTGAACGCCACAAGGACGCGTGGATGCGTGCAGCGGAACAGATCGCCCGTCATCGGTGATGCCCCAGCGACACGGCTCTCCTCTTGAGGTCTTGGGAGCGTTCTTCCGTCTGGGGTTGACCTCGTTCGGCGGGCCTGTTGCCCATATCGGCTACTTTCGCGCCGAGTTCGTTTCCCGGCGTCGATGGCTGAGCCAGGAAGGCTTCGCCGACCTTTTCGCCTTGTGCCAGTTCATGCCCGGCCCAGCTTCCAGCCAACTCGGCATGGCACTCGGGTTGATACGCGCCGGCCCGCTCGGGATGCTATGTGCCTGGATCGGGTTCACGCTCCCTTCGGCCATCGCAATGACCGCCTTTGCTTACGGGATCAGCCGTTTGGGAGATGTTGGACATGCCCCATGGCTGCGCGGCCTCAAGCTGGTTGCCGTAGCCGTGGTCGCGCAGGCGGTCTGGAGCATGGCGCGCAGTCTTTGCCCCGACCGAAAACGCGCGACCCTCGCCGTCGCCGCCACTTTGGTCACACTCGGCGCAAGGGGTTCCGCCGGTCAGATCGGCGCTATCGTGCTCGGCGCCGCTGCGGGGCTGTGGCTCCTGCCGCGGCCCGCGAACACGCCACGGGTAGAAGACGGGCTGCTTGTTACCAGCCTGCCCCGCCTCATCGCCGCAGGTCTTCTCGCGGCGTTTCTGGCTTTGCTCGTTCTGCTTCCTATCGCGGGCGTCTCCAGTCAAAACCATGCGGTCCGCGTGGTCGGCGCGTTTTACAGGGCCGGAGCCCTGGTCTTCGGCGGAGGGCACGTCGTGCTGCCCCTGCTGCACGCGGCCGTCGTGGCCCCCGGCTGGGTGAGCGACGATGCGTTTCTTGCTGGGTATGGCGCAGCGCAGGCGGTTCCGGGGCCGCTATTCACCTTCGCGGCTTTCCTCGGAGCCTCGATGCATCAGGCTCCGACCGGGTGGCTGGGAGCCACTTTGGCGACCATGGCGATTTTCTTTCCGTCATTCCTTTTGGTTGGCGGGTTGCTGCCGTTCTGGGAGCGCTTGCGGCTGATTCCGGCGATGCAGTCAGCTTTGCAAGGAATCAACGCCTCGGTGGTGGGTATTCTGACGGCCGCATTGTACGCAGCCATGTGGACCCCCTCCGTGACAACAACCAGCGCCTTTGCTCTGACCCTTGCGGGCTTCCTGTTGTTGGCGGGGTGGGGTGTCCCGCCCTGGGCTGTTGTGGTTCTGGGGGCCGGAAGCGCGCAGGCACTCTGCGCGCTGGGCCTCACGGTCTGATTGCCTCCGGCGGGATATCAGCACTCCAGCGCGTCTGCTCGCCGACGTAAGGATGAAATCGTCCGGACTGTCCGCCCTACGCGGCCACGATATTCTGGAAGAGGCAATCGACCTCAGTGAGATCTATCCCGTCGCATTCCGCGGGCATTCGTTGGATTGCCCCTCTCTGGGGGCGGCGATTAGGCGCGATCTGACGCTAATCAGTTGCATGCTCGCGTGAGCCTAAGAACCGTTCAGGTACTCGCAGTGAGCAGCCAAGCGAAGGGGTCAATGCATTAGCAACGCAGCCAACGCCTCTCCTTCCACCCGCTCATGCCAGGTCAATGGCGTGACGCTTAAGATCATCCAGCGAACACCATTGCAGCGCCTCCTGTTCCGTTGCGCGCAGGACGACGCGCGGCGCTTTCCCCGCCTCCATTGCTTCCTGCCACCGCGGTGCGCAGAGGCACCAACGGTCACCCGGGTGCAGCCCAGAAAATCCGAATTCAGGTCGCGGCGTGGAAAGGTCGTTCCCGCGCGACTTGCTGAACGCCAGGAACTCTTTGGTCATCACCGCACACACGGTGTGGCTGCCCAAATCCTCAGGACCGGTGTTGCAGCACCCGTCACGGTAAAAGCCGGCCATGGGAGCGAGGGAGCATGAGGCAAGCGGTCCGCCCAGTACATTGCGCGAGGCGCGGCGCCGGCCTTCACCGGCTTGGTCGAATGGCATCCCCTGTCCCCCCAAACGATTGCATCAGGCGCGCATATTAGGGCAGGCTTGGCCGCATGGAATACCGTCGCTTGGGCGCTGCCGGTCTCAAAGTCTCGGAGATCTGTCTCGGGACCATGACGTTCGGCAAAGGCACGGACCAGCCGGAGGCGGAGCGGATCGTATCGCTCGCCATCGACTCCGGAGTGAATTTCATTGACACCGCGAACAGCTACAACAACGGCGTCGCCGAAGCGATGCTGGGGCGGATTTATCCGGCAAGCGCGATCGCGTCGTGCTTGCAACTAAGGTGTTCAACCCCATGGGTTCCGGCCCGAACGATTCCGGCATGTCGCGTGTCCATATCATGCGCGCCATTGACGACAGCTTGCGGCGACTGCGCACTGATTACATCGACGTTTATTACACCCACCATGTGGATGTTCAGACCCCGCTGGAGGAGATGCTGCGCGCCTTCGACGATCTGATTACCGCCGGCAAGATACGTTATGCCGGCTGCAGCAACTACGAGGCCTGGCGGCTTCTGGAGGCGACTTGGCTGGCGGAGATCAACGGCTGGGCTCGGTTTGCCTGCTACCAGCCCCAATTCAGCCTGGTCGTCCGGGATATCGAGGAAGAGATCGTCCCCGTCTGCGAGCTGAAAGGCCTTGGCGTGGTCGCATGGTCTCCGCTCGGCGGCGGCTTTCTCAGCGGAAAATACCAACCCGGCGAGACACGACGCGCAGGCGCGCGTTCCGCCGAAGGCTGGGGCTTCCCGCTTCGCTTTTTCGCTTCCAATCGGGACGACATCCTCGCCACGCTCCTGCAGACCGCCTCCGAACTGGGCCGCTCGCCGGCCCAGGTGGCACTTCGCTGGGTGCTCGACCAAGCATTCCTGACCAGTGCCATCGTGGGCGCCCGGATCGCGGAACAGCTGAAGGACAACGTGCTCGCGTCCGGGTGGCGGCTGCCAAAGGAGCACCTGGACCGGCTAAGCAGCATCTCGGCGCCGCCCACCCGCTATCCTCGTTCCATGGAGCAGGAGATGCAGCAGCGGCGAGATTCGGCGGTGCGGGCAACGCCATTTGCCGCGGCGGAGGAAGAGCCTAGGCGGCCGCAAAATAAGGAGCGGTTATAGATGAACCTGATGCCGCCAACGAATGTCCCCGACATCATCGGCTATATCGGTGCCGCATTCGTCATCGCCACCTACGCGATGAAGACGATGATTCCTCTCCGCACCATCGGCTTGATCAGCAATGCCATTCTGTTGACCTATGCCGTGGTGGAGGCTGCCGCCCCGGAAATCGCCCTTGAAGGTATCGTGCTGCCGCTCAACGCGTTCCGGTTGTATCAGATGATCAAGCTCACGCACAAAGTGGAGTGCAGCTGTCCGCGGCGACGGAGCGATGGACTGGCTGAAGCCATTCATGCACCGACGCCGCTGCAACTCCGGCGAGGTGCTCTTCCACAAGGGAGAAGCCGCCGATGCGATGTACTATATCGTGTCTGGTCACTTCCGCCTGCGGGAAACCGGGATCGAGCTCCCGGTCGGAGAGGTGGTGGGGGAACTGGGGCTACTCGCGCCCGACCAGCGCCGCACCCAAACGCTGGAATGCGTCCGCGAGGGCGAACTGCTCGTGATCAGCTATGACCGTGTACAACAGCTATATTATCAGAACCCAAGATTTGGATTCTTCTTCCTCCGGCTTGCGACTCGCCGGCAATTCCACAACCAGGCGTTGTTGGAGGCCAGACTGGCTGAGCTGGAGGGGCGCGCTACGCCGATCGGCGCCGCCGCCGGATGACAAGGCCCAGAACACCGGCACCAACCACAAGCAGCCCGAGACTTCCGGGTTCTGGAACGCGCTCAGGCGTCAGTCGGCAACCCTGAACGGAACAGTAGCTGACATCCTCAGGCACTCCGTCCATCGGCAGAATTGACGGGCCAAATACCACGTCCGGAGCATTCGGATTGAAACCATAGGAAAGCGCATATTGCGAGTTGTAAAGCGTGACATTATGGCAGCCGAAATCCGCGTCATCATCATCTTGGCAGTCGAACGCCGTACGAGCAAGGCTGGCGAGAGCTCCGTTAAGGCCAGCGCGAGACGTGACCCCGTTAGCAAAATCAAACTCTATCGAAAACGGGAGGGTATTCAGGACCGGCCGACCACATGAAGTGCCTTGCAAAGCCACCATGCAAGGGAATGCCTCAAGTTCGTTTCCAGGAGTAAGCGGCACTGGCAGAGTCAACGAATACGTCTCTCCTGTCCCGACGCGCATTCCGGCGACCTGGGTCACCGGTCCGCAGGATTCCCCGTTACATTCAACGAACGCCATGAAGCCGTCGGGACTGCCAAGCGGGTCAGAGTAGCGAATGATCGTCCCGATCAGCGGTGACTGGCCAGGTTCTGATGATGTGTAGTTCTCGAACAATGCTGAATTGCAGGTCGGGCAAGGATTGATAAGCCCCCCATGCACATCGGGAAGTTCGTTCAGCAGTGGCGAGTCCGTTATTGTACCAGTCTCGGTCGAAGTGAACTGGTCTAGTCCCGTTTGCGGTGCACCGGCGCAAGAATAGGCATTCACCGCGCAAAGCTTGGTGGTAATCGCCCGCGTCGCGTTGTTCATCAGAAAGTCAGGACTGGGATTACTGATCGGCGGTTGGTCGGTGTGGATCAGGCCGAGGTTATGTCCAAGCTCGTGCGCCATGACATCGGGCGCGGCAACCAACCCGCTGAACTTGTCTCGCCCGGTTTCAACGACGACTCCATTGCCGCCAATCAGACCCCAGCCATAAATAGGCACGAATGTCTGAGCTCCGTCGTCCGTCTGAATAAGCTGCTTGACGAAATAAACGTTCAGGGTGTTCGCGACCGGGCTCTGCCCGTGATTTGGCGTATCAATAAGCGTGTGCACCGTGTCGAAGTCGCCTCCGGCCGCATCGGAGCAGAAGGTCGAAACGGCTCCGCCCCCGCAGGAGGAATTTCCAGCAAGGTCGAGTTTTTCAACTGTCGGATTAAAGGAGAACGCAGTACCGGCCTGGGTGAAGATCCCGGTTGCAAAACTCTCGTATTGCGATAGGGAACCTGTCGACGCACAACCTGCGCCAGTCGGCCCACAAACATCGATAAACTGCACGTTGACGGTTTGCGTAATTGCCGGGTTGGATGTGCTACCCTGTGTCATCGCGCCTGCCGGCTGGCTAAGGGCGATCGCCGCACTGGCGAACAAGGGCAGAAAAAAGCGCGCTGGCTTAAAGGCATCAACCATTCGCCGGCATTCGGCTTTCTTCGTACCCATCAATTCACCTCCCATTTGGGCAATTCGTATCGCCGGAGCGCAGCAATGGTCAACCACTCAGTTACCGTGACGGCGCGCCTGGTTCCTGATACGTAGCTGATGATCGGGGAAGGGGCACATGCCGCGGCTCGAACGACGCCTTGCCGCTGTACTGGCGATTGACACAGTCGGATACAGCCGGCTGATGGAAGCCGATGTCGAAGGCACCTACCGAAGCCTGACCGGGCTGATGATGGGGGTTCTGGAACCTGCCATCGCCGACGGCAATGGACGCATCGTGAAAAAGACCGGCGACGGCGCGCTTGCCGAGTTTCCCAGCGTGTCCGAAGCGATCCGGGCAGCTGTCAGGATCCAGCGTGAGACATCGGTCTCCCAGGCCGCCGTGGGGGCAGACCGACAGATCCGATTCCGTATCGGCATCAATCTTGGTGACGTGATCTCCGAGTTCAGGCGACATTTACGGCGATGGGGTCAACATCGCTGCAAGACTTGAGAGCTTCGCAAAGGCCGGAGACGTCATTGTCTCGGAATCGGCGATGCAGACCGCGGACCGAGCCGGATATGCGTTTACCGATCTCGGCATGCAGCACCTCAAGAACATCAGCCGGCCGGTCCGCGCCTTTCGCGTCGTTCCAATGGAAGGCGCCAGCGGCCATGTCGAGAACGATCTGCAGCGGGCGATTCCCGGCTTCGGCGCTCGCCCGGCAATTGCCGTCCTGCCCTTCCGCTATACCGGTCCTGATGCGAGCCAGCAGGAGCACTTTGCCGATGGCGTGACCGAAGACTTCATTGCCGCCCTGTCGCGCTGGCGGTTCTTCCCCGTCATCTCGCGCGGTTCAGTTTTCATCTTCAAAGGCCGCGAAGTCGATCCCCTCGACGTCGCCCAGCAGGTAGGCGCCCGCTATGTTCTGGAAGGCCGGCTCCGCAGGCATGGAAGCAATGTGCGCACCGCCGTCGATCTGGTGGACGCGGATACCAGAGAGACGTTGTTTGCCGAGCATGTACCAGGTACGAAATGGCAGACATTTATGCCGTTCAGGACCAGATCGTCCACACTACCATAGGTGCATTGGAACCGGAGCTACTGCGCCATGAGCATGAGCGAGCTTTGAGAACGCCGCCTCAGAATGCCAACGCCTACGAGTTGTTCCTGCGGGGCCAGTGGCATCACTACCGCTACCGCCGCGAGGACAACGCCGAAGCACAGGCCTGCTTCCGCAGGGCGCTGGAACTGGCGCCTGCCTACGCCCACGCCTCGGCCGGCCTCGCCCTGGCCTCGGTTCACGCCGCGAATGTCGGCTGGGGAGACAGGGAAACCCTGTACGATCAGGCGCTGGTTCACGCAAACAATGCTGTCCAGACCGACTCCCGCGACCCGATGGCGCACCTGGCCGTGGGCCTCGCCCGCCAGAACGGTGGTTATCCGGCTGCCGAGGCAGCCGAGGCATTGCGCGAGGCGGTCCGGCTCGACCCCAGCTCTGCGGCGGCCCACGCAAACCTGTCTTTCGTCTATGATTTCATGAACCGGCCGGACCGGGCGCTGCCCGAGATCGAACTCGCGCTCCGCCTCAGCCCGCATGATCCTCGCCGCTTCATCTGGCTGCCCGCGCTGACGATCTGCCACTATCTCGCCGGCCGGTACAGAGACGCCCTGGCCACCGCACAGGAGACCTTGCGTCTGAAGCCGGACTTTCCGGTGCCACTCCGCCACTTGCTTGCAATCTTGGGTCAACTCGACAGGATAAAGGAAGCGGCCATTGTGCTTCCCCTCGTTCAGCGCCTCGATGGCGGACTGGCTGGCACCGAAGCCTATCTCGCTCGCATGTTCGAAGCAGAGGCTCTGGACCGCCTGCTCGATGGACTGCGCAAGGCCGGTCTGGCCTGATCGCCTGCGGCCGCAGGCTTTACCTGCCCGCCCTCCGCCGCCTAGCTTCGGCCAACGCGAAGGAGGAAGTGGATGGAGTTCACAGGCAAGGTGGCGCTGGTCACGGGCGGTGGAAATGGGATCGGACGCGCGGTTTCGACGGGTTTCGCCAAATATGGCGCGAAGGTCGTGGTGGTCGATCGCGATCCCGATGGCGGGGAAGGCACGGCGGGAATCATCCGCCAGCAAGGGGGCGAAGCGCTGTTCTTCCGGGCCGATGTTACCAGGTCCGCGGATGTGCAGGCCTATGTGAAAGCGGCGCTGCAAAAGTACGGCGCAATCGACTGTTTCCACAATAACGCGGGTATCGAGGGCAAGGTGGCGCCCACCGCCGAATACGAGGAAGAGGTGTTCGACGCGGTCATGGGCGTGAACGCCAAGGGTGTTTTCCTCGGACTGCGGCACGTGCTGCCGGTGATGTTGCGGCAGAAGCGCGGCTCGATCGTGAATACCGCCTCGGTGGCCGGGATCATGGGATCGCCGGGCATGTGCGCCTATGTGGGGTCCAAGCACGCCGTTCTCGGCATGACAAAGGTCGCTGCGGGCGAGGTGGCGCGGTCAGGCGTGCGCGTCAACGCGGTGTGCCCCGGCCCGATCGACACGCGGATGATCCACTCCCTGCATGGGATGGTGAATCCCGAAAATCCCTCTTTGGTGGGCGAGCGTTACCAGGCGGCAATACCGCTGGGGCGGTACGGAACTGCCGAGGAAGTGGCAAACGTTGTGCTGTTCCTTTGCTCCGATCTCGCCTCGAACATAACCGGGGCCCAGTACGTGGTTGATGGCGGCCGCACGGCTACCCCGGGCGCGGTGACCAGCACGGTTCAACGGTAGGCGCGTACATGGCGGGATTGCTGGATGGCCGGATCGCCCTGATCACCGGCGGTGGGTCGGGCATCGGCGAGGGGATCGCGCGCGGGATGGCGCAGGCGGGTGCGCAGGTGCTGGTGGCCGACGTGAATGGCGCGGCGGCGCAGCGCGTTGCCACGGAGATTGGCGGGGGCGCCGACGCGTTCACGCTCGACGTCACGGACCGCGACTCCTGTGATGGACTGGCGGAGTCGGTGCGGCGGGATGTGGGCGCGATCTCGGTTCTGGTGAACAACGCGGGCATCATCCGGCGGGGTAAAATGAACGATGCGAGCGCGCGGGCCGACTGGGACGCGACCTTGGCGGTGAATTTTGACGGACCATACAACGTGACCACCGCCTTCCTTGCACAACTGACCGAGACGAAAGGGGCGGTGATCAATATCGGCTCGGTGCAGTCCTTCGTCGCGCTGCCGAACTCGGCGGCCTACACCACGTCGAAGGGCGGTGTACGCGCGCTGACCAAGGCAATGGCCATCGAGCTGTCGCCGCTTGGCGTGCGAGTGAACGCGATCGGCCCGGGGCTGATTGCCACGCCCTTGAATGCCGCCGCGCGGGAAAATCCGGATTACATGCGGAATTTCCAGCACCGCATCCCACTGGGCCGGATCGGGGACCCGGAGGATATCGCCGGGCCTGCGATTTTCCTGGCATCGGACCTGGCGCGGTATGTGACCGGGGTCACCCTTCCGGTGGATGGGGGATTCCTGGCGTATTAGCATGCGGATCGAAATCCTCTGCACCGGCGACGAGGTGCTGACCGGCAAGATCGTCAACTCGAATTTCAGCTATATCAGCCAGAAGCTTGAGGAAGCCGGACTGTCAGTGATCTGGGGCACCACGGTCGGCGATGACCGCGCCACCTTGCTGGAGGCGTTCCGGTTGGCGTCCGCGCGCGCCGATGCGGTGATCGTCAATGGTGGACTGGGCCCGACCATCGACGATCTGTCGCAAGAGATCGCGGCGCAGGCGGCGGGGGTTGAACTGCTGCTCAATGAAGAATGGCTGGCGAAGATGGAGGCGTTCTTCGCCCGCCGCAGCCGGGTGATGCCGCCGAACAATCGCAAGCAGGCCATGCTGCCGGGCCGGGCCGAGGTGCTGGACAATCCCATCGGCACCGCGTGCGGGTTCGCGCTGGATATCGGAAAGGCACGATTTTTCTTCACACCCGGCGTGCCGCGTGAGCTGCGGCGCATGCTGGAAGAGCAGATCATCCCAAGGCTCCTGGCGCGCTCGGGCGCGCCGGCGACGATCTTCCTGAAGCGGTTTCATTCCTACGGCCTGGGCGAGTCACACGTGGACTCCCTGCTGAGCGGGATCGAGGCCATGGAGCCGGATGTGAAGCTTGGCTTCCGCGCGCACTACCCGCAGCTTGAGACCAAGCTGCTGGCGCGCGGGACCGGGAAGGAAGACGTGCGGGCCAAGTTGGCGCCCGTGGAAGCGGAAGTGCGGCGCCGGCTGGGGAATTTCATTCTGGCGGAAGACGATGACACGCTGGAAGGCGTGATCCTCGCGGGACTTATGCGCGTACAGGCGACGCTTGCAGTGATGGAAACCTTCACCGGCGGGCAGATCGCGGCGCGGCTCGCCCCGCTGCCTGGGGCAGAGCTGGTCTTCCGCCGGGGCACGGTGGTTCGCGACATCGCCACGCTGGATATCGCGGCGCTCTCTCAGGAAACCACCGAGGCCGTGGCACGCACCACGCGGGCCCAGTCCGGCGCGACACACGCCTTGGCCGTCCTGGTCGAACTGGATCACGGCGACGATCGGATTGATCTCGGCGGAACGATCTGGATCGCCATTGCCACCGGGGAAACCGTCGCGTTCCGCCGATCGAGGATCCTCGGCGGCCGTGAATGGGTCCGGCTGGGGGCCGTCGAGCTGGGAATGGACTGCCTGCGGCGGTTTCTGCTTGGCCTGCCGGTGGTCGAGCGGATCGACTTCGAGCGAAGCTGATGGTCAGCCGCGCAATCGGCGTCGGTGCGCCGGGCCGCACCCGCGCGCGGGTCCGCCGAGGCGCCTACTGGGAGCGGCTGCGAACGACGCTGGAAGCCTATGCGTTTCTGGCGCCGATCCTGATCGTGCTGCTCGGCCTGGCCGCCTATCCGCTGGCGGACGGCATCTGGGAGAGTTTCACGGACCGGGAGGTTGCCAAGGCCGGGCATTTCATTGGATTCGGCAACTTCGTCACGCTGTTCCATACCGCCGCCTATCAGCGCGCCGTGGTGAATTCCGTGCTGCTCACCGCCGGCGCCGTGGCGACAAAAACGGTACTCGGCCTGGGCTGTGCCGTGCTGCTCACACAGCGGTTTCCCTTGCGCGGGCTGGTGCGCGCGCTGGCATTCCTGCCCTGGGCGGTGCCAGGCCTGGTGGCTGCGCTTGGCTGGCGCTGGCTGTTCGACGAACAGGCCGGCGTGTTCAACGCAGTGCTGATCATGCTGGGAGTACAGCCGGTCTCCTGGCTGTCGGATCCGGACACTGCACTCGTCTCCATTGGCATCGCGACGGTCTGGCAGGGCCTGCCGTTCTTCATGCTGATGTTCATCGCCGCACTGACAACCGTGCCGGGCGAGATCTACGAAGCAGCGGCGATCGACGGCGCAGGCGCGTGGGAGCGGTTTCGTCACATCACCCTGCCCTCGATCGCGGATGTCATCGGCGTGACGGTGATGCTTTCCAGCATCTGGACATTCAACAATTTCAATATGGTGTACATCCTGACCGGCGGCGGACCGGACGATCGCACCCAGATCCTGCCCACCCTCGCCTACCAGTACGCGATGCAGCGTAACCTGCTCGGCATGGGCGCGGCGGTGATCACCTCGGCGCTTCCGGTCTTCCTGGGCATCATCTTCCTGCTGACGCGGCGAATGCTGCGGGAAAAAGGGGTGCGCTGATGGTTATCGGGCGGCGCAGCCGGATGTGGCGGGGTATCGGGATCGGCATGGCCGCAGCGGTGCTGCTGATTTGGTCCCTCGTACCAATTTATTGGATTTTTATCACCTCTTTCAAACATGAGCAGGAAATATACGCCTATCCGCCTACATTTGTCCCGGTGGCCCCGACCCTGGAGCAGTACATCACCGTCCTGTTCCACACCGGCTTTCCGATCTTCATCCGCAACAGCGTCATCGTCGCGGGGGTGACGACCTTGCTCTCGGCCGCCGCCGGCGCGCTGGGCGCCTTCGCGATAAGCCGGATGCGCTTCGCGGGCCGCGGCACCATCGCGCGCCTGATTGTCGTCGCGTATTTGCTCCCCCCTTCCCTGCTGTTCATTCCGCTCTTCATCGTGCTGCAGCGCCTGAACCTGGTCGATTTGCTCGGCGGCCTGATCGCGGCCTATCTGACCTTCTCCATGCCATTCTCCACCTGGATGCTGATCGGGCACATCCGAACCATCCCTTCCGAACTGGATGAGGCCGCGCGGATCGACGGCGCCTCCCGCCTGCAGGTGCTGCTGCGCGTGGTGCTGCCGTTGACCCTGCCGGGGCTGAGCGTGGTGTCGCTCTTTGCCTTCACCCATGCCTGGAACGAGTTCCTGTACGCGCTGGTGTTCGTCTACAGCAACACGACGCGGACGATCACGGCGGGATTGGCCTCGCTGACTATGGGGGACACCTTCATCTGGGGCCAGCTCATGGCGGCTTCTGTGCTGGCCATCGTCCCTGTTCTGATCATCTATCTGATTGCGCAGCGGTGGTTGATCGCCGGCCTGACCAGCGGCAGCATCAAATGACTTGAAGGAGGAACCGAGGCATGCGCTTGCGAATGGCTTTGCTCGCGGCGACGGTCTGGCTGGGCGCCAGCGCGGCGGCGAAAGCGGCCGACCTGACCATCTGGGGCTTGCAGACCTTCAATACGAAAGCCGATGAATGGCTGGCGAACGAGGCGAAAGCGTTCGGCAAGGCGCACAACGCCGACGTGGAGTACGACGTCGTGCCGGCCAACGTGCTGAACCAGCGCCTGGCCGCCGCCTTCGAGGCGCACACCCCGCCTGACGTCTTCATGCAGACGGACGGCTCGATCCAGTACTACATCGCCCGCGGGCTGACCCTGCCTCTGGACGACGTTCTGGCCGATATCCGCCAGGCGGCGCCGGGCGGCATCTACGACAACCTCACCAAGGCGGGCCAGTACAACGGCACGGTTCAATCGCTGCCGCTTGAAGTGGATGTGTCGCCCCTGTTCGCCCGCAAGGACCTGCTCGACGAAATCGGCAAGCCGCTTCCCACGACTTGGGAGGAGCTTCGCGTCGATGCCAGGGACATCCAGGCGAAGCACCGGCAGATCAGCGGTTTTGGGATGCCGGTGAGCAATACCAATGATGCCGAAGGCAATTTGCGCACGGTGATCTGGTCGTTCGGCGGGAAGGTAATGGCGCCGGACGGCAAAACCGTGGTGTTCGATTTACCGGAAACCCGGGCGGCCTATCAGTTCGTGGCCGACATGTTTCTGAAGGACAAAACCATCCCGCACAGCGCACTGACCTGGGACGATGCGGGCAACAACGTCGCGTATCAGACCGGGCGGGCAGCGTTCGTGGTCAACCCGCCGAGCATCTACCAGTATCTGCGCGATCACGATCCGAAGCTGCAGGCGGGCACGGTGATGATCAGCATCCCGAAGGGACCGCCGCCGCATGGGATCAACGGCAACGCGGTGGGCGCCTGGCAATGGGCGGTTTCCAAGGATTCAAAGCATCAGGACCTGGCGAAGGCGTATCTCCGCTACTTCTACGACCCGGCCAACTACAAGGAAGCAATCCAGCAGGTCGGCGGGCGCTGGGTGCCAATCTACCCCGAGATGCTGAAGCAGGTCCCGGTGTTCGCTGACGACCCGGCAACGAAGGATTTCGCCAAGATGGCCGAGACCGGCATCATGAACGGGTACGCCGGACCGCCGACGCCGCTATCGGGGAAGATCTGGCAGGCCAATATACTGACAAAGACGCTGCAGAAAATTCTCGTTGACCATATGCCGGTGGGTGATGCAGTCCAATGGGGCCAACAGCAGATCGAGGTGCTGGCCAAGGCAGGCTGAACGGCCAGAGAGGTCTCACATGATCCACCATGTTTCCATTTCAGCGCGCGACCCGAAACACGTGGCGGAAGTGCTGGCCGAGGTCATGGACGGGCGCTGCTACCCATTCCCCGGCCAGATTGCAGATTCATTTATGGCAGTCAGCGGCGATGAGCATGGGACCATGGTGGAGGTCTATCCCGAGGATACTACCCTCAAGCCCGGCGCCGCAGACGACGAGCAGGTGATCGGATTGCGTGGACAAGTGGCACCCGCAACCGTTCCGTTCCACTTCCTGCTGTCGGTGCGGGCGGATTTGCAGAAGATCGAGCGGATCGGCGCGCGGGAAGGCTGGCGCACAAGGCTGTTCGGCCGCGGCGCGCCGGGCCAGCCGCCCGCCTTCCACGTTGTCGAGTTCTGGGTGGAAAATCGCCTGATGATCGAGCTCGCGCCGCAATCGATGATCGGCGAATACACAGGTCTTGTACGGCCTGAGAAGCTGGAGGCGTTCTTCGAGAGGCGTCCGGCCGCCTGAATGATGCTCCGCTCGGTCCGAACCCAGACTCTGGAGATCGGGTATCTGGAATTCGGGCCGGCGGAGGGACCGCCAGTGATCCTGTCCCACGGATTTCCCGACGATCCGCATTGCTATGACGCAGTAGCGCCTGAGCTTGCGGATGCGGGCTTCCGCGTGTTTGTGCCGTGGCTGCGCGGTTATGGCCCCACTGTTTTCCTGCACGCTGAGACCCCGCGGTCGGGGCAGCAGGCAGCGCTTGGGGCTGACTTGCGGGACTTCATGGATGCGGTGGCCATCTCTCGCGCGATCCTGGCCGGCTATGACTGGGGCGGCCGGGCGGCATGCATAGTCGCGGCGCTATGGCCTGAGCGGGTGCAGGCCCTGGTCACGATCGGTGGCTACAACATCCAGAATATTGCCGCGGCCAATGATCCGGCGCCGGCTGCGCAGGAGCTGCGCTACTGGTACCAATGGTATTTCCATACGGAGCGAGGGCGGGCCGGGCTTTCGGCCAACCGCCATGAACTGTGCCGGATGCTCTGGCGGATGTGGTCGCCGAACTACCGGTTCGACGACAGGATTTACGACCTGACTGCAACCAGTTTCGACAACCCCGACTTCGTCGATGTGGTGATGCAGTCATACCGGCACCGCTATGGGAACGCGCCTGGTGATCCCGAACTGGAGCCGATCGAGCAGCAGCTTGCGGCATTGCCACGGATAGCGGTCCCGACGATCGTACTGCATGGCGAGGCGGACGGCGTAACCCCGCCGGGGCCGACAGATCGCGAGGCAGGCTGCTTTACAGGGCATTACGAACGCCGGCTGGTGCCGCTTGCCGGACATTTTCTGCCGCGCGAAGCGCCGGAGCAGGTGGTGCAGGCAGTGAGGGATCTGGCCATCACGGGGTCGTGAATTGCCGCGGTTGAATTGACGCGGTGAAATCCTCGCGGATATCGGGAGGAGAGGCAATGCACGCCATGTCACGCCGTGGTCTTCTCGGCGCCACTGCAGCTTTGGCTTCGGTTCAGGCATTCGGGCAGGAGGCGAAGCCGCAGCTTGGCAACCCGCCGACCGTCGTCTCGCAGCCGCCGAGGCAGTGGGGACGCTTTGCGCCGCCGCAAATCTATCCCGATCCGGACGTGCTGATAGTCGATCCGTCGTTCAACCAGTACCTGCTCGGCCTGACCGCAATTCACCGCGTCGGAACCGGCTTCCAGTGGGCGGAGGGGCCGGCCTGGTCCGGCGAAGGCGAGTACGCCGTGTTCAGCGACGTGAAGGGCGACACGCAGTACCGCTACATCTGGGAGACCGGGCGTGTGACGCCCTTCCGCAAACCGTCGTGGAACAGCAACGGCAATACGTTCGATTTCCAGGGCCGGCAGATATCCTGCCAGGATTTCTTCCGCCGACTGGTCCGGTGGGAACCGGACGGCTCGATGACGGTGATTGCCGACAATTACCAGGGAAAGCCGCTGAACTCTCCGAACGACGTGGTGCCGCACCCCGATGGCAGCATCTGGTTCACCGATCCGCCGTATGGCGATCAGCTATCTGAGGGGCATCCCGACGTGGCAGGCGGCGGCGCCAATCCCAGCGGGCTTTATGACGCCACGGTCGGCAACAATGGGGTGGGGCTGGTCGGCGGTATTCGGCGCCAGCTGCCGACCAACACCTATCGCTGGGACCCGAGCGGACAACTGGAAATCGTGGTGTCCGGCAGCGACGTGCCTGATCCGAACGGGCTCTGCTTCTCGCCCGATTACAAAACGTTCTACCTGATCAATACGGGCGCGGGGCCTGGGGACACCGGCCCGGGCGGCAAGGGCGTGATCTACGCTTTCGATGTGCAGGGCACCAAGGTCGGCAACCCGCGGGTGTTCACCGACTGCATGGTGGATGGGGTGCATTGCGGGCCGGACGGGATGCGGGCGGATCGGGCCGGAAACATCTGGGCGGGATCAAATGCCCCGCTCGGCTACGCCGGGGTGACGGTCTGGAACCCGGCCGGCAAGCTGATCGGACGCATCCGCCTGCCGGAAGTGTGTGCGAATGTCTGCTTCGCCGGACCGAAGCGTGACTATCTGTTCATGGCCGCGAGCCAGTCCATCTATCTGTTCCGGGTGAACATACAGGGTGCGGCGCCGGGCTGATCGGTAATTTAGTGCCTGCCCGCCGCGCCGCGCCTGCGGCGGGCGGCGCCCAGCAGCACCAGCCCCAGGCCGAGTACCGCGGCGGATGCCGGCTCGGCCACCTCGACAATGAGGCCGCCGAGCGAACCCTGACCGAGGACGATGGTGTATTCGAGTGAATCAGTGAGGGGATTCCCAAGTGTATTCAGAGTCTCCACCTGTGTCGGGGGGTTGAACGTCGGCGTAAGCGGAGAGCTGATTGGAGGCAGCGAATTCGGCGGCAGCGAATTGCCCTTAAGAGTATTCACCATTGTAATGGTGCTGCCTGCTCCTGGTGTGCCCACTGTGAGACCTGAAAGAACATTCGTAAATGTCCCACCTAAGGTAGGTATATACTGGAAGTTTTGCGAGAAAACTATGTGGAGAGTATCCGCCTGGGACGGACTGGACCCTAAATACTTCACAAAGAATTCCGGAAGGAGCTCTATGAATTGCGGTGGAGTGGCAGCGTTGGAAAGCGCAAACAAGGTGCCAGAAAGCCTGAATGCATCGCCATTGGCCAGAGTATAGACGGTGTTGAAGTTGAGCTGCTCACCGCCCGGAAAGGGTAACGTATCTGACTGACAATTGGGAAGATTGCTTGCAACGCACGAGCCATTCACTGCCATGACGCCTGCCTGAGCGTCAGGCGCCGGTATCATTCCGGCGATTGCGACGCCAGCGAAAAGCGAAGTAATTCCTCGGCGCAAACCAGTCATGACCCCCTCCAGTATTGAGCCGTTCCCCGGTTTGCTGGCCGGGCAATAGAGAACGGCATTTTCCATGTCCAGAACCAGGATTTCTGGTCCGGTATCGTGTCCAGGCCGAACACGAGGCGCGCCTCCTCCGGGGCGGCGGGAACCCGGAGCGTTCCGAACAGCCGGTCCCAGACCGAAAGCACGTTGCCGAAATTGCAGTTGAAGTGCTCGGGATCAGTCGAATGGTGCAGCCGGTGCATATTGGGACAGACGAGTACCCAGCCCAAACGGCGCTGGAGCCGGGCCGGGATGCTGACATTCCAATGCTGGAACAGTGCCGCGAGAAATAAGACAATCGCATATACCGGGAATACCCACGGTGGCAGTCCGAGCAGGCCAAAGGCGATGGTGACGCAGACTGCAACCTGCAAATAGGCAAAGGGGTGGTGGCGCATCGATGTGCTGGCATCGAGCTCCCGGTCCGAATGGTGCACGGCGTGGAAGCGCCAGAGGCCGAAAACAACGTGCTGCAGCCAGTGCATGAAGTAGACGAACAGATCGAGCAGCAGCAGGCCGGTAACCAGGACGGTGGTTTGGCCGCCCACGCGGTCTACCCAGCCGAACACGGTCGTCGGCTGTTCGGGGAACAGGCCGGAGACATAAGGGCGAGGATCGAGCACGCCCGCAAGCACGAGGCAGGCGGCATACAATGCGATGTGGTCAGTCCAGCGTCGAGCGGGGAAATGAGAGCTACGGTCGGGAGCGGCTGACTCGGCAGCAATAGCCAAAAGGAGGCTTACGATGGCAATCCACCAGAACCAAGCGCCGGCCAGGTCGCCGAGCCAGGCTATCATGGGGTCGGCCGCTACTTCCGCCGCCAGCGAACGTAGAGGGCTCCACCGATCCCGGTGGCAAGGGCGAGCAGACTGGCCGGCTCGGGGATGGATCCTTTTACCAGGAGGCCGGTCCCCCCGCTTCCCCCTCCCGCGCCGGCCCAGGCGGAAGCAGCAACGATGAGGAGCAACCCGAGGGTCAGCAGAAAGGGCATGAGCCTGTCGCGCATGTTCACTCCCGCAGCCGTTTTGGGTAGTTAACCTGACAGAGTCCTAACGGAAGCGCAAGGCGCGCCTGTTGCCCGTGAAGCGTGCGCGTTGTTGCGTCATCTCCCCTACGCCGGTATAGACCCGCCCCTCGTATCGCGCGCCCGGGCCTGAGGGGCATGCCCGGCCGCGACGTATGCCCACGACGTATGGCCGTCCTGGGTGGGCCAGCCATAAAGGAGAATGAAATGCCCAAGGCGAAGACAAAGTCTTCGGTCAAAAAGCGATTCAAGCTGACCGCCACCGGCAAGGTGAAGGCGGGTCCCGGCATGAAGCGGCATGGTTTGATCAACCGGACGCAGAAGGCCAAGCGGAGCAATCGCCGGATGCAGACCCTTACACCGATGGATGGCCGCACCGTGAAGCAGTGGGCGCCGTACGGCCTGGATTAGGGGGAAGCATCATGGCGAGGGTAAAGCGCGGCACGACGACCCATGCCCGGCACAAGAAGGTGCTGGCGCAATCCAAGGGATTTTATGGCCGAACATCGACCACTTATCGCGCGGCTTTGGAGCGTCTGGAGAAGTCGCTCCAGTATGCCTACCGCGACCGGCGGAACAAAAAACGGGATTTCCGCGGTTTATGGATCCAGCGGATCAACGCGGCGGTGCGGGAGCATGGCATGACCTACAGCCGGTTCATCGCCGGGCTGAAGGCGGCCGGGATCGAGATGGACCGCAAGGTGCTGGCGGCCATCGCGTACGACGACGCCGGGAGTTTCGCCGAGATCGTGAAAAAGGCTCGGGCGGCGCTGGACTGAACCGTAAGGGCAGGCTTGGCAGTAAGGCTTTTTCACCTTACATCAGTGTCATGGGGACGACTCTGACAGTAACTGCCAAAGGGCAGGTGACCCTGCGCAAGGACGTGCTGGAACATCTCGGGGTTGCCCCGGGTGACAAGATCGAAGTCGATCTGATCGCCCCGGGCCGGGTGGAAATGCGGGCCGCAAGGCGATCGGCGGGCCTCGGCAGGTTTATCGGATGTCTACGGGATCGCGACGCTCCGGTGCTGACGCTGGAAGAAATCGAGGACATCGCCCATCGCGGCTGGGCGGGCGAGCCCGACGACCCCCCGTGAACATAACGGCCGACACCAACCTGCTCGTCAGGGTCGCAGTGTTTGACGATCCGGTTCAGGCGAGTCTTGGGGAAGCACTGCTGGAGCGTGCGGAAAGCGTTGCGGTCCCAATCTCTGCGCTGTGCGAGTTTGTCTGGGTGCTGCGTCGAGGATACCGCAAGGGGAGGAGCGAAATAGCCATGGCCGTCCGGGAGCTCCTTGAAGCAGGCAAGGTCCGGACCGACCGCGCCGCCGCGGAAGCTGGTCTGAGGGCTCTTGAAGCAGGGGGCGATTTCGCCGACGGGTGCATTGCGATGCAAGGGCGCAGAATGGGCGGAACAACCTTTGCGAGCTTCGATCGCCAGGCTGCCGCGATCGTTGAGGCGACCGGAGGTGAGGCGTTGCTGATACAGGCTTCCGCCCCGTCGGGGTTGCCATGACCGACGATCTGGACGCTCTTCGGGCTGAGACAAAGGTCACATTGGCAGCGACCGCGGATCTCCGCGCGTGGGACGTGGTACGGGTCGGGCTGCTCGGGCGAAACGGCCGACTGACGGGACTGCTGAAGGAGCTGGGGAAGGTTCCGCCGGAGCAGCGGCGGGAGCGTGGAGCAGCGCTGAACCGGCTCAAGGAGGAGCTGAGCGGGGCTCTCGAGGCGCGGCGAGTTGCTTTGGAGACGACGGGGCTGGAGGCGAGGCTCGCAAGCGAGCGGCTGGACCCGACTCTGCCTGGGCGGCCACGCCCGAAGGGCCTGATTCATCCGATCAGCCGGGCGACGGAGGAAATGGCGGCGATTTTCGGGGCGATGGGATTCGCGATCGCCGAGGGGCCTGATATCGAGAGCGATTGGCACAATTTCTCGGCACTCAATATCCCGGCGCATCATCCGGCGCGGGACGACCAGGACACGTTCTACCTGCCGGCGCGGAACGAGCAGACGCCGCCGGTGCTGCGGACGCATACCTCGCCGGTGCAGATCCGGGCGATGCTGGAGCGGGGGCTGCCGCTGCGCGTGGTGGTGCCGGGCCGGACCTACCGGGCGGATCATGATGCGACGCATTCTCCGATGTTCCATCAGGTAGAGGGGCTGGCGATCGACCGCGACTTTACGCTGGGGCATCTGAAGGGCTGCCTGATCGACTTCCTGCGGGCGTTCTTCGGGATCGCCGACCTGCCGGTGCGGTTCCGGTCCAGCTACTTCCCATTCACGGAACCGAGCATGGAAGTGGATATCGCCTGGGATCGGAAGTCGGGCGAGCTGGGCAAGGGGAGCGACTGGCTGGAGATTCTGGGGAGCGGGATGGTGCACGCCCGGGTGCTGGCGAATGTCGGCATCGATCCGAGCGAGTGGCAGGGGTTTGCCTTCGGCATGGGGATCGAGCGGGTGACGATGCTGAAGCACAGCATTCCGGACCTGCGCCCGTTTTATGAGAGCGATATCCGCTGGCTGCGGCATTACGGATTCAATCCGCTGGCGCCGGCCATGCTGCACGAGGCCGTGTGAACCATGAAGTTCAGCCTGTCCTGGCTGCGGACCCATCTGGAAACGGACGCCTCAGCCGTGGAGATCGGAGAGACGCTGACCCGGATCGGGCTGGAGCTGGAAGGAATCGAGGATCGCGGGGCGGCTCTGGCGCCGTTCCGGATCGCCCGGGTGATCGAGGCGGTGCAGCACCCGAATGCGGACCGGTTACGGGTGTGCCGTGTCGATACTGGACAGGGCGAGGTGTCCGTGGTGTGCGGGGCGCCGAATGCGCGGACGGGGATGAAGGGGGTGTTCGCGCTGCCGGGGAGTTTCATTCCGGGCACCGGGATCATGCTGAAGAAGGGCGAAATCCGCGGGGTGGTCAGCGCGGGGATGCTGCTGTCGCCCCGCGAAATGGGGCTGGGCGAGGACCACTCCGGGATTGTCGATCTGCCGGCGGATGCGCCGGTCGGCGAGCGGTATGCACGCTGGGCCGGGCTGGACGATCCGGTGTTCGACGTGGGGATCACGCCGAACCGGGGAGATTGCTTCTCGGTGCGCGGGATTGCGCGGGACCTCGCGGCGGCAGGGATAGGCCGGCTGCGCCCGTGGCGGCCGGCACCAGTGGTGCCGATGTTCGACGGCGGGCTGCGCTGGCGGATCGAGTGGCCGGAGGCGTGCCCGTGGATACTCGGGCGGACCATAAGGGGCGTGGGCAACGGGCCGAGCCCGGACTGGTTGCAGCGACGCCTGGTTTCGATCGGGCTGCGGCCGATCAATGCGCTCGTGGATGTCACGAATTTCTTCACGTTTGATCTTGGCCGGCCGCTGCATGTATTTGATGCGGATAAGGTTTCCGGTGGCGAACTGGTGTTGCGGCGCGGCGCGGGCGAGAGCTTCCGGGCGTTGAACGGCAAGGACTACACGCTGATCTCGGAGGATTGCGCGATCTGCGATGCGGCCGGCGTGCAGTCGATGGCCGGGGTGGTGGGCGGTGAGGCGACCGGCTGCGACGAGAGTACGCGGACGGTGTTCGTGGAATGCGCTCTGTTCGACCCCGTGCGGGTGGCACTGACCGGGCGGCGGCATGGCGTGATTTCCGATGCGCGGCAGCGCTTCGAGCGAGGGATCGATTCCGCCATCATGCCGGAAGCGGTGGAGGCGGCTACAGCGCTGATTTTGCAGCTTTGCGGCGGCGAGCCGGGTCCGGTTGTGTCGGATGGGCGGGAGCCGGAATGGCGGCGGAGCGCATCTTTGCGCTTTGCCCGGCTGGGGTCGTTCGGGGGGCTGGCCGTTCCGCCGGACGAGGCGGTGGGTGCATTGGAACGGTTGGGATTCTCGGTCCAGCGGCGGGACGCGGAGCAGGTGACGATGGCGGTGCCATCGTGGCGGAATGACGTTGCAAGCGGGGTGGCGCTGGATCAGGCAGTGGAGCTGGATCCGGCAGTGGCGGCCAGAGCGGCGGAAAGCTGCGCGCTGGCGGAGCCCGAAGCCGACCTGGTGGAGGAGGTGTTACGGCTGCGGGGACTGGATGCCGTGGCGCCGGTCTCGATGCCTCGGGGGGGTCCGGTGCCGGTTCCGACGCTGACGCCGGGGCAGACACGGGTGGCTCAGGCCCGGCGGGCTTTGGCAGCGCAGGGACTGGCGGAGTGCGTGACGTTCAGCTTCATGGCCGCCGGACAAGCGGCGCTGTTCGGGGAGGTTCCCGAGGAGTTGCGGGTGAGCAACCCGATCGCGGCGGATCTGGACCAGATGCGGCCGACTCCGGTGGCGACGCTGGTGCTGGCGGCGCAGCGGAATGCCGCGAGAGGTTGGCCGGATGTGGCCCTGTTCGAGATCGGGCCGGGGTTTGCGCGGGACGGACAGGAGGTGATGGCCGCCGGGGTGCGGGCGGGGATGACTCCGCGGAGCTGGGTGGACGCGGCCCGGGCGGCGGATGCTATGGACGCGAAGGCGGATCTGTATGTCGCGTTAGAGGCGGTTGGCGTGCCGATGGAGGCGCTGAGCGTGACGGCCGATGCGCCGGGGTTCTACCATCCGGGGCGGTCGGGCGTGGTCCGGCAGGGGCCGAAGGCGGTGCTGGGGCGGTTCGGGGAGCTGCATCCCTCGGTGCTGGCCGCGGTCGATCTGGCCGGGCCGGCGGTGGCATTCGAGCTGTTTCTGGACGCGGTGGCGGAGCCGAAGCGGCGGAGGCGGGGTGCTCCGGATTTGCCGGCTTTTCAGCCGGTGCGGCGGGATTTCGCCTTTCTGGTGAATGCGGGGGTGAGCGCCGAGGCGGTGCTGCGGGCTGCGCGGAGCGCGGATCGGGCGCTGATCGCCGGGGTGGTGCTGTTCGACGTGTATCAGGGCGAGAAGCTGCCGGAAGGGAAGAAATCGCTGGCGGTGGAGGTGACGTTCCAGCCAAGGGAGCGGACGCTAACGGATGCGGAGCTGGAGGCGGCGGCGGCGAAGGTGGTTGCTGCGGTAGCGAAGGCGACCGGGGCGGAGCAGCGGTAGCGCGGGCGAGTGTACCAAACCCCGGTTTCGGGGGGTTGCGTTTCGTACAAAAGGCGGGTTTTGGGGGGTTGCGTTTCGTACAAAGGCGGGTTTTGGGGGGTGGCATTTGGTACGAACCCCGGTTTTGGGAGGGAGTGTTTTGTACCGAACCTGCGTTTGGACCGGGTTCGTAACTTTGCCGGGGGGGTTCGCGGAGAGGCCCGAGGATAACATGTGGGGGCGGCTTCTGGTTGAGCAAGTGGGGCGTCAAAGTTTGACCCCTCCCCTGACCCGTCCCGCAAGGGGAGAGGGATTCTATGAACAGGCGATTTCGACGATATCCTGCTGGGCGTCGTAGCTCACTGGAAACGATTAAAAATTAAATCGCAAAGGAGAATCTGAGGTTGCCGGACTATAGCGGATCGGCCGACCTTCCCGCCGGCGTGGCGGGCTAGCAAACGCGCGGATCGGGGTTTGATTACCGGGGCGCATTCAACGTGTATACCCGGAATCCGAAGGACTCCGGGTATATCAGGGCAAGAATGTGCTGGCCGGCGTGTCAGTCGTGTAAAGCTGCCCCGGGTCAGCCGAAGGTCTTTTTAAGCGTCGCCACGGTGATATGCGGCCAGCCGAGGTTCACATATGCGGGCGGCGTGGGCGGCGTTGCGGGCTGCGGATGAAGCAAGTGGAAGATCGGGAAATTGAGGACGACCATCTGGGCATATTGGAGCTGCATGAAGGATTCACCGGTCTGTTTATGGGTGACCTCCTCGATCCAGAAGGTAGCATAAACCAAGGCAGTCTGGGCATTCTCGACAGGGTCGGATTTCCCAGAGAAGGTTTCATGTTCCCCTATCAGGAAGGGAAGGTTTTCGGCGCCGCCGCCGAAATGCGCGAGGGATACTGAAGTTTTCGCGGCTGGAGGGAATGGGGTTCCAGGGCCGCCGGGACCGGAGTTGGCCTTGGTCAGAAACTCTATGGATTTCTTGCTCGCGATATTGAGAACGGTTCCTTTGAATGTATAGCCTTGTTTCTCGAGGTTTTCGATGTCCGTTTGCAGTAAGAAGATCGGATCATTGATCAGGGCTTGGTCTGCCGGACCGATCGCCGCTTCCGGCGGATGGGTGTCGTAGGGTGTGCGCGTGTTGAGACGGAATTCCTTCACAACCGCAGGCGGCACGGGCGGCCCGAGCAGCCCAGGTTTGATGCTGAGATCGTATTCGGGGAAGGGCAAGGGGGCGCCGGGGGCGTTCGGGGCAGTAAGCTTCTCCGACGAGCCGGCGGCATTGATAAGTATTTCGGGTGCACTCGGCGGCACTCCGAAAGGCGTGCTGTTGAACGAGGGAAAGCGGGAGAAGTTATACTGGGCGCCGGGAACCGTAAGGACGGGAGTGCCGGTGAAGGGCTCGGCGATACCTTGGACGAGGATTGCATTACCGTGGGGGATCGAGCCCATGCGGGCGACCAGTTGTCCGCCGGCCGGGGGCTCCTCGGGCGGGAAGGAAGTAGGTGGCTGCGTAACCCAAATTCCAGGCTCGATATGCAGGGCGCCGTCCGGACCGGCGTCCTGGATTTTTTGCAGATACGTCAGGCCGAAGAGCGAAATATCCTTCTGGCCGAAACCGCGGTTGGGAATGGGCGAGCCGATCGGATCAAACTTTAGCACTTCCCTAGTGTGATTGAGCTGAAGGTAAAGATCGGTTTTGTAGTGAAAGGCGGGCCGCGCAATGAGGTTGAAGCCGGTGCCCTCCCAAGTGCCGGCAAGGCTTCCAAGCAGCCCGAGCGGGAGAGCGGGATCCGCGGGAGCGAAGCGCGCCTGCGGAACAGTTTTTTCGCGGGGGGTGTCGTTATCGCTCATGTGTCTTCTATTTGCCTCCTGTAGTCGCGCGGGTCCGTGGAAACGACGCGGCGTTCGCTACGCACGCGGGGAATGCCCCGGAGCCCCTAGCCGATCGCTTTTTATGGGTTGGCAATTGCTGCCGTATGCCGCTGAGTGGCGGTGATTGCGCAGCTGCCTAAGTCAAATGTTGATAACACTTTCGTGGAATGCCGCGCGATAAAACTTTCTGTGAAGAGGGAGGATTTCAGGCGGCTTGTTGAAGGAATGACGAGGGGCGGTGTTGATGCGCGACTTCCGGCTGCCTCTGACCGAGGGAGGGCAAAATATCGAGGAAAGTCGTTACCCGAGAAAGTGGTTCGGAACCACCGTTAAGGCCGACCCGGCGCGACGGGGGCGATGGGTTCCCGCCCCCACGCTTTCGCGGGGGCAGGCTTCCCCGGGTCCGGCCGCTGGCCGGCCCGGGGACATGTTTCGCGGGAATGACGGGTGGGTGCGGCTGCGGGCCTGGATCGCCACCCCCGCCTGCGCGCGGGCAGGCGCCCCGCTGCCGCCGATATTACTTCGCCGTTTGGAGCGCCCGGAGGTCGAAGAAGTCGTTGCCGGCGAAAAAGAATTCGGGATGCTGCGGCTGGCCAGAAGCGGCGGTCGCCGCAGTGACTTCACGCTTAGTATAATTGGCAAGTTTGTAGACGTCGATGCGGCCGGAGTGATCGGTATCCGCCTCACCGCCCAATGCTTTCAGCAGAAAGTAGGTGAACATGCCATGCTCGGCTGCCGGCCCCTGCAATCCGGCCGAATCCTGGGCCTGGGCGAATGAGCTCGACATGACGAAGCGCCCGGTTTCATGACCGATGCTGCTGGAGGTCGCGGTGTTGATATCGCGGCGAAGCACTGCGTCCTCGGTCGCTATCCGGCCGGAAAAGCAGGTATCGATAAGTATCGCGACATGGGCGGCGCGTATCGTGCGGATGACTGAGAGCAGCTTCTTTTGCTCCAGTCCGTCATGGCGGAACAGATCGTTGTACAGGCGTTCGGCTTCCTGCTGGTCTTCTTCGGGCGAGAATGCCTTCTGAAATTCCGCCGAGTCCGCCATGCCGAATTCGGCGGGGGCGAAATAGTATTTGCCGTCGATGCTTTCGCCGTGACCCGCGAAGAAGATCAGCACCATGTCATCGGGTCCGGCGTTCGTCGCGATATCCTGCAAAGCGGCAAGAATATTGGCGGACGTCGCGTTCTGGTCGACCAGCAGCTTGGAGACCACGTTTTCATAGACGGGAGCATCGACGGCGCCCATGAGTTTGAAGACGGCCTGGGCGTCGCGCGCGGGATTGGGCAGACTGATTTCATGCTGGTCGTAGCTGCTGATGCCGATGCTGAGCAGATAGAGTGTGGTGGCGGGTGGCGCCGGCGGCTGGGTGGCGGGTTTCTGACCGGCCGACGGCGCCGGCACGCTGCGTTCGGCCGGCGCGCGATAGACCGCGATTTGTGCAATCTGGCTGCTGTTTGCTTCCACCGCGCCGCTGCTGCTGACGGGGGTAACGCGGATGATGTTCATGCCGAGGCTGAGCGGAACAGCCGCCTGTTCCGTGGCGCTGTGCGCGTTCTGCTGCGTGGTGCTGACGGGAGAGGCGAAGACGGCTTCGTTTCGGCTGAGAACAGCGCTGCCCGGCGCGCCCGAGGGATTATCCAGGCGGAACTGCATCAGCAGGGTGCCGGCGGTGGTTTCCATCGCGGCTTCGGGGTGGGCGGGTGGATGGGCAGTATCAAGCGACCGCGCCGCCGGGCAGGACGGATTGCCGCCGGCGTCAGCCTGCCCGCAGGCATCGACGATGACCGCTCGCGCCGGCAGTCCACGCTGAAGGATCTGGCTTACGGAACCAAGCAGGTCGCGGGAATTGGCGATCATCTGCTGGCCCGGGATGGTATCTTCGAAGGCAAGGCCGACGAGATCGGGGCGGAAGAACTGGCTATAGAGCTGACCCAGCCCGACGAAATCGCTGATCCGGCCTGAGACATCCGAGACCGCGTAGCCGATCAGGTCTCTTCCGTCCGCCAGACCATCGTCGCGATGGTCGTGATCGAAGAAACCATCCTTGGTCCAGACGACGAACTGCCTGGTTATGGGATCGATGAAGGCGCTGAGAAGCTCCTCGCCATCGCGGAGGCGGTACCAATGGATTGTGCCGTCGCCCAGACCGGCGACGACCAGGCGGCCATCGCCGCTGATGTTGACGGCCCAGACGGGTGACGGGACCGGGATTCTTTTTACCTCGTGATCCGCTGTCTCCAACCGGAGGTAAAAGTCGGTGCCGATGGCGGCGACATCGCCAGCCTGCGCAACATCGATGGAGCGCGCATGTTCCTCCGGTTCCAGCTCGATCAGCCTGCCGTTTATGCGCGGCGTATGCGCGTTCTGCCACTCCGTGACGGCCAACCGGCGCGCGGCACCGTAGAATGGGGCGAGCTTATCGGGTACATCGGCGGGGCTGCTTATCTGGCGCGCCAGGACGTCGAAGACGATGGAGGGCGCGCCGGCAATTTTGCCGCTGAGTTCCACGCTGGGTGGGGCGGTGGGCAGTTCGATCTTGCTGCCGTCGAAGGAGATGCGGAAGGAGGTAAGGCTGGCGTTGCGGAAATCGATGTGGTGGGAGTGTCGAAGTGCGGCGAGGTGGCCTGCTTCGTCGAGACGGCCGACCGAGGGCTCGGCGGAGGAGAAGAACAGGCCGCCTACGACCGGAAGCAGATCGGTGATGCTGTCATTGGCGACGGCGAACTCCGACGGCGTGGCGGCGTGATCGAGCGGCCAGCGCAGGATGAAGCGGCGGCCGTTCAGGTCTTTGTATGTGCCCGCGGCGTAGAGGAAGTTGCTGTCGGGAGCGAATGCAACGACGTCGAGGCCACCGAGGCGGCCGGGGAGGCCACGCAGTTCGCGCTGTGGCTTCAGGGTGAAGGAATCGAGCAGGGCGACGGTTGCACGATTGCGGTTGGTGACGGCGAGGATGCTGCCATCGGGTGAGATGCTGATGCCGAAGGGCTGAACGCCGGAGCGTGGCGGCTGGTGGATCAGCAAGTACCCGTCGGGATTGTAGATGCGGATGCCGTCGATTTCTCCTGCAACGAACAGCCGGCCGTCGGGGGCGAAGGCGAGCGTGGTGACGTTGCCGCGGTAGTCGGGAGCGATGGGCTGTGCGCTGCCGGTTTTGAGGTTGCCGAGGCTGATGCCGCCCTGCAGGAAGCCGATGGCGAGAAGCTGGCCGTTGGGTGAAAAGCGGAGCGCGGTGATCGGCTGAGATTGCCTGGGCAACAGGCCGACGGGGCGGAGTTGCGGGAGGGCGAAGAAGTCAACGGCGAAGCTGCGATTTGCGTCGTGGACGCGGCCGGCGACAGCCAGAAGCTTTTGATTGGCGGCGACGGCGTAGAGCGCGCCGTCGTCCGCTTCGCCGATGGGCGAATGGATGACGCCGCGCGGGTCCAATCGGTCGGGTGACCAGATGCGGGCGGTTTTATCATCGGAGACGCTGACGATGGAGCCATCGGGCAGCAGGGCGATGTGGTTGATGTCGGCTTCATGGACGCCGGTTTCGACGCGCAGGTAGAGCGTGGCGTCGGGAGCCGGCTGTGCGCGGGCGATCGTTGTGAAGAGCAGGCAGGCGAGGAGGAGGGCGAGTTTAGACATAGGATGGGATGGGCAGCCAGGATGTCTGGGTATTGGTGTCGAGGGCGAAGGTGGTCTTGCTGGCGGTCTGCGCCTGCTGGACGGCGTTGTCGTATGACTGGCGCTTTTCCGGGATTGTTTCAGTAGCAGCGAGGCGGATGCGTGCCGCGGTTGCGGGATTGGCTTGGACTTTTTCGGAAGCGTATGCGAACTCGCTGCCCTGCTTTGCCATGTTGACGCCGTAGGTTTTGGCCACGGTGAGTTCCTGGTCGAAGCGATCCCGCTCGAGGGCCAGTTCCTGCAGCGCCTGATCGCGCGTGATGACGTGACGGCGGGCGAGCGATTTTATTTGCGCGGCCTGAGCGAAGCGGCAGTAGCGGAGGCGCCCGAAGGTGGCGAGGGTGTGATCGATATCGGAGCTTTGGGCGGTGAGGTCCTGGTTGACGTGATAGGCGAGTTCACTCTGATCCTGATATTGCTGCTGCATGGTCTGGTAGTAGCCGGCGGCGGCGCCGGCGGCGGCGCCGGCGAGGCCGCCGGCGGCGCCGCCGATGAGTGCGTTCTTCCAGTTGCCGGTCAAGGCGCCGGCCACGATGCCGGTGCCCGCACCGACGCCGGCGCCAACGGCGGCGGATTTGACGATGGTATCGCGCGCGAAATAGGGTGAGTCGCTGAAGGCCTGCCGCTCCGGACCGCAGGGATCGCCCGGATCGATGGTGAGGGCGGTGGTTCCCGCGCCGCCGGAGAGCTGTGCGCAACCGGACAGGGTAATTGCGAGCAGCAGCGACGGGATGAGGCGCCATCGTGTCAGCGCGCACAAGCCGAGCAGTGTCCCGCGTAGCGGGAATGCGTATTCCCGTTGCCGTGTCACGACATTTCCTTTGTTTTCCCTTGCCGGGGTGTGACCCGGGCTTGCATATTCGGGAATATTCTATTCTCGGCAAAGCGGGGCGGGGAAGGAGAATAATGACGTTTGCTGGCGAAAAATGATTGATCCCGCTCCAACTACCACTGGTTGTGATACGAAGGAATAGGCAACCCTTGAGGCGTAGTGAATGATAAAATACATCGCTCTGATTGTAATTTACCCACTTGTAAGACCCAACCGGATGTCAAAGCTGCTGCGGGATATATTGATAGGCTGTGCAAGCGGCGTGATCGTGGCCTTACTGGTCTTTGCGGTTCACGAGTTCGAATTCGTTCGCAAGATCGACCGGCCGATGACGGATCAGTTGATGAAATGGGCGGCGAGGGCCAAGCTGGCGAAAGCCGAATCCCCAATACATCTGATTTTTATCAATGTAGATGAGGCGACGTGCCAGAGTTGGACCCATCTGCCGTCGTGCAATCTGGAGACGACAACGCCACGGAACGAGCTTGCGGACATAATTGAAAAGCTGGCGCAACGCCCGCCGGCGGTGGTGGTGCTCGACATAGACCTGGCGCCAATAAACACGCCTCCTGCGGGGGCGCAGGCGCAGAGGCAGGCGGATGACAAGCTGGAAGCCGATATACGCGAGCTGGCAAAGGGCACCAACGTGATCCTGGCGCGGCCTCTGGTGTATTATCCAGGGGACGCGGTTCCCACCGTCGAACCGTCGATTCTGGACGGCAATTCCACGGCAACGGGCGCATGCAACGCCACCTCGTTCGGCGCCGGCAATTTGTGGTTTGCATCGCCAACGGTTGAACATGATACGGATGGCGTGGTCCGGGAGGTGGTGCTGTGGCAGTCCGCGCAACGGGCACACGGTTGCCCGCCGGTGTTAATACCGGGCGTCGGCTTTCTGGCGTCGGCCTTACTGAAGCCCAACGTAGATACGGCGCAGCTGGGGTGCCTGTTCCGGAAGGCGGGAGACACGAATTGCAATCCGACCATAGACATGGGAGGCAGGACCTACACGGTCAGGCATCCTGACAACCCTGTGAGAATTCTTTTTTCGCTCACCGAGTTGGGGCAGGGGGCGGAGGCGATCCCGCATTCGCCGTGGGAATTGCATGTGATTTCCGCTAGCGAGGCCGGCAAGGACAAGGAACGGTTTGGAGTAAGGGATCGGGACTTACAGAGGACCGCCGTGATCATCGGCGGCAGCTATTTCGGATCCGGTGACGTACATCGCACGCCGATAGACGACGCGATGCCTGGATCCCTGATTCATGCGAATGCCATTCGAGCGCTTCTGCAGGGTGAGGTGTTGAAAGAGCCCCACATCGGCGGCTATTGGTTACTGAAATTAGGGCTTATCTTGCTGTCGGCGGTCATCGGCGGTATCTTTGCGTCGCTGGCAGACTTGTTTGGCGGGCACCGCCCGGAGCGGGCGAAGTTGTGGGTTGAGATTTTGCTGCTCGGGGCGGGAACTTTCGTTGCGTTTTTGGCGGTGATCCTCGTGACCACTGCGCTTGCGGGGTTGATCCTGAAAAATTCCGGCACAGTAATAGGTGTGATGACCCCTGCCCTTTTCGTGGCGCTGGAAGGCTGCTGCAGAATTCTGCGACACATCGAGGAGTGGCTTGAGGACAAGATAGATCATCGGTCGATTAATCCAGAGCAGTGGCGCCGGTCATGATGAGAGACAGAGAATCCGGCGGCGTGGTGTTCGCTGCCGTAAGAACTATCGTGCTTTCGGCCGCAGTACTGTGTGCCGGGCGTGCGTTGGCCGCCCCGGAATCGGCAGAAGATATCTGCTCCATGGCGCCGCAGTCGCGCGCGCTGATCATATCGATCACTCCGCTCATCACGATCAATCGGCCCGGCACGGTGATTGTGGTTCGCAAGAACACTACGGACAGGGTATTGGTGGGCGCGCCATGTTACCTGAACGGGGGCGATTATGTCTCTGTGCCCGCCGGTGCAAAGGCGAAGCTTGGGTTTTTCGATAAGCAGAAGCCGATTGAGTTGAACCCGCTGGAAAATGAAGTGATTCCGGATTTCGAGCCGCCAGGCACGGTTTCCGAGATCCTTCGCGTCATGGGGTCGTTTTTTCACACAGATACGACACAGGCATGGAATCAGGCGCACGCGGAAGCGGCGGTGTCGCGGGATCTGCGCAGCCTGCTGGCGGGCGGGCCGATCCGCATGCCGGGCCTGGTTGAGCTGGGACCGCAAACGATCCCGGCCGGCGAGACGCTATCGCTGCACTGGCAAGGCGGCAAGCCGCCATTCCGCGTGGTTCTGGGTAACATCACCCGGGAAACGACGGAGCGATCGGCGCAACTTGACCTCAGCTCGATGCAATTGGGATCCTATGAGTTGTCTGTGGCGGGCGCCGGCGGACAGGCGCTTGCCATGGCGGTGGACATTGTTGCACCGGAAAAGATGCCGGCTGCGCCGGGCATCGGGTCGGTTTCCGATCCGGAGGGGCGAAGGCTTGCGCAGGCGGTGTGGATGCTGACGCAGGCCGGACCGGGCTGGCGGGTTACGGCGCTGTCCGGATTGTATCAGCTTGCGGCACAGGGCAATCTGGTGGCGATGTCGATCGTTGGGGAGCAGGGCGGCGGGACAAGGTAATTTTACACCGGCCGCCTTTGTCATCGGCTCATATTGTTGCTGTAATTGGTATTAGTTCGCCACCGGCTTCGCCGACCCGCCGTGGATGAAACCTGAGCCGCAGCGGCGAGCGGCTGGCCTGGATCGCCACGGCGCTTTGCGCCTCGCGATGACGGCACGATTCCCATTGATTTCGCGCGAGCCTCCCGCAAGGGGAAGGGGATTTCAGGGTACCGCTAAAAGTAATCCCAGACATTGGAGGCGCGCGCGTCGTCCGGCGTGCCCTCGAAGACGATCCGTCCGTTGTTCATGATGACCACGCGGTCGGCGATCTTGAGCGCGGCAGCGACGTTCTGCTCGACCAGCAGGGCGCTGACGTTGTGTTCGCGGCAAACATCGCGAACCTGGGCGAAGAGGCGTTCGACAAGGTTGGGAGCGAGGCCGATGGATGGCTCGTCGAGCATCAGGCAGCGCGGGGTGCCGAGCAGAGCGAGTGAGAGGGCGAGCATCTGCTGTTGACCGCCGGAGAGGCTGCCGGCGCGGGTGGACCGGCGTTCGTCCAGCGCGGGGAACAGGCGGTACATGGCGGCGGGGCTGAACATCGCGTCGGGGCCGCAGAGGCGTGCGGCGACCACGTCGATATTCTCGGCGATGGAGAGGTCGGGGAAGATTCCCCTTCCCTCCGGCAGAAGCCGCAGGCCGAGCGAGACGCGCTCGGCGACGGAGAGGCGGGCGATTGAGCGGTCCTGAAAACGGATGTCTCCGCCGCGTGCAGGGAGCAGGCCCATGGCGGTTTTCAGGGTGGTGGTTTTGCCGGCGCCGTTGTGGCCGAGCAGGGTGAGGATCTGGCCCGGTTCGACGGCGAAGGTGAGATCGGAGATGACGGTCTTGGCGCCGTAGCCGGCGGAGATGGCGTGAAGGCCGAGCATTACAATGCGCCACCGAAGTAGATTTCGGCAAGCGCGGGATCGGCGATGATTTTGGCGGGCTCGCCCTGGGCGAGCAGATGGCCCTGATGGAGGAACAGCACCTCGTCGGCGATCTGCTGGACGACGCGGGTGTTGTGCTCGACGACGAGGAGGGTTTTTCCTTCCGATTGCAACTTTCTGAGCAGGGTCATGATCTGGTCGAGTGCGCCGGCGGCGAGGCCGGAGGCGGGTTCGTCGAGCAGGATCAGCTCGGGGCCGGTGGCGAGGACACGGGCGATGGTGAGGAGCTTCTGCTCGCCATAGGAGAGGTTGCGGACGCGCTGGCCGGCGCGGTCGGCGAGGCCGACATGATCGAGGAAGGCGCAGGCTTCCTGGCGCCGGCGGGCTTGCGCTCGGGCGGTGTGGAGCGGGCGGAAGATGGCGGCGACGGGTTCCTCGCCGGGCTGGCGGGGCAGGCCGATGAGGACGTTGTCGAGGGCGGTGAGCTCGGTGAAGAGGCGCAGGTTCTGGAACGTGCGGGCGATGCCGGCGTGGAGAATGGCCTGTGGTTTGAGGCCGCTGAGGGTGCGGCCACGGAAGGCGACGGCGCCTTCCTCGGGCCGGAGGAAACCGGTGATGATGTTGAAGATGGTGGTCTTGCCGGCGCCGTTGGGACCGACGAGGCAGGTGATGCGGTTCTGCGCGATGGCGAACGTTGTGCCGTCGAGGGCCTGGAGGCCGCCGAAGCGTTTTCTGAGGTTGGAGACCTGGAGGTAGGGCGGGGTGACGGCTTTGGGCACCTGGTTATCGTATCGTGCGCTGGATGATTCATACCAGCCGGCCGAGAGTTTGACTCTTGGGTATATGATCGGCCGGCTGGTATCCTATTGATTTCGCGCGGGGCCGCCCCACCAACCGGGGGTTCCCAACGCGCCAGCGCGTTGGGGGCCCGACCGCGCGCATACCAGTCGGCCATTCGGCCGCCTGGTATCACACAGAGGGGCCACCGAGGGCACACCGACGAAGGGACGTGTAGCCGTGATGGCAATATTGGATAGGCGTGTTTACGGAGGAATTGGTGCCGCTGAGCATTCGCAGCGAAGAGGTCGAGCTGCGCCGGGTTGAGAATGGCTTCGTCAGGCGTAGCATCGCGAATGGCGAAACCGCTCCTTTGTTCATTGGTCGGCCGGTGGTTACGACCGGAAACACGAGATCGTGCAGGCCGAAGTCGTAGAACTCATGCTCCTGATGCTGATCGATGGCCTGCAGATACGCTCGGAGCTGACGCTCGATGGTACCGCGGAAACGCCGGTAAATGCGATTTTCGACACTTTAGCGTTAGCGTTCCGCGCAGCGAAGGACGCACTCCGCGCCGCCAGCTTGCCCGGTTGACCCGCCTTCAGAACCGATGTTCGACTTCCATCACCTTGCAAGACGGAAGGCGGAGATGAGCAGTCAAAACCCACCCGACGCGAAGCACTCCCGGTCCGGCGTCAGCCGCCGCAACATGCTGACCGGAACGGTATCAGCACTCGCCGCGGTCGGCGCTACATCGGAAGCGCAGGCACAGACACCGCCACAAGCGGTGCCCTCGCCGGCAACTTCAGCCTCCCAGGCACGCCGGCCAAACATCCTCGTCATCTTCGGCGACGATATCAGGCAATCCAACATAAGCGCCTACACATTCGGTCTGATGGGATATCGCACGCACAATATCGACCGGATCGCGCGCGAAGGGATGATGTTCACCGACTATTACGCCGAGCAGAGCTGCACCGCGGGTCGGTCATCCTTCATCACCGGCCAGTCCACGCTCCGCACAGGCCTGTCGAAGGTCGGCATCCCCGGCGCCACCCTCGGGCTGAACGCCGCCGATATAACCATCGCGGAAGCGTTGAAACCGCTTGGCTACGCTACTGGCCAGTTCGGCAAGAACCACCTTGGTGACCGCAACGAATTTCTGCCCACGGTGCATGGCTTCGATGAATTCTTCGGCAATCTGTACCACTTGAATGCCGAAGAAGACCCCGAGGACCCTGATTTACGCACGTTCGCCCGTCGATGCGCGGCCAGAGCGGGATGCCGGACAACGAATACGCCGACGGCATGATCGAGCATGACGGCGATGTCGGCAAGCTGTTGAAGGCTCTCGACGACCTCGGCATCGCAAACGACACGATCCTGCTCTACACGACGGACAATGGGCCGCACATGAACTCCTGGCCCGACGGGGCGATGACGCCGTTCCGCAGCGAAAAGGACACCAACTGGGAAGGTGCGTTCCGCGTTCCGGCCATGGTGCTCTGGCCAGGCCATATCGCGCCAGGTACCATTTCGAACGAGATCTTTTCAGGCCATGACTGGTTCCCGACTCTGCTCGCCGCAGCCGGTGATAAGGACGTGAAAGATCGCCTCCTCAAAGGCTGGCAGGCCGGCGACCACACCTACAAGGTCCATCTCGACGGCTACAACCAGTTGCCGTATCTCACCGGGCAGCAGGACAAGAACGACCGCAAGGGATTTATTTACTTCGACGACGACGGCCACCTAGTTGCCCTGCGTTTCAACAACTGGAAGCTGGTGTTCGCCGAACAGAAGACACCAGGGACATTGGACATCTGGGGAGAGCCGTTCACCTTCAGGCGATTGCCGCTGTTCTTCAATTTACGGATGGACCCGTACGAACGTGCGGAAATCACCTCAATAGTTACTGGGACTGGCCAGCGCACAAAGCTTACCTGCTGATGGGCGGACAAGCGATCGTCGGTCAATTCATCGCGACCTTCAAAGAATACCCGCCCCGGCAGCGGCCGGCGAGCTTCAGCGTGGACCAGATCATGGAAAGGTTACAGCAGCCGGCTAACGACTGAACGAGCATCCGGTCGCGGAGAGGCGTGGGTCACGAAACGGCCGCGCTTCGCCGCGATCAAAATCGCGAACTTTCCCCGAAACTAAAACCCACTCGCCTCGACGGCAGCGACATCCAGCAACCGCTCGATCACCTCCGGCTCCTGCGCACCGGCAATCGCGTGCCGCCCGCTCACGACAAAGCACGGCACGCCGTTTATTCCCAGCCGGTGCGCCCGCAGATTGTCCGCGTGCACCGCATCCACTTCCTCATCAGTGACAAGGAACCGCCGGGCCGCGGCAGTCGATAGTCCGCAGGCGGTCGCAATTGCCGTCAGAACCGACAAATCCCCGATGTCCCGGCCGTCGGTGAAATGTGCGGAAAACAGCGCCTCCACGACCTCATCAGACCGCCCGAACCGTCCCGCGAAACGCACCAGCCGATGCGCATCCACGCTCGACGGGGTCCGCCGGATCCGCTCGAAACGGAACATAACCCCCTCGCCGCGTCCTACATCCGAAATCGAGGAATACAGCCGCCGTGCCCGCTCCTCGCCCCCGAACTTCCGCACGATATAATCCGGCCGGGCCATCCCCGCCCGCGGCATGTCGGGATTGAGCAGAAAATGCCGCCAGACCACCTCGGCCAACAAATCAGGCCGCCGGCGCAGGGTCCGCCGAAGCCGCCGCACACCCAGGAAGCACCAGGGGCAGACCAGGTCCACCACCACTTCAATCGACAGGCGCGCTCTGGGCGGGGCGAGAATATTCACCGCGCGACCTCTCCTGCTCTCCCTAAGGAGACTTAGTTCACCCGGATGTCACGGGAATTCCGGCAAGGCAAGCAAAAATACCGGTCCTGTCAGGCAACTGTCAGGCAAACAGCTGCTCGACATCCCCTTCGGTCAGCCCTAGCGGCCCGCCCCGCTCCGCATTCAGTATTCCATCCACCAGGGCGCGCTTTCGCCGCTTCAGCTCCTCCATCTTCTCCTCGATCGTTCCTACCGTCACCAGCCGGTGCACGAACACCGGCTTGTCCTGCCCGATCCGGTGCGCCCGGTCTGTCGCCTGGTCCTCTACCGCCGGGTTCCACCACGGATCGTAGTGGATCACCGTGTCGGCCGCGGTCAGGTTCAGCCCCGTCCCGCCCGCCTTCAGGCTGATCAGGAACAGATCCACCTCGCCCTTCTGGAAACGCCCGACAGGGCTGGCCCGGTCTTTCGTAGTCCCCCTCAGCTCGACATAGCGGATCTTCGCCGCGTCCAGCCGTGGCTTGATCAGATCCAGCATCGAGGTGAACTGCGAGAACAGAGAATCCGCCGCCCGTCCTCCCGCAGCATCGGCAACAGTTCCATCAGCCGCTCAAGCTTGGCTGACGCGGCCTTGGCCCGTTTCACCGTCTCAAGCTTCAGCAGCCGGGGATCGCAGCAGGCCTGCCGCATCTTCAACAGCGCATCCAGCACGACGATGCCCGACCGAGCCAGGCCGCGCTCCGAGATCGCCTCTCGCACCTTCTTGTGCATCGCCATCCGAACGCCGTCGTATATCGCCCGCTGGCCCGCCTCCATCTCGATCTGCTCGACGATTTCGGTCTTCGGGGGCAGATCGGCTGCAACTTCCTCCTTCGTCCGCCGCAGCAGGAACGGGCGCACGCGATGCGCCAGCATGGTTCGCCTTTCGTCGTTTCCGTTCTTTTCGATCGGGAGCTGATACCGGGCGCGGAATCCTTTGCGTGACCCCAGAAAACCCGGCGCCAGAAAATCGAACAATGACCACAACTCGCCCAGATGATTTTGCAACGGCGTCCCCGACAGGCAAGCCGCTGCCGCGCCGCAAGCCCCGCCGCCAGCTTCGTTGTGATCGCTTCCGGATTCTTGATCGACTGCGCCTCGTCCAACACCACCACGTGCCATTCCTGCTCGGTCAGCACCGACGCATCGCGGGTCAGCAGCGGGTAGGTGCTGATCACGATGTCATGGCCAGCAATCGCCTCGAACTGTTTCTGCCGCCCGGCGCCGTGCAGCGCCAGAACGCGCAGCTCCGGCGTAAACCGGGCCGCTTCAGCCACCCAGTTCGGCACCAGGCTCGTGGGGCACACGATCAGTGCTGGCCGATCCAACCTTCCCGCGGTTTTTTCGACTGCCACATGCGCCAGCGTCTGCACGGTCTTGCCCAGCCCCATGTCGTCCGCCAGCACCCCGCCCAGTTCCGCTTCCAGCAGGAATTGCAGCCAATCCAATCCCTGCTGCTGATACGGCCGCAACGCTCCCGCAAACCCCACCGGCAGCACCGCCGCTGGAATCGAGCCGCCCGCCTCCCGCAGCCTGGCGCCCAGCGCCCGCAGCGCCTCGCCCCCTTTCCAGACGACCTCCGGAACCGCGGCTTCCAGCTCAGCAACGATCGTCGCATCCAGCCGGCTGAACCCGATACGCCCCAAATCGCTCGTCATCCCGCCGGAATGCAGCTCGATCAGCGCCGTCAGGATTGGACGGATGCGGCCAACGGGCACTGTCAGAATGCGCCCATCCGGCAATGGCAGCGGCATCGGCAGATCCTCCGCCGCCAATTCCAGCTGCTCTACCATAGGCGGGCCCATGGGCGAGCCGATCAACGCTGCCAGGATCGGCGCGAGGTCGAGTGGCTCGCCCTCCACCATCACTCCAAGCGACAGCTCGAACCAGTCGATCCCGCTGCCCTCGATCAGCTCCGCGTTGAACTCGCCCTCGGCTTTTACTAACCGGAACGGGAAATCCGCCGCCGTTTCGACGACCCAGCCTGCTTCGCGCAGCTCGGGGACACCGGCGAGCAGGAAGGAAAGCTAACATGCATCGCGGTCTGGCGCGGCCGGAAAGCCAAACGTATCCCGCTCGCGGCTCCCCCAGGGGCATGATACGGCTGAAGCGCAGCAACCCCCAGTTTTCCAGTGAACTCGAGAGCCCCTCGTTCGCCCGCCCGATCGTGCTGAACCCGGTACAGACGCCCTTGATTCCAGTGCAGGCCGCTTCGCCCGCCCTCCGGCAGCTCGATCGGTCCGTAGCGGAACAGCAACCGCGCCGCAGGCACCGGTTCTGCGTTCCCGAGAGGATTCCAGTAGTTGGTCTCAGCCGGAACGCCGGACAATCGCAGCACCGGGGTTACCGGCCCGGTCAGCCTCTCGGCCTTGGGCGGCTCGACCGGCAGCGGCAGTCGGACGTTCGGCAATCGCTGCCGCAACTCAGCCGCCAGCAGCACCGCCTCGGCTGGCCGAACTGTCGGCGCACTCAACAGCCGGGCGGCCAGCCGGCCCGGCAAGCCGAGATCAAGCGGCCCCATCTCGCCGCGCTCTTGATCAACATACCAGGGCGCAGGGGAGCGTAGCGCGACCACATCGGCTTCGGCCTCGATCACCGGAACCTGGCCACCATCGGCCCGCATCTGCCAGACCAGCCGCGCGGTCCGAGCCGGCCCTTCCCTAAGCGTCGTTCCATCCACGCTTTGCCACCGCGTCCGGCCTGTTCCCAGCATCCGGCTGAACGCCTCGGCTTGATCCGTCAGCTCATTATCCTTTGCTCGCGCGGCGAGAATCCGCAGCACAAACCGATCGGACGGACGAAGGAACTCCGCCGGGCTGGCTTCCAGCACACGTTCCACCGGATACGGCCGCTGCCCGCCAAGCCGCCGCTCTTCTTCAACCGGACCGCCACCGGATCGATGCGCATGACGCTCGGGTTCGAGGCCGCTTCCGCCACCACGAACACCAGTCGGTCCGTCACCGATGCAGGATACGCCTCGCTGTCTGCCTCGGCGTCCTGCTCCACCCCACGCAGCCAGGCAGAGAAATGGTCCGGCAACCGATTTCGAGCATCCTCGTTCGGCTCGCCGGCCTTCGCCGGATCGGCAACGAGCAGCACCGCCGCCACGTGTTTGCAATTCAGTCCGACCGGACAGCTGCAGCGGCCGACAATGTCGAACCCACCATCCCGCCGCCGCGTCAGCCGGATATGCTGCTCATACGGCCGCGGCCGCGACCCGCGTGTCCGGGCCTGAATCGTGCTGCCGTCAGTTCCATATGCGATGCCGCTGACGCAATTCTGCGCCGCATACAGCGCCCCTGCTTCCAGGCTGCGCGCGCTGATCGCGCGCTGAATGTCCAAAATCCAGTCCACCCGGCCGAGATTCGCAGGAGCGATGCCGTTCCGTAAAACCACATTCATGATTGGAAACTTGGAAGGCGCCTCCGGAGTCGGGCAACCGGTAAAAAAAATTGGCGGGGCTTGTGGCCCCGCCAAGTTTAGGGAGGAAACGTCCAAGAAAGCAGACAGCGCGGCGAACCGCATTGCTGCGATGCACAACCTAGGTTCGCTGGCGCCCCGATGCAAGCAGAATTTCGCAGTGCAGCAATCGCGAAAAAGCGAATGCTAACCCGTTGTTAAGCCGAACTGCCCATACCTCGCCTCATGCGGGCGTCCCTCTCCCTTGCCGTCATACTCGGTTTGTCCTCTCCCGCGCTCGCCGCCTTCTCCGTCCCGCCGCCATCTCCATCGTGCCAGCAGGCCGTGGCGGCCGCCGAGCAGACCCACGCCATCCCCACCGGTCTGCTCTCTGCCATCGCCCAGGTCGAAAGCGGACGCCGCGATCCGGCTACCGGCGCTGTCGCTCCCTGGCCGTGGACCATTAATGCCGATGGCGATGGCGAATTCTTCACCACGAAGTCACAGGCCGTTCAGTTCGCCCGCACGTCCGACGCACACGATATCGACGTCGGCTGCATGCAGATCAGCCTGCTGCATCATCCCAACGCTTTCCGCAACCTTGAGGAAGCGTTCGATCCTGTCGCGAATGCCCAGTACGCGGCGACATACCTCCGGCAGCTTTACCTCCAGACCAACGACTGGACCGCAGCCGCAGCGCTTTATCACTCGGCAACCCCGGCCCTCGCTGCCGATTACCGCCGCAAGGTCCTTGCGGTCTGGACCAGGGATCCCGCCCAGGCCCCAGGAGCCTCCCCAATCGCCCGCACCTGGGCAGCCACCCTTGGCAGCCCCTTCGGCGGAGCTGCTTTGGGAATGGCCGCACCCACCCATGTGTTTGCACCTGCGCCTGCGCCGGTCCTGACTGGTCAATCCACTCCTGGCCGCGGCCTCGCCGCCTACCGCGCGGCACCCATCCCCATCGCCAGCTTCCGCCACGGCTGAATTCCGCCTGCCTCGTTGACATTGCGAGGGTTCCACGGGAAGCAATCCCCGACGGCGTTGAGCGAACCCCTGCGAAAGCCCGCTGAATGGCTTACCGCCACTCCGTTGGCGTGCTACCGATTATCGATAATACATCGAGAATACGCGCTGCCTCCCAACCCCCGCCCGCCACGCGCCCGCCACGCTCTCCGCGATCTTCGCCGCCAGATCGTGATGAACGAACTCGTGCCCGGAACGGTCCTCACCGAGCTCGCCGTCGCCGCCCAGCTCTCCAGCAGCCAGGGCGCCGTCCGGGAAACCCTCCTCCGCCTCGAAGGCGAAGGACTGGTCAGCCGTAACGGTCACCAGGGAACCATCGTCACCCCGCTGGATCGTGAAACCGCCACGGAGATGCTCGATCTGCGAAGACGCATCGAGCTCCGCGGCGGCCGATCCGCAATCACCCGCTTCGGCGCCGGAGACATCGCCGGCCTTCATCGCCTTCTCGACAAAATGCACGAGGATGCCGCCTGCAACAACGCCTGGGCGCTCATCGAAACCGACACCGAGTTTCACCTTGCCATCTTCCGCCTGGCGGGATTGCTCGCCCTGGAACCAATCCTCGCCCGATGCATCCTCCACACCCACCGGTTCCGCCTCTGGGCGCCCTGGCACCATCGCCCGCTCCACCAAACGGCCGCCCGGCACGCCCCGATCCTCGCCGCCCTGGAACGCGGCGACACCGCCGGCCTGCAGGAAGCGCTCGCCGACCACCTCGACACGATCGTTGAAACCAACAGCCAAGGGAGCAGCCAGAACCATGAAACGCCGGAGCTTCATCGCGGTCACCACGGCAAGCCTCATCACCCCCATCGCCCGCCCGCGTGCCCAGGCGCCAAAAGCCCAGGCGCCAGTGCCGATCCGTTGGTGGTACCATTTCGATGACCCGAAAGCCTCCCCCGCCGCCCTGACAGCCGAGTTCGAAAAGGCCAATCCCGGCATCCAAATCCACGCCGAGAGCATCCCCTGGGGCGGCGGCAGCGACTACGACACACGCCTCTACACTGCCCTGATCGCCGGCAACGGCCCCGACACCGCCATGGTCAAATTCCAGAACCAGCCGCGGCTGCTCGAAATGGACGCGTTGCTGCCCATCGACAAATACATCGCCGCCTGGCCGGCACGCGCCGACATCTCCGAGGATCTCTGGAAGCTGCACCGCGCCCCCGACGGCAAGCGGTACTACATGCCGGTCCATTACGTCGTGCTCTACCTCTACGTCCGGCAGGACTGGCTGGCACAGAAGAACATCCCCCTCCCAACCGACTTCGCCAGCTTCCTGAAGGCCGCCCAGGCTACCACCGGCGACGACCGCTGGGGCTTCGGCCTCCGCGGCGGCCCCGGAGGCCACGATTTCTGGGCCACCTTCGTGCTCGGCGGCGGCGCCAAGATGGTCAAAGGCGGCCTCGTTTCGCCCGAAGCGCTCGCCGCGAATCGTTGGTTCATTGGCCTTTTCCGCACCGACCATGTCTGCCCGCCCTCCGCGCCCGTGGACGGCTTCGTCCAGACTATCGCCAACATGAAGGCCGGCCGTACCGCGATGACCATCCACCACATCGGCTCCGCCAACGACCTGTCCGCCGCACTCGGTGATGCCATCACCGCCGTGCCTGTTCCTCGGGGTCCGCAAGGCGACGCCTGGGCCACCTATGGCGACGGCTCCAACGCCATCTTCTCGGCCTGCAAGAACCCCGATGCCGCCTGGAAATGGGTCTCCTTCCTCTCCACCGCCCAGAACAACGCCGCCTTCGCCAAACAGTCCGGCGAGCTTCCGGTCACCACCTCCAGCCTTAAAGTCTGGAACGACCAGCCCAAGCGCTTCGTCGAGGCGTCCCAGAACTCACTGCCCTTTGCGCGCGTATTGCCCGCCGTCTCCCAGACCGCCGACTTCACCCGCACCGTCTGGCCGCAGACCACCCAGAAGGCCCTCCTGGGCCAGATCACGCCGGACCAGATGATGCAGACCTTCGAAAAGCTCTATTTCGGCTGACATCGTGGCGAGCAGCCCAGCCGCCGTCGGCCGCCCGGGCCTCGCCCCGGCCCGGCTCCGGGCTCGCCGCATCTCTACCGCGTCCACGCCCTGGGCCATGCTTGCCCCGGCCCTGCTCGCAACACTGGTCCTCGTCCTTATCCCAGCGGCGCAAACCATCTGGATGTCCTTCCATCAGGTAATCCTGTTCCGTCCACGCGTGCGTCCCTTCGTCGGCCTCGCCAATTACGCCGCTTCCCTCGCCGACCCCGCCTTCTGGGCCAGCCTGCTCAATTCCCTCATCTGGGTCGTCTGTGCCGTCGGCCTGCAATTCCTTCTCGGGCTCGCCGCCGCCCTGCTCCTGAACCGCAGCTTCGCCTGGCGCGGCATCGCCCGGGCCATGATCGTCGTCCCCTGGGCCCTTCCCAGCGTCATCATCGGACTGGTCTGGACCTGGATGCTCGACTTCAACCTTGGCCTGCTGAACGAGCTCGGCGTCCGCCTCGGCATCCTAGCCCACCCCATCGCCTGGCTCGCCCAGCCAGGCACGGCCATGTGCGCCGTCATCCTCGCCGTGGTCTGGCAGGGCTTTCCGTTCTTCGCCGTCACCCTGCTGGCCGGACTGCAATCCATCCCCGGAGAACTCTACGAAGCCGCATCCCTCGATGGCGCGCGCGCCTGGGCCAAATTCCGCCACGTCACCTTACCCGGCCTCGCCAGCGTTATCGCCACCGCCCTCCTGCTCCGCACCATCTGGGTCGCGAACTCCCTCGACCTGATTCTCGTCATGACCGGCGGAGGCCCTGGCACTGCCACCCAGACGCTTCCGCTGCACGCCTTCCTCACCGCCTGGTCCGGCGGCAATTACGGCCAGGGATCCGCCCTCGCCGTCATTCTCACCCTCATTCTGCTCGGCGTTGTCATCACCTACCTGGTCCGGACCCGCCAGCCATGACGTGCGTTACTCAACCTCTCCCCTTGAGGGTCTTTGCGGAAGAGGTCGGCGCGCGCCGCGCGCCGGGTGAGGGGTCAGGCTCGGAACGTCGAACACGCCCGGAGCTGCCATGAACCGCGGCCTCGCCCGCCTTCTCGGCACCGAGCTGCCCGTGGCCGCCATCCTCGTCTTTGCCCTCTTCCCGTGGGTATGGATGGTTCTCTGCTCCTTCCGCCCCGAGACGGAGCTGACCCGCTCGCCCATTACCCTCCTGCCCCAGACTTTCACCCTGGCCAACGACATCGCCCTCCTCGGCCGCACCTCCTTCGCTCAGAACCTGCGCGACAGCCTCGTCGTCGCAACCGGCGCCGTTCTGCTCGGTCTTCTCCTTGCGATCCCGGCTGCCTATGCCTTCTCGCGCTTTCGCTTCCCCGGCCGGCAGATCCTGCGGGTGCAGTTCCTCGCCATCAACATGTTCCCCGTGGTCATGCTGATCCTGCCGCTTTTCGTTCTGCTGCGGCAGTTCAGACTGCTGGACACCTACTTCGCCCTCATCGCCGGCCACGCGACTTTCACTCTGCCCTTCGCCATCTGGCTGCTGACGAGCTACATGGACGGCATTCCGGTCGAGCTGGATCAGGCCGCTGCCATCGACGGCGCCACCCGCCTCCAATCGCTGCGTCTTGTGGTTCTTCCGTTGGCGCTGCCCGGCGTCATCGCCGTCTGCATCTATCTCTTCATCGCTTCCTGGAACGAATACCTGTTCGCCCTGATGCTCGGGGGCGAGCATGTCCGCACAGTTACCGTGGCCCTGCAGCTCTTCATCGGTGAAAACGAAATCCAGTGGGGCCTGCTGATGGCCGGCGGCACCCTGGTCGCCCTCCCCGCCGTGATTCTTTTTCTCTTCGCGCAACGAAGCCTTATCAGTGGCCTGACCGGAGGAGCCGTCAAAGGATGACCCACACCTGGCCGCCGGCAGTCGGCGTGATCTCCATGACCTACATCCGCCCTTTCACCGCGGCGCATTTCCGTCTCTTCGCGCGCATGAAAGCCGCCGGCATGGATTTCTGCGAACTCCTGGTGCCGGAGGAAGGCGAACTCGACCCCGCCGGGGCTGGCCGTGCCGCCCGCGATGCCGGCTTGTTCCTGCTGATGGCTGCGCGCGTGAGCCTCCAGCGCGATCTCGCCTCCGCCCACGCTGACGCCCGCCAGGCTGGGATCGATTACCTCCGCCGGTGCGTGGATGTCGCCGCTGCTTGCGGCGCCGGCATCGTCGGCGGCCCTCTCTACGGCACGCCGCTCGTCTTCGCCGGCCGCACCCCCGCTCCGATCAGCGACGCCGACCGGGAAGCCCGCGTTGGCCGCGTCATCGAAGGCCTCCAACACGCCGGCGAATATGCCGCCCCCCACAACGTCCGCCTCGCGGTGGAACCGCTGAACCGTTTCGAGACCGACTTCTGCAACACCGCGCGCCAGGCTCTCGATCTGGTCCAGCGCGTCGGCAATCCCGCTGTCGGGATCATGCTGGATACCTTCCACATGAACATGGAGGAGGACGATCTTCCCCAGGCCATTCGCCTCGCCGCGCCGCATTTGATCCACTTCCAGGCGAACGAAAACCACCGCGGCTTTCTGGGCACCGGCCATCTCGACTGGCCCGCAATCTGCCGGGCTTTGTCCGATATCGGCTATTCCGGCGCCATCACCCTGGAGCCCTTCCGCCGCACCGACCACCGGCTCTCCGTCCCCCTCGCGCAGTGGCGACCGCCCACCCACAACGAGGACACCGACCTCGCCCATTCCGCCGCCCTGCTCCGCGCCGCCCTGCATGCCGCCAGAGCGCGATCGCCTGAGGCGCAGACGTCGGAAGGCGTGAATCGCGCTCTGCAAACTAAAAAGAGGTCCGCATGACCCGCATCGGCTGGATCGGCTGCGGCACCCACGCTTCTGAAATGCTGCTCCCGGAGCTCGTGCGCCTGCCCGTCCGCCTCGTCGCGCTGTGCGATACCGACGCCGCGCGCCTCCAGGCCGCCGCCGAGCGCTACGCGTTACTTCCCGCTATACCGATGCCGAGGCTCTTCTCGCGAATGAACCGCTCGACGCTGTGGGCATGGCTGTCGGCCCGGCCGCCCACGCAAAGCTGGGCGTCGCCGCCCTGGAACGGGGCCTCGCCGTCTTCATGGAAAAACCCCCGGCATCCACCGCCGGCGGAGCCGAGACCCTCGCGCAAACCGCCCAGCGCACCGGCCGCCCCTGCGTGGTCGGCTTCATGAAACGCTACTCCACTGCCAACCGCATCGCCCGCAATCTCCTTCGCACACCGGATTTCGGCCCGGCCGCCAGCCTGCTCGGCGAGTACATGACCGCCCCCACCTACTTCGCCCGCGACCCCGACTACAGCGGCTTTCTGCTCCACCATTGCGTCCACGCCATGCACCTCGTCCCCTGGCTGATGGGCGAACCCGTCATCTCGGTCGAGACGCGCCGGCACCAGCTGGCGCCGGGTAAGCTCCTCCTTCATGTCGGCTTCGGCTTCGCCTCTGGTTCCCTGGCAATCGTTGTCACGGGCACCCACCAGTCGCGCGGCACCCCCATGGAATGGTGGCAGGTCATGGGCGACCACAAGCGCGTTGAAATCCGCACAGGACACGCTGATCTGGGAACCGAACCTCACTGCTGCCGCCAACGAGGACCACAAAGGCTACCACGCCCTGCTCTCGGCCTTCCTCGCGCGCGTCCAGGGCGAACCATCTGATGCACCCGATATCTCGGACGGCGTTCAGCCATGCGCGTCCTGGAGGCTATGGTCCGTTCAATGGACTCCGGGACGCGCGAAGCGCCGTGATCTGATACCAGCCGGCTGGCGAGACAGGACGGCCCGTTCGCATGCCGGCTGGCATGATCTGGCATCAGGCAGCATAGTCGCTACAATCAAGGGGCGCCCACGCCGGCTCCCGTCTTCTCCGCACAGGCGGGAATTCAGGCTGCAGGGCCGGCGAAAGAAGATGCCCGATGCCAATGCTGTTCAACTACCATGATCCATCGGCCGAAATTGCCACACATCACGGCCCCATTCTGTCGAACCTCAATGATTCCGAATGGGACAAGCTGATCGGATGCATGGAACGGAAGCTCTTCCCGCCCGGCGCACGCATTCTGGCAGCAGGCGCCAGGGACCGGACATTGTACTTCGTCGTGGCCGGCACTGTGAACGTCGTTGTCGACAGACCGAAAGGACCGGTCCAGGTTGCATCGATTACCGGAGGCTCAGTGTTCGGTGAAATTTCCTTTTTTGATGGCGAGCCGCGTTCGGCTCATGTGTTCGCCCAGGACCAGGTCGAGGTGCTGTCGCTCCGGGCGGAGCGGCTGGAACATCTGGTCGCCTGGCATCCCTGCATAGCGCACAAACTGCTGATGGAGCTCGGCCGGGTCATGAGCCAGCGCCTCCGCCAATTCTATGCGGAGTAATCACGGCTCCGTGTTTTCGCTTGCTCAGCCCGAATGAGCTCATAATTCGCCTGGAACTTTAGAATGCCTTCTACCGCCGCGAAGTATTTCGCGAACTACACGCAAATTCCTGGCCATCTGCCTTCTCCAGCATGGATGGCATTGCGGCTGCTCACCCTGATAGCAACCCTGTGCCTCGCCGGCGCTCTCATTCTAACGCCATTTGGTCTGACGCTGTTCTGGGGTCTCGCAATCCCCTTGCTGCCGGCGCTGTTCGTTATCGCGCCAGGTCTGTGGCGCCAGGTCTGTCCGATGGCGCTCATGAATCAATTGCCACTCCTTGCCGGCCATTCGTTCCATCGCGATCTGCCTGGCTTTGCTCGCCATTGGGCCTTCACCATCGCTGCCGGAGCCTTCATCGCCATCATCGCAATGCGCGCGCCATTGCTGAACCATAACGGCCCGCTGGTAGGGTTCGGCGTCATCGGCATGCTGCTCCTCGCCCTCGCCGGCGGCATCGTCTTCAAGGGACGAAGCGGCTGGTGTGGTACGTTCTGCCCCTTGGCCCCGATTCAGCGTGACTACGGCCATGCACCGCTGCTGCTCGTGCGCAATGGTTATTGCCGCCCATGCGTCGGCTGTCAGAAAAATTGTTACGATTTCAACCCGCGTGCCGCGGTGTTCGAGGATCTCTACGATTCAGACCCCGCCTATGCCGGGCAACGCCGGTTCTTCATGGCGATGATGCCCGGAATGGTACTGGGCTACTTTCTTCCGATCGCCCCGGTTCCCTATGGCGGCCTGGCCCGTGCCGCGGTCCTTCTCGGGTTTATCTGCCTTTCGGTCGGACTCTATCAGGCCGCAATCAGTTTCTTCCGCATCAACCCGTTCCGCGCCGCTAACCTTTTTGCGTGTTCCGCCCTGGCTGCATTTTATTGGTTTGCCGGCCCCCTGATCCTGTCGGCGGGGCAGGCACTTTCCGGCCTGGCCTTCCCCTCCGCAATCGTCCGGACCAGCCAGTTGACCGGCCTCGTACTCGCCGCCGCGCTCAGCTACCGCGGCTGGAAAAATGAACGGCTCTTCCGCAAGGTCACAGAAGAATCGACCCACCTGCACGTCGATCAGACAGCCCGCACATTGCGAGACCGCGTCGCCGCTGCTTCAGTCGCCATGGCAACCGACGCCGAAACCGGAACAGCCTTCCCTGTCGCGCCGAACCAGACCCTTCTGGAGGCGATGGAGGCAGCCCATATCGGCATCGATTTCGGCTGCCGCTCCGGCCTGTGTGGCGCCGATGCCGTGCTCGTCAAATCAGGATCGGATAACCTGTCGCCGCCGGGCCCCGATGAGCTGGCCACGCTACAGCGGCTCGGCCTGGATGGACTCGGACGTCTCGCCTGCGTCTGCCGGGTGAAGGGAGATGTCGTCGTCGATCGCGACGTCGAGAATGCGAAGCGGGCTTATGCCCTGACGCCCCCATCCCCAGGCACCGGCGATCCTCTGGTGGCGAAGGGCATATCCAAAGTGGTCATCGTCGGCAACGGCGTGGCTGGCGTCACCGTCGCGGAAAATCTTCGGCGTCAGAGCGAGTTGGTTGAAATCACCATCGTCACCGATGAACCTCACCATTTCTATAACCGGATGGCGGTTGGCCGCGTGCTGTACGGCCGGTCCGCCATGGATGGGCTGATGCTCCTGCCGGAGACCTGGTACGCCGATCACAAGATTGAAGTGTGGCGAAACACGCTCGCCGAATCGATCGACCGGCAGGGTCGGGAACTCCGCCTCGGCACCCGCGAGGCGCTGCCATACGATATCCTGGTACTGGCGACCGGCGCCGATCCGCTGCCGCCCGCCCCCGAATATCGCCGCTTCTCGAATTGCTTCGTCCTGCGCAGTGCGGCTGACGCTCTCGCGGTGCGCATGTGGGCTCAGCGCAATGCGGCTCACAAAGCGGTCGTGATCGGCGGTGGAATACTGGGGATCGAGGCCGCAGATGCACTGCGTTTGCTCGGTATGAAAGTGGTGCTTCTTCAGCGCGCCGATCGCCTCATGGACCGTCAGCTTGATGAACAGGGGGCGAAGCGGCTGACAAGGTATCTTGGGAATATCGATATCGACGTTCGCACCGGAGTCTCAGTCGTCCGCTTCGAAGGCGATAGCCTGCTCCAGGCCGTCGTCCTGAATGACGGCTCCCGGGTCGCGGCCGACATGTTCGTAGCCTGTATCGGCATCGCACCGCGCGTGGAACTCGCAAGATCCTGCGGGCTCGAAGTCGGCCGAGGCATCAAGGTCGATGCATTCATGTGCACGTCCGACCCGGCGATCTACGCGGTGGGCGATGCCGCCGAGCTCCCAGGCGCTCTCGCCGGGTTCTGGCCGGTTGCCGTCGCGCAGGCCTCGGCGTGCATTGCCGGCATGCTTGGCCGGCCGGACGGTTATCAGCCGCCGCACACCTTCGCCCAGCTCAAGTGTGATGGCATCGATCTCAGAAGTTTCGGCGAAGTGGACGTTCGGCCCGACGACGAGATCATTTCCGCCCAGGAGGATGCCCCAGCTTGGTGGCGGTTCGTGCTCAGGGACGGCAAACTAACAGGCGCCATCCTTGTCGGACCGCCCGGAACCGGCCGCGACTTTGGTCGGCTTCTGAATGCCGAAACCGACCTGTCCCCGGTGCTTAATGAGTTGCGCCAGGGACGGATTGAGGCGTTGGTCAAACTTTAAACTATGGCTTGTCGGACCCCGCCGGCTTCGCCACTTCCGAACCTTGCGGAGCAGCGGAAGAAATCGCCGCCGGAGGCCCTGCATCCAGCGGTGTGTGACCAGAATACAGCGGCACCCACCTTTGATCGCCCTTGCGATCAACTAGAAGGGCGACGAACCGTGAGGTCTGTCGTGCATGCTCGACCGCCTGGATGACCTCGTCGGGGGAGGTGACCGGGATGCCTTGCACCTCCTCAATAACGTCGCCGGCGGTAATGGCATGCGTGTAAGCGTCCGATGTCGGATCGACCGCGGCCACAACGACACCTTTGTCTCCCTGAATGCCGTAAAGCCGGCGCGCGGCGTCGGTCATCGGGGAAAGCACCAGGCCGAGATCGGGGGGTTGGACTGCCGCCGCATGCTCCATGCTCTGCACCATCGACCCTTCTGGCGTCTCCAGGTCAGCCCATTCCTCGACGGTGATCGGTACCTGCATCTCCTTGCCGTTGCGTAGGACGACCAGAGGAACCGTCGTATTGATCGGCGTACGGATAACCTCGGCCATCACCTGGCGCGAGTTGGCAGGTGCCACATCCCCATAGCGAATAATAACGTCGCCCGGCCGCAATCCGGCGTAGTCGGCTGGGCTGTCATCTTCCGCCCGGGTAACCAGGGCGCCACCAGGATTCTTCAGATGGAATGCTTGTTGAATTGGCGGCGTCACATCCTGCAGATGCACCCCGATCCACCCGACCGTGCCAGTGTCTGGGTGAAGCAGGTGACGAACCGCATAGGCAGCTTCGGTGGAAGCGATGGCGAACCCCAGTCCATTGGAACCTTCGCCCTCGGTGTTGGTCACCAGAATCGTCGCAATCCCGATCACTTCTCCATCCCGGTCAAGCACCGGCCCGCCCGAGTTGCCGTGATTGATCGCTGCATCCGTCTGGATGTAGTCGTCAACCGGGGTGTTCATCAGATCGCGATGCACCGCGCTTACAATGCCTGAGCTGACCGAGGTGCCCAGGCCAAGCGGATTGCCGATTACTATCAGCGGGTCCCCTATCCGTGCTTTGTCGCTGTCCGCAAATTTCAGAAACGGCAGCGGCCGGCCAGCATCGATCTTGACGATCGCAAGATCAAGCATCTCGGTTGCGGCGAGCAGCTTCGCATCCCATTGGGACTTGTCAGATAATGTCACCGTTATGCGGAATGCTCCGTCGATGACATGCTTGTTGGTAACTATCGTTCCGGACGGATCTATCAGGAACCCCGTGCCGACCTCCCGTCCCCGCTGCTCCTTTCCGTTCTTCGTCGTGATGCTCTCAATGGAGATATTCACCACAGCCGGCAGAGCCTGGCCGATGACGCTGCTCCAGTCCATCGGGGTTGCAGCGGCGTTTACCGGAGCCTTACCGGCTAGTAACATGAGTGCGCAAACGGCAGCCCCAACCATCCCGCGGAGCCCGGGTAAACACACGCTTTTCGACCACGCGATCATTGGCTGCCCCTCGGCAAACTTTGCAGCAAAAAGATGCAGCAAAAAGATTATGGCGCGGATGCTCTCGCCCCGCGGCGAAGCATCTTGTTCTGGTGTCCCGCCAGCTCCACGCTAACGAATGAACCGCTCCGCTTCAAGCGCGAAAGCGGTCATCTTTGGCGGTCTGGAGGATCCAGTTCGGTTTGCCGCTGAAGCGCAAGCCCCTTTGTGATCCTCCCAACGCGACACGCTGGCCCAGGAAGGGTAATATAAGGCGACCCCAAAGCCGGAACGCGAAGGAGCGGGCGATGGAGCCTATTAGTGCAGTTGCTCTCAGCCTGGCCCTCGGTGCGGGATCGCTCGCAGGCCACGAAGTGGTCAGCGCCCTCGTGCAGGATGCCTATGCCGCACTGAAGAACCTCATCAAAAGCCGTTATCCGAAGGTTTCACTCGATCAGCTCGAGCAGGCGCCTGAGTCAAAGAACCGGCGAGCCGTCGTGGAGGAGGACCTGACTAATGCTGACGCTGCCCGGGACACGGAGCTCGTTGCGGCGGCACACAAGTTGATCGAGCTAATCCGGCGGCAGGCCCCCGGCGCCGCCGCAGCAATCGGCGTCGATCTCCGCGACGTTGAAGCTGCCAATCTGCGGCTGGCCGATATCGCCGCCTCGGGAACTGGCGTGAAGGTCGAGAGAGCCAGGGTCTCCGGCGACATGGAGATACGTGGCATTCGCGCCGGTCTTCCGCCCGCTGGCGATTCCAAGGCCGGCTGATCGCGCTGCCATGTCTCAGACCGGCGTAATCCTCACCGACGTCCGGGCCGAGACAGTCACCATAAGCGGCGTCACTCTCGGGCTCACCGCGCCCGAGGTCCAGGAACTGACCAAGGCTGCCGCCGCTGGTGCGGTCAGTCCCCTTACCGACAAGATCATCGATCTGAGCCAGAAACTCGGCGTCACCCAGGGCGCCATGCGGATGATGCTGACCACCGTCGGCCACGCCCATGTTCCGGACGAACGGCTGGTGGACAAGCTCGGCGAGGTCGTCGCTCAGTACCGGCAAAGCCGCCGCTGCCATCGTTGCCCTGCGCCCGGACAACCCTCTCGCCCAGGAGCACGTTGCCTCGGCGTCCCGGGCAGCCGCGTCCGGTGATCGAAGCAAGGCGCGCCAGCACCTTCAGGCGGCTCGTGCCGCTGCGGAAGCCGCCGTCGAAGCGGCGCGGCGCCTCGCCCGCGCGGCGGAGATGGCGGCGGAAAAACAAATGCTTCAGGCTGCGCGCGCTGTGTCCGCCGAAGCCGAGCTGACGCTCGCCGCCCTGGATTATCAGGATGCAGCGCAGCTGTTCGGAGAGGCCGCATCGCTGGTGCCGGACAGCGAGCCGATTGAAAAGGGCATTCTGCGCTGGCGGCAGGCCGATGCTCTGCAACGTCACGGCGAGGAGCGCGGCGACAACGCGGCGCTGTTTCACGCCATCGACCTCCATGGCCGTGCCCTGGAGCACCTGCCCCGCCATCAGGTCCCGCTCCACTGGGCCCGCGCGCAAAACGATCTCGGCGCGGCGCTTTCCTCACTCGGTGAACGGGAAAGCGGCACGGCGCGGCTGGAGCAGGCGGTGGTGGCGTTTCGGCTCGCGCTGGAGGAGCGAACCCGCGATCGCGACGCGCACGCCTGGGCAATGACGCAGAACAATCTCGCCACCGCGCTCTGGCGGCTGGGCGAGCGGGAGAGCGGGAACGCCCGGCTGGAGGAGGCCGCCGCTGCTTTCCGTGCCGCGCTCGAAGGGACGACGCGTGAGCGCGTCCCCCGCGACTGGGCCATGACCCAGATGAACCTCGGCAACGCCCTCGCGGCTCTCGGCCAGCGGGAAAGCAGCACAACGCGTCTGGAGGAAGCGGTCGCCGCGTATCGCGCGGCGCTCGACGGAACCACCCGCGAACGCACGCCGCGCGCCTGGGCACTGGCGCAAATGAATCTTGGCTCCGCGCTCGCCAGGGTCGGCGAACGAGAAACCGGAACCGCCAGGCTCGAGGAAGCCGTCGAGGCGTACCGCGCCGCGCTCGAGGAGAGGACGCGCGAGCGATACCCGCTGCAGTGGGCGACCACCCAGATGAACCTCGGCGCGGTGCTTCGCACCTGGGGCGAGCGTGAGCCGGGGATCGCACGGCTCCAGGAAGCTGTCATCGCCTTCCGCGCCGCGCTGGAGGAAAGAACCCGCGACCGTGTGCCACTCCAATGGGCGACCACTCAAATGAACCTCGGCGCCGCGCTTGCGGCGCTAGGCGAGCGCGAAACCGGGACCACCCAACTTGAAGAAGCAGTGGGAGTTCTTCGCGCCGCGCTGGAAGAGCGGCCGCGGGATCGCGTGCCGCTCGACTGGGCCATGACGCAGATGAATCTCGGCAGCGCACTCGCGGCATTGGGCGTGCGCGAAGACGGCCTGACACAGCTTGAGGAAGCGGCGGCGGCGTTCGAAGCGTGCCTGGCTGTTACCGCCGCGGTCTGGCCGGCCAACTGGGTTCGGTCAGTCGCCGCACGCCGCGACTGGGCGCTGGCGGAAATCGCGGGACGAACAGTGACCTGATATCCGAAACATCTTGCCCGGTCCCATAATGGCTCCGAAACTGCACAACGTCAGCGGGGCAGGACCATGCGGCCAAAATTGGTTGCCGTTATAGGTGCGGTGTTTGGTCTCATTCTCGCGGGAGGCGCCGCGAACGCCGCGATGGTGGCGGGCATGGTGCTCGGGATGAGCGGCCCGTCTGCTGCGCAGAACCAGGCGCTGAGGCCCGGTGAGCCGATCGAGGCCGGCGTTGCCATCAGCGTGCCCTTGGGCAGCAATCTCAAGCTCCAGATGAAAGACCGGTCGCTGATTGCGCTCGCCCCCGGCACCACCATGACCATCGCCCGTTACGATTTTGATTCCGGCGGCCGTCACGTGCAGCTCGCATTAGCGCACGGGCTTATGCATCTGCTCGTAACCAGGATTGCCGGTCCATCCACATTTCAAGTCTCCACCCAAACGGGAACTGCATCGGTGCGTTCGAACTCGGCCGACTGGCTCATTGCGGTGCAGCCAAACGGAGTGCAGGCCGGGGTACTCTCAGGCATGGTGGTTCTGACCGGCACCACATCCCGCTCGGTTTCCATCCCTGCCCATTGGGGGACGCGCCTCGAACCAGGTTTGGACCCGATGCTGCCGCGGGTATGGGGACAGGTCGAGTTCGACGCATTCCTTCGCCGCACCGAATGTTGCCAACCATCACAACCAGGGGCAGAACCTGCGCCGCCAAGCCGGTAACCGCCGGAGGTCTTTCGTTGTGCGCTCTCTGCCCGAGCTTCTCTTTACCTCGATTATCGTCGCGAGCCTGAGCCCGGCCGCGGCGAATGCTTACACCGCGGCCGGCGATCGCAACTTCCCAGCCACACTCATACTTCCGCAGATCGCTCCCTCCGACGCATTCTGGGGCACCTTCAACGCCCAACCCACTCAAAACGGCTACACGACGCAGTTCACCGGCACCTACACCAAGACGATAACCGAGCGACTCGGCATCCAGTTGGAAGATGGCTTCACTCACCGCGCCTCAATGATCGGCGCGCAGAACTTCGATCTGCAGCTGCAGGACCGAGGCAGTGCTCGACCAGCAGCACGAATTCGTGCTGTCGTTCCAGGTCGATCACGAATTTGGCGGGACCGGAAGCCAAAGCGTCGGCAGCTTTCAGCAGGGGTCAACCCAGCCGGCGTTTACCTTCGGCAAAGGATTGGGCGACCTTCCGGTCGGCTATTGGCGCCCGCTTGCCATCACTGGTTTTGCTGGATACGAAATTGCCCAGGGCAGCCGGCCGAGCATGGTCAATACCGGCTTTTCCATCCAATATTCCATGCCCTATCTGGTCTCCAAAGTAGCCAATGTCGGCCTGCCCTCATTTCTCCGAGGCATGACGCCGATCACCGAGGTCTTTGTGTCCACCCCGGCCGGGCGAAGCTACGGCAAGTCCACCACGCTCGTCGTCGCTCCCGGCCTGAGCTACTCTCAGGGCCAGGGATGGGAATTCGGCATCGAGGCAATGATCCCCACCACACGGCAAACCGGCACTGGCGTCGGTTTTATCGCCCAGCTCGTGATCCAGCTCGATTACCTGTTCCCCGACAGCATCATCGGCGGGCCCATCTTCCGCGCCCCGCTGCAATAGGCGCACGTCAGGCAGGCGAATGCTGCGCTGAACCTGTCATCGCCAGTCACCGTGCAGCGGTAGCGTGGCGATCTCGTGGAGAGTTCGCGCAGGCTTGCCGTTCAGCGTCATTCTACGCGAAAGCGAACCGCACCACCGACACTGCCGCGATCAGCCACACCGCTCCCGCAATTTCCCGCAGCCGGCCGGCAATCACCTTCACCACAACATAAGTAACGAAGCCCAGCCCGATCCCGGTCGCGATGGAAAATGTAAACACGGTTCCCAGTGTCAGGATCACCGCAGGCACGTACTCGCTGGCGTCATCCCACGGCACTTCCGATAAGGCCCGCGTCATCAGGCAGGCGACGAACACCAGTGCGGGCGCGGTCGCGAACCCCGGAATTGCCGTTGCCAGCGGCGCAAAAAACAGCGCCAGCACGAACAGAGCAGCCACTACGAGAGCGGTCAGTCCCGTGCGCCCACCTGCCTCGATCCCGGCGGCACTCTCGATATAGCTGGTCGTCGGTACTGGTCCCGAGCAGCGAGCCGATAATGGCGCCGCCACTGTCGGCCAGCAGCGCCTCGCGCAGCCGCGGCACCGTTCCATCCGGCCGCATCAGCCCCGCCCGATGCGTCGTCGCGATCAGCGTTCCCGCATTGTCCAGCACATCGACCAGGAAGAACGTCAGGATCACCGCGGGAATGCCCAGATGCACGGCATCCGCGATATCCAGCTTAAGGAAAGTCGGCGCCAGCGACGGGGGCGCCGCGACGATGCCGTGGAACTGCGTCAACCCGAACGGAACCCCAAGCGCGGCGGTGATCAATATGCCAATCAGGATCGCGCCGGTCACGCGCCGCGCCGCCAGCCCCGCGATGATCAGGAACCCGATGCAGGACAGCAGCGGCGCCGCAGTGCGCAGCTTGCCCATCGTGACCAGCGTGGCCGGATCCCCGGTGACCACGCCCATATCGTGCAGCCCGATGAGCCCCAGAAACAGCCCGATCCCCGCACCGATCCCGAGTTTCAGCGAAATCGGGATGGCGTTGATAAGCCACTCCCGGATGCGAAACACGCTGATCAGCAGAAACCCGATGCCGGAGAGGAACACCGCACCGAGCGCCGTTTCCCACGGCACACCCATCCCCTTGACGACAGAGAAGGTAAAGTAGGCGTTCAGCCCCATCCCCGGCGCCAGCGCCAGCGGCAAATTCGCGAACAGCCCCATCGCCGCAGAGCCGATCGCCGCCGCGATGCAGGTTGCTACGAATGCCGCGCCATGATCGATCCCCGCCGCCGCAAGGATGCTCGGGTTGACCACGACGATATAGGCCATGGTCAGCCAGGTGGTTACGCCAGCAAGGATCTCGGTGCGCGGCGTGGCACGATTCTCGGCGAGCTTGAACATGCGTCAAGCTTTCGAACCGAGCAGACGCACGTTTTCAACCCGAGCGGCGCCCATCAAGCGAGTGTCCAGCGTCGCGAGGGGCCAACCAAATCTGCTTGCGAGTTCGAGGAAGTTTGCGCATACACTGTAAGGCGGTGATGACGGCTTAACGACAGCAACTCTGTCTCTCCGGCGGACCGATCCAAAGTGATCCTCAGGCGGGAAAGCCGGCGCAGAAGAGCCGCAACATCCTGCTCGCCGATGCGAGCCCTGCCGCTCATTGATGATCAAGGCATTGCGATCCTCGAACAACCACAGAGTCGGGCCAACGGCTTCATCGGTCAGAACAAGTGCCAATGCCGCTGGGGAGTGAACCTCGTCCGGAAAGGTCGAGCACGCCGCCATCGAGGCGTCCATAACAAAGGGCATTACTCCTCGTGGTTTTCACGGATTGCTGAGAGAATCTCCACCACGGTGAGAGGATCAGTGCGCTTCTGGATTGCTTTGATGTTTCGAATGGTCTCCTCAATCTCGGCCTGGCGGCGGTCGGCCTCGGGTACCAGACGGGCAATCGGGCGTCCGTGGCGAGTGATGACGACAGTCTCGCCGCGTCCCACCTCATCAAGGAGTTGGGGCAGGTGAGTTTTTGCTTCAGAGGCCTGGATTTCGCGCATGGTTTGACCGGTCCATTACTGTACGCAGCGGTACCGAGGTCAAGACCGAGATCTTGGACTATTGGGCCAGGGCTATTTGGGGCAACCTGGCTGATCGCATGGGCCACCGATCGAACAGACGCAACACGACCGTGAACAGCTCCCGGACAGGGCACTTCGTTTTCCCTTTGCGTTCCCAAAGAGCAGCTCATTCTTGTCTCGTGCCACGCAAGCCTGCTTAGAAGTTGTTGAAGACGCATCATCTTATCGGCGGAGCGCCGAAACGCTTCGCCGGATGATGCTTAGTATTTGATTCACTTCGCTGAGCGCAGCCCCTTCTGCAACTCACTCCTTACTCCAACTCACTCTTCTCCACTCACTGGGCCATCGGCGTTTCCTGTGATCGGGAAACCGCCTCACAGCACCCCCATCAGCCGCGCCACCCACCCGGCCGGCGCTTCATGCAACAGGTGCTCCAGATCGGCCGCCGTCCCCGAAATGTCGGGGTCGGTCGTGGACAGCGAACCAAGCAGCAGCCTCGGACTTCCGTCGGGCGCAAACACATAAATCGCCGACGAATGCGTTACCTCATAGGGGTGATCCTTCCTCGCCGGTTCCACCGAATAGGCGATCCGGTATCGCCGTGCGAGCTTCGCCACGGCGTCGGCATCCCCACGCAGCCCGAGAAACAGCGGCGAAAACGCCTCGGTATACTGCTTCAAGACCGCCGGCGTGTCGCGATCGGGATCAACTGTCACGAACAGCAGCCGGAACCGCCGCGCGTCCTTGCCCAGCGCGTCGAACACCTGCGCCACCCGTCCCAGCGTCAGCGGACAAATATCGGGGCATTGCGTGTAGCCGAAATAAAGCAGCGTGAACTTGCCTTTGAAATCAGCCTGCGAGACGACCTTCCCCGTGCCGGCGTCGGTCATCCGAAACGACAGATCCGGCCCATAGCCCGTGATGTCCGTGCCGTGCCACACGTAGGCAAGCAGCGGACGCGGCATCGCCAGCATCGCCGCAAGCAGCAAAGACCATGTCACACGCTTGCGCACGCCTCGTGCGGTACGCACATCCTCCGCCATGCCCCTCCCTCCGTCACCCAACCAGAGCACATTGTCGCTAATTCCACCGGCTTTGAAGTTGCGGTGCCATGTCGTCAGGTTTACCCGGCCCCGGTAATGATCCACCCGGCTGAACTGCAGGAGCATTGGGAGGCCGGGGGCGAAACCTTCACCATCCGCCCGATTTTGCCCGAGGACGCCGCGGCGCACGACGCCTTCTTCCACCGGCTCTCGCCAGAAGACATCCGCTTCCGCTTCTTTGCCGCGGTCCGCGAACTCACCCCGGAGCAACTCGCCAAATTCACCCGCCTGGACTACGACAGAGACATGGCATTCATCGCGGTCCGCGACCGCACAGGAGAGACCGTCGGCGTGGCCCGGCTGGCGCGCGAGCATGATCGGGAAACCGGCGAATTCGCCGTCGCGGTGCAGCCGGACGTCAAAGGACACGGCCTCGCCGCCCATCTGATGCGCCGTCTCCTCGACTGGGCCCGCCAACACGGCGTCAGGCACGTGGTGGGCGAAATACTCGCCGATAACGAACCAATGCTGGACCTCGCGCGATTTCTTGGTTTCACCCTGCACTTTTCTCCCGCCGATCCCGCCCTCATTGAGGCGCGCCTGTCCCTGGCATGAATGCAACCCTCACCGTCTCCCCCGATGAGGCGGATATCCGCCTCGACCGCTGGTTCCGGCGCCACTTCCCAGGCTCGCCCCAGAGCATGATCCAGCGCCTGTGCCGCACCGGCCAGGTACGCGTGGACGGCAACCGCGCCGGCGCGTCCACCCGGCTGGCCGCTGGGCAGACAGTCAGGCTTCCGCCCCTGGACGCCTCACCTGAGCCGCAGGCTAGACCGTCGCCGGAAATCGCGCCGGAGATCGCCCGCGACCTGCTGGACCGCGTCCTCTACCGCGACGATCAACTCATCGTGCTGAACAAGCCATACGGCCTTCCTGTCCAGGGCGGCCCCGGCATCGCCAAGCACCTCGATCTCTGGCTCGATACCCTCCGCTTCGGCGCCGAGCGCCCCAAGACTCGTCCACAGGCTCGACCGCGACACTTCCGGCGTGCTGCTGCTGGCGCGCAGCCCCGGAACTGCCGCAAGGCTCGCTGCTTCCTTCCGCTCCCGTCACGTCGAGAAAACGGTACTGGGCCGTTGTTGCCCGCCGGCCCATTCCCCCGGAGGGACGCATCGACCTCCCTCTGAAACGCGTGACCGGAACGCGGGGCGAGCGCACCGCTCCCACGGAGCGCAACGACCCCGACGCCGCGAAAGCAATTACCGAGTACCGCACCCGCGATCACGCCGGGAAACTCGCCTGGCTTGAACTGCAGCCGCTGACCGGCCGCACCCACCAGCTCAGGGTCCATTGCGTGGCCATGAAGGCCCCGATCCTCGGCGACCTGAAATATGCCGAGCCGGATCAGAACGGCGCTTTCGCCGCAACCGTCGCCGGCCTTTCCGGAGCGCTGCACCTGCACGCGCGGGCGTTGACCTTGCCACACCCCGCTTGCGGCACCCTGACAGTCGAGGCTGATCTCCCGCCGCATATGGCCGAAACCTTCAGAACGCTCGGATTTTCTGCCCCGACCGCCCGCGCCCCGGAGCGCCACCCGTGACCCGCCCTGGCCGGCGCCGCCATCGTCGCCAGGCGATCGCCGGCACGATAGTCGGCCTTCTCATCGCCGGCGCTATCATCGGATTCAGCCGCCTCAGCGTCGAATCATACAAGCCCCGCATCGAGGCGGCGCTTTCCAACGCCACCGGCCGTCAGGTCCTCATTCATGGCCGGATCGGCCTCGGCCTCTCGCTGCACCCGACCATCGCCGCCAACGACGTCTCAATCGCCAACCCGCCCGGCTTCTCCCGGCCCGACATGGCCCGCATCGGCGCCCTCGACGTCCGGCTCGCCCTGCTCCCGCTGCTCCACCATGAAATCTCGATCGACAGCCTGACCCTGGAGAAACCCGACATCCTCCTGGAGCGCACCGCCCAGGGCCAGGAAAACTGGCGCCTGACGCCTGCCTCGGCCCAGCCTCCGGGCGCCCCTTCATCAGCCCCGGCCGTGCCCACCCGGCCCTATGCCCTGTCCCTCTCCCAGCTTCAGATCGAGGACGGCCGCGTTGCCTACCGCGACGGAGGCACCGGCCATCTCACAGCAGTCGATGTGTCCCGCCTCAACCTTTCCGCTTCCGGGCCCGACGCGCCGATGAAACTCGACGCGGCCGTCGTCGTAAACGGACTCGACGTCAAAGCCACAGGGGAAACCGGATCGCTCGCCGCACTGCGGAACCAGGCCGCCAGCAAGCCCTGGCCCGTCTCGCTCACCCTTACCGCCGCCGGGGCCAAGCTCACCGCTCAGGGTATCCTTGCGCGCCCATTGGAAGGCCAGGGCTACGATATTAGGCTGAACGCGGCCGTGCCCGATCTCGCCGCGCTTCGTCCCCTCGCGCCCAACGCCAAACTCCCGGCCCTGCATGACGTCGCTCTTGCTGCCCATGTCGCCGATACGGGCGGACCGATCCCCGTAATCTCAGCGATCACTCTGCGCAGCGGCGCTGGAGACCTCGCCCCGCTCCTCCCCGGCCTCACCATCAAACAGGCGAGCCTGAGCGCCCCGGCACTGGACCAGGCGGTGAAGGCAGACCTCAGCGGCAGCCTTGCTGACTTCGCCGCTTAGCTTTGCCGGCACACTTGGACCCATTTCCCAACTGCTCACCGGCCAGCCGGCAGGTCCCTTCCCCATCGACATCGAGGCGAAATCCGGTGCGAGCAATTTCGCCGCGAAGGGCGCCATTGCGGACCCGGCGCATCTGGCAGGCATGGACCTCGCCGTCTCAGCGGCCACGCCGGACCTGGCCGCCCTCTCCCCCCTCGTGGGACAGCCGCTGCCAAAGCTCACAAATGCCAGCTTCTCGGGCCAGATCCGCGATGCCGGAGGCCTCTCGAAGGGCGTGGCCATCGCCGGCGCGAAATTCACCAGCACACAAGGCGATCTGGTGGGCGATCTCTCCCTCGCGCCGGGCAAGCCGCCCGCTATCGACGGCAAACTGACCTCAAACCGGCTGGACCTCGACGCCATGCGCGCGGCCCTGAACCAGCCGGCCGCCGCGCCCGCACCCGCCAACCCAGCCCCGCCGCCCGCCCACGCTCCCGCGCCGACTCCGGCCCCCAAGTCGGGGCACCTGATTCCCGACACGCCGATCCCGTTCAGCGTCCTGCACATAGCCAACGCTGATGTGCAGCTCACGGTGGGGACCCTGACCATCCAGAATGAGACCTGGCGAAACCTAAATACCCATTTTGTCCTCGACAATGGCCGCCTGCATCTTGATCCCCTCAAGGCCACCCTGCCCGCCGGCGAGCTCGATGCCGCCGTGACCGCCGACGCCACTCAGCCGGCCCCGCCGGTCAGCCTTCGGCTGAGCGCCCCCGCCATCAGTGTGAAATCCCTTCTGGCCGCGCTCGGACGCCCCGCCTTCGCCAGCGGAACGGCCAACCTGCAGGCCGACGTGCATGGCGCCGGCGCCACGCCGCACGCCATCGCCTCCACCCTCGACGGGACAATCGGCCTGACCATGGCGGGCGGTCAGATCGACACCGCCGCCCTTGAGAAATTGCTCCGGCCCGCCCTCGCGCGGGTGAATCCGGCAGCCCTCCTCACCCGCGCGGGCTCCAGCGAGATCCGCTGCTTCGCCGCCCGGCTCTCCTCCCGAAACGGCCAGGCAACCCTCAACCCCTTCCTCCTCAGTTCCGGCCTGATTACCGTCGATGGCTCCGGCACCGTCAATCTCGCCAGTGAAACCCTGGACCTCCACCTCCATCCCCGGGGTCGCATTGGCGGAACCGGCTTCGAGGTGCCTTTGACCCTGACCGGTTCCCTCGCCGATCCCCACGCCGCACTGAACGACACGGGGGTCGCCACCGCCGGGATCCAGGCCGTTATCGGCACTCTCACCGGCAAGAAACTGCCCGGGGTGGCAGCCACGCCGGAGCCATCCTGCGCCGCCGTCCTGTCCGCGGCCCACAGCGGCACGGCGCCCCCGCCGGTCCGGTCTCCTGCGCCCCAGCCCCTACCGCAGAAACTGCCCCAAAAGCTGCCGAACCCCGGCACGCTGCTGAAGCAGTTGTTGCGCTGACACGAGGCGGCGCGTGAAACGCTTCTGGGATCACGCCACCACCGCCGGTCCCGGGGAAGGCTATGCCATCCTGCTGGACGATCGGCCCATGCGCCTGCCCGGCGGCGCCATCCTCCGCCTCGCCTCACCGCGCCTGGCCGAGGCGATCGCCTCCGAATGGGAACTGGCCGGTGGCGCCAAGGGCGATGACATGTCCTTCGCCGACACGCCCCTCACGCGCCTGGCGGGAACCGCCCAGGAACGGATCGCACCCGATCCCTGGCCCACCATCGATGCCATCGCCCGCTACGGCGAAACTGACCTGCTCTGCTATCGGGCCGAGGGACCCGACGCCCTGGTACAGCGCCAGACTGAGGGATGGCAGCCCTGGCTCGATTGGGCGGCCCGGGCCTATGACGCCAAACTGCGGGTCGGCGCAGGCGTCGGCCCCGTCAGGCAGCACCGTGGCGCCATCGCCTCGCTGCGGACCGCCGTTGCCGAATTCGATGCCTGCGGCCTGGCCGGGCTGGGTATCGCCGTCCCCGCCCTCGGCAGCCTGGTCCTGGGGCTGGCTCTCGCCGCCGGCGAACTCCCCCCCGCGGAAGCTCACGCCCTCGGCGCCCTGGACGAACTCTACCAGGCCGGGATCTGGGGCGAGGACGCCGAAGCGGTTCGCCGCCGCGCCGCCATCGCCGCGGATATCGAACTTGCCGCCCGGTTTATTGCATTGGCAAAGATATGATGCATTCGCAAATCGCAGAGCACACCGCATGACCGCAAAGCGCATCGTAATCGCTGGGCAGGTTCAGGGAGTCGGCTTCCGCGATTGGATGATCGCCCAGGCCGAACTGCTCGGACTGGACGGGTGGGTCCGCAACCGACGCGATGGCAGCGTGGAGGCACTGATCGCCGGCGATACCGATGCTGTTGAGGAATTGGCGCGTCTGTGCCGGCGCGGGCCCCGGCTGGCCATCGTGACCAGCATCACCGAGGAACTCGCCGAACCACCCGACGAACCAGGCTTCCACCGCGCCCGATCAGCGTAAGCTGGCTTATGCGTCATCGCGCGCCGCCAACTGCGCGGCGTGGTTGTCGTTTCGTATCCAACTTGCTATACATTGCAGAATACACGGTACAGGATGGGCCGGCGTCATTGCGGCTTTCCGCTGCATCAGCTGGCAAATTTTACTCCATCCCGCACTGGCTGGGCCCGAAACCACCCTCGCGCGCGCTTGCCACGCCGCGATGCGAAAAAACCCGCCCGACATAAGCAGCCACGGGCGCCGTCACTGCAACACCCCGCAGCTCACCCGGCAGCATCAGCTTCGCCGCGATAATCTCCCGGTTGTCGAGCCGCAGTTCCGGCAACCGCTCCAGGCGCAGCACAAAAAAATGCACCCGGTCCGGCCGCATGTCCCATATACCGCTCGCCTCGCCAGCCGGTGTCAGCGCATCGGCCGTGACTCCGATCTCTTCCGATAGCTCCCGCCGCGCCGCCGCCTGCGGCGTCTCGCCCCGCCGAACGCTTCCCCCGGGGAAGTTCCAGGCCCGGCGATAAGACGACTGGACCACCAGCAGCGCCTCCCCCACGTGGATCGCCACCAGCGCGCCCTGATGCTGCCGCCTCAGCAACCCCCACCACAACCGCGCGAGCGGAAATCCAAACCGGTATGCCAGCCGCCAAATGCCGTCCAGGATTGGCGATCGCCGGCCTTCAAGACCGGACATCAACCGTAGATAGCTCCATCACCCCTCACCCTCAGCTTCTCGCGCGTAGAGCATGGGCGTGGACCTGTAAACCTCGACGCAATCGGGGCGAACCACCAGACCACCGATCAGCCGATTGAGCTTCGAGCAGGGGCTGTCCGAGTACATGGTCTGGAGCAGATCGAGTTTGACTGAAAACGCTTGTGCTTCCAGACCCCCCGATCAGGCCGGCGATCGCAGAGAAGCGTGAGTCGCGAAGCGCGCACGCTTCGTCGCGTGAATTCGGATACTCATACCAGCCGGCCGAGAGTTTGACTCTGGGGTATATGATCGGCCGGCTGGTATCCTATTGATTTCGCGCGCGGCCGCCCCGCCAACCCCACGCGCATACCAGTTGGCCATTCGGCCGCCTGGTATCAGATAACAAGCGGCGTATCGACTTTCAGAGAAAGTCGATAATAGCGTGACTTATCTACTCTGATCGCCGCGCGATCCGGACACTCCGGCACAACGTTCGGCTTTTTCTGCAAGTCGAAACTACGACACACAGGCCTTTCCGTGCTCGCCGTGATACCCGGCGGCCTTCGCGTCGGCCTCCGGCATGTATTTGCCGCCCTTCGTCTTGCCGTACCATTTGCTGTCGGTGCAGTGATAGACCTTGCTGGACGTGTTGACCCAGACTTGGCCCGGCCCCCCACCAGGTGCCGCCGTGGCAGCCGGGATGGGCATCTTGTGCGCACTCGTCGTCGCCGGCTTTGCCGCGGGAGTGGCCATCGCGGCGGTGCTCGCGGCGGGGGCCGGAGCGGGCATCTTCTGTGCGCTCGTCGCCGCTGGCTTGGTCGCCGGCGCGATCGTCGCGGCAGTATTAGCGGCTGGGTTGGGCGTCGAGGTCGCTGTCCCGGTATCCCAGCTCTTTACCCCGCCGTGACCTGCACACGCCCCTTTCCTGGTATCACCGGAAAAGGACGTGCCGTCCTTGCACGCGGCAGTGATGGTCGCCGCCTGCGCAGCGAGTGGCAGAATGATCCCCAACGCCAGCGGCAATATCATAAACCTCGTTCTCATGACATTCGTCTCCTGTTCCAGCCCGACAAACCATTGGTCTTTTCGTATTATTTCTTGCGATACTCAACCGAAAGTCAAGCCCGTCTCGTTCCTAAAGACTTGGATTCCAGATTCGGTTTGTCGTTGCCCTGAGAAACTCTCCTGCGGTATGACACTGGACGCCACCCTAAGCAGACTTTCGCGGCTTGTGCCGCGCAAGTCTGCTTGGAAGTTATTGAAGACGCATCATCTTGTCGGCGGAACGCCGAAACGCTCCGCAGGATGATGCTTAGCGAAAGGGACCCGTCAAAATGAGCGGCATGCTTGGCCAGATTCTCGGCGGCCTTCTCGGAGGCAGCCAGCAAGGCGCACAACATTCAGCCGTCGCAGGCGTTATCCAACAGGTGCTCTCTCAAGGCGGCAGCGGCTCCAACGGACTGACCACGCTCGTCTCCCGCTTCGAAGCCGCCGGCTTCGGCCAGGCCGCGCAATCCTGGATCAGCACAGGTCAGAATATTCCCTTGTCAAGTCAGGACCTTAGTAAGGTTTTCTCAAACGACGAACTCCGGGGCTGGGCTGAACAAGCCGGAACCAGCCAGGATAAGATCCTTCAGATCCTGTCCGAGGCAGTGCCAAAAGCAGTGGACCACGTAACCCCGAACGGCCAGTTGCCCACCCAGAGCACTGATCTTATGGGCATGTTGACGAAGTTCCTGGGGAGTCACGGCACGCCTTCGGCCGCTTAACGGCTCGCTCAGGCTCTCCGCGCAACTCGTCCAACCCCCACCGGGGGCGCGGCGCCGTGTCCAGCCCGTCGGCGGCCAGTCCCAGCCGGAACCGTTCCAGCCCCGCCCACGCAACCATGACCGCGTTGTCGGTGCACAACCGCAGGGGTGGAGCCACCAGCCGGAATCCATGCCGCTCCGCTGCTTTCGCCAGCCCCGCCCGGACCGTCCCGTTGGCCGCCACCCCGCCGGCTACGACCAGCACCATCTCGCCATCCCCGGTGCAGTCCGCCATTCCCCGATCCGCCCGATCCGCCAGAGCCTCCACCACTGCCGCCTGAAACCCGGCTGCCAGATCGGCTGCCACCTTCCGCTCCAACCTCCCTTCTCCGAACCGCCGCACTTCCAGCGCGACCGCCGTTTTCAGGCCGGAGAAACTGAAATCACAACCGGCTCGCCCAAACATCGGCCGAGGAAACCGGAACCGACCCGCATCCCCCTCCGCCGCCAGCCGCTCCAGCGCCGGACCGCCAGGCCAACCCAGCCCCAGCAGTTTCGCCACTTTGTCGAACGCTTCACCGGCCGCGTCATCCACCGTCCGGCCCAGCACCCGATACGCGCCCACCCCTTCCACCACCGCGAGCAGGCAATGCCCGCCGGAGACCAGCAGCAGGAGGTATGGGAAGCCTACCCCGCCCGGCACCACTCCCGGGATCCGGACCGTCAGCGCATGCGCCTCCAGGTGGTTCACCGCCGCAAACGGCACGCAAGCGGCCAGCGCCACCCCCTTCCCCAACTGGGATCCGACGATCAGCCCCCCGATCAGCCCCGGCCCGGTCGTGGCGGCCACGCCTCCCAACGCCCCGAACGCGACCCCAGCCTCACCCATCACGTCGCGAACCATATCAGGCAGCAAGGTCAGATGCGCCCGGGCTGCGATCTCCGGCACCACCCCTCCGAATGGCGCATGTTCCCGCAACTGGCTCGCCAGACGCTCCGCCAGCACCCGCCCCTCCGCGTCCATTACCGCCACCGCAGTCTCGTCGCAGGAACTTTCGATCCCCAGCACGGGACCCTTAAGCACGGGACCCATTCCCAAAACCCCACTTTCATTCCACCCGCCGCGGTCATAGGACACCGCAATGGACGCCGCCACGCATCACCCAAGGGTCAAACCCCACACCCGCGCCCTGCCGCTGCGGGTCGGCACCCGCGGCTCGCCGCTTGCCCTCATCCAAACCCGGATCTTCCTCGATTTGCTGCGCAGCTTCTGCCCCGTGCTCTCCAGCATGAACGTGTTCGAGGAGCATGCCATCCGTACCACGGGCGACGCCGTGCAGGACCGCCGCCTGGCAGATATTGGCGGCAAGGGCCTGTTTGCAAAAGAAATCCACGAAGCCCTCGCCGATGGCCGCATCGATTTTGCCGTCCATAGCCTGAAGGACCTGGAAACCGAGCTCCCCCTTGGTATCGTCCTCGCCTGCACCCTTCGCCGTGAAGACGCCCGCGATGCCCTCATTCTCGGCCCGTCCTGCGACGACCCGTCCTGCCATCGCGATTCCGCCGATCCATTCGCCTGCCTGCCTGCCGGAGCCACCATCGGAACCGCCTCTGTCCGCCGCCAGGCCCAGCTCCTCCATGCCCGTCCGGACCTCGCGATTGTTACCCTCCGCGGCAACGTCCAGACCCGCCTGGACAAGCTCGCCAACAACGCCTGCGACGCCGCCCTGCTCGCCTTAGCCGGCCTGCGGCGGCTCGATCTGGCGCATCGCGCGTCCGTGATCCTTGATCCCGATTCGGTGGTCCCCGCCGCCGGCCAGGGCATCGTCGGGGTCACCGTCCGCGCCGACGACGTCGAATTGCTCGAACTCCTCGCCGCCATCGAGGATCCCGAGGCCAAGGCGGTCTCCACCGCCGAGCGCGCCATGCTGGCCGAACTCGACGGCTCCTGCCGCACCCCGATCGGCGGCCACGCCCGCATCCTGCCCAACGGACGGTTGCATCTCACCGGCCTGGTCGCCCGCGCCGACGGGTCCTTTCTGCTCAAGCGCAGCCTTCACGGGCCTGTCGCCGACGCCGCCCGCATCGGCGCCGAGCTCGGCGCCAGCCTCCGCGCCAACTCCCCCCGCGACATCTTTGTCTGATTCACGGGCCAATTCAGTCCTGATCACTCGTCCGCAGCCCCGCGCCGCCGAAACCGCAAGCCGCGTCGAGGCCCTCGGCTTCCGCCCGATCCTGGCCCCCGTGATGCGAATCAATCACCTCGATGCTGACTTGCCCGAAGACGCTGGAGCCATCCTCCTGACCAGCGGCAACGCCGTCCCCAGTCTTCCCGCATGGGCCAGGAACCGCCCCATCCTCGCCGTCGGCAACGCCACCGCCGCTCTCGCACGCCAGGCCGGTTTCCCACACGTCAGCAGCGCCGATGGCGACTCGCAGGCCCTCGCCGAAGCCACGCGCCGCCTTGTCCCGCCCGACACGCCCCTGCTGCTTCTGTCTGGGGCAAACCAGGGAACCGAGCTGGCCCAAACCCTCACCCGGGCCGGCTGGCCAGTCAGCCGTGCCGAGGTCTATCGAACCGAACCCACCGCTGCCCTCCCGCCCGAAGCCTGCGCCGCAATCCGCGGGGGCCTGGTCCACGCCGCCCTCTTCTTCTCCGCCCGGACTGCCGACTACTTCGTCATCCTGGCGCTCACCGCCGGACTGCGTGACAGCCTCTCCGCCACGGATGCCTGCGCTATCGGCCCGCCCGCCGCCGTGGCATTACACCGCCTTCCCTGGCGACAGATCTGCATCGCCGCCCGCCCCACACAGGACGCACTGCTCGCCCTATTGCCATGAGCGACGACCCACTCGGCCTCCCCCCACCTGAACCGCAGCCACAACCCCAGCCGGAGCCCCCACGGCCCCGTCGGCAGCAAAATCTTGTTCCCTGGATCTACGTCCTCGGCTTCGTGGTACTGGCCTTTGCCCTGATCTGGATCTGGCAGAACCCCAACCCCTCGCCCGAGGCGCTCCGGCCCTCCCAGATCGCCTCCCTCGTGAACGAGGTCACCAGCCTGACCGTTCGGATTGAAAAACTGGAGGCGCGCGAATCTGCGCCTGCCCCGGACCTCAAGCCCCTTCAGGACGAGATTGGCGCCCTCACCCAGCGGGTAAACAACCTGCCGAAGCCAGCAACGCCGGATCTCCAGCCCATCCAGCAGCAGCTCAACTCTCTCAAGGCGCAGCTCGCCAGCACGCCGCACGCCATCGCTCCTGACCTGACGCCGCTGGAGCAGCACATCGCGGCCCTGCAGCAACAGGTGCAAAGCCTCCTTCCTCCGCCCGATCTCCAGCCCATCCAGGCCCAGCTCGCCAGCCTTGAAAAACAGGTCGCCGGTCTCAGCCAGCTTCCCGCCCAGCTCCAGACGGCGGCCGCGCAACGCGCCGCCCTCGGCCAACGCCTCGACAGCCTGGCCTCGACCCAGCAGGACCTCGGCAGACGCCTCGATGACCTGGCCACCGCCGTCAAATCCCAGACCGCGACATTCGACCAGAAGGTTGCGGCGGTGCAGCAGCAGGCCGAACAGGTCTCCGCCGCCGCCAAATCCGCGGCCTGGCTGGCGCGCCTGGAGGCAGCCCGTTCTGCCCTGACCGCCGGACAGAAGCTCGGGCCCATCGAAGGCGCGCCGCCCGCCCTCGCCCGCTTCGCTGACACGCCGCCGCCGACCGAGGCGGACCTTCGCCTCTCCTTCCCCAAGGCCGCCAAAGAAGCCCTCGCAGCCAGTCAGCAGCAGACCTCCGGCGCCACCTTCGGCCAGCGGGTGCTGAACCGCGCTCAAAATCTCCTCACCGTCCGTGAGGGCGACAGGGTCCTGGTGGGCGATCCCGCTGCGGGTCTGCTCGCTTCGGCCCAAACGAGGCTCGACGCGGGCGATCTCCGCGGCGCCGCCGCCGAGGTCTCGAAACTCACCGGTCCCGCCGCCCAGGCAATCGCCCCCTGGCTCGACAAGGCCAGGGCGCTGCTCGCCGCTCAGGATGCGCTGAATACCATGGCCGCGCACGTCTGATGCGCCGCGTTCTTGCAATCCTTATTGTCGCGGCGGTCGTTGTCGCAGCGGCATGGTACCTCGCCGGCCTTCCCGGCATCATCACCGCCCAGGCAGGGGACATAACCTTCCAGGCCTCCGCCGCGGTCGTCGCCGTCTGTCTGCTGGCCATCTTCATCATCCTGTACGTCCTGCTCCGTCTGCTTTTCCGGCTTTTCGGCCTGCCGCGCGCCTTTCGCCGCCGCCGTGCCGCCTCCCGCCGCCACGCCGGCGAAATCGCCACCACCCGCGCCCTCGTTGCCCTCGCCGCCGGGGAGATCGCGGACTCACGCCGCGAGTCCGCCCGCGCGCGCCGCCTTCTCGGCGACACCCCCCAGACCTTGCTCCTGGCCGCTGAAGCCGGCCGGCTGGCCGATCGCCCGGACGAGGCCGAAACCGCCTTCCGCCTTCTCACTGCCCGGCCCGACGCGGCTTTCCTGGGCTACCGCGGCCTGCTTCGCCAGGCAGTGGACCGCCAGGACTGGACCGAAGCCGCCATCCTCGCCGGCAAGGCCGAGGACGCCCATCCCGGCGCCTCCTGGCTGCGCAAGGAACGCGCCCAGCTTGCTATCCGCTCGGGCCACTGGCGGGACGCCTTGGCCCTGGCCGACGCGGGGTCGCCCAAGGCCGCCCTCGCGACCGCCGCGGCCGAAGCCGAAACCGATCCGTCCCACGCGCTTCGCCTGGCAAAACAGGCCTGGCGCGAGGATTCCGGCTTCGCCCCTGCCGCGGTTGCCTACGCGCGCCGCCTGCGAGAAGCAGGAAAGGAAAACCGCGCCCAGGCGATCCTGCACCAGTCCTGGGCCAAATCCCCCAACCCCGAACTCGCCGACCTGGCCCTGGCTCGAATCGAGGATCCAGCAGCCCGCTACCGCGCCGCCCAGCGCCTGACAAAGGGATCGGAGTCCAACCCTGAGAGCCGCATGCTGCTCGCCCGCGCCGCCCTGAGTGCCGGCATGATGGAGGAAGCCCGCCGCCAGGCTGAGTTCGCGCGGGAGGACGGGCTCAACCAGCGCCGGCTCTGGCTCCTGCTGGCCCAGATCGAAGAGCAGGAGCGGGGGGAGACGGAGGAGGGGCGGCTTGCGCAGAGGGAGGCGCTACGCCGTGCCGCCTCCGCCGAGCCGGACCCCGGCTGGCTCTGCACCCACTGCCGCACGCCGCTGATGCGCTGGATGGCGGTTTGCCCTGCCTGCGGCACCGCGGGCTCGGTCCGCTGGGTCGCGTCGGAGACTCGGCCGGCGCTGGAACTTCCGCGTCATTGCGAGGCCCCAGCGGGGCCGGGCAATCCAGAACGGGCGGGGAGCCAGGCGATCCGTAACCACGGAGACGGGATCGTAGGTGAGCCGCCGCTGCGAGGACCCGGCGGAAGCCGGGCGCCGACCAAGCCCTCCGCCTAATAGAACGCCGAACACAACAGTTGGACTACCGATCCGACACTTCGGAGCGGCTACGTTCCACCGTCCCACCGTTAGAATGATCCACGTTCAGCCGCCATCACATGATCGTCATAACCAGCATCAACCAGCACATCTTCAACCGCTTACAGAACCTGTCTGGTCAGCCATCATTGCGGGATGAGGCATTCCACACACTTGCGGCCACTCGCCGTCGAAGCATCTCCATTCAGTCGCAGCTCATTCTGTCTAGGCGAACCACGCCAAACTCAGATGCCGCGCCGCCCGGCCCTGGTCCCGCAGCCTATTCACCTCCGATCGTGTGACGCCTGTGATTGCTCCCTAATCCATACTCAACACCAGAATCCTTGAAGCTGGCTCAGCAAAGCACAACCACCGTTAACTCGTTGTTAATTCGACTCTGTTGTGATAGCATGGTTTTGGCATGGTAAATGTCACTACATAAAGAATTTTTTCCATCTTATTCTACCTGGGTATAAAATTATCGTAGGTGATCTACGTCAAAAATTCTTTCCGGAAGCAAACATGCTCTTCTCCCGTGCGACACTCGTGGCTACGTCACTCTGCACGTTCTTAGTGGGAGCTGCCAGTGGTTATTACACCGGCAGAGAACACATGAAATATCAACTGGCGAGCGCAATCCAATCTGCTTTCAAGGACTTCCCATCGAATCAAGCTACTTCTGCCTTTAGTTCTCCAGCTATCGCATCATCCGACGGGCCAAATCCGCAATTGTCTACCGAGTCACCCGTTGAGCTGAAGCTGATCTCAAAGGGTTTTCACCCTCACGACATTCAAGAGCATGAATTCGACGACTATATTACAACGGATTTATCAGTCCGAAATACATCGGGCAAGGACATCCGGGCCTTTGATGGAATGCTGACTTATACGGATTTGCTGGGAAACCGGATCATCAGCACCCATCTCGCGATAAACGATCCGGTTGCGGCCGGAGCAACTATTACCTGGCAAGGTAGGCTAAATTACAACCCGTTCTTTGATGATCATCAACGGCTCCGTGCAACCGATCAGCAAAATTTAAAGATAATCTTTGTCCCGCGCAAAGTTCTATTTAGCGACGGCACAACAAGAGATTATGGGTCTTGATCATGAGGGGCGTAGCTTGCGAGTGGTAGGGGCTTCGCAGTGTAGATGCAGATGGTTCTGCTCCTTGAGCCCCTGCCACCCCTCCGCCGTCCGATGCCAGTGATCAAATGCTGCGCGCGTGCAATTCCCTATTCGGTTTTTCACGCCAACGGGGTGCACATTGTCGAAACGCACCCACGGTCGCCCGCCCGATCTTGCACGCAACACCAGCGCGTAGCAGATGCAATGCGGACGCTCGGATGTCGCCGCTGTGCGTCGAGCGCTAAACTCCACAATGATCCCAGAAGCCATCTCGAACACCGCACCGTTTAGGGCGAGGAGCGGCTCCAGTTCGCGGTCGTCCATGGGATGACTTACCACGTTAGGTCATGCGTTCAAGGCGCGGCAACTGGCAGCGTTGCGCCCACGGCCATTGCGAGGCCCCTATGGCGCCAATCCCGCGCCCGTGCGGGGGTGGATTCACGTTCGAAGTGCAACACCCCTCGAACTGCTCCGTTGCTGTGGATATCAGTGGACTGCCTCCTGTTCGACCAAAAAGCATCTGCCGGCAGTCCACTGAATCTACAGCGCCACCACATCCACCAAAACGGCCGATTTTCGGAACCTATAGGTGTTGCACTTGGCCCGTGAACTGAAGGGGTCGCGTTCAATGCATCCGGCCAACCACCACCTCCACCGCCGCCGCAATCGCGAACAGCCGCTCATCCCCCATCGTCTCGCCCATCAGCATCAGCCCCACTGGCGGCTCCCCCGGCGCATGACACGGCAGGCTAATCGCACAACGATCGAAAAAATTCCCAGAGCTCGTATTCCGCAAACTCAGAGCATTCACCCGCGCATATTCCCGTTCGTCCTCCACCTCCGCGATCCGCGCCGGCAGGATCGGACAGGTCGGCATCACCAGCGCATCGAACTCCGCCGTCCGCACATTGAATGACGCGATCAGCCGCGCCCGCGCCTGCAGCAGATCGATATAGTCCGCCGCGCTGATCCGCGAGCCCCGCTCGATCCGCCCCCGGATGCGCTGATCGTATTCCGCGCCATGCTCGGCCAGCAGCTTGCGGTGCCACGCATACGCCTCGCTCGCCGCAAACCCGCCCGCTGCATTCACCGCCGGCAGCTCATCCAGTTCCGGAAACGCCGCCCGCACCACCCGCGCGCCCGCGGCGGAAAGCGCCGACAGGGCCTGCTCGAAACACGTGGCCACCTGCGGTTCCAGCCCCTCAAGCATGTAGTTTTCCGGCACAGCAAACCGCAACGCGGAGACATCCGCCGGCGCCGGCACACGCGTCTCTGCCCCCGCCAGCACCGCGTCCACCACCGCGCAGCACCCCACCGAGGCGCCCAGCGCCCCCACCGAGTCCAGGCTGAACGATAGCGGCAGCACGCCCTCGGTCGGCACCCGCCGCGCCGTCGGCTTGAAGCCTACCACGCCGCAATACGCCGCCGGTATCCGGCATGATCCCCCCGTATCCGTCCCCATCCCCACCGGCACCATTCCGTCCGCCACCGCGACCGCACTGCCCGAGGAACTCCCACCGGGAATCCGCCCCGCCGCCCGGTCCCACGGGCTCCGGGGCGTCCCGTAATGCGGATTGATTCCCAGACCGGAGAACGCGAACTCGCTCATGTTGGTCCGCCCCACCGGCACGAATCCCGCCGCGAGAAGCCGCCGCAGCACCGGCGCATGCTCCGGTGCCGGCGGAGCGTCCGCCAGCACGCGCGACCCGGCCGGCGTCGGCTCTCCGGCCACGTCGATCAGGTCCTTCAGCCCAACGGGAATGCCAGCATACGGCGAAGGCGCTCGCTCCGCCCGCCGGAGCACATCCATCGCATCGGCCATGTCCCGCGCCGCCTCGGCGTATAGCTTAACGAACGCCCGCGACCCCTCACCGTCCGGATCGCCAATCCGCGCCAGCGACACCTCGATCAGCTCCCGGCTGCTGATCCGACCTTCCGCCAGCCCCTTCGCCTGCTCTGCGATTGTGCGCATCGAAATCTCCTATGCCCCATCACCTGACCCTCAGAGCTAAGCCCGTAGAAAATCGGCAAGGCCCCACCCAGCATCATTACCGCCAAAGCGGTAACGCATAGCTCAGTCAATACGCCAGCGCCCCGAATCGGAAGTTCAGCCCGTTTCGCTGTCCTGGAGCAACCGAGCCTGCCGGGCGCATTTCTCAACGAACCCGGGAGCGCGAGTATCCGAAACCCATATCTGCACGGGCCGAGCAATCGCTCCTGTATTTGGGCAAGCCGATCAGATCCGGACGGACAACGCATCATAGTCAAACACGCTGGTCCTCACGTCTCCCGTCAAGCTGTTGTCATTCGGCTCCCCGTCATACATGCGCCCCTGGTTTGCAGGCCGCTCGGTCATAGCAATGGCCCGTTCCCGTCTGGCATTCTGATAGCGCATCAGCGCACGATCGATCTTGGTCTCCATTTTCAAGGCGCGCGCCAAAATAATCCCATCTTCGATTCCCATTGCGCCGCCTTGTCCAATGAAGGGCAGCATCGGATGTGCAGCATCACCAAGCAATGCTACGCGACCGGAAAACCACCTGGCCAATGGCTCACGACCGAACATGCCCCACTTGAACAATGGACCGTGAAGCGGTTGAGAAATCAGCGCTCGCGTGTCGGGATCGAAATCCGCCAACTCGGACATCAGCTCCTCGGGCGGAGCAGGAACTGTCCAGCTCTCCGCTTCCCAGTTTTCACGGCGAGCAAAGGCGACGAAATTCACCAGTTCGCTGCGCCTCACCGGATAAGCGCATGATATTCTTTCCTCCTCCGAACGACACAACCAATTCAACGAGAGAAGGTGGGAGTCGCGACGTATCGACTAGTCCGCGCCATGCGACAAAACCCGCAAATGCCGCGGGCGTTGGACCGAACAGTTGGCCACGCGTTTTCGAGCGGATACCGTCCGATGCAATGACAAGGTCAGCGGTTACGCTGCGGCCTTCATTGAACCTGAGAGTGACGCTTTCAGCATCCTGTTCCAGGGACTCGAGCTGCGGTGGGTGCGCAAGTGCGGAGCACCATAACGCTCGCGATTATTGACGTGACTGACTCGGCGCAATGTGACCCCGGTCCGATGGTGGCGGTAGTTCGTATGCTCCTGGTTCACCGCGGTCTCGAGCAGCGCGGCTTCCAGGCCGAAATGAAATAGGTTTCGTGCCGCATTAGGTGCTAGGGTTATGCCGGCGCCTTGGTCGACCAGCTCTGATGCTCGCTCATAGACTTCGACTGAAAAACCGCCTTGCGCCAGCACCAGGGCCGTCGCCAATCCGCCAATGCCTGCCCCTATTATGGCGATTTTCATGACCATAAGCCCCCATCGGTAGCATGTCTCTTCGTACCACGGCCAGTAGGTATTAGTTCGCCACCGGCTTCGCCGACCTGCCGTGGATGAAACCTGAACCGCAGCGGCGAGCGGCTGGCCTGGATCGCCACGGCGCTTTGCGCCTCGCGATGACGGCACGGCCCCTCGGTCTCCGTCGAGCCGGTTTCTGTTTAGCAGTGGGGGGGCGGCGAGACCACGCCCAGCGTCATTACCGCCAAAGTGGTAACTCATAGCTCAGTCAACACGCTGGCGGCGTCTCACTCTGTCCAGTCGGTCGTATCGGACGTCATCGACCAAGCCTCGTGTTCCGCCCGGTCAATATCCGTTTCACTGTCCCGCACGAAATGCGCCTGCCTGCCGGGCGCATTCCTCAACGAGCGCGTGTGCGTGTGCCTGAGCGAACCCAGATCGGCCGGTGCCGAAAAACCGCCGTGCGCGGCTCCGCACTTGCTCGCCCCTCACAACGCGCCTTCGCGAACAAACTGGATCCCAAACCGCGGCATCGCTTCCGCCAGCCGCACCCGCTCCGCCTCCGTCATCGGCGGAATCACCGCCGGCCCCGCCCCTTCCACCCGCATCCCCGTCTCCCGGACGAAATCCTCAAACCCCGCCGGCGCGCACAGCACCAGATAACGCACGTCGCTCGCACCGCGATTCGACAGACAATGAGGAATGCCCCGCTTCATCCATTTCGACTGCCCTTCCCGCAACTCCAGGACCCGCCCCTCTGTTTCAACCGTTAGCACGCCCGAAACCACATACGCCGTCTCGTCCTCCCGCTCATGCACATGGGGCGGTGTCGCGGTACCCGGCGGCATCCTGGTTTCGTGCAGCGAATAAGCGCCGCCGTTCTGCCCCCCATCGATCAGCAGGAGCGTCAGCCCGCCACCGAACAAATACGCTTCAGCCTGCCCGATCCCTTGTGCTGCACCCGCCATCGCGACACCCTCCGGCAATTCCCAGCCCCGCGAAGGATGACCCATGCCCGACACCCCCGCCAAGCCCGTCCTCCTCACCGGAGCCTCCGGCAATCTCGGGCGCCATCTCACAAAAGCCCTCGCCGCCCAGGGCTGGACCCTGCGCCTCACTGACATTGCGCCCTTCCCCGACCCGATCCCTAAAACCGCCACCTTCACCCAGGCCGACCTGAACGACGGCATGACCATCCTTCGCCTCGCCGAAGGCTGCCAGGCGATCCTCCATTTCGGCGGCGTTTCCACCGAGCACCCGTTCGAGGAAGTGCTCGGCCCCAATATCCGCGGCCTCTATCACATCTACGAAACCGCCCGCCGCGAGAAGGCCCGCGTCGTCTTCGCCTCCTCGAACCACACGGTGGGGTTCCACGAACGCACCGAGACGATCGATGCCGGCTGTCGCTTTCAGCCCGACGGCTACTATGGCCTTTCCAAAGCCTATGGCGAGCTGATGGGCCGACTCTATTTCGACAAGCACGGTGTCGAAAGCATCAACATTCGCATTGGCTCCTGCTTTCCCGAGCCGATGAATGCCCGCGCCCTGGCAACCTGGCTCTCCTACCCCGACCTCGCCCGGCTGGTAACTCGCTGCGTCCTGACCCCTCAGGTCGGCTACGCCATCATTTGGGGCGCATCCAAGAACGCGCGCATGACCTGGTGGCGCGACGACGACCGCGAGAAGATCGGCTGGACGCCCCAGGACAGCGCCGATCCCTTCGCCGCGCAGCTCAGCGGCAAGGTCAGCGACAACCCGGTGGAGGAACGCTACATGGGCGGCCCTTACTGCGCCATCGACTACTCGCGCTCAACAGCGCCCGAAGGCGGATCGCGCGTGTAGAGCCAGGTTCGCACAAGGGTCTCCACATCATCAGTGAAATCCGACCGGGGACCTTCGGCGAACAGCGTCCCGGTACGCATTACATACACATGGTCGGCAATGCCCAGCGCCCCTTTAATGTTCTGATCGACCAGCAGCACCGCCTTTCCCAGCCGCGCCAGATCCTGGATCAGCTTGTAAATCTGCGCCGCGATCCGCGGCTCGATGCTCGCCGTCGGCTCGTCGATCAGGAAGGTGGTCGGATCGGTCAGCAGGCTTCGCGCGATCTCCAGTTGCCGCTGCTGCCCGCCCGACATCGTGCCCGCCGTCTGCCGCCGGCGCTCCTGCAGAACGGGAAACTGCTCATAGGCCCGGTCGATCGCCGCGCGCGCGCGCCCCCGGTCATGACGAAACGACCAGGTCCCAAGCCGCAAATTTACTTCCACCGACAGGTACGGAAAAACGCTCGGCCGCTGCGGCAGATATACAATCCCATGCTCACCCATCCGGTGCGGCGGCACGCCATTCAGCGACCGCCCGCCCGCGGTAATTTCTCCAGCAACCAGCGACAGGAACCCGAACATCACCTTCAGCAGCGTCGATTTGCCCGTCCCGTTCGGCCCCAGCACACAGCGCACCTCGCCGGGAATCACATCGACCGACATCCCGTGCAGGATGTTGATCCCGGGCAGATAACCCGCGACCAGACCACGAGCCGTGACCGCCGGCTCCATCACACGCCCGCGTAAGCTCGCAGCACTTCCGGGTCGGCACGCACCGCCTCCGGCGTGCTGTCGGCTATCTTCTCGCCGCGCGACATCACGATCAGCCGGTCCACCAGCCGTTGGATCGCCTCCAGATCGTGGTCCACCACCACGAAGCTGCGACCCTGCGCGTGCAGCGCCCGCACCAGCCGGATGATTTCGTCCCGCAGATACGGGTTCACCCCCGCGAACGGCTCGTCCAGGAACAGGATCGTCGGCTCCAGCATCAGCGCCCGCCCCAGCTCCAGCAGCTTCTGCTGCCCGCCCGACAAATTCCTCGCCTGCAAATCCTCCAGCGCCGCCAGCCCCAGAAATTCCAGATGCAACCGCGCCTGCCTGCGCGCCACCGCATGCGTGGACCCGGCTCGCGCCAGACCTGGTACCAGCATGTTCTCCATCACGCTCATCCGCCCGAACAGCTGAGTAATCTGAAACGTCCGCCCCACGCCGGCCCCGGCAAAGCGATGCGCCGGCATGCCCTGCACCGCATGCCCACGCAGCAGGATGTGGCCCGCAACAGGGATCAGATGACCCGTGAGCATATTGATCGTCGTGGTTTTGCCGCATCCGTTGGGACCAATCAGCCCCACCAGCTCGCCCTCGTTCACCGCCAGATCGAGGCCATTCACCGCGGTGATGCCGCCGAAGCGCATCGTCAGACCGTCCGCGGCGATCAGTGGCGTCATCATTCGGCCGGCTGCGGCCGCCGGACCGGCGCCAGCTTCACCGCGCGGTCCCACGCCAACGCAAGCAATCCGTTGCGCGCGAAACGGATGGTCAAGAGCAGCAGTGCGCCGAACAGTACCAGCCGCCACTCGCCATACGCGCGCAGCGCCTCGACCAGATACTCGACCACGATGGCCCCCACCACGGAAGCCGGAAGGCTTTCAGCCCCACCGATCACCGCCATCGCCACGATCAGCCCCATCTGATCGACCGAGCCAATATCGGGCGTAAGTATCCCGATGTAGTGCCCGTAAAACGCCCCGGCGAGCCCGGCGAAGCTGCTGGCGATCGCAAACACCAGCACCCTGAACCGCACCACCTTTACCCCCGCGGCCGCCGCCGCCTGCTCGTTCTCCCGGATCGCCCGGAAAAACAGCCCCCAGCGCGACGACGTCATCCACGTCATCAGCCCCAATGACGCCGCGAGCAACGCAAGCCCCAGATAAAAATACGGTGCGTCCGATCTTGTGTGGAACAGCGGCGTCACCTCCAGCCCGCCTGCGCCACCGCTGACCTCGCTCTCGGTCAGCACGATGATCCGGAACACCTCGGAAAACGCCATGGTGAAGATCGCCAGATAAGGGCCTCGCATCCGCAGACACGTGAAGCCGATCACCGCCCCCACAATGCCCGAAAGCACCACCGCCGCGATCATCCCCAGCGGGATCGGCAGCCCGATCGACCCTGCCAGCAGCGCCGAGCAGTACGCTCCCAGCGACACAAACCCCATATGGCCGAAAGAAAACTGCCCCGCGTAGCCGACCAGAAGCGCCCAGCTTGCGGTCACGATGGCATAGAAGATCGCAAGGATGCCCACCGTCAGCCAGTACGGGTTGACCAGCATCGGATAAGCCAGGGCGGCAGCGAACAGGACCGCCCCGCCGGCGATCTGCGAAGACCGCACCCGCTACTCCATCGCCAGATGCACGCGCCCGAATAACCCCGTCGGGCGCACCAGCAGAACCACCATCATCACCAGCAGCGAAAAGGCCTGAGCGTACGCCAGGCTGCGCGTGGGGTCGGGGAACAGTGCGACGAACAGCCCTTCGGAAACGCCGATCAACAACGCCGCGATGATGCTTCCGCCCACCGAACCCATGCCGCCCAGAATAACGATCACGAAGGCCTGCGTGTCGGGTATCAGCCCCATTGAAGGCACCAGCGAGTAGATCGGCCCCACCAGAGCCCCCGCCCCGCCGGCCAGCGCGCCGCCAAGTCCGAATGCGGTCGTATAAACCAGCCGGTCGTTGATCCCCACGATCGCCGCGGACTCGCGCGACTGGCTGACCGCGTTCAGGGCCTGTCCCCATGCGCTGCGCCGAAGGAACAGCATCAGCGCGATCAGGATCGACACCCCAGCACCAGCAGCGAAAATCCGGTCCCAGCTGATGATCAGCGGCCCCCAGACCAAAGAGCCGGAGAAGAACGACGCCGGCCGCAGCGGAAACGGTCCGAACGCAATGATGGCGATGTTGCGCAGAAAGATCGAAATCCCGAACGTCGCCAGTATTCCGTAGTCGCCTTTGCGTTCGGTCGCCGGGCTATAGAGCGGCGTCAGCAAGGTCCGCTCGAACAGCACCGACAACGCAAAGGATAGCGCCATGGCGACGAAGATCGCCGCCATGGGCGGAATGCCGAGCAGCGCAATCGCGAAATACGCGAAATAGCCGCCCATCATGTACACCTCGCCATGGGCGAAATTCACGACCTTCAAGATCGAGAAAATCACCGTCAGGCCGGCGGCAATGACCGCGTAGATCACACCGATGACGAGCCCGTTCAGCGCCTGAACCAATATGTAGTTCAGCATGATACTACGCGGTCCGCATCCATCCGGTCAGGTGGGCGTCAGGTAGATTTCCTGGACCGTGGCGAATTTGCGAGGCCACAGAATGGGCGCATCGCTCACTGTCTGATTGAGCTTGTTGAACTGGATCAGCGTCAGCGGCGCCTCCATGAACTGGTGATAGTGCCAGGCAGGGTCCTTGTCCGTCGAAAACGAATACTTGCCGCGCACGCCGGAATAGCTGGTGGTCTCCAGGGCATGGATGATCCCATCGGCGCTGGTCCCACCGCTGCTTTTGATCGCGTCTGCCAGCAGATAGAGCCCGTCATAACTCTCCATCACCGCCCCTGGCGGTTCAGCCTTGTATTTGTCCGTAAAGGCCTTCACGAATGCCTTCGTCTTGTCGCTCCAGCCGCTCTGCGGCAATCCCACATTCTCGGTGACCAGCCACACCCCCGCATCCTTCACGTTCTGCCAGAAGGTCGGATCCGTCGCCTGGCCGCCCGAGTTGTAGATCCCGCAGCTCTTGTTGGGCGCGAAGCCCAGCTCCTTCGACTGGCGGACCAGGTCATAAGCGCCGGCTTCGGAAAAAGCGTTGTAGAAGAAATCATACGGCGGACTCGCGTTCTTGAAGCGCAGGATCTGCGCGGTGAAATCCGTCAGATTCGGCTCGGCATCCACCGAATCGTTGGGAATGTTCCCGGTCTTCAGCTGCTCCGCCACCGCAGTGCGCGCCGCCAGCCCCACATCGTTCTTTTCCGCCAGCAGCGCGACTTTCTTGAAGCCTGCCTTCACGATCCACTGGCCGATATTGGTATCGATCAGCGAAATGGTGGGCGCGTTGCGGAACACCTGCGGATAACCCTTCGCGGTGATCTGGTCGGACCAGACATCGCACGCCATGAACGGGATGTTATATTTGTGGAACACCTCCATTTCGGCCAGCGCCACCGGGCTGTGGAACTCACCGAACACGGCAACCACCTTGTTCTGCTGCACCAGCCGCTCGGCCGCCGTGCGTCCCTCGGCCGGCATGCCCCGCGTGTCGGTATAGACGATCTGTAGCGGCCGCCCGAGCACGCCGCCCTGCGCGTTGATCTCCGCCGCCGCCATCTCCGCGGCATCCTTCATCAGGATGCCCTCCGCATACCCGCCCGGAGGCGATAGCGGCCCCACCCAGCCGATCACGATCGGCTGCCCGGCCGCACGGGCGCGCTGTCCGAGCAGCGGCACGCTGGCGGCCGCGGCGGCAAGCGCGGCCCGGCGGGTTAGCAACAGGCTGGGCGTGATCCCCTTGGGCGTGATCCCCTCGGGCGTGATCCCCTTGGGCGTGATCCCCAATTCGCGCCGGGCGTCATCATGCTGGCTCACCGTTCAGTCTCCCCGTTCGTTTTCACAGCCATCGGCGCTGTCTCCGCGCGCCGGCGGCACACTATATGGCTGCCAGCCTGGCTCACAATGGCTTGCGCGTGGTTTGCCTTCGATCCCCGGTTTCGATATACGGGCGGCCGGTCCCGGATAGCTCAGTTGGTAGAGCAAGCGGCTGTTAACCGCTGGGTCGCAGGTTCAAGTCCTGCTCCGGGAGCCATCTCGGGCGTCACCCGCGTAAGGCTCTGTGGCCTTACATGGGCAGCCTCACCCGGAGGCCTTCGTGAGGACTCTTACTGTCACCGCCAAAGGAATAAGTCGCCCCGCGCAAGGAGCTCTTTGCAGCACTTGGGCGTGCATCCCTGCGATAAGATCGCCGTAGAGACTCTTCCGGATGGCCGCATTGCGATGAAAGCGGTCCGCCCGGCCGGAAAGATCTCCGATATTTTCAATTGCCTGAAGCAAGAGAATGGACCGACCTTGTCGATAGAGGACATCAACGAGGTGGCCAGGCGCGGCTGGGCGCGGCGGCGGTGAATATCGCAGCTGATACCAACGTTCTTCTCCGTGCTATCGCGGGCGACGATCCGCGCCAAAGCCGCGCTCCCCAGACGGAACCGGAACGCGCAGAACCATTGCGCTCGCCTTGCCGGCACTGGCCGGCGGTTGAAACCGGGCTCGCCCAAATGGATGCCGGTAGCGACTTTGCTGACAGTTCATCGTTTATGAAGGACGCTGCCTCGGAGCCGACGTTTTTGTATTTTTCGACTGCCATTTCTTCAATCTGAAGAAACTCCGCCGGGAAAAAGCGCGCCTGCTGACATAAGATCCGACCATAAAGTTACTTATGATCTCATAAAAAGACGAGTTGCCCGATCATGTCGAACGCTTGGCACAAAGTTCCGTGGGCGGCCCCCTGTTCCAACGTCCACCATTTCAACACGGCAGGCTGAACCAAGGCTGCAACAAGCAGGTTGATCACATCGGCGAAGCGGTCGGCGTGAGCACGGTCTGACTGCGGCGACGGTCTCAAACCGCTCGGCGGTGCCACCGAAGCCCTCTTCGTGCACGGCTCAGATCATGCCCGGACACATCTCACCGAACTCCTCACTCAGGCTGCTTGGGCAACTCCCGTAACACCCCGCGCCAGATGCGCCCCTTCCAATGGTCGAGCGTCGCGCTATACAGGACGGGAAAACACTCCACCTCGATCGGAGGGAAACATGGACGCAACAACTGAGAGTGCGGGAAAGTGCCCGGTCGCGCACGCGACTGTTCCCAGAACCATCCGGGACTGGTGGCCGAACCAGTTGAACCTTCAGGTTCTCCACCAGCACTCGGCGCTGTCCAATCCGATGGGCGAGACGTTTGACTACGCCGAGGAATTCAAGAGCCTCGACCTCGATGCCGTGATCAAGGACCTCCATGACCTGATGACGAACTCGCAGGACTGGTGGCCGGCCGATTTCGGACACTACGGCGGTCTGCTCATCCGCATGGCGTGGCACAGTGCGGGCACATACCGCATCGCCGATGGCCGCGGCGGCGCCGGGGCCGGCCAGCAGCGCTTCGCGCCGCTCAACAGCTGGCCGGACAACGCGAGCCTCGACAAGGCACGCCGGTTGCTGTGGCCGATCAAGCAGAAATACGGGCGGAAGCTCTCCTGGGCCGACCTCATCATCCTGGCAGGCAATGTCGCTCTCGAGTCGATGGGGTTCAAAACCTTCGGTTTCGGCGGCGGGCGCGAGGACGTTTGGGAGCCCGAAGATCTCTACTGGGGCCCCGAGGGGACATGGCTGGGGGACGAACGCTACAGCGGCGAACGTGAGCTTCAAAATCCGCTCGCCGCCGTGCAAATGGGCCTGATTTATGTCAATCCGGAAGGGCCGAACGGCAAGCCGGATCCGGTCGCGGCGGCCAAGGACATCCGCGAGACCTTCTACCGCATGGCGATGAACGACGCGGAGACCGTGGCGTTGATCGCGGGCGGCCACACCTTCGGCAAAACCCATGGCGCGGGCGATCCGTCATTTGTCGGCCCGGCGCCGGAAGCCGCCAACGTCGAGGATCAAGGCCTCGGCTGGAAGAGCAAGTATGGCACGGGCGTCGGCGCCGACGCCATCACCGGGGGCCCGGAGGTCATCTGGTCCCAGACGCCGACGAAGTGGAGCAACTATTACTTCGAGAACCTGTTCAAGTACGAGTGGGAGCTGACGAAGAGCCCCGCCGGCGCCTGGCAGTTCAAGGCCAAGGACGCGCCTGCCACGGTGCCGGACCCGTTCGATCCGTCGAAGCGGCGTGTGCCGACCATGCTCGTCACTGATCTCTCGCTGCGGATGGACCCGGCCTATGAGACGGTCTCGCGGCGCTTCCTTGAGCATCCGGATCAGTTCGCCGACGAATTCGCCCGGGCGTGGTTCAAGCTGACGCACCGCGACATGGGACCGATCGCACGTTACCGCGGTCCGCTCGTTCCGAAAGAGACGTTGATTTGGCAGGATCCGGTCCCCGCCGTGGATCATCCGCTGGTCGGGGAGCAGGACATTGCTGCGCTGAAGGCGAAAATCCTCGCGTCTGGCCTGTCGGTTTCTCAGCTGGTTTCGACGGCCTGGGCGTCGGCCTCGACGTTCCGCGGCTCGGACAAGCGTGGCGGAGCCAACGGTGCGCGCATTCGCCTCGCGCCACAGAAAAACTGGGAGGTCAATCAGCCGGCTTACCTCGCGAAGGTACTGCAAACGCTCGAGGCGATCCAAAAGGAGTTCAACGGCTCGGCCAGTGGCGGCAAGAAGGTTTCGCTCGCCGACCTGATCGTACTCGGCGGCAACGCCGCGATCGAGAAGGCGGCGAAGGCCGCGGGGCAGGACGTGAAGGTTCCCTTCACGCCGGGTCGCATGGACGCGTCGCAGGAGCAAACCGACGTCGAGTCGTTCGGACCACTCGAACCGACCGCTGACGGATTCCGCAATTATCTCCGCGGCGAGCAGCTCATGATGCCTGAGGAGGCATTGGTGGACCGGGCGCAATTGCTGACTCTGACGGCGCCCGAGATGACGGTTCTCGTCGGCGGCCTGCGTGTCCTCGGCGCTAACGCCGGTGGGTCCAACCACGGCGTCTTCACCAAACGGCCCGAGACGCTGACGAACGACTTCTTCATCAACCTACTTACCATGGGCACGGAATGGCAGCCGGCCGGCGCTGACGGTGTGTATGAAGGGCGCGACCGGAAGACGAACGAGATCAAGTGGACCGGCACACGTGTCGACCTGATCTTCGGTTCGCATTCGCAGCTGCGCGCGCTGGCGGAAGTCTATGCGTGCGCGGACTCGCAGGAGAAGTTTGTGAAGGACTTCGTGGCGGCGTGGACCAAGGTGATGAACCTCGATCGCTTCGATCTCGCCTGATCACGCTGGTGATCGCGTAGGGTGGTGGGATCGAAGCAGACTTTCGTGGCTCGTGCCACGCAAGTGTGCTGAGAAGTTGATGATGCTTAGAAGCTTAGAAGCTGTGGAAGACGCATCATCTTATCGGCGAAGCGACGAAACGCTTCGCCGGATGATGCTTATAAGCTGTGGAAGACGCATCATCTTATCGGCGAAGCGCCGAAACGCTTCGCCGGATGATGCTTAGGGATTAGCCGGCAAACTCCAGATCGCGGGAGGCCGTATGCGTTACCTCTGGCCGTTGCTGCTGCTGCTTCTTTCCGGATGCTACTATCCCTATGGACCGGATTATGGTTACGCTGGTTACCCATATTCAGCTTATCCATACTCCGGATCCGCCCCGGGCTATTACGGCCCGAGCACATCGCCACCATCCTATGGCTACCAGTATCCGCCCGCGTATCCAGCACCCGGACCGCAGCCTCCCTATGCCGGTAATGTGCAGCCCGGCTACGGCAATCCCGCCGCCAATGACCCCAACAATTGCGGCACCCCCGACGAACCCATACCATGCTCCGGACGGTATCACTGAGCGGACCTCTCCGAACCCCTACCGCAGCTCCCGCCAGTTCTCTGCCACGAAGCCTTCGGCGTCCAACTGCTCAATTTGCCGCTCGATCACCGCCTGGGCACCGCGGCAACGCCAGGCGTAGATCGTGTCATGACCGGAAGCGAACGCCGGCACGAACTCGGCATCAGGATGCGACCGGCACCATTGCTCGGCGCCCGGATTGGTCCGCGCCGGGTCCCCCTTCCCGCAGTCAAGGTTCGCGCCCGTAAGGCACGCCAGCACCCTGCCATTTTCGCAGCGCACGAACCCCGATCGCACTGCATCGGCCGGTGTCATCCGCACGCCGAAAGCGGCGACCACCGATTGCGCAAGCGCCGGCGGAACCGGCCGCGCCTTTGCATCAGTGCCGGTACAGGCCGGTCCAGCATGAGCCAGCTGCAGGCTCAGCGCCAGGACAGTAAGGCCCGCTCCAACCGCCCGATGAGCCATGACAGCACCAGCCCCAGAACCGACAGCACAACGATACCGGCAACCAGCCCCTCGGTGTCGTAAAGATTGCCCTCCGCCAGCACGAACGCGCCGATGCCCCGCTGCGCGCCGATCATCTCCGCGGCGACCAGCAATACGATCACAATCGAGATGCTGATGCGAAACCCGCTGAGGATCGCCGGCAGCGCACCCGGCAGAACGATCGAGCGGATAATCGCCAATCGCGACAGCCCAAAGCTCTGACCCATCCGGATCAGGCTGCGCGGCACGTTATCCACGCCACCCGCCGTGCTGATCACCGTCGGGAAAAACACCCCGATCGCCAAGGTCGCGATCTTCGATCCCTCCCCTATCCCGAACCAGATGATGAACAGCGGCACGAGCGCGATCTTCGGGATCGGGAACAGCGCCGACACCACTGCCATCCCCGGCGAGCGGGCCAGTGTGAACAGTCCGACCGCGAGGCCGGCCACAATCCCTGCCACCGTCCCCAAAACCCAGCCCACCGCCAGTCGGGCAAGCGAAGCGCCGAGATGCTGCCAAAGCTCGCCGCTCAGCGTCAGCGACCAGAGTGATCGTGCAACCCCCAGCGGCGCCGGAAGAAACAGCGGCGGGATCCAATCAGCCCAACTGCCGGCCTGCCAAAGCGCAAGTAGCGCCAGAAGCGTTGCGGCTCCGGCCACAGGCACCGCGCGAGGTTCGAACCCGCCGCCGCGGAAGGGAACCGGAGTCTCGCCGTCAGGCGCTCGCATCGGCCATCTCGCGCTCCGCCGCCGCGGCATCGTCACGGATCAGCTCCCATAGCCGCCGCTCCATGCCGAGCAGTTCCGGATCGCCGGCATCGCGGTCGCGTAAACCACGATCAATGTGAACAATCTCTCGGATGCGCCCCGGCCGCCGCGACAGCACGACGATCTGATGCCCGAGCCGGACCGCTTCGTTCAGGTTATGCGTGACATACACCGTCGTGGTGCCCGCCCGGTCGATCAGTCCGGCGAATTCCTCCAGCAGCATGGTTCGCGTCTGGGCGTCCAGTGCCGACAGGGGTTCGTCCATCAGCAGGCACGCCGGGCGCACCGCCAGGGCGCGCGCAATGCCGACCCGCTGACGCATGCCGCCCGAGAGCTGCCGCGGCCACGCGCAGGCAAAATCGGCAAGACCGGTCAGCGCCAGCACCTCTTCCACCCGAGCCGCGCGCTCGGCGCGCGGCAGGGCATGCTCCAGCGGCAGGGCGATATTGCCCGCCACCGTCCGCCAGGGAAGCAACGCGAAATCCTGAAACACGAAAGTCAACTTGTTGAGGCAGTCGGGCCGAACCGGTCCCGCCGACAGCACGCTGCCGCGAAGCGGCCTGAGCAGCCCGCCCATGATCCCCAGCAGAGTGGATTTGCCGCAGCCTGAAGGGCCGACCAGCACCATCACCTGCCCGGCCTCGGCGGTCAGGCTTATGCCGTCCAGGACGGGAAGGCGGCCATAAGCGTGGCCAATCCCGTCGAGCCTCAGCTTCATAATTTTGCTTGGAACTTTGTGTCGATTATGCTGTTCGGGTCCGCATTCCCCTTTACCAGACCACGCGCCTTGAACCAGGCAAGCTGGTCCAGTACGTCCTCGGTATCCAGCGTGCCATCGAGCGGGTAGTAGCCTACCCCGGCGAGGATCTTCTCCCGCGCCTTCGGATCTCCGGTGAACACATATTTCGTAATCAGCGGAATCGCTGCGTCCGTCGCTGCATCGGTGATCGGATGCCCATCCACGCCGATGCGCAGGAACGCCGCACGGTAATCATTCACCCCTTTCGCATAGGCGCGCATGAAGCCCTTGAGCGCCTCGGGATGCGCCGCGATCGTCCGTGGCGTGGTGAATATCGCCGTAATCTGATACGGCACGACCTCTCCCGCCCAGCCGATGATGTGCGCCTGGCCGGATGCCGCCAGCGGCTTTGCCATCGACGCAATCGCAATCGTCGCATCCACCTGCCCGCTCTGCACTGCCGCGACCATGTTCGGCACCTGCTGCACCGGCCGAAGGACCACCGATGTCTCGTCGAATCCCAGCTTCTCCGCCATCCGCCCGATCATGTAGTGAAATGACGAGCCGTACTGTGTGATCGCGATGCTATGTCCTCCCAGCTTCGCGGGCGTCGTCAGCCCTGAATTGTACGCCTTGTTTGAAACGAGAATGGCGGATCCTTGCCAGCCCTTCTCCTCGTGCAGCCCCCCGCCGATGACCTTCAGCGCCCCCTTCTCCGCAAGATTGAAAAAGCCTCCGGTCAGCGCCGTAATCCCCACGTCGATATCGCCCGCGACAGCGGCGGCGGCGATTGGCTGGGCAGCTTCGAAGAACACGAAGGAAAGATCGACCCCGTTCTCCGCAAAATAGCCGCGCTCCTTCGCAATGTAGAACGGCGCGGGCGAAAGCGTGTGCAGCAATCCAAGCCGGATCGGCTGCAGCCCCGCGGCTCGGGCAGGAGTGGCAATCGCGGCCGCGCCGGCGACCAGAAGCGTGCGTCTGGGTAGCATCGGAACCTTTCGTTGCGCACGAGCAGGACACTCGCTCAGGCGGCGGCCGGTATATCCCGCGCCGACGACCGGAGCGCAAATGCCCGATATGAAGCGCGGGACCGGCGGAAAATTGCCATTGCGAGGCCCCAACGCGGTCAAAGCAATCTCGGCCCCGGACTGCTTCGGCCACCGCACCCAGCCCGACGCCGCTCCACACCGGCCCTGGGCCGGCTGGCAGGCGATCCGAATCCCCATGATTTGCAAGCCCGCCTCACCGGCGACAATCTCCACCAGCTCTGAACCGAGGCGCAAACATGCGGATCGTCGACGCCCAGGTGCATATCTGGTCCAGTGGCACGCCGAGCGGGGAGCACCGAAAGACGTCCCGCTTCACCGCCGGGGAACTCCTGAACGAAATGGACGAGGCGGGTGTCGACGCCGCCGTGATCCACCCGCCGAGCTGGGACCCGGACGCCAACGCCGTTGCCCGCGAGGCGGTGCAGAATCACCCGGGCAAATTCGCCATCCTCGGCCAGTTCCCCTGGGATAACCCCGGACAGCGCTCCCGGCTTGAAAGCTGGAAGACCCAGCCCGGAATGCTGGGCCTCCGCACCGCCCTGGTTTTGCCCCACCAGCAGACCTGGTTTGAGGATGGCACCATGGACTGGCTTTGGCCCGAGCTGGACCGGCTGGACATTCCCTTCGCCACGATGGCGTGGCGATTCCTTCCGAAATTTGCCCAGCTCGCCGAACGCCATCCCCGGCTGCGCTTGATCATCGACCATTGCGGCGTGGTCCGGACCGCCAAGGATGAGGCGGCGTTCGCAACGCTCCCCGAAATCGAACGAATCGCGCGCCGCCATCCGAACGTCGCTATGAAGGCCACCGGCGCACCGAGTTACTCCACCGCCCCTTATCCCTTCCGCAACGTCCACGACCAACTGCATCGGCTTTACGATGCATTCGGGCCGGATCGGTTTTTCTGGGGCACCGACATCACGCGCATGCCATGCAGTTACCGGCAATGTGTAACCATGTTCACTGAGGAACTGCCCTGGCTGAAAGGTCCGGAGCAGCAGAAGGTGATGGGCGACGGCATCCGGGCCTGGCTGAACTGGCAAGACCAATGAATTATCCTGCAGCCAAGTAAGCCCCCAGCAACACCACCCCGCTGATCGCCAGTAATGCGTGCACGCCCACAAGCCCGAACGACAACGGTCGCCGGGTTACCCGTGACCGAAAAATCCACGCCCCCGCCAGCAGCGCCAACCCCAGCAGCACCGCCGCAAATTCACGAAACCCGCCTGCTCCCCCGGCCGATGCCGCCGCCCGCGCTGGCGCCACAATGAGCATGATTGTCCCCGCCGCCCCGATCGCGCCATGCACTAAACCGACGAACCACGGGATCGGCGGACGCGCCGCCCCCTGAAGCTGCACCACCGCCAGCAATGCCCCTATCGTCGCAGCCGCAATCAGCAGATACGCCGCGCTTGCAAGCATCCGCTATTCCGCCATGACAGGCTCGCGCCCGTACCTGGCAATCATGTGCCACGCCACCAGCACCACCGCGACGATCAGGGCCGGCACAACCGTCAGGTTCAGGGCCGCCCAGCCCGCCTTCAATTCGATCGCGCCGGACGCAAACGCGGTCGCCGCCACAGTCCCGAATACGATGAAGTCATTGGTGGTCTGCACACGCACGCGCTCGGCCGGATCGTGCGCCGTCGCCAGCAGCGCCGTGGCACCCACGAACATGCCGTTCCACCCGGCCCCGAGCAGCATCAGCCCCACAATGAACGTGCCGAAGAACGGGTTGAGCCCGACATCGACGATCACGCACAGCCCGGTCAGCAACGCTCCACCCAGGATGATCGGATGCGGTCCGAACCGCTGGATCAACTGTCCCGTGATGAACCCGGGCAGGAACATGGCAATCGAGTGGGCCCGGATCACGTCGGCGGACGGGTCCACGCCGAACCCGCAAATCGCCATCTCCAGCGGGGTGGATGCCATGATCAGGTTCATCGATCCGTACCCGACCAGACCGGCGATCACCGCGGTCACAAATGTCGGCCGTGCGATGATCTCGCGCAATCCTACGCCCGCCGCGTTCCGCCGTGGCGCCGGGGGCAGGCGAGTGAACACCAGCAGGCACGCGCAAATGATAGGCAGCAGCAGCAGCGTCAGATACGTGCCCAGGAACTGGTACCCCGGCACCGCCATGTTGGTCCGTTTGACGATCTCCGGCCCGATGACCGCCGCAACCACCCCGCCCGTCATCACCAGGGCGATCGCCCGAGGACGGAACTCGGGACTGGCAACCTCGGCTGCCGCGAAGCGCAGATGCTGTGAGATGCCGAATCCCATCCCCGCCGGGATCGCCGCCAGACAGTATATAAGGAAATTGCTTCGCCACACTCCGAGCGCGAACGCGAAGCTCCCGGTCAGCGACATCCCAGCCCCGAGCCAAAACCCGGGCCGCCGGCCGAGCCGGCTGAACACCACTGCGGCCGGTATCGACCCGGCCATCACCCCCAGCATCTGGATCGCCATCGGCAGCGTAACCAGCACCTGATCAACCGCCAGCCGGCGTCCCACCAGCGAGGCCATCACTACCTGCCCGGAGACCACCGCGTTCATCAGCGCCTGGCAGCAAAACAGAAGCCACACGTTGCGATTCATCAGAAGTGGCTCCAGCCGCCCGAGGCCAGTTGCGTCGGAGCTCCATCCGGGCCGAGCACGATCACCTCCGGCGCACCCCCGCGGAATCGCCCGATACGGGTAATCTCCAGCCCCGCGTACCGCGCGGCTTCCGCCAAAGCTTGTGACGCGTCTGCCGGCACTGCCAGCAGAAGCTCGTAATCATCCCCGCCTGTCAGGCATGTAGGAAGCCAGTCGGGCCCGGCTGCCCGCGCCGCCGGCGACAGCGGCACAAGCCCGGCGTCAATCTCTGCGGTCAGCCCGGAGGCGCGGCAGAGATGACCAAGATCCTGCACCAGCCCGTCGGAGATATCCATCGATGCGGCGGCGATCCCCGCAAGCCGCAGGCCGATTCTCGGCTGCGGCAGGCGGTAGCGTGACAGCAGGAACCCGCTCGGGTCGGCGAGGCGGCCCCGCGCCACCGCCAACCCTAGTGCGCCATCGCCGATCGTGCCTGTAACCCAGATGCCGTCGCCCGCCGACGCCCCGGCACGCCCAGGCGCCTCGCCCGGCACCACATCGCCAATGGCCATAAGTGACAGGCTGATGGGGCCCGGCGTCGAGGTCGTGTCACCCCCCAGCAGAGTGATCCCGAAGGTTTTTTGATCCTGCAGCAGACCCGCGGCAAAGCCCGCAAACCAGTCGTCGGGGGTTTGCCTGGGGACCGAGACGGTCATCAGGTAACCCAGCGGTCTCGCCCCCTTTGCCGCCAGGTCGGATAAATTCACCCGCAGCAGCTTTCGCGCGATCAGGTCCGGCGGATCTTCGGGGAGAAAATGCACCCCCTCCACCATCGCGTCGGCCGTAAGCACGAGCTCCCGTCCCGGCGCAGGTGCTACAACCGCTACATCATCCGACAGGTCGCGCGCGCCCGTGCCCGCAAGCGGACGGAAATGCCGTGCGATCAGAGCAAACTCGGCGGGGAGCGGCGCGGTCATCGCCGCGTCTTTGGACCCGGACCGCACCGAGGGAAAGACACGCTGGCGGTACTCTGAAGAAAGCTGTCTGCAGATAACGCAGCTCCCGCCGGATCGAGGCAGAGAAGCTCGTGCTCCCCTCCTCCGAACCGACCCGCCGGCGATCAAAGAATCCTCGTCGGCGCTAGGTCGATCTGGTGTGCAAACTCGATGGGCGTGACCTGCAAGCCGTCCAGCTTATCCGTTAAGGTAAGACGCGGTGTACAAGGCGCCCGGCTGTACAGGGCGCTTGAACACTGCGTGTCTTCTTCTCACGCCCACCGCACCTCGGGCGGCAGGCTCATCAGTATCGCATCCACATTCCCCCCGGTCCGAAGCCCGAACAGCGTGCCTCGGTCATACAGCAGATTGAACTCCACATACCGGCCGCGTCGGACAAGCTGGTGCTCGCGATCGGCATCCGTCCAGCGATCCAGCATGCGCCGCCGCACGATCCGCGGGAAAACGTCCAGGAAAGCCAGTCCGACATCGCGGGTAAAGGCGAAATCCGCCTCGGCGTCGCCGCTGAAATGGTGGTCGTAGAAGATCCCCCCTGCCCCGCGCGGCTCGCCCCGGTGTGGCAGAAAGAAATACTCGTCGCACCACGCCTTGAACCTTGGATAGTACCCAGGATCGTGACGATCGCAGGCCCCACGGAACGCGGCGTGGAAGTTCGCCGCGTCCTCCCCTGCTTCCGCCGTCTCCAGCCGCATGGGCGTCAGATCACCCCCGCCGCCGAACCACCCCCGCGTGGTAACCAGCATCCTTGTGTTGAAATGTGCCGCCGGCACCTTGGGGCTCCGCATATGGGCCACCAGGCTGATTCCGCTCGCCCAGAATCGCGGGTCCTCCGCAGCTCCGGGCACCTGCCCACGGAATTCCGGCGAAAACTCGCCCCAGACGGCGGAGACGTTGACGCCCACCTTCTCGAACACCCGCCCCCGCATGAGGCTGATCACTCCGCCTCCGCCATCCGAGCCATCATCCGTCGGGCGTCGCCAGGCCGTCCGCATGAACCGGCCGGGCCGGCCCGGGACAGCCGCTTCCTCCTCTATCGCCTCGAAGGCCGCACAAACCCGATCCCGCAGCAACTCGAACCAGGCCTGGGCCTGTGGCTTCAGTGCCGCATGGGGGGGCAGTTCCGGATCAGGCAAACTCATCGGTCCCTCGGGTCTTGTTCGCCGCGGTGCGGCAGGCTAGAGCAGGATCGCGCGAGGCGGAAACGCCAGAGCGCGTGAATCATGCTCTAAAACAGCGAGTTAGAGCGTTTCAGGCTGATACGGTCAGCCGGGAACACTCTATGACCGGGTGGATGAAATAGATCAGCCCGCGCACAGAGGACGAAGCATGGCCGGCCTGCACCAGAGCCCGTTCAAGAACCCAGTCATGGCGTGGATCGACACAAGGCTGCCGATCCCGTCGCTGATGTACAAAGAGTACGCCGCCTTCCCCACCCCTCGTAACTTCAACTACTTCTGGAACTTCGGCGCCCTAGCGACAATCACCCTGCTCATCATGATCGCCACGGGCGTCTTTCTCGCGATGAGTTATCAGCCGAACACCGCACTCGCTTTTGACTCGGTGCAGCACATCATGCGCGACGTGAACTACGGGTGGCTGTTGCGCTATGTCCATCAGAACGGCGCCTCGATGTTCTTCATCGTGGTCTACATCCACATTCTGCGTGGAATGTATTACGGCTCATATAAGGCGCCGCGCGAGCTGTTGTGGATGCTCGGCGTGGTGATCCTGCTGCTTATGATGGCAACCGCCTTCATGGGCTATGTACTGCCCTGGGGACAGATGTCGTACTGGGGCGCCACCGTCATCACCAACCTCTTCTCGGCCTTCCCGATCATTGGGCACGGCATCGTCAGCTGGCTATGGGGCGGCTTCAGCGTCGATAACCCCACGCTGAATCGCTTCTTCGCCCTGCACTATCTGCTGCCGTTCATCATTGTCGGCGTGGTGTTCCTGCACGTCTGGGCCCTGCACATCGTGGGGTCGAACAATCCGCTGGGCATCGACGTAAAAGGCCCGCAGGACACAGTGCCCTTCCACCCGTACTACACCATCAAGGATAGCGTCGGCATCTGCGTGTTCCTGATCTTCTGGGCGATATTCGTGTTCTTCCTGCCGAATGCGTTGGGTGATCCGAACAACTTTATCCCGGCCGACCCGCTGCAAACCCCGACCGACATCGTCCCGGAGTGGTACCTGCTACCGTTCTACGCAATGCTTCGCTCCGTTCCCAACAAGCTGGGCGGCGTGTGCATCATGTTCGGCTCGATCATCGTGCTGTTCTTCCTGCCCTGGCTGGATACGAGCAGGGTAAGAAGCGCGCGCTTCCGGCCCATCTTCCGGCAGGTCATCTGGATCTGGGTGGTGGCGGTGATCCTTTTGGCGGTGGTCGGCGCGCATCAGCCGATCGGGATCTGGGTGCCGATCGGCCGCGTCTGCACGCTGTATTACTTCTTCCATTTCCTTGTGCTGCTGCCCTTGCTTGGCGTGCTGGAGCGGCCGCTGCCCCTGCCCGAAAGCATCAGCCGAGCCGTTCTGGGCCGGGCCGGAGGAGGACCGTTGCCTTCTGCTGCCGCCGCCGCAAAGCCGATGGAGAAACCCTGATGCGCCTGCGCATGTTAGGCAGTGTCGTTGCTGCGCTGGCCGCACTCCTGATGATCTCCGCTCCGGCGATGGCACAGGAGGAGGAAATGCCGCCCCTTCCACAGATCCGCTGGAGCTTCAACGGACTGTTCGGCGCGTTCGATCTGGCATCCGCGCAGCGCGGATTCTGGGTTTACAAGAATGTCTGCTCGAACTGCCACTCCATGAAGGAGCTGCATTACCGCGACTTGGCCGGCATTGGCCTGACCGAGGCGCAGATTAAGGCCATTGCCGCATCCATCTCCGTTCCAAAAGGTGTGAACGATCAGGGCGAGCCGATCACCGGCCCGGCTGCTCCGGCTGACCAGTTCCGCTCCCCCTTTCCGAACGAGCAGGCGGCCCGGTCTGCGCTGAACGGCGCACTGCCGCCGGATCTGTCATTGATCGTCAACGCAAGGGAAGGCCATGCCAACTATGTTTATGGGATCCTGACCGGCTTCGTTGAACCGCCCAAGGGTTTTCAGGTTCCCTCGGGCAGGTACTACAACAAATACTTCCCTGGTAACCTGATCGCCATGCCACCGCCGCTGCACGACGGATTGGTGGAGTACGCCGACGGCACCAAAGCCACCGTTCCGCAAATGGCGCAAGACGTGGTCACCTTCCTGCAATGGGCAGCGAATCCGGAACTCGTCCAGCGCAAGCAGATCGGCGTGCGGGTGGTGCTGTTTCTCCTGCTACTCACCGGCCTGACTTACGCGATGAAGCGCAAAGTCTGGGCCGACGTTCACTGAGCGTTTCAGATGATGCTTGAGCCGGTCATCGGCATTATCGGCGGCTCCGGCATCTATGAAATCGATGGCCTGGAGGACGCCCAGTGGCGTGAAATTGAAACGCCCTGGGGCAAGCCGTCCGATGCGCTTCTGTTCGGGCGGTTGACCGGCGTGCCTTGCGTGTTTCTTCCACGCCACGGCCGAGGACACCGGCTTTCGCCAACACACCTGAATTATCGGGCAAACATCGCCGCGCTGAAGCGCGCCGGCTGCACCGAGGTGATCTCGCTCTCAGCGGTGGGCAGCCTCAAAGATCAGCTGGAGCCCGGCCGCTTCGTCATTGTGGACCAGTTCATCGACCGCACTTTCGCTCGCGAAAAGAGCTTTTTCGGTGAAGGCGTGGTCGCACACGTATCGATGGCCAACCCCGTCTGCCGGCGCCTCGGCGACGTGCTTCACCGCGCAGCCAATGATCTGGGCTTGCCGGTCACGCGCGGCGGAACATATCTGGTCATGGAAGGCCCGCAGTTCTCCACGCGGGCGGAAAGCGGCCTCTACCGAAGCTGGGGCTGCAGCGTCATCGGCATGACCAACATGCCGGAGGCGAAGCTCGCGCGAGAGGCCGAGCTTTGCTACGCGACGGTTGCAATGGTTACCGATTACGACTGCTGGCGTCCGGAGCATGACCATGTCACGGTCGAGACTGTGGTGAAGATGCTGATCGCCAATGCCGGCAATGCGCGCCATTTGGTGTCCAGCGTAATTCCGGCGCTCGGCGCAGCCCGCCCGCCTTGCCCCTGCGGCTGCAACACCGCCCTGGATTTCGCGATCATAACCGGTCCGCCGCATCGCGATCCCGCCCTGATGGCTAAGCTCGATGCCGTGGCCGGACGGGTGCTCAGTAATCCCTCAGGGTGATCGGGCAGCCTGCTGCGCGGTCTTGACCGCCCGTTGTACCACGTCAGTCGACGCTTCCGCCGCGCCCGCCCCGATCTTCACCCCGCCATCCGGCTTTGGTTCGGCGATCGGCTTGACCACGACGCTCGTCACTCCTTTGTGCGTCATGTCAAGCGTGCGCGCCACTTTCGGGCTCACATCAATCACCCGGCCGGCCACATGCGGCCCGCGATCCTGCACGGTGACGATAGCTGACTTGCCTGTGGTTGTATTTGTCACCTTCGCCGTCGTTCCGAGCGGCAGCGATTTGCTCGCCGCGACGTTCGCCTCCGGGTCAAACTTCTTCCCGCTCGCCATCTTGCGCCCGTCGAACTTAGAGCCGTAGTAGGACGCCTTGCCCGCCTGCTTGCGTCCCGATGTGTCAACCACCAGCGTGGGACGAACGGGCGGAAGACTGTCCAGCTCGGCGGCTTCCTGCTGCGCCTGTGGTGAAAGCGGCCCGGATGATTCAGGGACGCTGCTCTGCTCCTGCACTGTCTGCGCCGGAGTAGCCGGGCTCTGTGTTCGCGTGCATGAAACGCAGACGCCAGTCGCAACAACGACAAGCCCAGCCATTGCGATACGTTTCATCCCGCGCCCTCTGCCCAAAGCCTCTTTAACGGCCCGACACGCAAGCGCGGTTTCAGGCTCTCAACCTTTTTAGTCCCACCAGCTTCGCCGATCCGCTGGGCATGAAACAACTCCCGCCCACCCCGTCATGGCCGGCCTCCGAGCCGGCCATCTTCGTTGTGGCGATGTGGCGCCAGTTTCTTTTTAGTCTAACCCAGATGCCTCGCAAAAAATGCCAGTGTCCTCTCCTGCGCCAGCTCATATGCCTGCTTGTTGTAGCTGCTCCGCTCGTCGCAACCGAATCCATGGCCGGCACTGGCATAAACGTATGTCTCGGCTTTCGGCTGCGCAGCGCGAATCGCCTCCACGTCCTTCATCGGAATCGATTGATCCGTCTCGCCGAAATGCATCTGCACCGGACAATTCGGCCGCTCTTCCTTCGTGCCGGCAATTCCGCCGCCATACCAGCACGACGCGGCCGCGAAAGAGCGGCTGCGCGTGGCGCCCCACCATGCCACCGTTCCCCCAAAGCAATACCCGACAATGCCGATCTTCCTCCCTTGCAAACGTTTCTGCAAATGCTTCGCCGCGGCTTCGACATCCGCGAGTACCTGAGCCTCGGTCAGTTTCATCCGGTACTCACGCCCTGTCGCTATATCATCCTGCGTGTAGCCCAGCTCTATGCCTCGCTTCACACGATCAAACAAGGCTGGCGCGCACGCCGCGTAACCCTGCGCGGCAAACCGGTCCACGACCTGCCGAACATGATGGTTGAGGCCGAATATCTCCTAAATCACAACCAGGCCCTTGCTGCTTTGCTCAGGTGCGGCGGCATAGGCGGACAGCTTTTGTCCGTCGGGAGCCGTGAGTTCGATGGTGCTGCCCATGCTTCGCTCCACCTTTTGGTTGTGCTGCACATGTCAGCATGCCTGAGCTTGCGCGATCGTCAATCCTCTGCGTTATCCTCAGTAGAAGGACCGCGAGACCTCACCAGGAACTCCGGTCAGGCACGGGAGTTGTTTCAGACCGTTACAATCAGCCTGAATCCGCTCCTTTGGCGAACCGGCCAAACGCCCGCACCAGCTCCTCATAGATCGCTCGCTTGAAATCAACCGCCAGCCCGGGCAGTTCGCTCAAACTAGCCCACCGCCATGCATCGAATTCCGGATGGGGATCAAGATCGAGGCGAATATCGCTGTCTTCGCCCAGAAATCGCATTGCAAACCAACACTGGCGCTGGCCCCGGTACCGGCGCGCGAGCTTGCCCTCGAGATGCGGAGGGAAATCGGTCCTGCAGCCATCCGGGATGTTCCTGCAGGATCTCGGCGTTTCCGGTGCCGATCTCCTCCGCCATTTCCCGGAATACCGCGACACGCGGGTCCTCCCCCGGGTCGATCCCACCCTGTGGCAGCTGCCAGCCCCCAGGCGCGCCCTCGAACGCGTTCGGCACATCGGCCCGGCGGGCCACGAGAACCCGCCCGTCCTTGTTGAACAGCACCACCCCGACGTTCAGCCGGTAGGGCCGGTCGCTCACTGCCCCTGCTCTGATGCGGCAGGCAGCGCAAGCGCGCTGACGGGCGCGAGCGCCAGCCCCTTCGCGGGTAGTTCGTTGGCCCAGGCCGCGATCCGCTCAATGGTGACCGGCCGCACGACACCTGCAAGCCCGAGCGCGCTGCCCTTTTCGGCGGCGATCTTATCGAGCACAGCCAGCCTGGCATCGATCGACACGGCATCCGGCGCATCGTCGATGATCACATCCACGTCGCGCTGCCAGACTGATGGAAGCCGCTTTTCACCGGGCCTCGCGTCCACATACAGCAGACCGCGATGCGCCAGCTGCTCCAGCACGGGATCGATTTCCTGGGGTACGGACGCAAACCGCTCACCACGCATCAATCCCAGCGCCCCGGTCGCGCCCACATAGCCGGAAATGCGGGAAAGCGCCCAGGCAAGGCGCTTTTCGTTTTCTTCCGGGGCGTTGCGGGTCAGCAGGGCCTGGTTTCCCGGATCGTTCAACGGAAAACTCTGCGGTTCCATCGGGATAGATATAAAGTACTCATGCTCCGCCAGCCGCGCCTCCGACAGCAGCTGGTCCGGAACGACCGCGTAGGGCGAGAACGCCAGGGTCACCGCACCCGGCAGCGCCTGAATCGCCTGTTCGCTCTCTGCCACGTTCAGCCCGACACCCGCGAGGATCAGGCCCACCTTCGGCCGCAGATTGCTTTTGTCGAACCCCGCGGCATAGACCTGCATCGATCTCCGGCCATCCGGCGAAATCCGCGGCAGCTTACCGTCTGGCGTCTCCTCCTCCAGGGCCGGGTCCGGGTCGGCCACGGGCCCCGGTGTATCTCGCCCGGGCCGCAGCCCGGCAACAGTCACCTTTGCGGGCGCCGGCGCCGGCTTCACCACGACCGGGGGAGTAATCACCGCTTGCTGCGGAACAGAAGCCGGCGCCTGGATCGGCGGTGGGGAGGACGCGGGCGGCCCCAGAACCTCCAGCGTCGCTCCGATCCCCGCCGCGATGACCAAGGCGGCAATCCAGAAGATTCCCAGACCACGCCATCGCAGACGGCCCGACCTGGTCAGGAAGCGCCGCAATCCAGCCCGGATCAATGGCCGGAGCTGGCCTACTGCGCCGAGGCCGACCGCTGTTGTTCAGCCATCGCGTTCGCCAGAACCAGCGCCTGCTGAAGCTGGAAGTCGGTTTGGTCCGGTTTCGCCGCATCAAACGCAGGGAACCCCGTCGGAGGCTTGTCAGGCAGCGACGATGCAGTGGGTGGCATATCGGTCCGCGGCGGCGGAGCGTCCTGTGTCCCCCCGCTGTTCGTGATCGTGTTATTAAGATCCCACTCATGCGCGGGGCCGAAATGCTCCTCCGGGTCCCGCGATTCCGCAATCTTCACATCCGGCGCGATTCCCAGATCCTGGATCGAGCGGCCTGAGGGCGTGTAGTAACGCGCCGTGGTCAGCCGCATGGCGCCGCCGCCCGGCAACGAAATCACCGTTTGCACGGAGCCCTTCCCGAAGCTGCGCTCACCCAGCAGTACCGCCCGGTGATGGTCCTGTAGCGCACCTGAGACGATCTCGCTGGACGAAGCCGACCCGTTATTGATCAGCACGACCAGCGGCACGCCCGGTATCAGATCACTCCCCTTGGCGTCCCAGCGCTGCGAGTTCATCCGAATGCCGCCCGCGTGTGGAAACAACCTCGCCGTGGTCCACGAAATCGCTGGAGACAGCAACGGCCTGATCCAGCAACCCACCTGGATTGTTCCGAAGGTCCAGGATCAGCGCACGAAGATGCCCGTTCGCCTGCTGCTTCAGCTTGGCGATCGCGTCGTGAACACCTTGATCCGCGTTCTCCGTGAACTGCGACAGACGCAGATAGCCAATGTCGTGCGGCTCCATCCGGTCCTTGACGACCTGGATGTGAATAATCTGCCGCTCCAGCGACACCACAACAGGCTTATCGACGCCCTGCCGCTTGATGGTCAGCGTGATCTTGGAGTTGGGCGGCCCGCGCATCTCATCCACCGCCTTGCTCAGCGGCAAACCCTCGACCGTCTTGCCGTCCAGCGCCGTGATGATGTCGCCCGCCTTTATCCCAGCCCGGGACGCCGGCGTGTCATCGATCGGGCTGATCACGCGGATCAGGCCCTGATCCTCGGTCACCTCGATGCCCAGCCCGCCGAATTTCCCCTGGGTCTGCACCTGCATGTCACGGAACTGCGAGGCGGTCATATACGCCGAGTGCGGATCAAGCCCGCTCAGCATGCCGTTCAGCGCGTTCTCGACCAGGGTTTTGTCCGGCACGGGTTGGACATATTCCGCCCGGACCCTTTCAAACACGTCCCCGAACAACGTCAGCCACCGGTACGTATCAGCACGGGAGCTAGCGGAGTCCTCCTGCGCTATGGCGGCGGAAATCCCCAGATGCGGGGAAATCACACGATAAGCCGGCACAGCCGCCACGCCGGCGACGAAGGCAGCGCCGAGCAGCAGGGAGTTGCGAAAGTGACGTGACCCAGATCTCATACGGTTGAACCTCTCGCGGTCCTGGTCGAAGCAGTCACGCTATGTTGACCGGAGCGCCTGATCAAGTGAAGAGCGCCGTATCTATCCGGGTTCCGAAGCTCGCAGTCCAGCCCTGAATTCTTACGTGTTGCTCAATTGCCGGTGCCCACGGAACTAACTTGCTGATTTCAGCCACGATGCGGGGTCAGCCGGCTCACCGGCCCGGCGTAGTTCGAGGTAGAGCACGGGGTTGTCGTCCGGCATTTCTCCCAGCACGCCGCCGGCGCCGACCAACTCGCCAGCTTTCACGGCGAACCGTTTGAGCCCGGCCAACACGAGATCCGTGCCGCCGCCGCAATCCAGAATGATCAGGTTCCGATAGCTGCGGAACGGCGCCGCAAACATTACCCGCCCACCGCAAGGCGCGGCCACCCGAGCCCCCGCCTCCGTCCGATACGAAATTCCCTCCGCGCGGCCTACCTCCGCCGGATCCCCAAAATGCCGGATCACTGCACCGGTAACAGGGGTCAGCAGCCGGCCCGGCGCGTGCATTGGAATCGCCATCGCGACCTTCCGCTTTGCCGCCTGCCGCTCCCCGCGCGCCTCCTCGGCTTGCAGCTTCCCAAGCAACGCACGCAGGCCGGTGGCCTCGGCCCCGAGTTGCGCGGCGCGGCGGCCGGCCGCAGAGGCCGCTTCCTCGGCCGTACGGCGCGCGGCTTCAGCAAACGCAGTTTGCCGCGCGAGGTCGGCGGCCGCCGTAGCCTGAGCCGCTTCCGCCGCACTCAGTGCCGGGGCGGCGGCCGCAAGCTGTTCCGTGGCCACCCGCAACGCCGCCTGTTCTTTCCGCAACTCCTCGACCCGCTGACCGATCGCGCCGGCAACAGCATGCAGGACCGACACGCCGCGAATCGCATCCTCCGGGGGAAGCGACACGGCCAGCATGGTTTCCGCCGGATAGCGCGACAGGCGCTCCAGCACCGGCAATAGCGGTTCGAGCGCTTTCGTTTCACTGGCAACCCGTTCCTCGGCATCCCGCCGCGCCCGCTCCAACGCCTGCATCTTTGCGGCCGCAGCCGTGGTTGCGCGTCGAGCATCGCGCAGGCGCACTTCCGCGACTGCCCGCTCCGCCGCCAGCCGGGTCGCTTCGGCCGCCGCCACAGCGGCCTTCTGCGCCGCGGTTTGCTGTTCGCCCAGCGCAGCCGCACGATCCTGTTCGGCAGCGTTCAGTCGCGCGCGGGCCTGCTCGAGCGACGCCGGCTCCGCCGCGAACACCTGCAGAGCAGTCACTATCGCCGCCAGCAATCCAAGGCTGGCCGACTGGACCCGCCCCTCAGCCGCCGGTCGCATTGATCAGCGAGCCGCCAGTCATATCGGCCGGCTTTGGCAGCCCCATCATGGCCAGAAGCGTCGGAGCAATATCCGCCAGCCGGCCGTCATGCAGGCTGCGCACCCCGGGGCACTCAAGTAACACAGGCACTACGTTGGTTGTGTGGGCGGTATGCGGCCCCCCCGTTTCAGGATCGCGCATCAGTTCGCAATTACCGTGATCAGCCGTGATCAGCAGCGCACCCCCTTGCGCCTCGATTGCTTGCGCAATCCGCCCCAGCCCGGAATCAACCGTTTCCACCGCTTTTATCGCGGCCGCAAGGCTGCCCGTGTGACCGACCATATCCGGATTGGCGTAGTTCAGGATGATCAGGTCGTACTTCCTCGAACTCGATGGCTGTGACGATCTTATCCGTAAGCTCCGGCGCTGACATCTCTGGTTGTTTGTCATAGGTGGCCACCTTCGGCGATGGGACGAGGATGCGATCCTCTCCGGGAAACTGTGTCTCCCGCCCGCCATTCAGAAAATACGTGACGTGCGGATACTTCTCGGTTTCCGCGGCGCGGAGTTGGGTCCGCCCAGCCTCGGCGGCCACCTCGCCAAGCAGATGCGCCATGTGTTCCGGCGGGAACAGCGTACCCAGAAAGCTGTCGAGTTCATTACTGTACCTGTGTCATCCCGGCCGCAGCGGCAAACCGGATCTGGCGCGGGCGGGAAAAGCCGTCAAACTTCGGATCCAGAAGCGCGGAAAGAATCTCGCGCACGCGGTCGGCGCGGAAGTTGAAGCACAACACCGCATCCCCATCGCGCATCCCGGCGTATTCACCCACCACGGCGGGCGTCACAAACTCATCGAACGTGCCTGCCTGATAGGCGGCATCCATGACCGCCAACGCACTCGGAAAATGCGGCCCCTCGGCCTCCGCCAGAACCTGATAAGCTTTCAGCACCCGCTCCCATCTCTTGTCGCGGTCCATCGCGAAGTAGCGGCCGCAGACCGTGGCGATCCGGGCTGAGGGCGGTAACGCGGCTTCCAACCGGGCCAGGTCGCCCTTCCCAGACTGCGGGGGCGTATCGCGGCCATCCGTGAAAGCATGTACGCTTATTGACAGGTCGGCCTGATGCAGCAGCGCGGCGAGTGCCGCTGCGTGATCCTGGTGCGAATGCACCCCGCCCGGCGAAGCGAGCCCGAGCAGGTGACACACGCCGCCGGCGGCCTTGGCCTTGCCGATCAACTCGTTCAGCACAGTGTTGCGAGCCAGCGATCCATCCGCAATCGATCCGGAAATCCGGGGCAGGTCCTGCACCACGACACGGCCGGCGCCAATGTTCAGATGCCCCACCTCTGAATTGCCCATCTGCCCGTCAGGCAGGCCGACATCGCGCCCAGAGGTCCGCAGAAACGCATGCGGACAGCTGCGCCACAGCCGGTCGAAATTAGGCTTTTGCGCCAGCGCCACCGCATTGTCGGCACGCTCCTTCCGCCAGCCGAAACCATCGAGGACAACCAGCATAACGGGCCGGATTTTTTGCTGATCGCTTTGCGCCATATCCAGCTCCATTCCTCGTCATGGCCGGGCTTGATCCGGCCATCGAAGCATAGTGGTCGTGTTGTGCATGCCGCAGTGGCGGCTTCGGCGACACGGCGGCCGATCGCGGAGATCGCACGAGTACCGGCGCATTACGGCCCTCGCAAGGCAGCGTGACGTCTCACCGGGCAGGAGTATGATCATCGGCGGAGAGTGACGAATGGAACAGATCGCGCGGGCTTTGCAGGATGCCGTCAGCTCGGGTCAGGTGCCCGGCGTCGCGGCGGTCGCGGTCCGGGACGGCCGTACGCTCTACAGTGGTGCATTCGGACGCCGCTCGCTGCCGGATGGAACTCAGATGACGCTCGACACGGTGTTCCGGATCGCGTCAATGACCAAAGCGGTCACCGCTGCCGCCGCCATGCAGCTCGTCGAACGGGGCAAGCTGGCGTTGGACACCCCGGCCGGCGAGGTGGTGGAGGAGCTGCGCGAACCACGGGTCCTCGAAGGTTTCACCGAAACCGGCCAGCCGATCCTTCGGCCCGCGCGCCTCCCCATCACCCTTCGCCACCTGCTCACTCACACGGCCGGGTTTGGCTATGACACCTGGAACAGCGATCTCGCGCGTTTCGCCAAGCTGACGGGACTCCCAGCCGCCCGTACCGGCCGGCTCGCCAGTCTGAACGCGCCGCTCACATTCGATCCGGGAACGCGCTGGCAATACGGGATCAACATCGACTGGGCCGGCCGGATGGTAGAGGCCGTCAGCGACATGGATCTGGAAAGCTATTTCCAGGCGCGGATCTTCGCTCCCCTTGGAATGGAGGATACCAGCTACGAGGTCCGGCCCCACATGCTGCCGCGGCTTGCGACCGTGCATGCGCGCAAGCCTGAGGGACTGGAAGCGGTCACCATGGACCCCAACCCTCCGAGGGAGTTCTTTTCGGGTGGCGGAGGACTGCACTCGACCGCGCCTGATTACATCCGTTTTCTGCAGATGCTTCTGAATGGCGGGGAACTCGGTGGTGCGCGCATCCTGAGCCCGGACACGGTGCGTCTGATGGCTCAGAACCACATCGGGGAAATTTTGGTGGAGCCGATGCAATCCTGCCAGCCCGCCAGCTCGAACCACGTCGAGCTTTTCCCCGGCATGCCGAAGAAATGGGGCCTGAGCTTCCTTATCAACACTCAGCCCGGCCCGGCCGGACGAAGCGCAGGCGCCCTTGCCTGGGCTGGACTATACAACAGCTATTACTGGCTCGATCCTTCCACACGAACAGCAGGTGTTCTTATGACGCAAATCCTGCCATTCGGGGACAAAGTGGTTCTGGACCTTTTGGACGGGCTGGAGAAAGCAACCTACCGGGTGATCAGCCGATAGTCTTTAAAAACTAGCGCGGGCCGCGTCCAACTCTCGGCGAGCGAAGCTCGCCGAGTGAGGGTGAGGGGTGCTAACCGTCAGCGCGCGCCCTCACGAAACAGTATCACGCGGACGGTGGCGATAAGGATCGATATGTCCAGCAGCGTGCTGCGGTTCTTCACATAATAGAGATCGTAGGAGAGCTTTTCGCGGGCATCCTCAACCGAGGCGCCGTACGGATAATTCACCTGGGCCCATCCGGTCACCCCCGGCTTCACATAGCTTCGCTCATTATAAAAGGGGATCACCGTCGCGAGCTGCTCGACAAAGTGCGGACGCTCGGGACGCGGCCCGATTAGACTCATCTCTCCGCGCAGCACGTTCAAAAGCTGTGGCAACTCGTCAATGCGGGTTTGCCGGATGAACGCGCCCACACGTGTGACGCGAGGATCACCCTTCGCTGCCCACCGCGGTTGTCCCGCAGCCTCTGCATTCGCCTCCATGCTGCGAAACTTGAGCAGGGTAAAGGGTCGTCCCAGCAACCCGACCCGTTGCTGACGGTACAGCAGGGCACCCGGACTATCGAGCTTGATCGCGATGGACGTGGCCAGGATCAGCGGAAACGTAAGTCCCAGCAGAAGTAGGCTCACCGCGATGTCGACCAGTCGCTTTATGGCCAGCGACAGGCGTCCGGAGCGGAAGCCTTCGCCATGCAGGAACCAGGCATAGTCCAGCCGGTCCAGATTGGCCCTGCCGAGATGCTGTTCCCAGAACGACACCTCGTCGAACACCCGGATCCCACGAAGCCGGCAATCCAGCAATCGCTGCTGCTCCGCCGTTTCCGGGATCCTGGGCACCGCAGGCGCGGCGACCACGCCCCATACCCCGCGGCGGCGAAGGGACTGAGGAGTAAGATCCGCAATCTCGGCATCGCTCGCCGCTATGCCCGCCAACTCATAGAAACGGCCACGCCCGGAACGCAATACGTCCGATGCCGCGAGCGGAGCAGCCCCGCCACCCACGAGGAGGATCCGGCGGCGAAACAGGAAGCGCCGCAGGGCCGTCGTCCCCAGCGAGCGCACGGTCACCGCGAAGGCCAGCCAGACCACCAGAACCTTTCCCAGGGCCACCGCGTATACCCGCGTCAGCCCGTCGCCGAACTGTCCGCTGACCAGCAAGGCGGCCGGAAAAGCAAGGATCGCCGCGACCGCGGCGTTCAGGACCAGCCGGCGATGGTCAAGACATATCTCGGGGCGGTATAATCCGATCGCCACTGCACACAGGCCGATCGTTCCCGCCAGCAGCGCCGCGCGGTTCGCCAGCCCCACGTCAATTCCGCCGGCGGCAAGACGTCCGCTCCCGGTGGCCAGGAGAGTTCCATAAAGGGCGCCAAAGCACAGCAGAGCTTCGAGCATCGCGAGAACGGTCATCTCGACCGGGACGTATCGGCCGAATATCCGCGTCATCGCTACACTCCCCCAGGGGACTCTCGGTCCCGGCCTGCCGAAACACCATCCCGGCGCTCAAGTCCCGGCCGGCCGGACAATTCCTGCGAATTGCCCACAAGTCATAAGCGATGCGGGAAAATAAGCCAAACGGTCCGTTCGTCAAGCAAATCTTTACTCTCGATCTGGTCAAACCTCTTTCCGACGCATGTGTCACATCACGCCAGGGGCCGCTCAAGGCACCGGCTTTTCGGTTGAAGCTGTAGCGTTAGAATGATAGCAGGGTTTATTGAGACAAGGATAAGCAGACGTGACGCATCTCGCGTGCTCGCTTTAGCGTGACCGTTCTCGGGGGAGGATGGACAACCTGGCCTTTGGTGAAGGCGCGTAGCTCAGTGGCAGAGCGCTGCCTGTACATGGCAGAGGCGGGGGTTCAACTCCTTCCGCGCCTACCACCCTCAAATCTTGCCTGTTAGATTGCAAAGGACCGATTGGCCGTGCTCACGCTCCGTTATGCAAATCTCTCACTCGCATGGGTGGCACTTATCGCCGGTGCCGCCGCGCTGTCATCCTGCACATCGCATACCGGGCAACTCCCCGCAGCCGGCACACCCACGCCTGCCAGCGAATATGTGATCGGCTCCGGCGACACTCTGGGCGTCTTCGTCTATCAATCGCCGCAATTGAGTGAGGAAAGCGTTGCGGTCCGGCCAGATGGGAGAATTTCGATCCCGCTGGTGCAGGATATCCAGGCGGCCGGCCTCACTCCCGGCGAGCTGGCCGACAATATCTCCAAGCGCCTGACGCAGTACGTCAAGGACCCTCACGTAACCGTCATCGTCAAGAATTTTGTCGGCCCGCTTGATCGTCAGATTAAGGTCATCGGCGAAGCCACTGAACCGCAGGCCATTCCGTACCGGGACGGGCTGCGGGTCCTCGACATTCTGGTCGCCACCAAGGGCCTCACAAAATACGCCGCCGGCAATCGCGCCATTATCGTCCGCCGGGAGCCCGGTGGTAAATCAGAAGACATTCATGTTCACCTGAGCGATCTGATCAATGATGGTGACATGAGTTCAAAATGTTAGAATGGAGCCGGGAGATACGCTAATAATACCACAATCCTGGTTCTGAGAGACCCTGCCGATGGATATCGTGAAGACGCTGCTCCGGCGCTATCTCAAGGCAGCCTGGCGGCGACGCTGGCTTGGCCTGGCACTGGCTTGGCTCGTGTGCGTCATCGGCTGGGGCGTGATCGCCATGCTGCCCAATCAATATACCAGCGCGGCGCGTATCTACGTCGATACCGATGCAGTGCTCACCCCGTTGCTCAAGGGCATCGCCGTGGACGCAACCAGCCAGGACCAGGTGAACGTGCTGCAGCAGACACTCGTCAGCCGCCCCCATATCGATAAACTCATCTCCAAGACCGATCTTGACCTGCAGATAACCGGGCCAGCCTCCCGCGATGCAATGGTCAGCTCCCTGCTGAAAAACATCAGCGTCGGCCGCGACAAGGGCGACCCCAGGGGCGTTTTCGAAATCAGCTATACCAGCCCCGATCCCAAGCTTGCGCAAAAACTGGTGGACACCCTCCTCACCATCTTCACCGAGGACGCATCCGTCGGCAATCGCACGCAGATGGAGACCGCACGGGCCTTCCTGCAGCACCAGATCGCGTCCTACGCGGATCAGTTGCAAGCCGCCGACAAGCGCCGCGCCGCCTTCCGCAACCAGTATCCCGATCTTTTCGTCGGAGGTGGCCGGGACCTCACGGGCGATAACGCCGCCCAGAATCCTCTCGATGCCGTGAAAACCAAAGTGGCCGACCTCGAGGGACAGCTGCAAACCCAGAAGCTGATGGCAGCCGCACTGCAGAAGCAACTTTCCAGCCCCCAAGGGCCGGCCGCTGCCAGCCGGGGCGCGGACCCGAAACTCGCCGAAGCCGAGGCCAGGCTACGCGTCCTGCGGATGCGCTACACTGACAGTTTCCCCGACGTGGTGGCTGCCAGGCAGGAGATCGACGCGCTCAGGGCCTCTCCATCCTCCGCCGCCGCCGTCGCGCGTGCCAACGCTGGAAACGCCCAGGACCAGATCCAGCTCAAGCTCGCGGAAACCAACGGCCAGATGGCATCCGCCCAACAGCAGCTTGCCCAGCTTAAGCAAACCGAAGCACGGCTCGAGAAATTGCAACGGGACCGGCCAAATCTGCTGGTCGAATACGAAAACCTCGATCGGGACTACAGCGGTCTGCAAAAAAGCTACGCTGACCTGGTCAGCCGGCTTCAGTCGGCGAATATCGGCGCGGCAGCAAATACCCAGGCGAACGCGGTGACGGTTCGCCAGATCGACCCGCCGTCCCTCCCCGTCGTTCCCACCTCCCCGAACCGTCTGCTGCTCGTTTCCGGCGTGCTGCTCGGCGGCATAGCGATCGGCTTCGGCCTTCCCATCATGCTGTCCCAACTCGACCAATCGTTCTGGGTGGTCGAGGACCTGCGGAGCCTCGGATTGCCCGTGGTCGGCGGCATTTCGCTGCTTGCGGCCGGCCGTACCAGCCACCGAATCATGGCCGCGACCGGCTTTGGTGTGGCCGCCTTGCTGCTGGTCGCAATATACGGCGGCCTCCTCTTCCGCATCCTCCGCGCAACGGCGGTGGTCTGAATGAACCCGCCCAGTAAAATCCACCTGATCGAGCGTGCGGCCGAGCAACTGCTGCGGACCGGTTCCGCGCCGGACATCGCCGGCGGCATGCCAGGCGGAACCGAAGCCGTTTCTTCCCAGCCTTCTCCGCCCCAGGCAAACGGTCATCCCGCACCCGCGTGGCAGCGCAACGCAACGTCGGTTCCACTCGGCGCCCTCACTTCCGCCGGCCTGATCGAGAATGGGTCGGGGCGCCGCAGAGTGAACGAAGAGTTCCGCCTCGTGCAAAGTCAGCTCGTGCGGGCCGCTTTCGCTACTGAAGGCGGGGAAGCCGGATTCAGTAATCTGCTGATGGTTACCAGCGCCAAGCCGCAGGAGGGGAAGACCTTCGCCGCACTGAACCTCGCCGCCGGCATCGCCAGGCAGGGCGACCACCAGGTCCTGTTGCTCGATGCCGACATCAAGCAGGGTTCCTTGAGCGATACTCTCGGCATGGGTAACGCTCCAGGTCTGCTGGACCTAGCAACCGCCCCCGCCGAAGACCCGACCACCCTGGTGCGCAACACCGACCTCGCCACGCTCTCGATCATGCCGGTCGGCGACCAGCGTCGAGGCGAACTGCTCGCAAGCGAACAGACGATCCGCGCCCTCCAGGCACTCGGGCGCAGATTCCCCGACCGCCTGATCATCATCGACGTCTCCCCTTGCCTCTCTACCAGCGATCCGTCCGCCCTTGCTCCTTACGTCGGACAGACCGTATTTGTCATCGAAGCCGAGCGAACCCAGCGGGAGGAGGTGGAGGCCGCTCTCGACCTGATACAGGCCTGCCCCTCGATCACCCTCCTGCTGAACAAGATCCGCATGTCAACGCCGCGCAGTTTCGGGGCCTACGCCTACGCGTATAATTCCTGAATACCAAGTCGCGGGGAAGGAGACATGGTCATCAACTCTGTGGCGCGCCAACGTGCCGGTCTGTCCCTGCCCCTGGCCGTCATCGCTTGGGCGCTCGGGGCAACAAGTCCAGGCTACGCACAGCAGCCAACCTCGCCACTCGGCCCGTCCCTCACCACGCCACTGAACAACCCCTTCCCGGTGGCACCATCGGGGGCTCAGCCGAACTTCCAATATCAAAGCAATCTCCAACCAGGCCTCGGGCTGGTACCCGCGCCTGGCTTTCAGTTCGTGCCGCGCATCAGTTTCGGCGAGGAATTCAACGACAACGTTCTGCAATCGGAAACCAACCGGCGTTGGGACGTCATCAATCTGATCGCCCCTGGAATCGCCATCAGCAACGACACCCCGCGGCTGAAACTCAGCCTTAACTACAACCCGATCTTCCGCATCTACGACCGGACCTCCTCGCAGAATTCTGTCGGCCAGGAACTCCTCGGCGTCGCGAACGCCATTATTATTCCTGACGAGTTCTATGTGAACGCCCGCGCCTTCGCGACCGAGGCGCCCACCGGCGGCGGATTCACCGGCATCAATTTCGGCGTGCCGGTTGTGAGCACACCCAGCTTCGGCGTCGGCCCGCTAGGCCTAAGCAAAAGCAACCTGACCCAGATCGTGTCTGCCGCCCTGACGCCGTACCTCCTGCACCGCTTCGGCACGTTCGGCACCGGCAAACTCGGCCTCAATCTTACCGAAACCTATTCAAGCAATAGCAGCAGCAACCTGATCGGCGGGCCGACCGGCCCCTCCCAGCACATTTTCACCGGCGAAGGTATCGCCCAGTTCATCAGCGGGGATGACTGGGGCCGCGTGGTCAATATCGCCACCCTCGATGCCTCGAAATCCACCGGCACCGGGGTGGTGGCAAACGCCACCCGGGCCGTGGCGGACAACCGTATCGGCTACGTGCTCCGCCCCTGGCTGCTTCCCTTCGGGGAGTTCGGTTATGAAAACATCCAGTTCCCCAGCACGGTCCAGCATGTCTCGGTCGAGGACGGCATCTGGGGCCTCGGTGCCGTCCTGATCCCCAACCCCGACAGCCGCCTCACGGTCGAATATGGCCATTTCAATGGAGTGACCTCGTTCCAGGCCTCCGCGCGCTACGCCCCCACCGCCCGGACCGTGCTCACGGCCAGCTATACCGCGGGGCTGACCAGCGATCTGCAACAGATCCAGTCGCAGTTGGAAGCGGTCGGAGTGAATCCTCTCGGCAACGCCATCAACCTGGAAACCGGCGCACCGGTGTCCCTCATCAATTCGCTCGCGGGCGTCAACAATACCGTTTTCAAAAGCCACCAGCTCACCGTGACCGGAACCACTCTCCTCGACCGTGATACGATTTCCCTGAGCCTTCAGCGCCAGAACCGGGAGGCTGTCGGGACGACCACCGTGGCGCAGCCGCTGACCAACGACACTACCACGACAGGGACCGCAACATGGGTCCACGAAATCAGCCTGCGAACCAGCCTGACCAGCAGCTTCAGCTACGGTGTCCGCGACGTCCAGCAGCAGAACGAGAACTTCCTTGGCGCATCCGCCAGAGTTCGATATATCTTCACCGACAAGCTCACTGGCTACGCCATTTACAGCTTCTATGACCGCCGCTCGAATGTTCCAGGGCAAACGATGTATCAGAACATTGTGCTCCTCGCGCTCACCCGAACATTCTGACCAAACCAGTGTATGAGAAGTTCTACCGGCTCAACGGAATCCCATTCCAGCTCACACCGGACCCACGCTTCTTCTTCGGCAGCGCCAGCCATAATCGGGCCATCTCGCACCTGATCTACGGGCTGTCCCAGCAGGAAGGCTTCGTCGTTATCACCGGCGAAGTCGGCGCCGGAAAAACCACGTTGGTCGAACAGCTCTGGGCTCAGCTCGACCGGCGAAGCTACACCATCGGCCGCGTCGTCACGACCCAGGTTTCCAACGACGACCTCCTGCGCCTCGTCGTAAGCAGCTTTGGCCCGGAAGAACCTGGTCGTGACAAAGCCAATCTTCTCCGCAGCTTCGAACGCAGCCTGATCGACCATCGCACCCAGGGTCGCCGCTGCCTTCTTGTCGTAGACGAGGTGCAGAACCTCTCCTTCGCCGCGCTCGAGGAGCTGCGGATGCTCTCCAACATTACCGTCGACGGCCGCACACCCCTGCAGACCATCCTGCTCGGACAACCGCAGTTCCGGCCTATTCTCGCCAGCCCCGAGCTCGACCAGCTGCGCCAGCGGGTGCTCGCCTCGTATCATCTCGGTCCCCTGACGGAGCAGGAGACCCAGTTTTATGTCGAACACCGCCTCCGCATGGTGAGCTGGATGGAAGACCCGGAATGGGAACCGGGAGCATTCACCGCACTGTTTCGCCGCACGGCCGGCATTCCCCGCCGGATCAACACACTCTGCACCCGGGTGCTGCTGTTTGGTGCCCTTGAGGAGTCCCACCTCATCACCGCCGACATGGTGGATACGGTCGCCGCCGAACTTGAAAATGATCTTGGCCCGCCTGCCGCCCGCCCCATTGATGTAACCCACGTCAATGGTGCAGGCCTGGAAGATCTCGCGAAACGCGTCGCCGGCCTCGAACAGAGCGCCGCCCGCCAGGACCGCATTTTCCGCCGCCTGCTGGACGTATTGGGCGGCCTTCAGGCAAGCCGCTGAAGAGGTCTCTCTGGATGGCAACCCTGATCCGCAACGCCATGACTGTGGACGTCGAGGACTACTTCCAGGTGCAGGCGTTCGCCCATCGCATTCCGCGCTCAAGCTGGAATGATTACGCAAGCCGCGTCGAAGCCAATACCGACGCTGTGCTGGAGCTGTTCGCTGACGCCCGGATCAGGGCGACGTTTTTTACCCTCGGCTGGGTCGCCGAACGCCACCCGCCACTCATCCGCCGCATCGTCGCCGGCGGGCATGAACTCGCCAGCCACGGCTGGGATCACACCAGGGCGGATAGCCAGGATCCGGCGGCATTCCGCGCCGATGTGGGCCGCAGCCGCCGCGTGCTGGAGGATATCGGCGGCGCGCGCGTCCTCGGCTACCGCGCGGCGACCTTCTCGATCGGGGCGGGCAATCTCTGGGCCTTCGGTGTTCTGGAAAGCGAGGGCTATCGCTACAGTTCCAGTATCAATCCGATCCAGCACGATCTCTATGGGATGCCGGACGCGCCGAGGCGCCCGTTCCAGCCGGCGGGCGGCACGCTTTGGGAGTTTCCGATGACGACCGTCCGCATCCGCAACCGCAATTTGCCCTGCGCCGGGGGCGGCTATTTCCGCCTGCTCCCGTACCGCCTCTACAGGACCGGCTTGCGGCGCGTGAACCAGCGCGAGCAGATGGCGGGCATATTTTACTTCCACCCATGGGAAATCGACCCTGATCAGCCGGTCATCACCGGGTGCGGATGGAAGTCACGGATCAGGCACTACACCAATCTGTCCCGGATGCGAGGACGTTTGCGCCGCGTCCTGAAGGATTTCGCCTGGGACCGCATGGATGCCGTTTACGCGGATCGGCTGACGCAATCCGCCGTGGTCCCCTCCCCTGCCCCGTTGCCGGTCTGAGATAGCGCCTCCATGAGCCTCGTCATACGACCGCTGGAGAACGGCGCCGCCGCCTGGGATCAATTCGTCGAGGCTCATCCGGACGGCACGTTTTTCCACCGCGCCGCATGGCGCGACGTGATCCAGCGGGCCTTCGGCCATCCGCCCTGTTACGTGCTGGCGGAGCAGGATGGAGCAATCACCGGCGTCATGCCCTTGGTGCACGTCAAGACACTTCTGTTCGGCAATGCGCTGGTTTCTGCACCCTTCTGCGTATATGGCGGCCCATTGGCGGCCGACGCGGCCACCGCGCAGGCTCTCGAGCGCCACGCCGTCCAGATCATGGCCGAGGCGGGCGCCAGGACGGTCGAGCTTCGCTATCGCAACCTTGTTGACAGCGACTGGGTGGAACGCGCGCCGCTCTATGTGACCTTCCGCAAGCCGATCACCGGCAGCGACGAAGCCAATCTGAAGGCCATTCCCCGCAAACAGCGCGCGATGGTTCGTAAGGGCATCCAGAATGGCCTGACATCGGTCGTCAGCCGCGATGCCAACCTGGTGCACCGCATCTATGCCGAGAGCGTACGCAATCTTGGATCGCCGGTCTTCCCGCGCCGTCATTTCCAGCTTCTGCTGGACGTGTTTCGCGATTGCAGTGATGTCGTCACCGTGCTGGATGATGGGCGTCCGATCGCGTCAGTGCTGAATTTCTATTACCGTGACGAGGTTTTGCCCTATTACGGCGGTGGCACGGGCGCGGCCCGGCAACGTGCGGGAAACGACTTCATGTACTGGGAAGTGATGCGCCGCGCCGCGGCGCGCGGAGTCCGGCTCTTTGACTTCGGCCGCAGCAGGCTCGGCACCGGCGCATACGCATTCAAGCACAACTGGGGGTTCGAGCCGTCCCCCCTGCACTATCGCTACCACTTGCAACCCGGCGCCGCGATCCCGGACCATAACCCGCATAGCCCGAAATTTCGCCTGTTTGTCGCGGCTTGGAAGCGGCTCCCCCTGCCGGTCGCAAACACGCTCGGTCCCCTGATCGCCGGCGGCCTCGGCTGAATACATGAGCGAAGTCATCGCCCCTCCCCGCCCCCAGCTCATAACTCCGGCCCTGCGGCAAAGCCTGGTCATCACCGGCCTCGGGCTCCTGGTACTGGCGGCGCTGTTCAATCAGGAGATCACCGCGGCCACCCGCGTATGGCTCGAGTCGACGGCCTATAACCACTGCTTCCTTATTATCCCGCTGGCCGCCTATCTGATCTGGGATCGCCGCGCCGTTCTGGTCGGGGCAATACCCAGCCCCTGGGCCGTGCCGGCCCTTCTCGCCCTGCCAGTCGGTCTGGTGTGGCTGTTGGCCGACCGCATCGGGGTTATGGAAGGGCGGCAGCTCATGGCCATGACACTGGTGCAAATACTGTTTGTCGCGATGCTCGGTTGGCGCCTCTACCGCGCCCTTATGGGCCCGCTCCTGTATCTCTACTTCCTTGTGCCGTTTGGTGCTTTCATCACCCCAGCGCTACAGGATTTCACCACTGCCTTTGCCATGCACGGGCTGGATATCTTAGGCATCCCCAATTTTACTGATGGCTACACTATAGATATCCCAGAAGGGTCGTTCTACGTAGCCGAGGCCTGTGCAGGCCTGCGCTTCCTGATCGCTGCCGTCGCTTTCGGCACGCTCTACGCACTGCTTATGTACCGCTCGGCGTTGCGGCGAAGCGTCTTCATTCTTGTTTCCATAATCGTTCCGATTGTTGCTAACGGCTTTCGTGCGTTGGGCATCGTCCTCCTCGGCCGCATGCTGGGCAGCGCTCAGGCCGCGGCGACCGACCACATCCTCTACGGCTGGATGTTCTTCTCCATTGTTATCCTGCTCCTGGTATTCTTCGGTCTCCCCTTCCGTGAAGACGACGCGCCGGCCGCCCGCTTCGTCCCACCGCCCTCCGAAACGGCCCCCAACCGCTCGCGCCTTCGCGCCCTCGCTTCCGTGCTGGTTTTCGGCGCCATCGGACCGCTCGCCGGCCTCGGCCTCGACCGCGCAGCCGCTGCGTCTGTACCTGACGCTCCGCACCTCCCCATCGGTGCCTGCACGCGCACCGCTCCCGATGTGGCGCTTCCCTCGCCCGCAACCGGGCGAATCGTCCAGCAGCATCTTGATTGCGGACGCGGGACGGTCGCCGTAATAACCGAAATCTTTTCCCCGCGCGTCGATCCGGGCGCGATTCTCGCGGAGGAACGCCGGATTACCGGCCTTGGCCGAGGCGACGTGATTGCTTCGGCAACGCTACCCGCGAGCGGTGTTGTTTTTCGTTTGCAGCAAACCGAAGATCCCAAACACACGGCGGCCAGCGCGATGTGGGTCGGAGGCCATCCCACCACCGGTGGGCGCGACATGCGGCTTCGCCAGGGCTGGGCCAGCATCGCCGGCAGCCGTATCGCACCCTTGGTGATCGCCGTCATGCCGGAGCCGGACCCCTCCGGCGAGGCGAACGGATATCGCCTCGCCCGTACAAGTATCGAGGAATGGCTACACCGGCAGCCTGACCTCGCCGGTACTGTCACCCAGCTAACGAGCAGTCGTTGAAAGGCCGGAAGCCCGCAGAAATGGCACCCATTCGTCATTCCCGCGAAACATGTCCCCGGGCCGGCGAAAAGCTGGACCCGGGGACCGGGAATCCATCGCGCCATCAATACCCGAACCCCGTCCATTTGCTAAGGATACCGGCGCCGATTTCAAAAGCGGGAACCCAGACCCGCGGGCCGAACCGTGAGTTGGTAACAAAGGCCGTTGTATGAGACGGGTCGGTTTGGTCGGCGCCGGATTCATCTCCCGCGTCCATGCCGAGGTTTTGCGGTCCACCCCAGGCGTTCGCCTGACGGCGATCATCGACCCCAAGGAAGAAAACGCCCGGGCACTGGCGCGCGACTTCGGGCCTGCCGACATATTCACCTCCGTGGATGCGGCCCTGGCCACCGACGCGTTCGATTGCGCCCACGTCCTGGTCCCGCCCGATCTGCACGCCGCCGTCGCGCAACAGTTGATCGCCTCCGGCAAGCCGCTGCTCGTGGAAAAGCCGCTCGCCGAAACCGAGGACGACTGCAACAAGCTGATCGAACAAGCCCGCTCCACCGGAGTAACGCTCGGCGTAAACCAGAACTTTGTGCATCATCCGGCATTTCGCCGCCTGCTGATCGCTGTACGCAGCAACGAGCTCGGGCCAGCCAGCCATATCACCTGCACCTACAACGTGCCGCTGCGCCAGATCGCCGCACGCCAGTTCGGTCACTGGATGTTTGCCTCCGCGCGCAATCTGCTGCTGGAGCAGGCAGTGCATCCGCTGTCGCAATTGACGATGCTGGCAGGACAGATCCTTGATCTTCAACTGCTCGCCAGCGAGGCGCTGCAGCTGCCGGAAGGCCAGACGATCTATCCCGCAATGGATGTGCTCCTGCGCTGTGAGCACGCGCCCGCGTCACTGCGCTTCGCCGTGGGACAGGAGTATCCGTTCTGGCAGATCAGTGTCATTTGCGACGATGGCGTTGCCATCGCCGATATGTTCGCAAACCGGTTCTACACCCATAAGCGCAGCCGATGGGTGGAGGCAGTGGACGGCATCGTCTCCGGCGGCCAGACCGCCGCCTCGATGGTGCAGGCCAGCCTGCGCCACGCGAGCGATTACAGTCTCTCCTTGCTTCGCCTCCGGCCACGAAGCGACGCATTCTACCAAAGCATGCTGGGCAGCATTTCGGCATTTCATGCCGCGCTGGACGCAGGAACCACGCCGGACCTCGATGGCTGTTTCGCGGCGAACCTTGTTGTCGTCTGCGAGCGCATGGCCGGCCGACTGGAAACGATACCAGCCGCCGAAAAGCCATCTGCACCCGTCGCTCCAGCCGGAGGCCCGCCAAGCCCCACTCCCGTCATTCACGCGAAGAGCCTGCCTCCGGGAAGGCACGGGGCGGGAATCCATAGTGCCCAGCTGGCCCGTGAGCCAGCCTCAACGACGCATGGCATAAGCCCCCCCGACCTTGCCATCCTCGGTGGCACCGGTTTCATCGGAACTCATTTGGTCCGCCACTGCCTGGACCACGGCTTGCGCGTTACCGTCATGGCCCGCAGCACGCGCGGCCTGCCCGATGTGTTCGGTGATCCCCGAGTGCGTGTCCTCCGTGGCGATATCCGCCAGGCATCCTCGGTCGAGGCGGCAATCACCGGCGCCCCCGCCGTGATCAACCTGGCGCATGGGGGCGGCGGCTCCTCGTGGGATGAGGTGCGGGAGGCAATGGTCGGCGGCGCCGAGATCGTCGCGCGCGCGTGCATGGCAGCCGGCGTGAAACGCCTTGTACACGTGGGCTCGATTGCCGGGCTCTATCTGGGTCCGCAGGCTCGGCCCGTAACGGGCGCTACCCCGCCCGATCCTCGGTCCGACCATCGCGCGGATTACGCACGCGCCAAGGCAATATGCGATCGCCTGTTGCTGGAAATACATGCCACCGCCGGACTGCCCTTGGTCATTCTCCGCCCGGGCGTCGTGGTCGGCGAAGGTGGGCCCATCTTTCACGGCGGACTCGGATTCTTCAACAATGATCAGCATTGCATCGGCTGGAACGAAGGGCGCAACCCGTTGCCCTTCGTCCTGGTCGAAGACGTGGCGGACGCCATCCTTCGCGCGGCAAAAACTCCCGGCATTGAAGGACGCTGCTACAATCTCGTGGGCGACGTGCGCCCCTCGGCACGCGAATATATCTCGCTCCTTGGCGAGGCGCTGCACCGCCCTCTGCGGTTTCACCCGCAATCGGCCGTCAAACTCTGGGCCGCGGAACTCGGAAAATGGGGAATCAAACGCGCCGGCGGCCGCCGACCACCCCTCCCCTCGCTCCGCGACCTGCTTTCTCGCGGCATGAAGGCCGAGTTCAACTGCTCCGACGCAAAGCATGACCTCGCCTGGTCGCCGGTTTCCGACCCCGCGATTTTCGAAACCCGCGCCGTCCGTGTGCACACTGGTTGAATGAAGGCCGGCCCAAAACAACGCCTTCTGACCGTCTTCGCCACCTTCGGCGTCGGCGGCCCGCAGGTGCGCTACACCGCCATCGCGAACCGCTTCCCGGAACGCTACTCCCACCAGATCGTCGCAATGGATGGTGTCACCGCAGCCGGAAAGCTCTTCTCACCCGAAGTCGCGGTCAGCTATCCGAGCCTCGACATCCGCAAGGGCGATATGATCGGCAATCGCCGCCGCTTCCGCGCGTTCGTTCGCGAAGCGCGACCCGACGTGCTGATCACCCACAATTGGGGCTCCATTGAATGGAGTATGGCCAATTGGCCGCGCCTGGTTCCGCAACTACACATCGAAGACGGATTTGGCCCCGAGGAGCAAGGAAACCAGATTCGGCGGCGGGTGATCACCCGCAGGTTGGTTCTATCACGAACCCAGATTGTCGTCCCCTCGCGCAACCTGGAACGCATCGCGACGCATATCTGGGGGTTATCGCCCCGCCGGGTTCATTATATTCCCAACGGTATCGACCTCTCACGCTTTATACCGGGCGCCGGACCCCCTCCCCTTGCGGGGGGAAAGGGGGAGGGATCAAAACCCAAGGCCCTCGGTATTACACCAGCCGCTGAAAGGCCTCAGCTACCCGCTATCGGCACCGTCGCCGCGCTGCGCCCCGAGAAAAATCTCGCCCGGCTGATCCGCGTCTTTGCCCTCGCCCGCGCCTCCACAGCCGCCTCGCTCATCATCGCTGGTGACGGACCCGAGCGCCCTGCTCTGGAAACCCTCGCCGCCAGCCTCGGTATCACGGCACAAATTCATTTCACCGGATACGTTGCCGATCCTGCACCTTTGTTTCGGTCGTTCGACCTGTTCGCGCTCTCCTCAGACACCGAACAGATGCCAATCTCGGTGATAGAAGCCATGGCAGCAGGCCTCCCGGTTGCTTCAACCGATGTCGGCGACGTGCGCGTCATGCTGGCCGAGTCGAACGCGCCATTCGTAACTACCCGCGATGATCAGGCGCTGGCGGAGGCGCTGCTGACCTTGCTGCGAAATCCCGCGCTCCGTAATTCGATAGGGGCGTCCAATCGCCTCAAAGCCGAACAGGAATACGATCAGGAAACGATGTTCCAGGCTTATGCCCGCTTGTTCACGCCGAACACGCCAGCACGACCGGTCATTCCTTGACCTGATGCGTGGCGTCGTTGACGTCCGGGCTTTCAACCCATCCCGGGGCAACGATGCAAGTGCGCTGGCCGGTCAGCAAGTAGCCGGCATGGATCGCCGCAGCCCTGGGCGCCTGCTTTGTCAGATCCATCACAGCCGCAGTGTGACAGTTCCGGCATTCGGGCGAGTCATCGGCCTTCAGCCGCGCCCACTCATGCCCCGAGAGTTCGAAACGCTTATCCAAAAACTTCTGCCGCGTGCTGATAGAGCAGGATCGCGCTGGGCGGAAACGTCGGAGCGCGTGAATCCTGCTCTAAACAGAAACCGGCTCGACGGAGACCGAGGGCCCGTGCCGTCATCGCGAGGCGCAAAGCGCCGTGGCGATCCAGGCCAGCCGCTCGCCGCTGTGGCTCAGGTTTCATCCACGGCGGTCGGCGAAGCCGGTGGCGAACTAATACCAGCCGCCGAAGAGTCACACCCTCCCGTCGTCCCCGCGAAAGCGGGAATCCATGAAACCCGCGGCGACGATGAGTTCCACCTTAACGGCAACTGGTATAAAACAACGAGTTAGAGCGTTTCAGGCTGATCCAGTCAGCCTGAAATTGCTCTAGTGCCGAAGATCTTCCCCAAACTTCTTTGGACGCCTGCATCCTTCGCGCGATCTTGTTCGTCCAGTTATGCGGCAGTTAGTTTCTACCAAAACTAACTCGCTTGAACTCTGACCCAGTACCACAACAGCCCGATCCATTCGTGCAGCGCGTAGTAGCTGCGTAACCAGGCGCTCGGGGATGGCAGGATGCCTGTCGCAGGATCGTCAAGTTGAACCACGGCCGCAACCGGCTGAAACCCGAAATGACGAAATGCCAGCAGCGCACGTTTTTCATGCCACGCATGCGTCACGAGAAACACCGAATGGATGCCCAGCGGCAGCAGAAGCGCCGCACTGTCCTCGGCGTTCTGCCACGTGGTGTCCGAGATTGGTTCGACCCAGCGTACCGGAACGCCGAAGTCCCGTTTCAGGCTGACGGCCATCAGCTCCGCTACCGCAATATCATTGTTCCGAAGCACGCCGCCCGAGACCAGCACGGGCAGGTTGGTCCGCCGCCAAAGCAAGGCGGCCGCCCTCTCCCGTTCCAGCGTCAGCGAACCAACCACCAGGTCTGGTCCAGGCCCCCGCACGTGATCGGTCTCGGCGCTAAGCACCACGATGGCCTGCGGCATGTCTTCCGGGTCCGGACGCACCGGCAATCCATTCTCCAGCGAGACCAGCAGCTCACCCGCAATCACCGGCATGGACAGAAGCAGAAGCAAAACCAGAGAAACACCCGTGATCGTTACCCCGGTTCGCCGCCACCGCTTCGACACGATCAGGCCCGCAATCGCGAACAGAACAAGATTGGGCGGAGGAACGAGCAGGAGCGCAATCAGATGGTGCACAAGCGATCCACCGTCAGATGCAACCGGCGGCGCGTATCCCGCTCCACCCCAAGGGCTGCCCAATGGACGAAGAGGTTAGTCGAGGTAGGGACAACCGCACAAGCTCACCGCTTTCTGTTCAGCCCCGCCTGTTGTTAAAAGACCGGCGCCCACCCGATCTCGTCAAAAGACTGGAATCGCACCCGCGGCGCCGGCAAAATCAGCCTCAACCCTTGCCCTGGCCGTCATCCGTGCGGTCGGCAAAATGGCAGCCTCCGCAATCCAGGCCGCCGATCTTCGCCCCGAGCAGCCAGACGCCCCCCTCCGCCGTAAAGCCGTTGCGCAGAAGCACGGAGCCGCCGACAGGCTTCCAGTGCCAGTCCGAGGGAGCCCGCCACCTGCCGGCCCCGCACAATCCACGAGCTCCAGCGCATCCTCGATCCGCGCCCCGCGTACCCGCACGCCCGGCAACCGTACCACGCACGGACGCACTCCGTCCTCCTCCGGAACCACCGGCAGCCCCAGCAGCAGGGCCCGCAGAAACGCAGCACGAACGTGCCGCTCGTCCTCCGGCTTGCCGGACAACTCCGCCCAGTCACCCCGTTCCGTCGCGGCTGCAACCTCCTGCTCAGCCGGCTGGATTCCTGACTCCAAGGCGCGGCTCCCCTGCACCAAAGCCTAAGCAGACTTTCGCGGCTTGTGCCACGCAAGTCTGCTTGGAAGTTATTGACGACGCATCATCTTTCGGCGGAGCGCGCGAAACGCCCCGCCGGATGATGCTTAGGCGCACGAGTGGCCATGCTGCAACCAAACACACCGGGCCCGCGAAACTTTGCCGCCCGCCGCTCCCCGTGCCATGCTTCCCGCAACGGCCAGGAGGAAGCGCATGACCACCGTCGGCACCGGCGATTTCGTTTACGAACCCGTCGAAAACTGGGCCAAACTCCCCGCCGGCTGGAGCTTCAAGGAAATCGGCTCGGTCGGCGTGGACCGCAACGACAACGTCTACGTCTTCAACCGCGGCGAACACCCGATGATCGTGTTTGACCCCGACGGCAATTTCCTCCGCTCCTGGGGCGAGGGCATGTTCCCCCGCGCCCACGGCCTGCATGTCGGCCCCGACGACACGCTCTGGCTGACCGATGACGGCGACCACACCGTCCGCCAGTGCTCGCTGGATGGCAAAGTGCGGCTGACCCTGGGCATTCCCGGCAAACCGTCAGCCTTCATGAGCGGCGAGCCATTCCATCGCTGCACGCACACCGCCCTCTCACCCGCCGGCGACATTTACGTCTCCGACGGTTACGGCAACGCGCGTGTGCACAAATTCGATCCTTCCGGGCGGTGGCTCCTGTCCTGGGGCGAGTCGGGCACCGATCCCGGCGAGTTCAACATCGTCCACAATATTACCTGCGACGCCGACGGCTGGGTGTATGTCGCCGACCGCGAGAACCATCGCGTGCAGGTGTTCGATGGCAACGGCCGCTACGAGGCGCAGTGGAACAACCTGCACCGCCCGTGCGGTCTGTTCATGCCGCCAGGCAAGTGCCCGATTTGCTATATCGGCGAGCTAGGCCCGACTATGTCGGTGAACCGCAATATCCCAAATCTCGGCCCCCGCGTGACCATCGTGGACCATACCGGCAAGCGCATCGGCCGCATCGGCGCCCGCCAGGCTGGGCTGGGTCCCACCGAATTCATGGCGCCGCACGGGCTGACGGTCGATTCGCACGGCGATCTGTATGTCGGCGAGGTGTCCTGGACCAATTGGCCGCAGACCTACCCGGATCAGCCGCGGCCGGAGAATCTGCGCTCGCTGCATAAATTCCGGCGGGTGCGGTAAACTGAGCCTTCCGATCAGAGAAAGCAAGATAACGCTATATGCCAGTTTATGGGCGAGCCTTCGGAGTCGTCGGCTTGCCTTTGCTATTCTTTTCCGCCCCTCATCCTATTTCCATGATAGTCGTATAGATAATCCAGCGACTGTCGACTGCCTCGATGTGATTCCGTGAGCGCGCGAGCAAGGACATCCCAGAAAGCGGAAACACCGAACACTCTGAAAGGCTTTATTCGCTGCGCTATGCGGTCTGCAAGCTCCTCTGGCCAAGGATCGACGACATAGACATTCCCAGTGAACCAGCGAGCGCGAGGCAGAACCGCTCCCACGAAATCGCGTCCTCGTACATATCGCCATATCGGCCGAAGCTGTATCCGATGACCACGACAAAAGCCGGTACTGATAAAAATGCTTTATCAAGTGCGCAATGCAACTGCTGGGTTTCTGACTCAGGTGTGCAGAGGAGGAGGTCGTGAACTGGTGTAGGCAAGTTGTACGTCCTGCACGCTCTAGGTATTCTGCCACATAGGGCCGTACCAAGCCTCTACAGTCCCATGCGGATCTATTACTTGGTGGCGCGGGCGGCACCAGTATGATGCCAGCCCATCAAGGTTGAAGTTCAGTATGACGCCAGGACAAAAATGTTTGGATAAAAATGTTTGAATGCGCGATAACTATCGCTACCCTGGCCAATGAAGACTGGTTTTGACAGCAAATGAAGGATGTGCAGGATTGTGCCAAAATTAGTTTGGCGCAGTAGGATCTCCTCCAGCAGGAACTCAATTGTACCCGGTCGGATGGTTCTACCAAATATTGCCCTCAAAATCGCTTCTCGATTGCAGCCCGTAGCCGCTGCGAAGCTCTTCCGTGTTATTATTGCCTGCTCCGGGCGATCAGCTGAAAAGCTGCCGCGGCGAACATGAGCCAGCGCCAGTTGCAGCATAAGTTCACTACTCAGTGGCACGATGCCCGCCGACGCGCCAGCTCCTAAGACTCGGCACCAGCCCTTAGCACGGACCGCAGCGCCCCGAAAAAACGCACAGTGAAGTTCCGGCGGGTGCGGTAACCAGCGAGGTCGGGCGGTCTATGTAGCCCGGACCGCCCCCTTAGGCTTTCTGCGCACGCTCCCGGAACCACCTGTCCATCGCTTCCTGCGCCTCGCGCGATCCATCGTGGAACGTGCGAAGCCATTTATCCAGCGGAATCACCCCATCCGCGTAGTTGCATTCATAATACTTGTGATGGAGGTAATGGGCGTAAGAGTACGTCTCGACAACATGGTCCTTGCCGACAACCAACCTGTCGAAGCCCACATGCCCGGGGGCGGGTGAAAGGCTCGTGTGGACCAGGTTGAAAATCGCGTGCAGCGGGTGGGACGGCACGATCCAGTAAATCAGCACGCAGGAAAAATACAGGACATGCTCCACCGGATACATCGCAAGACCCGACCACGGCCCGGGATTGGCATTCTTGTGATGCAGCCTGTGCGCCAAACAATACAGTGGCGGCCAGTGAAGGACCCGGTGGACGATGTAAAAATGCAGATCCCGCCAGACCGGCACCAGCAACATCAACACCATGAAATAATAAGGATGATTGCCAAAACTGACATACGGTATGTAGTGATTGGCGAATGCCCACAGCATCACGGCGTCATAGGCGGTCCAGAGCGGCACGGCGCTGGGGCGCCAGTCGCGGTATTTTTCGTAACCCCACGTGGTCGGCAGTCCGGCAACGTTGAACTGCTCCTTCACGGTCATTGGCAGGCCCAGCAAAGGCCGGCGCTCGCCACGCGCCAGTGCCGCATCGGCGGCGAGCCGCGTCCGATCGAAATCGCGCACGACGACCGCGTTGATTCTTGGATCGAGGGCCTGGATGCGCGTGATAGCGGCTTCCAGCAATTCACGAGCTGTGATTTGCCGACCCGCCAGCGCAGCTGTCAGATCAGTCGCGGTGCGACAGGCCGGGATGGTGGAGTCCTGGCCAGCTATGGCCGGCTTCCCGTGACGAGAGTTGCGGCCGCTGTCACGCCAAGCCCAGCACGACTTGTCGGCGGCTTAGCTCACTGGCTCGCACCTGTTTCCTCCAGGCGTCCCCGTCACATCGTCAAACTGACCCCCTGCTCCGCCGCCACCAGCTCCCACGCCGCGCCGTCCACCCCCGGCCGGCACAAGAACGGCACCGCGTTCCGTGTGCGCACATTCGGCACCAGCCCCATCGCCGACCGCAGCGCCCGAAAAAACGCGCCGTGGCTCACCACCAGTACCGGCGGCGTCAGCGCCGTCGCCCGGTTGATCGCCGCCACCGCCCGTTCCCTCAGCGTCGCGAACGTCTCCGCCTGCTCCGGTGTCCAGGTGCCCTCGATCCACCGCGTAAACCACTCGGTCATCGGCTGTCCTTCCTGCGCGCCGAACGCCACTTCCCGCAGCCCGTCATCAATCCGGACCGGCAGGCCCAACAACTCGCCTACGATCTCCGCCGTGATCCGCGCCCGTCCCAGCGGCGAGGCCACGATCGTCGCAATTCCCCGGCCGCGCAGCAATTCCGCCGCCGACCGGGCTTGCGCCAGCCCGGCCGGGTTCAGAGGAATATCGACATTCCCCTGCGACAGCCCGCGCGCGTTCCAGTCCGTCTCGCCATGCCGCAGAAACCAGAAGGGAACGCGCGCGAGCTTCGCCTCCATCAGCCCTGCAGGCCTTCGGCCTGCATCGCCCGCTGTACTGCCGGTCGCGCCAGCATCCGCCGGTAATGTGCCTCGCAATTCGCCGGCAGCTGCATCTTCAGCCGAGCGGACGCCCAGAACTCGACGTAGAACAGCGCCGCGTCCGCGATCGAGAAAGCGCCGGTGACGTAGTCCTTGCCGGCCAGCGCCTTATCCATCAGCGCCAGACCCTTCTCGAATATTTCCTTCCCGCGCGCCTTCACCTTGTCGGCATCAGCCGTGTTCGGACTGAAATTTTCCGGGCGGAAAATGCGCGTGAACCCCTGCATGTGCAGCGTGGCGACCACGTAGTCCATCGCCTCCAGCGCGCGGGCCTGGCCGTCAGCGTCGTCGGGCAGCAGTTTCTTGTCAGCATTGGTGCGCGCCAGCCAGTAGGCGATAGCCGGGAATTCCGTCAGCACGGAGCCGTCGTCGCGCACCAGCGTGGGCACCTTCGATTTCGGATTCACCGAGGTGTACGCAGCCTGATGCTGCGCGCCTTCCCGCAGGTTCACCGCCTCCGCCTGATAAGGCTTCCCGATCTCTTCCAGCAGAACATGGATGCCGAGCGAGCAGGCGCCCGGGGCGTAAAAAAGCTTCATGGGATCCTCCAGCTTATTGGCGCCACGCTCCAACGGCGGGACGTGGCAGCCCGAGATTCTCACGCAAGGTTCGCCCGGCATAGTCCCTCTGGTGCAACCCTCGCCGCTGCAATTCGGGAACCACCAGGCGCACGAAATCTTCATACGCCCCCGGCACGTGAGAGGCGGCGATCACGAACCCGTCGCACGCCTCCGCCGCGAACCAGGTCTCCATCTGGTCGGCAACGTCCTTTGCCGAGCCGCAGAATACCGGATGATCATGGATGCTCCCGCGCCCGCTGATCTCGATGAAGTCGCGCGTGGTCGGATTGCGCTTGCCGCTGCGTAATACGACCCGGTCGCGCATGGCCTGGATGCCGGAGATGCCGGCCAGTTCCTCGTCCGTGAACGGCTCGTCCATCCCCTTCGTGGCGAAATCGAAATTCAGCACTTCTGAAAGCAGCGAAAGCCGGTCGATGTCGCGCGCCAGGCCCTCGGCAATCGCAAGCTTATCCTCGGCCTCGGCGCGAGTCTCCGCAACGATCGGGTAGGCGGCCATGGTGATCTTGACCCGCGCCGGATCGCGCGCGGCCGCCGCAATCTCCCGCTTGAACGCCGCGTAGTCCTGCTTCGCCCGTTCCAGCTCGTGGCTCGCCACGAACACCAGTTCCGCCCAGCGCGCGGCGAAGCGGCGTCCCCGTCCGCTCTGGCCGGCCTGTATGATGACCGGGTGGCCCTGCCGAGAGCGTGGCACGGTGAAGGGACCACGCGAGCGGAAGAACCGCCCCTCATGGTCCAGCCGGTGAACCTTCTCAGGATGCGCGAACAGTCCCGTCTGCCTGTCCACCGCCAGCGCGCCGTCCTCCCAGCTGTCCCAGTGGCCGTGCACGACCTCCATGAACTCGTCCGCCCGATCGTAGCGGAGGTCATGTTCCATGTGATGACCGAGGCCCATGTTCAGCGCCTCGCCGTCATTGATGGAGGTAACCACGTTCCACGCCGCGCGGCCGCCGCTCATCAGATCCAGCGTCGCAAACACCCGAGCCACATGGAACGGCTCGTAATAGGTCGTGGAATAGGTCGACCCCAGGCCCAGCCGTTCGGTCGCCATGCCCATGACGGTCAGGATCGTCACCGGATCCATCTTCACGCAGCGGATACCGTTTTCCACGGCATGTGCGTGGTCTCCGCCGAACCGGTCCGGCATGGCCAGCCGGTCGTCGAAGAAGCCCAGATGGAACTTCCCGGCCTCGAGCACCCGTCCGATGCGTCGGTAATAGTCGGCGGACAGGAAGTCCGGCCCGGCCAGCGGATGCCGCCAGGAACCTACAAAGTTTGAGCAATTCTGCGCCTGGAGAAAGGCCACCAGGGTCATCTGCCGCATGGGCTGGTCTCCTGTTCCGCGGACGCCGAGTGCTGGAGGTCACGGTAAGAAAAAAACGCCGTCCCACCAAACACAGCTTGCATCTCCTCAACTGTCCCACTAATTGACCCATATATCACTCAAAGATTCTGTCATGCCCCCCGCACGTCCCTCCGGTGTGAGCGAAATCAACCCCGGCATCCTCGGCGCCCCCAGACCTGCTGCTCGGTTTCCTGCTCCGTTCATGGACGACAGCGGCCACATCTCCATCGACGATGTCGCCGGCTGGTTCGGCATGTCCAAGCTGCAGCTCGCCGAAACGGTGGGTCTGGGTCCGCAGACCCTCTACAAGGCTGATCGAGCCGCCGCTTCTCGCACGCAGTCGCGCATCAAGGAAATGCTGGAGGTCATCGCGCGCGTCTCCGACTGGGCAGGCGGCCAGCAACGCGCCATGGCCTGGTATCGCGCACAGCCCATCGCCGCATTCGGCGACCGCACGGCCGAATCTCTGGTGAAGGACGGGAAGGCAGGGGCGTTACGGGACTATCTCGATCACATCGCCCAGGGTGGATACGCTTGAGATTCGTGGGCACCGGCTATCGTGCCCACAATCCGAAATGGTCGTTTCAGCCGCTCTCGGGCGACGGTGCCGCCAGCCGAGGCGGCCGTTTCAATCCCCGCGGCGTGCCGGCCCTGTATCTCAGCCTGACCATCCTCACCGCCGTAAAGGAGGCCAGCCAGAGCCTTCCGTTCAAAATCCATCCGTGTACCCTGTGCTGCTACGAGCTCGATTGCGAGGACATTGCCGATCTCCGAACCGACACCGGCCGCACGGAACATGATGTCACCTGGGAGGACATCGCCTGCCCCTGGTTCTCCTTCCTCGCTGAGGGGCGCGAACCCCCATCCTGGCGCCCGGTGCGGCGTCTTATCGCCGGGGGCAACGCAGGCGCATTGGTGCCGAGCTTCGCGCCTGGGGCCGACGAAACGGATCAGAACCTGATTCTCTGGCGATGGAGCGCCCGCCTGCCGCATCGTGCTTCGGTCTTCGACCCGAGCGGCAAGTTGCCGCGGAACACGCTATCCTGGAGTGATGGCTACAGAACCGCCTCGGCCACCACACGCATCACCTCGACACTCGCGCCCTTCAGCACGATCGTCCGCACATGCCCGTCGCGCGCCGCCTGCTTCCATGCAGTCAGGCGATCGCAAATCCGTTCAGCGGGCCCAACAAGCGAAATCTCGTCCACCAGCCCATCTGGAATGGCCGCCGCTGCCTCCGCCTTCTTGCCGTCGAGGAACAGGTCCTGCACCCGTCGGGCTGCATCCTCGTAGCCCAGCTTGATGGCTTGATCGGTGTAGAAGTTCTTCGATAGCGCCCCCATTCCGCCGATATATAGCGCGAGTTCTGGCCGGATCGCGTCCCGGCAGGCCCCCACATCCTGCCCCATCTTCGCCCGCACATAGGGTGCAATGTCGAACCGTTCTAACACAGCCTCCCTGCCCGCCTTCTTCATCCCAGCAAGCACATGGTCCGTGACAAGCTGTGGCTTCTCCGGCGAGTAGAAGATCGGCAACGTGCCGTCCGCCACCTCGCCGGCAGTGCGCAACCCCGCCGGCGTAATCGACGCCGTGTAGATCGGCAGCGCCGGATCACCATGGATGATGCTGCGCAGCGGCTTGCCCAGCCCGGTTGCATCCGGACCGTCATACGGAATCACGTAGTGCTCGCCGTGAAAGGTCAGCGGCTTCTCACGCGCCAGGATCGCACGAACAATCGCGATATACTCCTTGGTACGTAAGAGCGGCTTGAAGGCCACGCCATGCCACCCCTCCACAACCTGCGGGCCGGATACGCCGACGCCACACAGAAACCGGTTGCCCGAAAGCGCCTGCAAAGCCATGGCCGTCATCGCCGCACAGGCCGGGGTCCGCGCGGGGATTTGCATGATGCCCGTGCCCGCCTTGATGCGTGTCGTCCGCGCTAGCACCCAGGCAACCGGGCTCACCGCATCCGTGCTGTAGGACTCGCCCGTCCATACCTGGGCGAAGCCGAGCCGCTCCGCCTCCAGAACCCGCTCCAGATCGAGCCGGGGGGCGGGCCCCGACATGTCGATGGTGATGCCAAGCTGCATCGCTGCGCCCTCCTACCGCACCTTGCTGATCACCTCATCGCGGAAGCGCCGCATGTTATCCAGCGTGGCTTGCAGGTTTGCCCCGAACAGCCCGAAATCGACGCTGCTGACACCGGCGTCCGCAAGACCGCGAATGTCATCAGCGAAATCGGACGCGCCGCCGGTAAATAGCCGGCGCTCACCATCAACCGTTCCCTTCGGCTGCGCTTCGGGATTCGAGGACACGCGATACGCCAGCCCCACCTTTGCCGGATCACGCCCGGCCTTCTCCACCAGGCCACGCAGTTTCGCCGCGCCGGCCTTGTAGCGGCTGAGCGTATCCATCGGGAATTGCGGATTGGTTCCGATCGGATACCACGCATCGGCATATTTCGCCGTGCGCCGCAGCGCCGGACCACTCTCCCCGCCTACCCAGATCGGGATCGGCTTCTGCACGGGTTTCGGTTGAAACACCACGTTCGAAAACCGCGTATACTTCCCTTTGAAACTCGGTTCCTCCTGCTCCCACAGCGCCTTGCAAGCCATCATGTATTCGTCCGTAACCGCCCCGCGCTCCTCGAACGGAGGCGTGCCGACCGCCTCGAATTCCTCGCGCATCCACCCCGCCCCGATCCCAAGGGTCAGCCGGCCCTTGGACAGCACATCAATCGTCGCCAGGATTTTCGCGGTCAGCACCGCCGGGCGATGCGGCACCACCATCACCGATGTGACAATCCTCAGTTTCGACGTCTTCGCCGCGATCCACGTCGCCGCGGTAAGCTGCTCATGCCGGTCAACCCGCGCCCCGGACGGGAACTCGCCGCTCTCCGTGTACGGGTAGCGCGAGGAAATGTCGGTGGGGATGACGATGTGGTCGCTCACCGTCACGTAGTCGAACCCAAGCATCTCTGCCTCGGTGGCGATGCGCGTGATCGTGTCCGGATCCGTCAAAGCACCGGCCGTCGGTGCGCTGCAGCCGAATTGCATGACCATCCCTCCGTGCGTGCATTTGCCTCGCCGGGCACGATACCACAGGATAGCGGCCCGCCGAGGGGGAGAGCCGCGTGCAGGTCGGGATTCACATCCGCGCCCAGGGCTGGCTGACCGAGCGCAGCAAGCTGATCGCCATCGCCCAACGCGCCGAGGCGCTCGGCTACGGGTATATCGGTCTTGTCGATCATCTGGTCCTGCCCCGCGATGTGGCGACGCGCTACCCGTACACCGAAGATGGCATCTGGCCCGGCACCCCGACCGGCGAGTGCTTCGATCTCCTCGGCACCATGTGCTTCCTTGCCGCCTGCACCGAACGCATTCGTTTGCTCAGCTCCGTCATGGTCGTACCGCATCGCCCCGCGGTGACCGCCGCGAAGATGCTGGCCACCGCGGATGTGCTGTCAGGCGGACGCGTCATAGCCGGCGTCGGCGCGGGATGGATGCGCGAGGAATTCGAGGCTCTGGGTGCGCCGCCCTTTGACGAGCGCGGGACTGTGACCGACGAATACCTGGCCGCTTTCCGCATCCTTTGGGAAAAGGATGACCCGCATTATCAGGGGCGGCACGTGAGTTTCCAGAACGTGATCTTCCGCCCGCCCCCCGTGCAAAAGCACTTGCCGATCTGGGTCGGCGGTGAAAGCGGGCCCGCTCTGCGCCGCACTGTCCGGTTTGGTGACGCCTGGTACCCGGTTTCCAACAATCAGCAAATTCTGCTCGATACCCCCGAACGCCTGAAGACCGGCATCGAACGGCTCGCGCGCGCGGCTGAGAAAGAAGGCCGCAGCCCGGCGTCCATTGACATTGCGTATCTCTGGTTCAAGCCCGTGTCGTGGACGCAAGCTGCGGGCGCAGACGGCCGACGCATACCCTTTACAGGCAGCTCCGCGCAGATGGTTGAGGATGCCGCCGCCTTGCAGCGCGTCGGCGTCCGGCACCTTGTCGTGCTCCTCGCCGGACCGAGCTTCGAGGAGACATTGGATCGGATGCAACGTTTTGCCGAAGAGGTGATGAGTGCCGCCTGACCGCTCGACCTTCTTATCCGCGCCCCTGCAGGATCTGATGACCCAGGCCGCCGCTATGCGCGATGCGGTCCATGGTTCGCGCATCTCCTACTCCCGCAAGGTCTTCATTCCTCTCACAAAGCTTTGTCGGGATGTCTGCCACTACTGCACCTTCGCTCAACGTCCGCATGCCGGACACTCTGCCTATCTGTCCCCGGAACAGGTGCTGGATATCGCGCGAGCAGGAGCCGCGGCCGGCTGCACTGAAGCGCTGTTTACCCTGGGCGATAAACCGGAGCTGCGTTACCGCGCGGCGCGCGAGGCGCTGGACACGCTCGGTTACAAAACCACTATCGGCTACCTGCGCGCGATGTGCGAACTGGTTTTGCACGAGACCGGCCTGCTGCCCCATGCCAACCCGGGCGTAATGACGCGCGAGGAGATCGCGTCCCTGCGCGAGGTATCCGCCAGCCAGGGCCTCATGCTGGAATCCGCAAGTGCCCGCCTCTGCGAGCCCGGCGCCGTGCACTACGGCTCGCCCGACAAGCTGCCGGAGCGGCGGCTGGAGACAATCCGGCTCGCCGGTGATTTGTCGGTCCCGTTCACCACCGGCATTCTCATCGGCATCGGTGAAACCCGCGCGGAGCGGATTGAGTCCCTGATTGTCATCCGCGACCTCCATCACGCGCATGGCCACATCCAGGAAGTCATCGTCCAGAACTTCCGCGCCAAACCCGGAACGAAACGCGCATCATTTCCAGAGCCCGACCTCGATGACCTGCTATGGACCATTGCCGTTGCACGACTGATCCTGCCGCCCGATATCCATGTCCAGGCGCCACCAAATCTCTCTCCCGGCACTTATCCACGGCTTATCAACGCGGGCATCGACGACTGGGGCGGCGTTTCGCCCGTCACGCCCGATCACGTGAACCCCGAGGCGCCCTGGCCCGCGATCGCAGCACTGGCCGAAAGCACGGCTTCCGCCGGCAAGCAGCTCGTCCCGCGCCTTCCCGTCTATCCCGACTATGCCTTCGCCGCCGAAAAATGGTTAGAGCCGGGGTTGGCCACCGCAACCCGTCGCGCCATGGACTCCGATGGTTACGCGCGCGAAGATTCCTGGGCGCCTGGCCTCACCATCATCCCGCCGCGCCGCAAGGCGCTTCGCGCACGTCCCGATACGCGCATCGCCGATATCGTCGCCAGGGCAGGCGACGGCATCCGGCTTGAGGAAGGTGAAATCGTCCACCTGTTCGCCACACGTGATGCCGATTACCAGCACGTCATCGCCGCCGCCGATGCACTCCGCCGTCGCATTTCGGGCGATACCGTCCGCTACATCGTCAACCGCAACATCAACTACACGAATATCTGCGCCTATCGCTGCAAGTTCTGCGCCTTCTCCAAAGGCAAAACCCACGAGGCGCTGCGCGGCACACCATACGACCTAGACCTCGATGAAATCGTCCGCCGTTCGCTCGAAGCCTGGGATCGCGGAGCCACCGAAGTTTGCCTGCAAGGTGGCATCCACCCGGACTACACCGGCCGCACCTACCTCCGCATCTGCGAGGCCATCAAATCCGCCCTCCCGGCCATGCACATCCACGCTTTCTCGCCGCTGGAAGTAACCCAGGGCGCGGCAACCCTCGGCCTCTCCGTTCCGGCTTTTCTTGCCGATTTGAAGGCCGCCGGTCTCGGCACCTTGCCGGGAACCGCCGCCGAGATCCTCGATGACGAAATCCGCCGCGTCATCGCCCCGGACAAAATCATGACGGCCCAATGGCTCGCGGTCGTCCGCGCCGCGCACGGGCTTGGCCTGCGCACGACATCCACCATCATGTACGGCCACATCGAACGCCCGGTCTCCTGGGCCCGCCATCTCCTCGCCCTTCGCGACCTGCAGCAGCAAACCGGCGGCTTCACCGAGTTCGTCCCGTTGCCGTTCGTGCATATGGAAGCGCCGATGTATTTGCGCGGCCTCGCGCGGAAGGGCCCGACATTCCGGGAGGCCGTGCTGATGCACGCGGTCGCACGGCTCGTGCTGCACCCGCTGATCACCAACGTCCAGACATCCTGGGTAAAGATGGGACCAGACGGCGCAGCCGAGTGCCTGAACGCTGGCGCCAATGATCTCGGTGGAACACTGATGAACGAAAGCATTTCCCGCGCCGCGGGCACTCAGCACGGTCAGGAGTTTCCGCCCGAGGCGATGGAGGCGCTTATCAGCCGCATCCACCGCAACCCGCAGCAACGTGACACCCTCTATCGGCCCATCGCCGCCGACCGCCGCGCCGCGTCCTTTAATGCTCCTGAACTCGCCCCGGTGATCCAGACCAGGCCCCGCAAGATGGTTGCGGCGGAGTAACCTCTATCTGTCCGCCGACACAAGCAGGAACATCGGGCGGTGGCGATATTCTTCCCACTCAGGCCGGGCGACGATCTGCTCTTCGCTTGGCGACCACTCCACAACGCGCCGGATGCCAAATCCAGCCCCGATCAGTGAATTGATGTATGTCGCAATCAGCCGGTGCTGCTTGATGACGCCCTTCGCCAGCCAGTCCGTCTTGCGTTCCCCCTCGATCATGTAGCTGTCGAGCGGCCAGAACCCGGCTCCGCCAGCCTCTACCCGCCATTCCGGCCTGTTCGGCGCCATGAAAATCGGGTGCTCGACCGAAAAAACCAGCCGGCCGCAGCTCCGCAGCGCCTGCTGCACCTGTCTGAACAGGCGCGCCACATCGCGCACATAATGCAGAGCCAATGAACTATAGGCCAGGTCGAACGAGTCCGGCGATAACGAAAGCTGTTCCAGATCCGATCGCACGTAACTGACATCCGGGTCGGAAGTCATCTCTCGCGCCCTCGCCAGCATTTTCTCCGAGACATCCATTCCTGTCACGCGCGCCGCCCCTTGCTCCCGTGCCCACCGGCAGAACCAGCCGAACCCACAGCCCAGATCGACCACCTTCAGCCCATCCATCTCCGGCAACAAGGCGCGGATTGACGGCCACTCGGCCGCACCATTCAGGCCATGCACCGATCGCTCCAACTGGCTGTAGCCGGCGAAAAACTCCGCCGTGTCATAGATGTTCTGCGTCATGCACCCGCTTCCCTCCGCTCCCGTTCTGCCGCATCTTCTCGCATCGTTCGGGGAGATGAAAATGCCCGAAACACGCGCCTGGCACGAGATAACGGTTGACGTCCTCAAGCGCCACGACGTCAGGCTGGTGACATACGTGCCCGACAATGTGCTGCGCCCCCTGATCGATGCCGTCCACGCGGACTCCTTTTTCAACGCCTTCACCGTCACCCGTGAAGAAGAGGGCCTCGGCGTTGTCGCCGGCGCCTGGATGGGCGGCCTTCGCGGCATCCTGCTCATGCAGACCAGCGGCTTCGCCACACTGGCGAACGTCATCGCCTCGCTTCCGGTGCCATATCAAATACCCACGCTGATGATGGTTTCGGAACGCGGCACATTGGGCGAATTCAACCAGGGCCAGGCCCTCGTGGCCAAAACCATGCGCCCGGTGCTGAACGCGCTCGCAATGGAGCACCACACTATGACCCGGCTGGACGAGGCCGAGTTCATCCTGGACCGCACCATCCGCCAGGCCGTCGCAACGCGAATGCCTGCCTGCTTTATTCTCTCGCCGCTCCTGACCGGCGGCAAAGTGTTTCAGCGATGATAGCGTGAATTGCGCTCTCAAAACAAATAAGGAATGCAGATGACATTCGCGGCGAATCATCCCGGTACACGTGACGCAGCAACGGTTATGAACCGCTTCGATCTTACGCAGCGCCTGGTCGCGCATCTGAAGCAGGACGAAGTGGTGATCGGCGGAATCGGCTACACCAACTTCGACCTCTGGGCGGCGGGGCGACGCCCGCAAAACTTCTATATGCTCGGCAGCATGGGGCTCGCCTGCCCCATTGCACTCGGCGTGGCGCTCGCTCAGCCAAAACGACGCGTCTTCGCTCTGGAAGGGGACGGGTCGATCCTGATGCAGCTTGGCGCTCTTGCAACTATCGCCGCACGACGACCTGCCAACCTGGCGCTCATTATCATGGATAATGGCACCTATCAGATCACCGGCGGCCAGAAAGCGGCGAGTGCCGAGGGTGCGGACGTTGTGGCGATCGCTCGCGGCTGCGGCCTGACGCAAAGCACGTGGGCTGCCGACGAAGGTGCATTCGAGGAACTCGTTCAGCTCGCCTTGCGCGAGGACGGGCCCTGGCTGATCGGTTGCCGCATCGATCAATCGAAACCGGCCACCACGACGGATCGCAACCCGGCGCGGTTTACCGATCAATTCATGCGCGGGCTTGGAGTGATCGCTTGACCAGGAGCTGCGTGAGCACGCCCATGATGCTGAGCGAACTGGAAAATAAAGGAAGGAACGGGGCCGGATCACCGACCCGGCCCCTGGGCTCCTTACCGGTGCCGAATGATCTTGATTTCTATCCTCAGGATCACCAGAATAACCGGCAGGAACCTGCGATGGTCCTTCATCGCAATTCCTCCTTTGTGGGCCGGCGCTATGTCTGGCGGCCCGATCAGACGCCGGCCAGTCCGTCTGGCCGGCGTCGTCTTTTTTGGGAGAAATCAGTTAACGGCTGGTGTCTGGGTGTCTTCCTGAGCGCCGCCGTCGCCTCATGCGCTCCCGCCACAATGCAGGTCGGAGCCGGACACGAATTCCGTTTGCCGAGCAGGGCCATCGCAGAGGCCGGGTCGGGCGATACCGTGCTGATCCAGCCCGGAGTTTACACCGATTGCGCACGCATTCGCGCAAGCCATGTGACCATCGCCGGCGCCGGCCCGGGCGTGGTGCTGACGGGTAAGACATGCAACGGCAAGGCCATCCTCGTAATCGATGGCAATGACGTCACGATCCGCAATCTTACGCTGCAGAACGCCACGGTGGCTGACCAGAATGGCGCCGGCATACGTGCGGAGGGCGGCAGTCTCACCGTTGACAACGTGCGTTTCCTCGACAGTCAGATGGGCATCTTGATCGCCTCGAAGCCCAGAATGACCGTCCGCGTCATCAACAGCGATTTCGAACGCAACGGCGCGTGCGGACCAGCGCACCACGAATGGTGCGGCCACGCCGTATACGCTGGACACATCGCGGAGCTGGACGTCTCGAACTCCCGGTTCTTCGATCAATATCTCGGCCATCATATCAAGTCCCGCGCGCTGAAGACCGTCGTGCAGAGCAACACGATCATGGACGGGCCGGACGGGACCGCAAGCTACGAGGTGGATATCCCCCAGGGCGGCACACTGATCATGCAAAACAATACGTTGCAGAAAGGCCCAAAAGCCGATAACTGGACTGCGGCAGTGATACTGGGCGAGGAAGCAAAGAAGTTCGGCGCACAGCCCACCCATGAGATACTGGTGGAGGGCAATTCTTTTACGAACGACAATCAGCACAGGACAATCTTCGTGCATAACGAAACGCCGGCGCTCGCGCAGCTTCAGGCTAATCAACTGCGCGGCAATGTGGAAGCACTCAGCGGACCGGGAACGGTCCATTAGTAAACCGTCGCCGGTATCGCTCAGCTCATTTCGTGCATGCAATCCAATCGAAGGTGCCGGTGGTTTGCTGAACGGTCCAATGGCCGCCGACTTCGCCGGCGTGCATGTCATATTCGGTGACATAGTGCATCGCAGTGCCTGACGCCGGACGCCAATGGAACCCCGCTTGATCGACAAACCCATTGGCGAGGCAAGCTTTCTGCGCAGCTCTCGCCTGACCGCGGGCAGCGCAGTCCTCTTCGCTGTCGATATTCGCGCAGTGATCGACCGGCTGGTTGTTGACCTTCGGATCATCAAGCCGGGTCGGCGTGGTCTGAGCAGCCGCACTGCCGGCTGCGCAAAATACCCCTACCGCGGCAGCAGCCCGTAGCGATCGCATCGGCTTCCCCCGTGCGCTATCATACTCTGACTCTATGATCGGCGGTTTCATTATATTTGTCTATGAAGGTGGTGGGACGCTCGCAACCAGAGAGGTTACCATGAATACGCGGCCGCTGAACCGAGACTCATGGATACGCAAGGCTGACTGGATCGATCTCAGCAACGCCCAGATCGCCGCGCTGCTGCGTCCGGCGTTCGGCGACGTGCCCATCGTCGCGGCAAACCGCGTCAGTGGCGGCCTCGTCAACACCAACCTGCAGATCACCCTCGCGGCGCCCCCGCACCGCATCCTGTTGCGGATCTTTCAGCGCGACCCGCCGCAGGCACAAAAGGAAGCAGCGATCGATCCCTTGATCGCTGGCACCGTTCCCAGCGCGCGCTTTCTTTATTTCAATCCGAGCGATCCGGTCACCGCACGTCCTTACGCCGTGCTGCAGTGGATCGACGGGATCCAGCTCGATCATGCGGGGCGCAACGCCGATGGCGCAACACGCGGTCAACTCGGCGCCGCCGTGGGCGAGGCGCTCGCCCACATTCATTCATTCCGGTTCCCCCGGCCCGGCTTCTTGACCGACGATCTGCAAGTGCCGGAGCCGATCGATCTGGATCGCGACGGCCTGCTCCGGTTCATGCACCGCTGCATGATCGAAGGCCCGGGGGGCGAGCGCCTCGGCCCGATACTTACCCAACACCTGTTTGCTTTCGTGGAACGAGAGGGACATCGTCTGAACGCTTGGCTCGATGAGCCACGGCTTACCCATGCCGATTGCAATCCCAGCAATATTCTTATGCGCCGGGATAAGAACGGCTGGCGTGTTGCCGCCGTCCTGGACTGGGAATTCGCTCTCAGCGCCACGCCAGCTTTCGATGTGGGCAACCTACTGCGCCCACCATTTGGGGACTGGTCGGATTTTGTCGGCGGCTTCGCGCATGGCTACCAGACGGCCGGTGGCGAGCTGCCCAACGATTGGCAGTTCATCGCCCGTATCGCCGACCTGTTCGCTTGGGTTGACCTGCTCGGTCAGCGCGGCGAGGACCCCGCGCTGGCGGCCGATGCCAGACGCATCGTTGGAGCGATGATAGAGATGACCGAATAACGCAACATGGAGGGGGTTGGATTCGAACCAACGTAGGCGTGCGCCAACGGATTTACAGTCCGTCCCCTTTAGCCGCTCGGGCACCCCTCCGCATGCCCGCCGCACTACGGCCAACCCGCCCTTGCTGTCAACGAAGCCTGCTCACCGCACCCCCGGCCGCCCCGCCCGGTGATACGGATGCCCCGAAGCGATAGTCCACGCCCGGTAGATCTGCTCCGCCAGCATCACTCGCGCCAGCAGATGCGGCCAGGTCAGCGATCCCAGGGATAACACGAAATCCGCCCGCGCCAGCACCCGCTCATCCAGCCCGTCGGCGCCCCCGATCACGAAACAGACAGAACGCCCCAGCCCCAGCCACCGCTCCACCAGCCGCGCAAATCCGGCGCTGTCGGGTGCCTGCCCGCCATGATCCAACGCCACCACAAACGCTCTGTCCGGCATCGCCCCCAGCAGATCGGCCCCGTCCTCTACCTCCGTCAGCGCAACCCGCGGCCGGATGCGATCGGCATAGCGTGCGAACAGCGCCGCCTCAGGCCCATCCCGCATCCGCCCCGCTGCAATAATCTGCAAAGCCATCAATCAAGCCCCTGCGCTCGAGGTCGTTCCGGAGGACACGGCGGAGACAGATCTGGGCGTAAAAAAGGCCGAATACCTGCTTCTCGCGTCGATCCGAAGCTATGTCATTCTCGACCAAACCCATCGGCGAGTGCGAATTCTGCGGCGCTCACCTTCGGGGTGGCACGAATCGCTGCTGGCGCAGACATCGAGTTACCTGAAGTGAGCGTTGTCATACCATTCGAAACCATTTATTGCAGCATTCCGGCTGTAGCCGGCCACCTCGCGACCAACGCCGCCTTCGCCCCATCCCGATCCACCCCGCCGCGACCATCCGCAAAACCATCCATCAGACCCCTGCCCCGGCCGCCGCCCCGCGCTATACTCCCTCCTGCAAAACGGGAACAAACCGAGGAGGCGCACCGATGCCAGTCATCACCACCAACAACCCGCCAGGCGTCCGCGAGCCCGCAGCGCGCTACTCCCACGCCGTGACCGTCGAAAACCCCGCCAGGCGGCTCGTGATCTCCGGCCAGGTCGGCATGGACCTCGACGGCTCGGTACCCAGCAGCGGTGAGGCCCAGGTCGCGCAGGTGTTCCACAACCTCCGCGCCATCCTCAAAGCACACGGGATGGATTTCTCCAACGTCGTCAAAACCACCGCCTTCATCACCGACCGCACCCTGCTCTCCGCCTACCGCGCCGCGCGCGACGCGACCTTCGCCGAACACGCCCCGGCCTCGACCCTGCTCATCGTCTCCGGCCTGGCCGATCCGCGCTTCATGGTTGAAATCGAAGCCGAAGCGGTCGCCTGACAGATGCCCCGCCGGCTGATCGACATCTCGGTCCCGCTCAAGGCCGGCATTCGCAGCGATCCGCCGCATATGCTGCCGCAGATTGAGTATCTCGATCACCACCAGACCGCCCCGCGGATGGCCGAATACATGGGCATCCACACCGACAAGTTGCCGGAGGGTGAGTACGCCGCCGTCGAGCGCGTGCAGATCAGTACCCACAACGGCACGCATCTCGACGCGCCCTACCACTACTTCTCGCGCATGAACGAGCGCCTGAAGCCCGGCGGCGAACCCTCCTGGCGCATCGACGAGGTGCCGCTCGAATGGTGCTTCCAGCCCGGGGTGAAGCTCGACTTCCGCCACTTCTCCGATGGCTATGTCTGCAAGCCGGACGATGTCCAGGCGGAACTCGAACGCATCCGCCACCAACTCCGCCCGCTGGAGATCGTCCTCGTCAATACGCGCGCGGGCACCCGCTACGGGGAAGATGACTACATCGACTCAGGCTGCGGCATGGGCAAGGCGGCGACGCTCTGGCTCCTCGAACGCGGCGTGCGCCTGGTCGGCACCGATGGTTGGAGCTGGGACGCCCCCTTCAGCCACACGCGCCGGCGTGTCGCCGAAACGGGCGATGCCGGCCTGATCTGGGAAGGCCATCGCGCCGGCCGCGAAATCGGCTACTCCCACCTGGAAAAACTGCACAATCTGGAAGCCCTCCCCGCGGAGGGCTTCCAGGTCGTCTGTTTCCCCGTCAAAGTGCACCGCGGCTCCGCCGGCTGGACCCGCGCGGTCGCCATTCTCGACGGGTAAACAGAAACCGGCTCGACGGAGACCGAGGGCCCATGCCGTCATCGCGAGGCGCAAAGCGCCGTGGCGATCCAGGCCAGCCGCTCGCCGCTGCGGCTCAGGCGGGTCGGCGAAGCCAGCGGGGAACCAAATACCAGCCGGCCGAATGGCCGACTGGTATGCGCGTGGGGTTGGTGGGGCGGCCGCGCGCGAAATCAATAGGATACCAGCCGGCCGATCATATACCCTGGTATAATGCCCGATCTCTTCACCATCGGATACGAGCAAAGCCGCATCGACAAAGTCATCGCCATCCTCGTCGCGGCGAGGATCGCGCTGCTGATCGACGTGCGAGCGGTCGCCGCCTCGCGCAAGCCCGGCTTCTCCAAGCGCCAGCTTGCCGCGGGGCTGGATCAGGCGGGTATGCGGTACCTCCACCTCCAGGGCCTCGGAACGCCCAAGCCGGGCCGCGACGCGGTTCGCGCTGGCCACCCCGAACGAATGGAACCGATCTTCCGCGCCCACATGACCGGAGACCGCCCCCAGGCCGAACTCGCCCAGGCCATTGAACTGGCCCGGCGCGAGCCCGTGTGTCTCCTCTGTTTCGAGCGTGACCCCGCATGCTGTCACCGCCGCATCGTCGCGGAACTGATCTCCAGCCAAACGAACCAGCGGATCGTGCATCTGCAGCCCGATCTCCCTCGTTAGCACGGGATGCTGCCGGTCCCGTTGTCGCTGGAGCCGATGGAAGCCGAGCCGGTCACGGAACTTCCCTCCGGCCCGGGCTGGGCGTTCGAGCCGAAATACGACGGATTCCGCTGCATCATCTTCCGCGATGGCGGCGAAATCGCCCTGCAATCCCGACGCCAACGCCCCCTGGCGCGCTTCTTCCCCGAAATGCACACCGCCATCGCCGCTCTGCCTGTACATCGCTTCGTCCTGGACGGCGAGTTGATCATCCCCGGCCAGTCCTTCGAAACACTGCAGCTCCGCCTGCATCCAGCCGCTTCCCGCATCGCCCGCCTGTCGCATGAGCATCCCGCCGGTTTCGTTGCATTCGATCTACTTTGTGACAACTCCGGATCGCCCTTGCTCGATCGTCCATTCAGCGAGCGCCGTGCCGCGCTCGAGCAATTATTCCCAGAACTTGCCGGCACGAAGCATCTTACACTCGCGCCACAGACGCTTTCCGCCGAAACCGCCCAGCGCTGGCTGAAAGATGGCGGAAACGGACTCGACGGGGTAGTAGCGAAGCGCCTGGATCTCCCGTATCGGCCCGGCCGGCGGGAGATGCTGAAATACAAGCTGTGGCACACGCTGGATTGCGTCATCGCCGGCGCATACTGCAAGCAGGGAACCTCCCACGTCGAGTATCTGCTTCTGGGTCTATACGATCCAGCCGGCCGGCTGGACTACGTCGGACGCTGCGCAGTGAACGACACGGAAATCGACCGGCGTCTGCTACCGCTGATGGGAACCGGCGGCTTCACCGGCGACGCGCCAGGCGGTCCAAGCCGGTGGTCACGCAAAGAACGAACCGTAACACTCATCGAGCCCTGCCTCGTCGTGGAGGTCAGCGCAGATCACATCACCGGCGGCAAGTTTCGCCACGGCTCGCGCCTCGTTCGCTGGCGCGACGACAAGGACCCGCACCGGTGTATAACGGACCAGCTGGCAAACCGCTGATCAAAGTCCGAATGCATCTCGAATAAGGATTGCACTTTGCTCCGGAGTGGTCCCGGTCGTGTCGATCTCAAGATCATAGGTCCTGTTGCGATGAACCCGACTGTACTGCCAGCGTGCCAGACCGATCTGGCGATCTCCGCGCTGCCGCTCGCGGGCCTCAAGCACATCGAGTGGAGCGAACAGCCCAACCAGGCGAACATCGAATTGCGATAGGAGCGTGCGGTATTCCGCGTCTTCACCCTCTCTGATCATGACGTCGTCGACCACGATGTCACTTCCCTCCGCCGCCATCACGGCGATGGCACGCCTCATGCCACGCATCGCCCGCTGCAGAACGGCGCCAGACCTGATGGCCACGCAGGACTTACCTTCCTCCTCGGCCACCTCGAAAATCAGGCCATCCGGATGCCCGAACAGCGCCTCCGGCAACATGTCGAGAAACGTATCCATCGCCACATGCAGCAGCGGCCTCTTGCTGATTTTCTGAAGGGCTCGGGCAGTACAGCTTTTCCCGACGCTGCCCACGCCATTGAGAATTATCACCAGCGGACGGACGTCAGGCATGCCCCCTTTCCGTCCTGAACCCCGGCCTCACCTCTCTGCACAACAATTTCAACGCCCGCAACACCTGCTCCTGCGCAATCCGGCTGCCGCAATTCAACTCGGCCAGAATTCCATCCAGCCCCAACTCCTCCTCCAATTCCCGCAGCCGGCGTGTGACCGCCTCCGGCGTCCCAACGATGATCTTCTCCCGCAACACCTCGTCGTAGTCGATCGTCTGCAACCGCTGCCCCCGCTCGGCGCGCTGCTCGATCGCCCGAGCCCCCGCCCGCGTCGCCGAATCAGCAAGCTGCGTACCCAGAAACCGGTAGAAATGCATGATGCTCTCCTCCGGCTCCTCGCGCGCTCGCCGCGCCTCCTCCGCCACGTAAACCGGCACGCGCAGAAACACCTGCCCTCGGCCGGGATGACCTGCCGCCTCCCACGCCTCCCGGTACGCACGGATATTGGGCGCCAGCTCGGACAAAGTCCCCAGTCGCACGGCGCAGAAAATCGCATGCCCCATCGCCCCGATCGCCGCATAAGTGTCCGCACTCGTCGCGGCAATTCGTATTTCAGGAAACGGAGTCTGCAGCGGTTTCGGCACGACGCATACGTCGCGGAACTGATAGAACCGCCCCTCAAACGTGAACCGCTCCTGCGTCCACGCCCGCTTCACGATCTCCAGCACCTCCGCAAACCGCTCTCTGCTCTCCGCGTACGAAACGCCGTACGCCTCATAGGTCCGCGGGAACCCGCTGCGTCCCACGCCGAAGATCAGCCGCCCCTTGCTCAGATGGTCAACGGTCGCGGCCTCCTCCGCTATCCGCATCGGATGGCACAGCGGCAGCACCTGCACTGCAATCCCGATCTTCATCCGCTGCGTCGCGGCGGCAATCGCACTCGCCACCGTCATCGGCGCGGCCAGCACCGACCGGTCCGGGGCTGCGTGCAGCTCCGCCAGCCACATCGCATCCAGCCCCCAGCGCTCGGCCGCCTCAACCTGCGCCATCGCGTTATCGAACGCCGCCGCCTCAGACTGGCCAGGAAGGCGCGGAAATTCGTGAAACATCCCGAACTCCACAGCGCGCCCTTCCGTCTCTATGCCGGCCGGGCCTGCACTCTATCGGACCCGACCGCCCGCAACGAAGCTATCTCGTCGAGCCAGCAAACGACGGCGCGGCATAGCCAGTGCGCCGCCGAGACATGCCGCGATCGCATCCAGCAGCATCACGCCAAACGTGACATAGGCCGTCCGTGAAGCGGCCGAGGCCGCTTCATCAGCAACCTTCTTGGCAGCCGCTATCGCGTTGTTTCGCACCTGCTCGAACCGTGCCTCCGCAGCATCGAAACGCTTCGCCGCCTCGTCATGACTAAGATTGAGCTGCGCGGCCATGATGTTGGTGATCTGTTCCTTGGCCTGCGCTGCCTCGTCGCCGCCACCCGCGAGCTTTGGCAGCTCGTCCGCTATCGCCTTGGCCGCGTCCTGCCTGCTCATCCCCGCCGCATTGGAGTTCGCCGGTTCAAGGAAACCCTGCGCCTGCTGCTGCAGCAGTTGCGCCGTCACCCCATTCGATGCGGACGTCAGCTGCGGCGCAACCGCCTTGATGCCTTCTCCGGCAGCCGAAATAGTACTGCCAACGACCGAAAATGCACCGGATACCGCATTGCCGAACGCCGACGTCAGCAGATAGAACGTGACCAGCACCGCCACGCCCCATATGACAAGCCCGTGCAGCATGCCATCATACCGGCGGGTGACGTTGGCCAGGCGGGCAGCAACGTAGCTGCCGACAATAAAAGCCACGATCGTCGTGCCGAGCCACCACAATCCAGCCCCCAGACTGAGAATTCTCCGCGGATGGTCCGCCGCCCGGCTGCACCAGGCCCAGTCCGACGCCCGCGCCAAGCATGCCAAGCAGCAAGGCAATCGCGATCACGACAAAGGCGCCAGCGAAAATCGCCCCCCATGAAACCCGCGGGCGCACCACTTCAACGGTCTCAGCGGGAACGGTTACAGCCGCAGTATCTCCCGAATATCTGTCCGACACTGTCTTCGCTCCTGGTTGCCTATAAGCCGCCCCGCCTCGCGGCCGAATGGTGCAACTGCCTTTACTTCTTTGTCGCGTCGCGGACAGCATCTTTCGCACTGCCCGCCGCGTTCTGCGCCTTTCCGGCCGCCTTTTCCGTCGCGCCTTCGACCTGCGTTTTCCGGTCCCCCGTGAGCCTGCCAAGCGCCTGCTTCATTGAACCCTTCCACTGCCGGACCGCGCCGGTAATCCGATCCTTGTCCATTGCCTGCCTCTCCTCCACTCGTCGAACTGTGCGAACGTCCCGGCCGCCCTTCGCATTCATGGCTGCCGCCTGCGTCAGATGGCCGGTGACGTTTTGACGAAGTAAGAACGACGGCGAACCGCTGCCAGACATTGAGGAAACCGCAGGCTCGGGATCGCGGTCACTTATTCGGGCATATCGCGCCGGCGGGGTCGGCCCGATCCCGGTGAGGACACTTCGATCAACGACCGCCGATGCTGACGTGCCAGGTCCGCGAGCCATCAACAAATTGAGAATGCCTGGCAATCGCAAAATCGCGCCGGAGCGCACTCCCACCATAGCAGCAGTCCTGCAAAGCTGGCCGATACCGATATCGGCAGCCTCACGCCGGCACGCGCATGCCTGGTCAACCCCATTTCGCCCGGCGCCGGCCGTGCTCTCTGCACGCTATGGTAGCAATGAATTTCACACAGTGAAATTCATCCGCCCCCTGCGGCCTGTGGACAAAAATATCCACAGTCCGCTTACAACTTGCTGCAAGAAAAACCGCTAACCGACTCAGAACACTCAAATCAATACCAGACCCCTCGCCCGCTCCAGATCGTGCATACGTTACAAGCCATACCGGAACAAATCGGGTATACAACCGACCATTTGCTTCAAACACAATGTTTTCTGGTCGCTTCCGGTATCTCTTCGCATTCTTAACTTTCCGTAGGCGCATCTTTCGTGCCACATACGACCGTCGGTTGCATCTAACCGGCTGAGCACCCGGGGTCGTCCTTGAAACAGCGAAAAGCCCTTGATATTCTTGTGAGGAACAGCCTCCGTACCTGGCCGCAATGCCCGCCTGGATTGCAGGCCCGCCGCGGTCCGGATACTTGGCTCCGCGGCCGCCCCGCCGAAGACCTCGGAACCTGCCACCCCTTCCTCAAACTCCCAGGCAGCAACAAGCTGCGCACACTCCCCGATGGACTCTGGCTCAACTTCGGCGGTACCGCTGAGGATCCCTTTGTGGATATCTTCGCCATAGAAGCCTGCAGCTCGCTCCAGAACCTGCTCGACAAGCGTTCGCGTTTCGCACCCAGCGTGCAATCGCTTCTCGCCGTCTGTCCCGTCCCCTGGCTCCTCGCCCCCGTCTTCCCCGGCGATCCGACGCCCCGTTGGAAAGCAACCAAGGTCATTCGCTACGAACCAGTCGTCCCCTTCGTTATCGTGGTACGCGACCTCCGCGTCATGTACGGCCTCAAGCGCCAACACTATGACGGTTTCGCTCAGCACCAACTTCCCCACCCGCACGAATTCTTCGTACCAATGGACAGCCTCACTGCGACGAATGGCGACAAAAGCCCCGCCTTGCGCTCGCTGCTCGCCCGCGCAACCGCCGCCGCTAACTTCCTGGCCGAGGACTGCGCCGCCTGACCGGCGGAACCGAAATTCCCAGATCCGTCATTACCCGCCGCCCCCGATCCGGGCGGTCGGTGATGAACCCGTCCACCCCCCAACCGATCAGCTCCACCATCCGCCCCGGCTCGTTCACCGTCCACGGCAGCACGCGCAGTCCCAACGCATGAGCCTCCGCCACCAGCACCTCGGTCAGATCCACATGCTCCGGCGCCCATGTCCCGCCGCCTTCCGCGGCAACCGCCCGAGGCACCGATCCGCCGAAATCCTCCGGTCTTGCACCACCCCACCACAGCGCGGCATTCGCGACCGTGTCGGCACGTGTAAGCCAGGCAACCGCCATCTCCGGCCGCAGCCGCCGCACATGCTGCGGCCCCCGCCAGTCGAATGATTCCACCGTCACACGGCCCGCAGCCCCTGCCTGATCAATCGCCGCCAGCGCCGCCTCCGCTATCGCTTCCGGCGTAACCGTCCGCTCAGGCTGATCCGCCAGTGTCTTCAGTTCGATGACGATCTCCACCGGAATCGCCGCCAGCGCGTCCGCCAGCCGCGGAATTCGCGCCCCGTCCCTCGCCATCTGCTCCGGATTGGCCCACGCCACCGGCCCGCCCGGCCGGGGCCGGCCTACATCGTACGCCTGCAGCTCCGCCCAGCTGATATCCCGCAGCAGCCTGCCCGGCCCGCCGATCCACTGTCCGTCCGGCCCCCGCACGATGTCCGGATTGAGCGCCGCATCATGGCACACCACTGCCACTCCATCCGCCGTCAGCCCCACATCCAGCTCGATCCCATCCACGCCAAGCTCAACTGTCGCCGCAAACCCCTCCAGCGTGTTCTCCGGAAACAACCCGCGCGCCCCGCGGTGGCCGAACAGTAGAACAGGACCTGGCATCCGACCTTCCAGAAGATGTCATCGCGAGCCCCAGCAATACAGGGGCAATACGAGGGGCAATACGAGGGGCAACACGAGGGCGCGCCGATCACGCGCGAACAGACTCCAAACCCCAGCCTAACCTCAATAGCCTAACCTCAATCCATCACCGCCGCGTGCCCATCCCCACCGCCATCCTGCCGCGGCTTCTTCATGAAAAACAGAATCAGCATGATCGGCGCCGACATGATCGCCATCAGCCAGAAATCATCGATATACGCCACCACCTGCGCCTGGTAGTCGATGATCCGGTTCAGCATCGCCAGCCCATGCGCCGTCGTCAGAACTCAGGCTCGGCGTGTGCTCCAGAACCCGGTTCAGCGGGCTGGCAAACTGCGCCAGAACCGAATGCTCCACCTGACTTTGACTCGTAATCAGCGCCTCGAAGATCGAAATCCCGATCGAGCTGCCCACGTTCCGCACCAGGCTCAGGAACGACGTGGCTTCATACCGCAGCTTCGGATCCAGCGTCGCGAACGCCACCACGTTCAGCGGCACGAACACGAACCCAAGTCCCGCACCCTGAACCACCGTATTAAGAATCAGCGCCGACTCGCTCACCGCCGGCGTCCATTCCGACAGCCGGAACAGGCTGAACACCAGCAGCACCACACCAAATCCCATGATGATCCGCGGATCCATCTTGTTGGTGATCCGCCCCGAAATCATCATCGCGATCATCGTGCCGATGCCGCGCGGCGCCAGCAGCAGCCCCGCCGTCTCCACCGGATAATTCCCCAGTATCTGCAGCCACGGCGCCAGCAAGGCCGAGGTCGCCAGCAGCACCATGCCAACCGCAAACATCACCAGCAGACCCATCACCAGGTTGCGGTCCTTGAACAGCCGCGTGCTGACGAATGTCCGCTCGCCCGTGAACATGTGCACGATGAACAGGTAACAGCCCGCCACCGCCATGGTCGCTTCGATGATGATCTCGGTCGAGCCGAACCAGTCCTTCGTCTCGCCCCGGTCCAGCATCAGCTGCAGCCCACCGATGCCGATCGCCAGCACGGCAAATCCGAACCAGTCGAACTGCAGGCCGCTTTGCTGCCTCTGCCGCGGCAGCGCATACCACAATCCCAATGTCGCCGCGATTCCGACCGGCACGTTTACAAAAAACACGTACCGCCAGTTGTAAAGCTCCGTCAGATATCCGCCGAGCGTCGGCCCCAGAATCGGCCCCACCATCACGCCCATGCCCCAGATCGCCATCGCCGAGCCACGCCGCTCCGCCGGGTAAATGTTCAGCATCGTGCCCTGCGACAGCGGCACCAGCGCCGCGCCGAACACCCCCTGGAGGAAGCGGAACAACACCATCTCGGTAAGCGAGGTCGCAATGCCGCACAGCACCGACGCAACGGTGAACCCGACAATCGAGGTAATATAAAGGTTCTTCTGCCCGAACCGCTCCGACAGCCAGCCCACCGGCGCGGTCATGATGGCCGCCGCCACGATATACGACGTCAGCACCCACGTGATCTGGTCGTAGCTCGCCGCCAGGCTGCCCTGCATATAAGGCAGCGCCACATTCGCAATCGTCGAATCCAGCGCCTGCATCAGCGTCGCCGCCATCGCGCACACCGTGATCAGTGTGCGATGCGGAACCTCAACCGTCGGCTGGTGCGATACGGCGCGAGACATCAGAACAGGTCCGAAAGATGCCGCTTATGCCCCGTGTCGATGGAAATCTCGGCGCTCATTCCGGCCGATAACGCAGGCTCGCCAGCCGCCTGCTGCAGCGTCACCCGCACCGGGACCCGCTGCACCACCTTCACCCAGTTGCCCGAGGAGTTCTCGGCCGGCAGCACGGAAAACTCCGAATCCGTCGCCGGCGCCACGCTCTGCACCGTACCGTGCCATGTCGTCCCCGGATAGGAATCAATCGAAATCGTCACCGGCTGGCCCGGGCGCACATAGGTCAGCTTCGTTTCCTTCGGCTGCGCCGCCACCCACATCCCGTCCGTCGCAACCAACCCGAATGCCGCCGTTCCCGCCGGCAGAAACTGGCCCGGCTGTAACTTGCTAACCTGTGTCACCTCGCCATCAAACGGCGCCCGCACGAGGGAATGCGCCAGCTCCCGCTGCGCCTCGCCAAGCTGCGCTTCGGCCTGCAGGTACGCCGGCATCTGCTCCACCGGAAGCGCGGCGTCACCGCCCAGCTTCGCTAGCGCCGCCTTCACCGCCGCTTCCGCGCCGCCCACCGCCGCCTGGTCCTGCGCCAGCTTGTATTTCGCGTCATCGTACTGCTGGCGCGTCACCGCCTCCTGCTTCACCAGCGCCGCATAGCGGTCGTACGTCGCCTGGTCCGCGCTCACCACCGCCTGCTTCGCCGCCAGCTGACGCACCGCCTGCTCGTAGTCCGCCTTCAGGCTTTCGAGATTCAGCTTGGTCTGCGCCACATTGGCCTGCGCCTGATTCACCGCGAGTTGGAACTTCAGCGGGTCAAGCCGGAACAGCAGCTGCCCCTGTGTTACATGCTGCCCCTCCTTCACCGGAATATCCGCGACAATGCCGCCCACGTCGGTTGATACTGTCAGCACATTCCCCTGCACGTAGGCATCCGTCGTCTCCACGTACTGCCCGCCGCTCAGCCAGTAATACAGCCCCGCAACGACCAGCACGATCGCGCCAAACGCGAACAGACCATACCGCACCAGCTTCCGCCTGCTTCCGCCCCGCATCCGCCCGCCGGCGACCGGCCGTGAGCGCATCTCATCCGCCTCGCGCCGGGCAATCCCCTGCTCGCGGCGTATCTCCGCCGTCATTCCGTCAGGCATTTATGCCGCCTCCTTGCAGCTCGAGGCCGTGTCTGCCTCCAGCGCCGCCACCGCCTGAACGAGGCCCCGCTCCATCGCCCGCGTAATCTCCGCCGGCAGCCCGGATGTGATCTCATGGCCCAGCGCCTCGCGCCGGTCCGAAGTGGTCTCCCGCACCCGCGCCCCGTCCTCGCTCAGATGAATCCGCCACACCCGCCGGTCCGCCGGGTCAGGCCGGCGCTCGACAACTCCCCGCGCGCATAGCCGGTCCAGCATCCGCGCCACCGTGATCGGCTCCACATTCAACCGCTCGGCGATCTCCCGCTGGGTCAACCCAGGCGTCCGCTCCAGAATTTCCAGAATCGCCCACTGCGCTCGGCTCAGGCCCTGCGCACGCGCCTCCCGCGCCGCCTCCAGCGAGAGCAGGCGGCTCGCTTCGGATAGAAGAAGAAGAATGCGTCCTGGCTGGTCCATGATGATCGTAGCAACCGCTTATGGTATGCGCGTATATAGTCAGCCACGCACCGTGGTTTCATGCGCCGGCCGGGAAGCCGGCATGCCGCGGATTGAGAGCTGGAGAGACCCGAGACCTTCGGCCCGCGCCGAACACGCCGGCGCCATCAGTGACAAACGGCGAGTGCGCTGCCGCAGCGTTGTGTTCACGCATCTTCGGCGGGGCGGGCCGGCGACAGGCGCATCATGGACAATCCAGCCCATTTCGTCTCCGGCCTGCCGCGCGCCGGCTCCGCCCTGCTCTCTGCCGTACTTGCCGCCAGCCTCGGATGCCGCCATGGCGTTGCAGACCGCCATGAGCCGGCGCAATGAAACCTCTGTGCTTTCTCGATGGGGGCAGTGCCGGGCTCTGCTCCGCGGGGGTGTTCGCGGGCTACTACTATGCGGCTGGCCGGGCGACAGTGATCTTCGACAGCATCGAACGCCAGCCCCATCGCATCCATTCGAGCTATCAGGCCTGTTCAGCTACGAGGCGGCTGGCACCGTATGCCCACGGCACGCGAGGAGGGCAGCGACGGAATGGTGGGCCACGCCCTGGACGCCCTGCGCGAGGCCTGCTTCGGCGCGACATAGATGCCGCGCTCCCGCTCGATACTCATCCAGGCGTCCGGTTGGGAGATGATGGCGAAGGTGCGACCGCGGCGATTTCGGCGGGGGCGGTCATTGCGGCTCTTATGCGAAAGCGCCGGACGCGGGTCCGGCGCTTTGCCATCCCGCCTTCAAGAGCTGGATTCCACCGGTACCCGTTCTGCTGGAGGTTTCGAGGGCTATTCTTGAGAGCGCCAGTAAGCGGCCCAAGCGAGGCTCAGCGGCACCGTCGGGGTTTCAGCCCACCGGAACAGCCAGTCCGAGGTTCCGGCCGGCGATGACCAGATCCTGCTGCGTCATGCCGCGAGGACCAGTCGCGCGATCGAACAGGGCAAGCGTATCTTTAGAGAAATCGGGCGTGCCCTGCACGGGAATGCCGAGGTTGAGCATGCACTGGCGGAGCAGATTGTTGCCGGGGGTCGGCGTGTCCCAGTTGGCATAAATCTTGATGGCATTATGGGCCCAATTTCGGGCGTAATGCGCCGAGTTGGGTGGGATCAGCGCGTCGCGGTTGGTTTGATACAAGCCCCCGACATGCGCCCCGGTGCCGGAATTATACAGGATCATCGCCCCTGAGATCAGCCGTCGGGAAAGTTTATCGGTCTGCATAATATCAGGATGGCGGCTGGCGATCTGGATGATCATCCAATTCTCGACCGCCTTGGCGATCATTTCCTCCGCCCCCGCAACGCGGTTGTCTTCATGCAAAGCCTCGTGTGCGAGGATGGCGGTGAAGATGAACGGATACGTCCCGCTGTTCTCGGGCTGTAGGAAATATTCCAACTTCCCGTTCCGGACATTCGCGGTGGCCCACCTATGGTAGAATTCTACCAAGCTCTGGTTTTCATGTGCATAGTCGAAGACGATTTTGCTCACGCGATCCGATAGCAGGAAGTCGATAGCCGGTTCGGCGAATGTGCCCTTCAGGCCGGTGACTGCCGCGCGCAAGGTGGGGCTAGGAACTTTGTTCCGCGCGACATCGCTGCCGTAAATGCGCAAGGCGTCCGCCTGCGCGGCCGTGTCACCCGGAAATTGCCGCCGCAGATAGGCCTGGAGCATGGCGACGATTTCGCCTTCGGGCCGCTCGCGTGGACCGGAATGAACGTCAGGTCCGGCGATCGCGGGGTAGTATGCTTCCAAATAGTATCGGGCGAACTCAGGACGGATCGGGAACGGGCGCTGGCTCAATATCTGGCTGGCGGTTGCCGCGCGGCCGCTCTCAACCCGAGCGTGACCCCAGATGGTCCCAAATGCAACAAAGGCGCCGCCACAGCCGAGACACCACCGGATGCCACCCAGCGCAAAGCCTGCCGGCGCTTCCATGGGTTGCAGGAAGCCGGTGCGTCAGCCTGTTGCATTGTCTCCTCCCCTCGTCTCGTTCCTGGAACACGCGCCGTCCGTGATCCAGCTGTACAACGCCCCTACCACAAGCCGCTGTCAGGGTGTCGAACAAATTCCGCAGTGCGCCTATGATGCTGAATCGGATCGTCCGGAAGTCGAAATTTCCTGGTCCCGAAATCGAGCGCCCTGGCTGTCGCCCCGCAGACTACACGACCATATCCAGGACGGGTGAAAGCGGTTCTCGGTACTCTGGGCCGCTACCGCGCGTACCGCGCCACCGCGGATCGCGCGACAACCTGCTCCGGCCTCGACCGGGGACAGTAACGTCAGAGCGTGTGGCCCCGACAACCATCCAACCAAAGGCCGGCGCCGAATCAAACGGTCTCTCAGCAATGGCCTTCAGCGCTGAGCCGTGCAACGCGGAGCAAGGTCTTCGTCTCGCCGAACAACGGAACGCCCACGTATATCCGGGCCACAATCGTATCGGTCGAACGGAGCTCGGCAGCGACGCTGTACGTTTTCCCGTCGTCCGGATTGTACAGCGAGCCGTCCTTCCAACGACCCTGGCTGACCGGCTGTAGTCCCCAAAGAATGGTTTGCCCGCACAGAATACGCTGCCGTGATATCGGGCCCGGATTTTTTGTGTCACGTTTCGGCTGCCCGGCTGAATTGCGGGGTTTCTGCAGCCAGGCGATCCGGCCGCAAAGCAGGCCGCCGCATTCGAAAATTTGCACGCCGGCCTTCTGGTCAATGGCCCAGATCCCTTCGGAAATACCGGCCGCAGCGGCCCTGGGGAGCTCCAAACGTAACTGCGTTATAACCAACGGCACGGCACAGCTCACTCGGCACCAAACCGCTCGCTTCCTGACCAGGAGGATTGCTGCGTACCACCCCGGTTGAACACAGCCCGGCCGAGCGGGACGCTCGCGCCGCCCACGTCGACCACTCGTGTCGGCGGATAGCCCGAATCTGCTGACGCTACCTGAGGCGGGGGCGAAAGGAGGCGTGATACAGGATCAGGATAATGCTCGCGCCGACAACGGCAACCACCACGCTGTAGAGGTTAAGGCCGTTTACGCCAGAAGCGCCCACTGCATTGAACAGCCAACCGCCAACGATCGCTCCCACGATACCCAGCAGGATATCGACGACGGTACCCTCTCCCGTGTTGTTGACGATCTTACTGCGCCTTTGCCTGAACAGGCCCTGCCAGGGCCGGGAGCGGCATTCCTAGCCTCAGAACGCCTGTTTGGTCCGTTCCGCCGCGCCGGTGACCGCATGCCCCGTCGCCGAGACGTCCTGGCCAACACCCGCCGTCGTGTTGCAGGCACTCAGGACGACGGCGCTCCCAGACAGGGAGATGGCCATGAGCAGAGCTGCAGCGGCGCGTGATATTTTGCGTGGCGGCGGTTGCCTGTGGGTCGCGCCACGCCTTCCAACGGGCAAACCGGTCAGGCGCGTAAACGGACTCATCGAATTTTCTCCTCATTCTTTGTCATTCTTTGTCGCGAAGTGGATCGGAGAATTAATTCAGGATTTCTATGAAATACCTGGTCTGCCTCGCGCGATCCTACATCTGGCCATCCCTAATTGGTATCATTTGTTCAAATTTCAGCCCGGGATACCCGGTTAGTGATGACATATTATTCTGGCCGAGGCACCACGATGGCCTCCTAAAGCCAAAACCTGGCGCGCTTCAGGGAAAAGCGCTTCAGGTTGGGGCGGACAGCCCGAACTGCGCTACCGCGCGTACCGCGCCACCGCCGCCTCGATCTTCCCCATTGCCACCGCCAGCGCCGCCCGCAGCCCTTCCACCACCCCCTCCGGCCGGTCCACCGGCATGGCAGCGTCCCCCGCGATGGTTTGCTGCAACAGCACCCGCGGCGGCGAGGCGTTCGGATTGACCAGCGTGATCAGCACGGCGGCATGCGCCGTCAACGTCCGCGGATCGGCGACGAACCGGATCAGCTGCGCGTTCAGGATCAGATTCGGCAACAGGCCGGTGCCACTGCCCACCACGCCCGCAAACAACCCCGACGCCGCCAGCCATTGCTGCAGATCGTTCGTCACCGCCTGGGAAGGAACGACCGTCCATTGATTGTAGAAATCGATATGCACGCTGCCGTCGGGTTGCAGCCATTGCAGCCCGCGCTGATCGACGCCAGGCGCAGCCTGCACGTCACGCACGAGCAGCACCTTTCCATGTGATGGCCGCGGCAGATCCTGTGGACGCTGCACGTTCAGCGGCCATTGAGTTTGCTGCACGTATTTGGGCTGCGGCAGCACGCTGCACGCGGCAAGTGCCGCCAGCGGCAATACCAGTCCCCGCCGCGCAAGTCGTCTCACTTCAGCGGTCCCCTCACCGGGGGCGGGGGTCCGCTCAGCACCTGGGCGGGATATTGCCGCAGCGACTCCGCCAGATCCCGAAGGTTTTGCGATGTGGCCGAAAGATTCCGCAGAATCGGCGTAAGCCCCTCCTGCAGCGCCGTCGTGCCCGATTGCGCCTGCCGCACCGTGGCGTTCAGCGAATTGATCAGGCGGCTCATGCGCGACGTGATATCCGCAAGCCGGTCGGTCGCCAGTGCCCCATTCGCAAGCAGCTTCTGCAGGTCCGGATTGTTCGCCAGCGCCCGCAGCGAATCCGTCGTCTTCCGCAGATCCTCGCTCAGTCCCGCCAGATCAGCCGCCTTCACCGATGCATCCGCGGTATCGAACAGCTTCGTCGCGGATGCGATCATCTTATGCGTGTCGCCGCTGGTCACTTCGGTGTTCAGGTTCTCGGAAAGCGAGGTTAACGAGGAAACCAGCTTCGCGATGTCCACCTGATCAAGCTTCGCCAGAACCTGTTGCCCGGCATTCTGCACCTCGGCGAATGTGCTGGGCATCGAGGGCACATAGGCGGCCTCCGGCGTCCACGGCACTTTTTGCGCCGGGTAGGATGTCGGATCCACGAAATCCAGGTCGATATACGATATGCCGGTGATCAGCTGGCTTCCCAGCCTGGCGCGAAGCCCGATCCTCACAGCGTCATCGATACTTGGAAACGGTCCGATCTTCTTCGTGTCCACCAGGTAGCGCACCATCACCTGCCGGTACAGTGGCTCCTGAACATCGGCCTCCGAGTTGCCGTACACCGCGCTCACCACGCTGATCTGGGTGACTTTTCCGACGGTGACGCCGCGATACTGCACGTTCGACCCGTTCTGCAGCCCCTGCACCGACTCGCTGAAATATGTCTCCATCAGTTCGCCGTGATTGATCTGCCCGCCGTTGAGGAACCACACCAGCGCCAGGCCAATCGCAATCGCGGCGACGATCAGCACCCCGACCTTGATGTAAGCGGCGCGGCCCTCCATCAGACCGCCCCCGCCGGCAGCGTTTCGCGGCGGAAGAAGGCACGCACCACCGGGTTGTCGCTTTCCTCCCCAAGCCGGCGGGGCTCGCCGGTCGCAATCACACCCCCGGCATCCGGAAATGCATGCCGGTCCAGCATCAGGCAGCGATCGGCAATCGCCAGAATCGAGGGCAGTTCGTGCGTCACCACAACCAGGGTAGCTCCCACATCGTCGCGCAGGTCCAGGATCAGCCGGTCCAGCCCGGCCGAGGTGATCGGATCAAGCCCAGCCGACGGCTCATCCAGAAAAAGCAGCGGCGGATCGAGCGCCATGGCCCGGGCAATCGCCGCACGCTTGGTCATCCCGCCGGAGATTTCGGCCGGATACAACAAGGCGGCGTCCGCAAGACCGAACAGCCCCAGCTTCACCCGCGCAACGGCCTCCCGTGCCTCAATCGGCAGGGGTGTAAACACCTCCAGCGGCAGCATGACGTTCTGCAGCAGCGTCATCGACCCGAACAGCGCGCCTGACTGGAACATCACCCCGATCTGCCGCTGGACCTCGCGCCAGGCGGTGTGGGCGTCGGCCCCGGTGACCGTCCTGCCGAGTATCTCGATCTGCCCCGTCGCTGGCGGCAGAAGGCCGATCAACTGCTTCAGCAACGTGGATTTGCCCGATCCGGATCCGCCCAGGATCACAAAGACCTCATGCTCCGATACGGTGAAGGTAACGTCACGATAGATGGTGCGCAGGCCAAAGCGCTGGGTAAGGTCTTCCACCTGGATGACGGGATCGGCCATTACCAGCCGAGCCGGTTGAAAAAAATCGCAAACACGCCATCCAGCACGATTGTGGCGACAATGCCGCCGACCACCGCAGCGGTGGCCGAGACCCCCACCGCCCTGGGCCCAACCCCCGTGCCAAGCCCGGAACGGCAGCCGATGGCCGCGATCACCAGTCCGAACACCGCGGCTTTCGCCAGCCCCTGGATCAGATCCGACGCCGGCGTCCAGTACTGCACCTGCGCTTCGATGATCGGCAGCGAGTAGCCGAACCCCCGCATCACCACCGCCATGCCCGCCAGTCCTGCCACGGTCAGCAGCAGGGCAAGCGCCGGCATCACCAGAAGCGCAGCCCCCATCCGGGGCAGCACGAGCATGGTCATAGGATCGAGGCCCATTGTGACCAGGGCATCGACCTCCTCGTTCACCTTCATCGTGCCGATCTCCGCCGCGAACGCCGAGGCCGTGCGCCCCGCCAGGATCACGGCTGCCAGCAGCGGGCCCAGTTCCCGCGTCAGGCTCACGGATACCAGATTCGCCACGTAGATTTCGGTACCGAACTGGCGCATCGGCACGGCCGACTGGAACGCCAGGATCAGTCCCATCAAAAACCCCAGCAGCACCACCAGCGGCACCGCGCGCACCCCGGCCTGCTCCGCAAACCGGAAAAAATCCGACCCGCGCACCATCCGCCCGCGAAGCGGAAGCCGGAGCAGCGCAACTGCCGCCTCGCCCAGGAACGCGAACCCGCTGGCCGCAGCCATGATGCCCGGCAGCAGCAGCTCCCGCATGCTGAACGAACCGGCTCCCGGTGCGGCCGTCGGAGAAGGCGTGGCGGCCGCCCTCCGCGCCAGCGCCAGCAGCTCGGCAACCTGCTCGCTCGCGCCGGTCAGCTCCGCCGGAGCCTCATGCGCCTGCTCCGCCGCGACCAGCAGCGTCGCACCCGCCATATCGCAGGATTCCAGCGCGGCCAGATCAAGCACCATGATGCGGCCCTTCGCCTTGCGCGCCGCATCCATCGCCCGCCGCCACAGCGGCGCAGCCGCGGAAGCCGTCAGGTGACCAGAGAAGGCAAGAGTTCGAACGCCTGGGCGAATCGCGGATTGCCAGGCCAGCCGCGTCACTCGTCATGACGCGGGCGTCTAACAGTTTGCTGAAAAACTGGGAATCGCGTCAACCTTCACCCCTCCCGCCGTGCGGGAGAGAGCCTGCCCTCGGACTATACCCGGAACCCGAAGGAATTCGGCTATGCGCGCGCGAAGTAGCGGAGCGGCCGCGCAAACCCAACTTCCGACAAAAGTCTAATGCGAAAGCCACGCCTCGAAGCGTTGGTGCAGCTTGGCAAGATTGTCGTGCCAGAAGCCCGCATCTTCCTGCAACCCACCCTTCATATTGGCCGCGGCAGTCGGCGACAGCGCCTGAACGTCGGCGGGCAGCAACTCGTTGGACCCCTTGGCAAGCCCGCCAAGACCGAATTTCTCCACCATCCGCGCCTCGATGGCCCCCGTGCCGGCGAAATACAAAAACTGCTCCGCCAGACGCAGATTGGGGCTGCCCTTGATGATGCCCCAGCCATACGGATCATAGACGCTGTCCGTCCACTGAATGCCGAAATTGCGATGCGCGCTGTGTCCCGCCATCACGATCTGGTCCGACGGTGCGCTGGTCATAAGAACGTCCCCGGATGCGAGAATCTTCGCCGCCTCGGCTTCCGTCTGCCACCAGACAATATACGGCTTGAGCTGATCGAGCTTGCGGAACGCGCGATCCACGCCATCGCTGCTCCCCAGCGTCTTGTAAACATCCCCCGGCGCGACCCCGTCGGCCATCAGCGCGATTTCCAGATTGCCGCGCACGCTCCGGCGCAGGCCGCGCTTTCCGGGCAGCTTCGCCACATCCCAGAAATCGGCCCAGTTTGGCATACCGGAGGTCTTGTCGCGGTCCCAGGCAAGAACGATAGCGAACACGGTGGCGCCGACCGTGCAATCCGACAGGCCGACCGGCTGATAATGATCCTTGCCGCCGATCTGTGACCAATCGAGCTTTTCCAGCAAGCCGCCGGAACACGCCGCAACTGTCTCCTCGGGATCGAGCGCGACGACATCCCATTGGTCGGATGCTGTTTTCAGCGCCGCAACGCCGCCTTCCCAGGTCTGCTCGGTGACCGGGATGGCGGTTGCGGATGTAAACGGGGTCACGAAAACATTATGCACCGCTTCCGCCATCGCAGCCCCGCGCGACACCACGGTCAGATCGCGCGCCGCCGCCGGTCCAACCGACAGCCACAGCACCGCGGCCAGCGCGGGCGATACTCGGGCCAGCATCACGAGGGGGTTCCACAGACCTCTCATTCCGGGGCGACGCTACAGGCCATGCGGCCAATGGGCAACGCGGCCAATGGGCAACGCCGAAAGCCGCCGCTATAGCGAGTTTCGGACAGAGGGAGAGGGGCATGCCCGGCGAGGCAAGCGTAAAGGCGTTCCGCGATGGACGTATGGGGCGCATCGTGCTGAACCGTCCAAAGGCGCTGAACGCGCTCGATATCGGCATGATCCGCGCCTGCACACAGGCATTGCGGCAATGGCGCGACGATCCACACGTCCACGCCGTGGTGATCGAGGGCGCCGGCGACCGTGCCTTCTGCGCGGGCGGTGACATTCGCGCAATACGCGAATTCCACCTGAACAGGCAGACAGAACATGTGGAAGCGTTCTTCAACGAAGAGTATGGGCTTAATTTCCTGATCGCCGAATACCCAAAGCCCTACGTCGCCCTGATCGACGGCATCTGCATGGGCGGCGGAATCGGTGTCTCCGTCCACGGCGCGTACCGCGTCGCCACCGAGCATGCAGTGTTTGCCATGCCTGAAACCGCCATCGGCTTCTTCCCCGATATCGGCGCCACCTACTTCCTGCCGCGCCTGCCCGGCCGCCTCGGCTTCTACCTTGCGCTGACCGGCACGCGGATGAGCGGCGCAGATTCGGTCCACGCCGGCCTGGCGACGCAGTTCACCCCGCGCCAGCATCTGCCCGAGTTATCCCGCGCGCTGGCGGAAGATGGCCCTGCGGCGCTGGCCCGATACGCAGCCCCGCTGCCGCCCTTCTCGCTGGCACCGCACCGCGCGGCCATCAATTCATGCCTCGGATCGCATGATATGAGCCAGATGCTCGCAACCCTGGAGCGCGACCCCGGCGAATTCGCCACGCAGACCGCGGCGATCTTGCGCACAATGTCACCATCCTCCCTGGTATGGTCCCTGCGCCTGCTGCATCTGGGTGAGACCCGCACCTTGCGCCAGTGCCTCGACGCCGAGCTTCGCGCCACGAGAACCATCACGCCCTATCGCGAATTCATCGAAGGCGTCCGCGCCATGGTCGTGGACAAAGACCGCAAGCCCGCATGGCGTCCTGCTCTTGTGGAGGACGTCGACCCGGCGGAGATCGACACTCTGCTGCGCGACTGACCAATGTCCGCGGATAGCGCCACCGGTTCGGAATCGCCGCACCACGTCGTGGTGGTCGGCGGTGGCGCCGCCGGGCTGGAACTCGCAACCCGGCTCGGGCGTCGCTTCGCTCGCCGGAAATCCGTAAGCGTCACACTGGTCGACTGCGCCCGCACGCATCTCTGGAAGCCCATGCTGCACGCGGTCGCCGCCGGAAGCATGGATCCCGGCGAATACGAGGTGAACTATCTCGCCCAGGCGCACTGGAGCGGGTTCCGTTACCGCTACGGCGAGATGACCGGGCTCGATCGCACAGCGAAGCAGGTGCGTCTGGCCGCAACCTTCGACGAGGAGGGCCGCGAGATTACGTCGCCCGACAGCCTGCCCTACCACACGCTGGTCATCGCCATCGGCAGCATCACCAACGATTTCGGCACTCCGGGCGTCGCCGAGCATGCCGTTCCGCTCGAAACCACCGCTCAGGCGGTGCGGTTCAACCGCCGACTGGTGAATGCATGTCTGCGGGCCCAGGCGCAGGAGCAGCCCGTGCAACCCGGCCAGCTTCACGTGGTCATCATCGGCGCCGGCGCAACGGGAACGGAGCTCGCGGCCGAATTGCTTCACACGACCCGCGAGGTCGTCGCCTACGGCCTCGACCGGATCGACCCAGGGCGCGACATCCGCATCCTGCTGCTGGAAGCCGCGGAACGGATTCTCCCCGGCCTGCCCGAGCGCATCTCCACCGCGACAAGACAGTTGCTGGATGAAATGGGTGTGGAAGTGCGCACCAACGCCCGCGTTGCCGAAGTAACTGCCGAGGGCGTGAAACTTGCTGGCGGGAGCTTTATCTTTTCGGCGCTTGTGGTCTGGGCCGCCGGCGTCAAGGCGCCCGACGTGCTGAGCCATCTTGACGGGCTGGAGGTCAACCGCATCAACCAGCTTGTGGTGGAACAGACCCTCCGCACCACGCGCGATGCGGATATTTTCGCGATCGGCGACTGCGCCGCCTGTCCCCGCCGCGGCTTTCCTACACCCGTGCCGCCGCGGGCGCAGGCAGCGCATCAACAGGCCTCGCACATGGTGCGCCAGATCGAGCGGCGCTTGCGCGGCGAAGCCCTGCTGCCATTTACCTACAGGGATTTCGGTTCCCTGGTCTCCCTGGGCGGCTACAGCACGGTGGGCAATCTCATGGGCTTTCTGCTGGGACGGGCCATTTTCATCGAGGGAGTGTTCGCACGCGTCATGTACAGATCATTACATACTATGCACGAGCAGGCGCTGCATGGCTGGTGGCGAACGGTTCTCGGCATGCTTTCGCGCGGCCTGTCGCGCCGGACGGCGCCTGCGGTGAAGCTGCACTGATGCCCGCCTTCATCTGCACCACCTGCGGCACGCAGTACCCGCCGGGTGACAAACCGCCGGAAGGTTGCACCATCTGCCAGGAGGAGCGGCAATACGTGAACCCGCTCGGCCAGTCCTGGACCACGCTCGAGCAGATGCGCCGGACCCACCACAACGCGTTCTCTCAGCTCGAACCGGGACTGCTCGGAATTGGCACCTTCCCCGCCTTCGCCATCGCCCAGCGCGCGCTGCTGGTGCGCGCGCCGCAGGGAAATATCCTGTGGGACTGCATCAGCTTCGTCGACGACGCGACGATCGAGATCATGCGCGCACTCGGCGGCTTGGCCGGAATTGCGATCTCCCACCCGCACTATTACGCCTCGATGGTCGAGTTTGCCGCGGCGTTCGATGCACCCATCTGGCTGCACGCGGCCGACCGGCAATGGGCCATGCGCACGGACCGCGTACAGGTTCTGGGAAGGCGAAACCAACGAAATTGCCCCGGGCATAACACTGATCCGCTGCGGCGGTCATTTCGCCGGAGGCACCGTGCTGCACTGGGCGGCCGGCGCCGGCGGCAAGGGTGCGCTGCTGTCGGGCGACATCCTGCAGGTCTGCCCGGACAAGCGAGTCAGTTTCATGCGCAGCTATCCGGACCTCATCCCGCTCGACGCTTCCTCCGTCCGGCATATCGCGCACGTGCTCCAATCCTGGCCATTCGATCCGATCTATGGCGCATGGTGGGACCGTATCATACCGACCGGCGGCAAGGCCGCCCTGGATTACTCCGTGCGGCGCTACATCAAGGCAGTTAGCGGCCCGCCCGCGGATTAAATCAGGCGTGGCCGTCCACCAAACCCCCTCCCCTTGCGAGAGCTTGCGGCAGGCCTGCCCTCGGGCCGGCCGGAGGTGGGACCCGACGGGGAAGGGGTCAAAGCTTAACGCCCTTATCCATCACCCATTCATTCTCCCCACCGCCGGACTTCTGTCGCTCGCCGGACTTCTGTCGCTCGCCGGACTCGCTCTGTTCAACACCCTGGCCGCGCGCCAGGCCGAGCAACGCCACAAGCCGCGAGGCTCTTTCATCCGCGTCGGCGGCGTGCGGCTGCACTACATCGAGCAGGGCTCAGGGCCTCCCGTCGGTACTGCTGCATGGCAACGGAGCGGTCGCCGAGGACTTCTTTGTCAGCGGCCTCGCCGGACGGCTCGCCGTCACCCATCGCGTGATCGCCTTCGACCGCCCGGGCTTCGGCTACAGCGAACGACCAGGCGCCACAAGCTGGACCGCCCAGGCGCAGGCCGATCTTATCCGCACAGCCCTCCGACGCATCGGCGTCCGCAAGCCGATCGTGGTGGGCCATTCCTGGGGAACGCTGGTTGCACTTGCAATGGCCGCCGCCGATCCGCCGGACACGGCGGGACTGGTTCTGCTCGCCGGCTACTACTTTCCGCAACGGCGCCTCGATGCGGCCCTGGTTTCAATCACCGCCGTGCCGCTGGTCGGGCGCCTTCTCTACCACACCCTGTGGCCTGTCGCAGTCCGCCTGCTGCAGCCCGGCGCTCTGCGCGCCATATTCGCCCCTTCGCCGGTTCCGCCGTCGTTCCGCGACAACTACCCGCTTCCCCTCGCCCTGCGGCCGTCGCACATCCGCGCAAGCGTGCTGGATACCGCCGCAATGACACAAAGCGTCCGCCGGCTCAGCAAACACTACGGCGCGTTGCGCATACCCGTGACAATCTTCGCAGGGGCCGGCGACCGCGTCGTAAACACCCGTCCTCACGCGCAGCGTCTCCACCAGGCTATACCCGGTAGCACATTCCGGCTGCTACAGAACGCCGGTCACATGATCCATTACGACGCGCCCGACCAGGTGGCCGACGCGGTCCTCGCGATCACGCAGGCTGCCAGCGCCAGTTGGCAATCACCGGCATATCCTCCCCATGCTCGGTGATATACGCCTTGTGGGCCGTCAGCGTATCCTGGAACCGCCGGATCACATCCCCGGCAACCGACAGCAGGCGCGATGACCGGTGCAGCGCCTCGATCGCAATGTGGTAGCGGCTGATACCATTGACCACGAGCATGTCGAACGGCGTGGTGGTCGTCCCTTCCTCCATATAGCCCTTCACATGGAACCGGCCCGGATCGTGCCGCCGGTAGATCAGCTCATGGATCACCAGCGAATAACCGTGAAATGCAAAAATCACCGGCGCCGCCTCGGTGAACAGCGCATTGAAACTGTCGTCGTCCATCCCATGCGGATGATCGCCCTTCAATTCCAGCGTCATCAGGTCCACCACATTTACTACACGAACACGAAGCTCGGGAATCGCCTCACGCAAAAGCGCCGCAGCCGCAACCGTCTCCCGCGTGGGAATATCACCGGCCGCCGCCAGCACCACATCCGGCTCACCCTCCGAGGACGCCCACTGCCAAACCGAGGCACCCCGCGCGCAATGCTTCTTGGCCGCGTCGATATCCAGCCACTGCCACTGCGGCTTCTTGGAAGCAACGATAAGGTTCAGGTAGTTCTCGCTACGCAGACAGTGATCCATCACCGACAGCAGGCAATTGGCATCCGGCGGGAGATAAATCCGCACCTGCGATGCCTTCTTCATCAACATCGTATTTATGAACGTCGGCCCCTGATGACTGTACCCATTATGGTCCTGCTCCCACACATGACTGCTGAGCAGAAAGTTTAGTGACGCCACCGGTTTCCGCCACGGCAACGTCGCAGACATCTTCTGCCATTTCGCATACTGCGCCATCATCGTGTCGATGATGCCGATGAACGCCTCGTAGCAGGCGAAAATACCGTGCCGTCCGGAAAGTACGTAGCCCTCCAGCCAGCCTTCGCAACAATGCTCCGACAGGATCTCCATCACCCGCCCGTCCACCGCAAGCCCGACATCCGATGACACCCGTGGCAGATCCCACGCGCGATTGGTGACGTCGAACACCGCCCCCAGCCTGTTGGAGTTGGTCTCGTCCGGGCAGAACAGGCGGAAACTATCCGGATTGTCGCGGAATACATCGCGCAGCCACTTCCCCAGAACACTCATATTTTCCGCTTCCGCCGCGCCCTGCCGTTCAAGGCTCACTGCACACTCTTCGAACCGGCTCAGCTGCAACGGCTTCTTGATCAATCCTCCATTGGCCTGCTGCACGCGGCCCATCATCCGCTCCGGCTCCGGTATTACCGCCGTCACCTCGGACACCGGCCGTCCCTGGGAATCAAACAGCTCCTCCGGCCTGTAACTGTGCAGCCATTGCTCGAGCAAACGCAGATGCTCGGGATTGCTGCGCGGATCGACGATCGGCACCTGATGGCTGCGGAATGTGCCCACGAGCGGCTCGCCATCCAGCATCGCCGGCGCAGTCATCCCCTTGGGTGTCCGCAAGACTATCAACGGCCAGCCGCTGTAGAACGTTCCTCCCCCACCCCGCCGTGCCTGTTCCTGCCTGTTGCGGATTTCCCCATGCGCCCAGTCAAGCGCCTCCGCCAACGGCTGGTGCAGCTTTGCCGGAGCATCGCCCGCCACTTCGCGCATGACCCATCCGCAGCCCTGGAAAAAGGCCGCCAGCTCTCCACTGGTGATGCGAGACAATATCGTCGGCCCCGAAAGCTTGACGCCATTAAGGTGCAGAATGGGCAGCACCGCTCCGTCACGCCGCGGATCCATGAACTTCGGCGAATGCCACGAACAGGCAAGCGGACCCGTCTCCGCCTCACCGTCGCCGACAACGCACGCGACGACAAGATCCGGATTGTCCATCGCCGCGCCGAACGCGTGCAGCAGCGAATAACCCAGCTCGCCCCCCTCATGGATCGCACCTGGCGTCAGTGCCGTTAGATGGCTCGGGAAACCATCTGGCCAGGAAAATGCCCGGATCAGCTTGTCCAGCCCCTCCCGGTCGCGCGAGTAGACCGGATAAATCTCTCCCATCGTGCCTTCCAGCCACAAACAGCCAAGAATGGCCGGCGCGCCATGACCCGGACCCACCATCAGCATGGTCTGCGTCCCCGTGTCCTGGATCAGCCGGTTCAGATGCGCGTAGATCAAATTCAATCCCGGCTGGGTGCCCCAGTGTCCGAGCAGGCGCGGCTTGATGTGCGCCGGCGTCAGCCTCTCTTGCACCAGATAGTTGCCGCACAAATAAATCTGCGCTGCGCCCAGATAGTTCGCGGAGCGAACAAACAAATCCAGCTGCCGCGTCCGCTGTTCCGTCAGTTTCATCTGCATCCTCCTGCCGTCGCCCGAGTTTGCCACCGCCCACCTGCCTCAGCCCATCACGGATAGGTGACAGCCAGTCCGACGTCCCGTCATGGCCGGGCTTGACCCGGCCATCTCGGTGAAGCGCGGATTTGCTGTTAGAAACCCCACCTCACGCAGGTTCCACCCCCGATGACCGAAGCCGTTCTCGCGTTGAATGCCGGCTCCTCCAGCATTAAATTCGCTTTATACGCGCGCGGGGTTGGTGGGGCGGCCGCGCGGAAACCAAACAGCGCCAACGCCGGGCAGCTTCATCTCTCCTCGCGCGGCCAGATCGAATCGATCGGACACGCACCGCACTTTCAGGCCAAATCACCCTCAGGCCGCGTTCTCGAGGAACAGCGCTGGCCCGGCGCCGCGACGCAAACGCACGAAACGCTTTTGCACACGCTGCTGATATGGGTGGATTCTCATCTCGGCGGCGATCACCTGATCGCGGCAGGACACCGGATCGTGCATGGCGGACCTGACCTGCACGGACCTGAAGCGGTCACTCCCGAGTTGCTGGCGAAGCTCGACCGCCTGACGCCGCTCGCCCCGCTGCATCAGCCGCACAACCTCTCGCCTATCCGCGCAATTCAAAAAATCCGTCCGGAATTGCCGCAGGTCGCGTGCTTCGATACGGCCTTCCACCGCACGATGCCGCCCGTCGCCACACGTCTCGCGCTGCCGCGCCGGTTCGCCACGGAAGGTGTCCGGCGATACGGATTTCATGGCCTGTCCTACGCTTTCATCGCCCAAAAATTGCGGGAAACCGCCCCCGAGCTCGCAAGCGGGCGTGTCATCGTCGCACATCTCGGCAATGGCGCAAGCCTGTGCGCGATGCGCAACGGAACCAGCGTCGATACCACCATGGGATTCACCGCCCTCGATGGTCTGGTGATGGGCACGCGTTGCGGCACCACCGATCCCGGCGCGATCCTGTACATTCAGCAGACGCATGAAATCAGCGCAGCCGATATGGAGCACATGCTCTACGAACAATCCGGCCTCGCCGGGGTCTCAGGCATAAGCAACGACATGCGCACGCTGCTCGCAAGCAGGGAACAAGCCGCGCGTGAGGCGGTGGAGCTGTTCGTGTTCCGGATCGCGCGGGAAACCGGCGGCCTGGTCAGCTCGCTCGAAGGCCTGAACGGCTTCATCTTCACCGCCGGCATCGGCGAGAACTCAGCGGCAATACGCGAAGCGGTATGCACGAAACTCGCATGGCTTGGCATAGAACTCGACGCGCAGGCGAACACGCGCAACCACACCCGCATCAGCACCCCGCAAAGCCGGATCGAGGTGCGCGTCATCCCCACCGACGAGGAATTGATGATAGCGCAGGAGGCCGCAAATATAGTTACAAAGTAATAACTCTACCCGATCGTATCCTTGATTGCAGTTCTCAGTTCTGCCTTGTCCCCCGCCTGTAATTTTCCAAGTTGCCGGATGATAAGGCGCTGCTCAAAGTGGCAAATACCGGCTTGATGGCCGACGGCTTCATAAGGCCGGCCAGTTGCCATTCCTTCACCCATACTTCGCCGACGGAGGGGATTCGGATGGAGTTGGCTAGTCACGGCCATAACCACAACGTCCGGCCTGCCTCCATTGTATGCCGAATTGCTGACAACCACGGCAGGCCGCCGCTTCGAAGTCTCCTGATTTGTGAAAGGGAACGGCACAAGCACGACGTCCCCAAAATCAAACGTGATTATAGACGTCATCGTCCGGATTGTTCCAGATCATCGCGAAGGCCGGCTCGCTCGCGGCCGCCGCGGCGCGCGAAACGGCACGTTCCCGCTCGCGAGCCGTAATGAACGCCACGAAATCCTCGATCTCGGCAATCCGATCCGGTGGTAGTGCCCGGATTTTATCCATCAGCGCTTCAGGGTCCTGCATGAGCTCTTCTTTCGCACACCTCCTCGCAAATGCGGTCGGGAAAGGACGCCGTCAAGCGCTGCCGCCACCCCCCAAAACCCGCCCCTTGACCGCGCCCTTCAACCCCACACACTGCCCCGATGGAAACACCCCTCCGCCCGATCGCAACAATCGGCTTCATCGGCCTCGGCGTGATGGGAGAGGCCATGTGCGGCAATCTCGCCCGCCGCGCCGGCGTTCCCGTCCTCGGCTACGATCTCCGAACCGAACCCCTGGATCGCCTCGCGGAAGCCGGCGTTCAACCCGCCACCCCCCAGCAGATCGCCCAGCAATGCGACCTCGTCCTGCTCTCTTTGCCCGATGGCCGCGCTGTCGAAATGGTGCTCGCCGCCTTGCAGCCTCGCCTCGTCCCGGGCCAGTGCGTCGCCGATACCAGCACCTCACCCGTCGACCTAACGCGCGAAATAGGACACCGCCTGCAGCAGGGTGGCATTGGCTTCGCCGACGCGCCGGTCGCCCGCACACGTGAAGCCGCGGCCCGCGGCGAACTCTCCATCATGGTCGGTGCAAGCGAAACCGTCTTCGACCATATCAGGCCCGTCCTTGAAACCATGGGAACCGATATCACCCATTGCGGCCCCATCGGCTGCGGGCAGGTAGTTAAGATTCTCAACAACATGCTTGTCTTCCAGAATGTCGCCGCCCTGGCCGAGGCGATCGCGCTCGGTCGCCGCAACGGCGTGCCCCCCGATCGTCTGCTCCAGACCATCGCCAAAGGCTCGGGCGATAGTTTTGCGTTGCGCAGCCACGGCCTCAAATCCATGGTGCCCGAGGATTTTCCGGAACGTGCCTTCTCCGTACGCTATGCGATGAAAGATCTGTCCTACGCCCTGGATATGGCAGAGACGTCGGGCGTCGCCGTCCCCGGCGCACGCCTCGCCATGCAGCGCCTGCGCCAGGCCGAACAGGCCGGACACGGCAAATCTACCATCCGTCCGTGCTCCAGATCATCGATCCGAAATAGCCACATCAGGAACGCTCCAATGCCCGCCCTCACTCTCGATCAGGCACAAACCATCGTCACGGCCGCGCTGCGCCATGCCCGCGCACAAAAATTCCAGCCCCTCGCCGTCGTGGTGCTCGATGAACGCGGCGTCCTGAAAGCCTTCGCCGCCGAAGATGGCACGAGCCTTCGCCGCGAGGAGATCGCCCGCGGCAAAGCCCACGGCGCCCTCGCCTTCGGCCTCGGATCACGCACGCTCATGAAACGCGCCGCGAATAATCCGAATTTTATCGCCGCGGTCACCCACGCGGTCGGCGGTTACCTCGTGCCCGTCCCCGGCGGCGTGCTGATAAAATCTAATGACACTATCATCGGCGCAGTCGGAATCTCCGGCGACAATTCCGATAACGATGAAGCCTGCGCCATCGCCGGAATCGAGGCCGCCGGCCTCTCCGCCGACCCGGGCTGAGCCCTCTCCGCAGCCTCCATGCCCTCTGCGCATTATTTAAGCAAAATCAAATTTGTTAAAGCCACTCGCATTGATGCTAAAACATATCGGGGGGCTTCTATGGCTACGGTGCTGTATCGCAATATCTTGGCCGGGATATCACTCACCGAAACACGATGGAGGACTGCGTTGCCGGAGCTGTCAAGGACGTTGTCCTCCGCGCATTAACCTTTCTGGCGGCGGAAACCAGTGGGATGATCCCCCAAACTCCCCATCCCACGCCGTCTGATAAACCAACCATTATCGGCGCGACATTTCCCCGCCCATTCGCCGACCTGACTTCCCTCCGCGGTTCTCCCTGCCTCCTCACGTGCGCTCCGTGTTAAATTCTAAACGCCGCCAGCCGGCACAGTCCTGCCTCACCCCCCTTGCACCCGGACCCGCCCCTGATCACATATCTCGAACTCAGCGCCCCAACCCCGCCCTGAAACGACATTCCGTCAGAGCAACAAAAATCCGTTTCGTACAAAATACCACCCCTCGAAACCGGCGGTTCGTACCAAACGCAACCCCCCAAAACCCCCCTTTGTACAAGACACAACCCCCCAAAACCGGGCGTTGGTACGAAACGCAACCCCCCAAAACCCCCGTTTCGTACGAACCCGAGCAGCCCAGCTCCCCGCCAGCAAAGGGTTCCGCACCCACCGCCCCTGTTGTAACCCCAGGTCGCATGACCGCGCCGTTTCCCACCGCCGCGCTGGAGCCCGAGGCATCCTCGTCTCTCGTCCTCGCCCTCCCCAAAGGCCGCATCCTCGTCGAATGCGGCTCCCTCCTCGCACACGCCGGTATTCTCCCCGCACCGGATTATGCCGATGAAAACGCGCGTCGCCTCCGCTTCCCCACCTCCGATCCCTCTCTCGACATCATCCGGGTCCGCCCCTTCGATGTAGCCACCTTCGTGGCCTTCGGCGCCGCCCAACTCGGCATCTGCGGAGCGGATGTCCTGATGGAATTCGACTATCCGGAAATCTATGCCCCCCTCGATCTCGGGATCGGCCGCTGCCGCATCTCCGTCGCCGAGCCGGCCGAAACCGCCGGTGCCGACGATCCCACCCGCTGGTCGCGGGTCCGCGTCGCCACAAAATACCCCGCCGTCGCCCGCCGGCACTTCGCCAGCCGCGGCATCCACGCCGAGGTGGTCGCCCTCTCCGGCGCCATGGAACTCGCCCCCGGCCTCGGCCTCGCCCGCCTGATCGTGGATCTCGTGCAAACTGGCTCCACCCTCAAAGCCAACGGCCTGGTGGAAACCGAGATCATCGCCTCCGTCACCAGCCGCCTCATCGTCAACCGCACGGCCCTCAAAACCCGGCCGGAGGCAATCGGCGCCTGGATCGCCCGCTTCCGCACCGCCCTCGGCCAGACGTGATGCACCGCCTCTCCACCACCGATCCCGCGTTCGAAACCGCCTTCGCCGCCCTGCTCGCCACCCCCCGCGAAACCACCGCCGGTGTGGACCTGGAAGTCGCCGCGATCATCCACGCCGTGCGAACAAACGGCGATAGCGCCCTCATCAATCTCACTTCCCGCTTCGATCACACAACCCTCACTCCAGAAACCCTCCGGATCCCCCAGACCGAAATCGAATCCGCCGCCCGCTTAATCCCCGCCCGCCTCACCGAAGCCCTCGCCCTCGCCGCCACCCGCATCGAGGCCTTCCACCGCGCCCAATTCCCGCAAAACCTCCATCAGACCGACGAAGCCGGCCTGACCCTCGGCCTCCGCTGGACCCCGGTGAACTCGGTCGGCCTCTATGTCCCCGGAGGAAAGGCGGCCTACCCCTCCTCCGTCCTGATGAACGCCATTCCGGCCCGCGTCGCCGGCGTGCCCCGCATCGCCATGTGCGTCCCCTCCCCGCGCGGCGAACTCAACCCGCTGGTGCTCGCCGCCGCTCACCTGGCCGGGATCACCGAGATCTACCGGATCGGGGGAGCCCAGGCGATCGCCGCCCTCGCCTACGGCACGCGCACGATCGCCCCCGTGGACCGCATCGTCGGGCCCGGCAACGCCTACGTGGCCGAGGCCAAACGCCAGGTCTTCGGCCGCGTCGGGATCAACTCCATTGCCGGCCCGTCCGAGGTCGTCATCCTCGCCGAACCCATCCTGCCCCCCCGCCACATCGCCCTCGACCTGCTCGCCCAGGCCGAGCATGACCAAGCCGCCCAGTCCATCCTCATCACCACCGATCCCGACTTCGCCGCCCAGGTGGAAACCGCCGTGGCCGCCGAGCTGACCCGCCTGCCCCGCGCCCAGATCGCAGGCGCAAGCTGGCATTCCCATGGCGCCATCATCCTGGTCCGCGACTGGGGAGAAGCCGTGCGCTTGGTGAACCTGCTCGCCCCCGAGCACCTGCAGCTTGTCCTGTCCAACCCCGATCCGGTCTTCGCAGGGATTCGCCATGCCGGCGCTGTCTTCCTCGGCCCTTATTGCCCCGAGGGCGTCGGCGACTACGTCGCAGGGCCCAACCACGTGCTGCCGACCGGCCGCACCGCCCGCTTCGCCTCCGGTCTGTCCATCTTCGATTTCCTGAAGCGCACCACTTACGCTCAGGCGGGCCTCGCAGCCCTCAACCGTGTCGGTCCCGCCGCTGTCGCTCTGGCCGAAGCCGAGGGCCTCACCGCCCATGCCCTCAGTATTTCCGTCCGGCTTGACCCGGCCTCTCCAGGGTCACATGTTCCCGCCGAGTCGACAGCAGATCGCGCTTGACTGGAACTTTCCAGTCAGCGCGTAAATCTGCTCGCGAAAACCGTAAACCTGTAAATGAGGCCTGATGTCGAAAGAAGATATGATCGAATTCAGCGGTACGGTGACGGAACTGCTGCCCAATGCGATGTTCCGCGTAAAGCTGGACAACGAACACCTTATTCTGGCCCACACCAGCGGAAAGATGCGCAAGAACCGCATCCGCGTCCTGGCCGGTGACCGCGTCAACGTCGAAATGACCCCCTACGACCTGTCCAAGGGGCGGATCACCTTCCGCTACAAGTGAGGCCGCAGCCTCTTATCCTCGCCTCCGCAAGCCCGCGCCGGCTTGCCCTCCTGGCCCAGATCGGCATCGTCCCGGACCAGGTCCTCTCTCCCGAAATCGATGAAACCCCGCTGCGCGGCGAATTGCCGCGCCACGTCGCCCTGCGCCTGGCGCAGGCCAAGGCCGAAGCTGTCCAATCGCCGGATGCCGCAGTCCTGGCCGCCGACACTGTCGTCGCGGCCGGCCGCCGGATCCTTCCCAAGCCCCTCACCGAGCCCGAAGCACGCGCCTGCCTGGCCCTGCTCTCCGGCCGCCGCCACCGCGTCTATACCGGGGTTGTCATGATAACAGGCGGCCGGCGGACCGAACGTCTCGTCCAGAGCATCGTCACCTTCTCTCGCCTCACCGACCGGCAAGTCAGCGCCTATCTCGCCGGCAGCGAATGGCACGGCAAAGCCGGGGGCTACGCCATCCAGGGCCTGGCCGCCTCCTTCATCCAATTCGTCTCAGGCAGCTACTCCAACGTGGTCGGATTGCCGCTGTTCGAAACGGCGCAGCTTCTCAGGGGCGCGGGCTGGGATATTCCGTGAAGATCCTGGCCGCGTACCTCGCCCGGAGAGGTCCGGATCGCCGCCATCCGGGATGGCCAGTTGCAGGATTATGCAATCTGGCGCCCCGGCGCGCCGGACGGTGTCGGCGACCTGCACCGCGGCCGCATCACCGCCCGCGTCCCCGCGATGGCCGGCGCCTTCGTCGCACTGGCCGATGCCGAAGGCTTTCTGCCGGACAGCGAAGGCGCGCCGAGGCCACCGCCGGCCAAATTCTCGCAGTGCGCATCACCCGGGCCGCCCAGGCCGGCAAAGGACCGCGCCTCACCGCCCGCCTCACGGCGGAAGAGTCAACCCTCGCCACAAACGGCCCGGTCCGCCTGATCCGCCGCGGCCCCACCCCGCTCGACGAACTCACAGCCCGCTACCCCGATGCCCTGGTGATCCGAGACGATCGCCTTGGCAGCCCACCAGCGTTTGATCCGGAGACCGAGGACCAGGTGTCGGCCCTCGCCGGCGCCGAAACACCCCTGCCAGGCGGCGGCCGCCTGCACATCCACCCGACCCCAGCGCTGACTGCCATCGATCTCGACGCCGGCGCCGCCACTGCGGATCGCCGGTCCAAGACCGCCTCGCAGGCCGAATTCAACCGCGCGGCTCTCCCGGAGCTGGCCCGCCAGATCCGGCTGCGGAACCTTTCCGGAGCCATACTGGTGGACTTCGCCGGGCTCTCGCCACGCCGCCGGACCGCTCTGGAGCCCGATCTGCGCCGCGCCCTTTCAACCGATCCGCTCCGGCCTCGGCTGCTCGGATTCACCCACCTGGGCCTGGCTGAAATCTTGCGCCCCCGGGTCCACCCGCCGCTCCACGAAGTGCTTGCCGGTCCTCTGGCTGCGGGGCTTTCCGCCCTGCGTGAAGCCGCCCGCGAACAGGCGGAGGCACCCTTTCGCCAGGCGGTGATGATCGCCGCCCCGGCGATCATCGCCGCTTTGCAAGCCGACCCGGCCGCCTTGCCGGAGCTTGCGCGCCGGACAGCCCACCCCATGATCCTTCGTGTCGACCCGTCCCTCGCCCGGCTGGCGCCTGGAGTTTCGCGATGCCTGAGACCGAGACCTGTCCCGTTTGCGGCAAGCCCGCCTCCGCGAAGGAGGCGCCGTTCTGCAGCAAACGCTGCGCCGATGTCGATCTGGGCCGCTGGCTCACCGGCGGCTATAGTCTCCCGGGCGAACCCGTGGAACAGGAAGAACCCAGCGCCCGGATTCCCGTCCCCTTGCGGGAAGGGTCAGGGGGCTGAGCTGCAACGGGTCCTTGCAGGAGGCGCTGGATCAACTCCCCCTTCCCTTGCGCGAGGCCTACCCTCGGGCCGGGGGCCGGACCCAAGGGCGTTGGGGGTCGAAGTTTAGGGCGTTCGGTATACCCAGAATGCGAGGGGAACCGGGTATATCGCGGGTCTGGGTGGGGCGGCCAAGCTCTCCCGATTTCCCGCTGTGGGCCAATAGATAGCTACAAATGCTTCATCCCGATCGAGGCTAGCAGCGGCTGTATCTGGTTGCGCGCCGCCGCCCGATGTTGCCTGGCGCGTTCCCGGGCGAGTTGCGGGTCGCCTGATCGGATCGCTTCGACAATGGCCCGGTGTTCCCGCACCGAGGCGGTCGGCACTGGACGCAGCCGCAATGTCAGCATTCGGGCCCGGTGCGACTGGTCCATGACCGTGTAGAACATGCGCGCCAGCCGCCTGTTGCCGCTTCGTTCGACGAGAAGTTGGTGGAAGCGCTCGTCGGCTTTTGCCCACGCCACAAGGTCGTCGGCAACGAGAGCTGCATCCATCCGGGCGTTCACGTCGTCGAGTTCCTCCGCAACCAGGCGGCGTTCCTCAACGGCCTTCTCGGCCAGCAGTTCGGCCGAGGCGCTCTCAAGTGCGATGATGACCTCGTAAATCTCCCGCATGTCCTCCGGAGAGATCGAGCAGACCACCACGCCGCGTCGGGGTAACACGCGGACCAGCCCTTCTTCCTGAAGCCGGATGATTGCTTCGTGCACGGGCGTGCGGCTCATGCCGAGCTGGGAGGCGATCTCCTGTTCAGACCCCTGGTATCCGGGCGGAAAGACGTTGTTGCGGATTGCCTCCTTCAGAGCGTCGTAGACCCCGTCCACGAGCGAGGGCTTCTGAGCCTGGATGTTCTCGCCGCTGCGAATATCCAACATAATCAAACGCCTGTCCCGACCGGTTCCGGCTATGCATAATAGCATAGCACCTTCCATGCAAGCTTCAATTTCTCATCTTGACGCCCCGCACGGTCCCGGAGCATAGGGGTGCCATCTTGCATGGAAGATAAAACCCCATCTGGGGTGTATCTTTCGAAGCCGGGAAGGAGGCAGAATGGAAACCACGCTTGTGCACGACACGGTCGAGCAATCGACCATGCGGAAAGTGTCGCTTCGGCTCGTGCCGTTTTTATGTCTGCTCTACACGATCGCCTTCATCGACCGCATCAATGTCGGTTTCGCCGCCCTGTCGATGCGCTCAGACCTTGGCATGTCGGCCGCGGCCTTTGGCTTCGGAGCCGGATTGTTCTTTATCGGCTACTTCATCTTTGAAATACCGAGCAACCTGATCCTCGACCGGGTTGGTGCACGCCTGTGGATCGCCCGGGTCATGATCACCTGGGGCATCCTCGCCAGTTGCTTCGCCTTCATCGCCGGCCAGAACAGCTTCTACGCCCTGCGTTTCCTGCTCGGCGTGGCTGAGGCAGGCTTCTTTCCGGGAATCGATCCTGTACCTGACCTACTGGTTTCCGAAGCGCTACCGGGGACGCGTGACCGCCGGGTTCATGATCGCCATTCCTATCGCGAGCTTTGTCGCCGCGCCGCTGTCCGGCCTTCTCCTCCAGCTCCACGGTCTCGGCCTCAGAAACTGGCAATGGATGTTCCTTCTGGAGGGCGTGCCTTCGGTCCTGCTGGGGTTTGTCGTTCTCCGCTTCCTCACTGACCGTCCCTCGCAGGCTGCATGGCTGAGCGAGATGCAGCGGAACTGGCTCGCAGCCGAGATGGAGGCTGAACGTGTGGCGTCCGCTGACTCAGCCGGTGCACACGACCACGGCCTTGGTGATGTGCTGCGGTCCCTGCTCCGCTGGGACGTGCTGCGGTTGGCACTCATCTATTTCGGCCTGACCACCGGCCTCTATGGCATCGAGCTGTGGCTCCCGCAGATGATCAAGAGCTTCGGTCTTTCGAACCTTCAGGTCGGGTTCGTCGCAACCTTGCCGTACATCGCCGCCATCGGGACCATGATGCTATGGGCCACCCATTCCGACCGATCGGGGGATCGCCTGAGCCATGTCGCCCTCGCCTGCGGATTGGGCTGCGCCGGGATGATGGTTGCGGCGGCGGTCGGCGGACATCCTGTCTGGACGATGGTGTGCCTGTCCGCCGCCATCGCGGAAGTCATGGCCGCACGACCTCCGTTCTGGACCTTACCGAGCGAGTTCCTGTCCGGCCGTAAGGCGGCCGCGGGCATCGCCGCGATCAACTCGATCGGCAACCTCGGCGGGTTCGTCGGCCCGACCCTGATCGGCTACGCCCGCGACGTGACGGGCAGCTTCACGGCCGGCCTAATGGTATCCGCCCTCACTCTGCTCGCCTCGACCCTGTTCACCCTCTCTCTGCGCCGCCGCCCGGCAACGCCGGCTGCGGCCCGCTTTGCCAATCGATAGACACCACACCTCGCTAACCCAACCCAGGAGGAACACACATGCGTACCCACAAGATCGCCGCGATGGGCGGTGACGGCATCGGCCCGGAGGTCGTGGCAGCCGCTGTCCAGGCCCTGAAAGTCTGTGCCGAGCGCGACGGCGGCTTCAAACTGGACTTCACAGACTTCGACTGGGGGTCGGACTACTACAGGAAACACGGGGTCATGATGCCTGCGGATGGCGCCGATCAGCTCCGGGGCTTCGATGCTATTCTGTTCGGGGCCGTGGGCGCGCCCGACATTCCCGACCACATAACTCTCTGGGGTCTGCGTCTGGCCATCTGCCAGCCGCTCGACCAGTACGCCAACGTCCGCCCTACCCGCATTCTGCCCGGCATCACGAGTCCGCTGCGCCACGTCTCCGGCCCGGAGCTGGACTGGGTCATCATTCGGGAGAACTCGGAAGGCGAGTACTCCGGCGTGGGTGGTCGCGCGCACAAAGGCCTGCCGATCGAGGTGGCCCAGGACGTGTCGGTCATGACCCGGCCCGGCGTGCAGCGTATCATGCGATACGCTTTCGAGCGGGCCCGGTCACGACCGCGCAAGCTGCTCACCGTGGTCACCAAGAGCAACGCGCAGCGCCATGCGATGGTCATGTGGGACGAGATTGCGTCCGAGATCGCCCCGGAATTTCCGGACGTCACCTGGGACAAGATGCTGGTCGACGCGATGACGATGCGCATGGTGATGAAGCCTCAGACGCTGGATACGATCGTCGCGACGAACCTTCACGCCGACATCCTCTCCGACCTCGCTGCGGCGCTGGCCGGATCGCTGGGCATCGCGCCGACCGCGAACATCAATCCCGAGCGCACCACGCCGTCGATGTTCGAGCCCATCCACGGCTCGGCTTTCGACATCACGGGCAAGGGCATCGCCAACCCGGTCGCGACCTTCTGGACGGCGGCGATGATGCTCGAGCATTTGGGCGAGAAGCCCGCGGCCGACCGGCTGATGCGGGCGATCGAGCGTGTGACGGCCGACCCCGCGCTCCACACGCCGGACCTCGGCGGCAAGGCCACCACCCAGCAGGTCACCGACGCCGTTTCCGCCGCGCTGCGTCAGGCCAACGATTAGCTGGAAACCCAATCGCCAACCCCTACGGAGCTTGGGCGTTTCTGCCTTCTCTGCGAACTTCCCCTCCCCTTGGGGAGGGGGTTTGGGGGAGGGGTCGAAGTTTAGAGCGCCTTATAGGAAACCGAATTCGAGCCCGCCGCCGCGCCGCGGTTGTCCGCATTCGCGCCGCCGGCGGAGGGTACTACCGCTTCCCGCCCGATCTCCCGCCGCCGCGCCGCGCATTCGCGCCCGAGGAAGTCGAGCAGGGCCCGCACCGATGGCAGCAGGCCGCGCCGCGATGGAAAGATGGCTTGCACGATCCCGCTGCGCGGCTGCCACTGAGGCAGGACAGGCACGAGCCGGCCGCCAGCCAGGTCGTTCCACACCACCATCGTCGGCAACTGAACCACGCCGACGCCCGCGAGCGCCGCATCCCGCAGCGCCGCCATGTCGTCGGTCACCAGCCGCGGCCGGAATGGCAGGCGTGCCGTCTGCCCGCCTGCATGCTCAAGGCACCACGCATGGTCCCGATGCGCGGGACCCAGGTCCAGGCTCGGCAAGTCCGCAAGGTCGGCCGGTGAGGCCAGCGGTCGCGCGACCAGCTCAGGGCTCGCGACCAGGCACTGTGTGCTCTCATCGAGCCGGCGCATCATCAGCTCGGTCGGTTCCAGCGGCGGAAACCGGACGCGGATGGCAACATCGAAGCTTTCGGCGATGACATCGACCCGGCGGTTGGTGCTCTCAAGATGGAGCTCCACGGCGGGGTTCTCGGCCATGAAGCGGGCCAGCAGCGCACCAAACTGGAACGACACCAGCGCCACCGGGCAGCTTACCCGCAGCACACCACGCGGCCCGGAGCGGACCTGAGCGACCACCTGCTCGGCTGCCTCCGCTTCCACCAGCATCGCGACGCAGCGGGCATGAAATTCGCGACCAAGCTCGGTGACCGCGAAGCGCCGCGAGGACCGCTGAATCAGCCGCACCCCAAGCCGCTCCTCCAGCAGCGCCACCCGTCGGCTCAGCTTTGATTTCGGCACACCGGTCGCCCTGCTCGCGGCCGCAAACCCTCCGTGATCGACCACCTGCGCGAAGTAGGCGAGATCATTGAGATCGCTCATCGTCCCAACGATAGGACGCAGCGGCAGTCGTAACTACTCTACAGAACGATCGTCCTGCCCTTATCTCGATGCTATTCAGCAGCCGGAGACAATGCGATGATCAAGACGATCCTGGGCCGCTACGGCAACACCCGCCAACACTGGGTAGGCGACGGCTTTCCCGTCCGGACGCTCTTCTCCTACGATAGCCTGGGCACACACATCAGCCCGTTCCTTCTGCTCGACTATGCGGGGCCGCACAATTTCGGGCCGGCGGACAAGCCGCGTGGCGTCGGCCAGCACCCGCACCGCGGCTTCGAGACGGTGACCATCGTTTACGATGGCGAGGTCGAGCACCGCGATTTTGCCGGCAACGGCGGGGTCATCGGCCCGGGCGATGTTCAGTGGATGACCGCCGGCGCCGGCATTCTGCACGAGGAGTTCCACTCCAAGGGCTTCACCCGCACCGGCGGCCCGTTCCGCATGGTGCAGCTCTGGGTCAACCTGCCCGCCAGGGACAAGATGGCACCGGGCCACTATCAGGGCATCCTGAATGCTGACATTCCCGTCGTCGAGCTCCCGCAAGGCGCCGGCCGCGTCCGGGTGATCGCTGGCGATTTCGAGGGCACGCGTGGCCCGGCCCGGACCTTCACCCCGGTCAATGTCTGGGATGCGCGCCTGAACGCCGGTGCCGACGCGACGTTCAACCCGCCCGAAGGCCACACGGCGATGCTGGTCGTCCTCACCGGCCATGTCACCGTGAACGGCACGCAAGGCGCGGGCGAGGCCGAGCTTGTCATGCTTGGCCGCGAGGGCACCGAGGTCGAAGTCCATGCCGATGGCGCCGCGACGCTGCTTGTCCTCACAGGCGAGCCGATCAATGAGCCGATCGTCGGCCACGGCCCCTTCGTGATGAACAGCGAGGCCGAAATCCACCAGGCTTTCGACGATTTCCGCAGCGGCCGCTTCGGCACAATGGCCGCCTGAACCTGCCGTCCCCTTCCTTCGCCGTGGCGCGATCCCGTGCCGCCTTGACGGGGCCGCTCCCGGGCGTCGGCGCACCCTAACTGGTAAAGCGGACCCCCTTGCGTCACATTTGACCCCAATGAGCGCCGCAGGAGGAGGAAGGGTGTCCATCCCGGTCCCTACGATCAAACGTCCTGACAAACAGCTTGTGTCCGCGCTGGCGGCAATTGGTTCGGCAACGGTCGCCGGCGAGCTCAGCCGGATGGGCATCCGCAATCCCCACATCTGCGGCCCGGTCGCCTGGACGCCCGGGAAATCCATCGCCGGCCCGGCGCTGACATTGCAGTTCATGCCCAAACGCGAGGACCTTTACGGCGAGGCCGAATACACCGAACCTGAAAAGCAGCTCCACCGCCACGTCCTCTATCAGGTCGAGCCCGGCGACATCGTCGTGGCCGATGCCCGCGCCGACATGAGCAGTGGCGTCTTTGGCGAGATGATGCTGACCTATTTCATGGGCAAAGGCGGCGCAGGGGTCGTGATCGACGGCTGCATCCGCGACTACCCGGAGGCCAGGAAGCTCGGCATCGGCCTCTGGCTGCGCGGGGTCACCCCGAACTTTCACACCCAGACCGGCATCTTCCCCTTCGCCGTCAACGTCCCCGTTGCCTGCGGCAATGTGCTGGTGATCCCCGGCGACATCATCGTCGCCGATGACGACGGAGCCGTCGTGGTCCCTATCGCCCTCGCTCCAGATCTGCTGGAGCGCGCCAGTCACCACCACGAGTGGGAGGATTTTTCACGCCTGAGGCTCTCCCAGGGTGGCGACCTGCGGCGCTACTATCCGCTGTCCGAGGCAGCAATGGACGAATACCGAGCCTGGCGGGAAAAGAACCCCCGATAGTCCGGCGCAAGGAGAGGCGGCCCATGACAAATTCGATCAACCGTCGCGATTTCCTGGCCGGAACGGCTGGAGCAGGCCTCGCGGCCGCTGCGTGGCCGCATGTGGCCTCGGCCCAGACGGATGCGGCCATGGGTATCGATCCCGGCGTCTGGACCCCGCAATACATCGAAAGCATCGCCGGCACCGCGAGGTACGACACCGTGGCCGAGTGCGCGAAGGTCGTGCCGCTGGATTACAAGGGCCACCTCACCTACTGGTATAACGGTCCCAATCAGGCTTCGCCGCAGATCGAGCATGAGATCGACGCGCAGTTCTGGGCCGCCTTTGCCAAGACCTATCCGAATATTACGGTCGAAAAGCAGAACCTCGATTACAACGGATGCTCGACAAGCTGCGCACGGCCGCGCTGGGCAATGCCGCGCCGATGTGCGCGCAAGCTGCCGATCATGTGGGGCGTCGAGTTCGCCGCAAAGGGCCAGGTGCAGGAACTGAAGCCCGAGGACGTCGGCTATCCCAGCTCGGAGTTCTGGCCGGGCGCGATGAAATCCGTGACTTGGCAGGGCAAAACTTACGGAGTGCCGACAAACAATGAGACGATGGCGCTGATCTGGAATGCCGACGCTGTTTCACCAGGCGGGACTGAATCCGGACGAGCCGCCGGCAACCTGGGACGATCTGCGTCAATTACTCCATGCAGATCAAGGAAAAGACCGGCAAGAACGGCTACGGTATGGTGGCGAGGGTCAACGCGGGCAACACACCGTTCCGCTTCATGCCGCAATGCTGGGCATATCGGCGGCGGCGCGCTGGACGAGGCGGAACCGCACCCGACCTACCAGCACCGTCATGATCAACAATCCGGGATCGAAGTCAGCGTTGCAGCTGTCATACGACATGTATAATGTCGACCATTCCGTCCCGGTTTCGGCGCTGACCAATACGCAGACGCAGAACGAGGACCCGTTTGTCGCCGGCCAGCTTGGGATGATGATCGGACATCCGCTCGAATACGCGGCCGATCATCGACATCGCCAAAAAGGCAACCGGGCCGGATCGCAAGATGGCCGATGCCGTCATCGCCAACACCCGTTATGGCCTGATCCCCACAGGTCCGGTGCGGCGGGCCGCAGTGTTCGGCGGATCGAACGCACATATTTTCAAGCCGGACGTTGTGGACGGCAAGCTGGACGTTAAAGCCGCGCTTGCGCTGATCGCCTTTTCCACGGGTCCGGAATGGTCGACCAAGCTGGCCTGGGACAACTCCAACCCTGGCAATCTCCGCGGTTTCCGCACCATCTGGATGAAGCAGCGACTGGAGCAGATAAAGTTCCTGAACGTGACGACCTCGATGCTGCCGTTCGGGATCCCATTCCCTGTGGTGCCGCAATCGACCGAGATCATGAACATTATCGTGCCGAATATGCTGCAAAACGCACTGACCAAGAAGATGACCGTCAGTGCGGCGGCGGATACCGCCGCCCAGCAGATCAAAGGTTCGATGCGGGGTCTGTAGCCATAGCGACGCGCCGAAACCTTGCGCGGGAGATCGCCGCCCATCGGGCGGATTATCTGTATGTGCTGCCCGCAATCGCGGTCATGCTGTTGGTGATCGGCTATCCTGTCTACTACACCATATATCTCTCTTTCTTCGACACACCGCCCAGCCTGGCAATGTCGCAAAAGATCTTTGTCGGGCTGAGCAACTATGGGCGTGTGCTGACCAGCGACAGCTTCCATCAGGCAACGATCAATACCGCGATCTGGACGGTATTCTCTACGCTGTTTTCGTTCGTGCTGGGACTAGGCGCGGCCCTTGCGCTCAACCGCGAGTTCCTGGGGCGCGGTATCATGCGCGGGTTGCTGCTGATCCCTTATGTGATTAGCGCGGTCGCCGCGTCCTATGTCTGGCGATTGGCTGTATCACAGCGACTACGGCGTGATCGGCGCGATATCGATGGCCTTGGGGATCACCGATCATCCCATCAACTTCCTGGATAATATCAACCACGGTGCTGCCATCGCTTATCTTCGTGAATGTATGGAAAGAGTTCCCCTTTGCCATGATCATGATGCTGGCCGGATTGCAGACGGTTCCAGATCAGCTCCACCGCGCGGCGATGGTGGACGGAGCCGGCCCGTGGCACCGCTTCTGGCATATCACCCTGCCGCATCTCCATACCGTTACGATTGTCACGATCCTGCTGCTGCTGGTCGCGAACCTGAATTCTTTCGTCATTCCATACATCATGACGGGCGGTGGACCCGCCGGTGCTTCCGATATCTGGATTACGCAGGTGTACCAGCTCGCGTTCGGTGAGATCCATTTCGGCGTGGCTTCCGCCTATTCGGTCATTCTGTTCATCATCATGATATGCCTGGGATATTTCTACGTTCGTGCCCTGAGCCACAACGATGAACGGCGCCCGGGATGAGCACCACAACAACATTGACCGCACCGGCGGGGATACGTGCTCGCCCGGCAAAGCATCGCAGGATCGGGGGCTGGTCTATAGCCGGCGGGGTCTTTCTGCTGCTGCTTGGGCTGTTCGCCATTCTGCCGATGGTGTGGATGGTGCTCACATCGATAAAGACACAGTTCGCCGCCCTGCAGTACCCGCCGGAATGGATCCCCCGGAACCCGACGCTTCAGCAGTATGAGCGATCTGCTCTCGCCCTCCAGCGATGCGGGGCGCGAGTTCCTGGGCTACATGCTGAACAGTCTTTGCGTGGCTACCTGCACGACCGTTTTGGGCGTGATCATTGCCGTTCCGGCGGCGTACGCGTTTTCACGGTTCCGGTTCCCCGGACGTCAACTGCTGTTCTACTCCGTTCTGCTGCGCAATATGTTCCCCGGCGTCGTGTTCCTGATGCCGCTGTTCATTCTGATGCGTTGGCTGCACCTTGTGAACAATCTGGCGTCGTTGATCCTTACGTATCTTACGTTCGGCCTGCCGTTGTCGATCTGGCTGCTGAAAGGCTTTTACGACAACATCCCGGCCCAACTGGAGCAGGCGGCGAGGATCGATGGAGCGTCACGGTTTCAGGCATTCCTGAGAGTGGTGATGCCGCTGTCTTCGCCTGGCATCATTGCGACGGCCATATACTCCTTTATCGGGGCCTGGAACGAGTATGTCTATGCGCTCACATTCCTCAACAGCAAAAGCCGGCTGACCCTGCCGGTCGGATTGCAGCGATTTTTCACGGAATATGCCACGAACTGGCCCGGGCTTATGGCGGCATCGTTCATCATGAGCGTGCCTGTCGTGGTGATGTTCCTGATCCTGCAGCGATACTTCGTCCGGGCGCTGACGGAGGGCGCGGTGAAGTCGTAGCATGGCCGAGGTTCTGCTGCGCGAAGTCATCAAGCGCTACGGCAGCACCTATGCCGTGAACCGGGTGGGCCTGACGGTGAATGATGGGGAGTTCGTGGCGCTTGTCGGGCCTTCGGGATGCGGGAAGACGACCACGCTCAACCTGGTCGCAGGGCTCATCGAAATCAGCGACGGCGAGATATTCATCGGCGACCGGCTGGTGAACGACATCGATCCGAAGGACCGGGACATCGCTATGGTGTTCCAGAACTACGCGCTCTATCCGAACAAGTCGATTTTCAAGAATTTGGCGTTTCCGCTTGTCATGCGAAGGCTGCCGCGGGCGGAAATCGACAGGAAGGTGCGCGGGGCCGCCCGGTTGCTCGATATCGAGCATCTGCTGGAGCGGCGTCCGCGTGAATTGTCGGGCGGCCAGCAGCAACGCGTTGCGCTTGGCCGCGCGCTGGTGCGAGACCCGCAGGCGTTTCTGATGGATGAGCCGCTATCCAACCTCGATGCCAAGCTGCGCGTGCAGATGCGGTCGGAGCTGAAGCGGTTTCACCAGGATCTGAACGCAACAGTGATTTACGTCACGCACGATCAGATGGAGGCCATGACGATGGCCGACCGCATGGCGGTCATGAATGGCGGGGTTCTGCAGCAGTATGACACGCCAGAGCAGGTGTTTGAGCGTCCTGTAAATACGTTCGTGGCGGGGTTTGTGGGGAGCCCGGCGATGAATCTTATTCCCGCGATGATGCGTGGTTCGGCCGTCGAAAGCAAGGACGGCTGGCGCTATTCGTTGTCGGGAGCGAATGCCAGGCTGGCGATGCTCGCGCAATCGGCAGAGGTTATTCTCGGTGCGCGGCACAGCACGATCGTGCTGCATCGTGAGGAAGTTGCCGGCGCCGTTCAAGGACGTGTTTACACGACGGAGCCGACCGGCGACATCACTTTCGCTCATGTGCTTCTTGGGTCGTCAACCGTCGTCGTAAGCGTCGGTCCGGAGATGAAGCTGCATGCCGACCAGCCGGTGTGGTTGGAGTTCGATGAGCGAAAGCTTCATCTGTTTGATGCCGTGACCGGACAGGCGCTGGCCCCGGCATAATTTGGGAATCTGCGATGAAGATCACTGATCTGCGGACCGCCGTCATTCAGGGCAACTTCCCCTGGGTGCTGGTGAGAATTGAAACGGATGCCGGCATTACCGGCCTGGGGGAGGCATATTGGGGCGCCGGGGTAGCCGAGCTGGTGCATCGCGCCAAGCCGCTCGTGATAGGGGAAGATCCGACCAATATAAACAAGATTGTCGAGGTTATGGTGCGCTGCTTATCGGGCGAAGGTTCCCAGGCGGGCACGACTGTTACCGCGATCAGCGGTGTCGAGATTGCGTTGTGGGACTTGCTGGGGCGGGCGCTGAAGACGCCGATCTCGACATTTTTCGGGGGGCGCTTTCGCGACAGGATTCGCATTTACGCCGATTGCCACGCCGGCGAGACTCCCGACCCGGCGGATTTTGCGCGAAAAGCCCGCGATGTCGTGGGCGAGGGCTTTTCCGCAATCAAGTTCGATCTGGACACACGCAACCCCTTTACGATCGATATCAGCGAGGACCCGCATCCGCGGCGGCAGTGGTTCGAGCCGTTCAATCGAACCATCGGCTCGCAGGAAATGCGCTGGATGGTGGATGTGGTGCGCGCCGTACGCGAGGCGGTCGGACCGGAGGTCATGGTTGCGATGGACGCGCACTGGAAATTTGGCGTGAACGACGCGATCAAGCTGGCGCAGGCGTTAGAGCCCTACGACCTGCTGTGGCTCGAGGATCCCGTTCCGCCTGAGAATATCGAGGCGCAGCGGCATGTGACCCACAGCACACGGACGCCGATCTGCACCGGCGAGAACCTCTACCGCAAACACGGCTATCGGGAGCTGATCGAAAGGCAGGCGGCCCGGATCATTGCGCCCGACATCCCGAAAATGGGCGGACTGGCGGAGGCAAAGAAGGTCGCAGATCACGCCGACCTTTATTACATTCCGATAGCGCCACATAACGTAGCGAGCCCGATCGGCACCGTTGCGGGCGCGCATGTCTGCGCCGCGATGAACAACTTCCTGGTAATGGAATACCACGCCCACGACGTAAGCTGGTGGGACGATCTGGTAGTCGGCGGGCCGACAATCGTCGATGGATATATCAGGATCGATGAGCGGCCGGGACACGGGTTGACGCTGAATGAGGACGTCGCGCGGGCACATCTGAAGCCGGGATCAAGCTTGTTCGGCGAAGAGGCGTACGGATAGGGCCTCAGCTGATCCAATATGGAAGGCCGAACCACAAAATGTTGGATCCACGAATCATGGCAAGGCAGGCCGCCAAGCGTCGGTGAAGCCCCGCACCCGCGGGAGCAGGATCATGTCCCAGGGGCTGGGCATCTCGCCCACGGGCACATGGATCAGGCCTGGGAGGCGAGCGGCAAAAGCCTCGCGCAGCGCTGATTCCAGCGCTTCGGGCGTCTGCACCCTCCAAGCACGCCGGCCGAAGCTTCTGGCCAGGCACGCAAAGTCCGGATTGGCGAGATCGCAGGCGATCAGCCGGTTGCCAAATTGCTGTTGTTGAATCCGGCGGACGTTGCCGAAGGATCCATCGTCGAACACGACGGCGACGACCGGCAGGTTGTGGAGGGCAGCAGTGGCGAGCTCCTGCACCTGGTACATGAAGCCGCCATCGCCGGCGACGCAGACCACTGCCCGGCCAGGCAGCGCGGCCTGCGCACCTAGAGCCGTCCCGTAGGACCAGCCGAGCGTGTCCTGGTACCCCGGGGAGAGAAATGTCCGGGGATACATGACGGGAAATGCCAGGCGGCTGACGAAGCCGAGCTGGGTGACGTCCTCGACATAGATCCCGTCGTCCGGCAGGGCGGCACGGATAGCACGCAGAAAACTCATTTGCGGCTCCAGGCGTGCGAGCCTGCCTTCGAACCAGTCATGGGCCTCGGCCAGTTCGGCGGAGCGATTCGTAGGGTCGCGTTGAGGCAGGGCAGCCAGCAAAGCCCGAAGGATCTCCTTTGCATCGCCGATCAGAGCACAGTCGGGACGACGGAAGCGATCGGGCTCCTCCGGATCGGCGTCCAGGCGAATGATCTTAAGGTTGTCATCCACGCCCCAGTTGCTCTGTTGCCAGTAGAGCCGAGTACCCGATCGCCAGGACAACATCGGCTGCCTTCCAGAAGCGGTGTCCCTCGGGGAAGGAGACCGCCAGCCGATGAGAGGTCGGGATTGCGCCGCGGCCACGGCGGAAGGAGGAAACCGGTGCCTCCAGGCGCTCGGCAATCTTCTGCACCTCCGCCCCGGCGTCGAGGGCGCCTCCTCCGACCACGATCAATGGCCGCTCCCCAGCGTCCAGGATGGAGGCGGCCCGCGCGATCGCGTCCTGGTCCACGGGTGGAAGCCGCGGTGCCCGGAGGGTTTCGCGCGGGGCAACGGGCCCGTGGGCACCCCACACATCGATGGCGCATTCCAGTGCGACGGGTCCGGGGCGGCCGGTTGTCGCAGCCTCGATTGCCGCTTCCATCAGACCCGGAACCTCGTAAGGTGCCCGAATGCGTGCAGCGAACTTCGTCAGATGCCGCAGAAGCCCAAGCTGATCGTGGATCTCGTGCAGATGCCCGTGGCCCTGGTCAATTGCGAACGACGGAATCTGCCCAAGCAGAGCGATGACCGGCGCCCCCGTGCCATAGGCGGTCAGCAGCGCCGCTGAAGCGTTGAGCAAGCCCGGTCCGGGAACGACGGCGAAAGCCTGCGGCCTGCCTGTTACCAGGGCCGCGCCCAATGCCATGTAGGCGCAGGCCTGCTCGTGGCGTGGGTGAATGATGCGCAGCCGTCCTTCGCTGCGTCGCACGGCGTCGAACAGGTGATCGTTGTGAACGCCCGGCAGGGCATAAAGGGTGTCAATGCCGTATCGAAGCAGCGCGTCGACAACGGCCTCCGCCGTTGTCACTTGCGCTTGCCTGCCCGGAGGTTTCGCAACAGTTCTATCGCACTACGCTGACGAACCGCTTTGGGATCGCCGTGGAGCACGTCGTACTTGGTTTTTTCGCCGTCGCGCCAGAAGCGGATATTGAATTTCTGCTTACCCAGGCGCAGGTCGATCAAGGTGAGGTCCGAGAGCCACTCGGGAAGGTAAGGATCGACGTAAATTATGCCTTCCGGGGTGTCCGGCTGGATGCCTAACAAAGCCTGTATCACCATGAAGGTTGCACCAGCCGCCCAGGCCTGGGGCACGTTTGCGCCGAGATATTGCACCGGGAAGGCGTGCGATGCGCGCTGGACGCCGGAGTAGAGCTCAGGGACCTGGTCGAGCAGGAAATGGCCGGCCGCCGAGGTGAGGTCCCGCGCGATCGCGGCTGCCTCCTTGGCAAACCCGTAGCGTTTGAAACCTTCAATGATGATGCCATTGTCGTGCGGCCACACCGAGCCGTTCTGATACGAGTAGGGATTGAAGGCGGGATGATCCGCTGACAGTGTCCGAATGCCCCAGCCGGAATTCATGTCCGGCTGCATGAAGCGGGTCACCACGCGGGGGGCACGGTCCTCGGGGACAATACCGGAAAACAGCAAATGGCCGGGATTGGAGGCGACCGTCCAAACCGGGCGCTTCTGACCATCCAGCATGTAAGCATAGAAGCCGGTCTGCTCGTTCCAGAAGGCGTCGTTGAAACGGTCGTATAGTTTCGCCGCCTTGGCACGGAGTTCGCCCGCGCGATCTGGCTGGTCGAGTGCTGTGTAAATCTCGGCCATGCGGAGCCATGCGTCGTAGACGTAGCCCTGTAGCTCGCAAAGCGCCTTGGGTCCCTTCACGGGAGAGCCGTCCGCGTACACCATCGAGTCGCCGGCATCCTTCCAGCCCATGTTCTCGTAACCGGCGGGTGAGCGGGTCTGGTATTCCTGGAATCCGTCGCCGTCGCGGTCGCCCCAGTCGTCGATCCAGCGCAGGGCAGCCTCGGCTTTCGGCAGCACACGCTCTATGAGGCTGTGATCTCCCGTGGCGCGCCATGCGGCGTGCAGCACGATCAGGTACAGCATAGTGGCGTCCGCGGTGCCGTAATAAGGCGTATGGGGGATCAGCTTGAAGTGGGCGAGTTCCCCATAACGAAGCTCGTGCAGGATCTTGCCGGGCTCGGCGTCGCGGTAGTCGTCGCGCTCGGTGGCTTGCCAGCGGCCCAGTACGTCGATCGCGCCACCCGCGAATTCGGGATAGACGAGCATGTTCTGCAGCGAGACGATAAGCGAATCGCGTCCGAACAGCGCGACGAACCACGGCAGGCCGGCGGCAGGGACGAACACCATGTGGTCTGTGCCTTCCGCCGGCAGTCGAAGCGCCGCCATATCCTCGATCGCCTGTTCGTAGTAACGCGCGAAGCCATCATTGGGAGTGCGTATTTTCAGAACCCGCCGGCGCCATTCCTCGGTTTCCTGGGCATGGCGGGATTCTCCAGCTTTGTGGGTGCAATCCGGAGGAGCATTGTAGCGACGGTCGCCGTCATCCAAACTATACAGAAGGCAGCTATGCCAACTCGCCCCTGGACCAAGCTGTATATCGAAGCTGATACGGCCATTGGCATAGACGGCCCGTCCCGCCGGGCAGTCCGCCCGCATATGCACAGCCCGGATGAAATCCTGATTGCGGTATTCGGTCCGCAGTATCTGCTCCCCTTCCGACCAGTGACTGCTGATGCGTCCGCGACGAACAATCTTACTCTGCTTCACCTCGAAGATGTCAGCGAAATCGCAGCGGTAGGAGATCTCGAGGTTGAAGTGCACGGGCTTTGGCCCGTAATTGGTAACATCAAGGTCCTCGTGGAGACCACCGCCGACTGACCGGCCAAGCACGAAGCTCAGCGTGTGCTCGGGGATCGGGCCGTCCTGCGTGAGAAATCGAGGATTGGTAAGAAATACGCGGGCACAATCGTATGTAATCGCTGCGCCATTAAGCAGCTCCCACTCCTCGCCGTTGGCGTAAGCGGCCCAGTGGCTGATCAGGCGCGTGTCGAAGAAGTATAATCCGCGGTCCGAGGGCCAGCGAACACTGCCATCCGGCTCGCTCACCAATACGGTGTGGCCCTGATGGATAGAAATCTGCGGCGGGCCAACCTGGACCTTAAAGGACATAAGCCGCTCCTCCGGTTCACCGCCTAGGTTAGCCGAGCCGGCTGGACTGGCAAGCACAAACGGTCAGCAAGCGTCAGGAGGTGTGAACCAGTACCAGCGCGCGCGGACCTTGAGTTGCCGGCCGGCCGGATCACCTAGAATGTCCTCCACGTAAACACGCGCGACGCCAACCATGATGCACGCCATAAGCGGCGTGGCGATCAGCACGCCGAAGATGTTGAAAACGGCGACCAGCAGGACGAAGGATAACAACGTGAGTGCCGGCGGCAGGTGCACGGTGCGGCGCTGCACGAAAGGTGCCGTGACATATCCCTCGACCACGTGGGCAACGACGAAGACGCCGATGACCCAGACTACCTCGGTTATGCCGACCGTAAGCGCCACGATGATTGCTGGAATGGCCGAGATGATCGTGCCGAAATAGGGGATGAATGTACAAATGCCCGCCACCACCGCGAGAACTCCGGCGAGCGGCGTCCCGACCAGGTTGAGCCCGACGGCAACGATCACCCCGACCACGACCATGTCAATAAGCTGACCGAGCATCCAACCCTGCATGGCGTAGCCCATTTCGATCATGATTTCGCGGGTACGCTGCTGGTACCAAACCGGGGTGAGATGAGCCACGCCGGAGATGTATGTCTCCGGCGACAGCGCCAGATAGACACCGGTCGCGATGATCACCAGGATTGCCGCGAGCAGGCCGACGGCTGAGCTGGCGACTGTCTTCAGCACTCCGGTGATCAGGGCGGAACGGCCGCCGATCACCTGCGCAGCGCCGCCGCCTCCGCCGCTGCCCTCAACGCCATTGTGAAAGCCAAACATGTCGGAAAGATTGCCGAGTCCACCGGAGACCTGGGCCCATAATTGCTGGCCTTCGCTGGCAAAGCGCGGTCCCGCCCAGTAGCCAAGCCCGCACACGGCCAACACCAGGATCAGAAATATCACCAGCACCGAGGCGGTCATATTCAGCCGCGTATAATAATGGAGCTCCCGCGCGAGACCGCGTAGCAACACGGCCAGAAGGACCGCCAGGATAATCGTGACAAAGGCGCTGGAGAGCACCCAGAGCAACGCGCAGAGGCCCAGAATGATGACGGTTGCGCGCAGGATGTGCGCGATCGTGCGCACCGGGTCGCGTGTGGCGACCTCGCCGGCGTGCATCCGAGGCGACGGCGAGCGTCCTTGAGCCGGAGCGGCCGGGGGAACAGCGGTATCAGGCATACTCGCTGAACGCGCGAGTGGTGCACATGTTACGGCACAGTGCGCGCGATTGCGTGATTCTTACGCGGATTTCGCCTCCGGAACGCGGACTTTGGTGGCCACCGGCCCGGTGTCACCCGCTTCCTCCACGTAGTGCACCGGCTGGCCTGGCTTCAGCTCCTCGAAATCAGCATTGGTTACACTGTCACGGTGGAAATAGAGCTGAGAGCCGGTATTGGTCAGTATGAAGCCATGATCGGCACCGGGCGCAATCAATGCCACTTGCCCGGCGAGAGCGGAGCCCGTGGGGGCGGTTGTGTCCTCCCGCAACTGGTCCTTGAAGTCCACAAGCATCCGTTCAGCGGTTTCGAATGCCTCTCGGATGGAGACCCGAACATCCGGGTGCGCATGCTCTTCCTTTGCGTGATGTGGACCGCGGCTGACCGCGATGTCCCTACCGGGCAGGGACATAACGATGTGGCACTCGTAAACGTTACCGGTCTTGTGTTGCCGATGCAGAGCTTCCACCGATACGCGGCATCCGGTGAGGCGGGCGAAGCGCTTTTCGAGCCGCGCAAATTTGTCACGGACCAGCGTCTCCAGCGATTCAGAAGGAGACATATTGTGGAATGCGATCTCCAGGGGTCGATCCATGTTCAGGCCCCAAGCCGGTGTTTGGCGACGTGACCCGGCTGCGGAACGGTCAGCTTGTCCAGTGGCAAAACCTTGTTGCGTTGCAGCCGTCCAGTCATGCCGGGCCTCCTGTCTCATGCTCGTCCTGCAACGAGGGGCTGCGGCATGCGGTTGCTTTCGGCGGAGGATCCGCACGGGCATCGCCGGACAGTTGCGGCCTGCCTGGACGTTGATAGAAGCGCCTGGATGGGTTCACTTTCTTCGATGACCGGGTTTGCCCGCACTGAGGGCAGCACTGAGGCCGGACCTTGGGTGTGGGAAGTCCGCAGCGTGAACGGCCGCGGGCTGGATATGCGCATTCGACTCCCCCCAGGGTGGGAACTCGCTGGAGCCCTCGTTGCGGGAGCTTGCTGCAAAGGCTTTACGGCGAGGCAGTGTCAGCGCCACGCTGAGTGTGAAGCGGACTGGCGATACCAGGTTTACGCTGGATCCAGCCGCCCTGGACCAAGCCCTTGCCTTGGCGCTGGACCTGCATAAACGCCTGCCGGGAAGCCAACCGCCTCGCGCCGAGGCCCTGCTCGCGCTTCCAGGAGTGCTGCGCCAGGTGAACGCGGAAGCGGATGTGCCCGATAGCGGAGCCCATCGGGAAGTTCGGGCGGGATTCGAAAAGGCCATAGCTGCCCTTGTCGCCGCGCGGCAAGAGGAGGGGGCGCGCCTGACCGCAGTAATCACCCGCCTGCTGGAGGAGATCGGGGCGCTGCACGCAGCCGCCACGAGCCAGGCGGCCGACCAGCCTGCGCAGCAGCGACGGCGCATGCTGGACGCGATTGCCTCGCTGCTCGCGGAACAGCCGAGTCTTCCGGAGGAGCGGGTTGCGCAGGAGGTCGCCTTGCTCGCGGCCCGGTCCGACGTTCGCGAGGAATTGGACCGGCTCGCCAGCCATATACAGGCGGCGCGCGACCTGCTGACCGAGGACGGAGCCGTCGGCCGGCGATTCGATTTTCTCGTGCAGGAATTCAACCGAGAGGCGAACACGCTGTGCAGCAAATCGGCCTCCCCGGCGCTGACGGCGACGGGACTGCAACTTAAGGCCGCGATCGAGCGGGTACGAGAGCAGGTGCAGAACATCGAATGAACGGGATCGGCCGGAGGGGGATTTGTCTGGTACTGGCCGGTCCGTCCGGGGGCGGGAAGACGTCCATTGCCAGGTCGCTGCTCGCCGGAGACCCCGGGCTTGTCCTGTCGGTCAGCCTGACGACCCGGGCCGCCCGGCCGGGCGAAAGAGAGGGCGTGGATTATCATTTTTGCGACGAGGCGGAGTTCGAGCGGTTGCGCACCGCGGGGGAGTTGCTGGAATGGGCGCGCGTGCTTGGCCGATATTGTTACGGGACACCGCGGACACCCGTGATGGCGGCCTTATCCACAGGAAAGGACGTTCTGTTCGATATCGATTGGCAGGGGTTTCGCGGCCTCCGGGCCGCCCTGCCCGGCGATGTGGTGGGACTGTTCCTTCTCCCCCCGTCAATGCCTGCTTTGCAGGAGCGCCTTCTCCGCCGTGGCGGCGACGATCCTGCCGAGATCGCTCGTCGGATGGCGCGGGCGCGTGGCGAGATCGTGCATAGCGCTGAATTCGACCATGTGATCGTGAACAACTCGTTCGATCGTGCGGTGGAATTCGCCCGCGCGATCCTGGCTGCCGCGCGGACTGCTACCGGCCGCTTGACGGGGCTTCCCGAGGTGCTGTCGGCACTGGGGGTCTGACAGGGCCGCCGCCGGCCAGGTTTGGCGCACCGAGGTTCCCGCTGCTATACCCCGCCCCGCCGCCGTTTTCTAGCGTTCAGGGCGGCCTGAGGGAGTGCCAATGGCCCGCCGCCGCCAGCTTTACGAAGGAAAGGCCAAGATCCTCTTCGAGGGTCCGGAGCCAGGCACGCTTGTGCAATATTTCAAGGACGACGCGACGGCCTTCAACGCCCAGAAGAAGGGCGTGATTACCGGCAAGGGGGTGCTCAACAACCGCATCAGCGAATACCTGATGATGCGCCTCGCCGAGATCGGCATTCCGACGCATTTCGTCCGTCGCCTGAACATGCGTGAGCAGCTTATTCGGGAGGTGGAGATCATACCGCTTGAGGTTGTGGTGCGAAACATCGCTGCCGGCAGCCTGAGCCAGCGGCTTGGGATACCGGAAGGGACGAGGCTGCCGCGGTCCATCATCGAGTATTGCTACAAAAATGACGCGCTCGGCGATCCGCTGGTCAGCGAGGAGCACGTTACCTGCTTTGGTTGGGCCGCGCCCCAGGACCTGGACGATATCGTCGCCCTCACGTTGCGGATCAATGACTTTCTCACGGGCCTGTTCCTGGGGGTCGGGATCATGCTGGTGGATTTCAAGCTGGAGTTCGGCAGGCTTTGGGAGAACGAGGAAATGCGAATCGTGCTGGCCGATGAGATCAGCCCAGATAACTGCCGGCTTTGGGACAGCAAGACCAACGAGAAGATGGACAAGGACAGGTTCCGGCGGGATCTGGGGAAAGTGGAGGAGGCGTATCAGGAGGTCGCCAAGCGTCTCGGCATTCTTCCCGAAGCCGGATCGAGAGATATGAAGGGCCCGGAGACGATGCAGTAAAGCTCGGGCAGTAAAGCTGGGGCAGTAAAGCTCGGGCAGTGAGGCTGGGACAGTGAAGGCTTTCGTCACGGTGATGTTGAAGCCAGGAGTGCTTGACCCGCAGGGCAATGCGATCCGTCAGGCATTGCACGCTCTCGGGTTTGGAGGGATCGGCGAGGTTCGCGCGGGCAAGGTGATCGAGCTGGAGTTGACGGAGACCGATCCGGCAAAGGCGGAGGCCGCGGCGAAGGACATGGCTGGGCGATTGCTGGCCAACACTGTGATCGAGAGTTTTCAGGTCAGGCTGGAGGCCGCGTGAAAGCCGGCATCGTCCTGTTCCCCGGCATCAACCGGGAGCGCGACATGGCGATCGCGATCGAGCGGTCGTTCGGATATGCGCCGCGCATGATCTGGCATACGGAGACAGATCTTTCCGGGCTGGATCTGATCGTGCTGCCGGGCGGGTTCAGCTATGGCGACTATCTCCGATGCGGCGCAATTGCGGCGCAGTCGCCGGTCATGGGGGCGGTGCGGGCCCATTCGGCGCGTGGTGGCTATATTTTGGGTGTATGCAACGGATTTCAGATCCTGACGGAGGCCGGGCTGTTGCCTGGCGCTCTGTTGCGCAACGCCTCGTTGCGCTTCATTTCCGCCGATTGCCATTTACGGGTCGAACGAACGGATACCGTCTTTGCCGGCCATTATCAGCGCGGGCAGGCGTTCCGCGCCCCGATGGCGCATGGTGACGGAAACTACTTTGCCGATGCAGGAACGCTGGATCGGTTGGAAGGCAACGGACTGGTTGGGTTTCGCTATACATCAGCGAAGGGGGAAATCACCAAGGCTGCCAATCTGAACGGCAGCGCGCGGAACATTGCAGGCATATATTCGCCGAATCTGCGAGTGCTTGGGTTGATGCCGCATCCGGAGGATCTGGTGGACCCCCTTATGGGCGGCACGGACGGCAAGCCGCTGTTTGACGGTCTGGCCGCAGGCCTCGCAGCGTAACGGAATGAACAGCATTCCAGAAGGCGGAATTTTTGCAGCGGGCACAAGGTGAAGCGCGACGTCAACCAGGAACTTGCCCGCGAGTTCGGGCTCAACGGCCAGGAATATGCGAAAGTCCTGGAAATCATGGGACGGACGCCGACACTGACAGAGCTTGGCGTGTTCAGCGTGATGTGGAGTGAGCACTGCTCCTACAAGTCCTCGCGGATATATCTCAGGCAACTACCGACGAAAGCACCATGGGTGATACATGGTCCGGGCGAGAATGCCGGAGTTGTCGATATCGGTAATGGGATCGCTGCCGTCTTCAAGATGGAATCACATAATCATCCGAGCTTCATCGAGCCGTATCAGGGGGCTGCGACCGGGGTGGGGGGCATCCTTCGAGACGTCTTTACGATGGGAGCACGGCCGATCGCCAATCTGAATGCGCTGCGATTTGGCAACCCTGACAAGCCGGTGACGAAACGCATTGTGGACGGCGTTGTACGCGGGATCGGAGGCTACGGAAACTGCATCGGGGTACCTACGGTGGGCGGCGAGGTGGATTTCCATTCCGCGTTCGACGGCAACCCGCTGGTGAATGCCATGACGGTGGGCATTGCCCGCAAGGACCGGATTTTCCTATCGGCTGCGGCCGGTATCGGCAATCCTGTCATCTATGTCGGGTCCAAGACAGGCCGCGACGGCATTCACGGTGCCACCATGGCCTCGGCGGAGTTCGGCGAAGGCCCCGAGGAGAAGCGCCCGACAGTGCAGGTCGGCGATCCGTTCACCGAGAAGAAGCTGCTGGAAGCCTGTCTGGAGCTTATGGAAACCGATGCGATCGTTGCCATCCAGGACATGGGCGCGGCGGGGCTGACAAGTTCCTCGGTGGAGATGGCCAGCAAAGGCGGCGTGGGAATTGAGCTCGACCTGGACAGGGTACCACAGCGCGAGACCGGTATGACAGCATACGAAATGATGCTTTCGGAATCGCAGGAACGCATGCTGATGATTGTCCGTCCGGAGCGGACGGATGTGGCCGCTTCCATTTTTGCCAAATGGGAGCTGGATTTTGCGGTGATCGGACAGCTGACCGATACCGGCCATATCGTGGTGACACATCGTGGCCAGATCGAAGCGGATATACCGCTTGGCCCGCTCGCGAAGGAGGCTCCGCTCTATCACCGGCCGACGGCAGAGCCGCCGAGACCAGCGCAACTGAACACGTCCCGCATTGAAGACCGGTTCGGGCTGTCACGTGCGCTGGAGCGGCTGGTCGGCTGCCCCGACCTGTGCTCCCGTGCCTGGGTGTGGGATCAGTACCAATTCGACGATCGGGGGGCAGACGGTCAAGCGGCCTGGCGCGGCGGATGCCGCCGTCGTGAAGATTGAAGGCCGGCCGATCGCTCTCGCTCTTACGACCGATTGCACGCCGCGGTACTGTGCCGCCGACCCCGAGCTTGGCGGCAAGCAGGCCGTTGCCGAAGCATGGCGGAACATCAGCGCCGTAGGCGGGCGGCCCCTGGCGATCACCGACAACATGAATTTCGGCAACCCGGAGAAGCCCGAGGTGATGGGGCAGTTCGCCGCTGCAATCCGCGGCATGGCTGCCGCCTGTGAAGTGCTGAAGTTCCCGGTCGTGAGCGGCAATGTGAGCCTCTACAACGAGACGCTGGGGCGCCCAATTCTTCCCGCGCCCGTGATCGGCGGCTTGGGCGTCATTGAGGATGCGGGCAAGGCGATCGGGATAGCGCTGCCACCCTGGCTCGATCTCGTGCTCATAGGGGCGACGAAGGGCTGGCTCGGGCAGTCGCTGTGGTTGCGCGAAATCGCCGGCCGCGAGGAAGGAGCACCCCCGCCGGTCGATCTGGTGGCCGAGAAAGCGGCAGGCGATTTCGTTCGCTTGCAGATTGCCGCCGGCAATGTCAGGGCGTGTCATGACGTTTCCGACGGAGGGCTGCTTGTTGCGATGGCAGAGATGTGCATGGCGAGCGGCATCGGCGCACGTCTTTCGGCCGGTCCGCGTGACATCCCCGGGCACGCCTTTTGGTTTGGAGAGGATCAAGGGCGGTACGTGCTGGCGGTAGCGGAGGCTGCGCCGATCATCCGCGCCGCGGAAGGAGCAGGGTTGCCGGCGTTGCGGATTGGGCATTCTGGGGGGCGGGATTTGACACTTCCCGACGGCGGAACCATATCGGTCGAAGCGTTGCGGGCGGCGCACGCCGCGTTTTTCCCGTCATGGATGAACCAGAGCTGAGGGGCGGTCATGGCGATGTCAGCGAGCGAGATCGAGGCGCTGATAAAGGCGGCGTTGCCGGACGCACAGGTCACCGTGGAAGATCTCGCTGGCGATGGCGACCACTATGCCGCTACGGTCGTTTCAGAGCAGTTCCGGGGCCTCCCCAGGGTCAGGCAGCATCAGATCATTTATGCCGCATTGCGTGGGCGCATGGGAGGTGAGCTACACGCTCTCGCCCTGCAGACGTCGGCCCCTTCTTAGGAGAAGAACAACATGTCCGAACAACCGGTCTCTGACCGTATCCAGAGCGAGATCACGGAAAACCCCGTGATGCTGTACATGAAAGGCACTGCCATGTTCCCGCAGTGCGGCTTTTCCGCCCGTGTCGTGCAAATCCTGTCGCATCTTGGCGTGCCGTTCAAGACGGCGAACGTGCTGGAGGAGCCTGAGCTGCGGGATGGAATAAAGCACTTCTCGAACTGGCCGACGATCCCGCAGCTTTATGTGCGCGGCGAGTTTGTCGGCGGCTGCGATATCGTCACTGAAATGTTCCAGTCGGGCGAGCTCGAGTCGTTGCTCACCGAAAAGGATATTCCGCACCAAAAAGCGGCCTGAGAATTAGTAGTCCTTTAACAGGCCCGGACCAAAAAGCACGGGGAATGTACAAGGGCATCCCCTGTGTCAGGTCTTCGGATCGGGATCGTCATACCGGCGCATAACGCCGCGCTCTGGATCCACCGCTGCATCCGCTCGCTAATTGAACAAACCCATGTTCAGTGGGTCGCGATCATCGTTGACGATGGATCCAGCGATACAACGGCCGAGGAAGTTGGCCAATTTGCTGACACGCGCATCCGCCTGCTCCGACAGGCCAACGCCGGTGTTTCAGCTGCCCGAAACCGGGGAATTGACGCCCTTCCCCGGATCGATGCGGTTATGTTCCTCGATGCCGATGATTGGTTGGCGGCGGATGCTCTGCAGCGCCTGGCCGACGCCCTGGAGCATGCACCGCGCGCAGTAGCCGCAAGCGGACCGGCCGCGTTCGTGCTTCCTGACGGATCGGTTCGGGCGGTCAAGCCGGCTCAGCAAGGCGACATTTTGAAGCGGCTTCTGGTGAGCAATCTGTTTGTTAACGGCGGACATCTGCTCCTTCGACAGGCCGCAGTGGATTCTGCAGGCGCCTTCAACGAAACGCTCCGCTTCGGCGAGGACTGGGAATATTGGGTGCGCATCTCGCTCCTCGGAGCGTTCGTAAAGGTAGCGGGGCTGCACCCTGTACTTCAGGTTCGACGGCTGGGGTCCGGCGCGTATTGCCGGATGGCACGGGATCCCATGTGGTTCCGACCTTGCATGGACGCGATCTTCGGCAACCAGGACCTCGTCGCTCGCCTCGGCCAAAGGCAGCTGGCGGTTCTGGCCGCTCGCGCCGAGGCGGAGAATGCCTGGATCACGGGGCGCGCTTTGCTGGCCGATGCTCCTACCACTGAAGGCCGCGCGTTCCTCCGCCGTTCCGTCGCGCACGCGCCCAGCGTCAAGCGCATCGCCCTGCTTGCCGCTGCATACTGCCCGCCCGCTTGGCGGCTCCTCTCAGCATGAGTAAAGCTTCGCGCACCGGCAAAGAGGGAAGCGGCGATGCCGATCGAGTTCTGGACGTGGGACACGCCGAACGGGCGCAAAATCAGCGTGGCCCTGGAGGAGATGGGCCTGCCATACAACGTTCATCCGGTGAACATCAGCAAGGGCGAGCAGTTCAATCCCGATTTCCTGGCAATCAGCCCGAACAATCGGATTCCAGCGATCGTCGATCCCGATAGCCCAGGAGGCTCGCCGATCAGCGTGTTCGAGTCCGGCGCTATCCTGATCTATCTCGGCGGCAAAACCGGCAAATTCTGGCCTTCGGGCATTCGCGAACAGGTTCCGGTTCTGGAGTGGCTGATGTGGCAGATGGGTGGGTTCGGTCCCATGCCTGGGCAGGTGCACCACTTCCTGCAAGTGGAGAACGAGCAGGACAGACGCTACGGGCTGGAAAGGTACAGCAAGGAGACAAGGCGGCTGTACGGTGTGCTGGATAAGCGCCTGTCGCAGGTTGAGCATGTGGCGGGACCGGTTTCGGTTGCCGATTTCGCCATTCTCGGCTGGGCCTGGCGGCATGAGCGACATCAGGTGGACCTCGCCGAATTCCCTAACGTGAAGCGGTGGTACGAGGCCATGATGCGGCGCCCAGGAACGGCCCGGGGGTTCGAGGTGGCTCTGCGATAAGGCAACTGCAGGATTTGACGCGTTCGCAGCAAATCCGTAGAAGCGCAGCGGCAAACGCCGTGTCCGGCATCAGTCCGGGGATGCGCTCCGGCGGAGGGGTGGCCGAGTGGCTGAAGGCGGCGGTTTGCTAAACCGTTATACGGGGTCAACTCGTATCGTGAGTTCGAATCTCATCCCCTCCGCCAGCGAAGCAATGGCTTAGCCTACTGACTGACTGCCCCTGCATGACTGCCTTGCACCGACAGACCCCTTCACGCATTGTGCCGGCGTCCTTGCTTGGGAGACTGCGAGCATGCGCCTTGCGGTGCTGAAGGAACGTGGTGCGTCTGAAACCAGGGTCGCCGCGGTTCCAGAGACGGTAAAGCGGTTAACTGCACTCGGGCTGACGGTAGCGGTAGAGGCGGGCGCGGGACTCGAGGCGAACGTCAGCGACGCAGATTTTTCGGCTGCCAGTGCGGAGATCGGGCCGGATCCGCAATCAGGTACTGCGGGATGCGGGAATCGTGTTTGCTGTCCAGATGCCGGAGCCCGAAATCCTGCCTCAGTTGCCCCGCGGCGCCCTGCTGGTCTGCATCGCCAATGCGTTCGGGCAACCTGATGTTTTGCCGACCCTTGCCGCGGCAGGTGTGGACACGGCGGCGATGGAGCTCCTGCCGCGCATTACTCGGGCTCAATCGATGGACGTGCTGTCGTCGCAGGCGAATCTCGCCGGATTTCGGGCGGTGATCGAGGCCGCGGGTGCGTTCGAGCGTGGTTTTCCGATGATGATGACCGCTGCCGGCACGGTCCCGCCGGCACGGGTTTTCATCATCGGGGCGGGCGTGGCAGGCCTGCAGGCCATCGCCACGTCTCGCCGCCTGGGCGGCATCGTGTCGGCGACGGATGTCCGGCCGGCCGCGAAGGAAGAGATCCGCTCCCTTGGCGCCAGCTTCGTGGGCGTCGAAGATGCCGAGACCGCGCAGCAGACCGGTGCCTACGCCCGTGAAATGAGCGAGGACTTTCGCCGCAAGCAGGCCGAGCTGATGGCAACCACGGTCGCCAAGAATGATATTGTGATCTGCACGGCATTGGTCATGGGTCGGCGCGCGCCGGTAATCGTCAGCCGGCCGATGGTTAAATCGATGCGGGCCGGCAGCGTCGTTGTGGACCTGGCGGCCGAAGCGGGTGGAAATTGTGAAGCGACGGTCCCAGGGGAACGGACGGTGACGCCGAATGGAGTGACGATCCTGGGCTACCGGAACTGGCCCGGCCGGATTGCCGTGGCCGCAAGTTCACTCTACGCGCGCAATTTGCTTACTTTTCTATCCACATTCTGGGACAAGGATGCGGGTGCTCCTCGACTGCCTCCGGACGATGAGATCGTGCGCGGCGTGATGCTGACCCGCGGCGGTGCCGTTGTGCATCCTGAGTTTGCGCCGAAACAGGCGGCCTGAGATCCGGGAGATGTCGCGATGAAGTCCGAATCAGCTGGCGGATGAGGCTGCGCGCATCGCCGATCAGGCACATACCCTGGCCTTGCAGGCCGCGGCCCTTGCGACCGCCACACCGGCCGGGGTGACCGAGGCGGTGGGGATCCCCTTTATTTACCTGTTCGCCATTTTCGTGATGGCGGTATTCGTCGGATACTATGTGGTCTGGAATGTCACCCCGGCGCTGCACTCGCCGTTGCTGGCGGTCACCAACGCCATCAGTTCGGTGATCATCGTCGGCGCCATGCTGGCGACGGGGCTTGCGGTCAACAACTGGTCGCGCGGCTTCGGCTTCGTCGCGACGATGCTGGCCTCGGTGAACATCTTTGGCGGCTTCCTCATCACGCATCGCATGCTGTCGATGTTCCGCCGCAAGCAGCAATAGGCCGCACTGATGTCCCCGCACCTGATCGTCTTTTTCTACCTTGTTGCGGCCGTTCTTTTCATCCTGTCATTGCGCGGCCTGTCCAGTCCGGCGACCGCCCGCCGCGGTAACCAGCTTGGCATGCTTGGCATGCTGGTGGCTGTGCTGGCCACTTTCGCCGCCAGCAACATGGGTGCCAGTGGCTACGGTATGATCATCGTGGCGATGATCGTGGGCGGCACAGTCGGCGTGCTGGTCACTCGCCGCATCCGCATGACGGCGCTGCCGCAGCTGGTCGCTGCCTTCCACTCGTTGGTTGGTCTGGCGGCGGTGTTTGTTGCCGCGGCCGCGCTTTATTCGCCCATCGCGTTTGGGATTGGCGTGCCTGGCCATATCTACGCCGAGAGTCTGATCGAAATGTCGCTTGGCCTTGCCATCGGCGCGATCACCTTTACCGGCGCGGTGATCGCGTTTGCCAAACTGCAAGCACTGATGAGCGGTGCGCCTGTCGCGTTCCCTATCCAGCACAAGCTTAACGCAGCACTGGGCGTGCTGGCGATCGTGCTGATCGTGGTTTTCGTGGCAACCGAAAGCTATGTGGCGTTCTGGTTGCTCGCGTTCCTCTCCCTGGCGCTGGGCGTGCTGATCATCATCCCGATCGGCGGGGCCGACATGCCGGTGGTGATCTCGATGCTGAACAGCTACTCGGGCTGGGCGGCGTGCGGCATCGGCTTCACCATTCAAAATGTCGGGCTGATTATCACGGGGGCGTTGGTGGGCGCGTCCGGCGCCATCCTGTCCTATGTGATGTGCAAGGGCATGAACCGCAGCATCATCAATGTGCTGCTGGGCGGCTTCGGGTCCGAGGGCGGGGTGGCAGCCGGACCCGGCGTGGCGGCCGACCGGACGGTGAAGACCGGCAATGCCGAGGACGCCGCCTTCATTCTGAAGAACGCCTCCAAGGTGATCATCGTGCCCGGATATGGCATGGCGGTGGCGCAGGCGCAGCACGCGCTGCGGGAGATGGCCGATACGCTGAAGAGCCAAGGCGTGGAGGTCAAATACGCCATTCACCCCGTTGCCGGCCGCATGCCCGGGCACATGAACGTGCTGCTGGCTGAAGCAAATGTGCCTTATGACGAGGTGTTCGAACTCGAGCAGATCAACAACGAATTCGCCACAGCCGACGTGGCGTATGTGATCGGGGCCAACGACGTGACCAATCCGGCGGCAAAAACCGACCGGTCCAGTCCGATCTACGGCATGCCGATCCTGGAGGTGGAGAGGGCCGGCACGGTCCTGTTCGTCAAGCGCTCGATGGCTTCGGGCTACGCCGGGGTGGAGAACGAGCTGTTCTTCCGTCCGAATACGATGATGCTGTTCGGCGATGCGAAGAAGATGACCGAGGAGATTGTGCAGGCGCTGGGGCGGTAGCTTCATTCCGGAAGAAACGCCCGCAGGGCAAGTATCCGGAGCGCGGACGCGAGGGGCTGGCCGGGCAGCCGCGCTGCGTCTGCAGCGGCCACCAACGTGGAAAGCGTCTGCCCGCGCTCAGTTGCGATGCGTGCAAGGGCGGACCAGAACTCCGGCTCTAGAGCCACACTTGTCCGATGACCCGCGAGGGAAAAGCTACGCTTGACCAGGCCACCTGGTCTGGTCATGGAGCCGGTAAGAGACGGGAATGCGCCCAGGTGGCCGCCTCCGCGACGACCGGGTCGGGGTCGTGGACCAGGCGCGCAGCCGTTTCGCGCAACTCCGCCGATCCGGAGTTTCCGATCGCAATGAGCACGTTTCTTACGAAACGGTCACGTCCGATCCGCTTTATGGGCGAGCCGGCAAAGCGGGCGCGGAATGCCGAATCATCCAGTTCCGCGAGATCGCGAAGCACCGGCGCAGAGAGATCGTCGCGCTGACGGAGCTTGGGATGAACTCGCGGCGCGGGCAAACCGGTTCCAGGGGCACACGGCCAGGCAATCGTCGCAGCCATATATGCGGTTTCCCATCAGCGGCCGAAGCTCGATCGGAATCGGTCCGCGATGCTCGATCGTAAGATAGGAAATGCAGCGTAGTGCATCCAAACGATATGGCGCGGGTAAAGCGCCGGTCGGACAGGCTGCAAGACAGCGCGTGCAGCTTCCACAGCGATCCGAGTGCTCACGGTCGGGCGGAAGTTCCAAGTTGGTGTATATTTCGCCTAGGAACAGCCAGGATCCATGCCGGCGCGAAACAAGGTTGGTATGCTTGCCCTGCCAGCCAACGCCCGCGGATTGCGCCAGCGGCTTTTCCATCACCGGCGCCGTGTCCACGAACACCTTCACTTCGCTCGCCTGTCCGGCACGAGAGACGATGTACTGAGCAAGCGTCTTCTGCATGCCCTTCATCACCTCGTGGTAGTCGCGATTTCGGGCATAGACCGAGATGTTGCCGCGATCACGCTGCTTCAGCGCGGCGAGCGGATCGTCATCCGGTGCGTAGGACAGTCCAAGCGCGATGACGGTCCGCGCCTCAGGCCAGAGCGCGCGCGGGTGGCTCCGCTGCTGGGCGCGTTCAGCCAGCCAGCCCATGTCGCCGTGCTTTCCGGCGGCGATGAACTCGGCCAGTCTTTCCCGGATCGTGCTGCCAAGCTCTGCCGCGCAGAAGCCGATCACGTCGAACCCGAGGGCAAGGGCTCGGTCGCGTATCCGGTCACGAAGGGCTTCAGGTTTCAGCGGACCATATTTTCCCAAGTCAACTCTCAATCCCTGTGCTTGGCGGCTGGCATGAAGACTGCGCCGCCGGCCGGCATAGGAGGATTTAGGATCACCGGATAGCAATCGCAGGTGTCCTCATCAGGATATCCAAGATGAGGCACGCATAGAAGCAGCCCATCAGAGCGGATGGCCGGGAGAGTTTGCAATACGGCGGCCGGCCAGGATGAGGCCCGCCGAAACCGCACGGCATCCGAGCCAAGCGGGCCGAGGATCGCTCGAGGAGCGGGCATCGTCCGGTCGCCAAGCCGGAAGCGATTGTCCCAAGTCGCGCCTGGGACGGCGGGCACGGGCGGATGCATCGCCGCGGTTTCACGGGTTATCAAATGGCCCGGTCCGAACCTCCCCGCCGGCAAGATCCGTGTTCCGCCCAAGGTCGCCGGCTTCAGCAGGCCCGCCAATGCTGCAACCTGAGCGGGCGCAGGAGGCCGCGGTTCGCCACCAATCGTTCGGATGATCGCGGCCAGCGTGCGGGGGCTGATCCGGTCAGATCGCAGAACGGCGAACCCGAGGGCGGACAGGTGGATGCTTCTCCCAAGTTCGGTGGCGGTCTCCGCTTCGGCTTCCGCTCGGGCCGCTCCGGCGCAGCACGCAGCCTCCACCAGGGAGGAAACCGCCCGGCCGGTCCCATCCGGATCATCAAGCTTCAGCCGGAGACGGACCCGCAATGCGTTGCGGTCTCGGTTGGACGGATCTTCGGCCCAGCTCATCCCGATATGGGTGAGCGTGGCGCGAAATCGGCCCGGCGAGATACCAAGCAGCGGCCGCAAAAGCCGAACTGAAGTCAACTCGGTCAGCGCTGCCATGCCGGCCAAACCAGCCGCACCGCTAATCGATAAGGCACGTATCATCAGCGTCTCTGCCTGATCCAGGGCATGGTGGCCAAGAAGCAGGTGCAGCAGACCCGCCTCACGGCACGCTGCGATCAGGGCGCTGTAGCGCGCCTCGCGGGCCCGTTCCGCGAGGGCTGATCCACGGGATAAGCCGGTTACGTTCAGAATCCGTACGCCCATACCGCCCATGGCAAGGCGTCTGGCGGCATCTTCGGCTTCCGCCGCCGACTCAGGGCGGATTCCGTGATCGACGATCAGAGCCGTCGCGGTACCGCCACGATCATGCGCCCATTGCGAGGAGAGCATCGCGAGTGCCATGCTGTCTGGCCCCCCGGAAACCGCCACGGCGAGGCGCGGGTTGGGTTCAAACGGCCCCAGGGGAGCCATCAGAGCGGCAAATTCCGTTTGTTTTACTGGGCGCATTGAGGGCGATGGGCCGTCGCCGGAATGCACAGTTTGGCGGTCAGCTCTCGATCCGGACGTGCATCGAAGTCCCCTGGCTTGTTATCGATTCCAACTTTAGGCGCGGCGATCCAGCCTGCGTAGCCGCCACGCTCCGTGACAGGAGCCATCAGGCTTGCGATATACGCGCCATCCTCCTCTGACGGCAGTTGGCGGCCGGCATCTTCCCAGTCACTTTGGGGAAGTACATGCCCTTTGGGATCGGCATGAATTTGAGCAAATTCCCCGATGCGGCGATTGAAGGCGACATGAGGGAGGAACAGGCGGAAGGCATAACCTGACCGCTCAATCGCTTTGTTCCAGCGGTTAAGGCCGTGCTGGCATTCTTCTACGAAATCATCGCGCAGGCGCATGTTCAGGGAGGCGAGGGCAGGCGCATCCTCGCGCACGATCTGCCCCTGCCTGCAGCGTAAAACCAGATAGGTGTCGTGCTGGAGCTGATGATCATCTAGCAACTTCTCTTCGCGGAAGCGGCCTTTAAGTCCGGCATTGAACGCGTTCGCGGCGTTGGTGCTGATCTCCGAGCCGAACAAATCGAGTGTGAGCGAGAAGTGCAGATTGATCTTCTTCTGCAGCGTCGGAAAATCAATGACCCGGAGGCTCCGGACCCGTTCGATAGCTGTAGGATCATCAATTCCGGCGGCGCGCATGGCCTCGCAGGTACGGGCGATGATCCGCTGGATTCCTGTATCGCCCACGAACATGTGGTGGGCTTCTTCCGTCAGCATGAACCGGCAGGTACGGCTGAGCGGATCAAACCCTGACTGCGCAAGGGAGGCCAACTGCATCTTTCCATCGCGGTCGGTGAAGAAGGTGAACAGAAAAAACGAAAGCCAGTCGGGCGTGGCTTCGTTGAAGGCGCCAAGCATGCGCGGCTGATCAGGATCGCCCGATTGACGGCGCAGAAGTTCCTCGGCCTCCTCCCGGCCGTCACGGCCAAAATACTTGGTGAGCAGATACACCATAGCCCACAGGTGACGGCCTTCTTCAACATTGACCTGAAAGAGGTTGCGCAGGTCATAGAGCGAAGGGGCTGTGCTGCCGAGATGCCTTTGCTGCTCCACCGAAGCCGGTTCAGTGTCGCCCTGGATCACCAGAAGGCGACGCAGCATGGCTCGGTATTCGCCGGGCACCTCCTGCCAGACCGGTTCGCCCTTATGGGCGCCGAAGCTGATGCGGCGATCAGGAATGGCCGGCGCAAGCAGGATTCCCCAGCGGTAGTCCGGCATCCGGACATAGTCGAAACGCGCCCATCCTTCGGGGTCCACTCCGACCGCGGTGCGGAGATAGACCAGAGCGTCCTGAAAGCCCTTGGGGCCCCGGCTCCTCCACCAGTCGAGATATCCGGGGTGCCAGGTTTCAAGCGCCCGGCGGAGGCGCGGGTCGTCGTTGAGACCGACATTGTTGGGAATGAGCCCGTCGTAATCGACTGTCGTGGCTTCGGACATTGGAAGCGCCTCGCTCTCAAACCCGCGTTGCATCATAGGCTGGCTTGATCCCCGAACCGTACCGTTTCAGTGCACCCTCCTCACCGACGGCATTCGGTCGCTGGAACACCCAGTTCTGCCATGCGGTGAGCCGGCCGAAAATGCGGGTCTCCATCGTCTCCGGGCCAGCAAAGCGCAGATTGGCCTCCATCGCGGTGAGCGCATCGGGGGAGAAGCTGGCTCGCTCCTCGAACATTATGCGCAGCTCGTCCTCCCAATCCAGGTCTTCAATTACAGCGGTAACAAGGCCTAGCTGATCGGCTTGGTTGCTATCGAGAGTTTCACCGATCCGAACCCGAGTGACAGCAAGGGTTTCGGGTTCGCCGATGAACCGGGTTTGGAGACGGCTAAGACCATTGCCCATCGGATATGCCCCGAAATTGAGCGTCGAGAGGTGCAGGGTTGCGGGGCTGAGATTGCCGCCCGCGGCGGCGCCAGCAAACATGACGGCTCGATCGGCAGCAAAAACCAGTTCGGCCAGCGTGCCGGCAAAGCAGCTTCCCGGTTCGATAAGGGTTATAAAGCTACGGGCGGTCAAATCCAGCCGCTTCAGGACGCGGCGCCAAAACAGACGTATCTCGCAAACGAGCCAATCACTTTCATTGTTAACGAGCAGGCGGTCGGCCGAGATGACGGAGGCGGGATTGCCCTTCGTGCGCAAGAGAAGCAGGCCGATATCGGGCTCATTGAAACGGAGGTGGAGCAACGCGTCATCGAGTTCACGGGCGGCAGCAAGCGGCCAGAATGAGGCGCCGGCTTCATGGATTTCGGCCAGACTGGCGGGAAGCCGATCCGGGCCTTTGAGTGTCAGCGCGGCCCGGCGTGCCTCCCGTTGAATGGCAACATCGAGGTGAGGATAGGCGATTCCACCAGCCGTGAATTCACGCTGCAGCGGCCTCAGTCGAACGCCCTGGCCAGCATTCGGGCGGTTCGAGCGCGCAGCGAAAGCGGCAGCACGCTGTGCCAATGTGGCATCCCAACGGGAAGGCGGAACCAGTTCATCCACCAGGCGCCATTCGAGTGCGCGGGTGCCCCGTACGCCTTCTTCCGTTGTGCAGAAAACGTCAGCGCGGTCACGGCGAACCTTGCGCTTGTCGGTCAGGCGAGTAAGTCCACCTGTACCCGGAAGCACCGCCAGAAGCGGGGTTTCCGGCAGCGCGACATTTGAACGCCGGTCGTCGGCCAGCATGACGAACTCGGTTGCGAGAGCCAGTTCGTAACCGCCGCCTACCGCACCGCCATTCACGGCCGCCACATAGATTTGGCCAGACTCCCTGCTGGCCTCTTCCATCGCGAGACGGGTCTCGTTCGTAAACTTACAAAAATTGACCTTGTGCTGATGGCTCGCCATCGCCAGCATACGGATGTTGGCTCCAGCCGAGAATATGTTCGGCTTGCCCGAACAGATAACGACACAGCCAACTTCCGGATGTTCGAAGCGCAGGCGTTGGATCGCATCGGCCAATTCGATATCGACACCAAGATCGTAGGAATTGAGCTTCAATTCATATCCCGGCGACAGTGCCGCGGCGGGATCAACGTCCATGATCAGCTTTGCCACACGGCCGAGCAGCTCGATTTGCCAGTGGCGATAGCGCGATGGTTCGGTCTGGAAGTCAACTCGCATGATTGTACGCCTGAAGCAAACGTTTGGCGAAGTGGACGACCGCGCGGGTGGTTTCCTCGGATGCATCCAGGTGTGGCGCATGAGCTGCGTTCAGCAGGATAGTGCGTACTGGGCAGTAGCACGTTTCTTCGGCGAGGCGCGGCTGCACGGCGGTGCCGTATGGATCATGTTGGCCCTGGATAATCAGCATCGGGACGCGGATGTAGGTTAATTCTTCAGACAGATCGAAGCTGGTGCGGAAGTCCGGATCGAGCCAGGCTCGGTTCCATCCGTAGAAACACGCGTCCGGATCACGATGATGATGACGCAGCCTTTCGCGCAACCGGCCGGTTTCGTATCGCGACCTGGCTTCGGCTATTGCGGTAAGGGTGACGTCTTCGACGAAAAAATGCGGTGCAATCAACACAAGCCCGAGATACCGGCGCCGGTCGCCGATGCCGGCGGCAATCGCAGCGATTGACGCGCCATCCGAGTGACCCACCAGGACGCACTGAGCTATGCCGGCCTGATCCAGCACGCGCGGAAGGATTTCGAGAGCTTCACGATGCATATAATTCAGCGGCCACGGCGGCGGCTGCGGATCGGACCGCCCATAGCCGAAGCGGGAATAGGCGAAAAGCGCACGGTTGGCGGCCTCGGCCAACTGCGCCGGGAAGCCGCGCCAAAGTCCGACGGACCCAAGCCCCTCATGCAACAGGACGAAGGGCGGGCGGGCCGCGTCCTCGGACCACCATGCTGCCTCCACCAGCCGTCCGCTCAGATGCAAATGATGCGTGCTCATCAATCCGCTGCACGCAGTTTGAACCGCTGGATTTTTCCGGTCGCCGTCTTGGGTAGGGTGTCCACGATCTCCACCCAGCGAGGATATTTCCAGACGCCAATCTTCTCCTGCACATGAGCCTTCAGCTGCTCATACAGGGTCTCGTCCACGGTCGCTTCCGGACGGAGAACAATGAACGCCTTAGGTTTGATCAGACCTTCAGCGTCGGGCTGTCCGACAACAGCTGCTTCCAGCACGGCGGGGTGGGATACCAGCGCGCTCTCCACTTCGAACGGAGAAACCCAGATGCCTCCGACTTTCATCATGTCATCAGCCCGGCCGCAGTAGCGATAGCTTCCATCGGGCAACCGGATGTAGGTATCACCAGTGTGAGTCCACTCCCCGCGGAAAGTACGGCGTGTCTTATCACGCTGGTTCCAATAGCCTTCCGCCGCGGATGGGCCCTGCACGATCAGCTCTCCGGCTTCTCCTTCTGCCACCTCGGCCCCGGATTCGTTGACAATTCTAAGATCGTAACCGGGCACGGGGAGGCCGGTCGTTCCGTAGCGGATATCGTCCGGCCGATTGGACAGAAATATGTGCAGCATCTCGGTCGAGCCGAGACCATCAAGAATGTCCCCCTCGACCTGCTCTTTCCAGCGCATGCCGACTGATTCCGGCAACGGTTCTCCGGCCGAGATGCAAAGCCGCAGACGCTGCGAGCCGGCGCCGGCTCCGAGTTCCGGTTGGGCCAGCAGCGCGGCATAGAGGGTCGGGACGCCTCCGAAGATCGTCGGCTGAAAGCGGCGCATCGCCCTCAAGACGTTTTCCGGCGTTGGGCGGTCCGGAAGCAAAGCTGCGCTTGCGCCAACGGACATGGGGAAAGTCATGGCATTCCCGAGCCCATATGCAAAAAACAACTTGGCGGCGGAAAACACGAGGTCATCTGCCCGAATGCCGAGAACCTTGGCCGCATATGTATCTGCCGTCGCGCGCAGGCTGGCGTGCACATGCTTCACCCCTTTGGGCACACCGGTAGAACCAGAGGAGTAGAGCCAGAATGCGACTTCATCATCCGCTGCGAGCGCCGGTTCGATATCCACGCGCCCTCCGGCCACAAAGTCAACAAGAGCGCGTTCCCTTGAAGTCACTTCGGGAAGCGCACCGTCCGGCGCGGCAACGATAACGCGACATAGATCAGGCAGCGCGGCAAGCCCTGGCTGCAGAGCAGGCAACAATGGCGCGGAAATTATCAGCGCCTCTGCCCGGCTGTCGCCCAGCACGTACGCAGTCTGCTCTGGAGTCAGAAGGGTGTTAACCGGAACCGGAACGACACCAGCCCGAATAGCGCCCCAGAACGCGATGGGAAAATCGATCGTGTCGAGCATCACCAACGCGATCCTCTGTTCGCGCTTGATCCCGGTTTCGCGAAGGGCCGAGGCGAACCGGCTGGTCGCAGCCTTGAGTTCCCCATAAGTCAGACTGCGCCACGGATCGAGAAAAGCCGCAGCATCCCCCCTGCCCTGTTCTGTATGCCGGTCAACGAAATACGCGACGGCGTTGCCGTTCGCCTGCATTTTAATTCCTCCCAGCCGGCCCCGATGTTCCGCCCGGCCGGCGCCAGGATCAAGCCGTCACCTGGCTTCAGCGTGCGCCGGAGTCGGTGGTTCGGCTGACGCAGCTTCCGCGGCCGCTGGAACGGTCGCCGGGGCCTCGGCGACCTGCCGGAGTGCTTGACGCGCGCGGCGTAAGGCGACGCCAGGGGAATGCTCGGATTCAAGCACGAAGAACAGCACCGACCGGCCGATGACTTCGTATTCATCGCCGCTGTGGACTGAGAGCGAGGCTTCGGCTTCGGGCATGTTCGTGTCGATCAGGCGGCGCCACGCCCGCCCACCCACCACCTCAGGCACCTTGAACTTGACCACGCCATGGTGAGCGTTGAAGACCAGCAAAGCGGTTGCATCCATGGCTGGGCGCTTGATCCCCGTGGCCTGGGCCCGTCCATCCAGCAGCATGCCAAGGCAACGGGCATTCGAATCGCTCCATTGCTCCTCGGTCATGTCATCGCCCGACGGCGTAAGCCACCGGACATCATACACGTCGAAGTCGGGGTTGTATTCGCCGGTCAGAAAACGGTTGCGGCGGAGAATGGGAAATGATTTGCGCATGGCAATGAGCTTCCGGACGAAATCAATCAGGGCGCGCCCGTACTCATCTATATCCCAGTCCACCCACGATATCTCATTATCCTGGCAATAGGCGTTGTTGTTCCCCTGTTGCGTACGGCCAAACTCATCCCCGCCGAGAATCATTGGCGTTCCCTGCGAAAAGAGCAGTGTGGCGAGAAGATTCCGTTTCTGCCGGTCACGTAGTTCGAGGATATCCACGTCATCCGTCGGGCCTTCGACACCGTGATTCCAGGAATGATTGTTCGAATGCCCGTCTCGGCTGTCCTCGCCGTTGGCCTCGTTGTGCTTGTCGTTGTAGGAAACGAGGTCGTGCAAGGTAAACCCGTCATGAGCAGTAACGAAATTCACACTGGCCCATGGCTTGCGGCCGCGGCGGTTGAATGCGTCGGCTGAGGCGGCAAGGCGGGTTGCGAGATCGGAGAGCTTACTTTCGTCGCCCTTCCAATACGTTCGGACGGTGTCCCGGAATTTGTCGTTCCACTCCGCCCAGCCCGGCGGAAAGCCGCCGACCTGATATCCGCCGGGACCAACATCCCAGGGCTCGGCGATCAGCTTGACATTGGAGAGGATCGGATCCTGCAAACATGAATCGAGGAATCCTCCACCCTCGTCGAATCCGTACCATTCGCGCGCAAGAATCGTCCCGAGGTCGAACCGGAATCCGTCTACGTGCATCTCGGTCACCCAATATCGCAACGAGTTCGGTCACCATCTGCAAAACGCGCGGATGCGACAGATTGAGTGTGTTGCCGGTTCCGGTATCGTTGATGTAGTACCGGGGCTGATCGGGTAGCAGCCGGTAATAGGAAGCATTGTCGATACCGCGGAAGGACAACGTAGGACCACGCTCGCTGCCCTCTGCAGTATGATTGTAAACGACATCCAGAATGACTTCAAGACCTGCGTCATGCAGGCGCGCCACCATCTCCTTGAATTCGGAAAAGACGAAATCGGGTACTGCAGCATATCGTTGATCGGGGGCGAAAAAGCCGATGGTGTTATAGCCCCAGTAGTTGGCGAGCCCTTTGTCCTCAAGATAGCTATCGGTCACGAAAGCATGAATCGGCAACAGCTCGACTGAGCTGACGCCAAGCGACCGGATGTAGTCCACCACCTCCTTTTGGCCCAGACCCGCGTAAGTTCCGCGCAGGTGCTCCGGCACCGCCGGATGACGCTTGGTGAAACCCCGCACGTGGGTCTCATAGAAGATTGTCCGTTCCCACGGAACCTCCGGAGTTCGTTCACGACCCCACGTAAAGGCTGGATCTATCACCCGGCACTTGGGCATGAACGGCGCACTGTCGCGTTCGTCAAATGTGAGATCGTTGCCTTCCGCACCAATCGTATAACCAAAGCAGGCATGATCCCATTTCAGGCTGCCGATGTGTGCCTTCGCATACGGATCCATCACCAGCTTGTTAAGGTTAAACCGGTGCCCCTGTTCCGGCTCATAAGGACCATGAACGCGGTAAGCATAGATAGTGCCCGGCCGGGCATCAGGCAGATAGCCATGGAAAATCTCGTTTGTGTACTCCGGAAGCTCGATCCGCTCGATTTCCTTTTTTCCCGTGCTATCGAACAGGCAAAGCTCGACTTTCGTCGCATTGGCGGAAAACAACGAAAAATTGACACCCAGGCCGTCCCAGGACGCGCCGCGCGGATTGGGCGAACCCTCGGTAATGCGGGACTTCAGGATCGCCGCCATGACTGGTCCTTCTCGAGTTCCACCGGACAACAGTGGCGGATGCACCCTCTCCGGTCCAAACAAGATCAGCGGCGCGAAGTCGCGGCCGCTGGCGCCCCCGAACACGTCTCGCTGGGCTTAGTCATTCATGATGATGTAGTGGATCGTGAAATGGAGCGGGATCTCGGCGGCCGTGACATCGGGGGGCAATGGCGGCAACTGCGCATCGCGGAACACCGAGACCGACGCCATGTCGAGCCACTGTGAACCTGACCGGCTTTCAAGCCGCACTGACTCGATCTTTCCGTCATGCCGCACCTGTAAAGCCACAGTGACAACGCCTTGCTCGCCGTTCATGCCGGCCTGAGGTGGGTAGTACCCGTGGCGCTTCCACCACGCAGAAACAAGGTTCAGCCAGTCCTCGCCGACCTGCGGATCATCCGAGCGTGCTGCGGGCTGGAATCGATCAGCCCCACTGCCGAGGGGGGCGAAAGCGAGATCAACGCCGCGCCGCGGGTATATGGCCGGAGTGGCGGTATGGGCCGAAGGCCCGAGTGAATAGGACATCGGCGTGGGGAAAGCGGCGCGGGGCTTCGCTGGCGCGACGACCCGTGGCGGTGTCCGGGGTTGCGGGAAAATCAGCTTCGGCGGCGGAAGAATAGGCGGAACGAGTTGGATGGCGGTCTCCATCGGCTCTGGGGGGTGCGCCGGAGCAGGCCGGGGTGCTTGCGTGGGCTCGGGTGAAGGCGCCGGGTTGATTACGGCCTGCTCATGCGGCGGAGACTTGGGCTGAGGGGGGAGCTCTGCCGACCCGACCAGTGGGACCGGAGTTGCCTGACGTGTCGCCGTGGGAGGGCGTTCTTGAACAGCTTGTGACGGCGACTGCAGCACGCGTTCCTGGACCGAGGGGGCCGGTTGGGTCGGCGTCGCGGGAAAAGGAGGCTGAGGCTCAACGGGGGGTGAGGGCGCCAGGATCGGCGGAGGGCTCGGCCGAGTCGGTGGCGTTGGAAGCGTCTGTGGGGGTTCCGCGGCTTGCGGCGGGGTGGGAGGTGCGTTCTTTTCTGGGGCAGCCTGGTTCGGGACTGAAGGCGCTTCTTTAGCTCCTCCGTTCTCGTAAATTACATCCACTGTCGGCGGCGGCAGCCAGTTTTCCTGTCGCGGCCGAAAGTGCAGGAAGAGCAGCGTGGCGAGGATAGCCGCGTGTAGCAGGCTGGAAACGGCCAAGCCAGCCCAGCGCCGCCCGTTTGAGGGGGGCGACCGTAGCTTCGGCGCAGTCAGCGGTTCAGCGAGAAGCAAATCCTCGGCCTGGCAGTTATGTCCCCTCTACTCCACCTGCTCGGCGAGGTGAGCCAGGTGCCACGCGGTGTCACCAAATGTATGCTCGATTACCATGCAACGGCGGAAGTAGTGCCCAACCGCATACTCTTCCGTCATGCCGATCCCGCCATGCAACTGGATAGCTTGCTGGGAGACGAATCGAGCGGCCTGGCCATATCCCACCTTTGCCATCGAAATGTTCCTGGCACGCTCCCGCAGAGTCCCGTTCCTCGACGCTCATAGTCGCCAGCATGGCCATGCTGCGACCCTGTTCGAGCGAGATAAGCATCTCCGCCAACCGGTGCTGGACGACCTGGTTCTGTCCGATCGGGCGTCCGAACTGCTCCCGGGTCCGGGCGTAATCGAGCGTGAGCGCGTGCATCGCCTCCATCGCCCCGATCGCCTCGGCCCCCATTGCGGCGATCCCGGCCTGGACGACGCGTTCAATGACCGGCAGCCCCTGCCCCACCTCGCCCAGAACCTCAGTGGTTTCGACATTGGTGAGGGCGATTTCAGCGGCACGCGTTCCGTCGCGCAGAGGGTAAACTCGGACGGCGACGCCTTGGGCACCGCTATCCACGAGGAAAAGACTGATGCCGTCGGGATCATCCCGCTCGCCCGATGACCGCGCACTAACAATCAGCTTCCCGGCCGAGCCGCCATGCTGCACGACATGCTTGGCGCCGTCTAACAACCACCTTCGGCCGGAACGTCTGGCGGTGGTTGTAACATCCGTAAGGTCATAGCGGGCCTGGCGTTCGCAATGCGCGAATGCAAGTTTCAATCGGCCCTCCGCGACAACTGGCAGCAGTGCGGATTTTTGTGTTGCACTCCCGGCAAGCCGCAGCGCGGTTCCAGCCAGCACCGCGGTCGCCAAATAGGGTTCGAGCGCCAAAGCGCGGCCAAGTTCCTGCATGACAAGCATTATCTCGACGGCACCGCCACCAAACCCGCCGTATTCCTCGGCGAATGGGAGCCCGAGCAGACCGAGTTCGGCGTAGCGAGACCAGATGTCTGCACTGAACCCGTGCGGATCCCGGAGAATTGCCTTGCGTGATTCGAAACTGTAGCGGTCGGCCATCAGCCGGCTGACGCTATCCTGAAGCAGCCGCTGCTCATCCGTGAGGGCGAAGTCCATCAGAGCCTCAGCACGGCTTTGGTAAGGATGTTCTTTTGTATTTCGTTCGTGCCTCCGTAGATCGAAGCGGCACGAAGCATGAGGTAGCTGGCAGCGGACTCGCCGGCCCATTCGGCCTCAGCGTCCCGCTCGTTTGCCAAGGCGGCCAGTTCGTGGGCCCAGAATGGCATGGCCAGTGGGCCGGCAACATCCATCGCAAGCTCGGTGCTGGCCTGCAGAAGCTCCGTGCCCTTTACTTTCAATACCGAGGAAAGCGGATCCGGCCGCCCGTCCTGCTGACAGGCATAGGCGGACACCAGACGGTACTGCGTGATCTGGAGCGCTTTCATATCGACTTCGAGCTGCGCAACGCGCTGGCGGAACGCCAGGTCTTCGATGAGAGGCTGGCCGTTGGAGCGCGCCTCGCGCGCATGCTCCTTTGCCGAGGTCATGCGTTCGCGCGAGCGCCCGAGCCGCGCGATACCCGTGCGCTCGTTACCGAGCAGAAACTTGGCTACATCCCAGCCGCGGTTTTCTTCGTGAACGCGGTTTTCCACCGGAACTTTCGCATCGTCGAAAAAGACTTCATTCAGGTGATGTGATCCGTCGATGGAGATGATCGGGCGGACGGTAATGCCGGGAGTATCCATGCGGACGAGCAGGAAGGAAATGCCTTCCTGGCGCTTGGCGGCGGCCAGATTGGTGCGGGCGAGCAGAAAGCACCAGTCGGCGTTATGGGCTGTGGAGGTCCAGATTTTTGAGCCGTTGACGACGTAATGTCCGTTGACTCGCCCTGCCCGCGTTTTCAGCGAGGCAAGGTCGGAGCCGGCGCCCGGTTCCGAAAAGCCCTGGCACCACCAGTCATCCAGATTGGCGGCGCGTGCGAGGAATCGCTTTTTCTGTTCTTCCGTCCCGAACTGGATCAGCACCGGACCTATCATGGTAATATTGAACGACAGGAGTTCGGGAGCCGGCGCGGCCTGGTTCTCCTCGATGAAGATCATCCGTTCGACAGGCGACCATCCCGGACCGCCATATTCTTTTGGCCAGGAGGGGCAAGCCCATCCTTTTCGGTTCAGAATGCGCTGCCAAGTGACGGTATCCTGCTTCCGCGGCGGGTATCCCAGGCGCATCCGCTCTCTGATGTCGGGTGGAAGGTTGTCGCGGATGAATGCCCGCACTTCATCGCGGAAGGCGATCTCCTGAGCGGTGAATCGCAGGTCCATGTCGCGTCCCCTGATCGGTTTTAGCGAGTCTGACAGCGCCTGGGCCGCCGGGCAATATTGGTGAGCCCCCTCAGGCGTGCGCGGGCACTGGAGCCGCAACGACGCGGCCCTCACGCAATGTAACGACGCGGTCCATGCGCGCGGCAAGATCCGGGTTGTGGGTAGCGATCAGCGCCGATAATCTCTCCTGGCGAACCATCTCCAGCAGCTGATCGAAGACGACTTCCGCCGTTGCTTCATCGAGATTTCCGGTTGGCTCGTCGGCCAGCAACACCTTAGGCGAGTTTGCCAGTGCCCGCGCGATAGCGACGCGCTGCTGCTCACCGCCCGAGAGTTTTCCGGGAAGGTGGTTTTCCCGGGCAGCAAGGCCGAATGAACGCAGCAGCGCCGAAGCACGCTCTCCAGCACGCCGGCGGGGCACTCCGGCAATCATTTGCGGCAGAACAACGTTCTCCAGCGCGGTGAACTCAGCGAGAAGGTGATGAGATTGATAGACAAACCCGATGGTGTCCCGGCGGATGGCCGTCCGTTCGGAGTCGGGCAACGATCCGGCATCGCGGCCCTGGATGATGACGGATCCCCCGTCCGGCCGTTCCAGCAAACCGGCAAGATGCAGGAGCGTCGATTTGCCGGCACCGGAGGGTGCGACGAGCGCGACTGTTTCACCGGCTTCAAGGGTGAGATCGGCTCCGCGCAGAACAGGCAGCACGCCGTCTCCACTGCGATACGCGCGCTTTACTCCCTGCAACGCGAGAGGCGCAGCCTCATTCATGTCGCAGCGCCTCCACGGGATCCGTCCGGGCAGCTCGCCAGCTCGGATAGACAGTAGCCAGTAACGACAATACCAACGCCATTACCACGATTTTCCAGACCTCATTCCAGTCGAGCCGGGCCGGAAGATGCGCAAGGTAATACACCTCGGGGTTGAACACGTTTACCCCGGTGGCTCGTTGCACGAGGTCCTGAATTCGATCGATATTCCAGGTAAAGAGCACACCGAGGATGGTGCCGATCACTGTGCCCACCACGCCGACCGAGGCGCCACACATCAGGAATATACGCATAACCGCACCCCGTCCGGCACCCACCGTTCGCAGGATTGCTATGTCCCCGGTCTTGTCCTTCACCATCATGATAAGAGAGGAGATCACGTTGAACGCGGCGACGAGAATGATCAGCGCCAGAATGATGAACATGACGTTTTGTTCAACCTGAACGGCCGTGAAAAAACTGTTGTTGCTCTGCTGCCAGTCGATCACCTGGACGGGCACGCCGTTCAACCTGGCTTCGATCTCCTTGCTGAATTGCGCTACATGTTCCGGATCGCCGGCACTTACCTCAACCTAAGTCACCGCATCCGGTTTCTGGAAATAGATCTGTGCGGCCGCAAGGGGCATGAAAACGTAGCTTAAATCATAGGCATACTCGCCGACGTTGAAGATCGCCACGATGCGATACGCCTTCACCCGAGGTATTGTGCCAAAAGCGGTCGCCGCCCCGTTGGGGGATACCAGCGTGATCTTGTCGTTCAGCCAGACCCCGAACTGGCGGGCCAATCCGGTTCCGATCGCAATCGTATCGTCGCCTTCAAAGTCGTCGAGCGATCCGGCGATGAGATGGCTGCTGACGAGTTTCTGCTGCTTGAGATCAGCGGGGGAAATGCCGCGGACAAGGCCGCCGGCGGCATTCCCTCGGGGGCCTTGCAGCAACACTTGCCCGTCGAGCACGGGTATGGCAGCGGTCACGCCAGGAATGCCTGCGATGCGCTGGGCGACTTGCTGGTAATTGGTCAAAACGCCGCCGGCACCATAAACGCCCAGATCGCCATTGAAACCGAGAATGCGGTTGAGCAGATCCACCTTGAACCCGCCCATGACGCTCATAACAATGATGAGCGTGGCCACCCCAAGCGCGATTCCGACCAATGAAAATACCGCTATGACCGAAGCGAACCGCTCGCCCCGGCGCGCACGAAGATAGCGCGCGGCAACAGCTCGTTCGAAAGCATTAAACATGCTGGGCGAGTCTGGCGAGCACGCTTTCCGCCGAGACCTCGTGCCGCTCTCCGGAAGAACGCCGCTTAAGCTCGACCATGCCGGATGCGGCACCTCGCGGCCCGACCACGATCTGCCAGGGATGACCCATCAGGTCCGCGTCAGCGAATTTCACACCGGCCCGCTCATCCCGGTCATCGTACAAACCGTTGTGCCCAAGCTTGGCATACAACGCCTCGCTGATCCGGTCACAGATCTGGTCGCCACATTTCAGGTTGATAACAACTGCCTTGAAGGGGGCAACGCTGTCCGGCCAGATGATTCCCGCCTCGTCGTGGCTGGCCTCGATCACCGCCCCCACAAGACGGCTGACGCCGACACCGTAGCTGCCCATTTCCGGGTTTACCGGCTTGCCGTCCGGACCGGCGACGGTGAAGCGCATCGGTTCCGAATATTTCTTGCCGAAATAGAAAATATGGCCGACCTCGATACCACGCCCCTCCCTGCGGCGCTCCGTCGGCACCTTTTCCCACTCGGCGGCATGGTGCTTGTCGTCTGTGGCGGCATACATGCTTGTCATCAGGTCGAAGAACTGCTCCAAATCCGGTGCGCTTTCATAGCTGTATCTCCGCACGTACCCAGTCGATGCTCTCGAAATTACCATCGTAGAAAACCTGGCTCTCTCCGGTGGGAGCAAGAATGATGAATTCGTGACTGAGATCACCCCCGATCGGACCGGATTCGGCAACCATCGGAATCGCTTTCAATCCCATGCGCTGGAAGGTCCGCATATACGCCAGCATCATCTTCCGGTAGCTGACCACCGCTCCAGCATAATCCATATCGATGCTGTACGCATCCTTCATAAGGAATTCCCGCCCGCGCATGATGCCGAATCGCGGGCGTACCTCGTCGCGGAACTTCCATTGAATGTGGTAAACGATCTGCGGCAGCTCGCGGTAGCTGCGGATTGATTGCCGGCCCAGGTCGGTGACCATCTCCTCGTTGGTAGGGCCGTACAGCATGTCCCGTTCGTGACGGTCGCGGATGCGCAGCATCTCCTTACCATAATCCTCATATCTCCCGCTCTCTCGCCATAGCTCGGCCGGCTGGATTGTCGGCATCAGGATCTCCTGTGCCCCCGCCGCGTCCTGCTCTTCCCGCACAATACGTTCAATGTGCTTCAGCACGCGAAAGCCGAGCGGGAGCCAAGCATAGATACCGGCGGAGGTCTGCCGGACAAGACCGGCGCGCAGCATCAGGCGATGTGAGGCGATCTGCGCCTCAGCAGGGTTTTCTTTGAGCGTAGGGATGAGACTATGAGAAAGACGCATTGGAGCGATCCGGCTTGAGGACTTGGATGGGCGGGACCCTACAGGCGGGGTTGGCTGATGCCAAATCTGGTGGCCGGGGTGAGGGGCGATGAGCTTTTTGCATTGCAACAATCCGATGCACAAGAAGATCGAAAAAAACTCTTGTAGGAGACTAAAACCCCCGTGACAAACGCCCGAAACGAAGTATAAGCAAAGCCAGGGCGCGAGGGTTTCAGGCCAACAGGCCCAGGTTTAGGGAGTAAACGCTAGCCACGCGGCAGGTTGGGGGCGTCTTCTCACCCTGCCGCTGGAGGCTGTACAATCTTGGTCGCGTACAACTCGTCTCTGTTGATACGTATCAAGCGTCAGTGCGGGATAGCCAGCCAGCCATTCCGAAAACTAAGATACGGGCTTTCGACCAGCAAGAAGGCAAGCAGCCACACAAGCGCCGCCACCAAAGTGGTCATCAGAGCGATCCGCAGAAGTCGGGGACGCTCGGGCGCGCCGCGCCAGCCAGTATTTGGATCGGGCTCCGACCGCGGCCGCGCCCCGAACGGGAGTACGGCAAAAAGCACAGTCCACCAGATAAGGGCATACAACACGACACCGGTGAACCAATTCACGCCCTCTATCCCACACGCAACAAATGGATATCGACGAGCGGCCGTTTGCGCAGGCGTCGCCCGAACACCTGCCGCAGCGCAGCGCGTGCTGCATCAGACAGCGCGGCATCGTCGCGGCGCAATGATGCCGGAAGTTCGCCAACCGCTTCAGCAAACTCCCTTGCGATGCGCCCGGTTTCCGGATCATCCGGATCGAACAGGCCCGGTGCGCTGACGCACGGAGCACCGCATAGCCGCCCCATTCCGTCCACGGCGAGGCTGGCGAGGACCACGCCATTAAACAGCATCCGGCGTCGGGCGGACATAACAGGGCCGGACAAGGGGACCAGGCGGCCGCCATCTGGCACAAGGCGCCCGACTGGGGCACTGTCTCCCACCTCCACCGGCCCAGGCGAGAGAGTAAGAATATCCCCATCCTCCATAAGAATGGGTGTAGCCCCTGCCTCCTTCGCCAGTTCAGCGTGGGCGGACAGATGGCGCCACTCACCATGGACTGGCACCGCGTAACGTGGCCTCACCAAGCGGTACAAGCGCCGAAGCTCGTCACGCGCCGGATGACCAGAGACGTGAACGAGATGATCCATGTCAGTCATGACATTGACGCCTCGGCGAACCAGGTTGTCCTGCACAGCGCCGATCGCACGCTCATTTCCAGGGATCATCCGGCTGGAGAAGATCACGGTATCGCCTTCGCCGAGAACCACACGAGGATGCGTATCCAAGGCGACCCGCGTCAGAGCACTGCGTGGCTCTCCTTGACTGCCCGATATAAGCAGGAGCAGCGCGTCGTCGGGAACCAGTCCGACATCGTCTTCCGGAACGAACTCAGGTACGGATTGCAGGTATCCGCATTCGCGCGCCGCAGCGGTCAGTGTGCGCAATGAGCGACCAACAATACATACGCTGCGTCCTGCATCCCGCGCGGCATGTGCGATGGATTCGATACGCGCAATATTCGAGGAAAAGCAGGTGGCGGCTACCCGGCCGCGCAATCCCCGCACCAGCACAGACAGGCTTCGGCGCACATCGGCCTCGCTGCCGGAATGGCCCTCGATCATTGCGTTTGTTGAAATCGCAGATCAACGCCAGCACGCCCTGGTCTCCGAGGGCGGCGAGTGCCGCTTCATCGGTAGGCGGACCGATCAGCGGATCGGGATCCAGTTTCCAATCACCGGTATGAAGCACCAATCCGGCAGGCGTCCGGATCGCCAGGGCCTGAGCCTCCGGCGTGGAATGCGCAACCCGAATAAAGTGGAGCGAGAATGGAGGAACGTCGAAACCGGCACCCGGCGCGATGATGCGAATTGGAACCTGGGGCAGCAGTTGCGCTTCGGTCAGCTTGCGCCGCAGCACCGCGGCGGCAAGCGGGGTGGCGTACCACCGGACAGCGCAGTTGCGGCCATAGCCATCTTACGGCACCGATGTGGTCTTCATGGACATGTGTAATGACCAGACCCACGAGGCTGTCCCGGCGATCCGCGATAAAGGCGGGATCGGGCACCATGATTTCCACTTCGGGGTTTTCCGCCCCTGCAAACCCCAGGCCGCAGTCCACGGCCAACCATTTGCCGTTGCAGCGGTAAAGATTGAGGTTCAAGCCGATCTCTCCCGTCCCACCCAAAGGCAGGAAGGCCAGATCGCCCTCTGGATCATTCATCCCGTGTCGCTCGATCGTGACTTCTCACGTTGCAATGTGGGCGCTGGATTCCGCTCCGCCAACATCCGCAGTCCATCAAGGGTCAGATCAGGCTCAATCTTCTCGATCACAAGCGTGCCTTCAGCAAAAAGCGGTGCAAGTCCGCCGGTGGCGATCACTTTCATCGGTCCGCCGTATTCCGCCTTGATGCGCGCAACCAATCCCTCGATCAGGCCGACATATCCCCAATAAACTCCTGATTGCATCGCCGGCACGGTCGAGCGGCCGATCACGGCCTGCGGTCTTCCGATCCCGATGCGCGGCAGGCGCGCCGCGGCATGGTGCAGGGCCTCGATGGAAAGGTTGACGCCGGGTGCGATGACACCGCCGAGGTAAGCGCCGTCCCGGTCCACAATGTCAAACGTAGTGGCCGTACCGAAGTCAACGACAATCAGCGGACCGCCGAAGCGCTTGTGACCGGCAAGTGCATTCACCAGCCGGTCGGCTCCTACTTCGTCGGGGTTATCAACCTTTATTTCGAAGCCCCAATCGAGGGATGCGCGCGCGATCAGGGGCTCAAGGGCGAACCAATCCCGGCAGAGTCGACGAAGATGATAGAGCGCCGCAGGGACGACCGTGCCGAGGACGGCGGCGGAGAGTTGAGCCTGTTTCAATCCGCTGCGTTCCAGCAGTGTCAACAGCCAGACGGCATACTCGTCGGACGTACGCTGCGCATCCGTGCGGATCCGCCATGTTCCACGCCAGGTTACCCCGTCGTGGACGGCGACGACGATATTGGTATTACCGGCATCTATAACCAGCAGCATCGGCTATGCCCTCCGCCTTTTCCAGAAGAGGCGTGGCGTCACCCGAACAACGAGACCGCGGCTGCTCCGGCGGCTCCCACCAGCGGACCTGGAAAGAGGAAGAACAGCAGTGTGAACAGTCCAGTTACGGCAGCAACGAATGTGGTGGCCGTGGGCTTGCGATCAAACGCCTGCACCGGCGCGTCGAAATACATGACTTTAACAATCCGCATATAGTAGTATGATGCAACAACGCTGGTCAGTACGCCTATGACGGCTAGAGCCCAGAGGTGAGCTTGCACGGCGGCAAGAAACACGTACAGCTTGCCGAAGAAGCCGGATAGTGGCGGAATACCGGCCATACTAAACATAAATACCGCAAAGGCGAGCGCAAGGGCAGGATCGGTGCGCGCAAGCCCGCCGAGATCCTCGATTTTTTCGAGCGCGAGCCCTCTACGCCGCATGCAAATAATGCAGGCCCACGTACCGGCACTCATGAAGATGTAAACGATCAGGTAAACTAGCGTGCCACTTACGCCTGCCGATGTGCCTACCACCAGCCCGATCAGCGCGTAACCCATATGGCCGATCGACGAATAGGCCATCAGTCGCTTGATGTTGAACTGCCCAATCGCTGCAAGTGCCCCAAGGATCATCGAGAAAATCGAGATAATCTCCAGAATCAACTGCCAGGACGACAGCAGATGGCCAAACGGCTGGACCATCGTGCGCAGGAACAGGGCCACGGCGGCTATCTTTGGCGCTGTCGCAAGAAAGGCAGTTACCGAAGTCGGCGCGCCTTCGTAAACGTCCGGCGTCCACATGTGGAATGGCGCAATCGACGCTTTGAAGGCAAGGCCCGCAATTATGAACACGATGCCGACGATCACACCCGGTGAAACTGCTGCCGGGGTCGTTAGCGCCTGCTCCAAAATCCGAAAGTCCATAGTGCCGGAGAAGCCGTAGACGAGCGAGATGCCGTAGAGGATCAATCCGGAGGCCAGAGCACCCAGGACAAAGTATTTCAACCCGGCTTCAGAGGATCGCAGCTCATCCCGCGCAAATGCAGCCATCACATAAAGCGCGAGCGATTGCAGTTCCAGCGACAGGTAGAGCGTTATCAGGTTGGTCGCCGACACCATCCCCATCATGCCTACCACCGCAAACAGCATCAGCACGGGATATTCGAAGCGTGCGATCTTCTGTTGCTGGTTGTAATCAAGCGCCAGCATCAGCGCCAGCGCAGCGCCGACCAGAATGAGTACCTTGCAAAAGACCGAAAATGAGTCGACGCTAAACTGGCCATGATAGCCGATCCCGCCAACCCGCGTGACCATGAGGAAGCCGGTCAACAGAAACGCTCCCAAAGTCATCATGGTACAGACCTGGGTCTGGTCCGGTTTACGGAACACACCGTAGATCAAGATAAACATGCCGAGGATTGAAAGAACGATCTCCGGGATCGCGATGACCCAGTTCATGGGACGTTAGCCTCCGCCAGCCTCATCTGTAATGGCGGCGTCATCATCGCTTGCTCATGCTGAGTCACCATCTGCTGAACTGTGGTGTTCCAGAATCGGGTGAAGCTCGACGGATAGACACCCATCCACATCGTCAGTACGGCGAGTGGGACGAACAGTGCAATTTCACGGGGAGACAAATCAGAAAATCCCCCGAAGATCGGGCTTGGTAAGCCGGCTGAAAATGATGCGGCGATATAAATAGAGCATATACATCGGCCCCAGAATCATCCCGGTAGTGCCGAGCAGCGCCAGCCAGAAATTCACATGCAGTGCGCCGATAGTCACCAGGAACTCGCCGACGAAGCCTGACGTGCCCGGCAAGCCGATCGCGGCCAGGGTGAAAAGCATGAAGACGAATGCATAGGCCGGCATACGATCGACCAACCCGCTGAACCGAGCGATCTCATGCGTATGCAACCGATCGTAAACCACGCCGACGATCAGGAACAGCGCAGCGGACACGATACCATGCGACAGCATCTGAAACAGCGCGCCCTGGATCCCCTGCACGTCGAAGGTGAAGATACCAATCGTGACGACACCCATATGCGCCACCGAGGAGTAGGCGATCAGCTTCTTCATATCCTCCTGCGCAAGCGCCACATAAGCGGTGTAGATCACCGCGACAACCGAAAGTGTATAGATCAGCGGCGCGAGGTGCGCTGACGCGATCGGAAGCATCGGAACGGAAAAACGCAAGAACCCGTATGCACCCATCTTCAGCAGCACGCCGGCCAACATGACCGATCCCGCCGTAGGAGCCTCCACATGCGCGTCCGGCAGCCAGGTATGGACCGGCCACATCGGCACCTTTACTGCAAAAGACGCCATCAACGCGAGGAACAGCCATGTCTGCATACCGGCTGGGAATTTCGTGTGCAGCAAAACAGTAATGTCGGTGGTATGGGCATAGAACCACATTGCCAGCAGCGCCAGCAGCATCAGCACCGAGCCCGTCAGGGTATAAAGGAAGAACTTGAAGGCCGAGTAAACGCGCCGCGTGCCACCCCAAACACCGATGATCAGGAACATCGGGATCAACACGCCTTCGAAGAAAACGTAGAACACGACAAAGTCGAGGGCGCAGAACATGCCCACCATTATCGTTTCCAAAATAAGGAAAGTGATCATGTACCTCGCGTACGTAGCGCCGAATTACCTCCCAACTGGACAGAATGCAGATCGGTGTAAGCAACGTAGAAAGCAGGACGAACAGCACTGAGATGCCGTCCACTCCAACCTTGTAACCGACGCCGTAATCGGGCAGCCACGGCACCGTCTCGACGAACTGAAACCCCGGGTCGTCGGCGTTCCAGTCTGCCCACAGGACCAGGCTGAGCGCCAGGACGATAAGGCTGGTCCACAGAGCCGTCCAGCGCGCGTTTGTCGCGACTGTCTCTTCATCGCCGCGTATCGCCAGGATGACCACGCAACCGACCATCGGCAGCCAGGTAATAAGCGAAAGGACAGGAAAACCGGCCGCGTTCATCGCTTCACCGCCAGATCAGAAAAATGCCGACCAGCGTCACCAGGCCGATCAGCATGACAAAGGCATAAACCGCAATCGAGCCGGTCTGAATTCTAACCGCGCCTTTCGAACCGTCCACCGCAAGGTCAGCGAGCCCATTTGGAACGCCATCGATCAGCGTCGCATCTCCGGTCTGCCAGAGCAGGTGGGCCAACCGGAAGGCGGGTCGGACGAACAGGAAATCGTAGATCTCGTCGAAATAGTATTTGTTAAGCAGCAGCAGGTAAATGGGTCGGAACGTGCTCGCGAGACGCACCGGGATCATTGGATTGATCATATAGAACCAATACGCGACGGCGATACCTGCGAGCCCTGTAAGCAGCGGAATGTAACGCACGCCGCCGGGCAGATCTTCCATACGCTCCAGCACATGATTATTCGGCGCAATCACGATAGAATGTCGCCAATACGCCGCCCAATCCGGTCCGATCAGCAAGTTGTGGAGCAGAAATCCGGCCGTCAATGCGCCGATTGCCAGCGCCATCAAGGGGACCGTCATCACCCAAGGACTCTCGTGAACATGCTCCTGCACATGACGTTCAGCTCGCGAGGTTCCGTGAAAGGTCATGAATATAATGCGCCATGTATAGAACGCCGTACAGAAGGCGCCCGCGACACCCGCAACGAAGCCGTAGATCGAGGCGATACTGCCGTACGCAAATGCAGCTTCCAGAATGGCATCCTTGGAGTAATAGCCGGCGAAGGGAAAAATGCCGGCGAGCGCCAGCCCTCCGAACCAAAATGTCACATAGGTGATCGGGATCTTCCGCCACAAACCACCCATATGGCGCATGTCCTGTTCGTCAGACATCGCATGGATTACTGATCCGGCGCACAGGAACAGCAGCGCCTTGAAGAAGGCATGGGTCAACAGATGGAAGATCGAAACCGGGAATGCCGCCACTCCGGCCGCCAGGAACATATAACCGAGTTGCGAGCAGGTCGAATAGGCGATTACCTTTTTAATGTCATTCTGCACGCAGCCGATGGTCGCAGCAAAAAAGCAGGTCGTACCCCCGATCACTGTGACCAATGTCAGGGCGGCTGGTGCTTCATCCATCAACGGCGACATGCGAGCCATCAGGAACACGCCCGCGGTGACCATCGTGGCGGCGTGAATTAACGCCGATACGGGGGTCGGTCCCTCCATCGCGTCCGGCAACCACACATGCAGAAACAGCTGAGCCGATTTCCCCATTGCGCCAATAAAGAGCAGTATACCGATCAGCTCATAGACTCGGATTGTACCGCCGAAGAGCGAATACAGCTCGTTCTGATGCAGGGGCAAAGCCTGGAATATGACGTCCAGCTGAAGCGAGCCGAAAGTCAGAAAGGTCAGAGCCAAGCCAACCGCAAAGGCAAGATCGCCGATGCGGTTGACGATCATAGCCTTGATCGCCGCAGCACAAGCGGTTGGTCGGTCGTACCAGTAGCCAATCAGAAGGTACGAGCAGAGACCGACGCCTTCCCAGCCGAAGAAGAGTTGCAGCAGATTGTCCGCCGTGACCAGCATCAGCATAGAGAAGGTAAAAAGACTGAGATAGGCGAAAAAACGGTACCGCCGGAACTTGTCATGCGCCATGTAGCCGATGCTGTACACGTGGATCAGCATTGACACGAAGGTGACCATAGCCACCATGGTAACCGCCAACGCGTCGTAACGGAGCTCCCAATTCACCTGGAAATTGCCGGCGTAGATCCATGGCCCCAGATTGAAAGCACCGGCGGGCGCGCCGCCCCATTCGAAGTTCACCCAGGCATATGGTCCGCAGGCCGCCGCGAGCAGCATGCAGAGAATAGAAACTGCCTGAGCGGCGCGATCACCTATCCACCTGCCAAACAGCCCTGCGGCCATGGCCCCGAACAGGGGCGCAAACACGGCCGTTATGTAGGTCATGGGCTTGTCCCCTAGCCCTTCATCAGGTTGACGTCTTCAACCTAAATCGAGCCGCGGTTGCGGAAGTAGATTACCACGATTGCCAAGCCGATAGCCGCTTCGGCAGCGGCCACCGTCAGCACGAACATTGCCAGGACCTGCCCTGCAAGATCACCGAGCGAGCCGGAAAACGCCACGAGATTCAGGTTCACCGCAAGCAGGATCAGCTCGATGGACATCATGATGATGATGACATTCTTGCGGTTCAAGAAAATTCCGAATACGCCAAGAACAAGCAGGATGGCGCTGACGACCAGGAAATGCCCGACGCTGACCGGCATGATCAGTAACCTCCGTGATGGGCAGGTTCCTCGTACGGATCCTGATCGATGTCGCCAGGTTCCGTCGTCTTCGGACGGAAGATGCCGAGTGACTTGACCCCGCTGCCGACACCTACATCCACCAGCTCCAAAGTATCGCGCGGGTCGCGAGCCGTTTGCATCCGGATGATCTGATGGCGGGATCGGCGCCGATCACGCAGCGTCAGGACGATGGCGCCGATCATGGCGACCAGCAGCACCAGTCCGGCCGCCTGGAACTGAAAGATATAATCCGTATAGATGATCCGGCCAAGCGCGACCGTGTTGGACACTCCGGCCGGGGCAGGAGCAAAACGCAGTTGCGGCACGAGCGGATGGAACCGCCAGCCCACCATGACGAAAATCAGTTCGGCCAGCAGGAGTGCACCGATAGCAGCGCCGATCGGCAGATAGCGTTGAAAGCCACTGCGAAGCTGCACGAAGTCGACGTCAAGCATCATAACCACGAACAGGAACAGCACCGCGACGGCGCCCACATAAACGATCACCAGTATGAAAGCTAGGAACTCCGCCCCGGCGATCAGAAACAGGGCTGCCGCATTGAAAAAGGCGGCGATAAGGAACAGCACGGAGTGCACCGGGTTGCGGGAGCTGACAACCATGGCCCCACACAGAACCAGCACCACCGAAAACACGTAGAAACAGACAATCGGATAGACGGACATTGCCCGTGTCCTTACCGGTAAGGTGCATCCATCTCAAGACGCCTGGCGATCTCAGCCTCCCAGATGTCTCCGTTCGCCAGCAGCTTCTGCTTGTCGTAGAACAGCTCCTCGCGGGTTTCGGTGGCGAACTCCATATTCGGCCCCTCCACGATTGCGTCCACCGGGCAGGCTTCCTCGCATAGGCCGCAATAAATGCATTTAGTCATATCGATGTCATATCGCGTCGTTCGACGCGATCCGTCGGCGCGGGGCTCGGCTTCGATAACGATGCACTGCGACGGGCAGATGGCCTCACACAGCTTGCAGGCGATGCAGCGTTCCTCGCCGTTCGGATAGCGTCGCAGAGCATGCTCACCGCGAAAGCGCGGCCCCTGTGGAGACTTTTCGTAGGGGTAGTTGATCGTCACTTTCGGTTTGAAGAAGTAGCGCAGCGTTACCCACATGCCTTGGATCAGTTCCGAGAGCAGCAGGGTTCGTGCGGTGCGGTCCAGTATTGGCATGGCACGCGCCTTTCAGGCGGGAACGGGGACGAAGCCGGTGGCGAGTAGCCCTCCGGCGGTGATCACAAGCCAGATCAGGCTGGCGGGCAGAAACACCTTCCAGCCGAGGCGCATGAGCTGATCGTAGCGATAGCGCGGAAAGGTCGCCCGCACCCAGATGAAGACAAAAAGGCAGAAGCAGATCTTCAAAAGGAACCAGATCGGTCCGATAGCCGGCCACAGTCCGAACGGGCCCAGCCAGCCGCCCAGGAACAGGATCGAGGTAAGGCCGCTCATCAGAATCATGTTCGCATACTCGCCCAGGAAGAACAGGGCGAAGCTCATTGAGCTGTATTCGACCATGAAGCCGGCAACGATTTCGCTTTCGCCTTCAGGCAGGTCGAACGGAGCCCGGTTCGTCTCGGCCAATGCAGATACAAAGAAGACAACAAACATGGGAAACAAAGGTATGAAAAACCAAAGCTTCCGCTGCGCCTCCACCACTACGCTCAGGTTCAGGCTGCCGGCGCAGAGCAGCACAGAGACGATAACAAAACCCATGGAAACTTCGTAGCTGACCATCTGCGCGGCGCTGCGCAGCGCGCCCAGAAACGCGTATTTGGAGTTGCTGGCCCAGCCGGCGATGATGATGCCGTAAACCCCCAGCGAGCTGATGGCGAACAGATACAGCACACCGACATTGATGTCGGCGATCGCCCATCCGGCGTTGACCGGAATGACTGCCCAGGCGATCATCGCCAGGCCGAATGTTATCATCGGGGCCATCAAAAACAGCAGACAATTCGCCCCAGAAGGGATGATCGTCTCCTTCGTCAGCATCTTGATCGCGTCGGCGAAGGGCTGCCATATCCCGAACGGACCGACGACATTCGGTCCTCTTCGCACCTGCATGGCGGCAAGCACCTTGCGCTCGGCGTAAGTCAGATACGCCACCAGGATCAGCAGCGGCACAAGCAATGCGAGCGCCTCACCAAACTCCAGACCAAGATGTCCAAGTGGCGTTTCCCATACGCTGACGTTCTGCATCGCCGCTACTCTGCCGCCTGCAGCCGGTCCGGAGCAAACAACGAGCTGCATTCGGCCATGGTCGGGCTGGCGCGGCTGATCGGGTCCGTCTGATAGTAATTCTCGAGCACCAGTACAAACGGAGCCTCAGATATCGTACCCAGGTCTCCAGCTGGACCGGAAAGATCGGATGCCCCGAAGCGAGGCATGAAATCCACCCGCGCAAACACCGGATTGGCCTGCTCCATTCTGGCGCGCAACATCCCAATATCATCATATGGCAGCGTATGCCCCAGAAGTTCGCTGGCAGCGCGAATGATCTTCCAGTCCTCGCGCGCCTCGCCGGGCGGGTACACCGCGAGAAAACCACGCTGCACCCGGCCTTCGGTGTTTACATAGGTCCCGTTCTTCTCGGTGTAGGCTGCACCTGGCAGGATGACATCCGCCCTCGCGGCGCCGCGGTCGCCATGGTGGCCCTGATAAATCACCATGGTATCGCGGCCGATACGGTCGGTGTTGAACTCGTCCGCCGCCAGAAGCCATAGCACATCGACCTCGCCACCCATCATCTGGGCGAATCCCTTGGCGCGAGGTCCGGGGACAAACCCTATATCCAACGCGCCGACGCGGGCAGCAGCGGTGTGCAGCACGTTGAAACCATGCCACTCGGAGGTGAGCGCCCCGACGTCGGCAGCGAGTTTCCATGCACCCGCAAGAACCGCGGCACCATCGGACCGGGCGGTCGCATTGGCGCCAAGGATGACCATCGGGCGCTTCGCGTTCTTCATACGTGCGACAAAGTCACGGGCTGTGCCGGCAGCCGCCTGCATGGCAAGCGGCCCATCGCCTAAATGCTGCACTGGATACGTCAGGTCGGCAGCCGGGCCAATCAATCCGATGGGCATGTTGTTCGCCAACCAGCGCTTGCGAACTCGCGCATTCAATACCGGCGCTTCGTGCCGCGGATTGGCGCCGATGATGAGTAGCGCATCCGCATCATCAATCGCGGCAATGCCGCTGTTGAAAATATAGAATTCACGCCTGGACGGGTCGAGCTGCTCATCGCGCTGCCGGCAATCCAGGTTGCCTGAACCAAGAGCGCTCATAAGATCTTTCAGCGCGAACATGCTCTCGGCATCGCAAAAATCACCCGCAATAGCGCCAATGCGATCCCCCGGCGTAGCTCTCAGAGACTGGATCACCGCACCAAACGCTTCGGGCCAGGTTGCCGGGCTCAGCTTCCCGTTAACCCGGACCCAAGGGCGATCCAGACGCCGGCGCTTGAGCCCATCAAGAGCAAAGCGCGATTTGTCGCCCAGCCATTCCTCGTTTACGTCCTCGTTCAGGCGCGGCAGGATACGGATCACCTCGGGGCCGCGCAAATCAACGCGGATATTGCAGCCCATGCCATCCAGCACATCGACACTATCGGTTTTCTTCAGCTCCCAGCTGCGATAGGCAAAGGCGATCGGTTTGGCCGTCAGGGCGCCGACAGGGCAGAGATCGATGATGTTGCCGGACAGCTCGGAGCTGAGTGCTTTCTCGACGTAAGTCGTGATCTCGAGATTTTCTCCACGCGCCACCGCACCCAGTTCCGGGACGCCCGCAACCTCCGAGATAAATCTCACGCATCGCGTGCACTGGATGCACCGGGTCATAACTGTCTTGACCAGCGGCCCCAGATACTTGTCATCGACTGCCCGCTTGTTTTCCTGAAAGCGGGAATGGTCCATTCCGTAGCCCAGCGCCTGGTCCTGAAGGTCGCACTCGCCGCCCTGATCGCAGATCGGACAGTCCAGCGGGTGGTTGATCAGCAGGAACTCCATCACGCCGCGGCGGGCGTTGCGCACCATCGGTGTATCGGTATGGACCACCATACCATCAGCGACAGGCCAGGCGCAGGACGCGATAGGTTTGGGCGGTGCCTTTTCAATCTCCACCAGACACATCCGGCAATTGCCGGCAACCGACAGGCGGTCATGATAGCAGAAGCGTGGCACCTCGATGCCTGCTGCTTCGCAGGCTTGCAGGACGGATGATCCGGTCGGTACCTCGATCTCAGTGCCGTCGATCGTAAGTTTGGCCATAGTCCTACTCCGCCGCCATCGGCATCCGGGGCACGCCGGTCCGCTGCTTATAGGCGGCAATGCGCGCCTCGATTTCCGGGCGGAAATGCCGGATCAGACCCTGAACGGGCCAGGCCGCGGCATCGCCCAGCGCGCAGATCGTATGGCCTTCCACTTGCCGGGTAACCTGATCCAGTGTGTCGATTTCCTCCGGCTCCGCGCGACCCTGCACCAGGCGGTACATCACCCGCATCATCCACCCAGTGCCCTCCCGGCACGGCGTGCACTGGCCGCAACTTTCGTGCTTGTAAAACTGCGACAGCCGCGCGATGGCACGGATGATATCGCAGGACTTGTCCATGACGATAACCGCCGCGGTCCCAAGGCCGCTCTTCACGTCGCGCAAACTATCAAAATCCATCAACACGGTGTCACAGACAGATTTAGGAATGACCGGAACCGAGGCCCCGCCCGGAATGACCGCGAGTAGATTGTCCCAACCGCCCCGCACACCCCCAGCATATCGCTCGATCAGCTCACGTAGCGGAATCCCCAGCGCGTCCTCGACATTACATGGCTTGTTCACATGACCCGAGATGCAGTAAATCTTTGGTCCCGAATTCTTCGGACGCCCGATGCTGGAGAACCACTCCGCTCCACGCCGCATAATGGTCGGCGTTACCGCAATGCTCTCCACATTATTCACCGTACTTGGACAGCCGTACACACCCACTGCCGCTGGAAATGGCGGTTTCAGCCGCGGCATTCCCTTCTTGCCTTCCAGGCTCTCCAGCAGCCCGGTTTCCTCGCCGCAGATATATGCACCCGCACCACGATGAACCTGAACCTCCAGATCGAACCCTGAGCCGCAGGCATTCTTGCCGATCAGCCCGGCCTCACGCGCCTCTGAGACGGCCGCTTCCAACACCTGGCACTCGTTGTAGAACTCCCCGCGGATGTAGATGAAGCAGGTATTCGCTCCCATGGCGAAAGAGGCAATCAGGCAGCCTTCGATCAGCTTGTGCGGATCGTGCCGCATGATATCGCGATCCTTGCAGGTGCCCGGTTCGGATTCATCAGCATTGACCACCAGATAGGCAGGACGCCCATCCGATTGTTTCGGCATGAACGACCACTTGAGTCCGGTCGGAAACCCCGCCCCACCCCGCCCACGCAGCCCAGACGACTTGATCTCCTCGATAATCGCATCCCGTCCCTTGGCGAGAATATCCTTCGTGCCGTCCCAGTCACCGCGTGAGCGTGCTGCCTTCAGCCGCCAATCGTACAAACCATATAAATTCGTAAATATCCTGTCGCGATCTTCGAGCATCTATACCTCCTGCCCGAAATGGAGCGTTGTAAGCGTGTTTGGCCCGCCTTCAGGAGCCGAGGTCTGCCGGCCTGCCATGGAACCGGCGGGCGGCGGCTCGCCCCGGCGCAGCGCATCCAGCAGAGCTTTCGTGCGTTCCGCGTCCAGGTCTTCATAAAGGTCCCGGTTGTTCACCTGCACAACCGGAGCGTTCACGCAGGCACCCAGGCACTCAACCTCGGTCATGGTGAACAAACCATCCGCACTCGTCTCACCCCAGCCGGAAACACCCGTCTCCGCGCGACAAACCTCAACTACCTCGTCCGATCCGCGCAGCCAACACGGCGTGGTGGTGCACACTTGCAAATGCCATTTTCCGATGGGATGCAGGCTGAACATCGTATAAAAGGTTGCGATTTCATAGACACGAATGGGAGCCATCCCAAGCCGCGCCGCCACCGCGTCCATACCGGCGCGCGGCAGCCAGGCACTGCCTGTCTGCCGCTGCATCTGGTCCTGCACGAGATACAGCAGTGAAATCACCGCACTCGCCTGGCGGCCCGGCGGATACTTCGCGATCTGCCGCGCGGCTTCCCGTTCACTCTCCGCGTCAAATCCGAACACGGCAGGCTTATCCTCGCCCATCCCAGCCAATCCAACGCCCACCGCCGGCTTCGCATGCTCTGACATTGCGCTTACCTGTCAATCTCACCGAAGACGACGTCGAACGATCCGATGATCGCCACCGCATCCGCCAGCATGTGACGTTTGACCAGAAAATCCATCGTCTGCAGGAACGCGAACCCGGTGGAGCGTATCTTACAGCGATACGGCCGATTGGTTCCATCGCCCACCAGATAAACGCCGAACTCACCCTTCGGAGTTTCGCATACTGTGTACGTAGCTCCGGGTGGAACGTGGAACCCTTCGGTGAAAAGCTTGAAATGGTGGATTAGCGCCTCCATGGAGCGCTTCATCTCAGCTCGTTTTGGTGGCGTGATCTTATTGTCCATTATCCGGACCGGTCCCGGCTTCATCTTCGCCAGGCATTGCTTGATAATTCTGACACTTTCCCGCATTTCCCACATGCGGACGAGATAGCGATCATAGCAGTCGCCATTCCGCCCAACCGGGATCTGAAAATCGACGTCAGCGTACTTTGCGTATGGCTGGGCACGGCGAAGGTCCCACGGCACGCCTGATGCGCGAAGCGGTGGCCCGCTCCAGCCCCAGCCCAACGCGTCCTCAGCCGAGATCACTCCGATATCGACAGTACGCTGCTTCCATATGCGATTCGCGGTAAGCAGCTGCTCCAGATCGTCAATGAATTTCGGAAATGTCTCGGCCCACGCGGCAATCCGTTCGTCCAGGCCGACCGGCAGATCGCGATTGACCCCTCCGGGTCGGTAATAGTTCGAATGCAGACGCGCTCCGGAAGCGGCGTCGTAGAACTCCATCAGCTTCTCGCGCTCTTCGAAACCCCAAAGGCTCGGCGTGATCGCGCCTACGTCCAGCGCATAGGTAGTGACGTTCAAAAGATGATTCAGAACCCGGGTGATCTCATCGAACAGCGTGCGGATCCACTGTGCCCGTTCCGGTGCTTCTATCCCAAGCAGCTTCTCCACCGCGCGAACGTACGCGTGCTCTTCCGCCATAGGCGAGACGTAATCAAGCCGGTCGAAATACGGCACGTTCTGCACATACGTCCGGTATTCCATGAGCTTCTCGGTACCACGATGCAGCAGTCCAATGTGCGGATCGGCCCGTTCCACCACCTCCCCGTCCATCTCAAGTATCAGACGCAGCACCCCGTGCGCAGCCGGATGCTGGGGCCCGAAATTGATGGCATGGCTGTCGATCTCGACAACGTGGCGCCTCTTGGCCTCGGTCTCCGGCAGAATCCCGCCGCTCATGGTGTCAGCCCTTCTCCTCAGGCACGGGCTTGGGCGGGGTCCGCGTCAGCTTCGCCCGGCTCTGATGCACCTTCTCGTCGCCCGGAAGGGTACTGATGCCTTCCCATGGCGAAAGAAAATCGAAGCTCCGCCATTCCTGCGTCAGCTTGACCGGTTCATAGACCACCTGCTTACGATCCTCGTCGTAGCGCACCTCAACATAACCCGTCAGCGGAAAATCCTTACGCAGGGGATGTCCTTCAAACCCGTAATCGGTCAGGATGCGACGAAGATCCGGCTGTCCCGAAAAAAGGATACCATATAAATCCCAACACTCCCGTTCCCACCACGTGGCGGACGGCCAGATCATGTGCACGGATGGAACTGGGGTACTCTCATTCGCCGTTACAATTACCCTCAACCGCTGGTTCAAGGTGACAGACAGGAGGTTATAAACGACATCAAATCGGTCTGGCCGATCGGGCCAGTCAACGCCGCATATGTCCATGCATTGCTCGAATGAGAACCGCGCGTCGCTACGCAGCACTGCCATTAAGCCAACAAGATCATCTCGCGCTATGTCAACGACCACCTCGCCGAATTCGATGCGCGCATTGCGAACACCAGGAATCGATCCGACCGCACGCGCCAGAACCGCTGCTGGCGTCTCGACTGCATCCGTCTGCTCAGCCACGAAGGATCGTCCCGGTCCGCCGGATCTTCTTCTGCAACTGAAAAATTCCATACACCAGCGCTTCGGCCGAGGGCGGGCAGCCAGGCACGTACACGTCGACCGGAACAATCCGGTCGCAACCACGCACGACCGAATAGGAAAAATGGTAATAGCCGCCGCCGTTCGCGCAGCTTCCCATGCTGATCACCCACCGCGGGTCCGGCATTTGGTCATATACTTTCCGCAATGCCGGGGCCATTTTGTTGGTCAAAGTCCCCGCAACGATCATCACATCGCTCTGGCGCGGAGAAGCACGGGGAATGGTCCCGAACCGATCCAGGTCGTAACGCGGCATGTAGGCGTGGATCATTTCCACCGCGCAGCACGCCAGACCGAATGTCATCGGCCATAGGCTGCCCGTGCGCGCCCAGTTCACTACCCGGTCGAGATTGGCGACCAGAAACCCCTTTCCTTCAATCTCCCCCGTAATCCCCTTGATCACCGCTTCCTGCTCCGGACCCGGCTGCAGTGCCTCACGGTTCCAGGCTATTGGTGTAGCTGTCGCCTGACTCATGACCTCACTCCCACTCCAGCGCGCCCTTGCACCACTCATAGATGAAACCGATGGTCAGCACGCCAAGGAAGCCAAGCATTGAAAGAAAGCCGAACAGCCTTGTGTTCCCAAGGCTTACCGCCCACGGAAACAGGAACGCGACCTCCAGATCGAAAATGATGAACAGGATGGCGACCAGATAATATCTGACGTCAAACCGCCGTCGGGCGTCGTCAAAGGCCTCGAACCCGCACTCATAAGCGGAAAGCTTCTCCGGATAGGGGTCCTGCTTGCCGGCGATCAGCGAGCCCACAATCATTGCCGTCGCGATCGCGCCGGCGATCACCATGAAGACCAGGACGGGCAGGTATCCGGGAAGTACGTACGGCATTCTTCTTTTCCTTCCCCGGCCATTGGAACGGCCGGACATTAGCCACAACGCCTGCCCCTCGCCATAGGCCTGAGCCGGCCCCCCGCATGAAAAACGGCTGCCTTGACGGGCAAATCACTACGACGATTGCGCAAGTGGCGCGAGTGACGGGGCTCGAACCCGCGACCTCCGGCGTGACAGGCCGGCGCTCTGACCAACTGAGCTACACCCGCAGCAACAGGCGGCAGCACTTAGGCCGGAGGCGTAGACCCGTCAACCCGGGCCTCCAGCATCGTCGGATCCTGGTGGGCGGTGACGGGTTCGAACCGCCGGCCCTCTCGGTGTAAACGAGATGCTCTACCGCTGAGCTAACCGCCCATCCCTGCTCCTGCGCTACTGAACCGCATCCTTCAAGCCTTTGCCGGCCTTGAATCGCACAGTGGTAGAAGCTTCGATCTTCATTGTCTCGCCAGTCCGGGGATTGCGGCCAGTTCCCGCTTTTCGGTTGGCCGTGGCAAACGTGCCGAACCCGACGAGGCGCACTTCTTCCTTCTTCTTCAGCGCACCTTCAATTACGCCAAACACCGCGTCCACGACTTCGCTCGCCTTCGCGCGGGAAAGCTCCGTCTGCTCGGCAACAGCCGTAATAAGCTCCATCTTGTTCACGAAAAATTCCCCCCTGCGGATGAATGGCACTCAATACCATGCTGGGACGCGAGTCGCGGCCCGCCCGGAACAGATTTGACACTAAATGGCCGATTTCCGCCGCGTCAACGCGGACAAACGCGAAACCGATCAAACCGGTTGAAGAAAAAAGAGCCCCAACCCAGGAGCGGGGGGCTCTTCTCTGATCAGTGAGTCAATGCAGCTGCGGTCTCCGCCTGCTTCGGTGGTGCAACCGGCTCCTCCGGCTCCTCCCACTCGATCGGCTCAGGCCGGCGCACCAGCGCCCGGGCGATCACCTCATCCACATCCGCGACCGGGATAAACTTCAGATTTTTCTTAACGTTATCCGGGATTTCCGCCAGATCCTTCTCATTCTCCTTCGGGATGATCACGGTGGTGATCCCAGCCCGTAACGCCGCCAGCAGCTTTTCCTTCAAACCGCCAATCGGTAACACACGGCCGCGAAGCGTTATCTCGCCGGTCATCGCGATGTCACGCAGGATCGGGATCCCTGTCAGCACCGAGACAATCGAAGTGGCCATGGCAATCCCCGCCGAGGGTCCGTCCTTCGGAGTCGCCCCCTCCGGCACATGAACGTGGATGTCTCGCTTCTCGAACAGGGTCGGCTTAATGCCGAACCGGATCGAGCGAGACCGCACATAGCTCATAGCGGCCGAGACGCTCTCTTGCATGACGTCACCGAGCTTGCCGGTCTGCTTCACATTGCCCTTGCCCGGGATCACGACTGATTCAATCGTCAGAATCTCGCCACCGACTTCGGTCCACGCCAAACCCGTCACGACGCCGACCATGTCCTCGAACTCGGTCTCGCCAAAGCGGAACTTACGAACGCCCGCATACTTCTCAAGGTTCTTACGGCTGATCTGGACCTTGCTCGTCTTCTTGGTGACGATTTCGCGGACCGCCTTGCGGGCCAAGTTCGCGATCTCGCGCTCCAGGTTCCGCACGCCGGCTTCCCTTGAATAGTAGCGGATCAGGTCGCGTAATGCTTCCTCGCTGATGGACCACTCGTCCTTCTTCAGCCCATGCGCCTCGCTTTGCTTGGCGATCAGGTGGCGCTTGGCTATCTCAACCTTCTCATCCTCGGTGTAGCCCGGGATGCGAATGATCTCCATCCGATCCATCAACGGCTGCGGCATCCGCAGGCTGTTCGCAGTCGTGACGAACATCACGTCCGACAGATCGTAATCGACTTCCAGATAGTGGTCGTTGAACGTACTGTTCTGCTCCGGATCGAGAACCTCGAGCAGCGCCGAGGATGGGTCACCTCGCCAGTCGGATCCCAGCTTGTCCACCTCGTCAAGAAGGAACAGCGGGTTGGACATCTTAGCCTTCTTCATACCCTGGATGACCTTGCCGGGCATCGACCCGATATAAGTCCGCCGGTGACCGCGGATTTCTGCCTCGTCTCGCACACCGCCCAGTGACATGCGTACAAACTGCCTTCCCGTTGCCCGGGCAATCGACTTGCCGAGCGATGTCTTGCCTACGCCCGGGGGGCCTACCAGGCACAGGATCGGGCCGCGCACCTTCGGGCTTCGCGCCTGGACGGCAAGGTACTCGATAATGCGCTCCTTCACCTTCTCCAGCCCATAGTGGTCCGCGTTCAGCACCTTCTCCGCCTCGACAACGTCGTTGCGAATCTTGCTGCGCTTCTTCCAGGGGATGGACAGCATCCAGTCGAGGTAGTTGCGCACAACCGTCGCCTCGGCGCTCATCGAACTCATAGTCTTGAGCTTCTTGAGCTCCGAGATGCACTTCTCCCGCGCTTCTTTAGACAGCTTTGTCTTCTTTATCTTCTCCTCAAGCTCGGCTGTCTCGTCCTTGCCGTCTTCCCCTTCACCGAGCTCCTTCTGGATAGCCTTGAGCTGCTCGTTGAGGTAGTACTCGCGCTGCGTTTTCTCCATCTGCCGCTTCACGCGGTTCCGGATGCGCTTCTCCACCTGCAGCACGCCGATCTCGGATTCCATGTGTCCGAAGACGCGTTCCAGCCGTTCCCCCACGTTACGGGTCTCAAGAACCTCCTGCTTCTCGGATATCTTCAGGTTTAGATGGGCGGCGACCGTATCGGCGAGCTTACTGGGATCGTCGATCTGGTTGAGAGACACCAGCACTTCGGGCGCGATCTTCTTGTTCAGCTTGATGTATTGCTCGAACTGCGAAACGACAGTGCGGCCCAGCGCCTCCAACTCCTTCGCTTCACCCGCTTCCTCCGCCATCGGCTCGGCGTAAGCTTCGAAATACGCTTGCGTCTCCTTAAATCCGGCGATCTTCGCCCGCCGTCCCCCTTCCACCAGAACCTTTACCGTCCCGTCGGGCAGCTTAAGGAGCTGCAGAATGGTAGAGATGGTGCCGACCCGGTATATGTCGTCCGCGGAGGGATCGTCGTGCGCGGCGTTCTTTTGCGCGACCAGCAGGATTTGCTTGTCATCCTTCATGACCGCCTCCAGCGCGCGGACGGACTTTTCCCGCCCGACGAACAGCGGCACGATCATGTGCGGAAAAACCACGATATCCCGTAGCGGAAGCACTGGAAGCAGATCGGCCCGCGCCGGCCCTCCAGCATTTCCTTCTCCGGACGGGCGTCCCGGCTGAGCCGGGCCTGGCCGATCGGATTGCGTCATAATGGGGACCTCCTTCTGGACAGTCGCGGCGTGATCCGCCCGGTTCCGGCACAGACCACGCCTGCTTGGGCGCTTCTCACGCCCGTGTCATCAGGGCGGGATATCGGAACCTGGCCACTAAGCCGCAAGATCTTGAAATGCCGGCCGCAGGCCCCGTGCGGGACCGTCGCTCAGGCGCTGCTCTCAGCCCGCTCTTTCCCATAGAGATAGAGTGGGTTGGCCCGCAATTCGGCAACTTCGCGATTGATCACTACCTCCTCTACTCCATCCAACCCGGGCAAATCGAACATGGTTCCCAGCAGGATCAACTCCATGATGGAACGCAGGCCGCGGGCACCGGTCTTGCGGGCGATCGCCCGGTTCGAAACCGAGCGTAACGCCTCTTCAGTAAACGAGAGCTTCACGCCCTCCATCTCGAACAGACGGGCATACTGCTTGATCAGGGCGTTCTTAGGCCTCGTCAGAATTTCCACCAGTGCGTTCTCGTCGAGATCCTCAAGGGTGGCGACCACAGGAAGCCGCCCGATAAACTCCGGAATCAGCCCGAACTTTAGCAGATCCTCGGGTTCCACTTCCCGTAGAATGGCGCCAGTTCGCCGCTCGTCCGGCGCCCGGACCTCACTGCCATAGCCCATCCCCGATCCTTTTCCCCGCGCCGCTATGATCCTTTCCAGTCCGGAAAACGCACCACCGCAGATGAACAGGATGTTGGTCGTATCGACCTGCAGGAACTCCTGCTGTGGGTGCTTCCGGCCCCCCTGCGGCGGGACGGAGGCGACCGTGCCCTCCATTATCTTCAGCAGCGCCTGCTGCACCCCTTCGCCCGAGACATCCCTCGTGATGGACGGGTTATCAGATTTTCGGCTTATCTTATCCACCTCGTCGATATAGACGATGCCCCGCTGCGCCCGTTCCACATTGTAGTCGGCCGATTGCAGCAGCTTCAGAATGATGTTCTCCACATCCTCGCCGACATACCCGGCTTCCGTCAGGGTCGTCGCATCCGCCATGGTGAACGGAACGTCGAGGATACGAGCCAGCGTCTGGGCAAGCAGCGTCTTTCCGGACCCGGTAGGTCCGACGAGCAGGATATTCGACTTGGCTATTTCGACGTCGTTGTTCTTCTGCCCGTGCGCCAGTCGCTTGTAGTGATTGTGCACTGCAACGGAGAGCACCCGCTTGGCGTGGTCCTGGCCGATGACGTAGTCGTCCAGCACCTTGCAGATCTCCCGCGGCGTCGGCACCCCGTCCCGGGACTTCACGAGGTGGGTCTTGTGTTCCTCACGGATGATGTCCATGCAGAGCTCGACGCACTCATCGCAAATGAACACCGTCGGTCCGGCAATGAGCTTGCGAACCTCGTGCTGGGACTTTCCACAGAACGAACAGTAAAGCGTGTTCTTGGAATCGCCGGACTTGCTCATGAGCGCTCCTGTCCCTCTGGGACCCGTCGTCTAGCTTAACCCCCGCGTGTCACAGGGGACAAGAACTTGCCTGACCGCCGCCAAAAAGACCGCTGGCTGAAGCGTGCTTGCAAGGGCCTTGATGAGCCTAAGCCTCATCCGGCGGAGCGTTTCGGCGCTCTGCCGATAAGATGATGCGTCTTCAATAACTTCTAAGCAGACTTGCGTGGCACAAGCCACGAAAGTCGGCTTAGCCTGCCTCCTCCGCCGGCGGAGCGCGGTTTTCGACAACCTGGTCCACAATTCCGAAATCGCGGGCCTCTTCCGCCGACATGTACGTGTCGCGCTCGAGCTTTCGCTCAATAGCCTCGATCGGCTGGCCCGTATGGCGCACATAAATCTCATTTAGGCGTCTGCGCAATGTCAAAATCTCACGCGCCTGGATTTCGATATCGGTGGCCTGCCCCTGAGCCCCACCGGAGGGCTGGTGCACCATGATCCGGGCATTCGGCAAGGCAAATCGCTTTCCGTGAGCCCCGGCCGAAAGAAGAAGGCTCCCCATTGACGCCGCCATGCCGATGCAGACCGTGCTGACCGGGCTCCGGATATATTGCATCGTGTCGTAGATCGCGAGCCCCGAGGATACCACCCCACCCGGGCTGTTAACGTAGAACGCTATGTCCTTGTTCGGATTCTCCAATTCCAGGAACAGCAGTTGGGCGCAGATAAGCGAGCTGACGTGGTCGAATACCGCGCCGGTCAGAAATATGATCCGCTCCTTCAGCAGACGAGAGTAGATATCGAACGCCCGTTCGCCGCGCGCGGTCTGTTCCACCACCATCGGAACAAGCGTGTTGCCGTAGACTTCGACGGGATCGCGATCCCTCATAACCCGGTCACCTTCATGCGAGAGCCGCTTACATAGGCAGCGATGCGGGTCTGGGAAAGAACCGAGATCAGCGACCTTCAGGCCGCCGGCACGCTGGTGACTTCAGAAGGCGCTCCGTCAAAATCCGGCTCAGATGGCAGGGGTGGGCTCGGCGGTTCCACCAGCTCGCCTGACGACACGGGCTTTTCGGTGACGGTCGCCTGATCCACAATGAAGTCCACGACCTTCTCCTCAAAAATCGGCCCCTTCAGCGTGTCCGCGGCACCGGGGTTCTTGCGGAAGTACTCCATGACCTGGGCTTCCTGCCCTGTATAGCGTGCCGCCTCCGCGCGCATAGCCCGGGTAAGCTCGTCATCTCCCACAGTAACCCCGTTGCTGCGGCCGATCTCGGCGAGCAAAAGGCCCAGCCGGACCCGCCGCTCCGCAATCTTTCGGGTACTCAGACCGAAGCGTCTCTTCGTCCTTCGCCTTGTCCTCTTCATCCAGCCGGTCTTCCTGCCGGTCTGCCTCCAAGCGGCTCCATATCTGATTGAACTCTGCATCCACCATGCTCTCAGGCAGCGTAAAGCTCACCATCTCGTTCAACCGATCCAGCAGATCGCGTTTCAGCCCAAGGCGGGAAAGCTGGTCGTACTCGCGCTGGATTTGCCTGCGCACAAAATCCCGCAATTCTTCCACATTCTCGAATCCGATGCGGGTCGCAAACTCCTCATCGACGGCGGGGATCTCCGCACACTTGATCGCCTTTGCAGTGACCTCGAACCTCGCCTGCTTTCCAGCAAGCTCCGCAACGCCGTACTCGGGGGGGAACGTCACATCAATGGAGCGAGATTCGCCGGGACGCATGCCCTCAAGCTGTTCGGCAAACCCGGGAATGAAGCCGCCGCCGCCGATCTCGACGTTCACATCCGTTCCCGACCCGCCCGGAAACTCCGCGCCGTCCACACGCCCGGTGTAATCAACCTGGACAAATTCCCCCGGCGCAGCACCACGTTCGCCAAGTGTCTCGGCTGGAATGTCAACAAAACTGCGGTTGCGCCGAGCCAGATTCTCAAGGGCCTGGTCCAGTGTCTCCGGCGTGACCTCGGCCTTCCGCTGAACCAATTCCAGGCTCGACAGATCCGGGACAGCAATCTCCGGCAGGAGCTCAAGCTCCAGTTTGAACTCCACATCCCTGGCCGGATCGGCACTGACAAGGTCGATCCGAGGTTGCATCGCGGCCCGCAAGCCCCGGTCTGTCAGAACCTGCCGGGCTGCGTCCGTGACAGACTGTTCCAGCACCTCTGCGGTGACGGCATTGCCATAACGCTGGCGCACGACCGGCAGCGGTACCTTTCCCGGGCGGAAACCTGGGATCCGGAGATTCTTGCCGAGGTCAGTCAAGCGCGCCTCGCGCCTGCTCTCAATGTCGGCGGCGGGCACAACGACCGTGAAAGCTCGTTTCAATCCCTCAGAGAGTGTCTCGGTCACCTGCATCTCAGGAATGGATCTCCGTCTGTTCTGGTGCGGGCGGAGGGATTTGAACCCCCACGGCTTTCGCCACCAGAACCTAAATCTGGCGTGTCTGCCAATTCCACCACGCCCGCGCCGGCATCGCGACCGGCCCGCGCCCGGGGACGCCATCGTGAGCGCGCGGGCTTTACCCCAGGTGGCACCCGATCACAAGGATGCCGGAAATCTCGATCAACGGATTTGCGAAGGCCGGCATGGCGCGCAGCGGAAAGTCAGCGCACGTGAAACTCGCTATACAGTCGCGGGTTGAGTGTTGCAGGTCGGCAGAGCCCGCCCGTGGCCGATACCGACCCTCGGCGTCTGATCCATGCCGTTTTTGCCCTTTGACCCGATGCGATCGAAGTGACAACATTCAGCCAAGATCAGCCTCGCCGCAAAAGCGAAAGACCTATGGTTTTCAACACATCACTTTCGGGCACATGTCCGTCAGAAAAGTAATGCCCCGCGCGGGCAAGAGCAACAGCAAGGTGCGCTCAACCGGCACGAAGCGCCCACGGAAAGCCGCCGTGCCTCGCAAGGTCGCCACTAAGTCGCAACCGTCGAAACCCGATTACAACATAGCCGCTGTAGAGCGCGCCCTCGACCTGCTGGAAGCTTTGTCGCGGACTGGGCCGGCGCCTTTGGCAGCGCTGGCCGATGCCGCACGTTGCACCCGGACCGCGGCTTTCCGGCTGCTCCGTACGCTGCAGGCACGAGGGTTTGCGTTGCAGGACGAGGCCCGCGGAGTATGGCGGCTGGGCGCCCGCTGGGGCGTTCTGGGCCGTGCCTCCCACGACCAGGGTGCACTCGCGGCAAGCGCCAGCTCCCATCTCGCCGAACTCGGCCAGGCAGTCGGCGAAAATGTTTACCTGGGCACCCGCGATGCCCTGCTTGCCGAGACGATCGCCACTTATCAGGCCGAGCCAACACTCAGGCTCTACTCCCAGGCGGGAACCCGGGGCCCCCTCCATGCCGGACCGGCTCGACTGTTGTTGGCCTACGCGCCTGAAGCCATTCAGACCCAGGTACTCGCCCAGCGCCTACCGCGATTCACACCAGCCACGCGAACCGATCCTACCTGGATCGCCGCAGACCTGCAGCGCATCCGGTCGCGCGGATATCTGATTACGGCAGACGAAGTGTATCCTGGAGCCGTTTCGGCTTCAGCGCCGGTGCGGGATGCAGCCGGTCAGGTGATCGCCGTAATCACGGTCAGCGGACCTTCCATGCGCATGCGGCCCCCCCGCCCCAAGTCGCTGCTCCCACAACTCCTCGACTGTGCCCGCCGCCTCTCTGTGGCGCTCGGATGGAAGCCACCGGAGCCAGCGGCGGAGCCGCACGGCAAGTCTGGCGAGACACCAATTCGCAGCAGACCAACGGCCCCGGTACCGGCGCTTCCCCGCTGAGGCCTTTCCGCCCCGAGACTACCGGCTGGCCGACAGCGCGGGAGGCGTGATCGCAGCCAGTATATCCGTCGCCAGGACCTGTGAAATACAGCGATAACCGAGATCGTTGTGATGGAGCCCATCCCTGGCGACGAATAGAGCGGGCGCCGCACCCTCGCGCTCCCAGCTGGCCATCAGCCAGTCACGGGAGAACAGCATGGCGCCAGTTTCCCGCGCGACCTCGGCGAGTGTCTCGTCAAACTCCAGTCCTTTTGCCGCGGCCAGAATCCTGGGGGAACGCTGGTTGTCCATCAACACGACATCAATTCCGAAGCGCTGAAGCTCATGCACCCCGGCGGAGACAAGCTCCCGAAAGAGCCCGATATCCTCGGCGCGAAGTGCGCCATTCGCCCCTACCTGCCAGATTACAAGTTGCGGCCGGGCCAGAATGACGTCAGCCTCGAGACGCTCGAATTCGCTGCGAGCATCCTGACCGCTAATACCCCGATTTATTACGGCGATATGCCGCTCCGGCAAAGCAGCGGAAAGCAGGTCCTGAAGTTCCGCCGGATAACTGCGGCCGGGATTGGATGCCATCACCCCCTGAGTGGATGATGATCCCAGAGCGACGATGATACCTTGCTCGCCCTTCGCGATCGCAGCCTTCAAGTGAGGCAGAGACATCGACGGGGAGGGAGGCGTCGCAGGGCACGAGGGCGACGCCCAACCGGATCCGAAACAGCAGGTGAAGCCAATCGCAGCAAGGATCCCTCTGAGGAAGAGCTTCAGACCTGTTTCCATGGCGTTACATCGGCATAAATCTCCCGTGATGTCCACAGTGAATAGTAAGCCGATGAAGCTTCAGGCGGCGGTGCCTCCCACCGTGAGGCCACCCAGCTTGATCGTCGGCTGCCCGACTCCGACCGGAACCCCCTGCCCGTTTTTGCCACACGTCCCGATGCCCGGATCCAGCGCCATGTCGTTCCCGACCATTTCGACTTTCGTCAAGGCATCCGGCCCGTTGCCGATCAGGGTGGCCCCACGTACTGGAGCGGTCAGCTTGCCGTCCTCGATCAGATACGCTTCGCTGGTGGAAAAAACGAATTTGCCGGAAGTGATATCGACTTGGCCGCCCCCGAAATTCACGGCGAAAAGGCCACGCTTGACCGACCGGATCATCTCCTCTCGCGTGTGATTTCCGGCCACCATCACGGTGTTGGTCATCCGCGGCATCGGTGAGTGCGCATAGGACTGCCTGCGGCCATTGCCGGTAGGACGCATCCCCATAAGCCGGGCATTCAGGCGATCCTGCATGAAGCCGGTCAATACCCCGTCCTCGATCAGGACCGTCCGGCTGCTCGGGGTCCCTTCGTCATCTACCGTAAGGCTGCCCCGGCGGTCCGGCATCGTGCCGTCATCAACCACAGTCACACCTGGAGCGGCGATGCGCTTCCCCAGCAGTCCGGCGAATGCCGAGGTGCGCTTGCGGTTGAAGTCGCCCTCCAGCCCGTGCCCGATTGCTTCGTGCAGCAGGATGCCCGGCCAGCCCGGACCCAGTACAACCTCCATCTCTCCCGCTGGAGCCGGCTGGCTGTCGAGGTTGACCAGCGCCTGGCGCAATGCCTCGTCAACTGCCTGCCGCCACACGTCCGCAGCGACGATTTGGCCATAGCCGAACCGCCCCCCCGTCCCATAGCTGCCGGTTTCCCGCCGCCCATCCTTCTCGACCACTACGGAAACGTTCAGGCGCACGAGTGGGCGCAGATCGGCCACGCGATGCCCGTCGGGACGGATGATCTGCACAGCCTGCCACTCTCCTCCCAGTGAGGCCATCACTTGCTTTACCTTCGGGTCCTTGCTCCGCGCATAGGCATCGATTTCGGAAAGCAAAGCAGTCCGTGCCGAGAAGCCCTCGTCCCCGAGCGGGTTGTCCTCGCTATAGAGCCGCGCGTTGGTCGCCCGGGGCGGCTCGGAAAGCGTACCCGAGTAGCCGGATGCCACTTCCCCTACGCTCGCCGCAGCACGGCGCAGGGCCTGCTCCGATATCTCGCCGGCATGGGCATAGCCGGTCGCCTCGCCGGCAACCGCGCGCAGGCCGAAACCTAGCGATGTGTCAAACCCCGCGCTACGGATACGCCCGTCGTCCAGGCTGATCTGCTCGCTTTCCCGGTATTCCAGAAACAGTTCGCCATCGTCCGCCTTGGCAAGAGCTTTGCCAAGCAACCGCTCCGCATCCTCCCTCGCAAGCACTGAATCCGCGCGCTCGAAAAAGAGCCGGTCGGTGGATGCCAAAGCGCTCATCATCTCTCCTGGGGTGCAGTAGCTCGCCGCTCCCTATCTAAGCTTAGCCAGTCGGCGCGATTTTCAACACGGGGACTGCTCGGGGCGCACGCGCCTCGTGCAACGCCCAGATGCCGGCGGTCAGGGCCAGCACCGCGTTCGCCTGGTGAAGGGCCGCCAAGGGAATCGGCACGACCAGCAATAGGGTGGCGATCCCAAGCAGGTACTGCACCGCCGGTAGTACCCCGACCATTACCGTTGCACGACGAAACCCCGCGTTCGGCTGGCGCCAGCCGACAGCCCCCACGACCCCGCCGATAAGAATAGTCAGGGTCGCCAGCAGCCGATGATCGAACTGTACCTGTCGCCAGATTCTGTGTCAGGTTGCGCACGAATGGCTGCAGCCGGGCATAGTTCTGCGGAATCAACCGACCATCCATGAGCGGGAAGGTGTTATATTCGAACCCGGCATGAGTTCCGGCTGTCAGGCTGCCGGCCACGATTGTCAACGAGATCACCCCCAGGAACACCCCCAGGAAGACCCGAAGCAAGGAGGCCGGAGCAGGACCCTGGGCTCTGAGCTGCAAAACGCCCAGCGCAGTCCAGAGTATTAACGTATACAATACCAGTGCCAAAGCCAGATGCAGCGCGAGGCGGACCGGGGCGACTGCTGTACTATCCGGCCGGAAACCGGACGCGACCATAAACCACCCCACCGCGCCCTGCAGCCCGCCAAGCAGGAAAAGCACAAGCAGGCGGGGTCTCAGCCGCCGCTCGATCCGGCCGGTCGCCCAGAACCAAAGTAGAGGGAGCAGGAAAGCGACGCCAATCAGCCGCCCCCACAGGCGATGGATCCATTCCGTCCAGAATATTTGTTGGAAGCTGAACAGAGTCATGCCGTGATTAACGAGCTTGTACTGAGGAACGGACTTGTAGAGCGCAAACATTTGCTCCCACTCGGCCTGGCTCAACGGCGGCAGGGCACCCGATAACGGTGCCCATTCCATGATTGACAGGCCGGAGCCGGTCAGCCGGGTGACACCCCCAAGCACAACCATGACCAGGATCATGCCGCAGATCGAGAAGAGCCAGGTGGCGACCACATAGCCGGCACGGGGGCTGGTGGCGCGGTCCCCTGCGGAGCCGCCGGTGAACTCGCGCACATCGAAAGGCATGCTGGCCAGTATAGAGTCTTTGCTCAGCCTGGCGAGATGTGGGGCCGGTGGACTGGAAACGCCGAAGATGGGATGGGGCGGCGATGCCCAACTCCACGGTGCAATCCGCCGCGCAGACGCATTCCGTCCGATGCCATGTCGCCGAGACGGTGCGGCTGGCCGCTCCGCTCGCGGCCGCACAGCTCTCGCAGATGGCGATGGGGCTGACGGACACCATTATGCTTGGCTCGTTGGGGTCGCTGCCGCTCGCCGCCGGAGGGCTTGGGGCAGCCATTTTCTTCACCTTGCTGATCGTGCTGCAGGGGATGCTCACTCCGGTCAGCGTGTTCACAGGGGAGGCACGCGGCGCGCGGCAGTCCCATGGCGTGCCGGATGCGTTTGCGACCGGATTCTTGCTAACCGTGCTGCTTGCGATCCCCGCGGTCGCGATGCTTGGGATGGCCGAACCGGTGCTGCGGGCGATGGGCGAGCCACCCGAGCTGGCAATTGCGACCGGCCGCTATGTGGACGTGGTGCGCTGGGGCGCGCCGGCCGCTTTGATCGGAATGGGGCTGATGCGTGCCTTCCTTCCGGCGATTGGGCAATCGCGCCTGCTGCTCTGGGTGGCGCTGGCAGCGATTGGTGTTAATGCCGCACTGAACTATGGACTGATTTATGGCGTGGGCTTTCTGCCGCGGCTCGGGATGCTCGGCTCGGCCGCGGCCAGCGCGATCACGCTCTGGGGCGCCGCACTGACGCTACTGGTAAGCGTGCTTCTGCGCCGCTCGACCCGGCGTGCGGTGGCAGGTGGCCGCAGCCGGAGCAGACTGCTATGCGAGATGGCGCGCCTGGGCTGGCCGGTCAGCATCACCGTCGGAATTGAGACCACGCTGTTTCTCGGCATTGGTCTGGCGATCGGACTGATCAGTCCGGCGGCGCTTGCCGCACACCAGATTGCGATCAGTGTCTCCTCGGTCGTTTTCATGGTGCCGCTGGGGATTTCGCAAGCGTCGAACGTCCGGGTCGGGTTCTGGATGGGCGCTGCGCGGCCGGCAGATGCGCGACGTGCCGGCTTCGTCGCGATCTGGCTGGGCGTCGCGTTCATGGCGGCTGCGGGGCTGTTGCTGGTGCTGACGCGAAGCCTCGTCGTCAGCCTGTATGTGGACCTGAGCGCGCCTGCCAACGCCGCAACGGTCCGTATCGCGGTTTCACTGCTCGCGGTGGCGGCGCTATTTGCGGTGGCCGACGGCACCCAGGTAATCGCCGCGGGCAGCCTGCGTGGCCTGCGCGACACAAAGGTGCCGATGCTGCTGGCGGCGGCCGGCTATTGGGGCATCGGCTTTGTGGTGGGCGCAGTACTCGCGTTTCCGGGAGGCCTGGGTGCGATCGGGCTGTGGTGGGGCTTGGCGGCGGGACTTACGGCGGTGGGCGGGCTGCTGACGTTGCGCTTCGCTTCGTTGAGCCGCGCTCAGAGTGTGGATGTCGCAGCCAAATTCACCGAGGCAGGCATCGCTTAGTGCATCCGCAGCAGGACGGGATGCCGATACGAAGCTGATCTCATCACGCCCGCTGAGGCGACGCGGACCGAATGGACGGGTCCATCCAGTTCCCTGCTCCAGAAATCCAGGAACTTCCGGAGCACCGGGTACTCGGGCGCAATGTCAAGGTCCTGCCAGATGAAGCTCTGGAGGACGCCCGGATGATCCGGCATGCGATACAAAATCTCGGCGGTAGTCAGTCGGTAATCCTTCAGTTGCAACGCGAGGCTCATTCCCTCTGAACTCCGGTTCATTATTAAGTGGAACGAGCATGGCACGAGACGGGCTGCGCTTTGCAAGCAAAAATGAAGCTAAATCAGCATCTTATCACTCAACCCCTGGGAGTGCTGCCGAGGGTTAACTCGATCTCGGCGCGGGCCTAGATGGTTGGCACTCCCCAAGGGGGAGTGCTAGCACCACCTGGGCGTCGCTACGGGCCCGGGTGGCAGCTTGCCACCCATACCACTCACAAGTCATCACCAGGAGCGATCCGAATGAAGTTCCGTCCCCTGCATGACCGGGTCGTGGTCCGGCGCATCGAAGCCGAGGAAAAGACCACGGGCGGCATCATTATTCCCGACACGGCAAAGGAAAAGCCGATCGAGGGGGAAGTTATTGCCGTGGGCCCAGGCGCTCGCAATGAGCAGGGCCAGTTAGTGGCGCTGGACGTCAAGGAAGGCGACCGCATTCTGTTCGGTAAGTGGTCGGGAACCGAGGTCAAGATCGACGGCGAGGAGCTGCTGATCATGAAGGAATCCGACATCATGGGCGTGGTCGAGCAGACTGCCGCCCGCCGGAAGGCCGCTTGACAGGGGCCTTCACCTCTCATCATTCCGCTAAACGAGGGAATATCAGACAATGGCTGCCAAGGACGTAAGATTCGGCGGTGACGCCCGCCAGCGCATGCTGCGTGGCGTGGACATCCTCGCCGATGCCGTAAAGGTTACACTCGGCCCGAAAGGCCGCAACGTCGTGCTCGACAAGAGCTTCGGCGCCCCCCGCATCACCAAGGACGGCGTGACGGTCGCGAAGGAAATCGAGCTCGCTGACAAGTTCGAGAACATGGGCGCGCAGATGGTGCGCGAAGTCGCTTCCAAGACCAACGACCTCGCCGGTGACGGCACCACCACGGCTACCGTGCTGGCCCAGTCGATCGTGCGCGAGGGCGCCAAGGCTGTCGCCGCGGGCATGAACCCCATGGACCTCAAGCGGGGCATCGACAAGGCGGTCACCGCCGTCGTCGAGGAGCTGAAGAACCACTCCCGTAAAATTACGACCCCCGCCGAAACCGCCCAGGTCGCCTCGCTAGCAGCCAACGGCGATGCCGAGATCGGCCGCATGATCTCTGAAGCCATGCAGAAGGTCGGCAATGAGGGCGTTATCACAGTCGAGGAAGCCAAGGGCATCCAGACTGAACTCGACGTCGTCGAAGGCATGCAGTTCGATCGCGGCTATGTCTCGCCGTACTTCATAACGAACGCCGAGAAAATGGTCGCGGAGATGGAGCAGCCCTACATCCTGATCCATGAAAAGAAGCTCTCCGGCCTGCAGCCGATGCTGCCGTTGCTGGAAGCCGTTGTGCAGTCCGGCCGGCCGCTGCTCATCATCGCCGAAGACGTCGAGGGTGAGGCTCTCGCCACCCTGGTCGTCAACAAGCTGCGCGGCGGATTGAAGGTCGCCGCCGTCAAGGCGCCCGGCTTCGGCGATCGCCGTAAGGCCATGCTGGAGGACATCGCGATCCTCTCCGGTGGTCAGGTGATCAGCGAAGACCTCGGCATCAAGCTTGAGAATGTCACGCTGAACATGCTCGGCAAGGCGAAAAAGGTGCTCATAGAGAAAGAGAACACCACCATCGTTGAAGGCACCGGCAAGAAGGAAGACATCAAGGGCCGTTGCAACCAGATCCGCGCGCAGATCGAGGAGACCACTTCCGACTACGACCGCGAGAAACTGCAGGAGCGGCTGGCAAAGCTCGCCGGCGGCGTGGCGGTCATCCGCGTCGGCGGCGCCTCCGAGGTCGAGGTGAAGGAGCGCAAGGACCGCGTCGATGACGCGCTGCACGCGACCCGCGCCGCGGTCGAGGAAGGCATCGTACCGGGTGGTGGCGTCGCTCTTGCCCGCGCCACGTTAATACTTGCTCAGCTCAAGAGCGAGAACGACGATCAGCGCTTCGGCATCGATATCGTCCGCAAGGCTCTTCAGACGCCGCTGCGTCAGATCGCCGAGAACGCAGGCGAAGATGGTGCCGTCGTCGCCGGCAAGGTGCTCGACAAGAACGAGTACTCCTGGGGCTTCGATGCCCAACTCGGCGAATTCAAAGACCTCGTCAAGGCGGGCATCATCGACCCGACCAAGGTCGTCCGGACTGCTCTGCAGGATGCGTCCTCGGTCGCCGGCCTGCTAGTGACGACCGAGGCCATGGTCGCCGAGAAGCCCGAGAAGAAGTCTGCGCCGATGCCTCCGGGCGGCGGCGGCATGGGCGACATGGATTTCTGATCCAGATTGCTTCAGGTGTTACCAACAGGGGGCGGGCCGCAGGGTCCGCCCCTTCCGTTTGTGCTCACTGCCGGCATCACCATTCTCGGTGAACGGGCGCCCTCTGTCCCGCAGTGTTGGTACCCTGCTCCAAGTATCAGCGCGTCTCATCCGTCTCACGACCATAGCCAACCACTTGATTCCTTCGCCTCAGCCCGCTACATCACTGCTGCATCTCTTGGCAACACCACAAGGCGTGATCTACCTGATCGCCTCAGCGTGCGGCTTGTCATTGACAGACCGGCCCGTTTCTGTGCCAAGTGTGCAACGCAATCGCGATTTGGCTTGGCTTGCTGTGCTTCCCGTCTTCGGGTGCTCTCAAGGCGTCCAAAACACCGGTTGTGACGCGCCGTGCAATCGTGCACGGCCGAATATAAAAGAGAGTGACTGAAGAATGGCTATCGGCACGGTAAAATGGTTCAACGGGACAAAGGGATACGGCTTCATCGTGCCCCAGGACGGCGGAAAGGATGTGTTCGTCCACATCACCGCAGTCCAGGCGGCAGGCCTGCGCGGCCTCGATGAGGGCCAGAGGGTCAGCTACGAAGTCGCCATGGAGCGCGGCAAGGCAGCAGCCACCAATCTCCGTCTCGCCTGATCTCAACCGAGCAAACCGGTCCGCCACGACAGGCCGGGTGAAACAAAAGGGCGCCGTTATCGGCGCCCTTTTTTCGTGTGCAATTCCTGCAATCAGGCCCCCGTCACCGGAAAATTGCACTTCGCGTTCAGCGGATAAATCGCCTCAGCCGCCGGCGTAACCGCAATCAGATCGAACAGGTCCCAAGGCGATTTGCTCGCGGATGGCTTCTTTACACGCCATAGATATGCCGGGAACTCACCCTGACCGTCCGCCCTGATGCGTCCCGGGCCGAATGCGTCGTCATCCGTCGGAATCCCCTTCATGCGAGCCACAGTGTGCCGGCCGCTCTTCTTCGCATCCGCCGCACCCATCACGGCCACCGTCTTAAGATAGTGCAGCGTGATCGCGTAGTTGCTCGCGTGCGCCATGTTCGGATATGCACCATTCGACATGCCCGGCAGAACACGCTTCGTGAACGCTCGCGCCCGGTCGTTGTAGTTCCAATAAAACGTCGTGGTGCAGTTCAACCCCTGGGTCATGTCCGGCCCAAGCGCATGCACGTCGGTGATGAAAATCAGCATCGGTGCGATTTGCATCGTCTGGTTCAGACCAAACTCGTGCGCCTGCTTGATACTGTTCACCGTGTCGGCCCCAGCATTCGCCAACCCCAGCACCTTTGCCCCTGATGCCTGCGCCTGCTGGAGATACGAAGAAAAGTCCGTCGTGTCCGGAAACGGATAGCGCAGCGCCCCCTTCACCTCTCCCCCTGCCTTCTTTACCACCGCCGCCGTCTGCTCCTCTAACGTGCGGCCAAACAAATAGTCGGCAGTGATGAAGAACCAGCTCGTGCCGCCTGACTTCACAACGTTTGCAGCCGGCTGTGCCAGCGTGTAATTGTTGAAGCTCCAGCGGATTGTATTCGGACTGCATTGGGCATCGGTTACGTCCTCCGACGCGGCCGAGCCGTTCAGCATGATCTTGTTCTTCTCTCGCGCCACCTGCCCCACCGCCAGTGCGACCGACGAGGTCGGCACATCGACCACCGCATCTATCCCCTGATCGAACCACTGCCGCGCGATCGAGGAAGCGACATCCGGCTTGTTCTGATGATCCGCCTGAATCAGCTCCACTGAAAACCCATGCGAATCTGCATTGAACTCCTTTATGGCTTGACGCGCGCATACCACCGAATTCGGCCCGGTCGTATCGCGATACGTACCGGAAAGATCGGTCAGCACCCCAAGGCGGATCGTCAGTTTGCTTTGAGCCCGCGCGTTCAGCACCGACGAAGCGGAAAGCGCGGCCGCCGTCCCGAGCAATCCGCGGCGTGAAATCGACATGTAACCTCCCTTGAGGTACCCGGCCCGTTTCAGGCCAGTCACAGCAAATTGGTGATCGTTCCCCTCCTATCCGTCAATCCGCCCCGATCACCCGAACCGCCCCGATTTCGGGAACCCGTTGGGCGGCATCTTTCCAGCCTGTCCCCGCTCGCCCAGCCAGGAGCGGACGTCGTTTTCCGTGCGCGTCTTATCGCCCAAGCGCCAGCTCAACCCATCTTCCCGTCGGAACACCTTCGCATCCGCCAGACCGCCATCCTTATATCGGTGCAAAATCACCCCTGCGCCGCGAGCCATCTCGGGTACCTGCTCCAGCGGAAACACCAGAAGCCTCCGCGACGTCCCCACGACCGCGACGAGATCGCCCTCCGCCGGAACACACACTGCCGCTTCCTCGCCAGAACGCAGATTCAGGACCTGTCGCCCGGTCCGCTTCTCCGCCAACAACCCCTCCCCCGCAACCACAAAGCCGCGCCCGCCAGCCGAGGCAACGAGGTATTTTCCTCCGTCCACTGGAACGAAAAGGGCAACCGCATCGTCCTCGTTGCCGAGCTCGACGAGAAGCCGAAGGGGCTGGCCATCGCCACGGCCACGCGGAAGCTCCGATGCTCTCAGCGTGTATGCGCGACCGTTCGTTGCAAACAGGCATAAACGATCCGTCGTCTGGCACGGTAGCAACAGCTTCAGGCGATCACCCTCCTTGAAACGCAGCTCGTCCGGATCGGTAACACTTCCCTTCAGTGCGCGAATCCACCCCTTGTCCGATAACACGACCGTCAGCGGTTCCCGCTCAACGAACGCTTCGGTCGAGACATCCATTGGTGCAGAGGGCTGGGCGATATCGCTGCGTCGCTTGCCGAGCGCGCCGTCGCCGAACTCCGCCCGTGTGGCTTCCAGTTCCGCCGTTATCCGCTTCCACCGCAGCGCTTCGTCCCCTAGCAGCGCCTTGATGTCCTTCCGTTCGCCCGAAAGACCCCGATGCTCCTTCTTGATCTCCAACTCTTCCAGCTTCCGCAACGAGCGGAGCCGCATATTCAAAATCGCTTCCGCCTGCACATCCGACAGCGAGAACCTTTCCATCAGCCGTGGCTTGGGCTGTTCCTCCTCGCGGATGATCCGTATCACCTCATCAAGATTAAGATAGACCAGCAGATAGCCATTCAGCACCTCCAGCCGGTGCTCGATCGCGCCAAGCCGGTGCTCCGACCGCCGCACCAGCACCTCATGACGGTGACCGAGCCAGGCGCGCAGCACCTGCGGCAGGCTCATCACCACCGGCGTCCGCGTCGCATCCAGCACATTCATGTTTAACGAAAACCTGCTCTCCAGCGCCGTGGCCCGGAACAAAGTTTCCATCAATACTTCCGGTTCCACGCCGCGCGTGCGCGGCTCAAGGACGAGCCGGACCTCCTCCGTGCTTTCGTCGCGCACGTCACCCAGCAGTGGAAGCTTCCGTTCCTCCAGCAGCTGGGCAATCTGCTCGACCAGCTTCGCCTTCTGCACCTGATACGGAATTTCCGTGACAACGATCTGCCACGCGCCGTACTTGCCCTTCTCCACAAACCACCGCGAGCGGATGCGAAATCCGCCGCGGCCCGTCTCGTAGGCGGTCAGAATCGATGCCGGATCCTCGACAATAATTCCACCGGTCGGAAAATCCGGCCCGGGCATGTGCTTCAGCAGATCCGCCGTGCTCGCGCCCGCATTCTGCACCAGGTGAATCGCCGCCGCGCAAATCTCGCCCGCATTGTGTGGAGGAATTGACGTCGCCATACCAACGGCAATCCCCGCTGCACCGTTCGCAAGCAGGTTGGGAAACCCACCCGGCAGCACGACAGGTTCCGTCTCCTCCCCATCATAGGTCGGACGCAGATCCACGGCATTCTCACCGATGCCCGCCAGCAAGGCTTGTGCGACTGCCGTCAGCCGCGCCTCGGTGTAGCGCATCGCCGCAGCATTATCCCCATCGATATTGCCGAAATTGCCCTGCCCCTCAACCAGCGGATAACGCACCGCAAATTCCTGTGCGAGACGCACCAACGCGTCGTACACCGCAACGTCGCCATGCGGATGAAACTTGCCGATGACGTCGCCGACCACGCGCGCGCACTTCTTGAATCCCGCCGCCGGATCAAGACGCAGCAGGTGCATCGCGTAGATAAGCCGGCGATGTACCGGCTTCAGCCCGTCGCGCACATCCGGCAGCGATCGCGACATGATCGTTGAAAGCGCGTAGGCTAGATATCTTTCGGATAGCGCCTCCGAAAGATGCGTGTCCTCGACATGGCCGATATCATCCGGCATCCAGAGTCTCCGCCTTGGCCATGGTTTCGTGAGCCAGCCTGACCACGTCGTCGTACAGCATCCGCCGCGCGAGCGGCAGCGGCATGTGCAGCGGCCCGAATGCGTCACGCTCCAGAAAATGACCGGTCAGGCGCAGCCCGTCCCTCCAGTCGTCCGCCACGCTCGTCCCGCCTTCAACGATGAAGCGTGGCAGCCTCAGCAAGCGTGAGCGCCAGACGCCCGCCGCTGCATCTGCTACCGCCCGGCCCGTCTTCGGCGATACCCAGGCCAGACCAGTGGTCTCGCCAGTCACTGCGCAGGCCCCAAGATCGAGCCCGTATCCAAGGTCGGCCAACAGCAGCACTTCCCAACGCACAAGCTCTGCAACCGGTGCGGCACGTTCCGCCAGTCCCGCTATCAGTCCTAACAACCCTGAAAACACCCGATGATGTGGCTCGCGCTCTGGCAATGCCCCCTCGGCCACCGCACAGGCGGACGTCAGCACCGCCAGAACAAGCGGATCATCCATGGCCAGCGCCGCCGCCGGATGGACCAGCTCGGCAGCAACTGTCCCCAGCTGATCAGCAAGCCGTGCCACCCAGCGCGCTTGAACCAGATTTCCGGCCTGCCACAGCGCCGCCTGGCCGCGAGCCCCGCCGCCCCGGGCAAGCCCTCGGTAAATCCCATGCTCGCCGGTCATTACAGCGGTGATCGCATCCCCTTCGCCGTAACCCCGCGAACCCAGCACGATTGCCGGTGCTTCCCACTCAACCATTGACCGCCTCTCATCGGCGTCGAGGGATCGCTATGAACCTCGCTCCCCTTGCGTATCCTGCAGCCCGATCGCCCGTAGCCGGGCCTGCTCCTCGTCCCAGCCCGGACGTTCTTTCACGTTCAGGAACAAATGCACCTGCCTCTCCAGCAGTTCCGCCAGTTCAGAGCGCGCGCGCGCCCCGATCTGCTTGATCCGGCCGCCGCGATCCCCGATCAGGATCGCTTTATGACCCGGCCGAGAAACGTAAATCGTCGCATCGATTTGCACGCTTCCATCGTCCCGGTCCTGCCACCGCTCGGTCTCCACTGTCGCTGCATATGGGACCTCCTCCCGCGTGCACAGGAACACCTGTTCCCGGACAATTTCTGCCGCCAGCAGCCGGTCCGGTAGATCGGTCAAATCGTCTGGCGAATACAGGAACGGCCCTTCCGGCACCGCCTCTCCCAAAGCGTTGGTAAGCCGATCCACCCCGTCTCCGGTGAAGGCGCTGACCATGAATGTTCGCTCGAATTCCTTAATTCCATTGAGTTCGGCCGCCAGCGGCAACAACTGCTCCCGCCGGACCAGATCGATCTTGTTAAGCACCAGCCAGCATCGGCGCCCCGTCTCCGCCAGCGCCTTTGCTATTGCCTTGACTGCCTCTGTGGCTCCGGATTTCGCGTCCACCACCAGCAGAACCAGGTCGGCAGCGTGCGCGCCGGTCCAGGCCGCCGACACCATAGCCCGGTCGAGCAGTCGGCGCGGTTTGAAGATGCCCGGCGTATCCACCAGCAGAATTTGGCTCTCACCCCGCATCACGATCCCCAGAATGCGAAATCGTGTCGTCTGCGGCTTGGGCGTGACAATCGACAGCTTCGCGCCGGCCAATCTGTTTAGCAGCGTGGATTTGCCCCCATTGGGCACGCCCATCAGGGCCACGAACCCGCAACGGGTGGTCAACCGAGCCCTCTCAGCAGGTCCGCCGCCGCCGCCATTTCCGCGGCCCTCTTACTGCCGCCCGTGCCGCTGCCAGTCCGTCCTCCCGCCGTCACATTCACCGTAAACGCCGGCGCATGCGGAGGGCCAGAGCAGAAGATGGTTGTGTAGCAGGGCAGAACGTCACCTTGTTTCAAGGCCCATTCCTGGAGCGCCGACTTTGCGTCTTTTGGCGGTGCGGCTTGCGCTTCGATCTCGTCCGTCCACGCCTGGCGCACAAAATGCCGGGCCGGCCCCAGCCCGCCGTCCAGATAGAGCGCGCCAATCGTCGCCTCCAGGGCATCCGCGAGCACGGTGGCGCGCTTTTTCACCCCCGCCTTCGCTTCGCCCGGCGAAACCGAAAGAGCCACCCCGAGGCCGATCCGTTCTGCCACACCTGCCAGCACCGGCTGCGATACCAGCCTCGCCAGTCGTGGCCCTAAAGCGCCCTCCGGCTCTGCGGGGTAGCGTTCTGCCAGCCATTCAGCGATCACCAGACCCAACACACGGTCGCCCACAAACTCCAGCCGCTCATTCGACACCTGCCGCCGCTTCTGGTTTGCTAGTGCCGATCGGTGCGTGAGAGCCTCTTTCAGCAGCTCCGGGCGGGCAAAGTGATGGCCGAGAATCGCCTCAACGGAGCCCTGTGACGTCGCCTCGGTCAGTGAATCACCATTCCAATCCGGTTCCATCGGATCTCGAACGGCCATTCCCAGAACTCCCACCAGGGCGCGCGCCCGTCGATGGAAAAGAAGATGATGTCCGCCTTGCCGACAAGATTCTCCATCGGAACGTAACCCCAGAACCGGCTGTCGGCGCTGTTGTCCCGATTGTCCCCCATCACGAATAATTCGTTCGGCGGAACCAGGGAATCCGGGGTGTTGTTCGCCTCACCCTGATCCGTCGCTTTCAGGAAGTCGTGGTTTACTCCGCCAGGGAGATTCTCCTGGTACTGCCTTAGCACCAGATGAATACCATCCTCGTCGGTTACGTAGTCCCCCACGGCCTGGCGCGGAACAAGTTGCCCATTGATATAAAGCTGCCCCTCGCGGACCTGCACATGATCTCCCGGCAACCCGATAACCCGCTTGATGTAGTCCTCGGAAGGATCAGGCGGATAACGAAATACAACCACATCCCCGCGATGCGGCACGCTCGCGAAAATCCGGCCGGAAAACCAGTCCGGCGAAAACGGAAATGAAAAATGTGAAAACCCGTAGCTGAATTTGGAAACGAACAGATAATCGCCAATCAGCAGTGTGGGGATCATGCTTCCCGAGGGGATATTGAACGGCTCAAACAAAAAGGTGCGTATAACGAGAGCTATCAGCCCCGCATATATGATCGTCTTGCCGTTTTCGAGCAGCCCGCTCGAGGTGCGCTTCGCCTTTGTCACAGCCATATGGGGGCAGATATCCGCTGCAGGATGCGCCCGATCAAGCGCGTCCGCGTGTTCGAGTTAAGGAATTCGGCGCCCGGAGCGTTGTTTCGCCCTTTGTCAATCGGCGGCGGCCTGTATCTCGGGATGGCCGGTCATTTCCCGGATCATGCCTGCTGGTACCCACACGCGGGTTACCCGCCATCCGCCATCCTCAAGGTTCAGACGGAGTTGCACCTCTCGCCGATGTGGTGCGGCAAATCGGGCAAGAAACTCGGTCGGCGAGTTGAAATACGCAAACCGCAGCGAAAACCGGGAACCCTCGCCGCCGCCATGCAGGGCTTGCAGCAGCTTCGGCGGTGTGACCTCGGCAGCGACAACGCGACTCGCAACGCCCCGAAGAAACGAGAACCCAAAAGGCGCAAGCCGCGCGCCGGTGGAAACTGCCTGCGTGTCCGGCATGTCAACGGCCATGCCAGCTACCTCCTCATCCAGTCCGTCCCGGACGCTGTCCCAATCCACCAATTGCCTGACCGTCGCCGCATCGCCCGTCCGGATTGCCTCGTGAAGCCGGTACAGGGTGACGAACGGAGAAGCAGCATAGGCACCACCCACAAGCAGTACCGCAGCGGCAGCAGCCAGAAACGGAGCCTTTAATAGCATCAATTGGTTCCTCTCGGCTGCGCTAAAGGTATGACTGAAAAATGACGAAACGGAGGAAGGATCAGCAACAAGCAAGTGAAGTCTCTAACATCGTAGCGAGGCGACCGATCTTCCGACAAGCCTTTCCCATAGTTCCGGGTCCGTTGCTCCCTCAGTGCTGAGCAGAAGCACTCGGCTCCCCGCCGATATTCCGACTGCCTCGCGGGCCCCCTGGTCGCCCCCCACGGCAAGGAGCCCGGCGAGACCCGCCGCTCCCGACTTGCCGGAAACGATACCATCGTCAGCAAGAAGGCGCATCGCCTTAATCGCCAGTTCATCCTGGATAGCCATGAAGGCGGTGCCTGCACGCTCCAACTCCTGCCACGCGATCAGGCTGGGCTCGCCGCACGCCAGCCCCGCCATGACTGTAGCCAGGCTCCCTGAAACTTTCGTTAATCGACCGCCCTCTGCGCTTGCAAGAAGGCAGGCGGCATTCTCCGGCTCCACGACGATCAGCGCCGGGGCCGAGTTGAATCGTGCCCGCATATGCACGGCAACCGCCGCCGCGATGCCCCCGACACCCCCCTGGACGAACACATGGGTGGGTGGGGGTCCCATCCACTGGTCCATCGCCTCATCGGCCATTAGCCGATAACCCTGCATGACCAGCCGAGGCGTCTCTGTGTAACCCGGCCACGATGTGTCCGATACCACCGGCCATCCACGTTCCTGCGCCGCGCGATCCGAAGCCCGGACGGCATCATCATAGTTTCCTGAAACGCGCCGCACTTCAGCGCCATACTGGGCAATTGCATCCACCCGTCCCTGGCTGACGGTTTCGTGCACGAAAATCACGCAGCGGCAGCCCACACGGGCCGCACCCCAGGCGACCGATCGCCCGTGATTGCCGTCAGTCGCGCAAGTCACCGTAATTTCCTCAGCCGCCACGCCCCGCCGCGACCGCTCGGCAGCGACGACCTGGCCGACGGCATAGGCCCCTCCCAAAGCCTTGAAGCTGCCCAATCCCAACCGTGCAGACTCATCCTTCAGCCGCACGGTCGCAACCGACGCCATCTCCGCGAGGCCAGGCAAATCGTGCAACGGGGTTGGCGCGTAGCGGGCCCAACTGGTGATTTCCGCCCGCGCGCGGCAAAACCCTGCATCAGACAGCACCACCAGCCCGGGGGTCCCCGCCCGCGGGTTGACGAACAGGTGAAACGGGTGCCGACCTGCCATTCCTGTAGCCTGGACCGGATGTCTGATCCGGTCCATCCCGATCACCTGCGGAGCCCGATCACTTGGGGAGGATGCATATGCAGATCAGTATTCTCGGCGGCGCCGGATTCCTCGGCCGCAAACTCGCCTCTCATCTTGTCAGACACGGACGGTTGGGCGGCAACGAGGTCGGCGGGCTCGTCTCGTTCGACCTGAACCAGCCGCCCCCCCAGCCAGACGCAGCTTTTCCTTTCCGTGGCCTTGCCGGCGATATCGCCGAACTGCCGGATGGAGCCATCCCGCCAGGCACGGATGTCATATTTCTGCTCGCCGCCGTGGTCAGCGCCCAGGCCGAGTCCGACTACGACCTCGGTATGCGCGTCAACCTATTCGGGGCGCTGAAGGTTATCGAGGCATGCCGTCGCCTGACCGCCGCCGGCCAGAAACCGCCGCGGGTGGTCTTCACCTCGTCCATCGCCACGTTCGGCGGAGGCCAGAACGCCAAACTGCTGGACGATGCTCGCCAGGTTCCCGCCAACAGCTATGGCGCCGAGAAGGCCGCCGCGGAACTGCTGCTGCAGGACGCCTCCCGCCGCGGCTTCATGGACGCCGTTCTGCTTCGCCTTCCCACCATCATTGTCCGTCCTGGCCGACCCAACCGCGCGGCCTCCAGCTTCCTGTCCGCGATCATCCGGGAACCGTTGCTGGGACAGGAGACAGACCTGCCGGTGGACAATGCCTTCGCCGCATGGGTTGCCAGCCCCCGACGGGCAGTGGATTGGCTGTTGCATGCTGCGACGATGAATACCGAGCCGATGGGCGTGGACCGGACCGTGAATTTGCCGGGCATCAGCACCACGGTGGCCCGCCTTCTCCAGGCCCTGGACGAAGTGAAGCCTGGCGCCTCGCAACTCGCGCGCCGCAAGCCGGACCCTGAAATCGCAGCTATCGTGGAGTCGTGGCCCGCCGCCTTCGAGCCCATGCGCGCCCGCACTCTCGGCTTTGCCGCCCACGAACCTGTTGCCGACCTGGTTCGCGCCTTCATCGACGACGACCTCGCTGAAACGAAGGCAGAGCGGCGGCTGTAGCAGCCGCACGGCGGGCGTTGTAAGCGGGGCCGGCCGCCTTAAGCATCATCCGGCGGAGCGTTTCGGCGCTCCGCCGATAAGGTGATGCGTTTTCAATAACTTCTAAGCAGACTTGCGTGGCACAAGCCGCGAAAGTCTGGTTAGTGAGCACGCCAGTGTGAGCATGCCAGTGAATGCCATCGAGATCGATAGTGTGACGCTCCGCCTCGGCGGAAAATCGATCTTGAGCGATATTTCGCTGAGCGTGACCGACGGGGAGTTTATTGGCGTCCTTGGCCCCAATGGCGCGGGAAAGACCACTCTTATGCGGACCATTCTCGGTCTGCTTCGGCCCGCCTCAGGAAGCGTCCAGGTATTCGGCCGTCCCGTCAGCCGGGGCAACCCGGCAATCGGCTACATGCCGCAAAACCGCCGGTCCGCCGGCCTGCATCTGACCGGTTGGGATTACGTCGCAAGCACCGCCAATGGTCATCGCTGGGGGTTGCCGCTGCTCCGCCCAACCACACGCGATCAGGTCGCCCGCGCCATCCAACTGGTCGAGGCGCCCCGATTGGCCCGACGCCCTCTCCAATCCCTTTCGGGCGGGGAGCGCCAAAGGCTCCTTCTCGCTCAGGCGCTGCTGGGCTCTCCGCGGCTCCTGCTGCTTGACGAGCCGCTGATCAGCCTCGACCCGACCCACCAGGATGCGGTCGTCCGACTCGTCCGGCGGGTGCAGCAGGAGCTTCAGGTGACTATCCTGTTCACCGCTCACGAGCTCAACCCAATTCTGCCGGTCGTGGATCGCATTCTGTATCTCGGCGGCGGAAAAGCGGCTCTCGGCACAGTGGACGAGGTCATCACCGGCCCCGTGCTCTCCCGCCTTTACGGCTCCGAGATCGAAGTGATCCGCACTCACGGGCGTATCTTCGTCATGGCCGGTGCGCACGATGTAGAGGGCGACGCACACCGCCACGAAGATCACCATCGCAGCCACGCGCATGCTTGAATACGATTTCATGCGCAACGCATTTGCTGCCTCTGGCATCGTCGCCGTGGTGGCTGCGCTGGTCGGTTATTTTCTGGTCCTGCGCGCCCAAAGCTTCGCCGGACACGCCCTCGGCCACATCGGCTTTACCGGCGCGACCGGCGCCATCCTGATCGGTCTCACCCCGCTCTGGGGGCTCGTGCTCTTCACGGTTAGCGGTGGAATATTAATGGGATTGCTGGGTGAGCGTGTCGAGGGCCGCGATGTCGCGATCGGCATGGTACTCGCCGTCTCCCTCGGGCTCGGGGTCCTGTTCCTCTACTTCTTCACCGCAAGCGCCTCCCAGACCACGGCGCTGCTGTTCGGCAACGTGCTCGGCGTGGACGGCGAGACCATCATCGCCCTCGCCGGCCTTGGCGCAGTCTGCCTTTGCATGCTCGCCGCAATCGCCCGTCCGCTGCTGTTCGCATCCCTCCAGCCGGAGGTCGCCGAGGCCCGCGGCGTACGTCTTCGGCTAATCGGCGTGCTGTTCCTCGTTGTCGCCGCTCTGGCCATTGCAGAAAGCGCGAGCATCGTCGGCGTGCTACTGGTCTTTGTTCTGATGATTGGTCCAGCCGCCGCTGCCCAGCAGCTGACCGCGCGCCTCACCGCCGGCCTGCTTCTCTCGGTTCTTATCGGCCTTGCCGTCTCCTGGTTCGGACTAGCTCTTTCTTACTGGACCGACTGGCCGGCCAGTTTCTGGATCAGCGCTCTCAGCGGCGCCGCATATCTGGTTTCGGTAACCGTCGGGTGTTTTTGGCACGAACTTGCTTGACGAATGGCATTGTCGTGTCCACCCCACACATATGCTCCGCCGCTTCGAATCCCTTCTCCAACCAACCCAGGTCCCGCCGTCCGAACCCCCAACCAGCGGCCTCGGCCGCTTCTACTGGCACTTTGCCCGCCAGGCGCGCTGGCTGATCATCGCCCTCTTCGTCACCGGCCTGCTCGTCGCGGCGCTGGACACCACAATTCCCGTATTCATCGGCCGCGTCGTCTCGCTGGTATCCACGCAAAAACCCGAAACGATATTCGCCGTCGCCGGCTGGCAGCTAATCGGCATGGGTTGCGTCCTTCTCATCGCCCGCCCACTCGCCCTTCTTTCGCAATATATTGTTACAAACCAGATCATCAATCCTAGCGTGACCAACATGATCCGCTGGCAGAATCACTGGCACGTGGTCCGCCAAAGCTGGACATTCTTCCAGAACGACTTCGCCGGCCGCATCGCCAACCGGATTATGCAGACCGGCCCGGCGCTCCGTGAAAGCATCGTCGCCGGCACCAATGCCGTCTGGTACATCCTCGTTTACGGTTCCAGCGCCATCGCCCTGCTCTCAGCCAGCAACTGGCACCTCGCGCTGCCGCTGCTCTGCTGGTTCGTCGCTTACGCCATCATGCTGCGCAACTTCGTGCCCCGCATGCGCGAACGCTCCCGCGCCGTCTCCGAAGCACGCTCAACCCTTACCGGCCGGGTCGTGGACAGCTACACTAACATCCTCACCGTCAAACTCTTCGCCCGCGCTCGCGACGAGGACGCCTTCGTTCGCGAAGCCGTTGAAGACCACACCGAACGCTTACGCCACCAGACGCGCCTGGCAACCGGCTTCACCTTCACCCTGGCGATTATCAACGTCTGCATGGTGGTCGGCACCGGCGCGGATGGAGTTCTCCTCTGGCGCGCCCGTCTCATCCCTGTCGGCGCCGTCGCCATGGCCATCCCAATGGCCTGGCAGATCGCCAACATGGCGGGCTGGGTCGCGCAAAACATCACCAGCATCTTCGAGAATGTCGGCGTCGTACAGGACGGCATGCGCTCCATCGCCGTCGCGCGCCAGATGCCGGACCCTCCCCATGCGCGCGAACTCCGCGTCATCGCGGGCGCCATCCGATTCCAGAACCTGCATTTCGACTACGGCCGCGACCGCCGCGCCGGAGTGTTGCACGGCGTCGATTTCTCCATCGCACCCGGCGAGCGCGTCGGACTCGTCGGCCCCTCCGGCGCCGGGAAATCCACTCTCGTCAACCTGCTCCTCCACTTCTACACCCCGGCCCAGGGCCGAATCCTTATCGATGGCCAGGATATCGCCAACGTCACCCAGGAAAGCCTTCGCCAGGCCATCGCCATGGTCACCCAGGACACCTCCCTCCTGCATCGTTCGATCAGCGACAATATCCGCTATGGCCGGCCAGACGCGACCCAGGCGATGATCGAGCATGCCGCGCACCGCGCCGAAGCGCATGACTTCATCCTCGGTCTGGAGGACTGGCACGGCCGCGCCGGATACGACGCCCAGGTTGGCGAACGCGGCGTAAAGCTCTCCGGCGGTCAGCGTCAGCGAATCGCCATCGCCCGCGTGATCCTCAAAGACGCGCCCATTCTCGTGCTCGATGAAGCGACCTCCGCCCTCGATTCAGAGGTCGAAGCCGCCATCCAGGAACAATTGGATGACCTCATGAAAGGACGGACCGTCATCGCCATCGCGCATCGGCTCTCCACTATTGCGCGCATGGATCGCCTCGTGGTGCTGGACGGCGGCCGCATCATGGAAATGGGAACACATCGCGAGCTGTTGGCCCTCGGCGGCTCTTACGCCCGGCTATGGAACCGTCAGTCCGGCGGCTTCGTCGCTACGGAGAACCAAACGGCCCCCGAAAATATCGCCGTCATCGCGAGACCCGATAGGGCCGAAGCAATCTCCGCCACCTGAAAGGCTGCAAGTCCGGAACACCCAAGCCCCGCTCTATGCAACCCCCCCTCACCGCAAAACAGTCCGTCCGGCATACCGCGCCGCCGGCCCAAGCTCCGCCTCGATCCGTATAAGCTGGTTGTACTTCGCCGTCCGGTCGCTCCGCGACAAACTTCCCGTCTTGATCTGACCGCAATTCGTCGCGACCGCCAGGTCCGCAATCGTAGAATCCTCGGTTTCACCCGACCGATGACTCATCACAGTCCGATAACCCGCCCGATGCGCGATCTCCATCGCTTCCAGCGTCTCTGACAACGTGCCGATCTGATTGACCTTCACCAGGATGGCATTCGCGCACCGCTCTGCGATGCCTCGACGCAAACGCTCCGGATTGGTCACGAACAAATCGTCCCCAACGATTTGCAGCCGCCCGCCCAGCGTACGCGTCAAGTGCGCCCAGCCTTCCCAGTCGTCCTCCGCGCAACCATCCTCGATGGAGACGATCGGATAACGGCTGACGAGATCCTCCAGATACTGCACCATTCCGCCCGCATCGAGCGTCTTGCCTTCGCCACCCATCTCGTAACGTCCATTGCGATAAAATTCCGTTGCTGCGCAATCCAGCGCCAACGTCACATCATCGCCAGGACGATACCCTGCCTGCTCGCACGCTTTGGAAATGAACCCCAGCGCCTCATCCGCGGACTTCAGATTGGGAGCAAACCCGCCCTCATCACCGACATTGGTGCCGTGCCCGGCATCGTGCAGGCCCTTCTTCAATGCGGCGAATATCTCGGAACCCATCCGCACCGCATCCGCAAGCGTCCCCGCGCCGACCGGCTGGATCATGAATTCCTGGATATCGATCGGATTGTCCGCATGCCGGCCACCATTCACGATGTTCATCATGGGTACCGGCAAAGTTCGGGCATATACCCCGCCAATGTAACGGTAGAGCGGAACCTCGAGCTCAGCCGCGGCAGCCTTCGCCACTCCAAGGGATACCGCAAGGATGGCATTCGCGCCCAACCGGGATTTGTTCGCGGTCCCGTCCAGGTCGATCAGAACGCCATCGATTCTGACCTGCTCCGACGCCTCGGCCCCACCAAGAGTGTCGAGAATTTCTCCCTGGACCGCCGAAATCGCATTCCGAACCCCCTTGCCGCTATACCGCGCTTCCCCATCACGCAGTTCAACCGCCTCGTGCGCACCGGTTGATGCGCCGGACGGCACAGCGGCGCGGCCCAGGGCGCCGCTTTCCAGCACCACATCAACCTCAATTGTGGGATTGCCGCGGCTGTCGAGAATTTCCCGCGCGATAATGTCGGCAATTGCGCTCATGGTCGGGCTTTCCCCGCTGGTTGGGCCGCAGGGTGGGGTATCACTCTGGTTCGGCTGAAGCCACCCAGGCTGGCGTCCGCTACCGTTTACCCTGACGCGCGGCGAGCCTCGCCAGGCGTTCGGCGCGCAAGCGGCGCTTCTGCTCCTCGGCCGCCGCCGCCTTCTTGGTAGCCTCCTCCACCGCCTTGCGCTTGGCTTCGGCCTCCTTGGCCGCCTTACGCTCCGCCAGCTTCTGCTGCCGCGCCTCCCATGCAGCCTTGCGCTGCGCCTCACGCTCCCGCACCTCAGGGTCATCGAGCGTGGGACGTGCTTTGAACTTCTCAAGCAGGGCGGTACGGGCCTTTTCCGCGGATTCCCGCCGTTCTGCAAAATCTGGACTGTGACGTGAGCTCATTCGTCCTCTTCTGTCGGTTCGTTTAGAGCAGATCCGCGCGTCACCGAAATGCCACCATTCAGAAATGCGCTATTCTGCTCGCGAACAAGGCATGCAGCGCCTTTCGTCACGCCGAAGGCGCTCCGGATGCGGGTAGCCCATGCGCAACTGGAAACCAAGGGGCCTCCGATCAAGCCCCGCGGCGGGCCATCATCCAGGATCATTATGGGGCGGCTACGGCGTGTCGGCAAACACCCGGGACAGAAACCTGCCGAAGTCCCGGTTGGAGCAGTACCGTCCGCTCGTTCCGCCCGATCGGATAGGGTGGTGGGCCCGTGCACAAACCAGAGAATCATCTTGCGCAGAAACGGCCTGTTCATTGACAGATGCGTGCGCTCATCACGCACCGTGCCGTCGCGCCCCACCCGGAACCGGCACGCGGCCAACTGCCTCCCGATGACCCCCAAGGGGCGATATCCATCCCATTGGTGGACGGTTCCGGGATAAGAAATAATCTCCACTTCGCTTCCACCCGCGCGAAGGTCGTTGGCGACCTCCTTGCACCGGTCCGCCCGGACCAGCTGATCCTCGGCCCCATACATCATCAAAAGAGGCGCACCGGTGCTGCGGCTGTCGGCAAACCGCGCGATGCATGGCGCATAGAACGCTACATGGCCTGCAAATCCCAGTCCCCGCGGCGCCAGCTTGTCCGCTACCTCGGCGTAGAGCGCATAGGTCGCCGCCATGCCGCCGTACGAAAACCCCGCCAGCACCACGTGATTCGGATCGATCTCCGGACGGGTGGCAAGATATCGAAGGGCACCGTACGCATCCGCGACAAACATCAACTCGGTGATGTTCAGGATGCGTTCGAAAAATCCTGTGCCAAGATCCCGACGCGACGCGAACGTCTCGACCACCACGACCACAATGCCCATTGCCGCCAATGGCGGCCCGTAGATTCGCGCCCGCTCATCCGCATCGCCTACCGAGCCATGCAGCAGGACCACTGCTGGAACCCTATGTTGCAAGCTGGCCCCGCGCGGCAAGAATAGCTGCGCGCCTACGCTGCGAACGTGAGCCCGGCCAAAATCCAGCGGGACAAACGGATCGCTACTGGCGAACACGATATGTTCGGTTCGTATTCCGCTGACCGAGCCGGGATCCGGCCATGGATCGACAATCCGCGGCGCCGTGGCCCGGGCAGCTCCCATCGGGATCAGAAGCCACATGAGAAATGCAAATGCCCGCGAAAGAGGCATATCCGACTCTATTACAGGAAATCGCGCTTAATTGGAAATGCTTCCATCTCCAGAAACCTGTGACTCCAAACCTGTGACTCCGCTCGTCAGGAGTCTCTGCTGAGCGTCTTCAATGTTCTGTAATGTTCTGTTCTGAACACCTTGTTGCCCCTTTGAACATTTACAATCAGCCATGATCGAAGAGTACGGTAACACTCAAATTTCCAGGATCATCATGCAACGGAGGCATGGTCTGATACATTGAGGCCATGCACTTGTTTTTCGCGGATAACCGCACGGAACGAGCGGCGGATCCACAGGACGAAGGTGCTTGCGGCGAAGCCAGATCGCACGCGCACCCAGGATCAGCCGAATCATCTCTGGCACGCCTGTCCGCTATGATCCGAGACATATTCCCTGGAAACAGGGGGTAGGATTTTATGCAGCCAGGTGCAGGGAACTCCAGGCATGATACCCGCAATCATTGGAGCATACGATGGCTGATAATTCCGATAACAAGACACCCCAGGAGCAAACCCGCGCAGCGATCAGGAACGCCGCGCATTCGGCAACCGACCAGGCCCAGCGAAACGCCGCAAACCTGGAGCAGGCAGGCCGGACCACAGGCGAGATGATGCAGCGAAGCGGCGAAGCAACCGGACAAACGCTGCGGCATTTCGGCGCAGCAGCCGCCGAAAGCACGCGGCGCAGTACGCAGGAATACGCCGACGCGCAGCAGGAATTTGTCCAGGGCACGGCAAGACACTTGGAGGATACAGTATCACGCCTCACCCAGGTCATCCAGGAGTTTGCGCAGGAGTGGCGCACCGTCATGCAGTTGCCGAACCTCGCTGGCGGCGGCTTCCAGGAGATTCAGCACAGCCTGAACGTAGCCGTTGAACGCGTCATCCGCATCAATCTCCATGCCACCCAGGAGCTGTTCCGGATGGCAAACCCGGTGTCGGTTGCTGAGCTGCAGCAACGCTTCTTTAGGGACTATCTCGATGCCTTGCTTGAAGGGAGCACCGCGATTGTCCGCGCCGTACGTCACTCGGCCGAGAAGACGTTGCAACCGCTCGAGGAACAAATGGCCGAGCGGCAGCAATATCCTTATCGGAACGGCAACGCAGGGTGTGTGGCCGACGTGATGGAGCGGGAGGTCCGCCTGACCAGCCCGGATGACAGCGTTCAGCAAGCCGCGCGCCTGATGCGCGAGAAGGACACAGGCTTTTTGCCGGTGGGCGAGGGCGACCGGCTGGTCGGGATGGTGACGGACCGGGACGTGGCCCTGCGTCTGGTCGCAGAGGGTCGTGATCCTGCCCGCACCAAGGTGCGGGAAGTCATGACTTCAGACGTGCGCTACGTGTTCGACGATGAGGATCTGGAACATGTCGCCGAAAACATGGCGCAGCAGCAGGTCCGGCGCCTTCCCGTCATGAACCGGCAGAAAAGGCTCGTGGGCGTGGTTTCCCTCGGCGACATCGCGCAAGGGCGGCAACCGCATCTCGCGGCGCGCGCGCTGAAAGGTATTTCTCAACAAAGTGGGCAGCACACGCAGAACGCTGCCGAGTAGAGTGCGGTGGGCGGCCGCGGAAAAATCGCCGCGGCCGCCTTCTCAATGCGGGCAGATCCAGCCGCCGCCCTGCGGTCGTGGGAAGCAGCCGACAGAGCGCGGCAGAAAATGCCGCGGCAGGAACAGAACCGTGTCCGGCAACAGAATGATGACCGTGATTACCACGACAAACACGACATAGATCGGCGCTGATTGCCGCAAGGCGCGAGAGAAAGGAACCCCTGCCAGCGTGGATGATAGCAGCAGGATAATCCCGCAGGGCGGCGTGATCAGACCAAACGCCAACGTCACGATCACTACCACGCCCATATGCACGCTGTTGATGTGGCCGAGTTTCTCGAGTGCAAGAATGGTCGGCATCAGAATGATGATTGCCGGCAGCCCGTCCAGAAAGTCGCCGACGATCAGGAACAGAACCGCGACGAAGAACAGGATCGCCCGCCCATCAGTAGTGCCGAGCGCGTGCACCCAGCCCATGATGATGTCGGCGCCCCCGAGATAGGCGAGCATCCATCCGAAGGAGGATGCTCCGGCAACCGCTGTCAGCGGGATCGAATAAAGAATCGCCGCCATCGCGATGTCTTTGGGTAGCCGGCGAAAATGGCCGCGATTTAAAAGGGGCAGAAGAACCACGAGCGCATAGACGACCGCGGCCATTCCCGCTTCAGCCGGCGTAATTACACCGCCTAGGATGGAACCGATAATAATCACTGGAATCATCAATGGAAGCACGGCCCCGCGAAGCGCCGTCCCGAACTCCATGAAGGTCGCGCGCCGCTTCCGCAGCCCGGGGGCTCCAAAAAAATAGCTGTAAATCATCAGGCCGATGCAGACCATCAGACCGGGGACTGCTCCACCCAGAAACAATCCTCCCACTGAGGCGTCCCCTACCGCCCCATACACGATCGCCATGATCGAGGGAGGCACCATCGATGCAATCGACGCTCCTGCCGCGATCAATGCCGCACTGAAAGCCGGCGCGTAGCCTTCGTCCCGCATTGCCGGCATCAGCACGGTTCCAATCGCCACGGTGTCCGCGGTAGAAGAGCCCGAAATGCCCCCGAAAATCATGCAGGAAACGGCGACAACATGCGCCAACCCGCTGCGCAAATGACCAACCATCGCCTGGGTCAGCGCAATCAGTCGCGGCGTGATGCGCGCCGATGTCATCAACTCACCCACCAGCAGGAAAAACGGAATGGCCAGGAGCGCTAGCTCGTTGATGCCATTGAACAACTGCCCCATCAATGAACCGATCGTCAGATCGGTGAATATCGCGGCGGCGACCACAACCGCCGCTATCAGCGCAAACGCGACCGGCAAACCCGCATAGCCAAGAAACAGGAACAACCCGCACATGACCACGATCGCAGTCTCGTTGCGGGTCATTCTTCCGCAACTTCCATGATCAGCTCAGCCATTCCGACGTTCTGCTCCGCATCCGGAAAGCCACGCCGCAGTCCGTTCACCACCTTCTCTATAGTGAACAAAGCAATCAACGCTCCGCAGACCGGAATTGCAGCATACAGAACGGCCACGGGCGTCAGCGACGGCATCAGAAAACTGCCGAACCCGTTCAGGAAGTTCAGGTATCCGAACCAGATCATGCAGCCCGCCACACCCAGCATGACGAGCTGCTGAAACACCTCTATCGCTGTCCTTGGGCCTCCCGAAAAAACCTCCGCCGTCGCGGCAAGGCGAAAGTGGTCGTTGCGGCGGACCCCCGCCGCCCCACCCATGAATACTCCCCATACAAAGAACCCAAGCGAAAATTCCTGCGCCTCGAGCCACGGGTGCCGGAGGATCCGGAACGCCACGTCGCCCATTTCGCTGACCAGAAATCCGACCAGCAGCATCCCGCACAGCACGATCAGCGCAAACTCCAGCGGATCGAGCACACGCCACTTCAGCTGCGGCCGCTTCCGCGACAGCACCTGATCGGCAAGCCCGGCAAGATTCATGGAATTATGCGTTTACCTTGCGCGCCATTTCCAACAGTTTCACCGCATACGGCCCCAGCGCCTGCGCCTGCTCATCCTGTATCGGCGTGGCGATATCTATGAAACTCTTCCGGTCCACACCCGTGAAGAACTCAACACCCATCTGCTTCAACGACGCAATCGCGTTGTGGTCGTATTCCAGCGCCTTCGGCACCTCCTGCCCCCTGGCATACCCGAACGCCGCAACGACCCATCCCTGCTCTTCCCCGTTCATGCTGTTCCAGGCCTTGTCACTCACCCACAAGTGGTTGTTGTTGGCCTCGTGGTCCGATGCGGACAATACCGGCGCAACCTCGTAATGCTTCTGAGCCCGATAAATGTCCGCCCCGTTCTCGGCAATTTCGACCAGCCCGGTTTCCAGCGAGGTATAGACCTGCCCGATCGGCATATGCACTGGTACCGCGCCATAGGCGCTGAAAAACCGGTCCTCCGTTTTCGTCGCTTGCACGCGCACCTTGCGGCCCTTCACATCGGCAACGCTCTTGATTTCCTTCTTGGAATAGAACTTCCGGAACCCTAGCGTCATCAGTCCAAGCGACTTCGCGCCCGTGGTATTTTTGGCAATCATCTCCTTGAACAGGTCGTTCACCGCCGGGTCCAGCATGGACTTCGCCAGGTGGTTCTCATCGCGGAACACAAAATGAAGAGAGAAAACGCCCGCCTGGGGAACAACCGTCGCGGTGTTCGCCGTGGAGTTGATAACAAAATCTATATCGCCGGTACGCACCTTCTGCGCCATTTCCGGCTCTTGTCCCAGTTGGGCTCCAGGAAACTCATGGATCAAAAAGCGCCCGCCGCTGACATCCTTCAACTTGGCATTGAACTGATCGGCGAAATACCCATAACCCGTGTCGTGGGGCTCATCATGCCCCAGCGTGAACACCCGGTTCCCCTGCGCAATTGCGGGGGTCGCCAGGGCAAGACCCGCGGAAGCCTGCAGGAATGTGCGCCGCCGCAGGCGGAGCCGTTCTGATATGTTCATGGTTTCCTCCCCATCTTGTGTACCCATGAGAAGGTGCGGAACACCGCCTGTCAATCGTTAGGCATCAGAACAGCGGCCGTAACTCCATGCGCCCTCCGCCGCTAAAATCGAATGACAACCCTTAACTCTCCGCAAAAAACGCCATCGCCGCCTCAACCCCGCCCTTCCCATGCGGCACGCCGTTGATCCGCAGGCTCATCTCCACCGCGGTCAGCGCACCCAGGATCATGGGCTCGTTCAAATCACCCATGTGCCCTATCCGGAAAACCCGCCCGTTCAGCTTCCCCAATCCCCCGCCCAGCGACACGTTGAACCGGTGCCGCGCCGTACGCCGAAGCTCATCGGCGTTGTGCCCTTCCGGCATCAACACGGCCGTTACCGAATCCGAATATCGCCCGGGATTGGTGCAGAACAGTTGGGGGCCATTGTTAGCGGCCCACACGCCAACCGCACGCCGGACGCCTTCCGCCAGGTAGTGATGCCGGGCCACAACGTTCTCCATCCCCTCATCTTCCAGAAGCCGCAACAACTCCCGCAGCCCGTATATCGAATTGACAGGAACCGTGCCGACGAAGCTCTTCTGCGCCCGGTTCTGCATAATCGACCAGTCGAAATAAAACCGGCCCAGCTTCGCCTGCTTATGCGCCTGCATGCCTTTGTCTGAAACGCCGGTGAAGCTGGTCCCCGTCGGGCACATCAGCCCTTTCTGGCTACCACCCACAACCCCGTCGATCTTCCATTCGTCCATCCGGAAATCGAGACTGGCAAGCGAGGAGATCGTATCGACCAGCAGCAGTGCGGGATGGCCCTCCGCATCAATCGCAGCGCGTACCTCGGGCAATGGGATCATCATCCCCGTAGCGGTCTCATTGTGAACAATGCATACCGCGCGGATCAGGTGCTTGCCGTCCTCCGCCAGTGCCGCTCTGATCTTGCCTATGTCCACGCCATGGCGCCAATCCGCGGCCACCGCGCACACCTCTACGCCATGCGCAGCCGCCATCCGCCCCCATTCATCCGAGAAATAGCCCGAATTCAACCAGCAGAATCGTGTCGCCGGCTGAGAGCAGGTTGGTCAGCGTAGCCTCCCAGGCGGCATGACCCGATCCCGTGTACATGAACAGCTCATGGCGCGTGCCAAGAATACGCTTCAGCCCAGCGAAGACCTCGTCATACACCTCCATGAAGTCCGGGTCGTGGAAATCGACCGTCGGGCGATCGATCGCACGCAGGACCGAGTCCGGAATGTTCGTCGGGCCAGGGTTGGCAAAAAACTGGCGGCCGCGAAGTTTCCTGGGCTGAGTCACGCTCACGTGCAGCTACTCCTTTGTTCCGGGTATGCGGGTGGTAGGCCGCAAGCCAACAGGGTGCAAGTTGGGGCGCGGCTCCCGCTATCTCCCGGCGACCGCGGGCCGAGGAACGGTCGCCTGCGGGACACGCTGCCCGCTCAGCTCGGCGCCAGCCGACGGATCCATCTGGGCCGAAAGCAGTGGCGCCGCCAATGACAGGCCGGCAACGACGATGAACGCCGCCGAAAAATCGCTCGCAAGGGGAACGCTATGGTGCTGCCACGCCAGCGACCCCGCCAACGCCGCTGCCGAGACCGCAATACCCGTCGACAAGGCGACCTGTTGAAACGTCGTGTAGAAGCTCGTCGCGGCACTCATCTCCAGCCGCGGCACGTCAGCATAGGCAATCGTATTGTAGGCCATGAACATCAGGGACTGGAAAAACCCCTGGGTCAGTAACAGCGCATATAGGGCCACCAGAGGCCACCCCGGCCTGATGGCCGCACAGGCGCCCAGCAGCAGCGTCGCGATCAGCCCGATCCAGACCATCACGTTACGGAATCCGATCTGCCGCAGAATGCGCGGTGCGACCACGCGCATGGCGAGTGATCCCACCGAGCTGGCAAACGTCACCAGCCCGCTTTGCACTGCGGATTGCCCGAAACCGATCTGCAACATCATCGGCAACAGGAATGGCGTCGCGCCCGCGCCAATCCGTGAAAACGATCCCGAAAACACCGACATCCGGAACGTCGGGATCCGCATCAGCCCGAACTCCAAAATCGGATGAGCGCAATGCCGCGCATGCTGCATGTAGAGCCCGCCCGCCAGCACTCCCCCCATAACGAGCGCGCCGGTCACCGTAAATGAACCGGCTCCCCGGCTGGCCATTTCGATCCCGAACATAAGACAGGACAGGGCACTCCCCGACAGCACCAGCCCGACTATGTCGAACGGAGCGTATTCCGTCTGCCGCATTTCATCGATGAAGGCCGTAACCAAAACGATGCCCATCACCCCGATGGGCACATTGATGAAGAATATCCACCGCCAAGAAAGATAAGTGACGATGAACCCGCCCAGGGGAGGGCCCAGAATGGGCCCGATGGTCGCCGGAATCATGAGCCAGGCCATCGACGCGACCAGCTCCGACTTGGAGCAGGCCCGCAGCAGGACAAGGCGCCCGACCGGCGACATCAGTGCGCCGCCCATGCCCTGCAGCATGCGAGCCGCCACCAGGGCGGCCAAACTCTGCGACACCCCGCACAGGATCGATCCAAGCGTGAACAAGCCGATAGCCGCGCGGAACACCGTTCTCGACCCGAACCGGTCGGCCAGCTTGCCGCTGGCCGGGATGAACATCGCCAATGTCAGCAGATATGAGGTCAGCGCCACGTTCATGCGCAGCGGAGCGGTGTGGAAGCTTTCGGCCATCGTCGGCAGCGCCGTCGCCAGAACGGTCCCGTCAAGCTGTTCCATGAACATGGCGCTCGCCACGATCAGGGCGACTGTTCGTACGCTCACGCTCGGCCGGCCATCTTGCATCCGGACAAGCTGAACCTTCGGCCCGGTTCGAGGGAAACGCTTCCCTCGCATGGCGGCATTCGGCGAAACGAATACCGCCCGTCTCAGGAGTCAGACGATCACACGACGCGGCCGGATGCTGCCTCCATCAGGTGCATGTTGTTCATATCCGCCGTAAGCGGCAGCGGCTCGCCCGGTGAAGCCGGGGTGGAGGGTTCGCAGCGCGCGCACATCGGTGTGCCGTCGATGAAGAAATGGACCATCGTCTCCATCCCCATCGGCTCGACGACGTCCACTGGCGCGTTGATCCTGGCATAGCCCGGCTTCGCGTCGGATTCGTGATAATCGAACAGATGCTCCGGGCGAACCCCCAGCACCATCTCCTGGCCCTTATAGGCGCCATACCGGTCCGCCCGCGCCGGAGGCACCGGCAATACAATCTCGTCGTTCACCCGCACCGACAGGCCAGTCGCTCCGTTTTCCACCCGGCAGGGCAGGAAATTCATGGCCGGGCTACCGATGAACCCGGCAACAAACCGCGTCGCCGGATTATGATACAATTCCTGCGGCGCCCCCACCTGCTCGATGATCCCCTGGTTCATCACCACGACCCGGTCGGCCAGCGTCATCGCCTCGACCTGATCATGTGTCACATACACCGTCGTGGTGCGGACCGTCTGATGCACCTTCTTGATCTCCGTCCGCATCTGCACGCGCAGCTTCGCGTCCAGGTTCGAAAGCGGCTCATCGAACAGGAACACCTTGGGATTCCGCACGATGGCACGCCCCATCGCAACACGCTGCCTCTGCCCGCCGGAAAGCGCCTTCGGTTTCCGCGCCAGCAAAGCGTGGATGTCGAGAATTCGCGCCGCCTCGTCCACCCGGCGCTTGATCTCGTCCCTCGGGAACTTTCTCAGCTTCAGCCCGAACGCCATGTTGTCAAACACGCTCATGTGCGGATAGAGCGCGTAATTCTGGAACACCATTGCAATGTCCCGGTCGCGCGGCGGCACATCATTCACCACATCGCCACCGATCCATATCTCGCCGTCGCTGATCTCCTCCAGGCCGGCTATCATCCGCAGCGTCGTGGACTTGCCGCACCCGGACGGCCCTACCAGCACCACGAATTCCTGATCCGCGATCTCCAGGTCGATGCCCTTCACGGCCTGGACGCCGCCTTCATAAAGCTTCACAACCTTCCGGCACGAAACTTCCGCCATTTGTCGCTTCCCTTAGCCTTTTGTGGCGCCGGCCGTAAGTCCGGCGATGTAGTAGTCCATCAAGAACGCATAGATGATGATCGGCGGCGCCGCGGCCAGCACATTGGCCGCCATGATCTTCCCCCATTCAAAGACATCGCCCCGGATCAGGTCGCTGATGATGCCGACCGTCAGGACCATCTGGTTCGATGTATAGAGATACGCCAGAGGGTAGATGAAATTGCCCCAGCTCACGGTGAACGCGAAGATCGTCGCCGCGATGATCCCGGGCATCGCAACCGGGATGAAGATGCGCCACAGCATCTGCAGATATCCCGCCCCGTCAATCAGCGCCGCCTCGTCCAGCTCCTTTGGGATCGACCCGAAATAGCCGATCATGATCCAGGTACAGAACGGTACCGCCAGCGTCGGGTAGATCAGCACCAGGCACCAGACATTGTTGATCAGATGCAGCCAGCCAACAATCTGGAACAGCGGAATGAACAGCAGCGAAGCCGGCACCAGGTAGGTCAGGAACACCCCGGTCGCTAGGGTCTTGCTGCCCCAGAAGCCCATCCGGGCCAGGCTGAACGCGGACAGGACAGAAATGACCATGCTGAGCACCACCACCAGCACCGTCACGAACAGCGAGTTCAGATAATACCGCTGGAAATTCGGATAAGTGATCAAGTACCAGAAATTCGCCAGTGTCGGGTGATGAACGATCCAGGGCGTGCCCCTCTGAGCCGAAATCTCTGCCGACGATTTCAGGCTGGTCATGATCGTATAGAAGGGTGGCACCAGAAAGATGATCACGAACACGGTCAGCGCCGCGTAGCTTCCCCACAGCGCCCATGCGCGCTGCGCATGCAGGCCGCGGGACCGTCTGGGTCGAGCGATGCGGCCCGCAGTTGTCGCGCTCATGCCCCAACCTCCTGGGTGCGCCGCGTGACACCCCGCAACACGAAGAACGCCGCCACTGCCAGGATTGGCAGCATGAACAAACTGACCGCCGCGCCCAGAGGAATATCGCCGGACTGAATCCCGACCTGGAACGCGTAAGTGGCAAACACGTGAGTCATGTCCTGCGGACCGCCATTGGTCAGGATACGAACGATGTCGAAATCCGCAAACGTCACGATCAGGCTGAACAGAACCGTGATCGCTATGATGTTGCGCATCATCGGAAGCGTCACGAAGAACAGCTTTTGCACGGCACTCGCCCCATCGATCGCCGCTGCCTCATAAAGCTGGTCAGGAACCGACTTCAGGGCAGCGAGATACATGATCATGAAGAAAGGCGTGCCGTACCATACATTCACCGTGATCGTGCAGAACCGGGCAATCCAGCCAACGCCCAGCCAGGGCACCGAAGCAAAGCCTAATAGATTAAGTATCCAGTTGAATGCCGAATAGGACGGATCAAACATCCACCACCAGGTCAGCGTCGACAGCGCAAGAGGAATCACCCATGGCACGAGCAGCAGGCCGCGCCAGATCCGCTGATGCGCTCCTGAAATATTGTGCATCAGATGCGCCAGTATGAACCCGAAAATCGCCTTGAAGATCACCGATGTGATCGCAAACAGGCAGCTCTGGAAAATCACCAGCTTGAAGGTCTGCCGCTTTAGCAGAAACGCGTAATCCCCGAGCCCTACAAACTTGGTCATCGCCTTGTTCAGAAAACTCAGGTAAATCGCATATATCGCCGGGTATATCACAAGCCCGGCGACCAGCAGGATCAGCGGCAGGCACAAGAAGAACGCAATCGTGCTGCGCCGCTGAGAAAAGCGCCTGAGACTACCCGCCGGCCTTGCTACGGCGCCGCGTGAACTGATTACACCGGCAGGTACGCTTGTGCCGTCCGCCATGTCATTCTCCTCAGCAGGCCGGCCGAGTTGACGAGTGGCGTACACCAAAGCCGAAGCACCACGAAAAGGTCATTGCCTTCCCATGCGCAGAAAGGTGCGGAAAATTCCGCGCCGCTCCCATGTGCTCCCTCCCGTATGTACTCCCTCCCGTACCGCCGGTTGCCTCCGGCGCCAGCCATCTGATTTCCGCTACCCGCACGCCACTGGGTGTTCTTGCTCTGTACGTTCGCTGAAACTACAGGTTCGGCGCGCCGAGCGCAATGCCGGCCTGCCTTGGCCGCATGGACCGGGCCTTTTTCAGGCGCCGCCCCTATCCGCCGCGCAGGCGAGAAATTTCCAGCAGCACATTGGCTTCCAGCTCCTTCTCTTCGGAGCGGTGCTTAACCAGGTCGCCAATGCTCACGATCCCCGACAGTTGCCCGTTTTCCACCACCGGCATATGCCGCACCCGGGCAACCGTCATCTTCGCCAGAACCGCGTCAATCCGATCACCGGGAGCGCACGTGATCACCGGGGACGACATCAGTTCGCTCACCTGCCGCTCAAGTGCGGCAGCACCCTCCCGCGCGACAGCATTGACGAAGTCGCGCTCCGAAAAAACCCCCGCCATCCGCATCCATTGATCCTCCACCACCAGTGCGCCGATCCGGCGCGCCGACAGCTTGCGAACCGCTTCCGCCACGGTCGCGGTGGATCGGATCTGCTCAACCGCGTGGCCCTTGCCGTGTAGAACATCCGAGATCAGCATCACCTGACTCCCTCTCGCTCAGGGCGTGATCGGCTCTCGCCATAGGGCGTGGATCAGGCCGTCAAGCCGGACCATGATCGCGCCCCTGGCGGTCCCGCCGGCGAGGCATGGATCACGCCCGGAAAGTCTTTGCCGTCCGGGTACGCGGGCCGCAAGGACGGGTCCGTGGGAGCGGGCGGTCGTAACACTATCCGATCTGGTCAGTCCGGCCGATCGCTTCAACGCCCGCGAGGGGTAGCTCTGAAGACCCGCAATACAAATGATCACATGAAAACCTCCATCCCGCCCAGACCCCGCTCCGGTCCTTCGCCAACGGCTCGCCCGACACACACGTCCCGGTTGCCCGCCGTCACCCCGGTCGTCATCACCGGAACTGACGAGGACGGCGACGCGATCGCACGCCCACTGACCTGGCAGGATGCTGGCCCGCCCCCACTGATACTCATGGGTCCGGAACCCGCCGGATCTCCAGCCCTCGCTCCAGGCCAGCGTATACTGGCCCGGCTGCGCCCCGCCGGCCCGGGCCGGTATGAAGGCCGGACCGTCCGGATTCTTGACGGCGCCCCAGGACGTGTTCTCGGCATCTTCCGTCCCGGCCCGCGCGGAGATCGCATCGAACCCACAAACCGCCGCGCCAAAGCCGAATGGCTGGTCCCGGCGGGACAAGCCAACGGCGCTCAGCCAGGCGAAATTGTTTGGGCCGAACCCCTGCCCGGCCACCGCGCCGGCCTGCGCCCGGCCCGCGTGCTGGAGCGCCTAGGGCACACCGCCGATGCAAGATCGGTTAGCCTGATCGCGATCGCCACCCACGACATTCCCCATGTCTTTCCTGACGATGTGCTTGCCGAAACCCTACGGGCCCGGGCGCCGCGTCTGGGTCGGGGAACCGACCTGCGGCAGATCCCGATGGTGACGATCGACGGCGAAGATGCGCGCGATTTCGACGATGCCATCTTTTCACAAGCCGATGATGATGGCTTTCGCCTGATCGTCGCCATTGCCGATGTAGCCCGATACGTCCCTCCCGGTTCGGCGCTCGACCGTGAAGCCCGTCATCGCGGAAACAGCGTCTATTTCCCCGACCGCGTCGTGCCGATGCTGCCGGAAAGGCTGTCCAACCACTGGTGCAGCCTCCGTCCTCAGGAAGACCGCGCCTGCCTGTTCGTGGAAATGCGGGTGAATGCCGAAGGCCGCAAGCTCAGTCATCGCTTTGGCCGCGGCGTCATGCGAAGCGCCGCCCGCCTGTCCTATGAACAGGTGCAGCAGGCCCACGATCGGGGCGACAGCTTGGACCTGCCCCTTCCTGCTCTCTTCGGCGCCTTCCAGGCCCTTCTCAGCGCCCGTCGCCAACGCGGGACGCTCGATCTCGACCTTCCGGAACGCCGCATCCTCCTCGGACCTGACGGCGTCGTCACGGACATCGCTCCCCGCCCACGGCTCGACAGCCATCGGCTGATCGAGGAATTAATGATCCTCGCCAATGTCGCCGCCGCCGAGGAGCTGGAGCGCCTTCATGCACCCTGCGTCTATCGTATCCATGCGGCGCCATCGGCGGAAAAGCTGGAGGACCTGCGCACGTTTCTGCACACAATCGGCATCTCCCTCCCGCACGGCGCAAACCTCCGCCCACGCGATCTCGACGCTGTGTTGCGGCGGGTTGCGGACACCGCTGATGCACCGCTGGTTAACGAGGTGGTTCTGCGCAGCCAATCCCAGGCTGCCTACAGCCCCGACAATATCGGCCACTTCGGTCTCGCTCTGTCACGCTACGCGCATTTTACCAGCCCGATCCGCCGTTACGCCGATCTGTTGGTGCATCGCTCCCTGATCACGGCGCTCGGGCTGGTAAAAAACGGATTGCCGGCCGGAAGTTCAGACGCACTCGAACAAGTCTCCGAACACGTCACCATGACAGAGCGCCGCGCCCAGGCCGCCGAACGCGATGCCTCGGACCGCTATGTCGCCGCGTTCATGGCCGACAAAACCGCTTCCGTGTTCGCCGCCCGTGTCTCCGGTGCAACGCGCTTTGGCCTTTTCGTCACGCTTCCGGAAAGCGGCGCCACTGGGATTGTTCCTCGCTCGTCCCTGCCGGACGATTACTGGCGTCATGACGAACGCGAGCAAACCCTGATCGGACGCCGCACAGGACTGGTATTCCGCCTCGGCCAGGCCGTCGAGGTCCGCCTGAGGGACGCCAATCCGGTCACAGGCGGATTGGTGTTTGATTTGCTCCAAGGCTTGCCGGCTCGCCGCCAAAGCCCTCACGTCCTGAAGAAACGATCGCATCGGTGATCCGGGTTATAATCGTTCTGCTGCTCGTCACTGCCGCCTCTGCCGCACAACCGCAGGCGACTCCCCTTTCGGCGGGATTTGATCCGCAATCGGCCGCTGCGGTTTACGGTGCCGCTTTATCCTTCACCGCGCCCCGCGACCTGCAGGGAGCACCGATCCCGCAGCTGACGCTCTGGGGGTTGCAGGGTCTGCGTGCAATCGACCCGGCCCTCGACCCGGCGCTTCTCGATGGCAAACTGGGACTGCGCTCCGGCGGACGCATCATCTTCACCGTTGACGCGCCGAAAGACAGCGACGCGGCCGGCTGGGGAAATGCCGCGGCGTCGCTCACTGAAGCCGCCTGGCGAGTATCATTGCCGCTGCAGCGCGCGGGCTCCGAGGCGATTTTCGAGTCCTTTTTCCACGCCATGTTCGGCCATCTCGACCCCTATTCCCATTACGTCAGTCCCGCCCGGGCGGCCGCGGACGAAGCAGCACGCCAGGGCCGCGCTGGACTGGGGGTCACTCTCGCCCGCCGCGGCCAGAGCGTCGTCGTCCAGGCGGTCAGTCCCGACAGTCCGGCCCTCGCCGCCTCCATCCACCCCGGAGACCGCATCCTGGCGGTTGGCGGCCAAAAAACCGACGGTCAGACTCCCGCGGCAGTCTCCGCCTGGCTCTCAGGCCCCGACGGAAGCGAGGTTCGCGTCTCATGGAGCACCCTTGTGGGCCGGATACATGCTGTCACCCTCACGCGTGAAGTGATCCCCCCGGAGACCGTGTTCACCCGTCAACTCGACAAATTCCTGCTGCTCCGGCTGACCGGGTTCAACCGGAACACGGATGTGCTGTTCGCCGCGAAAGTGCAGGAGAGCCTGGCGCGGATGGATCCCTTGCATGGCATCGTCATCGATCTCCGGGGCAACCGCGGCGGATTGCTCGCCGAGGCCGTTACGGTAGCGAACAATTTACTGCCGGAGGGGGTGATTGCAATCACTCAGGGAAGAGATCCGGGCGCCAACCGGCAATGGCGATCCAGAGGCGGGGAATTGGCAAAGGATGTACCCGTGGTGGTGTTAGTTGACGCCAATACGGCCAGTGCGGCGGAGGTGCTCGCCGCCGCTCTTGCCGATCGCGGACGAGGCGTCGTGGTCGGCAGCGCTACCACGGGAAAAGGACTCGTTCAGGCCTTCACTGTTCTCCCCAACGGCGCCGAGTTGTTCGTCACCTGGAGCCGCCTGCTCGCTCCTCGTGGTTGGCCAATTCAGGAGCTTGGAGTTCTGCCGCAGGTCTGCACCAGTTTCGGATCGGATGATCTCGACCAGCAGCTGTCGGCCCTCGAGGATGGCGAGCAGCCGATGGAAGCGGCACTTGTGCATGCCCGCAACGCCCGCGCGCCCATCTCGCCTACCCAGGCAGTCGCAATACGCGCTACCTGTCCCGCAGCCGGCGGCAGCCCGCTCGATATCGATGCGGCGCGCGAGCTGCTGGACGATCCAGCCGCTTACGCGGCAGCCTTGATGCCGCCGATCACGGTGCCGCTGGCCGCCGGACCGTGATCCGATACCGCCGGCCGGAGTGACAGAACCGTCAGCTCTGACGCCGGCTGATCTGCGATCTGGACCGCTATGCAGGCAGGGTCTAGTGCTGTGCGCATGGGCCGCTCTGCCGCCGTCTCCCGCACCACCTCCGAAACTGAAATTTCTCTCAGCCTCGACATTGATGGGTCGGGGCTGGCCGAGATCGACACCGGCATCGGCTTCCTCGATCATATGCTGACGGCGTTCGCCCGGCATGGCCTGTTCGACCTCTCCGTGCGAGCGAGCGGAGACCTGCAGATCGACTGCCATCACACCACCGAGGATGTCGGCATCGTGCTGGGGCGTGCGTTTGCCCAGGCTGTCGCGGACAAGCGCGGGATCCGGCGCTTCGGCCAAGCGGTGGTCCCAATGGACGAAGCCCTCGCCGAGGTCGTCGTGGACATCTCCGGACGCCCCTTTCTGGCCTGGAACGTCAACTTCGAGCGGCAGCACCTGGGGGAGATGGATACCGAGCTCTTTGAGGAATTTTTCCGCGCTCTGGCCACCAACGCCCTGATCACGCTTCATATGAATCAGCGCGCGGGACGCAATTCCCACCACGTCGCTGAGGCCTGCTTCAAGGCCGCCGGCCGCGCGCTGCGGATGGCTGCCGAGCATGACGAAAGGGCACCTCACAGCCTTCCCTCGACCAAAGGCGCGCTGTGAAGATTTATACCGTCCACCTGCGCCCGGAGCGTGTCCCGGTGCTCGTGCCGGAAGGCTTCAGCCTCGGCTGCTTCCTTCTTGGCGGCATCTGGCTGCTTGCCCGGCGAGCATGGATCCCCGGCGTGCTCGCCCTGTCGGCCGCAATCCTGATCAGGATTCCTGACCGCCGGCGGCTCCCGCATCGTTCTCGAACTTGGGCTCGCCGTGCTGCTGGGATTGATCGGACGGGACCTGCGGCGCTGGTCCCTGGCTCGCCGCGGCTTCACCGCTGCTCACTTGGTTGCCGCCCGAAACACCGACGGTGCCGTGGTCCGTTTGCTCGCCCTCCGTCCTGACCTCGCCCCCCGGTTCGTTCCTGCGCAGGAGCTGCCGTGAAGGTCGCAGTCGTGGACTACGGAAGCGGCAATCTCGCCTCCGCCTCCCGTGCCCTCTCAGTAGCCGCAGGGCGCGCCGGCATTGACGCCCGTATCGAAGTGACCAGCGATCCGCACAAGGTGCTGCATGCCGATCGCATCGTATTACCAGGCCAGGGAGCCTTCGCCGACTGCGCGCGCGGCCTCGCGGCCGTCACCGGCATGCCCGACGCCATTCGCGAAGCGACCGCGGCCGGCACCCCGTTTCTTGGCATCTGTGTCGGCATGCAGTTGATGGCCGAACGTGGACTGGAACACGAGGTTACGCCCGGCTTTGGCTGGATCCAGGGCAAGATCGCCGCAATGACGGCACCGGGATTTCGGCTGCCGCAGATGGGCTGGAACAGCCTCTCTTTCGATCCCGGCGCGCATCCCCTGCTCGACGGCCTGCTCTCCGGCGATCACGTCTATTTCGTCCATACCTACATGCTCTGGGACGGCTCCCCACGAGAAACGATCGCCACGACTGACTATGGCGGTCCCGTGGTCGCGATGGTGGCGTCCGGCAACCGCGCCGGCACCCAGTTCCACGTGGAAAAGAGCCAGACCGTCGGGCTCCGCATCCTGACAAATTTCCTGTGCTGGTCTCCCTGAGATGGCTTCCGAGAACCCTGCCCCCGCCCAGGTCGAACGCTCGGTCGAACGGGTCGAAAGCTTCTCGGATGACGATCTGCACGCGCTGTGTGAGGCAACCCATGCCGCGATCATCGAAGGAGGGGGATTCGGCTGGGTCAATCCGCCAGGTCACCGCTCGCTGGAGAGCTACTACCGCGGCGTGCTTCTGGTACCCGAACGGCAGCTCTTCATGGTGCGCCTCAACAATCTCGCGGTCGGCTCAGCCCAACTCGTTCGCCCGCCCCGCAACAACGAGGCCCAGGCTTTCGCGGCCACCCTGATGCACGCCTTCGTAGCCCCCTATGCCCGCGGCCACGGCCTCGCGCGGATGCTGACGCGTCAGGTCGAAGAGGCTGCGCGTGCGCTGGGCTATCATGTCCTGAACCTGGACGTGCGCGAGACGCAACAAGCGGCAATCCGCCTTTACAAATCGATGGGCTTCGTTCGCTGGGGCCTGCATCCGGCATACGCGCGGGTCGGAGGCAAAACCATCCGCGGCCTCTATTACTACAAGCTGCTGAAACCGGCGCCGCGCCACAAAGAAGTGCCGGGGTGAAGCCGCTTACCCTCTACCCGGCCATCGATCTGAAGGACGGTGCCTGCGTCCGCCTCCGCCGAGGCGAAATGGATCAGGTCACCGTCTATGGCGACGACCCGGGAGCGCAGGCAAAAGCGTGGGAGGATGCCGGGTGCTCCTGGCTGCACGTCGTGGACCTCAACGGTGCCTTTTCCGGCCGGCCGGTGAACCAAGCCGCGATAAGGGCGATACTCGCTGCGGTGGAGATACCGGTTCAGCTTGGCGGCGGCATCCGTGATCTCCTCTCGGTCCGGATGTGGCTGGAAGCCGGCGTCCGTCGGGTGATCCTCGGCAGCGCGGCGGTCAAGCACCCGGACCTCGTCCGCGAAGCCTGCAACTCTTTCCCCGGCCAGATCGCGGTGGCGATCGATGCACGCAATGGCCTCATGGCCACCGAAGGCTGGGGAGAGACGTCGCAGCTTACTGTTGCCGACCTCACCCTGGGCCTCCAGGACGCCGGGGTTGCCGCCTTCATCTACACCGACGTCTCACGTGACGGCATGCTTACCGGCATCAATATCAAGGCAACCGTCGCACTGGCCCGAACGGTATCCGTTCCGGTCATCGCCTCGGGTGGCGTGTCCGGCATCCGTGATCTCATCGCGCTGAGGCAGGCAGCCGAGGACACGACAATCGAAGGCGTTATCGCCGGCCGGGCTTTGTACAATGGCAGACTTGACCCAAAGGACGCGATTATCGCGCTGCGCCGCTGAACACACTTGCCACGGCTTCACCCGCATCGTTTACAAATAACCCGTGCTGAAGCTGCGGATCATCCCCTGCCTGGACGTGAAGGACGGACGCGTCGTGAAGGGCGTCAACTTCGTCTCCCTGCGCGATGCCGGCGATCCGGTGGTCCAGGCCGAGCTCTATGATCAGGCAGGCGCCGATGAACTCTGCTTTCTCGACATCACCGCCAGCCATGAAAACCGGGACCCCATCCTGGATGTCGTTGCGCGCACCGCCGCAAGCGTTTTCCTTCCGCTGACCGTCGGCGGAGGCATACGCAGCATCGAAGACATGCGCCGTCTGCTTCTGGCCGGCGCCGACAAATGCAGCATCAACTCCGCCTCTGTTGCCAGGCCAGAACTGGTCACCGAAGCCGCACGCAAATTCGGCAGTCAGTGCGTGGTTGTCGCCATCGACGCGAAACGTTGCGGACGAGGATGGCATGTCTTCACCCACGGAGGCCGCCGCGACACCGGACAGGACGCAATCGACTGGGCCCGGAAAGTTGCGCAGCTTGGCGCGGGAGAAATCCTGCTCACCAGCATGGATCGCGACGGAACAGGCGGGGGGTTTGATCTCGAACTCCTGCACGCAGTGTGCGGTGCGGTGCGTGTACCAGTGATAGCCTCCGGCGGGGTCGGCACGGCTCAGCATTTCATTGAAGGCGCCCGCACCGGTGCAACTGGGTTGCTCGCCGCAAGCGTCTTCCATTTCGGCCAGCTTTCCGTCGCGGGGGTGAAGGCAGCTCTGGCCGAAGCGGGCTTACCGGTCCGTCAACCCCGCCAGGCCGGCTGAGCGATGGCGAAATCCGTCAAGAAGAAGCCCGTCGCCCGCGCGCTGAAAAAGAAGCAGATCAAAAAACGTATTCCGCTCGCCACAGAGACCGGCGCGGCCGTGCTGGATCGCCTCTACGCCGTGGTCATGAGCCGCCGGACCGCCGACCCCGCCGTGAGCCACTCCGCCCGCCTGCTCTCACGCGGCATCAGCAAGGTGGCGCAGAAATTCGGTGAGGAATCCGTTGAGTGCCTGATCGAAGCCGTCGCCGGCAATCATGCAGCCGTTATCGCCGAGAGCGCCGACGTCCTTTACCACCTGCTCGTACTGTGGGCTGCGACGGAAGTGCACCCGGCGGAGGTCTGGACCGAACTGGTCCGCCGCGAAGGGATCAGCGGCATCGCGGAGAAAGCGACCCGTGCCCGTGAGTTGCCCGTTGCCTTTGGGCTGGAGACGACGAAAATTCCCTGACCGTTCGAGATGAGGGGGGACGCACGCAATGCCGGTCAGCGGGCTCGGTACGTACGATGACAGCAATATCTTCGCCAGGATACTCCGCCAGGAAATTCCCTGCCGTAAAGTCCATGAGGACCGCTGGGTGCTCGCGTTCCACGACGTAAACCCCCAGGCACCCGTCCATGTTCTGGTGATCCCCAAAGGCCGTTACGTCTCCTTCGCCGATTTCAGCGCCAATGCCCCCGATGAGGAGATTGCCGGCTTCATGCGCTCCGTCGGCAAGATCGCCAGGGATCTTGGGCTCGAAACCGACGGCTATCGCCTGCTTGCCAACATGGGACCCGATAGCGGCCAGGAAGTCCCGCACTTTCACGTCCACTTGTTTGCTGGCCGTCCGCTCGGCCGCATGATCGCGGGGTAGGCCATGCACGAACACGCAGCCCGCATTACATCGCTGCCGCTCGGAAACCTTCCCGATCTGCGGTATCCGGACACGCGGATCGAAAGGCTCGACAAACGCTTCACCTTTCAGCAGGGGAACGCCGGGATCGAACGCATCGCCAGCGGCTTTCGCTGGGCGGAAGGCCCGGCCTACTTCCCCGATCTCAATTGCCTCATCTGGAGCGACATCCCCAATAATCGCATGATGCGATGGCTCGCCGAGGACGGCCACGTCTCGGTCTTTCGCTCCCCGTCAAACTACGCCAACGGCAATACCAGGGATCTCGAAGGACGCCTGATCACATGTGAGCATGACACGCGCCGTGTAACCCGCACCGAGCATGACGGTCGGATCACCGTCCTGATCGACAGGTTTCAGGGAAAACCGCTGAATGCGCCCAACGACGTGGTGGTGGCAAGCGATGGCGCCATCTGGTTCACCGATCCTGGTTATGGCATCGACGGACCCTACGAAGGGCATGCCGCTTCCGCCGAACTGCCGCGGAATGTGTACCGGCTGGATCCCGGAAGCGGTGAGGCAGCGGTCGTAGCGGACGACTTTATCCGTCCAAACGGATTGTGCTTCTCGCCCGATGAACGGTTGCTTTACATCGTGGACACCGGAATCAGCCACGGCGGCCCGTCGCATATTCGCGCCTTCGACCTGCAAGGCACGAAGCTGCGAAACGGCCGCGTCTTCGTCGAAGACCTCGCGCCTGGCATGAGCGACGGCATCCGCGCCGATGCGCACGGCAATATCTGGTCCGCCTCGGGCTGGGGCGACCCCAAGGAGGACGGCGTCCGCTGCTACGCCCCGGATGGAGCACTCATCGGCAAGATTCACCTTCCCGAGGTATGTGCTAATCTTTGCTTCGGCGGCCGCAAGCGCGACCGCCTTTTCATGTGCGCCAGCAGCTCGGTTTACGCCATCTACCTGAACGTCCAGGGCGCCCGATGAATTGTTGATATACCAACTCTCTTCATCCACGCACCTGAGCTAACTCGGGACGTTAGAGTATCCGTCTTAGTCAAGCGAGGTTAGGCGACCGATCCGGCCGGTGGATTTGTGGACAACCCAAGCACGTTGCCCACAACCCCACCCGCCCCACATCAACCAAAGCACAGATATCGATTTCACCCGCGCAGACGGCCATCGCACGCCTCACGCAACCGCCATCCAGGCCCGCCCCTCGCGCAGCAAGGCGTTCGCCAGAATGACGAGCTTGCGCATGATGGCGATGATCGCAACCTTGGGCGGTTTGCCGCCGGCGATGAGGGCCTGGTATTTCCGCTTCATGTCCGCGTTGAAGCGGGTGGCGACCAGGGCCGGCATATAGAGCGCCTGGCGCAGCGGAGCGCGGCCGCCGCGGATGAAGCGCTTGCCGCTGTGCTGGCCTGAGTCGCGGGCGACCGGCGCCAGACCGGCCAGGCTGGCGGCGCAGTTGTTTTCCAGGCTGCCGGGTTCCGGCATTTCGATAAGCATGGTCAGCGCCGTCAACTCGCCGATCCCGGGGATGCTGACAAGGATGGCGAGGCGGGCTTTCAGTGCGGCATCGGCTTTGCACAGCTCGCGCAAGCGAGCATCGATCGCGGCAATCTGGCGCGCGATCTGGCGCAGCCGTTGGGCAGCCAGGCGCTTGAGCAAGGACGAACGCAGCACCTGATCGCGGTTCAATGCCGCCACCTGATCCTTCACCAGGGCGCGTCGCGCGACCAGCAGTTCCTTCATGGTGGCGATCGTTTCACTGACCATCGGACGATCCGGCAACTGGCAGAGCGCGCCGAAGCGGGCGAGCATGGCGGCATCGACGCGATCGGTTTTGGCACGCCGGCCGATGGCCTCGGCGAAGCGGCGTGCCTGCAGCGGGTTTAGCTTCACCAGCTTCAGACCGGCTTGGCTGAGACGCCGCTCGAAGGCGTGATGATAGGCCCCGGTCGGTTCAAACACGACACGGTCCACGCTGGCTTTTTTGAGCCACGCCGACAAGGCCGCGAGGCCGCCTGGGTGGTTGGCGAACTGACGTGCCAGGCCACTGGGATGGAGAGAGACGTCGAGCGAGGCTTTGGAGATGTCAACGCCAGCGGTTTGCGCTAAAGTGGCGGTCATCTTTTCCCTGTCCTTTGCTTGTCATCCGGGCCGGTGACACCCGGCTATCCGTTCAGGCCGCAAGGAAAAGAGAGGGGCGGTCATACTCTAGCTGTCCCTGCTACGGAGGTTGTCCCTCCGGGGCCGGGGTGAGAGGCTGTGGTTGCCACACTCGCAACCCCTGCCCGGAGCTCCCGGATGGACATCCATAAGAATGCCCGCACCACGCCGCTCTGTCGAATGCTGATGGTGCAACGCCTGGCCAGCGGCTGGACGGTGGCGGCGGTCGCCGCGGCGCATGGGGTCACACCCCCAGAACCGTGCGCAAATGGCGTCAGCGCTATGCACTGGAGGACGAGGCGGGCCTGGCCGATCGCTCCTCGCGGCCGCAGTGCAGCCCAAACCGGCTCAGTGATGCCGCCGAAAGCGAGGTTATCGCGCTGCGCCACCAGCGCCTGACCGCCCCGGTGATTGCGCGCCGGCTGAGCCGGCCGGTCTCCACCGTGGGCGTCGTGCTGCGCCGGCACGGTCTCGGCAGGCTGCGCGCCCTCGACCCGCGGCCGGCTGGGATCCGCTACGAACGCCAGCGTCCTGGCGAACTGGTCCACATCGACATCAAAAAGCTCGGCCGCATCGATGGTGTCGGTCATCGCATCGGCAAGGAAAGTGCCGTCGCCTTCACCGCTCGGACGATCGCCGTCTTCGCCGGCCACGGCGTTCCAGTCGAACGTATCATGAGCGACAACGGCTCGGCGTATCGCAGCTTTGCCTTCCGCGATCTGCTGGCGGCGCATGGCATCGCGCATAAGCGCACCCGCCCTTATACGCCGCGCACCAACGGCAAGGCCGAGCGCTTCATCCAGACCTGCCTGCGCGAATGGGCCTATGCGCGGGCGTTCCACACCTCGGCCGATCGCGCCGCCGCCATGCCGCTCCGGCTCACCGATTATAATTTCTGTCGGCCCCATTCGGCGCTCGGCGGCAAGCCGCCCATCAGCCGCATCACCGCTGCGCGGACGGCGGCCACATCCGTCCCTGAAACCGATCCCAAGCCATGCTTCGGCCGGCTGAGCGGGGTCAAGCTTCGCGCAGGGACCCCCGTCGCGGTTGCGCGATGGGCTCCCGCAGCAACCGCCGAAGGCGGCCTGGGCTTGACCCCGTTCAGCCGGCCGCAAGCACAATCGGCGACCGGCGGAGGGGACAATGTCCTTGGCAACGACAGCTAGACTGAACTTTCCTGCCTTTCGGACGCAAGCGATTGATATCGCTTCCGCCTGGTGCTGCGCTGCTGGCTACGCGGCGACGGCAAGCGTGACACCGAGCAGATCGAGTGCCCGGCGCTGCACCTTGGTGGGAGAGGCAAATATCGCGCTGGTCCGCTGACCGCCGAGGCGAACGGTGTTGCGGGTCAGGGTGGCGAGATCGGCCAGCAGCGTGCGGAAGCTATGCACCGGCAGAGGCTCGCCATCCGCCGGATCGGTGTGTTTGCAAGCCGCCTTGCGCCGCGCTGCCTGCGACGGTTTAGCCTGTGCCACCGGGGCGCTTCGTTGCGTCTCTCGCCCGGCCGGATCGTGATCCTCGAACAGCATCGGCGCCAGCGCCCGGCGCATGTGTCATTCCAGATAATAGGCCAGATAATAGGCCAGCATGCACAGCAGCACATGCGCCTTGACCGCGGGCGCCCGCAGCGAGGTGATCCAGTCCAGGCCGGCGGGTTTCAGCACTGTCTCGATCCGCGCATCGGTGAGCATTCCCCGAAAGCGCTGCTTCAGCTTCTCCACCTGGTTCGCCACGGTTGCGGGATCAGCGGCCCCCTGGTCCGGCCCAAGGCCGGCCCGAGGACAGGCATTGCCCTCGAACATCTCCACCGCGACCGGGCAGCCATTGCTGGCGCAGAGCAGGCCGAAGACGATCTGCGGCCGGTCGCGTCGGTGATCGCGGCTGTAATCATAGCGCGCGAGCGGGCAGGTGCGGCCTTCGAAATAGGTCGCGGTCACGTCATACAACACCAGGGTGCCCTGACTGGAGATGCCTCGCCGCAAGCCGGTGCTCGATCCGCGATTGCTGGTTGAGCAGCCAATCCAGCGCGGTGTAAAGGTCTTGCTCGCTTACGGCGCCGAGGTTGAGCAGCGGACCGAGCGAACTGGTCGCCGTGACCTCGTCGAGCTGGCGTGCGGTCGCCAGTTTGGAGGCGGGATCGAGGATCCGGGCGACGATCATCGCCAGCACCAAAGCGACCTGCCGGGCCGGGGAACGGGGCGAGGCCAGCGGGCGCTCCAGTCCGATCTTGCGCGCGGTTCCCAGCACCGCGGCGACGTGGCCATGCGGCAGACTGCGAAGAATGGTCAGCTTCTCGTTCGGTTCCGTCAGACCTTCATCGCGCAGCACGCGGGCGAGCCGTTCGATTTTGGCCATTGGCCAGTGCGAGAGGTTTGCGAGGGTGCGGGTCTTGACCTTGACAGCTTCGCGGTAACCCTGGCGCAGCAGGTAGGCGAATTGCGGTTTGGGACACGGGCGACATACACGCGGTGAGCGAATCGGATCGATTCGCGTCGTGTCAAGCATTATCTTGCCACTTACATGCCAACACCGAAGAGGCCATCACAGCCAAATCTCAGCTTCCCTGCGGGTTTGCCTCCGCCACAGCCACGTAACTTCGGTCTAACACCATGAAGTCAGAGCGTTTCAGGCTGATACAGTCAGCCTGAAACTGCTCCGGCGCGCACCCGCGCCGTCAGGTTTGCGAACTCGTGCCTTCGGCTCGAGGAGTGGTGCGCAGCTGCCTTGTAGTGATGGTGCCGCTTGTAATGCGGACGGGGCGTGACCGGTTCGACAGCGGGCGCTTCCGCCACCTCATCATCGCGCTCTGCGAAGCTGCGCAGGTCAATGGCAGCCGGATTCAACTGCGGTGCCGGCGCGGACGCCGCGGCGGCCATCAGCACTACCCCATTGTCCGGCTGATGGTAAATGAAACCATACGTCGGGTAAATCGCACCGAATTCACCGCGGTCGCCGATTTCCACCCTGACAGCTGACCAGTCGTTGTCCTCCGAGACGTCAACCACCGCCACACCCTCGCTTACCCGGCCGGGGCGGCCCCAGTTGGCCTGGTCCACTTCGACCTCACGGCGGTTGATCACCCGTTCCACCACCGCCACATGCCCCAGCCGCATGCGCGGATTGGCACGGAATGCAAGCACCGATCCCGGCTGCGGCAGATCGCCGCGCGCGTAAACCCCGGCCGCATTGTCCCACCAGTCCCCGGCATTGCCGGGTAGATCGATGCCCGATTTCGACCGGGCATACGGAACACACGAAATTCCGTGGAACACAACACGGGTATGGTGGCGGTAGCTCGCAGCCGACCGGACCGGGTGAGCTTTGTGTTGAGTCCCGTCGGCCTCCGACGCAGAAGCACCAGAGGTGCCGGCTGAGAGGGATAAACTAAGGGCAAGGGCCGAAGCAAAAAATAGACTCGCCGCGCCGCTTGCCCGTCGCTGCATCCAACTTTTTCCCTCTTCCGACCCGGTGTCCTGCCCCCGAATCCGCCGCACGCCGCAGCGCAGGACGCGGGAAAAGCAGGCCACTCCACACAAGACCCGCTTCCGGGTGACCACAGGGTTGCGCAGGTGACAACCCGGGAAAAGTCGGAAAACATTGCAAGCGGCTCAGTTTCCACAAAAACGCCTGTGGATAACCGTTATCAGTCCGATTATTATCCTACACAAACCGTCTGCGGCAGTACGTACGAACGTCCGAATCCGCGAGGGCAGAGGTGCCGTCGCCCCACCCCCGCCGATTCGCTGACTACTTGCAGGCTGTCACCATGATCTCAACCAGAAGGCGCGGATCAGCCAGCTTGGCCTCGACGCAGGCCCGCGCCGGCGCGCCGCCCTGCGGCAGCCACGCCGTCCAGACTTCGTTCATCGCATCCCGCAACCGGATGTCGGTTACCCAGATTTGCGCCTGCAGCAGCCTGCTCTTGTCGGTCCCATGCATCTCAAGCAACTGATCGATCTGCTCCAGGATATCTTTAGTCTGCCCCTTGATGTCCTTTGAAGGATCGCGGGCAGTGCAGCCCTGAAGATAAACGAAACCATGGTATTCCACCGCTTTCGCCAGGATCGGATTGGGTTCGGTGCGCGTGATCTTAGTCATCGGGGTCCCTCCGCTAAGGTTGCCCGACCGTTGTACGGCTCAGCAGGCGCTCTTGGCCAGATCGTCAAACGCTTTGAGCCGCGCCACAAGCGCTGGCATTTCCCGCAATGGGATCATGTTAGGGCCATCGCTGGGGGCCCTGTCAGGGTCCGGGTGAGTTTCGATGAACACCGCCGCTACTCCGACGGACACCGCCGCCCGTGCCAGCACAGGCGCAAACTCGCGCTGCCCGCCGGAGCTGCTCCCCTGCCCGCCTGGAAGCTGGACCGAGTGCGTAGCGTCGAAAACCACGGGGTAGCCCGTCCGCGCCATGATCGGCAGAGACCGGAAGTCCGTCACCAGCATATTGTATCCGAAGCTCGCGCCGCGTTCGCAGAGCAGAATGTTTTCGTTGCCGGCAGAGGCGATCTTGGCCGCTACCTGCTCCATGTCCCAGGGCGCCAGGAACTGCCCTTTTTTCACGTTGACCGGCTTTCCGGTCCGCCCGGCCGCTAACAGCAGATCGGTCTGCCGACAAAGGAAAGCCGGAATTTGAAGCACATCCACCGCTCCGGCGGCCGCCGCACACTGCTCCGGGGCATGAACATCAGTCAGCGTGGACAGGCCCGTGCGTTCACGCACTTCCGCCAGGATAGCCAGCCCGGCCTCTATGCCCACACCGCGGCCAGTGTGCGCGCTGGTGCGGTTGGCCTTGTCGAAGCTCGACTTGTAAACGACCGGCACGCCGGTGGCAGAGCCAATCTCACGCAGCGCCCACGCGACCTCGAGCGCGTGCGCTCTTCCCTCGATCTGGCAAGGACCGGCGATGAGCACGAGGGGTCGATCGTTGGCAATCTCGACTGCCCCAACGCGGACGGTTCTCATCATTGTTTGCCTCGATCCTCATCTGATCAACCGCACCTCCGCAGTGCTTGCACAAACAGACGGTTATGGCGAGCGATATAGAATTGGCTGACCTCGACCTCCGAACCGGCCCGTTTGGCGCCGCCCCTGCAAGGACCGGCCGATGCGGCATTCACGCCGCGGCGGCGACGCCCAGGCGGCGCGTCAGCGCGCTCACCACCACCAGCACGACGATATTGGCGGCCAGCGCGATAATTCCGATGTTGAGATCGCGAATCGCCTCCGGCAGGCCAGGCGCGAATTGACCAATCGTGGTGTGGGTGAACGTAAGGATCGCCGCCACCACCACTCCGGTCAGAATGCCGAGGAAAGCGGCCGGAGCCGTGACAAGCGGCCGCGGCATTATGCTCGCGACAACCGCTGGGAAGAGCTGCGTGACGAAGCTGTAGCCCACCAGCAGCATGGTCACGATCGTCGCGTTTCCGGTCAGGGTGAAATAAACGCCGATCAGCATGATCACCGGCACCAGCCACTTGGCGAGCGTTACCGTCTGATCATTGGTCATCGCCGGCCACGCCAGGCCGATCAGGTTCTTGGCCAGCAGCATAGCCGCCGCCATGGCTATCAACGAGCCGGGCACCAGGGCCGTGAAAATACCCGCCGCGCCAACAACGCCGACCACTGCCGGGGGTAGCTCCTTCACCACCAGGCGGAACAGGGCCAGGTTGGTGTCGCCGCCTTTGAGCCCCGGAATCTCCAGTACCGCCGCGAACCCGACGAAAAAGACGAACAACAGGATAAGCTGGTAGATCGGCAGTACGATGGCATTGCGGCGGAACACCTTTGCGTCATGCGCCGAGTAGCAGGCAGCGAAGGAGTGCGGCCACATGAAGAAGCCGAGAGCCGTCAGGATCACCGTGGAAACGAACCAGCTCACCGACTGCCCGCTGGCCGCAAACACCAGAAATCCGGGCTGCGCTGCATTGATTTTCTCGAACATCGCGCCGATGCCGCCGTAAAGGTGCACCGGCAGATAGATGCCCAGGAACAGCACCACGCCAAGAATCAGGATGTCCTTGGCGACTGAAGTATAAGCCGACCCACGGATGCCGGAAACCATGATGTATGCGGTGACGATGACCGCGCCGATCCAGATCGCCGCATCCTTCGGTATGGCGCCGTAACTTGCGACCGATACGATGATGCCGAGGCCGGTGAGCTGGAGCACCAGATAGGGGATCAGGGCGATCAGGTTCACCACCGCAACCAGCGCTCCTACCGTCTGACTGTCGAACTTGCTGGTGAAGAAATCCGGTTGCGAATGCAGACCGTGGTGCTTGGCGTACAACCAGATCGGCGGCAGCAGGAAATACGCGATCACATAGGCCAGCGAGCCATACGCAAGGATGTAATAGACCGGTGCGCCAACTCCGTAGGCGAAGCCGGAGGCGCCCAGAAACGTAAATGTCGTGTAGATCTCCCCGGCCAGCAGCAGAAAGACGAATATCCAGCCGAAGCCCCGACCACCGACCGCCCATTGCTCGACATCCATCGATCGGCCAGCGCGCGCCCACACGCCAAGCCCGAGTGCACTCAGCGCGCCCAGCGCGATCAGGATCAGAGCAGCGATCATGGCGCATGCTCCGTCGATCCATCCTCCTTGTTGGCCGGATCAAACGTATAAAGGATTCCCATGATGATCGCGGTCAGCACGACCCAGACGGTGATCCAGCCGAGCGGGAAAGGCATGCCGAGGATAAAGGGATGCACATCGTTATGTATGACCGGACCGATCAGCATGCCAATGAACGGTACTATTGCCAGCCAATGAATGGGCTTCATTCCGAGCCTCCTCATCAGACGCCTTCGGATATTCCGGACAGGATCGCCCATCCGTGATCGTGTCGCGCGGGCAGAACGCCGCACGGCCGCCGCTCTCATCGATGCCTTGAACTCCCGGATCGCGTTGCGCAAGATCGCTCGCAGCCCCTACGAGAGAAACTCAGGCCGCCGGCCACTCATAGCCGATCCTCCGGCCGCCGCACGCTTCGCAGCAGGCCATAGGCGCTGATCGCCATCCAGAAAGCCTCGATCACCGCCGACGGCAGATTCCACTGCACGAACAGGGACGCGAAGATCAACACCGACCCAAGCAGGTTCGCGGCTGGGAAACGCCGGTCGTCAGAAGCCAGCCATCCCTGCTGATTGGCGAAGTACGCCACAATGATCAGCGCCGCTCCAGCGAAGCCGCCCGCAACCAGCCCAGCCGTCACACCAGTCGCGCCTGGCGGACCGCCGCCCCGATGAACCCGGCAAACAGCGGATGCGGAGCAAACGGCTTGGACTTCAGTTCAGGGTGATACTGCACCCCGACGAACCAGGGGTGCTCCGGCTGCTCCACGATCTCCGGCAGCACCCCGTCCGGGGACATGCCGCAGAACCGCAATCCCGTGGATTCCAAAATCGTGCGGTAATGCACGTTTACCTCGTACCGGTGCCGGTGGCGCTCCCGGATGACGGCCGCACCGCCATACAACTCCCGCACCAGGCTGCCTTCGCTCAGTACCGCGGGATAGGCGCCCAGGCGCATGGTGCCCCCCAGATCGCCGTCTTCCATTCGCCGCTCGATTTCATTCCCCCGCGCCCATTCGGTCAGCAATCCCACCACTGGGGTCTGGCAGGGCCCGAATTCGGTGGATGAGGCATCGGCCAGCCCTGCGAGGTTCCTGGCCGCCTCGATCACCGCCATCTGCATGCCGAAGCAGATGCCGAAAAATGGCACCCGCCGTTCCCGCGCGAAGCGCACCGCTTCGATCTTGCCGGGCGTGCCGCGTTCGCCGAAGCCGCCGGGAACCAGAATCCCGTTCACCCCTTCCAGCCGCTGCACCGTGTCCAGCTGCTCGAAGACTTCGCTATCCAGCCAATCGACCTTCACCCGGACCCGGTTGGCAATCCCGCCATGCACCAACGCCTCGCCCAGCGACTTATAGCTGTCCAGCAGATTGGTATATTTCCCCACTATAGCGATGCGGACCTCGCCTTCGGGCGACCGGATCGCCTCCACGATATGCTGCCATCGATTCAGATCCGGCATCCCCGCGGCAGGAAGCTCGAAATGGCGCAGCACTTCGCGGTCCATCCCCTCCTCATGATAGCGTAACGGCACCGCGTAGATCGTCTCCACATCCAGCGCCGGAATGACCGCCTCAGGCCTTACGTTGCAGAACAGTGCGATCTTACGGCGTTCACCCGTTGGAATGGGCCGGTCGCACCGGCACAGCAGCATCTGCGGCTGGATTCCCACATTCAGCAGCTCCTTGACCGAGTGCTGCGTCGGCTTGGTCTTCAGCTCCCCCGCGGACGGAATGTACGGAACCAGCGTCAGGTGCACGAACATCGCCTGTTCCGGCCCCAGCTCGTTCCCCAGCTGCCGGATCGCCTCCAGAAACGGCAGGCTCTCGATGTCGCCCACCGTCCCGCCGATCTCGACCAGCACGAAATCGAAGCCGCTTGTCTCCTGGACGATCGTCTCCTTGATCGCGTCCGTGATATGCGGAATTACCTGCACCGTGGCGCCCAGATAATCGCCGCGCCGTTCCTTGGCGATCACCTCGGAATAGATGCGTCCCGTCGTGGCGTTGTCCGCCTTCGTGGCATGAACGCCGGTGAAGCGTTCATAGTGCCCCAGATCGAGGTCGGTCTCCGCCCCGTCATCCGTGACAAACACCTCCCCATGCTGATATGGGCTCATCGTTCCGGGATCGACATTGAGATAGGGGTCCAGCTTGCGCAGCCGCACCGCATACCCGCGCGCCTGCAGCAGGGCGCCCAGCGCCGCCGATGCTATTCCCTTGCCAAGAGAGGAAACCACGCCGCCGGTGATAAAGACAAACCGCGTCATGGGCTCTCGATATAGGAACCCAACTCGGCCGGGGGGAAGCCCCAGCGCCGATATACCCGATTTCCAGGCTTCTCATACGGGGCGCCAAGAGTCCTCACTCGTGACGGTCCGGCAAAACCCCCTCCCTTTGCCGGCGGGCCCCCAATGCGCTCGCGCGTTGGGAATCCCTGGTTGGTCGGTGGCCCGCGCGCAAATCAAAGGATCACCCAACTTCCGAAGGAACCTGGGTATTATCAGTGCGGTACGCTCGGCCCTGCGGGAGCCGGTGCCTGCTGAGCTGGCGCCTTCGAGCTCTGGTTCGGCGGAACTGCCGCATTCTTCAGCGGCACGTTCTGCCCCGGCATCGCAGGCGGCGAGGTCTGCGGCATTGACAGGATGGAGTTGCCCGCACCCGTTGTGCCGCGATTCAGGACCGCCATCGTCAATGAGAGCGCCAGGAACACACCGGCCAGAATGGCGGTCGTCCGGGTGAGCAGATTGGCGGTCCCCCGGCCGGACATGAATGCGCCCATGCCCTGAGAGGTGCCAATGCCCAGCCCGCCGCCTTCACTGCGCTGGATCAGCACGATTCCGATCAGCGCAATGCACACGAAGACCTGAAGAGCCATAAGCACGGGCATCATGGGCGTGGTGATAGGCGTCTCACCGCCCCCGAACAAGTTCCTGACACGCCGCGTTAGCCCCGCGCCGAACGGGCAATTGCCAGGAAGTCGCCGGCGTTCAGGCTCGCGCCCCCCACGAGAGCGCCGTCCACATTCGCCACCGACAGCAGCGACGCCGCATTCGCCGGCTTCACCGATCCGCCATACAGGATGCGAACCCCCTTACCGGCCGGACCAAACTGTCGCACCATCTCCTCCCGGATGAATGCATGCATCGCCCCTACCTCCTGCTCCGTCGGCGTCTTGCCGGAGCCGATGGCCCACACCGGCTCATAGGCAATCACGCCGGCGAAACCCTTCGGCAGACTGCCGGATAACTGCCACCCGACGATTTCCGTCTCCTGGCCCGATTGCCGCTGATCCGCCGTTTCCCCCACGCACACGATTGGGGTGATCCCCGCCTCACAGGCGGCCATCACCTTCTCCCGCACCAACTCGCCCGTTTCGCCGTGGTTCTGCCGCCGTTCGGAATGCCCCAGGATCACCCAGCTCGCACCGGCATCGCGCAGCATCGCTGCGCTGATGTCGCCAGTATGCGCCCCCTGCCTTTCCTGATGGCAGTCCTGCCCGCCAAGCGCCACCCGAGACCCCGCAATCACCTGCGCCACGGGGTGCAGATGGATCACCGGCGGGCACACCAGCAGGTCGCACAGCATCCCGCCCGCTCCGTCCCGAATCTCTCCGGCGAGCGCGACCGCTTCAACCCGAAGCGTGTGCATTTTCCAGTTTCCGGCCATGAGTTGCGGCATCGCAGGTGCTTAGAGCAGATCGCGCTTCCGTGGAAATGCCGCCGCCCGTGCCCGGCTTTACCTGTTTTTGACTTCTTTGATGTGGAGATGGTGTCCGCTCATCGTAAACGGCGGACTCTCAGTGGCAGATTCCTACTCCTGGATCGGCACGTCCGGCGGATCGTGGGGATTGGCGGCCAACTGGGCTGACGTGACCAGCGGAGCCAGCCCGGCCCTCGCCCAGCCCGGCAGCCTCAATGCCGTCACCATCGCCGGCCCCACCGGCTCGACATACGAAACCATCCTGGGCGGCGGCGGCGCAGCCAGCATCCATCTCACCGGCCTGCTCGCCCTCAGCGGCAGCTACACCGTCGCCGGCGCACTTACCGCCGGAACCGCCGTCACCGCCGCCGCTCCCACCGCGACCTCCGGATCGCTCTCGCTTGCCGCCGGCAGCACCCTCACCGCCCTCAGCCTGGCACTGAACAGCGGCACCATCACGCTCCTCGGCTCCGGCGCAGCACTCGCCACCACCGGCTCCATCACCGTCGGCCAGCCCGCCGGCGACTACCTCCCCAGCGGAACCGTCGACGTCTCAACGAACGGCAGCGCCGGCACCATCAGCATCGCCGCCGGCGCCAGCCTCACCGCCGGCGCCCTCAACGTCGCCAGCGGCAGCCTAAGCCTCAGCGGCGCCGCTGCCACCGCGACCGTCACCTCGCTCAGCCTCGGCACCGCCCCCGCCATCGCCCCCGTCAATTACTTCGGCTCCGACGGCGTCCTGACCGTCAGCAACGGCGCCACACTCACCGTCAACGGAGCCCTCACCGCCCCCTACGCCGCCATCCTGCTCTCCGGCGCCGGCTCCAGGCTCCACGCCACCGGCACTCTCAGCTACGGCAACGACACCTCCGGCAGCATCTCCATCGCGACCGGCGCCACCCTGCAGGCCGCCGGCCTCAACTTCCAGCAGGGTAGCACCTCCTTCGCCGACACCTTCTCCCTCGACAGCCAGTCCCGCGCCGAGATCGGCACCGCCGGAACCACAACCCTCGGCGCCCTCACCGTCGATCCAGGCGCAACCCTCGCCGCCAACGCCAGCACCGCCATCTACGCCCCAACCATCATCGCCAACGGCATCATCACCGCCGCCGCCGGCACAATCAGCCTCACCGGCAGCATCGCAGGCAGCGGCACCATGCAGGCCGCCGCCAACGCCACCCTCGCCCTCGACGGACCGGTCGCCGCCACCGATACCATCGCCTTCACCGGCACCGCCGCCGCACTCGAGATCGGCGCCGCAGCCGCCAACGCCCCCTACACCGCTGGCGCAACCATCACCGGCTTCGCCATCGGCGACAGCATCATTCTCGACCGCACCACCCTGACCGCCGCCACCTACACCCAGACCGGCCTCAATCTCGGCACCCTCGCTCTGCTCAACGGCACCACCCAGGTTGCCGCCCTCACCCTCGCCGGCAGCTACGCCGGCAACACCTTCCTCATCTCCCCCAACACCGCAGGCGGATCAGCTATCGCAATCCAGCCGTCCGCCGGCCCCTCCAGCCCGGTTGCCACCAATGGCGACGCCTACTCCTGGATCGGCACGTCCGGCGGATCGTGGGGATTGGCGGCCAACTGGGCTGACGTGACCAGCGGAGCCAGCCCGGCCCTCGCCCAGCCCGGCAGCCTCAATGCCGTCACCATCGCCGGCCCCACCGGCTCGACATACGAAACCATCCTGGGCGGCGGCGGCGCAGCCAGCATCCATCTCACCGGCCTGCTCGCCCTCAGCGGCAGCTACACCGTCGCCGGCGCACTTACCGCCGGAACCGCCGTCACCGCCGCCGCTCCCACCGCGACCTCCGGATCGCTCTCGCTTGCCGCCGGCAGCACCCTCACCGCCCTCAGCCTGGCACTGAACAGCGGCACCATCACGCTCCTCGGCTCCGGCGCAGCACTCGCCACCACCGGCTCCATCACCGTCGGCCAGCCCGCCGGCGACTACCTCCCCAGCGGAACCGTCGACGTCTCAACGAACGGCAGCGCCGGCACCATCAGCATCGCCGCCGGCGCCAGCCTCACCGCCGGCGCCCTCAACGTCGCCAGCGGCAGCCTAAGCCTCAGCGGCGCCGCTGCCACCGCGACCGTCACCTCGCTCAGCCTCGGCACCGCCCCCGCCATCGCCCCCGTCAATTACTTCGGCTCCGACGGCGTCCTGACCGTCAGCAACGGCGCCACACTCACCGTCAACGGAGCCCTCACCGCCCCCTACGCCGCCATCCTGCTCTCCGGCGCCGGCTCCAGGCTCCACGCCACCGGCACTCTCAGCTACGGCAACGACACCTCCGGCAGCATCTCCATCGCGACCGGCGCCACCCTGCAGGCCGCCGGCCTCAACTTCCAGCAGGGCAGCACCTCCTTCGCCGACACCTTCTCCCTCGACAGCCAGTCCCGCGCCGAGATCGGCACCGCCGGAACCACAACCCTCGGCGCCCTCACCGTCGATCCAGGCGCAACCCTCGCCGCCAACGCCAGCACCGCCATCTACGCCCCAACCATCATCGCCAACGGCATCATCACCGCCGCCGCCGGCACAATCAGCCTCACCGGCAGCATCGCAGGCAGCGGCACCATGCAGGCCGCCGCCAACGCCACCCTCGCCCTCGACGGACCGGTCGCCGCCACCGATACCATCGCCTTCACCGGCACCGCCGCCGCACTCGAGATCGGCGCCGCAGCCGCCAACGCCCCCTACACCGCTGGCGCAACCATCACCGGCTTCGCCATCGGCGACAGCATCATTCTCGACCGCACCACCCTGACCGCCGCCACCTACACCCAGACCGGCCTCAATCTCGGCACCCTCGCTCTGCTCAACGGCACCACCCAGGTTGCCGCCCTCACCCTCGCCGGCAGCTACGCCGGCAACACCTTCCTCATCTCCCCCAACACCGCAGGCGGATCAGCTATCTTCCTCGAAGGCACAACAATGACGAGCATCACACCGATCAACAGCCCGCTCATCGTTTCGTCCGGCACCACAGTCACCAACAGCGTCGCCATTGGCTATGGGTCAGGCGCACCCGGCGAGTTGCGCGTCACCGGTGCCGCTACACAACTTACCAACACCGGCGAGCTGGTGATCGGCGGCAGTGGCAGCACCGCGCAGGCTGGCGGGCTCGGCAGCCTGCAGATCGACACCGGCGGGACAGTCATCATCACCAATCCGGGCACCACCACCGGCCCGGCCGCCGACATCGCCTCCGGACCCGGCACCGACGGGCTCCTCGGTGACCGTCAGCGGCAGCGATTCCACCTGGACGGTCGGCGGCGCGCTGATCGTGGGCGACGACGCCGCCGGCTCGCTCGCCATCACCGCCGGCGGCGCGGTCAGCGCCAGCTCCGCCATCATCGGCGCGCAGTCCTCTGCCGGGGGCGCCCTGCTCAGCGTCGCCGGCGCCGGCTCCAGCCTTGCCATCACCGGCGACCTGGTGGTCGGCGCGGCCAGCTCGGGCGAGCTCTCGGTCGCCAACGGCGCCACCGTCACGCTGGGCTCGCTCGATCTCGGCACCGAGGCCGGCAGCACCGGCGTGATCGACCTGGAGGGCGCGGGCAGCCTGATCCAGGTGACCGGCACCGCCACCCTGGGCGGCGCGGGGGGCGCCGAGGTCACCATCGGCCAGGGCGCCACCCTCTCGGCCGCCAGCGTCATCATCAACGGCTTCGTCGTCTCATTGGGCGGCACGCTGGACCCGCCTGCCCCGATCGTCGTGAACCCGGGCCAGTCGTACGGTGGCACGGGCAGCGCGGGCGGCGACATCGACAACCAGGGCACCGTCTATGCCCAGGGCGGTACTTTCGAGGTCACCGGCTCGATCTTCTCCAGCAACACCGCCAATATCGGCGAGCTGCTGATCAACAGCGCCGGCGAGCTGCAGCTCGACAGCAGCGTCGATGACACGCAGTACGTGCAATACGCCGACAACATCACCGGCACGCTGACCATCGGCGACCTGGCGGATTTCCAGGCCTCCGAGATCGATGGTTTCAAAGCCGCCAAGAACGATAAGATCGTCATCACCGGCGGGTTCGTCGGCAGCACGCTGACGCAGTCCTTCGACAGCAGCACCGACACACTTACGCTGACCGATTCGGCCGACAACACCTACAATCTTGTCTTCGGCAACCCCCACACCGCGTCCGACTTCACCAACAACGTGGTGGTGCCCTGCTTTGCCGCCGGCACGCGCATCGCCACCTCACGCGGCGAGGCGGCCGTCGAGGCGCTGCGGCCGGGCGATCTTCTGCCCACGCTGATCGGCGGGACGGCAGCGCCGATCGTCTGGATCGGCCACCGCACGGTCGATTGCGCCCGCCATCCCGCGCCGCGCAAGGTCTGGCCGGTGCGCATCCGGGCCGGCGCCTTCGGGCCAGGCGTACCGGCGCGCGATCTATGGCTCTCGCCCGATCATGCGCTGTATCAGCAGGAGGTGCTGATCCCGGTGCGCCACCTGATCGACGGCGAGGCGATTGCGCAGGTGCCGGTGGAGCAGGTGACGTATTATCATGTGGAACTGGCGCGCCATGACGTGGTGCTGGCCGAGGGCCTTCCGGCGGAGACGTTCCTCGATACCGGCGGGCGGGGGATGTTCGACAATGGCGCCGCGCCGGTCGTGCTGCATCCCGATTTTGCCACGCGGCTGTGGGAGGCCGAGGGCTGCGCGCCGCTGGTCGTCACCGGCCCGGAGGTGATCGCCGCAAGGCGACGGTGGGGCGTTACGCGGGGAAGCGGCGGGCGTGTTGATACCCGGCGTCGGAAGTCCTGACCCTTGGCGGTCCAGGAAAACCCCCTCCCGCAAGGATCCGGAAGTGGAGGGGGCCCTTTTCTATTGGTTCAGCTCTTTTGCGTCTCTGCAGACCCGTGATGATGATGAAGCGACTTGTAGGTACGCGCGGATGTCGTCCTCGGTCACGTATCCCCTATGATCCTTGTCGATCGCGTCGAACCGCCGCGCTACCGATTTCATTCCGGTCTTCGCCTGCTCCAGCGTCAGATGACCGTCATGGGTGGTGTTGGCTTCGGTAAACCGGTCATGGAGGCTCTTGTGCGAAGTGGCCGCGATAGCGCCGGAGCTCCAGGCCACCGCCACGAGGAAAAACCCAAAAGCAACGCGCATAAACAATCCTTTCAGTGGTGCGCGCCGAGCCTACTCGCGGTTGTCTCACTGGAAAGTTAACATGACAGCGCCTCCCTGATCACCGCCACCGCCGTCTCGATCCCTTCACGCCCCACGTCCAGATGCGTGCACGCGCGGGCCCGATACTTGCCCATTGTGGATATCTGCACCCCTTGCTGCCTGACCCGTCGCGCAAGATCGTCAGCCGTTACGGCCGTACCCGCCAGATCGAAGAACACCAGGTTCGTGTCGGGCTCCTCCACGGCGACGCCAGGAACCTGCGCCAGGCCGCGGGCCAGAACCCGGGCGTTCGCATGGTCTTCGGCAAGCCGCTCCACGTTATGATCCAGCGAATAGAGGCAGGCAGCAGCGCAGATCCCGGCCTGGCGCAGCGACCCCCCCACGCGTTGCTTCCACCGCCAGGCTTCGTCGATGAACTCGGACGAGCCGCACAGCACCGCCCCCAGTGGCGCGCCCAGGCCTTTGGTGAAATCGAGCCACACCAAATCGGCCCCCGCCGTCATGTGCTTCGCCGCGACGCCGGAGGCAACCACCGCATTCATCAGCCGCGCGCCATCCATGTGCGTTGCCATGCCATCGGCGCGAGCCGCATCGAACACGGCAGTCAGCCGCTCCAGCGGCCAGACACTCCCGCCGCCCAGGTTGGCCGTCTGCTCCACTTCCAGCAGCGTCTGCGGCGGGGAGTTACGTCTCTTCTCCCGCAGCGCCGAACGCAGCGTCTCGACATCGAACTGCCCGCGCGCACCCTTCAGCCCCAGCACCGAAACGCCCGTCAACGCCGCGGGCGCGCCCCCTTCGGCCGCGATGATATGGGCCGTTTCGTGCGCAATTACCTCGTCGCCCGGACGGCAATGCGTCAGGATAGCGACTTCGTTGCACATCGTGCCAGAAGGCAGGAACATGGCCGCCTCCTTCCCTAGCAGCCCGGCCATGCGGTCGCACAACGCATGCACCGTGGGATCGTCGCCGTGCTGCTCATCGCCCACCTCGGCGGTCATCATTGCCTCCTTCATGGCGGGGGAGGGCCTGGTTTGGGTGTCCGAATACAGGTTCACCCGCACCGGCGGCAGCAGCGCATCCGGGCGCACGGGAGAGTAGGTCATGCGGTCCTCACGAGCTTGATCGCCGACAATACAAAAGCAGCCCGGCGCGCCGCTGTCAGCCCTCGGCGGCCGGGGCAGGCTGCGTGAAGCGCGGAGACTGCCCGCCGGGCGAGACAGGCGGCCCATAGACCTGCCGGGCGCGCCGCTGGAACGCGTTCACCATCCGTCGCACCGCTTCATTGAATACGACGCCGATAGCTGCCTGAAGGATGCGGCTGCGAAACTCGAAATCGACGAAAAACGCCACCTCCGTCCCATTTGGATGCGGGATGAACTCCCACTGGTTGTTCAGATACCGGAACGGCCCCTTCTCATAGCGAACCTTCACGCAGCGCGGACGGTCCAGCGAAACCCGGCTGGTGAAACTTTCGCGAAACGGCCCGAACCCGATCGTCAGATCGGCTACCTCATCAGTCTCCGTGCGGGATCGGACCCGCGCGCCGACACACCACGGCAGGAATTCCGGGTAACGGCCCACATCCGCAACCAGATCGAACAACTGCTCCGGCGGGTAGGGAACGAGCTGCCGCTCGGCGTGTGTGGGCATCCGTCGCTACACCCCCGCCGCGGCAAGATGCCGCCCGCGCGCCGCCTGCAACGCGGCAAAATCGCCGTCAGCATGATACGAACTGCGCGTCAGCGGCGTGGCCGAAACAAGCAGGAAGCCCTTGGCCCGGGCGATCGCCGAGAGTTCGGCAAACTCGTCCGGAGTAACGAACCGGTCGATCGCCGCGTGTTTCGGCGTGGGCTGCAGGTATTGCCCAATGGTCAGAAAATCCACATCGGCAATCCGTAAGTCATCCATCACCTGCATGATCTCGGCGCGGCTCTCACCCAGGCCAACCATCAGCCCGGATTTCGTGAATATCCCCGGATCGAGCGTCTTCACGTGATCCAGCAGCCGCAGTGACTGATAGTACCGCGCGCCGGGACGGATCGTCGGATATAACCGCGGGACCGTCTCCAGATTGTGGTTGAACACGTCCGGCCGCGCCTTGGCAACAATCTCCGCCCCGCCCGGCTTGCGCAGGAAATCGGGGGTCAGCACTTCGATCGTGGTGCCCGGCGCCGAAGCGCGCACTGCCGCGATTACCGCTGCGAAGTGCCCCGCACCCCCATCCGGCAGGTCATCCCGGTCCACCGAGGTGACGACCACATGCGCCAGCCCAAGCCTGACCACCGCATCGGCTACCCGCGCGGGTTCGCCCGCATCCAGAGGCCCCGGAAGCCCCGTTCGCACGTTGCAAAAGCTGCAAGCCCGCGTGCAGGTGTCTCCCATGATCATCATGGTCGCGTGGCGCTGGCTCCAGCACTCACCGATATTCGGGCAGGCCGCCTCCTCGCACACCGTGACCAGCCGGTTCTCTCGCATCAGCCGGCGCGTTTCGTGGTATACTGGATGCGTCGGCGCCTTCACCCGGATCCAATCCGGCTTCCGCTGGATGGGGTTATCCGGTCGGTGCGCCTTCTCCGGGTGTCGGGGGGCGCGGTGATCGATTTCCATCCTTGTGGTCATGTCACGTCACAGGTGGCCGGAGCCGACCAAGCCGTCAAGAACGCGGCCGCAACCGAACGACAGGGATCCGCCGTGTCGTCCGGTTCTGGTACTGCTGATAAGGCGGATGCATGGCCACGAGCTTCGGCCAAAGCCGCGCTCTGTCCTCCTCGTCCGTGGTCCTGGCCGTCACTGGAAAAGACGAATTTCCGGTCTGTGCTTCGGCATCCGGCCTGGCCCGCAGGTTGAGATACCAACCCGGATGTCGCGGCGCTCCCCCCTGCGAGGCCACGACGACCAGATCATCCCCGTCCTTCAGATACAGCAGCGGTACGCTCCGCTTCTGCCCCGACCTGCGCCCCGTAGTGGTCAGCAGCACCACTGGCGCACCCCCCGGAAATCGCCTGCCCCACTTCCCTCCGGTGAGACGATAGATCCGCACATGCGCGGCGCCGGCTGCCCGTATCAGGGGCGTGGGCACCCTCACGCTACCGGCCGCCGCTTCATGAATGCCGCCCGCAGGCAGGTCGCCACCACCTCGCCGCGCTGATTGATCGCCTGGTGTTCGAACTCCACCACGCCCGCTCCAGGCCGAGAACGGCTCGCGCGCACCGATCGCACGACTGACCGCGCCCGGATCGTATCGCCGTGGAACACGGGCTTCGGGAACTCCACCTTGCTCATGCCCAGATTGGCAATGGTGGTGCCCAGCGTCGTTTCCCCGACCGTCATCCCGATCAGCAGGCCCAGTGTGAACAACGAGTTCACCAGCGGCCTGCCGAATTCCGTAGCCTTGGCAAACTCCGCATCCAAATGGAGCGGCTGCGGATTCATCGTCAACGAGCTGAACAGCACGTTGTCCATCTCGGTGACAGTCCGCGACAGCGAGTGCTCGAACACCTGGCCTTCGCTGAATTCCTCAAAATAAAGTCCGGCCATGTTTGTGCCGCCAATTGTTCAACACACAGGTCACCTAGCACACAAAGGAGCCAGATAATTTTTACGTGCGCTTTGCGCAGATTGCCTTTGTCCTCCTGTGATCTCGGCGTCCTCTGTGTTAAAATCTAAAGCCTGCGCGTCCTGACGTCAGCGCTCCAGCGCCATCGCCACACCCATCCCGCCGCCGATGCACAATGTCGCCAGCCCCCTCTTGGCGTCCCGCTTCTGCATCTCGTGCAGCAGCGTCACCAGCACCCGGGCGCCCGACGCCCCGATCGGGTGGCCGATGGCAATCGCACCGCCATTGACGTTCACCTTCGAGGTGTCCCAGCCGAGGTCTTTGTTAACCGCGATCGCCTGAGCGGCAAAGGCCTCGTTGGCTTCAACGAGATCCAGACCATCGGCCTTCCAACCGGCCCGCGACAGCACCTTGCGCGTAGACGGGATCGGCCCCGTCCCCATCACCGCCGGATCGACCCCGGCAGTGGCGAACGCCGCGATCCGAGCCAGCGGCTTCAGCCCCCGCTTGGATGCCTCGCTCGCCGTCATCACCACCAGCGCCGCCGCGCCGTCATTGATGCCGCTGGCATTGCCAGCCGTAACCGTCCCATCCTTCGAAAAAGCTGGCCGAAGCTTAGCCATGCCCTCCATGCTCGCGTCGTGCCGGATATATTCGTCGTCGGCGACAATCGTGTCCCCCTTCCGGCCCTTCACCGTCACCGGCACGATCTCGTCCTTGAACCGACCCGACTTCTGCGCCTTCGACGCCTTCTGCTGCGATCCCAGCGCAAACTGGTCCTGCTCTTCCCGTGTGATCTGATACGCTCGCGCCACGTTCTCGGCCGTATTGCCCATGTGATAGCCATGGAACGCATCCCACAGCCCGTCCTTCAGCATCGTATCGATGAACTCCACCCCGCCCATCTTGGTGCCGCCGCGCAGATAGGCCGCGTGCTGCGACTGGCTCATGCTCTCCATCCCGCCGGCCACCACAATCGCGCTTTCACCGGTGCGGATCTGCTGCGCGGCCAGCGCAACCGCCCGCAAGCCGGACCCGCACACTTGGTTGATCCCGAACGCCGTCTTGGAATCCGGCAGCCCCGCACCCCGTGCCGCCTGCCGCGCCGGGTTCTGCCCCTCGCCCGCCGCCAGCACCTGGCCCATGATCGCTTCGTCCACCTCCCCGGGGTCCACCTTGGCCCGCTCGATCGCCGCCTTCAGTGCGGTTGTCCCAAGCTCATGCGCCGCCAGCGATCCGAGCCCGCCATTGAAGCTGCCGACCGGCGTGCGAACCGCGGAGACGATGACGATGTCGTCCATGTCCTGACCTCCTTTTGGGGTTGGTCAGAACTTAGGCGGTCTGATGGGTCAGTGAAAGCGGAGCGCTCAAACCCGCCGGCGCAGCCCCTCCAGCAAACCCAGGCCCACAAGCCCGGCGGCAAACACCCCCAACGCGCCAGGCTCAGGCACGGCACTGCTCGGCGTGTATAAATAGGTCACAGTCACCGACCCCGCCCAGCTCACGTCGCTCGTATTGTTGCAAGTGGGCTGGAAGCTGGCGGTGCATGAACTGCTCGGTGCGAAACCGGCTATCTCAGCGAGCAGACCTACTGTTCCTGTACCTACAAACGGTGCCAGGGACGTGGTGAGCACCACCGGATTGGGCGTGAATGCTCCGGCGCCGAGCGTCGGCGCAACAAGGCCGCTGGTGCATGTGAAGGGGAACCTGAAGTTGTTCTGACATGTCGCGCTGGCCGAAACCGCACCGGAGAATTCGGTCGTCGCTCCGGGCCCGGTTACCTCAAGCGTCGCTGTGAAGGATGAGGTCGCGATACCACCCTCGCCGCCCGTCAGGTTCGCCGTCGCGCCTCCTCCTATCGTTGAGCCGGTCAACGAAATATCAACCTCGTTCAGTGTTCCGAGTGACGATGAAAACTGATCGAAATCAAGGGTCTGCATTGGCGTGGTCGATTGCTGAACCGAGAACGACTGCGGTCCAAAAGAAATCGACGAAGCCGACGCTGCCCCGGCGCCGCCGAGCAGCAGTCCCGCCCCGACGATAACTGCAATTGCTTCGTCAGCCGCCCCTATCCCCATATTCTGCCCTCCCGTGTCCTGCTTGTTCTTGCGCGGCAGGCTATATTCTCCGCCATGGAGGCGCAACCCAGTACCACTTCCAGTGTCGGTAGCGCATGAGTTGTCCGGTTTGTTCGTTACCTGCTTCGGAGGTGGCGGATGCGTCGGACGGCGGTGTTAGGGGAGGCGTTTGTGACGCGGTTTGAGGATGCGCTGGATCGTCACAAGAAGGGGCGTCTGACAGCGGAGGCAGCGGGCGATCTGCTGGGCATCTCGGCGCGGCATTTCCGCCGCATGCGCGGCCGCTACGAGGCGTGCGGCGCGGATGGTCTGGGTGATCGCCGGATCGGCCGGATCAGCCATCGGCGGCGCCGGAGAGCGAGTTGGAGCGGCGCATGCGGCGGCGACTTCACCGTGAAGCATTTCCACGAGGAACTGCGGAGCGTCATAACTACACGCTGGGCTACACGGTGACCCGGCTGGCGCTGCAGTCGGCCGGCCTGTTTGGCAAGGCGCGGCGGGGCAGCATCGCAAGAAGCGGCCACGGCGTCCGCTGCCGGGGATGCTGTTATTCCAGGATGGCTCGACATATCGCTGGATCGGCGCGCTGGATTGCGATCTCGACCTGGTAGTGGCGCTGGATGACGCCACCGGGGCGATCTACTCGGCACTGCTGGTCGAGCAGGAAGGCACGATATCAAGCTTTCTCGGTCTGCTGGAGACGATCGGTGCGCACGGCCTGTTCGGCGCGCTCTACACCGACCGCGGCTCGCACTACTTCCTGACGCCGAAGGCCGGCGGCACAGTGGCCAAGGCGCAGCCCACGCAGGTCGGCCAGGCGCTGGCTCGGCTGGGGATTCGTCACATCCCCTCCTACTCACCGGAAGGGCGCGGGCGGATGGAGCGGGTATTCGGCACCTTGCAGCAGCGTCTGCCGCCTGAACTGCGCCGGGCGAGGGTGAGCACGGTGATGGCAGCAAACGAATACCTGCGCGAAACCTTCGTGCCCACTACAATACCCGCTTCAGCAAGTCGGCGACGGGAACCTGGGACCGCGTTTGTGCAGGCCGACCGTCAGGTTGGTCGCGACAACTGTGTGCAGTGGGCCAGGCGCTCGCTACAGATTCCGCCGCACTGCACCGCCACCATTACGTCAAGGCGACTGTGCGGGTGCACGAATATCCGGACGGCACCCTGGCGATCTTCGACGGGCCGCGCTGTCTTGCCCGCTATGATCCGGCTGGCACTCTGAGGGCCGCTTTAACCGCTCGGCAGGCCACCGGTGGATTTGTGGACAACGCCAGCGTTACCCACAACCTCCACCGATGCCACATCGGCAGAAGCGGACATATGATCCGCTACAAAGGTCGGACATCTTTACGCGTCACCGACACCCAGTACCACTTCCATTCGAACCAGTTTCGCCACGATACTCCTGCAGCATGTCACAAGACCTTCGCGCGTCGGTTGAGCAAATCGCCTGGCCAGCGGTGATGACCGGCATGGCCGCTCAGTTGTTCGCGCTACAGCGCCAGTTTGACGAAACACAGTTCTGGGATCCCGCCCGACTGCGTGCCAATCAGTTCCGTCAGCTTCAGGTTCTGATCCGCCATGCCGCGCGTAACGTACCATTCTACAAAAATCATCTGCACCAAGCCGGCATAAACCCGGATGCCGGGTTGACCGGCGACGCTTGGCAGGGCCTCCCGGTCCTCACCCGCCACGATGTTCAACAACACAGCTCCGAACTGCATGCTGTCAATTACCCACCCGACCACGGCGGCTTCGCCGACGCCACCTCCGGTGGTTCCACCGGCATTCCCGTCCGCGTCCGCAAGACCGCACTCGAAAGCCTGCTTTGGAACGCCGCGCATGTCCGCGAAATGCTGTGGCACAATATCGATCCCGGCGGCACAATCGCCCGCATGCGCGGCATGCCGCCGCAATTCAACCCGCAACAGCAGGCTGAAGTCCGGTCCCCGAACGGCTTGCGTCTCGAGGACTGGGGACCACCATACAATCTGCTGTGGCTCACCGGGCCCATGGTCGTCACCGACTACGCCATACCAATCGCGCGGCAAGCGGAATTCCTGCGCCGGCTCGGCCCCGATTACGTCCTGATCAATCCCTCCACCTTGCGCCTGCTCGTCAGCCACTGCCGCGCCGAAAACATAACCTTGCCCACGGTGCGCGCATTCTGGACGTCGAATGAGATGCTGGATCAGGAGCTTCGCCAACTCACCCGCGACGTGCTCGGCAAACCTGTCATCGACAACTACACATCAGCCGAGTGCGGCTACATGGCCTTGCAGTGCCCCACCTGCGAACAGTATCACGTGCAATCAGAGATCGCCCTGCTCGAAGTTCTCGACCGTGGCAACCGGCCCTGTGCTCCCGGTCAGGTCGGGCGTGTGGTCGTCACCCCGCTGCATAACTTTGCCATGCCGCTGTTGCGCTACGCTGTCGGCGACGAAGCCGAACCCGGATTGCCCTGCGCATGTGGACGAGGGTTGCCGGTGCTCCGCCGGATCGTCGGGCGCACGATCGACTATCTTCTTTGTCCGTCCGGCGAAAAGCGCCGCGTCAACTTTCGCTACGCGCTCGCAGCCATAGCAGCCATTCGCGAATACCAGGTCGCGCAGATCGAGCTGGACCGCATCGAAGTGCGCCTGGTGGTCGCACGCCCACTCACCGACGGCGAAAAGGCGCAGGTGCAAACCATCATGGCTGGTGAATTCGGCCACGAGTTCCGCATCGAACTCACTTTTCCGGCATCAATCCGACGCACCGAAGCCGGCAAGCTGCGCACCTTCGTCTCCGAGCTGAAGCTTTGACAACGCGAGCGACATTGAAGGGCCACTGGCCAAATCGCCCTAGAGCACATCGCGCTTGACCGGAACGCCTTGCGTTTCCACGAGCGCGTGAATTTGCTCTAAAGCCATGAAGCCAGAGCGTTTCAGGCTGCTACAGTCAGCCTGAAACTGCTCTGGTATCCGATCGCAGAGACGCGTGAGTTGCGAAGCGCGCACGCTTCGTCGCGTGAATCGGATACTCAGACAACAAGCGGTGTATCGACTTTCAGAGAAAGTCGATACTGGCCCTGGTCGTGCAGTTCCCCGCAGACCATGCGCCGCGTCCGCACATTGACAGGAATGTCATTTGAGGTACCTGACTGACCAGTCGGTAAGTAATGGCATGCCGCCCGACACAAACCATCCGGCGCGGCGGTCACGCCGAAAGCACGCCCGTCCGGACGAGATCGTCGAGGCCGCAATCTCGCTCTTCGCGGAACGCGGCTTCGCGGCCACGCGGCTGGAAGAAGTGGCGGCACGCGCCGGCATCAGCAAAGGCACGATCTATTTGTATTTCCCGAACAAGGAAGAGCTGTTTCGCGCCGTTGTCCGTCAGCGGCTGACGCCGAACCTTGATGCTATCGAGGCAATGGTGGCTGATCATACCGGATCCAGCGCCGAGCTGTTGCGCCGGATCGCGCAGCGTGCGCTGCAGCTAGTCGAATCCAACATCATAGCCATCCCGAAGCTGGTGCTGGCGGAATCCGGCAATTTCCCCGCGATCGCCCGGCTTTATGCCCAGGAGGTCGCGCAACGCGGCATGGCCATCCTGGAAGGCGTGCTGTCACGCGGCATGGAGCGTGGCGAGTTCCGCCGTCTGGACCCGCATTCGGTGCTGCCGCTTTTCACCGGTCCCATCCTGGCGATGGCCTTGTGGAAACACTCGCTGGGTCCCCACACGGATATCGCCTTCGACCCAAGGCGGGTCATCGAAACCCACTTGGATGTCTTCCTGCGCGGCATTGCCGCGGAGCCGCCGTCATGAAGCGGGTCAAGTGGATTTTGGCCGTGGCCGTAATCGCGGCTGCCGCGGCGGTCGCCTGGTGGCGCCTGATGCCCGGACCGGCGCCGTTGTCCTGGCAAGGCTATGCGGATGCCGACTACGTCAAGGTCGGCCCCACGCAGCAGGGTTTGTTGACCTCGGTCGCTGTCCACCGCGGTGACACGGTTAAGGCCGGGGCGCCACTTTTCTCGCAGGACGACACGTACGACCGTGCAGCACGCGATGAAACAGCGGCAAAACTTGCGCAGGCGCAGGCGCAGTTACAGAACCTGGAAACAGCGAGCAAGGAGACGGAGATCGCGCAGGCGCAGGCCGACGTGACGGATGCCGAAGCGGCCCGCGAGCGGGCCGCGCAGGACCTGGCCCGGGCGGAAGCCTTGGAGCGCACCAACGCCGGCACCCGCCAGCAACTGGACCAGGCAAGAGCCGAAGCGCTCTCGACCGCCGCAAAGCTGGCGGCCGCTCAGGCGAAGCTGGAGCAGATGCGCTCGCCCACGGGCCGCACTCAGGAGATCGCCGCCCAAAAGGCAATCGTCGAACAGATGCGCGCCCAGCTGGCCGAGGCCGAGTGGCGCCTCGCGCAGCGGCACGTGGCATCGCCGAACGACGCGTTGGTCGCCGACGTCTATGCCCGGCCGGGCGAAACAATAGGTGCCGGCGCGCCGGTGGTTTCCCTGCTCCCGCCCGCGAACATCCTCGTTCGCTTCTTTGTCCCCGAACGGTCGTTGCCGGGTCTGCACACCGGCCAGACGGTAGCGATCACCTGCGATAGCTGCCCGCTGCATCTGACCGCGACGGTCTCCTTCGTCTCACCGCAACCGGAATACACGCCGCCAGTGATTTTCAGCGAGCAGACCCGCGACAAGCTCATTTATATGATCGAGGCGCACCCGCAACCGAACCAGGCAGCAGTGCTCAAGCCCGGTCAACCCGTCACGGTCACGCCGTAATGACCACGTTCGCCATCGACGTGCACGGGCTGCGCAAAAGTTTCGGCAGCAATAAGGTCGTGGATGGGCTCGACCTTACCGTGCCGGAAGGCCAGATCTGCGGTTTCCTCGGCGGCAACGGCAGCGGCAAAACCACAACAATTCGCTTGTTGTGCGGTTTGCTCAAACCCGATGCCGGCGGCGGCACCTGCCTCGGTTGCGACCTGATACGCCAAAGCGCCGAAATCCGCCGGCAGATCGGCTACATGACGCAGCGCTTCAGCCTCTACGGCGACCTGACTGTGCGCGAAAATCTCGACTTTGTCGCCCAGCTGTACCAAATGCCGGATCGCGCGGATGCTATCGCGGAAACGCTCGACCGGATCGGCCTGACCAGTCGGGCGAACCAGCTTGCGGGCGAGCTTTCAGGCGGCTGGAAGCAGCGCCTTGCGCTCGCCGCCTGCGTCCTGCACCGCCCACGCCTGTTATTGCTGGATGAGCCCACAGCCGGCGTGGATGCCAGGGCCCGCCGCGAATTCTGGGACATGATCACCGAGATGGCGGCCGACGGCATGACCGTGCTCGTTTCCACCCACTACATGGACGAGGCAGAACGCTGCCAACGCGTCGTTTATCTCGCGGGCGGCCGGCTGATTGTGCAGGGTGACGCGGAAACGGTGGTCAGCGGCGCGCATCTGGTTGTCTTAGAAACCAGCGGCGAAGGACTGGAACCGGTTTTGCGCCGTATCCGCCGGGCACCGGGCGTGGAAAGCGCCGCCATTTTCGGGCGGGCGCTCCGTATCGTCGCAACGGATCGCACGGCGCTCGAACGCGCAATCGCCGCCTGCGCCCCAGACCTGCCGTGGGAAGAAGTGCCCGCCCGGCTCGACGACGTTTTCATCCATCTGCTGCATGCGCAGGAGACGGCATCGTGACCAACTTTTCCCCAGTCCGCGTGCTGGCAATCCTGCGCAAGGAATGGACGCAGATGCGGCGCGACCGGGCGACGGTCGGATTAACCGTGGCGCTACCACTGATCCAGCTGTTCCTGTTCGGCTATGCGCTGAACGCCAATCCACGACACCTGCCCACCGGCGTTCTGGCAGCGGACCAATCCGATTACACCCGCGCGCTGGAAGCGGCGCTGGTCAATACCGGCTACTTCGATCTGCGCTCCTTCAGCAGCGAAAAGCAGGCGGACGAGGCACTGGCGAAAGGCGAGGTGATGTTCGTGCTGAACATCCCGCCCGGCTTTTCGCGCGGGGTCGATCGCGGCGAGCATCCCCAGGTGTTGATGGACGCTGACGCCACCGACCCGACCGCCATCGGCAATGCGACCGCGGCGGTGGCTGCACTGAATACCAGTGTGCTGAACCGGCAGTTGCCTCCGAACCTGCAAACCCATCCGGTCACCCCGCCGTTTCAGGTCATGATCCATGCACGGTACAACCCGGAGGCGATCACCGCCCTCAACATCGTGCCGGGCCTGATCGGAATTATCCTCACCTTCTCCACGCTGATCATCATGGCGCTCTCCATCACCAAGGAGCGCGAGGCCGGCACCATGGAAAACCTGCTCGCCATGCCGGTGCGGCCGATCGAGGTGATGCTGGGGAAGATCATCCCGTATGTCGGGCTGGGTTACGTGCAGGTGTTTCTGGTTCTGGGAGTATCGGTGGCGGGGTTCGGCGTCCCGGTACGCGGATCGGTATTGTTGCTGCTGCTTGTGCTCGGGCTTTTTATCGCCTGCAACCTGGCCCTGGGACTTACCTTCTCAACAATCGCACGCACGCAGATGCAGGCGCAGCAACTGGCGCAGTTCGCACTTCTGCCCTCCTTCATGCTGTCGGGCTTCATGTACCCGTTCCAGGGCATGCCAGCCTGGGCGCGGGTGATCGGCGAACTGTGGCCGTTGACGCACCTGCTGCGGATCACGCGCGGCATTCTGCTGAAGGGTAACGGGCTGCTGGAAATCCTGCCCGACCTGTGGCCCATTGCGTTGTTCGCCGTCGTGATCGGCACCGTGGCCGTCTACTCCTATCGGGAGACACTGGACTGACAGGCAAGTGCGTGCCCCATCGGCTCGGGGTCGCTATACGAAGGCATGCCGCCGGTCGGGGAAGCACCTCTCATTGCCACCATTCTGCCTCCTGGCGAGGGATTCGGGCCCGGCCGTACCGGCGCCATCGGACTGATCGTCCACCATCTAACCCGGCTTGAACCCTCGCTCGTCATCGGCGGCCCCCAGGCCATCCCCCCTTTCGAGGACGTGCCCTTTCGCGCAGCATCCCCCTCCCGCTGGCGAATCGGCAATATAAACGTCCGCTACGCCGCTTCCCTCGCCCGAATCATCCGGGAGGTGCAGACCGGCCCTGACCGAGGTTCATAACCGGCCGGAGATCGCGCTCGCGCTCGCGTCCCGCTCCCCTGCCCTTCCCGTGACGCTGTTCCTCCACAACGACCCGCAGACTATGCGCCGCGCCCACTCCCCCACAGAGCGCGCCACCCTGCTCGCGCGCCTCGCGCGCGTGGTCACCGTCTCCGCCTTCATCGCCGACCGCCTGCTGCAGGGTATCGCCTCCCCCGCCCAGCACCCGCTCGTGATGCCCAACAGCATCGATCTCTCCGCCCTGCCGTCCCAGGGGCCGCGCGAGAACCTGATCCTGTTCGCCGGCCGGGTAGTGGCCGAAAAGGGCGCGGACCGTTTCGTTGCCGCCTGTGCCCTCGCCTTACCCCGCCTGCCCGGCTGGCGTGCCGCCATCATCGGCGCAGACCGGTTCCGCCCGGATGCCCCCGAAACCGCCTACACACGCTCCATCCGAACCACGGCCAACGCAGCCGGTGTGGAAATGCTCGGCTACCGCGACCATCCGGAGGTGCTGTCGGCCCTCTCCCGCGCCGCCATCGCCGTCGTGCCCAGCCGCTGGGACGAGCCGTTCGGCCTCGCCGCCCTGGAAGCGCTCGCCTGCGGCGCCGCCCTGGTCTGCTCCCCCCGTGGCGGGCTTCCGGAGGTCGCCGGCGACGCCGCCCTCTACATCGACCCCGATGACCCGCCTGGCATGGCCGACGCGCTCGTCGCACTCGCCCAGGACCCAATCCGCCGGACAGCACTCGCCGAGGCCGGCCGCGCCCAGGCCCGCCGCTTTGGCCTGAAAGCCGCCGCCCTCCAACTGGCAGCCCTGCGCCGCGAGATCCTGGCCCGCGGTGGCTCACCCCCATCCCCACCCCTATATTCAGCCCAACCGAAAACCGACCAGAAAACGCGGGAGCAAAGCTGAATGGCGGAAACAACCGAAAACCAGGTGCCGGTGACCGTGCTGACCGGCTATCTCGGGGCCGGCAAGACAACCCTGCTGAATCGCATCCTCTCCGAGCAGCACGGTCGCAAATACGCCGTCGTCATAAACGAATTCGGCGAACTCGGGGTGGACAACGACTTCGTCGTCGATTCCGACGAGGAAGTGTTCGAAATGAACAACGGCTGCGTCTGCTGCACCGTGCGCGGCGATCTGATCCGTATCGTCGGCGGGCTGATGAAGCGGCGCGACAAATTCGACGGCATCATCATCGAAACCACCGGCCTCGCGAACCCTGCGCCCGTCGCGCAGACCTTTTTCATCGATGAGGATGTGCGGTCGAAAACCCGGCTCGATGCGATCGTCACCGTCGTAGATGCCAAGCACGTGCTGGCGCGGCTCGAAGACAGCCATGAAGCCGCCGACCAAATCGCCTTCGCCGACGTCATCGTGCTGAACAAGACCGATCTCGTCTCCGCCGATGAACTCGCCGAAGTCGAACGCCGTATCCGCAAGATCAATCGCTTCGCCGTCATCCACCGCACCGAAAAGGCCGCCCTGCCGATCGAGCAGGTGCTGAACCGCGGGGCGTTCGATCTCAAGCGCGTGCTGCAAGCGTCACCCGATTTCCTGGAAAACGATGAGCATGAACACAACGACGATGTGTCATCCGTCAGCTTCGAAGTCGAAAACCCCATCGACCCCGAGCGCTTCAACGCCTGGATCAGCCTGCTCTTGCAGGAGAAAGGCCCCGATCTGCTGCGCACCAAGGGCATCCTGAACTACAAGGGCGACAACCGCCGCTTCGCCTTCCAGGCCGTACACATGATCGCCGACGGCGATTTCATCGGCCCCTGGAGGGAAGGCGAAAGGCGCACCAGCAAAATCGTCTTCATCGGCCGCAACCTGAACCGCCCGCTGCTCCGGCGCGGCTTCGAGGCCTGCCAGGCCGAATAGAATGAGCGGGACCGAAACCGCCAGCTTCCTCGTCGAAACCCGCGGCACCACGAGCGAACTCGGAGCGTTCGTGGTGGCCGCCCGGTTCGACCGCAGCGGCCAGTTCGCCGCCTTCGCCCTCGGCGATGGCTCTGTCCGGCTCGCCGCTCTGTCCCAGGCCGCAAACTGGCGCTCTGTGCCGATGCACGAGGGTGCGGTGCTCAGCATGGCGACCCATCCGGGCGGCGGGTTCGTCACCGGCGGCGACGATGGTGGCTTCCGCCGTGTAACAACCGACGGCGAAGTCAGCGACATCGCCCGCTTCGGCATGAAATGGGTGGAGCAGACGGCCACCTACATCGCTGATAAAGGCCTCGTCGCCTGCTCGGTCGGCAAGGTTGTGCATCTGTTCGACGCCGCCGGGTTGAAGCTGAAGGAGCTGCCGCATCCCTCCACCATCACCGGCATCGCCTTCGACGGAAAAGGCAAGCGCGTTGCCGCCTCGCATTACAACGGCGCCAGCCTCTGGTTCGTCGCCGCTAAGTCCGACTCCCCACGCCTGCTCGAATGGAAGGGCAGTCACATCGGCGTCGCGATTTACCCCGTTGCCGAGGCGTTGGTAACAGCGATGCAGGAAAACGCTTTGCACGGTTGGGCGCTGCCCGACGGCAAGCACATGCGCATGAGCGGCTATCCGTCCAAAACGCAATCCATGTCCTTCAACCGCAACGGCAAGTGGCTCGCCACCAGCGGAGCCGACGCAATGGTGCTGTGGCCGTTTTTCGGCGGCGGACCCATGGGCAAACCCCCGCTCGAATTGGCCGGAGGCGACGGGATCATGTGCACCCGCGTCGCATCTCACCCAAAAGACGACATCGTCGCCGGCGGCTTCGCCGATGGGCTCGTGGTGGTCGCGCACATCGAATCGTCCCGCATCCTGCCCGTCGTGCCACCCGGGCACGGGCCCGTCTCGGCGCTGGCCTGGAGCCCCGGCGGGTCGCATCTCGCGATCGGCACCGAGACGGGCTACGCCGCGATCGTCGATTTTTCGAAGCGATAGAGCAGGATCGCGTGAGGCGGGAACGTCAGAGCGCGTGGATCCTGCTCTCCAACAAAGGAACCAGGCGATGGAGATGATTACCGCCAACGGGCTGCGTATGCCCCGGCTTGGGTTCGGCACCTGGAGGCTCTCGGGACCGGAGTGCCAGCGAGCCGTCGAGAGCGCGCTCGAGCTGGGCTACCGGCATATCGATACCGGCCAGATGTATGGCAATGAAGCCGAGGTGGGTGCCGCCATCGCCGCTTCAGGCCTCAAGCGGGACGAGCTGCATGTAACCACGAAGGTGTGGAACGACAGCCTGGCGCCCGACCGGCTGCGCGCCGCCATGTCCGCCGGCCTGCACAAGCTGAAACTTTCCTATGTGGATCTGTACCTGATCCACTGGCCGTCGCCCGATATGAATCTGCCAGCCGCTCTCGAAACGATGATCGCGCTGCAGCAGCAGGGTGAGGCGAAGAAGATCGGCGTCGCCAATTTCAATGTCACCTTGCTGCGCCAGACGATCGAGCAGGTGAAGGCGCCGGTGGCGGCGGTGCAATTCGAATATCACGTGACGCTGCGTCAGCCGGCATTGCTGGAATATCTGCGCGGGCGCGGTATTCCGATCATCGCCTACTCGCCCCTGGCCAAGGGACGCTTGCCGGATCACCCGGAATTGCGCCGCATCGCCGGTAGGCACGGAGCAACGCCGTCGCAGGTGGCCCTCGCATGGCTCTGGGCGCAGCCGGACGTGGCTCCCATCCCGAAATCCGCCCACCGCGAGCGGCAGAAAGAGAATATGGAGGCGACACGTCTGAAGCTGGATGCCGAGGACATCGCCGCGCTTGACGCCTTGCCTAAAAACAACCGCTGCGTGAATCCTGGCTTCGCTCCGGCCTGGGACGCAACAGGCTAGCGTTTCACTGAAAAACAACCCCCCATTCGTACCCGCCTTTTGCGTTTTGTGGCCGAAACCTTGACAACGCCGCTTGGAGCGGCGTGGCCTAATCTGCGGGGTTGACCCGATGAGACGACGACTGACGGTGATGGGGGTTTTGCTCTTCGTGCTCACCGTTCTCGGTGCCTGCGCCTCGCCGGTCTCCGTCGTGCGAATTGATCCCCAAACAATGCAGCGTTCGCTGGATGCGAGCGCGCTTACCACCGACCGCCTCAGCGAAACGACCCGGATCGTACTGCGCCGACGGAGCTTGCTGACCCTGTTCGACAGGGATCCGGGGGCTGCGATCAGCGATCTGCAGGCGCTTCTGCCCGCGGGGCAAGCTGATCGGAAGGATTTGTTCGCGCTCGCAGAGGCATCGTATCTGGTTGGTCGGCGCACCAGTGACCGCAGCCGGCTCCTGGCATCCGCCGTTTACGCCTTTGCGTATCTGTTCCCGGCGCAAGACACAGCCTTGCCCAACGCGTTCGATCCCACCTTGCGGCAGGCTGCCGATCTTTATGGTCGCGGCCTGACCGCGGCGTTCGTTACCGCCGATGGCACCCGTCTCGAGCTTCGCCCGGGCCGTTATGCTTTGCCGTTCGGAACTCTGGACCTTGTTCTTGACCGGGGCAGCCTACGTTGGGGAAATGCCAAGCTGACTGACTTCGTACCGGCCGGCAATCTGAGCGTGCGCGGGCTGCAGAACGTTCACCGACAGCCCGGACTCGGGGCGCCGGTCGCGGCTGCCATCCGAACGCCGTCCGGCGTAAATGGCTTTCAGGTAACGCCGCACGTTCGTGTACCTGCAACCGTGCTGATGGTCATCCCCGATGCGCGCGCCGCAGTCGCGTCCGGGATCGTGCACGGCGTCCTTTCAGTGCACACGTTCTTCGACGCCCGGAGCATCCCGATCGACGGAGATGCCGTCCCGCTCGAATACCGGCTCACCGCTTCGCTGGCCCTCGCCCTGCAGGAATCAAATGTTTGGGCAAGAGAATTACGCGGTTTCCTGTTCGGCGATCTGTTGTCCGAGTTGCCGAGCCAGCTCGTCGCCCTGGAGCCCCACCGTGTCGGAAGAATCCCCGTGGTGCTGGTGCACGGCACGGCGTCGAGCGCGGGCCGCTGGGCTGACATGATCAACGATTTGCTGGCTGATCCGCGAATCCACGATCACTTCGAGTTCTGGCTGTTCAGCTATACGACCGGAGCCCCGATCCCATACTCCGCCCTGCTGCTGCGCCGGGCGCTCGAGGAAACTTTCGCGCAACTCGGCACTCCGGCCGCCGACCCGGCACTCAACGAGACGGTGGTAATCGGGCACAGCCAGGGCGGCCTTCTCGCAAAGATGCTGGTGATAGATCCCGGCAATCGCCTCTGGGACGCGATCAGTCGCAGACCGCTCGATGATTTGCGGATAAGTCCGGCGTCGAAGGCGTTGGTTCGGGCCGCGCTGTTCGTGCGGCCGCTGCCTGAGATAAAGCGCGTGGTGTTCATAGCGACGCCGCATCGCGGGAGCCACGCCGCTGCAATGCCAATCATTCAGTTCGTCGCCCGGCTGGTGACGCTGCCCGTTGGCGTCGCCGTTTTGGGACGCGAACTGATGGCGAACAATGGCGATGAGCCAGTTTTCGATGTGCGGCGGGGATGGCTTGGAAGTGTTTACGGAATGACGCCGGACAGCTCCCTCACACGGGCTTTGGCCAGCGTGCCGGTGGCGCCCGATATTGCGGTGAACTCGATCATTCCCACGCTCGGCAACGGCCCACTTGCTCAGCGGACCGACGGAGTGGTGAGTTATGCGAGCGCACATATCGAACCAGTGGAATCAGAACTCGTGGTTCATTCCGGGCACTCGACACAATCCACTCCGGCGACGATCGCGGAGGTGCGCCGAATTCTGCTTCACCACCTTGCGCTTGTGTGCCGCCCTGCGCCCTCTGGCAAGGCTGCCGACTTGATCACGTGCGGAACGGCAGCACGTTCTGTAAGCCAATCGGGAACGCCGATGGTCGGGAGCAGCGCTATTATGATTGCGGCAACCCAGAGGGGGAACCACGACTAACGGCTCGATGGTGCTGTTTAGCCTTTCAGAGAGCCGGCTGAGGGCCCTGGGCCAGAGCGCCTCACCTCTGGGTATCGGACTGCCGATACCGGATCACGAGGATTGTGATCACGAAGGAAACGATAAGGAGCGATGTCAATACGCCGGAGATGCCCCCAATGAGCGGCGGCGCCGGAGGGTCCCTCAGATCCACACTGAGCTCGTGTCCGGCGAGTCCACCGATGAGCGACGAGATCACGACATTCCAGACGACGATGCCGGGCGGCAGGGAAACCCCGGTGTTCCAGCCAAGGATCAGGCGACCGACGACCAGTGCCAGGATCGCGGCAACGAACGCGCAGATAATGGCGAGCACAAGCTGATTGGCTAAGTGTCCGCTCATCAGGAGGCTCAGCACTATACCGCTGACGACGCCCACCACCACCATTGCGAGAACGCTGAGCGAAACCGTACCGCTCCTATTTTGAACCGCCATTCCCCACCCGGCCTTTAAGTTCCGATGGTATCACTCGAGATTCAGACGCCCACTCCTGCGCGACTGAGCCGGATGATCGTAGAGACCGACGCACCAGTTGAAAAGGGCCTCGGTCCCACAAATGTGGCGTTCGCCCCGGTTTCCTGGGGCATGCCTCAACGGACCCGAAGCCCCTCAGGCGAGACCCCATCCGATCTCGTGCTGCCCCTAGAGCAGTTTCAGGCTGACTGTATCAGCCTGAAACGCTCTAATGACCGGCCCGCTGAACGATCCCCTCGTCGATACGGCCGAGCACATAGGGGAAGAATGGATTCCAGGTGATGCGCGTGAGCAAGTCGAGGCTGACGATCAGCACGCCCACTTCGCCGTGAGCGGCCACCGCGCCGAGATTGACGCCGTAATCCTCCGTCGGATCGGGCGACGATCCGTACAACCCGTCGGTGGACGGAAACGGCAGGGCGACGTGCGAGAGGGAAAAGACGTCACGCGGATAGGCAATGCCGAGGCTATGCACCTGTTCCATTAGCGTGCCAGCTTCGGTGGCATGCGTGCTCACCTGCGGATTATCGGGCGCATTGGTAATGACAGTGAGGCGCCAGTTCCGCGGCGGCGGCGGGACAATCCGGTCGATCGCCTGCGCGAATACCGTCCGCAGCAGCAGTCCCAGCCTGCTGTTGCGGTTGAGATCGAACAGGACAAGCTCGCTGCCATTGGCAGGCAGGAAGGCGTAGAGCGATGCGATCACAGCGCGCGTGCTGACAGTGTAATCCATCGACGACTGGAAAGTTAGAATCGGCGCCAGATCCTTCAACCGGCCCCCCCTCGCGAGCCGCGCGATCTGACTCTGCAGCACCGCCGTCAGCAGGTAGGCCTGGCGTGCCGCGTTCACTGGAAAAGAGTTGTATTTGAACGGATTGAACTCCGGCACGACACTCAGCCAGGCGGCCTTGGCGAAGCGCGGCAGCAGCGCAGGAAGGCCCGCCAGGCCGGCGAAGCGGGCGAAGGAATTGACGCCGATCATGGGCGAGATCAGGACGATCCGATCCGGCTGCGTGAGCTGCGGGTCCGCGATCGCATCCAACGCGTATTTCAGCGCAAGCGCGCCGCCCGCCGAATAGCCGACCAGATGCAGCGGCGCGTCAGGCCCTGCTCGGCGCCGCGCCTCCCGCACCGCAAGCCGGGTCGCAGCCAGCCAGTCCTCCCATGTGACAGCGGTTAGCGCACCGGGCACAGTGCCGTGGCCGGGCAAGCGCAGCCCGATAGCCACGTAACCCAGATCGCGATACCGCCGGGCGATATGCCGCAGGCTGAAAGGCGAGTCGGTCAACCCGTGCAACAGGACGACGGCACCGCGTGGCGCGCCTGCGGGTTCGAGCACGTAGGAGCGGTTCCAATCCCGCGCGAAATGACCAGGGTACACCGGACTGCCCGCGAAGTAGCGATCGTCCGGCGTACGGTCCGGCTCGTCCAGCTGATCGGTGACCTTCTGGCGGACGGCGGCAAACACCCTTGCCTCGGCCGCGATATAACCGTTCCAGTCGAGCCGATCGATCTCGGCGGCATGCGGCTCGTCGGGGATAAACGTGTGCCAGGGTTCCAGCGGTGGCCCGCGCTCGCTCTGCACGATGCGCCCGATCAGCAGTGTCACGGCAACAATTACCAACAGCAGTGCCAGGCGTCTCGTCCATCGTAGTGTCGGGCCACGTATCTGTCGCATCCGCGTTCCTTCAATCCAGGGAAAGTATGAGGATCCAAGGGGGCTCTCACTGCGGCCCACTCAGGAAGGGTCTGGCGGCGGTCTGAAGGTGACGGGCGATGCGGAAAATCCCGGCGAGGAAACCGCTCACATGCCTCGATGCCTGTCTACCCCTTCACGCCGCCCGCTGTCAGGCCCGACAAAATCTGCTGCTGGAAGAAAATGATCAGCGCCGTCACCGGCACGATGCCGACCACCAGCGCCGCCGAGATCTCCGGCCAGGGAAACGCAAACTCCCCTTGATATAACGTGATGCCCACCGGCAGCGTCCGGTAAGCGGGGTTGGAGTTGAACGACAGCGCCAGCAGGAACTCGTCCCAGGAGTTAACAAACGCGAGGATACCGGCCGTCGCCAGCCCGGGTGCAGCCAGCGGCAGCAGGATGCGCAACAGCGCGCCCACGCGCGTGCAGCCGTCCACCATCGCCGCATTCTCCAGATCCAGCGGAATGCCTTCGAAAAAGCTCACCAGCACCAATGTGCAGACCGGCAGGCTCAGCACGGTATATGGCAGCACCAGCGCCTCATACGTGTTCAGGAGGTCAAGCGCCCGCAGCGTCTGGAACAACGGCACCAGCAGCGTCACCAGCGGAAACGTGGAGATCGCGATGATCGCGCCGAACGCCAGGTTTCGGAACGGTATCTCCAGCCGGGCCAGCGCATACGCCGCCATCACGGAAACCGCCAGTGTGAACAGCGTGGATGCGCCGGCCACAATCAGGCTGTTCGCCAGGTAGCGCAGAAGCGGCTGGTCTCTGAAGGCGTGGATATAATTTACCAGGGTCGGCGCCGCCGGCAGATACGTGATCGGGGTCCGGCTCAGCTCTGCCTGTGTCTTGAGCGACGTCAGGAAAATCCAGATCGCCGGAAACAATCCATTTGCCAGCACCAGAAACCCAGCGATGAACCGTAAGGACGCCCCACGAAACATCTACGCGGTGCTCCTGATCTGCCGCAGATAAACCGTCGTCGCCGCCATGCTGATCAGGAACATCACCACCGCCAGCGCCGATCCGTAGCCGAGGTCCAGGAAGTCCACCGTGTTCTGATAGATATACATCGCCAGCGTCCGCGTTGAATCGCCCGGGCCGCCGCGTGTCATCGTGTAGGGAATATCGAAGGTCTGCAGCGCGGTGATCGTACGGAAAATCATCGCCACCACGATCGCCGGCCGCAACAGCGGCAGCGTCACCGACCAGAACCGCCGGAACCGCCCCGCGCCATCGACATCGGCCGCCTCATAGACGTCCTGCGGGATTGTCTGCAGCCCCGCCAGCAAGATCAGCCCGACAAAGGACGAGGTCTTCCAGATGATCGTCACGCAGATCGTTGCCATCGACAGCACGGCGGAATTGAACCAGATCGGCTGCGGTAGCCCCAGCCGCCGCAGCAAATCGTCCACAATGCCGTATTGCGAGTTGAAGAACCACGCGAAGATCAGCCCGGTGAACGCCAGCGGCAACGCCCAGGGCACCAGAAGCGCCAGCCGCACGTGCCACTTCCGCCGGAATGGCAGATTCGCCACCAGCGCCAGGGCCAGCCCCACAACCAGCGCGCCCGGAACCGTAACCACGGTCAGGATCACCGTATTCCGCAGCGACTCCCAGAACACAGGATCCTGGACAATGGAAACGAAATTATCGATCCCGATGAACTGCGCCGGCAGCCCCGACGATACACTGAGCGAAAAAAAGCTCGTAAAGATCAATCGCCCGACTGGATAGACGACAATCAGAGCAAGCAGCGCAAACGTGGGAAAGAGCAGAACGACCGCGAGAACCGCCGGTCTGGGGTCGAGCCAGTTCCGGCGCGATCCCCCGATGCGCCTGCTCAGTGCAGCACTCGACGTAACCGTGCTCCCATTTCCTGCACCCCCGCTTCCGGCGTCTGTGTTCCCGCGAGCACCGCATTGACCGTCGAACGAATTATCTCGCTGACCTGGTTATATAACGGCGTCGTCGGCCTTGTCCGGGCGCTCTGCACCACAGGCAGGGCATCACTGAACCAGGGATTGGCCTTCAGCACCTCGGGGTTGGTGTATAGCGACGGGAACACCGGCAGCAACGCTGCGTCCACGGCCAGCAATTTCGAAATATTCGGCGTGGAAAGGAACTTCACCAGCTTCACCGCTTCCTGCTGATGTTTCGAATACGCCGACACGCCCCACTGCCATCCGCCCAGACAGCTTACGGATTTCCCCCCCGCCACCGCGGGCAGCACAGCCACACCGACCTTGCCCTTCACCGCGGAATCTGCACCTTGAAAGCGCGCCCATCCATACGACCACAGCACCGCGAATATGTCCTTGCCCGCCTGAAAATCAGTGCGCGTGTCGTCGGTTGCCACCTCGGCGACGTTCTTCGGTGCCACACCATCCTTCACCAATCCGGTCCACAAAGAGAGCGCTTTTTCCGCCCCCTGCACGTTGAAACTTAAATGCCCGTCCTTCTCCAGGTCGTATCCCATGCTCCAATACGGCAGCAGAAACGTGCAGACCGCACCTTCGATGGCTTTGCCCTGAAAGCTGACTCCGTGCAAATTCGAATCATGCTCGCCCGCAAGGATAGTCTTCGACTCGGATGTCAACTCGTCCCATGTCTTAGGCGGTTGCATGTGGTATTTATCAAGCAGGTCCTTGCGGTAGTACAGGAACATGGCGTCGGCAAAGGCGGGAAGCGCAACTACCTGGCCTTTCACCTCGTCCGCGCGAGCATATTCCGGCAGATACTGCTTCATGAACTGCGCCGGGTCGCCAAGAGCCGCATTCAGCGGCACCAGCCACCGCGCCGTCCCGAACTGCGCGGGACGAATGATGTCCAGAAGAAAGGCGTCGAGCGTGCTGTCCCTCGCCGACATCACCGTGTTCAGATACTGCGCCTGTACATCCGAGGTCGCGCCGCCCACCTCGATTTCCGCCTTCAGTCCGGGACTGGCGGCGGCGAACATGTCGAACGCCTTCTGGATGACCGGTTGCGACACCTGGCCGGAGACGAATACCTTCAGGACGGTATCGGCGTTGGCCGCTGATCCAGCACCAGCCAGCCACGCGACAGCGCAGGCCATCCTGAGCAGCTTCCCCATATTGATCGTGTCCTCCCCGTCCAATGCGGGAAAGACTATTCTGGGCTTTCCGAAAAGTCGAATAGGCCAGAGACATGCTCGATCCCGCGACGCTCCAATCCGCTTCCGCATTGCTGGATGCCTGCAGGGCGCGCGGGATCATGCTCGCCACCGCGGAAAGCTGCACCGGGGGACTGATCGCCGCTGCTCTCACCGCCATCGCCGGATCATCGGACGTCGTTGATCGGGGCTTCGTCTCCTATTCCAATCAGGCAAAACAGGAATTGCTCGGCGTGCCAGGGGACCTCATAGTTCAGCACGGCGCAGTTAGCGAGGAAGTTGCCCGCGCCATGGCCGAAGGCGCCCTGGCCTGCTCCTGCGCGCATCGCGCCGTGTCCGTCACCGGCGTCGCCGGCCCTGGCGGCGGCACCGCGACAAAGCCTGTAGGGCTCGTGTGGTTTGGCCTCGCCCGCCGCGACGGACTGACCGAGACGCAGCACCACATCTTTCCCGGCGATCGCACCGCCATCCGCGCCGCGACGGTGGACACTGCACTTGAGATGATCAGGAACAGCCTGAAACCGCTCTAATCCGCCGTCGCGCCCATCTTCTCCGCGAGCGCAGGCAACCTTGTGCGCGTCGGGGCCAGCCAGTGTTGTAGCCGGCCAAGGTATAAGTAAATTACCGGAGTGGTGTACAACGTAAGCACCTGCGACACCGCCAGGCCACCCACCATGGCATACCCTAACGGCCGCCGCAGCTCCGACCCGGCGCCCGTTCCCAGCATGATCGGCAAGCCCGACAGCATGGCCGCCATCGTGGTCATAAGAATCGGACGGAACCGCAGCAGGCAGGCCTGGCGGATCGCTTCGAGCGGCGAAAGCCCGTCACGACGTTCCGCTGTGATGGCAAAGTCGACCATCATGATCCCATTCTTCTTCACGATGCCGATCAGCAGAATAATGCCGATCAGGGCAATCACCGACAATTCCGTCCGCGCCACAATCAGCGTCAGCAAGGCGCCCAGGCCTGCTGATGGCAGTGTCGAAAGAATTGTCAGCGGCAGAATGTAGCTCTCATACAAAATGCCAAGGATGATGTACACGCTGATCACTGCAGCGGCGATCAGGAAGGGCTGACCCGCCAGCGACGCCTGAAACGCCTGCGCCGTGCCCTGAAAACTGCCCTGCACCGTATCCGGCAGGCCCATCTTCCGCATTGCGGCGTTCACGGCATCGACTGCCTGGCCCAAAGCCACCCCCGGCGCCAGATTGAACGAGATCGTCACCGCCGGAAACTGACTCTGATGCGCGATCGACAACGGCTGCACTGGGGCCGTCGTCCAGCTGACGAAATTCGACAGTGGCACAACCGCGCCATTCGCCGCCCTCACATACAGCTTCGATAACGTCGCCGGATCCCCCTGCTCCGCCGGCATTACTTCAAGTATTACGTGATACGAACCGATTTGAGTGAAATACTGCGTCACCTGCCGCTGGCCGAATGCATCATACAGAACGTCGTCGATCTGCTGCGGCTGTATCCCGAAGCGTGCCGCGAGGTCCCGGTTGATGGTCAGGCTGGCCGTGGTCCCGGACATCTGCTGATCGGTCGTAACGTCTTTGAGTTGCGGCAGCCCGCGCAACTGGTCGAGAACCTTCGGCGCCCATCGGTAAAGCTCATCCAGGTTCGGATCCTGCAGCGTGTATTGATACTCCGTCTTCGACAGCCGCCCGCCGACGCGAACATCCTGCGCCGCCTGCAGGAACATCTTGCCGCCCACCACCTTATCCAGCTTCGGGCGCAACCTGTTGATGTAGTCCTGTGCCGAGCCGCCGACCCGCTGATCCCACGGCTTCAGGCTGATGAAAACGCGTCCGTTGTTGCCGGCCTGTCCCGCGCCGCCGCCGCCCACATGAGCCGAATACCCCGCCGTATCCGGGTCAGCCGCGATGATCGCATCGAGCTGCTTCTGGATCCGCGACATCTCCTCAAACGAGACATCCTGGCCAGCCTCGCTGACCCCAATCACGGCGCCCGTATCCTGCGGCGGGAAGAAGCCTTTCGGTATCTCGATATACAGCACGACAGTGGTCGCTACTGTTCCAAGAAACACGAGCAACGTGATGAACTGGTGCCGCAACGCCCCTTCCAGCGTTCGCTTGTAGAAACGCGCCAGCCCGACAAAAAACGCTTCCATGATCCGGTACGGCAAGCTGTGCTGGCCGCTATCGTGCTTCAGGAAGCGCGATCCCATCATCGGCGTCAGGGTCAGTGACACGAAAGCTGAAACCATCACCGCCGAAGTCACAGTGATGGCGAATTCCCGGAACAGCCGCCCGACAATACCACCCATCAAAAGCAGCGGGATGAAGACCGCCACCAGCGAAAAACTGATTGACACGATGGTGAAGCCGATTTCCCCGGCGCCCTTCAAGGCCGCCTCCATCGGCTTCATGCCCTCCTCAACGTGCCGGAAGATGTTCTCCAGCATCACGATCGCATCGTCGATGACAAATCCTATGGAGATTGTCAGCGCCATCAGCGACAGATTATCCAGGCTGAACCCCAGCAGATACATGACGCCGAACGTGCATATCAGCGCCACTGGCACGGTGACCGCGGGGATGATGGTCGCCCAGACGTTCCGCAGGAACAGGAAGATCACCATCACCACCAGGCATGCTGACACCAGAAGTGTGAACTCCACGTCGTCCACCGACGCACGGATCGTCTGGGTCCGGTCCATAATCGTCGTCACGTGCACCGAGGGGGGCAGCGAGGCTTCAAGATGCGGCAGCAACGCCTTGATGCGCTCAACCGTGGTGATGACGTTCGCGCCCGGCTGCTTGAACACCAGCAGCACCAGCCCTCGCACCCCGTTCTGCCAGGCCGCCATCTCCTGGTTCTCGGCCCCATTCACCGCCTGGCCGATATCGCGCACCCGAACCGGCGCGCCGTTGCGGTACACCAGCACCACATTGTTCAACGGACCCGCTGTCGTGATCTGGTCATTCGCGAAAATCGTGTATGAGCGGTGCGGACCGTCGATGCTGCCCTTCGGTGCATCCACCGTCGCATTCACCAGCATGTTCCGCACGTCTTCCAGCGTAAGGCCCATGGACGCCAGCTTGGCCGGATCCACATCAACGCGGATCGCCGGCTTCTGCTGACCCCCAACCAGCACCTGGGATACACCGGTAACCTGTGAGATCTGCTGCGACAGCAGACTCTCCGCGAAATCGTCCACCGTGTACAGCGGCAAGCCTTCCGAACTGACCGCCAGGATCAGGATCGGCGCATCAGATGGATTGGCCTTCCAGTAATTCGGCGGACTGGGCAGTGTCTTCGGCAAGCTGCCGCCTGCCGCGTTGATCGCCGCCTGCACGTCGCTCGCGGCGGCATCGATGTTCCGGTCCAGATCGAACTGTACGACGATCTGCGTCACACCCAGCACGCTGACCGATGTCAGCTGCGAAACGCCGGGAATCGACGCAATCTGAGTTCTCCAGCGGCTGCGCCACCGTGCTTGCCATGGTCTCCGGACTCGCGCCCGGCAGCTTGCCCTGCACGACGATGGTCGGGAAATCCACGCGCGGCAGCGGCGCGACCGGCAGGAATGGAAACGCCGCCAGCCCCGCCAGCACCAGCGCCGCCATCAACAACGAGGTGGCAATCGGCCGCTGGATGAATGGCGTGGAGATGCTCATGCCTGCGGCTGCTCCACAACGATCCGAGTGCCGTTATCCAGCCGTGACTGCCCGCGCAGAACCACCTGCTGCCCGGGGCGCAGTCCCTTCTTGATGATCGCGACGTCGCCCTGGGTCTCGATCTCGATCGCCTGCCGCGCGACTGTTGAGTTCGGCTTCACGACATACACATACAATCCGTCCGGACCATGCTGCACCGCCTCGATCGGCACCGTCACCGCATTGCGGTCGGTCCCCAGCAGCAGCCTCGCATCCACAAACTGCCCCGGCCACAGCGCGTCCTGAGGATTTGGGAATTCCGCCTTCAACTTGATCGTCCCGGTGGACGGGTCGATCGCATTGTCCGGCGTCAGCAGCGTGCCCGTATCCAGCTGCGTCTTGCCGTCGCCCGACCACGCAATCACCGGCAGCTTGGTTCCGCCGTGCAGCGCCTTCATAATCGCCGGCAGATATTCCTGCGGCAGAGTGAATACAACCGTGATTGGCTGGTCCTGCGTAATCGTCAGGATGCCACCAGAGTCACTCGCATGCACAATGTTCCCGGGATCAACCTGCCGCAGACCGATCCGCCCGGGGATCGGCGAGGTTATATACGCGTAGCTCAGATTGAGCTGTGCCGCCTCTATTGCCGACTGATCGCCGGCAATCTGCGCTGTCAGCTGCTCCACCTGGGACTGCTGCGTGTCCATCTGCTGATGCGACGCGTAGTCCTGCTTGATCAGCGAATTGGTGCGCGCGAGATCCCGCTTGGCATTCGCCAGCTGGGCCTCGTCCTGCTGCTTCTTCGCCATCGCCTGATCCAGCGCCGCCTTGTACGGCCGCGGATCCACAACCGCGATCAGGTCGCCCGGCTTCACTGTCTGACCTTCAGTCACCGGCACCTGCATCAGCGTTCCGTCCACCCTGGTCCGGATCAACACGGAGTTGAATGCCTGGACGGTCCCCAGGCCGTTGACCTCGATCGGCACATCCTTGGCCGTCACGTGCGTAACCGTAACCGGCACGCCAGGCTGCACCGCGGGCACTTGCGCCTGCGGCCGGCCGGTGCTCAGCCATAGCACAGCCACGGCGGCCGCAGCGAATGCCAGTGCCGCTCCCGCACGTGCCGTCCGACCTCCCCTGTTGCCCACGAAGCGCGCCCTTCCGCCCTCTCAGGCTGCGTGAAACCAGCGTGACCGCCAATCCGCCATTTTGCAGAACTCAGCCCGGGGGCGCCAGTCCAAATCACCCGTCAACGCCCGCAAACCACAGGCTGTCACATGTGGTTACAAATCACCCGCGAATTCGGCCACCCCAAGCGCATGACGAAACCGGTTTGTAAGATATGCGCCATCCTTGGGCGGAAGGAAACGCGGCTTCTCCTCCGGCGATATCCGGATCAGCGCAAACAGTCTCTCCCGCCGCAAACGCTGACGCAGCGCAGCAACATCATCCATGCCCGTTGCGGTTGCCGTCGCTCCCCACCCGCACGCCGCTGCAACGGCCGCAAGATCGACGCCGCGCCCCGTATGGCTCGCCTGCGAGCCCGTCTCGCCATAGCGGGCGTTGTCCAGCACGGCGATTGCCAGGTTGCTCACGCGGGACGCGGCGATCGTCGCCAGCGCGCCCAGCCCCATCAGCATCTCCCCGTCGCCGGTAATCACCAGCACCCGGCGGTCCAGTTGCGCCTGTGCAAGGCCCAGGCCGATCATCGCCGCCCCGCCCATCGCGCCCCAGAGATAGAAATTGAGATCCCGGTCCCCTGCCGCCGCAACGTCATAGGCCGCCGCGCCCAGCCCTGCCACAACCAGAAGGTCGCCAGCCTCGCGCAGCAGTTCCAGCACGACCTGGCGACGGTCCAGTTCGTTGCTCATTTCACGAACACCTTCGCGCCGATCAGCCGTTGCGAGAACAACACCGCCACGGGAACCGCGCTGTCGAAGGCCAGCGCCGCCGACGCGGCCACCACCTCGGCCACTTCCTCGGGCCGGTCGGCCCGCCTCACATGCACGCCCATCGCTCCGAGCACCGCCGGGGTCCCCACTCCCATCGGCACCTGCCATGGATTGAACTCCGCCCACTCTCCCCGCATCGTCACCAGGGTGAGGAAAGGCATACGGCAGCTCGCCGGCAAGGAAAGCATGTTGATGCAATTCCCCACGCCTGACGATTGCATCAGCAGCACCGCCCGCTGGCCGCCCAGCCAGGCGCCCGCCGCAAGCGCAACGCCCTCTTCCTCTGTGGTCAGGAGAGTTGCGCGTATCTCCGGATCCGCGAGCGCGGCCTCGATCAGCACCGCGTGCCCGGCATCCGGAACATAACCAACCTGCGTGACTCGAGCGGCCTTCAGCGCGACATACACCGCCGCCTGCCAGGATTCCGGCATCACCAAACCTTTGCTGAACAGGCTCCTATATCCCGCTGGAAACGGCTCGGCCAATGGCCCCTCACGGGCGGAAAATCGCCTCCGGCAAACCGCCCACCGGAGCAGGCATGCGGTACAGATTGCCCTCGTGGGGTTTGGCCTGTTTCTCGGCTTCAGGAACCGGGTGGTTCGCCGACGTTACATACAGCGTCTCCAGGTTCGGCCCGCCGAAGGCCGGCATTGTCGGATAGCGGCAGGGCAGATCCACTGTGCGCTCCAGCTTGCCTTGCGGGTCAAAGCGCAGCAGGCAACCCCCGCCGAATACCGCCACCCAGTAGAACCCGTCCCGGTCCACGGACGCACCGTCGGGACCTGATGCACCCGGAATGTCCACGCTCGCGAACACCCGCTTGCGCGCCACCCCACCGGTCCCCTGGTCGTAGTCATACGCCCAGACCGTCTTCTGCCGCGTGTCCGCGTGGTACATTACCGAGCCGTCGGGGCTCCATGCCAGGCCGTTCGAGGTGCGGACCGGATCGGTCATCGGAGTCCAGACCCCGCCGCCATCGTAGCGCCAGAGCGGCATCCGTTCCGGCGCCTGCGGGTTTTCGGGCGGCAGCGGTACTGTCATCGGGCCGGCGAACAACCGTCCTGTCCGGTCGCAACGGCCATCGTTGAAAGTGAACCGGCGCGCGTCATAGGGTGGCCCCGCCACGAATGTCAGGCTTCCCGCGGCAGGGTCAAACAGGAACAGGCCGCCCCGCAGGGTCACGGCAGCCCCGGTATCAGTCAGATAACAGGCGCCGCACCAGGTCGGCAGCTCCCAGGACTGATCCTGGCCCGAACCAGGGTCGAACAGGTGCAAGGCGTGGCCCCGCACATCCACCCACCACAAGCGCCGGATCGCCTGGCTCCAGGTCGGCAACTCACCGTTCAGCACGCCCGCTGGCAGCAGCTGCTCCAACTCTGCATGTGCGCTCATTTATCGCCCTCCGCGCTAACCACTAATCCCGCAAAATCGTCCCCGCCAGACCCATCCGCTACCCGACCGCATCCGCCGAACGGTTTGCCAAATGATCACCCCGGGTCAACGACGGGTCATTCCAGCATTGCAGGCCTGGGCGGTCGCGCGTATCGTTCCGGGTCGGCGGACATACTCTCCCATAGAAGGACGGCTCGTCCGCCACGGGGAATCTCGGGTCTCGCGCTTCGGCCATGCGGCGGGCGGGGAGCCCATGGCAGAAAGGCAGCGCGTCGATGCCCAAAGGCACTGTGAAGTGGTTCAACCCAACCAAGGGTTACGGATTCATCGCTCCCGAAACCGGGGGAAAGGACATCTTCGTCCACATCAGTGCCGTGCAGAAAGCGGGGCTCCGGACGCTGAACGAAGGTCAGAAAATCGGCTTCGAAATCGAACAACAGCAGAACGGCCGGGCTGCGGCGGTCAACCTCTCCCGCACCGAATAACCTCCTTCTCCCTCACTTCATGAGGGGCGTTCCGGCAGGCGCCGGCGCGCCCCGCTCTTCCCGCCTCCATGGCGTCGCCCTGTATCTCGGCTCAGTAGCCGTCTTCGCCAGCATGGATGCGGTGACGAAGTTCCTCGTCATCGGCCTTCCCGCCGTCGAAGTCATGTGGGCGCGCTTCGGCTTCCACCTGCTGGTCATGGCCGTCGCGTTGCGTGCCACGCGAGGCCCACTCCCATGGCGCCCCCGCGCTCCCCGCATCCAGATCATTCGCAGCCTCTCCCTCGCCGCCTGCAACCTGCTCTATGCTCTCGCCCTACGCCGCATCCCTCTCGCCGAGGCAACCGCAATCAACTTCGTCGGCCCGGTCATCACCGTCGCCCTCGCGGCGGCATGGCTGAGGGAAGTCATCGGATGGCGGCGCTGGGGCGGTGTCGCCCTCGGTATGGCGGGTGTGCTGGTCGTGTTGCGGCCGGGATTGGGCCCCGGATTGGGCCCCGGACCAGCCCCAGGGCTTGGCCCGGGGCTCGGCATAATCGATCCCGCCGGCTCCCTGGCCTTCCTGTCTGCTTGCGTTTTCGCGGTCTATCAGATCCTTACCCGCAAGCTGGCCGGCCGGGACTCGCCACAGACCACGATATTGCATACCGGCTCTGGGCGACCTTGGCCACAACCCTGATCATCCCCTTCATCTGGGTCTGGCCAGACTGGAAAGGCTGGGTTCTCATGGCGATGCTCGGTGGCTTGGGCGGGTTGGGACACTATCTGATGGTCCTCGCCTATGATCGCGCCCCCGCCAGCGTTATCGCTCCCATGGCTTACGTGGGCATGATCTTCGCTGTGACGTACGGACTGGTCCTGTTCGGGGAAATACCCGACCTCGCGACCATTTTGGGCGCCATGGTCATCGCCGCGGGCGGCCTCCTGGTGTTATCTGCCGAGCGGTACTCGTCCGGCGGACGACCGCGCGAGGCCGGATCGCCCCGGAGGGCTAGAGCAGATCGCGCTTGACTGGAAACGCCTTGCGTTTCCAGGACCGCGTGGATCTGCTCTAAAACAATGAAGTCAGAGCGTTTCAGGCTGATACAGTCAGCCTGAAACTGCTCCAAGCATCGTCCGGCGGAGCGCTTCGGCGCTCCGCCGATAAGATGATGCGTCTTCAACAACTTCTAAGCAGACTTGCGTGGCACAAGCCGCGAAAGTCTGCTTAGAGGGAAAAGGGCTAGAGGAAAACTGGTGCTATGATGGATACCGCCCGATCTCCCGATCGGAGGCGCAGTGCACGCGCCCCGCTCGATGCTGATGCTGTGAGGGAAGCCTACCGGCGTTGGGCAGGACCATACGACCGGGTGTTCGGCGGCGTCTCGGCGTCTGGCCGCCGGCGCGGCGTCGAGGCGGTGAACGCCCTCCCCGGCCAACGTGTTTTGGAAGTGGGCGTCGGCACGGGGCTCGCCCTCCCTCACTATCGCCCCGAGAAGCAAATCACCGGCATCGATCTCTCCGCCGACATGCTCCGCCGCGCCCGCCAGCGCGTGGCCGAACTCGGCCTCGCCAATATCGGGGCGCTGCGCGAGATGGATGCGGAAAGCACCGATTTTCCGGACAGCGCCTTCGACATCGCCGTGGCCATGTTCGTTGCCTCGGTCGTGCCGAACCCACGCCGCTTGATGACCGAGATGAAGCGGATCGTCCGGCCAGGAGGCCACATCCTGGTCGTCGGCCACTTCGCCGCATCCGGTGGTCCCCGCTGGTGGGTCGAATGGGCCCTCGCTCCTGCATCCCGCAAGCTCGGCTGGCACCCCGACTTCTCCATCTCGGAATTGTTCGAGCCCACTGATCTCCAACGCGTCACCGTCTCTGCCCTTCCTCCTGCGGGAATCTTCAGCCTGGTGCATCTGCTGAACTGAATTACGGTTTTCGTCGCCGGCTTGATCTGGCGCGACGGCTCCGGTAGGCGCACAGTTCATTCACCGCGTTGCGCGGGTTCGCTGGGACCAGACCGGAGACGAATCGGCCGATGAAGCTTTTCGGGCGGCTGACCGCCGCATGCTCGATAACGATGCTGGCTGCTGCCGCAATTCCCGGTCTCGCCCAGGCGCAGGTGCCGCAGAATTTGCCGATACTCGGGGCACCACGCGATTGGCAGATGAGCCTCCAGGCACCCTTCAGCCCGGTGAAGGCCGAGATCGTCAGCCTGAACCACCTTGTGCTGGTGATTATCCTCGTCATCAGCGCCTTCGTCGCCGGCTTGCTCGGCTGGGTCATGTTTCGCTTCAGAGCAACCCGCAACCCCGTGCCCGCTCAGGCCGCGCACAACACCGTGCTCGAGGTCACCTGGACGGTCGTTCCCATCCTCATCCTCGTCCTGATCGCCATCCCCTCATTTCGCCTGGTCTATTATGAAGACCGCACCGACAACCCCGACCTGACCATCAAAGTCACCGGGCATCAGTGGTACTGGGAATACACCTATCCCGAACAGAAAAATCTCGATTTCTCCAGCTACATCGTCCCCGACGATAAACTGAAGCCAGGAGATATGCGGCTCCTGACAGCGGATAACCCGCTGGTCCTGCCGGTCAACAAAAACGTCCGGATACTCGCCACCAGCAGCGACGTCATCCATAGCTTCTTCATCCCGTCGCTCGGAGTGCAGCGCTATGCCATCCCCGGCCGCACCATCGAGACGTGGGTGCGGATCGAGCAGCCCGGGCGCTACTACGGCCAGTGCAACCAGATCTGCGGCACCAATCACAGCCGGATGCCCATCGATGTCGTCGCCCTGCCCGATCAGCAATTCCAGGTCTGGGTGACGCAAGCGCAGAAGCAGTTTGCCGCCGATGCCGCCCCAGTAGAGCAGAACAGCGCCGACGAGTTACCGAAGCTCGCCGCGGTCCAGCAGGAGGGTCGCTGAGATGTCCGTCACCACCCACGACCACGCGCACGAGCATCACGACCACAAGCCAGGTTTCTTCACCCGCTGGCTCTGCAGCACCAACCACAAGGATATTGGCACGCTTTACCTGCTCTTCGCCGGAATCGGTGGCACGACCGGGGCAATCCTGTCGGAGATCATGCGCGCGCAGCTCATGGTGCCGCACAATACCATCGTCAGCACCGGGCAAGAGTGGAACACGATCGTCACCGCGCACGGGCTGCTGATGATCTTCTTCGCCATCATGCCGGCGCTGATCGGCGGGTTCGGCAACTGGTTCATCCCGCTGCTGATCGGCGCGCCGGACATGGCGTTCCCGCGCCTGAACAACATCAGCTTCTGGCTACTGCCCCCCGCTTACTGCCTGATCGTCACCGGGCTGATCATGCATGAATCGGGCACCGGCTGGACACTGTATCCGCCGCTGTCGCTGATGACTTACGAGCCCGGGCCGGGCATGGACTTCACCCTGTTCGCGCTGCACCTGGCGGGCATCAGCTCATTGCTTGGCGCGATCAACTTTATCACAACCATCTTCAATATGCGCGCGCCTGGAATGACGCTGCACAAGATGCCGCTCTTCATTTGGGCAATGCTCGTCACCGCCTTCCTGCTCCTGCTCGCCATCCCGGTCCTTGCCGGCGCAATCACCATGGTCATCTGCGACCGCAATTTCGGCACAGCGTTCTTCGACCCGGCCGGTGGTGGCGATCCGGTGCTGTTCCAGCACCTGTTCTGGTTCTTTGGCCATCCTGAAGTGTACATCATGATCCTGCCGGCCTTCGGCATCGTTAGTCACGTCGTGTCCACCTTCAGCCGGAAGCCGATTTTTGGCTATCTCGGTATGGCCTACGCAATGGTCGCCATCGGCGTGATCGGATTCGTCGTTTGGGCGCACCACATGTTCGTCTCTGGCATCGACGTCGATACCCGCGCCTACTTCATGGCCGCCACCATGGTCATCGCCGTGCCCACCGGCATCAAGATCTTCTCCTGGATCGCCACAATGTGGGGCGGCTCGATCGAATTCCCCACACCGATGTTGTGGGCGGTCGGCTTCATCTTCGTGTTCACCCTGGGCGGCGTGACCGGCATCGTGGTGGCCAACGCCGGCATCGACCAGGTCCTGCACAACACCTATTACGTCGTCGCGCACTTCCACTACGTGCTGTCGCTCGGCGCGCTGTTCGGCATCTTCGCCGGATTCTATTTCTGGATCGGCAAGATGACCGGCCACCCATACCCGGAGTTCTGGGGCAAGGTGCACTTCTGGCTGATGTTTATCGGCGTCAACCTCACCTTCTTCCCCCAGCACTTCCTCGGCGCCGCCGGCATGCCCCGCCGCTACCCCGACTATCCCGAGGCATTTGCCGGATGGAACTTCGTCTCCTCCATCGGATCCTACATCTCGGCCGCGGGATACATCGTGTTCCTCTACGTGGTCTTCCGTACCTTCACCTCGAAGGAACATGTGGCCGAAAATTATTGGGGTGAGGGTGCAACCACGCTGGAATGGTCGATGCCCTCACCCCCGCCCTTCCACACCTACGAAATCCTCCCGCGTATCCGCTGATCCGGCATGAGCAGTTCGCTCCGGGCGCCGGCCACCGACGCCCTTCCCGAGGAAACCGAGGTTGCTGACTGGATCGCGCTGCTGAAGCCCCGGGTGATGACCCTCGTCGTTTTCACCGGAGCGGTCGGACTTATCATCGCACCGGGCCACCTCCACCCGGTGCTCGGTTTTACCGCGGTTCTGTGCATCGCGGTCGGGGCAGGCGCGTGCGGCGCCATCAATATGTGGTACGACCGCGATATCGACGCGATTATGAAGCGCACGCGGAACCGCCCTATTCCCGCCGGCCGAATGCCGCCGGAATCAGCCCTGGCATTTGGCATCGTACTGGGGACAGCTTCAGTAATCCTGATGTACCTGGCGACGAACATCGCCGCAGCGTTTATCCTTGTGCTGTCGATCCTGTTCTACGTGTTTATCTACACAGTCTGGCTGAAGCGCCGCACGCCGCAGAACATCGTGATCGGCGGCGCGGCCGGCGCGTTCCCGGCCGTAATCGGCTGGGCCGCCGTAACCGGCACCGTCAACCTTCTCCCCCTTATCCTCTTCGCGATCGTCTTCTTCTGGACCCCGCCGCATTTCTGGTCTCTGGCCCTCTTCGCCAACAGCGACTATCAGCGCGCCGGCGTGCCCATGCTCCCGGTCGTCGCCGGCGCACGGCATACCCGCTGGCAAATCCTTATCTACACGGCCATCCTCGTCCCGCTGACCCTTGTCCCCTGGGCTATCGGCTTCAGCGGGCCGGTGTATCTGGCGTCCGCTGCCACACTCGGCGCCGGGTTTCTGGTTCACGCCTGGCGCGTGTTGCGGGACAGGCAGGACGCACGCGGCGTTAGTCTGAACAACGATCTGCCTGCCAAGGCTGCTTTCCGCTATTCAATTGCTTATTTGTTTTTGCTATTCGGAGCACTTGCAATTGACCGGCTCATCTGAAAAGAAACCGGCTCGATCGCGACCGCGGGGCCGTTACCGTCATCCCGAGATCCGCGAACCATGTCCTCGGGCCGGCCATTGGCGCGGCCCGGGGGCGGGCCGTGGCCATCCAGGCCGTCCCACTCGCTGCCGCGGCTAGGTTTCATGCCCAGTGAGCCGCTGAAGCCGGTGGTGGACTAGGATGTCCGACCAGTTCGACCGTCGTCGTCGTGCCCGGAACTGGGCCATGCTGATCGTCCTGCTTGCCCTTAGCGCGCTGTTCTTCGCAATTACCATCGTCAAGCTGGCCAAAGTCTAATTAGCGCGTGATGACCGGAGGCGGCATCGCCGGAGGTCTGAATCACGCGCTAAAACGACTAGTTAGCTGCAAGTGGCGGGCGAGGTTGGATGTGGCCGGACGATGATGAAATCAGCTCCGTTTCAGCATTATGTGATAACCACAATAGAGATTGTCCATCGTCGCGTCGATCGTATTGCCAGAAATCTTACCCTTCAACGTCCATGGCGTGCGGCGGGAGTGAATGACGTTGGTGGTGGTCGCGATGAACGAACCATCCGGTGCGACCTGGGTCGAAAAATCCATCGCATTGAAATGGATGTAATCCAGCTTGTTGTTGGCAACCGTTATTGAGGACCGCTGCGCCCCGCTTTTCGCGCAAGGCGGCGAGTCGCCCCGAACCCGCTCGATGGTTCCCGTATAGCTCCCGTCGAACCCGGCCGCGCGCACAGGCCCGCTCGGGCCGAGAAACACGACCGCCAGCAGCAAACCGGATGAGACGATGGTGAAAAAACTGCCGAGGGATGATCTCGGTGCGAATTGCGGCATTGGACGTCTCCTTGGCACATAAACCAGACACTCTGGGAAAGTCTATCCGCTTCCGGTCCGTTTGGCAATCGACACGCCAGAACAGATGGGCAGCGGCGACGCTGGCCGACCACAATCCCTCCATATCGTTGCTTACGCTCAACACTACGAGTCACCCATCATCCGGAGGACTTTGGGTATACTGAACGCCAGGCGAGGCCATACCGTCGGGAACTCAACCAGCGAGCGGCCTTACCAGTGGACCCACACTTCATGCTATATAGAAGTTCATGAACACACTCCGAGCAAGCGTGGTCACGGGCTTCACCACAGCCCCAGCACGCCTGCCGGATGGCCTACGCATCTATGCAATCGGCGACATCCACGGCTGCCTCACCCGCCTCGTGGCTATTCACGAAGCCATCAGCGAGGACCTGCAGCAACGTCCGGTTCCAAGCTCAATCCTGGTGCACATCGGCGACTATATCGACCGGGGCCCGGACAGCGCAGGCGTCATAACCTACCTCTCCGCGGCCGATTTCCCCGCCCGTCCCTCCGAAACCATCAACCTGCTCGGCAACCATGAAGACCTGTTTCTTGCTGCCTACGATCAAAAAACCACCGAAGCCTTCGCACTCTGGCAAATGAACGGAGGCCGCGCGTCGCTCACAAGCTGGGGTGTCGTGCGCTCTCCCTTCAGCCCCCCCTGGGCCGATCGGATTCCTCTCGCCCATGCGGCGTTTATCCGCCGCTTGCCGCTGACCCACCTCATCGGCCCCTATCTCTTTGTCCACGCCGGTATCCGCCCCGGTGTTCCCCTCGCCAGACAGGCCCGGGAAGATCTCATCTGGATCCGCGAGCCCTTCCTTCGCTCCGACAGCGATTTCGGCGTGATCGTCGTGCACGGCCACACCCCACGCGAAGGGCCCGAGGTCCGGGGAAACCGGATCGGCATCGATACCGGCGCGGTCATGGGCGGCGCCCTCACCTGCGCCGTGCTGGAAGCCGATCGGGTGGGCTTCATCCAGCGCTGATTCGCTGCTCATTAAAGTTTGCTTGCACCGCAGCGAGGCTGTTGTTACGCGAAACGCCATGAACCAAATTCCGCTGCCCCCTGCCGGAGGCCCCGCCGAAGGACAGGACCTCGGAGCCGCAATCTCGCGTTTGTCGCGCGGCAGCGTACTGGTCATCGGCGATGTCATGCTCGACCGCTATGTTTACGGACAAGTCTCACGGGTCAGCCCGGAAGCCCCTGTCGTCGTCCTTACCGAGGAGCGGGAGCTGGCAATGCCGGGCGGTGCCGGAAATGTTGTCCGTAACGTCACCGCACTCGGTGCCGCCGCAGCCTTCATCTCCGTCGTCGGCGATGATCAGATCGGATCTGAGCTTACCGGACTGGTGGGCCGCCAGCCCAATGTCGAACCGTGGCTCCTGGTCGAAGGCGGCCGTACCACCACCATGAAAACCCGCTACATCGCCGCCGGTCAGCACCTGCTCCGCGCCGACCGCGAGCAGACTGTCCCGATCAACGCAAAACTCGCGGACCGCGTGCTGGCAATTGCCCGCGACGCCATGGCTGCGACCGGCATCACAGTCCTTTCCGATTATCACAAGGGCATGCTGGCCGGTGATCTGGCCGCCCGGCTGATCGAAGCGGCCCACAAAGCCAACCGGCGCATCATCGTGGACCCCAAGGGACTCGACTATTCGCTCTACAAAAGCGCGGACATCATAACGCCGAACCGCCGTGAACTCGGCGAAGCCGCCCACATGTCCGTCAGAACCGAAGCCGAGATCGTCGAGGCCGCCGAGGCCTTGCGGTCGCGCTACGGATTCCGCTCCGTGCTGGTGACGCGTTCCGAAGACGGCATGACATTGGTCATGGATGGGGGCGCACAGCATTTCCCCGCTGAAGCAGCCGAAGTCTATGATGTCTCCGGCGCCGGCGACACCGTCGTGGCAACCCTCGCGGCAGGTCTGGCCGCGCGGCTCGATCTTCCCCTCGCCGCCCGCCTCTCGAACATCGCCGCCGGAATCGCGGTCGGCAAAGTCGGAACCGCCGTGGTCCGGGAAGCCGAGCTGCTCGAAGCCACCTCCCCTCGCGGCGGCGCCTTGCGCAAGGTGCTGACCCGCGTGGGAGCCGCTGAGCAGATCCAGCGCTGGCATCACCGTGGTTGGCGAGTGGGCTTCACCAATGGCTGCTTCGATATCCTCCACCCAGGCCACGTGCATCTGCTCGAACAGGCGCGCGCCGCGTGCGATCGGCTCGTCGTCGGCCTCAACAGCGACGCCGGCGTGAAACGTCTGAAAGGACCAGCCCGACCGGTGCAGCCGGAAGCTGCTCGCGCGGCGGTGCTCGCAAGTCTCGCCAGCGTCGATATCGTCTGCCTGTTTGAGGAAGACACGCCGGAGGAACTGCTGACCGAATTGCGGCCGGACGTACTAATAAAGGGGGCCGATTATCGGATCGAAGAGGTCGTCGGGGCAGACCTGGTGCGCAGTTGGGGCGGCCGTGTTATCCTGGCCGAGTTGATGCCCGGCCATTCCACCACCGCGACTGTCGAGCGAATTCGGGGGTAAAGTCCGCCGTGTCGCTACCAGGCCCTGACCTTCCGCGAAAACGCGGGAGCCGAAGCAGTATGCTGCAGCAAACGCTGTTGCGTATCTGCTTGTCTCTGGGCCTTTTCCTCTGCGGGCTGGCACACCCGGCGGCCGCTCTCGAGAGCGCTCCGGTCAGCACCGCCCGCACCATCGCCAGCCTCATCACCGATACCAATGCCGTCGCCCCAGGCACGCCCTTCCGCCTGGCCCTGCATCTCCGCCTCGCCCCGGGCTGGCACACGTATTGGCGCAACCCCGGGGATGCCGGCATCCCGCCCGATCTCGAGGTCCATCTCCCAGACGGTGCGAAAGCCGGCCCGATCGATTGGCCCGCCCCGGCGCGCGTGCATGAGGGCGACCTGATGACCTACGCCTATACCGGAGATCTGCTGCTACCCCTGACGATTACCCCGGCTGCTGACCATCCCGCCACGCACGTCGAGGCCGAGGCGAGCTGGCTTGTCTGCAAGGACATCTGCATCCCGGAACAGGGCCGTTTTGACCTCGACATCCCATCTGGCAGTCCAGCGCCCTCGGCACAGGCGGCCTTGTTCACGCGGGCCGCACAGACGCTCCCCATGGCATCTCCTTGGAAGGCGACCATTGCACCCGACGGCCGTCTCTGGATTCGCGGCGAGGGACTGGGTCCGCAAACCGTCGCTGCCGCCGCGTTCATCCCTGAGGAACCCGCAACAATCGTTGACGCCGCGCCGCAGCCCCTCACGGTGCGCCAGGGCGGATTCGTGCTGAAACTGGCCCTCGCTCCCGGCTTCAACGCGGTCTCCGGCCTTCCGGGCCTGCTGGAGGTGCGCGACTCGTCGGGACAGCATCTCGCCGTGGATGTCGTGGCTTCGCCCGGCCCGGCGCCGCCAAGCGGCTACGATCCTATAGCGCGGATCATGGCGCTGGCTTTCCTCGGCGGGCTCATCCTCAACCTGATGCCGTGCGTTTTTCCGGTACTCGCGATTAAGGCACTGAGCTTCGCCGAGGGAGCTTCCCGCGGACGCGCCGCCGGTCATGCGGTGGCATACTCCGCAGGCGTTCTCACGGCGTTTGCCGTTCTCGGCTCCCTGCTCATCGCTCTGCGCGATGCCGGCGCTGCTGCCGGCTGGGGGTTCCAGTTCCAGTCCCCCGCCTTTGTCGCAGCTATGGCCTGGCTGCTCTTCACCATCGGCCTGAATCTTTCGGGCGTGTTCCATGTCGGCTCCCGCCTCTCCGGCGCCGGCGACCGCCTGACGCGCCGTAACAGCAGCGCAGGCAGCTTTTTTACCGGACTGCTGGCGGTCACCGTAGCGACTCCCTGCACTGCCCCCTTCATGGGCGCAGCCATCGCAGGAGCCCTGGCGGAATCCCCTGTCACCGGTCTGTTCGTCTTCCTGGCCCTGGGTGCGGGCATGGCCACGCCTTACGCCACATTGGTCGCGATGCCTGGACTTGGCCGCGTGATTCCGCGCCCGGGACCATGGATGGAGCGGCTTCGCCAGCTCCTCGCCTTTCCCATGTATGCCGCGGCGGCCTGGCTGCTCTGGGTCATCAGCCAGGAAGCAGGTCCCAGCGGCGTCCTCGGCACGGCTGCCGGCTTTGTGCTGATCGGATTCGCCGCCTGGGCGATCGGCGCCACCCAGGGTTCAGCCGACAAAGGCCGGCGCCTCGGCCAATCGGCGGCGGCAGCCGCGGCCCTGACCGCCATCGCCGTGCTGGGCGGCCTCACCGCCGGCGCGCCCGTGGCATCCCTGGCCGTGGCCAGCGGAGAGAGTTTCTCGGTTGCCCGGCTGACCGCGCTGCGGCAGCAAGGCCGCCCGGTCTTCGTCGATATGACCGCCGCCTGGTGCGTCACCTGCCTGGTGAACGAGCATGTGACGCTGGATACGCCGGCAATCCAAAAAGCCTTCGCCGCCAGAAACGTCGCGCTCCTCCGAGGCGACTGGACCCGGCAGGACCCCGCAATCACCCGATTTCTCCGCCAGTACCAGCGAGACGGCGTGCCGCTCTACGTCTATTTCCCGCCGCGCGACGCCGAACCGGTGCTGCTCCCGCAAATCCTCACCCAGTCCACCGTGCTCGCCGCCCTGGATCGGGGATAGAGCGCGAACACCTACGTCGGACGGATTTGGCGCCCTCGGCTCCGGCCTTTGGTCCGGTCCTGGTGGAATCCCCAGGACCTTAGAGTCCATCCAGGAGCATATTGTATTCTGGCAAAGCCTTCTGACCATCAGGCGGATGGACGCCCAGCGCAGGAATCCAAGAGCGTTTCGATTCAGACATTCCCAATCCTTGGCCAGTCGCCGACACCGGTTCAGCCAGGCGATGCTGCGCTCCACGATCCAGCGCTTGGGTAGCACCACGAATTTGCCGATATCGGAGCGCTTCACGATCTCCAGGTTGACCTGCTTGCAGGCCACCCGCAGCCCCTGCTGAAACTTCGACCCCTGATAGCCGCTATCAGCATAGAGCTTCAGCAAAAAGGGAAACAGCCCGAACCGCGAACCCATCAGTAGCAAGCCACCGTCACGGTGCTGAATGTCGGCTGCGTGAATGATCGCCTGCATCAGCAGACCCTGGGTGTCGACCAGGATATGCCGCTTCTTGCCGTTGATCTTCTTGCCCGCGTCATACCCCGAGGGATCAATGCAGACCCTCCTTTTCCGCGCCCTTGACGCTCTGGCTGTCGATGATCCCGGCCGTCGGGCTGGTTTCTCGACCCGCCAGTTCGCGGCACTGCACATACAACGCGTGGTGGATGCGATCGAGCGTGCCGTCGTCATCCCAGCGTCGGAAATAGTCATTGACCGTACTGCGCGGCGGCAGATCCTTCGGCAGCGATGCCACTGGCAGCCGGTGCTGAGGATCTACATCAACCCATTGACGATTTGACGCTCATCAACGGTCCGTTTGTTGCCGCCCTTCTTGGCTGGCGGGATCAGCGGTTTGATCAACGCCCATTCCGGCTCGGTCAGGTCACTGGGGTAGCGCAGCTTGCTGCGGTCGTAGCGCCCGCGGTTCTCGGTGGTCCACATTCGGCAACTCGCCATTCGGTGCCGCCTACAGACTCACAGCAATCCGAGCCGGATCAAGGGCCTCCGGCCAGTTCAGCCAACCGACGCAAATGACTCGCGATCTTCTCGGATGGACACTTAGGCGTAAATGCATCCCGATGATCGGCGACGGAGCCAAGACCTGACCCTGCGGTATCTCCGTTCGCTCGATTAGCGGCAGAGTGGGCCTGAGCAAGGTCACCCAGCAGCTTCAAGACCGCAGCGCGGCGGGCCGCACCGGCCACCAGAACCAGACCGCTCCCGATGAAAGACCCCGCCCGCGCGGACGGCGGGGGCGGCCACTGAGACGCACCCGCACCCTGAAACCGCGAACCACCCAGCCCCCGCCGTTTCGAAAATCAAGCAGACCGTGTGAAAAGTTCCGTCTGGCGAAGGCGGGGGCGTCAGCAGCCAAGGCCCCAGAGAGGCGTCACGCAATCTATCGGAGCACTCGTATGAGGTCGCGCCTGAGACTTGCTTAGCGCGACGATATCCCACCAAACGACGCGGCAACAGGCAGGGGAGCCGGCTGTTCAGCCGGGCACGGCTTTCACCGCCGCCGTCAATTCGTCGAACGGCACAAGGTTGAGCACCCGTCTGATGTTGTAGGCGAGCGCGGTCAGACTGAACTCAGCCCGAACCTTCTCCAGACGCCGCATCAGGAATGCCCCTTGGTACATCCACTGTTTGATCGTGCCGAACGGGTGCTCGACCGACTCACGGCGCCGGTCAAGAATGCCTGGGCGCTGCGCGAGCCGAGCCGCCATCCGCTCCAGCACCGCCTCATTCTCCAACCGAGATACCGAGCGAAACTGATTGCCCGTGCACCGAGACCGCAGAGGGCAGTCACGACAGCCAGCCCGGTTGGCGTAGTTGATCTTCTGCAACCCGCGCATGAGCGACGATGTATAGGGGTGAAGGCGCTGCCCGGCAGGACAAATCATACTGTCCGCCTTCACCTCATATTTGAACTCGTCCTTGCGGAACAGGCCTTGCCTGACCGAAGGACCGCGCTGCGGTCGCGGCACATAGGGCACCATGCCCGCCTTCTCGCAGGCCTCGATACCCTCGATCTTGAAATAACCCTTGTCGGCAACGACGTCGATCGTCTCGACGCCAAGTATCTCCTTCGCCGCCGCGGCGGTCTCGGTCAGCAGACCCATATCGACCACCTGGTTGGTGACCTGCTGCTCGACGATCAGCTTATGCTTGGTATCGACCGCGATCTGCACGTTGTAGCCGACAGCAACATGCGTGTGCGCTGCCATCGCCCGGCTGTCGGGATCGGTCAGCGAGATCTGGCTCTCCCCGGTCCGATCCAGCTCCGCCAGTATCGCCTTGCAGCGCTCGCGCCGCTTGCGAACCGCGGCGATCTTCTCCGCCAGGTTGTCGACCCGTGCGCCGCTTGTCCCTTGCTCGGCAGCATCGCTCTGATCGAGGCGCTCGAGGTAATCGTCCAGCTTCTTATCGGCCAGCTTGATGAATTCGCTCAGCGAGGCACGGGTAAAATTGCGGTCCTTGTTGTTGACTGCCTTGATCCGTGTGCCGTCCACCGCCAGCAGCTCGCGGCCGAACAGGTCGAGTTGCTTGCAGAGCAGCACGAACTGGCGGAACACCGGGCGGAAGGCCTTGCGGTTGTCGCGGCGGAAGTCGGCGATGGTTTTGAAGTCAGGCTTGAGCTGCCGCAACAGCCAGATCACCTCGACAGTGCGGTGGGTTTCGGCCTCCAGGCGCCGGCTGGAGCGGACGCGGTTCAGGTAGCCGTAGATATAGAGCTTGAGCAGATCGGTCGGCAGATAGCTCGGACGACCGGTATCCTTCGGTTCGACGCGCGCGAACCCCGCAGCAGCCAAGTCGAGTCCGTCGACAAAGGCTTCGATGAAGCGCACCGGGTTCTCGGGGCCGACATAGTCGTCCAGAGATTCCGGGAGCAGCAGGAGTTGGCAACGGTCATGACCGGCGATGTGGGGCATGTCGCGATTCTAACCCATCCCGCGCCGCGCCGGAATCCGTTGCGCGAGAGTTTTCACACAGTCTGCACGAATTATGAGCGGGAGGGCTTCGGGCCGCTGCGCGGGTTGGCGGCGGCAAAATCCCTTTTGAATCCCTTTTGATGCGGTCGAAGATGAGGCGCTTGCGCTCCTCATCGATGGGCATTGACGGCACCAGTCGGATAAGCTTCCTCTTGCTTACGATGCCGTGCCGCACCATCTCGCGGTTGAAGATGGTATCCTGCTCCCGCCCCGCCACGTATTTCGACAGCACAAGGTCATGCACGTCCAGACACAGCCCGGCTGCGCCGCCTGTGTTCGGGTTGCTGATGCGGATAAGGCGTTGCTCCCATCCTGCTGGAAGGGTGGCGGATTTCAGGCCCGATGCCATGCGCGTAATAGCGGTGCGCCTTGTGAAAGTCCGAAAGCTCGCCAATGGCGGCGTCAATCGCGTCGGCGCGCTCGGGATGATTGCGCGGATATACGTCCGCTTCGATTGACTGAAAGGCTATCGGCGGCAGTTTGCCCTTCTGCGCGTGGATCGCCTGACTGCCAATTACCACAATTTCGGAGTCACCCGAGATTTGACTGGCCGCGCGAATAATATGTTCGAGTTGAATACGATTCATAGATGGCTCGGCGCTCGTCCTCTCTGAGAAAGCCCGCAAAGGGGCTGGACTGCCGTAAACGGTTCGCTCTTTCGGAGCGTTCTTCCAGAAATTCCGCGACCTGGGCGGGCGGCCCGTTCAAAATGTCTTCCCATTCGGACAGCGTTAGCACGGGGCTGCCTTCCATCTGTTGCCAGCGGCGCAAAGTGTCCCGCGCTTCGTTCAGCAGGGCGGGATTGGCCCGCACCTTCTCGGCAACGAGCCGGTGCATGGCGAGACTGCGCTCGTCAATGCGCATATGATCGCTGTAAACGGGTTCCATGCATGCATTATAGCACAAGCCTATGGCACGGAAACCCCGCTCGGAAGGCCGCTAAGTGGTTTGTTAACCATGATCGCCGTCTGTTTCAAAACGGGCGGCGGCTGGACAGGTTGAGGGTTTTCTGGGCTACAATGTGGCTCAGAGGAGAAACCGCCGTGACTGAAAATTCTGTGGTTCGGGCCCGTGTCGAGAAGACTGACAAGGCCGAAGCGACCGCCGTGCTGGCAGCTATGGGCCTTACCTTGTCCGATGCGTTCCGCATGTTGGTGAAACGGATAGCCACGGAGAAGGCGCTTCCTTTCGAGCCGTTGGTGCCCAATAGGGAAACTATCGAAGCGATGAAAGCCGCGGAGCGCGGCGAGGTGACGACTGTCGGGCACCCGAGAAAGCTGCTCAAGAGCCTGAATGCGGATTGTTAATTACACCAGCCGCTTTCGGCGTGACTACAAGCGGGAGAAATCGGGACAACACGGCAAGCGCCTTGATGCGATGCTGACCGCAGCGGTCAATTTGCTGGCCAGGGATCAACAATTGCCGCACCGCTATTTCGATCACCCGCTCGGCGGCGCGTGGAAGCACCACCGCGACTGCCATATCAGGCCGGACCTGATCCTGATATACCGCAAGCCGGACGATGCGATCCTTGATCTTGTCCGGCTCGGCTCACATAGCGAACTTGGCCTATAGAAAGATAAGCCTTTGGTTCAAAAGTCGTGCAGACTGTGTGAAAACTCTCGCGCAACGGATTCCGGCGCGGCGCGGGATGGGTTAAAATCGCGACATGCCCCACATCGCCGGTCATGACCGTTGCCAACTCCTGCTGCTCCCGGAATCTCTGGACGACTATGTCGGCCCCGAGAACCCGGTGCGCTTCATCGAAGCCTTTGTCGACGGACTCGACTTGGCTGCTGCGGGGTTCGCGCGCGTCGAACCGAAGGATACCGGTCGTCCGAGCTATCTGCCGACCGATCTGCTCAAGCTCTATATCTACGGCTACCTGAACCGCGTCCGCTCCAGCCGGCGCCTGGAGGCCGAAACCCACCGCACTGTCGAGGTGATCTGGCTGTTGCGGCAGCTCAAGCCTGACTTCAAAACCATCGCCGACTTCCGCCGCGACAACCGCAAGGCCTTCCGCCCGGTGTTCCGCCAGTTCGTGCTGCTCTGCAAGCAACTCGACCTGTTCGGCCGCGAGCTGCTGGCGGTGGACGGCACACGGATCAAGGCAGTCAACAACAAGGACCGCAATTTTACCCGTGCCTCGCTGAGCGAATTCATCAAGCTGGCCGATAAGAAGCTGGACGATTACCTCGAGCGCCTCGATCAGAGCGATGCTGCCGAGCAAGGGACAAGCGGCGCACGGGTCGACAACCTGGCGGAGAAGATCGCCGCGGTTCGCAAGCGGCGCGAGCGCTGCAAGGCGATACTGGCGGAGCTGGATCGGACCGGGGAGAGCCAGATCTCGCTGACCGATCCCGACAGCCGGGCGATGGCAGCGCACACGCATGTTGCTGTCGGCTACAACGTGCAGATCGCGGTCGATACCAAGCATAAGCTGATCGTCGAGCAGCAGGTCACCAACCAGGTGGTCGATATGGGTCTGCTGACCGAGACCGCCGCGGCGGCGAAGGAGATACTTGGCGTCGAGACGATCGACGTCGTTGCCGACAAGGGTTATTTCAAGATCGAGGGTATCGAGGCCTGCGAGAAGGCGGGCATGGTGCCCTATGTGCCGCGACCGCAGCGCGGTCCTTCGGTCAGGCAAGGCCTGTTCCGCAAGGACGAGTTCAAATATGAGGTGAAGGCGGACAGTATGATTTGTCCTGCCGGGCAGCGCCTTCACCCCTATACATCGTCGCTCATGCGCGGGTTGCAGAAGATCAACTACGCCAACCGGGCTGGCTGTCGTGACTGCCCTCTGCGGTCTCGGTGCACGGGCAATCAGTTTCGCTCGGTATCTCGGTTGGAGAATGAGGCGGTGCTGGAGCGGATGGCGGCTCGGCTCGCGCAGCGCCCAGGCATTCTTGACCGGCGCCGTAAGTCGGTCGAGCACCCGTTCGGCACGATCAAACAGTGGATGTACCAAGGGGCATTCCTGATGCGGCGTCTGGAGAAGGTTCGGGCTGAGTTCAGTCTGACCGCGCTCGCCTACAACATCAGACGGGTGCTCAACCTTGTGCCGTTCGACGAATTGACGGCGGCGGTGAAAGCCGTGCCCGGCTGAACAGCCGGCTCCCCTGCCTGTTGCCGCGTCGTTTGGTGGGATATCGTCGCGCTAAGCAAGTCTCAGGCGCGACCTCATACGAGTGCTCCGATAGATTGCGTGACGCCTCTCTGGGGCCTTGGCTGCTGACGCCCCCGCCTTCGCCAGACGGAACTTTTCACACGGTCTGCTTGATTTGTGCATGCACAACGGCAAAGTGATTGGCAAGGTGGACCTACCCCAGTTTCGTGGACGGGGGAGAATTTGGGTCTAGGGCGTATGACAGCGCCGCATTTGGTCCTCCTGTTTCCAACCATTCTTTAGTTCGGCCCCCGGCGGAGCCATTCTTTCGTCCCGGCCCGCACGCGAGTGCGGTCGTCGCGCGCAGCGGCGGTCAAGGCCGGCCCCGCCTTCGGGGCCGCCCGCAGGGCTTGGCCTTGACGGCAGCGAGCACGACGACAGGCTGCGGGGGGTCGGCAGCGATGCCGTTGCCTGATGCCGCCGCTCATCGTCCATCGGTGAGAGATAGCACATGGCGTTGTCGTATGCATCGCCGACCGAGCCCATCGACGGACGCACACCCGCCGCGCGACAGCGATGACCGAACGCAATCGAGGTATATTGCGAGCCCTGGTCGGAGTGATGGATCACACCTCGGGGCCGCCGCGTTGCCAACGCCATGTTCAGCGCATCGAGCACCAACTGGGTAGCGAGCGTGGTGGCCATCGACCAGCCGACGATGCGGCGACTGAAGGTGTCGAGCACCACGGCGAGATACAGGAAGCCAGCCCAGCTCGGCACATAGGTTATATCGGCCACCCACAGCCGATCTGGGGCTTCGGCGGCAAAGTTGCGTTCAACCAGATCGGGCGCTTGGCGGCCGTCACCCTTGACCGTGGTGGTGACGAACCGGCGTCGGCTCACGCCGGCAAGGCCGGCCCGCGACATCAGCCGGGCGACACGCTTGCGGCCGATGCGGATACTCTTGGCCGCAAGTTCGGCATGAATGCGCGGCACCCCGTAGGTGCCGCGCGAGGCCGCGTGTGCGGTACGGATCGCTGCGGTGAGCGCGCTGTCCGTCCCTGCCCGTCGCGACGGTTGCCGCTTCCGCCACGCAAAGTAGCCGCTGGAGGAGACACCCAGCACGCGGCACATGATGGCGATTGGATACTGCGCCTGGTGATCGCTCACGAACCGGAACCCTTCGGTGGGATCGCGTTCGTCTCCCGAGCGAACCAGGCCGCCGCCTTTGAGAGGATTTCCCGTTCAAGTCGGAGTTGGCGGTTCTCACGTCGCAGGCGGCCGAGTTCCGCGCGCTCGGTCGTTGTCAGGCCGCCGTCGCCGCGACCGCCGTCGCGCGCAGCCTGCGCCACCCAGTTGCGGATCGACTGCGCTGTCGGTTCAAACTCGCGCGCCAGCTCCTCCGGCGAGCCGCCCGCTTGCACCAACTCGACCATTTGCCGGCGAAACTCAGGTGGGTAAGGTCGTCCCGATCTCGACATGGTGGACCCCTCGAACGCAAATGCTCGGGTGTCCACGAAACCGGGTCAACTCCAAGGAGCAGCTCTAGCCTATGGTAGAAGAATGCCAACCTTGAAGGCCGTTCAAACCGAGGTCTTGGAAATCGCCTTTCTCGATGAAGGGCCGGCAGCGGGGTGGCCGGTCATCTTAGTGCATGGCTTCCCCTATGACATCCATGCCTTTGATGAGGTCGTGCCGCGTCTGGCACAGGCGGGCGCACGTGTGATCGTGCCATATCTGCGCGGCTTTGGTCCCACGCGCTTTCTGCACAAAGGTACGATGCGCAGTGGGCAACAGGCTGCGCTTGGTCATGATGTTATCGATCTCCTTGATGCTCTCGGCATTCAAAGCGCCATCCTGGCCGGCAACGATTGGGGTGGTGTGGCGTCCTGTGTCGCTTCCGCTCTCTGGCCGGAACGCGTGACCGGCCTAGTCTCCTATGCTGGCTATGACGTCGTCGACGTAGAGCGGCTTGGACATGCCTTTGCTCCGGCTTTGGAACATGTGCAGTGGTATCAACATTTGTTTCAGTTGGAGCGAGGACGCGAGTGCCTGGCGCAGCATCGTCACGCATTGTGCCGCATCCTTTGGGAGCAGTGGTCGCCTGGCTGGAAGTTTGACGATGCCATCTTCGAGAGAACGGCTTCCTCCTTCGATAACCCGGACTTCGTCGATGTGGTGGTCCACGGCTATCGCTTTTGCTTCGGGACAGCGGCTGGCGACCCGGCTCTCGCATCGCTGGAAGAGGGCTTGGCAGCAAAACCCAAGATCGGCGTTCCCACAATCACTTTGGATGGCACGCAGGATCCGCTCAAGCCCGGCGGCACTGCAAACCACGCCCCGATGTTCATTGCTCGTCACGAGCATCGCGTTGTGGATTGCGGCCACAATCTGCCATGGGAAGCGCCCCATGATTTTGCTGATGCGGTCCTGACTGTTCGAGGGTGGACAGGAGATCGCCCTCATTCAACTCCCACGCGATGTTATCGCCGTGCTGCACTTGGCGGGCGTGACGGTGGAGCGGGCTGAGCAGGCAGGTGATGCGTCTGCTGATTGGGGTCAGGACAGATTCCTCGCCGAGAACCAGGAGGTCCTGCGGGCTGGCCTGCAGACGGCGAGCTGGATCAGGGTGGACGATATCGCCGCACGCCACGCCCGCCAGAATGGCTTCTGCACGCAGATCGGCAATGACAGCTTTTTCCGCTGCACCGGTTTCGCCACGCTCGATCGCCTGTTGCAGCGGCTGCATGCCTACAAAGCGGAGTCCTATCTGCCCGACATTATCCGAGGCCCCGGCCAGCCGCCCCGAGCTCCCCCGCCCGGGTTTTGCCCTGCTCACCAGACTTGCGTGACTACCGGCGCCACCCCCATCCGCGGTTCCAGCCACAGCAACGGCCCCATCCCCAGCCGCCGCCCACGCCGACGACGACGCTCGGTCCCCAAAAGCCGGGATAACCCCAGCCGGAATAACCCCAGCCGGGATAGCCAAAGCCAGAGTAAGCGGGGACACCCGCATAGGCCGGCGGAGGCGATTGGACCGAGTTGCCGTGTGCGTACATGCATTGCGTGTATGACACGTTATAGCGCTGCTGCAGGCTGGCCTCGGCCCCGTAGGCGTTGTTGGCGCCGACAGCCGTGCCGCCGACCAGCCCTGTCGCTCCGCCGATCGCCGCTCCGGCTCCGGCATTGCCCGCGGCGGCGCCGATCGCCGCGCCTGCCGCCGCGCCCAGCGCCGTCCCAAGCACCGCGCTGCCGACGGCAGCGTTGGTGCCGGCCTGACCCGGCTGCTGGAACCCCGTCGCCTGCTGTGCGAAACCGCGGCACGAGTAATCTTCTCGCTGGAATTGGTCGAAAGTCTTGCCGGCGCCCGGAAGCGCCATGACGGTCGGGCCCGATGGCGGAACGACCGCACACGCGCCCAGGGCCACGACCGAGCTGACGGCCGCAACAGTTCCCGCTACCCGGACGCCACGCCGCATTTGTATTTTCCTTTGCCTTATCGGCATCTTACCGCATATGCCCCCGGCGCCGCAATCAACCGGCACCCGACTGAGCCTTTCGCCCCGGTAGAGCGCCGGACCGGAGCCTCAACCCTGATCGCAACGCGATCCGCGTGAGGGCACCATACTGCTTGAGAAGTCCGGCCGTGTGCTCTAATCGCCTGGGAACAGGGAGCGAAATATGGACCGCCAGTGTAGGAATCTCAATTTAGAACGCCCCTGAAAGGCCACCTTGCCCAGCGCACCGCTTCTCCTCTCTCAGGCGTTCAACGGACTGGCACTTGGAACCCTCCTGGCCCTGGTCAGCAGCGGCCTGACAATCATCCTCGGCACTCTTGGGGTTCTGAATTTCGCCCACGGCGCGCTGTTCATGGTCGGCGCCTACGCCATCTTCGTGATCTCCGGCTATACCGGCTCATTCGTCGTCGGGCTGATCGCCGGCTCGGTCTTCATGCTTCTTCTGGGGGTGGTGATCGAGCGCGGACTAATTCGCTGGTTCTACTATCGCCCACCAGAGGATCAGATCCTGGTCACGTTCGGCGCCGGAATCATCCTGATCGAGGGGATCCGCGCGATTTTCGGCGGCGAGAGCCAGCACGTGGACGTGCCCGCCTGGGCCGCGGGAGCCACGCAGATCGGATTCCTGATCTACCCAACCTATCGTCTCGCTCTGATCGGCATCATCGCCGTCATGCTTTTTCTGCTCTACCTCGTCCTTTACCGCACATCCATCGGTCTCGTCGTCCGCGCGGGCATCGAGGATTCCCGCATGGTCGGCATTCTCGGGATCAACGTCCGGCGTGCCTTTCTGCTCGTCTTCGCCATCGGTGTCGCCGCGGCCGGACTGTCGGGTATGCTCTATGCGCCTATCGTTGCAGTCACTCCGGACATGGGCGCGGAGTTCCTGGTGGAATCCTTCGTCGTTATCGTGATCGGCGGTCTCGGCTCATATCCGGGGGCCGTCGTCGGCGGACTGATTGCGGGCGAAATCGTCAGCATCACCAGCGCCTTCAACTCCGCCTATTCTCAGGTCATGCTGTATGCCGTCATGGCGCTGCTGCTGGTGCTCAGGCCGCAGGGACTGTTCGGTTCGGAGGGGCGGGTATGACCAGCCGCACAGTCGCCCACCTGTGGCCGGAGGCCGCGCTGGCCGTGGTTCTGGTGGCCGCGCCGTTTTTTATCCCGCATATCGGCGGCTCCGTCGATCTCATGCAGCGCACCCTGGTCTGGGGCATCCTGGGACTGGGCTTCGATCTGCTGTTCGGCGCCACCGGCCTGCTGTCCTTCGGGCAGGCAGCCTTTTATGGGATGGGCGGATTCGTCGCCGCATATCTTCTCGTCAGAAACATCATCGCCAGCGTCTGGCTCGCGCTGCTGATCGGCACTGTCGCGGCTGGCATATTTGGCCTGTTCGTCGGCTGGCTCGCCGTGCGGCGCATCGGCATCTATTTCGCGATGATCACCCTGGCCTTCGGCCAGATGTCATACTTTGCCGAGAACGGGCCGCTATCAGCTTACACAGGTGGGGAAAACGGATTGCCCGGTGTGCCGGTCCCGCATATCGGGCCGCTCTATTTCCCGCCGGGTCTGCCCATGTACGGGCTGCTCGCCGCCTTCTTCTTTGTCGGCTTCGTCATCGCACGCCGCATCCTGCACTCGCCGTTCGGCGCCGTGCTGCGAGGCATAAGGCAGAATACCCTGCGTGTCACCCTGGTGGGACATTCAGTGCCTGCCTACAAGCTCGCCGTCTTCGTCATCGCGGCGCTCTACGCCGGCCTCGCCGGCGGTCTGCTGGGCGTGTTTCAGAGCTACATGCCGCCCGATGCCTTCTCGCTGGACACGTCGGGCCAGCTTGTTGTGCAGACCGTCATCGGCGGCGTCGGAACGCTGATCGGGCCCACCATCGGTGCGGCGATCTGGCTATGGCTGCGCGAAGCGCTGCAAACGATCCCCGCGATCGGCGCACTCTGGAAGCTCATTCTCGGGATCATCTTCGTCGTTCTCGTTATCGGGCTGCGCCGCGGCATTGCCGGCGAGATCCGTCATGTCTTCAGCCAGCGGCGGAAGACGGCCGCGGAAGCCGGCATCCCCGAGGAAGGTGGCAGCGCTGTTGAACCGCCTGCACTTCTGGTCAGTCTGCCTATGGTCGCCCCGATCCGCGTGGCGAAAAGCGGCGCCCCCGCACTCCAGGCCATCGATGTTGCCAAGCACTATGGCGGATTGCGTGCCGTGGACAGGGTTTCCTTCGAGCTGAGAACCGGCGCAATCCAGGCGGTGATCGGACCCAATGGCGCCGGCAAATCCACTTTGTTCAAGATGTTGAAGGACGAAATCCTGCCCACCCATGGCGAGGTGCTGCTCTTCGGCCAGCGCATCACCGGCCTTGGTCCTACCCGAACCGCACAGCTCGGCATCGGCAAGAGCAACCAGCTCAACCAGTTGTTCCTCGAACTGACCGTGCGGGAAAACCTGCGGATCGCCGCGCTCGCGCGCCGCCGAGGAACATTCAGGGCCGATGTGCTGCGCAGCGCCGACTCTATCCCGCTCGTGGAGCGACAGGTCCAGGCGTCCATGGACACCGTCGGCCTGAACCATCGCGCCGACGTGCCGGTAAATGTCCTCCCCTATGGGGAGAAGCGCCGGCTGGAAATCGGCCTCGCCCTCGCGACAGGCCCCAACGTGCTCCTGCTCGATGAACCGCTCGCGGGCATGAGCCCGCCCGAGCGGATCGCCACCCGCGCGCTGATCCGCGAGATCGCCCGCGGCATCGACGGCCAGTTCCGTTCTTTGCTCATCGTCGAGCATGACATGGACGCGATCTTCGAGCTGGCTGAGCGGATCACGGTTCTTTACGAAGGCCGCCTTCTCGCGGACGGCACACCCGACGAAATCCAGCGCAACCAGGCAGTCCAGGATGCCTATCTGGGCGGCATGCACGAGATGGAACTCACTGGCGCAGCGGAGTAATAATACGAGAGATGAACGCCAGTGGCGCGCCGGGGGGGACTTCTCCCCACTAGCGTTTCGATAGCGGAAGGGAGGTTCTCTTGCAGCTGCGAGACTTGCTCGTCGTGCTCGATGACGCGCCGCGCAACGCGGTCCGGCTCGGCATCGCACTCGATCTGGCGCGGCAACACGACGCGCGCCTGACCGGCATCTGCCCGCTCGACCTGCTGATGCCGCCCAACCTCGGCATGCTCATCGGCGGCTACCCGGACGCCCTCACGCTTCAGGTACGCAAGCGACCAGTTGGACGCGCAGGCACGCGAAAGAGCCGCACCCGTCGAGGCACGCTTCCGCGAACAGCTCCGCCTCAGCGGCGCACAGGGGGCGTTTGAGGCAATCTCCGGTCCGGCGGCCGCTGCGGTTGCCAGACGAGCCCGCATCGCCGATGTGGCCATCATGGGCCAGCCGGACCCGAATGCCGGGCTGCCGGCACTGGGCCGGCATTTGCTGGAGGACGTGCTCCTCACCGCCGGCCGCCCCGTCCTGGCGATTCCCTTCGCGGGCGAATTTCCCGTCATCGGCAAGAACGTATTGATCGCCTGGACCAACAGCCGTGAAGCAGCGCGCGCGTTGCACGATGCGTTGCCGCTGATCGATCCCGCCGCAACGGTGACCGTTCTTTCCGTCCAGGATGCGCGCGCGGCGGAAGGTGAACCTACGCCCACTGCCGCGGCTGCGGAGCACCTCGCCCGCCACGGCCTGAAATCCGTCGCCGCCCGTACTGTCAACGACGGCAGTCTGCCTGATCACCAGGCCATCCTGAGCTACGCCGCCGATATCGGGGCCGACCTGCTTATTGCGGGCTGCTACGGCCATTCGCGTGCCCGGGAGCTGATGCTTGGCGGGGTCACCCGCGGATTGCTCCCTCAGATGACCATCCCAGTGCTGATGTCACATTAGAGCAGTTTCAGGCTGACTGGATCAGCCTGAAACGCTCTAACTCATTGGTTAGAGCAGATTCACGCGGTCCTGGAAATGCAAGGCGTTTCCAGTCAAGCGTGATCTGCTCTAGTTGCGAATTTAATGAAATCGGCTTACCATCCATTGTCATTACGAGGAACCTCGCGAAAGCGGCCGGACGGAGCAATCTCGATGCCGGGAGAGAGTCCGACCTTTTTCCGCATGAAATCACCACTCAGACACCCCTGCTATCAGCATCAATTCCCGAACCAGACGTTCGACATCCGCGGAATGCGGAACGGCTTGAACCCCTTCACGTTCGAGCGCACTGCCTGCACCTTCGTCAGTGAGCCGAACGGCAGCACATACGCCTGCTCCAGCGTCCGCTGTTGCATCCGCGCGAACGCCTCCTGCCTCGCCTCGGCTGTCGGCAGAGTGTTCATGTCGTGGAAATCCGCAGCCAGCTCCGGATCTTCCTCGCCCGGTTTCGGCGAATAAACCGGGTTGGGTGGCACCAGTACCTGCATGGTCGGGATCGGCCCCAGCGATGGTTCGGTTCCCCAACCGGTGAAGAAGTAGTTCCAGCCGGAATCCCGCTTCTGACGCATCGCGATCGAAGTGGGCCAGTCCACCACCTTGAGCTGCGCCGCTATCCCGACCGCCTTCAGCTGCTCCGCCATCACCAGCGCGGCATTATACATCGACGTATAGTCTTTGTTGGTCAGCAGAACGACCGGCTCGCCTTTGTAACCCGCCTGGGCGAGATACTGTTTCGCCAGTGTGGCGTCATGGAGGTTGTACGTGTCCTTGCCGGCATCGGTATAGGTCGGCTGGCCGGGATACTGGAACCCGACATTGAGCCGATAATTGCCGTCGGTCGCCGCTTCCATGATTTCATCCATGTTCAGCGCCGTCATGACGGCCTTGCGAAAGGCCAGATTGTCCGTCGGTGGCTGCGACAAGTTCGGGTAGGCGATCTGAATCCACCAATTATTCAACGGAATAAGAGTTATCTTCGGGTCCTGCTTCAATCCCTCCAGCGACCGGGTGGGAAGATCCTCCACCCCCTGCAACTCGCCCGTCCGAATCCCGGCTACGCGGGCCTGTGGCTCCGTAACGATACGGAACGTTACCGTATCAAAGCAGGCCTGCTTGTAGCCGCCGAACCCTGTCTTGTCCTCGAAATGTGTGTTTGGCGTGTATCCGTCAAAACGCTTCAGCCGAACCTGGCTGCCGGGCGTGTATTCCACCAGCTGCCACGGCCCCGTGCCTATGATTTTCAGCTGCTGCGGCGGGTCATCCCTGTACCTCGGCCGGGATGATCACTATGGGCACCGCGAACGAACTCAGTTGCTCGATGAAGGTGGGCTGCACCTGCCGCAGGTGAATTACAAACGTTCCGGTATCCGGCGTTTCCCACCCGGCCACATTGTCCAGCGTATTGCGCTGCAAACCAACGCGCTTGTACCGCTCGAAAGAGGCAAGAACGTCCGCGGACGTCATCTTCTTGCCATTCTGAAACGTCACCCCCGGGCGCAATTGGAAGGTATACGTGAGCTTGTCGGGCGATTCCCCAATCGAATCTGCCAGTTCGGGAATCGGGCGGTTATCGTCAGCCCGGGTCACCAGGGTTTCGAAAACATTCATCGCAACGTTGCGCGTCGAGATCGCGCTCGACGCCATCATGTCGAGGCTGTTGACGTTCGCCTCCTGGCCGAACGTGAAGTCACCGCCGACATGCGGGCACTTGAATGTCGCCCCCTGAGCCGATGCTGTGCCCAAAGCGATTCCGGCGGCCAGGCCGAGCCGCATCAGCATTCTGCGTTCCATCGCGCCCCTCCCCATATTGTTGTTAATCGCATTCTCCGGCCGGGCATGGATGGGCGTCAAGCGCGAGGCGTGCCAAAATGGGCGCATCCCCGTGGAGCAACAATGCAGGCCCCCGCCTCTCGTACCGGCCGGATGACGGCGCTTCGCCGTTCAGCGGCTTTCGTCCAGGCGGCGGCACCCGCCACCATCGCCACACTGCCACGCCGCCAGGCCCTGGCGTTCCTCAGCCTGTTCTTTATCCCCGCAATGGCGCAGGCAATCCTGTTGACGGTCGTTCCATTGGAGGCGCTGAGTCTGCTCGGGAGCGCACAATCGGTCACTCTCGTCTATGTCGGAGCAGGGCTGATCGCTGTCGTGGGGCGGTTCAGCATTCCATTGTTGATACAGCTCATCCGGCGTCGTTTCGTGCTCACCCTCGGCACCGCGGCTCTCGCCTGCAGCAGCCTGTTGATGGCGACGAACCGTTTGCCGGCACTGGCCGTCGGCCTGGCGCTGAGCACCTTCGCGTTCGCCTGCATCGAGATTACCAGCCAGCTCTATCTGCTCGATCATGTTCCCCGCAATGCGCTGCGGCATTTCGAGCCGCTGCGGATTTTTGCCAGCGCCGGACCCTGGACGCTCGGGCCGTGGCTGGGCGTCTATTTGCAGCGCAACGTGGGCTTTGCCGCGCCATTCGCGATCTCGGGCGGAGCCGCGCTTGCTCTGCTCACTCTGTTCTGGTCGCTGCGGCTGGGCGAGAACGCCCTTCTGGCGGCAATGCGGCGTCCGCCGCCAAGCCCGGTACGCTATCTACGGCGCTTCTTTGCCCAGCCGCGCTTGCGTCTGGCCTGGGCACTGACCGCTGCGCGTTCCTCCTGGTGGAACATGTTCTTCATTTATGCCCCCATCTTTATCGTCACATCCGGTCTGAGCGAGGAAACCGGAGGAGCGGTGGTGTCGATCGGAACCGGATGGATCTGGATGGTTCCGCTATGGGGCTGGGCCGGGCGGCGATATGGCCTGCGCCGGATCTTGCAGTGGGGATATGCATCCGGCGGCGTGCTAAGTATCGCCGCCGCGACGGCGGCGGGCGTGCCCTGGCTGGGGGCGGTTCTGCTGGTTTTGGCGGCCTTCGGTGTCGAGACGCTCGACGGCGCCGGGAACCTGCTCTTCCTGCGCGCGGTGCACCCTTATGAGCGGGCGGAGATGACGACGGTGTTCGCCAGTTTCCGGGATGTGGCGCAGCTTGGGCCGCCTCTGGTCGGCTCCGTGGTCCTGTCGGTCCTCACACTCCCATGGGTGTTCGTCGCCGGCGGCGTGATGATGCTGACCTCATCCGCGCTCTCGACCTATGTGCCGCGCCGGTTGTGATGAGATAGACCGGCGTCAGCAATCGCCGCCGCCCAGTGGTGTTTTTATGCAACAGTGTCGGGCCGGCATTCATCAGCTCATGCTTTTTTTCCTGTCCGGAGAAAAGATCTTTACCTTTCAGTAATACATAACGCGCATACTCTGGTAATCGGGCGGGCCGCCGCCGTGGTTCCGGAGACTGCAATGCTTGTTTTTGCTGGCGCTTTGGTTCTGTTCCTGAGCCTGCTTGCGCTGCTGCCGTCGAAATCCAAGCGGGGGTAGAGCCAGTCCTGGCGCCGGCTGGACCGTCCACGCGCAGCATCGTCGTTTTCGAGCAACTCGACTGGCCCCCAGTGCGCGCCACCACGTGGCGAAGCAATCTGACCCGCCAAAGCCTGTTCCGCGAGAGATCGTCGCGGGCGGCGGCTCCGCCCCAGGCTGCTGTTATGCAGTCGTTTACCGTCCGGTAGGTTCTGTTCCGACATTATTCTATTTCAGGCCCCGTTCCTTGCAGCGGGGCCGCGAAATCGTCGTCCTGAATCGGAGGAATGCCGTGCGAACCATCGTTGTGACCCTTTGCCTTATGGCGACCGGATGCGCCTCAATCACCGCTGGAACAACCGAAAGCGTTGCGGTTTCCACCGTGCCGGCTGCGGCAGCGAAATGCGACCTGGTAAACGAGAAGGGGCATTGGTCAGTGAACCCGACGCCTGGCAGCACAACCGTAACCAAGGCGTATGGCGATCTGACCGTGACATGCAGCGACCCGCAAGGCGATCAGGGAACAGCGACCTTGCAGTCTCACACCGCCGGCGCTGCGTTCGGCAATATATTGCTCGGCGGCATCATCGGTGCGGCCGTCGATATGAGCTCCGGCACGGCTTACCTTTATCCATCAACGGCCACGGTTGCACTTACTCCGGCGCCCGCCCATACGGTCGCGGCTCCCGCTGCACCGCCTGATTCGGCCAAGGTCGGCAAGCCGACAAGCTAGGCGCTGCCAGCGGTCGAGTCCGCTCCAGGGGGGAATTGGCCAGGGGATGTGAACTCGGCCGAGTGTGCGAAGAAAGAAGCGCCCGTGGCTTAAGATAGCCTACGAGAAACGATCGAAGGGCAAACCGAGTTTATAAAGAGATGAGTCGCCGTGTATGACGATCCAGCGGCGCTGCGAACCCTGGCGCTGGTGCGCGGCGAGGTGCGCCGTGGACTATCCTGGTTTTCCTCGTCGATCACGAGGGATCAGGCTTCTTTGCCATAGCTCTTTCTCTCTTTGTTGCCGGTATGGCGGAAACTGATGTTCTACATCGTCTAGCCGCGCATCGCGGACACGACAACGTAGGGCTTGCTGTCGGTCCTTCGACCAGCGCCTGAAACCTGTCCTCGCCGTAGTCCTTACGGTGGTCCTGACGGATCGCGGCAGTCGTCCAGTCGAGCAGGGCCACATCACCAAACGACAGGCCGCACCTGCGCCAGCCCTGCACCTCGCCAACGCGGCGTATCGACTTTTCGCAAACCAGGATATTAACAGGTCAGCATAGCTGACACTTCTCGGGTGGCTCTCGCGCTACAGGGCGGCGGGGCGCATGGCGCCTTCGCCTGGGGCGTGCTCGACCGCTTGCTGGAAGAGGGCCTGTGCCCGCTTGCCATCTCCGGCGTCTCCTCCGGCGCCATCCTCGGCACCCTACTGGCGCAGGGCTGGGTTCAGGGCGGACCACAGGGCGCCCGCTGCGAGATGCGGCTGATGTGGGACCGCATCACCGAAGCGCATCATTTGCTGGCCTGGCTCTGGGGCTGGCTCTGGGGCTGGGACATCACCCGGTCCGCCATGTGGTGGGGTCTCGACATGGCTGCGCGCGTCTTCGGCCCCGCCCAGATCAATCCCTCGGCCGCGCACCCGTGCGCAACCTGCTGGAGGGCTTGCTCGATCGCGACCGTCTCGCCCATCCGTCGGCGCCTCGGCTGACCGTCGCCGCGACCGACATCGAGTCCGGCGAAGCCGTCCTCTTTGGCAACGAGCAGATCGACGTCGATGTCCTGCTCGCATCCTGCTGCCTGCCTTTGGTTTTTGCGCCGGTCACCATCCGGGGTCGCGCCTACTGGGACGGCGGCTGCGCCGGCAATCCTCCGCTCGCGCCGCTGATGATCCCCCGGGCCCCCGACCAACTCGTGCTGATCCATGCCCAGCCGCGCCGCCGGCCGGGCGTGCCGTCCACCCCCGCCGAGATCAGCAGCCGGCTGCACGAAATCGCCTGCCACGCCGTACTTTCGGCCGAGTTGGCCGGCCTTCCGCCGTGTCTTCCTGTGACCGTGTTCGACGCCGACCCCGCGTTGCACAATCTGCCCGTAGGATCGAAGCTCAACGGTGACCGTCAGTTCGTCGCGCAGTTGTTCAATGCGGGAAGGGAAGCTGCGTCCCGCCCAATTGCGTCAAAGCCGTCGCGGGCCGCATAAAATCATCGGTCCTCACAGGAGGTGAATGGAATGGACGACGACATACCGCTTGGCGAGCTATTCTTCGTCTTCATTGCCGGGGCCATCGCAATCGGCGGTCTCGTCATGATCAGCTTCGCCGGCGGATGGTACTGGCCGGGAATCGCCGTGTTCCTGATAGCCGCGTTTGCCGGACTGTATTCCATCAAGCGCTATTACGACCGCTGGGAAACGATGCGGCGTCAACGCTGACATGCCGTCCGCCAGTTGGGACCCTGAGCAGTATCTTCGCTTCGGCGACGAACGTCTGCGCCCGGCCTTTGATCTGCTTGCCCATGTCGCGACGGAGGATCCTGCTTTCGTTGTGGACCTTGGCTGCGGCGCCGGAAACGTCACCGCCATCCTGAAACGGCGCTTTCCTGGCGCCGAGGTGACGGGGGTGGACGGATCCGCACCCATGCTGACCAAGGCGCGCGCCGCTGCGCCTGACTGTCGTTTCGAGCAGGCGGATATCGCCGCATGGCAGCCGGATCGCCCGCCTGATGTCATCTACTCGAACGCCGCCCTGCATTGGCTGGTCGCGCATGACCTGCTGTTCCCGCGCCTGATGGGACTGCTCGCCCCCGGCGGCGTGCTCGCGGTGCAGATGCCCGCCATGCACGACGCACCGCTGCGCCGCCTGCAAACCAAGACCGCCGCAGAGGGTCCGTGGTCACAGACGCTCCGCGGCATCGCCTCCGCCTCGGATATTTTCCCGGCGGAAACCTATTGGGACCTGTTGCGGCCTCACGCCGCCCGGCTGGATATGTGGGAAACCACCTATTTGCATGCCCTGCAGGGCGAGGATGCCGTCATGCAATGGGCCACCGGCAGCAGCCTTCGGCCGTTTCTGGATGTTCTGCCGCCGGACATGCGCGAAGCCTTCCGCCAGGCCTACGCCGATGCCGTCCGGCCGCACTATCCGCGCCGCCCCGACGGCACCACCCTGCTCCCGTTCCGCCGGCGGTTCATGGTGGCACAGCGATAAGAGTGGGTCGGCAAGAGGACCGCGCACTCCTGGCCTGCGTCTCGGAACGGAACCCCGAGCAGGTCGAGCAAATGCGTGTCATTTTGGGCGGTGAGAGACTGCTTCCCACGGCGCAAGCCATCGAGATCGCCCGCTCCCTGCCGAACGGCCATGTGCGGGTTCAGCGTCGGGCTTTCAATCTGCTCGGGGTTCGCTCACCGGGTAACCAGGCGCACCGCATCCAGAGGCGGGCAAAAGCAGAAAGTCGCGCTCCAAATGGGAGAGAGTCAGTTTAGGCCCAGAGGACGCAAATGTGCAGCAGGGCGGCAGCGAAATGCGCCGGGGATCATGGTTCCGCTATCGTTGCCGGACAAACTCCGTCCGGGGCTGTCCGCCGTCCTACGGATGGAATAGCGAAGCGCATTCCGCCGCGGCGCGTGTAGTCTCCGCGAATGCCAGATTATCGCCGCAATCGAGTTTGGGGCCGGACCTATTTCTTTACAGTTACCCTGCTTGATCGCTCCTCGGACCTGCTGGTGACCCAGATCAACGCACTCGCCGGACTGTACGGTTGTCCGTGCGCGCTACGCTCATTTCAACCCGGTTAGGTTAAACCGTTTGTGCAGCTTTCTGGTTCGGTTGAAGAGCCGTTTTCTCGTTCCGGCCACATTCTCCTCCACCGCGACTGAGGCCACCCTTGGACGAGATAACCGCCGGTCAGCCCGCCTCATCGCCCGCGGCCTGCAGAATTTGCGTAGGCCTGTTTGTGAGCCTGAACTTTGCTTCCGTCCGGGAAAATAGCGGGCCATGGAGACGCCGCGCAGGTAGAGGATGGGCAGCAAGGTATCCAGGCTGCGTGCGCGCCGGGCCCAGCGCGGCAGGATCGCCGAGGTGAAGCGGATGAGCTCGGCTACGTCCTTTCCCGCGCCGCGGTCGCCAGCTTCAAGCACGGACATGCGTCGGTTCCCAACGGCCGACCATCTGATCTCGTGGGCCGGGCTATGCCCCCGCAACGACGAGAGCGCCGGCAAGCGACGCTCCACGGGGCTGGGAAAGAAGCGCGGTGCCTCAAGACTACGCTGATGCAATGCGCCCCCGCTTCCGAGGGCCCGATGTCGAGGCCGAGTACTTGGCGGCGGCCATCGCCACCACGTTGGTGCGCAGTGCCGTGGCAGCGACAATCACATCACCGGACGATGAAGCCCCTTCACGCAAACGGCAAGTCTACGCGTTCGGGAAACTCCGCTAGACTAAAAACTCCGCTAGACTAACAGGTAAGCTTTGAGATCCTGGCGTCGGCTCATGTTCCGCCACAACTCACGGCAGGAGAAGTGGCCGGCAAATGACAAAACGACCCGGAATTCTCGTTGTCGAGGACCAGGACCTTATCGCAGGCCTGATTTCCGACGCGCTCAGCAACTCCTATAATGTCCTCCGCGCCCCATCAGTGCCCGAGGCGATCGACCTCCTCCTCTCGGGCGACATCGCGTTGGTCCTGCTCGACTGCATCCTTCCAGGTGGCACCATGTGGCAGGTCGTCCTGGAGTCAGACCGTTTGAAGATCCCCGTCGTCCTCATGACCGGAGATCCGTCCCAAATGCGCCAAATCTCCGGAGGGCCCCGGCCCTATATCCTTAAGCCTTTCTCGATCGCCAACCTTCTCGACGTCATCGATGAGGCAATTGGTGCCGCCCAGCTAGCCAAGCAGAGCGACTGATCGTCTGTCGTCACTGCGTGGCCCAGCAACCTGTCATTGTGGTCCGTACGAAATTGTCATTGCGAGGCCCCATCGGGGCCGAAGCAAGCCCAGGCGGCCAAAGAAGCGAGCAAGCCAACAAAACCCCTCTCTCACCCCTGAAAATCCAGTGCCACAACGTACAGCTCGCTTGACTCCTTGCGACTTGACGGCGGCTTCACATGTCGCACCGTTACGAACGATTGCTTCATCCGCGTCAACATCTCCCGCTCCGAGCCGCCCTGGAACACTTTCGCCACGAACGCTCCGCCGGGGGCCAGCGTATCCGTCGCAAAATCTAGCGCAAACTCGGCCAGGGCCATGATGCGCAGATGATCCGTTGCCGCATGACCTGTCGTGTTCGGAGCCATATCGGACAGCACCAGGTCGGCCTTGCCGCCCAGCGCGCCTGACAGTCGCACCGGCATCGCGGGATCAGCGAAATCTCCCTGGATCAGCACCGCCCCCACGATTGGATCGACCGCCAGCAGATCAACCCCGACGACCGTCGCCGCCCCTCGCTCCAACGCCACCTGCACCCACCCGCCTGGCGCCGCCCCCAGATCGATCACACGCGCTCCTTTGCGAAGCACGTGAAACCGGTCGTCCATCTCCAGCAACTTGAACGCCGCCCGGGAGCGCCAGCCCTGCAAACGCGCAGCCCGCACATAAGGATCATTCAACTGACGCGCCAGCCACCGCTGCGAGGCGCCGCTGCGTCCTCCCGCGCTCCGCACCGGCACGCTCAGCCCCCGCGGCGCACCGGGCCCTTTCGGGCGTGATGTCATTTCATCCGTAACGATTGCGCATACCGGAGCGTCCGCGACGCGTCCGGTCGGCACGCATCATCCGGATCAGCATTCCCTCCCGCAGACCCCGGTCGGCCACAACCACCTTGGCCGCCGGCCACATCTCCGTGATCGCCGCAAAAATCGCGCAGCCCGGCAACACGAAGTCCACCCGCTCCGGTCCGACGCACGGGTGCTGTTCCAGTCCCTCTCTGCCCATTGCACGAAGCCGGTCAAGCGCCAGCCACGCCGCCGAATTGCTCAAGGTTATCCCATCAACCAGCAACCGCTGATACCGCGGCAGATCCAGGGCCACCCCGGCGAGCGTCGTGACTGTTCCGCTCGTCCCCAGCAACAAAACGCGTCCGCTCTGGATTTCATGCGCGATGCAATGCACCCGCTCGAACGCAGCCAGCCGGTCCGTCACCGCTGCGACCATCGCCTCAAACCCGTCGGTTGTGAAGCGCTCCGCCTCATATTCCTCCGCTAGCGTCACAACCCCGATCGGCAGCGACGCGTAGCCCACCAGCACCGGACCGTGGCAAGGATCGATGCGCACCCACGCCAGCTCCGTTGATCCGCCGCCGATATCGAACAACAGCGCGCGGTCAGCATTCCCCGCCAATAGCGGCCGACAGCTTTCCAGCGCCAGTTCTGCCTCCTCCCGCGTCGAGATGACATCGAACGCAAGCCCGGTCGCCGCCTTCACCCGGGCCAGAAATTCCAGTCCGTTCGCGGCGCGCCGGCACGCTTCCGTGGCGATTGCCCGCTTTGCGCGGATCGGCCGCCTTGCCAGCCGTGAGGCGCAAGCCTCCAGCGCCGATAGCGCCCGGTCCATTGCCGAGAGGCTGAGCTGGCCCGTGCTCTGCAGCCCCTCCCCGAGCCGGACGATCCGGCTGAAGCTCTCCAGCACCCGAAACCCCTGCCCGGCCGGTGTCCCGACCAGCATGCGGCAGTTGTTCGTACCCAAATCCAGCGCAGCAAACGCCGCTGGGTAAGGCCGCGTCACAACCGCGGGCGCGACCGGCGGTGTGGTCTCCCCGAGCAACATGCGATCATCTTCGGCAACTGGCCCACCGCTTGCAAGCCTGCTCTGTCGGGGCCACCGATCTTCCCTGTCGGGCGCGCCCGCTGATGAGCCGCAAACCGAGGAGCCTGAGATGCCGGATTTTGCGGCTTGCGTCAGTCGATGTGGACGAAGCTGGGGCGGGATTTCAGCGGGAAGGAGCGGACCCCGGGGGTGCTGGCGGATATCGCCCGGATTGAAGCCCCGGGATATGGGGCGCGGGAGCGGGTCTGGTGTCTTGCGGAATATGAGAACCCGTAACATCCTCTGAGCGAGGACTTTCAGGAGACGGCGATATGCAGATCGGCGTTGTGGGACTGGGGCGGATGGGGGCGAACATTTCGCGCCGTCTGATGAAGGCGGGACACTCCTGTGTCGTGTTCGACGTCAACCCCGACACCGTGAAGGAGCTGGGCACGGAGGGAGCGAGCCCGTCGGGTTCGGTAGACCAGCTCGTGCAGGCACTGCGCGAGAGTCCGAAGGCCGTGTGGGTGATGCTGCCGTCCGGGAAAATCACTGAAACAATGATTCAGACGCTGGCAGCGAAGCTGGGACGCGGCGATATCATCATCGATGGCGGCAACACATTCTATAAGGACGATATCCGTCGGGCGAAGGCGCTGCGGGAGAAGGGCATTCGCTACGTGGACTGCGGGACATCGGGCGGCGTCTGGGGGCTGGAGCGCGGCTATTGCATGATGATCGGGGGCGATAAGGACGCGGTCGATCACCTCGATCCGATCTTCAACACATTGGCGCCGGGGCTTGGCAGTATTCCGCGCACTCCGGATCGTGAAGGGCGGGATCCGCGGGCGGAGCGGGGCTACATCCACGCTGGGCCTCCGGGCGCGGGACACTTCGTGAAGATGGTGCATAACGGGATCGAGTACGGCCTGATGCAGGCCTACGGGGAAGGGTTCGATATTCTGAAGAACAAGTCCCGTGATGATCTGCCAGAGGATGAGCGATACAGGCTGAACATCGGTGACGTCGCGGAGGTATGGCGGCGGGGCAGCGTGATTTCGTCCTGGCTGCTGGATCTGACCGCAGAGGCCCTGGCTAAGGATGAGGAGCTCGAGAAGTTCTCCGGTTTTGTAGAGGATTCGGGCGAGGGCCGCTGGACGGTTGATGCGGCGGTGGAGGAATCGGTGCCGGCGGATGTTCTGGCGGCGTCGTTGTTTGCGCGGTTCCGATCGCGGCGAGAGCATACGTTCAGTGAGAAGATTTTATCGGCGATGCGGTTCGGCTTCGGCGGGCATCTTGAGCACATGCTGCACGAGAAATAGAGCGCATGGCGCAGCCGATCGTTGCCGTGATGATGGGCGTATCCGGCAGCGGCAAGACGACGATTGCCGAAGGCGTTGCGGCCCGGCTGGGGTGGGACGTGCTGGAAGGCGATGAGTTTCACCCTCCGGCGAATGTAGCCAAGATGAAGAGCGGCATTCCGCTGGACGATGCGGATCGGTTGCCGTGGCTACAGGCAATCGCCGGGGCGATAGACCGCAAGCTGGCCGAAGGGGACTCGGCCGTCGTGGCATGCTCTGCGCTGAAGCGGAGCTACCGGGGTATCATTATTGGCGGCCGGCGAAACGTGGTGCTGATTTATCTGAGGGGTACGCACACCGTGATTGGTAAGCGAATGGCGAGTCGGAAGGGCCATTTCATGCCGCCATCGTTGCTCGAGAGCCAGTTTGCGACGCTGGAGGAACCTGGGCCGGATGAGAACCCGATCGTGGTGGATGTGGCCCCGCCACCCGATGCGATCGTCGCCAATGTGATCAAAGCGATGCAGGAGCGGGGTTTGGTGGCATGAGCGGGCAGTTCGCGATTTATCCGAGCCTGAAGGGGCGTGTCGTTTTCATCAGTGGGGGCGGGAGCGGCATCGGCGCCGAGCATGTGACGCAGTTCGCCGCACAGGGCGCGAAGGTGGCGTTCGTGGATATTGCCGACGAGCCGTCGCAGGCGCTGGTGAGCAAGCTGAAGGAAGCGGGGCATGGCGAGCCGTTCTTTCAGCACTGCGATCTGAAGGATATCGGCGCGTTGCGCGCCGCGATCGCGGAGGTGGCGAAGCGGCTAGGCCCGGTCAGCGTGCTGGTCAACAACGCGGCGCATGATCAGCGGCACAAATGGGAAGAGGTGACGCCGGAATACTGGGACGAGCGGATGGCGACGAACTTGCGTCACCAGTTCTTTGCGATCCAGGCGGTGGCGCCAATGATGAAGCAGGCGGGCGGCGGGTCGATCATCAATTTCGGCTCGGTCTCCTGGCATGCGCTGCAAGGAAATATGCCTGCGTACACCACGGCGAAAGCCGGGGTGGAGGGGCTGACGAAAACGATGGCCCGCGATCTCGGGGCGGACAAGATTCGCGTGAATTGCGTGATTCCCGGATGGGTGATGACGCAGCGGCAGATCGATTTGTGGCTGACGCCGGAGGCTGAAAAGAATTTGATGCAGGTTCAGTGTTTGAAAGAGAAGGTCATGCCGGTGGACCTGGCGCGGGTGGTGCTGTGGCTGGCATCGGATGACAGCCGGATGTGCTCCGCGCAGTTGTGGATTGTGGACGGGGGGCGGATGTAGCCCTCACCGGCCCCGGCTTTCGCCGGGGCGATCTCTTCCGCAAAGCGGGAGAGATGGTTGTTTGCGCAACTGCATATCCCGCAGTTCCGGAACGATCCAGAAGGGGCGTTCGCCGCGGGAGACGCGGAGCGTGTTGTCGAAGGCGTTGCGGAGCATTTTGACGCGGGTTTCGTAAGAACTGCCGGCGAGATGCGCGGTGAGCACGACGTTGTCGAGACTGAGCACCGCTTCCTCGGGTGACGGTGGTTCCTGCGGGAAGACGTCGAGGCCGGCCCCGGCGATCTTGCCGGAGACGAGGGCGTCGTGCAGCGCGGGAAGGTCCACCACACCGCCGCGGCAGGCATTGATCAGGATGGCGTGGCGCTGCATCAGCGCGAGCTGTGGTGAGCTGATCATGTTGCGCGTGAGTTTAGTCAGTGGGACGTGCAGCGTGACGACGTCGGAGGTCTGCAGAAGCTCGTCGAGCAGGCGGTAACGCCAGCCGGTGGCGTCTTCCTGGTCTTCGGAAAGGCGGACGATGTCGTGGTATTGAATGCGCGCGGCGAACCCGCCGGAGGCGATGCGGGCAACTCGCTTGCCGATATTACCGAGGCCGACAATGCCGATGGTTTTGGCGTGAAGTTCGCGCAGGCCAGAGATTTCCTGATTGCCGCGCCAGCGCCCTGACGAGACCATTTCGTGCTGCCAGGCCAGGCGGCGATAGACGGCAAGCATGAGCAGGATGGAGTGCTCGGCGACGGACATGGAGTTTGCGCCGCCATTGTTACAGACGGGAACACCGGCGTTGCGGGCGGCTTCGAGATCCACCCGGTCATAGCCGGCGCTGAACAGCTGGACCAGCTTGAGGCTAGGAGCGCTGCGATAGAAGTCGGCGTCCATGGGGCCGGGCTGGCCGAATATATACTCGGCTTCAGGCAGGGCCGCGCGGGTATCCGGCGGAACCTGCTGCACCGAACACGAGATCAAATCCGGCCGGGGCGAATTTTGGCGCGATGTCTCGCACTTCGGAGACGTTGTTGACGATCAGGATTTTGGAAGCCATGCGGCGTTTCCTCCGGGCTAGTTTGGCGGCAGAATAGCGGATCGGAGGAATTCGCCTATGGGTGGCGGGTACGCGGGCTTCTGGGAACGGTATTTGCGGGCGCATAGCCGGGCTGACACTCGCGCATTGCATTATGCCGGGAGTTCGATGGCGCTGGGGCTGCTGACGGCCGGCGCTGTGCGGCGGGACTGGCGGCTGGTGATTGCCGCTCCGGTGGTGGGTTACGGGCTGGCATGGACCGGACACATGTTGCTGGAGGGGAACCGGCCGGAGACGTTCGGGCACCCGGCATGGTCGTTGCTGTCGGATTTTCGCATGCTTGGGCTTGCGGCCGCCGGACGGCTGCGGGTGCATCTGGAGCGTGCTGGGGTAGAGGGGTGATGAGAATGTGGGAACCGAGCGAGCGCTATCCTGACCCTGCGGTGCGCGTGCTGCACTCGGATTTCAACAAATACCGGCTGCCGTTGGCGTCGGTGGAGCGGCTCTATACGGGATGCCGCTGGTCGGAGGGGCCGGTGTATTTCGGCGACGGCCGGTACTTATTGTGGAGCGATATTCCGAACGACCGGATTTTGAAATGGGAGGAGGAGACAGGGGTTGTTTCCGTGTTCCGGAAGACGTCGTGGAATGCGAATGGGAATACGAGGGATCGTCAAGGTCGGCTGGTGACATGCGAGCATCGCGGCCGGCGGGTGACCCGGACCGAGTATGATGGCGGGAATACGGTCCTGGTGGACAGCTACAACGGGAAACGCCTGAACTCGCCCAACGATGTGGTGGTGAAGTCGGACGGGTCGGTGTGGTTTACCGATCCGGTGTTCGGTCTGCTGGGGTACTATGAGGGCGAGAAGAAAGAATCTGAAACGCCGGCGGCGGTGTATCGGCTGGACGGACGGACCGGCGCGTTGACGGTGGTTGCGGATGATATTCCCGGGCCGAACGGGCTGGCGTTTTCTCCGGATGAGTCGAAGCTGTATGTGGTGGAGTCGCGGGCGGAGCCGAACCGGCGGCTGCGGATGTTCGATGTGGTTGCGGATGGGACGCAGCTGTCGAATGGGCGGACGTTTCTGGATGCAGGAGCGGGCGGCTCGCCCGACGGGTTCCGGGTGGACGTTGATGGCAATCTTTGGTGCGGCTGGGGGATGGGGAGTGAAGAGCTGGATGGGGTGAGGGTGTTTAATCCGGCTGGGGAGCCGATCGGGCATATCGGGCTGCCGGAGCGTTGTGCGAATGTGTGTTTTGGCGGGCGGTGGCGGAACCGGTTGTTCATGGCGGCAAGCCATGGGTTGTATGCGATTTATGTGAATACGCAGGGGGCGGCGGGAGGTTAGTTTCAGCTGCTCAGAGCAACTGGGACTTGGGAGACGTCGAACCTATAGGAAGGAGACTGTCCGGAACATTGTGTAAGCGGAGCGGCGCACGGCCTCGCATAGCGCCGGCGGCGTGGCTTTGATGCGGCGATCGGCGAGCGCGGCCAGCGTGGCGGGATCGGTCTCGCCGGCGATCGATCACGGCCTCGATCATCGCCCAGCCGCTCATTCCGATGATGTCGGAGATCACCGAGTCGAGTTTGATATTGGCATCCTCCAGGGTCCGTTGGATGCGTTGGGTGTGGCGCGTCCGCTCGCGAATAGTTGCTTGCGGGTGCGCAGCAGATCACGTTGCTCCTGTGTCTGCGTGTCAGACACGAAGCTGCCGCGGATCAGGCCGTGGGCCAGCAGATCCGCCAGCCAGCTGGCGTCGCGCTCACTCAAGGGGAATGACGAGGCGGCGAGCGGTGCTGCCTATCCTCGCCGCTCCATCGGCACGAAGTCCCGACGCGGCGCTCCGGTGTAGATCTGACGCGGCCGACCGATCCGCTGCTCTGGATCCTCGATCATCTCCTGCCACTGGCTGATCCACCCCACGGTCCGCGAAACGGCGAAGAGCGCGGTGAACATGCTGGTCGGGAAGCCCATTGCCTTCAGTATGATACCGGAATAGAAATCGACATTGGGATAGAGCTTCCGGTCAACGAAATACCGGTCGTTCAAAGCGATCTTTTCCAGTTCCATTGCAAGGTCGAGAAGCGGATCATCCTTGATCCCAAGCTCGCTCAGGACTTCGTGGCAGGCGTGCTGGATGATTTTCGCGCGTGGATCGTAGTTCTTATAGACGCGATGGCCGAAACCCATCAGCCGCGTGTGGCGGCCTTTATCCTTCACCTCGGAGAGGAATTCCGGGATGTTTCTTGTGTGGCCGATCTCGGCCAGCATTTTCAGCACCGCCTCGTTTGCGCCGCCATGGGCGGGACCCCATAGCGAGGCAATACCGGCGGCGATGCAGGCAAACGGGTTGGCTCCGGTGGAGCCTGAGAGGCGCACAGTGCTGGTGGAGGCGTTCTGCTCATGATCCGCGTGGAGGATCATGATCAAATCCATCGCCCTCGCTAAGACCTTGTTGACTTCATATTCCTCGGCGGGAACGGCGTGGAACATGCGCAAGAAGTTCTCAGCATAACCAAGATCATTGCGCGGGTACATGAACGGCTGGCCTGCATTGTATTTATGTGCCCAGGCCGCGATCGTCGGCATTTTGGCAATCAGGCGGAAGGCGCTGATACGCCGATGCTCCGGGTTCGTAATGTCGAGACTGTCGTGATAGAAAGCCGATAACGCGCCCACCACCCCGCACATTACCGCCATGGGATGAGCATCGCGGCGAAAGCCGTTGTAGAAGCTTTTGATCTGTTCATGCAGCATGGTGTGCAGCATGACCCCGCGCTCGAACTCACCCAGTTGGCGCTGATCCGGGAGCTCGCCATACATGAGCAGGTAAGCGACTTCGAGGAAGTGGGACTTTTCAGCGAGCTGCTCGATCGGGTAGCCGCGGTAAAGCAGGATGCCCTCGTCGCCGTCGATGTAGGTGATCTTGCTGTCGCAGGCGGCGGTGGCGCCGTAACCGGGATCGTAGGTGAAGATGCCCAGATCACCGTATAGCTTGCGGATGTCGGCGACACGCGGCCCCGCGGTGCCCTGGATCAAAGGCAGCGAAGCCGATTTGTTGGAGCCGTCAACCGTTATGGTAACGGACTGTTTGCCCGAGCCGCTCATGCGCGTTGTCCTTAAATTCTGGGCCGATATAGGCGGCCCAATCCCCCGGGATTGCCCCCTGCGGGGAAAATTATGGCTTCCAGTGCCGGTGCGCAACCTTCGCGGTCGCAGCAAATCTACGGGAACGCGGGTCACTCCAGGTCACCCGCGTGGTGGCATGCCACCCAGCCATCGAGGGCCGGCACCAACTCCGGCCGCACCTCTCGGCAGATAGCAGTCGCATGCGGGCAGCGCGTGCGGTACGCGCAACCGGAGGGCGGGGTGAGCGGGGATGGTGGCTCGCCGCGCACGGGTTCTTGCGCCTGCGACGGTTTCAGCCCTGGAGTGGCAGCGAGCAGCGCCCGCGTATAGGGGTGCAGCGGCCGGTCGAACACTGCATCGCGGCTGCCATGCTCGACCACACGGCCAAGGTACATCACCATCACCGCATCGGCGATGTGGCGCACCACCGCAAGGTCGTGGCTGATGAACAGGTAGGCCAGGCCGAATTCTTCCTGTAGATCGAGGAGCAGATTGAGCACCTGGGCCCGGATCGAAACGTCCAGGGCCGAGACCGGCTCGTCCGCCACCACGATACGCGGTTGCGGCATCAACGCCCGGGCGATGGCGATGCGCTGGCGCTGCCCGCCGGAGAACATGTGCGGATAGCGTCCGGCCTGATCCCGCCGCAGCCCGACCCGGGCCATCATTGCAAGAGCGGCCTCCCTGCGCTGCCGGCCCGACACGCCTGAGATAGCCAGCGGTTCTTCCAGGATGCCAGCAACGGTGCGCCGGGGATTGAGCGACCCGTACGGGTCCTGGAACACCATCTGCACCGCCCGGCGCGTCTCGCGGTCGGACGGATCGGCGGGCTTGCCCTCGATCTCCACCTGGCCGGAGCTGGGCGTTTCCAGCAATGTCACCATTCTTGCCAAAGTCGATTTGCCGCAACCGCTTTCGCCCACCACCGCGAGGGTCCGTCCGGCTTCGAGGGTGAAGGACACGCCGTTGACGGCGTGCAGATCCACTGGGCGCTGCAGCGGCCGCCGGACGCGATAGGTGCGCACCAGATCGCTGGCGCTCAGCAGCATGACAGGGGCGCCCAGCAGCGGACATTGCCGTCCGGAAGCGCGGAAATATCGGGGCGATGGTTGCGGCAGATATCCAGCGCGAAGGGGCAGCGGGGCGAGAACAGGCAGCCCTCCGGACGGTCGGCGATGCCCGGGACCACACCGGGGATCGTGGCCAGCCTGCGCTTTTTGTCCGCATGCTCGGGCAGCGAATCAAGGAGGGCGGCCGTGTAGGGATGAGCGGGAGCTTCCAGAAGCGCCGCTGCGGGCCGGTTTTCCATCGCCTGCCCGGCATACATCACCAGCACACGGTCGGCGGTGTCCGCGACCACGCCCATGTCATGCGTGATCAGGATCAGCGCCATTCCGCGCTGGCGCTGCAAGTCGGCGAGCAGGTCGAGAATCTGCTTCTGGATCGTTACGTCGAGCGCAGTGGTCGGTTCGTCGGCAATCAGCAGGCGTGGATTGCAGGCAATGGCCATGGCGATCATCACCCGCTGGTTCATCCCGCCCGAGAGCAGATGGGGAAAGGCGGAGAGGCGCTGCTCCGGGGCGGGAATGCCGACCTGGCGGAGTAGCTCGATGCCGCGGGAGCGTGCCTCGGCGCGGGAGAGGCCAAGATGGGCGCGCAGGGTTTCGCCAATCTGCCAGCCTATCGTGAAGCATGGGTTGAGGCTGGTCATCGGCTCCTGGAAGATCATGGCGACGTCCTTGCCGGCCAAGCGCCGCCGGGCGCGGGGGGGCATAGACAGCAGGTCGACGCCGTCGAGGCGGAGGATGTCGGCCTGCACGCGGCCGGGGCGGCGGATCAGACCCATGACGGCCAGCATCGCCACAGACTTGCCGGAGCCGGATTCGCCGACGATGCCCAGCACCTCGCTGGAGGAGACATCCAGGTCCAGCCCTTCTACGGCGTAAAGGTCGCCGCGAGCGGTGGGGAAGGTCACGCTGAGGTTGCGGATCTGGAGGAGACTCATCCCAGCTTCAGGCGTGGATCGAGCGCGTCCCGCAGTCCGTCGCCCACCAGGTTGAAGCCAAGCACAGTCAGCAGGATCGCCAGACCCGGGAAGGTGACCACCCACCAGGCGCTTTGCAGGAATTGCAGTGCGTCGGCCAGCATGGTGCCCCATTCCGGCGTTGGCGGCTGCGCGCCCAGGCCCAAAAATCCCAGCGCCGCCGTATCCAGGATGGCGCTGGAGAACCCCAGGCTGGCCTGCACGATCAGCGGCGCCAGGCAGTTAGGCAGCACCGTCAGGAACATCAGCCGGATGCGCCCCGCCCCGGCCATGCGCGAGGCAGCGACGTAATCCTTGCCCAGTTCGACCAGCACGGCGGCGCGGGTCAGCCGCACAAAACCCGGCAGCTGCACGATAGCGACCGCCAGCATCGCATTAGTCAGCCCGGGCCCGAGAACCGCGACAACCGCGATGGCAAGCAGGATCGTTGGCAACGAGAGCATAACGTCCATCAGGCGCATGATCAGCGCATCAACGACGCCGCCCGCAAAGCCCGCAATCAGCCCGAGCAGCGTCCCACCAGTGAACGCGAGCGCCACGACCATCGCGCCGATCGAAAGCGACAGTTGCGCGCCATAGAGCAACCGTGAAAACACATCCCGGCCGACATCATCGGTTCCGAGGGGATAGACGCCGTAAAACCAGGTAGGCGGATGCAGCACCGCCTCTCGCATCTGCGCGTCCGGCCCGTGCGGCGCCAGAACCGGGGCAGCGACCGCAGCGAACACCAGCAGCGCGACAATGCTCATGCCGAGGACCGCGCTCCGGCTGGCGATGAAATGGCGCCGGAACTCGGTGAGGGGCGACGGGGAATCGGCGGCGAGGGTCAGGCTCATCTGCGATGCCGGATGCGAGGATTGATCAGTCCGGCCAGGACATCGACGGTCAGGTTCACCAGGATGATGATCGTGGCGACCATCAGGATGCCGCCTTGCAGTACCGGATAGTCTCGGCGGGCGATGCCGTGGATCAGCCAATTGCCGACGCCCGGCCAGGCGAAGATCGTTTCGGTCAACACCGCGCCGCCGAACAGGCTGCCGACCTGCAAGCCGATGACGGTGATCACCGGAATCAGCGCGTTGCGCAGGGCGTGGATGCCGACTACCCGGAACGGTGACAGGCCCTTGGCACGCGCGGTGCGCACATAGTCTTCGTTCAGCACCTCCAGCATGGCGGAGCGGGTCATCCGGGCGATCACTGCCAGCGGGATGGTTCCAAGCGCAACCGCCGGAAGGATGAGATGCGCGACCGCCGAGCCGAAGGCGCCGGGTTCGCCGGACAGCAGCGAGTCGATCAGCATAAAGCCCGTGATCGGCGGCACGTCATAGGCGATGTCGATGCGCCCGCTGACCGGGGTAAGGCCCAGCGTGACGGAGAACAGCAGAATGAGCAGGATGGCCCACCAGAAGATCGGCATGGAGTAGCCGGTCAACGCCAGGCCCATCACCGTGTAGTCGGTGGTGCCGCCTCTGCGCAGCGCCGCGATGATCCCTGCCGGAATGCCCAGCCCGACCGCGATCAGCATGGCTGCTACAGCCAGTTCAACTGTGGCGGGGAAGGCGGTCAGAAACTCGGTCATCACCCGGTCATGCGTCGCCAGTGATTGGCCCAGATTGCCGTGCAGCGAGTGCCAGACATACAGGCCGTATTGCACCAGCAGCGGACGGCCCAGACCCAGCCGCGCGCGCAATGCGTTCAACTGCGCCGGATCGACGTTCCGCTCGCCGAACATCAGCATCACTGGATCGCCGGGGATGAGGTGGATCAGCCCGAAGGCGACGACGGTGATGCCGAACAGCGTAACCAGAACCAGGCCGAGGCGGCGGGTCAGAAAGACGGCCACGCCCGGCCCGGCTCAGTCCGCCATGAACGCTTTGTAGATTTCGGCCATGTCTTCGACCGCGACCGCATAAAGGCGCTCGCCGTGTTCAGGCGTGGAGAGCGAGGGGTCCGAACCGATGCGCCCGTCCGGGAAGCGCCGGCGATAATCGGCACTGTCGTAGAAACCTTTGCTCTTGGGCGCAACCTTTGGCGACATCTGCGCCTGCTTGATGGAATGCGGCTGGTAGAATTGGGACAACGAGACCTCGGCGGCGGTGGCGTGGCTGCCATTGGAATCGCCATACAGCTCCTGCGCCAGCTTCGAGCACCGCGGTCCGCCGGACCAGAACACCATTTTGCACCGCACGGGCGATTTGTCCCCGCGGACCGAGACGCCCGCATAGACCTCGTCGAAGGCGGCCGTGACGGTGGCGACGTTGCCGCCGTGGCCGTTGATGAACAGGAAGCGCTCGAACCCGTGGCGGAGCAGGGAATGCACGACGTCGCCAACAACGGCAATGAGAGTCGAGGGGCGCAGCGTGACTGAGCCGGCGAACCCAAGGTGATGCTGCGACATGCCATAAGCGAGGGTCGGCGCCACCATGCAACCGATTTTGTCGCCCAGGCCGCGGGCGACGAATTCGGCATCAAGATGGTCTGTCCCGATCAGGCCGTTGGGCCCGTGCTGCTCGACGGAGCCGATCGGCACCACGATGCCGCGCGAGCCGCGGAGGTACTCCTCGACTTCCTGCCAGGTGGACAAAGCGAGTTGCATTCGGTGCTCCGTTATTTGCTCAGCGACACGCCGCCGAAGGGCTGGCCGCCGAGGAAGTGCAACTTGAAACCTTCGACATTCTTGCGGACCGGCACAAAGGCTTTCACGTCAGCCAGCCGGACCAGGGGGACGTCGTCGTACACCGCCTTATCGGCCTGAATATAGAGCTGCGCGCGCTCGTTCTGGTTGCTGACGATATTCGCCTTGTTCACCGCATCGGTGTACGTCTTGTTGCACCAGTGGATCGCGTTGCCTGGAGAGTCGCAGACGAAGCCGAGCAGGATTTCGCTAGGGTCCGGGTAGTCCCAGGTCCCGCCGAGTTCGGCCACGTCGGGCTCCCCGGCGCGGGCACGCTTGAGATACTCGCCCCATTCGTAGGTGACGATCTTTGCTTTGACGCCAACCTTGGCCCAGTCGGACTGGATCATTTCGGCGGTGCGTCGCCCGTTGGGCATGTAGGCCCGGACGACCGGGATGGCCCACAGGTCCATCGAGAACCCGTCGGGATAGCCGGCCTCTGCCAGCAGCTTCTTCGCCTGTGCCGGGTCGTAGGGATATGGTTTCAGGGATGGATCATACCCCCAGAGCGCCGGCGGAATGAGGGACGCAGCCGGAGTTCCCGCGCCCTGGAACACGTCCTTCACCAGGTCGGGCATGTCGATAGCCATGGCGAGTGCCAGGCGCACGCGCTTGTCGTCCAGCGGCTTCCGGTCGACGCGGAACCGAATGTAGTTCGTCCCGGCGATTTCGGCCTCCTGCACCTTGATGTCCGGATTGGCACGCATGGCGGGCAGATCAGCCGGGTTCGGATAGCGCACGATCTGACATTCGTTGGTGCGCAGCTTGGCATAGCGCACGGATGGATCGGGTGTGATTGCGAACACCAGATTGTCCACCCCCGCCACGCGATCCGACGCCGCCGTCTTGCCCCAGAAATCCGGGAAGGCGCGGAACCGGATGACGGCGTCCTTCTGGTAGGATACGAAGCTGAACGGTCCGGTGCCGATCGGCTGCTGGTCCATCAGCTCCGGCTTGCCGGCTTTGAGCAGGGCCGCCGCGTATTCGGCCGACAGAACCGAGAACGACTGCACCGTTAAGGACGGCACCAGCGGGGCCAGCGGGGTCTTCAGGCGGAAGACAACCGTGTCGTCATCGACCTTTTCGACGGATTGCAGGCTGGGCGCGATGAGGTCGTCGAATTCGGGGAAATAGCCGTTCGCGCTCTTGTAGAAGGGGTTCGATTTGTCGAACATCCGCTGGAAGCTGAACACCACGTCATCGGCGTTGAAGTCCCGCGTGGGCTTGAAGTGGGCGTTCGACTGCCACTTCACCCCGTGCCGCAGCTTGAACGTATAGGTCAGCCCGTCCTCCGAGATGGTCCAGGAGTCCGCGAGCGCCGGCACCAGATCGGATTTGCCGGTCTTCATTTCCACCAACCGGTCGGCCACCTGCTCCGACACGTCGAAGGTGGTGTTGGCGGTGCTGAGCTGGGCGTTCAGCGCGTCCGGGCTGCCCTCGGTGCAGACCACCAGCGTGTCGGCACGGGCCGAGGCCACGCCCAGGGAAACCAGCGCGCCGATCCCGGCGAGCAACGGCAAAATCCGGCGTGTTCGCATGTTCGCTCCCCTTAAGTGGTCGTTTGCCTGATCTTTGAGGGGCCCCAGGACGAAAAGCAACCCGCCCCGAGAGAGATATCTCGTTCCCAACTCGCCTTGACACCGTCATTGACGGGTTGGACCATCAATTCTGAACAGCAGGAAAGCCGCCCCGGCAGACGCAGTCGATCGGGTTACTCGCCGGAACGGCCAAAAAAGTTGGGGGAGTCATGACGAACACAAGAACTGCGGGCCTCCGCCTGGTTTCGTGGATCGGTGCGACGGCGGCCATGGCGCTGGGCGTGAACGTGGCGCATGCGCAGGCGCCGAAATCCCTGATGGATCAGGTTCTCGACCACAAGGAATTACGTGTGGGCGTGGAGCTTAAGTACCCACCCATCATGTATCGGGATACCAGCGGGAACCCAGTAGGGTTTGAGGTAGATCTCGCAAAGACCATGTGTGCCACGCTCAAGGTCAAATGCACCTTCGTGGACGTCGAGTTTCCTGCGCTGATCCCAGCCCTGGAATCGGGCAAGATCGACGTTATCGTTGCCCAGATGGCGCTGACGCCGGCGCGCGCGATAGTTGTGGATTTCTGCAAACCATTCGAGGCGACGGGCGATGTGGTGATCGTTCCGCCGAACTCTCCACTCCCGGAAAACGCGACCGCGGACCAGGTGGTTGCGGCGCTCAACAAACCTGATGTCAAGATTGCGACCCAGCTATCTACAGTGGAATCGCAGATCAGGAGCAGCGTTTTCGCCAATTCGCAGCCGGTTGACGTGAACGGGCCGCTCGACGCGTTTCTCCAGGTTGCGACCGGGCGCGCCGGCGCTACGCTTTCGGACGACGTCAGCGCGCTGACATACGCAAAAGAACATCCCAATTCGGTCAAGGTGCTGCTCGACGGCCGGCATCAGCCGTACCTGCGCAATTTCCCCTCCGGCGGAGGCGTGTTGCGGGGCAACGGTGCGTTCTGCCGCTGGGTCGATGTGCAGGTGCAGGATTGGATCAACTCCGGGCAGTATCGAGCCACCTACCTCAAAGATGTTGGCTGGGAGCCGCCCATCGCTCAGCTCCAGCTTTTACGCGGCGGATACTAAGCGGCCCTCGCCGGCTGCACCCGGCAGCCCGGCTCCAAGCCAGAAGAAGCCCGGGCCAAAAAAAGCCCGGCTCCGGTGCTATCCATCCTGCCGGCAGTTCCGGCGACAATCGAAACTGACCAGGACGAGCGCTGATGGCGACGTATACCTTCCGCTGGGGCGTTCTGCTCCCGTATATTCCGATGTTCGCCTGGGGGCTCCTCGTAACGTTTGAGGTTTCGATCGTTGCCGAGTGCCTCGCTATCATCATCGGCCTGATTGCGGGAATCATCCGGGTATCCAACCCGCGCATTCCCCGGCTGCTGGCGGTCGCGTACATCGACTTCTTTCGCGGCGTGCCGCTGCTGGTCACGCTCGTCTGGCTCTATTACGGCGTGTCGCTGCTTCTGCATATTGACATCTCGGCATTTAACGCCGGGGTTATCGGATTAGGCGTTACCTACGGCGCCTTTCTTGCGGAAGTGTTCCGCGCCGGCATCGAGGCGATTCCGAAGGGTCAGATCGAGGCGTCCTATTCACTCGGTCTGTCCCGGTTTCAGACCATGCATCGCGTCATACTTCCACAAGCGCTCAGGATCATCTTCCCGCCGCTCGCTAACAGCTTCATCGGGATGCTGAAGGATTCCTCTCTCGTCGCGATACTCTCGGTGACCGATCTGATGCGCGTCGGCATGATCGTGGCCGCAGATACATTCCGCGCCTTCGAAGCGTATACTTTTGTGGCGGTTGTTTACTATGTGCTGACACTTGTCACGGCACGTCTGGTCTCACAAGTGGAGCGGCGGTTTGTGGTGTTTCGCTAGACCAGGCCGGTTCACGCTACCCTGAAGCGATGCAGTGCATCACGATTGAGTTCGGCGCCCAACCCCGGCTTTACCGGCTTCTGGATCAGACCGTTGGCGAAGCCAAATCCGTCGGATGCGAGCTCTTTCCGCAGAACGGAGGTGCAGAGCTGGGGTGGCAAATACTCGATAAACCGGCAATGCTCATTGGCGAAAGCGAGATGCGCCGTCGCGGTCACCGAGATCCCGGTTTTCCAGCAGTGCGGCACAATCAGCTTTTGGCTTTTCCGCGCCATATCGCAAACGGCCATCGCTTCCCCGAAACCGCCGACACGCCCGACATCCGGCTGAAGCACGTCCAGGGCGCCGCGATCCAGCAGTTCCCTGAACTCGTACCGTGTCGCCTGCCACTCGCCGGCAGCGATCCGAATTCCGGAAAGTTCTCGCAGCTTTGCGTATTCGTCGATGCGGTCGATCCAGATCGGAGTTTCCAAGAAGAATATGCCGAAATCCGTCCAGTCGCGCACAATTCGGATCGCCGTCTGAGCGTCGGGCCACATGTACTGCACATCGACCATAAGCGCGATGTCAGGCCCAAGCGTCTTGCGCACTGCTTCTACGACGAGCGTGTGCTTGTCATAGTCCTCGTGCATTCCGTGGTGCGCGTACGGCCCGTTCATCGTCACCTCAGCCTTCACCGCCCGGAAGCCCAATCCTTTGGCGCGTTCCGCCCATGCGCACAGGGAATCGCGGTATTCCTGCCAAGTGCTGCCGTCCGGCTGTAACGAAGCATAGGGAACGATTTGCTCCTGCGCTGCTCCGCCCAACAGTTCGAAGATGGGCTTGCCGAGTGCCTTCCCTTTGATGTCCCACAGCGCCATTTCGATCGCACCGAGTGCATGGATCACCGCACCACGCCGCCCATTCATCGCGGTTCCGACGTATAGGCGGCGCCAGAGATCCTCGATCGATAACGGATCCGCGCCTATCAGCATCTCGCGAACCCCCTGCCCCATCGTGTGCGTCCCGGGCGCCTCGACGCATGCCCGTGCAATCCATGGATTCACGTCAGATTCGCCGATGCCGTCAATTCCCTCGTCGGTGCGGATAATGACGACGAAACTGTCCTGCGCAGATGACGTGCTGTCAACGTTCATGTCGGGCGCGAGCAGAACGTAACACGAGATATCGTCAATTTTCATCGGATCCTCCGTCTTTTCGTTGCCCTGCTTCGGCGGGAGCCGTCCATCACCCCGAAGCCCGCTCCACGATGCGGAATGGCACCTCGACCCGACCGCGCGCGGTCTCGCCGGCCAATCTTGCCAGGATGATCTCCGCCGCGTCCTGCCCGATCCGCGAAGCCTCCACGGCCACGGTGGTGAATGGCGGCTCGCTGGCCGCCCCGATTTCGAAGTCGCCAAAACCACACACCGCAAGATGGTCGGGCACGCCGATGCCGTGCCGGCGAGCCTCCACGATTGCCCCGAAGGCGAGCAGGTCGGAGCTGCAGAACAAGGCGGTGCGGCGATCGAGGTGCGGGGCCAGGGCGCGCATCGCTTCGCGCCCAGCCGTGATTGTGCTGGGGGCCGGCAGTATCGGATCGGCGATCACCCGCGCTCCGGCCTTGCGGACACGGTCCAGAAAACCGCACTGCCGAGCCAGGGCACGCCGATCACAAGCAGCGAACATGGCGAAATTGTCGTGACCACGCAGCAGAAAGTAATCGGCCACGCTTGCCCCAACGACACGGTGATCGAACCCAACCAGCATGTCGATCGGTTCGGGGCCAGCGTCGAAAATCTCCACCACCGGAATGCCGGCCTCCCGCAGCATCTGCCGGGTCAGAGGGGCATGTTCGGTCCCAGTCACCACGATGCCATCGGGCCGCCGCCCGAGCAGACCGTGCACCAGTTCAAACTCGGCGCCCTCGTCGGCATAGCCGGTGAGCGACAACATCACCTGATAGCCCGACTGACGAAGGCGCGCGGTAAAGCAGTCGATCAGCGCTGCAAACATCGGATGGGCGATGGTGGGCACGACCGCGGCGATCATGCGCGACCGGCGCGACGACAGTCCGCCCGCCATCAGGTTGGGCACATAGCCAAGCCGCGCGATGGCCTCCCTCACCCGTTCCGCCGTTGCAGCCGCAACCCGCTCCGGTGCGTTGATTACGCGGGAGACGGTCATCGGCGCGACGCCCGCGGCCTCGGCGACGTCGGCTATGGTAATGGTTCGCGCGGGTCGCCCGATAGGTAAGTCCCCTGCTCCATTGTGCCCCAATTGGCGATATGGTATCGATACCATAGATGCAGGGAGGAAGCATATGGTCCTGATCAGACCCACACGCCGAGCAGTTCTTGGTGGCATGGCCGGAGCGGCTGCCTTCGGTTTGCGCACTGGCGCCAAGGCCGCCCCGTCGCTGCCCGGTTCCCCGGTCACCATCAACATCATAGACGTCGCTGGAAATCTGCAGCTCACACGCCCGGCGTTCGAGGACTATATGAAGGCAAACCCGAAACTCGTCTCCGCGATCAACTTTACTCAGGCCACTTCGCCGGAACTGCCGGGCAAGCTGAAGGCACAACAGGCCGCCGGCCGGGTGGATATCGACATGGTGCTCACCGGCAGCGACGCACTATCCGCCGGCATCGACCAGAATTTGTGGGTGAAGCTGTTCCCCGACTATGCGTCCGACCTGCCGAACCCGGAGCAGGTGCTGGAAGCGGGCGCGGTAAAGATGCAGGAGCTGGCGGAGAACCAGGGCCTGTGTGTGAGCTATTGCCCGGGCGGCCCGCTGCTTGAATACCTGCCGGACATGGTGAAAACCCCGCCGAAAACCTCGCAGGAGCTTCTGGACTGGGGGAAGGCTCACAAGGGGCAGTTCATTTACGCGCGTCCGGCCAATTCGGGTCCGGGGCGAGCCTGGCTGATGGGCTTGCCTTATATCCTGGGCGATAAGGACCCGATGGACCCAGCCAAGGGCTGGGACAAGACCTGGGCCTATCTGCGCGAGCTGGGCAAATATATCGAATACTATCCCACCGGCACGGGCGCGGTGATGAAGGAGCTGGGCGAGGGGTCGCGTTCGATGACCGTGACGATGACCGGGTGGGACATCAATCCCCGCGCGCTGGGTGTGGTCCCGAAGGAGGCCGAGATCGGCACAATCGAGGGATTCCATTTCGTTACTGACGCACATTACATGTGCATCCCCAAAGGCGTCTCGAACGACCATCTGGCGGTGCTGCTGAATCTGATGAACTTCATGCTGACGCCGAAGGCGCAGGCCTATGCCTGGGACAAGGGCTATTTCTATCCCGGGCCGGCGGTGAAAAACGTGCCGCTTTCCATGGCGCCCGAGGCGGATCAGAAGATTATCAAGGAATATGGCAGGCCGATCTATGCCAAGCTGCTGGCCGAAACGCCAAAGAACCCGCCGCTGCCGGCGCAGAAGATGGTCAATGCCTTCCAGCGCTGGGACCAGCAGATCGGCGCGAACGTTGGTAAATAGAGGATGGCTATCGCTTCCCGGGACTTCCGCGCTCTCCGCCTGGATCATATCAGTCGCCGCTTCGGCGTGCTGAACGCGCTCAAGAACGTCAACCTGACGATCGAGCGGGGCGAGTTCATCGCCCTGCTCGGTCCTTCTGGCTGCGGGAAGTCAACGGCGCTGAACTGTATCGCCGGATTGCTCGATCTGACTGGTGGGGCGATCTGGCTGGACGATCGGCGGATCGATGAACTGGGGCCGGAGCGCCGCGGCTTTGGCATGGTGTTTCAGAACTACGCCCTGTTCCCACACATGACGGTGCGGAAGAACATCGCCTTCGGGCTGGTGACGCAACGGCGTCCGAAGGCCGAGATCGCGCGGCGGGTCGAAGAAGCTCTGGCGCTGGTGCGGCTGACCGCACAGGCGGACAAATTGCCTGGGCAGATTTCCGGCGGACAGCAGCAGCGCGTGGCTATCGCCCGGGCCATCGTAGTCGAGCCGCCGCTGGTACTGATGGACGAGCCGTTGTCCAACCTGGACGCCAAGCTGCGGCTGGAAATGCGGGCGGAGATCCGCCGCATCCACAACACGCTGGGCTGCGCCACGATCTACGTGACGCATGATCAGGACGAGGCGTTGTCGCTCGCCGACCGCATCGTCGTGATGCGCGAGGGTGAGATGCGCCAGGTCGGCCGTCCTGAAGAACTCTATGCCCGCCCTGCACACCCCGACGTGGCCGAATTCATGGGCTACCGAAATCTGCTTCGCTCACGGGTGCAGCCGGCCGGTAACGCCGTCAGCGTCTCGGTTGCCGGCGCGACACTGACGGGCACGCCGATGGAGAAGCTTAATGGGGCGGCGATCGTCGCGATCCGACCGGAGGATCTGACACCCGGCGGCGGGGCCCCGATCGCCGTCACGGTGGAAGCGGCAGAGTACCGCGGCAGGGATTTCTATGGCCTTGCCCGCGCCGCTGACGGGACGGAGCTGTATTTCCGTGCGGAGCGTCGGGTGAGTGCCGGAGAGGCGATCCGCCTCGGCGCCCCACCGGAGCGCGTTCTTGTCTATCCGGACGAGGCGCGGACATGAGCGTAACGATATCGGCGCAAACGGCACCATCACGACGCCTGCGGCTGCGCGCACTCGGCATCGATGGCGTGACGCTGCTTGTTGTCCCCGCGGTTTTGTTTGTCCTTGCGCTATTCGTCTATCCGTTTCTTTACGGGCTGTGGCTGTCGTTCCAGCCAAAAGAGGGCGGTGCGCTGGGGAATTACGCCAGGTTCTTTTCTGATCCGTTCCTTTATAGCACGATCACCAAGACGCTTATACTGGCGGTTCCTGTCACGGTGCTGAATGTCGTTGCCTCCGTTCCGGTCGCGCTGCGCGTTCGCCTGATGAAGCATCAGCGGCTGCTCACCACCATTCTGGTCATTCCGATTACTCTCGGAACCGTGCTTGTCGCCGAAGGATTGCTGACCTATCTCGGTCCCCGCGGCTGGGTAAACCGCGTCCTGATGGACGCCGGGCTGATCGGCTCACCGGTGCGGTTGCTGCACAATTACTGGGGTGTGTTCCTGTCGCTGGTCATCACCGGTTTTCCGTTCACGTTTCTGCTCACCCTGTCTTACGTCACCGGAATCGATCCGGCGCTGGAGAATGCTGCCGCGGTGCTGGGGGCCGGCGCTCGGGAGCGATTCAGGCGCGTGTTGCTGCCGCTGCTGATCCCTGGCCTGACGATCACGCTGGCGCTTTCGTTCGTTCAGGCGTTTTCCGTGTTCCCGTCGGCGATCCTGCTGGGCGAGCCGGCCGGAACCACCCGTGTGATGTCAATTGCGGCGTATCAGGCGGCGTTCGAGCAGTACGACTACTCGCTGGCCTCGGCGATCGCGATGCTGATGGCAGGGGTGCAGATCGTCATCGTCATCGCCCTGCTGGCCGCCCGCGGGCTGGTCTATAGCGGACCCGCAGGGGGCGGAAAGGGCTGATGCGCGCCGACAGAACCCTCGGGGCCCGCATGTGGGCGTTCACCGTCTGGGTGGTGGTCGCCTTCTTCGTGCTGAACCTGGCGGGGATGATCGCCACGGTGGTGCTGGATTCGATCGGCACGCACTGGTTCGCGACCTGGGTGCCGGCCGGCTGGACCACACGCTGGTACGGCATGGTGTGGAACGAGTTTGGGCTGCCGGCGATCCTGATCGTCACAGCCGAGGTGGTCGCGGCGGTCGTGCTGCTTTCGGGTCTGATCGGCGTGCCTGCGGCATATGCGATGGCGCGGCGCGATTTTCCAGGCAAGCGCGCGGCCATGCTGCTGTTTCTGCTGCCGTTGTTGGTGCCGCCCATCACCTACGGCATCCCGCTCGCGACGGTGTTGTATCAGGCGCATCTGGCCGGGACGATCTGGGGCGTGATCCTGGCCAATCTGGTGCCGAGCGTGCCGTTCGTTATCCTGATCATGATCCCGTTCATTGAACAGATCGATCCGCGCATCGAATCGGCGGCTCGGGTGTTCGGGGCCGGCATGGGGCGGTTGTTCACGCAGGTGCTGGTGCCGCTGCTGACGCCCGGCATTCTGGCGGCGCTGCTGCTGGTCCTGGTGCGGACCATCGCCATGTTCGAGCTGACGTTCCTGACCGCCGGCTCGACCAGTCAGACGTTGGTTGTCGCGCTGTATTACGCGGTGTTCGCCGCGGGGGTGCGGCCGCAGCAGTCGATCGACGCGATGGCGGTGGTTTACACTGTGGCGACGATGGTCTGGCTGCTGGTTACGCTGCGGTTCGTCAATCCCACGCAGATCGTCGGCCGGGCGAGGGCCTGATCGGAATCGGCTCGAGGGCCTTTCAGCCCAGGAACGGGTGTGTCGCGCCGTCGATGCCGCGGCGATCCATTTCTGCGAGCGCTGCCACCAGGTCGTTCTGCGGCAGAGTCAGGTTGAAAGTTTGCTGCAGAACGGCGGGATACGAGTCTTTATCCGGGACATGCTGATCGAGCGGCTCCCCTCCACGGCGGCTGGTGACCCGGCCGTTGAGGAATGTGTGGCGCAGCGCGCCGGACCCCGCACGCGCCACCATGAGGTTGTTGACGAAGGGACTGTTTGGGTGTGTCGCGGTAAACCAGTTGGTTACATCGTAGTCGGGGGCCAGCCTCGGTTGTCGTGACAGCCGATAGAAGTTTTGCCATTCATCGCCGAGCCTGGCCTGCAGGATCAGTTCGTCACTGGCGGGCAGCAGCCGCATCATCTCGTGCGGCGTTGACTGCTCGAGGTTCGTTCCGATGGCCAGAGGCGCGGTCGGGGTCTGGCCGCCGAAGCCAACGTCGACGATGAAGGCTCCTTGCGGGAGATCGACCTGTAGCGCCATGTGCGTCGCGGGACGCACGGCGTCGGCCGCCAACCCGCGGATCACCCGGGCCATGAGGCTGGTGACCGTGAAACCAAGGGCGGCCAGACCGGCGCGGAACAGCAAATTCTGCTCGTAACAATAGCCCCCACGGCCGCCGCCGACCAACTTGGCTTGCAGTGACTCAAGGTCAAGCCGGGGCACCCGGCCCAGAAAGACATCGATGTTTTCAAACGGGATCGCCTGGGAGTGCGCAGTGATGAGTGCCTGCAATGTCTCCAGTCTCGGGGTACGGGAACCGGTGTAGCCGATCCGCGCGAGCCAGGCATCGAGATCGAAGCGATGCCCGGGCACGGCGGCTATGCGGGCGGGGTCGCGGCAGATGAGGGGCGCCCCTGCACCCTTGCCCCCTGCACTTTCGCCCCCTGCACTTTTGCCCAGGTATCGCGCAGCCCCACTGTTCGATTGAACACGAGCCAGCCAGCCGTTGAATCCGGATCGGCACAGAAGTAACCGAGCCGCTCGAACTGGACCGCTTCGCCGATTTGCGCCGAGGCCAATGCCGGCTCCAGCAGGCAACCGCGCAGCACTTCCAGCGAGTTCGGGTTGAGATCGGCCATAATGTCACCATCGGCGCCTGGATCCGGACGGCTGAACAGATGACTGTAAAGCCGCACCTCTGCCGGCACGGCGTCCACTGCCGCGACCCAATGCAAGGTCGCCTGCACCTTTCGGCCGTCGGGCGGCGCATTGCCGCCGCGGGTTTCCGGATCATAAGTGCAACGCAACTCCACCACCTCACCTGCGGCGTTTTTCACCGCCTCCCGGCAGGTGACGAAATAAGCATACCGCAAGCGAACCTCGCGGCCTGGCGCCAGCCGGAAGAACTTCTTTGGCGGATCCTCCATGAAATCCTCACGCTCGATATAAAGCTCGCGCCCGAAGGTCACGGGCCGCGCGCCTGCAGCCGGATCTTCCGGATTGTTGACCGCCTCCAGCGTTTCCGTGCTCCCGTCCGGCCAATTCTCGATCACCAGTTTTAAGGGATGCAGCACCGCCATCCGCCGTGATGCCGTCCGGTTGAGGAGCTCGCGGATCGCATATTCCAGTGCCGCGAACTCATTGACGCTGTTGGATTTGGTGACGCCGCTGCGGCGCACGAAATCGCGCAGCGCTGCCGGGGGCACGCCGCGCCGGCGCATCGCCGCGAGCGTCGGCATGCGCGGATCGTCCCAGCCGGAGACCCGGCCTTCGGTCACCAGCCGCGTGAGTATGCGTTTTGACATCACAGTGTAGGCGATATTCAGCCGCGCGAACTCGGTACTGATGCGGACGCGCGGGCACCGGCAGGTTCTCGATCAGCCAGTCATACAGGGGCCGATGATCCGCAAACTCGAGGGTACAGAGCGAGTGTGTGATGCCTTCGATCGCATCCGACTGGCCGTGTGCGTAATCGTAGGTCGGATAGATGCGCCAGGTGTTCCCGGTGCGCGGATGTTCGGCGTGCAAAATCCGGTACAGCACCGGGTCGCGCAGGTTCATGTTGGGCGAGGCCATATCGATCTTCGCGCGCAACACTCGCGCGCCGTTGGGGAACTCCCCGGTGCGCATGCGGCGGAACAGATCGAGGTTCTCCTCGACCGAGCGGTAGCGATGGGGCGAATTCTGCCCCGGCTCGGTCAACGTTCCTCTCTGGGCGCGCATCTGATCCGGTGGCGTATCGTCTACATAGGCTTGGCCGTGGCGAACGAGATACTCTGCCCATTCGTAGAGCTGCTCGAAGTAATCCGAGGCGTGGTGCAGGTGCTCGCCCCAATCGAAGCCCAGCCAATGCACATCCCGCTTTATGGCATCAATATACTCCTGCTCTTCCTTGGCCGGGTTGGTGTCGTCGAAGCGCAGGTGGCAGCGGCCGCCATATTCCTCGGCGATCCCGAAGTTCAGGCAAATCGCTTTGGCGTGCCCGATATGCAGATAGCCGTTCGGCTCGGGCGGAAAGCGCGTGACCACCGTCTTCACCCGGCCTGCAGCGATATCCTCCTGGACAATCTCGCGGATGAAATCATGGCCGGAGTTGGTGGTCGGAGTGTCTGCTGTCGCCATCGAGGGCTCCGATAGGACATGCGCCAGCCTACACGGCGGGCGGATGCCGGTGAAATCTCCCGCAGGTTTCGCCCAGGGAGCGGACGGGGTAAACCGCCGCATGATCGTCCGCACCCGATTTGCGCCCAGCCCGACCGGAATGCTGCATATCGGCAGCGTCCGGACGGCCTTGTTCAATTATCTGTTCAGCCGCCATCACGGGGGCGCGTATCTGCTGCGGATCGAAGACACGGACCGACAGCGGAGCACGTCCGAAGCGACGCAGGTGATCCTGGACGGGCTGGCCTGGCTGGATCTGCAGCCGGACGAGCCGCCGGTGTTCCAGTCCACCCGGGAGGCCCGCCATGTTGAAGTAGCGCATGCCATGCTGGCCGCGGGGCAAGCCTATTGCTGCTATTGCACGGCCGAGGAGCTGCGGCAGATGAGAGAGCAGGCGATCGTGGAGGGGCGGTCGGTGCGATATGACGGGCGGTGGCGGGACCGGGACCCGGCGGAGGCTCCGCCGGGGGTGGCGCCGGCGATCCGGATCAAGGCGCCCCGCGAGGGCGAGACGGTGGTCGAGGATCTGGTGCAGGGCACGGTCCGGGTAGCGAATGCCGAGATGGACGATATGATCCTTCTGCGCAGCGACGGCACGCCGACATATCTGCATGCGGTGGTTGTGGATGACCACGATATGGGGATTACCCATGTGATCCGCGGGGACGATCATCTGACCAACACGTTCCGGCAGGTGCAAATATATCGGGCGATGGGCTGGGAGCCGCCGCGTTTCGCGCATATCCCGCTGATTCATGGCGCAGATGGCGCGAAGCTCTCAAAGCGGCACGGCGCGGTCTCCGTGCTGGACTTCCACGAGCAAGGATTCCTGCCGGAGGCGCTTTGCAATTACCTGCTGCGCCTGGGGTGGGCGCACGGGGATCTGGAGGTTCTGGATCGTGCGGAGGCGGTCCGGCTGTTCGATCTGGATGGGGTGGGCCGTGGGGCGGCACGGGTGGACTATGCGAAACTGTTGCATCTGAACGGAATCTACATCCGGCAGGCCGATAGCGAACGGTTGGTACGGGAGGTCGTGGACCGGCTGCGGGGCAGGCCGGAGCTGCGCGTGGATGACTCGGCGGTGGCGCGCATCCGGGCACTGATGCCCGAGCTGAAAGAGCGGGCCAAAACTTTGGTTGAGCTGGCTAACTCGGCGGCGTTCCTGGCACGCATGCCGCCGCTTCCACTGGACGCCAAGGCGGCGGGGCTACTAACCTCGGAGGCGCGCGCGATGCTGGGTGAACTGGCCGAAAAGCTGGGGGGAACGGATTTTTCGCCTTCGGCGGTTGATGCCATCCTGCGGGGGTTTGCCGAACAGCACGGGCGGAAGCTCGGGCAAGTTGCACAGCCGTTGCGGGCGGCGTTGACGGGCAGCACGGTCAGTCCAGGGATCGATGCAGTGTTGACCGCGCTCGGGCGCGACGAAAGCCTGGCGCGTATCCGGGCGGTGGCGGCGTAATGCGCCGGCGGATTACCTCGGGGTCCACTTTTGAGGCGAGCATCGGCTACTCGCGCGCCGTGGTGGATGGGGACTGGGTGTTCATATCGGGCACCACCGGCTTCGACTACGCGAACACGACGATCTCCACCGATGTTGTGGAACAAGCGGAGCAGGCGCTGCGAAATATCGCGTGGGCACTGGCGGAGGCGGGGAGTTCGTTCAAGGACGTGGTGCGCGTTCGTTACATTCTGCCCGACCCGGCTGATTTCGAGCCGTGCTGGCCGGTGCTGCGGCACGCATTCGGCGACGCCGGGCCGGCGGCGACGATGATCGCGGCCAGGCTGGCGGACAAGCGGATGAAGATCGAGATCGAAGTGACCGCGCGACGGGGATCGGGCGGGTGATGGAGACCCCGCCACTTCCGGACGGCATTCGCTCACGCTTCCTGGATGGCGTGAACGGGCTGCGGATGCATGTGCTGGAGGCGGGCTCTCAGGGTTCCGGACAGGGATGTGTGCTGCTGCTGCACGGATTTCCGGAGCTGGCATATTCGTGGCGGAAGGTGATGCTGCCGATGGCCGAGGCAGGATTTCATGTCGTCGCGCCGGATCAGCGCGGTTATGGGCTGACAACCGGATGGGACGCGGGGGATGTCTGCAGCTTCCGCCTGCTGAACATCATGCGCGATGCGATGGGGCTGGTCTGGGCGCTTGGGTACCGGTCAGTGGCCGCGGTTGTCGGGCATGATTTCGGCAGCCCGGTCGCGGCGTTGTGCAGTTTGTTCCGGCCGGACGTGTTCCGCTCGGTGGTGATGATGAGCGCGCCGTTTTCCGGGATTCCGGAGATTGGATCATCCAAAGGTGGGGCGGTTCTGGAAGAGCTGGCGCGGTTGCCGCGGCCGAGGAAGCATTACTGGTGGTATTACTCCGGCCCCGACGCCGATGCAGATATGCGCGGCTGTCGGCAAGGGGTGCACGCTTTCCTGCGCGCTTACTTTCATATGAAAAGCGCGGACTGGGTGGGAAACAGACCGTTCCGCCTGCGGGAGTGGAGCGCCGAGGAGCTGGCCAAACTGCCGACTTATTACATCATGGATCTGGGCAAGGGCATGGCGGAGACGGTTGTCCCGGAGATGCCTGAGCCTAATCAGGTGGCGATGTGCCGATGGCTGACGGAACCCGAACTGGCCGTCTATAGCAGCATGTTTGAGAAGACGGGATTTCAGGGCGGGCTCAACTGGTATCATTGGTCTACCGACGAGCGTTACAGCGCGGACGCGCAGATATTTGCGGGCAAGATCATCGATGTGCCGGCAATGTTTGTGGCGGGACAGAGCGACTGGGGGGTGTATCAGGTAGCGGGCGCGTTCGAGCGTATGCAGCGTGAGGCCTGCAAGCTGATGACGGGCTGCCATCTGGTGCCGGATGCCGGCCACTGGGTGCAGCAGGAGCAGCCGGAGAAGGTCGCCGACTTGCTGGTTCAGTTTGTGAACGAGGGCGGGGCTTAGCCGGAGGCGCCTTTCTGGCGTTCGCCGTATTTCATGCCTTCGAGTTTCAGACCGTCCGGATCCAGGAAGAATACGGCGTAGTAGTCATCGTAATACTCGCCGGCGGGATCCACGATGGTGGCGCCAAGTTCCTTGAGAAATGCCTGAAGTTCATCCACGTCCTTCCGGCTGCGAAGCTCAAAGGCATAGTGGTGAAAGCCAACATCGCCGATCCGGTGCTTGTGCTTGCGCCCTCGCGCATCAGCCGGACCGATCCAGAAACGCGTATGGCCGTTGGTCCAGCCTATTGCATCGCCGTATTCGTCGGAGATTTCGAAGCCCAGAAAGCCGAAGAGCTTTCCGTAGAAGGTCTTCGACTTTTCGTAGTCGCTGACCCTGATGACGAGGTGGTCGATGCCCACGACGCGGCTCATGTTCCCGGCCTCCTTTCGGTCTGCAGGAGAGTGAGTGTAGCGTGCGAGTGCTCTGGCAGAAAGCTGGCGCGGGAAGTCATTGATTCTGGGGGTCTCGAAATGCGCTGGAGCAGGGTGCTGAACGTCGTCGAGTGCCATGCCGAGGGGGAGGTTGGACGGGTCGTTACCGGCGGGATCGGCGATGTTCCCGGCCGGACGATGTTCGAAAAGCGCCTGTATCTGAAACAGCAGCGCGATGACACTCGCCGACTGCTGCTGTTCGAGCCACGAGGCGGTCCATCGGTGAATGCGAATGTCGTTTTGCCGGCGTGCGATAAGCGGGCACAGATGGGTTTCGTGATTCTGGAATCTACCGAGTACCCGCCGATGTCCGGCTCCAACACGATCTGCGTCGCAACCGTGCTGTTGGAGACCGGCATCCTGCCGATGCAGGAGCCGGTAACGGAACTGACGCTGGAGGCTCCGGCTGGGCTGATTCACGTGCGGTGCGAGTGCGCGGATGGGAAGGTGAAGCAGGTGCGGTTCACGAACCAGCCGGCTTTCGTTAATCATTTGCAGGCGCCGATCGAGGTTGCGGGACTGGGAACGTTGATCGTTGATGTTGCGTATGGGGGGATGACATACGTGCTTGTGGATGCGGCATCCGTGGGTTTTGCCCTCGTGCCGAACGAGGCGCGGGCGATCTGCGAACTTGGGCAGCGGATCAAAACGGCGGCGGATGCGCAGCTAAAGGCGGTGCATCCGGAGAATCCAGACATTTCCGGTATCACGATGACTGAATTTACCGGCGCGGTGGTGCGGCGGGAGGGGGTGCTGCACGCGTGCAATGCGGTGGTGGTTTCGCCGGGACAACTCGACCGTTCGCCCTGCGGCACAGGAACCTGCGCACGACTTGCGGTCATGCATGCGAAGGGATTGATCCAGCCGGGTGAAAGCTTCGTGCATGAGTCTGTGATCGGATCGCAGTTTTTAAGCCGCATCGAGGAACAGACGCAGGTGGGTGGTCGGCCGGCAGTGATACCGAGCGTGGCGGGTCAGGCCTGGATCACCGGCTTCACGCAGCTTGGACTTGATCCGACGGATCCATGGCCGCTTGGTTATACGCTGGCGGATACCTGGCAGCGCGCCGTTTAGGGCCTGCTTGCAAGCACGCGGGCTTATATGAGATTTATATAGGAACAGGGACACTTCCCAATCGATTTTATATGATCTCCTCGTTATCTGCGACGGCGGAGGAAGTACCGCCATGATCGACTTCATCTACATCCTTGTCGGGGCAGCCTTTCTTGGTGGTTGCGTGGTTTACGCGATCGCCTGCAATCGCCTGTAAGGTCTGACCTCATGAGCGTCGATTATATTCTTGGTGCGATCGTCTCCGCCGGTCTGCTGATATATCTTGTTTACGCGCTGGTCCGGCCCGAAAAGTTCTGAGCAACATCCGCGGAGCCGCTAATATGACGGCCAATGGCTGGCTGCAGATAGCCCTATACTGTCTTCTGCTCATCCTGCTCACCAGGCCTCTGGGCGGCTATATGGCCCGGATCTTCAACGGTGAACGAACGCTGCTCTCACCGGTTCTTCGGCCGCTGGAGGTGGGCATCTATCGCATCTGCGGCGTTGCCGAGACCGAAGAGCAGCACTGGACGACCTACGCCATAGCGATTCTGGGTCTCAGCTTCGCCGGTTTCGTGGTGTTATATGTTCTGCAGCGGATTCAGGGTGCCCTGCCGTTCAATCCGCAGCAGTTCCGCGCCGAGTCGCCCGACCTGGCGTTCGATACCTCGGTCAGCTTTTTGACCAACACGAACTGGCAATCGTATGTGCCGGAACAGACCATGAGCTATCTGACCCAGATGGCCGGTCTGACAGTGCACAACTTTGTGTCGGCCGCAACGGGGATCGCGCTGGCGGTCGCTCTGGTTCGCGGTTTCGCGCGTCGCTCGGCGCAGAGCATCGGCAATTTCTGGGTCGATCTGACGCGGTGCGTAATTTACATTCTACTGCCGCTTTGCGTAATGATTGGGATTTTCGATGTCTGGCAAGGAATGCCGCAGAACCTTTCTACCTATACCGAGGCCACTACCCTTGAAGGCGCAAAGCAGGTTATAGCACAAGGCCCCGTCGCCTCGCAGGAGGCGATCAAGATACTCGGGACAAACGGAGGCGGATTCTTAAACGCCAACTCGGCGCATCCCTTTGAGAACCCTACAGCTCTGACGAACCTGGTTCAGATGCTGTCGATGCTGGCGATCGGGGCGGCACTGACGAATGTATTTGGCCGGATGGTCGGGAATCAGCGCCAGGGCTGGGCCCTTTTTGCCGTCATGTTTGTTTTGTTCTTTGGAGGGGTGACGACGTGCTACTGGGCTGAGTCGGCAGGCAATCCGGCGTTCCATGCATTCCATGTGGATCAGGCCGCGAGCGCTTTGCAGCCCGGTGGCAATATGGAGGGCAAGGAAGTCAGGTTCGGGATCGCGAACTCTGCTCTGTTCACGACGACGACCACCGATGCTTCCTGCGGCGCAGTAAACAACATGCATGACAGCCTGCTGCCGATCGCGGGCATGGTGCCGATGGTCAACATCATGCTTGGCGAGATTATCTTCGGCGGCGTGGGCTCCGGCCTTTATGGGATGCTGCTGTTCGTCATTGTCGCCATGTTCGTCGCTGGGTTGATGGTCGGAAGAACGCCGGAATATCTGGGTAAAAAGCTGGAAGCGAAGGAGGTCAAGATGGCGATGCTGGCCATCCTTGTCCTTCCGCTATCGATCCTCGGCTTTACGGCACTGGCGGTCGTCACCAAGCCAGGCCTGGATGCTTTGGCGAATGCAGGCCCGCACGGGTTCAGCGAGGCGCTGTATGCCTATACGTCGGCGACGGGGAACAACGGCAGCGCTTTCGCGGGGCTCTCCGCCAACGTACCGTTCTGGAATGATACGCTGGGACTGGCGATGTTCATCGGCCGGTTCCTGATGATCATTCCCACGCTGGCGATTGCCGGATCGCTTGCGCGGAAGAAGATTGTTCCTGCCTCCCCGGGAACATTCCCGACGACAAGCCCGCTGTTTGTAAGCCTGGTTGTAGGCGTGATCGCGATTACCGGAGGGTTGATTTACTTCCCCGCGGTGGCTTTGGGGCCTGTGGTGGAGAATTTTGCGATGCAGGCCGGTACACTTTACTGAGATACGAGGCAAGCTCCATGGACGCCAGGTACAAGAATGCGCGGCTCAAAGTCCGCCATGCTGGACCCCGCGATACTCATTCCGGCGGTCAGGCAATCATTGGTCAAGCTAGACCCGAGCATTCTTATCAAGAATCCGGTCATGTTCGTGGTGGAGATCGTCGCAGTGCTGACCACGGTGGTTTTCATACGTGAACTGCTGACTGGCGGCGGCCACCCGAGCTTCACCTTGCAGATCATGTTCTGGCTGTGGCTGACGGTGTTGTTCGCAAATTTTGCCGAGGCGGTGGCGGAGGGAAGGGGCAAGGCGCAGGCGGCGACACTGCGCCGGGCACGCACCGAGACGCTCGCGAAGCGGCTGGCTGGCCTGAACGCCCCAGACTTTCAGCTCGTCGCGGCGCCTGAACTGAAGCCGGGCGATGTGGTGCTGGTTGAGGCCGGGGATCTCATCCCGAGCGACGGGGACGTGGTGGAGGGTATCGCCTCGGTGGATGAGTCTGCCATTACGGGCAAATCGGCACCGGTTATTCGTGAGTCGGGTGGTGACCGCTCGGCTGTCACCGGCGGAACGCGGGTATTGTCCGACTGGATCAAGGTGAAGATCACCGCAGCGCAGGGAGCGACATTCCTCGACCGCATGATAGCCCTGGTGGAGGGTGCAGAGCGGCAGAAGACACCGAATGAAATAGCCCTGAATATCCTTCTAGCAGGGCTGACCATTATCTTTGTTGTTGTCGTGACAACGATCCCCAGCTTTGCGCACTACGCCGGGGGTGCCGTTTCGGTGGTAATTCTTGTCGCGCTGTTCGTTGCGCTAATCCCCACAACGATCGGCGCGCTGCTTTCGGCAATTGGCATCGCAGGTATGGACCGGCTGGTACAATTCAACGTGCTGGCGATGTCGGGCCGGGCCGTGGAAGCGGCCGGCGACGTGGATACACTGCTGCTGGATAAAACCGGGACGATCACGCTCGGCAATCGCCAGGCGACGGAGTTCTATCCGTTGCGGGGCGTGAGCGAGACGCAGCTGGCGGATGCGGCGCAGCTTGCGTCCTTGCCCGACGAAACTCCGGAGGGCCGGTCGATCGTGGTCCTGGCGAAGGAGAAGTATCGGATGCGGGGGCGGGAGATGGCGCCGCTGGGCGCGCGCTTCATATCATTCACCGCGCAGACCCGCCTTTCCGGGATCGACTTCGACGGCTCTTCCATTCGCAAGGGCGCTGTCGATGCGGTCTTGTATTGGGTGCGCTATAGCGGCGAGCAAGCAGCAGGCGGCGTGATGGTTCGGACTGCCGTATCCGAGCCTATGGTTCGCGAACTGACTTTCAAGTCTGACGAAATCGCGAAGGCCGGCGGAACGCCCCTGGCCGTGGCGAAAGACGGGCGGCTGCTGGGGGTGATCTATCTGAAAGATATCGTGAAGGGCGGCATTCGGGAACGCTTCGCCGAGTTGCGGCGGATGGGTATTCGTACCGTAATGATAACGGGCGACAACCCACTGACTGCGGCAGCCATCGCGGCCGAATCGGGAGTGGATGATTTCCTGGCGCAAGCGACGCCTGAAACCAAGCTTAAGTTGATTCGTGAAGAACAGGCGCAGGGAAAGCTGGTGGCGATGTGCGGCGATGGGACGAATGATGCGCCCGCACTGGCCCAGGCGGACGTTGGCGTGGCGATGAATACCGGCACAATGGCTGCCCGTGAGGCGGGCAACATGGTCGATCTGGACAGCGATCCGACCAAGCTGATCGAGATCGTGGAGATCGGGAAGCAGTTGCTGATGACAAGGGGGGCGCTGACCACGTTTTCGATCGCCAACGACGTGGCAAAGTATTTTGCGATGATTCCCGCCATGTTCCTGGCCTTCTATCCCCAATTGCGAGCGCTCAACGTCATGCATCTGGCGAACCCGCAGAGCGCGATTTTATCGGCGATCATCTTCAACGCACTGATCATCGTCTTTCTGATCCCGCTGGCGCTGCGTGGGGTCGCCTATCGGCCGATCGGGGCCGCAGCGCTGCTGCGGCGCAACCTGCTTATCTACGGCCTTGGCGGCATCGCTGCTCCGTTCGTCGGGATCAAGCTGCTGGATATGCTGGTCACTGCGATTGGCCTGGCTTAAGGAGAGCATGATCATGCGACACATCCGCCCCGCGGTCGTGATGATCATCGTCATGACGGTGATCACCGGCCTGATCTATCCGCTGGCTATGACAGGCATTGCCCAGGTGGTGTTCCCGTACCAGGCGAACGGAAGCCTAATTAAGAACGCTACCAAGGTGATCGGCTCAGCCCTGATCGGTCAGAACTTCACGTCGGACAGGTATTTCCATGGCCGGCTTTCGGCCACGACCGGACCCGATCCCAAGGATCCGAGTAAGACGATCCCAGTCCCATATGCCGCGGACAACTCGTCCGGTTCGAAATCTCGGCCCAACTTCGAAAACCTTGGCCGATCGTGTAAAGGCTGATGCGGCAGCCCTGGGGGCGCAGAATCCCGGCGTGCCGATCCCAGCGGACCTGGCTACCACCTCGGCCAGCGGCCTCGACCCGGATATCACGCCGGCAGGGGCGCTGTTCCAGGTGCCGCGCGTGGCCAGGGCCCGGGGGCTTCCGGAGGAGAAGGTTCGCCAGTTGATCGAGGACCATATTAGCGGCCGCCTGCTCGGCATCATCGGTGAACCGCATGTGAACGTGCTCGAGCTCAATCTCGCTTTGGATGCATTAAACGGCTAAAAGCCATTTGTGGACATCAGGCGGTCTGGGTTTTGCAAGAGGCAGGGATACAGCAGCGGCGGCGTCCTTCGCCCGACGCTCTGTTAGCATCGGTTGGGGAAACCTCACGGGGCAGGCTGAAGATTTTTCTGGGCGCTGCTCCGGGCGTGGGCAAGACGTTCGAGATGCTGAGCGCAGCCCGTGCGCGGATGCAGGAAGAGAGGGACGTCGTCATCGGCGTTGTGGAAACGCATGGACGGCGCGAGACCGAGGCGCTTCTTCAGGGCCTTGAAATCATCCCCCGGCAACGGATCGAGTATAAGGGCCGCATCCTGGAGGAGATGGACCTCAACGCCATTCTGGCGCGGCGGCCGAGGCTCGTGCTGGTGGACGAGCTGGCCCACACCAATGCCTCTGGCGTCAGGCATCCCAAGCGATACGTGGATGTAGAGGAGCTGCTCGGCGCGGGTATCGACGTCTACACAACCCTCAATGTTCAGCACATCGAAAGCCTGAATGACGTCATTGCCCGGATTACCGGGGTCAGGGTTCGCGAAACAGTGCCCAATTCGATCCTGGACAGGGCGGATGATGTAGAACTTATTGATCTGACGCCGGAAGATCTTATCCAGCGGCTGAAGGACGGGAAAGTCTACGTCCCACATCAGGCCGAGCACGCCATCCGGCATTATTTTTCGCCCGGGAACCTCACGGCGTTGCGCGAGCTGGCTCTGCGCAGAACTGCGCAACGCGTTGATGCGCAGATGGTGCGCTACATGCAGGCCCACGCGATCGCCGGGCCGTGGGCCGCCGGTGAACGTGTGCTGGCCTGTGTCGGCGCCGATCCGGGCAGTGTCGAGGTGGTACGCCATGCGAAGCGCATGGCCGACAACCTGAAAGCACCGTGGGCCGCTATCCATGTCGAAACCGGTCGCAATCTGCGCATGACGGAGACAGAGCGCGACCGGGTGGCTGAAGCCCTGAGACTGGCCCAGCGACTTGGGGCCGAGGCCGTAACGCTGCCCGGGGCGGACGTGGCGGAAACGATCGCCGATTATGCGAAAATCAACAACTTTACCCATATCATCATCGTACGGGCTTCGCGCCCGCGATGGGCGAACCTGTTTCGCAGTCCGCTTTACCAGCAGCTTATCGACAAGGCCGGCGGAGCCAGCGTGCACGTACTTGGCCAACCGGCGACGCGCGATGGTCCGCGTGCGCGCCGCTTCGGCTTCGTCCGAGGACAGGGCAGCACTTCAGATTACCTGGGCAGTCTGGTACTGGTGGCGGTTTCGCTTGTTGCTGCCTTGCTGTTGCGCAATATGCTGGGTATCACGAGCGTCGCGCTGACCTTTTTGACTGCCGTTCTGGTTAGCGCAGTTACATACGGGCTGTGGCCGGCATTGCTCGCCAGCGTCGCCAGCATGCTGGCCTATAACTTCTTTTTCCTGCCCCCACTCTATACGCTGACCATCGCTGACCCCGAAAACGTGGTGGCGCTATTCTTTTTCGCGATTACAGCAGTGATCGCCAGCAATCTGACGGCACGCGTCCGGTCCCAGGCGATTACCGCGCGGCAACGGGCTCGCACGACGGAGGAGTTATATCAGTTCAGCCGAAAGCTTGCAGCTGCCGTGAATCTGGATGACCTGCTCTGGGCTGCAGTGCACCAGATTGCGCTGATGCTGAAAGTCCATGCGGTAATCCTGCTTCCGCAAGAGGGGGATCTGATTGTTCGCGCGGGGTTTCCACCGGAGGATCGGCTTGACGAAGGAGATATCGGGGCTGCGAAATGGAGCTGGGAGAAGAATCGTCCCGCCGGCCGTGGCTCCGACACCTTGCCGGGAGCCAAGCGGCTGTTCCTTCCGATGCAAACCGGGCGCGGTGCCGTTGGGGTGATTGGTATCGACCGCGACGAGCCTGGTCCGCTGCTTACGCCGGACCAGCAGCGACTGCTGACTGCCCTTGCTGACCAGACCGCGCTCGCCGTGGAACGTGTAAACCTGGTGAAAGATATCGACAAAGCCCGCCTCGTTGCGGAGACTGATCGCCTGCGGACGGCGCTGCTGACCTCGATCTCGCATGATCTCCGTACTCCGCTCGCCTCGATCCTTGGCTCGATTACGAGCCTGGCTGTGTCAGGGAAAGTGCTTGATGACAACACCCGACAGGAGCTGATGCAGACGATCCAGGAGGAGGCGGAGCGCCTGAACCGGTTCATCGGCAACCTGCTGGACATGACCCGGCTGGAATCGGGACCGCTACATTTGCGGACGCAGCCGGTGGATATCTCGGATACGGTGGGCAGCGCATTGCGCAGAGCCGGCAAGGTGCTGGGCGATCTGCGGACCGAGGTCCGAAATCGAGCCGGATCTTCCGATGCTCGATCTGGACGAGGTTCTGTTCGAGCAGGTAGTGTTTAATTTGCTGGACAATGCAGCCAAGTATGCGCCGGCTGGATCTCTGGTGGGGATCAGTGCCTGGCGGGACTCAGGACAGGTTCGTTTGCAGATTGCGGATGAGGGGCCCGGCATTGCCGCTGCCGATCTGGAACATGTCTTCGAGAAATTTTATCGCGCTGAGACCGGAGATCGCCGCCGCGCGGGCACCGGACTCGGCCTGGCTATTTGCCGCGGGTTTACTGAAGCCATGCACGGCACGATCACAGCGGCAAACCGGACAGATCGCAGAGGTGCGGTATTTACCATCAGATTGCCGGTTCCCAGGTGGGCCGGCGAAGCCAATGGGGGCGGCCGATGACCGGGTCAGCTGCGATCCGGATTCTTGTAGTGGATGACGAGCCAGCGATTTTGCGGTTCTTGCGAGCGGGGTTGTCCGGTCAGGGGCATATCGTTTCAGAGGCCCAGACGGGGCAAGCGGCGCTGGATGTGCTTCAGCGCGGCCGGGTCGATATGATGGTGCTCGATCTCGGCCTTCCCGACCTAGACGGGTTGGAGGTGATACGCCGCCTGCGAGAGAGTGGGACAATGCTGCCGATTATCGTGCTATCCAGTCGCGATGACGAAGCTGCGAAGGTGGCTGCCCTTGACCTTGGAGCCGACGATTACGTAACCAAGCCGTTTGGCATCGAGGAGCTTCTGGCCCGCATAAGGGCAGCGCAGCGGCATCAGCTTCAGCAACAAGGCGAACGACCCGTCTTTCATGCCGGCGATCTGGCGATGGATCTCGTCCGCCGGATTGTCACGGTACGCGGCGCGGAGGTGAAATTCTCCCGCCGGGAGTATGAGTTGTTACGCCTGTTAGTGGCGCATGCAGGGAAGGTGCTCACTCACCGTATGATCTTGCGGACGGTGTGGGCGGGGGATACCGACGTGCAGTATCTGCGCATCTATATCCGGGCGCTGCGCCAGAAGATTGAACCCGATCCCGAGCGGCCGGAATATATCCTGACGGAAACCGGCGTGGGGTACCGGCTTCGAGGACCCGATCTGTGAGGCTCGGCGAGCTTATCGGTCCAGACCGCGTGTTGGTCGGATTGCGCGCTGCTAGCAAGATGCAGCTTCTCCAAGAGCTCGCGCGGCGGGCCGGCACGGCTTTGTTGCAGGATCCGCGGGTGATTTTCGATGCTCTCCAGGCCCGCGAGGATCTGGGATCAACAGGTCTTGGCAAGGGCTTTGCTCTCCCGCACGCTCGCCTGGATACGATTGCTGCACCCTTCGCGCTGTTCGCACGGCTCGCCAAGCCCATCGACTTCGCAGCAGTCGATGAAAAGCCAGTGGACCTCGTGGCGCTGTTGCTGACTCCCGCGAATGCCTCGGCCGAGCATCTTTCGACCCTGGCGGCGATCTCGCGGCCGATGCGCAACGACGCCTGTCTTCAGGGATTGCGCCAGGCGCCAGACGCACACAGCGTGCGTGAGGTTTTGGTTACGGCGTAGATTTCGGCTTGAGTGGCGGATGGGGTGGGATTCGAACCCACGAACCCTTGCGGGTTGGCGGTTTTCAAGACCGCTGCCTTAAACCGCTCGGCCACCCATCCGCAGGCAAGGGCTCGGCCCCCGCAAGCCATTGACAAGGCAACGAGTATCTCGGTTGTATCATCGAAGTGATCGAAGCGCGAACCGGCCATCCTCCTGCGCTTGCTACAGGTCGCAAAAAAGCAACGTCCAACTGCTCGAGAGGTCCGCCGTATGAAGCACAGGCTCCGCTGTGTCTTTTGCTCCGGGCTCCTCGCCCTTGTGCCAGCCGCGTCGGCGTCAGCACAGACGATTCTCGGCGAGTTACGCGCAGGAGTGCTGGCCCATGACATTCCATTCCTGGCAAACCAAAAGGAGCATGGGGTCGATCTCAATGGCGAGGTGCTCTTCGTCTCTCCAGTACCCAACGGCGTAGTGGCGGGGATCAACCCGAAATTTCGTTGGCTGCTGACGCCGCGCCCGAATTTCGGGATCGATGTCAATACGGGCGGCTATACGAGCCAATTGTATTTCGGGCTGACCTGGACGGCGGAGCTGTTCAGTGATGTCCTGTGGCCGCACGATTGCATATTCGTCAGCCTAGGTTTCGGGCCTGCCTTTAACAGTGGTCACACCAATACCGCCAGCTCCAATCACAAAAGTCTGGGCTCGAACGTGCTGTTTCATCCCAGCGTGGAGGTGGGCTATTGGTTTAATCCCCGCTACAGCGTGTCGCTGTATTACGAGCACAGCTCCAACGCCGGGCTGGCCAGCGAGAATGAGGGATTGAACAACGCAGGCATCAGGTTCGGCCTGGGATTCTGAGCCATCGCTTTTGGGCTCGTTGACTGACGCGCCGCGCCCGCCGGCGCGCGCGCGGGTCGAGGGCATCGCGGACCCAATCGCCGATCAGATTTTCAGACAACACCAGCAGGACAAGGGCAGCTCCGGGCAATACAGAGGGCCACCACGCCCCGCTGAACAGATATTGATACCCCTGGCTGACGCGCAGCCCGAGTGACGGAGTGGTGACCGCGACCCCAAGCCCCAGAAACGACAGCGAGGCCTCCAGCTCTACCGCGCGCGGAATGTCGACGGAAATCTGCACCAGCAATGGGCCCAGCACGTTCGGAAGCAGATGGCGGAAGATGATCCGGGTCGGGGAGGCTCCCGCAAGCATCGCCGCGGTGACGTAGTCCTGGTTGCGTTCAGACAGCACGCTGGAGCGAACAAGCCGCGCATACTGCGCCCAACCGACCACGCCGATCACGGCGATGACTTTCCACAAGCCGCGACCGGTGATCGCCAGCACGGCCAGGGCGATCAGCACCGCCGGCAGCGAGAGTTGGATGTCCACCAGCCGCATGGAAACAGTGTCGAACCATTTACCGGACCGGTACCCCGCGACCAACCCCACACTGGTTCCCATGGCAACGCTGATTGCCACGGCGGCGAAGCCGACAAGCAAGGAAATGCGCAACCCAAACAGAATGTTGGATAACATGTCCCGCCCTAGCCCGTCGGTGCCCAACGGATAAGACGGGTCGCTGCCGGAAACCCAGAACGGCGGGTCGAGCCGTGAAAGCAGCGATTGTTCCTCGGGGTCGTGGGGCGCCAGAAACGGTGCGAAGATCGCGGCGACGATCAGCGCCAAAAGAAGCAGGATGGAGAACCACGGAAGGTCGCGCCACCTAATGCGCATGGGTCACCCGCGGATCGAAAACGCCGTAGAGCAGGTCTATGACCAGGTTGATCGCGGCGAACATCGCGGCGACGACAATGACGTAGGAGAGCACCACCGGGTAGTCGAGCCGGTAAAGGGACTCCAGCGCCAGGCGGTTCATGCCGGGCAGCGCGAATATGGTTTCGGTGATAACGGCGCCGGCGAATAGCTGGCCGAATTGCAGCCCGAACACGGTTATCAGCGGCAGCATCGCCGTGCGCAAACCGTGCTTGAGAACAACCACCGGCTCCGACAATCCCTTCGCCCGGGCGGTGCGCACGTAATTGAGCGATAGGGTCTCGAGCAGGCTGGTACGGGTCAGACGCGTGAACAGCGCGATGCGAAAGAATGCGAGTGTGAATGCCGGCATTACGTAGTGATCGATACTACCGGCACCCGATGCGGGCAGCACGTTAAGTGAGACGCTGAATGCGAAGATGAGCAGAATACCGAGGAAAAAGGTAGGGATGGAGGAGCCGAGCACTGACACGGCACGAAGCAGGCCATCGAGCAAACTATCGGGCCAGATCGCCGCGAAAATGCCGAAGGGCAATCCGAAGATCGTGGCGATCGCGATCGCGAGCACCACCAGCTCGGCCGTGACAGGCACGCGCTCGAGCAACAGATGCATCGCGGGTTGGCCGCTGTAATAGGACAGACCAAGATCCCCGTGCAGCACGCCCGACAGGTAACGGCCGTACTGCACGAGAAACGGCTTGTCGAGGCCCAGGCTGGCAGCCAACTGGGCGCGGTCATGCGCGCTCATTGTCTCCGGCGCCAGGATCGCGATCGGATTGCCCGTCGCATGGATCAGCACGAACACAAGCGTTACGACGACCCAGACGGAGAAGATCGCCTGAATGATGCGGCGCGTGATGAACCGGGCCATTCAGGCCTATTTCTTGCGGGTCATGGCCCATGCAAAGATCTGTTCGTCCTGACGCGAAGTGTAGTCAATGCCGTTAGCGACGCCCGCGATAACGTCCTCATAGTACAGTGGCAGGTAGGCAAACTTCACCCGGTCGGCATTATGATACGCCTGCTGGATTTCCGTGCCGCGAGAAACCTCGTCGAAGTCGGCAGAAGCCTTCGCCATCAGGGCATCGTCCTCGGGATCGCAGAAGTGCTCGCGGTTGGTTACGCCGAACCCGGCCTTCGGATCGCGGCAGTGATAGACGGCGCCCCAGGTTGTCACGGAGCTGTTGCTGCCCCAGCCGGCGAAATACATGGTGAAGTCGCCCTTATCGGATTGCGGGAAGAAGATCGCCTTGGGAACCGAGTTCACATCCACTTTGATCCCCGCCTGCCCCAGCAAGCCGCCGATCGCCTGCTCGACGAGGCTGTCCTGAAGGTAGCGGTCGTTCGGGCCATCCAGCCGCACTTCAAATCCGTCCGGATAGCCCGCTTCGGCCAGAAGCTTTTTCGCTCCGGCGACGTCATACGGAAAGGGTCTCAGGCTTGGATCGAAGCCCTCGACCCCGTGCGGCGTGAACTGGGCCGCCACGTCCACCGCGCCGTTAAAGATCTTGTTCTTGATCGCCGGCAGGTTGATCGCCATCAGCACGGCTTCGCGCACACGGGGGTCCAGGAACGGGTTCTTGATGCCGCCAGGGAGACCGGGCGATTTCTCTCGCCAGTAGTCCATCGCCAGGTACATGGTACGCTGGCCCGGCGTCATGGTGACGTACGCCTTGCCACTGTCCTTCACGCGCTGGAAGTCGGACGGGTCGATCTTCTCGGCAACCTGGATTTGTCCCGATAACAGCGACGCCAGCCTTGTGGCGCCGTTGGGAATGCTTTCCAGGTGGACGTATTGGAATGCCGGTTGGGTTCCCCAGAAACCGTCCCAGGTTTGCAGGTCAAGGTGATCGTCGGCCAGCCAGGAAACAAACTTGTATGGGCCCGTGCCGACCGGGTGGCTGGCGAAGGCCTCACGGCCTTCTTTTTTGATGAGTGCCTCCGGCATGACGGGAACCAGCTGCAGATGCACCGGAAAATCCGGATCGGGCTTGCTGAATGATACATCGATAACGTTCGGTGAGATGACCTTGTAGCCGGTCACGTCGTTAGCGTTCTCCCGGAACTGCGATTTGGGGTTCTGTCCGGTGTCCAGGATCGACTGGCCGACATCGTCGGTGGTCATCGGGGTGCCATCCTGGAATTTCACGCCCTCCCGCAACGACAGCCGCCAGGTATGCGGATCAATGCTTTGCCATTTGGTTGCGATCCGCGGCAGCAGTTCGCCATGCGTGCCCTCCATCGTCACGGTATCGAAGATTTCCTGCTGCCAGGCGGTAGTGGTGCTCTCCGCGCGCATGATGGGATCCAACGTCACCGCGCCCCCATTGAAGGCGATCACCAGAGGTTCGTTGGCACTGTTGCCGATGGCAGCATGAGCAGCGGAAGCTGCAACAATGCTGGCCAGCGCGATCCCGACGCCCGCAAGAATGCTGCGCATGCGAAGCTCTCCTTACATTTCTTGCCGGGAAGCTATGACCGGAGGCACGCGTACACAACTGTCTGCCACGACAAGAAGGAGGCTGCGGGAAGTGCCGCTGTCAGGATCGTGAAGACCAAAGGGCCGGTTCCACCGCCCCGACCTGTTCCGTGATGCGCCGGTAGGTTTCAGGCCGACGGTGCTTTTCGAACGCAAAAATGGTTGTGCGGCCAACAGTGCACATGTCCAGGTTGCAGTCGGCTGCTATCAGCTCGTCATCCCAAGTGCCGGCCTGGGCGATGATCTCCCCCTGAGGGTTCACGATAATGGAGTGGCCGAACAGCTCGCACCCATCTTCGGTCCCGGCCTTGGCGCTGGCCACGGCGAAGCAGGCATTCTGATAGCAGCCGGCCTGGATGGACAGATGGGAATGAAAGACACGAAGGTGGTGCGCTTCGAAGCCGCCCGCCTCCTGGTTCGTGCTGGGTGTATTGTAGCCGAGCATAACCAGCTCGACGCTTTGCAAACCCAGCACCCGCCAGGCTTCGGGCCAGCGGCGGTCGTTGCAGATCATCAGACCCATATTGATGCCGGACACGCCGCCCATCGCGGCCCGTATGACCGGAAAACCGAGGTCGCCCACCTCGAAATAACGCTTCTCCAGGTGCTGCACCTTGCGTGCGGGATTGAATTCCGCATGCCCGGGCAGATGCACCTTACGGTATTTCAGCAGGATTTCGCCCTGCGGATTGACCAGGATAGCGGTGTTGAAACGCCTTCTCTCCGGCGTCAACTCGGCATACCCAAGATGAAACCCGACGCCATAACGGCGAGCGGCCTGGAACAAGAGGGCGGTTTCGTTCGATGGGATCGCAATCTCGAACCATGAATCGGCGTCCTCGATGCGCTCGTAATAGTGGCGCGGGAAGAAGGTGGTCAGCGCCAGTTCGGGAAAGACCAAAAGCTCCACGCCGCGACGATGCGCCTGCTCCATCAGCCGGATCATGCGTTCAACCGCCACCGACCGCGGCTCGGCCTTCTGAATTGGACCGAGTTGGGCGGCCGCAACTGTGATGGTGCGAGTGCTCATTGGACGGGTACCCAGGTGAGAAGAGGAGAAATCGTCACGGTCACTTCATGCCGGGTACCATTGTTCGTCAATCGGCTGATGTAGTGGACGTAGCCTGGCCGCGGGCCGGGCGGCAGATCAGCTTCCGGGATGTCCAGATCTGCGACGCAGACAAAGCGAAAGGCGAGCCACCCGCCCGCCCGCATCTGAATGTTGGAGACCTGCGTCGAGTCCGGGAGATGGAACCGATCCTTCAGGCTCGACCGCACAATAGCCAGGGTACGTGGGTCACGACAATCGGGCGGCACGACATGGGTTCGGATGTAGCGGGCGACAAAGCCGAAGGCGACGAGCACGAGGAGGGTGCAGAGCAGGAGGACGCGGCGCCACACTATATCGAAGCGCGAGGAACGAAACGGCCAACGCCGGGCTTGGCCAGAACGGATGAGCCATCCCAGACAAGAGAGCCGCGCAGGAGCGTTGCGGCAACGCGGGCACGCATGCGGCGGCCATGGTAAGGCGACCAACGTAGCTCGGCCCGGTCGACGATCGAGGCTTCGTCAAATACGAAATCCCCGGGCTCCAGCACCGCGAGATCACAGTCAGAGCCGATCCGAATTGCACCTTTGTGCGGCCACAGCCCATGCAGCTTGGCGCTGCGCTCGGCGCAGTACGTCGCCATCAAGGTGGGGGAGAGCCCACGCTCCTCCAGCAGCGTGTACATCAGGGGCGCAAAGCTTTGGAGCCCGATCAGGCCGGCACCACATGCAAAGATGTCCGGCGACGACTTTCGCTCGATCGGCCACGGGGCGTGATCGGTCGAAACATAGGCAACCTTGTCCGCCAGCAGCGCCTCCCACATTCGGGGAATCTCGTTAGCGGTGCGGAAGGGCGGGTTGCACTTGCCGCGGCCGCCGAGGCGGGTGATGTCGTCCTCTGTCATGCAAAGATATTGGATGCAGGCCTCCCCCGTGGCTTTCGCTCCCATGGCGCGGAAAGCGGCCGCAATCTCGAAGCCACGGGCCAGCGAAGAATGGGCGATGTGCACGTGGGCGCCGGTTTCCAGTGCCATCTCGAAGATCTCCAGGTCAGCCATGGTTTCGGCAATTGGCGGACGGGTGCGGCAGTGCATGATAGGTTCCGTGCGGCCGGCCGCGCGGGCGTCGACGGTGAGCTGCTCTACGAGCTCCTGATCTTCGTTGTGGATCGCAACCGGCAAGCCCGTCAGGGCGATGGCGCGGAAGGCTGCGAGCATCGTCGGGTGATCGATCCTGGGAAACCGCACCGGATCATATTCGTAGGTGGACAGCTTGAACGCCGATATGCCCCCAGCCGCGAGTGCGGGGATAGCGTCCACACCGCCGGTTTTGGTGATCGTGCCGTACAAGGCGATATCGACATGGGCGGTGCGGTTTATCCAGCCAATCTTGTCGACGAGTTTTGCCGAATCCGTAACCGGATGCGGCACATCGTAAGGCATGTCGCAGCAGGTCGTGACACCGCCGGCCGCGGCACTGCGCGTCGCCCCTTCGATTCCGGGCCAGCCAATGGCGGAAGAAGTGTGCATGTGGCCATCGACCAGGCCCGGCAGGATCAGCTTGCCGGAATAGTCCAGCACCTGGTTGGCGGGCGGTGGAGCCCCCTGCCCTATCGCGGCAATCGTCTCTCCACGCGCGGCGATGTAGCCGTCCCGCAGGATGGTCTCGGTGGTGACCACGTCACCAACGATGACCCGGTCGAAGTGATTCGACACTTATATATGTATCCTCTCGCTTTGGGTTTCCTGGACGGTTGTTCCGGCGCTTGTCCGTTGCCGGCAGCGACCTTACGAAGGCTGGACCACTGCGTCCACCACGCGAGGTTCAGCCGCATGAAACAGCACGAAGTCCGGGTCCATCCATCCAAGGAGGATTTGCCGCGCGAGGACCAGTTCGCCTGGAAGTTTGCCGCGGTGGCCGCCGACAAGGTGCCGGTGGAAAGCAATGTCGCGGCAATGATCGTGAACCGGATCATCGACAATGCAGCCGTGGCCATTGCGGCGATAAATCGCCGCCCGGTGGTGTCAGCGCGCGATGCCGCTCTGGGGCATGCCCGCCGCGACGGCGCCAACGTTTTCGGCATGCCGCCGGCTCGCCGCGTGAGTCCAGAATGGGCGGCCTGGGCAAACGGCACGGCAGTACGCGAGCTGGATATGCACGACACGTTTCTGGCGGCGGATTACTCGCACCCAGGCGACAACATTCCGCCGATCCTCGCGGTTGCACAAAGAATGGAGCGATCGGGCCGTGACCTGATCCGCGGAATCGCTACCGGGTACGAGATCCAGATCGACCTTGTTCGCGCCATCTGCCTTCATAAGCACAAGATTGACCATATCGCCCATCTCTGCCCAGCGCAGGCTGCAGGAATTGGGACGCTCCTTCGGTTGCCCACAGAAACCATCTACCAGGCGGTGCAGCAGGCCGTGCATGTCAGTTTCACCACAAGGCAGTCACGCAAGGGCGAGATCAGTTCGTGGAAAGCCTATGCGCCTGCTCATGCCGGGAAGCTGGCCGTGGAAGCGGTTGATCGCTGCATGCGCGGCGAGGGCGCACCAAGCCCGATCTACGAAGGCGAGGACAGCGTGATTGCCCGGATGCTGGACGGGCCGGATGCCCTCTATCACGTGCCGCTGCCAGAACCCGGCGAGCCGAAGCGGGCGATCCTGGACAGCTACACCAAGGAACACAGTGCCGAATACCAATCCCAGGCCTTGATCGACCTCGCGTTCCGGTTACGCGAGCAGATCCCCGACCTGAAGCAGATCGAACGCGTCATTATCCACACCAGCCACCACACGCATTACGTAATCGGCACGGGAGCCAACGATCCGCAGAAGATGGACCCGAAGGCTAGCCGGGAAACGCTCGATCACTCGATCATGTACATCTTCGCCGTGGCCTTGCAGGATGGGCGTTGGCACCATGTGGACAGTTACGCGCCTCGCCGGGCGAGCCGGCCTGATACCGTTGAGCTCTGGCACAAGATCGAGACCCGGGAAGATCCGGAATGGACGCGCCGCTACCATTCTACCGATCCGAACGAGTTGGCCTTCGGCGCACGTGTCGAGGTGATCATGCAGGACGGCAGCCGGATCGTGGACGAGATGGCAGTGGCCAATGCCCACCCGCTGGGCGCGCGTCCGTTTGGACGGGACGACTACATTCGAAAGTTCCAGGCCCTTACCGACGGAATCATCTCCGCGCGAGAGTCCGGACGGTTCCTGGCGGTCGTGCAGGATCTCGCAAGCTTGCAGGCCGGGGAGCTGGCCGGACTTAACGTGGCGCTGCCGACCGGGCGGCTGGCCGCAGGCAAGCCGGGTCTCTTTTGAAGGAGAAAGAACAATGAGCGAGACACCCATCGCCACAGGAGCCAACCGGCCCAAGAAGTCGGTCGCGCTGTCGGGCGTTCCGGCCGGAAACACCGCGCTGTGCACAGTCGGCCGCACCGGCAACGATCTGCATTACCGGGGGTACGACATCCTCGACGTCGCCCAGGCGGCGGAGTTCGAGGAGATTGCATATTTGCTGGTTCACGACATTTTGCCGAACCGCGCGGAGCTGCGGGCTTACAAGGAAAAGCTGCGGAACTTGCGGGGGCTGCCGGCCGCAGTGAAAGAAGCGCTGGAGACTTTGCCCGCCTCCTCACATCCGATGGACGTGATGCGCACGGGTGTCTCGACGCTGGGCTGTGCCCTGCCCGAGAAGGGCGATCACAATACGCCTGGGGCGCGGGACATCGTAGACCGGTTGATCGCTTCGCTCGGATCGATCCTCCTGTACTGGTTCCACTACGCCCATAACGGCCGTGTAATCGAGGTGGAGACCGACGATGACACGATCGGCGGGCACTTCCTGCACCTCCTGCATGGGCGTTCCCCCTCCGAGCTCTGGGTGCGCGCCATGCACACGTCATTGATTTTGTATGCGGAGCATGAGTTCAATGCTTCGACCTTTGCCTGCCGCGTCGTGGCAGGAACCGGATCGGACATGTACTCGGCGATCACGGCGGGGATTGGGGCATTGCGTGGCCCGAAGCACGGAGGGGCCAATGAAGTCGCGTTTGAGATTCAGAAGCGGTACGCCAGCCTGGACGAAGCGGAAGCCGACATTCGCAAGCGTGTCGCCAATCGCGAGGTGGTCATCGGGTTCGGCCACCCGGTCTACACCGTCTCGGATCCCCGCAACAAAGTCATCAAGGAAGTGGCACGCCACCTGTCAGAGGACGCGGGTTCAATGAAGATGTGGCAGATCGCCGATCGGATCGAAGCTGTGATGGCCGACGCAAAGGGTATGTTTGCCAACCTCGATTGGTTCAGCGCCGTAAGCTACCACATGCTCGGCGTCCCGACGGTGATGTTCACGCCGATCTTTGTCATCGCCAGAACGTCTGGCTGGGGTGCCCACGTGATCGAACAACGCGAGGACGGCAAGATTATCCGCCCGACCGCCAACTATACCGGCCCCGAAAACCTTCGCTTCGTGCCGATCGATCAGCGTTCCTGACCAGCGAAGGCGGTCAGGATTGTTGGTGCGTGTGTCGGGGGTGCATGCGCACAAAAAATTTCCTTAACCATGCGACGAAACGGTTGCTTTTTGTTGACATCCGCACGGTAGACGCGGAATAGCGAAGTTGTCATGCATGCGCGCGATTCTGTACACGGTTCGTGTGGTGTCGGCGCCGGTATGCAAACAAGGAGACGGTCCATTGACCGCTGCCTGGATTGGACGGGCTGGAGCTTCGCAGTGCGCGTGCGACGTGCATCTGCGATGGTGCGGTCTGCAAGGTCAGCGAGACAGTGGGATGCAACGGGCCATGCCTTGAGTGGTCCGTGTGAGCAACGCCACTTTATAGGGAGTCCCTCAGGTGAGGACCCGAGGACAGCAACACTGAAAAGACCCGGGCGCAGCCGATGGCGATGCGCGCGGGAACCCGAAAGACCAGTGGCCGCAAGACCACAGGTCGGAAAACCACCGCCAAGAAGACCGCCGGGCGGAAAACCACCGCGAAGAAGGCCGTTGGGCGCAAAACGGCCGGACGAAAGACAACAGCAAAGAAAGCTGCTGCGCGGAAGACAACTGGACGGAAGACGGTCGCCAAAAAGTCAGCCGGCAGAAAAGCCGCGGGTCGGAAGACGACGGCTCGCAAGGCAAGCCCGCGCAAAGCTTCGGCCAAGCGCTCGGCCGCCCGGAAAACCGTTCGCCGTCCTCGCAAGGTTGCCGCTCCAATGCCGGAGGCAGAGAACGAGGCCGAAGAGCATAACTCGAACGATCAGCCCATGTAGTCAGCCGAAAGTGGCGAGCAGGTCGTCGACCTGCGCCGCCGACAGACGCGTAGGGGAAGCGGCCCGAAGCAGCATGAACAGCTTCGCCGCTTCCTCAACTTCTTCCGCGGCATAGACCGCGTCCGTCAGGGACTTGCCACAGATCACCGGGCCGTGGTTGGCAAGCAGAACGCCGCGTGCATTTTCTGCTGCCTGGCGGATGGCTGGTTCCATCGCCGGATCTCCCGGCCGGTAATACGGTACCATCGGCATCCGCCGCCCGACCCGCATGACAAAGTAGGGTGTCAGCGGCGGGATAGGGTTGGCGGTGTCCACGTCCATCAAGCACGCGACAGCAGTGGCCATGGTCGAGTGAAGATGGACCACGGCTCGGGCATCCTGACGAGCCTTGTAGAAGGCGCGGTGCATGAAAACCTCCTTGGACGGCTTATCACCGCCCAAGTGGTTGAATTCTCCATCAAGGCGCGACAGTCGCGCCGGGTCGAGCCTGCCAAGGCAGGAATTCGTCGGCGTGATCAGGAAGCCGTCTTGCAGACGGACGCTGACATTGCCTGCCGACCCGACGGAGAACCCCCTTGCAAACAGGCTGGCGGCAAGCTGCACCAGAAGCTGCCTTGTCTCGTTCTCCGTCATCCGAGCACCTCAAAAGCCTTAGTAAAAAATGTCTGGCTGCCGAAATTCCCCGACTTCAGCGCAAGCAGCATGGGTGCGCGCTCGCCCTCTGCGTAGGTCCACGGCACTCCGGTATCGATCTCGGCGCCAATACGCAGGCTGCGAACGCCCAACCGGGCAACCACGGCGCCAGCCGTTTCTCCTCCAGCCACGGCCAATCGCCGTACTCCCGCTGTGAACAAGCCCTCAGCAACACAAGCCAAAGCATGCTCCACAAGCGCGCCAGCCGTATCGCGCCCCAGCCGTTCCTGTAGCGCCGCGACGCGATCCGGAGGAGCCGAGGCGGCGATCACCACCGGCGCGTCGGCAAGTTTTCCCTCGGTCCACTCCAACGCCTGACGCGCCAGCGCCTTAGCATCCGGTGTCGTGAGAGGATCCAGTTGCAGTACCGGGTACCCGCTGCCGCGCTGCTTCAATCTGCGCGAGGGTCGCGCGCGAGCAGGAGCCGGCAAGGACGGCGGAGGGGCCGGAGACGGCGGGAAGCGCAGCAGGATCGGCGTATTCCGGCAGCAGTCCCGAACGCCGAAAATTCTGCGGCAGTCCCATCGCCACGCCTGACCCGCCTGTGATCAGCACATGCGACGCGGCGGCCTCGCCAATCGCGATCAGATGTTCGTCATTGATCGCATCGATGATGGCATATCGATGCCCACGCGCCGCTAGCACACACATCGCCTCATGAATTGCGGTACTTCCATTGAATACGACCGGATAGGGCACCAGCCCGACCGACCCGTCCGTCTGTCGCCCGAGCACGCGTACAAGGTTAGGGTCCTTCATCGGCGTCAGCGGATGGTGCTCCATGCCGCTTTCATTAAGCAGCACGCTGCCGGCAAACAGGTAGCCGAGATAGATGGTGCGCCCGTTGGCGGGGAATGCCGGACAAGCGAGGGCGAATTTTGCGCCCAGCTCGGAAAGCAGCGCGTCGGCCACGGGGCCGATATTGCCTTGATCGGTGCTGTCAAACGTTGAGCAGTATTTGAAGAAGAACTGCCGTCCGCCTGCCGTTCGCAGCCACCGCAACGACTCCCGACTCTCCGCCACCGCCTGCTCGACCGGAGCAGTGCGGGACTTCAAAGCAACAATGACCGCGTCGGCGTCCGGAACAGGCTGATTGTTTTGCGGAACCCCGATCAGCTGCACCGTGCGCATACCATTGCGCACGAGCATTGAGGCGAGGTCGGTCGCCCCGGTGAAGTCGTCCGCAACGGCGCCGAGTAGCATGCGTTGCTCCTTCAGAAAGAGAGGGCATCGATGAATGCGGGGACCTGACGACCCCAGCCCGGTAGAGCTTGGCCGGCCGTCCAAGCAGCATCTGCCATTGCTTTGCGCAGTGCGCCGTCGAAAATCATCCTGCGCAGCGCCTTGGAGTGACTGCTCCACATCCCCAGGCCTGCAGACGATGCCAGCGTCGGGTGGAATGATTCCGGAAGCGGGCCCCTCACTGGTAATCGCTATCGGGACTCCGCGCTTGAGTGCCTGTGCAACGCCGACAGGGTAGCTTTCCCAATAAGAGGCCAGGGCAAAAATGTCGGCGCCCTGCCAGAGAGGTTCCAACGCAAACTCATCCAGCTCGCCTGCGAACCGGATTCTCGAGTTTACGTCCAACTCGCGGGTGAGTTCTTCAAGTGCGGCGGCGCAGCCGCGGTCCCGTGTCCGTGTGCCGGTAATGGTCAGCTTCCAATCGAGATCGAACAAGCGGGCGAGTGCCCGGATGAGGACGTCGTGACCCTTGCGCGGGATCAGGGCCCCGATTGACAGAATGGCTGAGGCTGCACCCGGCGAACCGGGGCTGCGCGCCGCTGCGTCGATCCCCGGCGCCACGACGCGCATTCGCGTAGGGTCTACGCCGAACTCCAAACTCAGTCGCTCGGACACGGCCGCACTGGTCGCAATCACGCGGGTGAAACGCGGCAGCAGCCTTAGCTCGGTGTTGCGAAGCGCAGCTCGTTCGCCGTCGGTCACGCCCGTCGCCAGCGCCCTCGGATGGTGGACCAAAGCGATCGTGAGGCGGGAAGCCAGCGAGTCACCCTGGCCAGCGAAAGCTGGTATGGCGAGGCCGTCAATGATTGCCAGCCGGTCGGGGGCGAGCGACGCGAGCGCTCCGCGAGCGGCGCTGCGGGCGGTTTCGTCGGTAACCGGGAACACACCTGGCAGTTTGACAACGACCAGATCGTGTCCCGCCTCGCGCAACCCGGCAACCACATGGCGAATGTAGGTAGCCGGTCCGGACGACGCGGAGGCTGGTCCCGCGAGGATGAAAGCGAGCTGCATGGCCGGAGAGTGCACCCGGATCGCCGGCAAGGCCACAGCCGCTCCGTTCGGCCTGCCTCATCCCGGACATAGTCCGCAACATATTGAAAAGGGCGAGAGCTTTCCGCATATCGCCGCCGCACAGCGGAGGATTTGATGAACGACACCGTCACAGCCAATGCCGAGACCCATCCATTCGGTGCCGAGGTTGGCCGGCTACTCGAGCTCGTTGTGCATTCGCTCTACTCGGAACGAGAAATCTTCCTGCGTGAACTGGCCGCCAACGCTGCCGATGCAATGGATCGTCGCCGGTTTGAGGCGCTGACCGAGCCGGCGCTTGCCCCGGCGCCGGATGCCAAGATCCGCATCGTCCCTGACAAACCCGGCCGCACCATCCAAATCTCCGACGATGGCATTGGGATGTCCCGCCAGGAGCTGATCGACAACCTTGGAACCATCGCGCGTTCTGGGACGCGCGCCTTCGAAGAGGCGCTTGCCGAAGCGAAACCGGAGGATCGTCCCAACCTGATAGGGCAGTTCGGGGTGGGCTTCTATTCGGCTTTCATGGTCGCCGAACGCGTGGAGGTCACGTCCCGGAAGGCGGCGTCGGAAGAAGCCTTCACCTGGGCAAGCGACGGGACGGGCGCCTTCACCATCGCGCCGGCGACGCGCCCGCATCCCGGCACGGACGTCGTTCTGCACATCCGGGGCGACGCCGAGGAGTTCCTGGAACCTTATCGGCTGGAATCAATTGTTCGCAAATGGGCCGATCATGTCACCGTCCCTATCACCATCGCCCGTGACGGCAAGGATCAGCCCGCGAACGAGGGCACGGCCCTGTGGCGCAAGTCCCGCTCCGACGTGACGGAGCGATCGTATAACGAGTTCTACCGACACCTTGGGCACCTCTTCGACACGCCCTGGGCCACGCTGCACTGGCGGGCGGAAGGCACGCTGGAGTTTTATGCCCTGCTGTTCATCCCTGGTTCCCGCCCGTTCGACTTCCTGGACAATGACCGGGAATCCCATGTGCGCCTGCATGTGCGGCGCATGTTCATCACCGATAAGGCGGAGCTTCTGCCAGGTTGGCTGCGCTTCATCCAGGGGGTTGTGGATACCGAAGACCTGCCGCTGAACGTCTCGCGGGAAATGCTGCAGACCACGCCCGTTCTGGCGCGGATCCGCAAGGCGCTGATAGGGCGCGTGCTGTCCGAGCTGAAGACGCGCGCGAAGGCGGCGGCGGAATACGCGAAATTCTGGGAGAATTTCGGCGTGGTTCTGAAGGAGGGCGTGTGGGATGACGCGGAGCATCGCAGCGAAATCGCCCCCCTGCTGCGCTTCAAGTCTTCCATGCAGGAGGGCTGGACCTCGCTTCCTGACTACGTGAACCGCATGAAGCCGGGTCAGGAGACAGTCTATTACCTGGCGGGCGACGACGCCGAGGCGTTGCGCAACTCGCCGCAGCTGGAAGGCTTCCGGGCCAGGGGTTTCGAGGCGCTGCTATTGCCGGACAGCATCGACACGTTCTGGCCCGACCGCCTGGGGACATTCGAGGGCAAGCGTCTTGCCAGCGTCACGCAATCGACAACGGATCTCGATAAGGGCACAGATCAGCCGGATATTTCCGTGCTGACGAATGCAATCAAGGCGGCGCTGGGCGATGAGGTCTTTGAGGTGCGCGCTACGTCACGGCTGACGGATAGCGCGGTGGTGCTCGCATCCAGCGGTAAGGGCCCGGACCTGCAGATGCAGCGGCTGATGAAACGGGCCGGCCGTTCGGTGCTGCCGACCCCGCCGATCCTTGAGGTCAATCCCCATCATAAGCTGATTGCGGCGCTGGCGGCGAAAACGGACGACAAAGAGGCGATCGCCGAGGTGGCCGGCACCTTGTTCGATCTGGCCCGAGTGCAGGAGGGCGATCTTCCGCGCGACCCGGCTGGCTTTGCCAGGCGCGTCACAGGTCTGCTCGCCTCCAGCATGGGATAGACAGTATGTCGCGCGTGCGCCACGCTGCACCTGATGCCTGATATCGCCAGCCTGCAGATTCAGCTGGACTATCTGGCTCCCCCCGTCTGGCGTGAGGTGGAGGTCCCGCTCGACATCGGGCTTGATCGCTTGCACCTCGTCATCCAGGCAGCGATGGGGTGGGAAAACTCCCACCTCTATGAGTTTCGCCTGGGGCGCACTCTACGGGTGGTTGAGCGCAATGCTTATGACGACATGGGCAACGGGGAGACTTTTCTGGCTCGGCGCACCAGTCTTGCTGCCCTGCTGGGCCGGATCACCACCAAGATCAAGACATTCAAATACACGTACGATTTTGGCGACGATTGGCAACACACGATCAAGCTTAAGGCCATATCGGAAGCTGATCCGCACACTGCCTACCCGCGCCTCATCTCCGCGGAGCGAGCCTGCCCGCCTGAGGATTGCGGAGGACCGCCGGGCTACGAACATTATCTGGAAGCGATAGGTGATCCGAACCACCCGGATCATAAGGACATGATTGAATGGCGGGGGCGGAGCTTCGACCCGGAAGTGGTGGACCTCCAAGCCTTGCAGTTCGGGGTTAGTTCGCTGGCCAGGCGATCCCGAAGCGGAAAGAGTTAAAGGACACGAGATGCGTATCGTGATCGGCTCGGACCACGCTGGCTGGCCGCTGAAGCAGCTTCTGACCGACCACATCCGCTCGCTTGGACACGAAGTCCTGGATGTCGGCTCCTACGACGAACAGCCGGTCGATTTCCCCGACATCGCGCGGGGACTGGCCGACAAAGTGAGTTCCGGTGAGGCGCAGCGCGGACTTATGGTATGCGGCACAGGGGTCGGCGCCTGCATCGCGGCCAACAAGATTAAAGGGATTCGGGCCGCGGTGTGTCACGATGTGCACTCCGCGCACCAGTCCGTCGAGCATGACGACGTGAACGTGATGTGCCTCGGCGTCCAGATTGTGGGTGCGTGGCTCGCTCGTGATCTGATCACTGCATTCCTGTCCGCGCAGTTCTCTACTGACGAGGAGTTCCGTCGGCGGGTCGCCAAGTTGCATGCAATGGAACCAGATGGTTAGCCAAGCCGTCCCAGAAGCAGCACCGCCGATGCAGCCGCAAGAGCTGCCAGCCCGTCATAGAGCAGCGTATATCCCCCAAGCACGCCCGCTGCGGCGGTAAACGTCGACGGGAATATCGCCACGCCTGTGAACATCGCGGCCGTGCCCAGACCGGTAGCCTCGGTTCGCCGTACACCACCCAGCCGCGCATACTCGGCGTAGGCCACCCCCGTATATCCGCCAGCCGTGGCCCCGCTGAGCACCGCCACGGCCAGGATTGCGGGCTACGGCCGGCTAGCGCTGATCCGGCCCATAAGCAGGGTGGCGAGAGCCATTCCGATTCCAGGAGAGCGATCGTGTGCGCCGCCGTGAAGTATCGGTCGGCTACCCATCCCCAGAGCGGGCGGGTGCAAGCGCCGGCGATTTGATAAACGGCGAGCGCAAAGCCGGCACGGACGAGATCAAGTTGTGCGGTGGACGTCAGCTGAACGTGGTAAACGCAACAAAGCAAAGCTGCACACCAGAGAACACCAGGCTGGCGACCGACAGACGCCACACCCGCCCGTCCGCCCGGAGCAGGCGTAGCTGCTGAGAGGCAATTCCACTCAATAACCGGCGATCCGGCTGACGATCGGCACCCCACCTTCCGCGCGGCAACTGCTGGCCAGCAGCAGCGCGAGCACCGGTCCTGCCTGCGCGGCCATGGCCACGCCCCAACGGTCACCGAGATCGGCGGAACGATCAATGCCCCCAAACTCCACCCAGCGGCACGCCAATCTGACGCAACGACATGACCGGATTGAAGACCGCCTTTGGCGTTTGCGGCACCAAAAGATAGATGCGCGCTGGCCGGTGCGATCGCTCCATAGGCAAGCCCCAGCACCACGGCGCCGCATGCCAAAATTACCACGCTGCGGCCCGCGGCCAGTCCGAGTAATCCCAGTACGGCGAGAAGTACCACCTGGCTGACGCGCACCGCTCCGTAGCGATGCACGAAACCGGATGCGAGGAGCGCCGAGATGATCCGACCGCATAAACGATCGATACGAAAGCGCCGCTGAATGTCTCTGAGACGCGCGGTTCATGTGCGATCTCGGGCGCTGCTGCCGGGATGGAGAACAGCGCCATTGTCGCTGACGTTTGCACGGCCAGGGTTGCCGCCAGCGGCATGAAAGGCATTCCCCGCATTGCGCCGAGGACGCGATCGCGCGGGGAAGAAGCACGGTCCGGTTGCTGCTTGATCCGCACTCTGGTTCATCTCCGCAGCGGTTCGCCTCGTAAACGTCTAACACGCTTGCGTTTTCGGAAGCCCTGTGCGCGCCTTGACCGGCCTCACGAGACCGCGCAACTTTCCAGCAAACCAGGGAAAGACGCATGCGGTTTGGCTTGTTCGGCGGCGCCCGGACCAAGCAAACGGCCAGCAGCAACCATGCCGGGCTGGGCGATAGTCACTCTTATCGCGGCTTCATCGACTACGTTGTCGAAGCCGAGCGGCTGGGGTTCCAAAGCGTGTTTCTGGTCGAGCATCACTTTACCGGCGCGGGCCAGGTCTCGGCGTCAATGACGCTGCTGGCCTATTTGGCCGCGCGAACCCAACAAATCAGGCTCGGCACCGCGGTGGTCGTGCTGCCATGGCACAATCCGATTCTGGTGGCAGAGCAGGCTGCGACACTTGATTTGTTGTCGGGGGGCCGGCTTGATCTGGGCGTTGGCAAGGGATATCGGCCGCCTGAATTCAGCGGATTCTGCATCCCCCAAAACGAAGCGAATGAGCGCTTCGACGAGGCTATCGAGGTTATTCGCAAGGCCTGGACGCTCGAGGGGCGGTTCTCGCATCACGGCAAACGGTGGCATTTTGAAAGCGTCATCGTAGAGCCCGAGCCCGTCCAGCGCCCGCATCCTCCGTTATGGATGGCCGGGGGCAGCCCAGAATCGATCAGGCGTGCGGCACGGGAAGGCTTCAACCTGCTGCTGGACCAGCTCGGCTCCACGCAGCTGACCATCGACCGTGTCGGTATTTTTCGCGAGGAATGTGAGCGTTCCGGCAGATGCTATGATCCATCGATGATCGCCGCCGCGCGCGCTTTGCAGATCGTCCGCACGGAGGCCGAGCGGGAAGAGGCGTATGCGATCCGCGCGCAGACCTGGAAGGTGATCGGGGATCTTTCCCGCGGCGAGTTCCCGCCAAGCGACATCCGCAAGGACGATTCGCCTCTGTTGGGCAGGCCGGACGAGATCATCGCGAAGCTGCAGTGCCTGCGGGCCGGTGGGGTGGAGTATGTGCTGCTGGTCGATCCGCGAGCGTCGGCCGGGAGGCTGCGGACATTCTCGCAAGAAATAATGGGAGAATTCCGGGCGGAGCAGGCCGCGGCGGAATGAGGGGCAGTCGCTGAACAGTGGTCATTGCCGCTGATACGACCGGAATTTATGAGAAATCCGGTGGATATCTTCAATCAGACGCTGCTGCGTTCCAGTCGGAGCCTCGGGCCGAGATCCAGCGCGATGCTGTCAACAAGCCCTCCGAACCGCTGCTCGATCATCCGGGCCGGTTGCAACAAAGCCGCCGTCCGAGACATGGAAGTGCTCGAAACGCTCTCGGGACCCTTTCCAACTCCTGGTTCAGAATGGGCCGCACAACCTGCTCCAGATACGCGCGGGTAGCGAAGCCATGCCGACGCACCCCGTCAGCGAGCCGTGCAACCCTCCCCCGCGGCAAGCTCGACAGAGGGCAATGGGACCCCGCGGAAACGCGATCGCAACCGGACTGGCCAGCTGAATGCGCGCTGTCACCATCGCAGCAAACGCGAGCCTCTCGAAAACGGGAGGATTATCGGTTTTTCAGGATGGTCTTCCCTCCTGAATCGCGAATCGCAGCCGTTCGAGATCGACTGGTTTTCCGATAAGCCTGTCGAATCCAGCGTCTTTAGCGCGGCGTTTGTCCTCCGGGCGATCGTATCCCGAGATGGCGATCAGGTGCAACTTCGATAGCAAGGGATCCTTTCTACAGGCTCGGGCGAACGCGCAGCCGTCCATGCTGCCCGGCAGCGAAAGGTCGCAGAGGACTACAGTGGAGCGACGCTGCCGAAGATCATTCAGTGCAGTTGCTGCATCTTCAGCAATTCGGACGTCGTACCCATCCAGCTCCAGAAGTTCTGCCAGCGTCTCGGCGACGTGAGGATCATCTTCCACCAGCAGAATTTCAGGCGCTTGCTGAGCAACGCCATCTGGCGGTTGCGGAAGCTCGATTGTGCTCATGCGACCAGTTTGCCACGGTTCGGTTCGTTGGTCATTCAAATTAAGGTTACAGTGCCCCCTGCCAGAAAACCCCTGACACGGCGGCGGAGCTGGCGGTCGAAGGAATACAAAGCTAGTCGACGAATGATTAGCGGGAACTTGCGAATTCTTGGGTTCAAGCTCCTGTCATTCCTCCTTGTGCCGGAGCCGTTTGGATCACAGCTGCCTGGGCATGCAAGTGTCATGTCCCCAGGGAGAGGCAAACGTGCCGCGGGAATTCAACGATCAACTGATCAGCTTCTTACCAAAAATGCGCGTCTGGGCACTGGCGCTGACACGGAACCGAGCAGCCGCAGACGATCTCACTCAAGATGTCGCGACAAAGGCCTTGCTGGCCCAGGATTGCTTCATGCCAGGCACAAATTTCTCTGCCTGGGTACATCGGATAATGATCAATCACTTCATCAGCAGCGTCCGCAACAAGCGCGAATTCACAGACATGGAGAATATGCCAGAGCAGCCGGTGTCGGCCTCGCATGAGGATCGCACGGCGTTGCGCGAGTTGTCCTGGGCGTTGAAGCGGCTGCCCCAGGACCAGCGTGAGGCTTTGTTCATGATCGCGCTGCAAGAAATCCCCTACGAAACTGCCGCCGAGAAGACAGGCTGTGCGATCGGAACGCTTAAGAGCCGTGTTCACCGCGCGAGATTGCAGCTGCGCGCCTATATGCTGGGAGAAGGCGGCAATCTCGCCCACGCCGCCATTCGGCCCAACTAACGGCGGGCTCCGCTAACAGCTATCGAATTCCGCTCGAATTGCGGCAGAATGCTGACCGAGTGCGGGCGCGGCGCCGAGGGCACGCGGACCGTCTGCGGTTATCACCGGAGGCGCCGCGATCGCGAGGGGTCCATTGGGTGTTTCTATCGGTGTACGGCGCAATGCCGGATGACGGGCAAATGCCGCGACATCATTCACGAAGCCGAAAGCTGTGTTGGCCTTGCTCAGGCGTGCCGCCGCGGCCGTTCGGTCCAGCGTGACGAACACGCCGGCGATGTGGGCATCCACCGCTGATCGGTTGGCTACCCGGATAACGTTGGTCTCGAACCCGGGACGCCGGGGCAGGTCGGGCTCTTCAAGGAATTTCGCGCAAAAATTTACCCACTCGCGCTCGTTTTGTATGGCAATCAACACCTGGCTGCCATCCACCAGCGAGAAAGCGCCATAAGGGCAAATGGATGGATGAGCGAGGCCCAGCCGCGCGGGCGCCGTGCCGGTGCCTTCGTAGATCAGCAGTGGCGAGTTCATCCAATCGGCCATGCCATCGAACAAGCTGGTCTTCAAGGATTTGCCACGTCCGGTAAGGCTACGGTCGATTAACGCTTCCAGGATCGCTGCATGCGCCGCCATACCGCAGGCGATGTCACATGCCGATACGCCAACCCGACCAGGTCCGGCAGGGTGACCAGTGATCATGCAAAGGCCCGATTCCGCCTGGACTAACAGGTCGTAAGCCTTCATCGAGGCATATTCTCCGGTCTCGCCGTAGCCGGAAATGTCAACCGTTATCAGCCGGGGGTTCTGCTGTCGCAATGCATCCGAACCGAAACCGGCCCGGACAGCCGCACCCGGGGCGAGATTTTGAATAAACACGTCGGCGCGTGTGAGAATTCGTTGCAGCAAGGCGGCATCAGCGGGATTTTTGATATCCGCAACCAGGCTCTGCTTGCCGCGATTCAGCCAGACGAAATAGCTTGATTGACCCTTGGCAGCGGTATCATAGCCCCTGGCAAAATCGCCTTCGGCTCGTTCGACTTTGATCACCCGCGCGCCCGCATCGGCAAGGCGCGAACTCGCATACGGCGCCGCCACCGCCTGCTCGAGGCTCAGCACCAGCAGACCTTCAAGCGGCTTTCTGCTCATTTAATAGCTTCTCGGCAACCCAAGGACATGCTCGGCAATAAATGAAAGGACCAGATTCGTGCTGATCGGGGCCACCTGATACAGCCGCGCTTCCCGATACCTGCGTTCGACATCGTATTCCTCGGCAAAGCCGAAGCCGCCGTGGGTTTGAATGCACGCCTCGGCCGCGGCCCAGGAGGCGTCAGCCGCCAGCATCTTGGCCATGTTGGCCTCCTCACCGCAAGGCAGATCCGATTCAAACTTCCTGCAGCCTTCGTGCATCAGCAGCTCCGCGGCACGCATCTGCGCATAGGCGCGAGCGATTGGGAACTGAATGCCCTGATTCTGGCCGATCGGCCGATTGAACACCCGCCTCTCCTTTGCTGTACGCCACCGACCTGGCCGTAAACCACTTAGCGTCGCCGATGCTTTCAGCGGAGATCAGCAAGCGTTCCGCGTTCATGCCATCGAGGATGTAGCGAAACCCCCTCCCCTCCTCGCCGACCAGGTTCTTCACCGGCACGAGAACGTTGTCGAAGAACACCTCGGTCGTATTGTGGTTCATCATTGTGCGAATTGGACGGATCGTCATCCCATTTCCGATCGCCTCCCGCATATCCACAATGAACGTGGACAGCCCTTGTGTGCGGGATTTCACCTCGTCGCGAGGCGTGGTGCGCGCAAGCAGCAGCATCAGATCGGAATGCTCCGCCCGGCTGGTCCAGATTTTCTGGCCGTTCACAACGTAACGGTCGCCATCGCGTTTCGCGAATGTCCGAAGGCTGGTCGTATCGGTGCCACTGGTCGGCTCAGTCACCCCGAAAGCCTGCAATCGCAACTCGCCCGTTGCAATCTTTGGAAGATAGGCCTCTTTCTGCTCCGCTGAACCGTGGCGAAGGATAGTACCCATAATGTACATTTGCGCGTGACAAGCGGCCCCGTTGCACCCTTCCGCATGGATTGTCTCGAGAATGGCTGCGGCCGCCGAAAGCGGCAGGCCTGCACCACCGGTACTCCTCGGGAATCAGGACAGCGAGATAACCGGCTTCTGTCAGCGTGCTGACGAATTCCGTTGGATAGCCACGGACCTCATCGAGCTTGCGCCAGTATTCGCCGGGAAAGCGGGCGCACAGCTTCCGCACCTCCTCCCGAATTTCTGCGTGAAGTTGACCTGGTGCAAGCTGGTCCATGCGGCGCCTCCGTGCTCAGGAAGTACGCCGGCCCGGCAGAAAACACCACCCTCACGCTGGTTGCATATCGAGGATCGACGTGAGTAAAGGGAACTCCAGGCGCCCCCTTCCATCATTACGACGCATGACAGCATGATTTTTCCCGCCGCGTCGCTCGGGCGACGCCTGCCCAATGTCTGGGATATCGCAGCAATCCTGATCGTCTTCGGGGCGCTGGTCGGCGTGGCTCACGTGGCCGGCGAGACCTTTGTCAGAATCAGCGCCCCTCAGGCCGTCACAGTCAGCCTCGATCCGGCAAATCTTCCCAATTATGCGGTGCGGACGACGCTCCGAATGTTTGCGGCGCTGGTCACGTCCCTCGTATTTACCTTCACATACGGCACCGCCGCGGCGAAAAGCCGCCGGGCCGCCGTCGTGTTGATCCCGCTGCTGGACATCTTACAATCGGTTCCTATTCTCGGCTTTCTCAGCTTTACTGTCGTTTTCTTCATGAGCCTGTTTCCGGGTCGCGTCACGGGTTTGGAGCTCGCGGCGATCTTCGCGATCTTCACCGGCCAGGCCTGGAATATGGCCTTCAGCCTCTATCAGTCATTGCGCACCGTCCCGGCCGATTTGCAGGAAGCTGCGCGCAGCTTTCACCTCACGGGGTGGCAGCGCTTTTGGCGGCTGGAGGTTCCGTTCGCCGTGCCGGGCCTCGTGTGGAACACCATGATGTCCATGTCCGGCGGGTGGTTCTTCGTCGTGGCATCCGAGGCCGTCAGTGTCGGGGACACGACCTGGACCCTGCCTGGGATCGGCTCATACGTGGCGCTCGCCCTGCAAAAGCGGAACATAGCGGCGGTCGGATGGGCCATCCTCGCCATGGGCGTGGTGATCATGCTTTACGATCAGCTCTTGTTCCGGCCACTGGTCGCCTGGTCTGGCAAGTTCCGGTTCGAAACTACCTCGGGGGCAGCCTCCTCCGATCCCTGGGTTCTCCGCCTCCTGCGCCGGACGCGGGCCCTGGCCGTCGCCGGTGAAGGCATTGGCCTGGCCGTTCGCATTGCAGGAGGCTTGCGCCTTTCCCTGGCACCCGCCCAGCCGACATGGCGCCCGCCTTCGAAGCTTATGGACGCCGTGCTGCTGGGCATCCTGCTGGCTGCACTGTCCTACGCCGCACAACGTATCGTGGGCTTCTTGTCGGGACAGATGAGCTGGGGCGAGTTCGGCCATGTTGTCGTGCTCGGCTGTTACACGCTGATCCGCGTCGTGATCCTGATCGCTCTCGCCAGCCTCGTCTGGGTACCGGTTGGCGTCTGGCTGGGGCTGCGGCCGGAATGGGCACGGCGCGCACAGCCGGTCGCACAATTCCTCGCCGCCTTTCCTGCCAACCTGCTCTACCCGCCTTTCGTGCTGTTCATCGTTTTCTTTCGCCTGAGTCCGGATGTGTGGCTCACGCCATTGATGGTCCTGGGGACTCAGTGGTACATCCTGTTCAATGTCGTCGCGGGCGCGGCGGCGTTCCCGGGCGACATGCGGGAAGCGGCTGCAAGCTTCCGCCTGACGGGCTGGCTCTGGTGGCGGAAGGTGATGATCCCGGGAATTCTCCCCTATTACATCACCGGCGCAATTACCGCTTCTGGCGGCTCATGGAACGCCGCCATTGTCGCCGAGGTCGCCTCGTGGGGCGACACAAAGCTGACCGCACACGGGATCGGGGCCTACATCGCGGACGCAACGGATAAGGGCAACATGGCCCATGTGGTTATCGGCGTGGCCGTTATGTCCCTGTTCGTGTTGGCCCTGAATCGCCTGCTCTGGCGGCCATTATACGAATTCGCTGGACGCCGCCTGACCCTCGGCTGAACGGAGAACCGCAGTGCTGCTGGAAGTTCGTCATTGCCGACAAGCTTACCATAAGGAAGCAACCGCCGAGCTTGTGGTGCTGGACGACGCAAATCTGGCGCTGCGCGAAGGAGAAATCGTGGCACTTCTCGGCCGGTCCGGGTCCGGCAAATCCACCCTTCTGCGGATCGTCGCAGGACTTCTGCCGCCTTCCGCCGGAGAGGTGCTATGGCACGGGCGCAAGGTCGAGGGCCCGCCGGAGGGCGTGGCAATGGTGTTCCAAAGCTTTGCACTCTTCCCCTGGTTGACCGTGAAGGAGAATGTGGAGCTGGGGCTGGAGGCGCGCGGAATGCCACGCGAGGAGCGTGAAAAACGGGCGGAGCAGGCGATTGATCTGATCGGATTGGGGGGGTTCGAGAGCGCCTATCCGAAGGAGCTGTCAGGGGGGATGCGCCAGCGCGTCGGACTGGCTCGCGCCCTGGTGGTGCATCCGGACCTGCTGCTGATGGACGAACCGTTCAGTGCGCTCGATGTCCTTACGGCCGAAACCCTGCGTACGGATCTGATCGACCTCTGGACCGAGGGCAAATTGCCGCTGAAATCGATGCTTATCGTGACGCACAACATCGAGGAAGCAGTGCTGATGGCGGATCGCATCCTGGTATTTGCCTCCAATCCCGGACGTGTCGCCAGCGAGATGCGCGTGCCATTCCAGCATCCACGCAACCGGCTGGATCCCGCCTTCCGCAAGATGGTGGACGACATCTATGCACTGATGACCCGTCGGCCGCCCCCAGGACCGATGGCCTTTACAGCCGCAACCGCTACGATCGCAACGCCGTTGCCGAAGGTCGGAACCAACTTGATGGCAGGGCTTATGGAAACGCTTGCCGGCCCGCCATATGACGGGCGCGCCGACCTGCCGGCGCTTGCCGCTGCCCTGCAACTGGAACTGGATGAACTACTGCCCCTCGGTGAAGCATTGCAGATGCTGCATTTCGGTGAGCTTGCCGAGGGCGATCTGGTGTTAAGTCCCGCTGGACGCAGGTTTGTCAACGCGGATACGGAAGAACGGAAGAAACTCTTCGCGGGGACGCTGATGGAATATGTCCCACTCGTGAAAGCAATCCGCCAGGTGGTGGACGAGCGCTGGAACCACCGCGCCTCTGCCGTGCGGTTCCGCGACGAGCTGGAAGATCACATGTCGCCCGAGTATGCCGAGGACTCGTTGCGAACCGCGATCGGCTGGGGACGGTACGCGGAACTGTTCAGCTATGACGAAGAAGCCGAGCAGTTCAGTTTGGAAGAAGAGCAGGTGTAATCGCGTCAGTGGCGGAAATGGCGCATGCCGGTAAATAGCATCGCTACGCCGGCGCGGTCGGCGGCCGCGACCACTTCCGCGTCTCGCTTTGATCCGCCAGGCTGAATTACCGCCGTCGCTCCGGCTTCTATGGCTGCCTCCAGCCCGTCGGCAAACGGGAAGAATGCATCCGATGCAACGACGCTGCCGCGCGCCAGCGGGTCTGGATGTCCCGCGTGCCTCGCCGCCTCCCCGCTCTTCCATGCGGCGATCCTTGCAGAATCCACTCTACTCATCTGTCCCGCGCCGATGCCGACCGCCGCGCCGTCCTTCGCATAAACGATTGCATTGGACTTCACGTGCTTGCAGACCCGAAATGCAAAGATCAGATCGGCCAGCTCCGCATCGGTGGGGGTCCGCTGCGTTACTACCTTCAACTGTCCGGCGTCGATCCGTCCATTATCCCGCGTCTGGGCAAGAAAGCCACCGGAGACACTACGGAACACCATGCCCGCGGCTGCGGGGTCAGGCATGCCGCCGGTCAGCAACAGGCGCAGATTCTTCTTTCTGGCGACCGCCGCCACCGCATCCTCATCCGCATCCGGTGCGATGATCACCTCAGTGAATATTGATGCAATCCGCTCGGCCGCCGCTGCATCCAGAGTGCGGTTCACCGCGACAATGCCGCCGAACGCGGATACTGGGTCGCAGCGCAACGCCCTGACCCAGGCTTCCGCGAGCGAAGTGGCCGCGGCTACGCCGCACGGATTTGCGTGCTTCACGATCACCACGGCAGGTTTGTCGAATTCAGCAACACACTCGAATGCCGCGTCCGTGTCGTTCAGGTTGTTATATGAAAGCTCCTTGCCCTGCACCTGCCGTGCGGTCGCTACACCGGGTCGCGCGCCATTAATGTAGAACGCGGCCTTCTGATGGGGATTTTCGCCATAGCGCAGCATCTGCTTCAGCGTTCCCGAAACGCTCAGCCGGTTTGGGAACGCTTCGCCCTCCTGGTCGGCGAACCACCTTGCGACGGCCGCATCATAAGCCGCTGTCCGCGCGTAAGCCCGCGCCGCCAATCGTTTACGCAGCCCCAGCCTGGTACCGCCATGACGAGCGATCTCTTCCAGCACCTGCTGGTAATCGTCCGAACTCGGTCAGCACCGCAACAAAATCATGATTCTTTGCCGCCGCCCAAATCAGCGCCGGGCCACCTATGTCGATGTTTTCGACGGATTCCGCAAATCCGGCGCCGCGCGCCACCGTCGCCTCGAAGGGGTAGAGATTTACTGCGACCAGGTCGATAGGAACGATCCCATGCGTCTGCATCTGCTGTATATGCTCCGGCATGTCACGCCGGCCCAGGATACCGCCATGTATCTGCGGGACAAGCGTCTTGACACGCCCTTCCAGTATCTCCGGAAATCCCGTATGTTCTGAAACTTCCTTCACGCGTAGGCCGGCTTCGCATAGCACACGCGCCGAGCCACCCGTGGACAGGATCTCCACCCCCGCTTGCACCAGCGCCCGTGCGAACGGCACCAGCCCCTGCTTGTCGGAGACCGAAATCAGCGCCCGCCGGACTGGGACAATATCGCTCATGTGCGGCGCAATACGCCCGCTGGACGGCACCGGTCAAACCCGCTCCAATGCCCGCATGAGCCGACACCCGCCGGGCCGACGGGCCGATTACCGCTGGTTCCACGACGTCACCACGCGGTGGATGGACAATGACGCGTTCCGCCACGTCAACAACGTCGTCTATTTCTCCTGGTTCGACACCGCCGTGACGTATTGGGAAATAACAAATAGCGTCGTCGATCTGCTCGATGGACAAATCCACTGTGTCGTAGCCGAGGTGGCATGCCGCTATCACAGCTCGATCTCCTGGCCCGACCGGGTCACCGTGGGCCTGCGGGTGGCCCATATCGGCAATCGGTCCGTCCGCTATGAAATCGCCATCTTCCGCAACACGGACGAGGTCGCCGCGGCGGAGGGACATTTCGTGCACGTCTTTGTCGAACGCGGCAGCCAGAAGCCCGCCGCCATACCGGCTCAGTCGCGCAAAATCCTGCAAACAATCACCATCTGAAGGAGCATGGAATGGACTTGGGGATCAAGGGCCGCAAGGCGATCGTCTGCGCAGCCAGCAAGGGCCTCGGCCGCGCTTGTGCCATGTCCCTGGCGCGCGAGGGGGTCGATCTGGTCATCACCGCCCGCACCGCCGCTGACCTGGAACGCACCGCCGAAGAGATTCGCAAAGCCACCGGCGTCAAAGTCACCCCCGTTCCGGGCGATATCAGCACAGATGCCGGGCGGGCCGCCGCCCTTGCCGCCTGCCCCCACCCGGACATTCTGGTGAACAATGCGGGGGGTCCGCCGCCGGGTGATTTCCGGGACTGGAACCGCGATACCTGGATCAAGGCGATCGATGCCAACATGCTGGCACCAATCTTCATGATCAAAGCTGCCGTGGATGGCATGATTGAGCGGAAATTCGGCCGCATCGTCAACATCACATCGGCTTCCGTGAAATCCCCGATCCCGCAGCTCGGAATGTCGAACGGCGCGCGCGCCGGCCTCACCGGTTTCGTTGCCGGTCTGGCGCGTCAGGTTGCGCGCCATAACGTCACGATCAACAACCTGCTTCCAGGTCCCTTCCTGACCGACCGGCTGCGCAGCGGCGCCGCGCATCTCGCTCAGCGCAACAACCGCACGCTGGAAGAGGAACTGGCGCTCCGCGGGAAAGAGAACCCCACCGGCCGAGTTCGGCGACCCCGCCGAGTTCGGCGAGGCCTGCGCCTTTTTATGTGCGGCGTCCTCCGGCTTTATCGTCGGACACAATCTGCTGATCGATGGCGGCGCCTTCAACTCATCGATCGCATAGAGGAACGATCATGGACCCCACCTTCCTTCCGGCCTGGCGCCTGGCCGAACTGACCACCAGGGGTGAGATCGGCTGCCTGGAGTTGCTCGACCATTACATCACCCGCGAAGAGCGTCTGAATCCCCGTATAAACGCCATCATCGCCCGCGACTTGGACCGCGCCCGCAAGCGCGCCCGCGTTCTGGACCGAAAGCGGCGCGCAGACGCGCCGCCGCTGTTCGGCGTGCCAATGACGGTAAAGGAAAGCTTCGATGTGACGGGACTTCCCAGCACGTGGGGTTTCGAGGATCGCAAACCCCACCGCGCGGAAGCCGATGCACTCGCCGTCGAACGAATCGAAAACGCTGGCGCGGTCGTTTACGGAAAAACCAATGTGCCGGTCGCACTCGCCGACTGGCAAAGCTACAACCCGGTGTACGGCACAACCCACAATCCCTGGAACGCCGCGCACACGCCGGGCGGCTCCTCGGGCGGCGGGGCGGCCGCCTGCGCCGCGGGCCTCGGCGGCCTGGAACTCGGCAGCGATATCGGCGGCTCTATCCGAGTCCCGGCCCACTATTGCGGCCTGTTCGGCCACAAGCCGACATGGGGACTCTGCTCGCCGCGCGGCCATTCGCTCGCCAATGCGGCATCGATGACGGATATTTCAGTCATTGGCCCCTTGGCACGATCGGCGCGCGATCTTGCTTTGGCGCTCGATGCAATCGCCGGCCCGGACCCGTTCGAAACGCAGCTGACCGTTAACCTGCCGGCGCCTCGAACCAGCCGGCCTTCCGAGCTTCGCATTGCGATCTGGTCACATGAGCCGGGCCACGTCACCGATGAAGAAACGACGGCATTGATCGAGCAGGTCGGCAAACACCTGGAAGCGGAGGGCGCCGAAGTCAGCTTCACCGTCCGCCCTGATTTCGATGTCACCGAAGCCTTCCGCCTCTATATCACTCTGCTCGACGGCGCGTTGAGCGCCCGTGCGCCGGAGGACGCACTCGCCCGCAAGCGCGAGAAAAAGGCCAAGCTGGCGCCCGACGATTTCAGTTCGGATGCGCTGTTCGTCCGCGCAACCGACCTTACCCACCGCGAATGGCTGCGGCTGAATGAGCGCCGTCATCAGATGCGCCGCACATGGAGTGCCTTCTTCCGTCACTGGGACGTGCTGCTGTGCCCGGTCATTGCCACCCCTGCCCTGCCCCACATGCAGGAAGGGAATGTCTGGGAGCGCAGTCTGACCGTCAATGGGCGCCGTATCGCCTATAATGACATGCTGTTCTGGCCGGGGATCACCTGCGCATTTCACCTGCCGGCCAGCGTCGCGCCCATTGGTCAGTCCCAGAGCGGCCTGCCCACCGGGGTGCAGATCGCCGGCCCGATTTACGGCGACCGCACCACGATCGCTGTAGCTGAATTGCTCGAAAAATCCTGGCACGCGTTCGTGCCGCCCCCTGGGTGGGATTGATCGACATGAAACTTCTTGTTCTTGGCGCCGGGGGAATAGGCGGATATTTCGGGGGTCGGCTGGCGGAATCCGGTGCCGATGTCACTTTCCTGGTTCATCGCGGCCGGGCGGCGCAGCTCGCGCGCGACGGACTGGTTGTGAAGAGCCCGCTTGGCGACATAAGTCACGCTGTTCGCGTCGTAACCAGTGAAGGTCTCGCGGACGACCCGCGCTACGACGCGGTGCTGCTGACATGCAAGGCCTATGACCTCGAAGCGGCCATTGCGGCAATCGCTCCTGCCGTGCGCCAGGGCGCGGCCATTCTGCCGATGCTGAACGGAATGAAGCACATGGACCGGCTGGACCTCGCTTTCGGCCGCGCCGCGGTGCTGGGCGGCATGTGCCAGATCGCAGCAACTCTCACCTCGGCCGGCGAGGTCCACCATCTCAACAAGCTGCACCTGCTCGCCATCGGGCCACGCGCGCCGGGCCAGGAGAAAATCGCCGAGGCCTTTGCGGCCGATGCTCGAAACGCCGCGTTCGACTTCCGCCTGTCGGACGATATCACACAGGACATTTGGGAAAAATTTGTGATCCTGGCGACTATGGCCGCCATGACCTGCCTTATGCGGGCCCCGGTCGGCGACATCATGGAAACCGATGACGGCGAGAAACTCATGCTGGGAATGCTGGAGGAATGCGATCTCGTCGCCCACGCTGCCGGCCATCGGCCCCGCGCCAACTTCATGGAACGCGCACGGTCGATCCTCACCGAGCGGGGCTCCACCTTCGCGGCATCCATGCTGCGCGACGTGGAGCGTGGCGGCCCAACGGAGGCCGCGCATATCGTGGGCGACATGCTCGCGCGCGCCCGTGCCGGTGGCCTTCCCGCGCCGATGCTGCGCGTCGCCTGGTGCCACCTGCAAACCCACGAGGTTCGTCGCCCCAGGGGGTGAGATCGGGCGTGGCGGGCTGCATCTCACTATTATGAATTATGAGCGATCCGACCCGCGATGCAGCCTATGAAGTCATCTCCGCCGTACTGGATCACCGCCGACTCCTGGAGGAGGCGCTGGACGGATTACCAGCTATCCCCGGGCGCGACCGCGCGGCGGCTCACAGGCTCGCCGCCGCGGTGCTGCGCCGGCTCGGGACGGTCGATGCGGTGCTGGAGCCGTTCCTTCGCAAGTCGCCACCGGATCCTGTCCGTCACATTCTCCGCCTCGGCGCCGCCTCCCTCTTATTTCTGGACACACCTGCGCACGCCGCCGTCGCAACGTCGGTTTCCCTGGCGCAGTCGCGCCGACTGGGTCCGTTCTCCGGCCTGGTCAATGCCGTTCTGAGGCGTGTGGCGTCCTCTGGACCGAACGTGTTGGCAGACCTGGACAGCCCGCGATTGGACACACCGGCCTGGCTCTGGGCCTCGTGGGGCGAGTTGGCACGGGCCATCGCCATCGCCCATCAATCTCCGGCACCGCTTGATATTACAATCCGCGCAGGTGCGGCGACCCCGGATGGCGGTGTTCCACTCCCCACGGGGTCTGTGCGCTTTGCCGCGGGTACCCGCCCGGCGGAACTGGCGGGCTTCGGCCAGGGCGCCTTCTGGGTTCAGGATGCCGCGGCGACGCTTCCAGCCAGGCTACTTGCCGTGCGCCCGGAAGAACAGGTTGCGGATTTATGCGCGGCGCCGGGGGGGAAAACAGCCCAATTAGCCGTTGCAGGCGCCCAGGTCACCGCCGTGGACCGCGATCCGGCACGATTGTCGCGCTTGCGCGAAAATATGCGGCGGCTGGGGCTCTTAGTGGAAGTGATCGCGGCCGATGCCGTCTCGTGGTCGCCGCAAAGATGTTTCGATTCTGTTCTCCTCGACGCCCCGTGCAGCGCAACTGGAACTATCCGGCGGCATCCCGATGTGCTGCGCCTTAAGCGTCCCCGGGACGTGACCGCCGCCTGCGCCGTGCAGGACCGCCTGCTTGCGGCCGCAATCAGATTGCTCCGGCCCGGCGGGTGGCTTGTCTATTCAGTGTGCTCGCTGCAGCCTGAGGAAGGAGCGCCCCGCATTGAAGCAGCTCTGGCCTCCAGCGCGGTTCGCCTGATCCCGTTCAGTCAAGCGGAGTTGCTCGCACTCCCTGAAGCGCGCACCCCGGAAGGCTACTTGCGGACCCATCCGGGGATGTGGCCGGGATTGGGCGGGATGGACGGGTTTTTTGCTGCCCGGCTGGCCAAGCTCTGAGGCGGTTGTCGGCGGGTGGCGAGGCTGATTAGTATCCGATCGCAGAGAAGCGTACGTCGCGAAGCGCGCACGCTTCGTCGCGTAAATCGGATACTCAGACAACAAGCGGCGTATCGACTTTCAGAGAAAGTCGATACTAGAACATCGCCATGGCCACGATCCGCATCGCCCCAAGCCTGCTCGCTGCGGATTTTTCGCGCCTGGGCGAGGAAGTGCGGGCGGTCGAGTCCGCCGGCGCCGACTGGCTGCATCTCGACATCATGGACGGACATTTCGTTCCGAACCTCAGCTTCGGCCCAGGTCTGCTGAAATCCCTTCGGCCGCACACACGCTTGCCGTTCGACGTGCATTTGATGATCTCGCCCGCTGATCCGTATATCGAGGCATTTGCCGCTGCAGGGGCCGATCATCTTCTGGTCCACCCGGAAGCCGGACCGCATCCGCATCGGTCACTGCAACTGATCCGGAGCCTTGGCAAGCGAGCCGGCCTGGTGCTCAATCCAGGCACGCCGCTGGAATCTGTTGCATGGATGCTCGACCTGACCGACACCATTCTGGTGATGACGGTCAATCCTGGATTCGGCGGGCAGGCCTTCCTGCACTCTCAACTGGAAAAAATTGCCGCCTTGCGGCGGCTGATAGGCGCATCGGGCCGCGAAATCGCTCTGGCGGTTGACGGCGGGGTTGAGCCGGAAACGGCCCAGCAGGCGATCTCCGCCGGCGCCGACACTCTGATCGCGGGGACCGCGATCTTCCACGCACCCGATTATGCAGCCGCCATTTCGGCACTGCGCGGGACCCCATAAATGAGCGGCAACGATCCTCGCCGCTGGTTGCGCGACGCCCGTCGCGCGATGGCCCGGATGCCAAGTCTGCGCATGACGCGCGTGCCGGACGCGCCTGCACTGCCAGTCCGCGATCCCTGGCCGGGTGATCCGGTGCGTGGGGCTCGTTTGCTGAAGGGCGAGTTGGAGCAGGGCGGTGGTGTCCGGGTGCTCGCGCCCGGGACGTGGAATGAAAAAAGCGTGTCTCCGGTTCTGCAGGCAGTGGCGCATGGCTTTACGTGGCTGCGGGATCTGCGAGCGCTTGGCACGGATGCCGCCCGCTTGCGCGCGCGCGCTTTGGTCGCTGACTGGGTTGCTTCCGCAGCCAGCGAGGATATGGCGCAACGGCCGGATGTGGCAGGCGCCCGCATCGCAGCCTGGCTCGGCCATTATGATTTTTTCTTTGCAGCCGCGGATAACTCGTTCCGCCAGAAGCTGATGGCGCGTTTGGTTTCTGATGCGCGCAGCCTGTCGGCCGCACTGCCGACCGAAGAGCTGGATGCGCGTGGCCTTACCGCACTGAAGGGCCTGGTTGCCGCGGCCGTTGCTCTGCCGGATCACGCAGGTTTTCTGACACGCACGTTGCGCTTTCTCCCGCAGGAGATCGCACGGCAGGTGCTTCCTGACGGCTGCCACGCCGAACGCAGCCCGGCCGCGCAACTGACGGCATTGCAAGACCTTACGGAAATCCGCGCTCTGCTTCAGGCAGCGCAGGTTCAATCGCCCACCATGCTTGCCGGGTCCATCGAACGGATGGCAGGCGCGCTGCGCGTCATGCGTCATGGCGACGGCGGGTTGGCACTGTTCAACGGCAGCAAGGAAGAATCCAACTCCCTTGTCGAGCTTGTTCTGACTCAGGCCGGACGCGGGATCCGTGGGCCAGCCGCTCTGCCGGATGGCGGATTTCAACGTCTTCAGGCGGGCCGGAGCGTTGTGATCCTCGATTGTGGTGCTCCACCCCCCTCCGGACTCGACCGGCAAGCTCACGCCGGGACCCTTTCGATCGAAATGTCCGTGGGCCGGGATCGCATAGTCGTAAACTGCGGGGCGTTTCCGGCTGGTCCCCAGGAATGGCGGGATGCTGTCCGCTCCACCGCGGCCCACTCCACGTTGGTCATTGCCGATGTAAATTCATCCGAACTGCGGCCGGAGGGGTTGGGACGGCGACCGCAGGAAGTGGAAGCACAACGCCAGGAGGCGAATGGCTCGCAGTGGCTGGAAGCAAGCCACGATGGTTGGAAGAAGCCATTTGGCGCCGTGCACCGGCGGCGGCTGTACATGGCCGAGAGCGGCGAAGATGTGCGGGGCGAGGACCTGATAGAGGCGCCGGCGCCCCAGCCGTTTACGCTGCGGTTTCACCTCCATCCATCGGTCCACGCAAATCTCCAGCAAGACGGCGAAGCGGTTCTGCTGCGCCTGCCAGGCGGGGGTGGGTGGCGGCTGCGCGCGGACGGAGCTCGGATGTCGCTGGAGGAAAGTGTCTATCTCGGCGGTGCGGAGCCACGACGAGCTGAGCAGGTGGTGCTGACCGGGTATGCGGATGGTTCGCAGCAGGTGAAATGGGCAATCAGCAAGGTACGTTAATTGGGTGCAGGCCGCCAAGCTGCCGCCCATGAAAATTATCGAAATTACGAATGTCGATTTTTCATTGCGACAATTCCTTCTGCCGCTGATGCGCGGTGCGCGCGCCCGTGGCCACGACGTCGTCGGGGCATGCGCCGAAGGCCCGCTGCTCGGCTCTGTCCGTACGGAAGGATTCCGCGTGCTGCCGGTCCCGTTCGAACGGCGAGTCTCTCCACTCGCTCACGTGCAGGCCCTCACGGCTCTCGTCAGGATGTTCCGTAACGAACATCCTGATCTGGTGCACGCCCATATGCCGATCAGCGGGCTTTTAGCACGGGCGGCGGCACGCCTTGCGGGCGTCCCCCGCATTGCCTACACGTGCCATGGTTTTCTGTTCAACCAGCCGGGCCCCTTTGTGCGCAGGGCCGTTTCGTTGGCAGCGGAATGGGGTGCAGGACGCTTCACGGACATTTTTTTTACGGTTTCGGGCGAAGAGGCCAAGGACGCGCGGCGGCTGGGCTTGGCCTGCAACCCGATCGCCATCGGCAACGGGCGCGATCCAGACGTATTTCGTCCAGATGCGGAACGCCGGGCCTGGGTTCGGTCCGCATTGGGCATTCCTGAGGACCGGCCGGTCATCATCGCGGTCTCGCGCCTTGTTCGTGCCAAGGGCTATCCAGAACTTGCGGAGGCGATGACGAGGTTGCCAGAAGCCGAGCTGTGGGTTGTCGGGGAACGGCTGTCCTCTGACCGCGGACCGGATATGTGCGCGGTTCTGCGCAATGCCGGCCTGGGAGGTCGCCTTCGTCTGCTCGGTTATCGTGACGACGTGCCTGCACTGATGAGTGCGGCCGATATTTTTGCCCTCCCCAGCCACTTTGAAGGCCTTCCTATGTCTGTGATCGAGGCGATGCTGTCGGGTCTTCCCGTGGTCGCCAGTGACATTCGCGGCGTGCAAGAGCAGGTGGTTTCGGATAAAACTGGATTGCTGGTGCCGGCGGGAGATGCGAAGGCGTTGCGCAATGCGATCACGCAGCTTACCGCCGATGCGGCATTGCGCACCCGAATGGGTCTGGCCGGCCGCGAACGCGCGATGACCCTGTTTACCGAAGCGAAGGTGGTCGACCGGACGCTGGACGCGCTGGGATTGTAATACGATCGCCGTAGCCAGCGGGATGCACCTCACGCCAGACGGCCGCGGTCTGGATGATGTCGTGTAGTTTGCCAAGGCGGGGCACCCAGCCGGCCTCGCGGCGGATCAGCTCGCAAGAAGCGACCAGCACCGCGGGATCGCCGGCGCGGCGCGCGCCATCTCGGTGTGGAACGGGCCGGCCCGTCACGTCCTGAACCGCCTGGATCACCTGACGCACAGAGTGACCCTGGCTGTTGCCGAGATTATAGATGACACTGCCACGCTCCAAGCGGCCCAGCACCCGAAGATGAGCATCCGCCAGGTCCGTGACATGTACGTAGTCCCGAATGCACGTGCCGTCCGGCGTAGCGTAATCGGTGCCGAATACGGTAAGCGGCGGTGCACGTCCAAGCGCGGCATCTATGGCCAGCGGAATAAGGTGCGTTTCCGGGTCGTGATGCTCACCAAGTCGGCCGCCCGGGTCGGCACCTGCCGCATTGAAGTAGCGAAGGCAACCGCTGCGCAGACCGTGGATGCGATCGGCCCATAAGAGAGCACGCTCTACCATCCACTTGCTTTCTCCATACGGAGAGCCGGGATCGATCCGTTCCCCCTCCTCGATCGGGATTCGGCTGGGCTCGCCAAAAAGATTGGCGGTTGACGAGAGAATAAATCGCCTTATACCGTTGCGTACGCAAGCTTCAATGAGGCGGATTCCATTGATGCCATTATCGATAAAATAGTGGTACGGCTCCCGCATGCTTTCGCCAACGAGCGAAAGCGCGGCGAAATGCAGCACAGCATCCCACGCGCCATCCGAAAGGACCGCCTGGACCGCTTCCGGATCGGCCAGGTCGGCTTCAACCAGCTTCACTCCTGCAGGGACCGCGGCGCGATGGCCCTGGCGAAGATTATCGAGCACCACAACGCTGTCGCCTCGCTCCAGCAGAGCGAGCACACAATGACTTCCGACGAATCCTGCTCCGCCGGTAACCAGATAGCGCTTCGACATGCCGATTCAGAAGCAGATCGGGCCAAAGGCCGTCAACTGCTCATTACCTGCTGGCTGCGGCAGCGAGGCCGACACTGGCTTTACGCAGTAGCCTAACCCGGCAATTATGTCCAAGGGGTGGAAAGCTGAATGCTCGATTCCGTTACAGAACAACAGCTGCTTCAATACCGCCGGGACGGTTTCGTCACCCTTCACACATCCCCTCTCACAGGACCACGTCGCGGCGTGCCTGACGGCCCTGACGCGTCTTGCAGAGACGCGGGCGGGCGAGCGCTGGTCCACCGCGCCGGACCCGTGCCGCACATCCCCCATGTCGACATCAATCTGTGCACGATCGACCCGGAATATCTGCGGCCGGAACGTCGCGTCGCCGTCCCCCTTAGCCCTGGAAATGCACTGATCTTTCACAGTCTGGCGCATCACTACACCGCCGCAAACCGATCCGGCCTTCGCCGCCGCGCCCTGCAATTCCACTATCACCAGATCGGGCTCGAATGGACCTCGCCGGAGGCGCACCGGGAACTCTATCGTGACCGAGACGCCGAATATGCCGGCTGCACCGTCCCTAAGGGCAAACCGTTCACAGAGGCATCAAGCTTTCTGCCTTCGCCGCTCCGTCCCGTGATTCCTCTGCCGGCCTGATCCGCTTCAACTCCGGCGCGCTTGCAGCGCCGCAGCCTCCGCAACCGCGGCCAGCGTGTGGCGAACATCCTCCTCGGTATGCGCCAGCGACACGTAACTCTTGCTGTCGCTCTTCAGAACGCCGCGTTCGCGCAGCGCACGGGTGAAACGCCGTGCCGCCTCTCCGTCCGCGCCGAGCACTGCTCGATAATCGTGCACCTCGCGGTCGGTGAATACGACGTCGAACATCACGGGCGCTCCGATGATCTGCGCGGCAAGCCCGTTCCGCCGCAACTCTCCCCCAATCCCTTCCATCAGCGCGCGCCCGGTCGCGAACACCTTCTCGTAACTCCCCGGCCGCTTGAGGATCTCCAGTGTCGCCAGACCCGCGGAGGCCGCTACCGGGTTGCCTGACAGCGTGCCGATCTGCATTAGATGATGATCGTCCCCTACACGCGCGCGGTCGAACTGCGCCATGATGTCGTCGCGCCCAGCTATCGCGGCCAGTGGGAATCCTCCGCCGATGATCTTCCCCAGCGAGCACAGGTCGGGAACGACCCCATAATATTCCTGCGCCCCGCCCCAGGCGAAACGGAACCCCGTCACTACTTCGTCGAATATCAGTGGTATCTCGTACCGCGCCGTCACCTCCCGCAATGCCTGCAGGAACCCGGGCCGCGGCGCCAGCAACCGCTGGAACGGCTCCACGATCACCCCACCCAGTTCGTCCCGGTGCTCCGCGATCAGGCTGGCCGCCATATCGGGGTCATTGAAGGGCGCGATTAGCACGTCGTCACTGACGCTGCGCGGGATACCCGGCGAATCGGGGACCGGGCGCGGGAAATTGCCCGGCCGCTTCGGCGCCAGGCTCATCAGCGAATAGTCGCTCATCCCGTGATAGCCGCCCTCGAACTTCAATATCTTGTCGCGCCGGCGAAACGCCCGCGCCACCCGCATCGCATACGCATCCGCCTCCGTGCCGCTCGAAACGAACCGCACCTTCTGCGCGCACTGAACGGCGCTCACGATCTCCGCTGCCAGCCGGATGCCATGCTCGTTCTCGGCGAAATACGTAAATCCTTGCGGAAGCTGGTCCTGAACCGCCTTGATCACCTCCGGATGCGCGTGGCCCACGAAGGCCGGGCCTGATCCAAGCAGAAAATCGACGTATTCGTTCCCACTCACGTCCCAGACCCGTCCGCCCCGGCCCTCCCGTATCACCAGGTCTGCCGGCACATTCCCGAACGATCCCGCGGGCAGTACCTGCCTCGCGAGTTCCATCAGCTCCATCTCTTCAGCCCCACGAACTCGTGCCGCCATCATCGCCTCCTGGTCTTCTTCCCGATTCTGCCCCAATAAACGTCGACTCGAAAGCACCTCTGCTAAACAGGCACCAATGCCACATTTCAGGATGGAGAAGCGGGCGGGTGGCCGCGTTGCCGGCGTCGACGAGGTCGGCCGCGGCCCGCTCGCCGGCCCCGTTCTTGCCGCGGCGGTGGTGTTCCCCGCCGGTGTCCCCCGCCGGCTCGCATCCTTGATCGACGATTCGAAAAAACTCACCCCGGCCGAGCGCCTCGCGGCGTATCAGGCCATACGCGCCTCGGGTACGGCCGAGATCGCCGTCGGCGCCGCTTCGGTCGCCGAGATCGCCCGCCTCAACATACTCCATGCTTCGCTGCTCGCGATGTGCCGCGCCGTTGCCCGCCTTCCGGCGACGCCTGATCTCGTCCTGGTGGATGGCAACCAACCCCCGGCGCTGTCATGCCCAGTTCGCTGTGTGGTCGGCGGGGACGGCCTGTCCCTATCGATTGCCGCGGCCTCCATAATCGCCAAAGTCCTGCGGGACCGCGCGATGACGCGCCTCGCAGTCCGCTACGCTGGCTATGGTTGGGAAGGCAATGCCGGCTACTCCACGCCCGCGCATCGCGCCGCTCTGCAGCAGCTTGGTCCTACACGCCACCACCGTCCCGACTTCGGCGCCGTTCGCCAGCTTGTGTTGGCGCTTGACACGGCGGATTGACGCGGCTTCGGCGCCCCCGTCACGATAGGCCGCCGCTAAGACGGAACGCAGGTTGGAACTCGTCCGCGAACTGCCGCTCGACCAGGTCATGCTGGGGGACTGCATCACCCTGATGCAGATGCTGCCCTCGGCATCGATTGACTGCGTGTTCGCCGACCCCCCGTACAACCTCCAGCTTCGGGGCGAACTTCGCCGGCCCGATGACAGCCTGGTGGACGGGGTGGACGAGGACTGGGATCGCTTCAGCGATTTCGCCTCATACGACGCCTTCACCCGCGCCTGGTTATCCGAATGCCGGCGGCTGCTGCGCAAGGATGGCACGATCTGGGTCATCGGAGCCTACCACAACATCTTTCGAATCGGCGCGATCCTCCAGGACCTCGGCTTCTGGATTCTGAACGACGTCATTTGGCGCAAGGCCAATCCCATGCCGAATTTCCGCGGCCGTCGCTTTACGAATGCCCACGAAACGCTGATCTGGGCCGCGCGGCAGCGGGATTCCCGCCATCGCTTCAACTATCAGGCGATGAAGTCCCTCAACGACGACATCCAAATGCGCAGTGATTGGTGGATCCCCCTGTGCACTGGCGTAGAACGCCTGCGCAACGAGCATGGATTGAAGCTGCATCCGACCCAGAAACCCGAGGCCCTACTGCACCGCGCGCTCGTAGCCGCGACCGCGCCGGAGGACATCGTGCTGGACCCTTTTGTGGGCACCGGCACCACCGCCGTGGTCGCCAAGCGGCTGCACCGGCACTTCATCGGGATCGAACGGCACCCCGCGTATGTGGAGGCTGCTCTGGCCCGCCTGCGCGCGACCCGCCCCGCCCCCAACGGTGGCCAGTCCAATGCGCCCAGCAGGCGCGACGCGCCTCGCGTTCCATTCGGCAGCCTCGTGGAACGCGGGATCATCGCTCCCGGCACGCGGCTAGTGGATCGCTTGCGGCGCGTGTCGGCCACTGTCGCCGCCGACGGTACGATCGTCGCCGGCAAGACGCGCGGATCAATTCATCAGGTTGGCGCCGCCGTCCAGAACGCCCCCTCATGCAACGGCTGGATCTTCTGGCATATCGAACGTGATGGTGCCCTGCTCCCACTGGACCGCCTGCGGACCGAGGCATTACAGTAACGGAATGAGCAGCTTCGTTGACCGGATGTTCACCCCGCCGCGCGACCATGACCCGCTCGGTGTGCATCGGACGGAGCGGAGCGTGAGTGCTTCGAATGGCGTCGATCTAGGCCACATCGTATCGATGCTGCAGGATTTGATGCTCGCACAGACCGCCTGACCGCGGCGGATTGACCGCCGCCCCTCCGTCACCCTATAAGCCGCCCCCTGAGATGGCCCCCCGCATGGCGGGCGAGAGGCCCTAATTCCCTTTGGAGAGCGGTGGTGAAGCGCACCTATCAACCCTCGAAGCTGGTCCGTAAGCGCCGGCACGGATTCCGCGCCCGCATGGCCACTGTCGGCGGCCGCAAGGTGCTGTCCCACCGGCGGGCCAAGGGCCGTAAGCGCCTGTCGGCCTGAAGCGGAGGGGCTTGGCCCAAATGGCTTCTTCCCCGCCCCGCCTGAAGCGCCGGGCGGACTTCCTGCGTGTGGCCGTAAAAGGTCGGAAAGCGCCAGTCCAGGGCTTGGTGCTCCAGGCTCTTGCACGGACCGATAACGCATCCGCCCGTATCGGCTTCACCGTAACCAAAAAAGTCGGCAACGCCGTCATTCGGAACCGCACGCGTCGCAGGCTGCGTGAAGCAGCCCGCCTGGTGCTCGCCGGGCGCAATCTCACGGGGATCGACCTCGTGCTGGTCGGTAGGAACGCGACCCGCGACCGGCCGTTCGATGCTCTGCAAGACGATCTGCGGCGCGCCTTGTTGAAGGCAGGGATCGGATGAGCCCGGCCGCTTGGCTCGCGATCGGCATGATCCGCCTCTATCAATGGACCCTGCGCCCGTTCATCGGAGCAAACTGCCGGTTTTTCCCAAGCTGTAGCGAGTACGCCATCGAGGCGCTGCGCGAACATGGCGCGATGCGTGGCGGCGCCCTCTCAGCCTGGCGTATTTTACGCTGCAATCCTTGGAATCAGGGCGGGTATGACCCAGTACCCGCCTGTCATTGCCGCCGGCCGGGCCCTCCTCGGGGCTTGAACTGCAGCGGCGAAACGGGGCCTTGATGGATCAGTCGCGTCTTTTCACCGCGATCGTCATTTCGATCGCCATACTGCTGGGCTGGCAGCTGATCGCCACCCGCTACTTGCCTCACCCGCCCGAGCCGACGAAACAAAGCGAGCAAGCCCCGATGGCCAAAACGGCTACGCCGGCTGAGGGCGGCCCGGCCGCCGGTGCGCCGGCAAGCGCGCCCGCAGCGGTTCAGAACGTCCCCCGGGTGAAAATTGCCGCCCCTTCCGTGCGAGGCTCGCTTAGTCTGCAGGGGGCGCGGCTCGACGACATCATCCTGAACGAATACCGCGAGACAACCGCGCCCAACTCCCCGGACGTCCAGTTGCTCGCGCCACTGGCCAATCCGCATCCCTATTTCGTGCAGTTCGGATGGTCTGCACCTGCCGGATCGGACGTCAAGCTTCCGGACGATAAAACAATCTGGACAACTTCGGCGCCCGAACTCACCGCGGATCATCCCGTGACGCTGTCCTGGAACAACGAACAGGGGCTGGAATTTCGGATACTGCTGTCCATCGACGACCACTACATGTTCTCGGTAAAGCAGGAGGTCGCCAACCAGACCGGCTCGCCGGTAAAGCTTTTCCCTTGGCAGCGTATCCGCCGCGATTACACACCCGAGACGTCCGGCTACTATCTCCTGTTCGAAGGCATGCTAGGCGTGTCTGACGGCACGCTTCAGGAGCACAAATATGCCGACACGCGCAGCAAGGCGAAGGACCAGCCGGGTGACGTGGCCTATGAGTCCACCGGCGCAGGAGGCTGGGCCGGCATCACGGACAAATATTGGCTAACCGCTCTGGTCCCCGATCAAGCGGTGCAGGCTGCGGTCCGATACCGCTACATTCCCGGGGGCGACGGCCATTATCAGGTCGATTATGTGACCGCCGATCCGGTGACCATTGCCCCCGGAGCCAGTGCCTCTACCTCCTCCCTGCTGTTCACCGGCGCCAAAGTGGTAAACATCCTCCAGCAGTACGAGAATCAGTATCACATCCAGCGCTTCGTTGATGCGGTCGATTGGGGCTGGTTCTATTTCCTTACCAAGCCGATCTTCTATTGCCTGGATTTCCTGAACGGCCTCCTGGGCAACTTCGGCCTGGCGATCATCGTGTTCACAGTATTCGTGAAGCTGCTGTTCTTTCCCCTCGCCAACTACTCATATCGCTCAATGAGCAAAATGCGTCTGCTCAGCCCCAAGATCCAGGCGTTGCGGGAGCGTTTCAAGGATGATCCTGGAAAGCTGCAGCAGGAAATGATGGCACTCTACAAGGCGGAGAAAATCAATCCGGCCAGCGGATGTCTGCCGATGATCGTTCAAATCCCGGTTTTCTTTTCGCTCTATAAGGACATCTACGTCACCATCGAAATGCGCCAGGCGCCCTTCTATGGCTGGATCCACGACCTGTCCCAGGTGGATCCGACCAATGTTTTCAATCTGTTCGGACTACTGCCGATCGATCCGACGGTCATTTCGCCCTTCCTCCACATCGGAGCGTGGCCGCTCATCATGGGCGTCTCCATGTGGCTGCAGCAGCGATTGAACCCGCCGCCGCCCGACCCGACCCAGGCGAAGCTGTTCCAGCTGATGCCGGTGATCTTCACCTTCATGCTCGCCCGCTTCCCCGCCGGTCTCGTGATCTACTGGACTTGCAACAACCTGCTCTCTGTCGCTCAGCAATGGGTGATCTTGCGGCGAACCAAGCTCACCCGGCCCGGACTGGCCCGAACCACCTGATCGCGCAGGCCAAAGAACGATGGAGCAGTTGCCAACTTTGTCCCGCGCCTCCGCCGGGACCCGTGCCGCATTGCTCGAGTGGCTCTCCGTGTTTTCGGGATATGTCCGCGAGGTCGACTACGCCACGGCGCGCAGGCTGTTTCATCCGGACATCCTGGCCTTCGGAACCCACCGGGATGTCATCCCGGGGCTGGAGGCGTGGATCAGGACGCAATGGGATAATGTCTGGCCCCGTACCTCTGATTTCCGCTTCGATCTCGAGGCAGCTCATGTCCTCGCATCGCGCGACGGCAGCATGGCAGTCGCCGTCGCACCCTGGACGAGCACCGGATATCATCAGGACGGCACCACGTTCGACCGCCCCGGCCGCGCCACCATGGTGTTCGAAAAAACCAGGGATCGCTGGTTGTGTGTGCACTCCCACATGTCCCTCAACCGAGGCGTTCCACAGCAAAGCCACGCAAGGCGGCCGGTAAAAGCCTGGTAAGCAGACCCTGTCTCAGCGTTCGAGCACTGTCTTCAGGAACTCCCGTGTCCGTTGCTCACGCGGATCACCGAAGATCCGCTGCGGGGTGTCCTCCTCGACGATCTTCCCAAAGTCCATGAACACCACGCGCGATGCCACCTGGCGTGCGAAATTCATCTCGTGGGTCACCGCCAGCATGGTCATGCCCTGGCTGGCGAGCCTTCGCATTACGGCAAGCACCTCCGCAACCAGCTCGGGATCGAGCGCGCTGGTCGCTTCATCGAAAAGCATCGCCTTGGGGTCCATCGCCAGGGCGCGGGCAATCGCGGCGCGCTGCTGCTGCCCGCCCGAAAGCTCCTCGGGATAACAATCAGCCTTGTCAGACAGCCCGACCATCTCCAGAAGTTCGCACGCCCGCTCACGTGCAGCACGCTTCGGACGCCGCAGCACATGCACCGGCGCCTCGATGACGTTCCCCATCACGGTCAGGTGCGGAAACAGGTTGAACTGCTGAAATACCATTCCCACCTGTGCCCGAACCGCCGATACTGCGCGGTTTGAGTGCGGCTTGAAAACGCCTCCCGCATCCTCACGATAGGCTAACTCTCCGTCGATCCGGATGCGCCCGGACTCCGGCACCTCAAGGTAGTTGATGCAGCGCAGGAGGGTCGATTTGCCGCTGCCCGACGGGCCGATGACGCACACCACCTCTCCGGCGGCAACCGAAAGATCAATTCCCTTCAGCACGTGCAGCGCACCGAAATGCTTGTGCAACGACTCGATTTCGATCATCGGCCGGCCGGTTGCCGTCATGGCCGCGCCCTCCGCCTGTAGCCGGCCCGGGTAATGCGCTCCAGATAGCCCACCAGCCGGGCCGCCGGAAAGCTCACCGCGAAATACATGGCAGCGACGATGGTGTACAGCGTAAAGTACTGAAAGCTCAACGCGGCACGGACTTGGGCTGTATAGACTAATTCCTGGATGCTCACCGCCGATGCGAGCGCAGTATCCTTGAACAGGCCGATGAAGTAGTTGCCAAGCGTAGGAATGATGATGCGGATCGCCTGTGGAAGAATGATCCGTCGCATGGCCAGCGCGTGTGTCATTCCCAGCGCCGCGGCCGCATCATGCTGGCCACGCGAAATCGCCAGGATGCCGCCGCGATACACCTCGGAGATATAGGCCGAATAGTTCAGGGTTAGCGCCAGCACGCCGGCGGCGAAGGCATCGAGCCGGATACCGATGGAAGGCAGCACATAATATACGTAGATCAGTTGCAGCAGAAGTGGGGTTCCGCAAATCACCTCGATATAGCTTTTGATCAGCCAGCGAACCGGTGTGATACGGGACATTCCTGCCAGAGCTACAAACAGCCCGCAGATCAGGCTCAGCACGATAACCACAAGCGTCAGCTCGACGGTTATCAGTAATCCGCCTAGCAGCGGCCCGATATTCTCGACCGCAACCTGCGGGTTGAACAGCTCGAACACTGGATTTTAGGAAGCCGCCGGGGCGGGCGCTTCCACCCCGCCGGCCATTGGTTTCAGGGATTGAGTTTGAACATTACAAGGTTACGGTCAGAGAGCCCGTACTTCTTCAGGATATTGCTGACCTCCCCGCTGGCGCGAATTTCCGCCAGCGCCGCCGTATAGGCCGCGCGCAGGGAGCAGTCCTCCTTGCGGATGCCGAACCGAGCCATCCCGTAACCCCCTCCTTCGACGATGTTGGTGGGAACCGGAATGCTCCACAGCGGATCGAGGCTGTTGTTCGGATTCTCCTTGTCGAATTCTTTGTAGACGACGTCATCTTCCAGAACGGCATCAAGCCGCCCTTGGTTCAAACTCTGCAGCTCATCGATCTCCTGCTTGAATTCGGTGGTCTGTACGCCGATCCTGCGTAGATACAGATCCGCCGCGCTGCCGGTCATACTGCCGACCCGCTTGCCCTTCAGCTGGTCATAGCTGGTGATGTTCAGCGGATTACCCTTCTGCACAATCAATACCGGGCCGTACCACCATGCTGGACCAGAGAAACTGATCACCTTGATGCGCTCGGGCGTCACATGGATGTCGGCGCCGATGACGTCGATGCGACGTGACAGCAATGAGGGAATTACCGATTCCCACGGCATCCAGACGACGTTGATCTTCTGAATGCCCAGCACGTCCAGGACCGCCTTGTTGATGTCCCAGTCGATCCCGGTAGGCTGCTTGTTGGTGTCCTGATAAGCTTCGGGCGGGTTGACGTTGAAACCGAGCGAAATTCCGTTCTTCACGGCGTTCTCGTAGGAGGCATCGCCGCAATTGGCGATGTCAGGCTTCATTTCCAGGTAGAATTTGGGCTGTGCCAGGGCCGGGAATGCGGCGAGAGCCAGTGCGAAACCGGCAGCGATAGCGATCCGCGGCGAATGAAACATCGAGACCTCCTCCCGTTGTTATCGTCTCCCGGCACGGTAGGGCGACGGTGCGCAAAATCAAGTATAGGGAGGACAGGACCCCGAAGGAGACGCCGAGATGAAGATAACCGACGTGCAGGCCATCTACCTGCGGTTGCCGGAAATCCAGCAGCGAACCGACAGGTCGCAGGACGCCCTGCTGGTGAAAGTCAGCACCGACGCGGGCCTGGTCGGCTGGGGCGAGGTGGATGGCTGCCCGGCGGTCGCCAAGGCGGTCATCGAAGCCGGCTATTCCCACACCCAGGTCAACGGCCTCCGCGCCATCCTGATCGGGGAGGATCCGCTCGACACCGCCCGCCTCTGGAACAAAATGTACCAGCAGACGCTTTATTTTGGCCGCAGCGGCGCGACACTCCAGGCGATGGCGGGCGTCGACATCGCGCTATGGGACATCAAGGGAAAGGCCCTCCGGCAACCCGTCGTCAATCTCCTTGGCGGTGCCTTGCGCGACACCATGCGCGTCTATTCCTCAAACATGTTCCAGTTCACCGTGGAGGCGACGGTCGAACGCGCCAAACGCGCCATCGACACCGGCCACACCGCGGTCAAGTTTGGCTGGGAGCCGTTCGGCCGCGATGCCGCAACGGACCTTCGCTATGTGGAGGCGATTCGTAACGCCATCGGCGACAAGAACGATTTCATGCTCGATGTCGGCCTGGCCTGGGATGCAAAGACGACGCTGCAGCGCGCCCGGCTGTTCGAGCCCTATCGCCTGTTTTGGATCGAGGAGCCGCTACACCCGGACGACTACACCGGCTACGCCAAGGTCTCCCGCGCCTGCCTCCAGCATATCGCCGCCGGAGAGCAGGAATGCAGTGTGGTGGGATTCGAGCGGCTGATAGAGGAAGGGGGGATTGACATCGCGCAGATCGACCTGACGCGCTGCGGCTTCACGCAGGCAATGCGCATCGCCGCGATTGCACAGCGCCGCGGCCGGAAGGTCTGCAACCACAACTTCACAACGGACATAAATATCGCCGCCTCACTACACTTCCTCTGTGCCATCGAGAATGCCCTCGTCATGGAATATTGTGTCGAGCCCAGCGAGATTTCCCGCCGCCTTGCCCGCCGCCCTGTCACCATCAAGGACGGCTATGCCCACCTGCCAGCCGAGCCTGGCCTCGGCGTCGAGCCGAACGAAGACATAATTGAGAGATACCTGGTCCGGAGCTAAATACTCAGCCCGCCATGCCACCAATGCTCGAACGGGTTCGAATGCAGAACCCGTTCTATCGTTTCCGCAGAAACGCGTGGCAGTGCCGTTCCTTCAACAAGGTGATTGACCCGCAGCAGCCCCTCGATAAATTCCTCCACCCGGGAAAAAGGAAAGTCAGTGCCCCAGAAGACCTTATTCCGCTCGGTGATCCGGTATTCCTGCGCACTGATCAGAATGTTCCAGAATTGCCAGGGCCGGTAGAACAACGCCGAGACTTCGCAGTACACGTTGTCCCGCTTGCGGGCGATGACGATGCACTCATCCGACCACGGATGCGCCATATGGGCCATGACCATTTTCAGGTCAGGATGGCGTTGCGCGACTTCGTCAACCGCCATAGGCCGGCCCAATTCCACCGGCGCATTTTCGGCGAACGTCGTCCCCATATGCATGGTCAGCGGCAGATTCCGCTGAACGCAGAATCGGTACACAGGCTCCATGCGCGGATCGAGCAGCGACACGCCATTGTAGATGGGGCCGAATTTCACACCATTCAGCCCAAGATCCTCGATTCCCCGGTGCAGCAGATCCATGTAGTCCGCCCGGCGCGGGTCCACCGCCGCAAATCCCACGAACTTTTCCGGATACTTCCGCACCGCACGCGCCGTAACCTCATCAGCCCCGTCGATACCCGCCAAATCACCATACCGGAGGGAAAAAATAATCGCCCTGTCCACCCCTTTCATCGCAGCATAGACCGTATCCGGGTCGGCTTCCGGCGCCACCGCTCCCGGGCGGGAAAACGCAGTGCCTTTAGCGAAAGCAGGGCGAATATGATGCGGTTCCCAGACGTTCACATGACAATCGACGATCATTGCCTGGCCCAGGCGGTCATTGCTTAAACCACACATTGTACATGCGTGGGTTGTAGAACGGGATATAGTGCTCGACATTCGCCCGCACCGCCTGCACCTTGGGCATGACCCCCGTAGGGATTGCCATCACATCCTCAAAGACGATCTTCTGCGCGTCGGCGAACGCTGCCTGGCGTTCGGCCAGCGTTGCACTGTTGGATACCTTCTCGAAATCTTTCATGAAATCAGCCGGAACCTTGCTATCAGGCGGCGTGAAGACCGGGCTCGGCTCCGCAAGCGGGCGCAACGACTGCATGCCGCCCTGCGCCGTATAGGTGATCCAGCCGGTGAAAAAGAAATTCCAGTCGGCCGCACCTTTCAGGCTGGTCTGCAGCGCAGTCGGCCAGTCCAGCACCTGCAATTGCGCATTGATGCCCACAGCCCGAAGCTGCTGCGCGGTCACCAGGGCCGAGTTGTATAAGGACGGATAATCCTTGTTCGTCAGCAGGATAACCTTCTCGCCCTTATACCCGGCCTCCTTCAGCAACTCTTTCGCCTTAGCCGCATTATGCTGATCAAGCAGCTCGCGCCCCACCTCCGTGTAATACGTCGTACCAGGATATTGCAGCGAGAAATTCGGCTTCCAGTTCCCGTCGGTGGCCGCCTGCATGATCTCACCGAAATTCAGCGCCGCCTGCACCGCCTGTCGGAACTTCAAATTATCCGTCGGCGGCTGAGACCAGTTCGGGTACATCACATTCAGCCAGAAATTCTCCAGCTTCAGCAGATGAATGTTCTTGTTCCCCGCAAGCCGCTTCTGCGCCACTGTGGGCACGTCCTCCACGCCCTGCAATTCCCCGGTCTCCAGCCCCGCCACGCGCGCGCCCGGCTCCGTCACCATCCGGAACGTCACGGTGTCCAGGCACGCCACCTTATAGCCGCCGAACCCGCCCTGGTCGGCATAGCGGGTATCCGGCGTATAGCCGTCGAACCGCTTCAGCTTCACGAAACCGTCCGGCATGAACTGCACCAGCTGATACGGTCCAGTACCTACCGCCGGCAGTTGCTGCGGCGGCGCGTTCTCGTTTTCTTTGGGGATAATTACAATCGGCACAGTGATCGACGACATGCTCTCCAGAAATGTCGGCCGGGCCTCCTTCAACAAGATCCGGAACGTTGCGGGATCCGGCGTCTCATAGTGATCGACCGGTGCAAGAATCGACCGGTCGGTGCCCACGCGCTGATAGCGCTTGAACGATGCCAGAACATCCGCCGATGTCATCGGATTGCCATTATGAAAATGCACGTTCTGCCTGAGCCTGAATGTGTAAATCTTGTTGTCAGGGCTGGTATCCACCGCCGCCGCAAGTTGTAGCAGCGGCTTCATGTGATCATCGCGCGTGACCAGCGTCTCATAGATGTTCATGGCGATGTCGCGCGTCGAAGCTGCCGAGCCGGCCTGCATATCCAGCCCGGCAACATTCGCCTCCAGTCCGTAAGTGAAATCACCGCCCTTGTGGCCGCATTGAAACGGTTGCGCCGCCGTCGCCCGACCCGCAACGGCTACCGCCAACACACACCAGAATCCCGCCCGCATCACCTGTCTCCTGCAAGAAATAACAGCGTGCGCGGGAAATTCGCGAACCGTCAACCGCCGGCGATCACCTTTGCCCCGGTGATCTGCTCAACAATCGCTCAGCCAGCACTGCAGCAATGATGATCGATCCGATCGCGGTTCCTTGCCAGTATGGCGACACGTTCAGCAAATTCAATCCGTTGCGGATGAATACCATCACGAACACGCCGGCCAGTGTCCCTATGATTGACCCCCGTCCGCCGAACAGGCTCGCTCCGCCGATCACCACCGCCGCGATCGCGTCCAACTCCAGCCCGGTGCCCCCGATCGGGTCAATCGACAGCACACGCGACGCGAGAAAAATCGCCGCAACCGCGCTCATTACGCCCGAAGCGACATAAGCCAGCACGCTCCACAACGAGATCGAAAGCCCAGCGACCCGCGCCGCTTCCACGTTCGAACCGATTGCATAAAGAGTGCGGCCACCCTTTCCGTAACTCAGAAACCACCAGCACAGTGCGTACAGCACGATCAGGCAGACAAAATCCACAGGCAGACCAGCCACCATTCCGCTCGACAAATCCGCGATGTTCGGCGGCAGATCAGTGATGGAACTCGCATTGCTCAGCACGTACGCCATGCTGCGACCGATCGACATCATCCCCAGCGTCACCACAAACGCCGCCACCCGTCCGTAGGTGATGATCACCCCGTTCAGCAGCCCCGCGAAAGCACCTGCCAGCAGACAGGCAATCAGCCCGGCGTACAAACCGAGCTCCCGGCTCATCAGCCCCAGCACGATCCCGGTCACCCCGGCCAGCGATCCCACAGAAAGATCAATCCCGCCGATCAGGATTACCAGCGTCTGGCCCAACGCGACCATCCCGACCACGACCGACTGGTCCATAACGTTGTAAAGATTGCTGACCGTCAGGAAATACGGCGAAAGCAGCGAAAGCCCGGCCATCACCACGATGATCAGCAGGATCATCCGCAGCTCGATCTGGCTCGCCAGCAGCCGGACCAGGCGCCGGCTCACTGACGTCCGGCCGCTCCCCTCGCCCGCGAACGCGCTCACGCCGCCGCCGCCGTGACCGACAGCGCCGCCTGAATGCCCTCGCGTACCGCCCCGGCATCAAAGCCCGGAGGAAGCTGCGCCATCGTCAATCCCACCTGACCCAAACTGTGGCCCCGCCGGCCTTAAATCGGCGTCAAAAAACTCCACCGGCCGCCATCTTGCGCCACTTCCTCGCCTTCTCCGCCCAGCGCACCGCGGATGGAGGTCTCCTCGATCAATGGAAAACTGCCCCCCGCAAAACCGGGATCGGCGGTGGCATCATCGCCCACCTTGTCGAAACAATAAACCCTGCCGGAATCCACCGCGATCCAATACGCGACGCCCCCCCAGCGCTGCACAAGCAATTCCAGCACCGTGTGCGTCCGCTGTGCGGAACTGCGTGGCGCCGCGAACATCGCCAGCTTCTCTATATCCACCAGCCTGCTCGGAATATCGGTAACGTCGCTCCCGTCACTCAAAACCACGATCCGGTCAGTCAGCCCGATCACCTCCTCGAAATCCGAGGAAACCACGACGCACGCCACGCCCTGCGCCGCAATCCGCCGCAGCAGCGCGTAAATGCTGCGCCGCGTCCCTATGTCCACGCCGCGCGTCGGTTCGTCGAGCAGCAACACCCGCGGCCCCAGCACCAGCCAGCGCGCCAGGATGATCTTCTGCTGCATGCCCCCTGAAAATGTCAGCATGCTCGCATCCAAAAGCCGATGCGCCGGCAATTCCAGCAATTGCAGCAATTCGTGAATCGCGGCGTCCCGCTCGCCGTACCCCAAGCCCGCTCCGGCATGCTCGCCCAGATGCGCCAGAAGCAAATTCTCCCGCACTGAGAAATCTGGAACGATCCCCTGCCCGCGCCTGTCCTCAGGCACAAGCCCGATGCCCGCCCGGATCGCATCCAACGGGCTGCGCGGATGAAACCGGCGCCCTTCAAGCTCGATCTCACCGGACTTCGCCGCCCGCAGCCCGAAAATCGTCTCCAGGCTTTCCGATCGTCCCGCTCCGACCAGGCCCGCCAGGCCGAGTATCTCCCCCTTTCTCACCTCGAAGGACACGTCCCGAACCCGCGGCGGACTGCACAAATGCCGCACCCGAAGTATCATCGGCTCCGGCTTTTTCGCGGGCTCCGCCCCGCCGCCTGCGTAAATGTCGGAAAGCTCGCGGCCGACCATCATCCGGACCAGTTCACCCTGCGTCAGGCTCGGCGTCGCCACCCCAGCCTCAACCACCTTGCCCTCCCGCAGCACCGTTACCCGGTCGGCGACCGCAAATATCTCCTCCAGCCGGTGCGAGACGAAAATCAAACCCCGTCCCCGTGCCGCCAGGCCGCGCATGATGTCGAACAGCCGCTCGCTCTCATGCAGCGACAGTGACGCCGTCGGCTCGTCGAAAATGATGATCCGGCTGTCAAGCGCCAGCGCCTTGCCGATCTCGACCAGTTGCCGCTGCCCGATCGAAAGATCGCTCACCATTGCATCCAGCCTTATCCCCGCCTCCTCCCCAAACTCCTCGATCAGCCCCCGCCCCTGCTCTCTCAGCCGCCTCCATCGCACCCGGCCCGGCATGCCAAGCCGCGGCAGCATCATATTCTCCAGGACGCTCAGATCCGGCGCCAGCGAAGTTTCCTGCGTCACCATCGAAATGCCGTGACGGATCGCCTCACGCGACCCCGCATGTCGGATCTCCTGCCCGTCCAACAGGATCCGTCCGCGATCCGGCTGTATGTGGCCCGAAATGATCCGCGAGAGCGTTGACTTGCCGGCGCCATTGGCACCAACCAGCGCGTGCACCTCGCCCGCCGAAAGTTCGAACGCGGCGCCGCTCAAGGCGTGCGTCGCGCCGAACCGCTTCCAGATGTCGCTTAGTAGAAGCAGCGTCTATTGGCCGAACACAGTCCTCTGGATCGTCGGAAGCATAGCCTTGATGTTCTCGCTGGTCACCACCTCGATCGGGACCAGTATCTGCTTCTCCGGCTGCTTCCCGCCCAGATGGTCGAACATCGCCTGAGCCGACCTCTGGCCCATCAGATACGGCTGCTGCATGCCGGACCCGACGATCTGCCTGTCCTCGATCAGCTTGACGAACTCGGGGATGCCATCGAACGCGGCCAGCAGCACATCATTCTGCTTCCGGGCCGCCTGCAAGGCACGGAGCGCCCCAAGCGTCGGCTGGTCGGTCTCGATGAACAGGCCACGCATGTCGGGATGCGCCGTGACCATGTCCTGCACGAACTTGAACGTCTCATCGGACGTGTAGGTCTGCATCTGCGACAGTGCCGCCTGCTTGATCCGGGCCTCGTCCATCGCCTTCATGAACCCGTTCGTCCGCGCCTTGCCGTTGTTCCGCGCCAGCGAAATCGTCACCAGCCCGACCGTGCCCTTCTGCCAGCCCTTTGCCTCCATTGCCTTGGCCAGCGCCTGCCCGATCCCATACGCGCCCTGGTAATTATCGGAGATGATAAACGAAACATACTCGCCGCCGGTCGTACCGATGTCGGCGATCACTACCGGGATCCCGGCCCGCTTCGCCGCAGCCAGCACCGCCGGCGCGGTCGAACTGTCGGTAGGCGAAATGATGATCCCGTCCACCTTCCGGGCGATCGCATCCTGTGCATTCTGCAACTGTGTCTGCGCGCTGTTGTGGCTGTCATAAGCCGTGGACGACCCGCCGTTCTTCTTGGCCTCGTCGTCGATCCCCTTCGCCAGGATGCGCCAGAACGGCAGATCGAGCCCGGGCGTCAGATAAGCGAGATGCGCTCCCGCCGCGAATGACGGTCGCACGCCAGCCGCCATGACCGCGGCGGATGCAACAAGTCCGCGACGCGAAATGGAAATCTTACGCATGAAGATCCTCCCGTGTGGCGCTTTTGCTCTGGCCCGCCCATCCGCGGGCGTTCAACTGTTCATCCGCGCCCGCAGACCGTCAAGCGGCACGGATCATGCGAACAGCAGCGCCGGCCCAGCGCCCGCATTGTGGTCGTGATCGAATACCACCCAAGCATGGTGGTGCTGCGCGCTGTTCGTCTCCTCGCCCATATCAAACCACCGGATCCGGCGCGTCAGCACGATCGTGGCCGCGAAAGGACCGCTCGAAAGAACCTCGGCGGCCCGCTTCCCCGCAATCCATTGCAGCCGCACCAGCAGCGCAAGCTGACCTTGCACCGATTTCGTCAGCGCCAGCGCATGCCTCAGAAAGCGCAGCATGGCGGCCGAGGACTTCTCCTGACCCGTGTGCGATCCCGTGTCGCCGTAAGGCGGGTTTGTAACAATGCCCACGCACCCATCCGGTACCCTATGGCACTCGAGAAAATCGATCCCGCCGGTGCCGAACCCGCGATCGGTGATGTCGGTCGAAACCACCTGATATCCGTTCGCTGCAAGCACATGGGACATCCCGCCATCCCCGCAGCATGGCTCCCACACCGGGCCGCGAAACCGCACATGCCGCAGCAAGGCTTCAGTCACCCAGGCAGGCGTCGCATAAAAATCCCGCCCCTCGCGCTCGAACCGAGAGATATGGATCGCACGATGCTCCGCTCTCCGGCCAGAGGCCGGAAGGACAGGCAACCCCCGCTTCAGCTCAGCGAGCGGAAGGCCCGGCTGAACACACATTTCGCCCGAAACGGCTGCCCAAGTCGCCATGCATCCAGGCAATCACACCCGTCGGGCGGGCGCAAACAGGATTGCAAACGGCCCTATGCCGCTCCAACCCGTTCCCGCATCACCGCCAGTCCCTGCTCCAGATCCGAGATCAGATCCGACACGTCCTCCAACCCGATGTGCAGTCGCACCAGCGGGCCGCCGAAATCGCCGGAGTCCGCGGTCCGCGTTACGAAGCCTGTCGTCGGCAACACCAGGCTCTCATACCCGCCCCAGGAAGCGCCAATGCCAAACAGCTCGAGCAACTCGGCGAACGCCCAGGTCGCGTCCACGCTGAATTCCGGCTTGAACACCACGCCAAAAAGACTGCAGGCCCCGGTGAAGTCCCGCTTCCACAGTTCGTGTCCGCGCGCTCCCGGCAGCGCCGGATGCAGCACCTCCTTCACCTCCGGCCGCTTCCGCAGCCAGTGCGCCATCTCGATCCCCGCTTCCATCTGGGCGCCGAGCCGAACCGCGAGTGTGCGAACTCCCCGCAGACAAAGCCAGCAATCATCGGGACTGGCATACTGTCCCAATGCGCTCGCTGTTCCACGCAGCCGCTCCCAATCCTCCGTCGAATTCACGGTGATGCTGCCGATCAACAAGTCCGAGTGCCCGCCCGGATACTTGGTCAACGCCTGGATCGACACATCCACCCCATGCCGGAACGGCTGGAAGAAATGGATCCCCCATGTGTTGTCCATTAGCACCTTGACCCCGCGCGCATGCGCTACCCGTGACAGCGCCGGGACGTCCTGCACTTCGAACGTATGGCTGCCGGGACTCTCCGTGTACAGAACCTTCGTCTTTGGCCGGAACAGTGGCCCGATCCCGTCGGCATCGATCTCCGGGTTATAGAACGTCGTCTCTATCCCGAACCGGGGCAGAGTCCTCTCCGCAAAGTTCCGGGCTGGACCATAAACACTGTCCGGCATCAGGCAGTGCTCGCCCGCGTTCAGGAATGCCAGCAGCGGCACTGTCACCGCCGCCAGCCCCGATCCGACGATCTGACATCGCGAGCCGCCCTCGATCTCCGCAATCGCATCCTCCAGCGCCCAGTGCGTCTCGCTCCCGCCCAGCCCGTAGGTCAGCACCTGTTCGCCGCGCCTTGCCGCCAGCGCCTTGCGCTCCTCCATCGTCGGATAGAGCACGGTGGAACCGCGCAGCAGCGGAGGATTGACAAACCCATGCACGCGCTTGCCGGCCCGCCCGGCATGCGAAAGGCGGGTCCGGAATCGGTGCCCGGTTGTCTCGGTCATCGCTGCTTCGTCTCCACGGGAGTGTCGGGGCGCCCGCCCCATTCGGTCCAGGAGCCGTCATACACGGCACCTTCCGGCAGTCCAGCCAGCACCATACCCAGCGTGAGTACACAGGCCGTCACCCCGCTGCCGCAGCTCGTCACCACCGGCCGGGTCCCGTCCACCCCAACCCGTGCCAGCCTCGCCCGCAATGCTCCGGCATCCCGGAACGTCAAATCCGGGTTCAGCAGCTCCGTGTAAGGCAGGCTCGCCGCCCCAGGTATATGCCCGCTACGCATCCCGGCCCGAGGCTCCGGCGTCTCGCCAGTAAACCGTCCTGCCGCCCGCGCATCCAGGACCAGCTCCCGCCCCTCCGGCACATTACGCAGCACATCCCCAATCCCCCGGACCCGCGTCGCACGGTAATCCGGGCGAAACCGCCCCGACGCCGGAGCCGCCGGTTCACCCGCTTCCACCGGCCTTCCTTCGCGCTGCCATTTCGGCAGTCCACCGTCCAGCACGGCCACCTGGTCGTGCCCGAACAGCCCCATCAACCACCAGCCGCGGGCCGCCGAAGACAACCCCTTCTGGTCGTAGAATACCAAGCGGGAGTCATTGGAAACGCCCAGCTCCACCATCAGCTTCGCGAAACGCCCGGGCGTCGGCACCATGTGCGGCAGTTCTGTGTCCTGATCCGCTATCGCATCGATATCGAAGAACCGGGCGCCCGGAATATGGGCTTTGCGAAACTCGGTCCGACCGTCCTTGCCCTCGTTCGGCAGATACATGGTTGCATCGAAAACCACCACGTTCGGGGAGCCCAGCTCGCGTGCAAGCCATTCCGTGCGGACCAACGGGCTCATCTCACCTCCTCAAACGTTGTCATTGCGAGGTCCGAAAGGCGCGAAGCAATCCCGCGCACGTCTGGCTATGTCGCAGACGATGCCAGCTCGATCACAATCCGCCGGTTCTGCTTGCCCTTGCTCTCCATCTTCGCTACGCGCACCCGCCCGATTTCCCCCGTCCGCGCCACATGCGTCCCGCCACATGGCTGCAGATCGACCGGTGTCTCCCAAGCGCCGATCCGCACCAGCCGCACCCGCCCGCTTCCCCGCGGCGGCTTCACCGATAACGTCCGCACCAGGCCCGGATCGGTATCCAGCACCAACTCATCCACCCACTCCACCGTCACCGGGTGATCCGCTACTACCAGCGCGTTCAGACCCGCCTCAATCGTCTCCTTCGCGGGCGGGTTCGGCAGATCGAAATCCAGCCGCGACCGGCCCACCCCGACCGAGCCCCCGGTCACCGCCGCTCCCGGCAACGCCGCGCAAAGCAGGTGCATCGCCGTGTGCGATCGCATCAGCCGATAGCGCCGGTCCCAGTCGATCTCCATTTCCACATTCGCCCCAACCGGAGGCATCGCCGCTCCCGCCGCCGGCACATGCACGACTGCCGCGCCCTCACCCTTGATCGTATCGGCGACCGCCATCTCCCCGCCGGCCCAACGCAACGTGCCTACGTCCCCTGGCTGTCCGCCGGAGCGCGCGTAGAAGATGGTCCGGTCCAGCTCCACCCCGGCGGTGCCGCTCGCCACCACCACCGCGCTCGCCGATCTCAACCGCGGATCTTCCAGAAACAGTCGCTTGGTCATTGCTTCGTCCACTCCCGCCGCAACATCTCCCGCCGGGCACTCAGCCACAGCAGCGCTATCGCCGTCACCGAGTTGGGAAACCGCCCTTCAACCGCCGCCCCGATCGCCGCATCCGCTTGCCACAACCGAACCCGAATGTCCTCGTCCTCCTGGGGCATGCCAGCATGGCCGATAATGCCATCCGGCCTAGCCTCCTGCACCCTCACTCGCCCCGCGAAAATCCGGCAAGTCTCATCAGACCCGCCTGCGGTCAGAATAAACCGGCCAAACTCATGCAGCCGGTCGGGCTCCAACCCTACCTCCTCCTTGACCTCACGCCGGATCGTCTGCTCCGCGCTCTCGCCCGGGTCACACAGCCCCGCCGGTATCTCCACCATCACCGGGTCCATTCCCGCAGCCAGCGCCGGCAGCCGGAACTGCTCGATCAGCACCACCGCGTCCTTCTCTGGGTCGTATGGCAGCAACGCCGCAGCCTCTCCCCGCCGCCAGAGCTCCCACGTCCTGAGCCCGCTCTGCCGGCCGTCGAAGCGCCTGTGCCGGAACCGGATCCGGTCGAGCGGAAACCGCCCCGACCAGACCCGCTCCTCTAACTCGATCTCCACACCAGTATAAGGCGGCCAAGGCTGCAACGGCATCCGGCTAACATACAGGCGGTGGGCCCGGCCGCCACCTGGGCGCCGCGGTGGGCCGGACGCTCAGGCCGGAGCCGCCGCCAGAAATTGCCGCAGTCGCGAGGCTCCGCTCACCCCCTTAAGGGCATCCCTCCACGCCGCCTCAGCTACGCGCTGATGCGCCGCTACAGCCTCGTCAGCCCCGGTGATCATCGCAACGCCGGTCTGTAGGCTTGGTAATGTGTCCGGCCGGAAGGGATTGACCCCCAGCGTGACCCGGTCGCGCGACCGAATGATCTGGAAAAACGACGTCGGCTCTGCCCCGGTCAGCAGGCCGAATTGCAGGCCCATCGGCTCAGCCTCCATCAAGGAGGCCATGTTGGCCACCTCAGCCTCGGCCACCTGCCTACAAATTCGCTTCATCCGTTCCGAAGTCGCAAGTCCGGCAGCCACACCACTCTCCAGCAGGCGGCGCACCGCAGACAGCGAAACCATGCAGATGATGCTCGGCCGGCGAATCCCGTACATCTTCTTCCGCGCCGCTAGCAACCCCAGCACCTGCTCTGCTTGCGTAGCCGCGCCCATACTGTCGCCCTGAAGCTGCACCGCTTCATCGAAGGCCGACCGCAAGGCCGAGTCGTACCGAATCCGACGTCGTCAGATAACAAAGCGGACCGAACACCTCCAAAATCTGATCCGCCGTCTCCTCCATCTGGCGAAGACGTTCGAAATACCCGACCGGACGATTGTAATATTCCACGCCAATTCCAAGCAGGGACAGCGGGGAAATGCTCAAAAGCTCCGCCAACCTTTTGACGGTGTCGAGCTTGATGACGTCGCCCTTTTCATACCGATAGAGCGCCGCCCGCGACACACCAAGCCGCGCGGCGATCTCCTCGGCCCGAAGCCCGAACTCGAGACGATACGCCCGAAGCTGCTGGCCGATTTCGGTAAACCGCATCGACATCCGACCCACCCCCCGGCGCTGCCAGTCTGGTTCAGGCCGGCAGCCGGCCTCACAACCCAGTGATTTTCACACAACCTAGGGCTTGCATTATTGAATATGCAATATCCAAAACATCCACTGTCGCTCGATTTTGCTTTCCGGGCAGGTTTTCCGGCCTCTGGCGCCGTTCCGTCACACTCGTCACACCACGGGAGATGCACCGCCGTCCATATTGATCGCTGTCCCGGTCGTGAATCCCGCGTGATCCGAGGCAAGCAGGCACGCCATCGCAGCAAACTCCTCCGGTCGCCCAAGTCGCCCAAGCGGAATATTCGCGCCCAGCTTTCCTATGAATTCCTCGAACGGCACGTTCGCGCCCTGCGACTGATGCCTCCGCACCCACTGGTCAGAGACGATCTGTCCCACGAGCAATGCATTGACAAGAACGTTGTGCGGCGCGCCCTCTCCGGCCAGAATCTTCGTCAGTGCCATCCCCGCCGCGCGGGAAACCGCTGTCGGCGCGCCCCCGGCGCGCGGCGCCTTCGCTCCGATGTTCAGCACATTGATAACGCGCCCCCACCGACGTTCCTTCATCTGAGGGAGCACCAGTCGGCTGAGCCGTATTGCCGCAAATAGTTTCAGATCGAGATCTTCTTGCCAGATCTCATCAGTGATCTGCTCGAACGGCATCGCACGCGACGTGCCGGCATTGTTCACCAGGATGTCGATCTTCCCGAACGCTCCCATGGCCGAGTCGAACGCGCGCCTGCAGTCCGCGGCTTTGGAAACATCACACGCCACCGCGACCACCCGTCCCCGGGCGGACCGCTCAATCTCCCGTTTCGCTTCCTCCAGCACATCGGCGCGTCGCGCCAGAATCGTCACACCGGCCCCCGAAGCCGCAAACCGGTTCGCCATTGCAAACCCCAGCCCCTTGCTGCTTCCGGTAATCATCGCGGACCGCCCCGCTAGGCTGATTTCCATTCGTCCCTCCTCCCTTTCCTCAGCCCGCTACGGAGCGCTGAAACTCCCGCAATACTTTATTGCCACGCAGCACCGCAGCCTGCAGCGCCGCCTTGGCGTCCTGCTGGCCCGCCAGCGCCTTCTCGCATTCCTCCTCGACGATGGTGCGGATTTCCGGCATTCGCCCCAGATGGAAGCCGCGCGAATTGTCGGTCACTTGCCCGCGCGTCAATTGCTGGACCGGAATCTCGGCGTCGGGATCCTTCTCCAGCCATCCCTGCTTTTGCACCACCTCGAACCCAGCATGCGTGATCGGTATGTAGCCCGTCGCCTCGCTCCACTCCGCATCGTTCTCTGGTAATGCAAGGAAGCGCAGAAACTCCGCCACTGCCCGATACTCGCCCGCGCTTCGCTGCGGCGCCGTCAAGACCCAGAAGCTCGCGCCGCCGATCGATGAGTTGATCGGCTGGTGAATAATGCTCGGATCATACGGCAGAAATGCCGCCGCCCAGTTGAACTTCGCCCCGCTGAGCAGCGATCCGCGCAACGCCGATGATGAAAAGTCGATCGCCGAATCGCCTGAGATGAACGCGCCGTCGCCGGACCCGTCACGCCCCGTGTAGTGAAACGTTCCGTCCTTCGCCATATCGAGCAGGCGTTGCAGGTTGTGCACGTGCGCCGGGCTGTTGATCCGAAGCTCCGCATTCAGCCCTTTAAATCCGTTCGCCTCGGTCGCATACGGCAGATTGTGAATCGCGCTGAACTGCTCGAAATGCGCCCACACGACCGATCCGGTGATCACCGGATACTGCGCCGCCTTCTTGTCCCGCAGCGTGCGCGCGAGCTCGACAAGCTCGGGCCATGTCGCCGGAAATGTTCCCCGATCCACCCCCGCCCGCGCAAACGCGTCCTTATTGTACCAGCAGATGCATGTGGACGAATTGAACGGCATCGACGCCAGCCGCCCGTCCGAGGTGCTGTAGTAGCCCCGCACCGCCGGGATATACGCCGCTGGATCAAGCTCCACTCCGGTTTCCTGACTCAGCCGCCAGATCGGCTTCACCACCTTCGACGAACTCAGCATGGTTTCGGTGCCCACCTCAAACACCTGGGCCACGTGCGGCGCCTGTCCGGCCCGCCACGCGGCGGCCATTGCCGGAAGCAGATCCTTGTAAACGCCCTTGAACACCCCGGCGGCCTCAACCCCGTTCTGGCTGGCATTGAATTTCTCGATCAGCTTGCCAAGCTCGTCACCCGGCGCCGATCCCATGGCATGCCAGATGGTGATCTTGATCCGCTCCGCCGATCGGACAATGCGCGGAGCAGCCAGGGTCGCCGGCACGGCAGCAAAAAGCGCACGCCGGGATATGTTCATGGTCTCCTCCCTCTCGACCTTTTATCAGGACAGGTTAAAGCCAATTCGTTCGGAACGGAATGCCACCATCCATCGCCATGCTGACCACCCTGCAGTATCAGTTCCTCGACCGCCGGCGAGTCGCCCGGCTCGCAACGGCGGACCGTAATGGCGTGCCTCACGTCGTACCCGTTTGCTTCGCCGTTTACGACGGCAATCTTTACATCACTATCGATGAAAAGCCGAAGCAGCCGGGCCGGCTCCTCAAGCGCCTTCGCAACCTTGCGCAAAATCCCTATGCTGCTGTCATCGTCGATCAATACGAGGAGGACTGGTCCCGCCTCGGCTGGCTCATGCTCCGTGGCCCTACCGAAATCCTCCCTTCCGGCCCCGAGCATGACGCGGCCCAGGCCCTGCTCCGCTCACGTTATCCCCAATACGCCGCGATGAGCCTCGGAAAGCTCCCGGTCATCGCGCTCCGCATCGAACGCGCCACCGCTTGGGGCAATCTCGGCAGCTGATTCTGATGCAGCATGCAGCCTCTCTTCGAATGTCGGTGCTACCTGCTGTCGTGTACATACATATATGGGCTACCCCCAACGGACCCATAGGAGACCGAGAGCCGTCCATCGGCAAGATCGCTCTGAGTAAAGCCAGCCAACGTTAGCGACGCCGTCGGCACGCCGGCGGCAGTCGCATGCAGGGTGAGGCCTGTGTACCCGGGAGCGCCCTGGCCATCGGCCCAGGTGAGATCGAAATTCTGTGGAGTAATCCCCCAAATCGTCGCCGAAATCGCCAGCGTGAAAATTGTTGACCGTGCTCCAGATCTCCGCTGAAGGCCCGCGATCATCCACGAAGAACGTGTCCGTTCCGGTTCCTCCAGTCAGAAAGTTCGACCCCGTCCCGCCGTCCACAACGTTGGTGCCGCTACTGACTGCAACTGCGTCTTCGCCGCCGCCGGTGTGAAGGAACCAGTTGGGAGTACTCACGCTCACGTTCAGGTTATCGGGCGTGATATTAACGTACTCGGTTTGCACCCCGCTCACCGGCCCCGGGTAGAACTGCACCGCTGGCGGCGCCGCCTCGCCGGCAGTGGCGTCAAAGGCTGCAAATCCCGGCAAAACAGGCGGTGTCGTGAGGGTATTGTTCGCGACGGTGGCAACGCTTACCGACGCGATATCAAAAGTATAAATCGTATTGTCAGACGGATTCGCTGTCGGCTGAAGTGCCCCACTGTAGCCCGCCGCCCAGCTTGTATCGGGAGCCCAGAAATTCAGATGCAACGCCATCGGACCTTGAGGTATGTCCGTGGTGCTCTCTCGCACAAGCTGGCCGTTGATGAACCAAAGCACCTCGTTCGGAAACCACTCCATAGTGTAAGTCTGATACGAAGTAAGGCTTGGGTCCGGCACAAACTGCGGATTGCCCGCGCCGAGCGGCTGGTTACTGTAGACGTTTGTCTGCTCCTGGTTATTCTGGGCTGCGACAACGTTCGATAGCGATTCATAGTCGAGTTCGTTATAAAGCATGGTCGAGCTGTCGTAATTATAAGCGAAGAATCCCCCCACCATTCCGGGAAGGTTAGTCCCCAGTCGGGCTACTGCGGTGAAGGCGATTCCGCCGGAATTGTTAATAAAGGTGTTGTCATTGAAGTTCAGATAACTGATTACCTCAGAACCTAAAAAGGCATTTCCTGGTCCGGTGGGGTTGTAAGTCTGTAACGTTAACTGCAAAGCACCGTTCGACACGCTGGGAAGATATTGCTCCATCTGGGTTCCAGCGGAGCATTGTCCGCGAAATTATCCTGAAGCAAGGTTTGTGTTACAGGTGCCAGGCTCATCGGCATGGGTTAGCCTCTGAAGCAGAGACGTCAGAGGCCACAAAAGAACGTGGCCGTTGCAACGCTAGGCTTGGATTAGGAAATTGTCAACGATAATATAATCGGATCTCGCCTTGGCGCCTCTAACCTCCGGTGCTGCCAAACCCCCCGGCCGCTCGGTGCGTGGTGGCCAACTCCTCCACTTCCTGCCACCGGGCCCGGGTAACCGGCGCCAGCACCGCCTGGGCGACGCGCATACCGCGCTCCACCGTGAACGGCGCGTCGCCCGCATTGAGCAGAATTATCTGGATTTCGCCGCGGTAGTCTTCGTCGATGGTACCGGGACTGTTCGGCAAAACGATCCCGTGCCGCAGCGCCAGCCCGGAGCGCGGACGGATCTGAAGTTCATGTCCAGGCGGCAGCGCGATGGTAAGCCCGGTGGGGATCAGCGCACGCTTGCCCGGCGGGATTGTGACAGAGGCTTCAACCGCCGCCAGCAGATCCATTCCGGCCGCTCCCGGTGTGGCATAGGCGGGCAGCGGCAGTCCGGCGCCATGCGGCAACCGCCGGACGTGAAATCGGCACCGTCATGCCAGCGCCTCTGCAATCCGGACAGCCAGCCGGCGGGCGACTTTCTCCTTGGACAGGCGCGGCCAATCTTCCACCCCGGCTTCGGTGATCAGATGAACGGTGTTTTTCTCCCCGCCCATATTGCCGCTCGCCGGAGACACATCGTTGGCAACGATCCAATCACACCCCTTGCGCACCCGCTTCGCCGCGGCGTTCGCCATCAGATCGTCCGTCTCGGCCGCGAACCCGATCACCAGGCACGGGCGCTCCGGTCCCGGCCGCGACAGTGTCGCGAGAATGTCCGGATTGGGGACCAACTCCAGCGAAGGAGGAGGCGCCCCCGGCACTTTCTTGATCTTCCCCGCGGTCTCCCGCACCACCCGCCAGTCCGCCACCGCGGCCGCGCAGACCGCCACATCGGCGGGGAGCGCCTCCACGCACCTATCCAGCATTTCCCGGGCGGTTTCCACACGCTGCACAGAAACGCCTGGCGGATCAGCCACGCTCACCGGACCACTCACCAGAGTCACACGCGCGCCCAGCGTGGCCAACGCCGCGGCAATCGCATGCCCCTGCCGCCCGCTGGACCGGTTGGCGATGTAACGCACCGGATCGATCGGCTCATGTGTTGGTCCACTCGTCACCACAGCGTGCCTTCCCGCCAGCAGGTCAGTTCCAGGCAAAAGCATCGCCTCGATGGCGGCCAGGATCTCAGGCGGCTCTGCCAGGCGCCCCGGCCCGTACTCATTGCATGCCATCACGCCCTCGTTCGGCCCGATCACCCGCACCCCGCGCGACGCCAGCACCCGCATGTTCGCCTGCGTCGCCGCGTGGTGCCACATCCGCACATTCATCGCCGGGGCGGCGAGCACCGGCTTGTCCGTAGCCAGCAGCAACGTCGTCGCCAGATCGTCCGCAATCCCGGAGGCCATCCGCGCCAGGATGTCGGCCGTTGCAGGCGCAACCACAACGAGGTCGGCGCTGCGCGAAAGCTGGATATGGCCCATCTCGCTCTCATCCGTCAGCGAGAACAGGTCGGTATAAACTTTAAACTCGCTCAGCGCTTGCAAGGAAAGCGGCGTGACGAATTGCGCCCCCGCCGCGGTCAGCACGCAGGTGACCCCGCACCCCTCGCCGCGCAGCATCCGTATCAGTTCCAGCGCCTTGAACGCCGCGATCCCGCCCGCGATAATCAGCAGAACCCGCTTTTCGGCGACCTGGCTCACAGCCGCCAACCCGAATGGATCGCCGCGATCCCGCCGGAAAGGTTGCGAACCTCCACTCTCTCGAACCCCGCCCGGGCCATCATCCCGGCGAGCTCCTCCTGGCCGGGGAACGTGCGAATGCTCTCGGCCAGATAACGGTAACTCTCCGCGTCCCTGGCCACGAAACGCCCTAGCCGCGGTAACACCTGAAACGACCAAGCATCGTACCGGCCTCATCGCCGCAACTACCTGCAAGCGGCTGAACTCCAGGCACATGAACCGCCCGCCCGGCCGCAGCACCCGCCGAGCCTCCGCCAGCACCGCCTCCTTGTCCGTGCAGTTCCGCAGCCCGAACGCGATCGAAACCCGGTCGAACAGTCGGTCGGAGAGTGGCAGCCGCTCGGCGTCCGCCACCACGAAATCAACCTCGCCGACCCACCCGCGATTTGTCCCCCGGTCGCGCGCGACCTTCAGCATCGAAGCGTTGATGTCCGTCAGCAGCACCTTCCCGCCGCCCCGTTCCAACCACTGGAAGCTGACATCCCCCGTCCCACCTGCCAGATCGAGCAACTCCCGATTGGGCCGCGGGTCCAGCGCGCTGACGAAGATGCGCTTCCACACCCGGTGCACCCCCAGCGACATAAGGTCGTTCATCACGTCGTAGCGCGGCGCCACGCTGTCAAAAACGGCGCGAACCAGACCCTTCTTCTGCTCCGCCGACACGCGGCGGTAACCGAAATCCGTGGTCCTCGATGGTGCCGGGTTGCCGCTCATCCCACCCGCTCTATACAGGGGCCGCAACCATGCCGGAACTCCCCGAGGTCGAGACGGTTATGCGCGGCCTCCAGGCACGGCTCGAGGGTCGAACGATCGTTCGCGCCGTCACCGCCCGCGCGGATATGCGCTGGACCTTCCCGCCCGACCTCGCCGCCCGGCTCACCCGCGTCCAGGTCACCGGGTTTCGCCGCCGGGGCAAATACATCCTGATGCGGCTCGCCGGCGGCTGGTCCATGCTCCTCCACCTTGGCATGTCCGGCCGTCTCCTTATCGCCCCCGCCGGCACCAACAAATCTTCTCTGCATGAGCACTTCTCCCTGGAAACCGACGACCGCTGGCGGGTGGGTTTCGTCGATCCACGCCGTTTCGGCGCCATCGATCTTGTCCCCACCGCAGAGGAAGATTCGCATCGCCTGCTCGCCATTCTTGGCCCCGAGCCGCTGGACCCAGGGTTCACTCCGGGAACGTTGTCAGAGGCGCTGCAGGGTAAACGAACCCCGATCAAGGCGGCGTTGCTCGACCAGAAAACGGTCGCCGGCCTGGGCAACATCTACGTCTGCGAGGCCCTCTTTCGTGCCCGGATCAGCCCCCGCCGCTCCGCCCACACAATCCCGGGCGCTCGCGCCGAACGCCTGGTCCCGGCCATCAAGGCCACGCTTACAGAGGCGATCGCCGCTGGCGGGTCCAGCCTGCGCGATTACGTGCAGCCGGACGGGGAGCTCGGCTACTTCCAGCACGCCTGGAAAGTCTATGGCCGCGAAGGCGAACGCTGCGAGCGCTGCCCCGGCCCCCCCTGCCCGGGCGTCACCCGCATCGTCCAATCCGGCCGCAGCACCTTTCTTTGCCCTCGTACGCAGCGCTAAATCCCATGTCCTGCCGCGCCCAGCGCCGCGGCCGGGGGCAACAGGAGAACTGCATGGCCGCGACCTACGAAACCATTCTGGTCGAAATCCACGGACCGGTCGGGTTGATCCGCCTCAATCGCCCACAGGCGCTGAACGCCCTGTGTGATCAGTTGATGGGAGAGCTTGGCCGCCAGCTCCTCGCCTTCGACGACGACCCCGCCATCGGCGCCATCGTGCTCACCGGAAGCGAAAAAGCCTTCGCCGCCGGCGCCGACATCAAGGAGATGCGGGACCACACCCACCCTCAGGCCATGATCGACGACTTCATCGGCGCCCGCTGGGAAACCGTGCTCGACGTCAGAAAGCCCGTCATCGCCGCCGTCGCCGGATTCGCCCTCGGCGGCGGATGCGAGCTCGCCATGATGTGCGACATCATCCTCGCCGCCGATACCGCCAAATTTGGCCAGCCTGAGATCAACCTTGGCGTGATCCCGGGGGCCGGCGGCACACAGCGCCTGACCCGTGCGGTGGGCAAATCCAAGGCTATGGAAATGATCCTGGCCGCACGCTTCGTCGACGCGGCCGAGGCGGAGCGCGCCAACCTCGTCTCTCGCGTCGTCGCGCCGGACCAGTTAATCCCAGAGGCCATCAAACTTGCCGAAAAGATCGCCAGCCTCTCCCCAGTCGCCGTGGCGATCGCCAAGCAGTCGGTCAATCGCGCCTTCGAAACCACCCTCGCCGAGGGCGTCCGCTACGAACGCGCCGTCTTCCTTTCGCTTTTCGGGACACCCGATCAGAAGGAAGGCATGGCGGCCTTCGTCGAGAAGCGGAAACCGGCCTTCGGGCGGGGCTAAGCGGCACTTTCGCCGCCACCAACTCCTGCAATGCGGCTATGACACGAAGTTGACGCAAAGAGTGCCATATTCTCCGCCGCGGGGGCCATAGAGATGAAACCGCTCATCGGCATCAGTTGCTGCACCAAGCAGTTCGGCGCCTTCGGCATGCCCAACCATGCCGCCTCGGACACATACGTTCGCGCGACGGGTGAGATTGTACACGGTGTGCCGGTGCTTATCCCCGCCAGTGGCACCGCCGCCTGTGTGGATACGCTGTTGGACCGGCTCGACGGCATCATCCTCACCGGCAGCCGCTCCAATGTGCAACCCAGCCTCTATGGCGGCCCGCCCCATCCGGAAGGCGTCCCGGAGGATCCGGCGCGGGACGCCGCCACCCTGCCGCTGATCCGCGCCGCCGTGAAGCGCGGCATACCCGTCCTCGCCATCTGCCGCGGCTTTCAGGAGCTCAATGTTGCCTTCGGCGGCAGCCTTCATCAGCGGCTACAGGACCTGCCGGACCGGATCGACCACTCCACCCCGATGCAGCCCAATGCTCGCGTGCGGCAGAGCAAGGCCCATGCAATCCGGGTCGTCCCCGGCTCGTGGCTTCACCGCCTCGCCGGCGCGACCGAGATCGCCGTTAACTCGCTGCACAATCAGGGTATCGACCGGCTTGCTCCGGGCCTGGTCGCTGAGGGCTATGCCCCCGACGGCACGATTGAGGCCGTTCGGGTCACGAATGCCCCCGGCTTCGCAGTCGGCGTGCAGTGGCACCCGGAATATGACTTTGAGACCGATGCCGTCTCCCGCCGCATCTTCGAAGAGTTCGGAGAGGCCCTACACGGCAGCTTAACCGCTGGGGCTGAGGCCGCCGACTAAACAGAAACCGGCTCCTGCGAGAGAGGCGTAAGCGTGCAGATGAAGCCGAGCTTGGCGATCCGTCGGACGAGACAGCTGGCTCGGGTCTCGGCTGAAGCGCGGTCGCAGTGGTCGGCCCCAAGGTCGTGATAGAACGTGCCGTCACGCAGCATGTGATAGGCAGCGGTGAGGATGGAGGCGGCCACTGCACAGATCGCCTTTTTGGGACCGCGCCGGTGCCGCAGACGCTGGAACTGGGATTGTAGATAGCCGCCCTTCTTGTGGCTGGCGGCCCAGGCGCATTGCACCAGCGTGGTCTTGAGCCACGGCGCGCCCTTGCGCAACCGCGTGGAACGCCGCTTGCCCGCGCTCTCGTCGTTGCGTGGGCATAGCCCGGCCCAGGAGATCAAATGCCCGCCGGTCGGGAATCGGCTCATATCGATGCCGATTTCGGAGATGATCACCTGGGCGGTCAGGTCACTGACACCCGGGATGCTTCGCAGCAGCCGGACCGCCTGGCGGAAAGGGTCGAGATCGCGATCCACCTCGGCGTCGATCTCGGCAAGGGTGGCAACGCGGGCTCACTCGCACCATAGAAACCGCCAACCTCTCCGCCGACAGCCGGGCAGACAATGCCACAGGTTTCATCCACGGTGGGTCGGCGTTCCGATGGCGAACTAATACTAGTACCCCTGCACAGAGGTTTTGACTGGTTGCTCGTGCTTGCGCGGCATGTGGTCGAGCGCATTCCTCAGGAAATGGACATAGCAGCGTTGCCACAGCGCTTCCGGCAGTACTTCGCGGATCGCCGCTTTCAGCCCGGGATGGTCGTCGGAGACCACGAACTCGACCCCGTATGGGCCGCGGTTCTTCAGGCCGAGGAGAAAATCCCGCCAGCTCGACCGGCTCTCGCGGTTAGCTAGCAAGCTCAATGGCAAGCACCTGGCGGCGGGCCCTCCAGATCAACGGCCACCGCAATCAGGACGGCTTGGCTGATGATAACCCCGGCCTCGCGCGCCCGCTCGTAACGGGCGTCCAGAATCAAATGGGGATAGGCCTCTTCAAGCCGCCCCTCGCAGAATGCCTTCAGGCTCGCATCCAGCGTCTTGTTGATTTGGCTGACCGCCGAGGCCGAGAACTCGTGTCCGCACAGCTCCTCGGTGATCGCCTTGACCTTGCGCGTGGAAACACCCTGCACGTACATCTCCGAAAGCGCTCCTACCAACGCCTTCTCCGAGCGCCGGTAGCGCTCGAAAAGGGCAGTGGAAAAGCGGCCGGCACGATCCCTGCGGAACCCGAAGCTCCAGCGTGCCCACCCGCGTCACAAGCGCGCGCCGATAATAGCCGCTGCGGTAGGAAAGACGCTCCGCCGTCCGCTCCCCCTTCGCCGCTCCGATCGCCTCGCTCATCTCCGCTTCCAGCACGGCCTCGACAACCGACTGAACCATCGCGCGAAGATAGTCCTCCTCCCGCTCCATGAGAGCCTTCAAATCAACCACGCCAGCCTAGCTTCCCTCTTGGTCATGGTGTGCTCCCGTCCCACGGGGTTGGTGATTTCAGACATCACCCGCATACCATGACCGCTCTCACGGCCGAATTTGCTGAACTTTCAGGACACTACCCTCCTAGTATCCGATCGCAACGAAGCGTGAGTCGCGGAGCGCGCACGCTTCGTCGCGTAAATCGGATGCTCAGACAACAAGCGGCGTATCGACTTTCAGAGAAAGTCGATACTACCGCGGCAGGGTCGCCGTCACCCGCACACCCCCCGTCGGGCGATTCGCCAGGGTCACATCCCCGCCATGCGCCCGCAGGATATTCCGCGCGATCGGCAACCCCAGCCCCACACCCCCCGTCTCCCGGTTCCTGCTCGGCTCCCCCCGGTGGAACGGCTCGAACACCCGCTCCAGCTCCTGCGGAGGAATCCCCGGCCCCTCATCATCCACCTCGATCACCAGCAGGTCGCTTCCCCGCTCGGCAAGCCGGACCGTGGCACTCCCCCCATAGGTCACTGCGTTCGACACAAGGTTCGCCACCGCCCGCTTGAGGCTCAGCGGCCTTGCCCGCACCGTCAGATGACCCGGCCCCTCATACGCCAGCCGATCCCCCACCTCCGGCCGGGCATCCGCCGCCTCGTCCAGCACCGTGCGCAACAGCTCCGCCAGGTCCAGACTGGACACCGGCTCCGTCCCCTTCGCATCCCGCCCGAAGGCCAGGGTCGCCGAAACCATCGCCTCCAGCTCATCCAGATCGGCCAGCATCTTCCGCCGCTGCTCGTCGTCCTCCATGAACTCGGCCCGCAGCTTCAGCCGGGTGATAGGCGTCCGCAGGTCGTGCCCGATCGCCGTCAGCATCTCCGTCCGGTCCTGCACGAACCGCCGGATCCGGGCCGCCATCGTGTTGAACGCCGCTGCCGCCGTGGCCACTTCCAGTGGTCCGTTTTCCGGCAACGGCGGAGCATTCACGTCCCGCCCCAACGCCTCGGCGGCCGCCGCCAGGGTCCGCACCGGGTGAGTGAGCCGCCGCACCGCCCATAGCGTCAGCCCGGCGGCCGCGATAGTCATCAGCGCAAACGCCCACAGGAACGCCGGCGAATGCCACGGCCGCAGAGGCGGCAGCGTGGCCTTCACGTTTAGCCATTCGCCGTCCGGCATCCGCAAACCAATCACCAGCTGCCGCTCGTCCGGCCCGCCCAGCAGCTCGGTCTGCGTGGGCCGCAGCCGCCCCGGTGTCGGAACCAGGTCCAGGTTCACCCGCATCAGCCGCTGCAAAAAGAACGGAGCAGGGGGGAGCTCGGTCACCGGCGCGGTCTTGCTGAGCTCCGCGCTGAAACCCGGGGTCTGCCGCAACTCGTGCAGCACAATGTCCCGATCATCCGCGGCGGTCATCACCACCGTCCGGTACAGCGACATCACGCGCACGCTCAGGCTGCGCGTCTGCTCCAGACGCTGCAGGTCCATCCGGTCGAATGCATGGATCGTGAGCCCCGCCGCCTGCACCAGCGCCAGGCCGATCAGCAGTACCAGCGCGGTTCGGGCCGCAAGGCTGCGCGGCCAGAGCCGCGGAACGAGCATCAGAGCAGATCGTGCTTGACTGGAAATGCTTGCATTTCCAGGAGGGCACGAGCGTGTTCAGCCAGGCTGGACATGCTCTATAGCCGATCGACGCTCGCGGCCAGCACGTAGCCGCCGCCCCGGACCGTCTTGATCAGCTGCGCGTTCCGCCCGTCATCCTCCAGCTTCCGGCGCAACCGGCTTATGGCGACATCAATGGCGCGGTCAAACGGCCCGGCCTGCCGGCCGCGAAGCAGATCAAGCAGCATGTCGCGCGTTAGCACGCGATTGGGGCGCTCCGCCAGCGCAACCAGCAAATCATACTCGCCCCCGGTCAGGGCGACCTCCGCCCCGTCCGGGTTGAGCAGCCGTCGTCGCGCGGGTTCCAGCGTCCATCCGGCAAAACGCATGGTCCGGACCCCAGGCTCCATTCGCGCGGTAACGCCATCCCCGGCTCGCCGCAGTACCGCGCGGACCCGGGCCAGCAACTCCCTTGGGTTGAACGGCTTCGGTACGTAATCGTCCGCGCCCAGCTCCAGCCCAATGATCCGGTCGGTCTCCTCGCCCATCGCCGTCAGCATCACGATCGGCACGTCGGCCTGGCTGCGCAGCCACCGAGCGAAATCCAACCCGCTCTCTCCGGGCAGCATCAGGTCCAGCACCACCAGGTGATAATGCCCCGCGGGCCAGGCGCGCCTCGCTTCCCGCGCGTCCCGCACCGCCGTCACCCGAAGCTGGTGCCGCTCCAGAAATCGGCTCAGCAGCTCCCGGATCTCGCGGTCATCGTCCACCACCAGGATGTGCGGAGTCTGTTGCATGAACCGACGATATGGGTTTCCGAACGGCAGGGGCACCCTGCGTTGCATTTGGTTGCATTTCGTCGCTGCGTCGCTGCAACCCTGTCACTTTCGACCCACAAAGTAAGAGCTGTCCAAAAGCAGGAGACAGTCTTCATGCGAAAACCCGTCCTGGCAGCCGCCGCAGCCCTGTTGCTTGTCGGCTCGGCTTCGCTGGCCAGCGCACAGCAAGCCCCGTCCGGACCGCCCAGCCCTGGCCCCACTCTCCAAACCCCTGCGCCGCCCGCCGGTCCAGGAGGCTGGATGCAGCGCCGCCGCGAATGGCGGCAGCGCCGGCCTTTCACACCCGGCACCTTCTCCCTGTTCTTCAACCGCGGCGACCGTCAGCTCGGCCCCGGTGACGTCGTCTCGATCGCCCAGGCACTCTTGCTCTGGAATGGGAACCACACCTGGAAGGTGACCGATGTCGCCCCCGGGCCAGATGACACCGTGCTGTTCGCCTACGCCACGCCTGATGGCACCGTCATCGCCCGCTTCGCCATGAACAGCCATACCGGCCGGCTGTTCCGCATCGGCTGATCCCCAAAATTCCCCTCCCCTTGCGGGTCCTTGCGTGGAGGGGGGAAAGGGGGAGGGGTCAAAACCTAAGGCCTCTCGTATAATAGCGCACCGTCAGGTGGCTCCCCCCTCGAGCGGGCCACCGACGCGCTGTGAACGGTACACCGACCCAGTTCAGGCCGCCGCCACGCGATGAAGCGCGCACAGCTTGTTGCCATCGGGATCGCGAAGATAGGCCAGATACAGCTCACCGGAGCTCCCTTGGCGCACGCCGGGCGGGTCCTCGATCGCCTTGCCGCCGTTCGCGACGCCGGCTGTGTGCCATGCATTGGCCTGTTCAGGGCCGCTCACTGAGAAGCCGATCGTGCCGCCATTGGCGTAAGTGGCCGTCTTGCCATCGATGGGTTTGGTCACCAGGAAAACCCCGCCATTATGCGCGTAAACCAGCCGGCCTTTGGCATCTTCGGTGCCGGGCTTCCCGCCCATCGCGCCAAACAGGGCATCATAGAATTTCTTCGACCGCGCGATGTCATTGCTGCCGATCATAACGTGGCTGAACATTCCGCTATCTCCTCACCGAAATCACATCAGGCTGGCACGAACAGAGCATGGTTCGCAGGCTGCGAAAAGACTTGCCCGTCCGCATAAGCCCCATTTCTCGTCATGACCGGGCTTGACCCGACCATCTCGCGCAGTGGCCCTTCTGGGACGCGTCCTAATGATCAGCAACGGCAAGGCAATCCTATGTTTGCGCCGATGCGCGAAAGTGGGAGTCCATGGTATCCGTCACACTGATAAATCCGCCTTAGCGGTGGTTGACATAAAACGCGGCCCTGGCTGGACCCGAGACAATCCAGCCGAACGACCCTACTCCTCCTCCGCAACCCCAACCACCTCCGCCGCCCGCAACCCCGCAATCGCCTCGACGCCAAATCCCGCCTCTCGCAGCACCGCCACCGTGTGCTGCCCACGGTCCGGCGCCATCTTCGCCTCCGCCGGCGTGCGCGAAAACCGCGGCCCCGGCGCGGGTTGCGCCACACCGTCAACACCCGCATACGCACCCCGCGCCACCGCATGCGGGTGGATTGACGCCTCCGCAATCGACAGCACGGGCGAAACACACGCATCACTGCCGTCGAAAACACGGCACCACTCATCGCGGGTGCGCGTCCGGAAGACCGCCCCAAACCGTTGCTTCATCTCCGGCCATGCGGCGCGATCCATTTGCGCCGGCAATTCGCCAGCAGAAAGCCCAAGCCCCTCCAGCAACAGAGAGTAGAATTGCGGCTCGATCGCGCCCACCGCAATGTGCCTGCCATCCTTCGTTTCATATGTTCCATAGAACGGGGCGCCCCCGTCCAGCATGTTCGACGCTCGCCGGTCCTGCCACTGACCCGATGCAAACGCGCCCATTACATTGCCGAACAGCAGTGCCGCCCCATCCATCATCGCGGCATCCACCACCTGACCGCGCCCGGACGACCGCGCCTCCAGAATGCCGCAGACCATTCCAAACGCGAGCAGCATCCCACCACCGCCGAAGTCGGCCACCAGGTTCAGCGGCGGGATCGGCTGCGCCGCCGGTCCGATCGCGTGCAGCACGCCTGACAATGCAATGTAGTTGATATCGTGACCAGCCACGCGCGCGAGCGGCCCTTCCTGCCCCCAACCGGTCATCCGCCCGTACACCAGCCGTTTGTTGCGCATCAGGCAAGGTTCCGGCCCTATCCCCAAACGCTCCGCAACCCCCGGACGAAAAGGCTCCATCAGCCCGTCAGCGCGCTCGGCCAACCGCAACACAATCTCCGCCGCCCCTGGCTTCCGTAAATCGACTGCAATCGAACGCCTGCTCCGCCCATGCACCCAGTAGCGGGGCTCGCTAAATCGTTCCGGCCCCGAAGGATAAAGCCGATCAACCCGGATCACATCGGCACCTAAATCACCGAGCATCATCGCAGCCATCGGGCCGGGGCCGATCCCGGCGATCTCGATCAGTCGCACTCCCGCCAGCGGTCCCACTCGCCTTTCCCCACTATCTCAAATGACAGGCCACCAGCCGCCCGTCCGCGATCCGACGCGACGTCGGAATCTCCTGCTTGCACCTTGCCTCGGCATAGGGACAGCGCGGGTGGAACGTGCAGCCGGAGGGCGGCGTGAGCGGGCTGGGCACTTCGCCCTCCAGAATCGGCTTGACTCTCTTGGAGCGCGGATTCGGGATCGGAGCCGCCTGCAGCAGTGCCTCGGTGTACGGATGCTGCGGGTTGGAAAACAGCGCGTCGCGATCTGCCAGCTCGACGATCCGGCCCAGATACATGACGGCGATCCGATGCCCGATGTGCTCCACCACGCCCAGATCGTGCGAAATGAAAAGATATGCCACGCCAAGCGTTTCCTGCAGGTCCATCATCAGGTTCAGCACCTGCGCCTGCACCGAAACGTCCAGCGCGGAAACCGGTTCATCCGCAACGATCAGTGCGGGGCTTAGGCTGAGCGCTCGCGCAATCCCGAGCCGCTGGCGCTGGCCTCCCGAAAACTCGAACGGATGCCGGTCAAGCATGTCGCCACGAAGACCCACGCGTGCCATTAGCTCCGCCGCACGCTCTTTTCGCTCCCGGCCTGGAAGATTCTCATAATTGTCCAGCGGCTCGATAACTATTTCCTCGGCCGAAAGCCGCGGATTCAGTGACGCATACGGATCCTGGAAAACCATCTGCACCCGTCGCCGGAACGGCCGCATCCGCTCCGGCGAAAGTGGCGTGACATCCGTCCCCTCGATCAGGATTTGCCCTTCGGATGGCTCGACAAGCCGCATCGTGAGGCGCCCGAGGGTGGACTTCCCGCACCCTGATTCGCCGACAATGCAAAGCGTCTCGCCCGGCTGCACATCGAACGACACGTCATCAACCGCGCGCAGCCAGGCTGTCTGCCCGCGAAAAAACCCCCGTGTAACCGGAAAGCGTTTCGTCAGATGCCGCGCCTCCAGGACTGGCCCGCTCATGCCGCCCCGGCCCGGATACAGGCAACCCGATGGCCCGGAGCAATTTCACGCAGCTCAGGCACGGTGCCCCGGCACGCATCGATTGCAATCGGACAGCGTGGCGCGAAGGTGCAGCCGGTGATCGGTGCAATCAGGCTCGGCACCACCCCTTCGATTTCTGGCAGCCGCCGTCGCCGATGATCAGCACCGCGCGGAATTGATGCCATCAGCCCGCGTGTATAGGGATGCGCCGGGTGATCGAACAGCGCCTCGACCGGAGCTTCCTCCACGATCCGCCCGGCATACATAACGATCACCCGCTGGCAAGTCTCGGCCACAACCCCGAGATCATGCGTAATCATCAGCACCGCCGCGCCGATCCGCTCTTTCAGCTCCAGCATCAGCCGCAGGATCTGCGCCTGGATGGTTACATCCAATGCCGTTGTAGGTTCATCCGCAATCAACAGTCGTGGAGAGCAGGCCAGGGCCATGGCGATCATCGCCCGTTGTCGCATGCCGCCCGAGAACTGGTGCGGATAATCGCGCACGCCGGCGCGGCGCATCCGGAATGCGCACAAGCCGCAGCACTTCCTTGGCACGGGAAAGCGCCGCCCACGGCTTGCGTTCTGATGAATGCGCACCGCCTCCGCGATCTGCTCGCCGATCGTGTGAACCGGATTGAGGCTGGTCATCGGTTCCTGAAAAATCATCGCAATGCGATTGCCGCGAATGTCCCGCATCTCCGCTTCCGGCAGCCTCAGCAGATCCACACCGTCAAACCGGACACTCCCGCCCTCTACCCTGGCGTTCTTGGGCAGCAGCCGCATCACCGATAATGCCGTGACGCTCTTGCCGCAGCCCGATTCCCCGACGATCCCAAGCGTCTCGCCCGCACCGATCTCGAAGCTTACGCCATCCACCGCGCGTAGCATTCCGCTCTCGGTCGTGGAATACGTCCGCAATTCCTCGACCGATAGAAGCGGTGGCGCGCTCATAATCCGCGACAAGCCGCGGATCGAGCCAATCCCGCAACCCATCCCCCAGCAGGTTTACCGCAAGCACCAGCACCGCCAGCGCCATGCCCGGGCAGAAGATCGTCCATGGCGCGATGGCGAGATAAAGCTGCGAGCCGGCGATCATGTTGCCCCAGGTCGGAATGCTCGGCGGAATGCCGGCGCCGAGGAACGATAGTCCCGCCTCCACCAGAATCGCCGAGGCGCAGACATAGGTTCCCTGCACCGTCAGCGGCGCGATCGTGCTTGGCAGAATATGCCGCCGTAATATCTTGCCCGTCCTCGCCCCGCCCGCGATCGCCGCCTCCACAAGGGCTGTTCGCGCACCCCCAGCACGATCGACCGCACCAGCCGCACGTCACGCGGAATCTCCGGCACCAGGATCGCAAAAATCACCACCGGAACGCCGCCCTGCAACAGCGAGACAAGCGCGAGTCGCAAGCAGGATCGACGGAATGGCCATGACCCCGTCCATCAGCCGCATCACCACCATGTCCACGCGCCGATAAAATCCGCGCAACGAGCCCGATCACCAGCCCCCCGCCGATCGCCGCGACCGCCACGGTCAGCCCCATCAGCAGCGAGATCCGCGCGCCCCACACCGTGCGTGCGAACACGTCTCGCCCAAGGTTGTCCGTGCCGAACCAGTGCTGCGCCGCTGGCGGCCGCAGCCGGTGCATCGGGTCCATCGCCAGTGGATTGTCCCGCGAACAACGGCGCCGCAATCGGCCAGCGATCGACCATCACCGCGATCACCCCGCCGCCGATGAACACCGTCGGATACTTGCCGCACCACCCGCCAGGCCCTGTTCTGCCGGGCAGGGAGAGCGATTGCGGAAAGGCTGACCTCCGATCCGCTCATCGCGCGAACCATATTGTGTCATTGCGAGGAACACCCGCGAAAGCGGGTGGACGAAGCAATCTCGCGCCCATACCGCCGGATCCGCGGGTCGATCAGCGTGTAGCTGAGATCGACCAGAGATTGATCAGCACATAAGCGCCCGAGAAGATCACCATCACGCCCTGGATGATCGGGTAGTCGCGGTTGGTAATCGCATCCACCGTCAGCCGGCCGATGCCCGGGATGTTGAACACCGTTTCAGTGATCACCACTCCGCTGATCAGCAGCGCGATGCCGATGCCGATCACCGTGGCGATCGGCACGCCCGCATTGCGCAGCGCGTGATGGAACAACTGGCTCAACGTCGACGCCCCCTTCGCCCGCGCCGTCCGCATGTAATCCTCGGACAGAACCTCCAGCACGCTGGCCCGCGTGATCCGAGCAATAAGCGCCAGATAAGCCAGTCCCAGCGCGAACGCCGGCAGGATCAGATGGCTGAACCACGGCCAGAACCCCTGCGCCAGCGGCACGTAGCCCTGCACCGGCAGCCACCTCAGCTTGATCGCGAAAAAGTAGATCAGGAGGAACCCGAGCACGAACACCGGCACCGAAAACCCCAGCGCCGCCACACCCATCAAGGCACGGTCGAGCACCCCACCCGCCCGCCAGGCCGCAAGCAGCCCGGCCGTCACCGCCACCTCGCCGCGAACAGCGATGGTGACAAAGGTCAGCGACACGGTCGCCGGCAGACGCTGCCCACCAGTTCAATCACCGGCGCTCCCGAGAAGATCGACGTGCCGAACTGCCCTCGCAAAATATTGCCACGCCCACAGGCCGAACTGAACCGGCAACGGCTGATCCAGTCCAAGCTGGCGATTAATCATCTCAATCTGCGCCGGCGTGGCGTTATCTCCGGCAATGATCGCCGCCGGGTTGCCCGGCGCCAGGTGCAGGAGAAAAAACACGATGATCCCCACCACCGCCATGACGATCAGCGTGGCGCCCAACCTCCCGGCGATATACGAACCCATTTCTCAGGTCTTCGTCACGTTCCAGAACGGCATGACATCCGGGTTGGTAAGGAACCCGTCAATGTTCTTGCGCATCGCCGCCGGCTGCGTCCACGACCCCAGCATCATCATCGGCACAAAGTCCCAGGCGATCGTCCTGCATCTTCTCCGCGATCGCCTTCTGGTCCTGCCTCGGTCGGCGCCTCCGCCCAGTCGCTCGCGCAGCTTTTCGTAGTCGGCGTTCTCCGGCCAGCCGAACCAGCCCTTCTTGCCGTTCGCCGCCAGCGCCGACATCGTCACCGGGTTGTGACCAATCGAACCCGCCGCCATAGGTGATGAAGATGTCCCAGCCGCCCTGGTCGTCCGGCTTCATGCTGGCCCGCCGCGAAACCACCTCGCCCCAGGTCATCGCCGCAAGCTGCGCATTCACTCCGATATTCTGCAGCCAGCCCGGCGACGAGCTGCGCCGAGTTGTTCATGAAGGCGAAATCGGTCGCCTGCAGCACGACCACCGTCTCCCCTTGTAGCCGGACTTCTGGAACAGCTGCCTTCGCCTTCGTCCGGAGCCGGCGCCTCCTTGAACCATCTCGCTGTTCGCGTCATTGCTCATCGGCGTGTCGTAGCCGAAGATCGACGAGGTCGGGATGATAGTATTTCGGGTCGCCGAACGTGGCGTTCAGGATCGCCTTCTGATCCACCAGATACAGCATCGCCTTGCGCGCCTCCACGTTGTCGAACGGCGGATGCAGCGTATTCGAGCCGCAACACCCCGTCATAGCCGGTAGGGTTCATCACCATCAGCTTCAGATCGGGGTTGCTTCGTGCAGCTGCGGCACAAGATCCAGCGGCGGCAGCTCGTAAAAATCGATCTCCCCCGCGGTCAGCGCCGCCGACGCGGTCTGCTCGTCGGCGATATTGTGCCAGATCACCTGATCCAGGTGCACCACCTTGCCGCCCGCCAGCCCCGACGCCGGCTCCTTGCGCGGCACATACTTGTCCCACTTGTCGAACACATACTTGCTGCCCGGCTGAGTCTGCCTCTGGTTGAACGTGAACGGCCCCGACCCGATGCGCCCGCTGATCTGCTGATACGGATCGGTCTCCGCATCCTTCTTCGGCATGATGAAGCAGATCGGCGTGGTGCAGGTGGACAAGCGCCGTCATCACCAGTCCGAACGGCTCCTTCATCGTCAGCACGATCGTCTTGTCGTCCTTCGCCGACAGGTCCGCCATGCGCTGCATGATCGCCTGCCCGCCGGCATTGCGCACCGCCCAGCGCCGTATCGAGGCAACGCAATCATCCGCCGTCACCGGCGTGTTGTCCTGCCAGCCCAGCCCGTCCCGCAGCACGAACGTGTAGGTCTTCTTGTCGTCGCTAAGATCCCATTTTCCGACCATCTGTGGCTGCGGATTGTATTTATCGTCCACGCGCGAACAGCGTGTCGTACACCATCGCGCCGTAATACGCGCTGATGTTCGCCGTCGTCCAGATCGGATCGAACGAACGCAAATCGCCCTGCATCACCGCGCGCAGTGTGACCGGCCCGGCCGCACGCGCGGCCCGCAGCGCCGGCACGGCAAGCGCGCCGGCCAGGCCGGCCTTGATGACGGAACGCCGCGATGTTTTCATTATAAACCCCCCCCGAAATTACCCAACCGTCATCGCGAGCCCCGCGAAGCGCGGCGTGGCCCGCTACACCGCGATTGGCTAAAGCTCCCCTTCTTCGCGCAGCAGCGCAAGAGCCGCACCGAACGCCCGCGCGGTATCCGCAATCTCCGCCGCGTCCGTGCGCCACCGATACGAAACCTCCGATCCGCCCGCTCACATCAACGCCGCCCAGCAGCAGCGCCAGGCGCAGCCGCTCGACCAGCCGCTTCGGTTGGTTCTTCAACTCATCACCTGGCACCGAATACGGATCGAACCGGTCGGGTCGGATGTCGCGCCGCTCCGCATTCACGAACAGGTGAAAACCGGACGACGTGCCATAAACCGACCAGGCCAGGCCCACCCGGGACAGTTCCGCATTCAGCGCCGCTCGCAGCTCCGCCGCCGTGGCATCCGCCCGGGCATTCGCATCCGACGTCGGCGATCACCCCAAGCGCCGCCGTGCCCGCCGCAGCCGATACGGGATTCGCGTTGAACGTCCCCGGATGCTGCACCTTCTCTTGCCCGGTCCGCGCAGCCACCGCAAAATCCAGCCGGTCGAGGACATCGGCCCGCCCCGCCACCGCCGCCCCGGGCAGCCCGCCCGCAACGATCTTGGCAAAGCTCGAAAGATCCGGCCGGACGCCGAACGCAACCTGAGCGCCGCCAGGCGAGACCCGGAACCCGGTGATCACCTCATCCATGATCAGCAGCGTGCCGGCCCGCTCCGTCAGCCGCCGCAACTCATGCAGAAACTCCGGACGCAGCGGCGCCTGCCCGAAGCTGGCACCCGTCGGTTCCAGGATCACCGCTGCCACGTCTCCCTCGCCGAGGGCCGCCTCCACGGCCCCAATCTCGGGGGTCAGCAATTTCACCTTGTCCGCGATCCCCTGCACCACCCCAACGGTCGGCGATCCGTCAAAATGACGTCTGAATAACCGAACGTCATGTGGTCGTGCCAGCCATGGAAATGGCCCTTGAACCGAAGATCAGCGTTCCCCGCCCGGTGAACGCCCGCGCCAGGCGCACCGCCATCAGCGTGGCCTCGGTCCCCGATGAGGTGAACCGTATCCGCTCCGCTGACGGCACCAGCCGCCTTATGGCTTCCGCCCAGCGTATCTCGGTCGGATGATTCGCCCCGAAATGCGTGCCCGTGCGCCAGAGCACTCTGCACCGCCTCGGTTACCACCGGGTGGTTGTGCCCCAGCAGCAGCGCTCCATGCCCGCCGAAGTAATCGACGTATTCGTTGCCATCCACATCCCACTTGCGTGGCCCCGCCGCCCGCTCGATGTAGATCCCATACGGCTCGAGGTGACGGGCATCATGCGTGATCCCGCTCGGCAGCAGTGCCGCCGCCTCCCGGGCCAGTGCCTCCGATCCTGGTGTCCGTGCCCGATAGGCGGCGACGACCCGGGAATTCGTCTCGCTCATGTCCATCAGCCGATTGTCCCTTCACCTTGCCTGCCAAAAGCTGGCCCGGAGTATGACCGCGGGCCGCCCGCCGGGGAAGGGAGCCGGGGAAGGGAGTCCGCGCGACTACGTCGCCATCGCCACTGGTTTTAGACGGAACCTCAGTTCCTGCTCTTGTCGACCAGAGCGTTCTTGGCGATCCACGGCATCATCGCCCGCAGCTTCACCCCGATCTGCTCGATCGGATGCTCGCCCATCCGCGCCCGCATGGCTTTGAAGCTGGTCTGGTTCACCCGGTTCTCCAGCATCCAGTCCCGCGCGAACTTCCCGCTCTGGATATCACCCAGAACCCGCCTCATCTCCTTCCTGGTCTCATCGGTAATGATCCGAGGCCCGGAAACATACTCCCCATACTCCGCCGTGTTGCTGATCGAGTAATTCATGTTCGCGATCCCGCCCTCATAAATCAGATCGACAATCAGCTTCACCTCGTGCAGGCACTCGAAATACGCCATCTCCGGCGCATATCCCGCCTCCACCAGCGTCTCGTATCCGCCCTTGATCAGCTCCACCAATCCCCCGCACAACACCACCTGCTCACCGAACAGGTCCGTTTCGCATTCCTCCTTGAACGTCGTTTCAATTATACCCGCGCGTCCACCCCCAATCGCCGAGGCATAAGAAAGCGCGATCTCCAGCGCATTCCCCGAGGGATTCTGCGCCACCGCGACCAGACACGGCACCCCGCCGCCACGCTGATACTCGCTGCGCACCGTGTGCCCCGGCCCCTTTGGAGCAATCATGAACACGTCGATATCCGGCCGCGGCTCGATCAGATTGAAATGAATATTCAACCCATGCGCGAACGCCAGCGCCGCGCCGGGCTTCATGTTCGGCCCCAGCTTGTCCCGGTATAGATCCCCCTGCCCTTCGTCCGGCGTCAACACCATCACCACGTCGGCCCACTTGGCGCATTCCGCCGGATCCATCACCCGCAGCCCCGCCGCCTCGGCTTTCTTCACCCCCGCCGAGCTGGACCGCAGCCCCACCGCGACCTCGCTTACCCCGCTATCCTTCAGATTGTTGGCATGGGCATGCCCCTGGCTGCCGTATCCAATAATCGCGACCCGTTTCCCTTTGATCAGGTTCACATCGGCATCACGGTCGTAATAAACCCGCATCTAAGCCTCCACAGTGCCAGTGAACGAAGTCACTTCCGAAAACACACCCACCAAACCCACGCACCAAACAAGCTCAACCCGAGTTCGGGCGAGTGCGAAAGCACATTGATACTAAAACATATCATAGTGACTGAGAAAACCTCAATCATAAGGAAATTGTACGCACGATCCCAGCGGGGAGGCATTGCACGGTTCCAAACCAGCTTACGACCCCTTAGCTTGAAAAGGCTCCAATTCCAGCCGGGAGCGACTATACCAAACGATAGGCTCGGCATGTCTGCAGGAAGATCTCCTTTTTCGGCGAGATAAGCCTTGAACTCCTCCAATTTCTGATGAGCTGCCAGCGCCCTTCTTCTATAGCCGTCGTTGAGAAGAAAAGCCGGCACTCCGAAGCCGAGACTCGCCGCAACCATGACATGCAGTCTGACCGGCTCAGGGAGGGCGTCCGGATGTGGATGGAAATAGGCAAACGCGGACGCCAAGGCGGCAGCAATCAGGAGAGAAATCGAAATCACTGTAACGGACTGTCCTTCAGCGTAGCGGATCTCTGTGAAAAGATCTTTAATCCGCTCTAGACAGAGGGACTCGATAGAACAACTCATCAAGTCGGCCTGCAGTAGGGACGCTTTCAGACATTCAAATCGTCCGCGTCCCGCGCGCCAGCGCCGCCACGCCCGTTCGCGATACCTCCGCCAGACCCAGCGGCCGCATCAGCTCCAGAAAAGCGTCCAGCTTCTCCGTCCCACCCGTCATCTCGAACACAAAACTCTCGGTCGTCGCATCCACCACCCGCGCCCGAAACGCATCCGCCAGCCGCAGCGCCTCCGCCCGGTGCTCGCCGCTGCAAACCACCTTGATCAGCGCCATCTCCCGCGCGATATGCGGCCCCTGCCGCGTCAGATCCGCCACCCGGTGCACCGGCACCAGCCGGTCGAGCTGCGCCTTGATCTGCTCGATCACCATCTCCGTGCCGGATGTAACGATATTGATCCGCGACCGCCCCCGCATATCATCGACCGGGGCCACCGTCAGGCTGTCAATGTTATACCCCCGCCCCGAAAACAGCCCGATAACCCGCGCCAGTACCCCCGCCTCATTATCCACCAGAACGGAAATCGTCGCCGTTCGCTCACGGCCACTATCTGGAACCGCCATCTATTTCACCTCTCCCGCTTTGCGGGAGAGGTCGGATCGCGCCGCGATCCGGGTGAGGGCATCACACCAGTACAAGCCCCTCATCCGTGATCCCCGCCGCCTCACCCTCATGCTCCGGCCCCAGGATCATCTCGTTGTGCGCCGCTCCGGACGGTATCATCGGGAAGCAATTTTCCTTCGGATCGACCGCAATATCCGCGATCACCGCCTTATCGCACGCCAGCATCTCCCTGATCACCCCATCCAGCTGATCCACCGTCTCCGCCCGCAATCCCACCGCATGAAAACTATCCGCCAGCTTCACGAAATCCGGGAGCGCCGCCGAGTAACTCTCGGAATACCGCCCGCCATGCAGCAGCTCCTGCCACTGCCGCACCATCCCCATATACTGGTTGTTCAGAATAAACACTTTCACCGGCAACCGGTACTGCGCCAGCGTGCCCATCTCCTGGATGTTCATCAGCACGCTGGCTTCCCCGGCGATATCGATCACCAGCGCGTCCGGATGTGCGATCTGCACCCCCATCGCCGCCGGCAGCCCATATCCCATCGTCCCCAGCCCGCCCGAGGTCATCCAGTGGTTCGGCTCCTCGAACCCGAAATACTGAGCCGCCCACATCTGATGCTGCCCAACTTCGGTCGTGATAAAGATCTCCTTCCTCACATCACGTGTCATCTCATACAGCCGTTTGATCGCGTGCTGCGGCTTGATCACCGACCCCGGTTTCATATCCTGCGTAAACCGCAGCGACTGCTTCGCCCGCCAGCAATCGATCTGCCGCCACCATTCCGTCAGCGCCTTCCGCTCCACCGCCCGACCGTCCTGCTCCCACGCGGCAATCAGCGCCTCCAGCACCCGCCCGGCATCACCTACGATCGCCACGTCCACCGGTACGTTCTTATTGATGCTGGACGGATCGATGTCCGCATGGATCTTCCGAGCCCCCGGACAGAAAGCATTCAGCCGGCCCGTCACCCGGTCATCGAACCGCGCGCCAATCGCCAGCAGCACGTCCGCCCCATGCATCGCCAGGTTCGCTTCATACGTCCCGTGCATCCCCAGCATTCCCAAAAACTGAGGATCACTCGCCGGGAATGCCCCCAGCCCCATCAGCGTGTTCGTGCACGGAAATCCCGTCATCCGCACGAACCGCCGCAGCGCCTCCGAGGCCGCCGGCCCGGAATTGATCACCCCGCCACCCGTATAGATCACCGGCCGCTTCGCGCCTTTCAGCAGCGCCACCGCCCGCGCGATCTGCTCCGCATCGGGCTCCGTCTGCGGCCGGTAGCTGCGATGCTCCGCCACCGGCTCGGCGTACGGCGCCTTCCCGATCACGATGTCCTTCGGCAGATCGATCACCACCGGCCCCGGCCTTCCCGATCGAGCGACGTAAAACGCTTCGTGCACCACCCGCGCCAGATCACCCGCCCGTTTCACGAGGTAATTATGCTTCGTCGCCGGCCTGGTGATTCCAGTTGTATCCGCCTCCTGGAACGCATCGTTGCCAATCAGATGCGTCGGCACCTGCCCCGTCAGGCACACCACCGGCACCGAATCCATCAGAGCATCCACCAGCCCCGTCACCGCATTCGTCGCCCCGGGCCCGGAGGTCACCAGCACGACTCCCACCTTTCCCGTGCTCCGCGCATACCCTTCCGCCGCGTGCACCGCCCCCTGCTCGTGCCGCACCAGCACGTGCCGGATCGCGTTCTGGTTGAACAGCGCATCGTAGATCGGCAGGACCGCGCCGCCCGGATAGCCAAAAATAACGTCCACGCCCTGATCCTTCAGCGCGCGCAACAATACTTCTGCCCCGGATTGGCTCAGCTCGGTTTCCATTGCATGGCCTTACGGCGCGTGGTGCGGTGCGTCAACCGCACGAGTCAATAAACCCGCACAACGCAGCCATGTTTTGATCAGAAAATTGCGTTTTGGACGTCCACCGCGCACGGATCGTAAAGCTGGCGTCTCCCAATGCATGATGCCGGAACCACGTCGCCTGCCGCCTGGTATATTGCCCCGTCGCCCGCAGCATCCGCCGCGTCGCCTCCACCGACGAAATCTCTCCCCGGAGATAGCCCGCCAGTTCCCGCACCCCGTGCGCCCGCATCGCCGGCAGCGACGGATCGAGGCCCAGCCCCATCAGCCCCCGCACCTCCTCCACCGCCCCCTGCTCCAGCATCGCCGCGAACCGCGCCGCTATCGCCGCGCGCAACTCCTCCCGCGGAGGATCGAGCAGTATTCCCCGAAACCGCCATCCATCGCGAAGCCCGTCTTTCCTGTCATCGGGAGGCGCGGAGCGCCGAAGCAATCTCAATTCCCCCATCGCGCCGTCCGCACCCCACCACCACGCCGCCAAACCAACCCCCGTCGCCCGCCACACCTCCCACGCTCGCGCAACCCTCTGAGCGTCACCCGGCCGCAACCGCCCCGCCGTCTCCGGATCAACCTCCGCCAGCCGCCCATGCAACCCCGCCGGCCCAAGCTCCTCCAACAGAATCCGCGCCTCCGCTCGGGCTTCAGCCGGTATCTCCGGCACCTCGGCCAGCCCCCCTGTCAGCGCCGCGAAATACATCCCGGTCCCGCCGCACAGGATCGGCACCCGCCCTTCCGCCCGGACTTCCTCCATCGCGGCGAGTGCCTCGCCCCGCCACCACGCCACGCTTCCCGGCTCTGCCGCCGCCCGCACGCCGTAAAGCACATGCGGCACCTGCGCTTCCTCCTCCAACGTCGGCCGAGCCGTCAGCACCCGCAGCTCCCGGTAAACCTGCATCGAATCGGCGTTGATGATCGTGCCGCCAACCCGCCGCGCCAGCGCAATCGCCAGCGCCGACTTCCCGCTCGTAGTCGGTCCGGCAATCAGCCAGACCGATCCTGCTTCCCTCATCACGTCCACGCCTTCAGCGCAGCTAACGGACGTCATTGCGAACCGCGCAGCGTTCAAGCAAATCCCCGACGCCGCAACCCGCGCCATTGCGACGCGTAAAGCGCCGAAGCAATCTCGGGCGACTATAGAGACGGCTGAAACGAGCTGCCCCTCCCGCCACGCTAAAGCCGATACTCAAACAGCCCACCCAGGAACTGCGACAAAATCGGCCCCGTTCTGGCCCGAACCTCATTGGTCGTGCCTAGGTTGCCGGCACTGATCCGCACGAACTGATACACCGACCCCAGGGTTTAATCAACTCGTGATCCTGTATTCGGCACCTATCAGCAAGTCGCCCGCAACGTCAGTATCGCCGCTGTTCAGACCGACTGGAATCTTCACGCTCCCAGCATTGATATCGTGCAACGATGCGCGCGACAGAGCAAAACCCTGGCCGGCGCCGAAATACGGGATGAAGGCGTTGTCCTGCCCAAGCGGGGTGACCACGATATTGTAAAGATTAGCCCACGCGCTGACATTCCCATGCACCCGGATTGTGCCATTTATCGGCCCCACCCCCCAGTGAAAGCCGGCCACGAAAACTGTCGAGTTGCGCACTGACGTAACCTATCCGAACGGCAAAGTTAAGAAAGGAATTAATACTGTAGCTGCCAAAACCGATGACCAACTCTCCAGGATCGAAGCTGGGCTTCCCCGATCCCATGACGCTGGTACCCGCAATCAGTCCCGTGACGTTGAAATCAGCACTCCGGGGGAATATGCCTTCGGCTCCTAATCCGACATAAAATCACCCGAGCGGGCCAGCGCTGCTCCGGGCGTAGCAATCCTATCGCAGAAATCACCGCCGCACAAAGCCGCCGTTCTACCGCGGTCAACAAAGCAAAGTTCCTGGGTAAAGGCATTCTGCCGCGCTTCCCGGTCTCATTGCGAAATGCTCATGTCTAGCGAGCCATCCGGCTATGCGCGAGCCAGGCCGTTTCGCGGTTCGCATGGTGAGACCATGTGGCTGGCCGGGTGAGCCCAACCGCCAAAAGCGCGAGGTTCTGTAGGCGATCCGCAGGGTCAGTCATGGCGCCGCACGCCGCAGCGGCGTAGTATCCGACCGTAGAGAAGCGCGAGTCGCGAAGCGCGCACGCTTCGTCACGTGAATCGGATACTCAGACAACAGGCGGCGTATCGACTTTCAGAGAAAGTCGATACTAGGGCTTGTTCCAGGGCAGCGCGTGGCGCGACGGCTCGACAGCCACGGCGATTGTCGGGAAATTGGTATGGAAGACCGAGAGATTCGAGCGGCTCTGGATCGCCACTGGGCGGCCTCCGATGCGAACGATTTCGAGGCGGAGCACCAGATTTACCGAGAGGACGCGTTGCTCGAATATCCGCAATCGGGCGAGCGCATCCGCGGGCGGCGGAAGATTCAGTCGTCTCGCACCGCGCAGCCGAACCGGAAACGCTTCACGGTGCGACGGATAATCGGCGCGGGCGACCTCTGGGTCACTGAATATGTCCTCACCTATGACGGGCGGCCGTCTTACACCGTGAGCATCATGGAGTTCCTCGACGGGAAGGTGGCTCGCGAGATCCAGTATTTCGGCGATCCGTTCGAGCCAGGGCCTTCGCGCGCGCAATGGGTCGAGCGGATGCCCTGAAGCCTGACCGCCATAAGGGTGGCCATCCGCCGCTCGCTCGGAGCTGCCAACGGATACGGCCTCTCTCGCGAAGAGTTTTGTGGTAGCGCTCGGGTCCTGGTCGGACCTTCCGACGCCCCGTGCTTAGCACAATTAGACAAATTATTCCGCTGTTTGCGTTCGCAGCGTAGATCCGGCACATGATCCACACACGAACATGGGTCCAGACTTCTACCAGAGCTTACGAAAAATCATCGAGGCCTGTGGCAGCTTGCCCAAAGGATTACGCTGATCTGAAACTACTTTACCTGGCGCTGCGCAGCGCCGGGGGTGCTTACATAACTAACGGACAAAGCCCGCGTGGCGCTCAAACCGTTCCACGAGAGCGCCACTGGCACCATCGACAGGCGGAAGCCGGCCGCCGCTTTCTCAGCCCCTGGAAATCGCCCGCCGATCGACTAAGTCATCCCTCCTGCCGCAGCAGAATAGTAATCGGCTACCGATACGAACCCGCCTTTCGAACAAAACACCCGATCCCAAAACCCCCCTTTCGTACCAAGCACCCCTGTGGATAACCGGGGGTTCGTACGAATACCGCACCGCAAAAACCGGAGGTTCGTACAAAACCCGACCCCCAAAATCCCCCTTCGTACGCTCCCATTTTCCGCTTCCCCCCGAACCACCTGGCGTGCCACTCACGCCCCCATGCCCGACCTCCACTGGCTCCCCGCCCCACCGCCAGACTGGCGCGACCGCCTCCGCGCCCTCCCCCAAACCAGCCCCGACGCCTCCTGGACCACCGCCATCGCCCTCGCTGCCTTCAACCTCCCCTTCCTTCTCACCAACGCCCTCGACCAGGCCGCCCACAGAACCCTCCCCGAGCCACCTCCCTCCCTCGCCACCAAACCCGTCCGCCTCGCGATCCTATCCTCCTCCACGAACACTCACCTGCTCCCCGCCATCCGCGTCGCCGGCCTCCGCCGCGGCCTCTGGATCGACACTTACGAACCGGACTTCGCCCAATACCTTCAGGAACTCTCCGATCCCGCCTCTGCACTCCACCAGTTCCGCCCCAACTGCATCCTCGTCGCCCTCGACACCCAACACCTCGCCGCCGCCCCTCTCGCCGAAACCCTCGCCCACATCCAAAATACCTGGACGCTCGCCAAAAACGCGTTCCACTGCCCGGTCATCCACCAGACCGCCCTTCCCCTCTACCCGCCCCTGCTCGGCAGCAACGAACACCGCCTTCCCGGCTCCAAATCCGCCTTCATCGCCGCCCTCAACCATCGCCTCCGCCCCATCGCCGACGATGCAGGCATCGACCTTCTCGCCCTGGACACAAGAGCTGCCCAGGACGGCATCGCCGCCTGGCACAACCCAACGCTCTGGCACCACGCCAAGCAGGAGATCACCCCCGCCATCGCCCCCCTCTACGGCGACCTCGTCGCCCGGCTGATCGCCGCCAAGCAGGGCCGCTCCGCCAAGTGCCTCGTCCTGGACCTCGACAACACGCTCTGGGGCGGGGTCATCGGCGACGATGGCCTGGAGGGCATCGTCATCGGCCAGGGCAGCGCCTCAGGCGAGGCCTTCGTCGCCTTCCAGGAATACGCCCGCGAACTCTCCCGCCGCGGCGTCATCCTCGCCGTCTGCTCCAAGAACGATGAGCCAAACGCCCTGGAACCCTTTGAAAAACATCCGGAAATGCTGCTGAAGCGCATCGATATCGCCAGCTTCGTCGCCAACTGGTCCGACAAGGCCGCCAACATCCGCCAGATCGCCGCCGAGCTTAACATTGGACTCGATTCCCTTGTTTTCATTGACGACAACCCGTTCGAGCGGAACCTCGTCCGCCAGGAACTCCCCATGGTCGCCGTCCCGGAGGTCGGCGAAGACCCCTCCGGCTTCATCACGGCCATCGCCGATGCCGGCTATTTCGAAGCCCTGGCCGTCACCGAGGAAGACCGCGAACGCACCGCCCAATACCAGGAAAACAAGGCCCGCGAGGCTCTCAAAGCCTCCACCACCGACCTCAACTCCTACCTTCGCGGCTTGGAAATGCAGCTCCTTTGGCGGCCCTTCGACCGCATTGGCCTCCCCCAAATCGTCCAACTGATTAACAAATCGAACCAGTTCAATCTGACCACCCGCCGCTACACGGAAGAAGAAATCCTCGCCGTCATGGATGACCCCGCCGCCTTCGGCCTGCAGCTACGTCTGCTCGACCGCTTCGGCGATAACGGCATTATCGCCATCATCATCGGCCGCCTCCGCAACACCGCCGATCTCGAAATCGATACCTGGCTCATGAGCTGCCGCGTGCTCGGCCGTCAGGTCGAGCCCACCACCCTCAAGCTCATCGCGGAACAGGCCAAAAATCTCGGCGCCCGCCGCCTGCTCGGCGAATACATCCCCACCAAAAAGAACGGCATGGTCAAGGACCACTACCCCAGGCTGGGCTTCACCGTTATGGAGACAACCGATCAGGGCGGCTCCCGCGCCCTGCTCGATCTCGCCGCCTTCACCCCCACCCCAACCTTCATCCACGTCACCCAGGGCTGACCCACCCCGCATGCCGACCGAACCCGAGATCTGCGCGGCCCTGATCGACATCTTCGCCGATGTCTTCCAGCGCCCCGTCCCCCTGAACGCCGGCCTCACCGCCCGTGACGTCCAGGGCTGGGACTCCTTCAAGCAGATCGAAATCATCATGGCCGCCGAGGAAAAATTCGCCATCCGCTTTACCACCCGCGAGCTCGACAGCCTGCAATCCGTCGGCGACCTGGTCCGGATCATTGGCGCCAAACTGCCGGCGTAAGCACCACTCTCACCCAGGAACCATTACCCGAGAAGCCTGGAGAGCCCTCCGCCGTCGGCTACGCCATGGACGGCTTCGACCTGCTCATCCTCGGCTTCATGCTGCGGCGGATCTCCGCCGAACTCGGACTGACGCCGCCCCAGGCCGGCTCCCTCGTCACCGGCACGCTGGTCGGAGCGGTCCTCGGCGGGATCGGTTTCGGCATGCTGGCCGACGGCTTCGGCCGGGTCTGCGTCCTCACCTGGATCATGCTCCTCTTCGCGGTCGCGACCGGCCTCTGTGCACTGGCCCGCGGCTACTGGGACCTGCCTGCCTGGCGGACCATCGCCGGTTTCGGCCTCGGCAGCGAGTTCGGCATCGGCATGGCCCTGGTCGCCGAGGCTTGGCCCGCCGCTTACCGAGCCCGCGCCAGCTCCTATGTCGGCCTCGGCTGGCAGGCCGGTGTCTTCGCCGCCGCCATGGTAACCCCCGTGCTGCTGCCCGTGATCGGCTGGCGCAGCATGTTCGCCGTCGGCATCTTTCCGGCAATCGCCGCCTATGTCATCCGCCGAACCCTCCAGGAGCCCGAACTCTTCCTCCAGAGAACTCCCCCTCCCCTTGCGGGGCCTTGCGGGAGGGGGAAAGGGGGAGGGCTCAACGCTTAAGGCGCTTGGCATTATAGCTGGCGGGGTGCCCTACCCAGCCCCGCCCGCTTCAGCCCGCGCCGCCCTCGATGCGCTCATCGCCGCTGATCCCGATTTCGCCGGGATCGAGCAGCGGGCCGGGCCGCTCCCCTGGCGCACCCGCCCGCCTGGCTTCTCCGGCCTGCTCCAGGCCATCGTCGCCCAGCAGATCAGCAATCAGGCCGCTGCGGCCATCTGGGCGCGGCTGGCCGCCGAGCCGAGCGCAGCCACCCCCGAGAGCCTGCTGAGTCTGCCGGATGAAACGCTGCGCTCCGTCGGCCTGTCCCGCCCCAAGACCGCCCATGTGCGGGCCCTGGCCGAGGCCTTCGCCTCCGGCAGGCTGGACGAAGCCGGGTTGTCCTCCATGGAAGACGAGGCCGCCATCGCCGCCATCTGCTCGGTCCGCGGCATGGGCCGCTGGACCGCCGAGGTTTATCTGCTCTTCGCCCTCGGCCGGCTGGACGTGTTCCCCGCCGCCGATATCGCCCTGGCCAGTGCCGCGGCCGATCTGAAGGGGCTGCCGGGCCGTCCTGGTCCCGTCGCGCTGCGGCAATTGGCCGAGAACTGGCGGCCGGCCCGCGCCATGGCAGCACGGCTGCTGTGGCACCACTGGCGTCATCTGACCGGCCGCCCCGCCATGGACGACATTATCGTTCGGTAACGCCAACCAAAACCGTTTTTTCACCTCTGGGCGGCAACCTGCCGCAATGGCCGATCCAGTCCGCTCAGTGCAGTCGCCGCCCAACCTGCCGCCGCCCCGATCCTTTCATCCCACCACCTTTCTGGAGCGCGGCATCCCCGTGCCATTCACCACACCGATGCTCGCGGGGACCCGCGTCCGGCCCGCGGAGCGCGGCGGAATCGAGCTGGTCGTCCCCAATCCATCGGGTGGCAAGGGGGTCTACGTCCTGCCCTGGGACGGGGTCCACCAGCTCTGTCGCCCCACGGTGCACGATACGCGGCTGAGCGAAGTCCTGGCCGGCTTGCAGAACGTCACGCCTGCTACGATCCGGCAGGCCGCCCGCCAGGTTGCGGGACGCGAACCCTCGACCGCCGCCAAGGCCTCGGTGGCCGACGAACACCACGCCAGGGTCCTGGTGAATTTTCTCCTTCTGCTGGAGCTGATCGAGCAGGTGGAACCAGGAGGAGTAGGCGACACCAGCGCGGCACCAATTCGCATCGTCGAGGTGGAACCTCGCGTCAGGCGCGCCCTCGTCCGCGTGGCCCCTCGGCTTGGCCTTCGCGCCCAGGAGGTCGCCGACGGTCTGGAACAGCTTGCGGCCATTTTCAGCGGTGTCGGCCTGCCCGGCCAGTCGCCCCCGACCCGCATCACCCGCCTGCTGGGGGCGCTGGAACGCCTGCGCACCGAAATCGAGGCCTGGGGGAAGGAATGCGACGGCGACAGCGGGGCTTACGGCGCCATGATAGCCGGCGCCGCCGACCTGACACTTGATTGCGCCAGGCGCACCCTCGCGGAAGCGCACGCGGCCGTCCGGGATATCCCGGCGCTGCTGCAGCAATGGCGGCTGGCGCCTTCGCGAACTCGCCCAGGGCATCGCCCGGACGGAATGGCTGCTCGACGGCTGGGAGCAGATCTGCACAGTCTGGCACAGTGCAGATGCCGAGCCAGTCCACCGCACCGCCCTGGCCGAAATGGCGCTGCTCGTTCCGGTTCTGCCGCGTGAAGTGTGCGAACGGGCTGGTCCGGCGACCGACATCGAGCTGGTCGGTCGTTTCCGCAAGAGCGTGTCCCTGAATGTGGACTGGCGGACCGGCACCGTCGTCGACCGGACTACTGCCCCGACCACTGCCCGGACCACTGCGAGGAACGAAAAGCTCGGGGCGTTCGCCGCATGAAGGGGTAGGTTCCCCGGCCGGTCCGAACGGAGCCCGGCAAACATGCAGTTGAATCAGATGCGCCAGCCCGCTTAACCTCCCAACGCGGTAGCGCTCACTTTGCCAGTTTCCACGGTGAGCGGGATGGCCCCGCAGTCGGGGCCCGGCTCCTGGTCTTCTCTGACAAGCGATTGGTCGCGAATGCCGCCCAAACGGGAATGTCGGTTTACAAGAATAATGGGAGCGGAAATGTCATACTCCTCGGTATGGGCAGTGGTTGCTGCCATGCTGGTGTTGTCATCACTCACGCTCGCAACAACCCACCCGGCGAACGCGTGGGGGCCTTACGGTCCCGAGACCTGCAAGCAGGGCTATGTCTGGCGGGAGGCCTGCGGCCCGAACGATCATGTCTGCGTCAGTCCGGCTGTCCGCGCCCAGGCGGCGGCCGACGACGCCGCGGCGGCGTCACGGCGGGAGCCGAACGGAGGCGCCTACGGCCCGGATACCTGCAAGCAGGGCTATGTCTGGCGCGAGGCCTGTGGCCCGCAGGACCATGTGTGCGTGCCGGCGGCGACGCGGACGGAAGCGGCGGTGGATAATGCCGCGGCCAGTGGCCGGTTCGAGCAGACGCCCGTGCTGTGGGACGTGCTGACCCAGCACAACGATGCGGCGCGCACCGGTTTGCAGCCGCACGAGACGGTCCTGAAGCCGGCCAATATCACGCCGACGACGTTCGGGCGCCTTTATGAGCGTCACGTCAACGGTCAGATCATCGCCCAACCGCTATACGTCAGCAATCAGTGGATTCACGGCGTCGGTCTGCGCAACGTGGTCTATGTCGCCACGCGCGAGAACTGGCTCTACGCCTTCGATGCCGACGACACCAATCCTGATCCGAATGCCGGGCTGATCTGGAGCAATCCGGTGCAGACCCAGCCCGCCGCCGCGCCGGTGCCGCCAATGTGTCTGGAGACACGTGGCCCGCTCGGCATCAACGCGACTCCGGTTATCGATCGTGCCAACGACACGATGTATGTCGTTTCGCGGAAATCGGACGGCACGATCTGGCTGAACGCGATCGACATCGCAACCGGTGCGCCGCGGGCCGGCACGCCAGGCGCGGTCAGGATCACAGCACAGGTCACCGTCGGCGGCCAGACGATTGATTTCAACCAAGCGCTGGAGCTAAGCCGGGCCGCCCTGCTATTGCAGGATGGCGCCATCTTCATCGGCTTTTCGGCGCTGAACTGCGACAACGCCAACTGGCACGGATGGCTGCTCGCCTACCGTGCGCCCGACCTGCAGCAGGTCGGCGCCTTTGTGACAACCCCAAGCATCGCGAGCCCGGGCGGCGGCATTTGGCAATCGGGCAACGGCATCGTCGGCGACGGCCAGAACATCTACTTCATGACCGGCAATCGCCAGCAGGGCACGCCGCCGGACAACGCGCTCGATGAAAGCTTCCTGAAGCTCAAGGTCGGCGCGCATCCGTTCTATGGTCTGACGCTCGCTGGCCATTACACGGTGAGCAACCGCGAGGCGCTGAACGGCGGCGATACCGACCTTGGCTCGGGCGGCCCGGTTCTGCTGCCCGGCAACCGGCTTGTCGGCGGCGGCAAGCAGGGCAAAATCTATATTCTTGACACGGCGACGATGCAGCCCTCGCAGTTCGGTCCGAGTGGCCCGACGGTGCCGGGGGGCAATGACGGGCTGCAGGCCTTCGTCAATTCCTGGCATGACGATGCTGCGCAGGTCGGGTGCGACGACGAGGGGCTTTTGCAGCGGCACTGCTTCCTGCCGCATGCCCGTTACGAAGATGGCGAGGCGATGGGCCCCAATATCCATACCGGTCCAGTGTATTGGCACGGGGCGCATGCCGGCTCGGGCCTGCTTTACGGAATGCCGGAGAAGGATTTTTTGCGAGCCTTCGGCTACGATCATGCCAGCCATAATCTCTCCGCAACGCCCTCCGCCGTCAGCGCGACGCGGTCGCCGGACGGGATGCCGGGAAGCTTTCTATCGATTTCGGCCAACGGCGACCGCGACGGCCTCATCTGGGCGGATATGCCGGAGCATGATGGGCAATGGGAGAACGGTCCGGGGCGGCTCGTGGCGCTCGACGCGCTCAGCCTCAAGGAACTATGGCGGGACGACGACGATATCGGCTTCGCCAAATTCAATCCCCCGACCGTCGCAGGGGGAAAGGTGTTCCGCCCGACCTTCGCCGACAAACTGATCGTCTATGGGCCGAAATCCGGCACGACGACGGTGCGCTGCTACAGCATTGCCGAGAAATACCAGAACCTTTCCGGTCCCGATGGATTTGTCGGCGCTGCCACTGGGCCGGAGACCGTCGCTCCAGACGGCGTCGGGCATTATCAACATTTCAAGGGCGATCAATGGGAAGGGTTTGAGGGGGCCTCGATCTACTGGACGCCCGCCACCTGTGCGTGGGAGGTGCATGGGGCGATTCGCGGAACTCTGGGCAGGTCTCGGCTGGGAGCGGAGTTTCCTCGGCTATCCGGTGACGGACGAGACGATGACGCCGGACGGGATCGGCCGCTATAATCATTTCCAGAGCGGCTCCATCTACTGGACCCCGCTCACCGGTGCGCACGAGGTGCATGGGCTGATCCGGGCGAAATGGGCCTCGCTCGGGTGGGAGCGCAGCGCACTTGGCTATCCCATCAGCGACGAGACCGACGAGGTCGATGGCAGCGGCCGGTTCAACGTGTTCGAGCATGGAACCATCCACTGGGCGCGCAACACCAATGCGGTCACGGTGATCAATGCGACCGGCATGCTGATCGGGCCCGGCCAGGGGGTTACGGACCGGCCCGGCGGCGATATCGCCAATTTCGCGCTGCCCGCGGCCAATCCGGCGATGTGCCAGCAGCAATGCGCGGATAACGGTTCGTGCCAGGCGTGGACCTATGTCAATCCCGGCTTGCAAGGACCGCAGGCGCATTGCTGGATCAAGGGCAGCACGCCGCTGCCGGCGGCCAGCAGTTGCTGCACCTCGGGGCTGCGGGTCGCGCTGACGCCGGGCAACATGAACAAGCCGGACGGGGCGGTTGATCGTGCCGGCGCTGATTTCGCGAATTTCGATCTGCCCAACGCAGACGCGCATCTTTGTCTCGGCGAATGTGCGAACAATGCGGCATGCAAGGCATGGGCGTATGTGCGGCCGGCGGTGCAGGGGCCGAACGCGCGCTGCTGGCTCAAAAACACGACGGTGATCGCGCCGGTGGGCAACGGCTGCTGTGTTTCGGGCACGAAGCAGTAATGTACCCGGAATTCCCGCTTGCGAGTCTGTGAAGAAATCAGGGAACTCCCATCTCCATCATTCCCGCGGGCTGTGAATGCGAACAGAATCGGCCATACCCATTTCTTCATTCCCGTGAACTCAGAGAATCCATGGTGCGATCAACAACTTAGCTGTGTCCGCCGCAAGCGGGGGAAAACCCCGGGCTACCGGACGCCAAATCGACGGCTACTGGGTGCTCGACGTCACTTCCCATGAAGATCATTGCCGGATCCGGGCTCGGAACGCCGTCCGCAATTTCGCGTTGCTCCGGAAGATAGCGATCAGCCTCGTCCGTCACCATTCAGGCCTCAAAGGCCAGCCTGAAGAGGCGGTGGGAAAATGGCCGCATGGGATAACCGATACATGGAGCAAGCCCTCACAGGCATCTTCCCCATGCGTAACCCCTTGGTGACGGGATCAACTCAGCCAGCGCGTGGGGCTCGGGTCCGCAGGCGGCCTCGATGTCCATCTTGATGAAGCCTCGACGCCGTGGCGCATGCGTACTGTCTCAGGTAACCGCAAGCAGAATGATCAGCAGCGCGACGCCGAAAATCGTCACCAGCAGCGCAAATGCCAGCGCGAGATACGGGCCGTGACGGGCCGGCCATTCGTACCGGTGGCGATAGACCGCGGCGTACATGAGAAACCGGATGCCGGTCGTCAGCACCATGAAAACACCCAGCGCGACCAGCGTCAGGCCGCTCCACCTCGAGAGTGCGTTCGACTGTAAACTGCTGTGAATGACGGGCAACGATACTTCACGCAGCATCAGGCCGAAGCGGTCTATCGCGATACCGAAAATCATCAGCGACAGCGCGGTGCGTATCCACACCGATAACGTGCGTTCGGCATTCATGTACGAGCGCTCCGCCGATAGCTCCGAACGCTGGGCCGACAACTCCACCAGCTTCCGCATCAGCGTGATCTGTTCGGATGGGTGCGTGTCCGGCATGCGCTTGCGCTGATTGACGATGTCAGCGGCCGATGATGAACAACAGCGTCAGCATCGCCAGACCAAAAACCGCCACCAGCAACGCCAGCATTGGCGCGAGCAGGGGTCCGTAGCGCAGCACTAAGGCGTGTCTGCGGCGATATTCGATAACGAACGCCAGGTAACGCAATCCACCGGCGAACGTGGTCAGCACGCCCAACCCGATCGATGCAGCCGCGCTCCAGCTCGTCAGGGGTCCGGTTATGAAATGGCCGTGAAAAGCAGCCGGTCCGGAAGTATGATTGGGATACAGTTGATAGCGGTCAATCGCGAAGCCCAGAATCATGAGTGCTACCGCGGCATGCACCACCACCGCCAGATTGCGCTCGGCGTTCAGATACGAGCGTTCCGACGATTGCTCGGTCCGCTCCAACCCCAAGGCGGTCAGGCGGCGCGCCAGCGCCAGCAATTCGGATTCCTCCTGCTCCGGCATACCTCCCTCCTTGCCTTTGCGGATTTTACACTTGGTCACGGCAGGATAGCGGCGAACTGACCGGACGGGGTCGACGTCTCCAACCTGCCGAAACTGGCGGTAAAGGATATCGAGGAATTTCAATATCTCACGCAATTCCTTACGTCGTCTCGGCGGAGCGTCGGACACTCGCGGGATTCTATCACAGCCTCTTGCATGGGGATGACGGGTGGGTGCGGCTCTTCAGCGGTTGGCATACCAGAATCCGAAGGATTCTGGGTATGACAACGCGCGGGGTTGGTGGGGGGCCGCTCCCAAACCAAAAACTCACCCAGCTTCCGAAGGAAGTTGGCTATATGAAACCGAAGCCGCGCAACTACGGCTCCCCATAAAACCGGGCAGCCGCCTCGATCTCCGTATCCGTCATCAGCCGCGCCACATTGCGCATCTGCGCCCCGGTATCGTTGTGACGAGCCCCTGTCTTGAACGCCATAAGCTGCGCCCGAAGATACGCCGTCGGCTCGCCCTCCAGCCAGGGACTCCCGGCCTTATGCGCCACCGACCCATGGCAGGCGCCGCACGGCGCAATCCCTCGCATCGGCGCGCCGCGCTCCACGATCGCAGGCGTAGGCAGGTCGGAGTCGGGCCAGGGAGGCCGGGGCAGATACGCATAATAGGCGGCAAGGTCATGCGCATCCTGCGCGGTCAGATTAGCTACAAGCGGCGACATCACGGCATTTGCCCGCGCGCCGCTCCTGAAATCCTCAAGTTGCTTGAAAACCGCCTGCGGGTACTGCCCCGCCAGATTGGGCGAGTTCGCCTCGCTCAGCCCGCGCGCGCCGTGGCACATCGTGCAGCGCAAGGCCAGGGTTGCGCCGCGTCCTATCGCCTCGGCCCCCGCAGGCGCGGCCCCAGGATTGATGATCACGTTCGATAAGGTGAATGCTGGCTCCACGATCAGGCCTGCCGGCCGCGGAGGCTGCGGCGCCCCGGCGGCGCTGCAAATCGCCTGCCAGATCCCGGCAAACGTCGTGTTCCGCTCCATGAAGGGCAGCCATATGAACCCGAACCCGGCGGCAATTACCGCAACGGCCGCCGTGACCCCGGCGCTGACCGTGAACCAGCGATTCCGCAGCGAAAATAACGGTTCGCCGGCCATTATCCGGCCCCGATATACACCGCCGGCACCGCGGCCTCGGGCAGCGTGGTCAGCCGGACTATCGGAAATCCGTAGTTCACCAGTGTCAGCCCCACCATCAGGCTAAGCCACAGCGCGAAACCGTTCAGCGCGACCGGCAGCCGCTCCGGAGGGTGCAGGGCCAGGCTGAACCAATACGGTTCCACCGGGACCGGCCGTGCCGTTTGGGCACGGATCAGCACGGCAAAAAACAGGATGCCGGACACCACAAGAATGGCTCCGCCGGCCACCGAGGCATCGACCCAGCCCGCCATCGGCGCGATCGCCGGGCTGGCATAGTCGAAAAATGCCATACGCCGCGGCATGCCCAGAATGCCAACGTAGTGCCACGGGATGGTCAGCACCATCATGCCGGCAAACCACGTCCAGAGCTGTGCGCGCATCAGCCCGAAGCTCTCCATCGCCCGGCCGGTCAGATGCGGCCAGAGATCGTAGGCGATGGCGAAATACATGATCACGATCGCCCCGCCGAAAATCAGATGGAAATGCCCGGTAACCCATTGAGTATTATGGATGCTGCTGTTGAGCTGGTAGCTCATGTTCACCAGCCCGCCGGCCCCGCCGAATCCCAGCATCACGAACGAGAGTGCGGCCGCCAGCATGATCGGGTTGCGCCAGGGCAGCGCGCCGAGCCAGCCGAACACGCCCTTGCCGCCCCGCATCCGCCCCGCAATCTCGACCGACGCGACGATCGTGAACACGGTCAACAAGGTCGGCAGCGCAACCAGCGCCGTGAACACCGAGTGCAGGAACTTAAATCCTGATCCAACCTCCGGATCGGCAAACAGGTGATGCACCCCGATCGGCATGGCGACGACGAGGAACAGCGCGAAGGCGATCCGCGCCATCGGGTCGCTGAACAACCGCCCGCCGATCGCCCGCGGCAGGATCATGTAATAGGCGATGTAGGTGGGCATCAGCCAGAAATAGACGATTGCGTGCAGCGTCCAGGAAAAGAACACCCGCGACAGGCCGGCATTGATCGTGTCGGTCAAGCCCAGCGCCACCGGCAGAATTTGCGCCAGGATTTCCACTGCCGCCCCCACCGCCGTCCAGGCCCACAGATAAGACCCGGCCACATTGGTAAACATCGCCAGCGGAACCGGCCTGCCCGGATTATCCAGCTTCCATAGCCGCAGGTTTATGGACATCAGGGCGACCCAGATCCACGAGCCGACCACCACGAACACCACACCGAAGTAATAGGCGGCATTGGCGATCAGCGGCGGATAGAAGGTGTAGAGTATCGACGCATAGCCCAGCGCCACCGTGATGACAGAAACGACAGTTCCCAACGCCACCAGGCCAAATCCCAGCCAGGCCCAGTTTCGTCCCACCAAAGGCCGCTCCAGCGAGGCCTCAGTGATCGCGTAGCCAAACCCCATCGCGATCAGCGTCGGGAATACATAGGCCATCGCCGTGCCGTGCGCGGTTACCGACCGGTAATAGATCTCGGGATTGGTGATCCATCCGTGCAGCGGGCTGCGGATGAACATCTGCCATTCGCCCAGCAGCAGCCCGAGGCCGAACACGCCAAAGGCCAGCCAGAAATGTGACAGGACCAGGCGGCGGCTATTCAGCACAGCTCAACCTCTTTTTGTCCGCGGCCATGCGCTGAAACGCCTGCTTGTCGAGCACGCGCACATCGCCCCACATCCCCTCGTGCCCCGCGCCGCAAAATTCATGACAGGGCATGTGATATTCGCCGGGCTGATCGAACTGGGTCTTGATGATCGAAATAAAGCCGGGCACCAGCATCGTATTGATATTGGTGCCTTCCAGAATAAACCCGTGGACCACATCTGCGCTCGTGGCGCGGATCGTCACCGGCGTGCCGGCCGGAACCACAATACATGGCGGCGAGAACGAATACTGCTGCCCCACCACCCTTACCATTACAGATCCGTCCTGCTCTGTTTCCGTGCCGAGATTGCTCTCGATGAACTCCCCGGCCAGGTTGAGCGTCCGCGGATTGACGGTTTCTACCCGGCCCTGCGGCAGCAGATATGTATGAATCCCGGCGAACGCGGCCATCAACACCAGCAGACAAAGAATAAGAACGGAAACAGTCGCCCACCGCCGCTCGACCCGGGCAGCAGCATCGGCCGCGTGATTCTCGCCCAAACCCGGCGATGACATGACTATCGCCTGCTCATGGCGCGGCGCGCTGCAGGAAAACCAGCATGTAGAACGCAAACCAGATGCCAAGCACGATAATCACTGCCACGCCGGCAAGCACCACCGCGCCGCGCGCCATCCGCGACCCCGAGACCGCCTGCTCGACCGCGCTTGACTCGCTTTGGGCCGGCGTCGGCAAGCTGGAATTGATCAACAAAACCTCCGCTTAATCCAGTGGCGCCGATCGCAGCTGGTTTGCTTCCCCTGCGGCAACAGGCGTGCCCTGGTTTCCCCAGGAGGTCCGGATATACGTCACCACCGCTGCCACCTCGTCATTCGACAGGATTTGCGCAAAGGGCGGCATTCCATACGGCTTAGGGTTGCCGGCCGTGCCGGGCGGAAAACCGCCATTCAGCACCATGCGGATCGCATTCACCGCCGACGTCATCTGGATCGACTGGTTCCCCGCCAGCGGCGGATAGGCCGGCGGCATGCCCTCGCCGTTTCCCCCGTGGCATTCGGCGCAGCGGGAATCATAAACCGCCTTGCCCAGGCTCAGCAGCAGGCTGCCTTCCGCCCGGGGAATGTTTGTGGAGGGTCTCGGCGGCGCATTACGCTCCGGAAGCGTCTTCAGATAGACCGCCATCGCGCGAATATCCTGATCGCTCAGGTATTGAAGGCTGTCATAGACGACCTCCGCCATCGGACCGTACACCGCGCCGCGCATCGAAACGCCGGTGCGCAGCAGGGCGATGATATCCTCGATGCTCCATTCGCCCAGACCGCCCTCCCGATTACTGGTAAGCGAGGGGGCGTACCACGCCTGCATCGGGATCAGCCCGCCCTCAAAGGCCTGCGCTTGCGACGTGCCGCCCAGGGCGTTGATCGGCGAGTGACACATGGAGCAGTGCCCGAGCCCCTCAACCAGATATGCGCCGCGATTCCACTCGGGCGACTGTGCGGGATCAGGCTGGAATGTCCCCGGGTGGAAAAAGAGTGTGCGCCAGCCGATGATCAGGGCCCGGTTATTGAAAGGAAAATTCAGGTCCTGCGGCTTGTTCGGCTGATGAACCGGGGGCACCGACTGCAAATAGGTAAAAATCGCATCCGAATCTTCTCGCGTCACCTTGGTGTAGGCCGCAAACGGCATCGCCGGATACAACAGCCCCCCGTCGGGCATGCGGCCATCGTGCATCACGCCGTAGAACTGATCGGGCGTCCATGTGCCGATGCCGGTCTGCGGATCGGGCGAGATATTGGTGGAATACAGCGTCCCGAACGGCGTGGGCATTGCCCGTCCGCCAGCGAACAGCTTGCCGCCCGGCTCGGTGTGACAGGCGATGCAGTCGCCTGCCCGGGCCAGGTACTCGCCCTGCTGAACGATGCTCTCATGCGAGTGTTGCGGTTTCTCCTGAGCCGATAATGACTGGTGAGCCGATAATGACTGGGCCAGTCCGGCGACCAGCGCAGCCAGCATCCCGGCGCGCCGGAGTCTCATTGCGGCTCGCTCCCGCAAGGAAAGGGCAGCCCCAGCGCACCTTCCGGCAGCGGCGCGGCATCAGGCGGCACTGGGCGCGAGGCCAGCCAGGCCGCCACCGCGGTCACGTCCGCCTCCGTCAGGCGTGCCGCCACAAGCTGCATGCAGTCGGGCTCTTTCGCTGTCCGCGTTCCGTAGCGGAAGGCGCCCAGCTGCGCGCTGATGTAATTCGCCCGCAGCCCGACGAGGCCAGGGATCGCCGGTTCCATCCCGGTCAGCCTCGGGCCATGGCAGCTGGCGCAGGCGGGGATGTCGTGGCTGGCATCGCCATGCCGAACGATCAATTCGCCGCGTGCCAGCACGGCATCGCCGACGCTGGGGACCGCCGGCGGCGGGGCAGGGGGCCGCAACGCTGCGAAATAGGCCGCCATATCGAGCAGATACGAATCCGGCTGATATTCCAGCAGATAATTCATCGGCGCATAGTGCCGACGGCCGTCGTTGAACGCGACGAGCTGGTTGTACAGATAGCCTGCCGGCTTGCCGGCGATGCGCGGAAAGTAATCGCTGCTCGTCCCCTGGCCTTCCTCGCCATGGCACGGAACGCAGGCGCGCATGCGGGCTGCCATGGTGTCAGGCGGTTGCGGCGTGGCCTTCTGAGCGTGCAGGAAGTGCTGCGGAGCCCAAAACACGACCAGACACAGCAATACGACGAGCCATCGAACCACGTTCGGCCTCCGGCTGATGCTCCGCGTTTCCCGCGCGGAGGTTAGGCAGGCTTATGCTGCGAGTGCAACCGCGTTCAGACGTCCACTTCCTGGACGGTGCGCGCCCGCTCCTGGATGAACTGGAACCGCAGTTCCGGCTTGCGTCCCATCAGGCTTTCGACCAGCTCAGCGGTGCGGGCGCGTTCGTCGGGCGGGGCAACCACCTTCAGCAGCGTGCGCCGCGCCGGGTTCATTGTGGTTTCCTTGAGCTGCGACGGAGGCATTTCCCCCAGGCCCTTGAAGCGGCTCACCTCCACCTTGGCGTTCGGCTTGAACTCCGACCTGACCTTCCGTTCCCGGTCGGCGTCGTCCATCGCATAGACCGACTTCGCCCCCTGGGTCAGCCGGTACAGCGGCGGCTGTGCAAGGTAGATGTGACCGTGCCGCACCAGCTCGGGCAGCTCGCGATAGAAGAACGTCATCAGCAACGAGGCGATGTGCGCGCCGTCCACATCAGCATCCGTCATGATGATCACCCGCCCGTAGCGCAGCTTGCCGCGGTCGAAGCGCTCGCCGACGCCGCAGCCCAGCGCTTCGATCAGGTCCTTCAACTCCTGGTTTTGCCGCAGCTTGTCGGCCGAAGCGGACGCCACGTTCAGAATCTTCCCGCGCAGCGGCAGCACCGCCTGGGTCTCGCGGTTGCGCGCCTGCTTGGCGGAGCCACCCGCAGAATCGCCCTCGACCAGGAAAATTTCGGTCTCGGCCGCGTTCTCCCGCGTGCAGTCCGTCAGCTTGCCCGGCAGCCGCAGCCGCCTCGTTGGCGACTTGCGCGCCGTATCTTTCGATTCCTTCCGCCGCTGGCGCTCCTCGGCGCGCTCGATTACGAAAGCCAGCAGGTTGTCGGCCGAGGCCGGGTCGCCGGCCAGGAAATGATCGAACCGGTCACGCAACGCGGTTTCCACCAGCCGCGCGGCCTCCGGGCTGGTGAGTTTCTCCTTGGTCTGGCCCTGGAAATGCGGCTCGCGGACGAACACCGAGAGCTTGGCAGCCAGCGAGGTCAGCACATCCTCGGCGACGATCGCCGCCGCCCGTTTGTTGCTGCGGTGCTCGCCCCAGGCGCGCAGTCCCTTCACCAGGGCGGCCCGGAACCCCGCCTCATGCGTGCCTCCCTGCGGCGTCGGGACGGTGTTGCAGGACCAATGGAGGAAGCCGTCGGCGTCCTCCAGCCAGGCGACGGCCCATTCCACCCGCCCGTGCGCCTCGCCCGGGAGGCCGGCCTCGCCGGCCCAGACAGCCGGCAGGACGCGGCCGGCGTCGGCGATATCCTCCTCCAGACTGTCGCGCAGCCCACCGGGGAAGTGCAGTGTTGCCTCGGTGGGTATATCGGCGGCCGTTTTCAGCAGCGCGGGATCGCAGGCCCAGCGGATCTCGACGCCACGGAACAGGTACGCCTTGGACCGGCAGAGGCGGTAGAGCCGCGCCGGGCTGAAATGCTGGGTGCCGAAGATCTGTGGATCGGGATGGAAGCGGATCGTGGTGCCGCGCCGGTTTTTCACCGGCCCGGCGTTGATGAGCTTCGTCGTGGCTTTCCCACGCGCATAGCTCTGCTTGTACAGCGTCCGGTCCCGCGCAACCTCGACTTCCAGCTTTTCCGACAGGGCATTGACCACCGAGCTGCCGACCCCGTGCAGGCCGCCCGAGGTGTTATAGGCCTTGCCGCCAAACTTCCCGCCCGAATGCAGCGTGTGCCAGCAGCACCGCGCGATGGATGGTGTTCTCCAGCTCCCGCACGTTCCCCCGCCAGCCATGCGCCGACAGCGCTGATAGCGCCGCCGACGAGAGCGGGCGGAAGGAAACGCCGTTCACCTCGGCGTAGCGGCGCGCGAAATGCTCGGCGAGTGCGGCGATATCGCCCGGGCGCTCGCGCAGCGGCGGCACCCGCAGGTTCACCACGTTCAGACGGAAATAGAGATCCTCGCGGAACGTGCCGCGCTCCGCCTCGCGCGCCAGGTCGCGGTTGGTGGTGGCGAGAATGCGCACGTTCACCTTCACCGGCCCAGCGCCACCCAGCCGGTCGATCTCGCGCTCCTGCAATGCCCGCAGCAGCTTGGCTTGCAGGCGCAGCTCCATCTCGCTCACCTCGTCGAGCAGCAGCGTGCCGCCATCGGCCGCCTCAAACTTGCCGATCCGGCGGGCGAGCGCGCCCGAGAACGCCCCTTTTTCATGCCCGAACAGCTCGGATTCGAGCAGGTTTTCCGGGATCGCCGCGCAGTTCAGCGCGACGAACGGGCCGGCGGAGCGGCGGGAGCGGCGGTGGATGTGACGCGCCAGCACCTCCTTGCCTGTGCCGGATTCGCCGCTGATGAGCACCGACGCCTCGGAGCCCGCCACCTGCTCGGCGCGGCGCACCGCCGCCTGCATCACCGGGTCGCGCGCGATCAGCGCGTGGCTCTCGCCGGCGGCGGCGGTGACGATGGCGGCAATCAGATCGGGATCGGGCGGCAGGCTGAGGAACTCGCGCGCGCCGTCGCGGATCGCGCGCACCGCCGCTTCGGGGTCATCGCCGGTGCCGCAGGCGACGACCGGGGCCGCGATCCGTTCGGCGGCAAGCGCGCGGACCAGCGCGCCCACATCATGGCGGACGTCGCAGAGCACGAGAATCCGTCCGGGCGTCGGCGCGCAGCCGCGCGAGCGCGCCGGTGATGTCGTCGGCCTGGTCGAGCTTGGCGCCGCGCGCCATCGCGATGCGCCCCGCTTGACCCAACTCTCCGGACAGTGAGCCGATGATGAGAACTCGCATGTCCGTCCCTCAGCCCGCCCGGTCGGCCTTGACGATTTCCGTCATCGTCACCCCCAGCCGGCTGTCATCGACCATCACCACCTCGCCACGGGCCACCAAGCGATTGTTCACATAGAAATCGATCGCCTCGCCGAGCTTTCGGTCCAGCTCCACGACCGCGCCGCGCCCGAGCTTGAGGAGCTGGCTCACCTGCATCGTTGCCTTGCCGAGCACCGCGCTGACCGTGACCGGGATGTCGTAAACCGCCTCCAGGTCGCGGGCGGAGCGCGGCGAGCCCGTCTCCGGCCCGGCCCCCGCCGCGTCGGGCAGCTCGGATAGTTGCATCTCATTCGACATGCTCGATCTCCCAAATCCGCGCGCTGAGCAGCCCCGCCGGGGCCAGCGCGGCGGCCACCTCCTCCCACAGCGCCGCGCCGTCGCGCACCGCCGTGCCGCCCTGCCAGCGCACCCGCACATCGCCCAGCCCCATCGCCGGGTCGGACACGACGCGCACCCGCTCCGCCTCGTCGGGCAGGACGCGCGCGACCTCCTGGGCCAGGGCTGGGGCCGTGCGCGGGTTCGCGCGCACCACGATCTCCGGCTCGAGCCTGAGGCCGGGCAGCAGCACGTGAAACACCGCCTGCGCCTCCGCCGGTCCGTGCCGGGCGCTGAGCGCCGGAAACAGCGCGGCCAGCGTGTCGAGCAACAGCCCCGCGAGTGCGCCGGCCGCCGCCTCGGCGTGCGCCAGCAGTTCCGGACGCAACTTCGCCATCTCGCTGGCCATGGAAGCGGCGGCCTGGGCAAGTGTCCGCGCGGCCGAAGCCTCGGCCTCGGCACGCCCGGACGCATGGCCGTCGGCCCAGGCATCGGCGCGCGCGGTGGCGACGTCAGCCTCGGTCAATCCGCGCGGCGCGAGATCCGGGGCGATGACCTCTGGCTCCGGAGCATCCGGCGCCTCGAAATCCTCCTCGAACAGAGCGCCCGTCCAGCCGCGCCGGCGCATGGCCGCACCCAACAGCCCCTCCATCTAAACCGCGTCCAATTTGAGAGCCGTAGTTCGCTGGTCACTGAGCGGTGACGGTCCCATATAGGAGTTTTCCTATTCGGAGGCGTCAACAAGACAGGTGTTGCGTATAGATTATGAGCGGTGGGGTCAGTCAGCGGCGGAGTTTCGTCGTCTGGCCTTGAGTGCGCCGCATGCTCGCAGCCGCGAGCGGTTTCTGGCCCTGCATGAGATAGCCCAGGGTGACTGTGCGACGGCGGTGGCCAGCCGCACGGGTCGCCATCCCCAGACCGTCATGGCTTGGCTGCACATTTACAACGAACACGGCCCCGCGGCGCTGCTGTATCGGCGCACCGGTGGCCGCCCCCCTTTTGCCCCGAGATAGCGGCAGCGCTCAGTACCGGTGGTGCGCACGGCCCAGCAGGTCGCCGCCGCGCCCCCCATGGCCGAGACTGATCCGAAGCCCCGCTGGACGCTGCGCCGTCTGGTGGGGCTTGTGCAAGCGCGCTTCGGGTGCCGCCGCTGCCGCGAAACCATCCGGCTGGTTCTGCATCGGATGGGGCTGTCGTGGCAGAAGGCGAAGAAGCTACTGGGCCGTGCCAGTGCGGAACGGCGAGCGGCGTTTGTTGAACAGATGCGTCCACTGCTGGATGGTGCGCAGCGGGACCGTCATCAGTTGGTCTACCTGGATGAAGCGCACATCCGTCAGGACGTCGATCCTGGGCATGGCTGGGGCGTGCGCGGCCAGCGCTTTTATAGATCCGGCTGTCATTATCTTGAATCATGCCGCATAGCGCATGGACTTCTGGCGGAAGAAGCTGCGGACCCGGGCGGGCGACTTGGCCAGCCGACGCATGTGGCGGATGGCGGCCTGCTTGAGCTGCTGTTTGCTGCGCATTGGCGGCTTGCGGGTGACGTGCCGCTTGAGGTCGGCATTCAGCCCTTCATCCGGATTGAGTTCCGGACTGTGGGACGGCAGGTAGGAGACCTCGATCTGCGCCTTGTGCCGGGCGAGCCACTCACGCACCACCGCCGAACGGTGCACTGGCAGCCGGTCGAGGATCAGGAACACCTTGCGCCCGGCATCACGGATCAGGCGTTGCAGGAAGCCGATCAGCACCGGCGCCTTGATCGCGCCGTCCAGCACCTGCCAGCGCAACTCGCCTCGGTTGCTGACCGCCGAGATCAGGCCCCGCCCGATGCGGCGCTGGTGGGGCCGCACGACGGGTGTCTTGCCGGGGAGCGCGTAGGAACGACCGCGCACGTCCTCGGCGCGCAGCCCGGCCTCGTCGCCCCAGAAGATCACCCCACGCGCCCGCCGGGCCCGGGCGACAATCGCTGGATACTCCCGGCGCAGCCAATCGCGCACCGCTGCCGGTTGCTGCCCATGGGCCCGCCGCAGCGGCTTTTGCGCGGTGAAGCCCCAGCGTGCCAGGTGCGTGCCGGTGGTGCGCACCGCCAGGCGCACGCCATACTGGCGGCGGATGAGCGCACCCACCGCCCCCTCCGCAGCCATTCCATGGACTGCGTCCATGGAACCTTCGGCTGCTCCGCCCGGCTCCACAGCGCAAAGTCCAGGCCCAACTCGTCGGGCACACGGCGGCAGATCAGCCGCTGGATCTCCCTCTCCTGTGCCGTCGTCAGCAGCTTCTGCTCGTCTGGCTTGCGCCCGCGCTTGCCGCTGACCAGCCCCGTCTCGCCCTGGGCGTCAAAACGCTTGCAGATGTCGAACACGCCGGTTTGGCTGAGCCCGACCTGGGCGGCGATTGCCGCATAGTTCGCACCGCTCTGGCGCAGGCCGATCACCTGTCGCCGTCTTTCTTCCTGGGCCGCCGGAGCCAGCTTGCGCATGTCCACGTGCTTCATGTCCGAGGACGTGGTGGCCCTCAGCCTCTATTCAAGATAATGGCAGCCGGATCTATATGTCGCCTCCACCTCGCCCGCCCTGGCCGACAAAGTCTCGTTCTATGGCCTGTATCTCTACAATGAGGGACAGGTCCGGATCTGGCCGTATCCGCGCGCCACGGGCGAACACACGATCGACGTTCTACGCCGACTGCGTGCCGAATTCCCCAACGGCAGGCTCATCGTGATCTGGGATGGCGCGCCCTATCACCGGGCTCAGTCCGTATGGTCCGCTGCCGCAGGTCTGAAGATCGAACTCGTGCCGTTACCCGGCTACAGTCCGGATCTGATGCCAGTAGAGGCACTGTGGCGCTGGCTGCGCGAGGACGTCACCTATCATCACTGCCATGCCTCCACCACGGATCTGACCCGCCGCGTCGCCCACTTCCAGGCCACGCTTAATCAGGCACCCTATGCCATCGCAGATCGCCTCTGGGTTAAGGACCAGCTCAATCCTGAGGAGGAGAAACTACGGTTCTCAAAGTAGACGCGGTTTAGATCACCAGCTCCTCGTCCTTGCTCTCGCCGATCTCGATCGAGCCTTGCGCGGCGAGCTCCTTCGCCAGCGCGACGATCGCGGCTTGCGCCTCGTCCACCGCCCGCAGCTTCACCGGGCCGAGCGCGGCGATCTCCTCCTTCAGCATCTTCGACGCCCGCTCCGAGAGGTTGGCGAAGAACAAGTCGCGCAACTTGTCCGACGCACCCTTCAGGGCCAGCGGCAGCTTGTCCTTTTCCACCTCGCGCAGCAGCACCTGCACGCTGGCCGGAGTCATGCGCTGGAGGTCGTCGAAGGTAAACATCAGCGCCTTGATGCGCTCGGCTGATTCGCGGTTGCGCTCCTCGAGCGAGGTGATGAACCGGCTTTCGACCGCGCGGTCCAGGTGGTTGAAGATGTCGGCCATCATCTCGTGGGCGTCGCGGCGGGTGCTGCGCGCCAGGTTCGACATGAACTCAGAGCGTAGAGTCTTCTCGACGCCGTCGAGCACCTCCTTCTGGATGCTCTCCATGCGCAGCATGCGCATCACCACCTCCAAGGCGAAGGCCTCCGGCAGCAGGGACAACACGCGCGCGGCATGCTCGCTGCGCACCTTGGACAGCACAACAGCGACGGTCTGCGGATATTCGTTCTTCAGGTAGTTCGCGAGCACCGCCTCGTTCACGTTGCCCAGCTTGTCCCACATGGTCCGGCCGGCGGGACCACGAATCTCCTCCATGATCTGGGTGACACGCTCGCGCGGCAGCGCCTTCATCAGCATCCGTTCGGTGCTGTCGAAGCTGCCGATCACGCTACCGGAGCCACCCATGGCATGGGTGAAGTCGACGCAGAGCTGCTCCACCACGTCAGCGCGCACCGTACCGAGCTGCGCCATGACCCCCGAGACTTCCTTGATCTCGTCCTCGTGCATCCGGGCGAATAGCTGACCGCATTTCTCCTCGCCCAGCGCCAGCATCAGGATCGCCGCCTTCTGCACGCCGGTCAGGCTGGCGTAGTCGTCAGTTCGCGGCATCTCAGCTTGCCTCCCGGCCTATCCAGCCGCGCACGATGGTCAAGGTCTCCTCGGGGTGGCGCTCCACCAGGTCGGCTACGCGGCGTACCGAGGAGGCGCGCATTTGGCCCTCGACTTGGGCGAGGCTCACCATGCTCTCGTCTTCCAGCAGCGCCGGCGTGCCCGGCCCACCGAGCGCCGGGCCAGAGCCGTCACTGGGAGCCATGTTCCGCGTCACGCTCGCGCCCGTCGCAGCGGCGGCGCCAGCCAGCAGGCCGCTCCCGCCATCGGCCAGGGACGCGGGCGCGAGCGCGGCCAGGCGAAGGACCATCGGGCGCAGCACAGTGAGCAGCGCCACGATGCCGACCAGCCCGAGAAGCGCGATCTCGGCCAGCCGCATGACATCGGACTTCTCGACATGCAGCCCCAGAAGCGCGGGCTTCGCGGGCTCTGGCGCGTCCTCCGCGACGAATGGCATCGCTTCGACCCTTACCTCGTCGCCACGCTTGGAATCGAAGCCGATCGCCGTCCTCACCAGGTCGCTGATGCGCGCGATGTCGGCGTCGGAGCGGGCCTTCGCGGAGTCCACCATGACCGCGAGGCTGATGCGCCCGATCTGCGGCTGCTCATGGATCAGCGTGCGAACCGTCTTGCTGATCTCGTAGTTCGTCGTCTGCTCCTGCCGGTTCTCCTCGCTGCTGGCACCGCTCGACGCCGGGTCGGCGTTCGGCAAGTTGTTCTGCACCGAGACGGTCTGCGCGGCCTCGGTGTTCTTGCTTGCCATCGTGACGCTTTGCTCGCTGCGCGGCACTTGGCCGTCGGGATCATATTTCTCCTGCGTCTCGCGCACCTGGTCGTAGTCCATGCGTACCGCCGCCTCGGCGCGCACATGGCCGGGACCGAGACTGCGCTCCAGCATCTCCTCCACGGCGCGCGCCAGGCGCAGCTCGGTCGCGCGGCGCAGCTCGTCCCCGGACAGGGCGCCGCGGCCCACGGCGTCCACCGGGCTGCCGGCGCGGGCGAGCAGCTCGCCCCGCGAGTCGACGATCGCGATGTCGCGCGGCTTCAGCCCTGGGACGGCGGCGGCGACGAGGTTCAGGACCGCCTGCACCCCCTCCCGGTCAAGCCGCGTCGCGCCGGCCATGGTCAGCAGCACGCTCGCCCGCGCGTCCTGCTGTTCGCGCGCGAAGGGCTCGCGGCGCGGCAGGACGAGATGCACGCGCGCGCCGCGCACCCCGGCGATGGCGCGGATGCTGCGGGCGAGCTCGCCTTCAAGGGCGCGGGTCTCCGCGATCTGCTGCTCGAAATCGGTGCTGGTCAGCCCGCCCGCGCCACGGTCGAACAGCTCGTAGCCGACGGACCCTCCCGAGGGCAGCCCGGCCTTGGCCAATGCCACCCGTGCCTGGGGCACGAGATCGGCCGGCACCATGATCGCGGTCCCCCCGGCGCCGAGCTGGAACGGGACGTGCTGGCGGCCGAGCTGCTCGGCGGCCTGCGCGGCGTCGTTGAGGTCGAGCCCGCCATACAACAGCGCCATTGGTTGACGCCCGGAGGTCACGGCGAGCATGGCGAGCAGCCCCAGCACCGCGGCCCCGACCACGCCCATGGCCGCGAGGCGCACCGGGCCAAGCGCCCGCAATCCCTGGATCAGGGCCTGCATGGCGCGCGAACTGCTTGCGCTGGGTGCCTGGACTGCATCGCGAGCCGGCTCCGATGGCGTTCTGCCGTCATGCGATGCTAGGCGGAGCTCGTTACTTCCCCGTTAACGACCCGGCAGAAGTTGCCCGCTGGCCGTTAGTCCCCGACGGCGCTGACTTCGCTGGGCTGACGCTGAATGATCCGAGGGATGCGCAGGCCGAACGCCGTGACGATCGCGGACATCGCCGCGAAGCCGGCCAGCGCATACAGTCCGCCGCCAAAGCTGCCGGTCAAGTAGCGGGCCCAGCCGACGATCGAGGGACCAAAATAGCCGCCGAGATTGCCGAGGGAGTTGATCCAGGCGATCGAGCCGGCCAGCGCCGAGCCGCTCAGGAACATCGACGGCATCGCCCAGAATGGCCCCTTGGTTCCGTAGAAGCCGATCGCCGCGATCGACATCCCAACCAATGACCAATAGGTTCCGGTGGTCCGCGCTGCAATGATCAGCCCGACCGTCGATACAACGCAGGCCCAGAATAGGTTCCAGCGGCGCTCGTGCATCCTGTCGGAGACGTAGCCCCAGGTGACCATGCTGATGGCCGCCAGCAGGTATGGGATCATCGTGGCGAAGCCCACCTGCATGTTGCTCAGGCCGAGCTCCTTGATGATCTGCGGGATGAATAACGCCATGCCCAGGCTGGCGGTGACGATGCCGAAATATTGCAGCGAAATCAGTAGTACCTTCGGGGTGAACAGGGCTTGCAAGAGGTTGAAGCTCCGCACGGCCTCCTTCTGGCGCCGCTCGCTCGCCAGCTCGGCCGCGAGCCACGCGCACTCTTCCAAAATTAGCCACCGCGCCTGCTCCGGCTTGTCGGTCAGGTAAAACAGCACGCCGATGCCAAGCAGGACGGTCGGCGCCCCCTCCAGGATGAACAGCCACTGCCACCCGGCGAGGCCCGCCAGACCGTTCAGTTGCAGGATCGCGGTCGAGACCGGCGCGCCGAGCGCGATGGCGAGCGGGAGCGCCACGGTGAAGCCGGCCACGATGCGTGCGCGATGATGCTCGGGGAACCAGTAGGAGAAGTATAGCACGACGCCGGGGTAAAAGCCCGCTTCAGCGACGCCGAGCAGGAAGCGCATGATGCCGAAGCTCATGGCGCCCCCAACGAAGGCGGTGGCCGCTGACAGGAGGCCCCAGGAGATCATGATCCGCGCGATCCACAGCCGCGCGCCCACCTTCTCAAGGATAAGGTTGCTGGGAACCTCGAACAGCACGTAGCCCCAGAAGAAGGCGCCGGCGGCCGTGCCATAGGTGGCCGGCGTGAGACCGATCGCCTTGTTCATCGTCAGGGCGGCGAAGCCAACGTTGATGCGGTCCACGTAGCAGAAGAAATAGGTGACGATGGCGAACGGCAGCAGCCGTCGATACATCTTGCGCAGCGTCGCCTGCTCGACCGTGCGGGTCATGGTCTCTTTCCCCTGCCGCGTTCTTCACTGGCGCCGAGTGTGAGCGGCTTCCCGAGGCGGCGCAATCAAGGTTGGGGCGCTCGGCTACCAGTGCTCCCACCTAAGGTCAGGGCAACGTCTTCAGGAAAGCCTCAACAACTCTCGCCGAGTTCTCGGATGCCACGTGGAAGAACGTCCCCAGCTCGTTCTCACCCGCGCCCCCTCCCGCGAGATCGGACAGGCTGCGGAACGCGATGAATGGGGTTCCATTGGCGTAGGCGACGTGCGCCACCGCGGCGCTCTCCATGTCCACAACCTCGGCGCCAAAGGTCTTCCGGACATATTCCCGGAACGCCGCGTTGTCCACGAACGACTGGCCGGACACGCCATTGCCACCGACGATGACCTTCGGTGGGCGTGAAAGGCACTTGTTGTCAGCAGAGCAAGCACTCAGGCGGACTGTCCCGGCCACCGTCCTGGCAATGGCGAGAAGCTTCGCGTCCACGGGAAACCAGCGCCGCTTTTCCGGGTGCTCAGTGCCATTCGCGACCTCCACGGGCTGCGGAAACATCATCCCGAAATTCGGCACCAATTTATCGGCGAAACTGGGTAATACGTAGACACCATCCTTCTCGCGGGCGAGAACAGAATTCGAGGGTACTCGCTCCACTGCGCAGGAACGACCACGTCGCCGATCGCAAGCTCGGGATCAACTCCGCCCGCGATGCCTGAAACGACAATTCTCGCGATGGTAAAGCGGTCGAGGGCGAGCTGGCTCGTCATCGCCGCGTTGACCATGCTGATGCCGGTGAGAAACAGGACCACCGGCTTACCGTCGAGGACGCCTGTGTCAAAGGTCGTCCCGTTGACGACGTACCTTTTGCGTCCTTGCAGAGCGGCTTGCAGTGCCGTCCACTCGGGCTGAAAGGCAGAGATCACCGCAGTGCGCGGGGTTGTGTCGAGGGTTTCGGCCGCATTCGCCTCGAAATTGAGGAACATGGCAAGTCCGAGCGCCAGCACGGCCCTGCCTATCGAGCTTTTCATCATCGGGACGACACCCCTACTTGATGTCTGTCCGAGAACAATACCGCCCTTTTCGGTGGATTTATATCACCTCCGGCCGGAGTTTTTCTATGCCGCCGCCTTTTCCTTCAGCACGTTCTTCACGTCGGCGAAGGCGAGCGCCGGGCTCAGCTCGGCGGTGCGGCGCATCGTGAAGGCGGAGGTGGCCAGGAACACCGGATCGCCATCCACGTCCTCGGCAATCGCTCCACGGTTCTCAGCCACGAAGCGGGCCAGCTTTTGCTTGTCGGGCGAGGAGACCCAGCGCGCAACCGCGTAGGGCGTGGCCTCGAAGCCGATCGCCACGCCGTACTCGGCGCCAAGCCGCGCCTGCAACACGTCAAGCTGCAAGGTACCGACGACGCCGACAATGGGTGGCGAGCCGTCGAGGGGACGGAACAACTGCACCACGCCCTCCTCGGCCAGCTCCTGCAAGGCCTGGCGCAGCTTCTTCGCCTTCATCGCGTCATCCAGGCGCACGCGGCGCAGGATCTCCGGAGCGAAGTAGGGCACACCGAGGAAGTTGAGCGCGTCGCCATCGGTCAGCGTGTCGCCGATGCGCAGGGTGCCATGGTTGGGGATGCCGACGACATCGCCCGCGAACGCTTCCTCGACAAGCTCGCGCTCGCGGGCGAAGAAGAATTGCGGCGCGTGCAGCGGGATCAGCTTGCCGGTGCGCACCTGCCTGAGCCGAATCCCGCGCACCAACCGGCCCGAGCAGACCCGCGCAAAGGCGATGCGGTCGCGGTGGTTCGGGTCCATGTTCGCCTGGATCTTGAACACGAGCGCGGTCAGCCTCGGCTCGGTCGCCTGCACCGCGCCGATATCCGCCGGCTGCGCGCGCGGCGCCGGACCGTACTCGGCCAAGCCCGCGAGCAGGTCGGCGACACCCATGCTCTTGATGGCGGAGCCGAAATAGACCGGGGTCAGGTGGCCCTCAAGGAAGGCCTGGCGGTCAAATTCCGGCAGCGCGGACTGCACCAGATCGACCTCCTCGGCCAGCGCGACCAGGCGCGGGTCGGATTGCGGCAGATCGGCCTTCAGGTGCAGTTCGCGCGCGCGCAGGTCATAGGTGCCGACGAAGTCCGCCGCCCGCCCGACGGGCCAGGTGACGGGCGCGGTGTCGAGGGCGAGGGTCGAGGCGATCTCGTCCAGGAGCTCCAGCGGATCGCGGCTCTCGCGGTCCATCTTGTTGATGAAGGTGACGATCGGGATGTCGCGCAGGCGGCAGATCTCGAACAGCTTGCGCGTGCGCGCCTCGATCCCCTTGGCGGCGTCGATCACCATGACCGCGGAATCGACCGCGGTCAGCGTGCGATACGTGTCCTCGGAGAAGTCCTCGTGTCCGGGCGTGTCGAGCAGGTTGAACACGCAGCCCGCATGCTCGAAGGTCATCACCGAGGTGACGACGGAGATGCCGCGCTCGCGCTCGATCCCCATCCAGTCGGACCGCGTGCGCCGCCGCTCGCCCTTGGCGCGCACCGAGCCGGCGAGCTGGATCGCTCCGCCAGCGCGCAAGATCTGCTCGGTGAGCGTGGTCTTGCCCGCGTCGGGGTGGGAGATGATCGCAAAGGTGCGGCGGCGGCCGATCTCGGCCGTGAGGTCGGTCATGGGATTGTGGGGACCTTGTGAGCCCCCTCCCCGTGCGGGAGGGGGCCAGGGGGAGGAAGGTTCCTCAGCGCGAGTAGGTACTCGACCACCAGGTTGGGTTCCATTTGCACCGGGTACGGCACGTCCGACAGCTTCGGCGGGCGCAGGAACCGGCCTTTCATCGCGCGATGGTCGACCTCGATGTACTCAGGCGTGTCGCGCTCGGTGCTCTGCGACGCGTCCAGCACGACAGCGAGCTGTTTCGAGCGTTCCTTCACCTCGATCGTGTCGTTGTCCCGGACGAGGTAGGAGGGAATGTTCACGCGCTTGCCGTTGACCAGGATGTGCCCGTGGGAGACGAACTGGCGAGCAGCGAAGGGGGTGATCGCGAACTTCATGCGGTACACGACCGCGTCGAGCCGGCGCTCCAGAAGGTCGATCAGGTTCTCGGAGGTGTCGCCCTTGCGGCGCACCGCCTCCTCGTAGTACTTGCGGAACTGCTTCTCGCCGATGTTGCCGTAATAGCCCTTCAGCTTCTGCTTGGCCGCGAGCTGCACGCCGAAATCCGTCACCTTCTTGCGGCGCTGCCCGTGCTGGCCGGGTCCATAGTCGCGCTTGCCGAGCGGCGACTTGGGCCGCCCCCAGAGATTCACGCCCAGGCGGCGATTGATCTTGTACTTGCTCTCAACGCGCTTGGTCATGCGGCGCGGTTTCCTTCGCTGCGGTTGTTGCACCGGTAGGCCGCGCGTGGCGGCGGGCGCGGGCAACGGCCCGTCCACGTTCCCGGCAGTGGCGGGCCTATACGGGCCAGGGGAGCCGGTGTCAAACGAAGGTCGCCTCTCCGAACCGTGATCGCGTGCCGAGACACCCCTCGCGCTGCCGCCGCGCTACTCTCCTCCCAATGACGAATCGACGGCATCAACTCCGGTGGCTGCTGGGCCTTGGCCTGCCGGTCCTAATCATTGGCGGCGGGGTGGCGGCGTGGCAGTGGGGCCAGGCGTCCCTGCGCTCGGTGGTGGAGGCGCGCGCCTCCGCCGCGCTCGGGCGCAAGGTCAGCATTGGCCGCCTGCATTTCAGCCCCGGCCGGATCGCGACGATCACCGCCGACGATGTGGTGGTTGCCAATCCCGATGGCTGGCCCGCGAGCGACCCGCCTCTAGCCGACATCAAGCATCTGGTCGTCCAAGTCGATCTCTGGACCTATCTTCGCCGCCGCCAGATCGACATCCCCGAGATCGACATCCAGCAGCCGCATGTCTTTGCCGCCGAGAAGCCGGACCACGCCGCGAACTATCATCTCGCGATGGCGGGTTCCGGCGGTTCGGAGACGCATATTGGCGAACTGCGCATCGAAGGCGGCGAGGTCCATGCCGTGCTGGCGCCGCTGCGCGCCGATTTCAGCGTGGGGGTGCGAACCGAGCAGGCGCCCGACCGCCCGGCCGCGTTGCTCGCTGATGCGCATGGCACCTATGCCGGCCAGCCGATCCAGGCCGGCATGACGGGCGGCGCCATCCTCGGCCTGCGCGACAGCGCGCACCCCTGGCCGATCGACCTGCACGTGGCGAACGGACGCACCGAGATACGGTTGCGGGGCAGCATCGCGCAGCCCTTGGCCCTCGCCGGCGTGCAGCTTCGCCTGCAATTCGCTGGCCCGAGCCTCAATACGTTGCGCCCGCTGACGGGCATCGCCCTTCCCGAGACGCCGCCATTCCAGCTTTCCGGCACGCTCGACTTCGCCGACCGCCGCGTGCGCTTTCAGGACATCGCGGGTCGCGTGGGATCAAGCGACCTCGAAGGCACGATCGCGGTCGAGCCGGGCGAGCCTCGGCCAGTGGTGCAGGCGGACTTTGCCTCGCGCGCCATCGATCTTACAGACCTGGGTGGCCTCGTGGGCGCCAAGCCCGGACACGAGGCGGCGAAGCCTGCTGCCCAGCACGGCCTGTTGCCGGACGCCAAGTTGAGTCTGCCGCAGTTCCACTACGCAGATGTGCATCTCCGCTATAAGGCGGCGGCCATCAAGGGCCGGTCAATGCCGCTCGACGACCTCTCGGCGGCGCTCGACATCGTTAACGGAGAGGTGGCGCTGCATCCGCTCAGCTTCGGGGTCGGCGCCGGGCGCATCCGATCCAGCGTCCGGCTGACGCCAATCAACGGGCTGATCCGCAGCACCGCCGAGGTCGATTTCCAGCAATTGGACGTGGCGAAGCTGATGGCAGCGACCCACGCCTTCCACGGCGCCGGCGCATTGAGTGGCAGCGCACACATCGCTGGAACAGGTGACTCTCTCGCCTCGATCGCGGCGGACGGCAACGGCGAGGTCGTGTTGGGAATGGCCGGCGGTGACCTTAGCGCCTTGCTTGTCGATCTGTCGGGACTGGAGTTCAGCAACGCGGTGCTCTCGGCGCTCGGCGTGCCGAAGCGAACCCAGGTCGAGTGCCTGGTCGCCGACTTCGCGCTCGAACGCGGCGTGCTGCGGTCCCGCGCGCTGATCCTGGACACTGGCGAGGCGGTCGTGCGCGGCACCGGGACAGTCAGCCTGCGCGACGAGGCGATGAACCTGACGATCCGCACCGCACCCAAGCATTTCACCATCGGCAGCCTGCCAGGGCCAATCCTGATATCGGGCACAATCGCTCACCCGCGCGTTCTTCCGAGCGCGGAGGTCGCGGCGCGGGCCGGCGCGGCCGGCGCGCTCGCGGTGCTGCTGCCGCCCTTGGCCGTGCTTCCCACGATCCAGTTCGGCACCACCGACCATCACCGCTGCGACGCCTTGCTGGAGCAGGCGCGCGCACAGGCCCCCGGCACCAAACCGCCACCCCCGCATGGACAGGGCGCGAGGCGGCCTAGCCCCAGAGCATCAGCGGCACCCTGATCGATGTGATGAGCCCAGTCAGCGCCAGCGCCAAACCCGTGAAAGTGCTGGCGAGTCCGCTGACCTGAAAGCCGCAGGCGGCGCCCAACCCGTGGCTCGCCAAGGCTGGCCACGACGCCGCGCGCGACCGTCTCGCCCGCGAGCAAGAACACCGATAGCAGCATCGTGCGTCTCTCCTTTTGGCCGATGCCTGTATTTCATGCGGGGACTGAGGGGGCATGCCCATGAGCGAAATCGACACGGTGCTGCGCCGGGCGGTGGACCAGGGCGAGGTGCCGGGCGTCGTGGCGATCGCCGCCACGAAGGATGCCATTCTCTACGAGGGCGCGTTCGGCCGCCGCAGCCTCGCCGAGCCGGCGCCGATGGACATGCAAACTGCGTTCCGCATCGCCTCAATGACCAAGGCGATCACCGCAGCCGCTGCGATGCAGCTTGTCGAGGCTGGACAGCTCGCGCTCGATCAGCCGGCCGGCAAGGTGGTGCCCGGCCTTGCCGCGCCGCAGGTGCTGGAGGGGTTCGACACCGCCGGCTGTCCTCGGCTGCGTCCCGCCCAAGGCGCTATAACGCTGCGCAACTTGCTCACGCATACCTCGGGCTTCGGGTACGACATCTGGAATGCGGACCTGCTGCGCTACCATCGCGACACCGGCACCCCGACCCCGCGCACAGGCAAGCTCGCCGGGCTGAGCGCGCCGCTGACCTATGATCCGGGAACGCGCTGGCAGTATGGAATCGGCATCGACTGGGCCGGCCGTATGGTCGAGGCGGTGGTGGGCCAAGACCTGGAACGCGTATTCCGCACCCGCTTGTTCGCGCCCTTGGGGATGCGCGACACCAGCTTCCTGGTCCACCCCGACATGCGGCCGCGCCTCGCCGCCGTGCATGCGCACACGCCGGCGGGGCTACAGCCGCTCGATCTGGAGCCGAATCCGCCGCGCGAGTTCTTCCCCGGCGGCGGCGGTCTGCACTCCACGGCACGCGACTACATCCGTTTCCTGCAAATGCTGCTCGGGGGCGGCGCGCTGGACGGAGCGCGCCTGCTGCGCCCCGAGACGGTGGCCCTGATGCTGCGCAACCACATCGGCGAGCTCGACGTGGAGCGGATGGTTTCCGCCGTTCCCGCCTCGTCCAACGACGTTGACCTGTTTCCCGGAACCCGGCGGAAATGGGGGCTGAGCTTTGTGATCAACACCGAACCGGTGCCAGGCGGCCGCAGCGCCGGCAGCGTCGCCTGGGCGGGGCTGAACAACACCTATTACTGGCTTGATCCGACCAGGCACGTCGCCGGCGCGATCTTCACCCAAATCCTTCCCTTCGCCGATCCGGACGTACTGCGCTTGCTCGATGAATTCGAGCGCGCGGTGTACCGCGCCCTGCCCTGACGCGATCAGCCCGAAGGCGCCCTACCGCCTCGCCGGATAGGCCGAGGGCGCCGCCGAAGCGCCCGCGTCCACGGGCAGCACGATCCCGGTGACCCAGCGCGCCTCCTCGCTCGCCAGGTACAGCACGGCATTGCCGACATCCCACCCGCTGCCCTCGATCTTCAGCAGGGAGCGGTTGCGCCGCGCCGTGCGCGTCTCCTCGCTCATCCCGCCGGCATAGACCATGGGCGTGTAGACCATGCCGGGCGCCACGGCATTCACTCGGATGCCCTGAGCCGCGTGGTGTGCCGCCATGGCCCGGCTCATGTTGACCACCGCGCCCTTCGAGGTCGGGTAGAGCAGGCTGGGGTGGCCCCCGAACAGCCCGGCATAGGAGGCGATGTTGATGATCGCTCCGCCGTTCCGGGCCATCTCCGGGACGGCGAACCGGGCCGTCAGCATCATGGAGGTGACGTTGACGCGCAGCGCCTGGTTCCATGCCTCCAGATCGACATCGACCGCCGTACCGGACGGGCCGGCGATGCCGACATTGTTCACCAGCACATCCAGGCGGCCCCACAGCCGGACAGTCTCGCGCACGATGCGGGCGCAGTCCTCCGGGACGGTCACGTTACCGGTGACAACGAGGCTGGTCCCGCCCTCGGCCTCGATCATCGCCTGGGTCCGCGCGGCCCAGTCCGGGTTCTCGTCCACCAGGGCGACCTTGGCGCCATGCCGGGCCAGCAGGATCGAACTCGCCCGCCCATTGCCGATCCCGTCGGCGCGCGAGCCCGCCCCCGTGACGATCGCCACCTTGCCGTCCATCCGGCGGTCTTGCGTTGGTGCCATAAATCGTCCTCCCTTGTTCTCTATGCGATCCCCGACGCCAGCAAAGCCGCTCCGACTGAAAACACGACGATGCCCAGCGGCGGTACGCGCCAAAGCTCCATCAGCAGGAATGCGGCAAGCGCGATCGCCACATCCGCCCCGCCGCGCACGGCGCTGACCCAGATCGGATCGTACAGCGCCGCGCCCAGCACGCCGACCACGGCGGCATTGATCCCCGCCAGGCCGCCTCGCGCGGCCGGGTGCCGGGCCAGCCAGGTCCAGAGCGGCACGCCGGCCAGCACGATCAGGATGCCAGGCAGGAACATGGAGACAAGCGCGACCGCCGACCACACGACCGCCGACCCGGCCGGAGCCACGATCGCACCCAGGTAAGCGGAGAAGGTGAACAGCGGTCCGGGCACGGCTTGCGCCACGCCATAGCCGGCCAGGAAGGTGTCGTCAGACAGCCATCCCGGCACCAACGCCGCGCGCAGCAGCGGCAGCACCACATGCCCGCCGCCGAACACCAAGGCGCCCGCTTTGTAGAAAACCCCGGCCAGCGCGAGCAGCGAGTGCGGCGCCGCGCGTCCGGCCAGCGGAAGCCCGATCAGCAGCGCAATGAAGAGCGCCAACGCCAGCCCGCCCCACCGCTTGCTGACCGGCATGGCCGGTGGCGCCGGGGCGGCAGCTAAGTCTCGGCAAAGGAGCGCGCCTCCCGCCGCGCCGACCGCCAACGCCAGGATTTGCACGCCAGGGCTGCCCGCGACGAGCAGGAGCGCCGCCGCCACCAGCGCCAGCGCCGCGCGGGTCCGGTCGGGGCACAGTTTGCGCGCCATGCTCCAGACCGCCTGGGCCACGACAGCGACCGCCACCAGCTTGAGGCCACGCAGGACCGCGTCGAGCACCGGTCCTTGCATTCGCGGCGCGGCCAACGCGAAGGCGAACATGAGGACCGCCGAGGGCAGCGTGAAGCCGACCCAGGCGGCGACCGCGCCCGCCATCCCCGCCCGGCGCAGTCCGACCAGGAACCCGGTCTGGCTGCTCGCCGGGCCCGGCAGCATCTGGCACAGCGCGACCAGCGCCGCGTATTCCTCGGCCGAGAGCCAGCGCCGCTCGCGCACATAGGTGCGCTCGAAATAGCCGAGATGCGCGATCGGGCCGCCGAACGACGTCAGGCCCAGCGCCAGCGTCACGCGCAGCACCTCGCCAGCGCCACTCCGGTCCCGCGACCTCGCGAACCGCATCGCATCAGCTCCTGCCCGGTCCCTGGCGGCCTGAGCCGGCTCGCGGCCCAGGACAGACGCTCCCATCCCAGTGACGAGTCCGGAGCGGAACGCCTCGGCCCTGGAGGCGTAAGGGGAAGCACCAGGTGGAGCAAGCCAGCGTGCCGAAAGCAGTCATTTTCGATGTCGATGGAACCTTGGTCGATTCTGTCGATCTCCATGCGCAATCTTGGCAGGAGGCGTTCCGCGACTTCGGCCACGACATCGCGTTCGAGAACATACGCAGCCAGATCGGCAAGGGCGGCGACCAGCTCATGCCCATGTTCCTGAGCAAGGAGGAGCTGGAGCGGAAGGGTGCGGCGCTCGAGGAGCATCGCGGGAAGCTGCTGCGCCAGAAATACTTGCCGCGCGTTGCCGGGTTTCCGTGCGTGCGCGAATTGTTCGAGCGGCTCCGTCGCGACGGCAAGCAAATCGCGCTCGCCTCCTCGGCCAAGGGGGACGAGCTCGAGGCGTACAAGAAGGCGGCGCGGATCGAGGATCTGATCCAGACAGAAACATCCTCGGACGATGCCGAGAAGAGCAAGCCGCACCCCGACATCTTCGAGGCGGCAATGCAGCGTCTTGACGGCGTGTCACGCGAGGATGTCGTCGTGGTCGGCGACACGCCTTATGACGCCGAAGCCGCCGCCAAAGCGGGCCTGCGCACGATCGGCGTGTTGTGCGGCGGCTTCCCCGAGCACGGCCTCAAGAGGGCTGGCTGCATCGCAATCTACAAGGATCCCGCGGACCTCCTCGCCCAGTACGACAGGTCGCCGCTTGCCTAGCGGGTTGCTGCCGGAACAGCCGCTTTCCGGCGCGGCATCCGCGTCCGCGCGCCACCCATCTCGCGGTGGCGCGTTACAGACCGTCTCCCGAGGAGTCACAAAATGCTAAGCAACCGTATTGTCATGCTTATCGGCGCGACGGCGTTGATTTCGCCCGCGGCGTTCGCGCAGACACCGCCCCAGCAATCCGGGGCAACGGCTGCCAACTGCGACCAGCTCGTCACGGCGCTGGAGCAGCCCCCAGTGCCGAACGCGCCAGTCACGCTGGACCAGGCCCGCGCCTTCCAGCACAGCGGCAACGACCAGGCTTGCCGCGATGCTATGGCGCGTGTTCAGGCGGCGGGAGCACCCAACCAAGCGGCCGGGAACCAGCCGGATCAAACCGCCCAGAGCCAATCTAACGAGAGCCAATCCAACCAGAGCCAATCCAATCAGGCGGCTGGAAACCAACCGGGTCAGCCGGCCGGAAATCAGCCCAACCAGACGGCCCAAAGCCAATCCAATCAGCCGCCCGGAACCCAGGTCGTCGTGCAGGAGCCCGCCCCGGCGGTGCGGGTTGAGCAGGCGGCGCCTCGCGTCTTCGTACAGCAGCCCCAGCCGAACGTCACCGTCAACCAGCCGCAGCCGGAGATCACGGTGCATCAGCCGGCTCCGATCGTGACGGTGCAGATCCCGCAGCCCGAAATCACGGTGCGGATGCCGAAGCCTCAGGTGAACGTCGCCATGGCGCAGCCGCAGGTGCGGGTCGAACTGCCCAAGCCGCAGGTGCGGGTTGTCCAGCCCGCCCAACCGCAGGTTCAGGTGCAGCCGGCCCAACCGCAGGTCAATATCGAACAAACCGCGCAGCAGCCCAACATAACCCTTCAGGAGAGCCAGCAGGCGCCTCAGGTCAAGTATGAGAGCGCCCCGCCGAAGGTCGTGGTGAATCAGCCGCAGGGCGCGCCGAACGTACAGTTCCAGCAGGCGGACCAGGGTGCGGCTGGCGGCGCGCAGCCATCGACGCAGGCGTCCGCGCAGGGCGGCACGCAGACGGTGCCGGTGTCCCAGTTGCTGCGGATGGAGGTGGTCAACGCCCAAGGCAACACAGTCGGCACTGTAGAACAGGTGCTCGTCAACAAGACCGACAACATGGGCTACGTGGTGGTCGGCCATGGCAGCCTCGGCGACAAGCAAGTCGCGCTGCCGGTGCGGGACATGGCCCTGCAAAATGGCAAGCTGGTCTTGCGCGGCCTGACGGACGACCAGATCCAAGCGATGCCGGCCTGGAAGGAAGGCGAAAGCAACTTCGCCGGTGTGAACAGCAACCAAACGGTCGTGGTCAGCACGGCTACTTGATATCAACATATCAACGGCCGCAGGCAAGCTGACGTCATCGCCGTGTCGACCCCTCCCGCGAAAAGAGAGGCTTCTTCTCCTCTTGGGGGAGGGGTCCGACGGGTTTCCTGGTGGGCGGGCAGCCCTATGCGATCCGCCCGACGGTGATTCGGGCCGCGCCATGGGCGCGAGCGGCAAGCGGTTCGATTCCCCCCGGATCGGGCGCCACGCGCGCCGTCTCCACGGCAATCAGCGCGCCGGGGGCGATCCAGTCAGCCTCACGCAAGGCCGCGAGCGCGGCGGTGACCGGAACCCCCTCTCCTGGTGTTCGCTCGTAGGGCGGGTCGAGGAACACCAGCCCGCAGCCGGCCGGGGCGCGCGGCGGTGCCAGCGCGTCACCCACGATCACCCGCGCCCGGTCCGCCGCCCCGCACGTCGCGATATTCGCCCGCAACGCCGCCAACGCGGCGCGCTCCCGCTCGATGAACGTGGCGTGCGCAGCGCCCCGCGACAGCGCCTCCAAGCCCAACGCGCCGCTACCTGCGAAGGCGTCGAGCACGCGGGCGCCTTCGATCGCCGCGCGCCCGCCCCAGGGTGCGTGCAGCAGCATGTCGAACAGCGCCTGGCGCACCCGGTCGGCGGTCGGACGTGTCTGCCCGCCGGGCGGAGCGACAAGGCGGCGTCCGCGCCAGGCGCCCGCGACGACGCGCATCAGGCCGTGCCGCGCGGCAACTGGTCGCGCAGCACCCGCGCGGGCACCTCCTGCACCGCGCCGCGCGGCAGGCTACCGAGCTGGAAGGGACCGTAGGCGACGCGGATCAGGCGCGAGACCGGCAGGTTCAAGTGTGTCATAATTCGCCGGACCTCCCGGTTGCGCCCCTCGCGCAAACCGATGGTGAGCCAGGCGTTCTCGCCCTTCACCGCGTCCAGCCCCGCCTCGACCGGGCCATAGCGCACCCCCTCGATCGTCACGCCGCGCGCCAGCGCGGCCAGCGCCTTCGGATCGGGGCGTCCGTGGACGCGCACGCGGTAGCGGCGCAGCCAGCCCGTCGCCGGCAGCTCCAGCCGGCGGGCCAGCGCGCCGTCATTGGTCAACAGCAGCAGCCCCTCACTGGTCAGGTCCAGGCGCCCGACGCTGATCACGCGCGGCAGCTCGGGCGGCAGCCGCTCAAAGACCGTGGGCCGACCTTCCGGGTCGCGGTGCGTCGTCACCAGTCCATCCGGCTTGTGATAGCGCCAGAGCCGCGTGCCCTCAGGCGCGGAGACAACCGTGCCATCGACCTGCACGACGTCGCCGCCTTGCACGAAGCTGGCTGGGTGCGTGACCGTCGCGCCATTCAAGCGCACGCGCCCCTCGGCCAGAAATCTCTCGGCGTCGCGGCGGCTGGCGACGCCCGCGCGCGCGAGCCACTTGGCGATGCGTTCTCCCCGCTCGGGGGAATCCGTCATCGGGCGCAGGCGGCGATCAGGGCATCGAAAATGCGGCGGTCGCCAGGATCGATGAAGAACTCCGGGTGCCACTGCACGCCCAGGCAGAAGCGCATGTCCGTGGCCTCGATCCCCTCCACCACGCCATCGGGCGCGACCGCGTTCACCGCCGCGCGCGGCCCCGCCTCGCGCACCGCCTGGTGATGCGCCGAATTCACCCGCATCTCCGCCGCGCCGACGATCCGGTGCAGCATCGTGCCCGGCCGGATGGCGACGGCATGGCCCGGCTCGTGGCGCGGATTGAGCTGCTCGTGCTCCAGCGCCTCGGGAATGGCGTCGGGGATGTGCTGGACCAGCGTGCCGCCGAGTGCCACGGCAAGCAGTTGCTCGCCGCCGCAAATCCCCAGCACCGGCATCTCGCGATCGAGGGCGCCTTGGGTCAGCGCCAGCTCGGCCGCCGTCCGGCCCTCCTTCAACGTGACCGTCGCGTGGCGCCCGGCCTCGCCATAGAGGGCGGGATCGATGTCGAAGGCGCCACCCGTCACGATCAGCGCGTCGATCCCGGCCAGCCAGTCGGCCGAAAGCCTGGCGTCATGGGGCAGCGCCACCGGCAGGCCGCCAGCGGCGATCACCGCCTCGGCGTAGTTCGCTCGCAGTGCGTACCACGGATATTTCGAGTACCCGCCCGGTGGCTCGGCATCGAGGGTAACGCCGATCACGGGGCGGCGTGGGTGGCTGTTCATCGCGGCTTGCTAGACCCGGCCAGCGTGAGTGGGCAAGGTTTCTATCATGATGCGACGCGCACCCTTGGGGCCGGGCCGGCTTGCCGCTGTCGGATTTGCCGCTGTCGCTGGCGCGGCCCTTATGCACTTGGCAGGAGCGGCGCTCTTCCGCCGGCGTGCGCAGACCCTCATCGCACGGCTCGCCTGCGCCCCAGTGATCGAGGACTCCGACTTTTCCGTCCCGGAGGCGGTGCGCTCCTTTGTTCAACGAGCCGGCCCCAGCCCGGCTGCCGTTCTCGTCCGCCTGCGTCAGCGGGCCGAGATGCGCTCAGGCCCCGATGATCCATGGCGACCCGTGACCGCCGAGCAAACGATAAGGGTGGATGAGCCTGGTTTCGTTTGGAACGCCACGATGCGGCTCGCGCCGCTTTTGTTCGTGCGCATCCTCAACTCCTACGTGGACGGGCAGGGGCTTCTGGAAGCGCGCCTGTTCGGGTCAATTCCTGTCGCGCGAGCCGCGGGGCCGGACGTGAGCAAGGGCGAGCTGATGCGCTATCTCGCCGAGCTGGCATGGGCTCCGCCCGCCATGCTGCGCAACGCGCGCCTGCGCTGGCGCAAGATCGACAGCAGCACGGTGGAGGTCTCCAGCGACAGCCCCGGTGGCCCGGCGCGCGTCCGCCTCGTGTTCGAGGACGGGGACATCGTCGGGATCGAGGCCGATGATCGCCCGCGCATGGTTGGCGGTCGCACCATTCCCACCCCATGGCGCGGCCGCTTCCTCGACTATCGCGAGTTGAACGGGTGGCGCATTCCGACGCGCGCCGAGGTGAGCTGGATGATCGACGGACAGCGCGTCCCGGTGTGGCGGGGCGAGGTCACGGATTATGCTACGAACTGAGGAAGTCAGCCATTCTCCAATGGAGATCGCGCTCGCCGAGGCCCGCGCCGCGGCGGCCCGGGGCGAGGTGCCAGTCGGGGCAGTTGTCGTCGGCCCCGATGGATTGGTGCTGGGCCGCGCGGGAAACGGGGTGGAGGCACGCCACGATCCGACCGCCCATGCCGAGCTGCTCGCGCTGCGCCAGGCCGCCCGCGCCCGCCGGGCGCCGCGCCTGCCCGACTGCACCCTGGTCGTGACCCTGGAACCCTGTCCGATGTGCGCGCACGCCGCGAGCCTCTTCCGGGTCCGCCGTCTCGTGTTTGGCGCCTATGACCCGAAGGGGGGCGGTGTGGAGCATGGGGCGCGAGTGTTCGCGGCGACGTCATGCCACCACCGGCCGGAGGTCGTGGGAGGCGTGCGAGAGCAGGAGGCGGCGGCGCTGCTGCGGGCATTTTTTGCCGAGCGCCGGCCTTGAGGGACTTCATAGATGCCTTATCAGGCCGAGTGCTTCCGCCCCGGCTCAAAGCCGAGGTCTTTCCGGCATAGCTTGCACTGGGCCGCAACCGCGCGTGGCCTCAAGCTCGTTGAGCAGTGCCTTGGCCTCCCTCAGGTCCTTCGTCCCGAAGCCTTCGGTGAACCAGCCGTAGAGCGGCGCGAGCAGGTCGTGGGCCTCGCTGACCCGCCCCTGGTCGCACAGGAGCCGCGCGTGGCTGGTCGCGGTGCGCAGCTCGAAGGACTTCGCCTGCTGGTGCCGCGCCCATTCGAGCGAGGCGGCGTAGCTGCACTCCGCGCCTTCCATGTCCCCCTTTCGCGCGAGTATCGCGCCCCTGATCCGGAGCGTCTCCGCGTGGTACTGGCGCTCCCCCCAGCCCGGCCGCTCGACCTGTGCGATGGCCTCCTCAATGAGGGACAGCGCGCCATGGAGATCGCCGAGTTGGACCATGCCCTCGGCGAGAAGTGATTTTAAGTAGGGCGAGCTAAACCGCGTCTAGTTTGAGAATCGTAGTTTCTCCTCCTCGGGATCGAGGCAGTCCTTGACCCAGAGGCGATCGGCGACGACGCAAGAGTCTTGGTTGACCTTGGCCTCGAACAGGGCGACGCGCCGGGTCAGGTCGTCGGCCGTGGCGTGGCAGTGATGGTAGGTGACGTCCTCGCGCAGCCAGCGCCACAGCGCCTCGACCGGCATCAGGTCCGGGCTGTAGCCCGGCAGCGGCATGAGCGTGATGCCCAGGCTGGCAGCGGCGGCCCATACCGCCTTGGCCCGGTGACAGGGCACACCGCCCAGATCACGACGAGCATGCCATCGGGGAGCTCGGCACGGAGCCGGTGCAGCACATCGATCGTGTGTTCGCCGTTGGCCCGTGCATAGGGCCATAGCCGCACCTGGCCTTCGTTGTAGAGGTAGAGGCCGTAGAGCGAGACCCTGGCGGCGAGGCCGGGCGAGCAGGAGGCCACGTGGAAGCGCTTGCCGCGCTCGCCCCAGCCGTAGCCGAGATCGGCGTCCTGGTGGATGTGCGCCTCGTCGAGGTGGACCAGCACGTGCCGATCGCGCTGGGCGCTGTCCAGCACCGGCCGTAGCCGGTCGAGAAAGGCGGCGCGCCGTTCGGGATCGGCGCGACCGAGCAGCTTGCGGGCTTTCTTCCACGACAGGTCCAGCCGGTGCAGGGCAGCGCGGATGGTCTCGCGGCAGCAGGGACGGCCGAACCGCGCCCGCACGCAGCCGACCAGGCGCTTGAGCGTCCAGCGCGGCGGCGGATCAGCTCCGGCTACGGATGGGCTGGCCGCAGCCTGCTGGGCCGCACGGAGCTCTGCGCCGAGTACGGCGGCGATGGCGGGACAAAGGGGGGACGGCCGCCAGTGCGTCGGTAGGTCAGCGCCTCGGGGCCACGCTCGTTGTAGAGGTGCAGCCACTCCATCACGGTCTGCGGGTGGCGGCCAGTGCGTTCGGCAACCTGCGTGGCGCAACTCTCTTCGGTGATCTCGTAAAGCGCCAAGAAGCGCTCGCGAGTGCGTTGATGGGCAGCGCTCGTTGCGAGCCGACGCAGGTCCTCCGGCGTCTGGCCCCACCGGGCATGGTCAACGCGCAGCATGACAGGAGCGAACAAGGCTAAGTTTCATCATCCCCTGGAGATAGGGACCCTGCCTCCGAAACCACACCTCTCAAACCGGACGGGGTTTAGTTCTCCCTCCGGTTGCCTCCCAAAAGGCGAGGCCCGCCCTGAGCGAGGCCACCCCCTCGGAGGCCTGGCCCCGCCCGATCAACGCGCTCCCAGAGGCGTTTCGCACCAGAGCCCCTGTGACAAAGGGCAGCCGGTTCTCGCGGCCCAGCCGCCCGGCCTCTTCAGCGCGCCTCAGCACCTCGTCGGGTTGGCCGAGGTGATAGAGTACAGAATGCACCAAAGGTCAGGGCGAAGCTCAAGTCGAAGGCGTGTCCGCGCCGGCGCGCGTGGCTCTCGCACTCCTCGCTGACCCTCACGGCCTGCTCGGGGAAGCCGAGCATCCAGATCGTGCGCGACACATAAGCCAAAGTGATTGTTTTCACGTCGTGATTGAGGATGTTCACTAGGCGGCCGTACCGCTCTTCGGTGTAGAGCGACAGCACCTGGTCGGTGTGCTCCCGAGCCATGGTCAACTCGCCGAGCCAAAAATAGGAGATCGCCAGGCGGACGTGTCCGCCGATCAGCAAACCCGGGTCGTGGTGCGTCTCGGCGGCTTCCATGATCTGCGTGGCCCAGCGCAGCGACTCGGCCACCCGTCCCGTGGTCGTCAGATTGGCGTGGAGGCCCCAGAGGATCCGCAGCAGGGCGTCGGCGCGGCCAAGCGCGCGCGCCGGCCTCAGCGCGGGGTGCAGGCTGTCCCAGACCTCTGGGGCCGCCCAGCCCCGGAGCGCCATCCAGGTGGCGGCCAGCGCGGTGTGGAGGTCCAGCTCCAGCCCGTCGCGCTCCGCCGAGGGCGCCAGGGCGGCGACCAGCCCCAGGCCCCTGTTCAAGTGCGCGATCGCCTCGGCGAGCGCCATGCGTCTGAGCGCCAGCTCGCCCGCCTTGTGCCACAGCGGGACCGCCCTCTCGGGCTGCCCCGCCTCTGTGCGGTGGTGCGCCAGCAGCTCGGGCTGCGATTGCGCGGTCTCGGGCGCCTGCCGCTCCAGGGCCGCCCCGATCCGGGCGTGCACCTGTTGGCGCGCGGCGCGCACCAGCGTGCCGTAGGCCGCGTCCCGCACCAGGGCGTGCTTGAACAGGTAGGTGGACCGCGGCGGGGCGCCGCGCGCGAACAGCAGGCCGGCGCCCGTCAGCCGGTCCAGCGCTTGCCGCAGCTCGGGCTCCGGCCGGTCGGCGATCGCGGCGAGAAGCTCGTGGCCGAACTCGCGCCCGATCGCCGCACCCCGTTGCGCAACGTCCTTGGCCACGGGGCCGAGCCGGTCGAGCCGGGCCACGAGGGAGGCGTGCAGCGTGGCCGGCACCGACAGCTCGGGATGCGGAATGGCCGAGAGCGCCTCCGCTGCCTGCGACCCCGCCTCCAGAACTGCCCTCGTCACCTCCTCGATGAACAGCGGCACGCCGTCGGCGCGCTCGGCAACCTCTCGCGCGGTCTCCATGGACAGGCTGTCCGCGCCGGCGATCTCGGCGACCAGCGCGGCGGAGTCATGTTGATCGAGCCGGGACGGGGCGAGGGACGTCACGTTCGGCTGCCCGGCCCAGGGCGGCTGGAACTCGGGGCGGAAGGTCGCCACCAGCAGCACCGGCAGGCGCCCCACCTGGTCGATGGTGCGGTCGAGCAGCTCGCGCGAGCTGGGGTCGATCCAGTGCAGGTCCTCGTAGACCACCAGCACGGGCTGGCGCGCCGCCAGGCCGGTCAGCTGCGCCAGCAGCGCCGCGAGCGTCCGCTCCCGCCGCGCCTGTGGGCTCATCTGCTGGACCCGCTCGCGCTGGTCCGTCGGAATCGAGAGCAGCTCCGCGATCAGCGCGACCGCCTCATCCGTCGCGTCGGACTGGGCGAGCACCGCGTCGAGCTTGGCGAGCTTGGCATCGTTAGTGTCGCCGCGCGCGAAGCCGGCCGCGCGTTCAAGCTGCGTGATAGACGGGTGCAGCGGGCTGTCCTGATGATGCGGCGAGCAGAAGAGGCGCAGCTCGGTGTGGGGCTGCCCCGCGATGGCGTCCCGGAGGGCGCGGGCGAGGCGCGACTTGCCGATGCCGGGCTCGCCGCTGACCAGCACGGTCTTGCCGCTTCCGGCCTTGGCCTGCTCCCAGCGCCGCAGCAGCAGTTCCAGCTCCTCCTCGCGCCCGATCAGAGGGGCCAACGTGATGCCGCGCAACGCCTCGAACCGGCTCTCCGCGGCAGCCTCCGCCACCACCCGCCAGGCTTCGACTGGCTCGCCGGCAGCCTCCACAGCGACCGGCTCGCACGGGCGAAGCTCGAACAGCTCGCCCACGAGCCGCCGCGTGCTCGCCGCGATCAGCACGGCATCCGGCTCGGCACGCGACGCCAGCCCAGCGGCAACGCTGGCGGCTTCGCCCAACGCGGTGGGCTGGGCACCCACCACCGCGAGCCCGCTGGCAACACCGATCCGGACTTGCAGCCGGCTGGGTTGGCCGGTGTCGATCCGGCCGGCCACCTCGATCAGCTTCAGGGCGGCGCGCACGGCGCGTTCCGCCTGGTGTTCGTCGGCCTGGGGATAGCCGAAATAGACGAGAACCCCGTCGCTCAGCAGCTGATCGACCGTGCCCCCCGCCTCGGTGATGACGGATTGGGAGTGCTCGTGGAAGGCGACGAGCAGCCGTTGCAGGTCCTCCGGGTCGCGCCGCGCGGAAACCAGGGCCGGCCCGCACAGGCCGCACTGCATCACCGTGAGTTGCCGGCGCTCGGAGGAGACTTGCGGAGCGGGCGCTATCGGCGGGGCGGCCCTGGCCCAGGGCGCCTCGCCCGGCTCTCCCTCTTGGAACAATGGCTGGCCCGGCGGCATCGGGACCGCTCAGGCGCTGGCCCTGGGCACGACGGCGACGCGCCCCGACGGCCGCGCCGCCCTGGCGCGGAACGGCGGCTCCGTCCCCGTCGCGGCCAACCCCCACGGCCGCTCCCGCGGCGGCTAGCGGCGCGGGGCGGACACGCACCCACCGTCGGCGCAGGCCGGGCTGGTTCGGAGCTTTCCCCCGACAGCCCAGCCCATAACAGCCCCCGCCCCTCACAGCGCCCGCGCCCCGATATCACGACGACAAAACCCGTCCGGAAACGCGATCGCATCCACGCCGGCATAGGCCGCCTCGCGCGCCGCGGGCACCGAGGCTCCGGTCGCGCACACCGTCAGCACGCGCCCGCCTGCCGCGAGCAAGCGCCCATTCGCGTCGCGCTCCGTGCCCGCGTGGAAGACGCGCACGCTGGGCAGCCCCGAGGCCCGCTCCAGGCCGTCGATCACGCCGCCGCGCCGGGGCGCGGCGGGATAGCCCCGCGCCGCCACCACCACCGCCACGGAGGCGGCCTGGTCCCAGCGCAGGTCGAAATGCGCCAGCTCGCCATCACAGGCGGCGACCAGCGCCGGGAGGATGTCGGAGCGTAGGCGCGGCAACAGGGCCTGGCACTCGGGATCGCCAAGGCGCGCATTGAACTCGACCAGCTTCATGCCGTCTTCGGTATGCATCAGGCCCGCGAACAGGATGCCCCGGAACGGCATGCCCCGCCGTGCCATCTCGGCCAGCGCTGGGCGGACGACGCCGGACATGATCGCCGCCTCAAACTTGGGCGTCATGCCGGGCCAGGGCGAGACGGCGCCCATGCCGCCGGTGTTCGGGCCGATGTCGCCCTCGCCCGCGCGCTTGTGGTCCTGGGCCGAGCCGAACGGGATCGCGTGCGCGCCATCGCACAGGGCGAAGAACGACAGCTCCGCGCCGGTCAGGCACTCCTCAATCAGGATACTCGCGCCGGCCTCACCGAGGCCGCGCGCGACCATCATCGCCTCGATCGCGGCGAGCGCCTCGTCTTCGGTCGCGGCGACGACCACGCCCTTGCCGGCGGCGAGCCCGTCGGCCTTGACCACGAGCGGCACTCCCCGTCGGCGGACGAACTCCCGCGCCGCCCCGGCCTCCTCGAACCGCTCCCACCGCGCGGTGGGAATGCCGGCCGCGTCGCACACCTCCTTGGCGAAGGTCTTGCTGCCCTCCAGCCGCGCGGCGGCGGCGGTCGGGCCGCAACAGGCGATCCCCGCCGCGTCCAGCGCATCGGCCAGCCCGGCGACGAGCGGCGTCTCCGGCCCCGGCACGACCAGGTCCACCGCGTTCTCGCGCGCGAAGCCGGCCAGCGCCGCGATGTCGGTCGCGCTAATCGGCACGCAGGTCGCGAGCTCCGCGATCCCTGGATTGCCGGGCGCGCACCACAACTCGCTCAGCAGCGGGCTCGCCGCGAGCGCCCAGCACAGGGCGTGCTCCCGCCCTCCCGAACCGACGACCAGAACGCGCATGAAATCCCCCGCTTCAACCGGTGTCCGCCCTAGCATAGGGTGCGCCTATGGACGATCTTCGCCCGCTGACCGCGCGCCCACCCGCGAGCAATGTCCCCGAATACACCGTCTCGGAAATATCCGGGGCGGTGCGCCGCGCGTTGGAGGGCAATTTCGGCCGGGTGCGCGTGCGCGGCGAGGTGACGGAGCTGAAGCGGTATCCTTCGGGCCACACATATTTCTCGCTGAAGGACGAAGGCGCGAAGCTGGCGGGCGTGATCTGGCGATCGGCCCTGCCCCGGATCGGGCTGACGCCCGAGAACGGCGTGGAGGTGATCGCGACCGGGCGGCTGACCACTTACGCCGATCGCTCCTCCTATCAGCTTGTCGTCGAACGGCTGGACTATGCGGGCGCGGGCGCGATGCTGGCGCGCATCGAGGCGCTGCGCCAACGCCTCGCGGCCGAGGGTCTGTTCGACGACGCACGCAAGCAGCCGCTTCCCATGCTGCCGCGAATTATCGGCGTGGTGACATCGGAGCGCGGCGCGGTGATCCAGGATATCCGCACGACCATCACGCGCCGGTTCCCCCGCCCTATCCTGCTTTGGCCGGTGCCCGTCCAGGGCGAAGGCGCGGCGGCGCGGATCGCGCAGGCAATCGCCGGGTTCGACGCGCTGGCGGCGGGCGGGGAGGTGCCACGGCCCGACGTGCTGATCGTGGCGCGCGGCGGCGGCAGCCTGGAAGACCTCATGGCGTTCAACGACGAGGCCGTGGTCCGCGCCGCCGCGCTCTGCCGTATTCCGCTGATCTCCGCGGTTGGCCACGAAACGGATACGACCCTGATCGACTTCGCGGCCGACCGGCGCGCGCCCACCCCCACCGCCGCGGCCGAGCTAGCGGTGCCGGTGCGCGCGGAATTGCTCGCGGGCCTTGTTCACACCGAAGCGCGGCTGCTCGGCGGCTTGAACCGTCTGATGGGAGAGCGGCGGCTCCGGCTGGGGCGGGCCGAGCGTGGCCTGCCGGACCTTCCCGCCTTGCTAGGGCAGGCGCGGCAGCGCCTCGACGACCGGACGGATCGGTTGTCGATCGCGCTGCCCAACCTGCTCGCCGCGCGCCGCTCGGCGCTGGAGCGGGTGGAGCGCCGGTTGCCGGACCCGGCGGCGCTCTTGCGCCATGCGCGCCAGCATCTGATCGGCGCCGGAACACGGCTCGTCCTGGCGCTGCCGAACCTGGTGGAACGCCGGCGCGGCGCTCTGGCCCTGTGCGGCCAAAAGCTCGATGCCGGCCTGCGCCATGCGGTCGGGGGCTCCCACGGTCGGGCCGCGCGCATACTGGCGCGACTGTCGGAGGCTCCACTGCGCGCGGCCCTGCGCGCCTGGCGGGCGCGCGCCGAGGGGTCTGGCGGGCGCCTGGAAGCAGTCTCGCCACTCGCGGTGCTGAAGCGCGGCTACGTGGTGGTCTCCGACCTCGACGGCCATGCCGTGACCGAATCCGGGCAGGTGCGCCCAGGCCAGCGGCTCCGGCTCCGGTTCTGCGACGGCGAGGTTGGCGCGCGAGCCGACGGCGGCGGGGAGGAGGATCGGCAGGGACAATTGCCGATCTAAGATGGCGCGCGCGACCGAGGAGACATGCGATGCTTGAGGCGCTGGTCGCCCTGCTGGGCGCGACGGCAGTCGCCGTTCCGATCTCGCGCCGGCTGGGGTTTGGCAGCATCGTTGGCTACCTGCTCGCCGGCGTTGTGATCGGTCCCTTCGGGCTGCGCCTCGTCACCGATGTCCAGCACATCACGGCGGTGTCGGCGCTTGGCGTGGTGATGCTGCTGTTCCTGATCGGCCTTGAACTCCGGCCACACCGGCTCTGGATTCTGCGCAACGCGGTGTTCGGGCTCGGTCTCGGCCAAATGGTGCCGAGCGCGGCGCTGCTCGCTGGGCTCGCCCATCTCGGCGGAACACCCTGGCCCGGTGCGATCGTGCTCGGCGCTGGCCTCGCACTGTCCTCGACGGCCATCGTGCTACCAATGCTCGCCGAGCGGAAGCTCCTCTCCTCGACGGCCGGACGAGACAGTTTCGCCGTGCTGCTATTCCAGGACATGGCGTTCATCCCCCTGGTCGCCCTGGTGCCGCTACTGTCTGGCGCGGGCATTCATGCGAGCTGGCCGGACGTGGCGCGCGGCGTCGGGGCCATCGCCGCCATCCTGGTTGGCGGCAGCGTCCTGGTCAGGCCCGTCTTCCACGCGGTCGGCGGCGCGAAGACGCCGGAGGTGTTCACCGCGACGGCGCTCTTGCTGGTTGTCGGCACCGCGGCCCTGGCCGACTGGGCGGGCCTGTCGATGTCGCTCGGCGCGTTCATGGCCGGTGTCGTGCTGTCGGACTCCGAGTATCGGCACGAGATTCAAGCCGACATCGAGCCGTTCAAGGGACTGCTCCTTGGCTTCTTCTTCATCTCGGTTGGCATGTCAGCCAATCTGGAGTTAGCGGCACTCCATCCCGGATTGGTGGCCGCGCTCGTCGCGGTGATGGTCACGGTCAAGGCGAGCGTCGCTTTCGTCGTCGGGCTCATCAAGCGCGGCTCGGCGAAGAGCGCGCTGCGCTTCAGCCTCGCGCTCTCTGAGGGAAGCGAGTTCAGCTTCGTCCTCTTGGCCGCCGCCGTCGCGAGCGGGGCACTCAATCAGGAACGGGCCGATCTGGCGATCTTAGCGATCGCGGTCTCGATGCTTGTCGCGCCAGTCCTGTTCGCCTGCTCGGAGCGCCTGCTCACCCTCCGGTTGGACCCGCCGAGGGAGCCTGCCCACGAGCCGATCGAGGGTCCGCCCGCTCCTGTCATCATCTGCGGCTTTGGCCGCGTCGGCCAGATCGTCGGTCGAGTTCTGCAGACGCAGGACATTCCCTTCATCGCCCTCGAGAAGAACTCGGCGCAGGTCGAGGTGGTGCGCCGGTTCGGCAACAAGGTCTATTTCGGGAATCCGACGCGGGCGGAGGTGATGCGCGCCGCCTCCGCTGACAACGCGCGAGTCCTCGTCGTCGCGCTGGACGACATGGACGAGACCCTGCGGGTTGTCGAAATGGCCAAGCGGCACTTCCCCCATATCGCAATCCTCGCCCGCGCGCGCAACCGGCACCACGCCCATCTGCTGATGGATCGCGGCGTCACCGGCATCGTGCGGGAGACGTTCCTGTCGAGCCTGCAACTGAGCGAGATGGTGCTGGGCGCGCTTGATATCGATCCCGCGACGGTTCACCGGGCCATCGAGCTGTTCCGCGCGCATGATGAGCGGACACTGATCGAGACCCAGGCAATCGCTCATGACGAGATGCAGTTGATCCAGAGCGCCCAACAGGCGACCCAGGAATTGCTGGAACTGTTCGAGGCGGACCGGGATGAACGGAGAGAGGCGGCGCCCGCCGCCTGAGGTCAAGTCCGGTGCGTGGCCCGCGCGATCAACGCGGCCAGACCGATGGTTGCGGTGATGACCGCGCCGAACGTGATCCGGAAGTCTTGCTCATGGAGACGGCGAAGATCGCGGACTTCAGCGCGCAGCTCAGCTTGAACGGCGGAGAGTTCGGCGCGTAGCTCCCGCAGCTCGGCTCGCATCTCGATGTGGAACTCCTGTGCCTCCCGCCGCATCTCGGTCAAGGTGGCGCTGAGCTGCGCCGCGAGGCTTTCGAGCGCGGCGACCCGGGTTTTCGTGCTTACGGCACCGTCTTTCCGCTCCGCCCTTTTAACGATATCATCCGTCATCAATTGCCCTCGGTCTGTTTTCCTGCGGAACCGCCGACCCGTTCCTTCAAGATCCGGGCGAGCAGTCCAAGATCTTCCCAAGCGAGACTAACCCGCGCAACCGTCACCCGCCCGCGCATCGCGCGGGGAACCCGCACCGCGTCCTTGGCCGTGGTGACGGGGACGGCGTCAAGCCGGGTCGCGCGGTCGAGCAGGTGGTGGATTTCGGCCACTCCGTAGGGATGGTGATCGGGAAAGGACTTGGTCTCCACAAGCCGCGCGCCGGCCTCGGCAAGGGTCGCAAAGAACTTCCCTGGCCGGCCGATTCCGGCGAAGGCGAGGACAGGCCGGCCAGCGAGCGCCGCGACCTCCGGGCCAGGGACCAAGCGCGCACGCAGCACGGGCAAACCGGCCAGCGCGGCGGCGACGCCACCACTGTCAGGCCCGATAAGCACAGCCGCATGGCAACGCGCCGTCCCCTCGGCCACGCTCTCGCGCAGCGGGCCAGCGGGAAACAGCCTGCCATTCCCAAAGCCTGATCCGCCATCGATCACGAGCAGGGACACGTCCTTGCACAAGGTCGGGTTTTGCAGCCCGTCATCCAGCACGAGCACCTCAGCTCCCTCGGCGATGGCCGCCCGGGCGGAGGCGGCACGGTCCGCGCCAACCCAGGTCGGCGCCACTTCGGCCAGGAGCAGCGCCTCGTCGCCCACCAGCGCGCTGTCATCGCCGGGCTGGACACGGCGCGGTCCCCGCGCGGTGCCGCCATAGCCCCGCAGCAAGACATGGGCGCCTCGCCCCTGTGCCCTCAGGCGCTGCGCGATGTCGCGGGCGACGATCGTCTTGCCAGCCCCCCCAAGGCTGACATTGCCACAGCAGATCACGGGGACTGGGGCCCGGAATCCGGGGCGGGCGAGCCGGCGGGCCGTGATTATCCCGGTCACCGCCCCGAACGGGCGTAGCAGCCGCGCCGGGACTGAATCCCGCGGCCCGTACCAGAAGGCGGGTGGGCGCATCGCCTCAGGAGTCGCGCCGGCGCGCGATCAGGTCGAGCAGCGCCGCCGCGGTTGCCTCGGGCAGGTGCGCGTAGGCCGCTGCCGCGCCCACGCCAGCCGAGCCGGCCGCCGCGCGCTGCACCGGATCGTCGAGCATCGCGCCAACCCACTCGGACAGGTCCGCCGCGTCCCGCACGCGGGCCAGCGCGCCAGCGGCGTTGAGCACGCGCACCGCGTCGGAGAAATTGTCCATGTGTGGACCCGCCGCCACGGGGCAGCCGAGCCGGGCCGGCTCCAACGGGTTCTGCCCGCCGCCGGGCGGCAGCAGGCTACGGCCGACCAGCGCGGCTGCGGCCAGCCGGTACCAGAGACCCAACTCGCCCAGCGTATCGGCCACCCACACCCCCTCGGCCGGCGGCTTCTCTCCAAGCCCCCGGCGCGTGACGACCAGCCCGGTAGCTGCGGCTGCAATGGCCAGACCGCGTTCGGGATGACGGGGAACGAGGATACTCACCAGGCCCGGCCGAGTTGGAACCAACAGACGGTGCGCGGCGAGGATGATCTCGTCCTCGCCTGGGTGCGTGCTTGCGGCGACCCAGCAGGGGCGACCCGCGAGTTGCGCGCGACCCTCCTCAAGCGCGGCCGGACCGGCGGGCAGTGGCGGCGCGGCGAATTTGAGGTTGCCCGCGACCTTGACGTGCCGCGCGTCCAAGGTGGCGAGCCGGTCGGCGTCGTCCGCGCTTTGCGCGTGGATGAGATCGAACGAGCCGAGGACGCGCCGGGCCAGACGCGGCGCCCACCGCCACCGGCCGAAGCTGCGCCGTGACAGGCGCGCATTGACGAGCATGGCCGGAACGCCGCGGGCGCGGCAGCCCGCCAGCATGTTGGGCCACAGCTCGCTTTCCACGAAGGCGACCGCGTCGGGACGCCAGTGATCCAGGAACCGTGCCGCCCAGCGTGGCACGTCCAGGGGCGCGAACCGGTGCATGACCCGCTCCAGCCCCGCCGCGTCCAGCCTCTCGCGCATGAGAACCGCGGAGCTCACGGTGCCGGTGGTCAGCAGGATCGACAGGTCCGGGCGGAGGCGATCCAGCGCCTCGAGCACGGGCAGGATCGACAGGCCCTCGCCCACACTGGCGGCGTGCATCCACAGCAGCCGACCCGGCGGCCGAGAGCCAGGATCGATGCCGCGCCGCTCGTCCAGGCGCGCCGCCAATTCCTTGCCCCGGCGAACGCGCCGCCACAGCATGAGACGCAGCGCGGGCGTGGCCAGCGTGGTTGCCGTGGACCAGATCGCCGGACCCGTCATGCCGCGCAAAGCCGGTCCGCCTCGTCCGCGGCGGCGGAGAGCGCCGCGCCGATCACCGGAGCCGCCTCGCGCCAGCCCTCCCGCGCAACGGCGATCCCCGGCTGGCAGACCACGACGCCGCGTCCGAACGGGCGCGGAACCGTCATGCGATCCCAGCTCCGCAGCACCCAGCGGCGCGAGGTCTGCGCCGCGCAGGGCAGCACGGGCGCGCCGGACAGGGCGGCAAGCTGGGCGACACCGGGCGCGGCGTGCCGGCGCGGGCCGCGCGGCCCGTCCGGCGTGATGGCGACCAAGTCGCCGTCGCGCAGCAGGCCAAGCAGCGCGCGCAGCCCGGCGGCGCCTCCGCGCGAGGAGGAGCCAGTCACCACCCGTGCGTCAAATCGCCCGACCATCGTGCCGATGAACTGCCCGTCGCGATGACGGCTGACCAGCACATGCACCCGCCGAGGCCGGGAGCGCGGCATCCGGCGCACCATCAGCCACAACGTCGCCATCACCAGCAGGCGCTCATGCCAGAACGCAACGATATGCGGCTCTCCGTCCACCAACCCGGCCAGGTTCTCTTCCCCCACTAGGCGCCACCGTGTGGTGGCGAGCGCGAAGGCAAGATAGGCGCCGAGCAGGCGCGCCAGCAGCGCCTGCGCCGCCGGATGACGCACCAGCCGCTTCATCCCGCCGCCGATACCCGCCGCGACGTGGGCCTGTCCAGGGGACCGGCCGGACTTTCGCCGATTCGCGGCGCTGTGCTAATGCCGCGCGCCCCATAGCGCGAGCCGGACGCCTTGGTTTTCAGTTCGATCCAGTTCATCTTCGTGTTCCTGCCGCTCGCGCTCGCGCTCTACTGGATCGCGCCGCGCCCCGCCCGCAACGCGATGCTGCTGGCGCTCAGCCTGTTCTTCTATGCGAGCGGCGAGGCCCAGCATCTCTGGTTGCTGTTGTCGCTGATCGCGGTCAACTACGCGGCGGGCCTGGTGATCGAGCTCTCGCGGTCGGAGTTGCGACGGCGTCTCGCCGTCGGGATCGCCGTCGCGGTTGATCTGGCCGCGCTTGGCTGGTTCAAGTATGCAGGTTTCCTTGCCACCACCCTCGCGGGACTGCCGCATGTGGCAATGTGGCAAGGGATCGTCTTGCCACTCGGCATCTCGTTCTACGTGTTCCACAACATTTCCTATGTGGTGGACATCTACCGCCGCACCGCCCCCGCGCGCCGCAACCCGATCGATTTTGCGCTCTACATCTCTTTCTTCCCTCAAGTGATCGCCGGCCCGATCGTGCGCTATCACGACATCGCGGACGCCCTCGATCATCGCCGCGTGCGTGTGGAGAACTTCGCGTCCGGGCTGGAGCGGTTCGTCGTCGGGCTGGCGAAGAAGATGGTGCTCGCCAATCCGCTGGGCGAAACGGCCGACCGGGTGTTCGCGCTCCCGACAGCGACCCTCGCCACGTCCGATGCGTGGCTCGGCATCATCTGCTACTCGCTGCAAATCTATTTCGACTTCTCCGGGTACTCTGACATGGCGATCGGCCTGGCCCGCATGTTCGGGTTCGAGTTCCTGGAGAACTTCAATTACCCCTATGTTTCGCGCTCGATCCAGGAGTTCTGGCGCCGCTGGCACATCTCTCTGTCCAATTGGTTTCGCGAGTATCTGTACATCCCGCTCGGCGGCAGCCGGCACGGCACGTCCCGCACCTGCCTCAACCTCGCGGTCGTGTTCCTGCTGTGCGGGCTGTGGCATGGGGCCAACTGGACCTTCATCGCCTGGGGCGCGACGCATGGCGTGTTCCTCGGGATCGAGCGCGCCGGCCTCGGCCGCCTGCTCGCGCGCGTGCCGGTCCTGCTCGCGCGCATCTATACGCTGGCGGTTGTCGCGTTCGCCTGGGTGCTGTTCCGCTCCGATACCGTCACGGACGCGCTCGGCTTCTACGGGGCTCTGCTGCGGCCGTTTCGCCCGGAGGCGTATCGGCACGTCTATCCTGGCAACGTCACCTGGCTCCTCCTGGGTTGCGCGCTGATCGGGGCGACCGGCGCGATGTCGTGGCTCACGCGCGATTGGCGGGCGCGAGCCGGGCAGCTACGCGGACGAGTCGACCCGGCGTTCGCCCATGTGCGGGAAGGCGCGCTGGTTCTGGGCGCGCGCAACGTGATACTGCTCGGGCTGATGGTCCTGTCCTTCCTGCAGCTCGCCAGCGCCGTCTACAATCCCTTCATCTATTTCCGTTTCTAGGCGCCGCATGATGTTCCCGCGCCGCGTTCTGCAAGGCATCGCCGACCTGATCCTGCCGGTGGCGTTCCTCGGCTCCATCGGGCTCGTGCTCGCGCGCACGGATTGGCAAGGGCACTCGGACCTGGTGGAGCGGCTGGAAGACCGCAAGCCGGCGCCGATGCCCGCCGCGCCACGATCGCTGTCGCAAGCGTACCATTACATGGCTGAGTTCAGCCACTTTCTCGACGACCACTACGGCTTGCGCGAAGCCGCCATCAGACTGCGCGCGCGCCTTGGCTTTTGGCTGCTGGGCGACACGTTCAACAACGATGTCAGCGTCGGCCAGCGCGGCTGGCTGTTCCTCACTGGACAAGGCGAGCTGCCCGACACGCTGCGCGCCGATCCGCTGTCGCCGCGCGCCCTGGCGGCGTTGGCCCAATCGATCGAGGAGCGGCGGGCCTGGCTCGCGGCGCGCGGCATCCGCTATCTGTTCGTCCTCGCGCCGGACAAGCGCACCATCTATCCTGAGAACCTGCCGCGCTATCAGAAAAGGCCGGGGCCGACGCGGCGCGAGCAGCTCGACGAGATCATGGCCGGGCAGAGTGCGTTCCTGGATCTGACCCAGGTCATGCGGGACGAAAAGGCGATGCGCCAAGTCTATTACCGCTGGGACACGCACTGGAACCGGTATGGCGCCTATCAGGGCTACCGCGCGGTGATGCTGCACCTGGGATCGCCGCCCGCGCCAGAGTATCTGGGTCACGCGCCAGATGCCGAGAACCACGAGGGCGATCTGGGCCGGCTGTCCGGCCTTACCCTGACCGAGTCCGATCAGAGGCCGACCGCGCCGTGCGCGGTGCATGTGCCGCCGCCCGCGGTATCCTTCCAACCCGACGCGACGCTCACCGGCGATTATGGCTTCAAGGCGGGGCCGACGACCTGCGCCGAGGGCACCGGGCGGCTGCTGATGTTCCACAACTCTTTTGGCGACATGTGGACGCCCTGGCTGTCCACTCAGTTCGCGCGCGCGGTCTATGTCTGGCGCATGCCTTCGTTGGACGATATCAGGCGCATGGTCGAGGCCGTGCATCCGACCGTGGTGATCGAGGAGCGGGTGGAGCGGTTCTTGCAGCTACCGGTTCGACGCTGAGAGGAGTCCGCCATGCCCCGGAGCCAGCCCGTCGCCATCGTTTTCGACACCTTCGGCACGGTGGTCGATTGGCGCGGCAGCCTAATCGCGGAGCTGGCCGCCTTCGGCAGGGAGAGAGGGATCGGCGCCGATTGGGTTGGCCTCGTGGATGCCTGGCGCGCCGCGTACCAGCCCTCGATGAACCGGGTGCGCGCCGGCGAGATTCCGTGGACCAAGCTCGACGACCTGCACCGCGCCTCGCTGGACCGGCTGAGCGAGGAGTTCGGGATCACCGGCCTGTCCGAGGAGGACCGCCGGCACATCAACCGGGGCTGGCACCGCTTGAGCCCCTGGCCTGATTCGGTGCCGGGCCTGACACGGCTGAAGCAGCGCTTCATCATCGGCCCGCTGTCCAATGGCAACGTCTCGCTGCTGACGAACATGGCCAAGCACGCCGAATTGCCCTGGGACATGGTGTTCGGCTCCGACCTGTTCGGCCATTACAAGCCGGACCCGGAGACCTATCTCGGGGTGTGCCGGCTGCTTGACCTCGCACCGAACCAGGTGATGATGGCCGCGGCCCATAACGGCGACCTGGCGGCGGCGCGCGCATGCGGGCTCCTGACCGCTTTCTTCCCGCGCCCGGCGGAGTACGGCCCTCACCAGTCGCGAGACTTCAAGGCCGACGCGGACTGGGACGTGGTCGCGTCCGATATCGAGAACATGGCGGGGATTCTCGGGGCGTAAGCCCTCTCCTGGATTAGGCCCGCGCCCGCGAGCGGTGTGGTTCCGTCCGCGTGAAGCGGCGGCCCTGGCCCGCCGCTACTGTGCCCGAGCCCGCGCCACCGCCTCGGATTGCGCGCGGGCGTGGTTCATGCCTTGGGCGATGGCCTCGAGGTCGCGTTGCACCTGCCGCTGCCGCCAAGCGGCACTCTCCTCCGGAGAGTCCGGGCGGGCCGTCATGGACGTGCAGCTCGCCAAGCCTAAAAGGGCTAGAACAACCGTAATGCGTCTCATTTGGGTCCGGCCCCGGTCACGCCTCGCTTAGCGCGATCCTACGGGTCGCGCGGCGCCACGCCAAGCCACTTCCGCAACCCACCCGGGGGCTTGCTGGACCTGGAGGGCTACCCGACGGTAGGATGGCTCAACCCGATCGCGGGGGAGTGAAATGTCGCGCGGGCGCGCGCGCAGCCAGGAGCGGTCATGCCCAGCCTGAACTATGTCTCGCCGACGACGGTCAACGAGGCCGTCTCCCTGCTGGCCGAGGCGTCCGGCCTTGCCAAGGTGCTGTCCGGCGGCACCGATCTTCTGGTTCAGCTCCGTTCGGGGCGGGTCAAGCCCGAGCTGATCGTCGACACGAAGCGCTTGCCCGGCATCATCGGCATCCGCGAGGAGAATGGCGGCTTTGTCATCGGCGCCGCGACACCTGGCGCGATGCTGGAGGCTCACGAGGGGCTGCGGCGCGCCTATCCGGGCGTGGTCGAGGCCATGGACCTGATCGGCTCGCAGCAAATCCAAGGCCGCGCCTCCCTTGCGGGCAATCTCTGCAATGCCTCGCCGGCAGCCGACAGCGTCCCGGCGATGATCGCGGCCGGCGTGATCGCGATAGTTGTCGGCCCCGATGGGCGGCGAGAGGTGCCGGTGGAGCAAATCCCCACGGGGCCGGGCCGCACCTCGCTCGCCCGGGGCGAGCTGATCCTGGAGTTCCGCTTGGCACCCCGCCCTGCCCGCGCGTCCGACGCCTATCTCCGCTTCATCCCGCGCACCGAGATGGACATTGCCGTGGTGGGCTGCGGGGTCAGCGTGACGCTGAACGCCCAGGGCGTCTGCACGGCCGCGCGGGTCAGCCTGGGCGCCGTTGCGCCAGTGCCGCTGCTGGTCCCCGCCGCCGCGGAGGCGCTGATCGGCTCGCGCCTGGACGACGCGGCCTTGGCCAGGCTGGACGCGGCGGCGCAGGCCGCCTGCCGGCCGATCACCGACAAGCGCGGCACCATCGAGTACCGCACCAAGATCGCGGGCGTTCTGGCCCGACGCACTGCCGCCATCGCATTCGACCGCGCCCAGGAGCGCGGGTAAGGATCTCATGAGCAAGCATCACGTCACCACCACGATCAACGGCGAGCCGGTCGAGTTCCTGTGCGAGGCGCAGGAGACGATGCTGGACGTGCTGCGCAACACGCTGAACCTGACCGGCAGCAAGGAAGGCTGCGCCTCGGGCGATTGCGGGGCGTGCAGCGTCATCTGCGACGGCGCGCTGGTCTGTTCCTGCCTGATGCTGGGCGTGGAGGCCGAGGGGCGCGCGATCACCACGGTGGAGGGCATCGCCGATGGCGACGAGCTGCATCCGGTGCAGCGCAAGTTCCTGGAGCACGCGGCCTTGCAGTGCGGGTTCTGCACGCCCGGCCTGATCGTCGCCTCCAAGGCGCTGCTGGACGAGAATCCGAACCCGACCGAGGAGGAGGCCCGGGTACCTGGCTCGCCGGCAATCTCTGCCGCTGCACGGGCTACGACAAGATCCTGGCGGCCGTGATGGATGCCGCCGCCGAGATGCGCGGGGAGACGAGGGCATGAACTACATCGTCAACAAGCCGGAACTGAAGGTTGTCGGCACCCGCCCGGTGCGGCCGGACGGCGTGGACAAGGTCACGGGCCGTGCCCAGTTCGGCGCCGACATGGCGCTGCCGGGGATGCTGTGGGCGAAGGTGAAGCGCAGCCCGCACGCGCACGCGCGGATCGTGTCGATCGACGTCTCTAAGGCGCTGAAGCTGCCCGGCGTGCGCGCCGTGGTGACGGCGGCCGATTTCCCCGACATTCCTTCCGAGGAAGCGTTCGTCGGCGAGGGGCCAATGAACTTCCGCGACCTGTCGCGCAACTGCCTGGCCCGCGACAAGGTGCTGTACGAGGGGCATGCCGTGGCCGCCGTGGCTGCGATTTCGCAGACGGTCGCCGATGCGGCGCTCGACCTCATCGAGGTCGAGTACGAGGTGCTGCCGCATGTGATCGATGTCGAGGCGGCGATGCGCCCGGACGCGCCGGTGCTGCACGACGACCTGTTCACCCAGGGGCTGGCGGAGAAACCCACGAAGCCGTCCAACATCGCCAAGCGGGTCGCCTTCAAGAAGGGCGACATCGAGGCGGGTTTCCGCGAGGCGGAGATCGTCGTTGAGGGCCGCTACACCACCCAGCCGGTGCATCAGGCCTATATCGAGCCGCATGCTTGTGTGGTCAGCGTCGCCGCCGACGGCCAGGCGCAGATCTATAGCTCGAGCCAGGGCCAGTTCATGGTCCGCGCTTACTGCGCCAAGCTGCTCGGCTGGGATCTGTCCAACATCCGCGCGGTGCCGCTCGAGATTGGCGGCGGGTTCGGCGGCAAGACGCTGGTCTATCTGGAGCCTGTGGCGCTGGCGTTGTCGAAGAGATCCGGCCGTCCGGTGAAGATGGTGATGACGCGCGAAGAGGTGTTCCGCGCGACCGGCCCAACCTCGGGGGGTGTAATCGAGGTCAAGATCGGCGCCAAGCGCGACGGCAGCATCGTCGCCGCGCAGCAGGTGCTGAAGTACCAGGCGGGCGCCTTCCCCGGCTCGCCGATCGGGCCGGGCTGCATGTGCGGCTTCGCGATGTATGACCTGCCGAACGTCGATGTCGTGGGGTACGATGTCGTCTCCAACCGCCCGAAGGTGGCGGCGTACCGGGCGCCGGGGGCGCCGCTCTCGTCCTGGGCGGTGGAAAGCGCGCTGGACGAGTTGGCGGGCGAGCTGGGGATCGACCCGATCGCGCTACGCGAGAAGAACGCGGCGCGCGACGGCAGCAAGACCCATTACGGGCCGAGCTTCCGCGACATCGGCTTCGTCGAGACGCTCGCGGCGGCGAAGAACCATCCGCACTACCGCGCCCCGCTCGGCCCCAACCAGGGGCGGGGCGTGGGCTGCGGGTTCTGGTTCAACATCGGCGGCGAGTCCTCGGGCGCCGTCCACATCAACGAGGATGGCACGGCGAGCGTGGTGTCGGGCAACCCGGATATCGGCGGCTCGCGCGCCTCGATGGCGATGATGGCGGCGGAGGTGCTCGGCATCCCGGTCGAGAAGGTGCGCCCGATTGTGGGCGACACCAGCTCGATCGGCTTCTCGCACCTGACCGGGGGCTCGCGCGTGACGTTCGCGACCGGGATGGCGGTGACGCAGGCGGCCGAGCGCGTGGTCGAGCAGCTCAAGTCCCGCGCCGCGCAAATCTGGGAAATCCCGGTCGAGGCGGTGGAGTGGCGTGACGGCGCGGCCTATCCGGCCGGGTCGAATGCCGGTGGGTTCGAGCCGCTGACGCTCGCGCAGATCGCCGAGAAGGCGGCGCGGACCGGCGGGCCGATCAGTTCGGAGGTGTCGCTGAACGCGCAAGGCGCGGGCCCTGGCTTCGGCGCGCATATCTGTGACGTGGAGGTCGATCCGGAAACCGGGCGCACCACGATCCTGCGCTACACGGCGGTGCAGGATGTCGGCAAGGCGATCCACCCGTCCTATGTCGAGGGGCAGATCCAGGGGGGCGCGGCGCAGGGCATCGGCTGGGCGCTGAACGAGGAGTACGTGTACGATGCCCAGGGGCGGCTCGAGAATCCGGGTTTCCTGGACTATCGCGTGCCCGTCGCCTCCGATCTGCCGCGCATCGAGGCGGTGATGGTCGAGGTGCCGAACCCGCGCCATCCGTTCGGGGCACGCGGTGTGGGTGAGGTGCCGATCATCCCGCCGATGGCGGCGGTCGGCAACGCGATCCGCGCCGCGACCGGCATCCGGATGCACGATCTGCCGATGTCGCCGCCCAGGATGCGCGCGGCGTTGGACGCCGCCAAGGCGTCCTGACGATCGCGGGATGCCGCGCGTCGTCCTCTCGGGCTCGTCGTGCCACGCCCTGACCGGCGGGCGGGACGAGCTTGAGGTGTCGGCGCGCACGTTCCGCGCCCTGGTCCGGGAGCTGGACGAGCGGTTTCCCGGCCTGGGCACGCAGGTCGAGGAAGGCATGGCGATTGCCATCGACGGCGTGATCTATCAAGACGCGTACGGCGCGCGGCTGGAGGAGGGAAGCGAGATCTACCTGATCCCGAAGATCGCGGGCGGGTAAGGGCGCGGGTTGCGGCGTGGCGGTCCGGCGGCTATACCCCCGGCCAGGCCGACGTAGCTCAGGGGTAGAGCAACTGATTCGTAATCAGTAGGCCCTCGGTTCAAATCCGAGCGTCGGCATCGTTCAAAATCAAGAGCTTAGATACAGCCTGTTCATTGCTCCGCCGGCCCAAACCCGCTGCGGGGCTTCACTGGGGCTTCAAAGTCGGCGCGACATCCCGAAACGATTGCCTCCCATCCATGGCAATGCCTGACCCCGGCGTGAGGCGCCCCTGACCCAACCAGCCCCTGCCTCGCCCGCCACCGCACCGGGTGCCCCGACCGAGGCGCTCGCCGGCCTGGTGGAGCGGGTCACGTTCCACAACGCCGAGACCGGCTTCTGCGTGCTGCGGGTGAAGGCGCGCGGCCAGCGCGACCTCGCGACCGTGGTGGGCCACGCCGCCAGCATCAGCGCCGGCGAGTGGGTGCAGATGAGCGGGACGTGGGTCAACGACCGCACCCACGGCCTCCAGTTCAAGGCCGCGTTCCTCAAGGCAACCCCGCCCACCACACTGGAGGGCATCGAGAAGTATCTGGGCTCCGGGATGATCCGCGGCATCGGCCCGGTCTACGCCAAGAAGCTGGTGCGGGCGTTCGGCGAGGCGGTGTTCGAGCTGATCGAGCAGGAGCCGGCCCGCTTGCGCGAGGTCACCGGCATCGGCCCCAAGCGCGCCAGCCGCATCGTCGCCGGCTGGGCCGAGCAGAAGGTGATCCGCGAGATCATGCTGTTCCTGCACACCCATGGGGTCGGCACCTCGCGGGCGGTGCGCATCTATAAGACCTATGGCCAGGACGCGGTGCGGGTGATCAGCGAGAACCCCTACCGGCTGGCGCGCGACATCCGCGGCATCGGCTTCCTCACTGCCGACAAGGTCGCGGAGCGGCTCGGCATCGCGAGGACGGCGATGATCCGGTGCGCCCCGGCGTCTCCTTTGCGCTCGCCGAGGCGATGGACGAGGGGCACTGCGGGCTGCCGGTGGACGAGCTGACCAGCCGGCAGTTCTGCCACCAGCTTCACCCGCCACACCAGCTTTGGCACCGGCTCACCCTCGTCCCCTGAGCCCAAAACATACCCAACCAGGAACAAACCCCCACAGGTTTGAATGCTCTCCGTTCGGATGGTGCGGCAGTGGCGCCTTGAAAGTTGCCGCGCCTGTTCCCTTTTACCATCCACATGGATGGTAAGTCGATGGCCGGCAACGTGCACGAGCTGCGGCCCAGGGCCAGCGGTGACACTGAGAAGATCACGATCAATCTGGGTTACGTGGATCTCGGCCATATCGATCTCCTGGTGCAGGACGGCTTCTACTCGAACCGCACCGACTTCATCCGCACCGCGATCCGCAATCAGGTCGAACGCCATGCCGAGGCGGCCAAGCAGTCGATGCTCCGAAAGAGCCTCGACCTGGGCCTCCGCCACTACAGCCGCGACGATCTTGAAGCGGCGCGTGCCGCCGGGCAGATGCTCCGGATCAACGTGCTGGGGCTGGCCAGCATCGCCCGGGACGTAACACCCGAACTCGCCCGCACGACAATCGCATCGGTCACCGTGTTGGGCGCCCTCCAGGCCAGTCCAGAGGTGAAGGCGGCGTTGGCCGACCGGATGCGATAGGCAGCCGCAGCTCGCCCTGCCGTCCTGTACTGGCCAGTGCGGCCCGCCAACAACTCTCAACCGGACGCGGATCAAGCCGTCCTCGTGGGGACGCCTGAGCTGTGCCCGAGCACAGAAAGCGATGGACATGAACGCCCTGCCGCTCCCCGACATGCTCGAGGCAACCCGCCTCACCCGCGCCGGCCGGCTTGCCGAAGCCATGGCGCTGCTGCGACGTTTGCCCCAGGGCGAGACGGCGTCGAACCCGTCGCCCAGCGCCAAGCGCAACCCCGCAGGCGGATCTGCCGGGCGCCAGCCGCGCGTCATCGACATCGAGCCCGAGGCGGGGCAACCACCTTCACCGGTATGGAAGACATGCGGCGCCACTGCCCGGTGATTCCCCGGCGGAGTGGACGGAACCACCCCGCCGCAGATGCCCGAGGCGCTGCGTGGTCTTCTCGATCGAATCAACCAGACCAGCGTGGAGCCAGGAGGGGGCGGGCCGACGATGCGAGCGCCGCTGCATGCGCCTGTCGCGCTGCCGGAGGGCGCGCAGTTCCTGGCAGGCAGCTTCAGCGGCGAGGCGGGCAGCCGTCCGTATAAGCTCTATATCCCCAGCACCTATCGTGGGAGTGCCGTCCCACTGGTGGTCATGCTACACGGCTGCACCCAGTCGCCGGACGACTTTGCCACAGGCACGCGCATGAACGCGCTCGCTGAGGAGCAGACCTGCCTTGTCCTTTATCCTGCACAGACCGCCGCCGCCAATCCCCAGAAGTGCTGGAACTGGTTCAGCCCGGGCGACCAGCAACGCGGGCAAGGCGAACCCGCGCTGATCGCCGGCATCACGCGCCAGATCATGCGCGACTACACGGTGGATCCGCAGCGGGTCTATGTTGCCGGGCTTTCCGCCGGCGGGGCGGCGGCGGCCATCATGGGGGCGACCTACCCCGATCTCTACGCCGCGGTCGGAGTGCACTCCGGTCTGGCATGCGGCGCCGCCAGCGATCTCCCCTCCGCTCTTGCCGCCATGCGCCACGGCGAAGCCGCAGTCTCACGCCGGTCCGGCAGCGGGTCGGGGGTGACGGGAGGCCGGCAACCCCCGACCATCGTGTTCCATGCCGACCAGGACCATACTGTGCATTCCTGCAACGGCGAGCAGGTTATCAGTCAGGCCCGCGCGGGCGCCGACCTGCGGACCGAGGTGCAGCGCGGCCAAGTGGCCGGTGGACACGCCTACACCCGCACCCTCTACACCGATGCGAGCGGGCAGGCATTGCTCGAGCAATGGATCGTCCACGGAGGGGGTCACGCCTGGTCCGACGGCAGCCCCGCCGGATCCTACACTGATCCGCGCGGACCGGATGCCACGCGGGAAATGCTCCGCTTCTTCCTTGAACACCCGCGTCCCGCAAGCACGGATGGGTCATTGCGAACCTGAGCAAGACCGCGGCGCAACCGGCGCTGGGGTCATCAAACCGTCCGCAGTTGCTGACATAGACGATGTTGAGGTGCAGATTTCGGCGATTGTTGAGTACCGGTTTCCGTGTTCACAATCGCCGGAGAACCATCAGGGTGAGGGCATTGGACTGGAAGGTCTGATCGGCGTTCGAGACCGACAGTGGTGGACTGCTCAATGTCCAACCCACTACCGTCGTGGCCATTTACGATGGGCAGGTCGCCGTGAAGATTTCGACCACCGCTGGGAGGAATGCATACTTTTCGTGGATACGATCGTGCGGAAAGCGGCACCCGTAACGTCCGAACCGGAGGCTGAGTGACAGGGGAGCAGACGCGCAATGCCATCCTGGCTGCGAGCGATAGCGAACTGCAGCGGACGGCGCCTTGCTGCCTGAGCACTCCGGAGAACTTCATGGCCTGAACAAGCAGATCGACGACTTGCGCAATCAACTCGGGAAGGTCGAGGCCCGGGCGAAAGCCGCCGAACAAGAAGCTCACTGGGCACATGAGGAGGTGCTCCGGCTTCGCGACCAGGTGGTCGCCGCCGAGCGGGACCACCAGGATCTGAAGACCGCGCGGGCACGGCTGGCGCGAATCAAGCGGCATGGCCTGGTGAACCGCCTTCTAAACCGGTAACGGCACGGTGTCCGGTCAGAGGCCTCTACATTGCCAGGGCTGCGTCTTCCCAAGCGCCACGGACAAAATTGATAACCTCAAACGCTCCCGCATCCGCCCAGAGAAGGCGCAGCACGTTCGCGCCGCTATGCCGGACATCCAACCCATACGGCAGGTCCGGCCGCGTGTGCTGACGCTCGAGGGCGCGGCGGTATCCAGGAGAGGCGGCCTCTGTCGGCGCGAGCGCGTTGAACGGTGTCCAGTGCATAAAACGCCAAGGGCTGTGCTCGAGTACCGAGGAGCCGGAGCGAACCGTCCTTGTGCTCGAGATCCTCAAGGATCCCTTGCTTGCGCACGATCGGTAGTAGGTGATCGCGAAGAGCCAGAGCCTTGGCATCACCGTGCATCGAAACTTTCAAGATCAACTTTACCTCCGGCCAACGGCGTGAGACCGGGTGACGTGGGTGCGAAGCAAGATCAGGATCAGGCCCTGGCTGGAAAGCCCAACCGCCTCGCCAATATGGGGCGCCGACGGCGAAAAAGCAGGGGTTAAATAGCCGATGGCGCTGCCAGCGGGGTTCACTTCGACCTGCACGCGGGTGTGACGTTCCGAAGTCAAGCTGACCGCTGCCCCACCCATCACCGGCCGGACCGCTTGTATTTCGGCGTGCAATCTTGGCTCTTCGCGGCTTTTGGTGCAACCGGATGCTGCTGCGGTGAGGAGAACCCCATATGAAGTGAGTTCCTTTCTCCCTTATCCCGTGTTGAGTTGCTCCGTCGTCTTTTGCCTTTGATCCCGGCGGGCCTGCTGGTCCAGCAGGGCCTTCCCGAAGCTGACCGCATCGTTATCCTCTCCCGACCAACCGCCTCGACCTCTGCCTGTCCAGGCTGCGAGAGAGCATCGGCGCGGGTGCATAGCCACTATCAGCGTGACCTGGCCGATTTGCCGTGGCACGGCCGCGTCGTTGTGCTGCGCGTCCGGGTACGGCGGTTCCGCTGTGCGACACCTGGATGTCCACGTCTGGTCTTCACCGAACGCTTGCCCGAGGTTGTCGCGCCGCGGGCGCGCCGAACGGTGCGGCTGGCGGACATCCAGCACCATATTGCCCTCGCCCTGGGCGGCGAGGCGGGCTCACGCCTGGCGCACCGGCTGAGCATGCCGCTCGCCGCCATGACGCTGCTTGACACGCTCCGCCAGCGGGCGGCGGCAACACCATCCCAGGCGCCGCGCGTGCTCGGCGTTGACGAATGGGCGGAGCGGCCGAAGGTTCTGCCAGCCCGGAGGGCTGGTGGAATGGCCGCGGAGGGGTGGCGTCGTGGCCACCGCTACGGGACCATTCTTGTTGACCTCGAGCAGCGCCGCGTGGTCGATCTCCTGCCGGACTGCCGCGCCGATACGCTTGTTGCCTGGCTCAGAAGCCATCCGGGGCCGAGGTGATCAGTCGGGACCGCAGTAGCGCCTATGCCGACGCCGCACGCCGTGCCGCGCCTGAGACGATCCAGGTGACCGACCGCTGGCACCTGCTTGAGAATTGCAGCCGCGCGTTGCTTGAGGTGGTGCAACGCCGCCGCGCTGACGTGCGCGCGGCAGTGCAACCGATTGCGACCGAAATGGGCCCAATTCACGAACCGCCGCCGATGACCAGCGCCGAGCGGCGGCGCTGGTCACGATGGCGCCGCAAATGTGAGATCTACGACGAGGCTGCCCGCCTGAACAAAGAGGGCATGTCGATCAAGGCCATCGTGCGCACGCTCGGCGTCGGCCGCAACACCGTCAGGCGCTGGCTCCGGGGCGCCGCGCCGGATCTCTTCCAACCGCGCCGAAGCATACTCCAGCCTTACCATGCCTTTCTCGAGCGGCGTTGGGCCGAGGGCTGCCATAACGGCGCACAGCTCTGGCGCGAAATGTGCAACGCGGGGTTTCGGGGCGGACTGCGCGTTGTGAGCGAGTGGGCGGCTCGGCAGCGTCTTGCGGAACGTCCGGGCCAATCCATGTCGCCCTTCGCGGCACCATCGCTGCGGCGTGTTGCACGGTTGCTCGCGGCGGAACCTGCTGCGCTGGCGACAGAAGAGCGTCGTTCAGCGGTTCGTGGCGGTAGCGGCACACAAAGCCGAAAAACGTAAGCCATTTAGGACCTTGCGCTCATCCACCGGCCTCGTGCTGCACCAAAAATGCGGGAGAGCCTGGGACGGGTGGCCGACATCAGGCCGGAATCACCGGCCGACTTTAGAGGAATTCGCAGGCTGGGATCTGCCCGGCCAACCACGAGAGTGCAGGCAAACAGAAGCAGCGCGGCACCCGTAAGGGCAACCCACACCTCAAGGCCATGCTGGTTGCGACGGCCATCTGCCTCCCGGACCAAGAACAGCTATTTGCGCTACAAGTTTCATCGGCTGCGGGCACGCATGGGCGCGAAGAAGGCCACCATGGCGGTCGGCCACAAGATCCTGATCGCTGCTTTCCATATGCTGCAGCGCTCCGTCGCCTTCGCCGATTGAACAAAGGCGCGTTCTGTGAAGCCATAGCTGTTGCACACAGCTTCGCGATCACTGGGCCAGGATCTGAATCTCGAGGACATCGTCGAGCGGCACGCGGACACGCCGCGGATCCGGCTGCCGCTACAGTGCCCGTGCGGGTCGCAGGAGTTCAGGGGCGTGGTGTCGGGGAGAGAGCCGGAGCGGTGGCGCTTGGAGGCGCCACCGTGATCTCTCCCTCGTCAGGCTGCGTTCGCGCTGTGTAGCGATCTATCCGCACCCATCCAGCCCGGCCGAACGCGGACAAGCACTGCCACAACCGGCCGAGTCAAGCCATGGCGATGACCCCTCGTGGCCGCTGGACTGCGTCATTGCGCTCTGGGTGCAATACCGCTGGCCGCTGGACCCTGCCGCAGGGCGCTCTGGCGTCACCGAGGCGAGTGACATCGGGGACCGGGCGTCGATTTGCAAGAAGGTTGAGCCTGAATCCGGCAGTTGGGTTGTCGCGCTTCGGCCGGTTTTGGCGGGAGAACAACCCACAGTAATTGGTCAGGCCGGGTTCAGCCGAAGTGGCGGGTCCAGTTGCCGGCCCTTGAGGAAGTGACGGAACGCCTCACTGAGGACGCGATACCATCGTTGGAGCGGATCCAACTGCTCCGCACCGTTTCGCAAGTCAGCCAGGAAGCGAGCAATCCTGACATAAGCCCGGCGCGCCCTGTGTTGGCTGACGTGCGTGCTGCTGATGATCAGCTTCACCTGGCCGGCATGCTGGCCCGTCGGGCAACGGCGCTCAGCAACAGCGGCCGGGTGGTGATCGCCTCGCGGTGGTGATCCGGATCGGCCAGCCGGACGAACAGGCCCACCAGTTGTAGATCAGCGCCACCACTCCGGCGAGCAGCCGACAGCGCTTCAGATCCTCCGTGGTAAAGCCGCCCCAGCCCCATTGGTTCTTCCGTTCATCAAAGGCATTTTCACAGTCTGCGCGATCGCGATACAGTTAGCCGAGTGTCAGGATCTCGCTCGCAAGCGACGTCACCAAGGCGGCGTATTACCAAACCTCGCCGTTGCGATCGATCTCCGCAAAGCTCGACCACTTCTGCGCAGGCTGCGCCTTCTCGGCAATCGCGAGATCGTCGCGCAGCTTGCGGCGCAGCAGGATGATCCGACGCTGGCGGCTCCAGCCCATCAGGCGCAGCTCCGTTTTCTTACCCTCCCAGCCCTGCCTGGCATCGGTCCAGCCCGCTTCACGCATTGCCCGTCCCAAGGCACCGTGGACGTTTTTTAGTCAGGCACAGGCGGAACAGATACGGCAAGCCGCGCTGCTCCGCCCCGGCCATCACCGGCTCGATGCCCCAGGACTTGTCGCCGCGCAGCAGGCTGGGCCAACGAGCGCGGCCGAGATGATCCAGCAACTCCCATAAGTCCTCCGTCGCATGCGCCGCGTTGTGCTCGTTGCCAGGCGGCACATCCACCCGCAGCACCAGCCGCAGGTTGGATAAGATGTAGGTGTGTTAGCTGTGCGACGGCCGGCCAGGTTTGTGTGGGTTGTAACCAACCGCTGTATCTTCCTGGTGTCCGTAGAGCGGCTTCGCCGCGGTGTCGATGTCCAGCACCCAGGGCTCGCTCAGCAAAGGCGCCGTGCAATGGTCCAGATGAGGCTGCAGCCAGCTCAAACCGGCGGTCTTAGGACCATCTCGCCTCGGGCGCCCACGCGCCGACCTCGCCCTGCCGATAGTAAAAAGGCGGGTCGGAAAACCTTATTGGAACAATCTAGATCCGCACCGAACTCAGGCGACCTCGCGGGCAAATCGCGCCGCCTGCATCACTAGCGTCCGCGGCTCCGCCTCCGCCGGGCCAGCCAGTTCGGCCAGCACGCCCGAGAGAGCATCCAGCCTCCGCTCGGGGCGGGTCGGCTCGACCTCGACCCGGATCCGTCTAGAGGCGGGGGAGTAGAGCACCCTCGTCCCCCGACCAGGATCCGGAAGCGGCCGGCGCTCGCCATCAGCCAGCCGAGACCGCGCTCGTCCGCCAACTGTCGGGTCCGCAGCATCTCCACCTTCGCCCAGAGTCCGCGTAACCGTTCCGGTGAACGGCGGGGAGCGCGGGACAGGCGCATCTGCGGTGGCCGGACCAGGTAACCGAGCGCCTTCAGCACGGTCAGGAAGGCGGCGGTGCCGTGGCGCTCGACCCCATCCAGCCGATGTAGCTTCCCGTCGACCGTGATCTGCCCGCTGCGGTCCAGTTTCACCGTGCCGACCACCAAGCTGCCGTCCTCGTCTGACGTGAGGCTTTCGTTTCCGTCATACGGTGGCGAGGTAACGATGCACCGGGGTCCGGCAGCTAAAAACGCGGCGACAGACAGCGGACCCAACACAACAGAGACCAGCGCCAACAGGGCGGCCTTCTGCACGGCCCAAAGGGACGGGATGGAAGCCGCATCGAGCAGGTCCTCAGGGGGAAGTCTCCAGGAAATCCTGGCTGACGTCGTCACATATCAAAGCGAGGATGAGGTGGGCGTAGATCCAACTTCGCGATCCCCGCTCGCTCCGCGCTGGCAGCTTATCGATACGTCGTCCGGCCTGGTCAGCCGCAACGCGTTCCAGCCGACGCGCGCAATGAAATCAGCCTCGCCGCTGCCGCTGGCCAGAAAGCGGCGAAACGCCGGCCCGCGGGCGTAATCGCGATCGCCGAACCGAATTTCGCCCGCCAGCGGCGCCCCGCCCGCCAGCGGCGCCCCGCGCACCAGCGCCCCGGCATCACGCTTGTCGGTGACGTCGAGATGCGAGAACCCGCCGCCGCCAAGGTCGAACACCCCATGGACACGCCACGTTGTTTCCGCGGCGCCGGGCTGGATGAGGCTGGTGCCATCGGCGAGCCGCAATGTCCGGCCCCAACGCAGATTGGCGCCGGGCGCCTTGGCCGCCAGCAACTGTTCGGCCAGCGCCGTCAGAAAACCCACGGCCTCATCCAGCCGATATTTGACGCCGGGATCGCTGAGGTCGGCGATCCCCAACAGGGACGCCCAGGCTGCGGTCTGGCGCAACGAAAACCCGCCAGGTCCGCAGGCCAGAGCGATCCGCAACAGGCTCGCCCCACCATCAAGCGCACGTTCGCGCTGGATCGCTTTGGTGTCCCGCGCGAGCGTATCGAGGGCGACGCCGGCCGGAAGCCGCTTCGATAGGTCAGGGAACTGGTCCGTCAGGACCGATGCCACGTCTTGCATCCGCCCCTGGAACCAAGCCGATCCGCGTCGGGCCAAGCGTTATTTTAGCGCCTATGAGAGGGAGCACTCTCCTATGCCAGTTGCCTCCCCAGCACCACCGACGGATCCGTGCACCACGCTTCTGCACGGTCCGCGTTGGCCAATCGTACATTCGTGGGAGGCCCGTTGGCGCACTCACCCCTTTTGCTGCGCAAGCAATTGTGGCATGCTGGTCTTAGGAGAAATCACTTTCCGTAACCGACTTATGTCGAAGAGCCACCAGTAACTGGGGTGAGCCGACACTCAAGGACGCGCCGCCCCGGAATTCGGAGTGCCCCGTGGAGATAGGCCACCGCGATCCCGAACGGCGACAGTTGACCACGCTGTTTTGCGACATGGTCGACTCAACCGCGCTGGCATCTCGCCTCGATCCCGAGGATCTTCGCGAGGTCATGCAGGCTTATCTGGATGGCTGTGCCGCGATTATTGCCGCCTTTGGCGGCCACGTGGCCTGCTACATGGGCGACGGCGTGCTGGGCTTTTTCGGCTACCCGCAAGCCCTGGAGGATGCGGCGGAGCGCGCCATGCATGCCGGGTTTGACCTGCTCGCTATGGCGTGCGAACGTGGTGCCCGCACCGGCCTCAAGCTACAGGCGAGGGTCGGGGTGGCTACCGGCTTGGTTGCGGTTGGCGACAGGGCCCACCCCGACTTCGCCTATGGTGACACTCTGCCCCTCGTAGCCCGCCTGAAAAGCTTGGCGGAGCCCGACACGATGATCATCGCCGAAGGCACGCGTCGTCTGATCGGGAACTTGTTCGATTTGCGTGACCTCGGCCTCCAGCCGGTCAAAGGCTTCGGCCCAGTCCGGGTATGGCGCGCGCTAGGCCCAGCACGGATCGAGAGCCGCTTCACGGCAACGCGCGTGGCCTCTGAACGCACGATTATTGGCCGCACGCAGGAACTAGACCTGCTGCTAGATCGCTGGCGGGCGGCTTGCGCCGGGCACGCGCAGGCGGTGTTGATCGCCGGCGAGGCCGGTATCGGCAAATCCTGTCTGGTCGCGGCCTTGGCGCGGCGGATTGAAGCGGTTCGGCATACCACGCTGCGCCTCAACGGCTCGCCTCTGCACGCCGATACCCCGCTGCATCCATTCCTCGCGATGCCGGAGCAAGCACCGGGTGGCGAAGACCTCGCCAGCATTATCTCAGCGTTCGCGCGTTTCGCGGGCCCCGTCCGCGACAACACACTGGCTCTTTCCGCCAACGCGGCTAGATGGCGCGTGCTCAATGAGCTACTGCAAAAACTCGCCGGTTTGGCTCGTGAAGCACCTCTGCTGGTGCTTGTCGAGGACGCGCACTGGATTGATCCGACAACCCAGGATCTGACCGGGCGCTGGATCCATCGGGGCACCAGCACGCGAGCCCTCACGCTGGTCACATCCAGGCCGGAGTTCAAGCCGCCGTGGGATGAACCGCCGCACGTGCTCAAGATCGCACTCGGAGGAATGGCGCTTCACGAGGCACGCGCGCTGACAGCCCGCATCACAGGCGGCACCGAACTTTTGGACGAGGTCGTGGCCGCAATCCTCACCAAGACCGACGGCGTGCCGCTGTTCATAGAGGAGTTGACCAGGGGCCTCCTGGAATTGGGGCAGCTTCGCGAGGAAAATGGCCGTCTGGTCCCGGCAAACTCGCTGCCCGCGCTCGCCCTCCCTAGTACGCTACAGGACTCGCTGCTCGCCCGCCTCGACCGGCTCGACTGGGTGAAGGAGGTGGCGCAGATCGCGGCTGGGATCGGGCGTGACTTCTCCCGCCGGCTGCTCGCCCTGGTCTGTCTGCTCGCACCCGCCGCGCTTGACACGGCGCTGGAGCAGCTCGTTGCCGCCGGCATCGTGCGTCAGACTAGCAAGCCCCCGACAGCGCCTATCAGTTCAAGCATGCCCTGTTGGCCGAGGCCGCTTATGGCGCCCTGCTGCGCAGCCGCAAGCGGGAGCTGCATGGCCGCATCGCATGCGCCTTGCAGGAGCAGTTCCCGGACCTGCTGGAGTCGCAGCCGGAACAGCTCGCGCACCACCTGACCGAGGCTGGGCTAAGCGCGCCCGCCATCGCCTGGTGGGAAAAGGCCGCCCTACTCGCGTTGAGCCGCGGCGCGCACCTGGAAGTGCAGCGCCATCTAAGCCGCGCCATCGCCCTGCTCGACACTCTGCCGCAGGACCGCGCGCGGGACGAGTGGGAGATGGCGCTGCGCATGGCGCTGCGCCGATCCCTCCTGTTTGCCAGAGGCTACGGTACCAAGGAGGCCGACCCGAACTATGACCGGCTTCAATACCTGGGGGAAACGTTGGGCCGGACCGAGGCATTGCTTGGAGTGCTGAATGGCCGCTGCATCCTGTCAACGGTGCGCTGCAACTTCCCGGCGCTTGTGCAGCACGGAAAGCGGCTGCTCGAGCTCGCGACCGCTCACGAGGATCGGTGCGGCATCGCCGTGGGCCGTTTTCACCTGGCGGTGGCCAACCTCTATACTGCCCGGCTGGAGCAGGTCGCCACGAATGCAGCGGCGGCCCGCACCGTCTATTCGCCGGATCTCCGCTCCGCCTGCATCCAGCGCTACAATTTCTGTCCCGACTTGACCGTACGCGGTGTCGAGGCCTTAGTCCTCCAATTCGGCGGGTCGCCTGTGCGAGCGCGCGTGGCGGGTCTTGCGGCAGCCGGCGAGTCGCGTGCGTTCAGCGATTCCGCGACACATCTCATAGTCCTGCACCGGGTGGTCCTGTCGCGGATTCTGGACGGCGATCTGCTGGCTGCGGAGGCGCTGGCCGGCGAGCTCGCTGACCAGGCCGAGCGCCTTGCGGTGCGCTCCTGGAGCGAGGTTGCCCCGCTGTTCCTGCGCTGGGTCGAAGCGAAGCGGCGCGGCCTCGAGCAGCCGCTCGTGAAGGTGGATCCTAGCACTACCTTGGCACTTTGGAAGCATGCCGCGAAAACCGCCGATGGCAGTGTGGGCAACGATGCGGAACCGCAGGCGGAGCGAACAGCTTGGTGATGATGGCGCGGCGGATCTCAGGCAGCGACGGCTGTGGCGGCGGTCCGTTGTGGCCCAGCTTTTTTCCCCCGACCCGCCGCCTTCAGGCGCCGGTGTTGCAGATAGGCAAAGGCGATGCAGGTCATCAGCGCGTGCCGATGCAAGCCAGTCCAGGACCGCCCTTCGAAGTCGCCGAGCCCAAGTTCCTGCTTGAGCTGCTGGTGCCCCTGCTCGCAGGACCAGCGCGCCTTGACGGTGGCGGCCAGCCGCCGCGGCGAGGTCCGCTTCGGCAGGTTGCTGAGGTAGTGCTTCGTCTCGCCGCTGTCGCGCCATTCACCGATCAGCCAGACCTCCTCGCTCGGCAGGCGGGTGTGTTCGGCGTTGAGCCGTCCGTCCGCCACGCGCACCCGCACGGCGGCGAAGCGGGCACTGAGCGGGCCCTTGGTGCCGTCGCGCCAGGTGATGCGATGCCAGCGCTGCGTCTCCAGCATCTCGGCCGCCGAGCGCGGTGGTCGGTCGGGCACCGGGTGTTTGGCCGCCCGCCCGGTCGGCGTCCGCGCCGGACGCGGCCTGACCGTGGTCGGATAGACAAGCTGGGTGCAGGCGATGCCGACCGCCCAAGCCAGGCCGCGCGCGTTGAGCCCATGGCGGAAGACGGGGCTGCTGCCGAAACCGGCATCGGCCAGCACACAGGAAAAGTGCAGACCGGCCGCACACACCCGGTCGATCTCGGCCAACGCGATCTCGGGCTTGGTCCGCGCCGAGCGCGCCGCCTCCGGCACGCCTGCCGCTTCGCAGCGGCACGGATCGTCTGTCCAGGCAGGCGGCAGGAACAGCCGCAGCCCGACCGGCAGCGGCACCGCGCCGCGCGCCAGCGTCAGGGAGACCAGCACCTGGCAGTTCGCCACCTTGCCCAACGCGCCGCAGTATTGCCGCGCCACCCCGACCGAGAGCGCGCCCTTCTTGGGAAGGCCCGTGTCGTCGACCACCAGCACGGCGCCCTCGCCGCCGACCTCTCGGTCGACCTGCTCGGCCAGCACGCGCCACAGCGGCGCGTCATCCCAGGCCGGGCTGCTGATGAAGTGGTGCAACTGGTCGTGCCCGGACAATCCGAGCCGCTCGGCCATCGGTTGGATGCTCTTGCGCCCGCCTGACCCCAGCAGCCCGCGCACATACAGCGGCGCCATGGTGCGCCGCGTGCGGCGGCCGGTCACGGCGAGGAAGGGTTCAAGCCAGCGGTCGAGGTCAGCGTCGATATCGCGCGGCAGGCCAAAGGCGGTTCCCAATTGCATGCCTGAAAGATGGGACCGCGCACTCAGACCTAAAGTGCCAAGGTAGTGATAGGCGGTTCGACGAGCCAGAGCGCTACTGGGCCTACTATCTTCTGCTCGATGCCGAGCTGCTGCTCGCCGCCGGACGGCAGACGGAAGCCTGGTCCCGTCTCGAGCTTTCGGGATCACTGCTGGCGCTGACTGGAGAGCGCCTGTTCGAGCCGGAGTTGCTGCGGCTTCGCGCCCTCGCGCGCCGCACCGTGGAGACGCGGCCTGAGGAGCTGGATCGGCGTTTCGAACAGGCGCTGGCGGCTGCGCGCCAGCCGGGTCTCAAGCTCTGGCACCTGCGCACCGCGACGGACTGCGCCGAGGTACCTGGCGCGACAGTGGCCGGGGACAAGCGGCGCTGAGGCTGCTCCAGCCGCTCTTTGCCAGCTGCGGCGAAGGCTTCGACACGCCGGATCTGCGCCGGGCGCGCGAGGTGCTAGATACGTTGGGCTGATCTCCTCCAGCGTTGCGGCCCGAAGATATCATATGCTTCGACAAGCATGAAATTATCGGCCCGCATGGGCCGCAACCGAACTGGGGGTCGCATGAACGCAAACTTGGCAAGCGGTGGAATCTGGGCCGCGGATACCTGGACCGACATCAACAAGGCGGCTACGCAGGAAGCCGCGCAGGTGCGGGTTGTGCAGAGGGTCTTCCCGGCGACACTCGTCCCAGGCGCTCTGTATGTGCCCGCCGACACGCTGGACGTTGCCAACATGCGGATGGAGGAGGGAGCAACAAAGCCTCTGGTAGAGATGCAGAGCAGCTTCCAGCTCACGCAAGCTCAGGCGGAGAAGGAAGCGACCGAGCACACCGGTCGGAAACTGGCGCGCCGCGTTGCCAAGACCCTGGCGCTTGCCGAAGATTTGGTTTTGCTTCAGGGCCAGGCAATCGTGAGCGGACAAGACGTGACGGTGGGCGGAAGCGCGGCGCTATCTCCCAGCGTACGGATTACCGATCCTAAATCGGTTCAGAAAGGCTTGATGCAGGACGCCTGCAAGGCACATTCAATGCCTTCCACGCAATATCCGCGGGACGTTGTTCAGCACGTCTTGGACGGCGTTGGCCAGTTGACCGGGCTCGGGGAGCCGGGACCGTATGCCTTCTTGACGGCGGATGATGCCTATGCAAAATTGTATCGAACGCAGGGTAATTCGTCGGCCACATTCCTAAGCATAGTCAAGCAGGTGATCACTGCGGGCCTTTACTCAACCGGAGCTTTGCGGCGAACGGGAGGATGGAACGCGGCGGGCGCGTTCGGCCTTCTGGCTTCCTTGAGCGGCGACTCCGTCTCGATCTATGTCGGCTCCGAACCGCATGTGGCATTTATCCAGCCTGATCCGAACGGCGTACTTCAATTCCGGGTATTCGAGCGCGTGCAATATGCGGTGCGAGACAAGCGGGCGCTGCTTCGCTTCGAATTCTCGTAAGCACGACGTGCCACCAAGACGAGGGAGCCGCACCGATGCCGCTGTCGAACCTGTCGGTCGGGTTATTGATCCGGCTTGGGTGATCTTGAATCAGGCAGCATAACGGACAGGCTGGTGCCCGAAGTAGCTCCGCACGCGTTCGGGCAGCTTCGAGAGCTTGCGCATGTGGCTGATGACGGTGCACTTGAGCTGCTGCTTGCTGCGGGCGGGCGGCTTACGGGTGACGGCCTGCTTGAGGTCGGCATGGAGGCACTCGTCAGGGTTCAACTCGGGGCTGTAGGAGGGCAGATGGAACACCTCGATTTGCGCGGTGCGCCCGGCCAGCCACTCCCGCACGGCACGGGCACGGTGGACGGGCAGGTTGTCCAAGATCAGGAACACCTTGCCGCCGGCATCGCGGATCAGGCGGTCGAGAAAGCGGATCAGCGTCGGTGCCTTGATCGCGCCGTCGAGCACCATCCAGCGCAGCTCGCCCTTGTTGGTTACCGCCGAGATCAGGCCTACGCCCGCCCGCCGGTGATTGGGGCGGACCACCGGGGTTCGTCCGCGTGGGGCGTAGCTGCGGCCGCGCACGTCATCGGCGCGCAAGCCGGTCTCGTCGCCCCAGAAGATCGTGCCCTTCTCTCGCTTGGCCCGAGCCACGATCGCCGGGTAGTCCCGCCGCAGCCAGCGGCGCACTTCGGCTGCACGCTGCTCATAGGCCCGCCGCAGCGGCTTCTGCGCTGTGAACCCCCAGCGCGCCAGGTAGCTTCCCATGGTGCGCACCGCGAGCCGCACCCCACAGCGCTGCTCGATCAGGGCGCGCACCGCCGCACGGCTCCACAGCGCGAACGGCAGGCCAAGCTGGTCCGGCGGGTGCCGGCAGATCAGTTCACGAATCTCCGCTTCCTGCCGCGCATTCAGGAACCGCCCGCTCCCCGGCTCCGGACCGCGCGGTCCGCTGCGCAAGCCCGCCATCCCCGCCGCCGCGAAGCGCCGGCAGATGTTGAACACCCCCGTCCGGGTCAGACCCGTCTGCGCCGCGATCGCCTCGTAGGTCAGGCCGCTCTCGCGTAGTCCCACCACCTGCCGCCGACGCTCCTCTTGGGCTGCCGCCGGCAGCTTGCGCATGTCCACATGATCCATCCTACCAAACTGGATCAACCACGCGGCAATTCCAACACTACCCAAGCCGGATCAATAATAGGGGACGAGGTTCCCGCCTTGCATGACGCGCTCGCGCGCGCCGGGCTCGAGGTTCCGGAAGCGGAGGTGAAACGGCGCTTTTTCGGTCCCGGCACGCGGCAGGCGGTGCAGCTTCTCCAGCGGCGGCACGGGCTCGAGGAAACGGGCGAGGTGGACGACGTCACCGCCACGCGGCTGGGGATCGCGCCGCAGACCGAGGTCGCGCGTTCCGGTCCCGCGCCGCGTCACGATCCACGCTGGGCGGACCGGGTCGGATCCGTGCCGTCGCTTGAGCCGCCGCCGATGGGGTCCGACCGCCTGTCGCGGCTCGGAAGAGCATACACAGCCTTCGGCGCCGGGCTCTGGCGGTCGGTCTGGGACATCAACCGCCACTATGCCGGACGTGCCACGCGCTACGCTATGCAAGCGGCCTTCGATCAGTCCCCGCGCGTCGAGGCGCTGTCGCGGGATCTGGCCTTCGGCACCGCCAGCTACGCCGGCGAGATCGCGTCGGTGCTGCCGGTGGGACTGGACGCTCTGAGCCGCCGGCTTGACGTCAACGCCCGGGAACGGCGTGAGCCCCCACCCCCAAGCTTCGACAGCCAGCCACCGTCGCCCCGCACCCATGCCGTCGAGGGTGTGCCGGTGGTGTTCCCGGTGCGGATCGTCGATGCCTCGCAGGGTTTCGCGATCTATTTCGTGGATGCCGCGCGCCTCCAGCGCCATCTCGACGAGCGGGGCGACCCGTTCATGGCGGTCGATCTGGGCAGCGGGCGCACGCCGCTCTCGATTATGGGGGTGGACTACCGGCAGACCGATCTGGGCGTCTATTTCGAAATCGGTGTCTGCGCCCTGGTGCGCCCGCGTGGCCTCCCGACCGAGAATCCGGGCTCGCTGTTCCTGAGCCTGACCGTCTCGGACCCGTTCAACGTCTGCCGCGCCCGCGAGCTCTGGGGTTATTCCAAGACCCTGGCTCCGGATCTCGCGTTCACCTATGACCGCCACATGGTGCACGTGGCCATCGATCGTCGTGATTCCACCGCCTTGTCGATAAGTCTCCCGCGCTTCGGCACGGCCCGCTCGCGCAGCATCCCCCGCTACACCTGGGGGGTGAGGGACGGCACGCCCTGCAAGATGGTCATCACGCGCAGCGGCAGCGGGGAAGGAATGCAGATCGGCGGCAATGTCGCGCTCACGCTGGGCGACGGCACGCAGGAGCGATGCGTCTGCCGGCTTGGAAGGGCAGAATGGACCAGACAGGCCTGTGTCTGTCTGCTGCTGCGCGATCTCGGCCTGCCGCGGCAAGTCGCCGCCGCCAACACCTGGTCGGAGTCCATGTGGGCAGACTGCTCGGAAGCGGTGTCCTGCCCGCAGTGAGCGTCACCCATTGGGGAAGGTGTCCCGGTAGAGCGCGCGCATCGTCTGCTCCGCGGTGGCCAAGGCCTTCGCCCCATAGGCAGCCGGCATCCCCATGAACTTCGCCGCCGTCAACAGCGATTGCGGATAGACGTCGGGCACGCGGATGGCAACCGGGGCACCCCGATGGGCGCGCTGGCGCACCGCCTCGGCGGCCGTGAGCCCGCTCATGACCGCGCCCTCGATGGTGACCACGTCCACCACCGTCCGGCAATAGTCCCCGGCAATGAAGAGGTTCGGCACGGCGCAGACCGTGCCGGGGCGGAACGCCCAGCTGCCGACCTGGTTGGTGAATAGCGGCTCGGCGACATTGGTCTGCAAGTGGCAACTCTCGCGATCGATGTCGGCGGCGTCGAAGGGCAGGTAATGACCGAGCTCGGCAAGCGCGAAATCAAGCACCTGGTCCTGGTCGGGCAACCCAGTTTCGGGAACGAACACGCTGAAATCCGATACCACCAGGTTGAGGACCGTGACATCGGGCATCTCCGGATCGCGGGGCCAGAGTTGCGAAAGATCAAGAAAGGTCAGCGCATGAGGCGAATTGAGCAGGACTGTGATCCCGTCGGGCACGTTGAAAAGTTTTTTCCGGAAGTAGATGTCGAGCGAGGCCCTCGGCTGGGATTGCAGTTTGCGCACATCGGCGAGGCTTGGCGCAGCGTCGAACAGCACGGGATCGATCAGTCTCGATAACGCCTGCGGCGGCACCGCGACGATCACATCGCCCTCGATTGGCGTATCCTCGGTGCGCAGCGCGGGCACGTGCTGGCCGCCGTCGACCGTGGGGCTGCGCGGCAGCACCGAGACCGCGATGTCCGCGACCTTTCCGTCCCGCAATAGAAGGCGGTCAGCGCGGCGAAGATAGCGGATCTCGAACGAGCCGGCGCCTCCGGCAGATCGGTTGCGCGCGGCAACCGCCTCAAGATGGTCGAGCAAGGGACGCATCATGGTCTGCTGCGTGTTGCCCTTGAGCAGCCATACCATCGGCGAGGGCTGGCGGAAGCCGTAGGCGACGAAATTGCGGTAGGTGACGGAGTCCGATAGGTAAGTTGGGCAGGCGAAGGCCTTGGCCAGCGTCTCCCGGTGCAGGCCGCGCGCCACCTCGGTCATGTACGGGCGGGTCTGCAAGAAGCCGAGCACGCTCACCCGGTCGAGATGCGCGCCCTGCGGGAATGGCGTCCCAAGCAAATCCGCAACCCGCTTATCGGCCAATCGACCCGTCACGGGTAGACGCCTTTGTGGGTCAGACGGGACGACGCAGCGACGGCACGGCAAAGCGCGTTGACCATGCCTCGCATGTTGCGGCGCCGGTTGGTGGTCCAGCAGAAGGCGCCGAGATAGTCGGGCAGATGCTTGGGGGAGAGCCGCTTGTGGGTGGCCTTGAGCGCGGTACTGAGATTGGCGACCAGGGTGTTGACGGTGAAGAACGGGGCGCTGCGCTCGCGCTCCGGACGCCCACCGCCGGTGACGGTGGCGACATGCGTCCGCCCGGCTTCACCGAAGGCGTTGAACGCCCGCAAGCCGTCCGTGTGCACAGTCGCGCCGGCGGCGATGTGGGCATCGCGGAACGCGGCCACCGCCTCGCTGGAGAAGGCGCTGACCGCGCGCATCGCGACATGGCCCATGCGCCCGTCCGCATGCCGCTCGCAGGCGACGATGACGCAGGTCTTGCCTTCGGTTCCGCTGCCTTGGTTCCTTTCACCTCCCAGATACACGTCATCCGCCTCCACTACCGGCGGCGCGGCATCGTCGTCGCTCGCGCCCCCGAGCGAATAGCGCTCCGTCCGCTCGGTCATGGCGTGGCGGAGCCGCTTGTGCAGATACCAGGCCGTCTCATAGCCCAGGCCCAGCCTGCGGCCGAGCTCGACCGCCGAGATCGCCTGTTTGGTGCTGCTCATCAGGTGCATGGCGCGGAACCAAGTGGTCAGAGGCAGCTTGGTGTCCGCCATCACGGTGCCCGCGGTGACCGACCAACGTCGGCCGCAGCGCGTGCAGCCGACACGGCGGCCGTAGACATAGCTCTTCAGATTGGCGCAGCGCGGGCAAGGCATTCCTTCACGTTGGCGCGCCGCCACCAACGCCGCCAGACACTGACCCTCCGTCCCGTAGAGTCGTTCGAACTCAACGTCCGTCAGCCCCTTCATGATTGCCCGCACCGTTCTGCTCCGAGACGCCGCGTTCAGAGCGACTTTGCGCTTCCCTGCTGCAAAGTACAAGAGCGGGTCGATTGGCCGATAAGCGGGAATCCGCAAGCGAGTAGCCGTAGAGGAACATATCAAGGGGCGAAACAAGGCCGGAGAGGATGTTCGGCCAGAACTCATCCGGGGAGCCAGCATTCCGATATCTGACAAGGCGATCCGGCTGGTCCCGGTGAATATACGTCGCCTCCGGCTGCGGGCGGAAACGATCGCGGATGCCGACTTCCTCCATGATCTGCCAGAAACTGTGGTACCAGTTAAGGTACATATGATATGAATGCTCGGCGTAACGGCGCCCGTGCCGATGGGCGCCGAGCTTGCCGCCGGCAAAGTGATTTTGTTCAAGCATGGTGACTTGAAAGCCGCGCTCAATCAGACGCAGCGCCGCCGACAGCCCTGCAATTCCCGCACCGATGATGGTCACACGCGACATCGCGACGCTCCGGCAACCGCTGGACAGGGATAGTCGGCGATTCTAGTATAAGTGAAATTTGCCCGGCGCGCGAACACGATTGCGGCACGCGGCGAGGCGCAGGCGGTGAGAAGGGGGGCCATGCTGAAGGCCTTATTGCAGGTCCAGCTCGCAAGCGTCCTGTCGGCGGCAAGCTTGCTCGGCCGCGGCACCGTGCTGAGCTTGGCATTGTCCGAGGCATTGGCGAAGCAGGCGCTTGATGCCACACGGCGGGTACGTGCGAGCGGCTCCGACGATGTCTGGTCGCGGCTTCCCGATACCTTGGGTGGCCCGTATCGTGACTACGTGCGCGGGCTCTCCGCGATTTCGGGACTGTCCGATATGATATGGCCTGACCAAATGGACCGGCTGCGCGCGCATCGCGCGGCCGGGCCGCCTCGTCCGAAGCGCGGTCCCGACGGGGACGATGTCCCGCGAGTTTGAGATCTGAAAGGAGGCCATGACCGACACCTCCGAAGGCGAGCCGCGCGATAGAGAAGGCGGCGACTCTGCCGACGATTTGCTGCGGATGCTTCGCGACTTGCTGTCCAGGAGCGCCGCGGCAGCCTCGAATCCGCCTGCGTCGATCGCTCGAATCAGTGAGTTGCTAGCCGATTTCGCCTCGATATGGAGCGGGCTGACGCAGGGGAGGCTCGACCAGCTTCCGGACCTGACCGGTGGGCCTCGGGCCGGTATGCTCTTTTCACTGATGGCCGAGGCCTATCTCCTCGCCGCGTTAAGCGGGGTTCGATACTGGCGCCGAACTGCCGAGACCTGGGGTGCTCACGAACACCAGGTCCTGAGCACGCTCGCCGCCGCACTGCTGGACCGGGACTTGCCTGAAGAACGGCAGCGAATGATGGCTGATGCCATCCGGAGCTGGCTGCGCGAGCAGGGCGAAGTGGCTTTGCACGAAGCGCGGGCATTCCAGCGCGAGCTGGACAGCGTCGCAACGGGAGTTGCGGATAGCATGTCCGCCGGGAGCACGGATCGCCGCTATTGGAAGGCAAAGCCGTGACCGACGGCAGGTCGAGTCTCGATCCGGCTGAGGCGGCGGTCGGAGCCGAAGGCGCGTACTCGCTTCATGACGATCTCGGCTTTGCTGGCGCTATGGCATCGCTACGGCGCGAGATCGCGCGCTGGGTGGAGGCGAGCGACGCCGAGCTCCATCCCCTCCTGCGCTGGCAGCTCTGCGGTGCCTCGAAGTATTTCCGCCCGCTCACCGTCTTCTCCTGTTATCGCGCCATGACCGACGCCGAGATCGGCCCAGCGGTCATCCGCTCCGCCTTACTGGTGGAGCTGATCCACAACGTCTCTCTTATTATTGACGACATTGTGGACCGTTCGTCGCAGCGGCGGGGCAAGCCCACACTGCATACCCGTTTCGGCGAGCTTCCAGCGCTCATGGCGTCGGGCTACATCGTCGCTGACGGGTTTCGGCTGGCCAGCGATGACCGCCAGGCGATCGGACTGATTGCCGAGCTGATGAAGCGCCTGGGCGTGGCGGAATGCCTGTAGTGGCGGCTGCGCCGCAGCCCGCTAGGGATCGAGGACTGGCGCCGGATCGCCGCGGAGGACACCGGGTCCATGTTCGAGGTGGCGGCCTGTCTCGGCGACCGCAGCGAGGCGCTGCGCCGCTTCGGCGGCCTGCTTGGGCTGCTCTATCACGGCTGCGATGACGCGGCCGATGTGCGTGGCGCGATCGGGCTGGGGGGTGGCGGCGTGGAGGATCTTCGCGACGGTATCCTGACCCTGCCGGCCGCCTTCGCCATCCGCGATCCGGAGGTCGCGCGCCGGTTCTGTGATCCGCGCGAGACAGACCTGCCGGTCCTGGCGGCGGCGTTCCAGGCGAAGCTGCCCGAGGCAGAGAGCTACCTCGATCGTATCGCCGAAGAGGCATGGGCGGATGCATACACCTTCGCCCGCGATCCAGCGCCCTTACGCAAGCTGATCGAGCACTTCAGTTCGAGGTGGGCGGTGGGGGATGCTGATTGTGGAGACGGTCGGCCGGATCAGACGCGAGCATTTCGTCAGGGGCAAGTCGATCAAGGAGATCGCGCGTGACCTGAAGGTGTCGCGCAACACGGTTCGCAAGGTGCTGCGGTCGGGCGAGACGTCGTTCTCGTATGAGCGGGAGGTTCAGCCGCGTCCCAAGATCGGGCATTGGAAGGCGGAGCTGGACAAGCTGCTGACGAAGAACGCCGAGAGCGGGACGCGCGAACGGCTGACGCTCGTTCGCCTCTTCGAGGAGTGGCGAGGGTTGGGCCACGACGGCGGCTACGCCGCAATTCGCCGCTATGCCCGGCTTTGGAGCGGGCAGCACGCCGGACAGACGGCCGAGGCGTATGTGCCGCTGTCGTTCGCGCCGGGTGAGGCCTACCAGTTCGACTGGAGCCACGAAGTCGTCCTGATGAGCGGCGTCACGGTGACGGTGACGGTCGCGCACATTCGCCTGTGCCACAGCCGCATGATGTTCGTTCGCGCCTGCCCGCGCGAGACGCAGGAGATGGTGTTCGACGCCCACGAGCGGGCGTTTGCCTTCTTCAAGGGCGCCTGCACACGCGGCGTCTACGACAACATGAAGACAGCGGTGGAGGCGGTGTTTGTCGGCAAGGACCGGCAATACAATCGCCGCTTTCTGCAGATGTGCGCCCATCACCTGGTGGACCCGGTTGCCTGCACACCGGCCGCGGGCTGGGAGAAGGGCCAGGTGGAGAGCCAGGCCGGCTTGGTGCGCGAGCGCTTCCTCACGCCACGGCTGCGGGTGAACAGCCACGACGAACTGAATGGTTGGCTGTTGGACAAGTGCATCGCCTACGCCAAGGCGCATGCCCATCCGGAGCGCCCCGAGCAGACAGTGTGGGAGGTGTTCGAGGACGAGCGGCCAAAGCTGGTTCCCCACTGCGGTCGCCTCGACGGCTTCCACGCGCTGGCGGCCTCGGTGTCGAAGACCTGCCTGGTCCGCTTCGACAAAAACAAGTGCTCGGTCAGCGCCGGGGCGGTCGGCCGACCTGTCGAGATCCACGCCTATGCCGACCGGATCGTCATCCGTCAGGACGGACGCGCCGTAGGGGAACATCGCCGCCGCTATGGACGGGGCGAGACAATCTACGATCCTTGGCATTACGTGCCGGTGCTGGCCCGCAAGCCTGGCGCCCTGCGCAATGGCGCGCCGTTCAGGGACTGGATCCTGCCCGCGGCGATGGAGCGGGTGCGGCGTCGCCTTACCGGATCTGACGATGGTGACCGGCAGATGGTCGCCATTCTGGCAGCCGTGCTGACCGACGGGCTGCCGGCGGTCGAAGCGGCCCGCGCGCAGGCGATGGCCGAAGGCGTCCATTCCTCCGACGTGATCATCAACATCCTCACCCGGCAGCGCGATCCCGGACCGACCGCCGTCATCGCCACGCCGGATGCGCTGACCCTTCGGCATGTGCCCGCCGCCGATTGCGCCCGATACGATCAGCTCAGGAGCCGATGAGCATGGAGCGGACCGAAGTCCTCGACATGATGGGCACGCTGAAGCTCTTCGGCATGAGGGGCGCCTGTGACGAGGCCCTGGCCGCGGCGATCAAGCGCAAGCACGAACCGCAGCGCTTCGTCGGCGACCTGCTCAAGGCCGAGATGTCCGAGAAGCAGGCACGCTCGATCAGGTGCCAGATGACTATCGCCAAGCTGCCGCTCGCCAAGGATCTCGACGACTTCGCCTTCAAGGGAACGCCGATCGACGAGAGCCTGGTGCGCGATCTCGCCGGCGGCAACTTCGTCGCGCAACAGCGTAACGCGGCCCTGGTCGGCGGAACCGGTTCCGGCAAAACGCACTTGGCCATCGCGATCGCGCGAAGCTGCATCCGTGCCGGATCGCGCGGGCGCTTCTTCAACACCGTCGACCTGGTCAACCGCCTCGAGGCTGAGGGCCGCGCTGGACGTCAGGGACGCCTCGCCGACTTCCTGACCCGTCTCGACTTCGTGGTCCTCGACGAGCTCGGCTACCTGCCGTTCGCCCAAGTCGGCGGGCAACTGTTGTTCCACACCGTCAGTCGCCTTTACGAACGCACCTCGGTGATCGTCACCACGAACCTCGCCTTTGGTGAATGGCCGAGCGTGTTCGCGGGCGACGCCAAGATGACCACCGCGCCGCTGGATCGCCCAACCCATCACTGCGACATCGTCGAGACCGGCAACGACAGCTGGCGCTTCAAGAACCGCGCCTGAGCTTCACAAGCAACCGCCAGGGCTTGCACCGGTGGGTCCACGGGCGACCCCCCGCGCGCCGCTGCGTCAGCCTCTGCATGGGCACTCCGCAACGCGAGGGTCTCCCCTATGGACTACCGGCACAAGCAAACAACACGGGGTCACGATTGGACGCCGATCCGGGGTCAAAGTTCGACGCCGATTGACACTTTGGAGGCAGCGCTGGCCGAGGGTGTAGACCCAACCGGCACGTTACAGGGCGTTCCATCTTGCGATCAGCGAGCGCGAACATGCGCGCTTGATGTCGAGCACCGATCACCGAGCGTGAGCATGCAGGCAGTCAATGTGAGCAGAGGCGGCCGTCTGCGATCACGAATCCGAGCAGGATTCGCCGATGAAAGCGAGCAAGGCCGTCGATGATGTCGAGCGGCTACAGCTAGCCAGGCGAAGGGGCGCTGAGCAGCATCGCGCTGTCCCCAATCCGGACCTGGAGTTGATAGCTCGACCAGTTTCTGGCGTAGTCGGCGGGCGCCGGGATAGAAGCCGACGTCAAGTACTGGTCGCTGACCGCCGCTGGCGTTGGCCGACCGACTGGCAGGCCGACGCCCACGCCTGAGCCGATCCCGCTACAGCAGCCGATGAGCCCGAAGCCCCCGATGCTAAAGCCGATCGAGGGAGGCGGGTTGTACAGGACGTGTGGCCCGCTAACCAGCACAACGCCCGTTGTTCGATACTGGCTTCCGTCAGACCCGATCAGCTCAGCGTCCGACATCGGCCTGATGTTGCTGACCAGCACTCGGACCGCCCCGGCCGAAGGCTCGTAGCGCGCTTGCACGCCGTTCGCCGGCGGCACGCCGCTGCCGGCGCAGGCGGCGAGGGCCAACGCCACACCTGGGATCAACCACCACCTCATACGCGATCTCCCTGTCTGCACTGTGCCCCGAGCGGCCAGAGACCCGCTACCGCGGGCAAATCGCGGCGCAGTCCGAACGCTGCACGCCGCGTCAGGTTGCGGCTGTAACGGACTCGGCATTGGTGCATAAATCTCGCCGAGAGCGAACGATATCAGTGGCTTGATCAGGGTGCGCGTAATACCGGCAAAACCCTGGGCCGGGATCAGCGTCAGGCTGGCTGTCCACGACAGCGGATCAGGTCCGGCAGGGGCGGAATGGCGGCGCCGCCCGGCACGTTCAACCGGCTGCCAAGATAATCCCAGAATGCAATGCCCTGTTTGGCACATGTCTTGGCCAAGCCAAGGAATGCATCGCGGCAGTCGCGGCCCCGATGGCTGCGTGTCCCGGCGCCGACCTTGCGGCGCGTGACCTGGCAGCGGATGTCGTTCTCGGAGCCATTGGTGTGCAGTGGCACCTCGGGCCGATCCAGCACCTTCAGCAGTTCCGGCTTGTTGGCCCGCAGCCGCGCCAGCAGCCGATCCAGCGTGGCGAAGCCGGTGCGGCGGTGGAAGATGCGATCGAACCGCGCCCGCAGCGTCCGCCGGCGGCGTGCTGCGGGATTGGCGCGATAGGCTCTGAGGTCGGCGTAATGGTCCCAGGTCAGCGCGCGCATGCGCTGCTGCGCCGCATGTTGGGTGTCGGTGAAGGTGTCGAGCTTGTGCACCAGTCGCTCGGCATGGACCCAGCAGAGCGCGTGATCGCCGACGGCGAACTGACCGGCGTCATCGCTCAGCACCACAGTGCCGCGCAGGAAGCCGTGCGCCGCGACGCTGCCCCAGATCGCGCCTTCGGTGGCGAGCAGCACCGGATTGGGCGAGGTGGTCAGGGCGGTGAAGCCAAGCCGGTCGAGATGCGCCGACCAGCTTGCCTGATCGGCGAACGCCGTGTCCGGCTGAGCCGCCAACCGGGCGATCAACGGCCCGGGCAGCGCATGGTTGCGCATGTAGCTGAACGCTGTCTCATTCAGCACGAAGTCAGCATGCCCGGCGCGCAGCAGGTCGAGGAAGTTCAGCCGGCTTTTTGATCCGCGCGTGGCAAAGAAGGTGAAGCGGCCATCGCCAATCTGCGTGCAGAAGGCGTTGGCGACCTTATGGCGCACGCCGGTGTCGTCGGCGGATATCCAGGAGGCGCTGGCAAGTCCGGCGCGCAGCACGTCCCGGCTCTCGGCGAGGAAGGGATCGGGGCGTTCGGTCAGCAGCCGCTGCACCTGCCGTTCGGAGATTGCCACACCGATCGAGCGCAACAGCGCAACCAGGCGCGGCAGGGTGGACTGGCCCTGATGATACAGCATCAGCACCAAGCGACGGAGTTCGGGACCGAAATGTCCGGCGACGCCCCCCGGCAGCGGTGCGATGAGGGTCTGGCCGTCCGGCGTGACCCAGCGCTCGCGCCGGTAGCGGATCGCCTGCACCGCCAGGATCACATCCTGCACCAGGTAGGTTTCGTAGCCCTTGAAGCGCGACCCCGCCGGTGCGGCGATGCTCAGCACACGGTCTTCGACGCTGACGCGGGATCTGACCTTGCCGCGGCGGGGCTTGTCGCGGGGGGATTTCGTCCCTGACGGCGCCGTGGCCTGTTCCATGCCACTGGGCTTGATGACGGGCCGGCCTTTCAGGCCCTTCAGCCGGGCGTTCTCCTCGCGTAAGGCGGCAACGGTCTGCTGCAATGCGCCGACCTCGGCCAGCAACTGCAGGACGTAATTACCCACCCCTGTTTCGGGCGTAGCGATCAGGCCGTGACGGTCTGCAGGATGGTGTTGAAGACGCTGGTGCCCGGTTTGAGGCGAGCGGTATCGACGACGCTGCGTATGTCGGCCTCACCCTCGGCGGCCCACATGGCACGATAGCCGTTGGTCACCTTGCGCTGGATCACCGAGGGCCGGAGGTCGCGCTCACAGGCGTTGTTGGTGGCCTCGACCTGGCCGGGCCAGTCGAAGGTTAGGAGCTGATCGCGCGCTCGGCGCACCTTGTTCTGAAGTTCACGGGCCAAGTCGCGTAATTACCCACCCCCCTTGCGGCGGGGCGGCATTGCTGATGCAGTTTGGGCATGCAGCGGGACGAGCTGGAGCGCCTGAGCAAGGCCGAGCTGATCGAGTTGGTGCTGCGGCTGCAGCGGCCGGAGAAGACCTCGCGCACCTCGTCCAAGCCGCCGTCCACAGACCGCAAAGCGCGTCGCGAGCAAGCCCGCCCCGGAGGTGCCAAGCCCGGACATGAAGGCCATAGTCGGGCGCTCAGCAGGGAGGTGGACCGCGTCGTCGATCACGCCCCGCAGCAATGCCCGTGCTGCCGCAGGGCGCTGTCGCCCGACCTGCCCAGCGAAGCGGTGAGCGTGCACGAGCGGATTGAGCTGCCGGAGATCAAGCCAATCGTCGAGCACCACCGACGCTTGGCGGTGCAGTGTCCCGGCTGTGGGGCGCGGGTCGTGGCAGCGCCGCCGCCCGCCGCGACAGGCACGCCGTTCGGCCCGCGCCTGCACACGCTGGCGACCTACCTCAAGACCTTTCAGAGCCTGTCCTACGAGCGGCTGCAGGCGGCACTGGCCGACCTGTTCGGCCTGTCCATCAGCCAGGGCGGGCTGATGAACCTGCTGCGTCGCGCCCAGACTTGCTTCCAGGCCGGGCGAGGCTTGCCGAAGGTTCCATTCGGCGCAGCCGGATGGAATGGCAAGACGAGGGGCGAGCACGCCGTCGCAGCCCTGCGGCAGGCCAAGGTGGTGGCCTCGGACGAGACAGGCGTCCGGATTGAGGGCAGCAACGCCTATCACTGGGTGTTCCGCTGCAAGGAGGCCGTGGTGCACCACGCCGCCCCGACCCGCGCCGCCGCGGTCGTGCACGCGATGATGGCTGGCCACCAGCCCGAAGTCTGGCTGTCGGACCGCAACTCGGCCCAGCAGGGCCATGGCCAAGTCCAGCAGACCTGCCTCGCGCACCTGGCTCGCGACGTCGCCTACGTGTTGGAAGTGAGCGACGACCCCGTGCCGTTTCGGCTCACGCTCTGGCTCGCCTCGGCCTTCGAGTTGGCGGACAGCATCTCACAACTGGCTGCCTCCACCCTGGTCGCCAAGCGCCGCGCGCTGGCGGGCAGGCTGGTCGCGATCCTGGCAGCACCCACCACCTGCGACTTGGCCCGTGAACTTCAGAACAAGGTGCGCCGAGCGCGCGATCAGCTCCTAACCTTCGCCGACTGGCCCGGCCAGGTCGAGGCCACCAACAACGCCTGTGAGCGCGACCTCCGGCCCTCGGTGATCCAGCGCAAGGTGACCAACGGCTATCGTGCCATGTGGGCCGCCGAGGGTGAGGCCGACATACGCAGCGTCGTCGATACCGCTCGCCTCAAACCGGGCACCAGCGTCTTCAACACCATCCTGCAGACCGTCACGGCCTGATCGCTACGCCCGAAACAGGGGTGGGTAATTACTGCAGGACCAGGTCCTTCAGTTGGCCAGGCGTCAGGGAATCGAGGTCGGACGGCGGTGACACACCGATGTCGAATCGGAAAACCGCACCAGTGCGAATCCGGAAAATCGATCCGCTCCGCATTCTTCGGCGGCCTGTGGCATTTCGGACTCGCTTCAGGAGGCCATCCCGTCAGCGCACCCAGCCAACGCCGCAGGTCAGGGCGCTGCCCGGGGTTTTGCCGGTATTACGGGTGCGCATCCCCTAAATCCCTAGGCTTTCAGGGGCTTAGCCGATTTGTGTTGGGGTGGACGGCCCCAACGGCATCATGTGCCAAGATCGGAGCTGTCGAAGCGTCCATCTGAGGAGCCGCCCGCCATGGAGTTTAAGCGCATTGCCGTTGACACGTCCAAAGCCGTTTTCACCGTCCACGGATTGGACGAGCGCGGGCATCCGATCCTGCGCGAGAACCTGACCCGCGCTCGGTTCGAGAAGTTCCTTGGTAAGGTATCGCCCACCGAAGTGGTGCTGGAAGCGTGCGGCAGCTCTCACCACTGGGGCCGGTTCGCGCAAGAGTTGGGTCACGCGGTGCGGCTGGTCCCACCGCAGTATGTCAAGCCGTTCGTCAAGCGCGGCAAGAGCGACCGCAACGACGCCGAGGCGATCTCGGAGGCGGCCTCCCGCCCCAGCATGCGCTTCGTGCCGGTGAAGTCGGCCGAGGCGCAGGCGGAGGCGATGGACCTGAACGCGCGCGACTTGCTGATCCGACAACGGACGCAGCTGGTGAACGCTGTGCGCGGGCATGCGGCGGAGTTCGGTGTGATCGCGGCGAAGGGCATCGCGCACATCGTGCCGCTGCTGCAGAAGGTTGCTGAAACAGACATGCCGCAGGCTGCCAAGGAAACGCTGGCCCAGCTGGGCCGCGTCGTCGCGCAACTGGATGCGCAGCTGGCGGAAGTCCTGGTCTTCCTCGCCGCAGATGTGTTTTCTTGTCGAGCGCAGCCGCGCTTCGGCCGCCTTGCGCGCGTCGCGGCGCGCCCAGCGCTGCCGCTCCGGATCAGGCATTCCCTACAGAATGCCGCCCCGCAAGATTCTTCGGCGGCAGGATGGAAGTCAACAGAGGGGGAATCCGGGCGGTATGGCTTTGACGGAGGACGTTGAAGCGGGAAACCGCGTCGTCTAGTTACTCCCGTATGGCTGGCGACTGCCGCGACGCGGTGCTGGTGCAGGAGGTCATCGGCAGTTGTCTCCGGGTATCGTCCACTGAGAGGATCGGCTTTCTGCGCGACTTCCGCGCGATCATGGACAAAGCAGTGTTGACTGCTCAGGAGGGCGGCACTGGCGGAGGCGCGCCCCCTGCGTCACGGAGGGCATCCGCGAGAAGCGGCGCTGGCCGAGCCGGGACGGCAGCCCCTACCACCCACTCTGTGGGCCCGGCTATCGCGAACGCCCCGGCCGTCAATGACGCCGCCTGGCGGCGAGGAGGAACGTCAAGCCGACAGGCCGGCGCCGAGTTGCCTGATCAACAACCGAAGCGCCCGGCAATGGCGCCTTCCATTTCCAGGCCTCAGGCTTTGTCTTCCGCGATGCCTCGCGCCCTCCAGCACCCGCGCCTACCTTGCCGACCCTCGGCGCACAGCCTTGGGTCCAGGCCGCAACCGCTTGCCAGCACGTTATTTGGCGACAGCGCCGGGCGCTCCGCCCGGCGTGCCGGGAGGTGGAATGACGGGCATCGTGCCCGGCTCGGTTGGGGTCTTCTGCATCCCCGGATCCACGGCGGGTGGGCGCAGCGTGCCATTGGTCTGCGCCAGACTCGAGCTGAGAGTCTGGTTGGCATTCCCGCCATGCGACTGGTCGGGAGCGATCACCTCGGGCGGGACCGGCGTGACCGAGGGGCCAGGCGGCGCCCCAGGCACAGTTCCCGGTGCCGTGGGTGTAGATCGGCGTGGAAGAAGGACCCTGTTTGAGGGGTGATCGGCGTCCAAACGGGACCCCTCTGGCGGTGGGGTTCACGGTGGCTTCCGGGATGATCGGGGGCCGGGTTTGGGACGTTGGTCGTGGAGACGGTCGCGAAGATCCGCCGGGCGTATTTCGTTCAAGGCAAGGCGATCAAGGCGATCTGCCGCGAGCTGCGGGTCTCGCGGAAGGTCGTGCGGAAGGTGCTGCGATCGGAGGCGACCGAATGCCGCTACCGGCGCGACCACCAGCCGATGCGGCGGATTGGGCCGTGTCAGGACGAGCTCGATCGCCTGCTTGCGGTGAATGAGGCGAAGCCGAACCGCGAGCGGCTGACGCTGACCCGCATATTCGAGGAGCTGCGCGGGCTCGGCTACGAGGGCGGCTACGACGCGGTGCGTCGCTATGCGCGAGGCTGGCAGCGTGACCGCGCGACGACATCGGTGGACACCTTTGTTCCGCTGAGCTTTGCGCCCGGCGAGGCGTATCAGTTCGACTGGAGCCATGAGATCGTGCTGACCAATGGCACGACCGTGACGGTGAGGGTGGCCCACGTCCGGCTATGCCACAGCCGGATGCTGTTTGTGCGGGCCCATCCGCGCGAGACGCAGGAGATGGTGTTCGACGTGCGTATTCCGGAGCAAGTCGGCCAGGCATTCCGATCTCATGTCGGCCACTGATTCCGAGGTGATGTCGGCCATTCCGATCTGATCTCGGCCATCCCTGAGAGGGGTGGCGTTGCCCGACCGCTGGGCAGGTGAGCGGTCTGTCCTCTCGTCAGGGCGAGAGGGAGACCGATGCCGGCCGAGAGAGTGTCGATGCGACGTGTGCGTGAGATCCTTCGACTGAAGTACGAGTGCGGCCTCTCCGACCGCGCCATTGCGGTCGCAGTCGGCGTGGCGCGCAGCACGGTGCGGCTGTGCCTTGATCGGGTTGCCGCGGCGGGGCTGAGCTGGCCGTTGCCGGCGACGGTGATCGACCAGGGGCTGGAGGCGCTGCTGTTCGCCCCGCTTGGCGGCTCGCAGCCGGGTCATCGGCACAAGGCGGAGCCGGACTGGACGGCGGTCCACCACGAGCTGCGCCGCCCGGGGGTGACGCTGCTGCTGCTGTGGGAGGAATACCGGACCCTCCATTCCAGCGGCTACGGCTACAGCCGCTGGTGCGAGCTCTACCGGAGCTGGGAGAGCCGGCTATCGCCGACGATGCGCCAGACACACCCAGCCGGCGAGCGGCTGTTCGTCGACTACGCCGGGCAAACGGTGGCGATGGTGGTGGACGCCAGCACCGGCGAGCTGCGCGCGGCGCAGGTGTTCGTCGCGGTGCTCGGGGCATCGAACTACACCTACGCCGAGGCGACGTGGACGCAAAGCCTGCCCGATTGGATCGGTTCGCACGTCCGCGCGCTGAGCTTCCTGGGCGGCGTGCCGCGACAGATCGTGCCGGACAACCTGCGGGCCGGCGTTTTGCGGGCGAACTGGTATGAGCCCGGGATCAACCCGAGCTACCGCGACCTGGCGGCGCACTATGGCACGGCGATCCTGCCGACGCGGGTGCGCCGACCGCGCGACAAGGCCAAGGTTGAAGCCGGCGTGCTGGTGGTCGAGCGCTGGATCCTGGCGCGGCTGCGCAACCAGCGCTTCTTCTCCTTGGCCGAGCTCAATGCGGCGATCGCAGGACTGGTCACCGACCTCAACGCTCGGCCGATGCGCAAGCTGGGCGTCAGCCGCCGCCAGTTGTTCGAGCAACTGGACCAGCCGGCACTATTATCGTTGCCGACGCAACCGTTCGTCTATGCCGAGTGGCGCATCCGGCGCGTCGCGCTCGACTACCACGTCGACATCGACGGCCACTACTACTCGGTGCCGCACCGGCTGCTGCGCGAGCAGGTCGAGGCCCGCATCACCGCGCGCACCATCGAGCTGTTCCACAGGGGCGAGCGGGTCGCGGTGCATCTGCGCGGTGGCGCGCGCGGTCGGCACGCCACCCTGCCCGAGCACATGCCGCGGTCGCACCGGCGGCAGGCCGAGTGGACGATCCCGCGCATCGGCCAGGAGGCAGCCGCGATCGGCGCGGCGACCGCGCGATTGACGGCGCTGATCCTGGAGACCCGGCCGCATCCCGAGCAGGGATTCCGCGCCTGTCTCGGCATCCTGCGCCTGGTGCGCAGCTATGGCCGCGAGCGCGTGGAGGCCGCCTGCGCGCGGGGGCTGGAGATCGGCGCCCGCTCCTACGGCAGCGTGCAGTCGATCCTGCAGCACGGCCTCGATCGTCAGCCGCCCACAACGTCGGCCCGTGAGGGCGAGCTGCCGCTGCTGCACCCGAACATCCGCGGTTCCGGCTACTACCATTGAGGAGAGCGCCAGTGCTGACCCATCCCACGCTCGACCAGTTGCACCAGCTCGGCCTCGCCGGCATGGCGCGCGCCTTCGAGGAGCTGAGCGCCACGCCGCGCGGCGCCGAACTCGATCATGCGGAGTGGCTCGGCTTGCTGCTCGACCGCGAGCTCACCGACCGCCAGGACCGCCGGCTCAAGGCGCGGCTGCGCTACGCCCGGCTGCGCCATCAGGCGGCGGTCGAGGATGTCGACTACCGCACCCCGCGCGGCCTGGATCGCGCGCTGTTTCAGAAGCTGGCCACGGGCGGCTGGATCGAGGCCAAGCAGAACCTGATCATCGAGGGTCCGACCGGGGTCGGGAAGTCGTGGCTGGCCTGTGCGCTCGGCCACAAGGCCTGCCGCGACAACCACTCCGTCCTCTACCAGCGCATCCCGCGCCTGTTCGCCGATCTGGCGCTGGCGCGCGGCGACGGTCGTTACGCCAGGCTGATGCGGGCCCTCGGCGGGGTGAAGCTGCTGATCCTGGACGACTGGGGGCTGGAGCCGCTCGGCGCGGAGCAGCGGCACGATCTGCTGGAGATCGTCGAGGATCGCTGCGGCCGCGGGGCCATGCTGCTCACCAGCCAGATCCCCGTGGACCGCTGGCACGATCTGATCGGAGATCCAACGATCGGGGATGCCATCCTGGATCGCATCGTCCACAACGCCCATCGCATCCAGCTGCGCGGCGAATCCCTCCGACGAAAGAAGGCTCAGGAGGCCATCATGGCTTGACCCAGCCGATATCGCAGTGAAGAGATCAGCCCAGCCCACGGGCAGCCACCCCGGCCGACTTCGATCGGAACGTCCGGCCGACTTCAATCGGAAGAGGTGGCCGACATCAGGCCGGAATCACCGGCCGACTTCAGCGGAATGCGCAGTTCGACGCGCACGATCGGGCATTCGCCTGCTTCAGAGGTGCCTGCACACGCGGCATCTACGACAACATGAGGACCGCGGTGGACGCGGTCTTCGTCGGCCGCGAGCGTGCCTACAATCGCCGCTTTCTGCAGATGTGCAGCCACCACCTGGTCGAGCCGGTTGCCTGCACCCCCGCTTCGGGCTGGGAGAAGGGACAGGTCGAGAACCAGGTCGGGCTGGTGCGCGAGCGGTTTTTCACGCCGCGGCTGCGGGTGAAGAGCTACGACGAACTGAATGCCTGGCTGCTCGACCAGTGCGTCGCGCATGCCAGGGCGCATCGCCATCCCGAGATCCGGGAGCGGACGATCTGGCAGATGTTCGAGGCCGAGCGGCCCTGCCTTGTTCCCTACGCCGGGCGGTTCGACGGGTTCCACGCGGTGCCCGCCTCGGTGTCCAAGACCTGCCTCGTGCGGTTCGACAACAACAAATACTCGGTCGCCGCAAACGCCGTCGGCCGGCCTGTCGAGATCCGGGCCTATGCCGAGCGGATCGAGCTGCGCCAAGCCGGGCGCCTCGTCGGTGAGCATCGGCGTTGCTTCGGGCGGGACCAGACGGTGTTTGATCCCTGGCACTATGTGCCGGTTCTGGCCCGCAAGCCGGGGGCGCTGCGCAACGGGGCGCCGTTCAAGAACTGGGTTCTGCCGTCCGGACTGGAGCGGATTCCGCCGCAAGCTCGCCGGGTCCGCTGACGGCGACCGGCAGATGGTCGCCATCCTCGCCGCGGTGCTGAGCGACGGGCTCCCAGCGGTGGAGGCGGCCTGTTTGGCGGCGCTGCGCGAGGGCGTCCACTCCGCCGATGTCGTTCTCAACATCCTGGCCCGCCGCCGCGAGCCGGAGTTGGCACCGGTCACGATCATCACCCCGAACGCGCTGAAGCTGCGGCACGCGCCTGCTGCCGATTGCGCCCGCTATGACAGCCTCAGGAGTGCCTTTGATGGAACGTGCCGAGATCCTGGCGACGATGTCCGAACTGAAGCTCTACGGCATGAGGGCTGCGTTTGACGAGATCATCTCCACGGCGGTGAAGCGCCAGCACGAGCCGCAGCGCGTCGTCGGCGATCTGCTGACCGCGGAGGTCACCGAGAAGCACGCCAGATCGATCCGATACCAGATCACCATCGCCAAGCTGCCGCTGGCCAAGGATGTCGACGGCTTCCGCTTCGACAACACGCCGATCAACGAGACCCTTGTCCGCGACCTCGCCAGCGGCAACTTTCTCGCCAATCAGCGCAACGTCGTGCTGGTCGGCGGAACCGGCACCGGCAAAACCCATCTCGCCATCGCGCTCGCCCGGGCCTGTATCCGCGACGGTGCGCGTGGCCGGTTCTTCAACGTCGTCGATTTGGTCAACAGGCTCGAGGCCGAGGGGCGATCCGGACGCCAGGGCCGCCTGGCCGAGTATCTTTGCCGCAAGGACTTCGTCGTGCTCGACGAACTCGGCTACCTGCCGTTCGCCCACTCCGGCGGCCAGCTGCTGTTCCATCTGATCAGTCGTCCCTACGAGCAAACCTCTGTGATCGTGACAACCAACTTGGCGTTTGGCGAATGGCCGAGCGTGTTCGCGGGCGACGCCAAGATGACCACCGCGCTGCTCGATCGACTGACCCACCACTGCGACATCGTCGAGACCGGCAACGAAAGCTGGCGGTTCAAGAACAGGGCCTGATTCCCCATCCCGCCGCGGCTTGCACCGGTGGGTCCACAGGCACCCCCGCGCGCCGCTGCGCAGCCTCCCGTGGGCACTCCGCGGCGCGCGGGTCCCCCTATGGGCTACCGGCACAAGCCGCTCTCAACGGGGTCCCTTTTGAACGCCGATCGGGGGTCCCTTTTGCAAGCCGATCGACACTCGCGCGCCGCTGTGATACCAACTCCGTCTGATCAGCTCGGCTGAACCGGCTTGGGCCACCAATGGAAGCTGGTGTGCGGGCGTATGGCGGCCGGGTCGAGGCGGCGGCGGCGCTCGGCGCCGGCGGCGTCGAGGTCATCGAGGGTTGCGAAGTGCCGGTTGATGACCGGCTCGTTCACCAGCGGCCAGAGTTGCTCGGCGGGCTGGAGCTCGGGTGAGTACGGCGGCAGGAACACCAGCGTGATGCCGTCGGGGACGGCCAGGCCCTTGGGGCCGTGCCAGCCGGCGTTGTCCAGCACCAGTAGGATGTGGCGCGCGCGCCCAGCCCCGGTCTCGCGCGCGAAGGCGGCGAGCAGGGCCTCGAACAGCCGCTTGCTCAGGCCGGTGGACAGGAACCAGACTGCCTCGCCGCTGGTCGGCTGCACGAAGGCCGTGACGTGCAGCCACTTGTAGCGGTGGTGGCCGAGGGCGATGGGCCGCGCGCCGACTGGGGCCCACACACGGCGGCGGACCGGCTTCAGGCCGAGGCGGTGCTCGTCCTCGGCCCAGACCTCGACCGGCCGGTCGGGGTGCGCGGCCTTGGCCCGTGCGACCGCCGCCTCGAGCCCCCCCTGAACTCGGCTTGCTGCTCGGGCGTGGCTGCGCGCGGGTGCCGCGGGCGCGGTGCCTGGATCGACCACCGGACCCGCTTCAGCGCCTCCCAGCCGCGCTGCGGGTGCACCCGCTCCACCCCGAGGTGGCGCGCCATCCAGACCGCGACCTTGGGGCCGGTCCAGCGCCCGCCGTCCTCGGGGGGTGCCCTCAGGCGCTCGGACAGTGCGGCCAGCAGCGCAGGCGTCAGCACGCTGGCTGCGCGTCCGTTGCGCCGTCGCTGGTCGCCCAAGGCGTCAGGGCCGTGCGCGTTGTAGCGTGCGGCCAACTCCTCCACCCAGCGCGGCACGAACGCCAGCACGCTGGCGACGTCCAGCACCGTCCGCCCCTGGGCCAATAGCCAGATCGCCTGGATGTGCCGCGCCGCGGTCGCGTCTCGGGCTGCCCGATAGAGCCGCTCCAGTTCCCCCACAGGCAGGTGCTCGACAATGTGCGCCACGGCTTTGCCCCCTCGCCAGAGCCGTCAGCCTACTCCAGTTCACAGGCACCGATCACGCGGATTTCGTATGAGTGTGGCCGGTAGGTCGTCGCGAGCGCTCGGCGGCATGTCGTCCCAGCTAGCGACCTCCTGGATGAGCCCTGGAAGCTCTTGAACGAACACCGCTGCCGCGTTCCTGAGTGGCTTAAGCCCGGCACGGAAGTTCTCCAGCGTCGCTGCTCCCGGCCCGGACTGTCGTGCGAACCACGCCCGCTCGTGCCGGCAGGCGGTTACGATCGGCTTCAGCAGCTCATCGCCCAGGTCGGGCCAGTTGCACTTGGATGCCGCCTCCTCGAGCCAGGCACGAACGTCCGCGAGGGTGATGTCCGCTGGGCGCTGATCGGGCACCTCGCGCTCCTACTCCAGTCAGGGAAAGGCCCAGCACCGGGCTGGGCGGTCGTGCTCAGCCTAGTCCCGCCGAGAGAAGCGGTGCACGCATTTCTTCAACTGTGGCGCGCAGCGATCGGCACCACGTTCGCCTCTGCCGCGCGGCCCTCGATGGCGGCGGCCAGCTGGCGCGCCCACAGCTCCATCGCCCGCTCCTGCTCGGGCCAGCGGCTCGCGCGCTGGTAGACGCCCAGCACGCCACCGCGCGTCGCCGACTGGCGGTGGTTCAGCACGGCGTCGGCGACCACCTCGGGAATGCCGGCCTCGCCCAGGGCGGTGGCGAAGGAGCGGCGGAGGTCGTGCCAGGTCCAGCCGTCGAGCCCCGCGGCCTTGCTCAGGGCCGCCTTGATGTCGCTGAACGTGTCCACGGGCCGTCTCGAGACCGGGGCCGGGAACACCAGCCCCTCCCCTCCCCCGGCCGCCCGGCGCGCTCGCAGGATCTCGAGCGCCAGTGGGTGCAGGTGCAGCCGATGCGGGTCGCGGTTCTTGGTCATCTTTCCGGGCTGGCGCCACTCCGCCGCCACGAGATCGAGGTGCGCCCACTCAAGCCGCGCCACCTCACCGCGCCGGCAGGGAACGGCGATCAGAAACCGAGCGAGGTCCCGCCACACAGGCTCGGGCAGCTGCTCTGCTGCGCGCCAGAGCCGGGCCAGAGACTCCGGGGTGAGATAGTGCGCCCTGGCCTGTGGGGCCTTGGGCCGCCGGGCACGGCCGATGAGGGCACAAGGATTGACCTGGGTATGCCCGAGTTCCTGGCACCAGTCGAGGAAACGCGAGAGTGAGCCAAAGCGCTTGCGCGCAGTCGTGACGCCCTCGGCCGAGCTCAGAAGCTCGCGCACGTGGCAGCGGTCAGATCGGACACCGGCATGTCCTCGGCGGACATCTCCGCGAGCGCCATCCGAACCTGAGCGAGTTCTTCAGCGACGTAGGCCGGCGACGGCCCCCCGGCACCCCGCATCTTGGGACGCTTCGGAAGCGCGAGCGCGTAGTCATCCCGCAGCCGGCCCAAGGTGGTGCGACGGTTGCGCAATTCGGCCGCGGCGCGCGCCTTCTTCTCCGCTGCGGGGTCAGTGCCAGCCGCCGCCTGCCCCTTCAGTCGGTTCGCCTCAGTCCGGGCGTCATCGGGCGAGTGGGTGGCGGGATTGCCGAACGTCACCGTCCGGTTCGGCCAGCGCCGGCCCGTGCCGGGATCGGTGCCTCGCGGCCGATAGGCGTAGCTCCACGTCATTGAGGTCGCGTTCACGATCAAGGCGAGGCCGCGGCACTCCTTATCTCGGGATGACCAGCCGGTTGCCGGGGGCCCGCCGGCGCCAGGCGGCATCGATCGTGGCCTTCGTGATCTTGGTCGGGCCTTCGCTCGTAACGCGCATCGCTGTCCTGTTCGGGTCTGGCCGGCTGCGTCGCTCAGACAGGACATTGACAGGACATACGGCACGGGGTCAAGAGGAAGGTGGCGGAGCGTAACGGAATCTAATACCCTGAACTTGCTCTCGAATCCACCCTCATTACGGATACCAGCGGGGGCGTGCGGAAGCTAACGGGACTACAGCCCGGGGTTTCCTAATCCTGGGGCCGGAGGTTCGAATCCTCTCGGGGACGCCACAGAAGCCTCATTTTCCGGAAACGTACGGGGGCGCGGGCATCAACCCTGCGGCACCGGGCC